>NZ_BPRC01000001.1 GCF_022179725.1 Methylorubrum aminovorans
CATCCGCTCCCACTGCGCGTCGCTGAGAACCAAGCGATCCTGAACGCTCAAGGCTGTCCTCCAAAAGACAGCCTTGAAGCACCGCTTACCCCGTCCGTGAACCCCAAGAGTCCACGCGGCCTAAGGCGATGCTCTACCCACCGAACACCGAGGTGAGCACCTCGCCGCCGCGCTTGATCGCGACCTCCCACAGGCCGAGATTGCGCTGCGTCAGCCGATCCAGATCCTTGGTCGAGGCGATCGGCATGCCGTTGACGGCCACGATCACGTCGCCCTTGCGGAAGCCTGCCCGGCCCGCGAGCGAGCCGTCGTCGACGGCGGTCACCGCCACGCCTTCCTCCGGCAGATCCGCCTGAAGCTCCTCGCTCACCGCGGGTGAGGTGTTGACGAAGGTCGCGCCCGAGAACGGCGTGCGGGTGCGGACCTTGAGGCTGTCGCGGGGGCGCGTCTCCGGGGCCGGGCCGAGCTTGACCGCAATCGTCTGCCGCTTGGTGCCACGCAGGATGCCGAGATCGGCCGTGCCGGAGATGCCCTTCAGTGCGTAGCGGTAGCCGAAGGCCTCCGGATCATCGACGCTCTGACCATCGACCGAGAGGATCACGTCACCGCGCTTGAGGCCGGCTTCCTCGGCCGGGCTCTTGGCCTGCATGCTCGCCACCAGCACGCCGGTCGGCCGGTCGAGCCCGACGCTATCGGCGATGTCGGGGGTCACCGTCTGCACCCGCGCCCCGAGCCAGGGCCGGCGCACGAGGCTGCCGCCGCTCTTGGCAGTCTCCACGACCGCGCGGACCATGCTGGCGGGGATGGCGAATCCGATGCCGTGGCTGCCGCCCGACTGCGAATAGATCGCCGTGTTGATGCCGACGAGGTGGCCCTTGAGGTCCACCAGCGCGCCGCCGGAATTGCCCGGATTGATCGCCGCGTCGGTCTGGATGAAGAACTGGTAATCCGAGGAGCCGACTTGGGTGCGGGCGAGTGCCGAGACGATGCCCTGCGTCACGGTCTGTCCGACACCGAAGGGATTGCCGATCGCCATCACGAAGTCGCCGACCTCGAGATGGTCGGAATCGCCGATCGGCATCGGCGCGATGTCGGCCGGGCTCTTGATCTTGAGCACGGCGAGGTCGGTCCGGGGATCGCGCAGCACGAACTGCGCCTCGAACTCGCGCTTGTCGGCGAGCGCCACCTTCACCTCGTTCATGTTCTCGATGACGTGGTTGTTGGTGATGACGAGGCCCGAGGCATCGACGATCACGCCGGAGCCCAGGGAGCGCTGTGCCCGCTCGCCGGGCATGCCACCGGGGCCGCCGGGGCCGCGGCCCGGACGGTCCTCGCCGAAGAAGCGGCGCATGAACTCCTCCATGGCGTTGGAGCGCGCGGAGCGCTTCTCGACATGCGAGGCGTAGACGTTGACGACGGAGGGCGCCGCCCGCTTCACCACGGGGGCGAAGGAGAGCTGGATCTCGCCCTTCGACAGGGGCACCGCCTTGTCCGAGGATTTATCCGACGCCGCCTTCTCGGGCGCGGGCTTTCCGGGCGTGTTCGCCATCTGCGCGCCGACGGGCGCGGCGGCGAGGAGCAGCGCGGATACGAGGCAGGCCGGCAGAAGCGGCGAGGACGGCATGCGGGGTCTCCCGGAGGTCGCTGGAGCAGTGCGGGCTATGTAGACCCCGCCGCGGCGGGGGGCGAGGGGCGGGAGCGCACCCCTCTCACCCGCTTCACCCGGCCGCGCGGCGGGAGAGGCGCGGACGAAAAAAAGGCAGCCGCCCATCGGACGACTGCCCCGATCGTTTCCGGTGATGCGCGAGCGCCGGCTTCAGTGCCGACGGGCGCTGTCGCTCAGGCGGTTGGCGCTGCGGACGATCTCGCTGAAGCAGGTCAGAGACGCGTCGGCCGCGCGCTGCATCTCGGTCACCTGGAGCCGGAGCGCCTCCGCCGGTGACTTGGCGCGAGCGAGCGCCTGGATGTGGGCGAGGGCGGCCTCGCCCTCGCCGCGGGCGAAGGCGAACAGCTTGGCATTGATCTCGGTGATGGGCGCGAAGCTGGGCACGAAGGCGAAGCTCGCACCGATATGGACGCTGTGCGACTGCGGCGCGGCCCCCTTGGTCGCCTTGGTCTCGGCCAAACCCGGCAGCAGCGCGGTCTCGGCCAGCGTTTGCGCGAGCGTCTCATTCGTCGTCTCGACCGCCGTCTGTGCGGTCTCCGCCGCGGCCTCGGCCGCCCCGGACACGAGGGACTCCGGAGCGGACGGTGCCACGGGTGCATCGTCCGGCACGGCGGCGGCCTCTACCGCGTCCTGAGCCGGCGGCTCGATGGGCTGATCGTTCTCGTCAGCCTGCGCCTCGACGGGAGCAGACCCGGTGGCAGAAACGGTGGCCGGCTCCGTGGAGGATGCACCGGTTTCGGCGGAAGCATCCCCGGCCGGCGGCTCGGCGGCGGCCTCGACGGCCGGAACTTCCGTCACCGCCGTCTCCGGCTCCTGTTCGGATGGCCGGGATTCGTTTTCCTGGCCCTTATCGGCCGAGGTCTCGGCCAGCAGCGCGTCGGCGACCTCGGATTGAGGCGCGGTCAGTGTCGGCGGCTGGGAATTGGCGGGCGCTCCCGGTGGGCGTCCTCTACGGCGGCTCGACGACATGGGCCTTCTCCTCGTTCGAAACCCTCAGCCTCAGCGCGATCCCGAGACGGCTGCAGAAGCCCGATGGCGCGCTGGGGCGGAGCATAGCGTCGGAGCACGGGGTGTGCCGAGCCCGCAGGTTGCGGGTTCGGCGCCTCGTGCTCCCGCAACAGGCCGTGGCGCCCTGGACGCCATGGCCCGAAGCCGGACCGGATTAGCGGGCGGCGCTCTGAGCGAGGGCACCGTATTCCTTGGCCTGGGCCTGGAACGCGGCAAACTGGGTCTTCAGGAACTCGGACTGGATCTCGAAGGCCTCGCGCGGGTCCTTCGCGCGCACGACGCGCTGCGCGTAGTCGAAGGTGGTTTCGGCGTTCGCCTTGGCGTGGTCGAGGCTCTTGAGAACCGCGGCATGCAGGGTCGATTGGACGGTCGAGGCCGAGTTCCGGAGCTGCTCGGAGGTCTTCACCGCGCCGTTCAGGAACGTGCCGAAGGCGTTGCGAGCCTGGTCGACGCTCTTGTCGGCGAAGTCACGGAACTCAGCGGGGATCTCGAAGCTCTGGGTGCTCATCTGTCTCTCCTGTCAGACGGACCGGGAGATTTCGGTTTCGGGGAACCTTGAAGGCCTCCCCGCGGCTAACCGGCCCGCACCTCGTATGTTGCGGTGCAACATAAAAGTCAAGGACAGTTTCCGACAGGTGATGAGCACTGTCCGGCCAACATCGCGGCCGCGCTTATGCTTTTGTTATAAATTCAGATTCAGCTGCGGGAACCTGTTCCCAAAGAGATTCGATGGTCGGCATTATAGTGACAAGAAACGTCCCTTGCCAAGGGTTCTGCCACTTTAATAAGCGGAGGCGGGCAGCGCGGCGGACCCCATCATGCCGCACTGCCGCATATTGTATTCTTCCTCCAGTCGCCGATAGAGAAGCAGCAGGGATTGGGCGTGGACGGCAAGCGTCATTGGCGCCCGCCAGTACCGGTCGTAGGCTTCCTGGCCGAGGTGGGCGGTCGTGGCATCGTCCTTGAGGCTGTTGAATGCGCTGGCGAGCGCCGCCACCTCCGGATCGACAACGAAGCCGGTCCGGCCGTCCACGACCTTCTCCGCGGCGCCGGAGCGCCGCGAGGCGACGATGGGGATGCCCTGAGCCAGCGCCTCGTACACGGTGAGCGGCCCGGTCTCGAACCAGCGCGAGGGAGCGCAGACGGAGCGCGCTCGTCGGCGCAGGATCGTCGCAACCGCCTCCGGGCTGCACCAGCCGAGCACTTCCGCGCCCTCCGCCCGCAGCCGGGCCTCCAGCGGCCCGGCACCGATGAAGAGCGCGGGCAGGCCGGCGCGGCGCGCGGCCTCGGCGACGAGGTCCGCACCCTTTTCCGGGGTGAGACGCCCGACATAGACGACGGCATCGCCGGCGGCCGGCTCCGCCGGCGCCTGCCGCTCCACCCGCACGGGGTTGTCGATGCGGTGGTGCCGCACGCGCAGGGCGCCGAGCCGTCCCTCCATCCGTGCCCGGCTGCCGTCGCAGACATGGACGACATCGAGTTCGGCCCGCCTCAGCCTCACCCGCAGGGCGGCGGAGCGGCCGACGCGCACCAGCTTGTGCAGCCGGCTCTTCGGATCGCAGGGCGCTGCGAGGCAGGCACCGGAGAGCGGGACGAGGGCGCAGGGCGCGCTCCGGTCGAAGCGGTAATCGACGCCGTTCGGGCAGGCGAGCGCGTAGTCGTGCAGCGTCAACACGACCGGAACGCCGCGGCCGAGCAGCACCGGCAGCACGGCGGGCGAGAGCGCGCGGGTCCACTGGTGCAGGTGCAGGCAATCGGGCGCGCGCGGCAGGCCGTCGAGCGCGGAGGCCAGGCGTGCGGCCGCCGCGCCGTTCCAGATCCCTGTGGCGGCCCCGCGCCATACTGGCAGCGACCACACGTCCGGTAGGCCGAGCTCGATCCGGCGCAGGCGTGGATGGTCGAGCAGCGGATCGACGGGTCCGCAGATCGCCTGGATGTAGGTCACTTCCGCGCCGGCCTCGGCCAGGGCACGGGCGGATTCCACGGCGACCTTTTCGGCTCCGCCGCTGGCGGCGGCAAATTCCGCTAGGATCACCACGTGCATCGCGACGTCCCGCCCCGAGGCGGGTGCGTCGTCGCGCGGGAGGATCCGGTTCTCGGACAAGGACGGCGCTCCGCAGGTGAGGCCGCGACGGCGCGGCGAACGTCCACCGGCAAGGGTTTACGGGCGATCAACTGCCGGCTGGTAAACGGAGGACGGGATCGTTCGCGGATCGTCGCGAGAGCGGGTTACCGGCTCTCGCAACGGCGCGTGGGGAAGG
Source organism: Methylorubrum aminovorans (assembly GCF_022179725.1). Lineage (GTDB taxonomy): Bacteria > Pseudomonadota > Alphaproteobacteria > Rhizobiales > Beijerinckiaceae > Methylobacterium > Methylobacterium aminovorans. Next base: position 4,936 of record NZ_BPRC01000001.1, read on the forward strand.
ATAGGGAGCCGCCGTGCACGTCGTCCTCATTCTCGACCATGCTCACATCAACGGTGGCCAGGCCAAGGTCGCTCTCGATTCGGCCGTGGGCCTGTGCCGGCGCGGCCATCGGGTCACGGTCTTCGCCGCGGTCGGCCCGGTCGATCCCCGGCTGGCCGAGAGCGGAGCAAGGGTGATCTGCCTCGGGCAGGACGACATCACCACCACCCAGAACAAGCTCGCCTTCGCCGCCCAGGCGATCTGGAATCCCCGCGCGTCCGCCCGCCTCGCCGCGGAACTGAGGCTGTGCGATCCCCGCGACACGCTAGTCCACGTCCACGCCTTCGCCAAGGCGCTCTCGCCCTCGATCGGCACGGCGATTCGGCGCTCGGGTCTCCCGTGCCTTTACACGATGCACGAGTTCTTCCTCGTCTGCCCGAACGGCGGCTTCTACGAATATCCGGCCGACCGAATCTGCCACCGCACGCCGATGTCGGCGGCCTGCCTCACCACGAATTGCGACGCGCGTTCCTATCCGCGCAAGCTGCTGCGGGTGGTGCGCCATCTCGGCCTGGAGCACGTCGCCGGGCTGCCCGGCCTGTTCCGCCACGTGGTCACGATCAGCGCGCTGCAGGAGCGGGTGATCGCGCCGCTGCTGCCGCCCCGCACGGTGTTCCACCGGATCGACAATCCGATCTCGGTCGAGCGGCAGCCGCCGCAGCGCGAGGGGCGCGGCGATTTCCTGTTCGTCGGTCGCATCTCGACCGAGAAGGGCGCGCCGATCTTCGCCGAAGCGGCGCGGCGGGCCGGCCTCCGCCCGGTCTTCGTCGGCGACGGTCCGAGCGCGGCGGAGCTGAAGGCCCGCTATCCCGAGGCGGTCATGCTCGGCTGGAAGACCGGACCCGAGGTGCAGGCCCTGATGCGGCGGGCGCGCGCGCTGGTCTTCCCGAGCATCTGGTACGAGGGGCAGCCGCTCACCGTCTACGAGGCGCTCGCCTGCGGCTGCCCGGTCATCGTCTCAGACGCCTGCGCCGGGCGCGAGGCGGTCGAGGACGGCGAGAACGGGTTCTGGTTCCGCTCCGGCGATCCCGGCGCGCTCGCCGCCCACCTGACCCGGATGTCGGACGACGCGCTCGCCACCCGCATGGCCGAGCGCGCCTACGAGCGCTACTGGTCGGCCCCGCTCAGTGTCGATGCGCATCTCGACCGGCTGGAGCAGGTCTACGGCCTCGTGATGCGCGAAGTCCGTCCTGTTCCGCAACCGACGGGACGGCCGGGCCTGCACGGCGCCGCGCCTGCGGGACCCTGACCGCGGGACCCTCACCGAACGCGCGTTTGAACGAAACAGGAAGGCCGCGCTCGCGTTGGTCCGCATCGCAGCCGCTTCAGAGATGGATGGCGGCGCATGACGACAGACCGTGAGGTGACCGTGTCCGACAAGACCCAACCGACCGACGAGACCAAGTCCAAAGGCTTTCAGCAGGACGGCAAGGGCGACAAGTCCATCCCCGAGAACGCGAAGGACGAGAAGGACGAGCGCCTCGACGAGGCGCTGGAGGAGACCTTCCCATCGAGCGACCCGGTCTCGGTGAAGATCACCAAGTAGGAGGCGGATGACCCGCGCTCTGATCCGGTGCGATCGGGCTCATGCCGCGAGATCCGGCTCGCGCTGCATCAGAGCGCGGGCTGCCGTGGCGGGGCTCGGCCTGCCGAACAGGTAGCCCTGCACCTCCCCGCATCCCTCTTCGCGCAGATGCGCGAACTGCGCCTCGGTCTCGACGCCCTCGGCCACGGTGACGATGCCGAGGCTGGCACCGAGGCCGATCACCGCCCGCACAATCGCCGTCGAGTGCGGATCCTCGCCGAGCCGGCTCACGAAGGAGCGGTCGATCTTGATCTTGTCGAAGGGAAACTTCTGCAGGTAGCTCAGCGAGCAGTAGCCCGTTCCGAAGTCGTCCATCGCGATCCGCACGCCGAGATCCCTCAGGGCATGCAGCGTCGCCACGTTGGCCTCGCTTGCGGCGAGGAGCACGGATTCGGTCACCTCCAGTTCGAGGCGCTGCGGGGCGAGCCCGGACAGCGCGAGCGCCTCGCGCACCGTCGCGACCAGACCGGGATCGCGGAACTGCACCGGTGAGAGGTTCACCGCAACCCGCACCGGATCGGCCCAGAGGCTGGCTTCGGCGCAGGCCTGCCGCAGCACCCAGGCGCCGATCGGCACGATCAACCCCGTCTCCTCGGCAAGCGGCACGAATTCGGCCGGCGGGACCATGCCCTCGGCGGGATGGTGCCAGCGCAGCAGCGCCTCGAAACCCACGATCGTCCGTGCCCGGACATCGACGACCGGCTGATAGGCCAGGGCGAGATCACAGCGGGCGAAGGCTTCGTGGAGGTCGGTCTCCCGACGCCGCCGGGAACGCGCCCAACTGTCCATCGCCGCCTCGAAGCAGTGGGCGAGGCTGCCGCCCTCCGCCTTCGCCCGGTAGAGCGCGAGGTCGGCGTTGCGCAGCAGGGTATCGGACTCGGTCCCATGCTCCGGCAGGCGGGCGATGCCGATGCTCACCCCGATCTGGCAGTCCCGGTCGCCGAGCCGAACGGGGCGGGCCAGCGCCTCGATGATCCGGCCTGTGATGGTCTCCACCGCTCCGGCGTCGGGATTGCGCAGCAGAACGGCGAACTCGTCGCCGCCGAGGCGAGCAACCAGATCCTCCCGGCGCAGGCAGGCCGTGATCCGCTCCGCCACCTGCCGGAGCAGCGCGTCGCCTGCCGGGTGGCCGAGGGTGTCGTTGACGAACTTGAACTTGTCGAGATCGAGGCACAGCAGCGCGGCCTTCGCGCCGGTGCGGGCGTGCTCGGCGATGGCCTCGATGAGGCAGGCGGAGAACAGCACGCGGTTCGGCAGGCCCGTCAGCGCGTCGTGATGGGCCATGTGGGTGATGCGCGCCTCGGCGCGGCGCTGCTCGGTCACGTCGATGGCCGCCCCGAGCACGGCCGGGCGGCCCTCGAAGGCGAGGGAGCGCTCGAACAAGGTCACCTCGATCAGCGATCCGTCGGCCCGAAGGTGACGGTGCAGGCCGCCGTCGCGGGCGAAGCCGGAGAGGCCGGATTCCGATAAGTCGGACAGGCCGCGTGCGAGGAAAGCCTCGCGGCTGTAGCCGTAATGGCTGACCGCGGCCTCGTTCACGGCGACGAAGCGAGCGGTTTCCCCATCGACGAGCCACATCGGCAGCGGATTGTTCTCGAACAGGAACCGGAACGAGGCCTCGCGCGCCTTGATGTCCCCGATATCGGTCATGGCCACGGCGATGAGGTCGCCGATGGCCCGCGCCTCGACCTTCAGGTGCAGCATCGTCCCGTCGGCCCGCGGGAAGGCGGTCTCGAACACGGCCCGCTCGGTGCGCCCGAGAATGCCCGACAACAGCCCCGTCACGCCGAGCCGCGGCGGGACGAGATCGCCGAGGCGCTGCCATTGCAGGCTCGCGGCCGGCCGCCTGAAGATTTCGGCGGTGCCCTGGTTCGCGGCGACGATCTTGAAGTCGACCACCGAACCCTCGGCGTCGCGGATGGCGCCGACCGCCATCAGGCCCTGACCCGTTGCGCCGAACATCGCCTGCACCAGCTCGGTGCGCACGCCCTCCTCGTCCACATGGATAAGGAGGAGGGGCATTCCGCCACCCTTGGCGAGCGGAACGCCGAGAAGACTCCAGGTGGTGACGATGCCGTCGGTGATGCGGTCGCAGCGCGCGCTCGCCGGCTCGCCGCTGCGCAGGGCCCTGACCGCAATCTCCTCGACCGGGCGGCGGATCTCGTCGGGCGTGCCGCTGAGGGGCCGGTCGTGGATCTCGTCCTCGAACCAGTCTCGAAATCCCGCGCCGCCCCATAGGATGCGCTCGGCCCGGCCGTCGCGGGTGGTGATGAGGGCGCAGCGGTCGCCCAGACGGCCGAGCCGACCCAGGACGACGTCGTCGTAGCTCGGCATCGCCCCAGGCCGGGTGCGGCAACTGCGCCAGTGCTGGATCAGCGCGGCGGCACGCGCATCTGATGTCGGGATTGGCAAACGAAAGCCGTGCTCCGAGGGGATCGGAACACGGCTTAAAGGACGTTCGTTGAAGGGAAGTATATGAGCCGGCTATTCAGGCCGATTCCAAGGCATTGCCTGTTTTGGCCCAGTCAAGCCCCGTCTAAATTTCGGACTAATAGTTCCTATTGCTCCAGCAGGCGGCGGGCAATGACCTGAGCCTGGATCTCGGCGGCACCCTCGAAGATCGAGAGGATGCGCGCGTCGCAGAGCACGCGGCTGATCGGGTATTCCAGCGCGAAGCCGTTGCCGCCATGGATCTGCAGGGCGTTGTCGGCCGCCGCCCAGGCGACGCGGGCGCCGAGCAGCTTCGCCATGCCGGCCTCGAGGTCGCAGCGCTTGCCCTCGTCCTTCTCGCGGGCGGAGAAGTAGGTGAGCTGACGGGCGATGTTGATCTCCACCGCCATCATCGCGAGCTTGTCGGCCACGCGCGGAAACTCGACCAGCGCCTTGCCGAACTGCACCCGCTCCTCGGCGTAGCGCAGGCCGATATCGAGGGCCGACTGGGCCACGCCGATGGCGCGGGCCGCGGTCTGGATGCGGGCCGACTCGAAGGTCTGCATGAGTTGGGCGAAGCCCTTGCCCTCGACCTCGCCGAGCAGGTTCCCGGCGGGCACCGAGAAGCCCTCGAAGGAGAGTTCGTACTCCTTCATCCCGCGGTAGCCGAGCACCTCGATCTCGCCGCCGGAGAGGCCGTCGACGGGGAAGGGGTTCGCGTCGTCACCGCGCGGCTTCTCCGCGATCAACATCGAGAGGCCGCGATGGCCCTTCTCCTCGGGCTTGGTCCGCACCAGCACGGTCATGATGTCGGCGCGCACGGGGTGGGTGATCCAGGTCTTGTTGCCCGTGATCTTCCAGACGTCGCCCTCCTTCACCGCCTTGGTGCGCAGGGATGCGAGATCGGAGCCGGTGTTCGGCTCGGTGAAGACGGCCGTCGGCAGGATCTCGCCCGAGGCGATGCCCGGCAGGAAGCGCTGCTTCTGCTCCTCGGTGCCGCCGCACAGGATCAGCTCGGCGGCGATCTCCGAGCGGGTGCCCAGCGAGCCGACGCCGATATAGGCGCGCGACAGCTCCTCCGAGACCACGCACATCGCGGCCTTGGGCATGCCCATGCCGCCGTATTCCTCGGGAATGGTGAGGCCGAACACGCCGAGTTCGGCCATCTTCTCGATGATCGACATCGGGATGTAGGCGTTCTCGCGGTGCCATTCCTGGGCTTGCTCCACCACCTCGGCCTTGCCGAAGCGGCGCATCTCGCTGCGGATCGCCTCCATGTCCTCGTCGAGACCCGACACGCCGATGGTGGCCGCCCCCGAGGTCGTGGCCTCGCGGATCCTGGCCACCAGCGCGGCGCGGTTGGCCGGCGTGTTGCCCTCGGCGATTGCGGCATCGATGGCCGGCGTGCGCAGGGAGGCAAGTTCCGCGCTGGTGAAGCCGAGCGCCGTCGGACGCACGATCTCGCCCTGGCTCATCGGAATGCCGCCGAACATCTGGTCGAGATACTCGCCGACGCCGATCTTCACGAGCAGCGCCTCGGTCTGGCCGAAGGTCCCCTCGCCCTGCAGCCGCTCGGCATAGCCGGCGAGTTCGCGCACCGCTTCGCCGTAGGTGGCGAGCCAGGACAGGCCGTGGGCGGCGTGCTGCTCGCGCTCCAGTGCACCCGCATCGAGCTTGCCCTCGGGGCCCATGACACGTGCCTTCACGCGGGCGGTCGCCTCGGCGACGAGCGCCTTGGCACCCGCGGCAGCGTCCTTGGCCAGGGCGACGAAATCGGTCGGGTCGTTGGCGGGCTGGACAGCGGGGGATGCGGCCATGTGGGACTCTCTTCTATGAAAGCGGATCGATGGTTCCTTTATAGATCGGATCGCCGGCACAATAGTGGTTTCTCATCGCCGCATCCCCCGTCTTTAGGCTGAATTCATCATACGGTTCACCGTGTTGCGCGCGTCTGAGGTCTGCTCGCCAAGCCGACTCCGGCGGCCGCCACCGTCATGCCGGCGATCTGCACCAGGGTCAGCGTCTCGCCGAACAAGAGGTAGGCGATTACCGCCGAGACCGGCGGCACGAGGAAGAGCAGCGAGGCGACGCCGGCCACCGCGCCGCGCCGGATCAGCGCCAGCAAAAGCAGGATGCCGCCGACCGAATTGACCAGGACCGACCACGCCATGCCGAGGCCGAGCGGGAGGCTTGGGCTCAGATGGGTCTCGCCGGCGACGAGGGCGAGCGGGACCGCGAAGGCGGTGCCGCCGATGAATTGCAGGCAGGCATTGGAGACGAGGTCGGCACCGGCGCCCTTCCGCTTCTGCCACAGCGTGCCGGCGGTGATCGCCAGCATGGCGGCGACCGAAACGGCCAGGGCGACGGGCGGAATGCCGGCGGCATCGACCGCACCGAGCTTCGGCCCGAGCACCAGCCCCGCCCCGAGAAACCCGAGCCCGATTCCGGCCCAGCGCCGCGGCTCGACGCGTTCGCCGAGCAGCGGCTGTGACACGGCCGCCGTCAAGAGCGGTTGGAGGCTGCCCACCAGCGCCGCGATGCCGGCGGGCAGGCCACGATGCACCGACCAGAACACGCCGGCCACGTAGATCCCCTGCATCAGCACGCCCGCGACCATACCGTCGCGCCAACCGGCCATCGTGCGCGGCCAGCGGGCGCGCAAGGCCAGCGCGATCCCCGCCAGAACGAGCGCGACCAGGGCCAGCCGCACGGCGACGAAGGCCAGCGGCTCGGCATAAGGCGCCACGTAGCGCGCGGCGACGAAGCCGCTCGCCCAGATCAGCACGAAGGCGGCCGGGATCAGGCTGGAGAGAACGCTCGACATGGCGCCCGGCAGGCAGCACGTGGGTGATCTGAACGCAATCGGGGAAACCTGAGGGCGGCTATGCTCGGCCCGCACCCGAGGCCGCCTGAGTGGGATCGCCGAGCGAGATCGGCCGAGATTGACGCGCCGCTTCCGATGGCCCGTATGGAGCGGCCCGACTCGACTCAGCCAGAAGACGCCGGTCCAGCCCCTTGAGCCGCCTCAAAAAGATCCTCGACGTGACGGGGCTGGCCGCGCAGCGCTTCGTCGCCCATGACGGCTGGGCGATCGCCAGTCACATCGCGCTGTCGATGCTGACCTCGCTGTTTCCGTTCCTGATTTTGCTCGCGGCACTCGCAGGCCTGATCGGCACCAAGTCGCTGGCCGACGAGGCCGGTACGCTCATCTTCGACGCGGTGCCGCGGGAGGTCGCCAAACCCATCGTCGGCGAGGTGCATCGGCTCCTCACCGAGCAGCGCGGCGGCGTGCTGACGATCGGCGCGCTGCTGGCCCTCTATTTCTCCTCCTCCGGCGTCGAATCGCTCAGGGTCGGGCTCAACCGCGCCTACGGCATCCGCGAGATGCGGCCCTGGTGGCTCACCCGGCTCGAGTCGATCGGTTACGTCGTCTGCGGCGCCTTTGCGATGCTGGCCTTCGCACTCCTCGTGGTGCTCGGGCCGCTGATCTGGCGCCAGCTCGTCTTCGTGGCGCCGGGGCTCGAACCGCTCGGGCTCACGGTTGCCATCGGCCGCATCGGCGTCACCGCTTTCCTGATCGCGCTGGTGCTGGTGATCGCCCACAAATTCGTGGCCGCCGGACGCCGGCCGGTTCTGTCGGTGCTGCCGGGCATCGCCGTGACGCTAGGCCTGTGGTTCCTTGCCGGTCTCGGCTTCGGCTACTATCTCGACCGGTTCTCGAACGCCTACGCCTCCACCTATGGGGGCCTCGCCACGGCGATGATCTTCCTCGTGTTCCTCTACTGGCTCGCGGCGATGTTCCTGTTCGGCGGCGAGATCAACGGCACCGTCATCGCGGCGCGGCGCCAGCGGCTTCAGGCGCGGATGCGGGCGCGCCAGGCGGAGGCGGCGCGGGTGACGGCGAATCCATTGCCGTGATCTCGCCCATCAGCTTGCGCTCGCGGGCGAGTTCCGCGAGCCGCTCGATGCGGATGTTGGCGGGCGGGACGTCGATCACGAAGCGCTCGGCCATCTCGCCGAGGACGAAATCGGGTCGGACCGTTTCGAGGTAAGCCCAGTCGATCCCCGTCGACCACAGGAAATGCACCTCTCGGAACGTGTCGGCGAAGAGCGCGGTCAGCGTCGCGATCGGGCTGCGGGCGGTGTGCTGCGCATAAGAGTCGCCGAAGATCACGAGGCGGCGCGGATCGGCCATTGGGTCATCGTTGCGGAACACGGCGTGGGTGCCGAGATGGGCGTCACCGCCGCGCCCGAGCGCCTCCATCTCCCGCAGGAGATCGTTGGCGTGGACGCGCCGGGCCGCGCTTGCGAACGCGCTACCCTCCGCAAGCTCCGTGTGATGGGGCGCAAACTTGCGGCCGAGATCGCCCGAGAAGGGGAGGGCGGTGCGCTCGCGCCGCGCTTCGATGTCCTCGCGCGGCGGAACGCCCATCCGCGACAGGATCGTCCGGTAGGCCAGTGCGCAGCCGTCAAACGTCCAGTGGGTGTCGGTGCGCAGATAAAGCGGCGAGCCGTCCCGCGCCGCCCGGAAGGCTCCGGTGAGATCGACCCAGGCGCGAGCGCCCGGCGAGGCGGTGAGCCAGCGGGCGAGCCGGAGCGACGGGGCGCGGGCGGGGTCGAAGACGAGCCCCTCGGCCCATTCGGGATAGACGGTGAGCTTTTCCGGGGCGAGCGCGTGGAGGTAGGTCGTGCCGAGTCCGGCGCAGCGCCGCACGCGGGTCTCGATGATCCGCCGCCAGCGCCACAGCGTCCCCCGCGAGACCCCCGGCCGGCCGTATTGTTGCAGCACCCGGTTGTTGCCACGAATCAGGAACAGCCAGCCGTCCCGGCCCTCGTACACGTCGGCGGCCGGATCGGGAGCGGGCGTCATCGGATGGTTCTAGCGGGTAGCCGGATAGGCCGCCAGAAAAACCCTCCCCCGTAGAGGGGGAGGGCAGGGTGTCCCATTCAGCCGCCGAACAGCCGCTTGATGCCGGCGAGGAGGCCGCCGCTGCGGGCGGGTTCCTGCGATGCCGTCGGGGATGCGACCGGTGCGGACGCCTTCGCCGGGGCCACGGCCGTCTGGACGAGGCCGAGCGCGGCCGTATCTGTAGTCTCGCGATCGATCAGGATCAGGCTGCCGGTGTCGCGGTTCTCGACATAGGGATCGACGGCGATCTGACGATCGAGGGTCAGGGTCACGTCGCCGATATCGTTGACCGCGAGCTTGTCCGCCGGGCCGGCCTGTCCGGTCTCCGGGTCGATCCGGCGATGCACCGCCTTCACCACCGCGTTGACCGTCTGCGTGCCGACCTTCGCCCACAGGTTGGCGCCGGGAACGAGATCGGTCTCGGCGGCCCAGAACAGGCGCACGTCGAGGTTGTCGGTGAGCGTCAGCGGCGCATCCGAGGTGGCGATCACCGCGCCGCGCGAGGCGTCGACCTCGTCGGCCAGCACCAACGTGACCGACTGACCCTCGCTCGCCCGGTCCAGATCGCCGTCGGCGGTGAAGATGCGGGCGATCGTCGAGGTCTTTCCCGACGGCGCGACGGTGACGGCATCGCCCGGCGCCACGGAGCCGGAGGCGATCAGGCCGGAAAACCCGCGGAAATCCGAGTTCGGGCGGTTCACCCACTGCACCGGCATGCGGAAGGCGGCGGCACGCTCCTCCGACTTCACCGGCACCTCTTCGAGGTAGCGCAGCAGCGGAACGCCATCGTACCAAGTCGCGGCGGTGCCCGGCAGGACGACGTTGTCGCCGTTCTTGGCCGAGAGCGGGATCGCCCGCACCTCGGAAAAGTTCAGCGGCGCGGCGAAGGCCTGGAAACCGGACAGGATCGCCTCGAACTTGTCCTGCGACCAGCCGACCAGATCCATCTTGTTGATGGCCAATGCCACGCGGTGGATGCCGAGCAGCGAGACCAGCAGCGCGTGGCGCCGGGTCTGGCGGGTGAGCCCGTGGCGGGCGTCCACCAGGATCACGGCGACGTCGGCGGTGGAGGCGCCGGTCGCCATGTTGCGGGTATACTGCTCGTGGCCGGGGGTATCGGCGACGATGAAGGAGCGCCGGTCGGTCGAGAAGAAGCGGTAGGCGACGTCGATGGTGATGCCCTGCTCGCGCTCGGCCTGGAGGCCGTCGACGAGCAGCGCGAGATCGACCTCGCCGCCCTGCGTGCCGTGCTTGCGCGAATCGCGCTGAAGCGCGGTGACCTGATCGTCGAAGATCTGCTTGGTGTCGTGCAGGAGCCGCCCGATCAGGGTCGACTTGCCGTCATCGACCGAGCCGCAGGTGATGAAGCGCAGCACTTCCTTGGACTGGTGCTTGTGCAGGAAGGCGTCGTAGCCGAACGCTTCCGGGGACTGATGGATCGTCATCAGAAGTAACCCTCCTGCTTCTTGCGTTCCATGGCGCCGGCGCCGTCCTTGTCGATGACCCGGCCCTGGCGCTCCGAGGTGCGGGCGGCCAGCGTCTCGCCGATGATCTCCGGCAGGGTCGCGGCCGGGCTCTCGACCGCGCCGGTCAGCGGGTAGCAGCCGAGCGTACGGAACCGGACCTGCCGCTGCTGCGGGGTCTCGCCCGGCTCCAGCGGGAAGCGGTCGTCATCGACCATGATGAGCTGGCCGTCGCGCTCGACCACCGGCCGCTCGGCCGCGAAATAGAGCGGCACGATCGGGATGTTTTCCTGCTCGATGTAGAGCCAGATATCGAGCTCGGTCCAGTTCGAGAGCGGGAACACGCGGAAGGACTCGCCGCGCCGCTTCTTGAAATTGTAGAGGTGCCACGGCTCGGCGCGCTGGCGCTTCGGGTCCCAGCGATGCTGCGCGTTGCGCAAGCTGACGATGCGCTCCTTGGCCCGGCTCGCCTCCTCGTCGCGGCGAGCGCCGCCGAAGGCCACGTCGTACTTGTACTTGTCGAGCGCCTGCCGCAGGGCCTGCGTCTTCATCACGTCGGTATGCACCTCGGAGCCGTGGCTCACCGGGCCGATGCCCTTGGCGAGTCCGTCCTGATTCGTGTGCACGATCAGTTCGAGGCCGAGTTCCTTGGCGCGCCGATCGCGGAAGGCGATCATCTCGCGGAACTTCCAGGTGGTGTCGATGTGCATCAAGGGGAACGGCAGGCGCCCCGGCGCGAAGGCCTTCAGCGCCAGATGCAGTAGGACGGACGAGTCCTTGCCGATCGAGTAGAGCATCACCGGGTTCTCGGCCTCGGCGACCGCCTCCCGGAAGATGTGGATGCTCTCGGCCTCGAGACGCTGGAGATGCGTCAGGCGGGTGCGCGCGGGCGCGGCAACGGCGCTCATCAGACCAGTTCCCTTCTGTGTTCGCGTGCGGCCGCGGCACCGGCCGGCTCCTCGAAAGCGGCGGCTTCCTGACCGGGCGCCACGTCGCTTTCGGGCCTGTGCAGATGCAGGCCGCATTCCTTCTTGGATTCCTGCTCCCACCACCAGCGGCCGGCCCGCTCGTCCTCGCCGATCTTCACGGCGCGGGTGCATGGCGCGCAGCCGATGGACGGGAAGCCGCGGTCGTGCAGGGTGTTGTAGGGGATGAAGTTTTCGCGCACGAAGGCGTCGACGTCGGCCCGCGTCCAGTCGGCGAGCGGGTTGACCTTGATCAGGCCGCGACCCTCGTCGGCCTCGGCCAGCGGCGTGTCGGCCCGGTTGGCCGATTGACCGGCGCGAAGCCCGGTGAACCACGCCGTCGCGCCTTCGAGGGCGCGTCCGAGCGGCTCGACCTTTCGGAAGCCACAGCAGGCCTGCCGCGCGGCGACCGAGTGGCGAAAGCCGTTGATGCCCTCACGCGCGACGAAGTCTTCCTCGGCCGTGCGCTCCGGCGCGTAGGCGCGGATGCGGATGCCGTAGGCGGCCTCCGTCTCGGTCCAGACGTCGTAGGTCTCGGGGAAGAGCCGGCCGGTATCGAGCGTCACGATCTCCGTGCGGCCCTTGTTCAGGGCGAGCGCGTGCGTGAGCGCCTGATCCTCGATGCCGAGACTGGTGGTGAAGACGAGCCGACCCGGGATGCGGTCCTCCACGAGGCGGATGCGCCCCCGGAGGTCCAGCCCCGCCATCTCCCTGGCGAGATCCCCGGCCGCCCGAACGAGGGCAGTGGTCATGTGCGTAAAATCGAATTGCCTGCTTGTCGGAGCTCTGAAATGTTCGCTATAACGAACGCTGTCAAGGCGCTGCAGCCGCTGCACACGCAATCCTGTGCTGCGGCGCGAATGAACCGGCAACGGTCCTCAGGACGGATCGTTGCCCCTGATAGAAAATAATCTTCTCAGCGCGCCTCGATCGGCCCTGCATCCGGCAGGGCGTTTCTGAGAGACGACCCTCGCCACGAGCTTCGGAGAGGCCCCTTGGACTCCATCGACCTGAAGATCCTCGCGCTCCTGCAGAAGGACGCCACGCTCTCCATCGCCGCCATCGGCGAGCAGGTCGGGCTGTCGCAGACCCCCTGCTGGAAGCGGATCCAGCGCCTCGAGGCCGACGGCGTGATCGACCGGCGCGTCGCTGTGCTGGACCCCGTGAAGCTCGGCCTCGGGCTCACCGTCTTCGTCTCCATCGAGACGGCGGATCATTCGAAGGACTGGCTGGAGCAGTTCGCCGGCCGCATCTCGGCAATGCCGGAGGTGCTCGAATTCTACCGCATGGCCGGGGACGTCGATTACATGCTGCGCGTCGTCGTGGCCGACATGGCCGCCTACGACACGTTCTACAAAAACCTGATCGCGACGCTCCCCCTCAAGAACGTGACCTCACGCTTCGCGATGGAGAAAGTGAAGTCGACCACGGCCTTGCCGCTGCCGGCGCCGCCTCCACGAGGCCGCGCCGAGCCGCGACTCGCGGTGGTCGGAGAATAATCTTCCTTTTTGCGACGCAGCAACGAACAATCTCTTCTCTCCGCGGGGCGTTCTTTAAAACGGACGTTTCGACGTTGACAGCGGCGCTCCGGCGGACGACATGGCACCCACGATGTCCAGGCAAGCACTCCTCCCCCGCACCGCCCCCTTCGGCGACCAGGAACGGGCTCATCTCGACGCGGCGCTCGGCGCGGCGACGCCGATCCAGCGCGCGTGGCTGACCGGCTTCCTCGCCGGGCTCGACGCCGCCGGCCAGCCGGCCGCGGCCATCGCCGCCCCGGCCGCGCCACCGAAGGCGGCCGAGCCGTTGACGATCCTGTTCGCCTCCGAGTCGGGCAATTCGGAAAAGCTCGCGAGCGACGTGAGCAAGCTCGCGCGCAAGCAAGGCTTCAAGCCGAAGGTCGTCGATTTCGCCGACCTCGATCTCGCCACCCTGCCGAAGGCCGGCAAGGTCATCGCCATCGCCGCGACCTGGGGTGAGGGCGAGCCGCCGGCCCGCGCCGTGCGGGCCTATGGCGACTTGATGGGCGACGGCGCGCCGCGGCTGGAGGGCGTTCAGTTCGGCGTGCTGGCGCTCGGCGACACCAGCTACGCGGAGTTCTGCGCCATCGGAAAGGCGCTCGATGCGCGCTTCGAGGCGCTCGGCGCCAAGCGTGCCTACGACCGCGCCGACCTGGACCTCGATTTCGACAAGCCGGCGGCCGAGTGGATCAAGGGCGCGCTGAAGGCGCTGGCGCCGGCCGAGAGCGCGGCCGACAACGTCGTGGCCGTCGATTTCCGCGCCGGTGCCGAGGACGAGGACGGCGAGGTCAGCCGCGAGCCGGCGGTGGTCGAGGTGATCGATCACGTGAACCTCAACTCCTCGCGCTCTGACAAGGAAACGATCCACCTCGCTCTCGAATTCGAGGACGGAGCGCCTGCCTACGAGCCCGGTGATTCGCTGGAGATCTTCCCGGAGAACGATCCGCAGCTCGTGGAGGAGATTTTGCGCGCCACGGGGCTCTCCGGCGACGAGGGCCTTCGCAAGGCGCTGCTCGCGGAGCGCGACATCACCACGCTCTCGGCCACCACGGTCGAGCGCTTCGCCAAGGCTACGGGCCACGCCGACGCGCAAAAGTTCGTGGAGAGCGGCGAGGTCAAGGCCTGGATCGAGGGGCGCCACCTGATCGACCTGATCGAGCGCTTTCCCGCCGCGCTGACCGCCGAGCACCTCAACACCGTGACCCGGCCGCTGCCGCCGCGGGCCTATTCCATCGCGTCCTCACGCAAGGAAGTCGGCGAAGAGGTGCATCTCACCGTCGCCGCCGTGCGCTACGAGACCCACGGCCGCGCCCGCGCCGGCGTCGCCTCGGTGCACGTGGCCGACCGGATCAAGAACGGCGCCAAGCTGCGGGTGCGGGTGAAGCCCAACAAGCATTTCCGTCTGCCCTCCGACGGCGCCACCGACATCATCATGGTCGGCCCCGGCACCGGCGTCGCGCCGTTCCGCGCCTTCGTGCAGGAGCGCCGCGCGACGGAAGCGGCCGGCCGCTCGTGGCTGTTCTTCGGCGACCGCCACTTCACCCACGACTTCCTGTACCAGCTTGAATGGCAGGACGCGCTGGAGGACGGTTCGCTGACGAAGATCGACGTGGCCTTCTCGCGCGACCAGCCGGAGAAGATCTACGTGCAGGATCGGATCGACCAGCACGCCGCCGAGGTGGTGGCGTGGCTCGATGGCGGCGCCCACTTCTACGTCTGCGGCGATGCCAAGAACATGGCGCGGGACGTGCGCGCCGCCGTGGTGCGCGCCTTCGAGAGTGTGAAGGGCCTGAGCCATTCGGATGCGGAAGCGCATGTCGCCTCGCTGGAGCGGGCCAAGCGCTACCAGCAGGACGTTTACTGAGGGGGTTCGTCCCTCCCCCTTCCGGGGAGGGGTCGAGGGTGGGGGTGGTGCAGGAGGCACCGCCCGCGCCTCATCCTGCACCACCCCCACCTCCGCCTCCTCCCCCCAGGGAGGAGAGATGCCAATCGGATCACCGCCATGGACGACCACAGCCCGATCGACACCCCTGACGGCCCCGCCGTGGAGACACCCGGCATCGGCGCACGTCGCTACGAGGCGCCGCCGACCGAACGGCCGATCACGGATGCGGAAGCCGCGAAGGCCGCCGGCCTCGCCCATAACGAGCACCTCAAGATCGCCAGCGGCTATCTTCGCGGCGGCCTCGCCGACGGGCTCCTCAAGCACGCCACCGGCGCGATTTCCGAGGATGACGGCCAGCTCGTCAAGTTCCACGGCATGTACATGCAGGACGACCGGGACATCCGGGCGGAGCGCACCAAGAAGAAGCTCGAGAAGGCCTACAGCTTCATGATCCGCCTGCGCATCGCGGGCGGCGTCGTGACGCCGAAGCAGTGGCTGATCCTCGACGATATCGCCACGACCTATGCCGGCGGCGCCCTGCGCGCGACCACGCGCCAGACGTTCCAGTATCACGGCGTGATCAAGTCGAACCTCAAGCGCACGATGGCGGCGATCGACGCGGCCTTGCTCGACACCATCGCCGCCTGCGGCGACGTCAACCGCAACGTCATGGCCTCGACCAACCCCGCCCAGGCCGGCGCCCACAAGGCCGCGCTGCAACTCGCCAAGGACATCTCCGACACCCTGCTGCCGAAGACCGGCGCGTGGCGCGAGATCTGGCTCGACGGCGAGCGCGTGGTCGGCGGTGAAAACGCGGCCGAGGTCGAGCCGATTTACGGCAAGACCTACCTGCCGCGGAAGTTCAAGACCGTGGTCGCGGTGCCGCCCTCGAACGAGGTCGATATCTTCGCCCACGACCTCGGATTCATCGCCATCCTCGACAAGAAGAACCGGGTGACGGGCTGGAACGTCACCGTCGGCGGCGGCATGGGCATGACCCACGGCGAGACCGACACGTTCCCGCGCACCGCCGACGTGCTCGGCTTCGTCAAGCCCGAGGACGCGCTGAAGGCGGCGGAAGCGGTGATGACGGTCCAGCGCGACTGGGGCAACCGCAAGAACCGCAAGAACGCCCGCCTCAAATACACGATCGAGCGCTTCGGCCTCGACGCGTTCCGTGAGGAGGTCGGTAAGCGCATCGGCAAGCCGCTGGCCGAGCCTAAGCCCTTCACCTTCGACAACAACGGCGACCGCTATGGCTGGGTCGAGGGCGAGGACGGGCGCCACCACCTGACGCTCTACGTGCCGTCGGGCCGGATCAAGGATATCGACGGAGGCCCGCAATTCCTCTCGGGCCTGCGCCGCATCGCCGAGGTGCACGAGGGCGATTTCCGCCTCACCGGCAACCAGAACGTCATCATCGCCAACGTGCCGGCGGGCAAGCGGGCCGAGATCGACGCGCTGGTCGACGAGTACGGCCTGACCCGGGGCGCCTCGGCGCTGCGCCGCAACTCGCTCGCCTGCGTCGCGCTGCCGACCTGCGGGCTGGCGCTGGCCGAGAGCGAGCGCTACCTGCCCGACCTGCTGACCGAGCTGGAGGAGAGTCTCGCCCGCCACGGTCTGCAGGACGAGCCGATCACGATCCGCTCGACCGGTTGCCCCAACGGCTGCGCCCGGCCGTTCATCTCGGAGATCGGCCTCGTCGGCCGCGGCCCCGAGCGCTACCACCTCTATCTCGGCGCCGCCTTCGACGGCTCCCGTCTGAGCAAGCTCTACCGCGAGGACGTGCTCGCCAGTGAGATCAAGGATACGCTGGAGCCGCTGTTTGCCGCCTATGCCCGGGACCGGCAGCCCGGCGAGCATTTCGGGGATTTCGTCATCCGCGCCGGCTTCGTCGCCAAGACGAGCAACGGCCCGGATTTCCACGAGCACACGGGGCCGCTGCGGGCGGCCTGACCGCCTCGGCTCGGTCTCCATCGGGAACGGCGCGGATCCTCCCGCGCCGTCCCAGAAGCCGGATCTCACCAGGAAACCCGGGCCGTCATCAGCGCTTGGAACGGCTCGCCGACCGCGACCAGCACGTTGCTGGCTCCCGAGGACGGGTAATAGGTCTCGTCGAGGACGTTCTTGAGATTGAGCTGGAGCGCGGCGGGCAGGCCGTTGACGCTGGTCCGGTAGCTCAGGAAGGCGTCGCAGACGACGTAGTCGGGCAGGGTGAAGGTGTTGCCGGCATCTCCCGGCCGCTCGCCGACATAGCGTGAACCGAACCCCACTTCGAGGAAGCCGTCGCCGAGGCTCAACGATCCCACGGTCGTGGCCGGGGCCACGAGTCCGGCCTGATGCGTCAGGAAGAGCGACGCGGTCGTCCGCGGCGTGTTGAGCAGCCGGTTTCCGGCGAGTGTCGGATCCTCGGTGACGATGGCATCGGTGAAGCCGTAGCTCCCGATCACCGACCAATCCGGCAGGATCTGCCCCGCCACGTCGAGCTCGAAGCCGCGCGAGCGCGCCTTTCCGGCGGTCGCCGCCGTGCGGATACCGTTCACGACCTGCGTCACGAGCACGTTGGTCTTCTCGGTGTCGTACACCGCGCCGGTCACGAGCAGGCCGGCCCCCAACTCCGCTTTGACGCCGACCTCGTAGGCGTCCCCCTCCTCGGGCAGCAGCGTGCCGGTGCGATCGAGATCGGTCACGTTCGGGCGGAACGACTGGGTGTAGCTGCCGTAGACGGAGATGTGGGGTGCGATCTTGTAGACGAGACCTGCGCGCGGCAACGGTTTGATTCCGTTGATATCCGTCGAGGTGACGGCCGGAACGCCGGCATAGGCCAGTTGATCGTAGAACTGGGCGCTGGCGCCTGCCACGAGGATGAGTTGGTCGGTCAGGTGGATCGAGTCCTGAAGGTAGAGGCTCGTGTTGATGAGGCGATCGCGGTTGTTGCTCGCCGGAAGCGACAGGCGGTTCGAGGCGCCAATCCGGCCGTAGACCGGATCGAAGACGTTGAAGCCGCCCTGGTTGGCGCCGCGGTAGCTCTCCCTGCGGTAGTAATCGACGCGCTCATGCATCGCCCCGACCAGCAGGTCGTGGCGCAGGCCCAGCGCCTCGAACCGGCCGACGAGATCGATCCGGGCCACCTGAGAATTGAAGTCGGCGCCGCGGGTCGCGTCGGCCCGGCGGGTGAGAAGGCCGGTCGCCGCATTGTAGGAGACCGGACGGATCTGGTTGTCGTCGTAGGTGAGATTGCTGGCGGTGAAGCCGACCAGCATCTTCCAGTCGTCGTTGAAGCGGTGCTCGATATCGAGGCTGCCGAGATGGCTCATCGCCTCGACCCGGCTCAGGGCCTCATCGAAGCGCCGTTCCCGCGGAACTCGCAGAGGGCGTCCGGTGCGGGGATCGAAGGTCGTGCCCCGGTCGAACGGAATGTTGTAGTGGGCGAACTCGTAGCCGATCGTGACGGTGGTGTCGTCGCCCCGCCATGTCAGCGATGGGGCCGCGACCTGACGGCGGATCGTGCCGAAGTTGCGCCAGTAATTGTAATCCTGCACGTCGCCCACGATCCGATAGGCGAGGTTGGTCCCCTCGATCGGGCCGGTGAGATCCGGCTGGATGATCGCGCCGCCGAAGCTCGTCGCGGTGACGTCGAGGCTGTTCTGCCGCGTGAAGAGCGGCCGCTTCGAGACGAGATTGATCAGGCCGCCCGGCTCCGAGATGCCGTAGAGGAGCGAAGCCGGCCCCTTGAGCACCTCGACGCGCTCGATGGTGTGGCTAAAGTTCTGCTGGAGGACCGTGCGGCGTCCGTCCCGCAGGATCGAGCTGTCGCGCGTCGTGCCGAAACCACGGCGGACCACACCCTCCTGCGTGCCGCCGAGGCTGTTGGTCTGGGCGATGCCGCTGACGTTGCGCAGAGCCTCGTCCAGGCTGAGCACCCGCTGGTCGCGCAGCACGGCCTGGGGCACGACGGCGATGTTGGCGGGCGTGTCGAGCAGGGGCCTGTCGGTGCCGGTGCCGAAGCTGCTGCGCCGCGGCCGATAGCCGACCGCGGCGCTGCCGTCGCCCGTCACGCTGAGTTCCTCGAGGGTCAATTCGTCCGGCTTCACGGCCTGGGCCCGCGCCGTGCCGTGGAACACAATCAAGCTCGTCGTCGATAAAAGGACAAGTAAGGCTGCGGCCGAGCGACGATGTTGCAGAATAAAGCAGTTTTGACGCATCGGCCCGGCCCTCGTTATGTTGGTCGAGAGCCGTTATTTTCGCGCAATTAACAAAAATCAAATACAAAGTTCTAGAATTAATACAACTAAACCAATACGAGGATCAGTTCATGATCTATTATTCAGCGATGCATTTATTCTCATATTCGTCGCGGCAGATGAATTCCAGTTTGGCCCGATTCGACGAGTTATCTCATCGGTGCTGTGTCCGACTGGCCATCGGAGAAGTCGCGGCTCGGGACAGCAGCCGGGGCGGGTCCTGCGGGCTTCGGTCGATTCCTGCGCGATCGCATGCGAGGGCGCGGTGTTCAGCGCCGCCCAAGCGCTGCGTGGCGGGGCGAGGCCGGATTCGCTTCGATCAGGCGGACCCCGCTTCAGGCGGGCACCACCGCCACGTTGTCGATGAGCCGCGTGGCGCCGAGATAGGCCGCCACCAGCACCCGCGCCTCGCGCTCGGCCCGGACCACCGGGGCGAGCGTCTGCGCGTCGCGGACCTCCAAATACTGCACGGGGCCGAAGCCCGCCGCCTCCAGGGCGGTCGTGCCCTCGACGATCAGCGGAGCGGCCTCGGCACCGCGGCCGAGGCGCTCGGCCATCTCGGCGAGCACCGCGTGCAGGCGCGGTGCGATCGCGCGCTCGCGCGGGTCGAGGTAGCGGTTGCGGGAGGAGAGGGCGAGGCCGTCCGCCTCGCGCAGGGTCGGCACCCCCTCGATGGTGACCGCCATGTCGAGGTCGCGGACGACCGAGCGGATCACCTGCAATTGCTGAAAATCCTTCTCGCCGAACAGGGCGATGTCGGGCCGCACTTGGTTGATGAGCTTGGTCACGACGGTGGCCACGCCGGAGAAATGGCCGGGCCGGACCGTGCCGCACAGGCCCTCGGCCGCCGGGCCGGGCTCGATGCGGGTGGAAAAACCCGTCGGGTACATGGTCTCGACGGAGGGGAGCCACGCCGCGTCGGCGCTGGCCTGCGCGAGTAGCGCCAAGTCGGTCTCGGTGTCGCGCGGGTATCGCGAAAAGTCCTCGTTCGGACCGAACTGGGTCGGGTTCACGAAGATGCTGACGATGGCTCGCCGACCGATCGCCTTGGCGTGCGCCACAAGTGCGAGATGGCCGGAGTGCAGGGCCCCCATGGTCGGCACCAGCACGATCCGGTCGCCGCCCGCGCGCCACGCATCGACCCGCTCCCGCAAGGATTCGAGGCGGTCGAAGCGGAGGGTCGTATCGGACATGGCGCGGCTCGGAGCTGGAAGATCGCGCCGCAGACGTAGGCGCGGCGGCCGCGGGATGCCAGCGTTCCGGCCCGATCAGGGGCAGTAGCGCAAGGGCCGATCGAAGGGATCGTCGTAGCCGAGGCCGGGGCGGAAGCCGTAATAGCTCGGTTTGCCCAGGCCGTATTCCGACCCGACATAGCTCGGATCGCTCGGCGCGTTGGTCGGCACCGGTGCGGCGCGCGGGGCGCAGCCGACGAGACGCCGGGGGAGGGGGCGGGGAGGCCCGTCGATAAGGGCGTCCCCATCGCCGCGGGGAAAGAAGCGCGGGGCCGACGGCGGCGCGGCGGAATAGCCGGGCTCGAAGACTGGCAGGTCGGCGGCGAGGGCGGGCGACCCGAGGAGACAGGCAAGGGCGAGGAGGCTGCCGAGCACCCGCTGCCGACCCGCCGTCATTGCTTCATTCTCCCGCTCCGTCGCACGATGCCTGGCAGGTCATGGTGAACGGAACGTTACCGCGCCTGCATTCCACCTTTGGCTCACGCCCGCGGATAGACGATGACCGAGAGATAGGTCATCGGCGTCTTGAGCAGTTTGGCCGGACCGTGCAGGCCGTTCGAGTCGAACATCAACGCGTCGCCCGGCTCCAGGTAATAATCCTGGCCTGAATGGTGATAGATCACCTCGCCGGTCAGCATGTAGATGAACTCCGTGCCGGTGTGGCGGAAGCTCGTATAGGCCTCGGCCTCGTCCTGCAGGGTGATGAGGTAGGGCTCCACCACCACGTCGCCGCGGATGCCGGCCCCCAAGAGTTCATAGATATGACCGACCTTGGTGCCGCGCCGCTCGATCGGCACGCCCTGGCCGCGCTTCACGTGGCTGCAGTCGCGGGTTTCCTCGAAGGCGGCGAACAAGGCGGTGATGGGCACGTTGAGCGCCGAGGCGATGGCGTTGATCGAGGCCAGCGACGGCGAGATCGCGCCGTTCTCGATCTTCGAGATCATGCCCGGCGAGATGCCGGCAGCGCTGCCGAGATCGGCCACCGACAGGTCGCGCTCGCGCCGCAGCAGGCGGACCTGATGGCCCAGGGCCTTTTCCAGGGGGCGCTCTTCGACGACGGGCGCGTTCGACGCTGTGCTCAGCATGGATCCCTGGCTGCTCCTTCCGCCGTTGCGGCGCGCAAATCATTATGGCGCAGGAATGCGAGGCCGCCACCGTGGCCGGTAGTTGGGAACAACAAGTCATTTTCGGCCGCAGGCTTGGTTTCAGCAGGCTCAATGTGGCGACCGCGACACTCAAGTTACTGTTTTGGCTCGCGTTCATTCCGGTGCCGGCCGCTTCCCGAGACGAAAAAAGGACCGACGCTGTCGGCGCCGGTCCCTTCGTCGAGCCGTCCTCGATCCCGAAAAATCCTAGAACGGAATGTCGTCGTCGAGGTCGTAGTTCGGCTTGCCGCCGCCACCGCCGCCGCCCGAGGAGGGCCGGCGGTCGCCGCCGCTGGAGCGGCCCGAACCGTAATCGTCGCGGCCGCCGCGATCACCGCCTCTGTCGCCACCCCGGTCGCCGCCGCGGCTGATCTGGCCGCCGCCCTCGTCCTCGCCGGCGAAGTCGCCGCCCCCGCCGCCGCGGCCGTCGAGAATCGTCATCTCGCCGCGGAAACGCTGGAGCACCACCTCGGTGGTGTACTTCTCGACGCCCGACTGGTCGGCCCATTTGCGGGTCTGGAGCTGGCCCTCGATATAGACCTTCGAGCCCTTGCGCAGGTACTGCTCGGCCACGCGGGCGAGGTTCTCGTTGTAGATCACGACCGAGTGCCACTCGGTCTTCTCCTTGCGCTCGCCCGACATCTTGTCCTTCCAGGACTCCGACGTCGCGATTCGCAGGTTCACCACGGGGTCGCCCGAGGCTAGGCGCCGAGTCTCGGGATCGCGCCCGAGATTGCCGACGAGGATCACCTTGTTGACGCTGCCCGCCATCTCATCTCTCCGTCCGATCGATCTCACAGGGCATGTGTTCGATACGCCCGCGAAGGGCGCGACTCTTGAGCATGACGCCCGGCCGGGCAAGCGGCTGTCGGCCGTTGTGCCCGCTAACCACCGAGCGCCTTGCCTGTCGTGAATGTTCTATATCTGTTCTGATTGGTCGGCAAGCGCCGTGGCGCTTGCCGTAGCAGGGCCGGCGTCAGGACACCTTCACCACGAGCTTGCCGAAATTGGCGCCCTTCAGCATGCCGGCGAAGGAGACGGGCGCGTTCTCCAGGCCCTCGACCACGTCTTCGCGCGCCTTGACCTGTCCGGCCTGCAGCCAGCCGCCGACGTCCCGCAGGAAGTCGTCCTGCATCGAGGCGAAATCCCAGACGATGAAGCCGCGCAGGGTCAGCCGCTTGGTGAGGATGGCGCGCATCAGCACCGGCGAGCGGTCGGGGCCGGGGGGCAGCTCGCTGAGATTGTAGCCGGCGACGAGCCCGCAGACCGGGACCCGCGCGAAGTCGTTGAGGAGCGGCAGCACCGCCTCGAACACCGCGCCGCCCACATTCTCGAAGTACACGTCGATCCCGTCGGGGCAGGCGCGGGCCAGCGCCTCGGGGAAGTCGTCGGCACGGTGATCGACCGCGGCGTCGAAGCCGAGCGTCTCGGTCAGGTAGGCGCATTTCTCCGCGCCCCCGGCAATGCCGACGGCCCGCGCGCCCTTGATGCGGGCGATCTGGCCGACGAGGGAGCCGACCGGCCCCGCGGCCGCAGCCACGACAACGGTCTCGCCTGCTTGAGGCCGGCCGATTTCCAGGAGGCCGGAATAGGCGGTCATGCCCGGCATGCCGAGGATGCCGAGGAACTGGCTCGGCGGTCCGTCCGCGGGGTCGAGGCGGCGGAGGTCCCGCCCATCCGAGATCGCGAAATCCTGCCAGCCGGCATAGGCCAGCACGAGATCCCCCACGGCGAAGGCCGGGTTCTCCGAGGCCACCACCTCGCTGACCGTCTGGCCGACCATGGTCTCGCCGATCTCGACCGGCTTGGCATAGGATTTCGCCGCGCTCATCCGCCCTCGCATGTAGGGATCGAGGGAGAGCCAGCGGGTCCGCAGCAGAACCTCGCCCGGCTTCGGGGCCGGGGTGCGCCCCTCTTCGAGGCGGAAATGTTCGGGTTTCGGCTCGCCGTGCGGGCGCGCGGCCAGCACGATCCGACGGTTGACGAGGGCCATGGAGCGCTCCGGCGTTGTTCGAGACGGAACCGGGCAGATGGGTCGCGCGCTGGTTCCGGCAATGCGTGGCAGCGATGTGCAGAGGTGGGCGATGGCCCGGAAGATGGCGGCTCTGAGCGCGACCCTGATGGTCGGGGCCATGGTGACAGGCGACCCCGCCGGAGCGGCGGGGAGCGATCCTCTGGCGGGCTACCGCTGGAAATCGCGGGTGCTGGTGCTGGCCGCGGGCGATGCCGGCGATCCCCGCCTCGCGGCACAGCGACAGGCGCTCGCCTCGGCGCGGACGGGAGCGTCCGAGCGCGATCTCGTCACGCTCGAGGCGGTGGGGCAGGGGGCGGACGCGGTGGCCCTGCGGCGCCATCTCGGCCTGCCGGGGGATGCCTTCCGGGCGGTCCTCGTCGGCAAGGACGGCGGTGCCAAGCTCACCGCGGAGGAGCCGATCCCGCCGCAGCGCCTGTTCTCGACCATCGACGCGATGCCGATGCGGCAGGACGAGGCGAAGCGGCGCTGATCCGGAACAGAAGAGGGGCCGCAAGCGGCCCCTTTCGTCGTCTCCGATGATCTCGCGATCAGTAGCAGCGCTCGACCAGGACGCGGCGGTAGCCGTAGGGTGTCCAGGTCAGCCGCGGAACAGTGTAGCAGCCGGCGCTGTAGTAGGGATCGTAGCCGACGGTCGTGTAGCCGTAGGGACCGCCCCATCCGCCGTAGCCGTAGGGATAGCCGTAGGCGCCGTAGAGGGTGCCCGCCGCGAGGCCGAGTCCCAGCCCGACCCCGACACCGCCCCAGCCGATGCCGCGCCGGTAACCCCAGCCGCCACCGCGCCAGCCGCCGTAACCGCCGCGCCAGCCGCCGAAGCCGGCCCCGCGATAGAACCCGCCCCGGCCGGCAAACCCGCCGCCGAACCGCGGACCGCCGAAGCCGCCGCCCCGGAATCCGCCAAAGCCCCCGCCGAAGCGCGGACCGCCGAACCCACCGCCGCGGAAGCCACCCCCGAAACCACCGCCTCGGAAACCACCGCCTCGGAAACCGCCACCGAAGCCACCGCCGTGGAAGCCGCCGAAGCCCGGACGGGCATCGGCGGTTGCCGGGATCATCATCAGCGCGCCCGCCATGGCGGCCGATGCCAGAACAACCCTTTTCATCAGATCGTCTCCACCCGAGAGAGAACTTTGCCATCCCCCCGTTGGATCTGAACGCTCGACGGGAACAAACGGTCCCTGCGACTTCAGGTTCTAAACATCTCGTGATGCTACTGAACGGCCACGCGGCGTGATCCGGCCGCTTGAAGCACGCGGCGCGAGCCGGCCGCTTGAATGCTGCCATGCTTTCGCGCGAGGAGGGCGCCTCCGGCCGAGCCTGCTCCGGACAGGTGGCCGCCAGACAGGAACCGCCTGCCCGTGACGCGCCGCCCCGCCGTTCAGATCCCCGCCCTCTTGTCCGCGCTCTTCACTGCGCTCGCTCTCGGTCCGCTCGCCCCCGCGCCGGCCCGGGCGCAACCGGCTGCCGCCGCGACCAAGGGGCCGTGCCAGCCGGTCGAGTTCGAGGGGCAGCCCTACACGGTCTGCACCGTCGATCTGCGGCGCGAGCGCCTGCGGCTGTTCTGGCTCGGGGCGGACGGGTTGCCCTACGGCTCGCTGTCGAGCCTGGCCGAGCGACAGGGCCAGCGGCTCAGCTTCGCCATGAATGCCGGCATGTACGACAAGGGGCAGGCTCCGGTCGGGCTCTACGTCGAGGACGGGCGCGAGATGAAGGGCGTCTCCACCGCCAATGGGCCGGGCAACTTCCACCTCAAGCCGAACGGGGTGTTCTATGTGAAGGGCGACCGGGCCGGCGTGCTCGACACCGCCCGCTATCTGCGGGCCAAGCCGGCCCCGGATTTTGCCACCCAATCGGGGCCGATGCTGGTGATCGAGGGCAAGATCCACCCGAAGATCTCGGAGGATGGCCCGAGCCAGAAGATCCGCAACGGCGTCGGCGTGCGCGATGGCGGACGCGTGGCCGTGTTCGCGATCTCGGAGCGGCCCGTGACCTTCGGCGCCTTCGCCCGCCTGTTCAAGGACAGCCTCGGCAGCCGCAACGCGCTGTTCCTCGACGGCAGCGTGTCGAGCCTCTACGCGCCGGGCCTCGGCCGCTCCGACCTCAGCCGCCCGCTCGGGCCGCTGGTCGGCGCGGTGGGGAAGTAGGGAAACAACGCTTCCCCATCCTTGAGCCTCATCCTTCGAGGCTCCGCTTTCGCTGCGCACCTCAGGATGAGGCTCAAGGACGGGAGAAGAGAGCGCTATCGCTGCCCGAAGGCCGCGCTCTTGAACAGGTCCTTGTACTGGTGCGGCTGGCTGCGCCAATACTGCTTGGGTGCCCGCACCTGCGCACCGAGCTCCGCCGCCGCGTGCCAGGGCCAGCGGGGATCGTAGAGCATGGCTCGGGCGAGCGAGACCGCGTCGGCCTTGCCCTCCGCCAGGATGGCTTCCGCCTGGTGCGGCTCGGTGATGAGGCCGACCGCAATGGTGGTGAGGCCGGTCTCCGCCTTGATCCGCTCGGCGAACGGCACCTGATAGCCGGGTCCGATCGGAATCTTCTGCGCCGCCGAGAGGCCGCCGGTCGAAACGTGGATGGCGGCCGCGCCGCGGCTCTTGAGCGCGCGGGCGAGTTCCAGCGTCTGATCGAGATCCCAGCCCTCCTCGACCCAATCCGTCGCCGAGACGCGCATCCAGACCGGCTTGCCCGCGGGCACGGTCTCGCGCACCGCCTCGAAGCATTCGAGCGGGAACCGCATCCGGTTCTCCAGGCTGCCGCCGTAAGCGTCCTCGCGGCGATTGGAGAGCGGTGACAGGAACTGGTGCAGCAGGTAGCCGTGGGCGCCGTGCAACTCGACGCCGTCGATGCCGAGCCGCATGGCGCGCCGCGCCGTGGCGACAAAGCCCTCGCGCACCCGCCTCAAGCCCTCCGCGTCGAGGGCGTGCGGCGGCACCTCGCCCGCGCCGTGTGGAACCGCCGAGGGCGCCTCGGTCAGCCAGCCGTCGACGGCCTCTGGAGCAATCTGCGCGCCGCCCTCCCAAGGGGCCCGGCTCGATGCCTTGCGGCCGGCGTGATTGATCTGGATCGCGACGGGAATTGGCGCGAAGCCGCGCACCGCGTCGAGCACGCGGGCCAGCGCCCGCTCGGTGGCGTCGTCGTAGAGGCCGAGATCGCCGGGCGAGATCCGCGCCTCGGGCGAGATCGCCGTCGCTTCCAGGGTGAGGAGCCCGGCGCCCGACTGCGCGAGCTGGCCGAGATGCATCAGGTGCCAGTCGGTCGCCGCGCCGGCCAGCGCCGAGTACTGGCACATCGGCGCGATGATGATGCGGTTCTCAAGCTCCAGGTCGTCCAGGCGCAGGGGCTCGAACAGGCGGGCGGACATCGGCAGGCTCCGGGAGCGGTGGCGGCAATCGGCGGCCTATCTGGGATATACGGGTCCCGGCCGCCAGCCCGGAACCGTGCATGGGGCACCCGAGATCCGTCTCGCGGCCTTCCCCTGGAGGCTGCCTCCTCCATCTCCTCTCCCGTGCAGGGCGAGAAGGACCTCCGGGATGGGTTTGCTGGTCGAGGGTACGTGGCACGACAAGGGCTACGATACGGCCAAATCCGGCGGGCGCTTCGAACGCTCGGCCGCCGCCTTCCGCAACTGGGTGACGCCCGACGGCGCCCCCGGCCCCTCGGGGGAGGGCGGGTTCGAGGGTAAGGCGGGGCGTTACCACCTCATCGTCGCACTCGCCTGCCCCTGGGCTCACCGCACGCTGATCGTGCGCCGGCTCAAGGGGCTTGAGGCGGCGATCACCGTCTCCGTGGTCTCGCCCTACATGCGCGAGGAAGGCTGGGTGTTTGAGGCCGAGGAGGAGGGCGGCGTACCGGGCTCGACCGCTGATCCGCTGTTCGGCGCCAAGCGGCTGTACGAGATCTATGTCCGGGCGAAGCCCGATTATTCCGGTCGCGTTACCGTGCCGGTGCTGTGGGACAAGCGGCGCGAGACCATCGTCTCGAACGAATCGGCCGAGATCATCCGGATGCTGAACGGCGCTTTCGGCGCGAGCGGGCCGGACCTCTATCCGGAGGCTCTGCGAACCGAAATCGATCAGATCAACGAGCGCGTCTACGACCGGGTCAACAACGGCGTCTACAAGGCGGGTTTTGCCACCACGCAAGAGGCTTACGAGGACGCCTTTACCGCCCTGTTCGCCGAGCTCGACGCCCTCGAAGATCGACTGGACCGGCAGCGCTACCTCTGCGGATCGTCGCTGACCGAGGCCGACATCCGCCTGTTTACCACTCTCGTGCGCTTCGATGCGGTCTATGTCGGGCACTTCAAGTGCAATCGGCGCCGGATCGCCGATTATCCCAACCTGTCGAACTATCTGCGCGACCTCTACGCCCTGCCGGGCGTGGCGGAGACGGTGAACCTCGACCAGATCAAGCGCCACTATTACGGCAGCCACGCCGGCATCAACCCGACGGGGATCGTGCCGCTCGGTCCCGAACTCCATTTTGATGCGCCCAACGATCGCGCCCTGCGCTTCGGCGGTTGAACCGGGCCGCCTTGCAGGAAATATCCATCACGACAAACGGCACCGGATGCCGATCAGGAGGAACACCACGCCATGACGATCCGCTCGCGCGCCCCGCTTCTCGCGCTCTCCGGTGTCGCGTCCTTGGGCCTGCTCGCCGCAGCGCCGGCCACGGCTCAGCAGGGGGCGGAGGTGACGATGACCGGCCAGTGCGAGCGACTGGTGATCGGAGGCCTCGACATCACACAGAACTGCAAGGAGCAGCTCGTCAACACGGTCTCACGCGGGCGCACGACCTTCGACTTCGCGGCCTGGGACGGTCAGACCCTGAGCTTCAGCGGCTCCGGGGCGCAGCACGAGCAGACCGAGGAGACCGAGCAGCTCCAGCCGATCAGCCTCGTGGTGCCGGGCATGAAGAACAAGGACGGCATCGCCCGCAGCCCCGCCCCCGCGGTCGGTGCCTGCAAGTTCTCGAAGCCCGAGCCCGGCAAGACCCGAATCGCCTGCGAGGCGACCTCCCAGGGCAAGACCTATGCGGGGGTGTTCGTGACGGAGACCAAGGCCGGCGCCGGGCCGGGCGGGGAAGCGCCGAAGGCGGGAGCGGCCGGCCAGCCCAAGCCCTGATTGGATTTCGTTCCCGGAAGGGGTTCGAAAACGTCTGGTCAGGTGCGTCCCGAAGCCCCATGTAACGGGCCCGGTGCGGTGCACGCGCCGGACGCGTTTCATGATTTCCGAGGGCTCCATGCTCGACGCCAACGCCGCCGCCGGCGCCCCCGCCGACGGCCTTATCAAGGACACCACCACGGCGGGCTTCCGGCAGGACGTCATCGCCGAATCAATGAACCAGCCGGTGATCGTCGATTTCTGGGCGCCCTGGTGCGGCCCGTGCAAGCAGCTCACGCCGGTCCTCGAGAAGGTGGTGCGGGCGGCCGGCGGCCGGGTGAAGCTCGCCAAGCTCAACATCGACGAGCATCCCGGCGTCTGGCAGCAGATCGGTCAGCAGCTCGGCCTGCAGTCGATCCCGGCCGTGATCGCGATCGACCGCGGCCGGCCGGTGGACGCCTTCATGGGCGCCGTGCCGGAATCCGAGGTGCGCGCCTTCGTCGACCGGCTCGCCGGTCCCTCCGAGATCGATCAGGTGCTCGAAGAGGCCGCCGCGGTCGCCTCGGCCGGCGATCTCGCCTCGGCCTCCGAACTCTACGCCGCGGTGCTGCGCGAGGAGCCGGAAAATCTCAAGGCCGTCGCGGGCCTCGCCAAGACCCAGCTCGAACTCGGTGAGACCGAGAACGCCCGGCAGGTGCTGGCGATGGTGCCGCCGGACAAGGCCGAAGACCCGCTGCTCGCGGGCGTGCGCGCCGCGCTCGAACTCGCCGATCAGGCTGGGAGCCTGGGCGACCTCGCCGGCCTGCAGCGGCGGATCGAGGCCGATCCCAACGATTTCCAGGCCCGTTTCGACCTTGCGCTGGGCCTCAACGGTGCCGGCAAGCGCGACGAGGCGGTCGATCAACTCGTCGCCATCGCCCGGGCCGACCGGAACTGGAACGAGGACGCCGCGCGCAAGCAGCTGCTTCAGTTCTTCGAGGCCTGGGGCCTGATGGACCCGGCCGCCATTCGCGGGCGCCGCCAGCTCTCGACGCTGCTATTCTCGTGAGGCAGAAGCTCCCTCAGAGCGTCACGGCGACCGCAGCCACCGGACGAGACGGCCCGCACCACCTTCCTCAGCAGGAATGCCGCGCATGAGTCCTCAGCCGAGCTGCAAGTCGCCGGCGGAGTGCCCCGCCATCATTCCGGTCTTCCCGCTGCCGGGGGCACTTCTGCTGCCGCGGGGGCAGATGCCGCTCAACATCTTCGAGCCGCGCTACCTCGCCATGGTGGACGACGCGCTGCGCTCCGAGCGGATCATCGGCATGATCCAGCCCGATGCGGAGGGCGGCGGTGCGCCGCTCAGCCCCCGGCTCTACCGGGTCGGCTGCGCCGGGCGGATCAGCCAGTTCGCCGAGACCGGCGACGGGCGCTACCTGATCTCGCTTACCGGCATCAGCCGCTTCCGGGTCGAGAGCGAACTCGCGGTCACCACTCCCTATCGTCGCTGCCAAGTGTCCTACGACAGCTTCGCCCAGGATTTCGAGGCGCGCGCCGGCGAGGAGGCGGTCGATCGCGAGGGCGTCCTGCGGGCCCTGCGCAACTTCATCGAGGCCAACGAGCTCCAGGTCGATTGGGCCGGCATCGAGGAGGCGCCGAACGAGGCACTGGTCAACGCGCTCTGCATGATGAGCCCGTTCGGCGTGCGCGAGAAGCAGGCGATGCTGGAAGCGCCCGATCTCAAGACACGGGCCGAGGTGCTGGTCGCCGTGACCGAGATGGAGCTGGTGCGCGCCAGCGGGGCGGAGCCGACGCTGCAGTGATGTTTTCGAAGTCTCGTGGTCCGTCTCGTGCCGATCGCGGACCAGTCTACCGGAAGTGACAGGAACCATGGCCGACACCTCTGCCCCGCCCGTCGAAGCGACCCGCGTCGATCCCCGCCTGCTCGAACTCCTGGTCTGCCCGCTGACCAAGGAGCCGCTGGAATACGACGCCGCCCGCGAAGAGCTCATCAGCCGTTCCGCAAAGCTCGCCTACCCGATCCGCGACGGCATCCCGATCATGCTGCCGGAAGAGGCGCGCTCGCTGACGGAGTGAGCGCCGTAAGACGCGCCGCCGTCACGACGAGCGGAGCGAAGCGGTGCAGCGGCGCCATCTTCAACGCCGCGGCGGCGTCGACTGCGTGAGGCGAGCCCAGGATTGCTGCGGCTTCGCCTTGCAACGACGTGACCCGTGATACGATCACGAAAAAAGGGCGCCCGGCTCTCGCCGGACGCCCTTTTTGTTGAGCCTCAGAAACCGTTACCGGCCCTGCTGAATCGCCGAGAGCTGCCACGAGCCACCAGGCTCGCGCACGAAGGTCCAGAACTCCTTGGCCTCCTGCGGGCCGTTCTCGACGTGGCGGTTGGTGGAGCGCTCGAACACCTCGTCGCGCAGCGAGAAGCGCATGGCGACGGTCGCGAATTCCACCGGACCCTCGCGCCACGCCTCGGACAGGTCGCCCTGGAGAAGCTTCACGTCCGAGATCCGGTTGACCACGCCGCGGGCGGCGTTGGCACGCAACTCCTCCTCGAAGTAGCCGACCATCTCCGGCGTCGCGAGACGGCGAAGGGCGGCGACATCCTCGCGGCCGAAGGCGCCCTGGATCTCATTGAGCGAGCGCTCGAAGGCCTGGAAGTCCTCCGGCTGGACCTGCACCGGCTGCGTCCGGACGCCGCCGCCGAGGCCACCACCGAGACCGCCAGCAAGTCCGCCGCCCATCGGGTTCGTACCGGGATTCATGCCGTTCTGCGGCGGCAGGCCGGAGCGGGCATGGGGCGCGTTGCCGGCCATGGCGGGCTGGTCGCCCTCACGGCGGCGGCGGAAGAACCGCACGACGAACATGACGAGCAGCGCGATCAGGCCGATCTGGAAGATCAGGCCGATGAAGGAGCCGATGCCGCCGAGGCCGCCCGACAGGCCGGCACCGAGCAGCGCGCCGATCAGGCCGGCGCCAAGCATGCCGCCGAGGAAGCCGCCGCCGAAGCGCCGCCCCTGGTTCTGCGCCGCCATGCCGGGATTGTTGAAGCCGGGGCTCGGGCTCGTCTGCGAACGCTGGATCGGGCCGGTCGCGCCCGGCGAGGTCGCGGTGGAAGGCGGCGCGCTGTAGGTCTTCGAGCCGCGCGAGCCCATACCGCCGCCGCCGCCCGGCCGTGCATCGACGGCGGGCGCCGCCAGGGCGAGCGAAGCCGCGAGCGCGAGGAGGGTCACGACGCGCCGACGGCGCGCGGGGGAGGAAGCCATCGAAAGAACCTCGGTCACCAGAAGGGGCGGATTACCCCGTCTTTATGTGGAGACGTCCGAGGCTGGTTTTTAGTCCCGTTCAAGCTCGACTTTTTTGGCGGTGTGGCCGATTTTTTATCCGCTGGGGTCGATCCGTGACGCGAGCGCCGGGAAAAGATCAGCGCGCGGCGGGGAAGACCAGCCGCACGGTCGCGCCCTCGCCGGGTCGGCTCTCGATCGAGATCGTGCCGTTCTGGCGTTTCATCAAGCCGTGAACGATGGCGAGTCCGGCGCCGCGGCCGGACTCACGCGTCGTGGCGAAGGGTGCGAGTGCCCGCGACAGCATCTCGGGCGACAGACCGTGCCCGGAATCCGACACGATGAGGCCGACGGCCCCGGCCTCGGGGCGCTGCAGCGAGCGGTCGCCGGGCTCGATCGCGAACAGGGCGACGCGGACACGTCCCCGCCCCGCCATCGCCTCGCAGGCATTGGCGAGGATGTGACCGAGCGCCAGTTCGAGCTGGATCGGGTTGCACAGGGCCGGCGGCAGACCCTCGGGGATCGACAGGTCGAGGTCGATCCCCGGCGGCAGGCTCGGGCGCAGCCGGTCGAGGCCCGCCCGCACCGCCGCGCCGAGATCGACCGGCCGCAGGTCGGGGGCGATCCGCCGGGAATGGGCGAGGAGCTGCCGGGTCAGCACCGCCGCCCGCTCGGAGGCTTCGGTGGAGCGGGTGATCGCCCGCTGGATGAACGGCTCGGGCCGGTCGCCGAGGCGCCGCTTCAGCCCGTCGATGTAGCCGATCAGGATCTGCAGGAAGTTGTTGAACTCGTGCGCGACGCTGTTCGTCAGCAGCCCGAGTGCCTCCCGCTGCCGTGACAGGGCGAGGGCATCCTCCGCATCCCGCCGCCGCGTCACGTCGACGATCTGGCCGAGGAAGCGGGGGGCATCGGCGGCGGCAGGAAGGGGAGCGAGGTGGATCTCGCCCCAGAACGAGTCGCCGCCGCCGCGGGCGAGCAGCAGCTCGAAGCAGCCCGCCTCGCTGCGGGCCAGAGCCTCGCGCAAGGGGCCCCAGCCGGCATGATCGCCGTGGCGACAGGCGAGCCGCTCGATCGGCTGCCCGACAAGCTCCGCCTCGCTGAGGCCGGTCAGCGCCAGCAGGGCGGGATTGACCGACCCGATCACCGGTCCGGCCTCTCCCTGTTCCAGAAGCAGCGACGGTAGCGGGAGCATCGCGAGCCGGGCGGGCTGCGCCGTGGCATCCGGCTTTAGCGAGAGAGCTGTGTCGGCGGACGTCATGGCAGGCTGCCGCCAGGGAAGGATTGGCCGGCCGGAGCGGAGGGCAGGAAAGCCGGAACGGTGTCGGAGCGCAGCGAAAGCATGCCCTTCAACGTCCGAACCCCGATCCGGATCAGCGGTTGGCGGTGGTCGTGGGCGAGGTGTCGCTGTTGAGACTCACCCAAGCCCGACCGTCCTGCCCCTCGCGCTTGACGAAGCTGTAGCCGGTGCGCCGCCAGGGCAGCACCGCATTGGTCTTGTTGTCGAGGATCAGGTCGCCCCGGTCGGTGCGCACCATCAGCACCGCGTGGCCCTCGCCGATCTCGTCGATCACCACCGTCATGCGCAACGCCCGGCGGGGCAGGCGCCGCTCCACCAGCATCCGGCGCTTGAGGAGCTGGATGTCCTCGCAATCGCCGAAGCCGTCATCGGGGAAATCCCAGCGATCGACGACGCCCCAATGCGCCATGTCGGTGATCGGCTTGATGCGGGCGTTGACCCGGCGGTTCACGGTCGTGAGCATGTGCCACGTCGCAGGGGTCAAGCTGACGACGGCCGGCTCGCCGGGATCGACGATGCATTCCGACGGGTAGCGGGCGCAGAAATCGTTCCAGGCGGCGACGGGCCGGGCGGGGGCGCCAGGATCGGCGGCGGTGCTTGCCTCGGGCAGACCTGCGGTGCGCGCTTGGCTCGGCTGGACCGGTGCTGCGGCGCCGCCGAGCAGCAGGGTGGCGCCGACGAGGGACAGATGAGCGACCCGGCCGAGGCGCTGTCTCACCGCCCCGCGGAGGAACGCCGATCCGTTGCCGACGCCCCGAAGCACCGCGTACCGCATGGCCGACCGTCTCGCAGCCCCTTGTTTCCCGGCGAAGCTTGCACGGGCCGGCGCCCGGCTCAATACGAAAGTGAAGGAAGGGTGAAGGCGGATTGCCGCTTCCCCGTGCCCGCTTGAGACAACCTCGCTCGGGCTGGCAATCCGGCCACACCGGCCGCCGTTTTCACTGACTCTTCGCGCCGGCCGCAGGGGATCGATCCGGGAAGCACGCCGCCACCTTTCGGGACGATGCTCTCAGCGGTTCGCCGTGGTGACGGGCGAGCTGGCCCCGCCGAGCGAAACCCATGCCAGGGCGTCCTGCCCCTCGCGCTTGATGAAGACGTAGCCGGTCTGGGCCCAGGGCAGCACCGCGTTGGTCTTGTTGTCGAGGATGTAGTCGCCGCGGTCGGTCACCAGGGTGAGGACGGCGTGGCCCTCGCCCTTCTCGTCGATCACGACGGTCATCCGCATCGCCCGGCGCGGCAGGCCGGCTGCTGCCAGCATCTTGCGCTTGAGCAGCTGGAAGTCCTCGCAATCGCCGCGGCCGTCTTCGGCGAGGTCCCACCGGTCGGGCCGGCCCCAATGCTCCTGATCGGTGACGGGGTCGATCGTCCGGTTCACACGGCGGTTGATCGAGACGATGCTCGACCAGACGGCGGGGTTCAGCGTGATCCGGGCGGGCTCGGCGCGGTCGAAGGCGCATTCCGCCGGATAGGACTGGCAGAACTCCGTCCAGGCCAGGATCGGCCGGGCCTCGGCTCCGGCGGTGAGGCCGGCGCTCGCGGCCGGCAGGGCGGCCATGGTCTGGGAGCTCTGGGCTTTCGCGTCGGCGCCGAGGAGGCCGACACAGACGATCAGCATCAGAAGCCCCATCTGGAGCCCCGTCTTGAAATGATCCGTCCCGGTGGTGCGCATCGCGGCGTTTCCTTCGAACGAGGCCAGGATGTCGCCGCACCCCCTCCGCCGCGCTGAAGCCGATCCGCGCAATTTTATCGATTCGCCCCGGCAACGATCCGCCCGTGCGCGAGGGCGAATTGCGGCTCACGGATCTGCGGCAAAAGCGGGTGATCGCGTTAGGGGCCGGGAAACCCTGAGGAGGCAGCCGGCCGCTACAGACGGTTTTCGGGACCATCTCACCCGTCATTCCCGGGACCGCTCAGCGGAAACAGGCATTCCCCGTGACACGACGCGCAAGCCCGGCGTTCAGGCCCGTCGTCGGTCGCATGCCTCCGCTGCGCCCGTTCAGCCGGGGTCGCGGCGCGGGTGAACGGTTCGGGTGTTCGGAATGGGCGTTGCCGGTTCAGCCAAACCGTCGTCGGTTCGGGCGCCGCATCTCGGGCGTTCTCCCGTCCCCGCTGCATGGTCCGGGAATGACGGCGGTGCGCGGCTGAAGAGGGTCGGTCGGCGCGGGAACTCGCGGCTCGTCGGTCCGGCAGGTGCTCAAGCCAAAGCGGCGGGTCCACCGCCGACCGCTACGAAGCGGGGTAGCCCCGCCCGGCGGTCAGAGCGTGATGCCCTCATGGAACCGGTCGGGGGAGATCGGCAGCATGAACTGGGCGCCGATGCCGCCCTCGAAGTAACGCACCACCCGCCCCGGCGTGGAGCCGACCATGATGTGCGTGCCGATCGGCGGCGACGAGGAGGTCGCGAGCGCCACGCCCGACATCGAGATGTCGATGATCCGGGCGGCGATGAAGCGGCCGCTCTCCAGGCGCAGGGTCACGCCGGGCTGGTGAGGCACGAGACGCTCGTTGGTCCGGCCCTCAGGCAGGCCCAGGCTCTCCCGGTTGGCGAGCCACATGAGCTGGGAGGCGATCTTGTCGCGCTTGCGCGGCGTCGCGTTGATCCGCATCGCGAAGCCCCGCGGCGGGTGGCGCACGATCACGCCTTCCAGACGGCCGATCTGTTCGAGATAGAGCACCACGCGCTCGCCGAGCGCGCCGATCACGGCGCAGGTCAGGCGGACCCCGCCCGGCGACATGTCCACGGTCTGGCAGGGATATTCCCGCCGGTCGGCCAGCATGTAGCGGCCGAGCAGAGTCGCGCGCACCCGCTGGTGCCGACGCTGTTCGGCGGCGTAATCCGGCAGAGCGGGGGCTGTCCCGGATCGGGAAAGCTCGGTCATGTCAGCTCGGCGGTCTCGATGTTCCGACCGAATCAGTAGCTGCGCCACGGTTACAAAAGGCTTGCATGCCGGCCAGAGGGCAGCCGCCGATCGCCAAGAATGGGGGATGATACCATTTCCGGTTGATCGCCTCGGCTGGGCACCCACCGTCATTCAGGAGCGCTGACGACCGTCCGCTGCCGGCAAGACGGCCTGCGCCGGCACGATCTCAGCCGCAGGCGGTCTGACTCTCAGTCTGTACGGCTGCGTCCATTCACGGTGGGGCGGATTGTCACGCATGTCGGCTGACAGAGCATTGGAGCCGCCGTCGTCTTGAGCCGATCTTGCCTAAACCTGCGCAAGACCTGGTCATCGATCGATATGGTGCCGGATGCCGCGCCCACCCTCGTGGACCAGCAGGTGGCCGAACCGGACCGGACGGGCATCGTTGGCGGGTGCGGGCAGGGTCTCGACGAAGGTGCGCATCGCCGCCGGCTCCGGCGCGAACCCCTCGAGTACCCTCAGGGACACGGTCTCGAGGCGCAGGATCGGCCGGCTGCCGAGCCATGGCGGGATGCAATGCGGGCTCAAGGAGCCGAGAATGCGCGCTTGCGTCTTGCCGCGGTGGCGCAGCGGCAGGAGCAGCAATTCGAGGTCGAGGGTCTCGTTGCGCACCGTGACGCCGGTCAGTCCGGCCACCACGCCGACGGTATCGCAGGCGACCGTCTCGATGAGATGCCAGGGATCGGTGAAGGGTTGGGACCGCTCGGCCCAGAGATCGACGAAGGCGCTGCCCCGCAATTCGCGCCCGAACAGGGCGCACAGGCGGGTGCCGGCGAGGCGCACCGCGCTCGTGCGCCGCGCCGGATCGGTTTCCAGGATGAAGCTGTCGGCGAGCAGGTTACGGATCTCGCCGGGCTCGATCTCGCCGCGCTCCGGCGCAGCCCGCTCTCCGCGCAGCCGGTCCCAGTAGGCGTGAAGCTGACGACTTGTCGGATGCTTCATGGTGTTCCGCATCGGTACGGCCCAGGTCCGGATGGGCTCTGTTTATGATCGGTCCGGCACGAAAAGCGTCCCCGCGCGCCGTTCGTGGTGATCGTCCGCACACACTATGCCGTCCCATCCGGCCGCGCTCGCGCAACCCATCCTTAACCTTAACGGCGAATGGACGGATTCCCCTGCATTTGAATGACCTCGTCCGATCCCGTGCCGATTGGATCTTGCAGCGCCGCGCTTCCCCCCGACATGGTGCAGCATGGATGCCTCCCCCGACCTGCCGCGCCAGGGCCGTGTGCCCGTCTTCAACCTGCCGGGAATCGTCACCGTCTCGATTGCGGTGCTGGCCGGGATTCACGTCGTCCGCAGCGTTCTGCCGGACGAGACCGACCTTTCGGTTCTGCTCAACCTCGCCTTCATCCCGGCGCGCTGGACCGCCGCCTTCGATCCCAACTCCGCGGCGGACATCATCCGGGCGGCCGGGGAGGGGGCGGGCGGACCCGAGATGGCCTCGGCCCGGCAGGAATTCGCCCGCTACCTCGTGGCCGATCCCTCGGCGATGCCCTGGACCGGGGCGACCTATGCCCTGCTGCACGGCTCTTGGATGCACCTGATCTTCAACGCGGTGTGGCTCGCCGTCTTCGGCACGCCGGTGGCGCGCCGCTACGGCGTGCTCCGCTACGGGCTGCTGGCGCTCGCGGGGATTCTGGCGGGCGCCGTCGTCCACCTTCTGGTCGATCCCTGCAGCCTGATGCCGCTCGTCGGCGCCTCGGCCGGCATCTCGGCCCTGATGGCGGCGGCCGCCCGCTTCGTCTTCCAGCCTCCCCCGCCGTTCGTGGCCGGCGCGCCCTGGCAATTGCCGCCACGGCCGCGGCTTCAGACCATCCCCGAATTGCTGCGCAACCGCTCTGCCGTGCTGTTCCTCGCGGTCTGGCTGGTCACCAACCTGCTGTTCGGGGTCCTGGCCCTGCCCCTCGGCGGCAGCGAGGGGCCGATCGCCTGGGATGCACATCTCGGCGGCTTCGCCGCGGGCTTCTTCCTTCTGCCGCTGATGGAAAGGGGCAGCGGAGGACGGGGCTAGGTCCTCGCCACGCGGGCGCCCGCCTCAATCAAGTCCAGGCGATCAACAGGCCGTATCTCGGACCAAATCCGGTTGTCCCTTTCGGGATGGCGGATTTGGCCGTCGCCCGAGCGCCGCGCAGGCTCGCTGATACGCTCGCCGCTCCGATCGAGCGGAGAGCGTATCAGCCCGTAAAAGGTCGGTCAGGCCGGGCTGTGTCCTTGCTGCCACGTTGTATTCTTTTGCAGTGGAGCCGGAAATAAAAGCAGCCACTCGTCCGTCGATGATGTGAACGGGAGCGGACTAAAAATAACCTAGCAAAAGATCGCTCCGTTCTTGATGGAGAGTGGATCCCGGTGAAACATCGCGCAGCCGTCATCGCCCGTCTCGGGCTTGCCCTATCCGGCGTGTGGGGCCTCGGCGGCACAGCGGCCCATGCCGCCTCCGCTGCCCAGCCCGGCCAGACCGTCGGCGTGCCGTTCGGTGCGCCGTTTCCCAAGGGCTTCTACGCCGTCAACCTGTCGAGCTTCGGCGTGCGGGACACGGCGCCGCGCGATTCCGAGAGCAACGTGAACCTGCCGACCCTGCTCTGGGCGACCCCCTTTTCCGTCCTCGGGGGACAGGTGCAGTTCGTCTTCGTGGCGCCGATCGCCGCCTCCAGCGTGCGCGGCGCGCCCTACAACAGCGGCTGGGGCCAGCCGCTTCTCGCGGGCCAGCTTGCCTGGGATCTCGGCGACGGCGTCGGAGTCAGCTACCTTCTCGGCGGCTACCTGCCCTGGGAAACCCGCTTCCTGACCCAATCTGCCTCGCTGAGCCATCGCTTCGCGATCACCTACGCCGCCAATGACTGGGCGGTCACCGCCAACCTGCTCTACGGCCACATGCTGGAGACGCGCTCGCCCAATGGCGTGCTCTATCCCGACTACCTCAACCTCGACGTCACCCTGACGAAGAAGTTCGGCAAGTGGCAGGTCGGCCCGGTGGCCTTCGGCTCGGTCGATCTCAAGACCAACGTCGTCGGCTACCGGCAGCAGGGCCAGATCGCGGTGGGCGGCCTCGTCGGCTACAATTTCGGTTTCATGAACGTGCAGGGCTACGTCACCCGCGACGTTGCCGAGCGCAATTACGGCGGCAAGGAAACCCGCGGCTGGCTGCGCATCGTCGTCCCGTTCCTGCAGGACAAGGGCGAGGCCCAGCCGAACCGCACGCTGATCACCCGCCGCCAGGCCGAGGGCCGCTGATCGGGGCCGATCCGGCTGCATTCCCGGGAACTTCCTACGGCCCGCCGGCCTCTCCTCCGGTGGGCCGTCTGCATTTTCATGCAGGTCGGCTGTTGGTGGTCTGGCTCCGCCTGCTTGCCAGCACGGCCAAGACGCCACACAATCGCCCGAGAGAGCCGGGCCAACCCGGCCGAGAGGCTTACCGGCGCCGCGGGCTGACGGTGCAGCTCCCAGGGAGGGGAATTATAACATGACCGTTGCGCGTATCCTTGCAGAGAAAGGCGGCTCGGTGGTCACGATGGCGCCGAACCGCACGATCGACGAGGCCATCCACCTTCTTGCCGAGAAGCGGATCGGCGCCCTCGTCGTGGGCGACGCCCAGGGCCACGTGATCGGGATCCTGTCCGAGCGCGACGTGATGCGGGCGCTGGCGACCGAGGGCGCGGCGGCGCTCGATCGGCCGGTCTCGCACTACATGACCGAGAAGGTCGTCACCTGCACCCGGCGGACGACGATCGAGGACGTAATGGAGACGATGACCAACGGCCGCTTCCGCCACCTTCCGGTGGTGGAGGAGGGGCATCTCGTCGGCGTCGTGTCCATCGGTGACGTGGTCGCGCGGCGCATCGCGGCTGTCGAGGCCGAGCATCAGGCGATGCGCGACTATATCACGATGGCCTGAGCACGCGCCGAGGCGACCCGAACCCGTTGCGGCGGCTCAACTGCGCGCCGCCGCACCCTCGATCATGCGCCGGATCTCCGGCAGCGCCGCCCGCACCGCCTGACGGCCGAGGGCGATGCCATCGGCCGCCCGGTGGAACTCGAACTGCCCGAACTCGGCGAGAAGCGGCCGGATCGCGACATCCGGCGGATCGCTGGCGAGCCGCGCCCGCGAGATCCGATCCTGGGTGATGTTGAAGGCGTCGAGCATGACGCGCGCGACGCCGGGGCTCGACCGGCCGACGGACGGGGCCGGCGTGGTTCCGCGACGGCGCATCAAACGGTGGCCCATCAGGCGCCGGCTCGCCCCGCTCAGCAATCCCCACCGTCCGCGGCGGCGCACGGTGGCCTCCAGCGTCTGCTCGATCGCCCGTTCCACCGGCTCCTCGGCCTCAGTGATCACCGGGTCGTCCCTCTCGGGCCGGATCACCATCGCGGGTGGGCGCGTCTCGCAGGCGAGGTTCACGCAGATCACGAGGTCGGCGCCGAGTTCGCGGGCGAGGCGCACCGGTACGGGGTTGACCAGTGTTCCGTCCATCAGGAGACGCCCCTCGAGGGCGACCGGTGGGAAGATGCCGGGAATGGCGTAGGAGGCCCGCACCGCCTCGACGAGGGGGCCGCGCGACAGCCAGACCTCGTGTCCGGTGCCGAGTTCAGTCGCGACGCTCGCGAAGGTGAGGCGCAGATCCTCGATGCGAAAGCCTTCGAGTTCGCGCGAGAGACGGCGGCGCAGGCGCTCGCCGGCGATCAGGCCGGACCCGGTGATGCGCGGATCAAGCATGCCGACCACCCGGCGCCGGGTGAGCGAGAGCGCGAAATCCTTGAGCGTATCAATGCGGCCGGCGGCGTAGGCCCCGCCCACCACGGCGCCGATGGAACAGCCGGCCACGACCTCGGGGAAGATGCCGGCCTCCTCCAACCCCTCGATCACGCCGATATGCGACCAACCGCGGGCAGAGCCGCCGCCGAGGGCGAGACCGATACGGGGAGAGCGGAAGCGGGGCACCACCGGTTCCACTGCCCCATCCGGAAAGCGGGAGGGGAGGGGCCGGGACGCCTCGAACATCATCGCTCCGGATCAGCGGGAACGAGGGTAACGGCGCCGGTCGCGGGGTCGCGCTCGATCGCGCGGTAGAAGCAGGAGCGGCGACCGGTATGGCAGCAGCCGCCGTCGCCGCCGACGTCGACCCGGATCAGGATCGCGTCCTGATCGCAATCGACCCGCATCTCGACGATCCGCTGGATCTGCCCGGAGGTGGCGCCCTTGTGCCAAAGTTCGCCGCGCGAGCGCGACCAGTACCACGCCTCGCCGGTCAGCAGCGTGCGGGCGAGCGCCTCGGCGTTCATGTGGGCGAGCATCAGCACGTGCCCGTTCCCCGCATCGACGGCGATGCAGGCCACGAGCCCGTCGGGGCCGAACCGGGGCGTCAGCCGCGCCCCTTCCTCGACCTCGGCGCGGGAGCCGGGGGAAGCGAATTGCTCGGTCATGATCGGGAGGCCCGGCCGCCTCAGCCCTTCTGATTTCGCACGAAGGTCAGGAAGCGGACCTGCTCGGACGGATCGCCCTTGTAGACGCCGCGGAACTGCGTGGTGATGGTGGAGACGCCGGCCTTCTGCACGCCGCGCATCGCCATGCAGAGGTGCTCGGCCTCGACCATCACGGCGCAGCCGCGGGGCTGGAGGATGCTCTCGATGGTGTCGGCGATCTGGGCCGTCATCGTCTCCTGCGTCTGCAGGCGGCGGGCGAAGGCATCGACCACGCGGGCGAGCTTCGAGAGGCCGACCACGCCCTTGGTGGGGTAGTAGGCGATGTGGGCCAGCCCCATGAACGGCACCATGTGGTGCTCGCAATGAGAGTAGAACGGGATGTCGCGCACCAGCACGGCGTCCGAGTAGCCCTCGACCTCCTCGAACACCCGCTCCAGCAGAGCGTCGGCATCCATGCGGTAGCCGCCGAAGATCTGCTCGTAGGCCTTCACCACGCGGGCGGGCGTGTCGATCAGCCCCTCGCGGGTCGGGTCGTCGCCGGCCCAGCGCAGCAGCGTGCGCACAGCGGCCTCCGCCTCCTGGCGGCTCGGACGGCCGAGCGCCACCTCGTTCGGCACCCGTTGGGCCGATTCGGGCAAGGGGGCGATCTCGGGCGCGCTCTCGGGACGACCGGGATCGTTGGCGCCGCGCATCCCTTGCAGGCCGACCGCGCTCATGCGTCGCTCGTCGTCGCTCATGCCGTAGGACAGGGAT
The DNA here is from genome assembly GCF_022179725.1 of Methylorubrum aminovorans. GTDB lineage: Bacteria > Pseudomonadota > Alphaproteobacteria > Rhizobiales > Beijerinckiaceae > Methylobacterium > Methylobacterium aminovorans. The sequence continues at coordinate 47,158 of NZ_BPRC01000001.1, forward strand.
TTGAGAGCGGCATCCATGGCATCTCCGGCCTTCGCCACACGCGCCTTCATGGTCGTGCTGTCGGGCTTGGCGTACATCGTCGATCCGTCCCGGCGTCTTAAACCATTTAAGTGCCGACGCCCTCGAACGATCCGAATCCTGGGCCAGGGCGTGACCGGGGTCGACGGTGCCATTCTCGCGGAATGGCGGTATCGCGCCTATATCGTCGCAATCGCGCCGTCGCGCAATGCGTGGCATGCGTATCTGGCTCAACGATTCCTTGAACCTTATCCAACGGACGCCCGCGAAAGGCGTGTCAGCGATGATCGACGACATCTACAACCGCCGCATCCTGGAACTGGCCGCCGACATTCCCCGTCTCGGCCGGCTGGAGGCGCCGGACGCCACCGCCACCGCCCATTCCAAGCTCTGCGGCTCGACCGTGACCGTCGATCTGACGCTCGAGGCGGACGGCGTCACGGTCTCCGACTTCGCCCATGACGTGAAAGCCTGCGCGCTAGGCCAGGCCTCTTCCTCGCTGATGGCCCGCCACGTCGTCGGCGCCACCGCCGACGAGCTGCGCGCCGTCCGCGCCCGGATGCGGGACATGCTGAAGGAGAACGGTCCGGCGCCGGACGGAAAGTGGGCCGACCTCGCCGTGCTGGAGCCGGTGCGCGATTTCCGTGCCCGCCATGCCTCGACGCTCCTGACCTTCGACGCCGTGGTGGACGCCCTCGATCAGGCCGCCGCGCGGAAGAAGTCCGGTGAGAACGGCTCCGGCGCAACCGAGGCGGCCTAGAGCATCACCCCGAAAGGGGGTCGCCGGCTTTCGGAAAAAGATGATGCGAAACAATCATCTCGAGCATCGTCCTGGATCCGATATCCAGGACGATGCTCAAGCCGCCATGGTTCGCCGGGCGGCACATTGGGCCATCCGCGGCTATCAGCTCACCCTCTCCGGGCTGATCGGGCGCCAGTGCCGGCACTGGCCCTCCTGCTCGAGCTACACCGACGAGGCGATCCAGCGGCACGGCCTCTGGGCCGGCGGCTGGATCGGTGTCGCCCGCATCTGCCGCTGCGGCCCGTTCGGCACCCATGGCATCGACCTCGTGCCCGAGCGCCTGCCGGAGCGAGCTGCTTGGCACCGGCCCTGGTCCTACGGCCGCTGGCGCGGCGTCGAGGCGCCGCCGCCTCTGGTCTGCGAGGCGGTGGAGGAGGGGAAGTAGCGGGGCGCGGCTCGCCGCATCGACCCTCCCCCTTGCGGGGAAGGGTGCCTCGTGGATGCGAGGCGGGAGAAGCGAGCGACGCTGCCGGAATAAACCTGATCCGGCCCCTCGCCCGACCCCCTTGGGGCCCCACCCCCTCCCGCAGAGGGGAAAGGGATATCCGAAGTCCCTTACGTCCACGAAAAAGCCCCGGCCTTTCGGCCGGGGCTCTTCCTTGTGTCCGGTCCTTGCACCGTCGCTTAGCGGCGGTCGCCCAGCAGCTGCATCAGGAACTGGAACATGTTGATGAAGTCCAGGTACAGCGTCAGCGCGCCGTTGACGGACATCTTGGCCGCGCCCTCAGCGTCGAAGCCGCTGTAGAGGAACATCTCCTTGAGCTTCTGCGTGTCGTAGGCGGTCAGGCCGGCGAAGATGAGCACGCCGAGCACCGAGATCGCGAACTGAAGCGCGGAAGAGGCCAGGAAGATATTCACCAGCGAGGCGATGATGATGCCGATCAGGCCCATGATCAGGAACGAGCCCATGCCCGACAGGCTACGCTTCGTGGTGTAGCCGTAGAGGCTCAGGCCGCCGAACGTCGCCGCCGTGATGAAGAACACCCGCACCACGCTGGCGCCCGTGAACGCGAGCAGCAGGGTGGACAGCGAGGCGCCCATCACCGCAGCGAAGGCCCAGAACGCGGTCCGTGCCGAAGCCGCCGACATCCGGTCCATCCGGAAGGTGAACACGAAGATGAAGGCGAGCGGCGCCAGCATCAGGACGTACTTGAACCACGAGCCGTAGATGAACACGCCCAACTGGTTGAGCGGAATGCCCTTGTAGTTGGCGACGATCGTGCCGGTCTGGACGGCCATGTTGAGGGCCAGAGCCACGAGACCCGAAATCCCGAGGCCGACGACCATGTTGTTGTAGACGCCCAGCATGAAGCTGCGCAGGCCCTGGTCGACTTCGACCTGAGAGCCGGCGTACCCCTGCGGCTGGGCGCCGTAGCGGAACGGGCTGTTGTCGAATGCCATGAAAGTTTCCCTTGGAAGCTCTCGGCGTGGAGTTTGTCGAGGTCCACACGCAACCCCTGGCGCGTCGAGCGCGCCTCGTGGCCGAATATGTTCGCTGGAACAGTCACAAACAAGTGGGGCTCGGCCGAATGGCCGCGTTTTCAAGCCTTACAGAGGCGTGAGTTTTTTATGATTCTTCGCGGATTAAACCTGCTCTTCGAACGTGATTAAGCATCTTCAAAACTGCCGCAGGTAGGGTGCCGGCTTCTGCCCGAGGATGCGCCATGTCCCCGCGAGCCCGGCCCCGATCGCGAAGATAACGGCGAACGCGGCCACTGCCAGCGCCCCGGCGGCATCGGGTGCGAAATCGAGGCGCATGACGCGGGAGACGATGACCCAGCCCGCGGCCGAACCGGCCAGGATGCCGAAGAAGGCGGTGGCGAGCCCCAGTGCGCCGTATTCGAGGGCGTAGGCCGAGAGCAGGCGCATCCGCGTGGCGCCGAGCACCTTCAGCACCACCGCGTCGTAGAGACGGGCGCGGTGGCCGGCGGCGAGCGCGCCGGCGAGCACCAGCAGGCTCGCCAGCACGGCGACGACGCTGGCGCCGCGGATCGCGAGCACAAGCTTGTGGACGAGGTCGTTGACCGCCTCCAGCGCATCCTTCACCCGCACGCTCGTCACCGAGGGAAAGGCTTTTGCCGCGTCGCGCACCACCTCCGCCTCCAGCTTCGGGTCGGGCCCGTCGGGCAGGGTCAGGGTGGCGAGATCGGCGTGCGGCGCACCCCGGAAGGTGCCGGGCGAGAATACCATCACGAAGTTGATGCCGAGCGAGCGCCACTCGATCTTGCGCAGGTTGGCGATCCGAGCGGTGATCGAACGACCGAGCACGTTCACCGTGATCGTGCTGCCGACCTTGAGCCCGAGTGAGCGCGCCAGCTCGACATCGAAGGAGACGAGCGGCTTGCGACCCTCTTCCTCGTTCCACCACGTGCCTTCGATGATCGACGAGCCGTCGGGTGGCGTCTCGGCGTAGGTGATGCCCCGGTCGCCATCGAGAACCCAGGCGGCATCTTCCGGCGGCTTGATCTGGCCGGCCGGCACGCCGTTCAGCGCGGTGATGCGGCCGCGCATCATCGGCACCCGCTCGATCTTGGCATTCGGCGCATGCGCCCCGAGAAAAGCCGAGAAGGCCTCCGCGTCGCGCGAGGGCACGTCGAGGAAGAACAGGCTCGGGGCGCGGCCCGGCAGCGAGCTTTCGAGCGCGCGGGTGATGTTGCTGTCGATGGCGCTGAGCGTCACCAAGAGCGTCGTGCCGAGGCCGAGCGAGAGCACCACCGCCGGGGTCAGGGCGCCCGGGCGGTGGAGGTTGGCGAGCGCCATGCGCGGCACCATGCCCTTCGGCCGGGGCAGGCGGGCGGCCAGCGCCATCAGGCCCGTGGCGACAAGGCGCAGGGCCCCGAAGGCGAGGGCTGCCGCCGCCATGAAGATCAGCGCGACCTTGCGGTCGAAGGCGGTGAACAGGGCCAGACCGGCGAGCGCGAGCAGGGCGGCGGCGAGCACGGCGAGATAGCGCCAGCGCGGCCGGCGCGCGGACGGATCGACGGCATCGCGAAACAGCCCGGCGACGGAGATGTCGTGGGCGCGCCCCAGCGGCAGGATCGCGAAGGCGAGCGCGGTCAGCAGCCCGTAGGCGCCTGCCAGGGCGAGGCGGGCCGGGGCGATCTCGGGGTTGAGCGGCAGCGGAAGCTGGTCGCGCAGCGCCAGATCGAGCCCGAATGGTAGGGCCGCACCGATGAAGAGGCCGAGCACGGTGCTGATGGCGGCGATCAGCATCACCTGGATCAGATAGAGCCCGACCACCTGCGAGCCCGGCGCGCCGACGCTCTTGAGGGTGGCGATGGAGGCCTGCTTGCCGTCGACGAAGGCGCGCACGGCATTGGCCACCCCGACCCCGCCGACGATGAGCGCGGTGAGCCCGACGAGCGTCAGGAATTGCGTGAAGCGCTCGATACCCTTGGCGAAGCGCGGGTCGGCGTTGTCGCGCGCGCGCATCTCGAATCCGGCTTCCGGCAGGGCCTTCTGCACCGCCGCGTTGACGGCGGTCAGGCGGGCGTCGTCGGCCTGCGGCAGTTGCAGGCGGTAGCTGAAGCGATTGAGGCTGCCGGGCTGGACCAGGCCGGTGGCGCGCAAGGCGCTGAGCGAGACGAGCAGGCGCGGCCCGAAGCCGATGCCCGAGCCGATCCGGTCGGGCTCGGAGACGAGGGCGGCGCGGATCTCGATCGGAAAACCGCCGAGCGTCACCCGCTCGCCGACCTTGAGCCCGAGGCGGGTCAGCAGGGCCGGGTCGGCCACCGCGCCGTAGACGCCGTCCCGCTCGGCGATGAGCGTCTGGACCGGCGCTGGCGGATCGGTCTCGACCGTGCCGACCGCCGGATAGCTCGGATCGACCGCCTTCAGCTCGACCAAGGCCGCGCCGCCGTCACCGGCCACCGCCATCGCCCGCAGGCTCGCTACCTCCGAGATCGGCGCTTGGCTCTCAAGGGCGGCGCGCTCGGCCGGCGTCGCCTCGCGGTTGATCAGGCTGTAGGTGATGTCGCCGCCCAGGATCCGCCGCCCCTCGCGCCCGAGCCCTCCGGAGAGCGAGGCGGCGATCGAGGTGACGCCGCTGATCGCGGCCACACCCAGCGCGATACAGGCGATGAACACGCGGAAGCCGGCGAGTCCCCCGCGCAGCTCGCGCAACGCCAACCTCAAAGTCAGCGGCAGCCGGGAGGACGGGGCCGGCTTCGGTCGATCCGGCTGGGACAGCGTGCCGTGCATCGGGACTCGTGCGTTTCGTCGCCGGTCGGGCCGGCCAAGCCTATCTGGTGCAAGCCAATCTGGTCATTGGCGCGGCCGGCGCAACTGCCCGCACCGCCGCATCGGGATGACGCGGGCGGGATGGCACGGGGCCGCGGCAGGGTTACGGCACGGCCGCGGGAAGCTCGATCGTCACCTGGGTGCCGACGCCCTCCTCGCTCTCGATGGTGATCTGCCCACGCAGGGTCGAGACCACGAGATTGTAGACGATGTGCAGGCCGAGCCCGGTGCTGCCCTTGTCGCGGCCGGTCGTGAAGAACGGATCGAAGATGCGCTGCAGGTTCTCCCGCGGGATTCCGCGCCCGTCGTCCCGCACCACCATCCGGATCTGAGACTCGCCGAGGCGGGTGACGTCGATCGTGAGCGTGCCGGGGCGATCCGCGTCGAAGGCGTGGACGCTGGCGTTGAGGGCGAGGTTGCTGACGATCTGCGCCAGCGCGCCGGGATAGGAATCGAGCACGATGCCGTCGGGGCAGGCGAGTCGGACGGCGTGGCCCTTGCGTCGCAGGACCGGATCGAGCGTGCTCATCAGCTCGAAGAGCCAGGACCGGACCTCGAAGCGGCGCCGGTCCTCCGTCGCCTGATCGACCGCGACCTGCTTGAAGTTGTGCACCAGATCGGCGGCCCGCGTCAGGTTGGCGAAGACCAAGGCCGCGCCCTCAGCGAGCCGCTCGACGCTCTGCGTCAGGTCCGAGCGCCGAATCTGCCCGGAGGCGATGGTCCGGCGCAGCCGGGCGAGATCGTGGTCGAAAGCGGTCGAGGTCGTCAGCGCGAGGCCGATGGGCGTGTTGATCTCGTGCGCCACGCCCGCCACGAGTTGACTCAGCGCGGCGAGCTTCTCGGCCTGGACCAGATGGGCCTGGGCGGCCCGCAATTCGGAGAGCCGCGCCTCAGAGCGCTCCGTCTCGACCTGCAACTCCTGCGTCGTCCGGAACTGGCGTCGGGCGCGAAACTCGCGGGCCGCGACCCCGTAGAACGAGAGCGCGTAGGCGGCGCCGAGTTCGGCATTGTTCACCAGCGCCAGACCGGGATTTTCGTGCGCCGCGATCGTCTCGAACAGGGCGAAGCAGGCCCAGGTCAGGACGGCGAAGACGGCGAAAGAGGGCACCCGCAGCGGCAGCAGCGTCGAGACGAACAGGATCACCACGATCAGGCCCGCCGCGCCGTGGTCGAAGCTCGGCCGCAGGAAGACGTAGATCACGCTGAGCACGCAGCCCGGCACGACGCAGTAGACGAGGTAGATCTGTTCCGCGAAGGGTCGGGCACCGGGCCGGGTCAGTAGCAGGGTCGCGGGCAGCAGAACCAGGATGGCCACGGCGAGCCGGAATGCGGTGGCAACTGCCCAGGCGTCCGGGCTGAGGATCCAGTCCATGGCCGAGAACGAGCAGTAGACGAAGGCGCCGAGCACCATCGCGGCCTGGGTGCGGCCGAGGTCATGCAGCGTGAAGCTGCGGACGAACGACCGTTCCTCGTCCGGGTTGTCGAACCGAAGGCCGAGCTGAATCAGCAGCTTGTGCATCGGCTCAGAGCTATACGCCGACAGCGGGCGCGGGCGACGCGAAACCTGATCCGTACCGTGCCTATCCCCAATCCTTCGACGCGTCCGAGCGTCCCAGGACCCTTCCAAGGTCCGGCGGCAGCCGCTACACCGTCAGCCCTTCGGTCCGCCATGCATCGGAAGCCAGCCGTGTCGTCCCTGCGCCTGGGCGTGAACATCGATCACGTCGCCACCGTCCGCAACGCCCGCGGCGGGTTCGCGCCCGATCCGGTGCGCGCCGCCCATGAGGCCGTGGCGGCGGGCGCCGACGGGATCACCGCGCATTTGCGCGAGGATCGCCGCCATATCCGCGACGCCGACATCGCGGCGCTGCGGAAGCTGCCGGTGCCGCTCAACCTCGAAATGGCGGCGACCGACGAGATGGTTGGCATCGCGCTCGCCACGCGGCCGCACGCCGCTTGCCTCGTGCCGGAGAAGCGCGAGGAGCGCACCACCGAGGGCGGCCTCGACATCATCGCCGGACGCGCGCACTTGGCCCCGCGCATCGCGATCCTGGCGGAAGCCGGCATTCGCGTCTCGCTGTTCGTCGAGCCAGACGAGGCGGTGATGGACGCCGCCCACGCGCTGTGCGCGCCCGTGGTCGAGCTGCATACCGGCTCCTATTGCGAGGCAGTGATCGAGGGCGACGAGGCCCGAATCGCCCGCGAACTCGACCGGATCGTGCGCGCCAGCGCCCACGGTGCCGCGCTCGGCCTCGAGATCCATGCCGGCCACGGCCTGACCGTCGAGAGTGTCGGCCCGGTGGCGGCCCTTGCGCAGATCCGCGAGCTGAATATCGGCCATGCGCTGATCGCCGAGGCGATCTTCGTCGGCCTGCGGCAGGCGGTCCACGACATGCGCGCGGCGATGGACCGGGCGCGGCGGCAGGCTGAGCCGTGATCCTCGGTATCGGCACCGATCTCTGCGACATCCGCCGGATCGCGTCCTCGCTCGAACGCTTCGGCGATCGCTTCACCCACCGCGTCTTCACCGATGGCGAGCGGGCGAAATGCGACCGGCGCGCCGCCCGCGCGCCCTCTTACGCCCGGCGCTTCGCGGCCAAAGAGGCCTGCGCCAAGGCGCTCGGCACCGGCATGAGCCAGGGCGTGTTCTGGCGCGACATGGAGGTGGTCAACCTGCCCAGCGGCCAGCCGACCCTGAACCTGACCGGAGGTGCGCGGGAACACCTCGCCCGCATGGTGCCGCAGGGGTACGAGGCGCGCCTCCACCTCACCCTCACCGACGAGCCGCCCCTGGCGCAAGCCTTCGTGATTATTGAGGCCGTGCCCCTCGCAACACCGTCATAGATCGCGGCATCGGCCCCGGCATCGGCTTTTGCGGTTCCATACGCCTCCATCCTCCGCGTTGCGGGGCGGCGCGGCTTAGTCTAGACCCGCCGCCCAGCACGACAGTCCACCGGCCCATGGGCAGCGGCTGCCGAACGACACGGCGGGGCCGGAGGCACACCACTCATGGATACAGGACAAGCGCGCGTGGACCGCGAGGGCAAGACGGAGATCCGGACGGCCGAGCCCGGAACCTGGGCCAGCATCCGGGAAACCGTGAAGGTCGGCGTTCAGGCGCTGCTGATCGCGCTCGTGGTGCGGACGCTGCTGTTCCAGCCGTTCAACATCCCCTCGGGCTCGCTGATCCCGACGCTCCTGATCGGCGATTACCTGTTCGTCTCGAAATACACCTACGGCTACTCGAAATACTCGCTGCCGCTGTCCGAGTACCTGCCGTTCCAGGCGCATGGCCGGGTCTGGGCAGCCGAGCCGAAGCGCGGCGATATCGCCGTGTTCAAGCTGCCAAAAGACAACGCGACCGACTACATCAAGCGGGTGATCGGCCTGCCTGGCGACAAGATCCAGGTGGTCGACGGTGTGCTCAACATCAACGGCAAGCCGGTCAAGCGCGAGCGCATCGCCGATTACGAGACGCTCGACGCCTTCGACCAAGTGGTGAAGGTGCCGCAATACATGGAGACGCTGCCGGGCGGCGTGACGCACCGGGTGATCGAGCGCGACGGCGATCGCGGCTTCTGGGACAACACGGTGGTCTACACGGTGCCGGCCGGCCACTTCTTCATGATGGGCGACAACCGCGACAACTCGACCGATTCGCGCGACCTCGCCAGCGTCGGCTACGTGCCGTTCGAGAACTTCGTCGGCCGGGCCGAGATGATCTTCTTCTCCATCGACGAGCGCACGCCCGCCTGGCAGCTCTGGCGCTGGCCTTCGGATGTGCGCTGGAGCCGCATCTTCTCGACGATCCACTGATGTGACGAACAAGCAGACCCCGACGGGCGACGCCGACACTCCGACTTCCTTATCCAGCCGCGCCCGGCGCGCGCACCGCCCGCGGCCGAGTCTCGCCGTGCTCGAAGAGCGCATCGGCCACGTCTTCGCCGACCCCACCCTGCTGCCGCTCGCGCTCACCCATGTGAGCAAGGCCGGCCAGTCGGGCCGTGTCGGCAGCTACCAGCGCCTCGAATTCCTGGGCGACCGGGTGCTCGGACTCGCGGTGGCCGAGACGCTGTACCGGGCACTGCCCGATGCGGAGGAGGGCGAGCTGTCGCGCCGCCTCGCCGGGCTCGTGCGGCGCGAGACCTGCGCCGCGGTGGCCGAGGCTTGGGAGGTCGGACCGCATCTCAATCTTGGCCCCGGCGAGATCCAGACCGGCGGCCGGCGCAACCAGACCATCCTGGCCGATGTCTGCGAGGCAATCCTCGGCGCGGTGTTTCTCGATGCCGGCTACGAGGCGACCCGGGCGATCGTGCAGCGCGCCTTCCGCCCCGGCGAGGAGACCGCCGCACCGCGCGGGCGCGACGCGAAATCGGCCTTGCAGGAATGGGCGATGGCGCGCAGCCTCGCGATCCCCGTCTACGAAGTGGTGGAGCGTTCCGGTCCCGACCACGCGCCGGTCTTCCGGATCGCGGTGCGGGTCGAAGGTATTGAACCGGGATACGGCGAAGGCGCCTCGAAGCGCGTGGCGGAGCAGGAAGCGGCTCGTGCCGTCCTCGCCCGCGAGAAGATCGGCGGGACACAAGGACAGGATGGATCAGGTGGTTAGGTCGCGAATGGTCGGATCGAATGTCTGAGAACGAGCCGGAACACGAGACGGACGAAGGTGTCCGGCCGCAGGAGACGCGGGCGGGCTTCGTCGCGCTGATCGGCGTGCCGAATGCCGGCAAGTCGACCCTGCTGAACGCGCTGGTCGGTGCCAAGGTCTCGATCGTGTCCCGAAAGGTCCAGACGACGCGGGCGCTGGTGCGCGGCATCGTCATGGAGGGCGACGCGCAGATCGTGCTGGTAGACACCCCCGGCATCTTCGCGCCCAAGCGCCGCCTCGACCGGGCGATGGTGCATTCGGCCTGGAGCGGCGCGGCCGATGCCGACGCGGTCTGCCTGCTGGTCGATGCCCGCAAGGGGGCGGATGAGGAGGTCGAGACCATCCTGCGCCGCCTGCCCGAGGTGAAGCGGCCGAAAATCCTGATCCTCAACAAGATCGACTTGATCGCCCGCGAGCGCTTGCTCGAACTGGTGGCCAAGCTCAACGCGATGGTGCCGTTCGAGGACACCTTCCTGATCTCGGCGCTCAACGGCGACGGCGTCGCCGACCTGCGCAAGGCGCTGGCCGCCCGGATGCCGCCCGGCCCCTGGCTCTACCCGGAAGACCAGATCTCGGACGCGCCGCTGCGGATGCTCGCTGCCGAGATCACGCGCGAAAAGATCTACGATCGGCTCCACGAGGAGCTGCCCTACCGCTCCACCGTCGAGACCGACCAGTGGCAGGTGCGGCCCGACGGCTCGGTGCGGATCGAGCAGACCATCTTCGTCGAGCGCGAGAGCCAGCGCTCGATCGTGCTCGGCAAAGGCGGCCAGACCATCAAGGCGATCGGGCAGGCCGCCCGCATCGAGATTGCCGAGGTCGCCGAGGCCAAGGTCCACCTGTTCCTGCACGTGAAGGTTCGCGAGAACTGGGCCGACGACCCCGCGCGCTATCGCGAGATGGGGCTCGAATTCCCGACCGGCTGACCGATCTGAGTGTCTCTCACGAAACTCCCGCCGCGCTGTCCTCGCAAGAGCGAGAACGGTCGGTGACCGGGAGTTTGGTAAGGTACTCTTGAGGTCAGCAGCCTCCCACCCACCGCCTCATCCTGAGGTGCCGCGCAGCGGTCTCGAAGGATCCTCCCGTTCCCCGCGCGATCCCTGGAAGATCCTTCGCGGCCGCCGCTTCGCGTCGGCACCTCAGGACGAGACAGGGGATGGGAGGAATGATGCGGATTGCCGCGGTTCCAATTCCAAGCCTCCATGCCCCAGACCGACCCTGACATCCGAGCCATTCTCTACAGCCTCCCGCCCGCCGACCTCGCGGCCGTGCCGGACGGCGCTGCCCAGGTCTCGCCGCTGATCCCCGGCTCGGCGCGGCTGGAGGACATCGCCGAGGCGAGCCTGGAGGCCGCCCTGCTGCTGGCTCCGCCCGGCACGGTGGAGCGGCGATACGTCCTGGCGCTTGCCATTCGCGCCCTGCGGCCCGGCGGGCGGCTCGTGGCGCTGGCGCCCAAGGACAAGGGCGGCACGCGGCTCGCCAAGGAGCTACGCGGCTTCGGCTGCGCGGTGACCGACGAGCCGCGCCGTCACCACCGCACCTGCACCGCGACGCGGCCCGAGACGCCCGCCGGCATCGCGGCGGCCATCGAGGCTGGCGCCCCGCGCCACATCGACAACCTCTCGCTCTGCACGCAGCCCGGCATCTTCTCGTGGGACCGGCTCGACCCCGGCTCCGCCCTGCTGCTGCGCCGCCTGCCAGCGCTCGCGGGGCGCGGCGCCGATCTCGGCTGCGGCCTCGGCATCCTGGCGCGCGAGGTTCTGAAATCCGAGAAGGTCGCCGCGCTCGCGCTGATCGACATCGACCGCCGCGCGATCGAGATGGCCCGGCGCAATGTCGGCGATGCGCGGGCCAGCCTGCACTGGGCCGATCTGCGCGGGTCGGAGCCGGCCCTGTCGGGCCTCGATTTCGTCGTCTCCAACCCGCCCTTCCACGACGGCGGCGCCGAGGACCAGGCGCTGGGACAGGTCTTCATCGCCCGCGCGGCGGCGGCCCTGCGGCCGGGCGGCACGCTGCATCTCGTGGCCAACGCCCATCTCCCCTACGAGGGGCCCCTTCGCGCCGCCTTCCGCACCGTCACACCGGTGGTGACAGAGGGGGGCTACAAGCTGTTCGAGGCGCGCAAATGATCGAGGCCCGCACGTGAAGGCGCTCCGCCTCGACCGGCTGCTGGCCAATCTCGGCTACGGCTCGCGCCGGGAGGTCGAGGGGTTGGCCCGCGCCGGGCTCGTCCGCCTCGAGGGTCAGGCCCTGCGGGACGCCTCGCAGCGCATCCCGCTCGAGCCTGACCTATCCGCCCGAATGACGGTGCAGGGGGAGGCGCTCGATCCGCTGCCCGGCCTCTGCCTGATGCTGCACAAGCCGCTCGGCGTCACCTGCTCGCACAAGGAGGCGGGGCCGCTGGTCTACGGCCTGCTGCCCGAGCGCTGGCGGCGGCGCGATCCGGCGCTCTCCACCGTCGGACGCCTCGACAAGGAGACCTCGGGCCTCCTGCTGATGACGGACGACGGCGCGCTGCTGCACCGGATCATCTCGCCGAAGGCCAAGGTCTCCAAGCGCTACCGGGTGAGCCTGGCCCGCCCGCTCCAGGGCGACGAGGCCGCGATCCTCGCCTCCGGAGCGATGATGCTGGAGGGCGAGGACAAGCCGCTCCTGCCGGTGGAGATGGAGACGGACGACCCGACCCACTGCACGGTGACCCTGCACGAGGGGCGCTACCATCAGGTGAGGCGGATGTTCGCCGCCCTCGGCAACCACGTCGATGCGCTCCACCGCGACCGCGTCGGCGGTCTCGCCCTTCCCGCCGACCTGCCGGCGGGAGAGTTCCGCATCCTGGGCCCCGGCGAGATCGCCACCTTGTTCGAGGGGTAGAGGCGAGAGCTTCGTCTTTTTCCGAAAGCCGGCGGCCACCTTTCGGGACGATGCTTCATCCTTCGGCGACCTTGCGCCGGGCGAGGCGCCGGTCGAGCATCACCAGAGCCCAGCCGACCCCGAGGAAGGCCGCCGCGATCGCGCCGGCATAGGCCGCGACCGGACCCCAGCCGATCTTGCCCACGTCGAGGAACGGGTAGGGATAGCGTGCGTCGTAGGCGCCGCGCACCAGGGTGTAGCCGAGATAGATCAGCGGATAGCTCGCAAACAGCACGAGGTCGCGCCCCGCGAGGCGTCCCTTCGGCACGAAGGCGAGCCAGAACAGCGGCACCAGAACCGGCAGGGCCTGGTGGAGCAGGATGTCGCCGACGAGCGCCCCGCCGCGCAGGGTCTTGAGCCCGTAGAGCAGAAGCCGCTGCACAAGTCCGACGAGCAGGGTCGCGAGCACCGCCGTCGCCACGAGCCGGGGCTGAGCCAGCGCCGGCACCCGCAGGGCGATCGCGCCGAACACGACGAGGACGAGGAGCCCGGTCAGGTTCGTGAAGTAGGCGACCATGATCCAGGCGGTGAGCGGCACCGATCCGGTCCGGCCGAACACGTTCGTGAAGCCGGCGGCAACGCCGAGAGCGGCGCAGAGCGCGATCAGCGCGGCGGCGATGCGGGCGTTTCGGGAATCCATGATCGTTCGCGTTGGAGCCGGGGAGGGAAGGGCGTTCTGGCTCTGCTTCGCGACCAAGACGTGACGCGGCTTGACAGGTCCGGTCCCGTGCCGGACGCCACGCCACCGTGCTGCTCGATCTCCTGCATCTCCTAACCACGCCCGCGCCGGCCGCCCAGCGCCGGCTCGGCTACCTACGCGACAGCGTCTGGCTGATGTCGCGGGCGCGGCGTTGCCGCCGGGCCTGGGCGCCGCATCTGGAGGCGAGCCGGGCGGTGATGCGCGCGGCCATCGCCGCGACCGAGCGGGGCGACACCGCCGTGGTGCTGGGCTCCGGGCTCCTGCTCGACGTGCCGCTGGCGGATCTCGCCGCGCGCTTCCGGCGGGTGGTGCTGGTCGATGCCGTTCATCTGCGGCCGGCGCGGCGGGCGATCCGGGCCTTCGCCAACGTCGAGACCCTGACGGCGGATCTCAGCGGCGCGATGGCGCTGATGACGGGCGCCGCGCGCGACCTCGAACCGTGCTTGCCGCCGGTCTGCACCGAGCCGGGCACCGGCCTCGTCATCTCGGCCAACCTCCTCTCGCAGCTGCCGATCCGCCCGGTCGAGCGGCTGGAGGCCTCGCGTCACCCCCTCGGAGCCTGGACGCCGGAGCACGGCGACGCTTTCGGCCGGCGGATCGTCGAGGGCCATCTCAAGGCCCTGGCCGGCCTGAGAGCGCAGGTCTGCCTCGTCACCGACATCGACGAGACCGAGGAGGACCGGCAGGGCCGCGTCCACGCCCGGCACGATCTCCTCTACGGCGCGCGGCTCGGCAATCCTGAGCGGGAATGGACTTGGGAACTCGCGCCGTTCGGCGAGGCGGCCCGCAATCGCCGCCTGATCCACCGTGTCGTCGCCTTTTCCGATTGGCACGGATGAAGGGCGCATCCGGCTCGGGGGGGGCGGAGCGCTGCGGAACTCTCAGAACAAAATAAGAAGAAGGCTTCCATCTCCAGGATGTTCGACATCCCGGAACGGTTTATCTGGCGAAACGGTCCGATCTGATCTCATCGATTGTATCGAGAGAGGGGTTTGTTCGGAAAATATATGCGGATAATTCAGAAAAACCATCCGGGAGGTTTTAGCACGATGCGCCGCTTCTCTGCCCTGTTCCTCGCCGCCGCCTTCGTGCCCGGCGCCGCCCACGCCCTGTCGATGACCGATACGCTGGAGGCATGGCGGCAGAGTCCGGCCATGGACCGCCTTCAACTCGCGACCCGCTTCGGCAAGTCGTTCGTCTCGGTCAACGAGAGCTTCACCGCCGGCTACTTCGTCAGATGCATCGACGACGTCGCGGGCTATTCGAATGCGCAGAAGGCCAAGATCGAGGACGCGGTTCGCGAATGCGTCGCCTCGCAGCTTCGGATGACCGGGAAGGGGGCGGACGAGTAGCCGTCCTCAAATCTCGATCTCGGTGCCGATCTCGATCACCTGATGCGCCGGCACGCAGAAATGGGCGCCGGTGCGTTCGGCGTTGTTCTGCATCACCGCGAACACCGCCTCGCGCCAATCCGACATGCCGCGTCGGTCGGAGACCGGGATGATCGTCTCGTGGCCGACGAAGACGGTGACATCCTCGGTGAACTCCTTCGGAAGGAGGCCGGCGGCCACGGCGCAGTCGAGCCCTTCAGGAATCGAGGCCGATTGCATGAAGCCGTAATGCAGCACCAGGCGTCGGATCTCGGGGGTGATCTCGGTGACGCAGGCACGCTCCTCGCGCGGCACCGTCGGCGTCTCCTCGAACAGGGCGGTCACGATCAGCACGCGAGCGTGCAGCGCGTGCAGGCGCTCGACGAAGCGCATCATCGGCAGCGGGATGCCCTCGGTCGCCGAAGACAGGAAGACGGCCGATCCCGGCAAGGTCGTCGGTGGGTCGCGGCGCAGATCGTCGAGGAACCGCGTCTCCGGCGGGCGTAGCGCCATGCGCGCCTGTTCCAGGCAGGCATTGCCCTTGCGCCAGGTCAGCATCAGGAAGGCGATGAGACCGGCCAGGAGCAGCGGAAACCAGCCGCCTTCGAACAGCTTCACGCTGTTGGCCGAGAGGAAGATCAGGTCGATGACGAGGAAGAAGCCGTTGACCGCGAGCACGACGGGCAGGGCGTAGCCCCATTTGCGGGCGACGAGGCCGGCGAGCAGGGTGGTGATCGCCATGAGAAGCGACACGGCGATGCCGTAGGCGCCCGCCAGCGCATCGGAGGAGCGGAAGATCAGCACCGCCGAGAGCGTCGCGGCGGCGAGCAGCCAGTTCACCAGAGGCACGTAGATCTGGCCGCTCTCGTCCGGGGCGGTGTGGATGATGCGCAGCGGCGGCAGGAAGCCGAGCTGGATCGATTGCCGGGTCAGCGAGAACACGCCTGAGATCACGGCCTGCGAGGCGATGACGGCGGCGAGCGTCGCTAGCCCGATCAGCGGATAGTGCAGGGGGCCCGGCGCGAGGCGGTAGAACGGGTTCTCGGCCGCGGACGGATCGACCAGCAGGATCGCGCCCTGGCCGAAATAGTGGATCACCAGCGCCGGCAGCACGAGGGTGAACCACGCGACGCGGATCGCCCGCGCGCCGAAATGGCCGAGATCGGCATACATCGCCTCGCCGCCGGTGACCGCGAGGAAGGCGGCGCCCAGCATCGCGAAGCCGACATAGAGTCCGGCATGGGCCGTGAACTCCACCGCGCGCAGCGGATTGATCGCGGTGAGGATCTGCGGCGCCTGCGCGATGCCGCCGAGGCCGAGGGCGGCCAGCACGAGAAACCAGACCAGCATCACCGGTCCGAAGATCCGGCCGATGAAGGCGGCCCCCCGGCGCTGCACGAGAAACAGGCCGACGAGGATCGCGAGCGCGATCGGCACGATGAAGCGGCCGAGAGCGGGGGCATCGACCCGCAGGCCCTCGACCGCCGAGAGAACCGAGATCGCCGGGGTGATCGCGCCGTCGCCGTAGAGCAGCGCGGCGCCGACGAGGCCGACGACCAGCAGCAGCGCCTGCCGCGAGCCGGGTCGCGCATGGCGGGCGCCGAGCAGCGCCAGCATCGCCACGATGCCGCCCTCGCCGCGGTTGTCGGCACGAAGGATCAGCACCGCGTATTTCAGCGCGACGACGAGGATCAGCGCCCACAGGATCAGCGAGACCGCGCCGGTCACCGCGACCGGGCTCGGGGGGCCGCCGGGGCTCGCGGCGCGCACCGCCTCCTTGAGGGCGTAGAGCGGGCTCGTGCCGATATCGCCGTAGACGACGCCGAGGGTGGCGATCAGGAGCCCTGCGCCGAGGCGGCGGCCGGGGCCCGACTCCTCGGCACCCGAACTCTGTGCGGCGTTCTGGCTCAAGGCAGCGCTCCGGAAGCGGGGCCGGTCGTCACGGCTCAGCTATGAGAAGCGAGTCCGGCGTCCAGACCACCTTCTTGAGAACTGTCAGGTGATGTCAGGGGCGCGGAGCGGGCGCTTCCGGCGGCGCCTTGTCCGAGGCGGGGCGCCCGTCGCGCAAGCGGGTGGCTGCGGCGACGGCCTTCTCGGCGATGCGGCGGCGCAGGTCGTCGGACAGCTCGATATCGACGAGGCGCCAGCCCCAGTCGCGCAGGCGCAGGCGGATGCGGAACTGCTCGTGACGCGGATGATCGGGCGGCACGGGGATCACCACGGAGCGGAAGCCGCGCATGTCGGAGGAGACGTAGTAGCGCAGGAGCCGGCCGAGATCGGGGATGCGCAGGCCGTCGCGCCGCTCGTGCCGGTTGGCCGGCGCGGCGAGGTCGGCGCCTTGGGGCCAACCGTCATCGAGGAGGTCGATCACCGCTTGCGGGGTCAGCGCCGATTCCATGACCGGCAGCGCCACCGCCGCCGCCGCGTCGGCGATGCGCTGCCGCTCGCGCGGATCGAGGGCGTTGCTGTCGGCCTTGACCGCGGCGCTGATCTGCCGGGCCAGCGACAGGCGCAGCGTGCGGAAGTTGACGCGCTGCTCGATCGCGGCGGCGTCGCCCGCCTGCACCGCCGCGGCGAAGCCGTAGAGCGACCAGAACGGCGTCAGCGTGTAGGCGAACCAAGCCGCCACCGCGAGAAGGGGAATGAGCCACCACCGCATCGGATCAGCCGCGGATGCGCGGAAGCATCATGCCGAGTTATCCTCGGCGTCTCGCTCGGTGCCTTGCCAGCCGGTCAGCCCGGAGAAAGCGGCGACGACGCCCTCGTAGACCGGACGCTTGAAGGGGATGATGAGATCCGGCAGCGCCTCCAGCCGCTCCCAGCGCCACGCCTCGAATTCGGGCTTGTGGCGACCGCCACCGGGGGCATCCACGTCGATCACCGCCTCGCTGCCGGTCAGGCCGAA
This sequence comes from Methylorubrum aminovorans, assembly GCF_022179725.1. Classification (GTDB taxonomy): domain Bacteria; phylum Pseudomonadota; class Alphaproteobacteria; order Rhizobiales; family Beijerinckiaceae; genus Methylobacterium; species Methylobacterium aminovorans. The sequence goes on from NZ_BPRC01000001.1 coordinate 64,750, forward strand.
GGCGAACCATTTCTGGCGCTGGCCGCGATAGCGGCCCTTCCAGGCCTGCTTCATGACCGCCGGCGGCAGGTCGTAGGCGAGCCAGTCGCGGGTCTCGCCGAGCAGCGTGACGGCGTCGGCCGGCACGTTGGTCTCCTCGTGGAGTTCGCGCAGCGCCGCGGCGAGGGGCTCTTCCCCGTCATCGATGCCGCCCTGCGGCATCTGCCACGCGCGGTCGCCGTCGACGTGCTCGGGGCCCGCCTCGCGCTTGCGCCGCCCGATGAAGACGAGGCCGTCACGGTTGAACAGGGCGACGCCCACGCAGGGGCGATAGGGCAGCGCGCTGCCTTCCGGCAGGCGCAGGAGGTCGTCGTTGGGGCGGGTCATCGCGGGCTCGTGCTGGCGGCGCGACCATAGGTGGCCGAACCGGTGCGGGCAACGCCGACCTGCCGCCCATCGCAGGCCGCAAAACGAAGGCGGGCGCGGCCTCGGCCGCGCCCGCCTTCGTGCCGGCTGTTCCCGCAATCGGTCAGGCGGCGCGCACGTTCGCCAGGAAGCGGCCGACCTCCGTTGAGAGATGCTCGGATTGGCGCGACAGTTCGGAGGAGGCGGCGAGCACTTCGGCGGCGGTCGCTCCGGCCTCCTCGGCGGCCTGGGCCACGCCGGCGATGTTGCTCGTCACCTCGCCCGCGCCCATCGCCGCCTGGGCGACGTTGCGCACAATCTCTTGTGTCGCCGCGCCCTGCTGCTCCACCGCCGCGGCGATCGAGGCGGCCACCGCGCTGATTTCCTCGATCCGCCCGGTGATGCTGCCGATGGCCGAGACCGCGTGGCCGGTGGTCTCCTGGATCCGGCCGATCTGGCCGGAGATCTCCTCGGTCGCCCGCGCGGTCTGGTTGGCGAGTTCCTTGACCTCCGCCGCGACCACGGCGAAGCCTCGTCCCGCCTCGCCGGCGCGGGCCGCCTCGATGGTGGCGTTGAGCGCGAGCAGGTTGGTCTGGCCGGCGATCGTGGTGATCATGGTGACGACGTCGCCGATCTTGGCAACCGCCGCGCTCAGCGCCCGGACATGGGCGGCCGTCTGCGCCGCCTCACCGACCGCGGCCTGGGCGAGGCTCGACGAACCGCTGACCTGCCGGCTGATCTCCTGCACCGAAGCACCCAGTTCCTCGGTCGCCGCGGCGACGGTGTTGACGTTCGTGGCTGCCTCCTCGGCGGCCGCCGCCACGCTGACCGACTGGCTGGCGGTCCGGGTGGCGGCGCCGGTCATGCCGTGGGCCGAGCCCTGCAATTGCGAGGCGGCGGACGAGACGAGGCTGACGACGCCGCCAACGGCGCCCTCGAGCCGCTCGGCCATCTCGCGCATCGCCACCTTGCGCTGCGCCTCGGCGCCGGCGCGGGCCGCGGCACTTTCCTCTTCGAGGCTGCGCATGCGGATCAGGCCGTCCTTGAAGATCTGGACCGCGTCCGCGATCGACCCGATCTCGGTCCGCTGACCCTGATGCGGGATCGAGACCGAGACGTCGCCCGCGGCCAGAGCCTGCATCGGCCCGACAACGGAGGCGATGCCGCGGGTAACGCCGCGAATGATCAGCACGGCGAGCAAGATAGCGAGGGCAACGCCGAGGACGAGAACGGCGAGGCCGATCGTCCGGACGCGCTGGTACATGACCTCGCCCGCTTCCATTGCGCGGGCGGCGCCCTCGTTGTTGAGGGCGATCAGCTTCTCCAGAGCGTTCGACATCGCCCGGCGCGGCGCCAGACCCTTCGCTTCGTAATAGGTGAAGGCCTCCGCCTTACGCCCCTGGCGCGAGAGATCCATCACGTTCCGCCGCTCCGCATCGAAGGCAGCGGCCTCGCGCGCAAAGGTCTCATAGAGCGCCCGCTCCTCCGCAGTCGCGATCAGGGGCTCGTAGGCCGCACGCTTGTCGGCGATCAGCTTGCCGAAGCGCTCGAAATCCTTGTCCATGGCCGGGATCATCTGCGGATCGAGGGCCTGGGTGTGCCGCAGCATCACGCCGTTCATCCGTGCCGACGCGGTGTCGATCTCGCCGAGCAGGCGCACGCTCGGAAGCCAGTTGCGCTCGATGTCGAGCGCCTGATCGCGCATCGTCTGCGTGCCGACGAGACCGAGGATGCCCAGGCCGACAAGGAGGACCGTCAGTAGCGCGAAGGCGCCGATCAGCTTGCTGCGGATGGGAAGCGTTTGGAGGGACACGGATGAGCTCCGACAGGACGACTCGGTCCGAATTGGTCGGTCGAGCGGCATAATCCTGCCGGTAAACACTTACCGGATCACAAATTGCCCATCGAACTTCGTGCTACCGATTGGATTAAAACCGGATGCGATCCTCGCGACGATGGTAAACTATCAAATGATAGGTTAGAAATACCATCCCTGCGTGTAACAATCTGCTGGAAGTCGCGATCGGGTATCGGCCTGTCGAGAATTCGTGATCGACGAGCGGCCGGCAGGAGAAGGTCGGAGGCGATGCGAAGCACCTCGCCCGTGGTCGGCTCCGGTCCCGTTCGAAGCGACGAGCAGGATGCGCGATCCGGTCCGATGCGCCGGAGCCCGGCCTCGTATCGTCCTCTTCGGCGGTCGGTGATCGTCTTTCAGGATGATCGGCTAAGGGGCCGCGCTCGATAATTTGGCGACGCCGCCGGGGCGGCGCAGGATCGCGCTGATCGGCACGAGCCGGATGCCCCGCGCCTCGAGATCACGGGACCAGCGCGACAGGCGGTCGATCGTCAGAGGTGAGGCGCCGGCGGAGGCCAGCACGAGACCCTTCTGCCGAGCCAACGTCTCCAGGCGGGCGAGTTCCGCGTCGATGGCGTCGGGACGGGCGACGGCGTCGATCACCACCTCGGCACGGGCCGTCGGAAGCTTGGTCTTGGCCGCGACACCCGCGGCCTGCGAGCCGGTGGCCGCCCCGTCATCCACGAAACCGAGCCCGCGGGCGGAAAGATCCTTCAGCACCGGCTCCAGGGCGCCGGGCTCGCTCATCAACTTGCCGCCCATGAAGTTCACGGCGCCGATGAAGCCGGGAAACCGGCTCATCGCCCACGCCGCCCGATCGAGGTTCTCGCCCGGTCGGGCCGTGGCCAGAAGCGTCTGCGGTCCGGGATCGCTGTCGGGGTAGTCGAACGGCTCCATCGGCAGTTGGAGCAGGATCTCGTGACCGGCCTCGCGGGCGCGGGTGGCGGTCTTCTCCAAGTCGCCGCCATAGGGCGAGAGCGCGAGGCTCACCGCTGCGGGCAGCCGGGCGATGGCACCGAGGGTGGCGTTCTCGCCGATGCCGAGACCGGAGACGAGGACGGCGATACGCGGCCCGGACCCGGGCTCGTCCGGGCGGGCGTAGATGTCGAGGGGGCGGAGCCGACCCTCGCCGAGGCGGGGCAGGGGCCCGTGGCGCCCGCGCTCGGTCAGGCGCGGATCGGGCGCGGGCGCGAGCTTCACCTGGGAGGCGTTCGGGACGCGGATGATGACCGGTGCATCGGGCGCCGTCGAACCGTCGGGGCGGAAGACGGTGACGCCGGAGGCCTGCTCGACCTCGCTCGCGGATTGGGCGGGACCCTTCGGCGCGGGCGGTGCCACGTCGGTCACGCGGGAGGCCGGGGCTTCGCGGATCTCGATCTGCGCCTGCGCCCGAGGCTCGCCGCCACGGGGATCGCCGGTAAGCGCGATACCGCCTGCCAGGAGGACGAGCGCCAGGACCCCGGCACCGGCGGCCATGCCTGCGGACGGAGGCAGGGCGAAGCGCGGCCGGGCCGCCTTGTCCGCGACACCGAGGGGCTTCGTCAGGATGTCGTCGGCCGCGTCGCTCACCCGCCGTCCCGCCTCTTTGGCGTAGATTGGACGACCGGACCCGGCCTTCAACGAGAAACGGCCCGCAATCCCGGTCTGACCGGTATTGCGGGCCGTCATGGTTAATCTTTCGCTAACTTCGCGGCGGATCCCCGCCGCGGGCCGGCACAATCAGTTCTGCGTCGCCGGCTTCGTCACGTTGGCCGCACCCTTCTGGATGCCATGCAGGAAGTCGACGGCGGCGATGAGCTGCTTGTCCTTGGCCGGATCCGGCGGGATGTAGGCCGAGGAACCGCCGCGCTCCTCGGTGTCCTTCTGCTTCAGGTGGCCCTTCAGGCCGGCCTCGCCCTTGGTCTCGTCCTTGCCCTTAAGATCGTCGGGCACCTCCTGCAGCACCTCCTGATCCGGCTCGATCCCCTTGGCCTGGATCGAGCGGCCGGACGGCGTGTAGTAGCGCGCGGTGGTGAGGCGCAGGGCGCCCTGGCCGCCGAGCGGGATGATCGACTGCACCGAGCCCTTGCCGAAGGAGCGCGTGCCCATGATGGTCGCGCGCTTGTGATCCTGCAGGGCGCCGGCCACGATCTCGGAGGCCGAGGCCGCGCCGCCGTTCACCAGCACGACGATCGGCTTGCCCTTGGCCAGGTCACCGGCCTTGGCGGAGAAGCGCTGCGTCTCGTCCGGGTTGCGGCCGCGGGTCGAGACGATCTCGCCGCGGTCGAGGAAGGCGTCGGAGACCATCACCGCCTGATCGAGCAGGCCGCCGGGATTGTTGCGCAGATCGAGGACGTAGCCCTTGAGCTTGTCGCCGCCGATCTCGCTCTGGAGCTTGTCGATGGCGGTCTTCAGGCCGTCATAGGTCTGCTCGTTGAACTGGGTCAGGCGGACGTAGCCGACATCGCCGCTCTCGACCTTCGAGCGCACGGGGCGGATCTTGATCACGTCGCGCGTTAGCGAGACGTCGATGGGATCCTTGGCCTCCTTGCGGGAGATCTTCAGCTTCACCGTGGAGTTCACGGGGCCGCGCATCTTGTCGACGGCCTGGTTCAGGGTGAGGCCCTGGACCTGATCCTCGTCGATCTGGGTGATGATGTCGTTGGCGAGCAGGCCGGCCTTGGAGGCGGGGGTGTCGTCGATCGGCGAGACCACCTTGATCAGGCCGTCCTCCATCGTGACCTCGATGCCGAGGCCGCCGAACTCACCCTTGGTCGTCGTCTGCATGTCGCGGAAGGCTTTCGCGTCCATGTAGCTGGAATGCGGATCGAGCGAGGTCAGCATGCCGTTGACGGCCGACTCGATCAGCTTTGCTTCCTCGGGCTTCTCGACGTAGTCGGTCCGCACCTTCTCGAACACGTCGCCGAACAGGCTCAGCTGCCGGTAGGTTTCCGCCGAGGCCGCGATGGCGCTCGTGCCGGAGAGGAGCTGGGTCTGGGTCGACAGGGCCGAGGCGCCGATGCCGAGGGCCGCGCCGAGCAACACGAGGGACACTTTGCGCATTATCCGCGAACCTTCTCGCTGGAACTTCTCGCCCACCACGGCTCCGGATCGATGGAGCCGCCGTCTTTTCTGAACTCGACGTACAGGACGGGATCAATCCGATCATCGTCCTTCTGTGACGCAGCCTGCGTCACGTTCGCTGGCGTGCTTGCCGGGGAGCCGCTGCCCTCGCCCATCACGGCCACCGGTTCGCCCGCCAGTACGAACTGGCCGACCTCGACGTTGATCTGATCCATCCCCGCGAGCAACAGATAGTAGCCGTCGCCCGCATTGATGATCAAGAGTCGGCCGTAGGAGCGGAAGGGGCCGGCGAACGACACCCAGCCGTCCGCCGGGGAGGACACGACTGCCCTGGCCCGCGTCCGCAGCGAGATGCCGCGGGTGGTGCCGCCCTGGCCGTCGGGCTGGTTGAAGCCGCGCACGAGCGTGCCGCTCACCGGCCTGGGCAGATCGCCGCGGGCTTCCGTGAACTTCACCTTGGGCGCGAGCCGCGCCGGATCGCGGGCGCTGGCGGCAGCGAACTTGTCCTGGATCGCCCGCTGCTCCCGCTCGGCGGCGGCGCGGACGGCGTCGGTGGCGCGGCGCGCGCTCGACAGCTCGCTCTCCATCCGCTCCACGAGATCCTTGAGGGATTTGGCTTGGGCGCCGAGTTCGGCGCTCTTCTGGCGCTCGGCGGTGAGGCTCGTCTCGACCTCCGCCTGACGGCTGCGGCGGGCGGCGATCAGCGCGTCGAGGCGCTGGCGCTCGGCGGCCCAGCCCGCGAGATCCTTCTTCAGCGCCTCGCGGTCGGCCGCGATGAGGCCACGTACGCGGACCAACTCGGTGAGGTCGCCGGCCAGCGTATCCGCCTCGCCGCGCAGCTCCGGCACCACGGCACCGAGCATCATCGAGGTGCGGATCGCCGCCAGCACGTCCTCGGGCCGCACCAGCACGGCGGGCGGCGGGCGCCGGCCCATGCGCTGGAGCGCGGCCAAGATCTCGGCGATGACCGCCCGGCGCGCCTCCAGCGACTTGCGGATTGCCGCGTCGCTGTCGGTCAGCGCCCGCAGGCGCTCCTCCAGCCGGTTCATCCGGTCCTCAGTCGCCTGGGCCTGGCGCCCGGCATCGAGCAGGGCGGCGCTGAGCTTGGTCCGATCGGAGCCGATCGCGCTGATCTCGGACTCGAGCGCCGCCCGGTTGCCGCTGCTGGCCGCCAGCGCCTCCTCGATCTGCTTCAGGCTCTGGGCGCGCCGGTCCCGCTCCTCCTGCGTGCGCCGCATCGCCTCCGGATCGGGGGGCGTCTGCGCGCACACAGGCAGGGTGGGGCCGCCCGCGAGGCAGGCGAGCGCCATCAGCAGGGCAGCGGGCTTAGCCGTTCGGGTCGTCGGCCTCGGGTCGGCGTTCACCGGTGCTCTCATGCCTCGGGATCGCCCCGGTGGTAGGGGTGTCCGGCCAGGATGGTCAGGGCCCGGTAGACCTGCTCGAGGGCGAGCACGCGCACCAGACCGTGCGGCAGTGTCGCCGCTCCGAAGGCGAGAATATGGTCGGCGCGTGCCCGCACGCTCTCGTGAAGGCCGTCGGCCCCGCCGATGACGAGAACGAGGCTGCTCCGCCCCGCGTCGCGCCAGGCCCCGATTTTGTCCGCGATCCGCTCGCTCGGCCAGTCGGAGCGGCCGCGCTCGTCGCAGGCGATCACCGCCGCGTCGCCCGGCACGAGGGCGAGGATCGCGGCCGCTTCCTCGGCGACGCGGTCGGCGGCCCGGCGCGCGCGCGATTCAGGAATCTCGGCAAGCTCGCAGGCCGCGACGCCGAGGCTCTTGCCGAGCGCGACCGCGCGCTCGCGGTAGCGGGCGGCGAGATCCCGCTCCGGCCCGTTCTTCAGGCGTCCGATGGCGACGACGAGCAGGCGCAAGAGGCGTGGACAGTTTCAAGAGACGCGATACCTGCGCCCGATAGCACGATCGGACCGGGGACCGGGAGCCGGCCGGCTCAAGAAAACGTGGCCGGCAACAGGCGGCGGTCCGGCGCATGCGTCGCCCGGCGGGGGTGGCGGCTTTGCGGCGGCGACCTAACTGCCGCCCGCAACCGACGCGCCTTGCCCGGAACCCGCCTCCCGCCGCGCCTCGACCATCCGGGACCTCACGACAGGATCACGATGCACTCGCCCGTCAGCGCCGCGCCGACGCGCCTCGACCGCAAGGCCGTAGGCGCCGTCGTTCTCGGCAACGCCCTCGAATTCTACGACTTCACCATCTACGCCTTCTTCGCCCAATCGATCGGCGCGACCTTCTTCCCTTCGGACAGCCCGACCGACAGCCTGCTCGCCTCGCTGGCCCTGTTCGGGATCGGCTACGTGATGCGGCCCGTGGGCGGTGTGCTGATCGGCGCGTTCGCCGATCGGGCCGGGCGCAAGCCGGCCATGCTCATCACCATCGCGCTGATGGCCATCGGCATGCTGATGCTGGCGGCTTGCCCCGGTACGGCGACCATCGGTGGCTGGGCTCAGGTGATCGTGATCGTCGGGCGGCTGATCCAGGGGCTGGCGCTCGGCGGCGAGGTCGGGCCTTCGACCGCCTTCCTGATCGAGGCCGCCCCGGCCCGCCACCGCGGCTTCGTCACGAGCTGGCAGATCGCCAGCCAGGGCTGCGCCGCCCTGTTCGCCGGTCTCTTCGCCACCGTGCTGACGGTTATCCTCGGCGATACGGCCATGGCCGATTGGGGCTGGCGGCTGATGTTCGGCCTCGGCCTCCTCGTCGTGCCGGTCGGCCTCGTGATCCGCAGCCACCTGCCGGAGACCGCGGGCGAGGGCCACGACCCCGCCGTCGCCGCCTCTACGGGCGCGGTGCTCGGCCGGCTGCTGCGCCGGCACGGGCGGATGCTCGGCCTCACCTTCCTCGTCATCGCCGCCTCCACCGTGTCGAATGCGGTGGGCACCAACATGCCGGTCTATGCCGGGGCGACGCTCGGCCTCTCGGAGATGGCCGCCAACGCCGTGCCGATCGCGCTGGGACTGGCCTCGGTGATCTTCCCGCTGCTGGGCGGCTGGCTGGCCGACCGGTTCGGGCGCAAGCCGGTCATGGTCTGGCCGAGGGCGCTGATCCTCGTGCTCGCCGTGCCGGCCTTCCTGTGGATGCTGCGGGAGCCGAGCGCGTTCAGCGTCTATGCCGTCACCTTCCTGCTCTCGGCCCTGTCCTCGATCAACGCGGCCGCGATCATCGTCGCCATCCCGGAGGCCCTGCCGCGGGCGGTGCGTAGCGCCGGGCTGTCCATCGTCTACGCCCTGTCGGTCTCGATCTTCGGCGGCAGCACCAACTACGTTGTGAACTGGCTGATCGCCGCGACCGGCGACCGGATGGCGCCGGCCTACTACCTCGCCGCCTTCAGCCTCGTCGGCACCGCTGCCGCCTTGTTGCTGCCGGAGACGCGGGGCCGCGACATCCATGTCGATACGGCAACACGCGGATGAACCGTCCCGACTTTCGTCGCTCTAGGCGGGTGTCGATTGGGCTGCCGGCTGCGGCGCACATGTTGTTGCGAAGCGGCATGTCCTGAAAGGCCCTCAGGTACGACGGTCTCGGCAGCCTATTCATGGGTTGGATTTTTCCAGTGCAATAAAATTTTAGGAGGTATCGGACCAAGTACATTCTACTGGGAAGGATACGTGCTTAACATGTTGCTGGCTCGGTATTCGGTCGTCGGTAAGATACGATGAAATTCATCCGCGGCCGCAAAGAATTGTTGAGTGGGATCGTTTCGGGCTATACCGATCCAGAGGCCTGCATCCATCAGCTTATGGAGTTGCGGAAGCAGATTCCGTCGCTCTACGCGCTGCTCTCCATCAATGCCTGCGCGCTCGCCTTCACCCATTACCCCTTCGCACCGGCTTGGCTGACGATCGGACTGCCCGGCCTGATGATCGCCCTGTGCGTGGTGCGCGCCATCCACTGGTGGCGCCTGCGTCCGCAGGACATCGCCGGAGCCAGGGCCCTGAAGCGGCTGCGCGGTACCAGCCTGCTCACCATCCTGTTCTCGGCCCTCTTCGTCGGTTGGGCGATGATGCTCAATGGGTATGGCGGTCCGTTCGAGCAGGGGCACGTCGCAATCTTCGTGGCGATCACCGTCATCGCCTGCATCTTCTGCCTGACGCATCTCCCGTTCGCGGCTCTGCTGGTGACGTTCATCGTCATCGGCGTGTTCCTGATCCACTGCTTCACGAGCGGGAACAGCGTCTTCATCGCGATCGCGCTGAACACGGCCTTCGTCACCGTGGTGATGGTGCGCATCCTCACCAACAACTTCCTGGCCTTCCTGCAACTGGTCGAGTCCAAGGCGGAGGCGCAGCGGTTGAGCGAGGACAACCGGCGTCTTGCCCACACCGACAGCCTGACCGGACTGCCCAACCGGCGCTACTTCTTCCAGCGTCTCGACGCCCTGATCGCCGAATCGGCCGGCAGCGACACGGCCTTCGCCCTCGCGATCTTCGACCTCGATCGCTTCAAGCCGATCAACGACACCTTCGGCCACACCGCCGGAGACCGGGTGCTCGAAGAGACCGGGCGTCGGCTCCAAACCTTCGCCGGCAACGGCGTGACGATCGCGCGCCTCGGCGGTGACGAGTTCGGCGTGCTGATTCATAGCACCGCCCGCCCGGACGAAGTGCTCGACCTCTGCAATCGGATCTGCACGCGGCTGCACGCGCCGATCGCGCTGGGTGAGACGCAGGTCGTGCCGGGGTGCTCAGGGGGACTCGCGCTCTACCCCCAGGCCGGACGCGCTGCGGACGCCCTGTTCGACCGGGCCGACTACGCGCTCTACCATTCCAAGGAGCGCAAGCGGGGTTCCACGACCCTGTTCTCGCAGGAGCATGAGGACGCCATCCGCGATGCGCGCGCGGTGGAGACGGCGTTGCAGAGCGCCGACCTCGCCGCCGAGATGGAGATGCACTACCAGCCGATCCTCGACACCGTGACGGACCGGATCACCGCGGTCGAGGCTCTGGCGCGCTGGACGAGTCCGAAGCTCGGGCGCGTGCCGCCGGACCGCTTCATCGCCGTGGCGGAGCGCTGCGGCATGATCCATTCGGTGACGCTGCTTCTCCTGCGCAAGGCGCTTGCCGACGCCGCCCGGCTCCCGCCCGAGATCGGCCTGTCGTTCAACCTCTCCTCGCACGACCTCGCCTCATCCGAGACGGTGATCGCCATCCTCGCCGCCGTTCGCCGGAGCGGGCTCGATCCACACCGGATCACTCTGGAACTGACGGAAACGGCGCTGATGCGCGACTTCGAGGGCGCGCAGCAGGCGATCACGCTTCTGCGTGCGCTGGGCATCAAGATCGCGCTCGACGATTTCGGAACGGGCTATTCGAGCCTCAACTACGTCCACCGCCTGCCGCTGGACCGGATCAAGATCGACCGCGGCTTCATGGCCGATGTCGAGACTGATCTCGGCCGCAGCGTCGTGAGCACCATCCTCGACCTGTGCCAGAATCTCGGGCTGGACGGCATCGCCGAGGGAATCGAGACCACGGAGCAGTTGAACGCCGTGCGCGGCCACGGCTGCCGCTACGTGCAGGGCTACCTGATCGGCATGCCGCAGCCCATGGCGGACCTGCTCGACGGCCTCCGGAAGATGACGCCGCCGGCCGAGCCCGTCGTGGTCTGAGAAAATCTGAGTACGGGCCGGGCGCGACGCATAGGCCCCCGGCCTCTCACCGTAACCCGTCGGGCCGGTCCCCGGCGGCCCAGGCCAGAGCCTGTTCCAGGCGGTCGTTGCCCCAGAACAGTTCGCCGTCCCCGGTGAGGAAACTCGGCGCGCCGTAAATGCCGCGGGAGCGGGCCTCCTCCCCCGCAACCTTCAAGCGGCTCTTGTTGGCCTCGGAGGCCGCCGCCTTGAGGATCTGGGTGCCGTCGAGCCCGAGCGAGTCGAGAATCCGGCCGACCGCCGCCGGCTCGGCGATGGAGGAGCCCTTGGCGAAGCTCGTCTCGAACACCGCCTTGGAGAACGGCACCAGCCAGTCCTGGTCGGCGCCGTAGGTCGCCACGCGCACTGCGCTCAGGGAGTTCTGCGGAAACGGGTTCGGGCGCGTGACCGGCGGCAGCCCGAACCGGGCGGCTTCGCGATCGAGGTCGCGCCACATGTTGCGGCCCTTGGCCGGGTAGAGGTTGAACGGCGAGTTGGTCCAGCCCTGCGCCGCGAAGATCGGCCCGAGCAGGAACGGCCGCCAGCGCAGCTCGACATCGGCCGCCTCGGCCAGCGCCTCGATGCGCATGGCCGAGAGGTAGGAATAGGTCGAGGCGAACTCGTACCAGAATTCCAGGGTCGGTCGCCGCGGCATTCGTCGATTCTCCGGATCGGCTCGTCCGTCCTGCCGGCGACCCTACCACGTCTTCGGCGGCGCTCCGGGGCAGGCTGGATTGGAAACGAGGCAACGGGCATGCCGCCCCGCCGGTTGCGCGCCGCGCGCCTCCGCTGTTAATCCGCCTGCACCCTGTTGCCCGAGCCCAACACCATGTCCGACGCCCGCCTGAACAAATCCGTCAAGAAGGTCGTTCTCGCCTATTCCGGCGGCCTCGACACCTCGATCATCCTGAAGTGGCTTCAGACCACCTACGGCTGCGAGGTGGTGACCTTCACCGCCGATCTCGGCCAGGGCGAGGAGCTGGAGCCGGCCCGCCGCAAGGCCGAGCTTCTCGGCATCAAACCGGAAAACATCTTTATCGAAGACCTGCGCGAGGAATTCGTCCGCGACTACGTCTTCCCGATGTTCCGGGCCAACGCCGTCTACGAGGGCGTCTATCTTCTCGGCACCTCGATCGCCCGGCCGCTGATCGCCAAGAAGCAGATCGAGATCGCCGAGCGCGTCGGCGCCGACGCCGTCTGCCACGGCGCCACCGGCAAGGGCAACGATCAGGTCCGGTTCGAACTCGGCTATTACGCGCTCAAGCCCGACCTGACGGTGATCGCGCCCTGGCGCGAATGGGATCTGCGCTCGCGCGAGCAGCTCATCGCGTTCGCCGAGCAGCACCAGATCCCGATCGCCAAGGACAAGCGCGGCGAGAGCCCGTTCTCGGTCGATGCCAACCTCCTGCACGCCTCCTCTGAGGGCAAGGTGCTGGAAGATCCCGCCGTCGAAGTGCCGGACTACGTCTATTCCCGCACCCTCTCGCCGGAGGAGGCGCCGGACCAGCCGACCGTCATCACCATCGGCTTCGAGCGCGGCGACGCCGTCTCGATCGACGGCGAACGGCTCTCGCCCGCCACCCTGCTGGCCAAGCTGAACGAGCTCGGCCACGCCAACGGCATCGGCCGGCTCGATCTCGTCGAGAATCGCTTCGTCGGCATGAAGAGCCGCGGCATGTACGAGACGCCCGGCGGCACCATCCTGCTGCCGGCCCACCGGGCCATCGAGTCGATTACCCTCGACCGCGGCGCGGCGCATCTCAAGGACCAGCTCATGCCGCAATACGCGGAGCTGATCTATAACGGCTTCTGGTTCTCGCCGGAGCGCGAGATGCTCCAGGCGCTGATCGACAAGAGCCAGGAGAAGGTCACAGGCGAGGTGCGGCTCAAGCTCTACAAGGGCGGCGTCCACGTCATCGGCCGGACGAGCCCGCACTCGCTCTACGATCAGGATCTCGTCACCTTCGAGGAGGGCGCCGTCGCCTACGACCACCGCGACGCAGCGGGCTTCATCAAGCTCAACGCCCTGCGCCTGCGCACGCTGGCGCAGCGCAAGAAGCGCGAGGGCTGAGCCGCGCACCTCGGGGGTCGTTTGCGTCGCCTATCCAACACTCGACCTCCATCCTGAGGTGCTGCGGAGCGGCCCCGAAGCAGGCCTCCCGAAATCGCGGAGGCCTCTGGACGTCTCCTTCGAGGCTCCTTGCCGTGGCAAGGAGCACTTCGAGATGAGGCGGGATTGTTGGGATGACCCGCTCTGACCTGATGGGTCGAAGTGGGTCTCAGCGATCTCCCAGGAGAGCCGGATCGTTCGAGACGATGAGCACGCGCAGATCGGAATCCGGCACGTAGTCGCGGGCCTCCCAGACGAAGGTGGTCGGACCGGTCTTGCGCACGCCCTGCCGGCAGAAGCTGACCAGGGCGTCGGCGCGCGCCTTGTCCACCGTCAGGGTGAAGCGGCCGATCCGGCCGGCCCAGTTCCGGGCCGTGGTGACGATGTAGGGCACCTCGAAGGCGCGGGTGTAGCCCTCGGGCTTCGCCGCGGCGAGGCGCCGGATCCCGGCCAGGCCCGCATCGTCGAGGCAGTAGCGGGCACGGAAGTCGCGCGCCGCAGCCTCCTTGGGCGAGAGAAACCAGTTGCCCGCGATCGGCGCGTAGCTGTGGGCGATGCGCAGCTCCGCGTCCGCCGGGAAGGTCTGCTCCCAGTGGAACTTGGCTTCGCTGCGCCACTGGGCGCCGGCATCGGCCGTCTCGTCGGACAGCAGATCGGCCTTGTGCAGGGCCTTGAGGTCGGCGGGCGAGAGGCGCTTGAGCGCCGCCTCCAACTCCTCGCGCCGCAGGGGATTGAGCGGAAGCCCGTGCCGTTTCAGGCGCTCCGTAATCTCCTGCGTGCCGTGGAAGGCGCGCTCCTCCAGGGCCGGCTCGACTGCCTTGCCGTCGGCCTTGACCGTGAAGCCGACGAAGTTGGCGCTGCCTCGCACCGGCAGCGAGAGCGCACTGAACGAGAGTTCGGCCCCGTCGATCGGCGGCAGCGGGAAGGCGAGACGCAGGGTGCGCGGCGCCTTCGAGCGGTTGCGGAAGACGTAATCGACGTCGATGCGGTCGATGGCGATGCGAAGATCCTCGCTCGCCAGCTCGATCGCGTCATCACGCACCAGCACCAGGCCGCCCGCATCGAGGGTCGCCGCGCTGTCGTTGGCCCGGACGGGCGAGGCCAGCGCTGCCAGCGCCAGGATGAGGGCGCCCGGCACCCGTCCCGCGATTGATCCTCGCTTCATCCGGCCTCTTCCTTCGAAATCGCTGCACTGCCCTTCCGCTGTTAGGTGGAGGGAGCAGCGATTCGCAAAGAGGGATCGCCTGCCGTCAGGCCGGTTCCCAGCCGATCGTGCCCTCGGGTTGGCGGAACGGACCCGGCCCGAGATCGCCGTAGCGCAGAAAGATCTGCATCGCCGGCTGCATCTCGCGGTGCAGGCGCTCCAGGCGGCTCTCCTGCTCGTCGGTCAGGATGGCGCGGCCGTCGGCATCCTTTTCCGGCGGCTCACCGAGATGGACCGCCATCTCCACCGTGTACCACGTCATGGCGCCGTAGGGCCGCTTCGGATCGACGCTCGGCACGTCGTACTCGTCGTCCCATTCGAGGCTGAGCTGCGGCAGCAGCCGCAGGTGCTCGTCGGTCACCTCGAAGGTGATGTGCTCGGGCGTCTCGCCGGTGGCCTCGTCGCGGAACACGTCGAAGACATCCGCCGGCGCCAGCTTGGCGAGCGGGTTGTGATACTGGTAGCGGCCGGGCTTCAGCACGGCGTTCTGCAGGAACACGGCGAGCGCGTCGCCCATCGCCCGGTGCTCCTCGTCCGCGCCCTCGTCGTCGCCGGTGACGTTGAAGATGTCGCCGTCGCGGTCGGTGCTGCCGTAGGGCGCGTCCGGATGGATCATCGGCGCGCCGGCCTCCGCCCCATTCCAGGCCACGACCATCCGCCGGATCAGCGCGATGCGCTCCAGCGTCAGGTCGAAGGTATCCGTCTCGCTCATGTCGCCGGTCTGCCTCTCGCGCCCTGCGGGGCGGTTCAAGGCCCCGTCGCAACGCTCAGTGGCCCAGCGCCCGCGCGGGTGCAAGCGGTGTGGGGGTTCAGGCCCAGGGCAATCGCTCGAAGCCGTTTTGGCGGCTTCGCGGCGCGAAGAGCGCCGCGCGGAGCGGGCTTTTCACGACTTCCGTCCTGAAAAGCATCGAGCGGAGCGAAAGCCCAAGAAACCGAGGCTCTCTGCGGAGGCGGGCGCCGGCGACTGAGGCAGGCCAAGAAACCAGGGAAATCGCTTCAAGCGATTGCCCTGGACTCAGGCCGCCGGCTTCACGCTCTCGCGGGCGAGGAGGGCATCGACCGCCTCGGGCAGGGCGTCGAAATGGTCGATGATCCAATCGGGCGCCAAGTCGCGCATCGGCACCGGGGTGTAGCCGAAGGTCACGCCGACGACGGGGATGCCGGCGGCCTTGGCGGCGGCGACGTCGGCCTTGGAATCACCCACCATCACCGCGCGGAGCGGATCGCCCCCGGCGCGCTCGACCGTCAGGGTGATGTGGCGCGGGTCGGGCTTCGAGTAGGCGAAGGTGTCCTTGCCGACGATGGTGCGGAAGCGGTGACCGATGCCCAGTGCATCGAGCAGCGCCACCGCGTGCGACTCGACCTTGTTGGTGCAGATCGCGAGGCGGAAGCCCGCCGCCTCCAGCCGGCCGAGCGCCCCGATCACACCGGGGAAAAGGAACGAATTGTCGGTGAGATGGTCGCCGTAATGCTCAAGGAAGTCCTGGAACAGGGTCTCCAGCCGCTCCGGCGTCAGGCTCGCGCCCGCGACCGTGAAGCCGCGCTGGATCAGGGCGCGGGCGCCCGCGCCGAGCAGGTCGCGGGCCTGTTCGAGGGGAAGCGGCGCGTGGCCCTCGCGGGCGAGGATGACGTTGAGGGTGCCGATCAGGTCGCCTGCGGTCTCGGCGAGGGTGCCGTCGAGATCGAACACGACGATCGGGGAGCTGTTCACGGTCATCGGCGTCCCGGTTCGTTCCACTGTCAAGCTGGCTAGCGGTCGTGTCCCTTACGATCAACCCTGACGGTTGACGCGCGGTTAGCGCGGCCCCTCAGTGTTGCCTCTCTGCCCAAGCTCCGCCACGGAACGGGTGCTTGATCGCGCTCCGCCTCGATTCGCCGCTCGGCCCCCGCAACGGATACGATGTCCCGCCCCATGCGTTCCCTTCCGCGCCCGACCTTCCGCCTGCTCGCCGCCACCCTGGCCCTCCTGCCGGTCGCGGCCGAAGCCGCCGGGCCCTACGAATTCGTGGCCGCCCCCGCGGTCGATCTGAACCGGATCTACCGAATCGACCGCGCCAACGGCGAAGTCACCTCCTGCCAGTACGGCCTGCGCGACGACAGCGTCGGCGTCACCCTATGCTTCGCTGCCGGGGAGGGCGCCGGTCCGCAGACGCCGGGCGAGTACGGACTGATTGCCTCCCGCCACGCCCGCGAATCGGGGATCTACCGCGTCAACTACCGTACGGGCGAAACCAGCGCCTGCTACGTGCAGATCCGCCAGGAACTCGTGGTCTGCACCGAGCAGGCCGGTCCGCCGCCCGCCGGCACCGCGAGCGGGGCGGGTGCGGCCGCGACCGGTCCGGCCCCCGGCCGCGCGGGCCCGAGCGCCACGCCGCCGCAGGGAACGCGGCCCTGAGACCCGGAGGCGGCGAAAAGCCCCGTGTCCTGAGCCGCGACTCGGCCTTGATGCTTCCTTGCGTCCGTCTTTTGCGGTCGCGGAGAGGCGTGCTAGGGCCTGCCTTCTCAATCGCCCCAGATTCGCCGCTCTAGCTCCGACGGTCCGAGTGCTCCCGATGAATTCGATGTCCGAGATCGTGTCGTGAGTGCGCCGGACCTCAAGCGCGCGGCGGCGGAGCGTGCGATCCCGCTGGTCGAGGACGGGATGCGCCTCGGCATCGGCACCGGCAGCACCGCGGCCGCCTTCATCGCGCTTCTCGGCGAGCGCGTGCGCGCCGGCCTGACCGTAACCGGTGTCCCGACTTCGGAGGCGACGCGCATCGCCTGCGAGCGCGAGGGCATCCCGCTCGCCACCCTCGAGGAGCTGCCCGAACTCGATCTGACCATCGACGGGGCCGACGAGGTCGATAGCAATCTGCGCCTCATCAAGGGCGGCGGCGCCGCGCTGCTGCGCGAAAAGATCGTCGCGGTGGCGAGCCGCCGCATGGTGGTGATCGCCGACGCCTCAAAACGGGTCGAGACCCTGGGTGCCTTTCCGCTGCCCGTCGAGGTGAATTTGTTCGGCATCGGCGCCACCACCCGCGCCGTCGAGGCGGCGGTGGCGGGCGCCGGTTGCACGGGCGAGATCGTGCGCCGCTACGACGCCTCCGGTGCGCCTGTCCTGACCGATGGCGGCCATGCCATCCTCGATCTGCGGCTCGGTCGCATTCCCGATCCGGAGGCCCTGTCCGCCCGGCTCTGGGCGGTGCCGGGCGTGGTCGAGCACGGCCTGTTCCTCGGCATCGCCGACGCGGCCATCCTCGCCGCCTCCGACGGCGAGGCGGCGGTCGTCAGCGTCCTCGGCCGCCTCTGACGCTCGGCCGCATCCCTTTCCTGTCCCGGAGCTTCTCCCGCATGGTCCTCCGTCTCGCCGCCCTGGGCGGCCCCGTCCTCGCGGCCCTGCTGTCGCAGGCCTTCCTCGTGCCGGCGGCGCTCGCGCAGCAGCCGGCCGCCAAACCCCCGGCCGCCTCCCCGAAGCCGACCGCGAAGCCCGGCGCGGCCCCGCCGCCGGCGCCCGCGCCGGAGCCGGAGGTCAGCGCCTCCCATCTCACGCTCGCCCGGGAGGTGATGCTGAGTTCCGGCATCGCCCGCTCCTTCGACTCGATCATCCCGACCATGGCCGATCAGATCCGCAAGAATGCGGTGACGCGGCCCGACCTCGCCAAGGATCTGGACGAGGTGCTGAAAAGTCTCGATCCGGAGATGGAGCTGCAGAAGCAGCGGCTGATCAACATCGCCGCGCGCATCTACGCCAAGCGCCTGACCGAGGCTGAGCTGAAGGACATCGTCGCCTTCTTCCGCTCGCCCGCGGGCAAGCGCTACGTCGAGACCCAGCCGCAGGTGCTCGACGACATGGTCGGCGCCATGCAGGATTGGACCCAGGAGGTGTCGGAATACATCATGGTCCGCACCCGTGCCGAGATGGGCAAGCGCGGCCACCAGCTCCAGTGATCGTCGGCCCCGCCGCGGCGGCGCGCCTCTACGCCTCCGGCGCCGTCGCGCTGGCGCTGGTGGCGCCGGTGATGGCGCTGGCCAACCGGTCGAGCCCGCTCGTCGTCGGCATTGCCGCCCTGCTGTTCCTCGCCGGCGCCGTAGCCGAGTATCGGGGGCGGGCGGTGTCCCTGCTAATCGCCCCGCTGCGCTCGCCCCTCGGCCTGGCCGCGCTTGCCTTCCTCGGCTGGTGCCTCGTCTCGCTGTCCTGGAGCCCGTTTCCCGCCCTGTGGTGGCGGGTCCTGTCCGAGTTCCTGCCGACGCTGATCGCGGCTTCGATCCTCGCCCGACTCGCACCGGCCCGGCTGCCAGGCTGGGCGCTGCCGCTCGGCGCGGGCCTGCTGGCCGCTGCCTGCCTCACCATCGTGGCAAGCCTCGCCCTCGATCTCGCGCCGCAGGTCTGGCTCGGGCAGCGCGTCGCTCTGTTCATGTTCAACCGCCCGCTGCTGACGGTGCTGCTGCTCGCCGGGCCGCTCGCCGCCTTCCTCGCCCTGCGCGGCCATCGCCTCGCGGCTGGGGCCCTCCTCGCCGGGGCGGCCCTGGCGATCCTGCGCTCGATCAGCGGCGCGGCCACTCTCGGCCTAATCGCGGGCGGCGGGATGTTCGCGGTCGGGCGTCTCCTCCCGCGCTCCGTGGCCCTTTGGCTCGCGGCGCTGGTGCTCGGGCTCGCCTTCGCCCTGGCGCCGGTCGAGGGCGACATCCTCCACCGGCTGATGCCGGAGGCGGCGCATGAGCGGCTGACGCAGTCCTCGTCGCGGGCGCGGGTCGCCATCGCCCAGAGCTTCGGTGCCGCGGTGGCGCAGGCGCCGTGGATCGGCTCCGGCTACGGCATGGCCCTGCGTTTCGCGGAGGTCCCGGCGGCGCAGGCGCTCGAACCGGAGATGCGGGCGATGCTGGCCGTCGGCCACCCGCACAACACCTTCCTGCAGATCTGGTCCGAACTCGGCCTCGTCGGCGCTCTGCTGGGGGCGCTGGTCGCCTTTCTCGCCCTGCGGGCGGCTTCGGCCCTGCCGCGGCTCTTGTTCGCCACGGCGCTCGGGCTGCTCGGCGCGGCGGTGGCGGTGATGTTCGTCGAGCACGGCGCGTGGCAGGGATGGTGGACGGCGGGCCTCGGGGCGGCCATCACATGGCTGCGGGCGGCGGCGTGCGCGCGGCCCCCATATGAGAGCGCACACGAGAGCGCATGAGCGAGACCAAGATGAGCGAGACCAAGATGGACGAGTCTTGCGACGTCGACCTGTTCGTGATCGGCGGCGGCTCCGGCGGGGTGCGGGCGGCCCGCATCGCCGCCGGCCACGGTGCACGGGTGATGCTGGCGGAAGAGTACCGCGTCGGCGGCACCTGCGTGATCCGCGGCTGCGTGCCGAAGAAGCTGATGGTCTATGCCGGCCGCTTCACCGACGAGTTCGAGGATGCCGCCGGCTTCGGCTGGCACCTCGAGACGCCGCGCTTCGACTGGGCCGCGCTGAAGCGCTCGCGCGACGCGGAGGTGGCGCGACTGGAGGGCATCTACGGCCGCAACCTCGCGGGCGCCGGCGTCGAGGTCGTCGCCGACCGGGCGGTGATCGAGGATCCGCACACGGTGCGCCTCGTCCATTCCGACCGACGCGTTCGCGCGAAGTTCATTCTGATCGCGACCGGCGCGACGCCAGTGCGCGAGCCGCTGATTCCCGGCGCGGAGCTTGCGATCGATTCGAACGGCGTGTTCGAGCTGGAGACCCAGCCGGAGCGCATCCTCGTGGTCGGCGGCGGCTACATCGCCGTGGAATTCGCCGGCGTCTTTGCGAGCCTCGGCTCGAAGACGACGCTGCTCCACCGCGGAAAGAGCCTGCTGCGCGGCTTCGATCCCGAGATCGCCGACGCGCTCGGCGAGGCTTACGCCAAGCGCATGGATCTGCGGCTGGAGCAGACCGTCGAGCGTCTCGAGCGCGACGGCTCGGCCATCCGCGCCACCTTGAGCGGCGGCGAGAGCCTGACCGTCGATTGCGTGCTGGTGGCGACCGGGCGGCGCCCGAACGTCGCCGGGCTCGGACTGGAGCGGGTCGGCATCGACCTCGATGCGCGGGGTGCGATCCCCGTCGAGGCGGATTCGCGCACCAAGGTGCCGTCGATCTACGCCGTCGGCGACGTCAACGGCCGCGCCGCGCTCACCCCCGTGGCGATCCGCGAGGGCCACGCCTTCGCCGACACGGTGTTCGGCCAAAAGCCCTGGTGCGTCGATCACCGCCTGATCGCGACCGCCGTGTTCTCGACGCCGGAGATCGGCGTGGTCGGCCACAACGAGGATGTGGCGCGGCGCTGCTACGGCGAGATCGACGTCTACAAGGCGAGCTTCCGCCCGATGAAGGCGACGCTGTCCGGCCGCGACGAGCGGGTGATCATGAAGGTGCTGGTGGACCGCGCCAGCGACCGGGTGGTCGGCGTTCACGTGCTCGGGCCGGATGCCGGCGAGATCATTCAGGCGGTCGGCATCGCGGTCACCATGGGCGCGACCAAGGCCGATTTCGACCGCACCATCGCCGTGCACCCGACGCTCGGCGAGGAACTGGTCACGATGCGCACGCCGTTCGTGGTGAAGCATCCGGTGGGGGTTGGGTAGCCTACTCGGCCGCCGGAAGGCTCAGCGATAGCAGCCGCGCGGTGCGCGACCGGCTGCCGCTGCTCGGATCGGCGCCGGGCTCGAACGCGCGGCGACCGTCGTCGAGGGCGCCGTTCACCGCGTCGATGGCGAGGATCAGCGCGGAGATCATGCGCGAGTCGATGCTGCGCTCGCGGGCTTGGCGCACCACGTCGGCGATCAGCGCGTCGGTCTCGCGGGTCAGCGCGTCGAGGGCGGCTGCCGACTGCGCCTCGCGGGCCTCGGCCAGGATGTCGAGCAGGCGGTCGAGGATGATGTCGATGCGCTCGCGCCGCTTGCGGGCGAGCCGCTGGCCGATCCACGCGATGCCCGAGCCCACCGTGCCGCCGAAGAAGGCGAACAGGTAGATCCAGTCCTCGTAGCGGTCGAGGAAGGTCTGCTGCTCGCGCTCGAAATAATCCACCGCGCCGGGATGATTGGGGAGCTGCGCGCTCGTGGCCGTAACGGTGGTGTCGTAGTCCGGCGGCTTCATCTGCTGGGCGATCGGGGCGGCGGCGGCGAGCCGCGAGCGCCACTCGAATAGGTGCTGCACCACGGATGCCACGGCGACGCGGCTCACCGCGCCGCGGGCCATCAGCCGGTAGGACACGCCCACCGTCTCGACGTCCTCCACCGGGCGCTTGGGCCGGCCGCCGAAGGTGCCCGCCGAGAGCGTGACCGGCTGGAGCGCCGGCATCCGCTCCACGATCGCCTTGCCGTCCGGCACGCTGACGAGGGCCACCTTGCGCTCCGGCGAGGCAGCCTCGACCGCCCGCAGCATCGCCTGCGCCGGCTTGGCGGTGGGGGAGGCGATGATTGCCACCGCATCGACCCGCTTCGCCTCCAGCGCCCCGGTGATCTCGCTGGCCTTCAGCGGGACGAGGCCGATGCGGCCGGCCGCGAGGGCCTCGCCGCCCAGCGCTTCTGCTTCCGGGGCCGCCTTGAAATCGTAGAAGTCGAGCAGGTTCGTCAGCACCGGCAGGTCGGCTTCGTGGCGCGCGACGACGCCGAGGCGCCGGGTCGAGAGATCGGAAAAGCTCTCGATCTCGTTGGCCTCGGGTGCCGCGACGATCAGCGCCTCGTCGTGGAGGATCGCCAGCGTCAGGCCGTTATCCGGCAGCTTCACGTCCGGCCGCACCACCGCGAGGTCGGCGCGGCCCTGCTCCAGGGCGGCGGCGCTGTCGCGCACGTCGTCGAACGGCACGACCTGGAGCCGCACATCCTCGTGATTGCGGGTGAGCGCCCGCGCGTAGATCTCGATCAGCCCCGCCTCGACACCGTCGCGCGGGCCCACCGCCACGGTGAGCAGCGTGGGACGGGAGAAATAGATGACGAGGCCGGCCACGGCCGCGAACCCGAGGGCCAGCAGCACGTAGAGCCATTCGCGCCTCATGAGCCGGGCCGCCATGCGGCGCCGTAGCCCTCGAAATCGCGTGCGATCCATCCAAGATTCATGAATCGAAAACCTGTCCGGATCGTGAAGAACGAATGATTGCGCGAACCGTTTCAAGCCGACGTGATGGCCCAGGCGAGGGGCAGGGTGAGGGCCGACCCGAACCGAGGCCCGAGCCGCCGGTCACGCCTGCCTGGCTGGAGCGGGTGACGACGCATTATCTTGACCGCTACGGCGCCTCCTCCGAGATGCTGCGGCGGGTGCTCGCCCGCCGAATCGCGCGTCGCTGCCGCTCCCGCGACGAGGATCCGGGCGCGCATGCCGGGCTGATCGAGGAGACGGTCGCCCGCGCCCAGCGCGCCGGGCTGGTCGATGATGCGCGCTTCGCCGCCGCCCGCCTGCGGGGATTGCGACGGCGCGGCACCTCGACCCGTCAGGTCCAGGCGCGCCTTGCCGCCAAGGGGATCGATGCCGAGACGATCGCGGCGACGCTGGCCGAGGAGCGGGAGGAGGCGGAAGGGGCAGAGGGCAGCGAGGCCGACACCGAGGCGCAGGCCGCCCGCGCCTATGCCCGCCGCCGCCGTCTCGGTCCCTATCGCCGGCCGGGCACCCGCGAGGCCAACCGCGAGCGCGACCTCGCCGCCATGGCACGGGCGGGTTTTTCCTACGCCCTGGCCAAGGCCGTGATCGCCGGCGAAGCAGAGGAGGATGAAACAACCCTCGGTGAAGAATGAGGGATGGCCCCCTCGACAGGCTCGCCTGCCGCTCCACGTCGGAGGCCACGCGGATCGCTTCCGCTCCGACGACGAGGACGACGTACATGACCGACCGCCACGCGAGTGCCCATTGGGAGGGCGACGGCAAGACCGGCAAGGGCAAGATCACGACGCAGTCCGGCGTGCTCTCGGACAACCCCTACGGCTTCAACACCCGCTTCGAGAACGAGCCGGGCACTAACCCGGAAGAGCTGATCGCCGCCGCGCATGCCGGCTGCTTCACCATGGCGCTGGCCTTCCAGCTCCAGTCGGCCGGGCTCAAGGCCACCTCCCTCGACACCAAGGCGGTCGTCACGCTGGAGAAGGACGGCGACGGCTTCAAGGTCACGAAGTCGGCCCTTACCCTCAAGGCGGTGATTCCCGGCATCGACCAGGCGAAGTTCGATGAACTCGCCGGCAATGCCGAGAAGGGCTGCCCGATCTCCAAGGTGCTCAACGCCGAGATCACCCTCGACAAGACGCTCGTCCAGGGCTGACGCGTCCCCTCCCGTCGCGCCGGGTTGCGCGGCGGGAGGGCACTTTTCCGGTGCGCGGGCCAACGCGCCGCATTGATCCGGGCGCGGCTGCGTTCATCTTCCGTTCGATGGACGACAAACTCGCGCGCAAGCTGCGCATCCTCGCGGATGCCGCCAAATACGACGCCTCCTGCGCGTCCTCCGGCGCGCCCAAGCGCAAGGCCGGGGCGGACGGGCTCGGTTCGACCACGGGCGCCGGCATCTGCCACGCCTACACGCCGGACGGGCGCTGCGTTTCGCTGCTCAAGATCCTGCTGACCAATTACTGCCTGTTCGACTGCGCCTATTGCGTGAACCGACGCTCCTCGAACGTCGCCCGCGCACGTTTCTCGGTCGAGGAGGTCGTGACGCTCACAATCGAGTTCTACAAGCGCAACTACATCGAGGGGCTGTTCCTCTCGTCCGGCATCATCCGCTCGCCCGACTACACGATGGAGATGCTGACCCGCGTCGCCAAGAAGCTCCGGCGCGAGCACGGCTTTCGCGGCTACATCCACCTGAAATCGATCCCCGAGGCGAGCCCCTGGCTGATCGAGGAGGCGGGGCTCTACGCCGACCGTCTCTCGATCAACCTCGAACTGCCCACGGAAGCGAGCCTGAACCGCCTCGCCCCGGAGAAGGACGGCGCGGCAATCGAAGGCGCCATGGGCCAGATCGGCGAGCGCATCGTCCAGGCGAAAGAAGAGCGCCGCCGCTTCTCGCCGGCCGGGCAATCGACGCAGGTCATCGTCGGGGCGGACGCCACCACCGACGAGGCGATGATTCGGAAATCCGCGCTGCTCTACGGCACCTACGGGCTCAAGCGCGTCTACTACTCGGCCTTCAGCCCGATCCCCGACGCCTCCTCGGCGCTTCCGCCGCATGCCCCGCCGCTGCGGCGCGAGCACCGGCTGTATCAGGCCGACTGGCTGATCCGGTACTACGAGTTCTCCCCCGACGACGTGGCGGGGGCCGCCGACGATGGCATGCTCGCCCTCGACATCGACCCGAAGCTCGCTTGGGCGCTGAAGAACCGGCACCGCTTCCCCGTGGACGTGAACCGCGCCGACCGGGAGATGCTGCTGCGGGTCCCGGGGCTCGGGGCCCGGGCGGTCGATGCCATCATCAAGGCCCGCCGACACGGCCGCCTGCGCCTCGACGACGTGGCGCGGCTCACCTCGGGGCTGAAGCGGGCGCGGCCCTTCCTGATCGCCGAGGATTTCCGGCCGACGACGCTGACCGACCGGCTCGATCTGCGGATGAAGCTCGCGGAGCCGGCTGAGCAGTTGAGCCTGTTCTGATGGGAGCGGCCGCAGCGATGGGAGGGGCGCCGAGCGGCATCCATGTCGTCGGCCTCGCCCCCGGTGCGGATCTCCCCGGCTTCCGCGCCGCCGCGCGCCGCTTGATCGCGGCCGAGATCCCGCCCGAGACCATCGTCTGGCAGACGGAGGCCCCGAGCCTGTTCGGCGCCGACACCGCCCCCGCGGAGGGCCCGCCGCTGCGCCTTCCCCGCGCGGTGACCGAACTGATCCCGATGGTGGTGCCCCACCGCGACCCTGAGCGCTACGGCCTGCTCTACGCCCTGATCTGGCGAGTCCTGCACGGTGAGCGGGCGCTGATGGAAGTCCTGAGCGACCCGCTCGTCCACCGCCTGCATCGCATGCGGAAGGCGATTGGCCGCGACCTGCACAAGATGCACGCCTTCCTGCGCTTCCGCCGAGTGCCGGGGGAGGGGCGGGAGCGTTTCGCGGCGTGGTTCGAGCCCGACCATCATATCCTAGAAGCTGCGGCGCCCTTCTTCGTCGACCGCTTCCGCGCTCTCGAATGGTCGATCCTGACGCCTGAGGGGGCCGCGCATTGGAACGGCGCGCTCAGCTTCGGCCCGCCCGGCCGCCGCGAGGATGTGCCCGACGGCGACGGCTTCGAGGCCGGCTGGCGCGATTATTACGAGAGCACCTTCAACCCGGCCCGGCTCAATCTCGACGCCATGCGCGCCGAAATGCCCCGCAAGTACTGGCGGAACATGCCGGAGACGGCGGCGATTCCCGCTCTCGTGCGGGCGGCGAGTGCCCGCGCCCGGGCGATGATCGAGAAGGAGCCGACCATGCCGGCCAAGCGCGACCCCGTCCGCGCCGTGGCGAAGATGGCCCAGGACGAGCCGAATTCGCTGGAAGCCCTCAACGCGATCATCGCCCGCTCCGAACCGCTGGTGCCGGGGGCGACGCAGGCCGTGCTCGGCGAGGGGCCGGTCGGCGCCCGGATCGCCTTCGTCGGCGAGCAGCCGGGCGATCAGGAGGACCGCCAGGGCCGCCCGTTCGTCGGCCCGGCGGGGCAGCTCCTCTCCCGCGCGCTCGAAGAAGCGGGGATCGATCGGCGCGAGGCCTACCTCACCAATGCGGTCAAGCACTTCAAGTTCACGTTGCGCGGCAAGCGCCGCATCCACGAGAAGCCGACCGCCGGCGAGGTAAGCCATTACCGCTGGTGGCTCGACAAGGAACTCGACTTCGTCGCCCCCAAACTGGTCGTGGCGCTCGGAGCCACCGCGGTGCTGGCGCTCACGGGCAAATCAATCCCGATTACCCGCGCTCGCGGCCCCGCCGAGTTCGGCCGGCCGTTCGAGGGTTTCATCACGGTCCACCCCTCCTACCTGCTGCGCCTGCCCGACGAGGCGGCGAAGGCGGTGGCCTATCAAACCTTCGTCGAGGATCTGCGCCGGGCAAATGCCATGGCCGCGTGAGACGATCCCAGAGGGCGTCTGCCGGACGTACCGCGTGCTGCGGAACGATCAAATGTCGGCAGGCTCAAAGATCATCGATCGAGGTTGAAACAAAAACCCTCATCCCATGGATATCCGGGCAGCGCGTTCAAGAATCCGGCGCGGCCTGAAAAAGAATCCTTGGGAGAGAGATCCGATGAGGGCCCTCGTCTGGCACGGCACCCAGGACATTCGCTGCGACACCGTCCCCGATCCCGAGATCGAGGATGATCGCGACGCGATCATCAAGGTCACTGCCTGCGCCATCTGCGGCTCGGATCTTCACCTCTACGATCACGTCATTCCGGCGATGAAGAAGGGCGACATCCTCGGCCACGAGTTCATGGGCGAGGTGGTCGAGACCGGACGCGGCCTGAACGGCACGCTGAAGAAGGGCGAGCGGGTGGTGATCCCGTTCATCATCACCTGCGGCGAGTGCGACCAGTGCAAGCGCGGCTTCTTCTCGGTCTGCGAGCGCACGAACCGCAACCGGAGTCTGGCCGACAAGGCGTTCGGCCACGGCACCGCCGGCCTGTTCGGCTACTCGCACCTCACCGGCGGCTATAGCGGCGGGCAGGCCGAATATGTCCGCGTGCCGTTCGCCGACCGCACGCATATCAAAGTGCCGGATTCGCTCACCGACGAGCAGGTGCTGTTCCTCGGCGACATCTTCCCCACCGGCTGGCAGGCGGCGGTGCAGGCCGACATCCAGCCCCACGACACCGTAGCGATCTGGGGCGCCGGCCCGGTGGGGCAGATGGCGATCCGCTCGGCGATCCTGCTCGGCGCCAAGCAGGTGGTCTGCATCGACAGCGTGCCCGAGCGCCTCGACATGGCGCGGGCCGGCGGCGCCATCGTCATCGACAACACGCGCGAGAGCCCGGTCGAGCGCCTCAACGAGCTGACCCACGGCAAGGGCCCGGAAAAGTGCATCGACGCGGTCGGCATGGAGGCCCACTCGCCGCGAGCCGTCGAGCAGGTCTACGACCGGGTGAAGCAGGCGATGATGCTGGAGAGCGACCGTGCCTCGGTGCTGCGGGAGATGATCTATGTCTGCCGCCCCGCCGGCATCCTCTCGATCCCCGGCGTCTATGGCGGCCTCGTCGATAAGATGCCGATGGGCGCGGTGATGAACAAGGGCCTGACCATTCGCGCGGCCCAGACCCACGTGAACCGCTGGACCGACGACCTGCTGCGGCGGATCGAGGAGGGCCAGATCGATCCCTCCTTCGTCATCACCCACCGGGCCGGGCTGGAGCAGGGCCCGGAAATGTACCGGACGTTCCGGGACAAGAAGGACAACTGCATCAAGGTCGTGCTGCGGCCCTGACGACGGAATCGACTCAAACTCGAAAGCGGAGGTGTCATGGCCCGCGACAGCGACGGATCGAAGGGCGCGCTCGCCCGGATCGCGCCGGATTCCCGCCGACGGCCCGATCCGGCGACCGAGGGGCTCGCCCAGGGGCTCGGTTGGTTCTCCCTCGGCCTCGGTGCCGCCGAGATCGTCGGTGGAGCGGCGATTGCGCGCTGGCTCGGCAAGCCGGACCTGACGCCGGTCATCCAGGCCTACGGCGTGCGGGAGATCGTCACCGGCGTCGGCATCCTCGGCTCGAAGGATGCGACGCCCTGGATCTGGGGGCGGGTCGGGGGCGATGCCGTCGACATCGCCACCGTGCTGCCGGCCCTGGAGGCGTCCAACCCACGCCGGGGCAACGCGATGATCGCGCTGATGGCGCTGGCCGGCGCCACCGCTCTCGATGTGGTCTGCGCCCGCAACCTGTCGCAGGCGCCGCTCCGGCCCTCGCAGCGCGTGCGCCGCGACTACGGCAACCGCAGCGGCTTCCCCGAACCGCCGGAGGCGATGCGCGGCCGGGCGAGCGATTTCGAGCCGCCCATCGACATCGTCGGGCCGCAGGCGATGCGGGCCTGGACGGCGGCGTAGTCGGGTTTCCGGTCGCTCGCGTGGGACTTCGCTCCACCCCGTCATCGCGAGCCAGAGCCGAAGCGATCCAGCACCCGGCCTTTCCGGATTGTGCGGAGCCCTGGATGGCTTGCGCCGCGCTTCGCAAAGACGGAGTGGATCTGGAGGCGATCAACCCCGAAAGCTCCCTCAGTGGCGGCCCGCCGGCCTCACGCCGCGAGGCGCTGGCGCTCGCGATCCGCGCGGTAGCTGAGGATCAGATCCTCCGGGATCATCCCGGCGGCCACCGCCACGGCGATCGCGCGCGGCCGCGTGCTGCGCTTCGGTTCGACGACGATCTCGGGGATGATCGCGGGCTGGGTCTCCGGCGCGGGGCCTGAGAGCTGCCCGGTCGCCGCGGCCCGCTCAGCCAGGAAATGCGCCATGATCTCATCGGCGAGGCCGGCCAGCACGGTCTCGGCCGTGTCCGGCCCGATCTCGCCCGCCGATTCCCTCACCGCCGCGCCGATCCGCTCCTCGGGCCGGGGCGCCAGCGGCCACGCGGCGGACGCATCGGGCAGAACCGGTTCCGAGACGGAGGCGTCTGCCGAGAGGATGAGGATTTCCGACGGCGCTTCCGAGACGAACCCGTCCACGGCCTCCGGCGCCGTCAGCAGAATGGGTGCCTCGGCCGCTTCCCGTGCCTGGGCCTCGGCCTGCTCGTGCGCCAGGATGCGGGCTTCGTCCCGGGCCGCCTCGGCCTCGAAGCGGGCGAGCAGTGCCATCAGGCCGCGCGCCTCGGCGAAGGGCAGGGTCTCACAGGCGGTCAGCGCCGCCTCGATCATCGAGCGGGCCAGCCGCGGTCCGTCCACGCCGTTGCGGCCGCCATTGGCGTCGCGCCAGACGGTCAGCCCTGCCCGGATCGCCGGCAGCAGCAGCGCGGGCAGACCCGCCCGGCGGTGAAGGGCGGCAAAGCCCGCGCCGTGCGGCTCCAGCATCAGTCCGGCGACGCGGGCACGGCTGAGCCCGCTCAACTCGGCCAGCGCGATCTCGGCGAAGGGCAGGCGCAGGGAGAGAATCGCCCGCAGGATCAGCCCGGCGGTGAGCTGCTCCTGCACCCGCAGATGCGCCACGAGCCGCACGAGCTGCGCTTCCTCGGCCTCGTCGCTGAGCGCGAGGGCGGCGGCGTCGCGGGCCTCGCGGGCGGCGCGGTCGCCGCGCTCGGAAGTAATCCAGCCGGCATCCTGGCCGAAGCGCGAGAGCTGTTCGGCCATCAGCGCAACGATGGCGTGGCGCACCTCGATGGCGAGGTCGGTGCGCGTCAGCAGGGCTTGGCGCAGGTCCGCGTCGTCGCCGTGCCGCTCGACCATCCGCATCAGGGCGGCGGTGCCGATCGCGGCGAGCGGGTTGCGCGCGAGCGCGATCAGCGAGGGGGCGCCGCCCACCTCCGCCAGTGCCGCGGCGACCGGCTTCGACAGATCGGACCGGCCGGCCACCGCCGCACGGGTCTCCTCGCAGCCCATGGCGACGCAATCGACGAGATCGGCATCCATCAGCACGGGAGAGCGCGCCAGAACGAGGCAGGCGATGTCCGGCTGGTCGGAGGCCAGCGCCACGATCAGCGGACGCGGCGCCTGTTCGGAATCGGCGCAGGCCTGCGCCAGCGCCCGGCGCACTGCTGCGGCCGGATCGTCGAGCAGCGCGAGGAGCGCCGTCTTGGCCTCCCAGGCCGCCTCCGGCCCCAGGGTACCCTGGAGATAGCTGCGCGTCAGGGTGCCCGCGGCCTCGGCGCGGCGTTCGGGCGTGGCATTCTGGGTGAGGGCGAGGAATTGGCGGAGGATCATGAGCCGCTCCTGAGCCGCAAGGCGGAGGGGTCGAACAGGGAGTTTTTCGAGGCGGTGGTGCTCGGCCGGTCCGGCATCGGCCCGGCCATGAAGGTGGCAGCCGGCATCGAGGCCGTCGCTGCCGCCAGTCCGGCGGGCCGGCGCGGCGGCAGCGGCACGAGGATCGGTTCCGAAACAGAGGTGGCGTCCGTCACGCTCGCGGGCGCCGTCGCGGCAG
This sequence comes from Methylorubrum aminovorans, assembly GCF_022179725.1. Lineage (GTDB taxonomy): Bacteria > Pseudomonadota > Alphaproteobacteria > Rhizobiales > Beijerinckiaceae > Methylobacterium > Methylobacterium aminovorans. The sequence goes on from NZ_BPRC01000001.1 coordinate 94,965, forward strand.
GCGGCGCGGCCGTGCCGTCCGCCTCGCCCGATCCGTCGGAGCGCGGGAAATAGGTCGGGGCCGTACGGGCGGCGGCGCTCGCGGCGCGGTTCTGCCAAATCTTGGCGACGCCTTCCGAGATCGCGCCCTGGCGCCGGTCGGTCTGGAACAGCGAGCGCAGGCCGCCCTCCAGCGACGCGTAGGCCGTCGGTACGCTGGTCTCGGCCGTGGCGGTCGCCACCGGAGTCGCCACGCCCGAGGTCGCCTGGCTCAGGAGTCCGTAGAGTTCAGAGGCGCTGCGCGGCCGGCCGGCGCGGTCGTAGAACAGGCTGCGGTTGGCGGCGGCCGCCTCCGGCAGGTCGAGGGCGGCCGGGCGCGACGGGGTCGCCTGCGCCGTGGCGATCAGCGCGCTGGCGCCCTTCGCGCCGAGGACGTGGGCCGCATAGAGATCGCCGGCATTCGGCTCGCGCCCGAGCGCCGCGCTCAGGGCTTCGCCGTTGCGCTGCGTCAGCGCGCCGGCCATCGCTGCCGAGACCTTCGGATCGCGGCGCAGGTCGAGGATTGCCTGCCGCGCCGCCGGGTCGGCCACGGTGTAGCGGCCATCCGCGCCCGCGGTGATCGCGTCGGCGTAGGACGAGAGACCGAGCTTAGGCCCGGCATTCTTCATCACGCCGAGCCAGGTCTGCTCGATGAACTGGAATAGGCCCGTCGCCGTCGAGGTGCTTGCCTTGGCCGAGGGGTTGAGGCTCGATTCGCGCTGCGCCGTGGCGAGCAGGTAGTCGAAGCCGACGCCGCTCGTCTGCGCCCCCTCGCGGATCGCCTCGACGACCTCGCCGTTCGCCGCGGCGGTCCGCGCCGGAGCGGCGGTCTCGCGGGTGGCAATGGGAGCATTGGTGAACAGGAACATGACGCGTCCCGCCGGGACCGTCATTCGGCCCCGCGAGCGCCGACATTCCTGCGCATATGGTAAAGGAAGCTTGAATGATGCCGCTTCCAGCCCGCCGTAATCGCGAAAAGCTTAAGCTTTTCGCCCGCTTGCGGAAGGAGGAGCGGGCCGAATCCGCCGCGATCCCTCGAAGCCCACATGAGACCCGCCCCGGATCATTCCGAGCCTGACGCCGCGCGCAGCTTCGTGATCGACCCGGCCGCTGTCGAAGCGGCGCTGGCGGCGGGGGCGGATGCCCTGGTGTTCGAGATGTCACCGCCGCCGGGCGCGATCGCGGCTCTCAGGGCGCGCCGGCCGGGCCTGACGATCTACGCCGCCCTCGACACGGCCGACGACCCGAGCCTCGAAGGCCTGATGGCGGAGCGACCGGACGGCGTGCTGCTGCGCGATGCCGGCTCCGGCCGCGACGTAGCCGCCCTCGGCGGCTGGCTCGCCGTCTGCGAGGCGCTGGCCGGCCTGGACGATGGTGCGACCGTCATCCTTGCCGCCATCGGCCATCCTCTCGGCGTACTCGAGGCCCGCAGCTTCGCCGGGGCGAGCCCCCGGCTCGCCGGCCTTTCCCTCGACGGGACGGTGCTCGCCGCGAGCCTGCGGGAGGCGGGTGCGCTCGCCCAGGCGCGCGGCCTCGTCCATCTCGCCGCGGCGGCGGCGGGCGTGGCCGTCATCGAAGACATGACACTCGGCGGGGAAGGCTCACCCAAGGGACTTGCGACAGCCACGCCGGATGGCTTCAGGTGGGTCGTGTCGCGGGCCCCGGCGCCCGACGGAACCGGGTGAGGCATCCTTGCCCGCGAGCGGGACAAGAGAGGTTGGCATGCTCACCGTCTACGGCGACCGCAAGTCGGGTAATTGCCTGAAGGTGGCCTGGGTCGCCGCCCGTCTCGGGATCGATCTCGATTGGCGCGAAATCGACATCCTGAAGGGCGAGACCCGCACGCCCGACTTCCTCGCCCTCAACCCGGACGGGCGCGTGCCGACCCTGGTGCTGGAGGACGGGCGCAGCCTCGCCGAGTCGAACGCGATCATCGGCTACCTCGCCCGCGATTCCGGGCTGATCCCGGCGGATGCCTTCGCGCAGGCGAAGATGCGGCAATGGCTGTTCTGGGAGCAGTATAGTCACGAGCCCTACATCGCCGTGCGCCGGTTCCAGCTCCACTATCTCGGCCGCAACGAGGCAGAACTCGATCCGAAGCTGTTCGAGCGGGGTCACGCCGCACTGGCCCTGATGGAGGGCGCGCTGGCGGATCGGCCCTTCCTCGTCGGCTCCGATCTCAGCCTCGCCGACGTGGCGCTGGTGGCCTATACCCGCCTCGCGCACGAGGGCGGCTTCGACCTTGCGCCCTATCCGGCCTTGCGCGCCTGGATCGCCCGCGTCGAAGCCGGGCTCGGCATCACCGATTAAAGGCCCCACCGCAGCGGCCCGCTCGACTTGCCTGTCCGCGAAGCCGAGCAGGCCCGCAAGGCCGATGATGTCGAGCAATCCGTGGAACGTCCCGCGCCCGGAACGAACCACCGAGTGCCGGATCCGGTACGAGACGGGGCGCCGATCGGCGCCCCAGTCCCCATGTCAGTACCGGTAATCCCGGCGCGGATAGGCCTGTCCTGCGCCGTAGCCCGCCCCGCGGGGCTGGACACGGGAGCCGTAGTCGATTTCACGCCGTGCGCGGCGGTTGGCCAGGGCTCGTCCGGCCAGACAGCCGGCCACGGCGCCGACCACGCCGCGCTCGGCCAGATAGTGGCCGGCGACGCCGCCGATGATCGCGCCCTTGATGCAGCCTTTGGCCTCCGCCGTCCCGACGCTGAGCAGCGTCATCACCGTCAGCATCGATGCCGTCGCAAGAACTCGCATGCCGTTCCTCCCACCTCGTGGCGTGAGAAACGGCGCTGTGCCCGGTCGCGTTCCGCGCCGCCGCGGAGGCTGCACGGGCCGTTCTCGGTGAGATCGAGACCGTCGAACGACGATCAGGCCTCGGCGGCTCGGAAGGCCGTCCGCTTTACCCTCAGCCGCCACCCTTCGGCCGTCGCAGCTCGAAGCGGTTCTCGGACTCGGTGGTGAAATAGTCGAAATAGCCGCCGCGCAGGATCGGGCGCATTGCCCCCGTATCGACCCGGCCGTCCTTCACGAAGCGATCGTCGACGTAGATCGAGACCACCTGCCCGATCACCATGAAGTTCGCCGGCTCGCCGCCGCCGAGCGGCACCAGCGGAACGGTCTGGAGCCATTTGCACTCGATCGCCGCAGGCGATTCCGCGACGCGCGGCGGGCGCACGCGAAGCGAGGGCGCGGGGGTGAGCCCGGCAAAGCCGAACTCGCTCTCGCCCCGCGCCAGCGGCGCCGATGTGGCGTTGACGGCCTCGCGCAGGTCGAAGGTGGCGAGGCTGCAGACGAACTCGCCGCCCTCTTCCGCGAACGTCATCGCGTCCTTGCGGCCGGATGATGAGAACATCACCATGTCGGGCTCGCCGCCGACGGCGTTGAAGAAGGAGTAGGGCGCAAGGTTCACCCGGCCCGCCCGGTCCATGGCGCTGATCCAGCCGATCGGGCGCGGGGCGACGATGGCTTTGAGCGGATTGTGCGGCAGGCTGGGTTTATCGGCCTCGTAATGCATGGGGGCCTCAGAGCCGCGTGACGATCTGCGCGAGGTCCGGCCGCGGCCGGTCGGAGGGCACCTCCCGCGCCCGGCCGATATGGATGAAGCCGGCGATCCGCTCGGCCGGGTCGAGGCCGAGCGCGTCGAGCACCCGGCGGTCGTAGGCGAACCACTCGGTGAGCCAGGAGGTCGCGTAGCCCGCGGCGTTGGCCGCCACCACGAGGTTCATGCAGACGGCGCCGGCCGAGAGCACCTGCTCCCATTCGGGGATCTTCACGTGCGGCCCGGCGCGGGAGACGACGCCCACCACGACCGGCGCGTGGGCCAGCCGCTGCCGCTCCTGGGCGCGCCGCTTCTCATCGGCTTGCGGAAAATCCGCGAGAAACGTCCGCTCGATGAGGGCGCCGACGCGCTCGCGCGCCTCGCCCTCGATCACGAGGAAGCGCCAGGGGCTGAGCTTCCCATGGTCGGGCACCCGCGCGGCGATCGCGAGCCAGCCATCGAGGTCTTCCGGCGTGGGGCCGGGTCCGTCGAGCAGCATCGGCGGCACCGAGCGGCGGGTGCGCAGCAGGTCGAGGGTGCTTCCGTCGGCGGTGTCTCGAATCTCGGTCATGGACAATCCGCGTGCAGGGGCTGAAGGATGCGGGCATTCGCAACACGACCGCCATGCCGCCGCCACGGTCGGGTTTCAAGAGCGCGAAGGTGCCGAGTTGGTGCTTGAGATGGCCTCCGGCGAGGCGAGCGGAAGGATCGGGGACGATGGGACGCGGGTCCGCAGGCTGCACGATCATCGCCTCGGCCGTCTCCCTGGCCGCCCTCCTCACGGCCGCGCCGGTCGCCGCGCAGGCGCCGTCGCCGTTCGGGCCGGGCCTGCCCTCGCCGGGCGTGACCGGGCCGATGCTGCCCCCGCCCGCGGCCGAGGGCGAGGCGGACCTCACGCTCTCGGCGGTCTTCGTCGGCGCGAACGGACCGATCCGCTCTGGCCTGACCTGGCGCATCTACGGGGAGAATGGCGACGGCACCCGCCCCGCCATCGTCGCCCGCTCGAACGATCCCGCCCCGACCTTCAAGCTCGCGGCCGGCGCCTACGTCGCCACCGTCACCTACGGCTACGCCAGCGCCTCGAAGCGGATCACTATGGCGGGCACCGCCAACACGGATCAGCTCCGCGTCGCGGCGGGCGCGCTCAAGCTGTCGGGCGCGGTCGGCGACCAGAAGATTCCGGGCAATCAGCTCGGCTTCTCGGTCTACGTGCCGATCGGGACGAATTCGGAAGGACGCCTCGTGCGCAGCGGCATCAAGGCCGGCGAGATCGTCCGCCTGCCCGAGGGCACCTATCACGTCGTGTCGAGCTACGGCGATTCGAACGCGATCCAGCGTGCCGATCTCCGGGTCGAGAACGGCAAGGTCACGGACGCGACCATGAACCACCGCGCCGCCACCGTGACCCTGAAGCTCGTGGCCGCTCCCGGCTCCGAGGCGTTCGCCGGCACCGCCTTCAGCGTGCTGACGCCTGGTGGCGACACGATCCGCGAGGCGATCGGGGCCTTCCCCTCTGTGACGCTGGCGGAGGGCGACTACGTGCTGATCGCCCGGCATGACGGGCAGGTCTTCACCCGCGAGTTCAAGGTGGAGAGCGGGATGGACCGCGACATCGAAGTCGTCGCCAAAGGAAGCTGAAGCCCGATGCGTCTGCGCAAGACCGCCCTGACGGCCCTCCTGATCCTGTCCGGCCTGCGCGGGGCGGAGGCGCAGACCGTCGTGGACGGTTCGGAGGCCGGTGTCGGAGCGGAGGCGGCGCACACCGCGCTGAGCCTGATCGAGCAGCAGATGCGCGATCCTGAGGCTCGGGTCGCCGGCCTGCGGATCGGCCGGGCCGGGGCGCTCTGCGGCACGGTCGATGTGAGGAACCGCATGGGCGCCTATACCGGCCCCCGCCCGTTCGTCGCCGATCTCTCCGAAAAATTTCTCGGGCGCCTGCCCGAGGGGCCGGAACTGCGCAGCCCCGGCTCCATGGTGGCGTTCCGGGCCATGGAGCGGGCGCGGGCGCTGTTCGAGGCGAACTGCACTGCCGGCTGAGTCGGCTCAGGCGAACGGCACGATCAGCGGCAGCGCTAGCACGGCGCCGAGGGCCAGGACGAGGACGTCCCGCAGGCGCCGGCCGAGCCAGGCTCGGGTGCCGGGTTGGCGCGAATGGGTGTCTTCTGAAAGCGTCATGGTCTGTGTCCCGTCTCTCGGTGGCTCCGATATGAGACGATTGCCGCTTCTCCGACAGGGACGGTTGCGGTACGATTTCGACGAACTGTCCAGGACGAACGCCGGTACAGTTCGGAGGGACAATCATGACGGTGACGGTCGCGGAGCCGGCCCTCTCGCGGGTCGAGACGGTGATGCGCGCCATCGAAGCGCGGATCGAGGGCCGGGCGCTCGGACCCGGCGCTCGGCTGCCGTCGGTGCGAGGGCTGGCCGAGAGCATGCAGGTCTCCAAATCGACCGTGGTCGAGGCCTATGACCGGCTGGCGGCGCGCGGTGCCATCCTCTCCCGGCCGGGCTCCGGCTTCTTCGTCTCCGCCCGGCCGGAGCCGCTCTCCCTCGCCGCGATCGGGCCACGGCTCGACCGGGCGGTCGATCCGGTCTGGATCACCCGGCAGTCGCTGGAGGCGCGGCCGGACTCATTGAGGCCCGGCTGCGGCTGGCTTCCGCCGGATTGGCTGCCGGAGGCGGAGTTGCGTCGGGCGCTACGCCAGGTCGCGCGGCAGAGCGATGCGGTGATGTTCTACGACACGCCGCAGGGCCACGCGCCGCTCCGCCAGCATCTCGCCCTGCGGCTGACCGAGCGCGGCATCCGCGCCCATCCCGACCAGCTTGTGCTGACCGATTCGGTCACCCATGCCCTCGATCTCATCATCCGCTTCCTCGCCGAGCCCGGCGACACGGTGCTGCTCGACGATCCCTGCTACTTCTCGTTCCAGGCGCTCGCCCGCGCCCACCGCTTGCAGATGGTCGGTGTGCCGTTCGGGCCGGAGGGACCGGATCTCGCCGCCTTCGAGGCGGCGCTGAACGAGCACAAGCCCCGCTTCTACATCACCAATTCCGGCCTCCAGAACCCCACCGGCGCCACGTTGAGCCCGGTCGCCGTCCACCGCATCCTGCGGCTGGCCGAGATGCACGGCACGCTCATCGTCGAGGACGACGCCTACGCCGATTTCGAGGCCGAGCCGGGTCCGCGGCTCGCCGGCTTCGACGGCCTCGACCGGGTGATCCATGTCGGCGGCTTCTCGAAGACGATCTCGACCGGCGCCCGTGTCGGCGCGATCGCGATCCGCGACGACTGGGTCGAGCGCCTCGTCGATCTCAAGCTCGCGGTCTCGCTCAGCGACAACCATCTCACCGCGGCCACCGTCCACCGCTTCCTCGCGGAGGGCAGCTATCGCCACCACGTCGATGCCATGCGCACCCGGCTGGCGGAGGCCCGCGGCACGGTGGTGCGGCGGCTCGCCGAGGTCGGCGTCGCGGTGCCGTTCGTGCCGACGGGGGGCATGTTCCTCTGGGGGCGCCTGCCGGACGGACTCGACGCGACCGAGGTCTCCCGCCGTGCGCTCGCCCGCGGCGTGGTGCTGGCGCCGGGCAACGTCTTCTCGCTGAGCCAGGGCGCCGCCGACGCCATGCGCTTCAACGTGGCGCAATGCGCCGACCCGCGGGTGTTTTCGGAACTGGCGCGGGCGATGAAGGGATAGACGGTTCGCCTGCAAGCCGAGTCTTAAGCTTTCTCGCCTATCCCAGGACGCGCGGAGTTCAGGGACAGGCGATGGCGTTCGTCGGGACATCTCGGGAGCGGGAGCAGGACGGCTTGTCCCTCCCTCCAGCGGTTCGCATCGCCGGCCGTATCGGTCTCGTCGGCCTGTTTTCCGGAACGCTCGGCCTCGCGGCTGTGCTTCTGTTCAGCCTGCAGCCGATGTTCACCAAGCGTGTCTTGCCGATCCTCGGCGGCTCGCCCGCCGTGTGGTCGGTGGCGATGGTCGTGTTCCAGGCCCTGCTGCTGGCCGGCTACGCCTACGCGCACGCGCTGACACGCTAGCTTCGACCGCAGGCGGCGCTGGCCACGCACATTCTCGTGCTGCTGACCGGCTTCCTCTTCCTGCCGGTCACCGTGGCCGCGGGATTCGGGGCGCCACCGGCCGAGGGCGAGGCGCTCTGGCTCGTCGGCCTGTTCCTCGCCTCGATCGGGCTGCCGTTCTTCGCGCTGTCCGCGAGCGCCCCTCTTCTCCAGGCATGGTTCGCCCGTTCGGGCCATGCGCGCAGTGCCGACCCGTACTTCCTCTACCGCGCCTCGAATGCCGGCTCATTCATCGCGCTCCTGGCCTATCCATTGCTGGTCGAGCCCCTCCTCGGCCTCGACGCACAGGCCCGGCTTTGGTCACTGGGTTACGCTGTTCTGACCTGCGCCGTGCTGGCCTGCGGCTTGCGCCTGAGCAATAGATCGCCCGCTGCCTCGACCGCCGATGGTGGAAGTACCGATTACCCGAGCGCGGGTCGCCGACTAGCCTGGATCGGTCTTTCGGCGGTGCCGTCGGGTCTGCTGGTCGCAACGACCGCCCACATTTCGACGGACGTCGCGGCGATTCCGCTGATCTGGGTCGTTCCGCTCGCGCTCTACCTCGCGAGCTTCATCCTCGCCTTTCGTCCCTCACGCCCGGAGCGCGCTTGGCTGGGCTCGGTGCTCAGTGTGCTGCAGATCGCAGGTACGGCCGTCGCTTTCGGCGCGATGTTCATCGGGCACACGTCGTTTCTGTTCGACCTCGGCGTGACCCTCGGCCTGCTCCTCGTCAACGCCCTGATCGCCCACGGTTCCGTCTATGCCCTGCGGCCCTCCGCGGCCCGGCTCACCGAATTCTACCTCTGCACCTCTCTGGGCGGCGTCATCGGCGGCATCTTCGCCGCGCTTGTGGCGCCGGTCATCTTCTCCGGCGTGCACGAGTATCCGCTTCTTCTCGCCGCCGCCTTGCTATGTCGGCCCGCCATCGTATCCGGCACGTTCCGAGCGGTGGCCGGAGGAGCAGCCCGCACCATCGTGATCGTGGTCTGTGCCGTCCTTGCGGCAATGCTGGCCACCATCGCGGGGGGCCCTTCGTTCGGGAAGGGCACGCTGCTGATCAGTCTTCTGCTCTGCTTCGCGACGACGTGGCGTAGCTCGATCCGGTTTGCGCTGATGGGAAGTGCCGTTGGTGCCGTCGCCGTCCTGTTTCAGCTCACGGCCTCAACTGACGCTGGGCAGTACCGCAGCTTCTTCGGCCTCCACCGTCTCCAAACCACGCCGGACGGACGCTACCGCGTCCTTGCGCACGGCACGACCATTCACGGCGCCATGCGACTGCGCGAGGACGACGGCACGCCGAGCATCGGACGCCCTGTGCCGGCCACCTACTACGCCCCCGGCGGGCCGCTCTCGAATGTGTTCGAGATCAGCCGACGGGTTAACGGAGCGACCCCAGTGGTTTCCGTGGTCGGGCTCGGAGCCGGTAGCCTTGCCTGCTATGCGCGCGCTGGCGAGACGTGGTCGTTCTACGAGATCGACCCGGTGGTGATTCGCTTTGCCCGGGACGCGAAGCTCTTCCGATTTCTGTCCGAATGTGCTCCCGAGGCCCAGACTGTCCAAGGCGATGCGCGTCTAACCCTCGCTGACCGGATCGGACAGGCGCGGATCCTGATTATCGACGCCTTCTCCTCGGATGCGATCCCGGTCCATCTCCTGACCAGCGAGGCGCTTGCCGTGTACCTTGCCCATCTCGACCAACACGGTCTGCTCGCATTTCACATCAGCAACCGTCACTTTGACCTGCGGCAGGTTTTGGCACGGCTGGCGGCTGAGCGGGAATTGACTCTGCTGGCGCGCATGGAATCGTCCCAGGGGAAGGACGTCCAGATCGAGCGGACGAAATCCAGCGTCGTCCTGATGACGCGCGATCCTGCGACGATACGCGAGGCACAGGATCTAGGCTGGAGCGTGGTCGCGCCCGATATGTCCCGTCGGCCCTGGAGCGACGATTACGCCAACGCTCTGGAAGCGATGCGCGACCGTTGGCGCGCACCGCTCCCGGCGACGCCCTGAACTACGGCGCCGGAACCTCGACGTGGCGGCCGTCGAGCACCGCGTCGGTGCTCGGCAGGCTGTCGGCGACGGCGTCCGCGCGGCGGCGATCCGGGGAGGTCGCCTCCTCGATGAAGGCGGCAAGCGCCGCATCAAGCGCCATCGTGGTCGTCTTCTGGCTTCCCATGCGCCGCACCGAGACCGTGCGCTCCTCCGCCTCGCGGCGGCCGAGCGCCAGCAGCACCGGCACCTTGGCCAGCGAGTGCTCGCGGACCTTGTAGTTGATCTTTTCGTTGCGGAGATCCGCCTCGACCCGGAGCCCCGCGCGCTCCAGCACCCGCACCACCTCGCGGGCATAGGCGTCGGCATCGCTGGTGATCGTCGCCACCACCACCTGCACCGGCGCGAGCCAGAGCGGGAAATGCCCCGCAAAATGCTCGATCAGGATGCCGGTGAAGCGCTCCATCGAGCCGCAGATGGCGCGGTGGATCATCACCGGCGGCTTCTTCTGACTGTCGGCGTCGATGTAGCTGGCGTCGAACCGCTCCGGCAGGTTGAAGTCGACCTGCGTCGTGCCGCACTGCCAGTCGCGGCCGATGGCGTCGCGCAGCACGTACTCGAATTTCGGCCCGTAGAAGGCGCCTTCGCCGGGGTTGACCGCGGTCTTGATCCGCCCGGCCGACTGCTCCTCGATCTGCGCCAGCACCTGGGTCATCACCGCTTCGGCGTGGTCCCACAGGGCGTCGGAGCCGACGCGCTTCTCGGGGCGCGTCGAGAGCTTCACCAGGATCTGGTCGAAGCCGAAATCGGCGTAGGTCGAGAGGATCAGGTCGTTGATCTTCAGGCACTCGGCGGCGAGCTGGTCCTCGGTGCAGAAGATGTGCGCGTCGTCCTGGGTGAAGCCGCGCACGCGCATCAGGCCATGCATGGCGCCCGACGGCTCGTAGCGGTGAACCACGCCGAATTCGGCCATGCGCAGCGGCAGGTCGCGGTAGGATTTCAGGCCATGCTTGAAGATCTGCACGTGGCCGGGGCAGTTCATCGGCTTCAAGGCGAACCAGCGCTTGTCCTCGGCCTCCTCGCCGGCGGATTGGGCCGCAAACATGTTCTCGCGGTACCAGCCCCAGTGGCCCGAAGTCTTCCACAGCGACTTGTCGAGGATCTGCGGCGCGTTCACCTCGGCGTAGTCGCCCTTCAGGCGGCGGCGCATATAGGCGATCAGCTCCTGGAAGATCGTCCAGCCCTTGGCGTGCCAGAACACGACGCCCGGCCCCTCCTCCTGGAAGTGGAACAGGTCCATCTCACGTCCGAGCCGCCGGTGATCGCGGCGCTCGGCCTCCTCCAGCCGGTGCAGGTAGGCGTCGAGATCGGCCTGAGAGGCCCAGGCGGTGCCGTAGATGCGCGTCAGCATCGGGTTGTTGGAATCGCCCCGCCAATAGGCGCCTGCGACCTTCATCAGCTTGAAGGCCGCGCCGACCTTGCCCGTCGAGGTCATGTGCGGGCCGCGGCAGAGGTCGAACCATTCGCCCTGGCGGTAGATCTTCAGATCCTCGCCCGGCGGGATCGCATCGACCAGCTCGACCTTGTAGCTCTCGCCTTTGTCGGCGAAGAGCTTCTTCACGTCGTCGCGAGTCCAGACCTCCTTGGTGAAGGGCACGTCACGCGAAATGATTTCGCGCATCTTCGCCTCGATCTTCGGGAAGTCCTCGGGCGTGAAGGGCTCGTCCTTGGCGAAGTCGTAGTAGAAGCCGTTCTCGATCACGGGGCCGATCGTCACCTGCGTGCCGGGCCAGAGCGCCTGCACGGCCTCCGCCAGCACGTGCGCGCAGTCGTGGCGGATCAGTTCGAGCGCGCGCGGGTCGTCGCGCGAGAGGAACTCGATAGCGGCATCCGCTTCGATCGTGTCGTCGAGGTCGCGCACCGTGCCGTCGAGCGCCATGGCGACCGTGCGCTTGGCGAGCGACTTGGCGATGCCCTCCACCACGGTCCGGCCGGTCACCGCGGCGTCGTACGCGCGGGTGTTGCCGTCGGGGAAGGTCAGGATGGGCATGATGGGACCGTGATTTTGCGAAGCGCGCCCCGCGGTGGGGACGGCGGGTTTTCGGAAGGCGGGCGGGTGAAGTCAATGCTGACGTGACGTGCGAGCCGTGCGCCGGCCCTACAGATCGGTCGATGGGACCTTTTCCGATATCCGCGCCGCTCCTCATGTTGAGGTGCCGCGCAGCGGCCTCGAAGCCCATTGCGACATCGGCCCTATCAAACCGATGCCGGCGGATCGACCGTTCCGGGGGCTTCGAGGCCGAGCATTGGCTCGGCACCTCAGCATGAGGAGCGATGAGCCTCCCGAAGACTTAGCTCGGATAGGGGCGTCACAGATCGTCCGGGCCCCAGCCGAGGCGCAGGGCGATCGCTCGGGCCTCGGCGTCGTCGAGGAACAGCACCAGTCCCGCTCCGCCGTCGGCGGCGATCCGGAAGCGGCGCGTCTCGCCCGCCGGCCGGTGCGCGTCGAGCTGTTCGAGCAGGCTCCAGTCGAAGTTCTTGTCGGCTGGAAAGGTGAGGGGCGGGATCGGCGGCTCGGTCTCGAACGCGACGCGGAAGCCGTGACCGTAAGGGCCGAGTCCCGGCACGCGAGAGACGGTCACGCCGCGGTCGGTCCAGACCCCGGCGACCGCGATCAGCCGAGCGAACAGGTCGCGATAGGTGTCCGCGTCGGCGCCGTCGTAGCAGTGATCGACGAAGATTACCGCGTTGGCGAACTCGTCCTCGACCCCGTCCGCCAGGGCGCGATAACTCCACAGGATGTCGATCGAGAGCGCCTCCGGGCTGCGCTCCGTCAGCGACAATGTCTCGTTGTCGTCGCCCAGTGCGAACTCGGGATGTTCCGCCATCACCCGCGCGACCGCGCGCCGGTCCATCCCCTCATAGTGTGGACCGAGTCGGAGCCCGGCTGCGATCAGGCTCTCAAGGGCCACCTCGACGGCGTCGATCTCCGCCTCGCTGCGGTGTTGCGGCGGCTGAGGCGTCGGCTCCCAGAGCGCCACAGGTGGGGTTGGAGCGTCGATCGCCGCCTCGCCGCGCCCCTGCGGCGGCCTCCAGACCACTGTGGGCGGAGCCGGCGCGGGCGGGCGATCCCAGCCGAGCAGGCGGCGAAGCCAGTCGATCATGCCGTCCCCCAGAGCCAGGCCGCGCCGCGTACGCCCGAGGCGTCGCCGTGCCGGCTCGCCCGGACCGGCGTGTCGAAGGTGTCGGTGAAGACATGTGGCGCGATCGCTTCGGGCAAAGCCGCGACGAGGCCCTCGACCCGCGACAGGCCGCCGCCGAGCACAATCACGTCGGGGTCGAGGAGGTTGACCACGTGGGCGATGCCGCGTCCGAGCCGGTCGCGGTGGCGCGCCATCGCCGCAAGGGCGACCGCATCGCCGCCTTCGGCACGCGCGACGATCTCCTCGCCGCTCCGGCTTTCTCCCGTGCGGCGGAAGAAGTCGGCGGAAAGGCCCGGGCCGGAGAGCCAGGTCTCTAGGCAGCCGTGGCGGCCGCAATAGCAGGCGGGGCCGGGGCGTTCGTCGTCGCGTGGCCAGGGGAGGGGATTGTGGCCCCATTCCCCGGCGATGGCGTTGCGGCCGGTCAACGCCTGCCCCTGCAGTGCGATGCCCGAGCCGACGCCGGTGCCGAGGATGATCGCCCAGACGATGGCTTCGCCCGCGCCGGCTCCGTCCACGGCTTCCGAGACGGCGAGGCAGTTGGCGTCGTTCTCGACCCGAACCGGGCGGCCGAGGCGCGCGGCGAGGTCCTCCGCGAAAGGCCGGCCGTTCAGCCAGAGCGAGTTGGCGTTCTTGATCAGGCCCGTAGCGCGGGAGATCGCGCCGGGCATGCCGACGCCGACGCTTGCCCCCGCGGTGCCGGCCTGACGCTCCAGCGCCGCAACGAGGCCGGCGATGGCGTCGAGCGTCCCTTCGTAATTGCCGCGCGGGGTCGGCACGCGAGACTCTGCCCGCGTCGCCCCGTCGGCGTCGAGAACGATCCCGGCGATCTTGGTGCCGCCGAGATCGATTCCGATCCGCAAAGCGTCGGAGCCCAAGGCTGGTCTACTGCGCCGCGACGGCCTTCGGGGTCGTGGGCGAGTGCTCCTCGCCGGGGCCTTCGGGCGCCTCGTCCGAGATCTCGGTGCCGATCGAGAACGGATGCGCCATCACCTCGGCGAGCTTGGTCTTGTCGAGCTCGCCCTCCCACCGGGAGACGACGACGGTGGCGACGCCGTTGCCGATGAGGTTGGTGAGCGCGCGGCACTCCGACATGAACTTGTCGACGCCGAGCACCAGGGTCATCGCCGCCACCGGCACCGGGTTGCCGGGGATGGCGGCCAGCGTCGCGGCCAGCGTGATGAAGCCGGCGCCGGTCACGCCCGAGGCGCCCTTCGAGGTCAGCATGGCGACGAGGAAGATCGTCGCGTACTGCCCGACCGAGAGGTCGGCGCCCACCGCCTGCGCCAGGAACAGGGTGGTGAGCGTCATGTAGATGTTGGTGCCGTCGAGGTTGAACGAGTAGCCCGTCGGGATCACGAGCCCCACGACCGAATCCGAGGCGCCCAGGCGCTTCATCTTGGTCATCATGTGCGGCAGCACGGTCTCGGAGGACGAGGTGCCGAGCACGATCAACAGCTCGTCCTTGATGTAGGCCAGGAACTTGATGATCGAGAAGCCGGCGAACGCCGCGATGCCGCCGAGGACGACGAAGATGAACACCAGCGAGGTGGTGTAGAAGGTGCCGACCAGCCAGGCGAGGTCGATCACCTTGCCGATGCCGTACTGGCCGACCGTGAAGGCCATGGCGCCGAAGGCGCCGATCGGGGCGAGCTTCACCACGAGGCCGATGATGCGGAAGAACACCTGACCCGCCGCGTCGATGCCGCGGGTGATGCCGGCGCCCTTCTCGCCCATGCCGGTGAGCACGACGCCGGTGAGCACCGAGATCAGCAGGACCTGCAGCAGGTCGCCGGTGGCGAAGGCGTCGAAGAAGCTCTTGGGGATGATCGCCAGGATGTGAGCGATCGTGGAATCGGCCGCCGCCTTGCTGGCGTAGCCCTCGACCGCCTTGGCATCGAGCTTCGACACGTCGGCGCCGAAGCCGGCACCCGGCTGGATCACCTCGCCGACGATGATGCCGATGAGGAGTGCCAGGGAGGAGACGACCTCGAAATAGATCAGCGCTTTGAGGCCGACGCGGCCGACCTTCTTGAGGTCGCCGATCGAGGCGATGCCGTGGACGATGGTGCAGAAGATGATCGGCGCGATCAGCATCTTAATCAGGGCGATGAAGGCGTCGCCGAGCCACTTCATCGACTTGCCCCATTCCGGGCTGAGCCAGCCGAGCAGGACGCCGATCACGATGGCGATCAGCACCTGGATGTAGAGCACCCGGTACCAGGGCACGTGGGCGGCCGGCTGCGCGCCGTGGGCGCCCGCATCAGGCGTTGCGGAATGGGCCATGTTTCCTCACCGATACCGTGTCGCGCGGCCTCGCCCGGGCGGCTTTGGGCGGACGCTAGTCTCTTTAATTTCAGTGCTCAATCGCACATCGGTAGTCAGGGCCGCCTTTGTAACTGACGACACCTTGGTCACTCCGGCATCGTCTCGCTGCCGGCCGGAGCCCCTGTTGCGCGCGGCTGATGGCAAGGATGCAGGGGCTGTGCAAGGGGTGGGCGCTCCGATGTCGCAGTCCTGGCGACGGATTAACAGGAACCGAGAAACGTGGGGCCCCGCGCCCGGCCTCCCGTTCCGCGATCGTCCCGGTCCGCGTTTGGGGCGTCTTCTCGGCTCTTCCCCTTGGCCGGAGAGCGCTTTAGAAGCACGGCATGTTCGGCCTCATCTCCCCCGCGACGCGAATTACGGGCCCGGCCTCCGCGTAAGGCGCCGCACTGGCGGCCGCCCCGGATGCCGGGTGAAGCCTTCTGCCTGTTTCCCTGATCGCCGTCCCCCTGCGACGAGAATTCTGCCGAACCCATGAGCGACCAGACCGACGCCGCCCCCGCGGCCGCCCGCGACTATTCGCGGACCCTGTTCCTGCCGAAGACCGACTTCCCGATGCGCGCGGGGCTGCCCACCCGCGAGCCGCTCCTGCTGGAGCGCTGGAAGGAGGTCGGCCTGTACGAGAAGATCCGCGCCGCCGCGAAGGGGCGTCCGCGCTTCGTGCTGCATGACGGGCCGCCCTACGCCAACGGCAACATCCATATCGGCCACGCGCTCAACAAGATCCTCAAGGACGTGGTCGTGCGTTCGCAGGGCGCGCTCGGCCGCGACGCGGATTACGTGCCGGGATGGGACTGCCACGGCCTGCCGATCGAGTGGAAGATCGAGGAGCAGTACCGCGCCAAGGGCAAGAACAAGGACGAGGTGCCGGTGCTGGAATTCCGCCAGCAATGCCGCGCCTTCGCCGCCGAGTGGCTGAACATCCAGCGCGAGGAGTTCAAGCGGCTCGGCGTCACCGGCGATTGGGATCATCCCTACTCGACCATGGCCTACCCGGCCGAGGCGCGCATCGCCGCGGAGCTGATGAAGTTCGCCGCCTCCGGCCAGCTCTACCGCGGCTCGAAGCCGGTGATGTGGTCGGTGGTGGAGAAGACCGCGCTCGCCGAGGCCGAGGTCGAGTACGAGGAGCATGTCAGCGACACGGTGTTCGTGGCGTTCCCGATCCGTGAAGGGGCGCCGGCCGAACTGTCGAACGCCCGCGTCGTGATCTGGACCACCACGCCCTGGACCCTGCCGGCCAACCGCGCCGTCGCCTATTCCAAGCGCGTGGCCTACGGGCTCTACCGCGTCACGCAAGCCGCCGACGACAACTGGGCGAAGGCCGGCGACACCTATCTGCTCGCCGATGCGCTTGCCGAGGGCGTGTTCAAGGCCGCCCGCGTCGAGGCGTTCGAGCGCGTGGCCGACGTGGCGGCGGCGGATCTCGCCGGGCTCACCCTGTCGCATCCGCTGGCACCCTTCGATCCCGGCTACGGCTTCCCGGTGCCGATGCTGGAGGGCGAGCACGTCACCGACGAAGCCGGCACCGGCTTCGTTCACACGGCGCCGAGCCACGGCCGCGAGGATTTCGAGGTCTGGATGGCCAATGGCCGCCGCCTCACGGAAGCCGGCATCGACACCCGCATCCCCTACACCGTCGATGCCGACGGCATGCTGACCAAGGAAGCGCCGGGCTTCACCGGCCGCTTCGTCTTCACCGCCAAGGGCGAGAAGGGCGACGCCAACAAGGCGCTGATCGCCGCGTTGACGGAGGTCGGCGCGCTGGTCGCCCGCGGGGTGCTGCGCCACCAATACCCGCATTCTTGGCGCTCGAAGAAGCCGGTCCTGTTCCGCAACACGCCGCAATGGTTCATCGCCATGGACCGGCCGGTGGACTCCTTGGGCAACCGGACCCTTCGCGAGACCGCTCTTCACGCCATCGAACAGACGCAGTGGGTTCCGCCGCAGGGAAAAAACCGCATCAACGGTATGGTGGCGGGGCGGCCCGACTGGGTGGTCTCGCGCCAGCGCGCCTGGGGCGTGCCGATCACCGTCTTCGTCGAGCGCGAGACCGGAAAGGTGCTGCGCGACGAGGGCGTCAACGCCCGCATTGCCGAAGCCTTTGCGGCGGAAGGCGCGGACGCATGGTTCACGGAGGGCGCCACGGAGCGCTTCCTGGCGCCCGAGCACGATCCGGCGAACTACGAGAAGGTCACTGACGTCCTCGACGTCTGGTTCGATTCCGGCTCGACCCACGCCTTCGTGCTGGACGACGCGCAAGCGTTTCCCGGCCTTGCCGGCATCCGCCGCGCGGTCGATGGCGGACCGGACACGGTGATGTATCTGGAGGGCTCCGACCAGCATCGGGGCTGGTTCCAGTCCTCGCTGCTCGAATCCTGCGGCACGCGCGGCCACGCCCCCTACGACGTGGTGCTCACCCACGGCTTCGTCCTCGACGCCAAGGGCGAGAAGATGTCGAAGTCGCGCGGCAACGTCGTCGCGCCGCAGAACGTCATCAAGGAATCGGGCGCCGACATCCTCCGCTTGTGGGTCGCGGCGGCCGACTATTCCGACGATCTGCGTATCGGGCCGGAGATCGTGAAGACCTTCGCCGAGACCTACCGCAAGCTGCGCAACTCCTTGCGCTGGATGCTCGGCTCGCTCGCCCACCGGGTGCCCGGCGACGACGTGCCCATCTCCGACATGCCGGAGCTGGAGCGCTTCATCCTGCACCGCCTCGCCCAGCTCGACGGCGAGATCCGTGAGGCTTACGCCGCCTTCGACACCAAGCGGATCGTGGCGCTGCTCAACGGCTTCATGACCGGCGACCTCTCGGCCTTCTACTTCGACGTGCGCAAGGACGCGCTCTACTGCGATCCGATCTCCTCGGTGACCCGCCGCGCCGCGTTGCAGGTCATCGACGAGGCGTTCCGCAGGGTCACGATCTGGTTGGCCCCCGTCCTCGCCTTCACGGCGGAGGAGGCATGGCTCGACCGCTACCCGTCGCAGGACGGCTCGGTGCATCTCCAGACCCTGCCGGAGACGCCGGCCGCGTGGCGCGACGAGGCGCTCGCCGCGCGCTGGCAGAAGGTGCGCAAGGTTCGCCGCGTCGTCACCGGCGCGCTCGAGATCGAGCGCGCAGCCAAGCGCATCGGTGCCAGCCTGGAGGCGGCACCGACCGTCTACGTGTCGGACCCCGACCTGCTCGGCGCCCTCGACGGGGTCGATTTCGCCGATGTCTGCATTACCTCGGCGATCACGGTCCGCGCGGGCGAAGGCCCGACGGACGCCTTCCGCCTCGACGAGGTGAAGGGCGTGGCGGTGGTGCCCGAGCGCGCCGCGGGCACCAAATGCGCCCGCTCCTGGCGGGTCACGCCCGAGGTCGGCAGCGATCCCGACTATCCGGATGTGACGCCGCGCGACGCGAAGGCTCTGCGGGAATGGGATGCCGCCCATCCGGAGGCGGGAGTGGCGTGACCCCCTTCCGCTCCGGCCTCGCCGCCTTGCTCGCCACCCTGGTCCTCGATCAGGCCTCCAAGCTCTGGCTCTATTTCGGCACCGATCTCGTGTTGACCCAGCCCTGGCGGCTGGCGCCCTTTGCGGACTTCGTCGTCGTCTGGAACCGAGGCGTGTCCTACGGTCTGTTCCAGCAGGAGGGCGGCCTGGGGCGTTGGCTGCTCGTCGGCATCTCGCTCGCCGCCGCGATCGGCCTGTCGGTGTGGATGGTTCGGGCCGGCTCGCGGCTGCTCGCCGTGGCGCTGGGCCTCATCGTCGGCGGCGCGCTCGGCAACGCCATCGACCGGGCGGCCTACGGCGCCGTGTTCGACTTCGTCCACCTGCATGCGGGGACGTGGTCCTGGTACGTGTTCAACGTGGCGGATGCGGCCATCGTCGCGGGCGTCGTCGGCCTGATCCTCGACAGCCTGCGGCCGGTCGGGCGCAGCCCGCATGCGGATGTGTCGGAGGACCGCACGCATCCCCAAGCCTGACGGGAACTTCATCCCGGCTGCGTCAAGGCGCCATACCTTCGCCCGAAACCCGGCTCACCTCGGTTCGGAAGGTCTCGGTCCGCGACTCACATCGAGTGGCCCGCCGGCTGACTGCCCCGGTTGAAAAGCGGGCGGAGCCGGTTCTTGAAACCTTGGGGAAAATAGCATGAACGGGCGGCGCAGCGTCTCGCGGGCTTTCGGATCGATCCGCCCCTTGGCCTTAAGTGCGACCTTGGGCGCGGCCCTGTTGCCCGGCCTCGCCGCCGGCCCGGCCCGGGCCGAGGGTGAGTTCATGCGCGACACGCTGAGCAATCTCGGCCTGATCGAGCCGGAGCGCCCCGCCATCACCTACCGCGAGCGCGCTCCGCTCGCCATGCCGCCGAAGCTCGGCGGCAAGGAAGACCTGACCGCCGGCCTGCCCGTGCCGCGCACCCGCCAAGCCGACCCGGCCTGGCCGAAGGACCCCGAGCTGGTCCAGCGCGAGCGCGCCGCCGTCGAGGCGAAGAAGCCGATCGTCCGCGGCGCTCAGGGGCGCATGAACGACAACAACGAGACGCTCTCGGTCTACGAGCTGGAGGCCGGCCGGCGCGCCGGCGCCGGCGCCCTGACCGGGCCGGCGAACGCCCCCGGCGAGGGCGATACCCGTACCTCCACTTGGCTCAGCCCGTTCGAGCTTCTCAAGGGGACCCCCGACAAGACCGAACCCTCGCTGGTCGAGCCCGACCGCGACACGCTGACCGATCCGCCCACGGGCTACCGCAAGTCGCCGGTGAAGGTCGCCAAGCCGCAGGGCGGTCCCATCGGCGGTCCGATCAACGACCGCGACGAAGCCGATCCGCGTGCCTATATCAGGGATCAGTCCCGGCGCTGAGCGCAACCTTCCTGATGCGGATCCTTCGCAGCGGAAGGAACCGCGAAGTCGTCAAGCATTCGGACGGACCGTGACCGCGCGGACACGCCGCGCGGTACGGGATTTGCCATCGGCCTACGATCTCGGGACAATGCCGGGATTCTTGAGACGGGAAGCGCGGAGGGCGGAAGAGCCCCCGCAAAGGACAGCAGGATGCACCTCTACCGGAAGGCCATCGCGCCCGTGGGACCGCAGCGAGGCCTGAATCACGCCGGCCGCGTGGATGCTGCCCCGTTCGGGCGCTCCGAGGCCGGCGGCCCGGAGGTCACCGCCTTCGTGCTCGACAACGGGCTCGACGTTGTCGTGGTGCCCGACCACCGGGCGCCGGTGGCGACCCACATGATCTGGTACCGCAACGGTTCGGCCGACGATCCGATCGGCCAGTCCGGTATCGCCCACTTCCTCGAACACCTGATGTTCAAGGGCACCGAGCGGCATCCGGCCGGCGCCTTCTCGCGGGCGGTCTCGTCGCTTGGTGGCCAGGAGAACGCCTTCACCAGCTACGACTACACCGCCTATTTCCAGCGCGTCGCCCGCGACCACCTCTCGACGATGATGTCCTTCGAGGCCGACCGGATGAGCGGTCTCGTCCTCGACGACGCCGTCGTGGCGCCCGAGCGTGACGTGGTGCTGGAAGAGCGGCGGATGCGGGTCGAGACCGATCCCTCGGCCCAGCTTTCTGAGGCGATGTCGGCCTCGCTCTTCGTGCATCACCCCTACGGCATCCCGATCATCGGCTGGATGCACGAGATCGAGGAACTGAACCGCACCCACGCCATCGACTACTACAAGCGCTTCTACACGCCCGAGAACGCGATCCTGGTGGTGGCCGGCGACGTGACGCCCGACGAGGTGCGTCGGCTGGCCGAGGACACCTATGGCCGGGTGACACCGCAGGGCGCGCGTCCGCTTCGGACGCGGCCCCGCGAGCCGGAGCCGCGGGCGATGCGCCGCATCGCGGTGGCCGATCCGAAGGTCGAGCAGCCGACCCTGCAGCGCCTCTATCTCACCCCCTCCTGCATGACCGCCCGTGACGGCGAGGGCCACGCACTGGAACTGCTCGCCGAGGTGATCGGCGGCGGCGCGACCTCGTTCCTCTACCGCAAGCTGGTGCTGGAGATGGGCGTCGCGGTGAATGCCGGCGCCTGGTACATGGGGTCGGCCATCGACGACACGCGGTTTGCCGTCTACGCCGTGCCGGCCGAGGGCGTGAGCCTGGAGGCCCTGGAGGAGCACGTCGATCGCGTGCTGCGCCGCGTCCCCGAGGCGCTCGATCCGGAGGCGATCGAGCGGGCCAAGACCCGGCTCGTGGCCGAGACGGTCTACTCCTCCGACTCGCAATCCTCGCTTGCCCGCATCTACGGCTCGGCGCTCGCCATCGGCGAGACCGTCGAGGAGGTGCGCGCCTGGCCGACCGAGATCGAGGCGGTGACCCGCGACCGGCTCGTGGCGGTGGCCGCCCGCTACCTCGTGCCCGCCCGCTCGGTGACCGGCTACCTCACCAAGGCTCGCGAGACGGACTTGGCGATGGACGTGGCGGTCGCCTGAGCCCGCCCAATTCTTCGCGCCGCCGGAGGGCCGGCGGCGCCGTTTGTGAAAAGACGCTTTAAGGAACTTCCGATGAATCTCGCCGAGACCGGCACGCGCACCGCGACCACGCCGACCCAGGCGCTGCCGCTCGCGGCTGCCCCCGGCATCGAGGCGTGGCACGTCGCCTCGCCGGTGGTGCCGATGATCGCGCTCTCCTTCACCTTCGAGGGCGGTGCGGCGCAGGACGCGGAGGGCAAGGCGGGCACCGCGCAGATGATGGCGCGCCTGCTCGACGAGGGCGCCGGCGATCTCGATTCCGATGCCTTCCAGGAGGCGCTCGCCGCCCGCGCGATCGAGCTGAGCTTCCATACCGGCCCCGATTCCATCGGCGGCTCGCTCAAGACGCTGGTCAAGCACGCCGACGAGGCGATCCGCCTGCTCACCCTCGCGCTCGCCGAGCCGCGCTTCGATCCCGCCGCGATCGAGCGGGTGCGGGCGCAGATGATCGCCGGCCTGCGCTACCAGCAGAACGATCCCGGCGTGTTGGCCTCCCGCCGCTACTTCCGCGAGGCCTTCCCCGGCCACGCCTACGGCCGCCCCTCCGCCGGCACCGTCGAGACCCTGTCGGCGATCACCCGCGACGACCTCGTGGCGCTCCACCGCGCCGTGGTCGGCCGCGGAAGCCTGAAGGTCGCGGCTGTGGGCGCCTTCGACGAGGCGGAGATCACCGGCATGGTCGCCCGCGCCTTCGGCAGCCTGCCCGAGGCCGGCCCGCTCAAGCCCGTGCCGCCGACCGCGATCAACGAACTCGGCCGGCGCATCGTCGTCGATCTCGACGTGCCGCAATCGGTGATCCGCTTCGGCCTGCCGGGCGTGGCGTGGCGCGACCCCGACTTCATCCCGGCCTACGTGCTCAACCACATTCTGGGCGGCGGCGCCTTCACCTCGCGCCTGTTCCAGGAAGTGCGCGAGAAGCGCGGTCTGGCCTACTCGGTCGGCACCTCGCTCACCTCGCACCGGGGCGTGGCCATGACCTGGGGCTACACCGCCACCAAGAACGAGCGCGTGGTCGAGGCCCTCGACGTGATCGGCGAGGAAATCCACCGCCTCATCGCCGATGGCCCCTCCGACGAGGAGCTGCAGAAGGCCAAGGATTACCTCACCGGTTCCTACGCGCTGGGCTTCGACACCTCGACCAAGATCGCCAACCAGCTCGTGCAGATCGCCTTCGAAGGCCTCGGCATGGACTACATCGCCCGCCGCAACGACCTCGTGGCGAGCGTGACCCAGGATGACATCCGCCGGGCCGGGGCGCGCACGCTGGGCGACGGCCGGATGCTGGTGGTCGCGGCCGGGCGGCCGAAGGGGCTGTAAGCGTCTCTCCCCGATTCGGGGTTGAACAAGGCCGGGACGCGGAGACGCGTTGCCGGCCTTTTCCATGCCTGATCTGTGGCCTGCCGTGCCGATGAATGATGACGCGAGGCCGGTGCCTTGGGCTCAGGCCCAAAATCCCTATCTGATGGGCTCGAACCCGCTTCCCGCGCGAGGGCCCAAGCGATGCAGCTCACCGGACTCCACCACGTCACCGCCATCACGGCGCGGGCGGCCGACAACCTCGCCTTCTACACCCGCGTGCTGGGGCTTCGCCTCGTCAAGAAGACCGTCAATCAGGACGACGTCTCGGCCTATCACCTGTTCTACGCCGACGGCCGCGCCTCGCCTGGCACCGACATCACTTTCTTCGATTGGCCGGCACCCGCCGAGCAGCGCGGCACCGACAGCATCTCGCGCACCCTGTTGCGGGTCGGCGGCGCGGCGAGCTTCGACTGGTGGCGCGAGCATTTCGGCCGCCAGGGCGTGAGCCACCATCCGGCGATCGAGCGGGACGGCCGCCTCACCCTCGATTTCGAGGACGGCGAGGGCCAGCGCCTCAGCCTCGTCGATGACGGCGGCACGGGCGAGGCCCATCCCTGGGCGGGCAGCCCCGTGCCGCCCGAGCACCAGATCCGTGGGCTCGGGCCGATCCGTCTCACGGTCTCCCAGCCGGAGCGCACCGAGGCCGTGCTGACGCAGATCCTCGGCTTCCGCCGCGCGAGAACCTTCGAGCTGCCCGAGGGCGAGGTGAGTGTGTTCGAGACCGGCGCGGGCGGTCCGTCCGCGGAGGTGCAACTCCTCAAAGGTTCGGGGACACAGGCCCGCCAGGGTGCCGGCGCCGTCCATCACGTCGCCTTCCGCATCCCGGACGCCGATTACGAGGCTTGGGCCGACCGCCTGAAGCAACGGCGCGTACCCTCCAGCGGCCCCGTCGATCGTTACTACTTCCGCAGCCTGTATTTCCGCGAGCCCAACGGCATCCTGTTCGAGATCGCCACCGACGGGCCGGGCTTCGCCACCGACGAGCCGATGGAGCGTCTCGGCGAAGGTCTCGCCCTGCCGCCCTTCCTCGAACCGCGCCGGGCGGAGATCGAGGCGGAGCTGAAGCCGCTGTAGGACCGACCTGCGTTGCGCTCGGGCCGGGGCAGGCATGCGCCGGCTTCAAGAACAGTTCCAGACAAACCCACATTCCGAGCGCTGTGGCCGCGCTGCGTCTTGACGCGGATGCTGCAACTGCGAGAAGAGCCCGCTTTCGACGCTTCGAGAATCGGGAAACCTGCGGCCGATGAGCAAGTACAACGAGGAGCGCGTCCTCTCCGTCCATCACTGGACCGACACGCTCTTCTCCTTCCGCACGACGCGCGATCCCTCGTTCCGCTTCCGCAACGGCGAGTTCACGATGATCGGCATCGAGGTCGAGGGCCGGCCGCTGCTGCGCGCCTACTCGGTTGTCTCGGCCAATTACGAGGAGGAGCTGGAGTTCTTCTCCATCAAGGTGCCGAACGGCCCGCTCACCTCGAAGCTGCAGCACCTCAAGGTCGGCGATCCGATCATGATCGGCAAGAAGCCGACCGGCACGCTGGTGCTCGACAACCTCCTGCCGGGTAAGCACCTCTACCTGCTCGGCACCGGCACCGGTCTCGCGCCCTTCCTGTCGATCATCAAGGATCCGGAGACCTATGACCGCTTCGAGAAGGTCGTGCTGGTCCATGGCTGCCGCCAGGTGCAGGAACTGGCCTACGGCGAGACCATCACCGAGACGCTGCCGAAGCATGAGTTCCTCGGCGAGATGATCGCCAATCAGCTCATCTACTACCCGACCGTGACGCGCGAGCCGTTCCGCAACCGCGGCCGGATCACCGACCTGATGACCTCGGGCAAGCTGTTCGAGGATATCGGGCTGCCGCCGATGTCGATCGAGAACGACCGCTTCATGTTGTGCGGCAGCCCTGAGATGATCAAGGACACCCGCGAGATGCTGACGGGGCTGGGCTACGAGGAAGGCAACCACGGCGAGGCGGCCCACTACGTGATCGAGAAGGCCTTCGTCGAGAAGTAGGTCCCGCACAGGCGAGCGACCGGCCCGGTCGCTCCACCGCACGGCCTCATCCTGAGATGATGCGCAGCAGCCTCGAGGGAGGCTCCAAGGATCACCCGCGAACCGGATGATCCTTCGCAGCCCGCCGTAGTCGGCACCTCAGAATGAGGATGCGGGTGAGAAGACGCCGTTGTCTCGCCCGAGCGATCCGCACGCCATGCCCCTACCCGCCCTGTTCGTCGTCGGTGCCGGCACCGAAATCGGCAAGACCTATACAACCGCCGCCTTGGTCCGCCGGCTGCGCGGGCAGGGCCGGCAGGTGCGGGCGCTGAAGCCGCTCGCCAGCGGCGTTCCCCCGCTCGACCATCCCGACTTCTCCGCGAGCGACACCGGCCGGCTGCTCGCCGCGCAGGGACTTCCTGTGACGCCCGCGACGGTCGCGGCCTGCTCGCCCTGGCGCTTCGCCGCGCCGCTGGCGCCCGACCTCGCCGCCGCCCGCGAGGGACGCAGCCTTACCCTGTCCGAGCTGGTCGGGTGGTGCGACGCGCGTTTGGCCGAGGCCGCGGACGACGAAACGGTGGTGATCGAGGGTGTGGGCGGTCTGATGAGCCCGATCACCGAGGCCGCGACCGGGCTCGACTGGCTCAAGGCTCAGGCCGTTCCGGCCCTGCTCGTCTCCGGCAGCTATCTCGGTGCGATCAGCCACGCGCTCACTGCCGTCGAGACGCTGCGGGCGCACGGCGTCCCGCTGGTTGGAATCGTGGTCAGCGAGAGCGAGGGCGCACCGACCCCCCCGGAGACGGTGGCCGGGCAGATCGCGCGGCATGCCGGCCTGCCGGTCGTTTGCCTGCCGCGGGGCGGCGCCTTTCCGGACGGGTTCACCGGCCTCGACTGACGGACCGCCGGTTCCGCCTTGCCGGGCGCACCTGCGCCGGTCACCGTGCTTTTGCCGCCGGTCCCGATTCCGAGGGAGTGCATGAACCGTCATACCGCCACCCCTTTTTTGATCGCCGGCCTCCTCGTCGGCGTCTCGGCGATCCCTGCCTATCCGCTGGGGGACACGCCGCGACTCTCAGTGTCGTCATCGGTCGAGGCGGTCACGGTCACGCCGCTCTCGGTGCTGCCGAAGGCGCCGCCCGAGGCCGGCGAGCGTGATCTCTGCTCCCAGTTCGTCGTGACACCGCGCTCGAATGCGGGCCGTCAGGTGGCCGCAGCCGGCTGGGCGGTGACCGGCGAGGCGCGGGCCGGACGGTTTCAGGCGGTCAGCTTCGCGGGCCGCTTCACGCAGGGCACCAGCGGCTCCTGCGAGATCGCCGCCGGCAATGTCGGCCTGTTCGAGGGCGAGGTGCTGCGGGCGGTCGTCTACACCCGCAAGGACGCGGCGCGCTCGATCGGCCGCGTCGTTCCCTTCGGCGCCGACGCGCTGCGCCTGTGGGACGGCGATCTGCTTCCGCAGCCCCTGGCCGATCTGCATGTGGAGGGCGAGAGGGGGCTGAGTATAGTGCCGCTCGCACCCATCGAAGCGTTCTGCGACGGCCGGAGCCTCGTCCCGAACGTCTACGGCCAGACGGTCACCCGCGCGCGGGAGGCGTTGCGGCAGCTCGGATGGAAGCCGATCAAAGGGCCGCCTCCGGAGCATCCGGCTTCCCGAGAGGCGGCGTTGATCGAGCGCGGCGTCATTGAGGTCGAGGCCTGCTCGGGCACCGGCTTCGGCTTCTGCAGCTACGGTTACGAACGCCCGGAGGCGACGCTGTCGCTCGTGACCGTCGGGGATGCCGACGATCCGGCGGTGTCGAGCTACGATGCCCGCTGCCGTCAGGGCGGCGGGACGGACCCGGTGAAACGGTGATTACCGGCCGCGCGGCGCCTTCGGCTCGCGGGATTCCTGGATCTCCTCGGCTTTTTCCTCGTCGGTGTCGCTGCTGCGCTTGATCGTGTCGTCCGGCTTGGCGGCCAGACCCTTCACGATCGTCACGAGGCGCTTGCACTCGTCCGGGAAGCCGTAGGAATCGAGCACGATCGCCGCGTCGCGGAGCGTCCGCAGATCGCGCACGATCTGCGCGTTCTTGGCCTCCTGGAGCTCCTTCTTCGCCGCGATGGCCGGTTCCAGTCCGGTATCCTCGACATCGCATTCGGCTCGGGCTGCCGGCATCGCGGCGAGCATCAGGAAGGCGCAGGCGATCAGGCGACGCATGGTCACGTCTCGTTCCGGTTGGAGAAGGGCGGAGGATCAGCTGCGATGGCGCAGCAGGTCGTTGGTCACGGCCACGAGCTGCGCGGCGCGGTAGGGCTTGGGCATGAACACCGATTCGTTCACCGCCTCGGCGGCGGAGAGCCCCTCGCGGCCGCCGGAGGTGTAGACCACCGGCAGGCGCGGCAGGCTGCGTCGGGCGCGGTGGGCGAGCGCGATGCCGTTCGTGTTGCGGGCCAGATCGATATCGGTGAAGAGCAGGTCCACGTGCTCGCTCGACAGGATCGCCTCCGCCTCGTCCGCGTCGGCCGCCGTCAGCACCCGGTAGCCTTCGTCGAGCAGGGCCTCGGCGGCCAGCTCGCAGACGAAGGATTCGTCCTCGACCACGAGGATCGTGTCGGCATGCGGCGCCAGGGAGAACGGGGGCAGGACGGCAGGGGCGCAAGCGAAGGGGATCATGGCAGCACTCCAACTCACCCGCGCTCGGACAACGGTCGAGCTTGCGGATCGCCGGACCAACGGGGCCGTGAGAGGCCGCGTTCACCGTGATTGCTTCGATTTGCGCGCATTTGGTAACCGATCGGTTAACCTTGACGGCAGGTGGCAAGAACTGCATTCGCCCGCACCGGGCGCGACGATGGGCCTAACGCCTTGTCGGACGAGGCCGAGTTTGTCGCAGGCCGCGTCCTGCCCCGCGAAGAGCGCCTTAACGACCGTGTCCGCCCTGTGACCCGCCCCTGGCAGATCGGCTTCGGCATCGTGCTCACCGCACTCGCCGGCTTTGTGGACGCGCTCGGCTTCATCCGGCTCGGCGGCCTCTACACCTCGCTCATGAGCGGGAACACGACACAGCTCGCTGTCGCGCTCGGCCATGGCCAGCCGCTCGGCGCCGTACTGCCGGCGCTGCTGATCGCCGCCTTCCTCGTCGGCGCGGTCTCCGGCGGGGCCATCGCGGCCCTGTGCCCGCCGCGCTGGATCACGCCGACGGTGCTTGGCCTGGAGGCCGCGGCGCTGAGCGCAGCGGTGGCGCTGGCGGCCGAGCACGCCCATGTCGGGGTCGCCTCGCTGTTCCTGGCGCTCGCCATGGGCGGACAGAATGCGGTGCTCGCCCATGTCCAGGGCTTTCGCGCCGGAACCACCTTCGTCACGGGCGCGCTGTTCGCATTCGGGCAGAAGGCGGCGCTCGCGCTGGCCGGACGGGGACCGCGGCTGGGCTGGGTCGGCGATGGCTCGGTCTGGCTCTCGCTCCTCGTCGGGGCGATTGCCGGGACCTTCGCCCATATGCATCTCGGGATCGCGGCCCTGGCGATTCCCGCCATCATCACGGCCGGCCTATGCCTCGCCGCGAGCCTGTTCACCCTGGTCACCCGGCAGGCGCCGGTGACGCTGACCAAGATCTGAAGGAAGGCCCTCCGGCATGAGCGTCTCCGCTCCCTCCCTCACCGACCATGTCGCCGACATCGCCGCCGGCGCGCACGTCACCGCGGCCCGCTGGCTCAAGGGCACGCTCGCCCTGGCGCTCGCCGACGGCGGCGTGCTGCTGGCCCGCGACGGCGCCACCGAAACCGTTCCCGCCCACCCGGACAGCGGCATCCTCGTCGCGGCCGGCGACGGCACCCGGCTGGTGAGCGGGGGGGACGACGGCCGCGTGGTCGCCACCGACGCGGACGGCCGGTCGACCGAACTGGCGCGCGCCAAGAACGGCGGCTGGATCGACGCGCTGGCGCTCCACGGCGACGGCTCGGTCGCCTTCGCCTCGGGCCGCACGGTCGTCGCCCGCGACGCCAAGGGCCGGGAGAAGACCTTCACGGCGCCCACCACCGCGCGCGGCCTCGCCTTCGCGCCGAAGGGCTACCGGTTGGCGGTGGCGCACTACAACGGCGTCAGCCTCTGGTACCCCAACCTCGAGACGCCGCCGGAATTCATCGAGTGGAAGGGCTCGCATCTCGACGTGACGTGGTCGCCCGATGGCCGCTTCGTCGTCTCGACCATGCAGGAGAACGCGCTGCACGGCTGGCGCCTCCAGCCCGATCGCGGCCACATGCGGATGTCGGGCTATCCGGCCAAGGTACGCTCGCTCTCCTGGTCGGCGGACGGCAAGTGGCTCGCCACCAGCGGCGCCGAGGCCGCCATCGTCTGGCCGTTCGACTCGAAGGAGGGCCCCACCGGCAAGGCGCCGCGAGAATGCGGCGTGCGGCCGGCACGGGTCTCGCAGGTCGCGTTCCACCCAAAGGCGCCGGTCCTGGCGATCGGCTACGAGGATGGCTGCGTGCTGCTGGTGCGCTTCTCCGACGCCTCGGAACTGCTGGTGCGCCCGGCGGTGCGGGGCAGCGCGGTCTCGGCGCTCGCTTGGGACGCCAACGGCGCCCGCCTCGCCTTCGGCTGCGCAGACGGCCGGGCCGGCCTGCTCACCCTGCCGGCCTGACGCCGCGTCGTGGCGCTGTTCGGACGCCGGCCAAAGCCCGACGCCGCCGCCCGGCGGCGGGTCGAGGCATGGCTGCGGAAGGCAGGCGGCTACGGCCTGGACACGGCGATCAGCGTGAGCGAGATCGTCTGCACCGACCCGTCCTGCCCCGGCACCGAGACGGTGGTCCTACTGTTCCCGCCCGGTGAGAAGACGCGGGCGATCAAGATCGCCGGGGCGCTCGACGCCTTGAGCGAGGCGGATGTGGCGGCGGCTCTCGGGCAAGATTGAATCGCGACCCTCCCCGGGCGGGCGGGTCGCCCTACAACCCGGCAGGCACCGCCGAAGGAAGACCTTGATGTTCCGTGTCGTGCGAACGCTCGGCCTCGCCTTCGGGCTGCTCGCCGCGGTCATCGCCGCGCAGGCTCCGGAATTCGCCCAGCAATACACCCAGCGTCTTGGCGGGGCGCTGGACGAGCTGCGCCGCTCCATCGCCTCGCTCGATGCCGACGCCAGGGCCACGGGCCGCAGCCGCGACGAGGCGTTGGCGCTGCTGCGCACCAACCCGGACGCCTTCATCGCCCGCCGCGGCGAGTCGGCTCGAGCCGATGTCGAGCGGCTGAAGCGGCTGGAGGCGCAGAAGCTCGCGCTCGACACCGCCGCGAGCCCGCTCGGACGCCTCACCGTGATGGCGCGCGACCCCGACATGGACATCGCGCGGGCCGCCTATCGCGACTACCAGCCGGCAGTACCGACGACGGCGGACGGCCTCGTCGCCGGCCTGCTCGGCTTCCTCGCCGCCTGGGGCGGCTGGCGCGTCACCAGCGATGTCGGCCGCCACCTCGCCCGCCGTCGCCGGCGCGCGCGGCCGCAAACCACGCCAGTTTGACGCAAAATCTCGACTGATGCGCGGGGGGAGGTGTTGCAGCGCCTCTACAGCCCGGCCCACCCGCCTGCACTAGGTGTAGGCACGCGCCCGCACTCCGCAGGGGCGCCGGATCCGGTTCTCCCTCGATCATGCCGCGTCCCCCGAACACGACGGTCGATCCCGCCCTCGACGCGGCGGCCCTTCTGCGCCGCATCGGCTTCTTCGGCCTGTTCGTGGTGCTGCCGGTGGCCGCGCAAGTCTCGCGCCGCGCCACCGTGGTGTTGGCGCCCATCGCCGTCGTGTTGCTGATCACCGCGAGCGCCATCGACCAGCATCAGCGCGCCGTCGGTCCGGCCCTGAAGCGGCTGCTGACCGCACCCTCCTTCCTGGCCGGCATGCTGGTGGTGTTCTGGTCGGCGCTGTCGCTGGTCTGGACCCCATTTCCGGGACCGGCGAGCGAGCGGCTGGCCAACCTCGTCGCCACCGTGGTGATGACGCTGCTCGCCTATCTCGCGCTGCCCGACCGGATGCGCTCGGCCAACCTCTACCTGCTGCCGCTCGGCGTCGGCGCCGCCGCCATCGTCGCGATCCTGATCAATCTCGTCGGCGACGCGATGCTCAAGGACAACCCGGACGGCGACAGTGCCCTGGAGCGCGGCGCGGTGCTGCTGGCGTTGCTCGCATGGCCCGCCGTGGCCTGGCTGCGCTCGCGCCGCCGCGACCTGGGCTCTCTCGTCGTGGTCGTGCTCGTCGCGGGCGCGCTGCTGCTGGCGCCCGGCCTGACCGCGCTGTTCGCGCTGGCGGTCGGGGCGCTCGCCTTCGCGCTGACCCATTGGCGCCTGTCGCTCGGCGTGCGGGTCACGGCGCTGGTCGCCGCGAGCCTGCTCGTGGTGGCGCCGCTGCTGCCGTTCCTCGCCCGGCCCATCGGCATCGCCCTGTTCGGCCCCGTGGCGCCGGGTGTGCTGGCGCTCAAGGCGTGGCAGAAGGTCGTCACCCTGGAGCCGGTGCGGCTGGTGACCGGCCACGGTCTCGAGACGGCCCTGCGCGGCAAGCTCTTCGGCATCCTGCCGATCAATGCGCCGACGACGATGCTGTTCGAGTTCTGGTACGAACTCGGCATCGTCGGCGCCTTCGCCGCGGCGTTCGCCCTCTACAGCGCCATCCACCGCGCCGGCCGCGATGCCACGGTGCTGGCGCCCTGCGCCATGGCGGCCTTCGCCACGGCGTTTGCCATCGGCTGCGTCGGTGTCGGCCTCACCACGATTTGGTGGCTCACGACGCTCGCCCTGGTGATCCTCACCTTCGTAGCGATCGAGCGCGGGCAGTTCCGCTCCCGCCGGCCGAAGGTCGGGCTGATCCCGCGCCTGCCCGCGCGGGGCTGAGGACCGGCCGCGTCCTCACTGCCCGTTCGAGACGTCTGGCGTCCTCGCCCCGCGAGGACGGTGGGAGCGGAGGCACGCGGACCGAGACGGAATCAGCTCTCGATTGCGTCCGCTGCGGCCTCGATCCCGGCCATATCGTCGTCCGAGAGGCCGAAATGGTGGCCGATCTCGTGGACGAGGACGTGGGTGACGAGATGGCCCAGCGTCTCGTCGTGCTCGGCCCAGTAGTCGAGCAGCGGCCGGCGGTAGAGCCAGACGGCGTTGGGCATCTGCCCCGTGGCGACCTCGCCCGCCTGCGCCAGCCCCACGCCGCGGAACAGGCCGAGCAGGCCGAACTCCGATTCGCAGCCCATCTCGGTCAGCGTCTCGTCGTCGGGAAAGTCATCGACGTGGATGCGCACGCCCGCGCAGAGTGCGCGGAATTCCTCCGGCAGGGCGGCGAAGGCGGCGTCGGCCAGGGCCTCGATCTCGGCAAGACTCGGCGCCTTGGCCTCGGCCCAGCGGCCCGGATCACCCCCGCTCACGGTGCGGAGGGCTCCGGCGGAACGACGGGCAACACGCAGCGCTCCAGAAAGGCGGCCAAGTCGCTGGTGATGTGGTCGATATGCGGCTCCTTCACCGCCTCCTGCTCGAACCGCTCGCGGAACGGGTCGGGTGTCTGCGGCACCACGAGCACGGTCGCCATGCCGAGATCGTGCGGCACCACGAGGTTGCGGGCGATGTCCTCGAACAGGGCCGAGCGGCGGGGATCGACCCCGTGGCGCAGGAGGAAGCGCTCGTAGGTGCCGCGGTCGGGCTTCGGCACGAAGTCGGCCGCCGCGATGTCGAAGACGTCCTCGAAATGGCTGAGGATGCCGAGCTTGTCCGCGACGCGCTCCGCGTGGCGGCGCGAGCCGTTGGTGAGGATCAGCTTGCGCCCCGGGAGATGCTCGATCGCCGTGCCGAGGGACTCGTCGAGCTTGATCGTCGAGTGGTCGATGTCGTGGGCGAAGTCGAGGAAGTCGTGCGGATCGACCGCTTCCTCCACCATCAGCGCCTTCAGGGTGGTACCGTAGTGGTGGTAGAAATGCTTCTGCAGGGCGCGGGCCGAGATCGCGTCGAGTCCGTAGAGCCGCATCACGTAGAGCGTGATCCGCTCGTCCACCTGCGGCCAGACCCGCGCGTCGCTCGGGTAGAGCGTGTTGTCGAGGTCGAACACCCAGGTATCGACTTCGGAGAAGCCGCGGGCGTCGGGGGTGGTGAAGTGGCTCTCGCCGGGAAGAAGCAAGGGGAAGGTGACGCTTGATCAGGAGAAACGGGACGAGGGTGCCCCGTCCCGTAATGTAGGCGTTTGCGCCTCTCAGGGAAGCGCTGCCGTCAGGTGCGCCGGATCAGGGTGCCCGCACCGAAATCGGTGAACAGCTCCAGCAGCGCCGCGTGCGCCACCTTGCCGTTGAGGATGACCACCGCCTCGACACCCTGTTCGAGGGCGTAGATGCAGGTCTCGACCTTCGGGATCATGCCGCCCGTGATGGTGCCGTCGGCGATCAGGCGCCGGCAATCTTCCACCGAGAGCTCCTGAATCAGGTTCTTGTCCTTGTCGAGCACGCCGGGCACGTCGGTGAGCAGCAGCAGGCGCTTGGCCCGCAGCGCACCGGCGATGGCGCCGGCGAAGGTGTCGGCGTTGACGTTGTAGGTCTTGCCGTCCTCGCCGTAGGCCACGGGCGCGAGCACCGGGATCAGCTCGGCCTTCAGCACCGCGTCGAGCACGCCGCGCTCGACATGCTCGGGCTCGCCGACGAGGCCGAGATCGATCGCCTGCTCGATGTTGCTGTCGGGGTCCTTGATCGTGCGCATCGCCCGCTTGGCGCGGACCATGTTGCCGTCCTTGCCGCACAGGCCGATCGCCCGGCCGCCCTCGGCGGCGATCCAGCCGACGATCTGTTTGTTGATCGAGCCGGCCAGCACCATCTCGACCACCTCGACGGTGGCCTCGTCGGTGACGCGAAGCCCGCCGCGGAACTCCGATTCGATGCCGAGCCGAGCCAGCATCTTACCGATCTGCGGTCCGCCGCCGTGCACGACGATCGGCTTCAGCCCGGATTGCTCCAAGAGCACGATGTCCTCGGCGAAGTCCTCCGCCGCCGCCGGGTCGCCCATGGCGTGGCCGCCATACTTGATGACCACGATTTCCTGATCGTAGCGCTGCATGTGCGGCAGCGCCTGGGTCAGGATCTCGGCGCGCACATGCACGTTCGGCAGTGGATCGGTCATCGGGACGTCCTGGCTCTCTCACTCGAGTCACGGGCGGATTCGGCGGGGTTCTAGCGCAGGCTTTGTGCAGAGCGAAGACACCACGAAGACATTGCCGGTTCGCGATCCCGCAATCGTCATCATGCGGCGGCGGACCTGGGGCCGTCCGAGCGCGGATCGCTGCCTGTGCAGCTTCAATGGACAGGCGCGGCGATCCCACGGTCGAGGTTCGACCTTCCATCACGCGTCTGTGCAGAGACGGTCGAACAACTTAATCGGCCATTAACCATCACCATCAATCATCCCCTCCTCGAACGAAGGGGCCGATCATGCCGAACGCCGATCTGGTGACGCCGCGTCCCAGTCTCACCCATCCCGGTCTGCTTGCGCGCGTCGTCGAGCGTCTCGGGCAGGGTGCGGGCTCTTCGGCCGATGTCTGGCGTCAGCTCACCGAGAACTACGCGGTCGACCTCGATGCCGTGGCCGCTCTCTTGCCCTGCGCCGAGCCCGAGCCGCTCTGGCTGACCGCCCGCGCCCAGACTCGCAAGCGCTGATCCGCCTCAGCCGATCACGCGCAAGCTGTCGCCCGCCCGCAGCACGCCCCCGGCCAAAACCTCGGCATAGACGCCGCAATCGGCGTGGCCGAGCTCCTCCATCAGGGCCTTCGGGAGCGACAGGTCGCGCAGACCCGTCTGCGGATCGACGTTGGTGGCGGCGCACCGCACGGTTCGGCTGGTGATCTTGAGACGGACACCGCCCTCCGCCTCCAGCACGCGACCGACCATGTCGAGTTCGGCCCAAGGCCCCAGCCCGTCGAGATAGAGGTTGCCGCGAAAGCGCAGGGGATCGACGGGGGCGCCGACGAGATCCTCGGTTGCCGCCACGCTCGCCCGGTTGATGAGCGAGACGTAGCCGGTGCGCGAATCGGTGAAGCGGTAGCCGGACGGCGCCGCCAGCACCCGCGGCGCGCCGCGCAGCTCCTGCGGCAGGAACCCCTTCATGAAGTCGGCGAGCGCCGCGCGGCCCTCCGCCGTGCCGAGATCCGCATCGACCGCCTGCACGCCGTTCTCCTCGACGGTGAGGCGATGCGTGGTGTCGTCGAACCGGGTGCGCAGCCGCGCCAATGCTTCGTTGCGCATCAGCATCAGGTAGGTGACCTTCGGCAGGTGGCGCGGCACGGTCTCGTTGAAGCCGGAAGGACCGTTCTCGATGGCGTAGAGCCGGTCCCCGGGGAAGTAACCGCTGGTTTCGAGTTCCGCCGTCTCCAGCGCCTCGGGCGAGAGGCCCTTGACCGGATAGCGGTAGAGGGCGGCGATGCGGATCGTGGGGCTCTGGCTCATGCCCCAGCGCTAAGGCCGGCCCTGCGCTTTTGGCAACCGGGCCCACGCCCCCCACGCCTCATCTACGAAGAATTCCGCATGGTCGGCGGCTGCGGTCTGGGTCAGCGTGCCGGCTCCGGCATGAGGATGAGGACAGATGGCCGAAGTCACCGCGCTCTACAGATATCCGGTCAAGGGCCTGTCGGCCGAGCCGCTTCCCGCCCTGACGCTGGCCCGCGCCTCCGGCCTCGCCTTCGACCGCGAATACGCGCTTGCCCTCGGCACCACGGCCTTCGATCCGCAGAATCCGGAGCCGCTCGACAAGGGCTATTTCCTGATGCTGCGCAGCAACGAGGTGCTGGCGGCTCTGTCGACGCGGTTCGATCCCGAAACCGGGCAGCTCACGATCACGCGCGGGGGTGAACCCCTGCTCACCGAGGATCTGACCCATCCCGAGGGCCGCGAGGCGGTCGAGCGCTTCTTCGAGGCCTATGTCGGCCCGGCCGCCAAGGGACGTCCGCGCCTCGTGCAGGCGAGGGATCACAAGTTCACCGACGGCAGCGTGATCTCGCCGGCCTTCATGCGGGCGGTCTCGCTCATCAATCTCGCCTCGGTCCGCGCCTTGGAGGAGCGGACCGGCGAAACGATCCACCCCTTGCGCTTCCGCGCCAACATCTACGTCGACGGGCTGGAGCCCTGGGCCGAGATGGATTGGATCGATCGCGAGGTGACGATCGGGAGCCCGCGCCTGCGAGGACTCGCCCGGACTCCACGCTGCGCCGCTGTGGACGTCAATCCGGAGACGGCCGAGCGTGACACCCACCTGCCGAAGGCGCTCAAGCGCCATTTCGGCCATGTCGATCTCGGCATCTATCTCGAAGTCCTCGCCGACGGTGCCGTCGCGGTCGGCGACCGGATGGCGGTGGCCGCGTAAGCCGAAGACGCCATTGGCTGACCGGCTTGCGGTCGAGCCGGCTCAGCGGCTCCGAATGCCCGCAGAGCCTGCATTTCCGGCTCCCTTACCCCCTTGTGTTACGTAAACGCAACACCAGATCATCCCTGCCGGCGGCTCGCAAAACAGCGCCGGCGTCCTGGCGGGGAAGACCCCGCGGGGCGACGCATCGGGGGCTTCGTGCCGCGGAAAGCGGGCGGATGACCCATCCGATCCGGGGAAGGGCAACACGCATGAATTTTGAAAAGTACACTGAGCGCGCCCGTGGCTTCGTCCAGGCCGCGCAGAATCTCGCCGTCCGCGAGGGCAATCCGCAGCTCGCACCCGGCCATCTCCTGAAGGTCCTGCTCGACGATCCCGAAGGCCTCTGCGCCGGTCTCATCGATCGGGCCGGCGGCCAGTCGCGGGTCGCGCATGCGCAGGTCGAGCAGTGGCTCGCCAAGCAGCCGAAGGTCTCGGGCAACGCCGCGCAGCCGCAGGCGACCCGCGACCTCGTGCGCCTGCTCGACACGGCCGAGCAGGCCGCCGAAAAGGCGGGCGATTCCTACGTCACCGTCGAGCGCCTGCTGATCGCCTTTGCGGTCGAGAAGGACTCGGAGGCCGGCCGCATCCTGACCGCGGCGGGCGTCACCGCGGCCTCGCTCAACGCGGCGATCAACGCCCTACGCAAGGGCCGCACCGCTGACAACGCGAGCGCCGAGAACGCCTACGACGCCCTGAAGAAATACGCCCGCGATCTCACCGAGGCTGCCCGCGAGGGCAAGCTCGATCCGGTGATCGGCCGCGACGAAGAGATCCGCCGCACGATCCAGGTTCTGTCGCGGCGCACCAAGAACAATCCCGTGCTGATCGGCGAACCCGGTGTCGGTAAGACCGCCATCGTCGAGGGCTTGGCCCTGCGCATCGTCAACGGCGACGTGCCGGAATCCTTGAAGGAGAAGAACCTGCTCGCGCTCGACATGGGCGCGCTGATCGCCGGCGCGAAGTATCGCGGCGAGTTCGAGGAGCGTCTGAAGGGCGTGCTCTCCGAGGTGACCGCGGCGGAAGGCCAGATCATCCTGTTCATCGACGAGATGCACACGCTGGTCGGCGCCGGAAAGGCGGATGGCGCCATGGACGCCTCGAACCTCCTGAAGCCCGCGCTCGCGCGCGGTGAGCTGCATTGCGTCGGCGCGACCACGCTCGACGAGTACCGCAAGCATGTCGAGAAGGACGCCGCGCTCGCCCGCCGCTTCCAGCCGGTCTTCGTGTCCGAGCCCACCGTCGAGGACACGGTCTCGATCCTGCGCGGCATCAAGGAGAAGTACGAGCAGCACCACGGTGTTCGCATCCACGACTCGGCTCTGGTCGCGGCGGCGACGCTGTCGAACCGCTACATCACCGACCGCTTCCTGCCCGACAAGGCGATCGACCTCGTGGACGAGGCGGGCTCCCGGCTGCGCATGCAGGTCGATTCGAAGCCGGAGGAACTCGACAACGTCGATCGTGAGATCGTGCGGCTGAAGATCGAGGGCGAGGCGTTGAAGAAGGAGACGGATTCCGCCTCCCGCGACCGGCTCCAGCGGCTGGAGAAGGAACTGGCCGATCTTGAGGAGCAGTCCGCCACCATCACGGCGCGCTGGAAGGCCGAGAAGGACAAGCTGGGTGCCGCGGCCGAGCTGAAGAAGAAGCTCGACGAGGCGCGCAACGAACTCGCCTCGGCACAGCGCCAGGGCCAGTACCAGCGCGCGGGCGAACTCGCCTACGGCGTGATCCCCGGTCTCGAAAAGCAGCTCTCCGAGATCGAGGCTGCCGCCGAGAACGCGGTCGCGCGCGACGGCATGGTCGAGGAAGCGGTGACGCCGGCTCACATCGCGGGCGTGGTCTCGCGCTGGACCGGCGTGCCGGTGGACAAGATGCTGGAGGGCGAGCGCGAGAAGCTGCTGGCGATGGAGGAGGCGCTCGGAAAGCGCGTCGTCGGCCAGCGCGAGGCGGTGGAGTCGGTCTCGACTGCGGTGCGCCGGGCGCGCGCCGGCCTGCAGGATCCGAACCGGCCGATCGGCTCGTTCATGTTCCTCGGTCCGACAGGCGTCGGCAAGACCGAGCTGACCAAGGCGCTCGCCGGCTTCCTGTTCGACGACGACACGGCGTTGGTCCGCATCGACATGTCCGAGTACATGGAGAAGCACGCGGTCGCCCGCCTCATCGGCGCCCCTCCGGGCTATGTCGGCTACGAGGAGGGCGGGGCGCTGACCGAAGCCGTGCGGCGTCGGCCCTACCAGGTCGTGCTGTTCGACGAGGTCGAAAAGGCGCATCCGGACGTGTTCAACGTCCTCCTGCAGGTGCTCGACGACGGGCGTCTGACGGACGGGCAGGGGCGCACGGTCGATTTCCGCAACACGCTTCTGATCATGACCTCGAACCTGGGCGCCGAGTATCTGGTGAACCAGCCCGCCGGCCAGGACACCGATGCGGTGCGTGACGAGGTGATGGGCGTGGTGCGCGGCCACTTCCGGCCGGAGTTCCTGAATCGGGTGGACGAGATCATCCTGTTCCACCGCCTCGCGCGGTCCGAGATGGGGGCGATCGTCGACATCCAGCTCGGCCGCCTCGCCAAGCTCTTGGAGGATCGCAAGATCACCCTCGACGTGGACGAGGAGGCCCGCACCTGGCTCGCCGACAAGGGCTACGACCCCGCCTACGGGGCACGGCCGCTGAAGCGGGTGATCCAGAAGAACGTGCAGGACCCGCTCGCCGAGGCGATCCTCTCCGGCGTGATCCACGACGGCGAAACGGTGCCGGTGCGCGTCGGCCCGGCCGGGCTGATGATCGGCGACGTCGCCGCCGAGCGCCGGCCGGCGGGGGTGCTGCTGAACTGATCCGCCGCAAAGTGGCTACGTGAAATGCCCCGGCGCCGAGAGGTGCCGGGGCATTTCAGTTTGCAGCGACGCCAGCTCTTGCGCTGCACAAGAATACCCTCGACAACCACCGGATGACGGCGGAAACGCTCACCTACGCCATCGGCGACATCCACGGCTGCGCCGACCTCCTCGACCGCATGCTGGAGCGCATCGAGGCCCATGCCGGGGATCGCGCGAAAAAGCTCGTTTTCCTCGGCGACTACATCGATCGCGGACCCGACAGCGCGCGGGTAATTGAGACCCTGCGCCGCCTGCAATGGCGCGGGCCGGACGACGTGGTCTGCCTGATGGGCAACCACGAGGCGATGCTGCTCAAGACGTTGCACGAGCCGGGCGCCCTCGACCATTGGCTGGTGAATGGCGGCACCGAGACGCTGGCCTCTTACGATGCGGCCGGCCCGGAGGAGATCCCCGGCGACGTGCTGGACTGGATCGAAGCTTTGCCAACTGTGCATGACGATGCGCAGCGCTGGTTCGTCCATGCCGGCTTCCGGCCCGACGCGGAGGTCCCCGACCCGGATCGCGAGACGCATCTCTGGATCCGCGAGCCGTTCCTCTCCGCCGATCACGATTTCGGCCGCCACGTCGTCCATGGGCACACGCCGCAGACCCGCGGCGGGGCGGATTGCCGCCGCTTCCGCACCAATCTCGACACGGGTGCGGTCTACGGCAATGCGCTGACGGCGGGCGTTTTTTCGCAGGCACAAGGGCCTGCGCTGGAATTCCTGCGTGTGTCAGTCCGGTGAGCGGCGGAGGCCGCACGACCGGCCAACCTCGATTTCTGTGAGCGCTGAGGTTTCGTAACGGGACCCGCTTGAACCCGGCATCGGCTCCCCTTCTAACGGAGGATAAGCGGCCGCCCGCGCCGCGGATCAGGAGACGACGTCCATGGATGCGCCCGCCAAGCCCCGCGACCGGACCGAGGAGAGGGCCATGGCCCGCCTTGCGCTCCGCTTCACCGATTGGGCCGAGAAGTGGTTTCCGGACGCCTTCGTGTTCGTGGCCATCGCCGTCGTCATCGTAGCCGGCGCTGCCCTCGTCAACGGCGCGCCGGTCCAGGCCGTGACCAAGAGCTTCGGCGACGGCTTCTGGAGCCTGATCCCCTTCACCATGCAGATGGTCTTCGTCACCATCGGCGGCTACGTCGTGGCGACCTCCGCACCGGTCCAGGCGCTGATCGACCGCATGGCTTTGGTGCCGAAGACCGGGCGCGGCGCCATCGGATACGTCGCGCTCGCCACCATGCTCTCCTCGCTCCTGAGCTGGGGCCTCAGCCTGATCTTCGGCGGCCTGCTCGCCCGCGCACTGGCTCGCCGGCCCGAACTGCGGATGGATTATCGCGCGGCCGGCGCGGCGGCCTATCTCGGCCTCGGCGCGACCTGGGCCATGGGCCTGTCCTCCTCCGCCGCGCAGCTTCAGGCGAATCCCAAAAGTCTGCCGCCGGGCCTCTTGCCGATCACCGGCGTGATTCCGTTCAGCGAGACGATCTTCCTCTGGCAGTCCATCCTGATCACCGTGATCCTCGTCGTCATGTCGGCGGTGATCGCCGTCGCTTCGGCGCCGGGCCGCGACACCGCGGTGACGGCCCAGGATCTCGGCGTCGACGTGTCGAAGGAGGACACCAGCCTGCCCCCGCCGAAGCAGCCCGGCGAGTGGCTGGAGCACGCTCCCGTTCTGACGGTGCTGATCGGCCTGCTCGCGGCGGGCTGGCTGATTCAGGAATTCGCGCGCCAGGACTGGATGATCGCGATCTCCAGCCTCAACACCTACAACTTCCTGTTCCTGATGGCCGGCCTCGTGCTGCACTGGCGGCCCAAGCGCTTCCTCGCCGCGCTCAGCAAGGCGGTGCCGGCCACCGCCGGCATCCTG
Organism: Methylorubrum aminovorans; assembly: GCF_022179725.1. Lineage (GTDB taxonomy): Bacteria > Pseudomonadota > Alphaproteobacteria > Rhizobiales > Beijerinckiaceae > Methylobacterium > Methylobacterium aminovorans. Next base: position 136,031 of record NZ_BPRC01000001.1, read on the forward strand.
ATCCAGTTCCCGTTCTACGCCGCCATCGCGGCGATCCTGACGGGCGCCAAGAACGCCGCCGGCCACAGCCTGTCGGACGTCATCGCCCACGCCTTCGTGGCGCTGAACACGCAAGGCAGCTTCCCGCTGGCCATGGGCGTCTACTCGGCGCTGCTCGGCTTCTTCATTCCGTCGGGGGGCGGCAAGTGGCTCTTGGAGGCGCCCTACGTGATGCAGGCGGCCAACGAGCTGAAGGTGCATCTCGGCTGGGCGGTGCAGGTCTACAACGCGGCGGAAGCCTTGCCGAACCTGATCAACCCGTTCTTCATGCTGCCGCTTCTCGGCATTCTGGGGTTGAAGGCCCGCGACATCGTCGGCTTCAGCTTCCTCCAGCTCCTCGTCCACCTGCCGGTGGTGCTGTTCCTGCTCTGGGCGCTCGCCTTCACGCTGGAATATCACCCGCCGGTGATGCCGTAAGGCGCACCTACGGGCGGCCCTGCGGCGGGCCGCCCATCACGATGAGGCCGGCATCCATCAGGCCGGTTGCCGCGTCGCTGCCGGTGGGGAGAAGCGTGAAGCTGACGGGGCGCAGAGGGCCGGCATCGTGTCCGGTGCTCTTCTCCGACCAAAGGCTCGTGGCAAGCGGTGAGAAAGTGTCGGCCGGAAAGGCGTCCTCGAAGCCCGCAGAGCGCGCCCGCTCGGTGACGCGTCCGAGGAAATCCTTGGCCCGCACACCGAGCCGCGCCGGCAGGCCGTCGCGCTCGGCCCACCACACGGTCTGGAGGAGGCAGTGCCGGCCGTCGGCATCCCGTCCCCAGGACGCGACGTAGCGCGGCGACAGCAACTCGACCGCCTTCTCCCGATCCGGGGCGCGGGAGGGAATCTGATCGATCGCCTCCTTCGAGGCGGGGCGCGTCGCGAGGCCCTCGAACGGGGTGCGACCGTGGCGGATATAGCCGAGGCAATCCTCGAAGATCAGTCGCATGACCAGCGGCTCGTTCTCCTCGATCGCGCCGGCACGGGCGGGACAAGCCGCGAGGCAGGCGGCGAGCAGAAGCCAGTGTCTCGGCACGCGTCCCTCCTGCGGGCTCGGCCGCACTGACCGTATCAGCGCCGCGCCGGCACCAGTGCGGCGACGGCCGCGAGCGCCCATCCCGCCATCAGCACCGTTCCTCCGATCGGTGCCGCCATCGGGAACAGTGCTTGGCCGGTCAGCGCCAGCAGGGCGAGATCGCCTGAGAACAGCGCGAGCCCGACGAGCAGAGCTGCCGCGGCGAGGCGGGTGAGGGCACCACGGGTCAGGCCGGCGGCGGCGAAGCCGGTCAAAGCGATGATGGCCGGCGCGTGGAACAGCAGGAACTGCGCGGCGGTCTTCAGCGTCTCGCCGCCGCTGGTATGGGCGACCGCCGCGCTGGCCGCCACGCCGAGCCCGCCGGCGAGCGCTGCCAGGGCTGCGAGGAGGCGGTCGAGGCCGGTCACGCGCCGCGCTCCTGCAGCAGCCGGGCGATGCTGGCGCGCAGCTCCGCCACGCCGCTGTCGTCGCGGCTCGAAGTCAGCAGAACTTCCGGATAGGCCGCCGGGCGCTTGGCGAGCGCCGCCTGGATGCCGGCGATGCGCCGCTCGATCTCGGCCTTCTTGAGGGCGTCGCCCTTGGTCAGCACGATCTGATAGGAGACCGCCGCCTTGTCGAGCCCGTCGAGCAGATCGGTGTCGATCGACTTCAGGCCGTGCCGGGAATCGATCAGGACGTAGACCCGCGCGAGGTTCGAGCGGCCCTTCAGGTAGGCGTGGATCAACTGGGTCCAGGCCTCGACCTTGGCCTTCTCGACCGCGGCGTAGCCGTAGCCCGGCATGTCGACGAGGGTCAGGCGCCCGCCGATGCGGAAGAAGTTGAGCTGCTGGGTGCGGCCCGGCGTGTGAGAGGTGCGCGCCAGCGTGTTGCGGCCGGTCAGCGCGTTGACGAGGCTCGACTTGCCGACGTTGGAACGCCCGGCAAACGCGATCTCGATACCTTCCATCGGCGGCAGGGCGCCGAGCGCCGGGGCAGCGGCGGTGAACTCGGCCTCGCCCGCGAACAGCAGGCGACCGGCTTCGAGCAGTTCGGGGGAGAGGGAATCGGTCTCGGCTTCGGTCATTGCGGATATCGCCTCGCCTGGCGACGCCGTCCCGATGAGGCCGGGCCGGCGCGGCCCGGGCCGGAACGCAGCGGATCCCGGGCAGGCCCGGGATCCAGGGAAGAGAGAGCCGTGGCGCTCAGCTCTTGGTGGCCGCGGCTTTCTTGTCGCCGCGTTTGAACATGCCCCTCATGTTGTCCCACAATTCCACCTTCACGCCGTTCCGGCGCATGATGATGTATTGCTGGATCACCGAGAGAGTGTTGTTCCAGGCCCAGTAGATCACCAGTCCGGCCGGGAACGAGCCGAGCATGAAGGTGAACACGATCGGCATGAAGGCGAAGACCTGCGCCTGGACCGGGTCCGGCGGCGCGGGGTTCATCTTCATCTGCACGAACATCGTGATGCCCATGATGATCGGCCACACGCCCAGATGGATGAAGTCGGGCGCGGCGAACGGCAGGAGGCCGAACAGGTTGACGATGCTCGTCGGATCGGGCGCGGCGAGGTCCTGGATCCAGCCGAAGAACGGCGCGTGCCGCATCTCGATGGTGATGAACAGGACCTTGTAGAGCGCGAAGAAGACCGGGATCTGGATCAGCACCGGCCAGCAGCCGGCCACCGGATTGATCTTCTCCTTCTTGTACAGCTCCATCATCGCCTGTTGCTGCTTCGTCCGGTCGTCCTTGTAGCGCTCCCGGATGGAGGTCATCTCCGGCTGCACGGCCTTCATCTTGGCCATGGAGACGTAGGAGCGGTTGGCGATCGGCAGGAAGAAGATCTTCAGGATCAGCGTCACGAGCAGGATCGAGACGCCGAAATTCCCGGCGAGATGGAAGAAGAAGTCCAGCGCCCGGAACATCGGCTTGGTCAGGAACCAGAACCAGCCCCAGTCGATCATCAGGTCGAACTGCTTGATGCCGAGCTCGCGCTCGTAGGCGTTGATCTGGTTGACCTCCTTGGCGCCTGCGAACAGGCGCTGGGTCGTGGTCGAGGATGCGTTCGGTGCCACCGTCACGGCGTCGGCGCGCACGGAGGTCTGGTAGACCTTGGTCGCGCCGTCGGTGCGCTCGGTGAAGGCGCCGGTGAAGGGCTTGTCCTGCTCCGGAATGGCCGCGGCGGCCCAGTACTTGTCGGTGATGCCGACCCAGCCGCCGGTCACGTTCGTCCAGGCCTTGCCCAGCGTGCCGGGGCCGCCATAGGCCGGCTCCTTGGCGACCTTGTCGTAGGTGTATTCCTGCAGGCCGTCGTTGCCGAGCACGCCGATCAGGCCCTCGTGCAGCACGAAGTAGCCCTGAGTGTGCGGCTTACCCCAGCGCGAGACGAGGCTGTAGGGATAGAGCGTCACCGGGTTGGCCGAGGTGTTCTCCACCTCGTCGCGAACCGTGAACATGAACTTGTCGTCGACCGCGACGATGCGCTTGAACACGAGGCCCTGGCCGTTGTCCCAGCTCAGCGTCAGCGGCTTGCCGGGGGCGAGCAACTCGCCGTCGGCCTTCCACACCGTCTCGCTGGTGGGCAGCGGCCCGGCATTGGCGCCGACCCAGCCGAACTCGGCATAATAGGGGTTGGCGCTGCCGATGGGCGAGAGCAGCACGATGCGCGGGCTCTCGTCGCTGACGGTCTCGTGGTAGTTCTTCAGGCTCACGTCGTCGATGCGCGCACCCTTGAGCGCGATCGAGCCGTAGAGGGCGGGCGTGTCGATGCGCACGCGGGCCGAGCGGGCCAGCGCGTCCTCGCGGGAGACGGGGCCCTGCGCAGCGGTGCCCGGCACCGTGCCGGGAACGGGCGCGTTGGGGCTGCCCTCCCGCGGGCTCGGGGCGGGGATGCCGTCGGCCGTCTGCGGCACGCCGGATTGCTGCGTGGTCTGGCTCTGCGCCGCCTGTCGCTGCCGCTCGCTGGCCGGCCCGGTGACGAAGTAATGCCAGCCAAGCAGGACCACCAGCGACAAGGCGATGGCGACGAACATGTTCGTCTTGTCGTTACCCATCGGTCGATCCGTCAGGCGCCTTCGATGTGGAGGGAAAGGGCGGAGTGCCACCCGCGTTCGCACCGCGGCCGGAGCGTGAGCCGCCGCGTCGCGATGGAGAGGGAGATGGTCTGGAAGCGTCGCCGGAACGGGGCGAGGCCGGGCGCGTCACCGTGTGGAGGGCCCGGCGCAGATCCGCGACGAGACTTTCGAAGGGCGCGTCGAGGGCGGGGCGTCGGGCGATCACCACGACATCCGCTCCGATCGCGGGGGCGTCCGCGGCCACGGCAGCGACGGCGCTGCGCAGGCGACGCCGGATCCGGTTGCGTTCGGTCGCATGCCCTACGCGCTTGGTGATGGTGAAGCCGAGGAAGAGCCCCTCGGCGGGCGCGCCGTCGCGGGTCTCGTCGGGCGTGCGCAGGCGCCCCTGGGCGCTCATGCGTTCCGTGTGGAAGCGCCGGCCCTGGGCGGCTGCCAGGAAGTCCGGGCGCCGCCGGAGACGTCCGATCGTCGGCACGGGCGCTCCGATCCCGATTCGCGGGCTCGTGTTGCGAAACGTGGCGCCGGCGTGCGGCGCCACGGATTGTATCAGGCCGAGAGGCGCTTGCGGCCGTGCGCGCGGCGGGCAGCGATGACCTTGCGGCCGCCGGCGGTCGCCATGCGGGCGCGGAAGCCGTGACGGCGCTTACGGACGAGCTTGCTGGGCTGGTAGGTTCTCTTCATGATCGGTCTCCGGCGGTCGAGGTATCGACCCGGCGGCGCTTGTGTTCAGCGCGCGGACCGTGCGTGGACCTCGAAATGGGATCTGCAAACGCGAAGGGCGCCCCGAACAGGGCGCCGCTTCGCAATGGCGCGGCTTATGGCGGAGGGGGCGCCGCAAGTCAATGACGCCATGCCGATGCGGATGCGGGGCGGGGGAGGGTGCCGCAACCCTAATGGGTCACCCTCGTGCGTATTGGCGGCTCGATGTCATATCCGGCCGCGTTTTCAGCCCTCGATCCCGACGCCATGCAGCTTTTTTGAGACGCCTAGCGAGCGTTTAACGCTGCGTTAACCTTTCCGTTCTACAAAGAGGCACATCCAGATTGTCTGGATCCTGATTGGGATCTCCGTCCAGTCTGTTTGATGCCTCCCTGTAAGACTCGTGACAGCCGCTCCTCTGGAGCGGCTTCTTTTTTGGCGCCGACGCCCATGGCAGGCTTCGCGCCCTTTGCTGCGCCGGCCCCGTTAACGTTAAAAAGACGTGAACCCTCACCCGGCTCGCGTTCGGCGCTACACTTGCCCCACTGGCTGCATTCGCACCGAGATCGTCCCGAGGCGGGACAGATGGTTCGCCGGCGGCACAGGAGGCAGGATGACCGAGTTCGACGTCACGTTCCGGGACGACCGTGAGTGGGTGAGCTTCGGCGAGTCCTACGTGTCGTCGGAGGCATTCAAGACCCTGTTTCGCGAGGGCATGCTGCTGGTCGAAGAGACCGCGGCCTATCTCGACGGGGAGGGCAGGGCCGAATCGCGGCTGATCTCGCGTGATGCCACGCTGGCCTATGCCAGCGAGAGCATGCGCCTCACCACGCGGCTGATGCAGATCGCCTCTTGGCTGCTGGTGCAGCGGGCGGTGTCCGAGGGCGAACTCTCGGTGAGTCAGGCGCAGGAGGAGAAGACCCGAGTCAAGCTCGCCGAATCGGAGCGCGCCCTGCCGGAGGCCGGTGAGGCCTTCGCCACCTTGCCGCTGCGGCTCCAGGACCTCGTGCGCCGCTCGCGCCGGCTGCACGCGCGCATCCTTCACCTCGATGCGCTGATCAGTGAAGACCGTCCCGTGCCGGTGCCGCGGGAGAGCCCCGTTACCGCGCAGTTCGGTCGCCTGCGGGCCGCGTTCGGCGGCGAGTGAGGCGTTCGCCCGCGAAAAGCCGTTCCCGGTGATCGAGGTCGGGGCCAGATCGGGCGCGTGCCATCAGCCGATGGCCGCGCCCGTTCGATTCGGAAAAAGTGTCTGTTCCGGCAGCGCCCCTCGGCGGGCTCATGCGAACGGCGCGTTGCCCCTCGCGCACAAACGAAAACGGCGCCGCGAGCGGCGCCGTTTCAACGAACCGGACCGGAGTCCGTCCCGAAAAGAATCACTTCTTGCCGAAGCCGAGGCCGCCGAAGCGCGAGTTGAAGCGCGAGACGCGCCCGCCGCGATCGAGCATCTTCTGCTCGCCGCCGGTCCAGGCCGGGTGCGTGGTCGGGTCGATGTCCAGGTTGAGGACGTCGCCTTCCTTGCCGTAGGTCGACCGGGTCTTGTACTCGGTGCCGTCGGTCATCACGACCTTGATGAAGTGGTAGTCGGGGTGCTCGGTCCCCTTGGCCTTGGCGGCCTCGTTCTTTGCCATGACGAATTCCTGAGGTAGCACGCCGACCGGCCCCGCCACTCAGGGGAAGAGCCAGGGGCAAAACATCGCGCGCATTCCGATGAAGGCGCGCCTATACCTCAGCCTCGGGCGACGGACAAGAGAGGACGGATCGGCGGTCGCAGGCGAAATCGCAGCACGACCATCGGTCATGACGTCTCGCCAGGTCCGGCACGAACTGGAAATCGCGGCGCGCGCTGCTTATGCGATGGCCTGAGCCCAGAACGATAAGACAGAAGCGGCAAGGAACGGGACTAAACGATGTCGAGGAATGATGGCCCGCAGGCGTGACGCGTCGTCCGGCGCGAGGAGCGACAGAGGGAGCGATATGGGGGGCGATCCGCAGGCGGCTCTCCGGGGGCGGGCGCCGCTCGGGGCGCTCAAACCCCTGATTCCCTTCGCGAGCCGCTATCGGGGCCGCATCCTCGCGGCGCTGATCTCGCTGATCGCGGCGTCGGGCGCGACGCTGGTCGTGCCGATCGCGATTCGCCGCGTGATCGACCACGGCTTCTCGCCGGAGGGGCAGGCCCTCATCAATTCCTACTTCGTGGCCCTGCTCGGCGTCGTGGCGGTGCTCGCGGTGTCGAGTGCCGGGCGCTACTACTCGGTGGTGACTCTGGGCGAGCGCGTCGTGGCGGATCTGCGCTCGGCGGTCTTCGCCCGTTTGACGAGCCTCGATCCGACCTTCTTCGACAAGTCGCAATCGGGCGAGATCGTCTCGCGCCTGACGGCCGACGCGACGCAGGTCAAGGCGGTGTTCGGGGTCTCGATCTCGATCCTGCTGCGCAACCTGTTCCTGTTCGTCGGCGCCGTCGTCCTGATGGTCTGGACCAGCCCCGGCCTGTCGATCCTCGTGCTCGCGGCCATTCCGCTGATCGTCTTCCCGTTGATCCTGTCGGGCCGCGGCGTGCGCCGCCGCTCCCGCGCGGCGCAGGACCGGCTGGCCGACGCGTCGGCCTACGCGGCCGAAGCCGTCGGTGCTATCCGCACGATGCAGGCTTTCGGCATGGGCCGCGCGACTGCCGAGCGCTTCGCGGGCGCCTCCGAGAATGCCTACCGGGCGGCGCGCGCCTCGATCACCGCGCGCGCCCTGCTCACCGGCGTGGCGATCTTCCTGATCTCGGCCTCGGTGGTCGGCGTCATGTGGTACGGCGCCAAGGAGGTGCTCGCCGGCACCACCACCGCCGGTCAGCTCTCCCAATTCGTGCTCTACGCCGTGTTCGGCGCCAGCGCGCTGGGTCAGCTCTCCGAGGTTTACGGCGAACTCGCCCAGGCGGCGGGTGCGGCCGAGCGGCTCGGCGAGATCCTAGCCGCCGAGCCGGCGATCCGTTCGCCCGAGCACCCGATCGCCCTGCCGAGCCCGGCCCGCGGCGCCGTCGCGTTCGAGTCGGTCCGCTTCCGCTACCCGACCCGACCCGAGCACGCGGCCCTCGACGGCATCTCGTTCACGGCGGCGCCGGGCGAGCGCATCGCCCTGGTCGGTCCCTCGGGCGCCGGCAAGACCACGGTGCTGCAACTGCTGCTGCGCTTCTACGATCCCGATGAGGGACGCGTGACGATCGACGGCGTGCCCCTGCCGCAGGCCGATCTCGACGCGCTGCGCCAGCGCCTCTCCCTGGTGCCGCAGGACCCGGTGGTGTTCTCCGGCACGGTTCTCGAAAATATCCGCTACGGCCGTCCCGGCGCCAGCGAGGCGGAGGTGGAGGAGGCTGCCCGGCTCGCCAATGCCGACGGCTTCATCCGGGCCCTGCCGCAGGGCTACGCGACGCTGCTCGGCGAGCGCGGCACCACGCTCTCGGGCGGGCAGCGCCAGCGCGTCGCCATCGCCCGCGCGATCCTCAAGGACGCCCCGGTCCTGCTCCTCGACGAGGCGACCTCGGCGCTGGACGCCGAGAGCGAGCGCGCGGTGCAGAACGCCCTCGACCGGCTGATGCAGGGGCGCACCACCCTGGTGATCGCCCACCGGCTCGCGACCATCCGCGCCGCCGACCGCATCCTCGTCTTCGACGGGGGCAAGATCGTCGAGGAGGGCACGCATGAGAGCCTGCTCGCCCACGGCGCCCTCTACGCGCAGCTCGCGAGCCTGCAATTCGCCGACAGCTTCGACGAAAGTGCGCGATCCCGCGACCCGCGCCCGAAACACGCGGCGGAATAGCGGGCGCAAGGGAGATCGATGGACCTCACCCGCTTCCCCCGCGTGGCGCTCACCGACGGGCCGACGCCGATCCGCTCCCTAGACCGGCTCTCGACCCATCTCGGGCCTGAGCTGAACGGCGTGCGCCTGTTCGTGAAGCGCGATGATGTCGGCCCGGTGGGCCTGGGCGGCAACAAGCTGCGCAAGCTCGAATTCCTGCTCGGCCAAGCCCTGGCAGAGCGGGCCGACACGGTGATCACCGTCGGTGCGCTGCAGTCAAATCACGCCCGGCTCACCGCCGCCTCCGCCGCGCGGATGGGGCTCGCCTGCGAGTTGTTCCTCACCCGCAGCGTCCCGCGGGAGGACGCCGACTACACGGCCAACGGCAACCGGCTGCTGCAGGATCTGTTCGGCGCCCGCGTCCACCTGCTGCCGGGTGAGGCCGATTCGCTGGCGCAGGCCGAGGCTCGGGCGGACGAGCTGAAAGGGGAGGGGCGGCGCGTCTTTGTCTTTCCCTCCGGCGGGTCGAGCCCGCTCGGTTGCCTCGGCTACGCGGCCTGCGCCGCCGAGATCCTGGAGCAATCGGCCAATCTCGGCCTCGGCTTCGCCCGCATCGTCGTGCCGAACGGCAGCTCCGGCACCCATGCCGGCCTCGCCGCAGGCCTCGCCGCCGCCGGCCGGGACCCGCATCTGGCCCAGTCCTACACGGTGCTGGCACCGGAGCCCGAGGCCCGGGCGGCGACGCTGGCCAAAGCCCGCGAGACCCTCGCGCTGATCGACGTCGGCCTGACTCTTTCCGACGACGCCATCCGCGTGGACGGCGCCCATCGCGGGCCGGGCTACGGCATCCCGACCGAGGGCATGCGCGAGGCCGTGCGGCTGATGGCGCGGACCGAAGGGCTGCTGCTCGATCCGGTCTACAGCGGCAAGGCGTTTGCCGGCTTGCTCCACGATGTACGCACGGGCGCCTACGAGCGCGGCGCGGCGGTGCTGTTCGTGATGACCGGCGGGGTGCCAGGATTGTTTGCGTATCGGAGCGAGTTTTAGCGGCCCAACCCTCACCATCTGCGGGGTAGGGTGCCTCGTGGATGCGAGGTGAGAGAGGGGACGACGCTTCCGGAGGAACCTTAACTGGCTCCCAGCCGACCCTCCTTTAAGGGCCACCCACTCCCGCAGAGGGGAGCGGGATTGCTCTCACCGCTCGGTCAGCTTCATCTCGATCCGGCGGTTGCGCGAATAGGCCTCCTCGCTCGTTCCCGAATCGAGCGGCTGGAACTCGCCGAAAGCGCCGGCCAGGAGCCGCTGCGGCGGAAGCCCCTTGCTCCGCAGATACTGTACGACCGCGATGGCGCGCGCCGCCGAGAGCGCCCAGTTCGAGGGAAACTGCGCCGACTGGATCGGTCGCGCATCGGTGTGGCCGTCGACGCGCAGCACCCAGGGGATGTCGGCGGGGATTTCTTTGGCGATGTCGAGGATCGCCCCGGCGATCCGGTCGAGTTCCGGCCCGGCCTCCGGCTTCAGCGCCGCGGAGCCCGCCGCGAACAGCACCTCGGATTGCAGGACGAAGCGGTCGCCGACGATGCGCACATCCGTGCGGCTACCGATGACCTGGCGTAGGCGTCCGAAGAAGTCGGAGCGATAGCGGGCGAGTTCCTGCACCCGCTGAGCGAGCGCGACGTTGAGGCGGCTGCCGAGTTCGGCGATGCGCGCCTGGCTCTCACGGTCGCGGGTCTCAGAGGCCGCCAGTGCATCCTCCAGCGCCGCGAGCTGCCGGCGCAGCGCCCGGATCTGCTCGTTGAGCAGCTCGACCTGGTTCTGCGCCCGCTGCGTCGCGCCCCGCTCGGCGGCGAGCTGCGCATCGACATCGGCGCTCTTGCCCGAGGCCGCCTCGCTGGCGTCGGCGAGCGCCCGGAGCCGGTCGCGCTCGGCTTCCGTTGCGGTCAGCGTGTTGCGCAGGCCGGAGGCTGCCTCCTCCTGCGCACGACGGCTGGAGCGCTCCAGCGCCAGCAGGTCGGTGAGGTCGGCGATCTGGCGGTTGAGGCGGTTGAGCACCGCGTCCCGCCCGGTCAGCTCCTGCGACAGGAAGAACTGCCCGACCACGAAGACGGTGAGCAGGAACACGACCGCGAGCAGAAGGGTGGCGAGCGCATCGACGTAGCCCGGCCAGACATTCAGGCTGCGCTGCGCGCGCGCGCGGACCGACGCCATTCTTAATTGACCTTCTCGCGCGCCAGCCTTTCGAGCACCTGCTTCAGCTCGCGCTCGCGGGCGGCCTGGGCCTCGACCCAGTCGCGGATCATCTGCTGCTCGGCGCGCATGTGCTGCACGAGGCCCTGGATGCCCTCGGCGAGGTTGGTCATGGCCTGGGTCGCACCGCGGCCCCCGGCGCCCTCGGCGATGACACCGCTGAGACGGTCGACGGCGGCCTGAAGCTCGCGGGCAATGGCCGGGTCGTGCTCCGGCGCGGGGCGGGCGGCGATGGCGGTGGTGGCGACCGCCTGCTCCTCGCCGGAGACCAGCCAATCCTCCAACTCGTTATGGAAGCGCGCATGGGCTTGGCCGGCCTGCAGATCGAGGAAGCCGACGATCAGCGAGGAGGCGAGGCCGAACAGCGAGGCGGAGAAGGCCAGGCCGATGCCGGAGAGCGGCACGGCGAGCCCGCTCTTCAACTCGTCGAACATCACCGCCGCGTCCCCGCCGCCGCGCATGCCGCCGATCACCGAACCCACCGCCGAGAGCGTCTCGATCAGGCCCCAGAAGGTGCCGAGCAGGCCGAGCAGGATCAGGATGCCGGCGATGTAGCGCAGGATCTCGCGGCCTTCGTCGAGCCGCACGGCGGTGGTGTCGAGATGGGCGCGGGTGGAGGTCAGCGTCACGCCCTCGCGCCGGGCCGCGATGGCCGGCAGCAGGGGACCCAGCAGGGTCGGCCGCTCCTTCGGATTCTGCCCGGCGGCGACCGCGTTGACGTAGCGCACCTCGCGAAACAGCCGTGTCACCTGACCGAAAGCGAGCAGCACCGCGATCAGCAGGACACCGAGGATCAGGCCGTTCAGGCCCGGATTGGCGAGGAAGGCCGGCGTGATCTGCTTGTAGAGGACGAAGGCGAGGAAGCCCGCGAGCGCCAGGAACACCAGCATCCGCACCAGCGTCATGCCGGGTTTGGCCAGGGGAGGCGTGTCGGGGGACGCGGAACGGGCCGCCATCGGGTCCATACTCGAGTTGGGGCCTCACGCCGGGACCGGCGGCACCGCTGTGACGAAATCGGCGGCACTCTGGCGGCTCGGCCGGCCGCGATCAAGTCGCGGCGCGCGCTCGTTCAACGCGCCTCGATGCGGGAACTCAGTCCCAGGCGCGCGGCCAGGTCTCTTCCAGATGCGGCCCGAGCCGCACCGCCCAGACCTGCTTGGCCAGTCCCGTCGCGTCGTCGGTCTCGACCGCGACCCCGCACAGCGTGCCCTCGCCGGTCGCCGCTTCGAGCCGCGAGCCCGGCGTCTTCTGCAGAAAGCGGCGGATCGGTTCGTCCTTCTGCATGCCGAGGATCGAATCGTAGTCGCCGCACATGCCGGCATCGGAGAGGTAGGCGGTGCCGCCGGGCAGGATGCGGTGGTCGCCGGTGGGCGCATGGGTGTGGGTGCCGACGACGAGGCTGGCCCGGCCGTCGAGGAAATGCGCCATGGCCTGCTTCTCGCTGGTGGCCTCGGCGTGCATGTCGACGATCACCGCATCCGCCGCCGCCCCGAGCGGGCAGGCATCGAGTTCCCGGTCGGCCGCAGTGAAGGGATCGTCGAGGGGGTCGAGGTAGATCCGGCCCATCACGTTGACGACGAGCACGCGGGCGCCGCGCGCCGTCTCGATCACCGTCGCGCCCCGGCCCGGCGTTCCGGGCGGGTAGTTCGCCGGCCGGATCAGCCGCGGCTGGCGGGCGATGAAGACGAGCGCCTCGCGCTGGTCGAAGGAATGATTGCCGAGCGTCACCGCGTCGGCGCCGGCCTGGAGGATCTCGTCGCAGATCGATTCGGTGATGCCGAAGCCGCCGGCCGCGTTCTCGCCGTTGATGACCACGCAATCGAGTCGCCAGCGCTCGCGAAGGCCGGGAAGACGTTCGGTGACGGCGTGGCGGCCGGGGCGCCCGACGATGTCGCCGAGGAAAAGGATGCGCATCGCGAAGATTCAGCTTTGCCGGAGCGGCACGGGTCCGGTCTCGGTCACGAGATGGTCGAGGGGACGGTCGTGCGGCTCGGCCGGAACGCGCTCGATCTCCTGGACGGAAAATGCGATGCCCACCGTCAGCACCGGACCGTTCTTCGAGAGCCGCTCGATCGCCTGATCGTAGTAGCCCGCGCCGTAGCCGATGCGCTGGCCCGCCCGGTCGAAGGCGGCGAGCGGCACGATCAGGGCGGTGGGGTCGAGGGGCGGAAGGTCGTCGCGCGGCTCGCTGAGGCCGAAGCCGCCCTGGACCAGTTCCTCGCCGGCCCGCCATTCGCGAAAGACGAGGCCCTGCTTGGTGACCTTCGGCAGGGCGACCCGCTGGCCGCGGGCGAACAGGCGCTCGATCAGAGGGCGCGGATCAATCTCACTGCGGATCGGCCAGAAGGCGCCGACCAGCGGCGCCTGCGCGAGTTCGGGAAAGCCCGCGATGGTCTCAGCAGCGGCGAGTGAGCCGGCGGCACGGGCCTCGGGCGAGAGCGCATCGCGGCGCTTGAGCGCCTCGGCGCGGAGGCTCGCCTTGAGCGAGCGTTCAGGGGAAGAGTGCGGAGCCACTTGAGCCGTTGGAGTGTCGATCCCGGGAAACCTACAGAGTAGGTGGGCGCCGTGTTGGCCAAGTCCACGGACGAGGCCAGTGACAGCTCCCGAGGGAGTCGATAAGGCCCCGGGGAAAGTTCTCCTGACGAACTCTGCAGCCCCGCCTGCCAGAGATAGACGCGCCGGGGCCCGGGCGCCAGGGGGTGATCGCGCCGCGCTCCAGAAATTCGAAGCCGGCACGATGATCCGGCTGCGGCATCTTCGTCTCGCGGCCGGTCGTCCGGCCCGTCTCGACCGTCGCGTTCACTCTCGCCCTTGCTCGCCCTTGCCGCCCGAGGGCCCGACCGATTGGCCCGACAGCGCCCGTGCGAGCCGGTCGATGCGCTCGGCGGCGACGCCGACGCCGCCCGCGAGCCGCGCCTGCTCCGCGGCGCCCTGGGCCGCGCCACGCTCCAGATCGGCGATGCGGCGGCGAGCCTCGTGCAGCTCGTCGGCCAGCGTCAGCGAGGCCATCACGTGCAGGCGCATGTCGCCGATCTCGCCGAAGGTGCCGCGCATCTCGGTGACCCGGTCGTCGAAGCTCTTAGCGAGCGCCGCGAGATGGTCCTCCTCGCCGGGGCCGCAGGCCATCCGGTAGCTCTTGCCCGCGATGGTGACGTTGACGTGCGGCATCCGCGTTTGAACCTGACTCGAACTCAGCGCCCGGCCGGGCCGGACAGGACGTCTTCCACGGTCTCGATGGCGCGATCGAGGCGGCGGTTGACCTCGCCGGTGGTGCTCGTCATCCGCGCGAGCCGCGCGCCCGCCGCATCGAGTTCGGCGGCAAGCCGAACCCGGTCCTCTTCGAGCAGGGCGAACTCCGTCTCCCGGTCGCCGCGGCTGCGCTCGGCCTCGAGCTTGCGGGCCACCGCCGTCTCCAGCAGCGCGAGAGCCGTGTCGAGCCGGTGCAACGCCTCTTCCAGGTTGCCGCCCTGCTGCTCTCTCGCCTGCGCTGCCCTTGAATCCGCTCGCGCCATGATCACCCGTTGATTGCCGCCTCGCTGGGTCCTGCCACGGAACGCGTCCAGCGCCGCGGCGGCCAGAACGCAAACGGCCGACCACGGACGGACTTTCGCGGTACTCCGAACCCTCGCGACCAACAGGTTTCAGCCAAGAGCATTCGAAATTCCAGACAATTCACAGGCCTACCCACGATCTTTGACAGTCCGGAGGGCCATGTTAGAGAGCCGGCGCCCGGCCCCGATCCCCCGGCGCGGGGCCGCCCAACGGATTCCCAAGACCGTGATCCTTTCCGGCTCTCCGCTCAGACCGTCCGCCGACCGGACGGGTGCGGGCCGCGTCACGGTTCATCCCCGGTTCAGTCCCTCCCCGCTTGGAGCGGTCTCATCGACTTCGGGCGCCGCGCGCGAACGCCGCTGGCGGGCCCGCCCTGTTTTTCATCGGCGCGCGGGTGCGCCTCATCACGAAGGAGTCACGCCGTGACCGTCAAGGTTGCCATCAACGGGTTCGGGCGCATCGGCCGCAACGTGCTGCGTGCCATCGTCGAGGCCGGCCGCACCGACATCGAGGTCGTCGCGATCAACGATCTCGGCCCCGTCGAGACCAACGCCCACCTGCTGCGCTACGATTCCGTGCATGGCCGGTTCCCGGCCGAGGTCGCGGTCGAGGGCGACGACATCGTCATCAACGGCAAGCGCATCCGCGTCACCGCCGTGCGTAACCCGGCCGAGTTGCCGCACCGCGATCTCGGCGTCGATATCGCGATGGAATGCACCGGCATCTTCACCTCGAAGGACAAGGCGAAGGCCCACCTCGACGCGGGTGCCAAGCGCGTCCTCGTCTCGGCGCCCGCCGACGGCGCCGACCTGACGGTGGTCTACGGCGTCAACCACGACCGGCTCACGGGCGAGCACCTCGTGGTCTCCAACGCCTCCTGCACCACGAACTGCCTCGCGCCGGTCGCCAAGATCATCCACGAGACGGTGGGCATCGAGCGCGGCTTCATGACCACGATCCACTCCTACACCAACGACCAGCCGTCGCTGGATCAGATGCACAAGGATCTCTACCGGGCGCGCGCCGCCGCGCTCTCGATGATCCCGACCTCGACCGGAGCCGCCAAGGCCGTCGGCCTCGTCCTGCCGGAGCTGAAGGGCAAGCTCGACGGCACCGCGATCCGCGTTCCGACCCCGAACGTCTCGGCGGTCGATCTCGTCTTCACCGCCAAGCGCGAGACCTCGGTCCAGGAGATCAACGACGCGATCAAGGCGGCCGCCGCCGGCCCGCTCAAGGGCGTGCTCGGCGTGACCGACCGGCCGAACGTGTCGATCGATTTCAACCACGATCCGCACTCGTCCACCTTCCACCTCGACCAGACCAAGGTCATGGACGGCACCTTCGTGCGCATTCTGTCCTGGTACGACAACGAGTGGGGCTTCTCGAACCGCATGGCCGACACCGCCGTGGCCATGGCCAAGCTGATCTGACGCTCTAGCTACGCTTCCACGGGAGCGGCCGGCCGTGTGCGTCGGCCGCTCCGGACTGCCTTCGAGTTCCCTTAGGCGAGCCCAGCTCGCCGAAGATCCAAGGTGCGTATGCGATGACCGAGACTTCGCCGGCAAAGCCTTCCGGGGGCGACTTCATTCCCGCGACCTCTTCCTCCTCCCCGCCGTCCGCCGCCGCGACGCCCGTTCCCGCGGCCCCGTCGCCGAGCGTCGGCAAGGCCGAGCTGCCCGCCTCCGGCGCCGGCTATCACGCCGACCAGCTTGCCCGCATCGAGGACAAGACCGCGCGCATCGAGGACAAGTACGCCCGCTCCGAGGCGCTGCTCTCGCGCGTCGAAGAGAAGGTCGAGTCGGCCTCGGTCCGGATGAACGACGCCGCCCGTCAGGCCGACCTCTCGTCGCTTCGCAGCGAAGTCCGCACCCTGTCCGACCGGGTCGGCCGCCTGCCCGGCACCGGCGCCCTCGTTCTGACCGCGATCATCACGGCCGTGCTCACCGTCGCGCTGATGGTTGCCGTGCAGCGGCTGAACCTCGACCGGATGCTGCCGCACGGCGTCGGTGGCCAGAGCCAGACCGCGCCCGCCACTCCCCCGGCCTCCAACCCTTAGGACCAAGCACGATCGCGCCGCGATCATGCCCGGCTCTAAATTCCTGTTTTGCCGCGCTCTCTCACGCCGAACCGGTATCCACTTCGGCGGAGAGCGCACTGAGAAGAACCCGACGCCGCCATGACGGATTTCCGCACCCTCGACGATGCCGGCCCGCTCCAGGGCAAGCGCGTGCTGCTGCGCGTCGATCTCAACGTGCCGATGGAGGGCGGCCGCGTCACCGACGCGACCCGGATCGAGCGCGTGGTGCCGACGATCCGCGAGATTGCGGATGCGGGCGGACGGGTGATCCTGCTCGCGCATTTCGGCCGCCCCAAGGGCAAGCCGGATCCGAAGGATTCGCTCAAGCCGATCCTGCCGACGCTGTCCGAAAAGCTCGCCCGTCCGGTGGCCTTCGGCGAGGATTGCGTCGGTGAGGCTGCGGCCAAGGCGGTCGCGGCGCTGAACGACGGCGACGTGCTGCTTCTCGAGAACACCCGCTACCACGCAGGCGAGGAGAAGAACGACGCCGAGTTCGCACGGGCGCTCGCGGAGAACGGCGACCTCTACGTCAACGAGGCCTTCTCCGCCGCTCACCGGGCGCACGCCTCGACCGAGGGACTCGCCCGCCTGCTGCCGGCCTATGCCGGCCGCCTGATGCAGGCCGAACTCGACGCGCTGACCAAGGGGCTCGAATCTCCGGCCCGCCCGGTCATCGCCATTGTCGGCGGCGCCAAGGTCTCGACCAAGATCGACCTTCTCGAAAACCTCGTCGCCAAGGTCGACATGCTGGTGATCGGCGGCGGCATGGCCAACACCTTCCTGCACGCGCAGGGCAAGGATGTCGGCAAGTCGCTGTGCGAGAAGGATCTCGCCGAGACCGCCCAGCGCATCCTGACTGCGGCCAAGGAGAAGAACTGCACCATCATCCTGCCGGCCGATGCGCTGGTCGCGCGCGAGTTCAAGGCCAACGCCGAGAACGAGACCGTGACGGTGGATGCCGTTCCCTCCGACGCGATGATCCTCGATGTCGGCGCCTCCTCGATCGCCACGATCGACGGCGCCATCGACGAGGCGCGCACGCTGGTCTGGAACGGCCCGCTCGGCGCCTTCGAACTGACGCCCTTCGACACCGGCACGGTGGCGGTGGCCCGGCACGCGGCGGCCCGCACCAAGGCCGGCCAGCTCGTCAGCGTGGCGGGCGGCGGCGACACGGTGGCGGCGCTGAACCATGCCGGCGTGGGCGAAGACTTCTCCTACGTCTCCACCGCGGGCGGTGCCTTCCTCGAATGGCTTGAGGGCAAGGAGCTCCCCGGCGTCGAGGCGCTGCGCGCCAAGGGCTGAGACCGGATCAATCCTCCCTCTTCAAGGGGGGAGGGAGCCCGCGGAGCGGGCGGGAGAGGAGCCGGCTCGGGTTTAACCCGGACACGGCGCGCTCCCGTCGCCCAGACCCCTCCGTGGCCCCCTCTCCGGCAGCGGGAAGAGGGCTTGCTGCGGAAGCGGCAGAAGGCGGGGAAGCCCAAGTTTTTCATCGCCCTGCGCAGGCTCTCGGCGCGGCGGCACCTATATTGGCCTCAACACGGGACAGGCCCGGCTGAGGCCGCATCGCACGAGGATCGAATCATGGCACGCATCACCCTTCGGCAGCTCCTCGATCACGCCGCCGAGTACGGCTACGGCGTGCCCGCGTTCAACCTGAACAACATGGAGCAGGGGCTCGCCATCATGGCGGCGGCGGACGCCACCGACTCGCCGGTGATCCTCCAGGCGAGCCGGGGTGCACGCGCCTATGCCAACGACGTGGTGCTGGCCAAGCTCATCGACGGCCTCGTCGAGATCTACCCGCACATTCCCGTCTGCATGCATCTCGACCACGGCAACAACGAAGCCACCTGCGCCACCGCGATCCAGTACGGCTTCACCTCGGTGATGATGGACGGCTCGCTCAAGGCCGACGGCAAGACTCCGGCCGACTACAACTACAACGTCGAGATCACCCGCAACGTCACCAAGATGGCCCACTGGGCCGGCGTCTCCGTCGAGGGCGAACTCGGCGTGCTCGGCTCGCTGGAGAGCGGCCAGGGCGAGGCCGAGGACGGCCACGGCGCCGAGGGCGTGCTGTCGCACGACCAGCTCCTGACCGATCCGGACGAGGCGGTGAAGTTCGTGGCCGCCACCAAGGTCGATGCGCTGGCGGTGGCCATGGGCACCAGCCACGGCGCCTACAAGTTTACCCGCAAGCCGGACGGCGACGTGCTCGCCATGGGCGTGATCGAGGAGATCCATCGCCGCCTGCCGACGACCCACCTCGTCATGCACGGCTCCTCCTCGGTGCCGCAGGACCTTCAGGACATCATCAACCAGTATGGCGGCCAGATGAAGCCGACCTGGGGCGTGCCGGTGGAGGAGATCCAGCGCGGCATCAAGCACGGCGTGCGCAAGATCAACATCGACACCGACAACCGCATGGCGATGACCGGCCAGATCCGGAAGGTGCTGACCGAGAACCCCTCCGAGTTCGATCCGCGCAAGTACCTCAAGCCCGCCATGGAGGCGATGACCAAGCTGTGCAAGCAGCGCTTCGAGGAGTTCAACACCGCCGGCCAGGGCTCGAAGATCCGCCCGATCTCGGTGGCCGAGATGGCCAAGCGCTACGCCAACGGCTCCCTCGACCCGAAGATCGACGCCTGATCCGATCATGGCCGAGAAAGACTCCGCGGCGCCGCGGCCCCGCCTCGCCCTCCTTACCCCCTACGGCCTCGGTCCAGCCGAGGCGGAGGCGACCGCTGCCTCCCTCGATGCGGCCTGCGCCGCAGGGGACGTGGCGGCGGTGATCCTGAGGCTGGCGGCCGCCGATGAGCGCAGCCTCGTCGGCATCGTCAAGAAACTGGCGCCGTCGGCGCAGGCGCGCGGCGCGGCGGTGCTGGTCTGCGTGCCGGGATTTACCGGCGACATCGTCTCCGTCGCGGCCCGCGGCGGGGCGGACGGGGTGCATCTCGACCGTGCGGACGAGGACACCCTGCGCGATTGGCGCGGGCGCCTGCGCGACGGGCGCATCCTCGGGACGGGCGGCGTGCTCGGCTCGCGGGATGCGGCGATGGTCGCGGGCGAGACCGGCGTCGATTACGTCATGTTCGGCGGGCTCTTTCCCGACGGAGCCGCCCCCGATGCGGAGGAGGTGCGCGAGCGCGCGACGTGGTGGGCCGAGATCTTCGAGACCCCGTGCATCGCGGTCGCGACCGCCGACGAGGATGTTGCGGCGTTGGCACGTGTGGGCGCGGAGTTCGTCGGGCTGGAAGGCGGCCTGTGGCGCGACGATCCCGAGGGTGTGCAGGCCGCTCAGGCGCAGCTCGATCAGGTGCGATGATCTTGTTTGATGAGAGGACCGTGGCGAGAGCTTCAAAAGCACGGCTCCAAGTCGGGACTCGGTCCCTCTCGATCTTGACCGCTTTCGCCGTCCTCGGCATCGGCGGGCTGCACGCCGCCCCGAACCCGCCGGCGGCGAAGGCACCCGCCGCACAGACGCCGGCCAAACCGAACCAGCTCGATCTGAAGCGCGAGCTGCCCTCGCCCTACTCGCCCAATGCCGAGGGGGCGAAGCCGGCCGCCGCGAACCCGAATGCCGACGTGGCCTACGGCGCCTACCAGCGCGGACGCTACGTCACCGCCTTCCGCGAGGCGACGCGACGCATCGAGGCGAGCCCAAAAGACGCCGCGGCGATGACGCTGCTCGGCGAACTCTACAACCAGGGCCTCGGGGTGAAGCAGGACCCCAAGCGCGCCCACGAATGGTATCGGCTCGCCGCCCTCCAGAACGATGCCAACGCCATGGCTTCTCTCGGCATGATGGCGATGGACGGGCGGGGGCAGCCCAAGGACGAGAAGGCCGGTCGCGCCTGGCTCGAACAGGCGGCGCGCAAGGGCCAGCCCAGCGCCAGCTACAACCTCGCGCTGATCCAGCTCGCCAGCGACAAGCCGGCGGATCTCGCCGCCGCCGTGGCGAATTTCCGCACGGCGGCCGAGGCCGAGGTTCCCGCCGCGCAATACGCCCTCGGCGTGCTCTACCTCCAGGGCAAGGGCGTTCCCAAGGACACGACCCAGGCTGCGCAATGGTTCCGCCGCGCCGCCGACAACGGCGACCTCGGGGCCGAGGTCGAGTTCGCGATCCGGCTGTTCAACGGCGACGGCGTGCCCAAGGACGAGGCTCGCGCCGCCCGCTACTTCCTGCACGCCGCGCAGCGCGGCAACGCCATCGCTCAGAACCGGATCGCCAAGCTCTTTCTTTTCGGCCGCGGCGTGCCGAAGAACCTCGTCGAGGCCGCGGCCTGGAATCTCGCCGCGGCGTCGCAGGGTCGGTCCGATGCCGGGCTCGATCAGGCGACCGCCGGGCTCACCCCGGACGAGCGCAAGCGCGCCGAGCTGCTGGCGGCGGACCGGACGAGCCTTTCACCGTAGCGCCCAGCGGCACCCGCGCGACAGGAGTCCGAATGACGTCCAGCCTCCTTCGCCGCAAGCCCCTGCGACGGGAGCCCGACGGGGAGCGGCGGTTGGCTCGGACGCTGAGCTGGCCCCACCTCGTGGCGCTCGGTGTCGGCGCGATCGTCGGAACCGGCATTCTCACGCTGATCGGCGTCGGGGCGGCCAAGGCCGGGCCGGCGGTGATCCTGTCCTTCGCCATCGCCGGCGCGATCTGCGCCTGCGCCGCCCTGGCTTACGCCGAGATGGCGACGATGATCCCGGTCTCGGGCAGCGCCTACACCTACAGCTACGTCGTGCTCGGTGAGTTGCTGGCCTGGATCATCGGCTGGAGCCTGATCCTCGAATACTCGCTCGTGGTGAGTGCGGTGGCGGTCGGCTGGTCCGGCTACGCCGCGCCGCTCCTCGAGAGTCTGTTCGGTTTCCCCAAGGCGCTGATGCAAGGACCGGAGGCGGGCGGTGTGGTCAATCTGCCGGCGGTGGGCATCATCGTCCTGGTCGCCGTGCTGCTCCTGCGCGGCACGCGTGAGAGCGCCACACTCAACGCCGCCCTGGTTCTGGTGAAGATCGCCGCGCTCGTCGTGTTCGTCGCCTTCGCCCTGCCGGCGTTCGAGGCCACCCATCTCGAGCCGTTCAATCCGTTCGGCTTCTCCAAGAGCGTTCAGGCCGACGGCGTCGAGCGCGGCGTCATGGCCGCGGCGGCGATCATCTTCTTCGCCTTCTACGGCTTCGACGCGATCGCCACCGCCGCGGAGGAGACGCGCAATCCCGGCCGCGACCTGATGATCGGCATCGTCGGATCGATGGCGGCCTGTGTCGTGATCTACGTCGCGGTCGCCGTCGCCGCGGTGGGGGCCGTCTCCTACACCCGCTTCGCCGACAGCCCGGAGCCGTTGGCGCTGATCCTGCGCGAACTCGGCCAGCCGCTGGTGGCGCAGTATCTCGCGGCCTCCGCCGTGATCGCCCTGCCCACGGTCATCCTCGCCTTCTTCTACGGGCAGAGCCGCATCTTCTTCACCATGGCCCGCGACGGAATGCTGCCGCAGGGTCTGGCTAAGGTATCCGCCAATGGCACGCCGGTGCGGATCACCCTCTTCACCGCCGCCATCGTTACCGTGCTCGCCGGGCTCGTTCCGCTGGGCGAACTCGCGGCGCTCGCCAATGCCGGGACGCTGGCAGCCTTCATCGCGGTCGCGGCCTGCATGCTGGTGATGCGCGTCCGCGCGCCTGAGGCGTCGCGCACCTTCCGCGCCCCGATGCCCTGGCTGATCGGCAGCATCACGATTCTCGGCTGCGGATACCTGTTCTTCAGCCTGCCCGCGACGACCCAGCTCTGGTTCGCGGTCTGGAACGTGTTCGGGCTGGTGTTCTACGCCCTCTACGGCCGCAGGCACGCGGTGGCCGCAGCCGGTTAGAGCATCGTGCTGGATATCAGATCCAGTACGATGCTCTCTCTTCTCGTTTGGGCATCATCTTTTTCCGAAAGCCGGTGGCCACCTTTCGGGACGATGCTTGAGCCGGCGGGCGATCAGGCGTCCCCCGCGAGGTCGCGCAGGACCGCCGGAAGCAGCTCGGGAAGGTCCTCGGAGATCAGCCCCGGCCCGAACCGCAGGCCCGCATCGCCGTGCAGCCAGACGGCGGCGCTGGCCGCCTCGAACGGCTCCAGGCCCTGGGCCAGCAGCCCGGCGATGATGCCGCCGAGCACGTCGCCGGAGCCGGCGGTGCCGAGATGCGGCGTGCCGTGATCGTTGATCGCCGTGCGCCGATTGGGGGCGGCGATCACCGTGTCGGCCCCTTTCAGCACCACGACCGCTCCGGCGATCTCGGCAGCCCGCGCCGTCCGCTCTGTCTTGCTCAGCCCGTCCGTCACGGCGTCCGTGCCGGAGAACAGGCGCGCGAACTCGCCTTCGTGCGGCGTGAGCACGGCCCGCGCCTCGCCATCGCGGATATGGCGGGCCAGCGTGCGCACCTCGCTGCGGAAGCTCGTGAGCGCATCGGCGTCGAGCACCAGGGCACGCCCGGCCCCCGCCGCGACCGCGACGAGGTCGCAGGTGGCCGGGCCGGTGCCGAGGCCGGGCCCGAGCAGCAGCGCGTTCAGCCGTTCGTCGGCCAGCATATCGTCGAGGTCGTCGGCGCTCTCGCATGGGCGCAGCATGATCGCGGTGAGGTGGGCGGCATTCTCCGCCAGCGCCTCGGTGGGCGAGGCCACGGTGACGAGGCCCGCGCCGACCCGCAGCGCACCGCGGGCGGCGAGCCGGGCCGCGCCGGTGCGGTGCGCCGGGCCCGACAGTACGAGCGCGTGGCCGCGGGTGTATTTGTGGCTGCCGGCGGTGAGCCGCGGCAGCCGCCACAGACCGGGCGCGTTGCGATAGAGCGCCCGCACTTCCTCGGCGAGGCCGGCAGCGAGGGCGGCCTCGCCCGTGCCGATCTGAGCGACGTGCAGCGCGCCGCAATGGGTCCGCCCCGGCTCCAGCAGGTGGCCGGGCTTGAGCGCGACGAAGGTCACCGTCTCGGTCGCCTCGATCGCGCGGCCGCGCACCGCGCCGCTGTCCCCGTCGATGCCACTCGGCACATCGACCGCCACCACGGGGATGCCGGAGCGGTTGACGGCCTCGACCAGGGCGTGGGCGGTCCCTTCCAGATCGCGGCAGAGGCCGGCGCCGAACAGGGCATCGATGATGAGATCGACCGGTGGAACCTCCGCCTCCGCGGCACCGATCGGGCCGGCCCAGGCCTCGGCCGCGAGGGCGGCGTCGCCCTTGAGCGCGGCAGGCTCGCCGAGCAGGCGCAGGTCGACGCGGTAGCCGCCCTCTGCCAGCAGGCAGGCGGCCACGAAGCCGTCTCCGCCATTGTTGCCGGAGCCGCACAGGACGAGGATCCGGCCGCCGTCCGGCGCCAGGGTGCGGGCGCATTCGGCGACCGCGGCGCCCGCCGCCCGCATCAGGGTCAGGCCCGGCGTACCGGCGGCGATGGCCGCGGCATCGACCCGGCGCATCGCCTCAACGGTGAGCAGCCGTTCCGCGGGCTTCCTGTGTTTCACCGGCTCATGCATGCAACTGGCTCACGCTCTGCCCGAAAATTCATCGATTTCGGCATCATTGCCTACATATTCCGCTTTGTTTGCACATTGCGTGCGCAACTTCCCGGTCTCGTCATCCAAATCGCCGTGGCGGTCACGCGACGGCGATGGTACATAATTGACTGACTGAGGGACGAGGCGGATCGGGCTTTTCCGGATGAAGAAGATCGAGGCGATCATCAAGCCGTTCAAGCTCGACGAGGTGAAGGAAGCCCTCCAGGAGGTCGGCCTCCAGGGCATCACCGTGATCGAGGCGAAAGGGTTCGGCCGACAGAAGGGCCATACCGAACTCTACCGCGGCGCAGAGTACGTCGTGGACTTCCTGCCCAAGGTGAAGCTGGAAATCGTGCTCTCGGACGCCCTCGTCGAAGGGGCCGTCGAGGCGATCCGCAAGTCGGCCCAGACCGGCCGCATCGGCGACGGCAAGATCTTCGTCTCGACGATCGAGGAAGCCATCCGCATCCGCACCGGCGAGACCGGCTCCGACGCGATCTGACCCGAACGGCCTCGTTTTGTGGCCCGCTTCGTGAAGGGCCGGGCTCGTCTGCGCTCGCCCTGAAGCGCCGTAGCCGAGTGACGCCGTGCCCGATCTCGACACCATCGTCCAAGACATCGCCCAGGAGATGCGGGCGCGGCCCGACCGCGGCACGGTGGCGAGCTACATTCCCGAACTCGCCCGCGCCGACGCCCAAGCCTTCGGCCTCGTCGTGATCGACGGCGATGGCCGGGTCGCCGCCGGGGGCGATGCCGACATCCCCTTCTCGATCCAGAGCATTTCCAAGGTCTTCACCCTGACGCTGGCGCTCGGCATGGTCGGCGACCGGCTCTGGCGCCGGGTCGGCCGCGAACCCTCGGGCAGCCCGTTCAACTCGATCGTGCAGTTGGAGCGGGAGAACGGGATCCCGCGCAATCCCTTTATCAATGCCGGCGCCATCGCCGTCACCGACGTGATCCTCTCGGGCCACCAGCCGCGGGAGGCGCTCGGCGAGATTCTGCGCTTCATGCAGTTCCTGGCGCAGGACGACAGCATCACCATCGACGAGCGCGTGGCGGCCTCCGAGAAGCGCACGGGCTTCCGCAACGCCGCGCTTGCCAACTACATGCGCTCGTTCGGCGTGATCGAGAACCCGGTCGATTACACTCTGGGCGTCTACTTCCATCACTGCGCCATTGCGATGAGCTGCCGCCAGCTCGCGACCGCCGGGCTGTTCCTCGCCTATTCCGGGCATCATCCGCTGGCCGGGCACTCGGTGATCTCGGCCGAGCGGGCACGGCGCATCAACGCCATCATGCTCACCTGCGGCCATTACGACGGCTCGGGTGATTTCGCCTACCGCGTCGGCCTGCCGGGCAAGAGCGGCGTCGGCGGCGGCATTCTGGCGGTTGCGCCGGGGAAGGCTTCGATCTGCGTCTGGTCGCCGGGGCTGGACGCGGCCGGCAATTCGCATCTCGGGCGTATCGCCCTGGAGATGCTGGTGAAACGGACGGGTTGGTCGATCTTCGGTGTTTGAGGCGCGGCCGTCATCGCGAGGTGGAGCCGAAGCGAAGACCGCGTGAAGCGATCCAACAAAAAACCGCCCCCGCCTTGCGGCGGGAGCGGCCTGTCTCAAGCCTCGATATTCGGCCTCGAAAGTCCTTACGCGACGGCCTTCTGCACCGCTTCGGCGGGAAGCGGCACTTCGGAGATCGTCTTCAGGACCTGCGAGGCGATCTGGTAGGGGTCGCCCATGGAGTTCGGGCGGCGGTCCTCAAGGTAACCCTTGTAGCCGTTGTTGACGAAGGAGTGGGGCACGCGCACCGAGGCGCCGCGGTCGGCCACGCCGTAGGAGAACTTGTTCCAAGGCGCCGTCTCGTGCTTGCCGGTCAGACGCATGTGGTTGTCGGGGCCGTAGACGGCGATGTGGTCGTCGAGGTTGCGCTCGAAGGCCGCCATCATGGCCTCGAAGTACTCCTTGCCGCCGGTCTCGCGCATGAACGTCGTCGAGAAGTTGCAGTGCATGCCCGAGCCGTTCCAGTCGGTGTCGCCGAGCGGCTTGCAATGGTACTCGATGTCGATCTCGTAGGTTTCGCACAGGCGCTGGAGCAGGTAGCGCGCCATCCACATCTCGTCGGCGGCCTTCTTGGAGCCCTTGCCGAAGATCTGGAATTCCCACTGGCCCTTGGCCACTTCGGCGTTGATGCCCTCGTGGTTGATGCCGGCGGCCAGGCACAGGTCGAGATGCTCCTCGACGATCTTGCGGGCCACGGGGCCGACATTCGAGGCACCGACGCCGCAATAGTACGGGCCCTGCGGAGCGGGGTAGCCGGTCTCGGGGAAGCCGAGCGGGCGGCCGTTCTTGTAGAGGAAGTACTCCTGCTCGAAGCCGAACCACGCGCCGGCATCGTCGAGCACGGTCGCGCGCTTGTTCGACGGGTGCGGGGTCTTGCCGTCCGGCATCATCACTTCGCACAGCACGAGCACGCCGTTGGTGCGGGCCGGGTCGGGGAAGTGGCGCACAGGCTTCAGCACGCAATCGGATGAGGAGCCCTCGGCCTGCTGGGTCGAGCTGCCGTCGAAGCCCCAGAGCGGGAGCTGCTCGAAGATCGGGAAGCTGTCGTACTCTTTGATCTGCGTCTTGCCGCGCAGGTTCGGAGTGGGCGTGTAGCCGTCGAGCCAGATGTACTCGAGCTTAAACTTGGTCATTCCGAGTCTCTCGTACCTTGAGGATCCGTGTCCTGACGAAACCTTTTCCGGAACCGGCGCCGTTGAGAGCCTGAACCCCCGCTGGACCCTTGGCGTCCGGCGGGTGTCCTCCCCCGCCGCATCCGAAACGCCGATCCACCGAGCGAGCAGGGCGCCAGCCCGACCCCCGAGCGCCCGCTGTGCGGGCGGACGCTCCGGCCAGCCCTAAGCATGTCGCGTGCCAATCGTCGCCGTATCGTCACAAACCTCGGTGCGGCACTTTCGACCGCCGCGGCGGCGCGATCGGGAACGAAACGCCCCGAACGTCCCGCGATCACGTGGATTTTTTCCCCTCCGACGGGTGGCAACGGCGAAGCGCGAACGATATCGTCCGCGCCGGTCGGCGGGACCGGCCAGGGCACGAGAGGGGGCGGTATCCGGATCAGGAACGAAGCCGCGGACGCCGCGCCGCTCCTTCGAGAGGTTCTTCTTTCCCGCCGCTTTCCCGATCAGCCCCTCGCGCCGCAGGTACGGACCGGCTAGACCCGCGCCCGAACCCGGCGGATGGCTCACCGCCCGCTCTGAGATTTTGCCGAGGAGACGTACAGCATGACTACGGCCGCCGATGTGCTGAAGGCCATCAAGGACAACGACGTCAAGTACGTCGACTTCCGCTTCACCGACCCGCGCGGAAAGTGGCAGCACGTGACCTTCGACGTCTCCCTGATCGACGAGGAGATGTTTACGGACGGCACCATGTTCGACGGCTCGTCGATCGCCGGCTGGAAGGCGATCAACGAGTCCGACATGCTGCTGATGCCCGATCCGGTCACGGCCTGCATGGACCCGTTCTTCTCGGCCTCCACCATGTCGATCGTCTGCGACGTGCTGGAGCCCTCGACCGGTGAGCCCTATGCCCGCGACCCGCGTTCGACCGCCAAGCTCGCCGAGGCGTATCTGCGCTCCACCGGCATCGGCGACACCATCTATGTCGGCCCCGAGGCCGAGTTCTTCGTGTTCGACGACGTGAAGTTCGGCGCCGACCCCTACCATACCGGCTTCCAGCTCGACTCGACCGAGCTGCCGACCAACGGCTTCACCGATTACGAGGGCGGTAACCTCGGCCACCGGGTGCAGACCAAGGGCGGCTACTTCCCCGTGCCGCCGCAGGATTCGGCCCAGGACATGCGCGGCGAGATGCTGGCTGCGATGCAGTCCATGGGCGTGAAGGTCGAGAAGCACCACCACGAGGTGGCCTCGGCCCAGCACGAACTCGGCATGAAGTTCGACACGCTGACGCTGCTCGCCGACCACATGCAGATCTACAAGTACTGCATCCACAACGTGGCGCAGAGCTACGGCAAGTCCGCGACCTTCATGCCCAAGCCCGTCTACGGCGACAACGGCTCCGGCATGCACGTGCACCAGTCGATCTGGAAGGACGGCAAGCCGCTGTTCGCCGGCGACAAGTATGCCGACCTTTCGCAGGAATGCCTGTGGTACATCGGCGGCATCATCAAGCACGCCAAGGCGCTGAACGCCTTCACCAACCCGTCGACCAACTCCTACAAGCGTCTGGTGCCGGGCTACGAGGCCCCCGTGCTGCTGGCCTACTCGGCCCGCAACCGCTCGGCCTCCTGCCGTATCCCGTGGACGACGAACCCGAAGGCCAAGCGCGTCGAGGTCCGCTTCCCCGATCCGATGGCCAACCCCTACCTCGCCTTCTCGGCGCTGCTGATGGCCGGCCTCGACGGCATCATCAACAAGATCGATCCGGGCCCGGCCATGGACAAGGATCTCTACGATCTGCCGCCGCGCGAGCTGAAGAAGATCCCGACCGTCTGCGGCTCGCTTCGTGAGGCACTGCAGAACCTCGACAAGGACCGCGCCTTCCTCAAGGCCGGCGGCGTGTTCTCGGACGATCAGATCGACTCGTTCATCGAGCTTAAGATGACCGAGGTGCTGCGCTACGAGATGACCCCGCACCCGATCGAGTTCGTGAACTACTACTCGCTGTAAGACTTTTTCGCGCAGCGTTGTGCATTCGGCACCGGAGCTTTCGAGGCTCCGGTGCCTTTTTTGTTCGGTGAGCACGCGGCGGCGCGAGTGGCTGCTTGACGTCGGCGGACGGAGTGGAGCGAGTAGGCTCTGTTGTATCGGGAGCCCTGCCCATGCCTCTCACAATCCCCGTGATCCTCGGCTCCGTGCGTGCGGACCGCGCCGGCATCCGTGCCGCCCGCTTCCTCATCGGCCAACTCGAAGCCCGCGGCCACGCGGCGCCGCTGGTCGATCCGGCCGAACTGAAGTTCCCGCTCCTCGACCGGATGTACAAGGAGTATCCCAAGGGCGAGGCACCCGAGCCGATGGAGCGGCTGGCGACGCTGTTCCGCGAGGCGGATGCCTTCGTCGTGGTCTCGGCCGAGTACAACCACTCGATCCCGCCCGCGCTGTCGAACACTCTCGACCACTTCCTGGAAGAGTATTTCTGGCGGCCTTCGGCCATCTGCTGCTACTCGGCCGGGCAGTACGGCGGTGTGCGCGCCGCGATGCAGTTGCGGGCGATGCTGGCCGAACTCGGCACGCCGAGCATTCCCTCCCTGCTGCCGATCCCGCGCATCCAGAAGGCATTGAGCGAGGCGGGCGAGCCGGCCGAAGACTGGCTCGGACGAGCCGCCAAGAAGTTCCTCGACGAGTTGACGTGGTATGCCGAGGCGCTGCAGGCGAAGCGCGCGGGCGGTACGCCGTACTGAGTGTCTCTCACAAAACTCGCGTTGAGCCGTGATTGCCAGACCGACGACGGTCAGAGGTCGTGCGTCTTGTGAGGCCCTCTGAACCACGCACGCGGCACTCCGTTTGCACTCCTCGAAACGCACCAGCCCGGAGACGAAGAGCGCATGAACGCGAGTGTGGACAGGGTCAGGGACGCGCTGGCCGAGTTGATCAAGGCGGCGCTCGTCTCCAATGACGGCAGGAGCCTCGCGTTCCGGCAGGCGGCCGCCGAAAAGCTCGCGGCGCTCGCCGCCGACCCGCCGCGAGCGGAGACTGTGCGGATCGACGGCGCCTGGACCCTCGCGGTCGGCGCGGCGGAGGCGCCCGAGCTTCGGCCGGAGGAGGGGCGGGTCAATCTGACCCTGCCGCAGACCGCGCCCTTCACCCTCGAAGACCTAACGAGCGAAGGATTCGACGTAGCCGCGGCTGTCGAAACAATCCGAAAATCCGCCTCGACCGGCTGAGCGCGGGGCCGAACCTGTTCACGGGTCACGCCGAAACGTTGTCCTGCGCGCTGCGAGAGCCCATCTTTACCGGACATCGGGACCCTTCACGGTCTCTCCGAACCTCGATCTTTCAGCGCGTCGGGCCCTTCCGGGCCGGCGCGGCGAGCCCAACTCCTTGGCCAGACGCATCAATCCGAAGGCGGGTGCCCCCGCTCTTCCCTCCCGCGAGCAGATCCTCGCTTTTGTGGCCGAGACGCCCGGAAAGGTCGGCAAGCGCGAGATCGCCAAAGCCTTCGGCATCTCGGGCGCCGACAAGATCGGCCTCAAGGCGATCCTGAAGGAAATCGAGGCCGACGGCGCTCTGGAGCGCGACCGCGGCGGGTTGCGAAAAGGCGGCAGCCTGCCGCCTGTCGTCCTCGCCGACATCGTCTCCCGCGACCGCGATGGCGACCTGATCGCCCGCCCGGCGCAGTGGGACGGGGAGGGCGAGGCGCCGAAGATCGCCGTCGAGATCCCGCGCGCAGGCCGCAAGGGCAATCGTCCGGCCCCCGGCCTCGGTGACCGGGCCTTGATCCGCGTCGTGCCGGATCCGGAAGCGCCCGGCCGCTACACCGGCCGCGTCATCAAGGTGATCGGTAAGAACCGTGCGGAGGTGATCGGCATCTACCGCGCCGGCCGCGACGGCGGACGCCTGCTGCCCGTCGAGAAGAAGTCGCAAGGGAAAGAGATTGCGATTCCCGCGGGCGAGGAAGGGGAGGCGCGTGACGGCGACCTCGTCAGCGTCGCGGTGGAGCGCGAGACCCGCTTCGGCCTGCCCCGCGGACGCGTGACCGAGCGGCTCGGCACCCTCGGCTCCGAGAAGGCGGTGAGCCTGATCGCGCTCCATCTCCACAACATCCCGCACGTCTTCCCCGCCGCGGTGCTGGCGGAAGCCGACGCGGCCAAGCGCGCGACCAAGCGCGGTCGCGAGGATTGGCGCGAGGCGCCGCTCGTGACCATCGACCCACCCGACGCCAAGGACCACGACGACGCGGTGATGGCCGAGGTCGATCCCGATCCGGCCAACGCGGGCGGCTTCATCGTCACCGTCGCGATCGCCGATGTCGCTGCCTATGTCAGGCCGGATTCGGCCCTCGACCGTGAGGCGCTGCTGCGGGGCAACTCGGTCTACTTTCCCGACCGGGTGGTGCCGATGCTGCCCGAGCGGATCTCCAACGATCTCTGCTCGCTGCGCGAGGGCGAGGACCGCCCGGCGCTGGCCGTGCGCATGATCATCGGCGCGGACGGGGTGAAGCGGAGCCACAGCTTCCACCGCATCCTGATGCGCTCCCACGCCAAACTCGCCTATGCGCAGGCGCAAGCGGCGATCGATGGCCAGCCGGACGAGAAGTCCGGGCCGGTCCTGGAGACGGCGCTTCGCCCGCTCTACGCCGCCTACGAGGCGATGAAGCGGGCGCGCGATGCCCGCGGCCCGCTCGCCCTCGATCTGCCCGAGCGCAAGGTGCTGCTCAATGCGGAGGGCGGCGTCGATCGGGTGATCGTGCCGGAGCGTCTGGAGGCGCACCGGCTGATCGAGGAGTTCATGATCCAGGCCAATGTCGCGGCGGCCGAGACCCTGGAGAAGGCGGGCTCGCCGCTGATCTACCGGGTCCACGACGAGCCGGCCCTGGAGAAGATGCGCGCGCTGGGGGAGGTGCTCGCCTCCGTCGGCATCAAGATGACCAAGGCCGGGGCGCTGCGGCCCGACCTGTTCAATCGCATCCTCGCCCAGGTGGCCGAGAGTGAGCACGCGCCCTTCATCAACGAGGTGGTGCTACGTTCGCAGGCACAGGCGATCTACGCTGCACAGAATCTGGGCCATTTCGGCCTCAACCTGCGCCGCTATGCCCATTTCACCTCGCCCATCCGCCGCTACGCCGATCTCATCGTCCACCGCGCGCTCGTGCGTGCCTGCGGATTGGGCAAGGACGGCTTGGCCGGCGACACCACGCCGGGCCTGCTCGACGCCGTCTCCGAGCAGATCTCGGCGGCCGAGCGCCGGGCAATGGCGGCCGAGCGCGAGACCATCGACCGTCTCATCGCCGGCTACCTCGCCGACCGGGTGGGCGCGACCTTCTCGGGGCGGATCTCCGGGGTGACGCGCTCGGGCCTGTTCGTGAAGCTCGCGGAAACCGGAGCCGACGGCTTCGTGCCCGTCTCCACCATCGGCCACGAATACTACCGCCACGACGAGGCCCTGCACGCGCTCGTCGGCGACCGCAGCGGCGAGACCTACCGCCTCGGCGACACCGTCGAGGTCCGCCTCGTCGAGGCAGCGGCGGTGGCCGGGGCGCTTCGCTTCGAGATTCTGTCAGAGGGCCGCAGCCGCTCCGGCACTAGGGGCAGCGGGATCAAGCGGAGCGGGTTCAAGCCGAAGCCGGGCAAGGCTGGCGTGAAGGCGAAGGCGTCGAAGGGCAAGGCGCGTCCCGGCAAGGCCTCCGCGCCCGAAGGCGACGCGGCGCGGCGCCATCGCGGCTCGCGCCGCTGAGCGGAAGGGGCTAGAGTTTGGCCATGGAAACCTACGTCTCCCCTCCGGCTCCGGCTCCCCAGGAGCGGACGCGGCTGGTCCCGGCCATGGCCCGCGGCTTCCTCAACCGCTGCCCGCATTGCGGGCAGGGTCATGTGTTCGGGCGCTTCCTCAAGGTGCGGCCGGCCTGCGAGGCCTGCGGCCTGGAGATGGAAGGGCACCGGGCCGACGATCTGCCGCCCTATCTCGTGATCTTCCTCGTGGGCCACATCAT
Organism: Methylorubrum aminovorans; assembly: GCF_022179725.1. Classification (GTDB taxonomy): domain Bacteria; phylum Pseudomonadota; class Alphaproteobacteria; order Rhizobiales; family Beijerinckiaceae; genus Methylobacterium; species Methylobacterium aminovorans. The sequence goes on from NZ_BPRC01000001.1 coordinate 168,660, forward strand.
CGGCTACCTCGTGCTCGAGATCGAGATGGGCTACGACGTGCCGCTCTGGATCTCGCTGACCGTGTGGCCGCTGCTCACCCTCGTCATGGCACTGGGACTGCTCCAGCCGGTCAAGGGATCGGTGATCGGCCTGCAATACACGTTCGGCATGCACGGCTTCGGCAAGGCGCCTCCGGCACTTGGTGGGTCCGTTGGCGGACCCGGCACGGGGGAGAGACGCGGCGGTGAGGCAGGAAGCAGCGCGGGCGACGCCCCAGGACTTGGAACGGTCTGACGCGGAGCGGTCTGACTCGGACAGGCCCGATCCGTCGGACGCCCCGGTTCGCCCCGCGCCCTTGCGCCCGCGCGATGCCGCGACGCTGATCCTCCTCGACCGCTCCCGGAAGCGGCTGAAGGTGCTGATGGGCCGGCGCCATGCCGGCCTCGCTTTCATGGGCGGCAAGTTCGTGTTTCCCGGCGGGCGCATCGAGCCCTCGGACCGGCAGATGCCGGTGGCCGGGGCCCTGTCGCAGCGGGCCGATGACGCGCTGCGCGCTAAGCTGCCCCGAGCCCCCCACCATCTCGGCCGATCCCTCGCGCTGGCCGCGATCCGCGAGACCTACGAGGAGACCGGTCTCCTCATCGGCACCCGCGATTACGGGCCGCCGGAGTCGGCGCCGGAGGGGGCGTGGCAGGCGTTTCGCGAGGCGGGCGTGATGCCCGACCTCGAAGCCCTGCATCTCGTGGCGCGGGCGATCACCCCGCCCAAGCGCGTGCGCCGCTTCGATACCCGCTTCTTCGCCGTGGACCGCAAGGCGGTGGCGATGGAGCGGCCCGGCATTGTCGGCCCGGACGCCGAACTCACCGAACTCGCCTGGGTCGATCTCACGGCCGCGCGCAAGCTCGACCTCCCGCGCATCACCCGCGTGATCCTCGACGATCTGGAGGCGGCGGCGGAAGCGGGCTTCCCGCCCTACCGTCCGATCCCGTTCTACTTCGAGCGCCACGGGAAGGGGGTGCGGGAGGAGATCTGAGCGGCGACGGTCTGCACCTTAGGCGGGCCTCACCGCAGCCCATGCCTCCACTGGATTGTGCGCAAACGAACAGGAGTTTCTTAAGGCCGATCAGGCAGTTTAGGATAATTGTCGGAGCCTGACTGTCGATGCTCAATGCCTTTCGTCGCTCCGATGCCGCATCCGTCTTCGATGCGCTCAAACGCTCGCAGGCGGTGATCACCTTCGCCGTCGACGGGACGGTGCTCGACGCCAACGACAAGTTCCTCGAGCTGATGGGCTACACGCTCGCTGAAGTTCGCGGGCGTCATCACCGGCTGTTCGTCGACCCGGAGGAGGCGGGCAGCGCAGCCTACGAGGCGTTCTGGCAGAGCCTGCGGCGCGGCGAATTCCAGACGGCGGCCTATGGGCGGCTCGCCAAGGACGGCCGCAAAGTCTGGATCCGTGCGAGCTACAATCCGATCCTCGACGGTGCCGGCCGAGTCCGGAAGATCGTCAAGTTCGCGCTCGACGTCACGGCCGAGCGGCTCGCCGCCGCCGAGACGGCCGGCCAGATCGCTGCGATCGGCCGCTCGCAGGCGGTGATCCAGTTCGACCTCGACGGGACAGTGCGCAGCGCCAACGCCAACTTCCTCGACGCCCTCGGCTACGCGGCGCACGAGGTGGAGGGCCGCCATCACAGCCTGTTCGTGACGCGGGAGGAAGCGGGCTCCGCCGAGTACCGCGCCTTCTGGGAGGCGCTCGCCCGCGGCGAGTACCGGGCCGGTGAGTTCCTGCGCGTTGGTAAGGACGGTCGCGAGGTCTGGATCCAGGCGACCTACAACCCGATCTTCGACCCGTCCGGACGACCGTTCAAGGTCGTCAAATACGCCTCCGACATCACCGAGGCCAAGCGCAATGCCGCCGACATGTCAGGGAGGGTCGAGGCCGCCCGCCGCTCGCAGGCGGTGATCGAGTTCGAGATGGACGGCACCGTCCTCGACGCCAACGACAACTTCCTGAGCGCCCTGGGTTACACCCTCCCCGAGGTCCAGGGCCGGAACCACCGGATGTTCGTCACCCCTGATTATGCGGCAAGCCCGGCCTACGCCCAATTCTGGGCGACGCTGCGGGCGGGGCAGTTCACCTCCGCCGTCTACCAGCGCGTCGGCAAGGACGGTCGCGACGTCTGGATCCAGGCCTCCTACAACCCAGTTCTCGACCCGGGCGGGCGCCCGTTCAAGGTGGTGAAATACGCCTTCGACATCAGCGAGAGCATGGCGATGCGCGCCGGCGCCCTCTCCATGGCCGAAGAGACACTGGGCCGGGTGCGGGTGGTGGCCGTCGCATCGGAGGAAATGCATCGGATCTCGGCCTCGATCGCCGAGCAGATGAATAGCTCGCACGCGGCGGTTGGCGACATCCAGGGCCGCATGAGCGCGGCCGGCGCACTCTCGGTGAAGCTCGACGACGCGGCCGCGGCGATGACCGGCGTGGTCGAGGTCATCACGGGCATCGCCGAGCAGATCAACCTGCTCGCCCTCAACGCCACGATCGAGGCAGCCCGCGCGGGCGCGGCCGGCCGCGGCTTCGCCGTCGTCGCCACCGAGGTGAAGAGCCTCGCCGAACAGGCGCGCGCGGCCACCACTCGCATCACCGGCGAGATCGGCGCGATGCAGTCGGTCTCGCGGGAGGTGGGCACAGCTTTGGTCTCGACCGCCGCCGTGGTGGACACGGTGCAGGGCTTCATCGCGCAGACGACGGCGGACAGCGCGCGGCAGCGCGCTACGACAGGCCAAGTCAACACCGACATGCACGCCACCGCGACGAGCGTGGCGGAGTTCGCGACCCGCCTCGATGCCTGGAATGTCGGGCTGGAGGAGCGGCGAGGCGAGGTTCGCCGGCGCACGTCGCTGCCGGCGCGGATCGAGTTCGTGCCGGCTCAGGGCCCCGGCGCGGGCCAGACGCGGACCTTGCCCTGCACCGTCCTCAACATCTCGACGGGCGGTGCCAAGCTGGCGGTCGAGGCGGCGGATGTGCCGGACGCGTTCACCCTCCACATCGAGGGCGAGCCGTCCCATTCCTGCCGCTGCGTGCGGCGGGGCGGAGACGGGATCGGCGTTCAGTTCATCTGATGAGGTCTCCGCTGGATCGAAGCGGGGAGCGTACCAGCAAGCCCGCGCGGTGCTTGAGCGAGGGCCAAATCGCCATCCCGAAGGGATCAACCGGATTGGGTATGAGACGGTGCATGACGCCCGCGCGGTAGGGTGAACGTCACGTTGAGGAATCCGCCTCCGCCGAGGGCATCGGCCCGAAAGCCGGCGGCGATGCTTTCGGACGATGCTTCAGCCGCGGGCGTCGGCGACGAGTGCGGCGAGCCCCTCCCGGTAGGTCGGATAGGCGAGGCACACGCCGAGTTCCTCGCGGATCAGACGGTTCCGCACCCGCTTGTTCTCGCCGTAGAAGCTGCGGGCCATCGGGCTGAGATCAGCGGTCTCGAAATCGATCTCCGGCGGCAGCGGCAGGCCCGTCAGCGCGGCGGCGTGTTCGGTCACCGTCTGCGGGGGGGCCGGCTCGTCATCGGTGACGTTGTAGACCGCGCCGGGCCGCGGGCGCTCGATCGAGGCGGCGAGCGTCGCGACGATGTCGTCGACGTGGATGCGGTTGAACACCTGACCCGGCTTGACGATGCGCTGGGTGCGGCCCTCGCGCAGTTTCACGATCGGGTTGCGGCCGGGGCCGTAGATGCCCGAGAGGCGAAACACCTGCACTGCCTTGCCGGTCTCGGCGCCGAGCGCAAGCCAAGCGTTCTCGACTTCGAGGCGGCCGCGGGAGCGGGCGCTTTTTGGGGTCGCGGGCGTCGTCTCGTCGATCCAGGCGCCGCCGTGATCGCCGTAGACGCCGATGGTCGAGAGATAGCCGATCCAGCGGATGCGGCTCTTCGCGATCGCGTCGCGGTAGCGGGCGAGCACCGTGTCGCCGTCCTGGCCCGGCGGGGCGGAGATCAACAGGATGTCGGTATCGGCGAGGTTGTCGGCAATGCAGGGATCGTCGGTCTCCGGCCCGAAGGCGCGCACGATGAACCCGGTCTCGGCGGCAAGGCTTCCGGCCCGCTCAGGCTCGGTCACCGTCGCCCGCACCGTATCGAAGCGGGCCCGTTCGCGCTCGGCGAAACGCCGGGCAGAGAATCCGAGGCCGAAGACGAACAGGTTCATGCGGTATCAGGTCTCCCGTGGGCCGTTCGCTTCCATAGGAAGCCCGGTGGCTTCACGCCACTCCTCCCTCACATGCGCCTCCGGCTCGTTCCGTCCATGGGCGTCGAACAGATCATGCAGCCGTTCCCGCGCGAGCAGCCGTCCGCAGGCCCAGACGGCTGCGCCCCGCACCACTGGGTCCGGCTCCTGCAATCCCGCCACCGCCTCCTCGGCGAGCGCGGCGTCACCCGAATTGCCGATGGCAATCAGCACGTTGCGCAGGAAGCGGTCGCGCCCCGTGCGCTTGATCGGCGTGCCGGCAAAGCGCGCCCGAAAACCCGCATCGTCCAGGCGGGCGAGGTCTGCGAGCGGTGGCGCGGCGAGGTCGTCGCGGGCCGCCAGGCGCGTCTCCCGCGCCGCGCCCGCGAACTTGTTCCAGGGACAGACCGCGAGGCAGTCATCGCAGCCGAACACCCGGTTGCCGATGCTTTCGCGATATTCAGTGGGGATCGGGCCGTGATGCTCGATCGTCAGGTACGCAATGCAGCGGCGGGCATCGAGCCGGTAGGGCGCGGGGAAGGCATTCGTCGGGCAGATGTCGATGCAGCGGCGGCAGGAGCCGCAATGGTCGGTCTCGGGTGTGTCGGGTTCGAGCTCGGCGCGGGCAAAGATCGCCCCGAGCATCAGCCAGTTGCCGTGCTCGCGCGAGATCAGCACCGTGTGTTTGCCCTGCCAGCCGAGCCCCGCGGCCTGGGCCAGCGGCTTCTCCATGACGGGCGCCGTATCGACGAACACCTTCACCGGCTGGCCGGAACGGGCGGAGAGGAAGCCGCCGAGCTCCTTCAGCTTGCCCTTGATGACGTCGTGATAGTCGCGCCGCTGCGCGTAAGCCGCGATGGCGGCGCGATCCTTCAAGCGCGTGAGTTCGAGGGGATCGGTTTGCGGGCCCGCATTCATGCCGAGCATGACGATGCTGCGGGTCTCGGCCCACAGCGCAGCGGGCACGGCGCGCTGGTCGGCGCGCTCCTCCATCCAGTCCATCGTGCCGTGGTGGCCCGCCGCGAGCCAAGCGGGCAGCCGCTCGCGCAAGGCGGGCACGGCGTCGGGCCGCGTGACGCGGAACGCCTCGAAGCCGAGGCGGCGTGCGCGCGCCTCGACGGTCTCGCGTAAGACCCGGCCCGAGAGGACGGTCTTCTCAGGCTTCAGAAATCCAGATCCGCGTAATGCGCCGCCGCCGGCATCCCCGGCGCCCGGTCGGCCAGCAGCGCGCGGAAGGACGGGCGGGATTTCACCCGCGCGTACCAGTCCTTCGCCATCTCGTCCTCGTCCCATGGCACGTCGCCGAGATAGTCCACGCACGAGAGATGGGCCGCCGCCGCGAGATCGGCATAGGTCAGATCGTTGCCCGCGAGCCAGCGGCGCTGCCCGATCAGGTAGCCGATATATTGGAGGTGATAGCGCACGTTGGTGCGCGCCGCACGAATAGCGTTCATGTCCGGAGGGCCGCCCCCGGCAGCCGACGACATGAAGCGCTTGTCGATCTTCTCGGTGACGAGATACTCGGTCACCTCGTTGTTGAACTTGACGAGAAACCAGTCGAGCAGGCGCCGCACCTCGACCCGCGCCGTCGTCGTGTCCGGCAGGAGCCGCCGCCCGGCGAGCCCCAGCCCCCGCGTCTCGTCGAGATATTCCGCGATCACGCCCGCGCCGGGAATTGCGAGCCCGGTCTGCTCCACCAGCACCGGCGTGGTGCCGGCCGGGTTGACGATGAGGAAGTCGCGGCGGCGCTCCCAGGCCCGTTCCTCGACGAGGGTCGGCTCCATGCCCATCTCGGCCAGGACGAGGCGGATGAAGCGGGAATTCGGGCAGAACGGAGAGTGATAGAGCGTCGCCATCGAGGCCGTGGTTCAGCGGGAAGAAGGCAGAGCCCTGGGCAGACCGTGCCGCACCGGCGAAATTGGGGCGACGCGCCAGGATTATTTCTCCAACGTTGCCACCTCATTAACAAACCCGCCGCAACCCGGTAACCGCCCGTCAACGCTACCGCCGCAAAGCTGCCGTATCGCCGTCGTCTGCCCCGCCTCAGCAGTGCCGGGACACCGGCGTGGGGAACAGCAGGCTCATGGATCTCGTCCAGATCGCGAAGGCGCTCGTGCTCGCCGTGGTGGAGGGTGCCACCGAGTTCATCCCGGTGTCCTCCACCGGGCATCAGCTCCTCATCGGCCACTTCATCGGCTTCCACTCGCCCAACAACACCTTCGAGGTGCTGATCCAGCTCGGCGCGATCCTGGCGATCCTGTTCGTCTATTTCGGCCGCCTGTGGAGCATCGCCACCGCGCTGCCGAACGATCCGCGGGCACGCCGCTTCGTGCTCGCCATCCTCATTGCCTTCTTGCCCGCGGCGATCGTCGGCGGCCTGTTCTCCAAGTACATCAAGTTCTACCTGTTCAACCCGTGGATCGTCTGCGCCACGCTGGTGGCCGGCGGCCTCGTGCTCCTCGTCATCGACGACACGGTCGGCGAGCCGAAGGCGGCGACGAATAGCGGGTCTGGCGACGGGCCGACCGAGCATCCGCGCAAGACCGACGTGTTCGATTTCAGCCTGCCGATGGCGCTCAAGATCGGCCTGTTCCAATGCGTGGCGATGATCCCCGGCGTGTCGCGCTCCGGCGCCACCATCGTCGGCGCGATGCTGATGGGGGCGAGCAAGCGCTCGGCCACCGAGTTCTCGTTCTACCTCGCCATGCCGACCATGGCCGGCGCCTTCGCCAAGGACCTGCTCGACAACTACAAGAACCTTTCCTCCAACGACGCGCTGCTGATCGTCATCGGTTTCGTCGCTGCCTTCATCTCGGCCTTGATCGTGGTGCGCACGGTGCTCGACTACGTCTCCCGCCACGGCTTCTGGCTGTTCGCGTGGTGGCGCATCATCGTCGGCTCGCTCGGCTTCGCCGGACTGATTCTTTTTGGTTGAGCCAGCAGGATTTTGAACGAGGCGGGGGCGGCAACCTGGACTAAAGTCGGTTGTCGCCTGCCCGCGCCCCGTGCGAGGGCTTGCGGCCAAGTCGCCGCTCTCTCAAGAAGCGGTCGGGAAACGCCGAACGTCTAAGGTCTCGCCCACGATGGAAGATCGTCCGCTCGCCGAGTTGTTCGAGCCCGCGACCCGCAAGCGCTGGCGCCAGGCCGTCGAGGCCGCGCTGAAGGGGGGCGACTTCGAGAAGCGCCTCGTTTCGAAGACCGCCGACGGCCTGCGCATCGAGCCGCTCTACGAGCCGGCCGCTTCCGTGGCGCAGCCGGTGCGGGCGCCCGGCCCCTGGCGGCTGGCGCAGCGTATCGACCATCCCGATGCCGAGAAGGCTGGAGCCCAATCGCTGTCCGACCTCGAAGGCGGCGCCGACGCGCTGGTGCTCGTCGGCCGCGACGCGCCGGCCGCCCGCGGCTTCGGCCTCGATCTTTCTGCCGTTGATACGCTCGATGCCGCGCTGAAGGGCGTGATGCTGCCGCTCATCGCCCTGAGGCTCGACGCGGGCCCGGCCGGCTTCGAGGCGGCGGCGCTTCTCAAGCAACTGGTCGAGCGCCGCGGCGACGATCCCGCCACCCTCGACCTCAATCTCGGCCTGGACCCCCTCGGCGCCTACGCCGCCATCGGCCGGCTCGAACAGGGGTGGGAGGCGCGCCTTTCCGAGACCGTCACCGCGTTCGCCGGATACCGCGGGCGCGTGGCGCTCGCCGATGCCCGGCCCTACCACGAGGCCGGCGCGAGCGAGGTTCAGGAACTCGCTGCCGTGCTCGCGACCGCGGTGGCCTATCTGCGGGCGTTGGAGGCCGGCGGCCACGATCTGGAGCGCGCGCGCGACGCGATCTCGGTCCTTCTGGTGGCGGATGCCGACGAGTTCCTGACCATCGCCAAGTTCCGGGCGATTCGCCGGCTCTGGGCCCGGGTCGAGCAGGCCTGCGGCCTTGAATCGACGCCGTTGCGGGTCCTGGCCGAAACCGCGTGGCGGATGATGACCCGCCGCGATCCGTTCGTGAACATCCTGCGCACCACCATGGCCTCGGCCTCCGCCGGCCTCGGCGGAGCCGATTCGATTACCGCTTTGCCCTACACCCAGGCGCTTGGCCTGCCCGATGCCTTCGCCCGGCGGGTGGTGCGCAACAGCCAGATCGTGCTGATCGAGGAATCGAACCTCGCCAGAGTCTCCGATCCGGCGGCCGGCGCGGGTGGCTTCGAGGCGCTCACCGCCGAACTGACTGAAAAAGCCTGGGCTGCGTTCCAGGAGATCGAGCGCGAGGGCGGCATCGCCAAGAGCCTCGAATCCAGGGCCCTCGCGGGCCGGATCGCGGCGGTGGAGCAGGCACGGGCGAAAGCGGTGGCAACCCGCAAGGAGCCGCTGACCGGCGCCAGCGAGTTCCCCTTCCTCGCCGAGAAGCCGGTGGCGGTGCTCGAGGTGGCGCCGAGCCAGGCCGCCCGTTCGGACGCGGGCCTGCCCTCACTGCGTCTCGCCGAACCCTACGAGGCCCTACGCGACGCCTCCGATGCGATCCTGGAGCGGACCGGCAAACGCCCGACGGTGTTCCTGGCCAATCTCGGTCCCGTGGCGGTCCACAACGCCCGCTCGACCTTCGCCGCCAACGCCTTCGCCGCAGGCGGCATCGAGGCCATCGGCAATGACGGCTTCACCGACACGCAGGCCTTGATCGAAGCTTTCAAGGCATCGGGAGCGCGGCTCGCTTGCCTGTGCTCCTCGGATGCCATCTACCAGTCCGAGGCCGTCCCGGCGGCCGAGGCACTGAAGGCGGCCGGCGCCGGTACGATCTACCTCGCCGGCAAGCCCGCCGAGGCGGAGGCCCTGCGCCAAGCGGGCGTTCACGGTTTCCTGTTCGCCGGTTGCGACTTGCTCGGACTTCTTCGGGAGGCCGCCGAGCAGGCGCAGGGCTGAAGCTCAAGGTGGCGTGAGCAACCTTGACACTGGGGGAAGTACGACAATCTTCCGGCTGAAACGGGTCAACACCCACAGCCGGATTGACAACTCATGCGCCTGCCAATTTTCGCCGTCGCTACTTTCGCCATCGCCATGGTGGGTGTCGGGACAGCGGAGGCGGCCAAGCGGAAGGTCGCAGTGCCGCACCGCTACGACGGCCGCTGGAGCATCGAAGTGGTCACCCTCGACGGGCCCTGCGACCGCGCCTACCGCTACGGTGTCCAGATCCAGCGAGGAGAGGCTGTCTACGGTGGCGGCGAGGTCGACATCAGCGGTCGTGTCGCGGCCAACGGCGCCGTGCGCGGCACGATCTCCCGCAGCGGCAATGCGGCACAGGTCTCGGGGCGGCTCTCGCCCAACGGCACCGGAGCCGGCCGCTGGTCGACCCTCGGTGACGGCCCGATCAGCTGCAGCGGAAGCTGGAGCGCGATGCGGCGCGGCTGATCAGGCACCGGGCCGTTGCCGAGAAGCTAGGCCATTCGGTCTGTGGCGGGCGCGCGACAACGCCGTTTTCGTTCCATCCTGCGTCATGGCAGAGCTGTTTTCGCCCTAGATCCGGCGTGATCTTCGGCGAACACTGGCGGCGTTCGATCCCCGTTCGAGGCGCCCCCATGACCGCCGTGATGAGAGCTTTGCCGTTTCTCGGTCTCGCCTTCGTCCTGCTCAGTCCCGCGGCCGAAGCGCGCCCAACCCGGCAGCATGTTCCCGGCTCTCAGCACGCGGTTCTGGCCCCCCTCGAAGAGGCGGCGACGGCCTGCTTCGTCGAGACGGTGATCGCGAATCCCAAGGCCATGCGGCTGGCGCGGGACGGGCGCTGGTACGAGGCTGCCGGCGTGACCGGCTTCCTGTGCCGCCCAGAGGTTGATCGCATGGCGGTGGCGCATGACCGCATCTACGGCCAAGGCACCGGTGCCCGTTACTTCAAGGGCGCCTATGCCCGCCACCTCGACAAGCAGCTCGCCGCCCGCCTGCAGCCGCTGCTGGAGCCTAAAACCGTCGCCAGCGCCGAGCCGCCGGCCGAGAAGGCGGCCCTCGACGACGTCGCGGCGGAATCCGCGTCGGGAAGCGCGGATCACTGAGCTGGTAAAGGCGGATCCGGCTACCGGATCCGTCGCCAGGTCTGCCGCTTGCACAGAACGCTGAGTACGCAGCCAGCGACCTCGACCGTGTCGAGTCCCTTCGGAGTGATGCTGCCCGCATAGGTCTTACCGTCGTTCGGATTGTAGAGGCTGCCCTCGAAACCCGCGCCGCTCGGCGTGCCGGCCTGCATGATCTGCACGCCGACGAGCTTACGCGTGCGAAGCGCGGGATCGGGATTCTGCGCATCGACACCTGTGCCAGCCGTCGCCGCGATCGTCCCGCAATAGCCGCTGCCGCAGCGAGCGATGCGCACGGTCGAACCCGCCGTCTCGGTCTGCCACAGACCAGACAGGTCAGGAGCCTTCTGTGCCAGTGCGTTTCCGCCGGATGTCAGGAGGAGGAGACCGAAGGCGGCCATGCGCATCGTTGGATGGCGTGGCCGGTCGGCACGAGGCATCGTCATTCAGGCTTCCTCCCTGCCGGCCGTGGCCGCCGGCTCGCGACAGCGGTAGTCAGGCGGCCAGGGTTTCGCAAGAAGCCGGATGAGCTGTGTTCGGTGCTGCGGCCTTGACTTCGCCCCCTTCGCGCGGGCTACGCCCTGAGCGAGTCGGCACAGGCGAGTCAGGAGCGGCGGATGCAGGTGATCGAGACCGAGATTGCGGCCGTGAAGCGGGTGATCCCAAAGCGCCACGGCGACGACCGCGGCTGGTTCTCGGAGGTCTACCGCGCCGACGTGCTGGCCGAGCGCGGCATCGCCAACGCCTTCGTGCAGGACAATCAGTCCTTCTCCGCGCCCTCCGGAACGATCCGGGGGCTTCATTTCCAAGTCGCGCCCAACGCGCAGTCCAAGCTGATCCGGGTGCTGGCCGGCGCGATCCTCGACGTCGCCGTCGATCTCCGATCCGATTCACCGACCTACGGCCGGCATGTCGCCGTGCGCCTCAACGCGGAGGGTGGCGAGCAACTCTTCGTGCCCGCCGGCTTCGCCCACGGCTTCTGTACCTTGGAGGCGAACACCATGGTCGCCTACAAGGTCGACGCCTATTACAGCCCGACCGACGACCGGAACCTGCGCTGGAACGATCCGGCGATCGGTATCGCTTGGCCGGTGGCGGAAGCCGACGCGATCCTCTCGGGCAAGGATAAGGCCGCGCCGCTCTTGGCTGATCTCGGGCGCGTGTTCTGATTCAAGGTCTTGAGATCATCGGGTCGGGCAGATTGAGCTCGACCTCAAGTTGGCTGAGCCGCGATCGAGCGCGGCCCTTGTCCGTCTCGCGGACGGGAATTGGGCGGAGTGGGGATCGATGCGCATTCTGGTGACGGGCGGCTGCGGCTTCATCGGCTCCGCCCTCGTGCTGCATCTCGTGCAGGATCTCGGCCACGAGGTGCTGACCCTCGACGCCCTGACCTACGCCGCCAACCCGATCTCGCTGCAGCCGCTGGCGGACGACCCGCGCCACCGCATGGAGCAGGCCGACATCTGCGATCCGGTCCGCGTCCACTCCCTCTACGCCGACTTCAGGCCCGAGGCGGTGATGCATCTGGCCGCCGAGAGCCATGTCGACCGCTCGATCACCGATCCCGGCGCCTTCGTGCGCACCAATGTGATCGGCACTCAGGTGATGCTCGACGGCGCCCGCACCCACTGGGAAAGCCTCGTCGGGGAAGCCAAAGCCAACTTCCGCTTCCTTCACGTCTCGACCGACGAGGTCTACGGCTCGCTGCCGCTGGACGCGTTCTTCACCGAGGAGAGCCGCTACGACCCCCGTTCGCCCTACTCGGCGTCAAAAGCGGCCTCCGACCACCTCGCCCGCGCCTGGCACGAGACCTACGGCCTGCCGGTCCTGGTGACGAACTGCTCGAACAATTACGGCCCGCGCCACTTTCCGGAAAAGCTGATCCCGCTGATGATCCTGGCGGCGCTGGAGGGCAAGCCGCTCCCGGTCTACGGCGACGGCCTGAACGAGCGCGACTGGATCCATGTCGAGGATCATGCCCGCGGCCTCGTCGCGGTGCTGGAGCGCGGCCGGCTCGGTGAGACCTACCTGCTGGGCGGGCGCTCGGTGCGCAACAACCTTGAGGTCGTGAAGGCGCTCTGCGCCGCCTTCGACCGGCTCCGACCCGAGAACGGCCCGCACGAGCGCCTGATCACTTTTGTGGCCGACCGGCCCGGCCACGACCGACGCTACGCCATCGACCCGTCGAAGGCCGAGGCCGAGGTCGGTTGGCGTCCGACCAAGGTGTTCGAGCAGGCGCTGACGGAAACCGTACGCTGGTACCTCGACAACGAGGCGTGGTGGCGCCCGATCCGCGAGGGCCGCTATTCCGGCGAGCGCCTCGGCCTCGCCGGCAAGGGCGCGTGAGGGGCGCGTGCGTATGGACATCCTGATCCTCGGCGGCGCCGGTCAGGTCGGCACGGAGCTTCAGGCCTTTCCTTGGCCCGAGGGCGTGCGGGTCCACGCGCCTGACCGGCAGACCCTCGACATCACCGACGAGACCGCCGTTGCGGCTGCCCTCGACGCGCGTGCCTACGCGGCGGTGATCAACACGGCTGCCTACACCGCGGTGGACAAGGCCGAGAGCGAGGTCGCCGCCGCATGGCGCCTGAACGCGCTGGCGCCGGCCATCCTCGCCGCCGAGACCAAGCGGCGGGGCATCCCGCTCGTCCATGTCTCGACCGACTACGTGTTCGACGGCTCCGGCGAGGGCCTCTACGCGCCCGAGGCGCCGGTGAACCCGCAAAGCGTCTACGGCGCCAGCAAGGCGGCCGGCGAGATGGCGGTGCGCTCGGGCAATCCGCGTCACGCCATCGTCCGCACCGCCTGGGTCGTGAGTTCGCACCGGGGCAACTTCATCAAGACGATGCTGCGGTTGGCAAACGAGCGAGACCGGCTCACCGTCGTGGACGACCAGCACGGCTGCCCGACCTCGGCCGCCGACCTCGCGGGCGCACTCGCCACCATCGCCCTGCGGATGGCCGGTGACGAGGCAGCGCCCATCGGCACCTTCCACTGCGTCAACGACGGCGCGACCACGTGGTGCGACTTCGCCCGCGCCATCGTCGCGGGCGCGGCCCGGCGCGGCGGGCGCAGCGTGCCGGTCGAGGGTATTCCGACAGCCGCCTATCCGACCCCGGCGAAGCGCCCGGCCAATTCCCGCCTCTCCACCCGGAGCCTGACCGACGCCTACGGCATCGCGTCCCGGCCCTGGGAGACGGCGCTCGACGACATCCTCGACCGGCTGGTCGGGCCGGTTCGCTCCAACTGACCAGGACGTGTTCGTATGAAGGGCATCGTGCTCGCCGGCGGTTCCGGCACAAGGCTCCACCCGGCCACGCTGGCGATCAACAAGCAGCTGCTGCCAGTCTACGACAAGCCGATGATCTACTACCCGATCTCGGTGCTGATGCTCGCCGGCATCCGCGAGATCCTGATCATCTCCTCGCCTGAGCATCTCGGCAACTACCAGCGCCTGCTCGGCACCGGTGAACAGTTCGGCCTGACCTTCTCCTACGCGGTGCAGCCGCGGCCCGAAGGGCTGGCCCAAGCCTTCCTCATCGGCCGCGACTTCGTCGGCACCGACGACGTGGCGCTGGTGCTGGGCGACAACCTGTTCTTCGGCAACGGCATGAGCGACCTGCTGGCCAAAGCCCGCGCCCGCAAGAGCGGGGCGACAGTGTTCGCCTACCATGTCGATCATCCAGAGGCCTACGGGGTCGTCACCCTCGACGAGAGCGGCCGCCCAATCCGGCTGGTGGAGAAGCCCAAGACCCCGGAAAGCCCCTGGGCGGTGACGGGTCTGTACTTCTACGACAACCAAGTGCTTGACATCGCCGCCGAGGTGAAGCCGTCGGAGCGGGGCGAACTGGAGATCACCTCCGTCAATCAGGCCTATCTCGAACGCGGCCAGCTTCATGTCGAGCGGATGAGCCGCGGCTACGCGTGGCTCGATACCGGCACGCATGACAGCCTGCTGGAGGCGGGCGAGTTCGTGCGCGTTCTGCAGCACCGGCAGGGGCTTCAGGTCGCCTGCCTTGAAGAGATTGCCTACCTGCAGGGTTTCATCGGCCGCGAGCAGCTGCAGGCGCGGGGCGAGTTGTTCGCCAAGACCAAGTACGGCCAGAACCTACTGCGCCTCGCCCGTGAGGGCCGGCGGCCCGATCAGGATTTCTGACCGACACGCCTCGCTCTCGTCACCGCGAGGCGAAGCCGAAGCAGTCCAGCGCGCCGAACTTTCCGGCAAGGTCGCGCGGCTGGATCGCTTCGCCGACGCTCGCCATGACGGAGAGGACTGTCCCGATCAGCGCTCGCCCTGGATGAGCACCGCGCCGGTATAGGTTTCGGTGACCTCGCAGAACGGCACGCCGCCGGCCGTCAGCACCGCCTCGACGGAGAACAGCGGCTCGCCGGGCCCCGGCAGACCGCCGGTCTCGGGCCGCCAGAGCATCGTCAACGACCGGTTGCGCCGGCTCGGACCGAGCGGACGCACCACGTGGCCGAAGGGCGCCTGCGTTGCGTCCAGCGCCGCGTTCATGTCAGGCGTCAGGCGCGAGGGGACGTACCAGTTGTCGGCCTCCGACAGGACATGGCTGCCGCAGGTGAGCCGCACCCGGCGATAGCGCACGGGCTCGTCCGGCCCGACGGCGAGCCGCTCGCGCCGGGCTGCTCCGGCGGGCTTGTCCGGGCCGGGGACGCGCACGGCGACGATCCGCGGATCGGGGCTCAGCCCACGCTCGGCGCACCAGGCTTCGAGCACGGCGGTGGCGCTCGGCGCGGCGAGCAGGCGGGCGCTCAGTGTCTCGATCAAGGCGCGCGCCCCGGTCCCATCCTGCGCCTCCCGGCCCGACTCGGTTGTGCTGCCGGCGGCACTCCCGGCGGACGCACCGGCATCTTGCGCCCGTGCGCTGCCCGCATTGGCGGGCGGCACGGCGGCGCCGAGTGCCGCGAGCCCCATCGTCAGCATCCGTGTCGCCGTCCGCTCCATCGTGCAGCGCAATACGTTGCCAGCGGGCAAAGGTCCATCGCGTCGGGCGGACGGTCCCCGCCTCGAAGCCGGCTCACGCTGGAGGATCGTCGCGAAAGGTGGCTACCGGCTTGTCAGAGAAGACGACGCCCTATCGGGCCTCGGACGGCTGCGCGTTGGCGAGCGGGCCGGCCGCCGCCAGGGGGAAGGCGACCTTGCAGCGCTGGCCGCCAGGTAGCTCGAAGTCGGGGTTCGGCAATTCGAGGCGTACCCCGAAGGTGCCGCTCGCCGCGTCGAACACCTGGTCGACCACGCTGACCTTGGCCACATAGGTACCGCCGATCGGCTGGTCGAGCTCGACGGTCGCCGGCATCCCGAGCGCGATCTCCTTCCAGCGCGAGACCGGCAGGTAGGCCTCGACGTAGAGCGGATCGAGCTGGACCAGGGTGAAGATCGCGCTGTCCTGGCGCACGAACTCGCCGGCCGACATCAGCCGCTCGGTGACAATGCCGCGGATCGGGCTGCGGATCATCCGCAATTCGAGCTGCGCCTCGGCCCGCTGCAGTTCGATCCCGGCAAGCTTGTGCTTCAAAATTTCGGTCTGAAGGTCGCGCCGGCCGATCTCGTAATCGGCCTCGACCTGATCGAGCTTCTCCTGGGTGACGATGCCCTTTGAGAGCTGGTTCTGGCGGTCGAGGCGGCGCTTGTAGAGTTCGATGCGAGTCTGCTGCGCCTCGATGCTCGCCGTCGATTCCGACTGCGCGCGCGACAGGGCGACGTTGGCCTCCTCCACGCTCGAATCGAGCCGGGCGATGATGTCGCCGGCCTTCACCGTGGCGCCGCGATTGACCGGCACGCTCTTCAGGATGCCGAGCGTGGCCGAGCCGATCTTCAGCCTCTGCGCCGGCTCCACGACGCAATCGACGCGGGTTGTCTCGGCCCGCGCCGCGGGGGCGCAGAGGCAGAGGGCCGCGAGCGCCGCGCCGATCCGCGCTCGCCGCATTCCGGCCTGGAAGGTCATCGCGAAACAATCCTCATTCAGCGTGGCCGGCAAAGGCCAGAATCCGGTCCTGCATCTGGTCCGAATGCAGCAGGTCGGCGCGCATGCGTCCGTGCAGTCGCTCGGTGCGTAACTGCGCGTGGCGCAGCAGGCGGGCGCCTAAGCCGCGGCCACGCGCCGGACCGAGCAAAGCCATGATGCGGCGGGCGAGTCCGCGTCCGACGAGGCTGCTTTCCATCAGCGTATCGTCGAGGGAGAGGATCGCCTGAAAGCAGCCCGGTTCGCCCTGGCGCCCGCTGCGGCCGGCGAGCTGATCGTCGATGCGCCGCGCGTCCTGGCGCTCGACCATGATGACGTGCAGGCCGCCGAGTTCGGCGATGCCGGGGCCGAGCTTGATATCGGTGCCACGCCCGGCCATGTTCGTCGCCACGGTGATGCGGCCCCGCTGCCCGGCTTGCGCCACGATGGCCGCCTCCTGGCCGTCCTGGGCCGCGGAGAGCACCGTGTGCGGCAGTCCGGCCTCTGTGATATAGGCGCTGGCGCGCGCGGAGGCCGCCACCGAGCGGGTACCCACCAGAACCGGGCAGCCACGCGCGTGCAGCTCGGCGATGCGGTCGGTGACGCGTCGCCACTTCGCCCCCTCGTCGGGAAGCACCTCGTCGGGGAGGTGGCGCCTTTGCACCGGCCGGTGTGTCGGGATGCGCGCCACCGGCAGCCGGTAGACCGTCCAGAACTCGGCGGCGACGCCGCGGGTGGTACCGGTCATGCCGGCAAGGCGCGGATAGCGGCGGAAGAAGCGCTGGTAGGTCATGCGCGCCAGCGTCGCGCGGGCGCCGGAGAGCGCGCAGCCCTCCTTGTGCTCGACCATCTGGTGCAGGCCGTCGCTCCAACTCCGGTCCGGCATCACCCGGCCGGTATTGGCGTCGACGATCACCACCTTGCCGTCGCGCAAAATGTAGTGCTCGTCCCGGTGGAACAAGTGCAGGGCCGAGAGCGCCTGCCGCACCAGCCCTTCGCGGGTGACGCGCCCGCGCCAGGCAGGGTCCTGGCCGGGAGTCTCGCTCATGGCGAGCGCGGTGATCCGTTCGCGTCCGGGCTCGGTGAGGACGATCCGGTGCTCCGCCGCCTCGATCCCGTAATCCTGCGGGCTCGACAGTTGTCCGGCGATCTCCATGGCACGGGCGAGAACTTCGGTGCCGAATTGCGAGCCCGCCGGGGCCGAGATGATGAGCGGCGTGCGCGCCTCGTCAATCAGCACGCTGTCGGCCTCATCGACGATGGCGAAGTGCAGGCCGCGCAGGCGCAGTTGTGCGAGCCGGCTCGCGCTCGCATGCATGTTTTCGAGCTTGAGCCGTACGTCGCTGGCGCGCTGGCCGAGCGCGATGCGGTCGCGCAGGTAGTCGAAGGCGAGGTCCTTGTTGGTGCAGTAGGTGATGTTGCAGCCGTAGGCTAACGCCCGCTCCGGCTGCTCCTGCTTCTCCTTGATGACGCCGACGGTGAGGCCAAGCGCGGCGTAGAGGGGCCGCATCTCCTCCGCATCGCGCTCGGCGAGGTAGTCGTTGACCGTGACGACGTGGACGGGCAGGCCGGCCAGGGCCGCCGCGCCCGCGGCGAGCGTCGCCGTCAGGGTCTTGCCCTCACCGGTGGCCATCTGGGCGATGCGCCCGTCGAGAAGGGCGGCGGCGCCCATCATCTGCACGCCGTAATGGCGCTGCCCCTTCACCCGGCCCGACATCTCGCGGATCAGGGCGAAGGCTTCGGTGATGTCGGCGTCGCGAAAGTTCTTCCGGGCGCGCAGGGCCGACGCGATTGCCCGAATCCGGAACTGAAGCGCCTCCTCGGACAACTCCGCCACCGCCTCGGCCAGTGCCAGTGCGTTGCGGGCAATTCGCGCGTAGCGGCGGCTCGCCCAGCCGGCGAGCCCCACCCGAGCCAGCCCGACGACCTTCGCCGCAGCCTGATCGAGGCGTGTCGCCTTGAGCGGCTTGTACTCGGAATAGGCCCGGGCCGACGGCAGGTGGAAGGCCGGACCGGCGGGGAGCCGGCCCGCAGGGAGGGCGAGGGGGTCAGACACGGAACTGGCTCAGGAAGACCTGCCGCAGGCTGCGCAACACGCGCCACGCGATCGGCTCCGCCCCGTGATCGAACCGAACATAGACCCTCTCCCCGAGCACGTTGAAGGGAATGCCTCCGGCGAGCTGGACGTCGAAGACGAAGATGCTCTGGAGCGCCACAGGCTTCTGCGGATTGCTGGCATCGACCGCGATCGTGCCTCCGCCCTGCGTGGCGAGGGCAAGGCTCGGAATCTCCTGCTGCGCCCCCGGCACCTCACGCAGGATCGCGCCGTCGCGCACCTCCTCGGGCCGCTCGGCGAGCCGCGCGGCGACGCCCTGCGTCCGGCTGCGGATCAGGTCCACGTCGGTCTGCGGCACCACCACCCGCACCACCGGGTCGTCGGCGGTGAGCACGTAGCCGATGCGCTCGCCCCGGCGCAGGTAGCGCCCCGGCAGATCGACGGCGCCGGGCACGATCAGACGCCCGGCCTGGGCCGCCCGCACGGTCAGGCCGGCCTGCCGCTCGCGGTAGACCCGCAGGATCTCCTGCGTGCTGGCAATCTGCTCCTGGAGGATCTGCGCCTGCACCCGGTCGCCGAGCCGGGCGGCGTCGTAGCGCAGGCGCAGTTCGACGAGCTGCGCCTCCAGCACCGCGACGCGGCTGTCGAGGCTCGGATCCTCCAGCGTCGCCAGGGGCTCGCCGGCCTGGGCGTCGCGGCCGGGCTCCACCAGCAGTGTGGTGAGGATGCCGTCGGTCTGGGTCCGGATCTGGGTGTCGTCGGGGGCCCAGACGACGCCCTGCGCCATGGTCGTGTAGGGCAGGGGGACGACGAACAGCAGCGCGAAGGCCGTACCGATGGCGGCGCTCGTAAGGGTGATCGCCCGGCCCCGGCGCCGCTTCAGCTTCGGATCCGTCAGGACGAATTTCAGCCCTTTCATCAGGGGCGCGACGATGGTGCCGAACAGCGCGAGCCCGGCCAGCAGCACGCCGAACACGAAGTACTGGGTGGCGATGAAGGCCGCGATGCCGATCGAGACGATGGTCCGGTAGATGAAGGCGGCGACCGCGTAGACGAGGAGCCAGGGCCGCTCGCCTGCGGCGGTGACCGGGCTCTTCGCGTCCTCGATCTTCAGGAGGTAGCGCTCGACCAGGTAGAAGACGTACCGGTTGGCGCGGGAGCCGAGATTGGGAATTTCGATCAGGTCGGCGAAGATGTAGTAGCCGTCGAAGCGCAGCAGCGGGTTGCCGTTGAACAGCAGCGTCGAAACGCTGCCGATCACCATCACGTTGAACGCGGCCGCCCGCACGAGGCCCGGCTCGGCCGTGGCCCAGACGAGGGCGGCGAGCCCCGCCAGGAACAGCTCGACGAAGATGCCGGCGGCCGCCACCATCATCCGCTGCCACTTGCTCGGGAAGGCGGCCGAGGTCGAGGCATCGACGTAGGGCGCCGGGAACAGCACGAGCAGCATGACGCCGACCTCGTGAACCTCGCCGCCCCAGGCCTTGGCGGCGCAGGCGTGCCCGGCCTCGTGCAGGGCCTTGATGATGGGGTAGAGGCACATCATCAGCGCGACGTTCTGCGCCGAGAGCATCTGGCCCGCGACGTCGCCTGTCAGCTCGCCCGCGTGCAGGGCGGCGACGACGAGGCCGGCGATCACGACCGCGAGCCAGACCGCGAGACCCCAGACCGAGAAGAGCGGCCGGAAGAACGGCGCCAGCCGGTCGAGCAGCGGATCGGGGTCGAACAGCGGGAAGCGCAGGGCGAGCGGGTTCTTGACCCTGGCGATCAGGGTGCGGCGCGCGGTCGACTCCGAGCGCTCGGCGAGTTCGGCGAGATCCGGCGGCAGATCGCCCTGGAGCAGGTCCGAGCCGTGGAGCTGCGAGATCAGGCGGATCGTGTCGTCCTGAGTCGGCGGGTCATCCTCGTTGCGGCGAGCGGCGGCCTCCCACACCTCCTGCAGGGTGCGGCGCCCGTCCATCATGCAGAGGATCAGGTTGGCGGCGGGCGAGAGGCGGTGGAAGCGCCCGGTCTGATGATCCTGCAGGACGTACCAGACCTCGCTGCGGAAACTCTGCCGGTGGATCTCGGCGTGGCGGCGCAGCCGCGGGCGCAAGTTCGCGACCCGATACCAGGACTGGCTGAACAGGGACTGGGACACGCCTCGATCCCCTCACGGCCACCAGTGCCAGACGGCGAGGCGCAGCCAATCGACGATCGGCCGGGCCCAGATCCAGGCGAGCAGCCGCCGGTCGACATCGACCTTGGCGATACCCTCCATGCCCGGCCGCAGCCGGGTGGCGCCGTCGGCGATCCGGCCCTCGACGCGGAACAGGTTGCGGCCGTTCCTGGCCTCGGCCACCGGGGTGATGGTCTGGATCGTCAGCATTTGCGGCTGGTCGGGCAGGGATGTCGCGAGCACGTGCCCGGTCTGGCCCTCGCGCAGGTCGGCGATCAGGCGCTCGTCTACGCTGAGGACGACGCGGTAGCTGTCGAGCGGGGCGATCTCGAACAGCACCTGTCCGCGGCTGACGGCGCCGCCGATGGATTGCGAGAGGTCGCCGGAGACAATCAAGCCATCGAAGGGCGCGGTGAACTTCGAGCGCGCGATCTGCTCGTCGAGCAGGCGAATCTGCGCGTCGGCCTGATCGATCTGGCTCTTCACCACGTTGATCGTGGCCGGTTGGCGCGTGGCCAGCGCCTTGTCGTATTCGTAGGTGCGTTGCTGGCGCTCAGTGACCCAGCGCAGGCGCTCCAGGGCGAGGTCCCGATCCTCCAGGGCGGCAAGGAGGTCGCCCTTGCGCACCGTGTCGCCGGCGCGGTGCCCGGCGGTCTTCAGGTAGCCGTCGTAGGAGGCGACCACCGAGCGGCGCACGAGGCCCTCGACGCGGGCATCCGCCGTCACGCGGTAGTCGGTCTGGATCACCGACAGCGCCAGAACCAAGGCGAGCGTGGCGGCAAGGCCGAGTTTGAGTCCGGTCTTGTTCGGGCCGAAGACCAGTCGCGCGCCGTTCATGACCGCGTCGCTGGCCTTCAGCACGAGCCAGCGGTCGTTCTGCCGTTTGTCCTCCAGCACCGGCCCGATGGCGGCGGCGCAGGCGCTCACCTGCTCGACCGTCTCCAGGCTGAACGGCTGGTCGGCGGGGCGCTCGAGGGTGATCGCGCCGACGAAGCGGTCGTCAACCAGCATCGGCACGGTCAGCACCCGACCGCCATATTGCAGGCGGGCGAGGTCGGCATGCGCCGTCGTAACGGTGGCCTCGTTCTCCGGCGGCGGGAACAGGATCAGGCTGCGCTGGTCGATCGCCTCGTTCATGCAGGCGCCGAGGCGGCGCACGAGATTCATCTCGCGGCCGAACTGCGCCGAGTGCGAGATCGCGGTGATCCGGGCGCTTCCGCGCCGCACGAAGCCGATCGCTGCCCGCTGGCAGGAGAAGGCGATGGCCAGATCCGTCACCGCGGCGGTGCAGGCGGCGGAGAAGCGCGACTGCTCCAGCACCCCAGCGAGGAGATCGAGGACGGAGCGCGAGCGCGCGAGTGTCCGGCGCTCGCCCCGCCCGATCAACTCGGCCTGCTTGGCGACGAGCCACGCGCTGCCCCACTGCACCTGTCGAATGGCGGCGCGCAGCTCGTCCTTATCGAGGCTGTCGAGGGCGAAGCCGGCGACGGCGAAGCAGGCATCGTCGAGGGCCAGCGGCAGCGCGATCCAAGCGCCGGAGACCTGCGGTGGTGCACCGGGGAGGGGGCCGGTCTCTGCCATCGCCTGCACGACCGGGCGGTTCTCGCGCAGGGCGGCCTCGGCGGTCTCGCGCAGGCCGGCCTCGCACTCAGATTGCGCCGGGAATACGGCGAGCGGGGCGAGCCCGACGGAGGTGCCCGGAAGCAGGACGCAAGCCCGTGGCGCGCCGAGCATCGGCGCCTGAAGCGTGAGCCACGCCTCCGCCGCCGCCTGAAGCGTCTGGGCGGTTCGGAGCACCTGCCACAGGGCCGGCTCCAGCAGGGACAGGCGCGCGGCTGAGCCCGCTGCGGACAGGCCCGACGCGGAGAAGCCCTCCACCGCCAAACGCTCGCTCATGGCCCCCGGATTCCTTGACTGACGGCGTTCAGGGTGTTGCGTGGGAAGGGCCCCGCCGCCGCGCTGTCGGATGCGGCGGCGGGGCAGGGCGATCAGGCGTCGAGGTCGAGGCGCCCGTGCCGGTTCTCGTACTCGGCCAGGACGCCGCCGAGGACGGAGTGGAGGCGCTTGGCCGCGAGCGGCGTGAGGATCACGCGGTTCGAGAGATCAACCACCACGTTCTCGGTCGCGGCGAGATTCCAAGTCCGGTTTGTGCCGAAGAACAGGTCCACCTGCTCGCGGGTGCCCTGCACGTTCACGACATTGGCGAACTGCGTCGACATGCTGTCCTCACGCCACTCGATCGCACGCACCTGATCGGCCGCACCGGGCTTGCTGCTCTCGCTCACGACTGTCCCCTCTTCTGCGCGCTCCACCGCGCGTCGTCACTCTGGACTGTTCCGCATCGCTACCATGCCGGGGCCTGAGCGGATCGCGGAGTCTAAGTCCTCGTCAAGACATTGCACGAATAAAGCCGCCATTGAACGGCGGCTTGCCTTATGAGCTCAGCGAAACCAAGTCGCCTTGCATTTATGGCACACAGGGCGATAGGAGCTATTGCACGGTTTGTGCGATTCGATCACGAATGGAATGTGGCGGCGGCAATGGCCACGAAGCAAAATGCGTTGATCCAGCGTCTCAATTCAAGGCTTCCTTCGCGGCCGAGCTGTAATCGGGCGTCTCTCGGCTGCGCGTACCCGGCTTCATGCTGATGCCGATCGGAGGGCGGCAGGCGTCGGAGGTGCCGGGTCCGGATTTTCCGTTCGTGGACCGCTTCCTCGAGAGCGAGGTCGCCGCACAGGCTCTCACCTTCGCCCTAGCCTCCGGTCTGATCGACCGTCTCGCCCGCCGCTCGGACATGGCGGCGGCGGAACTCGCCGACGCGTTCCGCCTCGATCCGCCGCGCTCTGCTTGCCTTTTCGGCCTCCTCGTCGGTGCCGGCGTCGCGGCCGAGCCGGCACCGGGCCGGATCGCCCTGAGCCTGGCGTTCCGCGCCGTGCTGCCCTGCCGCGACCTGATCGAGGCGAAGCTCGCCTTCGCCGCCGCCGCGTCCGAGGATCTGCGCCGGCACTTCCCCGCCTTCGTTTCGGATCTGCCGGCCTTCATGGCGGCCTCGCGCACCTTCGAGTTGTTCCGCTACGACCGCTGCTTCGAGGTCACGCCCGAGAACCTCGACGCCACCCGGCGCTGGGTCGCCTACACCACCTGCCTGACCCGCTACGAGGCCGGGCCCTGCCTCGACCGAATCGAGCCTAGCCGCCACCGGCGCCTGCTCGATCTCGGCGGCAATAGCGGCGAATTCGCCGCCCGGGCCTGCCGCCGCGCCCCGGCCCTGACCGCGACGGTGTTCGACCTGCCCGTCGTCTGCGCGCTCGGCCGCGAGAACCTCGCGGGCCGGCGGGAGGGGGCCCGTGTTACCTTCCTGGCCGGCGACATGCGGCGCGATCCCCTGCCCGAGGGGCATGACCTCGTCACCTTCAAGTCTGTGCTGCACGATTGGCCGGCGGAGGAAGCCCACGCCCTGCTCCGGCGCGCCGGTCATGCCCTGACGCCGGGCGGTCGCCTCGTGATCTATGAGCGGGCGCCGATGCGCCTGCACGAGCGCGCGCCTGGATATGTCCAATCGGCTGACCTCGTGTTCCAGCCCTTCTTCCGCGAGGCCGACTTCTATGCCGAGGCGCTGGCGGACCTCGGCTTCGTCGAGTGCCGCGTCCGCAGCCTCGCGCTGGAGACGCCGTTCCACTTGATCGAGGCGCGCAAACCCGGCGGTGCCTCGTGATCGCGCCCTTTGTCGTCGCGGTGACCGGACCGCCGGGCAGCGGAAAGACCACCTTGTCCCGCGCCCTGGCGGAGCGTCTCGGTGGCGCGCCGGTTCTGTCCTACGACGCCTACGAGACCATCACCGGCTGGCCGCCGGAACGGGGGGCGGCGTGGCTCGCGGACGGTGCGCCCTTTGACGCGGTGCCCGTGCCGGGGCTCGCCGAGGATCTGGCGCGACTGCGGCGCGGCGAGCCGGTTCCGGACCGGGAGCGCGGCGGCACGTTGCGTCTGGCACGGCGCGGGGCGCGGCCGGTCATCGTTCTCGACACCCTTCTCGGCCGAGCCCATCCCGGTACGGGGACGCAGATCGACCATCTGGTCTGGCTCGACCTGCCACTGGATCGCGCACTGGCGCGCAAGCTGCGCAGCTTCACCGAAGAGGCACGGCGCGACCCGTCCGCGGCGCCCGGATTTCTCGCAGCGCTCGATGCCTATCTCGGCCGCTACGACACCCTGCTTCACCCGACCTACGCGCTGCAGCGCGACCGGGTGAGGCCGTCGGCCGACCAGATCCTCGGGGCCGGCACGCTCGCCGAGCACCTCGCGGCCATCG
Organism: Methylorubrum aminovorans; assembly: GCF_022179725.1. Taxonomy (GTDB): domain Bacteria; phylum Pseudomonadota; class Alphaproteobacteria; order Rhizobiales; family Beijerinckiaceae; genus Methylobacterium; species Methylobacterium aminovorans. The sequence continues at coordinate 193,390 of NZ_BPRC01000001.1, forward strand.
AATCCACCCTCGATTCCATCTTCCACGCCACCCTCACAGCCGCGCCGACGGCGTGAGGGGCGACGCCTGCGGAGCCGACAACCCGATGTTCAGGTCCGAACGCTCCGCGCCACCGCGGCTGGTCGTCGCCGGCGGCGGCCCCGCCGGCTGGATGGCCGCTTTCTATCTCAAGCGCGTCCTGCGCCGGGCCGGCTGGAGCGTGACCCTCGTCGGGGCGGCCCCGGCAGCGGGCACGCCTGTCGCCCTGGCGACGCGGCCGTCCTTCACCCGCTTCCTCAATGGATTCAACATCGACGAGGCGATCTTCATGCGCCGCTGCGCGGCGACCTATCGGCTCGCCAGCCGCTACGACGACTGGTTCGCCGAAGGAGAGGGGCACTGGCATCCGTTCGGTGCCTGCGGCCCAAGGATCGCCGGCCGCGACCTGTTTCATTACTGGATGAAACTCCGCGGCGCGGGCGCCGAGGACGAAGCCGGAAGCTATTCGGACTACGCGCCTCAGGCGCTGATGGCAGCCGCTGGACGCGGCCCCCGCCCGGAGGCGGAGCGATCCTCGCTCACCGAGTCCGGCGAGTACGGCTATCACCTCGACCGGGCCGCCCTCGTCCGCTTCCTGCGCGAGCTGGCCCTTGCCGAGGGCGTGCGCGCGGTGAGCGGCCGCGTCCGTGGGATCGAGCGGGACCTCTACGGCGATGTCGCCGCCCTCGTCCTCGACGCAGGGCAGACGGTCGAGGGCGACATCTTCCTCGACTGTACCGGCGCGGCCTCGCAGCTGATCGGAACCGCCCTCGGCGAAGCCTGGAATGCCGGCAGCGGTCCCGGCGACCGCCTAGTCCGCCTGTCCCGGCCGCGCTTGCCCGAGGCGCCGCCCTTCACCGCGTATCGCGGGCGGGCGGAGGGATGGACGGCGTCGCTGCCGCTGGCTGACCGCACGGAGCACCACTTCGTCTACGACAGCCGGACCACGCCGCCGGAGGCCGCGGCGGAGATCCTGCACCGCGCCGTCGACGGCGAGGGGGATCTCGCGCATGCGGAGCTGCGATACGGTCGCCGCGCCGCGCCGTGGCAGCGCAACGTCGTCGCCATCGGCGCCGCGGCCGGAGCCGTCGAGCCGCTCGTCGGCTTCGATCTCGATCTCGTCCTGGCCGGTTTGGAGGCGTTCCTCGCCTACCTGCCGCGGCAGGGGGAGGGGGGCGACGTGCTCCGCCGCGCTTACAACGCGCGGCTGAACCGCTTCCACGACGATGCCGCCGAGGCGGTTGCCGCGCATTACGTCCTCGGTCGGCGGCCGGACCGGTTCTGGGCGAATGCCCGCGCCGTAACGATCCCCGACCGGCTCGCCGACCGGCTCGACCTCTACGAATTGGCTGGTCACGTCGCCCTGAGCGAGGAGGCGCTGTTTGCCGAGGGAGACCACTACCTGCTGTTCTCCGGGGCCGAGTTCCTGCCGCGCCGGCCCTTCGCCCCGGTCGATGTCGCCGATGGCCGCGAGGTCGCGCGGCTGCTGGCGAGCATCCGTGCGCAATCGGGCCGGGTCGCACAGGCCATGGCGCCGCATGCCCGCCTGATCGAGGCGCTGCACGGTCCAGCACCCGCCGCGGCAGCCGCGATCCGCGTTGCGGCGGCGGAGGCGCCCGCTGGCCCGGCGAGCCTGCGCGGGACGCCCGCGGGCGCACGCCTCGCCGATCTGGTCGCCGGCCTCGGCCAGCCCTTCGGCTACGAGCGCTCGGTGAAGGCGACCCCAGCGGGATTGCAGACCGAGCGCTTCCTGGTCAGCCTGCACCGCACCAGCCTCGGCCTGGCGCCGGGCAAGACCCTTGACCACCTCGCCGCGAGGCTCGGATTGCCGGAGCGGGAGCGCGCCGAGGCCGCCGACTTGATCGCTGATGCGGACATCCTTCATCTCGGATACGAGGACGGCCCATCGGGTGCGCTCTACAAGCTCTACGTCGAGTGGTCGTCGCGCACGGATGCGACCTGGAGCGGCGCGGACGAGACCGGGGCGGAGACGATGCTGGTCCACCGCGCCTACAAGTGGAGGCCCGAGGGCGGTCATCCCCCCATCGTCACCCTCTACCACTGGCCACAGGTGCGCAGTCCCGAGGACATCGAGGCGCGGCTGAGCCGGATCGCCGACGCCTGGGGCGCGGCCGGCACCCCCGTGCTCGACACCGCCCGCGCGATCCTGCGGCTGGCGCGGGAGAGGGGGCGCGGCTTTGTCCACTATCTCGAAGCCCGCGAGGAGCCGGGACAACGCCTGTCCTACGACCTCAACCTCTATGCCTGCGGCCTGAGCGTGGCCGATGCGGAGCCGCTGCTCGGCCAAGCCTTCGTGGATCTCGGCATTCCGCCCCAGGCCGCGGCGGCGGTGCTGGCTGAACGGCTTCGGGAAAGTCTGGGGCACGTCGCCGGCGGCGTCGGCCGCGACGGACAGCCCTTCCTGACCGTCTATTCCGGCAAGGCGGGCGCGTGAGCGGCCTCGACCCCGCCCGGCTGGAGCTCTCCGCGCCGGGCGACCGCTACGCCGATTACTGCCTGTGGGACTACGAGCCGGTCGGGCCGACGGCGGGACGCCTTCGCCAGGCCAGCCTGCTCTGGCACTCGCTCGCCTGCGCGGGAGCGGATCCCCGACTCTTCGCGATTTGCGACGCGCTGCGCGACGGCCTCGGTCCCGGTCGCAGTGTCTGGGGCGCGAAGCTTCGGGATGGTGTCACGACCTGGGAGTTCTATTTCTACGACTATGCCCGGTTGGACCGTACCGTCTCGATCGAGCGCGTGCTGGCGATCCTGGCACCCTTCGCACCCTGCGGCCTGCGCTACGCCGGAGCGCGGCCCTACTTCATGTTTTCGCTCGACCTCGACGATGGTCTCGCTCGGGCTGAGCGCGGCCTCGACCGTCTGAACATCTATGTCGGCAATCCTGGAAGCAGCGTCTCGTCCGGCCTCAGCTACGGGCTCACCGCGGAGGGACTCGTCTTCGACAACCTCTACAGCTTCTTCGACGCCGCCCGCGAGCGCGAAGCGATCCGGGCCAAGGCCGCCTGCTCGGCCCATCTCGATCTGCCCGGCCTCGATCTCGACGCGATTCTGTGGCCCGAACTGATGCGCTGCGGCGTCGTAGTCGTGGCCAACAAGCGCCTATGCGACGGCGTCTATTTCTCGCGCGTCGGAATCGACGGGCTGATCGCCTTCCTCGACCGCCTCGCCTATCCGCCCGCGATCCGCGACTTCGTCCGTGGCGAGCGGCGGCGCCTGTCGCACCTGCTATTCGATGTCGGAATCGACTACGCGATCATCGACGGCAGACTGACGGTGACGAAGAGCGCGTATTACGGACTTCTCTGAATCGGTGGGACGCCATGGGACGCTACGACCACGCGGCTTACGTCTCCCTGACGATGGAGTTCCGCTGCAATCTCAAATGCATTCACTGCATGATCGAGGGGACGATGGACCGGCTCGCGCCGGAATCAGACGCGCATTTCGAGGAAATTCTCGCCCGCAACGCCCGCGAGCGGCGCTGGACCGGCCTGATTCTGACCGGTTCCGAGATCACACTGCGGCGCGACCTGCCCGACCTCGCGCGGCGGGCGCGGGCGAGCGGCTTCGACCATGTCCGTATCCAGACCCACGGCATGCATCTCGGCCAGCCGAGCTTCTGCCACCGGCTGGTCGAGGCCGGAATCGACGAGTTCTTCGTCTCGATCGCCGGCAGCGATGCCGCCAGCCACGATGCCCTCACCCTCGTGCCGGGCTCGTTCGAACGCGCCTTGCGCGGCCTGGAAACCCTCGATGCTATGGAGGGCGTTGAGACCCTTACCAACACCGTGGTGACCGAGCGCAGCTACCGCCTGCTGCCTGTTCTGGTCGATCGGCTCGCCCACCTCAAGCGCCTGACTCAGATGGAGTTCTGGGTCTACTTCCCGATGTCCGAACGCGACGAGAAGGGCCTCGTCGCCCGCCATGCCGACGTCCTGCCCTACCTCCGCGAGGCGGTGCTAAGGGCCCGCGCGCTCGGACGCGCCGTCGAGGTGAAGAACTTTCCGGAATGCCTGCTCGGTGATCTCGGCGACGCGCTCGTCAACGGCCAACCCGAGTTGCACATCGATCCGGATTTCTGGCGGGAGTTCGGGCGCAACGGCTTCTATCAGTGCGTCCACCGGGAGGTCTGCTCCTCCCGCGAATGCCTGGGCCTCAACACGGCCTACATCGAAAAGTTCGGCCTCGAAGCCGACAGTTTGCAGCCGTTGCGCGCATCCCGGCGTCGGGCCTGGAGCCGGGCTCCGGCCTGAGGCGGCGATGCCGCCGCTCCGGCGCGCCGCCTTGTGTTTTCAGGCTGGCCGCCTCCTGTCGGTGCGACGCGTCAGCGGTTCCCGAGCCGGGGCCACCAGTCGTGAAGGACTTCGAGGTCGGTCCGCGTGTCCTTCTGGGCGAGGGCGACCTGCTCGGCCCGGAACTCGCTCGCGGTGATGCCGAACTGGGCGCGGAAGCTGCGGCTGAAATGGACCTTGCCGCGGAACCCGAAATCGGCCGCGAGCCGGGAGAGGCGGCGCGTTTCCAGCGGATCGCTGAGGGCGGCTCGGACCGCCAGCAGCCGCCGCTCCTGAACCGAGCGCATGATGCCGCCGTAGGGTGCGAACATCCGGTAGAGGGTTGCGCGCGACACGCCGATCTCGTTGGCGATCATCTCCGGTGACAGCTCCGGCGAGGCGAGATGGGTGCGGATCGTCTGCTCGGCAAGTGCGAGATGACTGGCGGCGAGCGTCGGTGATTCCGTGATCTCTTCGGCGCGCGCGGGATCGAGCAGTACCCGTAGGAAATCCAGCGTTTGCGTCACGACCTCCGCGACATCCGGTTCTTCGAGGAGCGTGCTGCGTTCGCGTAGGGCCATCAGGTGCGCGGCGAGAAGCCGGTTGCGCGCGGGATCGAGCCGCGGCGGCAGCGGGCTGTCGGCAAGGCCCGGCAGCAAGGCACGCGGAACGATCAGCGCGATCGTGTCCGATGAGGCCGCGAGCGTGTCGACCTCCTGGGCAAGGTCGATGATCGCGACCTGCGACGACCAGACCGTGGTCTGCTGCCCGCTGATGAGGCCGTTGAAACCGCCGACATTGTAGAGATGGAAGAGGATGTGATCCGGCGTACGGGCGATGAGATCCGGGTCGCGGCGGTAGCTCTGCGCCCCGAACACGACCCGTGCCACCATGATGTCGCCAATCACGGCACCGCTGGCCGAACCGGTCGGGCTTTGCTGGTCGGGATGGAAGGCCCGCGGCTCGAACAGGGGGCCGACCACGCCTCGCCAGATCTCTGCCGCGGTCTCGTGCGACAGCCCGGTGGTGAGGTAATCCAGTCGCTGGAGAGAGGCCACGAGACAAACGACTTCCAAGAACACGATCGGGAGGCTTTTTCACCTCCGGCCGTGGGTGCCTGCACCGATGAAATAGGAACGAGATCCGTGGTGGCGTTAGTGCATAAGGAGCTTCTTTGAAGGAGTTGTTGATAGTATAGGAATGATCTGCTTCAGGATGATCAGGGTATTTCTCGTTCTACCATGAGGGGCGGCCCGGCCTAGCAAGCTTCGTCCGATGCTTCGGCACAGCTAAATCCGGCGGGTGGCTTTTCAAGTGCGAAGTTCCACCGCAAAAGTTGCTCGGGCGATCACCTGAGCGTTCAGCTCCGACGGCTTGCCAGTCGTGAAAGGTTCACGATTGTCAAACGTTTCCGCCAGATCGCGGTTATAGCAATTTTAGTCGTTCGGCATGGGCCGGTTCTCGATACCTGCTGAAGGTTTTCGTCGATTCCAGGGCTTTTGGAGCGACGATGCGGGGTTGTTTGCTTTAGAACTATCTTATGGATATGGCGGGTTCGACGTGACGGTCGTCGCGATCTTCTACTCGGCCATGGCTGAAGTCGGACATCGCTGTGCCGAAACTTCTGTGTCCCGGCGCGCGGATCTCGGCTTCGACCTCGGGTCGGGCCTGGACGAAGCCACATGACAATTTTTGCGACGACCGTTTCCGCGATTGCTTGCAACGGCCGCGGCCCCGAAACAGGAGCGGCAGGATTGATCAACGCGAACTGGGCCGCCGTTCCTATCCGGCGAGGTCTGGTTCTGAGACGCTGGATCAATCGAAAAAATGGAACCATCCCTCTCAAACGAGGGGCGGTACTGATATGCATCAGAAGGCGAAGATGCGGAAATCGCACAAGCGCCGCAATGTGGGGTCGGAATGAGTAAGCAGCTTCTCATCTACGAGCGTGCCGTGCCGGTGACGCGCCAGCGTCATGGGGCGTGGTCAGTCAAGGCGGGGGCATCGTTCGAGTTCGCGCGCAGCGTCAACTCCGTGCCGCTGATGGTGGCCGAGTTTACGAACGCCGCGGCCGAGTACACCATCGTCTTCGGCGGCGCGGAAGACGAGATTATCCCGGTTGCCCTGCTCGGAATTCGCGACAGCGAGAATCTCTACGTCTCCGACTCCGGCACCTGGACTGGGACCTACGTTCCGGCCTTCCTGCGCCGCTACCCGTTCGTGTTCTCCAGCGACAACGCCAACGAGGCCGACGCGACCTTCACGCTCTGCGTCGATGAAGAGTTCTCTGGCTGCAACGACGAGGGCCGGGGCGAGCGCCTGTTCGATGCCGACGGCGAGCGTACGCAGTACCTTCAGAACGTCCTGGGCTTCCTCCAGGCCTATCAGGTGCAGTTCCAGCGCACCAAGCTGTTCGTGAAGCGGCTGCAGGAGTTCGGTCTTCTGGAGCCGATGCAGGCACAGTTCACGCTGCGCAGCGGCCAGCGCTCGACCCTGTCGGGCTTCAGTGTGGTCAACCGTGAGCGCCTCAAGGCCCTCGCGCCCGAGCAGCTCGCCGAGCTGATGCAGGCGGACGAGATGGAGCTCGTCTATCTGCACCTCGCTTCGCTTCGGAACCTGACGCCGATCGCCGAGCGGATCGGTGGTCCGGTCGATGCCGCTCAGGCCGCGGAAACCGCTCCGTCCTCGCCGACGGACTTCGAGACGTCGGGCAACGCCTGATCCGAGGGCCCGCGCCGGCCTCGCCAAGGGGCTGGCGCGGCGTGCATGACCGGGCGGCGCCTTTTCGGGTGCCGTTCCAGATTTCAATGATGGCTTTCGCACCCCCGGCCGCCTCACCGTGTGCCGGGCAAGGCTGTCTGCTGCGCGTCCGCCGAGGACGCCGGCGTCCGGGTTTTGGAGAGAGCGGCAATGGCTTTTCCGTTCAAGTCGGAAGGCTTCTGGGGCCCCCTGTTCCGCCGTCGCGATCGTGCCCGGCTGGCCGTCGTGGAGACGCCGCGCGCGCCGCGCCCGTCGAAGCGGCAGCTCGTGCTGCACCTCAAGGCGAAGGCCGACCGCCTATTCAACCGCGACCGGCTGATCTTCGACCCGCTTGAGCCGCGCGTCCTCCTCGACGGCACCGCGGCCTACGAGATCACCAAATCGTTTGATCCGCTGGTGGCCGAGCACAAGGTGCTCGTCGAGCTGATCGAGACGAACCTGACCGCGACGAGCGACGCGGATAAGATCCAGCAGGTTCAGGTCTTCGCCTACACCAACGGTACGAAGGGCGCTCGGCTTCACACCTTCGGCGATGTCAGTAAGACGACGAACAGCGCGTTCACGATCACCGGGACGAGCGAGAAGGATCACATCGTCGTCGACGTCGCCTCGTTCGAGCGGCTGACCGGCAGTACGACGCCGACCCTGCTCATCAACGATCCCGCGAACGATGGCGGCCCGATCGACAACGGCGATACGATCGAACTTCTCAACCGCGCCAACGAAGAAGACAGCGCCGGCGCGACCTTCACTTTTGGAGGCAAGAACACCGGCTCGATCAAGGCCGGCAAGTTCGAAGGCAATTTCGCCGGTATCGGTAATCTCGTTGGCGCTGCGGGAGCCGACGACACGCTGGTCGCAGGGTCTTCGACCGGCATCCTCACCGGGGCGTTCAGCGGCGGCAAACGCAGCCTTCAGATTGAATTCTCGGCTGTGACCGCGAATGTCGACGCGACGTTGACGCAGTCGGGCACCACCCCGAACACCTATCTCCTGCAACGGTCGACCGAAGCGGAGAGCACGGCGGCGACTTTCGCGCCGATCGCCTTCACCGCGCCATCGACGAAGCTGGGCGTCCTGCTCGGCAGCGGCAACGACACGTTGCGCCTCGCGACACTGCCGCCGGGGCCGTCCTTCACCGTCTCGGGCGGAGCGGGCGCCGACAGCATCGTCTTCGACACTGCGCTGCGGGCAGATACCGGCAACCTCGGTTTGACCTTCGACGGCGGCGATGGCGACGACAAGATCAACCTGAACAAGAACCTCGAAGCCCTCGCCGGGTCGCTCGCGGTGACGTTCCACGGCGGTGCGGGCGACAACAGCCTGACCGTCGCTAAAGCAGCCCAGATCAAGGCCCGGGACGGCGTCGCCTTCACGCTCGGGGCAGTGGTGACGCCGGATCTGCCGGTCACCGGCAGCGATCCGACGGTCAAAAGCGCCGCCAAGATGGGCGTCGTCGTCAGCCAGGATGCGGTGATCGGCGGCTCATCGGTGGCGATCACGGTCAACAGTTCGACGACCGTCACCCGCGGCGAGACGAGCATCGGCACGGCGAGGCTGTCGGTCGAGGCGGACACGGCCGCGACGATCCGGCTGGCCGGCCGGATCGAGACCGCGGGCGAGGCCGCGCTGGTGACGAACGTCACCAATTCCGCGACCCTCACCTCGACGCTCGCCTCGCAGCTGCACCGCGTCTCGGCCAAGCAGAAGAACACGTCCACGATCGACGTCGGCGCCACGGACGCGATCAACGGCGGGACCGTGAAGCTCGCCGCCGACACGCAGGCGAACGTCACCATCAAGGCGATCGGCCTCGTGCTGTCGGGGCTCGAGAAGGTCAAGAATGATGCCACGCTGACTGCCGAGTCACTGACAGCGATCGTGAAAGGCGAGCAGGATCTCGGAGAGGTTCTCGGCGCGGCTGCATCCAAGGACGGCAAATCGATCGAGGATCTGTTCGCATCGGGCTTCATGAAGAAGTCGAAAACCGCGATCGAGAACGAGACGCGTGTCACGCTCGATGGCGGTGCGCAGGTCAGGCAGATCGGCACCGGCACGGTGGCCGGGAGCGACGCCGCCGTCCTGCTCAAGGCGACCGACGACACGAAGGCCCGGACGATGCTGGTGGCCACCGACGGCGTGTCGGTGCCGGTGATCGGCCGCATGCTCGATAACGTGCCGGGCGTTCTCAACCCCTTCGCGCTCTGGGCCGAGCAGGACGTCAAGCGCGTCACCCGGGTCGATCTCGGGTCTGCTTTCGAGAAACCGGCCGCTGCGGCGGCCAAGATCATCGACGCGGCCGGGGCGGTGACGCTGCAGGCCGGAAATTCCGGAACAGTGATCGCCCGCATCCGCGCCGCGACGCTGTCCGTCGACGACGTCAAAAAACCCACCAAGACGTCCGCCGGCGACGGTGGCGAGGGTTGGGACGGCGAGGAAACCGACAACTCGCTGCCTGCGCCGATCAAGACCGGCTACGCCAACAACACCGTCGATGACACCGTGCGTGTCGAGCTGCGCGGGGTTTCCGTTGCCGCCGCGGCGCTTCGGGCCGCCGCCGCCAACGTCACCACGGTCGAGGCGCGCGCAATCCAGGCGCAGAATACCCTGAAGGGCAGCACCGTCGCGCTCACCACGCTCTCGCGGCTGTCGATCGGCGGGGGCGCCCTGTCGATCACAGCGATCGATGCCGCCAGCGCCATGGCCATTGCCGAGCCGGTGGACACCGATACGCTGCAGGACACCACCGACGCGACGAAGGACGGAAAGGCACAGGAAGACCAGGCGAAGGCAGAGAAGGCGGCCCGCGAGTTCCTCGGCATCGGCCGCGGATCGGCCATCAACCTCGCCGAACGCGATGTGACGGCGAGGCTCGTCGACAGCGAGACGACCGCCGCCGACGTCACGCTCGTCGCGCAGAACAGCCTGGAACTCGTGGCCGAGGCGCAGGCGACCGGAGTCGCCAGCATCCTCGGAGCGGCGGGCTCCATCGCCGTCAACATCGTCCTCGGCAGCACGGACGCCACGATCACCGGCGGCAACGTGAAGGCCACGACCGGCGACGTCGTGGTCAACGCCGCCGATACCTCCACCATCGACGCCCGAGCCCGGACCACCGTCGACACCGCCTCCCGCGACGGTCAGCTCGGCATCACGGTTCCGTCCCTGGGTGCCGCCGCGGCGTTCAACATCGTCGGCTATGCGCTCAACGGGATGGGCTCGTCGGGCATCATCCCGAAGATCCTCAGCGCCTCGATCGATACCGTCCTCGGAACCGGTCTGCTGACGGCTGCGGCCACCCAGACGATCCGGGCCCGGATCGAGGGCGCGACCGTCGAGGCCGGCGGGCGCGTGCAGGTCACCGCGACGAGCGCGGGCCTCATCAATTCGACCGTCAGCAACACCATCGCCAACAAGACGCCCGAGCAGACTCTGCTGCAGGACATTGCCGCCGAGGGCAAGCGCGTCGCCATCAACCAAGTGAAGAGCGTGCTGAGGAAGCCGGCCTCCGCCGCCACGCAGAACAGCGTCGCCAAGGCCGGGACCGCCAGTTTCGGCGGCATCATCTCGACGAATCGGGTCGCGCGGGCGGCCTCGGCCGAGATCGTCGCGCTGAAGGTAGGGACAGACACCACCCTAGCCAAGGTGACCGGCACCGGCGCGCTCGAAGTTCTCGCGACGGACCGTGCGACGATCAACGCCAACGTGAAGCTCGTGGCCTCCAGCCAGGCCGCGAGCGATGGCGGCCTCGATCCGAACCTGATGCGGACCCCCTCCGATAACAGAGCCGGCAATGGCGCGCTCGATGCCATCCGGCAGGGGGCAAGCAACACGTTCTCGTCCATCAAGCAGCGCGTGAAGCAGGTGGACACCAAGCCGGATCCGGCGAACAAAACCGTCACCCTCAAACTCGGCAAGCGCATCCTTCTCGACTTCCCCGAGGCGCTCAACTCCGCGCCGATCGCGGCACGGACGCTGAACGCCGTGCCGCTCGGTCTCGGTGATGCGCTCAACAGCCGGCTGCCGGCCACTGCGCCCAAAATGCAGGTGGTCGCGAAGGACGGCGTCGTGCTCGTCGGTCCCGGTCACCCGTCCGGCAAGGGCGAGGTGAACACGTACTACCGCTACAAGCCGCTCACCGCCTCGGCGCCGCTGGACCTCAACAAGGTCGATTTCACCGACACGACGACGTGGCAGAAGATCGGCCAGCGCGGCGCCGTCTACGAGTGGATGGGGCCGGACCACAAGGTCCCTGACAACATCGAGCGCGAACTCAAGAAAGAGAACTACAGCGACCGCGACTTCTGGCGTCGGGTCGGGGACGGCGAGACCCAGCCCGGCAAGACGACGGGTTCCGGCGCCACGGCCATGGGCGGCATCGTCTCGCGCAACGACATTCGCGGCGGGGCCACGGCGATCATCGCCGGCAGCACGGCAATCAGGGCCGGCAGCGTCGCCATTACGGCCGAGCGCAATGCGGTGATCACGGCCCGGACCGACGCCACCGTCGAGGCGGTCGCCACCATCCGCGAGCAGCAGGGCAGCAAGGCCGACGGCCAGCCGGGCGCCGGCACCGCGAGTCCGATCCCAGGTCAGACCTCGTTGTTCGACCGCGGCAAGGCCGAGGGGACGCAGACTTCCGCTTCGAACGCCCTGGCCGTCAACGCCGTCATCTCCACCAACGTCATCCTCTCGACGGCGACGGCCCGCATCGACGGATCGACGATCACGACGACGACGGACGGCGACGGAGCCGTCTCGGTGAATGCGACCACCGGCGGCGCGATCACGTCCAGCGTCGATGCGCAGGTGACGGCGCTGTCGAGCGGTCCCGCCACCTCCGGCGACGAATCCCCGACGGTCGGCACCGCGGTACCCCCGACGACCACGGCGCGGGCGGCGGGCGTACAGCTCGCGTTCAACGCCATCGGATTCGACCTGAACAACCTCGCCTTTGCGACGCTGGACGCCCTCATCGGCGTGAGCCTCGGTCAGGGAGCGCCGCAGCAGGCGGTTGCCGAGATCACGAAATCCTCGGTGACAGCGACGGGGGCGGTTCGTGTCACCGCCGAATCCAGCGGCGTGATCGACGCCACGCTCGGCAACAAGGTGACGGCCGCGGCCCGCGCGGCCAGCGCCAACGCCCTCGCCGTCTCCGGGATCGTTGCGACGAACCGGGTGAGCGGCGCCGCCCGTGCCACGATCGATCTGACAGGCAGTTCGGTATCCGGAACCGACGTCACGGTCTCGGCGACCGACTCGGTCAAGATCGCGAGCACCACGACCGTGGGCGCGTCCGCTTCGGCCGTGAGCACCGGCTCCATCGGCGGCGTCGACAAGAGCGCGGAAACCCTGCTCGGCGATTACAAATACACGACCGCTTCCGGAAAAAGGCTAGTCAAGTTCGGAGAGAAGATCCGCCTCAGCGACACCTGGGCCGGCAAGGGTGAGAAGGGCGCCGTGTACCAGTACATGGGCGAGGACTTCGAACTCGTCGCCGATCTCAGCGACCCTCTGTCCAAAGACCAACGGCTCGATTTCAGCAACTTTGCCTATTGGAAGAAGCTCGACGCCACCAATGTGACATCCAGCCCGGTTGGGCCTCAATCGCTGAAGGGCAAGATCGCCGCCAAACTCCGCCCCGAGCCGGGCGGCACCTCCTCCCTCGGCCTCGGCGGCCTCATCGCGCGCAACGACGTCTCGGGGAAGGCCGAGGCATCGATCGTGAACGGTCAACTCACGGCCAGGGGCGACGTCTCGGTCACCGCGAAGTCGACCGGTGCCATCAAGGCGCTCGACGTCAGCGTGATCAGCGGCGGGAAGGCGGGCAACGGCGTGCTCGTGACCAACGCCGTGCTCAACGGCGCCACCGCCTTCATCGAGAGCACGACGCTCACGGGCGGCGCCGTCACCGTCACGGCCACCAATGCCTCCGACATCGATGCCAGCGCCCGCGGCAAGACGGCCGGCGACGGCAGCGTCGCGCTCGGCTTCACCCTCGCGTTCAACACCATCGGCTTCAAGCCGCAGAACGTGCTGTTCGATGCCGTCGATGCGATCGTCGGCGATCCGCTGATCGCGACCGCGACGGGCGCCGAGCAGTCCGCCGGTGCGACGGCCTTCATCACCGGCACGAGCAAGGGTTTGACGGCCAGGCGTGATGTGACGGTCGCGGCCGACAGCCGTGCGCAGATCAAGGCCGTGGCCGGCAGCGAGGTGGCGCAGGCCGACAGCGACTCGACCGTCCACAAGGCGCAGACCGGCGCGCAGGGCATCTCGGCCGGCGCCGTGCTCGCTTCCAACAAGGTCAGCGCCCGGGCGGAAGCCTATATCGGCGGGCCGGAGGAAACGGACACGTATCCTGCCAATACGACCGTCCCCGATCGGTCGAAAGTGATCTCGACCGGCGGCAGCGTCTTCGTCACCGCGACGAATCTGGCCGGCATCGACGCGTCGAGCACGATCATCTCGTCCTCGGCCGTGTCGGGCAGCGTCGCCCAACTCGCCAGCAAGGCTGCTTCGATCGCGCGCAACATCTACGACTACACGACAAAGTCGGGCACCAAGACGATCAAAGCCGGAGACCGGGTCCGGACTGAAGCGAAATTCACGGTCAAGACGGATAGCAGCACCGACCCGATCAGGGGTGAGGAGCCTAACCTCGACGGCCGCGTCTTCATCTTCGTCGGTGCCGCCAGCCGGTCGATGAATCTCGCCGATCAGGACTATACCAACGCGGCCAACTGGTTCGCGCTCGATGACGGCGCCGTCGTGTCGAAGAGTTCTTCGCCAGCCGGCACCGCGAGCACCCCGTCCGGCACGACCGGCACACAGCCGAGTGCTTCGAGCGGGGCGGCTGACGACTTGGAGACCAAGACCGTCACGACGCCGGAAGGCACCGTGACGATCACCCGCATGAAAGTTCCTGCGGCGCGGTACTCGTCCAAGGACGGCTATCAGGACATGATGGTCGGCCAGGGCGTGATGCTCTCGCGCAACGACAATCTGTCGAAGGGTGACAAGGGAACGATCTACATCTGGCGCGGGGCGGACAACACGCGCGTCACGCTCCACGGCGAGGACTACACCAGCGACAACTGGATTCCGGCGCCGGCCAAGACCGTAATGCCGGCGCTCGACAAGGTCTCCGACGTCAAGACTCCGGCGAAGACCACACCCGGCACTGCGCCAGGGACCAGCACCGTCACCCCGCCGACGACGACGCGGACGCCCGCCTCATCCTCCAAGTCGATCGGCGGCCTGATCGTTTTCAACGAGGTGAATGGCGGAGCCACGGCCCGCATCACCCGGGCCGACGTCACGGCCAACGCGGACATCACAGTCTCGGCCAAGGACGCGGCCAACATCGCCGCGGAGATCGTGAGCACGGTGACGGCCTCCGGCGGCGCCTCGTTCACCTCGAAGCCGGCAACCGGCTCGACAGGGACGGCGCCGGGGGACGGCAATGTGATCGCCGTCAACGGTCTGGCCGCGACCAACGTCGTGCGCGGCGGCGCGACGGCCTCGGTGCTGAACGCCAAGGTCGAGGCGACGCGCGGCGATCTCGCGGTCCGGGCCGAGAACACGGCAGGCGTCGACGCACGCCTGCGGGCCTCCTCGACGACCTCGGGCGGCGGCCAGGGCGGTGTTTCCGCGGCCGTCACACTCGCCTTCAACTCGGTGGGCTACGAGACCCAGAACCTGCTGTTCAACACCGTCGACGCGCTGATCGGCTCGCCGACGATCTCCGACGCGTTTGGCAAAGAGACCAGCTCGGGCGCCACCGCGACCATCGTCAGATCGACTGCCACGGCGGGCGGCGACATCGCCGTCACGGCCGTCTCGACCACCAAGATCAACTCCACCGTCAGCAACGCCGCCCAATCCTCCACCGACTCGATGAAGGGATCCGGTGGCACCGGCTTCGGCGTGGTTCTCGCGTCGAACAAGGTGAGCGGACGCGCGACCGCGCGCATCGACAACACTCCCGACTTTGTCAACCGCGGCACCCCCGGGGATATCACCGCGGGCGATGCCGTGATCGTCTCGGCGACGGATGCCGCTTCGATCGCCTCCAACGCGCAGCTCGTGACGAGCTCCACCGTCGTGAAGACCGACGGCGGTACGCTGACGAATCAGGCCAAGCTCAACAAGTTCCTGCCATCCGATTTCTCGACCAACCCGAACGAGGTGCAGTCGGCGACGATTCAGTCGAATCTGATCAAGAATCGCGCGGATCTTCTGCCGGCCGAGATCAACCGGCTCGAAGCCGAGATGTGGGCCGAGGTCGCGCGGGTGAAGCAGCTCGTGCTCGATCTGCAGGCTCGGCCGAACCAGATCGCCCAGCAGCTCGAGAGCGCGCAGCTCATGCTCAAGAGCCGCCCGGAGGCGAGCGACTATCTCACGAGCGTCTACACCACGCTCGTGGATGCGATGGATGCGGCCGCCAAGAACGTGCCGGCCGACAACCGGACCGACCTCAAGAAGAACCTCACCGACGCGGCTCTGAAGCTGCGCAACGAGACGAAGGGCATTGTCCTCAACAACTCGGCCGCCGACGCCGCCCGCGACACGGCCTACAAGTACGCGGCGGAGGCCGCGTTCCTCGGGCTGATCGACGACGCCGCCCTGCGCGCGAGCACCGAGGAGGCCAAGCGGACGGTCGGCGAGATGATCGGCCGTCAGGTCAGCATCATGCGCGCCAACCGCGAGGCGGTGGCCCAGATCGAGGAACTGCGCGACAAGCTCAACGCCTATCTCGCGCCGTTCGGCCTCAGCACCGACGTGATCGGCATTCTCGACCTGACCGCGTTCGGTCAGGTGAAGAAGACGGCTAACCCGCAGGACGTCACCTTCGGCGCGCGTGTCCGCATCGCTCAGGACTACGCCGACGGTGCCAACAAGGCGCCCTCCAAGACGACCGATGGCAAGGAAATCTCGGTCAAAACCGGCGACACGGTCTGGGACAACGGCAACAACTCCGTTCCCGGCGGCGCAGTCTATAAGTATGTCGGCGAGACGACGCTCCTGAAGCAGCAGCCGAGCAAGATTAAGTTTGACAGCCAGACGAACGGCAAGCCGGACTGGGTGAAAATTTCCTCCAAGCCGAGTGTTTACGCCGCGAACGAAATCTACATCTACATGGGCGAGGCGGCTAAACTCGATCTCGCCGCGCAGGACTACAGCGACAAGACGCTTTGGAAGCGCGCTCTTGACTCGAACTTCATCCCCGACGGTTTCGTCATCCCCGGTACCACGGCGACACCGACCCAGCCGTCGCCGGCGGCGACGGATCCGGCGACGCCGCTGCCTGTCGGCGATCCGTCCGCGAACAACCCCCAGCCCACGGCCATGCCGCAGAACGCGGCTGCGCTCGCCATCGGCGGACTCGTGGTGGTCAACAGCGTCCACGGGGGCGCCGCCGCGACGATCGCGGCGGCGACGGTCAAGACAGGGACGGGGGCCGTCACGGTGACGGCGCAGGAGACGGCCACGATCACCGCGACCGCCGACAGCGCCGCGACGGTCAAGTCTGCTGATTCCTACAAAAAGACGGCGCCGGCCAGCACCGGAACCGGGACACCGCCTGCAACAGGCACGCCCGCAGCGGGGACGCAGACGCAGACGAAGAGCGTCGCATTGGGCGGCATCATCGCCACCAACAGCGTGCTCGGCTCGGCCGACGCCAAGATCGTCGACAGCACGGTCACGACGAAGGCCGGCGGCGTGTCCGTGACCGCCTCGAACACCGCGACAATCGACGCCACCAACAAGACCAGTTCCACGAGCGACCTCGCCGCGGTGGCGCTCACGCTCGCCTTCAACACCGTCGGCTGGAAGGACCAGAACGTCCTGTTCCGCGCCGCGGACACGATCACCGGTCAGCCGCTGATCGGCGAAGCCTTCCAAAACGAAGCCGCTCCGGCCGGCGCCAGTGCACAGATCCTGAACACCGACGTGACCACGACCGGGACCGGTGCGGTTCTGGTCGAGGCGACGGCGAATGCCGGCATCAACGCCGTCGTCAGCAACAAGTCGAGCGCGTCCGGCAACGCCCTGAAGGATGCCAACGCCGTCGCACTCGGCTTCGTGCTCACCGGCAACATGGTGAACACCCGCGCGCTCGCGACGATCGACTCCGCTTCCGGCAAATCCATCGATGCGGGCGGCGCGCTCACCATCCGGGCGGACAGCGCGGGCTCGATCACCTCGGCGAACAGGCTTTCCGCCATCGCGAGCCTGACGAAGCCGAGCGTCTTGGAAGATTTTGCCGAAAAAATCCTGGCGAATTACGACTACACGAAGAAGTCTGGCGAGAAGAATCTCAAGTTCGGCGATCTCGTCTACAACAAGGAAAATGGCGACGATAAGGTCTACGTTTATATCGGCGAAAGCGCGAAGATTCAGCTCGCGGATGCTGTGTTTACCGACGGAACCAAGTGGCGGCTCAACAATGCCCGCGAGTTCCTCAAGTTTCTGCCCCCGGGTGTCCTGAACCTCGCTGACAGCAAGGATGCCAGCCCGTCCAGCACGAAGCCGGCGGAAGGCGCAACCTCCGCCTCGGACACCGCGGCGGCGAAGCCCTACGCCGTCGCCGTCAGCGGCATCCTCGTCTCGAACGACGTGCGCTCGACGGCCGAGGCCAGCCTCAAGAACATGACCGTGACGCGCGCCGGTGACGTGACCGTCGCCGCAAGGCAGACGGGCACGATCGAGGCTTCGGTCACGAGCAAGGTCGAGTCCAAGCTGAAGCCTGGTACCAAGCCGGGAGAGAAGGGAGCCATCGCCGTCGGCGCGGTGATCGCGGCCAACGTCGTCACCGGTTCCAGCACCGCCACCGTTGTCGGCTCCAGGCTCGGGGATGCCGGGAGCGGCGGGACCGTGGGCAACGTCACGGTCGAGGCCGCGAATACCGGCACGATTACCGCGACGGTCAGCAGCATCGTGGAATCCGCGGAAGTTGCCGTCGGCGTCACCGCGGCCTTCAACAAGATCGGCACGCCGAGCCAGAACGTCCTGTTCGACCTCTCCGACGCGATCGCCGGCACCGATCTCGGTACCGTCATCCAGGGCGCCAACCCCTTCGCGGCCACGGCCTCGATCTCGGGCAAGCCGGTCAACGCCACCGGCCTCGTCAAAGTCTCCGCGCAGTCGGATGCGAAGATCAAGGCCGAGATCAAGAACGCCGTCACCTCGGTCGGTTCGAACGTCACCAGCGTCGGGGCCGTGGTCGGCCTGAACTTCGCGCGCCTGTCCACCTCCGCGACCTTGTCGGGCATGGACAGCGTTAGGGCGGCTGGCGTCACGGTGAGCGCCCTCAGCACGTCGAAGATCGATGCCGTCGTCACGGCACCCGTGACTTCGGTGGCCTACCGGATGCAGTCGACGCAACCGCCTGCGACCGATCAGTCCGGGGGCGGACAAACCGGCGCCCAGACGCCAGCGCAAACGGCCCACAGCGTCTCGGTCGCCCTCAGCATCGCCCGCAACACCATCGTCGACGAGACCTTGCTCGCCGGTATCGACGAGGTAGGCGAGGTGACCGCAAGCGCGGGCGACGTGCGCGTGATCGCCAAGAGCGGCGCGGAGATCAATGCCAAGGCAACGGCCACGGCGATCGCGGTGCTGATCAGCACCGAGGGGGGGAAGAATTTCAGCTTCGCCGGCGGCGGCGCGCTCGGCTTGAACACCATCCTCGGGGGTGCCCAGGCCCGCATCGCCAGCACCAAGTCCGCCACGATCAGTGCGAACGGTGACCGCGCTCCCGATGCGAATGGTGAGGGCGGACAGGGCAATATCACCGTCTCGGCCGGCAGCGCCTCCAAGATCGAGGCGGAAGTCCAGGCCGCCGCGGTGGCGGTGGCCATCGGCAAGGGCAAGTCGGACGCGGTCGCCATCGGCGTGACGCTCGCGTTCAACATGATCGGCTTCTACGGCAGCGGCCTGCCGGTCGGCGCGGACTTCAAGAAGGGGATCGCCCGGTCCTTCGACGTCCGGGCCGGCGTGACGGGCACGCGCCTGACGGCGGCCCGCAAGGTCCTGGTCGAGGCGACCTCCCAGGCTTCTATCACGGCCAGGACCGTGGCGGCTGCCGTGGCGGTGGGAGCCTCGACGGGCGGAGACACGACAACAGGTGCCGGCGGCAACGTCGTCGGCGCCGGCGGCGGGCTCTACGTCGGCAACAAGATCGTCACGGCCACGACCGCCGTGATCGACGGCAGCACCGGCACGAACGATGCCGTGAAGTCGGGCGCGGAGGGCATCACGGTCTCGGCGACCGACCGCTCGAACATCAGGGCGACCTCTGTCGCCCTCGCCGTGTCAGCGAACCTGAGCGGCAAGTCCAGCGGCGGCGAGGAGAAGCCGAGCGTCGCCATCGGTGCGGCGCTGGCGAACAACGAGATCACCAGCGACGTCACGGCCCGGATCATCCAGGTCGCCGATCTCTCGACCTCCGGTGCGGTGAAGCTTTCGGCGAACCGCAGCGCGGAGATCTTCGCGCAGACGTTCGCGGCCTCGGTGGAGGCGGCGATAGCCGGTCAGGGCAAAGGCTTCGGCGTCTCCGGCGGCGGTGCCGTCGCCCTCAACACGGTCGGCGGCTCGACCGTTGCCGAACTCGCCGGTTCGAAGGTCGGGGACGGGGCGGATGCCGTTTTCAAGGCGGGTAGCCTCGAAGTTCTGGCAAGCGACACGGCCAAGATCGCGGCGCTGACCGGCGCTCTGTCGATCGCCGCCAACGGCTCGGCGCAGGGAGCGGCGACCGGTATCGGCGTCGGCGCCTCGGTTTCCAACAATGTGATCGCCGCCGGTGCCGCCGTGCGCGCCACGATCTCCGGCACGCCCGTCCGGGCGGTGGGGGCCGTCCGGGTTGCCGCGACGTCCAACCAGACGATCGACGCCACCACGGTCGCCGTCTCCGTCGGCGTGAGCGCCAGCGGAAGCGATAATTCGGCGTCCGTGAACCTCGCCGGTTCTGCCGCCCACAACGTCATCGACATCGCCACCACGGCACAGATCCTCGGTGCGGTCGCGATCGAGGCCGGCGCCGTCACGGTGCGGGCCGACAACAGCTCGACCATCTCCGCGGCCGTGGGGGCAGCCTCGATCGCCGCCGCATTCGGTTCGAAGGATTCGTTCACCGTCGCCCTCGCAGCGAGCCTCGCCCTCAACAAGATTTCGGGCGGTGTCAGCGCCGGCATCACGGATGCCACGGTGAGAACGCTCGCGGGCGGCGTCACGATTGCTGCCACGCGCACGGGGACGATCAGCACAGGGGCCGCAGCAGCCAGCATGGCCATCGGCGTCGGCGGCGGGAAGGGCCTCGGCGTCACCGGAGCCGGCGTCGCGGCGGTGAACCAGATCGACAGCACCACCACGGCCTCGGCCACGAATGCCACGATCGATGCGCAGGGCGCCGTTGCCGTCGAGGCCGGAAGCACGGCCACGATCACGTCGAACATCCTCAGCGCCGCGCTCGCGGTGGGCGGCGGCTCCGACAGCGGCGGCGCGGGCGCACTGGGCGTTGCCATCGCCTACAACGAGATCGGGCGCTGGAATGCGTACGATGCCGATCATCACACCCTGAACCAGGCGCCGGTCCTCGGCGGCCGCGCCGGGGTCTCGGCCTCCCTCACGAACACCACGGTCAAGGCGACCGGTGCGCTGTCCGTGACCGCCACGACCGACAACACGATCACGGCGAACATCGCCGCGATCGCGGCCGGTGCCACGGGGTCCGCCGGCAAGGCCGTGGCGGTGAGCATCGGCGGCACGTTCGCCATGAACAGCATCGGCCTTGCGACGCTTGCGTCGATCAACGGTGACGGAACCGGTGCCACGCCCGGAATCCAGGCTGCGAGCGCCACGATCACGGCGCAGGACCTCTCGGAGGTGACGGTTCGGGCCCTGTCGGCCAGCCTCGCGCTCGCCGCGACCTCGGACAACGCCGTGTCGATCGCCGTCGGCGGCAGCATCGCGCTCAACACCATCGCCAACGACGTCTCAGCCACCGTGACCGGTGTCGATCGAGGCCTTCAGACTATCGATGCGATCGTCATCTCGGCGAAATCGGCGGGTAAGATCACGGCGAATGCGGCCTCGGCCGCGATCGCCGTGGCCGGGGCCGGCTCGAATGCCGTGCCGATTAGCGCGGCGGTGACCTACGCCCGCAACGTCATCACCACAAGCACGCGGGCGCAGGCCGCCGAGAGCCGTCTCGTCACCTCTGGCACCGGCGGCGCCGTGAGCGTCCGGGCCGAAGCCTCCGCTCGGATCGACGCCGCGATCGCGGCGGCCTCCCTGGCCATGGGCGTGGGCGGCAAAGACGCCGTCGCCGTCGGCATCGGCGCGGCCATCGCCGAGAACCGCATCGGTCTCTGGTCCAGCTCCGGCAGCGATGCCACGACCAGCTACGCCCTGGACAAAAACGGCGGCACCGTGGTCGAGGCGTCTCTGACCCGCGTCGGCGTCAACGCGAAGGGCGCGCTTAGCGTCGAGGCGGCGTCAGCGAACGAGATCAACGCCAGCATCGTCGCTCTATCGGCCGGGCTCGCCGGGGCCGGTTCGAACGCCGTCGGCGTCAGCGGGGGCGCCACCACCGTCGTCAACGCCATCGGTGTGACCACGCAGGCCTTCATCGAGGGCAACGGCGTCGCCAACAGCGCCGTCGGAAGCAATGCGATCCAGGCCGGCGCCGTCTCGGTGAAAGCCGCCGATACCTCCCGGATCAAGGCCGCCGCCGTCTCCGCCGCCGTCAGCGCGGCCTTCGGCGGCACGAACGGGGTCGCGGTCTCGATCGGCTTCGCGCTGGCGCTCAACACCATCGACGCCGCCGTCAAGGCCGGCATCGGCAACGTCGCGGACGGCATCGATGCCGGCACCGGCGCGGTTCTGGTCGATGCCCTCAGCGGAGCCGCGATCGAGACCGAGACGGCGGCTGCGGCCGTCAGCATCGGCGGCGGCGGGACCGCCGGCGTCGCCGTCGCGGGCGGCGGTGCGCTCGCCTTCAATTCGATCCGGCCGGTGACCCGTGCCGCCGTGACCTCGAGCACGATCAGCCAGAGCGGCAGCGTCACCGTCACCGCCGCCGCCAATTCGACCATCTCCGCCCTCGTGGCGGCGGCGTCGGTGGCGGCCGCCGGAGGTGGCTCGGCCGGCGTCGGCGTCGCCATCGGTGTCTCGGTGGCGGCGAACCGGATCGGCGACTGGACCTCGAAGGGCGAGGGGCGCGACCGCGTTGATACGGCGGCGGCCGAACAGACCTCCGTCGTCGAGGCCGTCCTGAGGGGCAGCAGCGTCAAGACCGGCGGCGCGCTCACTGTCGGTGCGACGTCCGCGCAGACCATCAAGGCCCAGGTCGCCGCTGCGGCGGCCTCGATCGGCGGCGGCGGCTCGGCCGGCGTCGGCGTGTCGGCGGCCGGCGTCACGGTCATCAACGCGATCGCGATCGCAACCCGGGCCGTCATCGACGGCGACGGGGCGACGGGCATCGAGGCCGGCAGCGTCACGGTGCGCGCGTCGGACAATTCCGCGATCGATGCCCTTGCCGGCTCCGCGTCTCTCGCAGGATCCGGCGGCGGGTCCGCCGGCGTCTCGGTGGCGGTCGGCTTCACGCTGGCGCTCAACAGCATCGCCGGCAGCGTCGAGGCGAAGATCGTCAACGCCGACACCCTGCTGCGCACGACCGGCGCGGCCGGCGTCGCGGTGAGCGCCACACGGGCGGGCCGCATCTCGGCGGCGGCGGCCGCGGCGGCAATCAGCCTCGCGGGCGGCGGCGCGGCCGGCGTCGGCGTCTCCGGCGGCGGTGCCTTCGCCTCGAACCGCATCCTCGGCTCGGTGAACGCCACGGTGGAAGCCAGCCGGATCACCACTCTGGGCAGCGGTGGCCTGACGGTGAGCGCGACCGGATCCTCCGAGATCACGGCGATCATCTCGTCGCTTTCCGCCTCCGGCGGTGGTGGCGGCGCGGCCGGCGTCGGCGTTGCGCTGGGCGTCAGCGTTGCCGAGAACCGGATCGGCGAGTGGTCGAGCACGGGCGCGAATGCGGACCGGACCGATACGCTCAACGACAAGGGCGCCGTGGCCGTCCAGGCTGCGGTGAAGAACGCGATCCTCGACATCGCCGCTGCCCTCACGGTTCA
This sequence comes from Methylorubrum aminovorans, assembly GCF_022179725.1. GTDB lineage: Bacteria > Pseudomonadota > Alphaproteobacteria > Rhizobiales > Beijerinckiaceae > Methylobacterium > Methylobacterium aminovorans. Next base: position 216,599 of record NZ_BPRC01000001.1, read on the forward strand.
GGCGAGGGCGAGCCAGAAGATCTCCGCGACGGTCATCGCGGCTGCTGCCGCGATCCAGGGCGGCGGTGCCGCCGGCGTCTCGGGAAGCGCGGCCGGTTCCGTCACGGCCAATGCGATCGGCGTGGTGACCTCGGCCACGATCGATGGCGACGGGACCGGCGCGGACGCCGGCATCAAGGCCGGCAGCGTCACGGTCACTGCCGCGAACACGGCCGAGATCACGGCGGTGACCGGTGCCGCCTCACTCTCCGGCGCGGGCGGCGGTGCGGCGGGCGTCGGCGTGGCCGTCGGCTTCGCGCTCGCCATCAACAACATCGCGGGCGGAATCCAAGCCTCGATCGCCAATGTCGATGCCGGGTTGACGACCCGCAACGGCGGCGTCTCGGTCGGCGCGCGCAACAACGCGAAGATCCGCGCGGCCTCGGCGGCGGCGGCCGTCTCGATCGGCGGCGGCGGCGCGGCGGGCGTTTCGGTGAGCGGCGGCGGCGCGGGCGCGCTGAACGTCATCACGATGGGGACGAGCGCCTTCATCAAAGACAGCCGGTTGACCGTGCAGGGCGGCAAGTCTGCGGTGACGGCGGAATCCACCGCCGACATCCAGGCCCTGATCACCGCGGCGGCAGCAGCGGCCGGTGGCGGCGGTGCGGCCGGTGTCGGCGTCTCGGTCGGCGTCGGCGGTGCCGAGAACCGCATCGGCAACTGGGACATCACGCGCACCGACGGCAAGCGCGACGCCGCGCTCAAGAGCACCGCGCCGATCGAGGCCTATCTCAGCAATACGAGCGTGGATTCGGACAGCGCGCTCGACGTCACCGCCACCTCGAACCAGACGATCCGGTCGGCCGTCGCGGCGGTCTCGGCGTCGATCCAGGGCGGCGGCGCGGCGGGCGTCAGCGTCGCGGGGGCCGGTGTCGGCTCGACCAACCTCATCGGTGTCGCGACTCGTGCCTTCATCGACGGCGACGGCGCCTCCGGTATCCGCGCGTCGCAGATCGCGCTCTCGGCGAAGGACACCTCCAAGATCACGGCCATCGTCGGCTCGTCCGGCATTGCCGGCAGCGGCGCGGGCGTGGCGAGCGTCGGGGTCACCGTCTCGGTCTCGCAGGCCAACAACATCATCGGCAACGTCGTCGAGGCAGCGATCCGCAACGCGGATACCGGCATCACCACGACCTCCGGCAACCTCTCGGTCGAGGCCGAGAGCGGCGGCACGATCGAGGCGATCGCGACCGCGGCCTCCGTCAGCATCGGCGGGGCCGGCATCGCCAACGTCCAGGTCGCCGGCGGCGGCGCCGGCGCGCTCAACATCATCACCACGAGCACCCGCGCGGCGATCGAGAAGGCTGATGGGCAGACAGCGCTCAACAAGGTGACGAGCGGCGCGGGCCTGCGCGTGGCCGCGACGAGCAGCCAGGAGATCAAGGCCACGGTGGTCGCCCTGTCCGCCGGTGGCGGCGGCGCGGGCATCGCCAGCGTCCCGGTGGCGATCGGCCTCTCCGGCGCGCAGAACATCATCGGCAAGTGGAAGACCGTCGATTCCGATAACAAGAGGCTCGACCAGCCGACCCTCGACAAAGACGGCGGCGCTAAGGTCGAGGCACTCATCGCCGACACGGTGGCGGACGCGCAGGGCACCGTCTCGGTGACGGCGACCTCGGCCGGCACCATCGACGCGACCGTCGCGGCCGCCTCGGTCGTCGTCACGGGGGCCGCGGTGGCCGTCGGCGTCGCCGGCTCCGGCAGCTATTCGGGCAACGCGATCAGCTTCGCCACGAAGGCGGCGATCACCGGCGTCGCGACGACCGTGACCGCCGGCGACGTGACGGTGCTCGCTACCAACCGGTCCGCCATCAGCGTCGATGTCGGCGCAGCCGCTGTCGCGGCCGCTGGCGGCGCTGTCGGCGTCGCGCCCTCGATCAGTGTCGCCACGGCCCTGAACGTCATCAACAACGCCGTCATCGCCGGGATCGACGGCGCCGCCGTGACCACACGCTTGGGCGCCATCCGGGTCTCGGCGCAGGTTCCGGCCGACGACCCCGCCACGAGCGCCGTCGAAGGCGCGAGCATCCGCGCCCGCGTCGCTGCGGCCGCCGTGGCGCTCTCCGGCGGTGGCGTGGCCGTCTCGGTGGCAGGCGGCGGTGCCGTCGCGACCAACATGATCGGCGGCACGACCCGCGCGCAGGTCACCAATGCCCGGCTGAAGACGGTCGACAACCCGGCCGGCGCGGTCGCGGTCACGGCCGCCAACAACAGCCGGATCGAGGCCGAGGTCGCGGCGCTCGCAGCCGGCGCCAGCATCGGCGGCACCGCGGTCGGGGTCAGCATCGGCACCGGCGTGGCCGTCAACCTCATCGGCAGCACGATTACGCAGAAGGTCAACGGCGAGGACAAGACGACCACCTCGGCCGACATGGCCATCGAGGCCCTGTCGAAGGACACCACGATCGAGGCGGGCGGCACGCTCTCCGTCACGGCCGATTCCGGCCAGACCATCCGGGCCAACGTCGCCGCGGGCTCGGTCGCCCTCTCCGGGGGAGCCATCGCCCTCAGCGCCGCCGGCGCGGGCGCCGGTGCCCATAACCGGATCGGCGCGACGATCAGCGCCTCGATCGACGGAGACGGTGCGGGCGACAAGATCAAGGCGGGTGCCGTGACGGTCGCGGCGCGCGACCGCTCCACCCTCGCCGTCGAGACCGGCGCGGCCTCGGTCGCGGCCGCCTTCGGCTTCTTCGGCGGCGCGTCCTTCTCCCTCGCCGTCGCGGCGGCGGACAACGCGATCGACAACGAAGTCACGGCCGCCATCCGGAACCTCGGCGGCGCGCACGGACTCGCGGTCAGCGGTGCGGTCAATGTCACCGCCAGTGAGAACGCGAGCCTGACGAGCCGCTCCCGCGCCGGGTCCATGGCCGCGAACGCCTCGATCTTCGGCGTGGCCGTCGCCGGTGGCGGCGCCGGCACCGGTGACACCGTCACCAGCAAGACGAATGCCGGCATCTTCAACAGCAAGGTCACCGCCGCGGGCGACGTCTCCGTTCAGGCCAGCGACACGACCTCGGTCGATTCGCAGGTGCTCGGCATTTCCGTGGCCGGCGGCCTGCTGGCCCTGGCGGCCGGCGGCTCCGTCGCCACGGTCGATGTGAAGCCGACCGTCGAGGCCAAGCTCGAGAAAAGCACGATCGTGGCCGACGACGTCGTCGTCACCGCGACCGTGACGCCGTCCGCCTATGCCAAGGCGACCGGCATCAATGCCGGCACCGCCGCGGTCGGCGCCTCGACCGCGCTCACCAACGTGGCCGCGACCGTCTTGGCCTCGACCGAGACGACAGGGCTGACCGCTAACACGGTGACGGTGCTGGCTAGCCTTGCCCGCGGTACGAACCCGACGGCGCAAGCCGAGGCGACCGGCGCGGTCGGCGGGTTGATCGGCATCGATTCGACGGTGACCAAGGCGACCAATTCCAGCAGCATCAAAGCCACTTTCGGCACCGGAACGGTAATCAACGTGGCGCGGGCGGTGTCGCTCGCCGCAACGAGCGCGACGCAGCAGCGGGCGAACGCCAACAGCGCCAGCGCCGGCCTGGTTGCGACCGGCGCGACGGTCTCGCTCGCGGAATCCGCCACGGAGACCGCCGCCGAGGTCACCGCCGTGGACACGATCCGCGCCGGATCGTTCTCGCTCACGGCAACCGGGACCGACGACAACCTGGCGGCCGCCACCGCCGGCTCCTACGGCCTCGCCTCGGGCGCTGCCGCCGTCACCACCACGCAGACGGGCGGCAGCACCAAAGCGACGCTGGACACCGGGGCCAAGGTCGATCTGATCACCGGCCGCGCGGGCTCTGGCCTGTTCTATCTGAACGCCGACCACACCACGATCACCAACGGGCGGATCACAACCAACAGCTACGGCGCTCTGGCCGGCAGCGGCGCCGCGTCGACCAACACCGTCACCCATGCCGTGACGGCCACCATCGGGGGAGCGGCGGACGTTCTGGCCTATGACATCGCGGCCAGCGCACGAAACGCCGTGCAGAAGCCGCTCCTGTCGAGCCCGAACATCGACGGCAGCACCGGCGGCCTCGCCAGCGGCGCCGGGGCGACGAGCCGCACGGTGCTCGGCCTGTCCACGGCGGTGGACATCGGCAGTGCTGCCAAGCTCGAGACGACCGGCTTCACCGGTGCCTACGGCAATGTCACCTTCGCGGCGCTCAACGACGTCAACGTCGCCGACAAGGTCGTCCTGAAGACGGCCGGTGCGCTCTCGGGCGCGGGTGCCTCGGCCTCGCTCTCCGGCCAAGCCGGTGCTGGGCTCGACGCCACGATCACCGTCGGCGACAAGGCCCAGATCCTCACGCTGGGCAATCTCTTCGCCACCGCCAACACACGGGTGACGGCCGCCATCGTGGCCAACACCGACACCACCGGCGGGGTCACCGTCGCCACCGGCGGCACCGACATCACGCTGCGGCCGAACAATGCGGTCACGATCGGCACGGGCGTCAAAGCCAAAGCCTACGGCAACCTGACCCTGTCCGCCGGCAAGCAGGCCGATCTGTGGGACGACCGCTACGATCTCTCGGCGCGCACCGACACCTTCGCCGGCAGCGCGATCCCGATCCAGTCGATCACGGCCAAGATCGACCTGAACCAGGCCAACACCATCACAGTCCGGTCGGATGCGGTGCTGGAGACCGGCGGCGACGCCGTGTTCGCCGCCAACCGGGACAGTGGCAACACCCGTGCCGACGCTAAGGCGAAGGGAACGAGTTGGGCCACGAAGGGCGCTGCGGTGATCGACAGCTTGCTCGGTGGCCAGCCTGAAGCGGTACAGGCGGGTGATGCGAGCACCAAATCAATCGGTCGCGTCATCATGGATGGGACCGTCGTCACGGGCATCATCAGCGACATCGAGATCGTTCTCGAACAGTTGGTGCTGAAGCAGGGAACTGCCTCCTATCTTCCGGGGGACGAGCGCCAGATCATCGTCGCAAGCACGCCCGGCCAAACCACCTTGACCGGGACGATCTACCTCGGCGGCGTCGCCATCGACGCGAATGGCAATTTCGTGACGGACGGGCGGGCGACGAAGTCCTTCACCCTGAGCCAGGATACCGGCGGTGCAACGACGTTCCTGACGGCACCCAGGCTGCCGATCACCATCGCGATGGGGACCGAGGTGCAGCGCTCCGGCCTGATCGACGCCTTCAACGACGCGATGGCGAAGAGGACGGAGTCCGCGCGCGACATCAACCAGTACAATTTCTACAACAACGAAATGGAGCGCATCGCCGGGATTCTGGTCGCACAGGACGTCATTACGAGGATCTCGAGAAAGGACGGCAAGATCGTCGGTATCGAGACCAAGCTCAACACGGCCCAAGTCATCACGATCGGTTCCTTCACCGCGGGCGCCGGACGCATCTCCGTATCCGCCGACGCGCTCACCGGAAAAGGCGCCTTCAGAGCGAAGGAGTCGGGTAATGTCGAGATCACGAACAAGGGGTCGGCGACCCTGCGGATCGGCGGCATCACCATGCCGGAATCCGCCGGCGGCCTGAGCTTCAACGGCACGATCGTTTCCTTGGCAAATCAAGATTCGGCCAAGAGCGCGATCGAGACGATTAACAAGAAGAGCGCAGGAGAGGATAATTTCGTAACAGGTTTCGTTGAGTTCAAAGAAATTGCCTCGGGCGGCAAGTTCAGCGATGCGCCCGCCAGCACGATCACGATCAAAAATACGCTTGGCAAGACTCTCGATGATTTGAGGAACGAAGTTCCGGCCCCCGCACTGATCATCGCGGGTGCGATCATCGCACCGAACGCCATATTCGAGGCGGCCAGCATCGGCGATCTGTTCTTTACGGAAGGTGCGCCCGTCAAAGTAAAAGACAACAAGTCCGGCTCCCATCAAACGATCTCGATCGGATCCCCCGGCATCATCAACGACAAATCTCTCTACGAAGTCGGGGCCTCGCCCTATGCTGAGGTAAAGGGCGCGTTTGTCGATCGTGGATTTAAGCCTTCGAGTGTCGACAGCATCATTGATAAGCTATCCGTCAAATCCGGAGAGCCGAATCTCCAAGCAAATCAAATCTCGATCAATGCTCAATACGTCAATGTCAACGGTCTGATCCGCAGTGGGATTTCGAACTACGAGATCAAAGTCGATCAAGCGGCGGAGCGAGAAATCGAAGCTGCTCTTGCGGACAAGAAAGAGCGTTACGTTACGATTGAAGGGCTTTCTCAGAAAGGAATCTTCACCGTTCAGCTCGATACCGTGACGGAGCAGATCATTGTTCTCGACCTTGTGACCTATGGCGGTAAGATCGATATTACCGCAAACATCCTCAACACCGGCAAGGATACAGGGCGGATCGAGGCGCTGGCCGGCTACTCGAACATTACGATCGAAAACCATTCAAAGTACGACGTTGTCGTCCGCAAGCTGAACAATGCCAACCGCGGTGCGGGCGAGGTCAATTTGTACGACCTCTCTTATAGCGACGACGACGTAAAATACTTGAAGACGACTTTCAAATCGACAAAGAACGCGGCGGGACTCGATGCGGTCTCGAAGACCGTCAGCACGATCTACAAGGACCCGAATAAGGCAGCGAACCCGGGCGCGGACATTCCCGTGCAGGTCGGGCGCAATGCGATCTATCAGCCGAAGGATGGCTGGCGTTACGCCTACACAGTCACCGAAACATCGAAGGTGACCGAGTCCGTCACGAAGGGAACATCGTCCTGGGCCGGCATCGATGCTCTGGCAAGAGATCCCGCTAGCCTGACGGGGTTCAAAGTCGAATCCAACAACGACACGAGGATGCTTCCGGAAGGGACGTACTATTATCTCGATGCGAGCGACAACACGTCGTATGCTCACTACGGATCCAGTACGAATCCGGACGGCGCGCAGAATGATCCGGCGAAGATCGCAAAAACTTGGGAAACATCGACCTGGTATGGAAAGAAGACCTATTGGACGCTTTGGAAAAAGGAATACGGTCAGACCACGACGGCGAAGGCCAGCATTGAGGCCGATCGTCCGATTCAGGTGTCGTTCTACGGTTCCGATAAGGGCGACATCAGCATCGTCTCGACGGGCACCGGACGGGTTCTGCTGGAAGGCAATATCGTCAACGCATCGGGCAAGGTGACGATCGACGCCAAGGGCTCGATCGAGCAGACCAGGGACACGGTCACGATCTCCGCCGCGACGGTGACCCTCACCTCGCAGTCGGGCAGCATCGGCACGGGGACGGCGGCTTTCGGTAGCGACAAGAACGCGGGTGCCGTGGCCACGGCCGGGTCGCGGGCGCTGCGAGTCGAGGGCACCTATACCACTGACGACAAGGGCAACCGGACCTACACGGCGCCGGTCGTGCTGACGGCTTCGGCCGCGGGATCGGTCTACATCGAGAATGTCGGTGGTACGGACCTGCAGATCGACTCCGTCCGTTCGCGAGACGACGACGTTGCTCTCGTCTCCGCGCCCGGTATCGTCGTGGCAAAGGACAAGGCCGGCACGATCAGCGGCGGCGTGATCACGCTGTCGGCGAAGTCCGGTCATGTCGGCTCCGGCGACGTCACGGGCAACGCGATCCTCAACCTCAACGCCGGTCAGCGACAGCGCGACCGGGTCGACATCGTGGCCGGCGGCAACGTCTCGGTGCGCCAGACCTCGGGCGACCTGCGCCTCAACAGCCTTACCGCCGGCGGAGATGTCGTCGTGGAGGTCCGCGGCGGCAGCCTGCTCAACGTGAACAACGTGGTCGTGCGCGACGAGCGCAAGGCGGCCGACCTGATCGGAGGCGTCTGGAAGGATCTCGCCCTCACGGCCGACGACGCGAACCGTAAGTTCAAGGAGACGCTCAGCGCCTTCGAGAGCAGCCGGCAGCGCGACTACAATGCCTATTGGTCCTACCGGAACCAGCAGGCGAATCCCGCCGTCTACGATGCGAACTTCGAAGTAAAGCTCAACGCCAAGACCGGCGAGCTGCAGTACTATGTCGACCTCTACGGCAAAGAGGCGACGGGCAAGGGGCTCACCGGCAGCGCCCTAACCACCTATGTCAGCAAGGCCGTCGCGACGATCGAGCAGAGCCGCACTGCGCAGTACCATGCGCTCCACCTGCAATACGGCGGCTACGGCAACGTCTATCACGCCGATCTCGCCGGCGATTACGCGACTTACTGGGCCATCCGGGGGGCGTCGAGCGGATTCGACGCGAGCACCACCGTCACGGCGACGGCCGCCTCACTGGCCAAGATCCAGGAGGCGACCCATGCGGCGCCGATCTCCGGCGATGCGATGATTGCCCGCGTCACCGCACAGATTGCGCAGCTCGAGAGCGAGGGCGGCAACACGCGTCTGAGCGAGGCCAAGATTCTGGAGCTCTACGAGATCGCGATCGACGCGGAGGCGCGCGGCGCGCGGTTGGCGGACGAGGCGTTCAGGGCGCTCGCCAGCTACGAGACCGCCTACGCCCGCTATGAGGTGCTGAGGGCGAGCCGGGTCAACGGTGCGATGACGCTGACGAGTGTCGAGCGCGATGCGCTGCGCGCGCAGTTCGGTAGCGACACGACCGGCAGCGGGCTCACCGGCGCCGCCAAGGACGACTACATCGACGCTCAGATCAAGGTGGTGCAGGAGTCCCGTGCGGACGAGTTCGCGAGGCTCTCGGCGCTGTTCTCAAGCGTTGCCAAGGGTGACCAGGGCACCTTCACCGCCCAGTACAACCTCTACCTGAAGCTGCGCGGCTCGTTGGTGAACGGTGTGCCTGCACTGACGAGCGCCGAAATCGCCAACCTGACCAGTACGTTCGGCACCGACGCCACCGGCGCGGTGCTGAGCGGCACGGCGAAGGACAGCTATGTCGCGGCCAAGATCCAGGCGACGCTCAACGCGCGCGGGGCCGAGTACACGAAACTGAACGCGATCTTCGCCAGCACCGCGGCGACCGACTTCGCCCGGCTGAACGCGGTCTTCGGGAGCACCGCGCTCACCGCCTACGTCATCGATCAGATCCAGCAGGTCGAGGCGTCCCGGACGATCGACTACCGCAACCTTGCGCCGACCTTCGGCAGCTTCCCCGGCGTCGTCGAGGGTGCTCAGAACAGCTTCACGACACAGTACGATCTGTATTGGAAGCTGCGCAGCTCGCTGGTGAACGGCGTGCTCAAGCTGACGAATGCCGAGATCGCCGATCTGACGCGCACGTTCGGCACCGATGCCACCGGCGCGACGCTGAGCGGCGCGGCCAAGGACAGCTACGTCGCGGGCAAGATCAAGGCGACGCTCGACGACCGCGCGACCGAATACGCGAAGCTGAATGCGGTCTATGCCGGCTTCGGTGACCGTTACCTGCCGAAGCTCGGCACGGCGTACCAGATCTACAGCGGCTACAAGGCGAGTGCCGACGCGGGCGGCATCGTGCGGATCACCGGCGCCGAGCGGATCGCACTGGCGGTGCAGTTCGCCGACCAGGCCAAGTTCCAGACGCTGGGCGAGATGTTCCTGCAGGCGGAAACCGCCAAGAAAGTCGTGGCGGCCGAAACCGCGCTCAAGGCGGAGTACGCGCGGCTTCACGCCGATTTCGGCAGCCTCGGCGACACCTACGATGCATCGCGGGTGGAAGCACGGTCCGACCAGGACAAGGCCCGCTACGACACCTATTGGAGCTACCGCAACCAGCAGATCGATCCGAGCATCTACAACGCATCCTTCACGCCGCGCCTCACGGGTCAGGCGCTGATCGATGCGGCGGGTGCGGCCCGCGCACAGGCTGCGGCCGAAACCCGGACCAAGATGTCGCCGGCCATCACCTCCGCCCTCCAGGCGGCCCAGGATGCGCGCGGAGCGGCGCTCACGGCGCAGTACCGGGCGCTCCACGCCTTCTTCAACAGCCTGCCGGGATCCGACGGCGAGAACGCTCTGACGGCCAAGAAGCAGGACAACCCTGCCTTCTTCGTCGATCGGGCGACCGCCAAGGGCATCGACGACAGCATCAAGCGCTGGACGAAAGAGGAACTGCTGAGCGCGGTCGGCCAGGGCCTGCTGAAGGAGGTGCCCAGCACCGTCGTCGACATCCAGAGCCCGATCATTAAGGGCCGCTCGATCAAGCTCGTCGCGGCCGGCAGTGTCGGCTCGACCAGCGACACCACACTGATCAAGGTCGGCCCGAACGCGCCGCCTCAGACGACCGAACAGCAGATCGATCTGGCTGCCGCCGAGCGCAGCGACCTCGTGTTCCTCACGGGTGAGCCGACCGCCGCCGACGTCATCTTCGCCAACAATGGCGCGACCGGAACCGTCACCTGGGTGGGTGGCAAGCCCTGGGACCTCACCGCGTTCATCAAGGACGGAAACGTCATCGATGCCACGCTGTTCATCGGCGGTCTGACGCAGAACGCAACCGCCGAAACCCGGGCCTACTTCAAGATTGTGTCCGTCACGGACACGGTGATCACCGTCGCCTTCTCCGGCAGCAAGACCTTCCAGGAAGGAAGCGCCCGCAACGTCACCTTCGGCGCCAGCATCGCGGTGAGCGGCGAGGCGCCGCGTGCTTCGGCGACGATGTCCATCGATCGGCTCAAGGCCGCCCCGGCCAGCGTCGAGCTGAGCTTCAGCAACGACGCTGCGACGAACCAAGGCGTGCTGACGCTCGCGAGCGGCACCTGGGACACCGCGCTCTACGCCGTCGGCGACACGCTCTTCATCGCCGGGGACACCACGAACACTACTGCCATCGCCACCAACGTGTTCCGGATCGCTGCGATCGCGGGCGGGGTGATCCGCCTCGAGGCCGGCCAGCTCTTCGACACGACGGGCGGCCTGAACGGCCGGCTCGCGGCCAACGTCGAGGTCGGTGTGCGGGCGACGGGGGCAACCGGCGGCGTTTCCGTCGTCAACCGCGCCCTGTCCGACCGGGACGCCAGCTTCCTGGCGGATGGGTTCAAGCAGGGAATGCGGATCGGCCTTGCCGGCGCATTCGGCGTGACGACCGCCAACGCGACCGGAGCCGCGACCTATTACGAGATCGCGAAGGCGGGCAAAGCAACCCTCGTCCTCGACACGGGCAATCTCGACGCGAACAAGCTCGCGCCGACCACCGAGACCGGCCGCAGTCTCATCGTGTTCCAATCGGCCAAGGATGCCGGGAATCCGTTCAACCTCGTCACCCGGCTCCTGATCCAGAAGCGCAAGGCGGTGGTGCTGGAGACCGCGGGAACGCTCGACGTCAGCGCGGGCGGTCAGATCTTCATCACCACGCCGTCCTCGGCGACGGTGGGCCTGATCACCTCCACGAATGGCCAGCAAATCCGCCTCAAGGGTGACAACGGCCTCGTCAACGGCCGCGGCGCCGCCGACACGAATGTCCGTGGCGGTGACACCATCCTCGAAGGCGGCCGGGGTGCCGTCGGCAGCGCTGAGAAGGCGATCGGCGTCGAGCTGACGGGAACCCTCGCGGTCCGCAGCGCGGAGAACATCTACATCACCGCCCGCGCGGGCGACCTGAAGCTGGAATCCGCCTTCACGGGCAAGGACATCTTCTTCACCGCCGACCGGGGCAGCATCCTCGACGGCATCGGGAACGACAACACCAAGATCGCGGCCCGCAACCTCACGCTGAAGGCGGCGGGGGCGATCGGCCAAGCCGGTCCCAACGCCAGCACACCCCATGTGGGCGCCGACGCCCTTGAGGTGAAGCTCACCGGGACCGTCCGGGCGAGCGCCACGGGGACCATCGCTCTGACGGAGACGGCGACCGACCTGCGGGTGGTGGCGATCACCACGACGGGCGACGTGATCCTGAGCGCGCAGGCCTCGATCCTCGACGGCGGCGACCTGACGAGCCCGCGCGACATCGACTCGGCGCCCGATCTGGCCGGCAGCGGACGGGCCAATGTCAGCGGCCGGTCCATCGTCCTCACGGCGGGCGACGGCATCGGCTCCGGCACCGACGCCTTCGAGTTCGACAGCAATGTCGGCGGCACCACGACCGGCCGGGTCACGCTTTCGGCCACACGCGGCAACATCGTCGTCGTCGAGACCGATGGCGACGTCCATCTCGCCAGCATCGCGGCCGCCGATAACCGCGTCGCCATCCTGACGGCCGCGACGGGCAGCATCCTCAATGGATCGACCGATTACAACGACAGCAACGGCGGCAGCTCGAACCTCGTCTCCGGCCAAGCCAAGCTGATCGCCTCGGGCAGCATCGGCACGGCGACGAAGCGCATCATCGCCAAGCTGAAGACTGCGACCGGCGACACCTATGGCGGCATCGAAGCCACGGCCGGCAATGATGTCTGGCTGTGGAACGTCGGCGGCCTGCGCGTGGGCGGCGTCACCGCGGGGGCCAAGACCGGCATCCAGGCCGGCGGCGCGATCAACGTGCGCACGTCGAGCCCCGTCACGATCATCACCAACCTGATCTCGAAGAAGTCCATCAACGTGTTCTCGGGCGAGGATACGACCCGGGGCGACGACCTCCTGCTGGTCAGCTCCGGCGTCACGATCTTCTCGACCGAGGGCTCCGTCACCCTCGCCGCCGGCGACGACCTCACTGTCGAGGCGGGCGCGGTGGTGAAGGCCAAGGGCGACATCGTCCTGAAGGCCGACTTCAAGGTGGTGAAGGACGCTGACGGCAACGATACGGTCGTGGCGTCCAACGAGGCCGCTGCCGTCCTCAGACTGCTCGGTCTCTTCGTCGGCCGCACGATCACGATCCAGGGCAGCAGCCTGGGCGGCACCTACCTCCTCGACGGCACGTTCATGACCGGTGAGCGCACCATCACCGTCAGCGGGAGCAACCCGAACGATCCCGACGAGGTGATCGCGCTCGACCGGATCTCGGAGGGCGCGCTCACGCGCCGCGGCTCCATCAGTCTGCTCGCCGGGGACGGCAACAACACGATCACATTCTCGGATGCGATCACCGTATCCACGGGTGCGATGAGCATCACCGGCGGTGCGGGCCAGGACGCCGTGACGCTCGGTGGCCGCCACACGCTCGACTCGCTGACGATCGATCTCGCCGGCGGCGACAACAGCCTGACTGCGACGGGCACCTACATGATGACCGGCGCGCTCGCGATCCGCACCGGCGCGGGCCGCGACGTCATCGACCTCCAGGGGAGCTATACCGCCGGCTCGATGGAGATCGACGCGGGTGACGGCCAGAACGACATCACTCTGACCGGCACCTACCGGAGCACGAACGCCTTCACGATCCGCAGCGGGTCCGGCAACGATGTCCTGCGGGATTTCCGCATGGTCGGCGGCGTCACCAGCCGGGCCGACATCGCGGCCGGCTCGCTCTCGATCAATTTGGGCGGCGGCAGCAACACCCTGCGGCTCTCGGGCGGCTACAACCTGCAGGCGGGCGCGATCACGATCACGACCGGCGCGGGCGACGACATCGTCGACCTCCAGGGAAGCTACGCGGCAAAATCGCTGAGCATCGATGTCGGCGCCGGCACCAACACGCTGACCCTGACCGGCTCTTACCGGATCGCCGACGATGTCACGATCGCGGCGGCGGGCGGCGCCGATACGCTGAGCGACCTGCGCGTCGTGAACGGCACGGTCGAGAAGGCCGATCTCGAAGCGCGCTTCCTCGCGATCCAGCTCGGCGACGGCGCCAACACGGCCACGCTCGTCGGCCGGTACGCGATCGGGGACGGCTTCTCCCTGACGGGCGGGACCGGCCGCGACATCCTGACCGACCACCGCGTGGCGGGGCTGGTCGTCACGAACGCCATCGCGCTCTCGGCGGCCTCGATCACGCTCGCGCTCGGCGGCGGCGACAACCACGTCGAACTCGCCGGCAGCCATGAGGCGAGAACGGGTGACTTCACGCTGACCACGGCCGCCGGCGTCGATACCGTCATCGATGCGGCGCGCGTCACCGGCGCCGTCGTCCAGACCGCGACGATCAAGGGCGCCAAGGTCGTCATCGATCTCGGCGCGGGCAACAACGCGCTGACGTTGCTGGGCACCACCGTCGCCACCTCGATGCTGGCGCTGACCAGCCTCGGTGGCAACGACAAGTTCGCCCTGCGCGGCCGGGTCCGCGCGGCGTCGACAACGATCAAGCTCGGCGCGGGCGACGACACGCTCGATCTCGCCGTCAGCGAACTTTCCGGCAATACCTCGGTGTTGGGCGAGGATGGGGCGGATGCGATCAACGTCGACCGCCTGCCCTCGCTCACCAGCAAGACCGGCAGCGCTACCGACACGCTCGATATCGACGGCGGCCAGGACACGGACACGATCCGCATCCAGCTCGCCGGCGCCTCGTCCTACCGCATCAACGTGAAAGACTCGGGCGATGCCAGCCGGGGTGTCGATACCCTGACGATCCTCGGCACGGATGAAGCGGACCAATTCCTACTGCGGCGCAACTTCGTGGCGCTCGTCCATCCGAACGCCGACGGCACCTACCCGGCGGGCACGGTCGTCGAGCGGATCAACTACGACATGAGCGTCAACGGGCGCGTCGTCGTCGAGGGCGGCAAGGGCAACGACCGCTTCGCGATGGACGACACCTCGGCGCTGATGACCGTCGACGGCGGCGAGGGCAACGATTTCTTCCAAGTCGGACAAGTCTTCGCGAGCCTGCGCGACACGGCCAACGGCCTGCTCGGCGAGGACGTCTTCGTCACCACGCAACTCTCGTTCGGGGGCTATCTCTCCCGCGGCATCTCGATCCCGGCCGTCATTTACGGCGGCACCGGCGACGACATGTTCCAGGTCTACTCGAACAAGGCGGACCTGCGCCTCGAAGGCGAGGATGGCGACGACACCTTCATCGTGCGTGCCTTCGCCCTGGCCGGGTCCAACCCACAGGACAACAAGATCAAGCTCAATGCCGGCGCCGGCAACGACCGGATCGAGTACAACATCAACGCCCCGCTCGAGATCGACGGCGGCACCGGCTTCAACAAGATCGTCGCCCTCGGCACCGAGTTCGCCGACACCTTCGTCGTCACGAGCGACGGCATCTTCGGCGCCGGTCTGTCGATCCGCTTCAGCAACATCCAGGCGGTCGAGGTCGACGGCTTGGAGGGCGACGACACGTTCTACGTGCTCTCCACCCCGCCGGGCGTCGTCACCACCCTGATCGGCGGGACCGGTAGCGACACCTTCAACGTGGCCGGCGATGTCAGCGGCGAGGTCGTGGCGCGCGACGCCAAGGGCAACTCGGCGGTCATCAACCACACCGCCGCAAGCACCGACAAGCGCTACGACGGCCTGTTCGTGCCGGGCATCAACGCCTCCGTCGCCGCGGCCGATCGCGGCAGCGTCAGTGACCAGGGCGGTCTGACGCTTCGCGAAGATTCGGTCATCACGGCGGTGGGTGCCGTGGGCAGCAGCATCGGCTCCTACCAGATCGCGCCGCCCACCCCGACGCGGACCCAGCTCGGCCGGACCGATTGGGCGGTCGTCACCGTCTCCGCCGCGCAGGCCTCCGCGCAGTCGCGGGCGCTGGCCGGAGACGCGGGCACGGTCGAGGTCTCGACCGACGGCGTCACTTGGTCGGACGCCCTCACAATTCGCTTCGTCACGGAACTGAAGAACGGCGTCTACGTCTGGAAGCCCGAGCTGACGGGGACGATCCTCGTCCGCGCCAAAACGGATACGGCCGCCGAGGGCGAGCAGAGCGTGGCCATCGGCCACTCCGTCATCAGCTCGAACGACGAGGTAAGCTCCACTTACCTGCGCACGACGCTGGTCAAGGTCATCGACAACGACAAGCCGGGCCTGATCATCGTCGAGAGCGGCGGCAACACCTCGGTCGTCGAGAGCTCCCTCAATCGGGCCGCCCAGGCGCAGAACAAGGACGGCTACACCGTCGTCCTCAACAATCCCCCGCAGGCCAACGAGACGGTCACCGTCACCCTCAGCCTGCCGCGGGATCGCCTCTCCCAGCTCGTCTTCACCGATGCCGCCGGCAACGCGCTGCCGACCGACGGGGACGGCTTCGCGTATCTCACCTTCAATGCCGGCAATTGGGACAAGCCACAGACCGTGCAGATCTCGTCGCCGGCCGACGTTACGCCCGAGAACCGCTATGTCGGGGAGATCACCCACCTCGTGAAGAGCACGCTCGCCGGCACGGGCGGCGAGGGCTTCTTCAAGGCGGCGCTCGTCGGGGAACCGGTGGTGCGTGTCCAAGTGACGGACGGCAACACGGCGGGCGTCGTGGTGACCCCGGCCGAGGGCGGCGTCGTCGTGACGCCGGACCAGCCGTCCCATTACGACGTGGTCTTGACGACCGCGCCGCAGGGATCGGTGACGATCACGCTGGCGGGTGACGGCCAGACCATCACCGACAGCGACGATCCGCGCTTCACGCGGGCGACCGCGTCGAAGCCGGCGACGATCACGTTCGACGCGTCGAACTTCGATCAGGCCGTGCGGGTCAAGGTGCTCAGCAACCCCGACGCCACCAAGGTGACCTCGGACCTCAAGACCTTCTCGCGCCAGACGCACGAACTCAGCCGCATCGAGGGACCGCTGGTCCTGATCGGTGGCGCCGGTCCCGACAGCCGCTCGCTGACCCCTGCGATCGTCCTGCCCGGCGAGACCAACCGCCCGGTCACGCGCGACATCGCGATCGACCCGACCAAGAAGGATTTCGATAAGGTCTCGCTCTTCAACGACTCCACCACGGCGGGCGTGGACGGCGTGGTGAACGCCGACCACATCTCCGGCTTCGGAATGTCGCTTCTCTACGTCAACACGGCCGCGAGCGGCAGCGCCACCAACGTGACCTTCAAGGGCGGCGTGACCTACCGCGACATGTCCTCGGTCGAGCTGCTGCTCGGCTCGGGCACCGACCGCGTCACGGTGGAGGGGACGGCGATCGGCACCCTGACGACGATCCATGGCGGCGGTGGTGCCGACACGATCACCGTCAAGGCCTCGCAGGGCACGCTCGCACTGTTCGGCGACACCAGCGCAGACCGCAGCCGCTACAGCGCCTCGGACAGCGTCCGCACCGGCGGCGCCATCGCCTTCCGCGACGAAGGGACGATCGATGTCGATGCCTCCATCGTCAGCCACGACGACGTCATCGACGCCTCGGGCGCGACCGGCCTCGTCATCATCGACGGCGGCGCGGGCAGCGACGCGATCAAGGGCGGCCAGGGCCGCAACCTGATCGCCGGCGGCACCGGAAACGACAGGATCGAGGGCGGCAACAGCGCCGACATCATCCTCGGCGATTCGAGCTTCAACCTCGACGACGTGAAGCGCATCGTCACGATCGCCGATCCCTTCATCGAGCAGCCGCGGGCCGCCGGCACCGACACGATCGACGCCAAGGGCGGCGACAACGTCATCCTCGGCGATCACGGCCAGATCTATCAGGACGGCTCGGCGACCGCCGGCATCGCGCTGACCGGCAACCACGTCGTCACCCGCGTGGTCTCGACCTATCCGGACGTCGGTGGCAGCGACACCATCACCGCGACCGACGGCAACAACGTGATCATCGGCGGCTTCGACGCCGACATCATCACGGCGGGCGCGGGCAACCACGTCATCCTCGGCGACAACGGCGAGGCCGTCTTCGCAGGCGGCGTGCTGACGATCCTCCGCAGTCTCGACGGCGCGATCGGCGGTGACGACACGATCAAGGCGACCGACGGTGACACCACGATCATCGGCGGCGCGGGTAAGGACGGCATCACCGTCGGCGCCGGCACCCACGTGATCCTGGGCGATACCGGCGAGGCCCGCTTCGTGCCCGGCACCCGCCTCGTCGGCGGCGTGAGCGTTCCGGTCCCGGTCCTGCTCTCCATCAAGTCCGCGGACAACGAGGCTGCCATCGGCGGCGACGACCGCATCGTGTCCGGTGACGGCAACGTCACCGTCATCGGTGGCGCGGGGGCCGACACGATCACCCTCGGCAAGGGTCGTCAGGTGATCCTCGGCGACAGCGGCTCGGCGACCTTCGCGGACGGCCAGATCGCAACCATCACCTCCGTTGCGACCGCGATCGGCGGCGGCGATACGATCACGGCGATGGAGGGCGACACCACCATCATCGGCGGCTTCGACAGCGACACGATCAAGGTCGGCGCGGGCAACCACGTCATCCTCGGCGACAGCGGCAGGGCCCAGTTCGACGCCGGATCCCTCGTCTCGATCGAGAGCATTGATCCGGGCGTCGGCGGCGGTGACATCATCGAGGCCATGGACGGCGACACCACGGTGATCGGCGGCGCGGGCTCCGACCGGATCACCCTGGGCAAGGGCCGCCAGGTCGTGCTCGGCGATAGCGGCTCGGCGACCTTCGCGAACGGCAAGATCCAAGACATCACCGCGACCGCCACCGCGATCGGCGGTAACGACACGATCACGGCGAGCGAGGGCGATACCACCATCGTCGGCGGGGCCGGCGCGGATGGAATCGAGGTCGGGGCGGGCAACCACGTCATCCTCGGCGATAGCGGCCGGGCGGTCTTCACCGCCGGCACGCTGGTCTCTGTCGAGACGATCGATCCGGGCATCGGCGGCGACGATACCATCCTGGCCAAGGACGGCAGCGCTACGGTGATCGGCGGCGCGGGTGCCGACCAGATCACCCTGGGCAAGGGCAGCCAGGTCGTGCTCGGCGACAGCGGCTCGGCCACCTTCATCGACGGCACCATCGCGACGGTGACCTCGACCGCGACCGAGATCGGCGGAAACGACACGATCGAGGCGGCCGACGGCAACACGACCATCCTCGGCGGTGCGGGCGCGGACACGATCAAGGTCGGCGCGGGCAACCACGTCATCCTGGGCGACAGCGGCAAGGCGGTCTTCCGCAACGGCCGTGCCCAGCGCATCGAGTCGATCACGCCCGAGATCGGCGGAGCCGACATCATCGCGGCCGAGGACGGGGAATCCCGCATCATCGGCGGCGCGGACGCGGACACCATCACCACCGGCGCGGGCAACCACGTCATCCTCGGTGACAGCGGCGAGGCCGACTTCACCGTCACGGTGACGAACGGCGTGACGACGAGCGTGCTGGCGCGGATCGCCACCACGGCGCCCTCGATCGGCGGCGGTGACACGATCACCTTCGGCACGGGCAACAACGTCGTGCTCGGCGGCGCCGGCGGCGATACCATCAAGGGCGGCGACAAGGGTGCGTTCATCCTGGGCGACAACGGCGTCGTCACCTTCGATGCCCTCGGCCTGATCCGCCGCGCGCTCTCGCTCGACACCGCCATCGGCGGCGACGACAGCATCACGGTGGGCAACGGCGACAACGTCGTGCTCGGGGGTAGCGGACGCGACACGATCACCGCCGGCGACGGCAGCAACGTCGTGCTCGGCGATAGCGGCCAGGCCGATTTCGAGGCCGGCGCCCTCATCGAGATCGCGAGCCTCAGCCCCGAGGTCGGCGACAAGGATACGATCGCGCTCGGCAGCGGCCGCAACACCGTCATCGGCGGTGCCGGCGGCGACAGCATCACCGCCGGGTTCCGGAACGGCGTGAAGGTCGGCACCGGCACCAGCGTCATCCTCGGCGATGCCGGCCATGTCCGGCTCACCGCCGCGGGTCTGCCGATCCTCGCCGAGACGACCTACGACAATGTCGGCGGGGACGACACGATCACCGTCGGCGACGGCGTGGCCGTGATCCTCGGCGGCTCGGGCAGCGACACCATCGCGGCCGGCAACGGCCGCAGCACGGTGCTCGGCGACAACGGCCAGGCGACCTTCGACGCGCAGGGCCGCGTGCTCCTGGCGGCGACCACTGCCGCGACGGCGGGTGGGCGCGACGAGATCACCCTGGGTGATGGCGGCAGTGTCGTCATCGGTGGCGTCGGCGCCGACAAGATCCAGACCGGATCGGGCGCGGACGTGATCCTCGGCGACAACGGCAGCGCCGTGTTCCTGAACGGGATTCTGGTCTCGATCGAGACGATGGAATCCACCTTCGGCGGCGGCGACGCCATCGTGGCGGGCGAGGGCGACAACGTGGTGTTCGGCGGCGTCGGCGCCGACGACATCACCACGGGGGCCGGTCTCGACATCATCCTCGGCGACGACGGTGCGGCGACCTTCGCCCAGGGCAAGCTGGTGCGCGTCTCGACCAAGAACGAGAGCGTGGCGGGCGACGACAGGATCCGCGCGGGCGACGGCGACAACGTCGTGCTCGGCGGCTCGGGCAGCGACGCCATCACCACCGGCATCGGCGCCGACCTCGTGTTCGGCGACAACGGCGCCGTCGAGTTCGTGGACGGTGTCCGCCGCGACGCGCTCAGCGAGCGCGCCGGCGGCGGTCGCGACACCATCGTCACCGGTGCGGGGGCGGACCTCGTCATCGGAGGCCTCGGCGGCGATACGATCGATGCCGGCAAGGACGATACGGACGCCGACATCGTTTTCGGCGACAACGGCCACGTCACCTTCGACGACCTCGGCCGCGTCTCCCTGGCCGAGACCCTCGACCCGACGCTGGGCGGCGACGACGAAATCCAGGCGGGCGCAGGCGCCAACTTGATCCTCGGCGGTGCGGGCTCGGACACGATCACGACGGGTGCCGGCGCGGACATCGTGCTGGGCGACAACGGGACTGTCACCTTCACAGGCGGAATCCGCCTCGAGGCCAAGAGCGATCCAGCCGGCGGCGCCCGCGATACGATCCGGACGGGTGCCGGCGCGGACCTCGTCATCGGCGGCCTGGGCGGCGACACGATCGATGCCGGCAAGGACGACACCGACGACGACATCGTCTTCGGCGATAATGGTCACGTCACCTTCGACGATCTCGGCCGCGTCAAGCTCGCTCAGAGCGCCGACCCGACCATCGGCGGCGACGACAGCATCGAGGTCGGCTCCGGCAACAATCTCGTCATCGGCGGTGCCGGCTCGGATACCCTCACAACGGGAACGGGCGCGGATATCGTCCTGGGCGACAACGGGGCTGTGACCTTCACAGGCGGAATCCGCCTCGCGGTGACCAGCAGCCGTGACGGCGGCGCGGCCGACACGATCAACACCGGTTCCGGTGCGGACCTCGTCCTCGGCGGCCTCGGCGCCGACACCATCGATGCCGGCAAGGATGACGCGGATGCCGACATCGTCTTCGGCGACAACGGCCATGTCACCTTCGACGCTCAGGGCCGGGTGAAACTTGCCGAGAGCCTGGATCTCGGCCTCGGCGACGACGATACCATCGTGGTCGGCGGCGGCGACAACATCGTCCTCGGCGGCGCCGGTGCCGACCGGATCACGGCGCTCGGCGGCAACGACGTGATGCTCGGCGATGACGGCCGCGCCACCTTCGAGACCAGCGGGCGCGTCAAGCGGGCCGAGAGCTTCGACCTCGGCTTCGGTGGCAACGACACGATCGATGTCGGAGCCGGCGACAACGTGGTCATCGCCGGAGCCGGCAGCGACGTCGTGACCGCACTCGGCGGCAACGATGCGGTGATCGGCGACGGCGGCTTCGCCGAGTTCGATGCCGGTGTGCGCGTGGTCTTCGTCTCGGCCGATACGACGGGCGCCGGCAACGACCGGATCGCAGTCGGCGACGGCGACAACGTCGTGCTGGGTGGCTCGGGGACCGACACCATCACGACCGGCGCAGGCGTCGACGTGGTGCTGGGCGACAACGGCACGATCCGCTTTGCAGGCGGAATCCGCCTCGAGATCATCAGTGACCGGAGTGGTGGCGGCTCCGACACGATCACCACCGGAGCCGGTGCGGATCTCGTGCTCGGCGGTCTCGGCAGCGATACGATCGATGCCGGCCAGGCCGACGCGGACGCCGACATCGTGTTCGGCGACAACGGCCACGTCACCTTCGATGTGACTGGTAGCGTGATCCGTGCCGCGAGCTTCGATACCGGCTTCGGCGGCAACGACGAGATCAAGGTCGGCGGCGGCGACAACCTCGTCATCGGCGGCACCGGGGCCGACACCGTCACGGCTTTGGGCGGCGGCGACATCGTCATCGGCGACCACGGCTACGCGGTGTTCGAGGCCGGCATGCGGATCGCTTTCGCCTCGACGGACACCGCCGACGGCGGCAACGACCGGATCGAGGCCGGCGACGGCGACAACCTCGTGCTCGGCGGCTCGGGCAGCGATACCATCACCACGGGCGCGGGCGCCGACATCGTGCTGGGTGACAACGGCCTCGTTGCCTTTGAACTCGGCATCCGGGCGCGGGTGGTCAGCGACCGCAACGGCGGGGCGCGCGACGTCATCGCGACCGGCGCGGGCGCCGACGTGGTGCTCGGCGGTCTCGGCGCCGACACGATCGACGCGGGTCAGACCGACACGGATGCCGACGTGGTCTTCGGCGACGGCGGCCAGATCACCTTCGACGGGCAGGGCCGCGTGAAGCGGGCCGAGAGCCTCGATGTCGGCTTCGGCGACGATGACGAGATCAAGGTCGGCGGCGGCGACAACCTCGTCTTCGGAGGTACGGGCGCCGACACCGTCTCGGCTCTGGGCGGCAGCGATGTCGTCATCGGCGACCATGGCTATGCCGTGTTCGCGGGTGGCGTACGGGTCGAGTTCGCCTCGACCGACACGACGGACGCCGGCAATGACCGGATTGAGGCCGGCGACGGCGACAACATCGTGCTCGGCGGTTCGGGCAGCGACACGGTCGTCACCGGCACCGGCGGCGATATCGTGCTGGGCGACAACGGCCTCGTCCGGTTCGAACTCGGTCTGCGCGCCAGCGTCCAGAGCAGCCGCGATGGCGGGACGCGCGACGTCCTCAAGACGGGTGGGGGGGCGGACGTCGTCCTCGGCGGCCTGGGCGCCGATACGATCGATGCCGGCGGGGACGACTCCGATGCCGACATCGTGCTGGGCGACGACGGTCGCCTCACCTTCGATGCTCAGGGCCGCCTGAAGCGCGCCGAGAGCCTCGATCCGACCTTCGGCGATGACGACGTCATCGAGGCCGGCGGCGGCGACAACGTCGTCATCGGCGGCGCCGGCAGCGACACCATCACCACGCTCGGCGGCAACGACGTGATCCTCGGCGACCACGGCACCGCGCTGTTCGAGGGAGGCGTGCGCGTCGCTTTCTCGTCGACCGATCCGGACGACGGTGCCCGCGACGTGATCAAGACCGGCGACGGCGACAACATCGTCATCGGCGCCGTCGGTTCCGACGACATCACCACGGGTTCGGGCGCCGACATCGTTCTCGGCGACATGGGCAGCGTGGCCTTCGAGAACGGCCTTGTCCGCGAGGTCACCACCACCGATGAGCGCCGCGGCACGGGCGACGTCATCCGTGCCGGCGACGGCGACAACATCGTCCTCGGTGGCGCGGGCCAAGACGAGATCGCCACCGGCAAGGGTGCGGATCTCATCCTCGGTGACTTCGGCGAGGCGAGCTTCACCGGCGGGCGTTTCGTGCGCGTGGCCAGCCTCAATCCGAACCGCGGCGACGACGACACGATCGTGGCGGGCGATGGCGACAACGTCATCCTCGGCGGCTTCGGCAGCGACACCATCACCGCCGGCTCCGGCGCAGATGTGGTGCTCGGCGACAACGGCCTCGCCACGTTCCGCACCGACGGCAAGCGGATGCTCGTCCGCACCACCGATGTGGAGATCGGCGCGGCCGACACGATCGCGGCGGGCGACGGCGACAACCTCGTCCTGGCCGGCACGGAGGCCGACACGATCACCGCCGGCAAGGGCGCCGACGTGATCCTCGGCGACTTCGGCTCGGTCAGCTACGACGCAGCCGGCCTGCTCCAGCAGGTCCTGTCCACCGATACGGGTCTGGGCGGCAACGACACGATCACGGCCGGTGACGGCAGCGACACCATCCTCGGCGGCTTCGGCTCCGACACGATCACGGCGGGCGACGGCGCCAAGACCGTGCTCGGCGACAGCGGCCAACTCGACCTCACGGCCGGCGTGCCGACCCTGATCCAGACGCTGACGCCGGCCATCGGCGCGGCGGATACGATCAAGCTCGGCAACGGCCGCAAGTTCGTCATCGGCGGTGCCGGCGGCGACCTCATCGATGGTGGGTCCGGCGACGCGATCGTCATCGGCGATGCCGGCTTCGTCCGGCTCGTCAATGGCAGCCCGGTTCGGGTTGAGAGCACGGATGTCACCGTGTCGGGCGACGACACCGTCACGCTCGGCGCCGGCAACGGCGTGGTGCTCGGCGGCTCGGGTGCGGACAAGCTGACGCTCGGCACCGGCCGCTCGGTGGTTCTCGGCGACAACGGCAGCGTCGATCTCGACGCGTCCGCGCGGCCGGTCGAGATCACCTCGACGGCACCGGAGGTCGGCGGCCGCGATGTGATCGTGGTCGGCGACGGCGGCTCGGTGGTGATCGGCGGCTTTGGCGCCGACACGATCAGCACCGGCTCGGGCTCGGACGTAATTCTCGGCGACAACGGCGCGGTGACGCTCTCAGCGTATCTTCCGGTCTTCGTTCGCACGACGAATGCGGGCGTGGGCGATGCGGACGAGATCCGCGCAGGCGAGGGCGACGACGTCGTGCTCGGCGGCGTCGGTGGCGACACGATCGTGACGGGCTCGGGCCGCGACACGGTGTTCGGCGATGCCGGTCAGGTGCGCTTCGACGCGAAGGGGCTGGTCGAGCGGGCCGAGAGCCTGGACACGGCCATCGGCGGTGACGACAGCATCGAGGCAGGCGCGGGCGACAACCTCGTCATCGCCGGCGCCGGCGCCGACACGGTGACGGTGCTGGGCGGCAACGACATCGTGCTCGGCGACAACGGCGCGGCGGTGTTTGCCGGCGGCGTGCGGGTGAGCGTGGCCACCACGGCGACCGCCGACGGCGGCAGGGACACGCTGAACCTCGGTGACGGCAACAACCTCGCCCTCGGCGGCACGGAGGCCGACGCGATCAGCTCCGGCAAGGGCGCCGACGTGATCCTCGGCGACTTCGGCTCGGTCAGCTACGACGCAGCCGGCCTGCTCCAGCAGGTCCTGTCCACCGATACGGGTCTGGGCGGCAACGACACGATCACGGCCGGTGACGGCAGCGACACCATCCTCGGCGGCTTCGGCTCCGACACGATCACGGCGGGCGACGGCGCCAAGACCGTGCTCGGCGACAGCGCCGGGCTCGACTACGCTGCGGGTGTGCTCACCCTGGCTCAGAGCCTGGCTCCAGCCGTCGGCTTGGCCGACACGATCCGCCTCGGCAACGGCCGCAAGCTCGTCATCGGCGGAGCCGGCGGCGACACGGTCGAGGGGCAATCGGGCGACGCCATCGTCATCGGCGATGCGGGTCTCGTCCGGTTCGTCAGCGGCAGCCCGGTTCGTGCCGAGAGCACGGATGTCGAGGTGTCGGGAGACGACACGATCACGCTCGGCGCCGGCAACAGCGTGGTGCTCGGCGGCTCGGGCGCGGACCGGCTGACGCTCGGCGCTGGCCGCTCGGTCGTGCTCGGCGACAACGGCAGCGTCGATCTTGACGCCGCTGCCCGGCCGGTCGAGATCATCTCGACCGCACCGGACGTCGGCGGCCGCGATGGGATTGCGGTCGGCGACGGCGGCTCGGTGGTGCTCGGCGGCTACGGCGCCGACACGATCAGCACGGGTTCGGGCTCCGACGTGATCCTCGGCGACAACGGCGCGGTGACGCTCTCGGCCTTCATTCCGGTCTTCGTTCGCACGACGCATCCGGGCGTGGGTGACGCCGACGAGATCCGGGCGGGCGAGGGCGACAACGTCGTGCTCGGCGGCGCGGGCGGCGACACGATCGTGACCGGCTCGGGCCGCGACACGGTGCTGGGTGATGCCGGTCAGGTTCGCTTCGACGCCAAGGGTCTGGTCGAGCGGGCCGAGAGCCTGGATACCGGCCTCGGCGGCGACGACGCTATCGAGGCGGGCGCGGGCGACAACCTCGTCCTCGGCGGCTTCGGTGGCGATACCATCACCACCGGTCTCGGCGCGGACGCCATCCTCGGCGACAGCGGCGAGGCCCTCTACGCGGCCGGCCGTCTGGTTCAGGCGCGCAGCCTGGATGCCGGGATCGGCGGTCGCGACACGATCAAGGCCGGCGACGGTGCCAACATCGTCATCGGCGGCATGGACGCCGACCTCATCGAGACCGGCTCGGGCCGCGACGTGATCCTGGGCGATAGCGGCCTCGTGCGCCGCGACGCCGACGGCCTCGCGCAGGCGGCCTCGACCGACACCGCGCTCGGCGGCGACGACACCGTCCGGGCGGGCGAAGGCGACAACTTCGTCCTCGGCGGCTTCGGCAGTGACATGATCGAGACCGGGGCCGGCGCGGACATCGTGCTGGGCGACAGCGGCGAGGCCCGGTTCGAACTCGGCGTCATCGCCTCGGTGACGACGCTCGATGCCGTCCACGGCGCGGGCGACACGATCCGGGCCGGCGCGGGCGACAATCTCGTTTTCGGCGGTCTGGGCGGCGACGCCATCACCACCGACGCGGACGCCGACGCCATCCTCGGCGACCAGGGCCGGGCCACCTTCTCCGGCGGCGTCGTGGTCGTGCTCGAGACGATCGACCCGACCGCCGGCGGCGACGACCGGATCGAGGCTGGCGCGGGCGACAACCTCGTCCTCGGCGGCGCCGGTGCGGACCGCATCGTCACCGATACGGGCGCCGACATGATCCTCGGCGACAACGGCCGGGCGGATCTCGCCCTGTCCGCCGGTCGCGCGGTGATCCGGCGTGTGGCGGCGACCGATCCGCTCGCGGGTGGCGACGACCGCATCGAAGCCGGCGAGGGCAACGATTACGCCGCCGGCGGCACCGGGGCCGACGTGATCCTCGGCGGCGGCGGCCACGACGTGCTGTTCGGCGACCACATGCTGTACGACCGGGCTCTGCCGGTGAACCAGCGCGCGGTCTCGATCTTCACCGCAACCACCGACGGCGGCGGCAACGACACGATCGAGGGCGGCGCGGGCGACGACTTCCTGTACGGCCAGCAGGGCGACGACACGCTCCGCGGCGACGCAGGCGACGACGACCTCACCGGCGGCCACAACGTGCTCGGCGGCGGCGACGGCGACGACGGTATCAACGGCGGCGACGGCGCCGACGTGATCCTCGGCGACAACGGCGTCATCACCCGCAACATGCTCGTGGACGACGTGAAGTCGGTCACGTGGCAGCGCAATCCCGGCACCTTCGCCGACACGGTGAGCCGCGACGTGCTGCGCTTCGACCTCATCGACTTCGTCGGCGGCAACGACGCGATTGCCGGCGGCGCGGGCGATGACCGGATCTTCGGCCAGATGGGCGACGATCTCATCTTCGGCGAGGAAGGCTCCGACGAGATCGTCGGCGGCCTCGGCCGCGACCGGATCGATGGCGGTACCGGTGTCGATTACCTCCTCGGTGACGAGGGCCGGATCGCCCGCGCCTACACCGGGGACGGTGCCGCGGTGCTCAACAGCGACGGCACCTGGCACCGCGACGTGGTGCTGGAGGAGATCGGCACGGTCACGGCCGCCATCGCCACCGACGCGCAATCGTCGGCCGCACGCACCGGCGACCTCGCCGAGAAGCTGGCGCAGGCCGACCTCGTTCTCGCGGTCGGTGCCCGCGACGGCTCCGGCACGCGCCTGACTACGGGCACGGGGGGAGCCTGGGCGACCTCGGCACTCACCGTCTCGCTGGCCCTGGCCGACGACGACATCATCGCGGGCGGCGAGGGCAACGACGTGCTGTTTGGCCAGCGCGGCAACGACATCCTGATGGGTGTCGGCGGCGACGACCTGATCTACGGCGACCGCGCCTCGAACCTGTCGGAGACCGCCTCCGACCGACCGACCATCGTCAATGCCGTCCGGCTGATCGGTGCGGCGCCGGAGACCGGCCTCGTGCTGCCGCTCGGCGGCGAGGTCGTGGTGCCGGCGCTCAACCTCCTGCCCGGCGCGTTTGGCGCCGGCACCCCGCGCATCGAGGTCTATCCGTCGATGGCGGGCGTGGTCTCCGACATCGCCGGGTCCGATCCGATCCGGCGCGGCGACGGCGCCACGCTCACCGTCTACGCCTCGCTGGTTCCGAGCCTCTACGGCACCAACAACGTGCTGGCCGGCAACGACACCATCGAGGGCGGCGCGGGCAACGACACGATCTACGGCGACAGCAGCGAGACCTACACGCTCGACGTGACGGCCTTCGCTGCGCTCAACGGCCAGATCGACAAGGTCTCGGCCTCGGCCTCCGATCTGCTCGGCGTGTTCGCCACGCTCAGCCGCGGCGTCGCCCTGCTTCAGGGCGGCCCGAGCCGGACGATCACCTACGGAAACGACACCATCCGCGGTGACGAGGGCGACGACTTCATCGTCGGCGATGCGGCACGCACCGTCGTGCAGGGCGGGGGTCCGCTGCGCAGCCTGTCGGTCGATGCGGCCCTCGCGCTCAGCGAGGCCCTCTCCGACCTGCGCTCGGTCATCACCGACCTCGCGATGACCGGCCGGGTCGCGCAGGCGGCGGTGACGGTGAAGCTGGAGACGATGGCGCAGAAGCCGCTGAATCGGATCCTCGCCGAAGGCCTGCCGGAGGGGATGGGGACGAACCACGTGGTGTCGATCAGCAACGACACGATCGAGGGCGGTGCGGGCGACGACCTCGTGGTCGGCGATACCCTCGTCCTGTTCCAGCCCGGTGTGGCGCGCGGCCTCGCGGTCCACGATCCCGCGACCGCCTCCGCGGCGGCCGGGATCGAGGCGGCCGTCACGGCCCGCGTGGCCGAGCGATTCGCCGCCATGCAGCAGCACATCGCGGTGGACTATCCGGTCGATCTGAAGCCGGTGGCGCTCCACTGGATCGCCTCCATCGCCTCCCGTGGCGACAGCTTCCTGAGCGGAAACGACCGGATCGGTGGCGGCGACGGCAACGATCTGCTGATCGGCGATGCCGGCTTCATCCAGCTGCCGGCCGCCAACGCCGCGCAGAACCAGCGCGCGACGGCCGCGACCCTTGCGGAGGATCGTGCCCAGATTGAAGCCCGCGTGCTGGGCGCCGGTGCGGCCGGCCAAGACGGGGATCTCGACGCCTGGAATCGTGCGGCCTGGGATGCCCTGGTCGGCAGCATCTCCGGGTGGCGCCATCCGCTCTACGGCGGCCTGGCCTGGAGGAGCCCGTTCGGCTTCGCCAGCCAGCAGAGCCTGACGGAGGGCTACCGCGGCTGGATCGGGGCTCCGGGACGGGGCGGCTTCGATCTGCAGAGCGTGCTGTTCGATCTCCGCTTCATCCTCGGCATGCCGGACGGGGCAACCCCGGCCTCCGGCGTCTATGCCGGCGCGATCAAGGCAGGTGAGGACATCATCGCGGGTGGTGCCGGCAGCAACCGGATCTTCGGGGCGAAGGCGACGCTCGTTCCGACCGTCGACGCCGATGGCCGGATGGTCGGCCCGAGCAGCTTCACGGTGCTGCTGCCGACCCATCTCGGCATGGTCCAGGGCAGCTTCACACCGATGCTGTTCCCCAACAGCATCGGTGTGATCAACACGGCCGGCGTCGGGACGCAGTTCCTCAACTTCCACTACGGTGTCGCGGTGGCGGGACGGTGGGGGGCCTCGTCGCTGGCGGCCTACGCGCAGACCTACGGTGCCTCCGCTCTCAACGCCGCGGCGTCGCAATACGGGGTTCCGCAAGGCGCGCAGACCGGTGCCGATCAGATCAGCGAAGGCGACAGTGGCATCAAGGTGATCGGCTTCCACAAGAAGCGGGCAATCTGGTCGTTCGATGCCGGGCTGACCCTGCCGTCCTTCTCGGCAACGGCGGCCAACACCCTGACGCCGACCGCGGTCGCCGGCCGTTCGGCCACGATCGAGGGGCTCGCCCATAAGCCGCTGCGGGCCACCGAGGTGATCCGCTCCATCGAGGGCGGCGACATCGTCCTGCGTCCCTCCAGCCGGCCGGCCCCCACTCCGTCGAAGTACGACACGTGGTACTTCGACGAGGCCAAGGGCAGCCTAGTGGAGCAGGCGACGAGCGAGGACGACATCCTCTTCCTCGCCAAGCGCTTCGGCGATCCGACGTTGCCGGTGAAGTGATCGCGGCCGAAGGGATGGTTTGAAGACAACTTGGAAGCCGCCGCCCAGTGAGAAAACCGGGTGGCGGCTTCGATCGTTTTCATAGGCGCATCGCCGGTGGCCACGCGCGGGAATCTGGGGCGTTGCGGTTTCTGTCGACGATCGCGTTCGAGCTCGCCGAGGCGCCTTCCCATGCCGACGTTCGAACGCGGCAGCGGGAGGATGCCCCTGACGTCATCGTCATCCGCAACGTCCTGCAACCCGTTTCCGGTCGATCGCTTCGGTTCGGCGACCACCGCCGGCAATCCGGGGCGCCGGTGGTAAACCCGGACCCGAAAGGGCGCGCCGAAGGCATGCAACTCCACGCCGGGTCTCCCGACGCGGCAGGGCTTTTTCCAGGGCGCGCGCGGGGGGAGTTCTTCTGGGTCTTCTCCACCGCGCGGGTGACGGGCGTCAGCTCACCTCGAAGCTGGTCCACAGCCCGGTGTCGAACCGCTCCAGCACGGTCGCGCTCAGAAGCCAGCGGCCGGGGTTGTCGGCGACGAACGCGATCTGGGCGCTTTTGCCTTCCGGGATCTGCACCGTGTCGAGCCAGTAGGGCTCCCAGCCGTCGTCGAGTTGGTGCAGCAGGCGGAAGACGTGGCCGTGCAGGTGCAGGCTCTGGATGAAACCGGTGTCGTTGCGGATCGCCAGAACCACGACGCCGCCGCGCTTGACCGAGAACACGGGCGCCGCCCCCGCTGTCCCGCTCGCGCCGTTGATCTGCCAGACGCGGGCCGGATCCCCGGTATAGGGCGTCTCGGTGCCGGGTTTGGACTTGTCGGGCCGCACGCCGCCGGTCAGCACGAGGTCGCGCCGCAGGGCGTTCTGTAGGCGGATCTCGGCGGGCAAGCGCTTATTCTCGGGGATCGAGCCGATCGCCGCGCGGCCGGCCTGCGACAACGGCTCGCCGGAGGCGGTCAGGGTCGCCAGCGGCAGGCCCTGTCCGATCAGCGCGGTGATCGCGCCGGCCGGCCCGGCTTGCGTGGGAAGGTCGAGGAGAAGGTCGTAGCGCGTGCCCGGCGCCAGCGGCAGGGTCGCCTTCAGCGGCTCGAACGTGTCGGTGGGCTGCCCGTCCACCGCCGCGACATAGGCTCTCACGCCGTCGAAGCGGATGCGCATGCCGCGCGCGTTGCAGGCATTGGCGAGCCGCAGGCGCAGGCGGCTGCCGGGCCGTGCCTCGAGGCTGAGCGGAATCGGCTTTCCGTTGAGGGTGACCACGCTGCCGAGCCGCCCCGCCGCGGCGGCGAAGGCGACCTGCCCGAACGGCTGGAGCGCGCCCGCCTCGTCGAGCCGCCAATCCTGCAGCAGCAGCGCGAAGTCTCCATTGACTGCGGGCGGGGTGGGCTCGTCCACGATCAGCAGGCCAGCGATGCCGCGGCCCGAGGGCTCACTCGAACCGCCGACCACGAGCGGCCGGATCAGGAAGGTGCCGGCATCGGGCGGCGTGAAATCGTAGGTGAAGCTGTCGCCCGGCTTGATCGGCTCCTGCGTGACGCCGCCGACGCCGTCCATAGCGTTGCGGATGCGCACCCCGTGCCAGTGCAGCGAGAGCGGCTTGTCGGTCCCGTTCTCGACGCGCAGGCGCAGCGGCTCGCCGAGCTTGATCCGCAGGATCGGCGCCGCCTCCTCGCCGAGCCGCCATACCGCCGTCTCCGGCGCGGGCTCCGGTTTCAGGCGGAGCTTGGCGGGGGCCGCCTTGATCGGCTTCGGCTCCGGCGGCGGGGCCTTGCCGGCGGGCGTCTTCTCGGACGGGGCCTGCGCCCCGGCGGAGTTCGGCAACAGGGCGAGGGCGGCGCTGCCGGCGAGCAGGCCGCGTCGCGAAAAGGATCCCGGCTCGGGCTGGGCCATCGGGTCGGGCTTTCGCATGGCGTCTCGCGTCGTCGCTGGATCGGAAAGGGGTTGTAGACAGGCGGCGCCCGCCCCGCCACCGGCAAACCCTTCCGCAAGTTTTTTGCTGCGGCTTTGGGCGCGCGTGCTATAGACGCCCGCTTCGACGGCCCGGTATCCGGGCTCGTGTCGATGGCGCTCGCGGGCGTGGCGGAACTGGTAGACGCGCTGGATTTAGGTTCCAGTGTCGCAAGACGTGGGGGTTCGAGCCCCTCCGCCCGCACCAAGTCCGTACGGGGTCGGCGCCGGGACCGAATCGGTTCCCGCCGGGACCTCTCCCATGGCGCAGCGGCACGCGAAGACGAGATTGCGGTTTTAGACAAAAGCGGACGAACGACGATGCAGGTGACCGAGACGACCTCCGAGGGGCTGAAGCGCGAGTTTCAGGTGCTCCTCCCCGCGACCGAGCTTGAGGATCGCCTCAACACCGAGCTCTCGAACATCAAGGGCAAGGTCCAGATCAAGGGCTTCCGCCCCGGCAAGGTGCCGGTCGCGCACCTGCGCAAGGTCTACGGCAAGTCCGTGATGGCCGACGTGCTGCAGAACGCCGTCAACGAGGCCAACCAGCAGATCGTGGCCGACAAGGGCCTGCGCCTCGCGCTCGAGCCGCAGATCGAGTTCCCGAAGGACGAAGAGCAGAACATCATCGAGCGCGCGCTCGACGCCAAGGGCGACCTCGCCTTCAAGGTGAAGCTCGAAGTGCTGCCGAGCTTCGAACTCGTCGACCTCTCGGACGTGTCGATCAAGAAGCTCGTGCTCAAGCCCTCCGACGAGGAGATCAACGAGACGCTGGAGCGTATGGCCAAGGACAGCCGCTCCTTCGAGCCCCGCGAGGAGGGCGCCGAGGCGCAGTCCGGCGACCGCGTCACCATCGACTTCGTCGGCCGCATCGACGGCACCGAGTTCGAGGGCGGCAAGGGCGAGGATGTCGATCTGGAGCTCGGCTCCAACACCTTCATCCCCGGCTTCGAGGACCAGCTCGTCGGCGCCAAGGTCGGCGACGCGCGCCTCGTGAAGGTCGCCTTCCCGGCCGATTACCAGGCCGAACAGCTCGCCGGTAAGGACGCCGAGTTCGACGTCACCGTGAAGGCGGTCGCCGCTCCCGGCGAGACCAAGATCGACGACGAACTCGCCAAGCGCTTCGGCATGGACGACCTCGAGAAGCTGAAGGAGGCCGTCTCCAAGGCCGTCGGCGCCGATTACGAGGCCCAGTCCCGGCGCAAGCTCAAGAAGGAGCTGCTCGACGCCCTCGACGGCAAGTACGCCTTCGACCTGCCCCCGAGCCTCGTCCACCAGGAGTTCGCCGCCGTGTGGGCGCAGGTCGAGCAGGACCTGAAAAACCGCGGCAAGACCTTCGAGGACGAGGGCACCACCGAGGAGGCTTCCCAGGCGGAGTACCGCAAGATCGCCGAGCGGCGCGTCCGCCTCGGTCTGGTGCTTGCGCAAGTCGGCGAGACCGCCGATATCAAGGTCTCGGATGACGAGGTCAATCAGGCTCTGTTCGCCCGGATCCGGCAGTTCCCGGGCCAGGAGAAGCAGGTCTACGACTTCTACCGCAACAATCCGCAGGCGCTCGCCGAGCTTCGCGCGCCGCTGTTCGAGGAAAAGGTCGTCGACCACGTCCTCGGTCAGGTCCAGGTCGTCGAGGAACCCGTCTCCAAGGAGGCGCTCTTCGCCGAAGACGACGAGGCCGATGCGGCCTCGACGGACGAGAAGCCGAGCGAGTCCAGCAACGAGGCGGCGGCCGACAAGGCTGCCGGCTGATCGCCGACCCACCGGCTCCGCGGCGGGCGGCGGTCTCGAGAGAGATCAGGCGGCGTTAACGGCTGCCATGTTCGCTGTAACCAACCGGCCCCGAGCGATTCGCTCCGGGGCCGGACTCCGGAGCCGAGGGCTGATATGAGAGATCCGGTCGACTATTTCCACAATTCGCTCGTGCCCATGGTGGTCGAGCAGTCGAGCCGCGGCGAGCGCGCCTTCGACATCTATTCCCGGCTCCTGCGCGAGCGGATCATCTTCCTCACCGGCCCCGTCGAGGACCAGGGCGCGTCGCTGATCGTCGCCCAGCTCCTGTTCCTGGAGGCCGAGAACCCGAAGAAGGAAATCTCCTTCTACATTAACTCGCCCGGCGGCGTGGTGACCTCGGGCCTGTCGATCTACGACACGATGCAGTTCATCCGCTGCCCCGTCACGACGCTCTGCGTCGGTCAGGCCGCCTCGATGGGCTCGCTCCTGCTGGCCGCCGGCGAGCCCGGCCACCGCTTCGCCCTGCCGAACGCCCGGATCATGGTCCACCAGCCCTCCGGCGGCTTCCAGGGCCAAGCCACCGACATCCTGATCCATGCCCGCGAGATCGAGGCGCTGAAGAAGCGCCTGAACGAGATCTACGTGAAGCACACGGGCCGCGACTACGAGACGATCCATCAGGCGCTCGAGCGCGACAACTTCATGACCGCCGACGCGGCCAAGGAGTTCGGCCTGATCGACGACATCCTGCACAAGCGCCCTGAGCCGGCCGCCGCTTGACGGGGAACCTGCGGCGCCCAGGGCGCGCTATCCCGACCATGTCGGGGCATGCGTCCTTTGGGCGCCCGTCCCGGTCCCCAGGCCGGTTGATCCCGAGCCGGCTGCATGATTGCATCGGGATTCAGAGCGCCTCAATCCCGACGCATCCGCCCTGTGTGACTGTTTCTTTAGGCGGATGCGCTTACATCGTATGATCGACGCGCGTGCCCTCCTGGCTGGGGCCGCGCCTGCGAACCGGAGACCGATATGAGCAAGACAGGCGGCAACGACTCCAAGAGCACGCTGTACTGCTCGTTCTGCGGCAAGAGCCAGCACGAGGTTCGCAAGCTGATTGCGGGCCCGACGGTGTTCATCTGCGACGAGTGCGTCGAGCTGTGCATGGACATCATCCGCGAGGAATCGAAGTCCTCGTTGGTGAAGTCCCGCGACGGGGTGCCGACCCCGAAGGAGATCCGGCGGGTCCTCGACGACTATGTCATCGGGCAGGACTTCGCCAAGAAGGTTCTCTCGGTGGCGGTGCACAACCACTACAAGCGCCTCGCCCACGCGACGAAGCACAACGACGTCGAACTCGCCAAGTCCAACATCATGCTGATCGGGCCGACCGGCTCGGGCAAGACGCTGCTCGCGCAGACGCTCGCCCGCATCCTCGACGTGCCCTTCACCATGGCGGATGCGACGACCCTGACCGAGGCCGGCTATGTCGGCGAGGACGTCGAGAACATCATCCTCAAGCTGCTCCAGGCCTCCGACTACAACGTCGAACGGGCGCAGCGCGGCATCGTGTACATCGACGAGATCGACAAGATCTCCCGCAAGTCGGACAACCCCTCGATCACCCGCGACGTCTCGGGCGAGGGCGTGCAGCAGGCGCTTCTGAAGATCATGGAGGGCACCGTTGCCTCCGTGCCTCCGCAGGGCGGCCGCAAGCACCCGCAGCAGGAGTTCCTGCAGGTCGACACCACCAACATCCTGTTCATCTGCGGCGGCGCCTTCGCGGGCCTTGAGCGCATCATCTCCCAGCGCGGCAAGGGCACCTCGATCGGCTTCGGCGCCGCGGTGCAGGCCCCCGATGACCGGCGTACAGGCGAAATCTTCCGCTCGGTCGAGCCGGAGGACCTGCTGAAGTTCGGCCTCATCCCCGAATTCGTCGGCCGTCTCCCGGTCCTGGCGACGCTGGAGGATCTCGACGAGGAGGCCCTCAAGAAGATCCTGCAGGAGCCCAAGAACGCGCTGGTCAAACAGTACCAGCGGCTGTTCGAGATGGAGAACGTCGAACTGACCTTCCAGGACGAGGCCCTCGGCCTCGTCGCCCGCAAGGCCATCGAGCGCAAGACCGGCGCCCGCGGTCTCCGGTCGATCCTGGAGACCATCCTCCTCGACACGATGTACGATCTGCCGGGTCTCGATTCCGTCGAGCAGGTCGTCATCGGCCCCGAGGTGGTGGACGGCAAATCGAAGCCGCTCTTCATCCACGGCGATCGCAACAAGGAAGCCCCGGCCAGCGTCAGCGCCTGATCGGCGAATTGCGAGGGCCGCCCGGTTTTAAGCCGGCGGCCCTTTTTCGTTCCGGAGGGTGCTCGCGCTTGAAAGCGCCCCCCGCAACGACCACTTCAGGCTCAACGCATCGCCCTACGCTTCACTCCCCCGAAAGGTCGGGCCTGCGCCACCAGCCGCAATCTGATTATTTGCTTCCGACCCTTCGCGGCCCGGTCGGCACCTGGCAGGATGCTTGCTCTCCAACGAGGAGCGAATGCCCGGCGTCAACAGATCAAGGGAAGACCCCATGACCCAGTCGAAATCGCGCCAGCCGGTCGTTCCCGGTTCGACGGGCTCTTACGCCGTCCTGCCGCTGCGCGACATCGTCGTGTTTCCGCACATGATCGTGCCCCTGTTCGTGGGCCGCGAGAAGTCGATCCGCGCGCTTGAGGAGGCGGTGCGCTCGGACCGGCACATCCTGCTCGCGACGCAGATCAATGCCAGCGACGACGATCCGGCCACCGATGCCATCTACACGATCGGCACGCTCGCCTCCGTGCTCCAGCTCCTCAAGCTGCCCGACGGCACCGTGAAGGTGCTGGTCGAGGGTGCCGGCCGCGCGCAGATCGAAGAGTTCGTCCGCTCCGACGAATACTACGAGGCGCGCGCCCTCACGCTCGCCGACGACCTCGGCGACCGCGTCGAGGCCGAGGCGCTCGCCCGCTCGGTGATCTCCGAGTTCGAGAACTACGTGAAGCTCAACAAGAAGATCTCGCCCGAGGTCGTCTCCGCCGTCACGCAGATCGACGAGCCGTCCAAGCTCGCCGACACGGTGGGCTCGCACCTCGCGGTCAAGATCGCCGACAAGCAGGCGATTCTCGAAATCCCCACGGTGGCGCAGCGCCTGGAGCGCGTGCTGTCGTTGATGGAGAGCGAGATCTCCGTGCTGCAGGTGGAGAAGCGCATCCGGACCCGCGTCAAGCGGCAGATGGAGAAGACCCAGCGCGAGTACTACCTCAACGAGCAGATGAAGGCGATCCAGAAGGAGCTCGGCGACTCCGAGGACGGCCGCGACGAGCTGGCCGAGCTCGAGGAGAAGATCGAGAAGACCAAGCTGACGAAGGAGGCCCGCGACAAGGCCACCGCCGAGCTGAAGAAGCTGCGTCAGATGTCGCCGATGTCGGCCGAGGCCACGGTCGTGCGCAACTACCTCGACTGGATGCTCGGCATCCCGTGGGGCAAGCGCTCGAAGATCAAGAAGGATCTGCTGGGCGCGCAGGCGATCCTCGACTCGGATCACTTCGGCCTCGACAAGGTCAAGGACCGGATCGTCGAGTACCTCGCCGTGCAGCAGCGGGCGAACAAGCTGACCGGCCCGATCCTCTGCCTCGTCGGTCCCCCCGGCGTCGGCAAGACCTCGCTCGGCAAGTCGATCGCCAAGGCCACGGGCCGCGAATTCGTCCGGATGTCGCTCGGCGGCGTGCGTGACGAGGCCGAGATCCGCGGTCACCGCCGGACCTATATCGGTTCGATGCCCGGCAAGATCGTTCAGTCGATGCGCAAGGCCAAGACCTCGAATCCGCTCATCCTGCTCGACGAGATCGACAAGATGGGCATGGACTTCCGCGGCGATCCGTCGGCGGCGCTCCTCGAGGTTCTGGACCCGGAGCAGAACGCGACCTTCAACGACCATTACCTCGAGGTCGATTACGACCTGTCGAACGTGATGTTCGTGACGACCGCGAACACGCTCAACATCCCCGGCCCGCTCATGGACCGGATGGAGGTGATCCGTATCGCCGGCTATACCGAAGAGGAGAAGCTGCAGATCGCTCGCCGCCACCTGATCCCCGAGGCGGTCAAGAAGCACGGGCTCGGCCCCGACGAGTGGTCGATCACCGACGACGGCCTGATGATGCTCATCCGCCGCTACACGCGGGAGGCGGGCGTCCGTAACCTGGAGCGTGAGATCTCCAACCTGATCCGCAAG
Organism: Methylorubrum aminovorans; assembly: GCF_022179725.1. Lineage (GTDB taxonomy): Bacteria > Pseudomonadota > Alphaproteobacteria > Rhizobiales > Beijerinckiaceae > Methylobacterium > Methylobacterium aminovorans. Next base: position 254,530 of record NZ_BPRC01000001.1, read on the forward strand.
GCGGTGAAGGAGATCCTGATCACCAAGGTGAAGCAGGTCGAGGCCAACCCCGAGACGCTGCCGGAATTCCTCGGTCCGCCGAAGTTCCGCTACGGCGAGATCGACGCGGACGATCAGGTCGGCGTGGTGACGGGTCTGGCCTGGACCGAGGTCGGCGGCGAGTTGCTGACGATCGAAGGCGTCATGATGCCAGGCAAGGGCAAGATGACGGTCACGGGCAACCTGCGCGACGTGATGAAGGAGTCGATCTCGGCGGCGGCGAGCTATGTCCGCTCGAGGGCCATCGACTTCGGCATCGAGCCGCCGCTGTTCGAGCGTCGGGACATCCACGTCCACGTTCCCGAGGGGGCGACCCCGAAGGACGGTCCGTCGGCCGGCATCGCCATGGCCACCGCCATCATCTCGACGCTCACCGGCATCCCGGTGCGCCGTGACGTGGCGATGACCGGTGAGGTGACCCTGCGCGGTCGCGTCCTGCCGATCGGCGGCCTGAAGGAGAAGCTGCTCGCGGCGCTGCGCGGCGGCATCAAGACGGTGCTGATTCCGGAAGAGAACGCCAAGGACATCGCCGAGGTGCCCGACAGCGTGAAGAACGGCCTCGAGATCGTGCCCGTCTCGCGGATGGATCAGGTGCTGCAGCACGCCCTCGTGCGCCAGCCCGAGCCGATCGAGTGGGACGAGCCGCTCCCGGCCAAGACGCCGAAGCGCGACGAGGACGGTGCGGCGGTCATCGCTCACTGATCCAGCGGCCCACGCAATGAATGAAGCCCCCGGAGCCACGCTCCGGGGGCTTTTTTCGTCGGCGGGGGAGGGGAGGCCGCGGGGCGGACTTGCGCAGGCGCGTTGGCTTTCGTAACGCTGCGCGGCCGGAGCGGGCGGTTAGCTCAGTTGGTAGAGCGTCTCCTTTACACGGAGAGGGTCGGGGGTTCGAGTCCCTCACCGCCCACCAATAAGATCAGCGACTTGGCTCCCATACGGTACGCTAGATTACATCGTCGCGGTCGAGCAAAGCCGATCGGCATCACACTTGATGACGCGCGCTGTGCGGCCGCCGCCACCATCTGAATTGCAGGCAGACTCGGACGCCGAGGATGCAAACGTAGCGTATCGGCACATCGGTGGCGAATGGAACGCGATGCTTGTCACACGCGAAACCGGTCGCAGCGCCTCACCGGAACCATTTCAGAAGGTAAGCGGGCCGAATTCCGCTCTCCAGCGCCTCGCAGTGAGGCTGTGGCGGGTGTCGCGGGCAATCGCGGCGAAGCGAGCCCACAGGGGATCAGAACGCTCGTGACAGGCAGAGGTGAAGGCCCGTGCCTCGTCTGTATCACGTCCTTCATAGGTGGAGCGGATTACGTCCGCGCCCGGCCCGCTGCGGCCGTTGGCTTTGAGTGCCGCGATCTGCTTCGTGACCGCGTGTCGGCATCGCCGCCGGCCCCCCGCAGAAACTGAAACGACAGCCCGTCTCCGCGTTCTCCGTTCAGGCATGAGCGGAGGATGACATGGAAGGCGGACTGATCTGGCTCGGCATTATCGCCGGCATCCTGGGTGTGAGCGGCGTCGGCTATCTGTTTGCGGCTTGGGCCAAAGCGCGCAGGACGCCGCGCTGAACCGTCCCCGTGGGATGGCACAAGTTGACGCCGACTTCCCACCTCACTTCTTGGCGAGCGACCGCTCCCAGCCGCGCTGCTCGTGCAGGGTCGGTGCAGAGTGCCTGACCGTATTGTCGTTGTCGCCGGGCCGTGCGCTTCCGACACTCGTCCGTCCCGATTTCGCCTTCGCGCGAAGCAACAGGGGAACGAGCCGCATCGAGCGGCGATAGATCCAGGCTTCGTGCCGAGCCCGTAGAGGGCGACCGTACTGGACGACTTTGTTTCCGAACATGGCCATGTTTCGCGGTGCCGTTGGCGAATGTGCTCGTGAAGCTAACCGCAGGTACGACCGGATGAACTGACTGAGCGTCCCAAAGTTCGAGGCCGCTCCGATTCAGCATCCAGACGCGGCGTTGGTGCCACGCCGCGGGATCGCCGACCGCATTTTCTGCGCTGCCGAAGCGCCTGCAGGGATGAACAATGCCTCCTGATCCGCTCACCCTGGGGTGAGGCTGAGGACGTGCGCCTGCACCGGCCGCGTCGCATTGACGGAAGACGAGGGGATCAGGGCTCCGATATGACGGATTTCCTGTTCGTCCATAATCACTTTCCTGGCTCCTTCGGCTTTCTCGCGGAGGCTCTGCTGGACCGTGGACATCGCTGCGCGGCCATCGCCGGTGAGGGGGCACCGGGGCTGGCCGGCCTGCCGATCCTGCGGTGGCGTCCGGGGCGGAAGGTGACGCCGGGCCTGTTCCCGCTCGCACACCCGATGGAAGCGGCGCTGATCAATGCCACCGCCGCCCTGCGATGCGCACTCGACCTGCGCAAGCATGGCTTCGATCCGGCCGTCATTGTCGGCCATCCAGGACGCGGGGAATCGCTGCTGCTGAATCAGGTCTTTCCTCGGGCGCGACGGCTCGCCTACGCACCGTATTACCGGGCGGAGGGCGACGCGCTGGGCTTCGATCCCGAATGGACACGAACGCCCAACCTCGAAGAACGTCTGCGCGACCGGGCCGGGAACGCGGCGTTGGCCATGGCCTATGCCGAGGCCGAGCGGCTGGTCTGCCCGACCGAGTTCCAGCGCAGCCTCCTGCCCTCGGCCCTGCGGGCCCAGGCCAGCGTGATCCACGAGGGCATCGATACGGATCTCGTGCGCTACGCCCCCGATGCGGTGCTCCGCCTGCCGAACGGTCGCGTCCTGACCAAGGCGCGGCCCGTCATCACCTTCATCGCCCGGCAACTGGAGCCGTTGCGCGGCTTTCCGACCTTCATGCGGGCTCTGCCGCGCCTGCTCGAAGCCGTGCCTCAGGCAGAGATTCTCGTCGTCGGAAGTGACGGGCGTCGGGAGGCAGGGGCAAAGGGCCCGCGCACACAGACGTGGAAGGAGCGCCTGCTGTCCGAGCTGGACGGGCGGCTCGACTGCGAGCGCATTCACTTCGTCAACCGGCTCTCGCACGACGACATCCTGGCTGCTCTCTCGGTGGCGACGGCCCATGTCGCCTACACCTATCCCTTCTCGCTCTCGCGGGTGTTCCTGAAGGCGATGGCGTGTGAATGCCTCGTGATCGCCTCCGATACCGCGCCCGTGCGGGAGGTGGTGCGAGACGGCGTCAACGGTATCGTCCGCGACTTCTTCGATGCGGATGCGCTGGCGGAGACGCTCATCCATGCCTGCCGCATGCCGGAACGGATGCGTCCCCTGCGGGTGGCGGCTCGGCGCACGGTCATCGAGCGCTACGACCGGCGGCGGCACTGCCTGCCGACCTGGCTCGCGCTCCTCACCTTCCTCGCCGACACACCGGCCCGCGCCTGAACGTCAGGCGCCCAGCGTGAAAGGCCGGCCGCTGGGGTAGAAGCTCTACCGCGCCCGGAGCAGGTGCAGACTGAAACCGCTGTCGTCGTCGATCCAGAGACGGATCGGGTCCCAACCCTGCGCCGCTGCCAGTTCGCGGAACTCATCGGGGGCGTATTTGTGGGAGGTGTCGGTGCGGATGCTCTCGCCGGCCTCGAAGTGAATGGTCCGCTCGCCGATCCGGTAAGAGGCGGCCCGGTGCGCCACGAGATGGGCCTCGACGCGGAACGGGTCGTCGGCGAGCCGCGCCTCGTGGCGGAAATTGTCCCGGTCGAAGTCGCTGCCCAGCTCCCGGTTCATCCGGTCGAGAAGATTGAGATGGAGAGCTGCCATCAGCCCACCCGATTCTCCGTAGGCGCGGCGCAGCCGAGCCGGGTCCTGGGTCGGATCGGCGCCTACGAGGAAGTGGCTCGGCCCCAGCGCCTCACGCGCGCGTGCGAGGAAGCCGCTGGCCTGCTCCGGTGTGAAGTTGCCGATGCTGGTGCCGGGAAAGAAGCCGAGGATCGGCGGAGCCGCCGCACCCGGCGGCAGGCGAACCAGCTTCGAGTAGTCGGCGCAGACCGGCGTCATCGCCACGCCGGGATAATCCGGTGCCAGCCGGGCGATGGCCGCTTCGAGATAGGCGCCGGATATGTCGAGACCGACAAAGGCGGCGGGTGCCTCAAGGGCATCGAGCAGGGTGCGGATCTTCCGGCTCGCGCCGCTGCCGAACTCCACCACGCTAACGCCGGGTCCCACGAGTGCCGCAACCTCGGCCGCGACGCGGGGCAGGAGCGCCATCTCGCGCTTCGTCGGGTAATAGTCGGGATGCGCGCAGATCCGGTCGAACAGATCGGAGCCGGTCTCATCCCAAAGATACTTGCCCGGCAGCGTCTTCGGTTCGCTCGCGAGGCCGGCGAGCGCGTCGCGCTGGAACTCGTCGCGCTCGTCCGTTCCGCCCTCCGCCGCGCTCATCGGGCGCCGGCCGGGCGTGTGGCGGTGAGAATGACCAGCGCGATGCGCTCGGCTGCCGCGTAGCCCGGATCGTCCAGTTCCTCGCCGTATTCGTCCGGGTCGAATTCGCGGTAAGACCAATCGAGGCCGGCCTGCTCGCAGATCGCGCCCGCCTCCACCCGGAAGCCATCTTGGCCTTCGACGATGGCCGAACCGGTGAAAAGGACGAGAGAGCCGCCCGGTGCCAGTCGCTCGGCCGCCGCCTCGACCACCCGCAGCGAGAGCCCGGCCCCGAGCGGCCCGCCGCCGTGCCGGTAGGCCCGCCCGCCGGCATCCACCATGAAGGGCGGGTTGGAGAGGATGAGGTCGAACGTGCCTTCGACGTCGTTCAGCATGTCGCTGTGGACGGGATGCACGTTCTCGACGCCCGCAAGCCGGGCGTTGATCCCCGCCGTTCGGAGGGCAGCGGGGTTGATGTCGACGAGGACGACCTCGGCCTGCGGCACCCTCTTGGCGACGAGGATGCCCGCCGCGCCCGATCCGCAGCCGATATCGGCGACCCGCCGCGGTGCCGGCTGCCCGGCGCGGACGCGGTCATCGAGGTGAGCGAGGACGGCTTCCGCGAAGCGCATCGTGTCCGGGCCGAAGAAGACCGAATCCGCCGCGATCGGCGGATAGGCCGTGTGCAGGAACAACTCGTCGGCGAGGCTCGACAGGCGCACCCGCGCTTTCAACAGGCTACCGTCGGGACCCTCAGCGCGGTCGAGTACGTCCGCCCGCCGCATCAGGTCGGTCACGTCCGCCGGGATCAGACCTTCGCGGAACGGCCGGCTCCAGCCCAGCACGTCGCGCAGGGACTGCGCGACGGCGTTGTCTGGCCGGGCATTGACCCTGGCATGCGTGGCCGGGGTCACCGTGGTGAAGCGGTAGCCACTGTCGCGCACAGCACGGGCAAGGGCGAGAAGCGCCTCATCCCGATTCGCGTCGCCGTAGCCCGTCTCGGGCTGGCGTGCAGGGCGGGTCAGACCATCGGCCGTGGTCATTCTTAACCCTCCATCTGCCCGGCGACGAAGGCGCCCGAGCGCAGATCCGCCGCGACCTGCTGCGCATCCCACTGCGCCGCCCCCTCTCGGCGCTGGTAGGGGCAGACCCAATCGTCCGGCACCGCCCGCCCGCTGAACTGCCGGGCGGCCGATCGCTCGCCGTGCTGGGCAAGCATCGGATTGACCGAGCCAGCCCAGGCCACGTCCCGCTCCACGATCGAGTCGCGAAGTCGGTCGTAGCGTCCCTCGGCCCGCAGGCGCTCGAACTGGTCGTGCAGATTGAATACCAGGACCGGGTGGTCGAAGCGGCGTGCCTTGCGGCTCGCACCGGGATGCAGCCCGACGATGAAGAAGCCTTCGCCGCCCAGGCTCATCGAGAAATGCGGGTCATCCGGGTTTGCCGAGACCCGCGGATCCTGGGCGTGGCCCAGTCCGCTGTCATGGTCGGACAGCGACTGCATCCGCCGCCAGAGGGCAGCCTCGAACGCTTCCTCGCTCAGGTTGGAAGACTTCTCGAACACCACGGCGAAGCTCTGGAACTGCTCGCGGCGGGCGCGGTAGCGGCAGATGAAGGCCAGCAGCGCCGGATAGATCCGCGCGTCGTCGGCGTCGGAGGCGATGTCGTGAGCGACCAGAACCTTCAGTTGGCCACGAGACAGGGCGGATTTAGCGCCGACGCAAGGAAAGGGTTGTTGGCGGATGAAGTGCCGGAAGCGCTCGGCGAGCGGATGACCGGTGTCGTCGGTGGGCAGCAGCATGACACCTCGTGCGGAGCGGACAAGCGGACGTCGCGACCGGACCTGCCGGCCTGGTTCGTGAAGAGCGTGGGGAGGGAGCCGGCCGACGCAGTCCGCCGGTCCTCGGAAGGAGTGGACTGCGCGGGGAACCACGGCTCCCGACCAATGTTCCGCGAGGCTTGGGGATAACATCGAACGTGAGCCTTGGAGCTCACCTGCGGATTGTCTTGAACATCCGCGGCATCGTGGCGCAGAGTTCAGTCGGCTCGCGAAAACATCTTGCCGGGCGGCATCAAGACTCGATCTCGTAATGGATCGGCTTGAACGAGAAGTTGTTCGATTGCAGGGCCGAGCAGGCGGTCAAGCCGACGACGAGATCGGTCTCCGCCACGAAACTCACCCGGTCACCGGCCCGGCTCAGCGGCGGGCGCACGGCGATCTCGCCGCTCTGCCCGTCGACGGTGACGTGCATGAACACATTGAAGGCGACCGGGATGCGGTCCGGCACGATGCCGTAGGGCGCAAGCGCCGCGGCGAGGTTGCCGAAGCAACCCCGGTGCGGGTGTTCGTCGCCATAGATGATCCGGAACGTATCGGCCGAGCAGGGCGTGAGCAGGAAGTCGTGGCGGCCCACCGTGTCCTCGACGATGCGCAGGAGCACGTTGGAGCGATTGGAGTAGATCGGGTCGCCCGTCGTCAGAAAGATGCGCGAGGCGTAGTCGATGGTGCGGCCCGAGGAGATCACCTCGTCGAGGTCGTCCCGGCGGAAGGCGACGAGGTCGGCCACCTGCTCGCCCTGAGGGTCGATCACCGTGAGGCGCTGGCCACGGTCGAGGGTGAAGGCCGCCCCCGAGCGCGGCGGAATCTCGTGACGCACCGGTCGGCTCATCTGTCGTTCTCTTCTCGAAGCGGGCCGGGCCCGCGGGATCGCGCCGGTCGATCGCCGAACCAGGCTTGGCAGCAGCTAACGCGCGACGGGGGATCAGACGAGGGGGCCGTCGGGTTCCCGAACGATGCCGACGTCCCGAGAACCGGGACGGCACCGGAGACGCCTGCCCGTGGATGCACGATCCGACGAACGCTCCCTACATCCCGGCGAGACCGGCGGGGACGGCTCGCGCCACATCGCCGAGATCACCTTGCGCGGGCTGCTGCTCGGAGCGGTGATCACGGTCGTGTTCATGACCGCCAACCTCTATATGGGACTGAAGACCGGCGTTACCTTCTCGACCTCGATCCCGGCGGCGATGCTCTCCATGGGCCTGCTGCGCCTGTTCGGCGGATCCGGCATTCTCGAGAACAACATTGTCCAGACGCAAGGGTCAGCGGCGGGCACCCTGTGCAACGTCATCCTGGTGCTGCCGGGCCTCGTGCTGATCGGCCACTGGCATGGGTTTCCGTTCTGGCAGACCACTGCCGTCTGCCTCGTCGGCGGGCTGATCGGCCTCGTCTACTCGATCCCTCTGCGACGCGCGCTCGTGATGGGCGCCGGGCTTCCCTATCCCGAGGGCACCGCTGCGGCCGAAGTGCTGCATGCCGGCGAGGCCGGCGACCGTGGCGGCCTGCGCATCCTGCTCGGTGCAGCCGGCGCGGGGGGCCTGATCGGTCTCGCCACCACCGGTTTCCGTCTTCTCGCCGATGGGCTCCACACCACGCTGGCCGCAGGGCCGGCCCTATTCCGTTTCGCCACCGGCTTCTCTCCGGCTCTCGTCGGCGTCGGCTACCTCGTCGGGCTCGGGGCCTGCCTCGCCCTGCTCGCCGGCGTAGCCCTGGCCTGGGGCCTCGCGGTGCCGCTGCTCACCGCCTTCGGCGATGGGACCGGTACAGCGGGCGCGGAGAAGGCGGCGCGGGCAGTGTGGTCGGAGAAGGTTCGCCTCATCGGTGCCGGCATCATCGCCGTCGGCGCGATCTGGACCGTCGCCTCCCTCGGCCGCTCGATCCTCGGCAGCATCCGCTCGGCCCTCAGAGCCGCGCGGGGCGGCGGCCACGCCCTGCGTCAACTGCCCCGCCAGGAGCGCGACCTGCCGATCACATGGGTCGCGGGCACAGCGCTCCTGCTTGCCCTGCCGCTGGCGTGGCTCTTCTTCCATTTCAGTGCGGGCGCCGAACTCGGTGGCATGCGCTTCGCGCTAATTGCCTTCGCCACCCTGTTCACGGTCGGCTTTGGCTTCCTGATGGCGGCCGCCTGCGGCTACCTCGCCGGACTGCTCGGCTCCTCCTCCAGCCCGATCTCCGGCATCGGCATCCTGACCACCTTGCTCGCGGCCCTGCTGCTGCCGCTGATGCTCGGCCGCGCCGCCGGGCCGGAGGGCGAGCGCTTCGTCGTCGCCGCCGTGCTGCTGCTCTCGGCCATCGTCGTCACCACGGCCTCGATCGCCAACGACAACCTTCAAGATCTCAAAACAGGCCAGCTCGTCGATGCCACCCCCTGGCGCCAGCAGTTGGCACTGGCGGCCGGCGTCGGTGTCGGCGCCCTGGTGATCGCGCCGCTCCTCGATCTTCTCTACAACGCCTACGGCTTCGTCGGCGCGCTGCCTCGCGAGGGCATGGACGAGGCCTCCGCCCTGCCGGCGCCGCAGGCCGCTCTCATGACCCAGATCGCCGGCGGCATCGTGCGCGGCGAGCTGCCCTGGTCGATGGTGGCGACGGGCGCCGGTCTCGGAGCGTTGCTCGTCGCCTTAGAGACGCACCTGCGCCGTGGAGGCCGCTCCTTCCCCGCGCTCACCGTCGGGATCGGGATGTACCTTCCGCTGGAAGTCGTCGTGACGATCGCCTTCGGCGGCCTCGTCGGCTGGCTTGCCGAACGCCGCCTGCGCAAAGCCGGCGAGGCCGAGCGGGCGGGCGGACGCCGTCGCGGTGTTCTGCTGGCGTCGGGCTTCCTCGTCGGCGAGAGCGTCGTCGGCGTGTTGCTCGCGGCTGCCGACACGCTGAGCGGCCGCAGCGCCTCTCTCGCCTTCGCAGTCGATGCGTTGGGCGGGGCGGGACCTTGGCTCGGGCTCGCGGTCTTCCTGCTGGTGCTCGCCGCCTTCTACCGCATCGCGTCCCGCACGGACGAAGCGGGTCGGCGCGGCAACACCTGATCCGTCCTCGATTTCGTCGCGATTAGAGGCGCGCATAACGACGCGACTGCCTCGTTGCGACGGATCCCATGAACGCTTAAGCCCCGTCTCTGCCTCAACGTCAGAGTTATCTCGACGTCTATCTGCGCGTTCTCAGCGCCCTGATGCTGCGCGACATGCGCAGCCGTTTCGGCGGAAATTACTGGGGCTATCTGGTGCAGGTGCTGTGGCCCTGCGCGCATTTGGCCATCATCGTTGGAGTTATGGCCTTCCGCGGCATAAAATCGCCGATGGGCGACGATCCGATGATGTTCGTCGCGTCGGGCGCGCTTCCGGCGCTCGCCTTTCAGTACATCTCCCGCGAGGTGATGAAGGGCTACATGGTTCACAAGCCACTGACTTATTTCCCGCAGGTCAAGCGCTTTGATACCGTCGTTGCGCGCATCTTGGTCGAGATCGTCAGCAGCTTCTTGGGCGTCTGTCTCGTCTTCGTCGTTCTCATCTGCTTCGGCGTCGACCCTGTTCCGGTCGATATGATAACGGCCATTGGCGGGTACCTGACGGCGATCGCGCTCGGGATCGGTGTCGGGACAATCAACGTCGGGATATGCTCCGTTTTTCCAGGATGGGCGCTCGGATATATATTGGTAACAATAACTCTTTATATGACAAGTGGTGTGTACTTTATCGCGTGTTACATGCCTGAAGAGATTTACTACTATATGAAATGGAATCCGATCACGCAGATCATCGAGTGGGTCCGTCTGGGTTACGATCCGACGATGCCTGTCCAGATTGATTATCTTTATCTCTTCGGCTGGGTTTTCGGCAGCCTGACCATCGGCCTGCTGATGGAACGCTACGTGGTTCGAGCTCAGCAGTGACGGTGAGCGCGGCGTGGTGCGCGTTCCACGCTCACGCCGCATGCGGTCTCTACGATCCGTATCAGAAGCGAAGCGCCTCGCTCGGATCGGGGAGGATTAGGCCTGAGAGCAGGAAAGCGGTGGGATCGAGAGGCGGCTCAAAAATCCGGCCAAGCCTTCGAAAAAGGGGTTGAGTCCCGCCGATCCTCCGCTTATAGAACCGCTCGTCGCCGACGCACTCAGCGCCGCCGGCGACGACAGGGACCGGAACCGGTCTCTGCAGAAATGATGGGGCCTTAGCTCAGCTGGGAGAGCGCTTCCATGGCATGGAAGAGGTCATCGGTTCGATCCCGTTAGGCTCCACCATCATACCTGCCCCGTAGACAGTCGCGCAGGCCAATTTTGGCCGAAGATTTCGCGAACTCGTCCGGGATGAACTTCTCAGACCGATCCACAAACGCTGTGATCGCATCGGTCTACGCATCAGACATTCTGTGCCGGTCCGCAGCGGGCAAAGCTTCGCTTTCGAACTTGCTGCGTCTGCGTTCCTGGAGCGGCCGACAGGGATGGCCTGTCCGCCGGACCTAAAGGCATTTCCCTGCTTCAGCGGGCGGCTTGCCAGGGGTTGATGATGCGAGCGGGAACCGGGCCCACCTCGACGCGGGCTTGCCGGTTGACGGGCTCGATCGTCTCCTGAGGCGCAAGGCGGCGGGCTTTGGCGAGCGCCTTCCGGGCCTCGTCGGCCGGCATGGCGCCGTGCGGCAGCATCATCGCCATCAACTGGCGGCGGGTCTTTGCGTTGATGGTTCGGGCGTGTTTCACATCTTCGAAATCGCTCATGCGATGGCGCGCCGCCTTCGTGCCGCGGCCGCGATCGCCGTGTCCCATGAAGACCTTGGGACCGTTCTGCATAACGACGATGTCGCCCGGTCGGAGAGTTTCGTCGCGCAGAAGTGCCGCGGTCGGATTGGCGGCAATTGCTTTCGAATCGACCGGCTGCTTGCCGCTGATTCCGTTGCCCTCATCCTTCGGCAAGGCCCCCTTCGGCAGGGCTGCGTAGCGTACCTTCGGGCGATTTCGTTCCGCCGTGCTGCGGTGGCGCCGCCAGCGGTAGCGCTCGTTGACCTCGCCGCCGCCATAGGCCGGCACGACCGGGGCCGGCGCAGGTGCCGCCTGTTGCGGGGCGAAAAGCTGCTGAAACAGGCCGCCGAGACCGCCCTCTTGGGCATGCACACCGGCAACGGTCGACAGAACGAGGGCTGATGAGGCCAGGACGAGCGCGAAGCGTCGTCCGGAGCGAGAAAGAGTCGAGGGCATCGACGGCTCCTGAAGCGAGGCGGTCGCGTTCGACCGATGCGCTGTTAACTGGAGCCAATCTTAACAGTTCCGGCGAAAACTTGGCGTGAATGTGGATTTTCTGAGACGCTCGTTAGGAAGTTGCTTCCGGCCACCCGTCTCACGTTCGTGTGAACCCGAAGTCAGGCCAAAGGGTTGCCGAGTTGCGCCGTCGATCCTGCGGCGGACGGAGCCGATCTCTCCATGCCTACTTCCGACCGAGCCGTTCCCGACGCAACCGCGGGCTCAGCCGGCAATCCTCGCTATCCGGCTCTCTGGACGATGGCTTTGGGAGCTGCGCTCCTCGGGGTTGTCGCCCTTCCGCGCCGGTCCGTCGCCTCCGCAGATCGGACTCGACCGAGCGGCGATGCCGGACAGGACTCGGCGCGTCAGGAATCGCCCTCGCACGAGGGCGCAGACGCCCACCACGTGGCGCGGACCGAGCACAATCGCGGCCGTTCCGCCGAAAGTCCGACCGAGATGCCGGCCGCGGGTTGGAAGGACATCCTCAAGCGGACCTATCGGGATATCGGCGAGAATCGCCTCACCCTCGTCTCGGCAGGCGTGACCTTTTTCGTACTTCTCGCGATCTTCCCGGCCATCGCCGCTCTGGTTTCCGTCTACGGTCTCGTTGCCGACGTCTCGACCATCAACCAGCAGATCGAGGCTTTGCGCGGCGTTTTCCCATCGGGCGGGGTCGATATCCTTTCGGAGCAGGTGAAACGGCTGACCGAGAAGGGCGACACGGCGCTGGGCCTCACGGCGCTCTTCGGCATCGCGCTTTCGGTCTGGAGCGCCAACGGCGGAGTGAAACACGTCTTCGACGCGCTCAACCTCGTCTACAACGAGCGCGAGCGGCGTGGCTTCTTCAAGCTCAATCTCGTTTCGCTGGCCTTCACCGCCGGCGCGCTGCTGTTCGTCGTCATCGCGCTCGCCGGCATCGTCGCAGTGCCGGTGGCGATCCAGTTTCTCGGAATGTCGAGCGACGCGTGGTGGCTGGCGCTGTTGCGCTGGCCGGCGCTTTTCGTCGTGGTGATCATGATGCTCGCGGTGCTCTATCGCTACGGCCCAAGCCGGGACGCGCCGCGCTGGCGCTGGGTGACGCCGGGCGGCATGGTCGCCGCGTTCCTGTGGCTGGCCGGCTCGCTGCTGTTCTCGTGGTACGTCTCGAACTTCGGCAGCTACGACAAGACCTACGGTTCACTCGGCGCCGCGATCGGCTTCATGACCTGGATCTGGCTCTCGACCACGATCGTTCTGCTCGGTGCGCAGCTCAACGCCGAACTCGAGCACCAGACCGCCAAGGACACGACCGTGGGTGAGCCCAAACCGCTCGGAACCCGCGACGCGCGCATGGCCGACACGGTGGGAGCCGCTGCCTGACGGCGACCCCTCTGCCGCGGTTTCGCGCCTTGTTCCGGTCGTTGGCGGGGTAGAGGTCGTTCACGCTGAACGGGCCGCTGCCGTCGACCAGCAGGACGACCAGCTCGCCCATCGTCCAGAGGGCGTGCGGCAACGTCTCGATGAGGAAGACGAAGCTGCCCGCCTTCAACTCGGTACCCGTCGTCTTGTCGATTTTCGCGCCTTGCTGGTGATGGATCGAAGGGGCTTACCAGAAGAGCGGCGAACGCGGTGATTGGCCTATTCCGGGCGGCATGGTCATCCACCCGGCGAGAGACGGCCGGTTGGATAGCCGAAGACTGATGGTCGAGCCGGTCGTCGGCCGGTGCGCGGCGTCAGACGTCTCGATGGATGGTGTCGAACGAAAGAGAGCGGCAGGACTCTCGCCCTGCCGCTCTCCTTGCTGCTGTCGAAGCGTCGAAGGCGCTCAGTAGGCTGTGCGGCCGTAGGCGCCGGCGCGATTGAGCGGCTCGCCGTAGGTGCCGGAGCCTTGATAGGCGGTGTAGCCGGCCGGACGACGGACCGAGCCCGTCACGATGTCGCCCGCGGCATCCGCGGTGCCACCCACCACGTTGCCCGCGGCGTTCACCGTGCCACCGACAACGGTGCCAGCCGCGTCGAGCGTGCCCCCGACGAGGGCGCCAGCCGTGTTGGTCACGCCGCCGACGACGTTGCCGACGCCGCCGATGAGGCCTCCGCGCTCGCGCACCGGGTCGATATGCGCACCCCAGACATTGAGCGTGCCGTCACGATTATAGCTGGCGCTGTCGGACGGGACGCCCTGGGCGAAGCTCGGAGCCGTTGCCAAGCCGAGAGCGAGGGCAACGGCGGTGGTGATCTTGGTGCGGTTCGTCATGATTGTACCTCTATCTGTGTAGGCGGGCAGCGCATTGCATAGAATAGTCCGAGTAGAGACCCGTCCTGACTGCGGACCGTCCTTCGATGATACCGATTTGGGCTCGAGAAATTGTGGGACAAGTCCCTGTTTGTCGCAGTGCAGCATCGATATATTTCAGATCAGCTGAAATAGCGATGAAATTTGATGCAGCGACATTGCGCGCGTTCGAAAAGCAGTTCTATTTCAACGATTTCCCGTATCCGCGTTGAATTCGAAACGTATCGTGCACGAGCGCACATCGGCCCCCGGGCCCGCGATTTTTCGTGAGCCCTGCGTCCGCCGACGGGCGCTGGAGCCTGACCGCGCTCGCGTCAGGCGCCGACACCCGCAACATCAGCCGTGGGAGAAGCCGGGGATCTGCGGCATTTCCCGACAGGTGGGCGATGTCCTGAGGGAGCGAAAATGCTCTATGGATCGGCGCGGCCCGCCTCCGGGCCCCCGCTCGCCGATGGCTGTTCGACCGATGACCGCTGAGACGCAACCGCAACCGGACAAGCCCGTCGGCGCTGACGACCGGGTGATCCTCGTCGACGGCTCGTCCTTCATCTTCCGGGCCTACTTTCAGTCGATCAATCAGGATCAGAAATACAACACGCGGCCCTCCGATGGCCTGCCCACGGGGGCGGTGCGGCTGTTCTGCACCAAGATCGCCCAGTTTCTCCAAGATGGCGCGGCGGGCGTGAAGCCGACCCATCTCGGCATCGTCTTCGACAAGTCCGAGGGCTCGTTCCGCAAGGAGCTGTTCCCCGACTACAAGGGCCACCGCCCCGACGCGCCGGACGACCTCAAGCGCCAGATGCCGCTGATGCGCGATGCGGTGCGCGCCTTCGGCCTGCATGCGGTGGAGCTGGAACGCTACGAGGCGGACGACCTGATCGCGACCTACGCGCGCCAAGCGGAGGCGCGGGGCGCCGAGGTCATCATCGTGTCCTCCGACAAGGACCTGATGCAGCTCGTCTCCGACAAGATCCGGTTCTACGACTTCGAGTCCGGCGCCAAAGGCAAGCCCGGCTACCGGCCCGAGCGCAACCTCGACCGCGACGCGATCATCGCTAAGTGGGAAGGACTGACGCCGGAGCAGATCGGCGACGCGCTCGCGCTCATCGGCGACACATCGGACAACGTACCGGGCGTGCCCGGCATCGGGCTCAAGACGGCCGCCGCCCTGATCAAGGAATACGGCAGCCTGGCGCAGCTTCTGGAGCGGGCCGCCGAGATCAAGCAGCCCAAGCGCCGCGAGACGCTGCTCGCCAACATCGATCAGGCCAAGCTCTCACGCCGCCTCGTGGCGCTCGAAGAGAGCGTGCCGGTCCCGGTGCCGCTCGACGAACTCGGCGTGCCGCAGCCCAACCCGGAAAAGCTCGTCGGCTTCCTGAAAGCCATGGAGTTCAACACCCTGACGCGGCGCATCGCGCAGATGCTCCACGTCGATCCCGAGGCGGTGAAGCCCGACCCGGCACTGCTGCCCGGCGCCCAGCCCCACGCCTACACCAATGCGGCCGGCGGCAGCGATGCGGTGCCGTTCTTCGGCGACGACGTGCCGGTCGATCCCGAGACCGCCGCCGCTCCGGAGCGGACGGACGGCGCGGCGCCGCCCGAAGCAGGCGAGATCGATCCCTTCGCCGATCTCGACCTGCCGGATCAGGCTCCGAAGAAGCGCGGCCCCGCCGAGCCGACGCCCTCGACCCTGGTGGCCGCCCGTGCGGCGGAGGCGGTGAAGCCGTTCGACACGTCGGCCTACGAGACGATTTCCACGGTCGAGCAGTTGGAAGCCTGGATCGCCGAGAGCTACGAGGCCGGAATCATCGCGGTTGATACCGAGACCGACGCGCTCGATGCGGCCAAGGCCGGCCTCGTCGGTGTCTCGCTCGCCACCGCGCCGGGGCGGGCCGCCTACATCCCGCTCGCCCATGTGAAGCCCGAGGTGAAGGGCGGCGACCTGTTCGGCGAGAGCAGCGCGGAAGCGGACGCCTCCGACAAGCAGCCCGGCCAGATCGCGTTCGACACCGCGCTGAAGCTGCTGAAGCCGCTGCTGGAGGATGCGGGTACGCTCAAAGTCGGGCAGAACCTGAAATACGACCTCTCGGTCTTGCACCGTTACGGCATCGACGTGGCGCCCTTCGACGACACGATGCTGATCTCCTACGTGCTCGATGCCGGCAAGGGCGGGCACGGCATGGACGAACTGGCCCGCCGCCATCTCGGCCATCAGCCGATCACCTTCGCGGATGTGGCCGGCACCGGCCGCAACAAGGTCACCTTCGACCGCGTCGCGATCGACAAGGCGACGGCCTACGCGGCGGAGGACGCCGACGTGACCTTGCGCCTGTGGCGGATGATGAAGCCGCGCCTCGTCGCCGAGCACCGGGTGACCGTCTACGAGACGCTGGAGCGCCCGCTGGTGCCGGTGCTGGCGCGGATGGAGCGGGCCGGCATCGCCATCGACCGCAACATGCTGAGCCGCCTCTCCGGCGACTTTTCGCAAATTCTGGCGCGGCTGGAGGAGGAGATCCAGGAGGACGCGGGCGAGCGTTTTCAGGTTTCCTCGCCGAAGCAGATCGGCGACGTCCTGTTCGGCAAGATGGGCCTGCCCGGCGCCAAGAAGACGCCGTCCGGCCAATGGGCCACGCCCGCGACGCTGCTCGAAGAACTCGCCCAGGCCGGCCACGACCTGCCGAAGAAGATCCTGAACTGGCGCCAGCTCTCCAAGCTGAAATCGACCTACACCGACTCGCTGCAGGAGCATGCCGACCGCGGCACCAACCGGGTTCACACCTCCTTCGCGCTTGCCGCGACGACGACCGGCCGGCTCTCCTCCTCGGATCCGAACCTGCAGAACATCCCGATCCGCACGGAGGAGGGGCGGCGCATCCGCCGCGCCTTCGTCGCGCCCGAGGGCAAGAAGCTGATCTCGGCCGACTATAGCCAGATCGAGCTGCGGCTGCTCGCCCACATCGCCGACATCCCGCAATTGCGCGAGGCCTTCGAACAGGGGCTCGACATTCACGCGGCGACCGCCTCGGCGATGTTCGGCGTGCCGCTCGATCAGATGACCGGCGATCTGCGGCGGCGGGCCAAGACCATCAATTTCGGCATCATCTACGGCATCTCGGCCTTTGGCCTGGCCGACCGCCTCGGCATCGGCCGCGAAGAGGCCTCGGCCTTCATCAAGCAGTATTTCGAACGCTTCCCCGGCATCCGCGATTACATCGACACCACCAAGCGTTCCTGCCGCGAAAAGGGCTACGTGACGACCCTGTTCGGGCGCGTCTGCCACTATCCGCAGATCCGCTCCAACAACCCGTCCGAGCGGGCGAGCGTGGAGCGTCAGGCCATCAACGCTCCGATTCAGGGCACCGCCGCCGACATCATCCGCCGCGCCATGACGCGGATGGAGGACGCGCTGGAGGCGAAGAAGCTCACGGCGCGGATGCTGCTGCAGGTGCACGACGAACTCGTGTTCGAGGTGCCCGACGACGAGGTCGAGGCGACGATTCCGGTGATCGCGCGGGTGATGGAGGAAGCACCGGCGCCGGCGCTCTCACTCAGCGTCCCGCTGGTGGTCGAGGCGCGGGCGGCGGGCAATTGGGAAGAGGCGCACTGACATATGAATAGCGTGAGGCAGTAACATGCCTGTCGATCTCAGAAAATATGGTTGGGTTCGATAATAATTTGTAAGATTCGAGGGGCTTCATGTTCTCTGATTTGAGCGAATTGTACACTGCAATGATTGAGATAGAGCCGCGCAATTTTGTATCTCATTTCATTTTCGAGCCAGTTCCATTCCTGTTTGACGGGATCGTTTCGGACTGGATAGAATGGAAGACTGTTTTGGCGGAAAATATCGATGTAGATCCTAGGGATATTGTTTTGACTGGTAGTGCTGCTCTTGGCTACAGCCTGAACCCAGTGAAGTCATTCAAATCGTTTGACGACAATTCTGACATCGATTGCGGCATCATAAGTCCACATTACTTTGACATATCTTGGAGATATTTGAGACAATTGCGGCCGTCTTGGTTATCTCTTCCGTCAAAAACAAAATTCGCTATCAAATGCCATAGAGAAAGATACATTTTTTCAGGAACGATTGCCGCTGACTCGATACTTGAGCTGCTTCCATTCGGGAAGGAATGGATGTCTGCCCTGGAAAGAATGAGCCAGATAGTTCCGACGAATGGGCGGCAAGTGAAGTTAAGAATATATAAGGATTTCGACTCCCTGAGATATTATCAGGCCTCGAATATAAGTTCACTGCGGCAAGGCCTCGTCGCACCAGTCGAGGAGGACTCCGGCGACAGCGAAATCAGTGTAATTCCCACGGAGGAATGAAGTGTCTCAAGCAGAAAACTTTCTTCATACTACGCATCGAACAATTACGTGGTTTAATAATGCTTTTTCGAGCGAAGATTTAGTTCTGGCCGCTCCATTTCAGCGCAATGCTGTATGGACTAAGGTTCAAAAATCTTATCTGATTGATACTATATTAAATGCTTTGCCGATTCCTGAGCTATATATGCAGGATGTTGTAGGGGACTCGGGAGAAGAAGTTCATATTGTGGTAGACGGGCAGCAACGCATTAGGGCTGTTCTCGATTACCTGCATGGAGAATTTTCTCTTGATGGGGATGATGTCGGAAAGCAATGGCGCGGAAGAAAGTTTGAGGAGCTGACATCTGAGGAAAAGAAATCAATATATAACTACAAATTTGTCGTCAGGATATTGCCCCCAACTCTAAAGGAGGAGGATATCAGGGGAATTTTCGCACGCTTGAACAAGAACGTTGTGACGCTTACTGATCAAGAGCTAAGAAACGCAACGTATTGGGGGCCTTTCATTAAATCTGTGCAATACATTGCTGACGCCGATACATTTTGGTCTAATTCAGGTATATTCTCGGCAAACGATCATCGCCGGATGCTTGATCATGAGTTTATCAGTGAGCTAGCAATTACTTTTCTTCATGGGCCGCAGAATAAGAAGGATAAACTGGATAATTACTACCAATTATATGAAGCAGAGTTTGAGAACAAGGATTACATGATTGAGACGTTCAGAAAAATAACTGTCGAAATAACTCGCCTCCTGCCAGACCTCTCAAAAACTAGGTGGAAGAAAAAATCGGACTTCTACACATTGTTCCTGCAGCTTGCAGAGCGTGAGAAGCAGATACCATTGCCCGGCGATAGAATTAGCGGGATATCGAAGAAATTGATCGAGTTTGGGGAAAGAGTCGACAGTATACTCAGGCTTGATGAAGATCAGTGGAAATCCTATGATGCAAATGTGGTTTCATATGCCAGAAATGTAGCTCGCGCTGCATCTGATCGCGCCAGCCGCGTATCGCGCGCAACAGCTTTCTCGAAGTATATTTTTAATGAATCAGGGGGCGCTGATTCACAAGATCCTAGTTTCAACTTCGAACGCGTGGAGAACCAGGATTCAGGTATATCTGCAGACTAAAAGTTCCCAGCCGTCTTGTGCGCGAGCCGGATCGGCTCCGGCAGGCGGTATTTCGGCGAGCAGGCCAGCACCAGCTCGATCGAGCTCGGGATGTCGGCGAGGTGCCCCGGCGAGATGAACAGCGGGTGCTTGGCCGTACGTGTACGGACCACGGCGCCGATGGTCTCGCCTCGATCGATCAGGGGGACGTGCGCGCCCTTCTCCTCGGAGAGCGGCGCGTTGGTGCCGACGAGCCGCGTCTTGCCGACGCCGATGGTCGGGCGCTGCAGCCACAGACCCATATGGCTGGCGATGCCGATGCGGCGGGGATGGGCCGTGCCCATGCCGTCGAACAGGAACACGTCCGGCTCGGCGCGCAGGCGTCCGAACGCCTCTTCCAGCACCGGCCCTTCGCGAAAGCTCAGGAGGCCGGGAATGTAGGGAAAGGGCGTCGGCCGCTCGGCAACGGCCGTCTCCACCAGCAAGAAACCCGGAAACGTCACCACCACCACCGCGGCGCGGGAGCGCTCGTTCTTCACGCTGACGTCGACTCCGGCCACCAGTCGGACCGCGCCGAGATCGATGGCGCGATCGGCCACGATCTCGCTGCGGAGCCGGCGCTGGATCGCGACGGCCTCGGCCGGCGTCAGATCCCAGGCATGGCGCGGGTGGAGCTCCACGCCGCGGGCCCTGTCAGTTGGCGAAGCGGAAATGCAGCACGTCGCCGTCCTGCACCACGTACTCCTTGCCCTCCAGCCGCAGCTTGCCGGCATCGCGCGCGCCGGCCTCGCCGTTCAGCGCGGTGTAGTCCTTGAAGGCGATGGTCTCGGCGCGGATGAAGCCCTTCTCGAAGTCGGTGTGGATCACGCCCGCCGCCGCCGGGGCGCGGGTGCCCTTCGTGATCGTCCAGGCGCGGGCCTCCTTCGGGCCGACCGTGAAGTAGGTCACGAGGCCGAGCAGATCGTAGCCGGCGCGGATCACCCGGTTGAGGCCGGGTTCGGTCAGGCCCACCGCCTCCAGAAACTCGGCCTGATCCGCCTCGGGCATCACCGCGATCTCGCTCTCGATCTTGGCCGAGACCACGACGGCGACGGCGCCCTCCGCCTTGGCCCGGTCGAACACGGCCTGAGACTTCGCATTGCCCTTGTCGGCGTCGCCCTCATCGACATTGCAGACGTAGAGCACGGGCTTGGCCGTCATCAGGCCCAGCTGCTGGAACAGCCGCTCCTCCTCGGGCTTGCGCTCGACAAGCCGGGCGGGCTTGCCGTCGCGCAGCAGCGGCAGGGCGCGGTTGACGAGGTCCAGAAACTCCTTGGCTTCCTTGTCGGAGCCCTTGGCACGCTTCTCCAGCGCGACGACGCGCTTCTCCAGGCTGTCGAGGTCGGCCAGCATCAGCTCGGTCTCGATCGTCTCGATATCGGCGATCGGATCGACCTTGCCCTCGACGTGTGTGACGTCGCCGTCCTCGAAGCAGCGCACCACGTGGGCGATGGCATCGACTTCGCGGATGTTGGCGAGGAACTGGTTGCCGAGACCTTCGCCTTTCGAGGCGCCGCGCACGAGGCCGGCGATGTCGACGAAGGTCAGCCGCGTCGGGATGATCTCCTTCGAGGAGGCGATCCGGGCGAGGTCATCGAGGCGCGGATCGGGCACTGCTACCTCGCCGACATTCGGCTCGATGGTGCAGAACGGGTAGTTCGCGGCCTGGGCCGCAGCGGTCTGCGTCAGCGCGTTGAAGAGAGTCGACTTGCCGACGTTTGGCAGGCCGACGATGCCGCATTTGAAGCCCATGGGTCAGTTCCGCAGGAAGAGGTCGTCCGGTGAAACCCGGAAGGGATCGATGAGGGTGAGGCTCAGGAACGTCGTTCCGTGAGCCATGTCCTCGGTGAGGAAGTAGCGGCAGCCCTGCAGGTGGGCGGCGGCGAGAAGGAGACAATCGAACCACTGATAGCCGAGCTTGACCCGGACGGCCCACGCGACATCGATATCTTCATCGGAGAGGGGCCGGTCGCCCCAGATGCGGAGAGCGCCGATCTCGTCCTGTATGTCCTTCAGCGGACGATGAGGCTCGTTCTTCAGGATCCAGCGGGTCAGTTCATTCAGCACTTGGAGGTTGGTGCTGGCATTGCCGCGGGTCCCGAGATCGAGGAGCCAATTCGTTGCCGACTGCCTTTTGGCGGTGTTGCGGGCGTCGCGGGCATAGATCAGGACGTTGGTATCAACGAAGACGCGCTCAGTCGTCATAGAGCCGATCGCGAGTTGGCGCTTTGCCATCCTCGTCCGTGAGATTCATTGAAGGACCGGCCAGAAAGCGCTCGATCGCCTCCAACTGGGTCATCGGCCGTCCCACGCGCTGCTCCACGGTTTCGGCGATGAAGCGCGACAGGCTCTTTCCGTCGCGGGCGGCCGCAACGCGCGCGCGCTGTAGCAGCGTGTCGTCCATGGTAACGGTCACGTTCTTCATTTCGGTCTCCGGCCCGACGCCGCAGATATCGTGTCCTCGTGTTTTCGTGTCAATTCGCGTCGCGCGCTTTCGCCTTGCCGGCCTCCGCCGGTGTCTTCACCGCGTCCCAGCCGCGGCCGGCCATGGCGAGATGCACCTTGTTCTGGAAGCTCGCATCCTCGCCAGCCGCCAGGAGCGGCGCGTAGTCCGCGGTGGCGCGGCAGAGATCCTCGACCCAAGGCTCCTCGGATTTGGCGAAGTCGTTGAGCACGTAGGCGTGCACCAGCGCCTTGTCGCCGGGATGGCCGATGCCGAGGCGGACGCGGCGGTAATCGTTGCCGCACAGCGCCGTGATCGAGCGCAGGCCGTTATGGCCGGCATTGCCGCCGCCGAGCTTCACCCGAAGTTTCGCCGGCGCGAGGTCGAGTTCGTCGTGCAGCACGATCACGTCGGCGAGCGGAATCTTGAAGAAGCGCTGCGCCTCACCGACTGAGCGGCCGGATTCGTTCATGAAGGTCTGAGGCTTGAGCAGGATCGCCCGCTCGGAGCCGAGCACGACTTCGGCCGCCTCGCCCTGAAAGCGGCGTCGGAACGGCGCCGCCCGGTGAACGCGGGCGATCTCGTCCACGGCCATGAAGCCGATGTTGTGGCGGTTGCGCGCGTAGCGCTGCCCAGGATTTCCCAATCCGACGATGAGCCGCATGCGTGCTCCCGATTCGATGCTCCGACAAACGGAAATGCCCCGGCCGGGCGGCCGGGGCATCGCGTGTTTCGCAGGACAGGCGCTCGCGCCGCCTGCCGCGGCTTACGCCTCGGTCTCGTTCTTCTCGCTGGTGCCCTCGGCGTCTGCCTTCTCGTCGGCGGACTCCGCAGCCTGCGCCTCGGCGATCGCGGCCTCCTCGGCCTCGACCTCGGCGCCGAGCACCGTCGGCGGCAGCAGGTTGGCGACCGTGTCGGTGGGCTCACCCGTATAGGTGCCGGCCGGCAGGCGCAGGTCGGAGGCGTGGATCACGTCGCCGATCTCGCGGCCGGTCAGATCGACCTCGATCGCGTCCGGGATCTGGTCGGGGGCCACGTCGAGGGACACCGTGTGCAGCGCGACGTTGAGGGTGCCGCCCTTCTGCTTGATGCCCGGCGCCTTGTCCTCGTTCACGAAGTGGACGGGAACGTCGACCGTGACGGTCTGACCGGCGACGACGCGCAGGAAATCGACGTGCAGCGGCGCGCCGGTGACCGGGTCGAGCTGGTAGTCACGCGGGATCGCGCGGGTCTTCTTGCCGCCGACGGTGATGTCGAACAGCGTGGTCTTGAAGCCGCCGGCATAGATCAGCGTGCGGGTGCGGATGAGGTCGACGGCGATGGCCTCAGGGGCTTGGTTGCCGCCGTAGATGACGGCGGGAATCTGGCCCTGGCGACGAACGGCCCGGGCGGCCCCCTTGCCGACCCGGTCGCGTGCCACGGCCTCAAGCGTCTTGGTGGCGCTCATGGCGTGATCCTTTTGTAGAAAACTGGAGCCGGGCCAACGACAAAGGCCGCCCGAAGCGGACGGCCCGACCGTGTCCCAGCGCGCCCGTGCCTCCAAGGGTGTCTCAAGGGCGCGGGCGGGCCATACACGCAACGGCGCTGTGTGGCAACGCCCGGACGGGTGGCGCAGGCTCTACTTGTTCGCCGTCGCCATGCCGCGGCGCGCCTCGGCCTGCTGGCTGGTCTCGGTGAAGTACTTGGTGGCGTCGCCGAGCTGCACCGAAGGCTGGCAGTTCGGCGTGCAGGAATAGGATTCGCGGTCGAGGCCGCGCTGCACGGTGATGATCGAGGCCTGCGGCGCCTGCACGCTGATGGTCGATTCGGCGAGCATCGCGCCCCGTCCGTCGAGGGCGATCAGGTTGGTGATGCCGAAGCTCTTTCCCGTGAGCACCACGACGCCGTTCTTCTGCAGGGTGATGTCGGCAATCATCGGGTTGCCCACGACCACGGTCTGCGTCTTCTCCGGCAGGCGAATCACCTTCGCATTGTCCACTTGGACCGAAACGCTGCCCTGCGGCACCGCCTCGTTGGCGTGAACGGGCGCGGTCAGCATGGCCAAGGAAAGGGCGGCCGGGATGGCGTGGCGCGAAAAACGGTCGAGGCGCAGGCGGGTCATAAGGGTCGGTCCGATCGCGCGGAGTGCGGGCCCTGCCGCCGGAGGCCGCGCCGTGACGGCGGCACACATCCGGAACAGACGCATCTCTCGTCACGGCACGGAACAGGAAACTGATGAAGGAAGCGCTAACCGTGTTCGTTGCGTCGTCCTTCGCCGGTCCGTTCTGCGGCCCACGCGACCCGATGCCGACCATTCAACGGATCTTTGCAATACGTCATTAACTGACCGCGGCAAACGCAGGACAGAAGGCTTGGTTGGGAGATCGATTTAACGCAAATGCAACGCGTCGAGACTACATCTCGCTTTGTCGCCGGTCGGGGCCTCTACCGAATTCCGACGGTCACCCATCAGATCAAGACAAGTGGAGATCATCGTGAAGAACATTGCCAAGAACTTCATCGCTGACGAGTCCGGCGCGACTGCCATCGAGTACGGCATGGTTGCTGCCATGGTCGGCGTGGCCGTCGTCGGCATTTTCGCCACGTTTGGTGGCAAGCTGAAAACTGCCTTCGACACGCTCGGCGATGGTCTCAACACGCAGACTACGAAGCTCGGCGTTGCCAAATAATTTCTCCATTAGGCGACACCGGTCTTGTGAGGCATGGCGGGCTGCTCCCGACATGCCTCGCCGACAGCGATGTGTCCCGTTGGACCATCGTCGCCGATCAGAAGCGCCGGTCTCCGAAAGAGGCAGGCGTTCAAAGTCTCTGTGTGCTCGGCCGGACTCTAGCAGACTGGCCACCAGATCCGAACGAACCAGTAGATAGGCCGATTGGGAACAGTTCTGTGTCGAGCATGGCGGCTTACCTCCTCCTATGTGTCGTCTTTCCGTTTCTCATGGCCTACGCCGCTGCGAGCGATCTGTTGACGATGCGGATTTCCAATCGCGTGACCGGCTTGGTCTTTATCGGATTTGTTGTATACGCACTCGCTTCCGGCATGGGCTGGGCCGAATTGTCCTGGCACCTCGCGGCCGGCGCGCTGACTCTTGTGATTACATTCATAATGTTCGCCCGCGGATGGATCGGGGGTGGCGATGCGAAGCTCGCCGCGAGCACCGCGCTCTGGATCGGCTTTGCCCATCTTCCAGATTATTTCATCATGGCTTCGCTTCTCGGCGGTCCTCTGACCCTCGCGATACTGTCGGTCCGCACGCATCCGCTGCCGAAGCTGGTGCTTAAGCTTCCCTTCGCCGTGCATTTGCACGATGCGAAGACTGGCATACCCTATGGTATCGCGCTGGCTGCCGCTGCTCTGCTCGTACTGCCGGACGCTGTCGGATTCGATCAGCTCGCGCTTCCCTGATCAACTGTTACGCGACGAGATGAGGAGGCCGCCTTCTGGGCGGCTTTTTTGTTTCGGCACGTGACGCTTCGGTGGACCTCCGGGACAGCACTGAAAACAAAGCGGTGACGCTCGGTTAACCCTAACTTGACGAATCTCGTGCAAGTCTCGGAACCGGACGGCGACAGGGCCGTCGCCACGGTTCCACGCCCCCCATGAAACCAGCCCGTCTTGCCGTACTGGGAATCGCACTCGTCGCGGGCTGCGGCGCGGCCCTGCTGATGCGGGGAGAGGAGCGGGCGCCCGAGCCCGCACCCGTCGTCAAGGCCGAACCCGTCGCACCGATTCCGATGAGCGAGGTACTGGTTGCCGCGGCCGAGCTGCCCATGGGCCAGACCCTCAAGCCCGAGGATCTGCGCTGGATGCCCTGGCCGGAGCAGGCGATCTCGCCGGGCCTGATCGACCGCCGTGCCGCTCCCAAGGGGCTTGAAGACTCAGTCGGCGCGATCATCCGTACCGGATTCTCGGCCAACGAGCCGATCCGGCCCGAGCGTCTGGTCAAGGCCGGCAGCGGATTCATGTCGGCGATCCTGCCGCCGGGCATGCGGGCGGTGGCGATCACGACCGATACCCGCGGGTCGAGTTCGGCTGGCGGCTTCATCCTGCCGAACGACCATGTCGACGTCATCAAGACCAGCAGCGAGGGGAGCGAGCAATTCGCCGAGACTCTGCTGACCAACGTGCGCGTGCTCGCCGTCGGCCAGATCGTGCAGGAGAAGAACGGCGCCAACGTCGTGACGGCGGAGACAGCCACCCTTGCGCTCACGCCGGCCCAGGCCGAGACCGTCACACTGGCGCAGAAGGTCGGACAACTCTCGCTCGTCCTCCGCAGCATCCAAGATTCCGCCCGGACAGCCGCGGTATCCGAGGAGGCGGACATGCCGATCGAGGGCCCCTTGACCGTGGTGCGATTCGGCGTCGCCAAACAGCAGCGCCGGTGAGGACAGGACCGATGACCACCCCCCTTCGCTTGCGCGGCTTCATCCTCTCCCTGCTCTCCGGCGCCTGCCTCACCTCGGCCACCCTGTACGGCTCGGTCCCGGCTCTGGCCAATCCTGCTCCGACCTCTCCCGTGCTGACGATCGGGCCGAACGAGGCAGCGGTCTCCCGCCGGGTCGAGCTGAGCAAAGGTCGCTCGCTGATCATCGATCTGCCCCGCGATGCCAAGGAGGTGTTCGTGGCCAATCCGGCGGTCGCGAACGCGGTCGTCCGCTCCAGCCGCAAGCTGTTCCTGATCGGTATCGACAACGGCGCCACCTCGATCTTCGTAATGGATGCCGAAGGGCGCCAGATCGCGGCGCTCGACGTCACCATCGCCCGCGACATCAACGTGCTGCGGCAATCGCTGCAGCAGAGCCTGCCCAGCGGTCGGTTCGACGTGAAGGCGGTCGGCGAATCGCTCGTCCTCTCGGGCAGCGTGAACTCCGCCTCGGAGGCGCAGCAGGCGCTCGACATCGCCAACGCCTTCGTCGGTCTCGGGGCCGGCGTCGGCGTCGCGACCCGCGGTGCCGTCATCAACAACCTGACGATCCGCAACAAGGATCAGGTGATGATCCGCGTCACCGTAGTCGAGGTGGCCCGCACCGTGCTGAAGCAATTCGGCATCAACGTCAGCGGAAATTGGTCAGCGCTGAATCCGCTCAGTCCGACAGGCAACGTGTTGACGAACAACACGCTGTTTCCGATCACCGGCGCCTACACGCCGGACGGCAATGTCCTGTCGGCCTCGGTCCGCTCCGGCGGCGCCTCGCTCCAGGCGACGCTGCGCGCCTTCGAACAGGCCGGCGTCTCACGCATCCTCGCCGAGCCGACGCTGACGGCGATCTCCGGCGAGTCGGCCAAGTTCACGGCCGGCGGCGAGATCCCGGTTCCCTCGAACTGCGCCGCGGGTGTGGCCGGCGCGGCCTGTACCGTCGCCCTCGAGTTCAAGCCCTACGGCGTGAGCCTCGCCTTTACGCCGGTCGTTCTGGCCGAAAACCGCATCTCAATCCGGGTCGCGACCGACGTGACCGAACTCGACCGGGAAAACAGCTACAGCTTCTCCTTCCCCGGCTCCAACCGGGTCACGCCCGTCCCGGCGACGACCCGGCGCACCTCCGAGACGACGGTGGAACTCGCCTCCGGCGCCACGATGATGACGGCCGGCCTGATCCAGCAGAAGAACCGCGCCTCGATCGGAGGTCTGCCCGGACTGATGAACCTGCCGATCCTCGGCGCCCTATTCCGCTCGCGCGACTACCAGCGCGAGGAGACCGAGTTGATGATCATGGTAACGCCCTTCATCGCCCAGCCGATGGAGGCAAGGCAGATCCAGCGGCCGGACGACGGCTTCGTCGATGCGACCGACGGGCAGGCGGTGCTGCTCGGACGTCTGAACAAGATCTACGGCACGGTCGGCGGCGGCACCCTCGGGCCGGCCTATCGCGGCCGCGTCGGCTTCATCGCCGACTGACCCCCGTCCAGCAGGATCGAAGTCGATGTCTCTCCCCACCTGCCCCCCCATCTCCCGCATCCTGCCGGTTGCCGCCGTGCTCCTGATGGCCGCCGGGCTCGGCGCCTGCCGTGCGGAGCGCGTCGCCACTACCGGCTCGACCTACCCGATCGATGTGCGCACCCGGCATCCGATCGTTCTGGCGGATGCCGACCGCAGCCTCGACATCTTCCCCACCGGAATCGGCCATGTCGATCCGCGTCAGCGCGCCGACCTCGAGGCTTTCCTCGTGGAGTATCGCCGCTACGGCCGCGGCATCCTCGTCGTCGAGGTGCCCCGCGGGGTCTCGCCGGCTCTGGCCGGGCCTGTCACGCGCACGGGCGAGGCGATACAGCATCTCGCAGCAGAGTTGGGCGTCCTGCCCGGCGGCGTGCGCATGGTCGACTATCCGGTCGCGAACCCGACTCTGGCCTCGCCGGTGCGTCTGAGCTTCCAGC
The DNA here is from genome assembly GCF_022179725.1 of Methylorubrum aminovorans. Classification (GTDB taxonomy): domain Bacteria; phylum Pseudomonadota; class Alphaproteobacteria; order Rhizobiales; family Beijerinckiaceae; genus Methylobacterium; species Methylobacterium aminovorans. The sequence goes on from NZ_BPRC01000001.1 coordinate 282,544, forward strand.
GGATGCAGGCCAAGGTCGCTGACAAATGTGGGCTCTGGCCGCGTGACCTCGGCGTCAGTGATTTGCGCGCCAATTGGTCGAACGAGCCGACTTGGAATTTCGGCTGCTCCACGCGGGCTAACTTTGCCGCCCAGGTCGCCGATCCAATCGACCTCGTGCGCGGCCGGCCGGAAGGCCGCATCGACACGATCCGGCGCACGCAGGACATCGGTCAGCTCCGCGAGGGCAAGGATCCGTCAACCCGTTGGCGGCAAGATGGAAAGGCCAATGTCAGCAGCGAAGTGAAGAGCCAGTAGCCGCGTCGGCCTCTCGGCCGCTGCCCTCTCGAGTCCCTGTCGATCCCTGGCCGCGCCTACTCGGCATAAATTCCGGAACCCACGCATCATGCCGGACACTCACGAGGCCTCAGAGCGAACCATCGCCCCGGTCCCTCGCATCACGATCCAGGCCTTCTGCGAGACGCCGGAAACGGCAGCGATGATCGAAGGCACCGCGTCCGATCGGCGGATGCAGAAGGCTCACGTGAAGGTGCAGATGGGCGGGGGCGCTGCGGCCCTGGAGGCGTACCGGCACGCGCCGACGCCCAATGTCATCGTGATCGAGTTCCTCGGCCTCAAGTCGCGGCCGCTCGAATGTCTCGATCAGCTCGCCGAGGTTTGCGACGAGGGCACCAAGGTGCTCGTGATCGGCCATGTCAACGACGTGCTGCTCTACCGGCAGTTCATCCAGCGCGGCGTGAGCGAGTATCTGATGGCTCCGGTCGAGCCGGTCGGCATGATCGCCGCGGTCTCGGATCTGTTCGCCGCGCCGGGTGCCAAGCCGGTCGGGCGCACCATCGCCGTGTACGGTGCGCGGGGTGGGGTCGGCAGCTCCACGATCGCTCATAACCTTGCCTGGACCGTGGCGCGCGAGCACGGCACCGCCACCGTCATCGCCGATCTCGACGTTCCCTTCGGCACGGCAGGACTCAACTTCAATCAGGACCCGCCGCAGGGGATCGCCGAGGCGGTGTTCGCGCCCGAGCGCCTGGATGCCAACCTGCTCGACCGATTGCTTTCGAAATGCGCCGACAATCTCAGCCTGCTCTCCGCGCCGGCCACTCTCGACCGCACGGTTGATCTCATTGAACCGGCCTTCGACGCCCTCACCGACCTGCTGCGGGCAACCGTGCCCTGCATCGTCCTCGACGTGCCGCATCAATGGAGCGCCTGGAGCCGGCGCGTGCTGGTCAGCGCCGACGAGATCCTGATCGTCTCCGCCCCCGACCTGGCGGGGTTGCGCAACGTGAAGAACCTGCTCGCACTGCTGCACCAGCAGCGTCCCAACGACGCCCGGGCCCGGGTCGTCCTCAACGGTGTCGGCATGCCCAAGCGGCCGGAGATCGCGGCCGCCGAATTCGCCAAGGCGCTCGACGTGCCGCTTCAGGCGATCATCCCCTTCGACCCGGCTCTGTTCGGGACGGCAGCCAACAACGGCCAGATGATCGCCGAAGTGCAGGCCGGCTCGAAGCCCGCGGAAATCTTCTCCGAACTCGCCGCGGCCGTGACCGGCCGGGCCGAGATCCGCCGTGCCAGGGCCAATCTTCTGGAACCGCTGCTTGCCCGGCTGACCCGCAAGAAGGCGTCCTGACGGTGGCCCGCGCTCTTTCCTCTCAAGACTGTTGAAGGCGCGGCGCCATGTTCGGTCGACGCTCCAACGCCGCATCGGCTCCCGCTCCGGCCCCCGCCCCGGCCGGGCCGACGACGGCTGCCCCGCCGGTCCTCCAACAGGAGACCGTGCGCGCACGCCCCGAGCCGCCGCGCAACCCGGCGCCTCAGGCGCCGTTGCCGAAGTCGGAGGATTACTTCCGCACGAAGAGCATGATCTTCGGCGCGCTGATCGAAGCCATCGATCTCGCGCAGCTCGCCCGGCTCGAAGGCGAGGCGGCGCGAGAGGAGATCCGCGACATCGTCTCGGAGATCATCGGCCTCAAGAACATCGTGCTGTCGATCGCCGAGCAGGAGGAGCTGCTCGATGATATCTGCAACGACGTGCTCGGCTACGGTCCCCTGGAGCCGCTGCTGGCTCGCGACGACATCGCCGACGTGATGGTGAATGGCGCCGACCGGACCTTCATCGAGGTCGCTGGCAAGATCCAGCTCACCTCCGTGCGCTTCCGCGACAACCAGCAATTGATGAACATCTGCCAGCGGATCGTCAGCCAGGTCGGCCGGCGCGTGGACGAGTCCTCGCCGATTTGCGACGCGCGCCTGCCCGATGGCTCCCGCGTCAACGTCATCGCCCCGCCACTCGCCATCGACGGGCCGGCGCTGACGATTCGTAAATTCAAGAAGGACAAGCTCACCCTCGATCAGCTCGTCCGCTTCGGCGCGATCTCGCCCGAGGGCGCCAAGATCCTGCAGATCATCGGCAAGGTCCGCTGCAACGTCGTGATTTCGGGCGGCACCGGCTCGGGCAAGACGACGCTGCTCAACTGCCTCACCGCCTTCATCGAGCACGACGAGCGGGTCATCACCTGCGAGGACGCGGCCGAGCTTCAACTCCAGCAGCCGCACGTCGTGCGCCTGGAGACCCGGCCGCCGAACCTGGAGGGCCAGGGCCAGGTCACGATGCGCGACCTCGTCAAGAACTGCCTGCGCATGCGCCCCGAGCGTATCATCGTCGGCGAGGTGCGCGGACCGGAAGCGTTCGATCTGCTGCAGGCGATGAACACCGGCCACGACGGCTCGATGGGCACGCTGCACGCCAACTCCCCGCGCGAGTGCCTCGCGCGTATCGAGTCGATGATCACCATGGGCGGCTTCTCGCTGCCCTCGCGAACGCTTCGCGAGATGATCACCGGTTCGGTCGACGTCATCATCCAGGCGATGCGTATGCGCGACGGCTCGCGACGCATCACCCACATCACGGAGGTGATGGGGATGGAGGGCGACGTCATCATCACCCAGGATCTGTTCGTCTACGACGTGCTCGGCGAGGACGCGAACGGGCGTCTGATCGGCCGCCATCGCTCGACGGGCATCGGCCGCCCGCGTTTCTGGGAACGGGCGCGCTACTACGGCGAGGAGCGGGCGCTGGCCGCGGCTCTCGACGCCGCCGCCGACACCGTGGAGCAACCGCTGTGAACGCGCTCAATGCTCCCCTCGCGGCCGGCCTCGTGGCCGTAGCCGCCGGCTCGCTCGCCTATGTCTTTCTGATGCCCTTGCTCGCCGGCGAGCGCCGGGCCGAGCAGCGTCGAAAGGCCTTGGGCCAGCCGCGCTCGGTGCTGGCCGAGCGCGGCGCCGCCGCCAATCGCCGCGAGCAGGTTGCGAAAAGCCTCAAGGAGCTGGAGGCGAAAAAGGATAAGACCAAGGTCACGCTCGAGCTGCGCATCGCTCGCGCCGGCCTCGATTGGACGCGCCGGAAATACTACGTCGTCTCCGGGATCATGGCGGCCATTCTCGCGCTCGCCGCCATCCTCGTCTCCCACAACGTGATCGTCGGCCTGCTCGCCCTTTTTGCCGGCGGGTTCGGCCTGCCCGCCTGGATGCTCAAGTGGCGGCAGAAGCGGCGTGTTGCGGCCTTCGTCGAGGAATTGCCCAACGCGATGGACGTGGTGGTGCGCGGTCTGCGCTCCGGCATCCCGCTGGGCGACTGCCTGCGCATGATCTCGCGCGAGGCGAAGGAGCCGCTGCGCAGCGAGTTCCGGGTGGCGATCGAGGCGCAGGCGCTCGGCCTGCCGATGGCGGACGCGATCCTGCGCATGTACGAGCGGGTGCCCGTGACCGAGGTGAACTTCTTCTCGATCGTGATCGGCATCCAGCAGAAGGCTGGCGGCAACCTGTCCGAGGCGCTCAGCAACCTGTCGCGGGTGCTGCGCGAACGCAAGAAGATGGCCGGCAAGATCGATGCGATGAGCATGGAGGCTAAGGTCTCGGCGGGCATCATCGGCGCGCTGCCCTTCCTCATCGGCGGCGGCACCTACCTGTCGAGCCCGGATTACACGTCGCTGCTATGGACGACCTCGGTCGGCAAGATCGCTCTGGTGATCTCCGGGTTGTGGATGCTGGCGGGCGTGCTGGTGATGAAGAAGATGATCAGTTTCGACGTCTGATCCGGCCCGGCCGGGCGGCGAGGACAGGAACCAAGCGCCCCGCCAAGGGGGCAGTGGATGGCGGCGGCGCGAGCCGCGCCGTGAGGGACGGGCTGGACTGGGATGCTGGACGACTTCGTCAACACTGCGCTCGCCCCGCGCACCGTCGCCGCGGTGCTGACCGGCATCGCCGCCGCCGCCACGGTCTTCACCCTGGTTCAGCCGCTGCTCGAAGGCGATCAGCTCGCCAAGCGGATGAAGCTCGTCAGCGACGAGCGTGAACAGATCCGCCAGCGCGAGCGCGAGCGGCTCAACAACCGCGTCAGCCTGCGCGTCGAGCCGAAGGCCTACATGAAACGGGTCGTCGAGCAGTTCAATCTCAACCGCTGGCTCGGCACGGAGACGGCCAAGGCCAAGCTGGTTCAGGCAGGATATCGTGGGACCAGTGCCGAGACGGCCTTCCTCTTCTTCCGTCTCGTGATGCCGATCGTCCTCACGGCCGTCGCCTTGTTCTACCTGTTCGTGCTGGAGGTCCTCGATCAGCCCCTGGCGATCCGGGCCGGCCTCGTCCTGGCCGCCGGATTCATTGGGCTCAAGCTGCCGGAAGTCTACCTGTCGAACATCACGACCAAGCGGCAGGCCGAGATCCGCCGCGCCTGGCCCGATGCCCTCGACCTGTGCCTGATCTGCGTCGAGTCCGGCATGTCGGTCGAGAACGCCTTCCGGCGGGTCAGTCTGGAGATCGCGAGCCAATCGACCGTGCTCGCCGAGGAGCTGGCGCTGCTGACTGCCGAGCTGTCGTTCCTTCCCGAGCGGCGGGTCGCGTACGAGAACCTTGCCCTGCGCACGGGCCTCGAGATCGTCAAGTCACTTACCACGGCGCTGATGCAGGCCGAGCGCTACGGCACGCCGGTGGGTCAGGCCCTGCGCGTGTTGGCGCAGGAAAGCCGCGATTTCCGCATGACGGAGGCCGAGAAGAAGGCGGCCGCTTTGCCTCCGAAGCTGACCGTGCCGATGATCCTGTTCTTCCTGCCGGTGCTCTTCGTCGTGCTCCTGACGCCCGCCGGGATCCAGGCCTACGCGCTGATGAAGTGAGGCCGGTTCCGAGAGGAGGGCCTTCGAAGTCATCCCGGATGCGCTTGGCCGTTCGATGATGTAGCCACGCGCGGACCTTTTCCGCGATGCGGCATCCCATGGCTCTGATTTCCCTCGACGACCTCGCTCCCGGCCAGGAATTCATGGCCGGGCCAATCACGGTGAGCCGGGACGAACTCGTCGCCTTCGCCCGCCTCTACGATCCCCAGCCTTTCCATCTCGACGAGGCGGCGGCGAAGGACACCTTCGTCGGCAGCCTGATCGGCTCCGGCTGGCAGACGGCGGCGCTCGGCATGCGCCTTCTCGCGCAGGCCCTGGTGTCGAACGCCACCTCGATGGGGTCCCCCGGCATCGCCAACCTGCGCTGGCTGAGGCCCGTCCTACCGGGCGATGCTCTGAGCGCCGTGGTGCGTGTCGAGGAGGTTCGTCCCTCGTCCTCGAAGCCCGACCGCGGCATGGCGCGTCTCGCGATGACGCTGACCAACGGCCGCGGCGAGGCGGTGATGACACAGGCCTTCGCCGTCCTGTTCGCCCGCGCCGGCGCCGTGCCGGAACCACGTCCGGTCGCGTTGTCCACGGAGACCGGCCCCGTGGTTGAGCCCGAGGACGCGGTGCCGCTGCCTTACCTTGCTCAAGCCGAACTCGGCGTCACCCGCGAACTCGGTGCTCACCGCTTCGAGGCGGACGACATCATTGCCTTCGCGCGGGCCTACGATCCGCAGATCTTCCATCTCGATCCGCAAGCCGCGCGGGCCACGCATTTCGGCGCGCTCTGCGCCTCGGGCTGGCAGACGGCTGCGGTCTGGATGAAGCGGCTCAACGCCACTTTCACCCGCGACATCGCGCTGACTGCCCGCTCCGGCCCGGTGCCGCAGCTCGGTCCCTCGCCGGGTTTCAAGGATCTGAGATGGCTGCGGCCGGTCTATGCCGGCGACACGATCCGTTACAGCAGCACGCTGATCGACCGACGCGCCTCCGCCTCGCGGCCGGGTTGGGGCATCGCCACGCATCACAATACGGCCGAGAACCAGCGCGGCGAGCCGGTTTTCGAGTTCACCGGCACGGTGTTCTGGCAGTGGGAGCCACCGGCTGCATGAGCGTTCCTTCTATGAGCGCCCCCTCCGCTCGCCGAATCCTGACCGCGAGCTTCGTCGGCACTGCGATCGAGTTCTACGACTTCTACATCTACGCCACCGCCGCCGCGCTGGTGATCGGGCCGATCTTCTTCCCCCAGGGCGAGCCCGGCGTGCAGACGCTCAGTGCGTTCGCGACTTTCGCCATCGCCTTCCTGGCCCGCCCGGTCGGGGCGGCGGCCTTCGGCCATTTCGGCGACCGGATCGGGCGCAAGGCGACGCTGGTCGCCTCGCTGATGATCATGGGGGTGTCGACGGTCCTGATCGGCTGCCTTCCGGGCTATGCCAGCATCGGTTGGTGGGCGCCGGCCCTGCTCTGCCTGCTGCGGTTCGGCCAGGGCGTCGGCTTCGGCGGCGAGTGGGGCGGGGCGGCCCTGCTCGCGGTCGAGAACGCGCCGCCGGGTCGCCGCGCGCTCTACGGCATCTTCCCGCAACTCGGCGCGCCGATCGGCTTCATCGCCGCCAACCTCCTGTTCCTCGGACTCAGCGTCGCCTTGAGCCCGGCGGATTTCGAGGCCTGGGGCTGGCGGCTCCCGTTCCTCGCCTCGGCCGCCCTCGTCGGAGTCGGGCTCTACGTTCGGCTCAAGCTCACCGAGACGCCAGCCTTCCGCGCCGCCCTCGAACAGGCGCCGCCGGAACGGGTGCCGCTCGCCACGATCTTTTCCGCGCATCTTCGCGCGACGCTGCTCGGCACGCTCGCCATGGTGGCGGCCTATGCCGTGTTCTACCTCTCGACGGTGTTCGCGCTGAGCTACGGCACCGGCACGCTGGGCTACCCGCGAAAGACCTTCCTGCTGTTCGAGTGCGTGGCGATCCTGTTCATGGCGCTGTCGATCCCGCTCTCGGGCTGGGCCGCTGATCGGTTCGGGCGCAGGCCGGTGATGCTGTCGGGGCTCGCGGTCACGGGAGCCCTCGGCGCCCTGCTCGGGCCGATGCTCGGCAGCGGCGAGCCGGCTCAAGTGCTGGGCTTCCTCTGCCTCGCGCTTTTCGCCATGGGCTGGATCTTCGGGCCGATGGGCGCGCTGCTGCCCGAACTGTTCCCGACCAGGGTGCGCTATACCGGCGCCTCCGTCACCTACAATCTCGCCGGCATTCTCGGCGCGTCGGGCGCACCCTTCGCGGCGCAGTGGCTTGCCGGCTCGGGTGGCATCGGCCTTGTCGGGCTTTACCTCGCGGCTGCGGCCGGGATCAGCTTCGCCGCCATCGTTGCCATGCCGGAGACCGGGCGCGACGCTTGAAGCTTCAGACGCCTTCAACCCAAGGGCGGGCTGCCATGCACCGAGCGAATAGATTGCGCACTATTTATATTGCGCGCAACCCAGTTTATCGGTATTGAGGTCTCAAGCCGAACGGATCGGCCCCATTCCACCCCGTTGACGAGGACAAGTCCATGACCGTCGATGTGAAGTACCGCACCACCGCCTCCGCCACCGGCGGCCGTGACGGCTCCGCCCGCACCGAGGACGGCAGCTTCCAGGTCCAGCTCTCGACTCCGAAGGAACTCGGCGGCGCGGGCGGCCCCGGCGCCAACCCCGAGCAGCTCTTCGCGGCGGGCTACTCGGCCTGCTTCATCGGCGCCCTGAAGGTGGCTGGTGGCCAGCTCAAGCTGAAGGTTCCGGCCGACACGACGGTGACCGCCCAAGTCGGCATCGGTCCGCGTTCCGAGGGCGGCTTCGGCATCACCGCCGATCTCAAGGTCAGCCTGCCGGGGCTCGACCGCGCGGACGCCGAGCGCCTCGTCGAGGCGGCCCACCAGATCTGCCCGTACTCCAACGCCACACGCGGCAACGTCGATGTCGGACTGACGGTCGCCTGAGTCGCAGGCTCATGCTGCGAAGCGCCCTCGGTCTATGGCCGGGGGCGCGTCCGTTTCACGGCCCCTCGATCGTCCGCTTCTGCACGCCGCCCTTGGCCATCTGCGGCTTCTTCGCGCTGAGGATGCGGGAGTTCACCCCGGTCCAGCCGATCTCGCCGGAGAGCCGGCCGTACTCGATCTTCGGGCAGCGGTTCATGATCACGGTTACGCCCGCCGCCTCGGCCCGTGCCGCCGCCGCGTCGTCGCGCACGCCGAGCTGCATCCAGATCACTTTTGGCGGCACCGGCAGCGCCAGCGCCTCGTCGACCAGCGGTCCGGCAGCGGCCGAATTGCGAAAGATCTCGACCATGTCGACCGGCCCGGTCAGGTCGGACAACCGCGCGATCACCGGACGGCCGAGCAGGGTCTGGCCGGCCAGACCCGGATTGACCGGCGTCACCGTGTAGCCGCGCTCGGCCAGATACTTGAAGACGATGTAGCTCGGCCGGGCCGGGTTGGCCGAGGCGCCGACGAGCGCGATCGAGCGCGCTTCCTTCAGGACGGCGCGGATCTGCGCATCGGGATAGCGGTCGTGCCGGGTGGCGATGCCTTCGGGCGCGCTGTCGATCGTCGGGATCATGCTGCTCTTGTCCGCTAAGCGCGGGCATGCTGCAAGGCTCGGTCATGAGCGAGACCGTGATGAGCCTGGAGGAAACCGCGTCCTTCCTGGAGCGGGATTTCCCGCAGATGAATGCCGGTGGGCGCCACTACCACCTGGAGGCGGTGGGGCCGCTCTCCGCGCGGATGCGCCTCGATTATCACGAGCGCCATCTGCGCCCCGGCGGCACGGTCTCCGGTCCGTCGATGATGGCGCTGGCCGATTACGCGCTCTACGCGGCGATCCTCGCCAATATCGGCCCGGTGGCGCTCGCCGTGACGACGAACCTGAGCGTCAACTTCCTGCGCCGGCCAGGCCCCGCCGCCCTCGTGGCCGAGTGCCGGCTGCTGAAGCTCGGGCGGCGCCTCGCGGTGGGCGAGGTCGCGATCCGGAGTCAGGGCGGCGAGGCCATCGTCTGCCACGCCACCGGCACCTACTCGATCCCGCCGGAGCGGTGAGGCCGTTGGCGGCCTGTCACGGACTCGCCCGACGCTATTCCGCCGGCGTGGCGAGCGGCGTCGCGGGCGTCCTCGGCGGCGCGTCGGTCGGGCGCGGCTGGTAGCCGAGCGTCTCGGGCATGAACAACAGGTAGACCGCGAAGCCGGCCGCCGCGATCGCCGCGAGCACGAGGAAGGCCGCCGTGTAGCCCGCGCCGACGATGACCACGCCGGCTAGGGTCGCGCTCAGCGCCGCGCCGAGACCCTGAGCGGTGGCCGCCGCACCCTGGGCGACGTTGAAGCGGCCGGTGCCGCGGGTGAGATCGGCGACGACGATCGGGAACAGCGCGCCGTAGATGCCGGCGCTGACGCCGTCGAGGCACTGCACCGCGACGAGATAGAAGGGATTGTCAGCGAACGTGTAGAGGACCCCACGCAGGGCCAGCACGCCGAAGGCGACGAGGAAGATCGGCTTGCGCCCGAAGCTGTCGGCCTTGGCGCCGACCAGCACCGCCATCGGCACCATCACGCATTGCGCCGCCACGATGCAGACCGCGATCAGCGAGGTCGCGTTGTCCTTGCCCACGACCTTGGTGAGCAATTGGCCGACGGAGGGCAGCATCGCTGCGTTGGCGAGATGGAATGCGGCGCAGAGGACCGCGAACAGCAGAAGGTGCCGGTTGCGCAGCAGCAGGCTGAGGCCCGAGGGCTGGTCGCAGGTTTGGTCTGTCGCACAGTCGAGGCCGCGGGCGAGGTCGTTGTCGATCTCCTCGGCTGGCACCATCAGCATCGCGACGATGGAGCAGGCGGCGAGAAGCCCCATCAGCCAGAACACCACCACCGGACCGAAGACATAGGCGAGCCCGCCTGCCAGCATTGCCGAGACCGCATTGCCGGCATGGTTGAAACCCTCGTTGCGGCCGATGCGCTTCGCGAACAATCGCGGACCGACGATGCCGAGCGTGATCCCGGTCAGCGCGGGCGCGAAGACGGCGCCCGCCATGCTGGCCAGCGCCTGCGTGCCGGCCACCAGGGTGAAATTCGAGATCCAGGGCAGGACGAGACAACTCACGGTCACGACCACTGCCGCGGCGATCACCACGCTGCGCTTGGCGTGGGTGCGATCGATCAGGGCGCCCAGGGGCGTCTGGGCCAGCAGCCCGGCGATGCCCGCAATCGTCATCACCAGTCCGATCGTGGCCTCGTTCCAGCCCTGCTGGGGACCGCGCACGGCGAGCAGGTAGATGGCGAGGTAGGGGCCGAGCCCGTCGCGGACGTCGGCGAGGGTGAAATTGAGAAGATCGAGTCCGCGCAATGCGCGGGTCGACGGCTGACGCAAGACGAGATCCGTCGTGGATTGGTCGAAGGATGGAGCTGCATCGACGCGCATCGGCAATTCGCATATCCGTGATTTTCGTCCCGCAGTCGTGAGACAGTTGCGGGAGATCAGCGGCCCGAAAAAGTCGGCATCAGAGTTCGATTGCTGCGTGCTGCATCACGGGGACGCTGCGGACAGCCACGAGACCGCACAGGCCACCGCGCTAAGTCGCGCTTCGCGTGTTCGTTCCGGTGGCGAAATCTTTAATCCCGGCCAAGTCTTCACATCTGCGTGCTTCAGGGATCGCTCGCGTTCCCCGGCCGTGCTTTGACCGTCGACGATAACGTCGCCTTAGCCATGAACCGATCGGACCTCGGCTCCGGCGCTTTCCCGTAACAGTTGTTTAGCGCGGCGGGCCGAGACAAAGAGGTCGACGGACGAGATAAGATGCCGATGCCCACCTCCGACGGTGACCAGAGTCGGTTGAACGAAAGACGGCCGCCGCCGATCGGCCGGCTGCGGTCCAGCGTGGTGCGATTCTTCCGCTCCTCGCGGACGTGGATCGACCTGGGCGTCCTTGCGCCGATCGGCATGCTGGTGCTTTCGGCCATCATGCTGCTCGACCTGCGGCGCGACGCTTGGGACAAGGCCGAGCGGACCTCGAAGAACCTGCTTCAGGTGATCGAGCGTGACATCGCGCGCAACGTCGAAATCATCGACCTCTCTCTGCAAGCTGCCATCAGCAACCTTAAGTCGCCCGGCGTCGCGGAGGCCGATCCAGCCCTCCGCCAGCTCGTGCTCTTCGATCGTGCCACGACGGCGCGTGACATGGGAGTGATGCTCATCGTCAACGAGAACGGCGACAGCATCATCGACTCGAATGCCGTGCCGGCTCGCTCCCTCAACAATGCCGACCGCGGCTACTTTCAAATTCACAAGGCGCGCGCCGATCTCGGGCTCCATATCAGCCCGCCGGTGACGTCGCGCCTGCTCGGCGTCCCGGTGATCGTGCTGAGCCGCCGGATCGACAAGCCCGACGGGTCTTTCGGCGGTGTGGTGCAGGCGAGCCTGAGGCTCTCCTATTTCAGCAACCTCGTCGATCAGATTGCGCTCGGGCAGGAGGGGGGCATCAACCTCTACCTGAGCGATGGCACGCGCCTGATGCGCTATCCCGCCGGGCCATCCGATGTTGGAGCGAATCTTGCCGAAACGCCGACGTTCAAGCGGTATCTCGCCGAGCGGAGCGGCAGCTTCACCGGCGTGTCCGTCCGCGACGGCATCGAGCGCTACTACGCGTTCACGCAAGTCGGAGACCTGCCGCTCATCCTCAATGTCTCGCTTGGAACGCGTGAGATCGTGGCGGAATGGCAGGCCAAGGCGACGGTGATCGGCCTTGCCATGCTCGTCCTATGCGGGCTGACCGTGTCGCTCTCGCTCCTGTTAGGACGGGAACTCGGCCGCAGGGCGACGATGCAGGCCGAGTTGGCCAAGCTCGCACGGACCGACAATCTGACCGGGCTGGCGAACCGACGCCATTTCGAGGAGGCATTCGAGCAGGCGTCGCGAGCGTCGGCACGCACGGGTCGGCCGCTGTCGCTGCTCGTCATCGATGCCGATCACTTCAAAAATTACAACGACCGCTTCGGCCACGCGATCGGGGACGCTGTCCTCAGGGGGCTGGCGGACGCCCTGAGGCTGAGCGCGCGCCGGCCGAATGATCTCGCGGCCCGCGTCGGTGGGGAGGAGTTCGCGATCCTGTTGCCCGAGACCGACCGGGAGGGCGCGTTGCAGGTCGCGGCAGCGATCCACAGGGCCACGGCCGCGCTCACCCTGCCGTCCGCCGGGATCGAACCGGGCTCCGTGAGCGTGAGCATCGGCCTGGCCGTGAGTTCGGCGGGCCGTGCGGCGGCAGAACTCTATCGCCGGGCCGACGCCGCGCTCTACGAGGCCAAGAGCGGCGGCCGCAATCAGACCCAGTGTGCTCCCAACGAGGCGAGCCTCCACGTGCCCGAACGGGCAAGCGCCCGGCTCGCCACCTCGTGACCGCTACCCGCGCGCCCTAATCGCTGGCGCGCCCGTGAACCAAGAACAAGGCCGTGTTCAGGGACAGGGATGGCGGGCGCCGTCATTGCCGAGATAGGTCCCGCTCCGCGCATCGTAGGAACGGAAGCGGCGGGCGCAGGCCGCGACGGCCTCGGGATCCTGGCCGCCCTGAACCACGACGGGCGCGGCCTGTGCCTGGGAGTTGGCGAGAGCGCCGCCGAGGATCGCGCCGGCCGCGAGACCCGCCACGCCCGCTCCGACTGCGGCCCCGACTCCGGGCCCCCGGCGATAGCCCCGACCATAGCCGTAGCGGCGAGGCCCGTAATGGCGATGGCCGTAGCGGCGGTACTGGACGTAGCCGGTCGGCAGATCGCCTCTGATCAGAGCGTCCGCCGGGCTCTGCGGTACGGGCGAGGCCGAAGCCGGCGCAACGGCGAGCAGGCCGGCGAAGGCAGCGAGGACAAAGGTCGATTTCATCAGTCTGGCAGATCCTTGATCGGGGTTGAGCCGCGTCTCGGAGCAAGAGCGCCGGCCGGTTCGACCGGCCAGCGCTGCTGATAGAACGTGCGAACTGCGCTCCCGCATCCGGCGACGTGTTGTCGCCGAGGAAGGGCCGGCTCTCGTGGAAGACTCAGTCGCGGACCGTCAGGGGCTTCGGCGCGGCGAGAAGCCCGCCGAGGAAGGCGGCGATGGCACCGAGGATCAGTGCGATCGAGGCGTAGAGCGCGCCCTGGGTCGCGACCGATTTCGCTGTTCTAGCCGCGTCCTCCGCCTGCTTCTTGGCGCTGGCGAGGGCCTGCTCGTACTGCTTTTGATAGTCCTGAACCTGCTGGCGCGCCTGATCGACCGGGATGTTCTGCGCCTTGGCGAGGGCGTCCGCAGCGCGTGCTTCGGCCTGCTGCTTGTCGGCGGCGTCGCCGGAAAGCAGCGCGCGCATGGCGGAGACGGCGGCGTCGCGGGCGGCCTGCGGGTCCTGGCCTGCGGCTTGATCCTTCACTCGCCGCTCGATCTGGTCGAGGGGGTTCGGGATCTTGGTCAGGGAGGGAGCGGCGGCCTGCGCCGCGGTCTGAACCGTACCGCCGACGAGGTTGCCGGCCCCGCCCAGGGCCGAGCCGACCGTGCTGACGGCGCTGCCGACGACGCCGCTGGCCGCCGAGGTCAGCAGGTAGAGGACCACGAGGGTGGTGACGACCCAGGATACGAGACCGTGCAGCCCGGCGATCCCGCGCAGGGGCTTGCCCGAGAGACGCCCGGCGATGAGGCCGCCGATCAGCGAGGCGACGATGCCGGAGCCCACGAACCACGCCCCGGCCCCGAGCGAGAAGGTCGACGCGGTCGGGTTCTCGGCCGTGTCGAGGCTCACCGAGGCGAGGCCGACGGCCACGCCCGCGAGGTTGATGACGACCTGAGCCACCAGCGCCGTCGCGGCGCCGGCGAAGACGGCTCCCCAGGAGACCTGATTGAGGGCGACGGTCTCGTGGGCGACGGAACGCGTGCTGCCGAGGGGCGAGGGTTCGAAGCCGGAAGGATACGTCACGCTGCTACTCCTGATCTCGGGCCGTCGGCCTCAAGGCCGTCGATCTTTGAGCCGTCGGGCTCGGGCCATTCGGATGGATTGAGCCTCAGTCGCGCCCGCGCACGAGGAGGCCGAGGCCGAAGCCGATCAGACCGGCAATGAGCAGCGAGGCGTGCGGCCACTCCACCGAGCGCTCGTGCCCCTCCTGCAGGGTGCGGCGACCGCGGTCATAGAGCTCCTCGGCAGTGTCGTAGGCTTCGTCGGCGACGTGCCGCGCGGCGTCCTTGGCCTGGCCGTAGACGTTCTCCGCCCGGCCCGCGACCTCGCGCAGACGGCCCTCGGCGGAGTCGCTGCGGGAGCCGGTCAGATCGCCAAAGGCACCCTGCACCTTGCCGCCCAGTTCCTGGGCGGTACCCGTGATCCTGTTTCCATCGACCATGGTCGCGATCCTCGTTGCAAAAAGTTCTGGTCCGGCCGTCTCTCGGTGCGGAGCCCTGCGCGTTGTCGGCCCTCAGCTTGGCCGAGCCGCGGTGCACGAACGAGTTGCGGACAACGTGGTTCCACCGGCACGACCCGGTTCCGCAGTCACGATCGCGCCATGGCCCCACGCACGTTCAACGAGCAGCGGCGCGAGATGTGCCCGTATCGGTGCGCGGTCGTGTTCAAGGACGGTTCAACCGATGCGCCCTACTTCACGAGGACCGGCGCGGCGTCCCGCTGCCCGAGTTGTCGGGAGGTCGACATGCGTTCCTCATTTTTGCGCACCTTCACGATCCTGGTCGGCCTCGCCGCCGCCCCCGCCCTGGCGCAAGCGCCGAGCCCGGCCACGCCGCCCACCGCCGGAAAGCCGCCCGCAATGGCGCCTGCCGCGACGCCGCCCGCGACCAAGGAGGCGAAGCCGGATGCGAAGGCCGAACTCATCGACATCAACTCGGCCAGTGCCGAGGAGCTGAGCCAGCTCAAAGGGATCGGCGAGGCGCGCTCCGCGGCGATCGTGAAGGGCCGTCCCTACCGGGGCAAGGACGAGCTGGTCCGCAAGAAGATCCTGCCGGAATCGGTCTATGCCGGTATCAAGGATCAGATCATCGCCAAACAGAAATAGTGTTTCGCGCCTCCGATCTCTGGGGGCGGGCCTATCGGGACGGCGCGCGCGATGCTACGCGCCGCCGGACCCGATCTTCGAACGGCCCCGAACCCCTCCATGTCCGCCGCCCCTTCTCGGATCCGCCTGCACCAGGGTGACCTGCCGCCCGATTTCGCGCCCGATGCGGCCATCGCCATCGATACCGAGACACTGGGGCTCAATCCGCACCGCGACCGGCTCTGCGTCGTTCAGGTCTCCCGCGGCGACGGCAGTGCCGACGTCGTACAGATCCGCCCTGGCGATCCGGTGCCCGAGCGGCTCGCGACCGTCCTCGCCGACCCGAAGGTCGTCAAGATCTTCCACTTCGCCCGGTTCGATCTCGCCGTGCTGTTCAAGGCGTTCGGCGTGATGCCGACGCCGATCTACTGCACCAAGGTCGCCTCCAAGCTCGCCCGCACCTATACCGACCGACACGGCCTCAAGGACGTGGTGCGCGAACTCGTCGGCGTCGATCTCTCCAAGCAGCAGCAATCCTCCGATTGGGGCGCCGAGGCTCTGAGCCAGGCGCAGATCGACTATGCGGCCTCCGACGTGCTCTACCTGCACGCCGCCCGCGAGCGGCTCGACACGATGCTCGCCCGCGAGGGACGCACGGAGATGGCGCGGGCCTGTTTCGACTTCCTGCCGACGCGGGCCAAGCTCGATCTCGCCGGATGGCCGGAGGTCGACATCTTCGCCCACGCCTGAGTTGCGCGCGGCGAAGGTCTGCCGCGCTTCCTCAAAGAACAGCGCGGCCGTCGAGGCGACGTGAGATCGACGCCGGCAGCGATGCCGGCCGGCCACGCTCCTGCGGAAGAGTGCCGAGACGCGGCATCCCGCGCCGCTTTCGGTGCGGGGGCGCACGCGACCGCCGTTGATCATTTGTCGAAGACGAGGCCATAACTTCGCCACCGCACCGGAGCATCCGGCCGGTAGTGCGCGACCGCGAACGCGCCGACCCTTCAGGAACGCGATGCAGGCGGCCGACACCATCCAGACGGAGACGGATCTCCTCGCGCTCGCCGCGAACGAGAACGCGCGTCGCAGGCGGGCGCACGGGCGGGCGCGCCGTCACAGCGCGCAGGTGCGCACCCTGCGACGGGTCATCCCCATCGCCGCTGGCCTCGCCATGCTGGGCCTTGCGGGCATCGTGCTGTGGGGCCCGCTCTCGGGCAGCATCCCTAACGTCTCCATCGGCCCGATCAGCGTCTCGGGCACCAAGGTGACGATGGAGAACCCGCGCCTGTCCGGCTTCCGCAAGGGCGAGCGCGGCTACGAGGTGGTCGCCGACGCCGCGCAGCAGGACGTGCGCAAGCCCAGCATCATCGAGTTGCAGGCCATGAAGGGCCACGTCGCCACCGACGACAAGGGCGGCCGGGCCTACCTCCAGGCCCAGGGCGGCGTGTTCGATTCCACCCGCGAATCGCTCAACCTCGAGAACGACATCCGTCTCTGGACCGACAAGGGCGAGGAGGTTCGGCTCTCGGTCGCCACCGTCGATTTCAAGACCGGCAGTCTGCGCTCCTCCAAGGCCGTCACCGTGACCGTCCCATCGGGCTCCATCGTCGCCGACAGCCTCGACGTGGTCGAGAGCGGCCGGGTCGTTTCCTTCGTCGGTCGCGTCCACGCCGTGTTCCACGGCGACGAGGCCGACGACAAGGAGACCGGTGCCAAGATCGCCCTGCGGACGGATCCCGAGCGCATTCACACCTCCGCGGCGGAACCCACGCGATGACGGCGCGTCTCGCCCCGGCGCTCGCCGTCGGCCTTGCTCTTCTCCTCGCCCTGCCTGCCGCCGCAGCGCAGGCGCGGGAAACCGTCAAGGAGACTCCGAAGGAAAAGTCCGCGCCGCTCGGCACCGTCGGCGGCGGCAAGGGGCCGATCAAGATCGACGCCGACCGACTCGACGTGTTCGACAAGGAGAACAAGGCGATCTTCGCCGGCAATGTCGTGGCCGTGCAGGGCGAGAGCACGATCCGCTGCTCGGCCATGACGGTCCATTACAAGCGCGACAAGGACAAAGACCCGAACAAGGCCGCGACGAAGACAGAGGCCGAGGCGGCCGAGGACGCGAAGGCCAAGGCGGCGATGGGTGGCAGCGGCATCCGCAAGGTCGAGTGCGCCGGCCCCGTCACCGTGGCGCAGAAGGATCAGGTGGCCACCGGCGACAACGCGGTGTTCGATCAGGAGGCCAAGCGCATTGTGCTGACCGGCAACGTCGTGCTCAGCCAATGCCAGAACGTCACCCGCGGCTCGCGGCTCGTCTACGACATGGCGACCGGCCGGGCGAACATGGACCCGGTGGCGGGCGGGCGCGTCTCGGCGATGTTCGTGCCCGGCGAGGGCGGTGAGAAGGGCGGGCAGGCCGGTGGGCAGCCGAAGGGCTGCACCCAGCCGGCCATCACGGCCAAGCCCGGCCCCAAGGCTGCCGACAAGCCGGCCGCGAAGACGCGGGCGCAGGCGAACTGACCGTGGCGGAAGCCGGGATGCCTGCGGGCGTGCCGCTGCGGGCGGTCGCCGAGCCGAGGCCGGCGGGCCGCGGCCGCAAGGGTTCGTGGATCGGCCGTCTGTTCGGGCGCGGCGGATCGGCGCCGCAGGCTTCACCCGACGCGGCGCTGGCCCAGGGCGGCGGACCGGGCGTGCTGCACGTGAGGGGTCTTCGCAAGAGCTACGGCGCGCGCACCGTCGTCCACGAGGCGGGGCTGACGGTCCACAACGGTGAGGCGGTGGGGCTGCTCGGGCCGAACGGCGCCGGCAAGACCACGATCTTCTACATGATCACCGGCCTCGTGCCGGCCGACCGCGGCTTCATCAGCCTCGACGGCATGGAGATCACCCACCTGCCGATGTACCAGCGCGCCCGGCTCGGCATCGGCTACCTGCCGCAGGAAGCGTCGATCTTCCGCGGGCTTTCGGTCGAGGACAACATCCGCGCCGTGCTGGAGGTGGCCGAGCCCGACCGCAAGACCCGCGAGCGCAAGCTCGATTCCCTGCTCGAAGAGTTCGACATCGCGCGCCTGCGCAAGTCTCCCTCGATCGCGCTCTCGGGTGGCGAGCGTCGCCGCTGTGAGATTGCCCGGGCGCTTGCCTCCTCGCCGACCTTCATGTTGCTCGACGAGCCGTTTGCCGGCATCGACCCCATTGCGGTGGGGGACATCCAGGATCTGGTCAAGCATCTGAAGCAGCGCGGCATCGGCGTGCTCATCACCGACCACAACGTCCGCGAGACGCTCGGCCTGATCGACCGCGCCTACATCGCTCATTCCGGCCGCATCCTCACCGAGGGCACGCCCGAGCAGATCGTAGCCAACGAGGATGCCCGCCGGCTCTATCTCGGCGAGGATTTCCGGCTCTAGACGACCATCCTGCACGGTTGAGACCGTCGGGTGCCTCCGATCGATCGCTCTTGCGAAGATCCGGAGACGATAACCACCCCTGAACCAAGCGCCTCGATGCCCAAGTCGCGCGCAAGGCTTTCTTGATTTTTGAAATGCAATCCGTCGAGCAGAACTCGCGCCCTGCGTGTGGGAGCTTCGCTCTGCCTGAGGGGTGAACGTCTGTGGCAGTGTTGCCCACCGGGACGGATTTCAGGGCGCGAGGGCGAAACAGACTTTGACGGGCGGATCGGATGGAGCTAGATCTAAACAAAGGAGATGCAAAGAACGTGCCGATTGAGGCGCGGCTCACGCTCGGGCTGCGATTTATCAACGAATTCTGAGGGTTGGACGTTGAGATGAGCCTGCTGCAACGGCTTGAAATGCGCCAGGGCCAAGCCCTGGTGATGACGCCGCAACTGTTGCAGGCGATCAAGCTCCTGCAACTCTCGCAGCTCGATCTCACAGCCTATGTCGATGCCGAGCTGGAGCGCAATCCGCTTCTGGAGCGCGCCGAAGGCGAGGGCGCGCCGGAACGCGAGGCACCGGAGGCGTCGGGCGAGGGTGAGTACGAGGGCGGCGACGGGCCCGAGCCCGAGGCGTGGCTCGCCTCCGACATGACTCCGAGCCGCAGCGAGATCGAGAGCGACCTCGACACGCGCCTCGACAACGTCTTCGCCGACGAGAATCCCGTTCCGCGCGAGACGGGGGCGGGCGACACGCTCTCGCTGACGCCGGCCCCCTACGGCAATGCCGGCGGCAGCTTCGACGGGGACCTTCCCGACTTCGAATCGACGCTCACCGCCGAGACGTCTCTGCGCGAGCACCTCGCCGCGCAGCTCGACCTCGCGACGCAGAGCCCGTCAGACCGGCTGATCGGCAGCTTCCTCATCGATGCGGTGGATGATGCCGGTTACCTGCGCGAAGAGATCGATGGCGTGGCCGAGCGGCTCGGTGCCCCGCTCGACGACGTCGCCCGCGTCCTGAAGCTGGTCCAGACCTTCGACCCACCGGGCGTGGCCGCCCGCGACCTCGCCGAATGCCTCGCGATCCAGCTCCGCGAGCAGGATCGGTTCGATCCGGCCATGCGAGCGCTGGTCTCGCGCCTCGACCTCGTGGCCAAACGCGATTTTCCGGCCCTGCGCCGCCTGTGCGGCGTGGACGACGAGGACCTCGTCGAGATGCTGGCCGAGATCCGCCGGCTCGATCCGAAGCCCGGCCGGGCCTTCGGCACGCACGCCGTCGAGGTGCTGGTACCCGACGTGTTCGTCCGGGCCGCCCCGGACGGCTCCTGGCTGGTGGAGCTGAACGCGGAGGCGCTGCCGCGGGTCCTGGTCAACCAAAGCTACTATGCCCGCGTCTCCAAGGGCGCCGTGGCGGACGGCGACAAGGCGTTCCTGTCCGAGTGCCTGCAGACCGCCAACTGGCTCACCCGCAGCCTGGAGCAGCGGGCGCGCACGATCCTCAAGGTCGCCACCGAAATCGTGCGCCAGCAGGATGCCTTCTTCCTGCACGGCGTCTCCCATCTGCGCCCGCTGAACCTCAAGACGGTTGCCGAGGCGATCGGCATGCACGAATCGACCGTCTCGCGGGTCACCTCTAACAAGTCGATCGGCACCAGCCGCGGCACCCTGGAGATGAAGTACTTCTTCACCGCCGCGATTCCGGGCGCCGCGGGCGCGGCGGCCCATTCCTCGGAGGCCGTGCGCCACCGCATCAAGCAACTCGTGGATGCGGAAGCCGCCGACGTCCTGTCCGACGACGCACTGGTGCAGCGCCTGCGCGACGAGGGTGTCGACATCGCCCGCCGCACCGTCGCGAAGTACCGCGAGTCGCTGCGCATTCCCTCGTCGATCGACCGCCGCCGCGCGAAAATGGCGACTGCCGCCCGATGACACCGGACGCGGCGAGGCTACCTGAAAGCCTTGCGCCGGCTCGACTTCGCGTTGACTTGCCCCGTCCCCCTTTCTAACTCTCGAAGCCCTCGGGAGAAAAGCGGAGACGTCGATGGCAGGTTTGCGGGTGACGGGGCATGGCCTCGATCTCGGTACGGCCCTTCGAGGCCGAGTCGAAGACCGCATGGCGGCGACGCTTTCGAAGTATCTCGACCCGCATATGAGCAGTACCTGCACCGGGCATGTGACCCTGCGGCGCGACGGCACCGCCTACCGCACCGATTGCGTGCTGCACCTCGTCACCGGGCTGACGCTGGAGGCGTCGGGCGCCGCGCACGACGTGCATGTGAGCTTCGAGCAGACCGCCGACAAGCTCGAAAAGCGCCTGCGCCGCTACAAGCACAAGCTGAAGGGGCACAATGCGCCGAGCCATAACGGGGCCGATATCGAGGCGGCCTACGCCGTCTTCGCCGCGCCCGACGACGAGGTCGATGACGAACTGGCCGACCCCGCCGATGCGGAGGAGGGCGACCACCCGCCGGTGGTGGCCGAGAGCACCCGCACCCTCAAGCGCCAATCCGTCAGCGAGGCGGTCACCGCCCTCGACATGACCGGCGCCCCGGTCGTCGTCTTCGTTCACGCTGGCACCGGGCGCATCAACGTCGTATATCGGCGCAGTGACGGCGCGATCGGCTGGGTCGATCCGCCCGCCGATCGAGGGTAAGGCACGGCCCCGTTTCGGGGCATCTCGGGCGTGGACCTGAATGTCGCTCACGAAGGCTCCGGCCGTGGCCGGAGCCCGGACTTCCGGTTCGCGGAAGGCGTGGACGACACTCTGCCGGGGCCGGTTGGCTCCGGAAACCGTGCATGGGAACGCGGGACCATCGGATGGATCCCGCCGACGAGGCGTTTAGTTTTCATGCCGATGCTCGAATTCCTGAACCCGGACTCGGTCGTCTCTGCCTTGCGTGTGCGGGACAAGAAGCACGTGCTCCAGGAGCTGGCGGCCCAGGCCGCCCGCCGCCTGCCGGGCCTGTCCGACCGGGACATCTTCGAGACCCTGCTTCAGCGCGAGCGTCTGGGCTCTACCGGCATCGGTGACGGCGTGGCCATTCCCCACGGCAAGCTCGCGCAGCTCGACCGCCTGTTCGGCCTCGTCGCCCGGCTGGAGAAGCCTGTGGATTTCGACGCCCTCGACGGTCAGCCCGTCGATGTCGCCTTCCTGCTGCTCGCCCCCGAGACCGCCGGCGCGGACCACCTGAAGGCGCTGGCCCAAGTCGCCCGGCTCCTGCGCGAGCCCGGCATGCTGGAGCGCATCCGCAGCGCCCGTGACGCGACCGCCCTCTACGCCCTGCTGGCCAACGGCCCGACGACGCAGGCGGCCTGATCATGAACCTGCTCCGTCCGCGCACCGCCCTCGTCCTGGCGGCGCTTCTCACACCCGGCAGCCTGCACGCCCAGGGTGAGGCTGCCTGTGCCCGCGACGTGCTGGTGGCCGGCTCGATGCAGCGGCAGGCCATCGAGCAGCTCGAAGGCGGGAGCGAGGACGAGGCGAGCCTCTGCCGCGTTTGGCGCCGCCACGTCGAGACCATGCGCCGGATCGCGGGCGTCTACGGCCGCTGCCTGTCCGGCCCGGAGCGGACCGAGCGCCTGTCCCAGGTCCAAGCCTCGGAGAAGGAGTTCGCGGGCCTCGTGCGCAGCCGCTGCCGCGGGATGTGAGGGCGAGCGCGGCTGTTCGCGCCTTGCAATTCGTGCATGATCGCGGCAACCGCCCGCGAGCCTCGTCCGGGCCCCTCCGGTCCGGAATCTGACCCCGCCGTGCCTCCCTTTCCCTTCACTGCCATCGTCGCTCAGGAGGAAATGAAGCGGGCGCTGCTGATTGCGGCGGTCGATCCCTCCATCGGCGGCGTCCTGATCTTCGGCGACCGCGGCACCGGTAAGTCCACCGCCGTGCGGGCGCTCGCGGCGCTGCTGCCGAAGATCTCGGCAGTGGCGGGCTGCCCCTATTCCTGCGCGCCCGACAGTCCCGCCGAGGCCTGCCCGCACTGTGCCGAGCACAGGGGACCGGGGAGGGGGAAGACCCACATGATCCCGGTGCCGGTAGTCGACCTCCCCCTCGGTGCCACCGAGGACCGGGTGGTGGGCGCCCTCGATCTGGAGCGGGCGCTGACGCGGGGCGAGAAGGCGTTCGAGCCGGGCCTGCTAGCGCGGGCCAATCGCGGCTTCCTCTACATCGATGAGGCGAACCTTTTGGAGGATCACCTCGTGGACCTCCTGCTCGACGTCGCCGCGTCGGGCGTCAACACCGTCGAGCGCGAGGGCCTGTCGTTGCGCCACCCCGCCCGCTTCGTCCTCGTCGGCAGCGGCAACCCGGAGGAGGGGGAACTGCGTCCGCAGCTTCTCGACCGCTTCGGCCTCGCCTGCGAAGTGAGCACGCCGACCGACATCGCCACCCGCATCGAGGTGGTGCGGCGGCGCGACGCCTACGAGCGCGACGGCGAGGGGTTCTGTGCCGCGCAAGGAAAGGCGGAGAAGGCGCTGCAGAAGACGATTCTGGCCGCCCGCACGCGCCTCGGCGGCGTCAGCGTGCCCGACGCGGTGCTGGAGAGCGCGGCCCGGCTCTGCCTCGCGCTGGGCACCGACGGCCTGCGCGGCGAACTCACCCTGATGCGCACGGCGCGCACGCTCGCGGCCCTCGACGGGGCCGCCGTCGTCACGGTCGCGCATCTGCGGCAGGTGGCACCGAGCGCGCTGCGTCACCGCCTGCGCCGCAACCCGCTCGACGAGTCGGGCTCCACGGCGCGCGTGGCGCGGGCCGTGGAGGAGGTGTTGGGACCGGCCTAAGGCACAGGTTGCCTCGCAAAACGCCCCGATCACGGCCGTTCTCACTCTGTGGACGGCTGCGCAGCGGGAGTATTGTGAGAGACACTCAGTCGTCCTGGTCGATGTCCTTGTCGAGGATCAGCTTCGACTCGACCGTGGTGTCGGACTTCAGCCGGTAGACCAGCGGGATGCCGGTGGCGATCTCCAGGCTGGCGATGGTCTTTGTGGTCATGCCGTCGAGCACCATGACCAGCGCCCGCAGCGAGTTGCCGTGGGCTGCCACCAGCACCCGCTCGCCCGACATGACGCGCGGAAGGATCGTCTGGATGTAATAGGGCAGCACCCGCGCGGCGGTGTCCTTCAGGCTCTCGCCGCCGGGCGGAGGCACGTCATAGGAGCGGCGCCACTCGTGGACCTGGGCGTCGCCCCAGCGCTCGCGGGCGTCGTCCTTGTTGAGGCCGGAGAGGTCACCGTAATCGCGCTCGTTCAGCGCCTCGTTGCGGATCGTCTCCAGGCCGCCCTGGCCCATCTCCTCGAGGATCAGCGCGCAGGTGTTCTGGGCGCGCCGCAGGTTCGAGGTGAAGGCCACGTCGAACTGCGTCCCCTGGGCCTTGAGCCAGCGCCCGGCCCGGCGCGCCTCGTTGACGCCGAGCTCCGTCAGCTCCGGGTCGCGCCAGCCGGTGAACAGCTTCTTCAGGTTCCATTCGCTCTGGCCGTGCCGAGCGAGGACGAGCAGGCGCTCCATGGGACGGGTCTCTCCGAAGAAGGTCGAGACGAGGCCGCCGCGTCACGGCACCTCGCGATCATGGGCCGGGCGTCTACCAGAGGCGGCGTTGCCTCCCAAGCCCAAGCCTGACGTTCCGCCAGATTCGTTATTCGGAACGCAAGTCTAATCCCGCAGGCCCAGCACGTCGTCCATACCGTAGAGGCCCGGCGGCTGGTCGAACGCCCATTGTGCCGCCCGCACGGCGCCGCGGGCGAAGATGCCCCGGTCCTCGGCATGGTGCGAGAGGGTGATCCGCTCGGAGGGGCCGGCGAAGATCACGCTGTGGTCGCCGACCACCGAACCGCCGCGCAGGGTGGCGAAGCCGATATCGCCGGGCCGCCGCGCGCCGGTATGGCCGTCGCGGGTCGAGACGCGGGTCTCGGCCAGTGACACCCGGCGCCCTTCCGCCGCCGCCTCGCCGAGCAGCAGGGCCGTGCCCGAGGGGGCATCGACCTTCATGCGGTGGTGCATCTCCAGCACCTCGATGTCGAACGCCTCGCCCAAGGTCGCGGCGACCTTACGCACGAGGCCCGCCAGCAGGTTGACGCCGAGCGACATGTTGCCCGAGCGCACGAGGCGGGCGTGATAGCTCGCCGCCTCCAGCCGCTTGAGGTCGTCCTGCGAGAGTCCCGTGGTGCCGACGACGTGGACGATGCGGGCCTGCGCGGCGAGTTCGGCGAAGGCGACCGTCGCGGCCGGGACGGTGAAGTCCAGCACCCCGTCGGCGGCCACGAACAGCGAGAGCGGATCGTCGCTCACGCTCACGCCGAGATCACCGATCCCTGCCAGACGTCCGGCATCCTGGCCGAGAGCGGGCGAGCCTGCGCGCTCGACCGCGCCGTGCAGCGTGCAGCCCTCGGCCTCGGCGACCGCCCGGATCAGCATCCGCCCCATGCGCCCCTCGGCGCCGACAACGACGAGCTTCATGATGGTCGACTTTCCGTTCCGATAGGTGGCGGGCTGCCGCGTCGCGCGTCTCGTCCGACAAGGGCGGCCATTGAGCTGTCTATACCCGCTGCGAGGCGATCAGTGGCCCGAGAACGTCCGACACGCCGTTGACGGTGATCTGCGTGCCGACACACAGCAGCAGGAAGGCCGAGAGCCGTCCGAGAACCCGCGCCCGCACCGGTCCGATCAGGGTCACGAGCCGGTCCGCCGATCCGTAGGCGAGGCGGATCATGCCGGCAATGGCCATGGCGGCAAGCGAGGCACCGATGAAGAACCCGGCGAGGTCGCCGGGTTCGGAGGGGCGGTTGGCGCCGAGCGCGATGGCGACCGCGATGGTGCCGGGCCCGGTGGTGAAGGGCAGGGTGAGGGGGAAGAAGGCGACTTCGGCGAGGTTCTCGCCGGCCTCCGGTTCCGCCTCGGCATGTTTGCGCGCCTCCCGCGTCTCGGGTGCGTTGAGCAGGGTCCAGGCAAACGCCGCGACGAACAGGCCGCCGGCGATGCGGAGCGCGGCGAGCGACACGCCGAAGAAGTTGAGGATCGGCGCCCCGGCCCAGAGGGCGGCGAGCATCACCAGGGCGGCGTAGAAGCCGATCCGCCGCGACAGCTCCGCCCGCTCCGCCTGCGAACGGTCGGCGGTGATCTGCGCGAACATCAGCGCCGAGCCGACCGGATTCACGATGGAGAACAGGCCGGACAGCGCGAGCAGGAAGCTCGTCAGCACGGTCTCGAATCCGATGGATGCCAACATGCGGGCTCGGCGGTCTGCGGGAGGGGAGGGCTTTAGCCCGGCTGCCCGGCCGGCACCAGAACGCGCGCGCGCACCCGGCTCTCCAGGCGACGCACTTGCCGCACCGCGACCGGCCGGTAAAGCTGCTTGGTCGCATCGACCACGTGGAGCCCGGCGAAGGGCATGGCGAGGCCGGTGCCGAACCGCTCCCAGGCGGCGGCGGTGCGCAGCCAGAAGCGGCTGCGGATCGGCGGCATGTAGAGAGTCTCGGCCCAGCCTTCCGGCGAGAACAACGTCTCACGCATCAGCCGCGAGAGCTGCGAACGGCTATAGGGCTGGCCGTGGCCGAAGGGCGTCGCGTCGCGCCGTGCCCAGACCCCGGTGCGGTTCGGTACCACCAGAATCAGGCGCCCGCCCGGCGTCAGCACCCGCCAGACATCGGCCAGGAGTTCGCTCGGACTCTCGACGGCTTCGAGGCCGTGGACGAGGATCACGCGATCGACCGCGGCCTCCGGCAGGGGCAGCATGGTGAGGTCGGCGAGCGCCGTCACCGAGCGCCCGCTGGAGGGCCAGTTCACCACCCCCTGCGTCGCCGGCATGAAGGCCAGCGTGCGCTCGGCGATGACGTGGACCGGGCCGAGATAGGGCGTGACATAGCCGAGCCCGAGCACGCGCAGCCCCGAGACCGAGCCGAGGAAGCCGTGGATCGCCCGGCCGACGACGCGGTGCGTGACGACCCCGAGGGGCGAGGCGTAGAAGGCGCGCAGGTCCGTGACGTCGAGGCGCATCGGATGGGGTGCCGGCACGGCCGGTTGTCCTCCACGAGACGGATGCCGTAGGGCTGATGCCGCATCAATGGGGATCGCAAGCGGCTCCGGCAAGCGGAACCGACGCGTCTGTCAGCAGAAGGCGGGCGAGCGTGACCATACGCCCGGTACCGGAACCGACGCTTCCACGCGACGGTTCCCGACCGGGTCAGTCATGCGCCGGGCCGGTGCCAACGGTTCTGAGCGAAAAATCGATACTGGCGAAAGGGTCTTCGATGACGAGAGCGGCACCACAAATCCGCACCTTCCTGTGCCGGAGCGACAATATCGGTGTGCTGATCCGCGATTCCGCCAGCGGTGCCTGTGCCGCCATCGATGTGCCGGAGGCCGCGCCCGTGCTCGCCGTCCTCGATGCGGAGGGGTGGTCCCTCACCGACATCCTCGTCACCCACCGCCACGGCGATCACATCGAGGGAATTCCGGAGGTGGTGGAGCGCACCGGCGCTCGGGTGACGGCACCGGAGAAGGCACGCACTGCGGTGCCGGATGCGGCCCGCTACGTGCGGGAGGGCGACACGGTGACGGTCGGCGAGCTCTCGGCCGCGGTCTGGGAGACGCCGGGGCACTGCGCCGACCACGTCACCTACCATTTCTCCGATGCCGGCGTGGTCTTTGCGGGCGACACCCTGTTCACCCTCGGCTGCGGCCGCGTGATGGAGGCCGAGCCGGCGGTTCTCTGGCAGTCGCTGACGCGCTTCCTTGATCTACCCGACGCGACGGCGGTCTATAGCGGCCACGATTACGTGCTCTCCAACGGCCGCTTCGCACTCGCCGCCGATCCGGACAACGCCGACCTGAAGGAGCGGGTGGCGCAGGCCCAGCGGCTTGCCGAGACCGGTGGTTTCCTGATCCCCTCCACCATTGGCGAGGAGAAGGCGACCAATCCATTCCTGCGCGCGGGCGAGCCGGCCCTTGCCCGCTCGGCCGGGCTGGAGCCGGGTTCCGATCCGTCGGCGGTGTTCGTCGCGTTGCGCGCCTGGAAGAATCGGTTCTGAAGGCAGGGGAGGGGCAGGGGGCGGTCTCGCATCGGTTTCCTTGACCGGTCCGGGTGTGTTCGGCGAGATCTTGCCTTTGCGCCGGTGCCGTGTGATCGAAGCCCACGGTTTGCGCATCGCAACACGACCCGCTCGTCCGCGTATCCTCGGCGAAAGGCCGGTTCCCTTGCCCACCCTGTTTCGTTTCCTCGCCACGATCGCGATCCTCGCGGGCCTCGTCTTCGCCGGCATGTTCGCGCTGGCAACCTTCGTCCAGCCGACGCCGCGTGAGATGAGCGTCACGATTCCTCCGGCGAAACTTCAGCCGGGCAATCGATGAGCGGGGACGGTTCCGCGTCCCCGGACGGGGCGGAGGATCCAAGCCAACTCTTTCTCGATATGCTTGCCGCCGAGCGCGGCGCGGCGGCCAACACCCTGGCAGCCTACCGGCGCGACCTCGACGATTATCTCGGATATCTCGCGGAAGTCGGGGTCGATCCCGAGGAGGCGCAGGCCGACCAAGTCCGCGCCTACATCGCCTCGCTGGAGCCCCGCGGGCTGAAGGCGTCCTCAGCCGCCCGGCGCCTCTCCTGCATCCGCGGCTTCCACCGCTTCCTCTACGCCGAGGGCTACACGGAGACGGATCCGACCGCACCGGTCGCCGCCCCGCGCCGTGCCAAGGGCCTGCCGAAGATCCTCTCGGTGACGGAGGTCGACCGCCTGCTCGCCACGGCGCGCGAGCGGGTCGATGCGGCGGGCGACAATCGGGCGGAGGCGCGAGCGGCCGCGCGGATGCTCTGCCTGCTCGAATTGCTCTACGCCACGGGCTTGCGCGTCTCGGAGCTGGTGGCGCTGCCGCGCTCGGCCGCCGCCACCCGCGAGCGCTATCTCGTGGTGAAGGGCAAGGGCGGGCGCGAGCGCCTCGTGCCGCTGACCGATCTCGCCCGGGACGCGATGCGCGCCCATATCGCGCATGGAGTCGCGCATGGCCCCGTGGACGGTCCCTGGCTGTTCCCGGCCGAGAGCGAGAGCGGCCACCTGACCCGGCAGGCCTTCGCCCGCGACCTCAAGGCTGCCGCCGCGGCGGCCGGCCTGCGTGCCGACCGGGTGAGCCCGCACGTGCTGCGCCATGCCTTCGCGAGCCATCTGCTCCAGAATGGCGCCGATCTGCGTATTGTCCAAGAATTGCTCGGGCATGCCGACATCTCGACGACCCAGATCTACACTCACATTCTCGACGAGCGGCTGAAGGGCATGGTCCGCGATCTCCATCCGCTCAACGATGCAGGTGATGACGTTGAAGTGAATATCGTTTCCTCATAAGAACTGTATCGAAATGTACCATAGTGCCTAATTTTTAGCAGATGCGGCGACGCATTGCTGGAAAATCCAGCCTTGCTGCGATGTATTGCCGTTGACATCGAGGTCGTGGTCTGGCCCTTTGAGGGGACCAGGATGCTGAGGGGGCGGCGCAGCGGCTCGACGGGGCCGGTGCCAAGACAAGATGCGCCTCGATCTCCCGACGCTCTTCATGATGACGACCGCCGTGACCGTCACGGTGGGGGTGCTGTTCCTGCTGTCGTGGAGCCAGACCCGCCGCGAGCGCTCTCTGGCGGTCTGGGGTATCGCGCACATCGTCGGCGGCCTTGCCTCACTGATGCTGGCCCTGCGGGGCCAGATCCCGGACAGCCTGTCGATTGCCCTCGCCAACGCGCTGATGATCGGCGCCTACGGATTGATCTGGTGTGGCGTGCGCGCCTTCGAGGGCCGCCGCCTGCGGCTCGACTGGGCTCTGGCCGGAGCCGTGATCTGGCTCGGAGCCTGTGCGGTTCCAGCCTTCTTCGAGTCGCTCGCCGCCCGCGTCATCCTCGCCTCGACGATCGCCGGCCTCTATTGCGGCTCAGGTGCCCTCATGATCTGGCGGGGCCGTGGCGAGCCGCTGGTGTCGCGCTACCCGGCCCTGATCCTGCTCGCGACCTACGCCGCGCTCTACTGGATCCGCATACCGCTGGCGGTCGCAACACCGTTGCCGGTCTCCATCGGGACCGCCTCGCCGTGGTTTGCCATCCTCGCCTTCGCAGGCACGCTGTTCTCGGTCGCCATCGCCTTCGTGTTCATGGCACTGACCAAGGAACGGGCCGAGCGCGAGCAGCGGCAGGCCGCCGAAACCGACTCCCTGACCGGAATTGCCAACCGCCGCGCCCTGGTCGCCGGAGCGGAGCGGCATCTCGCGGTCGCCCCCGCCGCGCTGCTTCTTTTCGACCTCGATCACTTCAAGCTGATCAACGACCGCCACGGCCACAGTGTCGGCGATGCGGCGCTGGCCGCCTTCTGCCAAATCGCGGCGCCTGTGCTGCCGCCCGAGGCGGTGTTCGGGCGAATGGGCGGTGAGGAATTCGCCTGCCTGCTTCCGCGGCTCGACGAACGGGCGGCGGCGCGCGTCGCCGAGCGGATTCGGGCCGGGGTCGCCCGCTTCACGCATCCGGACTATCCCGAGCTGAGGATGAGCGTGAGCGTCGGCGTGGCCGCCGAGAGCCAGATCGGCGGCAGCCTCGACTACCTTCTGCGGCGGGCCGACGACGCCCTGTATCGCGCCAAGCGGACCGGGCGCGACCGCGTGGTCACCTCGGAGGAGGATCCACTTCCCGTCGCGGCGGACATTCCTGGGACGAGCCGCGTCGGCGGTCGGAGTCGGGTGCGCTCGCCGTGATCGTCGTCCACACCGATCGGCCCGTTTCCCGGTGATGCCGGCCGATGCCGCATCGACGGCGCACCTCGTCCTGAGGCATCCTCTCGCGCCGTGGAAGGGCGGTCGAAACCGCTCCCGGGGGGACGGTGACGATGCGGCGGCTGGCTCGGAGAATCGTCCGCGGCATCGCCGGGGCTGTTCTCCTCATCGTTCCGGCCCGTGCGGCCGAGCCGGTCGAGCACCGGATCGAGGCGCTCCTTTCGCGGATGACGCTGGAGGAGAAGGCCGGCCAGCTCACCCTGATCTCGCACGAACCGATCCTCGACCTCGACAGCTTCCGCCGTGGGGAGGTCGGAGCCGTCATCAACTTCAACAATGCCGGTCTCGTGGCCCAGGCCGACCGGCTCGCCCGCTCGTCGCGGCTCGGCATTCCGCTGCTCGTCGGCCTCGACATCGTCCACGGCTACCGCACTATCTTCCCGCTGCCGCTCGCCATGGCCGCCAGTTTCGATGCCGGGCTCGTCCGCCGGGCCGCGGCTGCGCAGGGACGCGAATCCGCGGCCGTCGGCCTCAACTGGACGTTTTCGCCGATGGCGGACGTCGCCCGCGACCTGCGCTGGGGCCGGGTGGTCGAGGGTCTGGGCGAGGATCCGTGGCTGACGGGGCGGCTCACCGCGGCGCAGGTCGAGGGCTTTCGCGATGGTGGGCTCGCGAGCACGCTGAAGCATTTCGCGGGCTACAGTGCGGTGCTCGGCGGGCGCGACTACGACGCCACCTTCGTGGCACCCACCGAACTGCACGACCTTCACCTACCGCCGTTTCGCGACGGAATCCGGGCCGGAGCCGACGCGGTGATGACGGCGCTGACCGCGCTCAACGGTGTGCCCACCACCGCCGATCCGGCGCTGATGACCGGGCTGCTGCGGCGGCAGATGGGATTTTCCGGCCTTGTCGTGGCCGATTGGCAGGCGGTCGCGAGCCTAACGAACCACGGCGTCGCCCGAAACGGGGCGGAGGCGGCGCGCAAGGCGCTGCTGGCCGGCGTCGACATGGACATGACGAGCGGGCTCTTCCTGCGCCACCTCCCCGCGGAGGTCCGCGCCGGGCGCATTCCTGAGAGCGCGGTCGATGAGGCGGTGCGCCGGGTGCTGCGGCTGAAGTTCGGACTCGGCCTGTTCGACCGCCCCGTGATCGATACGGCCGGCGCCGAAGAAAAACTCCTGCGTCCCGAGACACGGAACCTCGCCCGCGAGGCGGCGCGGGCGAGTCTCGTCCTGCTCCAAAACCGCGAGGACCTGCTGCCGGTCAATCCGGCCAAGGTGCGCCGCATCGCCGTCGTCGGCCCCTTCGCCGATTCCGCCTGGGATCAAGTCGGGCCGCACGAGGGTGCGGGGCAGGAATGGGACGCGGTGACGATCCTGGCGGGTTTGCGCGAGCGCGCCGCCGCATCCGGCATCGCCATCGATTTCGCGCCGGGTTGCGGGCGGGTCTGCGACGGCCGTGCCGAGTTCTCCGAAGCGGTCGCGGCGGCGGCGCGTGCCGATCTCGTCGTGGCCGTGATGGGCGAGCCGCGGGACCGTTCGGGCGAGGGCTCATCGAGCGCGACGCTGTCTTGGCCGGGTCTACAGCATGAGTTGCTCGCGGCGGTGGCGGGAACGGGCAAGCCGGTCGCGCTCGTCGTGGTCGGCGGGCGCCCGACCGAGCTCGGAAACGCGCTGGAGCAAGCGCAGGCGGTGCTGATGGCGTGGCTTCCGGGCACGGAGGGCGGACCGGCAGTGGCCGAGACCTTGTTCGGCGACGCCAACCCTTCGGGCCGGTTGCCGGTCTCCTGGCCGCGCAGGGTCGGGCAATTGCCGCTGACCTACGACGTCTTGCCCGGTGGCCGGCCGCATATTCCGGGCTCGCGCTGGACCATGGGCTATGTCGATGAATCGCCGCTGCCGCTGTTCCCGTTCGGCTATGGCCTCTCATACACCCGCTTCGCCTACGGTGAGCCGGAGGTCGTGACCCCGCATCTTGGCGTCGGTGACCGCTACGACGCGGTGCTGGAGGTGCGGGCAGCCGTCACCAATTACGGCACGCGGGCCGGCCGGGCGGTGGCACAGCTCTATCTCAGTCAGCCGGTGGCCGGCCGCAGCCGGCCCAAGCGCCTGCTGAAGGGCGTCGCGCTTCTCGATCTCGCCTCGGGCGAGACCGGCACCGCGAGCTTCCGCGTGCCCGCGCGCGACCTCGGCTACCATGAGCCGGACGGCACGCTCGTGGTGGAGGCCGGCGCCTACCGCGCCCATGTCGGCGGCGATGCGGTCGCGACCCGCAGCGCCGGCTTCACCGTCGAGACCGGCTGGCGCGGCCCGCCGGGGAGCGACGAGGCGCGGCGCTGAGGCGGTTCAGCCGAAAGTCTTCCTCGGATCGAACGCGTCGCGCACGGCTTCGCCCGCGAAGACGAGCAGGCTCAACATCGTCGCCACGACGAAGAAGCCGGTAAGGCCGAGCCAGGGGGCGTTGATGTTGTCCTTGCCCTGCGCCAGCAGCTCGCCGAGCGAGGGCGAGCCCGGCGGCAAGCCGAAGCCGAGATAATCGAGCGAGGTCAGGGTCGTGACCGAGCCGTTCAGGATGAACGGCAGGAAGGTCAGCGTCGCCACCATGGCGTTGGGCAGGAGGTGGCGGGTCATGATGCGCACGTTCGACAGACCGAGCGCGCGCGCCGCCCGCACGTATTCGAAGTTGCGCGCGCGCAGGAATTCCGCGCGCACCACGCCGACGAGCGCTGTCCACGAGAACAGCGTCAGGATGCCGAGCAGGGTGAAGAAGCTCGGCACGAGGAAGGCCGACATGATGATGATGAGGTAGAGCGTCGGAATCGCGCCCCAGATCTCGATGACCCGCTGGAAGATCAGGTCGGTCCATCCGCCGAAATAGCCCTGCACCGCTCCGGCGATCACGCCGATGACCGACGAGATGCCGGCGAGCACGAGGCCGAACAGGATCGAGATGCGGAAGCCGTAAATCACCCGCGCCAGTACGTCCCGCGTGGCGTTGTCGGTGCCGAGCCAGTGCCACTCGATGTCGCGACAGCCGAGTTCGCGACCCTCGACTTTTACGCCCGCCCGCTCGGCGACCGGACGGCATTGTTCGTCGCTCAGCATCCAGGTCGGCGGCGAGGGAGCCGGCGTCGGCAGATCCCGCATGAAGGTGTTGTCGGCATACGGAATCGGTGGCCAGAGCGCCCAACCGTTCTCCTCGATCTCCTTGCGCGTCTCGGGCGCCCGGTAGTCGGTCTGTGCCAGGAAGCCGCCGAACTTCTCGTCCGGGTAATCGACGAGGACGGGGAACAGCCACTCGCCCTTGTACTGCATCACGATCGGGCGATCGTTGGCGATGAGTTCGGCGAACAGGCTCAGCACGAACAGGACGGTGAAGATCACCGCCGACCAGTATCCGCGACGGTTGGCCCGAAAGTTGGCCAGTCGCCGTCGGTTGAGGGGCGACAGGCCGCGGCGGGTGGCGGTCGGCAGGGCCTGCATCTGCGGCGCGTTGCCCGGCGCGGTGACGGGCACCGCGTCGGGTTCGGGTCGCAGCTGCTCGTTCATCGGCTCCACCCTCACACTCGGGCGGCCGATGCCGGCTCAGTCGAGCCGGATTGCGGTGCCCTCGATCTCGCTCGGCCGCAAGTCGCCCTTGCGCTCGAGATGGCGGCGCAGCAGGCGCACGTTGCGGCGGTTCGCCTTGAAGGCCGCATCGAGCAGGTCGCCGGCCAGCGGCACCGAGCCCACCGCGCCGTCGAGGGCGACGTTGGCCATCATGCGCCAGACCAGCCAGCGCGGCGCGCCGAGCCGTTTCGCCTCGTAGACGATGTACGAGGCGATCGCCATGCCCGCGATGTCGCCGAGGACGGGAACGAGACCGATCACCGCGTCGAGGCCGACGCGGCGGTTGATGCCCGGCAGAAGGAAAGCCGAGTCCATCAGGTGGGCGAGTTGCTCCAGCCGCTGGAGGCTCGCCTCCGTGCTGGTGTCGGTGAAGCGGCGCAGCTGCGCCGCGCCCGGAGGCTCGCGATAGGCCATGCTGGGGGTGTCGACGGAGGTGGTCATGGCGGAGGATGTGGCCCCGCCCCGACCGTTGCACAAGGAAGCGGGCCTCGTCTCCGCTCACCCCACGCGAAATAGACCGGCCAGCCGCTCGACCGCCGCGTCGAGGGTCGCATCCGTCTTGGCGAAGCAGAAGCGGGCGAGGTTCCTCACGCTTCCCCCTTCGTAAAAGGCGCTGACGGGAATGGCGGCCACGCCGTGCTCGCTCACGATCCTTCGGCAGAAGGCAACGTCGTCGGCGGCGAGCCCCGCGATATCGACGGTGAGGAAGTATGTGCCTGCGCTCGGCAGCACCGTGAAGCCGATTTCGGACAACCCCGCCGCCAGCCGGTCGCGGGAGCGTGCGAGGCCGGTGCGTATGTCCTCGAAGTAGCGATCGTCTTTGGCGAGTCCGTAGGCGACAGCCTCCTGGAGGTTGGGCGGCGTGGTGAAGGTGAGGAACTGGTGCGCCCGCGAGAGGACGCGCATCAGCGGCTCGGCCGCCATCACGAACCCGACCTTCCAGCCGGTGAGGCTAAAGATCTTGCCCGCCGAGCCGATCTTCACCGTGCGCTCGCGCATGCCCGGCAGGGCGATCAGAGGGAGGTGGCGCCGGCCGTCGAAGATCACGTGCTCCCACACCTCGTCGCAGATCGCCACCGCATCGAAGCGTCGGCAGAAGGCGGCGAGCAGGGCGAGGTCGTCCAGCCCGAAGACCGTGGCGCTCGGATTGAGCGGGTTGTTGAGGAGGACGATCCGGGTGCGCTCGGAAAAGGCTTCCGCCAGCGCCGCCTCCTCGATCCGGAAATGCGGGGGCTTGAGCGTGACGAAGCGCGGCACGCCGCCCGCGCGTCGCACCAGCGGCAAGTAGGCGTCGTACATCGGCTCGAACAGCACGACCTCGTCGCCGGGCCGAATCAGCGCCATCAGCGCGCCGGCCAGCGCCTCGGTCGCGCCCGAGGTCACCATCACTTCGCGCTCCGGATCGAGGTCGAGCCCCTGATGGTGCCGGTAATGCGCCGCGATGGCCGTGCGCAGCGAGGGCAGCCCCATCATGGGCGGATACTGGTTGCTGACGCTGTCTAGGGCCCGCGCCGCGGCGGCGCGCACGTCGTCCGGCCCCTGTCCGTCGGGGAAGCCTTGGCCGAGATTGATCGCATCGTGCTGGCGCGCCAGCCGCGACATCGTTTCGAAAACGGTTTCCGGCAGGGTAGCGAAGACGGGGTGGCCGGTGAGGGCGGGAAAGCGATTCGCGGCGGGAGTCATGGTCGATGTCTACGCAGAGCGGTCCGGCCGCTCCAAGCGCCTTCATGTAAGCAGGAAACAGGGAGAAGACTTGTGCGCGGTTGGTTTCATCCTGCGCGAAAACAAGAG
The DNA here is from genome assembly GCF_022179725.1 of Methylorubrum aminovorans. Lineage (GTDB taxonomy): Bacteria > Pseudomonadota > Alphaproteobacteria > Rhizobiales > Beijerinckiaceae > Methylobacterium > Methylobacterium aminovorans. The sequence continues at coordinate 318,198 of NZ_BPRC01000001.1, forward strand.
GGGTCTTGCAGGACCTTTGCGAGAACCTCCCGACCCAGTCGATGCGGCGTGCGTTGACGCACACGAGTCTGCGGATGATCCGCCGAATCCGTTTTTTGCGGCATCATCAGGGGGTGACGAATGTTGACGATCATCAGTCGTAAGCGCATGTTCACCCCACGGTCGGACCGGCCGCGGCGCTGAAGGGACTTCGCCCCCTCGTCTCGTCAGTGTAGCTGGCCGGTCCGGTCGTCCTTCTGAAAAAGCCGCCGCTCGACACGGCGGCTTTTTTCATGTCCGATCAGGTTTCCCTTCGCGGCGGCCCCCTCGCATCGGCGGATCATGCGTCTTCGAACCTGTCTGCTGCTGGCCGTCGCGTCCACGGGTCTTGGGCTCTGCTTGCGCCTCGCCGTGCCGGTGACGCCGGTCGATGCGTCGTTTCGCGACGTGATGCGCCTCTATCAGTCGCAGGGCGCTCCGGGGCACAGCAACATGCCGGAAACGTCGGCGCCGTAGGAACACCGCATTATCGGGCCAGCCTCGCCGGCCGTACCGAGGCGGGCCCTTTTCGGGTGCGCGGTATCGACAGGACCGGACTTTCGGCCGACTGACGCGATTGAGGCACCGTCCCGAAAGACGGCGCCCCATCAAAGATCTGGCGGACCGGCTCGCATTCGACGGCCGTGAACGACATGACGAGTATGTGAGGGATGAACGAGAGTTCGCCGATACGCAGGGAGACCGCGCGGGAGTACCGGACCGCGGATCCGGTGCCGACCACCCCGGTCCGCCGACGCACGAAGTTCGGGCGCTGGATGCTCGCGCTGCTAATCCTCGGCGGCGTGGGCGCGGTGGCCCACCGCACCTATGATGCCCGGCAGAAGCCGGCCGGGGAGACGGCGCAGGCGCCGGGACCCGGTGGTCCTGGCCGCGGCGGCCGACCGGGCGAGATGAAACAGGCGGTCGGCGTCGCGCCGATCGTCAGCGGCGACATGCCGGTGGTGCTCCAGGGCCTCGGCACCGTGACGCCGCTCGCCACCGTCTCGATTCGCTCGCAGATCAGCGGCTACCTCACCAAGATCGGCTTTCGCGAGGGCCAGATGGTGAAGGAGGGCGATTTCCTGGCCCAGATCGACCCGCGGCCCTACGAGGCGCTGCTCGCCCAGTATCAGGGTCAGCTCGCCCGCGATCAGGCGCTCCTGCAGAATTCGAAGCTCGACCTCCAGCGCTACCAGACCCTGAACCGTCAGGATTCGATCTCGAAGCAGAACGTCGACACCCAGGCCGCCCTGGTGAAACAGAACGAGGGAACGGTCGCGGCCGATCAGGCGCTGGTCGATCAGCAGAAGCTGAACCTCACCTACGCCCGGATCGTCGCGCCGGTGGAGGGTCGTGTGGGCCTGCGGCAGGTGGATCTCGGCAACTACATCACCGCCGGCTCGACCAACATCGTCGTGGTCACGCAGCTGCGCCCGATCTCGGTGGTGTTCACGCTGCCGGAGGATGACGTGGCGCGGGTGATGCGCCGGGTGCGCGAGGGAGCCAAGCTCACCGTGCGCGCCTATGACCGCAGCGACCAGCACGAGATCGCCACGGGCCGCCTCGACACGGTGGACAACCAGATCGACACCACGACCGGAACGGTGAAACTGCGGGCGATGTTCGAGAACGAGGACGAGGCCCTGTTCCCGAATCAGTTCGTCAACGCGCGCCTCACCGTCGAGACGATCCGAAGCGCAGCGCTGGTGCCCAATGCCGCGATCCTGCGCGGCACGCCGGGCACCTACGTCTACCTGATGGACGGTGACGAGAAGGTCACGGTGCGCCCGATCAAGACCGGCGAGACCGATGGCGTGAACACGGTGGTTCTGTCCGGCCTTGCGCCGGGTGACCGCGTCGTCACCGACGGCACGGACCGGCTGCGCGAGGGGGCGCCCGTGCGGGTCGTCGGCCACCAGACCGGCCCGCAGGCCGCCGGACCGGCCACCGGCGCGCCCGGCGCGACGCTTCCCTCGACACCGGCGGCCGGTGCGCCGGCGCAGACGGGCTCCGGTGAGACAGCCCAGGAGCACCGGGGACGCCGGCGCCAGGCACAGTAACCGGATGCGGCCATGAACCCATCCCGCATCTTCATCCTGCGGCCCGTCGCAACGACCCTGTCGATGCTGGCGATCCTGATCGTCGGCGCGGTCTCGTACCTGAATCTGCCGGTCTCGGCCCTGCCCGCCGTCGATTACCCGACGATCCAGGTCCAGACCTTCTATCCGGGCGCCAGCCCGGAGGTGATGACTTCGGCCGTCACGGCGCCGCTGGAGCGGCAGTTCGGCCAGATGACCAACCTCAATCAGATGTCCTCGCAGAGTTCGGCGGGGGCGTCGGTCATCACGCTCCAGTTCAACCTCGACATCCCCCTCGACATCGCCGAGCAGTCGGTCCAGGCGGCGATCAACGCGGCCGGCAACTTGCTGCCGACCGACCTTCCGGCCCCGCCGATCTACGCCAAGGTCAATCCGGCCGACGCGCCGGTGCTGACACTGGCACTGACATCCAAGACAGTGCCGCTAACGCAGGTGCGCGATCTCGCCGAAACGCGGCTTGCCCAGAAGATCAGCCAGATCGCGGGTGTCGGCCTCGTCAGCATGGGCGGCGGCCAGCGGCTGGCGGTGCGGGTGCGTTTCAACGCGCTGGCGATGGCCGCCTACGGCCTCAACATCGACGACCTGCGCACGACGATCGCCAACCTCAACGTCAACACGCCCAAGGGCAACATCGACGGGCCGACCCAGTCCTACGCGATCAACGCCAACGATCAGGTCCGCGACCCGGCGGTCTATGCCAGCGCCATCATCGCCTACCGCAACGGCGCGCCCGTGCGGCTGACCGATGTCGCCGAGGTGGTCGAGGGGCCCGAGAACACGCGGCTCGGCGCCTGGGCCGACCGCACCCCCGCGGTCATCCTCAACATCCAGCGCCAGCCCGGCGCCAACGTCATCGACACGGTGGACCGCATCAAGCGGCTGCTGCCGCAACTCGAAGCGACGATGCCGGCTTCGGTCTCCATCGCCACGCTGACCGACCGCACCACGACGATCCGCGCCTCGGTGCACGACGTGCAGTTCGAGCTGATGCTCGCCATCGCCCTCGTCGTGATGGTGATCTTCCTGTTCCTGCGCAGCTTTTCCGCCACGCTGATCCCGAGCCTGTCGGTCCCGCTCTCGCTGATCGGCGCGCTCGCCGCGATGGATGCCTGGGGCTTCTCCCTCGACAACCTCTCCCTGATGGCGCTCACCATCGCCACCGGCTTCGTGGTGGATGACGCCATCGTGGTGATCGAGAACATCGCCCGCCACGTGGAGGAGGGCGACGATCCGTTCGAGGCGGCGCTGAAGGGCTCCCGCGAGATCGGCTTCACCATCATCTCGCTCACCGTCTCGTTGATCGCGGTGCTGATTCCGCTGCTCTTCATGGCCGACGTGGTCGGAAGGCTGTTCCGCGAGTTCGCCATCACCCTCTCGGCCACCATCGTGATCTCGGCCGTGGTCTCGCTGACGCTCGTGCCCATGATGTGCGCGCGGCTGCTGAAGCCCGTCGCCCACGGCGCCGACACGCCCGCCACCCGGCGCGAGGGCCCGATCGCTCGCATGGGCCGGCGGCTGAACGACGGGGTCATCACGCTCTACGGCAGGGCCCTGCGGGTCGTGCTCGCCCATCAGGGGCTGACGCTCATCGTCACCCTCGGCACCGTGGCGCTCACCGCCTGGCTCTTCGTGGTGATCCCCAAGGGCTTCTTCCCCGTGCAGGACACGGGCGTGATCCAGGGCATCTCCCAGGCCGATCAGAGCGTCTCCTACGAGGCCATGGCCGAGCGGCAGCAGGCGCTCGCCGACGTGGTGCTGAAGGATCCGGACGTCGCCAGCCTGTCCTCGTTCATCGGCGTGGACGGGCAGAACGTGACGCTCAATTCGGGCCGCTTCCTCATCAACCTGAAGCCGCGGGAGGCGCGCGGGGCGGATGCGAGCACGATCATCCGCCGCCTCAACGCGGCGACCGCCGCCGTGCCCGGCGTGCGGCTCTACATGCAGCCCGTGCAGGACCTGACGATCGACACCGCCGTCTCGGCAACGCAGTACCAAGTCATCCTCGAGAACCCGAACCTCGGCGATTTCGAAACCTGGGTGCCGCGCTACGTCGAGGCCCTGCGCCGCTCGCCGCTGCTCGCCGACGTGACCAGCGACTACCAGGGCAACGGGCTGGCGGCCTACGTCACCATCGACCGGCCGACCGCCGGCCGCTACGGCATCACGCCGGCCACGATCGACAACGTGCTCTACGACTCCTTCGGCCAGCGCATCGTCTCGACCATCTTCACCCAATCGAGCCAGTACCGGGTCATCCTCGAGGCGGACCCGAAGCTGCACACCTCGCTCGCCTCCCTCGAGAACCTCTACCTGCCGTCCTCCACCGCGCCCTCCGGGCAGGTGCCGCTCTCGGCGGTGGCGAAGATCGAAGAGCGGCGCGCGCCGCTGCTGATCGGCCATCTCGGCCAGTTCCCGGCCACCACCGTCTCGTTCAACCTCGCGCCGGGCGTCGCCCTGGGGCAGGCGGTGGACGCGCTGGAGGCCGCGCGCAAGGAGATCGATCTTCCGGCGAGCTTCAACGTGGTGCCGCAGGGCTCGGTGATCGCCTTCCAGACGGCTTTGTCCAACGAGCTGTTCCTCGTCTGCGCGGCAATCATCACCGTCTACATCGTGCTCGGCGTGCTCTACGAGAGCTTCATCCACCCCATCACCATCCTCTCGACGCTGCCCTCGGCCGGCATCGGCGCCTTGCTCGGTCTGATGTGGTTCGGGCTCTCCCTCGACATCATCGCGATCATCGGCATCGTGCTCCTGATCGGCATCGTGAAGAAGAACGCGATCATGATGATCGACTTCGCGCTGCAGGCCGAGCGTGAGGAGGGCAAGACCCCGCGTGACGCGATCTACGAGGCCTGCCTATTGCGCTTCCGCCCGATCCTGATGACGACGCTCGCCGCTCTGTTCGCGGCGGTGCCGATGATCGTCGGTTCGGGCGTCGGCTCGGAGCTGCGCCAGCCGCTCGGTATCGTCATCGCCGGCGGCCTCATCGTCAGCCAGGTGCTGACGCTGTTCACAACCCCCGTCATCTACCTCGCCTTCGACCGGCTGGAGCGGCGCATCACCCGGCGGCGCGAGCGGGACGGGCTGGCGCCGGGCGGGGCGGCGCCTTGAACCTCTCCGAACCCTTCATCCGTCGCCCGGTCGCGACGACGCTTCTCACCATCGGCCTGATGCTTGCCGGCCTGTTCGCCTATGTGCGGCTGCCGGTGGCGCCGCTGCCGCAGGTCGATTTCCCCGTCATCCTCGTCCAGGCCCAGATGGCCGGCGCCTCGCCGGAGACCATGGCGACCACGGTCGCCGCGCCGCTGGAGCGACGGCTCGGGGCCATCGCCGACGTCAACGAGATGACGTCCACAAGTTCGACCGGCACGGTTCGGATCGTCCTGCTGTTCGGCCTCAACCGAGACATCGACGGCGCCGCCCGTGACGTGCAGGCGGCGATCAACGCTGCGCGTGCCGACCTGCCGACGGCGCTCCGCACCAACCCGACCTACCGCAAGTTCAATCCGGCCGATTCGCCGATCCTGATCCTCGGGCTGACCTCAGACACGCTGACGCCGGGCCAACTCTACGATTCCGCCGCGACCATCGTGCAGCAGCGGATGAGTCAGGTTGAGGGTGTCGGCAACGTCGATATCGGCGGCTCGTCGTTGCCGGCGGTGCGGGTCGAGCTCGATCCGACTGCCCTGTTCCACTACGGCATCGGCCTGGAAGGCATCCGCGCGGGGTTGGCCTCGGCCAACGCCAACTCGCCCAAGGGCGACATCGTGGCGGGCGAGCGCCGCTACCAGCTCTACGCCAACGACCAGGGCCGGCAGGCCTCCGACTACCGCGACATCGTCGTGGCCTACCGCAACGGCGCCGCCGTGCGGCTCGCCGATGTCGGCGAGGTGGTCGACTCGGTCGAGGACAAGCGCAATCTCGGCCTCGTCGACGGCAAGCCGGGCGTGATCCTGTTCATCTACAAGCAGCCAGGCTCGAACGTCGTCGAGACGGTGGAGCGGGTGCGCGCGGCGATCCCGCAGGTGAAGGCGGCGCTGCCCGGCGACATCGACCTCGACATCTCCGGCGACCGCTCGGCCACGATCCGCGCGTCGCTGGCGAGCACCGAGGAGACGCTGATCATCGCGGTGATCCTCGTCATCTTCGTCACCTTCATCTTCCTGCGCTCGTGGCGGGCGACGCTGATCCCGGCGGTGGCGGTGCCGATCTCGATCATCGGCACCTTCGCCGCGATGTGGATGCTCGACTACTCCCTCGACATCCTCTCGCTGATGGCCCTCATCATCGCGACCGGCTTCGTCGTCGACGACGCCATCGTCGTGCTGGAGAACATCCAGCGCCATATCGAGGCGGGCAAGCCGCGGGTCGAGGCGGCGCTGATCGGCGCCCGCGAGGTCGGCTTCACCGTCGTCTCGATGAGCCTGTCGCTGATTGCCGTGTTCCTGCCGATCCTCTTGATGGGCGGCATCGTCGGTCGGCTCTTCCGGGAATTCGCGGTCACGCTCTCGATCGCGATCCTCGTCTCGCTGGTGCTCTCGCTGACGACGACGCCGATGATGTGCGCCCTGCTGCTCAAGCCCGAGGCGCAGGCGCATGCGGGCAAGCGCCCCAATTTCCTGCTACGGATGCTGGAGGGCGGCTTCGACGCGCTGCTGCGCGGCTACGAGCGCAGCTTACGGTTCGCGCTCCGTCATCGCCGCCTGACCGCGCTCAGCGTGTTCGCCGCGATCGGGCTGACGGTCTACGGCTACATTATCGTGCCGAAGGGATTCTTCCCCGATCAGGATACCGGCCAGCTCATGGGCGGCATCCAGGCCGACCAGCGCATCTCGTTCCAGTCGATGAAGGACAAGCTGGAGCGGGCGAGCGCCATCGTGCAGGCGGATCCGGCGGTGGAGAGCATCGTCGGCTTCACCGGCGGGCGCGGCACGAATTCCGCCAACGTCTTCGTCGGGCTCAAACCCTTAGGTCAGCGCGATTCGATCGAGAAGGTGATGGCGCGGCTTCGGCCCAAGCTCGCCCAGGTCGCGGGCGCGCGCCTGTACCTGTTCCCGCGCCAGGATCTGAGAATGGGCGGGCGCCAGAGCTTCGCCCAGTACCAGTACACGCTCCAGGGCGACACCGCGGCCGAACTCTACGCCGCCTCGCCCAAGCTTCTGCAGGCCCTTCAGAAGCGCACCGACATCTTCGCCGATGTGACCTCCGATCAGCAGGAGGGCGGGCTGGAGAGCCGGCTCGTCATCGATCGGGCGACCGCCTTCCGCTACGGCATCACGCCGGACCAGATCGACAATACGCTCTACGACGCCTTCGGCCAGCGGCAGGTCTCGACGATCTACAATCCGCTCAACCAGTACCACGTGGTGATGGAGATCGCGCCGCGATACCTTCAGAACCCGGAGGTGCTGAAGACGATCTATGTCTCGACCACGGGCGGACGGGCGCGGGGCTCGGCCACCACCAACGCGGTCGCCGGCACGGTCTCGGGCGGCGGGACCACGACGCCCTCGCCAGCCTCGACGTCGGGCACCTCCACCACCGATACGGCCGCAGCCATCGCCGCCGACTCGGCGCGCAACGCCGCAGGCAACGCCATCGCCGCGAGCCGGGGCAGCGCATCGTCGAGTGCGCCGGTGTCGAGCGCCAAGGAGACGATGGTCCCGCTCTCGGCCTTCGCCCGTTTCGAGACCGGCAACGCCCCGGTCCAAGTGGCCCATCAGGGCCTGTTCGTGGCGACAACGATCTCGTTCAACCTCGTGCCGGGCAAGAGCCTGGGCGAGGCGACCGCCGTCATCAACCAGACCATGCTCGATCTGCAATTGCCGCAGACCATCCACGGCGAGTTCGCGGGCGCGGCCAAGAGCTATCAGGATTCGGCCTCGCGCCAGCCGCTGCTGATCCTGGCGGCGCTGCTCGCCGTCTACGCCGTGCTGGGCATCCTCTACGAGAGCTACATCCACCCGCTGACGATCCTCTCGACGCTCCCCTCGGCCGGCATCGGCGCCATCGTCGCGCTGCTCACCACCGGCACCGAGTTCACCATCATCGCGCTGATCGCGGTGTTCCTGCTGATCGGCATCGTGAAGAAGAACGCGATCCTGATGATCGACTTCGCCATTGATGCGGAGCGGAAGCGCGGCCTCGCGCCGGGGGAGGCGATCTACGAGGCCTGCATCCTGCGCTTCCGGCCGATCATGATGACGACGCTCGCCGCCCTGCTCGGCGCGGCCCCGCTCATCATCGCCGGCGGCGAGGGCGCCGAGCTGCGCCGCCCGCTCGGGATCGCGATCGTCGGTGGACTCATCGTCAGCCAGATCCTGACCCTCTACACGACACCGGTCGTCTACCTGTATCTCGACCGTCTCCGGCTCTGGGCGAAGCGTCGCCGGGGCGGACCCGCGACGGTGCCGGCCGAGTGAGGATGGTTGTTTCGTGATCCGTGATTTGCACGAAGGCCGCCCGCGTCGAGCGGGGAGGGGAGGGTTTGCGACTCTGCTCCGCTTCTCCGGCGTCGCTATCCTTGCCGCGACCACCTCCGGCTGCCTCGTCGGCCCCGATTATTCGCGACCCTCCGTCGAGACGCCGCTGGCGTTCAAGCAGGGGGGGATGCGCGAGGACAGCTTGGCCTACGTCCAGGCGCAGAAGGGCTGGCGCCCGGCGCTGCCGAACGACGCGGCCGAGCGAGGCGATTGGTGGCGGGTCTTCAACGATCCGACCCTCGACCGGCTGATCCGCTCGATCGACGTGGACAACCAGAATCTCCGCGCCCAGATCGCGGTCTACGATCAGGCCCGCGCCCTGGTGGCGCAAGCGCGCGCCGCCCTGTTCCCCACGGTGATCGGCGCGCCGAGCATCACCCGCTCGCGGGCCCTGGGGACGGAGCGCACGACGGTCTCGCTCCAGGGGCAGGCGAGCTGGGAGCTCGACCTGTTCGGCGGCATCCGGCGCCAGATCGAGAGCGATGTCGCCTCCGCCCAGGCCTCGGCCGCCGACCTCGCCCTGGTGCGCCTCAGCCTCCAGGCGGAGCTGGCCACCGCCTATCTTCAGCTGCGCTACCAGGATGCGCTGAAGCGGGTGCTTCAGGAGAACGTCGAGGGCTTCAAGCGCAGCCTCGCCATCGCCGAGAACCAGTACAATGCGGGCGTGGCCGCCCGCTCCGACGTCATCACCGCGCAGACGCAGCTCCAGACCACCGAGGCCTCGCTGATCGCCGTCGATCTGCAGCGGGCGACCTTCGAGCACGCCGTGGCGATCCTCACCGGCAGGCCCCCTTCCGAATTCAAGCTGCCCTTCTCGCCCCTGCCGGTGCGTCCCCCGTCGGTACCGGTCGGCATCCCTTCCGACCTCTTGGAGCGCCGGCCCGATATCGCCGGGTCCGAGCGGCTGGTGCAGGCACAGAGTGAGCAGATCGGCGTAGCGGTCTCCGCCTTCTTCCCCACCGTCACGCTCTCGGCCTCGGGCGGATTCTCGGGCGCGACCAGCAATGGCGTATTCTCGGCAGCCAACCGCGTCTGGTCGATCGCCGCCAACGGCAGTCAGGTGTTCTTCGACGGCGGTGCCCGCGCCGCGGTGCTGCAGACGGCGCGGGCCGCCTACGAGGCGGCGGTGGCCAATTACCGGCAGACGGTGCTGACCGCCTTCGGCGAGGTCGAGAACGGGCTGGCCGGCGTGCGCATCCTGGCACGGCAGCAGGCGAAGCAGGACGAGGCGGTGGCCTCGGCCCGGCGCGCGGTCGAGATCGCGCTCAACGAGTACCGGGCCGGCACGCAGAACTACACCACGGTGGTGACCGCTCAGGCCTTGCAGATCAACAACGAGGTCACCGCGCTGCAGATCCGCCTCAATCGCTTCACCACCGCCGTGGCGCTGATCCGGTCGCTCGGCGGGGGCTGGGACGCCCGCTCGCTTCCGACTGGCGAAGAGCTCAAGGGCGCGCGCCTGCCGATCGACGGCGGCTCGGCCGTCCGCACCGACGAGTAGGGACCATTCCGGCGGCCGGAGCAGGGCAGCCCGGCCGGAACACGGGGCGCGGGATGCTGTTGAAACCGGGATCTCAGCGGTCGGCCCGTCGCCGGCCGGCAGCCCCGGATGATCGATGCCCGACGCCCGCGCTCACGACACCCCCGATACGCCGCAGGCCCCGCCCTGCACCCTCGTGGTCTTCGGAGCCGGCGGCGATCTGACGAAGCGCCTGCTGATGCCGGCGCTCTACAATCTTGCCGGTGGCGGGCTGCTTGCCGAAAAATTCTCGATCCTCGGCGTCGATCACAACCCGCTCACGGATGATGGCTGGCGCGACGACCTGACGAAGACGATGGAGTCCTTCGCCGGGGATCCGTCGGCCGAGTTCCATCCCGAGCGGATCGATCCGCAGCCCTGGGGCTTCATCCGCGAGCGCCTGCACGTGATGCAGGGCGATTTTTCCAAAGCGGCGACCTTCCAGGATCTTGCCGGGCGGCTGAGCGGCAATGTGGTGTTCTACCTCGCGGTCGCTGCCCGCTTCTTCGGACCCGTCGTCGAAGGCCTCGGCAAGGCCGGCCTGCTTGAACAGTCGGACGGCGCCTTCCGCCGTGTCATCATCGAGAAGCCGTTCGGCTCGGACCTCGCTTCCGCCAAGGCGCTCAACGAAACCATTCTCGCGCAGGGCGACGAGAGCCAGTTCTACCGGATCGACCACTTCCTCGGAAAGGAGACGGTCCAGAGCATCCTGGTGATTCGCTTCGCCAACGCCCTGCTCGACCCGGTCTGGCGGCGCGACTACGTCGATCATGTCGAGATCACTGCCGCCGAGACGATCGGCGTCGAGGAGCGCGGCCGCTTTTACGAGCCGACGGGCGCGCTGCGAGACATGGTGCCCAACCACCTGTTCCAGCTCCTCACCATGGTGGCGATGGAGCCGCCGGGCTCGTTCGATGCCGAGGCCGTGCGCGACGAGAAGACGAGGCTGGTGACGGCGATCCGCCCGATCTCGCCGGAGGACGCCGTGCGCGGCCAGTATGCCGCCGGACGCGAGGGGGGCAGGGATGCGGCGGCCTACCGCGACGAGCCGGATGTGGCCGAGGATTCCCGCACCGAGACCTACGTCGCGCTCAAGATCGCGATCGAGAATGAGCGCTGGTCCGGCGTGCCGTTCTACCTGCGCACCGGCAAGTGCCTGGCCGATCGGCGCACGGAGATCGCGGTGCATTTCAAGCCGGCCCCCTTCACCCTCTTCAAAGTGAAGGAGGGCGCGGACCCTTCTTCGAACGTCATGCGCCTGCGCATCGACCCGGAACCCGGCTCGGCGACACGCCTGAACGTGAAGCGGCCGGGTCCGCAGATGCATCTCTCCGCGATCGAGACCGGCTTTCGCTACGCCGACTTCTTCGAGCCCGCTTCGACGGTCGGCTACGAGACGCTGATCTACGACTGCATGATCGGAGACCCGACCCTGTTCCAGCGCGCCGACACCATCGAGGCGAGTTGGGCCGCCGTCGATCCGCTGATCCAGGCCTGGACGGACGCGCCGGTCTGCTTCTATGCGGCGGGGAGTCCGGGGCCGAAGGAGGCGGACGAACTCCTTGGCCGAGACGGGCGCGCCTGGCTGCCATTAGGGGAGAAGTAGCGCGCCGTCATCGCGAGCGTCAGCGAAGCGATCCGTGGCGCGGCACTGCCGGATGAGGTCCGCGCCCTGGATTGCCTGCGTGTCTCCCAGGGATAAAGATGCGGGCATTTAGCCCTTCAGCGCTTCCAACTCGCGCAGGATCGCGTCGCCCATCTCGGCGGTGCTAATCGGGGTCTGGCCTACGCCGACGATGTCGCGGGTGCGGGCGCCTGCGGCCAGCGCCCGGGTGATTGCGCCCTCCACGAGGTCGGCGGCCTCGCCGAGCCCGAACGAGTAGCGCAGGCACATCGCGAGCGAGCCAATCATCGCGATCGGATTGGCGTAGCCCTTGCCGGCGATGTCTGGGGCCGAGCCGTGGACCGGCTCGTAGAGCGCCTTGCGGGTGCCGCGGGCGTCCGTCGCGCCGAGCGAGGCCGAGGGCAGCATGCCGAGCGAGCCGGTGAGCATCGCCGCCACGTCGGAGAGCACGTCACCGAACAGGTTGTCGGTCACCAGCACGTCGAACTGCTTGGGACGTCGTACGAGCTGCATGGCGCAGTTGTCGGCGAGCACGTGCTCCAGCTCGACTTCGCTGTAATGCTCGGCATGAACCTTGGTCACGACCTCCTTCCACAGGACGCCGGTCTTCATCACGTTGTTCTTCTCGGCCGAGGCGACCCGGCCGGAACGCTTGCGGGCGAGGTCGAAGGCCACATGTGCGATCCGCTCGATCTCGGCGGTGGTGTAGACCTGCGTGTCGACCGCCCGCTTCGAGCCGTCCTCCAGCGTGGTGATCTCCTTCGGCTCACCGAAATAGACGCCGCCGGTAAGCTCGCGCACGATCATGATGTCGAGGCCCTCGACCAACTCGCGCTTCAGCGCCGAGGCGTCGGCCAGAGCCGGGTAGCAGATCGCCGGACGCAGGTTGGCGAACAGGCCGAGATCCTTACGCAGGCGCAGCAGGCCGGCCTCGGGGCGGATGTCGTAGGCCACGCCGTTCCACTTCGGCCCGCCGACCGCGCCGAGCAGGATCGCGTCGGCCGCGTCGGCGCGGGCGAGCGTCTCGTCCGCCAGCGGCTTGCCGTGGACATCGATGGCCGCGCCGCCAACGAGGTCGCGCTCGGTCTCGAAATCGGCGAGGCCGGCGCGCTTGAGCCAGCCAACCACCTTCTCGACCTCGGCCATCACCTCGGGGCCGATGCCGTCGCCGGGCAGGAGCAGAAGCTTGTAGGTGGTCATGGGGCTGAAATCCGGGCTGATGGCACGCGCCACGTCGTCCGCGCTCTATCGGCGCGGCCCGGCCCCCGCAAGCCCGTCTCTAAGCCAGCGTCTCAGCCGGCGCGCTTGGAAGAGCGGAATGGGCGCAGCATCCAGGCCATGCGCCCGACCTCGTCCTCGTCCGCGCGCTTCGTCGAACGGACGGCGCGTTCGGGCGCGGAGGAGCCGATCTCGTGGACGATCTGCCCGAGGAGCGGCGGGATTTCCTGGCCGTACTCGTCGAGGAGTACGGCGGCGTCCAGCAGGGCCTGGACCTGATCGTCGGGGATAGGACGGCTCATGATCTGCGCGTCGAGCGCTTGATCAGCCAGCAATGTCGCGAGGCGGGAGACCTCCGACAGACCGGCCGGTGCCGAGAGACCGCTGCTCATCGATGGGATGCCCTCTTGATCGAACGGACCCCCAGGATAATCCGTGTTGGTGAGCCAATCCTTTCACCATGTTCGCTTCTCGCGTGCCGAAAACGACCGGATCGTGATGGGAAGGCCTCCTGCGGCAGCTTTCCGGACTCAGCCCGAAAGGGCTAAGGTTTCTCGGTGTCGACACTGCGCCTTTTCCCCTCCCGCGCCGCTGAACGCGGTTCCCTCAGGACCGCTTCCGAGACCGCCTTGCGCGGCGGAGTAGCGATCGGCGCTTCGGTGCTGGCGATGTTCGCGGGGCCTGCTCAGGCCGGCGCGGCGCGGGGCGGCAGCAGCGCCTGCTACGCCACCGGCGGCGGCGCTCTCGAGATCTGCCGCTCGGCCGACGAGGCCGAAGGTGTTTTCGCTGTCCCGCCGCCCTGCCGCTTCGTTCACGACGTGCAGATCCTCCGGCTCAAGGATACTGGACCGCCCGGCCCGCTCCAGGTGATCTACCGGGCCGAGCCGCCGCGCGGGAGCGGACGCCGTGGCGAGGAGGCCTGCCCGTCGGACCTGCGCGCCAGCGACTCCGCCGCGGGCGGCGCCGTGCGCATCGGCCGGCAGATCGAGGCGCTGGCCACGATCCTGCCGCCGACCGATCCGCGCTTCTGGAGCGAGGGCCTCAAGGGGGACGGCCCGGCGCGGGCGGAGCAGCCGCGCCGCCGCAGCCGAGCGGGCCGGCAGGCGCGGCGCGAGGCCCGCCGGGCGGCGCGCGAGGCGCAGCAAGGGGGCAAGCAGGCGGAGAAGATGACCTTCCGCGCCCAGGCGCTGACGCCGGAGGACGATCCGTCCGGCAACGCGATGATGGTTGCGGGGCGCGATTGGGCGGGCGACCCCTATTACGCCATCCTCGCCACCGCGACCGAACCCTCGGGGGAGGGCGGCCGCCGCCGAGTGTTGGTCCAGGCAAGAACCTACGACTTCCAGAGCCTCGACCTGCGCGTCGAATCCGATCCCGGCACCGCATGGCAGCCGTTCGGCGCGCCCCCCGCCGAGGAGAAGGGGCGCCGACGCGGACGGGCCCGGCCTGCGGCGGCTAAGCCAGCCCCCGTGCTCGACGATAACGGCAAGCCGATCGCGGGCAATTGCGCGGCGCCGAATCTCGAGGCCCGCGGCCTGACCGGTTCGATCAGTGTGGTCGACCGCGTCTACCACTACTTCTACACCGACGTGCTGCCCGCCGATTGCGGGGCGCCGCGGAGCAAGCGGCGCATGGCGCTGTATCTGCGCACCAGCCGCGACCCGCTGGCCGAGCGCGCGTGGTCGGCGCCCGTCACGCTGATCGAGAGTCTGCCTGCCGAGACCGAGGTCCGCGTCGCCAAGGCACGCGGCATGGACCGCTGGGCCGTGGCCTATTCCTGCTCGCGGCCGGTCACCGTTTCGGGTGGGCCTGTCGCCGACATCTGCCTGCACTACACCTCCGACCTCTCGCCCGGCAGCATCACCGCCCTGACGCTCTATTCGGAGCCGATCGCTGCCGGCCATTCGACCGCCTATCTCGGCCTGCGCTCCGGCGGCGACGCCCTGGGGCGCTTCACCCGTGACGGCTTCGGATGGATGACCGACCGCTACGGCAATCTCGACGCGCCGACGATCTACCCGGACAAGGGCGGCTTCCTGACCTGGCTCGACCGCCGGGCACCCCGGATCGACGGCAGCGACGCTTCCTCCCTCTACGGCCGTCCGGTCTTCTGGGCGACCTGGTCCGTGCGACCGCGCGCTGCCCAGCCCTGACCCGATGACGATTTCGGCGGCAGGTTCGACAGGGGAATGAGCGGCCTTGGCGCCGCCGTCGATGGTGAGAGACCCTGAGACCGCGCTCGACCGGGTGTCATCCCGGCGCGGATGATGCGCGTTGAATCAGAGGGCTGACGCGCAGGGAGAAATGCCATGACGGTCACGACACTCGATGCGGTGGCCGAGCGGCGCGGCGCCGAGGTGCTGGTGGAGGTGCTGCGCTCGGAAGGGGTCCGCTACATCTTCGGCAATCCGGGCACGACCGAACTGCCGCTGATCGACGCCCTGACGGAAGCGACCGACATCGCCTACGTGCTCGCGCTGCAGGAGGCGAGCGCTGTGGCTATGGCCGACGGCTACGCGCAGGCCGCGCGCCGGCCGGGCTTCCTCAACCTGCACACCGCCGGCGGCCTCGGTCACGGCATGGGCAACCTGCTCAACGCCCAGATCTCGGGCACGCCGCTGGTGGTGACCGCGGGCCAGCAGGATTCGCGGCATGTCATCACCGATCCGCTCCTGTTCGGTGACCTAGCCGCCATCGCCGCCCCCACGGTGAAGTGGGCGCGCGAGGTGACGAACGCCGACCAGCTTCCGGTGCTCCTGCGCCGCGCGTTTCACGACGCCGCGGCGGCACCCTCAGGACCCGTCTTCCTGTCGCTGCCTATGGACGTGATGGAAGCGAGGACCGCCGCGCCGCTCGGCGAGATCTCCACCATCGACCACCGCGCCGTGGCCGGCTCCCTTGACCGGCTAGCAGAGCATCTCGCCGCCATCCCGCCGGGACGTCTCGCCCTGATCGCCGGCGACGAGGTCGATGCCAGCGACGCCTCGGCTCAGGCGGTTCGGCTCGCCGACCTCCTCGCCGCGCCGGTCTACGGCTCGTCCTGGCCGGCGCATATCCCGTTTCCGACCGCCCACCCGCTCTGGATGGGCAACCTGCCGACCAAGGCCAGCGGCATCGCCGAGATCCTGGGCCGCTTCGACGCGGTGTTCGCGCTCGGCGGCAAGTCGCTCATCACCGTTCTGTACACCGAAGGCTCGGCGGTGCCGCCGGGCACGCAGGTGTTCCAGCTCTCGGCGGATGCGCGCGATCTCGGCCGCACTTACGCGACGCAGCTCTCGACGGTCGGCAACGTGCGCGCCTCCCTTGACGTGCTGCTGCCGCTGCTCGAAGCGCGCGTCGCGCCCCGCGCCGAGACCTATGCCCGCCTGCGCCGCGAGGCCGTCGCGGCCTACGACGCGCGCCGGGCCACCCTCGAAGCCCGGGCGGATGCCGCCTACGCCGATCCCGTCATCCACCCTCTCGTCGCCGCCCGCGAGATCGCCCGCGCCGTCGGGGCCGACATCGCCATCGTCGACGAGGCGCCCGCGACCCTCGGGCACCTGCGCACCATCCTGCACAGCACTTGGACGCGGCAATATTCCTCGATCCGCGGCGGCGTGCTCGGCTGGGGCATGCCCGCCTCGGTCGGCTTCTCGCTCGGGCTCGACCGGGCGCCGATGGTCTGCATCGTCGGCGATGGGGCGGCGATGTACTCGCCCCAAGCACTCTGGACCGCCGCGCATGAAGGGCTGCCCGTGACCTTCGTCGTGATTAACAACTCCGAGTACAACATCCTGAAGCAGTTCATGAAATCGCAGACGCACTACGCCTCGGTGCGTGCGAACCGCTTCATCGCCATGGACCTGACCGACCCGCGGATCGACTTTCTGGCGCTGGCCGCCTCGATGGGCGTGCCTTCCCGCCGGATCGAGCGGGCGGCGGACATCGCCGGGGCGGTCGAGGCGGGCATCCGCTCAGGGCAGCCGAACCTGGTGGAGATCGTGGTCAGCGCCTCGTGACGACCGGCCTGCCGCCGACCCTCGTCTTCGACACCGATTGCGTGCTCTGCGCGGGATCGGTGCGCTTCGTGCTCGCGCACGAACGCGATGATCGCCTGCACTTCATGGGCGCTTGGTCCGTCGAAGGGCTCGCCCTGGCCGCCCGTTGCGGTTTCACTGCCGAGGACCTGAACGGCACCTTCCTGCTGGTCTACGACGGTCGAGCGCTGACGCGCTCGGATGCCGCGCTCGCCGTTGCACGGCATCTCAGGGCGCCGTGGCGCTGGTTCAGGCTGTTCAGAATGGTGCCGAAGCCGCTGCGCGACCGTCTCTACAGCCTCGTTGCGCGCTATCGCTACCGATTGTTCGGACGCCGCGAGGATTGCGCCCGCGTGCCGCCGGAGCAGCGGCACCGGTTCCACGGGGTGCGGCCGGCGGACCCGCCGCACCCGTAGGAGGTCAGGCCTTGCGCGCCACCGTGAAGCGGGCGGCGTCCTTGAGCACCTGGGCGCGCGCGCCCCAGGGCGCGACAGCCTCCTCGCACAGAGCCACAAGCCGATCACACTCGGCCCGCGCCCCGTCGAGGCCGAGGCGGTCGACCAGCGTCGCCTTGCCGGCATCCTTATCCTTGCCGGTGGCCTTGCCCATCGCTTCCGGAGAGGCTTCCCGGTCGAGGATGTCGTCGGCAACCTGAAAGGCTTGGCCGAGCGCCTTGCCGTAGCGCAGCAGCGCGGCCCGCTCGTCGGCATTCGCGCCGCCGACGAGGGCGCCGGCCTCAACTGAGAAGGCGAGGATCGCGCCGGTCTTCATCGCCTGCATCCGCAGGGTGTCGTCGATATCCATGTTGGCCGGGCCGAAGCGCCCCTCGGCCGAGAGGTCGAGGAGCTGGCCGCCGACCATGCCGCCGAGGCCGGAGGCGCGGGCCAGCCCCAGCACCAGCTCCGCCCGGATCGCCGGATCGGGCTGCCAGCGCGGGTCGGCGGTGACCTCGAAGGCCAGCGTCTGGAGCGCGTCACCGACGAGGATCGCGGTCGCATCGTCGTAAGCCTTGTGGACGGTGGGCTTGCCGCGGCGCAGGTCGTCATCGTCCATCGCCGGCAGGTCGTCGTGGACGAGGCTGTAGCAATGGACGAGTTCGACGCCCGCACCCGCCGCGAGCGCCGCTTCTTCAGTCCCGCCGAGCATCCGCGCGGTCTCGATGGCGAGGAAGGGCCGCAGCCGCTTGCCGCCGCCGAGTACGGCGTGGCGCATCGCCTCCATCAACCGAGGCGGACGGGCGATCTCGCCGGCCTGGAGCGTCGGCCCCAGCAGATCGACGAGGAAGGTCTCGACCGTGTCGGCGACCTGAGCGAGCCTGTGGGTAAAGTCACCCGTGTAGGCGTCCGCCTTGACCGAGGGGTGGGAAGCCTGCGTTGAGGTCATCGGAAGGGGCCTGGATCGGGGAGGGGCGGACGCGCGGTGGCGGTGCCGGAGGAGAGCGAGACGGGACGGCACGGGCGCGACCTGCGACGGGTTCCGTCGTCACGGCCACTCGCGAGGAAAGCCGCGCCGCGGGATTCCGTCCCGAGGCGTCGAACCGGGCTGCGGCGCGTCGCCACCCTGATCACGCTGGCTCCCATTGCCATTGTTGCCTTCACGCTCACGCTCGCGCTCGTCTATAGCGTGGCGACCCCGCCCTCAACCCTGATGCTCGGCCGTTGGTTGACGCTCCAAGGCGTGCAGCGGGACAGCGTGCCCTTGGAGGCCATCGCCCCGTCCCTGATCCAGGCGGTGATCGCCTCGGAGGACCAGCGCTTCTGCCTGCACAACGGCGTCGATTGGGGCGCGCTGCGCGACGTCGTCGATGACGAGGAGGGCCCGAGCCGGGGCGCCTCGACCATCACTATGCAGACGGTCAAGAACGTCTTCCTCTGGCCGGGCCGCTCCTACATCCGCAAAGGGCTCGAGATTCCGCTCGCGGTGATGGCCGACGCGGTCTGGGGCAAGCGCCGGACGATGGAAATCTATCTCAACGTTGCCGAGTGGGGGGAGGGCATCTTCGGGGCCGAGGCCGCCGCCCGCCACTGGTTCCGCAAGAGCGCCCGCGACCTGACCCGCAACGAGGCGGCTTTGCTCGCCGCCACCCTCCCGAACCCGATCCTGCGCAGCGCCGGCAAGCCGACCCGCGGCGTGCGGGCGATTGCCGGGCGCATCCAGGGCCGGATGAGTCAGGTCGATGGGTTGATGGGGTGTTTGAAGCGCTGATGATTCAGTTCTTCTCCGCCTCGCACAGCCGCGTCACGGCCCGCTCGTAGCCCTTCGCATCGAACTTCCTGAGCGAGTTCTCGCTCTGGTAGCGCACGCTCCCGAAAATCTTGCGCGTCTTCCACGGGCGGTCGTGCAAGCCGAAGATCCAGGCGACGTTGGTGAAGGAGTTCGCGTCGCGTCCGTCGAGGAAATAGCGGTTGTTGAGCCGCAGCGTCCGGGCAAAAGCCTCTTCCGGCGAGGGCGACCATTCGAGGATTTTCTTGCCCCAGTACATGCGCAACTGGTTGTGCATGTAGCCGGTCTCGCGCATCTCGCGCATGGCGACGTTCCAGTAATGGTCGTGGGTCTTCCCCTCCGCCAGCTCTTGCTCGGAATAGAGCGTCGGGCGCTCGTCGTCGGTGTGCTCCGCGAGCGTCTTGCGGGCCCAGTCGGGCACGGCGCGGCCGTAGTCGTCGTAGCCCCGCGTATGGAAGACGTGGTTCATTGCGAGTTCGCGCCGGACGATCAGCTCCTCGAGATAGGCCGAGCGATCGTCGCGGTCGGCATCCTTCGCCGCGCGAATCGCCAGCGCGATCTCGACCGGCGAGATGTGCCCGAAATGCAGGTAGGGGCTCATATGCGAGGCTGCCCCGGCTTCCGGCTTGTTGCGGCCGGCGCCGTAGCCGGCGAAGGCGTCCTTCAGGAAGCGGGTGAGGCGCCTGCTCGCCTCGTTGTGGCCGCCGCGGAAGCGCTTCACCGGGCCGACCGTGGTATCGAGCGTCAGCGTCGCGAGCAGCCTGTCCGGGTCCGAAACGTCGAGCCCGTCCTTCCGCTTCAGTCGCGCGATCAGCCCATCGGCCGGATGGTCGATCTCGCGGGGCGCCAGCGGCTCCAGGAAGTCGTCCCAGAGCTTCTGAAGCTTCGGGCGAAGGGTGCGCGCGGCGTATTCGTGCTTGGTCGAGGCGTTCTCGACCGGCACCACCACATCGCCTTCGACTTGCACGACCCGGCACGTCGCCTTCTGTTCGATCTCGCCGTACCAGCGCTTCTGTATCGCGAGGTAGCCGCGATCAAGCACCAGCAGCGCCGCCTCTTCGGAGAGATCAATGGCGACCTCGGCCGGCGTTCCCCGGCGCACGAGGAAGGCGATGCCGCGCTTGTCCAGGGCGGCCGCCGCGTCGGCGAGCCCCTGAAGCAGAAAGGCGTAGTGGCGGGCATTGGCTTCGGGGAAGCCGTTGGCGCCGTCGAGCAGGCCGAAGCAGACGAGAAGCGGGAGATTGAGGCGGTTTGCTTCCTCGATGGCCAGTTCCAGCGCCGGATTGAACGGGACGCGCATGGCCTGCTGCATGAGGTACAGGACGTACTCGGACCGATCCCGCGGCGGTTGGTCGTTCAGCACCCGGATGCGGGCCGGTTGGATCGCCATCGCTCGAAACTGCTCCCGTCTCGGTTCCGCGCGCCCACGATCACCGCTTCGGTCAGCGCCATCGTTTTCGGTCGCGTGATTCGGCTTCCACCCGGCGGCGTGGGTCGGCGCAGGAAATGCGCCAGCGCGGCAAACGTTGCATCGGCAAGGCGCCGATTTCGGCCGGCCCGCACGATCAAGGTCGGCGTCCGATCAGGATTCGCCAAATGGATCAAGGATCTGGCGTGTGATGAAAGCAATGAGCGGGCCTGGGTCTATTTTGACATCGGCCGTAACCATTGCATTCGCCTCCCGGGTCACATGCGGCATTTGAGTGACAGACGGCTGTCGACGTGTGCCTGCACACGCGCAAACGCCAACATTGCCGACGAAGCGGCTTGAAAAAATCCGAGCAAAGATCAATTTGTGCATTGCGGGAACTCGGACGGCGTCCGCCTCCCGCTGCCCTCCTTGGGCGTTTCCTCCCTAGACTTCGGGCCGCTCTTCACGGGCGGCTTTTTTTTGTCCGAAGTGCGGGATCGGGTCATCCGCGGGCGCGGGCGCGGATCATGAAATTGTCGTAGGTGTACTCGGCCACCTGGAACCAGAGGTATTCCTCGTTCCGGAAGGTCTTCATTGCATCGTAGATCCGCTTGAAGTCGGGGTTCTTGGCCGAGAGATCGGCATAGACCTCGTTCGACGCTTTGAGCGCCGCCTCCATCACATCCTGCGGGAAGGGGCGGAGCTGCGCGCCGCCGGAGACGAGTCGGCGCAGCGCCTGTGGGTTGCGCGCGTCGTAGCGCGCCTGAACCTCGGCATTCACCTGCGCCGCCGCCCCCTGCAGAATGGCACGATAGGTCTTCGGCAGACTCTTCCAGGCCTCGGCGTTGATCCAGAAATGCAGCAGGGCGCCGCCCTCCCAGAAGCCGGGATAATGGTAGATCGGCGCGACCTTCTGAAGGCCGAGTTTCTCGTCGTCGTGCGGGCCGATCCACTCGGCTGCATCGAGCGACTTGCTCTCCAGCGCCGCGAAGATCTCCGGTCCCGGTGTCGCCTGCACCGCGGCGCCGAGCTTGGACAGCACCGTGGCGCCGAGCCCGCCGATGCGCAGCTTGAGACCCTGGAGATCGCCGACCGTCTTGATCTCCTTGCGGAACCAGCCGCCCATCTGCGCCCCGGTATTGCCGCCGGGCAGCGCCACCAATCCGCTCTTCGAGAAGATCTCGGCGAACAGTTCCGCCGCACCGCCCTGGAGCCACCACGCGTTCTGGCCACGGGCGTTGAGCCCGAACGGCATCGCCGTCGCCAGCGCGAAGGCGGGATTCTTGGCCATACCGAAACTGGCCGGCGCGTGCCCCATCTCGGCCTTGCCGCTCCCGACCGCGTCGAGCATTCCATCGGCGGGGATCGTTTCGCCGGCGGCCGAGACCTGGATCTGGAAGCGCCCGTCGGTCGCCTCCGCCACGGCCTTCGCCAGGCTCTCGGAGGCGCCGAACAGGATGTCGAGGCTGCGCGCGTAGGCCGAGGTCAGACGCCAGCGCAACTCGGGCGCGGATTGCTGGGCCTGGGCCGGGCTCGCCAGCGTTCCGGCGGCGCCCAATCCGGCGCCGAGTCCGGCCGTCAGCAGGGCGCGGCGCTGCAGAGTCTTCGGCAGGGATTGTGGCATGAATCTCCCGGATCGTCCCGATACGCTGGCCGACCGTTGCCATACACGTGAAGGCCACCTTCGGGAAACCGGGGCGAAGCCCGTCGCCTCCGGCGCCCCGGCGTGATAGCAGGCTCGGCGTGAACACCGAGAAGCTCAGCCTCCACACCGTCTGCGGCCTCGACGAACTCGTCGAGCATCAGACACGCGGCGTCAGCCACGTCCTGTCGATCCTCGATCCCGACCGGGCGGATCCGGAGGCATTCGGCAGCTACGGCAGCCATCGGCGCACCATCCTGCGCTTCCACGATGCCATCGAGCCGGCGCCGGGCGTCGTCCTGCCGGAGCGCACGGACATCGAGAAGATCCTGGCCTTCGGCCGCGAGGCCATCGCCGATGGCGGCGAGATCCACATCCTCGTCCACTGCCATGTCGGCATCTCGCGCTCGACCGCGGCGCTGGCGACCCTGTTCGCCGAGGCCGAGCCCGATACGCCGGCCGAAGACCTCATCGCCCGCCTCCACGCCCAACGGGAGAAGGCGTGGCCGAACGCGCGCATGATCGCGTTCGCCGACGAGATGCTCGGGCGCCAGGGCAGCCTCAGCGAGGCGGTGCGCCGCCTGCACGCACTCCAACTGCGCAAGCGCCCGCATCTCGATCAGGTGATGCGCGACCTCGGCCGCGGCGCGGAGGTGGAGGCGGCCCAGCGCGACTGATCCTCGGATCAGTTCGGCGAATCATAACAAATCCGGTTGATCCCTTCGGGATGGCGGATTTGGCCGTCGCTCAAACGCCACGCAGGCTTTCTGATACGCTCCCCACTCCGATCGAGCGGAGACCGGATCAATTCGACTTGGCCGGGGTGAAGTTGCCGTCGCGCCAGACGTAGAGCACGTAGCCCTGGGCGGTGATGTCGCCCTTGGCATCGAAGCCGACCGGGCCGAGCACGAGATCGAAGCGCTCGTGGCGCAGGGCCTTGGCGATCGCGGCCGGATCGGTGCTGTGGGCGAAGTTGCCGGCCTCCACGAGCGCCTGCATGGCGGCGTAGCCGTAGATCATCGAGCCGTCCGCCTCGATCCCGTTCGTCTTGAAGGCGTTCACCACCCCCTGCGCTTCGGGCTTGCGACTCGGATCGAGATAGAAGGTCATCAGTACGCCGTTGCTGGCGGGGCCGGCGACCTTGGCGAAGTCCGACGTGGCGATGGCCGATGTGCCGAACCATTGCGGACGAAAGCCGCGCTCGGCCGAAATGCGGACCAGTCGGCCCATCTCCTGGGCGTCGCCGCCGTAATAGACCACGTCGATCCCCGCCCCCTTGAGCCGGTCGGCGAGCGCGGCGGCATCGGCATCGCTCGGCTGGAAGGCCGTGGACATCGCCTCGTTCACGCCGATGCGGTTGAGATTGTCCTTCGTCGCGGCGGCCAGAGCGCGCGAGGCCGGTGACAGGTCGCTGAGGATCGCGATCTTCCGGTCGCGGAAGCGCTCGGCGAGGATCGCGGCGGAGAGCTTGGCCTGGTCGTCGTCGCGGCCGCTGACCCGGAAGATCGTCGGCAGGCCGCGGTCGGTCAGCTTGGCGGCGACCGAGGCCGCTGTGATCATCACGATCCCGTGGGCGGCGTAGACTTCCGAGGCCGCGAGCGACGCGTTCGAGCAGACGTGGCCGACCACGAGCCGGACACCGGAATTGACGTAATGGTTGGCAACGGCGACCGCCTTATTCGAGTCGCAGGAATCGTCCTGAACGTCGAGGACGATGGGCTCCCCATTGATCCCGCCCTTGGCATTGGCATCCCGCGCGGCGGCCTCGACGCCGCGCAGCACCTGCTCGCCGACGGCGACGTAGGGTCCGGTGCGCGGCACCGCGACGCCGACCTTGACGTCGGCCGCAGCCGGAGCAGCCGAGACGAGGAGGCCGGCCAGCAGGCCGAGGCAGGCCGAAGCGAGGGCGAGGGGGCGTCGGACCGTCATGGCGCCTCTTTCCCAGCCCGCTGCCCCGTTGCCAAGGTCTGCCGGTCCGGACCGTTGTCGTCTGTCAGGACCATCGTCCTGTGCCGGCTCCCCGTTCGGGACCGGCACGGCCGCGCATCCGACATCGTATTCGATGCATGGAATGACGCGGGCTGGACCTTTGGCAAGTCGGGATCTCGATGAAACAGGGCAGACTTCCGAAGGGGAGGGCGGGATATGCCTGGACCCGCGCCCGCCGGGATAAGATTTCTATTGGGTGACGGTGTAGAGCGAGGCACCGGCGGCGACCGGCGCCGTAACGGTCGAGAACACGCTCAGCACCTTGCCCAGCTCCGCGAACGGCGCGCTCGACACGTAGACGAGGTCGCGGTTGCGCATGCGGAAGCTCTGGGTCAGGAACAGCCCCTGCGGATCGCGCAGGTTCACCCGGTACACCACCGGCACCTGCGGCGAGGCCAGAAGCGGCGAGTTCGGCCGCAGCCGGCGCACCACCGCCGCCGGCTCGTAGCGGAAGATGAACACACCTTCCGGATCGGCCTGGAAGTCGCGCAGGCCCGACGCGCGGGCCAGCGCCTGCGACAGCGTCAGACCGTCGGCGGAGAACGGCACCTCGGTGGTGGCGCCGAGCGCGCCCACCGCGAGGAAGGTCTGCGGGTCGCGCACCAGCGTCAGCGTGTCGTCGGGGCGCACGAAGATGTTCTCGCGCGGGTTGGCGACGACCGTGCTCATCGGAACGGTGACGGTGCGGTTGCCGCGCGACAGGCGCACGAAGGTCTCGGCCACGGGCGTGCGCACGCCGCCGGCCTGGGCGATGACGTCGAGCAGCCGGTCGCCGCGACCCGAGAGCGGCACGCGCTTGCCCATCGCGCCCTCGCCGGTGACGGTCGCCGATTGCGAGACCGGCTTGGTGACCGAGACGAGCACCTGCGGCTGGATCGCCTTGCCGGCGAGTTCGGTCTCGATCAGCGCCTGAACATCCTGGGTGCGGCGTCCGATGACCTTGATGCGGCCGGCATAGGGAACGGTGATGCCGCCGTCGGGCCCGACCACCTGCTCGGGGATCGTCGCGGACTTGGATCCGGCGGAGAAGCGGTCGGCGACCAGCGGCCCGGAGAACAGACCACCGGCACCGGCCTCCCATACCTGGACCGCCACCGAGTCGCCGACGCCGATCACGGGCTCAAGGGCCGGCCGGTTGTCTCCGAAGGTGACGAGCAGGCTGTCGAGGGGGCGTGTGCGCAGGGATTCGACGAGGGCAGGGGTGACGTCGATGATCTCGTAGCGGGCGAACAGGCCTTCCGCGGTGGCGACGTCGGCGCCATTCTCGATCGCCGAAGTGGTCGGCCCCGCCGCTGGCAGGATTGAGCACCCGGATACGGCGAGGGCAGCCGCGAGGATCGTCAGGGACGCAGCGTACTTCATGGACGATTCCATCCGGATCCGGGCGGACCGTGCCGTCACGTCCGTCCGCTCTCCGATAGCCGCGCAGTTACTGCGATCCATTGAACACGGGCCCCGGCCTGACTCTTGTAATGACGCGCAGAATGCGCCGATGGCCGGCGAGCGCTCACGCAGCAATGCGTCACCACCGTGGCACGGCCACGCTTATCCCCTCAATCCCGTCCGTTTCGGCGCGAGGGCGTCCCGCAGGACACAGCCGAGCTGGGCCGCGGTGAGATCGAGCCGAACCGGCGGCTGTCCGTTCTCACGACCGAACCTGAACAGGGCGTAGTCGGTCGCGACGGGCCCTGAGGGCGGCGGGCGGCAATCCGGCAGGGAGGGGGCGTGGTCGCCGAACACGCACAGCGTCGCCCTGCGGCCGGCGAGCCCGTCGATCAGCCGCTCGACCGCTTGGCCGGTATGAGCGACGTGGTGGAGATATTGTGCAAGCGGCTCATCGATCCCGGTGAGCCGGCCCGGCTTCCAGGGGCCGTGATTTTCCATGGTGACGGATAAGACGAAGCGGCGCCCTCCGGGGGCATGCGCTCCGTCCGGCGCCACTTCCGCCAGGATCCGCTCGGCGACCGCGACATCGCTGATGTAGGGACCGACGCGGGGGGCATTGCCGAAATCCTCCTCCATCACGAGGTGGTCGAAGCCGAGCCTGCGAAACACCTGCGCTCGGTCGAAGAAATCCCGGTGGAAGGGATGCACGAACACCGTCGCGAACCCGGAGGCGCGGGCAAGCCGGGCCAGGCTCGTCGGCTCCTCGCCCTTGCGGGCAAGGTACGGGTCGTAGCGACCGAAACCGAGGTCGTCGGGATCGAGGCCGGTGAGCACGGCGTGCTCAGAGCGCATGGTGTAGGCACCGTGCGCGGGCACCGCGAGGCGACCGTATTGCGCCGCCTGCGACCGGATTCGCGCCATCAACGGAAGATCCGGTCCTCCGAGGCGGGTCGGGTCGAGGAAGGATTCGAGCTGAACGACGACGACGACCTCGTCGTCCGGCTCGCCGCCGATACCCGCCAGGGGTCGGACGTCCATCTCGCCCAGACGGCGCAGCCCGTAGCCCATCATCGTCGCGACGAGGCCGTAGCGGGCGACGTCGCGGGCGAGGTCGGGTCGCGGGAAGAGCCGGCGCAGAGCCGCCTGGCCGAATGGGCTCAAGCCCAAGAGCGCGAGCGCCGCCAGCCCGGCCGGCAGGCCGAGGATTGCCAGTGCGGATGCGCCCGCTCCCTCCGGCAGAGCCGCCGGCTCCAGCACGTACCATGCGATGACGGTGGCAAGACCGATCAGCAGCGGCCCGGCGATCCGGAGGTCGGTGAGCGGCAGGGTGTAGTAGAGCTGCGGATGACGCGGCACCTGGGCCAGTAGAGCGAGGTCGCTGAACACGACGGGCTCGCCGATCACCTTGCGCTTCAGCTGGTCCACCACCGAGAGGATGGCCAGCGTCAGCAGGCAGGACGAGGCCGCGAGCCAGGGGCGCCACGAGAACTGAAACCAGAACAGCGTGATCAAGGCATAGCCGAGGAACCGGATCGCCAGATCGGCCGGGCGGAGGCTCGGGCGTTGCGGCGAGGCTGCCGCCTCGATGGCGAAGGCGCCGACGATCGCGACCGCCAGCGGCAAGAGAAGGGTCGCGAAGGTCATGCCGTCTCAGCGGCCCGATTCGCTGCGCACGCCGCGGCGGGCACGCAGACGGCGCAGGATCGGGTTGATTAGGGCGTAGCGCAGCCGCATCGTCGCGTGGCGGGCCGCGCCCAGGGCGAGCCGTGAGGGCGGCTTGGCGGCCCGGGCCTCGCTGAGCCGGTCGAGGAGCTGCTCGGGCGTGCACGGCTTCATGGCCACCGGATCGAGATAGAGCGGGTAGAGGATCAGCGCGCCCGCCACCAATTCGTCAAGGGACAGGCTACGGCCGCGCGCTGCACCGGGCGCCAAATCCTCCGTGAGGCCCCAGCCGGCGTAGAAGGGGCGGCCGTGGACGGCGACCGTCAGGCCGCGGATCAGTGCCTCGAAGCCCGCCAGCGACGTCATGGTCTCGACATGGTGGCAGCGGTCGAGCAGGTCGACGATGGAGAATCCGCCGACGACGCGGTCGGCGAGCCGGCGCACGTCGTCCCCCGGGATCGCGCCGGGCCGGAACCCGGCCTCGACGTCGGGATGCGGCTTGTAGAGCAGGAAGGCGTCCGGGTTGCGGGCGCGGGCTGCCCGCAGGAGGGCGAGGTTGCCGCGCACCTGCGGCGAGCCGGTCAATACCGAGGCGTCGTCCTCGACCTGCCCCGGCACCAGAACGATTCGCCGGTCGGTCGGCCAGTCCGCGCCGGGGGCCTCCAGGCCGACATTGTACTTGCTCAGGCGCCGCGCCACGATCGATTCGCGCAAGGCACTGGCGCGAGCGGTCAAACCGGGCGGGAAGTCCGCCTGCTTCAGGGTGTGGGCCAGCCGGCTCTCGACCCGCGGGTCGTAGTAGATGCCGAGGTCGTCCACGACGATGGAGGCGCCCGGCTCCAGGCTGGCGCCGAGCCCGACCGAGCGCAGGAACCCGTCCTCGATCCGCGCGAAGGGGATCTCGGCCTCGGCGCAGAGGCGCGGAAGCTGCTCGGGGCAGCGCGTGGCCCAGGCCTGGACCCGGCCGCCATGGCTGCGGGCGAGCGTCACCGCCTCCTCGGCGGTCATGGTGTGGAGCGGTGCGCCCGCCGGCCCGGTGGCGAAGACATCGAGCGCGGTCCGCTTCCAGCCGGAAACGCCGACGAGGACGACGCGGCGATCGTTGCCGAGAAAGCGGTCGCGCAGCCACGCCACTCGCTCCGCGGCTTCCGCCAGCGGAATCGGGCGGCGCGTCCACGGATCGAAACCGTGCACACCCGCGCCGTAGCGCAACGCGAGATGCGCCGCTTCGTCGGCCGGCCGCGGACCTGCCGCGGGATCGGGGCAGACAGTCTCGAAGCCGGCCAACGCGGCCTCGCAGGCCGCGTCCCAGCGCGCCACGTGGATGCGCGTCGCGATCGGAAACAGCGACCACGGGTCGGCCGGAGTCGCGATCACCGTGAGGCGCGGATCGGCGGAAACGCCCTCCGTGAGGCAACCTTCGGGACCGGCGGCGACGAAGCGTGTTCCCGGATGCGTCGCGAGGAGCCGCGTCAGGAAGGTGCGCAAAGCCCGCGGTGACGCGGCTGTCTCCGGATCGATCAGGGCGAGGTCGGGCGCCAGCTTGCCGGCGAATGTGCGGGTCACGGCCTCCGACAGCGAGCGGGCGAAGCGGTTGGAGCCCGCCAGCTCGCGGGCGCGCAGGAGATCCCCGAGATCCGGCGAGGGCGTCTCTGCGCCGACGGGAAGGCCGCCGTAGTGCAGCCGCAGGCTCGAAAGGCCGGTCTCGGGAGAATCGTAGGGGCTGAGAAGCGGGCCCGGCGCCACCCGCAGGATTGCCTTGCCGCTCCCTTCGCCGGTTGCGGACCACAGGGCCGGCGGTCCGGGTGAGCGGAAGGTCAGCGCGGCGCCCGTCGCCGCCTCGACCTGCGCGCGCAGATGGCGAACCGTCCGCCCGAGCGGCAGGAAGGAGCGGGGCAGCCCGGTATCCCCGTGCGGCTCGATGTGGCGCAGGTCGATCATGGTGGGGCGATCATGGCGAGGCCCGCTCCATAGCCCAAGCCTCGGCTGCGGCACAGACCAGTGGGGACATGGCCGATATCGCTTGGTCCGCGAGACGAGCGGCAGCGGATTTCGCGATGCATTTTTCGGGGGATGATTTTGGACTGGACACACAGGAGCCGCAATCAGGCGCGAGACGAGGGCCGTCCGATCGCCGCATGTTCTGCGTGATGGATCGGCAACGGAGACCGCAAATTCTCCCGACTGCCCCGAGCCGTGATTGTCGTGCGCGCGGTTGTCGTGAGAGGTGCTCAGCCGGCCAATGCAACACCGATCGCTTCACGACTAGGAATTGAGCGCCTGGGAATGTCGCAGCCTCGTGCCAATACCATAGGCCACCACGGCGCCACGTTCCTGTTCCTGCAGGGGATCGCTTCTCCGTTCTTCTCGGTGCTTGGCACGGCCCTGCGCGAGCGCGGCCACGGGGTCCGCCGCATCAACTTCTCGGCCGGCGACTGGTTATTCTGGCCCCATCCGGCGGACCACTATCGCGGCAGGCGCGAGGGCTGGGAGGCTTATCTCGAAGCCTACATCCGCACGCACACCATCACCGACATCGTGCTGTTCGGCGATTGCCGCCCCTATCATCAGGCCGCGGTGCTGGTCGCCAAGCCGATGGGCGTGCGCATCCACGTGTTCGAGGAGGGCTACGTCCGGCCTTACTGGATCACCTGCGAGGCCGGCGGCGTGAACGGCAACTCGACCCTGCCCAAGCGGGCGGAAGAGATCCGGGAACTCGCCCGCAGGCTGCCGCAGCCCGGCCGGGCCATGCCGCTCACCGGGGACATGGCCCGCCGCAGCCTGTGGGATATCAGCTTCAACATCGCCAATATCGGCTTTCCCTACCTCTATCCGGGGTTCCGCACCCATCGGCCGAATCACATCGCTGCCGAGTATGCCGGCTGGATCCGGAAGTTTGTGCGCCGACGCCGCACCCGCCGCGAGGCGGCGCGGGTCAACGAGATCTACCACGCGATCAACGCCGACTATTTCCTGCTGCCGCTGCAACTCGACAGCGATTACCAGATCCGCGTCCACTCGCCGTTCCTCGGCGTCGAGGGCTTCATGGATCGGGTGATCGCCTCCTTCGCCAAGCATTCGCAGGCGCCGACACGGCTCTTGGTGAAGCTGCACCCGCTCGACAGCGGGATCATGAACTGGCGCAAGCGTGCCCGCCAATCAGCCAAGCGCCACGGCTGCAACGACCGGCTCGACTTCATCGACGGCGGCGATCTGCCCAAGCTCATCGATGGCAGCCGCGGCGTCGTGCTCGTGAACTCCACGGTCGGGATGCTCGCCCTCGAGCGCGGACGACCGACTCTGGCCTTCGGCTCGGCCGTCTACAACCTGCCGGGCCTGACCCATCAGGGCGACATCGACACCTTCTGGCACAAACCGCAGGCGCCCGAGGCGGACCTGATGCAGGATTTCCTCCGCGTCGTCATGCACCGGACCCAGATCAACGGCGGCTACTTCTCCCGCTCGGCGATCGAGCGGGCGGTGGCCGGTGTCGTTCCGCGTCTTGAGGCGGCGCTGCCGCCCGCCTCGCTGGCCGCCGCCCGCGATTCGTTGGAGCAGGCCGACCGCGAGGAAAGCCTCTCGCCCGCCTATTGACCGCCAGTCACTGACGCGGGTCCGGAATCCTTCGACTGCGACCCGGCCCCTTGCGGAAAGAACACGCCGACTTGTCCGTCATCCTCATCACCGGCGCCTCCAGCGGCATCGGCGCGGCCCTGGCGCGCTTCTACGCGGCGAGGGGAGCGAGCCTCGTGCTCACGGGGCGCGACCGGGAGCGGCTGGAAGCCGTGGCACAGGGTTGTCGGGCGCTGGGAGCCGAGACCCGGACCCAGCTGATCGACGTGCGTGAGCGCGAGGCCATCGGCGCCTGGATCCGCGAGACCGACGCGCAGACGCCGATCGATCTCGTCATCGTCAACGCCGCGGTGAACGGCGGGCACCCGTCCGGCGCCCTGGAGGCCGAGGCGACGGCCTTCGAGACTGCCGACACCAACTTCACCGGCGCGCTCAACGTCATGCTTCCCTGCGTGACCTTGATGAGCGGGCGCGGCCGGGGACAGATCGCACTGATCTCCTCGCTCGCGGCCTATGCGCCGTTGCCCGACGCGCCGGCCTATAGCGGCGCCAAGGCGGCGCTCCTCGCCCATGGCCTCGCCCTGCGCCAGAAGCTGAAGCCGCTCGGCGTGCGCCTCAGCGTGGTGACTCCGGGCTACGTGAAGACGCCGATGGGCGGTGTCATCAAGGGATGGCGCCCGCTCGAAATCAGTGCGGACGAGGCCGCCGCCCGCATCGCCCGCGGATT
This sequence comes from Methylorubrum aminovorans, assembly GCF_022179725.1. Taxonomy (GTDB): domain Bacteria; phylum Pseudomonadota; class Alphaproteobacteria; order Rhizobiales; family Beijerinckiaceae; genus Methylobacterium; species Methylobacterium aminovorans. Next base: position 349,787 of record NZ_BPRC01000001.1, read on the forward strand.
GGAGAGCGACCGGGACGTGATCGCCTTCCCCGCGATCCTGGCCGCGCTCGCCCGCGGTGCGCTGCTGGTGCCGGAATGGGTGCGCAGCGCCGGTCTGCACGGGTTCCGCTTCCGCAACCGGCATCGGCGCTGATGGGTGCGCCCCGGATCGCCCTGTTCGCGCTGGAGGCACTGCCGAACGCCCGCGCCGTGCGCCGCTTCGTGGCGGATCATGCGGAAGAGATTGCCTTCGTCGGGCTCTCGAATGCCGAGCGGCCGGCGACCGGCGGGCTCATCGGTCAAGTTCGGCGCCATCTCGCCCGGTCCGGCCCCGGCTTCCTCCCCTATCTCGGCGTCAATTTCGGGTTCCCCGATTTGCTGCGCCCGCTGGCACCGTTCACTCAGCGCCTCGCCGGTACGGTCGGGACGCCCGAGGCCACCCCGCTTGCCGCCCTCTGCCGCCGGCTCGGGATTCCGGTGCTGCGGATCGACGACGTGAACGGCGAAGCGGTCGCACAAGCCTTCGCGGCGCATGCGCCCGACGTGATCGTCGCCTTCCACTTCGACCAGATTTTCTCGGCGGCAACACTGGAGCGGGTGCGGCTCGGCGGAATCAACCTGCATCCGAGCCTGCTGCCGCTTCACCGCGGCCCGGTGCCGACGATTCACGCTCTGGCCGACGGGAAGGGGGCGTTCGGCGTCACCGTCCACCGCCTCGCCCCCGCGATCGATGCCGGTGCGATCCTCGCGCAGGAGGCAGTCGCGCTGCCGGACGACACGACGGCCACCCGCGCCTCGGTGCGTCTGCACGAGCACGGCCGCATCCTGGTGGATCGCGTGCTCGGCGAAATCGCCGCCGAAGGGGCGATTCCGGCGGGCCGCAGCGTTCCGGTGCTGCCCTATTGCGGCTTTCCCGACCGGGCGCTGCTCGCGCGGATGCGCCGGGAGGGGCGGCTCCTCACCGACGTGCGGGATCTGCGGGACGCGCTGACACTGTCCCGCAGGGCGTGAGCCTCACGCCCGCAGGGCGGCGTCGAGGTCGTCGATGAGATCCTGCGGATCCTCGATCCCGATCGAGAGACGCACGACTTCGGGGCCGGCTCCTGCCGCCCGCTTCTGCTCGTCGGTGAGCTGGCGGTGCGTGGTCGAGGCGGGGTGGATCACCAGCGAGCGGGTGTCGCCGATATTGGCGAGGTGGCTGAAGAGCTGGAGATTCGACACCAGCTTCACGCCGGCCTCGTAGCCGCCCTTGAGGCCGAAGGTGAACACGGCGCCCGCGCCCTTGGGCGTGTAGCGCTGGGCTAACGCATGGTAGCGGTCGCTCTCAAGACCCGGATAGCTGACCCACTCGACCAGTTCATGGCCGGCGAGGAAGCTCGCCACCTTCAGGGCATTGTCGGAGTGGCGCTGCATCCGCAGCGGCAGGGTCTCGATGCCGTTGAGGATCAGGAAGGCGTTGAACGGCGAGAGCGCCGGCCCGAGGTCACGCAAGCTGAGGACACGGACGGCGATCGCAAAGCCGAAATTGCCGAAGGTCTCGGCCAGCACCATGCCGGCATATTCCGGCCGCGGCTGCGACAGCATCGGGTAGCGTTCGTCGCCCTGCCACTGGAACGTGCCGCCGTCGACGATCAGGCCGCCGATCGAATTGCCATGGCCACCCAGGAACTTGGTGGCCGAGTGCACGACGATGTCGGCGCCGTGCTCGAACGGCTTGATCAGGTACGGCGTCGCCATCGTGTTGTCGACGATGAGCGGGATGTTGTGGCGCTTGGCGATGACCGAGAGGGCGGCGATGTCGGTGATCACGCCGCCGGGATTGGCGATCGACTCGCAGAAGATCGCCTTGGTGCGCGGGGTGATGGCGCGCTCGAACGAGTCCGGGTCGTCGGTGTCGGCCCAGACCACCTGCCAGCCGAAGTTCTTGTAGGAGTGATTGAACTGGTTGATCGAGCCGCCGTAGAGCTTGTTGGCCGCGATGAACTCGTCGCCCGGCTGCATCAGCGCGTGGAGCGTCAGGAACTCGGCGGCATGGCCCGAAGCGACGGCGAGTGCCGCGGTGCCGCCTTCCAGCGCCGCGATGCGCTCCTCCAGCACCGCGTTCGTCGGGTTTGTGATGCGGGTGTAGATGTTGCCGAAGGCCTGGAGCCCGAACAGCGAGGCGGCGTGGTCCACGTCGTCGAAGACGAAGCTCGTCGTCTGGTAGATCGGCGTCGCCCGCGCGCCCGTGGCCGGGTCGGGGGTCGCGCCGGCATGGATCGCGAGGGTGTTGAAGCCGGGCTGGCGGTCGGTCATCGAAAAACTCCTCAAGACGCGTCGTTTACGCTCCTGCTCTTCGGCGGTGCAAGCGCGGCGGTGGCATGCGTGACGACACGACCGCCTGCAGCGAGATTTCGAGCCTCGGGTTCCTCAAGCGGAGCGGTCGGCCGCTATGTGCGGCCCTTCCGCACCCTGCGTTTCGGAGATGATGCTCTGCGGTAACGATCACCGGGGATCGTCGTGCTGCCACACGCCGCATCAAGCGCGGCAGTCTGGACAGGTTCGCATCTGGCATGTCAGAGAGCCGCGCAGGAAATAAAACGGTAATCCGGTGACCCACGGTCGCATTGATTGCCGCGGCGCGATGGTGTCACCCCTTGCGCCGGGTTTCGAATTTGAAAGCCTCCAAGGCGCGCGCAGCCGGGAAAGCCCGGGGCGCCACGAGAGGCTCGGCGCGACGGCTGACGGGAGGGCTGCACCTTGGCGGACGAAGGGCCTCAGGGCACCAAGCGAGATTTCCTCTTCCTCGCCACCGGCGCGGGGTTGGCCGTCGGGGCCGGCGCGGTGGCGTGGCCCTTCGTGGCCTCGATGGCACCCGACGCCGCCACCGTCGCGGCCGGTGCGCCGCTCGACGTCGACCTCAGCCCGATCCAGGACGGCCAGATCGTCAACGTGTTCTGGCGCGGCAAGCTGATCTTCGTGCGCAAGCTCACGGAGAAGGAAGTCACGGACATGAAGGCCGTGCCCCTCTCCGAGATGATCGATCCGGCCGCTTTCAACACCCGAGTCAAGTCAGGGCATGACCGTTGGCTCGTGGCCTACGGCAACTGCACTCATCTCGGCTGCGTGCCGATCGGCAATTCCGGCAATTACGAGGGCTGGTCCTGCCCGTGCCACGGCTCGCAGTTCGACGCCGTCGGGCGCGTACGCCGCGGCCCGGCGCCGACCAACCTCCCGATTCCGCCCTACGCCTTCGAGACCGATACCAAGATCAAGATCGGCGAAGAAGGCGGCAAGGCGGTCGCCTGACAACAGGACACGAGAAGCCGGAGCGGGCAAACCGATGAGCAGCGCACACGCGACCTCGACCTACGTACCCAAGAGCCGCCTCGCGAAGTGGTTCGAGTCACGGCTGCCGCTGGTCGGGCTGGTGCACTCGTCCTTCGTCGCCTTCCCGGTTCCGCGTAACCTCAACTACTTCTGGACCTTCGGCGCGATCCTGATCGCGTTCCTCGGCATCCAGATCATCACCGGCGTGTGGCTGGCGATGCACTACGATCCGAATGCGAGCAACGCATTCGAGAGCGTCGAGCACATCATGCGTGACGTGAATTACGGCTGGCTCCTGCGCTACGCGCACGCCAACGGCGCGTCGATGTTCTTCGTGGCGGTCTACGTTCACATCTTCCGCAACCTCTATTACGGGTCCTACAAGGCTCCGCGCGAGGTGCTCTACCTGCTCGGCGTCATCATCTACCTCTTGATGATGGCCACCGCCTTCCTCGGCTACACCCTGCCGTGGGGCCAGATGAGCTTCTGGGGCGCCACCGTCATCACCAACATCCTGGCGGCGATTCCGGTCGTCGGCGACACGATCCAGAGCCTGCTCTGGGGCGGCTACTCGGTCGGCAACCCGACCATCAACCGCTTCTTCTCGCTGCACTTCCTGTTGCCGTGGATGATTGCCGGCGTTGTCGTCCTGCACGTCTGGGCGCTGCACGTGACGGGTCAGAACAACCCGGCCGGCATCCCGATCAAGTCGAGCAAGGACGCCGTGCCCTTCACCCCCTACGCCACCGTCAAGGACGTGTTCGCGGTGGTGGTGTTCATGATCCTGTTCGCGTGGTTCATCTTCTACCAGCCGAACTATCTCGGCCACGCCGACAACTACGTCCCGGCCAACCCGTCGGTGACCCCCGCGCACATCGTGCCGGAATGGTACTTCCTGCCCTTCTACGCGATCCTGCGCGCGGTCCCGGACAAGCTCGGCGGCGTCATCCTGATGTTCGGCGCGGTGCTGATCCTGGCCTTCGCGCCCTGGCTCGACACGTCGCGGGTCCGCTCCTGCAATTACCGTCCGGTCTACCGGGTGTTCTTCTGGGTGTTCCTGATCAACGCCATCCTGCTCGGCTGGCTCGGCGCGAAGCCCCCGGAGGGCGGCTACGTCCTCGCCTCGCGGATCTGCACCATCTACTACTTCGCCCACTTCCTCCTCGTCATGCCGCTGGTCGGCCTGTTCGAGACGCCTGACCGCCTGCCGGGTTCGATCCTGGAGACCGTGACTGGTCCGGGCAAGCAGGTGAGCGGGTCCGGCATGCCCGCAGGCGCGGCGGCCGAACCGGCCAAGCGCGCCTAGGGCCAGAGGGAGAGAACACCGATGCGCATCGCACGCCTCGCCGCCGCGGCCCTTCTCGCGGCCTCCCTCGGTGCCGGCTCGGCGCTTGCCGAGGACGGACACGCCCCCAACCCGCCGCGGGAGAAGTGGTCCTTCGCCGGCATGTTCGGCAGCTTCGACCAGGCGCAGCTTCAGCGCGGCTTCCAAGTCTACAAGGAAGTCTGCGCCAACTGCCACTCGATGCGCCTCGTCGCCTTCCGCAACCTCGCGGAGCCGGGTGGTCCGGGCTTCACCGAAGGGCAGGTCAAAGCACTGGCCGCGACCTACAGCGTCAAGGAACTCGACGATTCCGGCGCCGAGAAGGAGCGTCCGGCGCGGCCGGCCGACCGCTTCCCGTCGCCCTTCCCCAACGACAAGGCGGCAGCCGCCGCCAATGGCGGCAAGGCGCCGCCGGATTTCTCGGTGCTCGCCAAGGCCCGCACCTACGAGCGCGGCTTCCCGCTCTTCGTATTCGATGCGCTGCCCGTCACCGGCTATTCCGAGCAGGGCGTCGACTACATCCACGCGCTGCTGACCGGTTACGAGGAGGCCCCGAAGGGCTTCACGATGCCGGACAGCGGCTACTACAACAAATACTATCCCGGCCACGTGATCGCGATGCCGAACCCGCTGAGCGACGGGCAGATCACCTATCCGAAGAACGACAAGGGCGAGCCGGTCGTGCCCGAGACGGTCCAGCAGTACTCGCGCGACGTGTCGGCCTTCATGGCCTGGGCGGCCGAGCCGCACATGATGGCCCGCAAGGCGCTGGGTCTTCGCGTGATCCTGTTCCTCATCGTGCTGGCCGGCCTGCTCTATTACGTGAAGAAGCAGATCTGGAAGAAGGTCGGCGGCGAGGTGCACGGCCTCCAGCCCGAGCTGCACAAGACCTACTGACCGGTTCAGCGATCGGACGGACGAACGGGCCCCACGTGGGCCCGTTTGCGTGTCGGGGGACGCCTGCGCTAAGGGGGTTCCATCGCCGGACGAGCCGATCCGCGCGCATTCAAAACGTCATCGCCGATCCTTATGCCCGGTCCCGCGAGAAAGCGCGTGGCGCGGACCGCAAGGGTTTCGGCAACACCACACAAGGATTCTTGCATGACGGCAGCGGTTCTCGGCGTGATCGGCGGTTCGGGTGTCTACGACTTGCCCGGCCTGGAGGATGTCCGCGAGGAGACCATCACCTCGCCCTGGGGCGAACCTTCCGACGCGCTGCGCATCGGCCGCATCGGCGAGACCAAGGTGGTGTTCCTGGCCCGCCACGGGCGCGGCCACCGTTTCTCGCCGACCGGCATCAACTACCGCGCCAACATCGACGTGATGAAGCGCGCGGGCGTCACCGACATCGTCTCGCTCTCCGCCTGCGGCTCGTTCCGCAACGAACTGCATCCGGGCCTGTTCGTGCTGGTCGATCAGTTCGTGGACCGCACGTTCGGCCGCGCGACCTCCTTCTTCGGCAATGGCTGCGTTGCCCACGTCTCCTTCGCCCAACCGGTCGGTCCGGTGCTGCAGAAGCGCATCGCCGCCGCGGCGGAAGCCGAGGGAATCTCGGTGCATCGGGGCGGCACCTATGTCTGCATGGAAGGGCCGCAATTCTCGACGCTGGCCGAGTCGAAGCACTACAAGGCTTCGAATTTCGACGTGATCGGCATGACCAACATGCCCGAGGCCAAGCTCGCCCGTGAGGCCGAGATCACCTACGCCACCATCGCCATGGTGACGGACTACGATTGCTGGCATCCGAGCCACGACAGCGTCGACGTGGCCTCGGTGGTTGCGGTGGCCCGCGCCAACGCGGGCAAGGCGGCGCAGCTCGTCGCCCGCGTCGCCCGCGACTTTCCGGCCGAGCGCGAGGCGTGTCCCGCGGGCTCGCACCGGGCGCTGGACGGCGCGATCATGACGGCGCCCGCCCAGCGCGACCCGGAACTGCTGGCCAAGCTCGACGCGGTGGCCGGACGGGTGCTGAACGGCTGAACCGTCGGAGCGCGGTGTCAGCCGAAGCGATCCGGCCCGCAGGGTATCAGGGCGGGCGTCTGACCTGCCCGTCGCTTTCCTGGGACAGCTTCCTCGCGATGACGGACGCGGAGCTTGGGAAGTCCTACCGGGCGCAGCCGGCGGCGCGCTCTTGGCGCTGGATGTCGGCGATGTCGGCGCGCTGGCGGGCGGAGAGGGGCACGTCGGCCAACTCGTCGTACTTGCAGCCGGCATTGCCGAAGGCGCGGATCGCCCGCTCGGTGCGGAAGCAGTAGCCCGCATCCTTGTAGATCGCGTTGCGCTCGCCCCACAGCTCGTCGCAGGGAAAGGCCGCGAGCGCGGGCGAGACCGTCATCGACAGGAGACAGGCGGCGGCGAGGACACGCATGAATGTGGCTCCGATCCGCCGGAGCACGGGCGTCCTCAGGCGGGTTTGAGGGTCAGTGAACGGCTCGGCTCACGACCGAAGCCCTGAATCTCCAGCCGGTTGTTCGCAATCTCGACGATGGCGAAAGCCGAGCTGGCGGGCGTGTCTACCATGCCGTGAAAGGTGACGTAGTGGATTCCGTCGCGCTCGGCATAGTTGCCCGCATGATTATGGCCGCTGAAGTAGGCGATCACGTGCGGCTGCCGCGCGAGGAGGGTGGTGATCCGTCCCGCATCCCAGAGATTGTGCGGGTTGCCGGGCGCGACCGGGTAGTGGCTCAGCACGACGACCCGCTCGCCGGCCGCCCGCGCCGTCTGAAGACTCCTCTCAAGCCATGCGAACTGCGCATCGCCGAGTGAGCCGTTCCAGGGCTTGGCGTTGACGAGGCCTTCCGCCTTGGCCCGCTCCAGACGCTCGGCCGCCAAGGTCCGGCGCGGGTCGTCCGGTGGTGGGGCGAACAGCGAGACGTCGTTGCCGTCGAGCACGATGAAGCGGGTACCGGTGACCGCGAAATCGTAATACGGGCCCTCCATCCCGAGCAGGCGCGGCACCCGTCCGCGATGTTCGGGCGCCACGTCGAAATCATGGTTGCCGAGCACGAACCGCGTCTGATGGCGAAGCGTCCGGTAGATCGGGAGGATCCGCTCATAGCTGGCCACGTCCCGATCGATGACGTCGCCCAGCGTCACCACGAAACGCAGGTCTTCGCCGTTCAAGGCGGCGACGGCGGCGCGCATCTTGTCGAGGCTGTTGGCGTAGTAGCGGCCGAGAGTCGGATGCGGCGGCGCCTCGGCATATTGCGGGTCGGCGATGACGCCGAAGCGCAGCCGGTTCTCGGCGGCACCCACCTTGCCGGCAACGAGCGCAGCACTGGCGGCGAGAACGGAACGTCGGGACAGCATGGCGGCTCCTCTCGGCCGGCGAAGCGGGCCAAGCTGTCCTCGCCGCATGACCCGCGAATGACGTCATGCTGCGGTTCATGATGGGGCCCAGCGCCAAAACCCTTCCCCCGGCGGGTGTTTCCACACTACAAGGCAGGCCCGGCCGGCCTTCGAGGCCCGCCGATCGTTCCAGGACCAGACATCCAGCACGCGATGCGTACAGCCAGCATCAGCCGCCGCACGGCGGAGACCGACGTTTCCGTCTCGATCGATCTCGACGGCACCGGCAAGGCCGAGATCTCGACCGGCGTCGGCTTCCTCGACCATATGCTGGAGCTGTTCGCCCGGCACGGCCTGTTCGACGTGACGATCAAGGTCGAGGGCGACCTGCACGTCGATCAGCACCACACCACCGAGGATACCGGCATCGCATTGGGCCAAGCGATCGCGAAGGCGCTCGGCGACAAGCGCGGCATCGCCCGCTACGCCGACATCCACCTGCCGATGGACGAGACCCTGAGCCGTATCGCCATCGACATCTCCGGCCGGCCGTTCCTGGTCTTCCGCACGAGCTTCCGCGTCGAGAAGATCGGCCAGTTCGACACCGAGTTGGTGCGGGAGTTCTTCCAGGCCTTCGCGATGAATGCCGGCATCACGCTGCATGTCGAGACGCTCTACGGCGACAATGCGCACCACATCGCCGAGAGCGTCTTCAAGGGGCTGGCCCGGACCTTGCGCAAGGCGGTCGCCATCGACCCACGGGAGGAGGGCCGCATTCCCTCCACCAAGGGATCGCTCTGACGGTGATCGGGGGAGGAGCGAGAATGCGGACCTACACGCTGCACCTTCCCGAAGGCTCGGTTCGCGGGGATCCCCGCGCATTGGAGCAGGCGCATCTCGTGCGCGACGGCTTCGCGTGGGGCGCCTTCGCCTTCACGGTCCTGTGGTTCGTGCGTCATCGCCTCTGGCTCGCGGCGCTGCTCGTGCTGGTGGGGCTCGTCGCCGTCGCCTTTGCGGGCCGTGCGCTCGCCCTCTCACCCTCCGCGGCACTGGTCATCACCGTGCTGGCGAGCCTGCTGATCGGCCTTGAGGCGTCGAGCCTGCGCCGCTGGACCTACGGTCGCCGTGGAAAACCCGCTCGGGATGCGGTGATCGCGAGCTCGCACGAGGAGGCCGAGTTGAAGGCCGCCGCCCGCTGGCTCGATGCCGATACGGTGCCCGGTGTCTTGATCCCAGGAGACGCGACGAGTGCCGCGACCCGCCCGACCCATCGCCGCGGCGACGACGCGGTGATCGGTCTGTTTCCCGCGAGCGAGGGTGGACGGTGAGCGAACAGACCGTCGCGATCATCGATTACGGTTCGGGCAACCTCCATTCGGCGGCCAAGGCCTTCGAGCGCGCGGCCCGCGAGGCCGGGCTCGACGGCACCCGCATCGTCGTCACGGACGTGCCGGAGGCCGTGGCCGGCTCCGACCGCGTCGTGCTGCCCGGCGTCGGCGCCTACGCCGATTGCCGCCGCGGCCTCGACGCGGTCCCCGGCATGGTCGAAGCCATGAGGGAGGCCGTCAAGATTCAGGGGAAGCCGTTCCTCGGCATCTGTGTGGGGATGCAGCTCATGGCGAGCCGCGGCCTCGAATACGAGGAGACTGCGGGCCTCGACTGGATTCCCGGCGACGTCGCTCCGATCGAGCCGGCCGATCCGGCCCTCAAGATCCCGCATATGGGCTGGAACACCCTGCATCTCGACCGCGAGCACGCGCTCCTGCGCGACATCGCGATCGGAGAAGGGGGGCTCCACGCTTATTTCGTCCACAGCTTCGCGCTGAAAGCCGCCGAGCCGGCGGACGTGGTCGCCCACGCCGAGTATGGCGGTCCGGTCACGGCGATGGTCGCGCGCGACAACATCGCCGGCACCCAGTTCCACCCCGAGAAGAGCCAGCGCCTCGGCCTCGCGCTCCTCGGCAACTTCCTGCGCTGGCGCCCCTGAGGGCGCCCGCTTTCCGACACACCGACCCGGCGAGTCCACGCGTGATCCTGTATCCGGCCATCGACCTCAAGGAAGGGCGCTGCGTCCGCCTCGTTCAGGGCGACATGGCCCAGGCCAAGGTCTTCAACGACGATCCCGCGGCCCAGGCCGAAGCCTTCGAGATGCAGGGCTTCTCCTGGCTTCACGTTGTTGATCTCGATGGCGCCTTCGCCGGCGCGCCGCGCAACGCGGCCGCCGTGGATGCGATCCTGGCCCGCGTGAAACTGCCGGTCCAGCTCGGCGGCGGCGTGCGCGAGATGCGCACCCTCGAAGGCTGGCTTGAGAAGGGCGTGCGACGCGTCATCATCGGCACCGCAGCGGTGCGCGACCCCGCCTTTGTGCGCGAGGCGGCCCGCCGCCATCCGGGGCGCATCGCCGTCGGCATCGATGCCAAGGACGGGCGCGTCGCGGTCGAGGGCTGGGCACAGACCTCCAGCATGACGGCGGAGGAACTCGGACGGCGCTTCGAGGATGCGGGCGTGGCCGCCATCATCTACACTGACATCGCTCGCGACGGCATCCTGAAGGGCCTCAACATCGAGATGACGCTGGCGCTCGCCTCGGCTGTGAGCATTCCCGTGATCGCCTCGGGAGGCCTCGCCTCGATGGCCGATGTCGAGCGGCTGCTGGAGCCCGATTGCGCCGTGCTCGCCGGCGCCATCACCGGCCGCGCGCTCTACGACGGGCGCATCGATCCGAAAGAGGCGCTGGCCGCCATCGCCCGCGCCGCGGTAAGCGACAAGGGAAGCGCCGCGTGATCGCGGCACTTCGACCGCCGGCCCCGTCAGCCTGAAGGCTACTGAGCGTGCTCAAGACCCGCATCATCCCCTGCCTCGACGTGAAGGACGGGCGCGTCGTGAAGGGCGTGCAGTTCCTCGAACTGCGCGATGCCGGCGATCCTGTGGAGTCGGCCAAGGCCTATGACGCCGCCGGAGCCGATGAGCTGTGCTTTCTCGACATCACCGCGAGCCACGAGGACCGCGGCACGCTGCTCGACGTAGTGAGCCGCACGGCGGAGGCCTGCTTCATGCCGCTCACCGTCGGGGGCGGGGTGCGTACGGTCTCCGACGTCCGCACACTCCTGCTCGCAGGCGCCGATAAGGTCGGCATCAACACGGCCGCCGTGAAGAATCCCGACTTCGTCGCTGAGGCGGCGGAGAAGTTCGGCGACCAGTGCATCGTTGTGGCGATCGACGCCAAGCGCGTCTCCGCGCCCGGTGAGGCCGCGCGCTGGGAGATCTTCACCCATGGCGGGCGAAACCCCACCGGCATCGACGCCGTCGATTTTGCCCGCAGGGTGTCCGAGCGGGGGGCGGGCGAGCTCCTCGTCACCTCCATGGACAAGGACGGTACCCGCTCCGGCTACGATCTCGCGCTCACCCGCGCCATCGCCGACGCGGTCAAAGTGCCGGTGATCGCCTCGGGCGGTGTCGGCGGGCTCGACGACCTCGTGGCCGGCGTCCGTGACGGGGGCGCCAGCGCTGTGCTGGCCGCTTCGATCTTTCATTTCGGGGAAGCCACCGTTGGCGAGGCCAAGCGCCACATGGCCGCCGCGGGTCTTGCGATGCGTCTCGATCCGTAACGGGTATCCGCTGCGCCGATGCGCGCGCCCCTTGACCGGGGCGCTTGCCCTGCGCAGGGTCCGCAGAGCCGGTATCCGATCATGCGATGCCGCATGGTACGGGTTCCGCTTGCGCGTATTATGACGAAGTTCAGTCTCGAAGACCTCGCCGCCCTCGTGGATAGCCGGGCCGGCGCGCCTCCCGAAAGTTCCTACACGGCCAAGCTTCTCTCGGAGGGGCCGGCCAAGGCCGCCAAGAAGCTCGGCGAGGAGGCGGTCGAGGCCGCCATTGCCGCCGTGCAGGGCGATCGCAAGGCGATCGTCGCCGAGGCGGCGGACGTGCTCTACCACCTCGTCGTGACGCTGAAGGCGACCGGCGTGCCGCTCGATGAGGTCATGACGGAGCTTGGACGGCGCACGGCCCAGAGCGGGCTCGCCGAGAAGGCGGCGCGGAGGCATACATGATTGGCGCCCCGATCCCGTCGGCCGGGATCGAACCGGAAGAGCGCCAGAATCCGGTGACCGGTCAGGGTCCGGGACGCCTCTCGCCCTATCGGATCTTCGCCCGCGAGGAATGGGCGCAACTGCGCGCCGACACCCCGCTGACACTGACCGCCGAGGATATCGGCCGGCTGCAATCGCTCAACGACCCGATCTCCATCGAGGAGGTCGTCGCGATCTACCTGCCCCTCTCGCGCCTGCTCTCGCTCTACGTCGCGGCGACCCAAGGTCTGTTCAAGGCGACGCAGCGCTTCCTGCTCGCCGAGCATGAAGCCAAGGTGCCGTACATCATCGGCCTTGCCGGCTCGGTGGCGGTCGGAAAATCGACCACGGCACGGGTGCTGAAGGCCCTGCTCGCCCGCTGGCCCAATACCCCGAAGGTCGATCTCATCACGACCGACGGCTTCCTCCACCCCAACGCCGAATTGCAGCGCATGGGCGCGATGGAGCGAAAAGGATTTCCCGAGAGCTACGACAGCGCGGCCCTGCTGCGCTTCCTCGCCGACATCAAGGCCGGCCACAGGCGGGTGTCGGCTCCGGTCTATTCCCACCTCGTCTACGACGTGGTGCCCGGCGAGGAGCAGGTGATCGAATCACCCGACATCCTGATCGTCGAGGGCCTGAACGTCCTCCAGCCGGCCCGCCTGCCGCGGGACGGCACGGCCATCCCCTTCGTCTCCGATTTCTTCGACTTCTCGATCTATCTCGACGGGCACGAGGACGACCTGCACCGCTGGTACGTCAACCGCTTCCTTCGGCTGCGCCAGACCGCGTTCCGCGACCCGCTCTCCTACTTCCGCAAATACGCCGAAGTGGCCGAGAGCGAGGCCCTGGAGATCGCCGATCGCCTCTGGACGACGATCAACTTGCCGAACCTGCGCGACAACATCCTGCCGACCCGCCAGCGGGCGAGCCTGATCCTGGCCAAGGGACCGAGCCACCGCATCGAGAGCGTGGCGCTGCGGCGATTGTGAGCTGACACGCGAGCACCGTTTGGTGAGCGAGCGGCTAACGGCCGATAAGCCGCTCGCTGGCGATGATCCATCCGAACCGATCCGCCATGGCAGCGAGGGCATTCCGCTTGACCTCGTCGGCGTCAAGCGTTCCGCCTCCGGGCATCTTCAGATCGCGCGTCGCCGTCGCGTCGGCGACGACGAAGCTCGTATAGGCATGATCCAGCGCGGCGCGTGCCGTGGCCTCCACGCACATATGGGTCATGAAGCCCGTCAGGATCAGGGACGTGCGCCCCTCCCGCCGCAGAACGGCGTCGAAGTCGGTCCCGGCAAAACTGTTGGGAAGCCGCTTCACGATCACGGTCTCACCCGGAGCAGGCGCCAGTTCCGGGACGAAGTCGGCGCCGGGCGATCCGGCGGCGAAGGCAGCCGATCCGGTCTTTGCCACGTGCTGCACGTGGATGACGGGAACGCTACGGGCCCGCGCCCATTCCCGCAGCTTGACGATGTGCGCAACCGCCGGCTCGAAGGCCGTGAGCGGAAGCACACCGGACCGGTATTCCTGCTGCGCGTCGATGATGACGAGCGCAGCCCGTTCCGGGACGAGCGGGGGCGGCTCGACGCCTGCGATCTCGAGCAGGGTGCGCGGAATGGCGAGCGAGGTGGAAGCGGCGAGGATGGCAGCGGCGACGAGCAGTTTCGGCATCGGACTCTCTCTGTGCCGACAGCCTTACCGGCTGGCTCGAATCACAAAAATGCGCAACTTCAAACAAGTGCTGTGCAGATTTGAGCATCATGACCGAGTCCGCGATCGATTGGGATGACCTTCGTATCCTTCACGTCACCGCCACCGAAGGCTCGATGCTGGCAGCGGCGCGCCGGCTCGGGATCAGTCATGCGACGGTGAGCCGTCGCCTGGCTCGGCTCGAACAGGGCCTGGGTTTGCGATTGCTCAACCGGATGGCGACTGGAATCGTCCTCACCCCGGACGGGCAGGAATTGGGTCGCCTGACCGCGCGCATGGCCGAGGATGCGCTCGCGCTGCTGCGACAGGCAAAGGGACGGTCGCTGCGATTGTCCGGTGATGTCGTCATCGCCGTCACACCGGGGCTCGCCGGCGAGATCGTCACAGCGCTCGCCCCGGTCAGCCTGGAGCATCCAGGCATTGTCCTGTCCGTCGTGAGCGCGATCTCACTCGCCTCCCTCGACCGTCTGGAGGCCGACCTCGCGATCCGGCTGACGCGGCCCGAGGAAACCTCTCACACGCGCAGGCGCCTCGGAACGATGCACTTCGCCTTGTGCGCCGCGAGGGGGTACGATTTCAGCGCCAAAGCCGGCCGGTTCATCGGCTACTCACAACGCTTCGACGGACTGGCACAGCAACGTTGGCTGATCGAACAGGCCGGCAGCGAAGGGCTGGCCCTTCGCATCGACGACATCGAGGTGCAGCGGAAAGCAGCGCTTGCCGGCCTCGGGATCGCATTGCTTCCCGAATTCATGGTCACGGATGATGAACTCGTGCGCGTGCCGTTCGACGGCCCGCTCCCGACTCGCGAGATCTGGCTCGCGCAGCACCGCGACACGCGCAAAGCTCCCGCTGTCAGGCTCGTCGCGAAGCGCCTGACCGAAGCCTTCGAACGCGACGCCCGGTTCTCTCAGGCGTGATCTCCGTCGGACTGCCCGACCGAGAGGGGCTGACCCGAAGCGATCAAGCGGAAGCGGTCTGACGGAGGGTCAACGACCCGGAAAGTGGTCCCCGTGGAAAACACCGGGGATAACCCGCCAAACGGCTCAGCTTGCCCGCAAATTGCCCCGGCTTGCCCTGGGGATGCCACAACCTCGGCCGTGTTTGCGCCACATCCGGCGGCGAAGTGTTGCCCATACGCCGCTGGCGCCATCACGAAGAGTGAGCGACGACAACGATGCAGGGCCGTACGATCGGATCGCCGCGTACTACCTCGATGCCTCGCAAGAGCGGGCGCTCCATCCCGTCCTCCGACGTCATCACCCTCAATACCCGGACGGGACGCGATCACGGCAGCCGCACGGCGCTGGTCCGCTCCATCCTCTCCATGACCCTGCTTGCCGGCGGATTGAGCGCGGTTCTGCTCAATGCCGGCACCGATCTCGGTCGCGCCGAGGCGTCGACCAAGGTCTCCGATCTGTCGATGCCGAAGCCGCGCCTTCAGATGGTGGCGCCGGAAAGCCCGGTCCCGTCGGTGCTGGCCGCGTCGGCGAGCTTCCACCCCGTCGGCGACCTCGACACCGAACTCGGTGCCAACACGGTCGACCGCGTCTCCTACGACTTCCTGCTCTCCCAGACCTCGAGCGGCGACCCGAACGACATTCTCGAATTCGGCCCGATGAAGATCCGCCGCCATCTCGTGCAGACGATCGTCAAGGCGGCGCAGGCGGTCCAGACCGATCCGGTTCTGCTCATGGCGGTGGCCGACAAGGAATCGAGCTTCATCACTGCGGTCCAGGCCAAGACCTCGTCGGCGACCGGACTGTTCCAATTCATCGAGCGCACTTGGCTCGGCGTCATGCGCGATTTCGGACCCAAATACGGGTACGAGAAGGACGCCGCCCTGATCGTGCCGGACGCCAACGACAGGCCGTCGGTTCAGGATCAATCCGAGCGCAGCCGAATCCTCGATCTGCGGCGCGATCCCTATCTTTCAGCCGTGATGGCCGGCGAGATGCTCAAGCGCGATGCTGCCCGCATCGCCCTGAAGATCGGCCGCGAACTCTCGCTTGGCGAAGTCTACCTCGCTCACTTCCTCGGCCCCGACGACGCGGAGAACTTCCTCTCACAGGTGGTCGACAAGCCGACGGCCGCCGCCGCGGCCCTGTTGCCGGGCCCGGCGCGCGCCAATCGCTCGATCTTCTTCGCCGGCACCACCGGACGCGGCCGTCACCGCAAGCCCGCGAGCCTCTCGGTTGCCCAGGTGCATCAGAAGTTCGAGGCCATGATGAGCACCCGCGGCGATCGCTATCGCGACGTGCGCAGCGTGGCCGGCCTCGTCACCCTCGCCGATGCCGAGGCGGTTCAGTAAAGGCGTTGGCCGCGGCTGCCTGCCGCGCGGCGGGCCTGCGTCGGTGAAAATCTCCCTTCGACGCAACTGAGCGGCACCTGCCCGCTTTGTTGTTCTGTGCGGCGCCTCGGGCTTTCGCGTTCCGTGAGAGCTCACCCGCCGCCCGGACGCACGAGAGAGGATCGTTTCGCCTTGAACGACTCGTTTCGAGACCGATCGCATCGAGGCTTCTCGGATGATCCTCTTCTGCCGGGGATGAAACTCGACCAGATCGGGCAGGCCCTCGCCTCCTGCTACGACAACCTCGTCGCGGAGGGTCTCCCCGATCATCTCGCAGCCCTGGTTCGGCGTGTCGATCTTGCCGAACGGTCCCGGTCCGGCAAAGCCGAACGTCCGGACGCGCCCATCGCTGTCGTGGTCGAGGACGAGCGCGATACCCGCGAACTGGCAGAGAGCGTGCTGGAAGAGACCGAGATGCGGGTGATCGGCTGCGACAGCGCCGAGAATGCCTTGGGGATCTTGCGCGAGAGGGGGGGCGAGGTGGCCCTGGTCTTCGCCGATATCCGCCTCGCCGGCGCCATGGACGGGCTTCAACTCGCCCGCGCCATCGCGACCCTCTGGCCGCGCACCCGGCTGGTCGTGACGTCCGGCGTCGAGCCGGAGCCCGGCGTCTCGCTGCCGGAGGGGGCTGTCTTCATTCCCAAGCCGTGGCGCGCGCTCGACGTATTGGTCGAGGCCGAGCGGGCCGCGCGCGACCCTTGGCCTCCGGTGAGCTGATTGTCCCAAGTCATTCGTGCCGGATGGATCCCGGGCAGGGCCTCCGGGCCGAACCGGACGGAGTGCCCTGCGTCGGATCAATCTCAGGCCGCGACCGCCTCATGCCGACGGCGGCGGGGCAGGAAGAACAAGGCTGCTCCGATCAGGCCCAGAGCGCCCGCACCCGTGCCGACATAGACGAGTTCCCGGTCGGTCTGCTCCTGATACGCCGTATCGTCCAAGACGACGACGTTCTCACTCTCCTTCGGCGATCCGGCTTCACCCGGCATGTACTTGATCGGGAGCGTGTCGGCCGCCAAGCGATTGTCGACGATGAGCTTGTCGGCCAGCGCGTGAGAGATCGAAACCTCCTCGACCCTTCTCTTCAGGCCGCTAGCGTCGGTCCAACTGAGGTCGAGCTTATAATTTGTTCCGCTACGACGACGCTTGATCCGTGTCGCACTCTCGATCGTCGCCTCAGCCTGAACCCCCATCGCCATCACGTCCCGTCGGCGGGTGCCGTCCTGCCAGCAGGCGAGGGCCACGATCGGCCCGCCCACGGCGCAGAGAATCGTGAGCCATTTCAGCTTGCCGAGAACCCAACCCACCATGCCTTCGACCTCTTCTCAGTTTCGAAGTCATCAGGCTAGGACAAAAGGCCGAGTCGATCAAACTCGACAAGAATAGATTTGGTTCGGTCTTTATTTTATCGAGAAACGACAAGTTTCTAAGCGATGCGGTTGCCGGCGACAGCCCGACTGATCTCGGCGGGACGGCGCGGTTGATCGGCTGATCTCGGCTGCCCGATCCGCTCTGCTCGGAATGCGGCAAATCAGGACAATGCGGGCCGGATTTTGGAGCCGACACCGGCGACGCTGTCTTTCTCACAGAAGGACCCGCATCGACGCAACCGGCCCCCGAGCACAGCCCGTTCGGGAGTAACCGCTGCCGAACGGCCAAGCTCATGTGAGCCTCCGCACGGCTGAGTCGTGGAAAATCCGTAAACAGCAGGGAACCGAGCAAGCACAGTCACGCTTGTAACAGCAAAGATTACTGCACAGGTAGGCTCCTGCGATGAAGACCTTGGCATCTGTTCTCGCCGGCGTTGTCGGCGTCTGTGTACTCGCGACGAACGTCGCCAGCGCCGCTCCGTACGATCCGTTCGGTTCCGACGGCGACGACTATTACCAGGAGCAGGCTTCGCCGGGCGGCTGGCCGGTCCACGATCCCTACGCGACGCGTCGCGGTTCCAGCGCCCAGGGCTACGGGTACGGGCAGAGCTATGGCGATGACGAGGCCGCTCAGGCTCAGGTCGCCCGCATCCCCCGCGAGATCGTGGCCTACAGCACCCGCTACGCGCCGGGCACGATCGTGGTCTCGACGGCGGAGCGGCGTCTCTATTACGTGCTTCCGGGCGGACAGGCGGTCCGCTACGGCGTTGGCGTCGGCCGCCCCGGCTTTACGTGGAGCGGCGTGAACAAGATCACGGCCAAGCGTGAGTGGCCGAGCTGGACGCCGCCGGCTGCCATGCTGGCGCGCCGCCCCGACCTGCCGCGCTACATGGCCGGCGGCATCGAGAACCCGCTCGGCGCCCGTGCGATGTATATCGGCCGCTCCGAGTACCGCATCCACGGCTCCAACGAGCCGGATACGATCGGTCAGGCGGTGTCCTCGGGCTGCATCCGCATGACCAACGAGGACGTGACCGATCTCTATTCCCGCGTGAAGGTCGGCGCGACCGTGGTCGTCAACTGACGTCTTCATCGACCGAGGCATGGGAAAAGGGCTGCGGCGGAGACATCCGCCGCAGCCCTTCTTGCATCTCGATACCCTGCCGCCGGTCCTTTTCGAAGAACGCGCGGGGTGCGGCTACGGCGCAACCCGGCCGACGGCCGTCTGCGGGCCGTTCATGAAGGAGACCGGCATGTCGCAGAAGCAGCGGGCGCCGAGCGGGCGCGGTCCCGGTAGGGGGCAGGAGAAAGGCTGTAGGCCGGTGATACCGGACTGGACGGCATCGCAATTCAGGCCCATGGCCCGGCGCGGCGGGCCGCCCCAGTCCCGATGCGCACGGGCGCGCGGAGGCGGCGCATCGTAGCCGTCGTCGTAGTACTGCGCGTGTGCAGGCGCGAGGCTTCCGGCCGCGAGGGCGATCAAGGCCGCAAAGCCGAGGGTGCGAACGGAACGCATCGTGTCCATAACCTCCTGTGGGCCGCCCACTCGGAGCCGGCAAGAGGGGGAGCCTTGCTTCGCCTGGGCGGCGGAAAAGAGGCGAAACGGGTCGCGCCGCGAGGAAACTGGGGCCCGATGCAGGAACGGCCCACTCCGTCGGGAGTGGGCCGTCGATCGTATGGAAGGGCCGGATAGAAGCCCGGCAGGCGCGTTACGACGTTGCCTTCTGCGCGTCGTTGGCGTTCTCGCGAGCGGTCTCGACGCCCTGCTCGTAGGCCTGACGGGCCTCGGCGGCACCCTGCTGCATCGCGCTCTTGGCGTTCTCGGCGCTCTGCTGAAACGCGCTCTGGGCGAGGCCGCCGAACTCCTTGGCCTGCGCCTGGATCGCGGCGAACTGCGCGCGGACGAACTCGGCCTGATGCTGCATCGCCTCTTGGACGTCACGAGCGCGGACGAGCTTCTGAGCGAGGTCGAACGCAGCGTTGACGTTCTGCTCGGCGTACTCGAAGCCACGGGTCGAGATGTTGGTGGCGTTGCTGCGGGCGAGGTCGGTCGAGCCCTGGACCGTGTCGGCGGTCCGGCGAGCGGCGCCGATGAAAGAGTCGAACGCCTTGCGGGCCTGCTCGACGCTCTTCTCAGCGAAGTCGCGCATCTCGGTAGGGATCTCGTAATTCGGGGTGCTGCTCATGCCTGTCTCCTCTGTGTGGCATTGCACGCTCGTTGTGCGGCGCACAATGTGCAATGCACAATAGAGCGGGGGCGACACTTTTTCCACCCCCATGGGGGCGATTAAGGTTACCAGTTGATAAACGTGTGTCGGCAGGTTTCAGTGTCCACGTCCGGCGGCAGTTAAGTTACACGGGAGTTGTGTGTTCATGCCCCGATCGACCGTCGGAAGGGCTGTGAAGGGGCTTATGACCAGGGTTCGGATGTCGGACCACGCGGCGCAGGATCTGTCTCCCGAGGGCGATTCGGGTGTGCGCGCCGCTCTGGCGCGCTGGCGCGGCGACGCGTCGATGGCGCATCTTGTCCGTGAGGGTGGGCCGCTGCTGCTTCTCGATGGGGCGGCGGAGCGGATCCTCCACGCCGACGGTGCGGCGCTCCCACTGCGGGCCGCCATCGCCGATGCGAGCGGGACCATCCTTCCTGCTCTGCGCTTGGCCGCGCAGGTCGACCGCGCCGGCACCCTCGATACACGGCCCCGGATGGTCCGCCTGCGGTTCGATCCGCGGGGCGTTGCGGCGCCCGTCGTCGTTCTCGCCGCAAGGGCCGAGATCGAGCCGGGACATTCGGTTCTGCTCCTGGCTCCGATCGGGGCCCTTCCGACGCTGCGGCCGTTCGAGGCTGCGCCGGCGAAGGTCGATCCGCAGCCCCAGATCCCGAGTGCTTCCGCGGCGTCGCTCGAAGTCCCGATCCTCGAGCCGGGGGCAGAGCCGATTGCGCCAGTGGCCGAGGCGGCGGATCGTCCGGCCCGACTCGTCTGGCGCAGCGATGCCGAGGGCGTTTTGAACCATGTCTCGCGCGCCCATCCCGACTTGTCCGAAGTCCTGGTCGGCCGATCCTGGACGACACTCGCCGCCGAGGGCGTGATCGCCGGCGAACGCGACGGCGCGGCACTGATCGAGGCTCTCTCGACACGCCGGACGTTCCGCGCCCTACCGCTCGTCCTGCGTGGGCGCGCCTTCGAGCATGTCTTGGAGATCTCGGGCGCGCCCGCAGGTCGAGCGACGGGCGATTTCTCCGGTTTTTCCGGCTTCGCGATTCCCGGCGAGCGGCGTCCGCGCCCGGTCGAGGGTGGGGAGGTCGCGGGTGGGGAGCCGCTGCTCGACGATCACCAGGAGCCGGACGTCGTTCGCGAGCCGGAGGCGGATGCCAGCCTTTCAGTCAACGAGCATGCTGCCTTCCGTGAAGTTGCGCGCATCCTGGGTCTGCGGTTCGCCCCCGACGAGGTGGTTTCGGATGAGGCGCCGTCACTCGGACGCGCGGAGGCCGCGGCGGGAAGCTCGGTGATGCCGTTCCCGAAGCCGCCGGCCCGGCTCGCGGAGAACGAGGTCCGGGCCCGCGCGGCACTCGCGGAATTGCTCGAAAGCCTACCCTTGGGAGTTTTGATTTATCGCGGCAGCGAAATGCTGTTTGCCAGCCGCGCGTTTCTCGATCTCACCGGCTATCCGGACTTGCCGGCCCTGCGTCAGGTCGGACTGGCGCACCTTTTCCGCGGCCTGCCGCCAAGAGAGCGCGCGATCGTCGGACCGGTGCCCTTCGCCCGGCCCGAGGGCGGGACGGTCGCGCTCCTCATCGATCGGGCCAGCCTCGTCTGGGAGGGCGCGCCGGCCGAGATCTGCCTCGTCCGTGGGGTGCCGGACGCGTTTGCGGCCCCGTCGCCCGCCGTTCCGCCCAACGCCGCCCGGTTGCGCGCGGAGAAGGTGTTGGACAGCCTCGAGGAGGGCGTCGTCACGCTCGATGCCGAGGGCCGGGTCGTCGGCCTGAACCCGAGTGCGGCCGAACTCGTCCACGCCCATCCGAAAGAGGTCGTGGGTGGGCGGTTCGCCGACCTGTTCGCGCCCGAGAGCCTGCCGGCCCTCGAGACGGCGGTCACCGTGTCCCGCCGCGCGGGCGCGAGCGAGATCTACGGGGTCACGCCGCGGACGGGAGCGGCGGCTCTGCGGCTGCGCATCGCCCGGTTACTGGGCGAGGACGCGCCGGGCTACTGCGCCAGCCTGCGCGAGATTCGAGACGAGGAGCCGACGCCTCCGCCAGCGGTCGCGACCGAGCCTGTCCACCGGGGCGGACCGGAGATGGAAGCGGCCTGGAAGGCCAATGCACTCGCACGGGTCAGCCGCGAGATCCGCCCCTCGCTCAACGCGATCCTCAGCCTCACCGACATGATGCTCTCCGATCGCTTCGATCGGGCGGATGCCGAGCGGCTGGAGGCCTACCTGCGCGAGGTGCGTCTCTCCGGCGGACGGATCGCCGGCCTGATCGACGATCTGCGCGATCTCGCCGAAATCCAGGCCGGCCGTGGCAAGCTCACCTTCACCGATCTCGCCCTCAACGATCTCGTCTCTTCCTGCATTGCCGCGCAGCAGGCGAGGGCGGCACGGGACCGTATCGTCCTGCGAACCAGTCTCGCTCCCGATCTGCCGGTCATGAGGGCGGACGAGCGCTCGATCCGGCAAGCGGCGCTGAACGTGCTCGAGAACGCCATCCGCGTGTCCGAGGCCGGCGGCCAGGTGATCGTCTCGACCACGCTCGCTGAGCGGGGAGAGATCGCCTTGCGTGTGCGCGACACCGGCACAGGCATGACCGAGGAAGAGCTGACGAATGCCCTCGAACCGTTCCGGGCCGATGTCGGTCCCGATGGCGAAGGTGAGGAGAAGGGTTTCGGGTTGACGCTGACCAAGGCGCTCGTCGAGGCCAATCGCGGTCGCTTCCGCATCACCAGCCGCAAGGACGAGGGTACCCTCGTCGAGATGCTGTTTCCCGCTGCCTAACGGTCAAGCGCGCGGTTGATTGGCTCGAGCCCGGTCGGCTTGAAAGAACGAATTCTTGTTGAACAACAAGCCTTTCCCGGTCTTGCCGGGGTAGCCGGGCTGCCTCTGCACCATCCGCAATCAATTATCGCGCAACTAGATTGCGCAAAATTGCAGGGCTCGACTTTTTGGTGCTTGCCGGGTGTATTCAACTGCGCTTAAGAGTTTTGAGGAAGCCCCGGCTGCGCGGACCTTCGCGATACGATCGGGGACCGGCAGGGAAGAAATTAAAATGAGCGAGAAGGTCATCGACGTTCAGGATGCCTGGCGGGAGCGGGCTCTGATCGACGACGCCAAGTACAAAGAAATGTACGCGGCATCCGTCTCAGATCCTGAGTCGTTCTGGGCCGAACATGGCAAGCGGATCGATTGGTCGACGCCGTTCAGCAAGGTCAAGAACACGAGCTTTGCGCCGGACAACGTTTCGATCAAGTGGTTCGAGGACGGAAAGACCAACGTCGCGCTCAATTGCATCGACCGTCACCTGGGGACCCGCGGTGACCAGACCGCGATCATCTGGGAGGGTGACGACCCCAACGAGTCGCAGCACATCACCTACCGTCAGTTGCACGCGGAAGTGTGCCGGATGGCGAACGTTCTGCGCAATCGCGGCGTCGGCAAGGGTGACCGCGTCACGCTCTACCTGCCGATGATCCCCGAGGCCGCCTACGCGATGCTGGCCTGCGCACGGTTGGGCGCCATTCATGCTATCGTCTTCGGCGGCTTCTCGCCGGACTCGCTCGCGAGCCGAATCAAGGGCTGCGGCTCGAAGCTCGTTATCACCGCCGACGAGGGCCTGCGCGGCGGTCGCAAGGTGCCGCTCAAGGCCAATGTCGACGAGGCGATCAAGCGCCTTGATCAGGATCTCGTGGACCACGTCATCGTGGTGAAGCGCACCGGCGGCAACGTGGCGATGGAACCCGGCCGCGACGTCTACTACCACGAGGCCGCCGCGCAGGTGACCGACGAGTGCCCGGCCGAGGCCGTGGAGGCCGAGCACCCGCTCTTCATCCTCTATACCTCGGGCTCGACCGGCCAGCCGAAGGGCGTGGTGCACACCACCGGCGGCTACCTCATCTACGCCGCGATGACCCACCAGTACGTCTTCGACTACCACGACGGCGACATCTACTGGTGCACCGCTGACGTGGGCTGGGTCACCGGCCACAGCTACATCGTCTACGGCCCGCTCGCGAACGGCGCGACCACGCTGATGTTCGAGGGCATCCCGACCTATCCGTCGAACTCTCGCTTCTGGGAGGTCATCGACAAGCACAAGGTCAACATCTTCTACACCGCGCCGACCGCGATCCGCTCGCTCATGGGCGGCGGCGAGGGGCCGGTGAAAAAGACCTCGCGCGCGTCGCTGCGGGTGCTGGGCTCGGTCGGCGAGCCGATCAACCCGGAGGCCTGGGACTGGTACTACCGCGTCGTCGGCGATTCCCGCTGCTCCATCGTCGATACCTGGTGGCAGACCGAGACCGGCGGCATCCTCATCACCCCGCTGCCCGGTGCCACCAAGCTCAAGCCCGGCTCGGCGACCCGTCCTTTCTTCGGCGTGCAGCCGGTGATGGTCGATGCCGAGGGCAAGGAACTCGACGGTCCTTGCGAGGGCAACCTCTGCATCAAGGATAGTTGGCCGGGCCAGATGCGCACCGTCTACGGCGATCACGAGCGCTTCGAGCAGACCTACTTCTCGACCTACAAGAACCTCTACTTCACGGGCGACGGCGCCCGCCGCGACGCGGACGGTTATTACTGGATCACCGGGCGAGTGGACGACGTCATCAACGTCTCCGGTCACCGTATGGGCACGGCCGAGGTCGAATCCTCGCTCGTCGCGCATCCGAAGGTTTCGGAGGCCGCGGTCGTCGGCTACCCGCACAACGTGAAGGGCCAGGGCATCTACGCCTACGTCACCCTCAACGAGGGCGAGGAGGGCACGGACGAGTTGCGCAAGGAGCTCGTCACCTGGGTCCGCAAGGATATCGGCCCGATCGCTTCGCCCGACTTGATCCAGTTCGCGCCGGGCCTGCCCAAGACCCGCTCAGGCAAGATCATGCGCCGCATCCTGCGCAAGATCGCCGAGGACGATTTCGGCTCGCTCGGCGACACCTCGACGCTGGCCGAGCCGGCGGTCGTGGAGGATCTGATCGAGAACCGGCAGAACCGCTCGGCCTGAGCGGAGGACGACCGTTCCGGCCGCGGCGTGCGGCCGGAGCCGTTCCGGGCATGACTCGCAATCGGAACCGATAGGCCCGGATGCGCCGAGCCGGACGTACCCATCGGACGTTCCGGTCCCGGCTTGCAATGGGGCGAATGCCGGCGCTCTCGTTGTCATGATTGCAGAATAAGCAGCCGATCCACGGCCCGCCGCGGCGCCGGATCAGGATCGTGCGGAAGGAGATTCATGAGCACCATCAAGACCGCGGGGACGTCCGCAACGTCGGACGCTCGCGCGCTTCACGGGGCCGCACCCCCCCACATGCCCGAGCCCGATCACCGGCTCGACCGCATCGCCGAACATCCGATCTTCAAGACATTGGTTCACGAGCGCACGCGCTTCGGCTGGATTCTGACCGGCCTGATGCTCGTGGTCTATTTCGGTTTCATCGGCCTCATCGCCTTCGACAAGGCGTTGCTCGCCACCAAGGTCGGCGGAACGGCCTCGCTCGGCTTCTACATGGGCATGTTCGTCATCGTCTTCGCCTTCGTGCTGACCGGCATCTACGTCGCCCGCGCCAACACCCGCTACGACCGGCTCTCGGCCGACCTCATCCGGAGCCTCGCCAAGTGAGCCGTCGTGTGATCCGCCTCGTCCTTCTCGGTGCGAGCCTCGCGCTCGGCACGGTTTCGGCGCTCGCTGCCGGACCCGATATGGGTGCCGTGCAGAAGCAGGCCACGAACTGGCCCGCCATCTTCATGTTCCTCTTCTTCGTGCTGTTCACCCTCGGCATCACCTACCGGGCGGCGAAGGGCTCGAAGTCGGCCTCCGACTTCTACGCGGCCGGCGGCGGCATCTCGGCGCGCACGAACTCCCTGGCGATTGCCGGCGACTACATGTCGGCGGCCTCCTTTCTCGGCATCTCGGGGCTCGTCTATTCCTCGGGCTTCGACGGCCTGATCTATTCGACGGGCTTCCTCGTCGGCTGGCCGATCGTGCTGTTCCTGATCGCCGAGCGGCTGCGTAATCTCGGCAAGTTCACCTTCGCCGACGTCGCGAGCTTCCGCCTCGATCAGACCTCGATCCGCATCATCTCCGCGACCGGCACCCTCGTCGTGGTGGCCTTCTACCTGATCGCGCAGATGGTCGGCGCGGGGAAGCTGATCCAGCTCCTGTTCGGCCTCGACTACCTTTACGCCGTGGTGATCGTCGGCGCGCTGATGATCATTTACGTCGCCTTCGGCGGCATGAAGGCGACGACCTGGGTACAGGTCATCAAGGCCTGTCTACTGCTCGGCGGCGCGACCTTCATGGCCGGCGCCGTCCTCTACCTCTACGATTTCAGCCCCGAGAAACTGTTCGCGACCGCGGTGCAGACGCATCCGAAGGGTGACGCGATCATGGCGCCCGGCGGCCTCGTCTCGAACCCGGTCGACTCGATCTCGCTCGGCGTCGGGCTGATGTTCGGCACCGCGGGCCTGCCCCACATCCTGATGCGCTTCTTCACGGTGTCGGACGCCCAGGCCGCCCGCAAGTCGGTGTTCTACGCCACCGGCCTGATCGGCTACTTCTACATCCTCACCTTCATCATCGGCTTCGGCGGCATCGCTCTGCTGATGTCCGATCCGAGCTACTTCAAGCTCGGCGCGGACGGCACCACCTACGACAAACTCAAGGACATGGTCGGCGGCACCAACATGGTGGCCGTGAACCTGGCCAACGCCGTTGGCGGGCCCTACTTCCTCGGCTTCATCTCGGCGGTGGCCTTCGCGACCATCCTCGCGGTGGTGGCGGGCCTGACGCTCGCCGGCGCCTCGGCGATCAGCCACGATCTCTACGCGCAGGTCTTCGCCCGCGGCCGCACCACCGAGAAGGCGGAGGTGAACCTCTCCAAGCTCTCCGCCGTCGGTATCGGTATCGTGGCAATCTATCTCGGCTATGTCTTCGAGAACCAGAACGTCGCCTTCATGGTCGGGCTCGCCTTCTCGGTGGCGGCGAGCTGCAACTTCCCGGTCCTGACTATGTCGATCCTCTGGCGCGGCACCACGACCTGGGGAGCGCTGGCCGGCGGCCTCGTCGGCCTCGTGGCGGCCGTCGCGATGGTGGTGCTGTCCGACGCGGTCTGGGTGAAGACCTTCGGGCATCCCGCGGCGCTGTTCCCGTACGCGAACCCGGCCCTGTTCTCGATGCCGCTGGCGTTCCTGACGATCTGGGGTGTCTCGAAGATCGACCGGACCCGCCGGGGCGATCGCGAGCGCGCTGCCTTCGATGCCCAGTTCGTCCGCTCGGAAACCGGCATCGGAGCCTCGGGCGCCCACGCGCACTGAGCATCTGACACACGCGAACCCTGAAGGACGCGGCCGGCGAGGCTGCGCCCTTTTTGCGCGCATCACGTTGTCATCCGTTACAACAACGCGAATTCTGTCAACTACGCATCTTTCGCGTCGATTTACCTATTGGGCAACTTCAAGGCATGCGGTAACACAGGCGCGTGCATGCGCCGAGCGCATGAGGCGGGTCGAAGCCGGAGAACCGGACGCCCGCACACGTGTGATCTGGAGGAACGACAAAGATGGCTGGGGCAACCGCAGTAGCGCGGTCCGCGGATGCAGTCAGGCCGATGACTGCCGGCGAGAAGAAGGTCATCATGGCCTCCTCGCTCGGGACCGTTTTCGAGTGGTACGATTTCTATCTCTACGGCTCGCTCGCCGCGATCATCGGCGCGCAGTTCTTCTCCGCTTATCCGGAGGCGACCCGCAACATCTTCGCGTTGCTGGCCTTCGCCGCGGGCTTCCTCGTGCGCCCCTTCGGCGCCCTGGTGTTCGGCCGCCTGGGTGACATGGTCGGCCGCAAGTACACCTTCCTCGTCACGATCCTGATCATGGGCATCTCGACCTTCGCGGTCGGCCTGCTGCCCTCCTACTCGACGCTCGCGGCCTACAATGTCGGCTGGATCGCGCCGGTGACGCTGCTGGCGCTGCGCATGCTCCAGGGCCTCGCCCTCGGTGGCGAGTACGGCGGCGCCGCCGTCTACGTGGCCGAGCACGCTCCGATGGGACGGCGCGGATTCTACACCGCCTTCATCCAGACGACGGCGACACTCGGCCTGCTGCTCTCGCTGATTATCATCCTGTCGACACAGGGTTACGTGAACAGCGCCTATCCGGCCACCACCGTAACCAACGCGGACGGCACCACGACCACGCTCACCGCCTTCCAGGTCTGGGGCTGGCGCATTCCGTTCCTCGTCTCGGTCGTGCTGCTCGGCATCTCGGTCTGGATCCGCCTGCAGATGCAGGAGAGCCCGGCCTTCAAGAAGATGAAGGAGGAGGGCACCCACTCCAAGGCGCCGCTGTCGGAAGCCTTCGGCCAATGGAAGAACGCGAAGTGGGCCCTGCTGGCGCTGCTCGGCCTCACCGCCGGTCAGGCCGTGGTCTGGTACACCGGCCAGTTCTACGCGCTGTTCTTCCTGCAGAGCATTCTGAAGGTCGATCAGTTCACGGCCAACATCATGATCGCGTGGTCGCTGATCCTGGCCACTGGCGGCTTCCTGTTCTTCGGCGGCCTCTCGGACCGGATCGGCCGCAAGCCGATCATCCTCGGCGGCTGCCTCATCGCGGCGCTCACCTACTTCCCGCTGTTCAACATGCTGACCGCCCAGGCCAATCCGGCCCTGCACGCAGCCCAGGCGAACGTGCCGGTGGTGGTGAAGACGAACAAGGACGACTGCTCGTTCCAGTTCAATCCGGTCGGCACTGCCAAGTTCACCAAGGAGTGCGACGTCGCCAAGGCGCTGCTCGCCCGCTCCGCCGTGAATTACACCACCGAGAACCAGCCGGCCGGTACGCCGACCGTGGTCAGCATCAACGGCAAGGACTTCCCCGTCGCCGATCCGAACTTCGCCAAGGCGGTGCCGGCGGCGCTGACGGAGGCCGGCTACCCGTCCGCGGCGTCCAATCCAACGGTGATCAAGGCCTCGAACCCGATCGACATCTTCACGGGCCAGAAGCTCGCCGTCGTCGGTATCCTGACGATCCTCGTGCTCTACGTGACGATGGTCTACGGCCCGATTGCCGCCGCGCTGGTGGAGCTGTTCCCGACCCGGATCCGCTACACCTCGATGTCGCTGCCCTACCACATCGGTAACGGCTGGTTCGGCGGCCTTCTGCCCGCCACCGCCTTCGCCATGGTGGCCCAGACCGGCGACATCTATTTCGGCCTCTGGTACCCGATCGTGATCGCGCTCTTCACCTTCGTGATCGGCCTGATCTTCATCCCCGAGACCAAGGATCGCGACATTCTGGCCTGATTTATTCCGGCCTTGCAGTCGTCAAAGGAAAGCCCCGCCGCAAGGTGGGGCTTTTTTCATGGGGCGGAGACTTTGGGATGGCGCCGGCCCGGCGCGCTGGGCAGCCGGGCGCGATCAGTGCTCCGAGCCGTTCTCGCTCGTATCCGTCGGCGGCCTCGCAGACGACACAGCGAGTGGGACCATGGCAGGTGGGGTCGAGGCTGACGGTCGACGACGGTGAGCGGCTTGGCCTGATCGGGCAAGCTGCTCGAAGAGGTCCGAGGGCGGATCGCTTCGGCTCCGGCTCACGATGATGGAGCGAGGCAAAACCCTACACAATCAGCCGGAAATCGTATCCGAGGAACGGGAGGGACAGTTTTGGAGTGCCTCACACAACGCCCGCTTACCGACGGCCCTCGCTCTGGCGAGGACAGCGCAGCGGAAGTTTTGTGAGAGACCCTTATTCCCACTTAGGAAACTGGACCGTCTTGGGAAGCGCTTCCATGAGCACGCTCCCGAACGTCTGCATTCCTGCAACGATCGCAAGACCGAGGAAGACGCAGATCATACCATATTCGATCGCCGTCGCGCCGCGCTCATCCTGTGAGAAGCGCCGAAAGAGGGCGAACGGCTGAGCGGCAGAGCCCAAGATATGCCGGACTGACGAAAACTGAGACACGGCAGATCGTTCCGAGATAAGGGATCCTCCGGCAAACTACCGCTTGAAACTTGCAGCGGGCTTAAAGCGATCTCAGAAAATCTGCCCTAAAGCCGCTTGGCCTGATGGTTGGAGTCGCGCAGCTTCCCGAAGGTCGGGCTCCGATATTCGGAAAAAGACGATACAAAACAGAAATCTAGAGCATCGCCCTGGATCTGATATCCGGCCGGTCGCGCTCGCATCGCCGGGACGTTCTGCCGGCCAGGACAAGACATTTGAGACAATGTGCAAGTTGTTAGTCGGGATGCGATCCGAGCCTCACCGAGGGGGCTACAAGCAGCGCGGCCGACCAGGATCACGTCCTCGCCGGCCGGTGTAGGGATCGGGCTCTTCGAGACCTCGCGATCAATCAATCCTTGCCGGTTTCCTTACGCAAGGCATCGATGCGCTTGGAGGCCTCCGCCTTGTCGAGATCGGCCTCGAAGGCGTCCGGCGCCTTGGCCTGCTCGGACAGGGTCTTGAGATAGGAGGCCTGCGCGCCCGTCATCGGCTCGGAGCCGGTGGTCCACTCGTCCGGATCCTTGATCCGGTTCGACTCGTCGGTCGGGTCGGATTTCGGGTTCTCGGCCGCAGCTTGGTCCTTGGTCGTCTTGCCCGTCATCGGCGCATTCTCCGCGTTCATGAATTGTTCTCATGAACGCAGGGCCCGCCGCGAAGTTCCGTGCTTCGCGGCGGGCTGTGAACCTCGCGGCAAGACCCTCAGGCGGCAACCGCCCGCGGCTGCACCTCGTCCAGATAATCGTCCATCAGTGCCTTGGTGAGTGCACCCGGCGTGAAGCGGTAGGGGCCGATCTCGGAGACCGGCGTCACCTCGGCGGCGGAGCCGGTGATGAAACACTCGGAGAAGCCCGTCATCTCCTCGGGGCGGATCCGCCGCTCGACGACTTCGATCCCGCGACGCTTGGCCAGTTCGATCACGGTCTGGCGAGTGATGCCGTTGAGGAAGCGGTCGGCCAGGGGCGTGTGGATCACGCCGTCGACGATGAAGAAGACGTTGGCACCCGTGCATTCGGCGACGTTGTCTTCCCAATCGAGCATCAGCGCGTCGGCATAGCCCTTGTTCTCGGCCCGATGCTTCGAGATCGTGCAGATCATGTAGAGGCCCGCCGCCTTCGAGGTGGAGGGCGCCGTGCGCGGGTCGGGCCGGCGGTAATCGGCGATGTCGAGGCGGATGCCCTTCATCTTGGTCGCCGGATCGAAGTAGCTCGGCCATTCCCAGGCGGCGATGGCGAGATGGATGGTGTTCTTCTGCGCCGCGACGCCCATCATCTCCGAGCCGCGCCACGCCACGGGGCGCAGGTAGGCGTCCTGAAGACCGCTGGTCGCCAGAACCTGGGCCTTGGCCGCCTCGATCTGATCGACGGTGTACGGGATTTCGAAATCGAGGAGCTGAGCCGACCGGCGCAGGCGCTCGGAATGCTCGCGGCTCTTGAAGATGCGGCCGCCATAGGCCCGCTCGCCCTCGAACACCGACGATCCGTAGTGGAGACCGTGGCTGAGCACGTGGATCTTCGCCTCGCGCCACGGCACCATGGCGCCGTCGTACCAGATCGTACCTTCGCGCTCATCGAAGGGAATCACGGACATTTCTCGAAGTTCCTCTGCGCGGCCTCGGCGAAGCACGGGGTCGCAGGGTGGGGCAGGAGCCGGAGCGGGGACGCAGAACAAGGCCGCGGGCCGCTCTACCGGCAGGGTTGACGGGTAGCAACGGGGCTGAGATATGTCAACAACACTGACTTATCTTCTCGAGGCTTCCGAGCCCTCGCGAAGCCCTGCGATCGACCGACGCCCGACGAGGTTTTCACGACGTGAGCCGTGCGATGACGCCAGATGCCGACACAGCGGTGCAGGCTCCCTGTGAGACGCCTCGCCCGGCTTGCCATGCGACGGGCGGCGACAGTGACGATCTGATCGAGCTTCTGTTCTTCGCCTATCGCGATTTCGTCGGCGACCCCGACCGGATCCTGGCGCAGTACGGTTTCGGCCGCGCCCATCACCGGGTGCTGCACTTCGTCGATCGCTATCCCGGCCTCACCATCGCCGAACTCCTCGATATCCTGCGGATCACCAAGCAGAGCCTCAACCGGGTGCTGAAAGACTTGATCGATCAAGGCTATGTCGAGCAGCAGACCGGCACGAGCGACCGGCGTCAGCGGCTCCTGTTCTGCACCCCGTCCGGCCGCGCGCTGACGGCCGACCTGACCCAGGTCCAGGTGCGCCGGATCGTGCGTGCGCTCGATGCACCGGCCGAGGAGGACGATGGCGGGCGCGGAACCCGTGCCGCCTCCGCCCATGATTTCCTGCTGGCGATGATCGAACCGGCGGAGCGCGCCGCGATTCGACGGCTGATGGCACGCCGCGCGACGGGGCGCGCCTGATGTCGGTCGAGACCGCCGTGAAGGCGCGCCCCGAGCTTCCGGACCACGCACCCCACATCCTGCTCGTCGACGACGACCGGCGAGTGCGCGAACTCCTGTCCCGCTTCCTCTCCGAGCAGGGGTTCCGCGTCACGGCCGCCGCGAATGCGGCCGAGGCCCGCTCACGCGGCCAGTGCTTCGTGTTCGACGCCCTCGTGCTCGACGTGATGATGCCCGGTGAGAGCGGCTTCGACTATGCCCGCTCCGTGCGCGAGACCTCGCGGGTGCCGATCCTGATGCTGACCGCCCGCTCCAACCCGAACGACCGGGTGACAGGCCTGGAGATCGGCGCCGACGATTACCTGCCCAAGCCCTTCGAGCCGCGTGAGTTGATCCTGCGGCTCAATAACATCATCCGCCGCCACGCCGCCCCGGAGGCGCGGGCCTCCGGCGATGCGTCGGTCAGCTTCGGTCCCTTCAGCTTCCGCACCGACCGCGGCGAGTTGCGCCGCGAGAACGAACCTGTGAAGATCACCGAGCGCGAGCGCGAGATCCTGACCATGCTGTCCCAGGCGCGCGGCGGCAATGTCGAGCGCGAAACACTCGCGGGCAACGGTGGCCTGGCAGCCGAGCGCACCATCGACGTGCAGATCAACCGCCTGCGTCGTAAGATCGAGCCGGATCCGGCCAATCCGAGCTTCCTGCACACCGTTCGCGGCGTCGGCTACCGCCTCGCCATCGATTGAGGATTTCATGGCGGTCCCCGCCGGCCTCTCCTCGAGCGAATCCCGGCCCGAACCCCGCCGGGCCGGCGCGCTCGCGGCTGTGTTCGGCCGGATCCGGAGAGGGTGGCGGCGCTTCAGCCGGGTCATCGGTGACGCCCTGCCGAAGGGCCTCTACGCCCGCTCGCTGATCATCATCATCGCGCCGATGGTGCTGCTCCAGTCGGTAATCGCCTACACCTTCATGGAGCGGCACTGGCAGCTCGTCACCCGCCGGCTCTCGGCGGCCGTCACCGCCGACATCGCCGCGCTGATGGACATCTACGAGTCCTATCCGCAGGACAAGAACGCGGAGACGCTCTCGCGCATCGCCGGCGAGCGGCTGAATCTCGACATCGACATCCTGAAGGGCGCCAAGCTGCCGAGTCCGGGGCCGCGGCCGTTCTTCTCGATCCTCGACGAGGTGCTTTCGGAAGAGATACGCCGCCAGATCCGGCGCCCGTTCTGGATCGATACGGTGGGACGCTCGAATCTCATCGAGATCCGCGTGGCGATCCCCGAGGGCGTAATGCGGGTCACCGCCCGGCGCAACCAAGCCTACGCCTCAAACTCGCACATCTTCCTACTCTGGATGACCGGCTCCTCGCTGGTGCTGCTCGGCGTGGCGATCCTGTTCCTGCGCAACCAGATCAAGCCGATCCTGCGGCTCTCGGCGGTGGCGGAGGGGTTCGGCAAAGGCCGCGAGATCGAG
This sequence comes from Methylorubrum aminovorans, assembly GCF_022179725.1. Lineage (GTDB taxonomy): Bacteria > Pseudomonadota > Alphaproteobacteria > Rhizobiales > Beijerinckiaceae > Methylobacterium > Methylobacterium aminovorans. The sequence goes on from NZ_BPRC01000001.1 coordinate 383,215, forward strand.
TTCAAGCCCCGCGGGGCCCGCGAGGTCCGGCAGGCAGGCCACGCCTTCATCGAGATGAAGCGGCGCATCGAGCGCGCCATGGAGCAGCGCACGGCGATGCTCAACGGCGTGAGCCACGACCTGCGCACCATCATCACCCGATTCAAGCTCTCCCTCGCACTGGTCGAGCAGACGCCGGAGGTCGAGGATCTCCAGCGCGACGTGGACGAGATGAGCCGGATGCTGGAGGGCTATCTCGCCTTCGCCCGCGGCGACTCCGCCGAGACCGCCGCCGAGACCGACATGCGGATCCTGCTGGAGGATCTGCGCAGCGACGTCGAGCGACTCGGCGCCCATGTCGAGGCGGTCGAGATCGAGGGCAGCCCCCTCGTTACCGTGCGGCCGGACGCCATGCGACGCTGCCTGTTCAACCTGGCCGCCAACGCCGCACGCTACGCCGACACGGTCGCGATCTCGGGCAAACGCGAGCACCGCGCCTTCCTCGTCGCGATCGACGATGACGGGCCCGGCATCCCGGTCGAGAGCCGCGAGGAGGTGTTCAAGCCGTTCGTGCGGCTCGACGACGCGCGCCAGGATGCCGGCGGCTCGGGGCTCGGGCTCGCCATCGCCCGCGACATCGCCCGCGCCCATGGCGGCGACGTCGCGCTGCATGACAGCCCGCTCGGCGGCCTGCGGGCCACGGTGCGCATCCCGGCTTGATCGACGTTCGCTAGGGCCCTGCGCCGTTGAATCGCTCGTAGATTCTGAAGCGCGGGAGTTTCCTCCGGCGGAACGGCGATGCTAAGACCGCTCCGCATTATTGTTCGGGCCGCGCCGCGGTCCTCAACGAACGCGAGTGACGTCGAATGAACCCGCTGGTGCCGCTGTCCATCGTGCTGCTCATCCCGATCGCGGCCGTCTGCGCCGTGCTCTTCACGGATACGGGGATCGAGCCGGCCCTGTTCTACGCGGCGGTCAAGACGTTCGCGATCCTGTTCGTCGTCGGCGGCGCGATCTCGTTCGCGGCGAGCCGCCTGGCCGAGCGTACCAACGGCTGACATCCGGCGCCGGCCGGCGCCTGAGGGAAGAGCGAGACCATGCTGCGGATCGTGCCTTCCTTTGACCGGATCGGCGAGGAGAACGCCTTCGCGGTGCTCGCCCGCGCTGGAGCGCTGGCGGCGCAGGGGCGCGACATCGTCAATCTCGGCATCGGCCAGCCGGATTTTCCGACCCCGCCTCATATCGTCGAGGCGGGCATCAAGGCGTTGCGCGACGGCCATCACGGCTACACGCCGGCCGTCGGCATCGCGCCGCTTCGCGAAGCGGTGGCGCGGGATCTCCATCGCCGCCACGGCGTCGAGGTCTCGCCCGACGCGGTGATGATCGTGCCGGGCGGCAAGGTCACCATGTTCATGGCGATCCTGATGTTCGGCGAGCCCGGCGCCGAGATCCTCTATCCAGACCCTGGCTTCCCGATCTACCGCTCGATGATCGAGTTCACCGGTGCAACCCCGGTGCCCGTGCCGATCCGCGAAGCCAACGGCTTCGCCTTCTCCGCGCAGGAGACGCTCTCGTTGATTACGGAGCGCACGCGCCTCCTGATCGTCAACTCGCCGGCCAACCCGACCGGCGGCGTCACGCCCAAGTCCGAGATCGATGCGCTCGTCGAAGGTCTCGAGGCCCATCCCGGCGTCGCCGTTCTCTCCGACGAGATCTACGGCACCATGACCTATGACGGGGGGACGCATGTCTCCCTGCTCGCCTATCCCGAGATCCGCGACCGTCTGATCCATCTCGACGGCGCCTCGAAGACCTACGCGATGACGGGCTGGCGGCTCGGCTGGTCGGTCTGGCCGAAGCCCCTCTACGACGCTGCCCGCAAGCTCGCGGTGAACTCCTTCTCCTGCGTCAACGCCGCCACGCAATGGGCCGGCGTCGCCGCCCTCGACGGTCCGCAGGACTGCGTCGTGGCGATGGTCACCGAGTTCGACCGGCGCAGACGGCTCATGGTGGACGGGCTGAACCGCCTGCCGAACGTCTCCTGCATCACGCCGAAGGGCGCGTTCTACGCCTTCCCGAACGTTGCTCGGACGGGTTGGAAGGCCAAGGCCCTCGCGAGCGCGCTCCTCGACGAGGCGGGCGTCGCGGTAATTGGCGGACCGGATTTCGGCGTTTACGGCGAAGGGTATCTGCGCCTCTCCTACGCCAACTCCGCCGAGAACATCGGTCGTGCCCTGGAGCGGATGGGACAGTTCCTGTCCGAGCGCCCGCCCGCCTGATACCGCGGAAGCATCCGTGTCGCCGTGCGAGAGCTTCCGAGAAGCTCCGCCTACGATTCAGGCAGATTCGGACAAACTCGGCCTTTCTCGATTTTCCATGCATCCGAATTCGAGGCTCGGGCGTTACTGGCCCATGCTTCGCTGCGCTCAGGTTGCGGCGGACGTCAGAACGACGGAGTTACCCGAATGAAGATCAAGACCCTTCTCGCTGCCTCGGCCATTGCCCTTGCTCTGCCCATGGCGGCTCAGGCTCAAGGCACCCTGCGCGGCGCCGAGCGCGGTGCTGAGGAAGGCGCGGCGGCAGCCGGCCCGATCGGCGGGATCGTCGGCGGTGCGGTCGGCGCGGCCACCGGCACGATCGGCGGCATTCTCGGTGTCGAGGATCGCCCGCGCTTCCGTTCGTATGTCCGCGAGCGCAACGTCCGCTCTTATGACTATGACGGCCGCGTCGTCGTCGGCTCCACCCTGCCGTCCTCGGGCGTGACCTATTACGATGTCCCGAACGAGTACAACGTGACCCGCGGCACCCGCTACACGGTCGTCAACGACCGTCCGGTGCTGGTCGATGGCCGCCACCGGATCATCGAAGTGCTCGACTAAGCACTCAGCCTACGGGCCGCCCGCCCAGGGCGGCACCATCCGGCCCCGGCACTCTGTGCCGGGGCCGTTTTTTTGCCTCGTCTGCTGAGATAACGCGGCATCACACCCTTGCCGACCGGACGCGAGGTGTCGGACGCAACGGTCCATGTCTTCAATCGTTTATTGGTGCGAGACAACGCTACGGAAGATCAGGACTGAAGATGAGCGGCCCCGACACCACGCCAGAAAAGCTTCCCGATAGCCCGCCGCTGCCGGAATCCGTTCGCGATCACCTCGGCCACGAGCTGCGCGGCGTGCTGACCGAGACGGCTCCCGAACCCCGCTTTCTCGGCGACGAGCCGTCCGCCGTGCCAGAAAAATTCGAGCCACAGATCCGCCGACTCGAGACGCGGCTGAAGACGCACGAGGAAGGCACGGAAGCCGTAGAGCAGGCACTCGACCGGATCCTCGATGCCTTCGGCGTGGCCCCTCACGAGGATGCGGGCGACAGGAAGTAGGACGCTCACGCCTTTCGCGTCGCCAGCAGATCCCGGATCTCGGCCAGCAGCTTCACCTCGGTAGGAACCTCAGCCTCGGGCTTCGGCTTGGCCTCTTCACGAGATTTCAGCGCGTTCATAGCGCGGATTACCATGAACAGCACGAAGGCGATGATGGTGAAGTTGACCGCCAGCGTCAGGAATTGGCCGTAGCCGATCACCGCGCCCACCTTCTTCGCTTCGACATAGGGCATGCCTGCCTGCACCTTGGACGAGAGCGGGATGTAGTAGTTCGAGAAGTCGAGGCCGCCGGTGACCGCACCGATGATCGGCATGATCACGTCCTGAACCAGCGAGTTGACGATCGCGCCGAACGCCGCGCCGATGATCACGCCGACAGCGAGATCGACCACGTTGCCGCGCAACGCGAACTTCTTGAACTCTTCCAGCATCCGAGCCTCCTGTGACGGCGTCTCGAACGGAGTGCGCCGCCTGCGAAGCTATGCCGGACGCGGCGGATGCCAAGGGGATGGGGCCTCCAACCGTGACGCATCCGGCGGGTCGGAGCGCCCTCGTTCGAGGACCCTGTGCCATCCGCCACGCGCCCGGCGGCAAGCCCGTGCAGGCCGAGCCGCCTGGCTAAGCTAGAAGTAGATCGAGCCGTGGCTCAAGATCGAGCTTCAAATTTTCCGAAATTCGGCAATTTTCGAGAAAAGATCAGAAACAAACCCTCGAGTTCTGCATGCAATCGGGGTGGCGGCAGGGAGCGGATAAGCGCCGATCTAGCGCCGTTTAGGATTAGTTCATTTTTAAATTGGTACCGAGCAGTGGCTACTCCCAATTTCCTGCCATGGCCGAGGTACCGCTCCGGATGCCTGACGAACCGCTTCACCACACCTTGCCGAAAGATCCCGGCTCAATCCAGGGTGAAACGGCAAACGTTGTCGCGGGGCACCTGACCCTCGCCCTGCGCGACTACTTCGATCTCGCGAGTCAGGCGCCGCTTCCGGGTCGGCTCGCCGAGCTTCTGCAGCAGTTCGAGACGGCGCTCGCGGCGCATGGCGGACAGGTGGAGGCCATCTTCCGGGACGATCTCGTGAAGGCGTTGCCGATGCTGCGCACCTTCGCGATCTCGCTCGCCGCCAACCCGACCCGGGCCGACGACCTCGTGCAGGAGACCATGGTCAAGGCTTGGGCGAATCGGGAGCGGTTCACGCCGGGCACGAACTTCACGGCGTGGCTGTTCACCATCCTGCGCAACCAGTTCTACACCGAGATCCGCAAGGGGCGGCGCGAGGTGGAGGACGCCGATGGTGTCCACGCCGGCACGCTGACCGCTCATCCCGATCAGGAGCATGCGGCGGGTTTGCGGATGGTGATGAACCTGATCGGCACGCTGCCGTTGCCGCAGAGACAGGCGCTCCTGCTCGTAGGCGCCGAGGGCTTCACCTACGAGGAAGCGGCCGAACGGCTCGGCTGTCAGGTCGGTACGGTCAAGAGCCGTGTCAGCCGTGCCCGCGCCTTCCTGATCGATTCCTTCGAGGGACTGCCGGATGGCTTGGCGGCGCGGGCTTGACCCGCGCCGTCGCGGCGATTGAGGCACCGCACCGGACATCTGATCCAGGAAGGCGATCTATCCCGCCGTCCTGCCCCGTCTTTTCCGGAAGCCGGTGACCGCCTCTAGGACGAGTCGTTTTTAGACGTCGAGATTGGCCACGCTGAGCGCGTTCTCCTGAATGAACTCGCGACGCGGCTCGACGATGTCGCCCATCAGCTTGACGAACAGGTCGTCGGCATCGGTCGTGTCCTTGACCTTGACCTGCAGCAGCGAGCGCACGTCGCGGTCCAGCGTCGTCTCCCAGAGTTGCTGCGCGGTCATCTCGCCGAGGCCCTTGTACCGCTGGAGCTGAAGACCCTTGCGGCCGAATGCCATCACGGCCTCGAACAGGCCAACGGGGCCGTAGAATTCGGTCTCGTCTCCCTTGCGGGACAGTGTCACCGGCTCCTCGTAGATCTCGCGCAGGGTTTCCGCGCGCTCGGCGAGGCGCCGCGCCTCCTGAGACGCGAGAAGCGTCGCGTCGAGGGTGGCAACCTGCTTCACGCTGCGAAGCGTGCGGCTGAATTCGTAGCCACCTTCCGCGGCCGCACCGGTCCAGCCCTTCTCGATCTCGTCGGCGATCCGGTCGAGACGCTTGGCGGTGCGATCGGCCAGAACCTCGGCTTCGCCGGGATTTTCGGCGACATCCTTGGCGAAGGCGCCGGCGAGGACCGCCTGCTCGACCACCGCGCGGTCGTAGCGGGTGTGGAGCCCGTGCAGAACGCTGCGGAAGCCGCGCGCCTCCTCGACCAGCGTCTTGAGCTGGGCGCCGCCGAACTCGGTGCCCGAGGCGAGCCGCAACACGGCGCCGTCGACGCCCTGATCGATGAGGTAATCCTCCAGCGCCCGCTCGTCCTTGAGGTAGAGCGCGCGCCGGCCGCGCTCGGCTTTGTAGAGCGGCGGCTGGGCGATGTAGAGGTGCCCGCGCTCGATGATCTCCGGCATTTGCCGGAAGAAGAACGTCAGCAGCAGCGTGCGGATATGCGAACCGTCGACATCCGCATCGGTCATGATGATGATGCGGTGATAGCGCAGCTTGTCCGGGTTGAAGCCCTCGCGATCGGTCGAGGACCGGCCGATGCCGGCGCCGAGCGCGGTGATCAGCGTCCCGATCTCGGCCGAGGACAGCATCCGGTCGGCGCGCACGCGCTCGACGTTCAGGATTTTTCCGCGCAGGGGCAGGACCGCCTGGAAGGTCCGGTCGCGGCCCTGCTTGGCCGAGCCGCCAGCGGAATCACCCTCCACCAGCAGCAACTCGCATTTCGACGGATCACGCTCCTGACAATCGGCGAGCTTGCCGGGAAGCGAGGCGATGTCGAGGGCGCCCTTGCGGGTGATCGTCTCGCGCGCCTTGCGTGCCGCCTCGCGGGCGGCCGCTGCCAGCACGACCTTGCCCATCACCGACTTGGCCTGGGCCGGGTTCTCCTCGAGCCAGGTCGAGAGACCCTCGTTGAGGATGTTCTCCACCGCCGGACGGACTTCGGAGGAGACGAGCTTGTCCTTCGTCTGCGAGGAGAATTTCGGGTCCGGCACCTGCACGGAGATGACGGCGGTCAGGCCCTCACGGCAATCGTCGCCCGTGAGGGAGACCTTCTCCTTCTTGGCGATCCCCGAAGACTCGGCGTAGCCGGTCAACTGACGCGTCAGGGCGGCGCGGAAGCCCGCCATGTGGGTGCCGCCGTCGCGCTGCGGGATGTTGTTGGTAAACGGCAGGACCGTCTCGTTGAACGAGTCGTTCCACCAGAATGCCACCTCGACGCGGATGCCGTCCCGCTCGCCCAGGACGGTGACGGGCTTCGCCATGCCATCGACGGGTTTGCGCGAGCGGTCGAGATAGCGCACGAACGCCTCGACGCCGCCCTCGTAGCAGAGCTCCTCGCGCCTGTGCTCGGCATGGCGGGCGTCGGTGAGCACGATGCGCACGCCGGAATTCAGGAAGGCGAGTTCGCGCAGGCGCTTCTCCAGCGTCGCGAAGTCGAACTCGGTCATCGTGAAGGTGTCGGGGCTCGGCAAAAACGTCACCTCGGTGCCGCGCCGGTCGCCCGCGGGGCCGACCACCTCCAGGGGCGCCACCGCGTCACCGTGGTGGAACTCCATCCGGTGCTCCTTGCCGGCGCGCCAGATCCGCAGCTTGAGGCTCACCGAGAGCGCGTTGACCACCGAGACGCCGACGCCGTGCAGGCCGCCGGAGACCTTGTAGGAGTTCTGGTCGAACTTACCGCCGGCATGGAGTTGGGTCATGATGACCTCGGCGGCCGAGACCCCTTCCTCCTTGTGGATGTCGGTGGGGATGCCGCGGCCGTTGTCGGAGACCGTGCACGACCCGTCGGCGTTCAGCGTCACGGTGACGAGGTCGGCGTGGCCGGCGAGCGCCTCGTCAATGGCGTTGTCCACCACCTCGTAGATCATGTGGTGAAGGCCGGAGCCGTCGTCGGTGTCGCCGATATACATGCCCGGCCGCTTGCGCACGGCATCCAGGCCCTTCAGCACGCGGATCGATTCCGCGCCGTAGCTGTCGGCGTGTTCGGTGTTCGGGGAGTCAGCCATGAAATTCCTCGGGCAGGCGGCTCGTGAGCCTGTTTTCGAGCCCGGCCGGGCCGGGCGCGCCTGCTATGTCCGTGCCCATCTCATATAGGCGTTCCCCCCTGATTTTGCATCGTTTTTCGCGTCGGGAAAGCGCCTCGGAGAACCGATTTCTGACGCGGTTCCGTTAAACTCCCGTTAGGCTCGACGACCGATCTGCCGCGCTGGCCTCGAATCCCTTCGGCGGGAGTGCGCGCTGGCACTCAGCCCTGCAGGAACGGGTTCGTCATCCGCTCCTGGCCGAGCGTTCCCGTCGGCCCGTGACCGGGAATGAAGGCCACGTCGTCGCCGAGCGGCAGGACCTTCTCCTTGATCATCCGGATCAGTTGCTCGTGACTGCCGCCCGGCAGGTCGGTCCGGCCGATCGAGCCCTGGAACACCACGTCGCCGACGAGGGCGAAACGGGCGTCGCGGCTCATGAACACGACGCTGCCGGGGGAGTGGCCGGGGGCGTGCCAGATGTCGAAGGTGAGGCCACCGATCGTGACGCTGTCGCCCTCGGCGAGCCAGCGATCCGGCGTGACCGCGCGGGCGCCGTCGAGGCCGTAACTGGCGCCCGCCTCGGACAGGGAGTCGAGCAGGAACTTGTCGGCCTCGTGCGGCCCCTCCACGGGCACGCCGAGCCGCTCCTTCAACTCGGCGGCGCCGCCGGCATGGTCGATATGGCCGTGGGTGAGCAGGATCTTCTCGACCGTGACGCCCTGCGAGCGGATCGCCGCCTCGATGCGGTCGAGGTCGCCGCCGGGATCGACGACGGCGCCGACCTTGGTGGCATCGTCCCAGATCAGGGTGCAGTTCTGCTGGAACGGGGTGACCGGGATGATCGCGGCGCGGGGCGTGGCGGGCATGCGGACTCGGCAGCTTGGGAACGTCGTGTGCGGTTCTAGACCGTTGCGCCGGGAAGCGCCAATGCGCGACGCCTCAGCCCGCGTCCTCAGTTCTCGCTCGGGATCGGACGCGGGCGGCCCGCGTCGTCGATGGCGACGAAGGTGAAGGTCGCCTCGGTCACCTTTTCGCGGAACTGCGTCTGGAAGCGCCGGGCCCAGGCTTCGAGATGGATCTTCATCGACGTGCGCCCGACATGCCCGATCCGGGTGTAGACGCACAGCACGTCCCCGACCCGCACCGGTCGGATGAAGGTCATCGCATCGACGGCCACGGTCACGACCCGTCCCTGCGCCCGCTCGACCCCGGCGATGCCGCCGGCCTGATCCATCTGCGAGAGCACCCAGCCGCCGAAGATGTCGCCGTTGGCGTTGGTGTCGGCCGGCATGGCGATGGTGCGCACCGTGAGGTCGCCGATAGGATGCGCGTCGCCCACATCGATCGCCTGTGTCATCGCTCCCCCTGCCGCCGATTCGACGATGCGTTGAGCGCCAGCCAAGCACGGCCACCGGCCCCGCGCCAGAGGCGGCGAAACCTGAAAGGCACCGTCAGGGCATCAGGCCGAAAAGCTCCAGCCCGGCGGCGAGAAAGATCGCCGCGGCGCAGACGAACAACTCCAGGGGGATATCCTGCCAGGACGGGGTGCGCGCGGGCGAAATCGCGCGCCGCTGCCGCGTCACGAGATCGATCATGGGGCGTCCTCCGGAGCGGCCCGTCTCTCGCGGACCCGCTCTCTTGAGCACGATCCTACATCCGACCGGGCCGTTTCGGAAAGCACCGGACGGGATCCGGCCCCCCGGGACGCGAACACGAAAAAGCCCGAAGCGATTTCGCTTCGGGCTTATCGTCGAACGGTCGATGGCGGGGGCCGGGACAAGCGCCCCCGCGCGGGTCGATGACCTCAGTAGTAGAACCGGCGCGGGCCGTAGAAGCGACGCGGGCCGTAGAACGGACGGCGGTAGTACGGGCGACGGTAGAACGGGCGCGGACCGTAGAAGCGGCGACCGTAATAGGGGCGCGGGCCCCAGCCGCGGCGATAATAGTACTGCGCCTTCTCAGCGGTCGCGGGCACAGCCTCGGTCACCAGCGCGGCCGAGGGACCGACCGGGGCGGCCGAGGCGCCCTGCGGAGCGACCGCGGCGAGGCCCAGGACCATCAGCGCGGCGATGAGGAGTTTCTTGAGCAAGTGGGCATTCCCTCTGCGGCAAACGCGAACGGCCACGCCGAAGCCGGCGTGCCGCGGGAGCGAGAACGCATGAGAGGTCGAAACGGTTTCACGCCAAGCGGTCGAATCGAAAAGGCGGATCAGGCGATCTTCGTGGTCATGTCGACGATGGACGCCTCGCCGCTGATCTTCACCAGCGCGATCCCGCGCTCGCAATCCTCGCGGCGCATGTACCCTTCACCGGAATCGGCAATCACGTTGCCGTTCTGGACGCGCAGGCGCCAGCGCCACTGTCCACCCGCATCGCGATAGAGTTCGTAGCGCATCCCGCTTGCCTCCTGTCGGGCCGCGCTTCGAACGAGCACGGCGCGGGATAGAACGCATCCCGCGCCGAAAGGATCGCTTCAGATTGCCGAGTGATCAGGAACGCGGCGCACGGTCGAGCCAGCCGATGGCGCGACCGCCCTCGCTGCCGGAGCGCGCGGGGCGACCATCGTTCGGACGGCCGCCCTGGGGGCGCGCGCCTTGCGGGCGGGCCCCCTGCGGACGGCCTTCGCCGGCGCGCTCGGGGCGGCGCTGATCCTGCCGCTGGCCGTCGGGACGCGGGGCGCCGGAGCGCTGGTCCTGACGGTGGCCCGGCTGACCACCGGGACGGCCGCCGCGCGCCTCGTGGGCGCGCGGCTCGCCGCGGCCCTCGCCACCCTGGCCGCGACCGCCGCCCGGACGACCCTGGCGATGGCCGGGGCGACCCTGCGGCTGGCGCGGCGGACGGCGTGCCTCCTCGGCGGCGGTGTCCTGCGCTTCCTGGCGGCTCGGCGGCACGAAGCCCTCGGGGAAGCCGGCGACCGGCACCTTCTGGCGCGTGGTGCGCTCGATGTCACGGAGGTATGCGCGCTCCTCGTCGTTGCAGAACGAGATCGCCTGACCTTCCGCTCCGGCACGGGCCGTGCGGCCGATGCGGTGGACGTAGCTCTCCGGCACGTTCGGCAGGTCGTAGTTCACGACGTGGGTGACACCCTCGACGTCGATGCCGCGGGCGGCGATGTCGGTCGCGACCAGCACGCGGCAGGAGCCGTCGCGGAAGGCGGCGAGCGCCCGCTCACGCTGCGGCTGGCTCTTGTTGCCGTGGATGGCGGCGCCGACGATGCCGGCCTTGTCGAGGCCGCGCACGACCCGATCCGCACCGTGCTTGGTGCGGGTGAAGACGAGCACGCGCTCGATCTTCGGATCGCGCAGGACGTGGTTGAGCAGGGCCTGCTTCGCGCCGGTGTGGCAGAAGATGACCTGCTGATCCACCCGCTCGGCGGTGGTCGCCACGGGTGTGACCGCCACCTGAACCGGGTTGGACAGGTACTGGTCGGCGAGGCCGGCGATGTTCTTCGGCATCGTCGCCGAGAAGAACAGGCTCTGGCGGCGCGCCGGCAGCATCTTCACGATCCGCTTGAGCGCGTGGATGAAGCCGAGGTCGAGCATCTGGTCGGCCTCGTCGAGGACGAGGATCTCGACGCCCTCCAGCGTCAGCGCCCGGCGATCGACGAGGTCGATGAGCCGGCCCGGCGTGGCGACGAGGATATCGACGCCCGGCGCGATCGCCCGCTCCTGGCGGCTGATGTTCACGCCGCCGAACACGACGGTGTTGGTGTAGGGCAGGTGCCGGCCATAATCGGAGAAGCTCTCGGCGATCTGGCTCGCCAGCTCGCGGGTCGGAGAGAGCACGAGCACGCGGCAACCGCGGCGCGGCGCGCGGCGGTTCTCGAGCGACAGGCGGTGGAGGATCGGCAGGGCGAAGGCGGCGGTCTTGCCGGTGCCGGTCTGGGCGATGCCGCAGAGGTCGCGGCCCTCCATCGCCGGCGGAACCGCCTGCGACTGGATCGGGGTCGGCGTGACGTAGCCGGCTTCTTCCAGCGCGCGGAGCACGGGCTGAGCGAGGCCGAAATCAGTGAATTGGGTCAAGTCGGTACTTTCAGGCAGCGGAACCTGCGATCCGGCGCAGCGCGCTCGGAGAAACGAGGAGGTCCGTCGGTGCGGAAGGCTGCCCGCGTGATGGGGCGGCCTGGGGTGCATGCACGTTGAAGAGAGGGGCCGGGGCGCGACCTCGAAAGGCGCGAACCGTCACGCAGCCCCCTCAAGCGACCCCGTGTGGCCGCTGACGCTGCAGGTGCGATATGCGACGTTGCACCTGCGAAGTCAATGCAAAGGACGCAGCGAAAGGCGCGCTGAAGGTCGGGCCGACGCTCGTGTTCGAGGCAGCAGGCATGAACGGCCGATGCAAGACGATCAAGGTTCGACGCGTATGCCATCACGGATGGCAGCAAAACGTGATGCAAGCGACGATTCGTGATTCCGTCCCCGGATACCGTCCTCCGATTCACGAAAGACGAAATTACAACAAAGATCAGGAAGACGACCTTGGCCGTAGTTGCCAGTACACATCAAAAATCAATAACGCTCTTGTGATGGCGAAAAGGATGTCGTGCCAGGGAACATCATCAATCCTACGTCAGATGTTCGATCGGCGGCTTGAAACCGCTCGGGCAGGAGACGCGCAATGGCCACGATTACGGGAACGAACGTAGACAATGTTCTGACCGGCACGCCAGATGACGACATCATTCTCGGTCTTCTCGGGAATGATGTCATTACCGATCCGGGTGGCTTCAACCGGATCGATGGTCAGGACGGAAACGACACCATTACCGGTGGTGCCGACCTCGATTACATTGCCGGCGGGCCCGGCAACGACACGATCTTCGGTGGTGCCGGCTTCGATCAGATCATCGGCGAGGCCGGCAACGACACGATCTACGGTCAGGACGGCGACGATTACGCGGCCGGCAATCCCGGTGATGACGCCCTCTACGGCGGACTCGGAAACGACTTCCTGGTCGGTGAGGCCGGCGTCGATCTCGTCTTCGGTGACGAGGGCAACGACTTCGTCGCGGGCGGCGATGACAATGATACCGTCAGGGGCGGCGACGGCGACGACCTCGTCGACGGCGACCTCGGCAACGATGCCCTGTTCGGCGACGCCGGCAACGACGTGGTCTTCGGCGACTACGGCGACGACAGGATGTCGGGCGGTTCGGGGGCCAACACCCTCGACGGCGCGCTCGGCACCGACACGGCCGTCTTCGCCTTCAACTTCCTCGACGCCGATGTCACGTCAGCCGGCACCCTCTCCACGATCGGCGGCCAGGACTCGACGGACACGGTCAAGAACACGGAAGTGTTCGAGTTCGCCGACCGCTCCATTCTGCAGGCCGACGGCAATGCCCTCGTCGATGACCTGTTCTACCTGAGCCAGTACGCCGACGTCTTCAGCAACGGCAACGACGCCGAGCAGCATTTTCGCGATTACGGCTGGAGGGAAGGCCGCGACCCGAACGCGTTCTTCGACACGAAGGGTTACCTCGCCGCCTATACCGACGTGGCGGCGGCCGGCATCGACCCGCTCCAGCACTACCTGACCTACGGCTGGAAGGAGGGCCGCGATCCTTCCGCGCAGTTCGGCACCAACCAGTATTTGGCGGCTTACGGAGACGTGGCGGCGGCCGGGATCAATCCGTTGCAGCATTACCTCGAATATGGCGCGGTCGAAGGGCGTTTGCCCTTCGGCGACGGCACCTTCGCCTGAGGAAACCGACACGCTGGAAACCGAGCGATCCGGCGGGGCACGGCCGGATCGTCATCGACAGCAACGCCCCGGCACGCACCGCGCCGGGGTTTTAACGTGCGAGGTCGTCATCCCTCGTCGAAACAACTCATTCGGAACACCTCGATCCCCGCGCCGTCGATCACCCGGACCGCTTCCGCGGAAGCGCCGGAGCGCTGCGGAACCCGGGCGCGTGCGAACAGGCGCCGCGCCCGCTCCTCCGCCCCCTCCTGACTCGACGTCCGCACGGAGATCCGTTGCTGAACGCCGCCGGGCGCGTCGGCCTCCTCGGGGCCGAGCACCTCGATGTGATAGGTCTCTCGCACGTCGTGTCGTATCCTCAGCTCTCCGCGCAGGGCTTACCCGAAGATCGGGCCGCCCGCAGGCTGTCGAAAGGCCTTGAACAAGCGGGACTCGGTGACATGGGGGTTTCCGCGTCCCGGCCTTGCCGAATTCCCCTCAATGCCGGATGTGGTGTCTTCATTTGCGGGTACGCGCATAGGCGAGGACATCCATGACCGCATCGCCCTTCGTCACGGTGGAGTGGCTGCACCAGCGCCTCAGCGCGCCGGACATCGTTGTCCTGGACGCGTCTTGGTACCTGCCGGCGCAGGGGCGCGATGCCGAAGCCGAATATCAGGCGGCCCATATCCCAGGTGCGATCCGCTTCGATCTCGACGCGATGAGCGATACCGATTCTTCCCTTCCCCACATGCTGCCGCGGCCCGAGGTGTTCTCCTCGAAGATGCGCGCGCTCGGCGTCGGCGACGGGGCACAGGTCGTCGTCTATGACGGGATGGGCCTGTTCTCGGCGCCGCGTGTGCGCTGGATGCTTCAGACCTTCGGCATGCGTGACGTCAAGATCCTGGAGGGCGGGATGCCGGCCTGGGTCGCGGCGGGCTATCCGACCGAGGACGGCGAGGGCCGCCCCCGCGACCGGCGCCATTTTACCGCGCGGCTCGACAACGGCGCCGTGGCGGATGCGGGCGACATCGCCCGCGCGCTCGGCAATGGCTCGGCCCAGGTGGTCGATGCCCGCTCCGGCCCGCGCTTCCGCGGCGAGGAAGCGGAGCCGCGCCCCGGCGTGCGCCCCGGCCATATGCCCGGTGCCCGGAACCTGCACTACGCTGCGCTCCAGGCGAATGGCCGCCTTCGGGACGAGGCCTCGCTGCGCGCGGCGATCGCCGAGGCCGGGGTCGATCTCGACCGCCCCGTCATCACCACCTGCGGCTCGGGCGTCACTGCGGCGATCGTCGCCCTGGCCCTAGAGACCTTGGGCAAGGAGCCGCGGGCGCTCTACGACGGCTCCTGGTCGGAATGGGGTGCCGACCCTGCGCGGCCCGTCGCGACCGGTCCCGCCTGAAGGATCGGGCCGCTCCCTCTTTCGCGCCGTGCATTGCGGGGATGCTGGCCGGCGAGAGGACGACACAGCGTTAAAGGGCGGTTAAGAGGACGGGCATAAGCGTGGCCCAAGCCTGTTGCCGGAGACCCGAACAGGGGGCCGTGCGGCAAACCGTGCGGCCCGTCTCGAAGGCTCGGAGGATACGGCTTGGGCAGGGGCCCCGAACGCTGGCAGCTCTACCGCCTGCTTGGTCACGAGATCGTCCGCGCGGTTCGCGAGCGGACGGCCCGGCTCACGGCGCGGCCCGAGATCCTCACCCGCGCGCGGGTGACCGCTCTCGTGATCGCCCCGCACGATCTGCGCACGAGCGACGCCTCGCTCGCCGACGACATCTATTCCGGCCTGTTCGTCTTCGCCGGCCGCTCGCTGATTGTGAGCGGGCGCTCCCCCTTCGACTACGATCCGCCCTCTCCGGAATGGGCGGACGCGCTCTACGGCTTCGGCTGGCTGCGCCATCTGCGCGCCGCTGATACGGCACTCGCGCGCGCCAATGCCCGCGCCTTCGTCTCGGATTTCATGAACGGCCGGGGCGAGGCCGCCCGCGCCAGCCCGGTGCCGGTGGCGTCCCGGCGGTTGATCTCGTTCCTATGCCAGTCGCCGCTGGTGCTGGAGGGCGCCGACCACGCCTTCTACCAAGCCTTCCTCAAGGCGGTGGGCAAGGGCGCGCGGGAGCTGGAACGCTCGCTGCGCCGCTCGGCGCCACCGCAATCGCGTCTGCTCGCCGCCGTGGCGCTGACCTATGCCGGGCTCTGCTGCGAGGGCATCGAACCGATCCTGCGACGCGCGACCCGCATCCTCGTGCGCGAACTCGACACGCAGATCCTGCCCGATGGCGGCCACCGCTCCCGCGATCCGCGCTTCGCCATGGAGCTGCTGCTCGATCTGCTGCCGCTGCGCCAGAGCTTCCTCAGCCGGAGCGTTGATCCGCCCGAAGCCCTGCTTCGCGCGGTCGACCGGATGCTGCCGGCTTTGCGCCTGCTGCGCCACGGCGATGCCTCGCTCAGCCACTTCAACGGCATGGGCGTGACGGCGGCCGACCATCTCGCCACGCTGCTGGTCTATGACGGGTCCGGCACCGAGCCGCTGATGTACGCCTCCCATTCCGGCTATGCCCGGATGGAAACGGGCCGCGTCGTCATGGTCTGCGATGTCGGCGCGCCGCCGCCGATGGACCAGTCGCGCGAGGCCGCCGCCGGGTGCCTCTCCTTCGAGTTGACGAGCGGCGCGCAGCGCATCGTCGTCAATTGCGGTGCGCCCGCCGGCGGCGGCGAGCTGCGCCGGGCCGCGCGCAGCACCGCCGCGCACTCGACCGCGACGGTCGCCGACACGTCCTCCTGCCGCTTCCTCGACGAGCCGGAGGATTGGTGGATCGGCCGGCTCGCCGCCCGCTGGTTGCTGGCGCGCCGGGGGCCCGTCGTGATGCGCGGCCCCGGCCCCGTCGCAGTCGAGCGGCGCACCGAGAACGGCGCGTCCGTCCTCGCCGCCCGCCATGACGGCTACGTCGCCGAGTTCGGCATCCTGCACGAGCGCCGCTGGCGCCTCTCGAGCGGCCCGGTGCGACTGGACGGCGAGGATGCCTTCCGGCGCGAGGGCAAGCGCGCGCGGCCCCAGCCGGTCGCGGTGCGATTCCATCTCCACACCGCCGTCGCCCCCCAGCCCCAGGAGGACGGCAGCGTGACCTTGGGCCTGTCGACCGGCGAGCGTTGGCGCTTCTCCGCGGAGGGCGCGACGCCGACGATCGAGGAAAGCATCTACTTCGCCGGCGTGGTCGGGGCACGGCGGACAGCGCAGATCGTCCTGCACCTGTCGGTGGACGAGGATGCCCTGGTGCGCTGGCGGATCGAGCAAGTCTGAAGACCGCGCCGAAGGCGGTTGAAACAGCCGGTTCCGTCATCCGACCACGGCGTCTTCAACTGGCCGCCCGCGTCGGTTCCGTGCTACCGCGCGCGCAAATTCCTCGTTTGACGACATAGGCCGTTTCCATGCCGCGCGACCAAATCCGGGTCTCCCGCGCCCTTCTCTCCGTCTCGGACAAGACCGGGCTCACCGACTTCGCCGCGGCGCTGAGCCGGCGGGGCGTCGAATTGGTCTCGACCGGCGGCACCCACCGCGCGCTGACCGAGGCGGGCCTCGCCGTGAAAGAGGTGTCCGAGCTGACCCGCTTTCCCGAGATGATGGACGGACGGGTGAAGACGCTGCATCCGGCGGTTCATGGCGGCCTTCTCGCGGTGCGCGACAACCCCGAGCACCAGGCGGCGCTCGCTGCCCACGGGATCGGCGCTATCGACCTGCTCGTGGTCAACCTCTACCCGTTCGAGGAGACGCTGAAGGCCGGCAAGGCCTATGACGACTGCGTCGAGAACATCGATGTCGGCGGCCCGGCCATGATCCGCGCGGCGGCCAAGAACCATGCCGACGTCGCCGTGGTGGTCGATGTCACGGACTACGATGCCATCCTCACCGAACTCGCCGCACAGGACGGCCAGCTCACCGCCGCCACCCGCCGCCGATTGGCGCAGAAGGCGTTCTCGCGCACCGCCTCCTACGACGCGGCCATCGCCAACTGGCTCGCCGAGGTCGAGGGGGGCGACGAGGCCCCGACCTTCAAGGCGCTCGGCGGCTCGCTCGCGCAGAGCCTGCGCTACGGCGAGAACCCGCACCAATCGGCCGCCTTCTATCGCCTGCCCGGCACGCTGCGCCCGGGCATCGCGACCGCCCGGCAGGTGCAGGGCAAGGAACTGTCCTACAACAACCTCAACGATACCGACGCCGCCTACGAATGCGTCGCGGAGTTCGATCCCGCCCGCACGTCGGCAGTGGCGATCATCAAGCACGCCAACCCGTGCGGCGTCGCGGAAGGGTCGAGCCTGCTCGAGGCCTATGAGCGAGCGCTCGCCTGCGACCCGACCTCGGCCTTCGGCGGCATCGTGGCCCTCAACCGCCCCCTCGATGCCGAGGCCGCGCGAAAGATCGTCGAGATCTTCACCGAGGTCATCATCGCGCCGGACGCCTCCGAGGAGGCGCTCGCCATCGTCGGCGCGAAGAAGAACCTGCGGCTCCTCCTTGCCGGCGGACTCGCCGATCCGCGGGCGAAGGGCGAGACCCTCCGCACCGTGGCAGGTGGCTTCCTTGTCCAGGGCCGGGATGCGCTCAGCGTGGACGACATGGCGTTGAAGGTCGTCACGAAGCGCACGCCGAGTGAGCACGAACTCGCCGACATGCGCTTCGCCTACCGGGTGGCCAAGCACGTGAAGTCGAACGCCATCGTCTACGCTAAGGACGGCGCCACGGTCGGCATCGGCGCCGGGCAGATGTCGCGGGTCGACTCCTCGATCACGGCCGCGCGCAAGGCCGCGGAAGCGGCCGCGCGCCTCGGGCTACCGGAGACCCTCGCCAAGGGCTCGGCGGTGGCGTCCGACGCCTTCTTCCCCTTCGCCGACGGACTGCTCGCCGCGGCCGAGGCCGGCGCCACCGCCGTGATCCAGCCCGGCGGCTCGATGCGCGACGACGAGGTGATCCGCGCCGCCGACGAGGCGGGCCTCGCCATGGTGTTCACCGGCGTTCGCCACTTCCGGCACTGAAACGGGCGGCGCCGGTTCCCGGCGCTTCGCTTCGGGTTTTGCCGTCAATCGTCATCGCGAGCCGGAGCCGACGCGATCCAGAGCGCTGCGCTCTCCGGATACGTCGGACAGTGCGCTAGCTCTTGGCGACAGGCTTGCGTCTCGGTGGGCTTCCCTCTCCGGCGCGGGAAGGAGATGCCGGCGGTGACGAGGGGGCCGCTCTGGGGCCAGTCGGTTCGGGCTCCGGCTTGGACTGACTCCAGAAGGCGTCGAACGCCTCCTTCATCGCCTTGACGTTCTGCTCCTGAACCTCCGCTCCGGTCTGGAGCATCTGCTGGAGCACGTCCATCGAGGCCTTCGTCGCGTCCGGCAGGGGCGCGGCCTCCGCTTTCCGACCGGTCGAGCGCAATTCGGGCCGCGGCGCCGACGGCTTTGCCGAGGGATTAGCCTGCGCGGCGGCGGTCAGTCCGTTGAGCCAATCCGTCCAGAGCGTGCCGACCGGATAGGGGGAGGGCGGGGGCTCTGCGGCCGGAGCCGGGGCGGGCGCGTTGAGAAGCAGGTGGACGATGCCGGCCACGATCATGCCGGCCATGATCGGCAGCATCTGCCGAAGAGCCTGGGCGCCGACGCCGCTCGCCGTCGAGGCCTGCTGGATCACCGCCTGCGCGATCATGGGCGAGCCGAACAGCCCCGCCAGCATGTCGGCGCCGGGCTGCGGCTGCGCCATTCCCGGCTGAGCGAGCCCGAACAAGCGCCCGAACCCCATGGGATCGGTCCCGGCGTTGCGCTGCATTCCCATGGTCAAGGCCGGCAGCAAAGCCTCCATGGCGCGGCGGGTCTGCTCCGGCGTGAGGCCGAATTGCTGCCCGAAGGCCTTCACGCTCGCGTCGCCCTGGCTCTGAAGGATGTCGAACATCGTGTACATGGCCGGGCGCCTCGCGGGAGCAGCAACGGTCCGGATGCCGAACGCTCCTGGGTCCGGTCGGAAACGCGCGGTGACAACGAGCGCGTGACGCGAAGCCCATCTTCGTTCCGGCCGCGCGCCGGCGATGGCCGTCGACACTCACGCCCGGAGGCGCGCCGGAACGGCCTCGGCCGAGAGTGTGTCGCAACCGGACGGGGCTGACCAGCGCTAAGCCAGATTCCGCGTCGATTTCCCTAGGGATAGCGGCAATCCGGCGCCGGCATCGTCACAGGGACATCCCGCTGGAGGGCGCGGCCTGGACTGCCTCGTCCGCCGTGGGCGCATCGAGGGCAGGGGCCGCCTCGATGCGCGTGCCGCGCTCGAGCCGGCCCACGGTGCGAAAGGCGAGGGCGAGACCCGCCACCCCGAAGGCGATCGAGCCGATGCCGGTCCCGGCGATCACGCCCTCCGGTCCGTACCACGCCGCTCCCACGAGGGCGGGCGGGACCGTGCCCAGGGTCGCACGGCCCCAGTTCAACAGGGTCGAGAGGAAGGGGAAGCCGAGATTGTTGAACGAGGCGTTGGCCAGGAACAGCAGCCCGTTGAAGAACCAGACCGGTCCGCTCACGAGGCAGAAGAAGCCGAACAGCTCGGCCGCAACGCCGGTGAGTTCGAAGGCGCCGGCCAGCGGGGCCCGCGCCAGAGCCAGAAGCAGCCAGACGAAGACGACGTAGAGCGCCGTTACTCCCGCACCGACCTGGAGGACGCCCCGCATCCGGTCGAAGCGGCCGGCGCCCCAGTTCTGGCCCAGGATCGGACCGATCGAGCCGGACATCGCGAACAATCCGCAGAAGGCGACGGGCGCGAGGCGCTCGATCACCACGTTGCCGGCAATCGCCGGCGGTCCGAAGCCGGAGAGAGCGTGCGTGACGAAGGCGCTGGCGACGGAGGGAGCAAGGTTCGTGAGCACCGCCGGAAGGGCGATGCGGGTCACCAGCGGCAGATCCCCGAGGATCGCATCGGGACGTGGGGCTTCGAGCAGTCGGTAGCGCCGGACGCCGGCCCAGCCGATGGCGATGAAGACGAGACGGGCCACGCAGACGGCGAGCGCGGCGCCGTCCACCCCGAGACCGAAGCCGAAGATCAGGAGTGGATCGACGAAGACAGTGACGATCGCGCCGCCCAGCGTCACGAACATCGCCTCCCGGGCCGCGCCGACCGCGCGCAGGAGCCCGGTGAACAGCATGCCCGGCCCGAGCAGGAGGTTCGACGGCAGGCTGATCCAGAGATAGCGCCGGGCGACGTCGTGGGTGTGGCCCTCCGCTCCGATGGCCGAGAGCAGCGGGTCGAGCACCGCGAGCAGGAAGGCGGCGAGCACGCCCGACGCGATCACGCCGTGGACCGTGACCGAGGTCGCGATGCGCCGCGCGCCGGCCGGGTCATGCGCGCCGATCGCCCGCGAGACCAGCGCGCCGGCAGCGATCATCACACCGATATTGATGGCGATGGCGAAGAACTGGACGATCGAGGCAAATCCGACCGCGGCCGTCAGCGCCGGATCGCCGAGCTTCGAGACGTAGAACAGCGACAGGAGGTCGACGGCGAAGATCGCCATCAGGCCGACCGAGCCGGTCGCGCTCATCACCACGACATGGCGCAGGATCGAGCCCGAGACGAAGCGCGCCCCGCCCTCGTCGCGTCCCGGCCCTTCGCCCCTGTCAGGCATTCGGCTCGGCATCCTCGGGTTCGAGCGCGCGGGCAGCGGATTCGTGCGGTTGCGGCTCGATCAGGCCGCGGGTCTCGGCGCTGAGCGCCCGCGAGGGGCTCTTCGGCGCGGTGAGAGGCTCGGGCCGCAATTCCGGCGTGCCGCGCAGCCAGCCCGACCCGTCCGGCATTGCACCGGCCTGCTGCAGCACGAGGCGGGCGACGTCGCGCTTGCGCACGTCCTCGACGCGGCGCGCGGCGGCTTCCGCCGACAGCCCCAGGCTCTCCAGGGTGGCGCGGCCGAAGCCGAGGGCGGACTCGACGGTCTCACGAAGCTGGAAATCGACGTCGCGGTTCATCAACTCGATGGCGTGCGTCCGGTCGTAGGCGCGCACATAGGTGCGCACGTTCGGGAATTCCTCGTGGACCATGTCGACGATCTTCAGCGCCGCCGGGGCGTCGTCGATGCAGATGCAGATCAGCTCCGCCTTGGCGAGGCCGGAGGCGCGCAGCACGTCGAGGCGGGTCCCGTCGCCGTAATAGATGCGGAAGCCGAAGCTCGTCGCGTTGCGGATCTGCTCGACGTCCTTGTCGATGACGGTGATATTGATGCCCTCCGCCAGAAGCACCTGCGCCAGAATCTGCCCGAAGCGGCCGAAGCCCACCACCAGCACGCGGGTATCGCCGGATTCCTGGGCCTCGCCGACATCGGAGGGCGGTTCGGCCTCCTTGGGGCGGCGGGCGATGAGCGCGTCGAGCCCCTTCGCGGCGATGGGACCGACCAGCATGGTGAGGGCGGCGAGCGCGACGCAGAAGCGGGTCACGTCCGAGGCGAGGATGTGCAGGTCGCCCGCCGCGGGCAGGATCACGAAGGCGAACTCACCGGCCGGCGCCAGCACCGCCGCGCCGCGAAGGGCGTCGAGCCAGGGCGAGCCGAACAGGCGGAACAGCGCGGCGACTAGCGCAATCTTTACCGCGATCGCCGCCATGGTCGCGGCGAGCAGCGCCAGCCAGTGGTTCGTGAGCAGGCCGCCGTCGATCGACATGCCGACGCTCATGAAGAACAGGCCGAGCAGCATGCCGCGGAACGGCTCGATGTCAGCTTCGAGCTGATGGCGGAAGTTCGATTCGGCGAGCATGACGCCGGCGAGGAAGGCGCCCATCGCCATGGAGAGGCCCGCCTTCTCCATCACCAGCGCCGTGCCGAGCACGACGAGGAGGGCGGCCGCCGTCATGACCTCGCGTCCACCCGCAGCCGCGAGAAGACGGAAGAACGGATTGAGGCCGTAGCGCCCGACGAGCACCACGCCCGCGACCGCCACCGCCGCGTGTCCGGTGGAGCGCAGGCCCTCGTCGACCCAGCCGTCCTTCGGCGTGGCGCCGGCCGAGGCCAGCAGCGGCAGCAGCGCCAGGATCGCCACCACCGAGATGTCCTGGAACAGGAGCACCGCGAAGGAGCGCCCGCCATAGGGTGAGCCGAGATCGCCGCGCTCTTCGAGCAGTTGGAGTGCCACCGCCGTCGCTGAGAGCGCGATGGCGATGCCGACGACACCCGCGGCCGCCGGCGTCAGGCCGTAGGCGAGGGCTGCTCCCGCGATGACCAGCGAGCACAGCGCCAATTGGGCGGCGCCGAGCCCGAAGATGTCGCGCCGCATCGAGACGAGCCGCGAGATCTCGAGTTCGAGCCCGACGATGAACAGCAGCAGCACGACGCCGATCTCGGCGAC
This sequence comes from Methylorubrum aminovorans, assembly GCF_022179725.1. Classification (GTDB taxonomy): domain Bacteria; phylum Pseudomonadota; class Alphaproteobacteria; order Rhizobiales; family Beijerinckiaceae; genus Methylobacterium; species Methylobacterium aminovorans. Next base: position 405,728 of record NZ_BPRC01000001.1, read on the forward strand.
GCTCGCCGCCGTCTCGGGCTCGGCGATCAGCGAGAAGCCCGCCGGGCCGATCACCACGCCCGCGACGAGGTAGCCGATCACCGCGCTCTGGCCGAGCAGGCGCACGAGCGGAACGCCGATCACCGCCGCCGACAGGAAGGTCAGCACCGGCGGCAGAAAGCTGGCATGGTCCGTGGCGCTCGCCATGAAAGCCCGTTGCCTCGCTTGATCCGGAAGGGGAAGGGCTTCCCCTTAGCCCGCTCGCCCCGCCATCGCGAGAGTCATTTGCGTGTCGTTCGTCACATGCCCTGCCAGCGCGAACGGCCTGCGAACGAGCCGAAAGCGGCCCGCATGTCGGCGGCTTCCACGGGCATGGTTGCCACAGGAGCGCGGATGCAGGCCCCCTGGGTGGCGGGTGGGGGTCACGGATCGTGGCACCTGTGCTATGTAAAGGCGACGGACAGGCTCCAACCTGTCGCGGCTTTCGGGCTGGCCGCTGTTGACAGACCCGGCCACCCCTCTCCACATCCGCCGGATCATGAGCGCTGACACCATCAATCTCACCGCCGACCCGAACAGGGTCCCGCAGCCGGCCGTGACAGGCGACAAGCCGCCTCTCGAGATCCTGCTGTGCGCCCCCCGCGGCTTCTGCGCCGGCGTGGTGCGCGCCATCGACGTGGTCGAGCGGGCGCTGGCGATCTACGGAGCGCCGGTCTACGTCCGCCACGAGATCGTCCACAACAAATACGTGGTCGAGACGCTGAAGCGGAAGGGCGCCGTGTTCGTGCGCGAACTGGACGAGGTGCCCGATAGCGGCGCGCCCGTCATCTTCTCCGCCCACGGCGTCGCCAAGACGGTGCCGCAGAACGCCGACGCGCGCGGCCTCACCACCATCGACGCCACCTGTCCGCTGGTGACCAAGGTCCACCGCGAGGCCGAGATCCACCACAAGCGCGGGCGCCACGTCCTGCTCGTCGGCCATTCCGGCCATCCCGAGGTCGTCGGTACCATGGGCCAATTGCCCAAGGGCTCGATCACCCTGGTCGAGGACATCGAGCAGATCGATGCGCTGAACCCGCCGGCCGAGCAGGCTCTGGCCTGGGTGACCCAGACGACCCTGTCGATCGACGACACCAAGCACATCGTCGAGGCGCTCAAGGCCAAGTTCCCGGCGATCCACGGTCCCCACAAGGACGACATCTGCTACGCCACCACCAACCGCCAGGAAGCGGTCAAGGAAGTGGCGCCGCGGGTCGATGCGCTGATTGTGGTCGGTTCCTCCAATTCCTCGAATTCGCAGCGCCTGCGCGAGGTCGCCGAGCGGGCCGGCTGCCCGATCACCCGGCTCGTCCTGCGGGCGGAAGAGATCGATTGGGATGCCTTCAAGGACATCCGCCGCCTCGGCCTCACCGCCGGCGCCTCGGCACCGGAGGTTCTGGTGGAGGAGATCATCGATGCCTTTGCCGCGCGCTTCGACGTGACGGTGGATCAGGTCTCGGTGACCGTTGAGGATATGTCCTTCCCGCTGCCGCGCGAGCTGCGCAGCGAGGCCGCCGAGTAGGGCGGCGCTCTCGCTGGCACCTCGAGAGCCGGCCGAACGACCTCCAGGGGCGCCCATGGCGCCCCTTTCTCTTGCGCGAACCCGGCAGCACTCCCCGTGGCGGTCTACACCGACGTATCCGACGAGGCGCTGCGCGCCTTCCTCACAGAGTACGACATCGGCGAATTGCTCTCCTGCAAGGGCATCGCCGAAGGCGTTGAGAACTCGAACTTCTTCCTGCACACGAGCACGGGCAACTACATCCTCACCCTCTACGAGAAGCGGGTGAGCGAGGCGGACCTGCCGTTCTTCATCAACCTGATGGGCCATCTGGCCCGCGCCGGCCTCGCTTGCCCGCAGCCGGTGCGCAACCGCGCCGGCACCGCGCTCGGGCGCCTCTGCGGTCGGCCAGCGGCCATCGTCACCTTCCTCGACGGCGTCTCCTTGAGCCGCCCGAATGCGGAGCATTGCCGGGCGCTCGGTTCCGCTCTGGCCGGGCTCCACGCCGCGGGCCGCAATTTCCCGATGGTGCGCGAGAACAACCTGTCGGTGGGGGCGTGGCGCCCGCTCTTCGCGCAGGCCGAGGCGCAGGCCGATACAGTGGCGCCGGGGCTCGCCGCCCGCACCCGCGCCGACCTCGATATTCTGGAGGCTTCCTGGCCGCAGAATCTGCCGGGCGGCGTCATCCACGCCGACCTCTTCACCGACAACGTCTTCTTCATCGGCGACGCGGTGTCGGGCCTGATCGACTTCTATTTCGCCTGCACCGACGCCTTCGCCTACGATCTGGCGATCAGCCTCAACGCCTGGTGCTTCGACGCCGACGGCACCTTCCATCGCGAGAAGGCCGGGGCGCTGATCGCGGGCTACGATGCGGTGCGTGCGCTGGAGCCTGCGGAGATCGCGGCGCTACCGATCCTGGCCCGCGGCGCGGCTATGCGGTTCATGCTGACCCGCCTCGTGGACTGGCTCAACGTCCCGCCCGGCGCCCTGGTGCAGCCCAAGGACCCGCTGGAATACGACCGACGGCTGACCTTCCACCGCACCGCGACCGATGCGCGGGATTACGGCTGGGAAGGGTAGGCCGACGCAGAGCCCTCTCCCGCAGAGGGGAGAGGGCTTACGTTTCTCGCTCAGAGCACCTTCAGCAGCGCTTCGGCGCCCGACACCTCGGCCTTGGACGGCGTGTCCTCGACGTTGAGGATCCGCACGACGCCGTCATCGACCAGCATCGCGTAGCGCTGCGAGCGCGGGCCGAGGCCGAAGCCCGAACCGTCCATCTCCAGGCCGATCGCCTTGGCGAACTCGGCATTGCCGTCGGCCAGGAACTCGATGCCCTCGGCGCCGCTCTGCTGCTGCCACGCGTTGAGCACGAAGATGTCATTGACCGATGTCACGGCGATCGCATCGACGCCGCGGGCCAGGATCTCTTCGCGCTTGGCGACGAAGCCCGGCAGGTGGTTGCGGTGGCAGGCCGGTGTGAAGGCACCCGGCACGCCGACCAGCACGATGCGGCGCCCCTTGAACACGTCGTCGGTCGTCTTGGCCTGCGGACCCTCCGGCCCGCTCACCCGGAAGGTGACCTGGGGCAGGTGATCGCCAACCTGAATCGTCATCCGAACACTCCTCGGCAAAAGTCACGAACCGTTAGACGCGCAGCAGGCACCTGTCGAGGCACCGACATCCCGCCCACGCGTTTGGCTTATGGATCAATGGCGGCCGCCGCATTAGCATAGCCCGATGCAGAGACCCGACCCCGCGCTCAAAGACCCGGCCTATCTCGACGGCCAGTTCCTCGTGGCCATGCCGGGGATCGGCGACGAGCGTTTCGCGCGCTCGGTGATCTATCTCTGCGCCCACTCGGCGGATGGGGCGATGGGCATCATCGTCAACAAGCCGGTCGCGGATCTGAACATGCCGGATCTGCTGATCCAGCTCGACATCGCCAGCGAGGCGGATGCGATCCGCCTGCGCGAGCGAGTCGGTCATATGCCGGTGCTGATGGGCGGTCCGGTCGATGCCAAGCGCGGCTTCGTGCTGCACACCGCCGACTTTCACATCGACCAATCGACCCTGCAGATCGACGAGGGTGTCTGCCTGACGGCGACGGTGGAGATCCTGCGCGCCATTGCCGACGGGCGCGGCCCCTCGAACGCGGTGCTGGCGCTGGGCTATGCCGGCTGGCAGGCGGGCCAGCTCGAAAACGAGATTCTCGCGAACGGCTGGCTCAACTGCCCGGCCGATCCCGAGCTGATCTTCGATCCGGGGCTCGGCACCAAGTACGATCAGGTTCTCAAGGCGATCGGGATCGATCCCGCCATGCTCTCGGCCGAGGCCGGGCGGGCCTGAGGCGCGGGTTCGCCGTCATTGCGAGGCGAAGCCGTGGCAATCCAGAGCGAGACCTTTCCCGCGCGATGGCGCGCCCTGGATCATGTCGCTGACGCTCGTGCCGATCGGGAGGCGGGACCGAAGCGCTCAGCCGGAAACGGCCTCACACCCGCCCGTGCACGAGGTCGTGGATGAAACCGAGCTTCCTCACCACGGCCGGACCGAGCACGAAGGGGTAGAGGTCGCCCTCGCCCATGGCCCGGCTGACGCTGTTCATGGCGAAGACGAAGGGCAGCCACGCATCGATGATCTGCTCGATCGTATCGGCGCGGTAGGGATCGAAATCGACCCGCGCGGCGAGTTCGCCCTCGACGTCGGCCTTCGGCTTCACCTGCATGCCGAAGGCGCCCGCCATTTCCAGGGTATCGACGATGTGCAGGTAATGCGCCCAGGTCTCCGCGAAGTCCTCCCAGGGATGGGTCGTGGCGTAGGCCGAGACGAAGGTTTCCTGCCAATTCGCGGGCGGACCCTGATCGTAGTGGCGCTGGAGCGCAGCGCCGTAATCCTGCGAATCATCGCCGAACACCGCCCGGCACGGCTCCAGCTTGCCGGCGTCGCGCACGAGAATGTCCCAGTAATGGTGGCCGACCTCGTGGCGAAAATGGCCGAGTAGCGTCCGGTAGGGCTCGCCCATGGCGGTCCGTCGCTTCTCGCGCTCGGCCGGGTCGGCCTCCACAAGGGCGATGGTGATGATGCCGTTCTCGTGGCCGGTCATGACCTTCGGGCCGCTGGCATCCGGCGGATCGGCCAGAAAATTGAAGATCAGGCCGTGCTCGGGGTCTTCGGCGCGGGTCTTCAGCGGCAGGTTCCAGCGCAGCAGGGTGTAGAACAGCCGGTGCTTGGCGTGCTCCATCTCTCGCCAGCGCTCCAGGTTCACCGGGTCGCTGACGTCCGGCACGATGCCGTTGTGGCGGCAAGCGAGGCAGAAGGCGTCGGTCGTGCCAGGCGGCACCATCCAGTTGCAGGTGTCGTGCGCGGCGTTGGTGCAGAGGAAGCTCGGAAGGTCGGGTGCTGCGAGCGGCGTCCAGGCGTTGTTGTCGCCAGCGGGCTCAAGCGCCGAGATGCGGTCGAGCTGCGGCAGGTAGGCCAGTCGGTGGCCGCAGCGCTCGCAGGAGCGATTCTCGAAATACAGGACGTTGTCGCAGGACTGGCAGCGAAAGAGTTTCATCGGCTCACGGGAACGTTGACGCTCCGCTCCCGATCCAGCGTGGGCCGGATCCGGGGACGGGGTGCGCCGGGCACAAGGCTCGGAGGCAGCGGGGGTTCGCGGCCAACCAAGCCGCGAGTCCGCTCACCGTTCCGTGATCGATGCTGATTTTGTTCGGCTGTCTCCCGCCCGCGCGCCGACGGGGTCAGGAGGCGGCGAGCGCCTCGCTGATGGCCGCGAGGGCCGCCTCCGCACCGGCACCGTTCGGGCCGCCGGCCTGGGCCATGTCCCGGCGTCCGCCGCCGCCCTTGCCGCCGAGATGTCCGGCGCCCGCGCGCACGAGGCCGACCGCGTCGTAGCGGTCGGTGAGATCCTCGGTGACTCCGACGACGAGCCCGGCCTTGCCGTCAGCCGAGACGCCGACGATAGCGACGATGCCGGAACCGAGGCGGCTCTTGCCCTCGTCGGCCAGACCCTTGAGGTCGCGCATCTCGACGCCCTCGACGACGCGGGCCATCAGCTTCACGCCGTTGACCTCGCGGGCCTCGTCGCCGCCGCCCGCTGTGCCGCCCATGGCGATCTTCTTGCGCGCGTCGGTCAGCTCCTTCTCCAGCCGACGGCGCTCCTCGATCAGGGCGGAGAGCCGGTCCGGCACGTCGCTTACCGGCGCCTTGAGAAGGCCGGCGAGCTGGCTCAGCGTGCGGCTCTCGCCGGCGCGGTGGCGGCGCGCGGCCGTGCCGGTCATCGCCTCGATCCGGCGCACGCCGGCACCGACCGCGCTCTCGCCGAGCACGGTGATCTGGCCGATCTCGCCGAGTTGCGACACGTGGGTACCGCCGCACAGCTCGATCGAGAAGTTCGGCAGCCGGCCCTCGACCTCGCGGCCCTCGTCATCGACGGGCCGGCCCATCGAGACGACGCGGACCTCGTCGCCGTACTTCTCACCGAACAGCGCGCGGGCGCCCGATTCGATCGCCTCGTCCACCGCCATCAGCTTGGTCACCACCGGTGCGTTCTGGAGCAGCACGGCGTTGGCGATCTCCTCGACGCGATTCAGCTCTGCCTCGTCGATCGGCTTCGGGTGGCTGATGTCGAAGCGCAGGCGCTCGGGGGCGACGAGCGATCCCTTCTGGGCGACGTGGTCGCCGAGCACCTGACGCAGCGCCTCGTGCAGCAGGTGGGTGGCCGAGTGGTTGGCGCGAATTGCGGCGCGGCGGGCGTGATCGACCTTCATCTCCACGGCCGCGCCGACGGAAAGCGTGCCCTCCTCGACCGTGACGTGATGCACGAACAGGTCGCCGAGCTTCTTTTCCGTACCGGTCACGCGCGCCGTGAGACCGGGCCCGGAGATCGTGCCGGTATCGCCGACCTGACCGCCGGACTCGCCGTAGAACGGCGTCTGGTTGACGACGACGATGCCGGCCTCGCCGGCCTTGATCGTCTCGACCTCGCCGCCCTCGCGCAGCAGTGCGCTGACGACGGCCTCGGCGGTCTCGGTTTCGTAGCCCAGGAACTCGGTCGCGCCGGTGCGCTCCTTGATGCCGAACCAGACGGTCTCGGTCGCGGCCTCACCCGAGCCCTGCCAAGCGGCCCGCGCCGCCTGCTTCTGGCGCTGCATCGCCGCGTCGAAGGCCTGCGTGTCGACGCCGATACCGCGGGCCTTCAGCGCGTCCTGGGTCAGGTCGAGGGGGAAGCCGTAGGTATCGTAGAGGGTAAAGGCGGTCTCGCCCGAGAGGTTCTGGCCCGCACCCAGGTCGCGTGTCTCCGCGTCGAGGATCGCAAGGCCGCGCTCCAGGGTCTTGCGGAAGCGGCCCTCTTCCAGGCGCAGGGTCTCGGAGATCAGCGCCTCGCTGCGAGCGAGTTCGGGGAAGGCCTGACCCATCTCGCGCACCAGCGTCGGCACGAGGCGGTACATCACCGGATCGCGGGCGCCGAGCAGTTCGAGGTGACGCATGGCGCGGCGCATAATCCGGCGCAGCACGTAGCCGCGGCCCTCATTCGAGGGCAGCACGCCGTCGGCGATCAGGAACGAGGTCGAGCGCAGGTGATCGGCGATGACGCGGTAGGAGGCGCGCGTCTCAGGTTCAGGCGCGCGGGAGACAGCGTGGGCCACGGCGTCGATCAGGGCGCGGAACAGGTCAGTGTCGTAGTTCGAATGGACGCCCTGGAGGATCGCGGCCATCCGCTCGAGGCCCATGCCGGTATCGATCGAGGGCCGGGGCAGGGGATTGCGCAACCCCGGCTCGACCTGCTCGTACTGCATGAAGACGAGGTTCCAGAATTCGAGGAAGCGGTCGCCGTCCTCGTCCGGCGAGCCGGGTGGTCCGCCGGCCAAAGCCGGGCCCTGGTCGATGAAGATCTCCGAGCACGGCCCGCAGGGGCCGGTATCGCCCATCTGCCAGAAATTGTCGGAGGTGCCGATCCGGATGATCTTCTCGTCCGAGAAGCCGGCGATCTTCCGCCACAGGCCCGCGGCCTCGTCATCGTCCGCGTAGACCGTCACCAGCAGGCGCTCGGGCGTGAGGCCGAACTCCTTGGTGATCAGCCTCCAGGCCAGCTCGATCGCATCGGCCTTGAAGTAGTCGCCGAAGGAGAAGTTGCCGAGCATCTCGAAGAAAGTGTGATGCCGGGCGGTGTAGCCGACATTGTCGAGGTCGTTGTGCTTGCCGCCGGCGCGGACGCATTTCTGAGACGAGGTCGCCTTGACGTAGGGCCGCTTCTCGACGCCGGTGAAGACGTTCTTGAACTGCACCATGCCGGCGTTCGTGAACATCAACGTCGGATCGTTCTTCGGCACCAGCGAGGACGAGGGCACCACCGCGTGCCCGGCATCCCGGAAGTAATCCAGGAAGGTCGATCGGATCTCGTTGACGCCGCTCATCGGATAGGCTCGGAACTCAAGTCGCGTCGGGAGCCGGCTGACGGGCAGCGCGGCAGCATTGTTCGGCCCTCATACGGGCCGAAGCTGTGCAAGTCACGTCGGCACGTCCGTGGCGGATGGCGGAGCGCGCGCCATGCACGAAAAAGGCCCGCCGCTCGCGCGACGGGCCGGTCTCGATCGGCGCCGGTGGAGCGGGGCGGATTATGCCTCGCCCTCGTCCAGATCCTCGGCGGTCGGCTTGGCGTTCTCAAGGATGCGGTCGGCGACCAGCCCCGAATTCTGGCGGATCGAGGCCTCGATCTTGTTCGCGATATCCGGATTGTCGCGCAGAAAACCCTTGGAATTCTCGCGGCCCTGGCCGAGGCGCTGGCTGTCGTAGGAGAACCACGCGCCCGATTTCTCGACGATGCCGGCCTTAACGCCGAGATCGATCAGCTCGCCGACCTTCGACACGCCCTCACCGAACATGATGTCGAACTCGACCTGCTTGAAGGGCGGCGCGACCTTGTTCTTCACGACCTTGACGCGCACCGAGTTGCCGATGGCTTCGTCGCGGTCCTTCAGGGTCGAGACGCGGCGGATGTCGAGGCGTACCGAAGCGTAGAACTTCAGCGCGTTGCCGCCGGTGGTGGTCTCGGGGCTTCCGTACATCACACCGATCTTCATGCGGATCTGGTTGATGAAGATCACCATGCAGTTCGAGCGCGAGATCGAGCCGGTGAGCTTGCGCAGGGCCTGGCTCATCAGGCGGGCCTGGAGGCCCGGCTGACTCTCGCCCATCTCGCCCTCGATCTCGGCCCGAGGCGTCAGCGCGGCGACCGAATCGACCACCAGTACGTCGATGGCGCCGGAGCGCACCAGCGTGTCGGTGATTTCGAGCGCCTGCTCACCGGTATCGGGCTGCGAGATCAGCAGGTCGTCGAGGTTGACGCCGAGCTTCCGTGCGTAGACCGGATCGAGCGCATGCTCCGCATCGACGAAGGCGCAGACGCCGCCCTTCTTCTGGGCCTCGGCGATGGTGTGCAGCGCCAGCGTCGTCTTGCCCGACGATTCGGGGCCGTAGATCTCGATCACCCGGCCGCGCGGCAGGCCGCCGACGCCGAGCGCGATGTCGAGGCCGAGCGAGCCTGTCGAGATGGTCTCGACCTCCTGCACCTTGTCGGTCTTGCCGAGGCGCATGATCGAGCCTTTGCCGAAGGCCCGCTCGATCTGCGTCAGCGCAGCCTCGATCGCCTTGGACTTGTCCTTGTCGGCTGCTGCCATTGTCGAGGAATCCACCATCTTCAGCGCAGGCTGGGCCATCGCGAGGCTTCCTTATGCATGGGAGGGGCGCGGCGCTCAATCCGCCGGAGCTGATGGATTTCGTACTTGTTTTGTTCTCATCATGCAAGCCCTGATCTGGCGGTTCCCCGGCTGAGATCGCAGCGTCGTGCCACGTCGCTCCCGGGTCCGACGCTGCGTTCGCGTTGGTGGGGAATAGAACATAGAATTGAAGAAGCGGAGTCTGGCGATTATGTTGTGCCCGCTCTCAGGGTAGGCGCTCGATCGTCTCCGGAATCGAAAGCGTTCATCGAGTAATGATTGGTGTGTTTATTGGGGTTTTATCTGATATTTGATGGACTGGATATTGCTCACTGGTCTGGTAAAAAATGGTCGATCAACGATGGTGAGGATAAATATGACCATTCAGGCATATAAAAAAGGAATGGGTTCTGGACTCCATATAGTTGTGTCCAATTAAGCTTCATTGAAGGGCCGTCGTAGTTTCAGGTCTCCTGGTTTCTGATCCACCATCGAATGAGATAAGTATGGCATCCGCGACATCTCGGTTGGATGCATGACAGGGTCATCTTCATGCCGATAGACCGCAACGAGCTTCGCGAAATCGAGCAGCTTCTGCGTCAGGCCGAGGAGCAGCTCGGGCCGATTGCCACGTTCAGACAACGCACGCTGATACAGATGAGCCTGTTCGAGTTGCGGCGCAGCTTAAAGGCCGAGGAAGTGGACGCGGCTCCTCTGGCCGGTACGGACGGGGACAAGCCCGACAACCGAGTGTCCTGAGACCCTCTGTCGATTGAGCGGCCTACGGCCGCGTCAACACCGGCCGCGCGGAGCGACGTGCAGGCGCTTCGCTCCGTGAAGCGCCCACTCTTTCTCCGGTCGAGGTCAACTCGCCATCGTGCGTTTCACCATCTCGACGAGCTGTTTCAGGCTGAAGGGCTTTGGCAGGAAGTTGAAGGTCTCGCCCTCGGGCAGATTCTTGCGGAACGCGTCCTCCGCATAGCCGGAGACGAAGATCACCTTGAGATCGGGATGGTGCTTGCGCAGCTCACGCAGCAAGGTCGGACCGTCCATCTCCGGCATGACGACGTCCGACACCACCACATCGATGCCGTCGGCGTGCTCCTCGATCAGGCGCAGGGCCTCGATCCCCGAGGCGGCTTCGAGCACGGTGTAGCCGCGCGCCGACAGGGCGCGGGAATTGACCGCGCGCACCGGATCCTCGTCCTCGACGAGCAAGACCGTGCCCTGACCGGTATGGTCGGTCGCCGGCTTCGACGCTGGCTCCGGCGCCCGCACGACGGGAGGCGCGGCGTCCGTGTCCGGCTCGGTCCGCTTCGCGTCGGTCGTCTCGATCGATTCGGGCTTCCGCTCCGCCCCATCGGATTGGTCGGGCTTGGCCGGCGCGGTCGTGTCCCGCTCGGAGATCGCGCGGGGCGGCGGCAGCGGCTCCGGAAGTGCTTCGATGCCGGGCTCGTGGCGCGGAAGATAGATGCGGAAGGTGGTGCCTTCGCCGACCTGCGATTGCACGTCGATGGCGCCGCCCGACTGGTTGACGATGCCGAACACCGTCGAGAGCCCGAGCCCGGTGCCCTTGCCGATCTCCTTGGTCGTGAAGAATGGCTCGAAGATCTTCTGGCGCACTTCGGGCGGAATGCCCTCGCCGGTATCGGTCACCTCGATCATGACGTGATCGCCCGCGGGAATCCCGACCGGGCGCTCGCCGTCGACCGGGCAGTTGGCGGTGCGGATCGTCAGGCTGCCGCCGCCCGGCATCGCGTCGCGGGCGTTGACCGCGAGGTTCACGATCACCTGCTCGAACTGATTCACGTCGGCCTTGATCGGCCAGATCTCGCGCCCGTGGCGGAAATCGAGCTGCACGCGCTCGCCGAGCAGCCGTTTGAGCAGCAGCGTCAGGTCGGAGAGCGCCTCGCCGACATCCATCACCTCCGGCCGCAGGGTCTGGCGGCGGGAGAAGGCCAGCAGTTGGCGCACCAGGGACGCGGCCCGGTTCGCGTTCTGCTTGATCTGCATGATGTCCTGGAAGGCGTGGTCCGTCGGTCTGTGGCTCGCGAGCAGCAGGTCCGAGTAGCCGATGATCGCCTGGAGCACGTTGTTGAAGTCGTGGGCGATGCCGCCGGCAAGCTGGCCCACCGTGTCCATCTTCTGGGTCTGGGCGACCTGCTGCTCCAGTTGGCGCTGGGCGGTGGTGTCGAGGGCGTAGAGGATCACCCGCTCGCGGTCGCCATCGCTGGCGGCCTTGCCCTCGGCGTCCTGGCTTTGCGTCCCGTCGGCATCGGCCGGGCTCATCCAGACGCGGGCCGAGCGCTCGCCGGGACCGGACAGTCCGACCTCGATCGGATCAAGGCCGCCGAAGCCGTTGGCGGCGCGGGCTAGCGCGCCCTCGATGGCGCCGCGGTCGCGTTCCAGCACCGCGTCGCGCATCATCGGGTCCGGCGCGTCTCGGCCGGCTTCCGCCGCCGGCTGGCGCGGCATGCCGGCGAACAGGCGCACGAACGAGGTGTTGGCCCGGATCACGCGGCCGTCGCGGTCGAGGGTAGCGATGGCGATCGGGCTGTTGTTAAGGAACCGGGCCAGCCGCACCTCTGCCGCGCGCTGCGGCTCGTCGGCATCCGAGCCGGCGGAGCGGTTGAGCACGAAGGTGCGCGAGGGGCCGGGCGCCCCGTCCTGCCCGTAGGCGACCCGGTGGTAGAGCCGGGTCGGCAGCGGCTGGCCGTTGCGACGGCGCAGGTCGATGTCGTAGCGGTCGGTGCGCACCTCGCCGGGCAATCCGGGGGCGGCGGTGAGCATGTCGGCGCCGGGCGCGATCTCCAGGAGCTTCAGCCCGCCGGAACCCACCGTGGCGAGGTCGTAGCCGAGCCAGGAGGCGAGTGTCGCGTTCATGTAGACGATCGAGCCGGCGGCATCGATCGAGAGGAAGCCGGCCGGCGCGTGGTCGAGATAATCGATCGCGTGCTGGAGTTCCTGGAAGACGTTCTCCTGGCGCTCGCGCTCGTGGGTGATGTCGCTGACGGTCCAAAGCGCCGCGGAGCCGCGATGGCGCGGGATCGGCCGCACCGCGATGCGATACCAGGCGAAGTCGCGGTCCGGCGCGCCACCCGGCGGGGGCGACATCCGGATCTCTTCGGCGTAGGCGCGGTCGTCGCGGGAGGCCTGGGCGAGGCGATAGACGGCCTCCGAGACCTCCGGCGCCCCGACGAAGATGCGCTCGATCGAGCGGAGGTTCGAAAAGCTGTCGCCGCCAGCAAGGCGCATATAGGCCTCGTTGGCATAGATCATCCGCCCGTTATCCTCGACGACGAGCTTGCCCTCGGGCGCGGCGTCGACGATGGCGCGGGTGATGTCGTCGCGGGCGGCCGGGCCGGCGAGCTGCAGCGCGCCGATGGCCAGGGCGAACAGGAAGAACACGCCCGCCATGGCGAGCAGCGCCAGCAGGGCGAGGATGAGCGGCTGCGCCTGCTCGTTGGCGACGAAGGACAGGCCGACCGCCGCGCCGACGAGCAGCCCCGCCAGCATCAGCAGCAGGCCGACCCGGCCGGGCCGTTCCGAACGATCGATCGAACCGGACGCCGGCACCGCTGGTCCGCTGACCTCAGCCATCAGGCCCTACCCATCCCTCGCACATGGCCGCCGCACTCGCCGCTTCGAGCCCTGTGGGTCGTCAACTGCCGCGCCTTGTGCCGGAGCATTGCCGGACAATGGTGCATAAACCGTGGCGCCTGAACGACTTCGCCGTCCCATGCGGGACAGAAATCCGCCTCAGGCGGCCCGACGGCGCAGGCGAAGCACGAAACCGATCACTTCCGCAACTGCGCGATAGTGCTCGGCGGGAATCTCCTGATCGATCTCGACCGTGGCATGCAGGGCGCGAGCGAGCGGCGGGTTCTCCATCACCGGAACGTCGTGATCGGCGGCGACCGCGCGGATGCGCAAGGCCAGCGAGTCGACACCCTTGGCGACGCAAATGGGCGCGGCCATGCCGGTCTCGTAGCGCAGGGCCACGGCGAAGTGGGTCGGGTTCGTCACCACCACGGTCGCGGTGGGCACGGCGGCCATCATCCGCTTCTTCACCCGCGCTTGGCGCAACTGACGCACCCGAGCCTTCACCTCGGGGCTGCCCTCGCTCTCCTTGTGCTCCTGCTTCATCTCTTCCTTGGTCATGCGCAGGCGCGTGTGCCAGCGGTGGCGCTGGTACAGCGCGTCGCCGAGGGCGATGGCGGCGTAGATGGCGAGCGTGCCGCCCATCATCTTGAGGGCCAGGGTGAGGGTACCCTGGAGCGCCGCACCCGGATCGAGCTGGGCGAAGGATTCCGCCCGGTCGTGCTCGTTCCACAGGATCGCCCCGGCGACCGCACCGACCACGATGATCTTGGCAAGACCCTTGCCGAAATTGACCCAGGCATCGGTGCCGAGCAGGCGCTTGGCCCCGGCCATCGGCGAGATGCGCGAGAATTTCGGCATCAGGCTCTCGGCGGTGAAGATCGGCCGGTGCTGGATCAGGCCGGCGGCGAGGGCCGCGAGCATGGCGATGCCGAGCGGCACCGCGAGTGCCTTGGCGCAGACCCAACCCGCGCGGAAGGCGACGCCGAGATAGGTGCCCCCGTCCGAGGAGAAACTTCCGGCATGTTCGAGGAAGCCGCGCATGTCGCGGGTCAGCCCCTCGGCCACGGGACGGGCCGAGAGCATCAGGGCGAGGGTGAAGGCCGCCAGGATGAAGAAGGTGTTGATCTCGGGGGAGTTCGGAACGTCGCCGCGCTCGATCGCCTGCTCGATGCGTCGTGGCGTCGGGTCTTCGGTCTTGTCCTCGTCGTCGGTCTCGTCGGACACCGGCTCAGGCTCCCCCGTTCCGGATCGGCGCGCGGACGGTCAGCGCCCGAGGAACGCACCGAGATAGCGGCCGAGATCGTCCAGGAACAGTCCCATGACGAGGCCCAGCGCCCCGACGAGCAGCATCATGCCGATCAGCACCGAGGCGGGCACGGCGAGGAAGAAGACCTGCAATTGCGGCATCAGCCGGGAGAGCACGCCGAGCCCGAGATTGAACAGGATGCCGAAGACGATGAAGGGCCCGGAGATCCGCACCGCCAGGGCGAAGCCGCGGCTGAAGGCGTCGAGGGCCAGCTTGGCGGCATCTCCCATGGCCGGGACGCCGCTCGGCGGCAGCAGGACGTAGCTCCGCCCGATCGCTTCGAGGGCGATGTGGTGCAGATCGGTCGCCATGATCAGGGTGACGCCGAGCAGGGCCAGGAAGTTGCCGAGCGCGGCCTGCTGCCCGCCCATCGTCGGGTCGACGGTCATGGCGTAGGACAGGCCGAGTTGCTGCGAAATCACCGTGCCGGCGGTCTGGAGTGCGGCAACGATCATGCGCACGCACAGGCCCAGCATCAGCCCGATCAGGATCTCGCCGAACAGAAGCCCGATCAGGGCCGGCGCCGCCAGCGCCGCGTTGCCCGTCGGCAGCATTGGCCGCACGGTAGGGAACAGCACCAGCGTCACGAGGAGCGCCAGCGCGAGGCGGATGCGGCCGGCGATCAGCTGCTCGCCCAGACCCGGCATCAGCATGATCAGCGTGCCGACCCGGGCGAAGGTGATGAGGAAGGCCGCCGCGAGGCCGGGCAGCAGCAGGTCGAGCGGCGTGGTCATGCCCGCCCCTCCTACACGCTCGGCCGGGGCCGCGCTGCCTCTGCATTATCCGCCTGCGACGATCCGGGCGGCGATCCGGGCCATGTAGGCGGCCATGGCGTCGCCGATGAACGGCAGCATCAGGAGCATCACCCCGAACACCGCGACGATCTTCGGGACGTAGATCAGGGTTTGCTCTTGGATCTGCGTCAGCGCCTGGAACAGCGACACGACCAGGCCGACGACGAGGGCGACGATCATTAGCGGGCCGGCCACCTTCAGGAAGACGAAGATGCCGTCACGGGCGATGTCGAGAATGGCGAGGCCGGTCATGGGGCTTTCGGCTTTGGCTGTGGGCGGCATTCCTTCTCCCCGCTCGCGGAGAGAGGGGTCAAAAACTAGATCGGCATGCGCATGATCTCTTCGTAGGCCGAGATCACGCGATCGCGCACCGCGACCAGGGTCTGGAGGGCGGTCTCGCTCTCGGCCACGGCAGTGACGACATCCACCACGTTGGCCTTGCCCGTCGCAGCCGAGAGGGCGGCGCGGTCGGCCTGCGCACCGGATTGGGCGACGCTGTCGAGGCTCTGCTGCAGGAAGCCGGTGAAGCCGCCCGGTGCGGTCAGCCCCTGGGCCATGCCCTGAGCGGGCTTCGGGGCGCCGGGGCGGGCGAGGCTCTGGGCGGCGCCGTAGGCGCCGGCGGCGAAGGCGGAGGTCGTCATCGGGGCTACGCCTTCAGGATCTCGAGGGTGCGGGAGATCATCCGCCGCGTGGCGGTCACCATGTTGAGGTTGGCCTCGTAGGAGCGCTGGGCCTCGCGCATGTCCATGTTCTCGATGAGCCCGTTGACGTTGGGCAGGCGAACCTCACCGCGGGCATCCGCGGCCGGGTTGCCGGGATCATGCTTGGTGCGGAACGGCGTGGGATCGCGCCGCACGCGGCCGGCTTCGATGACGCTGGCGTTCAGTTCGCGGTCGAAACGGCTCGCGAAGGTCGGGATCTTGCGCCGGTATGGGTCGCCGCCGGCGGTCTGAGCGGTCGAATCCGCGTTGGCGATGTTTTCGGCGATGATGCGCATCCGCCCCGACTGCGCCTTCAGGCCGGAGGCGGCGATGCCGAGGCTCTTGAGGAAATCCATGATGGTCTCCGCTTACCCGCTTCAGCGCTTGCCGACAGCGATCTTCAGGGCGTCGAGGCTCTTCTGGTAGAGCGTGGCGACGAGCTGATAGTCGGCTTGGTTGTCACCGGCCTTCATCATCTCCTCCTCGAGATTCACCCCGTTGCCGGAGGGGCGGACCTCGAAGCCTTTGAAGCGGCGCGGGTCGGCGTTCGGCCCGGCGCTCGCCGACAGGCCGATATGTCCGGAATCGGTGCGGGCGAGGCCATCGCCGCCGACGGAGGCTCCGAGCGGGGCGGCAAGAGCGGCGGAGCCGGCCGACGGCTCGGCCAGGTCGCGCGGGCGAAAGCCGGCCATGTCGGCATTGGCGACGTTCTCGGCGAGCAGGCCTTGGCGCGCCTGATGCCAGTGCATCCGGGTGCGGAGCATGCCGAGCAGGGGCAGGTCGGTGAGCGACATGATGCCTCGGAGCCGGCGCGGCGGGCGATGAGATTCGATGGAGCCGCAAATCCGGACCCGGCAGAAACTGCCGCCGACATGGTTAAGGAGCCGTTAACTCGGCAAATCCTGCCGAGTGCCCAGTGCCGCACGGCGCGGCTCAGGTGCAGAAAGCTCGGTTTCGACCCCACCGAGTTGTTAACGAAGTGTCAGCCTTTGTTGCCGGGCAGCGAGCCGGCAGCGATAATCGCGCTCTGTATTGCGTGGGGCCGAGTTCGCGTCGCCCGCCGGCTCCAGTCCCCGCTGGTCGCCGCGCGCCGACACCGGAGCCCCGACTACGAAAGACGCAGGTCTTGCAAGCGTTCTTCAGTTCCGAGGGCTCCTACGCCCTGCAGTTCCTGGTGATTTTTCTCGTCATCCTGGTGCTGTTCCTGATCGCGGCGCTGCTGTTCATGCGGCTCTCCGGACGCGGCCTCACCCTCTCGGCGGGGGCGGGTGGGCGTGGGCGCCAGCCGCGGCTCGGCATCGTCGACATCTACGAACTCGACCGGCAGCGGCAGCTCATTTTGCTGCGACGGGACAATGTGGAGCACCTGCTGCTCGTCGGCGGCCCCAACGACGTCGTGGTCGAGCGTCATATTCAGCGCGGAGCGGGGAGCCGCTACGCCGCGGAGGGCTCTGGGCGCGCGGGCGAGATCGGCGCCGCCGAACCGGGCGGGCTGGAGCCCCCGCGCACCGATCCGTTCCTCGACTCGCCGATGCCCCCGACCTTCGCCATGCCGGAGGTGGTGCCGCCCGCCGTTCCCGGCGCGCCGCCCGCGACCGACCGGGCACCGCCCCTCGATCCCGATCTGTTCGAGCCCGAAATCTCGCCCGCCGACATGCCTCCCCGGCCCGTGACGCCGGTGAGCCGCCTGATGCGGCGCACGGCGCCGCCCGTGGTCAGCCCGCGCCCGGAGCCCGCCTCCCAACGCAGCCCCCGGTCGGACGCCGAGGCGGCGCCGGAACCCGTATCCGAGCCCGCACCGGTGATGGCGAGCCGGGAACCGAGAGCGGTCGATCCGGCCGTTCTCTCCGACATGGCACGCCAGCTCCAGGTTGCGCTGAAGCGTCCCTCGTCCGCCGTGACACCGCCGCCCGCCGGTGCGGGCGAAACACCGACGGCCTCGAAGCCGGCCGAGCCGGCACCGTCCGAACCCGATCCCGTGGCGGCCGCGATGGCCGCCATGGCGACGCCCCGACCGCCCGAGCCCGTCCGATCGGCGCCACCGGCCCCCGTCGTGCCGCCGCCTGATCCGGCCGAGCCGCGACCGGCACCGGCGGCGCGGTCGCCACAGGCCGAGTTGAGGCCGGAACCTCGGCCCGAGCCAGAGCCGGCGGCCCCCGCCAAACCCGTCGCGCCGCCGCAATTCGTGGCGCCGCCGAGACCCGAAACGGTCAAGTCTGTACCGGCGAAGTCTGAACCGGCCAGACCCGAACCGGCCAAGCCCGTGTCTTTGACACCCGAGTCTTCCAAGCCCGAGCCCCTCAGGCCTGAACCTGTGAGACCCGAGCCGTCGAAGACCGAGCCGAAATCCGAAAGCGCGGAGCCGACCACTGGGGGGCAAAACCCGTTCTCGGTGGAGGAGATCGAGGCGGAGTTCGCTCGACTCCTCGGGCGCCCGCTCGACAGTAAGAACTGAGGCCGGCAAGTTCGTCCGAACGATTGGCGAGCGATCGGGCCGGCCCGTCTCTCCGGATGCTGCCGGAGCCTCGCAGTCGCGGTGGATCGGTCTGCGTCGTGGGGGTGTGAGGCAGGCGAGGCATGGAGGCGCTGGTCGTCGGAGCGGGGGTGGTCGGGCTCGCGGTCGCGCGAGCTCTTGCGCTCCGCGGCGCCTCGGTCATCCTCGCCGAAGCAGCCGAGGCGATCGGTACGGGCGTGTCCGCCCGCAGTTCGGAGGTGATCCACGGCGGGATGTACTATCCGCCGGGCTCTCTTCGTGCCCGCCACTGCGTTGAGGGGCGCCACCGCCTCGTCGGCTTCTGCGAGAGTCACGGCGTGCCCTACCGGCTCTGCGGCAAGCTCATCGTGGCCACGCGCGAGGCGGAGCGCCCGACGCTCGAAACGATTGCTTCGCGCGGCACCGAGAACGGGGTCGAGGGCCTTCGGCTGCTCAACCGTGCCGAAGCCGTTGCCCTGGAGCCGGCCCTTTCCTGCGTCGCCGCGCTCCATTCGCCCGCGACCGGAATCGTCGACAGCCATGCTCTGATGCTCGCCCTCCTCGGCGATCTCGAAGATGCCGGCGGCGTGCTGGCCCTGCGCACCCCGATCGAATCGGCCGAGCGGCGGGAGGGGCGATGGCATATCCGCTTTGGCGGCGCGGCGCCGGGCGCACTGCAGGTCGACGGTCTCGTCAACGCCGCCGGCCTCGGCGCTCAAGCTCTTGCTCGACGGATCGAGGGTTCGGTGCCAACCCGCGTGCCCCGTCAGGTGCTGGCCAAGGGCAGCTATTTCGGGTGCGGCGGCAAGCCGGCCTTCACGCGGCTGATCTACCCGGCGCCGGTGGAGGGCGGGCTGGGCATCCACCTGACCCTGGACCTTGCCGGCCGCATGCGGTTCGGTCCCGATGTCGAGTGGGTGGACGAGCCGGACTACACCGTCGATCCGGCACGCGCCGGAGGCTTCGAGGCGGCGATCCGGCGCTACTGGCCGAGCCTGCCAGACGGGCGTTTAACGCCGGACTATGCCGGCATCCGCCCGAAACTCAGCGGCCCCGGCGACACGGCAGCGGATTTCCGCATCGACGGCCCGCCCGAGCACGGGTTGCCGGGGCTGGTCCAGCTCTTCGGGATCGAGAGTCCGGGCCTGACCTCCTCGCTCTCGCTGGCCGAGGCGGTGGCCGGTCAGCTGATGGCGTGATTACGCAGCCTGCATTAAGTCAGCGGTTGTCCCGTCTGCCACCGCGTCGGTGTGAACCGCGAAGGTGATCAGCCGCGCCGTGCCGAAGCTGGTCGATATGGCGCAATCCGTTGCGTCGCGCCCGCGCGCCATGACGATCCGGCCGATCCGCGGCGTATTGTGGCGGGCATCGAAGGTGTACCAGCGCCCACCGAGATAGACCTCGAACCACGCGGAGAAATCCATCGGATCGGGCACCGGCGGCACGCCGATATCGCCGAGATAGCCGGTGCAGTAGCGCGCCGGAATGTTCATGCAGCGGCAGAACGCGATGGCGAGATGCGCGAAATCGCGGCAGACGCCGACTTGCTGTTGGTAGCCGTCGAAGGCCGAACGGGTGGCGTCCGCTTGCTGGTAATCGAAGCGGATGCGCGTGTGCACGTAATCGACGATGGCCTGGACCCGCGCCCAGCCTTCCGGCGTCTCGCCGAAGAGCGGCCACGCAATCTCGCCCAGCTTATCCGTGTCGCAGTAGCGGCTCGCCATCAGGTAGAGCATCACCTCGTCCGGCAGGACTTCCACCGGCACCTGGGCGGCCTCGGGCGCGATCGTATCGGGCAGGCCCGAATCGGCCACGAGGAAATCCGCGGAAATCGAGAGGCGCCCGGCCGGCGCGACGATGCGGGTGCAGACGTTGCCGAACGCGTCCAGCGTCTGCCGCTGCGGGATCGGCGGATCGAAGCGAATCGTTTCCGGGCTGCGCAGGTCGCCCTGACGCGAGGGGTGGACGCTCAGCAGCAGCGACATCGGCGTCGCGGCGTCCGTCTCGAAAGTGATGTCGTATCCGGTCTTGATCAGCATGGGACGGCCTACAACGTGGTCTTTTCATCCCGAAATGTAGATTTCGCGCGGGACTATCTGGTAAGCTTCGATATTGCGAGCCGTTCCGTCTGTGCGCTGCCCAAATGTTCCGCACTGCGTCGACTTGCGCGTCATCCGCAGGGGAGAGACCTGCCGGGACGTTGACGCGCATTGCTGCTGCAGCGCACTCGGCGGTATGGAAGCGGCCATGTGGACCGCTCTCTGGAACCGCCTCGCCCATCCGGGCCACTTCCTGCGCTGGTCGGGCCTGGCCATGCCGTGGCTCGCCGCCGCCTCGGCCGCGCTCGTCGCCTTCGGGCTCTATCTGACCTTCTTCGTCGTGCCGCCCGACTACCAGCAGGGCGACACGGTGCGGATCATGTACGTGCACGTCCCCGCCGCGATCCTCGGAATGGGCTTCTACGCAGCGATGACGCTCTCGGCGATCGGCACACTGGTCTGGCGCCATCCGCTCGCCGACGTTTCGCAACGCGCCGCAGCCCCGATCGGTGCGGCCTTCACCCTGATCTGCCTCGTCACCGGTTCGCTCTGGGGCAAGCCGATGTGGGGCACCTACTGGGTCTGGGACGCGCGCCTGACCTCGATGCTGGTGCTGTTCCTGATCTATTGCGGCATCATCGCCCTGTGGCGGACGATCGAGGATCCGAGCCGGGCGGCCCGCGCCGTCTCGATCCTGACGCTGGTCGGCGCGGTGAACCTGCCGATCATCAAGTTCTCGGTGAACTGGTGGTCCACCCTGCACCAGCCGGCCTCGATTCTGCGCATGGGCGGTTCGTCGATCGATTCTTCCATGCTCTATCCGCTGCTTGAGATGGTGCTGGCGATGACCCTTCTCGGCGTCACCCTGCACCTTCAGGCGATGCGCACGGAGATCTACCGCCGCCGGGTGCGGACGCTGCTGATCCGGCAGGCCGAGCGGCTTGATGCCGGTGCCGAGGGCGCCGTCCCGGTCACCCGCACGGCCGCGTCCCTTCCCGTCGGACAGGCGATCTGAGCAGAGCCATGGATCTCGGACCCTATGCCCCCTTCATCGCCGGCTCCTACGGCTTCGCCGCCCTGGTGCTCGGTGGCATGATCCTCAACGGCTGGCGGGACGGGCGGGCGCAACGCCGCGCGCTCGCCGAGCTACAGGACGACCAGGGAGGCCGCCCGTGAGCTCCCAGGCTTCCGGAACGGTGCCGCCCGGCGGCGAACGTCCCCGGCGCTCGCTCCTCGTGCTGCTGCCGGTTCTCGTCTTCGCCGTGCTGGCGGTCGCCTTCTTCGTGCGGCTGCGCTCGGGTGCCGATCCTGCCGCGCTGCCTTCGGCTCTGATCGGCAAGCCGGTGCCCGCCTTCGCACTCCCGCCGGTGAGCGGACTTCAGGCCGACGGGAAGCCGGTGCCCGGCCTGTCGAGCGCGGACCTGAAGGGGCAGGTCACTGTCCTCAACGTCTTCGCCTCGTGGTGCGCGCCCTGCCAGGTCGAGCATCCGATGCTGATGCGGCTGGCGCAGGAGCCCGGCATCCGCCTCGTCGGCATCGACTACAAGGATCCGGGCGACGCGGGCCGGCGCTGGCTGGAGCGCAACGGCCTGCCGTTCGCGGCGGTCGGCGCCGACACGAACGGTCGCGCCGGCATCGATCTCGGCGTCTACGGCGTGCCGGAGACCTTCATCATCGGGCCCGACGGGGTGATCCGCGACAAGCTCGTCGGCATCGTGACGCCGGAGAACTATGCCAGCGTGCTCGGCCGCATTCGCGCCGCCGGCCGGACCGCGCCCGTGACGAACTGACCGCCGCGACCGGGGAGCGCTTGGAAACCTGAGATCGCGGGCGTATGCAGCCTGTGCCGGCTTGAAACCGTTCCAAGGTGCATAAGTCGGGCAATCGGCTGAAACCGCGATCAAAGAGCGCCATGCGGATCGGGCTATTCGTCCCCTGCTACGTCGATGCCTTCGAGCCGGAGGTCGGCATCGCCACGCTGGAGTTGCTGGAGCGCTTCGGCCTTACCGTCGAGTATCCCTACGATCAGACCTGCTGCGGCCAACCGATGACGAATACCGGCTGCCATCAGGAGGCTGCCGCGACCGAGGCGCTGTTCGTCAAGAACTTCTCGGGCTTCGACTACGTCGTCGCCCCGTCCGGCTCCTGCGTGCATCAGGTGCGCGAGCACCTCACCGCGATCCCGCAGACCGACGAGGTCAAGGCGGTGCGCGCCAAGACCTTCGAGCTCGTCGAATTCCTGCACGACGTCCTGATGATTGAGGAGCTGCCCTGGGCGGCGTTTCCGCACAAGGTCGCCTACCACTCGAACTGCAACGCGCTGCGTGGCATCGGCCATGCCCGACCGACCGAGCTCAACCGCCCGTTCTTCTCGAAACCCCTCAACCTGTTGAAGAAGGTGAAGGGCCTGGAGGTCGTCGACCTGACCCGGCCCGACGAGTGCTGCGGTTTCGGCGGCACTTTCTCGGTGTTCGAGCCGGCCGTCTCGGCGAAGATGGGCTACGACAAGGTGACGGATCAGGCGCGGGCCGGCGCCGAATACGTCGTTTCGGCCGATTCCTCCTGCCTGATGCATCAGAAGGGCTGCGCCGAGCGCCTCGGCGTGCCGCTGAAATACATCCACATCGCCCAGGTGCTGAACGGAGCCGCCGCATGAGCACCGACGACCTGACTCCCCGCCAGACCGAGGACGTGCTCCACCGCGAGGTGCGCGCGCCCTCCGACGAGAGCGAGCGCGGCCCCGGCGGCGAGCGCCTCCAGCACGCGGAAGCCGCCTCGAAACCGATCCGCGCCGACGCGCCGCGCGAGCCGCAGCCCCGCGGCGCCAAGGTCCGCGGCAACAAGCCGATCGATCAGGCGGAGGCCGCCGAGCGCTTCCTCGCCGCGCCGCTCCACCAGAAGGCCCATGACGAGCGGCTGTGGGACGTGCGCCGCAAGCGCGATGTCGCCGCCCATGGCATCCCGGAATGGGAGGAGCTGCGCGAGCTCGCCTCGCAGATCAAGACGCATACCCTGACCCACCTCGACCACTATCTCGAGCAGTTCGAAGCGGCGGCGAAGGCCAACGGTGTCCACGTCCACTGGGCCGAAGACGGGGCGGCCCATAACCGCATCGTCCTCGACATCCTGAAAAAACACGGCGCCAAGTCGCTGGTGAAGTCGAAGTCGATGCTGACCGAGGAGTGCGGCTTCCGCCACTTCATGGCCGCCCACGACATCGACGTGATCGAGACCGATCTCGGCGAGCGCATCCAGCAACTCGACGACGAGGAGCCGAGTCACGTGGTGATGCCGGCGGTCCACAAGACCCGCCTCGACGTTGCCGATGTCTTCGCCCGAACGCTCGGGACCGATCCGGACAACGACGACGCCCACTACCTTGCCGAGAGTCAGCGCGAGACCACCCGCCCGCTGATCCTCAAGGCGGATGCCGGACTCACCGGCTGCAATTTCGCCATCGCCGAGACCGGCACCGTCGTCACCTGTACCAACGAGGGCAATGCCGACCTGTCCGGCAACGTGCCGCCTCTGCAGATCCACTCCATCGGCATCGAAAAGCTGATTCCCCGTGTCGAGCATCTCGGCGTCTTCATCCGTCTGCTGTCGCGCTCGGCGCTGGGCTCGCCGATCACCCAGTACACCTCGCATTTCCGCGGGCCGCGGGCGGGCACCGAGATGCACATGGTGCTGGTCGATAACGGCCGCTCCGAGCGGCTGGCGATGGAGGAATTCTGGACCTCGCTCAAATGCATCCGCTGCGGCGCCTGCATGAACACCTGCCCGGTCTACCGGCGGTCCGGCGGGCTCTCCTACGGCGCGACCTATTCCGGCCCGATCGGGCTCATCATCGACCCGACCTTCAACAAGCGGAAATACTCGACCCTGCCGTTCTCCTCGACCATGAACGGCTCCTGCACCAACGTCTGCCCGGTGAAGATCAACATCCACGAGCAGATCTTCGCGTGGCGCAAGGTGCTGGCCGAAGAGCACCAGATCCCGCTCCTGAAGCAAGGCATGATGAAGGCGGCTGGCGCGGTTCTCAGCCGACCGGCGGCCTACCGCGCCGCGATTCAGACCGCCGACTCGGCGCTCCGCGTGCTGCCGCGCTTCGCCGTTTACAATCCAGCCAACACCTGGGGGAAGAAGCGCGAGATGCCGCACGCCCCGCGTCAGAGCTTCCACGCGTGGTACCGGCAGAACCGCATGAAGAAGGGGAGCGACGCGTGAGCGCCCGCGACGCGATCCTCGCCCGGCTGCGGACTAACCGCCCGGCCGGCGACTTCCCGCTTCCCAAGGTTCCGACCTTCGTGCCGCTCGTGGGTGATGACTACGTGGCCGAGTTCACCGAGCGCCTGGGCAAGATGGGCGGCCGCGTCGAGCGGGCCGGCCCCGCCTCCGATCCCTTCGCGACGGTGCGGTCGCGCTTCGATGGGGCGCGGGTGATCGCCTCCGCCGTGCCGGAATTCGCCGGAAACCGCGATCTCGCCGCCGTCCGCAAGCCGGGTGATCTGGCCGATGTGGACGTCGCGGTGGTGCGCGCCCGCTTCGGCGTGGCCGAGACCGGTTCGGTGCTGTTCACGCAAGACGACCTGATCGTGAATTCGGTCGCCTACCTTGCCCAGCACCTGATCGTGCTGCTCGACCCCGACGATATCGTCGTGAACATCCAGGCCGCCTACAAGCGACCCGACTTCGCCCAGGCAGCCTACGCCGTGCTTCATACCGGGCCGTCGGCCACTGCCGACATCGAGGGCGTGCTGATCCACGGGGCCCAGGGCGTCCGCTCGCTCACGGTTCTGCTGTTGCAGCGCAAAAAACAGGCAGCCTGAGAGCGGAGCCCACGGACCGTCCGCGCGTTTGCGGCCAAATGCCTCGTTCAAGCGAGGCCGCGCCCCGCAAATCTTCGGAGATCGACCGTGCGCTTCAAGCTCGGCTGCAGCCTCGCCTACGCGGTGAAGAGCCCAACGACCTTCATCTTCAATGTCGAGGTCGCGCATCTGCAAAGCCTCGACATCGTCAGCGAGAGCCTGACACTGTCGCCCGATCTCACGCACCGGGTTTACGTCCATCCCGATCAGAAGAACCGCTATCTCGGCGTGAACGTGCAGCCAGGGCCGTTCTCCCTCGACTACAATGCCGAGGTCGCACTCAGCGTCACCCGCGCCGACCCGGCCGCCATCGGCGAGACGCCGGTCTACGAACTGCCCCTCGATATCCTGCCCTTCCTTCTGCCGAGCCGCTTCGTCTCCTCCGATCGGCTGACGCCTTTCGCTCAGGCCGAGTTCGGCGCGCTCCCGAAGGGGCACGAGCGGGTCAACGCGATCTGCAACTGGATCCACGACCACATCGCGTACCAGCGCGGCGCGAGCGATGCCGAGACGACCGCCGATGAGACGCTGCTCCAGCGGGCGGGCGTCTGCCGCGACTTCGCCCACCTCGGAACCGCCTTCTGCCGGGCGCTCGGCATCCCGGCGCGCTTCGTGAGCTGCTACGCCTACGGTCTCGTACCGCGCGACTTCCACGCTGTGTTCGAGGCCTATCTCGACGGGCGCTGGTGGCTGTTCGATGCGACGCGCCAAGCCCATCTCGACGGGCTGGTCAGAATCGGTGTCGGCCGGGATGCCGCCGAGATCGCGTTCTCGACGCCCTTCGGTGTGATGGAGCCGACCGGCATGGAAATCCGCATCGACCGGGCCGATGGCGGCCCGGAGCCGGCACAGCGGACGGTCGATGCCATCTCGACCGAGGCGCCGGTCCCGCATGCCGGCGCTGTGTGATCACGCTTCGCAATCGATGGTCGAGGCAGAAAAATGAAATTTTTTGCATCGACGACGGATTAACCGGCAGGATCGTCCGTCTGTCTTGATGTTCGGGTTATCCGGACGAATCTCCAACTCAACCCGCCCGGTCCCATCCGCGGCGGGTTTTTCTTGTTCTCACCCCGATGCCGGGAGGCCGCACAGATGATGCGCGACACCACCCGAGGTATGTGGTATCAAAATACCGTAAGGCCAAGCGCCTTCGTTTCATTACGGTTTTCTGCGTTCCAAGCTGGGATCGCGCCTTGACGCCGCCGCAAATCCTCCGTAGTGACCCTCCCGCACGCCGCTGCGTCCTCACCCGACGCGGCGGCGCCTTGTTTCAAACGTCACCGGCACGGGAATCGGCCATGAAGACCACTTCGCTGAAGCCCGCCGACGTCGACAAGAAGTGGGTCGTGATCGACGCCGAGGGCCTCGTGGTGGGCCGTCTCGCTTCGATCGTGGCGATGCGCCTGCGCGGCAAGCACAAGGCCGCCTATACGCCCCACGTCGATTGCGGCGACAACGTCATCGTTATCAATGCGGACAAGGTGAAGTTCACCGGCCGCAAGTACGACCAGAAGGTCTACTACCACCACACGGGCTATCCGGGCGGCATCAAGGAGCGCTCGGCCAAGTTCATCCTCGAGGGCCGGTTCCCCGAGCGCGTGGTCGAGAAGGCTGTCGAGCGCATGCTGCCCCGCGGCCCGCTCTTCCGGCAGATCCTCGGCAACCTGCGCGTCTACAAGGGCGCCGCGCATCCCCACGAGGCCCAGCAGCCGCAGGCGCTCGACGTCGGCTCCCTCAACCGTAAGAACGTGAGCGCTTGATCATGGCGACCCTTCAGTCCCTCGCCGATCTCAATCGGGCGAACACCCAGACGAGCAACCCCGAGAACGAGGCGCCCGTCCACGTCCAGAAGCTGGATGCCCAGGGCCGTGCCTACGCCACCGGCAAGCGCAAGGACGCGGTCGCCCGTGTCTGGATCAAGCCCGGCAACGGCACCGTCGTGGTCAACGGCCGTCCGGTCGAGACCTACTTCGCCCGTCCGGTGCTGCGCATGATCCTGCGCCAGCCGCTGGAGATCGTCGGCCGCGTCGACCAGTACGACATCACTGTCACGGTGAAGGGCGGCGGTCTTTCCGGTCAGGCCGGCGCCGTGCGCCACGGCCTGTCCAAGGCCCTGACCTACTACGAGCCGGAGCTGCGCTCGCCGCTCAAGCGCGAGGGCTTCCTCACCCGCGACCCGCGCGTCGTGGAGCGCAAGAAGTACGGCCGCAAGAAGGCCCGCCGCAGCTTCCAGTTCTCGAAGCGCTAAGGCGTTTCGTCGGCGACGATTTTGGAGGGCGGGGCCGCGAGGCTCCGCCCTTTTTCGTGTCCTGCCGTTATCCCGCATCGAGGCGAGGCTGTCGCATGAAGAGGGGAGGGAGCCCGGACCGTCCGGCGGAGGCTACTGCGATCTCGGATCGGCGCACCCTGGTGACGCAGGCGCTGGCCCGGCTCGCCCCGCGCCTGCCGGACTTCGAGGCGGAAACGGTGGTGGACCGGGCGCTTCGGAGTCCCGGCCTGCGCGGCGCCGTGCCGGAGAATGCGGCTTGGCTAGCGCTCACCGCATTCGCCCGTCACGCCTTCACCGAGTATGACGATCTGCTCGACGAGGGCTACGACCGTGACAGCGCCCGCCACTTCGTGCTCGACGACATGAACGCGATGCTGGCCGAGTGGGGCTGCCGCCGCCGCGTCTCCGAAGAGGCCGAGGTCGGCGAGGACGAGCTCCCCGAAGAGTGAGGGGTAAGCCGGCCGTCGCCGCTTGCCCGCTTGCCGACCCTGGGGCAGGGAGGGCCATCCTCGCACTCGAAGAAAGGCCTTCCATGAAGCTCAGCGCGCGCAACGTCCTCAAGGGCAAGGTCGTCTCGGTCGAGAAGGGCTCGACTACGGCGCATGTGAAGATCGAGATCGCCAGCGGCCAGGTCGTCACCTCGGCCATCACCAATGACTCGGTCGATGCGCTCGGGCTCAAGGTCGGCGGCGAGGCTTACGCCGTGATCAAGAGCTCCGACGTCATCATCGCCGTCGACTGAGTGTTCAGGTTCACCCGTCGATCGCCAGGGCGATCCCGTGCCGGGCGGTTGCGCCCGGCGCCATCAGGCGCTGCGAATCGCGCTCCGCCAGCTCGCCGTCGAAACCTGCCCAGTCAGCATGGCCGGTCCAGGCTTCCAGCGACAGGAACGGCGCCGTCGGCTTTGTCCAGACCGCGAGATGGGGAAAGTCGTCCATCCGCATGGCGATGGCTTGGCCATTCGGCGCCTCGAACCGCATCGAACGGCTGCGCGCGTTCAGGAAGACCAGCGCCTCGGTGAACAGCTCCGGGTCGAGGTCGAGCCGCGCCCCATCGAGGGGCAGCGCACGCTCGCTGCGCACCAGCAGCCCGCCCGCGCCGACCTCGGGCACGAACGGCCGCTCGGCCTCTTCGAACAGAACCGCGTAGCCGCCGCCGGCGCGGCGCTCGCCATCCGCGAAGGGCCAAGGAAAGGCGGGGTGGAAGCCGAGGGCGTAGGGCAAAGGCGTTTCGCCCGGATTCTCGACGCAGATCCTGAAATCGAGCGCCCTGGGGGCGATGCGGGCCTCGATGGTCAGCCGGAACGGGAAGGGGAAATGCGCCCGCGTCGCCTCGTCGTCGCTCAGGCTGAGGGAGACCGAGTTTTCGCTCTGGCCGACGACAGTGAAGGGGAGGTCGCGGGCGAAGCCGTGCTGGGCCATGGGGTAGCGTCGGCCATCCACCTGGACCTCGCCCCCGGCGGAGGCGCCCACCACGGGGAAAAGCCACGGCGCGCTTCGGTTCCAGTGCTCCAGATCGCCGTTCCAGAGGTATTCGTGGCCCTCGACCTGCCAGGAGATCGGCTCCGCCCCCCGGAGCGCGATCCGCGCCGTGCTGCCGTCCTCGGCCCGAATTTCGACCGTCTCGTCCATCGACGCTGTCCCCCGTGGCGCTTCTTCACTGGAAGCGATAGCCGGGTCGAAGCGGACCCGCTACCGATCCGGC
Organism: Methylorubrum aminovorans; assembly: GCF_022179725.1. Lineage (GTDB taxonomy): Bacteria > Pseudomonadota > Alphaproteobacteria > Rhizobiales > Beijerinckiaceae > Methylobacterium > Methylobacterium aminovorans. The sequence goes on from NZ_BPRC01000001.1 coordinate 434,725, forward strand.
ACCGCGACGGCGCGGTCCGGCGGCGGAGACGCGGCCGGGTCCGCGATGACCTGCGAGGGCGGCCCGGAGGCGACGATCCGCCCATCCTCGACGACATGGACCGTGTCGGCCCGGCGCAGCGAGGTCAGGCGGTGGGCGATCATGATGATGGTGCGCGTTCCGCCGAGCGCACCGAGTGCTTCCATCACCGCCGCCTCGGTCTCGCCGTCGAGCGCGCTCGTCGCCTCGTCGAACACGATGACGTCGGGGTCGTGATAGAGCGCGCGGGCGATGCCGATGCGCTGGCGCTGACCGCCGCTGAGCCGCGCACCGCGCTCGCCGACGCCGGTGTCGTAGCCGTTGCCGAGGGCGGCGATGAAGTCGTGCGCACCGGCGAGTCGCGCGGCGCGTTCCACAGCCATCCGATCGAGTTTCTCCGGCGCGATGCCGAGGGCGATGTTCTGCGCGATGCTGCCGTCGATCAGGAACACGTCCTGCGGCACGTAGCCGATCCGATTCTGCCAAGCCGGAAGACTGTCCGCGTCGAGCGGCCGTCCGTCGATGAGGATACGCCCTTGGGTCGGCGTGAGGATGCCGAGGATCAGGCCCACCAGCGTCGATTTTCCCGAGCCGGTGCGGCCGACGAAGCCGATTGTGGTGTGGGCCGGGATCGTCAGGTCGATGCCGCGCAGGGTCGGGCGGCCGGGTTCGTAATCGAACGTGACGCCGTCCAGGTGGATCGTCTGTGTGAACGGCAGCCGTTGCGTCGTGCGGGCAGGGCGTTCGCGCTCGCCCGCCAATGCATCGACGATCAGGCGCACGCCGGGCAGGTGGAAGCGCAACTGCGAGACGGAGGTGAAGATGTTCTGGAAGGCCGGCAGCATGCGGTAGCCGGCGAAGGCGAACAGGCCGAGCAGCGGCAGCATCCCCGCCGTGTCGATGCCCTGCGTCAGCGCGAACAGAACCACGGCGATGACGCCGCCGAAGGCGAGCGATTCGATGACGAAGCGCGGCAACTGCCCGGTCACCAGACTGGAGGCGAGGGCGTGGGCGTAGGAGCGGGCGGGGGCATCGAAGCCGGCGGTGAATGTCTCCGCGCGGCCATAGAGCTTGAGTTCGGTCAGCGCTCCGAAGGTCTCCTGCACCACGCGGTAGCGCCCCTCGTTGCCCGCCACCGCCCGCGTGCCGAGCCGGGCAAGCCGCGCCCGCATCACGAGGTAGATCGCGACGTAGAGTCCGCCGAAGCCGCCGCCCAGGATCAGCGCGAGTCGCGGCTGGTAGGCGATGAGGAAGATCACCACAGCCAGCGCCGAGGCGCCGCGCGAGGCGATCACCATGGCCGGGGTGAGCACGCCCACGACGAGCCGGTCGGTCTCGCTCAGCACGTTCTTGGCGAGTTCGGCGCTGTTGGCATGGGTGAAGAACAGCCGCTCGCGATCGACGTAGCGGGCGAGCAGGCGCCGCGCGAAGTCGTATCCGATCAGGTGTGCGAACAGGAGCTGAGCATAGGCGAAGGCGGCGTTCACCGCGCTGGTGAGCAGGATCGCGGCGAGCGCGGCGAACCCCGTGGCCAACAGGAAGGCGCGGTCGTCGCCGAGGCCGAGGGTATCACGCAGGGCGGCGAGCGAAGGAATCCGCGCCGCCGCGCCGGGATCGCCGACCAGGGTGAGAAAGGGCAGCACCGAAGCGACGCCGACCACTTCGAGGAGGGCGGCGAGCCCGAGGCCCAGCCCGAGCCATGCGAGCCGCCGTCGATCGCGCCGTCGCATCACCCGTAGGAGATCGAGGAGGGTCCTCAAACGGTCACCGGGGCGTCAGAGGGGCGCGTTCGAGAGTGAGGGAGAACCCGCGGTAAAGGTCGAACACGCATCAAGCGCTCCGCGCTGTTATCGGTCGGAGCGCCGCTTAAGTGGTTGATGAAAAACGCACCCTTCGGCTCGTCTGTCACGGGCTCGGTCTGTAGCACGGCGGGCGCGGGAGGCGTCAAGCGGATACATGGCGGCGTCGCGGCGATCCGCGATAGAACCCGAAATGACACCACTGAGTTGATCGAACCGAGGCCGTATCCTGCCGATGCGAGCGGCGACGGTCAGGCGAGGCGGGGAGCCCAGCATCGGCCTCGACAACAGCATCGAGCTGCGGAACCGGAACCTTGGCGGTACGTTCTGCAAGTATGGAACACTATAGATCCGTCTTCGCCACTGCCGCCGTGATGGTAATCGGCCTCGTTGCGACTTCTCCGCTCATCGCAGAGCAGAATTCGGGTGCGTCGCGCGCGCCGCGTGTTGCCGTCGATGTCGTTTCCGAAAGCGACGACGGATGGACTGATCCGCCGCGGCATAGGACGAGCTTGGCAGCCGTGACGGATGTGGCGGTGGAGAGCCGGAGCGAAGCCGACGTTGTGCCGTCGCCGCGGCCCGCGAGTTTCACCCTGCTATCGGCTGAGACGGCGGCCCTCCTGGCAGCCGGCGACTTCGTGAAGGTGGACGCCGCGCAAAGGGTTCAGGCAGTTCGGCGCCACCGTGCCGCCAAGGTCGCCACCCGAGCCCGTCCGGCAACGGCTGTCGAGACCGCCGCCGAGACGAGTGCTCCGGCTCAGGCGACGACGACGCAACCGCAGAAGGCCGCCCGGATCGATCCGATCGGCGACATCCTACGCGGTCTCGGGGTCGGACAAGATAGCTGAAGGTCGAAGAACGATGTAACGGCCGTCTTGTAGCGGCCAATCTGCCGCACGGCACAGGCCACAGTTTTCGCTCGTTGGTTTCAGGACAGTCCTCGACCTCCGCTGCGGAGCAACGCTCATGATCCTCGCTGCCGCCATCATGCTGATTGGCGCCCTCGGCGCGATCGCCATTACACTCGCAGCGCGTCCGAGCGCCGATCGGTACCTGAAGTGGTGATCCACAGACCGGTTCCCGGCGCCGAACGATCGTTTGAAACCCGCCAAGCCTTTCCCACGTTATCGCTGCGAACTGATGACGCGGAGGCCCGGCTGTGGCGGCAATTGTGATGGTGGCAGGTGTTGTCGGCGCCGCAGGAACGCTCATCTGCCTGATGCCGCGTCTCGACTCGTTTTTCGAATGGTGATGATCCTGAGCGCTTGAGCTGAGCAGTCTCGTTCGAATCTGCGCGCGTTGCGGCAGCGTTGCGCTGAATAGTGTGATCCGTATCAGCTAAGCGCGTTCAAAACGCCTCGCTGCTATGACCCGCAGCAAAAACCGGATCGACCATAAGTGATCCCCGCGCCAGAGGGATTCTACGATTGCAGCGAGGGAGTAGGGGCGGTCGAACTTGGAGCCTCGCCGTGCTGGGTGAATAGCGTCCGCCCTGCAACGCGAGGACGGTCGAGAACGGGCTTCTTCACGACCTTGGCGGCTTAGTGTCTCTCACAAAACACCCCCTGCGCTGTCGTCGCCAGATCGGGTGCGGTCGGTGACCGGGAGTTTTGGGAGGCACTCTTAAGCCAGACCTCATGAAGAGCCTTGCCCTTGGTCTCTGGCTATCGTCGGTCAACGGGTGGATGGCTCAGGCGACGAATGCCGCTCCACTGCAGCAACCGGCCGCGCTCAAGGAGATGCTGAGGCCGGCTCGGGTGGCGCTCGCAAGCCGAAGCGGAAACGCATAACGGCGAAGCGCAAAACCCTCTGACAAACCAGAGGCAGCCTGGGCCGGCGAACAGTCCGTCTCGGCCCCGTCGAGCGATTAGCAAGACAAGTCGCGTAACCAGATCAATCTATTAAGAAACGTTGATTGATTGGATGTCTGAGGCACAAAGGCTCTTCAGATGAATGGTGCCCAGGGACGGAGTCGAACCGCCGACACTGCGATTTTCAGTCGCATGCTCTACCAACTGAGCTACCTGGGCAACCGCCGCGTCGCGCTGCGTCGTCGGCTGGCGGGGGTATAGTGAAGGGCTTGAAGCCTGTCCAGCCTCTCATAGGCGAGAGGCGAAGCTTTTTTGCCGAACACCGGTTTCGCGTCAGTGGAAGCGATCCTCCTCATCCGAGCGGGGTGATCGGAGCGTCTCCTCGTCCTCCGGACCGGGGATGACGTAGCGCTCGCCGAGCCAGCGGCCGAGGTCGATGTCGGCACAACGCGGTGAGCAGAATGGCTTGGTCTCGGTTTTTGCCGGCTTGCCGCAGATCGGACACGGTGCGAGGCCCTTCTTCGCCGCCTGCTTCACGATGCAGCTCCCCAGGCTCCGCGCACCGGGAATCCCTCGCCCTCAAGCAAGCTCATCGTCTCGTAGAGCGGCAGTCCGACCACCGCGCTGTGCGATCCGACGAGCTTCACGACGAAGGCGGCGGCAAGGCCCTGGATGGCATAGCCACCGGCCTTTCCGCGCCACTCTCCGGAGGAGAGATAACCCTCGATCTCGCGGTTCGACAGGCGCTTGAAGCGCACGCGGGTCTCGACCATCCGTTCGCGGCGGCGATCCTTCGGCGAAAGGATACAGACGGCAGTAAAGACGCGGTGCGCCCGTCCCGAGAGCAAGCGCAGGCAGTCGGCCGCCTCGTCGAGCAACTCGGCCTTGGGCAGAACGCGGCGGCCCACGGCGACCACAGTGTCGGCGGAGACGAGATAGGCCTCCCGCAAGTCGTCTCGGCGCCGCGCTGCAGCGCCCGCCGCCTCCAGCTTTTCGCGGGCGAGACGGCGAGCCAGATCGCGCGGCGATTCGGACTTGCGCGGCGTCTCATCGATATCGGCCGGCAAAAGCGCGTCGGGTTCGATGCCGACCTGTTGCAGCAGAGCGAGCCGACGCGGCGAGGCCGAGGCCAGCACGAGGGGCGGCCGGCCCAGGCTGCCGGGAATCTGGGGCTTCAAGGCGTCGGTGGTGAGAAGCTCGTTCATCCGCGTGGTCTTACGCACAAGCCCGCCGCCACCGCAACGCGATGTCGGCTGACTGACACGCTCCGAGGCTTGCCAACGGTCAGGCAGCCGTCTAAGACCCGGCACGTTCCGTCAGGCTTCGACGCGTCAAGCCGGATGCGACGCCGCAATAGCTCAGCTGGTAGAGCACCTCATTCGTAATGAGGGGGTCGGGGGTTCGAATCCCTCTTGCGGCACCATTCAACAAAATCAATGACTTACGGGCGGTTCGGGGTCATTTAGACACCCCTTTCAGTCACCCCCAGCGCAGCGAATCACCCCGTCAGAAGAAGCGCAGCTTGAACGCCGCTGCTTCGGTTTCGTCGAGCATGCAGAGCCACAGCCGGCCCGGCCCGCTGTAGACCGGCGACATTCCGTTCTCGATGAGCCACGCCCAAATCGATCCCGGCTCCCGGCGGAAGGGTACGACCTCCCGCATGCCCGATCGGCTTCCCAGCATCGTCTCCGACCCTTCGCGCGCGCCGCGCCAGAGCGGCGGCGCATGTGGGCGACCGAACGCGCAAATCAATTCATAGCTGTCGGTGGTGTGGGGCCTCGGATCGGGGTTGGCCGGCATCCAAAGGAGTTCGTGGGTCTTCCCGGCCATCACTCCCACCGCGTCCTGAAGGCCACCGCGTCGGTCTCTCGGCGGAAGGTGACCTGAAGGTCCGCGCTGATCTCCGCGTCCGGCACGTTCTCCAAGACCCACTTCAGCATCTCGCGGGTGTCCGGCCCAAAGACCGCCCCACCGAAGCGAAGGTCCGGGGTGTCCCTGTGCGACAAACCGCCGCCCCTCACAGGGCGCTGTACCGGGGGCGATCGGAGATCGGCGATCCAAAGCGTTTTGATCCGCGACACCATCCTCATCCCCACCGTGTCTTGAAAGCCACAGCGTCGGTCTCGCTGGCGAACGTCGCGATGATGTCGAAGGCGCGGCGCTCACCCCTTCTATCGAGTTCAGGAACGACGCAAATCCGGGTGTCCGGTAGGTTCTCCTTCACCCACACAATCGCTTCGCGCCAAACCTCCCGATAGTCGGTCGATCCCCCCGGAAACGGCGGGTCAAACAATTTGAGCATGCCTTCGAGGGCTGCAATCTGTGGATCGTCTTCAGAAGGACGCTCGCTCAGGTAGAAATGTCCAAGCCGGGCCGAGTAGGTGGTTTTGGTTTCAAGTTCGAGCTTCATCCTCACCCCCTCACGCTGCGAAACAGTTTTTGCGCGCGGCCATCACGCGGCTCAGTGAACGCCGAGCAAGAGGAAGACCGCTCCGAAGAAGGCGATGCCGACGCTCATGAACATCAGGAGCCTCCGACCGTGATGAAACAGGGGGTCGTTCGGCGGGACGAACTTCCACAGCAGTGGGCTGTGGCGCGGACCTTTGGCGTGGTTGAAGCCGAAGCAGTAGCCCGAGAAGACGAGCATCACGATCGAGAGGAGCATTCCCCAGGGGATCGCTTCGAACATCACCCGAACCTCCGATCGAATGCCGTGGCGTCCGCCTCGCTGGTGAACTTCACCACCACCTGCCCTTCGAACCGCCGGTAGAAGAACATCCACTGCGGCGACACCCGCACGCAGCGCTTGTCGATGACGGCGCTCGGTGTGTTCTCGGCGAGCCATGCCCGCATCTCTGCGCCCGGCTCACCCTCCGCGAAGATGGTCAGCTTGAGGACGGGGATTTTGCGATTGAACCGGCGGTGCCGGAAAACGGTGCGTTCGATCATGGGGCGATCATAGCACGACCCCGCCCCAGGCTCTAAAACAATCCACAGCAATAGAGCGTCAGTGTCAAGTAAACCCGCCGGCCACTGACCTTCAAAGTGCGCTAATTCCCAACCACTGGCAAGTAACTCTCAACAGGATGGATTTGCCAGCACGTTCGGTTTGCGGCATGCTCGCGATCTTCGCGCGGGATGAGCCTGCGCGAATCGATTCGTTTTGGATGAAGGGGATGATCGCGACGGGCTGACCGACGATGAAACGCAGAAACCGCCAATCCCTGGCAGGGGAAAAGCGGTTCCGCCCTCAAAGTTGTGAGGGGTGCGTAAAGATGGTGACTTCGCAATCCCCATCCTAAGCATTCCGCGAGACCTGTCAACTCAGACAGTTCTCTAGTCGTGCCCGACGCGGCGTCCCGGAATGGGGATGACCGTGAACGACCTTGTATGCCTCGAACGCGTCGGGGCTTGGCTGCGCGCCAAGCTCGCTGAGCCTGGAATGCTGCGCGGACGCCAGCGCGGTGAAGAATACGTAGACCGGGTGATCCGGTTCGCCCTCTACGTCGTCCGGGTCCACGGGCGCGACGATCACGAGCACATCTTCCCGCTCAGCCGAATGCCGATGTCGGGCCTCGCCTCTCTGGGGATGCCGGAGTGGTCGATCCGCTCGTTCATCGGCGTTTTGGAGCGCGCCGGATTCGTGGAGCCGCAGGGGCCGTTGGTGCGTCGGTGCCATGCCGGCACGGTCAGCCCGACCGATGGGGCGAAGGCGGTGTGGTGGTGCCCGCGTCAGTTCAAGCTGAGCCAAGCGATTCGCAGCCTATTCGGCAAGTCACCCGATCCCGACCTCGACGCCTCACCCCTCGGAAGCCAATCCGCCCAGGATGAAACTCCCAACCTTTCAGAATATAGGGAAGGACAGAACGAGAGGGATGAATCTCTGGAATCTACTCTTCTGGGTGGATTGACCGGCCTCGACGATGACCCAATCGTGGATGAGCTTGAGGAGAGCCTTGACACCTACCGCCGAACGGTTGTTCCTCAGGCTATGCCGGATCGACGCCGGCACCCGCAGAAGTGGGAGCCGACGTTTGAGGAGATGGAGCAGATTTGGTTGGAGCGCGCGAGGAAGGGGTTCACCCTCAGCGCCGAAGCGTTGAAACCGAAGCGACCGTGGTGACGATCAGGTCCACCGCAGACGGTACGCAACCGCTTCGTCAGGATCGGGGATCGTCACCTCGATGTTGAAATTGATCGTGCCCACATCCCCTTTGCGCCCGCCACTTCGCACCACCTCGTTGAAGCTCGCCGATGGGATGTGTTCGCTCATCCAGGCGAAGAATGCGGGATCAGCGTCCGTGAACGGTACAGAGCGCAATTTCTCGATGTCGTTGGGAGGAACGCAACGGATTGAGTGAACGAGCCATCGCGTGTGCGTGTACGGTTCGCTCATGGTTGCACGAACATCTTGAAGTTGAACGCCGCGTCGTCGTCGTCGGGGACGGTGATGAGCCAAATCTTGTGACCCGCAAGGTCGAATTCGTCGTCCTCAACCGCCTCGATACCAGCAAGAGCACATCGACTCAGCATCTCCTCAGGCGCTAAGCCGGTGAGTTCGCCCCGACACGCGAGGAAGCTATTCAGGATGGAGTCCGTTGTGTGGGGAACGAGCCATGTCTCATTCTCAGCCGCCATGTGATGGAGGATGTATTTCATGCCGAACCTCCCGCCACGTTGAGCGCCCGATCGATCAGGTCGCGAAGCTGAAGGAGATCGTCACGCTCGTAGACGCACACGCCATCCTCGCCGATTGAGGACGGGCGAAGGTCACGACCACCTTCCTCGAAATCGGCAAGGTCGCGAACCTCCATGCACGGGTAGCATGCGATTGGTGTGCCCCAGCAGTTCGTAACGGTCTTTTCGTGGAAGCCTTTCGTGATGACGCACAGGCGCTCATCGTAGTCGTTGATCTCGAACACGGTCCCGGCGGGCAGCGTGAGGAAGGTTTCGCGGGTGACGATCTTCATCGGCAGAACCTCCGGCGAATCTCATCGAACGGCATGTCGGTCGCGATGGTGCGCTTCTCCGGGTCGAAGTTCAGCATGCTCTCAACGAGGAAGCGGGTGTTCGTGATCGCGAGGTTGTTCTCGCGAATCTCCCGCAGGTATCGCTCATGCTTCAGGCGTCTACGCTGTGCAGCGGTGGGGCGGATCATCGCGGCTCTCCAAACTCTTCGGCGAGCGCTTCAGCGATGGCGCGGGGATCGGCTCCCGCTTCCATGGCGCGACGAACCACTTCCTCGTACCGCCGAATGTCGTCCTCACGCTCAGCCGCAGCCACACGCTCCCTGGACGCATCATCGACTTCCATCGCGCAGACCCACGAAGGCTTGCCGCACCACGTCCGGTCGTCGATGGAAGCGTACATCGCGTTGAGATTCGCCCAAGGTGAGACGGTGGAAGCCATGTAACGGTGATACTCCATATCGATGGTCCGCTGATCGTCCGAAGCGGCGACGGTCTCGATGTTGTTCTCAATCATTTTTCACCTCGGGTGAGGCTGTGCTCGAAATCACGTAATGATACCCCGCGACCATCCTATCGTAGCAGTATCCGACGCCGGCAGCAGCAGAACAAAACGCAATAAAAACGAGTACCACGATGACGAGACGTGTTACAGTTTGCACAAATCCTGAAACCAAATCTTCAAGCAGTCCCATCGGAACCACCCTCCGTACGCTTCATGACAGGTTCCCACTTCGACGTGTCGATGGCGAAGTACTCGATGCCGGGAACAAGGCGCTTCTCGGTGATCGCGGTGAACGCAGTCATCGACAGCACCACCGTCTTCACGGGCTTCCGGGGATGACCGACTTCGGCGAGTGCGTCGCGAAGATCGTTCGCAGTCAGGGTGTCGAAGCGGGAAAGGTCGAGGGTGCTCATCGCATCCGCTCCCACACGCCCACCGCGACAAAGTAGAGACCAACGGCGCACAGCACATATGAGGTGTTGAGCGAAACATCGAACGCCGAACAGGTCAGCAGCATGGCTCCGATCACCAAGAATGCGGCGACCACCGTCAGCAGGACTTCGAGAACCGAGAAGAAAAGGGCGCTGACAAACTTCATCACTGCGCCCCACCGTTTGACCGACTATCGAGGTAGTTCGCGGCGGACTGTAGGAGCGGGATTCCGCCGAAGACGATCAGCACAACAAAAGCGATAAAGAGCATTTCCATCACTTCGCCTCCGAAACGATCGACACGAGGCGCTTGTAGGTCTGCTCCACCGCGTCCAGACGGTCAGCGAGAACGTCCTTGCTCTTGTGCGGAACGGCGTAGTCCCTCACCACCATGCCGATCGCGAGTTCGAGGATGCGACGCTCACGGACCGGATCAGACGGAGCAGCCTGCACGTCCTCCATCGCGGCTTTCGCCTCCGACTGGATCGACTGCACCATCTCTTCGATCTTCAAAATCTCTGCCGCCAAGTCCGCATTGGCACGCTTCAAATCCTTGCGGGTGACGAAGGTCTCACGATCGGCGTCGTACGACTTAGCGTAAGGGTTCGGAGTAATAGTAGCGGACGAGTCGAACTTGCCCATAGAAAAGAATCCTTTCATTAAACAACGAAAGGATTCTATCAAATACTCAACTGTACTGTCGAATTAAAACGTCAAAGCCAACGCATCCGAAACTCAATCCACTGAGCTTCGGTCATAGACTTGACATTAAGTTCGTAAGCTCGCATCGGACAGACAGCCCCGTGCCAATTGTCCAGTTCAAGCTTGAGTTCGATACCTCGATCGTCCAGCCACGATGAGAACTCGTCCCAAACCACGTCTACCTTGGTTTTCAGCGTCGATGATTCGTAATAGTTGAAGCCGCTGCGGTCGAACTTTCCAGACCTGTCAGCGTATTCGAAGGCGACGATTTTCATTCTGCATCCCCCCGCTCCGCAGCCGCCAACGCCTGCTCCTTCACCGTCAGCAGCACCTTCTCCGCCGCACGCTTGCGCGCTTCCAGGGCGAGAGATTCGCGATCCATCCGCTCCCGCAGCAAGTAATCGACCTGAGCGCGCAGTTCGTCGTTCTCGACGGTCAGGCGCTCGATCTCCGCGGCGAGAATCTGGGCTTCTTCGACGGAGATCATCAGTGCTTCCCCTGGCGGCTCAGGCGCAGCGCTTCGAGATTGCACGCGTCGATCGCGTCATCGAACGTATCGAAGGCGTGATCGTCGGTCGGGATGTACTTACACGGCACACGCATCTGAAGGCGGTCCTTCGAAGTCGCGGTGTACGTCCCGTCATCCTCGCGAATGATCGAAAACGAGTGATGGCCGTGCATCGCCATCCACTGCACAGCCTCGGGATAGATTGGATTCGGAAAACGTACAAAATTGAGCTTGAACATCAAAATCACCTAATCAAACAACGCTCCCCTCATACCCCGCTGAGACTCACCGCGTCAATATTCAAGACAGTATACGAAACAGTCAGTGTCAAATGAGACCTCGTACATTTTTGTATGTGGCGAGACGACACGCCTAAATCAGTTGCGACACATCTCATTATCATCAATGAAAGGACGCATGTCTGAAGACCTGTTTGCCAAGCTCGTTGCGGAAGTCGAAGGGGAAGCCCCCGCCCAGGTGGTGGAACAGATTCTCCCCGATGATCCGCTCTTCCCCCCGAAGGACTCGATCACGCTGATGACGGCGAATCTGTTCGAGAACACCCACCTGCCGCGCGAACTGTGGATGCAGGCGCGGCACGCCCTCAACATTCAGGTGTTCGATCGACGCGAACCCTTCACCCCCGATGCACGCCTCGCGGTGTTCACCGGCACCGTCCAACTCCACACCCCGGAGTTCTTCTCATCCTACCTCGAACACTATCGAGGCCGGCACAAAGACGCGCTCTCAAACGAGGCGTGGCAGTACTATAAGAACCTCACCCATCAGACGCTCGACATTCAGCCCGACCCCGGATGTCCCGCCCCAAAGCTCGGTCAACTCTACTCGAAGACCAACGGGACGCACTACGTCTGGAACCACATCGTCCGCCTACAGTGGACGACGTACGCAACGTTCGCCGAACTGTTCTGCGACGATGAGGAGCCGATCGTCATCGACCTGACCGAACCCGCACAGAAGAACCACGAGAACGAACCGATCCTGCGCGGCCGATACGACCCGCACACACTCTGGCGGAGGAAGACGCAGAAGAAGAAGGCGAAGACCCCATGAACTCGAACGATCTCGGCAAGATCATCATCGCGCTCAAGCGCGAACTCGAACAGTTCAAGGCGGAGACCAACCAACGCCTCGACACGCTCGAACAGACCGCTCAAGACCTGACCGATCTCGCTCACGTGCTCGGTGAGAAGAACGACGAACTCATCGAGAAGATCAAAGCGGTGAAGGACCAGATCAACCCGTCCTCCCACTCCATGCGCCCATACGACATCGAACAGGCGGTCAAGCAACAAGAGCAGGAACAACGCATCAAGCTCAAGAACCAATAACGTGTAATCTCTAATCTCTAATCTCTAATCTCTAATCTGTAATTATAATGAGATTTGGCATCTCACGTGCCTCGACGGCTCGTAAACTCGCGCCTCGACACGTGTAATTCCCTCGCTTCGCTCAGTCCAGGGCCTGCGGCCGACTACGCCTTCGCGTCTCCTTCGCTCCCTCGCTTCGCTCGGCCGCGGCTGACGCCGCTTCGCTCACTCGACTCGAAGGCAGATGTAATAACGGGTCGAGAAAGAACGTCGAGGCAAAGAGTTCGGGGCGTCGAGGCTGAGAGGAAAATTGAACCGGGCGCTTCGATCCGAGGCGCGACCACGCAACCCACCGACGCCCACGGGCGTCTCGCCTTGCCGCCGCCCAAGACGACGAAGAAGGACATCGCCGTGACACACGCTGAGAAGGACCGCCTCATCACCACGCTTCAGGATGCGTTCGATCTGGCGCGTGAGAACCAAGCGTTGAAGGAGACGATCACCCGCAAGGACGCGGAGATCACCCGCCTTCGAGCGGCACAGCCACCGACATCAGACCCACCGAGAGACATCCGCTCGATGATGGCGAAGATCAAAGAGGCGGGGAAGACCGATTAATATTGCGACCACGCTCAGAGGGCGTTACAACAAGATCGCTTCATAGATATTCCTTACAGACAACAACACGAGCCGTCGCGGATCACTCTGCGGCGGCTCATCTCGTTGGACCTGTAAATAATCGCACCGCAAGCGGGTTTGGCCGCTTCGGCAAGCGGAACGCCCAATGACAAACTTCGAAGAACTCCTCAACATCAAGCTGAACGAAGACAAATACGTTCTCGCTCGCATCGTCATCGACTACTTCAAGCGTGCACACGAGCCCATTCCCGATTGGGCGATCAGAGTGGATGCAGAGGGGCGCAGGAAGGCCGCTGAGAAGGCCGCTGAGAGCGCTCAGGAAGCCCGTGAGACCAATCGTGCCGCCAAGGTGCGGAAGCGTAAGAAGAGCGCTGTACGACCTTCTGAGGACGATCTAGGGGCATCGTAGAGGCCGAGCGTTTGGTTAATTTTTTCAGTTAACGCTTGCCGGTCCTCAGCCAAGAAAAATTCTGTACCGATCGTTACAGAAGTCGTCGGCACAGGTCGTTAGCCGGCTAACGTTCCATAACACATCTTATGCGAACGGACGAATGGTATGGGGTAGGGGGCTTTCGAGGGGATGATCGGCATGATGATCGACGCCCACGATCACCCCGACGATGGCCGCACGATCCCCCGCACCAGCACCCGCAAAAGCCCCCTCCCCTCTCGAATGCACCTCGATCGGCCTAATGTCTGGAAATCTCCGGGCCGATTTTGTGGGGAAAGCCGACATTCGCGCACATGCGCAGGCTTGACCAGGGCGACGAGCACCAGCGCAGAGCGTCCGAATCACCCTCGCTCGAACGCCCAGGAAATCGATGTCAAGACCAATGACGGGTCCCATGCCCCCGTAACAATCCTTTTTCCCCAGCTTTCCTGACCGACTTCGCAATTAAGGTTAAAACCCCGCGCGGCCCTGCATCACAAACGTCCTAAACGGTCCCCCTCCACCGTCCGCCGACGTTGATCCGCTGCATCAACCGACGTTGAAAACCGAATCTGCCCCATCGTTTTCCAGACGTTCACCTCGACGTTTCCCGACACCACCCCCTCAAATTCGATCTGACACCCCTATACCTGCACCACTCCAGCCTAAAATATTGCTGAATCTCCACTCTATGCTGTAAATTGTTTTCATTACACCATTTTTACGAAAGCAATTGCTATGGCTAGAGAATACCAAAGACATGGGATGAGCGGACACCCGCTTTACAATCGTTGGAAGCAGATGATCTATCGCTGTTACCGCGAGAAGTACGCGAAGTACCCGGTTTACGGGGCGTTGGGGGTGGAGGTTTGCGCGGCGTGGCGGACCGACTTCGGACGGTTCCTCAAGGATGTGGGGCTTCCGCCGTCTCCGCTTCATTCTCTCGATCGGATCGACGTTCGCGGGAATTACGAGCCGAACAACGTTCGGTGGGCGACGCAGGCGGTTCAGCAGCGGAACCGTCGCAACAACATTCACGTGACGTTTGGTGACCGCACGATGGTTTTGAAGGATTGGTGCACCGAGTTGCGTCTTCCCTACGAGACGGTGAAGGAGCGCTATCACGCGGGCTGGACCCCGGAGGCTGCGGTCTATTACGGGCGGTACATGACGACCGAGCGCCTTCGTGATGAGTGTGCCAAAGCGTGGGCGGTGTGTTTCCCGAACGGTTCCGGCGACTGTTACCTCCGCTAATTCACCCTATTCACAACCCTCGCTTCCCTCGATTCCACCCTTGTGAGAATCTGAGGGGAGGAGGCGTCCGATGATGATGAAGCTGTTCTGCGCGGTGATCGCGATCACCACCATCTCGACCACCGTCCAGGCGGCGGAAACCTGTCACCCCGGCTACTACTGTGTGCGCATGTTCGAGGCTCCGGCGGAGGACCCGAACGTCGCGTGGGCGCGTGAGGAGAATGCCCGTCAGCGGGTGGAGGCGGAGCGGTCGTCGGCACTTCGGCGGGAGCGGATCGACCGGCTGGATTCCGAGTGGAACGCCTATCTCGCGGGGGAGGCGTCCCGGCGCTCACGATCCTCGCAATCGATCACTGTTATCGACAGTCGCGGCAACGCGTATTTCGGGACGGTCTACCCCTGATCGGTCACGTCCAGCGAAGCTTGTGGGCGAGCCAATCGGATTCACGCGTGAAGACGATGGAGCAGTGGTGCCCCTGAGCCTCGTCACGAAACGCGTGGAAGTACGGCTTCCGGCACGTGTCGTGAATCCACTGGATGTATTGCTGGTACGTTTCGCCTTCTGAGAAGCGCAGCTTCTTCTCTTCGACGGCGCAATCGAGGTAAAAGTCGATGTCGTTATCGTCTCGACTTCGATAGATTTGCTTCCCGTTCAGAATATCTGCCGGGAAGTATGGGTACGAGAAATCGTTCACTTCATAGTCGAACGGATCGTCGTACGACGTTTCGAAGAGGCGGTGCGCCCAGGTCTTTCGCTTTGCCATCCCCCGACGCTACGGGGGAACGGTTGCGAATCTCTTAGAGCGATTCCATAGATTCCAGGCGAAGAAAAAGGCGCTTGATGAATCAACATCAAGCGCCTCTAAAACTTCCTGCCACGGAATTATAGGCGATAACCAGCAAGTGATGACCAGCCTTCGAATCTTATTTAACAGGTTACGGTAAATCTGACAAATTGTTCAGAGCCACCGCAGCCTGAACGCGAACGCGTCATTCTCATTCTTGAAGATCAAAACCAACTCATCGTGGTAGTAGAATTCTCGTAAGGTATGGTTGATCCACGGCATCCATCCGGGTGTGTTCTCGTTCAACCAATCACGCTTTCCGTCTTCATCGATCCATCCATCTATGATCTTCGTGAGCACGCAGATATCGATCGCGCGAGAACCCGCTTCGATCCCTTCGACAGTCACAGTGCACAGTAGGAGCGTCGTATCATTGATGAACACGGGCTTCATCATCCCCACCTCATCTTCACGAGAAAATGCTGATCGTCAGTCTCTGCTTTGATGAGACAGTGACGCTTCGGGGCGTCTAGATCGTTCGACGCAAAGACAGTGAAATTGTTCGCCAACGCCCAATCGTAAAAGCACTCGCGGGGCGCGCGATTGAGCTTCGATGTGCTGAGTTTCGTCGCGATATACCTGACGTAATCGTCATTCGCATCGGCGTACGAGCACGAAACGATGCCTCCGCTTCGCGCGCCTGAAAAGAACATCCCTTTCAGCGTATTCTTATCGACGTAAACTACCTCGCTCATTCGCAAAGCCCCTCGTACATCGCCGCGATCTCGATCAACGAGGCGATCAGCGTCAAAACTTCAATCAAACTGGCGTCCTGCGGCATTCCGAGAGCGTTTTTCACCGCCCACATGTCGCGTTCGGCCTTTTGCCACCGCCGGATGCGCGGCATTGCGCCTTCCGGGTACATTTCAACGAACTCATCCTGATTCACTTCATAACTCCTCAGACATTTGCAATATTTTACGACAATCTGCATCTAACAATCGATATTAAACGTTACTAGGCTCGACCATACGCCAGATTAAATAGAAGAATATCAGATTATAGCAGGTGAACTTTGGTCGAGCCCGGTACATTCATTGACTCATTCCTCTCCACGAGCCCATCGGATGGCGATCAGGCGGCGGAGGGTGCGGAGCAGATTCGCAATCTCAAGGGGCGGCTCAAGGCGACGTGGCCGAACGTGAAGGGCCGAGTTGAGGCGTCCCACGACCACCTCAACAACCCGCTTCTGCGCACGACCTTCCCGGCGGAGGGTCTGTCGTTCCCCTATTACACGGTGAACGATGCGAAGACGGCTCCGCTGAGCGAATTCGGCCTCTCGCTGCTCAATCTGGCGAATGCGGCGGCGCTCTCCACCACCCTGAATCTCGACAGCTTCGTCCGTAAGGACGGCGCGGTTATGACCGGGCCGCTTTCCGTGCCGTCGATCACGATCGCGAACGCCGTGACGATCACCGCGGAGGGCGCGAACCCGGTGTTCTCGTTCAACGGTGGCAAGATCGTCTTCGACACGACCGCCAAGGCGTACCAGTTCTACATCAACGACAAGAACTACGCGACGCTCTCCCCGGCTGCGCTGACTGTGCGCACGACCATCATCCGCGGAGTGTCCGTATGACGATCCGCGCCACGCCGCCGCTCCCGGAGACGGAGATTCAGGCGGAGTTCCCCGATCCCGGCTCCGAGGTGTTCAACTTCGACCGCTACCTTCGCGGTGTCGGTCCGGTGCCGGCTTCGGTGACGCAGATTCCCGCGACCTTCCCCCTGTCGTGGGACGACTTCCTAAACGCACGCAAGTCCACCCCCGGTTCGGTCGAGTGGACCGATCCTGGTCGGTACGAATTTGTGGTCCCCCCGTATGCGACCATGACCGTCGAGGTGAACGGTGCGGGCGGCGGTGCGGGCTCTTCCGTTTGGGAGAACTACGGCGCACCGGTCGCCGCATCGGGAAATTCGGGCTTCCCCGGCGAAGAGAGCCGCTTCCTGGCGCTTGTGGGCGGCGGCGGCGGCGGTGGCGGTGGCGGCATCGGAACGGGTGCTCGAACCGCCTCTCCGGGCGTTGCAGGCACCCCCGGCACGGCGCTGGGCGGCACCACGAACACCCCCGGCGGCGGCATGCTCGGCGGCGCGGGCAAACCCTACCTCACCGGTCTCGGACCGGGCGGAAGCGGCGGAAACGGCGGCAAGGCCGTGCGTACCTACACGGTGGGTGAGCCGGGTGCTCCGGTTGTCGGTGAGCAGTTGTTCGCCTCGGTCGGTGTCGGTGCTGCGGCGGGTGCATTTCCGGGCAACCAGGGCACCAACGGTCAGAACGGCAAAGTTCGCATTTCTTGGACGTAATAAAGGTCTGAATGGCAAATCTCACTCTTCCCCTGCGCAACATTGGTAGCGCGGGCGTCAACACGGATCGTCTCCCGGTACAGCTTGAACAGCCTCAGTGGAGCGGATGTAACAACGTTCGCTTCGAGTCGGGCGCGGTCATCCGTGCACCGCACTTCCGCAAGATCGGCACGGCCTCCGCCGGCTCGCCGAACTTCGTCTTCGGCTCCGCCTATCCCTCCGGGGGCAGCGAGTTCCTGATCGGGCTTTCCGATGGCCGGGTGATCCGCGGTCAGGCGCGCGGGCGCAACGCGGAGCCGTGGATTGAGACCGATCTCACCCCGCTCGAATGGTCGCCCCACGTGTTCGAGGCACAGCCGACGACGGCGTGTGAGCTTCAGGGGCGGATTTACTGGAACCGCCCGGATCGCGGCCTGTGGAGCATGCGCAAGGGCGATCAGGGCTTCACCGCGGTCGATGGCTGGGATCGTGAGACCACCTGTCGCGCCGTGCGCCGGCTCGGCGATCAGATCATCGCGCTCAACGTCACCCAGGGCGGTCAGACGATCCCCGCGATGGTGAAGTGGTCGGACCTCGTTCCGTTCGAGGCGGCGAAGCTCGACTTTGGCACCGCCACGACGAATTCGGCGGGCGACAACATCCTCGGATCGCTCACCGGTCAGATCGTCGATGGGGCGGAGTTGGGCGTGCGGATGTTCGTCTATTCGAACCGTCAAGTCTACGCGATGACCCCGCAGCCGACGAACTTCATCTTCGACTTCGAAGAGCGCTTTCGAGATCGCGGTGTTATTTCACAGAACTGCATCGGCGTGGCGAACAACCAGCACATGGTGTTCGGACCCGACAACATTTGGTGCCACGACGGCACGACGGTGCTCTGGACGACGAACGACAGCGTTCAGCGGGGCATTTACGATCATCTTGTGCGCGAAGCCGCGCACCGTTTCTACGTCCTGCACCTGCCGGCGCGTCGCGAGATGATGTTCTGCTTCGTCTCGACCCACCCCGACTGCAAGTTCCCGATCGGCCGCGAGTACACCCCGAACGATCTCGGCGATTATCCCGGCTGCAACCGTGCGGCGGTGTTCAATTACGGCAACGGTCTGTGGTCGTTCTCCGACCTTCCCTACAACACGGGCGGAGCCGTTGTGCAGCCCTCGACGGGCGTGCGGTGGGAGCAGTTGGCCGGCAAGACGTGGAACGATCTCCGGGCGGAGAAGACGACGTGGCTCGATTTCCGCGACCGCAACCCGGAGATCGCCGTGATGGTCTCCCCGGTGCGCGCCTACACCCCACCCGCCGTCACCCGCGCTGAAGCGACCGATGACACCTTCGCGATGCGCCGCCGCGCCCGCTAACCCTCCCGTCCCCAGAAAAGGAGCCGAATGGCCGACACCCTCACCATCCTCGACGAACAGTTGTTGAGCAACGATATCGGGCTGAATCTGCGTATTTTCTCGATTGGTCCGGCCCGTTTTGGCTCGACCCGTCGTATTGCGGGCGGCGTGCTCTACACCGCCCCGGAGGACGGAACGACCGATCAATTCACCTATACGATTCAGGACCGTTACGGCAATTTGAGCAGCGCGACCGTCACCGTCAACATCTTGGAGCCGACGATCGTCATCGCGCGCGACAACGTGCTGAGCGACCCGATCGACTGCGGCACTGCGCTCACCCTCAGCCACGACGACCTGTTGACCAACGACACCGGAGAGACGGCGCTGCGTGTCACCGCGGTGGCGAACGCCGTGAACGGCAATGTGACGCTCGGTGCGAACACCGTCACGTTCCAGGCGGAAGACTGCCAGACGCTGGTGGTCAACAAGCTGTTTCAGGCGGCGCGCCGATCGGTCCGCTCGACCCTCGACCCGAATGGAAACGTCTGGGCGGAAAGCCTCACTGCGGATAGGGAAAACGTCAACGCCTTAGTGCCGGGTCACATCGCGATCATGTCGGTGATCCGTCTCGGCGCGTCCGAGATGGAAGCCGGCTGGACCCTGATCGCGGATTCGTCTCAGGCGAAGCTCTACTTCCGCGTGATCGATCAGGCGTATGTCGATCGCCACAATCAGGAACGCTACGTCAGGGACGACGACCGCTATCCCTATCCCTACCTCTACGACCGGGCGGACGACGCGATGCAGCGTCCTGAAATCCGCGTCGATACCTTCGCCCTTCCGCCGGGTGTGCCGGCGAGCGACGCCATCCTCATGGCGCAGGCGAACACCCACGTCGATGCGGGAACCTTCTACTTCGATCCGGCACCGCTTTACGAGGACTACTACCGCAACATCTATATCGATGCGTTCGGACCTTCGGGTGAAGACGGCACCGACACGAATACGCCCGTGATGTTGATGTACACGACTTATCGCAGCGATGAAGATAATTTGAATCATCGTCAGGCGGAGTATGTCGGAAACCGTCTGACCTACGCCGTCCAGGGCGACACGCTCGACGTGCTTCACGGCGGTGGCGGAACACAGACGTTCTCTGAGAACGGTCACCTCTCGAACATCTCGAACCTCTACTGCACGGCTTATGCCCTGCGTGAGGTGCCGCGTGACCCGATCATCGAGGCCGGCTTCACCTACACGGCGGAGGATACGTTCGGTTCGACCGACACCGCGCGGGTCATTCTCCCGGTGCGTCCCGGCGTCAATCCGCGGGTCTCGCGCATCCGTCAGAGCAGCATCTTTCTGAACGAAGATGGTTGGGTGGGCTTCTCGAACGCTCTGAGCGTCGGAAACTATGCGCTCGGTGTGCACGTGAAGCAGCGCGAGACGATCGATTTCGATTTCGTCCCATCGTACAATGATCCGCTCGACCCGATCCCGGATGAGAACTGGACGGTACTGGCAAAGACCGGTCCGAATCCGCACGTCGCCGGCACGATGGTGTATCGCCCGGTCGTGAATACCGGCGAGAACTCGTTCAAAGCGTTCCGCTTCATCCTCGGTATGCCCGGTGCCGCATCAATGACCGGCATCGAGATCGTCGCGGAAGACGGCGAGACGTGGGAGGACATCTTCGTCGATTGCTTCGCGGAGAACGCCACCATTCCGAACGAAGAGTTCCCCTATGTCTGCCCGAAGCACGATATTCCCGCGGGGTGCCACAGTCTGACTTTCGTCACGGCGCGCCCGTGGACGAGCCTGTTCAAGGTCTCCGGTGGTGATTCGTTCGTCTATCACTATTCGCGCCGCGACTTCACTAACCATATGTCGATGATCGTGCACTCGACGACGGAAGCGCCGCACATCGTCATGCGTCCGCTCAATCCTGATCGCATCGACACTTCCGTCTCGACCATGACCCTGATCCTGCGAAACCGTAAATAAGAGATTTGAGGAGCGCAGCCGATGGCAGAGCCCACGATGAACATTTACAGCTTCGACATCGATCGTGAGAATGCGATCGGTGTTGAAGCCCCCGAAGCGAACGGTCTCGCCTATGTCGAGCGACAGTTCATCAGCTTCGACGAACTCGATGGGGTCAACCATCGCGATTACAAGCGCATCGAGCGCATCGACCCGATCGGAATCGTGCCGGAAGGCTCCGCCCCGGTGCTGGTCAGCGTGGGATGGGCGGACACACCGGGTGAGCCGATGGAATTCGGTGCCGCCTTGCCGTTCGACGCCATCACGAAGCGGCAACTCGATTTCCGTTCGCCCGGCCGCTACCACGGTATTCGGATCGAATACGAAGGCTTCCACAACATCCGCATCGTTGGCTTGGAGATCGAAATCTCGCTTGGTGGCAAGCGGGGCCACGCCGAAAGCCGCGGATGACGACACCCTATCGGGCGAACGCCCGACCCTACGCCTACGTCTTCCAGCCGGAATCGCAGACCTCGGACCGCCGGTACTACGCCGATCAATTGTTTGCGGCGTCCCGCTCGTCAAAATCGATCGTCGATGCGATCGTCGAGTTGCAGCGCGGCACTGCGAACGGCACCACGATCGGCTTGTCCGCCACGGGTGTCCAGGCGGGCACCTACTCGAACGTCCGCCTGACGGTGGGCGGGGACGGTCGCATCAGCGCGATCACCACCCTTCCCGAGCGCCCCTCCGAGATTCCCTCCGCCCCCGGCGCGGGTCTGTTGCTGACCTCGACCGGAGACGGCCGCATGGCGTGGACGCATCCGACGACCGGCCTCCCCGTGGGTGGCACGCCCGGTCAGGTGCTGACGCGGACATCGGACGGCACGGCATGGGCGGATCAAACGGCTTCGACCACCGTCCAGGCGCTGGTTCTGCGCTCGGTCAACGATCTCTCCATCTCGGACGGCGAGACGTTCGGCGACGGCATCTATGAGGCGGAGCTTCGGCCGACAGGCGTCCAGGCGGGCACCTACACCAACGCGACGATCACCGTGGACGCCAAGGGCCGGATTCTCTCCGCCCATACGGGCGTCACCGGCACGGTGGAGGCGGACCGCGACGGCACCTACGCGCATTGGCGGGTCTATCTGGTCGCGCCGCTGTCCGACCCCGCGCCCGATCTCGCCTCGATCACGTTCCTCGATCCAACCGACGCCGATCTCGGTGGTACGCTCACCGCGGCTCCCGGTGTCATCACCGCGCAATTCACCGATGAGTTCTCCGTCACCGGCTTGCGCATCGTCACGAAGACCGCCGCGACCGCTCCCCAGCGGGTGATCGTCCAGGGCTCGACCGATGGCACCACCTATTTCGAGGTGTGGAGCGCGAACACGAAGGATTGGGCGGACAACGAGACGCGCATCGTGCGCCGGGCCGGCTCGGTCAAGCTTACGGGCGACGTGGTGGGTTCGGGTGAGGGTGAGATCGCAACGGTGCTCGCGAACACCACCGTCGTACCCGGCACCTACACCAACGCGAATCTGACGATCGATGCCAAGGGTCGGGTCACCAAGGCGGCGAACGGCACCGGAGGCACGGGCGGGGGCAGCTTCGATCCGAACTATGAGTTTGACTTCATCTTCCGCCGGGATCGGATCACGGGCGACCTCTACATCGAGAAGATTGAGAACGGCGTTGTGATGCTGACCCTTGCGGGTATGCCGCTCGAAAACGGAGACATTCTTGCTCTCGAAGACGGCACCGGCACTCTTGCGCCGGAAGTCTAAATCATTTCAGACACCGATTTTCTAAGGACGACATGGCACTTAAAAAGCTTTCCGAACTCGACGACGGCGGTCTCATCACCGCAGGCGATCAGCTTCTCATCGCCCGCAGCGGCGAAAACTACAAGATCGACGGCGCGCAGATCGCGGAGACCGTCACCCGCGTCGAAGCACTCGAAACCGGTGTGATTACGCCCTCCCATCGCGGCCCGTGGAGTCTCGGCTACAGCTACCGCACGTTCACGTTCGAAGACGGGGTTCTCCCGGCGGGCTGGACCTTCGACAAGCCCGGTCACACCTTCGTTCCGAATGGCGACGCCGCGAACACG
The DNA here is from genome assembly GCF_022179725.1 of Methylorubrum aminovorans. Taxonomy (GTDB): domain Bacteria; phylum Pseudomonadota; class Alphaproteobacteria; order Rhizobiales; family Beijerinckiaceae; genus Methylobacterium; species Methylobacterium aminovorans. The sequence continues at coordinate 457,705 of NZ_BPRC01000001.1, forward strand.
GTTCTGCGTTTCCCGCCGCTTCCCGGTGAGATCGGCGGATCGACGGGTCTTGCCGTCCCCTTCACCTCGACCCTCGCGTTCAACGAGTACTCGATCCGCTACCGCGTCAGTTCGGAAGGCCCCGACAAGCTACGCGTTTCGATCGACGGTGGTCCGTATGTCATCGACGTAGGCGGTGAACAGGTCGCCTACACCGACTTCACCGGCACCGTCGTACCCGGCTCTCACACGATCAGCTTGCTGTACAGCCGAGACTCTTCGGTCGTAAGAGGCGACGATACCGTCTATATTTCGTCGATCCGCATCCCGGTGGCCGAAGATAAGGTCTATCACTACGGTGATACGGTCTCGCATAACGGCAAGACCTATCTGTGTGCGAAGGAAGGCACCATTGCCACGCCCGGCGCTGGTACGGAGTGGATCGAATTCGCGGTTCCGTCGTCCGGTGGTGGGGGCGGAATGAGTCTCTTCCCGATCAAGCCCCCGGTCCCAGCGGATTTCACCGTCGTCGCCGGGAGAGACTTCACCAGCATCACGGCGAGCCCTAGCTTCACGAGCTTCCGGCGGGGTTTCAATGGTGAAAGCGGCGCGCAGCTTGCCGCGTATCGCGGCATCCCCCTGACCGGCGCAACGTGGGAAGTCACGGCGACCATTCGCATCCCGTTGCGCCATGGATCGACGACCGGCCTGACCGGCATCGCCGTGCGCGATACCGCGGGAAAGCTCTACGAGTTCGGCATCGAGGCGAACAGCAATTCTCCGCAGCTTTCCATTCTGCGCATGAGCGACAACGGAACCAACTACGTCGGTTCGGGCGGCTCCGTCAGTGGAATGGCACGTTTCGAGTGGTACACCATGCGCATGAGCAAGACGGCGAACTTTTTCGACTTCGAGTTCAGTCCCGATTACGGTCTGACATGGGAGAGACATCAATCCTACAGCCTGAACGATCACCTCGGAGCGGTCGAATCGGTCGGTTTGGTGATGCAGACCTACGGGTTTTCGGCCGCGGATAGCCTCGTCTGCGCGTATTGGGATTTGAAGTACACCTAACGCTCTTGTAAATAGGGTGTGTCATACATTCAATATCTCTCCACCCCTGAGGAAGTCCTTTATGACGATCCTCAGGGGCACTTTACCGTCACCCGCCACCTCGAATTCATTCAAGGCGAGTGGCGCACCTTCCTGCACACGGAATTCTTCTATTTCGCGCCCTCCGTTCTTCGAGAAGTGCGCCGCATTTTCCCGATCGAGCGGGCGAAGCTCCCGCCGACGATTTACGCGATCCTGAACCACGAGAAGGCGGTCGGACCGCATTACCTGAAAGTCTTCGGGTTCAAACCGCTCGCCGACGTGCCCTACGATGACGGCAAAATCCGCACATGGTGGGTTCACGAACGGTCTAAATAAACAAAAACAAGAAAAATAAGGATACTATGGGCGGACTAGCGAGCAGCAAGAGCGAGACCAAGACCAGCAAGGACGAAACCACAACCACCCGTCCTTTGCCGGAGCAGATGCCGTACCTGAATAAGGTCTGGACGGAGGCGAGTTCGATCTATGATCGCGCCCAGACCAATCCTTACACGGGTCCGTTCGTGGCTGCGCCGAACGCCAACCAGTATCAGGCTTTCGACGATTCCTCGAAATGGGCGCAGACCACCGCGCGCGACACCGCGAACAGCCTGAGCGGTTACGGTCAGGGGCAGCTTCAGACGGCCACCGCCGGTCAGCAGCAGGCTTTGAGCGGTCTGTTCAACACGGCGACCGCCGACAATACCGCCTCGAACATCGCGCGGGCCAATCAGTACGCGTCGCAGCAGAACGTGGGCGATATCGTCAAAGCGGCGAGCTTCGACGCCCGCCGGAACGCCGCGGAGAACGTGCTTCCCAGCCTCTACCGCAACGCGTCGGGCTCCGGGAACATCAACTCGTCTCGCACGGCGCTCGCCGAAGGCGTGGTCAACCGCGGTCTCGCTGAGCAGGAACAGAATCTCTCCGCCACCACCCGCGCGAACCTGTTCAACAACGCTCTCTCGACGGTCGGGAACGAGAACGCCCAGCGTCTTCAGGCGCTCGGCGGTGCCGGAACGCTGTCGAACATCATCGGCGGTCAGGGCTACACCGGCACGACTTCCGGCTTCGACGCGTACGGCAAGGCGCTTACGGCGCAGCAGGCCGCGGGCTACGGCCAGCAGCAGCTTGGTCAGAACGTCATCGATAACAATTACAAGATGTGGAACCAGCAGAACCAGTTCCCGTGGGACAACGCCGCGCGTCTGTACTCGCTCGTGGGCGATCTCAAGGGTGGTGTCGCACACACGGTGGGAACGGGGACTTCGGAAACCACGCAAACCCCGTCGATGCTCTCGACGATCGGTCAGGGCATCGGTCTGTTCGGCTCGCTGTTCTCGGACGAACGCTACAAGGACATCAAGTCGGGTCCGATCGGCTCGTGGAACGGCGTCGCTCCGGCCTACCTGTATTCGTACAAGCACGACCCGTCTCAGCTTCACGTCGGCCCGAAGGCTCAGGAAGTCGCGAAGGTTCGACCCGATGTCGTTCGCGATGTCGGCGGTGCACTCGTGATCGATACTCACAAGCTTTAAGGACATCATGGCATCAGGCATTTTCACGCCGGGCGCATTCGACCCGAATTCTCCGAATTATTACGGCTTCCGTCTCCCGATCCCCGCGCTGTCGCCGCAGTATCAGGAAGCGCAGACGATCCCCGGTGAGGCTCAGCGCCTCGCCGTGGGACCGGACGAACTGCGTGCCCGCGGACCGATCTTCGCGAACGCGATTCCCGGTGATCCGAACGTCACGCGGCCCGATCTCGCCTATACCGGGCTTCAGGGGCAATCGTTCGAGCGTGCGCCGATCTCCGCCGCTCTGATGCCGCAGACGCCCGCTCCGGCCCCTCAGGCGGCTCCCGCGCCTTACGGCGCACCCGCGCCGCAGGTGCAGCCCTACGCCGATCCCAGCACGGTTGCGCCGGGCTACGCTCCGGCTCCCGCTCAGGCTCCCGCCTCCGGTGGTTTCCTCGGCATGAACAGCCTCGCCGATCTCGGACGGCGCATGGAGAAGATGGGCGCGTGGTTCGCTCCGCCCGGAAACGCCGCGGCGGTGGCGGGTCTGCGCAACGCCGATACGCAGGAAGCCAATGTGAACGCCGACAACCGGCGCGCAGATGAAACGGCGTCGCTCGCTCGGCAGGCGCAGTTGCAGAAGATGCAGATGAACGCCGCCCCGGAGACTTCCGTCAGCACCTCGCCGAACGGCAAGTTCCGGGTCACCACGATGAAGAACCCGCTGACCGGCGAAATCACCTTCAACCGCACCGCGGTGCCGGAGGATGAGCAGGCGGCGCGCGAGTATCCCAAACCCACTGCAACGGCTGAAAAGACGATCAACGAGGATGAACAGTCGCTCGTCAAGTCGATGACTCTGTACCGCGAGGCGGAAGAGCTTCGCAACGCCTTCCGCAACAATCAGGTCGATGTGAACCTCATCGGCAAGACCACGGCTGAGCTTCAGACGATGCTCGACTCGGGCGATCCGCGCGCGGCGAATGCGATGCGCGTGCAAGCGTTCATCCAGGGTGCGGCCAATCAGCAGCTTCGTGGTGAAAAGGGCGTCCAGACGGATTCCGATGCCAAGCGCATTCAGCAGGAAATCTTGGGTGGTAGCGCTCGCTTGAACAACAAGCAGGTGTACGATTGGATGGGTCGCTACATGACCCAGCTTGACGCCGACACGACCTACCGCAGCGGTCGCGCGACGAACATCCTCAAGCGTTACGGACCGGACTTCGATCCCGATGGCTACCGCGCTCAGACCTTCGAGGGCTACGCGGCGACCGCACGCGGTCACCGTGAGCGCGACAGCGAAGCGGAGCGCAGCCGTCCGTACGCCGGATCGAGCGCTCCCGCACCGGGTCGCAATGAGAGCCCGCTGATCGAGGATTTGCGTCGCCGCGGGGTGATCCGCTGATGCGCGACGACATCGAACAGGCGCGCCGGGCCGGCGCGTCGGATGACGAGATTCTGACCTCGCTCACCGCGACGGCTCCGCAGTTTGCCGGCGAGATCGAACAGGCGCGTCAGGCGGGGGCTCCGGCCTCCGCCATCCTCACCTCATTGCAGAACGTCCAGGGTCAGCAGCGTCGCGACACGATCAAGAACCAGTCGTGGGGCGACTATGCGACCGATCTCGGCCGCGCGGTCGTCCACGGGGCGGGCTCCGACCTTCGCAACATCGGCGGCACCATCGACCATCTCGGTGGCGGCACAGCCGTCCAGACGACGGGCGACCTCGTTCAGAAGCAGGCGGGTTCCTACCGTCCGGCACAGTTCGACATCGCCGCCCCGATCGCCACCGCCTCCGAGCTTCCCAAGGCCGCCGCAGAGGCCGCTCCGGGCATTCTCGCCGCGGTCGGCATGGGCGCGGCCGGTGGTGCGGTCGGTGGTCCCGTGGGCGCGCTCATCGGTGGCGTCGGCGGAGCCGCCGCGTACGGCTTCCTGCGCTACTGGAACCAGAACGCCGAAGCCCGCGCGGCCGAACAGGGCCGGGCAAAGCCGTCCGATGAGGATTTCAATTCCACCTGGATCGAATCGAGTGCTCAGGCGGGCATCGACGCGGCCACCCTCAAAGCCTCCGGCATTCTCGGCAAGGGCATCGGCAAGACCGTGGGGGCGAAAGTCGCCGGCTCACGTCTTGGTCGGGCGAGTGTCGGTCTGACCGCGGAAGCGGGTGTGCTCGGTGCGGGCGGAGCCGCAAATGACGTGCTCGCCCAGGTCGCGCGCAACGACGGCTTCGACAACTTCGATCCGAAGGAAGTCGCGGACGCTGCGGCGACCGGTGTGGGTGTGCGCGGTGTCATCGCAGGCATTCGCTCGCCCGGCGCGGGGGTCGGTGCGTACAAGTACCGCTCGCGTGGCAAGACCAACGACCAAGCGCTGACGCGTGTCCTCGACGACATGAACTCCGACGCCTTCCCCGGCGATCTCTCGAACCGTCGCCAGACTGCGGCGAATCTTGAGACGGCGGGCGAGCGCTACGGACGCCGCGTCGAGACGTTCGCCAAGGACCCGAGCCTGACCGGTTTGACCGAGGATGGTGTGCTCGCCCTGCGCGACGCTCAGAGCTTCCTCAGGACGGGCGCGGTGATGGATGAGCGGCAGCTTTCCCGCGTGCGCGATCAGATCGGCGACAACGAGGCGTTCCGGGCGATCGCCGACGTGAACGCGGTCAACCAGATGGCGGACACCGCCGGAACCGGCGCGTCGTCCTCTCTCCTCAGCAAGGCACTACGCAACCCCGGCAAGGCCGGCTTCGTCGGTGGTGCCCTGTCCGAAGGTCTGCCGATCCTCACGGGTGGCCTCAACGTGGCGACCGGCGGGAAGCTTCTCGGTTTGGCCGCGGCGGCAAAGGCCGCCTCGAAGATCACCGGCATCGATCGTGCGGTGAACGATCCGCTCGCCTCGTACAGCGACCGTTACGTCACCCGTGCCTCGAACGACCCCACCGCCATCATTCCCACGGCCGCCCGCACGGAGGCGGACATCAACCGGCTGAAAGGCGCGGTCAATGAGATGCAGGGCGAAGCTCCGGCTCCGGCGGCTCCCCCGATCGACGCCCCGACGCCCGCTCCGGCTCCCGCTCATCCCCCGCTGACCGATCTCATCGGGGCGGATGCGCCGCAGCGCTTCACCCCGCGGCCCGCTCCCCAGGCGGCTCCCCAGGCGGCTCCCCAGGCGGCTCCTGCACCCGCTCCGGCCCCGCAGCCGGGCACCCGCGCGATGTCCGTTCCCGACATTCTCACCGAGATGCGGGTGCAGGCGGAGGGCGAGGGGCGTCCCTTGCTCGAAGTCGCTCAGGAACATCACCGCTCGGTCCGCTCGATGGAGACCAATGCCGGTCTGCCCGAAGCGCTCCGCACCGCTGCGAAGACGCAGGCGAAGGCGATCCACGAAGAGATCATCAAGCCGCTCGAAGCGGAGATGGGTGGCGCGGGTGATCCCGCGGTGACCCGTGCCCGCTCGTTCAAGCAGGTGGAGGCGGCTCCCGCAGGCGATCCGATCATCTCGCCCGAAGGTGCGACCCGGCTCGGTCAGGAAGCACCCGCGATCATCGATGCGGTGACGCGTTCGAACTCCGTCGAGACGGCCCGCCGGGCGATCGAAGCGTTCGTCGGCTCGTTCAAGGCGCGGGATCGCGACTTCGTGCGTCAAGCCATCGCCCGCGACCCGAAGGTGCAGGCGGTGAACAAGACCGTCCGCCTCAAGTCGGAGATGCGTGCGAACAAAGTTCTCACTCGTGCTAAATCGACAAAGAGAACCGGAAAAACGAAGCGCAAGACGAAATGAAGAAAGTCGGTGACGGTAAATACCTCGTCTTTGAGGAAGGAGCACTGAGTTACGTACCACCGCCGAAGCGGGTGGGTCCGTTCAACCATCGCCCACGCAAGCGCCGTCCCGGCTTCCGCGAAGTCGAGAACAAGGGGGCGCAGTCCGACCGCCATGAGTTGGAACGGCCCGGTTGGAAGAAATGGCGGGGCCGCATTCAGGCGGACAATCACGCGAACCTGCCGCGCTCCCGATCGGGACGCGCGAAGGGTCAAACCGATGGAACGACAAGGGAGCAGATGACACTCAAGAACGAATACCTCGCCGCACTGTTCGGCGAGCAGGACGGTGAGCTTGAAGAGGCCGCCTCGCACATCAACTCAGAGCCCAACCCGCTCAAGCGCATCGCCATGCGCCGTTACCTCAAGATGATCGTCATGGGGGCGTCGGATCGCGACGTGCAAAAGGCACTCGACAAGATTCTCGAATTCAACGCCGCTCGCCCGGTGGAGAAGCAGAAGATTGAGGTGAAGACGGTTGCAGAGGACGTGGAAGGCGCGTGGGATGAAGACCTTGGTCTAGGTGACTTCATTCCCGGAAAGGACGCTTGCCCGCCAAAGACAAACTAAAAGTCACCAAACCCTCGGCGCAAGAGTTTACGACGCGTGATGCGATTCTCGAAGAGCGTCGCCGCTGTGCGACGGACTTCGCCTACTTCGCGGAGAAGTACTGCAAGATTCGTAACAAGGACGGCGAGCCGGTTCCGTTCAAGCTGAACCGGGTTCAGCGCGACCTTCTCGCGATGATCGAACGTCAGTGGGCGTCCGATCGCGGTTACGTGCGCATCGTCGTCTTGAAAGCCCGTCAGCAGGGCTTCTCGACGTTCATGCAAGCGTATTCCTACTGGTGGCTCAAGCATCGCTCGACCAAACAGGCATTCGTCGTCGCAAACCTGAAGAAGGTCTCTGAGGCGTTGTTCACAATGCTTCAGTACACTCACAAGATGATGCCGGAGAAGATGCGTCCGAAGCTCTCGAAGGGCTCGGTTCGTCAGATGGTGTTCTCCGATCTCGATACGTCGATCGAAGTCGATACCGCGGGTGCGGAAGACCTTGGTCGTGGTCGTACGTTGAACCTCGCATGGCTGTCCGAGGTGGCGTTCTGGCAGGAATCGACTGCACAGAAGAACCTTCAGTCGATCATCGTTGCCTGCCCGAAGAAGAAGAACTCCATCGTCATCGTCGAGAGCACGGCAAACGGTGTCTCCGGTGCGTATTACGATCTCTATCATCGTGCACCCGGCAATGGTTTCGAGCAATTCTTCTCACCGTGGTTCTACTCGGAGGACTATACGGACGAGGATTACGGCCCCGACTTTGGCGTTGATAGCACACCGGGCGAACTGACGATCGAAGAGAAAGAGTTGATGGCCGAACACGGCCTGACGCTTGGACAGATCAACTGGCGACGCGGTGAAATGCTGCGGGCGGAGACGCATGAAGACTTCATGCGCGAGTTCCCGGCGACGCCGCAGGACGCGTTTCAGAACTCCGGTTCGCCGCTGTTCTCGCCTGTCCACCTCGAAACACTGCGCAAAGCCGCGGTCAATCCGGTCAAGCGATTGCACTACAACGAGGCGGACGACGTGTTCGAGGAACGCAAGGATCGTCAGGGCGATCTCACGCTGTTCGAAGAGCCGGTCAAGGGCAAGGTCTACTACATCGGCGCGGATGTCGCGCAGGGCACCGGGCGCGGCGACTATTCGATCGCTCAGATTCTCGATGAGGATCGGCGTCAGGTTGGTATCTATCGCTCAAACAAGATCGACCCGTGGTTCTACGGGCAGGTGCTGAACCGTCTCGGACGGATGTTCAACACGGCTGAGATCATCATCGAAGTCAACGCGGTCGGACACACCGCGAAGAGCCGTCTGTCGCGCGAGTTCCATTATCCGAACCTGTATCTGCGGGTGCGCGATGAGAAGGTGTCGGACGAATACACCGACAACATCGGCTTCGACACCAACCGCAAGACGAAGCCCCTCATCATCTCGCGCCTTCAGGACGCGGTGAAGAAGGGAAACATCATCGTCAACTGCCCGGTCACCCTCGATGAAATGCGCACGTTCATCCGCACCGATGCGGGCGGCTTGGAAGCCTCGCCGGGCGCGCACGACGACACAGTGATGGCGCTCGCGATGGCGAACTTCATCCACAAGGGCAAGCGGGAGCCGCTTCCGCTCGACCTGATCGAGGAATCTTTCCTCCCTGCATATTGATTAAATAAAGCAATATTCGAATAGTTTAGTAAAGGCGATTTTGAGCAAGAATCCTCTCACAGACGAGCGCATTGGCGTCCTCATCGATCACAAGATTTCCGACGCGATCAGTTGGTATTCTAGCAAGCTTTCGACCGAACGCACGCGCGTACTCGAATATTACGAGCGCAAGCTTCCCAAGCCTCAGCATGTCAACGGCTCGACATGGGTGAGCGCGCACGTGTTCAAGGCGGTCGAACAGATGACGGCGCAGTTGGGTGACACCTTCTCCGCCGGATCGGGCATCATCAGCTTCGACGCTCTGCACGCGCAGGATGTTGAAGCGGCTCGGATCGCCTCGGATTACACGAACTACGTGTTTTTCAAGCAGAATTGCGGTCGCAAGATCATCCGCTCGACAATCTTCAACGGTCTCACGGCCCGTGTCGGCATCGCCAAGGTCTTCTGGGAGCCGAACGTCGTCGAGGAAGAGCTTGAGTTCGCTCAGGTCACCGCGGAGGAGCTTCAGGCGTGGGAATCCGACGACAACCTCGAATTCGAGGCGGATGTGCAGCCCGATGGCACCTTCTCCGGTCGCGTCGTCACCCGTCGCGACAACGGTCAGGTGCGTGTCGAGGTAGTCAACCCAGAGGATTTCGCGATCGAGCGTCAGGCGGAGGAACTGACCGAGAGTACCTTCTGCGTCCACCGTTCGGTGATGACGGTCGATGAGATCGAGCGGCTGTACCCCAAGATGAAGGGGCGTCGCGACGACATCCTCTCGGGTCAGGACGACAGCGGCGAGTTCGCCCCGGAGCGCTTGGCGCGTTTCGGTGAGGTGTCGGACGGCATTCGTCTGCGCAACGAGCACGTTCAGGACGAGCTTCAGGAAGTCACCGTGTACGAGGCGTACAGCCGCTTCAAGCGCGAAGGCGATCTCACGGCGCGGCTCTACAAGGTGCTCCGCTGCGGCAAGGTCACCCTCGATATCGAGCCGGTGACCGAGCTTCCCTTCGTCGTCTTCACTCCGATCCCGATGGCCGGGCGCTTCTACGGCACGAACTACGCGAAGACGGTGATCCCGACGCAGAACCTGCACACCACGATGTGGCGGGCAATGGCCGATCACGCCGCGCTCACCACGAACCCGCGGTGGTTCGTCCCCACGGGTTCGCTCAGCAACCCGAAGGAATTCCTCGCCAATCGCTTCGGCGGCATCATCGAGCACAATCCCGGTCTGAAGCCGGAGGCGATGCAGCAGCCGGCGATGAACCCCATGCTGACCACCATGCTTCAGGGGCTCGACCAGATGAACGAGGAGATCACCGGCATCTCCGCCGCATCGATCGGTCTGAACAAGGATGTTCTCTCGCAGCAGAACAGTTCCGCGCTGTACGAACAGTTCACCGGCAACGGTCAGACCCGTCAGAAGCAGATTGCTCGCAACTTTGCCGACGACTTCCTCGTCCCGTTGTTCGAGAAGATTTACAAGCTTGTGGTCCAGTTCGAGGACAACGAGAAGCAGATCGAGGTGGCGGGCAATTTCATCCCGGTCGATCCTTGGCGTTGGATCGACAAGCGCACCGCTTCGGCGTCCGTGCATCTCGGCTTCGGCGAGAAGGAGAGCCGTGCTCGTGAAATCATCCAATTCGCGACCGAACTCAAGCAGAACGGCGGCGACGCCTTCACCGGCTCCGAGGGCTTCTACAACATGCTCTCCGACGCGATGACGTTGAAGGGTCACCGCGCGGATGTCGCGCGCTACCTGCCGATCCGAGAGCCGCAGCCGCCGCAGCCGTCCGAGCGCGAGATGGCGGAAGTCGAACAGATTCGCGGTCAGGCTGCGCTCTTCAACGCCCAGGCGCAAGCGGCCATCGGCAAGTTGACGATCACCGCAGAGACCAACGCGGCGAAGAACAGCTTCAACACCCTCGACCTCGCGATGAAGCAGCGCAACGCCGAAGCGGAAGAGCGTCGCAAGAGCGCCGAAGCGCAGTCGCGCATCGAACTGGCGCACGAAGAGATGGAGCTTCTGAAGAACCCGCCCGAGGGCACGCAGTCCCGCGGCATCATCAGCCCGTAAGGTCACGCATGACGAAGATCAAACTCCCGCGGGTGCCGAAAGTGCCCGCTCCGAAACCCGTCAAGATCAAGCAGCCTAAGCCGAAACGTATCAAAGGAGTGTGATGGCAAAGAACGACTACTCGAATGCGACCGCGCGGATGATCTTCGATCGTCTCGTTGCGCTTGGTGTTCCGCGCAATGCCGCGATCGGTTCGGTGGGTTCGCTGATGGGCGAATCCGGTGCGCATCTTGAGCCGCGTTCGGTGAATAGAGGCGACGGTGCGGACGGGTCGGATTCGATCGGCATCGGGCAGTGGAACCAGGGGCGTGCGACCGCGCTGAAGCGCACCGCCGCCTCGATGGGTGTGCCGTGGCAGGACCCCCGCGCCCAGGTCGAGCACCTTGTGAACGAACTCAACGGGTCTCATCGTCACGTTCTCGACGCGCTGAAGCGTGGTCCCGATACGATCGAGGCGGGCGAACGCACGTGGACGAAGCGCTACGAAGTCGCCGGCAAGCCCCATCACGACCGCCGCATCGCCCACGGCTACGGCTTCGCCCGTGCCCTCGGTGACGCTCCGGCGAATCCCGTTGCACCCGCCACCTCGTTGGTCGCTCAGGCCCGCAATCCCGGCGCTCCGCAGCGTCCGCAGGGCGCGACCCCGTTCATTCAGTCCCCCAACGGGTTCGCAGGCTTCCAAAGCCCGTCCGGCAATCAGCCGCTGATCCCGCGCATGATCGAGGCGTTCACCCGCGCGATCCCTGGCGATCCGATGACGACCGGCACCATCATCCCCGCCTCGTTCACCCCGGAAGCGCCTCAGGCCCCTCAGGAAGCGCCTCAGGCCCCTCAGGAAGCGCCTCAGGCGGCTCCACAGCCCTTCCAGCCTCCCGCGCCTCCGCAGCCCCCGCAGGGCGCGACCCCGGCTCCTCAGGGCTCTCCGTCGATCCCGAACAGCTTCCTGCCGCCGTCCTTTGCCGATGTCGCCGGGATCACCCCGAACGATCCCACGCCGCTCGGTGCGCGCAACGGCATGGTTCAGGTGGGTGGCGAGTCCGACGCCCGCCGTGCCCCCTCGTTCTCCGATGGGTATTTCGGTCGTGCACCGGAAGCGTCGCCGATGACGATCGCCCCGCAGGGGGATCGCCAGTACACCGAGACGGACTTCGATCCGGGTCCGGGTCCGGCAGAGAACCCGCTTGTCGTGCGTGGCATTCGCCCGAAGGCCGAACCCACCCCGGCACAGCCGCAGCCCCAGATGGTCCCGCTGCCCCCGCAGCGCCCCTCGAACGATCAGTTGTTCCCGCAGCCGCAGGCGACAATCCCCGGCATGCCGCAGGCTCCCTCCGGCTCGACCCCGACGATTTGGGGCGCGACCTACCACGGCCCGGAATCCGGCTGGATCAACCATGCGCAGAAACCCGCAGGCACCCCGTATCCCGAGGCGTGGCAGGGCGGGAACCCCTATCCGAGCGAAGGTAATCTTCTGAAGCTCTTGGGGCTGGTGTAGTCAATATAAATAGATTTGATGTTCAGCACTGATGAAATTCTTGAGCGCGGCCGTAGTGCCGCGCGTATCCTCGCCGACGAAGATTTGATGAATGTTTTCGCTGACTTGGAGCGGGACATCAAGGCGGCATCATTCAATAAACACAGCACCGACAGCGCTGAGCGCGAGTCGGTGTTCTATCAACTCAAGAGCATTTCCGACATTCTTAATTCACTACGGAGACGCGTTGTAGAAGCAGAGCACGTGTTGGAAGCTCTCAACTCGCAGGACAATACCTTTGACGATTGAAGTCGGTGCCACCCATTCGGGCGCACCCCAGGATGACAGCCCGGAAGCTGTCGCAGATTTTTTCCTCTCCCGGCAGACGAACGCTGATACCGGCCATTCCGACCCCGACGATGAGGAAGACCTTGAGACCGACTCTGACGAGTTCGACGATGAGGACGAGGACGCTGAAGACGGCCATCCAGATTCCGATTCCGAGGACGATGAGGAGGAGACTGAAGAGACTGACGATGCGGATTCGTCTGAAGGCCCCGAACAGAACAAGCGGGTCGATGACGATGAGGCGGTTGTCACGGTACGGTTCAACGACGAAGACCATCAGGTCACCGTCAAGGACCTAAAGCGACTCTACGGTCAGGAACGGGCTCTTAATCGCAAATCCGAAGAAGCTTCTGAAACGAAGCGGCAGGCTGACGAAGCATATACTTACGCAAGCACGGCGCTCACCAAGCTGTATCAGCAGGCGGAGCAGGCGTACCGCGCAAAGTATGAAGGCGTGAACTTCAACGTCCAGGCGGCGGAAGAAGGTTGGACGGGCGAAGACTGGCGTGCAGTCACGGCAATGGAAGCGGAGGATCGCAAGAACCTCGAATTCCTGCGCAATGATCTCACCAATCTCGTCCAGCAGCACGAACAGCAGAAGCAGCAGGCTGAGCACGCACAGAAGATCAAGTACGCTCAGGAAACGCGTCAGGCGTTGTTCGATCCGGTGCACGGGATCAAGGACTTCACTGACGACCGGCTGAACACGCTTGGTCTGTTCGCGATCAACGATCTCGGCTTCGATACGTCCTTCGTCAATTCTCTGGCGACGACGCGTAACGACGCTGCGCTCGTGAAGGCACTCAACGAACTCTATGAGTTCAAGCGTGCCGCCAAGGTTGGCGCGAATGCGCTGGCGACGAAGACCACGAAGCCGGCCAAGCCGGTCAAGGGTCGTCCCGTCCGCTCGCCCACGGAAGCCGCCCGCAAGCCCATCGTCTCGGATCGCACGAAGTCCGCCAAGTCGCGGCTCGCTCGAACCGGTTCCGTCGATGACGCGGTGGCCTTGGTCATGTCGCGCATGCGTGACGATTGAGTTTCAGACCCGTTTTTAATCGATTATACTCAAGGAAGAATAAGAAAACATGGCTACTCTGCTTTCGCGTGAACTCAACGCAATCAAGGAAAATTGGGACGAGACCATTCACATGATCTCCCCGACCAAGGTCCCGTTCACCACGATGACCAAGGAAGAGAAGACCACCGTCAACAAGCCGCAGTGGGTTGAAGACGAACTCGCCGCTGTCGATCTGACCAACCGCCGCTTCGAAGGTGCCGATCCGACCGAGAACAACGGCAATGACGTTGCGACCCGTTCGACCTCGCTTCAGCACATGGACGAGACGGTCAAGGTCTCCGACATCGCCGACATCGTGGACAAGGTTGGTCGCAAGGCCGAACTGACCCGTCGTCTCTTCAAGAAGGTCGCCGAACTGAAGCGCACCCGTGAGGCGATCATGCTCTCCGGTCAGGTTGCTGTCGCCGACGTGAACAACCCCGCGATGGACTCGTTCCAGTCGCTGGTGCACGCCGACAACCGCATCGCCACCGGCTCGACCGCGATGCCGACCGAGAAGAACCTTCTCGACACCCTTCAGAAGCTCTACGTCAACGGCGCTGACCCGTCCGTCATCATGGTGACCCCGGATTACTCCGTCGCCCTGACCGAGTTCTCGAAGGCTGCGGGCCGCTACCGCGAGATTCCGAACGTCGGTTCGGGCGCGGGCACCGCGATCGTGAACGCGGTCGAACTGTTCGTCTCCCCGTTCGGCCAGCAGAAGGTTGTCATCAACCGCTTCTCGCGCGCTGGCGACACGTTCATCTTCGACCCGGATCACTTCACCAAGCTCGCCATGGTGCCTTGGAAGACCCAGGAACTCGCCAAGACCGGCCGTTCCACCAAGGTGCAGGTTTACGGCACCTACGGTCTGAAGCTCGACAACTCGAAGGCCGCTGCGGTCATCCGCAACGTCACCGGCACGGCTGGCAAGTTCGACCTCTAATCGTTCCCGGACGATCCAAGTTAAGGCGGCCTCCGGGCCGCCTTTTCTTTTGTAAATACACTCATGGATTCAGAATTTCACAACCCGTACGACGTTTATCAGCGTCTTGTCCCGAGTGAGACGACGCCCGGTCAGTTCGATCTCATCACCTACCAGCATGTTCCTGACGAGTTCTACGAACAGAACCGTCTCATGCGGGAAGCTTCGAAGACCATTCCCATCGGCGAAATGCACATGTTCGTCCGTCCGCCGCCGCTCACGTGGCACTTGCTGTGTCAGAAGCATCCTGAATTTGCTCAGGCACAGTCGGCACCGGACGTTGATCGCAAGATGGCGAACGAAATCATGGATGCACTGCGCGCGATGGGTGAAGAGCGCTGCATCGTTACGGTTCACCGCTTCTAAGGAGCCTCATGCCGACTACGCTCGCCGACATTCGCAACCGCGTCCTGCGCAAGCTCGCACGCCACAACATGCCGGTCTCACTGGTCAACCAGTGGATCGGCGACGCCGTGCGCCGCATTCAACAGACCATCCGCGTGCCGATCGACGAAGCGCTGACGCAGGTGGTGACCGATGAGGGCTTCAACGGTCTGATCGATATTCCCACGGAGATGACGGAGCTTCTGTCGCTGCGCGTCAACGGGATCGAACTCGAACAGCGCAGCATCACCGAGATCAACGCGCAGCGCGCGCTCCCCCTGGCACAGCCCCGCTATTACACGCGCGTGGTCGGTCAGTACCGCATCGCGCCGATCCCCCAGGCGGGTTCGGTGATCGAGCTTGAGTACCGCTCCTCCATCGAGCCGGGCTCCGACGACACCACCTCGATCCGCCTGTTCGATCTCAAGCCGGAGCTTGTCGAGTACGGCGCACTTCGTATTGCCGCGGACGATTCGGAAGATGATCTGGCGTTGGCCCGATATACCTCTGAATATAACTCGCACTTCCTAGAGCTTCAGGCGCTTGCCCTGCGGGATGACTTCCAGAACGCATCCATGGCCCCTGCCTATAACATGAACGGAGATTGGTACTAATCATCGATGACCGGCATTTTTCCTAACTCGACCACTGTCGGAACCGGCACGGGCATTTTCCCGACCGATGGCACGCCGACGCTTCTCACCTCTCCCTTCGATGGTGTGCTGAAGGCGTCGAACGCCGTCATCGGCCGTGTCGTCTTGGAGAATCCGTCATCCACCCTCTCGATCGCGAACTTCCCCGCGGTGCAGAAGGTCGAGGTGGCGAGCTTCCCGGCGGTTCAGCCGGTCAGCATCGTCAATCAGCCGGGGGTGCAGGATGTCCGCATCACCAATCCGCCGGCACAGCAGACGGTCACCGGCACCGTCGCGATCTCGAACTTCCCCGCCCTTCAAGAGGTGCGGCTGAACGGCGAATCGTCGGTCACCGCCCGCCTCACCACGGGAGCCGCGCATATCGGTTCGGTCTCGGTGGCCGGTCCGATCTCCGGCACGGTGGCGATCAGCAATCCGACGACTTCGGTCGGCATCAACAACTTCCCCGCCACGCAGGCGGTCACCGGCCGGGTCGAGGTGTCGAACCTCCCCGCGTCTCCGACTTCGATCCGCGTAAACAACGACACGACGCAGCCGATCCCGGTGGCGATCGTCTCCGGCAGCGCCGGGGGCGGTGGTGGCGGCTTCGACGGCGTGCTGAAGGCATCCTCTGCCACCATCGGCACGGTCACCCTCGGTGCGCCCGTCGCCCTGGCGAGCGGCACCAGCGTCGGCATCTCCGGGCTCGTTGGCATCAACAACTTCCCCACGAGCTTCAACATCGGGAATCTTCCCTCGACGCAGACCGTCTCGGGAACGGTGAACATCGGCACGATCCCCGCGGTGACCGTCAGCAATCAGTTTGACGGCGCGCTGCGCCTTGGTGGCTCGACCGTCAGCACGAACAACCGCCTTCCGGTGGATGTCAGCTTCCCGGCGACGCAGGCCGTCTCGGTGGCGGCTCCGCTGAAGATCGACTCCTCCACGGCGATCCGCGTCGAAGTCACCAACCCGTCGTCCGGCGGCGGTGGCACCGGCACGTTCGACGGCAACGTGGTCGTGAAGAGCGGCACGATTTCGATCGCGAACTTCCCGCAGACGCAGACCGTCTCCGGCACGGTCGCGCTCGCCGGCACCCCCACGGTCAACGCGAACGTCACCTTCCCCACCGTGCAGACGGTGCAGGTGCAGAACCCGACGACCTCCGTCAGCATCTCGAACCTGCCCGCGACGCAGAACGTCGCCGTTCAGGGCACCGTGCCCGTCGCGTTCGCCGATCCGGTGACGATCGCGAATCCGGTCACCGAGGTGGCGGTGAACAACTTCCCCGCTTCGACCACGGTCAGCAATCCGTACAACGGTGCACTCACCCTTGGCGGAACCGCTGTCTCCACCTCGAACCGTCTTCCGGTGGACGTGTCGGGCACCGTCAGCCTCACGGGCGCGCCCTATGTGCGCGTCAGCCAGCTTCCCAACGTCGAGTTGGCGGTCAACGGAGTGAACGTATCCGCGTCCAGCCGCTTCCCGGTCGAGGTGCAGTTCCCGGCGACGCAGGCGGTCAGCGGCACGGTCGGGGTCTCCGGCACGGTCGGGGTCTCCGGCACCGTCGCGACGACCGTCAGCGGCACCGTCACCACCGCCCCGACGCGCACCGCTCCGGCGGTCACTCCGACGAACATCTCCGGTACGCTGGCTTCCGCGAGCGTGGCTCAGCAGATTGCGGCGGCCGACGCCAATCGTCGCGGCGGGTGGATTCAGAACAACTCGACCGCCGACCTGTGGCTGAACGATCTTGGTACGGCGACAGTCGGTGGAAGCTCGCTCCGGCTGGTGCCGGGCGCGCTCTACGAGTTCCCCTCGACGGGCGTTCCCACGGGGGCGCTCTCGATCATCGGCACGGTGGTCAATCAGGCTTGGTCGGGGAGAGTGTGGTAATGCCGCTCTACCTCCCCTCTTCGGGTGCGACCACGCCCACCGCCACCACCGCACAGTACATCGCGAACACCGCAGGGGTCGTCCTCTCCCCTGACGCCGTATGGGGTTCGGGTGTTGAAGCGGCTCCGGGTTTCATCACGTCCTTCGCTCCGGCGCTCGATCTCTACATCAACGCGCGCTTGACGCTGACGGCCAATTTCACCCTCGCGAACCCCGCCGTGATGAAGCCGGGTCAGAGCGGGCGCATTCGCCTGATTCAGGACGCCACGGGTGGCCGGACGATCGCGTACGGCTCGTACTGGAAGAAGGCGGCGGGTGATCCCTCCGCCCTTTCGACCGCGGCGGGTGCCGTGGACATCCTGTATTACGACGTGATCGATTCCACAACGATCAAGTACACCCTCAGCAAGGGCATCGCCTAATGCTGGTGGGTCTTCGTCCTTTCGCGTCGTCATCTTCGGAGCCGACTGTTCCAACACCGATCGGTCCCGTCGATCCCTATTACTCGTCTGTCTACGGTCTGTGGCATCTCGACACCGACTATAACGACTCGGGTCCGGCAGGGCGGGCGATCCAGGCGACGAACACGTCCGCAAACTACGGGATTCAGAGCACCACGACGAAGTTCGGCGCGGGTGCGCTGCGCAGCACGCTGAACAACGCGGGCGGAACGCTGGTGAAAATCCCACCGAACGCCGCGTTGAACGGTACGGGCGATTTCACCTTCGAGTTTTGGATGCGGACCGCTGGTTCGCAGGGTCAGTACTCGAACATGTTCGAAACCCTTGGCGCGGCGACGCTCGGTGGCACCGCTCCACCCGCGACCGCCCTTGGTGTGGCGAACTGGACCAATGCCGCGGGCACCGGCACGGGCGGCACGACCCTGACGATGTACCTCGGTTCGGGCGCGACGCAGCTTCGACTCACCAGCGTGTCGAACCCGAACAACGGCGCGTGGCATCACATCGCCCTGACGCGCTCCGGCAATACCTGCACGCTTTGGTTCAACGGCGTGGCGGAACGCACCGGAACGTATACGGTCGCGCTCGATCTCGGTGGCACCTACGGGATGAGTGTCGGGCGCTATACGAACACCGACGCGACGAACATCTTCAACGGATGGCTCGACGACATTCGCATCACGTTGGGCGTCGCCCGCTACACAGCGAACTTCAGCATTCCCACGGCTGAACACCCGAACAACTGATAAATCCTCTTATGATCGTTGTTCGACCCCTCTCCGATGGCTCCTTTGAGGAGCTTCCCCCGCAGGATGTCACGGTTGGTGAAGGCGAATCCGCCGTCACCATCCCGTGGCAGAACTTCTCGCTCTGGACGAACGCCGATGCGCGTCCGCACGGGCTGTACATCGTACAGACCCCGGCTCCACCGCCGGGCAAGACCCGCACCTCGTACGCGCTCGCGTGGAATGCCGATCAGACCGCGGTCGAGTACCGCCCGGTCTTCGAGGATCAACCGGAGCCGCCCGTCACCACGATCACCCCGCGTCAGATGACCCTTGCCCTGCTCCGTTGCGGCAAGCTCGATGCGGTCGAGGCGATCCTCAACGACCCCAACCTCCCGCGCGAAATGAAGCTGTCGTGGAACTTTGCGACGTATTTCGATCGCAACGACCCGATGCTGTTGCAGATGGCGGCGGCCGAAGGTTGGACGGAAGCCGAGATCAATCAGATTTTCACGCTTGGCGCGACGCTCTGATACAATCGCCGAATGAAGAAGCATTACGTCGGCTGTGCGGGAAGCACGGTCATCATCAGCACGCTGTGTGAATTCGACTGGTATCCGACCTTCCACACGGAATGGGTCGAATGGTGCGCAGAGAACGGGATTCCGTACGACACCAGCATCGGCGTCTTCGAAGCGAACGAAGATCAAGAATTCTTCATTCGGATGCGGTGGTCTTGACCTAAATACTGAGTGTTCAAACGCTCAGTATTTTTCGATCATATCCGACCACTGTTCGGAACCTTGTCTCAGAGCCACGTTGATGGCCTGAACCATTTGCTCGACACGTGGGAATCCGCTTACGGCGCTTACCCTCGCGCATACCTCGCCTACGCCCTGGCGACGACCTTCCACGAGACCGCCCGCACGATGCGGCCGATCGAAGAGTATGGGAAGGGTAAAGGGCGCAAGTACGGCGTCGCTGTGAATGGTCGCGTGTATTACGGGCGCGGCTACGTTCAGTTGACGTGGGACTACAATTACAAAAAGGCGGGATCGAAACTAAGTGTCGATCTCCTCAACAAGCCTGAACTCGCACTCGATCCGGTTATCGCGGCGAAAATCATGTACGCCGGCATGATCGAAGGCTGGTTCACCGGAAAGAAGCTGAGCGATTACATCGACCGTTCGGATGCGGTGGGTGCACGTCGCATCATCAACGGCACCGACAAGGCCGCGCTGATCGCCGGGTATCACGCCCGCTTCCTCGCCGCACTCGACGCGTCGTTCGATCGCTCTCCGGCCGCTGCGCCCGTCACTGGACCGAAGACCGGCTTCTTCACGGCTCTCCTCAATCTGTTTCGAAAGGCACGATGAACCCGATCTCTCTCGCTCTCACCGCGATCCGCGTCATCACCACGCTTCGCCCATCGACGCCCGTAGACGCGCCGACCCCCGCCCCCGCTCCCAAGCGTGGGAAGAAGGCTGCGCCCGTGGCGGTCACCCCGCGGCCGAAGAACTACAAGCCGCTCGTTCTCGCGGCTGCAACGGGTCTCACCGTCGCTGCGGGTCTATACTCAGGGCACATCGACGGCACCGCGGCGCTCTCGATGATCTCCTCAATCGACTTCAATGGCATCATGGCGATTTTTCAATAATCGCCACAACGTTTTATGAACTACTTTGTTCCCTGGCAGCGTAAATAACAGTATGGCAGATGACATCAATTCACTTCGCGGTGAGGTAAAGGACGTATCGACCGGCCTCACGGATGTGAAGGTTGCAATTGGCGTCATCAAAGCGACAACCGACGAAACCAACCGGCGCATCGAAAAGCTCGACCACGATTTCAAGAACGTTCGCCAGATTGGTGCGGCGGTTGAACTGGTCAAGCAAAAGCTCGACGGCATGCTCGATCGTCTCAAAGAGATCGAACGCGAGAAAGCCGACAAGGTGGAGACGGATCACCGCTTCTCGAAGATTGAGGAGCGTGTCACCCGCATGGAAGACGATAAGAAAAAGCTCGGCGACAAGATTTCCAAGTGGACCACCCCGTTCGTCCTGGCGATTCTGATGGCGGTGGGTGGCTACATCGCGGCGAAGCTCGGCTTCACCGACTTCCTCACCGGGGGTCGCCCATGAAGCGTGTAGCGGCCCGCGCCCTCGACGCTCTGCGCACCTTCGCCATCCTCACCCTTGGTGTCGCCGCGACCGGCTATCTCTACACGTGGTGGGGCGCGTACGTCGATCGCATCGAGACGACCAAGGAACAGCACGTGCATCAGGTGATCGGTCAGCCGTTCATCCATCACGGCGACAAGGTGGAGAACACCACCGCCCAGCCCGGTGACCTGATCTTCGTGCACAACAAGTACATTCGCACAGAGCGCTGTTCGATGGCGGTGGCGAACCTTCTCATCAACCCCGAAACGAACGACGTGCATCACTGGAGCACATTCCAAAATTGGCTTCCTGCCGGCACCTTCACCGCCGATGAGATGTTCAAGATTCCCGAGTGGATGCCGCCCGCGACGTACCGGCTGGTGAAGCGCACCACCGCGACGTGCGACGGCAAGACCGTCTACTTCGTGAACTTCGACCTTATGCTGACGATCCGTCCGCGCTGAAGTCCACCCGGAACACCTCATCCCAGCGCTCGACGACGTAGGCTCCCGCGCCCGCACGGGGGATCGTCGGATGCGCGACCGTCGCGTACACCTCGTACCGCTCCATCGTGGTGCGATACTTCGCCCGCTCCATCTTCACGGCGTGGCTGACCTCCCGCAGGGTGTCGCGATCGCAATCCTCGGGCAGCAGGACGCCGCACAGCGGCAGGAACCGCCGGGCGTTGTCCCAGCGCCCGCCCAGCCTCAACGCCGCTCCAGCCCGCTCTAATGCGATCTGAGGGGGTGTATCGCCGGGCTGTTCGACGATGGTGCCGAAGTGAGGCATCGGGAAGCTTCCCCCCATCCCCGCGAACCACGCGTGGCGCTTCGTGGCGACCGGCGCGAGAATCACGCCCTTGGCTCCGTAATCGGCGAATTCCTGAATCTCAGTGGCGGACGGCTGGTGATACAGCACGAGGTGTCCGAGCGAGCGGCGCACGAAGTCCGTCCACCCGTCGTCGCCGTAGGGGAATTGGAGTTCGATCGTTCCCGACCCCACCCATTCCGCGACGATCGCGCAGAGTTCGACGATCTGAATGCGAGTCAGCGGAAGCGCGGCGGAGTACCCCAGGTGCCGCCACGCCGCACGGATCGCTTCGAGATCGTCACACGGGGCGACGCACACCGACTTCCCCTCATGCGCCGAATACGCGCGCAGGAACGCGGGGAGCGAGGTGATCGGCGAGGCGGGATCGACGATGAGCCGGGTCGGCTCGACCGGCCCGTAGAGAAGACCGGGACGCGCGGCGACCCCGACCGTCAGACCCTGGCGCAGCGCCCGGATGAGTTCGTCGAGATCGTCGAGCGTGCCGACTTCAAGGAACGCGTGGGTCAGGCTCACGCGGTCTTCGCCCGGCCCTTCGTGGTCTTCGGCGCAGGCGTCGGCTCAACGACCGGCTCCGCCGTCTTCGTCGGGCACGTGCACAGTCCGGCCGTGCTCAGCGCCTCGCGCACGCGCTCTTCGCATTCCTGAAGGGTCAGCGCGGAGAATCCGCCGTTCTTCGTCAGCGAATCAATGAGTTCGTTGGTGAGCTTGCGAATATCGATCATGAGATGTCCTTAATTATCGAGTGAGTTCAGCAACCCAATCCTTGGGAATGGTTCCGATCGCGACCTTGAAACCATGCTTGGTCAGCCACGCCTCTTGAGTTGTTTTTGATTTCTTATAGATAGGAACTCCGGCTCGCTGAATAACGAAACGAACTTCAATCTCTGGATTCGACCGCTGAAAGTCTAGGTACTTTTGACGCTCGGCCACATCACGAAATCGACCTTTGATTTCAATGACAAGCCGTCCGTCACGAGACATCAGGTCGGGCAGGTACTGCGCTGTACGCGCCGGTACGACGTACGGAATACGTTGCCGTTCATAGAATTCATCAAGGTTATGACCTGATGATTGAATTTCGTAGCATAGGCGAGCTTCATAATTTGACCTGAAGCGTGCGCGGAATAACATAGGCGGCGATGACATTGTGTTATTTAGGGTATATGCCTCCAAGTTTTCCTGTTTCTTACATTTCGGATTGAAACAGGATCGACATCGTACTTGATTGCAAGAACTTTAGTTTCGTCATTTGACGCGCGGATCGCAATCACGTCCATTTCTACGAGCTTCGACTTGGACGTTCTCTCACCTCGAACCGTTCTTCCGTGGGCCTCTCGATCGTCTGAATTTTCCTTGTAGGTCGCCCAATACAAATTCGAATGATGATTGCAGCGTCTCAATCCATTGCGGTGCGCTACGATAGACTTTGACTGACAAGGTGACGGCCCCAGAAATGCGAGCGCAACCAGCCGATGACACAATTTCGGAGAACAAATTCCTTCCGAGTTGAATAAGCCGACGTGGAAATAACCACGACGCACGTACTTTTTCAGCAGGTACGGAAGTTGATTTTGTCCGCCACGAATTCGACGAACATCGCCGATTTCGCTGACTTCGTAATCGGCATACCCAGGAATAGATTTCCAGATCATCTCAATGCCTCAAATGAATATGAGACATCATCGCCATTCATTCGTTTGAAGTCGAATAAAAAAAGCCCGGTGGAGCAAAGCTCAACACCGGGCAAGGTAGCGACTAATGTCGCTTTCAGCGGTCTTCGATTTTTATTTCTATCCGCGGCATATTTATGTATAAATATCTTCGGGTCGGGTTTTCTCAGAGACTACCCCGGCTCGTTTATATCTCCATTTGCAATTGTTACCTCACTGACCCCCACCCGTGCCGCACATGGGTGGGGGTCTTTTTGTTTCAGCCCCACCGGAGCTTTACGGCGGTCGCCTCGCTCAGGCTCTGGGAGACGAAGGACGTGCGATTGACCCCCACGTCGAAGTGCCAGCCGCCCCGAAGATGTTCTTCCGCCCAGGCATCCCACTCTGCCGCCCACTCGTCTCGGGCCGGACCTTCGTCGGACCACGTGGTGATCGTGACCTGATGATCGCGCGGGGCCGGCTCCGGCAAGTGCCCGTACGGGTTGTTGCGGTCGAGGGCGTGACCGAGACGGTACATGGCGTGAAGCCACGCGGTGTTGCGGGCCGAAGCGTAGTTCTGCCGAAGGAGCCGTGCGGCTTCCGCCCGCTGCTCATTGTCGGTCCGCTGTCTCGCCACGCGCGGGTCGAGTTCCAAGTAGACCTTGAAGTCCCCCGCCTCGTTGAAGGCTTGGGTGAAGTGGCCCTCATCATCGGCCGCGCCACCGATGATATAGGACTCGACAAAGCGGTTGGTGGGATCGGAGATGTAGAACTTGCCGATGTTGATGTGCACCCGGTTGGGGTAAGCGATGATCGCCCCGCCCATCTCGGACGCCTTCTTCGAGTAGTTCTTCGCCGCCTTCGCTCCCAGCCGCTTCAGGATGCTGGTCTCATCGAAGCGGAACACCTGGGTGTAATCGGACCCGAAAAGCTGCTCCCTGATATGAACGATCCCTCTCGACATGTGCTCTCTCCTTCGCCGATGAAGGTCTCACGAAGGCGACCCGAGATCAAGGTGAAGGTTAGGCGATGGTTAATTTCCACAGCACTCATCGAAGACTGGTTCAGTGCTCGGTCTCCCTGAGCATCGCCTGAACCTGACGCAAGACCGTCACCGCCTCATCGTTGCGCCCCTGACGGATCAACTCTTGCGCCCGGTTGAGGAGATCGGTGATGCGGTCGTCGCGGGTCACGTCAGTAGCCGATCTGATCGACGAACGGCTTCAGCACCCGCATCGCGTGGCCGTTCCCGTAGTTGTCGTGACTGTCCTTGCGCGCCCCACGGTGTCCGACGATGCGCCGCTCGATGTCGGGCGTCATGCCGGCCATGTTGCGCAGCCGGTCGTGCGCGCGGTGGCGAAGCGAGTAGACGTTCTTGTTCGTGTCGGTGATGCCGACGCGACGGAATGCCCGCAGCAGGTTCTTCGAGACGTTCTTGCAACTGTCGGTGAAGAGCGGCCCGGTGATCTTCTCGGGAAGGTACGGGAGCAGGCAATCGGGGAGAGGCACCCGGCGCTTCGACACCTTCGTCTTGCCGCGACGCTTCCCGTTCTCGTCGTCCTCGGCGATGTAAACGAAGCGGATACCGTCCTCCACGTCCTCGCTCTCGATGGTGTACGCCTCGGAGTGGCGCATCCCCATGGTCGCACAGAGGAGCCACAACAGCCGCTCGTTTGGCCCAAGCTTCGGCAGCATGTGGTCACGGCACAGCTTCACCTCGTCTTCGGTCAGCGGCAGAACCTCTTTGGCGTCATCGACGTGAATGATCGCCCGCTCGAACGGGTTGATGTTCGTCGCCAAGAATTCCGGGTCGTGGGTGAGGGGAGCCCGGAGATAATTGATTTTTTTAACGATCGTCGCGTTCTTCGCACCCTTCGCCCGCAAGTGCTCGGCGTAGGCGCGCCCGTCCGTCCGGGTGCAGTCCTTCATCGCGCGCCCGCCGCAGAACGCCTTGAAGTCCGCCCACGTGTCTCGGGCTTCCTTGTTATAGTAAGGGTTGCGCGTCTTCGCTTCGAGGAACTTTTCAAGCATCGCAGCGTCCGAACCGTCATCCACAGGCTTTTTTTCACGCGGCTTCCGACCCTGGATGAGCGCGGCGAACTGCGGATGCGCCCGCGCGGCGAGCGGGGCGAAATGCGGCGCGAATTCGATCTTCGCGTTCGCCGGCAGGGGCGGGGGATCGGTTGGGTCGTAGTCGTGGGTTCCCGCCACCTTCAGCGGGTTGGCGGTGGTCGTCGTCAGACCGTCCTTGATGAGATAGATTGTCGCACCCGACACGATCTGAACCGAGCCGTCGTCCAGGGTCGTGTGACCATCCTCGTGCCGGTAGCCAAAGCCGGTGAAGGCGAGCGGCTGCTTCGATCGGCGCAGCGCCAACAACTCCGCCTTGTGCGCCTGGATCAGGGGGAGGGCGAGCACTTCGGCTTCGTCCCGCTTCGACGTTCCCAGGCTCCGGCGGACGGTGGCTCGACCCATCTCGGCGGGGAACTGAAGCCGGATGCGCCACATGTCGGAGCCCGGCTTCCGAAACAGATACTCGCCCCTGCGCCCGGCCATGTCTGAACCCGTTTAGTCACCCCGTTCAGACACGAATTTAGTCACCCATTTAGTCACCGTCTATGTCGTTGTTTTTTCTGACGAAATGACCTGTGGAAACCGGTTGGTGCCGCCTCCCTCTTGCGGCACCAGCACCATTTTTCCATTCAAAAACAAGCACTTAGGTTGAGCTGATCTTTAGCATAGCTACAGGTCTCAGCTACAGTTGCCCCATGCCTCGTCGAGTTCGACCGCGATCTCGTCGCTGACCACGAATCGCCCGGCCCGGTCGTGCCAGGGCAGGGTGTAGTGACGCTCCCGCCACCATGCGCGAAACTCGGCGGTGTCCTCCTTCGGAATCTGCTGCCAGTTGTCGGAGCGATCCTCGGGCTGCGTGTCCCGCTCGATTTTCATCAGGGTGTAGCTGTAGGGGGTGCTCCCCGGATGTTCGGCCTCGTCCGGGTAGGCGACGATCTCGACGACGAACGACATGGGGTCTCCTGACTGGTGAGCCACCCTGGCCCGGCATGCCTTGCCGATTCGTTCAGGGGCACTCGAATTCGTGCTTCAGGTCCGGGTTGTCCCAGCGCATCTTCAGTTCCACCGCGAGGTCGCGGGCGATCTCGGTCTCTACGTAATCTCGCTCGTACGGACCGATTCCCCGCGCAGCGCACCACTCGGCCATCGCCTCCCACTCGTCATCGCGGACGAACTGCGTCGGGGGCTCGTCGTCGGTATTCCGCGTGCGGGGAGACCCTGCGGGCTCGTACAGCCTGTAGGCGTACGGGAAGCCGGTGCGCTCATCCAAGTAGTAATCGATGGCGAAGAACACCAGCGTCGGCTCCAAGTGGAGCCGCGAGCGTACCACCCGAATCGTTGACAAACCTTTCCTCAACTATTCAGCGCAAGCAACAAAGTAAACCGAATCACAAGCTTGTCAATGCTCCAAGTATTCGTCTACTTGCTCAACTACAGTAAAGAATAGGCGTTTGCCATAGTCTGAAAGATGCGGCATGACTCGGCCTTCGCGTCGAGCGCATGCGAAAAACCCGGCCGCCTTTAGAGAGGCAGACCGGGTTTGATTCGAACGGGTGTGTAGGAAGCCCCGTTTTAGCAGTCTTAAAAAAGGGGTGCAACTCCCCCGGCGAAGCTCTGTCTTGTGCGCTCGACTTCATGAACGGGGTCGAAGATGAATCCGCCGAAGTACGTCGAGCGCTGGTCCAACATCGAGGCTCGCAAGCGCGAGAATGAGCGCCAGCGAACCGACTGGCGCTACCGCCGTCCCTACGATCCGGCGAACGCCACTGACGAGGAACACCACCACGAATGGTGGCGGCGTACGCGTCCCGCGGTTTCGAATTTCCAGATGAAGCGGGGCAAGCGCGACTACGATCGTGGTCTCGGCAAACTGGAGCACTGGCAGGGCATCTACCGCCTGCCCAGGATCGTCAGGAGAGCCCTGAAGCGGCCGTTGGCCCCGCTCCTGATGTCAGGGCGCCGGAAGGTCATCGCGGCCGTGGACGCGCTCCTCACGCTGATCGGCCGGTATCACACCTCGCCCCGGAACTTCGTCGGTCGTGGCTGCGGAATCGGTGAGGACGGCGGATTCCTGCTCGACCGCCGCGGTCTGTCGGGTCCGTACGCCCCTCCCGGCTGCTCCGGCCTGACCGAGTGGTCGGCGCGTGAAGCCACGCAGTTCCTGCTCGAAGTCGGAATCATCGACCGGGTCACTCCGAAAGCCCTGATGGCCACCCAGGATCGGACTGGTCGATCGGGATTCTGGATGAAGGCCACGAAGGACAAGGCCACGGGTCGGATCAAGGCTGAGCCCATCCGGTATCGGCTCGGTCGGCTCTATCGCTCTCTCTTCTCGAAAGCCCTTGGTTGGTCCCAGCCGCCTGAGGTGCCTTCCGGAAAATCTCCCGTAGGTGAGAACATCACTTCTCAGGATAATAGGGACATTGATGTAGGAGCCGTGGGTGTATCTACGGGCGGTGAGCTTCTGGCGGCCACACGAAGTCCAGAAGAATGGTTGGCGATGTTCAAGCAGATTCAGCTTGAACGCTACGAGACGGACGCAGCCGAGCGGAAGGCCGCGGCCATGGCGGACCTTGAAATGCGAAAGGCGCGGCGGCTGGCCCGCGGATGGTGAGGCTATGAACGAGATCGACCTGTACGGCCCACACACCCCCATGCTCCTGTCGGAGGTTTGGGCCTTCGTCCGGCGCACTGGCATCGAGCGCCCGAGGATCACCTGGGAGGTGAACAACGGGAATCGGAAGCGCCGTCGCGTCACTTTCACCGACGCCAACTGCGCGCTCGTCTTCCGGCTGGAATTCGCGGCTTGATCGACAGGCCGCTGACGGGGCTGGAGAAGTACGTCGCCTTCCGTGAGAGCTACGTCGGGACGACCGCGGCCAAGCACATCATCGAGGTCCAGATACCGGAGCAGATGGCGGAAGCCGAGCAATGGCGGAAGGAAAGGCAGGGGCGGAGGACGCGACCGGATTCCAGTTAACGAAACGTGAGGAATCAGAGTTAACGGAATCTCATCCGAAGCGCTTGCGTAGTGCGAAGCGTTCGTTCTGGTTCCAACCCAGCAGGTAGCAGATGCCTCAACGCCGCATCGGGGTGTGCTACTATCCGCCGAATTCGTACAGAGCGGTCCCGAAATGTCAGATTCGATCAGCAAGCAGGATGCGGCGCGCAGATTAATAGAAGCGTCAATCGACCTATTTTTTGACGCCAAGGATAGCCTTGTCGTCTACAATCTTGCTTACTCTGCTTTCAAAGTGCTCTACGATTTATATTCCCATCATCAAAAAGATGATTTTGCGAAGCAGATCGATGCAGCCCTCGGCAAAAAAGGGTGGCAACATATGTCGGGAACTGCAAACTTCCTGAAGCATGCCGATAAAGACCCACAGGACGTACTTGAGCACCACCACCCATTTCAGAGTATGGTGATTCTTGTGCTGGCAGTCATTATGTATCGCCGCACATTCGGTGAGTCGTCGGTGAAAATGATGGCTTTCGACTATTGGACGGACGAACTTGTACATGATGAGATTGGCATCAGGGAAGTCGATGAAAATCCGGGAAGGGCTGAGTTTTCTCGGAATCTCAGAAAACAGATACAAGAACTTCCATTTGATCAGCAAATCATTGCCGGTAAGGCACTGTACGAGCAATTCATCGAGCACTACGAATCGGTTCGCGCCGCTGTCGAACTAGGTCAAGAAAAAGGTCTCACCATAACTGAAATTATTGACCAGCAAGAAGAAATCTATAGACAAAATCAGAATCAATCTGACTGACGATGGTCAGTGCATGGTCGTTTCTAGCAAACTGGATGGATATTTGAAGGGATGAATTTATATAGACAATATTTGTCCCTCAGGATAAATGTATATATCCTATCCTGAGAGAAAGAGATGAACAAAAAAGAAACTCAGTACAAAATCCTTCAAGCTTACGATCGGATTGTGGAAGATCGGGCGGGTAACGGTCGAGCGGAGCGTCTGCACGGCTACGAACAAGCCGTGCGGCATCGATCGAAGTTCGAATCCTGCGGCAGAGTTCTGACGAGTCCCTACGGGTGCGAGGTCACGCACTGGTGTCGCCGTCCGGCTTGCCCGACCTGTGCGACCTTCTGGGGACGCAAGCTCGGGAGCGCGCTGGCGGCGGCTTGTCCAGACGCCGCTCCTGACGATTATCGGATGGCAACCTTGATCCTCGGGCTCGTGCCAAGGCCGGAGGACGCCTTCGATCAATTCTGGGCTTGGCGTCGGTCCCTCGGCAACGCGGTCGATTACCGGCGTCGGGCAGCAGGAATCGATAGAGCGGGATGGCGCGGATTCGGGGCGGCCGGAAGCCTCGAACTCGATCAGTTCGAGACGGAGGAATTCCTCCGTCTCGGCACCAACAAGCAGGCGCAGTACCGGGCGTTAGGCTTCGAGCCGGAGCGGGCACGGGGGCCGCAATGGGTCACGACCGTGCACGCCCTGGTCCATGTGGGCACGCTCGGCGATGACACTGTGCGGACGTTCTTCCAGGGCGCTGCTCCGGTGGTCCACCTTCAGGGACTCCGCGAGGACAAGGACTTCATCGAGAGTGCCGAAGATATCCTCGGCTACGCGGCGAAGGTGTCGCTCGTGACTACGCTCTCGGGCGGCGAAACGCGGCCGTGGTCGCCGGACGCGATTGCGAGCTACGTCGCTGCGACCATGCAAAGCCATGGGCGTCAGGGATTCAAGGTCTTGATCCGGCCTACAGGCTTAAGAAAGAAATCAATCGTCGAATCCGCGTTGGGTTATCTTGAGCCAATGCCGGTCATTATTTGATTGTTGTTCCAATCAGAGAAATACTGTATACTATAATAGTAATAAGAGAGATTCTATGTACAAGTTCTACGTTAGTAAAGTGGTTGCCGCGCGCGACCTCGCTTCCCTCGTTGAGGTCCTCAATTCGCAAACTCGTGACGGCCATGTCGCCGATCAGACACGAATCGCTCGCGACCTCTGGCTCCTGCGCATCGCGTGCTCTGAGCGCGACGATGCTGCCCTCGTTCGTGGCCTGTAGGCGATCAGGGCGTGTTGTTCGGTCGGTCACACAAAGGCGTTGGGGGTATTGCCTCGCGTGGCTCCGGAGGCGTCCGCCAGCGCGAATTGCCCCCGCCCTGGTAGCGCGGGCGCTTCTTCGTTGGCCCGTGCTGATAGGCATCTGAGCGGGATTTCGATGGAGCCACGGGCTTGATGAGGCCCGTGGTATCGGATTCGGAGCAGAGGATTTCCCAGAGGCGCATCCGGTATTTAGCCGCCCGCGGCCTCACTCCGTGAGGGCGGAACTGCGCGTCTTTCAGAGTCTGACGGTTCGACATCGCCTTCAAAGGCTCGCCTGAACGCGGCGAACCTCGGCGGTCAGATCGATCGCCTGCGGCAGGCTACGTCCATCAGCGAAGCGGACGTAGCGCCGCCGGTCCCGGCTCGCCAAAACGTCAATCGGATCGTGCGGGGCCAGATACGCGCCAGCGATCCCGTAGCTCTCGTCGAAGACCACGTGGACGAAGTGGTCGAACAGGCCCTGCTTCACGGCCGGAACCTGCACGCGGTCCTCACGGCGACCGTCGAAGGGGTAGCGCCGCGAGCGGACCTCGATCCGGCCGAGGCTGGCGTCGGTGAGATCGTAGCCCTTGTTGACCCCGTTCGTCAGCACGCGGGCACCGAGGGCCTCGGCCACGAGGCGCGTGGCGTAGCCGCCCGCCTCGCGGATGCCATGCGTGGACCAGAGTTCCTTCTCGGAGGCGGACAGAAGGCGGAAGAGTTCGGCCATCTTGCGCTTGGAATACGTCATGGCGATGTGGCTGCCTTGGTTTCGAGAATGGGGCTCAGGGGCTCAGGGGCGACGGAAGCGGCGGGTGCGGTGGGTGACGGTGACGAGGTGTCCGCCGTCACCGATCACGGCGGAGACATCGAGCCAGGGCGAGATCACGCGCAGGCCGCGCTCGCCGCCCAGATGGCGCCGGAGGCGCCGCAGGGCCGACTTGTCGAAGACGAGGTGCTCGGCTCCGCTTGAGCGGATCGAGGTGCCGAAGGTTTCGAGGAGCCCGACGACGAGAGGCGGGATCGCTCGTTGCTGGAGGCGTTCCTTGGCGTGCAAGGTCATGGTGCTGGCGATCACGACCGGACCTCCGGCTTGGCGTCGCGACGCAGACTGACCTCCAGCGCCTTGCCCACGAACAGCGGCACATCGACATCAAGGCCGGTCGCCAGTTCCGCCGCGCGCTCGGCGTCGAAGGCGAAGGAGCCGATCTCCCAACTCGCGATCTCGGCGGCTGACCAAGCCTTGAGCGATGACGAAAGGATGGGCTCGAACTGCACGCGAAGCCGCTGGATCAGTTCGCCGAGTTCTTCCGCCGTCTGGACCGAGCCAAACCGGCTCCGCAGGTTCGGATCATCCCGCAGCCGGACCGGGGTCGGCTTGAACCCGCGCCGCCCCGCCAGCCAGCGCTTCGCCTCCTCGAATTCGACCTGGACGGGCTTGGAGCCCGGAATGGCTCTCAGCCCTCCCTCGTCCTTATCCGCCATGGCGTTGCGGACCGCTCCCTCGGACATGTTGGCGAGCAGCGCGAGTTCACGTGTCGTGAACTCGCCGCGCTCGACGATCTCCAGCTTCCATCGAGCGTAGGCGGCGTCGGCGATGGTCTGGCAGAGGCCATCCGGTCCCATGAAGGAGTGCGTGACGCCCGCCGAACCCGCTCGTCCGCCCACGCGCGGGGTGCCCTGCATGAAGACCAGTAGGTCCTGGACCTCTTCATCGAGTGCATTGGTCAGGCCGGGCTCGAAGACGAAGCCATAGGCCCTCTCGAAGGTCTTGCTGATCTGGAACCGGCCGAGATCAACGCGAGCGGGATCGAGATCACAGAACTCGTGCTCCCCCTCTTCCTCCCGCAAGGGGAACCCGAGGAACCGCTCGGCCGCCTCCTCGCCCGCGCCCATGGCGATGTGATCGGCCTCGTAGAGAAAGATCGTCCGAAGCTCGTCGAGCATCTGCTCCATCGTGAACCGCGCCATTTATGATCTCCACGCTTCATGTTTGCGTATCACTGATATGGACGAGCGCGATCCGGTTCGCAAGCCTAAAATGCGAAGATGATGCATGTTTGCGTATTTTGCTTGCTCGCCGGGTTCTGACCTGTGATAATGAGGCTTATCAAAGCCCAGACGGGTTGCGGCTGGATGAGGAGAGCGGGTCATGGCGGGAGCGGACGACAACGGACGGGACACGCTCGACCGCCTCACCGCCGAGGCGGCCCGGCTCCACTACGAGCAGGTCGCGCGACTCCTGCGGCTGCGGGCGCGCGGCGCGGACACCGCCCGAGCGGTCCGGCTGCTCCTCGTCCTCGGCGACTGCCTCGATGGCCTGCGCGGGCACCAGCGACAGCTTGCGGAGGCGCGGCCATGAAACCGGAGAAGTGGCCCGGAGCGGCGAACGAAGCGCTGGCTGCTCTCATCGCGGATGGCGAAGCGCGGCGCGCACAACAGTTGCAGGACCTGCTCGACTACGCTGAGCGCAGCTATGGCCAGGGCATGGCGGAGGCGCTGGACGCCCTGCGCCGGACCGAGGAGAGCCTTGCGTCCCTGCGCGGTCAGCAGGGATACCGACGTGCGCACGGAGAGGCCCGATGAGCACACTGCCTGTTCCCGCCTTGGCAAGCATCCCCACCCTCGGCCTCGATGCCGTGGTCGAGCGGGCCGCCGGGCTCGCTCGGCAGGCGCGCGCGCCGAACACGCTCCGGGCCTACGAGAGCGACTGGCGGGAATTCGAGCGCTGGTGCGCTACGCAGGGATTCGGCCCGATGCCCGCTCCACCGGCCGTGGTCGGGCTCTACCTCGCCGCGCACGAGCACCTGTCCGTCGCCACCCTGTCGCGGCGGGTCAGCAGCATCGCCGCCCAACACCGGCAGGCCGGACACAGCCTCGACACCCGCCACCCCGCCATCACCGATGTGCTGCGCGGCCTGCGCCGCGAGCGTGGCTCCGCCCAGCGCCGTGCCGAGGCTCTGACCGTGGGGCACCTCCGGCAGGTATTGGCTGATCTCGGTGACGGTCTCGGTGATCTTCGCGATCGCGCCCTGCTGCTGGTCGGCACGGCCGCCGCGCTCCGGCGCTCGGAACTTGTGGCTCTCGACGTTGCCGACGTTGCCGTGTTGCCTGAGGGACTGAGGGTCACGATCCGCCAGAGCAAGACCGATTCCGAGGGGCACGGAGCCGTGCTTGCAGTCGGCCGCACCGGTCGCCTCACCTGCCCGGCCGCCGCCTACGAACGGTGGCTTGCCGCCGCCGGGATCGCGGAGGGGGCGGCCTTCCGTGCCGTCGATCGCCACAGCCGTCTCGGTGGGCGGCTGTCTGGCAACGCCGTCGCCCTGATCGTCCAGCGCCGCGCCGCCGCTGCCGGGCTCGATGCGGCAGCTTTCAGCGGTCACAGCCTGAGGAGCGGATTCGCCACGAGCGCCGCCCGCGCGGGAATGGGCGAGTTCAAGATCGCCGCGCAGACCCGGCACGCCTCGCTCGCCGTCCTGCGCCGCTACGTGCGGGAGGGCCGCCTGTTCGAGGAGAACCTCGCCCAGGAAATCGGCCTTTGAGCGAATGTTAGGTTCTCACCACGGGCACTTTGTAGATGGAAATTTTTATCGATGAAGCTGGGCAATTCACGAAGCACACCGGCTGGAGCGCAATCTGTGCGTTGACACTTCCTCACAGAGAGGTTGGTCAAGCTCGCCGGAAAATTTCTTACTCGACGAAGGATTGGCCTCGCGCCCCGAATGGAGAGCTAAAAGGCGGCTCCCTAGATGTTGATCACCTGCGTAAGCTGAGCGACCTGTTGTTCGAGCGAGGCGCTCTTTTGCATCTATCTGCTATCGATATGGGAATCGAATCAGATGAAGGATTAGCCGTTCATAAAAATCTACAATGTGAGAGTATGACTCGAAATCTTACC
The DNA here is from genome assembly GCF_022179725.1 of Methylorubrum aminovorans. GTDB lineage: Bacteria > Pseudomonadota > Alphaproteobacteria > Rhizobiales > Beijerinckiaceae > Methylobacterium > Methylobacterium aminovorans. The sequence goes on from NZ_BPRC01000001.1 coordinate 492,027, forward strand.
GAGGAGCATCATCCCGACGTAATAGCTCGCATCTGGGAATTGAGGCGAACGCTCGAACGCATGCCGATGCAGCTATATGTTCAAACAGTCCTGATGCGTGACCTTGTTGCTTCAGTGATCGAGGATACGACGCTCTATTTCTCACAGCGTCGGCCGCAAGAACTGGCTATCTTCGAATGGACAATCGACGCCAAAGACCCTTTGAAAGTAACAACTCACGAGCAGTGGTGGCTCGATACAGTTGGCCCTTTACTGGAGAGTCGAGGCCGCACGAAACCCCTTAAGGCTCTCGCCGACCCTTCGGCAGACTACAGCTTCTTCGATAAATCTTTTTCCCTCCAAAAGGAACTATGGCATCCGCATGAGGAGAGGAAGGTTGTTGATGGATACGACATCCGTAAGGTCGTGATAGACAACATCAATTTTGTTGACTCTCGGACCGATGTATTGATTCAATCAATAGACATATTCAGCAACTTTTTCCGCCGCCTTCTCAATGAGCATGTGAGCGATCCTGAAGTTGCTCGATGTCTCGGAAGGAACCAGATAAAACGCAAGATTGATGGTAATTACCAAAGCGCTAGTCTTCTGAGCTTGTCCTGTGATGGTAGCGAAAGGTTTGACTCAATAGGGGGTCTAATACAACTAATGGGCCAATCTGGACGGCCTATGTTGCTGCCGAAGCGCACATCTTCGAAACGCGGCAACATAAAATCCCAAGTAAAAATTGATAGCGTCGGTAGGAGTAAAGCTGCGCCTGTTAGGTTAGGATGACATCAATAATTTGCGGAGTCATAATGCTGTTTAGTAGTTAATTTCGTCGATCCAACGCTTCAGAAGAGCAATCGAGAATTTGCCGTAGTTTCCATGGTCGCCGTTCTCGTGACCGACGATCTCCTTCTGTACGTCGATCGGGCACTCGATCTCGCGCAGGCGGGTGTGGACGCGATGGCGCAGGGAGTAGACCACCTTGCGCTTGTCCTTGGTCACTACCCGTCGCACCGCCCGGAGCAGGTTCTTCGAGATGTTCTTGAGGTTCGGGTCCTCGAACAGAGGGCCGGTGATTTTCGTTGGGAGATGAGGGAGCAGGCAGTCGGGCAGCGGCACGCGGCGCTTGCTCGAATCGGTCTTCTTCCCAACCCGCACGTAGCGAATCCCGTCCTCCCTGAACTCCTCACGAATCGCGAACGCCTCGGAGTGGCGCATGCCGGTGGCGGCGAGGATCAGCCACATCAACCGCTCGTCCTTGCCGAGCTTCGGCAGCATCTGGGCGTTGGCCAGCGCCATGTCGTCGGCGTCGAAGCAAAGCCGCTCCAACTTGTCGTCCTTGTGATCGACCACCTTGAAGAAAGGATTCCCTTTCAGGTCGCCCGTCTCGTTGGCGTGATTGATTGGAGCGGCGAGGAAGTTGACCCGTTTCACGACGGTCGCGGTCTTCAGGTCCTTGCTCCGGAGAAAGTCCACGTAGGCACGGCCATCGGTGCGGTCGCAGTCCTTGATCGGCTTGCCCCCGGTGAACACCTTGAACTCCGCCCAGGTTGAGCGGGCCTCGGCCGCGTAGCTGCCCGTGGTCTCGTGGCCCTTGTAGCGCAGGTACTCATCGAGCAGCGCCAGATCGCTATCCGTAGCTTTCGGCTTAGGCGTCGCTGCTTCCTTCTCAGCGGCCTGCTCGTACGGCTCCGAATCGAAACGCGCATCGAGGTTCACATGCCACTGGTCACGCTCCTCCTTCATCAGCGCACCGTCCTTGATGAACAGGGCTGACCACTCGGTCGAGATGATCCGCGTGCCGTCTTCGAGCATCGATTCGCCCAAAGGCCACTTTCGGGTGGCGGTGAGCTTGAAGCGCTCGTCCTTCCGATTTCGGAACTCCCAGAGGTCGAGCTTGTGCTGTTGGATCAGGGGGAGCGCCTTGATCCCGGCCTCGCTCCGATCGGCCGTCCCCAGACTCTTTTGAAGCGGCCTGCGACCCATCGCCTTGGGGTACTGCAAGCGCAGCCACCAGAACCGACTCTCGGCCCGCTGGTACAGGTAGTCGTGGGATCGGCAGCGCATCCCTCAGACCCGTTAGATACAGGTGGTAGATGCGGGATTAGCTACAGGCGCAGTGACAGGCTAGAGACCCTGATAACATTGATGTTTTTGGCTGTGGAGAATCCAAGGTTTCGCCTCCCTCTTGCGGCACCACTCTTCCAAGCTGCCGGGTTCCAGGCTTCGTTCCGTCAGAACGTCAGGCCGCCTCTCCTCCCTCGAACGGGCGCAGCATCACTCCGAGCCATTGGACCGGCTGCCCTGCAGAGAGACGCAGGTCCGCACCATGTCGCTCAGCGTCAACGACTTGGTGTCGCCGATATTGGCCACTTCTTCCAGGCAGCGCATGAAATAGCCGCTGTCGAGGTCGGGCGAGAGCGTGCTCATCGCCTTGCCGACGCGGTTGGTGAAATCGATCTTCTCGCTGGCTCCGGCGCGCGGCCACAGGGAGGCTTTGTCCTCCATCCTCAGCCGACCTGCCGCCAGGGAGGGATCGATGAGGGAAAGCGCGGCCAGTATCCCGATTGCTGCCGCTCGGCCCATCGCTTCGCTCCCCGTCGCGGCGTCGGATGCCGCCTCGCGATCTACTGATCCGACAGACCCAACACGAGGCGTTCTTCGATGTTGCGTTGGATACTAAATTTAAGTTGTTTCTCAGAGATTTATCCGCATTGGCTGAGGCCAGATGCCATTTCGTGAGGAAGGTTGACCCGCCACCAGAGGCTCCTGGCGGCAGGTCTGCCGACATCCGACCCGCCTCTAGCGAGAGCTTCCGCCGCCATTGCCGCCGCCGGCGCTGCCTTGCGGGATCGCGCGCTCCGGTTGGCCGGCATTGCCGCCTGCCGCAGAGTTGGTGGTGATGGTATCTGCTCCGGTGGCGCCGGGCGCGATAATGTAATCGACGGTGTTGCCGGTCGTGTTGGTCTGACGCTGGATGATCGTGCCCGGCGGAAATGGACCTCCCAACGGACCGGGAGGTTGCACCTGGGCGGTCGCCGCGCCCGAGCCGAGACAGCTCAAGGCGGCAAGGGTGAGAGCGGTGCGGCGCATATGAAACTCCTGAACGAAGGCCACGGAAACTCCTGAACCACGCAGGAAGGGCGGCTATGCGCATCCAAGTCCCTCGATAGCGACTCGGTTTCCTGGCGCCCCTGCGGCCTGATGACGACACCCGGCGTGGATGACGCCCGAGGCCGTGGTCCCATGGCTGACCTCGCGCAGAGAGCGACCGCGTCAGCAAATCCGAGCGATGGGCTGTATTGGGGCATGCCCGAGTAACGGGCGGCAACAAAAACAAAAAAGGCCGCCCCGAGGGACGGCCCGAAGTCTAGGGAGGAAACGCCCAAGAAGGGCTGCAGAACCGCGACGCCATCGCGATCCGGCATATCCCGTATTTCTCACGTTGCACTGCACAATGCAATTGGCGGCGCGTCGGAACGGGCATGCGCTGACTGCATATGCTGGCAACGCTCCATTCGACGGAGCCAAAGGCCCGCTCGCGAGTTCCGGTCCGCCTGATGCCGTTTTCGGATGCCTGAGATGCCTCGCTGGATGTTTGCCTTTCCCATCGTGCTGCTGCTGATGGCGGCGCTCATCGTGTTTGCCTTCACGCGCACCGGTCCGACCGACAATCAGAACACCCACGCGCCGCAGACCGGCCAGATGCGCTGACATCCCTGCCTCGCACGCTCCACTCTCCCCGCCTGCGAACCCTCTGGTCCGGTTCGGCCTGCGAATTGCAAAACCGATCTGCAGGATCGTTGGAAGGGCGTTGTCATGCGAGTTGAGTGCGCGGTGTTTCTGACCGGGTTGCTCATCCCTTCCGCATCGAGGGGACTGGAAGCGCCGTCGGACGTCGTCGCCTTCCTTGGGGCCGCGCGGCACCATATCGGCGAGCGTGTCACCCTCGAACATTGCCACCTCGTCTACACGACCGAGGAGGAGATCACCTGTGTCGGACTTCTGCCGAAGGACGCCGGAGGCGAGGTGCGGATGGCAGGCAAGCTCCTGATCCGCGTCGGTCCCGCGGAGACGTCGAGCCATCAGCGGGCTCTTGCCCACTGCGCCGGAGGCGCCCTCAACGGAAGCTGCGACGTGAGCGTGTCGGGTGAGGTCTACGATGCCGCGCGCTCCTTCGGACTGGACGAGGCGCGTCTGATCGGTCTGCGCGAGGCGGCGATCCGCTGGCCCGACTGAGAGGACGGACGTAGGGGAGGGGTGAACCGACGGGGGCTTACGGCGTTGGAACTTCTAGGGAGTTCACCGATGATCGCACGTCTCGTTTCCGTAGCGGGCCTCACGGCCCTCCTCGTTGTTCCGGCCGTCGCGCAGGGACCGGCTCAGACCGGCACCGGTGGTGACCCGGCCTCGACCATCTACGCGCCCAATACCTCGCCCGTCGGCCGGACCATGCCGCCGGCCGGGGCCGGAGGAGCACGCCGGGATTCGAACAATCCCGACCGCGAGACCGCCATGGAGCGGAAAGACGACAAGATCGACACCGGTATCTGCATCGGTTGCGACAAGTAGGCGAAGCCCGCGGGCGGTCGCAGCCGGTGCCGCTGTCACTCCGACCAGCGCAGGGCGGCGGCGGCGGCTAGGGTGCCGACCACCGCCGCGATCAGGCTCAAGGCGGCCAGCACGGCGAGCGGTGTCGCGAACGGCACCGTGCCGCCGAGAGCGGCCTCCGCCGCCGAGACGCCGAAGATCAGGGTCGGAATCATCAGCGGCAGCACGATGATCGCCAGGATCAGGCCACCGCGGCGGATGGTGGCGGTGAGGGCCGCGCCGACCGCGCCGATGAAGGCCAGAGCCGGCGTGCCCAGCGCGAGCGTCAGTGCCGTGGCGCCCATGGCCTTCGGCGAAAGCGCGACCAGCAGGCCGAACAGCGGCGAGGCGAGCGCCAGGGGCAGACCGGTGGTGAGCCAGGAGGCGAGCACCTTGGCCAGCACCACCAGTTCGAGCGGAACGGCGGCACCGGTCATCAGGTCGAGGGAGCCGTCCTCCTCGTCGGATTGAAACAGCCGGTCGAGCCCGATCAGGGTGGCGAGCACGGCGGACAGCCACAGGATCGCCGGGCCGATCCGCGAGAGCAGGTTCAGATCGGGCCCGAGGGCGAAGGGCACCAGAACCACGATCATCAGGAAGAAGACCAGCGACAGCGCGCCCGAGCCGCCGACACGGGCGGCGAGCTTCAGATCGCGGGCGAGCAGGGCGGAGAAGGCGCGCATCACAGCCACTCCTCCGCGGCGAACGCATCCTCGGCCGGGGCCGCGACAGGTCCGATGCGCAGCTCGCGGGCATCCTCAAGCCCGAGGGCTTGGTGCGTTGCAGCAATCACGATGCCGCCCTCAGCGCGGTGGTGTCGCATCAGGCCGGCAAGCACCCCTTGCGAAGCGAGGTCGAGGGCGGCGGTCGGCTCGTCGAGAAGCCAGACCGGGCGGCGACAGACGAGGAGCCGGGCCAGCGCCACCCGGCGCCTTTGTCCGGCAGAGAGGTAGCCCACCGGCAGCCGCGCCACATGCGGCAGGCCCAGCGCCTCCAGGGCCTGAACCGGAGAGGCGGCCGGGTGACCGAGAAGGTTGCGGGCGAATTCGAGATTCTCCGCCGCCGTCAGCGCCGATTTCAGTCCGTCCCGGTGCCCGACGACATGAAGGCATTCCGGCAATGTCGCCTCGCCGGTGCCCTCGACGCGAATGGCACCGGCATCGGGTTTGAGGCGACCGGAGAGCATAGTCAGCAGGCTCGATTTGCCGGCGCCGTTTCGTCCGGTCACCATCAGTCCTTCGCCGGGACCGACGGCGAAGGAGAGCCCGGCAAAGATCCGGCGCCCCGAACGGCGGCAGGCAAGATTCTCTACGATCAACCGCACGGATCGGCCTTGGATGAGGGGAGGGTCCGCACGTCTCGTCTTCGCCGCGTGGGAAGCTGAATGACCGCCCGCGATAAGAGGGGCGAGTCCGGATCGCGTCGGCGATCAGGCCGTTTGCGGCCTATAGCCGATCGTTCCGCGTCGCGCGAACCGCACGCATCGCCGGCGCATTGGTTCTGCGTTCCCAGAGGCGGATTGGCAGGATCGACTATCAGGGGTCACGAGCAGCCGCCCCTGGCCCCGACCCGCCTGACCGAGGAGGATGTGGCCGGGAGTCCGGCCGCGAGTGGCGGGAAGCCCCGGCTCGCCCGCCTCGTGCCCAACTGGCGCGACGCATTCCGGGCGGCCTTGCGCCGCTGCAACGCTCCGGCCAGGGCAGGCTGATCGAGCGGCTTTTGCACAGCGCTCGGGGCTGGAATGTCAGTCGCGCGGCTGTGTCATCGGGCCAGTAGCGGCCAATTTCGAAACGTTCTATAGACCGGCTCAGGCTGCGCCGCGCGATCATTCAAGGGCGTCCAAACCGCCCCTCGCGCACCATCCTGAGTGTCATTCGCGGGCCTTCCGGCCGCCGGGAGATCCCCGAGGGCACTCGCTACCCGGGCACCCCCGGGGCGGCGCGCGCTCCTTGGAGCGCATCCGGCCGAACACCTCTCGTGGCGCAGGTTATGCCTGCTCCGTGTTCGCTAACGCCAGCTCAGGACCGACTCGCCGTGGCATCGCTCGACAGTTTCAAGGCCCGCCAGACGCTTGAGGCAGGGGGCAAGACCTACTCCTACTACTCCATCCCCGAGGCACAGAAGAACGGCTTGGCCGACGCGACCGCGCTGCCGTTCTCGATGAAGGTGATCCTTGAGAACCTTCTCCGCTTCGAGGACGACCGCTCGGTCCGCAAGGGCGACATCGAGGCCGCCGTGGCGTGGCTCGGCAACAAGGGCAAGGCCGAGACTGAGATCGCCTTCCGCCCCTCCCGCGTGCTGATGCAGGATTTCACGGGCGTGCCCGCAGTGGTGGACCTCGCCGCCATGCGCGACGCCATGGTCGCGCTCGGCGGCGACCCCCAGAAGATCAACCCGCTGGTGCCGGTCGATCTCGTCATCGACCACTCGGTGATCGTCGACGAGTTCGGCACCCCGAAGGCGCTCGGCGACAACGTCGCCCTCGAATACGCCCGCAATGGCGAGCGCTACACCTTCCTGAAATGGGGGCAGTCGGCGTTCGATAACTTCTCCGTCGTGCCTCCCGGCACCGGCATCTGCCACCAGGTGAATCTCGAATACCTGTCGCAGACGGTGTGGACCGGGGCGGGTGGAGATGGAGATCCCTTCCCGTGTGCCTATCCGGACAGCCTCGTCGGCACCGATTCGCACACCACCATGGTCAACGGCCTCGCCGTGCTCGGCTGGGGCGTTGGCGGCATCGAGGCCGAGGCGGCCATGCTCGGTCAGCCGCTTTCGATGCTGATCCCCGAAGTCGTCGGCTTCAAGCTGTCGGGCAAGCTCCCCGAGGGAACCACCGCGACCGACCTCGTGCTCACCGTCACGCAGATGCTGCGCAAGAAGGGCGTGGTCGGTAAGTTCGTGGAGTTCTACGGTCCCGGCCTCGACGACATGCCGGTCGCCGACCGCGCCACGATCTCCAACATGGCGCCTGAATACGGCGCGACCTGCGGCTTCTTCCCGATCGACCAGAAGACCATCGACTTCCTGAAGGTCACCGGCAGGCAGGACGAACGCGTCGCGCTGGTCGAGGCCTACGCCAAGGCGCAGGGCATGTGGCGCGACGCCAAGACGCCCGATCCGGTCTTCACCGACACGCTCGAACTCGACATGGGCACGGTGCGCCCGTCGCTTGCCGGTCCGAAGCGCCCGCAGGACCGGGTGCTGCTCGATGCCGCCAAGGCCGGCTTTGCCGATTCCATGGAGAAGGAGTTCAAGAAGGCCGCCGACATCGCCAGCCGCTACGCGGTCGAAGGTACGAACTTCGACATCGGCCACGGCGACGTGGTGATCGCGGCGATCACCTCCTGCACCAACACCTCGAACCCGAGCGTGATGATCGGCGCCGGCCTGCTCGCCCGCAACGCGGTTGCCAAGGGCCTCTCCTCGAAGCCGTGGGTGAAGACCTCGCTCGCCCCCGGCTCGCAGGTCGTCGGCGAGTATTTGGAAAAGTCAGGCCTCCAGGCGAGCCTCGACGCGCTCGGCTTCAATCTCGTCGGCTTCGGTTGCACGACCTGCATCGGCAATTCGGGCCCGCTTCCGGCCCCGATCTCGAAGGCGATCAACGACAACGACGTGGTCGCGGCGGCCGTGCTCTCGGGCAACCGCAACTTCGAGGGCCGCGTGAACCCGGACGTGCGGGCTAACTACCTCGCCTCGCCGCCGCTGGTGGTGGCCTACGCGCTGGCCGGCTCGCTCCAGATCGACATCACCCGCGAGCCGCTCGGCCAGGGCTCGGACGGCAAGCCGGTCTACCTGAAGGACATCTGGCCGTCCTCGGAAGAGGTGAACCGCTTCATCGAGGAAAACATCACCTCGGAGCTGTTCAAGAGCCGCTACGCCGACGTGTTCGGCGGCGACGCCAACTGGAAGGGCGTCGAGGTCACTGAGGCGGAGACCTTCGCCTGGGATGCCGGCTCCACCTACGTGCAGAACCCGCCCTATTTCGAGGGCATGACCAAGACGCCCGACCCGATCACCGACATCGAGGGCGCGCGAATCCTCGGCCTGTTCCTCGACTCGATCACGACCGACCACATCTCGCCCGCCGGCAACATCCGCGCGGCGTCGCCCGCCGGTGAGTACCTGCAGTCGCATCAGGTGCGGGTGCAGGACTTCAACCAGTACGGCACGCGGCGCGGCAACCACGAGGTGATGATGCGGGGCACGTTCGCCAACATCCGCATCAAGAACCAGATGGTGCGGGACGAGAGCGGCAACGTCGTCGAAGGCGGCCTCACCCTGCATCAGCCCGACGGTGAGCGGATGTACATCTATGACGCCGCGCAGAAATACGCGGAGGAGGGCACGCCGCTCGTCGTCTTCGCCGGCAAGGAGTACGGCACCGGCTCGTCCCGCGACTGGGCGGCCAAGGGCACGAAGCTGCTCGGCGTGCGCGCCGTGATCGCCGAGAGCTTCGAGCGCATCCACCGCTCGAACCTCGTCGGCATGGGCGTGGTCCCGCTGGTCTTCCAGGGCGACACGTCCTGGCAGTCGCTGGGGCTGAAGGGCGACGAGACCGTGACGATCAAGGGGCTGGCGGGCGAGCTGAAGCCGCGCCAGACGCTCATCGCGGAGATCACCTCGGCGGACGGCTCGAAGCAGGAGGTGCCGCTGACCTGCCGGATCGATACCCTCGACGAGCTGGAATACTTCCGCAATGGCGGCATCCTGCCTTACGTGCTGCGCTCGCTCGCTGCGTAAGCATCAGCCGTTTCGGCGATCGAAAAAGCCTCTTCCGCAAGGGAGGGGCTTTTTTCGTCGTTGCGTCAATAGGCGGAGGACGAAGCGATGGAGACGCGAACCAAGCGCATCCTCCCGGGCATCGGCTTCACCCTACTGGTGGCTCTCACTTCGACAGGTGGGCTCCTGCTGGCAGTCCACTTCGCGATGAGGCCGAACCCCGCTTCGCGCCCGCTTTTGGCTGAAGGCTTGCCGCACGAACTCCGATCGGCGGATCGAGTCTTCGCGAAGCGTGTCCTGACGGCCTGCCCGGTCGGATTGCCGGAGGCCGATCTCGTTCGGACTCTCGACGCTCAAGGTTTCCAGCGCCGCGAGATCGAGGGGCGTCGACAATCGAGTTCCGTGCAGCAGGCATTTCCCTGCCAGCATACTTGGAGCTTCGACTGGATCGCGGACAATGAGGGTCGGATTGCCGAGATAAAGGCGAATGACGATCCGGTCTGCCTCTGAAACGTCTGGTATCCCCACAGGCCTTGCCGGCCCCAGTACGGTCGCTATAGCCGAGTGATCGAGCTCGGCCCTGCCCCCGGACCGAGCGCTCGACCTGGAGACGACGGCCATGATTCTGGAAATCGCGCAGATCGACGTGAAGCCCGGCTCGGAGGCCGCGTTCGAGACTGGCATCGCCCAGGCCGCCGAAATCTTTCGCGCCGCCGCAGGCTGCCGCAGCTTCGCCGTACGCCGCTCGATCGAGAAGCCGCAGCGCTATCGCCTGCTGATCGAATGGGACACGCTGGAAGCGCATACGCGGGACTTCACCGGCTCCGACGCCTGGAAGGCGTACCGGGCGCTGGTCTCGGACACGTTCGAGAGCCCGCCCCAAGTCGAGCACACCGAACTGACGCTCAACGGCTTCTGAGCCGAGAGAGGGACGATCCGGCCATGAAGATGTACGGCAACTGGCGCTCCGCAGCGGCCTTCCGCGTGCGCATCGCACTGAACCTCAAGGGGATCGCCTACGAGGAGATCTTCCTCGACCTCGATGCCGGCGACCAGTTCAAGCCGGGTTTCCTCGCGATCAATCCGCAGGGTGCGGTGCCCGCTTTGTTCGACGGCGACGGGCCGCCCCTGACCCAGTCGCTGGCGATCCTCGACTACCTTGAGGAGACGCAGGCGGGCGTGAAGCTGCTCCCCACAGAGCCTCGGGCGCGGGCCCGTGCCCGCTCCCTGGCCCAGGTGGTGGCTTGCGACACCCACCCCCTCTACGTGCCGCGCGTGCGCACGTTCCTGAGCGAGAATTATAGCTTGCCGCGTGAGCGCATGCTCGAATTCCTGCGCAACGCCTTCACCTCGGGCCTGAAGGTGCTGGAGACCCGGCTCTCGACGGAGGAGGGGACCGGCCGCTTCTGCCAGGGCGACGCGGTGAGTCATGCCGACCTCTGCCTTGTCAGCCTTTGGGTCGGCACCGGCATCTTCGGCATCGAGACCGATCCCTACCCTACGGTCCGGCGCATCGCCGAAACGGTGCTGACTCTCGACGCCGTGGTCCGCGCCCACCCCCTTCGGCAGCCTGGCGCGCCGAAGACCTAGAATCGGGTAACCGGAACATCAAAAAAAATTTTGCAGTTGTTCCACTGTGTCTTGTCAAACTTGCACCCCACCTCCGCGGCGAACGTGTGGGTTCTTGAAGGGTTGCTGTTGTAAGATCATTCCAAACTGAAGCGCCGCCGCGCGAGGCGGCCTGTTTCTTTCGAGGTGGGGCGAGGATGGTTCCGAGCGAAACGGTCACGGATCTGCACAAGATCGTCGTGGTGGGGGGAGGGGCAGCCGGCCTGGAGTTAGTGACCAAGCTCGGCAACAAATACGGCAAGCGCGGCAAGGCCCACGTCACACTGGTGGATCGCGCCCGCACCCACATCTGGAAGCCGCTGCTGCACGAGGTTGCCGCCGGTTCGCTCGATGTCGGCCATCACGCCGTCGATTACCTGCACCACGCTCACGCCAACCACTTCCGCTACCGCATCGGCGAGATGACCGGCCTCGATCGTGAGAAGCGGGTGATCCATCTCGCCGCGAGCCGCGACAGCGAGGGGCGTGAGGTCACGCCCGTGCGGGCAATTTCCTACGATACGCTGATCTTGGCGGTCGGCTCCACCACCAACGACTTCGGAACGCCGGGCGTCGCCGAGCACGCCATCGCCCTCGACACCAAGGAGCAGGCGCTGCGCTTTCACCAGCGCCTCGTCAACGGCATGCTGCGGGCACACACCCAGGAGGGTCCGGTGCGTCCCGGCCAGCTCCACGTCACGGTGATCGGCGCGGGCGCGACCGGGACGGAATTGGCGGCGGAGCTGCACCGCACCACCCGCGAGGTCGCCCGCACCGGCCTCGACCGGATCGATCCGGCCAAGGATCTCAAGATCACCCTGGTGGAAGCCGCCGACCGCATCCTGCCCGCGGTGCCGCAGCGCTTGGCCGCGGAAGTGATGGGGCAGCTCGCCAAGATCGGTGTCGAGGTGAGGGTGCAGGCTCGTGTCACCGAGGTGCGGGCTGATGGGGTTCTGCTCGCCGACGGCGGCTTCATCCCGTCCGAACTCGTGGTCTGGGCCGCGGGCGTGAAGGGACCGGCCTTCCTCAAAGATCTCGGCGGTCTCGAGAGCACCCGCAATAACCAGCTCGTCGTCACGCCGACGCTGCAGACCTCCCGCGATCTCGATATCTTCGCTATCGGCGATTGCGCCTACCTCGTGGAGGAGGGCTCGCAGACGCCGATCCCGCCGCGCGCCCAGGCGGCGCACCAGCAGGCATCGCACCTCTACGGGCAGATGGCCAATCGCCTCGCGGGCCGGCCGCTGAAGCCGTTCAAGTACCGTGATTTCGGCTCGCTGGTCTCGCTCGGAGAATACACCGCGGTCGGCAACCTGATGGGCTTCATCCAGGGGAGGAACATGTTCATCGCCGGGCTCTTCGCCCGCCTGATGTACCGCTCGCTCTACAAGATGCACGAGACAGCGGTGAACGGCTGGTGGAAGACCAGCCTCGATGCCCTGGCCCGAGCGCTGACCCGGCGCACCGAGCCACGCGTAAAGCTGCACTGACGAAAGGTTCGGCTTGATCCGGCGGAGGGGTGCGTCATGTTCCCGTTCCGCCGGCCTTAAGAAGAAGCCGGCGTAAGGAGACGCCATGATCCTCGTCAGCGTGATGTATCCGAGCGGCGCCGGCACCCGCTTCGATATGGACTACTATCTCAAGAAGCATATGCCGCTGGTCAGCGAGCGTTGGACCTCCAAGGGCCTGCACGACTACACGGTCGTGAAGGGCGTCGGCACGCCGGACGGCGGCGCGCCGCCCTATCAGGTCATGGCGCTGCTGCGCTTCGAATCCGCCGACGCGTTCAAGGCCGCCGCGACGGCGGACGGACCGGAGATCTTCGGGGATATCCCGAACTTCACCGACACGCAGCCGGCGGTTCAGCTCAGCGACATCGCGGCATCGGAAGTGAGAGGCTGATGATCGACATCATCAAGCAGATTCAGGACGCCAATCCGGCACTCGGCACGACGATCATCGTGCTGCGCTCCGACTCGCGGGCGCTCGCCGATCCGGCGACCCTGACGCCGGAGGCGAAGGCATGGCTCGATGCGAAGGCGCCCGATGCCCGCCTGTCACAGGAGACGGTATTGCTCGCGCCCTATCCCGGCGCCACACCGACGGAGCGCACCGTGACGGTGGTCGCTTTCTCCGACGCCCGTCATCTGGCCGCCTTCGCCACCGCCTGGACCGGCGATCCGACGCTTGATGACGACGAGGCCGCCTGATCGCGGCCGAGGCCGCTCCCGCCGGTTCGGCAGGGGCGGCCCCACGGTCTCGGTTTGAACGGACGCCTGCGGCTCACGCCGCTTCGATGATCCGGGCCGCGGCTTCGGCCATCTCCTTCATCGCCGCATTCGCGGCTTGGTAGGCCGGCGTTCCAACATCCCAATTGTTCTGGGCAATCGCCTTGACCATACGCTCGGCCTCGTCGTGGGCCGTGGCCTCGGCCTTCAGGAAGGCGTCCGCCCATTGCCCGCGGGCGGGGTCGGCGGTGAGACCCTGTGCGACCTGCCGGGCGGCGCGGTTACGAAGCACGGCGGCAGCCGGATCGGCGGGCGCCGCGCCGAGCAGGATCGTCGCGAGCCCGCGCTTCCACAGACCGAGATCGGCGGGCAGGCGTACCAACTCGTAGAAGCCGAGCCCGCTCGCATCCGCCAGCGCCGTCTGTGCCAGAGTCTCGGCTTTGACCAAGCGCTTGGTGATGCTGTCGATCTCGGTGCGGGTCTTGGCCGCCTTCGCGGCAATGTTCTGGACGCTGCTCGATATCTCCGCCGTTGCGCTGCTCTGCTGCGTGATGGCTGCGGCCAGCGCCGTGGTCATTTCGCTCGTGCGCGCGATCTGCTCGGCCGCGCCCTCGACGCGGGTTCCCAGGCTGTCGACCACGGAGCTGCCGGTCGAGACCGCCGAACGGCTCTCTTCGACGGCACGGGCGATCTGGCTCATCTCGCCCTGTAGCGTGTGGAGCCAGGTGCGGATTTGCTCGGTCGAGCGGGCGGTCTGCCCGGAGAGCGACTTCACCTCGGCCGCGACGACGGAGAAGCCGCGGCCCGCCTCGCCGGCGCGCGCCGCCTCGATGGTGGCGTTGAGTGCCAGCAGGTTCGTCTGGCTGGAGATCGTGGCGATGGTACCCGCCATCGTGCCGATCTCGGCGATGGCGTTCTGGAGCAACTGAAGCCGCTCATCGATCTGATGCGTGCGATCGCGAATCGAATCCATGGCAGAGCGGGCATTGCCGACGTCGGACATGCAGGCGGTCATCGCCTCGCGCGCCTGTGCGGCGCTGGAGCCGGCGGCCTCCGACGTCTCGGCGACTTCCGCGATGGAAGCGCCCATCTCCTCGATGGCGCTCGCGATCGTCTGCGTGGCTTGCGCAACCTCGCCGACATCGTAGGTCGTCCAGCCGATGTTGATGGCGCCTTCCGAGGCTTCCCGGGCGATGGCGGCGATATGGCTCCGCTCGGCACGCAGCCCATGATGCTGCGAGCGCTCGAGGTCGCTCAGAGCGACGTCCAACGCGCTCCCCGGCGTGGCGGTCACATCGAGCGCAGCACGATCCGCCAAGCGCTTGAGCGCGCTGATCAGGCGCGCCTCATCGGACGCTCCGGCAGGCGGAACGTCGGGTGTGGCAGATGCGGATGGTCCGGCATGGCGGCCGAGCTTGAAGGATAGCATGGCGTTAGAGGACCCCAACGTTCTTCTTTGCCACATATTCCGAACGGTAGACCCAAGATCGTTCCGCCTGAGTTGCGCTGCTCACCCGCAGGTTGACTCTTGGATCGGCGGAAAACTCTTCGTGGCGATAGCGAAGATGATGCCTTGGCAGGGGTTAACGTTGGCTTTCAATGATCGCTTAGGTGGCGAAGTGATCGTGGATGGTATCGTTCGCGAGGACCTTTGAACCTCTTATACTTCGTCTCATCGACATCGTCGGCCGCGCGCCGACGTTCAGGATGTGCAGTTGCAGCAGACCTTTTGCGTCGCAAAAACGTTATGCTCAGTCTCAGCATATCTGGACAAGGCGGATCACCACGCCTAAGTTAGGCGGCACAATGCTCACTTTGAGCATAAAGGAGACCGCGATGTCCCAGGCCGGATCCGCCTTTCGCGAGCCCGCCGGACGGGCCTTCCCGTTGCCCGACCTCTATGAGCGGGTGAGCCGCCATGTGCCGGCCATCGAGTGGCCGGCGCTTGCCCCGGACGTCGAGGCGATCCTCCGCCTGAAACGCGAGCGCAACGCCGTGGTTCTGGCTCATAATTATCAATCGCCGGAGATCTTCCACACCGTTGCGGACATCGTCGGCGACAGTCTCGCGCTGGCACGCGAGGCGGCGCGGGTGGATGCGGACGTCATCGTTCTGGCCGGCGTCCATTTCATGGCCGAGACCGCCAAGCTCCTGAACCCGGGCAAGACCGTGCTGATGCCCGATATGGCCGCGGGGTGCTCGCTCGCCGATTCAATCACCGCCGCCGACGTGCGCGCGCTCCGGGCGAAATATCCCGGCGTGCCGGTGGTGACGTACGTCAACACCTCCGCCGCGGTGAAGGCGGAGTCGGACGTGTGCTGCACCTCGGGCAACGCCGCCGATGTGGTGCGCGCGCTCGGCGTTCCGCGCGTTCTGATGATCCCCGACGAGTTCCTGGCGCGCAACGTCCAGCAGCAGGTGCCTGAAGTCGAGATGTTGACCTGGGCCGGCCACTGCGAGGTGCACGAGCGCTTCACCCCGGCCGACATCGCCGATGTGCGGGACAGTTATCCCGGCATCACCGTCATCGCCCATCCGGAATGCCCGCCGGAGGTGGTCGAGGCCTCGGACTTCTCCGGCTCGACGGCGATGATGATGAACTACGTCACCGAGAAGCGGCCCTCGCAGGTCGTGCTCGTGACCGAGTGCTCGATGGCCGACAACATTGCGGTGGCCAACCCGGACATCGAGTTCATCAAGCCCTGCAATCTCTGCCCGCACATGAAGCGGATCACGCTCGGTAACATCCGTCGTTCGCTGGAGACGATGACGCACGAGATCACCGTCGAGGAAGGGCTGGCCGAACGGGCGCGGCTCGCCGTCGAGCGGATGCTCGCGGTCAAGCCGACCCAGACCGTCTCACCGCGGCAGGCCGCCTGATGAGCATTTTCGCCCGGAGCCCTGCCGACCGGGTGATCGTGGTCGGCGCCGGGGTGGCGGGGCTCGCCACCGCCCTGCGGCTCGCGCCGCGGCCGGTCACCCTCATCACGGCAGCTCCCCTCGGCGCCGGCACCGCGACGGGTTGGGCGCAGGGCGGTATCGCCGCCGCGGTTGCCGCGGACGATGCGCCTTCCCTCCACGCGGACGACACGTGCGCGGCGGGGGCCGGACTCACCGAGCGGGAGGTGGCGCTCCGCGTCGCCGAGGCGGGACCGGGCCTGATCGACTGGCTCGTCGCGCTCGGCACGGGGTTCGACCGAGAGGCGAATGGTTCGCTGGCGCTCGGGCTGGAGGCGGCCCATAGCCGCCGCCGCATCGTGCGGGCGCGGGGCGACTCGACCGGCCGCACGGTGCTCGACGCGCTGGTCTGCGCGGCTCAGGCGACGCCCTCGATCGAGATCCTCGTCGCCGGCCTGCACGGCCTGATGCGGGACGCCGATGGACGCGTGCGCGGCGTCGTGTGCGAGCGCGACGGCGTCGCCTTCCGCCTGCCTGCCCGCGCGGTGGTGCTGGCAACCGGCGGCGTCGGCGCGCTCTACGCCTCGACCACCAACCCCCGTGGTGCCCTCGGACGCGGCCTGCTGGCCGCGGCCCGGGCCGGTGCGGCCCTGCGCGATCTGGAATTCGTGCAGTTCCACCCGACCGCCATCGCGGCCGGTCGCGATCCCATGCCGCTCGCGACCGAGGCCCTCCGGGGCGAGGGTGCGCGGCTGATCGACGAGTTCGGCGCGCCGGTGATGGCCGGCATTAAGGGCGGAGACCTTGCTCCGCGCGACGTGGTTGCCCGCGGCATCTTCCAGGCGCTCGGCCGCGGTCGCACCGTCTATCTCGACACGACCGGCCGCCTCGGCGAGCGCATGCCTCAGCGCTTCCCGACCGTTGCCGCGCTCTGCGCCGAGGCCCGGATCGACCCGGCGGTGCAGCCGATTCCGGTCCGTCCGGCAGCGCACTATCATATGGGCGGCATCCTCGTGGACGAAGCCGGCCGCAGCACCGTGCCGGGCCTCTGGGCCTGCGGCGAGGTTTCCTCGACCGGGCTGCACGGCGCGAACCGGCTTGCCAGCAACTCGCTTCTCGAAGCCCTGGCCTTCGCGCCCCGCATCGCGGAATCGATCGGAGACGCGTCGGTGCTCGCGGGAGCCGATCGGCCCGCGCCGTTACCCGAGATCCGGCCGGAGGATCCGGCGGTTCTGATCGCGACACGTGGTATCTTGGAACGCTACGTCGGCGTCGTGCGCGACGAAGCGGGGCTGTCGCAGGCCGTGGCGCAACTCACCGATCTGTCCGAGCGCGGCTCCGATGCAGCCGCGACCGGCCTGATGATCGCCCGTGCGGCGCTCGGCCGACGCGAGAGCCGCGGCGCCCATTGGCGCAGCGACTATCCGGGCCAGCTTCCGGCCCGGCACTCCGTGGTCACGACGGCCGCGGCGGACGCTCTCGTGCTTCAGGAACTCACCGATGCCTGACGACGTCCTGCTGCCGCTCCCCCGTCTCCTCGTCGAGCCGGTGGTGCGGGCGGCCCTTCTCGAAGATCTCGGCCGGGCCGGCGACATCACCACGGATGCCATCGTCCCGGCGGGCGAGCGCATGGAGGCGGTCATCGCTTCGCGGCAGGATGGCGTGATCGCCGGTACGGACGCCGCCGCCATCGCCTTCGCGTTGATTGACCCCAGCCTCTCGGTCTCGATCGAGCGGCCCGACGGCAGCCGCGTCGCGCCGGGCGATACGGTGATCCGCCTCTCCGGCCCGGCCCGCGCCGTGCTGACCGCCGAGCGTGTCGCCCTCAATCTGCTCTGCCGCCTGAGCGGAGTCGCTACGGCGACAGCCTCCCTTGTCGAAGCGGCGCGGCCGTACGGCAAGGCACGGATCGTCTGCACCCGCAAGACCACGCCGGGCCTGCGGGCACTGGAGAAGCACGCCGTGCGCGCGGGCGGCGGCTCGAATCACCGCTTCGGCCTCGACGATGCGGTGCTGATCAAGGACAACCACGTCGCGGTCGCGGGCGGCATCATCCCGGCCATCGAGCGGGCGCGAGCGAAGACCGGCCACCTCGTCAAGATCGAGGTCGAGGTCGATACCTTGGCGCAACTCGAACAGGCACTCTCGGTCGGCGCCGACGCGGTGCTCCTCGACAACATGAGCCCCGACACTCTGCGGCAGGCCGTGGCCATGGTCGATGGGCGCGCCGTGACCGAGGCATCGGGCCGGATCAACCGGGAGACGGTTGGGGCGGTCGCGGCCTCCGGGGTCGATCTGATCTCGGTCGGCTGGATCACCCACAGTTCGGCGATCATCGATCTGGGACTCGACGCGGCGTAGGCCGTCAGGCGCCGAGCCCGTCCTTCCGCATCCGGTAGCGCCGGAACGCCTGCCCGTTCCGGGCTACGGTTTCCGCCTCAACGACGTGGAAGCCGGCCGCTTCGAAGAAAGGTCGGGCGGTTAGGCTCGCCTCGGTTCGTAACGCGACGAGTCCAAGATCCACGGTGAGCGTCTCGACGTCTCGAAGCAGCGCCCGCGCGACGCCTCGGCGTCCATGCGTGGGATGGACGTAGAGCATGTCGAGGCGGCCGTCGGGTTCGAGATCCGCGAACCCTGCCGCTTCTGTGCCGATCCAGGCGACCCGGCAGCACCCCCGCAACCGCCGCTCCGCCCACACGGCGCGATCGATCCGCGACCAAGCCTCGATCTGCGCCGGATCGTATTCGGCTGAAGCGGTCTCGCGCAGGGCGGAATGGAAGATGCCGATCACGGCTTCCAGATCGCTTGCGCGATAGGGGCGACAATCGATCCGTCCCCAGTCCGATGCCTCGACCGGTTCCATCCGTCGACGATAATCCTTGCCTGTAAGGCCAAGCTGCCACAGTGTGGCCACCGTGTCACGAAGGCGGTCGAAGCAGTCGCGCAGCACAAATCAAGCTTGGCTTTGTACGGCGAGCGTTTACGCGTTGGCGAGGGTCCGCACGGCATCGTGCGGCGGTGTCTCCACCGCGTTCCCTGTTCTTCGCCTGCCCCGAGAGGCCCTAATGCGCCGTTTCGTCGTTGCCCTGAGCGGGCTTGCCTGCGCGACGGTCGCGCTTGCAAGCCCGGCTGCTGCCTATGAGATCGACCCGCTCACCCGTCAGCCGCTGACCGAGGTCCTGACGGTGCGCGTGCGCCCGCAGAACGCGGCTCTGCCGGCCGACGTCCCGGGCACGCCGGGCGCCGCGGCCGATCCGCTTGCCTCAACCGTACCGCAGATGACCGCGATCCCGCGTGAGACCGTGCCCTATGCCGGCCCCTACGCGCCCGGCACCATCATCGTCTCGACCAACGAGCGCCGGCTCTACCTCGTCCAGCCCGGCGGCGAGGCCCTGCGCTACGGCGTTGGCGTCGGCCGGCCCGGCTTCACCTGGGGCGGCACCCAGACCGTGACGATGAAGCGCGAATGGCCCGATTGGCGTCCCCCCGCCGAGATGCTGCGCCGCCGCCCCGATCTGCCGCGCTACATGAAGGGCGGCATCGAGAACCCGCTTGGCGCTCGCGCCATGTATCTCGGCAACACGATCTACCGCATCCACGGCTCCAACGAGCCGGAGACGATCGGCACCGCCGTTTCCTCGGGCTGCATCCGCATGACCAACGAGGACGTGACGGACCTCTACAGCCGCGTAAAGGTCGGCGCTCGGGTCGTGGTCCAACGCTGATCGCCTGTTCGAGGCAGTATGAGAAAGGGCCGGCAGAGATGCCGGCCCTTTTCTTTTTTTCGTCGATGCCGCTCGCCTCAGCCGATCAGGAGCAGGCTGAGCACGATGGCGGCGGCACCGCCCGCGACGGCAAGGCCGAGGATGACGACGCTGCTGAGTTGATCGACGGTATTTACGTCCTGACCGATGCGATGCCGTGGATCTGTGGCCGCCATGCGTTGCTTCCTGTCGATGCGGTTGATCTCGCACGCCAACGGCAATGCGGGCAGTTGGTTCAATGCCACGCTGTCGCGGGGCCGCGTTCGCCCGCGAACGAGGCGACGAGCGGAACCTGCATCCGCTCAGTCGGTTGGCCCCGCTCAACGCAGGAGGACTGCCATGGTCGATGTCAGCCAAATCCGCGAGCACGCCACCGTCGTCGGTTCGGACGGCGGGCATGTTGGCACCGTCGATCACGTCGCCAAAGGCGAGATCAAGCTGACGAAGAAGGACGCCGAAGCGGGCGGTCTCCACCACTACATCCCGCTCGATTTCGTCATCGCCGTCGAAGGCGATCAGGTCCGGCTCGACCGGAGCGCCGACGAGGTGAAGAAAGAGTGGAGCACATCGGGCGCCGCCTGACCGGTATGTCTGCCGCTTCCTGATCGAACGGCGGAGACTTCACCTGTTTTCAAAGACCGCAGCGGCATCACTTTGTCGCGGTCGGCGACATACGCAAGGAGAACGATGTGACCGCACAGAACGATCGGCCGCAATCCGAGACGGAGCCGAAGCCGGTTGGCGATCCGCCTCCTGCCTCCCAGCCGCCGGCCGGGGATCCTCCGGCGCCGCGGCCGGATGCGATCCCCGAGGAGGATCTCGAAGAGGTCGAGGAACAGCCGAGCTGAAATATCCTACGGGTCGTCTCATGAGACGGCCCGTAACGTCCTGAAAAAATCAGTGGCAGCCGCAGCTTCCGCTGCCGCAACCACCCGCGCCGTGACTCGTCTTGGCCGGTGCGCTGGCCACGCGGTCGCGCGTGAGACCGCGCTCCTCTAATTCGCGCAGATAGGTGGACCAGCGGTTGCGGTACTCGCGACCGAGGTCGAACAGGTAGTCCCAGCCGTAGATGCCGGTATCGTGCATGTCGTCGAAGAACAGCTTCACGGCATAGTTGCCGACCGGCTCGACCGAGAGGATCGCAACGTCGCGCTTGCCGCCGAGCACCTTGCGTTCTGCCGGAGAATGGCCTTGAACCTCCGCGGAGGGACTCGACACGCGCAAGTATTCGGCGGGCAGTTCGAAGCGGCCGCCCCCGTCGAAAGCCACGGTCAGGCTACGCTTGTCGCCGGACAGGCGGATTTCCGTGGGCCAGCGCTCACTCATGACGGTCCGTTCCACGCTCTCATGCCGGCATTGCACGCATGTGCTTGCCGGAAAATGTCACCGCCCTCATATGGATGGCGATGTTGGATCTGTCAGCCGACAAAACCGCCAACGCCGGAAACGAGTCAGGTTCAGAGGCGCGCATGTGGGGTCCCGCCGAAGATGCGCCTGCGCCTGTGCGCCCAGCGCCCCTGATCGACCCGTTCCAGCGGGCGATCACTTACTTGCGCATCTCGGTGACGGATCGCTGCGATTTCCGCTGTGCCTATTGCATGGCGGAAGACATGCAGTTCCTGCCCAAGCGCGATCTGCTGACCCTGGAAGAACTCGACCGGCTCTGCGGCGTCTTCATCGACCGCGGCGTGCGCAAGCTGCGGATCACCGGCGGCGAGCCGCTCGTGCGCCGGGATATCATGCATCTGTTCCGCCGGCTCTCTCGCCATCTGAAGAGCGGAGCGCTCGACGAACTCACGCTGACGACCAACGGCTCGCAGCTTGCGCGATTCGCGCCCGAACTCGCCGATCTCGGCGTGCGCCGGATCAATGTCTCGCTCGATACCCTCGACCCGCAGAAATTCCGGGACATCACCCGGCGCGGCGACCTTGCGGTGGTGCTCGC
Organism: Methylorubrum aminovorans; assembly: GCF_022179725.1. Classification (GTDB taxonomy): domain Bacteria; phylum Pseudomonadota; class Alphaproteobacteria; order Rhizobiales; family Beijerinckiaceae; genus Methylobacterium; species Methylobacterium aminovorans. Next base: position 513,770 of record NZ_BPRC01000001.1, read on the forward strand.
CGGCATCGAGGCGGCGCGGGCCGCCGGCATCAAGGTCAAGATCAACGCGGTGGCGCTCAAGGGCGTCAACGAGGACGAGATCACCGACATGATCGCCTGGGCCCACGGCCTCGGCATGGACATGACCCTGATCGAGGTGATGCCGCTCGGCGAGATCGAGGGCGACCGCACCGACCAGTTCCTACCGCTCTCGGTCGCGCGCGAGCGCCTGGAGCAGCGGTTCACCCTGACCCCGCTGCCCGACCGCACCGGCGGCCCGGCGCGCTACGTGCGGATCGAGGAGACCGGCGGACGGCTCGGCTTCATCACGCCTCTGACGCATAATTTCTGCGAAAGCTGCAACCGGGTGCGCCTCACCTGCACCGGTAAGCTCTACATGTGCCTCGGCCAGGAGGATGCGGCGGATCTGCGCGCGGCGCTCCGCGCCTCGCCCGACGACGCGCTGGTGACACAGGCCGTCGTCGAGGCGATCTCCCGCAAGCCCAAGGGCCACGACTTCGTCATCGAGCGCGCCCGCCCAGCCGCCGTGCCGCGGCATATGAGCGTGACCGGCGGCTGATCGCCGTCGTCCAAGGTCGGAGGTGCATTGATGACGATTGCTGGAGCTGTAAGCCATCCGTGACCGCGGTCGCGGCGCAATCCTGCAATCGGATGCTGCCGCACAATGAGGCGACTGGCAGAGTGCGGAAGAATCGAGCTATCCAGCTCGTTGAATAGTCTTTGTCGAATCTATCTGCCTTGCCTAATTTTCGGAGATCACATTTCGTGTTGCCTATTAGTTTGATTGATTGAAATATTTCGCAAGACGTTCAAGTCTCTGCCGGCCTTCAACATAACAATCACCGAGCCGCAATCGTTGGCATGAGGGTACGGTCCGCTTCAATCGAGCTATGATCGGTGATACGCCCCTCGGATCGAACGTCTCACCGGCGCGCTCGAACGTTGAAGATGGCCATCGTATCCATTCGTATCAACGATACTGGTTGGATGACGGAGAACGGAGTCCCATGGCGAAAGTCGCGTTTCTAGGCCTCGGCGTGATGGGCTCGCCGATGGCGGGTCACCTCGCGAAGAAGGGCCACGACGTCACCGTCTTCAACCGTACCGGCGCCAAGGCCGAGGCCTGGGTCGCCGCCAACGGCGGCCGGGCTGCCGCGACGCCGCGCGAGGCGGCGGCCGGATGCGCCATCGTCTTCGCCTGCGTCGGCAACGACGATGACCTGCGCTCGGTGGTGCTCGGCGCGGACGGGGCCTTCGCCGGCATGGCGAAAGGTGCGGTCTTCGTCGACCACACCACGGCGTCGGCCGAGGTCGCTCGCGAGCTGTCCGCGGCTGCTGACGCGGCTGGGCTCCGCTTCATCGATGCTCCGGTCTCCGGCGGTCAGGCGGGCGCCGAGAACGGCGTGCTCACCGTGATGTGCGGCGGCGAGGCGGCGACCTATGCCGAGGTCGAGCCCGTCATCATGGCTTACGCCAAGTCGTGCCGCCTGCTCGGGCCTTCGGGCTCGGGCCAGCTCACCAAGATGGTCAACCAGATCGCCATTGCCGGGCTGGTGCAGGGTCTGTCCGAGGCGATCCACTTCGGCAAGCGCGCTGGGCTCGACGTGGACGCGGTGCTCGACGTGATCTCGAAGGGCGCAGCCGGCTCCTGGCAGATGGAGAACCGCGGCCGCACCATGAACGCGGACAAGTTCGATTTCGGCTTCGCCGTGGAGTGGATGCGCAAGGATCTCGGTATCCTGCTCGCCGAATCCCGCCGCAACGGCGCCCGGCTCCCCGTGACGGCCCTGGTGGATCAGTTCTACGCCGAGGTCGAAGCCATGGGGGGCAAGCGATGGGACACCTCGTCCCTCATCGCCCGGCTGGAGCGGTGAGACGGCCGTGTGCGAGGGACCACGCAGCCTCCGGCGTGGTCCAGTGCCAGTCCTCGCCCATCTGGTGGCGGAACCACGTGAACTGGCGCTTGGCGTAGCGGCGAGTATCGCCCTGGCCGCGCCGAATCGCCTCGTCGCGGGAGATCGTTCCTTCGAGATAGGCGATCAGGCCAGGCACACCGTGGGCGCGCATCACTGGCAGCAAAGGGTCGAGGTGTCGCTCTCGTAAGTCGGCAACCTCTTCCAGGGCGCCTTCCTCCATCATCGTCAGAAAGCGCGCGTCGATGCGGTGGCGCAGGGTCTCGCGCTCGGCGGCGAGGAAGATCTTCAGGATCGGCCTCCCCGCGAGCGGGCCAGGTTCTCGGGCTTCGTAGAACGAGCCAATGGAACGCCCAGTCGCCTCAAAGATCTCCAAGGCCCGCATCACCCGCATCCGGTCCGAGGGGCGCAGGCGCCCTGCGCTCTCGGGGTCGCGGGAAGCGAGGGCGGCGTGCAACGCCTCGGTCGGCTGTCCCTCGGCCTCGGAACGGATTCTCGCGCGAACCGGCTCCGGGACCGCGGGCAGATCCGAGATCCCCTCGTCGAGGGAGCGGAAATACAGGCCCGTGCCGCCGACAAAGATCGGCAGGGTGCCGGCCTCGAATCCTGAGAGGACCGCGGCGGCCTGCCGCTGGAAGTGGCCGACCGAGAAATTCACCGCACCGTCCACGCTGCCGTAGAGGTAGTGGGGCGCCAACGCCTCGTCCTGCACGGTCGGCCGAGCCGAGAGCACGCGCAGGTCGGCATAGACCTGCATCGAATCCGTGTTGATCACCGCGCCGCCGAAGGCGCGGGCGATCCGCAGTCCCAGGGCCGACTTGCCCGACGCGGTGGGCCCTGCAATGAGGATGGCGGCCGGGCGCCCCGTCTCCTGCCCGTCCGAACTTTGCACGGCTGCCCTCCATGACCCTCGTTGCCACGCTGATAGCAAACCCGGCCCGGCCCGCCATCACGGATGCGGTGCTCGCCGAGGCGCGCCGGGTGACACGCACGGAGCATCAGCCACGGATTCTCCACGGCGAGGTGGCGGCGGAACTCCTGGTCGCAGGCCATCCCGAAGCGGCGCCGGCCCTCGCCGAATCCCTGCGCGGGGCGCTCGGGTCAGAGCCGATCGACGTGGCCGTGCTTCCCCACGATCAGCACCGCCGCAAGCGGCTGTTCCTGGCGGACATGGACTCGACCATGATCGAGCAGGAATGCATCGACGAACTCGCCGATGTTGTCGGGATCAAGGATCAGGTGGCGGCGATCACCGAGCGAGCGATGCGCGGAGAGGTCGCCTTCGAGCCGGCCCTGCGGGAGCGGGTGGGGCTGCTGAAGGGGCTGTCGGTCAGCGTGATCGACGGCCTGATCCGCGATGCGATCCGCCTGACTCCGGGCGGCAGCACTCTCGTTGCGACGATGCGGGCGCACGGCGCCTTCACCTGCCTCGTCTCCGGCGGCTTCACCCTGTTCACCGGGCCGATCGGAGCGAAGCTCGGCTTCGACGAGACCCGCGCCAACCGTCTCGACGTCGCGGACGGGCACCTGACCGGGCAGGTGGTCGAACCCATCGTCGGGGCTGAGGCCAAGCGGGCGAGCCTCATCGAACTACGCGAGCGGCTAGGCCTGAGCCCCGCGGATACGATCGCCGTCGGTGACGGTGCCAACGACCTGCCGATGCTCGGAGAGGCCAGCATCGGCGTCGCTTTCCGGGCGAAGCCGAAGGTGGCCGAGGCCGCCCGCGTGCGGATCGAGCACGGTGACCTGACGGCTTTGCTCTACCTGCAGGGATTCTCGGCGGCGGAGTTCGCGAAGTAGATCAGAGGGGAAGGGCGCAACGCGCGCCCTTCCCGGATCGGCGGCTCATTCCAGTCCAATCGCCACGAAACGCACGTCGCCGCTGGCGCTGGCGACCAGCAGCAGCACAGACTTGCGGCCCTCCTTCTTGAGGGCCTCGACCCGCTTCGTCACGTCGGCGGGGTTCGACACTGCCTCCTGGCCGACCTCGACGATGACTTCGCCCGGCTGGATGCGCTTGTCGGCGGCGGTCGAGTTCGGATCGACCTTGGTCACGACCACGCCGTTCTTGACGCTCTCCTTGATGTTGTAGCGGCGGCGCGCCTCGTCGCTGAGGCCGGACAGGTTGAGGCCGAGGATCTGACGGTTGACCGCTTCCGGCTCCGGCTGCTTGACGTTGGCAACCTGAGTCTTCTCGCCGTCCTCCAGGCGGCCGAGCAGTACCGACTTGGTCTGCTCCTCACCCTTGCGCACGATCTGCACGTCAACCGTCTTGCCAACCGGGGTCGCGGCGACGATGCGCGGCAACTCGCTCGACGACTTCACCGGCACGCCGTTGAACTTGACGATGACGTCGCCGACTTCGAGCCCTGCCGTCTTGGCCGGACCCTTCTCATCGACACCGGCCACCAGCGCGCCCTTGGCGCCCCCTTTGAGGCCGAGCGCCTCGGCGGTCGCCTCGTCGACGTTCTGGATGCGAACGCCGAGCCAGCCACGGCGCACCTCGCCGAACTGCCGCAACTGATCGACGACCTGGCTCGCCGTTCCCGATGGGACCGCGAAACCGATGCCAACCGAACCGCCCGAAGGGGAAAGAATTGCGGTGTTGATGCCGATCACCTCGCCGTCCATGTTGAACAGCGGACCGCCCGAATTGCCCTTGTTGATGGCTGCATCCGTCTGGATGTAGTTGTCGTAGGGACCCGACTCGATGTTGCGGCCGCGGGCCGAAACGATGCCGGCGGAGACCGATCCGCCGAGGCCGAACGGGTTGCCGATCGCCATCACCCAGTCGCCGGGGCGCATCTTGTCGGAATCGCCGAAGGGCACCGCCTTGAGCGGACGCTCCGCCGTCGGCTTCACTCGCAGCAGCGCGAGGTCGATCTTCGGATCCTTGCCGATGATCTCCGCCTTCAGCTTGGTGCCGTCGCTCAGGATGACCTGGATGTCGTTGGCGTCGCCGATGACGTGGTTGTTCGTCACCACGATGCCGGATGCGTCGATGATGAAGCCGGAGCCGAGCGAGTTCGACTTGCGCGACGGCCCACGCGGGCTGTCGTCGTCGCCCTTCGGGGTGCCCTGGCCGCGCCGCTTGAAGAATTCTTCGAAGAGATCCTCGAACGGCGTGCCCTGAGGCAGTTGCGGCATGGAGCGGCCGCCCCGGTTGCTCGCCTCGACCGTGGTCGAGGCCGAGATGTTCACCACCGCATCCGTCACCTTCTCGGCGAGGTCGGCGAGCGATTCCGGGCCGCGTGCGAAGGCGGGGAGTGGCAGGGCAGTAACCGTGACGGTGACGCCCAGCACCGCGGCGGCCAGGGCCGACGAGGCGCGCCGGGCAAGAGACGGCGTTCGGCCCCGGACGGCGTTCGCGGCGAGTCTCATGGACGTTTCCCCAAGCTCTTAAACGGTGCCTGATTCAGGCCGGCATATAAATTCGGCGGCCGGCACCCTCGATCAAGGGCGCCGGCCGCATCGGTCGGATCGGTCGCAGGCCGCTCAGCGCACGGCGCCGGTGGTCGCGCTGTTGCCGGAGGCGGTCGGCTGGGCCGCGCCGTCGCGGCCGCCCAGCGGTCGGCGGCCCTGCGGATCGTTGAAGTAGCGGAAGAAGTCCGAGCCGGGGCTCACGACCAGCCGCGTGTCCTGACCCTTCAGCGCGTGCTCGTAGGCCTGCATCGAGCGATAGAAGGCGAAGAAGTCCGCGTCCTGCCCGAAAGCCTCCGCGAGGATGCGGTTCTTGTCCGCATCGCCCTGACCGCGCAGCTCTTCCTGCTTCTGGTTGGCCTCGGCCAGGATCACGACGACGTCGCGATCGGCCTTGGCGCGGATCAGGGTGGCCGCCTGATCGCCGTTGGCGCGGATGTCGGTCGCCTCCTTCTTCCGCTCCGAGGTCATGCGGTCATAGACCGCCTGACTGTTCTTGGCGGGAAGATCGACGCGGGTCATGCGCAGATCGACGATCTCGACGCCGAGCCCCTTGGCCTGCCGGTTCACGTCCTCCTGGATCGTGTTCATGAGGTCGGAGCGCTCGGTGCGCACGATGGCGTCGCGGCTGGTGCGGGCCAGCACGTTACGCAGCGCCGAGTTGGTGAAGCTCGCCAAACGCTGGTTCGCCAGCGCGATCGTGCCGACCGACTGATAGAATTTCAGCGGATCGACGATGCGGTAGCGGGCGAAGGCGTCCACTTCGAGGTTCTGCCGGTCGGCGGTGAGCAGGGTCTGGACCGGCAGGTCGAGATCGAGCACCCGCTTGTCGAACAGCACGACGCTGTCGGTGAACGGCACCTTGAAGTAGAGGCCGGGCTTGTTCTGGCCCACCGGGTTCAGCACGTCGCGCACACGGCCGAGCTGAAGCACGAGCGCCTGCTGCATTTGCCCCACGGTGAAGACCGAGGCGTAGAGCCCGATCCCCACCACGGCGACGATAAGGAGCAGGCCGGTTCGGATTGCTGGATTGTTCATCGGCCCGCCGCTCCATTCGACTGCGCGCGGCCGCTGTCGAGCAGCGGAAGCACCGGGAGCACGCCCGCAGCGCTGGCGCCGCCGGCCACGCCGCCGTTCTGATCGATGATGACCTTGTTCACGGAGCCGAGCACTTTCTCCATGGTTTCCAAGAAGATCCGCTCACGGATCACCTCGGGTGCGACCTTGTAGGAATCGTAGACCTGACGGAAGCGGGACGCCTGACCCGTCGCCTCGGCCGTCGCCTGCGACCGATAGGCCTCGGCGGCCTGCACGACCTTACTCGCATTGCCTCGCGCGTCGGGGACGACACGGCTGGCATACGTCTCGGCCTCGTTGCGCACCTGCTGGGCGTATTGCTGCGCCGCGTTCACGTCGATGAAGGCGGGCCGGACCTCCGGGGGAGGGGTGACGCTGGTGAGCTGTACGACCTCGATGCGGACGCCGGCGCCGTACTCGTCGAGGGCGCTCTGGACGATCTCCTTGACCTCCTGGGCGATGCTCGACTGCTCGTTGGTCAGGATCGCCTGGATATTGCGGCGGCCGATGACCTCGCGCATCGCGCTCTCGGAGATCGCCTTGATGGTCCCTTCCGGATTGGCGAGGTTGAAGACGTAATCCTCCGCCTTGAGCGGATTGACGCGCCACTGCACCTCGAAATCGATGTCGACGATGTTCTCATCGGCGGTGAGCATCAGGCTCTCTTCCGCCACATCGCGCTGGCGCGTGGTACCGCCGGTGGGGATGTAGCCGATCGGAATCGAGTTCACGATGCCGACGTTGGGCTTCTGCACCGACCCGATCGGGTAGGGGAAGTTGTAGCGCAGACCCTCGCCGGACTGGCTGGTGTATCGCCCGAAGACCGTGTTGATGCCGACTTCGTTGGGCTTCACGATGTAGAAGCCGGTCAGCAGCCACGCGCTCAGCACGAGGCCTGCCGCCACGAGGATTCCCTTGCCGCCGCCAAAACCTCCGCCCGGCATCACGCCGCGGAGCCGATCCTGGCCGCGCCGGAGCAGATCCTCAAGATCGGGGGGCGTCTTGCCGCCGCCCCCGCCACCCCAGGGGCCGCCGCCATTGCCGCCGCCGGGACGGCCCCAGGGGCCCCCTCCGCCGCCGCTCTGATTGCTCCAAGGCATTCTCGACGTGAACTCCTGCTGAAGCCGGCCCCCGCGGATGCGGCAGGCTCTTGCCCTAAAACTCGATCCACCAGCCTGCCGACTCTCTGCCTGAGGGCAAAGAGAACCGGTTTTCCCAAGCGCCAGAACGCGTTTGCGGTGCCGCAAGGACGCCGCGCACCTGAGTGGCGTCGCGCCGTCCTGTCAAGGCTGGCAGGTGGGCCCGCACCGCGTCAACCGCAACGGCTGTCCGAGCCTCCAACTCTTCCCGCCCCTGCGGCCAAAGCGCCAGTTCCCCGGTCAACGATCGGTGATCCGCTCCAAATCCACGAATTCAAAGGCGAATTCGTCGCGGTCACCTGCCCCGTGCGCCTCGCGGAACGTTTCTCGGAAGGCCGTTCTGTCGAAGGGCGGAAAGTACGCATCGCCTTCCGGTGCGGCATCGACTTCGGTGAGGTGCAGCCGGTCGGCATGGGGCAGGGCGAGCCGGTAGATCTCGGCTCCGCCCACTACCATCAGCGGGTCGCTTCCGGCAGCGGCGAGCGCGGCGTCCCAGTCGTGCACGACGGTCGCGTCGGGAATAGCGAGGCTGCGGTCGCGGGTCAGGACGAGACTGCGCCGGCCGGGCAGGGGGCGGCCGATCGAATCCCAGGTCTTGCGGCCCATCAGGATCGGCTTGCCCATGGTGAGCGTCTTGAAGCGCTTCAGGTCGCTCGAGATCCGCCAGGCGAGATCGTTGTCGCGGCCGATGACGCCGTTGCGAGCAATCGCGACGACGAGGGCGATGCGGGGTGTTCCCATCAGACGGCCACCGGTGCCTTGATGGCGGGATGCGGTTCGTAGCCCTCGATCACGATGTCCTCGAAGCGGAAATCGAAGAGCGAACGCACCTCCGGATTCAGGCGCAGCCGGGGCAGGGGCCGCGGCGCGCGCGAGAGGAGGAGGCGGGTCTGCTCCAGATGGTTGGCGTAGAGATGCGCGTCGCCGAAGGTGTGGACGAAGTCGCCCACCTGAAGCCCCGTCACCTGCGCCATCATCGCGGTGAGGAGGGCGTAGCTCGCGATGTTGAACGGGACGCCGAGGAAGGCGTCGGCGGAGCGCTGATAGAGCTGGCAGGAGAGCCGGCCCTCCGCGACATAGAACTGGAACAGGCAATGGCAGGGTGCGAGCGCCATCCGGTCGAGATCGGCCGGGTTCCAGGCCGAGACAATCAGGCGGCGCGAATCCGGGTTGCGGGCGATCTCATCGAGAACCCAGGCGATCTGGTCGACGCTGCCGCCGTCGGGCTTGGCCCAGCTCCGCCACTGCTTGCCGTAGACGGGGCCGAGATCGCCGTCGGCGTCGGCCCACTCATCCCAGATCGTGACGCCGTTCTCCTTCAGGTAGGCGATGTTGGTCTCGCCCTTCAGGAACCACAACAGCTCGTGGATGATCGAGCGAAGGTGGAGCTGCTTGGTCGTCACCAGGGGGAAGCCGTCGGAAAGATCGAACCGCATCTGGTGGCCGAACACGGAGAGCGTGCCCGTGCCGGTGCGATCCTCCTTGCGGACGCCTTCGGACAGGATTCGGGTGAGCAGATCGTGATAGGCGCGCATGGCTCCTCAGATCTGGCGGGCGCCTCGGCCGATGTCGAGTGGGGCTTTCCCGCCGTCCCGTCTTTCCCGACGACTTGGTTACGCAGGGTCGCAGCTACCGCAGGAGGCCCGGCCCGATCTGGTAGGCGACCAGACAGAAATTGCTCCAGCCGTGAAGCAGGATGCAGGGCCAGAGCCGCCCCGTGCGCCAGCGCAGCCAGCCGAGGGTGAGCGCGAGCGGCAGCAGGGTCAGCGGCCGAGCGAGCGCGCTCTTGGCGCCGGGATCGAGGGAGACGTGGGCGAGGCAGAACAGCAAAGCCGTCGCGACGATCGTCCCGGCCGGCCCCATGAAGGCGCTGGCGCGGGCGAACGTCTGGCCCCGCAGCAGCAATTCCTCCGCGATCGGTGCGAGCACAACGACGAAGGCGAACCAGAGGGCGAGCATCCGCGGGCTGAGGAAAGGCGAGAGGCGCACGCCATTGCCGAAGTTCATGTTGAGGGCCGCGGCACTCGTCGTCACCCAGGCGATGTGGATCAGCGGCCAGAGGGCCAGCAGCAGCCAGAGCCGCCGCATCGGCGCCCGCGCCTCATCGGGCCGTGTCAGGCCAAGGCGTCGGCGCCATGCACCTCCCGCCGCCCAGACGGCCAGCGAGACGACGAGGCCAGCCATCAACACCTGCCGCAGGGCATCCACCGCGACGGCACGGCCGGCAACTTCAGAGAGGGGCAAGCGCGGGCGTGCAGCGGTGGCGAGGAACGGGTCGATCCCGAGGCGCAGGTCGCCGCCGATCCGGATGATGGCGATGGCAAGACCGCTGGCCAGAATCAGGATGAAGAGCGGGACCGCGATGAGCAGCAGCACCCGGCCGAGCCATAGAAGAGCCGATTTGAGATGGGCGAGCGGCGGCTTCGACGCACGCGCGTCGGCGAGGGCGGGCGGCATATCGGCCACGCTCGCAACGCGGAGCGGGTCTGAGCGCAGATCGCTCTTCAAAACCGCCGTCGGCCTCTCTATATTCACCTTGCCGGTCGTAAGGCCGGCTATGGCGATAAACGTTCTTCGAAATAAACCTATCGGACCCGGGGGCGGTACCCGGCGCCTCCACCCGAACCCAGGACCGATGGCCGCACGGCCTCCAGTGTTGGGTTCCGGCGGGGGCGAAATAGGATCGACGAGGGCGTAAAGGTAGAGCTTTCGCTCGGCATGGTTCCGCCGTTATCGGGCCTTTGCAATAGTTGCCAACGACAACTTTGCTCCGGTGGCTGTCGCCGCGTAAGCGGTGCCAAAAACCGACCTAAAGTCCTAGCGGGTAGCACCGCATAGGCGGGGTTCGGAGGTACCTGGCAACAGAAACCTCCACTCATTTCCACGACCCGGCGCAGCCCAATCCGGCCGTGACCGGTCAAGCGAGCGCCGATGGCCGAAGATCTGATCCGTTACGATCTCCTGGTTCAGGACGCCCTGCGCGGCGTCGTGCGCAAGGTGCTGACCGATGCGGCCCGTGAGGGGCTCTCGGGCGAGCATCACTTTTACATCTCGTTCCGCACCGAGGCGCCGGGTGTGCGGATGTCGCAGCGCCTGCGCGAAAAATATCCGCAGGACATGACGATCGTCCTGCAGCACCAGTTCTGGGATCTCGGCGTCACCGAGCACAGCTTCGAGGTGGGCCTGTCGTTTTCCGGCGTGCCGGAGCGGCTGCTGATCCCGTTCGACGCGCTGTCGGGTTTCTTCGACCCCTCCGTGCAGTTCGGCCTGAAATTCGATCTCAACGAGGGGGCCGAGGGCGAGCAGCCCGAGGAGGCGCAGCCGAACGCGCAGATCAAGACCGGTCCGCGCGGCGCGGCCTCCGAGCCTGCCGAGATCAAGCCGAAGGGCACTGGCCTCGCGACGGTTCAAGGTGGTCCGAAGATCGTTCCGGCGCTTCCCGCCGCGGGCAAAGCCAAGGCCGAAGGCAAATTGGCTGACGGTAAGTCGAACGACGGTTCCGAGGAGGGCGAGGCAAAGCCCGAGGCCGCCGAGAAGACCGACCGCGACGGCACCGCCGAGGTTGTGAGCCTCGACGCCTTCCGCAAGAAGAACTGATTTTTTCGCTCGCTCCGCGCCTCGTTTGGAGGCGCGGCCTGGTAAATTAGGAGCGTCTCTGCGCCACCATCCGCAGGCCCTCCTTCGGCCGCAGCGTCACCCGGTGCAGTGGCGTAACCGGCGGATGGTCCGCGGGCAGAGTGAGCCGCACCGCCCGCGCGATCTGCGCGAGAACCAGCGTCGCCTCCTGAATCGAAAAGCTCTGACCGATACAGACGCGCGGTCCGGCGCCGAACGGTAGGTAGGCGAAGCGCTCGACGCGCTCGCGCTGCTCTCCGAAGAAGCGCTCGGGGATGAACGCGTCCGGCTCGTCCCACAGCTTGCGGTGTCGGTGCATCACCCAGGGGGCGATGATGACGGTCGAGTTGCGGGGAATCTTGACCCGCCCGATCCGATCCTCGCGAAGGGCCTGGCGGCTGAGGAATGGCACCGGCGGAAAGAGCCGCATGGTCTCCTCCATCACCGCCTTGGTGAAGGGCAGCCGGTCGAGCCGCAGCGCCCCATCCTCGCCGGCCGCGTCATCGGCCTCCGCCTCGACGCGCTCACGCGCGGCCTCGTCCTGCGACAGGCAGTAGAGTGCCCAGGTCAGAGCGTTGGCCGTGGTCTCGTGTCCGGCGGCGATGAAGGTGACGATGTTGGCCTTCACCTCAATGTCGGAGAGGCCGCGACCGGTCTCCGGGTCCTGGGCCGCCAGCAGCAGGGTCATCAGATCGTGAGGCGCCTCGCCGCGGGCGAGCGCCGCCTTGCGCTCATCCAGCAGCGTATCCACCACCTCGGCGAAGAAGCGCAGGGCCGGTCGCGCCCGCAAGCGGCCGAGCCGCGGCACGAAGGCGGGAAAGCCGAACACGTCGAGCGGGTCGATCGGGCCGATCGATTCGAGCAGCCTCGTGATTGCGCGCCCGAGCGCGTCGGGGTCACCCGGCAGCCCTTGCGTGAAGATCGTCCGCTCCAGCACGTCGAGGGTGGCACGGGTCATCTCCAGGGCGACATCGACGGTAGCCCCGTCGCGCCGCGCCAGCCGCCGCCCGAGGCGCGCCCCGGCCGCATCCATCTGCGCGACGAAACCCGCGACGTGGCGGGCGGAGAAGATCGGTGCCAGCGTACGCCGCTGCAGGCGCCACTCGTCGCCTTCTGCCGTCAGCAGGCCGTTACCGAGGCCCGGCGCCAGCACACGCTTCTGAAGGTCGTCCTTGCGGTAGTGGACGGCCCGCTCCACCAGCAGGTAGCGCACCAGGGCCGGATCGCTGACGACGGTGATGCGCCCCATCGCCGTCTCACCCGCCACGACGAATTCCTCGAAATGCGCGTCCATCCAGGTCGTGATCGGATTCTCGCGCACCTTCTTCAGGAAGGCGAACAGGCCGAGCGGCTGCGTCAGCGGCGGTGGCACCTTCGGACGGAACGGCCCGGCTTGCGTGATGCGGGCCGGGTGGGTCGGCAGATCCAGCATGAAGAGGGGAGAACCTCGGTGGTAACGGAGTGCGCGATGCGTCATGCCCGGTTTCGGGCCGGCATCGCTCTCGGCAGCGTGCTTCGTTAAGTAGGGCCGCATCCGAGCCAACGAAGAGGCCACGATGTCGCCGCACGAGAACCCTGCCGTCGAGACACGCACCGAGTCAGACACCTTCGGCCCGATCGAGGTGCCCGCCCACCGCTACTGGGGCGCCCAGACCCAGCGCTCGATCCAGAACTTCAAGATCGGCACCGAGCGCCAGCCGGCGCCGCTCGTTCACGCTCTCGGCATCGTCAAGCAGGCCGCCGCCCTGGTGAACAAGGATCTCGGCTGCCTCGATCCCAAGATCGCCGACGCCATCGCCGAATCCGCCGCCGAGGTCGTCGCTGGCAAGCACGACGACGAATTCCCGCTGGTGGTTTGGCAGACCGGCTCGGGCACCCAGTCCAACATGAACGCCAACGAGGTGATCGCGAGCCTCGCCAACGAGCGGCTCGGGGGCAAGCGCGGCGGCAAATCGCCGGTCCACCCCAACGACCACTGCAACCGCGGTCAGTCCTCGAACGACACCTTCCCCACCGCGATGCACATTGCGGTCGCCCGCGAGGTGCAAGAGCGGCTTCTGCCGGCGCTCTCCCACCTGCACGCGGCGCTCGACGCCAAGGCGAAGGAATTCGAGAGCATCGTCAAGATCGGCCGCACCCACCTGCAGGACGCGACCCCGGTCTCGCTCGGCCAGGAATTCTCCGGCTACGCCGCGCAGGTGGCGCTCGGCGGCGCCCGCATCGCCGCAACGCTGCCCGGCGTGCTGGCACTGGCGCAGGGCGGCACCGCCGTCGGCACCGGACTCAACGCGCATCCGGAATTCGCCGAGCGGTTCGCGGCCAAGGTCGCGGAACTGACCGGTCTCCCCTTCACCTCGGCCGAGAACAAGTTCGAGGCGCTCGCCACCCACGACGCCCTCGTCTTCCTTCAGGGCGCCCTCACGGCTCTGGCCTCGGGCCTGTTCAAGATCGCCAACGACATCCGCCTGCTCGGCTCGGGCCCGCGCTCGGGTCTCGGCGAGCTTTCGCTGCCGGAGAACGAGCCCGGTTCCTCGATCATGCCGGGCAAGGTCAATCCGACTCAGTGCGAGGCGCTGACGATGGTCTGCGCCCAGGTGGTCGGCAACGGCACCACGGTGAGCTTCGCCGGCAGCCAGGGCCATTTCGAGCTCAACGTGTTCAAGCCGGTGATCGCCAACGCGGTGCTGCAATCGGTGCGGCTGCTCGCCGACAGCTCGATCAGCTTCACCGACAACTGCGTCGTCGGCATCAAGGCCAACACCGATCGGATCAACGACCTGATGAGCCGCTCGCTGATGCTGGTGACGGCGCTCGCCCCCTCGATCGGCTACGACAAGGCCGCCGAGATCGCCAAGACCGCGCACAAGAACGGCACCACGCTCAAAGAGGAGGCGCTGCGGCTCGGCTACGTCACGGACGAGGAGTTCGAGCGGGTCGTGCGCCCCGAAACCATGCTGGCGCCGAGCGCGGAATAAGCGCTAGACTCGCTTCCCGGCGCGGGCCTTCCGCGCCGGGTCGTCGGAGGGGCTGACGCGATGGCCGAGATCATCAACCTGCGCCAGGTGCGCAAGGACCGTGAGAAGGCGGCGAAAGAGGCCAAGGCAGCGGAGAACCGCGTCCTGTTCGGCCGGCCGAAGAAGGCGAAGACGCTGGCCGAGACGCGCAAGGCGATCGAGCAAGCCCGCCACGAGGGCCACCGCCTCGCTGATCCCGACAAGGAATGATGCGGGCGCCTCAGCGGGAGACCGCGAAGCGCTCCGTGATGATCGCAGGGCACCGCACCAGCGTCTCTCTGGAGGCGGAGTTCTGGGAGGCGCTTCAGGAAATCGCGCGGGGGCGCGGGCACTCGGTTCAAGCGCTGATCGGCGCGATCGATTCCGGGCGCGGCGAGCGCAACCTGTCCTCGGCGATCCGGGTATACGTGCTCAGCGCCTTTCGTGGCACCTCCGAAGTGTCAGAGAGCCCCCTCACGGATCGCGTCGGGATCGGCCAGGGCGTGCAGGAGCCCAGCGGCAGAGTGGGCGAAGCGTAGGGTGACCGCCTTGCGCCGGGCCGGGCTCAGCGGGTGGTCCGGCGGCTCGCGCAGAATCGCGGCGCCGAAGGAATCGGCGACGATCAGACCGCATTCGTCCGGAATCAGCGTCTCCGGCACCGTCTCGGGGATCGCGAAGAAGAAGCGGTCGCAATAGTCGCGGTAATCCGGCCATTTCCGGTCGGCGCGGAAATCGGCGACGCTCGACTTGATCTCGACGATGGTGAGCCGACCCGCGCCGCAGAGCGCGATCACATCGGCACGGCGCCCGTTGGCGAGCGAAAATTCCGGCAGGCTCACGCAGCCCATCTCGGCAAGCAGACGCCGCACCCCGCGCTGGATGTTCAGCGCGGTGGGCGACTGGCGGCGGTCGGGCGGCAGGACGATGTGGGCGAGGGCTGTGGACATGCCGGGCTGGTGGCTTGCGGATGCGGCCGAATCGAGTCGACCCATCCTGCCAGCCGGATCCCATCGGTGTCACCGGCCGCTTTGTCACAGCGCCAGGGCCGCCCGGATCGCCGCGAACCCATCCGTCAGCGCCGCCGGCCCCGGCTGGAGGATCAGCGGCGACTTGATTTCATGGATGCGCCCGGTCGCGATGGCTGGGATTGCGTCCCATCCGGGCCGGGCACGGATACGCTCCACGTTGACCCGCTTGCCGCACCACGAGGCGAGGATCACGTCGGGCGCCGCAGCGATCACCTGCTCGCTGGTGACGATCCGGTCCTTCGCGGCCTGAGCCCGACTCAGTTCCGGGAAGACGTCCTGCCCGCCGGCAAAGCCGATCAGGTCGGAGACCCAGCCGATGCCGGAGATCATCGGTTCGTCCCATTCCTCGAAATATACCCTTGGTCGAGGCCGCCCGGCGGTCTCGGCGGCGGCATCCGCAAGGCGCGCCTCGTATCCGCGGGCCAGCGCCTCGGCCCGCTCGGCGGCGTCGACCAGGGCGCCGACGGTGCGGATCATCGCGAGGCAGCCGGCCACGTCGCGCTGGTTGAACAGGTGGACCGCCACCCCCGCCCGAGCGAGATTGGCGACGATCTCCGCCTGAAGGTCGGAAAAGGCGAGGACGAGGTCCGGTTCGAGCGCGAGGATCTTGGGCAGGTCCGCACTCGTGAAGGCCGAGATCCGCGGCTTCTCACGGCGCACCTGCGGCGGGCGCACGGCGTAGCCCGAGACGCCGACGATGCGGCGATCCTCTCCGAGCAGGTAGAGTGTCTCGACGGTCTCTTCCGTGAGGCAGACGATTCGTTCGGGCGGAAAGCGGCGCATGGCGTCTCAATAATGCAGCCATGTCAGCAGCCCCGCACCGGGGGCGAGCATCACGAAGGCCCAGACGAAGCCCGAACTCCAGTTGGCGAGTTGGAACGGGATGCGCCGGAGGCCGAAGCTGCCGGCGACCAGCGGCACCACCGCCCGCGCCGGACCGATAAAGCGGCCGATGAGAATCGCGCCCGCGCCCCAGCGCCGGAGAAAGGCTTCGGCCTTGGCCGTCATCTCCGGGTGCCGACTCATCGGCCAGAGGCGTTTGATCCCGTCCTTGTAGTAGAAGCCGACCTCGTAGGAGACCCAGTCCCCCAGCCCCGCACCGATTCCGGCGCCGATCACCATCGGCCAGAATGGCAGGTCGCTGCCGCCGATCAGGGCGCCGATGCCGAGCAGGATCACGGTCGCCGGCACGAGCAGCGACAGCACCGCGAGCGATTCGCAGAACGCGATGACGCCGGTCACCACCGGCGCCCAGGCCTTGTGGGTCTCGATGAAGGTGAGCACGGATTGGCGGATGGCGTCGAAATCCATACTCACTCCGGAGGGCGGGTCGTGTCTGGCTGAGCCGTAACGCGTCGCCGCATCGATCGGATGCGCGCGTCCCTCTGCCGCGCTATCACGGCGCGGAAGCGGATATCGGAGCACCATGAAGGTCCTGTCGATCCAATCGCACGTCGCCTACGGTCATGTCGGGAATTCCTCGGCCGTCTTTCCGATGCAGCGCCTCGGCGTCGAGGTCTGGCCGGTGCATACGGTGCAGTTCTCCAACCATACCGGCTACGGGCAGTGGCGCGGGCGCGTCTTCGACGGGCCGGCGGTGGAGGAGGTGGTGCAGGGCGTGGCCGAGCGCGGCGCGCTGAAGGCGTGCGACGCGGTGCTCTCCGGCTATATGGGCTCGGCCGATATCGGCACCGCCATCCTGCGCACGGTTGCGGCCGTGCGCGCGGCCAACCGCGAGGCGCTCTATTGCTGTGATCCGGTGATCGGCGACACCTATTCCGGCGTCTATGTCCGCCCCGGTATCGCCGACTTCATGCGTGCGCAGGCGGTGCCGGCCGCCGACATCCTCACGCCGAACCAGTTCGAACTCGACCTGATCTCGGACGCACCGAGCGACACGCTGGAGGCGGCCAAGGCGGCGGCGGCGTCGGTGATGGCGCTCGGGCCGCGTGTCCTGCTCGTCACCTCGCTCGCCACCGCCGAGACGCCGCCGGACGCCATCGACATGATGGCGGCGGAGGGGGGCTCGTTCTGGCGCGTGCGCACGCCCCGGCTCGACCTGAAAGCGGTCTCGGGGGCGGGCGATGCCGTCGCCGCGCTCTATCTCGTGCATTACCTGCGCACCCGATCGGCCGCCCTGGCGCTCGGTATGGCGGCGGCCTCGATCCACGGCCTGCTGCGGCGCACCGCCGAGGCCGGCTCGGAGGAGCTGCTGACGGTGGCGGCGCAGGAGGAATTCGTCGCGCCGAGCGCGGCCTTCCCGGTCGAGATCGTCTGAACGCTGCAAGGAACCGTGATGCTGGAACGCCGCTTCGCCACCCTCGACGTGTTCACCGACACGCCGCTCGCCGGAAACCCGCTCGCGGTGGTGCTCGACGCCGAAGGGCTGAGCGGCGAGGCGATGCAGGCTATCGCCCGCGAGTTCAACCTGTCGGAGACGGTGTTCGTCTTGGCCCCTGAAGAGCCGCGCCACCGGGCGCGCCTGCGCATCTTCACGCCGGCCCGCGAGCTGCCCTTCGCCGGACATCCGACCGTTGGTTCGGCGGTGCTGCTGGCGCTGCGCGACCGCGCCGAGCGGCCGGCGGCGGCGCTCGCCGATGCCGCCGCCTTCGGCCTGGAAGCGGAGATCGGCACCCTCTCCTGCGCCGTCGAGGCGGGCTCGGACGGCCGCAGCGGCCGGGCCCGCTTCAAGCTACCCGTCCTGCCGACCTATCTCGGCGAGGCGGCCGCGAAGGACGCCCTGGCCACCGCCCTGGGGCTCAAGCCGAACGAGATCGGCTTCAACCGCCATCAGCCGAGCCGGCACGGCGCCGGCCCCCTCTTCACCTTCGTGCCGGTCGCATCCGGCGAGGCGCTGGCCCGCGCCCGGCTCGATGTTGGCCGGTTCGAGCGGCTGTTTCCCCAGGCGCAGGCCGACGCCGTCTATCTCTATGCCCTTGATCCGGAGGGGCTTGGGCACCGCTACCAGACGCGGATGTTCGCGCCACATCTCGGCGTGGCGGAAGATCCGGCGACGGGGAGTGCCGCGGCGGCCTTCGCGGGCGCGCTGATGCAGTTCGAGCCCCTGGGCGAGGGAACGCACGACGTGGTGATCCGCCAGGGCCTTGCCATGGGACGGCCGAGCACGATCGATCTCCAACTCGTCATCGACGGGGGTGCGCTCCGCTCCGTCGAGATCGGCGGGCAGGCGGTGGTGGTGAGCGAGGGCGTGCTGCGTGTCGGTTGAGATCGCGGGCGAAGCTGCCCCCGGCTTCAGCCTCACCCGCCTCGAACGCGTTTCGGCACGGCGGGTCGATCACGATTGGGCCTGGGCGCGGGACAATGCCGAGGCGATCGACCGCAATTGGCAGCGGCGCAAGGCGAAGACGCCGGGCCTGTTCGACGGGCCGGTCTACCTCGCCAGTGCTTGCGCCGTCATGGACGGCGCCTGCGAGGCGAGCCTGTTCGAGGTGCCCTACTCGCGCTTCATCGCCTTCCGCGATGCGGGCGTGCCCGACGCGCTGGTGGCGAACGCCTTCGCGGCGATCGTGCCCCATAGCCGCGACGGCGCCGTGCTTCTCGGCGCGATGGGCGCGCACACCGCCAATGCGGGCCAGATCTACTTTCCCTGCGGCACGCCCGACCCGGGCGACCTGCGCGAGGACGGCACGGTCGATCTCGCCGGGAGCGCCGTGCGCGAGTTTTTAGAGGAAACCGGCCTGACGCTGCCGGACGGCGCCGAGGAAGAGTGGGTGCTCCTGCGCGGCGACGGGCAGCTCGCCTTCCTGCGCCCGGTTCGCTTCGACAGCGATGCCGAGACCTTGAAAGCCCGCATCGAAGCCCATCGCGGCGGTGAGGACGAGCCGGAACTCGCCCACTCCATCATCGCCCGCTCGCGCACCGATATCGACGCCGCCCGGATGCCGGGCTTCGTACAGGCCTATCTCGCAAGCGTCTTCCCTGAGTGAAGACCGGGAGGCCGGCGGTTACCGGTAGCCGTAGCGCGCCTTGGCCGCCGCGAGCAGGCTCATCGCCTCTCCCTCGCGGCCGGCGGCGCAGGCGCCCGCGGCCTTGGACAGGTCGGCGCCGAAGCGGGTGCCGACTGCTGCGGAGAGATCGCCGGTCTTCACGTCGCCGTCGACGATGGCCTGGGTGCGGGCGATGGTGGGGCCGCAGCCGGTGCCGGTCGGTAGCGGCGCGACGGCGGCTGCGGGCGCTGCGGCGACAGCCGCGACCGGGGGCGGTGCGCTCGACTGGCAGGCGCTCAGCGCGCAGCCGAGGAGAGCGAGAGAAACGGCACGGTGAAGCGGCGCGGGCACGACGGGTCTCTCCGGTTGCAAGAGGAGGTACGCTGCAGCCAAGCTTGGCCGGCGGGTTGTGCCTCTCGCGCTCGGGCCGGTCAATCGTAACGGTGACGCGGTACAGGCATGTGCTTGTCACGATCCCTGCCAATCGGTACATACCGGCTCCCTGGTCGCAGGCGGTTTGCCGGCGAGTCAGCCTTTCAGGAGAATCGAGCGTGGCCCCTGGCCGCTCCGTGCAGACGAACGAGGGCGCCGCTTTTGCGGCTGCGCCGTCCTGCGCGCTCGTTCTCGTAGGCCTGCTTCTTAGCCGCCCCTGAGGGCCGTCCGGGCGCGATCGCCTGGGCTCTCAGGGGATGCCGCTCGTTAACCGGAAGACAGGTTTTCCGGCGCCGCTCCCGATGAGTCGAGCGCGCTGGCTGCGAGGAACGAAAACTCATGGCGAACACCACTCAGAGCGCGAAGGACCGCGTCGTCATCTTCGACACGACGCTGCGCGACGGCGAGCAGTGCCCCGGCGCCACCATGACGCTGGACGAGAAGCTGGCGGTGGCCGAGCTGCTCGACGGAATGGGCGTCGACATCATCGAAGCGGGCTTCCCCATTGCCTCCAACGGCGATTTCGAGGCCGTCTCCGAGATTGCCCGGCGCACCAAGCGCGCCACCGTGGCCGGCCTCGCCCGCGCCATCCCGGCCGACATCGCCCGTGCGGGCGAGGCGGTGCGCCATGCCGAGCGCGGGCGCATCCATACCTTCGTCTCGACCTCGGCGATCCACCTCGCCCACCAGATGCGCAAGACGCAGGACGAGGTGATCGAGATCATCCTGAAGACCGTGGCGCAGGCCCGCGACCTCGTCGAGGACGTGGAATGGTCCGCCATGGACGCGACCCGCACTGACATCGACTATCTCTGCCGCTGCGTCGAGGCGGCGATCCGCTCGGGCGCCACCACCATCAACCTGCCCGACACGGTGGGCTACGCCACGCCGCAAGAATACGGCGCGATGTTCCGTGCCGTGCGTGAGCGCGTGCCGAACGCAGACAAGGCGATCTTCTCGGTGCATTGCCACAACGATCTGGGATTGGCGGTGGCGAACTCGCTCGCCGGCCTGGAGGGCGGCGCCCGGCAGATCGAGTGCACGATCAACGGCATCGGCGAGCGGGCGGGCAACGCCGCGCTCGAAGAGATCGTCATGGCGATCCGCACACGCGCCGACGTGATGCCCTACGACACCGGCATCGACACGACGATGCTGACCCGCGCCTCGAAGCTCGTCAGCCACGCGGCGAACTTCCCCGTGCAGTACAACAAGGCCATCGTCGGCCGGAACGCCTTCGCCCACGAGAGCGGCATCCACCAGGACGGCATGCTCAAGCATTCCGAGACCTACGAGATCATGACCCCGGCCTCCGTCGGCTTGGCCAAGACCTCGCTGGTGATGGGCAAGCATTCGGGCCGGGCCGCGTTCAAGTCGAAGCTCGGCGAGCTCGGCATCTCGCTGTCCGACAACCAGTTCCAGGACGTGTTCGAGCGCTTCAAGGATCTCGCCGATCGCAAGAAGCACGTCTACGACGAGGATATCGAGGCGCTGGTCGATCAGAACCTCGCCACCGCCCGCGACCGCATCAAGCTGGTCTCGCTCTCGGTCATTGCGGGTACGCGCGGCCCGCAGCGCGCCACGATGAAGATCGAGATGGACGGCCGCACCTTCACCGAGGAGGCCGACGGCAACGGGCCGGTGGATGCGGTGTTCAACGCGATCCACGCCATCGTGCCTCACGATGCCATGCTCGAACTGTATCAGGTTCACGCCGTGACCGAGGGGACCGACGCGCAGGCCGAAGTCTCGGTTCGGCTCAAGGCCGGCGAGAGTTCGGTCACGGCCCGCGGCGCCGACCCGGACACGCTGGTGGCCTCGGCCAAGGCGTATCTGTCGGCGCTGAACAAGCTCTCGGCGGCCTCCGTACGGCTGCACGCCCAGCACGCTGCGGTGGTGTGATCACGCTCGCCGTCATTGCGAGCGGCAGCGAAGCAATCCAGCAGCGCGACCTGTCCGGATCGTGCAGTGCCCTGGATTGCCACGGCTTCGCCTCGCAATGACGGATTTGGCGCCGTGACGGCGCATCACGTTTTGAAGTCGCAAAGTCGATAAAGAA
Organism: Methylorubrum aminovorans; assembly: GCF_022179725.1. Classification (GTDB taxonomy): domain Bacteria; phylum Pseudomonadota; class Alphaproteobacteria; order Rhizobiales; family Beijerinckiaceae; genus Methylobacterium; species Methylobacterium aminovorans. The sequence goes on from NZ_BPRC01000001.1 coordinate 535,393, forward strand.
TGCCCGCCTATCGCTCCCGCACCACCACCCACGGCCGCAACATGGCCGGCGCCCGCGGCCTGTGGCGGGCCACGGGCATGAAGGATTCGGACTTCGGCAAGCCGATCATCGCGGTGGTGAACTCGTTCACGCAGTTCGTGCCCGGCCACGTCCACCTGAAGGATCTCGGCCAGCTTGTCGCCCGCGAGATCGAGCAGGCCGGCGGCGTCGCCAAGGAATTCAACACCATCGCGGTCGATGACGGCATCGCCATGGGCCATGACGGGATGCTCTACTCGCTGCCGTCGCGCGAGCTGATCGCCGATTCCGTCGAGTACATGGTCAACGCGCATTGCGCCGACGCCATGGTCTGCATCTCGAACTGCGACAAGATCACCCCCGGCATGCTGATGGCGGCGCTTCGCCTCAACATCCCGGCGGTCTTCGTCTCCGGCGGGCCGATGGAGGCCGGCAAGGTCGTGATGAACGGCGTCACCCGCAAGTTCGACCTCGTCGACGCCATGGTGGCGGCGGCCGACGACCGTGTCTCCGACGAGGACGTCGCGGTCATCGAGCGCTCGGCCTGCCCGACCTGCGGCTCCTGCTCGGGCATGTTCACGGCCAATTCCATGAACTGCCTCACCGAGGCGCTCGGCCTGTCGCTGCCGGGCAATGGCTCGACGCTGGCCACGCATGCCGACCGCAAGCGCCTCTTCGTCGAGGCCGGGCACCTCATCGTCGATCTGGCTCGCCGCCACTACGAGCAGGACGACGCCAGCGTGCTGCCGCGCGCGATCGCAACCATGGCCGCGTTCGAGAACGCGATGACGCTCGACATCGCCATGGGCGGCTCGACCAATACGGTGCTGCACCTGCTGGCTGCCGCGCACGAGGGCGAGGTGCCGTTCACCATGGCCGATATCGACCGGCTTTCGCGCCGGGTGCCGGTGCTGTGCAAGGTCGCGCCCGCGGTCGCGGACATCCACATGGAGGACGTGCACCGGGCCGGGGGCATCATGGGCATCCTCGGCGAACTCGATCGCGCCGGGTTGATCGATCGCACCGTTGGCAATGTCGGTTCGGGCACACTCGGCGCAGCGCTCGACCGCTGGGACGTGACAAAGACCCAGAGTCCCTCGGTGCAGGAATTCTTCCGCGCGGCGCCGGGCGGCGTGCCGACCCAGGTCGCCTTCAGCCAAGCCTCGCGCTGGGATGAACTCGACCTCGACCGAGAAAAGGGCGTCATCCGCGACGCCGAGCACGCCTATTCGAAGGACGGCGGCCTCGCGGTGCTCTACGGCAACTTGGCGGAAGACGGCTGCATCGTGAAGACGGCCGGCGTCGACGCCTCGATCCTCACCTTCACCGGCACGGCCCACGTTTTCGAGAGCCAGGACGCGGCGGTGGACGGCATCCTCAACGGCCGGGTGAAGGCGGGCGAAGTGGTGCTGATCCGCTATGAGGGTCCCCGCGGCGGCCCCGGCATGCAGGAGATGCTCTATCCGACGAGCTACCTGAAATCGAAGGGCCTCGGCAAAGCCTGCGCACTGGTCACCGACGGCCGCTTTTCCGGCGGCTCCTCGGGCTTGTCCATCGGCCACGTCTCGCCGGAAGCCGCCGAGGGCGGGCTGATCGGACTCGTCGAACAGGGCGATCCGATCGAGATCGACATCCCGAACCGCCGCATCCATCTCGCCGTGGACGAGGCGGTGCTCGCCGAGCGCCGCGCTGCCCGCGATGCGGAGGGCTGGCGCCCGGCCGCTCCCCGCAAGCGCAAGGTCAGCACGGCCCTTCGTGCCTACGCGATGCTCGCCACCAGCGCCGCCAAGGGCGCGGTGAGGAAGATCGAGGATTAGTCGGCCCAAACGGTGGTTCTGGATCCTACCCCGCTCCTCATGCTGAGGCGCCTGCGAAAGCGCACCTCGACGCACGGCGCGCGGTTGATCCAGGCCCGGCGCATCGCGGAAAGCCGTGGCAGAACCGGTGGCGCGTGCTTCGAGGCTCGCGTGCCTCGAGCGCCTCAGCCAGAGGAAGGATGCGATTCCGCAGATTGCGGCGGCTCGCACTCGCGCATCGGGCACGGATCACGCATAGACGCGTTCTCAGGCCGTGCTTCGCACCGGATGGGAGAGACGTCGAACCCATGCAGATCGCCACGCCCTACCTGATGTTCCTCGGCGACGTGCCGGACCGGCTCGCCGCGAAGACCGCCTACGGCATCAACGATTGGCGTCCCGAATGGTGCGTCGGCCAGCTTCGGATGGAAGGCTGCGCCGCCGATCTCGGCATTCCCGACCTGACGCTGGAAGAGGCGGTCGCCAAGGGCTGCAAGACCATGGTGGTCGGTGTGGTCAATGCCGGCGGTGTGCTGCCCGAGCACTGGGTGACGGAGATCGTCACCGCGCTCGATGCAGGCCTCGACGTGGCCAGCGGGCTGCACGTGCGCCTCGGCTCGATCCCCCAGATCGCCGAGGCTGCGAAGCGCAATGGCCGCGCCCTGCACGATGTCCGCCACACCACCGAGACCTTCCCCACCGGCAAGGGCACGAAGCGGCCAGGTCGGCGCCTGCTGACCGTCGGCACCGATTGCTCCGTCGGAAAGAAATACACCGCGCTCGCCCTGGAGCGCGGCATGCGCGAGCGCGGCTTCGATGCCGACTTCCGCGCGACGGGCCAGACAGGCGTGTTCATCTCCGGCCGCGGTGTGGCCATCGACGCGGTGGTGGCCGACTTCATCTCAGGGGCCGTCGAGTGGGTGGCGCCCGCCGCTGATCTGAACCACTGGGATCTGATCGAGGGGCAGGGCTCGCTGTTCCATCCCTCCTTTGCCGGCGTCAGCCTCGGCCTGTTGCACGGGGCGCAGGCCGATGCCTTCGTTGTCTGCCACGAGCCGACCCGCACGCGGATGCGCGGCGTCGAGGCGAACCTGCCGACGATCCAGGACGTGATCGATCTGACGATTCGCTGCGGCTCCCTCACCAATCCCGGCATCCGCCCCGTGGGCATCGCCGTGAACACGCAGGCGCTCACCGAGCCGCAGGCCCTCACGCTGCTGCGCGAGACGGAGGCCGCCCATGGTCTGCCCGCCACCGATCCCGTGCGCTTCGGCGTCGGGGGGATCGTGGATCGAATCGCCGCCGAGTTCCCGGCCTGAGGGAGAGCTGCCGATGCCGCGTCTGACTGTTGCCGTCGAGTGCTTTCCCATCGCCGGATCGTTCACGATCTCCCGCGGTAGCCGCACCGAGGCGGTCGTCGTCGTCGCGACCGTCGAGGACGGCCGGTTTCGAGGCCGGGGCGAGTGCGTGCCCTACGCCCGCTACGACGAGACGGTCGAGAGCGTCGTCGCCGCGCTTGAACAGCAGGCGGATTGGATCGACGGCGGGGGAGGGCGCTTCGATCTCGCCGGCCGTATGAAGCCGGGCGCCGCCCGCAATGCGCTGGATTGCGCCCTATGGGATCTCGAGGCGAAGCGCACCGGTACGCCCGCCTATGAGCTCGCTGGCCTTGCCGCGCCGGTGCCGGTCACCACGGCCTATACCTTGAGCCTCGGGGGCCCTGAGGCGATGGAGGAGGCGGCCCGCGCGGCCGCGCACCGGCCGCTCCTAAAGGTGAAGCTCGGCGGCGAGGGCGATCCCGAGCGGATCGCCGCGGTGCGCCGAGGCGCGCCCGAATCCCGTCTCATCGTCGATGCCAACGAGGCGTGGCGGCCGGAGACGATCCGCGACAACCTCATGGCCTGCGCGGCGGCCGGCGTCGACCTGATCGAGCAGCCCTTGCCGGCGGGTGAGGACGAACTCCTGGCCGCGATCGACCGCACGATTCCGATCTGCGCCGACGAGAGCCTGCACGACCGTGCCGGGCTCGACGCCCTGGCCCGGCGTTACGACGCGATCAACATCAAGCTCGACAAGGCCGGCGGCCTCACCGAGGCGCTGAAGCTCGTGCACGAGGCTCGGGCGCGCGGCTTCGAGATCATGGTCGGCTGCATGGTCGGCTCGTCGCTCGCCATGGCCCCGGCGATGCTGCTCGCGCATCACGCCGCCTATGTCGATCTCGACGGGCCGCTCCTGCTGGGCCAGGATCGCGAGCCGGCCCTGCGCTACGAGGGCAGCACCGTCCATCCGCCGTTGCCCGAACTGTGGGGGTGAGACCGGAGGCGCCTACTGCACCGTGTGGAGCGCCAGCGAGGGCGCCACGGAGTCGTTGAGGCGCAGGCGGGCGTCGAGGATCGGCTCGGCCGACTCGTCGGTCATCTGCTGCGCGAGGTCGGCGATGGCTTGGTACTGGCTCATGCGCTGGTCGATCATGCCGTCGAGCTTCTCGTGGACTTCCGCCACGGTGAGGCTGCGGCGCTTGGCACCGTCCTTGGCGGTGAAGATGGCGCGGTTGGCGCGCGCGGCGCGGCCAAAGGCGGCCTGAGCGACCTTGTCCGGATCCTCGGCGCTGAGCGAGAGGAACTTGCCGGCGCTCGCCGTGCCGAGGAAATGCGCAAGGTAGAGTTCGGTTGTCTTCAACTCGCGGCCGATCCGGGCCTCGATCCGGCTGCGGTCGCGCTTGATCAGCTCACCCGCCATCAGGCCGGAGATGTAGGGGTCGTTGCGCAGGTCGAGCACACGCTTGCGCAGGCCCGCATCGGCGATGGTGATGCCCGTGCCCTGCCCCTTCACCGCCGCAGCCTCGGTGGCGAGGCCGTGCTTGGCGCCGTACTGGCGGATCATCTCCAGCCACGTGCCGGTGACGAACTGGAACAGGCCCTGTGCCGAGGAGGCCGAGGACTTCACGCTCGTGTCGAAGCTCGACTCCTTGTCGGCCAGCGCCATCATGTAGACCGGATCGACGCCGGTCACCTCGGAGGCCTTCAGGATCGTCTCCACCAGGGGACGCGGCACGCTCATGGTGCCGAAGCGCAGGATCTCGTCGTCGTTGTCCGAGCGCGGATTCGTGAACGACGCCTGCAGGCGCTCGATCGGGGCGGTCAGTCCGCCATCCTGGCCGAGCAGCGCGGTGCCGCCCCATTCCAGGTCCGCACCGGCGGGACGAAGATCGGCACGCACCATCATCGGGATCGATGCGGACACTTCTGCGTTCTCATAGGCCGACACCGCTTGGGGCGCGGCCATCAGCAGGGTGACGCCGGTGGCTACAGTGGCGAAGCCGCGCACGAGCAGAGAACGGCCGCGCGACGGGCGCGGGGCGAAGTCATTGCTGGCATTCGACCCGCACGGCACGAGTCGGCTCACGTCGTCGGCGCAGAGCGCCGGCTCCGGGTAAACCCCCATCGGTCTTCCTTGTTGATGCCTCGGCGTTCTTGGGTGCCGGGCTTCGTTTTGACCGGCGGAGGTTTCGCCGCCGGGTGTGACCACAATGGGACCACCGCGTGATCCAAACGTGATCCCGTTAATGCTGCGTTAAGCCATTGTGTTTACGATATTTTAACCAATCGATGCAGGTCGGCCGAATGCTGGCCTGCGGCAAAGATGGCAGTGTTGGTGCTGGAACGCTCTAGGTCGGTCACAGTTGTCATGGGCCGCGCGGCGACCAGTTAGGGCACAACCTAAGGCGTCAGCGCCACAGAGCAGAAAGATCGAGTTCCCATGGGCATTCAGACCGGTCGACGCGTCGGAGTGGCGTTCGTTGGCATGGGCGGTGCAGTCGCAACGACAGCTATCGCCGGCATCGAAACCATCAAATCGGGTTCGAACCGTCTGGATGGACTGCCGCTCGCGGGCGTGCCTGTCGCCGGCATGGCCGACTACAAGGATCTCGTCTTCGGCGGCTGGGACCTGAACGGCGACGACCTTGCCTCCGCCGCCACTGGTCACGGCGTGCTGACCCGCGAGGACATCGAGAACGGCGCCCAGGCCCTCAAGGGCATCACCCCCTGGCCGGCGGTCGGCTCGGCCAAGTTCTGTAAGAACATCGACGGCGGCAACCGCATCGTCGCCAAGGACCATCGCGAGACCGTCTCCGTCATCGCCAACGACCTCAACCGCTTCCGCAAGGAAAGTAACCTCGACGACGTCGTGGTGATTAACCTCGCCTCGACGGAGCGCTGGCCCGACCTCGCCGACCCGGTTCTCAACTCGGCCGAGGCTTTCGAGAAGGGGCTGGATTCGAGCGATGAGTCGATCTCGCCCGCGATGCTCTACGCCTACGCCGCCATCAAGAGCGGCGTGCCCTACGCGAACTTCACGCCTTCCGTCGCCGCCGACGTGCCGGCGCTGATGGAGCTTGCCCGCGAACTCAACGTCCCGGTGGCCGGCAAGGACGGCAAGACCGGCCAGACCATGATGAAGACGGTTCTGGCGCCCGCCCTGAAGGCCCGCCAGCTTCACGTCGACGGCTGGTTCTCGACCAACATCCTCGGCAACCGCGACGGTCTCGCGCTGAACGACCCGAACTCGCTGCAGTCGAAGCTCAACACCAAGGGCACGGTGCTCGATTCGATCCTCGGCTATCCCGTCGAGGACCACCTGGTTCACATCCACTATTACCGCCCGCGCGGCGACGACAAGGAAGCCTGGGACAACATCGACGTCACCGGCTTCATGGGTCAGCGCATGCAGATCAAGGTGAACTTCCTCTGCAAGGACTCGATCCTGGCCGCACCGCTCGTCATCGAGATCGCCAGGGTCCTCGACCTCGCCAAGAGCCGCGGCGATGGTGGCGTACAGGAGCAGCTCTCGACCTTCTTCAAAGCGCCCATGGTGAAGAACGGCCACGGCCCGGAGCACGATTTCGGCAAACAGCAGCGCATGCTGTTCGATTGGCTCGGCGTGCAGCAGTAACGGCTCGCGCCCGTGACGGGTTTCTCTGACGCCGGACCGGCAGCGCCCGTCGCCATGCGGGAATTGCTGGTCGAACTCGGCGATCTCAAGCGCGTCCGCTCGGCGGGGCGCGCGGGCTCGATCGCCGAACGCCTGTTCGCACAGGGCTGGTCGGCGCTCACCGGCGGCGCCGCGCCGGAGACGGTGGCTCTCGACATCACCGCTAAGGCGCTCGCCGCCTCACGGCTCTGCGATCTCGATGCCGCCTTCCTCGCGGCGGCGGGTCTCGACGAGTCGCAGGCCTCCGGGGTGCTGGTCGCAGGGCTCGATGCTGTCTCAGGCCCGGTCGATGCCGACCTGCGCGAGCGGCTGGCGGCGTGCCTGCGAAACCCTGCCGCGCTGCCGGCGGGGCCGGTGCCCGGCTTCGTCTCGGCCCTGGCGCAGCAGCCGCGGGCCGGCGTGACCTGTCCCGGCAAACCGCGGATCCTGCTGGAGCCGCCGGAGAATCACGCCGAGCACTGCCTCGTCGTTGCGGTCTACGGCGTGCTGCTCAGCCCGTTCTACCGGGCCGATGCGACAACCGTCTTCCTCGCGAGCATGGCGCACCACTTCCACAACGCGGCGATGCCGGATGCCGGCTTCACCGGTGAGATGCTGCTCGGCGACCACCTCTGGCCGATCGTCGGGCGCTGCTCGGAATGGGCGTTGGACGAACTGGCGCCGCCGCTACGCGAAACCGTCCGTGCCGCCCGCCTCGTCCTGCCGGACGATGCGACGGCGGAGGGCCGCGCCTTCCATGCCGCCGATTCCATCGACCGCGTCCTGCAGATCGCCCAGCATCTGCGGGCGGCCTCGCTGACCATGGACACGGTGCTCGGCGAGATGGAACTGGTCCATGCCGGGCCGGTCAAGGCTTTCCAGGATCGCGTTCTGACCGATATGCGCATCCCGTGACGTTTCGCGCTGTCCGGCAGTTCTCATGATCCCCTTCGATCTCCTCTCGCCGGAGACCGGCCACCGGCTCAAGGCCGACGGCGCGCACGCCCTGCGCGACGTCGAGACCGGGGCGCGCTGGCCGGTCATCGACGGCATTCCCTATCTTCGCACCGGCCGCGACAGCCTCGTCGCGGCCGCACTCGACCATCTCGATCATGATCGGGCGGAGGATGCCCTCGTCCTCCTGCTCGCCGATCAGGACGATTGGTGGACCGGCCCGCCGGCCGATCCCGACGCCCTGCGTCGGCTGGTGCGCGAACGCGAGAGTGCTTCGCTGCGCCAAGCCGTGGAGTGGCTCGGTTGGGGCCGCGTCGGCGATTACTTCGTCAACCGCTGGACCGACCCGACCTTCCTGGCGGGCCTGAGCCTGCTCGAGGCGCACTGGAACAATCCGGTTTGCGCGTTCGAGCTTGCCTGCGGCATCGGCCATTACCTTCGTGAGCTGAAGCGCCGCGGCGTCAAGGTCGCGGGCGCCGACGTGGTCTTCGCCAAGCTGTGGGTCGCCCGCCACTGGGTGGTGGGCGAGAAGGCGCAGCTCTTCTGCTTCGACGCCACGTCGCCGAACTGGCCGATCCCCGAGGCGCCCGTCGATCTCGTGATCTGCAACGACGCCTTCTACTTCCTCGACGACAAGCCCGGCATCCTCGCCTGCCTGCGCCAGACGGCCGGGGAGGAGGGCTGGCTCGCCCTCAGCCACATCCATAACAGCGGCCAGCCCGGCTTCTCAGCCGGCAAGGCGATCTCCTCGGCCGAGATCGAGGAACTGTTTCCCGACGGGCTCGTCTACGACGATGCCGAGCTGACCCGCGCCCTGGTCGAGGCCCGTACGCCACAGCCGCGCGAACCGCGCCATCTGCAGGCCTGCGAGGCCTTCTCCGTCGTGGCCGGCCCCGGCATGCGCCCGGCGCCCCGCGCGCTCGTCGACGGCATCACCCTGCCGCCGCCCGACGCTGCCCTGCATCTCAACCCGCTCTACGTGCCCGATGAGGGGGGGTTTGCGATACGCTGGCCGTCGGAGCGCTACGAGGCGGAATACGCGTCGCTGGCGACCTACCCCCTGCACTCGGACGGCCCGGAGGCCATCGACTGGGCTGGCAAGCCGGATGCGCCCGAGACGGACCGGGTGCGCCGCCGCGAATATGTCGACCTGCCGGAGCGCTGGTGATGGTGGAGAGCATCGGCTGGGGCATCGTCGGCTACGGATGGGTCGCCCGCGACTACATGGCGCCCGGCATTCGTGCCGCCGGGCACCGCCTCATCGCCGTGGCTGATCCGGGGGCGGATTCGCGCGCGGCGGCGGAGGCCGAGGGCGCGCGGGCTCATGCCGATCTCGCCGGCCTCATCGCCGAGCCTGAGGTCGACGCCGTCTACGTCGCGACCCCGAACCACCTGCATCGCGGCGCCGTGGAGGCGCTTTGCGCCGCTGGCAAGGCGGTGCTGTGCGAGAAGCCGATGGCGGCCTCGCTCGTCGATGCGGAGGCGATGGCAGCGGCGGTGCGCAGGTCGGGTGCCTTCTACGGCACCGCCTTCGACCAGCGCCACCATCCCGGCCACCGCGCCATGCGCGAGCTGATCTGCGAGGGCCGGCTCGGCACGGTGACGGCGGTGCGCATCGTCTATGCCTGCTGGCTCGACCGCGCCTGGACCTCGTTTCGGGGCCAGGACAACTGGCGCATTGACCCCGCCCAGGCGGGCGGCGGCGCGCTGATGGATCTGGCGCCCCACGGAATCGATCTCGTCGATTTCCTGCTCGGCGAGCCGATCGAAGACATTGCCGCCATGACCCAGGCCCGCGCCCAGGATTACGCCGTCGACGACGGTGCCCTGCTGATCGGCCGCACCGGATCGGGCGCCCTCGCCCAGCTCAACGTGGCCTATAACTGCCCCGACGCGCTGCCCCGGCGCCGCCTCGAAGTGGTCGGTACGCGGGGCCTGCTGACGGCCATCGACACGATGGGACAGACGGCGGGCGGCACCGTCACCCTCACCGACGGCGCCGACGGCCGGGCCGAGAACATCACCTTCGACGAGACCGCCTCGCCTTTCCTCGAACAGGTGCGCGCCTTCGGCCGTGCCCTGCGCGACCCCGAGGCCCGAAGGGCCTGGGACGCGGAGCGCGACCTCCACACCATGCGCCTGATCGCCCGCGCCTACGCGGCGGCGGGCACACCGGCCGGCCGCGACGCGGCCTGACATTTGGAAGGAGACCGGCGCATCCAACCAAAGCTCTCATCCTGAGCTGCCGCGTGAGCGGCCTCGATGGATCCTCCAGCCGCCGTGCGGGAATGAGAGGATCTTCGAGGCTTCGCTCCGCTTCGCACCTCAGGATGAGAGCTTTGGTTGGACGACGTCCGGTGAGCCGCGAGCAGGAAGACGATGACAGCGACCGACGCCCTCGACCGGGACGACCGCGCCCACCACCCGAGCCTCGCGGCGCCGCGCCCTTATCGCCGCGGTGCGCCGCGCCGGATCGAGGGGCTGCCGGAGCGGCTGCCGGAGGCGGTGCGGGCCTATCTCGACGTGCTGCCGGAGGGCCGAGTCGTCGGCTTCAACCTCGCCGGGCTCGACCGCACCGGCATTCCGGTCTGGTTCGTGGCGCTCTTCCTCGACGACCCGTTTTATGTCGGCGCCATGCCCTCGGGGATCGGCTACGGCGCCACCGACGACGAGGCGCTGATCGGCGCGGTGGCCGAGATCGCCGAGAATCTGATGCCCTCGGTCGCGCTGCTGCCGCGAAAGGGCGACAATCAGGCCGCCCTCTCCTATGCCGACCTCGTGCGGGTCTACGGCGCCTCCGCCGTCGCCGACCCGCTGACGCTGTGCCTGCCGGCCGGCTCCTCCGTCGGACGCGACACCCCGCTCGACTGGACCAAGGCGATCCGCGCTCGGACCGGCGAATCCGTCTGGATGCCGCTCGACATCGCCGCGACCGACTATTTCGAGCTGCGCCAGGGCTATCAGCCTTTCACCAACCTCATCACCAACGGCCTCGGCGCCGGTCCCGACGTGGATTTCGCCCTCGGCCACGGCCTGCTCGAACTGCTGCAGCGCGACGGCAACGGGTTGCTGTTCCGCGCCCTCGATCAGGGCGTGATGCTCGACCTCGACGGCATCGGCCCGGAGACGCGCGGCATGCTCGACCGGCTGGAGAGCCTCGGCATCCGGGCGCTACCGAAATTCGCCACCGACCAGTTCGGCCTCACGAATCTCTACGTCGTCGGCTACGACGTCGATCCGGCCCGCACGCCGGCACCGATCGCGCTCTCGGCCTGCGGCGAGGCCTGTGACCCGGATCGCGAGAGGGCCCTGCGCAAGGCGCTTCTTGAATTTCAGGCGGCGCGGGTTCGAAAGACCTTCGGACACGGCCCTCTGGCCCTCGCCGACACGGTGGCGCCGGAGGGCTACGTCGAGTCCTTCATCCAGAAGGCGCTGCCGAGCCTCGACCTCGAGGAGAGTCGCGCGCTCCAAGCCATGCTCGCCTGGATCGACCTGCCGGCGGCCGAGCTGCGCGAGGTTCTGAGTAACACGGTCTATTCCGAGAAGAGCACCAAGGCCTTTTCGGAGTTGCCGACGACAACGGCGCCGGACGGCCACGCCCGCGGGAGAATCGCCCGCGAGCGGCTCGAGGAGGCGGGTTTCGACGTGCTCTACGTCGATTGCTCACCGCCCGGCGGCGGGATCGGCGTGGTGAAGGCGATCGTCCCGGGGCTCGAAGTCGAGACCATGAGCTATTACCGCATCGGCGAGCGCAACACGCGCAAGCTCATCGAGCGCGAGCATCCGCTGATCCGCTTCGGCACGCCGAGCGACACGCTGCTGCCCGTGCGCCTGACGCCCGAGGCGGTCGAGCGGTTCGGCGGCCAGCCGCTCTTCGACGTGGCCTTGGCGGAGAAGATCGTCGGCTCGCATTACCCGCTCTACCGCGAGCCGGAATCGCACCACGCACCGTTCCGCTACGAGCGCCAGGGCCGCCGTGCCGAGCGGAGGCCGGCATGACCCTGCGCTTCGCCTACAACACCAATGGCACGGCCAATCACCGCATCGAGGACGCGATCCGCCTCATCAAGGATGCGGGCTACGACGGCGTCGCGCTGACCCTCGACATCCACCATCTCGATCCGTTCGCCGAGAACTGGGTGGTCGAGGCCGACCGCATCGCCAGCCTCCTGAACCGGCTCGGACTCGGCTCGGTGATCGAGACCGGCGCGCGCTTCCTCCTCGACCCGACCGCCAAACACGAGCCGACGCTGGTGACCGCCGATGCGGCGGGCCGCGCCCGGCGCGTCGGCTTCCTCAAGCGCGCCATCGAGATCGGCCGGATCCTGAACTCTGAAGCCGTCTCGTTCTGGGCCGGCGTGCCGAAGCCGGGCGTCGATCACCAAGACGCACGCGGCTGGCTCGTCGAGGGCTTGCGCGAGGTGGCCGACTTCGCCGCCGAGAAGGGCGTCGTCGCCGCGCTCGAACCCGAACCGGATATGCTGATCGAGACCCTCGACGACTTCGCCGGCCTCGACGTGCCGGGCTTGTCGCTGGCCCTCGATACCGGCCACTGCCTGGTGACGCAGGAGCGTGACCCGGCCGCGGCCGTGCACGAATTCGCTTCCCGCCTCGGCACGGTGGCGATCGAGGACATGAAGCTGGGCGAGCACATCCACCTACCGTTCGGCGAAGGCGACATGGATGTGCCGGCCGTGCTGGATGCCCTCGACGCGGTCGCCTTTTCAAAACTCGTCTGCGTGGAGCTCTCGCGCGATTCACACCGAGCCGACGTGATGGTGGGCCAAGCGCTCGAATTCCTGCACACCTGCCGCCGTCCGGGCCCCGGCCTGCCGACACCCGATACCGCGCCGCGCGAAACCGCGATCCCGGGACTGTCCCATTCATGAGAATCTGCTTCGTCAGCCGCCGCTACTTCCCGGCGATCTCCGGCATGAGCGTCTATGCCCAGAATCTCCTGCGCGAGGTGGCAGGGGCCGGCCACGACGTAACGATGATCTCGCAATATCGCGGCGATGAGTTCGGCACGCGAGTCTATGGCGGGGGCCCGCCGCCCCCGGTGCCGGGCGTTCATGTCATCGGCCTGGAGCAGAGGGGCGAGCAGGAGAGCGGCGACTTCGAGCGCGACATCGACGAGATCGTCGAGACGATTTGCGCCGAGCACGCGAAGAAGCCCTTCGACGTACTGCACGCCCAGTACGGCTACCCGACCGGTTGGGCGGTGCTTCTTGCGGGCAAGCGCCTCGGCGTGCCCACCATGGTCTCGATCCAGGGCGGCGACGGCCACTGGGTCGGCTCCTGCTGCGAGACTCATCGCCGGGCCATGGTCGAGGTGCTGGCCCATGCCAATGCCCTGCTGATCGGCGGGCCATCCTTCGTGAAGGAGGTCTGCGACCGGCTCGGCTCCGATCCGGCCCGCTTCACCATCGTCCCCGGCGCCGTCGATACGGCGCGCTTCACCCCCGGCGAGCGCTTCGGGGCCGAGCTTGAGGACGAGGAGCCGGTGCGGCTGCTCTACCATGGCCGTGTCGACCGCCGGAAAGGCGTGCTCGATTTCCTCGATGCCCTGGAGCGGCTGTGGGAGGCCGGCGTGCCGTTCGATGCGGCGATTTCCGGCATCGGACCGGATGTCGAGGCTGCCCGCGAGAAGGCCGACGCCATCGGTTTCACCTCGGCCCAGGTCCGCTTCACCGGCTACGCCGATTACGACACGGTGCCCGCCCTCTACCGCGAGGCGGACGTGTTCGTCTCGCCGACCTATGCGGAGGGATTCTCCAACACGATTCTGGAGGCGATGGCTGCCGGGCACGCGGTAGTCTCGACCCACTCGGTCGGCGTCTCGGACTGCCTTCGCGACGGCGAGAACGGCCTCTTGGTCGAACCCGGCGACGTCCGCGGCCTGACTCAGGCTCTGCGACGGGTGATCGAGGACGCGGAACTGCGTCAGCGCCTCGCCGAGAGCGGGCTCGAAGAGTGCCGCCGGGTCTATTCGTGGACGGCGGTCGGCCGGCAGATCATGGAGGTCTATGAGCGGGTCGCCCGCGAATCGCCGCACACCGACGTTCCCGACACGTTGCCCATCGATCCCGATTGCCGCTTCCGCAAGGAGCCGCACCTGCTGTGACGCGGACCGCACTCGCCATCTCGCCGCATCTCGACGACGCGGTTTTCTCAGCCGGCGGCACGCTGGCCCGGCTTGCTGCGCAAGGGTGGCAGGTCGTGATGGCGACGGTCTTCACCGCCTCGGTGGCGAATCCGCGCGGCTTCGCGCTCGCCTGCCAGCTCGACAAGGGGCTCGCGCCGGAGGTCGATTACATGGCCCTGCGCCGCGGCGAGGATCGCGACGCGGCCCGTGCGCTCGGCATCGAGCCGATCCACCTGCCGTTCCGCGAGGCGCCGCATCGCGGCTACGGCTCGGCGCCCGAACTCTTCGCCGAGCTTCGCTCCGACGACCGGATTGGAGCCAATCTCGCAGATGCTTTCGAGCGTCTCGTGGCCGATACGCGGCCCGACCTGATCCTGGCGCCGCAGGCGGTCGGCGGCCATGTCGATCATGTGCAGGTGGTGCGCGCCTTTCGCGGCGCGCAGCCGCCGCTGCCGGTGCTGTGGTGGCGTGACTTCCCCTACACCGTCCGCAGCACCGAGCCGAAGGAGCCGCTACGGGCGATCTTCGCGTCGTTCCCCGAGCAGGTGGTGCGGCTCGATGCGGAAGCCGAGCGGCGCAAGGCGGAGGGCTGCGCGGCCTACACGTCGCAGATCGGCTTCCAGTTCGGCGGGCCTGAGGGGCTGAAGGAGCGTTTGGCGGCGGAGGACGGTGTCGAGCGCTTCCGCCTCCAGGGACGGCTCTCGCCCGATCTGCGCGATGCCGGATTCGCCTGACGCACCCAAGAGCCTGCGCGATCCCGCCGTCCTCGACGCGCGCCGGGCGATGGCGGATGCTCCGCATGTGCGGCCGCTGCGCGCTTTCGCCCGGACGATTGCCGCCGAGCGCGGTGCCGAGGTGCCCGATCCCGATCCCCTCGATGGCGGGGTAGAGGCGCGCCTGCTGCTTCTGCTGGAGACGCCCGGTCCCTCGATCGGGCGCACTGGTTTCGTCTCCCGCGACAACGCCACCGGTACCGCCGCCAACCTGTTCCGCTTCCTCGCCGAGGCCGGCATTGCGCGGCGGGACACGCTGATCTGGAATGCCGTGCCGTGGGTAATCCACGCGCCGGGCGCCCTCAATCGAGCCCCGCGCCGCTCGGAGGCCACCGCCGCCGCGCCCTACTTTGCGCCGCTGCTCGCGCTTCTGCCGCGGCTCGCTGTGGTCGTTCCGGCCGGGCGCTTCGCGCACGAGGCGGCGGCCCCGCTTGCCGCCTTGCGACCCGACCTGCCGGTGGTACCGATCCCGCATCCGAGCCCGACCTATGTCTGTACCTCGCCGTCGGTCCGCGAACGCATCCTTGCAGGTCTGACGCAGGCGGCGAGCCATCTCGCCGGTCCGCCCTAACGGCCAAGATCGCGTGATTTCAGCCGCATTCCCGGTGCAGGGCAGTCCTGTGGCGACTGTCCTTCGCTGGCCTTTGGCGATCGAAGCACCTAAATGCGCGGGGGCGGTTCGGGACCGATGCCGCCCGGGACGACCCGCGCCCCATGCATCCTGCGGTCGACCAGCGGAGGCGGACGCCGTTCTCACATGAAAGCTGCCGGGAAGCACAGGACGGTCGTGGAGGCCGAGCCGGCCGATGCGGGCCGCGAGGCTGACGCCGGGTCGAAGCCGGCATCGCGGCGCGGGCGCTTTGCCTGGATCGGGACGGCCGCGAGCCTTGTTCTCATCCTCGTCTCACTCGGCGTCCTGTGGAAGCTCTCGGGCGAGATCAGTTGGGCCGAGCTGCAAACGGCTTTCACCGCCGTCGCAGCCGGCCGTCTCGGCGAGGCCTTCTTTTTCGTAGCGGTCAGCTACCTGTTCCTGACTTGTTACGACGCGCTCGCCCTGCGCCAGCTCCGGCTCAAGATGCCCTACCGCATCACGGCGCTCGCCTCCTTCACGAGCTACGCCGTGAGCTTCACCCTCGGCTTCCCGCTCATCACCGCGGCGACGATCCGCTACTGGATCTACTCGAAGCGCGGCCTGTCCGCGGCCAAGATCGCCGCTCTGACGGTGATCGCCGGCTTCACCTTCTGGCTCGGGATGGGGGTGGTGCTGGGCTTCAGCCTCATTATCGAGGCGGGCCAGCTCGCGAGCCTCACCTTCCAGAGTATCGGCGTCAACACCACCGCGCGCCTCAACCAGATCCTCGGCTTTGGCACGCTCGGCCTCGTGCTTGGCTATCTCGCCTGGGTCTCGGTGAAGCGGCGCTACATCAAGGTGCGCCACTGGCAGCTCGAACTGCCCGGCGCCACCGTCTCGTTCAGCCAGATGGTGGTCGGCATCGGCGACGTCTGCGCCGCGGCGGCGGTGCTCTACATGCTGATGCCCGAGGGCATGAATCTCGCCTTCACCACCTTCCTGGCGATCTACGTGCTCGCCGCCATGCTCGGCATCGCCTCGAATGCGCCGGGCGGCATCGGTGTGTTCGAGGCCACCATTCTGCTCGCCCTGTCCTACCTGCCGCGCGAGTCCGTCCTGGGATCGCTGCTGCTGTTCCGGGTCTGCTACTACGTCGTCCCCTTCGTCCTGGCCCTCGTAATGCTCGGCGTCTACGAGGGCTTTCAGCGGCTGCGGCGGCATCAGGCGGCGAACGATCCTTGACCCGCCAGACGGCCTGAGGCGCCATGCCCGCGAACTCGGCCCGCCCGATGTGGCTCGGCGTGACGATCGCCGTGGCGGTCATCGTCGTCGCGGAGGCGGTCGGCGGCACCGTCGATGTCGCCCTGATGATCTCGGCGAGCCTGGCGCTTCTCATCGGTGCGTTGCTCGGGCGCGGGGGGCAGGTCGCGCTCTTGCCCCCGGCCGAGTCCACGTCCCCGCAGCGCCACGCCATCGCCGAGGCCCTACTCGCCAACATCCCCGATCCCGTCATCCTCGTCGATCGCCGCGTGGTGGTGATCGAGGCCAACCCCGCAGCGCGTCGGCTCCTGCCGGGGCTGAAACTGCGCCACCCGCTCTCCTTCTCCCTGCGGGCACCCGACGTGCTCGACGGCATCGAGGAGGTTCTGCGCACCGGCACACCGGTGAGGACCGAGTACGCCACGCGCGTACCGACCGAGCGTGCCTTCGAGGTGCAGATCGGCGCCCTGCCGCTACCCGACATGCCGGGCGGCGGCGAGCCCAACATCGTGCTGTTCCTGCGCGACCTCACCGAGGCGCGCCGCCTGGAGGCGATGCGGGTCGATTTCGTCGCCAATGCCAGCCACGAGCTGCGCACCCCGCTCGCGGCCCTTCTCGGCTTCATCGAAACCCTTCAAGGTCCGGCCAGGGACGATCCCCGCGCCCGCGAGCAATTCCTCGGCATCATGCGCACCCAGGCCCAGCGCATGACCGGCCTCATCGACGACCTGCTCTCGCTCTCCCGCATCGAGTTGCACGAGCACGTCGTGCCGACCCGCATCGTCGATCTCGGCCGCATCGCCCGGCAGATGGTGGATATGCAGGCGCCGCTCGCCGGTGAGCGCGGCGTCGCGCTGAGCGTCGAGCGGCCGGAAGGGCCGCTCCCGGTTCTCGGAGATCGTGACGAGCTGCTGCGCGTCGTGGAGAACCTCGTCGAGAACGCGGTGAAGTATGGCGGCAGCGGCGGCGTGGTCGTTGTCTCTCTTCATCGTGTCGAGGATCCGAACGGACGCGGAGCGCGGATCGAGTTGCGGGTGCGCGATGAGGGGCCGGGCATCCCGGCCGAGCACATCCCGCGGCTCACCGAGCGCTTCTACCGGGTCGATACGGCGTCGAGCCGCCAGCAGGGTGGCACCGGCCTCGGGCTCGCCATCGTCAAGCACACGCTCAACCGCCATCGCGGCAAGCTCGTCATCGAGAGCGAGCCGGGCCAGGGCACCACGGTGCGCGTGAGCCTGCCGGAGCATCGGCCGGACGCAGAAGAAGCGGCGCTGCCGGAGCCTCCGGCGGGGCGATGACGCCGCCTTCCCCAGGTGGATGTGGGAACGGTGTTCTCCCGGCTGAGTTGCAAGATGAGATCTCACCCGAACGGCCCGTCGTTCAAGATGCGGCGCTGCATCGTATCATGCGACGCCATGACGAGACCGAGGTCTTGACCTTCCCATGATGGGAAGTGCCATCTGAGGCGGCATGGAATCTCATCTCGCCCCCCCTGCCATGCCGCCTGCGCCAGCGGGCGCCGACGCCCCAATCCGCATCACCCTGCCCGTGGAGGGCATGAGTTGCGCCTCCTGCGTCGGCCGTGTCGAACGGGCTCTCGCTGCCCTTCCCGGTGCGGCGGACGTTGCCGTCAACCTCGCCACTGGCCGCGCCAGCCTCGTACTGCCGGAGGGCACGTCGCCTTTCCGTGTCGTCGAGGCGATCCGTGAGGCCGGCTACGATGTGCCCGAGACGGTCACGGCCGTCACCGTCGAGGGGATGAGCTGCGCCTCCTGCATCGGGCGTGTCGAGCGCGCGCTTCTGGCGCTGCCCGGCGCGACCTCGGCGAGCGTCAATCTCGCTACCGGCCGGGCCGAGCTGCGCCATGTCACCGGTGCGGTCACGGTCGATGATATCGAAGCGGCCGTGCGGCTGGCCGGCTACGAGGCGCGCCGGCTTGATGCGCCGCAAGCGGCCTCTCCCGGGGAGAGGCAGGAGCGGGAGGCGGCCGCGCTCCGCCGCGACCTGATCCTCGCAGCGGTGCTGTCTGGTCCCATTGTCGTCCTCGACATGGGCGGCCACGTCCTGCCGGGCTTCCACCATGCGGCGACAAGCATGCTCGGTGCCGGTTACGCCTGGCTGCAGGCTGTGCTCGCGACCCTGGTGCTGGCCGGGCCCGGCCGCCGCTTTTTCCGGATCGGCGTGCCGAACCTGCTGCGCGGCCATCCCGACATGAACGCGCTCGTCGCCCTGGGGTCCGGGGCGGCCTATCTCTTCTCGCTGGTCTCGACCGTGGCCCCGTCCTGGCTGCCGGAAGGGTCTGCGCATCTCTACTTCGAGGCGAGCGTCCTCATCGTCACGCTGATCCTGCTCGGGCGCACTCTCGAGGCCCGCGCCAAGGGCCGTGCCGGAGCGGCGATCGCTCGGCTGATCGACCTCTCGCCCAAGACCGCGCGGCGGGTGGAGGGCGCGAGCGAGCACGAGGTGTCGGCCTTCGACCTCAGGATCGGCGACCGGGTGCGGGTGCGCCCCGGCGAGCGCGTGCCGGCCGACGGCACCGTGACGTCCGGTGCCTCCTTCGTCGACGAGAGCATGATCACTGGTGAACCGGTGCCCGTGAAGAAGGACAAGGGTGGCCGCGTCGTCGGCGGCACGCTCAACACCACCGGCAGCTTCGACCTCACCGTGGACCGCATCGGCGCAGACACCGCGCTGGCGCGGATCGTGCGGATGGTCGAGGAGGCGCAAGGCGGCAAGCTGCCGATCCAGGCGCTGGTGGACCGGGTGACCCTGTGGTTCGTGCCCGCCGTCATCGCCATCGCCGTGCTGACCTTCCTCGCCTGGCTCGCCTTCGGACCCGCGCCGGCGTTCGGCCATGCCCTCGTTGCGGCGATCTCCGTGCTCATCATCGCCTGCCCCTGCGCCATGGGGCTGGCGACGCCGGTCTCGATCATGGTCGGCACCGGCCGGGCGGCGGAGCGCGGCGTGCTGTTCCGCCAGGGTGCCGCGCTCCAGGCCCTGCGGAACGCCCGCGTCATCGCCCTCGACAAGACCGGCACCCTCACCGAGGGCCGTCCCCGCCTGACCGATCTCGTCACCGCGCCCGGCTTCACCCGCGAAGGCGTGCTCGCCCTGGCAGGCGCTGTCGAGGCGCGCTCGGAGCATCCGGTCGCCCGCGCGATCGCCGATGCGGCCCGGGAAGCCGGGGTTCTGCCCGAGGCCGAAGCCTTCGAGGCAGTGCCGGGTCACGGTGTCTCGGCCCGAGTCGAGGCGCGGAGCGTCGCCCTCGGCAACCGCCGCTACATGGAGCGGCTCCGCATCGCGACCGACGGGCTCGAAGGCGAGGCCGCCCGGCTCGCGGATGAGGGCAAGAGCGCCATGTTCGTCGCGATCGACGGCCGGCTCGCGGCTCTCGTCGCCGTGGCCGATCCGATCAAGCCGGAGGCGCGAAAGGTCATAGAGGCCCTGCGGACCCGCGGCCTCACGGTGGCGATGCTGACGGGTGATGCCCGCGCCACGGCCGTGGCCGTCGCCCGCTCGCTCGGTATCACCGAAGTCGAAGCCGAGGTGCTGCCCGAAGGCAAGGTGGCGGCCCTGCGCCGGCTGCGCGAGGCCCATGGACCAGTCGCCTTCGTCGGTGACGGCATCAACGACGCTCCTGCCCTGGCCGAGGCCGATATCGGCATCGCCATCGGCACGGGCACCGACATCGCGGTCGAGAGCGCCGATGTGGTGCTGATGTCGGGCGCGCTCGGCGGGTTGGTCGAGGCGGTGGTCCTATCGCGGGCGACGCTGGCCAACATTCGCCAGAACCTGTTCTGGGCGTTCGCCTACAACGCGGCGCTGATCCCGGTCGCTGCCGGACTCCTCGCCGCCTTCGGCGGGCCGCAGCTCTCGCCGGTGTTGGCAGCCGGGGCGATGGCCCTGTCCAGCGTCTTCGTTGTCGGCAACGCGTTGCGCCTGCGCCGGGCAGGAGCCGCTGCATGAGCAACCGATCCGCCACCATCGGTGAGGCCGCCCGCGCCACGGGCGTCTCGGCCAAGATGATCCGCTACTACGAGGAGACGGGTCTGCTCGGCCCAGCAGACCGGACCGCGTCCGGCTACCGCGTCTACGGCGAGAGCGACCTGCACGCCCTCCGCTTCGTGCGGCGTGCCCGCGATCTCGGCTTCTCGATGCGGGAGATCGCCGATCTTCTCGCGCTCTGGCAGGACCGCTCCCGCGCCAGCGCGGCGGTCAAGGCGGTGGCGCTCGACCATGGCGCCGACCTGCGCCGCCGAATCGGCGAATTGGAGGCGATGGCCCGTACCCTCGAACATCTGGCCGAGCGCTGCTGCGGCGACGACCGTCCGGACTGCCCGATCCTCGACGATCTGGCGGGAGGGGAGGTGGCACCCTGAGGCTTGGCCGTTGACCCGCGGTTGGCCTTCTGCTTGCTGGACCCCTCCGGAAAGGTTGGATCCATGCCCGTCATCGACCGCATCGCCGATCTCTCGGAGGAGATCACCGCTTGGCGGCACGATCTCCACGCCCATCCCGAGCTTCAATACGACGTGCATCGTACGGCGGGCTTCGTGGCGGACAAGCTGCGCGCCTTCGGCTGCGACGAGGTTGTCACCGGCATCGGCCGCACCGGGGTCGTCGGGGTGATCCGCGGCCGGGCCCACGGCTCGAACCGGGCGATCGGCCTGCGTGCCGACATGGACGCCCTGCCGATCCAAGAGATCCGCGACCTTCCCTACCGCTCGACCGCGCCCGGCAAGATGCACGCCTGCGGCCATGACGGGCACACTGCCATGCTGCTCGGCGCTGCCAAGTACCTCGCCGAGACGCGCGATTTCGACGGGCGCGCGGTTCTGATCTTCCAACCGGCGGAGGAGGGCGGCGGCGGCGGCGAGGCGATGGTGCAGGACGGGATGATGGAGCGCTTCGGCGTCGAGGCGGTCTACGGCCTGCACAACGTTCCCGGTCAGCCGCTCGGCACCTTCGCCATCCGCCCCGGCCCGATCATGGCCTCGACCGATCGCTTCACGATCCTCATCGAGGGCAGGGGAGGGCACGCGGCCCTGCCGCAGGCCGCCGTCGATACCGTGCTGGTGGCAAGCCATATCGTGGTGGCCCTGCAATCCATTGTCGCCCGCAACATCGATCCGCTCGATTCGGCCGTCGTCTCCGTCTGCGCCGTGGAGGCCGGCGAGGCCTTCAACGTGCTGCCGCAGACGGCGGAACTGCGCGGAACCATGCGGGCGCTGACCCCGGCCGTGCGCGGCCTGATGCGCGAGCGCCTCGCCGCGATCGCGGAGAACGTCGCCGCGGCCTTCGGCGCACAGGCGAGCGTCGATTTCGCCAGCGGCTATCCTGCAACCGAGAACCACCCGGCCGAGACCGACTTCATGGCCGACATCGCCGCGCAGATCGTCGGCGAAGAGCGGGTCGAGCGGGACGTGGCGCCGATGATGGCGGCGGAGGATTTCTCCTACATGCTCGCGCACCGGCCGGGCGCCTACATCTTCATGGGCAACGGCGACTCCGCCGGCCTTCACCATCCGGAATACGACTTCAACGACGCGGCCATCCCCTACGGTACGTCCCTCTGGGCGCGGATCATCGAGACGGGGTTGCCGGCGCGGGAGTGACAGGGTGTCCGTTCACCGGCTTCGGTGCCGTGCGCTTCATGACCCGGCGAGGCCGTGACAATCCAGAGCCCCGTGCTTCCGCCGAGCCGCGCGACGGCGTCAGACAATGCCGAAGCGATCCGCCGGACGGCCGAGTACTGAGCCGATTTGGATTGCCTCCCGACATCTCGCAGGCAGGCGCGGCGCGGAAGACGTGAACGGGTCATGCCGGCGGTCCGGTCTCAGGTCGCATGCACCCGCTCCATGAACGTCCCGATCGCGGCCTGCAGCGCCGCGCTGCCCTCGCCGACACGCTCGGCGCCGGAGCGGACTTCGTCCGAACGGGCCTCATTCGAGGCGGCGGCGGCACGGACGCCCGCGATGCTCTCTGAGACGGTACGGGCATCCGCCGCCGCGCCCGCGATCGCGCGGGCGATCTCCTGGCTGGCCTGACCCTGCTGCTCGGCTGCCGCCGCGACCTCGGCGGCGATGAGGCTGAGCTGCGCGATCGTCTGCCCGATCTCGCCAATGGCGCCGCTGGTGCCGCTCGCGGCCTGCTGAATCGCCGCGACCTGGGCCGAGATACGATCGGTGGCCGCCGCGGTCTGGCCGGCGAGCGCCTTCACCTCGCCCGCCACCACGGCGAAACCGCGCCCGGCCTCCCCTGCGCGGGCGGCCTCGATCGTCGCGTTCAGGGCCAGGAGGTTGGTCTGCTCGGCGACATCGTGGATCAGCGTTACGACGGCGCCGACCTCGTCAGCCGCACGCGCCAGGGCGGTGACGGTCGTCTTGAGACCACTGGCATCGGTCAGTGCGGTCTCGGCGATGCGGCTCGCGTGGCGCACCCGCTCGCCGATGCTTCGGGCCGAGCCGGACAGTTCCTCAGCGGCGCCCGCGATGCTGTCCACCACACCCGCGGACTGTTCGGAAGCGCCGGCCACCTCTCCGGCGCGCAGCGTGGTGTCGCCCGCCGTGTCCCGCAGCCGGTCGGCGGCGGCCCGCATCGCCTGCGCGGAGCCGGTGAGATCGGACACCGCCCTTCGGGTCTCGTCCTCGAAGGCCTGGGTCGCGGCAGCGAGCCGCGTGGCGCGCGCGCCATCCTGCGCCAGCCGCTCGCGTGCAGCCTGGTCGAGATTCCGCTTCTCGATCAGCGCCGCCTGGAACTGCGCGATGGTGGTGGCCATCTCGCCGACCTCGTCACGGCGGCCTGTGAAGGGCACGACCGCGTCGAGCCGGTCGTCGGCGAGCGCCTGCATGGTGTCTTTCAACCGATGCAGCGGGTGCTGGATCTGCGTGCGGATGATCCAGAACGCGGCGACGAGGGCGATGACGAGCGCCGCAGCGGGCGCCGCGATCAGGGTGATGAATCCGGCGCGCTGTGCCTGCGCCGCCGCCTCCCGCTGCCCGTCGAGGCGCGCGAGCACATCGCGGCCGAGCGTCCCGATCTCCGCCACCATGCGCTCGCGATTCTTCACCGTTGCCGGATCGCTTGCCTGAATCAGCGCCGCACGAGGCGACAGCGTGAGGCCAAGGTCGGCGGTTTCGGTCTGGTAGGCGATGAACTCCTTCACCGAGAGGTCGAGCCGACGCCGCTTCTCCGCCGGCAGATGGCCTTCCATGGCGGCGAGAAACGGCCCGCGCGCGGCTTCCACATCGCCGAGTGCGTTCTGAAGTGCCGAAAGACGCTGCTTGGCCTCCTCCGTGTCCGAGGCGGTGTAGACGGCGCTCGCCTTGACGACAGCGTGCTCGATTGCTTGGGCGAGCCCCCGCGCTTGCAATCCGGCATCCCAGAAGGATTCGGTGAGAGTGGCCCGTGCCTGCTCCTGTGCTGCCTGCCGCAGGGAGAAAGCGGAGATGCTGGCCCCGACGAGGCCGAGAAGACCAACGACGGTGGCCAGCTTGAAGCCAAGAGACACACGCATGAAAAAGCCCGCCGATCCGGAGAGTCGGCAGGCTTCTAGGAAGCGATCGATTGACCTCGCGTTAAATAGAGCCGGCTATTCTAGATCTACTACGATGAACACGCCGTGATCATCTTCCTTGTTTGTAGGTTGCTCGATCGATTTCGCCGGCAAAGACTCAGCTTAGTTTCTCTGCGGCGCCGTTCCACCGAGATGGAACACGCGGTGCGGCACCAGTTCGCCGCGCTCGACGTCGCCGACGGCGACGAGAACGCCGCCGCAGGTCGCGTAAGCCTTGCCGCCAACCGGCGCATCGTGACCGCGCAGGATCACCGGCTGGCCGCGCATCAGGCGCAGCCCCATGTCGCGGCTGACCGCCACCGACGGAATCTCCTCCAGAGCCGTTTCGACCGGATGGAGATGCATTTCCGTGCTCTCCTCCAGCGCGGCGACGGTGCAGGCCGTCGCCTCCTCGAAGGGTCCGACGCGGGTGCGCCGTAGCGCCGAAACATGGCCGTAGCAGCCGAGCACGCGGCCGAGGTCGCGAGCCAGGGCGCGAACGTAGGTGCCCTTGCCGCACTCGGCGGCGATGACGGTGCGGTCGCCGTGATGCTCGATGACCGAGAGGTGGTCGATGCGCACCTGCCGGGCGACGAGCTCCACCACCTCGCCGTCACGGGCGAGATCGTAGGCGCGCTCACCCTGGATCTTGATGGCGGAGAAGCGCGGCGGCACCTGCTCGATCTCGCCGACGAAAGCCGGGAGAGCCGCCTCGATCGCTTCGCGGGTCGGCCGGTTCTCGGAAGTCTCGACCGGACGCCCCTCCGCGTCGTCGGTGTCGGTCTCGATGCCCCAGGTCACCTCGAAGCGATAGGCCTTGCGCCCGTCCATCACGAACGGGACCGTCTTCGTCGCCTCGCCGAGCGCGATCGGCAGGATGCCGGAGGCCAGCGGGTCGAGCGTGCCGGCATGGCCCGCCTTCTTGGCATTGAACAGGCGCTTCACCACCGCAACCGCCTGGGTCGAGGTGATGCCGACGCCCTTGTCGAGCACCACCCAGCCGCTCACGTCGTTCTTCTTCGGGCGGTCATGCCGCGGCCGGCCGCGCTGAGGGCGGCGGGCGCCCCGCGGCGGCCCGTCCCGGCCCATGTCGCCGCGCGGACCCTGCGGTGCCTCGCTCGCGCGTTCGGAAGAAATCTCGTCCTGCATCCTGTCCTCGATCGACGGGCTTTATTGAGGGGCTTGTCCCGTCATGGGGCTGTCACAGGGCCGCCACGCGGCCCGCTGGGTGAACGGGCGGCATGGATGGGCCGCCCGGATCAACGTCAATCGCGCGAGGGCGAATCCGGTTCGGCCTCGTCGTCCGCACCGGGGGCGCTTTCCAAATCCCGCTGGACCTTCTCGCTCCGCAGGAGCTGGTCGATGCGGGCCGCCTCGTCGAAGGTCTCGTCGCGACGGAAGCGCAGGTCGGGGGCGTATTTCAGATTCACGCGCCGGGCCACCTCCTGGCGGAGGATCTTCTTGTGCCGCTCCAGCGCGGCGATCACTGGCGCCTCGTCCTGCCCGCCGAGCGGCATCACGTAGGCGGTGGCGAGTTTGAGGTCCGGCGACATCCGCACCTCGGGCACGGTGACGACGTGCGAGCCGAGCACCGGGTCCTGAATGTCGCCGCGCTGGAGCACTTCGGCCAGCGCGTGGCGGATGAGTTCGGCCACGCGCTGCTGGCGCTGCGAGGGACCGGAGGGAGTCTGCTTTTGGGCCATCGGCTGATCGACGTCGCTGAACCGTCAGGCTGGTGCCTGGAAACAAAGGGGGCCGCAGCTTTCGCCGCGGCCCCGCTTGAACAAGAGCGGTAGGGTAGGGCCGCTCAGAGCGTGCGCTTGATTTCCTCGACGTTGAAGCATTCGATGAAATCGCCGACACGCATGTCCTGGTAGTTCTGGAAGGACATGCCGCACTCGTAGCCGGCGGTGACTTCCTTGGCGTCGTCCTTGAGGCGCTTGAGCTGGGACAGCCTGCCCTCGTGGATCACCACGTCGTTGCGCAGCAGGCGGACATGGGCGCCGCGCTGGACCACGCCCTCCATGACGCGGCAACCGGCGATCTTGCCGACCTTCGACACGTCGAAGATCTGCAGGATCTGCGCTTCGCCGAGACGCTCTTCGCGGAGCGTCGGTGGCAGCATGCCCGACAGCGTGGCTTTGATGTCGTCCACGAGGTCGTAGATGATGCTGTAGTAGCGGATCTCGGTGCCGTCGCGCTCGGCCGCGTTGCGCGCTTCCTTGTGGGCGCGCACGTTGAAGCCGATCACCACCGCCTTCGAGGCGTTGGCGAGCGTGATGTCCGACTCGGTGATGCCGCCCACACCCGAGAGCAGGATGCGCACGCCCACCTCGTCGTTGCCGAGCGCGGTGAGCGCACCGACGATGGCCTCGACCGAACCCTGCACGTCACCCTTGATGATGATCGGCAGCTCCTTGCGGTTGGCGCCTTCCTTGGCCTCGCGCATCATGTCGACGAGCGAGCGGTTGGCGCCGCCCGTGCGGGCGTTCAGGCGCTCGCGCTTGATCCGGGCACGATACTCGGTGACTTCGCGGGCGCGGGCCTCGTTCGGCACCACGATGACGCGGTCGCCGGCATCCGGCGTACCGTTGAAGCCGAGCACCTCGACCGGCACCGACGGGCCGGCATAGGGAATGTGCTTGCCGGTGTCGTCGATGAGGGCGCGGATGCGGCCCCACTCGGCGCCGGCGACGATGATGTCGCCGGTGAACAGCGTGCCGCGCTGGACGAGCACGGTCGCGACGGGGCCGCGGCCGCGGTCGAGCTGCGCCTCGATGACCGTACCCTCACCGTCGCGCTTCTCGTTGGCGCGCAGGTTCATGATCTCGGCCTGGAGCTGCAGACCCTCGAGAAGCTCGGGCAGACCGTCGCCGGTCTTGGCGGACACTTCGAATTCAAGGGTCTCGCCGCCCATCGACTCGACCTGGATGTCGTGCTGCAGCAGCTCGGTGCGCACCCGCTGCGGGTTCGCATCCGCCTTATCGATCTTGTTGATGGCGATGATCATCGGGACGCCGGCCGCCTTAGCGTGCTGAATCGCCTCGACGGTCTGGGGCATCACGCCGTCATCGGCCGCCACCACGATCACGACAATGTCCGTCACCTTGGCGCCGCGGGCGCGCATGGAGGTGAAGGCGGCGTGGCCGGGGGTGTCGATGAAGGTGATGAGATCACCCGACGGTGCCGCCACTTGGTAGGCGCCGATATGCTGGGTGATGCCACCGGCTTCGCCCTCGACCACGTTGGCCGCGCGGATCGCGTCGAGCAGCGAGGTCTTGCCGTGATCGACGTGACCCATGATCGTCACGACCGGCGGACGCGGCTCCAGATCCTCCTCCAGATCCGGCTCGTCGGAGGTCAGACCCTCCTCGACGTCCGACTCGGCGACGCGGCGAACCGTGTGGCCGAGTTCCTCGGCGATGAGCTGGGCGGTGTCCGAGTCGATCACGTCGGTGATCTTGTGGATCTGGCCCTGCTTCATCAGCAGGCGGATGACATCCACGGCTCGCTCCGACATGCGGTTGGCGAGTTCCTGGATCGTGATGGTCTCGGGAATAATCACGTCGCGGGCGATCTTCTCCTTGGCTTCCTCGTGCCGGTGGCCGCTCATCCGCTGCTGACGGCGGCGGAAGGAGGCCACGGAACGGGTGCGCTCGTCTTCGCCCGCCGTAGCGTTGGCGATGGTGAGGCGGCCGCGGTTACGGTCGCCGCCCGGCGATTTCGGCGTCTTGGGCGGCGTGATGATCTTCAGCGGCATGCCGGGACGACGGATCACCCGCTTGGTGTCCGACTCTTCCTCGGCGGCAGCCGCACCGGGACGGCCAGCCGGACGCGCCGCCGCACCCGTGCCCGCAGGACGAGCGGCAGTGGTCGGGCTCGGCGCCTTTTCCGGCTCCGGCGCGGGTGCCGGGCGGGCCATGAAGTTCAGGTCGCGCGGCTTCTTCACATCCGCGGTGATGGTGCGGCGCGGCTCGGCAGGCGGCTGGGGTGCCGGCGGACGGGCCGCCGTCGATGCCGGGCGCACTCCGGCTGTACCGGGACGCGCACCGGTGGCGGCCGGACGCTGCGGCGCGGCGCTCGGGCGAGAAGCCGGGGCGGCTGCCGCCGGGCGGGCCGGCGCGGGAGTCGGACGGGCTGCCGGGGCAGGGGTCGGCGCGGCGGTAGGCGCTGCGTCCGAAGCCTGAGCAGCCGGCGCAGCGGGTGCCTGAGCTGGCGCTTCGGGAGCGGCGGCGGCACGGGCCGCTTCTTCCTCGGCGGCGCGGCGACGAGAATCCTCCGCGGCCTTGCGGCGAAGTTCGTCCTCCTGACGGCGACGATCCTCCTCCTCGCGGCGGCGCGCTTCGGCGGCCTCGCGCTCACGGCGCTCTGCTTCCTCGCGGTCGCGGCGGGCTTTCGCCTCGGCCTCGGCGCGGGCGCGGGCTTCGGCCTCGCGGCGCTGCGCGTCGGCCAGCGCGGCGGCGCGGGCATCGCGCTCCTGCTCGCTCAGGGTGCGCAGCACGACGCCGGAGGCGCTGCGGCCGGACGGACGCGCGGGCGCGGCGGGAGCCGGTGCAACGGAGGCGGGACGCGGCGGAGGCGCAGCGGTGGGCTCACGGGGCGCGACCGCTCCGGGGGCGGCGCCGATCGTGCGCCGCTTCACCGTCTCGACCACGACGGACTTCGACCGCCCGTGGGAGAAGCTCTGACGGACCGTCCCCTGCTCGACCGGGCGCTTCAGCGTCAACGGCTTCGAGGGAGCTCTGGTCTGCGTCTTGTCACCCGGATTGTTCGTATCGCTCATTCAGTCTGAACCCTGAGGGTTTCCATCGTCCCATCGGCCGGCGGCGGGCATGCCCGGCCGAGTGTCATGTCAATTCGTCGTCGTGCGAATCGAAGGCGGTCGCGCCAGCAGCAAGCGGGGCGTCCTCTTCAGACGCCGACGCCATACCCTCGAAGGTGCGGAACCGACGCCAACGCGCGAGATAGCCGGTAGTGCCGGCTCCCGCGATAAGGGCAGCGTGTATCACATGATCCCGGCCCAATGCCATGTCCAATTCGGCGTTGGACAGGTCATCGACAACGGGAATAACCGATATGGCATCGCCGTAGCGCCGCCGCAAGGCGGCGGCCAGCTTGCGCCGGCCGTCCGGTGCGGCATCGCTGGCGTGAATCAATCCCCTGACGCCCTCGGCGCCGAGGATCGCCGACTCGACCTTGCCGAAACCGGTCACCACGCAGCCCGCCTTGTTGGCCAGAGCCAGCGCCTGACGCAGATCGGTGCGCAGCCCCTCGGCGACCTGATCGGCGAGATCGGGCGCGGCCTTCACCTCGCCGGTCTTGAAGGCGCGGTGGAAGGCGCGGCGCTTCACCGCCGCCTCGACTGTGGCGCGGGTCGCCGTCACCCAAGCGCCGCGGCCCGGGAGACGCGCGCGCAGGTCCGGCACCACCGCGCCGTCCGGTCCCAGCACGAAGCGAATCATCGCGTTCGGGGATTGCGCTGTCCGGGTGACGATGCAGGTGCGCACGGGCTCCCGGCCGCGGCCGGGGCCGCGGTCGAGTTCCGGACCGGTTTCGGCCGTCTCGCCCTGCGTGATCATGTCCTGCACCGTTCCGCGTCGTTCCCGACTCAGGCCTGCTGCGGCTCGGCAGACGCCGCCTCGGTCGACTCGCCTTCCGCGATCTCGGCCTCGTCCGCCTCACCCTCCGCCGCCTCGCCCTCCGGCTCCGGCAGCGACTCGATCCAGCCGGCCTTCAGACGGGCAGCCATGATCAGGGCCTCGGCCTCGGCCCGCGACAGCTCGAAACCATCGAGGTAGCCGGCGTGGCGCACGGCCTCGGGGCCGCGGCCTTCGGTGTAGCCGACGAGGTCGTCGGTGGCGCAGCCGGCGAGATCCTCGACGGTCTTCACCTCGTTCTCGCCCAGCGCCACCATCATCGCCGTGGTGATGCCGTCGATCTCGCGCAGCTCGTCCTCGACGCCGAGCTCACGGCGACGATCGTCCTGCTCCTGCTCGATGCGGGCGAGGTAGTCCTGGGCGCGGGCCTGGATCTCGGCACCGGTCTCCTCGTCGAGGCCCTGGATGTTCGAGAGTTCGGCAACATCGACGAAGGCGATCTCCTCGACGTTGCGGAAGCCTTCGGCCGCGAGAAGCTGGCCGACGGTCTCGTCCACGTCGAGCGCTTCCATGAAGACCTGGGTGCGCTCGGCGAATTCCTTCTGGCGGCGCTCCGATTCCTCGGCCTCGGTCAGGATGTCGATGTCCCAGCCGGTGAGCTGCGAGGCGAGACGCACGTTCTGGCCGCGTCGGCCGATGGCGAGCGAGAGCTGGTCGTCGGGCACGACGACCTCGATACGGTCGGCCTCCTCGTCGAGCACCACCTTCACGACCTCGGCCGGCTGGAGCGCGTTGACGATGAAGGTCGCCTGATCTTCCGACCACGGGATGATGTCGATCTTCTCGCCCTGAAGCTCGCCGACCACCGCCTGAACGCGGGAGCCGCGCATGCCGACGCAGGCGCCGACCGGATCGATCGACGAATCACGCGAGATGACGGCAATCTTTGCGCGCGAGCCCGGATCGCGGGCCACTGCCTTCACCTCGACGATGCCGTCGTAGATCTCAGGCACTTCCTGGCCGAACAGCTTGGCCATGAATTGCGGGTGAGAGCGCGAGAGGAAGATCTGCGGCCCACGCACTTCGGAGCGGACGTCGAACAGATAGGCGCGAATACGGTCGCCGGGGCGGAAGGTCTCGCGCGGGATCATCTCGTCGCGACGCACGATGCCCTCGCCGCGGCCGAGATCGACGATGACGTTGCCGTACTCGACGCGCTTGACCACGCCGTTGAGGATCTCGCCGATACGGTCCTTGTACTCGTCGTACTGGCGGGCGCGTTCGGCGTCGCGAACCTTCTGCACGATGACCTGCTTGGCCGATTGCGCGGCGACGCGGCCGAAGTCGAAGGGCGGCAGGGTGTCGGAGATCACGTCGCCGACGAGCGCGCCGGGGTTGTAGCGGCGGGCCTGATCGAGGGTGATCTCGCGGGCATCGTTCTCGACCTGATCGACCACGAGCAGGTGGCGCGACAGGCGCAGCGCACCGCTCTTCGGATCGATCTCGGCGTGGACGTCGGTCTCGGCGCCGTAGCGGGAGCGGGCGGCCTTGGCGATCGCCTCTTCCATCGCCTCGATGACGATCTGGCGGTCGATCACTTTCTCGCGGGCCACCGCGTCGGCGATCTGCAGGAGTTCGAGCCGGTTGGCGCTGACGACGGCCATGGTTCCTGGTCCTTCCTTCAGTCGTGCTTTTGCAGTCGTACTTTTGCAGTTCGGACGTGCAGAGCTTGTGTTCGGATCGCGCGCCAGTCCCTCGGGCCGAGAGCGCGAAAATGTCAGTGCAGCGTGTCGCGGTTCTTCAGGCGGGCGGCCTTGGTGACGATGCCGCCCCCGGGCTTGGGCTTCTTCGCCTTCACCGGCTTGCCGGCATTCTTGTCGGCCTTGGGCTTGGGCCGCTTCGGCTGCGGGATGAAGCGGATCTGCGGCGCCTCGTCCTCGGCCTCCTCGCCCTCTTCCTCATCGGCCGCATCGCCGTCCTGCGGCGGGGCGGAGCCGCGGCGCAGCGACTCGCGAATCAGGTCGTCGGTGAGGACGAGATGCGCCTCGCCGAGATCGCGAAGCGGCACGTCGATGCGGCTCGGTAGGCCCGGCTTCACGTCGGGCAGGTCGATCGGCACCGTGGCGCCGTCCGCACTCGGCACGCCGATGATGCCGCGGAAGCGCTTACGCCCGTCCATCGGTACGGCGAGCTCCACCTTGGCCTCGTAGCCGGCCCACCGCTCGAAATCCGAGACACGCACCAGCGGCCGGTCGATACCGGGCGAGGAGACTTCGAGGTAGTAGGCGCCGCCGACCGGATCTTCGAGATCGAGGATCGGCGAGATCGCCCGGCTCACCGTCTCGCACTCGTCGACGCCCATCGTGCCGTCGGGCCGCTCGGCCATGATCTGCACGGTGCAGCCATTGGTGTTCGAGATCTTCACCCGAACCAGGCGGAAGCCGAGGCCCTCGATCGGTCCCTCGACGATCTGGGCGACGCGCGCGGCGACGCCGGTCTCGCTGACAAGACGTTTCTCGGTGGGCTCCGCCATGCTGTCGTTTTCCGAAAGTCTCAGTCGGGTGGTTAAGCTTGGCAAATCCGGCACAGGAGGCGCTTGCGGAAATAAAAAAGAGCGGACCCCGGGGGGCCCACTCCCGCAAGCAGCCTATCGACTGCACCAGAAATGTTGAGCCGTGACTTAACCCCGGCGCGCGGCGAATTCAAGCGTCTCGACGCGCCGTCCCCGGCCTGTGGTGCCGCGAGATGGCCATCTCCGGCTGCAAACAGTCTTTTGAGCGCGCGCGACAGGAGAGGGGACCTTGGGGGCAACGATGAACGGGCCGGATCCGGACAAGCTTCACCCAATGCCGGGGCACGAGCGTGTCACCTTCATCCGCAATCTCGACCTGCCAGAGAACGTCGAAGTCGGCGCCTATACGTATTACGACGATCCGGCCGGTCCGCAGGCCTTTCTCGACGCGATCCTTTACCACTTCCCCTTCATCGGCGACCGCTTAGTGATCGGGAAGTTCTGCGCAATCGCCGCGGGTACGCGCTTCCTGATGAACGGCGGCAATCACCGCCTCGACGGGCTCTCGACCTATCCGTTCCCGATCTTCGGCGGCGACTGGATCGGTCGTTTCGAGGGCGAACTCAGTTTTCCCAATCGCGGCGACACGATCATCGGCAACGACGTCTGGCTCGGCTACCGCAGCACCGTGATGCCGGGCGTCACGATCGGCGACGGCGCGGTGGTGGCCGCGCACGCGGTGGTGAGCGCCGATGTCCCGCCCTACACGATCGTGGCCGGCAATCCGGCCCGCGCGGTGCGCCGCCGATTCTCCGAGGAGGATGCGGCGCGACTGCAGCGGATCGCGTGGTGGGACTGGCCGGTGGAGCGCATCACCGCGCATCTGCCGCTGATCGGCGGTGGGGATGTGGGAGCGCTGGAGGCGGTGGCGCGGAAGGGCTGACCGGCCCCGCCACCTCGGCGATGCGCCCGCTCAGCCCGCCTCCTCCAGCGGAAACGGCGTCGGCGCCCACATCGCTTCGACTTTAGCGCAGGCAACGTTCTCGCGCTCCCACCGATGAAGGATCGCGGCGAGCGCCGCGCGGTTGTCGTCCATCAGCGGCTTGCCCAGGGAGCGGATGCGCAGGTTCCACGTTCGCCAAGGCCCTTCTTGCGGAAGGTGCTGCAATTCAGGCGAAGCTTTGACCTCTTGCCACCAGCATCGTGCCAAATTCAGGTTTCCCATAGCAATATCGTAGACAAGATTTTCAAAACAATCCTTTCCCCATGTATAATCAATCGCCGCCTCCGTCAAAGAGCGACAGGCATGCAACGTATCGACGCTTCGGAGGAGCTTTATCACTCTTTCAGTTTTTGTAATGAATTCTTTCGGCATATCCGGATCGTCCCAACACCAACCTCTACCCTGCCCGTCAATATCAGCCGATCGATAAATGTACTCCCAGCAAAATCCAGCATTAGTGATTGGCTTAACATATGGAAGGAAGAGGGGGTTCAGCGTCCATTGTGGCGTAAAATAAAGTGCCGAGGAAGTTCGATCGATCCAAATTTCTCTAGTCACGTGAGCAATAGGCACCAGCATGAGCGTGCGACTATTGACGAGCGTAAGATCAGGGTGTCGTTCCAGTAGCGGGCGAACGAGTTGGCGGACCTGTCGAGCGGTCGTCATCAGCGGGGCTTCACCTGCGTTACAATGATCCGGATCGTACCAGGGAAGTGCTTATTCGACATGGTCGCAAGGGTACGGGCACGCTCCAGAGTGAGCTTAGCATTGCCTGTCTTGTAATCGTAGATGCAGGTCGTCTGAGGGACGCTTCTCTCAAGCAAATCCAACCGAACCGGCCCGGGCGTCCCATATGTTGCTACCCCCACTGGTCCAGCATCGAACGAAATCTCTGATTTGAAATCTGGATCGCCCAATGCTTTGACATGCCGATCAATTTCGAAATGAACTCTGTTCGCATAGGATTGCGCGGTTCTTTACAACCCACTGGCACGAACTTGGCGCGCAGTTTGGTTGGTCATGGCCTCAATCTGACCGTTGCGTTGGCAGGCGGCATCAAGGGCTGACGGGTTGATGGGCCCGACCCAGATCGCGGGAGCGGTGATACCCTGCGGGTTCTACAAGAACTCTTGAGCCGACAGACCGAGCACGGTCCTGCTGTACGGGTCGTTCTGTCCAGACCGGACGGCATAAAGGGCGAGGGCGAGTTCGACCGTGGCAATCGCAACCGGCGCCGCGGGTAGGAACGCCGGTTGCGCGAAGGCCTCTGGCTCCGCGCCGGCGGCCGTGAAGGTGCTGCGCCCGAGCACCGCCCCGGTCTCGCCGTCGCGGATCGTCTGCGTCAGCCCCGAGGTCTCGAAGATCCGGCTCTGGCCGTCCGGCGCCGTGACGATGTCCTGCACGTCGTAGTCGCGGCGACCGGCCCGAATGCGTAGCGAGAGGACGCGCGTCCCGTCGTCCAGAATCGTCTGCTCGCGGTGGACGATGTCGCCATCGGTGTCGTTGGATCGTCCACCGACACCTTGGCCGCCACTGCCCGACGGAACCCTTTGCCCGCCATCCGGCTCGCCCGCGGCTGAGCCTCCGAAAATTTGCGTCGCAGGGTCTGTTCGAGCCGAATCGCTCCGAGATCAAGCACTGTTCCTGCCAACAGACCCCGTACAGCCGCGACCTCGACCCTCCTGCCCCTGGAGCAGGAATAAACGCATATTAGGACTTAAATCACCCAACAAGATCTTGCTTCGAAAATGGCTCCACTACGCTCCTGTCGCCCCCGGCTACCCAAACGAAAACGCCGCCCCGAGGGGCGGCGCTTCGCGACGTCTTCGATGGAGGGCTTGCAGGTCAGGCCGCCTGACGCGCCTTATTCAGCAGCTTGCGATTCACCAGCACCTCGGCGATCTGCACCGCGTTGAGCGCCGCGCCCTTGCGCAAGTTGTCCGAGACGCACCAGAAGTTCAGGCCGTTCTCGACGGTCGCGTCCTCGCGGATGCGGGAGATGTAGGTGGCGTCCTCGCCCGCCGCCTCGTGCGGGGTCATGTAGCCGCCGTTCTCGCGCTTATCGATCACTAGAACGCCGGGGGCCGAGCGCAGGATCTCGGTCGCCTGTTCGGGCGAAAGCGGACGCTCGAACTCGACGTTCACCGCCTCGGCATGGCCGATGAAGACCGGCACGCGCACCGCGGTCGCCGTGAGCTTGATCTTGGGATCGAGCATCTTCTTGGTCTCGGCGACCATCTTCCACTCTTCCTTCGTGTAGCCGTCCTCCATGAACACATCGATGTGCGGGATGACGTTGAAGGCGATGCGCTTGGTGAACTTCTTCTGCACGACTTCGCCGGCGGTGAAGACGGCGCGGGTCTGGCTGAACAGCTCGTCCATGGCATCCTTGCCGGCGCCGGAAACGGACTGGTAGGTCGAGACCACGACGCGCTTGATCGTCGCCGCCTCGTGAAGCGGCTTGAGCGCAACGACGAGCTGCGCCGTCGAGCAGTTCGGGTTGGCGATGATGTTGCGCTTGGTGAAACCCACGACCGCGTCGGCGTTCACCTCGGGCACGATCAGCGGCACGTCGGCGTCGTAGCGGAACGCGGACGAGTTATCGATCACCACGCAGCCCTGCTGTCCGATGCGCGGGCTCCACTCCTTCGACGCGTCGCCGCCCGCCGACATCAGGCAGATGTCGGTGTCGGAGAAGTCGTAGGTGTCGAGCGCTTTGACCTTCAGAATTTTGTCGCCGAAGGAGACTTCCTGGCCCAGGCTGCGGCTGGAGGCCAGAGCCACGACCTCGTCGGCCGGAAAGGCGCGCTCGGACAGAATGTCGAGCATCTCGCGGCCCACATTGCCCGTGGCTCCGACGACGGCGACCTTGTAACCCATCTCACCAAACTCCGCTGCGCGGGCGGGATGCAACCGGCCCGCCTCTTCCCCTGGCCGGCGGACGCACCGCGCAAGCCCTTCGTCGGGGAAGATTCCATAGGCTGACGAGCCCGCCCCGACTCGGTGTCGAGGTGGGCCCGTCAGCCGCCGGGAGCAAGATGCCTGCCGCGCCGGACTGTCAAGAGGTGGGCGCGTGCCGGAGCGACGGAGACGTGACAGCTCCCTGCCATCGGCAGCCGAGGATTCACCATAGGTCGAGAATTGCGAGGATGGCCCGCACCGGCGCAACCTGCTGGTGGTCGGCCGCACGGCAGAGGTTGGAGAACGGCGAGGGCTCGTTGGGCCCCGCGGACCCGACGAAGGCCTGCGCATGCTCCCCCATCCGGACGACGCCCCCGACACATTCGACGATCTCCACGTTCAGTCTGCCCCGCCGCTGCGCCGCCGCGGTCCTTTGGTAGCCAAACTCGTGCTGAGCGCGGCCCTGATCGCCGGCCTCTCCCTCGTCGCGCGGGATCGGGTCACCGTCCCCGAGCCGCAGCGCGTCTGGAGCGAGCCGCCCCGAGCCGCCGAGGGCGCGCGGCGGGCCATCGCCGCGACGGAACCGCTCCTGATCCTGCGCGGGGACGCGGCCGACTTGCCGCCGCAGATCGAGCCGACGCGCTGGAATTCCGGCAACGGGCAGCGCGAGGACAGCGTGAGCCAGGGCGCATTCGACCTCATCGAGGCGCCCTATCTCCTCGTCACCGCCACCGATGCGGGCGGCCGGATCGAACCCGGTTCGAGCCTGTTCGTCACCCTGGTCCGCCGAGCGGCCGACGGGCGCGGCCTGTCGGTCCTCCGAACCGGCGAGCGCGGCGTCGTGGCAACCCGCCTCGGCGCCTTCGAGACCGTCGAGACGACGCTCTCGGCCATGGGAAAGCGCGGCTGCATCGGCTTTCGCAGCCTGGATCTGAAAACCGTGTCCATCGACGGCTGGCTGTGCGGCATCCTCGGGCAGGCGCCCGAGCCCCGCACCGTTGCCTGCGCCATCGACCGCGTCACGCTCGCCGGCCGCGTGACGGCGACGCTCGGCACCGATCTCTTCCCCGGAGCGAGCGCCTGCCGGAGCGAGGAAGTGGCCGCTTCGGGACCCGGCGACAGCACCGGCTCGATCACGGTCGCCGAGGCCATGGAACCGCCGAAAAACAATGCGGCGAAATCGCGGCGAAAATGATGAAGCGCGGCCATATTTCGGGAACAACGGCCACGCCAGAACGTCTACTCTGCAACAAGCGGGATTCTTAACGAACGGCCCGTACAGTCGCCTCTCACACGACAAGGTACGCCATGCGCTTTTCCAAGCTCGCCCTGTTGGGCGCCATGACCCTCACCGCGATCGGCTTCGGAACCAGTGCTGAGGCTCAGGGCCCCTACGGCAATCCCGGCTACGTGCGCGTGAGCCAGCCGCTGCCGATCCGCATTCGTCCGCGCTCCTGGCTCGATGCCGGCAACGTGGTCGAGCCGGGCAACGGCTCGGTGTCGAACCCGGCCACCAACCCCGCCTTCATTGCCGCCTCGAATGCGCTCAACCCGGTCTATGGCCGCACCGACCGCTACGGCGAAGGCTTCCTGCCCGATCCGATCACCAACGGGCCCTTCATCGGCGCCCGCTCGACGGCGATCCGCAACGTCGATTTCTCGGCCATCGACGCGATCGACCCGACCTCTTACGTCGCCCGCTACGGCAACCCGTACCGGTAGGATCGTCTGTCTCTCTATGGTGAAGGAAGCGGGCCCTACGGGGCCCGTTTTCGTTGCGGGACGGGCTCAGGTCTTGAGCACCGGCTCGGCCACGTCGCCCGCGCCACGCTCGGCGAGATAGTGCGGCTGAAACAGGCACATGCGCACCGCGTCCCGGTAGCGACCATTGACGAAGAACTCGTCCCTGAGGATGCCCTCGGGACGGAAGCCGCAGCTCTCATAGATGCCGGCCGCGCGCTTGTTGTCCTTGTCCACGTGCAGATAGAGCTTGTGGATGTTGAGCACCTTGAAGGCGTAGTCGATGGCGATGCGGGTGGCGCGCTTGGCGTAGCCCTTCCCCTGATGATCGGGGTGGATCGCGATCTGGAACTCGCAGCGCCGATGAAGGTGGTTGATCTCCACCAGCTCGACCATTCCCGCCGGCTCGCTGCGCTCCGTGGCGATGATGAAGCGCCGCTCGGTCTGATTGTGGATGTTGCGCTCGTAGAGCTGCGCCAGCTCGGCGAAGGACTCGTAGGCCTCCTCGAACCAGTAGCGCATGATGCTGTCGTTGTTGTTGAGCTGGTGCACGAAGAGGAGGTCTTCGCGCTCCAGCGGTCGCAGTTTGATACTCATATCCGCACTCGGCCAGGGCTGAACGGGGTTGCCCTGAGGCCTACTCCCACGCCGACCAAGACGGAATGATGAAAGCCGGCTTCATGCCTCGCGAAGCCGGACCTCCTCCGCCGCCAGGACGCGGGCCGCGGCCTCGTCGAGGTCATCGAGCGGTCCGCGGAAGCGCAGCGCTCGTGTCGGCTCGCCGGCCCGCATCACCAGCACCACCGTCTCAACGTCGGGACAACCGGGATCGGCGCAGGCAATCTCGTTGACGGAGAGAGCATCTGCCTCCCTCAGCACCAACGCCGGGCGCAGCAGGGATTTCGCCCGTGCCGCCGCCTGCGCCAGCCCGGCCGAACGGGCACGCCAGTCCTTCAGGCTGATGAAACCCATCGGGATCAGGCAGCCGCGCGGCGCCAGGCCGGGAAGGGATCGGGCAAGTCGCGATAGGCATCGGGATCGAATCGCCGAATCTCGGCCGAGCCGACGAGGCATGCATCGAGCGCGGCCGTGATCGCGTCGCGGTCCATCCCGCGGCCGATGAACACGAGTTCCTGGCGCCGGTCGCCCCAGACCTCGCTCCAGACCGAGTGGAGGCGCTCGCGAAAAACCTCTTCCTCCGGCCAGCGCTGACGCGGCACCGCCGCCCACCAGAACCCCATCGCGCCGATATGCGCGACGGCACCGGCGAGCGAGAACTCACCGACCCATTCCGGCCGGGTCGCGAGCCAGAAATGGCCCTTCGCCCGGATCAGGCCCGGCCAGGTCGTGTTGACGAAGCGTTGAAACGTCTGCGGATCGAACGGCCGCCGCGCCCGATAGACGAAGGAACCGATGCCGTATTCCTCGGTCTCCGGCACGTGCTCGTGCGCGCCGTAGAGTTCCTTGAACCAGAGCGGATGTTCCTGCGCCTTCTCCTCGTCGAACAGTCCGGTGTCGAGGATCGCCTCCGGGGCGACCTGTCCGTGCGAGGCTTCGATGATGCGCGCATCCGCGTTCAATCCCCGAACCACCGAGCGGACGAGGTCGAGTGTCTCCGGCGCGACGTCGCGGGCCTTGTTGATCACCACCACGTCGGCGAATTCGATCTGCTCGACGAGAAGATCGACCAGGGTTCGATTGTCCTCGGCGCCCGCCGTCTCACCGCGCTGGCGCAGGAAGTCGTTCGAGCCGTAATCCTTCAGGAGGTTCACCGCATCGACCACGGTCACCATCGTGTCGAGCCGGGCGACGTCGCTCAAAGCCGCGCCGGCCTCGTCGCGGAAGGAGAAGGTGCTCGCCACCGGCAGCGGCTCGGCGATGCCGGTGCCCTCGATCAGCAGATAGTCGAACCGGCGTTCGGCGGCGAGGCGGCGAACCTCGGCGAGCAGGTCGTCGCGCAGGGTGCAGCAGATGCAGCCGTTGGTCATCTCGACCAGACGTTCGTCCGTGCGCGACAGGTCCGCGCTTCCCTCGCGGACGAGGTCGGCATCGATGTTCACCTCGCTCATGTCGTTCACGATGACCGCGACGCGCCGGCCCTCACGGTTATTGAGAACGTGGTTGAGCAGCGTCGTCTTGCCGGCGCCGAGGAAGCCGGACAGCACGGTGACAGGAAGGCGAGCATCGGTCCGAGACATCATCATCCGCGGGATCGGGTGGCAAGTGTTACTTTATAACGTTTCATTTTGCTGGTGCGGTCAAGCCTCGCCGATGGAAAAGATGGTCGACTCCTCGACCGACTCGAAGGAAAAGGCTGAAGCGGGATCAAACCGAACGAATGACAGTGGTGGCGTGCGACCGACGCAGGGTTCGGTCGGTTACAGACACGCGATCGGGCAGCGCGGAGGAACGAACGGGTGCGACCCTGGCGCGAGGGACCGGGAGACCGGCGCAGCTACCATCACGGCAACCTCAAGGAGGCCCTGATCGAGGCCGCGCGCCGCTTCATTGCCGAGCGCGGCATCGGTGGCTTCACTCTGGTTGATGCCGCCCGGCTGGTCGGCGTCACGCCCGCAGCGCTCTACCGCCATTTCCGTGGCCGGGAGGCGCTGCTTGAGGAGGTTGCCGGCCGCGGTTTCGCTGATTTGGCCGATCGCTTGGCGCGGGCGTTGACAGGCCGCGGCACACCGTTGGAGCGCTTCACCCGCATGGGCGAGGCCTATCTGACCTTCGCCGAGGAGGAGCCGGGCTATTACGCGGCGATCTTCGAGGTGCGCGGCCAAGCCGTGCCCGCCCCGGCCTCCGAGAGGCCGAATCCGTTCGACCTTCTGGTCGAGGCTTTGCGCTCGACCTTTCCTGACGGGTTCGACGGTGTCGATCCGCGTTTTCTCGCCCTGGAAGTCTGGGCCCTATCCCACGGCATCGCCACGCTCGCTGCCGCCGGCCAACTGCCGAAGCCCGGCCCGGACAAATACGAGCTGCTGCGTGCAGGCGTTCTGGCACTCGTTCATGGAGCCGGCGGCCGGGCGAGAGAAAAGCCTTGAACCCCGGCTCTTGAAACAGCTGAGGCGGGTCCGCATGTGAATGTTGTTCACATTCACACCCGGAGCCCTCAGCCGTGAACACGTCCTCCACCACGTCTCCCTGGTCCTGCGGCGCGTCTCGCCGGAGTGGCCCGTTTCCCAAGCGTTCACTCGAAATCGGCGCGATCGTCGTCGCTTTCGTCTATTGGTGGCCGATCGCGGTCGCCTACGTCGCGTGGAAGATCGCGGGCTATCCCGCGCTCAGCCAGATGAAGGAGTTCGCCAACAATGGCAGCTTCAGCTTCGCGGGCGGTGATGGCCGGTCGCGCTTTGCCCGCGCCTTCGAGGCGGCCAGGGGTTATTCCGGCACCGCTGCCACCTCCGGCAACTGGGCCTTCGAGGAGTACCGCCGGGCCGAGTTGGAGCGACTGGAGGCGCGCCGCCGCGCTCTCCAGGAAGAGAGCCAGGCCTTCGCCGAGTTCGTCGAGGAGCTGAAGCGGGCCAAGGACCGCGAGCAGTTCGACGCCTTCATGGCGAAGCGTCGCTCCGAAGGCGGCGGTCCGACCATCGAAGCCTGATCCTACAGCACGCCGGAAGACGATCGTTAGGAGGGCTCCCCACCGACCTCGGTGGGGAGCCTTTCGCATGTCCGGACGGTTTTGCGTGCAGTGCAGCGATTCCGTCACGCCGCGAGGTTGTCGCAGCCCTTCGCCGCCATAACTGCCGCGGCTGGGAACAAGCGGGCGCCGGGCGCCTTGTGAGACACAGAAACGGCCGCCCAGCCTGAGCGACGATCGATTTTGACTCCAGTGGAGAGCGGTGGCCTGATGCGGCGCGCCCATGCGATGCGGTTCGGCAGCGAGTTTGCCGAGGACGGTGTGCGGTTCGCCCTGTGGGCGCCGACCGCCAAGGACGTGACTCTCGTCGTGGATGGGACCGACCATCCGATCCCGGATGTCGGCGAGGGCTGGCGCCGGACCACGCTGCCCGGTGTGAAGGCGGGCGCCCGCTATGGCTTCCGCATCGACGGCGATCTTGTGGTGCCCGACCCGGCTTCGCGCTTCCAGCCGGAGGACGTCTCGGCGCCGTCCGAGGTGATCGACCCGAACGCCTACGCGTGGTCGGACGGCGAGTGGACTGGACGGCCTTGGGAAGAGGCGGTCGTCTACGAGCTGCATGTCGGCACGGCGACGCCCGAGGGCACCTATGCCGGCCTTGAGAAGCGACTCGACGATCTCGTCGATCTCGGCGTGACGGCTATCGAGCTGCTGCCGCTCGCCGACTTCAAGGGCACCCGCAACTGGGGCTACGACGGCGTGCTGCCCTACGCCCCGGATTCGGCCTATGGCCGCCCGGAGGACCTCAAGCGCCTGATCGACACCGCCCACGCCAAGGGCCTGATGGTGTTGATTGATTGCGTCTACAATCACTTCGGCCCGGCCGGGAACTACCTGCACGCCTACGCCAAGACGTTCTTTACCGAGCGCCACCAGACGCCGTGGGGCGCCGGCATCAATTTCGACGGGGCGGAATCCGGCCCGGTTGTGCGCGACTATTTTATCGAGAACGCGCTTTACTGGCTCAAAGAGTACCACTTCGACGGCATCCGCTTCGACGCGGTGCACGCAATTCTCGACGACTCCGAAAAACACTTCCTGGCCGAACTCGGCGAGACGATCCGCAAGGCGCTTCCGGATCGGCACGTCCATCTAATTCTGGAGAATGAGGCCAATCAGGCTCGGTGGTTGGAGCGCGACGACACGGGCCAGCCTGTGCTCCACAGCGCGCAATGGGCGGACGACCTGCACCATTGCTGGCACGTGCTGCTGACCGGCGAGGATGCCGGCTATTACGAGAGCTTCGCCGATAAGCCGGTGGAACATCTCGCCCGCTGCCTCGCGGAGGGCTTTGCCTATCAGGGCGAGCCGTTCCCGACCCTCGACAATCATCCCCGCGGCGAGCCCTCGGGGCACCTGCCGCCCTCGGCCTTCGTCACCTTCCTCCAGAACCACGACCAAGTCGGCAACCGCGCGCTCGGCGAGCGGCTGAGCCACCTCGCGGACCCGAAAAAGCTGGCGCTGGCCCGCGCCGGGCTGCTGCTGGCGCCGCAGATCCCGATGCTGTGGATGGGCGAGGAATGGTCGGCCTCGGCGCCGTTCCTGTTCTTCGTGGATTTTGCGCCGGATGAGGAGTTGAACAAGGCCGTGCGCGAGGGGCGCCGCCGCGAGTTCAAGAGCTTCGCAGCATTCGCCGACGACACCTCCGTCATCCCCGATCCGACGGACGCCAAGACCTTCGAGGATTCGAAGATCGATTGGGACGAAGCCGAGACCGAGCCGCACCGCGCCGTCTGGGCCGACACCCGCAATCTTCTCCAGATCCGCCGGCAGAGCGTCGTGCCGTTGACCAAGAGCCGCTTCCTCGGCGCCAAGGCCACGATTCCAGCACCCGGCGTGGTGGACTGCACCTGGCGCTACGAGGACGGCTGGCTGCGCTTCGTCGCTAATGTCGGCGACGACGAGTACGCGGCAGACGCCGAGGGCGGTCAGGTGATCTGGTCGAACGGCGCCTCGCGGCAGGCGATGCAGCTTCCGTCCTGGACTGGCGTGTTCCTGATCGGGGGCAGCAAGTGAGCAGCTCGGACGTGAGTGTTTCGAACGTGAATGCCCTTGAACGCCTCGCCGACCTCGTTGGCATCGCTGACGGTTTCACCGACGCCTTTGGGCAGAGGGTCGATACGCCGCTCGATGTCCGCCGCGGCATGCT
Organism: Methylorubrum aminovorans; assembly: GCF_022179725.1. Lineage (GTDB taxonomy): Bacteria > Pseudomonadota > Alphaproteobacteria > Rhizobiales > Beijerinckiaceae > Methylobacterium > Methylobacterium aminovorans. The sequence continues at coordinate 578,978 of NZ_BPRC01000001.1, forward strand.
GGAAGCTCTCGGCTTCTCCGCCGGCGACGATGATGCCGTTGGGCGGAGCCTTGCGGCCGTCGAGGCCGTGCGCGCCAACGTGGTCCCGCCTCTACTGGCGGCCGAGGCGCGGCGCGGCCTGCGCGTGCCGGTGCGGATGGGCGTCACTTCGGGCGCCATCGCGTGGCGGCTCGTCGACGAGCACGACCGCTCCCGTGAGGGGCGCGCTACGCTCAATGCCTCGGAGGAGGGCACCGGTTTCGACCTGCCGCCGCTAACGCCGGGCTACCACCAGCTCACGGTGACGGTTGGCGACCGCCGGGCGCAAGCCTGGATCGTCGCCGCCCCACGAAAGTGCTGGCGCCCGCGCGCCTATGCCGAGGACGGCGCCCGCGACTGGGGCCTCGCCGCACAGCTCTACGGTCTGCGCTCGCCTGCCAATCTCGGCATCGGCACCTACGCCGATGCCGGCCGCGCCGCTCGCGATGCGGCCCTGCGGGGTGCCTCGTTCCTGGGGCTCAGCCCGGCTCACGCCCTGTTCCCGACCGACCGGGCGAAGATCTCGCCCTACTCGCCGTCTTCGCGGCTGTTCCTCGAAACCCTCTACATCGAGCCGGGAGCGCTGCCGGGCTTTGCCGGCAGCCGCGCCGAGGCGCTACTGGAGAGCCACCGGGCCCGCATCGAGGCGCTGCGTGACACCTCGCTGGTCGATCATGCCGGCGTGTGGGAGGTGCTGTCTCCCATTCTCGAAGCCTATTGGGAGAGCTCGGAGGCGAAGGCGGGCAAGGATGCCGGCTTCGTTGCGTTCCGCGAGGAGGGCGGCGAGAACCTCGAATCGCACGCGACCTTCGACGCCCTGTCCGAGCACTTCCGGGCCCAAGGTGCGCATTGGCTCGGCGAATGGCCGGAGGCGTACCGTCGCGCCGGCACCGACGCCGTTCGGGCCTTTGCGCAAGAGCACGCTGAGCGCATCACCTACCACATCTTCCTGCAATACCTCGCCGACAGCCAGCTCAAAGCCTCTTCCGAACTGGCGCTCAAGGCCGGCATGCGACTCGGGCTCTACCGCGATCTGGCGGTCGGCGCCGACCGGGGCGGCTCGGAGATCTGGTCTCACCCCGAGCGCTTCGCCAACGGAGTCTCGATCGGCGCGCCACCGGACCTGCTCGCGCCCAAGGGCCAGGATTGGGGCCTGCCGGCCTTCGATCCGCTGGAGATGGAGCGCGACGGCCTCAAGGCATTCCGGGCCCTGGTGAGGGCCAATATGCGCCATGCCGGCGCGATCCGCATCGACCACGCCTTCCAGCTCGCTCGCCTGTTCCTGATCCCGCTCGGCCGTTCGGCCCGCGAGGGCGCCTATGTGGCGATGCCGTTCGAGCCGATGCTGGCGGTGTTGCGTCTGGAGAGCCACCGCGCCAAGTGCCTCGTCATCGCCGAGGATCTCGGCACGGCGCCAGAGGGCTTTTCCGATGCGTTGATGCAATCGGGCATCCTCAGCTACCGCATTCTTGCCTTCGAGCGGGAGAACGGCGGTGCCTTCAAGGCGCCCGACGCCTATCCGAAGGACGCGCTCACGGCGATCACCACACACGACCTGCCGACCTTCGTCGGCTGGTGGCGCGGCGTCGATACCGACACGCGCCAATCGCTCGGCCTCTACGATGCCGAACGGGCCGAGGCGGAGCGCACGGAGCGCGTCGCCGAGCGGTGGCGTCTGTCGGAAGCGCTGGCCGCCCAGCAGCTCCTGCCGAGCTCCGAGCCGCCGGAGCACGCGCCGCTCGAGGCCGCCGCCCGTTACCTCGCCCGTGCGCCCTCGATCCTGACGGCCGTGCAATACGAGGATGTCGTCGGCGAGCTGTCGCAGGCCAATGTGCCGGGCTCGACCGAGGGCTACCCGAACTGGCGGCGCAAGCTCGATCGCAATCTCGAGGACATTGCCGCACCGGGCGGCCCGCTCGCCAAGCTCGCCGCCGCCCTCTCGGCGGAGGAGCGCGGGCCGCGCTCCGGCGCCGCGCGCCTCTCTTCGGCCCCGCCGCGGGCGACCTACCGCCTGCAGTTCCACGAGGGCTTCACCTTCGCGGATGCGGAGAAGATCGTTCCGTACCTCGCAAGGCTCGGGGTGAGCCACGTCTACGCCTCGCCGCTTCAGCGGGCGCGGCCGGGTTCGACCCACGGCTACGACATCGTCGACCACTCGCAGATTAATCCGGAAATCGGCGGCGAGGAGGGCTTCCGCAGCTTCACCGACGCGCTCCACGCGCACGGGCTGAAGCTCCTGCTCGACATCGTGCCCAACCACATGGGCGTGGGTGGTGCCGACAATCCGTGGTGGCTCTCGGTGCTCGAATGGGGCGGCCTCTCGCCCGCGGCCAACGCCTTCGACATCGACTGGGAACGGCTCGGCGCCAACGGTAAGCTCGTCATTCCCTTCCTCGGCGAGCGCTACGGCGAGGCGCTGGAGAAGGGCACGCTGGAGCTGAGGTTCGACGAGGCGGCCGGCGCCTTCAGCGTCTGGCACTACGAGCACCAGTTCCCGATCTGCCCGCTGCAATATCCGACGATCCTCAACCGGGCGCTCGCGGCCCTCGGCGAGATCGGCGACGACATGTCGGCGGAAGTGCTCTCGATCACCGAGCGCTTGCGCGCCATGGGCGAGGAGACGAACCTTGAGCGCCGCCGGGCCATGCCCGAGGCGGCCGAGGAGTTGAAGCGCCAGCTCGCCGGCGCCGTGCGGGCCTCGCCGCAGATGGCGGCGTCGATTTACCGCGCGCTGCACCTGCTCAACGGCAACCGCGACTATCCCGACAGCTTCGGGCCGTTGCACCGATTGCTGGAACAGCAATCCTACCGCCTCGCCCATTGGCGGATCGCATCGAGCGACATCAACTACCGCCGCTTCTTCGACGTGAACTCGCTGGCAGGACTTCGGGTCGAGCTGTCGGACGTGTTCGTTCGCTCGCATGATCTGCTGTTCCGCCTGATCGGCGAGGGTCGTATCGACGGCCTGCGCATCGATCACATCGACGGACTCGCCGATCCGCTCGGCTACGCCCGGGCACTTCAGGCGGCAGTCGGCCCCGGCTTCTACATCGTGGTCGAGAAGATCCTCGAGCCTGGGGAGAAGTTGCGCGACTGGCCGGTCGCCGGCACCACCGGCTACGACGTACTGAATCAGCTCGACGGCATTCTGGTCGATAAGGCATTGAAGCCGCGCATCGAGAAGTTCTATCGGTGGGCCACCGATATGGACGAGCCCTACGGCTTCCAGTTCCGGGCGGCCAAGGCGGAGATCCTTGAGATCAGTTTCGCCTCGGAACTGGAGGTGATGACGGGCGACCTCAAGCAGATCGCCGATTCCGACCGGCGCACCCGCGACTTTTCCACCAACGCCATCCGCCGGGCGCTGATTGAGATCGTCTCGCGCTTCCCCGTCTACCGCTCCTACCTGCCGGGCGATCTCGAGGAGACTGAGATCGAGCTGGAGGATGTGCGGTTGATCGAGGGGGCCGTGCGCAAGGCCAAGCGCTGGAGCGCCTTGCCGGATCGATCGGTGCACGACTTCGCCGCCGATGCCCTGCTCGGGCGCATCGATGTCGGCGGCGCGGGGCATCCCGATCAGCAGGTGGTGCTGCGCTTCCGCCGCCGCTTCCAGCAGCTCACCGGCCCGGTAATGGCCAAGAGTCTGGAAGACACGCTGTTCTACCGGTTCGTCGAACTGCTCGCCCTCAACGAGGTCGGCGGCGATCCCGGCGAGTACGGCATCGACGCGGAGCATTTCCACGCGCTCCAGGCGGCGCGCGCCCGCGACTGGCCGAACGCGATGATCACCACGGCCACCCACGACACCAAGCGCGGCGAGGATGCCCGCTCGCGCCAGCTCGCCCTCTCCGAACTGCCGGAGGAGTGGGCCCGTGCCTGGGACACGTGGCGCCGCGCCTCGGAAGGCCACATCAAGCAAGTCGAGGGCGAGCCCGCCCCCGATCCCAACGATCAGTGGATGTTCCTCCAGGCGATCCTCGGCGCGTGGCCGCTGGAGCTTCTGGAGCGCGACGATGCCGACGCGATCGAGGATTTCCGCAAACGCCTCGACGCCTATGCCGAGAAGGCGTTGCGCGAAAGCAAGCGCCGGTCGAGCTGGGTCAACGTGGACGAGGGCTACGAGAGCGCCGTCCACGCGCTCTTCGCTGCCCTCATCACCCCCGGCTCGGATTGCCTCCAGCGCCTCCGGCCGCTGGTGCGGCGGCTCGCCTTCCTCGGCATGATCGCCGGGCTCGGGCGCACTGTGCTCAAATGCACCCTGCCGGGCATCCCCGACACCTACCAGGGCACCGAGTTCTGGGACTTCTCCTTCGTCGATCCCGACAACCGCCGGCCGGTCGATTACGAGGAGCGGGCGCGTGCTCTGGAAGCTGGCGGTGCTCCGGCCAAGCTCATCGGTGCGTGGTCCGACGGCCGCGTGAAGCAGGCGACGCTCGCACGCCTGCTCGCCGACCGGGCAGCACGCCCCGCCTTCTACGCCGATGCCGATTACCGGCCGCTCGCGGCCGAGGGCGCGCGCGCCGACCATGTCATCGCCTTCACCCGCTCCGCGGCGACCTCCGGTGCCGACGATCTGCTGGTGGCGGTGCCCCGCCTCGTCGCACGGCTGACGCCCGAATCGGTTTGGTCGGGCGAGGCTTTCGCCGGAACCGTCTTGCCGGTGCCGGAGGGCAGCCGGTGGACCGACGTGATCGGCGGCGGCGAGATCGGTGCCGAGGGCGATCGGCTCGATCTCGGTCGGCTCTTCGCGGCCGTGCCCTATGTGGTTCTGCGGCGGACCGCTTGAGGGCAGTGCACGACTTTTCGGTCATCGGCGCTGCCGCGGTGACCGAACCGGAGCCGCGGGCGTTTCCGGACGGACACTCTGCGGCTCAAGACCCATCAGAACGCGCCAAGGCGTGAAGCGACAAGACGGAGGCGATCGATGAACGCACCGAACACCGCGATGGCGCCCGCGACCCGGACCGGGGCGGAGACGGTGGCCCTGCCCGCCGCCTTCGCGCCCCGCGCCGAGGGGCCGCGCATCTACAACCTGTTCCCGCTCCTTGTCGGCACGGTCTCGGCATGGACGGCGGAGCTGCCACGCATCGCCGGTCTCGGCTTTGATTGGGTCTATCTCAACCCGTTCCACCAGACCGGCGGCTCGCGCAGCCTCTACGCCGTGGCCGATCTCGACGCGCTGGATGAGCGGTTCCGCGACCCCGACGGCACGCCCGATGACGAGCAGATTACCCGCTTCTGCCGGGCGGCCGAGTCGCACGGCATCTCGGTGATGAGCGACCTCGTCATCAACCACACCGCCGACAACGCCCGCCTGTTCCACGAGCGGCCCGACCTGTTCGTGCGCGACGCCGAGGGCAAGCCGGTGAGCCCGGCGGCGATCGATCCGGACGATCCGTCGAAGCGCACGGTCTGGGGAGACCTGATCGAGCTCGATTACCATTCCGAGCATGCGAGGGGCGAGCTGACCCGCATCTTCGACGGCTACATCGCCCGGCTGCAACGCCTCGGCGTACGTGGCTTCCGCTGCGATGCGGCCTACAAGGTGCCGCCGGATGTCTGGCGCGCCCTAATCGAGGCCGCCAAGCAGCGTGAGCCGGACACGCTGTTCGCCGCCGAAACCCTCGGCTGCACCTTCGAGGAGGCGCAGGCGACGGCCGGTGCGGGCTTCGACTATCTGTTCAACTCCTTCGCGTGGTGGAATCTCAAAGCACCCTGGGCCCTGGAGCAGTACGAGCGGCTGCGGGTGGTCGCCCCCTCCATCGCCTTCCCCGAGAACCACGACATGAGCCGGCTCGCCGCTGACATCCCCGGCGGTGCCGAAGCAATCGCCTGGCGGCTCAAGACGCGCTACGCGCTGGCGGCCTTCTTCTCGGCCGGCGTGCTGATGCCGATCGGCTACGAGTGGGGCTATCGCCGCGCACTGCACGTCGTCGAGACCGATCCTGGCTCGCGCGAGCACGAGACCGGCATCGACATCTCGGGCTTCGTGGCGGCAATTAACGCCTTGAAGGCCGAGATCCCGGCAGCTAATGTCGAGGGCGCGCAGATGCGCCTCTCGGCACCCGACGCGCCCTTCACCGCCCTGTTCCGCACCGATACGGGGCATCCGGCCTCAGCGCATTCGGCGACGCTGGTCCTGTCCAATCCGGGTGAGGCACCGGCCCCGATCGATGCCGGCCGCCTCATCGAGCGGACTGGCGGCCAGCTCGGCACCTTCATTGACCGCACACCGGAAGCCGAACCCATCGCCTTTCATCCGGGTGCCAGCATCGATCTGCAGCCGGGCGAGATCCGCATCCTCGTGGCAGAGCGCGCCAAGGTCGCCGCCCCGCCACCTCCGACGACACCGGAAGGCAAAGGCCGCGTCGTCATCGAGGCGGTGACGCCGGAGATCGACGGCGGCCGCTCGGCGGTGAAGCGCATTGTCGGCGAGCAGGTGCGCGTCGAGGCCGACATCTTCTCCGACGGCCACGAGATCATCAACGCGGCGATCCTCTCCCGCGTCGTCGGTGAGGAGACGTGGCGGCGCGACCCGATGGTGTTCGTCGACAACGATCGCTGGGCCGGCCACTTCCCGCTGGAGAGGAACGCCCGCTACGAGTTCACCATCGAGGCGTGGCGCGACGGCTTCTCCTCATGGGTGCGCGATACCCTGAAGAAGCGCGATGCAGGCGTGGATGTGCGTCTGGAAACGATCGAGGGCGTCGAGCTGATCCAGATCGCCGAGGATCTGGCGAGCGGTGCCGACAAGCAGCGGCTCGACGCGCTGATCCGTTCGCTCGCCGCTGAGCCCGAGGGCTCGCCCGTGATCCTCGAAAAGATCCTGGCTCCTGAATCGACGGCGCTCATCCGGCGCAACGCCGAGCGGGTGAATCTCTCGCGCTATCCGGTGAACATCCCGGTCATCGCCGACCGCCTCGCCGCCCGCTTCTCGGCTTGGTACGAGATCTTCCCGCGCTCGCAATCTGGCGACCCGAACCGCCACGGCACCTTCGCGGATGTGATCCGGCGCCTGCCCGAGATCCGCGAACTCGGCTTCGACGTGCTCTACTTCACGCCGATCCACCCGATCGGGAAGACCAACCGCAAGGGCAAGAACAACACGCTCAAGGCGCAGCCCGGTGATGTCGGCTCGGTCTATGCGGTTGGCTCGGAGGAAGGCGGCCACGAGGCCGTGCATCCCGAGCTCGGCACACTGGAAGATTTCCGCCAGCTCGTTGCCGCAAGCCACGCTCACGGCATGGAAGTCGCGATCGATTTCGCGATTCAGTGCTCGCCCGACCATCCGTGGATCAAGAACCACCCGGAATGGTTCGAATGGCGCCCCGACGGCACGCTGAAATTCGCTGAGAATCCGCCCAAGAAGTACGAGGACATCTCCAACGTCCACTTCTACGGCGGGGCGCTGCCGTCGCTCTGGATCGAGCTGCGCGACATCGTCCTCGGCTGGTGCGCGCATGGCGCCCGCATCTTCCGGGTCGACAACCCGCACACCAAGCCGATCCCGTTCTGGGAATGGATGCTGCGTGAGGTGAACGCCCAGTACCCCGACGCCATCTTCCTGGCGGAGGCCTTCACCCGGCCGAAGATGATGAAGAAGCTGGCCAAAGCCGGCTACCAGCAGAGCTATACTTACTTTACGTGGCGTAACACGAAGGCGGAGCTGACCGAGTACGCCCTGGAACTGGCCGGCGAGATGGGCGAGTACTACCGCCCGAACTTCTTTGCCAACACGCCCGATATTAACCCCTACTATCTTCAGACCAGTGGACGGCCGGGTTTCATCGTGCGCGCGACGCTCGCGGCCACGCTGTCCTCGATCTACGGCATCTACAACGGCTTCGAACTGTGCGAGGCCGCGCCGTATCCGGGCAAGGAAGAGTACCTCGATTCGGAAAAATACGAGCTGAAGGCGTGGGATTATCACCGCCCCGGCAATATCCGCGAGCACATCATCAAGCTCAATCAGGCGCGCCGGGACAACCCGGCTCTATGGGACTTCCGGAACATCCACTTCACGGGCGCCTGGAACGACAACATCATCGCCTACGCGAAGGTGACGCCGGAGCGCGACAATTGCGTGTTCGTGATGGTCAACCTCGATCCGAAGAACCGCCAGGAATGCACCTACGAGGTGCCCCTACATCTGCTCGGCCTGCCCGACGACGGGGCGGTCGAGGTCGAGGATCTGCTCGCGGGCTACAAGTTCGAGCTCTACGGCAAGAACCACCGGATCGCCCTCGACCCCGCCGACCGCTCGGCGATCGTCTGGCGTCTGCGGCCCCGGCGGGGCTGACACGCGCGCCCGCGCCGAGCCGGCCTCCACTTTCGGCGCGGGGCGCTCTAGTTCCGGCGGAATACGGCGCTCACCGTCGTCTTCTTGCCAAGAAGCGGGCCGAGGAGGCTCGCAGCCCGGTGCCACACGGCCCGGTTCCGCTCTCGAAAGTGACGTGAGGCAGCGACGGGATGATCGATCGCAGCGATCCGCAGTGGTACCGTGACGCCATCATCTACCAGATCCACGTCAAGTCGTTCTTCGACTCGTCGAACGATGGGATCGGGGACTTCGAGGGCCTGACGCAGAAGCTCGACTATGTCCGCGACCTCGGGGTCACGGCAATCTGGCTGATGCCCTTCTATCCCTCGCCGCTGCGCGACGACGGCTACGACATCGCCGACTACCGCGACATCAACCCGTCTTACGGGACGATGGAGGATTTCAGGGCCTTCGTGGCGGCGGCGCACGAGCGAGGCCTGCGCGTCATCACCGAGCTGGTCATCAACCACACCTCGGACCAGCACCCCTGGTTCCAGCGCGCCCGCGAGGCGCCTCCCGGTTCTCCCGAGCGGAACTTCTACGTCTGGTCGGACACCGACGAGCCGTACAGCGACACGCGTATCATCTTCCTCGACACGGAAGTCTCGAACTGGACCTGGGACCCGGTCGCCAAGCAGTATTTCTGGCACCGCTTCTACTCGCACCAGCCCGACCTGAACTTCGACAATCCGGCCGTGTTGGAAGCCGTGATCGAGGTGATGCGCTACTGGCTCGACATGGGCGTCGATGGCCTGCGGCTCGACGCGATCCCGTACCTGATCGAGCGCGACGGAACGAACTGCGAGAACCTCGCGGAGACGCACGACGTCATCAAGAAGATTCGCGCGGCGCTCGACGAGAGCTACCCCGACCGAATGCTGCTGGCCGAGGCCAATCAGTGGCCGGAGGAGACGGCGCAGTATTTCGGAGAGGGCGACGAATGCCACATGGCATTCCACTTCCCCCTGATGCCGCGGATGTACATGGCGATCGCCCGCGAGGACCGGCACCCGATCACCGACATCATGCGCCAGACCCCGGAGATCCCGGAGGGCTGCCAGTGGGCCATCTTCCTGCGCAACCACGACGAGCTGACGCTCGAAATGGTGACGGCCGAAGAGCGTGACTACCTCTGGTCGTTCTACGCCGCCGAGCGGCGCGCCCGCATCAATCTCGGCATCCGCCGCCGCCTCGCGCCGCTGCTGGAGAACGATCGGCGCAAGATCGAGTTGATGAAGTCCCTCGTCCTGTCGATGCCCGGCACGCCGGTGCTCTATTACGGCGACGAGATCGGCATGGGCGACAACATCTATCTCGGCGACCGCGATGGCGTGCGCACGCCGATGCAGTGGTCGCCGGACCGCAACGGCGGCTTCTCGCGGGCCAACCCGCAGAAGCTGTTCCTGCCCTCGATCCAGGACCCGATCTACGGCTACGACGCGATCAACGTCGAGGCGCAGATCCAGGCGCAGACCTCGCTCCTGAACTGGACGCGGCGCATGATCGCGATCCGCAACAACTCGGTCGCGCTCGGGCGCGGCGCGATCCAGTTCCTCTATCCGGCGAACCGCAAGGTGCTTGCCTGGATTCGCGAACACGAGAACGAGCGCATCCTCTGCGTCGCCAACCTGTCGCGGGCTCCGCAGGCGGTGCAGCTCGACCTGTCCGATCTGCGCGGAGCGATTCCGATCGAGCTGACCGGCGGCACCGCCTTCCCGGCGATTGGCGAGCTGCCCTACCTGCTGACGCTGCCGGCCTACGGCTTCTACTGGTTCTCGCTCTCGGTCGCGAAAACCGGCGAGATCGGCCCGCAGCCGCAGAGCCCCGAACTGTTCACGCTGGTGCTCACCGGCGGTATCGAAACCCTGATCAAGGGCCGCGAGCGCACCGCCTTCGAGCGCACCGTGGCGCCGCCCTTCATCGGCTCGCGCCGCTGGTTCGGCGCCAAGGGCTCGCGCATCAAGTCGGTTCAGGTCGATGACAGCGCGATCGTCAAGGACGCTGCCGGCGAGGGCAAGTTCCTGCTGCCGCGTGTGGCGGTGACGCTCGCCAACGGCGAACGCCAGGACTATTTCGTGCCGCTCGCGGTCGAGGAAGGCCGTGAGGACGAGGCGCTGCTGGACCACGCGGTCGCCCGCGTGCGCCGCGGCCCGCGCACCGGCCTGCTCTACGAGGCCGCCGCCGCGGCCCCCTTCACGGTCGCCCTGATCGAGGCGATGCGCGACGGCGTGACGATCCCGTCCGAGCGCGGCAGCATCGTCTTCTCGACGACCTCGGCCTACGATCCGGAGGTACCGTTCGAGGCCGCCGACGTGCGCCGCCTCTCGGCCGAGCAGAGCAACACCTCGATCGCCATCGGCGCGCGGATGATGCTCAAGCTCCTGCGCCGCCTCCAGCCCGGCACACATCCGGAAATCGAGATCGGGCGCTTCCTCACGGAGCAGGCGCATTTCGCCAATACGCCCGCGCTGCTCGGCGTCGTCGAGCACGTCGCCGAGGACGGGACCCGCACGGCGCTGGCGCTCCTTCAGAAGTTCGTCCTCAACCAGGGCGATGCCTGGACGCTGATGCTGGAGGGCCTGCGGCGCGACTTCGAGACGGTGGTGCTCGTCCCTGAGAGTGAGGCGCCGTCGCCGGAAGACGCCTTCAACGCGCATCTGCGCTGGGCGGTTCTGCTCGGCCAGCGCACGGCGGAGCTGCATCGGGCCTTCGCGATCGAGACCGACGACCCGGCCTTCGCGGTCGAACCCTTCGAGGCGGACGATCTCGCCATGCTGGCGAAGGATGCCCGCCATCAGGCGGCCCGCGCCTTCAAGGGCCTCGACGCGATCACGGCTTGGTCTCCGGGTTCGGCCAGCGAGGCGCTGGCCGCACGCCGCGGCGAGGTCGAGACGCTCATCGACGAGCTGGCCGCCGGTCCGCTGCGCGGTGCCACCAAGACCCGCATCCACGGCGACTATCACCTCGGCCAGGTGCTCGCCTCCGAGGGCGATCTCATCATCGTCGATTTCGAGGGCGAGCCGTCGCGCCCTGTGGAGCAGCGCCGGGCTAAGTCGACGCCGCTGCGCGACGTGGCCGGCATGCTGCGCTCCTTCGCCTACGGCGCCGAGACTGTGGTGCGCGAGATCACCGCCCGCTTCGGCGACAGCGAAGAGCGGGCTCGCAACGCGGCGATCGCGTGGCGCGGCATGATCGATGCAGCGTTCCTCGACGGCTACGGACAGGCCGTGGCCGGCAGCCGGGCGGCGGTGGAAGATGCGGAGACGCATCGCGGCTTGCTGCGCCTAAGCCTGCTGACCAAGGCGCTTTACGAGGTCGACTACGAGGTCAACAACCGCCCCGACTGGATCGAAATCCCGGCACGGGGTGTTCTCAACATACTGGATGAGGCCAAGCGCGACCGCGCTTCGGTCTGACGATCACGCCCTCGCGCCGGGCTCGATCCCCGCGCCGGCCCGAGGGCGAATCCCTGGAAGAGGTGACTGGATGACGGCTCTGGACGAGAAGGCCGCGGCTCGAAACGAGGGGCAGGCGGCCGCCAACGTCCCGAACAGGTCAGGTTCGACCGAGGCGCCCCGCGCGCCCCGGCCGGCGGATTCGTTGGGCGGAGATGGGGGAGCGCCGCGCGTCGGCCGTCCCGCGTCACAGCCCCGCGACGGCCATCTCCATCCCGATGCGGTCGCCGCCATCATGGCGGCCGACCACGGGGATGCCTTCGGTGTGCTCGGTCCGCATCAGGTCGGACCCGGCACCTGGGAAGTCCGTGCGATCCTGCCCGAGGCGAAGTCGGCTCGGCTCGTGACCGGCGGCCAGAGTATCCCGTTCGAACGCGTCCACCCGGATGGATTCTACGTCGCCAGCGTGAAGAGCGAGGGCCGTCCGCTCTATGAAATCGAGGTCGAGGCCTGGGATGGCACCAGCGCCCGCCGCCACGATCCCTACGGCTTCGGCCCCTCGCTGGAACAGAGCGAGATTGACGGCCTTCGTCAGATCGGCAGCAACCTCGTCTACCGCGTGCTCGGCGCTCACGCGGGTGAACTCGACGGCATTTCCGGCTTCCGCTTTGCGGTCTGGGCCCCGAATGCCCGCCGGGTCAGCGTGGTCGGCGACTTCAACGATTGGGACGGCCGGCGCCACCCCATGCGGCTGTGGCTGAACGGCGGCGTGTGGGAGCTGTTCGTGCCAGGTCTCAAGGCCGGCCAGAACTACAAATTCGAGATCCGCGGCCCCGACGGGGCGTTGCAGCCCCTCAAGGCCGACCCGGTCGCCTTCCGCGCCCAGCACCCGCCGCAGACGGCCTCCGTGCTGCAGGGCCTCAACGAGCCGCAATGGCACGACAGCGCCTGGATGGACTCACGCGGCGAGAAGGACCCGCGCCACGCCGCGATGTCGGTCTACGAGGTCCATCTCGGCTCCTGGGCGCGGGTTCCCGGCGAGGGCAACCGCTACCTGACCTACAAGGAGCTGTCCGACCGGCTGATCCCTTACGTCAAGGAGCTCGGCTTCACCCACATCGAGCTTCTGCCGATCACCGAGTACCCGTTCGACGGCTCCTGGGGCTATCAGCCGGTCTCCCTGTTCGCGCCGACCAGCCGCTTCGGAACACCCGACGACTTCGTCGCCTTCGTCAACGCCGCCCACGCGGCCGGCATCGGTATCCTTCTCGATTGGGTGCCCGGCCACTTCCCCCTCGACGCCCACGGCCTCGGCCTGTTCGATGGCACGCATCTCTACGAGCACGCCGACCCGCGCCAGGGCTTCCACCAGGATTGGGGCACCTACATCTACAATTTCGGCCGCACGGAAGTGTCGGCCTTCCTCACGGCCAATGCCCGGTTCTGGCTGGAGCACTACCATCTCGACGGCCTGCGCGTGGATGCGGTGGCCTCGATGCTCTACCTCGACTACTCGCGGCGCGCGGGCGAGTGGATCCCGAATCAGTACGGTGGCAACGAGAATCTCGACGCCATCAACTTCATGCGCAAGACCAACGAGGCGACCTACAGCCACGCCCCGGGCACGATCACGGTGGCCGAGGAATCGACCTCATGGCCGGGCGTCTCGCACCCGACCTACACCGGCGGCCTCGGCTTCGGCTTCAAGTGGAACATGGGGTGGATGCACGACACCCTGAAATACATGTCGGAGGATCCGATCCACCGGCGCTACCACCACCACAACCTGACCTTCGGCCTGCTCTACGCCTTCTCCGAAAACTTCGTGTTGCCGCTCTCACACGACGAGGTGGTGCACGGGAAGGGCTCGCTGCTCGGCAAGATGCCGGGCGACCGCTGGCAGAAATTCGCGAATCTGCGCGCCTATTTCGGCTTCATGTGGGGCCATCCCGGCAAGAAGCTGCTCTTCATGGGCGGCGAGTTCGGCCAGGAGCGCGAGTGGAACCACAACCAGTCGCTCGACTGGCACCTGCTCGACGATCCGCTGCACGCAGGCGTCAAGGATCTGATCCGCGACCTGAACCACGTTTACACCTCGACACCGGCGCTCTACGCCCGTGACGTCGAGCCTGGCGGATTCCAATGGCTTGTGGCGGACGATTCCGACAACTCGGTCATCGCCTGGGCCCGCAAGGGCAAGGCGGACGGGGAAGTCGCCATCGTCGTCTCCAACTTCACGCCGGTGCCGCGTGAGGGCTACCGTGTCGGCGTGCCGGCGGCGGGCTATTACCGCGAGGCGATCAACTCCGACGCCGAGCGCTACGGCGGCTCGAATGTCGGCAATATGGGCGGCGTGCAGAGCCAGCCCGAGCAGAGCCACGGCCAGCCGCACTCGCTGAGCCTGACCCTGCCGCCGCTCTCGACCCTGATCCTGATCCGCGAGGGTTGACCGTGGGGTCGGGGCGGCTCAGCCGCCCCGCGGACCGAACAGGATGACCGCCATCCCGGCGAGGCAGATCGCCCCGCCGGCGATGTCCCAGCGGTCGGGCCGATGCCCCTCGATCCCCCAGAGCCAAAGGATCGAGGCGACGATGTAGACGCCGCCATAGGCGGCGTAGGTACGCCCGGCGGCGTCGCTCTCCACCAAGGTGAGAAGCCACGCAAACAGGGCCAGGGAGGCCATTCCCGGCGCGATCCACCAGGCAGACCGCTCCAGCCGCAGCCAAGCCCAGAAGGCGAAGCACCCGGCAATCTCGGCCAGCGCGGCTCCCGAATAGGCGAGAAGGGTTCTACTCATCGGCAACGCTTGGCCCGGTTCAGGGCTGGCGCCAAGTCATGTGGGGCGATCGAAGAGGTAGGATGCTGGGACCGAGTCCCGGCTAAGCATCATCCTCCGGCGCGAACACCTCGCCCTTCTCCGCCAGCCGCACGTTGGCGCGGTCGGCTGGTAGATCCCGCAGGTCGCGGTAATCCCTGAGCAGCCGGTGGAGATCGGCGCGCGCCGGATCTGTGGGTTCGGGGGCTCCGGGATCGAAGCCGTCCACCGCCCTCTCGACCCGCTGGTCCAAAACGGCTCGATTCTGCGGGTCGAGTCCCTCAATGCGCGCGAGAAGGTCGGCAACGGCCGCGCGCTTCGTCTCCAGTTCCGTCATCCGCCGCCCTCCTCATTACGCGCGAGAACAGCGCTCGAGTCCGGCCTCGGTTCCGAAGCGACGCACCCGCGGACCCCGAACCGACGACGCGGGTTGGACCGGCATGACCCTTCACATCACCGAGGAAGCGCCTTCCCCAATTGTGGTGCGCCGGCGGCCCACTCGGCTCTGGCGTCCGCGGCGGGTGCTGGTGACGCCAGCCGCGCTCGACCATGCCCATGGCCGGCAGATCGTCGCGCGGGCGGAAGACCTTGGGCTGCCGGTCGAGCGGCTGAAGAGCAACCGGCTGACCGGCCTGCGCGACGAGAACCCGCGCCGCGCCTACACACAGGCCAAGTCGACGCTCGCCGTCGTCACCGCGCCGCCAACGAAGTTGAAGCTCCAGCCGATCCCACCGAGCGCCGACTGGCGCTTCGACCTTGCCGAGGGCTGCCCGGCGCATTGCCAGTATTGCTATCTCGCCGGCTCGCTCTCGGGGCCACCGGTGACGCGGGTTTACGCCAATCTCGATGCCATCCTCGGCAATCTCGAGAACTATTTGGGCCAGGGCGGTGTCACCAGCGCCTCGCAGACGCGAGCGGCTGAGGGCACGACGTTCGAGGCCTCCTGCTACACCGATCCGCTCGGAATCGAGCACCTTACCGGATCGCTCTCGGCGGCGATCCGGTATTTCGGTGCCTGGGAAGCGCCGGTGCAACTGCGCTTCACCACGAAATTCGCCGCGCTCGAGCCGCTCCTCGGCTTGCCGCATCGCGGGCGGACCCGCGTCCGCTTTTCGGTCAATGCCGCGGCGGCTGCGCATTACGAGGGCGGCACCGCGCCGCTCGCCGACCGACTCGCCGCCATGGGCGCGCTCGCCGGCGCCGGTTATCCGATCGGCCTGACCATCGCGCCGATTCTGCCGGTCGAAGATTGGCGGGAAGCCTACGACGCACTTTTGCGTGATGCTGCCGAGGCATTGGCAGACGTGAGGGAGCCCGACCTGACGGTCGAACTCATCACCCACCGCTTCACGCCGGGCTCGAAGACGGTGTTGGAGGGCTGGTACCCCGGCTCTGACTTGCCCATGCGCGAGGCTGAGCGGACGCGTAAGCTCACCAAGTTCGGCTCGGTGAAGTACGTGTTCCCCGGCGACTTGATGAAGACGATGCGGGCGCATCTCACGGAACGGATCGCGGTTCGCCTGCCGACCGCGCGCATCCTGTACTGGACCTAACGTCCCTCGGTCGCCTTTGCCTGACGGGCTTGTCCCGTCGGGCAGATGTCGAGCAGCACGCAGCGTCCGCAGGCGGGCGAGCGGTGGAAGCACACCTGCTGCCCATGCAGCATCAGCACTTCGTGATTGTCGTAGAGCGCCTGCGCCGACCAATCATCGGGCAGCTGCGCCCGCAACACGGCGTGGCTCGGCCCGACATCGACCTTCGGGCCAATCAGTCCGGTGCGCTGAGCGACGCGGTGATGGTGGCTGTCCACCGGCAGGGCCGGCATCCGCAAGGTCGAGAACGACAGCACCGCGGCACTCGTCTTCGGCCCAATGCCGGGAATGGCTTCGAGCCATCCGCGCGCCTCATCGACGCTCAGGGTCTCCAGGAAATCGAGAGACAGCTTACCCGCCCGCGCCCGTACGGCGCTCAGCACCGCCTTGATGCGCGGCGCCTTCAGTTCCGGCCAGGTGACGCCGCGGATCGTCTCCTCAATCTCTGCTACCTCGGCCTCCTCGACTGCATTCCAATCGGGCCAGCGCGCCCGCAAAGCTTTGAAGGCACGCCCGGAATCGGCATTGCGCGTCCGGTGCGACAGCAGCGAGGAGATCAGCTCCGACAGCGGATCAAGGCTGTGGAAGTACGGGATTGGGCACCCATAGACGCCGCAGAGACGGCGATGGACCTCCAGCGCCTTGTCCTTGAGGGGCTCGGAGGACGTGGCCGGCGCTTCGAGGCGTCGACGACGCGGGGCGGTCGAAAGGGCGGGATCGGAAAACAGCGGCATGAAAGCCGAATCCGCGAGGGGATTCGGCAGTTCCGGACCCGCGACAACACTACTTGGCGAGCGCGTATATGTTGATGTCGAGCTTGTCGTCCCCACCCTCGCCGAGATCGGTCACGTATTCTTCGAGAAAGCGGTCCTGGACCGGGATCTCCTTCGCATCGAGATAGGCGGTCAGCGTCTCGTAGGTGCCGTCGATCTCCTCGTAGGTGCCGCTGTGCCGATAGCGCAGGGCCTTCCCGCTCGGGCTTGAGCCGAACTTCACCTCGCTGCCGTCCGGGCTTTGCGTCGGAACGGCCTCGATCGGGATCATCGCCTCGAACTGAAAGCCATCATCCTCGGTCTTGGTGAAGAGGGCGATCGGCCGGCCTGCCGGCTTTGAGTTCAGCTTGGTCAGCGTCTCGCCGATGGTCTTGAAGGCCTTACGCAGGTTCGCCCGCGCATCGTCCCACTTGGTCGATCCGGTGAGGATCGCCACGGGCTTGGCCGGCAGCGTCACCTCATCGACGTCGTTCGGTTCGCCCGGCGTCGTGACCAGCGTCGGCAGCGTCGAGGGCGGCGGCGTGACCGTCTGCGCCGCGCCGGATTGCGCCGGGCGGGGGATCGGCACCTGCTGAGGCGTCGGCGACGCCGGATCGGGGCCGGATTTGGAGGTATCCGGCACGGTCGTGGTCGGCAGCGGATTTGTCTCGGCGGGGGAGGGGGCGGTGCTGGGCGGCGGTGCGTTCTGGGCGAGCGCCGCCGAGGTCAGGGCGGGGACGAGAGCGAGGACGCCCGCGAGGGTGGCGAGACGGGTCAAGGCGGTGAGGCTCCAAGTGGCCGATGCCGACAGGGTAGGGCCGAAACGCGCTCCGCGCGAGACCGTTGCGGCGCGACGATGCGGGCCATACCTCCCGACTCGCAGGCGGGCGGCTTTTGGCCTATACGCCGCGCCATCCCCCAGATCGCCCAGACAAGGTCGTCAGAGGTCCGATGAGCCCTCTCGCAGATCGCCGCTTCCTGAAGATGCACGGCGCCGGAAACGCCATCGTCGTGCTCGACCTGCGCGGCACCCCGGTGCGCGTCACCCCGGCCGAGGCGCGGGCGATCGCTGCCGACGCGCATTCGCGGTTCGATCAGCTCATGGTCATCCACGATCCCGTCACGCCCGGCACCGATGCCTTCATGCGCATCTACAACACCGACGGCTCGGAATCGGGTGCCTGCGGCAACGGCACCCGCTGCGTCGGCTACGCGCTGCTCGACGATCCGGCCATGGCGCGGCCGGCCGAGAACGGTGCTCTGACGCTGGAAACGAAAGCCGGTTTGGTCGCGGTCAAGCGCGTCACCGAGCGCTCCTTCACCGTCGATATGGGCCAGCCGCGTCTGCGCTGGGACGAAATCCCACTCGCCGAGCCCTTTCCCGATACCCGCCGCATCGAGTTGCAGGTCGGGCCGATCGACGATCCGATCCTGCACTCGCCCGCCGCCGTCAGCATGGGCAACCCGCACGCGATCTTCTTCGTCGAGCGCGATCCCGACGGCTACGATCTCGGCCGCATCGGACCGCTGCTCGAAGCGCACCCGATCTTCCCCGAGCGCGCCAACATCTCCATCGCCCAGGTGAGCGGCCGCGACACGATCAAGCTCCGGGTGTGGGAGCGCGGCGCCGGGCTGACGCTTGCCTGCGGTACCGCCGCCTGCGCCACGGTGGTGGCGGCCGCGCGCCTACGCATGATCGGCCGCGCCGCCCGCGTGGCGTTGCCGGGCGGCGAACTCTCGATCGAGTGGCGCGCCGATGATCACGTGCTGATGACCGGTCCCGTCTTCCTCGAGGGCGAAGGCACCTTCGCGCCCGAACTCTTTGCCGGGCTCGACGTTTGAGCGTCGAGACGCTCACCTTCGGCTGCCGGCTCAACACCGTCGAATCCGAGGTGATGCGCGGCCATGCCGAGGCCGGAGCGGAGGGCCGTGACCTCGTCGTGGTCAACACCTGCGCGGTCACGGCGGAAGCCGGGCGGCAGGCCCGCAAGGCGATCCGCCGCCTCGCCCGCGAGCGGCCGGGCGCCGAGATCGTCGTGACCGGCTGCGGCGCCGAAGTCGAGCGCGCGCACTATGCCGAGATGCCGGA
This sequence comes from Methylorubrum aminovorans, assembly GCF_022179725.1. Lineage (GTDB taxonomy): Bacteria > Pseudomonadota > Alphaproteobacteria > Rhizobiales > Beijerinckiaceae > Methylobacterium > Methylobacterium aminovorans. Next base: position 597,959 of record NZ_BPRC01000001.1, read on the forward strand.
GGTGGCGCGCCTCGTCGGCAACGCGGCGAAGCTGAGGCCGGAGAGCTGGCGCGACGGCGCCGTGCCTCTGCCCGAGGACATCATGGCAGTGCGCCGCGCCGAGCCGACGCGCATCGCTGCGATGAGCGGGCATACCCGTGCCTTCGTGCCGGTGCAGAACGGCTGCGACCATCGCTGCACCTTCTGCGTCATTCCGTTCGGCCGCGGCAATTCTCGCTCGGTCCCCCTCGCCGAAGCGGTGGCGCAGGTGCGCCGGATCGTCGAGCATGGCGGTCGCGAGGTGGTGCTGACCGGCGTCGATCTCACGGCCTACGGCCGCGATCTCGATTCGGATCTGAGTCTGGGGCGCCTCGTCCGCACGATCCTCGCCGAGGTGCCGGATCTTCCCCGCCTGCGCCTCTCCTCGATCGATTCGGTGGAGGCCGATGCCGCCTTGATCGCGGCCTTTGCCGAGGAAGCACGGCTGATGCCGCACGTCCACCTCTCGCTCCAGGCAGGCGACGATCTGATCCTCAAGCGGATGAAGCGGCGCCACACCCGTGCCGACGCGATCCGTCTTTGCCGGACTCTGCGAGCCTTACGTCCCGGTCTCGTCTTCGGCGCCGACCTGATCGCCGGCTTTCCGACAGAGACGGAGGCGCAATTCGTCCGCTCCCTCGATCTCGTGGCGGAATGCGAGCTGACGCATCTCCACGTCTTTCCCTACTCGCCGCGCCCCGGCACGCCGGCTGCGCGGATGCCGGCGGTGGCCGGCGACGTGATTCGCGCGCGGGCCGCGCGGCTGCGGGAGGCGGGGGCGGCGGCGCTCGCCCGCCACCTCGATGCCGAGGTCGGTGCGCGCCACCGGGTTCTGACCGAGCGGGGTGGTACGGGGCGGACGGAGGCGTTCACGCCGGTGCGTTTCACGGAGATCGTCCCGGCGGGAGAGATCCGCGACGTCGTCGTGACAGGGCATGACGGGCAGGCTCTGCTCGCGGCGTGAGAAAGCCCGAGCAATCCCTCTCCCGCTGGGGCAAAAGAGGTTCGGCGGTTACGCCGCCATCCCGCACGCCTCTAGACCCGCCCGCATATGCGCCGGCGCGGGCGCTTCCACAGTGATGGCCTCGCGCTTCGGATAGAGCGGCAGGCTCAAACCCCGCGCATGGAGCTGCAGCCCAGGCCCTTCCCGCGGGGCATCCCCGTAGATCGCGTCGCCGCGGATCGGCCAGCCCATCGCCGCGCAGTGGACCCGGAGCTGGTGCGTGCGCCCGGTCACCGGCTTCAGTTCGAGCCATGCCATCCCCTCAGCCCGCCCGAGCACCCGGTACAGCGTCAACGAGGGCGCCCCGGCCGGGTCGGTCTTCATCCACCAGCTGCGCGGATCGTCCGAGCGCTTGGCGAGCGGCAGGTCGATGCGCCCCTCGGTCTCCTCGGGACCGCCCTCGACAAGGGCCCAGTAGGTCTTGTCCACCTTGCTCTCGGCGAACAGGCGGTTCAAACGCGCAAGCGCCTTGGCGTGGCGGCCGAGCACGAGACAGCCCGACGTGTCGCGGTCGAGCCGGTGGGCGGCCTCGGGCCGGCGCGGCAGGCCGAAGCGGAGGGCATCGAGACGGTCGGTTAGGGTCGGCCCGCCCTTCGGGCCCGGATGCACCGGCAAACCCGCCGGCTTGTCGATGACGAGCATCAGGGCATCGCGGTAGAGCAGGGAAAGACCTATTTCCGGTTCGACGGTGCGATCCGGCACTGAAACACGCGCGTTCATGCCTCACGGGCTAAGATGCCGGATCGTCGCGGGCAAGACTGAAACAGGCAAGTTTCGAGCAAGGAACGGGGATGAGCGACGACGAGAAGCCCGGCTGGTTCGGACGCCTGTTCGGGCGCAAGGGCACGCCCGAGACGAAGCCCGCCGAACCGGTGCCCGCCGAGGACCAGCCGGCCCATGAGGCAGCCCATGAGACGGCTCAGGAGCCGACCGACGCGTCGGTTAGGCCGGATCCGCTGTCGCCGGCTTCCCAGTCGGAGGGATTGCCGGACTTCGCCACCGCGGCGGACGACGTTTCCCACGTGCCGCCGCCGGCCAGCGAGCCGGCGCCCGATGATCCCGACAAGAACCGCATCCCGGACGAACTGGAGGGGGCCGACCTCCAGCCGGAGCCGCAGCCGCCGTCGGGAGAGACGCCGCAGCCGGACGAACCCGAGACAGAATCGGTGGCAGAGAACCCGGCGCCCGTGGCCGCGCCGGCGGAGAAGCGGAACTGGTGGTCGCGCCTGACCGGCGATGAGGCGGCCGAGGCTACTCCGGCGGCCCAGCTGCCCACCGAAGTTCAAGTGCCCACCGAAGTTCAAGTGCCCGCCGAGTCCCAAGCGCCTGCCGAGGCCGACATCCAGCCCGTCGATTCCGCCGCGGCACTGGCCAGCGATGCGATCTCCGGCGCCGTCGAGGGCACGGAGAAGCGGGGCTGGTGGTCGCGGCTCACCGCCGGAATGCGCCGCACCTCGTCCGCCCTGTCGGACCGGGTCACGGGCCTGTTCACCAAGCGCAAGCTCGATGCGACCACCCTGGAGGATCTGGAGGACGCGCTGATCCAGGCCGATTTCGGCGTGGAGACGGCGATGCGCATGTCGGAGGCGGTCGGCAAGGGCCGTTACGAGAAGGGCATCTCGCCGGACGAGGTGCGCGCCATCCTCGCCACAGAGATCGAACGGTCGCTTGAGCCGGTGGCCAAGCCGATCGAGATCGATTCGGCCAAGAAGCCCTACGTGATCCTGACGGTCGGCGTGAACGGCGCCGGCAAGACGACGACGATCGGCAAGCTCTCGCTGAAGTTCAAGGCGGAAGGGCGCAGTGTCATGCTGGCCGCGGGCGACACGTTCCGCGCCGCGGCGATCGAGCAGCTCCGCGTCTGGGGCGATCGCACCGGGACGCCCGTCATCAGCCGCGAACAAGGGTCCGACGCGGCCGGCCTCGCCTTCGACGCCTTCAAGGAGGCGCGGGAGAACGGCACCGACGTGCTTCTGATCGACACCGCCGGCCGCCTGCAGAACAAGGCCGGGCTCATGGCCGAGCTGGAAAAGATCGTCCGCGTCATCCGCAAGCTCGATCCGGACGCGCCCCACGCCACCCTGCTGGTGCTCGACGCGACTGTCGGCCAGAACGCGCTGAGTCAGGTCGAGCTGTTCTCGCAGGCGGCCCCCGTCTCGGGGCTCGTGATGACGAAGCTCGACGGAACCGCTCGAGGCGGTATTCTGGTCGCACTCGCCGCGAAGTTCGGCCTGCCCGTGCATTTCATCGGGGTCGGCGAGGGTGTGGAGGATCTGGAGCCGTTCGCCGCGCGGGATTTCGCTCGAGCGATCACCGGTCTTCCCAAGGAGTAACCGATTGCCTGCTGCCCCCTCGGAGCCGTGTGAGAACCTCAGCATGAAGGTCGAGAGCGTTCCGCCGCGCCGGCATCTGCCGCCGCTCCTCAAGCTGGCGTTGGAGGTCGGCCCGCTCGCGGTCTTCTTCTTCAGCAACGCCTATGCCGAGCGTTTCGGCGTCACCGCCGACAGCAAGCTGTTCGTGGCGACCGGCGTGTTCATCCTCGCCACGACGATCGCCCTCGGCGTGCATTTCGCGCTGCTGCGGCGGCTGCCGATCATGCCGCTCGTCTCCGGGGTCGTGGTTCTCGTGTTCGGCGGCCTGACGCTGGCACTTCAGGACAAGACCTTCATCATGATGAAGCCGACCATCGTGAATACGTTGTTCGGCCTCGTCCTGCTCGGTGGGCTCGCCTTCAACAAGTCGCTGCTCTCGGTCGTGCTCGACAGCATGTTCGCCTTGACGGACGAGGGCTGGCGCAAGCTCACCTTCCGTTGGGGCCTGTTCTTCCTCGCGCTCGCCGTCCTCAACGAGGTCGTCTGGCGCACGCAGACCGAGGATTTCTGGGTGAGCTTCAAGGTGTTCGGCATCATGCCGATCACTATTGCCTTCGCGCTCGCGCAGACGCCGCTGCTGCTGCGCCACGAGCGCAAGGACGAGGCCGGTGCGAAGATCGGCTGATCGATCTCAACCGATGCGTCGCGGCATCCGGAACGGCAGCATCAGCCGCACCAGCGGGTTGCGGAAGCGCGTGAGCGAGAGGCTCTCGTGCACGGGCTGCACCGCCTCACCGTCGAGCGTCGAGGCCAGCAGCGAGCGGGCGTAGAACGGCGTATCCTCGAAGGTGCGCACGACCTGGGCACGGGCATCCTCGCTGCGGGTGGTGCGCGGCATCCGCCACAGGCCGGTCGGCGGCAGGCTGGCCGCGAGCGGCGGGCGCATCTCGCGGCGGGTGCCGTCGGTGTCGAAGCGCAGCGTCAGGTTCTGGCCGCTGCCGTCGGTCCGGCGCACGTCATAGAGAATGGCCGAGCCACGTTTGAGCGGCGCGCGGCACCACGTCCAGTCCGTGAAGGCATCTTCCAGGGCGCCATCGCCGTCATTGGTGTCGTGGTAGCCGCTGCCACGCCATGAAATCGCGGGCGCGGAGAACGACGCCTCGACCTCGCAATCCGGCGCCATCGGCCACCAGCGGTGCAGGCCGTGCGCGTCGAGGATGAAGGGCTGCGCGGTCAGTGCCCTCGGCCGCACCCGCACGGTGCCGCGCACGGCCTGCGGCAAAGGCGCACCGCGCTCGTCGAGATGGATGGTGAGCACGCTGCCGTCCCAATCGAGCGAGGACGGCCCCAGGCTGAAGCTTGCCGCGTCTCGGGCGAGGGCGGCCGCGTTGCGCTCGGTCATGGCGAAGCGATTCGCCCGCTCGCCGTAGAGCACGACGTTGACGGCGCAGTGGGCGAACGGGTCGCGCTTCGCGTCCCAGGCATAGTAGGGCGAGAACACGCTGCCGATGAAGGCGATGATCGTGAGCCCCTGGCGCCCGTCCTCGCTCACCGCATCGACGTACCACCAGACATAGCCACCCTGCGCGACCGTGCGGTTGAATCGAGGTCCGCGCGCAGTGCCGCCGCCGCGAGCCGGCCCGATTGCGCCGCCATCGGGACCCCCGGCCCCGGATGCACGCTCCCCCCCGCGAGGTAGAGCCCCGGCACCCGGGTCCGCGCCCCCGGCCGCTTGAAGGTCGCCGTCCAGCCGTGTGAGGCCCGGCCGTAGAGTGCGCCCCCCGTCCCCGGAAACAGCCGCGCGAAATCCTCCGGCGTCGTGATCGTCGCCGGTCGCGTCGGCTCGAGGGTCAGTCCGCAGGCCGAGAGCTTGCGAAGGATGTTCGTCTCGCATGCGGCGATCTCCCGAGAAGCAAGTGGGCGTTCCCCGCCATCGGCCGGGGCGTTGACGAGGAGGAGTAGGCGTTCCGGGCCGTCCGGCGCCGATCCGCCATCACCGTCCCGGTCCTGGGCGCAGACGTAGACGGTCGGGTCCGGCGGCAGGCGGCGTCCGCGCAGGATCGCGTCGAACTCCGCCCGGTAATCGGCCGAGAAGAAAACGCTGTGGTGGGCGAGGTCGAAGTCCGTCGCCCGCGCCGTCAGGCAGAAGGTCGCCGCCGAGAGCGAGCGCTCGCGGGCCGGGACGCGGTCCCCGGCGGCGCTCGCGCCGGAGCCGAGCAGGCCTGCGCCCAGCGCAGCAACGTCCACATTGGCGATCACCGCGTCGGCTGCGATGCGCTCGCCATCGGCCAACTCGACCCCGGCGACGCGCCCGTCCTCGACCACGATTCGCGCCACCGGCGAGTCGGTGCGGATCGTGCCGCCCTGCCGCTCGACCAAGTCGGCGACCGCGCCCGCGAGCCGGCTCAGGCCGCCCTCGACGGTCCAGACGCCTGCCTGCTCGACATGGGCGACGAGCATCAACGTGGCCGGCGCCTCGAACGGCGAGGCGCCGCAATAGGTGGCGTAGCGCCCGAAGAGCTGGCACAGGCGCGGATCGCGAAAATACTCGCCGAGTGCCGACCAAAGTGTCGCGAAGGGCTGGATGCGCCAGAGGCTGCCGATCCCCGACAAGCCGACGCGCTGGGCGAGATCGACAGGGCTCGGCCGGTCGGCGCGGATGAACGGGCCTTCCAGTGTCCGGTAGACCTCCGAGGCGCGGGCGCAGAAGCGGCGATAGCCGTCCGCCTCCCGTGCGCCCGCAAAGGTGCCGATGGCGTCGGCAGATGCATCGATATCGGCGAACAGATCGAGCCGTTCGCGCTCGTTCCAGGCGTGACGGGCGAGCAAAGAGGCCGGCTGCAGCCCGATTTCCGCCTCGAGGCTGGTGCCGGCCTCGGCGAAGAGCTCGTCGAACACCCAGCGCATCGTGAAGACGGTCGGGCCTGCCTCGACCGGAACGCCGCCAACGCAGACTGACCGCATCTTGCCGCCGATGGATGGCGCCCGCTCCAGCACCGTCACGTCGAGGCCTTTCGCGGCGAGGCTCGCCGCCGCCGCAAGACCGCCGATCCCGGCGCCGATCACGATGACGCGCTTCTCCATCGAAAGATGCCCGCTTCACCCCACGATCGGCGTTGATCCGATCCGCGATTAGTGTCAATCATAATTGACACATGAGCAAGACAACATGAATTGACCCGGGAGGTCGCTATGGACGTCGGTCGGCGGATCGAGGCGGTGCTTGACGTGGCAGTGTCACACGCGGAGGCGCCGGGCGCTCCGCCGCTTCTCGCCGAGGCGATCCGCTACGCGGTGTTTCCGGGTGGTCACCGAATCCGTCCGCGCCTCTGCCTCGCCGTTGCTCAGGCCTGCGGCGACGACGACCCCACCGCCTCCGACGCCGCAGCGGCGGCCATCGAACTGCTGCACTGCGCCTCCCTCGTCCACGACGACCTGCCCTGCTTCGACGACGCGCCGATGCGCCGACGGAAGCCCTCGGTCCACGCCGCCTTCAGCGTGCCGCTCGCCGTTCTCACCGGCGATGCGCTGATCGTCGCGGCCTTCGAGACGCTGGCGCGGGGGGCGGCCCGCTCGCCCGCCCGGCTCGTCTCCCTGGTCGGCCTCGTGGCCCGCGCCGTCGGCTCCCCATCGGGCATCGTCGCGGGACAGGCCTGGGAATCCGAGCCGCATGTCGATCTCGTCGAGTACCAGCAGGCCAAGACCGGCGCGTTGTTCGCCGCCGCCACCGTCGCAGGGGCGGCGGCGGCGGGCGCGGCACCCTTGCCCTGGCGCCTGCTCGGCGAATGCCTCGGCGAGGCCTACCAAGTCGCCGACGATCTGCGCGACGTGGCCTGCCGCCAGGAGGAGATCGGCAAGCCCGCCGGCCGTGACGCGACCCTCGGGCGCCCGAACGCTGCCGCCCTGCTGGGGATGAGCGGCGCCCTGGAGCGGCTCCGGCGGTTGACACGAGAGGCGATCGAAGTGATCCCGGCCTGTCCGGGTCAGGCCTTGATGCGTGCCGAGATCGAGGCGCAGACGCGACTGTTCCTGCCCGCCTCCCTGCGCGAAGCGGCCTGAGTCTGCCGTGGCGCCGGCTGCGATGACGGAGATCGGGCAGGCGCCCCGGCATCACGGCTGGCGCGAGCGCTGGCTCGCCCTCCGCAACCGGCTGGTGGCCTCCCCCCGCTTTCAGCGCTGGGCGGCCGGGTTTCCGCTCATTCGCCGGACCGCGCACCGCAACACGCGGGCTCTCTTCGATCTGTGCGCCGGCTTCGTCTACGCGCAGGTTCTGTTCGCCTGTGTCCGGCTCGACCTGTTCGGATTGCTGCGGGACGGTCCGCTCCCCTCCGAGACCATCGCCCGCCGGCTCGACCTGCCTCCAGAGCGATGCCTGACCCTGCTGCGGGCCGCGGTCTCGCTCGAGCTGATCGCGCGTCTGCCCGATGGCCGTTTCACCCTCGCCGACCTCGGCGCGGCCCTGATCGGCAACCCTTCGGTCGCCCTGATGATCGAGCACCACGCGATGCTCTACGCGGATCTGGCCGATCCGGTCGCGCTGCTGCGCGGCGAGGCGGGACCGACCCGGCTGGCGGGCTACTGGCCCTATGCCGATGACGGGAGCACCGCGACGATCGATCCTGATTCGGTCGCCGCCTATAGCGGGCTGATGGCAGCCTCGCAGGCGCTGATCGCAGGCGACGTGCTCGATGCGCTGCCGCTCACCGACCGCGCTTGCCTGATGGATGTCGGGGGCGGCGAGGGCGTCTTCCTGACCCACGCCGCCCGCCGATACCCGAACCTGGCGCTGCGCCTGCTCGATCTTCCTCCCGTCGCAGAACGGGCGGCGGCGCGGCTCTCGGCCGAAGGCCTCGGCGACCGCGTGGCCTGCTTTGGCCAGACCTTCCTCGACGCTTCCCTGCCGGTGGGCGCCGACATCATTACGCTTGTGAGAGTGCTTCACGACCACGACGATGCCAGGGCCATGGCGCTCCTGCGCGCGGTGCACGCGGTACTGCCGCCGGGCGGCGGCCTCGCGATCGCCGAACCGCTCGCCGGCACGGCCGGCGCCGAGCCCGTCGGTGACGCCTATTTCGGCTTCTATCTCCTGGCGATGGGCAGTGGCCGGCCTCGCACCGCCGGAGAGATCTCCGCGATGCTGACGCAGGCCGGCTTCATCGGAATCCGTGAGCATTCAACCCGCCGCCCCCTTCTGGCGCGGCTTATCACGGCATCGCGCTGATCCGACCGTAATCAACGCTTGACGTTCCATAGTGTCTATCTAGGATGACACAAAGCGATCCTGCAGCCCGTAGAGTCGCAACCTGAACAGGGCGGAGACAGGGACATGGACGCATTGGCCGTCGTCCTTGAACGACCGGAGCACTTGGCGCTCAGCCGCCTCGCGCTCACGCCCGCGGTCGAGGGTGATGCGATCGTCGCCGTGTCCTGGAGCGGGATCAGCACGGGCACCGAGCGCCTGCTCTGGTCGGGCCGGATGCCGCCCTTTCCGGGCATGGGCTACCCGCTGGTGCCAGGCTACGAGTCGGTCGGAACGGTGATCGAGACGGTGGCCGGCAGCGGCCTGCGCGTCGGGCAGACCGTGTTCGTCCCCGGTGCCCGCTGTTTCGGCGAGGTCAACGGCCTGTTCGGCGGCGCAGCCTCGCACCTGATCGCCCCGGCCTCTCGCCTCCTGCCCGTGGACGCCGCGCTCGGCGACCGCGCCTGTCTGATGGCGCTCGCGGCGACCGCCTACCATGCCCTGTCCGGCATCGTCCCCGGCGAGCGCAGCCTGATCGTCGGCCACGGCGTACTTGGACGGCTGCTCGCGCGACTGACTGTGGTCGCGGGCGGCGAACCGGTGGTCTGGGAGCGCGAGACGCTGCGGGCCGAGGGCAGCTTCGGCTATTCCGTGCTCGCGCCCGAGGACGATCCGGCGCGCGACTATTCCACCATCACCGATGTCAGCGGCGATTCGAGCGGGCTCGACACGCTGATCGGCTGTCTCACCCCCGGCGGCGAGATCGTGCTCGCCGGCTTCTACGAGGCGCCGCTGGCCTTCGCCTTCCCGCCCGCTTTCCTGCGCGAGGCCCGCATCCGGGTCTCGGCGGAGTGGCGGCCGGGCGACCTCGCGGCGGTCCGGACCCTGATCGAGTCCGGACGCCTGTCGCTCGACGGACTGATCACCCACCGGTTGCCCGCCACGGAAGCAGGCGAGGCCTACCGCACGGCCTTCGCCGATCCGGCCTGCCTCAAGATGATCCTCGATTGGAGGACCTGCTCATGAACCTTCAGCTCAACAAGGCGGCGCTGAACGCCGCGGCGACGCTGCGGGCCGAGGCTGCCATCGAGCCCGATCCGGTCGTCACCGGCGAGGTCAAGCGCGAGACGCAAGTGATCGCGATCTACGGCAAGGGCGGTATCGGCAAGTCCTTCACCCTGGCCAATCTCAGCTACATGATGGCCCAGCAGGGCAAAAAAGTGCTGCTGATCGGCTGCGATCCGAAGAGCGACACCACCTCGCTCCTGTTCGGCGGGCGCGCCTGCCCGACCATTATCGAGACCTCGACCAAGAAGAAGCTCGCGGGCGAGGCGGTCGACATCGGAGACGTCTGCTTCAAGCGCGACGGCGTCTACGCGATGGAACTCGGCGGGCCGGAGGTCGGGCGCGGCTGCGGCGGGCGCGGGATCATCCACGGCTTCGAGCTTTTGGAGAAACTCGGCTTCCACGAATGGGGCTTCGACTACGTCCTGCTCGACTTCCTCGGCGACGTGGTCTGCGGCGGCTTCGGCCTGCCGATCGCCCGCGACATGTGCCAGAAGGTCATCGTCGTCGGCTCCAACGACTTGCAATCGCTCTACGTCGCCAACAACGTCTGTTCGGCGGTCGAATACTTCCGCAAGATGGGCGGCAATGTCGGCGTCGGCGGCCTCGTCATCAACAAGGACGACGGCACGGGCGAGGCGCAGGCCTTCGCCGATGCGGCGGGCATTCCGGTGCTGGCCTCCATCCCGGCCGACGACGATATCCGGCGCAAGAGCGCGAATTACGAGATCATCGGCAAGCCCGACGGTCGTTGGGGCTCGCTCTTCACCGACCTCGCGCAGAACGTGGCGGAGGCTGCGCCGCACCAGCCGACGCCGCTGAGCCAGGACGCGCTGCTCGGCCTGTTCTCCAGCGAAGCCACCGGGCGCGACGTGGTGCTGGAGCCCGCCACCCTCGAGGACATGTGCGGACGCACCACCCTCGCCAAGCCGTCCCTCGAAGTCGTCTACGACGAGGTCTGAGCCATGGCGGTCAGCCTCGACATCACCGCGCTTCGCGCCCGCCGCCCCGAGGGCATCGATCTCGCCGCAACGCAGGGCGACGGACTCGGCTGCCACGCCGGCAAGGACACGATGCGCACGGCCGCCGAGGCCGCCGGCCTGTCCGGAACGCTGGAGCAGTACCGGCGGGACTACCCGGCCGGTCCGCACGATCAGCCGCAGAGCATGTGCCCGGCCTTCGGCTCCCTGCGCGTCGGGCTGCGCATGCGACGGACGATGACGATTCTGTCGGGTTCGGCGTGCTGCGTCTACGGCCTGACCTTCACCTCGCATTTCTACGGCGCGCGCCGGAGCGTCGGATACGTGCCGTTCAATTCCGAGACGCTCGTCACCGGAAAGCTGTTCGAGGACATCCGCGAGGCGGTCCACGCCTCGGCCAACCCGCAAGACTACGACGCGATCGTCGTCATCAACCTCTGCGTTCCGACCGCCTCGGGCGTGCCGCTGCGGCTGCTGCCGAAGCAGATCGACAGCGTGCGCGTCATCGGCATCGACGTGCCGGGCTTCGGCGTGCCGACCCATGCCGAGGCCAAGGACGTGCTGGCCGGCGCGATGCTCAAGTTCGCCCGCAGCGAGGCGGAGACCGGCCCGGTCCAGGCCCCGCGCGGCGGCCGTTCGGAGCGCCCGGCGGTCGCGCTTCTCGGCGAGATGTTCCCCGCCGATCCCGTGGTGATCGGTGGCTTGCTCGAACCGCTCGGCCTCAGCGCCGGCCCGGTCGTGCCGACCCGGGAATGGCGCGAACTCTACGGTGCCCTCGACGCGGCGGCGGTGGCGGCGATCCATCCGTTCTACACCGCGAGCGTACGCGAGTTCGAGTCGGCCGGGCGGACGGTGGTGGGTTCTGCCCCCGTCGGTCACGACGGCACCGCCGACTGGCTCGCCGCCATCGGCAATGCCTGTGACGTCCCGCCGAACACCATCGCCGCGGCACAGAATCGGCTTCTGCCGGCGATTCGGGGAGCGCTGTCCGCAGCGCCGATCCGCGGGCGCATCACGCTCTCCGGCTACGAGGGCTCGGAACTTCTGGTCGCCCGCCTCCTCGTCGAGAGCGGCGCCGAGGTGCCTTATGTCGGCACCGCCTGCCCGCGCACGCCCTGGTCCGAGTCGGACCGGGTCTGGCTGGAGGAGCGCGGCGTCACCATCCGCTACCGCGCTTCGCTGGAAGACGACCTCGCCGCGTTCCATGACTTCCGGCCGGATCTCGCCATCGGCACGACCCCGGTGGTGCAGAAGGCGAAGGAAGCCGGCACGCCGGCGCTGTACTTCACCAACTTGATCTCGGCGCGTCCGCTGATGGGCGCGGCCGGAGCCGGGTCGCTGGCGAAGGTCGTCAACGCCGCGCTCGCCAACCGGCCGCGCTTCGATGCCATGCGCGCCTTCTTCGAGGGCGTCGGCACCGGCCACGCCGCCGGCATCTGGCAGGAGGTGCCGACCCTCAAGACGGCGCCGAAGGCGGCGGCTCCCCTGAAGCCGATCGGGGAGATGATCTGATGCTCGTCATCGATCACGACCGCGCCGGCGGCTACTGGGGGGCGGTCTACGTCTTCACGGCAATCAAGGGCCTGCAGGTGGTCATCGACGGCCCCGTGGGCTGCGAGAACCTGCCGGTCACCTCGGTGCTGCACTACACCGACGCGCTGCCGCCGCACGAGTTGCCGATCGTCGTCACCGGTCTGGCGGAAGAGGAACTCGGCCGCCACGGGACAGAGGGCGCGATGAAGCGGGCGCATGCCACGCTCGATCCCGGCCAGCCCAGCGTCGTCGTGACGGGCTCGATCGCCGAGATGATCGGCGGCGGCGTCACCCCGGAGGGCACCGGGCTCCAGCGCTTCCTGCCGCGCACCATCGACGAGGACCAGTGGCAATCCGCCGACCGGGCCATGAGCTGGCTCTGGCAGGAATACGGCGCCCGGCGCTTCGCCAAGAAGGGCATTCCGGCCCGGCCCGAGCGCAAGGCCGGGGAGCGGCCAAGGGTCAACATCATCGGCTCGGCCTACGGCACCTTCAACATGGCCTCGGACCTCGCCGAGATCCGCCGCCTCGTGGAGGGGATCGGCGCCGAGGTGAACCTGACCTTTCCGCTCGGATCGCATCTCGCCGACGTGCCCAAGCTCGTCAACGCCGATGCCAATATCTGTCTCTACCGCGAATTCGGCCGCCTGCTCTGCGAGAGCCTGGAGCGGCCCTATCTCCAGGCGCCGATCGGCGTGCTCTCGACCACCAAGTTCCTGCGCACTCTGGGCGACATCCTCGGAATCGACCCCGAGCCCTTCATCGAGCGCGAGCGCCACACCACAATCAAGCCGGTCTGGGACTTGTGGCGCTCGGTGACGCAGGACTTCTTCGGCACCGCGAGCTTCGGCATCGTCGCCACCGAGACCTATTCCCGCGGCGTGCGCCACTTCCTCGACGAGGAGATGGGTCTGCCCTGCCACTTCGCCTTTTCGCGTAGCGCAGGCACCAAGCCCGACAACGCCGCCGTGCGCGAGGCGATCAAGGCGAACCCGCCGCTCGTCCTGTTCGGCTCCTTCAACGAACGGATGTACCTCGCCGAAGCCGGCGGGCGGGCGATCTACGTGCCCGCCTCGTTCCCCGGTGCCATCATCCGGCGGCACACCGGCACGCCGTTCATGGGCTATACCGGCGCGACCTACCTCGTGCAGGAGGTCTGCAACGCCCTGTTCGACATGCTCTTCCACATCCTGCCGCTCGCGCGCGACATGGATGCAGTGGAGGCGACGCCCGCCCGGACGCACCGCGAATTGCCCTGGGACGAAGCGGCCCGTGCCCGGCTCGATGCGCTGGTCGAGCGGCATCCCGTTCTCACCCGCATCTCGGCCGCCAAGCGCCTGCGCGACGCCGCCGAGCGCGCCGCGCGCCGGGCCGCCGCCGAGCGTGTGGCGATCGCCCATGTCGAGCGGGCGCAGAGCGATCTCACCACGGGAGCGACCGCATGAGCGCGCTCCTGCATTCCCTTCACCCTCCGGCCCCGTGCGGTGCCGGAAAGCCTGCGGAGAGACTTGCCATGGGAGTCGTCATGCACCGATCGATGCCCGCGTCGCGCCTGCACAGCGAGGCGATCCAGTTCCGGATCATCCTCGCCGCGACCTACCCGTTCTTTCTCGCTGCGGCGGTGGTGCAACGCGTGCTGCCGGGGCAGGCGCCGCGGCGCGGTCTACCGCCAGTCAGGCGCTCCGTGTTCGGCGAGGCCAAGGCCATGGCCGTCTCGGCCATCCCCTTCGCCTTCATGGGCTGACGAGACTCAGAACTTCCGTGCGGTGACACGGGGGATCCCTGCGCCGTGATGTCATCGAGTCACGGCGACACCCGCCACGCCTGTCAACGCGCGGCATAACCAGCGGAGGTTCGATCGATGGCGAACGGTATCACTGAAAGACCGAGCAGCCTGTCCGGGCTGACGGAACCCGAAGCCAAGGAATTTCACGCGATCTTCCTCACGAGCTTCATCATCTTCACGGCGATCGCTGTGGTCGCCCACATTCTCGTCTGGCTGTGGCGGCCCTGGCTCCCCGGAGAGAAGGGCTACGCCCTCCTCGACGGCGTGACGAACGCCGCCCACGGCCTCGTGACGATGATCGGCTGAGGAGACGCGCGATGCACAAGATCTGGCTTCTGTTCGATCCGAGGCGCACCCTCGTCGCGCTCTTCACCTTCCTCTTCGTCCTGGCGCTGCTGATCCACTTCATCCTGCTCAGCACCGACCGGTTCAACTGGCTGGAAGGCCCGAAGGCCGCCAAGTCCGCAGCCGCGCACAGCCTCGTCCTTCCGACGATGCCGGGCTGACCGGCCCCGACCCGGTCCTGCCGCGGGCGGGCGCGCCTGCCCCGGCACCCTCCATCCTCATCCCCGGGGATCTCCGCCATGGCAATGCTGAGCTTCGAGCGCAAATACAGGGTCCGCGGCGGCACCCTGCTGGGCGGAGACCTGTTCGATTTCTGGGTCGGCCCGTTCTACGTCGGCTTCTTCGGCGTCACGACGATCTTCTTCTCGGTGCTCGGCACCGCGCTGATCCTCTACGGCGCCGCGATCGGCCCGACCTGGAACATCTGGCAGATCAACATCGCCCCACCCGACCTGAAATACGGGCTGGCGCTGGCGCCCCTGAAGGAAGGGGGCCTATGGCAGATCATCACCTTCTGCGCGATCGGGGCGTTCTCGTCCTGGGCCCTGCGCGAGGTCGAAATCTGCCGCAAGCTCGGCATCGGCTACCACGTGCCGTTCGCCTTCGCGGTGGCGATCTTCGCCTACGTTTCGCTGGTGGTGATCCGCCCGTTCCTGATGGGCGCCTGGGGCTACGGCTTCCCCTACGGCATTCTCTCTCACCTCGATTGGGTGTCGAACACCGGTTACCAGTATCTGCATTTCCACTACAATCCCGCGCACATGCTCGCCGTGAGCTTCTTCTTCACGACGACCTTCGCGTTGGCGCTCCATGGCTCGCTGATCCTGTCCTCGACCAATCCGGCCAAGGGCGAGACGGTGAAGACGCCCGAGCACGAGGACACCTATTTCCGCGACACGATCGGCTACTCGATCGGAACGCTCGGCATCCACCGGCTCGGGCTGTTCCTCGCCCTGTCCGCAGGGTTCTGGAGCGCGGTCTGCATCGTCATCTCGGGCCCCTTCTGGACGCAAGGGTGGCCGGAATGGTGGGGCTGGTGGCTCAATCTGCCCGTGTGGCGGTGAACCGGAACGCCGGCCGGCATCCGCGCCGACCGGCCTGGGGCGCAAGTCCGATCTGAGGCGCAAGTCCGATCTTCGGGCGCGGGGATCTCCGCCGACGGCGTGAGCCTCGAACGACCGCAGGTCCATGGAGGGAGACGCCGTGGCCTATTATCAGAACATCTTCACCCAGGTGCAGGTGCGCCCGGTCGAGCCGGAACACGGCATCCCGATTTCGGTCGATTCCCGCATCGGCCGGCCGTTCAACAGCTACCTGTTCGGGCTGATCGGCAATTCCCAAGTCGGACCGATCTACGGCGGCTATCTCGGGGCCCTGTCCTTCGCCTGCGGGCTGATCGCCTTCGAGATCATCGGCCTCAACATGTGGGCCAGCGTGAACTGGGATCCGATCCAGTTCGTGCGCCAGTTGCCCTGGCTGGCGCTGGAGCCTCCGCTGCCCAAATACGGGCTCAAGGTGCTGCCGCCGCTCAACGAGGGCGGCTGGTGGCTGATCGCCGGCTTCTTCCTCACCGCCTCGATCCTGCTGTGGTGGGTGCGGATGTATCGCCGCGCCCGCGCACTCGGTATGGGCACGCATGTGCCCTGGGCGTTCGCGAGCGCTATCTGGCTCTACCTCGTGCTCGGCTTCATCCGCCCGCTGCTAATGGGCTCGTGGAGCGAGGCGGTGCCCTTCGGCCTCTTCCCGCACCTCGATTGGACCGCCGCGTTCTCGCTGCGCTACGGCAACCTGTTCTACAACCCGTTCCACATGCTCTCGATCGTCTTCCTCTACGGGTCGACGCTGCTGTTCGCGATGCACGGGGGCACGATTCTCGCCACCAGCCGCTACGGCGCCGAGCGTGAGATCGATCAGATCGTCGATCGCGGCACCGCCACCGAGCGCGCCGCTCTGTTCTGGCGCTGGACCATGGGTTTCAACGCCACGATGGAATCGGTCCACCGCTGGGCGTGGTGGTTCGCGGTGCTCACGACGCTGACGGGCGGAATCGGCATCCTGCTGACCGGCACCGTGGTGGACAACTGGTACCTCTGGGCGGTCAAGCACGGCGTCGCACCGGCCTACCCGCAGATCTACGGACCGATCACCGATCCGCTCGCCGTGCCGGGCGGAGCCGCAGGGGGGACGCCATGAAGACGCTGCTCGTCGTCGCGGGCGCCGTCGTCGCCCTGTTCCTCACCATCGCCCAGTTCGGCACCGCCGGCTGGACCAAACCTCCGATCCTCGCCCAGCAGCACGGCTTCCGTGGCACAGGCATGGATCAGATTCAGACGAAATCCGGCGCGGCGGCGCTGAAGGCCGCCAACCTGCCGCCGGCCCCGGCCGATCCGGTCGAGCCCGGCACCGAGAAGGCCGGCGCGGTCTACGAGAACGTGAAGGTTCTGAAAGACCTGAGCGTGGAGGAGTTCAACCGCCTGATGACCTCGATGACGGAGTGGGTCAGCCCGGAGCAGGGCTGCACCTACTGCCACAACACCGAGAACATGGCCGATGACAGCCTCTATCAGAAGCAGGTCGCCCGGCGGATGATCCAGATGGTGCAGCACATCAACACGACCTGGAAGGAGAAGCATGTCGGCGAGGCGGGGGTAAACTGCTACACCTGCCACCGGGGCCAGCCTGTGCCGACGAACATCTGGTTCCAAAATCCGGGACCGAATTACAAGACCGGCTTCATCGCCCGCAACAACGGGCAGAACATGGCCTCGCCCTCCGTCGGTCTCGCCTCGCTGCCGTACGACACGCTGAGCGAATTCTTTGGCAAGAAGGACGTCGACGAGAACCTGATCCGCGTCAACGCGACGACGGCTCTGCCGGAAAGCAAGGGCAAGCCGATCCAGGCCGCGGAGAAGACCTACGGCCTGATGATGCACATGTCGTCGTCGCTCGGCGTCAACTGCACCTACTGCCACAACACCCGGGCAATCTCGAATTGGGAGCAGAGCACGCCGCAGCGCACGCTGGCTTGGCACGCCATCCGCATGGTGCGCGATCTCAACGGCGACTACATCGAGCCGCTGACCTCGACCTTCCCGGCCAACCGCCTCGGCCCCACCGGTGATGCGCCGAAGCTGAACTGTGCCACCTGCCACAACGGCCAGAGCAAGCCGCTGGCAGGCGCGCACGTGATCGAGACCTACCCCGAACTGGCGAAATCGACGGCCGAGATGGCGGTGCCCGTGGCCCCGGCCGACCCGGCGCCGCAGTCACCGGCGCCCCCACCCTAAGGCAGGAGCGGGAACCGCTGCCGGTTTGGCGAGATCCCTCGTCGAGAGCCGCTGGTCCATCGGGCTGGCGGCTCTTTTTTTGGCTCGCGATGTCATAACAACTTTTTTGAAAGCCTGTAATCGCAAGCAATCCGATACTCGCCAGACCTAACGCTTGGCTGAGGCATCGTATTCAGTCGATCTTCGAACCTAGTCAATATATCTTAAGTGTTCGTTCAAGATATCCGTAGTTCGAATGGCGTAAACCATTGTGATTAGTGACGATATGCTGAAATTTGGTCGCATTTCGCGCTAACACCTGCCCCTTCGATAGGGGCCACGAGACGCATGGACCGGTGGCTCGTTCGAGGGCCGTTGAGCTGAGGGGATGAGACGGTGAGCGACAGGCGCGACAGGAACGAGATTGCCGCCGCACTCCGACAGTGCAAGACGGCCTTCGTGGGGGTGGCCGTGATTAGCGGCCTGGTGAACATCCTCTATCTCACCGGCTCGTTCTTCATGCTCGAAGTCTACGACCGGGTGATTCCGAGCCGCTCGGTGCCGACCCTGATCGGCCTCGCAGCCCTCGCGCTGGCGCTCTACGCCTTCCAGGGCGTGCTCGAAGCCATCCGTGGCCGCATCCTCGCCCGCATCGGTGCGTCACTGGACGAATCCTTGAGCGGGCGGGTGTTCGACCTGGTGGTGCGCGCCCCGCTGAAGGGCGTAACCCAGGGGGACGGCCTCCTGCCCCTGCGCGACCTCGACCAGATCCGCGCCTTCCTGTCCGGCTCCGGCCCGTCGGCCTTCTTCGATCTGCCGTGGATGCCGTTCTATCTGGCGATCTGCTTCCTGTTCCATCCGCTGATCGGCGTCGCCGCCCTCATCGGCATGGGCATTCTGGTCGTCCTGACTGTCCTCACCGATCGCGCCAGCAAGGGCCCGACGCAGGAGGCCACGGGCCATGGCATGCGGCGCAACGGCCTCGCCGAGGCCGGCCGCCGCAATGCCGAGGTGCTGGCCGCGATGGGCATGCAGGAGCGCCTCGCCGCGCGCTGGGCCGGGGCCAACCGCGACTACATGAGCGCGCACCAGGCGGTGGCGGACGCCGGGAGCGGCTTCGGCGCCGGCTCCAAGGTGTTCCGCATGGCGCTGCAATCGGGCGTGCTCGCGCTCGGCGCCTGGCTCGTCATCCACAACGAGGCCAGCGCCGGCGTCATCATCGCGAGCTCGATCCTCGTCTCCCGCGCGCTCGCGCCGGCAGAGCTCACCATCGCCAACTGGAAGGGTTTCGTGGCCGCGCGCCAGAGCTGGTTCCGGCTGTCCGAGTTGCTGGCCCGGATGCCGCAGAGCGAGCGGCCGCATGCCCTGCCGGCGCCATCCGAGACCATCACCGTCGAGGGCGCCAGCATCGCCCCGCCCGGCACGCCGCGCCTCGTGGTGCAGGATGTGAGCTTCGGCCTGCGCGCGGGGCAGGGGCTCGGCATCATCGGCCCCTCGGCCTCCGGCAAATCCTCCCTGGTGCGGGCGCTCGTCGGCGTCTGGCCGCCGGTGCGCGGAAAAGTCCGCTTCGACGGCGCCGCCCTCGATCAGTGGACGAGCGGCGATCTCGGGCCGCATATCGGCTTCCTGCCGCAGGAGGTAGAGTTGTTCGCCGGCAGCGTGGCCGAGAACATCGCCCGCTTCGAGCCGGACGCCCCGGCCGAGGCGATCATCGCGGCGGCCAAGGCGGCGGGCGTGCACGAGCTGATCCTGCGGCTGCCCGAGGGCTACGACACCCGCATCGGCGAGGGCGGCACCGGCCTCTCCGCCGGGCAGCGCCAGCGCGTCGGGCTGGCCCGTGCGCTCTACCGCGACCCCTTCCTCGTGGTGCTCGACGAGCCCAACGCCAACCTCGACAGCGAGGGCGAGAACGCGCTGACGCAGGCGATCCTCGGCGTGCGCCAGCGCGGCGGCATCTGCGTCGTCGTTGCCCACCGACCGAGCGCGCTCGCCGCCCTCGACCTGATTCTTATGATGGCCGACGGCCGCGCCCAGGCCTTCGGGCCCAAGGACGAGATCCTCAAGCGCGTGCTGCGCCCTGCGCCGACCCCTGTTCCGGTCGCTGCCGAGGCTCCGGCGGCGCAGGTGGCCGCGCCCACGATTCGTGAGAGTGCCTGATGTCCTCGACGCTTGCCCCTTCGTCCCTTGCCTCCTCGTCCCTTGCCCCTCGCGGCGGCCTCGCCCCGGCACTGCCGCGACCGGTCGCCCAGGGCTCGATCCGGCGCCATCTCGCCGTCGCCATCGGGCTCTCGGTCGCCCTCGTCTTCGGCGTTGGCGGCTGGGCCGTCTTCACCGATATCTCGGCCGCGGTGATCGCGCCGGGCCAGCTCGTGGTCGAGACCGACGTGAAGAAGGTCCAGCACCCCACCGGCGGCGTCGTCGGCCAGCTCCTCGCCCGCGAGGGCCAGCGGGTCGCTGCCGGCGACGTGCTGATCCGCCTCGACGAGACACAAACGCGGGCCAACCTCGACATCGTGCTCAAGGCCATGGACGAGCTCTCCGCCCGCCGCGCCCGCGACGAGGCCGAGCGCGACGGCCTCAAGATCATCACCTTCCCGCCCGATCTCGTGTCGCGCATCGACACCGATCCCACCGTGGCCCGATTGATCGACGGCGAGTCGCGCCTGTTCGCCGCCCGCGTCGCCGGCCGCGAGGGCCAGAAGGCGCAGCTGCGCGAGCGCATCGACCAGCTCCGCCAGGAGATCGATGGGCTCACCAAGCAGGCCGCCGCCAAGGATCGCGAGATTGGTCTCATCGGCCATGAGCTCGGCGGCGTGCGCGACCTCTACGCCAAGAACCTCGTGCCGCTCTCCCGCGTGACGGCACTTGAGCGCGACGCCGCCCGGCTCGAGGGCGAGCGCGGCCAGCTCATCGCCTCGACCGCTTCCGCCCGCGGCAAGGTTGCCGAGACCGAATTGCAGATCCTCCAGATCGACGGCGAGATGCGCACGGAGACCGGCAAGGATCTGGCCGAGATCCGCGGCAAGTGGTCGGAACTGCGCGAGAAGCGCGTCGCGGCCGAGGACCAGCTCAAGCGGGTCGAGCTGCGCGCGCCGCAGGACGGCTTCGTGCACCAGATGAGCGTGCACACGATCGGCGGCCTCGTCGTGCCGAGCGAGCCGGCCATGCTAATCGTGCCGGCCTCCGACCAGCTCCTGGTCGAGGTGCGGGTGCAGCCGCAGGACATCGACAACGTGCGGGTCGGGCAGAAGGCGGTCCTGCGCTTCCCCGCCTTCAACACCCGCACCACGCCGGAAATCGACGGCGAGGTGGTGCGGGTCTCCGCCGACGTGACCCAGGACGTGAAGACCGGCCAGAGCTACTACACCGCGCGCATCCGCATCCGCGAGGATCAGAAGGAGCGACTCGCGGGCTTGCGGCTGGTGCCGGGCATGCCGGTCGAGTCCTTCACGCAGATCGGGGAGCGCTCGGTGCTGTCCTACCTCACCAAGCCCCTGACCGATCAGATCGCCAAAGCGTGGCGGGAGCGCTGACAATCTTGCCTCGCAGGCGGGTTGTCTGATAAGGCGACCGCCTCCCCGCGATGTCGCCGACGTCATCGCCGGAGCGTCCTTGCGACGCTCCGTCCCTTCGAGACACCTTGAACAACAGGCGGCCGGTCTCGAATCCGTGCCGATGTGAGACCGATGAAGATTCGCAATTCGCTCAAGTCGCTCCGCGCCCGTCACCGCGACAACCAGCTCGTGCGCCGCAAGGGCCGCGTCTACGTCATCAACAAGACCCAGAAGCGCTTCAAGGCCCGCCAGGGCTGATCCCCGACGCCTGTCGGATTGGCCGCGAATCATACGCGGCACCGAAGCGCGTTGACGGGAGCCGGGTTCGGGGTGGAAGCTCCGGACCCATGGACGCTCGCCGCACTCCCCTCCTGACCGCCCTCTGCCTCGGCTTCGCGCTTGCGAGCGGCGGCCATCCGGCAGCAGCGGCGGAAAAGGCGCGACCTGAGAAGGAGCGCAAGGCGCACCCGCCGGTCAGCCTCGAAGACCTCTACACCCGCCTCAAGCTGGCAGGCGACGAGGGCGAGGCGAAGGCAATCGCCACCCTGATCGAGCGCCGTCTCGGCCGTTCCGGCAGCGCGACCGCCGATCTCCTCTCCGACCGCGCCCGGCAGGCGATGAGCGGCAACGATCTGCCGCTCGCCGTCGAACTGATGGACCGGGCCGTTGCCCTGGAGCCGAACTGGTCCGAGGGCTGGAGCCGGCGGGCGACCCTGTTCTGGCGCCTGTCCGATTCCTCGACCGCCATCGCCGACCTACAGCGCGCCCTGGTGCTGGAGCCGCGCCATTTCGAGGCCTGGGCGGCGCTCGGCAAGCTCTACCTCGCTCAGGACGACAAGGGCCGCGCCCTCGACGCCTTCCGCCGGGCGGAGGCGCTCTACCCGCAATGGGACGTGCTGAAGAAGGCGATCGAGCGGCTGAAACCCGACGTGGACGGTCGCGACCTCTGAGTCACCCGGTCGTGGGCCTCGCCGATCTCGTCCGCTTCGCCCTCGGCTCCTTCGCAGCGGCCGTCGGCCTCGTCGCGCTGGTGCTGGCCTGCGCGGCCGTTGCGACGCGGTTGATCGCCTGGCGCGTCGAGGCTCGCTATCCCGCCGCCGACCGCAGCATCAATGTCGAGAGCGGGCGCATCGCCTATCTCGAGGACGGTCCCACGACTGGAGTGAGGGCCACGGTCGTTCTCCTCCACGGCGCCTCGGCCAACGCCTACGACCCGATGGAGGGCGTCGGGCGTCATCTCGCCCGTGCAGGCTTCCGAGTCATCGCCTTCGACCGGCCGGGCTACGGCAACAGCGACCGAATCGCCGGCGCGCAAGCCGCCTCGCCGGCCTTCCAGGGCCGGGTTCTGGGTCAGGCTCTCGAACGGCTCGGCGCTGGACCGGTGATCCTTCTCGGACATTCCTGGTCGGGTGCGCTCGCCCTGCGGATGGCTCTCGACCGGCCGGAACAGGTCGCGGGGCTCGTCCTTGTCGCGCCCGTGGCGATGCCGTTCCCGCCGCGCCCGCTGCCCTGGTGGGCGGGGCTCGCCCTTACGCCGCCCGTGACGTGGCTGCTGACCCGGACGATCGCCGTGCCGCTCGGCCTGTCCTACCTTCCGTCGGTCTCGGTCGGCGTCTTTCGGCCGGAGCGGGCCGTCGAGAACTACATCGAGGCGAGCCGCGCGCCGCTGATCCTGCGGCCAGGCCCGGCGCTCGCCAACATTCAGGATCTGGCCGGCCTTCCCGCAGCCCTCGCCGAGCAGGCGCCGCGCTACGAAAGCCTCCGCGTGCCGAGCGTGATCGTGGCCGGCGAGGCCGACCCGATCGTGCAGACGCGCCTGCAGGCGGATCCGTTGAGCCGGGCGATGCCGCACGCCCGGCACGTCGTGCTGCCGGGCGCCGGACACATGATCACCTACACCGCCCCCGATCGGCTGGTGCGCGAAGTCGAGGGTTTGGCCGAGACGATGACTCGTTAGACCATTGTCTTGTCCCGAAAGCCGGCGGCCAGCTTTCGGGACGATGCTTCAGGCCCGCTCGGCGTGCTCGCGGGTGACGAAGGCGATGCGCACCATGTTCGTCGCGCCCGGAATGCCGAACGGCACGCCCGCTACGACGATCACGCGGTCGCCGATCTCAGCGAAGCGCTCGCGCACCGCGAATTTCGCCGCGCGGAACGCCATGTCGTCCACATCGCTGGCGTCCTTGGTGACGATGGGGTGCACACCCCAAGCCATGGTCAGGCGCCGCGCCGTCTCGCGCTTCGGCGTCAGGGCGATGACGCTGGCATTGGGCCGCGCACGCGCCAGCCGCAGCACCGTCGAGCCGGAATGGGTCCAGGCCATGATCGAGCGCAGGCCGAGGGCCTCGACGATCTGGTGCGCCGCCGCCGCGATGGCATCGGAGGCGGTCGGCTCCGGCTCGGAGCGCTGCGCCATCAGGATCGACCAGTAGAGCGCGTCGCGCTCCACCTGCTCGGCGATCCGGCTCATGGTGCTGATCGCCTCGACCGGGAACTGGCCGGCGGCGCTCTCGGCCGAGAGCATCACCGCATCCGCGCCCTCGTAGACGGCGGTCGCGACGTCCGACACCTCGGCGCGGGTCGGCACCGGTGCGGTGATCATCGATTCGAGCATCTGCGTCGCCACGACGACCGGCTTGCCGAGCCGGCGTGCGCCGCGGGTGATCCGCTTCTGCACGCCCGGCACCTGCTCGAGCGGCATCTCGACGCCGAGATCGCCACGGGCGACCATGATGCCGTCGGAGATCTCGATGATCTCATCGAGGCGTGAGAGCGCCTGCGGCTTCTCGATCTTGGCCATCACCTGGGCGCGCCCGGCAGCGACCTTCTTCACCTCGGCCACGTCCTCGGGCCGCTGCACGAAGGAAACGGCAATCCAGTCCGCGCCGGCGGCCAGACCGGCTTCGAGATCACCCCGGTCCTTCTCCGTCATCGCCGGCAGCGGGAGCACCGTGTGGGGCAGCGACACGCCCTTGCGATTCGAGATGCGCCCGCCGACCTCGACGCGAGTGACCGCGCGGCCCTCGCTCACCTCGGTGACGACGAGCCGAAGCTTGCCGTCATCAATCAGAATTCCGTGATCGGGCTCGAGCGCGGACAGGATCTCCGGGTGGGGCAGGAACACCCGATCAGTGTTGCCGGGCGTCGGATCCGAATCGAGCACGAAGGTCTGGCCGTTCTCCAGTTCGGCGGCGTCGCCGACGAAGGTGCCCAGACGCAGTTTCGGACCCTGAAGGTCCACGAGGATGCCGATCGGGCGCTTGGCCTCGCGCTCGATGGTGCGAATCACCTCGATCCGCTCGGGCAGCTTTTCGCGGGCCAAGTGGCTCATGTTGATGCGGAACACGTCCGCACCGGCGTGGAACAGCTTCTCGATCATCTCCGGCGTGTCGGATGCCGGGCCGAGGGTAGCGACGATCTTAGTGCGGCGCGAGCGCTTCAATGGAGCCTCCAACACCCGCTGGACCCGCCGATCGCGGACATCGCGCGCGGGAACGGCCCGGCAGATGTGCGGCACCTGATGAGGCGGTGCCGATGGCCGGACGGGGGCTTGCCGGCCACAAGCATCGCCCAGCCCCACAGGTCAAGGCCGCATCCCGAACCCGTGTCAGGAATTTTCCGACGGACGGAACCTTTGCTTCCAAACCTCATTCTCTCGGCCGTTTAACTTCGCGGTACTTGCAGCTTTAACGTTTCGTGAACGCAACCGGAGCGGCATCTGCGCTGCGTGTTGCTGGAAAGTCATAGGCAGCTTGGCCGCACCGCTGCTAACGTCAGCGTTGAAATCAGCACTTTCCGAAGGCGATCCACACCGTGATCAGAGCACTCCTCCTGGGCAGCGCCGCAGCGCTCGCGACCACCGCGGCCCTCGCCGCCGACCTGCCCCGCCGCGAGGCTCCGCCGGTCGCCTTCGCTCCGGTCCCCGTCTTCACCTGGACCGGATTCTATGCTGGCCTGCACACCGGCTACGCCTTCACCGACAACCCGAACATCCAGACCCGCGGCAACGACCCCTTCACCGGTGCCAACGTCGTGCTCGGCCGCCGCGCCGCCTCCCTCAAGAGCGAGGTCGACGGCTTCTCCCGCCTCGGCGGCGGCTTCGGCTACAACGTTCAGTTCACGCCCGGTTCCGGCTTCGTGGCGGGTATCGCCTTCGACGCCACCTGGCTCGATCTCGACAAGCGGACCGGCTTCTACGGCACGCCGAACCCGACCATCGGCAATGCCAGCGTCTACACGCAGAACCTCGACTTCCTCGGCACCGTCAACGGCAAGCTCGGCTACGCCTTCGACCGGTTCTTCGTCTACGGCACCGGCGGTCTCGCCTTCGGCCAAGTCAGCTACGGCGCCGACTTCTACAACCCGGGCGCCACCGTGCTGCAGTACACCGGCGGCGGTCGCAAGATCTTCGAGACCGGCTACAACTACGGCGGCGGCATCGAGTACGCCATCCCGGTCGACAGCTTCCTGAACTACTTCTCCATCGGTCGCTGGCTCGGCATCAAGTCGGACGTGACGATCAAGGCGGAGTACATCCGCTACGATCTCGGCAGCCGCAACGTGCTGGTCAACCAGACCGCTCCTGTCCCGCCCGGCTCCTACACCTCGCGCTTCTCCACTGAGGGCAGCCTGATCCGCGCCGGCTTCAACTACAAGTTCAGCGGCCTCTGAGCTTTACTCAGACGCTGACCAAGCCAGGCGGGCGCCCTTCGGGGCGCCCGCTTTCGTTTGAACGGATGGTGCATCCGACCCGGAAGGGCACCGCAGGCTTTCGGAAGAGGCGATGCGGAAACAAGAGGGATCGAGCATCGCGCTCGCTCCCGTGCGATGCCCTCGCAAAGCGATCCGCAGCACGACATCCTCGGACGGATCACGCCTGGCATTGCTTCGGGTTCGTCTCGCTATGTCGGGACGACCGAAGCAATCGGGCAACGATCGAAACTGCTTTTATCGCAAGCTCAATCGCCCGCCTCACGGTCCGCCCGCGAGCGGCTGTCCGGGATCGGAGAGCTGGATCGTCCAGTTCCGCTGTTGGCCGGTATCGACTTCGATGAAGCCATTGCGGTCGAAGCCGCGGGCGAGACAATCCTCAACCCCGCGGATCGTGAAAGCGGTGTCGCGGGTGCACATCATCGCGCGACCGCTCCACTCGCCGCCGCGCGTATAGTCGACGGCGTAGATATAATAGAACTGCGCCGCCAGGGACCCGCGAAGCAGAGTCTCGCAATTACGCGGTTTCAGCTCCCACCACCCTTCCGTCACCCAGCCCTGCGCATCGCGATAGCCCAGCGTCACGCCGACTTTGCTGGCGGTCTGGTTGCACAGGCGCAGGTCGGCTCGAGCGGGGACGGGGAGGGCGGCCAGACCCACCGCAAGGCTCAGAGCCGGAAGAGCCCGCCGCGGAAAGCGACGGACTTTGGATCGGGTCTCAGCCCACAAGGATGACGCGGCAATCGTTGACATTGGTTCGGGTGGGGCCCGGCTGAACGAGATCGCCGATTGTCGCGAAGAATCGCGTCGAATCGTTGTCCGTCAGCATCGCCTGCGGATCGAGCCCGGCCGAGCGCGCCCGTGCCAGCGTCGTCTCATCGACGAGGCCGCCCGCCGGGTCGGTCGCCGCGCCGCGCCCGCCATCGGTGCCATCGGTGTCGGCGGCGATGCCGGCGATGCCGGCGGCGCCGTCGAGGGCAAGGGCGAGGGCCAGTGCGTATTCCTGGTTCGGCCCGCCGTCACCCTCGCCGCGGATAGTGACGGTGAGTTCGCCGCCTGAGATCAGCGCAACGCGCCGGCCGGCCTGCTTTGCCTCCAGAGCGAGCCGGGCATGTTCGGCGGCAACCTCGCGGGCCTCACCCTCGAGGTCGGCCCCCAGCATCACCGGCTCGTAGCCGGCGCGCCGCGCCGCTTCGGCGGCCGCTTCGAGAGCATCGATCGGACGGGCGATGATGCGGTACTCGGCGCGCGCAAAGGCCGGATCGCCCGCCTTCGGCGTCTCATTGGCCGGATCGTTCAGAAGGGCCAGGGCGGAGTCGGGCAGGGTGATGCCGCGGCGCTCGCAGATCGTCCGCGCATCGGCCAGCGTCGAGGGGTCCGGCACGGTCGGACCGGAAGCGATCACCGACGGGTCGTCGTGCGGCACGTCCGAGATGGCCAGCGTCAGGATCGACTTCGCGTTCCGCGCGGCAACCGCGAGGCGACCGCCCTTGATGCGCGAGAGGTGCTTGCGCACGGCGTTGATCTCGTTGATCGGCGCACCCGAGCGCAGCAGCGCCTTGGTGATCGCCTGCTTCTCCGCCAGAGTCAGGTTGCCGGCCGGCGCGATCCAGTTCGCCGAGCCGCCGCCGGAGAGCAGCACCAGAACCTCGTCCTCCGGGCCGGCGCTCGCGGCGATGGCGAGCGCTTCCCTCGTCGCCTCGATGCCCGCAGCATCCGGCACCGGGTGGCCCGCCTCGACCATGCGGATGCCGGGCGCGTCCTCGCCGTAGCCGTGCCGCGCCACCGCGAGGCCGACGATCCGGTCCTCCGGCACGCCGTGCTCCTGGCGGTAGAACCGACTCGCCACCGCGGCCATGCTGCCGCCGGCCTTGCCCGCGCCGAGGATGATCAGCCGTCCCGGCGTCGGCGCCGGCAGGTGTCCCACGAGGCATTTGCGCGGGTGCGCGGCGGCGATCGCCTCATCGAGGATCGACGAGAGGAGGGCGCGACGCTCCGCGTTGGCCGGATCGGTCGGGCCAGGGGCGGTCATGGGGGCGGTCATGGGCGTCCTCGCACGTTCTTGTTTGAGCGTTTGCTTGCCCGAGCGCTGCCGTATCGGCAAGCCTCCACGCTTTCACAAAACTTTCGTGCCGCGGAGCATTCTTTTTGACCGCGGCGCGATCTATCCCGCCCGCAAGCCAGCCATACCGGGCCTGCCCCTTCCGATCCGGCCGCACCGGCCCAGATAGGTGCCTATGCTCTCCGTCGAACCTGAGATCCGAACACGCCCCGAACATCCTGTGGAACGCATCGAGGGCGATCCGTCCCGCGGTCTCCTGCTCATCTGCGAACACGCCTCGAATGCGGTGCCGGAGGATCTCGAGCGGCTCGGCGTTCCCGAGCGGGAATTCTCCCGCCACATCGCCTACGATATCGGCGCCGCCGAGGTCACACGCCGGCTCGCTGCTCGGCTCAACGTGCCGGCCGTGCTGACGCAGTTCTCGCGCCTCATCATCGACCCGAACCGGGGGAAGCGCGATCCCACCCTGGTGATGCGGCTCTCCGACGGCGCGATCGTGCCGGGGAACGCCCGCATCGACGCGGCCGGCATCGCCGAGCGGATCCGGCGCTTCTACGTGCCGTTCGACCGCGCCGTGGATGCGGCGGTCGCCGATGCGGAGGCCGCCAACGTGCGGCCGATGATCGTGACGATGCACAGCTTCACGCCGTTCTGGCGCACCATCGCGCGGCCGTGGCAGGTCGGGGTACTCTACGATCGGGATGCTGGCTTGAGCCGCCTGATCATCGAGGCGCTGAAAGCCGATCCGGCGGGTTTGTGCGTCGGCGACAACCAGCCCTATGGCGGCGGATTGCCGGGCGACACGATCGACCGGCACGCCACGGCTCGCGGCTTGCCCAACGCCCTGATCGAGATCCGTCAGGATCTCATCGGCGGCCCGGAGGGTCAGGAGGAATGGGCACAGCGCTTCGCCCGCATCCTCGGGCCGATGCTGCACCCGCCCGCTTGACGCAATGAGGTCGCGGGACGACCTCTGCGGCATCCGATCGACTGAGAGACCCGCACCATGTCCGAACCGATGAACGGAATCGACCCCGCGACGCAGACCGAGCTGGAGGCGGCCGTGTTCCGCCGCCTCGTCTCGCATCTGCGAAACCGCACCGATGTGCAGAATATCGATCTGATGAATCTGGCCGGCTTCTGCCGCAACTGCCTGTCGAACTGGCTCAAGGACGCGGCAGACGAGCGTGGCCTCGGCCTCTCGAAGGATCAGAGCCGCGAGCACGTCTACGGCATGCCCTACGAGGAGTGGAAGCAGAAGCACCAGACCGAGGCGAGCCCCGACCAGCAGGCGCGCTTCGCCTCCGGTCAGACCGGCGGCCACTGAGGGGCGGCCCCGGCATCAACGAGCGGGTAAGGTTGATGCCGTAACCCCTGGGCATTCGGCGTGGGTCTTCGGGCGCACGCCACCCCTCGCGTGAAGGAGCGCTGCCATGGCCGCCTCGCCTGCCCCCGCCGTCGATCCGTCCTCGGTCGCCGCCGACCAGCTCAAGAGCATCATCGAGCGCATCGAGCGCCTCGAAGAGGAGAAGGCCGGCATCGCGGGCGACATCAAGGACGTCTACGCCGAAGCCAAGGCCAACGGCTTCGACGTGAAGGTGCTGCGCAAGATCATCTCCCTGCGCAAGCGCGACCATGACGAGCGCCAGGAGGAGGAGGCGATCCTCGAATTGTACCTCCAGGCGCTCGGGATGGCGTAGGATCTGCCCGCGTCGCCGGGGCGGAGCTGAAGCGAACCGGCGACCAGCCTCGCGAGAGGGCGGGACCCTCGGTCTGCTCCGGCTCCGCCTCGTGAAGAGGCAGGCAAATTACGCCTCCGGCCGGGACCACCTCGATCCCGTCAGATTCGGCCATCCCTCCGAGCCGATGGTCGCGATGTTCTCGGCGCCACCCGCCCGTCGTGTAGTGATACGATCGCGCGGCGAAACCACAGCACCTCACCGAAGCCCCCATTCACGGCCTCGTCCTGCGTATTGCGGACATCCTCCGTCACACGGGCGAAGGCGCGCGGTGGGGTCGCGGGGCAGCAGCGGCGGCTCGGGCTAGCCTTCCCCGATGTCTTCGAGGATCACGGTCGATACGAAGATCCTGAGGTCGCCGTCGATCAGCACCGGCACCTCGGTGCCGCCGGTTCCGATGTCGTCGGGCCGCTCCGCCGCGAAAGTCACGCCCGTCTCGCGCAACGCGATCTTGATCTACTGGCTGTAGGACGAGACGGGGTGCTCGTAGAGCAGCATCGCGGGCCTCGGTTGGCGGGCGCGAGAAGTGGCGAGAGCGCCTCGCGCGTCAACGGGCGAGGGCGGGTCCGTTGGTGACGGAGCCGGTGAACCGCGTCGCCGAGAGCGGCCACGGCTTGGTCGAGAACCGGCTCGCGAGTGGCTCGGACGGAGTGTGCAGCGCCTCCGCAGGCAAGGCCTCGTCGGGGCGCGGCCGGGCGAGCGCCACGCGGACGGGAGCCGCCGGGGCCGTGGGCTCGGAGACACCTTCAACGGCCGCGAAGAGCAGGCCGCGCATCTGTTCGTGCGGATCGGCATCCGCGAGCACGCGGGGTGCCTCGGGTGCGCTGCGCTCCGTTGTATCGGATCCGGCTTCGCCCTCTGCCTGCGCCACATGCACCATGCCGCCGAGGCCTTCGCCGTTGAGGGAGGCGAGCCGCACCGGACGCTGCGGCGGAAGGGGAATGGTGAGAGCCGTGGCGACGACGGCGAATTCGGAGGGGCGCCGCGGTGGCAGCGGCGCGACCACGGATTGCTCCGTCTCGCCGGTCAGCAATTCCTTCGCCGAGGCCCCATCCCGGCGCAGGGTC
This sequence comes from Methylorubrum aminovorans, assembly GCF_022179725.1. Lineage (GTDB taxonomy): Bacteria > Pseudomonadota > Alphaproteobacteria > Rhizobiales > Beijerinckiaceae > Methylobacterium > Methylobacterium aminovorans. Next base: position 628,638 of record NZ_BPRC01000001.1, read on the forward strand.
GCCGCGCGCAGGGCCTCGGAGGCATTTGGTGCGGCATAGGCCATCGCTGCCGAGGCGTCGGCCGGATCGGCGCTCGCGACGGCGATGCTCGGCCTCGCCCGCGCCTTGGACGGCGTCGGCGCGTTGGCGAGCGCGGCCGGCGGCGCATCCGTTCCGGCGCCCCCGCCGAAGAGCGAGGCGAAGAAACCCTTGAGGCCCGGCCCGTCATCGATCTCGTCGGCGCTGGCGACCGCGGTGTAGCCGAGCACCGTGCCGCCGCGCGACAGGATTTCGGCGCGTGCCTCCTCGTAGCGGGCGAGCGGCTTGCCGTCGGCGGGCAGGTGGACGGTCTTGCCGTCCGGGAACAGGCGCGCGAGCTGATCGTGGCTCATGCGCGGCCAGGATCGGACCGAGCCGACATCGAGATGGACGAAGGGCGAGCCGGAGCGGGGATACCAGCCGACGCCGCCGCGCTGCATCTGCATGCCGATGGCACGGATCTGATCGATCGAGGCATCGGTCAGATAGAAATCCATGGCCTTGCCGAGCATGTGCTGGCTCGTCTCGGCCACGCCAGAGGAGCGGCGGCGCAGCATCCCGTTCGTCTTCGGGCTGCGATAGGCGGAGACGATCCGTAGCGGCGCGGTCGAACCGATGGAGCGCTGCGCCTCCCAGACCACATCGAACAGGCGCGGGTCCATCTTGATCGATTCGTTCTCGCGCCAATCTCGCAGGAGCCAGTTGAGCTGGTCGAGGGCGGCGCGATCGAAGCGCCCGTTGCGTTTGAACGTCACCGACAGACTCTCGCCGGTATGCTCGTGCGTCAGGGAGAGGCTACGCGTGTCGCCGTTGGCGACCGCGTTCTGGGTCTCTGCGGTCCCGACCAGAAGCAGGGCGGTCATGGCGCCGGCGGCCGAAGCGAGACGCCTCAGACGCGAAGTCCTGTTCGAGGGCAGGCGGTTCCGGATCGTGCGCAGCATGTCCTCACCTCGCGGAACGGGCGCGACATCGGCGATGCCGCGAAGGGCGCAAAGGTGGCCGAGGACCGGAAAGGTGGGTCGTCTCGGGGCCCATGCTGCTCGCCGTCTTCAGCGACCGCTACGGGCGAACCGTGGCAAAAAAGAGCCTCGCAAGCCCGTCACCCGGCGCTGTCCCGCACGGGATGCCGAAATTGCCGATCTAGGCGGGAACCGGCGGGGACTCGCGCCTACCAGAAGCTGCGCTGCGGATAGGCGTAGACCTGGCCGCCCTCCGTCTCGCCGAACATATCGGGCGCCCGACGCGGTGCGGCGCGGCGCTCGCTGCGCACCGCCTCGCGCGTCGCGGCCTGACGCGGCACCGAGCGGGCCTCGACGGCTTTCTTCGTTGCGGCGGGGGCCTTGGCCACCGCGTCCGAGCGGGAACTGAGACCCAGCGCCACCTTCATCGGGCCGTCATAGCCGTAGAGGTCGGGAAGGGTGCGGTAGGAGCCGAGATCGTCCACCTCCGCGGTGAAGTAGGCGAGATGCACCGGCAGCTTCTCGGGCAGGCGCAGCGTCCGCTCGCCTTTGCCGATCAGTTTCTTCAGGCGCTCCTGCGTCCAGTTCGGCAAGACCGCGTCGGCGAACCGGAACGGATCGTCCACGCGGACGCAGCCGTGGCTGAAGGCGCGGGTCGAGGCTGAGAACAGCGAGCGGTTCGGCGTGTCGTGCAGGTAGACCGCGTGCTGGTTGGGGAACATGAACTTGATGAAGCCGAGTGCGTTCCGCTCGCCCGGCGGCTGACGCAGGGAGATCGCGCCGCCCCGGCGCACGACCTCGAACCCGGCGGTGCGGCCGGAGGCGAGCATCTGCTTGAGGATCGACGGCGGCACGTACCAGGACGGGTTGACGACGGCATATTCCATCATCCCCGAGAAGGTCGGCGTCGGGCTCGTCGGCTTGCCGACGATCACCCGGGTCTCGTCGCGAAGGCGCCCCTCGCGAAAAACCTTCAGCTTGAATTCCGGCACGTTGACGAAGACGTAGTCCGGCCCGAGTTCGGACGGCAGCCAGCGCCAGCGCTCCATGTTGACGAGGAGGTCGGCCTCGCTCGCGCTTGCCTTCGGCACGCTCGGATTGGCGAGCGCAGCGACGGTGGCGCGTGTCAGCGTGCCGTTCGCCGGCAGGCCGCGGCTGCGCTGGAAGTCCCTTACGGCATCGGCGACGGAGCGGTCGTAGGCGTCGGACTCGCCAGGCGCGGCATCGAGCGTGCCGGCCGAGCGCGATTCCAGGCCGAAGCGGCTGCGCAGCAGCGGCACCCGCGGATCGTTCATCCCGAGCTTGAGGACGGGGCCGTCGGGAAGCTTGACGCTCGGCGCTCCCTGCGTCCGCCCGGCCCTTAGGCCGGCAAGCCGCTGCTTCAGGGCGAGGTAGCCCGGCTGACGCGGATTGTAGCCCTGCAGCGCCTCACCGGCCCCGGCGCCCGCCGCGGCGAGGCGGGTCAGCACCGCGTCGGCACTCGGCAGGTCGAGGGTAGGCGTGATCAGCTTCGAGATCGCGGCCGGGTTCACCCGTCCGCCGCGGGCATCGCGGGCGTAGAGGGCGAGCGAGGCGGAGAGCTTGAGGTCAGCCTCGGCGATCTCGGCATCCGTGTCCGGGCGGCTGAGCTTGCCCACCGCCGGAACCGGGTAGGCGTTCGGATCGAGCCCATCCTCGCCCGCGGCGCGTAGGCGCGCGATCGCCGCGTTGGCGGCGGCATTGAAGGCACCCTTCTCGATCCAGATCGGCTTGAAATCGCCGAGCGCGTAGAAAGCCTGGATCGCCTCGCGATCCTTGCCGGTCAGCCGCTGCAACAGCGGCGCGGTGTCGTTGAGGCGGGCATAGACGGCCGCTGGGAGCGGCTCGCTCGGGGCGACCGGCGCAGGCGGGCCTTGCATGACGGTGATCGGAGCCGGCTCCTCAGGCGGCGCCGAGGTTTCCGCAGCTGCAGGTGCCCCCTCGCTCGTGTCGGGGGAGAGGGCGGGGGCCTCCACCGGATCGACCGCGGCCTTGCGGATGACGACCTCGCCCCCGGCGACGGGCTCCTCGGCGCGGACCGGGGCCTGGCCGAAGGCGAAGAGGGCGGCCAAGGCGACGGACAGGGTCCGCGCGATGCCCGTTCCGGCTCCCGATGCAGCGCGCATGTCGGCAACTCCCTGGATACGGCCGAGAATGCCGCAGCTCTGCTTAAAGATCATCGACCCAAGCGGGACCGTGCGCAACCACACGGCCATGCTTTATGGCCAAGCCGGACCCTGAGAGCGAACAGCCGAGCCTGACCGACTGTTCCCTCCGCCCCCGGTATCAGGCGGCGTCCTCGGAGCGCTCCTCCTCGTCGAGGCCGAGCTCCTTGAGTTTGCGGTAGAGGGTAGATCGGCCGATTCCGAGGCGGCGCGAGACTTCGGACATTCGGCCGCGGTAAAATTGCAGAGCGAAGCGGATCACCTCCGCCTCGACCGTCTCCATCGTCTTCATGTCGCCGGTCTCCTCGACCACGAGGGACATGGCATGCGGATCACGCACTTCGATGCGGACGATCTCCCGCACCGGTTCCAGGCCGCCCGCGGGCAGGGCCGCCTGCACCGGGAGCGGCGGGATGCGCACGTCGAAGCCCTCGACCTGCGCGGCGATCTGCGGAAATTCGGCGACCGTCAGTTCGTCGCCGTCGGCGAGCACCACCGCGCGGAACAGCGCGTTCTCCAGCTGTCGCACGTTGCCGGGCCAGGGGTAGCGCGAGAGCAGCGCCATGGCTTCCGCCGTGATGCCGCGCAGGCGCTTGCCTTCCTCCGCCGCGAACCGCGCGCAGAACGAGCGCACCAGATCCGGAATATCCTCGCGCCGCGCCCGCAGCGGCGGCAGCGTCATCGGGAAGACGTTGAGACGGTAATAGAGATCCTCGCGGAACTTGCCCTGCTTCACGAGATCGAGCAGCGAGCGGTTGGTCGCCGAGATCAGGCGGATATCGACGCGCACGGCGCGCTTGCCGCCAACGGGATCGACCTCGCCCTCCTGCAGCGCCCGCAGGAGCTTCACCTGGGCGTCGAGCGGAAGCTCGCCGATCTCGTCGAGGAACAGCGTCCCGCCCGAGGCTTCGACGAACTTGCCGACATGCTTCTCGGTGGCGCCGGTGAAGGCCCCCTTCTCGTGGCCGAACAGGGTCGATTCGACGAGATTCTCGGGGATCGCGCCGCAATTCACGGTGACGAAGGGCTTGCCGCGCCGGTCGCCCGAGCCCTGGATCGCCCGGGCCAGCACCTCTTTGCCGACGCCTGACTCGCCCTCGATCAGGACGGGGATGTTCGACTTCGCCGCCCGCTCGGCGAGACGGATCACCCGCTCCATGTCCGGGCTCTTCGAGGCGAGGTCCTTGAAACCGAGCGCACCTGAGGCGCGACGGCGCATGCGGCGCACCTCCTCCTCAAGCTGATCCACCCGCAGAGCGTTCTTGATCGAGACCTGGAGTCGCTCGGCGCCGGCCGGCTTGACCACGAAATCGACGGCACCCGCCCGCATGGCGTTCACCACCGCGTCGATGGAGCCGTTCGAGGTCTGAACGATGACCGGCGTGTCGATCCCACTCTTGCGCATCTCGGCGAGCACGCCCAGCCCGTCCATGCCGCCCGGCATGACGAGGTCGAGCAGCACGACATCGACGTTCTCGCCGCCGCGCAGGAGGTTCAGCCCGTCATGCCCGTTCTCCGCGATCCGGGCCTCGAAGCCGAGGCGGCGCACCATCGCTTCGGCGAGGCGGCGCTGGACGGGATCGTCGTCGATGATGAGAACGGTGGTCGACATGCGGGGCGCCTCGCTTTCCGCTCGAGCCGGCCGCGGGCCGGCACCGTCTCCAAGGGAGATCGGCGGGCGCAGGGCGGCGGGCTGTTTCGTTTCGAGGCACAGGATCGCCCACGAGCGTAAAGCGCCGCTTAACGACGCTGAAAATTGATCGCGGCGACGCTCCAAAAGAGATTGCCGACGATCCGTGAGCCCTGCGGCTCACGGGATCGCGCAACGCGGTTGATCGTGCGGGCCTCGCGCTCGATATCTGACCCCGACCGTGTCGGGCTCCTTGCGCCGACCCGAGATCCGATGCGTCGAGGAAACAGCACATCATGTCGAGCCGAGCCGTTTTCGCTGCCCTGTCCGCGGAGTTGCCGAGGGGGGCCGAAGAGCTTGCGACCGTGCGCAGCGCGTTGCAGGCGGCCGATCTCGGCGTGCTGCCTGAATGGGACCTCACCGACCTCTATCCCGGCATGGATGCGTCCGCCTTCCGGGATGATCTCGACCGGGCTGAGGCTGAGAGCCGCGCCTTCGCCGCACGATATGCCGGCCGGATCGCCGAGATCGCCTCCGGACCGGACGCGTCTTCCGTCCTCGGTGAGGCGGTGCAGGCCTACGAGCGGATCGAGGATCTGATGGGGCGGCTGATGTCCTATGCCGGGCTCGTCTATTCCGGCGACACCACCGACGAGACCCGCGCTAAGTTCTACGGCGACACCCGCGAGCGGCTCACCACGGCGTCGGGCGACCTTTTGTTCTTTGGCCTGGAGCTGAATCGCGTCGAGGATGGCGTGCTCGACGCGGCGATGACGGACGGTCTGCTTGCGCGCTACCGGCCCTGGATCGAGGACCTGCGCCGCGAGAAGCCCTACCAGCTCGACGACCGCACGGAAAAGCTGTTCCTCGACAAGTCGGTGACGTCGAGCGCGGCCTGGGACCGGCTGTTCAACGAGACGATCGCCGCGCTGCGCTTCCCCGTGCAGGGCGAGCGCCTGACGCTGGAGCCGACGCTGAACAAGCTCCAGGATCCCGACGGCGCCGTGCGCAAGGAGGCGGCGCAGGCGCTCGGCGACACGCTGCGGGCGAACCTGCGCATCTTCACACTGATCACCAACACGCTGGCCAAGGACAAGGAGATCTCTGACCGCTGGCGCGGCTTCAAGGACGTGGCCGATGCCCGCCACCTCTCGAACCGCGTCGAGCCGGAAGTTGTCGCCGCGATGGTCGAGGCGGTGCGCGCGGCCTACCCGCGTCTGTCGCACCGCTACTACCGGCTGAAGGCCAAGTGGTTCGGCGTCGAGGCGCTGCCTTACTGGGACCGCAATGCGCCTTTGCCGAAGGTCGAGCAGCGCACGATCCCCTGGGCGCAGGCCCGCGATACGGTCTTGGAGGCCTACAACGCCTTCTCGCCGGACATGGCCGGCATCGCCAAAAGATTCTTCGATGGCGGCTGGATCGATGCGCCGACCCGGCCCGGCAAGGCGCCGGGCGCCTTCGCACACCCGACCGTCCCCTCGGCCCACCCCTACGTGTTGGTGAATTACCAGGGTAAGCCGCGGGACGTGATGACGCTGGCGCACGAACTCGGCCACGGCGTTCATCAGGTGCTCGCCGCTGGCAACGGCGCGCTGATGGCGCCGACCCCGCTGACGCTGGCCGAGACCGCCAGCGTGTTCGGCGAGATGCTGACCTTCCGCCGCCTGCTGAGCCAGACCACCGACCCGACCCAGCGCCGGGCGATGCTGGCGGCCAAGGTCGAGGACATGATCAACACGGTGGTGCGCCAGATCGCATTCTACTCGTTCGAGCGGAAGGTCCACCTCGCCCGCGCCAAGGGCGAGCTGACGGCTGAGCAGATCAACGAGCTCTGGATGTCGGTGCAGTCTGAGAGCCTCGGCCCGGCGATCACCCTCGACAAGGGTTACGAGCCGTTCTGGGCCTACATTCCGCACTTCATCCACTCGCCGTTCTACGTCTACGCCTACGCCTTCGGCGACTGCCTCGTGAACTCGCTCTACGGCGTCTACGCCCGCGCCGAGCCGGGCTTCGTCGAGCGCTACTTCGCCCTGCTCTCGGCCGGCGGCTCGAAGCCCTACGGCGAGCTGCTCAAGCCGTTCGGGCTCGACGCCAGCGATCCGGGATTCTGGCAGATCGGGCTCGGCATGATCGAGGGGATGATCGCCGAATTGGAGGCGATGGAAGACGCGTAGCCCACACTCCATGGGCTGGGGCCCAGCTGTGTTATACGCGTGTTGAACGCGGATGAGGCGCGAGGGCCACTTCCATGAAGCTCGAGATCAAGCGCATCGGAAATTCAACCGGTCTGATCCTGCCGAAGGAACTCGTCGGCAGGCTCAGGCTGGATCAAGGCGATTGGCTGCACGTCACCGAGAATCCCGATGGCACGCTGCATCTCTCGCCATATGATCCGACTTTCGAAAAGGGCATGAAGATCGCCGAGAAGGCGATGAAGACCTATAGAAACGCGCTCGCCGAGTTGGCGAAGTGAGCGAGATCGTCTGGCTGACCAGCGATCTCGTTCAGGCCATCCACTCACAGCAGCTCGAGCTTTTCGGCGGGCCTCCGGGCCTGCGCGACGAGGGTGTACTCGAATCGGCTCTCGGGCAACCCAAGAACCGTGCGGGCTAAGGTGAACCGGACCTGGCCGAACTCGCGGCCGCCTACGCCTTCGGCATCGTCAAAAACCACCCCTTCATCGACGGCAACAAACGTGCGGCGCTGCTGGCGCTCGTGACCTTTCTCGGCCTGAACGACATCGACTTTCTAGTTGCAGAAGCGGAGGCGGTTTTGATGATCCGTGGCCTCGCCGCGGGCGAGATCGACGAATCCGGTCTCACCCGTTGGCTTCGCGACAACGGGCCGAAGGCGTAACGCGATCCGCGGCGCGCCGTCCCAGCGCCCTGGGCGCGGCCCCGGACGGTGCCTATCTCCGGTGACGTCCCGTCAGGAATTGATCCCAGCCCATGGCCGAGACCGACCGCGAAGCCAACCGCTTTACCGCCCGCGCGAGCCGCTACGCCAGCGTCGGCGCCAATGTCGGAGGAGTGGCCGCGCGGATGGCGGCGGCGCGCCTGTTCGGCGGCAAGGACGGCGCGAGCCTGAACAACGCTGCGGCGCTTGCGCAGGCGCTCGGCGGCCTCAAGGGGCCGATCATGAAGGTGGCGCAGCTGCTCGCCACCGTGCCGGATCTCCTGCCGCCCGAATACGCCGCCGAGCTGCAGAAGCTCCAGGCCGACGCACCGCCGATGGGCGCGGCTTTCGTCAAACGGCGGATGATGGCCGAACTCGGGGCCGACTGGCAGACCCGCTTCGGCAGCTTCGACCTCAAGCCCGCCGCCGCGGCCTCCCTCGGCCAGGTCCACCGGGCCGAATCATGCGACGGCGCGCCGCTCGCCTGCAAGCTTCAGTATCCCGACATGCAGTCGGCGGTGGAAGCCGACCTCAAGCAGCTTCAGGTCGCCTTTGCCCTGCACCGTCGCATGAATTCCTGGCTCGATACCTCGGAGATCGCCAAGGAGATCGGCGCGCGGGTCCGCGAGGAACTCGATTACGGCCGCGAGGCCAAGCATGCCGCTCTCTACGGCGATGTGCTCAAGGACATCCCTGCGGTGCGGGTGCCGACGGTGCATCCCAGCCTCTCGACGAAGCGGCTCCTCACCCTCGGCTGGCTCGACGGTGAGCGGATCCTCAACTTCGCCGATGCCCCGATCGAGATCCGCAATCGCATCGCTCAGGCGATGTTCAAGGCGTGGTGGCACCCGTTCAGCCGCGCCGCCGTCATCCACGGTGACCCGCATCTGGGCAACTATACCGTCTTCTCGGAGGGTGGTGAGGCACAGGGCATCAACCTGCTCGATTACGGCTGCGTACGCATCTTCCACCCGCGCTTCGTCGGCGGCGTGGTCGACCTCTATCGCGGACTTCTGGAGGATGACCGGGACCGCGTCGTCCACGCCTACGAAGTCTGGGGCTTCAAGCGCCTCGACAAGGAAACCGTCGACATCCTCAACATCTGGGCCCGGTTCATCTACGGCCCCCTGCTCGAAGACCGCACGCGCACGGTCGCGGACGGCGTCGAGCCCGGCGCCTACGGACGTCGGGAAGCCTTCTCCGTGCATCAGGCGCTCAAAGAGCGCGGCCCGGTTACGGTTCCACAGGAATTCGTCTTCATGGACCGTGCGGCTGTTGGGCTCGGTGCCGTGTTCCTGCACCTGCGCTCCGAACTGAACTACCACCGCCTGTTCGAAGCCGAGATCGAGCGCTTCTCCCTCGAGACGCTCTCCGAGCGTCAGGAAACTGCTCTGGCCGAGGCTGGGCTACCGGCCCCGGCATAACAAAAGTCGGCTCACGATCCACCATCCTGACCGTCAAGCTGATTGCGAGTGGGTTAGCCTTGCGCTAAATCCGCGCGTGACAAGCAAAACGACAACAGGGAACGGGCGCGCAATGGCGGACACGAAGACCCTCACCGGCCTGAACTACAGCCCGGCGATGGACGAGAAGACCCACGAGCAGACCTACCGGGGCTTCGTCCGCTTCGTCGAAATCGGCACCGTCACCGTTCTGTGCTGGGTCGTGGCGCTGGCCATCGGCGGCGTGCACGAGGCCTGGGTGACCGCGATCATCGGCGTGCTGGTGTCCTGGGTGGCTGCGGCCGCCGGTGCCTTCGTCCCGGCCATTGGATGGAAGGCTCAGGCTTTCGTCCTCGCCGCACTCCTCGCGATCCTCTTCCTGAGCTGAGGGTCGAATGTTTCGGGCCGGCCCTCCGGGTCGGCCTTTTTCAGATCTGAACTTCCAAGAAGGCTCGGATACCGGCACGCCGAAAGGCGGCTGTAAGAACGGGAGCAACTGATGCGTATTGCCGTCTTGACGGAGACGGACCCGATAGAACCACGGGTCGCGGCCGTCCCAGAAACGGTCAAGAAGTTCATTGGTCTGGGCAGCGAGGTCGTCGTGCAATCGGGAGCGGGCGCCAAAGCCGGTGTCCCCGATGCCGAGTATGAGTCGGCCGGTGCCAAGATCGCCGGAAGCGTCGAGGAGGCTCTCTCCGGCGCCGATCTCGTCCTCAAGGTTCGCCGTCCGAACGCGGACGAACTGGCCAAGATCCAGAAGGGCGCCACGGTCGTCGCGATCATGGACCCCTACGGTCACGAGGATGCGCTGAAGGCCGCGGCCGAGGCGGGCGTGAACACCTTTGCCATGGAGCTGATGCCCCGCATCACCCGCGCGCAGGTGATGGACGTCCTCTCCTCCCAGGCCAACCTCGCCGGCTACCGCGCCGTCGTTGATGGCGCTGCCGAGTACGGCCGCTCCCTGCCCATGATGATGACCGCCGCCGGCACCGTTCCGGCCGCGCGCATCTTCATCATGGGCGTCGGCGTCGCCGGCCTCCAGGCGATCGCCACCGCCCGCCGCATGGGCGCCGTGGTCACCGCCACCGACGTGCGGCCCGCCACCAAGGAACAGGTCGAATCGCTCGGCGCCAAGTTCGTCGCCGTCGAGGACGACGAGTTCAAGCAGGCCGAGACCTCCGGCGGCTACGCCAAGGAGATGTCGGCCGAGTACCAGAAGAAGCAGGCGGAGCTAGTCAAGGGCCACATCGCCAAGCAGGACATCGTCATCACCACGGCCCTGATCCCGGGTCGCCCGGCCCCGAAGCTCGTCTCCGAGGAGATGGTCGCTTCGATGAAGCCGGGTTCGGTGCTCGTCGACCTCGCGGTCGAGCGCGGCGGCAACGTCGCCGGCGCCAAGGCCGGCGAGATCGTCACCGTCGGCAACGGCGTGAAGATCGTCGGCCACGTCAACGTGCCGGGCCGCCTCGCGGCGACCGCCTCGAGCCTCTACGCCCGCAACCTCTACGCCTTCGTCGAGACGATGATCGACAAGGAAGTGAAGGCGCTGGCGGTGAATTGGGACGACGAACTCGTCAAGGCCACCAACCTCACCCGCGACGGTCAGGTGGTCCACCCCAACTTTCAGCCTAAAGCCTGATCGGTCGCGGAGGATCTCACCATGGCAACCCCCCTTCCGCCCGTCTCGCCTGCAGAGCAGGCCCAGGCCGCCGCATCGGCCGCGCGCGCCGCGGCCGACATCGCCCATCAGAACGCCGCACAGGCGCAGTCGATTGCCGACTCGCTCGGACACGGTATCGCCGCCGCCACCCATGGCGCCGTCGATCCCACGGTGTTCCAGCTCGCGATCTTCGTGCTCGCGATCTTCGTCGGCTATTACGTCGTTTGGTCGGTGACGCCGGCCCTGCACACGCCGCTGATGTCGGTGACCAACGCGATCTCGTCGGTCATCATCGTCGGCGCGCTCCTGGCGGTCGGTGTGCCGCTCATCGAGAAGGGCACCGGCTGGGCCCGCTTCTTCGGCTTCATCGGTATCGTCCTCGCCTCCGTGAATATCTTCGGCGGCTTCCTCGTGACCCAGCGCATGCTCGGCATGTACAAGAAGAAGGCCTGAGGCGATGTCGGAAAACGTCTCATCCCTTCTCTACATCGTCGCCGGCGTCCTGTTCATCATGGCGCTGCGGGGTCTCTCGCACCCCACCACGTCGCGACAGGGTAACCTGTACGGCATGATCGGCATGGCGCTCGCCGTGCTCACGACCCTGATCGGCCATCCGCCGGCGGGACTTGGCGCCTGGATCCTGGTGCTGCTCGGCCTTGGTATCGGCGGTGGCGCCGGCGCGGTGATTGCCAAGCGGGTGCCGATGACGGCGATGCCGCAGCTCGTCGCGGCCTTCCACTCGCTCGTCGGCCTTGCCGCCGTGGCGGGTGCGGCGGCGACGCTCTACGCCCCCCAGGCGGTCGGCATCCTCGAGAACGGCCACATCCACAAGGAGTCGCTGTTCGAGATGGCGCTGGGCGCGGCGATCGGCGCGATCACCTTCACCGGTTCGGTCATCGCCTTCGCCAAGCTCGACGGGCGCATGTCCGGCAAGCCGATCATGCTGCCGCAGCGGCACGCCATCAACATCGCGCTGGGCATCGCCCTGGTGGTGCTGATCGCCGTGTTCATCGGCAACGAGAGCAAGCTGGTCTTCTGGTTGATCGTGCTCCTGTCCTTCGTCCTGGGCGGGCTGCTCATCATCCCGATCGGCGGCGCGGACATGCCCGTCGTCGTCTCGATGCTGAACTCCTACTCGGGCTGGGCGGCGGCCGGCATCGGCTTCACCCTGGGCAACCTCGCGCTCATCATCACGGGCTCGCTGGTCGGCTCCTCGGGCGCGATCCTGTCCTACATCATGTGCAAGGCGATGAACCGGTCGTTCATCTCGGTCATCCTCGGCGGCTTCGGTGGGGATTCCGCCGCAGCGGCCGGTGGCGGCCAGGTCGAGACGCGCCCCGTCAAGCAGGGCTCGCCGGACGACGCAGCCTACATCATGAAGAACGCCGAGAAGGTCATCATCGTCCCCGGCTACGGCATGGCGGTCGCCCAGGCGCAGCACTCCCTGCGTGAGATGGCCGACCTGCTGAAGAAGGAGGGCGTCGATGTGAAGTACGCCATCCACCCGGTGGCGGGCCGCATGCCGGGGCATATGAACGTGCTCTTGGCGGAAGCCAACGTGCCCTACGACGAGGTGTTCGAGCTGGAGGACATCAACGGCGAGTTCCCGCAGGCCGACGTGGCCTTCGTGATCGGCGCCAACGACGTCACCAACCCGGCCGCCAAGACCGACAAGGCGTCGCCGATCTACGGCATGCCGATCCTCGATGTGGAGAAGGCCAAGACCGTTCTCTTCATCAAGCGCGGCATGGGCTCGGGCTACGCCGGCGTCGAGAACGAGGTGTTCTTCCGCGACAACACGATGATGCTGTTCGGTGACGCCAAGAAGGTCGTCGACAACATCCTCAAGAACCTCTGATCGGCTAGAATCGGCGGTCAGATGCGGGGCGGGCGAGCAATCGTCCGCCCCGCTGTCGTTTGGAGGGCGCAGTTTTTGCCGTCTGAAGCGGCTATGGTCGCGCCGTGTCCGCTTCCATGTCCCTCGCCTCGCCCCTCGATCTGCCTCGCCCCTTCCTCGACGTCACCGCATCGGTGCTCGGGCGGCCCTGGCGCGAGCGGTGCGGGGATCCCGGTCTTCAGGCTCTGGCGACAACCATGACCCAGGCCTACGGCCTGCCGGATCTGCTCGCCCGCGTCCTCGTCGGGCGCGGCGTACGGCCGGCCGAGGCCGAGGCTTATCTGTCCCCGCGCCTGCGCGACCTGATGCCGGACCCCTCCGTGCTCGTGGATATGGAGGCGGCGGTCGATCGCCTCGCTCATGCCGTACGAACCCACGAGGCGGTGGCGATCTTCGGCGATTACGACGTGGACGGCGCGTCGAGCGCATCGCTCCTCGCAAATTATCTGCGGGCGCTCGGCGTCAAGGTGCGCATCCACATCCCCGACCGCATCACGGAAGGCTACGGCCCGAATGTCGGCGCCGTCACGGCTTTGCGCGAGGAGGGGGCGGGCCTGCTCGTCTGCGTCGATTGCGGCACTGCCGGCCACGAACCGCTGGCCGCCGCAGCGGCCCTCGGCCTCGACGTGATCGTGCTCGATCACCACGGTGCTCCAGAGGAGCTTCCGCAGACGCGCGCCCTGGTCAACCCGAACCGGCTCGATGACCTCTCCGGCCTTGGTCATCTCTGCGCGGCGGGCGTCGTCTTCATGACCCTCGTCGCGCTCGCCCGCCGCTTGCGGGGGGAGGGGGCTTTCGCTTCCACCGCCGAGCCGCGCCTCACCGACTTCCTCGACCTCGTGGCCCTTGCCACCGTCGCCGACGTGGTGCCGCTCGTCGGGCTCAATCGCGCCTTCGTTGTCCAGGGGCTTGCGGTGATGCGGGGCCGGGGCCGGCCGGGGCTGGCGGCCCTTCTCGACGCCGCAGGCCTGAGCGAGCCGCCGGAATCATGGCATCTCGGCTTTCTCGTGGGGCCGCGCATCAATGCCGGCGGCCGCATCGGCGACGCCGGCCTCGGCGCACGGCTCCTCACCACGGGTGATCCGATCGAGGCGCGCAGCATCGCCGAGGAACTGGACCGGCTCAATCGGGAGCGCCAAGCCATTGAGGCACAGGCGGTCGCCGAGGCCGAAGCCGAGATGGATACACGCCTCGCCCGCGACCCCGATCGTCCGGTGCTGATCGCCGCCTCGCCCGAATGGCATCCCGGTATCGTCGGACTCATTGCCGCCCGCTTGAAGGAGCGGTTCGGTCGGCCTGCCTTCGCCTTCGCCGTCAAGCCCGATGGAAGCGCCGTCGGCTCCGGACGCTCCGTGGTCGGTGCGGATCTCGGCGGGGCCGTGCGCGGCGCGGTCGAGGCCGGGCTCGCCGTGAAGGGCGGGGGACACGCGATGGCCGCCGGTGTCACCCTTGCGGCCGGCGGGCTCGAGGCCTTCGGTGCGAGTCTCTCCCGCGATCTGACCGAGGCCGTCGGCCGGGCGCGGGCGGCCGAGGCGCTGCTGATCGACGGCACCGTGAGCGCCGGCGGCGCGACCGCGGAACTCGTGCGGCTGATCCAGCGTGCCGGACCCTTCGGCCAAGGCGCGCCGGAACCGATGATGGCACTGCCGCGCCATCGCGTCGTCGATGCGGGTATCGTCGGCAACGGACATGTCCGCGCGCGTCTCGTCAGTGGGGACGGGCAAGCGGTCGGGGGCATCGCTTTTCGCGCCTCACAAGGACCGGTCGGCGCCGCTCTGCTTGGCGGCATCGGCCGCACGTTCCACGTCGCCGGAACGCTCTCCTGCGACCGCTGGCGCGGTGCGGAGCGAGCTCAGGTTCGAATCTGCGATCTCGCGCCCTGTGGATAGAAAACGGATCGAACGGATCGGTTGACACCCGATCAGACCCTCACCATAAGGGCCTCGCCCGCCGCGATTGAAACGCGGCGACCCGGTTTGGGGGAATGTCCCGAGCGGCAAAGGGGGCGGACTGTAAATCCGCTGCGTAAGCTTCGTAGGTTCGAGTCCTACTTCCCCCACCAAACACATCCCACAGAGACGGTGTAGACCTTCTGGATACTAGGCGGGCCCTGGATCCCGACCGGTCCGGCTGTGAGTGACGCCAAGAACCCGCAATCTCTCGTTGAATCTGTCGTCCTTCGAGCCGGGGGACGAGCGATGGTGCGCATCCGCACGAAGTCAGGAATCTGTTCACAGATTTCGGCACGCGCACGCCGATTAACCTGTGTTAGTTCCGCTGGCCTTTCGGAGCGCTAGGTTGCGGCGACTAGGCCAGGGAAACTCAGTGTCCAACCCGCTCGTCCGCAAGCTGGAAAACTTCGTTCGCCTTTCTCCGGAGGAGAAGCAGGCCCTGGAGAAGATCGCTCAGCCCGCACGAAGGTTGGGAGCCCGCGAGGATGTGATCCGCGACGGGGAGCGGCCGCGTCATGTTCATGTCGTCGTCGAGGGTTGGGCCTGCCGCTACAAGCAGCTCGAGGACGGCCGGCGCCAAGTCATCTCGATCTTTCTCCCCGGTGATCTCTGCGACCCGCATGTCTTCGTACTGCGCAAGATGGATCACTCGCTCGGAACGCTGACGCCTGTGGTTCTCGCCGAGATCTCCGAATCTGCGATACGCGAGATCGCAGTGCAGTTTCCGCGCGTGGCGGAGGCACTCTGGTGGGAGGTGCTGGTGACGGCGGCGATCCAGCGCGAATGGACCGTCAGCCTTGGCCAGCGGCTGGCGACGGAACGCCTGGGACACCTCTTCTGCGAGCTGTTCCTCCGGCTACGCGCCGTCGGAATGACGACTGAGGCCAGTTGTGAATTCCCGATTACACAAGCCGATCTCGGCGATGCGATGGGGCTCTCGACGGTTCATATCAACCGCACGCTTAAGGAGTTGCGGTCGGCAGGCTTGATCCGCTTACGTGGTCGTCAACTCACCATACCCGATTTCTCCGCTCTCCAGGCGGCCTCGCTCTTCGATTCTTCGTATCTACATCACGAGCGTGATCCATCGGTATTAGACGACGATTGAGGAGCGGCGCTTTAGCCGATTCAATCTGTTGAGGTCAGCGAACGGCTAAATCATGAAGCAGGATCCGCGGGACGCACGTATCGAGGAGTTGGAGGCGGAGAACCGGCGTCTGCGCCGCTTCCTCGACGAAACCGGTCTGCCGGCAGAGCTGCGCCACAAGGTCCGCAACACGCTCTCGATGCTGCGGGCGATCATCCGCCGCTCTGCTGAGACGAGCGACTCCGTGGAAACCTACGTTGCCCATCTCGATGGCCGCGTCGATGCCCTCGCGCGCGTACTCAACGCGCTGATGCGCAGCGTGCCGGAGGGAATTGGCCTGCATTCCCTCATCGCGGATGAGCTTCTCGTGCATCTCGCGCGCGAGGGCGAACAGGTGGCGATCTCGGGACCGAGCTTGCGTTTGCGCCCCGGCGCGGCGGAAGTGTTCGCCATGGCGGTCCACGAACTGGCCGTGAATGCGGTCGAGCATGGCGCGCTGACCGTGCCGCAGGGCCGCATTCACGTGACCTGGTCCCTGTCATCGCCGGCGACTCCGGCGGGAACCCCGCAGCAGCTCACCTTCATCTGGGATGAGAGTGGACTCGAAAACATCCCGTCGACCCCATCGCATCACGGCTTCGGCCTGGAAGTCCTCGAACGAAGCCTGCGCTACGAGTTGAAGGCGAAGACGGTGATGACCTTCAAGCCGGAGGGCCTGCACTGCTCGATCAGCCTGCCGCTATCGCCGCAGATGACGCTGATCGAGGAAGAGGAATAGCGCGTTCGAGCTTGATGCGACGGCCGTCGATCTGCGGCTGATCCGGCACACCGGGGCGTTGTCTGCACACCATTTCTCGATCAAGCGGTGTGCCAAGCGGGGCCGGGGTAGCCGCGCGGGTGATCGACGGGTACTTAACATTCAGATGCTTTTCTGGAGGCATCGCCCGCCAAGAGCCAGAGACCCAGCCTCGCGTATGCATGTCCGGATGAACTGCCTGCTGCGTTCGCCGGCCATCGGTGGCGTCCTCTTCGGCTTGGCGAGCGTGATCGTCCTTCCGGAGCCGGCGCGAGCTTTCGATCTGTTCGGCCTGTTCGGCTCCGAGGAGGAGCCGCCGGCGCCCAGCGCCGGAGCTTTGCCCTACAGCCTGCGCATCACCGGCACCGACGATTCGGACATCCTCCGGGCGCTTCAAGACACCTCGACGCTCTACCGTCTGCGCCAGGAGGCGCCGCCGGATGGCGAGGGGCTGGTCCGGCGGGCCGAGGCCGATCTCCGGCGCCTGACCGACGTGCTCTCGGGCTACGGCTATTGTCAGGGTACGGTGTCGATCCGCATCGACGGTGTGCCCGTGACGGGTGAGTCCTCGCTCGCCGCCGCCTCCCGCGCCGCAGAGGGATCGCGGGCCCGTGCCCTGGTGCCGGTGAAGATCGCCGTCGATCTTGGTCCCCTCTACACGCTGCGGACCGTGCGCGCCCTCGATCCGCGCGGCCGTCCGTTCTCGGACGAGGTGCTGCCCGAGCGCTTTACCCGCACCGGCGACGACGTACCGGCCCGCTCCGCCACGGTGCTCGCCCGCGAGGCGAAGATCGTCGATCGCTTCCGCGCGCTGGGCCATCCCTTCGCCAAAGCGGTGAGCCGCGACCCCGTCGTCGACGATGCGGCGCATGTCATGGACGTGACCTTCACCATCGATCCCGGCCCGATGGCCGGGCTCGGCGAGGTGTCGGTCAAGGCAACCGACGGCATCGATCCGGCGGTGATCCGCTCGTTCATCTATTCCGAGCCGGGCGATCCCTACTCGCCGAAGGCGGTCTCGGACATCCGCCGTTCGGTGGCCCGCATCGAAGGCCTCGGCGCCGTCCGTGTGCGCGAGGGCGAGACCCTCGATGCGCAGGGCAACCTGCCGATCTTCGTCGAGGTGAGCGAGCGCGAGCGCAACCTCATCGGCGTCGCGGCGCGCTACTCCACCGTCGACGGGCCGGGCGTGCGCGCCTACTACGCCAACCGCAACCTGTGGGGCGGCGGCGAGACCCTGCGGCTCGATGCCGACATCTACTATCTCGGCCTCGGCTACGATCCGTTCGCGACCCAGCGCAAGCTCGCCGGCATCGACACGACGGGATTGGGCGGGCGCCTCTCCGCCACCTTCGTGAAGCCGGCGCTCGGCGGCACCCGCAACGACCTTCTGGCCAATGTCTTCGTGACCCGCGAAGTGCAGCAGAGCTATTTCGTGGACGCGGCCGGCGCCTCGGTGGCCCTGCGTCACCGCTTCTCCGACACCTTCTCGGCCCAGATCGGCCTCGACGGACAGGTCGGCCGTTCGAAGGACGCCATCGGCACCGTCGATTACCGGCTGATCGGCCTGCCGCTCTCGGTCACTTACGATTCCACCGACAGCCTGCTCGACCCGACCGAGGGTTTCCGGGTGATCGCCTCCGCCGCGCCCTATCCCGGCTTTCTCGGCTCGGATCCGGGCATCTTCGTCGCGAAGGCACAGGGCTCGACCTACTACGCGCTGGACGACGAGCGGAAATACGTGCTCGCCGGCCGCCTCGGGTTCGGCTCGGTCTCGGGGGCGCGGCTCGACGAGATCCCCGACAATTTCCGCTTCTTCGCCGGCGGCGGCGGTTCCGTGCGCGGATTCGCCTTCCGGACGCTCGGTCCCCGCGGCCCCTTCAACCTGCCGATCGGCGGGCGCAGCCTGCTGGAGGCCTCGATCGAGGCCCGCATCAAGATCACCGACACGATCGGCATCGTGCCGTTCTTCGACGCGGGCACGGCGTTCGCCTCGACGCTGCCGGATTTCGATGAGCGTATCCGCAAGGCGGTCGGCATCGGCGTCCGCTATTACACCGGCATCGGTCCGATCCGCGCCGACCTCGCCTTCCCGCTCGACCGGATCAAGGGAAACCGCGAGCTGCCGGCCGCCCTGTACATCAGTCTCGGACAGGCGTTCTGAATGGAATTTCTTGTTCGTCGGCACCGCCCGAATCCCGTCTCCTTCGCAGGGGAGGGGGGCCGCCGGACGCGTGGTCAATGGATGCTGGCCGCGGCCTTCCTGTCGGTCGCCCTGCTTTTCGCCGCTCTCTTCGTCACCGACGACACCCGCGCCGCCGATGGCGAGAAGACGGTGCTCGGCGGGCTTCTCTCGAAGGCGCTCTCGACGCCATCCTCGCAGGTTTCGATCGGCGACGTCGACGGTGCGCTCTCATCGGACGCCACCATCCGCGACGTCGTCATCAGCGATTCCGACGGTCCGTGGCTGAAGCTCGACCGCGCCCGCCTCGCTTGGCGCCGGCTGGCGCTTCTGTCCGGCCGGCTCGAAGTCGACAGCCTGGAGATCGGCCGGCTCGAAGTGCTGCGCAAGCCGGTGCCCGGCCCGACGCCGGCCGAAGCGGAACCCGACGGCAGCCTGCTGCCCGAGTTGCCGGTGAAGGTCGAGATCAAGGGCTTCACCCTGGCCGAACTGGTGCTGGGGGAGAGCATCGCGGGCCAGCCGGCGCGTCTTGCGGGCGACGGCAAGGCCAAGCTCGGAAACCCATCCGAGGGACTCGACGTCAGCGCGGATTTCCGCCGGCTCGATGCGGCCGGGCGCTTCGTCGCCCGGCTTCTCTTCGTCCCCAAGGGCGAGCGGCTGGAGGTGAAGGCCAACCTCGTCGAGCCGCAGGGCGGTCTGCTCTCGAAGGCGGCGAATCTTCCCGGCACGCCGCCCATCAATTTCGACCTGAACGGAAGCGGCACCCTCGACGGGTTCAACGCGCGGCTCGATTTCGACGCCGGATCCGAGATCGGCGCCAAGGGCGGCGCCCGCCTCTCGCGCATCGGCACGGACCGGCGCCTAAGCCTCGACCTGATCGCGCGCATCGAGGGTCTCGTGCCGGGCCCGGCGGCGGCGATCTTCTCCGGTGAGACCAAGCTCGACGGCGGCATGGCCTTCTCCGATACGGGGTCGTTCCGCATCGACCGGCTCGACCTCACGTCACGGACCGCGCGGCTCGGGATCGGCGGCACCCTGACCGCCGACAGGGTGGCGGATTTCACGATTTCCGCCCGCGCCGTCCCCACCGAGGGCGGCGTCACCAAGGCGGCGGAAGCGGAACTGGAAACCCTGGTCTTCGACGGCAGCCTGAAGGGACCGCTCTCGTTGCCGCGGGTGAAGGGCAACCTCAAGGCCGCGGGCCTGCGCACGAAGGAATCGTCGCTCGATCGGGTCGAGGCGCTGCTGAGCGTCGAGCCGACCGGCGCCGATCCCAAGGCGCAGCGCTTCGCCGTCACCGCCGACGCGGCGATGGAGGGCCTGCGGCTCGCCGATCCGGCGCTCCGCCGCGCCGTGGGCAGCCGCGCCAAGCTGACCTTACGTGCCGCCGCGGGCTCGGACGGCGTGCTCGACGTCACGACGCTTACCCTCGATTCCGACACTGCCCGCGCCGCCTATGCCGGCCGCATCGGGCAGAACACGCTGACCGGCACCGTCGAGGCGGCACTGGCCGATATCGGCGCCTTCTCGGGCGTGGCGGGCCGGACGCTCGCCGGCCGTCTCGACGCCAAGGCGAACCTGAACGGCGATCCGGCCCGCAAGGCGCTCTCGGCCGATCTCGACCTCCGCGGCGGTAGCCTCGTTCTCGGCGAGCCGGCCGCCGACCGCCTGGTCGGCCGGACGCCGACGCTGACGGGGCGGGTGTCGCAGACCTATGACGGCTACGGCTTCGAGCGCCTGCGTTTCGAGGGGGCCGGGCTCGTCGCCACCCTTCAGGGTCAAGCCAACGCCAAGACCGCCGATGTCGCGGCTCGCGTCGATCTCAAGACCCTCGCGGCCCTCGACGAGCGGCTGGCCGGACCGGCGAGCGCCGATGCGAGGCTGACGGGCTCTCTCCTGAAGCCGTCCGTCACCGTCGCGCTGCGCGCGCCGGACGTGAGCGCCAACGGTCGCCCGATCCGCGATCTTCGCCTCGACGCGGCGCTGAGCGACCTGCGTGATGCCCTCGACGGAACTCTGCGCATGACCGGCGACATCGCCGGCAAGCCGCTGCGGGCCGAGGCCCATATCGCCCGGCCGAACCGGAACGACTACGCCCTCGACCGACTCACCTTCGCCCTCGGCTCCGTCGTGGCGGACGGGCAGGCCGTGGTCGATGCCGGAAGTCTCCTCGCGGAGGGCGCGGTGAATGTTCGCGCGGGCGATCTCGGCGACCTGTCGCCGCTGGCCCTCGCGCCCATGGGTGGCAGCCTCGACGCGGCGGTGACGCTCACCCGCATAGGCGGACGACAGGATGCGGTGGTCCGGGCCACGGGGACGAGCCTGCGCTACGACAGTTTGGGCCTCGCGCGGCTCGACGCGGATCTCACCGGCCGCGATCTACGGGCCCGTCCCGTCATCGACGGCCATGCAGCCGTCGACCGGCTCGTCGCCGCGGGCCAGAGCATCGACACGGTGCGGCTCAACGCCAGCGGCACCGCGGCGGCGAGCGACATCACGCTCACCGCCCAGGCCCGCGGCTTTTCCCTCGACGGCGCTGCCCGGCTGATTACGGCCGAGCGCACGCGGATCGAGATCGGCCGATTCTCGGCTCAGCGCGGCGGGGACCGTCTGGCGCTGGCGGGACCCGCTGCGATCACCCTCGATCAGGGCTCGGCCGTGATCGAGGGGCTCGTCGTTGCCGCCGGCTCCGGGCGGATCAGCGTCCAGGGGCGCGCGGGCTCCGATCTCGATCTCAAGCTCGGCATCCGCGCGCTGCCGCTGTCGCTCGCACGGATCGCCAGCCCGAGCCTGACACTCTCCGGCACGCTGGAGGGTGAGGCCGATCTGCGCGGGCCTCCCGCGCGGCCGGAGGGGCGCTACGCCCTTAACCTGGCCGGCCTCGTCACGCCCGAAACCCGCCGGGCCGGCCTGCCGCCGATCAACGCGCGCGCGAACGGCCGGCTCGCCGACGGCGAGGCTAGCATCGACGGCAAGGTCTCGGCCGGTCGGGGCGCCGACGTCACCGTCACCGGCACGGTGCCAGTCGAGGCGGGAGGCGGGTTGAGCCTGCGCGCCCGCGGCTCCCTCGATGCGGCGCTCGCCAACTCGATGCTGAGCGTGAGCGGCCAGCGGGTCGCGGGCCGGATCGCCCTCGATGCGGGCGTCACCGGTACGGTCGCGGTGCCGAAGGTCGAAGGCTCGGCCACCCTCTCGGGCGGCAGCCTCACCGATCCCCTCAACGGCATCCGCCTCACCGACATCCAGGGCCGCGTCACCGGCCGGGGCGACACCCTCGTCATCGAGCGGCTCACCGCCGCGACCCGCAACGGCGGACGCCTCGCGGTCGATGGGCGGGTTGCCGTCGAGCCGGCCTCGGGCTTCCCCGGAACGCTGCGCATCACCGCCGACCGGGCCGAGCTGGTATCGAGCCCGCTGATGACGGCAGTGTCGAGCCTCAACCTCGCCCTGTCGGGGCCGCTCGCCCGCAAGCCGGTCATCAAGGGCCGGGTCGATGTCGTCTCCATCGACGTTTCGGTGCCGGACCGTCTGCCCGCCACGGTGCAGCCGCTACCGGGCATTCGCCGGGTCAATGCGACACCGGAAGTGCGCGAGCGTCTCGCCAAGCGGGCCGAGCGCAAGGCACAGATTGAGGCGGCAAGCCGCCGGAAGAAGGCGGCACCGCCCTTCGATGCCATTCTCGACGTGACCGTGAGCGCGCCGAGCCGCATCTTCGTGCGTGGACGCGGCATCGATGCGGAGCTCGGCGGCGAGTTGCGCGTCACCGGCTCGTCGCGCGATCCGCGTGCCAATGGCGACTTCTCCCTGCGCCGTGGCGTGTTCAGCCTCGGCGGACAGCGCCTCGACTTCACCCGCGGCCGGGTGTTCTTCGCGGGCGATCTCGCGCAACCCGATCTCGACTTCGCCGCCGAGACCAAGGCTGCCGACGTCACCGCCCGTATCGCGGTCAACGGCCCAGCCGCGCAGCCGGTCTTCGCGCTCTCCTCCGATCCGAGCCTGCCGCAGGACGAGATCCTTTCGCGGATCCTGTTCAAGAAGGCGGCGGCCGGACTCTCCCCGTTTCAGGCGCTCCAGCTCGCCCAGGCGGTGGCGCAGCTCTCCGGCGGGGCAGGGGGACCGGACGTGTTCGAGGCGGCCCGCAAGGGGCTCGGCCTCGACAGCCTCGACGTCTCGACGGGGGCGAGCGGCGGTCCGGCCGTCGGCGCCTCGCGCTACATCAATGACCGCATCAGCGTCGGCGTGAAGGCTGGCGCCAAGCCCGCCGATACCGCCGCGACGATCAATTACGATGTGACACGGCGGATCAAGCTCAACGGCGAAGCCGGCAGCGACGGCCGCACCTCGGTCGGCGTCGGCGCCGAGTGGGAGTGGTAGAGGGGCCCGCGAGCCCCGGACAGCGAGCGGTTCAACGGGAGGATCGGTATCGGCAAGGCAACGGAGTGACCGGACATGAGGCGGGGACTCGCCTACGCGGTCGGATTATCGCAGCTTCTGTTCCTCTCCAGTGCGCCGGTGCGCGGCGAGGTGTTCACGGATCCCTCGACCGGCTTCTCGGTGACCGTACCGGCCGGGTTCGCCATTGGATCTCGGCGCAAAGATTCCAATCACGAAATCCTCGTCGATATCCTCAGCCAGACCGGGCAGCCGCCCGTCGCGGGACGAAGCGAAGCACTGTGTGCTGCAGGGTTCAGGCGGAACCCGCCGGGGGCAGTTTCTTCGCAGGCGGAGTTGAACGCCCTGCCGGCGCTTCGCGAGCGGGTCGCTGAAGCCAGGACGATCCTGGCGGGCCAGGGCCTGCAGACGGAAACCGTGGAGTCGATCAAGAGCAGCGAATTTGCGGGGTTTGAAGTCGTCTCGGTCCCGACTTCAGGGCCGGACCACCGAAATGTCCGCATCTACATGGCGATTATGGACCGCGTGATCGGTCGGATCGACATCGTGTGCGCGACGACGAAGCAGGCGCTACCCGACGCCCTTCCGATTTTTCGCGCGATACGCGACGGCACGCGCCCGCCCACACGGTAGAGAAACCGGGATGTCTGCATCGCCCCATCGGAGCGATACAGAGAAGCGCCCGGCGCCGACATGGCACCGGACCCCGCTGATCGTCGGCGCGCCTACGGCTCCTTGAAGCCGTATTCCGGCACGCCCTCGTCGTTGCCGTAATACTTGTAGGGCAGGAACTTGCCCGACATGGCGAGCTTGACCCGGTCGCCCTTGTTATTGGGCTCGCGCTCCATGGTCATGTTGAAATCGATCGCCGACATGATGCCGTCGCCGAACTCCTCCTGAATCAGCTCCTTCCAGGTGGTGCCGTAGACCATGACCAGCTCGTAGAAGCGGTAGATCAGTGGATCGGTCGGCGGCATCTGCGGGATCGAGCCACGATAGGGGGCCTCGTTCAGCATCCGCTCCTCGGCCTGGGACAAGCCGAACAACTCCGCGGCCTTGGCGGCCTGAGCCTTGGGCAGCTTCATCTGGCCCATGCAGGCCGCGGTGATGAGGATCGGCGAAATGCCGCCGATCTCGTCCTGGATGTACTTCCAGGTCCAGCCTTTCTCGCGCTTGATGTCGAGAAGCTTCTCGGTGAGGTCTTCGCGCTTCATGCTCATCTCCCTGTCGGGGTTAGGCCGTGATGGATGGCCGTTCGGATGCCTGGGGGCGTGGCGTCCGAACGGCCTGACCGTTCTGGCCGCCTGGGCGGACCGAACGGCACTCCGATGACGGATGCGCCCTGGGTTCCGTCATTGCCAAGATGATTCGCAAGCGGCGTGCCAAGCCTCCCGCTAAATATAAATCTCTTTCTATCAATGATTTATACTAGCCTCGCCACACTACGAGATTTCGTCTATTACGAACTCTCGTAGTTCCACTGCGGGATTTCGTCGTGCTGTCGCAGGTGTCGCGAGCGTCAACGACCTACGGCTCCGCCTTCGAGGAGAATGGCGAGGCGATGCTGGTGTTCGAGCCTCTGGCGGACCGTATCGCTGACGCCAACCCGGCGGCATCCCGGTTGCTCGGCCACAGCCGAGCCGCGTTGCGGGCAATGTCGGTGAGTGCCCTGCATCCCGATCAACGGTCCGCGCTCGTGGTGTTCACACAGGCGGTTCTGGCCGAAGGGCGATGGTGGACGCACGCCCTCACACCGCACCACGGCGACGGCAAGACGCTGCGGCTCGAGTATGCCGCCTCCGTGCTGGCGGGCGAGCCCGTGCGCCTCCTCGTCACCCTCCACGATCTCGACGAGCGCGAGCGCCGCCGCATCGACGGAGAGGCCGAGGCGCATATGCGTGCCGGCCTGCCCGAATGGCAGCGGATGGAGCGCATCTTCCGCGACATCGAGCGCGGCAACCGCCTGATCCTGCGGGCCGCGGGGGAGGGGATCTACGGCGTCAATGCAGAGGGGGTCACGACCTTCGTCAATCCGGCCGCCGAGCGGATGCTAGGCTGGCGCTCGGCCGATCTCGTCGGCAAGGACATGCACGCCACCGTCCACCACACCCATGCAGGCGGGCGCCACTATCCGCATCATGATTGCCCGATCTACGCCGCCTTCCGCGACGGAGCCGTGCGTCAGGTCGACGACGAGGTGTTCTGGCGCAAGGACGGAACCTGCTTTCCGGTCGAGTACACCTCGACGCCGATCCGCGAGGGCGGAGAGTTGCTCGGCGCGGTGATCGTGTTCCGCGATGTCAGCCAGCGCCGCGAGGCGGAGGATCAGCTGCGAGCGGCGCTGGCCGAGGTGGACTCACTGCGCGAGCGTTTGGAGCAGGAGAACGCTTATCTGAAGGAGGAAATTCGCGCCGAGAGCCACCACCAGGGCATCATCGGCCGCAGCCCGGCGATCGAGGCGTTGCGGCACCAGATCGACGTGGTGGCGGGCACCGATGCCACGGTCCTCGTCACGGGCGAATCCGGAACCGGTAAGGAGCTGATCGCCCGGGCGATCCACGAGGCGAGCCGACGCCGCGACCGGCCGCTGATCCGCGTAAACTGCGCAGCGATCCCGCGTGACCTGTTCGAAAGCGAGTTCTTCGGGCACGCCAGGGGCGCGTTCACCGGTGCGCTGCGCGACAGAGTCGGGCGGTTCGAACTCGCCGATGGCGGCACGCTGTTCCTCGACGAGGTTGGCGAAATCCCGCTCGACCTGCAGGGCAAGCTCCTGCGCGTGCTCCAGGAGCGCCAGTTCGAACGGGTCGGCGAGGAACGTACCCGCGCCGTCGATGTGAGGCTGATCGCGGCGACCAACCGGGATTTGAAGGAGGAGGTGCGCCGCGGACGCTTCCGCGAGGATCTCTACTTCCGCCTCAACGTCTTCCCCGTCACTTCGGCCCCCTTGCGTGAGCGCCGCGAGGACATACCGCTGATCGCGCAACATGTCCTCCGGGCGGCCGCCCGACGCCTCAACCGGGCGGATCTGCGCCTGACCGAGGCCGATGCCCGCCGCCTGAGCCGCTACGATTGGCCGGGCAATGTGCGCGAGTTGGAGAATGTGATCGAGCGCGCCGCGATCCTCGCCGAGCGCGGGCGCCTGCGCTTCGACCTGCCGGAGGCCCGTGGCTTCGGGCCCGAGTCTCGGGTGAGCGCGCCGCCCGTGGAGACCGGCCGGCCCCTGACCGAGGAGGAGCGCAGGACGCGGGCTCGCAGCGAGATCGAGGCGGCGCTTCAGATGAGCGGCGGAAGGATCTTCGGTGCCGGCGGCGCGGCCGAGTTGCTCGGCCTCAAGCCCACCACCCTCCGCTCGCGGATGAAGGTGCTGGGCGTCCAGCGAGTTTGACGGATGGCGATCGCTCGGCTTGCCCTCGAGCGAGCCCGCTTCGCAGAGCTGTCATTTGCACCTGCTTCAGTCCCGCTCGATAGGTTGCGACCGCGCCGCTCGCCTCGACCGAGGATCGCTGCCGGCGGACAACCTCCGTGCCTCGAGCCGAGCGATGATTTGAGAGAGAAACCGACACGCGGGCGATTGAGCGGAGCACTGCATCCTACGAGAGGTGGCTCGGTCCTCGCCCTGTCCGCTCTTCTCTGCGCTGCCTCCGGCCTGGCGGAGGCGCAATCCCTGCTGCCTCAATTTCCTCTGCCGCTGGCGCTCCCGCTGACGGGCGCGGGCGGCGATCCGCAGACCGCGGTCGCGCAATCCCGGACCTCGGACCAAGTCTCGGTGACGAACCAGGGCTCGCTTCAGGATGCGCTCGGGCCCTACGGCGATCCGTTCGGCCTGCGCGCTTCCCTCGCCGAGCGGGGCATCACCTACGTGCTGACCTATATCGGCGAGGGCTTCTCGAATGCCGCTGGCGGGTTGCGGCGCGGAACGACCTATGGCGGGCGTCTCGACACCTCGCTCGACATCGATCTCGACCGGTTCGTCGGATGGAGCGGCGCCCGCTTCCACACCGACTTCTTCCAGATTCACGGTCATGGTCTGTCGCGGCTTTACGCCAATAACCTGACGACGGTGAGCGGCATTGAGGCGCTGCCCTCCACCCGCCTGTTCGAGTTGTGGATCGAACAGCGCTTCCTCGACGATCGGTTCTCGGTGAAGATCGGGCAGATCTCGGCCGATACTGAATTCGCGATCGCGCAATCGGCAGTGGTGTTCGTCAATGCCGGCTTCGGCTGGCCAAATGTCGGCGCGGTGGTGCTGCCGAGCGGTGGGCCGATCTACCCGCTGGCGACGCCGGCCATCCGCCTGAAATACGAGCCGACGCTCGAACTCTCGTTTCAGGGCGCCCTGTTCAACGGCGATCCGGCAGGGACACCGCCGCCCGGTGACGACATCGATCCGCAGCGGCGCAACCGCACCGGCACGAGCTTTCGCGTCAACGATCCCGCGCTTCTGATCGGCGAAGTGGCTTACGCCTATCGCAGTCTGCCGGGCACCGATCACCTGCCCGGCACGGCAACCCTGGGCGGCTGGTATTATTTCGGCCGGTTCGACAGCCCGCGCCTCGACGAGGTGCGAGGGCGGTTCCTGGCCGATCCCGAGTCCAGCGGCATCGCCCGGCGCTTTCGCGGCGACGCTGGCCTCTACGCCATGCTCGACCAGACCATCTATCGGGAGCCCGGTCGGGAGAATGCCGGCGCCTCGGCCTTCCTGCGTGCCTCGGCGGTGCCGAGCGACCGCAACCTCATCGACCTCTACGTCGATGCCGGCATCGCCTATCGGGGGCTTTTCGCCGGGCGCCCCAACGATACGCTGGGGTTCGGCGTCATCCATTCGCGCATCAGCCCGGCCGCCCGCGCCTTCGACCGGGATGCGCGCCTCTTCGGCGTCGGATCGGGGCCGCTGCGCAGCAGCGAGACCGTGTTCGAGGCGACCTATCAGGCCGAGCTCGTCCCCGGCTTCACCCTTCAGCCGGATCTGCAATATGTCATGCGGCCCGGCGGCGGCCTCGCGGATGCCCGCGGCCGCCGGCTGCGCAACGCCACGGTCATGGGCCTGCGCGCCACCATCAACTACTGACGCTGGCGACCGGAACCGCTTTCAGTGCCTGTTACGGCCGCGGCGGCTCAGGTCCGATCGGCTGGTAAGCGGGCCCTTCCGCACCGTTATCGTCGAGGGATTCCATGAAGGCGATGAGGTCGGCCTTCTCCCGCGCCGAGAGATGGAGCGGGCGGATATCGCGGGAGCGGCTGGGCCGATCGATGCCGCCCCGGTCATAGAGATCGACCACTTCGGCCAGCGTCGCCAGCGATCCGTCATGCATGTAGGGCGGCCGGCGCGCGACGTTGCGAAGGGTCGGGGTCTTGAAGGCGTGGCGCAGCGCCGTCGAGTTCGGGAAGAATTTTCCTCGGCCGAGCGCACCCTCTCCCGCGACGCCGACGTCGTGGAACGAGCCGTCGGTGAAGTTCCAGCCCGAATGGCACGCCGCGCAGTTGGCCTTGCCGTTGAACAGATCGAATCCGCGTTTGGCCGCCGGATTGAGGGCATGCACATCGCCCTCGACCCAGCGGTCGAACGGTGCAGGGCCGGAGACGATCAGGCGCTGAAACGTCGCGAGCGCCTGTTCGATCCGCTCCTGCGTCACCGGTCCCCCTTCCGCAACCGGTTCGGGAAACGCCTTCGCGAAGGCCGCGACATAGTTCGGATCCGTCGACAGACGCCGGACCATCTCCTCGGGCGGCATGTTCATGTTGCCGGACGCGGTCAGCGGCAAGCGGGCCACCGTCTCGAGACCGCGGAACTTGCCGTCCCACCCGAAGATCGTCTCGATCCACGCGATGTTCAGCAGCGTCGGCGTGCGGAAATCCATGACACCGCCGTCGTTGCGCAACGCGCGCGGGTTCGAGTCGGTCCAATCCTTCCCGGGGATGTGGCAGGTGGCGCAGGTCCGATCGCCGTCCCGGGACAGGGCCGGCTCAAAGAACAGGGTGCGGCCGAGTTCGGCCTTGGCGGCCTGGAACGGATTGTCATCGGGAAATGGAATCGCCAGCGGTCGCCGGTATTCGGCAAACGCGGCCGTTCGGTCGGGCTCGCCGTTCGTCGCGACCGCCAAGCCTCCCAGCACAATCAACAGGAGGGCCGCCGCGCCCCCCACGATTTTCCAAGCCATTCCAACCTCGATGGGAGCGAGCTTCGTGGCTTTGGCTTAATTACACGTTAACGTATGCCGAAAACGCTACCATGTCGGAGAAGATTCAAGGCATCATTATGCTAGAATATCGAAGGATCTTTCCAACAGAGATGTATTGAAGCGTAAGCATCAATCGATGGCGCGGACTTACTTGACGGAAACGGCAAGCTTCATCTTCGGATGGATGCCGCACAGGATCGTAAAATGGCCCGCTTTAGGGAAGCGGACCACCGTCCTGCTTCCCGGGAGCTGCTCACCGGTGTCGAAGCTGAAATCCGAACTCTCGAGATAGGCGTGGTGCACAAGCTCGCCATCGTCGTTGACGATCGCGATCGCTTCGCCGGCCTGCAGCGAAATCGCTCCGGGAGCGAAGGCACGGCCCTTCTGGGTCACTTTGAGAGAGGCGGTGTCGCCGGTCAGCGCCAGAGCGGCGCCGGATGCGGTGAGGGATGTGAGCAGCAGGGCTGAGCCCGCACGCCAACGGTTGACCGCCCCCTTGTGCCGGCACGTGTCGCTCATCCTCGCCCCCTTTTTCAGAGCCCGCATCTGCGTGCTCGTCTTTGTCTGATAAGCATTCGCGAGGTTGCATTCGCATTAACGCAATCTCTGAATTTCCGGGCTACCTTTTGACGGGACAGACGCGTTGTAAATTGCCTTAACGATTATCGGACATGCTGGGCCCGAGAAGCGAACGGTTGCCTGATGAACCTTCCACGCCAACCTACAGGCGATCCGCGGTGGCGTGCGGCCCTTGATGCGGTGCTGCGCGGCGTGCGCACCATCCGCGGTCGCATCTTTCTCGCGTTCCTGATGCTGAGCGCGATCACGGCGATGCTGGGCGGCTATGCCGCGCTGGGCATCATGACGACGGGGTCACTGGTCGAAAAGACCTATGACCAGTCCCTGATGTCGATCAATTATGCCCGTGCTGCCGCCACCGATCTCGCCGCTCTGCAAGCGACGGTTGCGCGCGCACGCCTCGCCGGGGATGCCGAGGAACGGCGCACGCTCGAGACGCGGATCGAGAACCTGACGCAATCGTTCGAGGAGGATCTCGAAATCGCGGCCGGCCGTGCACAGTCGGAGCGCGCCACACGGGAGGCGGCCGCGGCGAAGGATGCCGTCATGCACTGGCTCGCCGCCCGACGCGAGTTCGGCCCGGATCAGCAGACGGCCGATGTCTGGCAGGCGCTCGACGCCCATGCGGCGGTGGCCGAGCAGCATATCGACCTCCTGATCAACTTCACTGCCGGAGACGGTTTCTCCTACCGGCAGGCCGCACGGGCGATCGTCGATCGCGACGTTCGCTTGAGCGTCTTCGTGACGTCGGCCGCCATCGTCCTCACCGGGATCGTCGCCCTGCTCCTTCTGCGGCAGATCGTTCGGCCGGTCGCGGACGCCTCGACGGTGGCCAGCCGCATCGCGGCGGGGGAGCTGACCGTGAAGGTGCCCGAGGGCGGTGCCGACGAGTTCGGTGCGCTGCTGCGCGCCATGGCGGTGATGCGCGACAACATCGCGGCGATGATGCAGGAGGAGGTGGCCCAACGGCGCTCCGCCCAGAGACTGCTGGCCGATGCGGTGCAGGGGTCGATCGAAGGGATCGTCGTCGTCGACGCCGAGGGCCGCATCGTCCTCGCCAACGATCGGGCGGCGGCGCTGCTCGGGCTCGATCCGGCAGACACGCAAAACCGCTCGCTGTCGAGTGCCAGCGGCTCGGCGGTCGCGGATACCCTTCTTTCGATGCCCGGAACCGGCAGCCTGACGGCCGAGACACGGAGCGCCGAAGGGCGTTGGCTGCGCATCAGCCGCAGCCCCATGCGGGGAGGCGGCTTCGTGGCTGTCTGCAGCGACATGTCTCTGCTGAAGGAGCAGGAGGAGCAGCTCAAGCGCAGCAATTCTCAGCTCGATGCGGCCCTTAGCAACATGCTCCAGGGGCTCTGCCTCTACGATGCCGAGGGCGGCTTGCTCGTCTACAACCGTCGCTTCTGCGACATGCTCGGCATCGATGCCGCCTCACTGCGCCCGGGCATGAGCCTCCATGAGGTCACCCGCCTCGTTGAAGCCGCGTCCGATGACGGCCGAGCCGTCGATCTCTTGTTACAGCAGCAATCCTTGCTCCTGCGCGGGGTCAGCGGATCGCTCTGCTGTCCGATCCGAAAGGATTGTATCGTCTCGCTCAAGCAGCAGCCGACCGCCGAGGGCGGCTGGATCGCGACCTACGAGGACGTCACCCAACGCTACGAGGCGGAGGAGCGGATCATCACCATGGCGCGCCGCGACGCGCTGACGGGATTGGCCAACCGCATGGTGTTCGGAGAGCGCCTGGAGGAGGCCGCGACGCGCTTGGTCGAGGGAGTCGGTCCGGGCTTCGCAACCCTCTGCCTCGACCTCGATCGCTTCAAGGAGGTCAACGACACGCTCGGTCATCCGATCGGCGACGGCTTGCTGCGCAGCGTCGCGGAGCGGCTGCAGGGCTGCCTGCGGGAGACCGATCTCGTCGCGCGGCTCGGCGGTGACGAGTTCGCCATCGTTCAGGCCGGCACGCAGGTGCGGAGCGATGCGAGTGCGCTCGCCAGACGCCTGATCGCCGCGTTCCAGCAGCCGTTCCTGCTCGATGGACACACCGTGATCGTGGGCGTCAGCATCGGCATCTCACTCGCGCCGGAACACGGAACGAGCCCGGAGAAGCTTCTGAAAAGCGCCGACCTCGCTCTCTACCGTGCCAAGGCCACCGGGCGCGGATGCTGGTCGTTCTTCGAGGAGGAGATGGACCTCGAACTGCGCAAGCGTCGCGCGCTCGAAAGCGACCTCCGCAACGCTGTCGACAACAACGAGTTCGAGCTCGTCTTCCAGCCGATCGTCAAGCTCGACCAGCAGCGGATCTCGACCTGCGAAGCGCTGCTGCGCTGGCGCCATCCCGAGCGCGGATACGTGTCGCCCGCCGACTTCATTCCGCTGGCCGAGGAAACTGGGACCAT
The DNA here is from genome assembly GCF_022179725.1 of Methylorubrum aminovorans. Classification (GTDB taxonomy): domain Bacteria; phylum Pseudomonadota; class Alphaproteobacteria; order Rhizobiales; family Beijerinckiaceae; genus Methylobacterium; species Methylobacterium aminovorans. Next base: position 660,888 of record NZ_BPRC01000001.1, read on the forward strand.
CAGTCAGATCGGCGAATGGGTCCTGCGCAAGGCCTGCTGCGAGGCAGCGGCTTGGCCGGGCGGTATCGGTGTCGCCGTCAACGTCTCCGCCGTGCAGTTCAAGAATGCCGCCGTGGTCCGGGCGGTGATGGAAGCGCTCTCCGCCAGTGGCCTGCCGGCGCATCGCCTGGAGTTGGAGATCACGGAATCGGTTCTGCTGAACGATAGCGTGACGACGCTGGCGACCCTTCACACCCTCAAGCGCCTCGGCGTGCGGGTGGCGATGGACGATTTCGGCACCGGGTTCTCGTCCCTGAGCTACCTTCAGAGCTTCCCCTTCGATAAGATCAAGATCGACCAATCCTTCGTGCGCAACCTCGACGCAACCGGGAATGCACGCCTGATCGTGCGCTCCGTGATCGGACTCGGGCGCAGTCTCGGCATCACGACCACCGCCGAAGGCATCGAGACCGAAGCTCAGCTCGAACAATTGCGCCTCGAAGGATGCGAGGAGGGGCAGGGATACTTGTTCAGCCGCCCTGTCTCCGCTGCGGCAATCCGCGACCTCGTCGCGAATCTGGGCCGGAACGCGGCTTGAACCGCCTCTCGCCTCGTGACGAGCAGGTCAAAACGGCAACGCGTCTCGCGGTCGGTCAAGAAGCCTATTATGAAAAAGATACATTATGCATCTTGCTATGTCAGCATAACATATGATCGCGTCGCTCTTTCGATGATTTTCTCCTGAACAAAGCGCCTATCCGGCGATTTCCCGAACCAGAAGCCGAGACATAGCCGTGTCTGAAGACCCGGCTTTGCTCCGCCCTGTGGGCAGTGCTTCGCCCATTCGAGGAATCGAGCCGATGTATTATTTCGACAAGCGTCTTCAATATCCTGTTAGGGTCGAAAGCCCGGACCCAATCTATGCCCGGATGCTGCAGCAGGCGATCGGCGGTGTCGAGGGCGAGATCCGCGTCTGTATGCAGTACTTCTTCCAGGCGTGGGGCAATCGCGCGCCCAACACGAAGTACCGCGACATGCTGCTCCACACGGCGACCGAGGAAATCGGTCACATCGAGATGCTCGCGACCGCCGTGGCGATGAACCTGGAGAACGCGCCCACCAAGGTTCAGGAGGCCGGCGCGGCCGATGCCATTGTCGGCGCCGTGATGGGTGGCGAAAACCCGCGCCACATCGCCGAGGGCATGCTGCACAAGCACCTGCTCTCCTCAGGCATGGCGGCCTTTCCCGGCAATTCCGACGGCGTGCCGTTCGACATGAACCACATCTACGCGAGCGGAAACCTCGCCGCCGATATGTATTGCAACGTCGCCGCCGAGGCGACGGGCCGGACGCTCGCGGTACGCCTGTCCAATGCCACCAACGATCCCGGCATGAAGGACATGTGGAGCTTTCTCATCGCCCGCGACACGATGCACCAGCAGCAATGGCTCTCGGTCATCGAGGAGGTCGGCGGTCACGAAGGCGCTCTGCCGATCCCGAACTCCTTCCCGCAATCGGAGGAGAACCAGAAGTACAATTACAGCTTCTTTGCCACCAACCGTGACGGCGTTCCGCCGCCGGAAGGCCGGTGGACGAGCGGCCGCTCTCTCGACGGCAAGGGCGAGTTCAACGTGGTTCAGAATGCGCCGATGGGTCAGGAGCCGGTGCTCGGCCCGGCCCGGCCCGACAGCGGTGCCCAGAGCGAGCAGATCGGCTGATCAAGGACCTGCCCGGCCGAAAGCATGGCCGGGCGCTTCAGGCCGGTTCACTCATTCCCTTCGCACAGGAGAAGCCGACGATGGCGCTCGATACCCGCGAAATCTACGTGACAGCCCTCAAGAACACGCACGCGCTCGAAATGCAGGCCCTGCAGATCATGGAGCGTCAGGTGGAGCGGCTCACCCGCTATCCCGAGATGGAGGAGGCGTTGCGCCGCCACATCGAGGAGACGCACGGCCAGCGGACGCGCCTGGAAGAAGCGCTCCAGTCGCTGGGCGACAGCCCCTCGACGATCAAGGAAGGCATTCTGGGTTTCGTCGGCAACATGATGGCGCTGGGCCATACGCCGGCGCAGGACGAGATCCTGAAGAACACCTACGCCAACCACGCCTTCGAGAATTTCGAGATCGCCGCCTACGAATCCCTGCTCACCATCGGCGAGGCGGCCGGGCAGGGCGGAAGCCTGACGGGCTTCCGGCAATCCCTGCAGGAGGAGGAGGCGATGGCGCGCCGGGTGCGCGAGCTGATCGGCCCGACGACGAAGCGCTACATCGATCTCACGGTCGCCGGCGAGAAGGCCGATCGCTGACCCCGCGAGCTCTTCCGGCGATGCTGCGATGCGTCGCCGGATCTCTCGATTAAGCGGCGCCTCCTAAGATCAGGGCCGCGTCGCGAGCCAGACGACGTGGCGCGGCCCGCTCGAACCGCTCGCCGAAAGGCGCACTTCCTCGACGGCAAAGCCGAGGCGCTGAAGCCGTGCCTTGAACTTCCGATCCGGCGAGCCCGACCATACCCCGAGCGTGCCACCCGGCTTGAGCGCCCATTGTGCCCGCTTCAGCCCCCACTCGTCGTACAGCCGGTTGTTGGCCTTTCGCATCAGTCCCTCCGGACCGTTGTCCACATCGAGGAGGACGGCATCCCATCCGGCCGGCTCGGATTGGATCAGTCGGTTCACGTCGATTTCGCGAAGTTCGACCCGCGGGTCATCCAGGCAATCGCCGAAGATCGGGGCCAGCGGTCCGCGTGCCCAGGCCGCCACCGCGGGGACAAGTTCGGCGACGACGATCCGCGCGTCCGGTCCGAGCCCCTGCAGTGCGGCGCGCAGCGTGAAACCCATGCCCAGACCACCGATCAGTACACGCGGCGCCGGCCTTTCCGATAGCCGGGCGCAGGTGAGCGAGGCCAGTGCCTCCTCCGAATCGCCGCGCGTGCTGTTCATCAGCTCGATGGTGCCGACGACGATCGAGAACTCGCTGCCCCGCTGCATCAGGGCGAGACTCTTGCCTCCGCCGGGCACATCACCGGTTGCGAGGTGAACCCACTCGTTCATCACAGCCCTTTCCGGCCGACCGCGGTGTATGGCCCCGCCTGCGTCCGCCGCCATTGCTCAAATCGCTCAAGGGCGCCTATCAGCGCGCATGTCCAAGCGCACCAAATCTCTGCCGCAACAGCGCGGCTTCGTCCTCTTCGACGTCGTCTTCGCGGACGGCTCACGCGCCTCCAATCGGCGCGTGCCGATGGAAATCCTCGGCGGCCTCGACGGCGACGAGCCGGCCCGCCAGCTCATCGCCGAGCAGGAAGCCGAGATCGCGCAGAAGGCCGGACGGCCGCCGCGTGAGATCCAGACCCTCTCCCGCTCGCCGATTGTGAAGCCGGTCGTTGTGAGCTGAGCCACGGAAGCGGCGGGACAACGGTCGCGTTGTCCTGCTTTTCCTGGCGTTTCGAAGCTGCCTTCGGGGGGCCGGGCCGAAACGAAGAAGGGGCTGGCACAGCGCCAACCCCTTCAAATTCGTACCGAATTGGATGGTACCACCGCCCCGGCTCGAACGGGGGACCCCTAGATCCACAATCTAGTGCTCTAACCAACTGAGCTACGGCGGCACGTGAGGGGGACTTATCGCGAGGCTCGCGGCATTTCAAGCGCCTTGAATGCCTCTCGCGACGGTTCGCACCGGCGATCCACGGGTGTTAGACCGCCAGTGCATAGGCGCCATGGCCTCCACCCGGCTCCCAATCCCCGCGAGTGCGATGAGTCCGTCCACATCTCCCCCTGCCACGGCTCCCCTGGTTCAGGCGCCGGCGCGGCTGCGGGCCTGGGTGCGGGGAAGCGAAGTGGCTCTCGTGCTGCTCGCAGCCGTCACAGGTTGTGTCGGAGGCCTCACCGTTGCGGCCATGAGCGGCGCCAGCCAGTTCCTGCGCGAGATGCTCTATCGGCTTCCCGCCGGCCAGCGCCTGAGCAGCCTCACGGATCTTCCTTCCGAGGGCCTGATGGGCCTTCCTTTTCTGGCTCCGGCGCTCGGTGGTGCGGTTCTCGGCCTGCTGCTCCTGATCTCGACCCGGGGCCGCGGCAAGAACAAGCGCGCCGTGGTCGATCCCATTGAGGCCAACGCGCTGCATGGCGGACGGATGTCGCTGCGCGGCTCCCTCGACGTGGCGGTGCAGAACGTGGTCTCGAATGGGTGCGGCGCCTCGGTCGGGCTGGAGGCGGGCTATACGCAGGTCGCCGCGGGGATCGCCTCGCGGCTCGGCATCGCCTTCGAGATGCGCCGCTCGGACTTGCGCACCTTGGTCGGCTGCGGCTCGGCCGCCGCCATCGCCGCCGCCTTCGGCTCGCCTCTTACCGGAGCCTTCTACGCCTTCGAACTCATCATCGGCACCTACACCATCGCGACGCTCGCCCCCGTCGTCGTCGCGGCCCTGTGCGGCAGTCTCGTCATGCGGGCGCTGGCGCCGCAGCCCGCTTTCGTCGATGTCGGCGCCCTGGCGCTCGCCAAGAACACGGCGGTGGATGCCGGCGACACGCTGCCCTGCCTCGCCCTCGGGCTCGTCTGCGCCGGGCTCGCGGTGCTGCTGATGCGCGGCGTCACGCTGGTGGAGCAGGCTTTTCGCGCCTCGCATCTGCCCGCACCGCTGCGGCCGATCCTCGGCGGCCTGTGTGTCGGGGGTCTTGCGCTGGCGACGACGCCTCAGGTGCTCTCCGCCGGTCACGGAGCGCTCCACATCTACCTCGCGCCCGAGGCGACCGCCGGGCTCGGAGCCCTCGCCGGACTCGTCGTCGCCAAGGCAGCGGCGTCCGCGATGTCGATCGGCTCGGGCTTTCGCGGCGGCCTGTTCTTCGCCTCGCTGTTCCTCGGCGCGCTGGTCGGCCGCCTGTTCGCCGGCATCGCGCCGGTGGTCTGGCCCGGTTTCGAAGCGTTCGGCCTCGCACCCGTCGGCTACGCCGTGGTCGGCATGAGCGCGTTTGCTGTCGCCATCGTCGGCGGGCCCCTCACCATGACCTTCCTCGCCCTCGAGATGACCGGAAGCTTTCCCGTGACCGGGCTCGTGCTCGCCTCGGTGATCGCCTCGTCGCTCACGGTGCGGAAGACCTTCGGCTACTCCTTCGCCACTTGGCGCTTCCACCTGCGCGGCGAGACCATCCGCAGCGCCCACGATGTCGGCTGGATGCGCAACCTCACCGTGGGGCGGATGATGCGCAAGGACATCCGGCCGGTCGCGCTCGATACGCCGATGGCGACGTTCCTTCGCGCGCATCCGCTGGGCTCGCCCTCGCGGGTGATCGTGGTGGATGCGCACGACCGCTATGCCGGCGTCGTGCTCGTGCCCGAGGCCCATGCCCGCGCCGCCGAGAACGGTGGCGAGACGCCGCGTCTTTCCGACGTCGTTCGCTATCCGAAGTCGTTCCTGCTCGCCGACATGAGCGTCAAGCAAGCGGCGGCGGCCTTCGACGAGGCCGAGAGCGAGACCCTCGCCGTGCTCGACGATGCGCAGAGCCGCAAGGTGATCGGATTGTTGACGGAGAGCCACACACTAAAGCGCTACAGCGAGGAACTCGACCGCCAGCGCCGCGCCATGCTCGGCGAAGCGGCGTGAGAAACACGGCCATGCTATGGACCGCCGCATGACCCTGCGCGCCCTTCTCGCCGGCCTTGTTCTCCTCTTCCTCGGATCGACTGTGCGGGCCGATTCCTGCGACGGCCTGACCGTTCGGCTGATCCGCGGCACTGGTGCCGCACTCGCTGGGCGCAGCGGCTCGCTCGTCGTGTTCCGTGCCGCCGATGCCGACCGGATGAGCCTCGATTGCGCCACGCCGCGACGCCTTCTGTTCCGCTCGGATCGGCGCGAGCCGCCGCGCGCCTTCTTCGTCCTGATCGGGCTCGCCGCGCGGACGCTGGCGGGTGCGCCGGCTGTGCCCGTGGAAGCCCTCGCCCTGCGCCTGCATCAGGACAGTCTGCTGACCGGCGCGCCGCAGCTCGGCCGCGTCGGCGGCGCGGTTCTGCGCTGTGATCCCGGCGACCGGGCGGATGGCTTCGGTGTCGGCAGCCTGTGCCGTCTGGCGGCGGACCGCCCGCGCCGCGGACTTTCCCGCGCGGCGGGGCCGGGCTAGAGCGGGCGCATGCCCGAGACCGCACCCAATCCCGGCCCCGTCGTCCAGACCGGCCGCGTCGCCTTCGCCAACCATCTGCCGCTGGCGCTGATCGCCGGCCCCTGCCAACTCGAGGGGCGCAACCACGCCCTCGAAGTCGCTGCCGCTCTCAAGGAAATGGCCGGCAAGCTCGGCATCGGCCTCGTGTTCAAATCCTCCTTCGACAAGGCCAACCGCACCTCCGGCCGCTCGGCCCGCGGCGTCGGCCTCGACGAGGCCCTGCCGGTCTTCGCCGAGATCCGCGAGAGCCTCGGCCTTCCCGTCCTCACCGACGTGCACGAGGCCGAGCAGTGCGAGCGGGCGGCGCAGGCCGTCGACATCCTGCAGATCCCGGCCTTCCTCTGCCGTCAGACCGACCTCCTGCTCGCTGCCGCCGCCACGGGGCGCGCGGTCAATGTCAAGAAGGGCCAGTTCCTCGCGCCTTGGGACATGGCCCATGTCGCCGCCAAGGTGACGCAGGCCGGCAATCCCAATGTCATCGTCACCGAGCGCGGCGCCTCCTTCGGCTACAACACGCTCGTGTCCGACATGCGCTCGCTGCCGATCATGGCCCGCGTCACCGGCGGTGCCCCGGTCGTGTTCGATGCGACGCACTCGGTGCAGCAACCCGGCGGACAGGGGGCCACCTCCAGCGGACAGCGGGAGTTCGTCGCGGTGCTCGCCCGCGCCGCGGTGGCGGTCGGCGTAGCGGGCGTCTTCATCGAGACCCATCCCGATCCCGACCGCGCGCCCTCAGACGGGCCGAACATGGTGGCGCTCGCCGACCTTCCCGCTTTGGTTGAAACACTGATGGCTTTCGACCGCCTCGTCAAAGCGTGAGAACGGCTCGCTTCGATTCGTTTCAGATTTCGTTCAGGCAGACGGCGTCATCATCCATTCCAATCGAGAGGAACGGCACTTCGGCGGGGGACTCAATCCTTCCCGGACGTGATGCCTGACTTGCCCGGAACTTCCCGGTGGGAACTACCGGCAAAGCTCGGGTGTTTGGTCGCCAAGATGCTTTTGGCAAGTCGCTTCTGGATCGGAAAGGACGCTATGCGTAAACTCGCCCTCGTTACCGCCGCCCTGATCTCGGTCGGCACTCTGACCGCCACCTCCGCCGATGCCCGTCCGTACGGCCGCGGCTACGGTCATCATCACGGCCATTATCATGGCGGCTACGGCCCGCGCGCCTATTACGGCGGCCGCCGTCGCGGCATCGGCACCGGCGCGGCCGTCGGTCTCGGCATCGCGGGTCTCGCGGCCGGCGCGATCGCGGCCGGTGCTGCGCGCGACGCCTATGCCCGCGACCGCTATTACGGGCGCCCGGCCTATGGCGGCGGCTACTACGATTACGGCTACTGAGATCTGAATCTCAAACAGTAGCGAAGGCGGCCGGGAAACCGGCCGCCTTTTTTCGTGTCCGCTTGCTTTCGGAGGTCGGACAAGGCCCGGCGATCAATCAATCCGGGTACAGGATACGGGATTGCACCCTGGGCGGCGATGAGACAGGTTCCGCCGCATCGCAACAGCGCCGGGGGAATCATGCCTGTCATCGCAGCCGTCGTCGGGGCCGTCATGACCGGGCTGATGTACTACTTCATCTACGGAAACGGGATGGAGCAGCTCGACCGCTTCCTCGGCGATCGGCGCAACGCCAAGCTGAGGGCGCGCAGTGCAGCTGCCTTCCGGGCAGCGCCGCTGCGCGCAATTCGCGACCCTGCCGATGCCGCAGGCGTGCTGATGATGCTGGTCGCGCTCGCCCGCGGCACCCCGACGCCGGAGCAGGAAGCGGCGATCGAGGCGGAGATGCGCAAGGTCACCTCTCCCCAAGACGATCACGGCACGCGCATGGCCTATATCCGGCATGCCGCCGCCCAGGCGTCAGACGCTGACACCGCGGTCGATCATCTCGCGCCCCTCTTGCGGGAAAAGCTCGATGACGCCGAACGCGACGAGTTGGAACAGATGCTAGAGGCGGTCGCCGTCATCCATGGCGGACCGATCGAGGCCCAGGAAAAGCTCATCGCCCGGACCGTGCGGGTGTTGGCCGAGCAGCACTGACGGCCGCGGGGTCGATCAGCCCCGGCCGCGATAGGGCGCGACGCCCTGGTCCGGCAACCACACGGATTTGGGTGGCTCACCGGTCTGCCAGAACACGTCGATCGGGATGCCGCCGCGGGGATACCAGTAGCCGCCGATGCGCAGCCAGCGCGGCTCGAGCACGGCCACGAGCCGCCGACCGATCCCCACGGTGCAATCCTCATGGAAGGCGCCGTGATTGCGGAAGGCCCCGAGATAGAGCTTCAGCGACTTCGACTCTACGAGCCAGCGGTCCGGCACGTAGTCGATGACCAGGGTGGCGAAATCCGGCTGACCCGTCACCGGACAGAGCGAGGTGAATTCCGGCGCGGTGAAGCGGGCAAGGTAATCGGTGTCGGCGTGCGGGTTCGGCACGCGGTCCAGCTCCGCAGCCTCCGGCGAGGTCGGCAGCGGCGTCTGCCGTCCGAGTTGCTTGGCGTGAGTCTCGATCGAATCCATGGTGGCCCTATACGCCGCCTTCTCGGGTCCGCCTATTGTGTGCGGTGAATGCCAGGGATTCCGCCCGATAGCCGGATAAAGGCCGAGAAAATTCGCGACATCGAGCGGATTTTATCGAAGTGGCCCGGTTCCGAGCCGCCTTCGGGAGCTTGCCGACATCCCGAGGTTGGCGGATAAGCCCGCGACGCAAAGCGTCGCAGGCTGCGCGGGTCTCGAAGACATCCGCGAGACGACCCCGCCGCGACGCGCCGCCAAGGAGCGCCCATGACCGCGATCACCAATATCGCCGCCCGCGAGATTCTCGACAGCCGTGGCAACCCCACCGTCGAAGTCGATGTCCTTCTGGAGGACGGCTCCTTCGGCCGCGCCGCGGTCCCCTCCGGCGCCTCCACCGGTGCTCACGAGGCGGTCGAGCTGCGCGACGGCGACAAGGGCCGCTACAACGGCAAGGGCGTGCTGAAGGCCGTCGATGCGGTGCAGACCGAGATTCTCGACGCCATCGGCGGCATGGATGCCGAGGATCAGGTCGCGGTCGACGAGGCGATGATCGCCCTCGACGGCACGCCGAACAAGGCGCGCCTCGGCGCCAACGCCATTCTCGGCGTCTCGCTCGCGGTGGCGAAGGCAGCGGCCGAGACCGCCGGCCTGCCGCTCTACCGCTATGTCGGCGGCGTGCAGGGCCGGGTGCTTCCGGTGCCGATGATGAACATCGTCAACGGCGGGGCGCATGCCGACAACCCGATCGACTTCCAGGAATTCATGGTGATGCCGGTCGGCGCCACCTCGCTCTCCGACGCGGTGCGGATGGGCGCGGAGATCTTCCACACCCTCAAGAGCGCGCTCAAGAAGGCCGGCCACAACACCAATGTCGGCGACGAAGGCGGCTTCGCCCCGAACCTCCCGTCCGCCGAGGCCGCCCTCGATTTCGTGATGGAATCGATCAACGCCGCCGGCTTCAAGCCCGGCAGCGACGTGGTGCTGGCGCTCGACTGCGCCGCCACCGAGTTCTTCAAGGATGGCGCCTACCGCTACGAGGGCGAGGGCCAGACCCGCTCGATCGAGGCCCAGGTCGATTACCTCGCCAAGCTGACCGAGGCTTACCCGATCCTCTCGATCGAGGACGGCATGTCGGAGGACGATTGGGAAGGCTGGAAGCTGCTGACCGACCGGATCGGCAGCCGGGTGCAGCTCGTCGGCGACGACCTGTTCGTGACCAATGTCGAGCGTCTCGCCCGCGGCATCGAGACCGGCACCGGCAACTCGATCCTCGTGAAGGTCAACCAGATCGGCTCGCTCACCGAGACCCTGGCCGCCGTCGATATGGCCCAGCGCGCCGGCTACACCGCGGTGATGTCGCACCGCTCCGGCGAGACCGAGGATTCCACCATCGCCGACCTCGCGGTCGCGACCAATTGCGGACAGATCAAAACCGGCTCGCTCGCCCGCTCGGACAGACTGGCCAAGTACAACCAGCTCATCCGCATCGAGGAGGGGCTGGGCGGCCAAGCGCTCTACGCCGGACGCAGCGCCATCCGCCAGCTCGCCGGACGCTGATCGTCCCTGAGTCGTGAGGCGCGGCGGCCTGGGAGGGTCCGCCGCGCCTTTTTGGTTCGCGGCACGTCCGATTTCGGCGCGCCGAAACGCTTTCTTCACCCTGTTGCGGTGAACCTCTCCCCTGCCATGGTTATTCGTCGCCGCGTCCGCGCCATCGTCGTGCCCGCCGTCCTCTGGACGGTCTCCGCACTTGTCGTCGGCTACTTCGTGCATCAGGCCGAGAGCGGTAGCCGCGGTCTCGAGGCCAAGCGCGTCCTCAAGGTCGAGGCCTACGGGCTCACCCAGGAGCTGAATGCCGCCAAGGCCGAGCGGTCGACCTGGGAGCACCGTGTCTCCCTCCTGCGAAGCGAGCAGATCGACCGCGACCTGTTAGAGGAGCGGGCCCGCGTGGTTCTCGGCCGCGTGCATGCCAATGATCTCGTCATCATCGGCCCATAAATTTTTATTTCCGCTAGAATAACCAAGCCAAACTTTCGTTTTCACTGACTTTGCAGATTGTCCACCGCTTCAACCGTGGCGGTAACAGCACATCATGGCTGTCAGCGCGCCTCTCGATTTCCGCAAATCGCTGCCCTAGAACCCCTCCCAACAGAGTGATTTCGGGAGGACGCCGATGGCTGCGGGCAACGAGGCAGGGAAACCTGCGGCGGAAAAAGGTGCGCCGCAACATCAACCGGCTCCGAATATTCCCCAGTTCACGAAAGACGAAGATCTTCACGCCTATCGCGAGATGCTGTTGATCCGCCGCTTCGAGGAGAAGGCGGGCCAGCTCTACGGCATGGGCCTGATCGGCGGTTTCTGCCACCTCTATATCGGCCAGGAAGCGGTCGTCGTCGGCATGCAGATGGCCGGCGAGGACGGTGACCAGAACATTACCGGCTACCGCGATCACGGCCACATGCTGGCTTGTGGCATGGACCCCAAGGGGGTGATGGCCGAGTTGACCGGGCGCCGCGGTGGCTATTCCCGCGGCAAGGGCGGCTCGATGCATATGTTCAGCCGGGAGAAGCAGTTCTTCGGCGGTCACGGCATCGTCGGCGCGCAGGTGGCGCTGGGCACCGGCCTGGCCTTCGCCGATGCCTACCTGAAGAACGGCAAGGTCAGCTTCACCTATATGGGCGACGGCGCGGCCAACCAGGGCCAGGTCTACGAGAGCTTCAACATGGCGGCCCTGTGGAAGCTGCCGGTGGTCTACGTCATCGAGAACAACCGCTACGCCATGGGCACCTCGGTGGCCCGCGCCTCGGCGCAGACGGACTTCTCCAAGCGCGGCCTCTCCTTCGGTATCCCCGGCGAGCAGGTCGACGGCATGGACGTGCGCACGGTCCGCGAGGCGGCGGCGCGGGCCATCCATCACGCCCGCTCGGGCGAGGGACCCTACATCCTCGAGATGCAGACCTACCGCTATCGTGGCCACTCGATGTCCGACCCGGCGAAGTACCGGTCGAAGGACGAAGTCTCGAAGATGCGCGACGAGCACGACCCGATCGAGATGGTGCGCAAGCGCCTGCTCGAAGCGCACGGCGTGCCCGAGGCCGACCTGAAGGGCATCGATGCCAAGGTCCGCGAGATCGTCAACGAGTCCGCCGACTTCGCGACCCACGATCCCGAGCCCGATCCCTCGGAGCTCTGGACCGATATCCTTCTCGAAGCGCGCGCCTGAACGTGCCCTGATACGCCCCGGGCCCTGGCGGCCCGGGAGTTCCGGCGAGGCCTTCGCAAGAACAAGCCCGCGAACATACGCCCGACCGACGCACCCGGATCGATAGAGCAGCGCAAATGGCGACCGATATCCTGATGCCCGCCCTCTCTCCGACCATGGAGGAGGGGAAGCTCGCCAAATGGCTGAAGAAGGAGGGCGACGCGGTCAAAGCCGGTGACGTCCTGGCCGAGATCGAGACCGATAAGGCGACGATGGAGGTCGAGGCGATCGATGAGGGCATCCTCGCCAAGATCCTTGTCGCGGACGGGACCGAGAACGTCGCCGTCAACACGCCGATCGCGATCATCGCCGAAGAGGGCGAGGACGTTTCGGCGGCAGCCGCAAGCGGGGGCAAGGGGAAGCCCAACGGCGCCTCCGGCGGCGCACCCGCCCCCACCCCCGACATGCAGGCCGAGGGCATGGCCGACGCCTCGGCCGCCTCCGCCAAGACCGGCGACGACGCGCCGAAGGCCCCTGCCTCTCCCGCCGTCATCACCAACAAGGCGCCCGACCCGGTGATGGAGGAGTTCCCCGCCGACTCGCCGATGAAGACCATGACGGTGCGCGAGGCCCTGCGCGACGCCATGGCCGAGGAGATGCGCAAGGACGAAGCCGTCTTCGTCATGGGCGAGGAAGTCGCCGAGTATCAGGGCGCCTACAAGATCACGCAGGGCTTGCTTCAGGAGTTCGGCGCGCGGCGCGTGGTCGATACGCCGATCACCGAGCATGGCTTTGCCGGCATAGGCGTCGGTGCGGCGTTCATGGGCCTCAAGCCCATCGTCGAATTCATGACCTTCAACTTCGCCATGCAGGCGATCGACCACATCATCAACTCGGCGGCCAAGACGCTCTACATGTCCGGTGGTCAGCTCGGCTGTCCGATCGTGTTCCGCGGCCCGAACGGCGCCGCCGCCCGCGTCGGCGCGCAGCACAGCCACGACTACGCCGCGTGGTACTCGAACGTGCCCGGCCTGAAGGTGATCGCGCCCTACACGGCCTCCGACGCCAAGGGCCTGCTCAAGGCCGCGATCCGCGATCCCAACCCGGTGATCTTCCTCGAGAACGAGATCCTCTACGGGCAATCATTCCCGGTGCCGGAGATCGACGATCTCGTCCTGCCGATCGGCACGGCGCGGGTTCATCGCCCCGGCAAGGACGTGACCATCGTCTCCTTCTCCATCGGCATGACCTACGCCCTCAAGGCGGCTCAGGCGCTCGCCGAAGAGGGCATCGAGGCGGAGGTGATCGACCTGCGCACGATCCGCCCGATGGACAGCGCCACGGTGGTGGAATCGGTCAAGAAGACCGGACGCTGCGTCTGCGTCGAGGAAGGCTTCCCGCAATCGGGTGTCGGCGCCGAGATCGTCGCCCGCCTGATGGTCGATGCCTTCGATTACCTCGATGCGCCGGTGCTGCGAGTGACCGGCAAGGACGTGCCGATGCCCTACGCCGCGAACCTCGAGAAGCTGGCGCTCCCGAGCGTGGCGGAAGTCATCGAGGCCGTCAAAGCCGTCTGCTACAAGTAATCGAGCATCAATGTCGGAAAAGTTCGAAGAACTCGAGATCCCGCCCGACGCCCTGGAACAGGGCGGGATCGAGATCGTGCGCGCCTCCATCGTCGACGGAGCTGTCAGCGTGGCGCTCCGGCGTGCCTTCGACGATCCGGCGACCTGGGGGCGCCTGCTGATCGATCTCGCCCGGCAGGCCGCCCGTGCCTACGCGATCGAGACGGACACCTCGGAGGAGGAAGCCTTCGAGCGCATCCGCGCCGGGTGGGAGGCAGAGAGCCTCGATCCCAACAATGCCCTCAACTGACCCTCCCTCTCAAGGCCGCTCGGGAACGACACGATGCCGATCAACGTCCTGATGCCCGCGCTCTCCCCGACCATGGAGAAGGGCAACCTCGCCAAGTGGCTCAAGAAGGAGGGCGACGCCATCAAGTCCGGCGACGTGATCGCCGAGATCGAGACCGACAAGGCGACCATGGAGGTCGAGGCGGTCGATGAGGGCGTGCTGGCCAAGATCCTCGTGGCCGAAGGCACCGCCGACGTCCCGGTTAACGAGCTGATCGCGCTGATCGCCGAAGAGGGCGAGGATCCGGGCAGCGTGCAGGCGCCGACGGGTCGCGCCGAGGCGAAGACCGCCCCCGTCGAGCCGAAGAGCACGCCCGACCAGAACGCCGCGCCCGACGGCGCCCACGCTTCCTACGCCCGGGTCGATCAGGCCCCCGAGGGCGCCAGACCGAATGGCGCGATACAGCCCGCGGCTCAGGGGTCCGGCGGTCGCGTCTTCGCCTCGCCGCTCGCCCGCCGCATCGCCAAGCAGGAGGGTGTCGATCTCTCTGCCGTGAAGGGCTCGGGTCCGCATGGCCGGGTGATTCAGCGTGACGTCCAGGCGGCGATCGAGGGCGGCACGGCCAAGGCCGGCGCCCCGGCGAAGCCCGAAGCGAAGGCGGCTGCCGCGCCCGCACAGGAGAAGGCCGCTCCGAAGCCGGCGCCCACCGGCAGCGCGCCGGCTGCGCTCAGCCTGGATCAGGTGCGGGGCTTCTACGAGAAGGGCAGCTTCGAGGAAGTGCCGCTTGACGGCATGCGCAAGACCATCGCGAAACGCCTGACCGAGGCGATGCAGGTGGCGCCGCACTTCTATCTCACCGTCGATTGCGAACTCGACGCGCTGATGAAGCTGCGCGAGACGCTCAATGGCTCGGCCGGCAAGGACAAGGACGGCAAGCCGCTGTTCAAGCTCTCGGTCAACGACTTCGTCATCAAGGCGATGGGCCTTGCGCTGACGCGCGTTCCAGCCGCCAACGCCGTCTGGGCGGAAGATCGCATCCTGCGCTTCAAGCACGCCGAGGTCGGCGTCGCCGTGGCGATCGACGGCGGCCTGTTCACGCCCGTCATCCGCAAGGCCGACCAGAAGACGCTCTCCGCCATCTCCAACGAGATGAAGGATTTCGCGAGCCGTGCGCGCGCCAAGAAGCTGAAGCCGGAAGAGTACCAAGGCGGCGTCACCTCGGTGTCGAACCTCGGCATGTTCGGGATCAAGCACTTCACGGCGGTGATCAACCCGCCGCAATCGACGATCCTGGCGGTCGGCGCCGGCGAGAAGCGGGTCGTCGTCAAGGATGGTGCACCGGCCGTCGTTCAGGCCATGACCGCGACGCTCTCCTGTGACCACCGCGTCCTCGACGGCGCGCTCGGCGCCGAGCTGATCGCGGCGTTCAAGAGCTTGATCGAAAACCCGATGGGGATGCTCGTCTGAGAGCTGCCGACAAGAGCCCTCGCTCGGGCTCCGTCGAATGAACGGGCGGAGCTCGGGCTGGAGATGACGCGTGGGGCGCCGTCATCAGCCCGCCGCCTCTCCCTTGATCCCGTTCATCACCGCCGACCGGGTGGTCCAATCCTCACTCTCGACCCCTCCTCACAGCCGGGAGGGGAGCAGGAGGCCTTGATGTCCGAAACCTATGACGTCCTCATCATCGGCGCGGGGCCCGGCGGTTACGTCACCGCGATCCGCGCGGCGCAACTCGGCTTCAAGACCGCGGTGGTCGACCGCGAGCATCTCGGCGGCATCTGCCTGAACTGGGGCTGCATCCCCACCAAGGCGCTGCTGCGCTCGGCCGAGATCTACCACTACATGCAGCACGCCACCGATTACGGCCTCTCCGCCAAGGAGGTCAGCTTCGATACGGCGGCGATCGTCAAGCGCTCCCGCGGCGTTTCGAGCCGGCTCAACGGCGGCGTCGGCATGCTGCTCAAGAAGAATAAGGTCGATGTGATCTGGGGCGAGGCCTCGATCGATTCGGCGGCCAAGGACAACGAGCCCGGCAAGGTCACGGTCAAGGAGACCAAGCGGGCGGAAGCTCCGAAGGGCGCCAAGGGCGCGGGCACCTATTCGGCCAAGCACATCGTCGTCGCGACCGGTGCGCGGCCGCGCGTGCTGCCCGGCATCGAGCCCGACAAGAAGCAGATCTGGACCTATTACGAGGCCATGGTTCCCGAGAAGATGCCCAAGAGCCTGCTGGTGATGGGCTCGGGCGCCATCGGCATCGAATTCGCCTCGTTCTACCGCACCATGGGCGCCGAGGTGACGGTGATCGAGCTGCTGCCGCAGATCCTGCCGGTCGAGGATGCCGAGATCGCCGGCCTCGCCCGCAAGCGCTTCGAGAAGCAGGGGATCAAGATCCTCACCGGTGCCAAGGTGACGAAGGTCGAGAAGGGCGCCGACTCGGTCACTGCCACGGTCGAGGATGACAAGGGCAAGACGCAGCAGCTCACCGCCGAGAAGCTGATCTCGGCCGTCGGCGTCGTGGGCAATATCGAGAACCTCGGGCTCGAGAAGCTCGGCGTGAAGATCGAGCGCGGCGTCGTCGTCAATGACGGGCTCGGTCGCACCAACGTCCCTGGCATCTACGCGATCGGCGACGTCGCCGGCCCGCCGATGCTGGCCCACAAGGCCGAACACGAGGGTGTCATCTGCGTCGAGACCATCAAGGGTCTTCACACGCACCCGATGGACAAGGCCAAGATCCCGGGCTGCACCTATTGCCACCCGCAGATCGCCAGCGTCGGCATTACCGAGGGCAAGGCCAGGGATCTCGGCCTCTCGATCAAGGTCGGCCGCTTCCCCTTCGCGGGCAACGGCAAGGCGATCGCGCTAGGTGAGCCGGACGGCCTGATCAAGACGATCTTCGATGCCAAGACCGGCCAGTTGCTCGGGGCCCACATGATCGGCGCCGAGGTGACGGAACTGATCCAGGGCTATGTCGTCGCGATGAACCTCGAGACGACCGAGGAAGAGCTGATGCACACGGTCTTCCCGCACCCGACGCTCTCCGAAATGATGCATGAGAGCGTGCTCGACGCCTATGGCCAGGTGATCCACACCTGACGGGATCGTTCGAGGCTGAAAATGCCAGGGGTGCGCAAGAGCGGTCTCGATACCGCCATCCTGCGCACCCCCAATTTTTGAGGTGAGGCCTGAGCCCTCTCCGTCGCTACACCGGACGATCAAACTTCCCGGTGGACGGTAGTACCGGTGCGCCTTGAATGCGCTTTGGTTGAATCTTCGCGAGAGCTGTTGCCCGTATACCGTGAGCCGAGCGCCCCTGGCGTAACAATCGGCCGGCCCATGATCATACGTACTCTCCTGCTCATTATCGGCCTCGCGGGCATCTACGCATCGCTGTCGGTGATGCGTGTCCACCTCTACGTCACGCTGCTGTTGCTGTTCCTTTGCGCCGGGCCGTTGAGCTACCTCGTCTTCCGTGAGGAGCACGAGTAGATGCGCCCGATCGACTGAGACCCGAAAGTTCGGAAACGCCGTCACGGGATGCCGCGGGGTCGGCCTCAGGATGTCTTCAGCCGGCGGGCCGAAGCGATGCCGGGCAGCGCGATCAGGGCCAACAATCCGGCAGCGACGAAGAGCAGGGCAATGCCGAGAACGCGCCATGCCAGCACGCCGGTGACACCCCCTGCCAGGAAGGCGGCCACCGTCACCCCGTAGAGCCGCATCTTCTCCCGGTCTGATCCCAACGCGTCGTCGCCCTGCGAAAGCCGGCGCGCGAGGCCGATCCCGAGATCGGTCACCATGCCTGTCACGTGCGTCGTGCGCACACGGGCGTCGGTGATCTGGGTGATCGTGGCATTCTGCAGGCCGAGCAGGAAGCTGAGTCCCGTGACGAGGACCGCGCCGTGCCACCCCGCGGGTAGCCAGAAGCCGAGAACGCCGAGGCCGACGAGCAACAGGGCCTCCGTCAGCACGCTGTAGGCGTAGACGCCGCGCAACCGATGATGACGGCCCGCGCTGATGAGAAGCGTCGCACTCATGGCCCCGACCATGAAGGCGGCGATGAGAGCCAGCATCGGCAGGGCGAGCGCTGCCTCCCCGAGACCGAGATGGTCGGCAAGGGCCGACACGTTGCCGGTCATGTTCGAGGAGAAGGTTCCGAAGGCGCAGAAGCCGGCGGCGTTCAAGGCGCCGGCAATCCCTGCGAAGGGCCAAGCGAGACGCCGGTCGATGCCGGGGGTGCGGTCGTGGCCTTCGTGGACGAGCATCGGGAGTAGATCGGCTGTCAGGCAGTCTGCGGCGCGATCATTTTAACGGCGTATTCCCTTACGCAACCTGTCCGAACGCTCGGCTGCGTCGCATCCGTTTCCTCGGCCCACGACCAGCGGAAACATCCCGCCCCTCCTTCTCGATGGCCGGGATCTCGAAACCCGGGTTTCGCCCTCCGCCCGGGGGCCGCTCCGGGCCACTCGAACTAAGACCTGTCGTCGCGCAACAGACCCGATCCGGTAGCGATCCGTGCATCCGACCGATGTGAGGGAAACTGCCTCGTCGAGCCGGCGTTGGTCATCCGCGCCCTCGAAGGCCGAGACGCGGGAGGACATCGCGATGGCGACGATGCGGATGCTTCGGTTCGGTTTTCTGCTCTCGGCCTTGCAACTCGGCGGCGTGCCTGCCCTGGCACAGACGTCGGTCGGCGGCCTGCCCTCTGGCTTCACCGCGCCCGGCCTCCCGTTCGGTCCGACTTCGACGGTTGCGACCGTCGCGTCCCCCACCGCAACCATGGCGCTGGCCAATCCCGGCGGCTTGCGCTTCGGTGGCGCGTCCGGGATCTCCGGCCTCGGAACGTCGGCGCCTGGACTCTCCGGCAATGCCGGCGGGTTGAACTTCGGCGGCGCAAGCGCCTCCGGCACTCCCGGCGGCGGCGGGCTGAGTTCCAGCGGCGGCGGGATCGCGAATGCGGCGCGGCGACGTCCGGACGACGTGGCCGGCAGCATCGGATCGGGCGGCGGCGGCGCCCCTGCGGGTGCCGGTATTTCCGGCGGTGCAGGATTCTCGCCTAGGCCGACCGATGCGTATTTCGACCCGCTCAGCGGCTCCGGACTGCGCTGAAGGCATGCACCTTGGCCGCTGGGCGGGATGTCCACAGCCTCGAAAGATCCCGGTAAGGTCTCGTTAACCGTTTCGGTATGTTCTATCTTCGTTCTCATGCCGAGTCGGAGGAAGACCATGCCCAAGCTGCAGACGAGCCACGGCCCGTCCACCCGCTTCGCGGATTCGGGATGGGAGAGAGTGGCTTCCTGCCCGGTGGAGGACATCGCCCAGGCCTATCTCAGCAGCACACAGGGCGATGCAGGGATCGCTCTGCGCTGTGCCATCACCGACGCGTTGTCCGATCTGATGGAGGCCGAGCGTCGAGCCCGTGAGAACAGCCGCCTCATCTCCCGCGGCTTCGTCCGCAGCGCGCCGGCCGATCGGTAAGAGGCGTCGTCTGCGGCTCCTGGCATCTCGGAGCAGCACCCCGAAAGGTGGACACCGGCTTTCGGAAAAAGACGATGCAAAAACAATAATCTAGAGCACCGCTTGAAGTGGGATGCGAGAAGGGCATGTTGCAGGCATCGAGCCTCGGAACCGTCCCCATGCGCTTGCCTCTTCTCGCGTTTCTCGCAAGCCTGACCCTGACCGCTGCCCCGGCGGCGCGGGCCGATCTTCTCATCGCCGTCGACAAGGATTCGCAACGCATGAGCGTCGTGGTCGACGGCACTCAGCGCTACGATTGGCCCGTCTCGACGGGAGTCGCGAGTCACGACACGCCGAACGGCAGCCATCGGCCGTTCCGCATGGAGAAGAGCCACTTCTCGCGCGAGTGGGACAACGCGCCGATGCCGCACGCGGTGTTCTTCACGCAGGTCGGCCACGCGATCCACGGCACTACGCAGACCCGCCGCCTCGGCCGCGCCGCCTCGCACGGCTGCGTCCGTCTCTCGCAGCGCAACGCCGCGACGCTGTTCTCCCTGGTGAAGCAGCAGAAGATGGCCAACACCCGTGTCATCATCGAAGGCAGCCTGAGAGACGCCCCGGTGGCCGAGGTCCAGCGGCCCATACGGACGCGCTCAGTCCGGCGCAGCGACGACGAAGGCGTAGTGGCGGTGCGCGCGCGGGGCCGGACCTGGGAGGACGAGGCCTACGGATCGCCCCCTCGCCGACGCTATCGGGACGTGTTCGACGAGGGTTACGGCGTCGGCTACGGCGACCTGTACTGACGGCGCCGAGCCGGATCAGTTCAGTTGGACGCCGTCGCTCCGGTCACCCGCCACACGGCGTTCCCGACATCGTCGGTCACCAGCAGCGACCCGGCCTTGTCGATTGCCACACCAACGGGCCGCCCTTGCGCCTTCTCCTCGGCATTGAGGAAGCCCGTCAGAGCATCGACCGGCGCGCCGGAAGGCTTGCCGTCTTGGAACGGCACGTAGATCACCTTGTAGCCGCTCTTCGGGCGGCGATTCCATGAGCCGTGCTGGGCTACGAACAGGCCGCTCTTCCAGGCGTCCGGCAGGTTCGATCCCATCGAGAAGGCGATGCCGAGCGACGCCGTATGCGTGCCGACGGCATAATCCGGCGCGATCGCCCGCTTCACCTTCTCCGGCTGCGGCGGCTGCACCCGCTCGTCCACGTGCTGGCCCCAGTAGCTCCAAGGCCAACCGTAGAAGGCGCCCTCCGTTACGCGAGTGATGTAGTCGGGCACGAGATCGCTGCCGATCTCGTCGCGCTCGTTCACCGCGGTCCACAGCGCGCCCGTCACCGGCTCGAAGGCGAGGCCGTTCGGGTTGCGCAGGCCGGTGGCATACTCGCGCATCGCCTTGGTGGCGACGGTGTATTCCCAGATCGCCGCGCGACCCTTCTCGATGTCGAGGCCGTTCTCGCCGACATTGCTGTTCGAGCCGACGGTGATGAAGAGCGTCTTTCCGTCCGGGCTCGCGACGACGTTCTTGGTCCAGTGGTGGTTGATGCCGGCGGGCAGGTCGACGACCTTTTCCGGGCTCTCCGTGATCTCCGTCTGACCCTCGGAATAGGGGACGCGCACCAGCGCGTCGGCATTCGCCACGTAGAGGTCGGAGCCGACCAGCGCCATCCCGAATGGCGAGGTGAGGCCCTTGAGGAAAACGTGGCGCTCCTCGGCCACGCCGTCGCCGTCCCGGTCGCGAAGGAGCACGATGCGGTCGGCGCTGGCGCCGCCGGCGCCGGCCATGCTCTTCACCTTGTCGGCGACCCAATCGGTGACGCTGGTGGAATGGTCACCAGATTTCGGCGCCTGGCTCTCGGCGACGAGAACGTCGCCGTTCGGCAGTACGTAGGGCCAGCGCGGATGATCGAGACCGGTGGCGAAGGCGACGACGCTCAGTCCCCGCGCAGCCTTCGGTTTGGCGCCGTCCTGCCAGCGCGCCACGCGGGCGATGTTGACGGTGGGCATCAAGGTCGGGTTCGGCGCCGGCAAGGATGGGCTCGCCCCGCTGCTCGCCGCCACGTCGAGCGAAGCGGATTCCGGATAAACGACGAAGCGCAGGAAGGCCGCCCCTCCGAGCAGCACGATGGCGAGCGCGGAAAGACCGATCTTGGCGGAGCGGCGCATCGAAACCTCGAAGGAAATAGATCAGACCGGCGTCGCGGCGGCTCGCAGCCCGGCCTCCTCGGCGCCGGGATGTCGGCGGGTCGAGTAGTAGAGCCCGATCGCGTTCCAGAACGCGTCGCGCTGCTTGTCGGTGAAGCGTTGCAGTGACGCCTCCAGCGCCGCGCGACCGGCCGCGGCGGCCTCCTCGCGCATCCGCTCGTCGAAGGTGCCCGGCAATTCCACGTTCGCGTCCACCATGGCCCGGCCCTTCGCTGACGATGCTCGAGGGTAGTGAACGCTCAAGTTCGCCACTCCGTTCAACCGCCTCGAAGGGACGGTTGAGAGCAAGCGTGTGCCAAAGGACACACCCCCCTGGATTCACGGTCCAGGCTTAACAGTTTCTTTGCTCCTGTGGGCAGAATGGTCCAGCTTTACCGCCGACCGTCGTCAGCCTTCAGGAGCCTGCATGCAAGCCGACCGGACCTTCCGTCTTCTCTGCCTCTTCGGGCTAGCGCTGACCGGTTCGGGTCTTGGGGGCTGCGGTGTGCTTCCGCATCAAGCTGAGTTGACGACGGGTTCGATCGCAACGAATGCCAAGGTCGTGCAGGCGCCGACCGCTGCCGACAAGGAATGCCTCGCCCGGGCGATGTATTTCGAGTCGATCCGCAGCGACGAGGACGGGCTTTTCGCCGTCGGCACCGTGGTGATGAACCGCCTCGACGCCCCGGCCTATCCGGGCCGGATCTGCGAAGTGGTGGGCCAGAAGCGGCAATTCGCCAACGGCGTGCTGACCAAGCCCGTGCGCGAGCAGGACCGGCCGCGCCTGGAAAAGGTCGCCGACGCTCTGCTCTCCGGCAAGCGACACGAAACGGTCGGCCCGGCGCTGCACTTCCACACCGCGGGCTACAAGTTCCCCTACAACAACATGCACTACGTCGCCGCCGCCGGCGGCAACGTCTTCTACGAAAAGAGCGACCGCGAGGGTTACCTGCCGGCGGTCCAGCCCCGCGCCGTGGTGCAGACCGCCACCGGCCGCCTGATGCCGCTTCAGGTCGCCGCTGTGAAGTCGGGTATGATCGGCCTGCCGCTCACCGGCCGCGTCCAGCCGACAATGACCGCCGACTACACCGCGCCCACCGCGCCGGAGTTGCGCGTGCCTGGCCCGGCCCGCTACGCCTCGGCGCCCGGACGCGACAAGAACTGACGATTGTCACACTGCAGGGTTACGGCCCGGGCAGGTTGTCGCCCCCGCCCTATGCGCCGGGAGCGCGACGCCTTAAGTCAGGAACGCGGCCGGGCTGCCCGGTCCGGCTCCCGTGAGGCTCACCCCGCATCGCCATGGCCGTCGTCCTCGATCTCCTGAACAACGACACGAGGCCCAAGGCGGATGCGCCCGCGCGGCCGCGCCATCCCGAGAAGGCGCACCGCCCCGACACCGCCATCCAGCGGAAACCCGACTGGATCCGGGTGAAGGCGCCGGGTTCGAAGCTCTGGGCCGAGACCAAGGATATCGTCCGCGCCAACAACCTCGTCACCGTCTGCGAGGAGGCGGGCTGCCCCAATATCGGTGAGTGCTGGGAGAAGCGGCACGCCACCTTCATGATCATGGGTGACACATGCACCCGTGCCTGCTCGTTCTGCAACGTGCGCACCGGCCTGCCGGAGGGGCTCGACGCGGCCGAGCCGGAGAAGGTCGCCGAGGCGGTGGCCAAGCTCGGGCTGCACCACGTCGTCGTTACCTCGGTGGACCGCGACGACCTCAAGGACGGCGGCGCCGAGCATTTCTCACGCACCATCGCCGCGATCCGCCGGGCCAGCCCCGGCACCACCGTCGAGATCCTGACGCCCGATTTCCTGCGCAAGCCCGGCGCCCTGGAAGTCGTGGTTGCGGCCAAGCCCGACGTGTTCAACCACAACCTCGAAACCGTGCCCGGCAAGTACGTCACCGTGCGGCCCGGTGCCCGCTACTTCCACTCCGTGCGCCTGCTGCAGCGGGTGAAGGAACTCGACCCGACGATCTTCACCAAGTCCGGCATCATGGTGGGGCTGGGCGAGGAACGGAACGAAGTCGTGCAGCTCATGGACGATTTGCGCTCGGCAGAGGTCGACTTCCTCACCATCGGCCAATATCTGCAGCCTACCCGCAAGCACCATGAGGTCGTGCGCTTCGTGCCGCCGGACGAGTTCAAAGCCTACGAGACCACGGCCTACGCAAAAGGCTTCCTGCTGGTCTCGGCGACGCCGCTCACCCGCTCGTCGCATCATGCCGGCGAGGATTTTGCCCGGCTGAAGGCGGCACGTCTGGCCAAGCTCGGACCCGCACCCGTCGCCGTCAGCGCCTGAGCCCGAATGCCCTCCTTCCGCATCACGAGGAACGTGCGCCACTCGGCGACGCAGATGTACGATCTCGTCGCCGATATCGAGCGCTATCCCGAGTTCCTGCCCCTGTGCGAGTCGCTGCGGGTGCTGCGGGACGCCGAGGGGCCGAACGGCACCAAGGTTCGAGTGGCGGAGATGGGCGTCGGCTACAAGGCGATCCGCGAGCGTTTCACCACCCGCGTGAGCCTGGACCGCGAGAACCGCAAGATCGTCGCCGAATATATCGACGGACCGTTCAAGCACCTCGAGAATCGCTGGACGTTCCGCGATGCGGAGGGCGGCGGCTGCGAAGTCGATTTCTTCATCACCTACGAGTTCAAGAGCCGGACGCTCGGCCTTCTCATGGGCACGATGTTCGACCGGGCCTTCCGCAAGTTCACCGACGCGTTCGAGGGCCGCGCCGCCGCGATTTACGGCGCACCTGCCTGACCTGGCTGCTCCGCTCACATGCCCTTACGAGCAGCGAGCAGGATGCTGGTCTCGGAATTGGCGATCCCCTCGAACTGCCGGATCGTCCGCAGCAGCGTGTCGAAATCGCCGAGCGTCGGAACCTCGATCTCGGCGACGATGTCCCAGCGGCCGTTGGTTGTGTGAAGAGCACGGATCTCCGGTAGGCCGGACAGGCGGCGGATCACGCTCTCGGCATGGCGCCCATCCACCTCGATCAGTGTCACCGCGCGCACGCCACCGGGCTCCGGGTTCCGCACCGTGACGGTGAAACCGGTGATGACGCCGGTGGTCAGCAGACGATCGAGCCGTGCCCGCGCCGTCGCCCGCGTGATGCCGAGCGCCGCGGCGAGTTTCGCCAGGGGCATCCGCGCGTCGGTCCGTAGCAGGGCTATGAGCCGGCGATCGATCGAGTCGAGCATGGCCTTCGCACTCTGATCAGTCGAGCTTAGCCGATCGGGCGATGGCCTGTCCCGATCGTGCAGTTCTGCGGCTATCGACCATCCACTTGTCTCCATCATGCTTGTGCCAGGACAAGCTCGGGAGAGGGTCGTGATACGCTATGTCGGCAGCCGCGAGATGGCAGATCTTCTGCGCCGTGAAGGGCCCGAGGCCATCCTGCGTCGTCTCATCGCTTCGCTGCGCGCCGATTTCCTGCGTTGGCCGGAATTCGATCTCGCTCCGCGCCTGGCCAGCCACTCGGCCGGCGGCGTGATCGAACTGATGCCGATCGCCGACGCCGCGTTCTACAGCTTCAAGTTCGTCAACGGCCATCCCGGCAACACCCGGCTCGGCAAGCAGACGGTCGTCGCCTTCGGCGTGCTCGCCGACGTGGCGACGGGCTATCCGCTGCTGATCTGCGAGATGAGCGTGCTGACGGCCCTGCGCACCGCCGCGACTTCGGCGCTCGCGGCCTGCCATCTCGCCCGGCCCGAGAGCCGCTCCATGGCCCTGATCGGCACCGGCGCCCAGGCGGAGTTCCAGGCACTCGCCTTCAGGCTCGCCCTCGGCATCGACGAGATCCGGCTGTTCGACCTCGATCCGGCGGCCATGGCGAAGGCGCGGACCCATCTCGAAGGCCATGGCCTGAAGATCGTCTGCGCGAAATCCGTCGATGAGGCCGTAGCGGGCGCCGACATCGTGACCACGGCGACCGCCGACAAGACTCGTGCCACGATCCTCACACCCGATCTCGTGGAGCCGGGCCAGCATCTCAACGCCATTGGCGGCGATTGCCCCGGCAAGACCGAGTTGCACCCGGACATCGTGGCACGCGCCCGCACCATCGTCGAGTACGAGCCGCAATCGCGCATCGAGGGGGAGAGCCAGCAGATGTCCCCGGATTATCCCGTCACCGAGTTGTGGCGCGTGCTGCGCGGCGACGCACCGGGCCGCGTCGGCCGCGACGAGATCACCCTGTTCGACTCGGTCGGGTTCGCGCTGGAGGATCTTTCAGCCCTGCGCATCCTGCGGGAGATCGCGGGTCCCGGGCCGGGGCTCGATCTCATTCCTGAACCGGACAATCCCAAGGATCTGTTCGGATTGGTGTTTTCGAAAGGCCACGCGTTCGAACGGGCCGCTTGATCAAACCGGCTTCCGGATGGTCAGGAAGCGCCCCGCCCGCGCCTCCAGCAGGCTCACCAGCGCCGGTTCCATGAAGGCGTAGTCGTCGCGCACGTCGAGGCAGACGATCCGGACGTGACGCAGGGCCGGTCCGAACCGGCGCATCAGCTTCCGCCGGTGCGCGCGCTCCATCACCACGACGATCTCCGCCCAGGCCAGATGATCAGTCTCGATGGGTTCGTCTGCATCGTCGGAGACGCCCGCCGAGGCCGTTTCAACGCCGGGCCATCGCGAGAAGATCTGCTCCGCGGTCGGGCTGCGGGCGCGGGCCCGGCCGCAGACGAACAGGATCCTCACGCGCTCTCCGCCAGCACCGATTGCCGCTCGAACAGGGCGCGATAGGCCCCGTCCGGACGCCGCATCAGCGCGGCATGCGGCCCGTCCTCGACGATGCGGCCGCGCTCGAACACCAGGATGCGGTCGAGCGCACGCACGGTCGAGAGGCGGTGGGCGATGACGATGGCGGTGCGCCCCTGCATCAGCCGCTCCATCGCCTCCTGCACCAACGCTTCTGATTCCGAGTCGAGACTGGACGTCGCCTCATCGAGGATCAGGATCGGTGCGTCGGCCAGGAAGGCGCGGGCGAGCGCCACCCGCTGCCGCTCACCACCGGACAGCTTGACGCCGCGCTCGCCCACCGGCGTGGCGTACCCTTTCGGAAGCCGCGCGATGAAGTCGTGCGCATTGGCGAGCCGCGCCGCCCGCTCGATCGCCTCCGCCGAGGCGCCGGGCCGGCCGTAGGCGATGTTCTCGGCGAGCGAGCGGTGGAACAGTACCGGCTCCTGCGGCACGATGGCGACCTGCGCCCGTAGGCTCGCCTGCGTCGCACCCGCCACGTCCTGTCCGTCGATGCGCACGTGTCCGCCGCTCACATCGTAGAGCCGCTGGACCAGCTTGACGAAGGTCGTCTTGCCCGACCCCGAGCGCCCGACGAGACCGACCCGCTGACCGGCGGGGATCGTCACCGACAGCCCATCGTAGAGCGGCGTGCCGTGGGTGCCGTAGTGGAAGCGCACCGCCTCGAAGCGGATCGCGCCACCCTCGACCGCGAGCGGCACGGCCCCCGGCCGGTCGGCGACACCGACGGGCTCGGATTCGAGGGCCACCAGCTCCTCCATCTCGTTGACCGAGCGTTGCAGATGGTTGATGTGGCCGCCGATGTCGCGGAGATAGCCGTGCACCACGAAGTAGGTGGTGAGCACGTAGGCGACCTCGCCGGGGCTGGCCTGCCCCTGCCACCACAGCCACAGAGCCGTGGCGACGATGGCGGTACGGAAGGCGAGAAGCAGCCCGAGTTGGGCCGTTCCGCTCCATGTCACGATCATCCAAGTGCGCCGGGTGCGCCGCCGCCACTTCGATAGGACGCGGGCGAACCGATCATCCTCCCGCGCCTCGGCACCGAAGGCCTTCACCACGGCGTTGTTGCCGATCGTGTCGCTGAGGGCGCCGCCGAGCCGCGTATCGAGGGCGTTCGACAGCGTCGCCGCGGGCGCGATCACCCGAGTCGCCAGGATGACGGCGGCGCCGACATAGACGAGCGCGCCGATCCCGATCACCGCGCCCATGGCCGGCCAGTGCAGGCCGAGCACGATCGTCGTCCCCGCCAGCACCACGACGGAGGGCAGGATCGACAGCAGCAGAACGTCGTTGAGCCCGTCGAGCGCCCACATGCCGCGCGAGATCTTGCGCACCGTGGAGCCCGAAAAGGTATTGGCGTGCCATTCGATCGAGAAGCGCTGGACACGGGCAAAACTCCGACTCGCGATGTCGGACATGGTGCCGAGCGTCAGCGGCACCACGAGACTCCAGGCGATGTGGCGCAACAGCACCGTCCCGAGGCTCAGAACGGTCATCACCGCGAAGGCCGGCAGCGCGGCTTGGAGCGCGGCGTGCCGCTCGGCCCCGGCAAGCGCATCGACGAGGCGGCCGGCATAGAGCGGCAGCATCACGTCTACCAGCGTAGCGAGCGTGATCGCGGCAACGAGGGCGCCGACGAGGCCGAGGCGTTCGCGCCAACCGCGGACGACGAAGGCGAGGACGCGGCGGACGGCATCCGCGCGCCGGGGGGAAGACAGGGACATGGCAACGCCCGACGGCGAAGCGTCGGCTCCGGAAGGCGCGGACACCGCGGGCCGAAGCGTGCGGTCCGGCAGGATCAGATCGGGAGGGACTTGTGCGCCGCGCCGACCGTGGGGCCGCGCAGCGGAGGAATGCGCCTAGGCGATTCCGGCAGGAGCGATCACGCTTCCTGCGCGATGGGAGACGATGCCGACAAACATACTGCGCCTCCCTTTTCAAAAGAAACTGAAACGAGCGGTACTGGACTGCAACCCGATTTGCAATGTGCAGGACAGTTAATGCACGCGTCCGACTTTTCAGACATCGAAGGCGGCGAAGCCTCCGAAAACGCGCGGCATGAAATTTTGCGCGAAAACGCGCCACTAGGTTGAGGACTCTGCAACGATATCATCAGGCAAGACGAAGATTTTGCGCCAATCACAAGTCCGATTTTATCGTAGATTTTCCTAATCCATCTCATAGTTTTCATAAATTGCAAATATAAACCGTTTTGCTTCCTTTCATATAGTCATGAAAATCGAAAAATCATCTCATTAACAGACGAATCTGGTCTCACTGACACGATTCACATACGTAAATTCCTATCAACCTTTCGATCTAACTGTTTTCTTTTCTCGCGCGACGTGGGAAACCCGTCTGAGAGAAGGCCGGCTTGAGCAAACCTCGCCCCGGTCTCGGCGGCAAAGTGCAAGACGCGGCGGATGGGGGAGCCGGTTGACGGCGACGAGTCTCGGCAGACAGGTGCAATCGGACCTGACTTGGCAGCCGTTGCAACCGCGCGACAGACGCTGGGCGCGAATGGGTCAACGCCCGGCCATTGCGTGGCTGACCGGTCTGTCCGGCGCGGGCAAATCCACCATCGCCGATGCGGTCGATCGGGCGCTGACCGAGGCCGGCCGCTGCAGCATGGTGCTCGACGGCGACAACCTGCGCCAGGGGCTCAACCGCAACCTCGGTTTCACGGCGGCGGATCGGGTCGAGAATATCCGCCGCGCTGCCGAGGCTGCCCGTCTCATGGCGGATGCCGGCCTCGTGGTAATCGTATCGCTGATCTCACCATTCCGCCGAGCGTGCGGCGGCACGGGCGGTCGCCGGCGACATTCCGTTCCTCGAAGTCTTCATCGACACGCCGCTCGCGGTCTGCGAGGCCCGCGATCCGAAGGGGCTTTACGATCGCGCTCGGGCCGGGAAGATCCCGAACTTTACCGGGATCTCGGCTCCGTACGAGGTGCCGGAGGCTCCGGATCTCGTTCTCGAAACTCGAGATCGCGCCGTCACAGCGAGCGCGCAGCCGCTCATCGACGCGCTGCTGGGCCTGAGCGCCGGGGCGCGGAGCGGGCCGGCGTAAAGCATCGTCCCCGGATCGCGTCGGGCGAGCGAGAACTCCGAACCGGCATTCGTGGGAGGGCGAACGACCGAAAGGATCCGTTTGGCCGCACTGGTCGCCGGAAACAGCCGGGCTAATTGAAACGCTTCCAGACAGGACACGGACCAGGAGCCGTCTCCACATGACGTTTCGTCTGACGCTGACCGTCAATGGTGAGCCCCGCGCGATCGAACTCGACGATCCGCGCGTCACCCTCCTCGATCTCTTGCGCGAACGGCTCGGCCTGACCGGCTCGAAGAAGGGCTGCGACCGAGGGCAGTGCGGCGCCTGCACCGTCCTCGTGGACGGGCGGCGGGTGAATTCCTGCCTCGCTCTGGCTGTCAGCCTCGAAGGCGCCGATATTCTGACCATCGAAGGCCTGGCGCAGGGCGACGCGCTTCACCCGGTCCAAGCCGCCTTCATCGACCATGACGGCTTCCAGTGCGGCTTCTGCACGCCGGGGCAGATCATGAGCGCCGTCGGGCTGATCCGCGAGGGCCATGCGGGCGACGATCCCGAGCGGGTGCGCGAGGCCATGAGCGGCAATCTCTGCCGTTGCGGCGCGTATATCGGCATCACTCAGGCCGTCCTCGACGCCCAGGCGCGTATGGCCGGGTCCGCGCAGGGAGGTGCGGCGTGAACCGCTTCGACTATCTCCGCGCGAGCAGCGTCGCCGAAGCCGTCGCGGCGGCCAGCGAGCCGGGCGCCGCCTATCTCGCCGCCGGCACCAACCTGCTCGACCTGATGAAAGGCAACATCGCGCGTCCCGCCCGGCTCGTGGACGTCACGCATCTGCCCGGCCTCGACAAGATCGAGCACCTGCCCGATGGGGGCGTGCGCATCGGCGCCCTCGTGCGGAACAGCGATCTCGCCTACGACACGGACTTCGCGACCTCGCACCCGGCGGTGGCCGAAGCGTTGCTGTCCGGCGCCTCGGCGCAGTTGCGCAATGCCGCCACCGTCGCCGGCAACCTGCTGCAGCGGACCCGCTGTCCCTACTTCTACGACCCGGCCAGCGCCTGCAACAAGCGCGATCCCGGCGCCGGCTGCGACGCGCGCGGCGGCGAGACGCGGCTTCACGCCGTGCTTGGCTGGAGCGAGCACTGCATCGCCACGCACCCGTCCGATTTCTGCGTGCCCCTGGTCTCGCTCGACGCAACCGTCGAGATCGAGGGCAAGGCCGGCGCCCGCGAGGTGCCGTTCGACGCTCTCTACCGCCTGCCGGACGACCGACCGGACCGGGAGACGGTGCTGGAGCCGGGCGACCTGATCGTGGCGCTACGCCTGCCGGCCGAGGCCGCGGGCTTCGCCGGGCATTCCCGCTACCTCAAGGTCCGCGACCGCACCTCCTACGCCTTCGCCGTGGTCTCGGCGGCGGCCTCGCTTCGACTGGACAACGGACGGATCGGTGAAGCGCGGATCGCGCTCGGCGGCGTCGCCCTCAAGCCCTGGCGCGCCCGCGCGGCCGAGGACGTGCTGGCCGGCGCGGAGCCGAGCGAGCAGTGTTTTCGTGAGGCGGCCGACGCCGCCCTGGCCCAGGCCCGGCCCTCCGGCGACAACGCCTTCAAAATCGAGCTGGCCCGGCGCCTCATCGTGCGGACCTTGACCCTTGCCACCGCTGGCACCCCGGAGCGCATGCCGGCGCTCCCGGCCTCCGCCTTCTCGGGAGATGCGCTCCATGCCTGACATCGCCTACGAGCAGGCCCGGCACGGGTCGAGCATCGGCCAGCCGCTCACCCGCCGCGACGGCCTCCTGAAGGTGACGGGACAGGCGACCTACGCCGCCGACAACCGGCCCGAGGGCTTGCTCCACGCGGTGGTGGCGGTGAGCCGCATCGCCCGCGGCCGGGTCGCCAGCCTCGACATCGCGGCGGCCAAGGCCCATCCGGGTGTGGTCGAGGTGATGACGGGCGCCAATGCCCCACGTCTCGCCCAGGACCCGGACGCGAAGGACAACCCCTTCATGTTCAGGCTCGATCTGCTGCAGAACGACCGGGTTCGCTACGCCCACCAGCCGATCGCAGTGGTGATCGCGCAGACTCTGGAGGCCGCGACCGAGGGCGCCGAGTTGCTGGCGCCGCGCTACGAAGTTGACCCGCCGCGGATCGGGCTCGACGCGGACGAGCCGATTGCGCCCGAAGGCGTCGGTGCGGGCGACAAGACGATCATGTCGCGCGGCGATGTCGAGGCCGGGCTAAGGCGGGCCGAGCGTCGGGTCGAGGCGACCTACGAGACGCCGGCGCAGTATCACAATGCCCTCGAACCCCACGCCATCGTGGCGCAGTGGGACGGTGATCGACTCGTCGTCGAGACCCCGAGCCAGGGGTTGGCGATGGCCAAGATGCGGCTCGCCGGTCTGTTCGGCCTGGATCCGAAGAACGTCCTCGTTCGCTCGCCCTTCCTCGGGGGCGGTTTCGGCTCGAAGGGCTTCCTGTCCGGGCCGCAAGTGCTCGGTGTGATGGCGGCCAAGCTCGTCGGCCGGCCGGTGAAGCTCGTGCTTCGCCGGGAGCAGATGTTCGGACCCGTCGGGCACCGTGCGGAGACGCGCCAGACGCTCCGGCTCGGCACCGACGCGTCCGGCGCGCTCACCGCCCTCGACCACCACACGTTGACCGCGACGAGCCGCTTCGACGAGTTCTACGAACCGGCCAGCGCCATCTCCCGCTACCTCTACGCCGCGCCCGCGGTCGCCACGCGCCATTCCGGCGTGCGGGTCGATACCGGTACGCCGCTCTTCATGCGCGCGCCGGGCGAGGCCTCGGGGAGCGTTGCCCTCGAGGGCGCCATCGACGAGATGGCGGAGGCCTGCGGTCTTGATCCGCTGGAATTCCGGCTCAGGAATTACGCCGAGTCCGAACCGATCTCGGGCCGCCCGTTCTCATCCAAGGCCCTGCGCGAATGCTACGCGCAGGGCGCTGCTCGCTTCGGCTGGGACAAGCGGGCGAAGGAGCCGCGCTCGATGCGCGATTCCGCCGGCCGTCTCGTCGGCTACGGCATGGGCACGGCCCTGTTTCCGGCTCTGATGATGCAGGCCGAGGCACGGGCGGAGATCCGCGCCGACGGCAGCGGCACTGTGGCGCTCGGCGCCCAGGATATGGGGCAGGGCGCCTGGACCGCGCTGGCGCAGATCGCCGCCGACGGGCTCGGGATCGACCTCGACCGGCTCGATTTCCAGAGCGGCACTTCGGACCTGCCGAATGCCGGCATTGCCGGCGGATCGGCGCATACGGCCACGGCCGGCTCGGCAATCCACTCCGCCGCCGCCGCGGTGCTAGCGCAATTGGCCAACCTCGCCACGAACGACGAGCGCTCGCCGCTCTTCGGCGCCGGCAATGCCGGCGTCTTCGCCCGCGGCGGCCGATTGGTGCGGCGAGACGACGAGGGACGCAGTGAATCCTTCTCCGAGATCCTGAACCGCGCCGGCCGCGCCTCCGTCTCGGCGCAGGGGCAGGGCGCCGCCGATCCGGCTTCCCGCGAGGCTTACGCCATGCACGCTCACGGCGCGGTCTTCGCGGAAGTGAGCGTCGATCCCGATCTCGGTCAAATCCGCGTCACGCGCCTCGTCGGCGCGTTCGCCGCCGGCCGAATCGTCAACCCGCGCCTCGTCACCAGCCAATATTACGGCGGCATGATCTGGGGCGTGTCCTTCGCGCTCCACGAGAACGCCATCGTCGATCCCCGTTCGGGCCGCGTCATGAACGCCAATCTCGGCGAGTACCACGTGCCCGTGAATGCCGACGTGCCGTCGATCGAGGCGATTCTCGTGGATGAGCACGACCCGCACGTGAACCCGCTCGGCATCAAGGGCGTCGGCGAGATCGGCATCACCGGCACGGCCGGCGCCATCGCCAACGCGGTGTATCATGCGACCGGCGTGCGGGTGCGCAAGACGCCGATCACGCTCGACCGGCTGCTGGGGTAGGAGCGAGGCTCGATCCTGCCTTCGTCATTGCGAGGCGGAGCCGAAGCAATCCAGCGCTCGCCCTATCCGGAGGTATCGCGCCGCTCGATTGCTTCGCCATACGGCTCGCAATGACGGAACGGATCAATCGCGCCCTCCAGTAGTGCCAACGCCTGCGCCACCGACAGCCGCCGGATCTCCGCCCGACCCAGATCGCCGAAGCGGCGCTCGACATGCCGGGTCGGGCCATCCTTCGTCGCCAGACCGAAATGCACCAGCCCGACCGGCTTGGCCTCGCTGCCGCCGCCCGGCCCAGCAATGCCGGTGACGGAGACCGCCACATCGGCCCGTGAAGCCTTGAGCGCCCCTTCCGCCATGGCGCGGGCCACCGGCTCGCTCACCGCGCCGTGGGCCACGATGAGGTCGATCGGCACGCCGATGGATTCGCTCTTGGCCTCATTGGAATAGGTGACGAAACCTCGCTCCACCACCGCCGACGAACCGGGCACCGCGGTGAGCAGCCCGGCCACGAGACCGCCGGTGCAGGACTCGGCCGTCGCGATCTTTTTGCCCGCCGCCGCGTAGGCCCGCACCAGCGCCTCGGCGCGAGCGAGCAGGGCGGCGTCTTTGATCACGAGCGGCGCTCGTTGGTCTCCGCCTCGGTTTCGATTTCGGCGCAGATCTCGGGCAGCCGCACCGTGGCCGCCGCCTGGGCGGCGAGGCCCTCGGCCCGGCCGACGAAGCCGAGCTTTTCCGTCGTCGTCGCCTTGATCGAGACGGAGGAGAGCGGCACGCCGGCGATCTCGGCAATGCGCGCGCGGATCGCCTCGCGGTGCGCGCCGATGCGCGGGGCTTCCGCCAGCACCGTGATGTCGAGATGGTCGATCTTGCCGCCGCGCGCCCGCACCAATTCGCAGGCATGGGCCAGGAACTGGTCGGAGGCCGCGCCGCGCCACTTCTCGTCGGAGGGCGGGAAATGCGTGCCGATATCGCCGTCGGCGATGGCGCCGAGCAGCGCATCGGTGAGCGCGTGCAGCGCCACGTCGCCGTCGGAATGGGCGAGCACGCCGCGATCGGCAGGAATTTTCACGCCGCCGAGCCAGACATGGTCGCCCTCCGTGAAGGCGTGAACGTCGAAGCCGGTGCCGAGGCGGGTCACATACGTGGTCATGGGGTCATCAGATATCGCGGTCGTAGGTTCAGAGAAAGCCCGGCCGGAGAAGGCCCGGTCTGCCTCGATCAGATCCGCCGCCTGGGTGATCTTGCGGTTGTGGGAATCGCCCTCGAACACCACGACCGGCAGCCCGGCCCATTCGGCGAGCGCCCCGTCATCGGTGAAGCCGTCGCGGCCTTCGGCCACCGCCCGGCGATGGGCGTCGAGCAACAGGCTGAAGCGGAAGCTTTGCGGGGTCTGCACCGCGCGAAGATTCTCGCGGGCCGGAGTCTCGCGAACGGCGCCGATGCCGGGCGCAATCGCCTCCACGAGCTTGATCGTGTCAGACACCGCAATGCCCGGCACCGACGCGCCGTGCTCGGCGCCCGCCGCAATGGCACGGGCGATCAGGGCTTCGTCGACGAAGGGCCGCGCCGCGTCGTGGACAAGCACCAGGTCCGGCGTACCGGAGCGGGCAAGCCCTTCGAGCCCGGCCGCGACCGATTGCTGGCGCGTGGCGCCGCCCGGCACCGGCTCGGCGAGCTTTTCGCGCATCGCCGGCTCGAGGTCGGCGACGCACTCGCGATAGAAATCCTGGGCGTCGGGCGCGATCACCGGCTGAATGCGGGTGATGCGGGGGGATGCCGCCAACGCCGCCAGGGTCCGCGTCAGCACGGCCCGGCCGC
Source organism: Methylorubrum aminovorans (assembly GCF_022179725.1). Classification (GTDB taxonomy): domain Bacteria; phylum Pseudomonadota; class Alphaproteobacteria; order Rhizobiales; family Beijerinckiaceae; genus Methylobacterium; species Methylobacterium aminovorans. The sequence continues at coordinate 695,819 of NZ_BPRC01000001.1, forward strand.
CGACGCGGCGATACTGCTTGGGCAGGTCACCGCCGACCCGCAACCCTTTGCCGGCTGCGACCACGACCGCCGCAACCGTCTCGCCGCCCTGCGGCCACGCGGCTTCATCGGACATGCTGTGGCCTCGAGTGAAAATCATCTGGGGATGGATGGGGATCGCCGCGTGCTTATGCGTCAAGAAGCGCGAAGGCAAACGCACCGAGCGCTTGCGTCTGCCGGCCATTTGGCTATTTCTTGTGCACAATGACACGTGACCATTATTTGAGCGCGCTGCGCGGGGCTGATGATCGGGGGGTGAAGAACCCGCCGGTTCTGCTGGCGCCGCTGTCCGGTGTCACCGATCTCCATATGCGCCGCCTCGCCCAGCGGCTCGGCGCCAGCGCAGTGATCTCCGAGATGGTCGCGGCGGCCGAACTCGCGAAGGGCGATGCCGAATCGCAGGTTCGGGCCGAGGGGGCTGGGGTGAACCCCCACGTGGTGCAGCTCGCCGGCTGCGCGCCCGAACCGATGGCCGAGGCCGCCCGCATCGCGGTGGCCAACGGTGCGGACGCCATCGACATCAATATGGGCTGCCCGGCCAAGACCGTGACCGGCGGCGAGTCCGGCTCGGCGCTGATGCGTGACCTCGACCACGCCGCCCGCCTGCTCGCGGCGGTTCGTGATGCGGTCGATGTACCGGTCACGGTGAAGATGCGGCTCGGCTGGGATCACGCCAGCCTCAATGCTGCCGAGCTTGCGCGCCGCGCCGAGGCCATCGGGCTCAACGGTGTGACCGTCCATGGCCGCACCCGGCAGCAATTCTATAAGGGCCGGGCCGATTGGACGGCGATCCGGCCCGTGGTCGAGGCGGTGCGCATCCCCGTCATCGCCAACGGCGACGTCACGAGCCTGGACGAGGCCCGCGCCTGCCTCGCGCAATCCGGCGCAGCGGGCGTGATGGTCGGGCGCGCGGCGGTCGGCCGTCCCTGGCTCGTCGGCGAAATCGCCGCCGGCCTCGCCGGCCAGACGATCGTTGCGCTTACGGCAGAGCAGCGCGCCGCGGTCGCGACCGAGCATTACGAGGGTCTGATCGCGCTTTACGGCGTGGCCATGGGCGTGCGCCACGCCCGCAAGCATCTGGCCGCCTATGCCGACGCGGCTGGCGGCTTGAGCCTGGACGACCGTCGCCGCCTCGTCACCACCCACGATCCCGCGGAGGCCCTGCGCCTTCTGCGGCGCGCTTTCCTCGAACCGGCCGGGACGGCGACCACGCCCCTCGGCGAGGCGGCCTGATGCCCTTTTCCGATGAGCCCGCCCCCGAATCCCTGCCGCCGGCCGAGGCGGTGCTGAATTCGCTGCCGCTGCCGGTTCTCACCATCGGGCCGGACGAGCGGATCCTCAGGGTCAACCACGCCGCCGAACTGTTCTTCGACGCCTCCGCCCGGCTCATGCTGCGCGGACGGCTGCGCGACATCATCCCCTTCTCCTCGCCAATCATCGCCCTCGTCGCTGAGGTGCGCCGCCGCCGCTCCTCCGTCTCGGAATATCGCGTCGAGCTGGTCCAGCCGCGCTCGGGGACCGAGCGCAGCGTCGATGTCTTCGCCACGCCCCTGCGCGACGAGGACGATTCCGTGGTGCTGATGCTGCAAGAGCGCACCATCGCCGACAAGATGAACCGGCAGCTCACCCATCGGGGTGCCGCCCGCTCGATGATCGCGCTCGGCGCCATGCTCGCCCACGAGATCAAGAACCCGCTCGCCGGCATCCGCGGCGCGGCGCAACTGCTCGAACAGGAGCGCGACGACGAGGATCGTCTTCTCACCCGTCTGATCTGCGACGAGTCGGACCGGATCGTGCGCATCGTCGAACGCATGGAGCTGTTCGGCGACGAGCGGCCGGTGGAGCGCGGACCCGTCAACGTCCACGGCGTGCTCGATCAGGTGAAGCGCTCGGCGCAGTCGGGCTTCGCCCGTCACATCCGCTTCATCGAGAACTACGACCCCTCTCTGCCGCCCGTTCTCGGCAACCGGGACCAGTTGATCCAGGTGATCCTCAACCTGGTGAAGAACGCGGCCGAGGCGATCGGCACCGACACGGTCGAGGGCGAGATCACCCTCTCCACCGCCTTCCGCACCGGCCTGCGCCTTCAGATCCCCGGCTCGCGCGAGCGTGTCAGCCTGCCGATCGAGGTGGCGGTGCGCGACAACGGGCCGGGCATCCCGACCGACATGCTGTCGGACCTGTTCGATCCCTTCGTCACCACCAAGGTGCAGGGTTCCGGCCTCGGACTTGCATTGGTGGCCAAGATCGTCGGGGACCATGGGGGCATCGTCGAATGCGATCCTGTTCCCCGCCGCACCGCCTTCCGGATCCTGCTGCCTATGTCGAGCGCCCGCGACGGGCGTGAATCGTCTGCGGAGCGCTGAGTCGAGAGCCATGCCCAACGGCCACATCATCGTCGCGGACGACGACGCCGCGATCCGCACCGTTCTGAACCAGGCTCTCTCGCGAGCCGGCTACGAGGTGCGCACCACCTCCAACTGCTCGACGCTCTGGCGCTGGGTCGCGCAGGGTGAGGGCGACCTCGTCATCACCGACGTGATGATGCCCGACGAGAACGTGTTCGACCTGCTGCCGCGCATCAAGCGGGTGCGGCCGGAACTGCCGATCATCGTCATGAGCGCGCAGAACACCTTCATGACCGCCATCCGCGCCTCGGAGCGCGGCGCCTACGAATACCTGCCCAAGCCCTTCGACCTGAAGGAACTGACGGCGATCGTCGGCCGCGCGCTGTCCCGGCCACGCGGGACGCCGGCGCCGGGTGCGGGCCCGGAAAACGAGGACATCCCGCTGGTCGGCCGCTCGCCCGCGATGCAGGAGATCTACCGGGCGCTCGCCCGGCTGATGCCGACCGACCTCACCGTGATGATCACCGGCGAATCCGGCACCGGCAAGGAGCTAGTCGCCCGGGCGCTGCACGATTACGGCCGCCGCCGCACCGGGCCGTTCGTGCCCGTCAACATGGCGGCGATCCCGCGCGACCTGATCGAATCCGAGCTGTTCGGCCACGAGAAGGGCGCCTTCACCGGCGCGCTCTCCCGCTCCGCCGGCCGGTTCGAGCAGGCCGAGGGTGGCACGCTGTTCCTCGACGAGATCGGCGACATGCCGATGGAGGCGCAGACCCGGCTGCTGCGCGTGCTGCAGCAGGGCGAGTACACCACCGTCGGCGGCCGCGTGCCGATCAAGACCAACGTCCGCATCATCGCCGCGACCAACAAGGACCTGCGCGTCTCGATCCAGCAGGGAATCTTTCGCGAGGATCTGTTCTTCCGCCTCAACGTCGTTCCGTTGCGCCTGCCGGCCCTGCGCGAGCGCTCGGAGGACGTGCCGGACCTGATCCGCCACTTCTTCGTGCTGGTGGAGCGCGAGGGCCTGACCCGAAAAACCCTCGATGGCGACGCCATGGAACGGCTCAAGCGCTACCGTTGGCCGGGCAACGTGCGCGAGCTCGAAAACCTTGTTCGTAGGCTCGCCGCGCTCTACCCGCAGGAGACGATCACCGGGCCGGTGATTGAGGCGGAACTCGACACCCTGCCGCTCGCCCAGCCCGCCGCCGTGAACGGCAGCGGCGCGGCGCGCAAGAACGGGGCGTCCGACAGCGAGACGCTCTCCGGCGCGGTCGAGCGGCACCTCGCCGACTACTTTTCGGGGTATCGCGACACGCTTCCCCCGCCCGGCCTCTATCACCGCATCCTGCGGGAGATCGAAGGCCCGCTGATCGGCGCGGCGCTCGCCGCCACCCGCGGCAACCAGATCCGCGCGGCGGAGCTGCTGGGCGTCAACCGCAACACCCTGCGCAAGAAGGTGCGCGATCTCGACCTGCAGGTGTTTCGCACCTCGCGGTGATCTCCCTCTGTTCTCCACGGCCGCGCTTCGCTAAAGGCGCGCCATGCTGCGCCTTCGCGAGTACCAGCGCGCCGCCCTCGACGCGCTCGACCGACACTGGGACCAGGGCGGCGGCCCCGGCCTCGTCGTGCTGCCGACCGGAGCCGGCAAGGCGCTCGTCATCGCCGCGCTGATCCGCGAATGGCTCGAGAAGGCACCGGGGGCGCGGATCTGCGTCCTCACCCATGTCCGCGAACTCGTGGTGCAGAACCACGGCGAGCTGCTGGCCTACTGGCCGGAGGCGCCTGCCGGTATCTTCTCCGCTGGCGTCGGGCGGCGCGAAGTCCACGCGCAGGTCGTGTTCTGCTCGATTCAGTCGGTGCGCGACAGGGCCGAACTGTTCGGTGCCATCGATCTCATCGTCATCGACGAGGCCCATCTCGTGCCCCGCGCGAGCGAGACCGGCTACGGCCGCTTCCTCGCCGCGGCGCGGGCCGGCAACCCGGATCTCAAGGTCGCGGGCTTCACCGCTACGCCCTACCGCCTCGATTCCGGCCGACTCGACGAGGGCGAGGGGAGGGTGTTCGAGCGGATCGTCTATGAGTCGCTCGTCGGCGACCTGATCCACCAAGGCTTCCTCGCACCCCTCGTCTGCAAGGCCACCGCGCTCGCTCTTGACGTATCGGGGGTGCCCAAGCGCGGCGGCGACTATGTCCCCTCGGCGCTGGAGGCGGCGGTCAACCGCGAATGGATCACCCGCGCGGCGGTCGAGGAGATGGTCGGCTACGGCTGCGAGCGGCGGGCCTGGCTCGCCTTCTGCGCCGGGCTCGCCCACGCGGCCTCCGTGCGCGACGCGATCCGTGCGGAGGGGTTCTCCTGCGAGACCGTGACCGGCGAGACGGGCAAGCGCGAACGCGACCGGATCGTGCGCGATTTTCGCTTAGGCAGAATCCGCTGCCTCGTCTCGGTCGGCGTGCTCTCGACCGGCTTCAACGTACCGGAGGTCGATCTCATCGCGCTGTTGCGTCCGACACAATCGGCCGGGCTCTACGTGCAGCAGGTCGGGCGGGCGCTTCGCCGGGCGCCGGGCAAGGCGGACGCGATCGTGCTCGACTATGCCGGGCTGGTGCGGATGCACGGCCCCGTCGATGCCGTGACGGCCCGCAGCGTCGCTCTCGGTCCCGCCGCACCGGGCAGCATGCGGGCAAAGCCCTGCCCGGGCTGCGGCGCGCTGATCGCGCTGAACGCCAGCACCTGCGAGGCCTGCTGGGTCGAGCCCGAGCCGGAAGAGGAGGACGCGCCCCACGCGGCAACCGCCGAGGATGCTCTGCCGATTCTGTCCGAATCGATTTCTCCCTGGCGCGAGGTGACCGGCTGGCGCCTCGACCGTGGCCACGGCGGCTCCGGCCCGGACCGGCTCGAAGTGGCCTTTCGCTGGCGCGGCGGCGGCTGCCGGGTCGAGGTCTGCCTCGAACATTCGGGCCACGCCCGCGAGAAGGCGGTGCTGTGGTGGCGCGCCTTCGGCGGGGCCGAACCGGTGCCGATGTCGGTCGCCGCCGCCCTGGAACGGGCCGACGAGCTGGAGCGGCCGGACAGCGTGAAAATCGATGCCGCCGGTCGCCTCTCGGAGAGCGTCACGGTTCGCTTTTCCGACGGGCGCCGCTTCCGCGACTTGCGCCGCTGGGGCGGTCTGGCGGCCTGATCTGCTGAGCAAGCTTGGCTGATTCGTATTAATTTCGCCACACTGTTGTGGCCCCGCATCAGCGATGCCGCTGCTGTCGCGACGTTCTCAGGAAGCACCGTCCGATGCCCCGTCCGTAGAGGACGGCGCGGAGGCGGTCGCGCGCCGGTTCGATTCCCCGCCGCGGGGGCCCGGCTGGATCGGCGCTGCGGTGGTGCTGACGGCGCTGATCTCGGCCTCCGTCACCTTCCTCATCCTCGCGGGCATCATCCAGATCACCCGGACCCCGACCTCGGGCGTGGTGCTGCTCTCGGTCAACGCGGTGCTGGTCCTAGCCCTCGTGGTGGTGATCGTCTGGGAGGCGCGGGTCTTCCTCCACGCCCGGCGCACCCACGCCTCGGTGGCGCGGCTGCACACCCGCATCGTCGGCCTCTTCAGCCTGATCGCGATTCTGCCGACCATTCTGCTCGCCATCGTCGCCTCGGTGACGATCGATGTCGGGCTGTCGCTGGGCTTCACCGACCGGGTCCGCGACGTGGTGCTGAAATCCGTGCAGGTCGCGGACGCCTACCAAGAGAACCACTGCCAGTCGCTCGCCCGCGAGATCCGCATCTTCGCCGACGACCTGACCCGCGCGCGGCCGAATTTCGACGTGAACCGCGAGTGGTTCGAAAACTTCATGACGACCCGCGCCCAGGCCCTCGGCCTGCCGATCGTCAAGATCATGCGCGGGCCCAACGAGGTGGTGGCGCGCGCCAATATCGACGTGCTCAAGCAGACGCGCCTGCCTTCGGCGGCGGCCTTCGAGGATGCGGCGAAGTCGAGCGACCCGATCTGCCTGCTGCCCAACGAGGGCCGGGTCTTCGCCGCGCTGATGCGGATGCCGGCCTACGACAATGCCGTGCTGCTGGTGCAGCGCGAGGTGAGCCAGCTCGCCATCGACTTCCCCGGCGTCGCCCGCGCCGCGGCGGCCGAGTACCTGACCTTCGACGAGCTGCGCCGCTACGTGCAGATCGCCTTCGCCTCGGTCTTCATCCTGATCGCCCTGATCACGCTGCTCTCGGCGGTGTGGTTCGGTCTGAACTTCGCCAACCGCTTCGTCGCCCCGATCCGCCGTCTCATCAACGCCGCCGACGAGGTCGCCGCCGGCAATTTCTACGCCCGCGTGCCGGCGCGGAAATCCGACGGCGACCTCGCCCATCTCGGCGAGAGCTTCAACACCATGACGCAGGAGCTTCGCCGCCAGCACGACGGCCTGCGGGCGGCCAACGATCTGATCGACCGCCGCCGCCGGTTCACCGAAGCCGTGCTTTCAGGCGTGTCGCCGGGCGTGCTCGGCGTCGATGCCGACGGGGTCATCACCATCGCCAATCCGGGCGCGGAACGCACGCTGGGACTCACGGCCAAGGAGCTCGTCGGCCAGCCCCTGACGAGCGTCGTGCCGGAGATCGCCGCCCTGTTCCCCGAGGCCGAGGGCCGCCAGCGGGCGCTTCAGCAGCAGATCCAGCTCGTGCGCGGCGGGCGCGAGCGCACGATTGCCGTGCGCGTCACTAGCGAGCAGGCGCAGGGCGAGGCGCGCGGCTACGTGGTGACGCTCGACGACATCACCGATCTCGTGACGGCGCAGCGCACGTCCGCCTGGGCGGATGTCGCCCGCCGCATCGCCCACGAGATCAAGAATCCGCTGACCCCGATCCAGCTCTCGGCCGAGCGCATCCGCCGCAAGTACGGAAAAGTGATTACTGCCGACAAGGAGGTGTTCGAGCAGTGCACCGCCACGATCGTGCGGCAGGTCGACGAGATCAAGCGGATGGTGGACGAGTTCTCCTCCTTCGCCCGGATGCCCAAGCCCGCCATCACGCAGCAGGATCTCGCCGAGATCGCCCGGCAGAACCTGTTCATGCTGCGCATGGCGCATCCCGATCTGGATTTCCCCTTCGATACGGTCGGCGCCGACGAGCGGGGCCGCGTCGTGGCCGCCTTCGACGTGCGGCTGTTCTCCCAGGCGCTCACCAACATCCTGAAGAACGCCGTCGAGGCGGTCCAGGCGGTGCCGGAGGATGTGCTGACCGCCGAGGGCGGCAAGGGGCGGGTGGCGCTGAAGCTGGTTGTCGAGGATGCCTTCGTGGTGATCGAAGTCACCGACAACGGAAAAGGCTTTCCGGCAGAGGGGCGCCAGCGCCTTCTCGAACCCTATATGACGACCCGCGAGGGCGGGACCGGCCTCGGTTTGGCGATCGTTTCCAAGGTGCTCGAAGAGCATGGCGGCGGGATCGAGCTGAACGACAACCCGGAGGGGCGCGGCGGACAGGTCCGCATGCGGCTGCCGCGGGAAGTCGGTCGGCAGGACGGACACAATGCCGAGCCCGGTGCGGGAGGGGAGCGGACACGCTCCGCGGCACTGGGCGCGCGTGACGGGACAACGATGGACAAGAACACGGAGGGCGCCATGGAAGCGCGACGCGTCGCGGAGATGCAGCCATGAGCGCCGACATCCTGATCGTCGACGACGAGGCCGACATCCGCGATCTGGTCGCGGGCATCCTGGACGACGAGGGGCATCGCACCCGCACCGCCGCCGGGTCCGACGAGGCGCTGGCGGCGATCGAATCGCGCCGGCCCCACCTCGTCTTCCTCGACATCTGGCTCCAGGGCTCGCGCCTCGACGGATTGCAGGTGCTCGACCTGATCAAGGCCGGGCATCCGGACCTGCCGGTGGTGATGATCTCGGGCCACGGCAACATCGAGACCGCGGTGGCGGCGATCAAATCCGGCGCCTACGACTTCATCGAGAAGCCGTTCAAGGCCGACCGCCTGATCCTCGTGGCCGAGCGCGCGCTCGAAGCCTCCCGCCTCAAGCGCGAGGTGCGCGACCTCAAGGTCCGCTCGGGTCAGGCGAGCCGAATCGTCGGCGCCTCGGTGGCGGTCAACCAATTGCGCCAGACCATCGAGCGCGTGGCCCCGACCAATGCCCGCGTGATGATCTCGGGCGCGCCGGGCGCCGGCAAGGAACTCTCGGCGCGCACCCTGCACGCCGCCTCCTCGCGGGCGAGCGGACCCTTCGTCGTCATCAATGCGGCGACCATCACGCCCGAGACGATGGAGGCTGAGCTGTTCGGCGTCGAGGGTGGCGAGGGCCGGGTGCGGCGCGTCGGCGCCCTGGAGGAGGCCCATGGCGGCTCCCTCTACATCGACGAAGTCGCCGACATGCCGAAGGAGACGCAGAGCCGGATCCTGCGCGTCCTCGTCGATCAGAACTTCCAGCGCGTCGGCGGCACGGCGCGCGTCCACGTCGATGTGCGCATCATCTCCTCCTCGTCCCGCGACCTGACGGAGGAGATCGCCGCAGGCCGCTTCCGCGAGGATCTGTTCCACCGCCTCTCGGTGGTGCCGATCCGCATTCCCTCGCTCGCCGAGCGGCGCGAGGACGTGCCGGAACTGATCTCCTTCTTCATGGAGCAGATCTCGGCGGCCACCGGCCTGCCGCGGCGGCGTATCGCCGAGGATGCGATGGCGGTGCTGCAATCCCACGACTGGCCGGGCAACGTGCGTCAGCTGCGCAACAACGTCGAGCGGCTGATGATCCTGACCCAGAGCGATCCGGAACAGGAGGTCACCTCCGAGATGCTGCCGACCGAGATCGGCGCGCTGGTGCCGACGACGCCGACGGGCGCGGGCGGAGAGAAGCTGATGAGCCTGGCCCTGCGCGAGGCCCGTGAAATCTTCGAGCGCGAATACCTCATCGCGCAGATCGCCCGCTTCTCCGGCAACATCTCCCGCACCGCCGAGTTCATCGGCATGGAGCGCTCCGCCCTCCACAGGAAGCTGAAGTCGCTCGGCATCGGCCCGTGACGCGCCTCGCCGCCGGTTCGCGCGGACGAATCGGTGGCGGGTACGGTTGCAAGGGGTGGATATTGACGCTCGGCCCTAGGGGCTGCCTCTTGCATCGCGGCAAGCTTCGCCCTGTAATGGAAACGCTCGGCAGAGCGGTCCCATCACGAGAGAGTCGCCGTCCCGCGACTCAGGGCACGGGGCCGTGCCGATCCGCGGTTGCGTTCTGGAAACAAGGATAAAAAGAAATGGCGGGCGAGCGCGCTCAGAACCTCCAGGATACGTTCCTGAACCATGTCCGCAAAAACAAGATCCCGCTGACGATCTTCCTCGTCAATGGCGTCAAGCTTCAAGGTGTCGTGACCTGGTTCGACAACTTCTGCGTCCTGCTCCGCCGCGACGGGCACTCGCAGCTCGTCTACAAGCACGCGATCTCGACGATCATGCCGGGACACCCGGTGCAACTGTTCGAGCCGGACGAGACGGCGCCCGAGAAGGCGTGACACGGCGGCAGGCGCACTCGGCCGCTCCGGGCCGACACACCTCTCCTCCCGTTGCTTTTTCACGTCGATCCGGCCTCGCTGTCAGCGAAATGCGGTCCCGACGAGCCGTATCGCGACATTTGCGTAGGCCGCCGGATGCAAAATGGCGTCATCGTTCCGACATAAGGGAACGATGACACGGAGACGCCATGACTGAACTCCTTCCGCCCGGCGAAGCGCGCCTGCAGGCGAAGGCCGCCCCCGAGGGCGAGATTGCCGCCGCGACCCGCACCTTGGTCGTCGGCCCCTACCTCACCCGTGCCGCCCAGCGTCCCGTACCCGGACAGACCGAGATCGTGCGATCCGACGAGGCGCGGCTCGACGAGGCGATGGGCTTGGCGGCCGCGATCGATCTCGACGTCGCCTACGCGCTCTCGGTGCACATCCAGCGCCCGCGTCCCTCGACCTATCTCGGGAAGGGCCGGGTGGAGGAGGTCGCCGGGATGATCAAGGCCGAGGAGATCGGCCTCGTCGTGATGGATTGCGCCCTTTCGCCGGTGCAGCAGCGCAACCTTGAGAAGGCCTGGGGCGCCAAGGTGATCGACCGGACCGGCCTGATCCTCGAGATCTTCGGCCGTCGCGCCTCGACCCGCGAGGGCACGCTCCAAGTCGAGCACGCCCACTTGGCCTACCAGAAATCCCGGCTTGTTCGCTCGTGGACCCACCTGGAGCGTCAGCGCGGCGGCTTCGGCTTCCTCGGCGGCCCCGGCGAAACCCAGATCGAGGCCGACCGGCGGATGATCCAGGAGCGGATGACCCGGATCGAGCGCGATCTCGATGCGGTGACGCGCACCCGCGGCCTGCACCGCAAGAGCCGCGCGCGGGTGCCGTACCCGATCGTGGCGCTGGTCGGCTACACGAACGCGGGCAAGTCGACGCTGTTCAACGCGCTGACCAAGGCCGAGGTGCGGGCGCAGGACATGCTGTTCGCCACTCTCGACCCGACGGCGCGGGCGACCAAGCTGCCGCATGGCGAGACCGTGATTCTTTCCGACACAGTCGGCTTCATCTCGGACCTGCCGACCTCGCTGATCGCCGCCTTCCGCGCCACGCTGGAGGACGTGATCGAGGCCGATATTCTGCTCCATGTGCGCGACGTCTCGCACGGCGACACCCAGGCCCAGGCCGAGGATGTCGAGGGCGTGCTGCGCGAACTCGGGATCGAGCCGGACGCGGAGCGGATCATCGAGGTCTGGAACAAGGCCGACCTTCTGGACGAGGGCGAGCGGACCCGGCTCGTCAACCTCAGCGCCGCTCACCGCGGTGCCGGGCCGGGGCCGATTCTCGTCTCGGCTCTGACGGGGGAAGGGCTATCGGCGCTTGCCGAGCGGATCGAGGGACAGGTGGCGCGGGCGCGCTCAACCTTCGCGGTGACGCTTCCGCCGGAGGACGGCGCCGCCCTGAACTGGCTCTACGAGAATGCCGAGGTGCTCGATCGGCAATCCGAAACCACCGGCGCCATCGCGCTGACCATCCGCATCGCACCGGAGAAGGAGCCGCGCTTCCTCAACCGGTTCGAGGCGGCCCAGCGCATCGGGGGACCGCAGGGCGTGCCGGCTGCGTAGAGCGGTCTCTTCGCCGCCTCGTCCCGAAGGGCGGCAGATCGACCGTCCAGAGCAAGACGGTGTGAGGGACCGATAATATGAAAGGGGCCGGTGCCGCGCGTTGCGGCACCGGCCCCTTTTTTTGTCCGCCCTGGGTCAGTCCTTCGGCGCGGCGTGGGCGACCATGGCGAGGCTGTGGTGCAGGCCGCTCGCGCCGCCGCCGACGACCTCGACACGCGCGCCCGTCTTTGCCCGCCGGGTCGCCCATTCCCGGATCATCTCCAGGCAGGTGTGATCGACGTGGCGCAGATCCTCCGCCGCGAGGCGGACCGGCGTGCCCTCCGGTGTGCGCTCCAGCGCCGCGTTGAGGTGCGGCAATTGCAGGAAGGTCGCCGAGCCCGACAGCTTCAGCTCCGGCACAGCCCGAACGGCACCGGCCTGGACCGTCTGCGCCGCGCCGCCCTCGATCTTGAGCGGACCCCGGATGTAGTGCGGGATCACCTGGGCGAGGCTGAGCGCGAGGCCCGTGAGCACGCCGGTGAGCAGGTCGGTGGCGACGACCATCACCATCGTGGCGAGCCAGATCGCGGCGGTGGGCAGGCCGTAGCGTTCGTGCAGATGGAAGGCGTGGGCGGGGCTCACAAGGCGCCAGCCCGTCACCACGAGGATGCCGGCAAGCGCCGCGGTCGGCACGACCTTGAGCACCATCGGCAGGACCAGCAGGAAGGCGAGGATCCAGCTACCGTGCAGGATGGTGGAGGCCCGCGAGACCGCTCCCGCCTGGACGTTGGCCGAGGAGCGGACGATCACGCCGGTCATCGGCAGGCCGCCGGCCAAGCCGCACAGGACGTTGCCGATGCCCTGCGCGCCGAGTTCGCGGTTGTACTGCGTGCGCGGGCCGTCATGCATCCGGTCCACCGCCGCCGCCGAGAGCAGGCTCTCCGCGCTGGCGATGACCGCGAGGGTGATCGCCATCAGGATCATCGCCGGCTCGGCCAGTCGGCTCCAATCGCCCGCGCCTGGCAGGGCGACGGCCGAGAGGATGTTTTCCGGCACCTCGACGCGCTTGACGTCGAGGTTGCCGAAAACGGCGACAAGGGTGCCCGCCACAACGCCGACCAGGGCGCCGGGGATCAGCTTGAGCTTGAGCGGGCGGATCTTCTCCCAACCCAGCATCGCGACGATGGTGGCGATGCCGACGACGACCGCACCGGGGCGGTTGCCTTCGGGGCTGGAGACGAAGTTGAAGAAGGCGCCCGGAATAGCCACGAGGTTGTCGAGGCCGCTGGCCTTCGGCAGCGCATCGGTCAGCACATGGATCTGTGCCAGCACGATCAGGATGCCGATGCCGGCAAGCATGCCGTGGACGACGGCCGGGGAGATCGCCCGGAACCATCCGCCGACCCGCAAGGCGCCCGCGAGGAGCTGAATGGCGCCGGCCGCGACGAGAACCGGTCCGAGGGCATCGATGCCGTGCTCGCGCACAAATTCGAAGACGATGACGGCGAGGCCCGCGGCCGGACCGCTGACCTGAAGCGGCGAGCCGGCGAGGAAGCCGACGATGATGCCGCCGATCACGCCGGTGATGAGGCCGCGTTCGGCCGGCACGCCGGAGGCGATGGCGATACCCATACAGAGGGGCATCGCCACGAGGAAGACTACGAAGGAGGCCGGGAGATCCCGGCCGAGGGTCGATGGCATCAGCTTGGCGAAGGAGGCGCGCATTGCAAGATTCCTACTCCGCCGCGATGGCATGGGCGCCGGCAAACTCCGGCGTAGCGATCCGCGCAGCCGAAGCCTGCGCGACGGGGACATCCGTGGCTTCGTCGATGGGGACGAAGCGCCCACGCTCGCCGCAATACGCGAGCACGAGACCGCTCTCGATCTCGAAGAACCAGCCGTGCAGGCGCAGCTTGCCGCGGGCCAGAGCCGCCGCCACGCTCGGGTGGGTGCGCAGGTTGTTGAGCTGCACCACGACGTTCTCGAGGGCCAGCGCCCGGTGCCGCTCCTTCGGGTCCATGCCCTCGGGATAGGCCTCGCAGACGATCCGGTTCGCCGCGTGGCTGTGGCGGAGCCATGCCGCCACGTTGGGCATGTTGCCCAGCGCCTCGGGGTTCATGAGCCCCTTCATGGCGCCGCAATCGGAATGGCCACAGATGACGATGTCGCGCACGCCGAGTGCGACCACCGCGTACTCGATCGCGGAGGACACGCCGCCGTTCTGTTGAGAGAAGGGCGGCACGATGTTGCCGGCGTTGCGGCACACGAAGAGGTCGCCCGGACCGGCCTGCGTGATGTGCTCGGGCGAGACACGGGAATCGGCGCAGGCGATGATGAGCGCCTGAGGCTGCTGACCGTCGCGGACCAGTCGCTGATACATCTGTTGCTGGCCCGGGAAGACCGTGCCGCGGAAGTTCGAAAGACCTTGAATAATGCCGTCCACGGCTCACCTCGCTGTCCGTCGCCACGCGTGAGCAGACGCGCTGGGACGTATGGAATGCTGGCTGGAAGACAGACGGCGACCCGCCTGTCGGTGCGCGAAGTCCAAGAAATTCGATGTGACGGGACGCGGCGCGGGCGCCGTCTCCGTCAGGCACAAGGCCGCTCGCGCCGTGGCGAGGATCGCGACGGCGTGTGAGCCGGTCCCATGTCGCCCGGAATGCTCGGCCGCTCCTCAAGCGTAGCGACCGAGGATGGGTTGAGGGCGCGACCGGCGGCGCGGATCGTGAGGCGCCGCCGGACGGGCCTGTTTTACCGCGTCCGGCGGCGCGGCGCGGTGCCGGCGGCCCAATGCGGCTCGACGGTGCCGCGGCGGACAGCCGTGCGGGCGACGCCGCCCTTGGCGCCGGCGTTCTCGCTCAGCATCGGCGCGCCAAGGATCTGGCCCGTCCCCAGCCGCTGCGAGCGGACCGAGCGGGGGTCATGGTAGGGATCGTCCACGTAGCTGCTCATGAAGGCGCCGCCAGCCTGCTGGCGGCTGCCGCTTCCACCACCCTCGGCCTGTGCCGCGATCGGCAGAACAACCGCTGCCATTGCGATGAAACCAACCGTCATCATGCGCTTCATATCAAAATCCTCTCGTAATCCCTGAGTTGCGAAATTTTTTTCTGACTTCTTGCCGCACAGAGACAGTAATTACGAGATTAGTATTTTGGAAGTGCGTTTTGTCACCGATATAATTTCGAGATTTAATCCTGAAGGACCGCGATTTTGGTGCGAGATAGCACCATTCATCTCTGAATTTCTTGCGATGTAGGGATGAAAATCTGACTCGTTCCGTCAGATTTTAATCCGTCCCTGCGGCAATGAAGCGTGCCTTCATCCTGCCGATGCAGGATGCGGCGTTCGATCGAAGAGATTGAAGAGGGTCGTCAGTCCTTCGACGGCCTGTTTCGACATGAGAAGCGATGTCGGAGGGGCAAAAACTTGTGCGGCAGAGCGTGCGAACGGCACCCGCGCTTGGCCCGCGAATAAAATCGAACCAACGATGAATCTGAAGTCATCAATCGTTGAAATCGCGATCAGGCAGTAACGAGCGCGACATCGCCTGATGAAGTGATGTCCGATGAAGCCGTTATGAGCTGAACACTGGAGGACGGTGTCCTTCGCCCGCCGAGTGGCGGCCCGTCGCGATGCGGGAAGCGTTGGCGATTCATGATCCAATAGCGAGCGGGCCTCGACCCCCGCAGGGTCGTGCCGCAGAGTTTGTCCTTTCCCGAAAGCCGGTAGCCACCTTCCGGGACGATTCTCTAGAGCGCGTTCCGACGAAGTGGATTCCGGTTCGTCGGAACGCGCGACAAGACAAGGGACGAGAGCCGCCGGCCTGATGAAATCAGGTCGGGTACGGCTTTAGCGACCCGGTGCGGCCTCCTTGCGCTTCAGGATCGCTTCCATCTGCGCGATCTCAGTCTCCTGTGCCTTGATGATCTCTTCGGCGAGCTTGCGGATCTCGGGATCCTTCGAGTGTTCGCGGGCAATGATGGCCATCTCGATCGCGCCGCGGTGATGCGGGATCATCCCGCGCACGAAATCGACATCGACATCGTTGGTGTAGCGGATGTCCATGTCGCGATGCATGCGGGCGTCGGCATCGCGGAACGCCTTCGTTGCCGCGCTGTCGCTCGCAGCGGTCTGCACGTCCGGATGGCCGTGCGAGTGGTGGTGATGCCCGTCGCCGGCGACGGCCGGACCGGAAAGGAAGCTGGCAAGACAGCCGACGAGGAGGGCGGCACGATAAGCTTTCATCATCAGGTGTATCCTTGAAACGAACGGATCATCAGTCGAAGCGGGCACTGGCGGCGGCACCGCCGGGCGCAGTGATGCGGACGGCCCCGGTGGGCCGCTCTCCGAGTGCCGTGTCGGCCTTGCCGGTGAGCCGCCCGCCCTCCGGACTGAGGGGGATGCGCACGGCCTTGGCGCCGGATTTGAGGATCGCGACGGCCGAAAAGCCCTCGACTGGCAACGGTTTGCCGTCACCGTCGGTGAGATAGACCGAGACGGTCTCGGCTCGTGTGACGAGTTCGGCGTGCCAGGAACCCGCCCCCTCGACACGCCCGCCATTGGGACCGGGCGGATGGTCGTGATCGTGAGGGCTGCCTCGGTGGTGCTGGGCGCCTGCCGGCGCGGCGAACAGGGCGAGCGCCAGAACGGCGCAATGCAAGGCACGATTCAACGGCTTTCTCCTTACGGGATGGAATTCGGATTCCCGCTCACAGCTGACCGCGCTCTGCTGGCGGCGGTCGGCGCATGGAGCGGCACGTTGCCGAGATTTACGGTGCGGGTCAGCGGCATCGAGGCGGCTTGGCTTCATTTCGCGCGGCCGCTGATCCGGCGCGGATGCGCAGGCGTGTCGGAGCGACAGGGCCGGCGCTCGCAGCGCCGCGACGGAATCGTCGGACGACGCGATCGAACCCTCGACGCAGAGGCGACGTCACGCGGAAGCGCGGCTGCCGCAGGACACGCGATCAGACGGGGCGTCTGGGAGGTTCAACCTGCATCTCGGGCACGATGCTCGCCTGATGCGGCCCATCGCCGGCTCGAGCCCGATCGCGCGCGGCCATCGGAGCCAGTCCCGGAACCGGCGAAGGCGCGAGGGCGACCGCACAGCAGAACACGGAGGCCTGTCCGCAGACCCCCTCGGCCGAGCAGGTCGGGCAAGCAAGAGCGGTATGAACAGCCTCGACCACGGTGCCGGCACCCGCCCGAACAGTCGCCGCCGAACCCGAGACGCGGATATCCGCGCCGATACCGGCCAAGACCAGAGAGTCGGCGGGTGGGGCGGCGACAGGTTGCGAGCGAGGCGCATGCCGATGGCCGCCATGCGCATGGGCGCCGGAGGTCATCAGCGACGCGGCGATCGCGACGATCACCGCTGCCAACCAGAGCGCAATGGGACGGGCGGACTTCATGGGTGCCGACCCGTAGCATAGACCGGCGGGTGCAGACAGGGGCAAGGAAGGCTGCGATGGGCATCTCGCTCGTGCCGTGCCGTCAATGTTGGCGTCAGCGCGATCCGAGATTCAGAATTGCAATCCGCAATCAAGTCGTTCGGCGCGATTGAACTCAAATCGGTCGACCTGAGCATTTGACCTTGAGTCAGAGTCCGCGCGACCGATCGCCTCTCGCAGGCTTTGGCGGTTCGGGCGCGGAAGCCGCGAAGGCCGGAGCCACGCCCGTCCTCGCCGGACTTCGAGCCTGTCACCACAGATTGCGAACACGGCTCAGAATTTCGAGCTCTCGTCGTCGCTTAGATCAAAATTCGGGGGCGGCCCTGCCGTCCGAATCGCACGAGTCAGCCTGGAAAAGGTCTAGCTCAGATGCACCTACGGCCCGCCCGAGCTTGGGCTCGACTTAACCTTCTACGCTTCGCCGACGACGATGAACTTGCGTGCTCTCCCCTCAATACCCACAAGCCTGACGTAGTTTTTTTAATTCTTCTCTTGCATCGCTGCGCATCACGTATGATTTTGGCGCCCGGGGGCCCTCGGAACGGATACGCAGAATGGCAGAAGAAAACCAAAAATCGTTCAACGATTTCGTAGAGCTGGCGAGCGATATCGTCTCGTCGTACGTGTCGAACAACTCAGTCCCCGCTTCCGAGCTTCCGGGCCTGATCATCAACGTTCACGCCGCATTGACCGGCCTGAGCAGTCCCGAGGCCGCCGCCGCTCCCGCCGAGGAAGTGATCGAAAAGCCGTCTTCCGCACAGATCCGCAAGTCCGTGACGCCCGACGCGATCATCAGCTTCATCGACGGCAAGCCCTACAAGACCCTGAAGCGCCACCTCGGCACCCACGGTCTCGATCCCTATTCGTATCGCCAGCGCTACGGACTGCCGAACGACTATCCGATGGTCGCTCCGAACTACGCCGCGCAGCGCTCCGCGCTGGCGAAGTCGATTGGCCTCGGCCGGCCGGGCGGTCGGATCGAGGAAGAGGCTCCCGCGCCCGAGCCGAAGTCCCGTTCGCGCCAGAAGGTCGCCTGATTCGGCGCTCGCCGCTGCAACGACCGACTGATTCGGCCGGTCGTGAAACCTTTGCCTTCGGCGAGCGTCAACCGCATGATCGAGACGAAGAGCGGACCCTTGTCCGCTTCCGGCGGCGTGCCGCCCCGAGGACATGCGATGCCGGGTTTGCCCACCCTTCTTCTGGATCTCGCCGGCACGACCTGCGCGCTGCCGCGGGCCGAGATCCGCGAGATCCTCCCGTTGCCGCGTCTGCACGCGCCGCCGGCCGCGGGGGGGCCGCTCGCCGGCTTCCTCAACCTGGCCGGTGAGCCGGTGCCCGTCGTCGATCTCGCCGCCTTGTTCGACCTTCGCGCCGCGGGCGGCGACGACCTCTACCGGCACGTCCTGCTGGCCCGGCAGGGCACGATTGCCTTCCTCGTCGACCGTGCACTCGATCTCGTCCAGGTCGAGACCGATGCGCTGCGGCCGGTCGAATCCGGCCGCAGCCTGAACGGCTGCGTCGTCGGCGAATTCGCCTGGGCCGATCGGCTCGTGCATCTCCTCTCGCTTGACCGGATCCTCACTCTGGAAGAGCGGACCCGGCTCGACGCCCTGACCCGGCACGCGACGACGCGGCTCGCCCGGTTCGAACCCGAGGGTGCGCGCCCGGCCTGAGGCACCCGACCGTGACTGGCCCTACCGAGCGGACCCGGCGCGCCGCGAGCGCGACGGTCGATCCCGTCTTTCCCGCCCTGAAGGCGCGCGTGATCGCCCGGACCGGGCACAATTACTACGAAGACAAGGACGACCTGCTCTTCGACCGCCTGCGCAAGCGGATGCGCGTACGCGGCCTGGCCGATTGCGCCGCCTATCTGACGCTGCTCGACGGGGCGGCCGGGCGCGAGGAATGGGCGGCGCTTGAGGCCGAGATCACCATCGGCGAAACCTTCTTCTTCCGCTACGCCGAGCAATTCGCCGCGCTGCGTGGGACGATCCTGCCCGAACTGATCGAGGCGCGTGGCGAAACGCGCCGCCTGCGGATCTGGAGCGCCGGCTGCTCGACCGGGGCGGAGCCCTATTCGATCGCCATCCTCGTCCACGATCTCCTCGGCGAGGCGCTCGCCGACTGGTCCGTGACTATCCTCGGCACCGATCTCAGCGCGGCGGCGCTCGCCACCGCCCGCGCGGCGGAGTTCGGACCCTGGGCCCTGCGCACCCTCGACACCGAGGAGCGCGCCCGGTGGTTCCGCCGCACGCCGGCCCGGCCGGGATTGCCCCATGGCGGCTACGCCTTGCGGCCCGCCTTCCGGCGTATGGTCCGCTTCGAGCGGCAAAACTTGCTGAGCCTGATCGACGGGAGCGATCGCACGCCGGCGAGCTTCGATCTCATCCTGTGCCGCAACGTCCTGATCTATTTCAGTCCTGAACACGTCAACCGCATCGTCCGGGCCCTGGGCGAACGGCTCAACCCGCGAGGGTGGCTCCTGATCGGCCATGCCGAGCCCAACCCGACCTTCTCCCAATGGCTGCAACCGGTCGCCCTGCCGGGCACGGTCGCCTACCGTCCGCTCGACACCCCGACGATCGAGCCGCCGCCGGTTCTCATCCCCGCGATCCTCGATGCGGCCCCGATTCCACTCGCGCCGCCGACCGTGCCGCTGGATGTCCCGGACATCGCCGTCGCGCCTCCAAAGGCGCTCCCGCCTGAGCCGGTGCCGATTCCGGCGGCGCCCGCGACGGATCACCCGCTCTCGCCGGGCGATCTCCTGGCCGAGATCCGCGTGATGGCCGATGCCGGCGAGACGGCGCGGGCATGGCGCCGGCTGCGCGATGAGATCGACGGCTACGCCACAGATCCGGCGCTGCGCTACTACGAGGGCCTTCTCGCGCTCGACCTCGGGCGGGAGCGGGAGGCCGAGCGGGCTCTGCGGGGCGCGCTGTTCCTCGACCGCGGCTTCATCATGGCCCATTTCCAGCTCGGGCTGCTCCTTTCCCGCGGCGGGCGCCGCTCCGAGGCCATCCGCGCCCTCGACAATGCGCTGCGCCTCGCGCAAGGACTGCCGCCCGAGACGATCCTGCCGGAGGGAGACGGAGTGAGCGCCGCACGCTTGGCCGAGAGCGCACGCCGCGTCCTGGCCGGAATCACGGTCAGCGACGCATGAAGATCGGCCTGACCGCCGGAGCGGACCCGAAGGCACGTCACGCCGCGCTGCTCGATGCGCGTGCCGCCGCGTTGGCCGCACGCAGGGCGGGCGAAGAGGAGACGGTCGAGACCGCCGCCTACCTCGTCTGCGCCTGCGGGCCGGAGCGTTACGGCCTGCCGCTCGCTGCGGTGGCGGGCGTCGCGCCCGAGCGGCCCTGCACCGGCCTGCCCGGCGCGCCCCCGGCGCTGAAGGGCATCACCGCCGTGGCGGGCGCGATCGTCAGCGTGCTCGACCTCGCCTCCTGCCTCGGGCTCGACACGAAAGGCGAGGACGAGGCCGGCCACGTGGTGCGCCTGCGCGCGCAGGAGCCGCCGGTGGCGCTCGCCGTCGATCGGGTGCTCGGCATCGCGCGGATCGACGCCGCGCTGGCGCGGCCGACGGCCAAACCGGAAAGTCTGGGACGCGGCCCGCTTTCGGGCTATGCACCGCCCGGCTCGGACAGGACGGGCGACATCCGCGAGGGATTCTCCCTCGTCGATCTGCCGGCCCTGCTCGCCCGCTTCATGACTTGACCGTCCAAGTCTCTCATCGAGCCACGGACGACGTCTCGAACCTTCCCTGCACCGCCTGCCGGAGCCATGTCAGCCGTGTCGCTCTCGATCGGAAAACGCATCCTCCTCGGCTTCGTGGCGGCCAGCCTGATCGTGGCGGCTCTGGGCGCCTACGCCCTGCGCCAGATCGGCAGCGTGCGCGACATGACGGACCTGATCGTCACCCGCGACGTCGGCGTGCTGCGCCAGCTCGACGATCTCGGCAACGTCTCGCGCAACATGGGTCTCGTGCGCCGCAATGCGGTGATCGCCGTCCTGACGCAAGGACAGGGACAATCGGCGCAGGCCCGGCAGGACGATTTCCTGGGAAGCTGGCGCCAGAACGTGGCGGAACTGGACCGGCTCCTCGCCACCATCACCGGAGAGGTGAAGGAGTACCAATCCGGCGCCCTCTCGGCGGAGCGCGTGGTGGCCTGGGGTCGCCTCAGCACGGTGATGACCGAGACCGCCGAAGCCTTCCGCGCGGTCCGCAACGCCAGCGAGCAGCAGCTGCGCGCGGTGGATGCCCGCGACATCGCAACGGTCGAGGGCAAGAACGAAGAGGTCAACCGGCTCCACGACGGATTGCTGCGCAGCATCGCCAACGCCCGCACGGCACTCGACGGCGTCATCGGTGCGGGCCAGCGCAGCGTCAGCGAGATCTACCGCAACAGCATCCTCTCGGTGGCGATCACCGTCGCCGCCTCGATCCTGCTCTCGATCCTGGTGACGGTGCTGATCAGCCGCGCGGTGGTTCGCCCCCTGGAAGACGTGATGCGCTTCGTCGCGCAGATCGGCGAGGGCGACTTGACGGGCCGTCTGAATCGGGCCGGCAACGACGAGATCGGTCAGCTTGGCGACACTCTGAACCGCATGGTGGCCGGTCTGTCCGATCTCGCCCGCACCAACCGTGCCGCGACCGCCGACCTCAACGCGGCCGCCGCCGAGATCCGGGCCTCGGCTCAGGAGCAGGCGGCGAGCGTCGAGGAGCAATTCGCCGCCGTGCAGGAGACCGCGGCGACGGTTGACGAGATCACCCATTCGGGCGCGCAGATCTCGAAGCGGGCGACCGAGGTCATCGCGACCGCCCAGGCCGCGGCGCAGACCGCCCGCTCGGGCCTGCGCGCCGCCACCGACACCGCCAAGGCCATGGAATCGATCCGCGAGCAGGGCGAGGCGGTCGCCGGTAACATCGTTGCGCTTTCCGAGAAGACGCAGGCGATCGGCGAGATCATCGTCACGGTCAACGACATCTCCGAGCGCACCCACCTGCTCGCCCTCAACGCCGCCATCGAGGCGGCGGCGGCGGGAGAGAGCGGGCGCAGCTTCGCCATCGTCGCTTCCGAGATGAAGCTGCTCGCCGATCAAGCTAAGGGCGCCACCGCGCAGGTGCGCGGCATCCTCGGCGAGATTCAGCGCGGCATCAACGCCTCGGTGATGCTGACCGAGGAGGCGGTCAAGCGCGCCGCCGCGGGCAAGAACCGCACGGATTCCACCGTCCGCACCATCGAGGAGATGGCCGCGCGAGTGGAGGAGGGCGTGCAGACCTTCCAGCAGATCGTGGCCTCGACCAACCAGCAGCAGCTCGGCATCGAACAGGTGATGGGCGCGCTGCAGAATATCCGGCAGGCGAGCCAGCAGACGGCCGCCGGCACCCGCGAGGTCGAGACCGCCTCGGCGAATCTGACGGAACTGGCGCAGGGCCTGATGGCGCTGGCCGAGCGCTACCGGCTCTAGGTCCGGACGAGCGCTCCGCCGCATGGATATCCGCCAGCAGCTCCTCGCCGCCTTCGAGATCGAGCACCGCGAGCATCTCGACGCGATCCGCACCGCGCTCGCCGCGGAGGGGCCGGTCGATTGGCACGACGTGTTCCGCCGGGCCCACAGCCTGAAGGGCGCGGCTCGTGCCGTCGACCTGCCTCCGGTGGAAGCGGTCTCACACCAGTTGGAGACCCTGTTCGAGCGCATCAGCGCCGGACAGCGTCCGCTCGACCGTGAGGCGCGGGCTGCGACCCATCTCGCCCTCGACCGGATCGAGGCCTTCGTTGCCGCGAGCGCGAGCGGGGCGGCCGCGATGCCCGAGGATGCGCTGGCGGCGTTGAACGCCTGCCTCGATCCCGGTGCACCGGCTGCCCCGGCGGAGGCTCAGACCCCGGCGCCCGCCGCTGTACCTCCGACGCCGGCCATACCGCCCGCGCCCGCTGCCGAACCGTCCAGCGAGCCCACGCAGGCCGTGCTGCGCATTCCCGCCTCGGCGGTGGAGTCGTTGTCGCGGGCGAGCTACGGCCTCTGGGCGGCGCTGCCGGGTCAGGGTGGCGTCGGCGAGCGCATCGCGCGGTTGTCGGCGAACGCGACCGCGCTTCGACGGCGGACCGAGGCCGTCCGCCGCGTTTCCGTTTCCGCGCCCGCCGGTGCGGAGGCGGCCGAGATGGCCGCGTTGCGTCAGGGGCTGGCCGAGGTTGAGACCGGTTTGGCGGCGCTTGCCCGCGAAGCCGCTGACCTCGCGCAGGGGCACAAGTCCGTGGTCCTGTCCGTGGAGACAGCGGCCCGCCGGCTACGCGAGGAGACCGAACGCCTCGCCCTGGTGCCCGCGGAGACGGTGTTCGGCGGTCTCGCCCGCGCGGTGCGCGACATGGCGCGCGCCGACGGCCAGGAGGTGGACGTCACCACGCGCGGGCTCGACGTGCCGGTCGACCGGGCGATGCTCCAGGCGCTTAAGGACCCGGTGCTGCACGCCCTGCGCAACGCGCTGAGCCACGGCGCCGAGAGCCCGGAGGTCCGGCAGCGGCGAGGCAAACCTGCCGCCCTCGCGATCATGCTCACCGTGGAGGCGCAGGGCGGACGGCTGGTGCTCGGCATCCACGACGACGGACGGGGCCCGGACCTCGCGGCGATCGAGGCGACGGGCCGCGAGCGCGGACTGATCGCGCCGGGTGAGCGCCTGGAGGCCGAGGCGCTGCTCGCGCTGCCGTTCGAGCCCGGCTTCTCCACCGCCGGGTCGGTCGATGCGCTGTCGGGCCGCGGCATGGGCCTGTCGGTGGTGGCGGAGGTCGCTCGCGCCCTGCACGGCCAAGTGCAGCTCGCCCGCCGCGAGCCGCACGGCACTTCGTTGATCCTCACCCTGCCGCTCTCGGCCGCACGGCGCCCGGTGGTGATCGTCACCGCCGGCGGAAGCCGTTTCGCCCTGCCGAGCGGATCCGCGGAGGCGCTCACGCGGCTCGATCCCTCGGCACTCTCCACCGTTGCGGGCCGCCCGGTCGCGCAGGTCGCAGGTGAGGGCGGCGAGGACGTGACGCTGCCGGTCGCCGAACTCGGCGACCTGCTCGGCCTCGGCGTGGGCCGCGCGGAGGGGGGGACGATCCCGGTCGTGCGACTGCGCGGCACCCGCGGTCGCTGCCTGCTCGCCGTCGATCGCCTAGAGGAAGTGCGCACGCTCCTCGTCCTACCGGCACCCCCGATCGGAAGCGATCCGGCGCTCGTGACCGGAACCGTGATCCTCGGCACCGACACCCCCGCCCTCGTGCTCGATCCCGACGGACTCATCGACCGGATCGGCCGCGCCGGCCCAAGGGCCGTGCGGCTTCCGACGAAAGGAGGGGACGACGGCAACGGAACGATCCCGGAAAAGCGACGTTCGACGATTCTTGTCGTGGACGACTCGATCACGACCCGCACCCTGGAGAAGAGCATCTTGGAAGCGGCGGGCTACCGCGTGATCGTCTGCGTCGACGGGCAGGAGGCGCTCGACCGCCTGCGGGCACGGATCGAACCCGTCGACCTCGTGGTCGCCGACGTCGAGATGCCGCGGCTGACCGGCTTCGGCCTCGTCGAGGCGCTGCGGGCCGAGGAGGACTTCGCGCGGCTCCCCATCGTGCTGATGACGTCGCGCGGCGACGAGGAGGATGTGGCGAGAGGGTTGGAACTCGGCGCCGACGCCTACCTGACAAAACAGAAATTCGATCAGCGCGAACTCCTGGATACCATCGGTCAATTGCTGTGAACGGAGGGACTGAGAATCCGCGCGTGCGCGTTCTGGTTGTCGAGGACTCGCTCGTGGTGCGGATCCTCCTCACCCACATCATCGGCCGCGATCCGCGTCTGGAACTGGCCGGCGCGGTCGAATCCGGCGAGGCAGCCCTGGCAGCGATCGAGACCGTACGGCCGGACGTGATTTCCATGGACATCCGCCTGCCCGGCATCGACGGGTTGGAGACCACCCGTCGCATCATGGCGAGCCGGCCGACGCCGATCGTGGTGATCGCCGATTCGGTCGAGGATTCCTCGCTCAAGATCTCGATGAACGCCCTGCGGGCCGGCGCACTCTCCGTGGTGGAGAAGCCTGTGGCCACCACCAACGATGGCTATGAAGCGGTCGCGGGCCAGATCTGCACCCAGTTGCGCATCATGGCCGCCGTACCGGTGATCCGCCGCCGGCCGATCGGCGCTGAATGGAGCGCCCGCAAGGCCGCCCCCGCACCGGAGTTGCCGCTCCTCTCGGAACCGGGGGCCGCGCCGAGCGTGCTGGCGGTTGCCGCCTCCACCGGCGGCCCGCCCGCGCTCGCCAAGGTGATCGGCGGCCTCGCGGCGGATTTTCCGCTCCCCATTCTGCTCGTCCAGCATATGGGTGCGGCCTTCATGGACGGCTTCGCGAGTTGGCTCGACGGCGTGGTGCCGCTGGCCGTCGGCGTGGCGCGGGACGGTCAGACGATTCAGCCCGGCCACGTCTATGTCGCGCCGGGCGACCGGCATCTCGAACTCGGTGCGAGTGGGACGCTGCGGGTCAGCGACGCCGCGCCCGTCGGCGGCCAGCGCCCGGCCGCGACCGTCCTGTTCCGCTCCGTCGCCCGGCAGGCCGGGGCGCAGGGCATCGGCGTGCTCCTCACCGGGATGGGCGAAGACGGGGCGCAGGGCCTGCTCGACATGCGCAAGGCCGGCGCCGCGACGGTGGCCGAGCACGAGAGCAGCGCCGTCGTCTACGGCATGCCCGCCGCAGCGGTGCGCCTCAACGCGGCCGCCCGCGTGCTGCCCGTCGATCAGGTGGCGCCCCATCTCGTGCGGCTCGCACAGAGGAAGCCGGCATGACCGCGAGCGCAAAGCCCGCCACCGCCCCCGGCCATCGGCTGTTGCTGGTGGAGGATTCGGAGACTCAGGCGCTCGAACTGCGCCTGCAGCTCGAAGCCCAGGGCTTCTCGGTGAAGCGCTGCGCCACGGCGGAGGCTGCGCTCGACCTGCTCAACACCGACCTCCCCGATCTCGTCGTCGCCGACCACCATCTGCCAGGCATGAACGGCGACGAATTCACCCGGCAGATGCGCTTGTCGCTGCGCACCCGCGCGCTTCCGGTGGTGATGCTCACCGGCACCCGCAACGGCGAGCGCCACGGCTTCGAGAGCGGCGCCGACGCCTATGTCGAGAAGTCCGCCGACCGTGATCTCCTCGTGCTGCGCATCCGGGCGCTGCTGCGCGAGCGCAAGAACAGCGCCACGGAAGGCCCGTCCGGCGCCGCCTTCCGCCGTGGCCGGGTGCTCGTCGTCGACGGCAGCGCCACCTACCGCGCCTTTTTCACCGGGCTCCTCACCCAGGAGGGCCACACCGTGGTCGCCGCGGCCGACCGCTCGGCGGCGCTGGCTGCGCTCGACGAGCCGGGCGCCGGGTTCGACTGCGTCACCCTGGACCTCGTCGGCAGTGCCTATGACGGCATCGCGCTCTGCACCGAGATCGCCGAGCGCCGCATGAAGGCGCCGGAGGGCGGCGGCAACGCCTTCCCGCTCGTCGGCATGGCCGGGGACAAGCCGGACAAGAGCCTGCTGGTGGCCGCCTTCGCCGCGGGCGCGGACGATGTGGTCTCGAAGGCCGACGGCGAGGTGCTGGCGATGCGCGTGCGCGGCCTCGTCCGCCGGCGCCTGCTTGAGGAGGACAACCGCCGCATCTCCGGCGAATTCGGCGACCGCGAGCGGGCAGTCGAGCGCGCCCGCGCCGAGGCCGAGGCCGCCGCCGCCCGCGCTGCTTTGGCCGACGCGCTGGAACAGGCCAACAGCGACCTGGAGGACGCCAACCGCAAGCTCACCGAAGCGCAGGCCAAGCTCGTCCAAGCCGCCAAGATGGCCTCGCTCGGCGAGCTGGTGGCCGGCATCGCCCACGAGATCAACAACCCGCTCGCCTTCATCCTCGCGCATCAGGGCACGGTGGAGCGCCTGCTCGGCGAATTGCCGCCGCCGGAGGCACCGGAGGGACAGCGGGCGCTGACCAAGGCGCGCGACCGCGTCGGCTCGATGCGGCTCGGCCTGACCCGCATCCAGGATCTCGTCCTCAACCTGCGCAAGTTCTCGCGGCTCGACGAGGGCGAGCGCGGCCTCGTCAACGTGCCGGAAGCGATCGAGACGGTGCTGGCGTTGATCCAGCACAAGCTCGGCACGCGCATCCACGTGACCCGCGACTTTTCCGGGCGGCCGGAGATCTCCTGCACCCCAGCGCTCCTCAATCAGGTCGTGATGAACATCCTCGGCAACGCCGCGGACGCGATCCACGGCGAGGGCACGATCACGGTGGCGACCTATTCGGACGCCGAGACCGACATGATCCGCATCAGCGACACCGGGCCGGGTATTCCGGAGGATCTACGGGAAAAGATCTTCGAGCCGTTCTTCACGACCAAGCCGGTCGGATCGGGGACCGGACTCGGCTTGGCGATTGCGTACAGCGTCGTTCAGGCGCATAGCGGCTCGCTGACCGTGGAGACGACGCCGGGCGGCGGCGCGAGCTTCGTCATCGGCATTCCGAGGCAACCGGCACCGGTATGAGCAAAGGCACGATCCTGGCCGTCGATGACGAGCCGGACATCCTGATCGCTCTGGAGGATTTGTTCGAGGACGAGTACCGGGTGCTCACCTCGGCCAAGCCCGAGGAGGCGCTCGACATCCTGCGCGCCGATCCCGACATCGCCGTCGTGGTTTCCGATCAGCGCATGCCGGGTATGACCGGCGACGCCCTGCTGGCCGAGGCGCGGAGCTTCCACGAGGCGCAGGCCATCCTGCTCACCGGCTACGCCGACATCTCGGCGGTGATCGCGGCGCTCAACCGCGGCGGCATCATCGGCTACGTCGCCAAGCCCTGGGATCCGACCCTGCTGCGCGCCACGGTGCGCAACGCCTACGAGCGCCACCGCCTCGGCCGGGATCTGGCCACCGAGCGCGCCTTGCTGCGCGGCCTCCTTGACCACGCCGAGGAAGCGATCTCCTTCAAGGACGCGAAGGGTCGCTTCGTGCGTCTCAACGCGCGCAAGGCCAGCCTCGTCGGCAGCACGGTCGAGGCCTGCCTGGGCCGCACCGAAACCGAGGTCGCAGACACGGCCGAGGCCCGCGAGGCAGAGGCTGTGGACCGCCGCGCGATCGCCGCCGGAGAGGCGGGATCGACGGTGATCGCCCGGGGTGCGCTCGGCGCCGAGCGCTGGTCGCACATCATCCGCGTGCCGATCCGCGGCGGCGTCGGCGAGGTGACGCATCTCGCCACGATCGAGCGGGACGTGACCGAGCAGAAGAGCCTGGAGGCGCGCCTGCGACAGTCGGACAAGATGCAGGCGCTCGGCACGCTGGCCGGCGGCATCGCCCACGATTTCAACAATCTGCTCACGGCCATCCTCGGCAGCCTCGAATTGGTCGGCCCGAAGATCGCCGACCAACCGCGGGTCAAGCGCCTCGTCGACAACGCCACCGGCGCGGCGCAGCGCGGCTCGGCCCTGACCAAGCGGCTCCTGAGCTTCAGCCGCTCCAACGACGCCCATGCCCGCCCCGTGGACCCGAACGCTTTGATCGAGGGCATGAGCGCGCTGTTCGGCTCCAGCCTCGGCAGCCTCGTGCGGGTCGAGCGCGACCTCGAACCCGACATGCCCTTCGCCCTGGTCGATCCCGACCAGCTCGAATTGGCCGTGCTCAACCTCTGCATCAACGCCCGCGATGCGATGCCGGACGGCGGCACCGTCACCATCTCGACCCGCCGCGCCGAGATCCACGACGACTCCGACCTCAAGCCCGGCACCTACGCCGTCGTCACCGTCGCCGACGAGGGCACCGGCATTCCGCCGGAAATCCTGGAGCGGGTCTGCGAACCGTTCTTCACCACCAAGGCGGTGGGGCAGGGGACAGGCCTCGGGCTCGCCATGGTGTTCGGCCTCGCACAGCAGGCGGGCGGGCGCCTGCGCATCACCAGCGAAGTCGGGCAGGGCACCCGCATCGAACTCGCCCTGCCGCGCGCTGACGGCACCGTCGAGGGCACGGAGTCGGAAGTCGCGCCCGTGGTGCCGACCGCCGTGAGCCCGGCGCGTATCCTCGTGGTCGACGACGACCCGGAGGTTCGGCACGTCACCGCTTCCTTCCTCAACGATTTCGGGTACTCCGAAACGGAGGCGTCCGACGGCCGCAGCGCCCTTGCCCTGCTCGAACAGGGGCACAGCTTCGACCTCGTCGTGGCCGATCTCGCCATGCCGGGCATGACCGGCGTCGAACTCGCCAGCGCGATCCGGCAGCGCTTCGCCGGCGTACCGGTGTTGCTGCTGACGGGCCATGCCGAGGCCGTGCAGATCCCGGAGGATCTGCCGGTGATGACGAAGCCCTTCGCCTCCGCCGAACTCGCCGCCCGCGTGTCGCAGCTCCTCGAAGCGGCGGTCTGATTCAACATCGTCCCGATCGCCTCGTTCTGAGGTCGGTCGTCGCGAGGCAGGGCCGTCCGTCGGATCGGCGAGCCCGATGTGCCGCCCTTGTCACGCCTGCAAAAGATGTGCGCGCAAGGATTGCACTGCGCCGGGGGGCGAACGAAGATGATCGCGCGCAGCCGATCCGGCCTGCGCGAAAGAATTTTTCCGAACCGAAGGATCACTCCCATGGCCAGCGTCGATGTTGAGATGGTGAAGTGCGCCTGCCCGGATTGCGTCTGCGTCGTCTCGCTGTCCAAGGCCGTGACCCGCGACGACAAGGCGTTCTGCTGCGATGAGTGCGCCGAGGGTCATCCCGACCATGCCGGCTGCGACCACGCCGGCTGCACCTGCCACGGCTGATCTGAATCGACGTCGATCGGGCCCGACTCAGTTCGGCCCGGTCGCATGCGGCTGCGTCGCCTTGGCGAGGAAGCGCATGAGCGCGTCGCGGTCCTCGGCGCTGTTGATCGTCTGCTCCGGCATGCGGGTACCCGGCGTGTAGCGCGCAGGCCCGACCTCGAACAGGCGGGCAACTGTCTCCGGGGTCCAGACGATGTCCATGCCCCGCAGCGCCTCCGAGTAGCGATAGCCCGGAACGGCGGCGATGCGCCGGCCGAAGATGCCGGCGAGCGTGGGACCGGCGCGGGGCGGCTCGTCGGGCGTCAGGGTGTGGCAGGCCACGCAGGCGCGGAACACCTCCGCGCCACGCTCGCCGTGGAAGGCTGCCAGCGCGTCCGCCGGCCGGGGCATGGCGAGCGGACCGATCGGCTCGCCGCTGCTCGCGTTCCAGCGCCGCACGAGGCGGTCGCCGCCGCCGGTGACGAGTTCGCTCCCGTCCGGACGCCACGCCACCGACCAGACCGGCAGGCCCGGCCCGACAAGATTGAACAGGACCTTCCGGTCGGCCCGCGCGATCATCGCGACGGTTCCGCCGGCGCTGGCCGCAGCGATCCGGGTGCCGTCGGGGGAGGGCGCCAGCGCGATCACCGGCGCGGGCCCGAGTTCGACCTGCCCCCGCTCGCTCCCGTCGCGTCCGAGAAACCGCACCGTCGCATCCGCCCCCGCCGCGGCGATCTCGCCGTCGGCGGTGACGGCCAGCGCGCTGAGCGGGCTCGGCAGCGTCGCCGACGTGACGGGCTGGCCGTCTCCCGTCCAGATCCGCACGCTCGCGTCGGCTCCGGCCGTGACGAGTCCGCCATCCGGCAGAAAGGCGACGGCGTTGACGTTGCCCTTGTGTCCCTCAAGGATCCGCGCCGGCCCGCCCTCGAGCGGCCAGATCCGCGCAGTGCCGTCCCAAGCGGCGGAGGCCAGAGCCGCGCCGTCCGGCGAGACGACAAGCCCGGCGACCGGGCCGGCATGCCCTTCGAGAACGCGCTCCGGCTCGGCCTGCCCGAGCCGCCAGAGGGCAATGCGCCCGTCCTCCGAGCCGCTGGCGAAGCGGCCGTCCGGCAGGGCGGCCACTGCGTTCACCGCACCGTCGTGAAAGCGCAGGACGCTCAGGGCCGCGCCGGTGTCGAGCCCCCAGACGATCGCCGCCTGATCGAACCCACCCGAGACCGCGAGCCGGCCGTCGCCTGTGATCGCGAGCGCCCGCACCGGCCCGCCGTGACCGCGCATCTGCGCCGCCGCCGGCAGCGCGAGCAACAGGGCAGCGATCACTCCGACAAACCGCGTCACCCGCATCGTCAACCCACCTCGCTTCCGCGCGGCGGACCATAGGCGAGAGGCCGGGGCCGTGTCCGCCCGCGCGGGTGAGAGTTTCTGTCTCATGCGGCGGGCGGGAAGAGCACCGAACGAAGAGCGCCCAACCTTGATCCGCGACCCGCGATGGCGCATCGCTCACGACGATGAGACAGGACGGCGCCTCGCAGGTCATCCCCGTTCCGCACACCGCAGATTCGCGCGCCGCACGGTCCGCGCGCGTGGACGGCTGACCTATGCGCACGCCCTCGGCCGCCCTGATGCCACTGGCTGAAGCCCTTGCCGGGCTGCGCAGCCTCGCCGCGCCGGTCGCGCCGCGAACCGTCCCGCTGGTCGAGGCGCAGGGAGGCATCGCCGCTGCGACGATTCACGCTCCCCAAGCCATCCCGCCCCAACGCACCGCCCTACGCGACGGCTTCGCGGTGGAGGCTGCCGCGGTCGGCGGCGCCTCCCCCTACGCGCCGGTGATGCTGCCGCGCGCGCCGGTCTGGGTCGAGGCCGGCGATGCCATGCCGCTCGGCACGGACGCCGTGCTGCCTGCCGAGGGGCTGGAGGGCCGTGACGCCGTCGCTGAGATCGGCGCGGGCGAAGGCACCCGCGGGCCGGGCGACGACTGGTCTGAGGGCGATATCCTCGTTGCGGCGGGCGAGCGGATCACGCCGCGCCATTGCCTCGCGCTCGCCGCCGCGGATGTGCGCAAGGTCGCGATCCGCGCTCCTCGGATCCGCCTGATCGCGACGGGCGCGCCCGAGCCGGATGCGCTGTCGCCGATGCTCGCCGCCCTCATCGCAGCTTCGGGCGCCACCGCCGAGACGGTCGCGGTACCGGACGACCCGGAACTGATCGCAAGGGCCATCACCGCCGCGGGGGCTGACGCGATCTTCGTCCTCGGCGGCACCGGCTTCGGCCGCAGCGACCGCAGCGCCGAAGGACTGGCCGAAGCTGGCCGCGTGCGCGCCTACGGCCTCACCCTGCGGCCCGGCGAGACAGCCGGCTTCGGCGAGGCGGGGGGACGGCCGGTGCTGCTCCTGCCCGGACGGCCCGACGCGGCGCTCGCCGCCTTCCTGGCACTCGGCCGGCCGCTGATCGCCGCCTTGGCCGGAGCCGTCAAACGGACGCCGCGAACCGGCACGCTCCGGCGCAAGATCACATCGACCGTCGGCCTCGCCGAGATCGTCTACCTTCGCCGCTACGGATCGGAGATCGAACCGCTCGGCGGGGCCGATCTGCCGTTGCGGCGGTTGATCGAGGCGGACGGCGCGGTGCTGGTGCCGCCGGAGCGGGAGGGTTATCCCGCAGGCAGCGAGGTCGAGGTGGTGCCGCTGTGAGCACGGAGCGCGAGATGGAATTCGCCCGGCGCCTCGCCGCGGCGGCTAGGCAGGAGCAGTTCCTCACGGTGATGAGCCGGGAGGAGGCGCTGGCTGCTTTCCGGGCCGGGGTTGCTCACGCGGCGCTTCCCCCGGAAACCTTGCCCCTGGCGGACACGCTCGGCCGCGTGCTCGCGCGGGATGTGGCCTCGCCCATCGACGTTCCGCCCTTCGATCGCGCCCTGGTCGACGGCTTCGCCCTACGCGCCACCGATACCGAGGGCGCCAACGCCGATCGGCCGCGCCGTCTCGCGCTCAACCGCGAGATCCTGGCCTGCGGCGTCGCCTCGGCGCTCCCCGTAGACGCCGGCACCGCCACGCCGATCGCCACCGGTGGCGTGATCCCGCGCGGCGCGGACGCGGTGGTGATGGTCGAGCAGACCGAGTTCTTCGAGGACGCCCTCGCCGTCGATGTGACAAATCCGGTCCGGCCGGGCCAGTTCGTCGGCTATGCCGGCGCCGACATGGCCTTCGGCGAAACCGTCCTGCGCAAGGGCACGGTGGTGACCGCCCGCGAGATCGGAATGCTTGCTGCCTGCGGGCTGTCCGAGATCGCGGTCGTGCGCCGACCGCGAGTGGCCGTGCTCTCGACGGGGGACGAACTCGTCGCGCCGGGCGAGGCACTGCGGCCGGGCGCGATCTACGATTCGAACGGGGCCATCGTCACGGCGTCGGTGTCCGAGAACGGGGGCGAGCCGGTGCCGCTCGGCATCGTGCGCGACGACGAGGCCGCCCTCGAGCAGGCTTTGCGCGAGGCGCTGGCGCAAGCCGATCTCGTCGTTCTGTCGGGGGGCACCTCCAAGGGGGCGGGCGACGTCTCCCACCGCATCCTGTCGCGGCTGGGCAAGCCCGGCATCCTCGTTCACGGCGTGGCGCTGAAACCCGGCAAGCCGCTCTGCCTCGCCGTGTCTGAGGGCAAGGCGGTGGTGGTGCTGCCGGGCTTCCCGACCTCGGCGATGTTCACGTTCCACGAATTCGTGGTGCCGCTGGTGCGCGCGCTCGCGGGGCTTCCGCCGCGGGAGGAGGAGGCCGTCCCGGCCCGCCTGCCGCAACGGCTCGCCTCCGAACTCGGCCGCACCGAATTCGTTATGGCCTCCCTCGCCAGAGGGCAGGACGGCCCGGTCGCCCTGCCGCTGCCGAAGGGCTCGGGCTCGGTCACCGCCTTCTCCCAGGCGGATGGTTTCTTCGCCGTTCCCGCCGCGCGCTCGGGGATGGAGGCCGGCGAGACGGTCTCCGTCGTGCGCCTGGGCGCCGGGGTGCGGCCGCCGGATCTCACCCTCATCGGCAGCCACTGCATCGGGCTCGACCGCATGGTCGGGCTCCTGGCCGAGCGGGGTTTTCGCGCCCGCACGGTTTGGGTCGGCTCGGCCGGGGGGCTCGCAGCCCTGCGCCGGGGCGAGTGCGACCTCGCCGCCCTGCACCTGCTCGACCCCGAGACCGGCTGCTACAACGCGCCCTTCCTCGAACCCGGCATGGCGCTGGCCCCCGGCTGGCGCCGCCTGCAGGGCGTGGTCTTTCGCGAAGGCGATGCCCGCTTCGAGGGCCGCATCGCGGCGGACGCGGTGAGCGCGGCCCTCGCCGATCCGGACTCGGTGATGGTCAACCGCAATGCCGGCTCCGGCACCCGCCTCCTCGTGGACGGGCTGATCGGCGCCGCCCGGCCGCCGGGCTTCTGGAACCAGCCGCGCTCGCACAACGCCGTCGCGGCCGCCGTCGCGCAGGGCCGGGCCGATTGGGGCGTGGCGATCGCGAGCGTCGCGCGCGCCTACGGCCTCGGCTTCCTGCCCCTGGCGCAGGAGCACTACGACTTCGCCTACCGCGCGACGGACCGCGACAAGCCCGCGCTCGCCGCTTTCCTCGCGCTGCTCGGCACCGCGGGGGCCGAGGCGGCCCTGACCGAATTCGGCTTTGAACCCGGCGGAGGCGACTCGTGAACGGTTTGCGTGTCATCGGCCTCGCCGGATGGAGCGGGGCGGGCAAGACGACCCTGCTCGCCCGCCTCATCCCCGTGCTCGTCGCGCGCGGCGTGCGGGTCGCGACCCTGAAACACGCCCACCACGCCTTCGACATCGACCATCCGGGCAAGGACTCCTTCGTCCACCGGCAGGCCGGTGCGAGCGAGGTGATCGTCTCCTCCGTCCGGCGCTGGGCGCAGATCCGCGAAGTCGAGGAGGGCGGGGAAGCGACGCTGCCCGATCTGCTGCGGCGGCTGACGCCGAGCGGGCTCGCCCTGATCGAGGGCTTCAAGCGCGAGGCGCATCCGAAGCTCGAGGTCTTCCGCGCGGCCAACGGCCGTCCGCCGCTGCACGGGCAGGATCCGCACATCGTCGGCATCGCCAGCGACGTGCCGTTCCCTCAGGCCGGCCTGCCGGTGGTCGGGCTCGACGACATCGAGGCGATCGCCGCTCTCGTTCTCGAGCGCGCCGAGGCGCTTGAGCCGGTGCTCGCCCGGCTGGAAAGATCCTGAGCGATGGCACAGCTCACCGACGACTGCTTCGCCTTCGGCGGCAAGCTGATGCGGGTGGAGGAGGCGTTGGCCTCGATCGCCGAGCCCTTCCCCGTGATCGCCGGCACCGAGAGCGTGCCGCTCGGCCTCGCCGACGGGCGGATTGCGGCCGAGGACGTCTTCGCCGCGCACGATCTGCCGCCGTTTGCCAACACCGCGGTCGATGGCTACGCGGTGCGTTTTTCCGACCTCGCCACGGTGGGCGACACCGTTCTGCCGGTGGCCGGACGGCTCGCGGCCGGTGCCGCCGCGGATGCCATGCCGGAGGGGGCGGCCATCCGCATCTTCACCGGTGCGCCGATGCCCCCGGGTGCCGACACGGTGTTCATGCAGGAGGATGTGAGCCGCGAGGGCGACCGCGTCACCCTGCCGGCGGGTCTGAAACGCGGCGCCAACGCCCGGCCGGCGGGGGAGGATTTGGGCCGGGGCAGCCTTGCAATTCCCGCCGGGCGGCGCTTGCGCCCGCAGGATCTGGCGCTCGCCGCTGCCACCGGGCATGCGCGCATCACGGTGCGCCGCCGCCTGCGCGTCGCCCTGTTCTCCACCGGCAACGAGCTGAACGAGCCCGGCGTGCCGCTGCGCCCCGGCGCGATCCACGATTCGAATCGCGTGCTGCTCGCGACCTTGCTGACCCGGCTCGGCGTCGCGGTGGACGATCTCGGCATCCTGCGCGACGACCCCGCGACCCTACCGGCCCATCTCGCCGAGGCGGCGCGTGACCACGACCTGATCCTCACCTCCGGCGGCGTCTCGACCGGCGAGGAGGACCATGTGAAGGCGGCG
The DNA here is from genome assembly GCF_022179725.1 of Methylorubrum aminovorans. Lineage (GTDB taxonomy): Bacteria > Pseudomonadota > Alphaproteobacteria > Rhizobiales > Beijerinckiaceae > Methylobacterium > Methylobacterium aminovorans. The sequence goes on from NZ_BPRC01000001.1 coordinate 731,506, forward strand.
GTCGAGGCGCAGGGGCGCCTGATGCTCTGGCGCCTCGCGATCAAGCCCGGCCGCCCGGTCGCGGCGGGGCTAGTGGCGGGCACGCCGTTCATCGGCCTGCCGGGCAATCCCGTCGCGGTCTACGTCACGTTGCTCTTCGTGGTGCGCCCGCTGCTCGCCCGCCTCGGCGGCGCGCTCTACGAGCCGCCGCTCTCCTGGCCGGTGCGAGCGGGCTTTGCCTACCGCAAGAAGACCGGACGGCGCGAGTTCGTCCGCGTCAGCCTTTTTCGCGACGCGGGAGGAGGGCTGGAAGCCCGAAAATTTTCACGCGATGGGGCGGGCGTGCTGACGTCGCTCACCGAGAGCGACGGCCTCGTGGAACTGCCCGACGACACGACCGGCATCGCCCCCGGCGACACGCTGGCCTATTATCCGCACGCACTGCTCTGGTAGGTGGCCTCCGGGTCGAGGTCGGACAATTGAGAAGCTCCGGCAAGGTCGACGCGCGGCCCATCGTGGACCCTGCGAGGGTCCACTTTCGGGTTGGCGATGGGGCGGAGGCGACCGACCGGGTTCGGTAGATTTGCTTCCGTCCGCTTCCATTCGCACGTTTGACGGAAGCGAACGTCGGACTGACCAGTCATACCTAATCCGGTCGATCCCATCGGGATGGCGGATTTGGCTTTGGCGGGTACCCATCGCGCCCGCGCGATGGGATCCCTCAAGCGCCGCGCGGGCTGGCTGATCCGCTCCCCGTTCTGATCGAGCAGAGACCGGATCAGGTCGTTCACGTTGCCCAGTTCTGCCGAGTCGAGGTCAGGCTGCCCGAACGGTGGCGAGGAAACGCGTCACCTCGGTTCCGAGATGTTCGGACTGGCGGGAGAGTTCGGAGGCCGCGGACAGGACCTGGCTGGCAGCGGCCCCCGTGCCCTCGGAGGCTTGCGCCACGGTTGCGATGTTGGTCGTCACCTCGCTGGTGCCTGCGGACGCCTGGGCGACGTTGCGCACGATCTCCTGGGTCGCCGCGCCCTGCTCCTCCACCGCGGCGGCGATCGAGGAGGCCACCCCGTTGATCTCGCGGATACGCTTCGTGATCGAGCCGATGGCGGCCACGGCCTGCCCGGTAACGTCTTGGATCTGACCGATCTGTGTTCCGATTTCATCGGTCGCCCGCGCCGTCTGCGCGGCCAGTTCCTTGACCTCGGTGGCCACCACCGCAAAGCCGCGGCCCGCATCGCCGGCCCGCGCCGCCTCGATGGTGGCGTTCAGCGCCAGCAGGTTGGTCTGGCTGGCAATGTTCGCGATCAACCCGACCATGTCGCCGATACGGGCCGAAGCTTGGCTCAGGGCCTGAACCAAATTCAGGGTCTGGTCTGCCTCTCCGACGGCCACGCGGGCGAGGTCGGAGGAGCCGGATACTTGGCGTCCGATCTCCTGGACCGAGCTTCCGAGCTCCTCGGCCGCGGCAGCGACGGTGTGGACGTTGGTTGCCGCCTGCTCGGCGGCGGCGGCGACGCTCACCGACTGGCTCGCAGTCTCGGCCGCCGTGCCGGTCATGGTCTGCGCGGTCGCCTGGAGTTCCGTCGCGGAAGACGACACCGCACCGACGATGCCGCCCACCGATCGTTCGAAAGCGTCGGCCATCTGCCGCATCCCGGCTTTGCGCTGCTCCTCGGCGGAGGCACGCGCCAGCACGGTCTCCTCCTCAAGGACGCGTGACCTCAGCAGGTTGTCGCGGAAGACCCGCACGGCGGCAGACATCGAGCCGATCTCGTCGTGACGCTGGGCGTACGGGACTTCGGCCTGGGCGTCTCCGTCCGCCAGACGACGCATCCGCTCGGTCATGCGGGTGATCGGACGCGCCACACCGAAGAAGGAATACGCCATTGCGCCGAGCGCGAGGAGAACGGCGATGCCCAGGGTCACCAGCATTGCACGGATGGCGGAGGAATGTTCGTTCCGGATCTCCGAGCCTGCGTTCTGCCCCTGGGACAGTTTCAGCTCGACAAGAGCGCGGGTTGCATCCGCGACAGCCCGGTAGGGGGCGTACATCTCGCCGTTGAGGTGAAGAATGGACGCATCCCGGCTTCCGAACGGCATGTCCCGCAGAGATTTCCAAGTTGGCTTGAGAAGCTCGTTCTTCGCCACGAGGTCGGCGTAGAGCCTCTTCTCCTCGTCCGTACTGATGAAAGCCTTGAAGGCTTCGATCTTGGCAGACCGGTCGCGGATGAATTCCTCGACCTTGGCCATGGTTTCCGCCCTCAGGCTCTCGGTCGTTGCAGCCGCGTAGCGGAACTGCCAGAGCCGCCCACGGGTGACGAGGACATTGATGGCGTTCGCCTCGTTCATAGCGGGGATCGTCGTGTCGAGCAGCTCTTCGGTCTTTTCGGAAATGGCGTCGAGCTTCATCAAGCCAACGGCCCCTTGGGCCACGGACAGTGCCAGAAGTGTAGCGAACGATCCTGCAAGAGCACTCTTGATACTGATTTTCATCGACCTGGCCTAGCTTGTGAGCCAAGAGGTCATACGTGGATTCATGCTAAGCAATCGTCAAAATTTCGAGCGAAATATAAATCACATTTTGTATCGCTCGAACAGATTTGGATGTTTCAGTATCAGATCATGATAAATATTTCTTCGACCTGCTTTCCTGGCATGATCTGATTAAGCCAGCTAAGCAGTTTTAGGCTATTTTTACCATCTCGACGATGGGATCTTCGCTCCTCCAAGCATCGTCGCACCAGTTTGCCGGGCGCGGTTGGGCTGCAGCGGGAATGGCGGTTTCGGAGAGGATCGCCGGGGTCCTGTCTTCGACCCTTAGCGAACCTCGTCATGCCGCGCAGCGGGTTGGCTGACGTCTATCCGCGAACCCCGTCGGGCGGCGCGTAGCCCGAAGTGCGACCCGCCCGATCGCACAGATCTTCGCGAAAGGCGGCAAGGCGTCCGGCCCCCAGGCCGGCGCGCGCGGCGAGGAAGTAGACCTCCCAGCCGAGCGGACGATAATCCAGCGCGAAACGCTCGGCGACGGCGCGCGTGCCCATGCCGACATCGGCCGCGCCGGTGGCGATGAGGGCCGCCACCGCCTGGTGGGTGAACTCCTCCGTGTGGTGGCCAATAATGGCCCCCGGTGCGAGACCGGCCTCGGCACAGAGCCGTTCGAACCAGATCCGGGTGCCGGCACCGCGCTGACGGTTGACGAAACGGGCCTGCCGAAGGGCGATGTCGGTGATCGTTTCGAGTTCGAGCGGGTTGCCGGCCGCCAACATGAAGCCCTGCTCGCGGCGAAACAGCGGGACGACAGCGAGATCACGATTCGCGAAGACGGCGTCGAACGGTGGCGGTGGCGGTCCGTCCGAGCCGTAATGAAAACCCGCGGCATCGACGGTCCCGTCGCGCAGCCGCGCCAGGGCATCGAGGCTGCCCGCGACCATCAGGTCGATCTCCTGCCATGCCTCGATCGCCCCCACCAGCAGCGGGTCGTGGCTCGCGGCCAGACGGATGCGGGCATCCGTCGGCTCCAGCAGCCGCCGCAGGCCCTCCGTGAGGGCCATTTCCTCGGCCGCAAGCGCAGGGGCAAGACGATTCTGCGAGGCCGTGAGCAGCACCAGCAGCGCCGTGCCGAAGGCGGTGAGCGCGGTTCCGTGCCCCTTGGTCTTCACCACGACCGGCCGGCCGAGCGCTTTTTCAAGCGCTTCGAGTTGGCCCCACGCGGAGCGGTAGGAGATCGAGAGCCGCTCGGCGGCGCTCTGGAGCGAGCCTGACTGGCCGAGCGCGTCGAGAAGGCCGTGGGCGCCGCGCAGCGCGAAGGCGGAAGCGCCCTCGCAGCGGCCGTCCACGTGAAGACGTACGCCGCGCCGGGCCGGCTCCGACGGGGTCGGCAGCACAGCGGACGCGTCCTGAATGGACATATGCAAGGCCTTTCCTATTGATCTTGCGCGCTCCGGCGTATCATCCCCGCTTGTCCCGCGCAGCCCCGCGAGTCCGTCGCTTGAGCGAAACCCTCCGAGAGACCTTCGACCGCCTGTGGACGCTCGACCGGGACGTCCTCGCGATCGCGTGGCTGTCGCTGCGCGTGAGCCTCACGGCCGTCGGCATCGGGCTGCTGCTCGGCGTTCCGCTCGGGAGCCTGATCGCCGTCCTGCGCTTTCCGGGCCGCGATGCCCTGGTCGGGCTGCTCAACACATTCATGGGCCTGCCGCCGGTGATCGTTGGGCTGATCCTCTATCTCGCCCTGTCGCGCTCCGGCCCGCTGGGGTCGCTCGGGCTGCTGTTCACCCCCACCGCCATGGTGGCGGCCCAGGCCGTGCTGGCGACGCCCCTCGTGGCCGCGCTGACACGGCAGGTCATCGCCGACGCGGAGGCGCATCTCGGCGAGCAGTTGCGCTCGCTGCGCCTCTCCGCGCCGCGGCGTGCGGCCGTGCTGATCTACGACGCCCGCTTCTCGCTGTTCACCGCGGCGCTCGCCGCCTTCGGCCGGGCGATCTCGGAGATCGGCGCGGTGCTCGTCGTCGGCGGCAACATCGACGGCCATACCCGCACCATGACCACGGCGATCTCCCTCGAGACGCAGAAGGGCGATCTCAGCCTCGCCCTGGCGCTCGGTGCCGTGCTGATGGGCCTCGTGCTCGCCGTGAACGCCGCCGCCGCTCTCCTGCGCGGCCATGCCGTGAAGGCCTACGGATGAGCGCCGCCCCCGCCATCCATCTCGACGGCGTCAGCCTGACGCTCGGCGGGCGTCCGATCCTCGACCGACTCAGCCTCGACGTCGCCGCGCCCGGTGTCACGGCTCTGATCGGCCCCAACGGCGCGGGCAAGAGCGTGACGCTGCGGGTGATCGACGGCCTGCTACGACCCGATTCCGGGACAGTGCGTCTCGTGCCGGGTCGCCGCGCCTTCGTGTTCCAGCGCCCGGCCCTGGTGCGCGCCAGCGCCGCCGCCAACGTCGATTTGGGGCTGCTCCCCCTGAATCTGTCCCGCCGCGAGCGCGCCGAGCGGATCGCGGCGGCGCTGGCCCGCGTCGGCCTCTCCGAACGGGCGGAGGATGCCGCGACACGATTTTCCGGTGGCGAACAGCAGCGCCTCGTGCTGGCCCGCGCCTGGGCGATGCGGCCCGAGCTTCTCCTTCTCGACGAGCCGACCGCGAGCCTCGACCCGACGGCGACCGAGACCATCGAGAGCCTGATCGCGGAGATGGCGCAGGCCGGCACCGCCGTGCTCCTCGTCTCGCACAATCTCGGGCAGGTCGCCCGGCTCGCCGACGAGACCATCGTGCTGGCTGGCGGCCGCGCCGTCGAGCGGGGCCCGACCCGATCCGTCCTCTTCTCACCCCGCACCAACGAGGCGCGGGCCTACCTGACCGGAGAATTGCCTTGGACTTCCTTCGCCGCGGCTTCCTGACCCTCTCGCTGCTGACCGCCCTCGGGGCGGCCTCGCCGCTCTCTGCCGAGCCCGCTACGATCGTCGTCGCCTCCACGACGTCGACCGAGCAATCGGGCCTGTTCAAGCACATCCTGCCGCTGTTCAAGCAGAAGACCGGCATCGAGGTGAAGGTGGTCGCGCTCGGCACCGGCCAAGCCCTCGACGCGGCGCGCCGGGGCGATGCCGACGTCGTGCTCGTCCACGACCGCCCGGCCGAGGACAAGTTCGTCGCCGAAGGCTTCGCCAAGGCGCGGCAGGACGTGATGTACAACGACTTCGTGCTGATCGGCCCCAAGGACGACCCGGCCGGCATCCGCGGCAAGGGCGTGGAGGAAGCCTTCCGGAAGGTCGCCGCGGCGAAGGCGCCGTTCGTCTCGCGCGGCGACCGCTCGGGTACGCACAGCGCCGAGTTGCGGAGCTGGAAAGAGGCCGGGATCGATCTCGCGGCCGTGCGCGGCGACTGGTACCGCGACGTCGGCCAGGGCATGGGCCCGGCACTCAACACCGCCTCGTCGGTCGGCGCCTATATCCTGGCCGATCGCGGCACCTGGCTCTCTTTCAAGAACCGGGGCGACCTGACCATCCTGGTCGAGGGCGACAAGCGCCTGTTCAACCCCTACGGCGTGATGCTGGTGAACCCGGACAAGCACCCGACCGTGAAGGTGAAAGAGGGCCAGGCCTTCATCGACTGGCTGGTCTCGCCCGAGGGCCAGACGGCCATCGCTGACTACAAGATCAACGGCGAGCCGCTGTTCTTCCCGAGCGCGAAGAAGGGCTGACGATCGGCGCGATCACCGATCTCCCATCCGCCACCTCAGGGTGAGGTCGCGGATGGGAGAGACGGGTGCCGCACTACCGCCGCGGCGGCCCGGACTGCCGCTTGCGGGCGAACATCCACACGGCCAGCACCGCCAGCGCGATCAGCACGCTGATCCAGACCCAGTTGAAGTCCGTCGCCGCGGCAGTCGCCGGCCCCGAGCTGGAGCCGGACGGACCCGATTCGGGGATCGGGGGAGCCGGGTTCGTCGCCTGCGCGAGCGAGGCCTGGAGGCCGGCAAGCCAGACGATGAGAGTGAGGGCGGCGTGTCTCATGCTACGCGAACTCCGAGGTCAGGCCGCTTCGGTGCCGGGAGGGTCAGCGCTTGGCCCGCTCGAACTGGAAAGCCGGCGCATCGTTGAGCTGCGCCTTGGTCAAGCGGACCTCGGCGTGAATCAGGTCGTGGCCCGCGAGCACCGTCGCGGGTTTGGCAGTCGGCTTCTGAGGTTCGACCGAGCCGGTCGACTCGGTGACACGGCCGCTATGCTGGTTCTGAACGGCGCCCAGCACTTCGGGGGAAACCTGCGAACCCGGCATCTTCTCCGGGGTCGCCTTGTCGGCGGCCTTCTCGCTCGGCGCGTTGGCGGGCGTCACGACGGAACTCGCGCCGGAGGTGAGCGAAACATCCTCGAAGTTCCAGGCGAGCTGATCGAAGGGCACCGCGACGTATTTCTCGCCAACTCCGAGGAAACCGCCGACCCCGATCACCACCGCCTCGATGCGGCCGGCACCGTCCACGAGCACATCCTCGATCTTGCCGACGCGGACATGATCCGCCCCGACCACGCTGACGCCGATCACCTTGGAGCCGCGCATCGTGCCGGGCCCGGGCTGCTCGATGAAGCGCGGCGAAGCCGACGAGCCCGGCGCCGCCTCGGCGAGAGCCGGGACGGGCGCTAGCGCGAGATGAAGGGCGAGGGCGGCCAGCGCGGAGAGCGGGACGCTGGACAGGTGGGGACGCATCCCTGGCTCCGGGTTCGGACGTGACGTTGCCCCCGATAACGGTTTCAAAGGCCGCACAGTTCACCGGTCTCAGGCCCGGTCTCAGGCCACGGCGTCCCACGTCTCGGTGATGACCCGTCCGGCGTGCGAAAGTCGCGCCCGCAGCACCACGTCGCCCGCCGGCCATTTCTCCGGCGGCCGGAACTCGGCATAGAGGCGCCAGCCGCCGGTCTGCGGCACCCGCTCGGCATAGGGCTCCACCAGCGCGCCGGCGCTCGCCGAGAGCGCCACGTCGATGGCCGCCATCGGGTCGTCGGGCAGGTCCGGCCCCTCGAAGTCGATGACGTAGAGGCGCCGCTGCGGTGAGGGCGGGTTGGTCGGGCGCAGGCGTTCGGCCGAGCCGACGCGGGTCGAGACAACGCGGGCGAGCGGCGGGACGAGAGCGGCTGCCGGTTCGACGCCGACCGTGGCAAGGCCGTAGGCGAGCCGCAGCGGCTTGCCCGCCGCGATGGGCGCCTCCGGCACGAAGGCGGCGACGATGTTGTCGGTCGCCTCGGTGCGCGAGGGGATCTCGAACAGCTGTACCGAACCGACGCCGAAGCCGTCGCCGTTGGGCGTCACCCACAGACCCGGCCGGTCCTCGTGGCGTGCCTGCACGTCGAGATAGGTCCGGAAGCGGCGCTCCCGCTGCAGAAGCCCAAATCCTTCGAGCGGGCTCACGCGGAACGAGGAAATCTGCGGCGCGGGCCGACCGTTGACGAGGGGTCGCCAGAGCCGGTCTCCCGGCGTCTGCACGACGAGCCCGTCCGAATCATGCACCTGCGGACGGAAATCGTCGAAGGGCTCGGCGCCGCGTACGCCCGGCCCGTTCTCGCCGAACAGGAACATGCTGGTGAGCGGCGCGAGCCCGAGCGCCGCGATGGCGCGGCGCGGGAACAGAGCGGTCTCGATCGCGGCCGTCGAGGGTTCGCCCGGCGTAACGGCAAAGCGGTAGGACCCGGTCAGGCTCGGCCCGTCGAGAAGCGCGAGGATCGTGATCGAGGCCGCATCACCCTGCGGTTCCTCGATCCAGAAGTGCGTGAAGTCCGGAAACTCTTCCCCCTGCGGCAATCCGGTGTTCACGGCAACGCCGCGGGCCGAGAGACCGTAGATCTGGTCCCGGCCGCGGATGCGGAAATAGGAGGCGCCGAGGAAGACGAGAAACTCCTCCTGGTCCTTTGGTCGGCCGGCATCGAAGCCGAAGGCGATGCGGAAGCCGGCATAGCCGAGCGAGGCCGGGTAGCGGCGGCCCTTCAGCGCCGGTCCGAGATCGAACAGGTCGGGGTCATAGGTGAAGGGACGCACGCCGTCGGGGGATTGCAGGACGATCTCGACCCGCTTCGCATGCAGGTTTCCGCGGTGGAACGGCTGAAGCGAGAAGCGGGGCCCGAGCGGGACCGTCGCCTCGGGCCGGAAGCGGATCGCCTGGAAGGCGTCGTAGTCGAGCGCGGCGAGCTCCTGCGGCAGATCGCTGCTCGGGGCACGGTAGGGCTCTGCTGCCAGCCGCTCGGCCCGCTGCACCAGGGTTTCAAAGGGGACCGGACGCGGCTCGGAAGTCCCCTGAGGCGAAGCGCTTTCCAACGTTTGAGCCATCGTTCTGGCGGCATTCAGGTCGAGAAGGCCAGAAACGCTCAAGCCGGCCGAACCGGCAAGAGCAAACCGAGCAGCGCCACGCACGATGGCGCGCCGCGAAATGCCTCTCGCCTCGGGCGCCTCGTTGTCAGCGTCCGACGGTCCAGCCATCCGTTCATCCCTCCCGCGAGTGTCGACGTCGATCATGTCCAGCCCAGACTTGCCGCAGGCGGAACGCTCCGTCGAGACGGGGGCCGGGGGTGAAACCCACCCGAGGGGCGCGGGCCCCGCCCCTCGGCCGGCCTCGTTTCGGTTGCGCCGTCTCGCCCTGGCCGGACCGACACTCGCCACCGCTGCCGCCATCGCCGCCCTGGCGCTCGCCGCCTACGGCTTGCCGGAGACGTGGCTCGGCCGCACCGTGCTCGGCCTCTTCGTGGTGCTGATGGCCTGGCAATCCTTCACCGCCTGGCAGTATCTCTACGGGTTCATCGCCGCGCTGATGGGGGACCGGGCCCTCTCGCCGCTCGAGCGGCGCGCCGCGACCATCTCCACCCGCCCGACCGGTCTCAGCCGCACGGCCGCAGTGGTGGCGATCCACGCCGAGGATCCGATCGCCGTATTCGCGGCGATCCGGGTCATGGCCCGCTCTCTCCAGCGCGAAGGCGGCAACGGTTCGGACATCGACATCTTCGTCCTCTCCGACACCCGTGAGGGCGCGATCAGCGCAGTCGAGGAGCACGAATTCGCCCGCATCCAGGCCTGGGCCGAGCGCGAGGGCCGCGGCATGCCGCGCATCCGCTACCGCCGCCGGACCGAGAACACGGGCCGCAAGGCGGGCAACATCGCCGAGTTCTGCCAGACTTACGGGCACGAATACGATTTCATGATCGTACTCGACGCCGACAGCCTGATGACCGGCGCCGCCATGCGTCGGCTGGCCCGGCTGATGGAGGAGAATCCGCGCACCGGCCTGATCCAGACCGTCTCGTATGCCGCCGGCCGCGACACCCTGTTCGCCCGCATCCAGCAATTCGCCGTGCGCCTCTACGCGCCGCTGTCCCTGCGCTGCCTGGAGACGTGGCAGGGGCCGGACGGGTCCTATTGGGGGCACAACGCGATCCTGCGGATCGAGGCGTTCGCCAACAACGCCGAGCTTCCGGTGCTCTCCGGCCGGCCGCCACTCGGCGGCGAGATTCTCTGCCACGACATCGTCGAGGGCGCCCTCCTGCGCCGAGCCGGCTGGGAAGTGCGCCTGCTGCCGGAAATGGGCGGCACCTGGGAGGAGATGCCGACCAACCTCATCGACCTACTCGGGCGTGAGCGGCGCTGGTGCCAGGGCAACCTGCAGCACATCCGCGTGCTGCCGATGAAGGGTCTGCTCGGCGCGAGCCGATGGCATCTCGGCGTCGGCATCCTCGGCTATTGCGTCTACCCGCTCTGGATCGCCTTCCTCGGCCTCGGCACGTGGCAGGCGGCGCGCTCCGGCGAACTCGGGCTGATCGGCTATGGGCTCGATGGTGGCAACGCGGCGGCCTGGTCACTCGCTGCCCTCGTCATCGCGATCATGGCGCTGCCCAAGCTCCTCAGCCTCGGCTACGTACTGGCCTCGCCCCAGCGCCGGGCCGATTTCGGCGGCACCCGCTCGCTGCTCGTGAGCGCCGCGCTTGAACAGGCAATCTGGGTCCTACTCTGGCCGGTGATGGCGCTTTTCGCGGCGGGCGCCGTGTTGACGACGCTGGTCGGCCGGGTGGTGCGCTGGGACGCGCAGTCCCGCGACGACCGCTCCGTGCCGTGGGGCGAAGCGTTCCGACTCCAGAGCGATGCCGTCGCGGCGGGCGGGGCGCTGGCGGTGCTGCTCGCCTTTTCCGGCAGTCCCTGGCTTGCCCTGTGGATGGCACCGGTCGCCATCGCCCTTCTGACGAGCCCGGCGCAGAGCGTGTTCACCAGCAGCACCCGCCTCGGCCTGGGCTCGAAGGCGCGCGGCCTGTTCCTGACGGAAGACGACACGCGCCCGGCGCCGGAACTGCTCGAACTACATCACAGCCGCACCGCCGGCGCCGAGCCGTCCGCGTTGGGCGGCACGACGGCTCCTTGGCTGCCGGTTACCATTGAGGAGACCAGCGCGCCGACGCTGCGCTGAGCCGCCCGCTCCCCCTCGCTGAGTCCCACAGTCGGAGGCGGCGAGGGTTACTTGTTTTCCAGAACCTCGATCGGGTTGGTGCGCTGCGTGGGGGCAGGCTCGCGGGTGAGGGTACTTCCCTCCTTCCGGCCGCCACTCCGTCCGCCGCCGACATCGGACCTAGTCGGCTGATCCATGCCCGGCTGCGTCGGCACCGCCCCGCTCGCCAGTTCGAGACAGGTCAGCAGCTCCACGTAGGACGGAAAACCGCCGGCCTGAAATTGCTGCGTGCACTGCGACTTCGCCGAGGGCGGGAACTGGCCCCAACGCTTCTTCAGATCGGTCTCGGCACTGCGCTCCGAGTTGAGGCAGGCATCCTTGCTCGCATTGTCGCTGAGCGTTTTCTGCACCCGCTCGGCGGATTTGCAGGTCGCCTCGACATCGAGCACCGGCGGTCCATCCGCAGCCCGTACCGTCCCGGAGACGAGGCCGAGCGCAAGGGCTGCGAGAAGGATCGGCTTACGGTTCGTCATGCGGTTCGTCATAACGGTGCGCCTCCCGGCTCGGGGCTCGTCGCCGCGACAACGCACGAAAGCCGCAACCGCACGAACGCCCTCCACAAATTTCAGAGGGCTTCCGTTCAGAAGCTTCAGCCCACCGCGCCGTGCGCGCCGGTCAGCGCAGCGTCGAGATCGCGAAACAGGTCGTCCGGATCTTCGATGCCGGTGGAAAGGCGCAGCAGATCGGGCGGGCAGGGGGTGCCCGGTCCCTCCACCGAAGCGCGGTGCTCGATGAGGCTCTCCACGCCGCCGAGAGAGGTGGCCCGCTTCCAAAGCGCCACCCGCGCTGCGGTGTCGATTGCCGCCGCTTCGCCGCCGGCGACGCGGATCGAGAGCATGTAGCCGAAGCCGCCCTCCATCTGTCGCGCCGCGACGGCGTGGCCGGGATGATCGGGCAGGCCGGGATAGAGCACCGCGCTCACAAGCGGATGCGCCGTCAGTCGCTGCGCCAACTTCAGCGCCCCGGCGCTCTGGGCGGTGGCGCGCAGGGGCAGGGTGCGCAGGCCCCGCATCAGCAGGTAGGCCTCGAACGGTCCGAGGATCGCGCCCCACCCCCCACGGATCGCGGTGAGGCGCTCCCAGAACGCATCCTTGCGCGCGCCGGCCAGAACGCCGGCGACGACATCGGAATGGCCGTTCAAGATCTTCGTGGCTGAGTGCATCACGATGTCGGCCCCGAGCGTCAGCGGCCGGGTGTGGATCGGGCTCGCGGCCGTCGAATCGACCGCGACGCGGGCGCCGGCCGCGCGGGCGATCTCGGCGACGCGGGCAATGTCGGTGATCGTGCAGAGCGGGTTGCCCGGCGTTTCGATCCAGACGAGCCGGGTCCGGCCCGGCCGGATCGCGGCGCGCACGGCCTCCGGATCCTGCATCGGAACGAAATCGACTGCGAGATCGAGGCGCGGCGCCTCCTGCCGCAGCCAGCGGCGCAGACCCCAGTACATGACCTCGGGTGCGATCACGTGGTCGCCCCGCTCCAAGGCGCAGAACAAGGCCGCCGCGGCCGCCATGCCTGAGCCGAATAAAAGCGCGCCCGCCTCCGCGGCTTCGAGCGCGGCGATGACCGCCTCAGCCTCCCGTGTCGTGGCGTTGTCGGGGCGGGCGTAGGAGAAGCCGGAGCGATAGGCGTTGTCGGGATCGCGCAGGTAGGTGGTCGAGAGGTGGAGCGGCGGCACCACCGCCCGCGTCACCGGATCGATCCGGCCGAGCGCCTGGGCCGCCAGCGTGCGGGGGCTCCAGGCCTCAGGCGACAGCCCGTGCGTTGCGGTTGCATCGGAATCGCCGTGAGGCGCGTTGGACCGGCTCATGGGTTTCCTCGTTCAGGATCGGCCAGAGCATCGTCCCGAAAGGTGGCCGCCGGCTTTCGGGACAGGACGATGCAAAAACAGGAGAAGAGAGCATCGTCCCGGATATCGGATCCGGGACGATGCTCCAGGGCGGGCTTGAGCGAATCCGACGGAGCGGGCAAGGCGGGACGATGAGCGACGGAGCTTTGCGCAGCGCATGAGCGCCCTGGACATTCCCGAACGGCCGGCCCTGCCGCCGATCCCGCGGCTCGCCGCCGCGATCCTCCCGGTCGTCTTGGTGACGGCGGTGGGCACGCTCTCGACCGGCTCCAATATCGAGGAATGGTACACGACGATCCGCAAGCCGGCCTTCAACCCACCGAATTGGGTGTTTCCGCTGGCCTGGACCATCCTCTACACGCTGATCGCGATCTCGCTCTGGCGCCTGCTCGGCGCCCGCCCGGTACCGGGCCCGGCCCGTAAGGCTTGGTGGCTGGCGCTGGCCGCCTTTGCTGCCCAACTCGCGCTCAACGCCGCCTGGACGCCGGTCTTCTTCGCCGCTCACCAGCTCGGCCTGGCGCTGATCGTCGCGCTCGCCATGCTGATCATGATCCTGTGGACGATCCGCCTGTCGTGGCGCTTCGACCGGCCGGCCGCGTGGCTGCTCGTGCCCTACGCCGCCTGGGTGGCGTTCGCCTGTCTGCTGAACGGCACGATCTGGCAGATGAATTGAGGCGTCAGGCGGCCAGCGCCCGCGTCACCGTCGAGCGCAGATCGGCCAGCGAGAACGGCTTGGTCAGCACGTCGGTGACGATGGCGTCGAGGCCGCGGGCGCGCTCGCGCTGGTCGGCGAAGCCCGTCATCAGCAGGATCGTCAGATCGGGGTAGTCGCGCTTGGCCGCGAGCGAGAGCGCGATGCCGTCCATCAAGGGCATGCGGATGTCGGTCAGCATCAGGTCGAAGCCGCCGCCCGCCTCCGACAGGCGATCGAGGCCGTCACTGCCGTCGATGGCCGTGACGACGGTGTGACCGTCCAGTTCCAGCCCGCGCTTGAGGAAGCCGCGAACCGTATCCTCGTCATCCACGAGCAGGATGCGCGCCATGGTCGGGCGTCCTCTACCAGTCCTTACGATGTGGATCGCTGCGCCCGAGTGACCGTGCGGAAGCGTGGCCTGTCAAGCCGTCTGCGCCGACAGAGTTCCCTCCGCGGGCAATTTCCGGCAAGTGTCGCGAAGTTATCAGGAATTTGCCGGACTGGCTCCGGGTCAGGTGCCGCCGAACAAATCCGCGTCGCTGCTGTCGTAATCGACGAGGCCGACAAAGGGGAGCTGGCGAAATGCATGGGCCGCATCCATGCCGTAGCCGACCACGAACACATCCGGGCAGGTAAAGCCGACGAAATCGGCGTCGATCGTGACTGCGCGCTTGCCGGGCTTTTCCAGGAGAACGGCGGTGAGGACACGCTTGGCCCCGCGCGCCATCAGCAGATCCTTGGCGAAAACGACCGTGCGGCCGGATTCGAGGATGTCGTCGATCAGCAGCACGTCCCGCCCGCGCACCTCGCTCTGGACGTCGCGCAGGATCTCCACCTGCCCGGAGGAGACGGTGGAAGTGCGGTAGCTCGACAGATGCACGAACTCGACCTGCGGCGAGAGCCCGGCCCGATGCAGCGCGCGCAACAGGTCGGCGGCGAACATGAAGCTGCCTTTGAGCACGGCGACGACGAGCAGATTCTCGGGCTTGGCCGCGACGATCTCGGCCGCCAACTCCTCGTTGCGCTTGGCGATCGCTGCCTCGTCGAACAGGACGCGGACGCGTTTCGATGCGGTGCTCATGCGGCTCTTGCTGTTGTCGCTGGCTTCTCGACGGCACGGGCCGCCCTCGGCCGTCCCGTTCCCCACCATATCATGCGCGGTCGCCTCCGCCAGCGTCGCAGGCCGGCTGAGCGGGGACAGACGTTGATATCGGCGAGCCAGGAGCAACGGCATCCGCAGACGGCGGGTCGGATTTTATGCTACTCCGTTCGTCGTCACAGTCGGAGGCTCGAACATGCAATCCGCCGAGAAGATCAGCATCACCATGACGCCCGAGCAGCTTCGGGCGGTGCGCGAGAGCGTCGCCGCCGGCGAGTACGCCTCGACCAGCGAAGTCCTGCGCGACGCCGTGCGGCTCTGGCAGCGCCAGCGTCAGGAGGACGCCGAGCGCCTCAACGTCATCCGTGCCCGCATCCGCCGCTCGCTGGATGATCCGCGGCCGGCGCTCAGCTTCGAGGACGTCGAGGCACATCTGGAGGCCTTGTTCGCCGAGGCCGAGCAGGGATCCGATCGTGCGTAGGCTGCGCGTCGAATTCCAACCCGACGCGGTGGCCGACCTGGCCGACATCTTCCGTACGGTGCTGCGTCTGAGCCAGAACCTGCCCGTCGCGCGAGGATTCGTGCGCCGGATCAGAGATCGGTGCGGCCGGATCGGCGACGCGACCCATGGCGGTCGCCCTCGGGACGATCTGGAGCCCGGCCTGCACACGGTGCCGTTCGAGCATTCAGCCGTCATCGCATACCGGGTCGAGGCCGACTGGGTGCGCATCGTCAATGTCTTCTACGGCGGCCGAGACTTCGAAGCGCTCTACCGCAGCCCTTCGCCGGACGGCGACGATTAGCTCCGCAAGACGCGCCTATCAATGTTCGCCCGGTCCCGCGCCCTCGCCGGCGAGCTTACCCGCGAAACGCACCTCGATCTGACGCCCCTTCTCGGGCGGGGCGGAGAGACTTGCCTTGAACCGCGCCCGCTCGCCGGGCTCCAGCGCGGAACGCGGCCCCGGCACGCTCCAGCGGTAGAGCGGCTGTCCCTCGGCGTCGCGCACCTCGACCTCGATCGGCGGGACGTCGACGCGCTCCCGACCAACGGAGACGAGGTCGCCTTCCACGATGAGCCGCGCGGGGTTGCTACCCTCGGCCGGCACCTGGAAGGCGGCGACGTCGGAGAGGTCGATGCCGCGCAGATTCACCGGCAGGCCCACGCGGGCGAACAGCCCGGCGGTCTGTGGCATTGCCCGCACGACGGTGGCACGGCCGAGGAGTACCAGCGGCAGGGCGGCGGCCAGAACGAGGCAGGCGGCCAGCGCCGGTGAGAGCCGGCGGGCCTTCTTCGGCTTGCCGCGCCGCCCCGCCTTCGCAGCCGCCGGACGCGAACGCCGCACGGGCTCCTCGACGGGGGCCTCGGGAGTGGGCGCGGGATCCTGCGGCGGAGGCGAAGCGGGCTCGTCCTCGGCCGCCATCTCGTCGAACATGGCGGCGACGACCTCGTCGGCCGAGATGAACCAAGTCTCGCGGCAGGCCGCGCAGCGCACCGAGCGCCCGCTGGTTCCGACGCGCTCGGCATCGATGCGATACTCGCTGGCGCAGGCCGGGCAGACGATCAACATGACGATGGGGCCGCGTCGGTCTCAGGTCCCGGCAGCGGGTTGCCGCGCTCTCGAAAAGGACACAAACGTTGTCCCCGAGTGTGGTTAACCGGTCGTGAAGTTGAGTACGGCACAGGAGTCCTGTGTCGGGCACAGAGCGTGGAGTGAGCGGGCGTTGTCGGCTGGGATGAAAACGGGCAGCCTCCTGTCCGGCGCGGAGGAGCCCGTCGTCCGGTTCGAGAGCGTCGGCATGCGCTACGGCCTCGGATCGGAGGTGCTGTCGGATGTCAGCTTCGAGATCGCGCCGCACTCGTTCCAGTTTCTCACCGGGCCTTCGGGGGCCGGCAAGACGACGCTGCTGCGCCTGATCCTACTCTCGGTCCGCCCCACCCGCGGCCTCGTCTCGATCTTCGGCAAGGAAGTGAGCGGCATCTCGAACGACGCGCTCACGGGCTTGCGCCGCCGCATGGGCGTGGTGTTCCAGGATTTCCGCCTGCTCGATCACCTCACGACCTACGAGAACGTGGCGCTGCCCCTGCGTGTGCAGGAGCGGTCGGAGGCGAGCTACCGGGCGGAGGTCGTCGAGCTGCTGCGCTGGGTCGGCCTGGGCGAGCGCATGCACGTCCTGCCGCCTCTGCTGTCGGGCGGCGAGAAGCAGCGCGCGGCAATCGCGCGCGCGCTGATCGCGCGTCCGGAACTGCTTCTGGCCGATGAGCCGACCGGCAATGTCGATCCGAGCCTCGCCCGACGCCTGCTGCGGCTGTTCATGGAGTTGAACCGGCTCGGCACTTCCGTGGTGATCGCCACTCACGATTACAGCCTGATGGATCTCGTCGAGGCGCGCCGCATGGTGCTGGCCGAGGGCCGTCTGCGGGTGGAGGGCCCATGAGCGACGTGCGCGCGCCCTCGCGAAGCGACGCAAGCCCGGCCCGGGCGGCGTCTCCCCCGGAGCCGGCTCTTCCGGCCAACCTGCGCCGCAACGCGCCTTTGGTGCCGACCGATTCCGCCGCGAGCCGGGCGCTCGCGGCCGTCATCGCCATCCTCACCTTCCTCGCCGCGCTCTGCGCCGGTGCGGCGGAGATCGCCGTCTCCAGCGCCGGCCAGTGGCAGAGCAGCGTCGCGCAGGAAGTGACGGTGCAGGTCCGCCCGAGCGCCGGGCGCGACATCGAGGCTGATGTGCGGCAGGCGGAGAGCCTAGCGCGGGCCGCACCCGGCATTGCCGGCGCGCGCATCTTCACCAAGGCGGAGTCGGAGCGACTGCTCGAACCCTGGCTCGGCAGCGGCCTCGATCTGTCGGACCTGCCGGTTCCGCGCCTGATCGCGCTGACGCTCGCGAGCGACCGCGCTGCCGACCTTGCGGCCCTGCGCACCGCGCTCACTGCGGCGCTGCCGGGTGTGGCGAGCCTCGACGATCATGCCTTGTGGCTCCAGCGGCTCTCCACCATGGCCAACACCTTCGCCGGCATCGGCATCGGCATCGTCCTCCTCGTGCTGTTCGCCACAGGTCTCGCCGTGGTCTTCGCGACGCGCGGCGCCATGGCGGGCAATCGCGAGGTGGTGGAAGTGCTGCATTTCGTGGGTGCGGACGACGACTACATCGCCAAGGCGTTTCAGAGTCGCTTCTTCCGCCTCGGGCTGAGGGGTGGGGCGTTGGGTGCCGGCGCCGCGCTGCTGACCTGCGCGCTGGCCGGCCTCCTCGCCCGGATGTGGCGTTCGGGCCCGGCAGGCGAGGAGATCGAGGCGCTGTTCGGCACGTTCCAGATCGGCTGGCAGGGTTACGCGGTCATCGTGTTCATCGGTGTGGTCGCCTCCCTCGTCACGGCGGCCGTGTCGCGGTTCACGGTGCGCCGCTTCCTCCGGTAGGATTCGGAGCGGGATCGAACCGTTAACCTTTCGACAACCATTCGGAACCGAGAGTCCCGGCACCGACATCGTCATGAGCGCCTGTTTCGTCCGAGATGTTTCCGCGAGCGCCACGCCGACAGGCGAGCGGCCCCGGCCGGCTCCCGATCCGCTCCGACTCCGATGCCGCTTGCGAGGCGCTCGGTTGGCCATGGGCGGCGCTGTCGGATCGGGCCGCGCCGCAGACCGCCTCCGTCCGGATGCCTAAGGAACGCGCGCCGTCCCGGCGCGGCATCCGCCTCCTTCAAGTCGTCGTCGGTCTCGCCGTTCTTGGCATGCTGGCGCTGGCGGGCGGCTTCCTTGCCTTCGTCGCCATGGTCGAGCAGGCGGAGCGGCCGAGCCTGGACGGCGTCGACGGCATCGTTGCCATGACCGGTGGCTCGCAGCGTGTCGGCGACGCCATCGACCTGCTCGCGGCCGGCCACGGAAAGCGGCTCCTGATCTCCGGCGTCAACGAGCGCACGACCCGCGACGAGATCGTCCGGCTCAACCCGTCCCAGGAGCAGTGGATCACCTGCTGCGTCGATCTCGATTACCGGGCACGCAACACCATCGGGAACGCCATCGAGACGCGGCGCTGGATGCGGCGCCACCGGTTCGAGACCGTCGCGGTCGTGACGTCGAGCTACCACATGCCCCGCACGCTCGTGGAATTGCGGCATGCCCTGCGCGATGGCGAGACGCTGATTCCTTACCCGGTCGTTGCCGACGGGCTCGATCTCGGGCGATGGTGGGCGGATCCGTCGGTCACGCGCCTACTCGGGGCCGAGTATCTCAAGTTTCTCATCGCCTGGGCGCGGACTCAAGTGGAGTCCGACCCGGAGCAGTCGCGCTTCGCCGTGCTGATCGGCCGCCGCCCGCCGGTCAAAGTCGTCGCCGAGCGCCTTCTGCGCGAGACGAACTGATCGTGAGGCGTTCGTTGGGCCCGCCCGATGCATCGGTCACAGGAGCGGCCGAAGCGAGAGCATCGCCTCCAGCACGGTCCTGACGCAGACCGGCTTCTCGAGCCGTCTCACTCCGGCGTAACGCGCGGGCAAGGCGGCTTCATCGTACCCGGTCACGATCAGGAGCGGCACCGCCCGCGCGATCAGTCGATCGGCGACGGCGTAAGAGCGCTCCCCCCGGAGATCGATGTTGAGAATCGCGCCGTCCACGATCGCCGGCGATTCGACGAGCGTCAGGGCGGCCCCGACGGTCGCGAACGGGCCGAGGACGATCGCCCCGGCGCTCCGCAAACCGCCACGAAGCTCGTCGGCCCAGAAGTAATCGTCCTCGGCGATCAGGACGCTGCGGCCGAGGAGGTCCCTGTCCGACACCATGGCACTCCCTGGGATCTAGTTCCGCTGGGTGCGGGCCATTCCTGCATGCGCGCGATTTTTTGGCAGCGCCAATCAATTGCCGGCGATAGGGGTGGGATAGCTGTCTCTTGCGCACCATCGCTTCGTGCAGCCGGCGCGCAGAAGTCGCATGTGTCCGGGTCGGGACAGGTCCCCTTCGAGCGCCGCACGAGACCCATGACGCCGCCTCTTCCTGCTCTGCGAAGGCGGTTCGGCGGAAGGCTTGTGAGGGGTACGCGGGCTCTATGGATCTGGCCGAGGATCTGGCCAAGACGGGACGGTTCATGCACAGGAGGCGCGTCGTCTCCTGTCCGCCTCGCCCTCGTCCCGACTGTCGCATGACCCTGGTCCGCCCGCCCGCACTCGAAGATTTCCGCCGCGTCGTCGTGAAGGTGGGCTCGGCTCTCCTCGTGGATCGTGCGCGCGGGCGCCTGCGCCACGCGTGGCTCGCCGCGCTCGCCGAAGACATCGCCGACCTGCACGGTCGTGGCGTCGACGTGGTGGTCGTTTCCTCCGGTGCGATCGCCCTCGGGCGCACGGTGCTGGGACTTCCCCCCGGAGCGCTGCGCCTGGAGGAGAGTCAGGCCTCAGCAGCGGTCGGGCAGATCGCGCTCGCCCGCTACTGGACCGAGGCGCTCGGCCACCACGACATCGTCGCGGGCCAGGTGCTGGTGACGCCCAAGGACACCGAGGAGCGTCGCCGCTACCTCAACGCCCGCGCGACCGTGCAGAAGCTGCTGGAAGTGCGTGCGGTTCCGGTCGTCAACGAGAACGACACGGTGGCCACCGCCGAGATCCGCTACGGCGACAACGACCGGCTGGCGGCGCGCGTCGCCACCATGATCGGCGCCGACGTGCTGGTGCTGTTCTCCGACATCGACGGCCTCTACACCGCACCGCCCCACAGCGATCCGCAGGCGCGCCACCTTCCGGTGGTCGAGCGGGTGACGCCGGAGATCGAGGCGATGGCGGGCGGCCCCGCCTCCGAACTGTCCCGCGGCGGCATGCGCACCAAGGTCGAGGCCGCCAAGATCGCCGCGAGCGGCGGGACCCACATGGTCATCGCCGACGGCCGCGGAAAGAACCCGCTGCGCGTCGTCCGCGAAGGCGGGCGCTGCACGTGGTTCCTGTCAGGCTCGACCCCCACCGCCGCGCGCAAGACCTGGATCGCCGGTTCTCTGGAAGCGTCCGGGACGCTGGTGGTCGATGCCGGCGCCGCCCGCGCGCTCGCGGGCGGGGCGAGCCTTCTACCGGTGGGCGTCACCGCCATCGAAGGCAGCTTCGCCAAGGGCGATACCGTGCTGATCCGAGGGCCGGAAGGGCGCATCCTGGGGCGGGGCCTCGTCGCCTACGACAGCGCGGATGCCGCCGCGATCATCGGACGCTCAAGCCGCGAGATTGCCGCCGCGTCAGTTCAGGCCGGACGCACGGAGATGATCCACCGCGACGATCTCGCCATGATCGGAACCTGACGCGACCTGTTCCAGTAGACCAAGTTAACATCGACGCTTGTTCAACCCCAAGGCGATGTGCAAAGGGGCGCAGGAGGGTGCATATGCACTCAAATGCCCAATCGCGCCGCCAGATCGGCGGCAGACAGGAAGCAGGAACGTGCCTGTCCTGAATCTCAAGTCCGGTTTCGCGGATTCCGACGACCTCGATACGCTGATGGCCGGCATCGGCAAGCGCGCGCGCGCCGCCGGCCGAGCGATGGCGCTCGCCCCGGCGCAGACCAAGGATCTGGCGCTGCGGGCCATCGCCGAGCAGATCCGCGTCAGCGCTCCGGCGATCCTGCGCGAGAACGCAAGGGATGTCTCCGCCGCGCAGGCCGCGGGTCAGACCAAGGCGATCATCGACCGGCTGACCCTGGACGAGAGCCGGGTCGCGGCCATCGCCGAGGCGGTGGAGAAGGTCGCGGGTCTGCCCGATCCGGTCGGGCGCCAGCTCGCCGCCTTCGAGCGGCCGAACGGCCTGCTGATCGAGCGCATCTCGGTGCCGCTCGGCGTCGTCGGCGTCATCTTCGAGAGCCGCCCCAACGTGACGGCCGATGCCGGCGCACTCTGCCTCAAGGCCGGCAATGCCGCGATTCTGCGCGCGGGCTCGGATTCCCACCGCACCGCGACCGCCATCGCCGCGGCGATGAGCGAGGGCCTCGCCCGCGCAGGTCTGCCGGCGGACGCGATCCAGCTCGTGCCGACCCGCGATCGCGCCGCGGTCGGCCTGATGCTCACCGGTCTCGGCGGCTGTGTCGACGTGATCGTGCCCCGCGGCGGGCGCAGCCTCGTGGAGCGGGTCCAGGCCGAGGCCAAGGTGCCAGTTTTCGCTCATCTCGACGGCATCTGCCACGTCTACGTCGCCGAGGGCGCCGACCTCGGCATGGCCCGCACCATCCTCCTCAACAGCAAGATGCGCCGCACCGGTATCTGCGGTGCCGCCGAGACGCTCCTGGTCGATGCGGCGGTGGCCAAGACTCATCTCAAGCCGCTGGTCGAGGCCTTGCTCGAAGCCGGCTGCGCCGTGCGCGGCGACGCGGAGACGCAAGGGGTCGATCCGCGGGTGACGCCCGCCGACGAGGCGGATTGGCGGACCGAGTATCTCGACGCGATCATCTCGGCGAAGGTGGTCGACGGGATCGACGCCGCGATCAGTCATATCGAGGCCAACGGCTCGCACCACACCGATGCGATCATTACCGACGACACCGAGGCCGCCGCGCGCTTCCTCAACGAGGTCGATTCGGCGATCGTGACGCACAACGCCTCGACGCAGTTCGCCGATGGCGGCGAGTTCGGCTTCGGCGCCGAGATCGGCATCGCCACCGGCCGGATGCACGCCCGCGGACCGGTCGGCGTCGAGCAGCTCACCACGTTCAAGTACCGGGTTCACGGCAGCGGCCAGACGCGGCCGTGACGGGCTGACGGCGGCTCCCCTGCGCGAACTCGCACTTCCGCCGGTCGTGCCCGGCCTGCGGGTCGGCCTCTACGGCGGCTCGTTCAACCCGGCACATGCCGGGCACCTGCATGTCAGCCGCACCGCCCTGCGACGCCTGCGGCTCGACTGGGTTTGGTGGCTCGTCACGCCCGGTAATCCGCTCAAGGATCACGGCCTGCTCGCACCGCTGGAGGAGCGCGTGGCGCGGGCGCGGGCGCTCGCGGCCGTCCCCCGCATTGCCGTCACCGGCTTCGAGGCGGGGATCGGCAGCCGCTACACCGCCGACACCCTGCGCTGGCTGGTCCGACGCCGGCCGAACGTCCATTTCGTGTGGATCATGGGGGCGGATTCGCTCGGTTCTCTGCATCGCTGGCGCCGCTTCGAGGAGATCCTGGCGCTGATGCCTGTCGCGGTGATCGACCGGCCGGGTCACACCCTGAAGGCCCCGGCGGCGCGAGCGGCACGGGCCTTCGCGGCGGCGCGAATTCCGGAGAGCGAGGCGGTGACGCTCGCCGGACGCCGGCCGCCGGCCTGGACCTTCCTGCACGGTCCGCGCTCCGAACTGTCCTCGACTGCGTTGCGGACGGGTGCGTAGGGCGTTACGCCCGCTTGAAAAGCCGGCCGAAAGCCGCCAATTTCAGCGCGTGGCGGCGTCGCCACAAACCGATTGCCGGGAAACGAGACCCTGTCCGCACACCTTCAGCCGGGAGCCGCCGGCTCCGACACCGAGTCCGCCTCCTCCGACGCCCTGAAGGCCCTGGCCCTCGGATGCCTCGACGAGATGAAGGCCGAGGAAACCGTCGAGATCGACCTCGCGGGCAAGACGTCGCTCGCCGACACGATGATTATCGCGTCCGGCCGCTCCCAGCGCCATGTCGGCTCGATCGCCGACAAGATCATCCAAGAGATGAAGGCGAAGGGGTTCGGCAATGCCCGCGTCGAGGGTATGCCGGCCTGCGATTGGGTGCTGATCGATGCGGGCGACATCCTCGTCCACATCTTCCGACCCGAGGTGCGCGGGTTCTACAACCTCGAGAAGATCTGGGGCGCGGACCGTCCGTCGGGCGCCCTCCTCGCGGGCTAAGGCTCACAGCATCGGGGCGAAGGCCACCGCGTCGCGCGCCTCGGTCTGATCCGTGAACTCCGCCTCCTGGCGCAGCAGGCGGCCCGCCCAAGCGTGGCGGATCTCCAGCACGAAGCGGAAGCTGCGGCTTCCGGTCTCGCTGTGGCTGACGGTCAGGATGCCCGGCGTGAGCCAGGACGGCAGCATCAGGCGGAACCCCGGCAGGTCGATGAAGTAGCGCTCGCTGCGGAAGACGAGCGCCCGATCCTCCACCAGAACACGCAGGCTCATACCGAGCCCGGCACCGACCCGCTCCTCCAGTCCGGTCGGTCCCCGGAAGCGCTTGGCCGAGTGGATCGCCTGCGGAAAGCCAGAGCCGCGAGCATAGAGCCGCGTCCAGATCTGACCGCTGCCGGCTCCGTCCTGCGTGACGGCGACGACGCTCGGCACATTGGCGATGCGGGCGGTCGGTAGCGGCGCGCCGACGAGGCGCAGGAACTGCGCCAGCAGCCAGCCGAGAGCGGTCAGATCTGTCTCGACCACCCGTCCGGCATAGACCGCGCTTTCCCCGGCGCCGAGCCGCTTGGTAAAGCGCCGCCGCACCGCCGGCGGCAATTGCGCCCAATCGGTCTCCGGGACGAGCGCGCGGAAGCGCAGATCGAACAGCTCGGCCGGGCGGCCCGGAGCGCTGACCGGAATGGCCATCTCGGCGGCGTTGCGCATCGAAGAGCCTCCTCAAACATCCTCGCCGAGGGCGAATCCCTCGGTGGTCAGGGCTCGGACTTCACGGGAAGGTAGCGGACGATCCGCCCGCCGAGCCGGATCAGCTTGGCCAGGGTGTTGTGGGGCACGCTCAGCATCTGCGCGTACCAGCCGTCGAGCGTCTGGGTGAAATCGAGCATCGCCTTGAGACGCCGGGAGGCCACGGCCCCGACCCGCGGATCCCCCTCGGCCTCGGCCACGCACTCGCGCAGGGCCTTGAGCGCGGGGTCGATCTCCCGCTCCTTGCGGCCGGCGGCGATGCGGGTGACCATCTCCCACAGGTCGGTCTCGGCGACGAAGAAGTCGCGCCGCTCGCCCATGACCGGCACCCGCCGGATCAGGTTCCAGGCCGCGAGCTCCTTCAGCGAATTCGAGACGTTGGACCGGGCGATACCGAGCGTGCCGGCGATGTCCTCCGCCGCCAGCGGCTTGTCGGAGAGGTAGAGCAGGGCATGGATCTGCGCGACGGAGCGGTTCACGCCCCACTGCCCGCCGAGATCGCCCCAGTGAAGGATGAAGCGCTCCACCGCCGGCGCGAGCTTTTGCGGCTGGTCTGAAATTTCTGTCATGACAGAAACTTCAGACCAAAAGAGATGGATGTCAAGCCGTCCCGTCCGTGAAAGCTCGGATGCTGAATCGCAAAACCGGATCGCCTTGTCTGGGCGAAAGAAAGCGTGCGACCCTTTAGGGGGACACTGCGAGCGTTGGATTGAAGGCGGTCGGTGAAACAGACCCCGCCACCGCATTAGGTGTAAAGCCGTCTGCTTGTTCCACGTAAAGGTGAAACGAATGCGGACGCTCGCTTCAACATCGGAAGCACAGCCATCGCGCATTTTAAATTGACACGCGGATGGACCGTCAGACGACGTTACGTTCGATTAAATCCATTTGTCCTACAGCCATCTTCGCATCTTGGCCTCAGCGAGGCCACGTGAGGGTGGGGGCGGCACGTGTCGGACAACCTGCGAGAGGCGCTCCGCCAAAAAGCGTTGGCCGAGATCGCCCTCCTCGACACGCCGCCCGAGCGCGAATTCGATGTGCTGGCCAAGCTCGCCCAACGCGTGCTTGGCACCGGCATGTCCTCGATCACCTTGATCGCGCCTGAACGGCAGTGGTTCAAGGCACGCTGCGGCCCACTGGCACCACAGACAACGCGAGCTCAGGCGTTCTGCCCTGTCGTCGTCGAGACTGAGGCGCCGCTTACCGTGGCGGACGCCCGCCTCGACCCTCGCTTCGCCGAAAGCCCGTTCGTCACCGGCGCTCCGAACATCCGCTACTACGCGGGCGTCCCGGTTCGCATCCAGCAGCCCGACGGGGATCGTGTGGCGATCGGCACGCTCTGCGTCCTCGATGCGCGGCCGCGTGATCCGACGCCGAACGACCTGGAGGTTCTGGAGGAGTTGGCCTGCGTCGCCGAAGCCCTGATCGAGGCCCGGGCTGTCGCCCTTCGCGCCGCAAAGGTTGCCGAGGAGCACCGCCTGGCCGTTGAGCGACTGGAGCGTGAACGTCGCCAGTTCAAGCAAGCCGAGCGCATGGCCGATATGGGCTCGTACCGGTACGACATCGAGAAGAAGTCAACGGCTTGGTCGGACGGCGTTTTCGCCATCCATGAACGGCCGGTCAGCGGTGGCGTGCCAAGCACGGGGCTCATCAACCACTTCCCCGAGCCCGACCGCACCGCGTTCGTCGACGCCGTGATGCGCACGCTGGACACCGGCGAACCGTTCGAAATGGACGCCGACTTCGTGACCGCTAAAGGCAACGCGCGGCGCGTGCGGTGTTCCTGCGAGATCGAGCTGTCCAAGGGCAAGCCGGTCGCCCTCATCGGTCTGATTCAGGACATCACAGAACGGCACGGCTTGGAGCAGCGCCTCCGCCACCAAGCCCGCACCGACGATCTGACCCAGTTGGCCAACCGGGCCGAGTTTCACCGTGTTCTCGATGCGCGGCTGCGAGAGGCGCGCGCCGCGAACGACGACGTGGCCGTGCTTCTGATCGACCTCGACGGCTTCAAAGGCGTCAACGACGTCCTCGGCCATGCCGCGGGCGACGCGGTGTTGCGCCATGTCGCCGATCGGCTGCGCGCCTCCTGCGACGACGGATGTCTTCCTGCACGGCTGGGGGGCGACGAGTTCGCGGTCGTGATGTCTGCCGATCTCGATCGTGTGGGCGTCGATCGGAAGGTGCGGCGCCTCTTGCACGACCTTGAGATCGTCGCGGGCGAGCACGGGCACATCGCCCGTGTGACGGGAACGATCGGCATCGCGTGGTCGAGCGCGGCCGCGCAGGACCGCGACGTGCTCCTTCGTCAGGCCGATGCTGCGCTCTACGCCGCCAAGCGCACCCGGAAGGGAACGGCGCAAACCTTTCAAATCGGTACCGACCACCGGCAGGCTGGTTGAGCGTGCCCTCGCCATGACGAGGCCGTGACGAGCGAGGTCACGCCGACAACAAGCCGATCAACAAAAGCTCCCGCTGCCGAGGTCATGCCAAGGGGACGTTTGCAGACGTGTGGTGGGTCGAAGCCGAAAATTCGTGCACGGGCGCATCGTCCAGGTCCGCTCGCCACCCTCCGAGAGCCTTCGCACCGTCAAAACTTGGGGCTGAGGTCCCTGGGCATAAAGCCTTTTTCCAGCCGATCAGAGAGTGGAAAAGCGGTAGGTCGTGCTCGACCTGAACGTTTCGCCCGGTCGCAGGACCATGCTCGGGAAGTTCGGATGGTTCGGCGCGTCGGGAAACCCTTGCGTCTCGAAACAGACACCGTCGCCCGAACGGTAGGTGCGCCCTGAAGGACCGACCAGGGAGCCGTCGAGGTTGTTGCCGCTGTAGAGCTGAAGCGCCGGCTGCGTCGTGGCGATAGCGAGGCGTCGCCCGCTCGCCGGGCAGTGGCAGGAGGCCGCCGGGCGCAGGGTGCCGGCTGGCCCCCGCAAGACGAAGGCGTGGTCGTAGCCGCCGGCCCGGACGATCTGCTCGTGGCCCTGGCGTATGCGCGCGCCGAGCGCGACCGGATCGCAGAAATCGAACGGCGTACCGGCAACCGGCGCCAAGTCTCCGGTCGGAATCTGCGTCGCATTGGTCGGGGCGTAGGCGTCGGCGCAAACCTGCACGACATGGTCCATCACATCGCCTGTACCTTCACCGGCGAGGTTGAAATAGCTGTGATTGGTCAGGTTCAGGACCGTCGGCCGGTCGGTGACGGCACGGTAATCGATGCGCAGGGTGCCGGCTTCGGGCAGGCTGTAGACAACCTCCACGTCGAGCCTGCCCGGAAAGCCCTCCTCGCCGTCGGGGCTGCGCCGTCGCAGCGCGAGTCGAGTCCCGTCCGCCTCCGTTGCCCGCCACAGGCGCCTGGAAAAACCCTCCGGGCCGCCATGCATGGTGTTGGGCGGCTCGTTGATCGGCAGCGCGTAGGTCGTCCCGTCGAGGGTGAAGCGGCCCCTCGCGATGCGATTGGCATAGCGCCCGGCGATCGCCCCGAAATGCGGGCTCACCGTCTCGTAGCCCGCCACCGTGTCGAGGGCGAGGACGACATTGGCCCATCGCCCCTCCCGGTCCGGCACCTCGATGGCGGTGACGACCGCACCGTAATCGATCACCTCGACCCGCAGGTCGTCGCGAAGGAGGGTATGCCGGGTGACGGTTTCGCCCGCCCGCGTCGTCCCGAATTTGTCCGGTCTCATCCGTCCCCCTCCTGCTGAGGATTGACGCGCGAGAGGCGGGGATGGTGGCAGGATCATCCGCGCCTTCCTGCGCGCAGATGCCATTCAGGCTGGGGTCGCCTCGGCTTTCGGAACTCCGGTATCGTCCGACAATTGCAGCCGGTGCAGCCGCGCATAGGTGCCCCCCGCCGCGACCAGTTCTTCGTGGCGGCCGAGTTCGATCACTCGGCCGGCCTCCAGCACGGCGATGCGGTCGGCCTCGCGCACGGTCGAGAGGCGATGGGCGATCACCAGCGTGGTGCGCCCCCGCATCAGCCGCTCCAACGCCTCCTGAACGAGATGCTCGGATTCCGAATCGAGGGCAGAGGTCGCCTCGTCGAGGAGCAGGATCGGCGCGTTCTTGAGGAAGGCGCGAGCGAGGGAGATGCGCTGGCGCTCGCCCCCCGAGAGGCGCCCGCCGCCCGGTCCGACGCGGAAGGCGTAGCCCTCGCTCAGCCGGGAAATGAAGCCATGCGCCGCCGCAGCGCTGGCTGCCGCCTCGATTTCCTCCTGCGAGGCACCGGGGCGGCCGAAGCCGATATTGGCGGCGATCGTGTCGTCGAACAGCACCACCTCCTGCGAGACCACCGCGATCGCCGAGCGCAGCGACGGGATTGTCACGTCGCGGATGTCGGTGCCGTCGATGAGGACGCGGCCCGCCGTCACGTCCTGAAGGCGTGGCACGAGGTTGAGCAGGGAGGATTTGCCCGAGCCCGAACGCCCGACGAGCGCCGTGGTCGAGCCTGCCGGCACCACGAGGTCGATTCCCTCCAGCGCGGGGGCGTCGGCCCGGTAGCGGAAATGCACGCCCTCGAAGCGGATTTCGCCCCGCGTCACCGTCAGCGGCCGGGCGGAGGGGACTTCGCGGATCGTCGGGGGCTCGTCCATCAGGGCAAAGTAGCGGGAGAGCGCGGCCGCGGCCTCCTGCAGGATGGCGTTGAGGGTCCCGAGCGCGCGGGCCGGTTGCGCTGCGAGCAGCAGGGCAGCGACGTAGCCGGTGAAGTCGCCCACCGTGCGGTCGCCCGACATCACCCGCTGGCCCACCAGCACCAGCACGCCCGCCACCGCGAGGCCGCCGCCGATCTCCATCAGGGGATCGAGCCGGCCGCGGGCATTGGCCGCCTTCATCTTGAGGCGGCGCACCTCGTCGAGCGCCTGCGCCGCCCGGCCCTTGAGGTAGCCTTCGAGCGCGTAGGTCTTGGCGACGCGGGCGCCCTGCAGGCTCTCGGTGATGAGGCTCGCGGTGGCGCCCATCTGCTCCTGCGTCGTGGTCGAGACCTGCCGCAACCGCTTGCCGATGCGGTTGACCGGCCCGGCGACGAGCGGCGCCGTCACCGCGGCGGCGAGCGTCAGCAGCGGGTCCATCCAGATCAGCGCGATCACCAAAGCGGCCAGCATGGCGACGTCGCGCAGCAGCACCGTCGAGATGCGGGTCAACGCCTCCTTGATGAAGGCGAAGTCGGTGGTGAAGCGCTGCGTGAAGGCCGCCGGGCTCTCGCGGCCGAGCTGGGCCAGGTCGGCATCGATCAGGTGGGCGTAGAGCGCCGCCTGCATGTCGGCCTCGACGCGGGTGACGACCCGGTTGGTCAGCACCGTCTGCCCGAACAGGGCGAAGCCGCGGGCCGAGGTGACGGCGATGACGATGAGCGGGCCGTAGGCCAACGCCCCCATATCCTTGCGGTCGAAGGCGTCGAAGGCGGCCTTGATCAGGGCGGGATAGAGCCCGGTCGCCGCACCGACGATGGTGATGAGCACGAGCACCACCGCCAGCGTCGCCCGGTGGGGCGAGAGCCATTCCCGCCAGAGCCGCCCGA
This sequence comes from Methylorubrum aminovorans, assembly GCF_022179725.1. Taxonomy (GTDB): domain Bacteria; phylum Pseudomonadota; class Alphaproteobacteria; order Rhizobiales; family Beijerinckiaceae; genus Methylobacterium; species Methylobacterium aminovorans. The sequence continues at coordinate 761,145 of NZ_BPRC01000001.1, forward strand.
GCAGGGGAAGGGTGTCGCCCCTCAGGAGTGGCCGGCGCGCCATGCTGTACCGTGTCTGTGCTGACCCCGGCGGGAACGCCGGGGCCCGCGGTGTTTGCCGCCGTGAGGGCTCGGGATCAAGCGGAGCCGCCGTCAGTCGCGCTCGCCGCCGCGCCGAGACCGGCCGCTCCCGGCACCGCCAGCCCCGCCATCACAAGACCCGTCACGCGGTTCTTGGCCCTGGGATATCTCCGATCGTCAGAGGGCATCTGCCCTGTCTTGCGACGATGCGTCCGTCTGCTCTCCGGCATGAGTCCCGTCGTCTCCGGATGTGTCTGCACCCTGAAAGCTTGTCCATGTTTCGCGCACCAACTTGGCGATGTGATAATGTTACATTACTACGCGCGGCAGGCGGAGGAGCTTCGGTATGGGACGGTTGGTGGGGCGAGGGTTCATGCGGCGCGGGTTGGCGGCCGCTATTCTGCTGCTCGTCGGCCTCGCCCCGTCGCTGGCGGCGGCGCAGGATGCGCGGCTGAAGGCGGTGGCGACCTTCTCGATCCTGGCCGACCTCGTGGCGCAGGTCGGCGGGGACCGGGTCGCGGTGACGAGCCTCGTCGGACCGGATGCGGACGCGCACGGCTATTCCCCGGCACCGGGCGATGCCCGACGGGTGGCCGAGGCCAACCTCGTGGTCGTCAACGGCCTCGGTTTCGAGGGCTGGCTGGAGCGGCTCATCAAGGCGTCTGGCACCAAGGCGCCGGTCGTCGTCGCCTCAAAGGGCGTGAAGACCATCGCCGGCAGCCACGACCACGACGACCACGGACATGATCACGGCGAGGGCGACCACGCCGACCCGCATGCGTGGCAGAACGTGGCGAACGTGAAGCTCTACGTCGCCAACATCCGCGACGGCCTGAGCGCCGCCGATCCGGCTCATGCCAGCCTCTACGCCGCCAACGCCGCTGCCTACAGCGCGAAGCTCGACGCGCTGGACGCGGAGATCCGCGCCGAGCTGGCGAAAATTCCGGAGGAACGGCGTCGCATCATCACCACCCACGATTCCTTCGGCTATTTCAGCGCCGCCTACGGCATGCGCTTCCTGGCACCCCAGGGCGTCTCGACGGACAGCGAGGCCGGCCCGAAGGACGTCGCCCGCATCATCCGCCAGATCCGCCGCGACAAGGTGCCGGCGGTGTTTGTGGAATCGATCGCCGATCCGCGGCTGATGCAGCAGATCGCCCGCGAGAGCGGGGCCAAGGTCGGCGGCCGGATCTATTCCGACGCACTGAGCGCGCCCGGCGGGCCGGCGCCGGGATATCTGGAAATGATGCGCGCGAATCTTACCGCGTTTCGCGAGGCGCTGAGTTGAGAACCTACCCGCCGGTCATCGGCGGGAAGAACGCGATCTCCTGCGCGCCGGCGATGGCGCTGGCGGGCTTGGCGTGAACCCGGTCGATTGCCGCGCGCACCACGCCCTCGTTCTCGAAGGCATAGGCGTATTCCTCGCCCCGCGTCTTCAGCCAGCCGATCAGGTCGGCGACGGTGGCGACGCCGTCCGGCGGGCTCACCGTCTCGTCGGGCTTGCCGACGCGCTCGCGCACCCAGGCGAAATAGACGAGCTTCATCTCACACTCACTTCCAAAGCCGTCATGGCGAGGCTGAGCCGAATCCAGGGCGCCGCATCATCCGAAAATGCCACGAGCTGGATCGCTTCGCATTCGCTCGCGATGACGCACGCGTCAGCGCGGATCGTCGATCACGTGCCGGATCCCGGCCCTCATGTAGTCCCAGCCGGTGTAGAGCGTGAGGGCGGCGGCGAGCCAGAGCAGGACGATCCCGGCGGTGAGGCTGCCGGGAATCAGGGTCTCGCCGGCCGGGCCGGCCACGAGGAAGCCGAGGGCGATGAGCTGCACCGTCGTCTTCCACTTGGCGATGCGGCTGACCGGCAGGCCGACCTTCAGCTCCGCCAGATACTCGCGCAGGCCCGAGACCAGCACCTCGCGACACAGGATGACGATGGCCGCCCAGAGCGACATGCCGGCGATGGTTCGGTCGGCGGCCAACATCAACAGTAGGGCGGCAACGAGGAGCTTGTCGGCGATCGGGTCGAGCATCCGCCCCAGCGCCGAACTCTGCGCCCAGGCGCGGGCGACGTAGCCGTCGAGATAATCGGTAATCGCGGCCGCCACGAACACGCCGAAGGCCGCCCAGCGGGCGGCGATCTCGTCGGGCCAGAACAGCAGGACGACGACGATCGGGACCGCAACGAGACGGCCGTAGGTGAGGCAGTTCGCGAGCGTCCAGGCCTGCGATCGGCGTCGGGGAAGGACGGCGTTCATCGACGGGGTGAAATCATGCGGCGCCTGAGGCGTCAACCGCGTCGGGCCCGCGTCGGGCACAGGCTCTGTCGGCAGGGGGCTCGGCAAAGGGCTCGGCAAGGGGGTTCGGCTCAAGCGTTGGCGTGGAAGAAGTCGTAGACCGCCCGCGCAGTGGCGGCGTTGACGCCCGGCGCCTTGGCGAGATCCTCCAAGGCGGCCCGCTGGATGGCCTTCACGGTACCGAAATGGTGCAGCAGCGCGCGCTTGCGAGTGGGGCCGATGCCGGCGATCTCGTCGAGCGGGTTCTTGGTCATCTCGCGCTTGCGCCGGGCCCGGTGGGTGCCGATGGCGAAGCGGTGGGCCTCGTCGCGCAGGCGCTGGACGAAGTAGAGCACGGGGTCGCGCGGCGGCAGCTTGAACGGGCTGCGGCCGGGCACGAAGAAGGTCTCGCGCCCGGCATCGCGGTCGCGGCCCTTGGCGATGCCGACAAGCGGCACGTCGATCACGCCGATCTCGGCAAGCGAGGCGCGGGCGGCCTCGAGCTGCCCGGCACCGCCATCGATCAGCACGAGGTCGGGCCAAGCGGGGAAGGCGTCGGGATCCTCGAAGACGGCCTCGGTCGCGGCCGGCACCGCCCCATCCTCGGCCGCAGCCTGCGGCTCGCCGACCTCCGCCTCGCGCGCGGTGCGCGGCGCCTCCTTGGCCAGCCGCTTGAAGCGGCGAGTCAGCACTTCGCGCATCATCCCGAAATCGTCGCCGGGTGAGAGCTCCTCCGACTTGATGTTGAAGGTGCGGTAATGCGTCTTCATGAAGCCGGTCGGGCCGGCGACGATCATGCCACCGACCGCAGCGGTGCCGGAGATGTGCGAGTTGTCGTAGACCTCGACGCGCCGCGGCGGCTTGTCGAGGCCGAAGGCCTGTCCCAGCGCGGTGAGCAGCTTGCCCTGCGAGGCGGTGTCGGCGAGGCGGCGGCCCAGGGCCTCCTTGGCGTTGCGCTGCGCGTAATCGACGAGGTTCTTGCGCTCGCCCCGCTGCGGCCGGTGGACCTCGACCCGGTGCTCGACCCGGCTCGACAGGGCCGCGGCCATCAGTTCGGCGTCCTCGATCGTGTGGCTGACGAGGACGAGCCTGGGGGCGGGCTTGTCGTCGTAGAATTGCGAGATGAACGAGGCCAGCACCTCGTCGGCGCTCATGGACCGGTCGGCCTTCGGAAAGTAGGCGCGGTTGCCCCAGTTCTGGAAGTTGCGGAAGAAGAACACCTCAATGCAGAACTGGCCGGCCTGCTCGTCGAGGGCAAACACGTCGGCCTCCTCCACGCCCTGCGTGTTCACACCCTGCGTGCCCTGGATCGCCGAGAGCGCGGCGATACGGTCGCGGAAGCGGGCGGCGCGCTCGAACTCCAGATTCTCGGAGGCCGCCTGCATCTCCTCGCGCATCCGGTCCTTCACCGCATTCGACTTGCCGGAGAGGAAGGCACGGGCGTTGTCGGCGAGCCCGGTATAGTCCTCGAGCGCGATTTCGCCGGTGCAGGGGCCGGAGCAGCGCTTGATCTGGTAGAGCAGGCAGGGCCGGGTGCGGTTCTCGTAATAGCTGTCGGAGCAGGTGCGCAGCAGGAAGGCGCGCTGGAGCGCATTGACCGTGCGGTTGACCGCCCAGACATTGGCGAAGGGGCCGTAATAATTGCCCTTGCGGCGCCGTGCGCCGCGGTGCTTGACGACCTGCGGCGCCGGCCCGTCGCTGGTGAGCAGGATGTAGGGGAACGACTTGTCGTCGCGCATCAGCACGTTGAAGCGCGGCTTCAACTGTTTGATGAGGTTGGCTTCGAGAAGGAGCGCCTCGGTCTCGGTCGCAGTGGTGACGAACTCCATCGCCGCCGTCTGCGCGATCATGCGGGCGATACGGTTGGAATGCGCCTGACCGCGGGCATAGGAGCCGACGCGGTTCTTCAGGTTCTTGGCCTTGCCGACGTAGAGGACGTCGCCCTTGTGGTCGAACATCCGGTAGACGCCGGGCGAGGTCGGCAGGGTCGTCCAGAAGCGGCGGATGATCTCCGTGCCGGCTTGGACCGCGCCCGGCTCGAAGTCGAAGTCGATCTCGGGCGCCTCATCGAGGGAGGGCGCCTCGTTCTCGTCCTCGTCGAACCCGTCGGGCGGGACGTCGTCGAAGGCGGATCGGGTCGCGCGGCTCATAGCCCCGATGTAGGCCGCGACGATTCCGGTTGGAAGGGCCGTCGAACGCGCCGCGGCGATGCGGTCCGTCAATCGAACAGGGCGTCGATGTCCGACTGATCGACGTGGCCCGGATCGTCCTCAAGCTTCGGACCGTTCAGCAGCGAGCTCTCGTCGTTCTCGTCCACCGCGGCGGTCTCGACGGCGAGCAGATCGCGGAAGCCGTCGAGGCTGCTCCAGGCTTCGATGACACGGTCGAGATGCTCCTCGACGAACTTGAGCACGCCGACGATCTTGCTGATGCGCTGGCCGGTCAGGTCCTGGAAGTTGCAGGCCTCGTAGGCGGCGATGACGTTGTCGAGGATGCCGTCGACATTCTCCTGGGCAGCCTTGGTCAGGCGCATCCCACGCATCATGTTGGCGTTGGTCTCGATCTTCTCGATGCTGCCGAGGATCGTCGAGGTGGCCTGCTCGGTCGATTCGACCACGGCATCGAGCTCGCCCGCGACGCGGCGCATGCCCTTGCCCGTGGTCTCCGAGCGGTGAAGGCTGGCGATCTCCGACTTGGTGCGGGTGATCGCCTCCTTCATCACTTCGAGTTCGTGGCGCATGGCGAACGCCTCGCCGAGTTCCCGGCGGCAGGCCTCGATGGTCTCGCCGGCGCTCGCCTGGGTGATGCGGCGAAGATCGTTGATCGCCGTCAGGATCTCTTCGAGGCGCGGGTTCGGCAGCGCCTCCGAAGCGGCCGCAGAGATGCCGGCCGCCGGAACGGGCAAGCCCAGGCTTTCCTCGATGCGGTAGCGCTTGGTGATCATCGGTCGGACGGGCCTTCGGGAACGGATCTCATCCGTCACATTCCCGTGCAGTGGTTTCGATTTGCTGAAAGTTTGCGGGCGATCGCAGCCATTTACCGCCCGTTGACGACGAGCGGTGGTTTCCGGGAGCCCGACCGGCAGGCTGGGTGATTCACCACGTTCGTTCATCGCCTGCACGGCCAAAGCCGAAAAACTCCCGCATCACGGGTGAAGGGCGGGAGTTTCGGGATGCGGGCGAAGTGGAGCGTGGCGCTGACGGCGCTCGCCATCGCAGGAGGATGCGGGCCGGCGATGGCTCAGGCCGAGCCGGGCCGGTACGGTGGCGGCTTCATCGAGTACCTGATGACCGGAGATGCGCAGGGGCCGGGCCGGCGCCCCGCCGTCGACGGCTACGGTGCCCTCGGCGAACCTCGTCCCGTTGCCCTGGCGCAGCCGCGCGCCCGGTTCGCGGCGCTGCCGACCAGCCCGGCGCCCGAGGACGTCGCGATCGCGCGGACGGTCGATCCCCGCTACGCCCGACAGGTCGTCGCTTATGACGGGCCAGGACGGGCCGGCCAGATCGTAATCGATACGAACGCCAAGTATCTGTACCTGATCCAGCCCGGCGGCCAAGCGATCCGCTACGGCATCGGTGTCGGACGGCCGGGCTTCGTCTGGACCGGCGCGAAGACCATCACCGCCAAGCGGGAATGGCCGGATTGGACGCCGCCCGCGGAGATGTTGCGCCGCCGCCCGGATCTGCCGCGGCACATGACCGGCGGACCGGAGAACCCGCTCGGGGCGCGGGCGATGTATCTCGGCACCTCGCTCTACCGCATCCACGGCACCAACGAGCCGCACACGATCGGACAGAACGTGTCCTCGGGTTGCATCCGCATGATGAACGAGGACGTGATCGATCTCTACGAGCGGACACCGGTCGGGACGCGCGTCGAGGTGATCTGAGTTTCTTCCCCAAACGAGAAAGCCCGGCACCGGGAGACCGGCACCGGGCTTTTTTTAGGCCCTCAGCGTATCCAAGCGGGATTAGGCCCAGTCGTCATCCCCGCCATCGCCGAGGTCGCCGCCGAAATCGTCGCCGCCACCACCGAACGAGGCGTCCTGGAAACCGCCGTCCCCTCCGCCGAGCGCGGAACCGAGATCCTGGTCGCCGCCAGCGAAGGCACCGCCGCCGGTCTCACCGCCCGTCAAGCCTGCCGCCTGCGCGCTGCCGAGTGCGGAATGGCCGCCTGCGAAGGCGTTGGAGAGGGCGCTGCCGAGGAGCATGCCGCCTGCCGCACCGGCCGCCATCGGAAGGGCGGTTGCAAGGAAGCCGCCGCCGCGGGCCGGCTGCTGGGGCTGTCCGCCCCACGGTCCGCCCTGCTGGGGACCGCCATAACCCGGCTGGCCGTAACCGGGCTGGGGCCCGCCCTGCGGTCCGCCGTAGCCACCCTGCTGGCCGTAGCCGCCCTGCTGGCCCCAGGCTTGACCGGCCGGACGCTGCGGCTCGGAGCGCTGACCGCCGCCGAAGATGCTCGAGAGGAAGCCGCCGCCGCCGGAAGGCTGAGACTGCGCCTGGGAACGGGCCTGTTCGAGCTGCTGGTTGAGACTCTTGATCGCCTCCTCCTGCACGTAGATCAATTGAGCCATCGCGTAGGGGGCGTAGGGCTGATTGCGCAGCTTATCGGCGATGAAACGTTCGGCATCGGCGTCCCGGGGCTGTCCGGACGCCTGCTCCAGGCGCTGGAAGATGCCGTTGATGATGTCGCGTTCTTCGCTGTTCATGGAGACGTCCTCCTGAAGGCGCCGACGGCCTCGTCACCGCACGGCGGCTAGGAGATGGGGACCGGTCGAGCTTTTGTCAGGGGGCCGGATGTCGATTGTCCCGGTGAAGACGGCTTTTGAGGCGCCGTCACGCATCCGGCTCGAAAAAAGAAAAAGCCCGGCACGAGGCCGGGCTTTTCCAAGAAAGTTCGGCGACCCCGCAAGGGATCGCCGAGGCTTCGGGTCTTAGTACGAGCCGAACTTGTAGTTCAGGCCGGCGCGGACGACGGCGAACTCGGTGTCGCGGACCTGCTGGCCACCGCTGACGAGCACGGTGCCCGGGCTGCCGATGGAGACCGTACGGCCCTGGTTGTCCACCGCGAAGGCGCCACGGCCGCCGGTGCCGCGATCGAGGTTCACGTACAGGCCTTCGACCTTCAGGGTCACGGCCGAGGACTTGAAGAAGTTCAGGAACGAGTCGGTCGGGAGAGCGTACTCGATACCACCACCGGCGGCCCAGCCGGTCTGGAAGTCGTCGCTCGACACGCCGGTGCCGAACTCACGGCCGCCGCCGGAACCGTAGGCGAAGCCGCCGGTGCCGTACACGAGGGTGCGGTCGAAGGCGTAGCCGAGGCGGCCGCGGACGGTGCCGAAGAAGTCGAGGCCGGAGAGACCACCCGGGTTGAACACCTGCTGCGCGGCCAGCGGGCTGGTCGACAGGAAACGGTTCCGGTCACGGCCGAAGTCGGCGTACTGGGCGTCCGCCTCGATACCGATCACGACGCCCGAGCCCGGGGTGAACTGGTAGTTGTAGCCGATCTGGCCGCCGCCGACGAAGCCCTCGTTGGACTCGCGGTTGCTGAAGGCCACCACGGCCGTGGTGCCCGGGGGCACGAGGAGCGAGGCCGGGCCGACGCCGATCACGGTCGGGACGCGGTCGTCCTGGGTGCCGAAGCCGTAACCGGCGTTGAAACCGGCGTAGAAGCCCGTCCAGGTGAAGACCGGCACCGGCTGGAACACCGGGGGCGGAGCGGCGCGACGCGGCAGGTCGGCGGCGAGCGCCGAACCGGCGAAGGCGATGCCGGCGATGGCCGTACCGGCGCGAAGGAAGGATTTCATTACTCTGGTCCTCTCTGACTGTGCCGGTGCTTCCGGGGAAGCGAGGCGGCACGGTGCCCCGTATCTATGCCAGCATCCCGGAAGATGCTGTTGCGGCTTGACCACGCCGACCGTCCCGAAGGCGGCCCCTTTGTGGCAGTGGTCTTGGTCTGCCGTCGTTACCTCCATGAAACGCCACCAAACGGCCAAGGTTCACTTACGGCCGAGCTTTTTTTGGTGATGGATCAGGACAGAGTGTCGCAGGGATGCAACCACGGCGTTCCGCGACGTCGGGAGGCTTACGATGAATGCGGCGCGACATGCGAGTGCTTCAGCGCACAAAAGCCTGGCCGTGGGCACCCTTGCGGCCGGCGTTGCATGGATACAACGACTTTTGTGGGTACCCTAAGAATATAATCACGGCGTGAGTGCAATTGCCGATATCAGCCGGCCGTAATCCGGTTCGCTGCGGTGCGTCGTACGCCGGAAACTATAGAATCGAGCCGGGTCGGCGTAGGTGCACAGACCGAGCGCGGTCGCTTCTCCGACGCCCGCTTCAGCCAGTCTTTCGAGAATGAAGGCCGGCAGATCGAACTGCGCGTGGCCGGACCGTCCTTCAGCGAAGAACTTTTCGCTTCCGGCAACCTCGGCTCGGAAACGCTCCATGAAGTCGAGGCCCACTTCGTACGACGCTTGCGCGATCGTCGGGCCGAGCACGGCGACGATGGATTTCCGCTCGGCGCCGAGCGCCACCATGGCCGCGACCGTCGCGTCGATGACGCCGCCGAGGGCTCCCTTCCAGCCAGCATGAGCCGCGCCCACCACGCGGTTCTCCGTATCGGCGAACAGGATCGGGCCGCAATCGGCCGTGGCGATACCGAGTGCCAGGCCCGGCACACGGGTCACCATGGCGTCGGCCTTCGGGCGCTCGGCGAGCGGGAAGGGCGCCTCGACGGTCACCACCTCGGCCGAATGCACTTGATAGAGGCTGACGAGGTTCTCACTCGGCAATCCGAGCTGCGCGCACATCCGCGCCCGATTCTCCGCGACGCGCGTCGGGTCGTCGTTCGAACCAATGCCGCCATTCAGCGAGGCGTAGAGCCCTTCCGAGACGCCGCCCTGCCGGGTGAAGAAGGCGTGCCGGATATAAGAGTGCGAGCTCAGCTCGGGCGCTTCGATGAACATGGTCTCGCAGACTCTCTCGGGAAGCTCAGGAAGGAGGCGGCAGCGCCGGCAACGGTGTCAGCGCCGGATGGCTGGTGCAGAGCACCTTGAACAGGGCGCCCATGCCGCGCGGATCGGGATCGGTCAGGCGATGGATTGCGGTCTCAATCGCCCGCGCCTGATCCGGCGTGGCACGGACCTGCAGCCGCTCGGCGCGGGCGGCGAGGCCGAGCGACAGCAGGAAGTCGCGCTGTGTCACCGGGCCATGCACGGCCATGCCCTCCGCAGCCGCCGCGCGGGCGAGCGCGCCGAAATCGACGTGCAGCGTCAGGTCCGCCTCGCCGGGCCGGCTCAGTGGATCGGCGTAGCGATGCCCCGCGACGGCTTGAAAGGTGTCGCCGTAACCGGGCCGGTCGCCACCGTAATCGATAACGAGCAGGGCGCCGCACCTTGCGACGAGGCGAGGACCGAGATCGCGCAGGACCGTGAGGCCTTGGCTCGGCAGGGTCAGCACCGCGCCCTCCGGCGCCTCCGCCGTGAGCCGCGGGTCGGGCTCCGGATCGAGGCCGAACGCGAGCGCGTCGCCTTCGACGGTCAGGCCGACGCGGCGTTCGCACCATCCGCGCCCCGTCCGCACGAACTGGCGAGCCGGCAGGGCGTCGAAGAACTCGTTGGCGATGACGAGCATCGGCGCGTCGGGCAGGCTCGCCACGGAATCGTGGAAGGTCGGCATGGCATCGATGAGCCGTTCCGCCTGGATCCGGCGCAAGCTCGGGCTGGTCTCGACGAGGTGGAGATCGAACTCGGCGCCGGCCGCGCGAAGCGCGCGCAGGGCGTCGGCCATCAGCGTGCCGCGGCCGGGTCCGAGTTCGACGAGGCAGGGCCGCTCGCCGGGGGCCATCATCGACAGGACCGCCGCCGCCCAGGCGCCGATCAGCTCGCCGAACATCTGGCTGATTTCCGGCGCGGTGACGAAGTCGCCGCCCCGGCCGAAGGGATCGCGCGTGGCGTAGTAGCCGTGCAGCGGATGCCCGAGGCAGAGTGCCATGTAGCGGTCGAGGCCGATCGGCCCGTCCGCGCGAATCTCCCGCGCCAGAACCGCGAAGAGCGGCGTCGCCTCGGTCGTCACGCTCAGATCTGCCCGGCTTCGGCCTGGATCTCCGGCGCGGTCTGCCGGGGCCGCGTCACGCCGCGGGCGGCGAGCACGATGTAGACGAGGCCGACCAGCGCCATCGGCACGCAGAGCAGCATCCCCATGGTGACGCCGCCGCCGAGCGCGTTGACGTCCTGACCGAAGAGGAAGCCGAGTTGCCGGTCCGGCTCGCGGAAGAACTCGCAGAAGGTACGCGCTAGCGCGTAACCGAGCACGAAGATACCGCCGAGCAGGCCCGGCTTGCGGAAGCCGAAGCGGCGCACGGCCCACGCCATGACGACGAACAGCAGCAGCCCTTCGGTGGCCGCCTCGAAGAGCTGACTCGGGTAGCGCGGCACGTCGCCCCCGGTGGGGAAGACGACGGCATAGGGAAAGTCTGGAGCGGCGCGGCCCCACAACTCGCCGTTCACGAAATTGGCGATGCGCCCGAAGAACAGGCCGACCGGCACCACCACGGCGGCGATGTCGAGCATGGTGTAGCCGTTGAGCCCGCGCCCGCGGGCGAAGAGCAGCAGCGCCAGGATCGCGCCGAGGAACCCGCCGTGGAACGACATGCCGCCGTTGCGGATCGCAAGGATCTCCATCGGGTGATCCAGGTAGAGCGGCAGGTTGTAGAACAGCACGTAGCCGATCCGCCCGCCGAGCACGACACCGAGCGCGACCCAGACGATCAGGTCGTCGATGTCGGTGAGCGTCGGACGCTTGACCACGCCCCAGAGAGAATCCGCCGCCACCAGCCGGCGCGCGTAGAACCAGCCGCCGACGAGCCCCGCGATGTAGGACAGGGCGTACCACTTGATCTCGACGGGTCCGATCGAGACCGCGACCGGATCGATGGCCGGGAAGGGGAGGGCGAGAAGCGGCGGCATCGACGGCCCACGAGCGGCTGACGGTTTCGGAAGGCGCGCCGCATTGGACCCGCGCCCGGTGAGGCGTCAAGGCGGGGCGTCGTTGCGCGCGCGCCGCGACGCGCGCAATCTCGCCAACCTTGTTGGGGGGAGTCATGCTCGGCAACGGAGAGATGGTGGCGCGCCTCGTGCTCGCCGGCGCCATGGGCAGCGTGATCGGCTTCGAGCGGGAGCGGCTGCTCTGGGCCGCGGGCCTGCGCACGCACATGCTGGTCTGCGTCGGCGCCTGCCTCTTCATGATCGTCTCGGCCTTCGGCTTCTCCGACGTGCTCGGGCAGAAGGATGTGGTGCTCGATCCCTCGCGCGTGGCCGCGCAGGTCGTCTCCGGCATCGGCTTCCTCGGCGCGGGCACGATCCTGCTGCGCGGCGAAGTCGTGAAGGGGCTCACCACCGCCGCGAGCCTGTGGGCGGTGGCGGCGATCGGACTTGCCGTCGGCGGTGGCCTCTACGTCGCGGCGATCGCCGCCACCGTACTCGTCGTCGGCATCCTCGCGGGGGTGAAGCCGATCGAGGAACGCTGGCGCGACCGGCTGCACAGCCGCACGCTCCACCTCACCGTGAAGGCCGGCAGCCTCTCGATCGACACCCTGCAGGCCGTCACCGGCGAGCGCGCCTCGCGGGTGCGCCAATTCGTGGTACGCCCCGGCGGTGAAGAGGGCGTCGAGGAGGTGACGGTCGCCTTCGTGCGGTTGTCGCAAACGAGCGTCGCGGCCATCGCCGAACGCCTACGGCAGAACCCCTCGGTTCTCAGCGTCCGCCTCGGGTCGGCGATGTGACGGCACTCCCGGAACCTCACGAAATCCGTTAGCCCACCCTACTCGAACCGACAAAGCGCACTACGACGTGCGAACCTTATCCTTGGCGAGAATTGAGCGAACCATGGCCTCGAAGCGGGTTCCCACCAGCCCCTACCCGGACCAGAAGCCCGGCACCTCGGGCTTGCGCAAGAAGGTGCCCGTCTTCCGGCAGCCCCACTACGTCCAGAACTTCGTCCAGGCGATCATCGACTGCATCCCGGACCGCAAGGGCGCGACTCTGGTAATCGGCGGCGACGGACGCTTCTTCAATGAGCAAGTCGTGCAGATCGCCCTGAAGATCGCCGCCGCCAACGGCTTCGGGCGGGTGCTTGTGGGGCAGAATGGGCTGCTCTCGACTCCCGCCGCCTCCTGCGTCATCCGCAAGCATGGGGCTGTCGGCGGCATTGTCCTCTCGGCGAGCCACAATCCCGGCGGGCCGGAGGGCGATTTCGGCATCAAGTTCAACGGCCCCAACGGTGGGCCTGCACCCGAGAGCGTGACCGCCGCGATCTTCGAACGCACCAAGGCGATCGGCGATTACCGCATCTCCGACGCACCCGACCTCGATCTCGGCCGGATCGGCACGAGCGAGATCGACGCAATGACGGTCGAGGTGATCGACCCGGTCGCCGACTACGCCGAGCTGATGCGCACGCTGTTCGACTTCGAGGCACTCGGCAAGATGTTCGCCTCCGGCTTCCGGATGCGCTTCGACGCGCTCTCGGCGGTGACGGGCCCCTACGCCAAGGCAATCCTGGAAGGGGCGCTCGGCGCGGCGCCCGGGACCGTGGTGAACGGCGAGCCCAAGCCGGATTTCGGCGGGCACCATCCCGACCCGAACCCGGTCCACGCCCACGAGCTGTTCGACCTGATGCACGGCCCAGATGCGCCGGATTTCGGCGCGGCCTCCGACGGGGACGGCGACCGCAACATGATCGTGGCGCCCGGCCTGTTCGTGACGCCGAGCGACAGCCTCGCCATCCTCGCCGCCCATGCCCACCGGGCGCCGGGCTATGCGGGTGGGCTTGCCGGCGTCGCCCGCTCGATGCCGACGAGCCGCGCGGTGGACCGCGTCGCCGCCTCGCTCAAGATCGAGGCGTTCGAGACTCCAACCGGGTGGAAGTTCTTCGGCAATCTGCTGGATGCCGGCCGCATCACCCTGTGCGGCGAGGAGAGCGCCGGCACCGGCTCGAACCACGTGCGCGAGAAGGACGGGCTGTGGGCGGTGCTGCTCTGGCTCAACATCCTGGCCGCGACCGGCAAGCCGGCGCAGGAGCTGGTGCGGGCGCACTGGGCCGAGTACGGGCGCGACTACTACACCCGGCACGATTACGAGGAGATCGATTCCACCGCCGCCAGCCGGCTGATGGACGGCTTGCGGGCGAAGATCGCTTCGCTGCCGGGCACCCGGATCGGCGGGCTGACGGTCAAGGCGGCGGACGATTTCCGCTACGTCGATCCGGTCGACGGATCCGTGACGGAGGCGCAGGGCGTGCGGGTTACCTTCGCGGAGGATGCGCGCATCGTCTACCGCCTGTCGGGGACCGGCACCGCCGGGGCGACGTTGCGCGTCTATATCGAGCGCTACGAGGCGGCGCCGGACCGGCTGGAACAGCCGGTGGCCGAGGTTCTCGCCCCCGTCGTCGCGGTGGCGCGCGAACTCGCGGAGATCGAACGGCTCACCGGCCGCGCGGAGCCGAGCGTCGTGACGTGACGGGTGCGCCCGCGCGCCGACGGGCGGCGAGCGCCTGCGCCGCCCTGGCCCTCCTGCTGGCGACCGCACCGCCGGCCCGGCCTGCCGAGATCGCGCTCGGCGGCGCCCGCTTCGATCTGCCCGCCGCCTTCGAGGACTGGACGCGTCGGGAGGCGAATGACGGGCTCCTGTTCCAGCGCGTCTACGAGCCGACGGGTCCGCGCGGGCGAAAGGGCATGGCGATCCTGCTGGTTGCCAAGCCGAGGCCCGCCTCCGGCCCCTTCGATGCGGCGTTCACGGGGTTCGTGCGCGGCATCAAGCAGGTTCCGAGTGAGGGCAAGCCGCTCACGGCGAAGGCGGGCGAGACCCTCGACGGTCACCCGATCCGCATCGAGCAGCGCTGCTGCCGGTCGAGCGACGGGCTGCGCATGGGCGCGTGGTTCGTCGGCATCGCCGCCGGCGGGAGCGAGCATTACCTCATGCTCCTCACCCTTCAGCTCGAACGGGAGGCCGAGAAGCCGGTCCGCGAGGCGTTTCAGGCTCTGGTGCGCAGCTACCGCCCGATGAGGGATGACCGAGGCTTCGTCCTCGCGCCGAAATCCGGCGATGGCGGGATGGAAGGGCTCTACGCACGCACCGAGACGCGGCTGATGCCCAACGCCTTCGGCGGCATGGATTTCATCGCCGACCAAGCCACGCTACTGTTCGACAAGAGCGGGCTCTACACCACCGAACTGCCCCGCGACGGTGACATCGCCCGCCATTGCCGCACCGCGGTCGCGAGCTGCGGCACCTACGCGCTGAAGGGCGGATGGCTCTCGGCCAAAAGCATCGATCGCGTCGAGGTCGAGAATGCGTTCGGCCTCACGAAGCGCTCCAGCGAGACCTTCGCCCGCACCGGCGACGGCATCAAGATCGGCGACACGACCTACGCGACGATGCCGCCCTTCGCCGAGGGCCACCGCTTCTCCGGTACGTGGAGCCACACCTTCGGATCGAGCGGGCCGACGGGCGCGGTCGGCGGAGCGCGCACGCTGAGCCTGGCCCCGGACGGGCGCTTCACCCGCGAGGGCAGCACGGGCTTCTCCTCGACCGGCGGGGTGATCGACGGCGGCACCACTGTGGCGGGGCACAGCCGCCGGCCGGTGCAGAGCGGGCGCTACGCCGTCTCCGGCTTCCGGATCACGCTGACCGACGAGGCGGGCGGAACGGAGTCGCTCAGCCTGTTCGCGCCGGATCGGGATTCGGACAAGCTTCTGGTGATCGACGGGGCGAACTACCTCAAGCAGGGACGGTGAGCGCGGTCTCGGACATCGCTCGTCCGTCATCGCGAGGCGGAAACACCGTAGCGATCAAGCGGATGGCGGATCAGGTCTGGTTGGGCTTCAACTGATAGAAGATGTGCCGGCCGATCATGTCCTTGCGCTTGAGCCGGCGCGACCAGCCGGGGCGCACGTAGTCGGCGTGGTAGTGGGTCGCGCCGCCGACTTCGGTGACATAAGTCTTGCCCTCGATCACCGCGCTGGCGACGCGGGTGGCGCTGCGCCAGGACTCGGCATCGGTGATGCGCAGCGACTTGCCCTCGCAGGCGAAGGAGAACTGGCAGCCCATGAAGCGGTGGCGGTTCTGGTAGACGACGCCGCAGACCGAGGCTGGATAGAGGCCGCTCTTGACGCGGTTCAGCACCACTTGGGCGACCGCCGCCTGTCCCTCCTCGGGCTCGCTGCGGGCCTCGAAATAGACGGCCTCGGCGAGGCAGCGCTGCTCGCGGTCCATCGCATCCGGGTTGATCAGGTCGGCATAGTGGGACTTGGTCTCCGGCGCCGACATCTGCGGATCGAGGGCGGAGGGGCCGCGGTCGAGGCGGGCCGAGAAGCCGGGCAGCGAGAGGTTCGACGCGGCCACCTCGATCGGGGTCGCGTCGGCGGGAGCCGGCGTCACCGACGACAGGGCGACGGCGCGGGGTGTGGCGGGGGTGGCGCCGTCCGAGTCGGCGAGAGCGGGGAGGCCGTCCTCCCCCGGCTCGGCCTCGTGCGGCGCGCCGGGTGCCACGAGTCCGGCATCGATGACGTCGGGGCTCCACGAGGTCGAGGCCACAAGCGCACCAGTGACGGCAACATCGCGCTCCGAGAGCCGATCGGGCCGAAGCGTCGCATCGGTGCCCGCGGTGGCGGTAAAGGAAACCAGCAAACCACTCGCCAGCATCCACGGCACCACGGCCGAGACGATCCAGCGGGGGCCGAGGCCCAGGCCTCGAACGCGCCTCGTACGCACCGCCGACACTCCACGCTCACAAGTGGCCGGAGCCCGCAGCTTAAGCCAAGCTGGAGCAGCCGTTCCTCACGCGTGGAGTTTAATCGCGAACGTGGTTGCCGGACGGTTAAGGAGCCGGGCGGCCGTGACGCTGAGCCAAGCTGTTCACCAGGACCGCGGCGTAGCCGCTGGCGTTCTGCGAGGCGATGATCGCCCGGCCGGCTTCGCGCTCGTTCCGGTCGGCCTCGAGGTAGACGAGCCCGATCACACCTGTGGCGGCGGCCAAAGTCGCGAGGATCCAGAGATAGGCAGCCTGCATCGCCCGGTGACCGGGAATGATGGCGCGATGATCGAGGAGGGCCGTGGGGGAGTCGGGATGCGACATGGCTTGAAGTCCCGCGGGTGCCCTGGCCGGAAGACCGATCGGCGCTCGCCGCGCTGGGGTCTTCCGCTAGCAGGTAACGTGCCCCGACAACACGGGTTCAGCGGGCTGTCCGCAAAATTATTGCGAAGCTTGCTCGCTTCCCGGAAGCCCCCGCGGGCTGGGAGCCCGCGGGGTCGTCGTCAACAGTCTCGGGCGTCCGTCTCAGACATCCTTGCCGAGGGCCGCCTGGGCCGCCGCGAGGCGGGCGATCGGCACGCGGAAGGGCGAGCAGGAGACGTAGTCGAGGCCGACTTCCTGGCAGAAGGCAATCGAGGCCGGATCGCCGCCGTGCTCGCCGCAGATGCCGAGCTTGAGCCCGTTGCGGGTCGCGCGGCCGCGCTCGGCGCCGATCTTCACGAGTTCGCCCACGCCCTCCTGATCGATCGACACGAACGGATCGACCGAGAGAATGCCCTTCTGGGTGTAGGGCCCGAGGAAGGTCGCGGCATCATCGCGCGAGATGCCGAGCGCGGTCTGGGTGAGATCGTTGGTGCCGAAGGAGAAGAACTCCGCCGTCTCCGCGATCTCGCCGGCCTTGAGCGCCGCGCGCGGCAGCTCGATCATCGTGCCGACCTGATAGTCGAGCTTTGCGCCTGTCTCCTCCGACACGGCCTTGGCCATGGCGTCGATGCGGGCCTTGACGATGTCGAACTCCATCCGCGTGAACACCAGCGGCACCATCACCTCCGAGGTGACCGGAGCGCCGGTATCCTTGGCGGCCTGCACCGCCGCCTCGAAGATCGCGCGGGCCTGCATCTCGGCGATCTCGGGGAATGCGATGGCGAGGCGGCAGCCGCGGAAGCCGAGCATCGGGTTGTGCTCGGAGAGCTCGCGGATGCGGTTGCGGATCTTGTCCTCGCTGATGCCGGTGGCCGACATCACCTCACGGATCTCCTCGTCCGTGTGCGGCAAGAACTCGTGCAGCGGCGGATCGAGCAGGCGGATCGTGACGGGCAGGCCCGACATGATCGTGAACAGCTCGACGAAGTCCTGACGCTGGTAGGGGAGGATCTTGGCGAGCGCCGCACGGCGGCCTTCGGTGTCGTCGGCGAGGATCATCTCGCGCACCGCCACGATCCGGTCGCCCTCGAAGAACATGTGCTCGGTCCGGCACAGACCGATCCCTTCCGCACCGAACTTGCGGGCGGCGCGGGCGTCGGCCGGGGTGTCGGCGTTGGTGCGCACCTTCATGGTACGGACCGCATCCGCCCACTCCATCAGCGCGGCGAAGTCGCCCGACAGCTCCGGCTGGAGCATCTTGACCTCGCCCTGGATCACCTGACCGGTCGAGCCGTCGATGGTGATGACGTCGCCCGCCTTGAGCGTCACGCCGCCGACAGTCAGCGTCTGCGCCTTGTAGTCGATCCGGATCGAGCCGACGCCGGAGACGCAGGGCTTGCCCATGCCGCGGGCGACCACCGCCGCGTGGCTGGTCATGCCGCCGCGGGTCGTGAGGATGCCCTCGGCCGCGTGCATGCCGTGGATGTCCTCCGGCGAGGTCTCGATGCGCACGAGGATGCAGCGGCGCTCGGCCTTCTTGGCGGCTTCCGCGGCTTCCGAGTTGAACACGATCTCGCCGACCGCGGCACCGGGCGAGGCCGGCAGGCCGGTGGCGATGACCTTGCGCTCGGCATCCGGGTCGATGGTCGGGTGCAGGAGCTGGTCGAGCGCGCCGGGCTCGATGCGCTTGATCGCCTCTTGCCGAGAGATCAGGCCCTCGCCCGCGAGCTCGACGGCGATGCGCAGGGCCGCC
The DNA here is from genome assembly GCF_022179725.1 of Methylorubrum aminovorans. Lineage (GTDB taxonomy): Bacteria > Pseudomonadota > Alphaproteobacteria > Rhizobiales > Beijerinckiaceae > Methylobacterium > Methylobacterium aminovorans. Next base: position 779,411 of record NZ_BPRC01000001.1, read on the forward strand.
TTGGCGGTGCGCTTTCCGTTGCGGGTCTGGAGCATCCAGAGCTTACCGCGCTCGATGGTGAACTCCATGTCCTGCATGTCGCGGTAATGCTTTTCGAGGATCCCGTAGATGCGGGTCAGCTCGGCGAAGCTCTCGGGCATGGCCTTCTCCATCGAAGGCTTGTCCGATTTGGCCTCGATGCGGGCCTTCTCGGTGATGTCCTGCGGCGTGCGGATGCCCGCCACCACGTCCTCGCCCTGGGCGTTGATAAGGAACTCGCCGTAGAGCGCGCTCTCGCCGGTGGACGGGTTGCGGGTGAAGGCCACGCCCGTGGCCGAGGTGTCGCCCATATTGCCGAAGACCATGGCCTGGACGTTGACGGCCGTGCCCCAGCTCTCGGGAATCTGGTTCAGCTCGCGGTACTTCTTGGCCCGCGGGATCATCCAGGAATCGAACACCGCTCCGATCGCGCCCCAGAGCTGGTCCTCGGGCTTTTGCGGGAAGTCCGAGCCGTGCTCGTCGCGGACGATCTTCTTGTAGACGCCGATCAGGTGCTTCCAGTCGTCGGCCTTCAGCTCGGTGTCGAGGTTGAGGCCCTTCTCTTCCTTGTAGTGCTCCAGCGCCTCCTCGAAGGCATGGTGCTCCACGCCCAGCACGACGTTCGAGTACATCGTGATGAAGCGGCGGTAGGAATCGTAGGCGAAGCGCTCGTCGTCGGCGTCCTTCGCCATCGCCTCGACGGTGGCGTCGTTCAGGCCGAGATTGAGCACCGTATCCATCATGCCCGGCATCGAAGCGCGGGCGCCGGAGCGGACGGAGACGAGCAGCGGCTTTTCGGCATCGCCGAAGCGGCGGCCGGTGAGCGCGCCCACCTTGTCCAGGGCGGCCTTCACCTCTCCGGTGAGTTCCGCCGGATAGGTCTCGCCGTTCTGGTAGTAGTAGGTGCAGACTTCCGTGGTGATGGTGAAGCCGGGGGGCACCGGGAGGCCGAGGTTCGACATCTCGGCGAGGTTGGCCCCCTTGCCGCCGAGGAGGTTGCGCATCGACGCTTCGCCCTCGGCCTTGCCGTCACCGAAGGAATAGACCCATTTCGTCATCAGTCTCTCCGCTGGACGGATCCGGCGACCTGAGCGCCGCTCACGCGGGCGTGGCGCATCTCCTGTCGCAGTGCAAGGATAAGCTTCGTGCCACTCCTCGGTGAGGAGTGACGATGTGTTGGCTCTGTCAGAGCCTAGCGCGCCGGCTCAAAAAGGGGAGTGCGCCCGGCGCAGAAGAGCACGGGGCGGCCAAGGTTGCGCTGCAAAAAGCCAGTTCCATCGGAGTTCCGGCGGATCGCCAACCAGCGCGAACCTTCGCTTCTTCGACAGTCGCGGGTCGCTCACCGTCAGGAGAAATGGCGCAGGACGCCCAGCCCGATCAGCCCAACGACGATCAGATAGATCGCGACGATGTAGTTCAGCAGCCGCGGCGCGATCAGGATCAGAATGCCCGCCAGGATCGCGATAATCGGCTGGAGATGCGAGATGGTGATGGTCATGGACAGGTGGTCGGGCGCGTTCCCGCGGCCAAGCTTGGCCGCAGGGTAAGGACGCTCGACAAGCGCAGAAGGTTCCCCGACGCGGCCCGGATCGGGCAGGGCCCTCGATCAGACGCGGTACTTGCCGCTGCGCTTGACCACCACGCGGGCACCGACGGGGACGCGCTCGTAGAGATCGACGATGTCCTCGTTGAGCATGCGCACGCAGCCCGAGGACATCTGCTCGCCGATGCTCCAGGGCTCGTTGGTGCCGTGGATGCGGAAGAGCGTGTCGCGGTTGCCGTTGTAGAGGTAGAGCGCGCGCGCACCGAGCGGGTTGTCGAGGCCGCCCTTGCGCGACCGCTCGATGCCGGGATTGAGCGAGACCATCGTCGTGGTCGGGCTCCAATCCGGCCACACGCCCTTGCGGCCGACCCGCGCGTCGCCCTTCCACGAGAAGCCCGCCTTGCCGACGCCGACACCGTATTGAAGCGCCGTGCCGCCCTCCTGCACCAGGGCGAGCTGGCGCTTGTCGATGTCGACGACAATCGTCCCCGGCGCCTCGGGGCCGTTATAGGCGACCTCCTGGCGGCGGTATTTCGGGTCGATCCGCGACCGGTCGACGAGCGGCACGTCGAACGGCTTGTCGGGCATCGAGCCGATGTACCAAGCGGCATCATCATCGCCGCCGGCCATCGGACCCGGCTTCGACGATTGACAGGCCGCGAGCGGGACAAGGCAGATCGCGGCGAGCATCACACGGCGGGTCGCCATCCGAACCGGGGTGAAGGCGGCCGTGCCAGCGGTTTTGGGGGCAGCCATGGCGGCTCCTGTCGCCGCCGCGGCGGGCGGGTTAGCGTTGCACATCATCCGCCATGACTACCCGCCTCAGGGTCGAACAGGTGTGACTTCAGGGCCGCATCGGGTGAGGAACGTTGCCGTGAGGCCGCCTCGTCGAGGGCAAGCGCCGCCTTATCTGCAGCGCACAACCGCGTGAGCCGGAGGGAAAGGATGCCCGAGACCGAGACCCAACTCGTCGATGAGGCCGGTGCCGCGATCGCGACGCTCGCGCCGGCGATTCATCTCGACCATTGCGTCATCCACGTCTCAGACTGGGCGCGCGCGTCGGCGTTCTACCGGGACGTGCTGCAGGCCGAGGTGATCCCCTTCGGAAAGGGCGTGGTGTTTCGCTTTGGCGGCGTTCAGCTCAACGTGCACGGCCCCGGCCAGGTCGGCACGCCGCGCGCCCGCGAGCCCGTCATGCCCGGCGGCAGCGACCTATGCTTTCGCTGGTCGGGCACGATCGAGGAGGCGATGGCGCATCTCGCCGCCCATGGCGTCGCGGTTGAGCTCGGTCCGGTTGAACGCAACGGTGCGGCCGGGCAGGGCGTAAGCGTCTACTTTCGCGACCCGGACGGCTCGCTCCTCGAGTTCATCACATATCCGACGCCCTGACCTTGGGGTCGATCCCCCATGGATCGCGGAAATAGATCGTCCGCGAAGCGTCTGAGCGGGATCAACCCAGCACCCCATCAGGCGCTGCCGACCCGCTCGGCCAAGCGCTGATTGGTCTGCTCCAGGCGCAGCGCGAGTTCCCGCATCACGGCGATGCCGATCTGCGGAAACTGCGCGAGCAACTCGATGAACACGTCGCGGTCGATCCGCAGGGCCGTCGTGGGCGTGTCGGCGATCACGGTCGCCGAGCGCGGCTGATCGGCCAGGATGCCCATCTCGCCGAGAAGGGCGTTGGGGCCGAGCAGGGCGAGGCGCACCGGGCCCATCGGACCGTCGATCGAGACGGCGGCAGACCCTTCGAGGATGAGGTAGGCGGCATCGGCGGCCTCGCCCCGCGCAAAGAAGGCCTGTCCCGCCTCGAAATGCACCCGCTCACTGGTAAAAGCGAGAAGCTTGAGGCGCGACGGCTCCACCTCGCGAAACAACGGCACCTGCCGTAGGGACGTCACCTCGTTGTCGAGGGTCATGGACACACTCCGATCCGCCTCCAGGGCTGCAGGCGGAAAGGCCCGCGGGTAGACGCACGGGCGGATCGTGTCAAAACCGCTGCGTCCTCGCCTGCTCCGGGCTCAGCAGGCTACGCTGACGGCAGCGCCGTATCGGCACGATAGTGCCGATAGTCAGGACTCGCGCCGGGTGGACAATCCGAGTTCGCCGGAGCCCGGCGGACCGCGCTTGGCACTCGCATTCGGCTGCGGCGAATCGACAGGCTCCTCGTTCGTCGTCGGTGTCAGACTGTCTTCCGGCGCAGGCATCGCCGGCAGCGGCGACCTGTTCGGCTCGGGAAGACCGGACACCCCGTTCGCCGAAGCGGGCTTCGCCATGAGTGAACGCTTTACCATATATCGGTTCGTCATCCCCGCTCCTGATGGTGCTGGACGGCCTGTGGAGACCTGTTCACAACTCCGCGCAACGCGCGGGTGAGAGCAGACCTAACGTTTGGACGAAACAGGTGTTTCCCGGACCGCGGCCGCGGATACGGCCAAGGAACAATCGAAAGGGATGACGGTTGAGGAGGGTGTGAAGATTTTGCCTGAGGAGGCGCTGATGGCATCTGGTAATTCCACCTCGAAGCGAGGTTTCGCTTCCATGAATATCGAACGGCAGCGCGAGATCGCCAGTAAGGGTGGTCGGTCGGTGCCCGCCGAGAAGCGTTCCTTCTCGCAAGATCGTGAATTGGCTTCTTCGGCTGGCCGCAAGGGCGGTCAATCGACAGGCCGCACGGGCGAGGCCTAATTCGGCCGAGGCGGCTCCGGGCGTGTCGCTCGCGCTCGACCGCCCGGCCCTTCAAAAAATGAAATATAATTTCTACTACGGGCGCCTCGGGCGTCTGTTTGTTTTTGTGTCTGCTTTCAGATTACCGAGTCGGCACGCGCCAGTTCGCGCCATTTGACCACGAGGTCTTCGAAGACGCGGAGTTCGGCCTCGTCGAGCCGACCTAACGTTCGCGCGACATAGGCAGCCTGCGCGGTGATGCCTCGGGCTGCGATCTCCGCCCCCGCCGGAGTCAGGTGAAGCGCGTGGGAACGGCGGTCGCCGGGAATCGGACGCCGCTCGACGAGCCCGGCTTCGACCAGACGATCGATCAAACCCGACACATTGCCTTTCGTGACATAGAGCCGTGCGGCCAGCTCCTGCTGCGTCAGCCCTTCACGCTCGCTCAGGGTCGACAGCACGTCGAATTGCGGAATCGACAGTCCGAGCTCTCTCAGTTCCCCGGCCACGGCGGCGGTGACGCGCCGACTCAGACGGATGAACCGGAACCAGACCCGTAGGGGATCCACGGGTTCGGCGCTCGACGCGGGACGGGCTTGACGCTCGGACATGTCCGTCCAGCTTGTAGCAGAGGGTTTCACGCCGGACAGCCGAGTGGCGCGGTTCACCCCCAACCTGTAGACTGCTCGGCAACCAATCCGCATCTCGTACTCCATCTCGTCATTCCAGGGTCATGCGTCGTCAGCTTCTCGATGAACCGGTGACGCGGGCCGGCCGCTATGCGCGGACGCTGGCCCTGTTCTCCCTGATCGTCACCGCCATGGCGGTGCTGATCGTGCGCAGCCCGTCGGCCGAGCCGACTCCGGCCCTCGCCGTGCTTGGCAGCGGGATCATCCTCTCCGTCGTCGCAGTGGCCCTCGCCGTGTTCGCGATGGTGAGGGTCTGGCGCGACGGCGCGGGCGGCCTTGGCGCGGCTGTCGGCGGCCTGTTCCTGGCAAGCCTCGTCCTGGCCTATCCGGCCTATGCTGCGCTCAAAGGCGTGCGCCTGCCCGCTCTCACGGATGTCTCGACGGATACCGAGCGCCCGCCCGCCTTCTCGCGCTCGCGCCTCGCTTTTGCCGCCCGCGACGGTCGCTACCCGCCCGAGCCCGGACCTGCGACGCGGGACGCGCAACGAGCGGCCTATCCGCAGATCGCCCCGCTGACCCTCGACGTCGAGGCTGACGAGGCCTTCGAGCTGGCACGCAAGGCGGCGGTGAATCGCAAGTGGCAGATCATCGAGGCGATCCGGCCCGGCGGACGGATCGGCAACGGCCGCATCGAGGCCGTGGCCCATACCCGTATCCTGAACCTGCCTGCCGACATCACCGTGCGGGTGCATCCGCGGGCGGACGGTGCCCGCATCGACGTGCGCTCAGCCTCCCGGATCGGCGACCGCGATTTCGGCGACAATGCCGATCGCATCCGCTCCTACCTGGACGAGGTCGCCAATCTCGCCATCGCCCTGAAATAGCCGGCACCGGCGCGCGCCGTGCGGCCCCTCAGGCGGGCCGGAACGTCCCCCCGAGCAGGGGCGGCCCGTCGGTGACGGCGAGGCCGCGCTCCACCAGATCCTCGAGATGGGCGAAGACGGACAAGGCCGCCGCACCGCGCAGATGCGGGGCGAGGCCTTGGTAGACGGTGCCGACGATCGCCGCGATGTCATGATCGCCCGCCTCAAGCCGGGCGCGGATCGCCGCCTCGCGCTGGCGGCGGTGAGCGGCAAGCCCGCGCACGAAGCGGCGCGGATCGCGCACCGGCCCACCATGGCCCGGCCAGTACAGCGTCTCACTCCGTTCGCGCAGGCGATCCAGCGAGTCCATGTAGGCCCGCATCGACCCGTCGGGCGGCGCGACGATGGAGGTCGACCACGCCATCACATGGTCGCCGGAGAACAGCACGTTCTCCTCGGGAAGGGCGAAGGCGAGATGGTTCATGGTGTGGCCGGGTGTCGCCACAGCGGTCAGCGTCCATCCCTCGCCGGTCAGGCTCTCACCATCCGCCAGCTCGCGGTCGGGCCGGTGCTCGCGGTCGGCGCTGGCGTCGAGGGCGGGGAGTTCGTTCTCCGCGAGTTGCCGCGCCGCACGGTGCAGGCCGCAGCCGACGATCGGTGCCCCCGTGCGCGCCTGGAGCAGGCGCGCGCCCGGAGAATGGTCGCGGTGGGTGTGGGTCACGACGATGGCAGCGATCCGCTCGCCCTCGAGCGAGGCCAACAGCCCCTCGATATGCCCGGCCTCGGCCGGTCCCGGATCGATCACCGCCACCCGACCGTGCCCGACGATGTAGCTGCAGGTCCCGCTCGCGGTGAAGGGGCCGCCGTTGGGGCAGATCCGCCGTCGCACGAGGGGGCTCAACGTCTCGGTCCGATCGGGCGCCGGCAGAGCGCTCTCGAAGCCGGGGGAGGGGCCTTGCGCGTCCGCGGACGATTCACTCATGGGGACGACTTCAAACGACGACGGTGCCGCCCGCCTACGACAGCGCGGCGCTTTCGCCAACTCGCGGCCTGACCCGCGAGGCGGCGGTCAATGCCCGAACGGCGAGGGCGCTACCACACGGACTTGGGCGAACCCCTCGCCACGCGAGACCACCGGCGCGAAGCCCGCGGAGGCCATGTCGGTTCGCAGATCCATGGTCTGCGCTTCGGCCACGCGCAGGCGGCGGGATCCGGACCGCGCAACGCGCAGCACGTCTTGGAACGCCGCCTGCGCCGCATCGCGACGCAGGGCTCCGACGCGTTCCTCGATAGCACCGCGTCCGCGCTGGCTTAGGGCCGCGACCCGGTAATCGACGAGCCGTGGCCCCGAGCGGGAAAGGCCGGTAACGAGATCGGCCCCCTCTTCCGAGGCGACCACATCGCCCGGGCGCAGGGTGCGGTCGTCGGCCAGGGGCATAAGCGGTCCCGCGACGCCCGATGGCTGGCACGCGCAGTTCTCCACGCGCGTGCGACGATAGAGATTGGCCGAGGCGGTGCGCAGATAGGGTCGGCCATCGAGACCAGCCGATTGCTCCATCTCGAACCGCCCCGGCGCCAGGGTGAACAGGTCGGTCTGCGCGCTCGGGCAGGCGGCGGCGCAAGCGGCCGCGTGAACGGCAAGATCCCCCCGTGCCTGCAGGCGGCCCAGGGGAAACACGTACCCGTCGCAGCGGCGCACGCAGACGGTCCGCGTTCCGGTGGCGAAGGAGGCGGGCGCGACGGCCCGCTCCCGGCGGCCCGGCCGCACCGGACGCGCATCGAGGCGCGGCGTGCGTTGCACGAAGCGCTGCCCGGCGGCGAATCGGGTATCGGGCAGCGACGCGTAGCGACGGGGGGCCCTGGGCATGGGCTTCGCGACGGGCTCGGGAGCAGCGCTTGCGCCACCGAAAATCGTTTCAAATAATCCGTTGAACAACCCGCGCTCGGAAGCTCGCACCATCGTCGCAGCACTCGTCGCGCCGATACCGATCAGCAAGCCCAGGACAGCGGTCACGAGCAAGCGTCGCCGCGGCATATGAACTCGATCGGCGGCACCGCTCGCCGACAACGCTCCAGGCCTACGCTTGCCGAACTCCATCTCGCTGCCCCTTCGCTCCGGCGCGTGCGAGTGTGTCCGCCCTCGAAGCAAGACCAGCCGAACGGATCGCCCGGCTCTCAGCTAGGCCGCCGGTCGTGGCAGTGACAATTTGGGAAGACCACGCAGATTCGGGCGAGCACTGCCGTATTGCACGGGGAAATGGCTTTTTCCGCTGCAGATACCGAAGATCGGCCTCATCCAGGCCCGCGCAGCACCACGCCCAGAGCCAGGGCCGCGCGACGATCGGCGGAAGGTCGCCTGCCAAGAAAAAACGCCGCCCGAGGGGACGGCGCTGAAATTGATCGCCTCGCGGCGATCGAAGGGGGAAATTCAACGGGTGGCTGGCTGCCTCAACGGCGGCGAGCGGATTTCACCCGGACGGGAATGGGCTGCAGAACCGGCTGCGGCGCAAGCGAGGACACGAGCCGAGCGGCAGCCTCCAAAATCGCTTTCGCCTGTGCAACACCGGGAACTAAGGGCTTTTTCTGTGCGGGCACGCCAGAGGCCTCCTTCACATCATCAAGTCTGATCGTCGTCTTGCCGTAAGATGGTGACGAACGGCCGGCTTTGCCAGTCGGTTCCGAGGGCCTGCGACGGTCGCACGCGGTTCGTGATAAACCCTTCACGTCATCGCGCTGGCAAAAGGAACTTGCGGCGAAAACTTGGCGTTATTGCTTCCAAGAGGCGGCGGCACGGGCCGCGCCAGTTGTTGGAAGGAAGTTCGACATGCTCGGGTGGGCAGTTACGTTCCTGGTGGTTGCCCTCGTCGCAGCCCTGCTGGGCTTCGGCGGCATCGCCGGCACGGCCATGGAGGCCGCCAAGCTCGTGTTCTTCGTCGCGATCGTGCTGTTCGCGATCTCGGCCGTCATCGGCCTGATGCGCGGCCGTTCGCCGACCTTGTGACCAGCGCCTGACAAACGAGCCGCCCCGATCCCGGGTGCGGCTCGAACCGTCCGACCTTCATCGCAAGATAGTGTCAGGGGCCGCTCGGCTCCCCCGTTTTCGGCCCGTCATCCTCAAGCCGCGCGATCAGATCGCGGAAATGGTCGGGGATTGGTTGCTGCACGACGGAATCGTAGAGCGCGCGCAGATGGTTTCCGATGCGACGCTGCGTCTGGTCATTCAAACCGTTTTCGCCACGCACCCGAGTGGGCCGGTCCCCAGAAGGGAACGTGCCGGCCGGCTCGTCCTCGTTCATGCTTTCAAGATCCCCTTGCCGCCACATCCGCCGCGATTGTCTTGCAGCTTGACATGAGTCATGGCTGCAGCAGCAACGCGGCCATGCGGCCAGGGTTCCGCATGAGTCAGGAACGGACGTCGGGCCCCCGCGTTAGGGGCGCATCGATAACGAAGAGCGAAGAGGCTCAGGGGAACTCATGTCGACAGCACAACTGGTCGTGCAGCACCTTCCGTACCTGCGCCGTTATGCGCGCGCGCTCACGGGCAGTCAGGTGGCCGGCGACGCCTACGTCGCCGCAACACTCGAAACGCTGGTCAACGAGCCTGAGACCCTGGGTCGCAGCACGAACGTCAAGGCCGACCTTTTCCGTGTCTTCACGCGGATCTGGAACTCGCTCTCCGTCAACGGCCACAGCGATCAGGTGCAGCACGACCTGCCGGCCGAAGTCCGGCTCGGCCAGATCACGCCGCTCCCGCGCCAAGCGTTCCTGCTGTCGTGCCTCGAAGGCTTCTCCGAGGAAGATGCGGGCGTGATCCTCGATGTGGATGTGAACAAGGTGCGCGATCTGGTGGACGAGGCGGGTCGCGAACTCGCCGCCGACATGGCGACCGAGATCCTGATCATCGAGGACGAGCCGCTCATCGCCATGGATCTTGAGGCCCTGGTGGAGGGGCTCGGCCACAACGTCATCGGCGTGGCGCGCACCAGGAGCGAGGCGGTGAAGATCGCCTCCGAGAGCAAGCGCCCCGGCCTGATCCTCGCCGACATCCAACTCGCCGATGGTTCGTCTGGCCTGGATGCGGTCAACGATCTGCTGAAAACCTTCGAGGTGCCGGTGATCTTCATCACCGCCTATCCGGAGCGCTTCCTCACCGGCGAGCGGCCGGAACCGGCCTTCCTCATCGCCAAGCCGTTCCAGCCCGCCAACGTCTCGGCCGTGATCAGTCAGGCGCTGTTCTTCCAGCAGAGCGCGCGCCGCCGCGAGGCGCACAACGCCTGAGCCGATCTCCGACGCTCTCGAGAGGGCGCTAGCCGCAAGGCCGGCGCCTTTTTTCATGGAATAACCTCAGGCTCTCACGTCGGGCTGGCTTGGCGATCAGCGCCCCATCCCAACCGCAGTTGACCGAAACCACTCGCGCCTACGCAGCGCCGGACATGGGCAAAAAAAATCGGGCCGGACCATTGTCCGACCCGTGAAGAGGTTCCGGCCGATGCACAAGGGGAATGCGGGGAGGACCAGGTGGCCGGGTGCTTCATCAACGATTGTCGGCCGGCTGGGTTCCAAAAGCCACACCAGAACGCCGATTTTTCATCCACAGGTGCGTTTTTGCCACGATCACGGTGATCAGACCCTGGGGCTCTCGCGGAAGCGACATGACCGGCTGAAGCTAGAATACTGACTTGATCCGAAGCGGGACAGTGAAGGAACCGGAGATCCAAAAGCAGCGTTGTGCTAACAACCTGTCAAGCTCCCATCGGAGATCGCAAAGATGCTTCGGACCGGCTTCGTCCTCGGTGTGAGTGTTCCCGCTGCGATCCTGACGCTGATTCTACTGCCGGCGGTGCGGCAGGAGGCGGATGCGATGGGCGCTCCGACGGCTCCGCGCGTCGCCTACGAGGCGCCCGCAACGCCCCTGCCCGGCATGCGCCCCTACTCCACCGCCCTCTATCCGATCCATGTCGCAACGGCGCCGAGCCCGTCGACGCGCACGGAGACGGTTCCGACCCGCTCGGCGCAGGAGGAGCTTCCGGCCAAGCCCCGCCGCCTGACGAAGGAAGGCTGCGAGATTCCGCTCAGCTCCCTCGTCGGACCCGAGGCGCGCCGCATGGTACCCGGCCGCTGCATGACCTGATCGATCCGGACCCGTCGGTCATCAGGCCGGCTGGGAGATCTTCTCCCATCGGCGGTCGGTCCCGCCGGCCCCATCCGCTCGCGCGCCACGAGCCGATCACCCGGTGCGAAAGTGCCCAATGGCACGTCCCGATCCGGCAAGACGACTGTCGTCAGTGTGTTGACGTGAACGAGCACGTAGCGCCGCTGCGGCAGCGAAGCCGCCGCCCAGCGTCGCAACTGGTCATGATAGGGCGCGCGCTTCCACGCACCGGCCTGGCCGGGATCGACCTGCACGTTCAGGAACCGCGTCACCGGGTCGAGGCTGAGCACCATCTTGGCCCGGTCCGGCCGCCACTCGGGCCCGATCCAGGCTTCCGTCATCCAGAGGCAGTGGAAGGCACGGCAATGGCCGGGCCGCTCCGCATGGATGCCGCATCCGCCGCCCGTGCGGACATGCCGGCACCACCGTCCCGCCGGGCTCTCGACCGCGGGCACATCGTAGACCTTGCAGCAGAGCGTGCAGGGACCGCAGGCACGGCCCGGAGCGGGTACGGCGACGAAGGTGGCCGGATCGAGCATCGCGAGCGGTCGTTGCGTCTTCGTGGAAAGCAGACGGCGCCTTCCTGAGGGAGATTGCGGCCGTTAGTGTGGCGGCGCTGCCGGCGCATCCTGTCGGCGTAGTCTTTACGGCTGCCGCATCATGCTGTCGAACATCGCCGCCCGCGACGTCGAGACCCTGATCCACCCCTACACCAATCTCTCGACCTTCCGCGAGACCGGTCCGCTGGTGCTGGAACGGGGTCACGGCGTCTGGGTCTACGACACTGACGGTCGTCCTTACCTTGAAGGTATGGCCGGGCTATGGTGCACCGCCCTCGGCTACGGCAACGAGGAGCTTGTCGAGGCCGCCGCCGAGCAGATGGGCCGGCTGCCCTTCGCGCATCTGTTCTCGGGCCGCAGCCATGATCCGGCGATCGAATTGGCCGAGACGCTCAAGGAGCTGATGCCGGTTCCGACCTCGAAGATCTTCTTCACTTCATCGGGCTCGGAGGCCAACGACGCGCAGGTCAAGCTGCTCTGGTACATGAACAACGCACTCGGGCGCCCGCGCAAGAAGAAGATCATCGCCCGCAGGAAGGGCTATCATGGCGTCACCGTCGCCACCGCCTCGCTCACCGGCCTTCCCGCCAATCACGCCGACTGGGACCTGCCGATCGCGGGCTTTCTGCACGCGGCCTGCCCGCACCATTACCGCGGCGCGGAGGCCGGCGAGAGCGAGGAGGCCTATTCGCAGCGCCTCGCCGCGGAACTCGAGGCGCAGATCCTGGCCGAGGATCCTGACACCGTCGCCGCCTTCTTCGCCGAGCCGGTGATGGGCGCGGGCGGCGCCATCGTGCCGCCCGCCGGCTACTTCCCGGCGATCCAGGCGGTGCTCGATCGCTACGACGTGCGCCTCGTCGCCGACGAAGTGATCTGCGGCTTCGGCCGCCTCGGCACGTGGTTCGGCGGTGAGGCGCTCGGATTGCGCCCGCACACCCTGTCCTTCGCCAAGGCGCTGACCTCCGGCTACCTGCCGCTCGGCGGCATCAGCATCGACGAGCCGCTCTACCGAGCGATGCTGGACGAGAGCGTCAAACTCGGCGGCTTTGGCCACGGCACCACCTATTCCGGACATCCGGTCGCCTGTGCGGTCGCCAACCGCGCGCTCCACATCTACCGGCGCGATCGCATCGTCGAGCGCGCCGCCGAGCGGGCCCCACATTTTCAGGCGGCCCTGGCGCGGCTGGCCGACCACCCGCTGGTGGGCGAGGCGCGCGGCATGGGCCTGATCGGCGGCATTGAGATCGTGGCCGACAAGCCCTCGAAACGCCAATTCGAGCCGAAAGCAGCCGTGGCGGCACGCTGCGTCGCCTTCGCTCAAGATGAGGGACTGATCGTGCGCTTTCTGGCCGGCGACCGCATCGCCGTCTGCCCACCGCTGGTGATCGAACCGGACGAGATCGACACCCTGTTCGAACGCCTGACCCGCGCCCTCGACCGAACGGCGGCCTGGATCGCTCATGAAGGCTTGCAACCGGGCTCGGCAGCGTGAGGGCGGGAGCGATGGGCGCCTGGGTCAAGTCGCCGGCTCTTCGGATGTTAATCGACAGAGGGCGTTGCAAGACGGGCTATAGTGCAGTGCACTAACACGTGGCTGAAAAGTGACCCGGCCCGGTGCCCGATTTGTCGGCTTGCTCGAATGTCCGGCATTTCGGCTGCCTTAAGCTTCCGTTCATGTCACCGGATGGATCAAGGGTAAGTCGGCATCTTCGCAATCTTGCCACGACGAGGGTGTGTAAAGGGCCTCCTCGCCCCACGAGCGAGGCGTGAGACCCAATCGACGCGGCCGCGCACCGGCCGTCCCGAAGCGCAAACAGGACAGGACCCATGTACGCCCCCAGCCGAACCCCGACCTTCGCGGCAGAGCCGGGCAGCACCGCCCCGGTGACCGTGGCCGGGGATCGCGAGAGCTTCCGCCCCGTGGCCCTGCCGGCGCTCGCCGCCGCGGTCCATGTCAGCCGCAGCGCGATCAAGGCGTCCCGCGCGAAGCCGGAAGCCCGGAATGCCTTCCGCTTCGTACATGAGGACGAGCCGGTCGACTGAGGCTCGGCACCGCCGCGGCCCCGTCGGCTCCGGCGGCATGTGCATGCTCCCGACCCGCAGGCAAGTTCTGGGCGGTTTCGGCGCTTCGGCGCTGACGCTCGGCTCTGGAGGCGCTTACGCCTTCCTCGTCGAGCCGCGTTTCCGGCTCGCGCTGACACGCTACAGCCTGACGCCGCCGGGCTGGGACCCCGGCCTGCACCTTCGCATCGCCGTGCTCGCGGATGTCCATGTCGGCGAGCCGTATATGCCACTCGACCGCGTCGCCGAGATCGTCGCGGCGACGAACGCTTTGGCGCCCGACCTGATCCTTCTGCTCGGCGATTATCCGGCGGGACGGAAGGTGACGTGGCACCGGGTTCCGCTTTCCGATTTCGCGCGGCTCGCCGAAGGGCTGCGCGCCCCGCTCGGGACCTACGCCGTCCTCGGCAATCACGATTGGTGGGACGACCGCGCGGCGATGCTGGCGGGCAGGGGGCCGGTCGAGGTCCGCCGCCTGCTCGAAGCCCGCGGCATTCCAGTCCTGGAAAACGATGCGGTGCGACTCGTCCAGGGCGGCCGGCCGTTCTGGATCGCCGGCCTCGCGGACCAGGAACCGTTCCTGCCGATCGGCAGCCGCCGCAGCCTCGCCGACATTCCGGCCACGCTCGCGCAGGTGACCGATACGGCGCCGGTGATCCTGATGGCGCACGAGCCCGACATCTTCGTGAACATGCCGGACCGCGTCTCGCTCACGCTGTCGGGCCATACCCATGGCGGCCAGATTCGCGTGCTCGGCTACTCACCCCTGCTGCTCTCCCGCTACGGCCAGCGCTTTGCCTACGGCCACGTGGTCGAGGAGGGGCGCCACCTGATCGTCTCCGGCGGCCTCGGCGTCAGCAGGGTGGGCGTCCGGCTGGGTGTGCCGCCGGAGATCGTTCTGGTCGAACTGGGCGGCGTGCCCGCCGCCTGATCGACCCTCGATCCGCCTGCCCGTGCATCGCCTTTTCCGAAAGCCGGCGGCCACCTTTCGAGGCCATGCGCTTGCCCTCACCCCTTCCGCGATGCGGGAGCGCCGACATGCAGGAAGCTGCGTTCGCCGGTCGCGGCTTCGGCCACCTGCTGGATCGTGTCGAGAAGATGGGCGATCGGCCGCGGTCCCACATGCGGGGTCAGGGCGTCCGGCGCGACCCGGCGGGCGGCGGTGCGCCCGGCCCTGAGCTGCGCCTCGCTGAGGACATCGAAACTACGGCCGACTCGTCGGTTCATGGCTCTCTCTCCTGAACCTGACCGTGATGCGGCCATGGTAAACGAGGCGTTAACGATCACAGGACGAGGCGGTAGCGGCAGAAATCGTCGGCTGCGACGAAGCGCTCGTAGAGCCGCCGGGCCTGCACATTCCCGCTCTTCGTGTGCCAGTAGAGTCGCGACCAGCCCCGCGCCTTCCCCATCGCGACGAGATCGCCGATCAACGCCCGGCCGATCCCGGCGCCCCGCGCCTCGGGGGCGACGAAGAGATCCTCCAGGTAGCAGATCGGCGCGGTCGTCCACGTCCCCTCGTGCAGCACGTTGACCGTCATTCCCACGAGCGTCCCGTCCGCCTCCGCGAGCCGCGCGAAGACCGGCGAGGCCGGATCGAGGATGCGCCGCCACGTCGCGGCGGTCACCGCCTCGGCGAGGTCCTCACCGTAGAAGGCGAGTAGCCCGCCCAGAGCTGACGCCAGCCGCTCTCGTCGGCGGCAGCAGGATCCCGGATCCTCATGGCGTCCTCCGTGCTGCATCCTCGGCCCAGAGATGAATCGCGGCATAGGCGCGCCAGGGCCGCCATGCTTCCGCGCGGCCAAGAAGCGCGGCGCGATTCGGCCGCCCTGCGCCGGTATCGAGGGCGCGCATCAACCCGACATCACCCGCCGGGAAAGCGTCGGCCTGCGCCATCGCGCGCATGGCGACGTAGTGCGCGGTCCACTCGCCGATGCCGGGTAGAGCAATGAGGCGGCCGATGGTCTCGTCGAGCCGACCGCCCGGCGCGAACAGGTCCGGCGTCGCCCGCATCGCCGCCGCAAGCCCCTGGATCGCTCGGCCGCGGGCGCGGGGCATGTTGAGCACGAGCGAGATCTCGGCCTCGACAAGCTGTTCGGGCGTCGGAAACAGGTGGGTCAGGCCCGATTCCTCGCCCTGCTCCTCCGGCGTGAGCGGGGTGCCGAAGGCGGCGACAAGGCGGCCGGCGAGGCGCGTAGCGGCGGCGACCGAGACCTGCTGCCCGAGGATCGCCCGCACCGCCAGCTCGAACCCGTCAAAGGCGCCCGGCATGCGCAGGCCGGGACGGCGCGCGACGAGGGTGGCGGTGAGCGGGTCTCGCCCGAGGCCATGGGTGATCGCCCGCGGGTCGGCATCAAGATCGAACATCGTCCGAACCCGCGCCAGGATAGCGCCGCGGGCATGCTGCGCATCGAGGCCGTGGATGTGTACCGACAGGGTGTCGGCTTCGGGCCTAACGGACAGCGTGCCGCGCCGCCCATCGAGGCTGAACGTGCGCGCATAGCGTCCGGGGCTTACGATCTCGACGCCGGGGCTCGCATGATCGGCGAAGAAGCGTTCGAGATGCGCCCAGTCGTAGGGCGGCCGCACCGCGAGCGTGACATGAGCGTCGGCCTCGCGAGCCGTCGGCAGAGGGGCGAGCGTCATCGTTCAGGGTACGCGCGGCACGAAGGTCGAAGCCACTCTCCGGCGGGTCTCAGCCGCGTGCAACCGGTTCGGTGCTCTCGAACTCGGCGGTATCGCCCACGAGATCGGTCAATGATACGGCCAGGAGACGCGCGTCCTTCAGATGCAGGGTCGCGTCCGGCGTGAGCCAGAGCGGGTGCAGGGCGCTGTGGCGGCCGGTCACGCTGCCATGGGCACGGACGATGCCGTCGCGCCGCTCCACGACGAGCTTGTAGCGGACCTTGACCGGCGCGATCCCTTCCGCGGACAGAGCGCCGCGGCCGCTCTGAACCTGGAGAACTTCGTTCGGCTCGAACATCAGGCGGGCGACCGCGACCGGGAAGGAAAGGCAAAACGGGTTGCCACTTAATCCCGAATTACGTCACCCGGGTTCCGCCGCCAAGATCCGGCAGTGACACAGGCAGATTTCTTAAACGCCTTTTCCGACGGCCGGGGACATGCCGGAGGGCCCGCGATGGAGCAGGCTCGCGCGGAAACGATGCGGTTACGTCAGTTCGCGCACGGTCACCCGGCCACGCTCGACCGAGAGCGCCATCCGCCCATGCTTGAGCGCGAGGGCCTTGTCACCGAACAGGCTGCGGCGCCAGCCCTGAAGCACGGCCACATCCGCCGCGTCATCCTCGGCCAAGGCCTCCAGATCGTCCACGGTGGCGATGATTTTGGGTGCCACGCCCTCGGCCTCGGCCACCGCCTTCAGCAGCACCTTGAGGAGATCAACAAGCGCGCCGCTGCCGCCGCCGCGCGAGCGGCTGCGCTCCGGCAGCGCGATCTGCGACAGGTCGCGGTTGAAACCTCGCTCTACGGCAGCGAGGATCTCGGTACCGGTGCGCGAGCGCTCGAAGCCGGCGGGAATGGTGCGCAGACGCCCCAGCGCCTCGACGCTGCGCGGCCCGGCGGTGGCGATGTCGATCACCGCCTCGTCCTTGAGGATGCGGCCGCGAGGCACGTTGCGGCTCTGCGCCTCCGCCTCGCGCCAACCGGCGACTTCCATCAGCACGGCGATCTCGCGCGGCTTGCGCATCCGGCCCGAGAGCCGGCGCCAAGCCTGGGCCGGTTCCGCCTGATAGGTCTCGGGCGAGGTCAGGACCGCCATCTCCTCGTCGAGCCAGAGGCCGCGATCCGTGCTCAGGAGTTCGGCCGCCAGCACCTGATAGATCGTCACGAGGTGGGTGACGTCGGACAGGGCGTAGGCGAGCTGCGCCTCGGAGAGGGGGCGGCGCGACCAGTCGGTGAAGCGGGAGGATTTGTCGATACGCGCCTTGGCGACGTCGTTGACGAGCTGTTCGTAGGAGACTGAGTCCCCATAGCCGCAGACCATGGCCGCGACCTGCGTGTCGAAGAACGGGTGCGGCAGGAGCCCACCGAGCAGCCAGATGATTTCCAGATCCTGCCGAGCGGAGTGAAACACCTTCACGGTGCTCTCGTCGGCCATCAGGTCGAAGAACGGCTTGAGATCGAGATCTTTCGCAAGCGGATCGACGAGGCAGGCGAAGCCGTCCGGACCCGCCATCTGGATCAGGCAGAGCTTCGGATAATAGGTCGTCTCGCGCATGAACTCCGTATCGACGGTGACGAAGGGCTGCGCGGCGAGCCGGGCACAGGCGTCGGACAAGGCCTGCGTTGCGGAGATCAGTTCCATGAACCGGCTATACCGAAGGTCTCGCGTGATCGCGAGACGACGGGAGGCCTCTTGTCCCCACGCGATTGCAGGGAAGCGGGAAAACTTCGCCCGGTCACGCCGCTCGGCGTGGCCTATGCGCCTTCCGCTGCGCCTCGGCGCGCGCCAGCAGCCAATCGAGGATGCCGGTCTCGATGCGCGTGCCGGAGGCGGGCTCGGTCAGCCGCCGGATGCGGTCGGCGCGCAAACCGCGATAGAGGCCGTGCACCCGGTCGGTTCCGCCGAGCAGGGTGCGGCCGGGCCCGAGCTTCAGCTCGCGCGCGTCCAGGGTACGGGTCGTCCAGGCTCCGCGAGCATCCTCGTACACGACCTCGAACGTTCCTTCGAGAGGCAGCGTCCGCCAGCGGTCCCGCGCCGCGCCGGCAGGGGCCGGCGCAGCCGGGCGGCGGGCCCGGAGGCCGGGCGCCTTGATGGGGTGAAAGTCTCGGAATTCCATAGGCTTGATATGGGATTTGCCCCCGTATTCCACAAGCGCGCGCGAGGCTGTGCGGTGCCGTCGTGACGCGGTGCGAAAACGAACTTTGCCTTCGATATCGGATTGTATCCGGGCTAAGGTCACGCTTGGCGGGGACGAGCGGAAAACGGTTCGCGGGAGAGGCGGAAATGGGTGAGACACGGTTCCGAGCGGCGCGTTGGGCGCTCGCGGGGATGCTGGCTGCAATCTTCTGCGCCGTCCTCTCTCCGCCGCCCTCGCATGCCCAGAGCTTCCAGACCGCGGCCACCCACGCGATCCTGATCGACGCGGAATCCGGCTCGGTCCTGTTCGAGAAGGCGGCCGACGAGCCGTTCTCTCCGGCGAGCATGGCCAAACTGATGACCGCGGAAATCGTGTTCCGTGCCATCAAGGAGGGGCGCCTTTCCATGGACACCGAATTCACGGTGACTGACGACGCGTGGCGCCGCGGCGGGGCAGGGGGCGGCGGCTCCTCGATGTTCGCGCAGGTGAACAGCCGCATCAAACTCTCCGACCTCCTGCGTGGGCTGATCGTACAATCGGGCAACGACGCGGCGATCACCATCGCTGAGAATATGGCGGGCACCGAGGAAGCCTTCGCCGGGATGATGAACCAGCGCGCCAAGGAGATCGGGCTGACGCGCTCGGCCTTCCGCAACGCGACCGGGTACTCGGCTCCTGACCAGAAGGTGACGGCCCGCGACATGGCGCGGATCGCCCAGTACCTGATCGACAACTACCCGGAATTCTACAAAATCTACTCTGAGCGCGAGTTCACCTGGAACAAGATCAAGCAGCAGAACCGCAACCCGCTCTTGACCCTCGACATCGGCGCCGACGGTCTCAAGACCGGCTATCTCGAAGAATCGGGTTACGCGCTCACCGGCTCGGCGGTGCAGAACGGCCAGCGGCTGATCATGGTCGTCTCGGGCCTGAAGACCGCCCGCGACCGAGCGGCGGAGACCCGCAAGATGATGGAATGGGGTTTTCGCGCTTTCGAGCCGCGGCAGGTCTTCGCTGCGAACGAGACCGTGGCCGATGTTTCCGTCTTCGGCGGCGAGAAAGGCTCGGTGGCTGTTGTGGCCAAGAAGCCGGTGCGCCTGCTGCTCCCCCGCGGCGCCACGGATCGGGTCACGGCCAAGGTCGTCTACCAGGGGCCGCTCGTTGCGCCGGTCGAGCAGGGCCGCGAGGTGGGCCGCCTGCGCGTCACCCGCGGCGATGCCGTCGCGCTCGAACAGCCGCTTTATGCCGGCGAGACGGTCGAGGCCGGAACCCTGTCGCAGCGGGCCCTCGACGCGGCGCTGGAGGTCGGCACCGATCTCGTCCGCCGCGCCTTCGATAAGGCCAAGGGCGGCAACGGCTCCGGCGGAACCTCGGCGGCGGGAGCCGCGAGCGGCAATTCCTGAGACCGGTCGCGTTCGATGGCTTTGAACGCGTCGCCTTTCCGTCGGCGCGAGCGCCAGCGAAGCGATTCAGCGACGCGACCTTCTCCTGAGATTGTCGCGCCCTGGGATCGCTTCGGCTTCGCCTCGCGATGACGGCTAAAGGCGCTGAGGCGATCGACCGGAGGCGGGATGCCGGTAAAATCGGACCGTCAGGCCGTCAAGGTCCCGCAGACGCGTTCGACGGCGCGTAGGCGCGAATGCCGAGAGGCAGGTCCGCTCCGGGCCGGCGGACAGACTCGGAGACGGCGTTCTGGCGGGCATCGTCTTCACCCGGACGCGGGTCCGCATTCGCTCGCACGCTCACCGCATTCCACGGACCGGCAATCTCGAACAATGTGGCCGAGGCGGCTGCGCCGTCGGCCGAGGCATCCGCCCGCGGCTTGATCTCGGCCCGAGCCTGGAAGCGACGGTCGGCCAGGGCGACACGGCCGTTCAGCGAGGCGCCGAGGGTGCGGGAGGCGAGCCGCCCCTCGACGATCTCGCCGACGCCGTCGGCGAACAGCAGCGTCACGGCGGCCTTCTCGAACGGCGTGCGCCCGTTGCGCCGCGCCAAGGCTCCCGGCGCCATCGCTCCGCCGCGGTGGATCACATCGGCCAGGTCGAGGCCGGATAGGGCACCGTCCTCGCTCTCCAGGGCAAGCCGCCCTGAAACGGATCGGGCCACAGCCCCGACATCGTGGCCTGTGGCCTCCAGGACGAGGCTTCCGCGCGTCGCCCCGACCATCCAGCGGGACTGCCCGATCTCGTCCATGAGAGCGCCGAGATCGAGCCCGTCGAAGCTTCCCTGCGCCTTGATCCTTGTCGGGGCCGCGTCCCCCTCGTCGGCCGCGAAGGAGATGCGCCCCTTGACCATGCCACCGCTCAAGTTGGCACGGCCGAGTGAGGCTTCGATGCCGTCCTCGCGGACGAGGACGCTGGAGGCGAGATCCGTCAGTTGCACCGGCCCGATCCGCGCATTGCCGGCGGAGATCCGAAGGTCGAGGTCCCCTCCGATGAAGGGTCGCAGGTCGAGCGACCGCGCGCGCCAGGTCGCGTCGTCGGCGTGATCGAAGCCCGTCAGCCGCAGGACGCCGCCGAGCAGGGGCGAAAGGTTGAGAGTCTCGGCGGCGAGCGTGGCTTGCACCGCGGTGCGGCGCGGACCGAGGACGGCCGAGCCCGCCCCTTCGAGAGTGTTGCCGCCGCTGCGGACGGTGACATTGGGGAACTGGATCTGGCCCGAGCCGGCCTCGAAGCTTCCCTCCACGGAAAAATCTTCGACGAAGGGCGAGAGGGGGAGGCTGGCGCCGAGGAGCGCCAGCGTGTCGTGGAGCGAGCGCGTCTGGAGGCGGCCCGTTCCGGATGCTCTCAGACCGTCGCGCAGACTGCCGCTGCCCTCGGCGTTCAGCGAGCCGGCGGGCCATGTCACGGCAGCGGTGAACGGGCTCTCGCCGCCGGAGAGAAGGGCGTGGGGCCGCAGGCCCGCGAGCGTGATCCGGGCGTGGCCCCCGTCCCAGCGAAAACCTCCGGTCAAGGCGAGGCTCTCGCTCCAGGCGGGCCAGGAGATCGTGAGATCGACGTCGCGGATCGTGCGCAGCCGCGCGTCCCGCGGGTCGAGGCCCGTGACCGCGCAACGCGTCAGGATGACCCTGCGCGGCCGGTCCCCGTCCTCGCCTGCGATGCTGTGGGTCAGCCGCTCGAAAGCGCCGGACCATCGGCTATCCCCGACCGCCTGTGGCAGGGTCACGTCGGCGCCGTCGAGGGTCAGAGAGTCGACCTCGACCCGGCCGGTGAGCAGTGCAGCGAGGTCGAGTTGAAGCGACAGGTTTCCGCCCGAGGCCAGAACCGGCCCGACCGCAGCGCCTTCGGAGAGGTGGATATTGCGGAAGACGACCCGTGGGAGCGGGAGCAGCACCACCTCCGTCGGCCCCTTCGCGGCGAGGGTCACGCCCCAGCTCTGCTGCAGCCCCCGGCTCACGAAACGGGCGGCCGCAGGTGCCTCGACCGACCATGGCAGGCAGGCCGCCACCAACACCGTGGCGAGAAGCCCGAGTCCGAGGGCTGAAAGGGTGCGGCGCAGCGACATTACACTCCGTGGGCGGGCGATGCGGATCGGGTTCGGCCGAACCGCATCGGCGTGACGCGCCGTGCGATCCAGATGCTTAGCCGGTTCCGGTCCTTCTGTCTCGCGACCGAGGGGAGAGCAGCCCGCAATGCGGTGGATGGTGCGACTCGCCCTACGGAGGGAGGACGGACGCCGCCCCTCCGACCCGGCGGTCGGTTACGGCACGGGGGTTTTGCATCGCGCACAAATGCGTCGCCGGTTTGACGAAAACGGCCTTGCGTTGCACACCCGATCGCCATCGATCGGGACTGCGGCCGAGTGCCGAATCATGAAGCCCGACGCTTGGCGACGCCCGCGATCGCGGAAGACGAGGAAGGGACGCTGTCGATGAAGAAGGTCTACCCGGATCCGAAGGCGGCACTCGCCGGCCTGCTGCGCGACGGCATGACGATCATGGCCGGCGGCTTCGGCCTGTGCGGCATTCCGGACGAGCTGATCGACGCCATCCAGGCCTCCGGCGTAAAGGATCTGACCGTCGTCTCCAACAATGCCGGCATCGACGGCGTCGGCCTGGGCAAGCTGCTCGATACCCGCCAAGTGAAGAAGATGATCTCGTCCTATGTCGGCGAGAACAAGGAATTCGCCCGCCAGTATCTCGGCGGCGAGCTTGAGATCGAATTCAACCCACAGGGCACGCTGGCCGAGCGCATCCGTGCCGGCGGCGCGGGCATCCCGGCCTTCTTCACCAAGACCGGCGTCGGCACCAAGGTCGCCGAGGGCAAAGAGGTGCGCGAGTTCGACGGCGAGAGCTACGTGATGGAGCGCGGGCTCTTCGCGGATCTGGCCATCGTCCACGCCTGGAAGGGCGATACCGAGGGCAACCTCGTCTACCGAAAGACGGCGCGCAACTTCAATCCGATGATGGCCACCGCCGCCGAGGTGACGGTCGCGCAGGTCGAGCACCTCGTCGAGCCCGGCGAGATCGACCCCGACCACATCCACACGCCGGGCATCTTCATCGGCCGCATCCTCCACGTCCCGACCCGCGAGAAGCGCATCGAGCAGCGCACCGTGCGCAAGCGCAAAGAGCCGGAAGCGGCGGCAGCCGGCGGCGGCCAGATCTGAACCGAACATCGGCCGGAAGGCCGCGAGCGCGACGGTGCGTCGCCGCCTTGCGCGGCGGATGGCGCCTCGTCGCTTCCGACGATGCGCCAAACGAGGGAACGTCGAAAATGGCCTGGACCCGTGAACAGATGGCGGAGCGCGCCGCCAAGGAGCTGCAGGACGGCTTCTACGTGAATCTCGGCATCGGCATCCCGACGCTGGTATCGAACTACATCCCGGAGGGCATGTCGGTTCAGCTGCAGTCCGAGAACGGCATGCTCGGGATGGGACCGTTTCCCTATGAGGGCGAGGAGGATCCCGACCTCATCAACGCCGGCAAGCAGACCATCACCGCGCTGCCGTCCACGAGCTACTTCTCCTCGGCCGACTCGTTCGGGATGATCCGCGGCGGTCACATCGACCTGTCGATCCTCGGTGCGATGCAGGTCGCGCAGAACGGCGACCTGGCCAACTGGATGATCCCCGGCAAGATGGTGAAGGGCATGGGCGGCGCGATGGATCTCGTCGCCGGCGTGAAGAAGGTGGTCGTGGTGATGGAGCACGTCGCCAAGAACAAGGACGGATCCGAGAGCCCCAAACTGCTGAAGACCTGCGACCTGCCGCTCACCGGCACGCAGGTGGTCGACATGGTGATCACCGACCTCGGCGTCTTCACCATCGACAAGAAGGGCGAGGGCGGCATGACCCTGGTCGAGCTCGCCGACGGCGTCACCGAGGACGAGGTTCGCGCCAAGACCGAAGGCGCATTCAAGGTCGCGCTGAACTGAGACAAGCAAGCTCGGCAGGGGAGGGCGGCCCGTTTCGGGACGTCTTCCGCCTGCCGCGGGCCGGCATGGCTAAGCAGGCATTAATCGGGATCGTCGAAAGCTTCGCATCGATCGGATCGCGCCTTGAGAGCGCACCGGTCGGGGAGCTTTTCGCGATACGAAGGTGCGTGTGTATGCGTAGCGTTCCGGGAACGGACAACGTCATCCCCTTTCGCCGCCCGGCTGCGGCGCGGCAGGGAGCCATCGCCTCCGAATTCGGAGCCGTCGCGGCACCGCGGAGCCGTTCGCGGGCCGACCAGCGCAGCCTGATGGATGCGGTCTACGCCACGGGCAGCCTCCGGGTGCCAGCGGGTGACCGCGAGACCAAGCTGATCGCCTCGCGCCTTCAGGTCTACGGCTTCCTGACCATCGAGGAGATGGGCGAGGATGGCGCGCTGCGCCGCCTGCGTCCGTCAGAGGCGATCCGCGCCCGCTCCGAGCGGCCGTGGCGTCTGTCGAAGGCCGGCTACGGCTCGGGCCTCGCGGTGACGATCCCCTCGGTCGACGACTTTTTGTTCGAGCCGGCGGGCCTTCCGGCCTGATTTTTTCAAGTTCGCGATCGGTGCGCGGCTGTCGACAGGCTCAGGTCCGCTCGCCATCCTCATCCCCGCCGCCGGTCAGCGCCGCGCCGTGCTCGCCACGGAGAAGGCGGGCCTGGATCTCGGCGGCGCGGCGGGCCGATCGCGCGTGTTTCGGTGAGACGGCCTTCGAAGGCGCCATCCCGCGCTTGACCGCCAGGAGATCCGGATCGCCCCAGCGCTCCATCAGGGCCTGGAACGCCGCGTGGCGGGTGGGATCGAAGGGAATGCGGCGGCCGAGCCCGTCCTTGTAGGGATGCGGCGGATGCAGGCCGCCGCAGGGCACGAAGCCCTTGGGGATCGGCGTCGTCGCCGCGTGGGTGCGCCCGGCGCGCAGCAGCTCCGGCAGGACGTGCGTGTGCGGACCTTCGTGGCGCCTCTCTCCGGGGCCGGGAGTCGGTGCAGTCACCTCGATCCGGCCGATGCGCGCGCAAAAAATCCGGTGCGGGCTCATTGCCACGAGGCATGGGCCGATCGGGTTACCGGGAGCAAAGATCGGCCGCCCGATGCCCGCACGCAGGCAGGCGATGACCTCTGGGTCGCCCGTGCGCACGCAGGCATCGACCGCCAGAAGCCCGAGACCGAGATCGAACAGGATCGCCTCACGGTCCTCCTCGCGCGCCGCCTCCCGATCGGGACCGAGTTCGGTCACGACGCTCCGCCGGCTCATGGCGCAGGCGGATAGGGGCAGGCAGAGCGCCACGGCGTGGTTGTAGCCGTCGGAGAAGCCGGTCTCGTAAGCGACGGGCCTGAGATCAGCGCTTGGCGTCAGCGCGATGGCGCCGCGGGCCGTGGCGAGTCCGATCCGCGCATCGGGCAGCGCCCGCACCGGCTCGTCCGCCTCGCGCATGAATTCGGCGAGGGCGCCGAAGCTGCCAAGGCTCCAAGCGACGCTGGCATCGGCCAGGGCATTGCGCAGGAGTGCTTCGACGTCAGCACTCTCTGCCCATGATCTTCCGCGCGCGCCGATGTCCTGAATCTTCGAGTTTGGGTGGATCCAGGGTCACTCCCACTCGATCGTACCGGGCGGCTTCGAGGTGATGTCGTAGGTCACCCGGTTGATGCCCTTCACCTCGTTGATGATCCGCGTCGCGACGCGGCCGAGGAAGGCCATGTCGAAGGGGTAGAAATCGGCGGTCATGCCGTCGACGGAGGTGACGGCGCGCAGGGCGCAGACGTGGTCGTAGGTGCGCCCGTCGCCCATCACGCCCACCGTCTTGACCGGCAGGATCACCGCGAAGGCCTGCCAGATCGTGTCGTAGAGGCCGGCCTGCCGGATCTCGTCGAGATAGATCGCGTCGGCCTTGCGCAGGGCCTCCAGCTTCTCGCGGGTGATCATGCCAGGGCAGCGGATGGCAAGGCCGGGGCCGGGGAAGGGGTGGCGGCCCACAAAAGCCTCGGGCAGTCCGAGTTCTTTGCCGAGCAGCCGCACTTCGTCCTTGAACAGCTCGCGCAAGGGTTCGACCAGCCGCATGTTCATGCGCTCGGGCAGGCCGCCGACATTGTGGTGGCTCTTGATCGTCACCGAGGGACCGCCGGAGAACGAGACGCTCTCGATCACGTCCGGGTAGAGCGTGCCCTGGGCGAGGAAGGCGGCGCCGCCGATCTTCTTGGCCTCGGCCTCGAACACGTCGATGAACAGGCGGCCGATCGTCTTGCGCTTCACCTCAGGGTCGTCGACCCCTTCGAGCGCGCCGATGAACAGCTCCTGCGCCTGAACGTGGACGAGAGGGATGTTGTAGTGGTCGCGAAACAGGCGCACCACTTCGTCGCCCTCACCGAGACGCATCAGCCCGTGATCGACGAAGACGCAGGTGAGCTGGTCGCCGATCGCCTCGTGGATCAGCACCGCCGCGACCGAGGAATCGACTCCGCCGGACAGGCCGCAGATCACCTTCTCCTTGCCGACCTGCTCTCGGATCTTCGCGATCGCCTCCTCGCGGTAGGTGCCCATGGTCCAGTCGCCGGAGCAGCCGGCGATGTCGCGCACGAAGTTGCGGATCAGCAGGGCGCCATGAGGCGTGTGGTGCACCTCCGGATGGAACTGGACGGCGTAGTAGTGCCGGGCCTCGTCCGCGACCGCCGCGAAAGGAGCGTTGCGCGAGAGCGCGATGGTGGTGAACCCGTCCGGCAGCTTGGTGACGCGGTCACCGTGGCTCATCCAGACCGGATACTTTTCGCCGACATGCCAGACGCCCTTGAAGAGCGGCGAGTCGGACAGGATCTCGACCTCGGCGCGGCCGAACTCGGCATGGTGGCCGCCCTCGACCTCGCCGCCGAGCTGGGCCGCCATGGTCTGCTGGCCGTAGCAAATGCCGAAGACCGGCACGCCGGATTCAAAGATTTTTTGCGGTGCGCGCGGCGACAGATCGGTCGTGACCGATTCCGGGCCGCCCGACAGGATCACGCCCTTGGGCCGGTGCTCGTCGAAGGCGGCCTCGGCCTTCGTGAACGGCACGATCTCGCAATAGACGCCCTCCTCGCGCACGCGGCGGGCGATGAGCTGCGTCACCTGGGAGCCGAAATCGACGATCAGGATCTTGTCGTGGTGGGACGTGTCGATGGTCATGCTGCCTCGGGGCCTTCTGCGATACCGGTTAGACGAGGCCTCGGGACGGCGCAACGCGCGTGATGCCGGGTGCAGGGCAATCGATACGACCGGCCTCAGCGACTCTGTGGCACGATGAAGCTTCAGCGGAGCGTGTTCCAACCATGGCGTGGCTTCGGACGAGCGAAGACTCGGGACGACCGCGACCTCCGCCAAGGCGAAGGCCGCTGTTCGATGGTAGAAGCAATCAAATGATCGCCTTGAGCGAGCTCTTGTTCCAGGACAGCAACTGCGATCGTCGTCCGACCTCTGTTGTTAATCTGACGTTCACCGTTTCGGGGCGACACGGCACCCCCCTCGAAACGGACAGGAGTCATCCGACCATGAGAGCTGCCCTCTTCGGAATCGCCGTCACGCTCGCAGGTTTCGGCGCCGCCGCGCCGGCCCAGGCCCTTCCTCTCTCCGGTGCCGCTCCGCTTTCGGACGGATTGTTCCAGCAGGCCCAATACAGCCGCCGGGTCATCCGCGGCCCGCGCTGCAAAACCGTCGTCACTAAGCGCCGCGGCCGGTTCGGCCGGGTGGTGGTCACCCGCGAGCGCCGCTGCTTCTGATCGGCGCGAACGCACACAGGACGACGAGCGGCCCCCGGAAACGGGGGCCGTTTTCATGTGAACCGGCAGCGCTGCTTCAACGACTCCTCAGCGACGCGGGACGTTGACACGAAGGCCGGGAAGCCGCCACCGATCCGAGGTCATTGCTCGTCCTGCCAGGAAAGGCTTCAAAGGTTGTCCGGTGATCGGGTGCGCAAGCTGGCGTTAGGGCTCTTCGCCCTGTCCATCCTGTTAGGGGGTGGTCACCTTTTTACCGGGGTGGTCTACCTGTCGGACGAGCCGACCGCCCTGCTGGTGCTCAAGCGCGGACCGGCCCTTTGGATCGAACGCCCGGAGAGCCAAGACAGACCCCTGTCGGAACAGATCGTGCTCGACCGGGAGGAGCCCGATCTCGCCTACGGCTGGCTGTATTCTCCGTTGATGCGGCTGGCACCGATCCTCGCGCCCGGCTTGGCGGGTGTAGCGGTGCTCCTCCTCGCGATTTCCCGCCGAAGGCGGACCGGCGCGCAGGGCTGAATCCCTGAGACGACACGGAATGGAACCGACATCGTTCCTCGTTACGACTTCAACAGGCCGTGGCCGCGCATCCAGGCCATGAACAGGGCGGGCCAGGCCGCCGCCGGACTGCCCGGCACGCCGAGCCCGAAACCGTGGCCGCCGCGCTCGAACAGGTGCATCTCCGCCGGCACCTTCGCCGCCCGCAGGGCCGCGTACATCAGCAGGGGATGGTCGGTGACCGCGATCCGGTCGTCGGAGGCCTGGACCATGAAGACCGGCGGCGTCCGCTCGTTGACCTGAACCTCCACCGAGTAGGCCCGCCGCCGCGCATCCGGCGGATCGTCGCCGACGAGAACCCGGCGGCTCGACATGGTGCGGTCGAACGGCGCCCGCATGGTGATGATCGGATAGATCAGCCCGGCGAAGGAGGGACGGGCGCTCAGGCCGTCCGCATCGTCCATGTCGTCGTAGAGATCCTGCTCGGCATCGGTCGCGGTCACGCCCATCAGGTGGCCGCCCGCGGAGAAGCCGAGCACGCCGATCCGGTCGGGGTCGAGACCGTATTCCTCCGCCTTCCACCGGATCAGGCGCATGGCGCGCTGCGCATCCTGGCGGGGCGCGTCGGGGCCGTCGCGCCATTCCTTGCTCGGAAGCCGGTAGACCAGGATGAAGGCCGTGATGCCGGCGCGCGCCAACCACTGCCCGACCGGAAGCCCCTCGTTGCCGATGTCGATGCGCAGATAGCCGCCGCCCGCCGCGATCAGGACGCCGGCGCCGTTCGGACGCTGTGGGCGGATGACGAGGAGGCAAGGGCGCGCCACGGCGGTGATGACGCCGGTCAGGGTCTCGTCGAAGCGGTATTCCGAGCGGAACGGTCCGCCGCCCCCCGGCGGCAGATCCGGCCACAGGTCGATGACGTCGAGATCGGAGCCGGGCGCGGCCTTCGGCAAGGGCTGGACGACCTCGCCGGTCTGCGGACGGACCGGGAGCCTGAGGGCCAGTTGCTGGTCCGGCTGCTGCGCCCGCGCCCCGACTCCGGCCAGCACCGTCGCCGTCCCTGCCAGGAGGGCTCGCCGGTGGAGGGTCATGGTCTCGGCCTCGCCGTCATCGAAACTCCCGCTGCGGCACCGCGCGGGAATCTCGTCCGTGACGGCAGCCCCGCGTGTCCGGCACGCGGCTGCCGGGACAACGGCGAAGGCGCGGGACCGATCCGCCTTCGAATCAACTTTTGCGTGTCATCGTCGCGACATAGAAGCCGTCGGTGCCGGTCAGCGCCGGGCTCATCTGAATGCCGCGTGCCGTCCGGCGGACCCGGTCGTCGAGACCTGGAACGGGGGCGAGATCGGTCGCCTTCGCCTGGATCGCGGGGCCGGCGCGCCGGAGCAGACCGTCCACGGCGGCGTCGTTCTCCTCGGGCAGGAGAGAGCAGGTGACGTAGACCAGGGTGCCGCCCGGCCGCAGGAGTTTGGCCGCGCGGTCGAGCACCTCGGCCTGCTCGGCGAGCCGGCCGGCGAGGCTGCCCGGCCGCAGGCGCCACTTGGCGTCGGGGTTGCGACGCCAGGTGCCGGTGCCGGTGCAGGGCGCGTCGACCAGCACTCGATCGACCGTTCCATCGAGATCGGCCAGCACGTCGGCGCGCGCCTTGCCGGTGCGCGGGGTGCGAACCTCCACCTCCGCGCCCGAGCGGCGCAGGCGCTCGTGGATCGGCGCAAGGCGGCGCGGATCGGCATCGGTGGCGATGATCCGGGCGGCGTTGCCGGTGATCGCGGCGAGCGCTAGAGACTTGCCGCCCCCGCCCGCGCAGAGATCGACGATCGTCTCGCCCGGCCGCGCCCCGGCGAGCAGGCTCGCGATCTGCGAGCCCTCGTCCTGGATCTCGAACCCGCCCTCGAGAAACAGCGGATCGACGTGGAGCGCCGGGCCGCGCCCATCCTCGCCGAGCGGGATGCGAAGGCCCAGCGGCGAGAGCGGCGTCACCTCGGGCGAGAGGTCGGCGAGCGCCGCAAGCGCGGCGTCGCGATCCTGCTTCAGGGTGTTGGCGCGGATATCGAGCGGCGCCCGGCGGCCGAGCGCCCGCAACTCGGGCAGCAGCGCATCGCCGAACAGGGCGGTCAGCGAGGGCAGGACGAAGGCCGGTGCATCGCCCGCGACCTCGGGCGGCGCGTCGGCGAGGCTTCCCTCCGCCAGCCGCTTCCGCTCATCCTCGGTCAGGGGAGGGGGGGCGAAGCGCGCGCCGTCGAACAGCGAGGCGATGCTCGGCTCGGCGAGGCCCCGCTGCAGGCGCAGCATGCCGATGACGATGGCGCGGCCGGTCTCCCCGCCCATGATCCAGGCGGCCGATGCCCGGCGCCGGAGGCCGTCATAGACGAGACTCGCGATCGCCGCGCGGTCGCCGGAGCCGGCGAAGCGGTGGGCGAGGCCCCAATCCTTGAGGGCGTCGGCGGCCGGCCGGCGACGCCCGGCGATGTCGTCGAGGATCTCGATGGCGGCGGAGAGGCGGGCGGAGGGGGTCAGGATCGGCTCCGGAAACGTTTCGTTAAACTTGCCACCGTGCGGCCACGCTTGGACCCGCGGCCCGACACGTTACGGCCGAGCTTCCGGCTCTTTGCCCGTCCAGAACGGCACGATGGCCCCGTCCGTCAAGGACATGTGAGGAAAGGACCCTCGGATGCCGTCCCTGAAGCCCGTCATCTGCGCCAGCCTGCTGGCGCTCACGCTCGCCGCCTGCTCCACCGCTCCGGCCGCGCCCGCCCTCGATCCGGTGCCCCCGCCCGCGCCTCGGCCCGACGCCAAGACGCAGCTCGAATACGGCAACCCGCCGCCGATCGGGCGCGGTGGCTACTGAGCCGAGGCAAAAGCGGGGCGGCTCAGGCCGCCTCGCGGGCGCGCCGGTGCTCGTAGGCCTTGAGGTGCGTCAGCACTCTTTCGAGCACCGGCGTCTCGACGCCCTTGGCCCGTCCGCGCTCGATCAGATCGCCGATGATGTGGTCGGCCTCGATGCGGGCACCCCCCTCGATGTCGCGCAGCATCGAGGCGGTCATCGCCGAGCCCTCCGTCGTCAGCATCTTGCGAGCGCCGGCAAACACCTTCTCGCGCGCGGCATTTCCGTTGGCGCCCGCCACCGCCTGGCACTCATCGTGCAACGCCTCGATGAAGACCCGTCCGCCGGGAGCCGCGACGATGTCGCCGAGCGCCGAGCGCATCAGCGTCGTCGCGCCCGCCAGCGTCGCGAGGAAGACCCACTTCTCCCACATCTCCAGCAGGATCTTGTCGCTGGAACGCGGCTGGAAGCGCACGCCCTCCATCTGCGCCTCGATCCGCCCGAGCCGCTCGGAGCGGCTGCCGTCGCGTTCGCCGTAGGTGAGGCTGTGCAGGTCGGTCATCTGCCGGATCGTGCCGTCGCGCGTCAGCGTCGCGACGATGCCGCAGCTCCCGCCCAGCACCCGCTCGGCGCCGTAGGCCCGATCCAGCACGTCGAGATGCCGTAGGCCGTTGAGGATCGGCAGCACCGCCGTGCCGGCTCCGACGGCGGGCGCGACGTCCGCCACCGCCGTGTCGAGGTCGTAGGCCTTCGCGGAGAGGAGCACGAGGTCGAACGGGCCGGCGCCAGCGAGCCGGTCGGCCGTCACTGTCTGCGGGCTCGCGATGTGCAGGTCGCCCACCGGGCTGAGAACCCGCAGGCCGTTCGCGGCGAGCCGCTCGGCACGCGCCGGGCGCACGAGGAAGGTCACGTCCCGCCCGGCTTCCGCCAGCCGCGCCCCGAAATAGCCGCCGGTCGCGCCGGCACCGACCACGAGAATCCGCATCGTCCTCCCCTTTCGTTGCGTCCTCACATACCGCGAAGTCCCGACTCCCGCACCCCACCGGATTTGCGATCCGCTCATCACCTTTCTCGATCATGCGGCCGATCACCCCGACAGATCTGGAGTCGCGAGAGGGCTGCGGCTAAGCTTGGTTCCACCAGACGACCCCTGCATTCCGCACCGGCGATTTCTGGCTTTTCGCGGATTTCGCCATGCGCCCCCTCTCGATCCTCGCTGCTCTGGCCGCAGGAATGCTTCCCGTTCTCGGTTCACACGCCGCCTCGGCCGGCGAACGCCAGCCGTTCGAAGTCGTGAAGGGTTGGGAGGTCGAGCGCACCGTCGGCGATACCAGTGCCAATCCTTGCTTGATGACCCATGCCTACGAGGACGAGGACGACAACAATGCCGCCAATGCGGTGGTGTTCGCCCTGCGGGGGTCCTCGGCCGCGCTGGTTCTGGTCTATCAGGGGTGGCGCTTCGACAAGGAGGAGCCGATCAAGGTGCCGCTCTTCCTCGACAAGAAGCCGATCAGGGTGAAGACGACCTGGATCGGGGACGGGAAGACCCTGCGTACGCAACTTCCCGACACTGTCGTGCCCGACATGCTCGCGGCCAAGACGGTGATCCTGCGCTTCGAGGACAGCGACGCGGATTTCCGCATTCCGAATTTCGCGGCGGGCTACGAGGCGCTACGACGCTGCGATGCCACGCCGGCCACTGCGACGGCCCCTCAGCCGAGCCAACCCGGAACCGCCGCGCTTCAGGCTTTACCGGCTCAACCCACGGCGCCGGCTCAGCCGCCCACGCCATCTCAGCAGCGGATCGCGGCCTACGTCGTCGGGCTGTCGGTGCAACGGGTGCTGAAGGAATGCGACGTGACCTCGACGGGGAAGCAGCGCACCGCCGTCGACGCCAGAATGGCCGCGCTCCAGCCCGAGATGGCGCCGCTCGAAGCGCAGCTTCGAAGCGAATTGAAGCGCAACGGCGAGACCTGCCCCCCGGCGGACAAGCAGGCGGACTTCCAAGAGATCCTGCGCAAGATGATCGAGCTGAGCCCGGAAGACTTCGTCGCGGCTCTCGAGAAGCAACCCGCGGCGGAGAATGCGGCGAAAGCGGCGCCCGATTCGAAGCTTTGAGGAGAACCTCGAAAGGCGAGTTCGACCGGCAGGACGGCGCATGAGACATCGGCGCGTTCGATCCGTCGGACACCTGCGTCGGCACGCCCTGCCGACGCAGATCTGCTGTGCGAGCACGAGCAAGCGGCGAGGTTCGCGACCGGAGACGGCCGAACCGGCGGGCGAGAGCGGATTTCACCGTACTCCGCTACCCCGCAAAACCCTGTGCGGGATGCGCCCTTCAAGGCTGGCTGCGATGGCGGCCTGCGGCTAGGCTTCGTCAGCCGGCGAGCTGTCCCGCGTTCCGTGGGTGGCTCGGGCCGGTCGTCCCCGCGGAGATGTCGCGTGCGCCTCTCACTCGTCACGGCAGCGATGCTGGCGACGCTCCTCGGCGGCCCGCTGACCGCCGCGGACCGCGCATCGTTCGCGCCCGTCGGCGACTGGGCTATCGAGCGCCGTCCCGGCCCATCCGACGCACCTGCCTGCCGGATGACCCGCACCGAGCGGGACGCGCAAGGCGAGATCAG
The DNA here is from genome assembly GCF_022179725.1 of Methylorubrum aminovorans. GTDB lineage: Bacteria > Pseudomonadota > Alphaproteobacteria > Rhizobiales > Beijerinckiaceae > Methylobacterium > Methylobacterium aminovorans. Next base: position 812,812 of record NZ_BPRC01000001.1, read on the forward strand.
CCGGCTGGTGATCGTCTCCCTCAATCGCGGTGGTCTCACCCTGGCGATTGCGGACAGGAACTGGGATTTCCCGGCAGGCGAGCGTTTCGCCGTTCCGATGCTCCTCGACGGCAAGCCCGCCGGGACGACGCTGATCTGGACCGGCGACGGCCAGATCCTGCGCACGCCGCTGCCGGAAACGATCGTGCCCGATCTGTTGGGCGCGCGGGCGATGGCGCTTCGCTTCGCCGAAGGCGATATGGCCGTGGCCCTCCCCGATTTCGCAGCGGCGGTCGCCGCTCTGCGGCTCTGCGCGGCCGGACAGGCGAGCCAGCCCACGGTGGCGGTGGAGCCTCCGCTGCCGTCGAGGGCGCGGATGGCCGCGTACACAGTGGGGCTCGCCCTTCAGGGCGTGCTGCGGACCTGCAAGGTGGTCGCGACCGATGCGCAGCGTGAAGCGGTCGAGGCGAGGATGGCGGCGCTCCGGCCCGAGATGGCCCCCTTTGAGGCGGCGATGCGCGCGCAGGTGACGAAGTCGCGCGGCTTTGCCTGCCCGACCGCCGACAGGGAAGCGGAGTTCCAGGAGGCCTTGCGCCGCTTCATCACCCTCAGCCCGGACGAGTTCGCAAGCGTGATCGACCGGCAGGCGGAGGCCGCACCGGGCACTCCGGTCGCGAAGCCATAGAGCGTCGCCTCACGAGGTGACTGCCGAGCTTCGGGAAAACACGATGCACAACACGAGGCAAGCGCGTGGAGGGCGAAGAACCGGGCGCGACTTGATTCATGTCATTGCGAACAGGCGCCTGCCAAGGAAATCTTCTTTGGCGCCCGGCGAAATTTCCGCCCTGTTCCGGAGCGGCGGCAATTTGTCTCCGTTGGGCGTATTCCTCCCAAGACTTGCTCTCCGCAGCCACATCAGGGATGCGGAGATTTTTTTAAATTCGGAAGAGACTTTCTATCGCCAGATTAATCTTCAATAAGTTTCCAATTGTGGTGTTCGCCTACGCTTGTCGCCTTGCGGAGGCCGACGATGCGGCACACTCTCTCACCGCCCCCGGCCACGCCACGGGATCGCGCCGTCCCCATCACGCTCTGCGTGATGATCCTGCTGGAATGCCTGATCCTGCTGGTCAGTCTGATCTGGCTTTGAGGCCGATTCCGCACGGCCCCGTCCGAGAGCATCGTCCCGAACGGTGGGTCCCGGCTTTCAAAGAAGGCGAAGCAAAAACGCCTAGCGAGAGCATCGTCCGGAATTCGAGATCCCGGACGACGCTCCGGTGGTCGCGTCAGGCCCGGCTCGGATAGTTCGGGCTCTCGCGGGTGATCGTCACGTCGTGGACGTGGCTCTCGCGCAGGCCCGCATTGGTGATGCGCACGAACTGGGCCCGCTCCTGGAAGTCCGGCACGGTCGCCGCGCCGACATAGCCCATCGCCGCCCGCAGGCCGCCGGCGAGCTGGTGCAGCACCGCCGCAACCGGCCCCTTGTACGGCACCTGCCCCTCAATGCCCTCGGGCACGAGCTTGTGGGTGTCGCTGACCTCGGCCTGGAAGTAGCGGTCGGCCGAGCCGCGGGCCATGGCGCCCACCGAGCCCATGCCGCGGTAGCTCTTGTAGGAGCGGCCCTGGTAGAGGAACACCTCGCCCGGCGCCTCGTCGGTACCGGCGAGCAGCGAGCCCAGCATGGCAACGGAGGCTCCCGCGGCGATCGCCTTGGCGAGGTCGCCCGAGAACTTGATGCCGCCGTCGGCGATCACCGGCACGTCCGCGCTCTGCGCTGCCTCGACAGCCTCCATCAGCGCCGTGAGCTGGGGCACGCCGACGCCCGCGACGATGCGGGTGGTGCAGATCGAGCCCGGTCCGATACCGACCTTCACCGCGTCGGCGCCGGCATCGATCAGGGCGCGGGCGCCCTCCGCCGTGGCGACGTTTCCGGCGATGATCTGCACGGCGTTGGAGAGCTGCTTCACCCGTGCGACGCTGTCGAGCACCTTGCGGGAATGGCCGTGGGCGGTGTCGACCACGATCACGTCGCAGCCCGCATCGATCAGGCGCTCGGCCCGCTCGAAGCCGGAATCCCCCGTGGTGGTCGCGGCCGCAACCCGAAGCCGGCCCTGCTCGTCCTTGACGGCGTTCGGGTAGGTGACCTGCTTCTCGATATCCTTGACGGTGATGAGGCCGATGCAGCGGTAGTGGTCGTCGACCACGAGCAGCTTCTCGATGCGGAACTGGTGCAGCAGCCGCTTGGCCTCGTCCTGGGTCACGCCCTCGCGCACGGTGATGAGCCGGTCGCGGGTCATCAACTCGGCGACCGGCTGGCCGATATTGGTGGCGAAGCGCACGTCGCGATTGGTCAGGATGCCGACGAGTTTTCCGCGCGAGCCGTTGGGGCCGCGCTCGACCACCGGGATTCCAGAGATCCGGTTTTTCTTCATCACCTCGAAGGCGTCGGCGAGCGTCTCGTCGGGGTGGATGGTGATCGGGTTGAGCACCATGCCCGACTCGTACTTCTTGACGAGGCGGACCTGCTCGGCCTGCTCGGCCGGCTCGAGGTTGCGGTGGATCACGCCCAGTCCGCCGTTCTGCGCCATGGCGATCGCCATCGGCGCTTCGGTGACGGTGTCCATCGCCGAGGCGATGATCGGCAGATTGAGCCGGATCGTTTTGGTGAGACGGGTCGCGACGTCGACCTCGGTCGGCATAACCGAGGAGGCGGCGGGGCGCAGCAGCACGTCGTCGAAGGTGAGGCCCTCGATGATCGTGTCAGCGCTGATACGGGCCATGGAAACCAACTCCGGAGACGGGTGTTGCGCCGGGCCGGAAGCGTCCGGCCAGCGGGATCGGGTTGGCAGGGGCCAGTATCATGGTGCGCGGCGCACGCAAAGCCGCTGAGACCGATTGCGGTGCATGGCTGTTGGGCAATCGAAGCGTCTGCGCGCAGTTCTGATCCGTCGCGGCAACCCCCCATTAACCCTTACGTTCCACGATCACGGCGGACCGCCCGCGTCCTGTTGCGGGACCGGCCGGCTGGAGACGAGCCCTCGCCATGATGTCGCGCGCCGAACGCAGTCCCCTGGCCGATTGGTGGTGGACGGTCGATCGCGGCCTGCTTGCGGGCCTCGGCTGCCTGATGGTGGCCGGTCTTGTCTTCCTGATGGGCGGCGGCCCGCCGGTGGCCGAGCGCATCGGCCTGCCGACCTTCTACTTCCTGAACCGTCAGGCAATGTATCTCGCCCCGACGATTCTGCTCATCATCGCCGTCTCGTTCCTCTCGGTGCGCCACATCCGGCGCTTCGCGCTGGTGACGTGGCTGGTCGGCGTGGCGCTCTGCATCCTCGCCGGCAAGTTCGGCCCCGAGATCAAGGGCGCGCATCGCTGGATCCAGATCGGCTCCTTCGGTCTTCAGCCGTCGGAATTCGTGAAGCCCGCCTTCGTGATCGTCACGGCCTGGGCCTTCTCGGAAGGCGCCAACCGCCGCGACATGCCCGGCGTCACCCTGGCGTTCCTGCTGCTGCCGCTGACCATCGTGCCGCTGATCCTCCAGCCCGATTTCGGCCAGACCATGCTGATCACGATGGTGTGGTGCACCCTGTTCTTCGTCGCCGGTCTCCACTGGTTCTGGGTGGCGGGCCTCGGATTGGCCGGCATGGTCGGCGTGTTCACCGCCTACACCTTCCTCCACCACGTGCGCGAGCGCATCAACCGCTTCATGGACCCGGAATCCGGCGACAGCTTCCAGGAGGTCTGGTCGCGGGAATCCTTCAACTCGGGCGGCTGGTTCGGCACCGGGCCGGGCGAGGGCGTGGCCAAGCGCCATCTGCCCGACGCGCATACCGACTTCATCTTCTCGGTGACGGGCGAGGAATTCGGCGTGCTGGTCTGCCTGGGCCTCGTGGCGCTCTTCGCCTACATCGTCATCCGCGGGCTGAAGCTCGCGCGCCGTACCGACGACACCTTCACGAGGCTCGCCATCACCGGTCTGACCACGCTCTTCGGCCTCCAGGCCTGCATCAATATGGCGGTGAACACGCAGCTCATGCCGGCCAAGGGCATGACCCTGCCGTTCGTGTCCTACGGCGGCTCGTCGCTGATCTCGCTGGCGCTCGGCATGGGTTTCCTCGTGGCACTCACCCGCAAGCGTCCGCGCACCACGACGATCAACGAGCGCCCGCCCGGCACCGTGCCCTCGGCCGTTCCAGGGCTGATGCAGTGATCCCGGCGACCGCGACCATGACCTCCTACTGCCGAATGCCGCCGGCAAGCGCGAGCGCGCGCCGCCGCCCGTGCGGCGGACCGTCCTCGAGGCGTCAGCATCGAGGACAGCCTTCATGACCGTCTTCACACCCCTGGTCCTCGTCTGCGCGGGTGGAACCGGCGGCCACCTATTCCCGGCCCAGAGCCTCGCCTACGCCCTGAAGGAGCGCGGCATCCGCGTTGCACTCGCCACCGACGCCCGCGTCGACTCGATCGCGGGCGACTTTCCGGCGGAAGAGATCGTCACCATCGCCTCGGCGACGCCGTCGGGCCGCTCGGCCCTGCGCCGGGCCGGCGCCGTGCTGACGCTGGGACGCGGTTTCGGGCAGGCCGCCCGCGCCGTGCGGCGGCTGAACCCGGCCGCCGTCGTCGGCTTCGGCGGCTATCCGACCGTGCCGCCGATGCTGGCGGCGCAGTTGCTGCGGGTGCCCACCATCCTGCACGAGCAGAATGCAGTGATGGGCCGGGCCAACAGTTTCCTGGCCAAGGGCGCGCGGGTGATCGCCACCGGCTTCAAGGAGGTGCGCGGCGTCCCCGACAAGGCGACGGCGCGGCGCGTCCACACCGGCAACCCGATCCGCCCGGCGGTGCTGGCGGTGGCCGAGACGCCCTATCCGGCCCTCGACGGGGACTCGCCCCTGCGCCTCCTCGTCTTCGGCGGAAGCCAGGGGGCCCGCGTGATGAGCGAGGTCGTGCCGGCGGCGATCGAGCGGCTGCCGGAAGACCTGCGCGCCCGGCTTCACCTCGTGCAGCAGGCGCGGCCGGAGGATCTGACCGCGACGCAGAACCGCTACCTCGCCATGGGGCTCGGCGGGATCGAGGCGGCGCCGTTCTTCAAGGATCTCCCCGGTCGCATGGCCGCCGCTCATCTCGTGGTGGCGCGCTCGGGCGCCTCGACGGTGTCGGAACTCGCCGCGATCGGCCGGCCCGCCATCCTCGTGCCGCTGCCCGGCGCGCTCGATCAGGATCAGGCGGCCAACGCCGCGACGCTGGCACAGATCGGCGCCGCGCTCTCGATTCCGCAGACCGCCTTCACCCCCGACCGGCTCGCCGCCGAGCTCGTGGACCTGTTCGAGGCGCCGCGGAAATTGACCCAAGCCGCCGCTGCCGCCAAAACCGCCCGAATCCTCGATGCGGCCGACCGCCTCGCCGCACTCGTCGTCGAGACCGCGGCCGCAACGTGAAATCTGCGGCAAGCCCGAAAAGGCTTACCGCGTCCGGCGGACGACCGCCGCCCCGCAGTCGCGGGGGCGGGCTTCGACGATGCAGGATCGTCGAAGCCCGGAACGAGACAGCCTGGGTTCGTCAGCGCCCCGGACTCAAAAGGTTTTCGATATGAAGCTGCCCGAAAAGCTCGGCCCCATCCATTTCATCGGCATCGGCGGCATCGGCATGTCCGGCATCGCCGAGGTGATGGCCAATCTCGGCTACACCGTGCAGGGCTCGGACGCGAACGACAACGCCAACGTCCGACGGCTCGCCGAGAACGGCATCCGCACCTTCGTCGGCCACCGCGCCGAGAACGTCGAGAACGCCGCCCTGGTCGTGGTCTCGACCGCGATCCGCCGCGACAATCCGGAACTGGTCGAGGCCCGAGAGCGCCGTCTGCCGGTGGTGCGCCGGGCCGAGATGCTGGCGGAGCTGATGCGCTTCAAGTCCTGCGTGGCGGTAGCCGGCACCCACGGCAAGACCACGACGACCTCGCTCGTCGCGACGCTCCTCGACGCCGGCAATCTCGACCCGACCGTGATCAACGGCGGCATCATCAACGCCTACGGCACCAACGCGCGCATGGGCGGCGGCGACTGGATGGTGGTGGAGGCCGACGAATCCGACGGCACCTTCCTCAAGCTGCCGGCCGATGTCGCCATCGTCACCAATATCGATCCCGAGCATCTCGACCATTTCGGCTCGTTCGACGCGATCAAGGACGCCTTCCGGCGCTTCATCGACAACATCCCGTTCTACGGCTTCGCGGTGATGTGCATCGACCATCCGATCGTGCAGGATCTGGTGGGCCACATCGAGGATCGGCGCATCATCACCTACGGCGAGAACCCGCAGGCCGACGTGCGCCTGCTCGATATCGACCTGAAGGGCGGCCAGAGCCGCTTCCGGGTGATGATCCGCGACCGCCGCCCCGGCTTCCGCCTGGAGATGCAGGATCTCGTCCTGCCTATGCCCGGCCGCCACAACGCCCTCAACGCCACCGCCGCTCTCGCGGTGGCTCACGAACTCGGCGTGTCCGAAGAGGCGATCCGCAAGGCGCTGGCCGGCTTCGGCGGCGTCAAGCGCCGCTTCACCCGCACGGGCGAGTGGAACGGCGCGGCGATCTTCGACGATTACGGCCACCACCCGGTGGAGATCGCCGCGGTGCTGCGCGCGGCCCGTTCCTCGACCGACGGCAACGTGATCGCGGTGGTGCAGCCGCACCGCTACACCCGGCTGCAATCGCTGTTCGAGGATTTCTGCACCTGCTTCAACGACGCCGACACGGTGATCGTCGCCCCCGTCTACGCGGCGGGCGAGGCGCCGATCGAGGGCATCGACCGCGATTCGCTGATCAGCGGTCTGAAGGCCCGCGGCCACCGCGACGCGGTGGCGCTGGACCGGCCGGAGGATCTCGCCCGGCTGGTTGCCGGCCGCGCCGGACCGAACGATTACGTGGTGTGCCTCGGTGCCGGCACGATCACACAGTGGGCCTATGCGCTGCCGGGCGAGCTGGCAGCGTTGCAGGGGTGAGATGTGCGCTCCGCAGAGGACGAGCGGAGGCCGTTTCGTAAGCGGCTTCGGCACGACCAGTCCGAGACCGACCGCCGGCTGCGGTTTCGTCTCCGAGACCGTCGTCTCGCCGGGTTCAAGTTCGTCCGGCAGGAGAGCATCGGCCTGTATGTGGCGGATGTCTGCTGCCGCGAGGCGAGGCTGATCGTCGAGCTCGACGGCTCTCAGCATGCGGACAGCGCCTATGACGCCGAGAGAGATGCGTGGCTGGTCGAGCGTGGCTACCGCGTTCTCCGTTTTTGGAACGCGGAGGTTTCGAACAACGTCATCGGCGTATTAGACACAATCCTTGCCGCGCTTCCTTCCTCTCTCCGCACGCGGGGAGAGGGTCGCGACGACCTCGGACCTCGGGTCTACCCGAGTTCCGATCTGGAATGCCCAAATCGGGCAAGCCCGACTTGGGTCGTCGGCGCGACGAGCCCGCAGGGCGATGGTGAGGGGCTTCGACGCGTGAGCCTCCTCCGGATCGGCCCCCTCACCCCCGGCTGCCGTCTCGCTTCGGCGACGACGAGGTCGCCGAAGCCCTCTCCCCGCATGCGGGGAGAGGGGGAGACCCTGGATGACCGCCTTTCCCGATCTGATCGAAACAATCCGCGCTGACGCGCCCAACCTTCGCGGCCGCCTGCTCGAAAACCAGTCGCTGGCCGACCTCACATGGTTCCGTGTCGGGGGGCCGGCGCAGGTGCTGTTCAGCCCGGCCGACGCAGAGGACCTTTCGCAGTTCCTCGCCGCCCTCGACCCGTCCGTACCTTCCACGGTGATCGGGCTGGGCTCGAACCTGATCGTGCGTGACGGCGGCATTCCCGGCGTGACGATCCGGCTCGGCGGCAAGGCGTTCGGCTCGATCGAGATCGATGGCGAGACCGTTCGCGCCGGCACCGCCGTGCCGGACATGCGGCTCGCCAAAGCGGCGGCGGAAGCCAGCCTCGACGGGCTCGCCTTCTTCCGCGGCATTCCCGGCTCGGTCGGCGGCGCGTTGCGGATGAATGCAGGGGCGCATGGCGGCGAGACCACCGACGTGCTGGTGGAAGCCCGCGGCATCGACCGGAAGGGCGAACTCCGCACTTTCACCCATGCCGAGATGGGCTTTCGCTACCGCCACTCCTCGGCACCGGACGACGTAATTTTCACGAGCGCGACCTTCCGCGGGCGCCCCGGCGATCGCGAAGCGATCGAGGCGGAGATGGAGCGCGTCACCGCCGCCCGCGAGGCGGCGCAGCCGATCCGCGAGCGCACCGGCGGCTCGACCTTCAAGAATCCGGAGGGCGGCAAGGCGTGGCAGCTCATCGACGCCGCCGGCTGTCGCGGCCTGACCCTGGGCGGGGCCCAGGTCTCGGAGATGCACTGCAACTTCCTGATCAACCGCGGCGGCGCCACCGCCGCCGACATCGAGGGGCTCGGCGAGGAGGTGCGCCGCCGGGTGCGCGAGCATTCGGGCTTCGAGCTGCACTGGGAGATCAAGCGGATCGGCGTCGAGGCGTCGCCCGCCTGACGGAACGCCCGCGTCGAGAACGCAGGAAGGATCGCCCATGGCCCCGACCGACCCGACAGCCCTGGCGGAGCATCTCGGCCGACTCGTCGACGAGATCACGGCCGGGGCCGATGCGGCGCGCACGGGCGGTGACATCCTGCGCCTGCGGGACCGGCTCAACCGCGAATGGGACGGCGCGAAGCCGGGCGCCCATCTCTCCGGGGAAACCTACGCCGCCCTGCGGCGTCGCAGCGAGGCGGCGCATACCCGCCTCACCAAGCGCTTCGTCGCTCTCCGCGACGTTTCTCCGCAACCGAAACCGCTGCTCCTCATCGATCCCGAGCCGCCGACGGTCGAGACGTTCTTCGAAGGGGCCGCGCCAGTCGTGGACGGGGCAGCCGAGCCGGAGGCAGCGATCCGCGCGGTGGAAACCCGCCTTGGGGTGAGCCTGCCCGCGACGCTCAGGGCGCTCTATCGGCGCCGGAACGGCGGCCCGACGGACTTTTTCCTTGCCACCGATGTCGCCGACGCGCCTCTGCGGTTCGAGGGCGATGAAGCTGTCAGCGAGGCCCATGAACTCTGGCGGACGGTATTGCCGGGCTTCGGCCTGATCGCCCTGGAGAGGCTGGAACCCCTCGGCGCGATCAGTGACGGGATCGATTTCGGCAGCGAAGACGAATCCTGGCGCGCCGCTCTGCCGGGGATCGACCGCCTGATCCCGATCAGCCATCACGGCTTCGACCTTTGGCTGTGCCTCGACTACGCAGACGCCGTCCCCGAGCCGTCGGTGGTGCTGTTCGACGCGACGTCGTTCGAGCGGTCCGGCGATATCACCTTCCGCCGTCCCGATTTTTCGACGTTCTTCGCCGGGCTCCGGTGGCACGGCATCACCGTCGAGGACGGCGTCGCACTGCGCGGTAACCGGCTCCTCGGCGAGGAGGCCTGATTGTCTCGCCCACACCATCCGGCGCCCGCGGCGCCCAATCAGCCCTGAAAGGCTCTAGCCGATGTCCAAGCACGTCGCCGTCCTGATGGGCGGCTGGTCCTCCGAGCGGGAAATCTCGCTTCGCTCCGGCAATGCCTGCGCCGGGGCGCTGGAAGGGGAGGGGTATCGCGTCACCCGCGTCGATGTCGGACCCGACATTGCGACGGTGCTGACCGAGCTCAAGCCCGACGCGGCGCTTAACGCCCTCCATGGCCCGGCGGGCGAGGACGGCACGATCCAGGGCCTGCTGGAGATCCTGAAGATCCCCTACACCCATTCCGGCGTGCTGGCCTCGGCGCTCGCGATGCACAAGGAGCGTGCCAAATTGGTCATGCGGGCGGCCGGAGTCAGCGTTCCGGAGGGCCGGGTCGTTAACCGTCATGATGCGGCGAAGTCACACCCGTTAACCCCTCCCTATGTCGTGAAGCCGATCGCCGAGGGCTCCTCCATGGGGGTCATCATCGTGCGCGACGAACGCTCGCATCCGCCCCAGATCCTGGCCTCCGACGAATGGGTCTACGGCGAGGAAGTGCTTGCAGAGACTTACGTTGCCGGCCGCGAGCTGACCTGCGCCGTGCTGGGCGACCGGGCGCTCGGAGTGACCGAGATCAAGCCCGTCTCGGGGGAGTGGTACGACTTCGAGGCTAAGTACGCCGGAGGCGGGTCGATCCACGTCCTCCCCGCCGATCTTAAACTAAATATTTACCAGCGTGTCCAAGAGTTGGCGTTAACGGCGCATCAAGCACTGGGATGCCGTGGCGTCAGCCGTGCCGACCTTCGCTACGACGACACACCGGGAGGAACCGGTGCCCTCGTCGTTCTGGAGGTCAACACGCAGCCAGGGATGACCCAGACGAGCCTTGTGCCGGAGATCGCGGCCCACGCAGGCCTGAGTTTCGGTGAACTCGTCCGATGGATGGTGGAGGACGCTTCTCTCAACCGCTGAACGCCGCCGGCACGTCCGGCAGCGGCGGGATCCTCGCGGGGCTACGGCTTCCTCGGATCCTCAGGCGGTTCTCGTCGGCGCGTCGGCTGCGGCCGGCGGTGCCGATCGAGGCGCGCGTGCCGCGGCTCGCGGGCACGGCGCTGGTCGCCGGGCTCGCCGGCACCGTCGCGCTGACCGGCTTCGTCATGAGCGGACGCTACGACAGCTTCGTTGCCGAGAACGGCCGTCCGCTCGATATCCTCGCCCGAATCGCCGGCTTCGGCGTCGAGCGGGTGACCATTACCGGCCTGTCGCGGATGTACGAGCGCGAGGTGCTGAGCACCGCGGGCATCGACTGGCGCTCCTCCGTGCCGTTCCTCGACGTCGATGCGGTGCGCGACCGTCTGCTCGCCGAGAAGCTGATCGCCAGCGCCTCCGTGCGCAAGCTCTACCCCAACGAGATCGTCATCAACCAAGTCGAGCGCGAGCCGGCCGCCCTGTGGCAGCAGAACGGCGAGATCCAGGTGATTGCCGCCGACGGCAAGGTGATCGACGACCTGCGCGACGAGCGCTACGTCAACCTGCCGCTCGTCGTCGGGGCGGGAGCCAACGAGCGCCTCAAGGAATATCTCGCGCTGATCGAGGCGGCCGGTCCGCTCGGCTCGCGCATCCGCGCCGGCACCTATGTCTCCGGCCGGCGCTGGACGCTCAAGCTCGACGGCGTCGACATCCGCCTGCCCGAGGCCGCCCCCGCCGAGGCGCTGGCGCGGCTGGTGCGGCTCGAGCGGGAGAGCAAGATTCTGGAGAAGGACATCATCGCGGTCGACCTGCGCATGGCCGATCGCGTCGTGGTGCGCCTGACCGAGGAGGCCGCGGCCACCCGGGCCGAGAGCCGCAAGAAGCCGAAGAAGGGGACCGCGACATGATCGCGTTCCGCCCCGCCGCACTCTCCTCCGTGTCCTGTCGCGTATCCGCCGAGTAGCGTCCGATGCAGACCCATCACGGCCTCACGCCGCGCCTGAAACCGCTCTCCGCCCGCCGGAGCGCGACGATGTCGGTGCTCGACATCGGCACTAGTAAGGTCGTGTGCCTCATCGCCGAGCTGCAGCCGGCCGAGGCGATGTCGACCCTGCGCGGCCGCACCCATCTCGCCCGCATCATCGGCATCGGCCACCAGCGCTCGCTCGGGCTCAAGGGTGGCGCCATCGTCGATCTGGAAGCCGCCGAGGGCGCGATCCGTCAGGCGGTCCACGCCGCTGAGCGGATGGCCAAGGCCGAGGTCCAATCGGTCATCGTCAATATTTCCGGCGGGCGCATCGCCTCGCAGCATTTCGAGGCGCGGGTGAACGTCCGCTCCGGCACCGTCACTGGCGCCGATGTCGAGCGCGTTCTGGAGACCGCGAGCGCCCACGGCGTCAGCCCGGGCCGGGCCGTGCTGCACGCCCTGCCGACCGGCTACGCGCTGGACGGCCAGGGCGCGGTGATCGACCCGTCCGGCATGATCGGTAATGCGCTCGGCGTCGATCTCCACGTCGTCACCGCGGAGGCGGCGGCCGCGCGCAACCTGATGCTGGCAGTCGAACACTGCCATCTCGGCGTCGACGCGGTGATCGCCACGCCCTACGCCGCCGGTCTTTCGGCGCTCGTGGACGATGAGGCGGAACTCGGCTGCGCCGTGGTCGACATGGGCGGCGGCACCACCAGCGTCGGCGTCTTCATGGGCGGCCACCTCGTCCATTGCGACGCGGTCGCGGTCGGCGGCCATCACGTCACCATGGACATCGCCCGCGGGCTCTCGACCCGCGTCTCCGTCGCCGAGCGGCTGAAGACCCTCTACGGCTCGGCCATCGCCACGGCCTCGGACGAGCGGGACATGATTGCCGTGCACGGCGTCGGCGAGGACGAGGGCGAGGCCCCCGGCCACGTGCCGCGCTCTCAGCTCGTGCGCATCGTCAAGCCGCGGGTCGAGGAGGTGCTCGAACTCGTGCGCGACCGCCTGCGTGGGGCGGGCTTCGGCGCCCAGGCCGGTCGCCGGGTGGTGCTCACGGGCGGTGCGAGCCAGCTCGTCGGCTTGCCGGAGACGGCTCGCCGCATCCTTCAGGGACAGGTCCGGATCGGGCGTCCGCTCGGCATCCGCGGCCTGCCGGAAGCCGCCAAGGGGCCCGCCTTCTCGGCCTCGGTCGGCCTGCTGGTCTACCCGCAGGTCGCGCATGCGGAGCATTTCGAGCCGCGGGGGCAGGGCGCCTTCGCCGGCACGGGAACGGACGGCTACATCTCGCGGGTCGGTCGCTGGATCCGGGAAAGTTTCTAGAGCGATTTCGCGCGAAGCGGGTCCGGTTCGCGTGACGATATCGCCTCAAGACAATGACTTGGGGGCGTTCCCGGCCTGACGGGACGGGCAACGGCTCCAAAGAAACGACCCCGCGCCGCCGCGAGGCCAGCGTGGGACAAGCAAGACAGGGCAGGCGTCGCAAGGCGTCGTTCAGGCAATCGAAAGTCACGAAGGGCAAGACCACATGGCCATCTCTCTTCAGGCTCCGGACATCCGGGAACTCAAGCCCCGCATCACCGTGTTCGGCGTCGGCGGCGCGGGCGGCAACGCCGTCAACAACATGATCGAGTCGGGCCTGCTCGGCTGCGAGTTCGTCGTGGCCAACACCGACGCCCAGGCGCTCACCTCCTCGAAGGCCGAGCGGGTGATCCAGATGGGCATCGGCGTGACGCAGGGCCTCGGTGCCGGCTCGCACCCGGAAGTCGGCTCCGCGGCGGCCGAGGAGGTCATCGACGAGATCCGCGACCAGCTCTCGGGCGCGCACATGGCCTTCATCACCGCCGGCATGGGCGGCGGCACCGGCACCGGCGCGGCCCCGGTCATCGCCCGCGCGGCGCGTGACATGGGCATCCTGACGGTCGGCGTCGTGACGAAGCCGTTCCAGTTCGAGGGCATGCGCCGGATGCGCACGGCCGAGGCCGGCATCCAAGAGCTTCAGGCGGCGGTCGACACCCTGATCGTCATCCCGAACCAGAACCTGTTCCGGGTCGCCAACGAGAAGACCACCTTCGCCGACGCCTTCGCGATGGCCGACCAGGTGCTCTACTCAGGTGTCGCCTGCATCACCGACCTGATGGTCAAGGAAGGCCTGATCAACCTCGACTTCGCCGACGTGCGCGCGATCATGCGCGGCATGGGCAAGGCGATGATGGGCACCGGCGAGGCATCCGGCGAGAACCGCGCCAACCGCGCGGCGGAAGCGGCCATCGCCAACCCGCTCCTCGACGACGTATCGATGAAGGGCGCCCGCGGCCTGCTGATCTCGATCACCGGCGGCTCCGACCTCACCCTGTACGAGCTCGACGAGGCTGCCACCCGCATCCGCGAGGAGGTCGATTCCGACGCCAACATCATCCTCGGCGCCACCTTCGACGAGAGCCTCGACGGCATCATCCGCGTGTCCGTCGTCGCCACCGGCATCGAGCCGGCGCTGATCTCGGCCGATTCTCCGAACAACCCGGAGATCGCTCAGACCGAGCAGCGCATCGCCGAGGTCGCCGAGCGCCTGCGCTCCGAGGCCCGCGCCCGCGCCTCCGCCGCGCTGAGCCCCGCCTCGACGCACCAGCCGGTGCAGCAGAGCGGGCACGCGTCGCTGCATCAGCCGGCGCCCCGCATGTCGGCCCCTGAGCCGCTGCTCGCCCCGAACGCGGGCCCGCGTGCCATGCTGTCGGAACCGGTGGCGCCCGAGCCGATGCGCGCCGAGCCCGCCCCGGCGATGCATCACCACGACGTCGTGCTGACCCAGGCCCCGGCCCGCTCCGCCGTCCCGGCCTACGAGCCGCCGGCCCCGGTCCAGGCCCACGAGCCGGCTCCGGTCGCGAACGGCCCCTACGTGCCGCCGCGTCCGCAGCTCGCCCGCCCGCCGCGCATGCCGCAGATCTCGGACCTGCCGCCCCACACCCAGGCGCAGATCCTCAAGAGCCGTGGCGAGGAGACCCAGCCGGAGCCGAGCCAGGACTCCAAGCGGATGACCCTGCTGCGCCGGCTCGCGACGGTCGGCTTCGGCGGCCGCCGCGAAGAGGCCGAGCCGGCACCGGCGCAGCCCGCCCGCGCCGCCGCTCCGGCCCCGGTCGCCGCACCGCGCGTCGAGCCGGCCCTGCGGGCGCCCGCGCCCCAGGCGCCGCAATACCGCCCGGCCCAGGGCAACCTGGATGCGCAGGGCCGCGCCCTGCCGCCGCGGATGATGGAAGACGACCAGCTCGAAATCCCCGCTTTCCTCCGTCGCCAAGCGAACTGAGGCGCGAACCGAAAAGCGTTTCGGCTGTGGATTGATGGGGGCAACCCTGCCCCCATCGGCCGTCGGTGAGGTGTTTCGGCAACAGACCCGGGATCGCAAGATCCCGGGTTTATCTACTTGTTAAGACACTGATCACAAAATGCTTTTCAAAGATCGTGGCGAAACCGTGGCTGTAACAGAACGTAAGAATCCGTGATTTGGCCGCCCTGTTTGCCACAGCTATACACCATGCCGGAACGACAGAAGGCGCGCTTGGTCGACCGACCGGCAGCGCTCGCAGAGGCTTCAAGCAGCGGACGGACTTTCCCACACCGCGCCCCTAGACGGGGATGCGCGGGAAGGATCCTGGCCGAGGGCTAAGGTATGCGGACGAACCAACAAACAACGCTCAAAACGTCCGTGACCCTCACCGGAATCGGAGTCCACTCCGGCAACCCGGCAGAGATCACGATCCACCCCGCCAAAGCCAACCACGGTATCGCCTTCCTCCGGACGGGCACCACCACCGGCAACGACCGGCTCATCAAGGCCCACTTCGCCTGCGTCTCCGCCACCGAGCTGTGCACCGTCATCGGTGACGTCGAGACCGGCGCCGTCGCCACCATCGAACACCTGATGTCGGCCCTCTACGGCCTGGGCGTCGACAACGCGCTGATCGAGATCGACGGCCCCGAGATGCCGATCCTCGACGGCAGCGCCCGCCCCTTCGTCACCGCCATCGACAGCGTCGGCCTCACCACCTGCGGCGCGCCGCGCCGCTGGATCAAGGTGCTTCAGCCCGTCCGCATCGAGGCCGGCCGCGCCTTCGCCGAGCTCCGCCCGATCGACCGCGGCTTCCGCCTCGACGTGGAGATCGACTTCGAATCCCCGGTGATCGGCCGCTCGCGCAAGGCGATGGATCTGACCCCGGCCGCCTACCGCCGCGAGATCGCCCCCGCCCGCACCTTCGGCATGATGAAGGACGTGGAGCGCTACTGGAAGGCGGGCTTCGCCCTCGGCGCCTCCCTCGACAACACGGTCGCCGTCGGCGAGACCGCCGTGGTCAATCCGGAAGGCCTGCGTTTCGCGGACGAGTTCGTCCGCCACAAGTTCCTCGACGCGGTCGGCGACCTCGCGCTGGCCGGCCTGCCGATCCAGGGTGCCTACCGCTCCTATTGCGGCGGCCACCGCATGAATGTCGGCATCCTCGAAGCCCTGTTCGCCGACCGCGCGAATTACGCCATCGTCGAAGGTCAGGGCACCCGCCGGGAGCCGGCCCGCGCCGAGTTCGGCCTCGGCATCGCCGCCTTCGCCGCGGAACTGTAACCGCCGCGCCACATCGGCCCTCGATCCACGTTTTCGGCGGAATCCCTTAACGGTCTCCGCCGTCTTGCCGTTTTGGCGCCCGAATCGGCCTCCACCCGTGAAAGCCTGCGCGTAGGTCGCGCCGCCTCGAAGCGGCCGGGCCTGACAGGGAATTTGACCGCGATGCCTCTGACCTTCCCGACCCGTGGCGCGATGGCGGCCGTGCTCCTCAGCCTCGGCCTCGGTCTCGGCGGCTGCGATGCCCTCGACCCGACCAACCTCTTCGCCGAGAAGTACAAGCCCGAGGCGGTGCCGGACACGCCGGCTGACAAGCTCTACAGCGAGGGCTTGGCGAAGATGGAGGACAAGGACTACGAGAACGCCGCCAAGCAGTTCGAGCAGCTCGACAAGCAGTACACCTATTCCGACTGGTCGCGGAAAGGCCTGCTGATGACGGCTTACGCGAACTACGAGAGCGCGAAATACGACGACGCGATCACCGCCTCGAAGCGCTACCTGCAGCGCCACCCGGCGAGCAAGGACGCGGCCTACGCCCAGTACCTGATGGCGATGTCGCAGTATAAGCAGATTCCGGACGTGACCCGCGATCAGGAGCGCTCCGAGCGCGCCCTCGTCGCCCTCCAGGAACTGGTGCAGAAGTACCCGACGTCGGAATACGCCGCCGACGCCAAGGCCAAGATCCAGATCACCCGCGACCAGCTCGCCGGCAAGGAGATGGAGGTCGGGCGCTTCTACCTTCAGAAGCGCGCCTTCCCGGCCGCGATCAACCGCTTCCGCGACGTGGTCAGCAAGTACCAGACGACCCGCCACGCCGAGGAGGCGCTGGAGCGCTTGGTCGAGGCCTACATGGCACTCGGCCTCACCGCCGAGGCGCAGACCGCGGCGGCCGTGCTCGGCCACAACTTCCCCGACAGCCCCTGGTACCAGGATGCCTACAAGCTCCTGCAGACCGGCGGCCTGGAGCCGCGAGAGGAGAAGTCCTCCTGGCTCAGCAAGATCTATCGCGGCGTGATCGGGCGGACCGCCGCTGCTGACTGACGACGCTGGAGCGTCGTTCCGAACGGTCGCTTCCGGCTTTCGGACAACGCTGATGTAAAAGTCAGAGCCAGAGCATCGTCCCGGATCCTGTATCCTGGGCGATGCTCTGGCGTTCCCGGCGGCAGCGCGCGGCGAGACCCGAAGCGAGCGACCAAACTCCGTATGAGCGGCTTCGAAGGCTCGCTTACCGTGACGGAGAGGGCAGGGAGCTCGCATGCTTGCGGTGAAGCCGCCCCGCCCGTTTCCACCCCCCGACCCGTCGGCAGATTCCAGGACACGCTGCCTGCCATGAAGGCCATTCTGCGCTGGCGCAGAGCCCTCGCCGACCATAGCCTGCGCAAGAAGCCCGACGCGGTGACCCTGGTCGCGATTGCCCGCAACGAGGGTACCTATCTCGTCGAGTGGCTCGCTCATCATCTCGCGATCGGCTTCGACCGCATCGTCGTCTATGACAACGAGAGCCAGGACGATACCCGCGCCCTGTTCAAGGCGCTGAGCCCCCGCGATCTGCGGCTGCGACGTATTCCCTGGCCGTCACCCCTCGACAATTCGGCGCAGGTGCTGGCCTATCACCACGCCCTGACGGGTCTCGCGACGCCCTGGGTGATGTATCTCGACCTCGACGAGTTCCTCGTGCCGTTCGGCCATGCCGATATGGCCGGCCTGATCGGCTCGCTGCCCGAAGACGTATCGAGCCTGCATGTGAACTGGCGCAGTTTCGGCTCCTCCGGCCATACGGAACCGGGCTACGGGTTGATCACCCGCGCCTTCACCCGCTGCGCGCCGCACGGCTGGGGCAACCACTATCACTTCAAGACGCTGGCGCGCGCCCGAGACATCTCGGCCGTGCGCATCCACGATGTCTGCCACCATCGCGGCCGGCGGGTGTTGTCGGACGGAAGGGGCTTTGCCAACACCTCGGACGGGACGTCGGACCGCGTCGTTTATGAGGGCGTGCAGATCAACCACTATCAGTGCAAGACGCTGCCGGAATTCCAGGCGCGGATGCGGCGCGGGGATGCGAACTTCCCCAACGGCCATCCCGGCCGCCTGCGCGACGAGACGCTGGCGCGTTTCGAGGTGCTCGACCGCAACGAGACGGAGGACCACGCCATCCGCGCGTTCGACGCGCCGTTCGAGGCCGAGTACCGGCGACTCTGTGCCATCCTCGGCCGGGACCCCGCACTTTCCGGGTGAAGTCTCCGTGGCTTGCGGCTACACCCGCGCACAATCCAAAAGGGGCTCTGGCGCCGCTTCATGCTCGTCCAGCTCGCGATCCGCGACATCGTTCTGATCGACAAGCTCGAATTGACCTTCTCCGGGGGGCTCACCGTTCTCACGGGCGAGACCGGTGCGGGCAAATCGATCCTGCTTGACGCGTTCGCCCTGGCGCTCGGGGGGCGCGGCGATGGCGGGCTCGTGCGGCAGGGCGAGGCGCAGGGCGGCGTCACCGCCGTGTTCGACGTAGCGGCCGATCATCCCGCCCGTGCCGTCGCCGCGGCGGCCGAGATCGACACCGACGGCGACCTGATCCTGCGCCGCACCCAGTTCGCCGACGGGCGCACCCGCGCTTTCGTCAACGACCAGCCGGTCGGCGTGCAGACGATGCGGGCGATCGGCACGGCGCTCGTTGAGATCCACGGCCAGCACGACGACCGGGCGCTCGCCGACCCCACCACCCACCGCTCCATCCTCGACGCCTTCGGCGGGTTGCAGGGTCCGCTCAATCAGGTCGCCGCTGCGGCCAAACGCGTGCGCGCCGCTCGCACCACCCTGTCCGAGCAGCGCGCGAGGGTCGAAGCGGCGCAGAAGGAGGCCGATTTCCTTCGTCACGCGGTCGAGGAACTCGGCACCCTCGACCCACAAGCGGGCGAGGAAGCGATGCTCGCCGAGCGCCGCACGGTGATGCAGCAGGGCGAGAAGGTCGCCCGCGAGCTGAACGAGGCGCTCGACCTCGTCGGCGGCTCCGGCTCGCTGGTGCCGCACCTTTCCTCCGCTGTGCGCCGGCTGGAACGACGCAGCGCGACCGTGCCGAGTCTGGTCGATCCGAGCATCGCAGCGCTCGACGCCGCCCTCGTTGCGCTGGACGAGGCCCGTGCCGCCCTCGACGCGGCGGTGCTCGCGGCCGAGTTCGACCCGCGGGAGCTGGAGCGGGTGGAGGAACGCCTGTTCGCCCTGCGCGCGGCCTCTCGGAAGTATTCGGTGCCGGCCGACGATTTGGCCGACCTGCGCAGCCGCTACGATGCGGATGTGGCCGCACTCGATGCCGGGGAGCAGGCGCTCTCCGGGCTCGAAGCGGAGTTGGACGCCGCGGAAGCCGCCTATGCCCAGGCCGCGAAGAAGCTCGGCGACGGGCGGCGCAAGGCGGCTAAAGCCCTCGACGCGGCGGTCCAGGCCGAGCTGCCGCCGCTGAAGCTGGAGGGCGCCCGCTTCATCACCCAGATCACCGTGGACGAGGCCTCGCGCGATGCCGCCGGCACCGAGCGGGTCGAGTTCTGGGCGCAGACCAATCCCGGCACCCGCGCCGGACCGATGATGAAGGTGGCCTCGGGCGGCGAGCTGTCCCGCTTCATGCTGGCGCTCAAGGTGGTGCTGGCCGGCAAGGGTTCGGCGCCGACCCTGATCTTCGACGAGATCGATACCGGCCTCGGTGGCGCGGTGGCCGACGCCATCGGCGCACGGCTCGGCCGTCTCTCGGAACAGGTTCAGGTGGTGGCGGTGACGCACGCGCCGCAGGTGGCCGCTCGCGCCTCGACACATTTCCGTATCGCCAAGGACAGCGTGAAGGGGAAGGCGGCCAAGGGCGCGGAGAAGGGCTCCGAGCGGGTCATGACCCGGGTGGTCGGGCTCGCAGCAGATGCGCGCCGGGAAGAGATCGCCCGGATGCTGGCCGGCGCCACCGTCACCGACGAGGCCCGCGCGGCGGCGGCGCGGCTGCTCCAGGGGGCCGAGGGTTAGCGTCGCTCACAGAACGCCCGCCGCACTGCCCACTGCCGAGGCGAAACCGCCGGCGAGCGGGAGTTTCGTAAGGCCCTCTCAGTCGCCCTCGTCCAGTTCGATCCCATACTCCGCCAGCACCCAGAAGATCGCCTCTAGATCGTCGGCGGTCACATCGCGGGGCGGCAGCGCTTCTTCGAGGTCGTCGTAGGTCAGCGAGCGGCGGCGCTCGGCATCCGCCTTGGCCAGCAGGCGGTCGACCGTCATGCGGATGTCGGCCGGCAGGGCGTCGTGGCTCGGCAGCACGATGCCGCCGGCCGGGCGCAGGGCGTCGCTGAGCAAGCGATCGATGATCGCCTGCCGCCGCGCGTGAGCTCCGTCCGAACTGTCCATGCCACCGAATATGGACCGTCGCGGGCGCGCGTCGAGTCTCCCTCGCGCGCCGTCTCACCTCATCTCGTTCGTCACTCCTTGCCGACCGACATCAGTAGGCGCTCGGTGCGGGCATCCTCGATGCGGTTGACCATGCGACGCCCCTCATGGACGTCGCGGAGCGTCTTGGTGGCGGTGATGCAGGACTGGATCAGCATCACGGTGCCCATGGCGAGATACCCCTTCATCCAGAAGTCGAGGGGCATGAACAGGATGCCGAAGCCGACCAGCGCGGCGGAGGCGACGAAGGAGGCTTGGGTGAAGACGACCCAGGCGCCGGTATGCTGCGCCGTTTCTTGGGACATGGCTTTGTTCCTTGAAAGGGGAGGGGAGATCAGACGGCGGCGGCGTGCTCGGCCTCCGCGCGGCCGCGCAGGCGGGCCAGCACGTCGTCGGAGGAGGGACGGGTCCGAGGCCCGAAGCCCGCGCGTTCGAGGCGCTCGGCAATCGTTTCCTCGGGCGTCTCGATCGCGGCGAGTGCCGCATCGGCATCCGTCGCCTCGGCCTGGATTCGCTGGAGCCGGTCCAGGGTGGCCTCCGCCTCGCGCAGGCTGGCATTTCCGCCCACGCTCTGCCGCCCGCGCAGACGCCGGACGGCTTCCGCGGCTGCCGCAACCCGGCGCCCGCGCTCAAGAGCCGCCTGGCGCCGGGTCGCGTCAGCGAGCACCGTGCGCATCCGCGTCACTTCCGCGGCGAAGGTCGCCTGCGCGGCGCGGAGTGCGTCCCGCTCAGCTTCGAGGCTTGCTATGGCTTGGGCCGCCTCGCGGGCGAGATCCTCACGGCCCGCCGCGAGGGCGGCCACGGCGCGGGCTTCGAGATCCTCCACGCGCGCCTCGACTTCGGCCAACCGGCGGGCCTCGGCGGCGTCCCCGGCCATCGCCGCAGCCAGCGTCCGCCGGCTCCGCTCCAAGTCGGCGGCGGTCTCGCGGATCTGCTGATCGAGGACGAGGAGGGCGTGGCGGTCGTGGGCCTCCTCGCAGGCCTGGGCGTCGGCGCCGCGGGCAAGCGTTCGCAACAGCGTCAACATGGCATCACTCCAAAGGCGTGACCGCCTGGTCACACCATCATGAGTGCGCTCGGTTTGCACGGTGTACAAGTGATGATTTGCACATCGTGCAATATAAGTGATCGCTCATCGTGTGCCGTCTGGCTTCAGCCAGGCGGCTGCGGCCTCAATCCCGCACGGCCAGTTCCGCCGCCTTGGCGATCCGCACGGGAATCGCCTTGGCCGCCGGGACCTTTGCCTGGGCGTCGTGGTGCCAGAGCGGAATCAGCACGTTCAGTTCCGGGTAGTAGCCGGCACAATTCCCCTCGGGGATGTCGTACTTGACGATCCTCAGACCCTTCACCTCCCGGGCGAACTCGTCGGCGGCTTCGGTCACGACATCGACGGTCTCGCCGTCGGCGAGTTGCAGGCGCTCGATGTCGTTCTCGTTCATGAACAGGATCTGCCGGGTGCCTTTCACGCCGCGAAAGCGATCGTGGTAGCCGTAGATCGTGGTGTTGAACTGGTCGTTCGAGCGCAGCGTGATGAGGTCGAGCACGTCGCGCCGGTCGCTCTTCATGTCCGGATCCATGTCGAGCCCGTCCGGCGGCACCACGAAGTTGGCTTTTCCGGTCTGCGTTTCCCATTTGCGCTCGCGGGCGGCGAGCGGCTTGTGCAGTCCGCCGGGCTCGAACAGGCGCGCGTTGAAGTCCTTGAACTTCTCCGGGTAGGTCGCCTCGATGGCGTCACGCACCTTGGCATAGTCGCCGACCCAGGCGTTCCAATCGAC
Organism: Methylorubrum aminovorans; assembly: GCF_022179725.1. Lineage (GTDB taxonomy): Bacteria > Pseudomonadota > Alphaproteobacteria > Rhizobiales > Beijerinckiaceae > Methylobacterium > Methylobacterium aminovorans. Next base: position 834,980 of record NZ_BPRC01000001.1, read on the forward strand.
CTTCGGGTTTGGGGCCAGCGTCGCCTTGGCGAATTGCGCGACGATCCAGGGCTCGGAACGCACATGGTCGCTGATCGGCGAAGCCACGCCGCGCGAGCCGTGGAAGCAGGAGGTCGAGTCCTCCATCGACACGGCCTGCGGGCCGCTGGCCTGCTCATCGATCTCGATCCGCCCAAGGCAAGGGAGGATGTAGGCGATCTCGCCGTGAACGAGGTGCGAGCGGTTGAGCTTGGTCGAGACCTGCACGGTGAGTCGAATCCCGCGCCACGCCTCCTCCATCCGCTGCGTGTCGGGGACCGCCCGGATGAAATTGCCACCAAGCCCGATGAATGCCTTCACTTTGCCGGCGATGACCCCCTCACAGGTCTCGATCGTGTTCATCCCCTTCTCGGTCGGCGGCTCGAAGCCGTACATCGCCTTGAGCTTGTCGAGGGGCACAAGCGACGGCTCATCGGCGATGCCGACGGTGCGCTGGCCCTGCACGTTCGAGTGACCGCGCACGGGGCAGATACCGGCGCCGGGGCGGCCGATATTGCCGCGCAGCAGCAGCAGGTTGACGAACATCTGCACCGTCTCGGTGCCGCGGCGGTGCTGGGTCAGGCCCATGCCGTAGATGCCGATCACCGCCCGCGCACGGGCGTAGACGGCGGCAGCCGCCTCCATCCCCTCGCGCTTCAGGCCGGACTTCGCCTCCAACGCCGGCCATTCGAGCCGGTCACAGAATTTCTCGAATTTCTCGAAGCCGTGGGTGTGCTCGCTGAGGAAGTCGATATCGAGGACGCGCGGGCGCCCCTCGTTTTGCGCCTGCCGGTCCATGGCGAACAGCGCCTTGCAGATTCCGGCAATTGCCGCGATGTCGCCGCCCGCCTTCACCTGATGGTACTGGGTCGAGATCTGCGTCGAGGACCGCGTCAGCATCTCGATCGGCGATTGCGGGTTGGTGAAGCGTTCGAGCCCGCGCTCCCGCAGCGGATTGAAGGTGATGATCGGAACACCCCGCCGCCGGGCATCCTGCAGCGGGTGCAGCATCCGCGGCGAATTCGAGCCGACGTTCTGGCCGAAGAACAGGATCAGGTCGGTGGCTTCGAAATCCTCCAGAACCGTTGTCCCGACCGGCACACCGATCGATTGCGGCAGCGCTTTCGAGGTCGATTCGTGACACATGTTGGAGGAGTCGGGCAGGTTGTTGTTGCCGTACATGCGCGCGAACAGCGCGTACATGTAGCTCGTCTCCAGCGAGGCCCGGCCCGAGGAGTAGAACACCGCGGCCTTCGGATCCTCCTCGCGGATGGCCTTCAGCTCGCGGCCGATCTCCTCGAAGGCCTGCTCCCAGGAGACGGGAAGGTAGCGGTCGCGCTGCGGATCGTAGCGCAAGGGATGGGTGATGCGCCCCTTCTCCTCAAGGTCGTAATCGGCCCAAGTCAGAAGCTCGGTGACCGAGTGGCGCTCGAAGAAGTCGGGCCCGATGCGCTTGCGCGTCTGTTCCCAGGCGGTCGCCTTGGCGCCGTTCTCGCAATACTCGAAGGTTGCGGGCTTGGCCGGCTTCGACCAGGCGCAGGACACGCACATGAAGCCGCCCGGCTTGTTCTGCTTCATCAGCATCGCCGCGCCGGACGCCGGGATCTCCTCGCGGGTCAGGATCTCGACGAGGGAGCGGGCCGAGCCCCATCCGCCGGCCGGGTCGGTATAGGCTTCGATCTTCTGGTCGGGCATGGCCGGGCTCGCTTTGGGTGACCTCGGCGCAACACAAAGGTGAAACGCCGGGTTCCACCCGTGCGACGACAGCTCCGACCCCACCGCGGATGCCCGCCATCGTTGCGGGCGGCGACCGACCCTACTGTTCGGCGAAGGGCTCCGCTCCCGGCGAATCCGGGTTCATGCCCTCGACCGGAGCGCGACTGCGGCGGGGCCGCGGCGCCGTGTTAGCGGCGGTCGGCGCGGCCGTGTTGGCGCCGAGCCGTGCCGCGAGCGCGATCGCCCGCGCCTCGGTGAAGCGCAGGTGACAATAGCCGTGCGCCCCCTCGCGGGCATAGGTCCGGCACGCCTGCTCGCGGTCGGAGGAGAAGGCCGCCTGCTCCTGCACGATCGGCCGGATATCGCTGCCGCGCGAGCGCTGGGTCATGATCTTGTAATTGTCGCGCACCGCCTTGTCGGCGACGCCGCGGGCAGTGTCGAACTCACCCGCCTGCGGGATCAGGCTTGCAGCGCCCGGCCCCCACAGGCCCGACGGGGTTGTCTCGCAATCCGCCGCGGTGAAGGTGCAGGCCGGTCCCGAGCCCAGCGGCGTGGCGAGCACGCTGCCGTCGAGGATCTCGAAGCGCAGCGGGCATTCGGCGCTCGCCACCGAGAAGCGGGAGACGCCCTGCGCGCGGCCCTCGGCGCTCAGCGGCACCGGCCTGCCCTCGTTGAGCTTGACCGTGCAAGTCTCGGTCGGCTGCGAGATCTTGGTGCCCGGCAGGCTCATCAGCGCCGTGTAGGCCGCGCCGTTCCGCTCGATCTTCAGGGAGCCTTTCAGCCCGTTCAGCAGCAGTTCCTGCCCGGCGACGTTGTCCTCGGCCGGCACGCGCAGCACCACCGGCTGGCGCGGCTGGGCCGGCGCGCTCGGCCGCGTCTCGGCCCCCTCGCCGGGGACGGGCGCACCCGGCTCGACCGGTTGCGGCGGCGGCTGGACGGGCACGTTGCGCGGCGGCTGCGGCGGGCGCGCCGCCCGCCCGATACCGAACAGCTCCTCGAAGAAATTCTGCGCCCGCGCCGGGGTGGACGGCGTCACAGCCAGGCCGGCGAGCACGAGCAGCGTCCCGGTCGCGGCACGAGCCGGGCGCGCCGTCCTCCAGGCCTTGCGCGCGGACATTCTCTCGGAGACGGGCAGGAACATCAGGCCGTCGGCCTCCCGGTTTGAAGCCACTTCACGGGCCATGTGCCGTCGTCATACCACGTCACCCGTGGCGCGGACGTGGCAGCCTGGCAACAAACAAGCCTCTCCCGACGGACCTCATTCCGAAAATCGCCTTGACGCGGCGGAGGATGGCAACCGTCGCTCAACCGTTCGGCGCCGTTCTTGCGGCGGCGTAGCCGTCTTCTTATATGCGGCGGGACACGGGACGAAGCCTGGGAAGCACAGCCCGCCAGGGCGATGCGCTTCGGATCCATCCCGTTTTCAAACCTGATGTTTTTGTACCGCCATGGGTCGAGCTGCTTCGGGGCTCGGCGGTCTGCTTGAAAAATCCAACAGAGGGATCCCACCATGGGTAAAGTAATCGGTATCGACCTCGGCACCACCAATTCCTGCGTGGCCGTCATGGAAGGCACGCAGCCGCGGGTCATCGAGAATGCGGAAGGCGCCCGCACCACTCCGTCCATCGTCGCCTTCACCGACGATGGGGAGCGCCTCGTCGGCCAGCCCGCCAAGCGGCAGGCCGTGACCAATCCGGAACGCACCTTCTTCGCGATCAAGCGTCTGATCGGCCGGACCTACGACGATCCGCTGACGCAGAAGGACAAGGGCCTCGTGCCCTACAAGATCGCCAAGGGCGACAACGGCGACGCCTGGGTCGAGGCCGACGGCAAGAAGTACTCGCCCTCGCAGATCTCGGCCTTCACCCTTCAGAAGATGAAGGAGACCGCCGAGTCGCATCTCGGCCAGCCGGTGACGCAGGCCGTCATTACCGTCCCCGCCTACTTCAACGACGCCCAGCGTCAGGCCACTAAGGATGCCGGCAAGATCGCCGGCCTTGAGGTGCTGCGCATCATCAACGAGCCGACGGCCGCCGCACTCGCCTACGGCCTCGACAAGAAGAAGGCCGGCACCATCGCGGTCTACGACCTCGGCGGCGGCACCTTCGACGTGTCGATCCTCGAGATCGGCGACGGCGTGTTCGAGGTGAAGTCGACGAACGGCGACACCTTCCTCGGCGGCGAGGACTTCGACAACCGCGTGGTCGAGTACCTGACCGCCGAGTTCAAGAAGGAGCAGGGCATCGACCTGACCAAGGACAAGCTCGCCCTCCAGCGCCTCAAGGAGGCCGCCGAGAAGGCCAAGATCGAGCTGTCCTCGGCGACGCAGACCGAGATCAACCTGCCCTACATCACCGCCGACGCCACCGGTCCGAAGCACCTCGCGCTGAAGCTCTCGCGCGCCAAGTTCGAGAGCCTCGTCGACGATCTCGTGCAGCGCACGATCGAGCCCTGCCGCAAGGCGCTCAAGGATGCCGGCGTCTCGGCCTCCGAGATCGACGAGGTCGTGCTCGTCGGCGGCCAGACCCGCATGCCCAAGGTGCAGGAGGTCGTCAAAGCGTTCTTCGGCAAGGAGCCTCACAAGGGCGTCAACCCGGACGAGGTCGTCGCCATCGGCGCCGCGGTCCAGGCCGGCGTGCTCCAGGGCGACGTGAAGGACGTGCTGCTGCTCGACGTGACCCCGCTCTCGCTCGGCATCGAGACGCTGGGCGGCGTGTTCACCCGTCTGATCGACCGCAACACCACGATCCCGACCAAGAAGTCCCAGGTCTTCTCGACGGCCGAGGACAACCAGAATGCGGTCACCATCCGGGTCTTCCAGGGTGAGCGCGAGATGGCGGCCGACAACAAGCTGCTCGGTCAGTTCGACCTCGTCGGCATCCCGCCGGCGCCCCGCGGCATGCCGCAGATCGAGGTGACCTTCGACATCGACGCCAACGGCATCGTCAACGTGACGGCCAAGGACAAGGCGACGAACAAGGAGCACCAGATCCGCATCCAGGCCTCGGGCGGACTGTCGGACGCCGACATCGAGAAGATGGTCAAGGATGCCGAGGCCAATGCCGAGGCGGACAAGAAGCGCCGCGAGCTGGTCGAGGTGAAGAACCAGGGCGAGAGCCTGATCCACGCCACCGAGAAGTCGGTCGCGGAGTACGGCGACAAGGTCTCGGCCGCCGACAAGGGTGCCATCGAGTCCGCCATCACGGCGCTCCGCTCCGCGCTCGAGGGTGAGGACGCCGAGGGCATCAAGGCCAAGACCAACGACCTGATGCAGGCCTCGATGAAGCTCGGCGAGGCGATGTACGCCGCCTCCCAGGCCGAGGGTGCGCCGGGCGCCGAGGGTGCCGCGGCTTCGGCGGAGAAGAAGGACGACGTCATCGACGCCGACTTCCAGGAAGTGGACGAGAACGAGCGCAAGAAGCGCGCTTAAGTCCGCATGATGAGACGGGAGCGGTGCGCCAGCGCCGCTCCCGATCATTTTTTACCGTCAGCGGCGCGAACGGCTTGATCCTCGGGCAAGGCTCGGGGATCAACGGTGCCGAGCGTCCGAGAGAAGCGAAGGTCGATCCGGCCCGTCCCGTTCGAGTCGGGAGGCGGATCGCGGCGCGGCCGAAGCCCGACATGCGAGTCGGCAGCCGGCGCGAACGAGAGGCTCCAGGGGCCGGGAATGTCGAAACGGGACTATTACGAGGTCTTGGGCGTCGCGAAGACGGCCTCGGAGAGCGAGCTGAAGGTCGCCTTCCGCAAGCTGGCCATGGTGCATCATCCGGACCGCAATCCCGGCGACAAAGAAGCCGAGATCAAGTTCAAAGAAGTCAACGAGGCCTATCAGTGCCTCTCCGACGGCCAGAAGCGTGCGGCCTACGACCGGTTCGGTCACGCCGCCTTCAGCCAGGGCGGTGCGGGCGGCCCCGGATTCGGCAACGAGTTCGGCGACTTCATGTCGGATATCTTCGAGAACTTCTTCGGGGATGGCCGCGGTGCACCCGGCGGCGGGGCTGGCCGCGGACGCGGCGGCGCGCCGGGCCGCGAGCGCGGGGCGGACCTGCGCTACAACCTCGAGATCAGCCTCGAAGAGGCCTTCGCCGGCAAGACCGAGACCATCCGGATCCCGACCTCGATCGCCTGCGAGACCTGCTCGGGCACGGGGGCCAAGGCTGGCTCGAAGCCGCGCACCTGCTCGACCTGCGGCGGCTACGGCCGAGTGCGGGCGGCGCAGGGCTTCTTCGCCATCGAGCGGACCTGTCCGAACTGCCACGGCCGCGGCGAGGTGGTGGACGATCCCTGCCCGTCCTGCTCGGGCGCCGGCCGGGTCAACCGCGAGCGCACGCTCTCGATCAACGTGCCGGCGGGCGTCGATGACGGCTTGCGCATCCGGCTCGCGGGCGAGGGCGAGAGCGGCCTGCGCGGCGGACCGGCGGGCGACCTCTACGTCTTCCTCTCGATCAAGCCGCACCCGTTCTTCCAGCGCGACGGGGCCGACCTGTTCTGCCGCGTACCGATCTCGATGGTGACGGCGGCGCTCTCGGGCGAGATCACCGTGCCGGTGATCGACGGCTCGCAGACGCAGGTCCGCATCCCGGCCGGCACGCAAACCGCCAAGCAGTTCCGGATCAAAGGCAAGGGCATGCCGGTGCTGCGCTCGCGCGAGGTTGGGGACCTCTACATCCAGGTCTCGGTGGAGACGCCGCAGAACCTGACCAAGCGCCAGCGCGAGCTGCTGCAGGAATTCGACCAGAGCGCCTCGGACGAGAATCACCCGGAGAGCGCCGGGTTCTTCTCCAAGGTGCGTGACTTCTTCGTGAGCGGTGCGACGCGGGCGTGATCCGTGACGCCCCTCCGGGATCAAACCCGAGGCTCCACCGGTTATGATCGCGGCTCATCGCTGCGATCATGCACCCGATGCCGGTAGCGTAGCTTGACTGCCCGCGGGTTTTCGTCGTCTAGCCTGTGCCAACCATGATGAGCCGAGGACCTTCGGACGTGCCGCCGCTTCGCCGTTCCAGTGCCCGAGCCGTCGCCGCCGCACGCGTCATCCGTGAGCGCAAGGATCCGCTGGAGGACGAGGCGCGCTTCCTGCGCTCCTGGTTCGAGCGCCCGCTTGTCACCGGAGCCGTGACGCCGTCGGGCCGGATGCTCGCGCGCACCATGGCCTCCTACGCCGACCCGAACGTCGCCGGCCCCGTGATCGAGCTGGGACCCGGCACGGGCCCCGTGACCGAGGCACTGATCCGCCGCGGCTTCGATCAGGACCGCCTCGTCCTCGTCGAGTTCAATCCCGATTTCTGCACGCTGCTGCGCCGGCGCTTTCCCGGCGTGACGGTGATCTGCGGCGACGCTTACCGGATTCGCGAGACCCTGCGCGACCGGCTCGAAGGCCTTTGCGCCGCCACGATCTCCAGCCTGCCGCTGTTCACCAAGCCCCTGGAGCAGCGCCTCGACCTCCTCCAGGGCGCGCATGACCTGATGCATCCGGGCGCGCCCTTCGTGCAGTTCACCTACGCGGTGGTGCCGCCGATTCCGGCCAAGTGCGAGGCGGGCAGCTACACGGCGAGCCGCTCCAACAAGGTCTGGCTCAATCTGCCCCCGGCCCGCGTCTGGGTATACCGGCGGCCCGAGCCGAAGGCCGGCACCGTCTGACGTTCCGGATACGGCGCGGGCGACCGAAAGATCTTCCGCATCCCGTCCGCTGCGGCCGATGGGATTCCGAACAGGACTGACCGCGAATCGAGCCGATCTCTGTCGTCATGACGGCAGCGGGAACGAGGCGTGCGCTCTTCGTCATCGAGCGGGGGCGGCCTTGTTTCCCATTGTACGGATTCCGCTCAGTACGCGTTCATCCGCCGGGATCTAGCTTCGCTCTCAAGGCCGCCCTGAACGGCCCGATGAACGGAGGTCACACGATGTCGGAATCATCCTCTAAACGTCGCTCCCGTTTCGCGCTCGCCGCCCTCGCGCTGATGGCTGGCGGCCTCTTCGGCGCCAACGCCGCCAACGCCGCCCCGCTGGCGCCGGCTCCAGCCACGGCCCTTGCGTCGGAGGCGACGGTCGAAACGGTGCAGTGGCACCACCATCATTTCGGCCACCGCCATCATCCCCGGCACTGGGGGCATCGCCACCACCATCACGGACACTGGGGCCACCATCGCCGCCATTGGGGCCACCATCATCACGGCTGGGGCCACCGCCACCATCATCGCGGTCATTGGGGCCACCGCCGCCACTGGGGCCACCACCATCACTGGTAGACGCGGCGGTTGAAGCGGTTCGGATGAGGCGAAAGCCCCATCCGAACCACCTCGGGGGCAAGCAGCATTTCCCTGGAATCCAAGAGGATGCCTCCGACGCGCATGCGCGTCAGCCGAGACGTTCCATCACCGGCTCGCAGGCCGCCGGTGCTTCTCCACCGATCCGATAGGCCTGCCGCAAGGCCGCCTCGGCCCGCGCCGCGGCGGCCTCGTCGGCCGCATGGACCATGCCGATCGGATCGTCCTTCGCCAGCCGGTCGCAGGGCCGTGCGAGATCGGTAAAGCCGACGCGCGGATCGATCGCGTCCTGCGGCCGGGTGCGGCCGCCGCCGAGGCCGATGACCGCGAGGCCGACGGCGCGCGTTTCGATGCGCTCGACCACCCCCGAAGCTTGCGACGTCACCGGCCGCACCACCGGCGCCCGCGGCAGGTAGCGGTCCGCTGCCTCCACGAAGTCGGCCGGCCCGCCGAGGGCCGCCACCATCCGCGCGAACACCGCGCAGGCCGCTCCTGAATCGAGCGCCGTCGTCAGACGCTCCTCCGCCTCCACACGAGTCGCGGCGAGCCCGCCGATCACCAGCATCTCGGCGGCGAGCGCCAGCGTGACGGCATGGAAACGCGGCTCGCGGGCGCGACCGGTGAGGTAATCGACGGCATAGGCCACCTCGACGGCGTTGCCGGCGCTGGAGGCAAGCGGCGCGTCCATGTCGGTGATGAGCGCGCCGGTGCGCAGCCCCGCGGCGTTCGCCACCGTGACGATGCTCTCGGCGAGCGACCGCGCCTCCGCCCGGCTCGCCATGAAGGCGCCGGAGCCGGCCTTCACGTCCATGACGAGACCCTGAAGCCCCGCCGCGAGCTTCTTCGAGAGGATCGAGGCGGTGATGAGGTCGAGCGATTCCACCGTCCCCGTCACGTCGCGGATTGCGTAGAGGCGCCGATCGGCGGGCGCGAGGTCGGCGGTCTGACCGATGATGGCGCAACCGACCGCCGCCGTGACCCGACGGAAGCGGTCGAGGCCGGGCGCGACGTCGTAGCCGGGGATGCTCGCGAGCTTGTCCAGCGTCCCGCCGGTATGGCCGAGGCCGCGCCCGGAGATCATCGGCACGTAGCCGCCGCAGGCCGCCACCATGGCCGCGAGCGGAAGGCTCACGGTGTCTCCGACACCGCCGGTGGAATGCTTGTCGAGGACGGGTCCGGAGAGGTCCCACGCCAGCACGGTACCCGAATGGGTCATGGCTCGGGTCAGCGCCACGCGCTCGTCGCGGGAGAGGCCGCGGAAGAACACCGCCATCGCGAAGGCGGCAGCCTGCCCCTCCGTCACCGCATCCCGTGTCAGCCCCTCGATGAAGCCGGCGATATCGGCCTCGGTGAGAGCGCGGCCGTCGCGCTTGTCGCGGATGATCTCCTGAGGAAGCCTCATGGCGCGGCCTCGACGGAGCGGACGAGTTCGGCATGGAGCGCGCTGGCGCCGATTCGAAAGGTGCTCGGGCCCACCCAATCCGGCCCCATGACCCGGTCGGCGAGGGCGAGATAGGCGCCCGCATCCTCGATCCGGCGCAGGCCGCCGGACACCTTGAGCCCCGCCGGCCGGGCGCCGTGGGCGCGAATCGCCGCCAGCATGGTCTCGGCCGCCGGCAGCGTGGCCGAGACCGGCGTCTTGCCGGTGGAGGTCTTGATGAAATCGGCGCCGGCGTCCAGCGACAGGCGGCTCGCCTGCGCGATCAGCGCCGGGTCATCCAGCTCACCGGTCTCCAGGATCACCTTGAGGAGCCGGCCGACGCACGCGTCGCGCACGGCCGCGACCATGGCGCGGGCGCTCTCCGCCTCGCCGCGCATCAGGGCACGATAGGGCAGGACGAGGTCGATCTCATCGGCACCGTCGGCGAGGGTGGCGCGGGTGTCCGCGACCATGCGCTCGATGTCCTCACCGCCCTCGGGGAAGTTGATCACAGTGGCGACTCGCACGCCGCTGCCGCGTAGCGCCCGAACCGATCCCGCGACGAAATCGGGCCAGACGCAAACGGCCGCGACGCCGCTCGCGCGGGCTTTTCCGCAAAGGTCTTCGACTGCGGCGGCGGTGGAGGTGTCGCTCAGGTCGGTGAGATCGAGCAGCGGCAGGGCGCGCCGGGCCAGGGCCGCCCTGGCCAGGGTCTGGGCCTGCGGAGAAAGAGGAGCTGAAGCGGTCATCCGCGTTCCTTACGCTTCGGGTAGGCGGCCGACGAAAGCGGCGGCGAGGCGGGCGAGATCCGCCCCGGCCTGGGCTGCGACCGCCTTGGTCTCGGCGTGGTGCGGATCGCCGCCCGCGATCCCCGCCGCGAAGTTGGTCACCACCGAGACCGCAACCACGGGCAGGCCGAGGAAACGGGCGAGAATCGTCTCGGGCACGGTGGACATGCCGACGAGGTCGGCGCCGAGGATCCCGGCCATGCGCACCTCGGCCGGCGTCTCGAAGCTCGGACCGGAGAACCAAGCATAGACCCCAGTCGCGAGCGGCAGGCCGATGTCTTCGGCCGCCGCGCCGAGAGCGGCGCGCAGGCCGGAATCGTACGCCTCCGTCATCGGCACGAAGCGGGCGTCGCTCGCCTCGCCGATCAGCGGGTTGAAGCCCGACAGGTTGATGTGGTCGGAAAGCATCACGAGGCGGCCTGGGCCCACTTCCGGCCGCAGCGAGCCGGCGGCGTTGGTAAGCAGGAGCCGTTTCGCCCCGAGCGCCCGCGCCGCAGCGAGCGGCACCCGCATGGCGGCGGCATCGCCGCGCTCGTAGGCATGGGCCCGCCCCTCGAAGACGAGGACCGGCCGGCCCGCAAGACGTCCGCGATGCAGCCGGCCGCCATGGCCGGTCACGCCGGGCGCAGGGAATCCGGGAATCGCCGCGTAGGCGAGGCTGCGGCGGTCCTCGACCGCCTCGACCAGGGCACCGAGCCCGGTCCCGGTGACGATCGCCAGGGCGTAGGGGAAGGCAAAGCCCTCCGCCCGCAGATGCGCGATCGCCGCTTCCTCAGGCGCCATGGGCGAGATGCTCCGGGCCGAAGGAGGCGGGCAGCAACTGATCGAGCGTGTAGCGGGCCTGCACAGCCTCAGGACTGCCCGAGAGGATCGGCGTGCCCGGATGAGCGAATTCGCGGATGCGCTGGCGGCAGGCGCCGCAGGGCGTGACCGGATCGGGACTGTCGGCCACGACGAGAATCGCGCGGATCTCTCGGCCGCCGGCCGCGATCATCGCGGCGATGGCGCCGGCTTCGGCGCAGGTGCCGACCGGGTAGGCCGCGTTCTCGACGTTGCAGCCGGCATGGATGCCTCCGGCCTCGTCCAGCAGCGCAGCGCCCACGGAAAAGCCCGAATAGGGCGCGTGAGCCCGCTCGCGCACCGCGGCGGCGGCTTCGAACAGGGCATCGAGATCGGGCTCGGTCACGGACAATTCCGGAGCGACGTGAGGCGCGTGGTTTCGTTTGACCCGAAGGCGGGGGCCTGTCGAGGGGCAGGCATCGACAGAGCCCCGCGCGAGACTCTTGGTCTCGCATCATCTCATCCCGAAAGCCGCATTCCACCTTTCGGGATGATGCTCTAAGGCAATCCGAGCGCGCGCGGGCGCGGCACCGGGAGGCCAGACAATGCTCGGACGCTACGATCGGGGATCGACCGGCGGCGAGGCCAAGGTCGAGTACGGCGATGGCACCATGCGCGTGGTCAAGCCCGGCACCTATGTGCGCTGCGCGGTGACGGGCGAGCCGATCCAACTCGACGCGCTCCGCTACTGGAACGTCGATCGCCAGGAGGCCTACGCCACGCCCGAGGCGGCGATGCAGCGCCTGAAGGAAATCGGCGCGGCCCGTTGAGGGCACGACCCACTGCCGAGACCCTCGTCACGAAGGGCTGCCAAAGGCGGCCGGGGCAAAGACGATTGCGGAAACTGAGGCCTGGAGCCTCGACCGATCTTGTCGGGCTCGGCCTGCTCGCCGGGGCGGCGGGCCTCCTCTTCATCGCCATGAGCGACATCGGGTCGGCCCTGGCCGATTTCTCGGCCGGCGCCGAGCCGATCACGGTGTCGAGCCACGCGCCTGCCGCCCTGCCCGCTGCCATCGGTCTCGGTGCCTTCGCGGCTTTGCTGCTGCGGCGACGCGGGACGCCGCGGGGCGACACGCGGCTCATGGCGGCGGCCCTCCTGTGCATTCCGCTGATGCTCCTGCTACCGATCCCGTACCTGCTCGCGTGGCGGAGGGTGCTCACCGATCACGGCTACGTGCAATGCGAGACGGGTGTTGCCGGCCGGCGCGCCCTGTACCGCTGGTCCCATCGGACGTCCGCCAGCCTCTGCCTCTGAGCGGCGCGTCAGGCGCGCGGGAACGCCGCCGCGAGCTGCCGGCAAAGCATCGCCGCGTCGGTGAAGGCGAGGGCAACCCGCAGCACCCGGACTTCGGCGCGCGTCTGCGCCGGCAGTCGGACCGCATCCTTCTCCGTCGTGATCAGCTCGGCCCCCACTTGCGCGGCGAGCGCCGACAGCTTCGCCAGATCGCCCGCGCGAAAGGGATGGTGGTCGGGAAAGGCCCGCTCGGCCACGATCTCCGCGCCCAAACCCCGCAGCGTTTCGAAGAACTTTTGCGGGCGCCCGATCCCGGCGAAGGCAACGACACGGCGACCGGCCCATTCGGCTCCGTCCTCGGGCACGAGGCGGGCGCGATGAACCGGAAGCCCGCGGGCCTCCGCCTCGCTCGCCAGAGCCGCACCGGGCGCGCCGTCGCCGACCAGCACGAGGCCGGCGACGTGCCGCCATTGCCGGGCGAGCGGCGCCCGCAGCGGCCCGGCGGGGAAGGGCAGTCCGTTGCCGATTCCGGCGCCGCCATCGATCACCGCGAACGAGAGCGTTTTGGTCAGGCTCGGATTCTGCAGGCCGTCATCCATGACGATCACGTCGGCGCCGGCCTCGGCGCAGAGGCGGGCGCCGGCCGGGCGGTCGCGGGCGACGACCGTGGTTTCGGCACGCGCCAGCAGCAGCGGTTCGTCGCCGACTTCCGCAGCCCCATGCCGCGCCGGATCGACGATCAGCGGCCCGGCGAGCCGGCCGCCATAGCCGCGGCTGAGGAAGGCCGGCGTCCGGCCGATCCCGCGCAGCAGGCGCGCCAGCGCCAGCGCCGTCGGAGTCTTGCCGGCACCGCCGAGGGTGAAATTGCCCACGCAGAGCACCGGGCAGGGCGGCACCGCGCCGGGCCGGTCCATCCGGTCGGCAGTCAGCCCACCGTAGAACCGGCCCGCAGGGGCCAGCAGCCAGGCGAGGGGATGCGTAGGCGGCCGGGACCAGAAGCCGGGCGGGTGCATCGCGGCCTCAGTCGCGCTCGCGTGCGGAAAGCTTCATCTGCGCGACGTAGGGTTCGAGCACCGCGAAGGTGCGTGCCACCGCGCCCTCGAAGGGCAGAAGCGCGGCCTGCCCCTTGGCCCACATCCCCGCCAGCGCCCGCGGATCGGCGACCAGATCGCCGACGGCCGCCAGCAATCCCGCCTCGTCCGAAACGATGCGGGCGCCGCCCCCCGTGTCGAGTGCGCCGTAGGGCTCGCGGAAATTGAAAATGTAGGGGCCGTGCAGGATGGCGCTGTCCAGGCGCACCGGTTCGATCGGGTTCTGCCCCCCGTGCGGCACCAGCGAGCCGCCGAGGAAGACGAGCGGGCAGAGCCGATAGAACAGGCCGAGCTCGCCGATCGTGTCGGCGACGTAGAGGTCGATCGAGGGCAGCGGGCGCCCGCCCTTGGCCCGCCGACTGGTCCGCAGATCGGCTTCGGCGGCGATTCGGGCCACCTCCTCGCCCCGGCGCGGATGGCGCGGCACGATCACCGTCAACAGGCTCGGGAAACGCGCCTTCAACCCGGCATGGACGCGAGCAATCACCTCGTCCTCGCCGGGATGGGTGCTGGCCGCAACCCAGACCGGGCGGTCGCCGATCATGTCGCCGAGATAGGCGAGTTGTTGGGAATCGGCGGGCGGCACGGCCGAATCGTATTTGAGATTGCCGACGACATTGATGCGCGGCGCGCCGAGCCGGGCGAAGCGCTCCCCGTCCTCCCGGGTCTGTACGAGGCAGACGGCGATGCGCGACAGCAGCGCCCGGGCAGTACCGGGCGAGCGCGTCCAGGCCTTGAACGAGCGCTCCGACATCCGCCCGTTGACGAGCACGAGCGGGATGCCGCGCCGGTGCAGCGAGATGATGGTGTTGGGCCAGATCTCGGATTCGGCGACGATGGCAAGATCCGGCCGCCAATGCGCGAGGAAGCGCTCGATCCAGCGCGGCGCGTCGAGCGGCATGTATTGATGCACGGCGCCGGCCGGCAGGCGCTTGCTCAACAGGTCGGCGGCGCTGCGGGTGCCGGTGGTGACAAGGACCGAGCAACCACGGGCGATCATGCCCTCGATCAGCCCGACGAGGGAGAGCGCCTCGCCGATGCTCGCGCCGTGCATCCAGACGAGATGGCCCACCGGCCGCGCTCGGCCCGGCAGGCCGCGCCGCTCGGGGAGCCGCCCCGGATCCTCCTTGCCCCGGCGCGAGCGCCACGCCAGCAGGCCGGCCACCGCCGGCTCGCCGAGATAGAGGCCGTAGCGGTAGGCGCGCAGCGCGACGGGAAGCTTCGGTACCCTCACGCCGGACTACCCTGCGGCGCGGCCGCGGCGGGGGCGCCGCCGACCCGATCCGGCCGGCCGACGAGGGTGTAGGCGCGGTCGTGGACGCGGTTCAACTCGGCCTGCACCCGCTGACGCAGGGCGTCGATCTCATCCGGTGAGACCTCGCGGGGGACGAAGGTCGCCTCGCCGAACACCATGGCGCCGCGGCCGAAGGGCAGGCCGAGGCAGGCCCGGTCCCAGGAATTGAAGCGGATGTGCCGGCTCGTCACCACCGCCACCGGCACGATGGGGGCTCCGGAGAAGCGCGCGAGCATGATGATCCCGGCATCGCACACGCGAGAGACCTTGGGCACGTCGGCCGAGAAGGCGACCGTCTCGCCACCCCTCAGCGCCTTGACCATGGCCCGCAACCCCTCGGCGCCGCCCTTGGCGCGGGCGTCCTTGACCGCGCGACCGCGGGCGCCGGAGGCGCGCATCACCCGCACCCCCAGCCGCTCCAGAGCCATGGTGTTGATGTTGCCGTCCGGCGAGCGGGAGATGATCGTGGCGACCCGGTCCTGCGGACGGCTCATGAACGAGATCATGATGTGCTGGCCGTGCCACATCGCCGCGATGAACGGGCCGTAGCTGTCGAGCCGCGCATAGGCATCCGCCGGCTCGATGGTGAACCGGTTGGTCCGCCGCACGAGCTTCAGATAGCCCGAGGCGATGTGGCTGAGCACCCACTGAACGCCTGGCTTTCGGCCGATGGTCTTGATCAAGCCCATGGGATCGGACCGCCTGTTCCGATTCGTCGTTGCCGGATTCCGCCGCCGGTTAGGCCAGACGGTAAGGGAGCGGCGGCTGTCTACCCCCGACCTCTCTGTCGAAGCAACGGAGGGAATGGCCTCTCTTAAGCGAGGCCACCCCGCATGAGGCGGGTGGGACCGTTCGGATCGGCGCGGCGGATTGCCCGATATTGACGCGGACGCGTGTTGACGCGATGCGGGAAAGCCCATGTTCCGTCTTGCTCATCTCACCGACCCCCATGTCGGGCCGCTGCCGCGGCCGCGCCTGCGCCAGCTTCTCAGCAAGCGGGCGACCGGCTACGTGAATTGGCGCCGGGGTCGCGGGCGCCACCACGACATGGACCTGCTCGGCGCCCTCGTCGCCGACCTGCACGGCCAGGGGGTGGACCATGTCGCCTGCACCGGCGACCTGTGCAATCTCGGCCTCCCCGACGAGTGGGAGAGCGCCCGTATCTTTCTGGAAGCGCTGGGGCCGGCCGAGCGGGTCAGCTTCGTGCCCGGCAACCACGACGCTTATGTCCGTGGCTCGCTGGAGGGGCTGCTCGCCGCCTGCGGCGGCTGGACGGAGGCCGATGACGGGCAGGCCCGTCTCTTTCCCTACCTGCGGCGGCGCGGGCCGCTCGCCCTGGTCGGTCTGTCCTCGGCGATCCCGACCAAGCCTTTTGTCGCGAGCGGACGCCTCGGCGTGCCGCAGATCGAGACCGCCGAGCGCCTGCTGCGCGACCTCGCGGCGGCGCCGGACCGGCCCTGCCGGGTGGTGATGATCCACCACCCGCCCCATCCGGGCGGAGCCGCCTCGGGACGGGAGTTGAAGGACGCCGCCGCCTTTGCGGCGATGATCGGACGGGCCGGGGCGGATCTGATCCTGCACGGGCACAACCATGTCGGCACCGTGGCGCAGATCGCCGGACCGGACGGGCGTCCGGTACCGGTGGTGGGCGCGCCCTCGGCCTCGGCGCGCACCCTGCTCACGAACCGGCGCGCCTCCTACTACCTCTACACGGTCACGCCGGCCGAGATCGGCTTTCGCATCGCTGTGACCGAGCGCGGCCTCGACGAGGCCGGCGGCATCGGCGAGCTATCGGGCTTCGACATCAAGACCCCGCCGGCGGACCGGATCGGCATCGTCCATCGGCGGCGGCTGCGCCGGGGCTGATCCGCGCCCCTGCGCCCTCGTCAGATCGCGCCCATCTTCGACAGGCCGCTGGCGCGGGGCAGGGGGCGGAGCAGGCTCTTCACCTGCGAGAACGGCCGCGGCCGGTTGATCACCTCGTCGAGGCGCGACCACAGCGTCTTGGGCGAGAACGGCTTGGCGATGATCTCGTTGACGCCGAGCGCGATCGCCCGGTCGACGACGTTGCGGCGCGGCTGGGCCAGCATCAGGATGATCGGCACCGTCGGCGAGGGCGAGGTGGCGGGCGTGCGCGCCAGCCGGATGAACTCCTCACCCGAGAGAATCGCCAGATCCCAGTCGATGATGGTGAGGTCCGGCTTGCTCTCGGCGAGCACGCCGAGCGCCTCCGCACCGTCGGGTGCCTCCAGCACGCGCTTGATGCCGACGCGCATCAGCATGTCGCGCACGATGCGGCGAATGTAGAGGCTCTCGTCGACGACGAGGGCGGAAAGGTCCGGGAAGGTCGGAGTTGCGATCATCGGCGGCCGGCGCCCGGTACTGACCCGAAGCGTTTCAGGCCGAGTCTTACGCGCCGTCCGGTTTGCGTTTTCCTAAAGCGTCACCGAACCGTGGGAATCAGATGCGCGAGAATCGTTTTCGTTGACGTCCCTTGCGTGCAATCCGGATCGGCACCTCGAGCGTCCCAAAAGGGGTACGTACGCAGTTTCACCGCGAAAATGCGGAGCCTGGAGCACGGATCGGTTAGAAGATCCTTGCGGTATGGACGGGATTGCGTCAGACCTGAGGCATCGCTCCCGGTAGCCGCAGCCGGGGGGATGATAGTGCGGCGCGTCGGCTGTCTCGAGATAGCGCGCACGCGGTATTCGAGACTTGGCGGGCGGACGGTTTTTGCGAGCTTTCAATGGGACGTGGTCGTGATTTCAGGGGGCCGCAGAAGCGCGGCTTCGATGAGGGTGGTGCCGAGCCGCGTTGGCCGGATGAACTGCCCCCCAGCGGCGGTGACCGCTTCGGTGGCGGCGGCGGTGGCAACCGCTTCGGTGGCGGCGGTGGCGGCGGCGGCTTCGACCGCGGCCCGGCGCGCGCACCTGCGGCCCCGTCGGGTCCGGAGCGTGACGCGACGGTCAAGTGGTTCAACAAGGAGAAGGGCTTCGGCTTCGTGGAGCTCGGCGACGGCTCCGGCGATGCCTTCCTCCACATCCGCGCGGTCGAGGCCGCCGGTCACGACGATCTTCTGCCCGGCACGCGCCTGACGGTTCAGACCGCTCAGGGCCAGAAGGGTCCGCAGGTCACCGCGGTGACCACCGTCGATACCTCGACGGCCGAGGCGGCTCCGCCCCGGCGCGAGGGCCCGCGCTTCGGCGGCGGCGGCGACCGCTTCGGCGGTGGCGGTGACCGTTTCGGCGGCGGTGATCGCTTCGGCGGCGGCGGTGACCGCTTCGGCGGCGGCGGCCGTGACCGCTTCGGCGGTGCCGGCGGCGGTGGCGGCGGTGGACGTTTCGCCTCCGGTCCGTCGGTCGAGATGACCGGCACCGTGAAGTGGTACGATCCGGCCAAGGGCTTCGGCTTCGTGTCGGTGAACGACGGCGGCAAGGACGTGTTCGTCCACCGCTCGGCGCTCTCCCGCGCCGGCCTCGACTCCCTGGCCGAGGGCCAGCAGGTCACTCTCGGCGTGGTCGAGGGTCAGAAGGGCCGCGAGGCTTCGAGCATCACCGTCGAGTACTGATCGGCGTCATAAACTTTGATGACGGAAGCGGCGGCCTCAGGGCCGCCGTTTTCGTTTGGCGCGTAGACCGCACCGACCACCTTCGGGAGGCGGACATGACGATGGGACACGCGATGCGTCGAACAGTGAGCGCGCTCGGCCTGCTTCTCCTCTCCGCGGCACCGGCCGCGGCGGAAGATTTCACAGGCTTCTATGCCGGCGTGAATGCGGGCTGGGCGTTCGAACGCGGCGAGCGCGATCCGGCGACGCCCGGTCTGCCGGGCGCTACCCGGCCGGAGGAGGGACTTCCGCCAAGCGTGGCGCGGGCCCAGGAGCGATACGCGCCGGAGCCGCGCCCCGCCGGACGGCACTGAGGCCGCCCTCGGGCTCGGTCAGCCGTTCTGCCTGTAGCGCTCGGCCACCAGGGCGTGGGCAAGGCGTGCGGTCTGCACCTCGCCGCCCTCGGGCCGGCCGGGCTTGGTCGAGGGGTTCCAGCCGTAGAGATCGAAGTGCACGTGCGTCCGCGTCCGGCGCACGAAGCGGCGCAGGAACAAGGCCGCGGTAATCGCCCCGGCGAAGCCGCCGCCCGGCGCGTTGTTAAGGTCGGCGACTTTCGAATCGAGCAGGCTCGCGTAGGGCGGGTGCAGCGGCAGGCGCCAGACTGGGTCGTTGACCCGCTCTCCTGCTTCCGCGACGGCGCCCGCCAGAGCCTCATCCTCGGTGAAGAAGGCCGGCAGGTCGGGACCCAGGGCGACGCGGGCGGCGCCGGTCAGCGTCGCGAAATCGAGGATGAGGTCCGGCTCCTCGGCATCGGCCAGCGCCAGGGCGTCGGCCAGGATCAGGCGCCCTTCCGCATCGGTGTTGCCGATCTCGACGGTGAGGCCGGCGCGCGAGCGGATCACGTCGCCGGGTCGGAAGGCGTCGCCGGCAATGGCGTTCTCGACGCTCGGCACGATCAGCCTAAGCCGCACCGGCAGGCCGGCGCCCATGATCATCTCCGCTGCCGCCAGGGCCGCAGCGGCGCCGCCCATGTCCTTCTTCATCAGCAGCATGTTGGAGGCCGGCTTGATGTCGAGCCCGCCGGTGTCGAACACGACACCCTTGCCGACCAAGGTCACCCGCGGCGCATCCTGAGCGCCCCAGATCAGGTCGATGAGGCGGGGCGCCCGCGGGGAGGCGGCGCCGACGGCATGGACGAGCGGAAATTCCTTCTCCAGATCCGCACCCATGGTCACAGTGACTGCCGCGCCGAACCGCTCGCCGAGGGCACGCATCGCGGCCTCCACCTCGGCCGGTCCGAGGTCGTTGGCGGGGGTGTTGATCAGATCACGCCCGGCCGCGACCGCGCGCGCGACACGGCCGACCGCCGCCGCATCGACGCCTTCCGGCGCCACGAGGCGCGGGCGCGGCTCGCCCGGCTTGCGGTAGCGATCGAACCGGTAGCTGCCGAGCAGCCAGGCCAGAGCCGCCTCGCCCGCATCGAGGGCATCGCAGGGTTCGAGACGGTAATCGCCGGCGGGCAGGGCGCCGGGTAGCTTGCCGGCGAGAAACCGGTCGCGATGTCCCTGCCCAGCCTCGCCGAGTCCGAGCAGCACGAGGCCGAGTCCGCCATCCTCGCCCGGCAGGAGCGCGACGCGGCCCGCCTTCGGTGCAAAGCCGGTGGCGGCGGCGAAGCGGCGCTGGGGCGGGGGCAGGCCGACCTCGACCGCCGCCCATCCGTCCGCCGTCACGCAGCGAATCGGGACTGCGTTCGCGGCGGCATCGAGGAGGGCGGGTCCGGGCGGTGTCGGGTCTGAGGTCATGGAAAATAAGCTTAACCGGCCATTAGGGTTAACGCTCTATCACCCCGGCATCGGCACGGCGCAAGCGCCGGCCGCGGGATTGGGGGAGAGGACGACATGACCGGCATCTGCGGCAGGGCCCCGAGCCAGCCTGGAACGGTCCGCACCCGCCGCCTGCTCGCCCTGGCTCTGGTCGGCCTCGGGCTCGCCGGCTGCCAGACCCGCTCGCCGGAAACGACGGGCTCGATCAGCAGCCTCAACCCGTTCGGCAAGAGCCGCCCGGAGCGCTCGCCCCGCGCCGAGGTCGAGGCCCTGGCGGACCGCTACAACGCCGACCCGAGCGATGCGCGCAACGCGATGCGCTACGCCGCGGCGTTGCGCGCCACCGATCAGAAATCGCAAGCGGTCGCGGTGCTGCAGCAGCTTGCGCTGCGCAACCCGAAGGACAAGGCGGTGCTCGCGGCCTACGGCAAGAGCCTCGCCGATGCCGGCCGCTACGGGGAGGCCAACGAGGTCCTCCAGAACGCCCACAGCCCGGCCCAGCCCGATTGGCGCGTGCTCTCCGCTCAGGGGATGGTGGCGGACGAGACCGGCGACCACGCGAGGGCGCAGAGCCTCTACGACGCCGCCCTCAAGATCGCGCCGAACGAGCCGCGGGTCCTGTCGAATCTCGGCCTGTCCTACGCTCTCTCCCGCCGCCTCGAGGAGGCCGAGACGACCCTGCGCCTCGCCGTCGCCCAGCCGAAGGCGGATGCCCGCGTGCGCCAGAACCTCGCCCTGGTGCTCGGCCTGAAGGGCCGCTACGACGAGGCGGAGCAGGTGCTGGCCCAGGATCTCGGCCCGGCGGAAGCGGCGGCCAACGTGCGGGAGCTGCGTGCCATGGCGGCCCGACGCGCGGCGCCGAAGACGGCGCAGGCACCGAGCCCCGCCCCGAGCCGGCAGCTTGCTCGGGCGTCGATCCAGTAGTTCGACGCCGACTCCCACGGAACTTCTGGCCCTTCGACCTTGACGAATCCGGTGCGTCTCCCCTATAGGCTCGCCACTTCCATAGGACTCCGCCGGTATCGATTGTCGCGAGGGTTCGACGCCCTCGGCGCGAGAGCCGTGTGGCATTGCCGAAACGCTTCAGCGCCGAGACCCGGCCTAACGTTGACAGGACTGTAACGATGTCGCGTCGCTGCGAACTCACGGGCAAGGCCGTTCAGGTCGGCCACCTCGTGAGCCACTCGAACCGGAAGACCAAGTGCCGGTTCCTGCCGAACCTCTGCAACGTCACGCTGCAGTCGGATGCCCTCAACCGCCGCGTTCGCCTGCGGGTGACCGCTCACGCGCTGCGCTCGGTCGAGCACCGCGGCGGCCTCGACGCCTTCCTCGTCAAGGCGCGCGAGATCGAGCTGTCGCAGACCGCCCGCCTGCTCAAGCGCGACATCGAGAAGAAGCTCGCCGAGACTGCGGCCCCCGCCGCCGCGTAAGTCCGCCGGGCCCGTAGCGGCCCGCGCTTCTTCCAAGAAGAATCGGGAGGCCACCGGATGCGCAGCGCGCGCCCGGTGGCCTTTTCCGTTCGACAAGGCCCAGGCTGCCGATGACGGCGCTCACCCTCATCATCCCGATCTTCGGCCTTGTCCTCGTCGGCTGGCTGGCCTCGCTCACCAAGATCATCTCCGAGCGGGTCGGCGATGGGCTCTCCGAATACGTCTTCTCGCTGGCGGTGCCGGCGCTGATCGTCTCGACCCTGACGCGCCCGGGCCTCACGGGCGAGATCGCCTGGGGCTACTGGGCGAGCTATTTCGGCGGGGCCGCGATCGCCTGGGCCACCGGCTCGCTGATCGGGCGCCGCACCGCGGGTGTGGACCGGCGCGGCGCCGTGCTGCACGGCTTCGCCGCGAGCCAGTCAAACACGGTCTTCGTCGGCGTGCCGATGATTCTCCAGGCCTACGGCGAGGCGGGCGCCTTCCCGCTCTTCATGCTGCTGGCTGTCCATCTGCCGCTGATGATGGGCGCGGCCACCTTCCTGATCGAGTCGGAGGGTGAGCGGCCCTTGAGCCAGCGCCTCAAGGCGCTCGGCCTCGTGCTGGCCAAGAACCCGATCTTCCTGGCGCTCGCCGTCGGCATGGCGATGAAGGCGAGCGGGCTCTCGCTCTCCGGCATCCCGAAGGCGCTGGTCGATTCGCTCGGCGGCACCGCCTCGACCTGCGCGCTGATCGCGCTCGGCGCCGGACTAACCCGCTACAAGGTGCTGCACGACCTGCCGGGCGCCAGCATCGTCGCGGCGCTCAAGCTCGGCCTGCACCCGCTCGCGGTCTACATCCTGGCTTTCCACGTCTTCACCATGCCGCCGGCCTATGCCGGCGTGGCCGTGCTGTTCGCGGCAATGCCCGTGGGCATCAACGCCTACCTGCTCGCCGCCCGCTACAAGAGCGAGCAGGGGCTTGTCGCCGCCGCCGTGCTGGTCTCGACGCTGGCTGCCACCGCGACGACGGTCGGCTGGCTGATGCTGCTCGGGCGGGGATGACCGTCCTCACGTTGACCCCGGCCCCCGCCCTCCATAGGTTGCCCGCTCTCGCGCCCCGGCCCGGATGGCCGGTGCGGCGCCCGTCCTGAACCCCGAAAAGCATTCGATGTCCGCGCCCCTTCGTCTCGACCCCGATATTCTGGAGGCTGCCGCCTCCGCCGCCGCCTGGCCGTTCGAGGAGGCGCGCAAGCTCGTGGCGCGGCTGGAGAAGAAGCCGAAGAGTGAGGTGCTGTTCGAGACCGGCTACGGCCCCTCGGGCCTGCCGCATATCGGCACCTTCGGCGAGGTCGCCCGTACCTCGATGGTGCGCCACGCCTTCCGCGTGCTGACGAAGGATTCCGTGCCGACCCGGCTGATCGCCTTCTCGGACGACATGGACGGGCTGCGCAAGGTTCCGGACAACGTGCCGAATCGCGAGCGGCTGCGCGAGGCACTCAACCTGCCGCTGACCAAGGTGCCCGATCCGTTCGGCACGCATGAGAGCTTCGGCCACCACAACAACGCGGAGCTGCGCCGCTTCCTCGACGCCTTCGGCTTCGACTACGAGTTCCGCTCGGCCACCGATTGCTACACCTCGGGCGTCTTTGACGACGCCCTGCGCCTCGTCCTGGATCGCTACGACGCGGTGATGGCGATCATGCTGCCCTCGCTGCGAGCCGAGCGCTCGGCGAGCTACTCGCCCTTCCTGCCGATCCATCCCGTCACCGGCCACGTGATGCAGGTGGCGATCGACGAGGTGCGGCCGTCCGCCGGCACCATCGTCTGGCGTGATCCGGCGACCGACGAGCGCTACGAGACGCCGGTGACCGGCGGCCACGCCAAACTGCAGTGGAAGCCCGATTGGGCCATGCGCTGGGTGGCGCTCGGCGTCGATTACGAGATGGCGGGCAAGGACCTGATCGATTCGGTCAAGCTCTCGGGCCAGATCGCCCGCGCGCTCGGCGCCGAGCCGCCGGAAGGGTTCAACTACGAACTCTTCCTCGACGAGAAGGGCCAGAAGATCTCGAAGTCGAAGGGCAACGGCCTGACCATCGACGAGTGGCTGACCTACGCCACGCCGGAATCGCTCGCGCTGTTCATGTACAACAAGCCGCGCGAGGCCAAGCGCCTGTTCTTCGACGTGATCCCGCGCCACGTCGACGAGTACGACAACTTCCTCGGCCGCTTCAGTGGCCAGGAGGCCAAGCATCGGCTCGGCAACCCGGTCTGGCACCTGCATGCGGGGTCGCCGCCGGAGGTCGAGACCATCGACGATGCGGGCACAACGCTCTCCTTCGGCATGCTGCTGAACCTCGTGGCGGTGGCCAATGCCGAGGACGAGGCCGTGCTGTGGGGCTTCATCCGACGCTACGCCCCCAATGTCGGGCCGGAGACGCATCCGCGGCTCGCCGGCCTCGTGACGCGGGCGCTCGCCTATTACCGCGACTTCGTGCGGCCGCAGAAGCAGTACCGCGCCCCGACCGAGGAGGAGGCCGCGGCCCTGCGCGACCTATCGCAGACGCTGGCCGAGCACGAGGCCTCGACCGATCCGGAGGCGTTGCAGGCCATCGTCTACGAGGTGGGCCGGCGCCACTTCCCCGACCTGTCGGGCAAGGCCAAGAGCCCGGACGGGCGCCCCGGTGTCGCGAAGACGTGGTTCGCCTCGATTTACAACGTGCTGTTCGGCGAGGCCCAAGGACCGCGCTTCGGCTCGTTCATCGCGCTCTACGGCGTCGCCGGCACGCGGGCGCTGATCGAGAAGGCGCTGAGCGGCGCACTGGTGGCCGAGCACGCGGCCTTCTTGGAGAACCGCAAGGCCGCGGCGGCGTGAAAGGACGGGGCGCCAGGGTCAGGATGACGGTGCTGGCAGGCCTCCTCGCCGCCCTGTTCGGCACCTCCGCCTCGGCACAGGTCGCGCAGGGCATCAAGGCCTATGCGCGGGGCAACTACCCGGCGGCGATGCGCGCCTTCGAGGCCGGCGCGGCGAAGGGCGACCCGCAAGCGCTCTACAATCTCGGCGTCGCCTATGCGGAAGGGCGCGCCGTGCCGGCGGATCCGGCCCGCGCCCTCGATTACTATCGGCAGGCGGCACAGGGCGGCAGCGTCCTCGCTGCGTTCAACCTGGGCCAGGCCTATCGGAAAGGGCAGGGGGTCGCGGCCGACCCGGCGCAGGCCGCGCACTGGTACGAGCGGGCAGCCAAGGGCGGTCACTACAAGGCCGGCAACGAGCTCGGCATCCTCTACATCGAAGGCAAGGGCGTGCCGCGCGATCCCATCGAGGGCATGGCCTGGATCTACCCGGCGACCCACGCCTCGATCATGGATGAATCCGCCATGGCCAATGCGATTCAGGCGGCGGGCATGCTCGACCGCGCCCAGATCCAGGAGGCGCAGGCGCGGGGCAAGACCTATTTCCAACGCTACATCGCGCCGAACCGGGCGGTGGTGCGGGCGCTGTCGGGGGGCTGAGCGACGCCGTCCGGCTCGAAACCAGCCACCCTGCGGCTCACGAGCGGCGTCCGATCATGAAAGCTCGGCCGGCCGGCTCCCGGTGATCGCGCGCGGCGGCTCCAAGCCGCTATCAGCGCCGCCCGGCGTCGCCAGAGCATCGGCGCTGTTCCGCCGCCGGCCGGCAAGCCTTCGTATCCCCGCATCGGGCGCTGCCGCCAGCCCGATGCCCACAGCGTAGGCGAGGATGTTCCAGGGCGAAAAGATCCGCCCGAGCAGCAACTGGCCCGCCAGCGTCAGGCGGAACGCGTCGAGCTCCGGCGTGTGGACGAGGCGGAACAGCTCGACCAATCCCGCGAGAGCCAAGGCGGCGAAAGCGAGCCGGCCAACAGCGGTCGTCGGGCGGAGGAAGGCGACGAGCCCGTAGACCATCGCGCCCCACAGCACCGAGCCCGCATATTTCACGACCTCCCTCGGCAGACCGAGTGACAGATAACGCACGCCGATACCCGCCGCGATCACGGCGAGGACGGCGGCAGCGAGGCGGAAGCGACGGGATCGGAGGATCGGCATCGCGGTGGTTTACAGGGCGGGAGCCGCCCGGTATCACCCCCGGCCACACCGATAGTCGAGTTTCACACCAGATGCGCGCCGAGATCGAGCAGGCCTCGGATGCCGCCAAGCAGTCTATAGGGCTGCTGAGGAGGCATCTTTGACTGGGACACCGTCGATAAACGCCTCGCGGAGCTGAACGCCGCGTCCGAGAACCCCGACCTCTGGAACGATCCGGAGGCCGCGCAGAAGGTCATGCGCGAGCGCCAGGAGCTCGACGAGGCCGTCACCGCGATCAAGAAGCTCGAACAGGATCTCGAGGACGCCGCGACGCTGATCGAACTCGGCGAGATGGAGGGCGACCAAGCCTCCATCACCGAGGGCGAGAACGCAATCAAGGCGGTCGAGAAGGAGGCCGCGAGCCGTCAGGTCGAGACCCTTCTCTCGGGCGAGGCCGACGGCTTCGACACCTATCTCGAAGTCCATGCGGGCGCCGGCGGCACCGAGAGCCAGGACTGGGCGAACATGCTCCAGCGCATGTATGCCCGCTGGGCCGAGCGCCGGAAGTTCAAGGTCGAGATCGTCGAGATGACCGACGGCGAAGAGGCCGGGATCAAGGGCGCCACGCTCCTGATCAAGGGCCACAACGCCTATGGCTGGCTCAAGACCGAGTCGGGCGTGCATCGCCTCGTGCGCATTTCGCCCTACGATTCCAACGCGCGGCGGCACACCAGCTTTGCCAGCGTCTGGGTCTATCCGGTCATCGACGACCGGATCGAGATCGAGATCAAGGAATCCGACTGCCGCATCGACACCTACCGGTCGTCGGGCGCGGGCGGCCAGCACGTCAACACGACCGATTCGGCGGTGCGCATCACGCACAACCCGACCGGCATCGTCGTGGCCTGCCAGCAGGAGCGCTCGCAGCACAAGAACCGGGCCACCGCCTGGAACATGCTGCGTGCCCGCCTCTACGAGGCCGAGCTGAAGAAGCGCGAGGAGAAGGCCAACGCCGAGGCGGCCTCGAAGACGGAGATCGGCTGGGGCCACCAGATCCGATCCTACGTGCTCCAGCCGTATCAGCTCGTGAAGGACCTGCGCACCGGCACCCAATCGACCGACCCGGACGAGGTGCTCGACGGCGACCTCGACCCGTTCATGGAAGCCTCGCTGGCGCAGCGCGTCTACGGCGGCAGCGAAGAGGTCGCGGATATCGACTGAGGTCGCTCGGTCGTCCCTGTCTCGGCCGTGCTCTCTGCCGAAACGTCATTGCGAGGCGAAGCAGAAGCAATCCAGTCCGCGACCTTTCCGGAGATGTCGTGCGCTGGATCGCTTCGCTGTCGCTCGCGATGACGGCGAGCGCTCCGATCAATCATTGAAGACGAGTTGTGCTCCGGCGCGGAGAAACCGCTGGGGATCGACCGGCTCGCCGTCGATACGGGTCTCGTAATGCAGGTGGCTGCCGGTGGAGCGACCGGTCGAGCCGGCAAACCCGACGACGGTGCCCGCCTCCACCCGCTGACCGACCGAGACGGCGGTGCCGGACAGGTGCGCGTAGCGGGTGACGAGGCCGCGCCCGTGATCGACCTCGACCATGTTGCCGTAGCCGCCGGCATACTCGGCCGTGGTGACCCGCCCGGCCGCGGTGGCCTGGACCGGAGTACCGGTCTCGACGCGCATATCCACGCCCGTGTGGAGCGCGTAGCCGCGGGTGAACGGATCGAGCCGCGCGCCGAAGCTGCTGGTGAAGGTGAGGTCACCCGGCAGGGGCTGGCGGAAGGGGAGGGCGGCGGCCACGCGGCGCAGATGTGTCTCCTCGTCGATCTGGCGCCGGGCATCGGCCAGGGCGCTCTCGAAGGCGTCGGTGCCGAGCGGGACGAGAGGACCGCCGACGCCGGCCGGCGGCGCGTCGAAGCGGGCGGGCGAGAGACCGGTGCGGGCGATCAGGTCGCGAAACCGCTCGGCGCTGCGCGCCGCCTGCCGGGCAATGCCGGCGACGCTGCGCGATTGGGCTTCGGCGACGCGCTGAAGCGCATCCTCGAGGCGCAACAGCCGTGCGGCCGAATCGTGACCGATGATCTCGACGCGGTCCTCGCCGCCCATGCGCAGTCCCGGTGTCGGGAACGGCTTCCGGACCCGCGGCGCGGTGTCCGCGACCGGAGCCGGAGCAGGCGGAGGCATGTCGATGGACGCCGCCGCTCCGCCGAAGCCGGAGAGCAACCCCTGGCGCTTCTCGATCAGGGCCTGCCGCTCGATGAGGGTCGCGAGACGGCTCTCGACGCTGCCGCGTGCCGCCACGCTCTCGGCCGCTGATCGATCGAGGGCGCGCTGAAGCGTGCCGAGCCGTTCCTCGTAGGTGAATTGCATCGCGCTCTGGCGCGAGACGAAGCGGGCCAGCACCTCGTCGTGGAAGACGAGGTAGTAGCTCGCACCCGCCGCCCAGAGCGTCGAGACGGCCAGTCCGAGGCTGAGGGCGACGAGGAGGCGGCGCGGCGGCGGGGAAGAGAGGCCGGCACTGCGGCGGGCCCGGGCAGTCGATGTCATGGCACGTCGGTCGTTCGGTGACGCGGCCGATCACAGACGATTAAGGTTAAGGAAGCTTAGCGCGTCGTCAGGGGGCCGGTGCCGGGACGATACACCGGGCCCCATTTGTCGAAGCGGCGTCTGGGAAATGAAAGCAGAGCTTCTGCGTGTGAAAGCTCAACACTCCGGTTGTATTGTCAGGCGAGAGCCTGCGCCGCCGCCAGAACCTCCTCAACGTGACCGGGCACCTTCACCTTCGGCCAGACCCGTGCGATCCGCCCTTCGCGGTCGATGAGCAGGGTCGTGCGCTCCACGCCCATGTATTTCCGGCCGTACATGCTTTTCTCGACCCAGACTCCGTAAGTCTCCAGCATCGTCTTGGCCTCGTCGGAGGCGAGCGGAAACGTCAGGCCGTACTTCGCACGAAACTTGTCATG
This sequence comes from Methylorubrum aminovorans, assembly GCF_022179725.1. Classification (GTDB taxonomy): domain Bacteria; phylum Pseudomonadota; class Alphaproteobacteria; order Rhizobiales; family Beijerinckiaceae; genus Methylobacterium; species Methylobacterium aminovorans. Next base: position 863,426 of record NZ_BPRC01000001.1, read on the forward strand.
GCTTTTGACGGAATCGGGCGAGACCCCGATCACGGTCGCTCCGGCCGCCGCGAAGGCCTCGCTCTGGGCGTTGAAGTTCTGCGCCTCCAGGGTGCAACCGCTCGTGTCGTCCTTAGGATAGAAATAGAGCACGATCTTTTGACCGCGCAGGCTCTCCAGAGAGATGGTGTCCCCGCCCGCTCCCGGTAACGAGAACAAGGGCGCCGCATTGCCAAGTTCTAACGGCATCTCGCCTTCCTTTCGGCCGATTGATGGTGTGCCTGACCCCATGCACGCAGACGTCCTGGGACGCCATGCCGGAGTGGCTTGAATCCTGAGGAAAGACGCCGCGGCCAACGGACCTCCGCCCGAACCTACGGGTGCAGCAGCGAACGAGTGATGGATCAGGAAACGGCCAGGACCCTGCTCCAGGAGGCGGTCGAGCCGCGCCGCCCGCGTCGGCGGCGGCGGCCGGTTCTCTGGTGCACGCTGCTGTTCGTGTTCCTGCTCGGGCTCGGCGGCGGTCTCGTCGTCCTGCGGCTGTCGCAGGGACCGCTGCGCATCGACGGCCTCACCCATCAGGTCGCCGAGGCGGTGGCGGACCGCTTCGGACCGGGCTGGCGGGTGGCCCTGCGCGACAGCGCGCTCGAACTCGACAGCGAGTCGTCGCTGGCGCTGCGGGTCGGCGGGCTCGACATCTTCAACCCGGAAGGCGCCCTGGTGGTGCGCGCCCCGCTCGCGGTGGTCAGCCTCGACACCTGGAGTCTGCTGCGCCTGTCGGTGCTGCCGCGCTCGATCGAGTTCCGCGACATCGAGATGACGGCCCTCGTCCACGACGACGGCTCCATCGCCTTCGCGGCCTCCGCGCCGCAGCAGGGCGAGGCGGCGAAACCCCATACCCTGCCGAGCGTGGACGCCGCCCGCGGTACCGTCTCACCGGTCTCGGCGGCGGTCGCCTCGATCTTCGGCGTCGTGCTCGATCCGGCGGGCGTCATCGGCGCCCTCGATCGGGCGCGGATCACCAACGGGCGCCTGAACCTCATCGACGACGCCCGGCATCAGGCCACTTTCGAGCGGGTGAACGGCCTGTTCCGCCGCGGCACCAGCGACGATTCGCGGGTGTTCGAGCTGCGCATCGACGGCCCGCACGGCGAGTGGCGCTTCGGCGGGCGCGTCCACGAGGTGGGGGAGGGGCGGCGCGCGGGCGTCATCACCTTGGACGACCTTCCCGTCACCGACCTGCTGCTGCTGTCCGGCCACTCGAAGATGCCGGTGGAGACCGACCTCAAGCTCTCGGCCAAGGCCGACGTGGCTCTGTCCGGCGGACGCATCGAGACGATGAAGGCCGAGGTGAAGACCGGCGGCGGCACGCTCCTCGTCGACGAGAAAGACTTCAACCCCGTCGTCATCGACGAGCTGCGCGCCGAGGCGGCCTGGGACGAGACCCGGCGCGCGCTGGCCATCTCGGCGATCGACTACAAGGGCGGCGGCAACGATGCGCACCTCACCGGCGCCTTCGCCATCGGCCCTCCGGGTGCCGAGGATGCCTGGACCCTGGATTTCGCCGGCAAGGATGCCCTGCTGCGCGGCGCCGCCCGCAGCGACCCGTCCTTCCGCGTCGGCGAGATCACGGGCCGGATCACCGGCCGGGCCGGGGGGGTGAACATCGAGTCGATCGCGATCGCGGGCGATGGTCTGCAAGGTCGCCTGAGCGGAACCGTCGGCACCCGGGCCGACGACGACGGAATCACCCTACACATCGTCGCCAGCGGGACCGACGGCCGCAAAGCGCTGCGGCTGTGGCCCGAGAACATCGCGCCTGGCGTGCGCAACTACCTCGTGGACGAGTTGCGCGGCGGACGGCTCGACGCGGCAGACATCCAGATCGACATGAGCGGCCCGGAACTCGCCGCCGCGACCCGCGGCGACCCGATGCCGGATCAGGCGCTCAACATCACCTTTGCGGTCTCGGACGCGAGCCTCTCGGTTTCGCAGGACGCCCCGCCGCTGAGCCACGGCCGGGTCGCCGGCACGATCACCGGCCGCACCACGACGATCCAGAACGCCACCGCCGAGATTCGCCTCTCCGACACGCGGATGCTGTCCATCTCGGACGCCTCCTTCCTGATCCGCGATCCGCAGCCGGACAAGATCATCGCCCAGCTCGGCCTTCGGCTGTCCGGATCGGCCGATTCGCTCGCCGCCCTCCTCGAAACGCCGATGTTCAAGGGGCTCACGGGGGCCGAGATCGATCCGGCCACGATCAAGGGCAGGGCGGACCTGCGCCTCGACGTACCGATCAACCTCAAGCACGTGCCTGATCTGGCCGACATGCCGGTGACGCTCACCGGGACGCTGGCCGATTTCAGCATGGACAGGGCCGTGGGCAAGGACCGCTTCGAGGCGGGTCGCTTCACGATTTCCTTCGACCGCAGCGGGTTCGCCCTGAAGGGCGACGGGCGGCTCCTCGGCGCGGCGGTCGCCATCGACCTGAGACAGCCCAAGCCCGGCAGCCCCGGCGAAGCGGTGGTGAGCCTCGTCCTCGACGACGCCTTCCGGGCCAAGCGCGGCCTTCCCACCGCGCCGCAGCTCGGCGGCGCCATCCCGGCCCGCGTGGTGGTGCCGGTGGGCCGCCCGGCCTCCGCCGGCAAGCCGCCGGCACGGGTCGAGGCGGATCTCACGCGAGCCTCGATCAACGGCCTGCTTCCGGGCTGGAACAAACCTTCGGGCAAGGCCGGGCGCCTCGGCTTCACCCTGGTGGAGGCGGCCGGCGGCGGGATGGAGCTGCGCGACATCACCCTCGACGCCGCTCCGGCGCTCGCCCGCGGCAGCGCCACGATCTCGGCGGAGGGCACCCTGGAACGGGCGGACCTGACGACGCTCAAGCTCTCGCCGGGCGACGACATGCGCGTCAGCCTCGACCGGGCCGGCTCGGCCTACAAGGTGGCGGTGAAGGGGGCCGTCGTTGACGCGCGGCCCTTCCTCAAGGGCATGACGGACGACAGCAAGGGGAGCAAGGAGCCCGGCAAGGAGATCGAAGCGGATGTGGCCGCCAGCATCGTGTCCGGCTTCAATGGCGAGTCGCTGACCAACGCGACCCTCAAGGCGAGCTTCAAAGGTGGCGACCTGCGCGCCGCCCAATTCAAGGGCCGGTTCGGCGCCGCCCCGCTGAACGCCGTCGTCCGGAGCGAGCGCGGTGCGCCCCTGCTCACCCTCGAATCCGCCGATTCCGGCGCCACCCTCCGCTTCCTCGACATCTACAAGCGGATGTATGGCGGGCGGCTCGCACTCAACATCTATCTCAACGACGGCCCGCAGGCCGGTGTGGTCCAGATCAAGGATTTCGCGCTGCGCAACGAGCCCGCCCTGTCGAGCATCGTCGCCCAGGCGCCTCCGCCCGCGGACGGACGGCGCGCGGCCCCGAACGCCAACGATGTCGGCTTCGATACGATGCGGGCAAACTTCACGCGCAGCGGCCCGCGGGTGAGCTTTTCCGACGCGGCGATCTCCAACCCGGCGATGGGCTTCACCGCCACCGGCTGGCTCGACACCGCCAAGGAGCGCACGCAGATCGACGGGACCTTCGTGCCGCTCTACGGCCTTAACAACGTGGTGGCGCAGGTTCCGCTATTCGGGCCGCTGCTCGCGGGCGGCAGCAACGAGGGCCTGTTCGCGGTGAACTTCAACGTCTCAGGTCCGATCGCCAAGCCGACGGTGAACGTGAACCCGCTCTCGGCGGTCGCCCCCGGCTTTCTGCGCAAGTTGTTCGGCGCCGGCGGCGGGGCGTTCGCCAACGGGGCGGGGCAGGGCGGGCCGGAGCAGTAGGGTTCAGGACGCGAGCCTTCTGACCGTCCGGGGCGACCGGTCGAGGGGGACCGGATGATCGTGTGCGCGACATCCGAACCGCACCCGGGCGCGGCCTCGATCGAGCGCGATACGGCACAACGGCGTCGGGCGGATCGGAAGCGCGAGGGTGCTTCAAGTCGCGCCTTCACAAGGTTCGGCCTTTCGCATACGGCCTTTGAGACCAACCGGTCTGACCGGTGATCGCGCCCGGCCCTGGCGCTCATCGCAGCGCGGGGAAAGAGATCCCTCGAACCTAATCCTCGCACGGTCACGGCGGGCGGCTGAGTGGGTCCGACGCTCGGACCGGCTTGATCTGAATCTCGATAAACACCCGTTCGAACCGTGGAAGCGGGATCGACGGCAGCGGCCTGATCGCGTCACGCGAACGGCTCCGTTCCACGCCTATCCCGCCTCGCAAGGCACCCGACGAACAGGATTGCCGGCCACTGTGATCGCCACACCATCGAACCCGACCGCGACAGGCCGGCGCGCGGACGAGGCCTCCCGAACCGACGACGCGCGGCTGGCGCGGGAGGTGGCTCGACACTGCGCCGCGTTCCGCGAACCGATTCCCCGGATGGCCCTTCGGCAGGTGGCCGACACGCTGCTGCCATACCTGATCCTCTGCGCCGTGATGCTCGGCGCGGCGGCGAACGGTTACGCACTTCTCGCCCTGCCGCTGGCCGTGCCGGCGGGCGGGCTCCTGGTGCGGCTCTTCATCATCCAGCACGATTGCGGGCACGGCTCGTTCCTGCCGTCACGCCGCGGCAACGATGGGCTCGGCCGCGCCCTGAGCCTGCTGACGGTGACGCCCTACGACAGCTGGAAGCGCGCGCATGCCCTGCATCACGCCACCACCGGCGATCTCAGCCGCCGCGGCACGGGCGATGTCCATACCTTGACCGTGCGCGAATACCTCGCGCTGCCGCGCTGGGGCCGGTTGCGCTACCGCCTCTACCGCAATCCGCTCATCCTGATCGTACTCGGTTCTCCGATCAACTTCCTCATCCTGCAACGCCTTCCCTCCGGCGTGGGGCTGCCGTGGCGGACGGCATGGCGCGACGTGCTGGCGCTCGACGCCGTGCTCCTCGTGGTCCTGGCGGGGCTCGCGCTCGCGGCCGGCGGCATCGGGCCGGTGCTCTGGACATTCCTGCCGGTGATCGTCGTCGCCGCCTGGGTCGGTGGCTGGCTGTTCTATGTCCAGCACCAGTACGAGGAGACCGTCTGGGAGGAGGCCGACGCCTGGGACTTCCACCGCGTGGCGCTCGGCGGCAGTTCATACTACGCGCTGCCGCGGGTTCTTCAGTGGTTCACCGGCAATGTCGGCCTGCACCACGTCCACCACCTCAACAGCCGCATCCCGAATTACCGCCTGCAGGAATGCCTCGACGGCCACGAGGTTCTCGGGCGGGTGGGCCGTCTGACCCTGCGCGACAGCCTGCGCTGCCTGAAGCTGGCACTCTGGGACGAAGAGGCCCGCAAGATGGTCGGTTTCGCGCGTGTGCGAGGACTCCAGGCCGCCTGAGACGGTTTCCGGTTGATCGCTTGGGATTGTGCCGGACTTCGTCATCGCGAGGCGGAGCCGAAACGATCCAGGGCACGAGATCTCTGGAAAGGTCGCGCCCTGGATTGCCACGGCATCGCCTCGCAATGACGAGGAAGGACACCGGGGTCATCAGTCGGACGCCGTATGAGACGCGCGGGACGCTGTCCAAGTTCGGCGGGGCAGCCCCCGAGACGCGGATGACGGCTCGGTCATGCAGGCGCGTGATCCGAACTGTCGGAGCGATCGGGGGCCGAGGTACGGGGCCCCTTGCCGGCCGGGTGGAACGACTATTCCGCCCGCAGCAGAACGTGCTTCTTGCGCCCGAACGAGAGCTTGATCACGCCGTCCGCCGTGAGATCGGACGGGCGCAGCACCGCCTTCTCGTCGCTGACCTGCACGTCGTTGACCCGCAGGCCGCCGCCCTTGATCTGGCGGCGCGCCTCGCTCATCGAGGGAACGAGCTTGGCGAAGTCCGGGCCAAAGGCGGTGAGCACGCCGAGACCCGCCTCCAGCACCGGCGACGGCACGGAAATCGTCGGCAGGGACTGCGCCAGCGTGCCTTCCACGAAGGTCTTGCGGGCGGTCTCGGCCGCCGCCGCCGCCGCCTCGGCCCCGTGCATCAGGCCCGTCGCCTCGGTTGCGAGGATCGTCTTGGCCTCGTTGATCTCGGCGCCCTGGAGCGCGGCGAGCCGCTCGATTTCGGGCAGCGGCAGCAGGGTGAACAGCTTGAGGAAGCGGCCGACATCGGCGTCCTCGGTGTTCCGCCAGAACTGCCAGTAATCGTAAGGGGAGAGCATCCCGGCATCGAGCCAGACGGCACCGGCCGCCGTCTTGCCCATCTTGGCGCCCGATGACGTCGTCAGCAGCGGGCAGGTGAGCGCGTAGAGCTGCGGCGTGCCCATGCGGCGGCCGAGATCGATGCCGTTGACGATGTTGCCCCACTGGTCCGAGCCGCCCATCTGCAGGCGGGTGCCGAGGCGGCGGTTCAGCTCCACGAAGTCGTAGGATTGGAGGATCATGTAGTTGAACTCGAGGAACGAGAGTTCCTGGTCCCGCTCCAGCCGCATCCGCACGCTGTCCATCGACATCATGCGGTTGACCGAGAAGTGCCGGCCGATGTCGCGCAGCATCTCGATGTAGTTGAGCTTGGTCAGCCACTCCGCGTTGTCGACCAAGACCGCGCCGTTGCCGCCCTCGCCGAAGCTGAGGAAGCGGGCGAAGGTCTGCTTGATCCCCTCCTTGTTGGCCTCGATCTGCTCGAGCGTCAGGATCTTGCGCGCCTCATCGCGCCCGGAGGGGTCGCCGACGCGGGTGGTGCCGCCACCCATCAGCACCACCGGCTTGCCGCCGGTCTGCTGCAGCCAGTGCAGCATCATGATCGAGAGCAGGTGGCCGACATGGAGCGAGGCCGCCGTGCAGTCGTAGCCGGTATAGGTCGTCAGCCCACCCTCCGCCGCCAGCGCGTCGATGCCGGCGAGATCGGAGGCCTGGTGGATATAGCCGCGCTCCTGCAGCACCCGGATGAAGTCGGATTTCGGCGCGAAGCTCTCGGCGGTCATGCTGATCGGTCTCGGATGGTTTGGCGGCGCGACAGGGGCGCGGCCGCAATGCTATCCCGCGAGGGGCAGCGCTCGCGGGCTCTTAGCAGGGCAGGCCGCGAAAGGCACGAGTCCGGATTCGGGGGAGAGGACGGCCATGGCGATGAAGCGCGCGATCGGCCTGATGAGCGGCACCTCGCTGGACGGGATCGACATCGCGTTGATCGAGAGCGACGGCGAGCGCATCCGCGTCGTGCGATCCGCCAACGGCTTCATCGCACCGCTCGGGCCGACCGGCTATCGCGGCTACGACGGGGCCGAGCAGGCGCTGCTGCGCGAGGCCACTCGGGACGCGGAAGGGTTGCGGGAGCGCACCGACCGTCCGGGCCGCCTCGCGGAAGCCGAGGATTTCGTCACCCGCGCCCATGCCGAGGCGATCGAGGCGTTCCTGGCCGAGAACGGCATGAGCCCCGCGGAAATCGACGTGGTCGGCTTCCACGGCCAGACGGTGATCCACCGGCCCAGGCTCGGCCTCACCGTACAGATCGGCGACGGCGCGGCGCTCGCCCGGCGCCTCGGCATTCGCGTCGTGTCCGACATGCGCGCCAACGACGTAGCGGAGGGCGGCCAGGGCGCGCCGCTGGTGCCGGTGTTCCATAGGGCGCTGGCCGAGGCCGCGGGCTTTGCCGGGCCGCTGGGCATCCTCAATATCGGCGGGCTCGCCAACGTCACGCTGATCGGTTCGCGCGGGACCATGCTCGCCTTCGATACCGGGCCGGGCAACGGGCCGATCAACGACTGGATGAAGGAGCGGGCCGGCCGGGATTTCGATGAGGGCGGCGCCACCGCTGCCCGCGGCACGGTAGATGCCGCGCTTCTCGACAACCTGCTCGGCCACCCGCTGATCCTGCGCACGCCGCCGAAATCGCTGGACCGCAACTGGTTCTCCCACCGGCTCGCGGGCTACCTGACGCTCGAGGACGGTGCGGCGACGCTCACCGCCTTCACCGCCCACGCCATCGCCCGCAGCCGCACCTTCACGCCGGAGCCGCCGACCCGCTGGATCGTCGGCGGGGGAGGGGCGAAGAACGGGACGCTGATGGCGATGCTGAAGCGGCTGCTCGACGCCGAGGTGCTGAACGCGGATGAGATCGGCTGGTCCTCCGACTTCCTGGAGGCGCAGGCCTTCGCCTATCTCGCCCTGCGCGCCCTCGAAGGCTTGCCGCTCACCTACCCGACCACGACCGGGGTCAGCACGCCGGTGACGGGCGGCATCGTCTCCGAGCCGTGAGGCTCGTCCGTTGAGCCTCGGCCACGCCCTGCGCCGCATCGTCGAGGAATATCCGCTCGCGCGCACCGATCCGCCGGCCGGACACCCGCTGGCCCATGTCATCCGGAAAGGCGCGCCGGACGAGTTGCGCCGGGCGCTCGCGCCGCTGGACGGACCGTTCCTGGTCAAGGGCAGCCCCGGCCGCGGCAGCCACTGGGCCGCGGTGCCGTGGCTGGCAATGTTCGACCCCGCCGTGACGACGAGCGCGACGCGCGGCTACTACCTCGTTTACCTGTTTCCGGCGCATCGCGAGGCGGTGCATCTTTCGCTGGCGCAAGGGACGGTGGCGGCGATCCGCGAGCACGGCGCCCGCGCAGGCGAGCACCTGCGCGCCAGCGGTGTTCGGCTGCGGCAACGACTCTCGGACTTCTCGGATGCCCTGCCGGTGACGGCGATCACGCTCGGCACTTCTGGCGAATTGCCCGAGGGCTACGAGGCCGCCCACATCCTCGGCGTGACCTATGACCTGGACGCCCTGGCCGACGAGCGGCGCCTGCATGCCGACCTCGCCACGGGCATCGCCGCCTATCGGGCGCTGAAGGCGTGGGGCGGGCTCGATCTTCCGGTGCTACGCTGAAGCGTCAGTGGGGTGGGCCACGCAGGCCGTGAGGCGGACGTTCAGGGCGTTGAGGACGCGCAACGCCGTATCGAGACTCGGATTGCCGTCGTCCGATAGCGCCCGGTACAGGCTTTCCCGCGACAGGCCCGTTTCGCGGGCGATCTGGGTCATGCCGCGGGCGCGCGCCGCGACGCCGAGAGCCCGACGAAGCAGCGCGGCATCGCCCTCTTCGATGGCCGCAGCAAGATACTCGGCAACGGCCTCGTCGCTGTCGAGGAACTCGGCCGAGTCGTATGGAGGCATGTCCCTCATCCGTCATCCGTTGGATTGCTTCGGGTTCTACGACCCTCCGTCATCGCGAGGCGAAGCCGAAGCGATCCAGGGCGCGACCTTTCCGGACAATGCGGAGCCCTGGATTGCCACGGCTTCGCCTCGCAATGACGGAATGACAGCCGAAGCGATCAACTGGAAACCGTTCGACCAAGCGGAATTTGTGCCGCCCCGCATCCCGCGCTAAGGCACGCGCGCCATGTCGCACAACACCTTCGGCCACCTGTTCCGCGTCACCACCTTCGGCGAGAGCCACGGGGTGGCGCTCGGCTGCGTGGTGGATGGATGCCCGCCCGGCCTTCCCCTGGAAGCCGAGGAGATCCAGGCGGAACTCGATCGGCGCAAGCCCGGCCAGTCGCGCTTCACCACGCAGCGGCGCGAGCCCGATCAGGTGAAGATCCTGTCGGGCGTGTTCAGCGACGACCGCACTGGCGGGCGCCAGCTCACCACCGGCACGCCGATCGCGCTGATGATCGAGAACACCGATCAGCGCTCGAAAGACTATTCCGAGATCCGCGACAGCTACCGCCCCGGCCATGCCGACTACACCTACGACGCCAAGTACGGTTTGCGCGATTACCGCGGCGGGGGCCGGTCCTCGGCACGGGAGACGGCGGCGCGGGTCGCGGCCGGTGCCGTCGCCCGCAAGGTGGTCCCCGGCATCACCATCCGCGCCGCCCTGGTGCAGATGGGGCCGCACGCCATCGACCGCGCGAACTGGGATTGGGAGGAAGTCGGCAACAATCCGTTCTTCTGCCCCGACGCGAACGCGGCGGCGCTCTACGAGACCTATCTCGATGGCATCCGCAAGGACGGTTCTTCGGTCGGCGCGGTGATCGAGGTGATCGCGGAGGGCGTACCGCCCGGCCTCGGCGCGCCGATCTACGGCAAGCTCGACGCGGATCTCGCCGCGGCGATGATGTCGATCAACGCGGTCAAGGGCGTCGAGATCGGCGACGGTTTCGCCGCGGCCGCGCTACGCGGCGAGGACAATGCCGACGAGATGCGCGCCGGCAATGACGGCCGCCCACGCTTCCTCGCAAACCATGCCGGGGGCATCTTAGGGGGCATCTCGTCGGGCGAGCCGGTGGTGGTGCGCTTTGCCGTGAAGCCGACCTCCTCGATCCTGACACCCCGCCAGAGCGTGAACCGAGACGGCGCGGAGATCGACCTCATCACCAAGGGCCGCCACGACCCCTGCGTCGGCATCCGCGCCGTGCCCGTCGCCGAGGCGATGATGGCCTGCGTGCTGGCCGATCACTATCTTCGCCATCGCGGGCAGGTCGGCGAACGCGCCTGACCCGCCCTTTCGAACCGCTGAACGAGACGAAGCCCGTGCCCCATTGCAGCGTCACCGAGGCCATCGAGGCCTTCGCCCGCGGCGAGATCGTGGTCGTCACCGACGACGACGACCGCGAGAACGAGGGCGATCTCGTCGTCGCCGCCTCGCTCTGCACGCCGGAGAAGATGGCGTTCATCATCCGCAACACCTGCGGCATCGTCTGCGCGCCGATCACGCTCGACGAGGCGCGCCGCCTCCATCTCGACCCGATGGTGGCCTCGAACGACGCGCCGCTCGGCACCGCCTTCACCGTCACGGTGGACGTGCGCCACGGACTGACCACCGGCATCTCCGCCGAGCAGCGCTGCAACACGGTCCGGGCGCTGGCCAACGGCAACATGGGCGCGGGCGACTTCGTCCGGCCGGGCCACGTCTTCCCGCTCATCGCCCGCGATGGCGGCGTGCTGATGCGCTCCGGGCATACGGAAGCGGCGGTCGATCTCTGCAAGCTCGCAGGTCTGCCGCCGGTCGGCGTGATCTGCGAACTCGCCAACGACGACGGCACCGTGATGAAGGGGCCGCAGATCGATGCGTTTTCCGAGCAGCACGGCCTCAAGCGCGTCTCGGTGGCCGATCTCATCGCCTATCGGCAGGCCCGCGACCGGTTGGTGGAGCGAGTCGGCACCTTCCCGGTCAAGACCGAGTTCGGCGCGATGACCGGCTACGCCTACGTCACGCCGTTCGAGCCGATCCAGCAATTCGCCTTCGTCCACGGCGCCATCGGCGACGGCCGCAACGTGCCGGTGCGCCTGCATCGCTCCAACGTCGTCGCCGACGTGATCGAGGGCGGAGGGCAGATCGAGAGCGTGATGCGCCGCTTCGCCAAGGAGGGCCGCGGCATCCTCGTCTACCTGCGCGACGGCACCGCGGGCGTTCCGCTCAACCGCTACGTCGACGAGGGCGCCGAGGCGCAGCGCGTGCGCCAGTGGCGCGAGGTGGGCCTGGGCGCGCAGATCCTGCGCGACCTCGGCGTGGTCTCGATCCGCAACCTGTCCTCCTCGTCGCGCTCCTATGTCGGCCTGTCGGGTTTCGGCATCGAACTGGTCAGCGAGGAGCCGCTGGAAGGGTAAGCGGCTGCGCTCGCAGCCCGGTTGCCCCTCTCCCCGCCTGGGGGTCGAGGGATTGCGCACCCAACGCGGCGCTCACCCGGACACGCGTTTACCCCTTGCGGCCAAGCGCGGCCGTTCCCAGGTCCAGTGAGGCGGCGCCATCGCTGCCTCACTGGAAGGGAGCACCGCATGGTCCTTGTCCCCTGTCCCGCCTGCGATCACCGCGTCTCGGACAAGGCGTTCGCCTGCCCCTCCTGCGGGCATCCCGGCAGCCAGTCCGATCGGCACGGCCTCGTGCCGGCGCTCGGCCGCGTCGCCGGAACCTACGTCTCCGCGAACGCCATCACCGGGGCGATCCTAGGCAGCGTGATGTTCCTGAGCGTCGCCGCGGTGCTCATCACGCTGATTTTGACCCACCGATAGGCCCCCGGCCTGGGGCGGTGACGGTCACCGCCCCATCAGCGCATCCACATGCGCGGCGACCGAGCGAGCGAGTCCGTCGAGGCTGTAGCCTCCTTCCAGGATCGAGACGACGCGCCCGCCGGCGTGACGGTCGGCGACTTCCATCAGCCGGCGCGTAGCCCAGCCGAAATCCGCCTCTTCGAGCTGGATGTTGGCCAGCGGGTCGAGCTTGTGCGCGTCGAACCCGGCCGAAATCACGATGAGGTCGGGCGCGAAGGCATCAAGCCGTGGCAGGATCCGAGCTTCGAAGGCTTCGCGAAAAATCTCGCTGCCGTCGAAGGCCTTGAGCGGCGCGTTGACGATGGTGTCGTGGTCGCCCCGCTCGCCCGTTCCGCCCGTGCCGGGAAACAGCGGCATCTGGTGGGTCGAGGCGTACATCACGGTTCTGTCGGCCCAGAAGATGTCCTGTGAGCCGTTGCCGTGATGGACGTCGAAATCCACCAGCGCGACGCGGGTGGCGCCGAACGCCTTCTGAGCGTGGCGCACGGCGATCGCCGCGTGGTTGAACAGGCAGAAGCCCATGGCGCGGTCGCGCTCGGCGTGGTGGCCGGGCGGGCGCATCGCGACGAAGGCGTTGGCGCACTCGCCCTTCATCACCGCATCGACCGCGTGATTCGATCCGCCGATAGCGTGCAGGCAGGTGTTGAGCGAGCCCGGCGACATCAACGTGTCGCCGTCGATCTGGAAGAAGCCTTCGCTGGGCGACGCCGCTACGATGGTCTCGACGAAGGCGGCCGGGTGGACGAGTTCGGCGACCGAAGCCTCCGCCTTCGGGGCGTGGCAGCGGACGAGGGCGGAGAACCGCTCGTTTTCGAGGGCGCTCTCCACCGCCTGCATGCGGGCGGGCCGCTCCGGATGCCCGGTCGGGACCGCGTGTTCGACGGCGCTCGGATGGGTGACGTACAGGGTGCTCAGGGCCGTTTCTCCCGGGTGCGCGAAACGGTGAAGCCGAGCGTCGGCGGTCCCGCCTCTTCACGCGCCGCCCTGCGGGGGCAGGGCAACCTTGATGTTGCCGATGCGGCGCTTCCGGCTGCCGCCAGGTTTGCCGTTCTTGTTGTCTCGAACTTGTCGATCTTGCCGCCCGCACGCAACAGGGCAAACCGGGACAACGGCCCGGATCACGTTCTTCCACAAGGGTCCGCTCGCGGCCCAAGCGCGGCCATTAACACAGGCTCAACCTGCGGTCGTCTCCTCGTACGACCGGCCTCTCGCTATGCGCTCCTTCCCCGCCCGCCTCCTCTCGGGCCTTCTCTCCGTGGCCGCCGGCTTGGCCGCCTGCCAAACGCAGACGGCGCCGATGGCACCGCCGGTCGAGGCGGTCGCCGAACTGCCCGCCGTTCCGCCCCCTGCCGCCGGGACCGGAGCGGGACGCGGCCTGGATGAAGCACGCGCCGCACGCGCCTCTCGATCCCACCCTATGGTCAAAACCCAATCAGCTTGACCGCACAGAAGGCTGCTGAGGGTGGTTTCCGGACGGTCGGCTTTCAGGCGATGATGTGGGAAAGCCGACATCGAATGGAGGCGGACCCATTGAAAATCGTCAGGACGTTGGAAACGATAGAAACTGACTCACCCATGCACCCGGTCAGGAGGGTCGTTGTTGTTGAGCGGAACGATGGCTTTTACTGCCACGCACAGCAATATTACTTCCGATCGGAATATGAAGGGGAGCTCATTTCGGAGGGTTGGCACACCATCTCGTTCGACGGTATCTATGAAACGCCTGAGATGGCTGAGATCGAAGGAAGAGCTTCATTTGCAGGCTGCTATGGCGTCGAGTATTGAAGATATATTCTTTTTCTGTCCGCTATTCGGCTCGTTCAGCAACCATGCTGACGGCAACTTTGGGTCGGAAGAGGCTCCTCATACGGTCAAGCTGATTAGGTTCTAATCCGAGCCCGTATCCCGGTCGATTTCACGACGCGCAAGACCGCATCCACGGCGCCAACGAGCCGGAGACGATCGGGCAGGCGGTCTCCTCGCGCTGCCCTCGCATGCTCAACGACGTGATGGACCTCTACGCGCGTGCCGGGGGGAAAAGGGTCGTGGTGCGATGAAGAGAGTCTTACTTTCGACCGGCAAGATTTCCGAAAGGCTCAATCGTGAGCCTACGTTTACCTGAACACGGGTTCAGATTTGGCCATTAACCTCTTCGAGCGTTGTCGGTCCGTATTGTCAGCACAGACACGGACAAACACCGGCGACATCAGGCCGGGGAGGCATCAAACCATGACCAACACTGCGCTTGAACTGTTCTGCACCCGCATCGTCGATGCCGGCCGGCTGACCCAGGACGACGTTCGCGAACTCGCCCGCGAGATCCTCCCCGACGGCATCATGGGCCGCGAAGAGGCCGACCTCCTGCTGGCGCTGGACCGCGCCGTCGCCGACATTCACGAGGGCTTCGCGGCCTTCGTCACGGCGGAGGTCGTGAACTTCGCCGTCTACGGCGAGCGCCCCACCGGCATCATCACCCGCGAGATGTCCGCCTGGCTCTCCGCCTCCATCGCCGGCCGCAAGGGCCCGACCGCTCTGGGCAGCCGCATCGCCATGGAGATCGTGCGCGAGGCCGAGACCAGCGACGAAACGCTGATCGCCTTCGCCCTCAAGGCCAAGAGTGCTCTGGCCAAGGGCTCGGCTGCCAACACCGCCGAGTGCCGCACCGGTGGTCTGTCCTGCGCTGCATGATGAATTCAGTTTTAAGACCCAATGCACCTGGGATCGCGGCTCCGCCGCCAGCATCCGAGCACTGTCGAAATTCGAATTGAGAGTGGCTCAATCGAATTTCACCGAAGCTGGCCTTTTGGGCGAGGCGGCACAGCTTCCCCCACCCGCGCAACTGCTTTATCGGGATGCGTTCGGGCTTGCCTTCGGGAGGGGCGGGCCGAGACAGTCTCCCTCAAGAAGCGGCTGCGATGTTCGATAAGATCCTGATTGCCAACCGGGGCGAAATCGCCTGCCGTATCATCAAGACGGCCCGGAGAATGGGCATCAAGACGGTGGCCGTCTATTCCGACGCCGACCGTGACGCGGTCCACGTGGCGATGGCCGACGAGGCCGTGCATATCGGCCCGGCGCCCGCCGCGCAGTCCTATCTCCTGATCGACAAGATCATCGACGCCTGCAAGCAGACCGGCGCACAGGCGGTCCATCCCGGCTACGGCTTCCTCTCGGAGCGTGAGGCCTTCCCGAAGGCGCTTGCCGAGGCCGGCATCGTCTTCATCGGCCCGAATCCCGGCGCCATCGCCGCCATGGGCGACAAGATCGAGTCGAAGAAGGCCGCGGCCGCCGCCAAGGTCTCGACGGTGCCGGGCTTCCTCGGCGTGATCGAGAGCCCCGAGCACGCCGTGACCATCGCCAACGAGATCGGCTATCCGGTGATGATCAAGGCGTCCGCCGGCGGCGGCGGCAAGGGCATGCGCATCGCCGAATCGGCCGACGAGGTCGCCGAGGGTTTCGCCCGCGCCAAGTCCGAGGCCTCGTCCTCCTTCGGCGACGACCGGGTCTTCATCGAGAAGTTCATCACCGATCCGCGCCACATCGAGATCCAGGTGATCGGCGATAAGCACGGCAACGTGATCTATCTCGGTGAGCGCGAGTGCTCGATCCAGCGCCGCAACCAGAAGGTCATCGAGGAGGCCCCGTCGCCGCTCCTCGACGAGGAGACCCGGCGCAAGATGGGCGAGCAGGCCGTCGCCCTCGCCAAGGCCGTGAACTACGATTCCGCCGGCACGGTGGAATTCGTCGCCGGCCAGGACAAGTCGTTCTACTTCCTCGAAATGAACACCCGCCTGCAGGTGGAGCATCCGGTCACCGAAATGATCACCGGACTCGACCTCGTCGAGCTGATGATCCGCGTTGCCGCCGGCGAACAACTGCCGCTGACGCAGGGCGAGGTGAAGCTGAACGGCTGGGCGGTCGAGAGCCGCGTCTATGCCGAGGACCCGACCCGTAACTTCCTGCCCTCGATCGGCCGGCTCACGGTCTACCAGCCGCCGCAGGAAGGTCCGCTCGGCTCGGGAATCGTGCGCAACGATACCGGCGTGGAGGAGGGCGGCGAGATCGCGATCCACTACGATCCGATGATCGCCAAACTCGTCACCTGGGCGCCGACGCGGCTCGAGGCGATCGAGGCGCAGGCGACGGCGCTCGACGCCTTCGCCATCGACGGTATCCGGCACAACATCCCCTTCCTCGCCACGCTGATGGCCCATCCCCGCTGGCGCGAGGGCCGGCTCTCGACAGGTTTCATCAAGGAGGAGTTCCCGGAGGGCTTCGCCGCACCTGCCCCCGAGGGGCAGGTTGCCCGTCGGCTCGCGGCAGTGGCGGCGGCGATCGACCACAAGCTCAACATCCGCAAGCGCGGCATCTCCGGCCAGATGCGGGACCCGAGCCTGCTGACCTTCCAGCGCGAGCGCGTGGTGGTGCTCTCCGGCCAGCGCTTCAGTGTCACCGTCGATACGCAGGACGCCGATCTGCTCGTCACCTTCGACGACGGCACGGTGGCCCCGGTGCGCAGCGACTGGCGCCCCGGCGAGCCGGTCTGGAGCGGCACGGTCGGCGGCGAGCCGGTCGCGATCCAGGTGCGCCCGCTCCTCAACGGTGTGTTCCTGCAGCATGCGGGCGCGGCGGCGGAAGCCCGCGTCTTCACCCGCCGCGAGGCTGAACTCGCCGACCTGATGCCGGTCAAGGAGAATGCCGGCTCCGGCAAGCAGCTCCTTTGCCCGATGCCCGGTCTGGTCAAGCAGATCATGGTCAGCGAGGGCCAGGAGGTGAAGAACGGTGAGCCGCTCGCCATCGTCGAGGCGATGAAGATGGAGAACGTGTTGCGCGCCGAGCGCGACGGCACCGTCTCCAAGATCGCCGCCAAGGAGGGCGACAGCCTCGCAGTCGATGCGGTGATCCTGGAATTCGCCTGATCGACGGAACGCCCCTGCCGGCCTGGGCGAAGCGGTCGAGGGCGCGACGGTCGAAGGCTCGTCCAGACCGTTTCGCCCTCCGCTATCGTTCGGGCCGAAGCCTCGCGACGAGTGAGGACGGATCACCCGAGGCCCCGAACACGCCGGCCGACGCTCCCATCCGCGCCGAGAGCCATGCCCCTCTACTTCGCCTACGGCGCCAACATGGATGCCGCCGCCATGGCCCAGCGCTGCCCGGCCTCGCGGCTGATCGGGCGCGGGCGACTGCCGCGGCACCGCTTCATCATCATGCGGGAGGGCTGGGCCTCCGTGGTGCGCGCGCCCGGCGCGACCGTGTGGGGCGTGCTCTGGGAGCTGGCGCTCTCGGACGTGCCGGCGCTGGACCGCTACGAGGGCGTGGCGGGCGGCCTCTACGTGAAGGCCTATCAGCCGATCGTCACCGAGGAGGGCACGAAGCGCGCCCTGATCTATCTCGGCCGCAGCGGAACGGGCGGCCTGCCGCGTCCCGGCTACCTCGAAGCCGTGCTCGCGGCCGGCCAGGCGGCCCAATTGCCCGGTCCCTATCTTCAGGAGATCCGCGGCTGGCAGCGCAGGGCTCCGGCCTGATCGGGTGGCGGCGTACGCCCCGTCGAGCCCGCATGGTATCATCGACGATCATCGTCGGCTGACCGCCGATCGCAATCCGCGAGATCCTGCCGCCTTGAGCACCGACAGCAAGACCATCCGCATCGTGATCCGCGGTCGCGTCCAGGGCGTGTCCTACCGCGCCTGGACCCGCAAGCAGGCCGAACGGCACGGCGTTGCGGGCTGGGTCCGCAATCGGCCCGACCGCACCGTCGAGGCTTTGTTCACCGGCCCGGTCGAGGCGGTCGAGGCGTTGCTCGCCGCGTGCCGGCGCGGCCCGTTCGCGGCCCGCGTCGACGGCATCGACGTCAGCGACGAGGCCGAGCCCGCCTCGATCACGGGTTTCGAGATCCGCACGTAGAAACCGCGAGGGCTTGCCGGGCGTGCCTCCGGCCTGTAGCCGCCGGGGCAGCGCACCGACCCGGACCGGCCAGACGACCTCGCGATGACGACGCCCTGACCATGTGGGACCTCCACGCCTTTTCCCCGCTCGACTTCGCGGCGCTCGTCTTCTTCGTGGCCGCCTGGGCGGGCTACAGCATCGCGGTGGCGCGGCGGCGGGGCGACCGGCTGAGCCTCAGCCAGATCATGAACCGCCAGCGACGCAACTGGGCGGTCCAGATGATCGCCCGCGACAACCGCGTCGTCGACACGACGATCAACGCATCACTGCAGAACGGCACCGCCTTCTTCGCCTCGACCTCGCTGATCGCGCTCGGCTCGGTGCTGACGCTCTCGCGCTCCAGCGACGACGTGCTGAACCTGTTCTCGGCGCTCCCCTTCGGCACCGTGACCACCCGGCAAACCTGGGAGATCAAGGTCGCCGGACTGGCGGTGGTGTTCGTCTACGCCTTCTTCAAATTCGCCTGGGCCTACCGGCTGTTTAATTACGGCGCGATCCTGATCGGCGCGGTGCCGCCCAAGGGCTCGGGCGCGCCCGAGGCCGAGATGCGGCGCGCCGCCGAGCGGGCCGGGGCGATGAACGTCGCGGCAGGCTCGCATTTCGCGAAAGGACAGCGTGCCTTCCTGTTCGCACTGGCCTATCTCGGCTGGTTCGTGAGCGCGCCGGTGCTGATGCTGGCCACCGCCAGCGTGGTCTGGGTGATGTGGCGGCGGCAGTTCGCCTCGCCGATCCGCGCCGCGCTGCTCGCCGAGGAGGATTCCCATGGCCGATGAAGCCGCAATCGAAGAGACGATGCTGCGGCTCGTGAGCGAGCGCGGGGCCGACAAGACCTGCTGCCCCTCCGAGGTCGCCCGCGCGCTCGGCGGTCCGCATCCGGACGGCTGGGGGCCGCTGATGCAGCCGGTGCGGCGCGT
Source organism: Methylorubrum aminovorans (assembly GCF_022179725.1). GTDB lineage: Bacteria > Pseudomonadota > Alphaproteobacteria > Rhizobiales > Beijerinckiaceae > Methylobacterium > Methylobacterium aminovorans. Next base: position 882,267 of record NZ_BPRC01000001.1, read on the forward strand.
TGCCGTGCGGCTGACGAAGCAGGGCCGGGTGCAGATCCTTCGGAAGGGCAAGCCCGTGGCCGACCCCGACGACTTCCGCGGGATCTACCGTCTGAGCCTGCCGCGGGCGTGACGGCGGCTCACGGCTTCGGTATCACCGCGTCGGTGTAGCCGGCGAGCTTGTAGGCCAGCATCCCGATCCACTCCTTCACGCCGATGTCGAGTTCGCCCAGGCCGGTCGAGGCGAAGCTCGCGAAACGGTACGCGTCGCGCGGCCAGTTGGTACGGTAATCGACCGGATAGGCGGTGACGTCGAACCCGGCCTTGCGGAAGCAGCCGATCGAGCGCGGCATGTGCCAGGCGGATGTGACGAGGAGCCAGCGCTCGCCCGGCTTCGGCTGCACCATGCGGGCCGAAAATACCGCGTTCTCGCGCGTGTTGCGCGATTGCTGCTCGAGGATCAGGCGGTTGCGCGGCACGCCGAGCGTGTCGGCGTAGCGGCTGACGATCTCGGCCTCGGAGACGGCGTCCTCGCGGGTGCTGCCGGCACCGCCGGAGAAGACGAGGCGCGCCTGCGGGTAGCGCCGGGCGAGATCACCCAGCGCGATGGCGCGCTCGCCGGCTTCGTTGACGGTGATCTGGTCACGGCCGATCGAGGTATCGGCCTCGACCGTCCCCCCGAGGACGATGATGCCGGTGACCGGCGTCCCGTCGTCGGCGAAGGCGGGGAAGCGATTTTCCAGCGGCGCCAGCGTCCAGGCCGAGAGCGGCGAGAGCCCGGCGACGAAGAGCCCGACGAAGCCGGCAATTGCGAGAACCCGCCCGATTCCGCGGCCGAACTCGGTGAAGAGCAGCAGGCAGCCGACAAGCCCGAGCAAAATCAGGAAATTCGACGGCGTGAGGACGAAGAAGATCAGCTTCGAGAGCGGGAAGAACATCGTCTTCTTTCGTCCAGAGTTCGGCACGGCTTCCGTCACGGGCTGACCTTCGCGGCGGCGCGTCAGGTGAGCGGCAGCGACAGAACCGCCGAGGAGGCGGGCCGTTGCGCCAGAGTGGCGAGCCAGCGGCGGATGTTCGGGCGCTCCTCCCGCTCCAGCGGGAGCTGGAACCAGCGATTCGCCGCGAGCCCGACGGCGATGTCGGCGATAGAGAAGTGCGCGCCTGCTACAAAGGGCGTGTCCGCGAGGTGCCGGTCGAGCAGGGCGGCGCAGCGCTCGGAATCCGTTCGCGACGCCTCGATCACGCGGGGGTCCTGCTTGTCGGGCGCGACGCGCACGAGTTGGAGGAAGGCGTCGCGCATCGCCGGGGTGAAGGCGGTGGCCTGCCAATCGAGCCACTGATCGATCAGCGCGCGGGCGCGCGGGGCTTCGGGCAGGGCGAGCGGTCCGCCGTGGGCATGGGCAAGGTAGCGCAGGATCGCGTTCGACTCCCACAGGACGAAGCCGTCCTCTTCGAGCGTCGGCACGAGGCCGTTGGGATTCATCGCGCGATAGGCGGCGTCGCCGACGATGCCGTGGGCGCCGCCCGCCTCGATATGCTCGTAGTTGAGCCCGAGTTCGTCGAGCGCCCAGAGCGCCTTCTGCACGTTTCCGGAGCTGGCCCGCCCCCACAGCTTCAGCGTCATCCCTGGTCCTCGTCGGTGTTCTCGGGCGGATAGGCGTGCACGGCCCCGCTCGGATCGGTCACCTGCCACGCGCCGTCCGATTCCTCCAGATAGCTCGGCCCGATGGGAACCTTGCCGTGGCCGCCGGGAATGTCGAGCACGTAGAGCGGCTGGGCGAGGCCGGAGAGGCGCCCGCGCAGGTTTCGCATCAGCGCCTGCCCCTCGGGCAGTCCGGTGCGCAGATGGCCGGTGCCGGGCGCGAGGTCGCCGTGATGGAGGTAGTAGGGCTTGATCCGGTTCTCGACGAAGCGGCGCATCAGGCTCTCGAGCGTCTCCGCGTCGTCGTTGACGCCGCGGAGCAGCACGCTCTGGCTCACCATCGGAATGCCGGCATCGACCAGCCGGGCGATGGCTCCGCACGCGGCCGGCGTGAACTCGCGCGGATGGTTGGCGTGGAGCGCCACGAACACCGCGCCGGGAAAGTGTTTTAGCGCCGTGACCAACGCCTCGTCGACGCGGCGCGGCTCGACCACGGGGACACGGGTGTGGAAGCGCAGCACCCGCACATGCGGGATCGCGCCGAGCGCCTCGGTGATGGCCGCGAGCCGCCGCGGCGAGAGGGCGAAGGGATCGCCTCCCGTCACCACCACCTCCCAGATCTCGGGATGCCCGGCGATGTAGCGATAGGCGCCCGCCAGCTCCGCCTCACTGAGCGAGCCGTGGCCGGCGGGTCCGACGCGCTCGCGGCGGAAGCAGAACCGGCAATAGACCGGGCAGATGTGGAGCGGCTTGAGCAGAACCCGGTCGGGATAGCGGTGGACGATGCCGGGCACCGGCGCATGCGCGTCGTCGCCGATCGGATCGGCGCGCTCTTCCGGCCGCGTCTCGATTTCCTCCGCGCGCGGCACGAACTGGCGGGCAATCGGGTCGTCGGGGTCGTCCCGGTCGATCAGTTCGGCCATGTCGGCCGTCACCGAGACCGCGTAGCGCGCCGCGACTCGCTCCAGAGCGGGGAGGGCGGCCGCCTCCACCAGCCCGGCACGGGCGAGCGCGGCCGTGCTCTTCAGTGCAAGACTCACCGTGTCACCACTCACCGGGTTCTGCCCCGGGCGACCGGGGTCCAGATCACGTCGTCGATGCGCGGCGCACCGGTGGCCAGCATCACCAACCGGTCGAAGCCCAGCGCGATGCCGCTGGCCTCGGGCATCACGGCGAGCGCCTCCAGAAACTCCTCGTCGATAGGGTAGCGCTCGCCGTAGATGCGGGCCTTTTCCGCCATCTCCGCCTCGAAGCGGCGGCGCTGCTCGGCCGGGTCGGTGAGTTCGCCGAAGGCATTGGCGAGTTCGACGCCGCAGGCATAGAGTTCGAACCGTTCGGCGACGCGCGGGTCGCGCGGGCTCGGCCGGGCGAGCGCCGCCTCGCTCACCGGATACTCGCACAGCACCGTCGGGCGTCCCTGCCCGAGATGCGGCTCGATCAGCCCGACGAGGACGCGGCTGAACAGGTCGGCCCAGCTGTCGTCCGGCGCCACCCGAAGGCCGCGGGTCATCACCGCGTCGGCGAGCCTGTCGCGGTCGGTGGCGCCGTCGGGCGCGACCGTGGCGAGGAGATCGATGGCCGCAAAGCGCTGGAACGCCTCGGCCAGGGTCAGCCGCTCGAAGGGCGCGAACGGATCCGCCTCGCGCCCGCGGAAGGTCAGGCGCCGGGCGCCCGCACTCTCGGCGGCGAGCGCCAGCAGGGCGGCACAATCCGCCATCAGCGCGTCGTAGTCCTCGCCCGCCCGGTACCATTCGAGCATGGTGAATTCGGGATGGTGCAGCGCGCCGCGCTCGCGGTTGCGGAAGACGTGTGCGAGGCTGAACAGGCGCGGCTCGCCCGCCGCCAGAAGCTTCTTGCAGGCGAATTCCGGCGAGGTGTGGAGGTAGAGCGGCTCGCGCCCGCCATCGGGCAGGATCGCCTCGGTGGCGAAGGCCGAGAGATGCGCCTCGTTGCCCGGCGAGACTTGCAGCGCGGCGGCTTCCACCTCCACGAAATCGCGGCTCGCGAACCACGCGCGGATTTCCGCGAGGATGCGGTTGCGGGTCAGCAGCAGCGGCCGGCGATCCGCGTGGAGGCCGGAATGCCACCAGGGCGAAGACTCGTGACTCACGCGAAAACAGCCTCCGGCTGGCAACCGAACCGCGGATAGGGTAGGGCCTCGCGGATGATTCCGCTCACCCGGCCGAGACGCCGGTGAAGAGCCGCCGTTCTCGTCCAGCCAAGGTCCACGCTCGTGAAAGTGATTGCCAGTACCCTTCGCAAGGGCAACGTCGTCGATAAGGACGGCAAGCTCTACGTCATCCTGACGGCTGAGAACATCCATCCCGGCAAGGGTACGCCGGTGACGCAGCTCGACATGCGCCGCATCACCGACGGCGTGAAGGTCTCCGAGCGCTACCGCACCACCGAGCAGGTCGAGCGCGCCTTCGTCGAGGATCGCGACCACACCTTCCTGTACCAGGACGGCGAGGGGTATCACTTCATGAACCCCGAGAGCTACGAGCAGATCGCCGTTCCGGCGGACGTCATCGGCGACTCCGCCCCCTATCTGCAGGAGGGCATGACCGTGTCCCTCTCGACCCATAACGGCGTGCCGCTGACCATCGAGCTGCCGCAGCGCATGACCTTCGAGATTGTCGAGACCGAGCCGGTCACCAAGGGCCAGACGGCCTCCTCGTCCTACAAGCCGGCGCTCCTGTCGAACGGCGTGAAGACCTCGGTGCCGCCCCACATCACCACCGGCACCCGCGTCGTCATCATGACGGCCGACGGCTCCTACGTTGAGCGTGCGAAGGACTGAGAGCGCCTGACAAAACTCCCGGTCACCGACCGTTCTCGCTCTGGCGAGGACAGCGCAGCGGGAGTTTTGTGAGAGACACGAAGTCCTCACGGCGGGGCCGCGGTGCCTTCCGCGGCCTCGTAGCAGCGTTGCGAGAGGCCCTGCGCCTTGGCCCGCTCCTCGACCGAATACGGTTTGCCGGAGCCCCAGAGCCCCTCCCGGCGTAGGGCGTCCGCGGTGCAGCGGGCGGCGATCCGGCAGGCTCCCGCCTCGCCGCCGGTGCGGGTGCAGTGCGCGACGTAATCCTTTCGGAAGTTCGCGAGCCCGGCCTTCGGGTGCGGACCGGTCAGCGTCACGAGGCCGGTCAGGAGGGCGAGCAGCACCGGCTGGTGGACGAGGTAGACCGCAAGGCTGTGCCGTCCGGCGAAGGCCGCCCCGCGCGCCATCGGGTTACGGGCGCGCCATTGTGCGAGCGCCGACCCTGCCAGCCTCGGCCGAAGCAGCTGGGCTAGCGTGATCCCGGCCAGCACCAGCCCGAACCAGGGAAACAGCGGCACCCAGTCGTTGCTGTCCGGCAGCCCTCGGCCGAGACCGAGAAAATAGAATTCCGGCGCGTCGAACAGGGGATGGGCCACGACGTGCGGGGCTAGCATCACGCCGACGGCGGTGAGCGCCGCGACCCAAGCCGGCAGGAACACGAACGGCAGTCCCAGCAGGCTGGAGACGGCGATGCAGTGCAGGATGCCGAAGAAGATGTAGCTCTGCGGAAAGGCGATCCGCGTCGCCACCGTGATGAGGAGCGCCGCGCCGCCGATACGGGCGAGGCGCAGGATGAAGAGCCGCCAGCGCACACCGTCGCCGTTGGCGAGCACGAGGCCGACGCCGACCAGCAGCAGGAACGCGCCGGCGATGCCGTGGGCCGCCAGGCGTCCCGGTGGTGTCAGCGCGTAGTTTTGGGGCGTGAGTTGCAGGAAGCCGAGGTCCCACAGCCCATGATAGGCCGCCATCGCCGCGAGCGCCGTCCCGCGGGCCAGATCGACGGCATCGATCCGCCGGCTCGGGCGGAGCGGCGTGGACGTGGGGGAGGCAGACATGGCCGCGGCCTACCACCGTTCGCGGGTCCGGGCGAAGGGTGCGCGCGTAAGCCGCTGCCTGCTGGACAGCCGGCCCTGCGCCCCCTCGCATCGTGCGCGTGAGGGGCGACACTCCCGCGAAAGGCGGCAGGGGCGACCTTAACCCTTTGTGCGGCCACGCTCTCCCGTGCCGGAATCTGTTCAAGACTGATCAGACAGGCCGGCGACACGGCCCCGGGGAGATGCGACATTGTCGCCATGCCTTCGAAAAATGATCATTTGAAGTGTCCCGTTGCCGGCCAAACGGGCTTTCCGCGTAATCTGACTTTGTTAACGTAGCTCCGGGATTGCGCCGCGCGATTCGGCACGGGTTGCTTACATGTCGAACGATCACGAATTGAGTTCCGTCGAGCTTCGCACGCCGGACATGCGGCACCGCGCGACGGAGCGGGAAAGCGAGGAGGAGCGTCCGCCCGAACTCGTGGAGATCGCCGGGCGCATCAAGTGGTTCGACGTCTCGAAGGGGTTCGGCTTCATCGTGCCGGATGACGGCTCGGCGGACGTGCTGCTGCACATCACCTGCCTGCGCCGGGATGGTCACCAGGCCGCGAGCGAGGGCGCGCGGATCGTGGTCGAGGCGGTAAAGCGCGCCCGCGGCTGGCAGACCTTCCGGGTGATCTCGCTGGATCAGTCGACCGCGCTCCACCCCTCCGAACTGCCCATGGCGCGCACGCATGAGGTCGTCACGCCCACGAGCGGCCTGGAGGTTGCGGTGGTGAAATGGTTCAATCGCCTGCGCGGCTTCGGCTTCCTCAGCCGCGGCGACGGCACGCCGGACATCTTCGTCCACATGGAGACTCTGCGCCGTTACGGCATCGCCGAGCTGAAGCCCGGCGAGCAGGTGCTGGTGCGCTACGGCGACGGCTCGAAGGGTGCTATGGCGGCGGAAGTCCGCCTCGTCGACGGGGCGCTTCCGGCCTCCCATTGACGGTGATCCGCGTGCCCGTGTTCCGATCCGCGTCCAAGCTCCTTCTCGCCGCCTGTCTCGCCGCGCTGGCGGCGGCGACCCAGCTGCCGCCGGCCCGAGCCCAGGACACGGCACCTGCCGCCCAGGCCGCGACCGAGCCGCTCGCCATCGTCGCGAAGAATGGCCGCCACGCCTTCCAAGTCGAGGTGATGCGCACCGACGCGCAGCGCGCCAAAGGGCTGATGTACCGCCGTTCCATGCCCGTCGACCATGGCATGCTGTTCGACTTCGAGCGGCCGGCGCCGGCCACCATGTGGATGAAGAACACTTACCTCTCGCTCGACATGGTGTTCATCCGCTCCGACGGCTCGATCGCCCGGATCGCCGCCGACACCGAGCCGCTCTCGACCAAGGTGATCTCGTCGGGCGAGCCGGTTCTGGCGGTGCTCGAACTCAATGCCGGCACCGCCGCCAAGCTCGGCATCCGCGCCGGCGACCGGGTCGAGCACCCGATGTTCAAGCGCTGAGCCCCGCGATGGCCCCGGAGCCCGACGATCCGGCCGGGGCCTGGGACGATGCGCTGCGCGCCGCCGCCCTGTTCGCCGCCGATCCGCACGGCCTCGGCGGAATCGTGCTGCGCGCTCGCGCCGGGCCGGTGCGCGACCTTTGGCTCGACCATCTTCGCGACCTTTTCGCCGGGCCGATCCGCCGGATGCCGCCGGGCATCGCCGACGACCGGCTGATCGGTGGCCTCGATCTGCCCGCGACCCTGCGCGCCGGCCGCCCCGTGATCCAGCGCGGACTTCTGGCGGAGGCCGATGGCGGGCTCGTGCTGGTGCCGATGGCCGAGCGGCTGGAGCGCGGCACCGTCGCCCGGCTCGCGGCCGCCCTCGATACTGGAATGCTGAGACTCGAACGCGACGGTCTCGCCGCCCGGCTCCCGGCCCGGTTCGGCCTCGTGCTGCTCGACGAAGGACAAGAGGACAAGGGGAATGAGGACGAGGCCGTCGCGGCGGCCCTCGCCGACCGGCTCGCCTTCCGCATCGACCTGAACGGCGTGGGCCTGCGCGAGGCGCAGGCCACGGCATCACGACGGGGAGAGACGCCGACGCGACGGGAGTCGCGGGCGCCGATGCCACCCGGACAGGCCCCGGACGATCCGGTCGCCACCCTGTGCGCCGTCGCGGAAGCCTTCGGCGTCGCATCCCTGCGGGCGCCGCTCCTCGCCCTCCGGGCCGCCCGGCTGATCGCGGCGGCGGCGGGCCGTGCGGAACCGGGCGAGGCCGACCTGATCGAAGCGGCCGGGTTCGTGCTCGCCCCGCGGGCGACGCGGCTGCCCTCTCCGCCGCAACCCGACGGGGACGCGGCAGAGCACCCGCCGCCTCCGGAGCCGCATCCTCCGCAAGACGCTCAGCCAGCGCCCGACGACGCGTCGGAGCGAAACGAGTCGACGGCACAAGCGCCCGACGAAAGGGTGCTCGAAGCCGTCCGCGCCGCATTGCCAAAAAATCTGCTGGCGCAGCTTCTCGCCGGCGGGCCGCCGCTGCGCGCGACCGCTGCCGGGCGGATGGGTGCGGCCTCGGCCTCGCCGCTGCTGGGCCGCCCAGTCGGCAGCCGTCCCGGCGACCCGCGCCGGGGGCGGCTCGACCTGATTGCGACGCTCCGCGCCGCCGCCCCGTGGCAGCGCCTGCGTCGAGCCGGGGATGACGTGGGCCGTATCGTCGTCACCCCGGAGGATTTCCGGATCCGCCGGCTGAAGCGGCGCAGCGAGACCACGACGATCTTCTGCGTCGATGCCTCCGGCTCGGCGGCGCTCGAACGGCTGGCGGAAGCGAAGGGCGCCGTCGAATTGCTGCTCGCCGAGGCTTACGTCCGGCGCGACCGGATCGCCCTCGTTGCCTTCCGCGGCACCGGCGCCGAGACCGTGCTGCCGCCGACGCGCTCTCTAGTGCGGGCCAAGCGCGCGCTGGCAGGCCTGCCGGGCGGGGGCGGCACGCCGCTCGCCGCCGGGCTCGACGCCGCGGCGGCCCTGGCGCTCGGTATCCGCCGCGGGGGCGGAAGCCCAGTCATCGTCCTGCTCACCGACGGGCGCGCCAACGTCGCCCGCTCCGGCCTCGGCGGCCGGGCGCTCGCCGGGGAGGAGGCGCTGGCCGCCGCCCGCCTGCTGCGGGTCCAAGGCCTGCCTATCCTCGTGATCGACACCGGCGCGCGTCCGGACGGCGCGCGCCGCCTCGCCGAGGCGGCGCAGGCGCGCTATTGTCCGCTGCCCCACGCCGATGCGGGCAGCGTCAGCGCGGCGGTGCGCGCCGCCACAGCCTGAGGCCCGTTTGCTCTTGCCCCTCCACGACGACCGTCCGGATTGGGAGCGCGACGGCCGCGACTGGCCGCACCGAGCCGCGAGCCGCTTCGTCGAGGCGGCCGGCCTCCGCTGGCACCTGCAGGAATTCGGCGAGCCGGACGCACCCGGCCTGCTGCTCCTGCACGGCACCGGGGCCGCGACCCATTCCTGGCGTGGGCTGGCGCCGCTCCTGGCCGCGCGCGGGTTCCGCGTAGTGGCGCCCGATCTGCCGGGCCACGGCTTCACCGATCCGCTGCCTGCCCGCCACCTCTCCCTGCCCGGCATGGCCGAGGCGGTGGGCGACCTCGCCGCCGGCCTCGGCCTGACGCCGCGCCTCGCCGTGGGTCACTCGGCCGGCGCCGCTGTGCTCGCGCGGATGTGCCTCGACCGGCGCATCGCTCCCGACCTGTTGGTGGCGCTCAACGGCGCGCTGACTCCGTTTCCAGGGGTTGCCAGCTTCCTGTTTCCCAGCATTGCCCGGATGCTGTTCCTCAACCCGGTGACGCCGAAAGTCTTCGCCTGGGGCGCCGACCGGGCCGCGGTGCGCCGGCTCATCGACGGCACCGGCTCGCGCCTCGATGCGCAGGGGCTCGACCTCTACCGGCGGCTGTTCACCCGCGCCGGCCACGTCGCCGGCGCGCTCGGCATGATGGCAAACTGGGATCTGCCAGCACTGTCGCGCGATCTGCCGCGGCTCGACACCCGCACGCTGCTGATCGTCGGCGGCGACGACAAAGCGATCAAGCCGGAGGACGCCTTCACCCTCCGCGAGCGCCTGCCGGACTCCCGCGTCGAGCTGCTGCGGGGGCTCGGCCATCTCGCCCACGAGGAGGCGCCGGAGCGGGTTGCCGACATCATCCTGGCGGAAGCGGGCGCCGCGCGGACCACGCCGGCCTGAATCGCCTCTTGCGCTAACGAGAATCCCGGCCATAGTGTCAACTGATGTTGACACTTGCCGTCAAGCCGACTGACGCGACAGGCCCCGATGCCCGGCCGCACGCCGTCGTGATCGGTTCCGGCTTCGGCGGGCTGGCGGCGGCGATCCGGCTTGGCGCGCGCGGTTACCGCGTCACCGTGCTGGAGCGGCTCGACCAACCCGGCGGCCGTGCCCGCGTTCACCGGCAGGATGGCTTCACCTTCGATGCCGGGCCGACCATCGTCACGGCGCCGTTCCTGTTCGAGGAGCTGTGGCGCCTGTGCGGGCGGGCGATGCACGAGGACGTCGCCCTCGTGCCGATGCAGCCGTTCTACCGCATCCGCTTCGAGGACGGCGAAAGCTTCGCCTATAGCGGCGACCGCGCGGCGATGCGGGCGGAGGTCGCCCGGTTCTCGCCCGATGACGTGACCGGCTACGAGCGCTTCATGGCCCATAGCGAGGCCGTGTGCCGGGTCGGATTCGAGAGACTCGGCCACGTCCCCTTCGGGAGCGTCGGTGCGATGCTGCGGATCGCGCCCGACCTCCTGCGCCTCTCGGGCCATCGCAGCGTCTACGACGTGGTCGCCCGCTTCATCGGCGACGAGCGGCTGCGCACGGTCTTCAGCTTCCATCCGCTGCTCATCGGCGGCAACCCGTTCCGCGCCAGCGGCATCTACTGCCTCATCGCCCATCTGGAGCGGCAGTGGGGCGTCCACTTCGCCATGGGCGGCACCGGGCGGCTGGTGGACGGGCTCTGCGGCCTGATCCGTGGGCAGGGCGGGACGATCCGCTGCGGCGCGGACGTGGCGCGCATCCGGGTCGAGGGCGGGGCGGCGACCGGCGTCGCGTTGGCGGACGGCGAGAGCATTCCCGCTGACATCGTCGTCTCGAACGCCGATTCCGCCTTCACCTACGGCACGTTGCTCGGCGGCCGGACCCGGCGCTGGAGCGCGCGGCGGCTCGCGCGCGCCGCGTCCTCCATGGGGCTGTTCGTCTGGTATTTCGGCACCCGGAGGAAATACCCGGAGGTCGATCACCACATGATCCTGATGGGCCCGCGCTACCGCGCGTTGCTGCAGGACATTTTCGATCGCAAGCATCTGGCGGACGATTTCAGCCTCTACCTCCACCGCCCGACCGCGACCGACCCGCTGCTCGCCCCGCCGGGCTGCGATGCCTTCTACGTGCTCGCGCCGGTGCCGAACCTGGCCGGCGGCCAGGATTGGGCGCGGCTCGCCGAGCCCTACCGCCAGCGGATCGCCCACTTCCTCGAAGGCTCGGTGCTGCCGGGGCTGTCCGACGCCCTCGTCACTTCGCGGGTGACGACGCCGCAGGACTTCTCCGACGACTTCCTGAGCTTTCGCGGCTCCGGCTTCGGGCTCGAACCGGTGCTGACGCAATCGGCGTGGTTTCGCCCGCACAACCGCTCGGAGGACGTGGCGAACCTCTTCCTCGTCGGCGCGGGGACACACCCCGGCGCTGGTCTGCCGGGCGTTCTCTCCTCGGCCCGTGTCCTCGATTCCGTGGTGCCGGATGCCCGTGTTCGTGCCTGATCCCTCCGCCGCCAGCCCCAGCGACTGGGCCGCCTGCCGGGCCACGATCCGCGCCGGGTCGAAAAGCTTTTTCGCGGCCTCGATGCTGCTGCCGCCTAAGGTGCGGGTGTCCGCCTACGGCCTCTACGCCTTCTGCCGCCTCTCCGACGATGCGGTGGACGCGGCGGGCGGCAACCGGGGCGCATCCCTGGCGCGGCTGGAACGGCGGCTGACGGCGGCGCTCGCCGGCCGGCCCGCCGACCACCCGGCCGACCGGGCGCTCGCCGAGGTCTTGGCCCGCCACACCATCCCCGAGGCGCTGCCGCGTGCCCTGCTCGAGGGCTTCGCCTGGGACCTCGAAGGGCGGCGCTACGACACCCTGTCGGATCTCGCCGCCTACGCCGCCCGCGTCGCGGGAACGGTGGGGGCGATGATGACGCTGGTGATGGGCGTGCGCGATGCGGACGCGCTCGCCCGCGCCTGCGACCTCGGCGTGGCGATGCAGTTGACCAACATCGCCCGCGACGTCGGCGAGGATGCCCGCGCCGGGCGTCTCTACCTGCCGCGGAACTGGCTCGACGCGGCCGGAATCGATCCGGGCGCCTTCCTCGCCGACCCCCGGCTCAGCCCCGGCCTGCAACGGGTCGTGGCCGACCTGCTGACGGCGGCCGCCGAGCTCTACGCGCGCGCCGAGCCCGGCATCGCCGCACTTCCCTTAGGTTGCCGCCCGGCGATCCGCGCCGCCGGCACGATCTACGCGGAGATCGGCCGCGCGGTGGAGGTGAACGGCCTCGATTCGGTGACCCGGCGCGCCCGCGTGAGCGGCGCTCACAAGGCTCGGCTGCTCGCCCGCGCCGTCCTGCCCGCGAGCCGCGCGCCGGGCCTCTCGGCGCCGCCGCTGCCGGAGACAGCGTTCCTCGTGGAGGCCGTGCTCCACCATCCGGTCCTGGCCTCGCGCCGCCTACCGCCGTGGTGGAACGTTTCGGGTCAGGTCGTGCGCGTGCTCGACCTGATCGAGGTGTTGGAGGAACGCGACGCGTTCCGCCGTTCCGCCCCGTCGTGAGGAAAGTGGGTACAGCCGGATTCCCTTCTCCCCGCGAGCGGGGCGAAATGATGCGCACTCACCCGATGCGGATCACCTGAACCGGCCTCAACCCAATCCGCCCGCCTCGACGATGAAGCGCGCGACCGTGTCGGCCCCGTGTCCTTCGCGCAGCGAGGCGAACACGTAAGGCCGCGTACCGCGCATCCGCCGCGTGTCGGCCTCCATCACCGAGAGGTCGGCGCCGACCAGTGGCGCGAGGTCGGTCTTGTTGACGATGAGCAGGTCCGAGCGAGTGATGCCGGGTCCGCCCTTCCGCGGGATCTTCTCGCCGCCCGCCACGTCGATGACGTAGAGGGTGATGTCGGCCAGTTCCGGCGAGAAGGTCGCCGCGAGGTTGTCGCCGCCGGATTCGATCAGCACGAGGTCGAGCCGGGGAAATCGGCGACGCATCTCCGTCACGGCGGCAAGGTTGATCGAGGCGTCCTCGCGGATCGCCGTGTGCGGGCAGCCGCCGGTCTCGACCCCGAGGATGCGCTCCTCGGGTAGCGCCCCGGCCACGGTGAGGATGCGGGCATCCTCCTTGGTGTAGATGTCGTTGGTGATCGCGCAGATCTCGTAACGGTCGCGGAAGCGGCGGCAGAGCTGCTCCATCAGCGCCGTCTTGCCCGAGCCGACGGGGCCGCCGATGCCGACGCGCAGAGGTCCGTTGAGGGATGCCATAACGTCCAAAGATGTCCTCAGGAGCGGAAGATGCGGGAATACTGCGTCTCGTGCCGGAAGGAACCGAGATCGAGCCGCAGGGTCGCGCTGCCGAGCGCGTCGAGGTCTCCGACCTGAAGCGTCTCCGCGAGTTTAGCGACCTGCGGCGTGAGCGCGGCGAGTACCGCCGTGCCGGCGCTCTGGCCGACCGGCGCCACCCGTAGCGCCGCCGAGACGAGGTTCTGGACGAAGGCGAGACCGTAGGCCGCCACCGTCGCTTTCCGCGCGACGCTGTGCGCGCCGGCCGCCGCGCCAACGGCCACGGGATAAGCAATCTCGGCCGCGAGCCGCTCGGCGACGGTCGAGAGGGTAGGGCAGGGCCACGCCCGCAACGTCGCGTCGAGAAAGCTGCGGCCCTGCTGGCTCGTTTCCAGGTGAAGCTCGCGCGAGGGGGCGAGCGCCAGCGCGAGATCGTTGATTTCGACGAGTCCCGCCCCGTCGCCCGCCTCCGTGGCGCGATGGGCGGCGGCGCAGAGGATCATGTCGTTGCGCCCCGCGCCCCGCTCCAGCACGTCGCCGAGCCAGTGGCAGAGGGTGGTGGCGTCTCGCACATCGCCGCACTCCACTGCCCATTCGAGTCCGTGGGAATAGGCGAAGGCACCGACCGGGTAGGTCGGCGAGAGCCACGCCATCAGCCGCAGCGCATCAATCATGGGCGTGATGGTGGCCGTGCGAATGAGCGTGCCCATGGTCGTGCCTCTCGGCATGCCCGTGCCCGCCGGCATAAGCGCCGCCCTCGGGCCGGAACGGCCGCGTCACCGGCTCGGCGCTGCCCCCTAAACCCCGCACCATCTCGGCGAGCACGTGGTCGTGGCCGATCCACACCGCCTCCTCGCCGATCTCGGCGGGGATGTGCCGGTTGCCGATGTGCCAGATCAGTCGCTTGAGCGCGTGCGGGGAGGGCGCGCGGATCTCGAGCAACGCCTCCGGCGCCGCCTCGACCCAGACCAGCCGGCCATCCTCCAGCGCGAGGGCGTCACCGTCATCGAGCACGGTGGCCTCGGCGAGGTCGAGCAGGAAGGCGGTGCCGCCGACGCCGCGCATCGCCATGCGGCGGCGGTGGCGGTCGTTCGAATCGAGCACGATGCGATCGACGATCTCGCCGGAGCCGAGACGATCACGGCGAATGACGCGGGTGGCGCGGATCATGGTTCAGAACAGGAAATAGCGCTGCGCCATCGGCAGAACCTCGGCCGGCTCGCAGACCAGCAGCTCGCCATCGGCGCGCACATCGTAGGTCTCGGGGTCGATCTCGATCACCGGCGTCGCGTCGTTGAGGATCATGCTCTTCTTCGAGATGCCGCCGCGCACGTTCTCCACCGCCACCAGCTCCTTGGAGACGCGCAGCCGCTCCTTCACCCCGTCCTCGATCGCGGCCTTCGAGACGAAGGTGAGGGCCGTGGCAAACGGGGCGCGGCCGTAGGCGCCGAACATCGGTCGGTAATGCACCGGCTGCGGCGTCGGGATCGAGGCGTTGGGATCACCCATCGGGGCGGTGGCGATCATTCCGCCCTTCATGACGAGGTCCGGCTTCACCCCGAAGAAGGAGGGCGTCCACAGAACGAGGTCGGCGAGCTTGCCCGCCTCCACGGAGCCGATGTGCCGCGACACGCCGTGGGCGATGGCCGGATTGATCGTGTACTTCGCCACGTAGCGTCGCGCCCGCAGGTTGTCGTTGCCCGACGCGTCTCCGGGCAGGGCGCCGCGCTGGCGCTTCATCTTGTCGGCGGTCTGCCACGTGCGGATCACGACCTCGCCGACCCGGCCCATCGCTTGGCTGTCGGAGGACATCATCGAGAGCGCGCCGAGATCGTGCAGGATGTCCTCGGCCGCGATGGTCTCCTTGCGGATGCGGCTCTCGGCGAAGGCGAGGTCTTCGGGAATCGATGGGTCGAGGTGGTGGCACACCATCAGCATGTCGAGATGCTCGTCGATGGTGTTCTTCGTGAACGGCCGCGTCGGATTCGTCGACGACGGGAGCACGTTGGCGAGCCCCGCGACCCGCATGATGTCCGGCGCGTGTCCGCCGCCCGCGCCCTCCGTATGGAAGGCGTGGATGGTGCGGCCCTTGAAGGCGGCGATCGTGTCCTCGACGAAACCCGACTCGTTGAGCGTGTCGGTGTGGATCATGACCTGCACGTCGTAGGCGTCGGCGACCGTTAGGCAGGTGTCGATCGCGGCGGGCGTGGTGCCCCAATCCTCGTGCAGCTTCATCGCGCAGGCGCCGGCTCGGATCATCTCCTCCAGGGCGCCGGGCACCGAGGCATTGCCCTTGCCGGCAAAGGCGAGGTTCATTGGAAAATGGTCCGCCGCCTCGATCATCCGAGCGATGTGCCAGGGGCCGGGCGTGCAGGTGGTGGCGAAGGTACCGTGCGCGGGACCCGTGCCGCCGCCCAGCATCGTCGTGACGCCGGAACACAAGGCCTCCTCGATCTGCTGTGGGCAGATGAAGTGGATGTGGCTGTCGAAGCCGCCGGCGGTGAGGATCTTGCCCTCGCCCGCGATCACCTCGGTGCCGGGGCCGACGACGATGTCGACATTCGCCTGAACATCCGGGTTGCCGGCCTTGCCGAGCTTGAAGATCCGGCCGCGCACGATGCCGACATCGCACTTCACGATGCCCCAGTGATCCAGCACGACGGCGTTGGTGATGACGGTGTCGACCGCGCCTTCCGCGTTCGTCGCCTGTGATTGGCCCATCCCGTCGCGGATCACCTTGCCGCCGCCGAACTTCACCTCCTCGCCATAGGTCGTGAAGTCGCGCTCGATCTCGATCTCCAGGCTGGTGTCGGCGAGCCGGATGCGATCGCCGGTGGTCGGGCCAAACATGTCGGCATAGGCGGCGCGGGGCAGGCGGGCAGACATGAGGGACACTCAGGTTTCAGGGACGCCAGGGGGACAGGCAGGATCGGTGCCGAGGGGGTCGGGCAGGAAGCCCTCAGGCCGCGGGATCGGGCGAGGGCGGTCCGGAGGGCGGTCCGGCCCCGGCGGCGGGCGGAGCCGCGTCGGAGGTCGCTGGCTTCGCGCGCTTCTTGCGCACGACCTTCTTGACCTTGACGACCGGCTTGCGCGCCACACGGGTGCGCATCTCCTGAAGCATCTCGAGCTGGATCTGCTGGATTTCCGCCAGTCTCTGCCACTGCTTCGTGACGAGATGATCCATCTTCTCGTGCAGATGCCGGATTTCCAGCTCCGCCTTCAGGTTGACGCGGTAATCGTTGTTTGAGCGCAGGCGGTCCTTCTTGTCCTGCCGGCTCTGGCTCATCATGATGATCGGCGCCTGGATCGCCGCGAGGCAGGACAGGACGAGGTTGAGCAGGATGAACGGGTAGGGGTCGAACGCCCCCCTCTCACCCATGGTGACGTTCACTGCCATCCAGGCGGCCAGCACCAGCGCGAAGCTGATGAGGAAGGCCCAGGACCCGCCGAAGGCGGCGAGCCCGTCCGAGACGCGCTCGCCGAAGCTGCGGTGCTCGTCGTAATCTTCCTCGACGTTCTCGGCGATCGTGTCTTGCGCGGCGATGCTCTCGGCCACCTGCCGGTCGAGATCGGAATACTCGCCGTGCTCCTCCGCCAGCAGTTCGGCGACGTAGCGGGTGCGGTACCGGGCGAGTTCCTTGACGCTGATGAGCGCGTCGTCGGCGAGGCCCGGATAGTCCGACCGGATATGTCCGGCGAGCGCCGGGCGCAGGCTCGCCAACGGAACGAGATTGCGGCGGTTCATCTCGACGCCGGAGATCGCGCAGACGCCGCGCTTTTTCGTCGTCAGCAAATGCGCCTCGGCATCGAGCGCCATCATCCCCCGGTCGCGCTCGTGCACCTCGTCGGTCAGGCTCACAGAGGACCCATCACGTCGCCGCGGAAGCCGAAGACCTTTCGGTCTCCCGAAAGCGGCACGAGCGCCACCGCGCGGGTCGAGCCCGGCTCGAAGCGCACCGCGGTGCCCGGCGCGATGTCGAGGCGCTGGCCTCGGGCCTTGTCGCGGTCGAAGACGAGGCCCGGATTCACCTCGAAGAAGTGGTAGTGCGAGCCGACCTGAATCGGGCGATCGCCGGTATTGGCGACCTCGATCACGGTGCGCGGCGCGCCCACGTTGAACACGATCTCGGCGGGCAGGGTCGTCACGGTGCCAGGCACGTCCGCCGAGGGGATGCCGCGGATCGGGTGGTGGACCGTGACGAGCTTGGTGCCGTCGGGAAAGGTCGCCTCGACCTGGATGTCGTGGATCATCTCCGGCACCCCCTCCATCACCTGCGAGGCGTCGAGGACGGTGGCCCCCGCCTGCATCAATTCGGCGACGGAGCGACCGTCGCGGGCACCCTCGACGACGAAGTCGGTGATGAGCGCGACCGCCTCGGGATGGTTGAGCTTGACCCCACGCGCCAGCCGGTTGCGGGCGACCTGGGCGGCCATGGCGACGAGGAGCTTGTCTTTCTCGCGGGGCGTAAGGAGCAAGGCGTGCGTCCTGAGGCAGAGGGCTGAGGTGGCAGGCGGCCGGGTTTGAAGGTCGGCGCGAGCAAGGATCATGCTCGCGCCGAGGTCAAGCGGGTCGGTCAGCTCTGCCAGACGCGCGGCATCGGCTGCCCGCGCCACGCGGCCAGGAAACGGGCGGCGCCCTCGCGCAGCGGCGCGACGGTCGGCGCCAGCATCCGCACGGCGAGATGACCGTTCCAGGCGCTCGCGCCTGCCTCGACGGAGTCAGGCAACGTGCCGAGAAGGGCGCGTGCTTCGTCGATCCGTGCTTCGGCACCGGGCGCGAAGTCGAGGATCGTCGCGAGCGCGCGGGCGCCGCCGCCGATCGCGGTGCGGGCCATGAGCGCACTCACCGGGCCGTCGAGGCGCAGATCGTCGGCATAGGCGAGGCGGCTGTCGCGGCGGATGCGCCAGCGATCCTCGAACAGGGCCTCCTGCAAGCTCTCATCTCGCGCCGCCCGGCCGAGCACCGCGATCTCGGCCACGAGCAACGCGGCGTCGCGGGCGAGATCCGCCTCGAACCGGCGCCGGAGCCGGGCACGATCGAACAGGATCGTCTCCTGCGGCAGCCAGTCGAGGCGCGCGCCGGAGCCGACGCTCGCCCGGTTGAGGATCTCCGCATCCGGCAGGTCCGAGCGGTAGATCTTCTCCGCCGCGGTCGTGGTCAGCAAGCAGGCGCCGCCGGCCTCGACCACGACCGAGACCTCGAACCGATCACCGCAGGCGACGCCGCCGCCGGTATTGACCAAGACGCCCTCCAGCATCCGCTCGGAGCCCTGGCGGGGGAAGCGAAGGCGCAAGGGACCGCTCTCGGCGAGATCCACGATCCGCGTCGGGGCGTGCGCGGCGGTGCCGGCCGGGGCGGCGCGCAGGCGCACGATTCCGTGCGAGCGCTGGCGGACCGGGGCCGGGCGATGCGGTTCGGCAGCGGGAATGGCACGGTCTCCGAAGGTGTTCGACCCGCGCTTCATCCGACAGGGCCGGCCGGTTCCGCAAGGCGACGGACGGGCTCTGCCCGGTGCCATCCCGCACCGATCTTCGGAAATGCACGGGACGATCCCGTCGCGATCACTCCGGACGACGACCCGCGCCCTTGACCGGAACGGCCGGAGCGCCCACCGCGTCATGCTTTCGCGAGCGCTCGACCGGGCCTTGCGACGTCCTGCTCAACGATCGGGACCCGATTTCGGCCCCGAGAGGCGTAACCCTATGACTTCACCCGACTCCGAGACCCCCTCCGCCTCGGCCTATCGCGAGGCGATGGCGCAACTCGCGAGCGCGGTGCATCTCGTCACCACCGACGGGCCGGGCGGCCGGGCGGGTCTCACCGCGACCTCGGTCTGCAGCGTCAGCGACGGTCCGCCGACGCTGCTGGTCTGCCTCAACCGCGGCTCCTCCGCCTATCCCGCCTTTCTTCGAAACGGCGTGCTCTGCATCAACACGCTGACGGCGGCGCACGAAGGCCTCGCGGCGGATTTTGCCGGCCGCGTCCCGCGCGACGAGCGCTTCAACGGGCGGGAGTGGGGCATCTTGCAGACCGGGGCGCCGGTCCTGCCGGATGCTCTCGTCGCCTTCGACTGCCGCATCGTCGATCGGCACGAGGTCGGCACCCACGACGTGCTGATTTGTGAGGTCGAGGCGCTTGCCGAGATCAGGGATATCGACGGCTTGCTCTACGCCGGACGCCACTACCGGGTCCTGCCGCGCCGAACCGCACCCGAAGCATCGTGATGGATGTCCGATCCGGTACGCGGCCCTGAACTCCGGTTTTCCATCGATACGAAAGCCGGGGACCGCCGGAGCCGATGGGTGCGGCGCCGACGGATGAGAATCACCGGGCAAGCAGCGGCCGATCCCCGTTGCTGAACGCGGGTGATCGGCCGGCCCGTCGCGGCCTCAGCGCGCGTAGTGGCGAGCGCGGGCGGTGTCGGGGTTGAAGCCGCTGCGGCCCGCCGCGCGCGGCCCGAGATCGCGCGGATCGTAGGGCGGAGCCTCGAAGAGGCCGAACGGTTCACTCAGCCGCCCGACGCTGCCGGTGGTCTCCGCTTGCGGGTTCGCGGGCATCCGGCTCCGATCTCCGGCAAGGGCGCCGCCTGCCGAGAAGGCGAGCACCAAGAGAGCGGCCGAAACGGTGTGTGCGGACATCGTGTGACTCCTGAACAAGGTCTTCCGTTTCAGGATTTAAGCACGAAGCCGAGGCAATCATCATAGAATTTGTGCAGCGATGCCTCACGCAGCGCCAGACTTTGCCCATTGCAAAGGCAGACCCAGAGCCATGAGATGCCGAGGCATTAAAGGAACTGCCTGGGCCGCCCACCAACTCTACGCTAAATCAATGGTTTACGCGCGGATCGCAGGATTTTGCTCACATCCGCAGCAGTTGGCATGATCCTTTCCCGAGGGGTGCGTGTTGGCACAGGGCAGGTTTCCCTCGGGATTAAGGGCAGCGCTGACAGAGCACCCAGGTGACGGTCGCTTTCACGCGTCCCAGGCGCTCACCCCTGAACTGCCCGTGCAGGTCGTGCCCGGCGGACATGCGGCGCCCATGCGCTCACAACTGAACGAGACCGGATCGATCGGAATGTCCGACATGTCGGGAATCGCGAGGCCAATCTCCGGCCCGAGGGCCAGCGCCCGGCCGGTACGGGCTGATCCGGATACCGAATTCGGCGGATGTCAGCCGAAGAGTTGGTGGGCGAGCCGCGAATGTTCCTCGCGCAGGCGCCCGGTCTCGATACCGAGCGGCTGACCGTCGATCACCCGCCAGCGGCCGGCGACCATCACTCGGTCGGCCCGGTGGGCACCGCACAGCACGAGTGCCGCGAGCGGGTCGTGGGCACCGGAGAAGCGTAGTTCATCCAGGGTGAACAGCGCCAGATCCGCCTCCCGGCCGGTCTCGATCCGGCCGATATCGTCACGGTTGAGGCAGGCAGCGGAGCCCTCGGTCGCCCAGCGCAGGGCGTCGCGATGGGTCACC
The DNA here is from genome assembly GCF_022179725.1 of Methylorubrum aminovorans. Taxonomy (GTDB): domain Bacteria; phylum Pseudomonadota; class Alphaproteobacteria; order Rhizobiales; family Beijerinckiaceae; genus Methylobacterium; species Methylobacterium aminovorans. The sequence goes on from NZ_BPRC01000001.1 coordinate 902,747, forward strand.
GCCTCAGCGCCGTAGGTCAGGCGGTTGATCATCAGGGCGTGGCGCACGCCCTCCATCAGGTTCGAGCTGTCGTTGGAGGCCGAGCCGTCGACGCCGAGGCCCACGGGCGAGCCCGCCGCCTCCAGCTCGCAGGTCCGGCAATGGCCCGAGGCCAGCACCATGTTCGAGGTCGGGCAGTGGCACACGCCGACGCCGGCCGCGCCGAGACGGCGCACCTCCTCGTCCTCGAAGTGGATGCCGTGGGCGAGCCAGGCCCGCCGCGTCATCCAGCCGACCTCCTCGAGGTAATCGACCGGACGCTGGCCGAAGGCCTCCAGGCAGAAGGCGTTCTCGTCGCGGGTCTCGCCGAGATGGGTGTGGAGCGGGCAATCGTAGCGCTCGGCCAGCACCGCGCTCTCGCGCATCAGCCGCTTGGTGACGGCGAAGGGTGAACAGGGTGCGAGCCCGATCCGCACCATCGCACCGGGCTTGGGATCGTGAAACAGGCGCAGCACCCGTTCGCTGTCGGCGAGGATGGTGTCGTCATCCTGCACCAGCGCTCTGGGCGGCAACCCGCCGTCCTCCTGCGACAGGCTCATCGAGCCGCGGGTGACGACAGCGCGGATGCCCAGCGCCCGCGCCTCCTCGACCTGAATATCGACGGCCTTCTCCAGCCCCTGCGGGAACAGGTAGTGGTGGTCGCCCGCCGTGGTGCAGCCCGAGAGCAGCAACTCGGTATAGGCGAGCCGGGTGGCGAGGCGGAACGCCTCCGGGTTGAGCCGGCCCCAGATGCCGTAGAGCGCCTGCAGCCAGGGAAACAGCGGCTTGTTGATCGCCGCCGGATGGGCGCGGGTGAGCGTCTGGAAGAAGTGGTGATGGGTGTTGACGAGGCCGGGGATGACCACGTGCCGCCCGGCCCCGAAGGTCTCGTCGACCGGGGCGGAGGGATGTGCGCCCGCGGGCACCGTCTCGGCGATGCGGCTGCCCTCGACGACGACGCCTCCGGCGGCTCCCTCCGCCAGGATCGCGAGGGGATCACGGATCCAGAGGCGCCGCACCGTCATGCCGTCCGCTGCCATACCGACTCCTGAGATCGTCGAAAGAAAAGCTCGAACCGCGCCGCGGCCCCGGCTGTATCGAACGGCGACGATAGGGGTGGAGAGCTTTGGGATGAAGCGTTTTGCCTAAGACCTGTGGTGGAAGAGCCGATGAAGTTCGCGTTTTGATACATGGATCTATGGACGCCGCAGGCACGCACCCCTACCTTTGCTGGGAGCTTCCACGGCGGGATCGTTGCACCCGGCGCAGGAGCTGACGGCCGGCGTTGTCCATCTCCGATCCCGAGGGGATTTCCCATGTCGCGCGGCAGCCGCTTTCGAACGCTCCTAATCCTGGTCGGCACCCTGCTGGCAGCCAACCCTGCCGCTGCGCAGGACAAGCCGGGCCCTTCCCCAGCCGATGGCAAGCCGTCCGGCCAGTGGACTGATCCGCCGGCCAAGGTCGATCCTCCAGTAACGAATGTCGGGTCGAAGACGGTCTCGACGCCCGCCAAGCTCGACGAGCCGCGGAGCGAGGCCCGCGTCGAGGCCCGCTCTTCCCGACGTTCGGCCAAGCTTCGCCGCGAGCGGATCCGGACGGCCGCGGTTCGCGCGCGTCCGGCACGGCAGGAACGGGTCGCCCTAGTGCGGAGAGCGGAGCGGCCGAGCCGACGGGTCGCGATGCGGCAGATGGTTTGGCCGAGAGCGGCGAGGGCGGCGCCGATGCGAAGCCTGCGTCCGGTCTACGGCGACATCCCGCCCGATGCTCCGGCGGATGCCTATTACGAGCAGCGCCGGTTCGGAACGGTCGGCAACCGGTCCCGGGATCTCGGCGTACCGCCGGAGGGCGCCGCCGCCTATCACAGCGTCGGGATGCGCGAGGGCGGACGTCTCGTCATGCGCTGGCGCGGACCGGGCATCCCGCCCACCGTGGTCGGCCAGCCGTCTCCGTTCGATGCCTTCGGCGCGGATTAGTTCGGAAAATGATACGGGCGCCGTGCAGAGCAGGGCGCCCGAGTCCGATCGCTTCGCCTTGGGATGCGAGCGTGATGCTTCAGCAAAATGCCTCAGCGAACGCGGCCGGGACGGGCCGGCTCGAACACGATGCGGCGGTGGTAGGCGCACCAGCTCTTGCCATCGGCGACCGGGGCTCCGCAGCATACGGCCTGGTCGCTCGGCTCACCGATGATGAACTTGCAGACGAAGGTGCCGGATTGCGCGAAGGGGACACGGAGATCGGCGGAGGGCTCGGCAATCGCATCGGCCTCGCCGACTTGCGGCAGGCGGAAAAGTTGGTTCATCGTGCGGACACTCGGTGTTCGAACTCGCTGGACCCAAGCGAGGGGCGACACGGCGCCCTGGGCCTGGATGGATGTCTCGGCCGGCTCCATGGTCTCACCCCTTCCGTGCAACGGCGTTCGGCCCCGGCAGACGTCGGGACCCGCGTCGCAGGCGGGTGCAAGGCATAAGTCGGCTGATAGTCTGGCGTAAGTATACCTGATTCCCCGAGAAACAACCCCTGAGCCGGCGCGACAGGTCCGCGCTGGAAGCAGGCTTGACCGGACAGGACAGGGTACCCGGCGCGTGACAACGCACCGAAAAACCTTCCAAATCGAAAATCGACCAGCGGCGGCAACGTTCCCCCAAGGGTGTTCAGGGGCACTCGTCCGGGGCTGTCGCAACCCCGATCGCATTTCTTGCGAGGCGCGGCTGCGAAGGCTATCCCGCTTCATCCTCGGGAATTCGGCGCGACGGGCCTCGCATGCACGCTCTTGTCACGGGCTCCGCCGGCTTCATCGGCCACGCGCTGAGCCGGCACCTGCTGGCGGCGGGCCACACCGTGACCGGCTTCGATGGCCTCTCGCCCTACTACGACGTCGCGCTGAAGCGGGCCCGGCACGCGGATCTTGCCCGGGATCCAGGCTTCGAGGCGGTGGAGGCCCGGCTGGAGACGCCCGGCGCGCTCCTCGACGTGATGGCCCGCGCCAAGCCGGATCTCGTGTTCCACCTCGCGGCGCAGGCCGGCGTCCGCTACAGCCTCGTCGACCCCGGCGCCTATGTCGAGGCGAACCTCGTCGGCTTCGCCAACCTGCTTGAGGCGGTGCGCGCCCACCCCGTCCGACACCTGCTCACGGCCTCGACCAGTTCGGCCTATGGCGGCAATGCCAGCGTGCCGTTCCGCGAGACCGACCGTGCGGTCTCCCCGCTCACGCTCTACGCCGCCTCCAAGCTCGCCAACGAGGCGATGGCGCATTCCTACGCCCACCTGTTCCGCGTACCGACGACGGCGTTCCGGTTCTTCACGGTCTACGGACCGTGGGGTCGGCCGGACATGGCGCTGTTCCTGTTCACCCGGAAGATCCTGGCGGGCGAGCCGATCGAGGTGTTCGGGGAAGGCGCGGCGGAGCGCGACTTCACCTACATCGACGATCTCATCGACGCGATCGTCGCCCTGTCGGAGCGTCCGCCGCCGCTGCCGGGCGAGGGCGGTCCGGTCTCGACCGCCGACACCTTGAGCGCGGTGGCGCCCTACCGCCTTGTGAATATCGGCGGCGGCCGTCCGGTCCGGCTCGATGCCATGATCGGCGCCCTGGAAGCGGCCCTCGGGCGCAAGGCCGAACGCGTGCTGAAGCCGCTTCCGCCGGGGGACGTGATCCGCACCCATGCGAGCACCGACCTGCTGCACGCCCTCGTCGGCCGCCTGCCGGAAACGCCGTTGGCGACCGGCATCCCGGCCTTCGTGAAGTGGTACCTCGACTATTACGGAGACCAGTAGGCGCGAGACGGCCTGCATCGCCCTTTGTCTTCTAAGTCGGATCACAGCCTTTCGGGGCAATCGCATCACCCGATCATCACCCGGTCGTCACCCGAATGCGCCGGGACCGTCCACGCTGCGCGCATTGTCGGCACGGGAAAATATGCCGACCCTTGTGACAGGCGGCCTCCTCCGCGGTTCCTGAGGATCGAGGGCTGCCGCGGCAGGGAGACGGATCACCGATGCGCATCGCAATCATTGGCTCGGGCTATGTCGGCCTCGTCTCGGGCGCCTGCCTCGCCGATTTCGGCCACGAGGTCGTCTGCATCGACAAGGATCCCGACAAGATCGAAGCCCTCAACCAGGGCCGCATGCCGATCTACGAACCCGGCCTCGATGCCCTCGTCGCCGAGAACGTCCGCGCCAGACGCCTCGGATTCTCTACAGACCTCAGACCCGCCGTGGCGCAGGCCCAGGCCGTGTTCATCGCGGTGGGCACCCCGTCGCGCCGCGGCGACGGCTTTGCCGACCTCTCCTACGTCTACGCCGCAGCGCGCGAGATCGCCGAGGCGCTCACCGGCTATGCCGTGGTCGTCACCAAATCGACCGTCCCCGTCGGCACCGGCGACGAGGTCGAGCGCATCCTGCGCGAGGCCCGCCCCGACCTCGATGTCGGCGTCGCCTCCAACCCCGAATTCCTGCGCGAGGGCGCGGCCATCGGCGACTTCAAGCGGCCCGACCGCATCGTCATCGGCGCCGAGGATGCCCGCGCGGCCGCCGTCATGCAGGAGGTCTACCGCCCGCTCTACCTCAACCAGGCGCCGATCCTGCTCACCGGACGGCGCACGGCCGAGCTGACCAAGTACGCCGCCAACGCGTTCCTGGCCACCAAGATCACCTTCATCAACGAGATCGCGGATCTCTGCGAGCAGGTCGGTGCCAACGTGCAGGAGGTCGCCCGCGGCATCGGGCTCGACAACCGCATCGGCTCGAAGTTCCTGCATGCGGGGCCGGGCTATGGCGGCTCGTGCTTCCCGAAGGACACGCTGGCGCTGGTGAAGACGGCGCAGGATTACGGCACGCCGGTGCGGATCGTCGAGACGGTGGTGGCGGTCAACGACCAGAGGAAGCGGGCGATGGCGCGCAAGGTGATCGCGGCCTGCGGCGGCTCGGTGCGGGGCAAGCGGGTGGCTTTACTCGGCCTGACGTTCAAGCCGAACACCGACGACATGCGCGACGCGCCCTCGCTATCGATCATCGCCGGGCTGCAGGATGCGGGGGCGCGGATCGTGGCCTACGATCCGGAGGGGATGGAGCAGGCGCGGCCGCTGCTGCAGGGCGTGGCTTACGCCGAGGACGCCTATGGCTGCGCGGAAGGGGCGGACGCGCTGGTGATCGTCACCGAGTGGAACGCGTTCCGGGCGCTCGATCTGGCGCGGCTGAAGGGGCTGATGGCCGCCCCCGTCCTCGTCGATCTGCGCAATGTCTACGCGCCGGACGAGGCCCGCCGCCACGGCCTGCGCCATATCGGCGTCGGCGCGCTGGCGGGCGACGACTGACCGGAGGATTGCCCTCTGGCCTCAGCGCGCCGCGCGGCGGGCGAGCAGGAGATGCAGCCCCTGCGCGGCAAGGCCGCCGATCATCGCCGCGCCGCCCTTGACCAGAAAATCGATCACCCGTCCGTGGCGGCTCACGGTCAGGCCCTGCGCCGCTTCGAGGGCGCCGGCGAGGGCGACTGCCGCGATGAGGGCCAGCCCCCAGCGCCGCGGATAGGAGAGCGCGAGCAGAAAGCCGAACAGGGCGTAGGCGCCGGCCCGCTCCAGGTTCGGCGAGGCGATGACCGGACGCGCCTCGAGCGGCGAGAGCGTCACGGCGACGAGGCCGATGGCCACGATCCACGCCATCAGGCGAACAAGCGTCAGCATAGGATCAGGTGCGCGCAAGCCGTCGCTGCGGTCAAGCGAGACCTGCGCGCCTCAGGTGTCGTCCGCCGGGCTTATTCCACCGATGACGCGATCAGCGTGAACAGAAGCCCGAGCGCGAGGTTGCAGGCGAGCAGGATCAGGAACAGGGTCATCACCGCCTCACGCCACGCAGGTCAGGACGATGTAGGGCCAGCGCGGCGGACATGATGCCCGCGCCGCTCTCTGAGACGTCTGCGGGCTGCGGCCCGCCTCCTGTCCGGGCGCTGATCGGGCATCCTCGGAACGGCGCTCCGATCCGCCGCCCGTCGCCGCAAGGCCGGGAGCCGAGCCGGACACGATCAGAAGGATCGAAGCGGCCCGGGCTGCGATAGCGATCTTCGGCATCTTTCCCCTCGCGACGTCTTCGTTTCGCAAGAAGCGAGTTAGCCCTGACTGTTTGCGGCCATGTTGCGTGAAATGTTGCGTCCTCTCCGCCGACTGGCGGTTGCGGTGGCGCAACGCGGTCCGGCGGCCCCCGGCGGCAAGATCTGTTTGGGGATGTACGCTACTACTTAAGCGCAAATGATGCCGGATATCCCTAATTTGGAGGATGAAATCCTCCTGAAATCGTTGCCTGCTTTCATCGTTGGGGCACGGGCTGCCGTGACACCGGGGGTGCGCCGAGGGGGCGTTCCGGTAGCGGCGGAGGAGCCCTGAGGGGGATGGTCATGGTCAGGAATGGGGCGGTTCATCCGCGCTGGGTTTTGCGCAGGGACGAGCGGCGGGCCGGACGCTACGAGGGTGACAAGGTGGTGCGGTGGATCGCACGCCCAACCCTGATGAAAGGGCGCGCGAAGGGACCGGCGAACTCTGAAGCGGGAGACGGCGCCGCGGGTTACGCCGCGTCATCCCGCCCGAACGGCTTCACGGGTTTGCGGATCGTCTCCGACACCTGATCCGGAGACGAGGATCGCAGGGCGCGCGGCCATCGCCGAAGACGGGCGCGAACCCTGATCGCGCAGCCATCGCGCCGGTGTTTCCAACGACACCGGCGCGGAGCCACGGTTTTGACAAAGCGTGCAGACCGGAAGATGCGCCGGCCGGTGTCGTCGGTCTTCGAGCCGGATCCGTGAGGATTGAGGCCTGACACGACGCCGGAATCTCTTGGCAAGCTCTTCGGCTCGGTCCATGCTTCCCTTCGACAGCCGCCGGATAACGCGGCGGCATCGGAGGTTCGCCCCATGCTCGCCGCCAACCGCCTGGTCAAATCCGCCTGGATCGCCGTCGATATCACCAAGGACCGCGCCGAACGCGTCCTCGTGGTCGAGGCCTACATCGCCGTCAGCCCGCTTGAGAAGGACTTCGACGCCCACCGCTACGAGAAGGTCGTGGAGGATGTGCGCCGCGTTCTCGCCGAGCATCCCGAGATCGACCGGGCCTCGATCCTGAGCATGCACCGGGATGCCGGCTGCACGGCCCTGTTCCGCAGCCAGCCCGCGCACGCTGCCGTGTGATCCCTTCGGGACCGGCCGGACCGATCAATCGAGCGGCGCCTGGGACGGATCGGCGGGTCTCACCTCGCTGTGTCCGGGATTGCGCAGCCCCGGCGTGACGGTCGCGCCGCGCCGGCTGGCCTCGGCGCCCGCTGCGCAGCCCGAGCAGATCGAGCGGGCGGCGCGGTTGCTGCGCTCGGCGATCCGCCGGTCGAACTCGGCCTGACGCGCCATGGAATCCTCAGCGCTGCGGTGCGTGAGGATCGAGGTCTCCGCGGACGGAGCCGTAGCGGGGGCGGCCCGCTTCGCCGGGCCGGCCAGAGCCGGCGTGGCGAGAGCGAGCAGGGCGAGAAGGACTGAGCGCATCGGTGGTCGCCTCTCTATGCGGACGGCCATCGCCGCCTGCCGGTGCCATCGGAGGCACCGAGGCTGACAGCGGAAAAACGGCCTCAAGACGGCCGCAAGGAGGCCTGCGTCCCTCAAGGCGGTGCGAGCGCCGTAGCGATCGTACCGGACCGGCTCTCACGCCCCGCGATGGGCTGCGTCGCCGCCGATGCCGTTGTCGAGGAATAGCCGGTAGGCCGGATTGTCGGTCTCATCGACATAGGGATAGGCCAGCGCTTCGAGGACGGCGTCGAAGCGGGCGCGCTCGGCTGGGGGCACCTCGATTCCGGCCAGCACCCGGCCGTAATCGGCGCCGTGGTTGCGGTAGTGGAATAGGCTGATGTTGAACCCATCGCCCAAGGCCTCCAGGAACTTCATCAGCGCACCCGGCCGCTCCGGGAACTGGAACCGGTAGAGCCGCTCGTCGGCGAGACCCGAGGCACGTCCGCCCACCATGTAGCGGACATGGACCTTGGCCATCTCGTTGTCGCTCATGTCGGCGACGCGGTAACCGGCGGCCTCCAGGGCCGCGATCAGGTCGCGCTTCTCCGGCTTGCCACCGGGCAGGTTGATGCCGACGAAGATGCGCGCCTCGCTTCCCTTGGCGTAGCGGTAGTTGAACTCGGTGATCGCGCGGGGACCCAGGGCGCCAATGAAGGCGCGGTAGGCACCCGGCCGCTCGGGAATGGTCACGCCGAGCAGCACCTCGCGCTCCTCGCCGATCTCCGCCCGCTCGGCGATGTGGCGCAGGCGGTCGAAGTTGAGGTTGGCGCCCGACGAAATCGCCACCAGCGGCCCGGCGCCGGGATTGTCCGCCGCCCAGGCCTTGGCGCCGGCGAGACTCAGTGCGCCCGACGGCTCGGAGATCGCGCGGGTGTCGTCGAAGATGTCTTTCACCGCCGCGCACATCGCGTCGGTATCGACGGTGATCACCGCGTCGAGATGCTCGCGGCAGAGGCGGAAGGTCTCCTCGCCTGCCTGCCGCACCGCGACGCCGTCGGCAAACAGGCCGACGCTCGGTAGCATGACCCGGTCGTTCGCCCGGATCGCCTCGGCCATGGTGGCGGCGTCGTCCGGCTCCACGCCGATCACCTTGGTCTCGGGACGCAGGTACTTCACGAAGGTGGCGATGCCGGCGGCCAGGCCGCCGCCGCCGATCGGCACGAAGATCGCCTCGATCGGCCCGGTATGCTGGTGCAGGATCTCCATGCCGATCGTGCCCTGGCCGGCGATCACCTCGGGATCGTCGAAGGGGTGGAGGAAGGTCAGGCCCCACTGCGCCTCCAGGCGCCGCGCCTCGGCCAGAGCCTCGTCGAAGGCATCGCCGTGCAGCACAACCTCGGCGCCCCGCGCCCGGCAGGCATCGACCTTGATGGCGGGCGTGGTGCGCGGCATCACGATCACCGCGCGCACGCCGAGCTTGGCCGCGCCGAGGGCCACCCCCTGCGCGTGGTTACCGGCCGAGGCGCAGATCACGCCGTTTTCGAGCTGCTCCCGCGGCAGCGAAGCCATCTTGTTGTAGGCACCGCGCAGCTTGAACGAGAAGACCGGTTGCAGATCCTCGCGCTTGAGCAGAACGGGGCGGCCGAGCCGCTTGGTCAGGCGCGGCATCGGGTCGAGGGGGCTCTCGATCGCCACGTCGTAGACGCGGGCGGAGAGGATCTTTTTGATGTAGTCGGTCACGGACAGACTTTCGGCCGCGTCATCGGGCAGGGCTCGCCCGGGGACTTAGACCTTCCGCGGCCGGGATGCGAGGGGAGGGCCGGGACGGATCCCTCCGACCGAAACCGGATCAGAGCCGGATCCCGGCATGGACCTGCCCCGGATCGAAGGGAAAGGCGAAGGCGGCACCGATGCCGTCGCGGAAGATGCGCACGACCTGCGCCGCCGTGCTGCCGATGGTGATGCTCGCCCCGGCGGACAATGTATGGTCGAGCGCCAGCGCCGCGCCGGAGGCCGAGACGTTGATCAGCCGCCCCGGCAGGACGCGCCCATCCTCAAGGGTCACGAGCACGTCCTTGCGATCCGGGCTGATCCGCGGATGTGCGCGCGCCGGCTGCAGGGTGCGCTCCTGCTCACGGCTCAGCGCCAGCAGGGTGCGGGCGACCTCGGCCGCCCTCTGTCGGGATGCTTTGAGCCGGACCAAGAACAGCCTGTCGTCGGTTCTGACGACGCGGGCATCGACCTGGCCGATGTAGCGGATGCTGCAGGTGATCTGCTCGTCGAGCGCCGGCTCGGCCGCCGAGCGGAAGCTGATGCCCTCCCGGGAGACATCCTGCGTCACCGCGTAGAAGTCGGGCTGCCGCCGACTCCAGCAGAGGGCTGGGAGGATCACGGTATAGAGATCGGGGGTGAGGTGCTCGGTCATGCTGCAACGTGTCGTCGGCACGTCACCTTGGAAGCACAGCCCTGAAGGGAAAACGGACAGAATTCCTCGACTTTTGCGGACTTTTTCACGGATGATGCGGCGCGGCGGATGTTCGCGAGCTGAGGCGAACATCAGGCCTCCGCCTCCGGACGATCTCGGCGCCCGCTACGGTCGGGCTCATCCGAAACCGGCGGCTTCCGATCCGGCCCTGTGTGATGAGACAGAATCAAGTCATTGCGCGTGTGCTCGAACGAACGATAAATCATCGTTTCGAGCGCGTCCTCTACATGACGGGCAAGCGTTCAATACAAGTCGCAATTTGAGCAGGCGCGTATCCATGCCGAAAAGACATGCCGCTCATCCAAAATTGGCATGGCGGAAAATCGCGGCCTTTCCAGCCTTTGCTCACGGTGACGCCGGTTGTCAGGGACGGGGCGCCCCGCGCATGGTCGGCCAATGAGCGACATTCCCCCCGATACCGACAGAATCGCGCGCCTCGAGATCCGGTTGACCGAGCAGGAGGCCGTGATCGAGGATCTGAACGCGGCCATCACCGCGCAATGGGGCGTCATCGATCGGCTCACCCGGCAGCTCGCACGGGTGCAAGAGCAGGTCGAGGAAAGCGCCTTTCGGTCCGCCAGCGGTGCGCCGGAGCCGCCGCCACCGCACTATTGATATCGGATCGGTATCGGTTGTCGTGTCGATCGTCGGGTGGTCGTATCGCGCCGGAGGAGCGAAGGAGAGCAGGATGATGCGCAGGGCGGTGCCGTGTCTCGGCTTTTGTCTCGTCCTGGTGCCTCTTCTTGCGGGCACTCGCCCGGCGAGTGCATTCGAGCGCGCACCGCAACCCTCCGAGACGCCGATGGAGGCCTGCCCGAGCCAGGGGAGGGGCTTCATCCGGATTCCCGGCACGACGACCTGCATCCGTCTGTCCGGCCGGGTCAGAACCGGCGCTGATATCGGCACAAGCCGGACCGCCCCCTCATTGCAGGGCCGCATCGCGGTCGATACCCGCAGCGAGTCCGCCCTGGGGCCGGTGCGCAGCTTCGTGCGGATCGAGGCCGGGCACCACTGATCGACGTCGTCTCGGCGACGGCGCCAGGCCGGATCATACCAAATCCGGTCGATCCCAGCGGGATGGCGGATTTGGCCCTCGCTCAAGCGCCGCGCAGGCTTGCTGATACACTCCCCGCTCTGATCAAGCGGACACGGTATCAGTCGTCGCGGTAGACGCGCTCGCGGCGCTCGTGGCGCTCCTGCGCCTCCAGGGACAGGGTCGCGATCGGCCGCGCATCGAGGCGCTTGAGGGAGATCGGCTCGCCGGTCTCCTCGCAGAAGCCGTAGGAGCCCTCCTCAAGCCGGGCCAAAGCCGCGTCGATCTTGCTCGTCAGCTTGCGCTGGCGGTCGCGGGCGCGCAGCTCGATCGCACGATCCGTCTCGGAGGATGCGCGGTCGGCGAGATCGGGATGGTTCTCGTTCTCGCTCTGAAGCGCGCTGAGAGTATCCTGCGCCTCGCGCAAGATTTCGCTCTTCCAATTGAGCAGCTTGCGACGAAAGTACTCGCGCTGCCGCTCATTCATGAAGGGCTCGTCGTCGGAGGGCCTGTAGCCGTCCTCGATCGTGACCTTCGCCATCGTCTTGTCCTCGCGCTCCCTGCCGGTCAGCGGCGATCTGGGGCGAGGCTATAATCGAGCCGGGCAAGCTCTACAACGCGCGGATGCCGCCATGCACCGTCTCGCGCGAAAAGCTCCCGCGATGCGGCAAAGACGACACGCTCAGGTGGCCGTTGACGCGACATGAGGTTGTTCCGCGGCGTGACGCAGCACGCGTGAGATGGACGGCGGTGCCACCGGCCCGGCCTGTCGCGGAAACCGGGTCCGCTCCGGTTCAGGGCTTCTTGCGCAGACGGTCGATCGCGGCGGCGATCTCGTCGGCGAGCGGCCGGGCCAGGGCGTGCCGGTAGTGGGTCTGGTCGAAGAACAGGTCCGGCTCGTGCGAGGCGGGCCGCTCGTGCCGCGCATCGACGAGGGCGCTGCGTTCGTGAAGCCGCAACGCCTCCGTCATCGCCGCCCGGCAGGCGGCCTCAGCCTGGGCGCGCGGCGTGCCGGGGCGGGGGAGGCCGGCGGCGTAGACCGGCGGGAACACCATGACCACCGCCGTCTCGGGCGGCAGAGCCGCGAGGGCGCCGCCGAGGCGTGCGGCGGCCGGGAAATCCGGCCCTGCCTTGCCCGGATCCGGCGCGTCGGGGACCGGCGTCTCGCGGGCGGCGCGGAAGCGCTCGCCGTCGAGGGCACCGAGCCGCAAGTAGTCCGGTTCGTAGTCCCACCAGCCGTCGGCGGCCGCCCGCTTACGGCGCGGGCCGAGGAGCCAGCCGGCGCGTTCGACCACCTCTTGCGCCACGGAGAAGCGCAGGAGGCCGCGCAGATAGGCGAGCGGCTTGTGACTGTAGAGCCAGAACGGGAACGGCTTGTCGTTGGGCAAGGCCGGATCGGCGATGCACCAGTAATCGTCGACCGCCAGGACGATCGCCTTCGGCGCCGGATGGTGGTGCAGGAACCAAGCGAGCAGGGTGAGCTGCTCGCCGGGGCCGGTCGCGGGCACCGAGAGCTGAACGAAGGGAATGCCGGTCGCCGCCGTGAGCCGGGCCGGCTCGACGAGCTGGATGTGGGAATTACCGAACACCGCCCCCGCGAAGGCCGGATCGCGCCCACGCGACGCCGCGGCGGTGCGCGGGCCCTGCGGGCGCACGGCACCGGCCGAGAACAGCGTCGAGCGGCCGCTGTCGTAGGGATCGATCACGAAGGCCAGCGCGAGATAGCCTGCGAGCAGACCGATCACCGTCCCGAGGAACAGGCGTGCGAAACCCGCCCAGTTCCGCGGCCCGGTGCTGTCGGGGACGGACTCCATCTCAGAACTGGAAGTAGATGAACTCGTAGTTCGCATCGTCCCCGATCTTCAGGAGGACGACGACGAACAACAGGGCGAAGCCGGCCGCGAGCCAGCGGTTCGGCGGCAGGCGATGTACGGCAGCCCAGGCGGTTGGGCCGATCATCGCGACCGCGGCGGCGATCGCGATGGCCCGCCACTTGAAGCCGGAGCCGGTCGGAGCCAGCCCGAACAGCCCCTTGTAGATCGCCAGAGCCGCCTCGAACGAGGTCGCGCGGAACAGCACCCAGGTCAGGATCACGAACACCGCCGTCAGCACCCAGCCGAGGAGGTGCGGCATCCGCCCGCCGGCCCGGCGCCACAGCACGCCGGCCCCGAGGCCGATGCCGTGGGCCGCGCCCCAGGCGATGAAGGTCAGCCCGGCCCCGTGCCACAGGCCGCCGAGCGTCATGGTGGCGAACAGGGCGCCGACCTGCACCGCGAGGCCACGGCGGTTTCCGCCCATTGCGATGTAGAGGTAGTCGCGCAGGAAGCGCGACAGCGTCATGTGCCAGCGCCGCCAGAAGTCGCGCAGCGAAGTGGCGCGGTAGGGCACGTCGAAGTTCTGCGGCAGCACGATCCCGAACAGCAGCGCGAGGCCGAGCGCCATATCGGTGTAGCCGGAGAAGTCGAAATAGATCTGGAAGGTGAAGCCGAGCGTCGCCTGCCACGCCTCGGCCATGCTCACCGCCTTGCCCGCAGCGGCCGCCTGGAACACCGGGTTGACGTAGACCGAGAGCGGATCGCCGAGGAACACCTTCTTGGCGAGCCCCACGGTGAGCAGCATCACCCCCCGGCCGATCCGCTCGGCGGCGTCCGGGCGCGCGTAGGGGCGCTCCTCGAACTGGTGCATGATCTCGCTCCAGCGCACGAGCGGGCCGGCGAGAACCTGCGGGAAGAAGGCGATGTAGAGGGCGTAGCGGGTCAACCCGAAGGCCGGCGCGCGCCCGGCCCTCAGGTCCGTCAGGTACATGATGTGGTGGAAGGTGAAGAACGAGATCCCGAGCGGCAGGGCGAGGTCGATCCGCGGAAGATCGAGGCCGGGGATCAGGTCGGCGAGATCGGTGAGGAAGCCGAGATACTTGAAAAGGCCGAGCACCGCGAGGTTGCCGGCCAGTGCGACCGGGAACAGCCAGCCTGAACGGTCCCGCGGCAGGGCGCGGGCGATCCCCCAGTTCACGCCGATGGAGACGAGCAGCAGCGGCAGGAAACGCCAGTCCCACCACGCGTAGAAGACGAAGGAGAGACCGACGAGGAGCGGCAGCCGCGCCTGCGGCCAATAGCGCTCGGCGGCTGCGTGCAGCACGAGCGCGACCGGCAGGAAGGCGAGCAGGAAGATGAAGGAGTTGAACAGCATCGCGGCGCGGACGTTTTCCTCAGGCGATCCGGCGAGACCGGCGCGCGCCCGCTCACGCGGCCAGCCTTGTCGAGGATCGAAGCGGAGCCGTCAATCGTGACGCGGCTGCGCCTCAAGGAAGCGGACGATCATTCGGCCGCCCAACCGGTGGTTGGTAAGGCTCACAGCGGGAAGGATCGGCAAGAGAGCGGCGCTGCCGGACGGGATCACATCGAAGTGCCCAGGCTCTGGCGGTCACTCCCGTCAGCACCGCGAAGAGGAGCCTCCAGTCAGGTTCGGTTCATCGAGCAGGACATAGCTTTGGACATCGGCCGTAAGCTTCGGCCCGAACGGAGAAATCGTACGATGACGCACGCGAAGGCGTTCGCATTGGCTGCGGTGATCGCCGGCAGCCTTGGTGTGGCAGGGTCAGCCCAGGCGGCTCCCTTCAGTCCCGTTCCCCTCGCCACCGCGACGGACAACGCACTTGTCGAGCGCACCGCCGGCGGCTGCGGACCGGGTTTCCACCCGAATCCCTGGGGTATCTGCCGTCCGAATTGGGGTCCGCGCCGCTTCTACGGCCCGCCTCCCGGCTATTACCGCCCGCGGCCGTTCTACCGGCCCTACGGCTACTACCGCCCACGTCCCTATTATTGGTGATCGCTTAATCGAGTGATCGTTCTGGCCGGACCTCGACAGGGGTCCGGCCCCTTTTCGCATTCAGACGCCGCGGGCCGCCTCGAGTTTTGCGAGTTCCACCGCCGCGCGCAGCTCGATCTCGGCCACAAGCCCGTCGAGGCGGGGATCGCCGCTCTCCGCCATCCGCTCGGCGAGGCGGCCGGCGATGACCTGGAGGTCGCGCGTTGCCACCCGGCCGCCGATCAGTGCCGCCTTTAGCCGGTCGAGCCCGTCGAGCAGGTCGTGCCCGCGCTGCACCGAGCGGCGGCGGCGCTCCTTCTGCGCCTCGGCCCCGTCCTGCCCCTGCAGCGTGAGGAGCGCGTCGAGGCCGGTGAGCATGCCGGTCTGGCTTGCACCCGCGGTCGCGGCGCGGGGCGTTTCCTCGGTGCCGGCGGGCGCGAAGGCACCCGGCGCGGCGGCGCGGCGGGTCGCATTGAGCGCACCCGCGGCTGCAGCGGCAAAGCGTGTGTCGACGCGCATGGGGGCTTGAAACCTTCTCGCGCCCCTCGATTCACGACGAGCGCTGACCCGAGAAGACATCGTCCGGTAGGGTTAAGCATGGGTAAACAGCCCGGCAGAAGCTGCCGGGGCGGCAGGAAACGCTGCCCCCACTCGCGCCGCCACGGCAGGGCCGCTCTGGATAAAACATCGTTCTCTCAAAGACTTGGCATTTGGCACGGCCCTGGCAGAGATCGTCTCGGCGCGAAGACGCCAAAACCGGTCGCCGAGTCCCGATGCCCCTCCCTCGCTTCTCCCTCGCCCGCCCGCTGATCGCGATGCTGGCCTGCTTGGCGGTCCTGGTGCCGCCGGCCCCGGCCAGCGCCCTGTCGCGGGTGAAGGATCTCGCCGCGGTCGAGGGCGTGCGCACCAACCAGCTTGTGGGCTACGGCATCGTCGTCGGCCTCAACGGCACCGGCGACACGCTCAACAACATCCCCTTCACCAAGCAGTCCCTGCAGGCGATGCTGGAGCGGCTCGGCATCAACACCCGCGGCGCGACCATGCGCACGCAGAACCTCGCGGCGGTGATGGTGACGGCCAACCTTCCCCCCTTCGCGACACAGGGTACGCATATCGACGTCACGGTCTCCTCACTCGGCGACGCCAAGTCGCTCCAGGGCGGCACCTTGGTGGCGACCTCGCTGCTCGGCGCCGACGGCGAGATCTACGCTTTGGCGCAGGGCTCAGTGGCGATTGCCGGCTTCGCCGCAGAGGGCGAGGCGGCCAAGATCACCCGCGGCGTGCCGACCAACGGGCGCATCTCCAACGGCGCCCTGGTCGAGCGCGAGATGGCGTTCAAGCTCAACGAGGCGCGTTCCTTACGCCTGTCGCTGCGCAACCCCGACTTCACCACGGCCAAGCGCATCGCCTCGGCGATCAACGACTTCATGGGCGCCGACACCGCCGAGCCGACCGACCCGGCCACCATCACCCTCCAGATCCCGGCCAAGTACCGCGGCAACATGATCCGTCTCATCACCGAGGTGGAACAGCTCAAGGTCGAGCCCGACCAGACCGCGCGGGTGGTGGTGGACGAGCGCTCCGGCATCATCGTCATGGGCCGCGACGTGCGCGTCTCCACCGTCGCCATCGCGCAAGGCAACCTCACGGTGACGATCACCGAGCAGCCGATGGTGAGCCAGCCGGCGCCGCTGTCGAACGGCCAGACCGCGATCGTGCCGCGCACCGGGGTGAAGGTCGATACCGGCGACGGCAACAAGCTCGCCTTGGTCAAGGAAGGCGTGAGCCTGCGCGAGCTGGTGGACGGCCTCAACGCGCTCGGCGTCGGCCCGCGCGACCTGATCTCGATCCTCCAGGCGATCAAGACGGCCGGCGCGCTCCAGGCCGACATCGAGCTGATGTAATTTTTCTCGGACCGGGAGACCGCACCATGCTGCCCCTCGCAACCTTCGCGGCCTCCGCCGCGGTCGGCGTCGGCAAGAGCCTGATCGGCTCGCTCGCCAAAACCGACACCGAAACGATGGACCCGGCCAAGGCCACCGCCTCGGCCAAGGCCCGCAAGACCGCCGACGACTTCGAGAAGATGTTCCTTGAGGACAGCCTGGAGAAGCTGACGCAAAGCGCCGGCACGGATGGGCCGCTCGGCGAGAACGGCACCGGCGGCGGCGTCTGGCGCTCGATGCTGACCAAGGAATACGCCAACGCCATCGTGAAGACCGGCGGCGTCGGCATCAGCAACCAGGTCTATTCCGAGATGATGCGGATGCAGGAGGCGGGCGGTGGCCGCTGAACCGAACCCTGCCGTGCGCCTCACCGACCGCGCCGCCGCGCTCGGCTTCGTGCAGGGCCTGCTCGCCACCATGGACGCGCTGGAGCGCGTGCTCGCCCGCGAGAGCGAGGGCGTGCGCGCCGGGCGGATCGCCCAGGCGCTGACGGATTCCGCGCCGAAATCCGAACTCGCCTCCGCCTACATGAACGGCTTGGAGGCGGCCAAAGCCAACGCCATCGCGCTCGCCCGCTTCGCGCCCGAAGGTCTGGAGGCGCTGAAGGCGGCCCAGCACCGCTTCGCGGCGGTCGTCGAGATCAACCAGCAAGTGCTCGCCACCGCCCGCGCCGTCTCCGAGGGGCTCGTCAAGGCACTGGCCGAGGAAGTCGCCAAGACGCACACCCCCACCGTCTACGGCCGCCCGTCGCTGTCGCCCTCGCCCTACGGCCGGGGCGCGCAGGGCGGACCGCTGGTGCTGTCACGCAACCTCTGACGGCGGCGCTTTCCGGCCGCGAGACGATCGAGACGCTGTTCAGGGACGATCCCGAACTGGCCGGGAAATTCGAGAGCGTCGCCTCCCTGAAAACCATGCAAGCCGCGCCGAAGTCCCTCGAACGCGACAACGCGGAGAAGAAGGGCGCCCGACGCCGGTACGAGCAGGAAGCGGCCTACGGACGCGACACCTCCCGCATGATCGACAATCAGGCCCGGGCGGGGAGATGACGCTGAAGGTCCGCGCCCCGTCCTCGGCGGCGGAGGGTGACATCGGGGTGATGTCCGGCGTAATGCCAGCGACGACGGACCACCCGCGGGGTGGCGTGCTGAAGCGCACTGGCTCGATCCTGCACATCGGAGCGTAACCGAGGCTGCTCCGAGGGAGCAGGACGATCCGCCTCGACCGACCCGAGAACCGAGCGGAGGCAGGTTGCGAGGAATTCAGTCTTATCTTGCTCCAATAAAATCAAACGAAGTCATCATGCCGCATCGTTTCGATGCCATCCGACGACTTGACTGTTCGGAACTTTCCTCACGCGCGCCACTTGCCCTCGAACACAATCATCGGAGGAAATGGCCGTGTCGAACGACGTCCTCATTCCGTTGCTCGCGATCGTGACCATCGTCCTCGTCGCGGCCTTCGCCATCTGGCAGCGGGGCCGGGTCGCGCAGTCGAAGGGAGACCCGCGACGCTCAGCCTTCACCCAAACCCACGGCGAGGCACCGCGGCCGAACCGGCCGGGCACCGAGCACTGACGCACGCCACCGGCGCGGGAAGGGGCCCGAAGGCCCCTCCGGTCAGAACGGCAGCAGGATATCGACGAGCTGCTGGCCGTAGCGCGGCTGCTGCACGTCGGTGATCTGGCCGCGGCCGCCATAGGCGATGCGCGCCTGGGCGATCTTGCTCGAATCGATCGTGTTGTCGGACTCGATGTCCTCGGGCCGCACCACGCCCGCCACGATCAGCTCGCGCACCTCGAAATTGATGCGGATCTCCTGCTTGCCCTCCACCACGAGGTTGCCGTTGGGCAGCACCTGGGTGACGACGGCGGCGACATTGGTGGTCACCGTCTCGGCGCGCTGGACCGAGCCGGCGCCGTCGCTCGACGAGGTGGAGGTGCCGTTGATGAGCTTGTCGGGCGAGATGCCGGCGGCAGCCACGCCCGCGCTGTTCTCCAGGCCGAAGGCGTTGGGCAGGCCGAACCCTTCCGCGTTGGTGCGCGAGCGCTTGGTCTCGTTGTTGAGGTTGGCCCGATCGGTGACGTTGACCTTGACGGTGAGCAGGTCGCCGATCCGCGCCGCGCGCTGATCCTTGAAGAACGCGCGCGAGCCCGTGCGCCACAGGGAGTTCGGCGCGTAGGAGACGGGGGCGACGTCCGGCATCGCCATGCGCACCGGCCGGTAGCCGGGCTGGGCCGTCGGGTCCTCGATCGCCGAGAGCGTCGGGGTGGCCCCCACCTGCGAGAGCCGGTCCACGGTATTGCAGGCGCCGAGCGGCGCGAGCGCCAGGATCACGGCGAGGCGGGGCAGGGGGCGGGCAAGGGAGTGGAGAGAGGGGCGGCGAGCGGTCATCGGAAGGCTCCGGCGCAGGCGAAACGGGAAGGGCGAGGGAAAGGCGAATTGAGGAGCGCGCCGCCTACGGGGCGGCGCTGGCCTGGAGCACGGGCTGGGGCTGAGGCACGGGGCCAACCGAGACGCGGCCGGGGCCGATCACCACGGCCTGGAGTACCTTCTTCGAGGCGCCGTTCGTCACCGAGACGCTAGCGCCGAGCCGGCCGCTCTCGTTGGCGACGCCGCGCATCGACAGCGACACGCCGGGCGTCTCGAACACGATGGCCACGCTCTCGCCGCGGGAGACGAGATCAGGCGGCGCCACGTCGCCCGAGCGCAGGACCGCGCCGGCGCTCAAGGGACGCTGCGCCACCTGGCCGGCGACCAGGCTCGGCGCGCCCTGCACGTCGGCCGGCACGGCGTCGCGCGGGCGGCGTTCGAGGCTGAGGTCGGCGCTGGCGATCGCCTCGCCGCGATGGAGGCTGCGGGTCAGCACCGCCACCTCGCGGGTCTCGACCGCCACGCCCGCGACCCGGAGCGAAGCCTGCCGTTCGCCGAGCACGATGAGGCCGGCGACCCGGCGGGAACGTGGATCGTAGGTGACATCGACCGCCGCCGCCTGCCCGTCGAGGTCGAGCGGCGCGAGCAGAACCGGCGCGTCGCCGTCGAGCCGCACGGACAGCGCCTTGGCGTCGAGGCCGTAGCCGGTCTCGAGCGCGCGCTTCAGCGCCGCCTCGATCTCCGGCGGCCCGACCCGGCGGGCGGCGCGCTGCACGGTGACCTGTACGCGGCCGCCGGTCTCGATCCCGGTGAGCCCGAGGGCCGCGACCGATTCGATGATGCGGCGGGCCTGGATCGTGCCGATGGCCCCGAGGGCGGGCGCGCGGAACAGGGGACGGGCGGCCAGCTCGGCCGGCACGCCCTCGACGAGGTCACCGAGGCTCAGCGTGTCGCCGCGGGCGGTCACGTCCCCGCGCAGGCGCAGCGGGTTGCCGGCGGCCATCAGTGGCAGGGCGAACAGGGTCACCGCCATGAAAGCGGCCAGCGCGACGACGGTTCGGCCGATCACGCCGCGGGACAGGGGGGTGACGGCCGGAGGAGCGGAGCGGCGGATCGGCTTGAGGGCGTGCATCACGGGTCCGATCCTCAGCCGCGGAACATCTGCGAGGTGGTGGAGAGCATCTGGTCGGCGGCGGTGACGACCTTCGAGTTCATCTCGTAGGCGCGCTGCGCCGCGATCAGCGACGAGATCTCGGTGACCGCGTTGACGTTGGCCTCTTCGAGGTAGCGTTGCTGCAGGTTGCCGAAGCCTTCCGAGCCCGGCAGTCCGGTGATGGCCGGGCCCGAGGCCGCGGTCTCGACGAACAGGTTGTCGCCGATCGACTCGAGGCCGACCTTGTTGACGAAGCGGGCGAGCTGGAACTGGCCGAGCGCCTGCGGCGCGGTCTGGCCCGGCATCGTCGCCTGCACCGCGCCGGTGGCCGAGATCGTCACCGAGGTCGCGGTGTTGGGTACCGTCACGCCGGGATCGAGCAGGTAGCCGTCGCGGGTGACCATCTGGCCTTGCGCGTCGAGATCGAACGAGCCGTCGCGGCTGTAGGCGGTGCGTCCATCGGGCAGGCGGACGCGGAAGAGCCCCTCGCCGCGGATGGCGACGTCGTAGTCCTTCTCGGTCTGGGCCAGCGGCCCCTGGTTCATCGCGCGGGCGGTGGAGGTGGTCTTCACGCCCGAGCCCAGCGCAAGTCCGGCCGGAAGGATCGTGTTCTGGTCCGAGGTCGAGGAGCCAGAGCGGCGCAGGTTCTGATAGAGCAGATCCTGGAAATGCACCTGCTGGCGCTTGTAGCCGGTGGTGCGCAGGTTCGCGATGTTGTTCGAGATGACCTGAACGTTGAGTTCCTGGGCCGCCATGCCCGTGGCGGCGGCATAGAGGGCGCGCATCGGCGTCGATCCTTAGAGCCGGGAGATCAGGCGACGTCGGC
This sequence comes from Methylorubrum aminovorans, assembly GCF_022179725.1. Lineage (GTDB taxonomy): Bacteria > Pseudomonadota > Alphaproteobacteria > Rhizobiales > Beijerinckiaceae > Methylobacterium > Methylobacterium aminovorans. Next base: position 923,858 of record NZ_BPRC01000001.1, read on the forward strand.
GAGACGGCGGATGGCCGTGCCGCGCAGGTCGTCGAGGCGCGAGATGATGCTCGACACCATCGTGTAGGTGCGGTTCACGTCCATCAGCCGGGTCATCTCGATCACCGGCTTCACGTTGGAGCGCTCGAGAGCGCCGGGCTCCAGATGCTGGCCGGGGCCGGCGGGCCGGGCGGGCGTCTCGGACGAGAACAAGTTGGCGCCCTCTGACTTGAGCGCCTGCGCGTTGGCGAAGGTGACGAGGCGCAGCCGGCCGCGGATGCCGAGATTGGTCGAGACCGTGCCGTCGGGGGCGATGGCGAGCCCCGTCTCCTGCTGGCCGATGGTGATTGGGCCGCCATCGCCCTGCACCGCGTAGCCGTCCGAGGTGACGAGGTTTCCGGTGGCGTCGAGTTCGAACGCGCCGTTGCGGGTGTAGCGCAGGCCCTGGGGTGTCTGGACCGCGAGGAAGGCGTCGCCGCGCAGGGCCACGTGCATCGGGTTGCCGTCGGGCTCCACCGGTCCCTGCGTGAGGTCGAGCGGCGTGCCCTGATCGATCACGTAGGAGAGGCGCCGGTCGGCGCGTTGGAAGCTGTCGGCGGAGGCGACCGGCATCAGGTATTCCTGGAAGCGGGCGGAGCGCGCCTTGAAGCCGGTGGTCGAGACGTTGGCCATGTTGTTGGCGATGACGTCGAGTTCGCGGGCCAGCGCGGCCTGGGCGGAGACTCCGACGAAGAGCGCGTTCTGCATGGTGGGCCTCGGATGGCGACAGGTTCGTGCCATCCACCGCAGGGGCCGTGCCAATCGCGGCCGATTGGTTTTTACCCTAACAGACAATGACTTGCCTCGATCACACCTCCGCAGGGGCACCGGTCCGCCTTGCGCCGGCGGCAAGTCCGACCCGGCAAGTTCTGCCGCCTTAACCGAGGGTTAACCACGTCGGCCGAGAAGGAAGGCGAGGGGAGTGCGCCTCGCGCGCGGGCCTCGCCCCATCGTCCCGAACCGGTTTGCCGACGAGCAGCACATGGCCAAGAAGCCGAAGAAGGCGCCCGCGGCCGAGGGCGAGGAGGGCGCGGCGGAAGCGCCGAAGTCCAAGAAGAAACTCATCATCATCGCCGCCGCGGTGCTGCTCCTCGGGGGCGGCGGGGGCGGGTTCTTCTTCATGAAAAGCCGGGCGGCCCATGCCGACGCCCACGGCGAGCACGCGGCCGAGAAGGTCGATCCCAAGGCGCAGGCCGTGTTCCTCGACATGCGCGACATGATGGTCAACCTCAGCCCCGATCCCGGCGCGACCAAGGCCAATGTGCTCAAGCTGCGCGTCGCCCTGGAACTCAAGGACGCCAAGGTCGAGGCGACGGTGAAGCCGCTGATGCCGCGGGTGGAGGATGCCTTCCAGACCTACCTGCGCGAGATCCGGGCCAGCGATCTGGCCGGCTCCACCGGCCTCTATCGCCTGCGCGAGGAGCTGCTGCGGCGGGTCAACATCGCCCTGCATCCGGCCAAGGCCGAGGCGGTGCTGTTCAAGGACGTGATCGTCCAGTGAACGGCGCGGCCGCCTCTTCCCGAACCCCGAACGCTGAAAAGACAACCGCGAGCGCGCGACAGGCATGACCGGCCCCGAAGACGAGCTGGACGACGATTGGGCGGCCGCCTTTGCCGAGCAAGGCGAAGGCGGTGGCGGCGACGCGTCGCTGGCCGAGGAATGGGGCGCGGCGCTCGCCGAACAGGGCACGACCAAGAGCGCGGGCGACGTCGCCGCCGAGTGGGCGACGATGATCGAGGACGGGGAGACCGAGAATCTCCCCGAACTCGCCGGCAACGACCGCATCCTGAACCAGGACGAGATCGACGGCGTCCTCGGCTTCTCGCTGCGCGAACTCTCCGCCTCCGGCGCGGGAGGCGTACGCGCCATCGTCGATTCGGGTGTCGTCCAGTACGAACGCCTGCCGATGCTGGAAATCGTCTTCGACCGGATGATCCGGTTGCTGTCGACCAGCCTCCGCAACTTCTTCCAGGACAACGTCGAGGTGACCCTCGACAACATCACCTCGGTCCGGTTCGGCGACTACCTCAACGCGATCCCGCTGCCGACCCTGCTCGGCGTGTTCAAAGCGGATGCCTGGGAAGGCTCGGGCCTCGTCACCGTCGAGCAGACGCTGGCCTACTCGACCATGGACCTGCTGCTCGGGGGCAAGCGCGGCGGCTCATCGAGCCGTCTCGACGGGCGGCCCTTCACCACGATCGAGATGAGCCTCGTGCGCCGCCTCGTCGAAATCATCCTCACCGATCTCGAACTCTCGTTCCAGCCGCTCTCGCCGGTGCGGTTCGGTATCGACCGCATCGAGACCAACCCGCGCTTCGCCACCATCACCCGGCCCGGCAACGCCGCCATCCTCATCACGCTCAAGCTCGACATGGACGGCCGCGGCGGCGGGATGCAGATCCTGTTCCCCTACGCGACGATCGAGCCGATCCGCGACCTGCTCATGCAGAGCTTCATGGGCGAGCGGCTCGGGCGCGACCAGGTCTGGGAGAGCCACCTCGCCACCGAGATCTGGCAGGCGGACGTGGAGATGGAGGCGGTGCTGCACGAGGTGACGCTGCCCCTGAAGCGCGTGCTCAACCTCAAGGTCGGCGACACGCTGATGTTCGACCGCAAGCCGACCGACCTCATCACCGTGCGCTGCGGCGACTGGGCGCTGACGCAGGGGCGGATCGGCCGGATCGACGATGCCATCGCGGTGCAGGTCGCCCGCCCCCTGCGGCAGTCGCGCACGACGCTGCAGGCCTACGAAATCTCCATGCAGAACCGTAACGACGGCTGAGCGGCAGGCTGACCATGATGACCTTCTTCGTCTCGATGGCCGCCGACGTCCTCGTCGCTGTCCTCCTCGTGGCCACCATCGTCTCCTCCGTGAGGCTGTCGCGGCGAATCAACCGGCTCAAGGCGGACGAGGCGGCCCTGCGCTCCACCATCGGCGACCTCGTGGTGGCGAGCGCCACCGCCGAGCGGGCGATCGCGGGCCTGCGCGCCACGCTGGACGAGTGCGACCGCACGCTCACCGAGCGCCTCGCCGGCGCCGAACGCACCAGCACCGATCTTGCCGCGCACGTGCAGGCGGGTGAGAGCGTCATCGCCCGCATCGCGGCCATCGTCGGCCAGGCACGCCATGCGGCCACCGCGCCAGCCGCCGCGCCTTCGACCACTGCTCCCCAGGCCGGCCCGCGTGCCGTGCTGGTGGAACCCGCCCCGGCCGGCGGCAACGGCGAGCGTGTCGGCGCGGCGCTCGCCGCCGCTCAGGCCCTGTCCGAGCGCGCCCTCGACCGCCTGCGGGCCAGAGCCGCATGAGCCTGCCCGCGCGCCGACTCGCACGCCTCGCGAGCCTTCCGGCGCGTCCCTTCCGGCTGCGCCTGATCGACGCCGTGACCCTGGCGGCGATTGGGCTTCTCGTGCTCAAGCTGACCGCCCTGCTGGCCGACGACCCGGCGCCCCCCGGCACGCCGCTGCCGGACTTCGCCCGCGTGCTGGCCAAGGCACGGACCAATTACGAGCCGACCGACCCGACTACCACCGGCTCCGTCTCGACGCCGCCGAAGAAGGCCGAGCCCGCTCCGCCGCCGGTCTACCAGCCACAGGTGCCGGAACCGGTCTCGGACAGCGAGCGGGCGATCCTTGAAAAGCTCGCCGCCCGCCGCGAGACCCTGAAGCATCGCGGGGACGAACTCGACCTGCGCGAGCAGATGCTGAAGGACGCCGAGCGCAAGCTCGAATCCGGCGTGGCCGACCTCAAGGGCGCCGAGGACAAGGTCGGGTCCGAGGGCAGCAGGCGGGCCGAGGCCGAGAAGGCGGGGATGAAGGGCATCGTCCTGATGTACGAGACGATGAAGCCGAAGGATGCGGCTCGGGTCTTCGACCGCCTGAACCTCGAGACGCTGGTGCCGATCGTGATGGCGATGAACCCACGCAAGATGGCCGAGGTGCTGGCCCTGATGGGCTCGGAGCCCGCCGAGAAGCTGACCGTGGCGCTCGCCAACCGCGCCCGCGGCGTCGACGCCCCGCAGGTGGCCGCCGCTGCCCCCGGTCTGCCGCCGGGCGAACTGCCGGCAATCGATCCGGGGCCTGCGGCCCGAACGGGGCGGTGAGCCCTACCCGGCCGGCTTCGCCAGGGCCCGCTCGATCGCGTCCTCCAGGGCCGCCGGCTTCGTCGAGGGCGAGAAGCGGCCGATCACCCGTCCGTCGCGGCCGATCAGGAACTTCGTGAAGTTCCACTTGATCGCCTGCGTGCCGAACAGCCCCGGCTTCTCCCGCTTCAGACCGATGTAGAGCGGATCGGCGCCGGGGCCGTTCACCTCGAGTTTGGCGAGCACCGGGAAGGTGACGTCATAGGTCAGCGAGCAGAACTGCTCGATGGCGGCGGCATCGCCCGGCTCCTGGGCGCCGAACTGGTTGCAGGGCAGGCCGAGCACCACGAGGCCACGGTCGCGATGGCGGCGCCAGAGCTCTTCGAGGCCCTGATATTGCGGAGTGAAACCACATTTCGAGGCGGTGTTGACCACCAGAAGCACCTTGCCGCGATACTGCGACAGGGGATGGGGTTCGCCACGGGCATCGCGCGGGGCGTGATCGAGAATGCTGCTCATATGCGCTCCGGGCACCTTCTTTTGCTCAATAATCCCGGCAGGAACCGGGATATTGTTCTGAATTTCGTGGAACGGTTCCAGGCTTGACCGCAAATTTCTTCGTCTCGCTTCTGTGCGGCGTCGGTGCGATTGCATCCGTCCGCAAGCGGGGCTAGGCGCCCCCTTACGACACCCTTAGGAGCCCGACCATGCCGCCTCTGTCCCGCGGAACCGCGTCTGCCACCGCGCTTCTGCTCGCCGGAATGATGGTTCTGGCTTGGCCAAGCCTCGCCCCGGCGCAGGAGGATGCCGCAACCGACGCTGCGCCCGCCGAGCCGGCCGCCAAGCCGAAGCCGCGCCCGCGCAAGCCGGCTCCGAAGAAGGAAGAGGCCAAGGAATCCGCTCCCCCTGCGCCGTCCGGCACGGTGCTGGAACCTGCCGCGGCCGCCAGTTCCTCCCAGTGGCCCGCTGGCGCCAGCTCCGTCAGCGAGAGCTACGGCGACTGGACGATGAACTGCAACCGGGCCGAGGCGCGCACCGACTGCGTCATCATCCAGTCGCAGGGCGACCGGCGCACGGGCAAGCGGCTGTTCAGCGTCGAGATGCGCCCGCCCCGGGACGGGAAGAGCGAGGGACTGATCCTGATGCCGTTCGGCCTCCAGATCGAGCCCGGCGTCTCGTTCAAGCTCGACGACCGGCAGCTCGGCAAGGGGGCGCCGTTCTCCTACTGCGTCACCGACGGCTGCCTCGTACCGATCAGCCTGCCGACGCTCGCCACCGACGCGATGAAGACGGCGACCAACCTCACGATCTCGGCGACCAAGCCGGACGCGAAGGAACCCACGATCATCACCGTGCCGCTCTCAGGCTTCGCGGCCGCCTTTGCCCGGGCGAGCGCCTTCGGAAGCTGACGCACCGGCCCTCGCGATCAGGCGAAGAGATGGTAAGGCGGCACCCATGCGGCCTTCAGCCAAAGCCCTCCTCCTCGCCACCCTGACCCTCACCGGCGCGAGCCCGGTGCGGGCCGAGGCTCCGACCGATCCGGCGGCCAGCGCGGCGGCAAACCCGGCAACAGCGCCGGATTTTGCGCAATGCCTCAGCGGATTGAAGACGCTCGCCGAGGCGCGCGGCGTGCCCCGGCCTGTGGCCGAGGCGGCGCTCACGGGGATCACCCCCGATCCCACAGTGGTGCCGGCGACCCAGTCCCAGGCCGAGTTCGTCAAGCCGATCTGGCAGTATGTCGAAGCGAGCGTGACGCCGGAGCGGATCGCAACGGGCCAAGCCAAGCTCGCCGAGTGGTCCGAGGTGCTGGGACGGATCGAGGCGGCCTACGGCGTCGATCGGCACATCCTGGTCGCCTTCTGGGGCGTCGAGTCGAATTACGGGGCCGCCCTCGAAGGGAATGGCATCCGCCCGGTGATCCCGGCGCTGGCGACGCTCGCCTGCGGCGACCCGGCCCGGCCCGGCCTGTGGCGCGACGAACTCGTCGCGGCCCTGAAGATCCTTGCCGATGGCGATGCCGACGCGGAGCGGATGCGCGGCTCCTGGGCCGGCGCCATGGGCCACACCCAGTTCATGCCGACCGCCTTCCTGCGCCACGCCGTCGATTTCGACGGCGACGGCCGGCGCGACATCTGGCACGCGGTGCCGGACGCGCTGGCCTCGACCGCCAACTTCCTCAAGCAATCCGGCTGGCGGGCCGGCGAGGGCTGGGGCGTCGAAGTGCTGCTGCCGGACGATTTCGATTACCGGTTCGCCGACGAGTCCACCGAGCGCCCCTTTTCCGAGTGGCAGAGCCTCGGTCTGAAGCCCGCCGCCGGCGCCTTCCCCGAGGGCGCGGAGCGCCGCGCCGCCCTGCTGCTGCCGACCGGCGCCAAGGGCCCGGCCTTCCTGCTGGAGCCGAACTTCCGGGTGATCCTGCGCTACAACACGGCGCTGGCCTACGCGCTCACCGTGGCACATCTCTCCGACCGGCTGCGCGGCGCGCCCGGCTTCACCCGCGACTGGCCGCGGGGCGACCGCATGCTCACGACCGAGGAGCGCACTGACCTGCAGACGCGGCTTTCCGCCCTCGGCTATCCGGTCGGCGGCGCCGACGGCAAGATCGGCCCGAAGACCCGCGCCGCGATCCGCGCCTTCCAGGCGGACAAGGGCCTCGTGCCCGACGGCTACGCCGACGCCGCCCTGCTCGACCGGCTGCGGGCGGCGGGCACGCCGGCCCCCTGAACCGATGCGCGTCCTGCTGGTCCACTGCCATCCCCGCGCCGACAGCTTCAACGCGCGGCTGCGCGACGCCGCCGGCGCCGCGCTCGAAGCGGCGGGTCACACGGTCGAGCGACTTGATCTCTACGAGGAGAACTTCGACCCGCGCCTCAGTGCGCGGGAACGGGGCGCCTATTACGACGAAGCGGCCGAGCGGTCCGACATCGCCGGCCATATCGCCGCCCTGCGCCGGGCCGAGGCACTGGTCTTCGTCTATCCCACATGGTGGTTCGGGCCGCCGGCCATGCTGAAGGGCTGGTTCGACAGGGTCTGGCTGCCCGGCGTCGCCTTCGCGCTGGGCGGGGCGAAGGTCTTGCAACCGCGCCTCACCCAGATCCGCCGGATCGCGGTGGTGACGACCTACGGCTCGCCGCGATGGCTGCTCTGGCTCGTCGGCTGGCCGGACTGGCGCCTGTTCCGCTTCGGCATCCGCCCGCTCTGCGCCCGGCGCTGCCGGCTCGACTGGATCGCGCTGACCGGCATGGACAAAGCCACGGACGAGGCGCGGGCGCGCTTCGTCGAGCGAGTCCGTCGGAAGCTGACGGCGTTCTGAACGGCGTCAGCCCGCCGGAAACCGCTCGAAGCTCGGCAGGCGGTGCGCGTCCTCCATCCAGGCGATGCGCTCGGCCACCTGGATATGCGCCTGCGGCGGCAGGGCGTCGGGCGTGTCGAGGGTTCCGGTCTGCACGTCGATCATGCCCGGCAGCATCTGCTCGTTGACGTAGAACAGGCTCGTGCCGCAGCGCCCGCAGAAATGCCGTCGGCCGTGCTCGGAGGAGGCGTAGACGGCCGGCTCGCCGGAGATCGTCACGCGCTCGGCCGGCACCATCGCCCAGCCCACCATCGGCGCACCGGAATGCCGTCGGCAATCGGAGCAGTGGCAGAGCGCGTTATGGACGACCTCCGCGGTCATCTCATAGCGGATGGCCCCGCAATGGCAGCGTCCCTTGAGCATGGCGCTTTCCCCCTGAAATCCTGAAGCGTCACCGCAGCGGCACACAGGATAGAGCCGGGGGACGGCCCCTCAAAGCGAGAAACCGCGGCAGCCACGTGACGGCTGCCGCGGTTCCCATACCGGACGGAGGACGCAGGACGGTGCGCCCTCCTGCCCGGATCACTCGGCCGGCTGGAGAGCCGGGGCGGGGGCCGCCTCGACGATCGGCTGGCCGGCCAGCGCGGCGTGGAGCTTGGCCTCGTCGACTTCACCTTCCCAGCGGGCGACGACGATGCAGGCGACCGCGTTGCCGATGAAGTTGGTGAGCGCGCGGCACTCCGACATGAAGCGGTCGATGCCGAGGATCAGCGCCATGCCGACGACCGGCACGGAGGGGACGACGGCCAGCGTCGCGGCCAGCGTGATGAAGCCCGAACCGGTCACGCCCGCCGCGCCCTTCGAGGAGAGCATGGCCACGAGCAGCAGCAGGATCTGCTCGCCGAAGGTGATCGGGGTGTCGGTGGCCTGGGCGATGAACAGCGCCGCCATCGTCATGTAGATGTTGGTGCCGTCGAGGTTGAACGAGTATCCGGTGGGGACGACGAGGCCGACCACGGGGCGCGAGCAACCGGCCTTCTCCATCTTCTCGATCAGCGAGGGCAGGGCCGATTCCGAGGAGGAGGTGCCGAGCACCAGCATCAGCTCTTCCTTGATGTAGCGGATGAGCTTGATGATCGAGAAGCCGTTGTAGCGGGCGACGGCACCGAGCACGCCGAGCACGAAGATCGCCGAGGTCAGGTAGAAGGCGCCGACGAGGTAGGCGAGGTTGGCCAGCGAAGAGATGCCGTACTTGCCGATGGTGAAGGCCATCGCGCCGAAGGCGCCGATGGGGGCGACCTTCATGATGATGTTGACGACGCCGAAGACGGCTTCGGACATGATCTTGATGATGTCGAGGACCGGCTTGCCGCGGTCCCCGAGGAAGGCGAGGCCGAAGCCGAACAGGACCGAGAAGAACAGCACCTGAAGGATCTCACCGCCCGCGAAGGCGCCGACGGCGGTCGTCGGGATGATGTTCATCAGGAAGTCGCCGATGTTCTGCTCCTTCGCCTTGCCGGCGTAGGTCGCGACCGCCTTGGGATCGAGCGAGTTCGGGTCGATGTGCAGGCCGTGGCCGGGCTGGAGCACGTTGGCGACGACGAGGCCGACGATCAGCGCCAGCGTCGAGAACGTCAGGAAGTAGGCGAGTGCCTTGCCGCCGACGCGACCGACCTTCTCGAGGTTCGTCATGCCGGCGATGCCGGAGACCACGGTGAGGAAGATCACCGGCGCGATGATCATCTTGACGAGCTTGATGAAGGCGTCGCCGAGCGGCTTCATGTCCGCGCCGAGCTTCGGGTAGAAATGCCCGAGGGTGATGCCGATGGCGACGGCGACCAGCACCTGGAAATAGAGCGTGCGGTAGATGGGTTTGGGGGCGGACGGCGCGTGCGGCGCGGTCAGAGGGGACGGCACGGAGGCCATGGGCGTTTCTCCCTGTCGGAGCGGTGGACGGTTCGTCGGATCAGATCGCCGGGGCTCCCTCGGGAAATTTCCGGCGCCGTCCGCTCTTGCTTTTGGCCTCTCGGCACACAGCTCTGCGGTTAGCTCATGGCTGCGTTTCGAAGGGGGAATGGCAACCGGCATGCCAGTTCGAAAGTGCCGATAAATTTTTGTTAAACTCTTGAAATGAATGATATTTACAGATCAGCAGACAATTGCGCCCTCCGGCGCGTTGCGGTGATCCGCACACGAGGCTTCCGAGCGTTCCGAAATCTCGCACAGGCTTCCACGGTGTGATCGTCCCCGCCTCGCCCTCCTCGAAGGATTATCGCCGCGCACTCGTCGTGGTGGCTGGGCTGGCCGTCCTCATACTGACCGGCTGGCTCGGCGGACGGGTGGCGGAGCGGTGGGCACTGACCGATCTGCGTCGCTCGGCCTCTTCTTCGCTCGGGCTTCAGGTTGCGGCGTTCCGAGCCGAGATGCAGACGCAGAGTTCGCTGCCGCTCGCACTCGCCGCGGACCCCGAGATCGCCGGTGTCGTGGCACCGACACCGGAGCCCGGCCTCGTCGAGAGTGTGAACGCGCGCCTTGCGCAGATCGCCGAGGCGACCGGCGCGGCGGTGATCTACGTGATGCGTTCTGACGGCGTGACGGTCGCCGCGAGCAATGCGGGCGCGGAAAAGAGCTTCCTCGGCCGCAATTACGGGTTCCGGCCCTATTTCAGGAAGTCGATGCAGGACGGCGCCGGCTCGCAATTCGCCCTCGGCACGGTCAGCGGCCGACCGGGCTACTATCTGGCCCGCCGGCTGCCCAAGGACGACGGGGTCGTCGTCGTCAAGATCGAGTTCGATGCGGTCGAGGCCGCGTGGCGCACGAGCCGCGAGAGCGTGTTCGTCTCCGACCCGCGCGGCATCGTATTGGTGGCGAGCGACCCGACCTGGCGCTTCCGAGCCTTCCGTACCGTCGATGAGGCGGAGCGCCAGCGCATCCGCGAGGCGCTCGAATTCGGCGAGGCGCCGCTCCTGCCCCTGCCGGTCTACGCCACATCGGATGCCCCGGACGTCGTGCGGGTCGGCGGCGGAGCCAGACCGGCTTGGCCGGCGCTCATGCTCGACGCATCGATCCCCGGAACGGATTGGCGGCTCCACACCCTGACGCCCATCGCCACAGCGGTGCAGCGCGAGCGGGCCCAGGGCCGGGTCATCGCCCTGTTGGCGGCCGGCCTTGCCTGGGCCGGGCTCGCCACGCTCTGGGGGCGGCGACGCCGAATGCGGACACGGTTGGCCGAGGCCGCGACCCGGCGCGAGGAACTCGAAGTGCGGGTGGCCGAGCGCACCCACGCACTCAGCCAAGCCAACCGGCAGCTCCTCGCAGAGATCGAGGAGCGCCGCCGGGCCGAGGCCGAGCGCGAGCGTCTGGGCCGCGAACTGGCGCAGGCCGGGCGGCTGGCGGCCCTGGGGCAGTTCGCCGCCAGCATGGCCCACGAGATCAACCAGCCGCTCGCCGCGATCCGCTCCTATGCCGACAACACCGCGATCCTCGTGCGCCGCGGACGGATCGAGGACGCGGCGGAGAACGTCTCGGCCATCGGCCGCCTGACGGAGCGCATCGGAACCCTGACGCGCCAGCTCAAGGGCTTCGCCCGCCGCGCCTCGGGCCGGCGCGAGCCGGTGCGCCTCTGCGATATCCTGCGCGGAAGCCTCGAAGTGGTCTCCCTGCGCGCGGCGCAGTCCGGCATCGCCCTCGACGTCCCGTCGCCTGCACCCGATCTCGCCGTGCTCGGCGACGGTCCGCGCCTGGAGCAGGTCGTCGTCAACCTCCTTCAGAACGCGCTCGACGCGGTGACCGGACGGGCCGAGCCATGGGTCGCCGTGCGCATCGAGGAGACGGGCGAGCGGATCGCCGTCGAGGTCGCCGACAACGGGCCGGGCATCCCGGAGGCGGACCGGGCGCAGGTGTTCGATCCGTTCTTCACCACGAAATCCGAAGGGCTCGGGCTCGGTTTGGCGATCTGCCGCGGCATCGTCGAGGAATGCGGCGGGACGCTCGGCCTGCGCTCGGGCACCGACGGCACGACGTTCCGAATGGAGCTGACACGCGCCGCCGTCCCGCCGGATGCGGCGCAGGACGAAAGCCCGGCCGCGAGCCTGGAGGCCATATGAGCAGCGAGCCGAACGACACGTCCGAGCGGGTCGTCTTTATCGACGACGAGGAGGACGTGCGGCGTGCCAACCGGCAGAGTCTGGAACTCGACGGCTTCCGGGTCGAGACCTTCGAGGCGGCCGAGCCCGCGCTGGCGGCGATCCGGGCCGAGCCGCCGGGCGCGGTCGTCACCGACGTGCGCCTGCCGGGCATCGACGGGCGCGCCCTGTTCGAGCGGATCCGTGCCATGGACGCGGATCTGCCGGTGATCCTCATCACCGGCCACGGCGACATCTCGATGGCGGTGGCGGCGATGCGCGCGGGCGCCTACGATTTCCTGGCCAAGCCCTATCCGGCCGAGGCGCTGATGGGCTCGGTGCGCCGCGCCCTCGATCGTCGCCGCCTCGTTCTGGAGAATCGCAGGCTCAACGCCCGGCTCGACGCAGCGATCGAGGAGGACCCCGCCTTCCTCGGCATCTCGCCGGAGATCGTCGCCCTGCGCCGCCTCGTACGCGATGTGGCGGGGGCCGACGTCGACGTGCTCGTGCTCGGCGAGACCGGCTCCGGCAAGGAGGTGGTGGCCAACGCCCTGCACCGCTGGAGCCGCCGCGCATCGAAGAACTTCGTCGCGATGAATTGCGGCGCGCTGCCCGACAGCGTGGTGGAGAGCGAGCTGTTCGGCCACGAGGCCGGCGCCTTCACGGGGGCGCTCAAGCGCCGGGTCGGGCGCATCGAGCACGCGCAGGGCGGCACGCTGTTCCTCGACGAGATCGAGAGCATGCCGCTGGCCCTGCAGGTGAAGCTGCTGCGGGTGCTGCAGGAGCGGGTGGTGGAGCCGCTGGGCACCAACGAGCGGCGCCCGGTCGACATGCGGGTGGTCTCGGCCACCAAGGTCGATCTCGGCCAGGAGGCCGCCGCCGGCACCTTCCGCGACGATCTCTACCACCGGCTCAACGTCGTCACCGTCGTGATCCCGCCCCTGCGCGAGCGGCGCGAGGACATCCTGCTGCTGTTCCAGCACTTCCTGGCCCGCGCCGCCGCCCGGTTCGGACGCGAGGCGCCCCCCGTGACGGCGGCGATGCGCGACCACCTCCAGCGCCATACCTGGCCCGGCAACGTGCGCGAACTCGACCACTTCGCCGAGCGCTGCGCGCTGGGCCTGCCCGGACAGGCCGTCCCGGAGGCCTCTCCGACCACGGCGCTGAGCCTGTCGGAGCAGGTCGAGCGGTTCGAGCGCGGCCTGATCCGTGAGGAGCTGATCATGGCCGGCGGCGACGTGCGGCTGGCCGCGGAATCCCTCGGCGTCCCACGGAAAACCCTCTACGACAAGATCGCCCGCTACGGCCTCACGCCGACCGATTTCCGCTGATCGGCGGGGGCCGTCAGGCGACCGCCGCCTGCGGCGTCGGGCAGACGCGATCGCGGCCGGTCCGCTTGGCCTCGTAGAGCGCGCGGTCCGCCCGTTCGATCACGTCGCGGGCGGCCTCGCCTGGCCGGACCTGCGCGACGCCGGCCGAGATCGTCACCTGGGCCACGACGTCGCCGGATCCGCGCTTGACCAGCCGCTGGGCGCGCAGGCGGCCGCAGATCTCCTGCGCGAGCGCGACCGCGGCCCCGATGCCGGCCTCGCCCAGCACGATCGCGAACTCTTCGCCGCCGTAGCGCGCGGCGAGGTCGCGGTCGGTCGTCTTCTCGCTGAGGAGACGACCAACCAGCCGCAGCACCTGATCACCGAAGCGGTGGCCATGCCGGTCGTTGAGACCTTTGAAATGGTCGATATCGAGCAGGAGCAGGGAGAACGTACTGCCGGCATCCGACCGGGTTCGGGCGATCGAATCGCGCAGGAAGCGGTCGAAGGCCTTGCGATTGGCCAGCCCTGTCAGGGCATCGGTGGCCGCCTCGCGCCGCGTCTCGACGAGGTCCCGATGCAGCTTGGCAATGTGCCCGGCGGAGGTCGAGAGCTGCTCTTCGAGCAGCCGGTTGCGGCTCTGGGCCACCTCGGTCTCGCCGATCAGGGCGACGAGCGCCGTCATGAGTTCGTCGGCCGTCGGGCGGGCCGTGAGACGGCCGGACCAATGGGCCAGCACGTCGCCATATCCGGCCATCGCCTTCGAGCTGCCCGCGACCCGCTCCGCCAGCGCACCCGCCACCTCGGCCAGTTGGCCGACCCCGTCGAGCATGCGCGCCTCCGTCGAGGTTCCGGCAATGCAGGCGTCGTAGAGCGAGTTCGCCTGCTCCTCCGTCAGTGCGCCGCCGGGTGCGAGACAGGGGGCGAGACGTTCCGCGAGCGGCGGGTTGGCGCCGCTGAAGAAGGCGTGCAGCAGTTCGTAGTTCCGGGGGGAGGGCGTCAACCCGTGCCGGGCGAGGGCCTCCCAGGCGCTGCGAGCGGAGGCCCATGCCGGGTCGCGGCTGTCATCCGCCCGCTTCTGCACCTGTCCCGGCATCACCACTCAAGCCCGGCCAACGACGTATCGACCAGGCTGATACCCGTTTACTGTTAAATTTCAGTCTTGCGGCGCGTCGACCAACTTCTTTTTGCCAAGGACTTGCCCGGACGCCACACTCGATTGAGTACCGAAAACGGATCAGGCGACTGCCCGCCTCGTGACGAGGGCCCTGGCCTGCGGAGCCGGCACCGGCCTGCCGAGCAGAAAGCCCTGCGCCTCGGTGCAGCCCTTGCGCCGGACCCGCGCAAGCTGCTCCTCCGTCTCCACACCCTCGGCGGTGACGGTCATGCCGAGGCGCTCGCCCAGGCCGACCACGGCCCGGACCACCGCAGCCGCCTCAGGCTCGTCGATGTCGCGGATGAAGGAGCGATCGATCTTGATCTTGTCGAAGGGAAACCGGCACAGGTAGCTCAAGGATTAGTAGCCGGTGCCGAAATCGTCCAGCGCGATCCGCACGCCCATGCCGCGCAGGCGACGCAGGCAGCCGATGACGGCGTCCGAGTTCTGCATCAGCACGCTCTCGGTGATCTCCAGTTCCAGCCGTCCCGCCGGCAGGCCGGACGCGGCGAGCGCCCGCACCACGCTCTGCTCCAGTCCGGACTTGCGGAACTGCACCGCGGACACGTTGACGGCGACCCGCCACTCGCCGGGCCAACCGGCCGCCTCACGGCAGGCCTCGTGCAGCGCCCAGGCGCCGAGCTGCGTGATGAGGCCGGTCTCCTCGGCGAGCGGAATGAATTCACCCGGGGAGACCGGACCATGCACCGGATGCTCCCAGCGTAGCAGCGCCTCGAAGCCCTTCGGGGCACCGTCCGAGAGGCCGAAGATCGGCTGGTAATGCAGCGCGAATCCGCCGGAGCGGATCGACTCGCGCATATCGTTCTCCAGCATGTTGCGGGTCGCGACGGCGAGATCCATGCCGCTCTCGTAGAACCGAACCGTGTTGCGCCCGGAATCCTTTGCCCGATAGAGGGCGATGTCGGCATTCTTGAACAAGGTGTCGACGCCGTCGCCGTGCCTCGGCCAGATCGCGACACCGATGCTGACCCCGACGGTGGTGGCGTGGCCGTCGAGATCGATCGATCGGCCGACGGCCTCGATCAGCCGCCGGGCAATCGCAGCGATGCGCCGGGGCTCGCCCCGCCCCGGCATGATGATGGCGAATTCGTCACCGCCGAGCCGGGCGACCACGTCGCCCTCGTGCAAGACCTCGCGCAGGCGCCGGGCGACGATGCAGAGCAGGGCGTCGCCGGCGGGATGGCCGAAGGTGTCGTTGACCGCCTTGAAGCGGTCGAGGTCGCAGCACAGCACCGCCACCTGACCCGCGTTGCGCCGGGCCAGCGCGATCTCGCGGCTCAGCGTCTCTTGGAACAGCCGGCGGTTGGGCAGGCCGGTGAGCGCGTCGTGACGGGCCATGTGCTCGACCAGCGCCTGGGCGCGCTTGCGCTCGGTGGCGTCAGCGACGGTGCCCTCGATCCAGATCGGATGCCCCGCGGCGTCGCACACCACCCAGGCCGTCTCCGCGACCCAGATGCGCTCGCCGCCCGCGTGACGCCGAGCCTCGGAGACGAAGTCCTCGACGTGGCCTTCCTCGGTGAGACATTTCATGAAGGCCGCGTGCCGGCCCGGATCGACATACCAATCGTGGCTGAAATCCCCGAGCGGCCGCGTCGCGTCGCCGTAGCCGTGCAGTCGGGCGAGCGCCCGGTTGGC
Organism: Methylorubrum aminovorans; assembly: GCF_022179725.1. Classification (GTDB taxonomy): domain Bacteria; phylum Pseudomonadota; class Alphaproteobacteria; order Rhizobiales; family Beijerinckiaceae; genus Methylobacterium; species Methylobacterium aminovorans. Next base: position 939,494 of record NZ_BPRC01000001.1, read on the forward strand.
CTGCACGATGCCGCCGTCGAGCCTGGCGCGGTAGACGCCGATCACCGCGTTCTGGAACAGCGATTGGTAATCGGCCTCGGCCGAGCGCAGCGCCGCCTCGCTCTGCCGGCGCGCGGTGAGGTCGGTGTAGGTGCAGACCAGGCCGCCGGAGGCCATGGGCGCGAGCCGCGTCTCCAAGATCGTGCCGTTGGGGTGGGTTCCCTCGTAGCTCTGGACCTCGAGCGGGAAGTCGCCCTGCTCCATCGCCGTCCGAGTCTCGGGGAACGCGCCGCCCTGCGCCAGGTGGTGCCACACCGCCGTGAAGGAAGCTCCCTCGTGCAGGACGTCCCGCGACAGTTCGAGAAGGTCGCGGGCGCGCTGGTTGAGGACCTGGACCCGCTTGTCGGGACCGATCATCACGAGGCCCTGATCCATCGCCTCGAGGGTGGCACGCATCGCCTCGCCGGTCTCGCGCAGGCGCTGCTCGGAGAGAGCCAACTCGGTCACGTCGAGGCAGACGCCGAAGATCGAGACGAGCCGGCCCGCATCGTCGTGCTCTCCGACGCCGTGCACGGCCACCACCCGCACCGTGCCATCGGGACGCACGAGGCGGGAGCGATGCTCGTAGCCCCCGCCCAGCGTTTGGCTGCGCCCCGCAAGCGCCTCTTCGATCGCAGTCCGCACCCGCTCGAGATCGTCAGGATGATAGAAGCCGACATGCGTTTCGAGCGGCAGCATCGCGAGAGCGGCGTTGCGCCCGAAGATGCGGGCGATCCCGTCCGACCACGCGATGGTGCGGCTCGCGGCATCGATCCGCCAATGGCCGAAGGCGGCGATGTGCTCGGCCATGGCGTGGGAAGCCTCGATCGCGCGCAGCCGCGCCTCCCACTCGACCAGACGCAGCTCCGCATCCCGACGCTCGGCGGCCTCGGCCTCGGCGGCACGCCGGGCCTCGTCGAGCCAGAGATGGGCCTCGGCCACGAGCGCCAATTCGCGCAGCGCCTGCAACCGTTCGGGGCTGAGATCGTCCCGCGGCTCCCGGTCCATCAGGCAGAGCGTGCCGATGACACGGCCCGAGGTCGAGCCGATCGCGACCCCCGCGTAGAAGCGGGCATGAGTAGCACCGACGACGAGCGGGCTTTGATCGAAACGGTCATCGCGGGTCAGGTCCGGAACGACGAGCGACTGACCTCGCTGCCGCCGGATCGTGTGATTGCAGAAGGCGGCCTCGCGGTCGATGCCGTCGTCCTCGATGCCGTAGCGGGCCCGGAACCGGAAGCGATCCTCGTCCACCAGAGTGACCAACGCCATCGGGACCGCAAAGATTTCGGCGGCGGAGCGGCACAGGAGATCGAGTTCACCTGCCAATCCGGCCCCGGACGATGCGTGCCGTTCGGGTGCCACGGCTCCGCAGTCGGTGGGCGGCACCGGACGGCCTGCTGTCATCGCTCGACTTCCCCGCAAGCGCCTGACCGAACTGCGACGCCGTTGCGGTCAGTGAAATCCGATGAAGGATCTCAGCCTGAGGTTAAGGGCGCTTCACGAACTACACGACATCTACGGTTACGCACACCGAATACGACGCAAAGCGAACCCTTTCTCGAACAACATCAAAGCGGTCTGTGGTTTCGACACGGATTTGGGAAGGGATTTTTCCGCGATCCGATCTGGACGGACGAGATCAGCACACTCTTGCGCGAATTGCCTCGACGCCCATTCGCAAGTCGAGAGAAAACGCTCGGACCGATGCGAACGATCTTCGCTCACGTCGGCGCATCGGTCCGGTCGGAGCCTCGGCTCACTCGATGCCGAGCTTATCCTTGAGGAGGGCGTTGACCGCGGCTGGATTGGCCTTGCCGCCCGTCGCCTTCATGGTCTGGCCGACGAACCAGCCGAGCAGGGTTGGCTTGGCCTTGGCCTGCTCCACCTTGTCGGGGTTGGCGGCGATGATCGCGTCCACCGCCGCCTCGATGGCGCCGGTATCGGTTACCTGCTTCATGCCGCGGGCCTCGACGATCTCACGCGGATCGCCGCCCTCCGCCCAGACGATCTCGAACAGGTCCTTGGCGATCTTGCCCGAGATCACGCCCTCGCCGATCAGATCGACAATGCCGCCGAGCTGCTCGGCCGAGACCGGCGTGTCCTCAATGGTGCGGCCCTCCTTGTTGAGGCGGCCGAACAGCTCGTTGATGACCCAGTTTGCGGCAGCCTTGCCGTCGCGCCCGCGCGCCACCGCCTCGAAGTAGTCGGCAGAAGGACGCTCGGCCACGAGCACGCCGGCATCGTAGGCGCTGAGGCCGTAATCCTTGATGAAGCGCGCCTTCTTGGCGTCCGGGAGTTCCGGCAGGCCGGCGGCCAACGCGTCGACATAGGCCTGGTCGAATTCGAGCGGGAGCAGGTCGGGATCGGGGAAGTAGCGGTAGTCGTGCGCCTCCTCCTTTGAGCGCATCGAGCGAGTCTCGCCCTTGCCCGGATCGTAGAGACGCGTTTCCTGATCGATCTTGCCGCCATCCTCCAGGATTGCGATCTGCCGGCGCGCCTCGGTCTCGATCGCCTGACCGATGAAGCGGATCGAGTTGACGTTCTTGATCTCGCAGCGCGTGCCGAGCGGCTCGCCGGGGCGGCGCACCGAGACGTTCACGTCGGCGCGAAGGTTGCCCTTCTCCATGTCGCCGTCGCAGGTGCCAAGGTAGCGCAGGATCGTGCGCAGCTTGGTCACATAGGCCTTGGCCTCCTCCGACGAGCGGAGATCGGGGCGCGAGACGATCTCCATCAGCGCCACGCCGGAGCGGTTGAGATCGACGAAGCTCTTGGTCGGGTCCTGATCGTGCAGGGATTTGCCGGCATCCTGCTCCAGGTGCAGCCGCTCGATGCCGACGGTGATCGACTCGCCCTCGGGCAGATCGACCAGTACCTCGCCCTCGCCGACGATCGGGTCCTTGTACTGCGAGATCTGGTAGCCCTGCGGCAGGTCCGGGTAGAAGTAGTTCTTCCGGTCGAACACCGAGCGGTGATGGATCTTCGCCCTCAAACCGAGGCCGGTGCGCACGGCCTGGGCGACGCATTCCTCGTTGATGACGGGCAGCATGCCGGGCATGGCCGCATCGACCAGCGAGACGTGGTCGTTGGGCTCGCCGCCGAAGGCGGTCGAGGCGCCGGAGAACAGCTTGGAGCGGCTCGTGACCTGGGCGTGGATCTCCATACCGATCACGACCTCCCAGTCGTGCAGGCCGCCCTTGATGAGCTTCTTCGGATCGACGCGCTCGGTCATTCTCTTCGACTTCGGTGCCGGCGCCGTCGGATCGGCGCCTGTGTCAGGTGTGTAGGGAGCTCGTACCGGACGGGTCAAGCGGGCGCAGCGGCCGACGGTCGCCAGGCCGCGAGCGTCACGGCCGGGCCGTTCACGAAGTCCGGGGCGTCGGTGATCACCTTCGTCTCGGTCAGCCCGTGATGGGCGAGCACCCGGATCAGGTCAGGCAGTTCGATCCAGCGGGTCTTGCCCTGGTTGCCGCCCCAGAAGGTGGCGAGCCCCCGGTCGCGATAGGTCAGCTCGTGCAGGGTGAGGCGCTGTCCCTCGTGCTCGACGGCGCGCGGCACGTGCCGCTTCAGGCGGGGCTGCGACGCGTAGTAATGCGTCCAGAGGAACAGCCGGTCGGAGCGGGCGGCGGCGAGCCGGATCAGTTCGAGCGGATCGAACATGTGGTAGAGGATGCCGCAGGCGAAGATCAGGTCGTAGCGCGGCCCCGGTGCGGCCAGATGCTGGCTGACATCGCCGAGCAGGAAGGTCGAGCGGGAAAGCCCGGCGATGTTCTTGACGACGAGCGACTTGAGGAAGGCTTCCGAGTTCGATTCCACCGCTGTGACGCTGTTGGCGCCAAGCGCTTCGAGCTGGCAGGTATGGGCGCCTTCGAGCGGCCCGAGTTCGAGGATGTCGTAGCCGTCGAAGCGCCCATCGCGGCCCAAGACCTCCGCCGCCTGCCGCGGACGCGGATCGGCGTGGAAGCCGGGCAGGCCGCCGCCGACCGGTAGGTCGGGAACGAGTTCGCTGAGATCGCTCGCCCAGCGCCCCTCGAACAGGTCGTAGGCGTTGCGGTGGCTCGGCGTCGAGGTGAGGAAGACCCGCTTCATGAGAAGCCCTATAGCCGGGCGACGATCTCAAATCACCGGCACACCGCGGCCCTTGGCCTGATCGTTCGGCTCGACGTGGATCACCACCACCGCGCCCTCGATCTCCGCCTCGATGACTTCCTCCAGGCGGTCGCAGATGGCGTGGGACTGGAACACCGTCATCTCGCCCGGCACGACGAGGTGGAAGTCGATGAAGGTGGCGCTGCCGGCGTGGCGGGTGCGCACGTCGTGCGCCTCCAGCGCCCCCTCGCTATGCGCCGAGATCAGGCCGCGGATGCGGGTGACCATCTCGGGCGAGGCCGCCTGATCCATCAGACCGTTGATCGAATCGCGCACCATGGTCCATCCCGACCACAGGATGTTGAGGGCGACCAAACCCGCCACGATCGGATCGAGCGCCAGAGTTCCGGTGGCGAGGACGAGCCCGAGGCCGATGAGCACGCCGCCCGACGTCACCACGTCGGCGAGGATATGGCGTGCGTCGGCGATGAGGGCGGGCGAGCGCAGCCGCCGGCCGCGCCGGAACAGCAGCATCGCCCAGACCGCGTTGATCACGGTGGCGACGGCGTTGACGGCGAGACCCAGCGCCGGCGCGTCGAGCGGCTTCGGGTCGAGAATGCCGAAATAGGCCTCGCGCAGGATCAGCAGGGCGGCGACGATGACGAGCGCCCCCTCGATCACCGCGGAGAAGTACTCGGCCTTGTGGTGGCCGTAGGGGTGATCCTCGTCGGCCGGCTGCGCGGCGACGCGCACGGCCAGGAAGGCGCAAGCCGCGGCCACAACGTTGATGATGCTCTCCAGCGCATCGGAATAGAGCGCGAGGCTGCCGGTGAGCCAGTAGGCTGAAAATTTCAGCGCGGTGACAAGCACGCCGACGGCGGCGCTCGCCAGGGCGGCCTTCTCGGTTCCGGTCATGCGACTTCGGGGGCGGGGAGGGGACAGCCCCGCCCTTACGATCCGCGCCCCCCGGAAGGCCACGGCAAAGGTTTTAGCTCGGGCTATCGTCATCCGAGGCCGCCACCTGCACGGTGGCGGGGAGGCGACCGCGGGCGACCTCCTTCGCGCGGGCGCGCTCGGCCTTCTCAAGAGCCCGCTGTGCCTTGCGGGCATAGAGGCGGGCGATCCAGCCGAAGCTCGCCCGCGCCGACAATTCGTCGAACCGGGCCGCCTCCCGTTCCCAGTAGCGCATGAGCTGCGCATCGAGCGTCTCGTGCGGCGGCTTCCTGCCGGTCTCGGTCATGGCGAAGGCATCCTCGGGGGCCGGTGGCGCGCGTCAGGCGTTCGGTGCGGGCGGCGCATCGGTCTCTTCCACCACCAGAGCCTCCGCGTCGCCCCGGAAGCTGCCGAGCCCGACATCGCCGGTGGGGTGGCCCGGCGTGCCGAAGGGCTCGCTCGGATAGGCCTCCTCGAAGCGGCGGCGGGCGTCGTCTGCACTCTCCGCCTTGAGGCTGATCCGCGGCGTCTGGGGCAGGGGCCAGCGCGGGTCGGCGGGATCGCGCGGGCGGACGGCGTACCATCTCATCGTGGGCATTGTCCTGCGTTGAACAGAGGTTCCAACGCGCAGCCAGGCCTCCCGGCTGCACGCCGCTCAAGCCGTTCCGATTTCCTTCAGGTAGTGCTCGGCAGCCGTCCAATCGGCCGCGCCGGCGGCGAGGCCGACATAGCCGTCGGGGCGTACGAGATGCAGGCGCCCCGGCTCCGGATTGTCTCGCGGGGTGGGCTGGATCAGACCGGGGAAACGGGCGGCGAGCGCCGTCCCGCGCTCTGCATCCGCGGCGTAGAGAACGAAGCGCGGGTCGGCGCCTGCACCGGGCGGGGACCCGGCCGCATCCTCCTGCCGCCAGCGCCGGCCGGCACCCGGCCCGACCGAGAGTGGGGAGGCGGGATAGCCGATCTCGATCTCGCTCATCGTCGCCGCCATCCGCCGCCGCACCGCCGGAAAGCCGAGAAGAAACCGCAGCGCGGCGTTGCGGACAGCCTGCGCAACGGGGTTGGCGAGCGTCGCCATGGCGGTCAGCCGCCCTGCATTGCGCAGAACCATCTCGCCAACGGCGTTGCGCTCCGGGCTGTAGCTGTCGAGGAGGGTGGGGGCGGCCGCCCCGTGCCGCACCAGAGCGAGCTTCCAGGCGAGGTTCACCGCGTCCTGCATGCCGGTGTTCATGCCCTGTCCGCCGGCCGGGCTGTGGATATGCGCGGCATCCCCCACCAGGAACACGCGGCCGCGGCCATATTCCGAGACCTTGCGCTCGTTGATGCGGAAACGGCTGAGCCAGACCGGATCGGAGACGCGGATGCCGGGCCCGGCGCGACTCTCGACCAGGGCTTGCACCTCGGAAAGCGTCGGGTCGGGCTTCGGCCGCCCGTCCGCCCTCCCGACCGTGGCGACGACGCGAGCCCGTCCGCCGGGGATCGGGAAGATCACGAACGGCCCGTCCCGGTGAAGATAGACCGCGATCCTGTCGCCCGGCGGGGCCTCCGCTCCGTCGAGGCGGATGTCGGCCAACAGCCAGTCGTCGCCCTGCGCGGAGCCGCGGAAGGGCAGGCCGAGCCCGTGGCGCACGGCGCTGTGGGCGCCGTCGCAGCCGATCAGGTAGGGCGTCTCCACCGTCTCCTGCCGTCCGTCCGCATGCGAGAGCCGCGCCTCCACCCCGTTCGGCGTCGGAGAGAAGGCGAGAAGCTCGACCTCCCGCTCGACCGCGATCCCGAAGGTCCGCAGATGCTCGGCGAGCAAGCGCTCGGTGTCGCTCTGCGGGATCATCAGCCCGAAGGCGTAGGGACTGGCGATGTCGGTGAAGTCGGGACCACCGAGCACTTGGCCGCCGCCGCGCAGGGTCGCGCCGCGGGCGCGCAGGCCCGCCGCGAGGAAGGCCTCGGTGCAGCCCATCCGGTCCATGAGTTCGAGGGTGCGCGACCAGACGACGAGGGCCTTGGAGGTCTGTGTCGCTTGGGGCGCGCGATCGATCAGCCGGACGCTGATACGATAGCGCGCCAGCTCGCAGGCGAGCGTCAGGCCCACCGGCCCGGCACCGACGATCAGGACCTCGTTCATCCGCCCTGCCATCCACCCTGTCTCCAGGGTGATGCTGCTCCCGGCCGCTGCCGGGATCAATCCGGCATTTGCGTCGCGCGCCCATCCGTGCTGATGCGCTGCGATGCGCGTGGACCTGTTCGATTTCGAGTTGCCGGAGGCTGCGATCGCCCTGCGGCCGGCGAGCCCGCGCGACGCGAGCCGCCTGCTCGTGGTGCGCCCCGGCGCTCCCCTGGCGGATCGCGGCGTGCGCGACCTGCCGGCTCTGCTCGAGCCCGGCGATGCCCTCGTCTTCAACGACACGCGGGTGATCCCGGCCCGCCTCTCCGGCATCCGCCACCGGGCGGGCGGTTCGGGGCAACGCTGCGAGGCGATGCTGCATCTGCGCGAGGCGCCCGACCGCTGGCGCGCCTTCGCCCGGCCCGCCAAGCGCCTCGCCCCCGGGGACCGCATCCGCTTCGGCGGCGAGGGAGCCAGTGAAGTCTGCGCCCTCTCCGGGCTCGATGCCACGGTCGAGGAGCGGGACGAGGGTGGCGAGATCCTGCTGCGCTTCGACCTCTCCGGGCCGGCGCTCGACGAGGCCATCGCCGGGCTCGGCGCCCTGCCGCTGCCCCCCTACATCGCTGGTAAGCGGCCGACCGACGCGCAGGACACGACCGACTACCAGACCGTCTACGCCCGCGAGCCCGGCGCGGTCGCCGCCCCCACCGCCGGGCTGCACTTTTCCGATGCGCTGCTCGCCAGCGTCGACGCGGCGGGGATCGAGCGGGTCCACGTGACCCTGCATGTCGGGGCCGGCACGTTCCTGCCCGTGAAGGCGGACGACACCGAGGCCCACCGGATGCATGCCGAGATCGGCCTTCTCGACGCGGCCACCGCCGCGCGGCTCAACGCGGTGCGGGCACGGGGCAACCGGATCGTCGCGGTGGGCACCACCGCTCTGCGGCTCTTGGAGAGCGCGGCCGGACCGGACGGCACGATCCACCCGTTCTCGGGGGCCACCGACATCTTCATCACGCCGGGCTACCGCTTCCGCGCGGTCGATGCCCTGGTGACGAACTTCCACCTGCCGCGCTCGACCCTGTTCATGCTGGTCTCGGCCTTCTCCGGCCTCGACACCATGCGCGCGGCCTACGCCCATGCGATCGCCTCCGGCTACCGCTTCTACTCATACGGCGACGCCAGCCTGCTGTTCCCGGAGCGCCTCCCATGAGCAGCCGGCGCCCGCCGCTGCGGGTCGATGTCGCCCGTACCGTCGACCGCTTCCTCGGCCTGATGGCGCGCGAGGGCGGGCCGCGACTGCGCGGGCTCTACCTCGTCGGCTCGGTCGCGCTCGGGGATTTCCGCTCCGGTCGCAGCAACATCGATTTCGTCGCGCTCCTCGAAGAAGCGCCAGGTGACGCGGAGACGGACGCGCTGGCACGGGTCCACGCCGCCCTGGCGCAAACCGACGGACCACCCTTCGACGGGTTCTATCTGCCGATCGAGGCCCTGCGGCGGGCGCCGGAACCGGGCGTCGTGGTGCCCTTCAGCGCTGACGGCGAACTGCGGACCGGCGAGCCCTGCGGCGAGATCAATCCGCTGGTGTGGCGCTGTCTCGCCCGCGCCAGCCGGCCGATCCTCGGCGCCACCCCCGCTGCCCTCGGCATCGCCGACGAGGATGCGCCGCTGCACGCGCATTGCCGCGCCGTACTCGACGGGTCGTGGCGCCCCTGGATCGCACGATCCGAAGCCGCCCTCGCGGAAACCGTTCCGGACGCGGAATGCGACGCGGCCGCCCTCGAACACGGCGTTCTCGGCGTGAGCCGCCTCGTCTGCACCCTTGCCACCGGGCGCGTCGTCTCGAAGCGCGAGGGCGGCCGCTTCGTGCTCGACCGGCTGCCGGAGGCGCATCGAGGGGCGGTGTGGGACGCGCTCGACGCCCGCGACGACAGGCTGGAGCACGTCTCCCCGGCGCAGATGCGCGCCGGCCTCGGCACGATGCGTTTCCTGATCGACGGCGCCCTGGGCTATCAGGCCGGCGCATAAGGCCCCACAGTCCCGGACCGATGACAGACCCGCTCGACTTCTCCTTCACCGTCGCCGCCACCGACGGGCAGGCCCGCACGGGCCACATTTCCATGCCGCGTGGAACCATCCGCACGCCGGCCTTCATGCCGGTGGGCACGGCCGCGACCGTTAAGGCGATGTACGCGGACCAGGTGCGCGACCTCGGCGCCGACGTGGTGCTCGGCAACACCTATCACCTGATGCTGCGCCCCGGCGCCGAGCGGATGGCACGGTTGGGGGGCCTCCACCGCTTCATGCGCTGGGACGGCCCGATCCTCACCGATTCCGGCGGCTTCCAGGTGATGTCGCTCTCGGCGCTTCGAAAGATCGACGAGGAGGGCGTGACCTTCCGCTCCCACATCGACGGCACCGCCCACCGGATGAGCCCGGAGCGCTCGATCGAGATCCAGGGCCTGCTCGGCTCCGACATCCAGATGCAGCTCGATGAATGCGTGCGCCTGCCGGCCGAGCGGGCGGAGATCGAGAAGGCGATGCACCTGTCGCTGCGCTGGGCCGAGCGCTGCCGCGTCGCCTTCGGCGAGCAGCCGGGCAAGGCGCTGTTCGGCATCGTTCAGGGCGGCGACATACCAGAGCTGCGGGTCGAGAGCGCGCGGGCTCTGACCGACCTCGATCTCAAGGGCTACGCCATCGGCGGCCTCGCCGTCGGCGAGCCGCAGGCGGTGATGCTCGCGATGATCGAGACCGTGGAGCCGCACCTGCCGTCTGCCAAGCCGCGCTATCTCATGGGGGTGGGCACCCCCGACGACCTGATGCAATCGGTGATGCGCGGCATCGACATGTTCGATTGCGTGATGCCGACCCGGGCCGGCCGCCACGGCCTCGCCTATACGCGGCACGGCCGGATCAACCTGCGCAACGCCCGCCACGCCGAGGACACCCGGCCGCTGGACGAGGCCTCGGACTGCCCGGCGGCTCGGGACTATTCCCGCGCCTATCTCCACCACCTCGTCCGCTCGGACGAGATTTTGGGGATGATGCTGCTGACCTGGAACAACCTCGCCTACTATCAGGCGCTGATGGCCGGCATGCGCGCGGCGATTGCGGCCGGGCGGCTCGCCGACTTCGTGGCCGAGACCAAGGACGGCTGGGCGAGGGCCGAGGCCGCCGCGAAGGGCTGACGGCCTTGAGACGAGCCCGTCACCGGCCTCAGCGGAGGTCGGCGCGCTTCTGGGCCTTGTTGTAGCTGGTGATCGCCGCCTGGCAGTTCGGCGAGAGCTTGGCCTTGTTCTGCTTGAAGCAGGCGCGCACCTCGGCGCTGTCAGGCGCGAACTCGCCGCAATAGCTCAGGTAATCCCCGGTGCAGTACTGCCGCAGGGCCTCGCGATCGGCCGGTGCCGCCGGGCCGGCAAGCGCGGCGCTGGTGGTGATCATCAGGGCGATGGCTGTGCGTACGATCATGGAACTCTCTACCGACTCCGACATCACGGCTCCCGCCCGCCCTCGAAAGGCAGGGCGCGAGAATGACCCGGCATGGCCGGGCCGCCGGGTGTAGACCCTGCCGATCGGGCGAGAGTGCGGCCGGCATGTGGCAGGCCCTTTGGCAGGCCAAGCCCCTCATCTGCCACAGAGAACCTCCCGTTCGCGGTCGCGGTTCACCGGCTTTCGGGCAAACGTCGCGTCTCGGTCCGCGCCTCCGGCGCATGCGCCAGAACCCGGTAGGCGCCTTCGGGATCATCGCGCCCGCTCGCCTGCGCCGCCTTCAGACCCGCCACGATCCGCGCCGCGACCGGCAGGCGGTAATGCAGCGGATCCCAGTAGTTCGTGTCCTGCGTCGTGATCGGGGAGGGGATGCGGAAATCGACCACGGTCGCCCCGCGGCCCGCGCCGATCCGCGTCACCTGCGCCTTGCACGCGGCCTCGCGCGCCGCTTCGGGCGAACCCGGCGCACCTTGCTGCGAGACATGGACCGGTGGAAACACCACGAGTTTCCTGGTTTCGGCCGGCGCCTGCGCCAGGAGCGCGTCGAGCCAGCCGAGCGCCGGCATCGGCGCCGCGGCGGGCGTCGGCCGATAACCCGGCTCGGCCTCGGCGGCGGCGTGGATCGCCTGGGCCACGCGGAGATGCGCCTGCGCCCGCGCCGCGTCGTAGAGCCCCTCCGGCGGGGTGAAGACCGCGTAGCCGTTCGCTGCCAGCCGCGCGCGGGCGAGCCCGAGCCGGTACAGCGCGCCCTCGGCGGCGGTGCCGAGGCTCTGCCAGTTCACCTGTCGCACCGCGTCCCACAGGGTGACGGGCTGGTAGAGCCAGGCGGGAAAAGCGCGAAACGTCAGGCGACGCTCGTCCGCATTCGGCTCGCACCAGGTCGGATCGATGCCGAACACGAGCGTCGTCGGCCGCTCGTGGCGGAGATAAAGCCGGGCCAGCTCGCTCTGCTCGTAGGGCGTCGCCGCGTTCATCGACAAATTGGCGAAGCGTCCGCCGAAGGCGCGACCGAGATCGGCCGGGTCGAGCAGGCGCAGGGTCGAGGTGCCGAACACCGCCGCGTCGTAGGCGCCGCTGCGCGCGACCTGCGGATACATGAAGCGCTGGTTGCCATCCATCAGCGGCCCCTGCGCCCGGCCGGGGCCGGCCCGCAATCCGTAAGGATCGAGGGCGGCGATTAGGCCGATGCAGGCCAGGCCCGCCAGGGCCATCACGCTCAGGAACAGCAGGACGAAGCGCCGCCATTCCGGCGGCGAGCCCGCCGGGTTCGCACTCGTCATCGGCTCACGTATCGACTCAACGGTTGGCGGCGCACCGAGCCGTGTTGACCCTCCCGCCCCGACCCCCTATTGCGAGCCCCACGCCCCGAGCGCAACCGGCCCGCCCTGCGGCGCCCTGCGAGCCGGGTGCGAGCGCGTAGCTCAGTTGGTAGAGCAACGGACTTTTAATCTGTAGGTCCTGGGTTCGAGTCCCAGCGCGCTCACCATCCATCCCATTGCTCCTGCTGAGTTATTTCGCTGGGGCCGTTCTCCAAATCAGGCGGCGGTTTCCAATCTAGCACGCCCGGTTTCCAAACTCACGCGGTGATGGGCTTGTCGAGAGCCTTTCCGAACAGCCGTTTACGGGTCTCGGACCAGCCGGTTTCCATCTTCGCGGTGCCACTGCGCGAGAGGATGCGCTTGTTCACGTCCTTGGCGTAGTGACGGACCATCTGCTCCGACATTTCCACGATGGCCGAGACCTCGGCCTCAGTGCAGCCAACCTCAAGCAGCGTGTTGACGGCGTTCTTCCGCAGGCCGTGGAAGACGAGGCCCGCATCGCGGATGCGGGCCATCGCCGCTTTCTTCGCTGGCGAGGCCGTCGTCGGCTGCCCCTTGGCGTTCACGGAGGTCATCTCGCGCTGCCAAGCCGTGCGGTAGCCCGCCAGCGTCCAGGGCTGACCGTCCTCGCGCAGATGAAGGGCTGCGCTATCGCCGGGAGCGAGGCGTGTGATGATGTCGGCGTACTCGGAATGCACCGGGCGCCAAACCTTCTTGCCGGTTTTCCGCGCGATCAGGCTGATTTCGCCACCGGCTGGGCGAAGCATCGGGATCACGTCGATTGATCTCTGGCCCGTGTAGAAGGCCGATAGCACGGGCAGATGCAGGCTCGGGCGAGCGTGCTCAAGGAACATCTCGAACGCCCAATCCGGCCAGGGTTCGTGCGGATTGGCCTCGTGCTCGACCTTCTCCGTGGACTTGGCGACGTTGTGCTCGCTGTACCCGCGCGGGATGCCGAACTTGATCAGGCGCGACAGCACGGCTCGGAAATAGCGGGCCACGGTAGGCGCGTGCTGAAACGAGTCGATCGCTCGTTGCACATCGGGCGAGCGGATCTCAACGACCGGCGCCTCGCCCCAGCGTTCCTCGATCTTCCGCAGATGCGTGTCATAGTCGCGCTTTGTGAGGTCGCTCAGATCCTTGTAGGCGGAATGCCCCCGGTACTCAGCGATCAGTGCGGCGAACGTTTTGCGCTCGGATGCGTCCCCGAGCCGGTCTTTCTCGGCGGCGGCTCGCAAGGCAGCGACGAATGTCTCGTCCCCTCGCGCGCCGGGCGGCGGCAGCGGGTAGCGAATACCGGTCGAGCCCAGCCATTCCCATCGCCAGCCGTCCACCGTGACCGTCGCCTCCACGTCGCGCAGCAGATCGCACAGGCTCCAGAACTCGCTAGAGGTCGGGGTGTCGGCCAAGGCGATGCGCGGCCACGCCCGATCCGTGTTCCGGTAGCGCTCGTAATAGAAAAACACGCGCCCGTTCGGCTTGCGGTAACGCTTCACGTACTGCGGAAGGTCAACCATTCCGCTGGCGCTCCTCGGCCTCGGCAAAGCGCGCTCCCCAATCCGTCCGCGGGCGCGCAATGTCTGCGGCAGGCTGGGTCGGCGTCAATTCCGGATAGAGGTCGGGCCGCTGGCGCTTCCGCCACCGATCAACCGCCTCGATATCGTACATCCCGGTTGTCTCGTCCGGCAGCGGAAAGCCGCGAGCGTAGAGCTTCCGAGCGCAGGCCGCGAACTGAGCCTCCGTCAGGCACAGCCGACGAGCGATCTTGTCGGCAGGCGCATAGGCTGGGTCCATTCGGAAGCGAACCAGCGGCGCCCGAGGCACGATTGATCCTCCCCTCTCCCTAGGCACGATCCGATCTCCCTTCTGTCGAGTTGGGGGCGAGGGCGGCGCGGACAGCCGAGACGAGATCCGCCCGAGCGATGCCCTGCGCCATTGAGCACCGCATGCACGCCTGCTCGGCGCCGACGCGATCCATGATCTCGCCGATATCGGGCTCGTCGCCGACCCGCTGGCAGACATCCTGATGGACGGCCTCTGCCGCAGTCAGGTCGCGGCCGGCGGCGTCGTAGGCGGCCAGTGCGTCGGACAGCCTCTCCCGCGCCCCGTCCTCAAAGGCACGGCTCTGGAGGGCGGCGATCTCGGCGGCGCAGTTTGTCTGCCGGTCCGCGCCGTAGGCCGCATCCCCGAGAGGTGAGCGCGGGAAGTAGCGCAGGATCACCGCCTCGATCCCCGCGGCAAGGCTCTTGTCAGGCATGATCTTCGACATGCTCAAGCACTCCCTGGCCGCGAGCCGGTGGCCCGCCAGATGCGGATTTTTAGGAGACGGACTTGCGCGGCCTTCAGGCGTTCGCGGGCGTCCTGTCGGATGATTTCGGGGCACAGCGGATGACGGATCAGTCGCCGGGTTGCCCGGCAGCCTCTGAGCGCTGCGCGTCGGCCGTGAGCGATCTGGCCGGCGAGTGTCAGGCCGTCGTACCAGCGGTTATAGGCGGCCATCTCGCGATCAACGGCGGCCTCCCGCTCGGCGTCGCTGAGATCCATCCACTCGTCCCAATCAAGGGCGTCGTCAGCCACGTCAGACATCACGCCCTCCTGCGCTGGTGGAAGGGGCTTCGGCCTGGGCGAGGAGGGTGGGGTGCTTCCATGGCTGGTTGAAGTCGCGCCGGCTGAAGTCCCGAGCCGCGATGGTCTCAGTCGCCTTGCCCGGCTTAGACATGGCGCACCGCTCGCACTCGCGGACGCACCACCTGTTCAGGCGCTCGCTGGGCTCGGTCGGCTTCGCATCGCCACCTTCGTAGGTGCCGGGGTCGGACGGGGCCTCGCCTAGCTCATCGTCGGCGAGGTAGGCGTAATCGTCGGGGTCGTCGCTCAGCGTGACCCGTGGGCGGCAGTTGATGCCCCACGCCTTGCCGCACTTCGCATCGCAGATGACGACGGCGGGCTGGCCGAAATAGACGATCTGTCTGGCGATCATGGCTTTACCCCTCCCCCGCCGTGGCCGCGCGGGCGAGCGCGGTGCGGGCGGCTCGGACGATTTCTCGGCAGCGACGCAGGTTGCCCGCCTCCTCATTGTCGATGCTCGTCTGATAGGTGCTGTAGCCGCTCCACGGCGCGTCGGCGGCTTCCGCGGCCTCGGTCAGCTTCCTCGCCAGATCATCTCTCTCGGCCCGGAGGCTGGCGGCCTCGGCGGTGGCGGTGGCAAGGGCGGTGAGGATCGGGGCGATTGCCTCAGCAGCTTCTTGGATGCCGCCAACGTAATGCAGTGATCCGTTCGGGCTGATGACGTGAAGGTGCTCGCGCAGGATGCGGTGCGCCTGTTCGAGTGGCTCTAGGGTCGCCGCGGTCGTCATGGGCGCATCTGCGCTTGCGACGCAGCCTCAACCATCTTGAGCCATTGATCTTTGTGCCGCTTCTTGGTTGCCACGCGCTCGTTGATGAAGTCCACGTTCAGGTGGAGTCTAGCGACGGCAAGTTCTGCGAGCGCGAAGATGTCCGCGATCTCTCGTTCAAGTTCGGCGCGATTGGACCGCCGGCTGTCGGGGTCTTCGGCGTCCAGCCCTTGGATGATGCAGCGCGACGCTCGCGCTCCAAGCTCGCCCGCTTCCTCGGCAAGCTTGCCGATGAGCAGCAGGTTCACTTCGTCGGGCTCCTGGCGCCACAGGCTCGGAGCCTTCATGGTCTGATGCTCGCCCATGGCTCAGCGCCCTCCCTGACCGGAGGACGGGAGAGCGGGCTCGTTCGGGTGGCTGACCTCGTCGTAGGCCATCAGGTCCGGCGCTTCGTCCCGGAGACCGAAGACCCATGCGAAGTGCGCAGCCTCGTACTCGGCCTTGTAGCGCTCCTTGAACATGTACGGCGTGACGCTGCGGTCGCCGCAGGTGAGCCAGACGTAATAGTCGGCCCCTGCGCTCGTCTGCATGGTCACGACCTCGGCTTTGATGCACGCCCCTTGCGCCTCCGGGGCTGCCGGGCGGGCGGCGAGGGCGTACAGGTCGTCTTGTTCGGCTTTCGAGAGTGCGGTTTCGGCATCAGCCGCCGCATCAGTCAGCCGGATCGTGGCGTCATCGTGCCAGTGAGCGGGCAGGCTGATGAGCATATCTGCCGCTGCCTCGCGCAGATCTTTGCACGCTTCTCGAACCGCCTTATCGGACGCGCCCGGCTCGGCTTCCTCCGTCCCCACCTGCCCCGTGCGGGTGCTGTCGGGGGCGGGCACTTGGCATTGACAAGACGCATCGCTACCACACTGAGTAGGATGGGAAATGCGAGTGCGGTTATACTGGCAGTACCAGCCCGCCCCCTGCCCGGTGCTCTGCCCGGCCGGATGGGCGGAAAGACCGAGGGCCTGTTCGATCCGGCCAAGCAGGTGGGCCGGGATCTTGCAACGATGGTCCATCGCGCAGAAGCCGGTTGGGTCATTGATGCGCGCACCACAGACCGGGCACTGTGCTGGCCCCGCGTCCCCGCAGGGGCAGACGCCGCGAAGCCAGTCCAAGACGGAGTTGAGGAGATCGCGAGCGTCCTCGCTCAGCGCCCGCACGCTATCCGGCACGCCCGGCGGTGTGGCCGGGGCGGGGGTGGCGGCGAGAACGGACGACACGTTCGCAACCCGCCCATAGGCCACGTCAAGCCACGAGACCGCCTTGCCCTGATCGTCCGTCAGATCCTCGCCGATCGTGTGGAGATCGGCCTTCAGGCGCTCCAGTTCGGCGAGCAAGTAGGTTCGCGTCCTGTCGAAGGTCCATGAGCCCTCCCCCGCCGTCCTCTCGGCACTGTCCGTGCGGGGAGTGGCGAGAACGGCATCGATGCCGAACAGAGCGGCCTCTGCCGAATGGATCTCAGAGCGCCATGCGGCCTCGGGGACAGTTGGAGCGTCCGCGTAGGCACCGCCAGCACGGCGAGCCGCAATCCGCCGTGCCGCCGCTTCGGTCTGAGGCGAGACCGGGCTATCGTGCGGCGTCGTCCAGCCAGGGCCGACACCAGCGCCATCGGCCCGGAGCCACGCCGACTCGTCATCGCCGAAGTCGTGCAGGCACCCGATGCAGCGCTCAGCGTCGCTCTTCGCACCGCACCCGCCGCAAGGAATTGTCATCGTCTCAGCGCCTACCGCGCCCTGTGCTGGGATAGACATGGGGTTAGGCTCCGACCTTGAGGGCGATCATCCGCTCGACCAAGGCGAGTGCGGATTGCTGAAGTTCGAGGCGGGTCGGTTCCAGCTTCGCTTTGGCGGCGTCCCCGGCGGCGTCCTTGGCGGCGGCCCAGGCGGCGTCCCTGGCGGCGGCCCTGGCGGCGGCCCTGGCGGCGTCCCTGGCGGCGTCCCCGGCGGCGGCCCCGGCGGCGGCCCTGGCGGCGTCCCTGGCGGCGTCCCCGGCGGCGGCCCAGGCGGCGGCCCAGGCGGCGGCCCAGGCGGCGGCCTTGGCGGCGGCCCAGGCGGCGGCCCTGGCGGCGTCCCTGGCGGCGTCCCTGGCGGCGGCCCCGGCGGCGGCCCCGGCGGCGGCCCCGGCGGCGGCCCAGGCGGCGTCCTTGGCGGCGGCCCAGGCGGCGTCCCTGGCGGCGGCCCTGGCGGCGGCCCTGGCGGCGTCCCTGGCGGCGGCCCTGGCGGCGTCCCTGGCGGCGTCCCCGGCGGCGGCCCAGGCGGCGGCCCAGGCGGCGGCCTTGGCGGCGGCCCTGGCGGCGGCCCTGGCGGCGTCCCTGGCGGCGTCCCTGGCGGCGTCCCCGGCGGCGGCCGCATCGTTGCGCGCGGCTTCCAGCGGTCCGCGTAGCGATGGTGTGTTCGCGAAGTCCGTAATCTCTGGCAGCGCCGCCAACGCATCGGCCTGCATTGCCAGCCCTGCGAGGCGCAGCCACGCCGGGGTATGCACGCGGACCAGCCAATCTGCCGCCATCGTGGCGCGACGGTTCTCGACCTCGGGCGTGGAGCGGGTGCCGACGAGCTTCGGGATCAGTGGCAGCAGAAGCGTCGTGCGCTCCTCATCCGGCAGCCCGTCGTTCCACGAGCGCATGAACGCGCCGATGACGGGGCAGGCGCACCGCGGGTGATCGGACCAGGGCTCGCCAGCGACGAAGGCGACAGCCTCCATCGCACACATGGCGCCCTCGTCGGGGGTATGTCCGCCGTTGTCGAGGACGGTGATTTGAGACAAGCGTTCGGCGTTGATCGTGGCAGACATGGCTATGCCTTCGCGTGAGGGTTGACGGGATCGGGGGAGAGGGGGTGGAGGGTGTCGGCGAGCGGGAGGCCATCCACCGTCGCAATCCGCTGACCGATCCACCGCATGCAGTTCACGGCCATGGAGTTGCCGAGGGCCTTGTAGCGGGGGCCGTCAGGAAGCAGGCCGCCGCGCCAAGGCACGAGCGTGTAGTCGTCGGGGAAGTCTTGAAGGCGCTCGCACTCGCGGGGAGTCAGGCGGCGGACGGCCCAGCCCTGCGTGACGGCTGTCCAGTTCGCGCCGCCCTCCTTGCCTCCACAGCGCAGCGTAGGGCTCAACTCGTGACTAGCGTCGCGCAAATCATCTTTCGCGGAGAAGGCGATGCAGGGCGCATGCGCGCCAGCCGCCAGCGGATGACACGGGGCGCCCGGCTGCGGGCGGCTATAATTGGCAGCGCTGGTAATTTGCGGCGTGTCGAAGGCAATGAGGTTCTGACACTCATCGCCAGCGGGGCCACCCGTCCCTTTGGCCCATTTCGCCGACACAGTACCCGCCACGGGAATGAGCGGCGTCCCCCGGCCCGTGCCGTCTTCGCTAGCGTCGAAGCCCTCGCCGCTCAGGGCATGGCTGACAGACACGCCAATGTAGTTGTCGCTGTCAGCTCGATGCGATGGGTTCGGCTGAGCACGCAGAGAATGCGCAACATCGAAATGGGCCGGGATCAGCCCTCCGCCGCAGTCGAAGTCGGTGCCGAGGCCGCCACCGCCTGAAGGGCGAGCGCTAAGGGTCGGGGCAGGTCTTTCCCCCGCTTCTCGGCTCGGCGCAGGATCCCCGCGCAGGCACGCGCGCTCAAGAAGTACCGCTGCGGGACGGCGCCAATCTCCAAGATGTCCGACAACGAACACACGCCGGCGTCTTTGAGGGACAGCCCTTCCAAACCCGTCCACTCGGACGTATTGAGCGTCCAGAACTCTGTAAGCGAACCCGTACCCGAGTTCTGAAAGTCCGGCCAAGAAGCAGTTGAACGCGTGTAACTCTTCTGAACTGTACTCGTCTTGAGTTTCCACCTCTGCTCCGTCGCATTCCAAATCCATTGGTGGTTTCGGCGGACATGGATCGGGAGCGACGTGGGATACGCTTGAAAGGACGCCGGGGACATTCTCCCAAACCACCCACCGGGGGCGTAGGCGTTGAGCAAGACGAAGAAATTCAAGGGTGAGGTTGCCACGGTCTCCCGCCACTCCCGCTCGCAATCCTGCGATTGAGAAGTCTTGGCAGGGAGTTCCGCCCACAAGAAGGTCGATTGCGCCGTACTGACCTTCGCGGATCGTCGTGAAGTCGCCATGCCGCGGCACCTCGGGGTGTCGGTGTTGCAGGACCGCGCGCGGCGCGGCTTCGATTTCGGAGAAGAAGGACGGGCGCCAGCCGAGCGAGTGCCACGCGACGGTGGCGGCCTCGATACCGGAGCAGACGGAACCGTAGACGAGCCCGCTCATCTCGCCTCCCCCTCGTTCTGGCTTTCGGGGAGGGGCTCGTCTTCCTGCTCAGCGCGGAGTTCGGCGGCGCGCTCGGGATCAACGATGTCCCAATCCGCGAGGGTCATGCAGTCTTCGCAGACTGCCTTGCCGCCGATGTTGTGGCCGCCAGCGTCTTCGGATGTCTCGTAGTTGCAGCGGTCGCAGATGGCCTCACGGCCTACGTCGAGCCAGTCGCCGCCGCCGATGGTGTCTACCGGACGACCGTCCCATTCCGCGACGCGCGTCGCCTCGTAGCCACGCCCTTCGTAGCAAGCCTCGCACTCGCACTCGGGACCACCTTCGCCGCTTGCGGGGTCAGCGTCGGGGCTGTCCTCGAACTCGCACTCCTCGCACCGGAGGCGAATGGCGGCTTCGCGTGTCGCGGCGCGGATGACCTCGCCGTCCCACTCGCCGGGCGTCCCGACGATCCATGTCGGCAGGGCCGGCTTAGCCACCTTGGCGACTGCCGGCGCGATCTGAGCCGCCGGCATCGCCGCAGCCACAGCAACCGCGCTCGTGCCAAGCAGAAGAGCCCGACGCGAAAGTCCCGCCCTCTCCCGCCCAGGGGCACAGGTCTCGAATGGGAGGGTCATGCGGCAACTCCGTCAGTCCTAGCCGAGGAATGGCGCTTCAGGATTTGCCCGATTGCACTCGGGGCGCGGTCATCGAAGATCTGCGCAATCTGACGCTGCGTCATATTCGGATGCGCTGCACTGATGGCGATAACCGCCTCGGTGCGAGCCTTAAGGACTATCGTTCGATACTCGCGGCCAGTGATCTCGCGAGTAGATATTCTGTACTTTTTCGCAGTTTCTGCAATGATTTCTCTCGGCAGGGCGGTGTTTTTGCTAAGAGATCCGGCAGTTTGCTTCATCCTTCCTTGCGCAGAACGTGGGCCGCACAGGGCATTGCGGATGCTGGAATGATCCTTGCTGAAAATGCGCCCTAGTTTTTGGAGGGAATAGCTCGGGTGAGCTTTGTGCACGGCTAGGATAGCGGCGTGCCGAGCGCAGATGATATGCGCGAAGGTCTCATTCCCTACGATGTCGGCATAGGTCGTCCCATACTCAGCGGCGACACGTCGGATGATGGACCGCGGCAAATGGGCCAGCGGATCGATCATCCTGACCTTGTTCGCCTCTACGACCGGCACGGCCGCCAGAACGGCGCGCAGATCTGACGGCTGAGCCGGAAGGCGCCGGGCCGCTTCCTCCTGCCTGCGCCTGATTTCCTTCTGCCGAGCGATCATCGCCTCTCGGCTGGTCAGGTCGGCGACGGGGACGTAACCGAGGTTCATCAATCGGCTCCGTAGAATGAGCGGCGGGGAGGCAGGGGCTTGGTGAGGGGAGTGGAGGCCCGGCGCTGCGGCGGGGCCTTGTCGAAGCCGCGGCCCTCCAGTGGGCGCTTGGCCTTGGCGATGCCGAGGTGGCGCATCTTCTGGCGCTTGGCCTTGGCCGCCTTCGCGAGATCGCCTTCCGGGCCGTGCGTCTTAGCGTCCGCACAAGGACGGCAAGCAGGTCCCCGATTGCTCAGGTCGTTGCTGCCCCCCATCGAGAGCGGCACGCGGTGCTCATCAATCCACGGCTCGCCTGCCTGGATCTTCCGCCCACACAGGACGCACATGCCCTTGTGGGCCTCGAACATCTTGAGGCGTTGCGTCGGGGTGAGGGCTTTCCGAACCGTGGTCCCGACATCGGCCTCTTCGGCGCGGTAGAGGCGGCTCATGCTGCCCGCTCCCGCTGCCAAAACTCATATTCGGCTCGCAGGGTCTCCCACCGCTGGGCGGCCGGCGTGCCCGGCTTGATCTCGGCCCGCGAGTTCACGTCGCAGAAGTCGCGCACGTACTGCTTGACCGGCTCGACGCATCCAGACTGCACGACGGCGCTAAAGCCGTCTGTGTCGAATGCGCTGAGGAAGTCGCGGAAGGACGACTCGTTACACGTCATCGCCACACGGCTCGAAAGCGGCGTCGGCAGCTTGTGCGCCGGGAGTGGGTCGGCGGGCTCTTCGGCCATCCGCGAGCGATCATGCTCGACGGCGGCCTGATTGGTCAGTCGGGCGATGGCGAGGGGAATGCCGGGCTTGTTGAGCCCCGCAAGGGCCTTCGGCACCTCGGCCGGGTCCACGTCGATCACGACGCGAAGGCTGCCGTCCACGAGCATGGAGAAGCGGACGAAGCTGGCGGAGAAAACGGCGTCGCTCATTCCCCTGCCTCCCGACGACGGAAGATCGCAACGGGGCGGCCGTGACAGGTTCGGCGATACGAGTTCTCGTATCCGACCTTCACCCACTCGGAGCGGGTCAGGACGGCGCCCATCACGCGGGGATCGATGCCCTCCGGCGGTGGTGCCGCGTTGCGCACATCATTGATCGTGATGCGGCGACCATCGCGGCCAAGTTCGGCAGCGATCCGGCGCGCGTGGGCCAGATAGGCCGGGCGGGTCTCCTCGAAGATCGGGAGAATGGCTTGCTCGAAGTGGCTGGTCATCACGCGGCCCTTTCGGCATGGGCGGCGGGGGCGATGGCCTTGCGCTCGGCGGCCACGCGCATCACCCGCGTGTGGTCCTCAAGCTCCATCACGGCGAGGTCGCGCTTGATGGCGTCCTTCGCGAGGAAGGCTTCGACCGCGGCGGGGCCGGTGCGCTTCATCAGAGCCTCGACCATGGCGTCGGCCATCAGTTGTGATGACGACGGCTCAGGCTCCTCAGGCGCGTCAACGACGTTCGCCTGATCCTTGTCGTAGAGCGCTAGGCCGAACGGATTGCCGAAGGTCATAAGCGCACGCTTCATCGCGTCCGTCTCAGCCTCCTTCAGCGCGCTTTCGTGCGCCTGTCCGATGTCTTTATCGATACCTGAGCCGTAGCCGCAGCCGTCGCGCACGATGACCCTGTCTGGTGTGCGGACGGTGATGCGGACGCGGGCCATGTAGGCGACGCGGTTTCTCTCGCCGACCTGACGCTCGCCAAGCAGGCGCAACTCAGTGGTTTCGCGATCCCATGCATCGAAGCCGAAGATGCGATTTGCTTCTGCAATGGCGTGCCAGCCCTCGACGTAGCTGAACTTGCGGCCTGCCTGTTCGCGCTGGCGGACATTCTTGCGGTCGAGCCCGGCCTTCAGACTATCGATCTGTTGAGGTGTGAAGGACATCAGAACATCCTATCAATAATTTCAACGAGATAGGCTGCATTGACCTTCTCCGGGTCGTTCTCCTTCAGCTTGCCGACGAGTTGGACGAAGTAGGCGGCGTCAACGCCCGTGAGTTGGTCCTGAAGAACGGCGTGGCTTGTCAAATCAAGCGCGCTGATCTGCATCATCATTTTGAGCATTTGACCGGCGTTGATGGACCATCCGCGCTTGATGAATTTGCGCAGGCGGATGATGCTGCACACGGGATATTTGCTGCCGACGTAGCGAAGTTCTCGTGCCAGAAGAGCCTCAAGCGCGGCTTGGCGAAGCGTCAGTTCGCCGTTCCAACTCGTCCAATAATTCGTGCAGTGGACGAAATCGTAGTTCTCGTGGATCTTGTCGGGCTCGCCATAGAACCGCAGGACGATCTGGATGCGGTTGCTGAGCGTGATTGCGTTCGTGGACATGAAGATGGGCCGGTAGGCGGGCTTCCCATCGTCCGACGTTGCCTGCGCGGCATCCTCGACAGCATCGTGAGCCTCTTGGATTTCGCCAGCATCTCCCATGACCTCGCCGACGTAAGCATCTGCTTCCTCGTCGGGACGCCCCTCGAAATACTCGTACGGCACATCGGCGCCGCCTTCGCTGGCGATGCCGGCAGACTTCACTACAATGCGAATGCGGCCGTCCGTGTCGTCCACGGTGATAGGGCAAGAGATCCCCTTGACCGGCTTCGCCGAGAAGCGGGCGACGTAATACTCAGCGACCGCCTTTGCGGTAGCGTGGTCGCGAAAGTAGATATCGTAATCGTTGACTGGCTCCTTAAGGAGCATCGACGCGATGGCGCCCCCTGTGACGATCGTGTTCTTCTGGACCTTTTCACGAAGCGCCTCGTCCTCAATCGAAGCGGCCCACTCGCCGATCTTCTTCGCGAGAACGGCCTTGATGGTCTTGGCTTTCATTTCGTCCTCACAGTCAGGCTGGGGGTGGAGTTGCCGAACTCGGCGCCGGGGCAGGGCTTCTCGGCCAGCCATTCGGCAATGGCGGTCTTGCTCGGCTCGCGCTTCAGGACGCACACGTCGTCGGGAAGGGCGGCTTCGTCGGTGATGACGATCTTCGGGCGACCGGCGCCGATCGTTGCCGTGAAGTCGGGCGCCTCAAGACGCTTCTGTCCAAGCTCGCCGAGCGCCCAGAGGGCTGCGGCGCGAAGTCGGTCGGCTTTCTTCTCCAGCCGCGCCTTACGATCGCGTCCGTCCGCCAGCATCTCGGCGAGAGCCTTGGCCTGCGCGTTGGTGTGGCGAGCTGCGCGGATGATCCGGCGCAATCGCTCCAGCACATCGCACTCGCTTTCAACGAGCGTGGCGAAATCCGGGTCTTCGCTGTCGATGCCGGCGTCGGCGATCTGAGCGATGATGGCCTGTGCGACCCTCACGTCGTTGGCGAGACCGCTCATCGCGCAGCCTCCAGGCCTAGGAAGGCCAGCATGTCGGCTTCGGCCTGGAAGCGGCGGGTGACGAAGCCACGATCCCCATCCGGCAGTCCGTCCGTGCTGCGTGCGGGAGGCGTCACTTCCCAAGGCTCGCCCTGATGCTTCGGCGGGTACACGAAGCCCGCAGTGCGGCTCCCGAGGCAGATGCGGAGCGTCGGAAGGGTCGGGATCGGTTCGAGGCGATAGGCGGTCATTACGCGGCCTCCCGCGTCTCGGTGGAGTAGCGAGCGTTCACGGCCTCGACGCGGGCCAGGATCTCGCGAAGGTCGGCCTCAATCTGCTGCATGCTGATCGCAGGGCTATTGCCGGGGATGCCGCCGCGCGCCGCGTACTCGACGTAGTTGAGAGCAGTCTTCAGGCTGCTGACGGCCTGCTTGACGCCGCTGTAGCCGGCGATCATCAGGCCGTGATTGTGTCCACGCTGGATGCGGGCGAGATCGTCGCTCACGGCTCATCTCCGTAGGTGAAGCAGGAGGGAGGGATGCCGTCGCGCTCGTTGTCGGCGAGGACGGCCAGCTCAGCGGCGACGATGATGGCGACGGCGCCAGCAACGACGCCGAGGATGATGGCGAGAGCGGTCATCACCAGAAGCTCCCGACAGCAGGCAGGAGGGGCTCAAGGCAGTCTCGGGCGTTCAGGCGGTCTTCATCAGCGCGCTCGGCGTAGGCTTGCCCTGGCCGGTGTCCGAGCTTCGGGAACGGCTGCACATCGACCTGAAAGGACGGGTAGTGCTGGTGGAAGCGCTCGGCCGCGCCGTAGGCGAAGTCGTTGGCTGCTTCCTCGCCCTGGAAGGGGCCGAACAAAGCCTCTTCCTCGACCGGCACCACATCGAGGCCGACCATCTCGCGATGCACGTCGAAGGACAGCGCCGTGCGCTGGCGGACGCGGAATGTGACGCGGGGCTGTGCGAGAGAGCCGGTCACAGCGTCTTTGCGAAGGGGAGCGTTCATCGTCCCGCCTCCGCCTCTGCGACAGCAATGGCGGCGTCGAAGACTTTCAGAACTGCTTCATGCCCGCAGCCGTCATTGACGATAGAGATGTCTTCTTCACCGAACAGGGCCTCGCTAGACTTGAACAGCAGCAAAGCTGCGAGTCTCTCGTCATTGCCATCGGCCTCAGCGGCAACAGCGCCGAGCGCGCACCAGCAAACCGCTTTTTTGCTGCGGGCAGTTACCGGATGGCCTTCGAGAGTTCTGGCGAACTGGCCAGCCGTCCAGTTCTTCGGATCTTCAATCCGAGCGCGCGCGGCGCGGAGGATGTCGGCGGAGGCCATGGATCAAGCCTCCGTCTTTGCGGCGGTGAGACCGGCGCGGCACTCAGCCTTGAATTCGTCGTCCTGAGCTTTGGCCCACGACAGCATCGTCGGCGCGATGTCAGCCTCGGAGGAGGCGTAGAGCCATTCCGTCTGATAGTAGCCCCAACTGTACTGACAGGCGGTCTCCGACCAGTATTTCTTGACCGGTATGGCCGCCTGGATCAGGAAGCCGGGCTTGCCGCTCAGGACTTCAGCCACTTCGAGCGCGTCAGGCTCGTCGTCGCCTTCTGCAAAACGGGCCAGCTCGGGAAGCTGAGCGTAGATCAGCTTGTCGGCTTCCTCGGGCAGGTTCTCGCAGAACTCTTCCTCGAAGACTTCCGGCAAAGCCTCGATGTCCATGAGGGCGCCGGGGAGCCAGATGATCTGCTCTGCGCGGACCTGGAGGGCTTCCAAGTCGTACTGCGGGCTGTCGAATGCCATGTCAGAGCACTCCGAGGTGAAACAGGCAGACGACGACAGTCACGGCGCAGGCCGGGAGCAGCGAGAGGAAGAAGACGGCGTTCGCCTTCTCAGTGTGGCTCAGCGGCTCGTGATCGTTCGCGGGTTGAAGCACGGCTAGGCACTCCGGTTCGGTAGGCGGGGAGGGTCAGGCGGCCTGATCGACAGGGGCGGCCGGCGGTGCCGCAGCAATCGAGGCGATGTGCTCGAAGACCTTCTCAGCCGAGCCGAGGCAGTCGCGATCCTCGTGGGCGCGATCCTTCGCGTCCTCCAGCTTCACGGCGGTGCCGATGGCAGAGATCACCTTGGCGGCGTTGAACTCGCCGTCGCGAATGACCTTGATCCGGTCGCCGTAGATACCGCCGATCTGATGCTCCAGATCGTCCCACGACCGCAGATCAACCGCAGCGCAGGCAAGGGCCAGACGAAGCAGTTCCTCGCGGGCGATGGTGTAGCCACGATCCTGATACTTCAGGACGCGAAGGGCGCTGATGATCGGGAAGCGGGTGCCGCCATGAAAGCGGAGCTTCCGAGCCGCGCAGTCGGTGAGAAAGTCGTCATGCAGGACGAAATCACCGAGGCCGAAGTCGTAGGCGGCCATGCAGACGGTGAAGTCGAAGGCGTCGAAGATCGCAGCCGCATCATCGAAGAACTCGAAGTGCATGAACTGGACGGACGCGCCGCCATCCGAGAACGAAACCGAGCGGTGCGACGCGTGAGTGCACCACATGCCCTCATCAAATGCCTCTTCCACGCTGGCCCTGAAGCGCGCTTCGTTCTGGAAATAAACGTCCCAATCCGCAATCTTGCGGTCGGTGAACACGCTGTTGAGCGCGCCGCCCGCAAGGTAGATGCCCGGCGCACCAAAGTAGACGCCCGACAACAGCTTTGACTTCTGATCCGCGTAACGCATGGCGCAGTCCTCGTGTGGTTCGGTAGGCGGTAAGGGAAGGGGATCAGTGCGCGGCCGAGCGGCGCTGCGCCTTCGCCTCGCTCCAGGCATTGCGCATGGAGGAGCGGATCAGGTCGGCCCACGAGGCGGTGCTGCCCGAGGCACGAGCTTGCTTGGCGCGAGCGTGGGCCAGCCGCATCACCGCGGCGAGGTCGAACGAGCCAGAGACGAAGAGGGGAGAAGCCTTGGCAGCCGTCAGAGCGGTGCGGGCAGCATCGCGGGCCTGAGCCTCGGCGAGCTTCTTGGCGTGCATCGCGGCAATGGCATCGCGACGATCCGTGTCGGAAACGCGATCAGCCTGGAGCGCCGACCGGAAGGTGAGGTTGCTGATCTGGCGGCTGGACATCTGCGGGCTCCGTCGCTCGCTGCGATGAAGCCAACCTAATACGGGACATTTCCCGCGTCAATCATTTTGTGCGGGATTTGACCCGCGATTTTTCCAGGCGTACAACGTTAATGCCCCGGCCGATCCGCAAGACCGCCGGGGCGCAAACGGGCTACTGGTTTGGCGACCTAACCCGTCTGGATGAACTCGATTTATTGCACAGCGTGCAAATTGTCCAGACTTCTCCATCGCCAGCAGCCACGAGGGTCCACGGACGGCAATTGCCGTGGGCTCAATCCGCTGGGCGGTCTGGACGCTGGCAGCGGCTGATACGGGCGACCGTGATTAGGAGAAGGCAGAAACCAGGAGCGGCCCACATCTGCATGGCACCCAAAGGGGAGACGCCAGGGCCAAGGGGCCACCGCCCCGAAAGAACTCTCTAGACCCACGCCTTGGTGGTGACGTGGGTTGGCAGTAAGCGGCGCTCGGCTCGGCCCGTCAGCCCCCCTGCCTTGGGTGGTTTCCGTGTGCTTGCATCGGGGGCGAAGGCGCCTTGACCCGATCTCGCACGCGGGGCCACCCATGGACAGATCACAACACTCTCTCTACCCATCAGGGTTAGATTTCTTAAACCCGGTTAGAAGGTTAGCTCTGGTGCCCGTTAGCTGACCGGTTCGGCCGCTTGACTGCCTTCCGGTGTATCCATGCGACGATCGCCCGGATGCGGATTGTGGTGCCTGTCTCGTCCACTTCTTCCCCCGGCTCGCCCTTCGGCACAACGATGGCCTCTTGGTATCGAGGGTCGGTTGAGTCAGGCCACAGCTTATAGTGGTCCTTGCAGTCCTCGTAGAACTTGGCCGTCCGCTCAAGGTAGTGGCCGCTGTCTTTGATCCGCTCCACGATCACCAACTCGCCCTCCGTGATCGGGCGGTTTAGAGCCCAGCAATCGACACAAGCGAGAACGTCGCCGTCCACGGCATGGCGATTGATGGACGGGCCGCGAACGATGAGCCCAAACTGACTATCGGCTGGCCATCTGGTGTCGAGATTGACCGGTACGGACGGATACAAATCTAAATTCCGCTCCCGCCCCTGTGTTTCCAAATCTACTTCCAGCCACGTGCCTGCCCTCACTTCACCCTCGACCCGTAAACCGCCGTCATAAGCGGGCTCGGCCGGCGGCCGATTGTCAATGTCAAAGGCTAACCACTCGGGGGTAGTCCGCAGGCCGATTGCCAACTTCTCGATTGTTGAGAGCGTGACCGAGTTGTTCGGCTTGCGACCGATGTCGCGGATCGCGTCGGGACCAAGGCCGGAGTCGATAGAAGCCTTGCGCGCGCTGATCTTGAGCGCGTCAAGCCGGGCTTGGATGCGGGCGAAAAGGTCGTCGGTCATGTCCCGCAAGCTAATTTGCGGCTCTCCCGCACGGGAGCGGGATGTTGACCCTTGACCACTGCGGGATATGTCCCGTATACCTTCCATTATGACGACGCTCATCGGTCAATTCCTAGCGGTGGTGGACGCCTATCAGGCTGGCCGAAAGGCGTCGGACAGCCACCTGTCCACGCTGCTGTTCAACGACGGCAAGTCGATCGGCCGCCTCCGCGCCGGCAAGGACCTCCACACCCGCAGCTTCGAGAACGGCATGCGGTGGCTCTCGGCCAACTGGCCGGAAGATGCCGTGTGGCCCGCCGGGATCGCACGCCCGAAGGCTGATGCTCCCGGCTCGGCCCGCCCGGCCCGGCGGACATCTCGGGTGGCCGCATGAGCCCCCGCGACCTTCGCCTCTGCCGCGTCATCGGCAGCTTCGCCCTCGCCTGCATGGTCACGGCCTTCATTCTCGGCGGCTTGGCTCTGCACGCTGCGGCTCAACGCGGCGATCTCTTCCCTCCGATGCATCTGGTGGATCGCTGAGATGAAGCGCCAGACCTACCATCTTATGTGCGCCGACGTGCGGCGGATGCGCGAGCTTGAAGCGCACAACCTGCCGCAACGCGCGATTTCGCGTTTGGCCGGCGTCTCTACCTCGACACTGCGCCGGCATCTCGGTCGCACACGTGGCGAAGCCCTTCGCATCGAGCGCCTGTTCGCTTCCTGCAACCGCGTCCTTGTCGAGGTGCGGGCATGAGCGAGCGCGCAACTCAGTTCCTCTGGTGGGCGGCTGGCCATGCAGTTTGGGTCTCAATTGGCGGCGCCTTCCTCGCGAACACCGATTTCGTCGGCTTTGTCATTCCGCTGCTTATCAATGGGCCAATGATCGCGGTGAACCTGAACTGGTTCGCGGATGAGATGGGATGGCCTGCATGACCGTCCCCTCAAAACTCATCCTCGCTCATCAGGTGCGCCCAATACGGATGCACCGCCAGGAACCTCGGGTGCGGCTCGACCATGGCGCTGAAGCCAAGGCCCGCCTGCAATTCCCAGAGTTCCCGTCGCACCGCCTGCCAGAGCCGTCGCTTCTCTGCGGCTCGGTTGGCTCGGCTCGTCATCTCTCGGGCGAGGCTGCGTGATGCCGCTCGCTTCATCGCCCGCCCTCAATCACCAGCCCGCCGTGCATCCTCACGAGCCGGGCATTCATCTGACGACCTCGCTTGCCGGCGCTGTCGTCTCTGTTCTTCGCCTTCAGTCTTGCCGGACCTCGGGCGTCGTCTCTCTCAACGGTTCTGCTCGCGTCCACACCGGTTGCCGCCGGCTGGTCGCTCTCGTGTCGTGCCTGCGTAACCCCTTCACCGCCCTCCTTCATTCCCGTCCCCTCGGCGCCACCAGCGGCGTGTTCGCAACTGACCACGCTGGAGTTCCGAGATGTTGGGAAAGCTCACCGAGGGCTCGGAAAAACGTTCCGAGGGCCTGCGCATGACGCCCGTCAATCAAGCCTCACGAATGCTCATGGATCTCGCCGAGCCCCGGCCGGTCGGAGACACCGTGAAGGCAGCCATCACGCGGGCGGCTCGCGCCGTTTCCGCCGTCCTCAGGGACGCACGCCAGGAGCCGATGACCTATGGCCGTTGCGAAGACCTCTGGCGCCGAGAAGCGCGCCGCGTCGATGCCGCCGAGATGGACGCCATCCGCGCGGCCCATGAGCGCCGCCACCGCTCGCTTCGTGAGGAGCTTCGTCAGGCTTCGGCGCTGGCGGATCGCCTTGAGCGTTTGGCCGCTGAGGCACTTCCGGCCGGAGATCTTGCTGCATCTGATGAGATCAGCGCGACGGCTCGGCAGGCGAAGCGAACGGCGCGCGCGCTTCGCGAGCTTGCTGAGCAGCGATCCGCGGGAGTGACGCGGTGACTAAGCCCTTTCGCCTCACTGCGGAGCGGCAGGCGCCCGAGGCTAAGATCCAGCGGGACATCCTCCGCTACCTCGGCGCTACCCTGCCCCACGGCTTCATCCTCCACCATTCGCCCAACGGCGGGATGCTGAAGGGTGAAGTCGGGCGGAGCCGTGGCCTCGGGACGAAACCGGGCTGGCCGGACCTCCAGGTCATTGGCCGCCTCGACAGCGGCGAGCCCTTCACCGGCTACATCGAAGTGAAGGCGCCGAAGGGTCGGCTGTCTGAAGAGCAGATCGCCATGCGCGATCGCCTCATCGACTGCGGCTACCCGGTAGGCGTGGCCCGCTCGATTGATGACGTGCGCGAACTCGTGCGGGCTTGGGGCCTGCCGTCGCGCGATGTCGCTATTCGGCGCTCGGAGGCGGCATGAACGCTTCCCTGTCCTTCGCCGAATTGCAGCGCCTAGAGCGCCTTGTCGAGTGGAACGAGAACAGCGCGCGGAGCTGCGATGGCCTCGTTGCGGGCCTCGAACGTGAAGGGCTCCTTGAAGCCGCAAAGAACAATCGGTCCCGCGCCAAGGCTCACAGCGATACGGCGCGATTCCTGACGCGCCTCCTGCCTCGCCACGACAGCGAGGCGACGACCTTCCGAGATCACCTGAAGCCGAAGGAGAGGGCGCAGATCCGTGCGCCGCCGTGACCTGACGCGCCTTCCCGTCCGTCACCGCCTCTCTGCAACCGAGCGCGCGAGCGCTTCTCGGAACGGCTTTCTCATGTCCAGACCTTGGATGCCCCTCTATGTCGCCGACTACTTGGCAGACACGGGCCACCTCACGACGGCGGAGCATGGCGCGTACCTGCTCCTCATCATGCACTACTGGAAGAACGGCGGGCTGCCCGACGACGACGGCAAGCTCGCTCGCATCGCCCGGTGCTCGGTGCGGGACTGGCTCGCGATGCGTCAGACGCTCTCCGAGTTCTTCGGCGAGGGCTGGACGCACGGGCGCATCGAACACGAGTTGGCCACGTCCCTAGCCGCGTACGAGCGGAGGGCACGGGCGGGTGCAAAGGGCGGCTCCCGAGGCGGTTCTGGGGGTGGCTCGAAGGGCAGCAATGCTGAAGCAATGCTTGAGCAATGCTCCAGCGAGACGGGAGCATTGCAGAAGCTATCACAACCACAGTCACAAGATACTCCTAGCCGTAAGAAGGAACCTCCTAGGGCGAGGGATACCGGAACCGTTCAGGATAAGGCGCTGGGGGAAGCCTCACGCTCCTTCGCGGCTAGGGACAGCTTCGATCACCCCCTCCGCCTCGTGCATGGTGGGGGCGCCCGATGAGCCGCACTCTTCACCCTCATCAGGTCAAGGCTCTCGACGGCCTCCGCTCATCGCTCATGGCCGGCTTCCGCCGCCCGATGCTCCAAGCCCCCACCGGCTTCGGCAAGACCGTCCTGGCCGGCGCGATCGTCAAAGGCGCCCGTGCCAAGGGCAAGCGCGTCCTGTTCGTCGTGCCCGCGATCAGCCTGATTGACCAGACGGTGCGATCGTTTTGGGCCGAGGGCATCACCGACATCGGCGTCATTCAGGGGCAGCACCCGATGACCCGGCCGGAGGCGCCGGTTCAGGTCGCGTCGATCCAGACGCTCCAGCGTCGGGCGATCCCGCCGTTCGACGTGGTGGTCGTGGACGAAGCGCACCGCTGGTTCGAGATGCTGGGCCAGTGGATGGCCGCCGAGACGTGGCAGAAGGTGCCCTTCATCGGCCTGTCCGCGACGCCTTGGACGCGCGGCCTCGGCAAGCACTACGACGACCTCATTCAGGTGACGACGACGGCCGAGTTGATCGAGGCCGGCTACCTCTCGCCGTTCCGGGTTTATGCGCCGTCGCATCCTGACCTTGGCAAGGTCCGCACCGTGGCCGGCGACTACCACGAGGGCGACCTTAGCGAGGCGATGAACAAGCCTGCCCTCGTTGCCGACGTGGTGACGACGTGGCGCCAGCGCGGGGAGAACCGGCCGACCTTCGTGTTCGCCGTTGATCGCGCCCACGCCAAGCACCTGCAGGGCGAGTTCGAGAAGGCCGGCATCGGCTGCGGCTACATCGACGCTTACACGAAGCCCGACGAGCGGGAGGCGATGTTCCGCCGCTTCTCGGCTGGCGAGATGCGCGTGATTGCCAGCGTCGGGTGCCTGACGACGGGCGTGGATCTGGACGTGCGCTGCATTGTGCTCGCCCGGCCGACGAAATCCGAGATGCTGTACGTGCAGATCATCGGTCGCGGCCTGCGCACGGCTCCCGGCAAGGCTGACTGCCTGATCCTCGACCACAGCGACACGACGCTTCGGATGGGGTTCGTCACGGACATCCACCACGACCACTTAGACGACGGTCGGGAGCGCCAGAAGGCCGAGCCCCGGCAGAAGCCGGAAGCCCTGCCGAAGGAGTGCTCTGCCTGCAACTTCCTCAAGCCGGCGAAGACCCCGAAGTGTCCCGCCTGTGGGTTCAAGCCCGAGCGTCAGAGCGAGATCGTCTGCGAGGACGGGCAGCTCGTGGAGATGACATCGGCCAAGGCCGTGGCGAAGGCAAAGAAGGAAACCGCTGAGCAGCAATTCATCTACGCGCAGTTGCTGCACTACGCCCGCCGCAAGGGGCACAAAACCGGGTGGGTCAATCACCGGTTCGAGGAGATGACCGGCACGAAGGCGACCTATCGGCTGTGGGGGACGCCCGAGACTGAGCCGACCCCCTCCACGCTCTCGTGGATCAAATCTCGACAGATCGCATACGCCAAGCGCAGGAGGCCGTCCTATGCTGCCGCCGCTGAGTGAGCGCGCACGCGGCCGGTGGGCTGGCCTCCTGCCGCTGCTGGGCGTGGACAGCCGCTTCCTGTCTGGCCGCAAGAACGGCCCCTGTCCGATCTGCGGCGGCAAGACCCGCTTCCGCTTCGATGATCTGGAAGGCCGGGGCACCTGGATCTGCAACAACTGCGGGGCCGGCGATGGTGCCGACCTCGCGATGAAGGTGCTCGGCATCGACTTCAAGGAACTGGCTGAGCGGGTAGCCCCTCTGATCGGCGACGTTGAGCCTACAGCGCCAAAGAAGCCTCGGCCCGAGGCAGACACCCGGAAGGGCCTGAACGCCCTCTGGCGGGCCTCCAGAGCCGTTGAGCGAGGCGACCCGGTTTCCCGCTACCTCGCCGCTCGGGTTGGCCTCGTCAACGTGCCCGACTGCCTGCGGACGGTGGAGCGCCTGCGGTATCAGGACGACAAGCCGTCGTTCCACCCCGGCATGATCGCCAAGGTGGCCGCATTGGACGGGAGCGGGGTTCAGATCCACCGCACGTTCCTGACGACGGACGGACGCAAGGCGGACGTGGAAGCGCCCCGCCGTATGATGCCCGGCCCGATCCCTGACGGCGCGGCGGTGCGCCTGTTCCCGCCCGGCGCCGTGCTCGGCATCGCGGAGGGTATCGAGACAGCGTTCGCCGCCGCGTCGCTGTTCGGCGTGCCCGTGTGGGCCGCCCTCAATTCCGTGATGCTCGTGAAGTGGGAGCCGCCACCCGGTGTCGAGGAGGTCGTGATCTTCGGCGATGCGGACGAGAAGTTCGCCGGGCAGGCTGCGGCCTACACGCTGGCGAAGCGACTGCAACGCCCGTTGTTTACGGGCCGGGTGCGCGTCGAGATCCCCGAAACCCTCGGCTCGGATTGGTGCGACGTGTTCAACGCTGGACGGAGGCAGGCCGCATGATCTGCCCCAAGTGCAAGTTCGGCACGAGGGTAAAGGACAGCCGACCCCACGTGGACGACCCGACCGTGATCAAGCGCCGCCGGGAGTGCGACGGCTGCGGGCACAAGTTCAACACCTTCGAGGGAACGGTTGATCTCGTCCGACATCGCGCCAGCGTGCGGGAGCGGCAGGCTCGCTATCGCGAAGCGCTCGGCCCGGAAGAGCGCAGCCGTCGAGCAAAGCGGGACAACACGCGATCTGCGGCACGGGTTGAAGCAGCAGCCGCAAATCAGCCGGTCGGAAACATCCTTGCCCGCTGGAATGGCGTTGCCGCGCCTCCCGGCTCCGCCTCACCCAACCCGTATCCGTACCGTCAGCAGGAGATCTGAGATGAACGCGATGCATGGTGATTCCGTAACAGCTTCAGAGCCGGCCAATGCCGATCACGTGGCGCCGGCCGTGGCCAGTCTGGTCGAAGCCGCCCATGGGGCCAGCCTCGCGGCTGGGTGGTGGCACGACCAGCAGACCGGCGCGCTCTACGATCTGACGCCCGCCATCGTCGCTCAGAAGCTGATGCTCATCGTCAGCGAGGCGATGGAGGGCCACCGCAAGAGCCTGATGGACGACAAGCTCCCGCATCGGCCGATGATGGAGGTCGAGCTGGCGGACGCCATGATCCGCATCGCTGACCTTGCCGGGCGCCTCGACTTCGATCTCGGAGGTGCTGTGGCCGAGAAGATGGCGTTCAACCGTGTCCGGCCGGACCACAAGCTTGAAGCGCGCTTGGGCGTCGGCGGCAAGGCTTACTGATCCTCTCATCCCGCCTCACCTAATCCCTAGCGTTCGGAGGAAAGCCGCCATGGACGTGCCGATTGAAGCGATCGACCGGGCGAACCGTCTCACCGAAGAGGAAATTGCCGAGCGGGCAAGCCTCGTTTCGGAAGCCCTGCTCATCTTGCTTGAGGGTCGCCCGAGCGTCGTCGCGGCCGATGCCTGCCTTCGTGCCGCGGCTGAACTGATCGTCACAGAGCCAGATGACGGCGTGACCGTCGAAGAGGCCGTGTCGTCTGCGGTGAAGGTGCTGCGCGCCTACGTCGAAGACATCCAGAGCGATCTGGCCGCCTCTCACAGCCATCGCCCGTAGCGCTCGAAGGAAGCCGCCATGACCAACAAGGAACGCCAAGCCCTCCGCCGAGCCGCTGCCCGCCAGAAGGCTCAGAAACGGCGCGTGAGGCGCAAAGTGGCCGTCAGCATGCAGTCGGTGCGGTCAGGGGCCTATTTGGCCGCCAGGGAGCCCCAGGATCGATTTATCGTGGACCCTGATCGGACATGGTACGTTGTTCGCGCGCTTCCGCGCCGTGCATCGTGGGCGGCGGAGCAGATTGCGGCGGTGGGTATCCCTGTCTTCGAGGCTCGCGAGGCAGTGCGGCTCGTGTCCGAGATCGGCAAGACGCGGACGGCTCTGATCCCGGTTCTGCGGCGCCTGCTGTTCGTCGGCGTGCACAACTGGCAGGAGTTGAAGAAGGCCGAGGAGCACCCCGGCGTCTACGACGATCGCACGGGCTTCGGCTGGCGCGGCACAGTCGATGCGCCCGGCGGTGGTCGCATGGTGATCTCAGCCGCGGAGCTTCAGAATTTCGCCGACTGTATCACTGGCTATGGCGGGGACATCGAAGAAGCCCGGCGCATCCTGTTCAAGGTCGGCGATGACGTGATTGTCGGTGAAGGCGCTTTTGCTGATCAGGCCGGCGTCGTGCGGCGCGTGGACGATAGAACGGGCCGTCTGAAGGTCGGCGTTCCTTTCGGCGGCGGCGAGGTGACTGTCGATGTCCATGAACAATCTGTAAAAGCCGCTTGACTTTCGCGCGCGGGCGCGTAGTTTCGTCTTCCGTAGACGTTCAGGCCGGTCCTCCGCCCACTGCTACGGGCGAAAGTTGACAACCGAGCGTCCAGCCATCGAGCCGCCCTCCAAGAGGGTCGCTCGTTCGGCAAGTCCTTGTCATGCGCTGCGCGGGCGCCTCAGCAAGGCTGAATTTCAGAGCTTGGTGCGGTCGCAGGAAGGCTAGGGCCTGCTCACGACCCAAGGGCTCAGCGCCGGACTTGTCCGGGTCGCTCGGGTTGAGCCAAGCGGACGACAGCGCTCCGCCCGCACCAATCCCCATCCGCCCAGGCTCCGGTCAGCGTCTCAAGCTGCCAAGCCTTTTTGCACACCGATGCCTGACGGCTTGGGCGGGGCACTTTCGATGCGGGGCCAAGCCGGAGAGCGGTGTCCGGACGCTGCTCTCACGAGGGCCAGAGCAGGCTTATAGGCCGGGTACGCGGCGCCACCGCGTGAGCCACTAGGGTGACTGGTGAAGACCGGCCCGCATCGAAGCCCTCTCGCAGGATCGCCGCCATGCTCCTGACCATCCTGCTCGTGTTGCTCATCCTCGCCGTGTTCGGCGGCGGCAACTTCGGCTGGGGCGGCGCCTATGCCGGCCACGGCAACATCCTCGGCCTCGTGCTGCTGGTCGTCCTCGTGGTCGTGCTGGTGAGGGGCGTTTGATGGGCCGTTTTGTCGTGGAGCGTCGCTCGCTCATCGCGTCATTCTCGCCGGGCCTTGCGGATCAGTACCGCCATCCGAACGGCACGCTCATGACGGTTCGCCGAGCGGTGATCTGGCGAAAGGATGCCGATGCTGCGGCTTGGGCGAGCGAAAACGGTTACGCGCCGCTCGGCTTGAAGCTGTCGCTCTGGGCCGAACAGGGCTGCTGGCCTGCATGACCGAAGCCGACCGCCGCCTCACCTCCCGCATCGCTCGCGACCACGGCCTCACGGAACAAGCTCTCATTAAGGCCGCGAGAGAGCAGAAGCGGAAGCCGAAGGGCGATCGACACAGCGTTGGAGAATGACCATGCAGAGCATCGCACTGATTGGCCCGGCTCGGCGCTCAAGCGGCGGCATCCACTCGCTCTATGTCAAGCCGTTCGTCGCTTATGATCCGATGCAGCGCAAGCTCCGGCTCGGCCGCATCATCTGGGAGCGAGGTGAGTGGGGCATGAAGACGCCTGACGGCAAGTGCATCCCGTACAGCTTCATGCTGACGCTGGCGCTTCGCCCAGCGCTGTTCTCGTTCCGCCGCGAGTACGATCAGACCCGCGTCACCGTGCTCGGCGTGTCGGTGAACTACCATCATTCAGCCGGCGGCCGGTTCGCGCCCTGATTTGCCGAAGGGCGATCGCATGGCGGTGGGGGAGTGAGATGATGCTGCGCCGCTGGTTCGCGAAGCTCCTGTTCCCGCAGATATTTGAAGACGCACGGGATGCTCAGGATCGCCTCTGCTACGTGCACCTCCGCCTGAGCGAGCTGGATCAATGGTGTGGGTACGGCTTCCCTGAGATCCAGGCCGCTGTCGAATGGGTGCGGAAGTCGGAGCGCGTCCACTTCATGGCGCTCGATGAATACGACGCGGCGGTTGCCGAAGCGCGAGAGACAGGCAATTGGGCGCCGCTCATGGCTGGCAACATCGACAAGTTCCGCGACGAGATCACCGACCGGTTCGACCGTCGCCCTGAGCGAGTTGCCTGACATGCTCTCCTCTGGCCTCGTCTCCGGCCTCGCCTCCATCGCCAGCCAGTTTGACGATTGCCCTCATGCTCGGGGCGCTGTCGCGTTCGGGAGGATGGTGAGGGAGAGTGGCGGCTTCATCTCTCGCAAGCCATTCGACCCGGTGCTTGAGGCCATCGCTTATCAAGCCGAAGTCGCCGACCGCTTCTCCTTCGGCTCGGCCATCAACCGTCACGCTCAACTCGCCGTCTCGGCGGGATACCGTTCTGCCGATAGGCGCTGAGACACAGACTTCCGCACAGGGCGGATAGGCGGCTGCGGCCGTCGCTTTCACCTGGAGACGATAATGGACAACCCTGAGCCGGCCTACACGCTCGTTGAGTATCGAGTTCGCCCCGTCACGCGCTTCATCGTCACTCGGTACGAGGAAGATAAGCATGGAAGCAGTAGTGAGCCCAAGGGCGAGTTCGACAACGAGGGCAACGCCTACGGCGTCGCGTATGCGCTTTGCAGTTACGAGCACGGAAAGCTCGGATGGCCGCTAGACGATACCCGGATCAAGTATCCGGTTCAGCTCTCGGCGTCGGCGCCGACTCTGGCCGAGAAGAATGAGGCCACCGAACGCGCTCTGGGGCTGCGGCGGGGCCTTCAAGGACCGAAGAAGCGGTTCACCTAGGAGATCCCCATGGACCCCGTGATGCTGCGCAACCAAGCGCTCAACATGGCGATGATGCGCGCCAAGAAGTCCGACAGCCTGGACGACATCAAGAAGGCTGCGGAAGGTCTCATCGAGTGGATGGAGGCCGATGGCACCGGCTCGGATGCCTCGAAGCCTGCCGAACCCACCAACCAGCCCTCCACCACCCACGAGAGCCAAGCCGCTGTCGAGGGGCAGGAGCCGAAGGGCGAGTGAGGCAAGGTGCCAGTTCTCTCCAACCCGAGGCATGAGCGGTTTGCTCAAGAGCTAGCGAAGGGTAAGAGCGCGTCCGCTGCCTATGCCGCCGCAGGGTACGAAGGCGATCGCCACAACGCCTCTCGGCTGGCAACAAATGACAACATTGCCGATCGTGTCGAGGAGCTGCTTGAGGCCGGCGCCAAGCGCGCGGAAGTGACGATTGAGATGGTCGTGCGCGAGTACAAGCGCATCGCCTTCTCCGACATCCGCCGGGCTGTGAACTGGCACGCTCTGACGACCGAGACCAACGAGGAAGACGAAGACGGCATCCCGAAGACGCAGACCGTCAACGAGGTTGCCTTGGTCGGTAGCGACGAGATCGACCGCGACACCGCCCGCGCCATCGCCGAGATCAGCCAGACCAAGGAAGGCGCGCTGAAGGTCAAGTTCCACGACAAGAAGGGCGCGCTTGATAGCATCGCGCGTCATCTCGGCATGTTCGTGGACCGCTCCGAGATCACGCAGACTGTTCGTGAAATCACCGATGAGCCTGTCAGCGCAGACCAGTGGGCCGAGCGGCACGTCACGGAGCACTAGCCCCGTCGAGTACGTCTGGAGGCCACAGGCTGGCCCTCAGAAGGCGTTGGTGGATTGCCCCTTGCCGGAGATCTTCTTCGGTGGCGCCCGCGGCGGTGGAAAGACGGACGGTGTTCTCGGCAAGTGGGCTCTGAAGGAGCGGCGCTACGGCGCGCACTTCAACGCCCGCATGTTCCGCAAGGCGACGACCACCTCCGAGGACGCAATCGAGCGCGCCAAGGAGATCTTCGTCCCGCTCGGCGCCAAGTTCAACGAGTCCAAGCTGACGTTCCGCATGCCGCATGGTGGCCGCGTGGCGTTCGGCTATCTCGACGGCGAGAAGGACGCCGAGGCCCAACAGGGCAAGAACCTCACCGACGTGTGGATTGAGGAAGCGGGCCAGTACGCGCAGCCGACAGCGATCGACAAGCTGTTCGGCGCGCTCCGATCCTCGCACGGCGTGCCGGTGCAGATGATCCTCACCGCCAACCCTGGCGGCGCTGGCCAAGGCTGGATCAGAGAGCGCTACAAGCTAGTCCCGTTCCCGATGGGGCCGAAGCTCGTTGAGCGCGTCTTGCCTGACGGCTCGGTGCACAAGATGGCCGTGATCCCGTCCCGGCTGTCGGACAATCGCATCCTGATCGACAGCGACCCGCTCTACGCCTCGCGCTTGCAGCTCACGGGCGGCGCCAAACTCGTCAAGGCGTGGCTCGGCGGCGATTGGTCGAGTGTCGAGGGCGCGTTCTTCGATGAATGGGATGAGGCGAAGCATGTCGTTGCGCCGTTTGCGATCCCGTCTGACTGGCTCCGTTTCCGCTCTA
This sequence comes from Methylorubrum aminovorans, assembly GCF_022179725.1. Taxonomy (GTDB): domain Bacteria; phylum Pseudomonadota; class Alphaproteobacteria; order Rhizobiales; family Beijerinckiaceae; genus Methylobacterium; species Methylobacterium aminovorans. The sequence continues at coordinate 979,575 of NZ_BPRC01000001.1, forward strand.
TGGACTGGGGTAGCGCCAAGCCTTTCAGCGTCGGATGGTGGGTCATCGCCGGCGATGACACGAGAATACCTCGACTGGATGGTGTGGAAGGAACTCGCACGATCCCCCGAGGCGCAATGGTGCGCTATCGCGAGTGGTATGGCTGTAAGCCCGGTCAGGCCAACGCCGGGCTCAAGCTCACGGCAGAGCAGGTTGCCGATGGCATCGCGAGCCGGGAAGCAAACGAGCGTATCGCTTATGGCGTCCTCGACCCTGCGGCCTTCGCCGAGGATGGCGGGCCTTCGATCGCTCAACGGATGCAGCGGTGGAGTGATCCTGGCCGCGGTCTGAAGGGGCCAGCGTTCCGAGAGGCCGACAACAAGCGCGTGCCGCGAGCCGGTGCAATGGGCGGTTGGGACGCGATGCGCCAACGCCTCATCGGCGAGGCCGAGCGCCCTATGCTCTACGTGTTCTCGACCTGCCGCGACTTCATCCGCACCGTGCCGATGATCCAGCACGATACGAGCCGGCCGGAAGACCTCGACACGGACGCCGAGGATCACGTCGCGGACGAGGCTCGATACGGCTGCATGAGCCGCCCTTGGGTCGCAAAGGCTCCGGCCGCTGCGAAAGCAAAGTCCACCGGCTACGCGCCAATGGGCGGCGGCTCTGGCCGCTCTTGGAGAACGTGATGCTCTACCGCCTCGCCGTCGCCGCAGCCCTCGGGCTCGCAGCGCTGACCGCTTCGGCGGATGCACAGACCGCGCAGGTTGTGCCGGACTGCGCGGGCGTTGCGGGCGTCGTTGGCCCTGGCGGCACGCCCCGCCGAGTCGAGCGCTACACCGCCACGAGCAACGCAAGCGGCATCGCCACGTACTCATGGACTGCCTGCGCGACTGCGCCCGACGTGGACATCATTCACGGCTGGAATGGCGACCAGATGACTGGAGGCGGTGTGACAGCTCAGACCAACTCCGGCGCAACCGTGCTCGTGAAGCGCTCCCGCGGCACGCTGCTGCTGACGACCGGCCCCTTTGAGACGGCCCCCAACACCGCGCTCACCATTCGAGTGATCTGCAACTGATATGGCCGTTTCGCCCGCCCCTTCCTCTGCGCCCCTGACGCCTCCCGGCGGCTATGGCGCCGTGCTGCCGCCGACCGGCGTTGCCGTGGTGGAGCCGGAGGTTGTCCGCGGGGAAGACAAGGGCGAAAGCCTCCACACGCTCAAGAAGTGGTTCGACGCCTATCAGGAGACGAAGCGCGACGAGATGCTGGAGCAGCAGCAGGCTCGCCGCTACTATCACGGCGCCCAGTGGACCGACGAAGAACGCCGCGTTCTCAACGACCGCAACCAGCCGCCGGTCACGAACAACCGCATCTCGCTCAAGATCGACGGCATCGTCGGTGTTGTGGAGCGTCTGCGCCAAGACCCGAAGGCGCAGGCCCGGCATCAGGCACACGCAGCCGGCGCCGAGATCGGCACGGCCGCCGTGCGCGAAGTGTTGGACGCCAACGCATGGGACAGCCTGTCGTCGCAGATCGCGCAGGATCTGGCCATTGACGGCCTCGGCGGGCTAGAGCGCGACATCGAGACGGATATCGACGGCCAGCCGAACATCGTGCTGCGCCGCGTCGCGCCGGAGACGTTCTTCTACGATCCGCGCAGCGTGAAGGCTGACTTCTCGGACGCCCGCTATCAGGGCGTCTACAAGTGGATGGACCTCGACGCCGCGATCGAGATGCTTCCCGAGAAGGAAGCGGATCTGAAGGCAGCCGTCGATAAGTCGCCCGCCGGTTCGTTCGGTCTACAGGACTGGGAAAAGCTCTGGTACGACACGCGGCTCAAGCGCGTGAAGGTCGTGGAAGTCTGGTACAAGTTCCGCGGCGGCTGGCGCTTCGCCCTGCACACGGGCGACATCGTGCTCGCCGAGGGTGAGAGCCCGTTCCGTGATCGCCGCGGTAAGGCCCGCTGCCGATACAACATGGCCTCGGCTGGTGTGGATCAGGACGGCGACCGCTACGGCTTCGTCCGCAACATGAAGTCGCCTCAGGACGAGATCAACCACCGCCGCTCCAAGCTGCTGCACATCCTCAACACCAATCAGGTGATCTACGAGGAAGGCGCCGTTGACGACATCGAGGAGAGCCGGCGTCAGCTCGCTCGCCCCGATGGTGCGATCAAGGTCAATCCCGGCCAGCCGCGTTTCGAGATCCGCGACCTTCAGATCCAGCTTCAGGGACAGGCCCAGCTTCTCCAAGAGGCGAAGGCCGAGATCGACAACTTCGGTCCCACGCCCGCCCTTCTCGGCTCGGGACCGGGCTCGCAGTCGGGCCGTGCCCAGGCCATGCAGCAGCAGGCCGGCATCGCGCAACTCGGCCCCTACTTCGGTCGCTACAAGGCTTGGAAGATCGACCTGTATCGCGACCTGTGGTTCGACATTCAGCAGTTCTGGACGGACGAGCGCTTCATCCGCGTGTCGGGTCCGAACGAGCTAGAATTCCTGCCGATCAACCAGATGGTGATGACGCCGGAAGGCCCGCGCATCGCCAACGCCATCGGCGAACTCGACCTCGACATGGTGATGGACGAAGGCCCAGACACGGTGACGCTGAACGAAGACACCATGCAGGTGCTCGACAGCATGATCCAGAAGGGGCTCATCGCTGGCCCTGGAGCCCTGCCGCTGGTGGCGGAGGTGGCGAACCTCACGCCGTCCGTTCGCCAGAAGCTTGCGGCGATGAACCAGCCCCCGCAGCCCGATCCGCAGGCACTCGCCATGCAGCAGGCCGCGCAGCAGCTTCAGTTCGCCGACGCTCAGGCCAAGGTGCGCAAGACCAACGCCGAAGCCGACCGCGCTCAGGCTGATGCCATGTCGAAGATGGCGACGCTGAACGAGGCGGACGCTGTAGGCGAGGCCAAGGCCATCACGGAGATGGCGCACATGCAGGCCCGCACGCGTCAGATCAACCAGCAGACCGCACAGGCGACGATGGCGCCGCTCGGGATGCCGGCGATGACGGCTCAGGCCAGCTTCTAAGTTCCCGCTCCCGCGCGCGGGTTATCGCGTGGGTCCACGGTTCTCCGGCCGACCAATCGGAGTGAAGGCGACGCCCGGCCTCAACAGGGCGCATCCTCCAGCCAAGGCATAGGCTATCCATGAGCGCCGAAGACCTCTCGGACGACGCAATCTATGCGTCGGCCAGCGAACCCGCACGCGACGAACAGGGCCGCTTTGCTGCCCCCGAGCCGCGAGAGCAGGAGCAGACGACACAGGAGACCGTTCCCGCCGAACAGGAAACCCCGACGCCGAACCTCGGCCAGTTGCCGAGCCAAAGCGAGCAGGGCCAGCCCGAAGGTGGGGAGGCGCAGCCCGCGCAGCATCAGGAGCCGCAGCAGTCCCCGCGCGAGCGTGGTCTTTTCGCGGATCTGAAGGGCGAGCGGGAGAAGCGGCAGAAGTACGAGGCGGACCTTGCCGCCCGTGATCGGGAGATGGCGGAGTTGCGGGGCCAGATGGCCGCGTACCAGCGCTTTCTCCAGCAGCCGCAGGCGCCGCAACAGGCCCAGACGCCGGCCCAGCCGCAGCAGGCCCCCGACCCTTTCGATGACCCGACGGGTTTCGCCGCGTTCCAGGCTCAGCAGGTCTTCGAGAAGCAGTTCCAGCCGGTTGCCGAACGCATGCGGCAGCAGGAGGAGCATCTTCAGCGCGTCGTCGCCAACCTCAACCGCGGTCACGCCGAGGTGCAGCACGGTGCCGACGTCGTAAAGTCGGCCGAAGAGGCGTTCAACACAGCCGCTGCGCGCGGCCAGATCGACCCGCTGGAACACCAGCGGATCAACAACAGCCCTAACCCGTGGGCCGCGGCCGTCGAATGGCACCGCCGCCAGCAGGCTTTCACCACCACCGGGGGCGACCCCGAAGGTTGGTTCAAGACCGAATTCGAACGCCGGCTCCAGTCCGATCCCGCGTTCCAGCAGCAGGCATTTGCCCTGCTCCAAGGGCAGGCTCAGGCCGCGGGCGCACAAGCCCCCGCCGCTGGTCGCCAAGCCCCTCTCATCGTCCCGCCTTCGCTGAACAACGCTGCCGGCGCCTCTGCGCGCGGTCAGCAGTCGATCGGTGAGGAGGACATCTTTGCGGCTGCGCCCCCGAAGATGGGCGGTCGCCGCGGCTGATGATGCCGCTTCGCCACTGAGCGAGCGGTCGGAGACCATCCATGGCCGTCACCAACACCCCCTCCACTCTGGAAATCCAGAAGTGGCGCCGCGACTTCTTCACGGAGTGGCAGCGCGAGAACCTGTTCGCCCCCTACATCGGCAACGGCACCGACGCCGTGATCCAGCGCATCTACGAGCTACGCGACGAGGGCGAGCAGATCACCATCCCGATCGTGGGCCGTCTCACCGGCTCGGGTCAGGTCGGCGCCAACACGCTGACCGGCAACGAAGAGCAGATGGACCAGTACGGCCACAAGATCGTGATCGACTGGGCTCGTCATGCCGTACTGCTGAACAAGAAGGAGATGCGCAAGTCGGCCATCGACCAGATGGGTGCCGTGCGTCCGCTCCTGAACGACTGGGCCGCCGCCAAGCTCCGCGACGACTTCGTGCGGGCGTTCGGCACCATCCAGCCGTTCGGCACCGCGTCGAGCCTGAGCGGCAATGTGCAGGGCATTCCGATGATCTCGGCGACCCCGGCGCAGCTCAATGCGTGGCTGACCGGAAATGCTGATCGCGTGCAGTTCGGCAATGGGCAGGCAACGCTCGTCGCCGGCAATTTCGCGGCCTCGCTCTTGAACGTGGACTCGACCAACGACCTCGCCACGGTTGCCGCGTTCAGCCGCATCAAGCGGATCGCCAAGAACGCCGATCCGAAGATCCGCCCCCTGCGGGTAGAGGACGGCCGCGAGTACTTCGTCACCTTCCTAGCCTCCGGCCCGTTCGCCGATCTGGCGCGCGACCCGGCCATGCTCTCGGCCAACACCAACGCCCGCGCCCGTGAGGGCTCCGGCATGGACAAGAATCCGCTGTTCCAGGACGGCGACCTCATGCTCCAGGGCATGATCTACCGCGAGGTGCCGGAACTGAGCCAACTCGTGCTCAAGGGCGCGGGCGCTGGCGGCGTGGACGTGTACCCCTCGTTCACCTGCGGCCAGCAGGCGATGGGCTACGCGATCGGCCAGCTCCCGGCTCCGACGACCCGGAACGATGACGACTACGGCTTCATCAAGGGCCGTGGTGTCGAGACCTGCTACGGCATCTCGAAGATCGTCAAGGGCCGCAACGCTGCGACCGCCAGCGTCGCTGCGGGCACCAACGCCGACTGGGGCGTGGTCACGTCGTTCTTCGCGACCGCCTCCGCCAACTGATCCGCGCCGGGCGGCTGATCCCGGTCGCCCGAGCCCATCCCTCTCGTCATAGGAGGCCGATGTGGCCACTCCTCCCCGCAAGCTTGAGTCTCAGGTCATCCACGCTATCCGCAAGCGCGTGACGTTCGCGGACACCGCCGCCGCCGGCATCGAGATCGGCGTCATTCCCGCCGGCTCGCACGTCGGCACCGTTGCCGTCTCGGTCGAGACCGCGTTCGCGGGCGGCACGCCGGTCGTGACGGTCGGCACCACCGCTGCCCCGGCTGCCTTCGCTGCCTCGGCGAACATCGCGCCGGGTGCGGCTGGCTACAAGCCGGGCCTGTCCAGCACCGGTCAGGGCAACGTCACCGCCGACACGCAGGTGCTCGCCTTCGTGTCCGGCGGCGCCATGGCCGGCGTGCTCGACATCCTCGTCCACTTCTATCCCCACCCGCTCTGAGGAGGCTCTGATGCCGAAGCTCACCTATAAGCCGATCTCGCCGGACGATCCGTCGTCCACGCAGGTCGGCCCGCATCGCTTCGAGAGCGGCAAGGCCGTCGAGGTGGACGATGCCACCTATGAGCGGCTGTCGAAGAACCCGTACTTCTCGGGCGACAAGAAGGCGCGCGAGCGCGCCGAGAACCAGACGTTCGGCAGCGAGGGCGCCTCGCGCGACTCCGCGATCAACCTCGCGATGCCTCCAGGTTCCGGCATGAAGTACCCGGGCGCCGAACTCGTCGCGACCGGTGACGGCCTCGTGCCGGCCGAGGAAGCCTCCCTCGTGGATGGCGCCAATACGATCGAGGACGAGGGCGAAGAGCCCAAGCGTCGCGGTCGTTCGAAGAGCGTCTGATGCCCCTAACCTCCGCCAATCTCGTTCAGCAGATCGCCGAAGCCCTCGGGGCGGTCGGTGATGGCCAGCCCGTAGAGGCGGAGGACGCCAAGAAGATCCGCGACGCGCTTCCGGGCATCGTCGCGGATCTTGAAGTGCGCGGTGTCGGCACATTCCCGAACCTCGATGCCGTCCCGCCTGAAGCGTTCGACTACCTCGTGGACATCGCCGCATCTCGGCTGAGCAGCAAGTTCGGCTTGCCGCAGGACGAGATCGTGACGCTCGCGAGCAAGGCGCAGGCAGGCGAGCAGCGGCTTCGGCAGCATCGCACGCTTCCTTATTCCGGCGCTCCGACGCGGACGGTGTATTTCTAGATGGTCGCCCTGACCTTCCCGAAATCCTCCACGCCCGGCTCCGTGCCGGGTGAGGGCGCCGGCCGGCTGGTAAATTGTTACTGGTCGCTTGACGGCGATCGTCCGCGGCTTGGCCCTGTCCCCGGCCTCGTGCCGTTCGGAGCGGTTGCCGCTGGCCCTCGCGGCTTCCTGCTTGTCGGCTCGCTGCTCTACGTCGCTGTCAAGGACGCGCTCTACACGGTCAACGCGGCCGGTGTCGCAACCCTCGTCGGCATCCTGTCCGGCTCTGGCCCGGTGACGATGGCGCGCAACAACCGCAGCCCGTCGCCTGACATCGTGATAGTAACGGAGGACGGCCCTTTCATCGCCACGACGGGCGGTGTCAGCGACTACCCCGATCCGGATGTGAACACGCCCACGAGCGTGGCCTTCCTCGATGGCTATTTCCTGTTCTCCTACGGCGACGGCACGATCCGCGCCTCGGGCCTGAACACGACCGAACTGAACGACCAGAGCTTCACCAAGGCCGAGAGCAAGCCGGACGGCCTGATCCGCGGCATCACGAAGAACGGCCAGTACATCGCGCTCGGGCCGACCTCGACGGAGTTCTATTCGAACGCCGGCACGCAGCCGTTCCCGCTGGCCCGAGCCGAGGTGTCCGATACCGGGCTGTTCGGTCGGTGGGCTGTGGCTGGCTTTGAAGATGGCTGGGACCGTCCTTGGTTCTCCGTCGCCTCGGATCGCACCGTCTGCCGCTGGGACGGCTACACGCCGACCCGCGTCTCGACCCGTGAGGTTGAGCGCTCCATCGCCAGCATCACCGACCCCGACAGCCTGCGCATGTGCGTCTACGGCTTCGGGGGCAACGCGGTGGTGAGCCTGAGCGGGCCGGACTTCACATGGGAGTATCACGTCACGGCGGGCCGCTGGTTTGAGCGTGAGAGCTACGGCGCGGATCGGTGGCGCGGCGAGCGGTCGGTCAACGCCTTCAACCGCTGGCTGGTGGGCGATCTGCGCTCGACCAGCATCATGGCGGTGAGCGAAACGGCACGGCGCGAGGGGCCTGATCCGCTCGTCTGCACCATGGAGGCCATCGGCCCGACCTTCCCGCAGGGTGCTCGGCTGAACGACATGCGCGTTGAGATCACGACGGGGCAGGGCAGGGCGGAAGGGCTCGACCCGATTGAGACCGATCCCGTCGCGCTCATCTCGTGGTCGCTGGATGGCGGCGGCACGTTCGGCAACCCGGTCGAACGGTCGCTCGGCAAGCAAGGCGAGTTCGGCCGCACGGTTCGCGTCGGTAGCCTCGGGCGCGCTCGCGGGGCCGGCGTGCGGGTGCGGATCGAGGTTTCTGACCCTGTGCCGTTCTCGCTCTACGCAGACGACGTTGGCCGGCTCGGAATGAGGAAGGGCTGATGCCTTTACCGGCTGATTTCCCGCCCCAACCGAAGCGCCCTCTCGCGAGCCAGCGCCTCGTCAACGAGGACGGCACCACGAACAAGTCGTGGCTCGACTACTTCGACGCCTTGGACCGGTGGAACGCCAAGGTCCGCGCGTATCTCGACAGCCTATAGGAGGCCGCCATCGCATTCCTTGACGCTTTGACAGGCGGCGCCGCGAACCGGGCCGCCAAGAACAACGCTGCCGTCATCGGCCAGAACCTCGGCGTTGGCGCCGATGCGCTGACGACCGGCACGAACAACGCGCTCGCCACGCTCGGCACGCGCGGCAGCGGCGCGACGGCGCTCAGCGCGCTCGCAGGCGGCTACTCCAACGCCCGCGACGACCTGAACAACCAGTACGGCCAAACGCAAGGCTACCTCGGCCAACTCGGGCAACTTTACAACCCGCTCGTGCAGCAGGGTGGCGGGGCGTACTCGGCCTACAGCGACGCGATCGGTGCGAATGGTGCGGAGGGATCTCAGCGTGCGACCGATGCCTTTCGGGCCGCCCCTGGCTACGAGTACGCTCAGAACCAAGCTCTCGAAGCTGTTCAGCGCAGCGCTGCGGCTCGTGGTGGGCTGGCCGGCGGGAATGCCACGGCCGACATTCTCAAGACCGCAACCGGCTTGGCCGACCAAGGCTACCAGCAATACGTCAACAACCTCCAGAACGGCTCTCAGTTCTTCACCCAAGGGCTGGCGGGGCAGGGGAGCGCGTTGCAGGGTCAAGCGAACGCCTCGATTAACCAAGGCACCGCCCTTGGAAATCTAGGCACCAGCTACGGCACCAATGCCGGCAATCTGTTCACGAACGCGGCCAACATCGAAAACGGGTTCGGTCAGAACGTCTCGAACCTGTGGGGCAACGCAACCAACGCGCTCGTGCAGAACAACAACAACAAGGCCGCCGCGCAGAACGCGGCATCCGCCAACATGATCGGCCTCGGCATGAACGCGCTGACCGGCCTGACCAAGCTGTTCGGGTAAGAGCGCATGTCGGGTGGTTTCGGCGTCCCGTTGATCGACTTCGCCCCGCTCGGGCAGGCGATCGGCAATCTGAGCACGATCGGGCAGCGTGAAGAGGCGCAGAAGCTCCTCAACGCGCAGCTCGACGCCGCGCTCGCTGCGCAGGGGCAGGCTCCGGCCGCTCAGGCGCAGACGCCGCTTGCCGCGCTCGGGACGCCACCCCAGCAGCCAGCGGCTTCCCGTGCGTTGCCGACGTTCGCCCAAGGCACTGACATCGGTCGGTTTGCCTCGGCGATCCAAAGCAATGAGAGCGGTGGAAAGTACGGCATCGTTGGCCCGATCCACAAGAAATACGGCAGGGCACTCGGCGCCTATCAGGTGATGGAGTCCAACCTGCCGTCGTGGTCGAAGGAGGCCATTGGCCGCGAGGTGTCGCCTGACGAATTCCTGCGCTCCCCGCAGATCCAAGACGCGATCTTCGAGAAAAAGTTCGGGCAGGCGGTCGCAAAGTACGGCAACCCGCAGGACGCCGCGTCCGTATGGTTCACAGGCCGTCCGCTCGCGCAGGGCGCCAATGCCAAGGACGTGCTCGGGACGACCGGCGCGGAGTATGTGCGCCGCTTCAATAGCGCGCTGGGCCGCGCCCCGGCTGGCTCCGCGCCAGCCTTGCCGGCGACCGCAATGCAAATGCCGGGCGGCGGACAGCCCGCGCCCGCATCGGCTCCTACCGCCCCCGTACAGGTCGCGAGCGCGCAGGCAGACGTTCCCGCTTCTGGCGCGCAGCCCATTGGCTTCAACGTGCCGGGGCAGGGCGGTGGCGACTTCGTGCCCGGCACGGAAGCCTCCCCTGCGCTCGCACAGTCTCGCGGCGCGGCGGCACCGGCTGCGGCTGGTGGGCTGTCCCCGGCGGCGTCTCAGCGTCTTTCTCCGGCCCAAGCCGATAACCTGCGCGCCATGCTGCGCAACCCGCTCACGCAGGGCCATGCCGCGAAGATCATCGAGGGCCTGAACAACCCCGACGAGTTCTCGTTCCAGGTGGTCGGCGACCAGCTTGTCCGCACGTCTAAGAGCGGGCGGGCCGAGGTGGTGCCGAACATCACGAAGCCGGTGCAGTACCAGACCTTCAAGGGCTCGGACGGCAACGATTACGTCTTCAATCCGCAAACTGGCCAGACGACCCGCGCCATCGAGGGGCGGGAGCGGCAGTTCGCCGACCTCGTGAGTGCGGATGAGCGCGCCGCTGCTGGGGTTGACCCGGCATATCGTGGGCCTGTCCAGCGTGGGCCGAACGGCGAGCTGAAGTTCCCCGGCAAGGCGGCAACGGAAGTCAACATCGGCGCGGAGAACGCTGGCGCGAAGGCGACGGCAACCGAGTCTGCCAAGGCGGTGGTCGAGCGCTTTAAGACCATTGGCACGGTTGGTGAGAGCGCTCGCAGCGACATTCCGCTCATCGGCGAGATCCGCGAGTTGGGCGGCGCGATTGGCACGGGCGGGATCGCCGCGCTCCAAGCCAAGTTGGGCGAGTACGGCATCAAAACCGAGGGCTCGGGCAAGATCGAGGCTTACAACGCCCTTCTTGACCGGCTGACCCCGGCACAGCGCATCGAAGGGGCCGGCGCGACCTCGGACTTCGACGCCCGCATGTTCAAGGGGTCACTGCCCCGCCTCATCAATACGCCGGAAGGCAACGCTCTGGTTGCCGACACGCTGGAGGCGGTCGCGAAGGATCGTGTCGAGCGTGGCGAGATCGCCAACCTCGTTCTTCTCGGCGAGCAGCAGGGCGGCATCTCGGCTCAGGAGGGCTTCAAGCGCCTGAAGGCGCTGCCCAGCATCCAGACCGGGTTCGTGTCGCGGATGAAGGAGCTTCGCGCGGGTGGAAAGTTGGGCTCTAGCGCCTCTGGCGAGCCCTCCGGCGAAGTCGGCCGCGCCGCGCCTGACACGCTCCGAAAGCAGGCTCAGGACGCCATCGCCCGCGGGGCGCCGCGCGATCAGGTGATGGAGCGGCTGCGATCCAAGGGCTTCAGCGTCGAAGGGCTCTGATCCTTCATCCCGCGCAGTGACCGCGCCGTCGATTGCGCGATCTCGATGATGAGAACCCCCGCGAACGTCGCGATGAACGCGCTCGCGACGCCGAGCATCAACGCGACGCCGATAGCCGGGTCTTCGCCGGCCTGTTGCTTCTGCCACGCAACCCACAGCCAGAAAGCGACGCATGCTCCCTGAAGCGCAAGCCATGCGATCTGTCTGATGGCAGGCATGTTTGACGATCTCATTCCGTCTGACGGTGCGCGTAGCGCGTCGAAGCAGCCGGGCATGTTTGACGACCTCGTGCCCCAGACGCAAGCGCCGGGCGTGCTCGGGCGCGTCAAGGATGCCGTGCGCTCGTTCGAGGCGGGCGGGGATCGGGGTATTTCCGGGCTTCTTGGCCTGCCAGCGGATGCAGCTCAGCTTGTTGTCGCCGGCAAGGACTACGCAGACGCTTTCATTGCGGGGCGCCCCTACAACGACCTGAAGGCGGAGCGCGACGCCAAGGCTCTCGTGCGGCCGGAGCAATTCGAGCGCTTCGGCTCCGCCGCAGTCGGCCGGTCGCTGGATGCCGCCCGCGGGCCGGAATACAAGCCGCAGACGCAGCTTGGCGAGTATGCCCGCACGGTTGGCGAGTTTCTGCCGAACGCGGTGGGTGGCGGGCTGAGTGCCGGCGCCCGCGCGGCTCGGGTGGTCATCCCTGGTGTGGCGAGTGAGGCGGCCGGACGGGTGACGCAGGGCACCGCGGCCGAGCCGTGGGCGCGGGCTGGCGTGGGTATCGCCGCGGGCCTCGGCGTCAATGCTGCGACCCGGCCCGGCACAGCGGCCGGCACCGTTGCTCGCGCGGCGGGTGATCTCGCCCCGGCTGAGCGTCAGGTAGCGCTTGGTCGCTACGACGAGTTGATGGCTGCGGCTCGGGAGAACAACGTCCCGCTCTCGCCGGCCTTCGCCTGGGATGCCGCTACGAACGGCGCTTCAGACATGGCGAGCCTCTATCGCCACGCCGAGGCGATGGGGCGGATGCGCAGCTTCAATGCGCAGATGCCGGGCGCTGTTGATCAGGCGGCTCGGGCTCGGTTTGAGGCAGTTGCTCCTGTCGATAGCGCCCCGACGCTGCTGGGGGAGCGAGTTTCCGAGGCTGCGCAACAGGCCCTCGATACCTCGCCCGCCGGCCGGAACGTCGAGGCGGCGCTTCAGGCAACGGGGCCGCGCGTCACGCCGGATCAGGCCGGGCAGGTGATCCAGCGCGAGTTGCGCGGTGTCGTGGATGCCCGCGAGGCGGCCCGTTCTCAGCAGGCGGCGCGCGACTACGGCGTCGCTCGTGAGGCGCCTGAGCGGATCGGCATTGATCGCACCGTCACGGTGGAGCGGCCCGGCCCGCCCGTGCTGCAAACGCTCGACAATGGCGAGGTTCGGCCCCTCGGCTACGAGCCGCCGCCGCAGGGTCCGAGCACGCTCGCGTCAACGGCTCCGACGCGGCCGGAAGCGCCTGTTCAGGCCGGCGCACGCGGCCCGTCGCTGGCCCGCTACATCGCGGAGAACGGCGGCATCGGCCTAGAGCGCGGCGACATCAAAGCCGCGGGCTTGGATCGCTTTCGTCAGCCCGGCGTGTCCAATCTCGTCCGCGAGGACGGCCTATCGATCGACAATTACTGGCGTACGCGGCTGATTGAGCAGGGCTACTTGCCGCCCGACACGGCCGGCGCCGGTATGCAGCGCAACGTTCACGACGAGATCATCAACCTGCTGGAGGAAGAGGCTCGCGGGCGCCGCACGTACCCTTACGACTACCTCGGCCGGGATGATGCGACGGGCTTCGGGCAAGCGCGCGACGAGTTCGCGGCAGCGTCCAGCCAAGCGCAAAACGATCTGCGGCGGGCGCTGACAGAGGCCGGCATTGATCCGCGCTCGGCCGATCCCGGCGCGCTCGACCGGGCCGCAGCCGCTCTGGTCCGTGGCGAGACAAATGACCCGCTTTCCGCCTTTGAGAGCGTCGTCATGGCCGCTCGCGAGCCGGCGTCTCGCGGTCCTGCCTCGCGCCTTGTGCCGACAACGGTGACGGAAGAGATTTCCGCCCCGCGCTTCGGGCAGGTGAACCCGCAGGCAGCGCTTGACGCAATCGGTCGGCAGGTTCGCACCGCGAAGGGCGATGTGCGCTCCGAGTTGGAGCGGGTGCGCCGCGACTTCCTTGAATACGGCGCCGATCCCGTCTCGGGCGTTCGTGAGACGGATCTGTCCGTGGAAGGGTTGTTGCATGCCCGCGAGCGGTTGGATTTCCGGCTGTCGGAAGCCCAGCGCGTCGGCGATGCCACGAAGGTTCGCGATCTCCAGACGGTGCGTGCCGCGCTTGATGAACAACTGAAGGGCGTGCCGGAGGTAGCGCAGGCGGACGCCAATTTCGCCGCGAACAGCCGTCCGCTCGAACCCTTCACCGGCAACGCTCCCCTTGCCCGCGTCACGCAGCAAGATCCGCTGACTGGCCGGATGGCGACGCCAACCGAACAGGTGCCGTCGCATCTTCAGGGGGCCTCGGCCACGCGGGAATTTCTGGCGAACGCAACGCCGGAGGCTCGGCGGGCCCTAGAAGGGCGCGTTACGACGCAGATCCTCGACCAAGCCCGTGGGTTTGATGGTCGCGTGTCGGTTGACCGCCTCCGTTCCGCGATGCGCGAGAGCGAGGACGTGCTTTCTCAGGTGCCGGAGGTTCGCGAGCGTCTTGGGCGTGTCGTGGATGCGCAGGCGGCGCGGGATCGGCTGAACGGCACGCTTGTCGGCAAGCTTGCGGCGCGGGACCGTACCACGGCGCAGGCGATCGACACGCTGTTCCCTCGCGGTGGCGATCTTCTGCCGAACGGCGAGCGCGAGATCGGCGCCGCGGTCGCCGCCCTGGTTCGGCAGAACCCGGAGGCGGCCCGCCAATTGGTGCGCGCCAAGTTGGAAAGCGCCTTCAACTCGGCGACGAAGGATCTTCAGGGCGGGGCCAACCAGATGGGCGGCGCTCGCTACCGCGCGCAGCTCGTCGGCAACCCGCAGGAGGCGGCCAACATTGCAGCCGCGGTGCGTGCGCTGCCGAATGGCGACACGCTCGCCGATGGCTTTGGCCGTTTTCTCGACGTGCTGAACGCTTCCGGGCGTCGGCAGAACGTCGGTTCGCGCACCGCTTACAACGAAGAGTTCCTGCGCGAGGCCCGCGACGGCTCCCGCGGAGAAGAGGCGCTGCGGCTTGCGGCCGGCGGCTTCGTGAAGCTCCCGGCCAGGGTGCAGGAGCGACTTGAACGCTGGCGCCTCGGCCGCAACGTCGATGAACTGGCTCGCCTCTTCAGCGATCCCGATGCGGTGACGGCCTTCCGCGGCCTGATCGCGACCGGAGACCGCGGCGGCAACATCGCCGGCCCTGTCGCCCGCCTAACCGCCATTGCGTCCCGCAGCAGCACGCAGCCCCGCGAGAGCCGCTAGGCGCCTCGCTGGCGCCCTCGGCCGCTGACGCCCTTCCCCTTACGCCTGGAGACGCTTGTGGCGCTTCTGAGCCTTTCCTTGCAGGCCGTCCACGACACCTCGGGCAACCGGGTGCTCGATGGGCGCTTGTCGGTCTTCCAAGCCGGCACGACGACGCCAGCGCCTGCTTACGCGGATGCTGGGTTTGGCAACCGGCTCCCGCATCCCCTCCTGGCTCGGGGCAGCGGGACGTGGCCGCCGATCTACCTGCCGCCGGGCGAGTATGATCTGCGCATCACGGACCCCTACAACTATGTCTATGACGAGGTGGCCGGGGTCGTGATCGACGCGCCGAGTTCGGGCGGCGGTGGCTCAGGCGGTGACGTAGACGACAAACGGCTCGCTCAGACCGGCGATATCAAGGACCGCTACGGCGTCGGCACTCATCCCGGTTGGGTTCGGGCGAACGGGCGAACGATCGGCTCGGCGGCGTCCTCGGCATCCGAGCGCGCCAACGACGATTGCGAGGCACTGTTCTCCTTTCTCTGGACGCAAGACCCCAATCTCGCGGTCTCGGCCGGTCGAGGCGCGAACGCGGCGGCCGATTGGGCTGCGGGCAAGACGATCGCGCTTCCCGACATGCGCGGGCGCACGCGGGTCGCGCTGGACGATCTCGGCAACACGGCTGCCGGCCGCCTTGCTGGCGCTCTGTTCGCCTTCGGTGGAGCAACTGCGCTCGGTTCCTACGGCGGCGAGGCGAGCCACGTCCAGACGACTGCGGAGATGGCAACCCACATCCATCCCGTTTCAGCGACGATGGACGTGCAGGGCAACCACGCTCACGGCGGCGGCACGTCCACGGACGGCGATCACTTCCACGGGTTCACCTACAACGTTCAGGTCGGATATACGACGCCGGGCGGCGCGGGTGCCGTCAACAACGTCGGCGGTGCTGGGAACGCCACCGGCTTCACGGGCGCGACCGGCGGGCACTTCCACAACATTCAGACGAACATATCCGGCGCCCACGCGCACAACATCTTCGCGTCAATGACGGCGCAGGGCAGCAGCGCCGCGATGAGCTGGATGCAGCCCTTCACCCTTATCAGCACCTACATAAAGCTCTAGGCGATGGCGCATCATTTCCATCGACCGGTGTCGAACCGGGGGCAGTGGCGCGGCACCCTGACCGTCTACACGGACAGCCCACCCGATCCGTCCGAGACGGTTTTCACCTTCAACGCATGGCCCACGGACAGGCAAGGCGGAAGCCGCGATTACGGTTGGTCGCAGCGAGGCTCTGGCGGCTTTGTCCTGTCCGCAAGCACCGACGACGAGACGGGGCGGCTCTCCACTGCGGTGAATGGCAACGCGCTCATCGTCTCATGGCTGTTCCCGCCCACTCAGATGTGGGGGCTTCCGGTCGGCTCTTTTGAGGGCAGCATTAGCGCGATCATCGCTGACGAGATGTCCGAGATCGAGGCGTTTCGCTTCGTGGTGCAAGCGCGCGGCTCAGCCGATCGCCTGCGCCCGCTCGCGCCGCTGCCAGCGCTCCCGCTGCCGCCTCATCCTCTGCCGCCTCCGCCCATTGTGGTTCTGACGCCAGAAGCGGTTGCTGCAATCCTTCCCACTCTGCCGACAACTTTACCGGCCCTGCCGGGCCTTCCTTGGAACAATGGGGGCTTCCTGTCGTGGTCGTGAGCGAAGCTAAATTGGCTGCCCATCTACCCCTGCTTCTAGCAGCACTGTGGCCCGCCACCGCGGCTGGACAGTCCCTGCCGCAGCCTCAGGTCAGGTTGCAGCCAGAGAACGACAATTCCAATCGAGCCGCATCCACGTCCTACGTGGATCGATCTGTGCAGATTTTGCTCAACGCCATCGATGCGAAGGCCCCGCTTTCAAACCCTACCTTCACCGGAACGGCAAAGGCCGACACGCTGCAGATCCTCGGCCCCGGTTCAACTGGTGACATCTCGGGGATGACGGTCAACGGGAGCCCCTTGCCGACTTTGCTGGGGCAGAAGGCTCCTTTGGCAAGCCCGACGTTCACCGGCACAGTAACGACCCCGACGCTCAGCGTTACGGGCACTGGTTCGTCCGGGCGAGTCGATGGCATGAGCGTGACACCTTCGGCGTCAACCACCGCAAACACCCTCTCCGCGCTCCTCGGCCGCACGGTCTACATCACCGACTTCATGCCGCTGGGCTCGACGGACATCACCGCCGCGCTAGGGCTTGCCGAGGCCAAACTTGGGGCGGGCGGAGGGCGTATCCTTCTGCCGTTCTCGACTGCTGGGTACACGATCACCGCCAAGCATCAGTTCGGCAGCAATGTCTCCGTCGAGGGCGAAGGCCGGAGCGCGGCCATCATCACTTCGAACTTTAACGGGGACGTGTTTGCTTTTGGCGATGGGACGGAGACAAACCAGAATAGTGGTGTCCGCAACGTCACCTTCCGGTCTTCGATCACCCGCACCTCGGGCGCTGCGGTTGCGCTGCGGGGCACCTTCAATGCCAAGGTCGCCGATATTACCTGCGACGTGAACCCCTATGTCTGCGTCGATGTCTACAGCGGTCCGAACGCCTTCAAGATCCACGTTGACCGCATCATGGTTCCGTCCGCAGGTTACGTCGGCATCCGTGTCGGCTTCGGCAATCCTGACGGTGGCCCAGCAGATGTGTTTATCAACGAACCGCTGATTTCTAGCCAGACTCGCGCCGGCATCGAGATTGCCTCGACCGGCGGTGTGCAGATGAACGGTGGAGATCTCATCGCCAATCAGACCGCGCTGCTAGTCGCTCCTGGCAATGGTCAGAAAGTTTTCGCCCTCTACGTTCGAGGAACCTACCTTGATACGAGCGTGCAGTCCGGCCTCAAGATTTCGCCGACAGGCACCGGCATAGTAGTAGATAGTCAATTTACTGATCTATGGGCTGCCACGAACGGAATAAGCAATGGCGCAGCCGGTGTCCTGGTCCAAGGCACTCCTGCCTCGGTCCGCTCGGTGTCGTTCAATGGTCCGAGGTTGTTCAATGGCGGTGGCGAAGGCTTCCGCATGGAGGGCGGGGCATACATTGACATTGTTAACCCGCAGATCGGTTTTAATGGCCTGTTCGCGAACAACACCTATTCCGGCATCTACGTCGCGGCCGGGGTTTCGAACTGGTCGGTCACTGGCGGACGGTCAGGCGCCGGCACCGGGTTCACCGCGACGAACCAGCAGAAATACGGGATCGAGGTTGCGCCGGGCTCTGGCAATAGCTTCGGCATCGTGAACGTCGATCTCACCGGCAACGTGACCGGCGCTCTGTCGAACGGAGCAACGGGATCGAACCAGACCGTCATCGCAAGGGGGGCACCCTACGCCTCCAATGGTGCCAACTTCGGTGTTGGCACGAAAGTGCCGGGCAACCTTATGACAATCGCGGGTCCTTCTCGCCAGCCATCCGATGCAAATTCCGGGGGCGCGACGGTCCAGATTTCGTCGGGAACCGGCGCGACTTCGGACACCGGGATTTTCCTTGGTTCTCAGACAAATACGAGCGGCTGGATGCAGTGCGCCACCCCAGGTTCGGCTACGCTGCCGTGCTTGGTCAATCCGAACGGCGGTGCAGTTGCGCTTGGCAAGCCGGCGGCGACCTCAACCGCAGACGTTCCATCCATCCCGATCACCAACGGCCAACCGACAACGAAGACATCGCCGGTTAGCGGAATGGCCCCCATGTACCTCGATGGGCAGGCCAACAAACTGTGCTTTATCATTGGCGCGACAACGTCCTGCGCGCAGCTGACTTCTCAGTGATCGCGAAGGTGGGGTGGCGCTAATCGAATATGGCGCCATCCCCGCGACACAGACTGTTATTGATAAAGATCAGCACTTATTGGAGCCCGGCCAACCGCGTCAACAACACGCTGTGCGTGGCCGTCGCCATTGAGGGCATCCCGTCTCTCGCCTGCGTTCGGCCGGACCGGCGGCGCTGATCCCCTGCATCTCGGAGATGACCACCATGCCCGTCGCTGAAATTCAGCGCGCCCTCCTCGCACGCCATCGTTGAAGGAACGCCTAATGAGTAACGGTGCCGTCTTTGAGCGAGCCTACCCATCTGACTTGCGCGATGGAGCCGGCATAAGGTTCGACAAATTCGGGCTGATGGCAACCGCTCGGCTTGAGTACCGCAACATTGCGGCTCTTAAGACATCGCCGCAGAAGGGGCTTGTCGCCATACAAGACCCTGACACGGGCCAATTCGGCGCGCTGGACTTCGCGCAGTTGCCGGTTGCACAGCCAGCCGACGCGTCGATCACGAACGTCAAGCTCGGTCCGGCGCCGGGGCTGACGATCAAAGGCAATGCCGTTGATGCCGCCGCGCAGCCGCAGGACATCCCCCTTTCATCTCTCGTCGCGCCGGGCAACCCGATCGGGGACGCAATCGGTGCCCGGCCGACCGTGGATCAGGTGGGCGACGTTGCCTTCCCCGCCAAGCTTTTTTCGGGAACGGCTCTGCCTGCTCAGCGCGCTGCTGCGGAGCGCGCCACAGAAAACCGCATTTCCCTTCTCAATTGGGTAACGGACCGAGCGGAGCGGGCTCGTATCCTAGCGGGCACGTCCACATCTGACCACACCGCGCTTATTCGGCAAGCCATTCTAGATACGGCGGCGGCCAACCTTCATCTGCTAATCGAAGGGGTCTACAACGTATCTGATAAGATAAATGGGCTGGCCGTTTCGCAGTCGATTTCTGGTCGTCATTGGTTTTGCGACGGGTTAAAAGTCCTGCCAACATTCAATCCGGCCGCAACCTGCGTTTTGGAGGGAAACCATTACTGCACCTTGGCGAACTTCAGCATATCGTACCAGAGCCCTCTTCTGACCACCCCGCCGTTGACGCGGGCAACGATTGGCACAAACACGGCTGGATTTCCGGATGATCGCTACCGTGCCGTGCCTGCTATAAATGTGCCCTACATCCAGACCAGAATTGATGGTGTGTGTATAAAAAACGCAATGTACGGCATAAGGGCTCGCGGTAACTGCGGCGCGGCCTACTGGACGGATCTGCGCATTGGGGCTTTTACCAAGGGGGTCGAGACGGACGGCGCACTTGATTTCATTACTGGTAGTGGGTGGCGCTTTTGGCCGTATGGGTACGACGGATTGGCCGAAACTTTCTACTATGATGGTCAAACGGTGGGGTGGGATTGCGCTCAAGTCGAGAGCGTTGCCGTAACCGATCTCAACTTCTTTGGCGCCAACATGGTTGTTCGGGCCGGCGAGCTAAACCCCGGAACTACGCCATTTGGGAACGTTGGCTCGGTCAGCCTAGACGGCAATTGTTCGCGTATTATTATGCAAGGCGGGCGCCTAAATATAGGAGTTCTTTACTCTACGAAAGACAGCGGGCAGGCAGGATATGGCGGCAAATCTGCGGATTGCTTCCGCTCGCTTGTTCAAACTGGTGGCCGACTTCAAATTGGACTGCTTGATAGTGTCGTTAATGGCGGCGCCAATGACATGGAGATCAACGGCGGCACACTTGAAGTCCTCGGCGGCACACATCAGCAAGTCTCAGCTGGATTTCGGTCACTGTTCGTGACAGGTGGGTATGTGCGTGCGGCCTGGACGCAACAGCCGAATATTTCGGCCGGAACGCTGGTGCAGCAAGCGGTGGCGAGACCGGTGGAATTCGCTGCCGCCACCGGGACGGGCGTGCTTAACGCTCAAGATATGACATTTATGCCGCAGAGAACGGGGGACAGTGGGAACGCCATCGTTTTTGCATCCGATCTGCCTGGGAGCGTCGCTCCGCTGAATGCTGGCGGTTGGGGGATTGCAGCAACTAATGGTATTCAGAACCTGCAGCTTGGCCCGACATTTGCTGCCGGGACAACGTTCTCGCCAACTGTCAATTTTGTTACCCCAAACGGGTTTGTCCCGGTGTATGTCGAGCGGCACGGGAGGTACTGGCACACCGCGTGCGGCATCGAATTCACTATGCGGCTCGTGGTAAACATGAATAATGTGTCCGTTGCCTCCGGTCGGCTTTTCATTACCGGATTGCCAGCTTTGAATGGGGAGGCAACCGGACGGGCTTTGACGCTGGGGGAGTGGAGCGGCATCGCCTTTGATGTTCCTTTCACACAGCTCAACGCCGCTTATGACGATACGCGCAAAGCCTTGGTGCTGTGGGAATGCGGCCGGGCAAGCGGCATTGCCCCATCGGCTGGGCCGATTATTGCGACGAACTTCATAAACAACGCCATCATGGTTCTGAATTTGTCTGGATCGATCGCCAAGCGGTGACCCCTCATCTGCCGACCGCGCGGCTTTACCGTTGCGCGGCGGTTGCGCTACATGGCGCTTCCAGCCGGCAGATGCAGGACCCCCTATGCCTGGAAGCTCGACTTACGGAAAATTTCCTCTGGTTGCTTCGATTGCGGCCTTGTCGAAGGAGCGCCCCGTCAGGCAAATTTTGGATGTCGGGCCAGGCGTTGGAACCTATCACGACCTCATCAAGCCGTTCATTCCTGGCGCGGAATTCACAGCTCTTGAGATTTGGGGACCGTATGTCACCGAATATAAGCTCAAAGACAAGTACCAGCGTGTAGTGGTTGGTGATGCTCGTTATGTCGATTTTGGTCTATTGCCAAAATTAGATCTCGCAATCTTCGGCGACATACTTGAGCATATGACTTTCGCCGAAGGCACTGCGCTTCTAAATCGTCTGCTTGATC
This sequence comes from Methylorubrum aminovorans, assembly GCF_022179725.1. Classification (GTDB taxonomy): domain Bacteria; phylum Pseudomonadota; class Alphaproteobacteria; order Rhizobiales; family Beijerinckiaceae; genus Methylobacterium; species Methylobacterium aminovorans. The sequence goes on from NZ_BPRC01000001.1 coordinate 1,000,684, forward strand.
ACTGCGATGTCATCGTGACTTCCGTTCCTACGCATCACGCCCCTCAGGCGGAGCACTACGGGAACCCGTGGGAAACTCACGTTGAGGAGGATTATACGGAGGCGGACATGCGAGCTAATTTCCCGCATCTCGTAGATTATATTCAGGATGGTTATATCGGCGTCGCGTTTATCTCGCGCAATCCAGACACTGCTGCCGCGGTGAGGCGCGCTGTGTCCGTTGGCCGATATATCGCAAAGAAGGATGTTGCAGAAAAGGGCGAAGTAGAAGACTTTAATTATACTGTGCTGACAGATCGTCTCGCCTCGGCACTGAAGTAAAAATTTATAGCCATAAATAATAACGCGTTGTCAGCAAGAGAGCCGCCTTCGGGCGGCTTTTTGCATTCTGCCCCATAGGTTAGAGCAAAAAATACGGGCTGGATGGGCGGCAGATGAACGCGCCCTGATTGCGCAGCGCCAGCCCGAGCCGCCTTCCTGACAATCTGGAGAACACGAATGGCCGCCGTCCTCGACGCGGGCGCTTTCGCACGCTTGGATCGCAAGAAATTCTTCGACGCGATCCGCCCGCTGTTCGGTGGCCTGTCCCAGCCGCAAGTCGATGGGATCAATCGGCTGATCGACGGCTTCCTCGCCTACGCTCTCATCCTCGACCGGCGCCACCTCGCTTACATGCTCGCAACGAGCTTCCACGAGACCGGCCGGCGCATGGAACCGGTACGGGAGGGGTTCGCGACCTCGGACGCAGCGGCTCGCCGGGCAGTGGCCTCCCTGTACGCACAGGGCAAGATCAGCCGGAACTATGCCCTGCCTAACGCCCGCGGCCTTTCGTTCTATGGTCGTGGCGACGTGCAGCTAACCTTTGAGGCAAACTATGCCGCGATGGGTAAGCTGCTCGGCATCGATCTCGCCGGCAATCCCGATCTCGCACTTGATCCTGCCATCTCGGCTCGCATCCTCATCGAGGGCGTGACCCGTGGCGCCTCGCTCAAGGGCGACTTCACAGGAAAGGCGCTGGAAGACTACATCGCGGGCGACCGCTGCGATTACGTTGGCGCCCGCCGCACAGTGAACGGCACCGACAAGGCGGCGCTGATCGCCGGCTATGCCGGGCGGTTCGAAGGGGCGTTGGTCACGGGCGGAATGCCCCTCATCGCGGCTCGGATGCCCGAAGCGCTTGGCAAGCCTCCGACTGTTCCTGTCGCCGATGTGCCGTTTCAGACGGGCGTCCTCGGCGGGTGGCTGTCCTCGCTGTTCCGTTGGGCTTCGTGATGGGCTGGGCCGCCCTCGTCCTCTTCGCCATCGGCTGCGCGCTGCTCTGGATGGCGTGGGTGTCATTCAGGTGAGGCAGTCCGTGCATTTTTTGCACACACTCGACACCCCACCAAGCCATTGATTTCGCTTCGGAACGGGTAAACCCGCTTCGCTTTCGACACCGCCCGCGCTGGCCGGTTGCCGCGCACCTCCAGAACGAGACACCGACATGCCCGACCAGTTGCCGCCGATCACCGTTGCCACGCCGGCACCGGCCGCGACGGTCACAACGACCATCGTCAAGCGCCGGCCGTTCAAGATCGTGCTGCTGAACGCCATCAACGGTGTTGCCACGACGATCCTAGCCGTGCTCGCATACCTCCAGACGATCAACCTCTCGGGCATCGTCTCGGCCGAGAACGCGCTTTGGTGGATGGTGGCCGTGAACGTCGCCAACATCATCCTGCGGCAGTGGTTCTCGCCCTCTGAGACCGTTCAGACGACGGTGCAGCCCTCGCACGAGGGGCAGTGATGCTCGCGCTGCTGGGCCGCTTCCTCGTCAAGCTGCTTGGCTCCGGTATCGCGGAGCCGGTGCTGGCCTACTTCAGGCAGCGTGACGCCAGCGGAAGAGACATCGCCGTCGCCGGCATCGAGGCCGACAAGCAACGGGATCTCGCGACCCTGCAAAGCGTCGTGGAGGCGAACAAACTGAAGGTGGCATCGCAGGCCGCCTACCCCTGGATCGTTTACCTGATCGCCATACCGCCGGCTCTGCATGCGGCCGGCGTCTACCTCGACAGCTTGCCGTTCTGGACGCCGTGGGGCTCTCATGTCATCGGCTCATGGGGCGTGCCGGCCCCGCCGCCGCCCTACGATGATTGGCAGGGCAAGATCCTGCTCTCGTTTTTCGTGGTCGCCCCTGTGGTGCAGGCCATCCGAACCGGCGCGGCAGCAGTCGCCCGCCGCTAACCCTCTTCTCCCGAAGCAGGCGGGGCCAGCCGCGAAGCTTGGACGCCAAGCGGCCAGCCCCTGACCACCACGCCAACTGAGGGCGCAATGGCTGAACGATTGATCCCGCATCGATGCTCCGACTCGCAAGTGCTGATCCGCCACACACGAGCGGGAGGCGCTGGGAGCCGACGCCTGCAGATGGCGCGGCGCTAATCGTGCTCCTCGTCACGGAAGCGCAGGCGCAGACCGCAGAGGCCATCAAAGCCGCAGGGCAAGCCGCTGACTCTCTGATGCAATATCAGGCGGTCGGCGCGTTCTGCGTCCTCCTGGCGATCGCGCTCGGCGTGGTCTTCTGGCGGAACATGAAGCTTCAGGACCAGAACGCCGAGCTTAAGGTCCAGATCGCCACCATCGCGGCCAACAGCACGTCAGCCATCGCGAGCTACGCCAGCGCCCTTGATCGGATGCAGGCCGCCCAAGCGACGGCAGCCGAAACGATGCGCGAGCAAGGCGCAGAGACAGCCAAGGAAATCTCAGAGCTTCGGCACTCGACCAACAACCACAAGGCGGCGGTTAACGCTGTGATGGAGCTTCTGGCTAAGCGTCAGGGGGCGGCATGATCGGGAGACGGCTCATGTCGTGGTTATGGCCCCAGCGCACTGAGGTTTCTCCGGAGCGCCTGAACGCCATCCTAGCCGAGAATTCGGCCATCAGCAGCCGGGTCGAAGCCTCTGCGGAAGAGATCAAAGAGCGCTCCGACGCCGAGCGGCAGGCGTTGGTGGCTACGATTGCGGACACACGCAGGCGTCGGGCGGCGCGGGAAAACCGTCTTCGTGAGAAGGCGATGCGAGATCCCAGCCTCGCGGCAGTGAACGACGTGATCCGGATTTTGGAGGGGCACTAGAGTGACGTTCGCCGCTCGTTTTAAGCGTAGCCTCACCATCTGGATCGGCTTTGGGTGCGCGGGCCTCTATTGGGCTGTCGCTCCGTTCCTGCCGACCAACGTGCAGACCGAATGGCTGCGCGTGTTCATGATCGTGCTAGGGTTCGCCATTGTCGCTTCGTGCGTGAAGGCGATCCGAAGCCTCACCCTCGCGGATCAGCCCGTCTCGGCGCAGCAATACATCCTCGGCACGTTCTTCCGCGAACTCGGCTTGCTCGGCAGCGCAATGTGGCTGCTCGTCTGGCGCGGCGCGGGGTTCCCGCCCTGGATGGTTGTGTCAAATATTAACGCGTTTTGTCTTTGGCTTGTGGTCCTCGGCCAAGCATTCGTGCTGATGGCCCCAAGGGATCAGGAGCGTACACCGCCCGCAGTGCGATGGCCTCAACTGGCCGCCCTTGTCGGCATTTCTGTCGTGTTGGGCTACCTTCTACTGGTGCTTAGACCAGACTTTCGGCTCGTCGCCTCATGGCTGCAAACCTGCTTGCCCGTAAACTAGTTAGCGCTTTCTAGCCTCGCCAGAACCATTAAGGCGCGCCCGTGCCAGCACTCCAGCCCGCGCCTCGGACGAGAAGCGCTCTGCCTGCGTAAGCGGGGCCGTCTCAACGGCATCTGCAACCGTCCACCCCTGCTTTCTAATGCGGGAAATGGCGGTGGCGTAGCCGACCACGCCGCCGGCCATCTGAACGGCATCCTCAATCGAGACTTCTCGGCCACGGTACGTGACGACGACGTTGCCGCGCTTGTTGTTCATGTTCTGCTTTTTGGAAACCCATCGGCAATTCCCCGGCTCGATGGCGCGGGCCTTCTCGTAGCGCTCACTCACAGCGTGAACCTCTCTTGATCGCAGTCGAGGCAGGGATTGCCGTCGCCGTCATCCCGAGCCGTGCGGCAGAACTCTGCGCACTCCTGCGGGTTGGCCGGGCCATCCGCCAGCAGTCGCATCAGGCGAGCGTTCTCGGCTTCGACCTCGGCCTTCTCCTCCAAGACGAGGCGATAGAACTCGTCGTGGCGGGCCGCGCTGTTCACCCGATGCCAGACCTGCCAGACCAGCACGTCGGCGGCATCCGTATGCCCGGCCGCGTCTAGCGCCTCAATCACGCCGCGCAGATAGCCCCAATGGGTGGCCGTGTGCTTGTTGACCTTCGTCTTGCGATCAAAGGCGCCGAGCTTCTGAAGCGTGTTGTTCGTCGGGTGCTCTGTGACGCCATCCATCACGGCCAGGAGACGACGGGCGCCGTCCTCGCCCAGCGAGTTTGAGAAGCCGCAAACTAGCGGCTCCTCCACGCGGCACATCTGATCTGACAGCCACGCGGTGACGGCTTTGACTTCGGCGGAAAGGGCCATCCCTCTCTCCCTTCTCTCTGTGGCAGGCTAGGCGGCGGGGTCAGGCCGAGACGCCATCTCGTTGATCGCCGCAACGAGCCGATCAGCGTAGGCGGCATCGTAAAATGTCGTTGCCGCAAGGATGCGCCCAGGGCGGCTAGTCACTCCTAGCCGGACGATGACAGAGCCGTTCGGTTGCTTGCGTATGGTAGCAATGAGCTTCCCGGCATCGCACGGATTGTAGCTCGCCTCGGTCATTTGGAGCCTCCAGCATGACGGGCCGATGAGAGCACCCACATGGCGCCAAAACCGAACCCAAGAGACAGCATGAGCGGCGCCACGGGGTGAACGAGCGCCGCCCACAGCGAGATGAAGCAGCCGAAGCCCGTGCCGCAGAGGAGCAGTGCCAGCTTCATGACTGGCTCCGGCCCGCGCAGTGCTTCTCCCACCAGAGCCGAGCCATCTCTTCGCGAATGCGGCGCATCTCCCGCGCGGCTCGGGGCTTCCCGAGCAGCTTGTCAGTCAGCCAGTCGTACTGACCGGGGCCGGTCTTCATCACCACGGCCCAGTAGAGCGCCTTGCGGTTTTCGCAGCGGTTGCCAGCCTCATCAAGCGGGACAAGGTGTGGCTCAAAATTAGGGGTGGTGATGCCAACCATCGCCTCCTCCTCAGGCCGCCAGCCGAAAGGAAGAGAGCCGCTGAAGCTCGGCCCAGATGCCGTCCTTGACGCGCTGGGTGACGCGGTAGCCGCTCTCGCGCACCGCCTGCTGAGCAGCATCGTAGCAGGCCAGGGCGTTGCGGGCGCAGACGTTCTTGGCAGCATCGGAAATGGCGCCCTCGAAAACCGCGTCGCGGGCAAAGAGGATGATGTCGCGGTCGGTGAGGGCCATAGGGTGTCTCCGTCGTTCGATATGGACATAATAACCGCCATACGCTATGTGTCAATAAGCGCCATACGAAAAAGAGGCTCCCTTGCGACAAATTCCGCCATACGATAGCGAGCGGACAATGGGACGCCCTCCGCTCAAGCCGAAAGACCCGACCGTGAAGACGACGATCCGTCTGACGGAGAGCCTGTTGCGCCGGGTTCGGATCGTGTTCCCTGACGGCGAGATGTCGGACTTCCTCAGGAAGTGCCTTGAGGCCGAGGTTGAGCGCCGAGAAGCCTCTGCGGCTCGTTCTTCCAAGCCCTCCCCCTAACCTCAGGGGATGCATGAGATTAGGGCGTCCCCTTCGGGCCGGGCTGGCGCCCTACGGGTTCAGCCGCTTCGCGTCTTCACGCTTCGCGCGCTCATCCCTGACGCTCACGGCTCGCCCTCCGATTTCCCTTCAGCCGCAAGCGGAGAGGGGGAAGCCCTATGGACGTTCAGCCGTCCAAGCAGCCCGACGCGCTCAGTGTCGAGCGCCGCCCATGCCTCGACAGCAGCCTTCGATAGCGTGCCGACGTGAACGCGCTTGTTGCCTCCGAGCGGCGGGATCGTCGCGTAGACATCGTGGAGATGTCCTGGCGTCTCGCCCGGCTCGGCATGGTAGCCATTGCAGAGGTGGATGCGCTTAGACATTGCTCGCCCTCGCATTAAGCTGCCGCTGCTTCTCTTCCTCGATCCGCAGCACTTCGTCGTAGAGGCCAAGCATCAGGTTGTCGGCCCATGGGTTGTTCAGCGGCGGTCGCTTGCGGCGGTCCCACCACGTCTCGCGGTTGGCCTCGTACCAATGCCGCAGGTACTCGGCGGCTGCGTCGCCATCAGCGGTGGGCTCGCCGCAGAAGTGCATGTCGGAAGTCGGGACGCCCTCGCTCATCTCCCATCCCCTTCCCGAGAGAGGGCGGGGTCTTGGGCGGCGAGTTCTTGCGCGGCGGCTGCCGGGTTGAATATGCCGTGGATGATGCCCGCGGCCACTCCGTACGCCTGACTATGGCCGGCGTGGTACTGAGCCATCAGGTAGTCACCCTTGTGCCGGAAGCCCTCCATCTTCTCGTGGTGCTCCTCGAACATCTCGCGAAGCAGCTTGTCCACGCAGGCCAAGTTTGCGGCAGTGCCGGTCTTCTCACCCATCGCTCAAGCTCCTTCACTGCGGGGTGGGGAGGGGGAGGGGCCAACGGCATGGTCAGCCAGCGCCTCAAGCTCTTCCCGGCTCATCTCGGGATGCTCGATCCCCATCTCGCCGATGATCCATGATCGACGCTGCGCGTGACGCTCGGCCGGCGTCATGACGTGGTTGCGGGCTCGTTCGAGGGCGGCGAGCAACTTCGGATCGGTGGCGGGGAGAACCATCCTCACGCTCCCTCTGCACGAGAAGGAGTGGAGGCGGGTTCCTTCGGCGGGAGATCACGGAATGCCTGGTAGGCATACAGCACGCCGTACAGCCGATGGTACGCCTTGATCAGGCCCGGCGTTTTCTCGTCCTGCGAAAGCAGTTGCTCAGGCAGGAGGTCGAGGTCGTACAGCAGCGACTTCAGCGCCGGATCGTCGTTGATCAGCCTCCGTGCCGTCGCGGACAGGTTCAGGTCTTCGGACCATCCATCGCTCATGGCTCAGGCTCCTTCACTGCGGGGTAGGGGGCGCTCAACACAGTTGCTCTCACGCGCCAAATTCTCGGCGTCCCACGTCCCAAGGTCGCCGCAGACGGGGCACGCCTCTTCCGGCTTCAAGTCGGCGCCAGGGAAGGGGCACGTCCGGTTGCCTCGCCGGACAAATTCACCTTTGAGGCGGGCTTCCTCGGCGCGGAGGCGCTTGATCTCTGCCACTGCCTGTCGGACGGCTTCCGCGCCACTCGGACTGCTGTCGGTGTCCAGCACGCGGGCGAGGCCGCGCAACTCCATGATCAGGACATCGTCTTCCATCCTCACCCCCCCTCGGTTCGGAAACAGGCGGGGGTGGGGGTGGCCTTGTTCGCGGCCGGCATGCTGGCGTCATTGATTTCATAGTAGCCCCAGCCCATGCGATGCCAGAGGTCCCAGAACCATGCTTCGGTCTCGGCAACAGAGCCCTCAACCGAACGCTCCACGTTCGCGCAGCCGCCCCAATCTTCGTCGGACATTTGGAATTGGACGTTTGCGCTGGCCGAGCGCCGCCCGCCTTGGTGCATCGTGAAGTCGTAGAGATCGACGTTCAAGAAGTAGCGGGTGCCGCGAGCATCACGAACGCGCTTCTGCACCGACCCAACGTACATGCGCCGATCGTCGGGCACATGCTCTTCGCCACGAGCCTTGAAGCTGTCGTGATAGGGCTTGTAGCCGGCGGCTAGGAACTCATCGCGCCATGCTGGCGCGGGCTTTTCAGAAGTTTCCAAACCACTCGCGGCATCTTCGGCAAACTGCCCCTTCGGGAGCGCGCCGCTGGAAACCGCAGCCATTGTTTTTTCCGCGCTATTTCCGCTGCCGAAATTACTTTTAATCTGTAGGTCCTGGGTTCGAGTCCCAGCGCGCTCACCACAGATCTCGCCCGCCCGTTCAACGACTTGGCGGGTTTTTCTATGCCCGAAACGGGCAGCGTCGGGACTGCAACACGGGCAGCTCATGTCCGACTTCGATCGGAAGCACCGAAAGCCGTATCCGATCTAATTGCTTATGGCCGGATACGGCCCTAAATCTCTGTTTTGTCGTGCTTTCTTCGACGAGCCGGCATCCACTTCATCGGAAGGCGCTCTAAAGGCCGCTCTCCACGTGTTGGTCATGAGGGCGCGAGAGCCACGGGGTGGAAGGCGTGAGATTAAGTCTCGAAGCCCGTCAGTTCCCACCTGCTTGATCGACGAGTGCCATAACCCACACGCATCAATCAGCCAGCCTCGCTGATCCTGGCAACCGTGCTACGGTCTCGCCATGCCACGCTTCTCAGTCTTCTTCTGCGCCTCTGCCGCCCTGCTCACGGCCTATCTCGGCTGGTCGTATGCCCACGCCGATGAGGTGGACGTCGCCAGGATTCCGGCCGTGGAGTGGCAGGCCCGATGAACGCTGTCGGCTGACAGCTTTCAGGCCGTAACAACGCCTCAAGATGGCGTCGACCTCATCGCGGCTGAGGGTGTTGCCGATTGCGTTGCCGATGATGACCTCCTCGCGCGGCCCGCGGGGCCCGTTGCTCCACCCGCATTCAGGGTTGCTGCCGGATGCGGCAGCGCCCGCTCCAGCAGCCCCGGTCCGAAGAGCTCGCGAAAACCGAGATGCGGCATGTGGGCGTAGCCGATATGGCAGCGGCACTGCGCCAGCGGGCAGGGGCGCGGTTTCAGGGCGGCGTCAAAATCCGGGTCGTAGAGGTTGCCGATCCGGGCCGGCACCACGTGGCAGCGGCGAACCTCGCCATCGCCATCGACGCTGACCACGCTCTCCCCCGTGGCGCAGGCCCGGCCGCGGCTGCGGATGCCGGTGCGGTTGAGGTCGAACAGGGGATCGACGGCGCGGAGCAGCGCGAGCTCGTCCGGCCCGTAATAGGTCGCCCCCTCGTCGCGGTAGGCGTTGACCCAGAGATAGATCTCGGGCCGGAGCCGCTGCCGGAGCGCGGCGAGCGCATCGAAATGCTCCCGTTTGCCCACGATGCCGACGCTGTAGCTGATGCCGCGCGCGTCGAGCTCGGCGCAGCGCCCGAGGAAGCGGTCGAGCGGCGTCTCGCCCGGATGGAAGGTGCACCAGAAGGCGACGCGCTCGGGGTCGCAGCCATCGAGCCAGCCGGTCGGCCAGGACAGGTTCGTCTGCGCGGCCACGCGCCGGACATGCGGCATCCGGCTCAAGGCGGCCATCGCGCTGCGGTAGGCCGGTCGGATCAGCGCCTCGCCCCAGGGCGTGAACAGGATGCCGAGGCTGCGCTGGGTCTGGCCGCCCGCCCAATCGACGAAGCGGGCGAGTTGCTCCGCGTCGCGCCGCAGGGTTTCGCGGCTGTCCCGACGCTTGGCGAAGGGGCAGTAAGGGCAGGCGTAGTTGCAGCTCGCGAGCGGGCCCCGATAGAGGATGTCGAGTGGGGCGCCTGCCATGGTCAGCGCAACGCGTAGGCGCGCATCCGCTCGCGCACGCCCGCCGTCTGGAGCCAGGGGCCGATCGCGTCGGAGCGTTCGAGGCCCGCTTCGGTCAGGGCGAGGCGGTCGGCGTCGAGGGTGGCCAGCCCCGCCTCCGCGAGATCGGCCAGTTCCGGCAGGTCGTCGAGGAGCGCCGTGCCGAAGCGCGCGGCGTAGGCCTGCCGCTGCAGGCCGGCGGCCTGGAGCAGGTGCATCAGCACGAAGCGGCGGCGCCGATCCTCCGCGTCGAGCCACGCGCCGAAATCGGCCCGGCCATGGCGTCCCGCATCGCGGGCGGTGTAGTCAGCGACGATGGCGGCGACGCCCGGCTGCCCCACGGCATAGGCGGTCGCGTAGTGCAGGGCGGCGGTGTAGGAGCGCGCCCCGGCGCCCAGCCCCACCATGCCGTCGCGGGCGCAATCGTAGGCCGGGCCCCACACGGCCTCCGGCGCCCGGCGGAACATCCGCATCGAGACCTGAGCGTAGCCCGCGTGCCGCAGCCGGTCGCGGGCGGCGCGGTAGATCGCGAGGCGGCGGGCGTCCCAGGCGCGGTCGTCCTCGGCGGCGCCTCCGCGCCGGCCGAGCCCGGTCAGCGGCCGGACGTAGAGGGGATAGAGGAAGAGTTCTTCGGGCTTCCAGGCGAGCGCCGCCTCGACGGAGTCGAGGAAGCTTTCGGGAGTCTGCCCGGTCGCGCCGTAGATCAGGTCGATGTTGAGGACCGGGAAGCCGGCCCCGCGGATCGCGCCGAGCGCCGCCTCGACGCTGCCCCGGCTTTGCGGCCGGCCCATCGCCCGCGCCTCGTCGTCGCGAAACGACTCGACGCCGATACTGATCCGCTCGACTCCGTGCGCCCACAGGACGGCGAGTCGCTCCGGCGTGGTGGTGCCGGGCGCGGTCTCGACCGAGGCCGGAACCGTCAGGGGCGTGGCGCCGAAGATGTCGCGCAGATCCGCGAGCAGGCGGTCGAGGTCGGCCGGTTCAAGGAAGGTCGGGGTGCCGCCGCCGAGCGCCATGCGGGCCACCCGGAACCGGCCGAGGCTGTCGGCGACCGTCTCGGCCTGGAGCCGAAGGGCGTCGAGATAGGGTGCGACCCGGCCCTCGCCGCGGGTCAGGGTGAACAGGTTGCAGAAGCCGCAGCGCATCGCGCAGAACGGCACGTGCACGTAGAGGAACAGCCCGTCCTTCGGCTCCGCCGCCCAGGCCTCGCGCAGGGGCACCGGGCGCGGCAGCGGCCGATAGGCGGTCTTGTGCGGGTAGGCATATTGGTAGCCGCCATAGACCGGCCCCGCGAGCAGTGCCGCCGCCTTGTTCAAGACAATGCTCATGCCGCCTCCTGGATGAATTCGGCGTAGGGCACGTCCCACACGGTCGGATGCGCAAGGCGGTGGCCGCGATAGCCGTCCTCGCCGAAGGCGGTGCCGTGATCCGCGCACAGGATGCAGAGGGCCGGCCCGCGTGCCCTGAGCGTTGCGAAGAGCGGGGGCAGGGCGCCGTCGGCATAGGCCAGCGCCGCCGCTTGCGTCGCCGCGCTCTCCCGCGCCGCGCCCGGCAGGTAGGCGCGGGTCGGGTGGTGGGTCGCCGAGACGTTGAGGAACAGGAAAAGCCGCCGCTTCGGATCGAGCGCCGCGATCCGTTCCACGGCGAAGCCGACCTGTGCTGCGGTCGAGTCCCGCGCCTGCACGCCGAAGCCGCCGTGCCAGTGGCTCTCGGCGAACAGGTCCGGCAGGACGCGGCCGAGCGGGGTGCGCTTGTTGAAGAAGCCGACGCCGCCGATGCACAGCGTATGGTACCCGCGCGCGAAAAGCCCCGAGACGATGTCGGGCGCGTCGAACACGGCGGTGTCCGGCCCGGTGGTGCGGCTGCCCTCGAAGCGCAATGCGAAGAGGCGCGGATGCGCCCCCGGTTCGGCGGGTGTCGGCAGGAAGCCGGCGAAGATCGCCTGATGCGCGGCATAGGTGAAGCTGCCGGGCGCGTGGCGGCGCTCCCAGGTGCCTCCCGGCAGAAGGCGGGCGAGGTTCGGCGTGCACCCCTCCGCCAACGCGGTCGCGGCCACGTCGTAGCGCAGGGAATCGAGCGTCACGAGCAGGATGTCGTGCGAGCCCACGCATTCGGCGGCGCGGATCATGCGGCGCACTCCACCGGCCAGCGGGCGGCGAGCCAGCCGGGCAGGCGGGCGACCTGCCACGCGTAGGGGTCGAGCCCCTCGTGCCGGACGCGGCGGATCAGATCGCCGAAGGCGTTGGCCTCGAAGAAGACGTGGCGGCGCAAGCCCACCGTCAGCGCCACGTCGAAGGCGACGTGGAAGGTCTGCGGGAACAGCCTCGCGAAGCGGCGGCAATCCGACAGTATTGCTTCCCAAGCGGCGGGCGACGCCAGGGCGCGCAGCGCCTCCGCCTCCGCCCGGCGGCCGCCGAGGTCGAGATTAGTGATCGGGCCGCGGGCCTTGCGCACCACGATATGGGCGGGCTCGCCGCCGACCATGAGCACGCGCAGGTCGCAAGGCTCGCCGTCGAGCGCGGCCTTCGGCACCCACTGCTCCACATGCGCGTCCTGCGCCAGGATCGCGTCGACCAGCGCCACGGCCGCGGGCCCGCGGTAGCGCCGCATCCGGCGGGAATGGTGCAGCACGCCGGCTCCAGCGCCCGGCACATGCTCGGCCGCGGAGTCCGCCACGATCCCGTCGCGCGCAACCGTGAGGGCGGCGATGCCGGCGGCGCCCGAGCCGAAGCGCGGCTTGACGAAGACGCGGGTGAGTCCGGCCGCGCGCATCTCTTCCGCCAGCGCATCGAAGGAGCCGGACGGCGGCAGCGCCCGGGGTACCGGCAGCCCCTGCGCGGCCATGGCGGGGTGGCAGGCCCGCTTGTCGTAGAACAGCGCGACCGTCTCGGCCTCGTGGGTCAGGGCGACACCCGGCGGTACGACCCGGCTTGCGAGCCGGAGCGCCGCCGCGAGCCCGCGCTGGACGGCGTGATCGGGCCGCAGCCGCGTCGCCTCGCCGTGATCCTCGGCGGCGTTCTCGTCGACGAGGCGCAGCAGGGCCTGGCGGATGCGCGGCTCGCCGCCGGGCGAATCGATGCGCAGCAGGCCGCGCCCCTCGGGGAACAGGGCGCCGAGCCGCTCCGGCGCCTCGATGAAACGGGCATAGTCGAGCACCGTCGCGGGCGGGTGCCCGGCCCGGACCAGGGCGGCGCCGAAGCCCTGCGTGCGCTCGTCGCCCGCGATCCCGAGAATGACGCAAGGATCGATCGAGCCGGCGGCGCGGATCATTCCGAGACGGCGATGTTGCGGTAGGTCTCGCCGGCATACTCGTCCGGCTCCTGTTGCTCGGAGAGGTCGACCGCCGGCCCGAGCGCGGCGAGACGGGTCGTCGTCGCCTCGGTGAGGAAGTGGTGGTGCAGGTCGAGCCGCGACAGCCTCGCCACCGCCGGCGCGGCGAGCAGGGCTTCGGCGCCCGCATCCGTCAGGTTGCCCAACGAGAGGTCGAGGGTCGAGACGCGCTCCAGAACCGGGGCGGTGGCGACCGCCGCCGCGAGGTCGTCGGCATAGGCGCAGTTCCGGAGCGCCAGAGTGTTGAGCTTCGGAAAAATTCGGCCGGCGAAGAGGTCGGCGAAATCCTCCGGCGCGCTGTCGCCGCCATACTCGTCGGTGCCGAGCCAGAGTTCGAAATGGCGCAGCTCCGGCGCCCCGGCGGCCAGCGCCTCCTGCACCACTCGGCGCGGCAGGCCGCCCGATTCGACGATCAATGCGGTCAAGCGCGGCGCCTCGAACCGGCCAAGCGCGAGATCGGTGGCGCCGCGCACCTGCATGTGCTCCAGGTGCGGGAAGGCCGGCCAGAGCGCCGAGAGGTCGCTCTGGTTGATCCAGGAAATCTCGTTCTCCTCCGAGACGATGTCGCCGAGGAAGAGAGCGCGCAGGTTAGGGAAGCGTTCGGCGTAGGAGACCAGGGCCTCCACGACCACTTGCGAGCTTTCCGAGGAATCGTCGCCCTGCCAGTAGCCGATGACGAGGGCGTCGGTGGCGTCCGCGCCGGGCAAAGCCGCGTAATGGCCGAGCATCTCCGGGACGCTGTCCTCGGAATCGTACTCGACACGAAAGCGCGGCACCGCGCGCTCGAAGTCCCACGCCTCCATTCCGTTTTGGAAATCCTCGACCGGCTTGCCGAAGAAGGTCGTCAGGTTCTCGTAGGGCATCGGTTTCCGGCTCCTCGTTGGGCGCCTGCATCGGCGGGCGATGTCGGGGCGAGGTCAGGTCTCGACCAGCGGCGCGTAGTCGGCCGGGTCATCGAAGCCGGCAGTCCAGGCCACAGCCTGGCGGCAGGTTCTCATGCTCGGCGGGACGCGCAGGAAGTAGCGCCGCCCGGTCGAGGGGCAGCCGACCGAGACGCAGACGAGGGGCTCGTCGCCGGCCAGTTCGACGCGCAGCAGCCGGCGCTCGCCGCCTGGGTCGCGGTCCCGGTCGAGCTCTTCCGCCTCGGCCGCTTCCATGAAGGTCTCGAAGCCGAAACGCTCCAGCATCACCCGCCGCCGCTCGGCGTTGCGCTCACTCAGGATCTCCGCAATGCCGAGCTCGTGCGGCCGGAAGGCGATGCGCGCATCCACCGGCACCCCGCGCCAGCGCAGCCCGATCCCGGACAGGTGCGGCGGCAGCGCCGTAAGGCCGGAACCGGCGACGTCGATCCACGAGGTGACGCGGAAGCCCTCCGGCACGCGGTCGATCCGCCTGCAGCCGGCGATGTCGAGCGCGGCGACCGAGCCCCGCGACGGCAGGGCGCCGATCAGGGCGCAATCGCGGATGTTGAGCCGCCCGCCGCGCAAGGAGAGATCGTCGGGCAGCGCCTTCAGCGCCGAGCAGCCTTCGAGGTCGAGGAAGGCCGGCGACAGGCCGGACGGCAGGGTCTCCAGGGCAAGGCAGTCGCGCAGATCGACGATGCCGGCGCGCAAGTTCGCCGGCAGGGTCTTCAGCCGGTGGCAGGCGCGGGCGGAGAGGCGGTAGGTGATCGCGTTGCCGTCGTCGATCCGCGCAATGGCCGAGCCGTCGAGCACGAGTTCCCGGCAAACGATGCCGTGGCCGAGCGTTTCCAGCCGGCTCGCAGGCGCCCGGATGTGGTGGCAGACGAGGCCGTCCGGCAGTGCATGCACCGCCTCGTTGCGCGGCATGTCGAGCTGATCGAGGGGGCCCACCGCGTCGGCGGGGAGCGTATCCTGCGGGCGCAGGACGCGCCGGGCGGTCCTGCCCTTTGCGGGTGTGGCTCTCATCGGCGGCCGTTGCTCCGGCGTCTTCAGTCCTGCACCGTCACGATGCGCTGCGGCGTGTATTCGCGCTGCCGCCAGACCCGGTAGACGCCGCGGTCGAGGGTGATGGTGCCGTGCTCGTCGTGGACGACGCGGGCCCGATCGGCCCGCACGTCCAGGTAGAAGCAGCCGTCCCCGGCGAACAGGGCGGCGGGATCGACGACGCGGTGGCTATGGCCGGTCAGCTCGCCGTGAGCGAGCACGGTGTGCGGCAGAGGCCGGGCCACAGCCTCCTGCGGAACCGCCGGAATCGCGCGGATGAAGATGTCGCCCTGTCGCCACATGCGCGTCTCCGCCCATTCCTCAAGAGCAAATGCCGAATTGAGAGCCGGTCACAGCTCTTTATCCGGCTCATGATCGTGATGCGCGCCCGGAAAGGGCGATACCTCGACAGAGCTGCGCGACGACAATACTCTGACGCCACAAGGCTAGCCCGGCGATCGATTGACGGTCAACCGGTGACAGGCGGACGCGCTGCTTCTCTTGAGCCTGATCCGCCCGACAGCCGGCGCGAAGCCCCACCGGACGGCAGCCCCTCCGCTGGCAGGACAACATTCGGTTGACCTGCGGGCTCAGCAGGGTAGAAATCCTAGCAATCCGGGTATTCGCTGTGCTGCGCACGACTTCAAGGGCTCGGAACTGACGACATCTGCGGAGTCGTCGTCACTGTCGTCGGCCGGCATGTCTCAAATGCCCGGCTTATCCGCATGCGGGCTCTGCGACGGCCTGCTCGCGCTTCAGGAGGCTGAGCATCCCGGACGCAACGACTTCGCCCGCGCGTTCGCGTCCGGGTGCCTTAGTGCGCCTCGTCGCGGCCACCGTGCTGCTGCCGCTCGCCCTCCTGCTGCTCGGCCTGTGGGAGGTTCAGCGCGGCGCCGACGATCACGCCGCGTTCGAGGCCGAACGGCAGCGGCTGGGCGTTCTCGTGACGGAGATGGAGGCGCGGGCGCCGCGGGACGGGCGCTTCGATCCCCGTCTGCAATTCCGCTACGAGGGCCGCAATTACGGCGGGCCGCTCGCCGTGGACAAGGCGCGCGAGGCCCGCGACGAAGCCGGATACCTCGCCACGCTGATGGATTGGCGCCGCCTGCTGCCGCCGGTCGTTGTCGCGGGCGGCGCGGTGGCCGCCGCGCTCTCGCTTCTCGTTCTGCTCGCCGGCGCCGTCCTCGGTCGCCTCGGCCGCGCGTCGCGCGATGCTCTGGTGCGCGGCTTCTCGCTGATGCGCCGGTTCCTTCCTGCAGCGCTCTCGCTCCAAATTCTGGCGGCGACGGCGAGTTTCGTCGCCGCTGTGACCTTCGAGGCGGCGGCCCTCCTTCAGGACGGATTCGACGGCGGCGCGCTGAAACTCCTGGCGATCGCCGTCGTCGCGGTCGGCGCCGTTGTCTTCGTCGCCGGCAGCACGGTGCTCGGCTTGCGCCGGGCGCTCGGCGCCTTCGAGCCCGATCCGCTGCCGATCATCGGCCGGACCGTCACGCCGGAACAGGCACCCGGCCTGTGGCGCCTCCTCGATGGGCTCGCCGCGCGGCTCGGAGCCCTGAAGCCCGAAGCGGTGGTGGTTGGGCTCACCGAGGGTTTCTTCGTCAGCGCCGGCCCGGCGGTGCTTGAGCCCGGTGGGGCGCGGGTCACCGGCCGCATCCTCTACCTGCCGCTGCCCTATCTCGCCCTGATGCGGGGTGACGAGGTGGCGGCGATCATCGGCCACGAACTCGCCCACTATGCCGGGGGCGACACCACCTACAGCCAGCGCTTCCTGCCGATCTATGCCGGCGTCGAGCGCTCCCTCGACGCGGTGGCGGAAGGCCATCAGGGCTCGCTCGGGCTGCTCGGGCCATCGCTGCGCCTCGGCGTCTTCGTGATGGAGCGCTTCCACCTCGCCGTGCGCCACTGGAGCCGGACGCGCGAGTTCGCGGCCGACGCGGCGGGGGCGGGCGCGACCTCGGTCGATGCCTCGGCGCGGGCCTTGCTGCGCACCGGCGCGGTGGGGCCGCGCATCGCCGAGACCCTTCAGGCCGCGGCGGACGCGCCGGATGCCGCACTGCCCGACCTCGTGGCCGCAGCCCTCGACCGCACGATCCAGGCCGGGCTCGACGATCCGGCGGCGCATTGGCAGGAGGAGCAGGCCCACCCGACCGACACCCACCCGCCGACCCGCGAGCGCGTCGCCGCCCTCGGGCGCACCATCGACGCGGATCTCCTGTCCGCGGCCGGCGCCGTGCCGCCGCCCCACGCTCTGGGGCAGCTCGCCGCCTATTTCGCCGACCCGGCCGGGCTCAGCCGGGCCGCGACCGACGACTTCCTCGGCGCGCTGCGGGCGCAGGACGCGGCCTACCGCGCCCATCTCGAGGCGACGGCGGCGGAGGTCGGCACCGAGGAGCGGGTGCTGCGCGCGAATTACCGTCCGCGCGGGATCGCGCTGGCGGTGGGCGGCGGCCTCTTCGCCGTCATCGCGCTCGCGATCGCCGTGTTCGGCGTGCCGGGAATTTCGCCGAAGGACAACGGCGTCGTCCTCGCGACGGCCCTCGGCCTCGGTGCGCTCCTGGGCGGGGCCGGTGCGCTCATCCTGCGCCGGGGCGAACCCGTGACGCTGACCCTCAGCCCCAAGGGGCTGAAGGCACCGGGGCTCGACCGGACGATCCCGTGGGATTCGATCGCCGACCTCGACATGACGTTCAACCAGACCGGCATCCTCACGCGCCTGCTGCTACCACCCGAGGCGGACTGGCCGCAGCGTCTGCCCGGCCGACACGGAACCAAGCTCGATCCGAAGCGCCGCATCATCACGCTCCCGATCGGCCTGCCGCGCGGGATGAAGCCGCAGGACTTCGCCGACCTGATCGGCCGCTACCAGATGGCGGAGCAGGCTCGGCGCCTCCTCGCCGAGAGCGCACGGACATCACCTTCCGAACCACAGCCAGCCTGAGGCCGCATGACCGCATCTCCCGAGCGCGCTCACCCCGTCGAGAGGGCCGAGCCCCTGCGCCTGCCGCCCCAACGCCACGGCTGGATGGCGACCTTCTGGGTCCTGTTCGGCGTCGTGGCGCTCGGGGCCATGCTCGCGGCCTGCGCCATCTACACGGCGCCGGCCCTGATCTCGGACTGGCAGGTCCGCGAGACGGCCGTGCCGGTGGCGGAAGCCCGGATCAGCGACGGCAAATGCAGCTCCAAGATCGCGATCCACATCTGCGACCTGACCCTCACCTTGCGCCGGCCCACCGGCACCGTGACGCGCCGGGTGAACTACGTGTTCGCAGGCCTGCACGTCGGCGATTTCAGCGCCGGGCCGATGGCTGATCCGGCGCGCCCGGATCTCATCACCACCGATCTCGGCCTCGAGCGGCTGTGGAACCGTACGATCACCCTCGTGGTGATCATGGGCGCACTCGCGGCGGCCATCTTCGGGGCGCTCCTCTCGCTAGTCCGCAACCGGCGCGCCGCCTCCGGTGCGGCCGGGTGACGGAGGATCCCGGCCGGATCAGTCCGCATGCGCGGCCCCGTCAAGCGCCCTCCGCACCGCCGGATCGCGGCCGTATCGCTGCCGCAGCCGCGTCTCGTCCGCCTCGATGTCGTCGCAGCGCAGTCTCTTGACGGCGGCGGCGATCTGCCGACCGCGGGCCGCATCGTAGGCGTCCTCTCCGGACCAGTGGCTGCACTCCCTCCGCCGGTCCAGATAGGCCACGACGGCGGCGGGCAGGCTCTTCCGGGCCTCGGGCGAGATCGCCGGTTCGGCTCGCACCGAGGCTGGCAGGTTCGCGAGGGTCAGCCCAGCGAAGAGCACGGCGGCGGTCCACGATCGGGTCATCGTCCCATTCATCCAGCGAGGGTTGCGCCTCCGCTTAGCAGGGATTCGACGTGAGATTCAGACGCGCCCAACCGCTCCCCGCCTGCATCGCTCGTGTCGCACTTCTCGTCGCTTCGTTCGCTGCGGCCCCGGCCGTCGCCGAGGGCTGGAACGCGGCGCGCTTCGATCCGCCCGTGAAGGTCGAGACGGCCACGGATGCGGAGGGCCGACAGATCACCTGTACCCGCTATCCCGATCTCGTCATCCGCGAGAGCGACACCGACACCCCCGAGCCCGGGGATGCGGCGCTCATTCCGATCCGTGGCGGTCCGCCCGTGGACTGTCGCGCCGCCCCCGGCGTCAACGCGCGCAGGCTGGAAACCGGCGCCCAGCGCTTCATCGGGCGGGCGGACGGGTTCCTCGTGTTCGAGGATGCGAGCACCAACGGCACGATGCCCTTCTCGGTGATCGATGCCGGGACCGGCCGCAGGCTGTTCACCGACACGACGACCTACGACGGCATCGACCGCTTCGCGGCCGAGGGTCCGACGCTGCGGCTCGGCTTCCGCCGCGGTGTGCAGGGCGCCTGCTCGATCCCGCAAGAGGGTGCGGCCTGCTGGGCGCGGATCGTGCGCGAGGAAAAGATCACGGCCCCCGTCGCGACCCTGCCGGTGCCGGCCAAGGCCTGCGCCCAGGCCTACCGGGCCGGGAAGGCTCCCGAGGATACCCCGAGCATCGTCTCCTTCCCGGTGCGGCTCGTCTGGAGCGGCAGCCTCACCGTCGAGGCCGACGGTCCGGTGCGATGCCTGCCGACGCCGTGACGGCGCCCCCGCCCTTTACCCCCGTGCCCGCGATGCGGGCCGCCCATCGAGGAGAACCCGCCGCATGATCTCACGCCGCAACGCTCTCGCCGCCGCCGCGACCCTGCTCTGCGCCTCCGCAGCCTGGGCCGAACCGACGATCGGGCTCGCCGAGCGCCGGGCCATCGCCGCCTATCGCGAGAGCCGCTACCCGGCGCAGGAAAAGGCGATCCAGGAGGCCGCCGGCTTTCCCGTGCCGGTCGAGGTGGCGTGGGACCAGATCACCCTGCCGGGCGACGCGAAATACTATTCGGACGAAGGCTATTTCGAGAAGACGATCTTCGAGCCGCTCGCCGCCGGTCTGAAGGAGGTCGGCAAGGACAAGATGGGCCGGGATGCGCTGCAGGCGAAGCTCAAATCGATCCGCATCCGCTTCGACGAGAAGACGGCGCCGGCCTCGAATTACCCGAACGGTCTGAAGTTCGACGGCGGTGTCCTCGACGTGAATTGGCGGCCGTTCTCGAACGTCGCCGATTTCAAGGATCGGGTGGAGGCGGTGGTGAAGGTGCTTGAGAAGAACCTGTGACCCTGAAGGCCGGGGCTCTCGGGGCTCCGCGCCGCGGCGCCGTCTCCGGCCTGGCCGCGCTCGCCCTGTGCGGTGCGGCCAGGCCGGCCCGGCTCTCCGTTCGGGGGCCTACGGCCTGCGCGGCAACGCCGAGGCCACCTCGACCTGTCACCGCGTGAACTGAGGCCCGCCATGGACGACCGCCTGCGACAGCGCTTCGACGGACTCTGGGCTCGAACCACAGGAGCGGCCGGCGCGGAGGCGGCGTGGCGGGCGCTCGATGCCGGGTATGGCGAGGCTGCGCGCCACTATCACGGCTGGCGCCACATCGCCGACCTGCTTCAGGGGCACGACGCGGTGCGAGCCCTCCCGGACTTCGCCGAACTCGATCACGATGCCATCGACCTCGCGATCGTCTACCACGATGCGGTCTACGACACGGCCCGCGCCGACAACGAGGCGCGCAGCGCCGACCTGCTGCGCGCCCAGGCCGGGCCCCAAGCGGATTCGGATCCGATCCGGGCGGCGGAGGCGATGATCCGGGCCACCGCCGCGCACGGGCCGAGTGCCGATCCGGCGACGCGGCTGATGCTGGACCTCGATCTCGCGGTGCTGGGTGCCGCTCGCCCGGTCTACGAAGCCTATGCCGCGGCGATCCGATGCGAGTATGCCGCAGTTCCCGACGCGGCGTGGCGCATCGGCCGGGCGGCCGTGCTCGACCGCTTTCTCGCCCGACCGCGCCTCTACCAGACCGACCCCTTCCGCGAACGCCTCGAGACGTCGGCCCGCGCCAACCTCGTCGCCGAGCTGCACGCGCTTCGCGCCGACCGGCCGTCGGTTGAATGATGCCCGCTGAAGCGGTGGACGGCCGGGCGCCCGGCAGCCATCCCCGGCGGAAACGACGCGAGAACCCATGGACGCCCCACCGACTCCCACGCTGCACGCCCTTCGCCGCGGCGACCTCGCCGGGGCCAGGGTGCTGCGCTTTGCCGGAGACCTGAGCGAATTCCCGCCCGAGATCTTCGGCCTTGCCGAAACCCTGGAGGTGCTCGACCTCAGCGGCTGCGGCCTTACGCAACTCCCCGACGACATCGGCCGACTCAAGCGGCTGCGCGTCCTGTTCGGCTCGGGCAACCGCTTCGAGCGGCTCCCGCCGGCCCTCGGGGATTGCCCGGCCCTGAGCCAGATCGGCTTTCGCGCCACCGGCTTGCGCGAAGTGCCGGCCGAGGCGCTGCCGCCGGCCCTGCGCTGGCTCACCTTGACCGACAACCGGATCGAGCACCTGCCCGACGCGATCGGCAAACGCCCGCACCTGCAGAAGCTGATGCTGGCGGGCAATCGCCTGCGGACCCTACCAGCCTCGCTCGGAGGCGCACCGAACCTCGAATTGCTGCGCCTCTCCGCCAATCGCTTCGAGGCCTTGCCCGCTTGGCTCACAGGCCTGCCGCGCCTCGCCTGGATCGCCTGGGCCGGCAATCCCCTCGATGGCGCGGCCACGCCGTCGCCTGTGCCGGGCGTACCGTGGGGCGCGCTCGATCTCGGCCCGTGCCTCGGCGAGGGCGCCTCGGGACGGATTCACCGGGCGTCGTGGCGGACCGCCGGCGGGGTGCAAGCCGTCGCGGTCAAGCTGTTCAAGGGCCGGATGACCAGCGACGGGCTGCCCGAGCGCGAGATGGAAGCCTGCCTCGCCGCCGGTCGCCACCCCCATCTCACCGGCGCCCTCGGCCGGATCGAGGGGCATCCGGACGGCGAGCAGGGTCTGCTGATGCCGCTGATCCCGGAGGGCTGGCGGGTTCTGGCCGGGCCTCCGAGCCTGGAGAGCTGCAGCCGCGACGTCTACGCCCCCGACCTCGCCCTGGCGCCGGCGACGGCCTTGCGGATCGCGGCCGGAATCGCCCGAGCCGCGGCCCATCTCCACGGCCGCTGCGTGCTGCACGGCGACCTCTACGCGCACAATACCCTCTGGGATGGGAGCGCGGGCGAGGCGGTGCTGAGCGATTTCGGGGCCGCCTCCCGGCTGCCATGCGGCGAGGCCGGCATGCCCTGGCAGCGCGTCGAGATCCGTGCCTGGGGCCTCCTGTTCGGCGAGTTGCTCGACCGCTGCGCGGAGGAACCTCGGGAGGCCACCGCGCTGCGGGCGCTGGAACGGGTCTGCTGCCAGGCTGACCCGCGGGCGCGGCCCGCGATGGCGGAGGTCGTGGAGACACTCTCCGCGCTTCTGTCGCCGGATCGTCACGCTGATGCGTGATCCATGACGCGCTCAGACGCGTTGTGTCTGTCCCGGACGATGCGGCAGGATGCACGCTCACCGCCGCCACAACCTTCACGAGGAGCAGGACGAAACCGCATGAGCGACCCGCGCGAGATCGAGTTGAAGCTGGAATGCGAGCCTTCCGACCTCGCCACCCTGCAGGATCATCCGCTCCTGCGGGATGCGGCGGTGCAGGGGGAAGCGCAACTCGCCTCGGTCTACTTCGACACGTCCGATCGGCTTTTGCTCGCGGCCAAGCTCGGCCTGCGGGTGCGCGAGAGCGGTGGCCGCTTCGTCCAGACCCTGAAGGCCGAGGGTGACGGGCTGTTCGACCGGCCGGAATGGGAGCATCCGGTGGAGCGCTCCGAACCCGACCGGGCGGCGCTGGCCGACACCCCGTTCGCGCGCCACGTCGAGGCCGACGCGGCGCTGGAGCCGCTCTTCATCACGCGCGTGACCCGGCGGACCTATCTCGTCGAGCAGGGCGGGTCGCGCATCGAGGTCGCCCTCGACACCGGCCGGATCGAGGCACCCGCTGCGGGCGACCGCATCGTGCCAATCTGCGAAGTCGAACTCGAATTAAAGGACGGGACGGCGAGCGATCTGTTCGCCCTCGCCCAGGCCATCGCCAATCTCGTGCCGGTCCGCATCGGCGTGCGCAGCAAGGCCGAGCGCGGCTACGCCCTGGCCATGGGCAAGCTCGACAAGGTGCGCAAGGCCGAGCCCGTGCCGCTGCGCGAGGACATGAGCGCGGCCGACGCCTTCCGCTCCGTGGCGCATGCCTGCCTGCGCCAGATGCGCATCAACGAGGACATTCTGCTCAGGGGCCGCGACGCCGATGCCCTGCACCAGATGCGCGTCGCGATCCGCCGCCTACGCTCCGCCTTCTCCCTGTTCGGCGACCTCGTGGACGATCCCCTCGGCGTGCGCATCCGGACCGAACTGAAGGAGGTCACCGAGCCGCTCGGCCGGGCGCGCAACCTCGACGTCTTCCTCGCCACGATCCTCCCGGCGGAGCGCGAGCGGCACCCCGACGAGACCGGCCTGCTCGGCCTGGAGCGGCAGCTCGAGGAGGAGCGCGCCAAGGCCTATCGCGACATCGCCGCCTTGCTCGAATCGGATGCGTGGCGGATGCTGCTGCTGGACCTCGTCGGCTGGATCAATGCCGGGCCCTGGCTGCGGGAGAAGAGCCCCGGCCGCACCGCCCTGCGCGAAGAGCCGGCCCGCGTCTTCGCCGCCCGCGAACTCGACCGGCGGCGGCGTCAGGTGAAGCGGCGCGGGCGCCATCTCGACGACCTTGAGCCCGAGGAGCGCCACCGGGTGCGCATCGCCGCCAAGAAGCTGCGCTACGGGGCCGAGTTCTTCGCCGCGCTCTTCCCCGGCAAGAAGGCCGGCAAGCGCCACTCCGCCTTCGGCAAGGCGCTCTCGGACCTGCAGGATCATCTCGGCGCGCTCAACGACATCGCCACCGGCCACGAGTTGATGCGCGATCTCACCGACGTGCCCGCCGGCGCCTCGACCCTGTTCGCCGCCGGGATGACCGCGGCCGATATCGAGGCACGCACCCGTACGCTCTTGGAGGCGGCGGCCGAGGCGCACGAAGAGCTCGTCGACACCAAACCGTTCTGGCGCTGAGGCGAAGCCGGCCACCAACGGAGCCGGGCGCGACGCGAACCCGGCTCCTCTGTCAATGGAGCGAACCGGGTTCTCACTCGGCTCAGGTTGCAGCCTTGACCTGCGCGAAACCTGATTGTCCGCAATCAAGCTCTGCCGTAACGGAGTTTGGCCCAAGGGGCGGAACGTTTCCGCTGCCAAAGTTTTTCGCGGTAATGCGTTTTGAGGTCGAGCGTAAATTCCTTGTCGCCGACGATGGTTGGCAGGCGGGCGTCACCACGCGCCGTCGCCTCACGGATGGTCTGATCGGACAGTTCGCGACAGGGAACAAGGTGCGGGTTCGGCTCGATGAGGGCCGCGCGTGGCTGACGGTCAAGGGCGAGCGCGTCGGCCTCGGGCGACCCGAATTCGAGTACGAGATCCCGCGCGCCGACGCGGAATCGATGATGAGCCTCGTCTGCGAGACCTGCTTCATCGAGAAGACACGCCATTGCGTGCCCTATGCCGGCTTGGTCTGGGAAGTCGATGTCTACGGTGGGACCCTGACCGGGTTGATCCTGGCTGAGGTGGAGCTTGGTCACGAGGGGCAGGCCTTCGATCGCCCGCCATGGCTCGGAACGGAGGTGACGGGGGATCCACGCTTCCGCCAATCGGCCCTGCTGCGCCGCTTCGGTGACGAGGGGCGCCGCGTCACCCCGGAAGAGGTGCTCGCCCTGCCGCTGTGAGAAGCCGACTCAGCTCGCGCCCGGCCCCGCGACCGCCTCGGTGTCGTGGGGCGGCGGCTCAGCTCACACAATCAATGCCGCGCTCTGCTGATCGATGAGATCGACGCCCTGGAGAACGACGAGCGTCTGGAAGTTGTCCGCGCCGCCATCGCTGTCGAAACGGATTTCCGTCGATCCATCGACAAGGGCGAGCGACAGCCATCCGTCGCCGAAGGGATCGGCCGATGCGCCGACTTTGGCAAGCAAGCCCGACAAGTCCAGCTTGTCCTTCGATGCGACCGAGAAGTCGGTGATGGTGTCGGCGCTCATCATGTCCCGTTGCACGAGATCGCCGTAGACGAAGCGATCTGCGCCCGCGCCGCCGGTCATCACGTTCTGATAGGCCCCGCTCTCCAGCGTGTCGCGTCCCTCGCCGCCATCGAGAATGTTGTGCCCGCGGCTGGTGAGGATGTCGTTGCCGGCCCCTCCGTAGAACTGGCTCGACACGTAGCGATCGTAGCCGCCGGTGAGGTGATCGTTGCCCTCGCCGCCCTCGACCACCGCGCGCCCGACATTGACCGAAATGGTGTCGTTGCCGGCGTCGCCATAGACGTAGGCGGTGGATTTGGCGGAGCCGATCGCGATCGTATCGTTGCCGTTGCCGCCGTGGATCGTGCCCAGCGCACTGCCGATCCGGATGCTGTCGTTGCCGTCGTCGCCCGACAGCGTGCCGCTCGACATCGTGTTGATGTCGAACGTGTCGCGTCCGTCTCCCCCCTCCAGACGGCTCGCCTGAAGGAAGTCGAAGGTGAAGCTGTCGCGACCGGCATCGCCGTGCAGGGTCAGGCGGAAGTTGTAGGACCCCGAACCCGTGAAGCTGTCATCGCCGGATCCGCCGAACGCTTCGGTCCTGTCCAAGGGAATACCCGGCTGAGGCGGCAGCAGGACGAAATCGTCGTCGCCGCTCTCCCCGTAGAGGAGGTCGCCGCTGCCGCCGATCAGCGTATCCCGGCCACTGCCGCCCCACAGGACATCGGTGCCGTCGCCGCCGTCGAGACGATCGTCGCCGGATCCTCCGTACAGGGTGTCGCTCCCAGCCCCACCGATCAGACTGTCGTTGCCTCCGCGCCCGTCGATGACGTCGTCATCGTCCGTGCCCAGCAAGGTATCGGCCTGCTTCGTTCCGTTGATCGTCGGCATGGCTTGCGCTTTCGGTCCAGAGCTCTAATTCGAGGATTCTACCGCTCAGCCCGAGGCCTCGCAGGCACGCTTCGGAGTTAAACTAATATTAAATCAAGAACTTAGATATCGCCGATTCGCCAGAACTCAGTCGGGCGCAGGTCAAAATAAATCGAAGAAACGAAATCGAATCGCCATTGCATTGATTGAAGACCTGAAGCCAGCGCGGGTTCAGAGAAACCTCCGATAGGCTCGCCGGCCCCCCTGCCGTGGTTCACGCAGATCCTCGATCTCGCCCGGACGCCACCGCAACGCAGCGACGCACAATGCCGACCATGAAACGAAGCCCCACGCTCGTGTTTTGACGCCGATGACTTCGTCGTTGCCTCGCACCGCGCTATGAGGGTCATTGGAGACGTCGTTCAAACCAGGGAGCGAGGGCAGTGGGGCAGGCGGCGCGTCCGGGTTTTGGCCGCCGCTTCGGTCTGCCCTGGCCCGCCCGTCCGACCCTACGGCAGCTTCGTCTCGGCAGCGGCCTCGTGCTGTTCGCCTACGTGCTCACGCATTTGCTCGTCCACGCCCTGGGCAACGTCTCCCTCGGCGCATTAGAGATCGGGCTCACGGTGAAGGCCGCGCTCTGGCGCACGCCACCCGCCCTCGTGCTCCTCTATGGCGCTCTTCTCACGCATCTCGCTCTGGGGCTCTACGCCTTCTACGAGCGGCGCTTCTACCGGGTACAGCCGGCCGAGACCGCGCAGCTCCTGCTCGGCCTCGCCGTGCCGATGCTGCTTCTCAGCCACGTCGTCGGCACCCGTCTCGCTTGGAGCCTGGAGGAGCTCGACAGAGGTTATCCCCAGGTTCTCTACGCCACCTGGGTCGCCGCGCCGAGCCAAGGCATGATGCAGGCGACCGGCCTCGTCGTGGCGTGGCTGCACGGCTGCTTCGGCCTCTATTTCTGGCTCCGACTCAAACGCGGCTTTTCCCGTGCGGCGCCCTGGCTGCTCGCGGGCGCGGTGCTGGTACCGACCCTGGCGCTCCTCGGTGTGGTCCAGGGCGGACGCAGCGTGGCGTTGCTCGCCGCCGATCCCGCTTGGCGGGCCCAGGAACTCGGGGCGAACCATTTCGGCTCAAAGGCGCAGAGCGAGCGGCTGGGCGCGGTTCGCCGCGGCCTCTTCTCGGCCTACCTCGCGGCACTCGGGCTCGTCGTGCTGGCGCGCGGCGCCCGCACCTTCGTCGAGACGCGCGGCGGCTTCGTGCGCATCGGCTATCCCGACGGGCGCACCATCCGGGTACCGCGGGGCAGCAGCGTTCTCGAAGCGAGCCGGCGCGGCCGCATCCCGCATGCGAGCGTGTGCGGCGGGCGGGGCCGCTGTTCGACCTGCCGCATCCGGGTGGTCGATCCGGAGCGCCACCGCCACCTGCCGGAGCCGGAACGGACGGAGCGCCTCGTCCTGGAACGCATCGGCGCCAGCCCCGGCATCCGGCTCGCCTGCCAGCTTCGGCCGACGGCCGACTTGATCGTCGCGCCGCTGTTCACGCCGCAGGCCCGCGTGACCGCCGTGCCGGATGCGGAGCGGGCTGCGACCGGCGAGGAGCGCTTCGTCGTCGTGCTGTTCGCCGATCTGCGCGGCTCGACCCGATTCGCCGAGGAGCACCTGCCCTACGACACCGTCTTCGTCATCGGGCGCTTCCTCGGCGCGGTCGGCCGGGCGGTGCGCGAGGCAGGCGGATCGGTCAACCAGCATCTCGGCGACGGGCTGATGGCGATCTTCGGCCTCGATCGCGACCCGAAGCGCGCCGCCCGCGACGCCCTGCGGGCCGTCGATGGCATTGCAGCGCATGTGGAACAGCTCAACCGCATGCTCGCCGCCGATCTCGGCGAGCGCCTGCGCTACGGCGTCGGCCTGCACGCCGGCATGGCCATCGTCGGCGAACTCGGGGACGAGACCGAGTCCCGCTTCACGGTGCTCGGTGACACGGTCAATGTCGCCGCCCGTCTGGAAGGTCTGACCGGGCCGATGCGGCAGATCGCAATCGTCTCCGAGGCCGTCTACGAGGCCGCCGGGCTGCCCGCCGGGCCGCTTCAGGAACTGACGCTGACGGGGCGGGCTCAGCCGCTACGGGCGCGCTTGATCGGAGCCGACGCTCCGACGGCGCTTCAGGACGGTTGACGGGTTCGGTGCCGATCACGCCGCGACCTCTTACTCCTCGAACGCGGGGAGAGGGGGAGCCTGCGGATACGCGGAGAACGAGGTTCGGGCGCTCGCCGGGCGGCCGGTGCGGTCCGGTCGGAAGAGTGCCTGAACCGTGTTCATCCTCGTCTCCAGCAGCGAGCCGACCCCGCGCGCGAGGGTTCAGACAGCGACAGGTATTACAACCAAGCGCTGCACATCTTCGATCGACCGAGGCATGACTTCGTTTGAGACGAGAAATTCGCTGGAACGGTTCAGGTTCGGTCGCCGTTAGTCGCGCAGATTTGTCCGATACGGAGGATTTTCATGCGCAAATCCCTTCTCGCTGCTGCCGCCGTCCTGACGCTTGCCGGCGTCTCGGGTGCGTCCGCCCAGACCACCGTAATCGAGCGCGACGGTCCGGACCGGGTCGTGGTGGACCGCCCCGCTACCACCTCCTCGACCACCGTCGAGCGGCGCGACAGCACCACGAGCGGCTGCTCCACCAAGTCGGTGACCAAAGAGAACGACATGGGCGACCGCAAGACGGTCACCAAGGAGAGCTGCGACTAAGTCTTTCGGACCTCGATCCTGGAAAAAGAAGAACCCGCCGCGGGTGACCGCGGCGGGTTCTTCTTTGCGGACAATCCGGCTCAGGCGTGCGCGAGCACGGCGAGCAGGAGCAGCGCGATGATGTTGGTGATCTTGATCGCCGGGTTCACGGCCGGTCCGGCCGTATCCTTGTAGGGGTCGCCGACGGTGTCGCCGGTCACGGCCGCCTTGTGCGCGTCCGAGCCCTTTCCGCCGTGGTGGCCGTCCTCGATGTACTTCTTGGCATTATCCCAGGCGCCGCCACCCGACGTCATCGAGATCGCGACGTAGAGGCCGGTCAGAATCACGCCGAGCAGCGAGGCGCCGACGGTCGCAAACGCCTGAGACTTCCCCGCGATCGCCTGGATCACGAAGAACAGCACGATCGGTGACAGCACCGGCAGCAGCGAGGGGATGATCATTTCCTTGATCGCGGCGCGGGTCAGCATGTCGACGGCGCGGCCGTAATCGGGCCGGTCGGTGCCTTGCATGATGCCGGGCTTTTCTCGGAACTGCCGCCGCACCTCCTCGACCACCGCGCCGGCGGCGCGACCCACCGCCGTCATGGCGATGCCCGCGAACAGGAACGGGATCAGGCCGCCGAGCAGCAGGCCGACCACGACGTAGGGGTTGGAGAGCGAGAAATCGACGGAGACGCCTTGGAAGAAGCGGTACTGCGTCGGGCTCGCATTGGCGATGAAGTAGTTCAGGTCCGAGGTGTAGGCGGCGAACAGCACCAGGGCGCCGAGGCCGGCCGAACCGATGGCGTAGCCCTTGGTGACGGCCTTCGTGGTGTTGCCGACCGCGTCGAGCGCATCCGTCGCCTTGCGGACATCCGGGGCCAGACCCGCCATCTCGGCGATGCCGCCCGCGTTGTCAGTGACGGGGCCGAAGGCGTCGAGCGCCACGATGAAGCCGGCCAGCGCCAGCATCGCCGTGACAGCGATGGCGATGCCGAACAAGCCGGCCAGCGCGTAAGTGGCGATGATGCCCGCCACGATGACGATGGCCGGCAGCGCAGTCGATTCGAGCGAGATCGCCAGCCCCTGGATCACGTTGGTGCCGTGGCCGGTGACGGACGCTGTGGCGATCGACTTCACCGGACGGAAGTTGGTGCCGGTATAGTACTCGGTGATGACGACGATCAGCGCGGTGATGAGAAGGCCGAGCACCGCGCAGCCGAACAAGGCGCCCGACGAGAAGGTCAGGCCGGTATTCGTCGTGAAGGTGGTCGAGAAGCCGCCGAACAGGGCGAGGTTGACGCCGGCGATGGCCACAATCGACAGCACGCCCGCCGCGATCAGACCCTTGTAGAGCGCTCCCATGATCGACTGGTTGGCGCCGAGCTTGACCGCGTAGGTGCCGATGATCGAGGTGACGATGCAGGCCGCGCCGATAGCGAGCGGATAGAGCATCATCGCCTCGAGCACGGCGGCGTTGCCCGCAAAGAAGATCGCGGCCAGCACCATGGTGGCGACCACCGTCACGGCGTAGGTCTCGAACAGGTCCGCGGCCATGCCGGCGCAGTCGCCGACGTTGTCGCCGACGTTGTCGGCGATGGTGGCGGGGTTGCGCGGATCGTCCTCGGGAATGCCGGCCTCGACCTTGCCGACGAGGTCGCCGCCGACATCGGCACCCTTGGTGAAGATACCGCCGCCGAGACGAGCGAAGATCGAGATCAGCGAGGCGCCGAAGCCGAGCGCCACCAGCGCGTCGATGACCTCGCGGCTGCCCGGCGCCAATCCGGCGCCGCGGGTGAGGAACAGGTAGTAGAGAGCGACGCCCAGCAGCGCGAGGCCCGCCACCAGCATGCCGGTGACCGCGCCGGACTTGAAGGCGACCTCCAGGCCGCCGCCGAGCGACTGCGTGGCCGCCTGCGCGGTGCGGACGTTGGCGCGCACCGAGACGTTCATGCCGATGAAGCCGGCCGCCCCCGAGAGAATGGCGCCGATCAGGAAGCCGATGGCGACCTTGATGCCGAGGAAGTAAGCCAGAAGGACGAAGAGGACGACGCCGACGATACCGATGGTGGCGTATTGGCGCCTCAGATAGGCCTGCGCCCCCTCGGCAATGGCGCCCGCGATCTCCTGCATGCGCTGCGTGCCCGCATCCCTTCGCATCACGTCACGGATCGTCACAACACCGTAGGCAACGGCGCAGAGCCCGCCCACGATGATCAGCAAAAGTGCGGTCATGCGTGCGTCCTTGGATTTTGATTGTGATTTGCCGAGCTTGGCCGGGATGGCCGACGGACGTTGCTCGGTTTGAGGCGCCCTCCCTGGAGAACCTGAACTTGATTGCCAAACTTCGGCGTTAAGCGCAAATGCCTCGTGCCGTTGAGAACCTTCCTAAACGGCCAAGATGCAAGATAATGACAAGTTTTCGATTGCTGCACTGCAATTATTGCGGCGCAAGCCGGATTGGAACCGCGTGCCCGGCGAAGATGGTCCGAAACGGCGAAGGGCGCAGGATTGACCTGCGCCCTTGGACGAAAGCGACGGATGGGGGCAGGGGGTCTCAGCGCAGCGGCGGAGACTTGTAGGCGGGCGCCAGGACGTAGCCGTCCGAGGCCCGGCGCGGGCCCTGCGGTGTCGCGATCAGCATGTTGCCGTAGTAGTCGTTGCCGGTTGGGCCGAAACCGCCGCCGTTCATCACGGTCGGCACCGGCACGGCGCCGATGGCGCGCAGATCTTGGCCTTCGGTGCTGATCGGCGGGCCACGGAAGCGACCGCTGTCGGGATCGACCTGATGCACCACCGGCCCCCGCGCCTCGCCATAGGGGCGATCCTGCAGGTTCTGGGCATGGGCACCCTGGGCGGCGAGCCCGAGGAGGGAGGCGGCAAGGAGGAGGCGGGCACGGGCCACGGACTTGCTCCGTCGTTGGAGTCTCTGAGGCCGAGCGTTTGCCGCCCGGCATGAGAGCGCATCGACACTGGAAATGGGCCGACGCCGCTCGCTGCGCAGTCGGACCGGATCGGGCTGGCGTCTCGAAGCTGCGATCAAACCCCGGGACGTGACAAGAAAAGGTTGACGAAGACGGTTGACGATCGGACGCGGCCTCAGCCCTTCGATTGCAGGACGGCCCGCGGCTCACGCAGCACGGGTGTGCAATCCGACTTGTAGGCGTTCAGCGGCAGCGGCGTCGAGCTGCAGGAATAGGCCTCTTCCGGGGAAGGGGCGGGCACGGGGTCGCGCGCCACAATCGGATGGGGGGCGCAGGCTCCGGTGGCGGCGCCGGCGAGCGCCAGGGCGGCGAAGAGCTTCAGGCGGCGCATGCGGGTCCTCGAAACACGTCGGCCCGCCGGGACGGCCCGGCGGCGGAACGGGAAAAGACCCTGCGGACACCGAGGCACACTGACAAGCTTCTCCCCCCCGATGGGCGGGCGAACGGGGCCGATTGCCCGGCCCTGTCGCCCCACCGCAACAACGTTCGAGGGGAAGCCGCCCGGATCAAACCGCCTTCTGCATCGGCACCACGTTGTGGAGCGTACGGTCGGCGCTGTCGAAGAAGCGGCGAACGTTGCGCGCCGCTTGCCGGATGCGCTGCTCGTTCTCGACCAGCGCGATGCGGACGTAATCGTCGCCGTGCTCGCCGAAGCCGATTCCCGGCGCCACTGCGACGTCGGACTTCTCCAGAAGCAGCTTGGAGAATTCCAGGCTTCCGAGCTCCCGGAATTTTTCCGGGATCGGGACCCAGGCGAACATCGAGGCCTCGGGCGTCGGCAGCTTCCAGCCGGCCTTGCCGAAGGATTCGATCAGGGCATCGCGGCGCTTCTTGTAGGTCGCTCGCATCTCCTTGATGCAATCGTCCGGCCCGTTGAGTGCGGCGGTGGCCGCGACCTGGATCGGCGTGAAGGCGCCGTAATCGAGGTAGGATTTGACCCGCGTCAGCGCCGCGAGCAGCCGCTCGTTGCCGACCGCGAAGCCCATGCGCCAGCCCGCCATCGAGAAGGTCTTCGAGAGCGAGGTGAACTCCACCGTGCAGTCGATGGCGCCGGGCACCTGCAGCACCGAGGGCGGCGGGTTGTTCTCGTCGAAATAGACCTCGGCATAGGCCAGATCCGAGAGCAGGATCAGCTCGTGCTTCTTCGCGAAGGCGACGAGATCGCGGTAGAAATCGAGGCTCGCGACGTAGGCCGTCGGGTTCGAGGGGTAGCAGACCACGAGCGCCACAGGCTTCGGGATCGAGTGGACGACCGCCTTCTCGAGCGCCGGGAACATGGCCGGGGTCGGCTCGGCCGGCACGGAGCGGATCACGCCGCCCGCCATCAGGAAGCCGAAGGCGTGGATCGGGTAGCTCGGATTGGGCACCAGCACCACGTCGCCCGGCGCAGTGATCGCCTGGGCCATGTTGGCGAAGCCTTCTTTCGAGCCCAGCGTCGCCACCACCTGGGTGTCGGGGTTGAGGCTCACGCCGAAGCGGCGCTGGTAGTAGCCGGCCTGAGCCCGGCGCAGGCCGGCGATGCCCTTGGAGGCGGAGTAGCGGTCGGTGCGCGGCTTGCCGGCCGTCTCGACGAGCTTCTCGATGACGTGTCGCGGGGCATCGAGGTCGGGGTTGCCCATGCCGAGATCGATGATGTCCGCGCCACGGGCTCGGGCGGCGGCCTTGATCCGGTTCACCTGCTCGAAGACGTATGGCGGAAGGCGCTTGATGCGGTGGAAATCGGTCATGGCGTCGTTCTGTCCGGTGTCGCGAACCCTCCTCCCGCGGGGAATCGTCGGCGGTGAGGAGTCGATCTGTTTATCATCGACGCGCCCGCGCGCCGATACGAAATCTCAATGCCGGAATCGCAAGACCCGGCCCGAGGGGCGGAGCGCACCCCTCACTGCACCGGATTGGGCGCCAGCCCCTTGGCGGCATCCTTGGCTGCCCCTTCCGCCGCGCGCCCTTTGGCCTCGTTGCGGTTGCGCGCCCCTTCGAGTTCCGCCTGCAACGCGTTCAGCCCCGCCGAGTTGCGGGCGCGAACGGCGCGCCGCGGCGCCGATTCGCCCACCGGCATGTAGGTTGCGTCCCTGTTGCGGGACTGTGCCACGAAGTCGGGCGCCTCTACCGGCTTGATGCCGGAGCCCGCGCCGACCATGGCCGCCTTCAGCGGATTCACGTCGCTCGCACAGCCGCCGGCTGCGGCCAGGGCAACCAGGACGGCGGAGGCCGGCAGGACCAGGGCAACGGCGCGGGCGGCACGGCGCACGATCATGACAACGGTCTGGAAATGGAGCCTGGGGCGGGCGACATCTGCTGGGTGGGGCGTTAATTTGTCGGAAACGAGGCTCGGGCCGCCCGGAGAGGCGGAATGCGGGCGGACCCTGGGAGGACGTGTCGCGTGGCCACGGAGCGGACGAGCCCGGCAGCACCGGATTTCGAGACCATCGCGCGCAACGCGAATCAACTGGCGGAGGCGTTCCGGCAATCGGCGGCGGCCTCGCTCAAGCCGTTCGACCCGGCGGGGCAGGGGACCGGCCTGCCGACCGCCAAGCTCCAGGGCTCCGACGAGATCGACGAGATGACCCGCACGCTGACGCGGGTCGCCGAGACATGGCTGAAGGATCCCGAGAAGGCGCTCCAGGCCCAGACCAAGCTCACCCACTCCTTCGCCGCGCTGTGGGCCTCGACCCTGACCCGGATGCACGGCGCTCCCGCCGCGCCGATCGTCGAGCCCGAGGCCAAGGACAAGCGCTTCGCCCACGCCGATTGGAGCGCCAACCCGGTCTTCGACCTGATCAAGCAGAGCTACCTCATCCTCGGCCGCTGGGCGGAGGAGATGGTCGAGACGGCCGACGGCATCGACGAGCACACCCGCCACAAGGCCGAGTTCTATCTGCGCCAGCTCCTCTCGGCCTACTCGCCCTCGAACTTCGTGATGACGAACCCCGAGCTCCTGCGCCAGACGCTGGAGGAGGGCGGCGCCAACCTGATGCGCGGCATGAAGATGCTGCAGGAGGATCTGGAGGCCGGCGGCGGACAGCTCCGCGTCCGCCAGACCGACCTGAACGCCTTCACCTTCGGCCAGGACGTGGCGGTGACCCCCGGCGAGGTCATCTTCCGCAACGACCTGATGGAGCTGATCCAGTATGCGCCCACGACCGAGACGGTGCTGAAGCGCCCGTTGCTGATCGTGCCGCCCTGGATCAACAAGTACTATATCCTCGACCTCAACCCGACGAAGAGCCTCATCGGCTGGATGGTCTCTCAAGGCATCACGGTGTTCGTGATTTCCTGGGTCAATCCGGACGAGCGCCACCGGGACAAGGACTTCGAGTCCTACATGCGCGAAGGAATCGAGACCGCGATCGACATGATCGGCGTCGCCACCGGCGAGACCGACGTGGCGGCGGCGGGCTACTGCGTCGGCGGCACCCTGCTCGCCGTGACGCTGGCCTACCAGGCGGCCACCGGCAACCGGCGGATCAAGAGCGCGACGTTCCTCACCACGCAGGTCGATTTCACCCATGCCGGCGACCTCAAGGTCTTCGCCGACGAGGGTCAGATCAAGGCGATCGAGGAGCGGATGGCCGAGCGCGGCTACTTGGAGGGCGCGCGCATGGCCAATGCCTTCAACATGCTCAGGCCCAACGACCTGATCTGGTCCTACGTCGTCAACAATTACGTGCGCGGCAAGCCGCCGGCGGCCTTCGACCTGCTCTACTGGAACGCCGACGCCACCCGGATGCCGGCGGCCAACCACTCGTTCTACCTGCGCAACTGCTACCTCAACAACACGCTCTCCAAGGGGCAGATGGTGCTCGGCAACGTGCGCCTCGACCTGAAGAAGGTGAAGGTGCCCGTGTTCAACCTCGCCACCCGCGAGGATCACATCGCGCCTGCGCTCTCCGTGTTCGAGGGGTCGGCGAAGTTCGGTGGCAAGGTCGATTACGTGCTGGCGGGCTCGGGCCACATCGCGGGCGTCGTCGCTCCCCCCGGCCCCAAGGCGAAGTATGGCTTTCGCACCGGGGGGCCGGCCAGGGGCCGGTTCGAGGACTGGATCGAGAAATCGACCGAGCATCCCGGCTCGTGGTGGCCCTACTGGTTTCAATGGCTGGAGGAGCAGGCGCCCGAGCGCGTGCCCGCGCGCATTCCCGGAACGGGAGCGCTGCCCTCCCTCGCACCGGCACCGGGCACCTATGTGCGCATGAAAGCCTGAGGAATCGACAGGAACCGTGCATCCACCGCATCGCTGTTGCGGACACGGGACCGTGATTTGCCTTATCTGATCCCGGGGCCGGCTTCCCGCCCCGGGAGGATGGAC
This sequence comes from Methylorubrum aminovorans, assembly GCF_022179725.1. Lineage (GTDB taxonomy): Bacteria > Pseudomonadota > Alphaproteobacteria > Rhizobiales > Beijerinckiaceae > Methylobacterium > Methylobacterium aminovorans. The sequence continues at coordinate 1,036,328 of NZ_BPRC01000001.1, forward strand.
GCAGGGTGCAGCACGCCACCGAACTCATCTCGATCATCGCGCTCGGCTTGGTCTGCGCATTCATCGGCGGCATGCTGGCTCAGCGGATTCGGCTGCCGCCCCTCGTCGGTTACCTCGTCGCCGGCATCGCCATCGGCCCGTTCACCCCCGGTTTCGTCGGAGATCCGGCGCTGGCGAGCCAGCTCGCCGAACTCGGCGTCATCCTGCTGATGTTCGGTGTCGGCCTGCACTTCTCCATCGGCGACCTGCTGGCGGTGCGCACCATCGCCTTGCCCGGCGCGATCGTGCAGATCGGGGTGGCGACCGCCATGGGCGCCGGTCTCGCTTGGGGCTTCGGCTGGGGCGCGGGGGCGGGACTCGTCTTCGGGCTGGCGCTCTCGGTGGCGAGCACCGTCGTGCTGCTGCGGGCCCTCGAAGGGCGCGGCCTGCTCGACACCGACAAGGGCCGGATCGCCGTCGGCTGGCTGATCGTCGAGGATCTCGCCATGGTGGTGGCCCTCGTGCTGCTGCCGGCGGTGGCTCCCGCACTCGGCGGCGAGGCGGCGGGAATGGTGGGTCATCACGCGGCGCCGGATCACGGGCTGTGGGTCACGCTGGGGCTGACGCTGGCCAAGGTCGGTGTGTTCATCGCGGTGATGCTCATCGGCGGCCGGCGGGTGGTTCCCTATTTGCTCGGGCTCGCCGCCCGCACCGGCTCTCGGGAGCTGTTCACCCTGGCGGTGCTCGCGAGCGCGGTCGGCATCGCCTACGCTTCGTCCGAACTGTTCGGCGTGTCCTTCGCGCTCGGAGCCTTCTTCGCGGGCATGGTGCTCGCCGAATCCGATCTCAGCCATCAGGCGGCAGCCGATTCCTTGCCGTTGCAGGACGCTTTCGCGGTCCTGTTCTTCGTCTCGGTCGGGATGCTGTTCGATCCGGGCATCGTCCTGCGCGAGCCCCTCGCGATCCTCGGCGTCGTCGGCGTCATCGTGCTGGGCAAGTCGCTTGCGGCCATCGCCATCGTGCTGGCCTTTGGTCATCCCGTGGGGACTGCGCTCACCATCGCCGCGAGCCTCGCGCAGATCGGTGAATTCTCGTTCATCCTCGCCGGCCTCGGCATCTCGTTGAAGCTGCTGCCACCGGAGGGGCGCGACCTGATCCTCGGCGGCGCGCTCCTGTCGATCACCCTCAACCCGCTATTCTTCGGACTGGCCGACCGGGTGTCGCGCTGGCTCGGCGAGCGGCCGGACCTGCGCCGCCGCTTTGAGCGCGGCGCCGCGGCGCCGCTACCGGTGCGGGCGGCCTCTGCGTTGAGCGGGCATGCCGTGATCATCGGCTACGGCCGCGTCGGCAGTGCCATCGGCAAGGCACTGCAGGACTGGAACCTGCCCTTCGTCGTGGTGGAACGCGACCGGCGCCGGGTCGAGGAGTTGCGGTCTCAGGGCGTGCCGGCGGTGTTCGGCGACGCCACTGCGCCGGGCATCCTGGACGCCGCCGATATCGGCTCCGCCCGCCTCGTCGTGGTCGCGACCCCCGACCCGCACCAGGCGCGGCGGCTGCTCACCAAGGCGCGCGCTGCCAATCCCGGCATCGACAGCGTGGTGCGCACCCACAGTGACAGCGAGCGCCGCCGGCTGGAGGAGGACGGCGTCGGCCTCGTCCTGATGGCTGAGCGGGAACTGGCGCTCGGCATGATGACCTACGCGCTGCGCAGCCTCGGCGTGCGCGAGGGCGAGGCGCGGCTGTTCGTGGATTCGAGCCGCTCGGAGAGCCAGGAAACGCCGCTCGCCGAGCCCGATCAGCCGGTGCCGGAACTGCGCCAGCGCCGGGACGAGCCGGAATAGGGCAGGCCCGTCTTCAGAGACTGTCGAGGCGGGTGATGAACACCGCGAGCTCACTCTGGCGACGGATGGCGAGCTTGCCGTAGACGGCCTTGAGCTGGCTGCGCACCGTGCTCTCGCCGACCGTGAGTTGCTCGGCCACCTCCCGCGGCGCGGCGCCCCGGCCGACCAAGGCCGCGACCCGCGCCTCGGCCCGGGTGAGCCCGAGTTGCTCCAGCAGCGGCTCGATCGGGCGCGAGGCCGGCGCGAGCAGATCGCGCAGGAGCAGGATTACGCCGCCTCCGAGCCCGGTGCCGGCCTCCGGAAGCGGGTCACCGCCGCGCAGGGGGAGCGCTTCGACATAGAGCGGACGCCCGCCGCCCCGGCGACGCAGCAGGAGCCTTTCTTGAAGCGGCCATGCCTGCTCCGGCAGAACGTCGCTGAGGAACCGGTCGAAGCGGGCCCCTTCACCCGGCTCCGCGGCCGTGGGAACGGCCCCGGTGCGCAGGGCGAGATAACCCGCCGCCAAGCGCTCCCCCGCTGGGCTGACGAGCCGAACCCGGCCGCGGGCGTCGAGCACGACGGTTCCCGCCCGCATCCCCTCCAGGGCGGAGGCCAGCCCCTGCACCTCCCGGCGCAGGTCGCCGACGAGCGCCGTGAGCCGGAAGGCGCGGATGACATGCGGGCCGACAAGCCCCAGCCGTTCGATCTCGGCGCCCTCGAACGGCCCCTTGCGCAGATCGCGCGGCGCGCTGAACGACAGCGTGTGGCGGTCCATCGGGTCGGCGCCGACATAGGCGCAGAGATTGCCGAGACGGTGCCGGTCGATGAAATGCTGGAAGAACGGATCGGTCCGCTTCTCGTCGGCCGTGATGTACATCTCGTCGACCGTGACCGTGCCCGGCCGCATGAGGCCGCGCTCCCGGCCGAGACGGATGCGCGAGTCGTGCTGCCACCAGCCGCCAACGCCGTAATCGAGGTTCACGTCGGCGATCCGCTCGGAGGCCAGCGTCTGCGCCGTGCGTGCCGGATCGTGCGAGACGATCACCGCCCCGCGGGCCCCGACCGCATCGGCGATCCCGTCGAGCGCGCCCGACCACCGCTCACGATCGAGGGCGGCCGCGTAGCATGCGTCGATCAGGGCAAGTGGATCGAAACCCGATGTGGCCGACACGCTGGCACCTGCCGATCGGCTTGTGCCGCGAGCAAATCGGCACGTGCTCGATCAAGAGTTCAGAGACGGACCCGACCAGGCATGTCGAACCTGATCGAATTCGTTTCCAAGGGAAAGCGACGGGATCTGAAACAGGTTTCGTGTCGAACGGCGATGGCCGATTAGAGCTGTTGCCGACCGTGCCGAGTCGGCCTGGGGTTTTCTGAGGTGGGGCGATCTGATTCTCTGTCGGTGATCGACAGGAGGGTTGATGGCATCGTCGTTATCGTCG
>NZ_BPRC01000002.1 GCF_022179725.1 Methylorubrum aminovorans
TCATCTCGGCGCGCACCGCGTCAGCCACCCTCTGCAGCTCGCTCTCCGGCAGAAGCCGGAGACGATCCGGCGTCTCAAGACCCTCTAGGATCGTCGTGTCCGCTAGTGCCAATGCCTTCACCCGTCTCTCAATGCGTTCCCGTCAGCAGGGCGGCTCCTGCAGGACCGCACGCCCGAATCCTCGAACGCGGCCCGCCGCTTGGATCTCGCCCGCACCCGGAAACCGCTCGCCCCGGGACGTATGAACGATCATTCTAGCGCAAACCGATCACGGGATACCATGATCTCGCTGCAACAGCGGCGCACCTTTCAGAGGATTCGGCCGCCTCGTCTGCCTTCAGAGTTAAGGCAGCCCCACGATTTCACGCGTGACGCGCCCTCAATTATGGATGAAGGGTGCATTGATCAACATCTCGCCCGGTTTTCGCTCCCGCGGCCCGTTTCCCTTTGGCCCGCTCATCCTCAGGCTGCCGCTCGATGTCTCTCGCCGCACTGACACCGGTCACGGTCGCGCTGGCGCTCGCCCTGATCGGCGGCAGCACAGCCTGGGCGGCGGATGCCGGCAGACCGCGCGTCGACGCGGCGCATTGCCCCGGCGACGTCCGTTGCCGCCGCCCGCCGGGACCGCCGGACCGGGACATCCGCCCGCTGATCGACCCGCTCGGGCGCCCCTGTGGTATCCGCTGGCGCGAGACGCCGTCCGGCCCCCGGCGCGTCCGAGTCTGCTATTGATCCGGAAATGGCGCTGCGATCCGTCCTTCCCGCCCTTTTCCTCCTCGTCGTCTCCCACGCCGCGGCATCCCAGGCGCTTCAGGACGCCCCTGCCTGTCCCACGCTGTTCGCGGACGGCCGAGCGCCGGCCCTCACCAACCCGAAGCTTGCCGACAGGGCCGTGCCGCTCTGCTTCGAGGCCTTCGCGGTGCTGCATTCGGGTGCCTCGCGCACGCCGCTCTACGCCGCCGAGCGCCTGACGCGCCGCAGTGTGTCTGCCGCCCGCCGGGTGGAGCGCGCCGACGCCTTCCACGACGAGGACCGCCTGCCTGAGGACGACCGCGCCAGCCTCGCCGACTACGTCCGCAGCGGCTACGACCGGGGCCACCTCGCCCCGGCCGGCGACATGCCGACCGCGGTGGCCCAGGCCGAATCCTTCAGCCTCGCCAACATCGTGCCCCAGAACCGGTCGCTGAACCGCGGCCTGTGGGCGGCGATCGAGGAGAGCGTGCGCCGGCTCGCCACCGAGCGCGGCGAGATCTTCGTGGTGACCGGCCCGGTCTTCGAGGGCCGTTCGGTCGGCGCGATCAAGGGGCGGGTGCTGGTGCCGACGCAGCTCTTCAAAGCGATCTACGACCCGCGCACCGGCGAGGCGGGGGCCTATCTCGCCCCGAACGCGGCGGGCGCGGAATGGCGCGCGGTCCCGCTCACCACCCTGCGGGACATCGCCGGCCTCGACGTGTTCCCGGCGCTGCCCGAGGCGACGAAAGCCAAGGCAATGTCGCTGCCCGAACCGCAGGAATTCTCCCGCGGCAGCCAGGAATCTTTCGCCGACTTCCTGAAGCAACTGGCCGTCGATGTCCTGCGCCGGCTCTGGCGCGAGTTGATGCGCGCGATCTTCTGAGGAGGCTCCGATGCCGCGCCGCAAATCCGATCCCGCCCTACCCTTCCGCCCCTTCGCGGAGGATGCGGGCGTCCAGACCTTGGCCGGATTCTCGATCGAGAACGGCACGCAGCGCATCGCCCTGCACGGCAGCCTCGATCTCACCCGCGACCGAGCTGGGCTCGAACGTGCAAGAACGCTGAAGAGCCTGTTCGAGGCCATCGTCGCCACCCTCGAAACGGAAGACCTGCCCGATTCCATCCCCGATGAGCCGGAGACGGCCGAGCCGGTGCGCAACCCCTTCGCCTGAGGCCAGTTCGCCCACCCCGGCCGAAGCCCGACATCGCGCCGATGCCCAGCGCTTCGCCTTGCCCCTGCCCGGCGGCCCTGATACTCGAACACGAAATTCTTCATCCGCGAGCGGACGGTGCCCGCGCGGCATGGCTCGTCTGAGCCGGCCTCGCGCGAGAGGCCACGCATCCGCGACCGCCGGCCCGCCCGGCACCCACGCTTCACGCAGGACGAACGCACATGGCCCGCGAATTCATCTACCACATGCGGGGTCTGACCAAGACCTATGTCGGGGGCAAGAAGGTCCTCGATAACGTCAACCTGTCCTTCTACCCCGATGCCAAGATCGGTGTGCTCGGCATCAACGGCGCCGGCAAGTCGACGCTGCTCAAGATCATGGCCGGCATCGACAAGGACTGGACCGGCGAGGGCTTCGTCGCGCAGGGCGCGCGCGTCGGCTACCTGCCGCAGGAGCCGCAGCTCGATCCGAACAAGTCGGTGCGCGAGAACGTCATGGAGGGCGTGGCCGAGAAGCAGGCGCTGCTCGACCGCTACAACGAACTCGCGATGAACTATTCCGAGGAGACGGCGGACGAGATGACCGCCCTCCAGGACCAGATCGAGGCGCAGAACCTCTGGGAGCTCGATTCCAAGGTCGATCAGGCGATGGAAGCGCTCGGCTGCCCCAGCGACGAGCAGCCGGTGGCGACCCTCTCGGGCGGCGAGCGCCGCCGCGTGGCCCTGTGCAAGCTTCTGCTCTGGGAGCCGGAGCTGCTGCTCCTCGACGAGCCGACCAACCACCTCGACGCCGAAACGGTGAACTGGTTGGAAGGTCACCTCAAGCAGTATCCGGGCGCGATCCTGATCGTGACCCACGACCGCTACTTCCTCGACAACGTCACCGGCTGGATCCTCGAACTCGATCGCGGCCGGGGCATCCCCTACGAGGGCAACTATTCGGCGTGGCTGGTGCAGAAGCAGAAGCGGCTTGAGCAGGAGGGCCGCGAGGACATGGCCCGCCAGCGCTCGATCGCCCGCGAGCAGGAATGGATCGCCGCCTCGCCCAAGGCCCGGCAGTCGAAGTCGAAGGCGCGTATCACCCGCTACGAGGAACTGGTCGCCAAGCAGAATAGCAAGGTCGACGCGGCCGCGCAGATCGTCATCCCGATCGACGAGCGGCTCGGGCAGAACGTCATCGAGTTCAGCCACCTCAACAAGGCCTTCGGCGACCGCCTGCTGATCGAGGATCTTTCGTTCAAGCTGCCGCCAGGCGGCATCGTCGGCGTCATCGGCCCGAACGGCGCCGGCAAGACCACCCTGTTCAAGATGATCACCGGCCAGGAGAAGCCCGACGGCGGCACGATCGAGGTCGGCGAGACGGTCAAGCTCGGCTACGTCGACCAGTCGCGCGACGCGCTCGACCCCAACGCCACCGTCTGGCAGGAGGTGTCGGGCGGCAACGACATCATCTATTTCAACAAGCGCGAGATCAATTCGCGCGCCTATTGCGCGGCCTTCGCCTTCAAGGGCGGCGACCAGCAGAAGAAGGTCGGTACCCTCTCGGGCGGTGAGCGCAACCGCGTCCATCTGGCCCGCACGCTCAAGGGCGGCGCCAACGTGCTGCTGCTCGACGAGCCGACCAACGACCTCGACATGGAGACCCTGCGCGCCCTTGAGGATGCGCTGGAGGATTACGCGGGCTGCGCCGTCATCATCAGCCACGATCGCTGGTTCCTGAACCGCATCGCGACCCACATCCTCGCTTTCGAGGGTGACAGCCATGTCGAGTGGTTCGAGGGGAACTTCTCGGATTATGAGGCGGACAAGAAGCGCCGCCTCGGCCTCGAGTCGATCATTCCGAAGAAGCTGAAGTACAAGAAGTTTTCGCGCTGATAACTCCCCTCTTCCCGCTATGTGGGGAGAGGGCTTTGCCGACCTTGTCGTCGGCAAAGCGAGGCGGCGGCCGAAGGTAAGGGGGCGGTGCCGGAGGCGGCTTATCCGAGCCGCTCCCTCACCGCCGCTCCGGCCTCGCCTCCGCTTCCGACAGGCACGACGGGGTGCCTGCGGGCCTCTCCCCACCTGCGGGGAGAGGGGTGCGCACTGCCCTCACCACCATGCCCGGCCGGCCCCGAGCGGCGGCAGGCCGAGATGCGCCGCGACCGCAGCGCCGATATCCTCGAAGGTGTCGCGCCGCCCGATCGAACCGGGCGTGACCTCCGGCCCGAAGGCCAGCACCGGCACCTGCTCGCGGGTGTGCTCGGTGCCGGTCCAGGTCGGATCGTTGCCGTGGTCGGCGGTGATGACGCACAGATCGCCCGGCTTCAGGACGGCATGAATCTCAGGGATGCGGGCATCGAACGCCTCCAGTTCGGCGGCGTAGCCCGGCACGTCGCGGCGGTGGCCGTGCTCGGTGTCGAAATCCACGAGGTTGAGGAAGACGAAGCCGCCATCCGGCAGGCTGGCGAAGGCGTCGAGCGCCGCGTCGAGGCAGGCGGCGTTGCCAGCGGGCTTGACCTCGCGGCCGGTGGCGCGATGCGCGAAGATGTCGCCGATCTTGCCGACGCTCACCACGGCACGGCCGGCGGCGTCCAACACGTCGAGCAGGGTGTCGGCGGGCGGGGCCACGGAAAAATCCTTGCGGCGGCTGGTGCGGTGGAAGCCGTCTTTCTCACTGCCGATGAAGGGCCGGGCGATGACCCGCCCGACGCGATAAGGATCGCAGAGGTCGCGCGCGATCCGGCAGGTCTCGTAGAGGCGCTCCAGCCCGAACGTTTCCTCGTGGGCGGCGATCTGAAAGACGCTGTCGGCGGAGGTGTAGCAGATCGGCCGGCCCGTCCGGACGTGCTCGGCCCCGAACGCGTCGATGATCGCGGTACCCGAGGCGTGGCGATCGCCGAGGATGCCGGGCAGGCCCGCCCGCGCGATCAGCGCCGCAGTGAGCTCGGCCGGGAAGGCGGGATGCGTATCGGGGAAGTGGCCCCAGGCTTCTCGCACCGGCACGCCGGCGATCTCCCAATGGCCCGACGGCGTATCCTTGCCGGCGGCCGTCTCGACGGCGTGGCCCCACAGCGCCTGTGGCTCAGCCTCCGAAGCAAGGCCCGGCGGCACGCGGCCGGTGGCGCCCTCACAGGCCAGACCGAGGCCGAGCGCCACGAGGTTCGGCAGGCGTAAAGGCCCCGCGCGCAGGCCCGGTCGGTCGCCGCGCCCGTCGGCGCAGGCTTCCGCGATGTGCCCGACCGTGTCGGAGCCGGCATCGCCGTAGCGGTCTGCGTCCGGGGCGCCGCCGATGCCGACGGAATCGAGAACGACGAGGAGGGCGCGAGCCATGCGTTCAGGCCGGCTCGATTTCGGCGGTGGTCGCGGCATCCATCTCGAAGGCCGCCGCGAACAGGGTGCGGGTGTAGTCGGTCTTCGGCGCGGCGAAGATCGCCTCGGCCGGGCCCTCCTCGACCACTTGGCCGTGCTGCATCACCATGACGTAGTTCGAGAGCGCCCGGACCACTTTGAGGTCGTGGCTGATGAACAGGTAGGCGATGCCGCGCTCGCGCTGGAGATCACGCAACAGCGTCACGATCTGCGCCTGCACCGAGCGGTCCAGCGCCGAGGTCGGCTCGTCGAGGACGACGAAACGGGGCTTCAGGACGATGGCGCGGGCGATCGCGATGCGCTGGCGCTGGCCGCCGGAGAATTCGTGCGGGTAGCGGTCCATCGCCGCCGGGTCGAGACCGACATCGGTGAGCGCCTTCGCCACCAGGGCCCGGCGCTCGGCGCTTCCCTGCACCAGCCCTTGCACGGCGAGCCCCTCGGCGACGATGTCGCCCACCGACATCCGCGGAGAGAGTGAGCCGTAGGGATCCTGGAAGACCACCTGCATGTCCTTGCGCAGGGGCCGCATGGTGCGGGGGCCTCGGTCCTCGATCCGCTGGCCGAGGAACACGATCGGTCCCTCGGATTCGGTGAGCCGCAGCAGGGCGAGGCCGATCGTGGTCTTGCCCGAGCCGGATTCGCCGACGACGCCGACGGTCTCGCCCGCTCGCACGACGAGCCGCACCCCATCGACCGCCTTGACGTGGCCGACGGTGCGCCGGAGCACGCCCGCCTTGAGGGGGAACCACACCTTGAGCGGCCCGGCCTCGACCAAAGCCTCGGCGTGCGTCGGCACGGGGTTCGCCCGGCCGGTGGGCTCGGAGGCGAGAAGCCGCTGGGTGTATTCGTGCTGCGGCCGGGTGAAGACCTGCGCCACCGGTCCCGCCTCCACGATCCGGCCGGAAAGCATGACGCAGACCCTGTTGGCGATGCGCCGCACGATGCCGAGATCGTGGGTGATGAACAGCATCGCCATGCCGAGCCGCTTCTGCAGGTCGGCGAGCAGGCCTAAGATCTGCGCCTGCACGGTGACGTCGAGGGCGGTGGTCGGCTCGTCAGCGACCAGCAGGTCGGGCTCGCAGGCGAGCGCCATGGCGATCATCACCCGCTGGCGCTGGCCGCCCGACAATTCGTGCGGATAGGCGCCGAGCCGCCGCTCGGCATCGCGGATGCCGACGAGGTCGAGCAGTTCGAGGATTCGTTTCCGCGCGGCCTTGCCCTTGAGCCCCCGGTGGATCTCCAGCACCTCGCCGATCTGCCGCTGGATCGTGTGGAGCGGGTTGAGCGAGGTCATCGGCTCCTGGAACACCATGGTGATGTCCGCGCCGCGCACCGCGCGCATCTCGCGCTCGGGCAGCGCCAGGAGATCGCGCCCCTTGAACAGGATCTTCCCGCCCGGATGATACGCGGCGCCGTCGAGCAGGCGCAGGATCGACAGCGCCGTCACCGACTTGCCGGAGCCGGATTCCCCCACCAGCGCCAGGGTCTCGCCCCGCTCGATCGTGAAGCTGACGCGATCCACTGCCCGCGTCTCACGCACCCCGCCCCGGAAGGCGACCGAGAGATCCTCGACGGTCAGCAGCGTATCGGACATCGAACCCCGGCGAAGAAAATCGGCCCGCCGCGCTCCGGTGTCGAGCGGGCGGGCCGTGGGGTTATAGCGCGCGGGCTCCCGCACGCGAATCGTCTTCGCGTCGCGCTACTGCGCCAGCCCGACCTGCACGAGGTTGTCGCTGAAGGTCGGCGAGTGGCCCATGCCGCCGTAGGTCGAGGCGCTGATGACGTTCACCGCCCCGTCGCGGTTGAGCGAGTGCCAGTAGCCGAGCGAGGCGATCACCAGCCCCGGCGGCACTTCGTCGGTCACCCGCGCTTGCCCGTGGAAGGCGCCGCGGTCGTTGAAGACGCGCACCAGCGCCCCTTCCGTGATCTCGCGGCTCGTCGCGTCGGCCGGGTTGATCAGGATCGTCTGCTCGCCTTGCGCTCGCACCTTGTGCGCCTCGTTGGCGTATTGCGAGTTGAGGAAGCCGTGGCTCTTGGGCGAGACGATGTTGAGGGGGTAGCGCTCGGCCTGAGCCGGGTTCGTTTCCGGGCGCTCGTTGGCCGGCACGTAGCCCGGCAGCGGGTCGAGGGGCTCGCCCCCCTGGAACTGCTCGTACATCTGCCGGAACGGCGGGGCGACGAAGTTGCCGCCGGTGACCGCAGCTTCCGAGTAGAACTCGCACTTGCCGGACGGCGTCGGAAAGTTGCCCTCCGCGTGCGGCGTGCGCGTAGCCGGATCGCCGACATTGAGGCGATACCAGCCGTGCTGGCGGAAATGGTCCATCGAGATGCCGCCGAGCTTCGGGCTCTCCCAATCGAGATACCATTCCATGAGTTCGGTCTCGCTCATGGAGAATTGCGGCTCGGTGAAGCCGAAGGTCTTGGCCAGCCGCCGGAACAGCTCGGCGTTCGAGACCGTCTCGCCCGGCGGCTCGATGGCCTTCTGGTTCAGGGTGAAGAAGAAGTGCCCCCAGGAGAACATCATGTCGTCGTGCTCGGCCGCCATGGTGGCCGGCAGCAGGATGTCGGCGTAGCGGGCGGTATCGGTGACGAAGTGCTCGCTGACGACCGTGAACAGGTCCTCGCGGGCAAGTCCGTGCTTGATCTTGGCGGTCTCGGTGGAGTTCGAGACCGGGTTGGCGTTGTAGACCATCAAAGCGTGGATGCCGGGCTCGATCCCCGCCTCACCGGTCAGCACCTCGCCGAGCTTGAGCACGTTGATGACCCGCGTGCCCTCCGGGATCAGGTCCGGCCGGCAGACGCGGTCCCAGTGCACCGGGAACTCCCAGAGCGGCATCTGGTAGACGCCGCCGCCCGGGTCCTTCCACGAGCCGGTGAGCGCGGGCAGCGAGAAGATGGCGCGCAGCGCCTGAGCACCGCCGGCGCTGCGCTCCACCGCAATCCCCGGCCGCAGCGCCGCGTTGGGGGTGGTGGCGTATTCGCGGGCCAGGTGCCGGATATCCTCGGCCGAGATGCCGCAGATCCCGGCGGCGAATTCCGGGGTGAAGGCCCGCGCCCGCTCCTTCAGCGGTTCGAAGCCGACGGTGTGGCGGGCGATGTAGTCGTCGTCGGTCAGTCCCTCTTCGATGATGACGTGGATCATCGCCATGGCCAGTGCGCCGTCGGTGCCGGGCTTCGGCATCAGGTGCCAGTCGGCCTGCGCCGCCGTGCGCGAGCGGTAGGGATCGATCACGATCACCTTTGCGCCGTTGCGCTGCGCTTCCTTGACGATGTGCCAGTGGTGCAGGTTGGTCGAGACCGAGTTGCACCCCCAGATCACGATGAGCTTCGACTGCTCGAAGCTCATCGGATCGGTGCCGTTGGTGGGGCCCACCGTCAGCAGCCACGCGGTGCAGGAGCCCGAGCCGCAGAAGGTCTTCTCGGCCACCGTCGCGCCGAGGCGGTTGAAGAAGGCGTCACCGACGGTGAGCCCCTGCACCACGCCCTCGTTGCCGAGGTAGTTGTAGGGAAGGATCGCTTCCGCCCCGTGCGTCTCGATGATCGCGCTGAACCGGCGGTGGATCTCTTCGAGCGCCTCGTCCCAGGTGATGCGCTCGAACTGTCCGCTGCCCTTCGGGCCGGCACGGCGCATCGGGTAAAGGATGCGATCGGGATTGTAGTGGTGCCGATCGAAGTCCTTGAGCTTGCCGCAGAGCGCGCCGCGGGTCATCGGGTGGTCGGGATTGCCGCGCACGTCGATCAGCCGCCCGTCCTCGACCGTGTAGATCATCGAGCAGGTATCGGGGCAGTCGTGCGGGCAGGCGCCGAGCCGGGTGATGGCCTGAGACGCGGTTTGGGCGGCCGCTTCGGCGTCGATCTCCGAGATGCGCTCTTCGAGCATCGTGTTCCTCCTCCTGAGGCCGGATCTTGGCGTCCGGCTCTTGCAAGCATCGAGCCTAGCGCGGAGGCTGCCGGAAAAATAGTGCGATTCTAAGAATCGGCCTAAGGTACAACTCTCTCGCGAAGCACCAATCCCGGCACAATGTTGCTTGCCAACAGAGCAGTCCGTGACGTGTCGAACGGCAACCGTCCCCTTCCTGAGCCGGCGCCCTGGAGCTGTGCTCGACCCGATTGCAGCAGGTCGGCGGCTCCGGCTCCGTGTCTTCTGGCGCCTTGTTTCGACAAACCGCCATCCACTTCGCCGGAATGCGCCCTAGATCAGGCGCCGTGCACCGTCTCGCTTTCACCCTGTTGCCGGCCGCTCTCGTCGCCTGCGCCGGTCCCTCTCTTGCGGCCCCCTCGCCCGAGAGCGAGACGGTGGAGCAGGCACTGTGCCGGCTGATCGAGGATTCGGCCAAGGCGCGGCACTTGCCGGTGCCGTTTCTGACCCGGCTGATCTGGCGCGAGAGTTCGTTCCGCGTCGGCGTGGTGAGTCCGGCCGGCGCGCAAGGGGTGGCGCAGTTCATGCCCGGCACGGCCAAGGACCGCGGCCTCAGCGACCCCTTCGATCCCGAGCAGGCGATCCCGCACGCCGCGCACTTCCTGGCCGACCTCAAGCGGCAGTTCGGCAATCTCGGGCTCGCGGCGGCGGCCTATAACGGCGGGCCGGGGCGCGTCTCGGCCTGGCTCGCCGGCAGCGGCGGCCTGCCCGCCGAGACGCGGGCCTACGTCATCGCCATCACCGGCCGCCCGGCGGAGGATTGGCGCCCGAACGCCGGCATCGAGATGCCGGAGGGGTCCGACCCGTCTGCGAAGAAGCCGGATGTGAAGGCAGAGAAATCCGACGCGAAGCCGCCCGCGCCGGAGGCCGAGACGCAGACTTGCCTGCAAGTCACCGCAGGGCTGCGCATCCCGTCGCGCGGCGACCGTTTCGCCCTGGCGATCGAGGGCGGCCCGGCCGCGCCCTGGGGCGTGCAGCTTGCCGGAAACTTTTCCAAGTCGCTGGCGCTGGCGAGCTTCCAGCGGGCGCGCACGCGCTACACCAGCGTGATCGGCGAGGTGCGGCCGATGATCATCGGCACGCGGCTGCGCTTCCGCGGCACCCGCACCTTCTACCGGGTGCGCATCCCGGCCGAGAGCCGGAACGCGGCCGACGGCCTGTGTCAGAAGATCCGCAATGTGGGCGGCGCCTGTATCGTCCTGAGGACATAACTCCCAACACCGTCACCGCGCGGCCATGAAACCGCCGCGACCGCCGCGTCAATCACGAGTCACATGATCAAGGCATTCGTCTCCCTCGTCTCGTTGGTCTGCCTCGGCCTCACCGCGCTGGGCTTGAGCGGCTGCTCGCCGCTGGCCCTGTTCGATGCGCTGGGGCCGCGCGACAAGGGCGGACGCCTCGCGGTCCGCGACGCGGCCTACGGCGCCGACCCGCGCCAGCGCCTCGACGTGTTCGTGCCGACCGTGCCGGTGGAGCGGGCGCCGGTGCTGGTGTTCTTCTACGGCGGCTCGTGGAGCAGCGGCAGCAAGGACGATTACGCTTTCGCCGCACAGGCCTTCGCCGCGCAGGGCTTCGTGACCGTGCTGCCGGATTACCGGCTCTACCCGCAATCGCGCTTCCCCGACTTCCTGAAGGACGGGGCGGCGGCCATCGCCTGGGTGCGCGACAACATCGCCGCGCAGGGGGGCGATCCGAACCGGATCGTCCTCGCCGGCCACTCGGCGGGCGCCTACAACGCGGCGATGCTCGGGCTCGACCCGGAATACCTGCGCCAAGCCGGCGTCGATCCGCGATCCGTGCGGGCGGTGGCCGGTTTGTCAGGCCCCTACGACTTCCTGCCCTTCGACCAGAAGACCTCGATCGAGGTGTTCGGGCAGGCGCCCGATCCGGAGGCGACGCAGCCCGTCTCCTTCGCCGGCGCCCACTCGCCGCCGACCTTCCTCGCCACTGGCGACCGGGATACCGTGGTGAAGCCGCGCAACACGGCGAGCCTCGCCGCGATCCTGCGCAATGCCCGCGTGCCGGTGCAGGAACGGGTCTACGAAGGCCTCGACCATTCCGACACGCTGCTCGCGCTCTCCGTCAGCTTCCGCCGCAAGGCGCCGGTGCTCGCCGAGATGAGCGCCTTCCTGCACCAGCATTCGGGCGCCCGCCGGCTCACCACGCTGACGATGCACTGACGTCGCTGCACTGGCACGCCCGGTCGGCACGCGCCGGGCTGCGCTCGATCTATCGCGCCTCCGGGAGCGGCCGCGGTCGCCGGTCCGGCCCGATGGCGACGAAGGTAAAAAATCCTTCCGTCACCTTCGTCGTATCCTCGCCCTCCCGCTCCCGGCGCCAGACCTCGACCTGGATGCCCATCGAGGTGCGGCCGGTCTTCACGATCCAGGCGTAGAAGCTCACCTCGTCGCCGACGAAGACCGGCCGGTGGAAGGTCATCGCCTCCGCCGAGATCGTAGCGCAGCGCCCCCGCGCCCGGCGCGCGGCGACGTTGCCCGCGGCCATGTCCATATGCGCCATCAGCCAGCCGCCGAAGATGTCACCGGCCGGGTTCGTGTCGGTCGGCATCGCCACCGTGCGGATCACCGGCGGACCGCGATCGGTAGGCTGCGCAGGCTCGGCGGAAGTCGGTTCGCTCGTCATCGGAAGGCTTTGCGGATCAAAGGATAAGATCCGAGCGTAGCAGGTACCGTGTCGGCGGGGCCACCGCGGCCCGTGACGGTGCGGCGGACCTGTTTCGCTTCCCGCCCCGCGGCCGGATCGGACGTTCCGGCGCAGGTCGCTCAAATGCGACCGATCGCGTTAACCGATTTTTAACCCGGCGATTGCGGCCGGCGGGCGGCTGTGAGAGCTTCATTAACGGAAGCTTAACTGCTCGGTCAGGGCCATGCGTATCGCGTTCTCCAAGCTCTGTGTCGTCCGGCCCACCCGCTCCTTCGCGACCCGCCTGCTGGCGGGCCTCGCCCTGGCCGGGGCCCTCCTCACCGTTCCCGCGCCGCAGGCCGCCGCGCAGCCGACGGCCGCGCTCCCGGCGATGAGCCTGTCGGCGGTGACGACCGGCCCGGCCCGGCCGATCGCCGCCTGGGCCGAATTCTGCGAGCGCTATTCCGCCGAGTGCGCGGTCGACCGCACCGAGCCGGCCAGCATCACCCTGACGCCGGCGCTGTGGCAGACGGTCAACGCGGTCAACCGCCGGATCAACCGGGCGGTGGAGGCGGTGACCGATCAGGATCACTGGCGCTCGGCCGACCGCTGGGACCTCGCCGAGGACGGACGGGGTGATTGCGAGGATTTTCAGCTCCTCAAGCGCCGCCTGCTGGTCGAGGCCGGCTTGCCGCGCCGGGCGATGCGGATGACCGTGGTGATCGACGAGAAGGGCGAGGGCCACGCGGTGCTCACCCTCATCACCAACCGCGGCGACTACATCCTCGACAACAAGACCAACGCGGTGCTGCCCTGGACCCAGACTGGCTACACCTTCGTCAAGCGCGAGAGCCAGGAGGCGGTGGGCTGGATGGCGCTCGGTCGCGACGCCTCTCCGCTGACGGCGGCCAACCGCTGAGGCGAACTTTCCCGGTCCCAAATCGGGACCGGACCCGCATCTCGCGCGTTAGGGGACTTTAACGGGGCAGGGACCAAGGTTGACGAGAGGTTTCCGCGAGCGACTCCCGCCCCGGAAAACTCCATCCGTGCCTCAGGTTCGCCGTCCCAGGGTCCTCTCGTCCCATGCGTCGCGTCCTCCTCGCCAGCCTTCCCGCCCTCGCCCTTCTCGCCGCCGTCCCCGCGCGGGCGGAAAGCCCGGAGGGCGCGCGCCACGCCGCGTGGCAGAGCTGTCTCGACGAGGCCTTTTCGGAGCAGGTCCGCACCACGAGCCGGAGCTTTGCCGCGACGAAGGCGGTCACCACCTGTCGGGACCGGGAAGAGGCCTATCTCGGCGCGCTGGCCGGCTCGCCGCTCCTCGACGACGAGGACGTCGCCCGCATCCGCCCCGCTCTCATCGCCCGCGCCCGCGACCGGCTGATGGGCGAGCGGCGCTTCAGCGCGCTCTGATCCGCTCCCCACTCACGCCAGCATGTAGGCCAGCAGAGACCGCAGCTGCGCCGGCTTGATCGGCTTGTGGACGAGTTCGGCCCCCGTGGTCTGAGCGCGGGCGGCGATGTCGGCGCCGTGATCGGCGGTGGTGAGGATCACCGGCGTCACCCAGCCCCGGTTGCGCCGCAGGTAATCCACCACGTCGAGGCCGCAGGCGCCGTTGTCGAGGTGGTAGTCGATGACCATCACGTCCGGCCGCGCGAGGCCGGCGGCGAGCGCCGCGACGACGCCGGCGAGATCGCGAAACACCTGCACCTCGGCATCCCAACTGCGCAGGAGCCGCTGCAGCGCCTCGGCCGTCGAGGCGTCGTTCTCGATCGCCAGCACCCGCGCACCGGTCAGGGCAGTCGCCAGCGGCGCGAGGGGCACCCGCGCCTCCGGACGCTGCGTGGCCAGCGGCAGGGTCAGGCTCAGCCGCGTGCCGTGGCCGGCGCGAGAATGCAGTTCGACAGCGTGATCCAGTGTCGAGGCCGTGCGCTGCACGATCGACAGGCCGAGCCCGAGGCCGATTCCGCCATCGTCGCCCTCGCGGGCGCCGCGGAAGAACTCCTCGAAGACCAGGGCCCGCTCGTGCTCCGGAATGCCGCAGCCGGTATCGACCACGTCGATGCGACAGCGTTTTTCGCGCCGCCGCGCCGCGATCAGCACGCCGCCACTTTCGGTATAGCGGATCGCGTTGGAGACGAGGTTCTGCAGGATGCGCTGGAGCAGGATCCCGTCGGTCTCCACCACGAGGTCGGCGCAGCGGGTGACGAGGCGCAGTTCCTTGCGCTCGGCGAACGGACGAAAGCTCGCTTCGATCCCGGCGACGAGGTCGACCAGCCGCACGGGCTTGACCATGGGGCGCACGATGCCGGCATCGAGCTTCGAGATGTCGATGAGCGCCTTGATCAGATCCTCGATCGTCTCCAGCCCGCGCTCGACCTGGCGGGCGACCGCCTTGGCTTCCGGCCCCGGCGCGAGGTCGGTCAGCGCCGAGAGCGAGAGGCGGGCGGCGTTGAGGGGCTGGAGCAGGTCATGACTCGCGGCCGCCAGGAAGCGCGTCTTCGAGCGGTTGGCGGTCTCGGCCTCTTCCTTGGCCACCTGCAACGCCGCGTTCGAGCGCTCCAGGCTGTTCATCAGCGCGGTGAGCTCTTCCGTGCGGGCGCGGACGCGAGCCTCCAGCATGATCGCGGTCTGGAACAGCGAGTAGGCGCCGCCCTGCTGGTCCATGGTGCGCTCGACATGGGCCATCAGCGCCGCGTTGATGCGCTCGAGCTTGGCCACGCGATGCGTCAGGGCCTCGACGGTCTGCGGCTCGGGTGGCGGCTCGGTCCGGAGGGTCGGGCGGTTCATCGCGCGCTCTTCACGTCCCACGCTTCACCGGCCGGCCCGCCGGCCACTCGGCCCGGCCGATGGCGATGCCGGTGAACGTCTGATTCAGGTGCATCGAGCGGTACTGCTCGCCATAGGTCTCGAAGCCGACGACGCCGTAGCGCCGGTACAGGTCGGCGATGCGGTGGCGCACCTGCCGGCTCTCGGCATCGAGCCGGCGGAAGACGCAGTCGAAGCCGATCACGAGATCGAGCCCGCCGAGCGACGCGTCGAGGCTTTCGAGTTCGGCCCGTGTCGCCTCGACGATGTCGCGGGGCTGGGCGAGCGTCAGCACCACGCCCTCGCCGATGGCGCAGAAGAAGGTCATCGAGCCGTCCGGCTCCACCCGGCTGATCGAGCGGCAGTAATACTCGCCGCCGATCTTCACCGCGAGCGGATAGGCGGCAAAGGACATCGCCGAGAGATTTTCCGGATCGAGCCCGACCGCCATGGCGTATTCGCGCGCCGCCGGCTCGGCGTTGAGTTCGGTGACGCGCCGCTCCTCCTCGCGGGCGGCGGTGACCACGAACTTGCGGTTGGTCGGCTCGAAATTGTCGCTCTTGAAGATGCGGATCGGGAAATCGGTCTCGACCAGCAGGATCACCGCCGCTTCGCGGCAGACTTGGCCCTCGTGGATCAGCACCGTGCTGCGGAAGGCGAGGTCGTCGCCGGCCGAGCCGCCGATCAGCGGGATGCCGTCGAGTGCCCAGGCCACCGCGGAGACCACGGTCTCCTCGGCATTGGCGAACGAGTCGATCAGGGACAGGGCGAAGCGGTGGCCGTTGCCGCCGTCCGGCCGTCCGCCGTCGAGGGTCCGACGCAGGGCCCGCACGCTCGTGGCCGCGCGCTCGACATCGAGCCGGGCGATGTCGGTGAGGAGGCCCGAGACGATGCGGAAGCCCTGCCGAGGAAAGGCGATGGCGACGAGGCCGCGATCAATCGAGCCCGCCGGGCTGATCCCGCCGGAGGTGGAGCAGCCGGTGATCCCGACGCCGGGAAACCGCGCGGCGAGCGCCCCAGCGAGGGCGTCCGCCTCGTAGGCCGGCGAGAAGAACACGATGAGGTGGCCGATCGCCGCCCGGTCGAGGATCTCCGCCACGGCTGCGACCGCGCCCCCGGCGTCGCCCGCCTCCGTCCAGGCCGTCTGGATTCCGCACAGATGCCCGCGCATCTGCGTGCCGTGCGCCACCCGCCCGCTCCCTCGCGCGGGGTCTGTTCCGGCGAGCCGGCCGCCCCTGTTGGATTGCCCACGACTATGTGCCCGGCGAGGAGGCGTGGCAATGGGCGGTTGTTCGCGGGGTCGATCAGGCCGCGGCCGCCGGCCGCTCGCCACGCGCCCGGTAGGACAGCGCCTCCGCCAGATGCAGCCGCCGCACCTGGGCCTCGCCGTCGAGGTCGGCCAGCGTGCGGGCGACGCGCAGCGTGCGGTGGAAGCCGCGGGCGGACAGCCGCATGGTCTCGGCCGCGTGGCGGATCAGCGCCGCCCCCTCGGCATCGGGCGTGGCGGCGGTCTCGATCACGGTGGCCGGGCAGGTCGCGTTGGTCGTTGCCGCGGGCAGGCCGAGGGCGGCGTATCGCGTGCTTTGGAGCGCGCGGGCGGCGGCGACCCGCGCGGCGGCCTCGGCCGAGCCTTCCGCGGGCGGCGGCAGGATCAGGTCGGCGGCGGTCACGGCGGCGACCTCGATGCGTAGGTCGATCCGGTCGAGCAGCGGCCCGGAGATGCGGGCGCCGTACTGCGCGACGCAGCGCTCGTTCGGCCCCCGGCGGCAGGCGTAGCCCGGCTCCAGGGCTAGGCCGCAGCGGCAGGGGTTCATCGCCGCCACGAGTTGGAAGCGGGCCGGGTAGGTCACGCGGTGGTTGACCTTTTTCTTGATTCCCCACCTTTAGCTCTTGGAAGCCGCAGTCTCTTCGCAAGAGATCACCCGGTGGATCGGACCGAGCGCACCCCGCAGGTGGGTGCATCGGTCAGACTGGTAGACGCAGCGACGATTTCGACGGTGCCGATCTCGCGCCGAACCGTAACGATCTTCGTCTGGATCGCTCCGACTCGCGTCAGGACCGAAGCCCAGGACGTAGGCGTCGCGTCCGAACGGCACCCATTCCTCGGCAAAACCTGAACAGCCGTTTGAACCCACCCTTTTCGCGGCGAGCTACTACTCGATCTTCCTACGCTCGTGGATGTTCGTCGCGACGGCTCCCAATGTTCATGCGATTCGCCGCCGCTACACGCGCGATCGCGTCGGCAAGCGCCGAGATTCGCAGGGAATCCACAGGCGGCAAGCGCCGTCTTTACCCACAAGCGTATGCCTGCGTCACTTTGGCAAGCATGCCGCTAAAGCGTCAAACGCAGAGTGAGGCCCAGTCGCAGAAGCGCTTGGTTAAAATCGTTTCGTTGCAGATCGGAGACATGATCTACTTGGTTAATTTCGTTAGACCAAAGTAGTCGAACCAAAGTTTTCGGCGGCGTGACTTGTCGAGTTGGCTGCGATCGGGCATCTTAAGGCTCCGTCAACGATTGGAGAGACAGCCCGCGATTCGCCCAAAGCAAAACGCGCCCAAGAACCCCGGCAAGGGTTCAAGTGCGCGCTTAACCCCGTGAGGGGGATAGAGTTAGTTCACCGACAAGAACGAACTTATCTCCCGAAAATCTGAAGTGCAAGCCCTCTTTCGAGAGGGAACGGGAAAGCTCTGTTCGACGCGGCGTCCAGAAAGGATGCCCTATGGATACCACCACCGAAGACACGCTCGCCGAAGCCGATCAGCACTACGCCGCCCTCGGTCTGACGCCCGGCGCTGTCAGGGACTACGGGCAAGTTTATGCGGCCTGGAAAGCTCGCATGAAGGTCCATCACCCCGACACCGGTTCCGCCACCCAAGAAGGACGCGGCTCGAATGAAATCGCGGCGCGGATCAACGCGGCACGCGATTGGTTCAAGAAGAACATCGAGCGCGAACTCCACCGCACGACGCCGCGCCAATCCGATCCTTTCGGCAGGTGGCAGCAGGAGTGGCAACGCTCTCAGTCCTCTCAGGATGGTCAGCGCGGTCAGCGCTCCCAGGATCGTCAGGAAGAAGCTGGTCGCGCTGAGAGGACTGAGAAGGCTGAGAGCGCTGACGCCTCTGACGACGCTGACGCGGCCGGTGCGTGGGAGGATGCGACCTACCGCCCGAACGCTCCGTCCAAAACCTCGGAGTTCATCGAGGAATACATGCGCATTCGAGGCTGGCGGGTAACCGCCGGCGAGCACCTTGTTCCGAAAAACGGCTACAAGAGCTATCCGAAATCTCCCATCGGTGAAGTGCTTCGCGATTTCGAGATCACCGAGGATCGGTTGCAGTCTGAGCTTCAGGATCACCGTGAGCGCCAAGCTAACCCCGGCGGGGGTGATGTCACGAAAGCCTCCCTCAAGAGTGGCCTGCGGGCGTTCATCACCGCGCAAGCCGACGAAGAACGGGCGAAAATCTTCGAACGGCTGATGGTGCCGTTGGATGCGGCGCAGAAAGCCGAAGCGGAAGAGCAATGGGCTCTCCTCGCTGCGACCGTTTTCGAAGATTCACCTGCAATCGCGATCGCCGGTCTCAAGAAAATTATCCATCAGGTCAAGCTCAAGGCACTCCGCATGAAGGTGGGAAACCATCTGATGGTGGTTTTCTATTCGAAGCTTGGAGGGCCTGGAAAGTCATGGTTCACGAAGCTCTTCACATCGCCAATGGATGAGCTTCTGAGCGGCGTGACTCTTCTATCGGACGTTGTGGACAAGAGCAATATTTATCTGTTTTCAAAACCGATCGTCTTTCTGGACGACATTGATAAGCTTGACGAAAAGTACGTTGGGACGTTCAAGAGCGTTCTTACGGCCGATTACATCGATCGGCGCACGTTCTTCAAGCAGTCGATGGCGCACGTCCGTCAGCAGGCGGTGTTCGTCGGTACGGCCAATCGCCCGATCACCGAGTTGGTAAGCGATCCGAGCGGACATCGGCGATTCCTCATGCTGACGTTCAAGCACCTTGAGCGCAACAATCAGAAAAAGATTTGGGGTACCGTAAACAAGATAGATTGGGAGCTTCTTTGGCGTAGCGTCAGTCAAGACGACGAAGACCCGATCGAACCCGTTATTGAATACATGAAGCGAGAAGATGCAAAGGCAGCGATGAAGTCCCCTGCAGGTAAGCTGACGATTTGGTTTCGGAATCTCGACTTAACCAAACCTGAAGTTCAAGCCCTCGCGAGGGGGAAACAGATAAAGTACTACACGTTCCCCGATCTGTTTCGCCTGTACGAAGGAAGTATGCCGGACGGGTCAGGACTGACGCGAAAAGAGTTCGATCGGTTGCTGACCGATCTTTACAAGCAAGGCGCGGGGCCGTTCGTTCGGATCAACGACCACTCGGTGTTCGGGCGCGCCTTCGAACCGAAACCCTAAGGGCGATCAGCGCCGTCAGACCTCTCAGCGCTGTCAGGAGAAAGCTGACGCCGCTGACGATCCTGAAAGCGCTGACGCCACTGACGGCGCTGAGACCTTCTCGCCCCCAACGATCCCGCCCAGACCCTTGGGCGGGATCGATCTCCGCGCCGCTCAGATGACGGGCAAAAACGACGTAGGGGCGCAGACGAACCCATCCGTCTGAGCCGGGATAAACCCCATGTTCATTTCGTTGACCATTACCGACCCATTCGCCTGGACCCGCTGGTAAACGGTGCCACTGACGTTTGAGACGTGCGTGCCGCTCTCTGCCCTAAGTATGCAAGCGAAGGTCACGTCTTTGACCGGATAGTTGTTCCGGTTGGAAATCACGAAAGACAGTTCGAGGACGGTCCCGAACCCGGTGCGGTTGCCCCGCAGGCTACCGATCGAAATCTTCGAGAGACCGTTCTCCGGTAGCGCCGTTGCCTGTGCCGGCTCGCGGTTCGGGATGCTGACCAACCACGTCAGCAGGCCGACGACGATTGCCATTCCAACGAGGGTGTTCCGTAGCTTTTCCATCGCGCCGCACTCTCCTTCCCCGGAGAGTTGCACGTCGCACCTTAAGCGACGGTCACGGCGCACCGTTGAGGTTGTGCTGTTCGAGGTCGTTAAATCTTATCGATCCCGTTCACCCTTGAGCGGGGCCGATCGCGAGGAATCGATCGCCTACTTTAACTTCTTCGCCACCTGACATGCCGTCACCAGCGCCGCCGTAGCGCTCGAACCGTTCACGAGTTCGACCCACCGGTCTTCAGGACGGTCCCGTTCCATTTTCGTAACCGTGTCGCCTTCGCCGATCGTTTGGTACACAAGCCGATGGCAGTCACCGCGCCGAGAGGCGTAATTGACCATACCACCCGCGAGGCCACCCGGTGGCACTTCTTGCTTCGTCACGTACCGCACGATCGGACCATTTTCCGAGATCACATCGAGCATCTGATAGGTGATGCGGCCCTCGCGCTTGTGAATGAACGGCTGGAAACCCGATTGCGAGACGTACTCGGCGGGCTTCTCTTCCCCGCAGCCTGTCAAGATCAGCGCTGCCGCGGCAACGAACATCTGGCCTGACCGAGAGGGCATGGAAGACATCTCCTGGGATGCCGAACAATAAACCCCAACGATTGAGCGACCGTAACGTCGATCACTCCATTTTCAGGCAGCAGATTCAGAAGCCTCCTCAGTCGGACCTAGAAGGCGGCGTACGGGATCACCGCCGACAAGGGGGAGCACGGAGCCTCGCGCAGAGCCTCACGGGCGACCAGAAGCGCTTCCGACGCGCCAAGGATGCGGACGCCGCAGAAGCCTCGCTGTTGGCGCTGTACGGCGCTCTGAGCGGCGACGTTCCGAACCAGGGGAAGGCGGCGTGAGCGGCCTCGTAGTTGGCGGCGTCTCAGATGGCTTTCCGGTTTTGGTAGAGCCCACCCAGTACCACCCCGATCGCCGCACCCGCCCCCATTGCGACGGTCATCGTGCCGATCGCCCACCCGAAGGAGAGTGCGAGCGCCCAAAGCGCGAGCCCAACGATGCTTCCGGCTACGGCACTCAACCCGAGAAGCCAGTTCGGTCTCCGACGCCGCATCCTCAGCCCCCTTCAACGCAGCACGATTAAATCACGCTTCTAAATCTCGCGGTTGCGATTCGCTCGATCCCATCGCCTATCTCGTTGTCCCGTGGAGCGCTGGGCTACGCTGGACCGGGCGGCATCTGACGCGACGTTGGTGCTCGATGGGGAGGATGATCCGCTCGAACTGATGGTCTGGTGCTGGGCGAACCATTGCACCCTGGGTCAGACAGGGGATCATCGTGCTGATTGAACACGACGAGACGTTGTTGCTCAACAACATGGCGGTCACACCCGAGGGGTAGGGTGCCGGGCTCGGACGCATGATGTTGGAGTTCGCAGAGCGTGCGGCGATCGAGCGCGGCTATTCCGCGGTCACGCTCTATACGAACGAGGCGATGACGGAGAACATCACCCGCTACACGCGAGCCGGCTACGAGGAGACACACCGGGCTGAAGAGAAGGGGCTGCGGCGGGTCTATATGCGTAAGCCGCTCGGCAAGGCGTGATTACCGGTACCCACCTGTCCGATCGGCACGCGTTCCGGTCCTCACCAGCGAGCACCGGACGGGAGGCTCAAATCATTCCGGCCGCCCGAACCTACCGGTGCCGAGCGATCCGCAGATGGGGTGAAGGCGATGATCTCGCCGAACTCCGATGAGATCACCACCTTCAACCGCGCAGCGCGGCCCTAACACGCCGGTCGAGATCATCACCGTGCAGGTGCCGGTGATCCCATTCTTCGCCCGAGAACTTCACGACCGGCGGCTCTCGATCCAACGCGACATTCGTAGCGTCCGTGCGCCGTGTTACCGTTGAGCATGGACGCATTCTCCGATCCGCAGGCCGTTGCCCGCTACGCCGAAAATCCGCCGCGGATGGTGCCCGGTTACGCCGACCTGCAACGCATGGCAGGGCTTCTCCTGGTAGAGAGTGCGCCGGATGACGCTCAGGTGCTCGTTCTCGGCGCTGGAGGCGGCCTCGAACTCAAAGTGTTTGCTGAGGCACAGCCTGGATGGTCGTTCGTTGGCGTCGATCCTTCCGCGGCGATGCTCGACCTCGCTCGAATGACGCTCGGTGAACTCTCGGTCCGAGCACATTTGCACGAGGGCTTCATCGACAGCGCGCCGGAAGGCCCGTTCGACGGTGCGACCTGCATTCTGACCCTGCACTTCATCGAGCGTCAGGAGCGCCTACGCACTCTCCAAGAGGTGCGGCGTCGCCTGACGCGGGGTGCTCCCTTCGTCACCGCCCATTTCAGTATCCCGCAGGGCGAGGTCGACCTCTGGATGTCGCGGTATTCTGCCTTCGCGGTCTCATCCGGCATCCAGCGTTCTCAGGCAGAAGCCGCACGGTCCGGGATTGCAGAGCGGTTGCCGATCCTTTCGCCTGAGGAAGATGAGCAGCTTCTTCGCGATGCCGGATTCTCCAGCGTCGCCCTTTTCTACGTTGGCTTCGCGTTCCGGGGGTGGGTCGCCTACGCCTGATCTCCGCTTCCACCCTTTGCAGCCCAACGCTTCTTGGGTCATCGTAGGTTGATGGATTCCGTCTACCTGCTCTGGCACGTCCGGGCTGATGATCCCTACAAAGAGAATGCAAAGCTCATCGGTGTCTACCGATCCCAAGAGAGTGCGGACGCAGCCGTGCTGAGGGTGAAAGGGCAGCCGGGCTTTCGCGATCGTCCTGAGGGTTTCGAGGTTTCGGTCTATCCCCTCGACAAGGACCATTGGACCGAGGGCTTTGTTTCCGTTCGCTACGACGAGGAAGGCTGAGCCGCTTTCCACCCGCTGCGGACCTCATCACGGCGCACGGATTTCGCGATTTCGGCCACTTTACCGGCCCCCATCCGATTGGGTGCAACCGGACGTATGATGAAGGTGGTGATCTGGCGGAAATCAACGCGATCATCTGCACCACAGGCACGGTCCGGGTCTGAGCCCGAATTCGGGAATCGCGATCACCACTCCAGCCGCCGTGGCATGCCCGGGAAGTTCACCCCGCCCGTCAGGCTCCCGGCCCTCCCGATAAGACTCACGCCGAGATGCCAAATTCTATAGGCGAAGATCACCGCCTGTGACCCAGTTCACCCCTTAACGGGATCGTTGCAGCCCAATCGGGAGCCTTCGATCTGCCGGCCTTGCCGGTGATCTCGCCGACGTTCGATGAGATCATCAGCTTCGCCGGAACGTTCCGCTCTTTCGCGCCGTGACCGGGAGCACCGACGCGTGCGATAGGAGCCGCGCCGTGCCGAGCCGCAGGGTGGTTCCCAGGTCCCACAAAAGGAACTGCGGGCTTCGTACGCTACGGCGGCTGAGATTTGTGTGTCCCCGTGCCACGATCCTGACGGGGAGACCGTCACCTCACTGTCATGCTATGCCGGGCAGGTGTCGATCAACGCTCGTCGCGCCAGAGGGGCGCTGGGAGATCAATAGGTTCGATATGGCTTCGCTTGAAGCGATTGCAAACACCCTGCGCAGCGTAGCGGCGAGCGGCATGAAGCCGAAAGCGTTGCTGGCAGCCGTGCGCGAGCGGCACCCGGAGGCGACCAAGAAGGAAGTCGTCCGTGCGGCCTTCTACGCGCTGACTGAGAGCCACGGCGATGCCCCCCAGCACTTTCTGGACCTGCACGGCTTTGCCATCACCGAGCGTGCGCCAGACGACAACGAACCGGTGAAGCCTGCTAAACTGCGCAGGAAAAAAAAGGACGGAAAGGTGGGGGCAGCGGAGCGGCCCGTCCACTGACAGCTTCCGAGCGTTATCAGGCGCAGCGCGACAGCTTCTCCTGACGACGCTCAACGCTCACATGGACAAAACGGGCGAAGGGCGTACCGCCGATCCTTCGGTTCTGACGAACCTCGTGCAGAACCATTTCCAGCGCCACGATGCGCTCGCAGGGTCTGCGGTAGGCCCCCTCCAACTCATCAAGCGCGGCGTTGATGCGATCCGCCGCAGTGCTGTCCGGCACGGCGGAGAGATGATCGACCTTGTGGAGGCAGCGGCTCACGGGCGTCATGCCCATGTCATAGGCACATTATCTCTCATGTCTAGTATAGTTTGCCAGCTTAAAATTCTTTTCTCAGGCGTAATTGCGCACACAATTTTGGGATTACACTAGGAAATGAGACCGGAGCCTGTTGCGGCTTGGCATTCATTATGCACTGTACGCATCACTCCTCCCAAGGAGCATACTAGGTCCACTCTCACCCCGTGCCTTCATCGGCGCGGGGTTTTTTCGTGCGCGCGCCTGCGCCTCCGTCAGCATCGAAGCTCATAATTCGAGGATTGTGAGAGGACCGGCGCTTTGGAGGGGCCGCTCTCGACCCTTAACGGACGCTCACTCAGTCAGAGAGCGTGATACCATCCGGCATGGACGCTTTCTCTGACCCGCAAGCCGTCGCTCGCTACGCAGACAACCCGCCACGTATGGTGCCCGGCTACGCTGACATGCTGCGCATGGCGATGCTGCTTCTCGCAGAGCGCGCCCCAAACGACGCGCAGGTGCTCGTTCTCGGTGCTGGGGGCGGCCTCGAACTCAAGGTGTTCGCCGAAAACCGACCCGGCTGGTCGTTCGTCGGCGTTGATCCGTCTGCCGCGATGCTCGACCTTGCCCGCAGGACGCTGGGTGACCTCTCAGGCCGGGCGCACCTTCATGAAGGATTGATCGGCAGCGCGCCGCGGGGACCGTTCGATGGCGCTACCTGCATCTTGACCATGCATTTCATTGAGCGGCAGGAGCGGGCACGCACTCTCCAAGAGGTCCGGCGTCGGCTGAAGCCCGGCGCTCCCTTTGTCGTAGCGCACTTCAGCATCCCGCAGGACGAACGCGACCTATGGCTTTCGAGGTATGCCGCCTTCGCGACCGCCTCCGGCATCGACCCTTCGCAGGCCGAGAGCGCCAAGATTGGGATCGGAGAACGCCTACCGATCCTTTCGCCCGAGGATGACGAGGCCCTGCTGCGGGAGGCCGGGTTCACCGATGTCAGTCTGTTCTACGCCGGTTTTGCGTTCCGCGGCTGGGCCGCGTGGGCCTGACGCCAGCATCCGCAAACCACCCGTTGCGGGCATCGTTCTCGTTGCGCACTCTGGCCCAATGACTGAACGCGATCCCAACCAGATGCAACGCTTGCTGTACGAGAGCGCGCTTCGCCGACGCTCTGCCGAGTTGATGCGTCAATGGTCAGCGCTTGGCGTGTCCGTCACCCGGGTTTCACACGAGCAACATTGGGCGCTTAAGTCTCGGATGCGTGGCGGCCGTAGCTTGCAGCCATTGAGACCATTGATGGACATCAAAACAGAAGTCCGTTCCTTTGCAGGTGGCCGTGACTTAGTGTCCATAATGGGCTGGAGCACTATTGCGGACCCAGTGCTGCTCGTACCTATGCATCAACTTCTGCGCCATCTTTCGCAGATGGAAGTCATCTATCGCGATGGTTTTATTGTTTTCAACGAACCGGCATCGAAAGCACTGCATATCGACTATGACGAGGCGGACGGCACACAATGCCAAGTGATAGTGCTATCCGCTTCAGGCGCTTAAGGGTCAGCTTTCCACCCTTAGCAGGCCGTCAGGCTGTATGTGCGAGGTTGAGTGGCAGTCCACCTCAACGGCTCCCTTTGAGGCCGATATGGTAAAGTTCGCGGTTCATATCTTCAGGGTGCTCCCAGCGATTAAGTGATGAAAAGTGGCCCCGACCAACACTCTCAAGCAACGTATCCGAGAGAATCTTGCCGGGGTGCTCATCGGCTTGATTCTCATTTACTGTTTCGGCTCCTCGGCCATGTCACAGTTCTATGATGCGGCCGTGCTGCGCGACGGGCAATTCGTTGACGCGCGTGTGATTTCTTTGCACAGCGCGCGAGGAGGTTATTCCGTAGCGACCATCGAATACAGCGGCACGACCGACGGACGTAAAGTTGCCTGTATTGGAAAAGTGTCGCTGGGCACTGCGAGGACCTATCCAGAGATAGGGGGGCAGATCAGCGTTGGCGTTCGCCCGGGCCCATGTACCCGGCCGGTCAGTCGAACCACCTATCAGTGGCCTTGGGTCTTTGTGGGTGTGACGCTCCTGATGTTAGCCAACACTCTCAGGTGCGCAGTTCACTTAGCCCGATGCATCATCCCATCACGTCAGCGCCAGTGACGATTACGAGCGCCCGCTTCCCACCCTCAGCGGACCCCTGCGTGTTATCCTGGGAGCATGTTTCAGAGTCATTTGAACCGCTGGGGTCTCGTCCCTGACGGGCATCCGATCACGACCCATGCCGCCCATCTGCTCCCCGTGCTGAGAAACGGTGAGCCCGCCATGCTCAAGCTGTCGCATGAGCAGGACGAGCGTTTAGGCGGGGTGCTGATGGAATGGTGGGGCGGTGAGGGCGCAGCGCGGGTTTTGGCTAGGGACGCCAATGCCCTCCTCTTAGAACGCGCCACCGGCCCCGCCTCGCTCGCCGACATGGCCCGTCAGGGGCAGGACGACGAAGCCTGTCGCATCCTGTGCACCGCCGCCGCCAAGCTGCACGCCCCTCGCAACAAACCGCACCCCGAACTCATCCCGCTGAAGCAGTGGTTCCAGGACCTCGAACCCACCGCTGCCAGCCACGGCGGCATCCTGAGGCGAAGTGTAGAGGCCGCACGCCTGCTGCTCGACGACCAACGCGAGGTCGTCGTTCTGCACGGCGACCTCCACCACGACAACGTGCTCGATTTTGGAGAGCGGGGCTGGCTCGCTATCGACCCCAAACGGCTGCTCGGTGAGCGCGGCTTCGACTTCGCCAACATCTTCACCAACCCCGACCTCGCCGAACCGACCCGGCCAGTTGCGACGGAGCCCGGCCGGTTCGAGCGGCGTCTCGACGTGGTGGCCCAAGCGGCTGGTCTTGAAAGGCGACGGCTCCTGCTCTGGATTTTGGCATCGACCGGCCTGTCGGCATCGTGGTTCTTGGGCGACGGTGATCCTCTCGCGGCCATCGACTTGCAGATTGCCGAGCTTGCCGCTGCCGAACTGGACCGATGAACAGTGACGCCCGTCGCTACCATCGAGTTCTCGTTGAGATCGTCCATATCGCCCCCAACACCCGCACGATCGGGTTCTGACGCGCCGGGCGGCATTGTCACCTCGACACTTCAACGATGGCTTCGCGTTCCAGAGTTGGGCCGCCTACGTATGATCTCCGCTGCCAACCCCTCTCGTACCTTCGAGCGAGCATATTCCAATGACCGGAGTTGATGGGGAAGTGGCCCCATGCCCGCATCTTTGGCTGGTAAGGTCAGCATAACTGAGAGCCTGCGCGGCACCATCGCTTGCCCAGCCATGGCAAGGTGGACGAACATCCGTTGCGGCAAGAAGCCGAACTACGAGATCGAGAGGATGATCTTATCGCATCAACGTGCAACGATGATGAAGCTGGTCGGCATCCGGTATTCTACGCTCCGTGCCACAATGATGCTGTGAGCAGGGATGCTTTGGCAAATGCATCAGAGAAATCTAAGAGCCGGTATTTGAACCAAATGTGATCCCATGGCTTCTGCAAACGCAAACCACAGGAGCACATCATGCGGCATGTCCTTGCGATTACCTTAGCCCTGCCGTTCCTTTTCGCTGGCGCTGATGCGGTGCAAGCACAGGAACCGTCGAAGCCCTCGCCAAACGAAATTTCACCCGGTACGTCAGGCGACAAACAGAAGGGTGAGCAGTTGAAAGCGGGAGAAATGGGGGGCGGGTCTGGCAATACCGGCCAACCAGGGGCTTCGCCCGCGGCCAGCGGGAACGCGACACAGGATTCGCGGACGACCAAGACGCGTGACCGCTGACTGACACGTGCCCCTTCTGCGGGGTCGTTGCGTTACAGGGGAAACCGGCGGCGACCCCATCCCGGTGGAGACACTCAAGGAGATGTAGACGATCTCATCGTGTTCACGTCGAGATCGTCTACATCATCGCACCACGGGCACGGTCCGGCTCTGTCGCGTCACGCAGCATCATCGCCAGGGCACGCAGTGGTGATCGAGATCACCACCCGAGAGTGCCGAGGCGGATCGCCTCTGATGTTGGGATTCGCGCAAGCCGGCACCGCGCGCGATCCGAACCATTCCGGCTGCTCGCGGCCGTGACCGGGCTCAGCCTGTGATCGGTGCGAAGGTGGTGAACTCGAAGAGCGATGAGATCACCACCTGCACTCGCGCCGCTCGGGCTGACACGCCGGACGAGATCGTCACCATGCAGGCGCTGGTAACGTTTGCTTCGCGTTCTGGGGTTGGGTGCCCTACGTCTGATCTTCGCTGCCGGCCCGAAGCGGAACCTCTTGCGGTTTCAAGGAGGACGCCATAACCTTCGGAATGGCCTCAGGATAGGCCCACGGTCCGCGTGAAGGGCACAGCCCATTCGACGTTCTCCGATACCTCCTGACTTCCTGCCCAAAAACGCGGACATGGGCGCTGAGGAAGGAAGGATTCTATGGCCGTTTCTGTCCGGTCCAGTGTCGCCGACGTGCGTCCGCTCCCTGAGCGTCCGAGCCTCGAACACCTTCGTAACGAAGCTAAATCGCGGCTCAAGTTCCTTCGTGCTTCTGATCCAACAGCACAACTATCGACCGCTCAACTTGAAATCGCGCGAGCATATGGCTTTCCAAGCTGGCGGCGACTGCACGCCGAGGTAACAAGACTTTCGAGTTCGCCTGTATTCGAGAACGCTCTGACTAAATCCGAGCGCCTCAGAATAGAGCAAGCTCTTTCAAGGCAGGAAGTTGCCATCGATCCCGCAATATTGGATGGGTATGTTGGATATTATGAATTAAATCAAAAATCTATCATATCGGTGCAGCGTGAAGGAAACGAACTCATAGCGCGCTTAACAGGGCAGACATTCCTGTCCCTCGCGCCCGAAAGCAATTCCAAATTCTTCTACCGAAACTCGCATATTTGCGCGCAACTCAGCTTCATTACGGGTATCGAAGGAATAGCGACGACCGTGACCTTGCACCAAAATGGGTGGGAGCAGACGGCAGGTCGTGTAGAAGAAGATCGAGCAAAGTTCGTCGAGAGGCTTCGAGAAGAGCGCCAAGCCGCCAGTGAGCCACTGCCGGGTAGTGAAGATGCCCTCCGCCGCCTCATCGAGCTTACACGAACTGGAACCCCAGATTATGCGTTGATGAGCGAAAGGCTGGCTCATTTTTTCAAGGAGCAACTTCGCGACAACATGCGAGCGATGCAAGCTTGGGGCGATGTAATTTCGATCAAATTTCTCGGAGTCTCTAAAACTGACGACAGCGACATTTTCGAGGTAGATTTTGCGGCAGCACGCACTGAATGGCGTCTGACCATGGCGGGGCCGGAGAAAATCGGCACTGCCAGCATCCGCGTCTTACCCTGACCGCCCCCACACTCACATCATCTAGAACGCGACGGACGTATACTCCTCTGTCGCGTTTTATCGACTGGATTTGGCCCCCGTATCACTCCGAGCAATTTTCTAATTGTGCGTTGATGAACGTCGGAAAGACGACGGCTTTACCTATAATCCGAGGCCGCCGTACCGACCCAAAGTAGGCGTCTGAGATATGCTACCAGCCATCTTGTAGGGAAATGGCTGTCACGGGCAGGAGTGCTACGAAGCTATGATCGACGCTGTTCTCTTCGACCTGGACGAAACTCTGCTGGATCGCACTACCTCCCTCAAGGCGTTCCTGAGAGACCAGTTCGAGCGGCACGCCGATCATCTGGGCCAAGTTCAGCCAGCCGAGTGGTGCGCCCGGTTCCTCGTCTTGGACCGGCGCGGACACGTCCATAAGTCCGTAGTCTATCCTCGCATACTGGATGAGTTCGGTGGGCGGGCCGAGCACGCTGACATCTTGCTTTCGGACTACCGCGCTCACTGCGCGAGATTCGCACAGCCGTTCGGCGGGATGAGGGCGGTTCTGCGGGAAATGCGGGCACAGGGGCTTGCCCTCGGTATTGTGACGAATGGTGAGACCGAGTTCCAGTCGAGGCATATCGAAGCGCTCGAACTGGACAGGCTGGTCGATGCTGTCCTTATCTCGGAGCGGGAAGCGTTACGGAAGCCGGATGCGGCCCTGTTTCTCCGAGCAGCGACGGCTTGTAGGACCGAGCCGTCACGTTGCTTGTTCGTCGGCGACAACCCCATGGCCGACGTTCTCGGCGCTCACGCGGTGGGCATGAGAACCGCTTGGTTTCGTAGGACCGCTGAGTGGCCGCCAGATGCTCCTTCCAACCCAGGGGCCAGCATCGACCATCTTTCGGAAGTTTTATCGCTGGTGCGCCCACAAGCTGCGGAGTGAAGGGTGTTGAGGCTGACAGCACTCTGCTCTCTCATCACCGATACGCGAAGCTGAAATTCTCGGCGCTGAGTTTGGTTACCGGTTCGAACGAAGACGGTAGAACCAATCCCACACGTCGTTCATTGAGAAGCTGATCGGCCACATCGTCCGGCCACAGGGGCGGGGCTTCGCTCACCACTCCACCGACTGCGGTGATGGCCGAGGTCGCGAGGTTCGGAATGACGCTCCATGCTACGGTGGCGCAGACTTCGATCAGCGCCAGGGCGGTACGGGTCGCCACCGCTGCACGGGGACGGTCGCTTCGGAGCGAAGACCAGGGAGCCGCGGCCTGGACATAGGCATTCGCGCTCGCCCAGAGCGCCCGGGTCTCCGCCGCAGCGTGCCGAAACTCGCGTGCTTCATGGTGGGCGCGTATCGTGCTCACTCGTTCCTGGATGCTCACCGCGAGTGCGCGTTCGGCCTCGCCGTGCTCGCCGCCTTCGGGCACGCATCCACCGAAGGCGGTTCGAGCAAAGCGCGTCACCCGGTGCACGAGATTCCCGAACACGTCGGCGAGGTCCTTGTTCACGTCCGTTGCAAATCGCGCCGCTCGGAAATCCACGTCGGCGCTCTCGGGCGCGTTCGCGATCAGCCACCAGCGCCAAAGGTCGGCGGGTAGCGCGTCGAGCGCGGCCTCGCAGGATAGGCCACGCCCCTGGCTCGTCGAGAACTTGCCGCCCTCGTGCGTGAGCCAGTGAAAGCCCTTAATCACGTCCACCGTTCGCCAGGGCTCCCCAGAGCCCAGTAAGGTGCCAGGGAAGCTGACGGCATGGAACGGCACATTGTCCTTGCCGAGGAACTGCACGTAGCCACTCCCGCGGGCAGCCTCGTCCCACCACCAGTCTCGCCAGTCGCGCCCCTGAGCGGCGGCCCAATCCTGAGTCGCGGCGATGTAGGCGATGGGCGCATCGAACCAGACGTAGAACACCTTGCCCTCGAACCCGGGCCGCGGCACCG
This sequence comes from Methylorubrum aminovorans, assembly GCF_022179725.1. Lineage (GTDB taxonomy): Bacteria > Pseudomonadota > Alphaproteobacteria > Rhizobiales > Beijerinckiaceae > Methylobacterium > Methylobacterium aminovorans. The sequence goes on from NZ_BPRC01000002.1 coordinate 30,933, forward strand.
GCACGCCCCAGGCGAGGTCTCGCGTGATGCAGCGGTCCTTGAGGTCAGCGGTCAGCCAGCTTCGGGCGAGGGAGGTGACGAAGGGCGGCCAGCCCGAGCGAGTGTTGAGCCAACTGTTCAGCCGGTCCACAAGCGCTGACTGGCATAGGAATAGGTGCCGGCTCTCGCGCACCTCCAACCGGTTGTCGCCGGACAGCGCTGAGCGCGGTGCGATCAGGTCCACAGGATCGAGCAGAGTGCCGCAGGCATCGCACTGGTCGCCCCGCGCCTCGGCAGCGCCGCAGTGCGGGCAGGTGCCTCGCACATAGCGGTCGGGCAGGTAGCGACCATCCGCGGATGACCAGACCTGCGGAACGACCCGCTCGTCGATCAGTCCGGCAGCGTCAAGGCGGCGGTAGAAGTGTTGGGTCAGCGCGTGGTTGCTGGGTGAGGACGAGCGGCCGAAGTGGTCGAAGCTGAGACCGAATCGGCGATAGACCTCTGCCTGCCGGTCGTGCTCGTGGTTGCAGAAGCTGCGGGGGTCGAGACCGACCTGGGCGGCCGCGATCTCGGTAGGGGTGCCGTGCTCGTCTGTGGCGCAGACGAAGAGCACCTCACTGCCTATCTGGCGATGGAAGCGGGCGTGCACGTCGGCGGGGAGGAGGGAGCCAACGAGATTGCCGAGGTGCTTGGCACCGCTGACGTAGGGCAAGGCGCTGGTGATGAGAATGCGGCGCGACATGGGAAGCGTCCCGTATGAAGGGAGTGGATGCGCCGAACCCGCAAACAAAAAAGCCCTCGCGCGCGGCACGAGAAGGGCTGGGTTCGGCGCTCTCGCCTATCGCACGCTGACGCGCGTCACCCTCTCCGGCCGAACCTCGTGCGGTCGGGCCGGGTCATTCGCGGGGTGCGGGCGAGAATCGGACGCATCAGAACTGTCTACCGTGCTGATCGCGCACGATCAATGCGCGATGTCGCTTGCTCCAAACACTATGTCCCCTCAGCGGAGCTTAAGGTTAGCATCATCGCCAGGGCACGCGCTGGTGATCGAGATCACCGCCAAAGAGTGCCGGGACGTATCGCGTCCGTCTCAGAAATCTTGCGAGCGGTCACCGAGCGCGAGGCTCGAACCATTTCGGCCCCACGACAAGCGATTCGGCGCACCCCACGGTCGGATCGGAGGCGGTGAACTCGGAGGCCGATGAAATCACCACCTTCAACCGCGCACTTTCAACATCATGTCCCCGGCGTGCCATTTCGCTGATGTTCGTCTTTCCGCGGTCGCCCGCGCCGACGGTAGGTTCCCGCCGCGATCTTCTCCTCACGGGCTGCGATGCGCCGCTGCTCGCCTCGGGCACGGTCCCTGGCCTTCTTCCGTGCTACTCGATCACCGAGCGCTTCTGGACCTATCTTCGATCCGGCACCGCGGTCGTGCTTCGAGGCGGGGCGCTGCACGTCGAGAACCTCGGCCTCCACGACCGGTACGATCTCGATGTTGTTCGTGATCCCGCTCGCGCAGAGGCGGCGGCTGAGCGCCTCAGCCTGATGCCAGTCGTGCAGGTACACACGATAAGTGCCACCATATGAGGCATCGCGGATCGCTCCCCGTAGAACGAACTGAAACACATCCTCTTCTTCGCGCGCGCTCCGAATGGCCTCGTTATCGAGGCCAAGCACCTCAATCGAAGCAGCGTCGGAGTTCTGCGCCTTGTTCGAGTAGGTCATCGAACAAGCGGTGTGATGGATCAGCGAGTTCGTGCCAGCCTGCTTCGGTTGACACCTTGTTCCGTTGAAGCGGTGCCGGAAGTAGGGGACGGCAGCTTCGTTCGCCGCCCAGAACCCGTCGAATCCGATGCGCTCCAGATGCCTCGAAATCTGCACGAGGCAGTAGCTGCCTTCATCTCCCTCCCACCACGTGGTTGAGCCCGAGCACCGCGTGAAATGATGGATCAGGACGTTCGGGTGCGCCCGTGGCGTTCCGGCGGACACGTTCATTTCGACAACCTCAACCCGCTCAGCATCGAACTTGCGGATGCTGCGGTAGGCGATGCTGTCGGAGAAGCTGGCGGCGGTCATCACCACCGACGCACACGCCTCCAGAGTGGTGAACGACCACATCGACCACCACCGCACCGGACTACGGGATCGCCCTGCGTCGCGCCATTCCCGCAGGTCCACGAATGTGGTGCGGTTCGGGTTCGAAGCCGCCTTGCGGAAAGCGTTGAGCGTCGTGGCATCGTCCTCAACGATCTGCCGCCGGTCCAACCGAGCAACATCATCGCGATCAACAACGCGAGCCCACGCAGTTCCTTCCACCGGTTCCAGGGCGTAGTGACGGTCGAGGCTGCTCCACGTTGCGCCGATCCGCATCGAGCCCGAAGCGATGATGTTCGGTGTTTCATCGATTCGCACGTGCCAACCAGCGATCGTACTCGGATCGAGGGTCAACAGCGCCTCGTGCGTGACGATCACGATCCGATGGTCGTCTCTGCTGGTCGCTGCACTTTCGCGAACAACATCACGCAGGCGGCGGAGCACGTCTCCACGCTGGCCCTTCTGAGCGGAATGGATCGGAATGATCTCGACGGCTTGGTCGAGGGCAGCGGCAGAGCCGCGGAGGTACACTGCTTGCTCGTCGATCAGGCTTGTGCGGGGCGAGCAGAGGAGGTAACGGCCCGGCTCAGCGATCATCTCGTCGAGCATCTTCCGGGTCTTGCCGCAACCGGGCGCGCCAGTGAGTACATGTAGTTTCGTCATCGAATATTGCCTTAATAAATGCGTCCGCTGCATGTTTATAAAGAAGAAGGTGGACGGATTTATTTCTACAGTACATCAAGGACGAGGACCAAATTCAATCTTCGACTCGATGAAGCACGGCGTGTGAAGCGCTTGAGCGTAGCGAAAGAGCGAAGCAACGACGGCTTCATCACGATGGGGCGGCTTCGTCCGCCCCTCGTCCTCATTGGCGGCAATCGCTCGACGTAGGTGATGTTGTTATCCCCATAGGAGACGGCGCTCGCCGCGCTGACGCGCGCGATCCCCGTACCGGCCCGGCTCTCGACGCGTGCGAACGCTGACGCGCTTCGCTCACTCGTCGCCGACCGGCGAGCGGTTGAGGTTGTTGTTCGAGGTGATCTCTTTCCCCGAGGTGAAGAAGTTCTTCTCCTCGACGCTCACCCTATGACACCGCTGCCGCAGGCAGCCCAAACATGCGGCGGACGGCGTTGTCTCCCGGTGATGATACGAGGAGGTTGACGCTCACGTCGCGAAGCTCCGATTTCGCCACCACGGGCGGAACGCTCTTCTACCGGTGGCTTCGCTCCCAATGCCAACCCGTTTCGCTGTGCCGACGATGGTCCACCGGTCTGGTTCCTCGATCGCAGCGAGCATCTATGTTCGTAGATCGACCGTTTCGGTATGGCGGGCATGGAGGTGGCTTCTGTCGGCCTCACCTCTGGACGTTTAGCGCGTCCTCACGATGCAGAATTCATCCTAAGATACATGCGCGAAGGACCGAAGCTGAGTAGATTCGAACTCGATCAGACGTAAAATTTTAAGCAAATCCAATCGATAGTCGTTTCTGATCGATGACAGGAGATTCGCAGGTGTCCAAATTCGTTTATGGAGCCCTGTCCTTTGCCAGCGGAGCATTGTTGATGCTGTATGTTGCTAAACTTGCGCAAGCAGCAAACGGACTTGGCCGCTCGGTCTCGCAAACCATCATCAACGAGAACTGGCAAATTACGTTGTCAGCGGCCGTAATGATGGTCGCTGGATACCAGATGATGCTCAAGGCCAAAAAGTCAGTTTAGAGCTTCAAATTCAATTACTTTCAGAGCCTTCGGCCGCAAGTCCCGGCGAGCATACGCACTGCTGTCGGGAGGAACTTTTTGGGTGGATTGGTTTCGAGGCAATCGCGATCAGTTGCGTCGATGATGGTATCTAGGATGAGAGACGGCCTACCAATCTAGTGGTCCAAATCCGGCGCTTGGTACCGACAGTGAGGGGGGGGCTTGCGACCCATCCCGGACTAACGTTACGTCCGCTTCCGGGCCATCGTCTCGGCATATAGCTTGGTTATCGCAATGCAAATTGACAATCAATCATTCGTAAATCTGCGGTAAAACTCGGAGCTTGTTCAATATCTCTTCCGTAGTCCGCAAAACCGGCACAGGATCGGGATGGTCTATAGTACTTAGATTGAGCGTAACTTGTGCGGAGTAAAAACGTCCTATGATCCGATAAAGGTTCGTCGGACCATTCACTGTCTTCAAAGGACCTGTGTAAATAATAATTGTATATTCACCGAAAAATATTGGTCCAACCCTTGCTCCTGATTTTAGAAGAGCCTTCTCTCCTTCTGTTCTATGTGGATTGTCGCTGATATAAATAGTTGTCATCTCCGGCCCAAAAGGGCTACCATCTGGGTAGCGCTTCAGGAAGAGATGCTGCGCTAAAAACGGTTGTGTTGCCTGCTCACTGCAATAGTGACGCAACTCTAGCTCTCTGCGAATTTTTTCTTGTCCTTCAAGTTCTTGAATATCTGGTTGCATAGCACTCGGTATTGAAAGCGTGATGCCACTAACAAGGACCTCTACTACTTGCAATGGTGTGCACGGGCCGTCATAATTGGGCCGAAGCGGAGGCGTTAGCAACGCCGCAACGATGGACGCGCATAAGAGCAATGCAAACAGGCCAAGGATCGTTCTCATTGCGCATTTCGTAGGGCTAGGACGATCACCCGCGCCCTCTCTCCAGTAGCCTGATCGGGTTTGAGCGACCCTGAGAGGTCCGCTTCCCACGATCAAGGTGATGACTGCTTACCACCCGCTGCTGACCCTGCGGGTGAGTACCGAGTGTTGGATTTCGACCACTAGGTAGCGGGCGGGGTCGCAATCATCATCCATACCGCCGGCCGAGAAGATCGTAAACGCGAACGTCCCGCACGATGTCTACATCAAGCTTACAAAGCTCGGCTGCGATCTCCGGCGCGACGACCTGTGCAGCCGCCGCGAGACGGTGGCGGAGGTGAGAAACGGTTCGAGGCGAAACGCGCGCGAATGCGCCAGTCCGTCGCCGGCAGTCGCGGACAAGGTCGGGCGAACATCCGCACCAACGAATTGACGTATCACGGTCGGAAGAGCTTAGGCCGAGAGCCTGAAGCTTGTCGTTGATGATGATGAGGGATGATCCGTACAAAAGGGACCTGCGGGAAACCATGCGGGATAATTGTATTTAGCTGTTGCTGGCGCTTCCCAAGCGGGTCGCGAAGGCGGCGATGAAAAGCGCTGTGCCGAGCACGTCGGCGTCAGCTTGGCGGTAAGCGTTTCTCGGGTATCCTGGCGGCAGTTCGCCTCCGCTCCGATCCTAGACGGTCAATGAACCTACCCTCTGAGAGCCTCGCCGCTGCCCTCGGTCAGGAACTGCGCAGCGCGCGCCGCCGCAGGAGGGTCACTCAGAAGACTCTCGCCGCATCAGCCCGCCTCGACCTCGCGACGGTCCAAAATCTCGAAGCCGGACGCGGCACTCTCGCGTCGATGCGGGCGGTCCTGGGTGTTCTGCACCATCGCTTCACCGCTCAGAGCAACGAGCAGGACATAGGGGAATGGTTGGCCGCACACCGGAAGAGCGCGGGCCTTTCCCAGCAGCGTCTAGCGTTTATGGCAGGGTGCTCGAAGCCCAGCATCATTCAGGTCGAGAGGGGGCAGGGCCACATCAACTCGCTCCTGGCCGTGCTCTCGGCGCTGAAGCTCGCTTCAACCCTTCGACTTGATGAACAGCCGAAGGAAGCGGCGTCCGGCGCATCTCATCCGGCACCGGCCATTCGGGTGATCCAGGGCGACTGCCGAGAGATCATGCGCGAACTCGCTGCCGAGGGCGTGCAGTTCGACGCCTGCGTCACCGATCCCCCCTATCACCTCTCGATCGCAAAGCGTTTCGGCAGGAAGAACTCTGCGCCACTCAAAGGTGGTGAGCCCGGCACCGCGAATCCTTACCGAGGGATGGCGAGTGGCTTCATGGGCCAGGACTGGGACGGTGGTGGCGTCGCGTTCGATGCCGATACGTGGCGCGCCGTCTACAACGTGCTGAAGCCCGGTGGGTACCTCGTCGCCTTTGGCGGCACCCGGACGTTCCACCGTCTCGCTGTTGCGGTTGAGGATGCCGGCTTCGAGATTCGCGACACGATCTCCTGGGTGTTCGGCACGGGCTTCCCGAAATCCACGAGCGTTGGTCGAGGCATCCAGGGGCTGCGCCAGGGGAGCGCTCGCTACTCCGGTCGAACGATGCCGTCCGCTGAGGGCAGCGCGGTCCCAGGATCGCTGCTGCGGGAGATGGCAACAGGGGAGTGGACGGGGCGGACGGTCGAGATCACCGATCCTGATGCTCAACGCTGGGAGGGGTTCGGAACCGCGCTCAAGCCGGCCTACGAGCCGATCATCATCGCCCGCAAACCGTTGAGCGAGGGGAGCGTCGCGGCGAACGTGTTGAAGCACGGCACTGGAGGGTTGAACATCGACGGCTGCCGTGTTGCTGGGGTTGATGGGACCGCGCGGTGGCCGGCAAACATCATCCACGACGGCTCTGACGCAGCGCTCGCCTCGTTCCGTAGCCCGGCAACCGAGCCCACACCCCGCGACCAACGTCGCCCGACGCGCCAGCCGCATCACACGCCGAGCAGCGGGATGGATGCCACGTCCGCTCCGAACAAAACGATCAACCCCGCGCGCTTCTTCTACTGCGCGAAAGCATCTGCGTCCGATCGCGGCTCCAGCAACCCTCACCCAACGGTTAAGCCGAACAACCTCATGCGCTACCTCGTGCGATTGGTCACGCCGCCTGGAGGAACCGTGCTCGATCCATTCCTCGGGTCAGGCTCAACGGGGAAGGCCGCGGTGGAGGAGGGGTTCGGCATCGTCGGATGCGAGTTGATGCCGGAGTACGTGCGGATCGCGAGCTTGCGGATCAGCATGGCAAACAAACCACCCCTGAGGGTCTAATCTATATCTTGGGAAGTGCAGTTCCCTTATCACGACCGAGGTAATGCCTAAATTTGCCAGACCGGTAGTGCACCTGTAGGCCGTTAGCTTGAGACGCATTGCCTAATATCCAGCACGATCGGCCATACAATCGAATTAAGCCACCTCCATACCAGATGCCTTATTTTTACCATAATTATTAACTCCATTCGGGACGAGCCTGATAGATATTCATTTGAAAAAGGATCATGCATTGCGCAACTTTATGAGAATAGCCTTCGCAGGAGCAGCTATTTCCCTAGTCTCTTTGCCTGCAAAGGCGCAAATTACAGTGTTCATGGAAGCATGGGATTATTTGCCTCAAGTCGAGATATCTCAAGGAAGACTTCAAGACTGCAACCTAAACAGAAGGGTATTTGGTCCTCAGCCTGTTACGAAGGGCTGGCAACAGCCTTTCCCCGGGACAGGCGCAAATGCCGAGGAGCTTTGCTGGCGGCGAACGAGCGATCCACTCTTCCCTAGCTCTGGGATGAATGTATGGACGCGCTGTCCTTCAGATGGTCGATGCGAGGTTCGTTAGCAAAGCTACCACTGGCATAACATTTTTACTACTTGTAACCAGCACAACGCTTTGAGGGCACGAATGAATAGATATCTTAAATATACTCTCGTCTTATCAATGTTGGCGAGTGGCTTGCCGTTGCGTAATATCGCAGCACAGGCCCAGTCGTGCCCACAAAATATTGGCGGCAGCTACAATAAATCGTGTGGAAATTGCACTGTCGATCCAAACTGCAATATGACTTGCGACTGTGATAATCGGCGCACCAGCACAAATCTTTCAATCTGCCCAGCCCGAGCCGACGGTATAAGGTACTTCTGTAATCACAGGGGGGAATTGCGGTGCGGTAATTGCTGAAGCTCTCTGTCGGTCGCGTATCTATTTAGGACCGAGTGATTGAGACTCAACGATTCCGATGCAAGCCAACTGCGGCATGCAATGACATAACGGCCGTCGATTTTAATGGCAAAGGAAATCAGACGGAGATAGACAGATTTAGCACTCTCCTCATCCTTACACCTCAAACAACAAGGCCCCGCTGAAGGCGGGGCCTTTTGAATTGGCATAATCAATCAGCGTTCCCCCGAAGAAATGCCACTACATTTTTTCAAGCACTTTACGCAAATACGCTGGAAAGCTGCACATGCTCCTACGATGGTGTCACCTCGAATATCGGCTTTAGACCCTGGTCATGTGGCACATCGGCTTCGGGCATTCTTCAGCACGAACAAGCGTGCCACATAAGTCCAGCTTGACCATTGGCACGTTCGTGCCACAATCCCTCGACCTCATTGGCGCAGAAGGACACGCATGCTGATCGGCCTCGCTCGCACCTCCACCCTTGAACAGGAAGCCGGGCTGGAGGCGCAGAAGCGAATGCTCGGTGCGGCAGGCGTCGAGAAGCTGTTCGTCGAGCAGACCAGTTCAGTCGGACCGCGCCCGGCGCTTGAGGCGGCGATCGAGTTCAGCCGCGAAGGCGATACGCTTTGCGTCACCGACCTGTCCCGCCTCGCTCGCGGAGTTCACGACTTCTGCCGGACACAGACCCGGCTGGCCGAGAAGCGTGTCGATCTCCGGGTGCTGACCCTCGGGCTCGACACTGCCACGCCCACCGGCAAATTGATGCTCAACGTCCTCGCAAGCGTCGCGCAGTTCGAGCGAGAGATTATGCTCGAACGACAACGTGAGGGCGTAGCGCGCGCGAAGGTCGAGAAGCGCTACAAGGGACGTGCGCCGACCGCGCGGGCGAAGGCCGAGGAGGTTCGCACGATGGCTGCGGCGGGCGTGAAGAAGGCGGTGATCGCTGCCGAGCTTGGGATCAGCGCACGAAGCGTGTTCCGCATTCTCGCAGGCGGGGCTTCTGATACACCATAGCGAGGTATGCTTTGCGGCTCCGCCCACTGATCTGCCAAGGGCGATTTGGCCGCACGAGGGTATGCATCTGGCCTGCGGTTCGCTCGAACACGATGATTGCAGCGTTCAATTACGAGAGTTCGGCGCAAGGCGCACACTCGTCGGACACCCAATCACAGATCATCCGGCAGTGCTGCGAGCCCTCGTTTGAACCAGCCGCGGCTGTGCCAAACAGTTTGTGGTGGAGACAATTGGTAAGCTCTCGACGAGGCTCCGACATAGATATACCACTCGGGTCCAAACGACGGCAAAACGATAACGAGGTAAGTGTTGCATACGAAGCTCGTTGCAGCGGCGGAAGCGGTCGTCTCGCCGAAGCGCGAAAAGAAGGTCAGCGGCGATTTTTACAAAGTTTACCCATACTATGCGGGGTACTCTCAAGCTTTCGCCGAACATTTTTTGAGTTCGCTTGATCTGAAGGCGGGTGCAACGATCCTTGACCCCTGGAATGGCAGTGGAACCACAACCTCTTCGGCAGTGAAGCTTGGATTCCAGGCATCTGGGTTCGACATCAATCCAACAATGGTCATCGTTGGACGAGCACGACTTTTGCCTGCGTCAGAGGCGAAAAGCCTATTGCCGCTCGCATATGAGATACAGGCAAGTGCGGCACGCGAGCGCTGTCAAGCGCCATTGGCCGATCCTTTGCACGATTGGTTCACGAGCGAAAACGCGGATGAAATTCGCTCAATCGAGCGCACAATTCATCGTTTTCTTGTGTGTCCAACGTCCGATCAAGCCAAGAATTCGCTATTCACCGGGTTTTCGAGCCTTGCCTCGTGCTTCTACATGGCACTCTTTCTTGTAGTTCGATCAGCGGCCTCAGGCCGCAAGTCAACCAACCCGACGTGGACAAAACTTCCAAAGTCTCCTGATGAAAAGATAAATTCTAGTAATATCAAAAGCTCATTCATCGAAGCTTTGATTAAGATTGCTGACTGGGTGCAACGCTCTGGGAATGCCCCCTCATCTGCTAAAATAGATTGGGCAGATAGCAGCAGCTACGCGGCGGCATTCAAACACGACCTTGTTTTGACCTCACCACCTTACTGCACTCGGATAGATTACGCCGCTAGTAGCAGAATGGAACTTGCTGTCCTCGAACCGGTCACATCGATCGACCAGCATCAACTTCGTCGCAGTATGATTGGAACTACAACTGTTCCGAAGAAGGTTGGCCGGCCGAGTTCAGCCTGGGGCCCTACATGCAACCGCTTCATTCAGGATGTGGCGGACCACCAATCTGTTGCGTCGTCCACGTACTATTACAAGAACCACGTAGACTATTTTGACAAGCTATATCGCTCATTCGGCTGTGTATCGGACGCAATAAAGCCGGGTGGTGCCGCAGTAATGGTGATACAAGACTCGTATTACAAGGATTTGCACAACGATGTCCCGAAAATTGCTATAGAAATGATGCAGAATTGCGGCTTTAAGTTCGTCTACAAACGTGAGTTTGAATCGCTGAGGTGCTTCTCCAAGCTAAACGCCAAATCTGCGACTTATCGCGATTCAAAAGGCTCTACGGAATCAGTAATTTGTTTTACAAAGGATCATTGAAATGGCACGGCAACCTGCGGGCTCTATGGAGCCAACCGCCACGTTAGACACGCAGATTGATACAGAGCGCAATAATATCAGAACCGACAAAATCGATCTTTCCTATGGTGAGCTTGCATCTCTTTACGAGAACAAGGAACTAATTATATCACCTGAGTACCAGCGGCTATTTCGATGGACTGCGGATCAGAAAGCCAGTTTTATAGAGTCTTTGCTTCTTGGTTTTCCAGTTCCAGCCATCTTTGTGGCCGAAAGAGATGATGGAGTTTGGGAACTCGTAGACGGTCTACAGCGTCTCTCAACTGTATTTGAGTTTATGGGAAGCCTTCGCGACATTCAAGATCGACAGCTTCCTCCACTCACCGTCAGCTTCTCGGCTGTTGAGGACCATAAACTTCCGGCGCTCCATGGTACTCAGTTCGACACTATGAGCCTAAGATCGCGCCTTGCTCTTAAGAGGACATATTGCAGGGTTGAAGTGATAAAAGTGGGCAGTGCTCCTGCAATGAAATACGACGTGTTCGAGCGATTGAACACTGGCGGCGCGCGTCTTGAGCCGCAGGAGGTCAGGAATGCCATTTTTCGGTCCACCGATCCAGAATTTATGGAGTTCATAGACGAACTTGCAAGATTCCCGCCTTTTGCAGATTCGTTGCAGATATCACCATACCAGAAAAACTCGATGTACGACAAAGGTTTGGTTCTGAGGTTTTTCACACTGAAGAACAATTTCGAGGCGTTCTCCCACGATGTTGATCCTTTCATCACAAATTACATCAGAAAAATCGTGAGCGGCAAAATAGAATTCGACAGGTTCGCCGAAAGATTTGTTTTTGAAAAGACTTTTGCACTTATCTATGCGGCGCAGGGTGCTGACGCATGGAAGCACCTAAGGGATGACAAGCCGCAAGGAGCCTTTTCTGTCTATCTTTTCGACTCGATTTCAATTGGAGTTTCGCGAAGCCTAGACATCATGGCGGATATTTCGCCTGACGATCTTGCTGCGCGCTGTCTTGATTTGAAGAGAGATGCTGAGTTTCGTGATAACACTGGCCCTGGAGGCAATACCGGCGCTAGGATGCGCGCGAGATTGTCGATAGCAGGCCGGTTTTTAGGCGCTCGTCCATGAGCGTTGCACAATTCCAGTCGGCCCTTGCGGAGACAGTGGACCGCCGCAGGTTGGAAATCAGCGCAGTTAAGCGGGTCGCCACGGCATTCGAAAACGGAACACTTCAAAGTACAGCCTATCTAATGGCGGTTCCGATGCTCTATGCGCATTGGGAAGGCTTTGTTAAAGAAGCCGTCCAGATGTACATTGAGTATATCGAAAATCTTTCTCTATCTCCTGGCGATGCGCATCCAACAGTATTCTCGTTTATGCTCAGGAAGAAAGTGCAGGGGTTGATCGCGCAGCAGAGCGTTGAAAGAATGGCCGATTTTGCCACGTGGGTGATTGCCAATGCAACTTCGCCGCTGTCCTTTTCTGACAAGAACATAGAGACCAGATCAAACCTATCTTTTGATGCATTGAAGGACATATGCGATAGTGTGCGTGTGGACGTATCTCGGATCAAAAGCGAAAAAAAGAAAATAGACGCTCTTGTGCATAGGCGAAACAATGCCGCCCATACTGGTAGAGCGCAACAGGTGGATCGCGAGAAAATAGAAGGCGATGCTGTATTAGTCATGAGTTTGATAACAACATTCGAAGCCATACTAAACGAGTCTGTGGTGCAAGAGAGTTTTCGAAGGGAGGCAAATCAGAACGTCGGTTGATAGATATTCCCTTTGATTTACTAACGCGCGTATACCGTTGTAGCCCGGCAAGCTTCATCAAAAAAGAAAGCGGAACAAGAACGCGACATCTCGATCTGAAAATCTATAGCTCTTGCCAATCTTCTCTCCGATTTCGTCCTGCAAGTCAGCAATCTGGAACTCGCCTACGCAGTGTTTCGCGATCCATCTTCGACGTTCATCCAACGCTGCGAGAAAGGCATCGTCGCCCATGGCCGAGCGGAGTAGACCCGGCTGAGGCACGACGTGAGGGGTGGCTTTGAGCTTGTCGGCGTCGAGGCGCGTGATGAATGCGTGCGTGGCGGAGAACATCGTCATGCACGTATTTACCCCTGGCGCTTTCCTGCTGCCGCGGGATGACGCTCAGGCTCGAAGCTGCCGCTGCGCGTAGATTGTGTCGAACACCGCCTCGGCTCGCACGAACCGATCATGAGCCTGCTCGCGGTGCCGAGGGTGACGATCCGGGTGAAGATTCGCTCGATACGCCCGTCGCGCGGCGACGACCAGCCAGTCCGGCGCACGCTCGTGCAGTCCAACCGTACGATACAGCGGGTCGATCTCCATCCCGCTCTGAGTGGCCTCACGAGCGTGCAGGCGATCGATCTCCTGTTCAAGCGCAGCCGAATGCGCCTGTAATTGCCTCAGCGCCTCACTGGCGGCTTCTGCGTTATCGTCAGCAGTACGCCGTGCCCAAGCCATGCGCTGGCGCTGTTCGCGTTCGTGCAGCGCGAGCGGGGCATATCGAATCGCGGTAGCCCAAACCAGCAGTCCGCCGATCGTTGGCGTGTAGGCGAGCATCGCGAGGCTGAAAACGGCGAGGATCGTTCGAAGCACCGTCATCGACCGGAGCCGCTGCGCCTGCTCCTCCAGACTCTCGACGAGGAACTCGATGATCGCGATCAACGGCTGAGCAGCACGGGCAGGAGGTAGCCTCGGCCTACTATCCGACCCGAGGCATCGCGCGTTGCATCGGAGCGTGCGTCGTAGCTGCCGAGGATTGTGCCGCGGCCATCCCGCAGAACTTCGCGTGCGGGCGCGGCCATGACGATGGCTGCCGTTCCGTCCATCAGCCGTGGTCCATCAGGTCGGCGAGTTCCTCGACAATCCCATCGACAGCATCATCGAAATCCTCTTCGGCGTCCGTGTCCGTGAGGTCGTACGCTCGAAGCAGAGAGGCCAGCCGCGATCCGGCCCGCCCCATTCCAGGGGCAACGTAGGAGAGAACGCCGTAGCTGCTGAGCTTTGCGCGAATCGCCTTCAGGCCGACCGGGGTAACCGGTTGGTTGTGGGTGCCACGAATCTGCTCGATCACCCACGCGCCACCGCTCAGCGCCCGAAGCTCAACGGCAGCGGCGGTCTGGTCTCTGCCCCATTCGTAGTAGAGCCGGCAGCCCAGCGCTCCATAGGCGATCCTGCTGCCCAGGCAGTTGCCGAGCTTCCGGCCCACCTCGTCGAGGTCCTTGAGAGGGATGAGGCGAAGATCGGGATCATCCACCGGAATGGGCGGGGTTACGAGGAGCCGCTCTGACTTCCGCAGCCAACCCTCGATCCATTTCGAAAGATCGCGATCACGTGGCGAGAGATGGTCGAGGCTCTCCATGAGCGTCGCATCGGTCGCGCTCGGCACGAGCCTGCGGATCAGCGCCAGAGCTTCGTGGAGAGCCTCAAGCGACGTTTCGCTGCGCACTCTTTCGAGAACATGCGGGCGGAGGAAGATCGGATCGATTCGCGCGATGATCCGAAGCGCTTTCGCGGTGACCGTCCCCTCAATCTGGCCGAGGAGCTTGGCGCGCGCCCGATTCTCCGGCTTGGAGAACAGATCGAAGGCGAGCCGGTAGTCGGTGGTGTCTCGAAACGGATTGTGCCCGATCCGAGCGAGAAGACCCATAAGCCCCGGCGGTGCATTGCCGTAAAGCGCCCGGATGATCTCCGCGGGCCTGAGCAGGATCAAAGCCTTCGCGATCTGCACGAAAGGATCGGTAGCCGAGATGTCGGTTGGGCTGATCGCGGCCAGTCGATCCGCCATAATCTGCGGCCTGTCGAAGTCGATTTCAGCGTACGCGATGAACTGTGCGGTCCGCTTCAGCGCGGAAGCATGAAAAGCCGCGTTGAGGTAGCCGGGGAGGGCCACATCGAGCCGGCACGCCGCCGCAAGATGTTCGCCGTCGAAGGGTTTCGGGTCGGTGCTGGATCGGTAGATCAGTGGCTCCAAATAGCTCTCCATCATGATGGGCTACGCAAAATGGAGGCAAAAACTTAATTTAGTATTTTATAATGAACTGAAATCCTTCTCATCTCGCAATATATTCGTTTAGCAGTTCGGTCGTTGGTTCACCCACTTTGTCTCCTAAACTGAGTCGTGTTCGTTAGCCCCGTCACTCAGGAGAAAGGCGTTCAATCGCGAGAAGATGCTCGTTCCGTTCGAGCCACCTCTTTCGGACCTCCCAATCCGGCAGTATGCTTCCGACCAGCCCCCAAAAGGCTGGATCATGAGTACGATGCCGGAGGTGACAAATTTCGTGGACCACCGCGTATTCGAGAACCGTTTTGGGCGCGAAGATAAGATGCCAATTTAGATTTACAATGCGGTCCGCGCCACAACTACCCCAGAAATGCTTTTGATCTTTGATCTGGATGCTTCTGGGCCTCAGCCCGTTTTCAGTACCATGCTTGCGAACAAAAGCAGTCACGTCTTTCCGAACTTGCCTACGAAACCAGAGCCTAAGTGCAGTTTCGATCAGTGGGTCCCGTGATGCTTCGGAAAGGCTGCTCGGGCAGGCTACGTAAAACCCGTTGCGGTAGGTGACTTCGACTACGCTGGTGTCGGCCTGCTCTACCGTCAGACGAGCCCGTCGGCCGCGATAGGGTATCTTCGCACCTGTCACAAAATGCCCGATCTTCGGCGTCGCTGCTACACGGGCCGTCATCTCGCGACGTTGTAGAGCCAGCCATTCGCGACGCCTGTGCAGAGCCGCCGCAATGTCGTCCTCCGTCGCCCAGGTCGGAACGACCACCTCAATTTCAGTTGGAGTAACGGTTATCCGAGCGCGCTTCGCGCTGAGCGAGCGGCGGAGGATGTAGTCAATCTGGCTTGCGCCGACGACGAGCGTGGGCACGATCAGGCCCGCGGAAAGTGCTTGAGTGCGAAATCCTCGACCTGTTCGGAGACCTCCTTGAGGCTTCCTATACCGGCGGCGTGGGCCATCGCGCGCACCTGCTGCCGCAGCGACTTGCGCAAGCCGTCCTTCTCCCACCAGCCCGGCGGGGCCGTTGCGTCGCCGGTGTAGAGGGTCGCAATCTCGGCAGCCAACTGCTCGCCTTTGCCGCTTACGTCGAACGATTGGAGTACTTGCAGGATGCCGTACGCTCCGGGCGATAGGCCAGTCCCCTCATGAGCCTTTTCTTCAGCCGTGATTTCGGCCGCGAGCGTTTCGGCAAGCTTCAGCTTGTCGGCCCATGAGAGTTGGGCATCGTCGAGCCGATCCAGCAGTTCACGCAGCCGGTCGGAAAACTTGCCGTACTGGTGGGGATTCTGACCGATGCGCTCGGTCACGACCTTGCGAAGCTCGGTCGTCTTGCGAATCGCGGCAGTCTTGAGGTCGTCCTCGCTCTTGCCCTCGGTGTCGAAGTCTTCCCAGAAATCCGGGTCGGTGATGTTGCGCAGCTTCACCGTGACGCTGAGCCCCGTGGCGTCGAGGTGCTGTTCGAGCATGTCCTTGATCTTACGGCTGTAGGAGCGGTGGTCGAACGCTTCCCGCTTCTCGAAGACCTGAGTCGCGTAGATCAGGAACACCGCGATCCACTTGAGGTCGGCGGTGAACTCCAGCACGCTCGGGTCGGGGCTGATGGCCTCGTAGAGCCCGATGAACTCGCGCGCTTTGGCCCGGAATTCGAACCATCGATCCTCGCTGCCGAGCAGGCCCGCGAGCCGATTGAATTCCGTCTTCAGGCGGTCCTTCTCAGAGGTGCCGTTCTCGCGCTTGAGGCCCTTCATCATCACCATGACGGCCGCGTGGGCGGTGCGAAGCTGGCTGCGCAGGTCGTCGAGGTCGCGCATCGCGTTCTGCACGTCGTCGGCGCGGTAGGAGGCGAGCGCATCGTCGAGGTGACCCGAGACGCCGATGTAATCGACGATCAGCCCGTTGCGCTTCTTGGCGTCGGCGACGCGGTTGGTGCGAGCGATGGCTTGGAGCAGCCCGTGCTCCTTCAGCGGCTTGTCGAGGTACATCACGGATTCGAGCGGCGCGTCGAAGCCGGTCAGGAGCTTGTCGCAGACGATCAGGAACTCCGGGTCACGGCCGCGCTGTCCGAACGCCTGCTTGGCGGCCTTCTCGGCATCACGGTCGAGGTAGTTGCCTCGCAGGTCCGAGCGCAGCGCCTCGATCTGCGGGTCCTCGCTCGGCTTTGCGTCCTCCTGCGATGCCGAGTAGACGCAGGCCGACATCGCGGTGGCCCGCGCGACAGCCTCGTCCTCGGGCAAGCCCTGGGAAATCAGGTCATCGGCGATCACTCGGTCGAGGGCGCGCTTGTAGAGGATGATCGCCTCGCGATCGATAGCGACGATCTGCGCCTTGAAGCCATCCGGCCGGGCGTACGCCTTGAAGTGGGTCCAGATGTCGTAGGCGACGAGTTCGACCCGGCGAGGATGCTTGAGCAGGTCAGCGAGCTTGACGCCACGCCGCTTCAATTCCTCCAGCTTGTCGTCGGGCAGATCGGCGAACCACTGGTCGAACAGGATGTCGATCTTGGCCTCGTCGATGTGCCAGTCCGTCTTCCGCCCGGTGTAGAAGATCGGCACCGTCGCGCCGTCCGCCACGGCGTCGTCGATCCCGTACTTGTCGAGGTACCCCTCGCCGACGACGCCGAAGTTGGCGTAGGTGTCCTTGTCGTCCTTGCGGATCGGCGTTCCGGTGAAGCCGAAGAACCGCGCGTCGGGCATGGTCGCCCGCAGATAGGCTCCGAGGTCCTTCTCCTGGGTGCGGTGGCATTCATCCACCATCACGATCCAGTTGCCCGAGTTCGGGATCGGCTCATCCGAGCCTTGAAATCGGAAGATGGTCGAGAGGACGGTGAGGCCGTCCGTGCCCTTGCCGATCAAGTCGTGCAACGCGCGGATGCTCTCAGGCACGACGGGATTCGGTAGGCCGCAAGCCGCGAAGGTGCCACTGATCTGACCGTGCAGGTCGAGCCGATCGGTCAGCACCATCAGGTTCGGATTGGTGAGTTCCGGCGTATCGAGCGTCAGGTGCGTTTTCAGCTTGAGCGCCGCGAATACCATCGTGAGCGACTTGCCCGAGCCCTGCGTGTGCCAAATCAGCCCGCGCCGATGCTCCGCCTGGACGACGCGCTTGACGATCTTGTTTACGGCCCGGAACTGCTGGTAGCGGCAGACCTTCTTGACCGTGCCCGTCTCGGTCTTCTCGAACACGATGAAGTGGGCAACCAGATCGAGGAGCCTCGTAGGCTCCAAAAGGCTCCAAAGCCCCTCCGAGAGCGCGTCGGGGAAGTCGCCCGCTTTCCGGGGCCAGGGGTCGCCCCATTCGGCCCAGAACTTCGACGGACTTCCGGTCGCGCCGTAGAGGCAGGCAAGGCCGTCCGTGACAATGTTGAAGCAATTTGAGAGGAACAAGCGCGGGATGTCGCGCTCGTACTGCCTGATCTGCTCGAACGCCTCGCCGGTCTTGTCCCTACCGTTCACCGGGCTTTTGCATTCGACTACGACGAGCGGAATGCCGTTCACGTGCAACACCACGTCGGCGATTCGGCTTGCCTCGGCCTTGACGCGGAACTGATTAGTGACCGTGAACAGGTTGTTCTTAGGCTTGAGGAAATCGATCACGCGCAGCGTCTGACGCGTCGCCGCACCTTGTACGGTGCGACTGAAGTTGCCGCGTAGGATGGATAGCCACGCCTCGTTGTCGAAGATCGCGGCGAGGTCGGCGGCGGCAGC
Source organism: Methylorubrum aminovorans (assembly GCF_022179725.1). Taxonomy (GTDB): domain Bacteria; phylum Pseudomonadota; class Alphaproteobacteria; order Rhizobiales; family Beijerinckiaceae; genus Methylobacterium; species Methylobacterium aminovorans. Next base: position 49,171 of record NZ_BPRC01000002.1, read on the forward strand.
GCGCGCATCTGCTTCCGAGATGCCGTTGATGCGCTGGAGCGCTTCGATCAGTTGCGGGCGAAAGAGAACCTCGTTGTCGCCTCCCCGCAGGCTCGCATGCTCTGCCGGTGTCACATGACGATATCCGAGGCTCTCTAGACAGGCGATGGTCGGCCCTTCGGTGAGATGCCACTCCATGCCGGTCATGACGATCTCCTACTCAGCCGCCAGGGGAAGGTCGGACCCGACACGAACTCGGCCGGACAGCAGATCAGACATGAGAGCAGCCTTTAACGCCCTTTGAGCTTCGACTTGCGACTTCAAAACTGTAATATTGCTGTCAAAGCTTGTGATACAACAAGCGATCTGCTCCTGCTCCCTCATGCTTGGCAAAGCAATATTTTTTTCCTTGAGGTATCGAAAATGTCGCGAATATCCCTCGCTCGGCAATTCGAGCGCCGAAAGAGCGTAGTAGAGATACTTAGCATCAACATTTTCGATCGGCTTCAGAAGTTGCGTACCATCAGCCCCAACCACAAATGGAAAGTCAACATACTTAAATACCCGAGTATGATCCCCAAAAACTATAATCGGGCTAGGTATAGGACATAAGGCAGATCGCTGATCGGTGTAGCCGCAGATCAGCGAAGCACCTTGGTCAACTATTGGAAAGGGGCCGGATAATTGATAATCATGAGTTTTAAGCTTAATGACCGCAGCTTTAGAGAATTTAGCGAGCAAATCAGGAACTCGCACGACGCGCCAAGTTTCAGGTATCATACCGATTTCTGTCTGCTTGAAGCGATTGTGCCCAATGCCCTTGGACAACAGGCGACGGAGTACGCCCTGTTTGACGATCCGAGTCTGCTCGATAACAACCTGGGTTGCTTGAATTGTCTCGTCCACGCTCGATAGGATGCTTGCGATTCGGCGCTGTTCGGTAGTGGGCGGCAACAACAGGCGATAGTCTCCTATGTCGTCTGCGGACACCGCAGGATAGTTCGACCCTTTCATTCTGGGGATGAGATGATTTACAAACCATTTTGAAAGAACGTGCTGGTTCAGGAACTCGCTATCTATGCCAGATCGCGGGCGAATTACGGTAAATCCCGTCGAAGCGATTAGATCATTACTCGCGCTTCGAACTCGGCAAAATGAGCGAAGATACGGTCGAACAGTCGATACAAGTATGTCTCCATCGCGCACGATCCTACGCGCACGGCTAGGAGCATCTGATAATCTCATTCTGCGAGCTTCGCCCATCTCCGATGGGCCTGAAACGGTTGCAATATCTATGTAGCGGAAGATAAAATCCTGCGCTGTAGAACGAGGCAGGCTCTCAGGATTGATTTCCGCAACTTCGCGCAGTGCAACACGCCTCCAGTCAGCGCTAGGCCGCATAACCAAGCTCCTTTAGGAAGCTCATCATATTCGCCTCGGCGACATCGCGCTGAGCCTGAATTTCGAGCAACTTCTCGACCTCTTCGGCTACATCGAGGTCTTCTGCCTCGTCTCCAACGTGAACGTAGCGGCTGATGTTAAGGTTGTAGTTATTAGCCTCTATCTCGGCCATGGGTACCACGCGGGCGAGCCGCTCCACGTCTGCGTACTCGTGATACGCCTTTGCGAGTCGAGCCACGTTGGCATCTGACAGATGATTCTGCGCCTTGCCCTCGTCGTACTGCTCGACGCCGTTAACAACGAGCACCTTGCCCTTCCGCGTGGCTGGCTTCGCCTTGCGGATTATAAGGACACAGGCAGGGATTCCGGCCCCATAGAACAGGTTCGGCGCGAGCCCGATCACCGCATCGATAAGGTCTCTTTTGAGCAGACCCTCGCGGATGCGGCCCTCGGCTCCGCCTCGGAACAGCACACCGTGCGGCAGCACGACGCCGAGCATCCCCTCCTGCTTCAGGCTGGCCACCATGTGCTGCACGAAGGCAAGGTCGCCGTACGACTTGGGCGGGCACCCGAACTGGTCGCGTCCATAGGGATCGCCGTTTGCCCAAACCTCGTGGCCCCAGCTTTTGAGCGAGAACGGCGGATTGGCGAGCACACGGTCGAAGGTGCGAATGGCCTTCGAGCCCTCACCGATGACGTGCTTGGGGTTCAGCAGCGTGTCCCCGCGCGCGATCGACGCGTCGTCGATGTCGTGCAGGAAAAGGTTCATCTGGCTGATGGCCCAGGTGTTGAGGTTCTTCTCCTGGCCGAAGAGCGACAGGCTCTTCGGGTTCCTGCCTTGCCGCTCCAAGTGATGGACGGCTTCGAGGAGCATGCCTCCTGACCCGCAGGTTGGGTCGTAGACGCTCATGCCCTCCTCAGGCCGGAGGCACTCAACGATGAGCCGCACCACCATCTTCGGCGTGTAGAACTCGCCGCCCTTCTTGCCAGCGTCATCGGCAAACTGCGCGATCAAATACTCGTATGCCTGCCCGAGCACGTCCGCTTCGACATCGACGTTGCGCAGCCGGTAGGTCTCGAAGTGCTGAAGCAGCTTCTCCAGCGCCGCATCAGGGAAGCGCTCCTTGTTGTTGAAATCTACATCCTGAAAGATGCCGCGCAGCCGATGATTCGCATCCTCAATCGCGTGAAAGGCGGCGTTCAGGTGTTCACCGATGTTGGTGGTGTGCCTGCGAATGTCCTTCCAGAATCGGCCTTGCGGGATGTGAAAGCGATGCTCATCTGGGTCTGCGGCAAGTTCAGCGCTACCGTAGCGCTTGAGCCGATCCTCATACTCCTCCTGCCAAACGTCACACAGGCGTTTGTAGAAGAGTAGGCCGAAGATGTAGTGCTTGTAGTCGGAGGCGTCGATGGAACCGCGCAGGATGTCTGCGGCCTTCCAAAGGTGCCCTTCAAGCTGAGCAAGCGTCAGCGTAGCCATGTTACAGCCCCAACGAAACCGTTTGAGGCTATCATAGCCCAGCTTGCATGGCCTCCCTATGCTCAGCAGGTCACGGTGGTGAACGGGAGGAAACGAGTCGAGCCCCAACCGTGCCGCACATGGCTCTGGGCCATTTTCGTTTCAGCCCGATCGCAGCTTCACCGCCGTCGCCTTGCATTGGCTGACGGAGAACACGCGGTCGCTCTCCACTTTGAAGCGCCAAGCAACATATGCTGAGTCGCGGAGGCCCATATTCCCCGTGTGTCGGCTCAGACGTTCATCCCTGCGTCATTCTCCGACCATCGGGTGATGAACAACCGGTGAGCGTGTAGCCGTCAGTCATCACGGCGTGAAACTACACGCCCTCCCAGACCGCGCAGCGCGATCGACGTAGCGGTTCCCTCAAGACCCCACGTAATCAACGTGCATTATGCCGCTTGTCCGAAGTGCGCGCTCGGCAGGGTGGAGCGCCCGAGATCGAGCGTATGCCCCCAATCGATCGCGCCATACTCCTCAGCAGAACCTTCGATCGATTTCATGCTGACGTAATGCCTGCTCGATGCAAGAATTTCGTCAAACTGAGCGGTGAGCATTGCATCGTTCAGTGCGCGCAGTTGCTGCTCGAAAGCTCCGAGCGTCGGAGACAAGGCAGTGGTGAGTACGGCGATCCGCTGGTTGATCTTCGGGTCCTTCCACGCCGGACGATCGGTAATGTCCGCCTGAGACAGGATGAGAGCTTCCCACGCTTGAACAACTTCATTGGCCTCCGCGATATACGGGGATAGCGATTCGGCGAAAGCTCGCGTGACCGCTGTCATATCCGCGGTTACGTCCAGAAGAGCTTCTTCGCCGTAGCCGAACGTGTTCATCGCGTCGTTCGTCCAACGGTATGCAAACTTTATGTCGGTGACGTAGAGGCGGGCGAGATGACGAAGCATCGAGGCATTTTGTTGAAACGTGGCGCTCTGAGCCGCGGTCTTATTTTCGCTGATCCCGGACATGGCAAAAACTCCTTCGTCGAAGAAGCTCTCACAAAGAAGACCCCGTATCAACGCGAAGATTGTGCGATGGTTAAATTCGCCCAGCCAAGACCATCAAAACATCGGCCCAACGCCACTTCTGCACATTGGCACGGGGAATGCGAGTCGCGATTCATCAGATGCTTAATGAATGGATACGCGCAGCCTCGACCGAAACTGGCGCAGCAACGGCACCGCCTTCTTGAACCGCCCCTCGCGGATCATCTGCTGAGCCGTAGCAGGAAAGTGTTCGATGCGGGCATCGCGGGTCACTTCTCCGCGAACATGTCCCAAGAGAAGCCGGCTTCCATGATCTCGTGGGTGATGCGCGCGAACTCTTTCTTCGCGTTGATCCGCTCCCCCTCTCCAGGGAAGTCGTTCGGGTAGAAGAGCCGCGTCCACCTTCCGTAGACGATGGGGTCTTTGCGGATCGGCATGAAGACAAGCTGGGCGTACCGCCCGCCCCATGCCACGGCGACGGTCTTCTTCACCGTGTCGCACACCATCGTCGTGACCATCTCCTTCAAGGCTTCGGAGAGGCGGGTGCGGATGATGAAGCGCTCCGCGTCGGAGGCGGTGCTCATCTTCGCGTGAAACTCTTCCGCCGTGCGGATCAAGCCGGGGCGGTTCCCCCAGGTGGTGGCGACCTTCGCCCGCTCGACCTGAAGCTCGGCAAGGCTCGTCTCCGCCTGACGCAACCCCTTCATCGCATCAGCGAGGACGGGAGTGAACTCTTCCTCGAATTCCTCCCCCTTCAGGATCATCCGCTTCGCCTGCGCACGGGTCGTCTCAAGCTCGGCGATTTCCAACATGACCGTCGCGATGCGGTGGTCGATGCCGGGGAGCGGATCGTGGGGGTTCTCCTCCCGCACGATCTCCGACCACGGCACGTTGGGGAGGAACGAAAGAATTGCTTCTTCCAGCTTGGGGTAGTTGACCATCCCCACGGCTTCACAGCCGAAGCGGCGCTTCCGGTTCGAGCACATCAAGTACTTGATCGGTTCCGGGCCGTTCTCCGAGGGCGCGCGGTTGCGGGTCATCTCCATGTGCCCGCCGCACGTGCAGTGAGCGAGACCGGTGAACAGGTTCGAGAGGGTCTGCCCCCGGCGTCCCGCCACCCCCGGACGCCGCACGAGATTCTGTTGCGCTTGGAAAAACAATTCGGGCGAGATGATCGGGTCGAAGTACCCCTCGATCACCTCCCCGTCCCGGTAGCGGTGCTCGCCCAGCACCTGCCGGTTCTTCAGGATTTCGGTGATGTACCCCTGATACCATCCCTGCCGCACGTGGGTCTTCGCGACGTGGGCGCGGAAGAGCGGCACCTTCTGCTCGTTGAGCCGCTTGGCGATCCCGTGCGCGGTCACCCCGTCCGCAGCCCACTCGAAGATGCGCCGCACTGTCTGAACGGTGAGGTGATTCGCTTCGGTGATGACGTACCGCTGCGTTTCCTCGTCGAACGTCACCCACGGCGGTCCGACGTACCCCTTGATCGCGGTCTTCCGCGCGTAGGCGTCCTTGATGTTCTTGCGCCACGCCGCGGTGATGAGATCGCTCTTCCGAACTGATTCGCCGTGTGCCCGCTCCATCGCGTTGATGAGCGAATGGAGCTTCCACGATTGTTTGCTGAGCGCGTCGCGGTCGATTTCGAGCCGCATGTCGCAGACCGCGACCGTCACGCCCGCCTTCAGCAGGGTGTTGAAGCGGTCCCACGCATCCATCATCGGTTCGCGGCTCAGCCGATCGACCGATTCGATGATGAGCACCAGCGGGGTCGGAAGCTTGCCTTGCTGGATATCGCCGAGGAGCCGACCGAGCGCCCCATCCTTCGCGTGGCGTCCCCGGAAGCCGGAGACGCCCTTGTCGGAAAACTGCTCCAAGAGCGTGATGTCGGGGTGGTCTTGAAGGTACGCCGCGAGGAGTTCTTCCTGCCGCTCGATCGTCGAACCCGCCGCCTGCTTCCGGTGGCTGAACCGAGCGTACGAGACCGCCTGCCGCTGAGGTTTTCCCACTTTAACCGCCTGAAAGTGCATCGCTTTCTCATCGACTACCACGAAGGTGGGGATTGGTCGAACGCGTTCGCCCGCGCGATCATGATCTCACCCGTCTCCATCGGCTGGCGCAGGGAATCGAGCACCTGGGGCGTGAACTCGGGTAATTCGTCGAGGAACAGCACGCCGCCATGGGCGAGCGAGGCCTCGCCCGGACGGGCGTTGAGGCCGCCGCCGACGAGCGCAGCCATGGAGGCGGAATGGTGCGGCTGGCGGAACGGGCGCCGGTTCGAGAGCGCGCCGCCCTTCAGCTCGCCCGCGACCGACTGGATCATCGAGACTTCGAGCAGCTCGCGGGGCCCGAGCGGCGGCAGGATCGAGGGGAGACGCGCGGCGAGCATCGACTTGCCGGCTCCGGGCGGACCGTTCATCAGCAGGTTGTGGCCGCCGGCAGCGGCGATCTCGAGCGCCCGCTTGGCCCCCTCCTGACCCTTGATGTCGCGCAGATCCGGCATCGGACCGGCAGGTGCGGCGACGGCGGGCTGGGGCCGGGCCATCACTTGGCTGCCCTTGAAGTGGTTGGCGAGCTGGATCAGCGAGCGCGGGGCGAGCACGTCCATGTCGCCCGCGGCCCAGGCCGCCTCAGGCCCCGTCGCGGCGGGACAGATCAGGCCGAGCCCCCGGCCGTTGGCCGCCATTGCCGCGGGCAGCACGCCGGCCACCGCTGTGATCGAGCCGTCGAGCGCCAGTTCGCCGAGCACGCAGTAACCGCCCAGCGCGTCCGCCGGCAGCGCGCCGATGGCACCCATCACCGCGAGCGCGATCGGCAGGTCGTAATGCGAGCCCTCCTTCGGCAGGTCGGCGGGGGCGAGGTTGCAGGTGATCCGCTTGGCCGGCAGGGCCAGCCCCGAGGCGATCAGCGCCGAGCGCACCCGCTCGCGCGATTCCGCCACCGCCTTGTCGGGCAGGCCGACGAGGGTGAAGGCGACCGCGCCGGGGGCGATCTGCACCTGCACGTCGACGGCACGCGCCTCGATTCCCTCGAAGGCGACGGTGGCGACGCGCGTGACCATGGTCTCGATAGGCTCCGAACCCAGAGGTTGCAGCCTAGGCGGCACTTCGCGCGCTGGCAATTGCAAGCGCGGCCTTTCGGACCAGCAGGTTTGGCTCCTCGCTCCGTCGGGGTGCTCGCCCGTTCACGGGGACCAGCCGCGCCAGTATGGCCAAGGCGATAGGAACCACCGGTGAAACAAAATCGTTCGCCGGTTACCAATCTGCCGAAGGAGTCTTCTCATGTTCGTCCGCCCGCTCGCTGCCGCCGCGCTCGGCCTCGCCCTGCTCGCCGGCCCGGCGCTCGCCGACCAGAAGCTGCCGCCCGACCAGCAGACCAAGGTCGAGGACATCCTGAAGAAGGAGGGCTTCACCAAGTGGAAGGAGATCGAGCTGGACGACGGCATGATCGAGGTGGACGACGCCATCGACGCCAACGGCAAGCAGTTCGATCTCAAGCTCGATCCGAAGACGACGGAGATCGTGAACCGCAAGGCCGAGTGAGGCTGCGGCTCCGGGGCGCCCGCCGCTCCGGAGCTATTTCACCCTGGCGAAGTACGGCCCGCTTTCGGCCACGCCCCCGCCGTCCGGCTTGAGGCCCTGCCAGCGGGTGGCGAACTTGCCGCCGGCCCCCTTCGCCAGCGTGAACAGCGGCTGCCCCGGCTTGTAGACCGCCACCCCGTACTTGTTGACCGTGCTGCCATCGCCGTAGCGGTCGAACGCCACGGCGAGATCCTGCCCCTCCCGGCGAGTCCTGCACCGGATCGTCTCGTCGCTCTGGAAGCCCCGCACGGTGAGGACGCAGCCGTCGCGGACATCCGGGGGCCGCAGCACGAGGTCGTAATTTACGACCATCCCCGTACCGCCGGCCGTCCGCCCGGCGGCGTGCTCGTAGCGGTAGCGGCCCTGCCAATCCTTGGGAGCCCCTTCCTGCGCTGGCTCCTGCGCCGCGGCGGGCATCGTCAGGCCGGCGAGCGCGGTGAGAACGATCGTGGTCGTCCGCATGGTCCCTCCCATTCTACCGGGGAAGCATGGCCGCGCCGATCCGGCGGGGCAACCCGCTTGCATCCCGCCGCGCGGGCCGTCATATACGGCGCGGGAGGTTGGCGAGGGACGTTTCACTCGCCAACCGGGTCAGGTCCGGAAGGAAGCAGCCCTAACGAGACCGAGCGGGTCTTTGTCCAGCCTCCCACCCTCGCCGTCGGCTTGACGCCGGACGGCCCGGCCTCTTTCCGAAAATTCGAACGGCGGCATGGACGAGACGCACGGCACGCTCACCGACGAGCCGGGCCTGCCCGGCATGCCCATCGCCACGGCCGCGACGCCCTACCGGGTGCTGGCGCGCAAGTATCGTCCCCAGACCTTCGACGACCTGATCGGCCAGGGCGCCATGGTGCGCACGCTGGCCAACGCGTTTTCTGCCAACCGCATCCCGCAGGCCTGGATGCTCACGGGCGTGCGCGGCGTCGGCAAGACCACCACCGCCCGCATCCTCGCCCGCGGCCTCAACTATCTGCGCACCGGCGGGCCGGATACCGGCCCCACCGTGTCGATGCCGGAACTCGGCCAGCACTGTCAGGCGATCATGGAATCCCGGCACATGGACGTGCTGGAGATGGACGCCGCCTCGCATACCGGCATCGATGACGTGCGTGGCATCATCGACGGCATCCGCTATTCGCCGGTCTCGGCCCGCTACAAGGTCTACATCGTCGACGAGGTCCACATGCTCTCCGAGAAGGCGTTCAACGCCTTCCTGAAGACGCTGGAGGAGCCGCCGCCCCACGCCAAGTTCGTGTTCGCGACCACCGAGATCCGCAAGGTCCCGGTGACGATCCTGTCGCGCTGCCAGCGCTTCGACCTGCGCCGGGTCGAGGCCGACGTGCTCTCCGCCCACCTGAAGAAGATCTGCGCAGCCGAAGGCGTCGAGGCCGAGGCGGAGGCGCTCGCCGCCGTCACTCGCGCCGCCGAGGGCTCGGTGCGCGACGCGCTCTCGCTGCTCGATCAGGCCATCGCCCATGGGGCCGGCGCGGTGACGGCGGCGGGCGTGCGCGACATGCTCGGGCTCGCCGACCGCTCGCGCATCGTCGATCTGTTCGAAGCGGCGATGCGCGGCGACGTGCCGGCCGCCTTCGCCGAGATACGTGCCCAGTACGATGCGGGGGCCGATCCGGCGGTGGTGCTGTCGGATCTCGCCGGCTTCACCCATCTCGTCACCCGCCTCAAGCTCGTGCCGGGGGCCGAGGCCGACCCGACCTTGAGCGAGGCCGAGCGGGTGCGCGGCGCCCAGTTCGCCGCGCGCCTGCCGGTGCGGGCGCTGTCGCGGGCGTGGCAGATCCTGCTCAAGGCGCTGCCCGAAGTGCAGGCCGCCCCCCGCCCGCTCGCGGCGGCCGAAATGGCGATCGTGCGGCTCGCCTACGCCGCCGACCTGCCGACTCCCGACGAAGCCCTGCGCCAGCTCCGCGCCGATGTGGCGGCCTCGGAGGGCGGCGGGGGCCGAACGAGCCTCGGGCGCGACGGCGGCGGCGCGATGGCGTCTCACGGCTCGGCGGCCCTTCAGATGGCGCCGCCCGCGCCGCAGCCGTCGCCTCGACCGGCCTTGGCGTCCGTCCCCGTCAGCTCCGCCGCCGCCGAGGCGGCGCCGCGCCCGGCCCCGGCGGTGCCCGCCGGCCCGCGGCTCGGGCGTTTCGAGGACGTGGTCGCCCAGGCCGAGGCCGCCCGCGACATCGCCCTGAAGGTGGCGCTGGAGCGCGACGTGCATCTCGTGCGCTTCGAGGAGGGCCGGATCGAGTTCCGCCTCGCCCCCGGCGGGCGCCAGAGCCTTCCGACCGACCTCGCGAGGGCGCTCGATGCCTGGACTGGACGGCGCTGGCTCGTCGCGCTCTCGAAGGAGAAGGGTGCGCCGACGCTCGCGGAAGATTCGCGGGCCGCCGAGGAGACCCGCCACCAGAACGCCGCCGCGCACCCGCTCGTGCGGGAGGTGCTGTCGCGCTTTCCCGGCGCCCAAATCGTCGATGTCCGCGACAAGGCACCGGAGGGCGAGGCCGCCGAGACTGCAGCGGACGGCACCGGACCTGCCGCGCCACCGCCCGAGGAGGCGGAGGACGACGACGCCTGAGCAAGACGCACTAGGACGACGCCTGCAAGCGGCGCCGCCCCTGGCAGGCGCGCTCACGCGCGCCTAAGTGCGGGAAGCAAACTTTTTCTCGACGCGAACCGGAGTGGACCCCATGCGCGACCTGATGGGCATCATGAAGCAGGCCCAGGCCATGCAGGAGAAGATGGCGTCGCTCCAGTCGGAACTCGACTCGGTCGAGGTGTCGGGTGCCTCCGGCGGCGGCGCCGTGAGTGTGCGGATGACGGCCAAGGGTCAGGTGCTCGGCGTCTCGATCGATCCGAGCCTGATGGTCGCCGACGAGCGGGAGATCCTGGAAGATCTCATCGTGGCCGCCTGCAACGATGCCCGCGGCAAGGCCGAGACCACGGCCCAGGAGAGGATGGCGGAGCTGACGAAGGGCCTGCCCCTGCCGCCCGGCATGAAGCTGCCGTTCTAGGGCATGGTTTCTCCTATCGCCGGCGGCAACCTTCCGTGATGATGCCCTAGACTATAGGGGCGCCCGCTTCTTCTTGAGACAAGAAGGGCAAAACGCTCCGACTTGAGGTGAGCCGGCAACAAGTCCAGCTCGACACTGAGCCAAGACTGGCCTGCGTCGCCTTGTCACAGACGGTGGCGGCGCATGCTCCGACACCGTCACGCGACGCGAAATCACGCGCAACATCAGAGACATAGTCGGGTCACACCGCATTCCGACGCGATCGGTCCGGTCTCGACATCTTGAACGACCCGGCCGCGGCCGAACACAACCATAAATTATGTTAAAGCAGGTCTTTCAGGGAGCAGGCAAGTTCCACGTGCCGGGTCGCACGCGGCCCCCCTAGCGAGGCTCGGCGGTTCCGCCGGTCTCTCTCCGATCAGAGCCGGCGGAACCACCGCTGCGTCCCGGAGAGGTACCGTGCCAAGCCTGTTCTCCGCGATCGTGTACAGCGCGGTCCTTCTGTTCATGACCCTTCTGGGCACGAACCTCTGGGCCCTGCGGATGGCCGCAGCAATGACCGCCGCGGACGAGGAGGGACAGGCGAGCCACTGAACGGGAGAGTACCGCCGACCGCCTCAGGCGGAGAGGCGCAGCGGGGTGCTCTCAAGCCGCGCTTCCAACGCCCCGTCCTTCCGGTGGTGGGCCACCACCACCTGCCGCACCCCCGTCTCCCGGGCGAGACGATAAAGCGAGACGAGTGCGGGGTCGTCGGCCGCCGCATCCGAGGCGATCACGATCGAGTCCATGCAGGGTCCGACCGCGGGAATCAGTTCGGCCGCCTCCAGCCCATCACCCGCCTCAAGACGGCAGAGCACCCAGTCGTAGCTCTGCGACAGGGCGTTGAGACCGATGGCGAGGCCTTGCGGCTCCTCAACCAGCACATCGAGGGGAGCCACGCCGCGCGTGACCGCGTGGAGCCGCGAGCCACGGACCGGCTGGATCACATCGAGGAAGTCGGCTTCGCCGGCCACGAGATCGGTGAGCCCCGGCTGAGACGGATCGGAGACGCCTCCGTTGACATCGACCAAGAGGGTTTGACGGCGCGGACCGAGTGCGCGGGCGAGGTCGGAGGCGAGGCCGGGTGTACCGCCCACGCGGAGGGTTTCGACCACGAGCACGCAGCCGCCCTTCGCTTCACCCGCGGATCGCATCTTACCCGCGCCGCTCTCCAGCCGGGTGATCAATCCGTCCAGATCGGTCAAGGAGGCGGAGGATTTCGCGGGCACGCTGAACCCGTCCTTGCCCTCGGCGGCGGTTCCCCGTTCCGCGGCGCCGGTCCCGATCGGAGCCGTGCTGGCGAAGACCGGGTGCTGTACCGTCGCCGTCGCCCTCAGGGAGTTGGCGAAGGCGAGCGCCGGGGCGAAGCGGTCCGTCGCGGAGGCCGGATAGGCCCCGCCATAGACCGGCTCGTAGGTAGGACGGCGGCGGGAGGGCGGCTCGGCTTCGGGGTAGAAGTCACGCCCACGATCGTTCGCCGCGCCGGCGAAGACCGGCTCGCCCTCATCCCCGGTGCGGTCCCCGTCCGGGCGCGGCGGCGCGACGAGGAGGTGGCGGCCGATGACGGCCGCGCTGGCGAGCAGGAAGACGAGCACCGCCGTGAAGGCGATGACCGGGATCTTCTTCGGGAAGGACGGCAGATCGGGCACGACCGCGCGGGACACCACGCGGGCGTTGGCGGGGCTCGCGTTCTCGGCGTCGCGCGCCGCCGCCTCGCGGTAGCGGGCGAGATAGGATTCGAGTTGCTCGCGCTGGGACTTCGCCTCGCGCTCCAGCGCACGCAGCTCGACTTCGCTGCTGTTGCCCTTGGCGACCACGTCCTTCTGACCCTCGACCGCAGCCCGCAGGGACTCGACCCGAGCGCCCGCGATCTTCGCGTCGTTCTCCAGGGTACGCACCACCCGCTCGGCGGCCGCCTTGATCTGGTTCTCGAGGTCCTGAACCTGGGCGGTCAGTTCCTTGATGCGGGGATGGGCCGGAAGGAGCGTACGCGATTCGAGGGCGAGTTGCGCGCGCATCGCCATGCGGCTCTCGACCGTGCGCCGGATCAGCTCGTTGTTGGCCACGTCCGGGATTTCGAAGGCGCGGCCCTCCTTGATCATGTCCTTCAGAAGCTTGGCGCGGGCGGTCAGGTCCGCTTGGATCGTGCGAGCCTGCGAGAGCTGGCTTGATAGCTCGGAGAGCTGCTGGGTCGAGAGCGGTTGCGCGGTCGCGTTGCTGCCTGTGCCGATCAGGCCGTGCTTGGCCCGGAACGCTTCGACCTTCGCCTCGGCCTCGGCGACGCGGGCGCGCAGGGTCGCGATGTTGTTGCCGAGCCAGGTCGAGGCGTAGCGCGCGGTATCGACCGAGGCTGCCTCCAGCGAGGCAAGGTAGAGGTCGGCTACCGTGTTGGCGCCGCGCGCGGCGAGTTCGGGATCGCGCGAGCGGAACTCGACGGCGAGGATGCGCGACTTGCCGACCGGATAGACCAGCAGGTGATCGAGATAGGTGTCGAGGATGCGGTCCTCGGAGGGCCGCTCCATCGGCGCCGAGACGAGGCCGAGCATCATCAGCGTGCGCCGGATCGCCGAGGTCCCCTCGGCCTCCGGATCGAATTCTGGGTTGCCGACGAGCTTTAGACTGCGGATCGCCTCGCGAGCGAGATCGCGCGACATCGCCACCTGCACCTGACTCGCCACGGCCTGCTCATCGATCGGCGGGGCCTGGTCCGTCCGCTCCGCAGCGGTTCGGGCGAAGGCGGGATCGCGGCTCTCCAGGAGAACCTTGGCCTCACCGGTATAGCGCGGGGTCACTACCTGCACGAACACACCGGCACCGAGCACGGCCACTAGGGTGGGAACGGCGATCCAGGCCCAGGAGCGGCGCAGGACACCGGCAATCTGCGCGACCGCCAGCCCGTCTCCGGGCCCACCGGGCCCACCGGATGGCGGAAGAGACGGATCGGTCGACAGCCTGAGGCGCGGCATGGGCAGTCTTTACGAAGTCAGGACGCGGAATCGGGCTGATTCACCCGTCCTGCGTCAATTGAGGCGGTTAAGGTTGACGTCGCGTTAAGGTCTCGACCCGCCTCGAGCCTGCATTCGGGACAGCGCGCTGTTTGGACAGACGGGAATTCGCGCGTCCCGCCGGGCGGATCAGCATTCGTTAACCATGTGCTCTTAAATACCGCCGAGGTTCCTACAACGGCGATGGCGATGCAGCGGCGCGCATTCCTCCTGGCTCTCCCATCCGTCCTCGCGCTCGGCGGCTGCCTACGCCCGGACTTCCGGACCGTCGATCTCGACGCCACCGGCACCGGCTCAATCGGCGCCCGCTACTCCCTGGCGGCGGGCGACAAGTTGCGGGTCATCGTGTTCGGGCAAGACAACCTGTCCAACATCTACGCGGTCGATGGCGGCGGGCGGATCGCGATGCCGCTGATCGGCGTCGTCCAGGTCGGCGGCCAGACCACGGCGCAGGCTGCCCGGCTGATCGAATCGAAGCTCGCCGCAGGCTTCGTGCGCGAGCCGCACGTCACCGTCGAGGTCGATGCCTACCGTCCCTTCTACATCCTCGGCGAGGTCACGACCTCGGGTCAGTACCCCTACGTCAACGGCATGACGGTCGAGACCGCGGTGGCGATTGCCGCTGGCTTCGGACCGCGAGCGGCGCGCGACTACGCGGTACTGACCCGCGAGGGTCCGGGCGGCCTCGTCAACGGCATTGTGCCGATGTCCTATCCGGTGCGCCCCGGCGACACCATCGTCGTCAAGGAGCGCTTCTTCTGAGCCGACGCGCGACAGCGTTCACCAACGCCTAACCGAAATCCGTGAAAGGCGCCCGTAGACGCGGGCCGCTGGCCCTTCGCAAGCCTGTTGGGCTCGCCTCTTAACTGCGCGCTGACGGCATCGCGCCGATCCTTTCGCCAAATGGGCTCCCGCTTCGGGACCACCCCTGCGGAGATCGACGGACGTGACCGCTCCCATCGCCCCTTCTCTCGACGGCGCACTGGCACCGCAGAACCTTGCGAGCAGCCCGGTCGTCGAATTGCGGTCTCGTGGCGGCTCGGGCGAGCGCCACCGTATCCTCCACGTGTTCAGGGCTCCGGTCGGCGGCCTGTTCCGTCATGTCGTCGACCTCACCCGCCTTCAGGCCGAGGCCGGACATGCGGTGGGTCTCGTCTGTGATGCCTCGACCGGTGGGGAACGCGCCGAGCAGGCGCTCGCCGAACTGGCTCCGCATCTCGCCCTCGGCGTGAAGCGGATCCCCATGCGCCGCAACCCGCATGCGAGCGACCTCGCGGCTCTGCGTGCCGTACGGGAACGGGCTCTCGCCGTCGGTGCAGACGTAGTGCACGGTCACGGCGCCAAGGGTGGCGTCTTCGCCCGGCTGGCGCCGCTAGGGCGGGCCGGCCGCGGTGTAATTCGCGCCTATACCCCGCACGGCGGAAGTTACAACTACCGGCCGGGGACGCCGCTGCACCGTGTCTACATGGCCGCGGAACGGGTGATGGCCCGCGCGACCGACCTGTTCCTGTTCGAGAGCGAGTATGTCGCTTCGCGCCACGCCGCCTATGCCGGCGGGTCACCGCGCCTCGAGCGGATCGTTCACAACGGCATCGCCGAGGCCGAATTCACGCCGGTCGGAACCTCGCAGGACCCGTTCGACCTCGTCTATGTCGGCGAATTGCGCGAAGCCAAGGGCCTTCCGGTGCTGCTGCGGGCCCTCGCGCGGGTCCGTGGCCGAGGCCGCCACCTGCGCCTGCTCATGGTCGGCTCAGGGCCCGATACCGAGAGCCTCGCGGCGATGGCCGAGAATCTCGGCCTGCGCGACGCCATCGCCTTCGAGCCGCCACAGGCCATCCGCCCTGTGCTCGGCCGCGGGCGGGTCATGGTGGTGCCGTCGCTTGCCGAGTCGTTGCCCTACGTCGTGCTGGAAGCGGCCGCGGCCGGCCAGCCCCTCGTGGCCACCAATGTCGGCGGCATCCCCGAGATCTTCGGCACGCTGTCCGGTGATCTGGTGCCGCCCGGTGACGACGAGGCGCTCAGCGCCGCCATCATCCGCATCCTCGACGAGGCTCCCGCCACTCGGGATGGCCGAGCGCGCGCGCTCAGCGACTCGCTGCGCACCCGCTTCTCCATGAACCGCATGGCGACCGACGTGCTGTGCGGCTACGCCGCCGCGTTCCGCGCGAAGCGGGTGAGTGCCGCCTCTGCCGCCGCGGCATGAGGACGATGATGATCCGTTGCCTGTCTCGTCTCGGGCCAAGCGAGCCCGCCCGCACCTTAGGCTTTCGTGAAGATCGATCCGGCATACTCCGCGGCCGAAGAGGCTCGACGTTTTCACGTGGAACATTCCGATGAGTGCCATCGACGTTCGAGATCTGCTCAAGGCCGCCGAGCAGGGCGGCGTGCTAACCTCCATTCCGGCGCCGCTGACGCTCGATATGGGGGATGATCGACCAGGCGCCTCGCAGACCTCTGCATCGGAACCGCCACGACAGGCTTCATGGCTTTCGCCGGTCGTGCTCGCCGGCTGCGTCCGGCTCGCCGAATTCTGCGGCTTGATTCTCCTTGGCCTCGCCTTGCACCAAGCGCTGCTGCGCGGCGTCGTGCCGTTGGCGCCGCGCTACGTCACCGCCATCTTCGCCGTCACCATCGCGGCACTGGGGTTGTTCCAGGCGTCGGGCAGCTACCGGATCGGCGCGTTCCGCGACCTGCCGAGAACGGCGGTGAGGCTCGCCACCGGTTGGTCGGTGGCCTTCCTCATGGTGGCCGCCGCCATGGTTCTCGCCAAAACCGCCGACCACTACTCTCGTATCTGGCTGCTCAGCTACTACATGGCCGGCCTCGGGCTCTTGCTGGGCGGCCGCACCGTGTTGTTGGCCTTCGTGCGCAGGCAGATGGCCAAGGGCCGCTTCGACCGCCGCACCGCCATCGTCGGCGGTGGCCCAGCTGCCGAAGAACTGATCCGCGCGCTTGAATCCGGCGGCGAGAGCGGGATCCGCATCATCGGCGTGTTCGATGACCGGGGTGACGACCGCTCCGGCGCCGAAGTGGCTGGCCACCCCAAGCTCGGCAATGTGAGCGACCTCGTCACTTACGCGCGTCACGCTCCGCTCGATCTCGTGGTGTTCACGCTGCCGATCTCGGCCGAGACTCGCATTCTGCAGATGCTCGCCAAGCTCTCGGTCCTGCCGGTCGATATCCGACTGTCGGCCCACGCGACCAAATTGCGCCTGCGCCCGCGCGCCTACTCCTATCTCGGCGACGTGCCGCTGCTCGACGTGTTCGACAAGCCGCTCGCCGATTGGGATGTCATCCTGAAAGGCGCGTTCGACCGTCTTGTCGGCCTGATGCTGCTGGCGGCTCTCTCGCCCGTGATGCTGGCTGTTGCGGTCGCGGTGAAGTTCACCTCTCCCGGACCGGTGCTGTTCCGGCAAAAGCGCTACGGCTTCAACAACGAGCTGATCGAGATCTTCAAGTTCCGCTCGATGTATGTCGATCGCTGCGATGCCGGCGCGGCGCAGCTCGTTACCAAGACCGACCCCCGCGTGACACGGGTCGGCCGCTTCATCCGCAAGACCTCGCTCGACGAGTTGCCTCAGCTCTTCAACGTGATCCGCGGCGATCTCTCTCTGGTCGGGCCGCGCCCGCACGCGATCCAGGCCAAGGCGGCGAACACGCTCTACGATCAGGTGGTGGACGGCTACTTCGCCCGCCATAAGGTGAAGCCCGGCATTACCGGCTGGGCGCAGATCAACGGCTGGCGCGGCGAGACCGACACCAGCGAGAAGCTCCAGCGCCGGGTCGAACACGACCTGCACTACATCGAGAATTGGTCGATCCTGTTCGACCTAAAAATCCTGCTCACCACGCCGCTCGCGCTCTTCAAGACCGACAACGCGTATTGAGGATTTCTGAGACTTCGAACGGGACGGGGCCCGGAACCGCCAGAGCGCAGTTCCGGGCCTTCTTCGTTAAGTAAGGTACGCGTCTTCGCCGTCGTGCCGGATTACGGCAGCGCGCCGGCCTTCTCCTTCACCTTGGTCATCGTGTCCTGACACGCGGTCTCCTGACCGGCCTTGTCCTGCTCCTTGGCCTTGGCGAGGAGGGTGCGTGCCTCCTCGACGCCGGCCTTTGTCGGCTTGGTCGCAGGGTCGGACGGAGCGCCAGCCGGCGGCTTGTCGAGGGCTTTCGATGAGGCCGAGGCGGTGGGGCCGCCCGGCGGCTCCTTGCCGGTCACCTGCTCCGCACCGACGCTGTTGAGCCGGCGCTCCACCGCAGCGATGTCGTCCTTGCAGTTCACCGCCAGGGCGGGACCCGCCGCAACGAGGGCGACGACGGCGATGGACAGGCTGAAGGCTATACGCATGGGATTTGGGCTCCTCCGAATGGCTTTTCGCGGGCAGGTTCTGTGACCCCCGCTTCGGCCGAAGAAAGCCCGTCAGACCACCTCAGGGTTCCGGTCTGCGACGCTTCGCCCGGGCACGCCGGACGAGGCCCGACCGACTACCGGACACGAAAAAGGGTGCGGATCACGATCCGCACCCTCCTCCATCCCGAATGTCCGGAAACTTAGCGAATCAGATTGACCAGAGCCGAGCCGGCCGGGCTCGACAGCTCCTTGGCGTCGATGGTGCCATCGTTGTCCGGATCGGCGGCCTTGAACTGAGCCTCGATGGCCGCGAGGTATTCCTTCTTGTCGAGGGTGCCGTCGTTGTCCGGGTCGAGCTTCTTGAGCTCGGCCTCGCTGACGCGGCCCTTCAGCTCCTTGGCATCGAGGGTGCCGTCCTTATCCGGATCAAGCTTGTCGAAGGCGGCGGAACCGGCGGCTTGGGCTTCCTTGAGATCGATGGTGCCATCCTTGTCCGGATCGAAGGCGGCGATGTCGACCTTCGTCGTGGTGGTCGGAGCCGCGTAGGCCGGGGCCGCGACGAGCGCGGTGAGCAGAACGGCAGAGGAGAGGCGGAACGCCATTGGGAGCAAACTCCTGATCGAACAAGCCCGGCTCGGCACCGGGCGGACGGCAAAATCGCAGAGGCAATGGCGGCCGCTCACCTGAGGCGAAGCGGCCGGTCGGCCTCGCTGAGATTGCGTAACTTGCCCGGGATGATTTGGCAATAGGCGAGCGCGAAGCGGCGCGCTTTCCTGCCTGGAGTCTCCGCGCTCACCGCCTGAATATAGAAACGGCGCGGTTCAAGAGAACCGCGCCGCTTGCAACCCTTGCGAGACGTCCCGGACCGCAACCGGTCCGGGTGAGGCCGATATCCGACCTGCCGTCAGCCCTTGCGGACCAGCGGCAGCGGCTCGACGATGGGAGCCGGGGGCGGCGGCTCGAACAGGATGCGTAGGCCGCCGAAGGCCGCCACCGGCGCGCCGGGTGCAAGGCTGCGGTTCGAGGTGGCGTTGGGCACCCGGACGATCGGAACCTCGTCCACCGGCGAGAAGGTACCGAAGGTGGCGTAGCGGGCGTTGAACGCGTTCTCGACGAAGCCGTAGAGCTCGATGTTCGGCGCGATGCGGTAGCTGGTGTTGAAGCCGAACACCGCGTAGTCGCCCGTGGTCTTGTTCTGATTGGTCGGGTCGCCGACGAGGAACTTGCCCGTGGCGAAGCGGGCGAGCGCGCCGATCCGCCATTCCGGCGTCACCTGGTACTGCACGCCGACCTTGAGCTGGTGCGGCGCGACACCGGGCAGACGGTTGCCCGGACGCACGAGCACGACGCCGCCCTCGTCGCCGCCCTCGCTGTTGAACGGGTTGCCGGGGGCCGCGAGTTCAACCGGCGATTCGAAGGTCGCATCGACGAAGGCGTAGTCGATGAAGGCGTTCCAGCGCGGCGTGTTGTAGAACAGGCTCGCTTCGACGCCCTGCCGCTTGGTCGAGCCGACATTGCGGAAATAGGCGCGGCCGATCGTGTCGGGAGCCGGCACGAACAGGATGTCGTCGTCGTTGCGGGTCGAGAAGAAGCCGGCCTTCCACGACAGGATGCCGCCGAAGATATCGTCGGGCTGCGGGATGCGGCCGCGGACACCCGCTTCGACCGTACGCGCCACAACCTGCTTCAGCGGCGGGTCGCCGACGAAGAAGTTGGTGAGCGAGCAGGGCGCCAGCGGGTCGGCGCAGGAGAGTTCCGCCGGCGTCGGGGCGCGGTTGGCCTCGGTGTAGCCGCCGTAGGCGACGAGGTAGTCGGGGATGATCTTGTAGGTCGCGCCGATCCCGGGATTGAAGCGCTCATAGTAGTGGTCGCCGTTGAGTGCCGTGCCGATCTGGTCGCGCAGGACGATCTTGGCCATGTTGAACCGGCCCTGCAGCGTCAGGGTCAGGCGCTCGGTCAGGTCGGTGTTGTTGGTGAAGTAGATGCCGCCGTAATCGTTCGAGGTGCGCACGGAGACGGGAGTGATGATGCCGTCGTCGCTGGAGACGACGATGCCGGGGGGCGAGAAGCCGCGATCGAGGGTGAGGCCGCCAATCGAGTTGTCGGCCCCGAAGCGGGTCCGGCCGCCATCATACGAGCCGCCGAGCACGAAGCGGTTCGGCAGGCCGAACAGCGGCTCGCGGATGACGGTCTGGACCGTGGCGCCGAAATTGTCGGTGTCGGTGCGGGTCTGGTTCAGGAAGGCGTAGGGGCCGCCCTCGTCGAAGCGGTCGGCGAAGACCGGGTTGACCGCGCCGAAGTTGAAGGTGCGCAGCCGGTCGGCCCGCACGGGATTGCCGGTGCGATCGCGCAGGAAGAACTGGTTGTCGTCCGCGCCCTCGGAGCAGACGAAATCGTCGTCCGCCTCGCAGTTCTCCACGTCGGCCGCGTCGCCGTTGGCGGTGCGCTGCCGGAACAGGCCGTAATAGGCGTTGCCCTGCACGCTGATCGTCGGCGTGACGTCGTAGGTGCCGGAGAGCTGGAAGCGGAGGAAGTCGTTCTTGGTCTGGTCGGGATAGGTGAAGACGTCGCTGCGGTCGACCTTGAGCAGTTCGACCGGGGCGGTGCCGTTGCCGGTCAGGCTGTTGCTGGCGCCGATGACGTTGAAGTGGAATTCGCCCTTCTCACCCTGCACGCCGAGGTCGGCGTAGATCTGGTTGAGGCGCGACGGCGAGTGGCGCCGCCAGCCCTCCTCGCCGAGCTTGGTGCCGGCCACGTACAGACCGATATTGTCGATGCGCTGGCCGTGCTGGAACGCGATCGCGCCGCGGCCGAACGAGCCGCCCAGCGCGTTGATCTCGGTGCCCTGGTAGGTGAAGCCGTTCTTGAGAGACACCGCGAGCGCGCCACCCAGTGCGTTGAGGCCGAAGGCAGGGTTGGAGCCTTCGAGCTCGATCCGGTCGACGGCGATGTCGGGGATCAGGTCCCACTGCACCGTGTCACCGAACGAGGTGTTGAAGCGGGCCCCGTTCAGGTAGACCGCCACGCCCTGGGGCGAGCCGCCGAGCGGCGAGGCTTCGAAGCCACGATAGGTGATCGTCGGCTGGAAAGGATTGCCCTGCGCGTTGTTGATGCTGATCGAGCCGATGCGCTCGTCCAGCGCCCGAACCGTGCTCGGGAAACCGACCCGCGAAACGTCATTCGCCGTCAGCACGCTCGTGTTCTGCGGCAGCTTGTTGCGATCGATGCCGTCGAGCACGACAGTCTCGCGCAGCCCCGACGCGGTCGGCGTCGCCACGACCCGGCGCGAAGCCGCAACCGGCGTGTTCGAAACAACGCTGATCTCCTCCAGCGTAACGGCTTGCCCGCCACCTGCGCCTTGCGCCATCACCTGCCCCGGAAGCAGCGCAACCGATGCGATGAGGCTGCCTCGCAGCACCCGCATTGTCATTCCCCAGCCCTTGTCGTTCGTGCTTGCAGCCCCTTGAAGCGGGGCCGTTGCCGGATGTTGCTGAAGGACGGGGGCTACGACAATCGCCGCTAGGCTTCTTCAGGATTGATTATGATGAGACGCTCAAGCTTCCCGACGACGCGTGCTGTTATGGCAACATATTTCTGACGCTTCGTCAGAGACTTACGGACAAAGAGGAAGACGACATCGGGATCATTCGGCAATTCTTCTTCGACCGCCCGCGGCTCATCCGATCGAAGCCCGACGGAATTCGCGGTACGCAGAACCGAAGCCGCTCGATCTGGAATGAGTGCACCGCAATCGACTCACCCATCAAACGCACGTCACCGGAAGTCTTCCCCGCCGGCCGGTCCTGCCCTTCACTGGAAGTGGCGCGTGCTTTCCAAGGACGATCGCGAAGCGCTCGGAGCCATGAGCGATTCGCATCGACGGATTCCGGAACCGGCTCGACCGATACGCTCATCGACCGCATGGCGGAACCGATACGAGATCGGGATCTCCGGCGCGATCGCGTCTCCTACCGTCTCGATTGAATGCTTCGGTTCGACACCGCGCGCCGTCATTCCGGGGCGCGAGAGGCGAACCCGGAACCCACGACTGGCCTTGACGCCATGTCTCACATCAAATCCGGTTGATCCCTTCGGGATGGCGGATTTGGCCGGCGCTCAAGCGCCGCGTGGGCTGAACGGTCCGCTCCCCGCTTTGATCAAGCGGAGACCGGATCAGAGGCGCGCCTGAATGCGGCGGGCGATCTCGCCCAGGCGCTGCTCCAGGATCGTCGGCACCTCGCAGACATAGGAGACCGATTGGTTGCGCTCGTCGAAGATGCGCCGGTCCCAATTGAACTGGCTCTCCAGGTCCGCGACCTCCTTGGAGGCGACCTTAGTGGGGTCGGATTCCGGGCTGTCCTTGAGTTCGCTCACCTTGTCCGCCTCATCGCGGATGCGCTCGGCAAGCCGGCGCTGCCCCTGCGCGTAGCGGGTGATGCCGCTCATCACCGTGCTGCGCTCGCCGTTGATGACCTCGAACACGCCGGCGAAGACGCGGGTGAGCCGCTTGCCCTTCTCGGCCGGATCGAGTTTTGCCGTGAACTCGTCGAGCAGGATGTCGGCCTCGCGCAGTTCCGTGCGGCGGGAGGCGAGCTTGCGGGCGAGTTGGGCCGCCTCGCGATCGTTGCCCCATTCCCCGGCCTCGGCAAGGTCGGGGCCCGTCCATAACGAGCCGTAGCCGAGCGTCGTCACCTTACGCTGGGCGCAGGGCCAATCCGGATCGGCCTTGGGCTGCGCCAGGACGGGCCCGGCTGTCAGAAGAAGGGCGAGGCTGAGCGGGGCACGAACGGAGCGAAGAATCATGGTGCGTCTCTCAGGCGGCTTCGCCGGCCGGTCCGCCGCGCCGGGCCATGATGCCGCGGCCCGGATCGTAGGCGATTGCGGCGAGGGTGAAGAACAGGAGGCCGGTGCCGACCACGACGGCGCAGGCGACCGGCTCGAAACGCCCGTAGAGGGCGAACCGCACCAGCTCGACCGCGTGGGTGAACGGGTTGGCCTGGCAGATCAGGTAGAGCCACTCGCTCGATGCCCGGACCTGCCAGAGCGGATATAGGGCAGAAGAGGCAAAGAACATCGGGAAGATCACGAAATTCATGACGCTCGCGAAGTTCTCGAGCTGCCGCACCAGCGAGGACAGGAACAGGCCGATCGCCCCGAGCATCAGCCCCGAGGCCAGGAAGGCCGGCAGGGCGGCGAGGTAGCCGACCGGCGGGATGCCGGTCTCCCAGAACCAGGCGATGGCGAGGAAGGCGTAGGCCTGGACGATGGAGACGCTGGTTCCGGCGATCAGCTTGGCGAGCAGCAGCGTCCAGCGCGGATAGGGCGAGGTGAGCAACACCTTCATCGAGCCGACCTCGCGGTCGTAGACCATCGAGAGTGAGGATTGCATGCCGTTGAAGAGCTGGATCATGACGGCCAGCCCCGGCACCACGTAGGCCTCGTAGAGCACATAGGTCTCGTAGGGCGGCACGATCGAGGTGCCGAGCGTATTGCGGAAACCGGCGGCGAAGATGAACAGCCAGACCAGCGGGCGGACCATCGCCGAGAAGAAGCGCTCCTTCTGGTGGAAGAAGCGCAGCAGCTCGCGGCGTACGATGCCGCCGAGCGCGATGAGATAGCCGACCGCATCGAGCCGGCCGGCATGGGGGACGGGCGGTGCGCCAATCTCGGCGCGCGCCGCAACGGCAGGGTTCGGTGGGGAACTCATGCGGCGGATTTCACGGCTCTCGTGTCGGGTTCGGCGACGAGGCGGCGGAAGGCGGCCTCCAGCGTCTCGCCGGGGGTGCCGATCTCACCGGCCCGGCCGCGGGCGACGATGCGGCCCCTATGAAGAACGACCGCATCATCGTCGGGCGAGATCTCCTCGAAGATATGGGTCGCCCACAGCACCGACAGCCCCTCCTCACGGACCAGGGCGCGGACGATGGCGACGATGTCGGCGCGGGATTCGAGGTCGAGCCCCACGGTGGGTTCGTCGAGGAGCAGCAGGCGCGGCGCGTGGATCAGCGAGCGAGCGATCTCGATGCGCCGCGACTGGCCGCCGGAGAGGGTGCGGATCTTGTCGTTGCGCCGCTCGGCGAGCCCGACGCGGGCGAGCAGGGTCTCGATGCGGACTCGCGCCGCCGCCCGGCCGATGCCGTGCAGGCTGGCGTGGTAGTGCAGGTTCTGCGCCACGGTGAGGTCGGTATCCAGCGTCCGGGCCTGGAACACCACGCCGAGGCCGGCCAGCGCCCGCGACGGCTCGCGGTCGAGGGGATGGCCGAGGATCGAGACCCGGCCCTCCTGATGGTTGTAGAGCCGAGTGATTACCGAGAAGAGCGTGGTCTTGCCCGCGCCGTTGGGCCCGAGCAGCGCCATGAAATGCCCGCGCTCCACCGTCAGCGACACGTCGGAGAGCGCGGCGCGCTGGCCGAAGCGGTGGCTGACGCCGGCGACCTCGAGGGCGGCGCTCATTTCGGCAGCGCCCGCCGCGCGTCGTCGAGCGCCTCCAGGCACTCGTCGAACTCACCTTCGCCCTGCTCGCGTTCGGCGATCTTCAGGGCGCGCTGAAGCTTCTGCGGCACGGCCTCGGGCGCGAGCTTTTCCGCCTGCGCCCTCACCGCAGCGATGCCCTCGGCACAGGCAGCCTTGTCGTCGGCAAGCGCGGGGGCAGCGATGAGGAACAGGATGAGCGAGGTGCCGAAGCGCTTCATGAGGAGCCCCATCTCACTTCACCGTAATCGTGCCGGCCATGCCCTTCTCCTCTAGCCCCTGTGCGTACCACTTGTACGCCCCCGGCTTGATGGCGACGAACTCGATGGCGATCTCGCCGGGATCGTCGAATTCGAGGTGGTCGGGCGGACCGCCGCCGTGGATCTCCTTGTGCTCGATGACGATCTGGTTGAACCAGATGTAGCGGAAGAACTCGGGCGCGTAGAACTTGTACTCCTGCCGCCCCTTGGCGACGATGCGCAGCCGGTAGGCTTTGCCGGCCTCCAGCTCGATATCCTTATTCTCGACCACGAAGTCGTTGCCCTCGTCGTTGCCGAGGACGAGGTCGGGCAGGTTCTGGCGCTTCTTGGTGAGGTCGAGGGCGCCCGCAGGCGCACCGGCGAGCATCAGGGCCGCGGCGGCGAGGCCGAGGCGCGTCATCCATTTCATGTCGCTTCCTCCCGTCCTTCGCCGGCCTTGCATCGTCTTCTCCGTGGGCCGCCAGCGACTTTCGGAACGATGCCTTAGCCGGCGAACTGAAGTTATTTCTTCGAGATCGCCACGCCCCACGGCAGCAGCCCGACCGGGATGCTCTTGACCACCTTCAGCCCGTCCACGTCGATCACCGAGACGTCGTTGGAGGTGCCGTTGGTTGTGTAGAGCTGCTTCTCGTCGGGCGTGAAGGCGAGCTGCCAGACGCGCTGGCCGACCGGCAGGTACTTCTGCACCTCATAGGTCTTGGCATCGACCACGGCGACGCGGTTGGCCGGCCCCAGCGCGACGAAGGCCTTGGTCCCGTCCTTGGTCAGGCGTACACCCACGGGCTGGATCTGCTCGTCGGTGACGCTCGGGATCTTGAAGGTGATCTTCTTGATGACCTTGCGGGTGGCCACATCGATCACCGAGACCGTGCCGCCGACCTCTGCCGAGACCCAGAGGAGCTTGCCGTCCGAGGAGAACTCGGCGAAGCGGGGGCGCGCATCCACCAGCACGTTGTCGATCACCTCGAAGGTCTTGGTGTCGATGAAGTGGGCCATGTTGGTGGTCTCGGAGGTGTTCACGAGAACCTTGCCGTCCGGAGACAGGCCCATCCCCTCCGGCTCCACGCCGACCGGGATCTCGGCCAGCACCTTGTTCTTCTCGATGTCGATGATGGTGACTTGGCTGTCGTCCTCGTTGGCGACGTAGAGCGGATTGCCGCTCTGATCGAGGATGAACTGCTCCGGATCGGGTCCCGAGCGCAGCGAGCGGACCACCTTGCCGGTCGCCGTGTCGAGCACGTCGATGCGGTCGTCGTCGCTGGCGCAGACGAACAGCTCCTTGTCGTCCTTGGAGAGCGTCACGCCGCGCGGGCGCCGCCCGACCTTCCAGGTCGCGGTCACCGCCATGGTCGCGGTATCGATCACCGAGACGGTGTTGGCCTTCTCGTTGGTGACGTAGGCGGTGAAGGCCTGCGCCGTTCCGATCGTGCCGAGCCACGCCCCCGCGAGGCCGAACCAACTCCCCGCGAGCACCGCGCAACCCAACCCCGCCCTCACGCGAGCGACCATCGGCGTTCTCCCTGTCGTCTCCGGCGCGTCGTTGCGCGCCCGCGTTGAAAACTGTTGCAGCGACATGGCCCTCGCCGGCCGGTGCTCAAAGGAAAAACGGGCGGCGTGCGGTCGCTGGCCGGGTGGTCGATTGCCGCATCGGTCGCTGTTTCGCCCCAGAGCGGCCCGGAACGCTCGTCACCGGAATTTGCACGCCGTTTCCGGCTCGTCGGTGCCGAGCGTGTCGAGCGGCGTGCGCTGGTGGATGAAGCCAGGCTCGGGCGCCACCGACACCATCGCCTTGGGCTGCACCACGATGATCGGCTGTCGCAACTGATGGTCCCAGGGACGGTAGGTCAGCGAGACGCCCTTGTAGGCCGGCAGCGAGAATTCGGGCGTGACGAAGTGGGCGGCGAGCTTGGCCGGATCGGTGCCTCGCACCTGTGTCGCCGCCTCGCCGACGGTGCGCACCGCCGCCCAGACCTGATAATCGAGCGGCCGCATCAGGCGCCCGGCGAGCCGGCGGAAGCGGTTCTGCGCCTGGGCCGCGCCCCAGGTCTCCAGCGTCGGGTGCCAGGTGGTGGCGATCAGCCCCTGCGTTCCGGCCACGGGGCGCGGATCGACGGTGCGGAAGGGGACGTAATCGCCCCAATCGCCCTCCTCGTCGGCGACCACCGCCATGTCGTAGTCGAGCCCGCGGGTGAAGACCATCGCCTCGGCCCGGGTCGGCGTGTCGCCGCGGGCCTTGGCCAGGGGCCCGAAGGTCCAGGGCTTTTCCGCGGTGATCTTGAGCCCGAACTTGCGGGCGGAGTTCTTCATCGCCTCCGCGTAAGCCTTGTCGCGCTCGCTCGGACCGACGATCAGGAAGATCTTCCGCCAGCGCATCAGCGTCAGGTACTGCGCTAGGGCATCCGTCTGCATGGCGCGGCTCGGCAGCACGTGGAACAGGTTGGCGCGGCAATCGGCCCCGCGCAGCCGGTCGTCCGGCGCACCGGCGTTGAGGATGACGGCCCCCGTATCCTTCAGGGCGTCGGCCACCGCCAGCACCTCGGCGGCCGGCAGGGTCAGCACGAAGAATTTCACGCCTTTGTCCGCCAACGCCTTGGCGGCCTCGACCGGATTCTGCTCGGCTTCGAGGGCGACCTCGTCGAGGGCGAAGGTCTGCTTGGTGAAGCGGCCGGTGGTGTTGTTGTCCTTCACCGCCATCCGCGCGCCGGCGACGCCGAGATCCTCGGGATCGGCCTCCGCATCGTAGGAGGACGGCGCCGGCACCGGGCGATAGAGCACGGCGACGCGCGTCTCGGAGCCGGGAACCGGTGTGGCCGCCCCGGCGGTCGGCGAGCCCGACGGCGGTTCGCCGGTGGCGGCCTTCGGCTCCTGGGCGTGCAGGGGGAGGGTCAGGGCCGCGGCCAGGCTGGTCGCGAGGCCGACGGCGAGGAGAGTCGAGACGGACGAACGCATTGCCCGGCAGGCTAGCAACATCTTGCCACCGGCCTCAACGACGGAAGCATAAGATTTTCATAAGACTACGAGCCCGCGCCCCCTGGACGGTGCGATCGCGACATGGCTCGCATCCATTGCTGGACTCGCCGATACGCTCGGGACGATTGCGCGGACCGTTGCCAAATGATCCGGGAAACCAAGTTACAGGCTGTCCGCGCGGTACCGCGCCCGATCCAGGCTCCGATCCCATGCGACTTCGCGCCCTCCTGCCCGCCCTCACCCTCCTGTCCGCGCTCACCAACACCGCTTCGGCGGAGGAGCCGGCGCGCAAGGCGGCGATCTTCCCGGCGGAGGTGAACGATCCGACCCTGGCCTATGGCCGCAAGCCGCTGCCGGCCGATCAGAAGCGCCTCGACCTCGTCACCGACGTGCTGCGCAAGCAGCTCGCCGAGAAGGGCGGCCTTGAGAGCGTCGATCTCGGCCCTCAGGCGGAAGAAATCCGCAAGGAAAGCCCGCTCTACAAGTGCAACGGCTGCACCGCGCCGATCGCCAAGGCGCTCGGGGCAGAGCTCGCCGTCACCACCTTCGCCGACAAGGGCGCCAACCAGTTGTTCAGCCTCGTCGTCACCATCGCCGAGGCCGAGAGCGGCAAGGTCGTGCGCCAGGGCCAAGCCGTGATAAGAGCCAACACCGACGACGACTGGTCCCACGCCGCGCGCTGGATCGTGAAGAACCGCCTGCTGGCCGAGCCGCTGCCCGGTCGTTCCTGAGGCGGGGCTTGTGCGGGCGCGCAAGGCTGAGCAAGAACGTTCCCCGTGTCCGACATCCAACCGATTTCCTCCGTGCGTCCCCGCCTGCTCGTCAGCGTGCGCGGGCCCGACGAAGCCCTGACCGCGCTCCGGGCCGGGGCTGACCTGATCGACGCCAAGGATCCCGAGCGTGGGGCGCTCGGCGCCCTCCCGGCTGAGACCGTCCGCGCCGTCGCCGCCGGCATCGGCAGGCGGGCCGTCACCAGCGCGGTGGCCGGTGACGGAACGGGAACCGAGATCGCCGCCGCCATCGCGGAGATGGCCGCGACGGGCGTGGATTTCATCAAGATCGCGGTCGGCACCGCGGACGACGACGCCCTGGCCGAGGCTGCCGCGCGGGCGCCGGGCCGGGTGATCGGCGTCCTGTTCGCCGAGGACGGCCTCGCCGGCGATGCGTTGCCCGCGCGTCTGGCTGCCGCGGGCTTCGTCGGAGCCATGATCGACACGCGCGGCAAGACGGGAACGGCGCTGCCCACCCTGATGTCCGCGCCGCAGCTCGCCGCCTTCGTCGCCGGTTGCCGCGCGCACGGCCTGATGAGCGGGCTTGCCGGCTCACTCGGGCTTGCCGACATCCCGGCGCTGGCGAGGCTCAACCCCGATTATCTCGGCTTCCGCGGCGGCCTCTGCCGCGACGGCGACCGGCGGCAGGCACTCGACGGCGCGCGGGTCGCGCGGGCGGTGACGGCGATGCGGGACAGCCCGCGGGCCGACGCGGCGTGACAGCCATGACAAGTTCAACGCCAACCCCTCTCGCCGGCGGAGGGGGGAGCGATTCAGGCCGCACCGTCATCAAGATCGGCGGCAGCCTCGTCTCCGATGGGGCCCGGCTTCGCGCCACCCTCACCGATTGCGTGGACAACGCCTCTGTGGCGATCGTGCCCGGCGGCGGCCCCTTTGCCGACGCGGTGCGGACGGCGCAGGCCGCGCTCGGCTTCGACGACGGGCTCGCTCACCGCCTCGCCCTCGACGCCATGGGCCGCATGGCCGAGGTGTTTGGCGCGCTAGAACCGAGGCTGGCCGTCGCTGCGAGCCCGGAGGCCGTGGCCGACGCCCTCGCCCAGGGCCGCTCGGTGATCTGGGATCCGGTTGCGGTCAAAGCGGGTCATCCCGACATCGCCGAGAGTTGGGCGATCACCTCCGACAGCCTCGCCCTCTGGCTTGCCGGCATGCTCGGCGCGGAGCGCTGCATTCTGGTTAAGTCGGCTAATATCCCGGCGCGAACCGATCCGGCTTCGCTGGCGCAGGCCGGCCTCGTCGATGCCGCCTTCCCCCGTTTCGCGGCCGCCTTTCCTGGGGCGATCGTGATCCGAGGCCCCGACGCTTCCTGCGAGAGGCCCGCCGCATGAGCGCGCCCGAACACCTCGTCTTCATCACCGGCAAGCTGGCCCATGCCCGCCTCGAGAAGGTCGCCGCCACGCTGCCAGCCGAGCGCTTCACCTGGAGCATTGCCGATGCCGGGGTGAAGGTCGCCGCGCTGATGACCGAGGAGATCATCAAGCGCCGGGTGCAGATGCCCGACGGCGCGACCCGCATCGTCCTGCCCGGTCGCTGCCGCGCCAACCCGGACGCGCTGGCTCAGCATTTCGGCCTGCCTGTGGAGCGGGGCCCTGACGAGATCGTCGATTTGCCGGCTTACCTCGGCCTCACCGGGCGCAAGGTCGACCTCTCGCGCCATGACCTGCGCATCTTCTCCGAGATCGTCGACGCCTCGAAGATGACGCCGGACCAGATCCTGGCCAAGGGCCTCGACCTGGCCCGACGCGGTGCCGACGTGATCGATCTCGGTGGCTTGCCCGACACGGCCTTTCCGCATCTCGAGGACAGCGTGCGGGCCCTGAAGGGCGCCGGGCTGAAGGTCAGCGTCGATTCCTTCTCGCTCGACGAATTGACCCGCGGCGCGCGCGCCGGCGCCGACTATCTGCTGAGCCTCAACGAGGAGAGGCTCGACCTCGCTTTCGAGACCGACGCGGTGCCGATCCTCGTGCCTATGCGGCCCGACGACCTGCCCTCGCTGGATCGGGCCATCGAGCGGATGGAGCAGGCAGGCCGTCCCTACATGGCGGATCCGATCCTGGAGCCGATTCATTTCGGCTTCGTCGATTCGATCGTCCGCTATCGCGAGATCCGGGCGCGTTGGCCGAACATCGAGATGATGATGGGCACCGGCAACCTCACCGAACTCACCGAGGCCGACAGCCTCGGCGTCACCGCGCTCCTCGTCGGCATGTGCTCCGAACTCGCCATCCGCAACGTGCTCATCGTGCAGGTCTCGAACCACACCCGCCGCACGGTGGAGGAGCACGACGCCGCCCGCCGGGTGATGTACGCGGCACGAGAGGACGCCGCCCTGCCCAAGGGCTACGGCCGCGACCTTCTGGCGCTTCACGACAAGCGCCCCTTCGTGCAGACCCCCGACGAGATCGCGGCCCTCGCCGCGGAGGTGCGCGATCCCAATTACCGCATCGCGGTGGCCGAAGACGGCATCCACGTCTACAACCGCGACCGTCACACCACCGGCACCGACGCGATGGCCTTCTTCCCCGAACTGAGCGTGGAGAGCGACGGCGCGCACGCCTTCTATCTCGGAGGCGAGTTGACCAAGGCCGAGACCGCGTTCCGGCTCGGCAAGCGCTACGTGCAGGACGAACCGCTCGACTGGGGCTGCGCCGCCGACCGGACCCAGGAAGACACCACCGCCTTCAAGGCGGCCGGGCCGACAAAAGCCGCCCACACCAAGCATAGCGGCCCCAAGGCGTCCGCCGCCGAGCGCGCCGCCGCGGCCGGACCGGAGCAGGGTGCGAGTCCGCCTGAAACCGAGACGGGACGCGGCTCGGAGGCCGAGCCCGATCGACTTTCGGAGCCAAAGAGCGGCCGCATCGTCTGCGGCCGCCTGGTGACGGACGAGGGCCGAAGCTGAGATGCCGCTGATCCTGGAAACCGTCGTCACGACCCTGTCGGCGACGGGCGCGATGCATCTCGTGCCGTTCGGCCTGATCCGCGAGGGCGAGGAGTTCGTGCTCGCCCCGTTTCGACCCTCGCCGACGATCGAGAACCTCGCGCAGCGCCCCTACTTTACGGCCTCGGCACCCAGCGATGTGCGGGTGATCGCCGGCGTCGTAACGGGGCGGCGCGATTGGCCGGTGGTGGATTGCGACCGCGTCCCCGGCAAGCGGCTCGCCGAGTGCTTCGGCCATGCCGAGTTCGAGGTGGCGGCGATCGAGGACGATCCCCAGCGCCCGCGCTATCGCGGGCGGATGGTGCACGCGGTGAGCCACGTGCCGTTCATCGGCTACAACCGGGCGCAAGCGGCGGTGATCGAGGCGGCGATCCTGTCCACGCGGCTCCACATGCTGGAGCCGGAAAAGGTCCTGACGGAGATGGCCTATCATGCCATAGCCATCGCCAAGACCGCCGGCCCTACTGAGCGCGAGGCCTGGGACTGGATCGAGGACAAGGTCGCGGGGGCCCTCGGGCGCACCGGCCGCGTCCTTGACGGAACGAGCCGCCCCCTGTGAGGCGCCAGGGGCTTCGAGACATTCCCAAGGAGATTCCCGGTTTGAAGCGGATCGCACTGCTCGCCGCCGCGGCGCTCGCCGTCACCGCCGTGGCAGCGGAGGCTCAGCACGCCCCGACGCGGCGCAAGATCGTCGAGAGCATCACCATCGACGCTTCCCCCGACAAGGTCTGGTCGGTGGTCGGCAACCCGGCGGATGCCAACTGGATCGAGAACGTGACCCGCGGCGAACGGCAGGGGAGCGCCGACAAACCGGTCTTCCGCCTGACGCTGAAGAACGGCCACGTCATCGTCGAGGAGGCCCGCAAGCTCGATGCCGAGCGCAAAAGCTTCGCCTACTACATCCTCGAGAACGAGGTGGCCGACCTGCCTGCCAAGGATTACTCGGCCACGATCTCGGTGCAGCCCGAGGGCGCGCAGGCGCGGGTCGAATGGCGGGCCGCGTTCTATCGCGGCCATCCGAACAACGACCCGCCGCCCGAACTCAACGACGAGAATTCGGAGACGCGCGTGCGGGCCTGGATTCATGCCAGCCTTGAGAACCTCAAGGCCAGGCTTGAGAAGAGCGGCTCCTGACACAAGTCGCTCGAACCAAGGGTGAAGCGGCCATGCTCGGCGGCTTCGATGGGAGGAGAAAACACATGAAGTTCAGGACGCTCGCCGCCGTGGCGGCGCTCGCCACGGTGACGTTTGCCGCGCAGGCGCACGGCCCGACCCGGCAGAAGGTTTCGGAGTCGATCGAGATCAACGCCCCCGCCGACAAGGTCTGGGCGATCGTCGGCAACTTCCAGGACGGAAGCTGGATCCCGGTGGTCGAGAAGACCGAGGGCAAGGGCGGCAACGAGGTCAAGGCGACCCGCACGCTGACGCTGAAGGGCGGCGCCACGGTCGAGGAAGAGCTTGCCAAGTACGACGCCGAGAAGAAGACCCTGATGTACCGGATCACCAAGGTCGACGTGAAGACCCTGCCGGTGAACGACTATTCCTCGACGATCGAGGTAGAGGGCGACGGCGCCAAGACCAAGATGACGTGGCGCGGCGCGTTCTACCGCGGCTACATGAACAACGATCCGCCGCCCGAGCTGAACGACGAGGCCTCCAAGAAGGCCGTGCTCGGCCTCTACAAGGCGGGCCTGGAGAACGTGAAGGCCAAGGCCGAGAAGGGCTCGTAAGGCTTCGATAATGCGGATGGCCGGCGTGCTTCGATCCGATCGGCGGGCGCGCCGGCCGTCCAACGCTTCCTCCGGCCGCGGGGGGAGAGCCTGGATCTGGGGCCTCCTCGGGATGGCCTCGCTCTCCGTCCCCGCCCTGGCCCAGGAAGCCCTCGTCACGGCGCAACTCGGCAACGCCGTCGAGATCGTCGATCTCGCGTCGAAGAAAATCCTGCACTCGATTCCCGTGGCGGGAGCACCAGCCGGAATTGCCCTCTCGCCCGACCGGAAAACCGCCTACGTCACCCGCCCCGAGGGCCACGGCGTCTCGGTGATCGACCTCGACGCGCGCAAGGTCACGGCGAGCCTCGACCTGCCCGGCGGCCCGCTCGGCATCGGTGTCAATCCGAAATCCGGCGAGGTCTACGTCGCCGACTGGTACGGCACCCGAGTCTTCGTCCTGCGCCCGAATGCGGAGGGCCTGACACTGGAGGGCGAGATTGCCACCGGGAAGTCCCCGTCCGGCATCGCCGTCACGCCGGACGGCGCCACGCTGCTGGTGGCCAACCGCGAATCCGACTCGGTCTCGATCATCGACGTGGGCACCCGTCGGGAGACGCGGCGCGTCGCGGTCGGCCAGCACCCGTTCGGCCTCACCCTCTCGGCGGACGCGACCCGAGCCTACACCGCCAACGTGGTCTCGAACGACGTCTCGGCCATCGATGTCGGGGCCGGCCGCGAGACCGGCCGCATCACCACCGGCCAGCGGCCCTACGTGATCGCGCTCGCTGCCGGCAAGGGGTTCGTGACCGACCAGTATTCCAACACCGTGACGGTGTTCGACCCCGAGACCCTCAAGGTGATCACCGCGATCGATGTCGGCGACCATCCCGAGGGGATCGCCGCCACGCGGGATGGGAAGACCATCGTCGTCGCCAACTGGGGCGACAACGCCTTGAGCCTGATCGATCCGGTCAGCCTCGCCGTCACCGGCACGGTCGAGACCGGCGACGGGCCGCGCGCCTTCGGAGACTTTTTGCGATAGCGGCTCAGGCGGCCGCAGGCGGCTCACCGGACCCCGTCTCGGCGGGCGAATTGAGGATGTCTTCCAACTCGTCCACGAGGCGGTCGATCTGGTCGTCGCTCGCGAGCACCCGTGTGGTGCGGCCGTCCTCGGTGACGAAGGCCAGCTCGATCGCCTCGCCGGTGCGGGTGGCCAGGATGCGGGCGAGCTTGTTTCCTGCGGTCATTCGCATCTCCTCGTGACGTATCCCCGACAACGCGCGGCGCCGGCCCGGTTCCTCACGCGATCAGGCCGACGGCGACCGCCGGCCCACAGGTCGAGACCCAGGCGGCCTCCCCGCGCAGGTGTGCGGCGATGGTCTCGGTCAGCGGCACCGAGCGTCGCCCGAGACGTGCGGCGAGCCGTTCGGCCAGGAAGCGGCCAGCACCGCAGACGACGAGCGGTGCGTCCTCCGGCAGATCGGCGCGCGACAGCAGCACCGCGGCGGCATCGTGCAGGGGGCGTAACTGCGCCTCGGCGAACCACGCGGCCAGCGCCCGCCACTCCGCCTCGCTCCCCTCCCCCCGGTCGCGGCCGACCATGCGGGCGAGCCGGGTCTCGGTCTCGGGGATCGACTTGCCCTTGAGGTCGGCGCTGTATTGCTGGTCGGCCCCTTCGGGCAGGTCGCCGGTGAGGCGGTAGATGTCGGCGGTGCTGGCGAAGGTCTCGGCCATCAGCCGCGTGCGCCGGCCGTGCCAGGGGGCGTGGGTGGCGAAAGCGAGGAGCGGCGTGCGCACGACGCCGGTATAGACGAGCTCACCCGTCTCCAGGCGCTCCGCGTCGCTATAGCCCTCCGCGGCCGGTGCGCCCTGCACGATCGGGATCAGGTCGGCGGTGGTCGAGCCGATATCGACCAGAAGCGCGTGGCCCGCGTGCCGGCCGATCAGCGCGGCGGTGGCGTGCCAGTTGGCCGAGGCGATGTCGGCGGCATGCGTGCGAGCCTCCTCGACCGACACGAAGTCGGCGCGGCCGGCATAGATCCTCACGTCGCCCGTCAGCGTCGCGGCAGCCCAGGCGGAGAGCTGGTGAACCCCGTTCGCCCGGTCGGCAAAGCAATCGGTCAGTTCGCCGGTCATGGTGACCGCGTGATGAGCCTCGCCGCGCACCCAATCCGGCAATTGCGCGAAGGTCTCATCAAGGGCGGGGACGCCGCGCCAGAGCCGGCAGGGCGCCTGCACCGCCTCGACCACGCAGCCGTCCTCGACGAGGGCCGCCTTGACATGCACCCCGCCGAGATCCCACCCGATGACCCTGTTGTTCGTCCGGTTCACACGATGTCTCACGGTTCTGAAGGGGCCCCGCCGTTTCGGCTGATCCCGGTGATCGACCTGCGCCGAGGGCAGGTGGTGCGCGCCCGCGCGGGCGAGCGGGACGCCTATGCCCCGATCGACACCCCCTTGGCCAGAGGCTCGCGGCCCGCCGACATCGCCCGCGGCCTGCTCGATGCCGTCGGAACCGATTGCCTCTACGTCGCCGATCTCGATGCGATCATGGACGGCGTCGAGCCCGACGGTGCCAGCCTGGAGGCGGTGGCAAGCGCCTGTCCCGGGGTGAGGCTGTGGGTCGATGCCGGCTTCTCCGATCTGTCCGCAGTTGAGCGCTTCACCCAGCTCGGCCTCGGCCGTCCGGTGATCGGCAGCGAGAGCCAGCGCGATGCCGGGCTCGTGCGCGCCCTCGGCAACCGTGCCGTGCTCTCACTCGACACGCGCGGCGCGGAGCGGCTCGGGCCGGAGGCCCTGCACGAGGAGGCGGGGTCGTGGCCGGAGGACGTGATCGTGATGACGCTCGCGCGGGTCGGCACCGGCACGGGTCCGGATCTCTCCGGGATCTCACGAGCGGTCGCGCTCGGCCAGCACCGGCGGATCTACGCGGCCGGCGGCGTGCGGGGGCCGGAGGATGTGGCGGCTCTCGCGCAGGCCGGCGCCGCGGGGGCGCTCGTGGCCTCGGCGATCCATGACGGGCGGCTGCGCTGAAAGGCCTTCGCCCAAAAAGAAAGGGACGGCCGAAGCCGTCCCAATCCATCAACGTCCAAGGAAGATCGAAGCCAGTCGCTGGAGCAGACCCCGCGGTGCGGGCGGAGGCTCGCTCTGCCCAGGACTGCCTCCGATCTAAGCGTTGGCGGCGAAGGGGTGGGTCGCCGACTTACGCTGCTCGGTCACGGCCGAAGCCTTCGGCTCGCCGTTGACGGCGCGCTGGATCGAGAGCTTGGTGGCCTCGTAGTTGTACTTCTGGATCTTGGCGTCGTCGGCCGCTTCCCAGTGGATGAACACGCCGACCAGCACGTACAGGTCGTCGGCCTCGTCCGCCGGGATGATGCCTTCGGCAACCGCGTCCTGCACGGCCATGGCGACGCCGTGCTGAGCCGGGCCGAACATCTGGACGGCCTGACGGGCGTCGTTGATGGTGACCTTGTTGAACATCAGCGTGTTCGGCTTGCACGGCAGGTTCGGCGCGATCACGGCGAGCAGGCTGGTGAAGCCGTGCTTGTTGTTCACGAGGCCGTTGCAGAAGGCCGTCTCGGCCGGCGAACCGCGCGGTCCGATGATGAGGTCGATGTGGGCGACCTCGTTGCCGTCGCCGACGAGGGCTTCGCCGACCTGAACCTTGGTGATCTTTGCCATTCGGGGTCTCTCCCTGGATTCCTGAAAAAAGGCCCGCCCTGAGAGAAGGCGTGGCCTGGAAGCCATCCTTGTTTGCGGCGCCCGGCTGAGAGCCGAGCCGGTTTGCCCGGATAGCGGGGCGGACCCTACAGCGGGCCTTTCCGCCGAACAACCCGCGCAAGACCCTGAAATCGGCGATTTTTTGGGTCGTTGGGGGCCTTGACGCGCGAAGATTCATCCCCTCGCGGGCGAGGGGTCAGACGGCCTCGCCGCGGGCGGCGAGAAGCGCATCGAGAAACAGCGTCGCGACAGTGAAGTCGGCACTCGTGCCGGGGTTGAGGCCGGCCTCCTTCAGCACCCGGTCGTAGGCAAGAAGCGGCTCGATCGGCGCGGCGGCGAGGTCGATGCCGGCGAGCCGTGCTTGCGCATCTGCCCGCACCGCCTCGGCCCGGTCGGGGCCGTGCTTGCGGGCGATATGGCTGTCCGGCACCGCTGCTAGATAGGCGAGGTGGACAGCCGTGGTGGTCCAGGGCGGTGCAAGGCCCCGCGCCCGCGCCTCGCTCAATGCGGGCACGCCAATCGCGAACAGGTCGCGAAAACCGTCGGTATAGGCGCGGGCGATGCGGTCGCGCGGGGCGGCCTCGGCCATCGCCGCGAGGAGCGGCGGGATCGTCCCCTCCGCGCCGAGATCTTCGCCGACGTCGTGGCGCGCGGCCCGACCGAGGCCGCCGGGATTGGCCCGGCGGATCGCCGCGAAGACGTCGCGGGCGTCCGACGCGTCGAACGTCGCCAGCACGGCGTTCAGGGCCTCGACCAAGGGGCCGGGCCGTTCCGCGGCACGGGCCAGCGGCGCGCAGAGCAGCAGGATGCCGAGATTGGTGTTCTGCCCCACCGCGGCGAAGGTGGCCTCGACCCCGCCGCGCACCCGGCGGCCCACCCGCGCGCCCGGCTCGGCGAGCGGCGGCGCCGAGACATCGGCGCTGGTAACGAAATCGGCCACGACCATGCGGTGGCCGGGGGCGTAGCCGTGAACGTTGCCGGGTTTCAGCGCGTCGAGCTCGGCGAGGCAGGCGGCCCGGTACAGGTCGGCCACCACCGGAGCGGGCAGACCGTCCTGCGGCGCCCCGCTCATCCGAGCGCCGAGACGAGACGCGGCGGGCGAGCGGCGCGCACCGCGTTGAGGAAGCCGCGGGCGACCGCCCCGGCGATGTCGACCTCGGTGACCTGCTGCAGGCCCGACCAGGCCGGCATGGAATTCACCTCCAGGACGAGGAAACCGCCCTCCCCGTCCTCGACGAGATCGATCCCGGTGTAGTCGACACCGACCGCCGCCGCCGCCGCCTCGGCGAGTTCGGCGGCGCGGGCGGGCACGTCCCAGGCGAAGGGCCGTCCGCCGCGGTGGACGTTGGTGATCCAGCCGTCGCCCTCGCGGATCATCCCGGCAATGGCCCGGCCCTCGCAGACGAAGACGCGGTAGTCGCGCCACAGCCCATCAACCCGCGGCACATAGCGCTGGAGGTAGTAGACGCCGTTGACGGCTTCTTGCGCCGGCAAATCGTCGGGATTTTCGAGGAGCATCAACCCCTCGCCCTGCGAGCCGAACAGGGGTTTCAGCACGATCGGCTTTCCGGGCCGTGCCTCGCGGGCGACGATCTCGGCCGCTGCCTCGCGCTTCGAGACGACGAAGGTGTCGGGGGTGGGCAGCCCCGCGCGGGCGATCAGCAGCGAGGTCGCCGCCTTGTCGACCGAGCGCTCGATGGCGGTGGGGCTGTTCCAGACCCCGACGCCGGAGGCGACCAGCGCGTGGAGCACGCCGAGCCGCATCGTGGTGGCCTCGAAGGTGCCGCCGGCAATGGTGCGCAGTAGGACGCCGTCCGGCAGCCCGTCCGCAAAGCCAGGGACGCGCAGCGGCTCGCCCCCGCCCGTCATTACGGCGACGTCAGCGAGCGAGAACAGCACCGGCTCGACACCGAGATCCCGCAACGCCTGCCGCAGCCGCGCCTTGTGCCAATTGCCGTTGTCGGCCGCGAGCCCGATGCGCATTCACACTTATCCGTTCTTCTGAGCGCCAGTTTGACCGACCCATTCGGGCGTTCATGACGGTCCTCATGCTGAGGTGCCGAGCGAAAGCTCGGCCTCGAAGCACGCCTCAACGACCGATCCTATGGCACCGGTCCGTTGGAGTACGCGTCGCGGCGTGCTTCGAGGCTGCTGACGCAGCACCTCAGCATGAGGCCCCGAGGAGCTCGCCAGAGCACCCCGGTCGAGTCGGCTCTCGACAGCCCTCCCCCGCTGCGGGGAGGGTCTCACGTCGGCATCTTACGCGAAGGACGCGTCCACGAGTTGCGGCTCCAGCCGGCCACCGCGGAACGACTTGCCGGTCTTGACCGAGGTGACAATGGCCTCGGCCGGGGAGAACAGCGCGCCGTCGATCTTGTAGAAGTCGCCGTTCACCCGCGAAAAGATCTCGGCGAAGGGCGCGCCGTGATCGGCCGAGGTGGTGGAGGGAATCTGCTCGGCGAGCTGCTTGGCGTCCGCGTCGTCGGCATCGACGTAGAGTTGGACCCGGCCGCCGTAGATGATGGCGTCGTTGGTGCGGCCCATCGCCTGGATGAAGTCCGGATGCGGCGGCGAGAGCGGGGCCGAGCCGATGCCGTCGAGGATCTTGTGCAGGTCGAAGCCGACGGTGTGCGCCTTGTGCAGGGCCACCTCCAGCACGCGGGCGACGACCTGGGTCGAACCGGCGAGACTCTGGGTCGGGGCGTAGATGAAGGTCACGTTCTCGGGGGCGAGGCCGGTGGCCCGGGCGACCTTGTCGACCACGGAGGCCGGCGGGGCGCTGGCGGATTCGAGCACCAGGGCGGTGGCCGTCGCGTTGTCGCGGTAGCCGAGCTCCTTGTAGAGTTCCTCGACCACGGCGACCGCGCGGCCGGGACCCGAGCCGAGGGCGAAGAAGCCGGAATCGCCATCCTCGTCGGCGAGGCTCCAGCCGGCATATTGCGAGCCGAGGCAGGCCAGAACCGGATCGGCAGAATGGACCACAACCGTGTAGGGCCAGGAGGCGACCGGGCCGGTCGGCGCGATCGTCACCGTGCCGAGACCGCCGAGGCAGATCTCGGCGATGCGACGGCCGGCCTCGATCGAGCCGCGGGCGTTGGCGCCGGCATCGACGGTGCGCGCGCCGTTCTCCTGGGCGACGACGAGACGGAGCTTGGCCGCGTCAGCGACGAGGCTCTCGACCAGCGGCCCGGCCAGGGCGTTGAGGCTCGGCGCGCTCGTGTTGGAACTCATGACTGTTCTCCGTTTCCTCCAGCAGCGCGCGGACCTGCTCGGCCCTCGCCCGCAATTCTTGTTTGACCGCCGCGGCGTCCGGCCCGGAGGCCGTCACCGTGCAGAGCGGCGCGTCGCGCGCCACGAGGCTGCCGGCCCGCGGCCGGTCATGCACGTGAGCCGGCCAGTCGAGGGGCGGCACCGCCGCGCAAGTCCGGGCCGCGTAACAGATCTCGGCGCCCGTCGCATCCGCCGGCTTTGCCTCGATGGCAGGCATGCGGCCGAGCGCCGCCTCGATATGCTGGATCAGCAGCGGCGTCGGGCGGCGGTCGAGCACATCGAGGGTGGCGCCGGGGCGCGGATTGATTTCGAGCAGCCACCAGCTCTCGCCATGGACGAGGCAGTCGGCGCTGGCGAGGCCGGCGAGGCCGGTGGCGCGGGCGATCCGAAGCGCGGCCTCGGCGATCTCCGCGGCCATCCGGACCGGGACCGGTTCCCCCTCGTCACGGCCGCGGGCGAGCGCCCCGGCGTAGCGGAACGGCCGCAGCGGCGAGGGCGCCTGCCACTGCTCGGTGATCGCCAAGGGCTCGATGGTGTGCCCATCAGCCAAGAAATTCAGGGCGACGGCGCGGCCGGGCATCCGGGCCTGGAGGTAGTGGCCAGGCGGGGCGGCGCTGGCCGCACTCGCGCGGACATGCGAGCCGCCACAGCCGCCCGCCCGCTTGAGGAGCCAGGCGCCCCGGTCGGTTACCGGGCCGGCGCCGATCGCCGGATGCGGAATCGCAAGGCGCTGGCACAGCGCGGCGAAGCCGAACGGGTCCTTGAGCGCGGCGACCGTCTCCGCGCCCGCGCCGAGCAGGCGATGGCGCGCGGCGATCTCCGCAATGAGATCCGGCGCGCCCTCGAAGCCGCTGCCGAGGACGACACCGAGGGCACCGCCCGCCTGCTCCGAAAGCGCATCGAGCCCCGCCAGCACGCTCGCGCGGTCGCGGGTTCCGGCACCGAAGCGGCCGGGCAGCGGGCGGTGAGCCTCGGCCAGCGCCAGGGTGTCCTCGTCGCCGAACAGGTCGAGCACGAACGGGCGGAGCCCCGCCCGACGCGCGGTCTGCGCCAGCGCCCGGCCGGATTGGGCGGCGATCAGGATTGCGCCGCCCTCAAGAGGACGAAACGGGTTTGAGGAAGGGATCAGGGCTGCGCTCAGCCGGCGATCTCGACGGCGAGCTTGTAGGCGTCGCGGAAATCGAGGCAGAGCGGCTCCTGCGCCTCCAGCATCTTGCGGAACATCCGGCACTGGGTCTGGTACTTGACGTTGCCGACCGCGAGCGCGCCGATGCCGACCCCCTTGCCGACCGGCAGGGGCACGTCGACGGCGTTGACGTCGATGCCGGCGATGCCGGCGGGCGGGACCGCGTTGACGTCGGAGGCCACTAGGAGCTTCGGCGCGGATTCGAGATCCTCCGCCGTCAGGATCGAGACGCCGGCGGGGCCTGCCGAGAGGATCACGTCGGCGTCGGTGATGGCCGCGCGCCGCGCCTCGGGCGCCGTGCCGTCAACGGCGCCGACCTCGATGCCGAAGCGCCACTTCATGGTGAAGGCGATCTTCGAGACGCGCTCCTCGCCGTCATGGCCGACGAGCACGGTCTGCGCGCCCTCCAGCGCGCCGATCACCGCCGCGACGTAGGCGACCACGCCGGCACCGCCGAAGATGACGATGCGCTTGCCCTTGAGGTCGGTCGAGAACTTCGCCTTGAGCGCGCGGTTCACCTCGGCGACCATCGCCGCGCCGGTGGTGAAGGAGCCGGCCGGGTCGGCGAAGACGTGATTGACGAAGGGGGGCACGAAGGCCTTCTTCGCCCGGTCCACCATGTCGAGCGCTAACTCGGCGTTCTTGCCGCCGATGAAGATGCCGGTGCGCACGCCGTCCTGCGGTGCGCGGGAGAAGATCGAGTCCTGGGTCAACGAGACGACATCGGTGAGATCGACGCCCGTATAGGGGATCAGCGTCTCGAAACCGGCATCGATCGCCATGTTCACGTCGAACGGGCTCATGTGCTTGAGCGGCGTCAGCATGTGCAGGATCGAGCGGGCCATGGTGTTCGTCCTCTCGTGACCGCGCCTTTGCGAGGCGCTTCAGGTGCAAAACCGGAACGACCGGCGCCGGTCAAGAGCAGGTTTCTTTGAAGCGCGGAAAAGAAAAAGCTCTAAACTTCGGACACCGAGGCGCCGACATTCCGTCCGCGCGCGATGACGAAGCGGAGACGGCCGGGCCGCGCCAGCTCCGTGACCAGCGCTTCGGCCTCCCGCTGGGACGGCATCAGCGCGAAGCCGGTCGGCCCCCAGGAACTCTGACCGTAACCGGGCACTCCGGCCGCCGCCACGGCGGCGAGTGCCTCGGCCACCGCCGGGCTGGCGAAGCGGCCGCCCTGGTGGGGGGCGAAATGGTCGCCGATCCGCTTCTGGATCTGCGTGATGCCGGCGCCGAAGCCCATGGGCTCGGCGGTCGCGGCGGCCGGCAGAACCTGCATCAGCACGATCCGGCAGATCTCCGCAGCTTGGGCCGGATCGAACGGCGGCAGATCGCGGAACGCTTCCGTCTCACGGGAGCCATGCACACCGGTCATGGCTTCATCGAGGATCAGCACGACCCGCCAGTCTTCCGGGTAGGATAGCCGGGCGATGACCGGCGGCGGCGCGCCGGACCCGTCGCGCCCGCCATCGACGATCAGGCCGCCCTCGGTGAAGGCGGCGAGCCCGACGCCGGAACGGTTGCCGCGGTCGAGCACGTCGGCGAAGTCGGCCGGCACGAAGGGGCGTCCGTTGAGGCGCGCCAGAGCGGCGGCCACCGCGAGCGCGACCTGAGTGCCCGAGCCGAAGCCGGCATGGGCGGGAATGGCTTCCTCGACCTCGATCGCGACGGCCTCCGGCACGTCGAGATAGGAGGCGGCCGCGAGCAGGTTGGCGCGCACCCGCTCGGCCTCCGGGCCGATCGCGGAGACGCGCTTGGCCGGGCGGGCCACGAGCTGCACCGCCGGCGCGTCGAGGGCGAGGCCGATGCTGCCGAAGCGGCGCCCGAGGCCGCCATTGAGGTCGAGGAAGCCGAAATGCAGGCGCGCGGGAGCGCGGACCCGCACGGCATTCACGGCACGGCCGGCGGAGCGCGGCGCGCTCAGGATCTCACCCGTCTGGTCCGGGACCTCGGCCACGCTCTCATTCCCTCCCGCTAAAGCTGCCGGCACGGTCGGCACACACGCGCCCGGCGATGCGGGCGGCTTCTCCCACGCTGCGGCGGCGCCGACAACCTCGCTCGA
The DNA here is from genome assembly GCF_022179725.1 of Methylorubrum aminovorans. Lineage (GTDB taxonomy): Bacteria > Pseudomonadota > Alphaproteobacteria > Rhizobiales > Beijerinckiaceae > Methylobacterium > Methylobacterium aminovorans. The sequence continues at coordinate 92,414 of NZ_BPRC01000002.1, forward strand.
GGCAGCCTCGCTCAACACATTCTCGAAGACGCGGGCAGCCCCGTTATCGCGCCGGATCTTCGCTGGCCCGGCGCGGGTCGATGCAGGAAATCTCCGATGCAAACTTCGCCGGGGGCTTGCAGGCTCCGGCTCAGGAAGGCAAAACCAGCCCGCTCCCATTCGCGGAGCCGGTCCGAGCCCCTGTCCTTGAACCCGAGCCGGGATTTCGAGGACATCGAGTCTCCACCAGGGGCGCCCAGGGCGCCCTTCGGACATGACCGTCTTTCGCCCCGCCTCGATGCGGGGATGCCCGAAGAAACGACGGTGAGGAAGCATGGCAGCCTGGGTGAAGGGAGGCGCGGCGGATGTGGACGCGGCGGTCGAAGCCGCGGCCGACCTGCTGGCCGCGTCGCGCGTGCCGGTGCTGGCGGGCCTGAGCGCCGAAGTCTCGGCGCTGCGCGCCGCCTACCGGCTGGCCGAGACGCTGGGCGCCTCGCTCGATCCCGTCTCCGGCCCTAGCATCTACGCCGAACTCGGCGCGCTCAGCGCCGGCGGCGTCATGACCACGACCCGGGCCGAGACCATCGGCCGGGCGGATGTCGTCCTGATCCTCGGCAACCGCCCCTGGGACGGCGACCTGATCGGCGAGATCGCCGCCGCAGCCCCGAGCCGCGGGCGCGCGGCGGGCGCCGAGCGCGCCCTGCTGTCGCTGGGCGGTCCGCAGAACGGCGCGATCCGTCACGTCGCCTACGCCGCCGACGCGGGCGGGCTCACACTCTCGCTGGGCCACCTGCGCGCCTTCGCCAAGGGCCATCTCGCCGGGGAAGCGGCCTATGCCGACCTCGCCCGGCGCCTGTTTTCCGCGCAGTACGGCGTCGTGATCTACGACGCGGAAGAGGTCGGTGAGCTCGGCGTGGAGATGCTCCAGGGCCTGATCCGTGACCTCAACGAATCCACCCGCTTCTTCGCGCTGACGCTGGCCGACCCGTTCCAGGGCCGCGCCGCGGTGCAGCTCTCCGCCTGGACCACGGGGCAGGCGCCCCGCGTCGGCTTCGGCCGGCATCGGCCCGAGCACGACCCCTGGCGCTTCGACAGCGCCCGCCAGATCGCTTCCGGCGAGGCCGACGCCGCTCTGTGGCTCGCCTCGCTGCCCGCCCCGCGCCCGGCCTGGCTCGGCAGCCTGCCCACCGTGGCCATCGTCGGCGAGGGCTCTCCAGAAGCTGCGGGTGAGACCGCCGAGATCGTCATCACCGTGGGCGTGCCCGGCCAGAGCGTCGGCGGCGCGCTCTGGAACGAGCGGCGCGGCGTCATCGCCTATGCCGAGCCCAAGGCCGCCGCCGAAGCACAAACGGCCGCCGACGTGCTCGCCCGCATCCGCGACCGCCTCATCGAGAAGGGTGTCTCATGCTGACCCGTATCCACGGCGGACGGGTGGTCGATCCGACGGCTGGGCGCGACGCCATCGGCGACGTCTGGATCGAGGACGGCCGCGTCGTCGCCCCCTCCGAGCGCGCGCCCGACCAGATCATCGATGCCACGGGCTGCGTGGTGATGGCCGGCGGCGTCGAGGTCCACTCGCACATCGCCGGCGGCAACGTGGTGATGAGCCGCCTGCTGCTGCCCGATCTCTACGTCAGCGAATCCGCGCCCAACGGCCATCCCTTTGCGCATGCCGGCGGCTCGGGAAGCTGGATCGGCGCCAACTACGCGCGGATGGGCTACACGACCGCGGTCGAGCCGGCCCTGCCGCCTTCAAGTGCGCTCGCGACCCATCTCGAACTCGCCGACATTCCGCTGCTCGACCGCGGCGGGCTGGCGGTGCTCGGCAACGACGACCACCTGCTCCAGATCCTGCGCGACGGCGAGGGCAAGAACGCGGTCCGCGACCTCGTGCAGCAGACGCTGGCCCATGCGCGGGGACTGGGCGTCAAGTGCATCAATGCGGGCGGCGCCTCGGCCTTCAAGGACGGCGTCTTGAAGCTCAGCCTCGACGACGAGATCCCCTGCTACGGCCTCTCGACCCGCACAATCATGTCGGCCCTGCTCGACGCGGTGGAAGAGATCGGCGTCCCGCACCCGCTGCACGTCCACTGCAACAATCTCGGTCTGCCCGGCGCCGACGACTCGCTCGTCGCCACGCTGGAGGCGGCGGAAGGCCGGCGCATCCACTTCGCCCACGCTCAGTTCTACGCCTACGGCGTGGTCGATCCCGAAAATCCGATGACCGGCGGCTTCCGCTCGGCGGCCGAGCGGATCAACGCGGCGATGGAGGCCCATCCCAACGCGACCTACGACGTGGGTCAGGTGGTGTTCGGCCAGACGGTGACGATCTCGCTCGACATCCTGCGCCAGTTCGGCGGCCGGAAGGGCGCCAAGCCGAAGAAGTGGGCGCTCTCGGCGGGCGATGCCGAGGGCGGCGGCGTGGTGCCGTTCCTCTACCGGCCACGCGGACCCGTCTCCTCGCTGCAATGGGCGATCGGACTGGAGCTGATGCTGCTCTCCTCGAACCCGGAGCGCACCATCCTGACGACCGACCATCCCAATGGCGGCGTCTTCACCGAGTACCCGCGCATCATCCACCTGCTGATGGATGCCGAGGAGCGCGCGAAGGAAATCGCGACGCTGCCGGCGGTGGTCGGCGAGCGCTCCGGTCTGCCGAAGATCGAGCGCGAGTACACGTTCAGCGAGATCGCCCAGCTCACCCGTTCGGGCCCGGCCAAGCTGCTCGGCCTGACCGATCGCGGCCATCTGCGTGAGGGCGCCAAGGCCGACGTCGCGATCTACCGCGACGACCGGGACCGCACGGCGATGTTCTCCCGCGCCAAACTGGTGCTGAAGGACGGCCAGCCCATCGTCGAGGACGGCGAGGTCGTGGCGTGGTTCTCCGGAAAAACACTCTCGCTCGACGTCGAGGCCGATGCCGGCATGGAGAAGCGCTCCGAGACCTACCTGCAGGACCGCTTCGGCGCCGGGCTCGACACCTTCGCGGTGCCGGACGCCGCGTTCCCGGAGAAGACCGGGACGTTCGAAGACGTGGCGTGCCGGGCGTGATGGGCGAGGGTGATGGGACGAAATCGATGAGCGACCTCATCCTCAACGGCATCAAGGTCGAGGACACCTTCGCCGAGGCCTTCGACGTCGCGGGCACCGCGATCATCGTGACCAACGACACGCCGAAATGGGCGATGATCGCGGCCACGGTGATGACGGGCTTCGCCACCTCGGTGATCGGCTGCGGCGCCGAGGCCGGCGTCGACGCCGAGCTCTCGCCCGACGAGACGCCGGACGGGCGCCCCGGCGTGCGCATCCTGCTGTTCGGCTTCGAGCCGAACGGGCTGAAGGAGCAACTCCTCAAGCGCGTCGGCCAGTGCATCCTCACCTGCCCCGGCACCGCCTGCTTTGCCGGCGTCGAGGGACCGCACAAGATCAAGCTCGGCGGGGCGATCCGCTATTTCGGTGACGGGTTCGCCGTCGCCAAGCGGCTGCCCGATGCGCAGGGCAAGATGCGCCGCTACTGGCGCATCCCCGTCATGGACGGCGAGTTTCTGTGCGAGGATTCGACCCGCGCCGTGGACGGTGCGGTCGGCGGCGGCAACCTCTTGTTCCTCGGGCGCAAGCACGCGGACACCCTCATCGTCGCCGAGATCGCGGTCGAGGCCGCCAAGGCGGTCCCCGGCGCGATCCTGCCCTTCCCCGGCGGCATCGTCCGCTCGGGCTCGAAGGTCGGCGGACGCACCAAGGGCATGATGGCCTCCACCAACGACGCCTATTGTCCGACCCTGAAGGGCCGGGCCGGCTCGGCGCTGCCGCCCGAATGCGGCGTGGTACTCGAAATCGTCATCGACGCCCTGACCTCGCAAGGCGTCGCCGAGTCGATGCGCGCGGCGCTCCACGCCGCCACCGAGATCGGCGCCAAGTACGGCTTGGTCGCGGTCACCGCCGGCAATTACGGCGGCAATCTCGGCCGGCACCACTACCACCTCCGCGACCTGCTGGAGAAACCCGCCGCATGAGGACTCAACGATGAGCACGCTGAGACTGCGCGGTGATCTGCCGGAGCGCGTCGATCTCCTCAACATCACCCCGCTCGCCTTGAGCGGGTTGTCCGAGGCGGAAGCGGGCCGGCTCGCGATCGGCACCAGCCGGCGTGGCCTGACGCTCGGCGACGCGTTCGAGATCCGCCTCGACGGCTCCGACAGCCTCGTGATTGAGGGCGGCTCGTCGCGGCTCGACCGGGTGGGTGCCGCGCTGTCGCAAGGCTCGATCCACGTCGAGGGCGATGTCGGCCAGTGCCTCGGCGAGGGCATGGCGGCGGGCACGCTGACCGTCACGGGCTCGTCCGGCCCCTATGCCGCCACCGGTGCCACCGGCGGTACGATCACGATCGAAGGCGATGCCGGGGATCACGCCGGCGGCGCGGTCTACGCCGCCAAGGCCGGGCTCGACGGCGCGACGCTCGTCATCAAGGGTGCAGCGGGCGATCATCTCGGCGACCGCATGCGCCGGGGCCTGATCCTGGCCGGATCGGCCGGGGCCTTCGCCGGCTCGCGGATGATCGCCGGCACCATCGTCGTCTCCGGCGCGCTCGGCGACCATCCGGGCTACGGCATGCGCCGCGGCACGCTGATCGCCGGCAGCCACGGCGCTTTGCTGCCGACCTTCGTCGAGACCGGCACGCCGGATCTGGTCTTCGTCCGCCTGTTGGCCCAGAGCCTCAAGCGCCTCGGCGCGACCCAGGCCGGGCTGCTTGGCGGAACGCTGCGCCGCTACTCGGGCGATCTTGCGACGCTCGGCAAGGGCGAGTTGTTCGTGACGGCCTAAAGCGCATTCCGACGAGGTGGTCTCCGGATCGTCGAAAGAATGCGCGTAAAACAATGACTGAGAGACGCCGGCCTGATGCAATCGGGCCGGTTACGGCTTGAGGCCGGCACGATTTTTCCGAAAGCCGCCGGCAAGTCGCAGAAAAATGACTTGCCGGCCTGCCGGTTTCTCCCACCTTGCCTCGGACCAAAGGCGTGGGGCACTGATTCCGTCATACCGCCCGCGCCCTCCTCTCGCCCGAGGCCGCGCGCATGTTCCTGCTCCTGTCCGTCTGCCTGATCGCCCAGCCGGCGAAATGCCACGAGGAGCGGATCAACCTCTCCTTCGACAGCCCGAACACGTTCATCTGCCTGCGCAACTCGCAGAGCACCCTGGCGGCGTGGCAGGAGGAGCATCCCGACTACCACGTGAAGAGCTGGCGCTGCGCGCCCAAGGGCAGCCTGCCGAACGACCTCTAGGCGAGCGGGACAAGCCGGCAATGCGAGCCGGCTTGAGACCCTGCCACGGCGGTGACATGGTCCGCCCGCCACCGCCGCGGCAGAGAGGGAGACCATGCGTTCGCTGAAAGTCCGGTTCGCCCTCTTGCTCGGCGGCATGGCGCTGATCGCCCTGCTGGCGGCGGTCGGCGTTCTGTGGTCGATCCGGCTGACCGAGAACGTCATCGATCGCACGCTCGCCGCCCAGCACCGGCTGGAGCTTCTCGCCGAACTGTCCGGGCGGCTGGCGCAGTACGGCTTCGCCGCCATCGAGAGCATCGGCAACCCGGAGGCGCCGCCCGAGGCCCTGTCGGTGACCCGAGACCGGGTCGATGAGGCGCTCAACCGCGTCGACGACGCCCTCGGCAACGGCATGGCGACGAGCACCAACCTGGAGGACCGGATCCAGTACGTCGCGCGGACCCGGCCGCTCGCCAATGTGCGCGCGGCCCGCGCCATGCTCGACCGGCAGGTCACCCTGGTACGGCGGGAGAGCGATCCCGACCGGCGCAAGACTGCGATGCAGGGGACGTTGAACGCCTTCGGGGCGATGACCGGACCGCCGCTCTCGCTGCTGGTCGAGGCCGAGCGGCGCAGCATGAATGCGGGGACGGAGGCCGCTGCCACCCTGTCGAACCGCCTGACCATCGCTGCGCTCACGGCGGTGGCGCTGGCCCTCGCCTTCGTCGGGGTGCTCTATCGTTCAGTCACGCGGCCGACGCTGGCACGGATCGAGGAGATCCGCCGGGCGGCCGGTGCCGTCGGCAGCGGCGCGCTCGATACCCGGCTCTCGGTCGAGACCCGCGACGAACTCGGTCTGCTCGTCGCGAACTTCAACCGCATGGCCGCCCGGCTTGCCCGCCGCGAGGGTCGGCTCGCCGCCGACCGGGCCGCCCTGGAGGACACGGTGGAGGCCCGAACCGCCGATCTGCGTGCGGCCAACGCGCGGCTGGAGATGGTGGACCGCTCCCGGCGCCGCTTCTTCGCCGATGTCAGCCACGAGTTGCGCACCCCGCTCACGGTGATCCTTGGCGAGTGCGACCTCGCTCAGCGCTCGGTCGAGCGCGCCGCCGGCAAGCCGGTCGATCACGGGCCGGTCTTCGCCACCATCCGCAAGCGCGCCCAGCGGCTCAAGCGCCGGGTGGAGGATCTCCTGCGCGTTGCCCGCTCGGAATCCGGCCAGATCGAACTCGACCGGCGCGCCGTCAGCGCCGTCGAAGTGCTGACCGACGCCATCGACAGCGCCGGCTCGGAGGCCGCCCGCCGCCGGGTCGAACTGGTGCTGGAGCCGGGCGACCGCGATATCGAGATCAGCGCCGATCCGGAATGGCTCCGCCAGGTTGTCGAGAGTCTGATCGACAATGCCCTGCGTCATGCCGGCGGCCTGACCCGCGTCACCGTCTCCCTGAACGGGGGCGAGGGTCCGCAGGGAAGCCGGGCTCTCATCACCATCGACGACGATGGGCCCGGTTTTCCCGAACAGGGCGAGGGCTTGTTCGAGCGCTTTCGCCGCGAGGCCCGATCGGGAGAAGCGGGATTCGGCATCGGTTTAGCTCTGGCGCGATGGGTCGTTGAACGCCATGATGGCGCGATCAGCCTCGGCAGAGCCGAACGCGGCGGCGCCCGGGTGGTCATCGACCTGCCCGCGCTTGACGAGGGCGCCGCACCAAAATCGTACGGGGCAGGACACGAGAGGATCGGCGCCGCATGACGACGCGCGTATTGATCGTTGAGGATGACATCGACATCCGCGGCATCCTCGCCCGCGGCTTGGAGGCGGAAGGCTTCTCCGTCGGCGTCGCCGGCCGGGTCGAGGACGCGCTCAGCGCCGCCCGCGACGACGCCCCGGAGGCGGTGGTTCTCGACATCACCCTGCCGGACGGGTCCGGCCACGATGTCTGCCGCTCCCTCCGCGAGGGCGGCTATCCCGGCGCGATCCTCTTCCTGAGCGCCCGCGACGAGGTACGCGACCGGGCCGAGGGGCTGGCGCTCGGCGCCGACGACTACATCGTCAAGCCGTTCGTCTTCGACGAGTTGCTGGCCCGGCTCCAAGTCCATCTGCTGCGGCGCCGCGAGGCCGACACGCCGCGCACTGTCTTCACCGCCGGCCGCCTGACGCTCGACGTCAACATCCGACAGGTCAGCTTCGGCGAGGCCTCGGCCCGTCTCACCCCGCGGGAGGCGGAGCTGCTCGCCCTGCTGATGCAGGAGGTGAACCGGCCGATCTCGCGCGGCGAGATCTTCGACCGCCTCTGGGCCGGCCAGGGCGGCCTCTCCCTCAACGTGGTCGATGTCTATGTCGGCTACCTGCGCTCGAAACTCTCGGATTTCGTGCGGCTGGGCGGTCCGGTCATCGTCACCGTGCGGGGCAAGGGCTTCATGCTCGACCTGCGCGGCCAGGATTTCCGCCACTGATACGCCGCGGCATTTCGCTCCCCCCACCAAAGTCTAACCTCCGTGTCACGGGAAGTTGGGACCGTTCCGGCGCGAACATGGGAAGAAACGGCAAGCTGGCTCTTGCAGGCGGGGCCGGAATTGGCGATATACCTCCAGCGTGCGAAAACGAGTGCGTCGCCAGTATCTTACGATCCTCTTAAGCAAGTTGGATCGAGGATTCAGGCGTTCCATAAAGTCGAGGAGAAACACCATGAAGTGGGCCGCCCCCATCGTTTCCGAGATCTGCGTCGGCATGGAAGTCACGAGCTACGAGTCGGCCGAGATCGACACCTTCAACTAAGGTGATTTTAGCCGGGTTAGGGTTGCGGGCATCAGCGGGTTCTCACCATGCATGTCGTGATCCTCGGCTCGGCGGCGGGCGGCGGCGTTCCTCAGTGGAACTGCCGCTGCTCCATCTGCTCCCTTGCCTGGGCCGGTGATCCCAGAGTCAAACCACGCACGCAGTCGAGCATCGCGGTCTCTCCGGACGGGGAACGCTGGCTCCTGCTGAACGCCTCCCCCGACATCCGCCAGCAGATCCAGGCCAACCCGCCGATGCATCCGCGGCAGGGCCTGCGCCACTCGCCGATCCACGCGGTGTTGCTGACCAACGGCGATGTCGACCATGTCGCCGGCCTGCTGACCTTGCGCGAGGGCCAGCCCTTCACGCTCTACGCCACGCCCGGCATCCTGGCCTCCGTTTCCGACAACCGCGTCTTCGACGTGATGGCCGCCGATGTGGTGAAGCGGCAGACGATTTCCCTCAACCAGACCTTCGAGCCGGTGCCCGGCCTCTCGGTGACGCTGTTCTCCGTGCCCGGCAAGGTGCCGCTCTGGCTCGAGGACGCCTCCATGCAGATCGGGGCCGAGACCGAGACCACGGTCGGCACGATGATCGAGGCCGGGGGCAAGCGCCTCGCCTACATTCCCGGCTGCGCCCGGGTGACGGAGGAGCTGAAAGCCCGCGTCGCGGGCGCCGACGCGCTCCTGTTCGACGGCACGGTGCTGGAGGACGACGACATGATCCGCGCCGGCGTCGGCACCAAGACCGGCTGGCGCATGGGCCATATCCAGATCAACGGCGAGACCGGCTCGATCGCCTCCTTCGCCGATGTCGAGATCGGCCGGCGGGTTTTGATCCACATCAACAACACCAATCCGGTCCTGGTCGAGGACTCGCCCGAGCGCGCCAGCGTCGAGGCGCGCGGCTGGACCGTCGCCCATGACGGCCTGACCCTCGATCTCTGATCGGACACGAGAAGCGCGCGATGGGTCCGGCCTGGAAATTTAGTGCCGGACCGAATATATTTTGCACGATCCAATCGCGCGGCGGTCGCCCTGCCCTTCCCGATGCGGGGCGCCATCTAGAACAGCTCGAACGAGCATCATCGGAAACGCGACTCGAAGCCCGGGGAACCGAACGCCATGACCGCCCAATTCCCGCCGCCCGTCCCGGAATCCGAGCAGCGCCTGCTGAGCCACGAGGAGCTTGAGGCGGCGCTCCGCGACATCGGCGCGCGGCGCTACCACAACCTCCATCCGTTCCACCGGCTGTTGCACGACGGCAAGCTGTCGAAGGATCAGGTGCGGGCCTGGGCACTCAACCGCTACTATTATCAGGCGATGATCCCGGTGAAGGACGCCGCGCTGCTCGCCCGCCTGCCGGATGCGCAGCTTCGCCGGATCTGGCGCCAGCGCATCGTCGATCACGACGGCGACCATGAGGGCGACGGCGGCATCGAGCGCTGGCTCAAGCTCGCCGAGGGCGTTGGCTTCTCGCGCGACTACGTGCTCTCGACACAGGGCATCCTGTCGGCGACCCGCTTCTCGGTCGATGCCTATGTCCACTTCGTCTCCGAGCGGACGCTGCTGGAAGCCATCGCCTCCTCGCTCACCGAGATGTTCTCGCCGACGATCATCTCCGAGCGCGTCGCCGGGATGCTGAAGAACTACGACTTCATCACCAAGGAGACGCTGGCCTATTTCGACAAGCGCCTGACCCAGGCGCCGCGCGATGCCGATTTCGCCCTCGACTACGTCAAGCGGCACGCCACCACACCCGAGATGCAGCGGGCCGCGATGGACGCGCTGACCTTCAAGTGCAACGTACTCTGGACGCAGCTCGACGCGCTCTACTTCGCCTATGTCGCCCCCGGCATGGTGCCGCCGGATGCGTGGCAGCCGGGCGAGGGCCTCGTGACCGAGGAGATTTCCACCGAGGCCAGCCCCGCCGCAACGCCGGCTCAGCCCGCGGCCTTCTCGGGCAGCGACGTGCCCCGCCTGCCCCGCGGCGTCCGCCTGCGCTTCGATGAGGTCCGCAACAAGCACGTGCTGCTCGCACCCGAGCGCACCTTCGACCTCGACGACAACGCCGTCGCGGTTCTCAAGCTCGTCGACGGCAAGACCTCGGTTTCGCAGATCGCCCAGATCCTGGGCCAGACCTACGATGCCGACCCCGCCGTCATCGAGGCCGACATCCTTCCGATGCTGGCCGGTCTCGCGCAAAAAAGGGTTCTGGAGCGATGAATGCACCGACCCCCGCCCCCTCCCCCGCGGAGGTGATTCCGGCACCCGTGGGCCTGCTCGCTGAGCTGACCCACCGCTGCCCGCTGCGCTGCCCCTACTGCTCGAACCCGCTTGAGCTCGACCGGCGCTCGGCCGAGCTCGATACGGCAACGTGGCTGCGGGTGCTGACGGAGGCGGCGGGCTTGGGCGTGCTGCACGTCCACCTTTCCGGCGGCGAGCCGACGGCGCGCCCGGACATCGTCGAGATCACGGCCAAGTGCGCCGAACTCGGCCTCTACTCGAACCTGATCACCTCCGGCGTCGGCGGCGCACTCGCCAAGCTCGACGCGCTCTACGATGCCGGCCTCGACCACGTGCAGCTTTCAGTGCAGGGCGTGGACGCGGCAAACGCCGAGAAGATCGGCGGCCTCAAGAACGCGCAGCCCCAAAAGATGCAGTTCGCCGCCCGCGTCACCGAGCTCGGTCTGCCGCTGACGCTGAATTCGGTGATCCACCGCGGCAACATCCACGAGGTGCCGGGCTTTATCGATCTCGCGGTCAAGCTCGGGGCCAAGCGGCTGGAGGTGGCCCATACCCAGTATTACGGCTGGGCCTACGTCAACCGCGCCGCACTGATGCCCGACAAGGCCCAGGTCGACGAGTCGATCCGCATCGTCGAGGCCGCGCGTGAGCGCCTCAAGGGTCAGCTCGTCATCGATCTCGTGGTGCCGGACTACTACGCCAAGTACCCCAAAGCCTGTGCCGGCGGCTGGGGCAGAAAGCTCATGAACGTGACGCCGCAGGGCAAGGTCCTGCCCTGCCACGCCGCCGAGACCATCCCCGGCCTCGAATTCTGGTACGTTGGCGACCACTCGCTCGGCGACATCTGGACGCAATCGCCGGCGTTTGCCGCCTATCGCGGCACGAGCTGGATGAAGGAGCCCTGCCGCTCCTGCGACCGGCGAGAGAAGGATTGGGGCGGTTGCCGCTGTCAGGCGCTGGCGCTCACGGGCGATGCCGCCAATACCGATCCGGCCTGCTCCCTTTCGCCGCTTCACGCGAAAATGCGGGATCTTGCCAAGGAAGAGGCTGCCGAGAACCCGCCCGATTATATATACCGCAGCATCGGGACGAATGTGCAAAACCCCTTGAGCGAAAAGGCACCCCTTTGAGACGGACTATCCTGGCGGCCGCCGTCGTGGCGGCTCTCTCGACGACGCTTCTCGCAACCGCGCCCCTCGCCTGGGCGGCCTCCGACACCGGGCCGGCAAGCAAGGAAACTGCCAAGAACGCGGCGCCGAATGCCGGCGACCTGCTCTTCGAGCAGCCGCAGATGAAGAACACCACGCCCGGCAGCACGCTGACCTACGATTACCTGCGCCGCAGCGGGATCGTGAAGGGTCCCTACGGTCCGCCGCTCAACGACGCGATCAAGCTCACGGTCGAGCCCGGCAAAAGCGCCGAGAGCCGAGATATCCGCGTGCAGATGTTTTCCGGCGGCTACCGCGTCCCGGCCGGTCCCTTCGTCGATATGGCCGGCAACCCCGTGCTGAGCCTGTTCTTGGAAAACCACCTGAAAGGTCTCGCCGGTCTGCTCGAGGCCAACCCGCGTTACATCAAGAACGCGATCCGCAAGGGTCTGCGCGAGAAGGCGACGGTCACGCCGGTCCAGGTCGATTTCAAGGGCCGCAAGGTCGAGGGCTGGCGCGTCGAGATGAAGCCCTTCGAGGGTGACCCCCTGACCGAGCGGATGCGCGGATTCGAGGCCACGACCTATACCTTCGTGGTCGCGCCGGAGGTGCCGGGAGAGATCGTCTCCCTCGAAGCGCGAACCCTGAAGCCCGATGGCGGCGAACTCCTTGAGGAGAGGCTCGATTATGACCAGAAGGATTCCTGAGGTCGCGCTGGCCGCAGCGTTTGCGGCCGTCCTCCTCGCCGCGCCCGCGCGCGCCGACGAGAACGACTATCCGACCGACGCGCGGGCCGATTACGTGTTCGGCTGCATGGCGGCCAACGGCCAGACCCGCGCGGCGCTGGAGAAGTGCTCCTGCTCCCTCGACGCGCTTGCCTCGATCCTGCCCTACGACAAGTACGTGCAGGCGAGCACCATCCTCTCCATGCGCCAGGGCATCGGCCAGCGCACCACGGCCTTCAAGTCGACCAAGATGTTCGACGACAAGGTCGCCGATCTGCGCCGGGCCCAGGCCGAGGCCGAGATCCGCTGCTATCGCGGCGCTTCCTGAGCCGCAGCGCGGCGGCCCCTCGAAAAGACTTCAGGTCTCTGGCTAAACGGGAGGCGAGGGGCTAGGCCCGCAAGGCTTGGTTCCGCAGGTTTGGCCCGACGAGTCACGACACCCGATGCCGCCCTCCCCACCCCCTCCGACGCGTCTGCAGACCCTTCTGCCCGAACTCGGCCGGCGCACGCTGGTCATGGGCATCCTCAACGTCACGCCGGACTCGTTCTCGGACGGCGGCCGTTTCGAAGGAGTCGAGGCCGCGCGTGCCCAGGCTGCGGCGCTGACGGAAGCCGGCGCACACATCCTCGATATCGGCGGCGAGTCGACCCGGCCCGGCCACACGCCGGTGCCGGCGGCGGAAGAGCAGGCCCGCGTCCTGCCGGTGATCGAGGCCGTGGCGCCCGGCCTCTCCGTTCCGATCTCGATCGACACCTACAAGGCCTCCACCGCGGAAGCCGCCCTGAAGGCGGGCGCCACCCTCGTCAACGATGTCTGGGGCCTGCAGCGCGAGCCGGATATCGCCCGGGTCGCTGCCGAGCACGGCGCACCGGTCATCGTTATGCACAACCGCGAGACGATCGACGGCGCGCTCGACATCGTCGCCGACATGCTGCGCTTCTTCGAGCGCTCGCTCACCATCGCCCGCCGCGCCGGCATTCCCGACAGCGATATCGTGCTCGATCCCGGCATCGGTTTCGGCAAGACCTGGGAGCAGCATCTCGAGGCCCTGCGCCGCCTTCCCGAAATCCGGGCGCTGGGTTTCCCGCTCCTCGTCGGCGTCTCGCGCAAGAGCCTGCTCGGGCGCCTGCACGACCGCGACACGGCCCCGCGCGACCGCCTCGTCGGGTCGCTCGCCGCGCATGTGCTCGCCGGCTCGCTCGGGGCCGACATCGTGCGCGTCCACGACGTGGCGCCGCATGTCGAGGCACTGCGGGTGCTCGACGCCGTGATGCGTCCGACGACGGCTGCTGGGACCGTTCATGGCTGACCGCATCCTCGTCCACCGCCTCGCGGTCTTCGCCCGCCACGGTGTGCTGCCGGAGGAGGAGCGGCTTGGCCAGCGCTTCTACATCTCGCTCGAATGCCGACTCGACCTCGCGCCGGCCGGGCGCAGCGACGATGTCGCGGCCACCGTGAGCTACGCCGATCTCGCCGAGATCGCCCTCGACATCGCCACGAACCGGCGCTTCGCCCTGATCGAGGCCCTGGCCGAGGCGATCGCCGAGAGCTGCCTCGCGCGCTTCCCCCGGATCGAGACGATCGCGGTGCGGATCGACAAGCCGAGCGCGCCGATTCCGGCCGTGCTCGACTACGCAGCGATCGAGATCGTGCGGGGCCGCCCGACACGGGAGGGAAGATGACGCGCGCCTATCTCGGGCTCGGCAGCAATATCGGCGACAAGGCGGCGATGCTGGCCCAGGCCGTCGAGCACCTCGCCGCGGCGCCCGGCATCCGGGTCACGGCACGCTCCGCCGATTACCGCACCCCGCCCTGGGGCGACACCGATCAGGACTGGTTCTTCAACGCGGCGGTCGCCATCGACACCGATCTGACCCCGCACGGGCTGCTGGAAGTCTGCCTGTCGATCGAGGCGGCGCTCGGGCGTGTCCGCGAGCGACGCTGGGGTCCGCGGGTGATCGATATCGACGTGCTGGCCTACGAGGGAGCGCAGGTCTCGGACGAGCGCTTGGTCCTGCCTCATCGCTTCGTGCGCGAGCGGGCCTTCGTGCTGGCGCCGCTCGCCGAGATCGCACCAGACCTCGTCATCGGTGGCGAGACGGTGGCGCAGGCGCTGTCCAAGCTCGACCAAACGGGAATCGAGCGGGCCGAATAAGAAAGGCCCGAACCGCGGTTCGGGCCTTCGTCGCGTTTCCGGTTTATCGCTTCGGATTCCGCCGGACTCCGTCGTCGCTTCGGCTTCATCTCGCAATGACGAGAGCCCTTGAAGCGATGAGCCGAACGCCGGATTACTCCTCCGCCGCACCGAGAGGCTTGTTCTCCTCCTCGGCCAGCAGCGGCACGTCGTATTCCCGCAGGACCTTCTCGATATCGGCCTTGCGCTTGCGCAGGACGGTGTTGAGGCTGCGCTTCCAGTCGTTCTCGCCTTGGCGCACGCCCATCGAGACGCGGAAGGTCAGCGGCGGTCGTCCCGGCTCATTGAGCAGCGGCACGACGTCCATCGGCACTCCGCTCTGCTTGGCCAGCCATCCCGCGGCCGGCCCCCAGAGCACCGCCACATCGATCTTCTTCTCGGCGAGATCGGCGATCACCTCCGCCGCGACCGTTTGATGCTTGCGTTCGGCCCCGAAGGCGTAGGGCGCGTAGGCGTGGATCCGCTCGCCGACGAGCTTCAACTCGCTCAGACGATTGGACGGTGGCGTGCCGGCGATGATGCCGATCTGCCGCTCCTTCAGCCGGGGATCGTCGAGGCTTTTGATGTCCGGCAATTCACCCCGGCGCGCGATCAGGACATACGCGGACCGGTAGTAAGGATTGGTCGGCTGGACGATCTCGCCGCCCGACGTGCCGATGATCAGGTCGCACAGGCCGGTGCCGAGGGTATTGCGGACGAAGCCGGGTCCCTGGGTGAGCCAGTAGTAGCGCAGCTTCACCTTCAGTTCGTCGGCGACGATCTGAGCGATCTTGTTCTCGAAGCCGCCGCCCTTGCGCTCGGAGAAGGGCATGTTGCCGGGGTCGCTGCAGACGCGCAGGACATCCGGCGTGACCAGATCCGGTAGGTGCTGTGCATGGGCGGGCCGCGCCCCTGCCGAAAGCAGGAGCGCGGCGGCCGCGATCGAAACGAAGGGGCTCGAGCGGGTCATCAACCGCCGAGGCACTCCTTCTCGGCCGTCTTGGCGGCCTCGGGCTTGTCTTCCTTCTCGCCCGGACGCGCACGGCCCCAGGCACCGGAGGCGCGGGCGCGCAGGTACACGTAGAGGTCGTTGGCGTAGCACATGACGTTCTTGTTATCGCCGAAGGCCGGCATGACGCTCTCGTTGCCCGCCGTGTGGTTCTGACGGCCGCCGGCGAGGATGCCGTAGAACTCCTCGTAGGAGAGGCGCTTCAGCGAATCCTTCAGGGCGGGGGCGTAGGTCGAGCCCATGCCGTCCGGACCGTGGCAGACGTGGCACTCGGCGTGATACCGGCGGTACCCGGAATAGGTGTACCAATCGACCTTCTTGCCATCGTTGGTGATGTGGAAGGTCGGGTGTCCGTCCTTGTCGAGGTACTTGCCGTCCTCTTCCTTCACCGCCGTAGCGGCCTTGAGGACCGGCTCATCGAGCTCCTTGGCGTTCGGATCGAGCTTGTTGGTGAGGTCGGACTTGGCGTCCTGGGCGAGGGCGACGGTGGCGGCCGGAACCGCTCCGAGCAAGGCTGCACCGACGAGACCAAGAAGAGCGGTTCTTTTCATCGAAGACAACGACGTTTCTCCCGAGACCATCATGTTGCACCGCAACGTAACTGTGCGGCTACCAAGCAGGGCCTACAGCATAATGATATAATCATAAAGATGCCGGCGCGATTTCCCGCGCCGGCATCCTTAGGCTCAGTGTCGCAAGCGACTTAGTTGTTCGGCAGAGCGAAGACCGTGAGCTGGCCACCGAGGTTGGTGTAGCTCGACAGGGCCGCGTAGCCGCCCACCGCGCCGAGGCCGGCGTTCGGGTCGGTCAGGCCGGCCGCAAGGCCGATGCCGGCCCAGCCGCCGACGCCCGAGAGCACGGCGATGTGCTGCTTGCCCTTGTGCTCGTAGGTCATCACGTTGCCGATGATGCCCGACGGGGTCTTGAACTTGTAGAGTTCCTTACCCGTCTTCGAGTCCACGGCCTTCAGGTAGCCTTCCAGCGTGCCGTAGAAGACCACGTCGCCGGCCGTGGCGAGCGCGCCGCCCCAAGCCGAGAACTGCTCGGGGTTGGACCACTTGATCTTACCCGCGATACCATCCCAGGCGATGAAGTTGCCCATGCCGCCGTGCGAGCCGGGAGCCGGGTACATCGACAGCGTCGCGCCGACATAGGGCTGGCCCGGGGTGTAGGTCACCCGGAACGGCTCGTAGTCCATGCAGACGTGGTTGGTGGGCACGTAGAACAGGTTGGTCTTGGGCGAGAAGGCCGCCGGCTGCTGGTCCTTGGTGCCGAGTGCCGCCGGGCAGATGCCCTTCGAGTTCACGTCCTCGCCGTTCTGCTCGGTCGAGTACTTCGACACGACCAGCGGACGGCCGTAGGTCTTGGAACCCTTGTCCATGTCGACCTTGGTGGCCCAGTTCACGACCGGATCGAACTTCTCGGCGACGAGCAGCTCGCCGGTGGCGCGATCGAGCGTGTAGCCGAAGCCGTTACGGTCGAAGTGCGTCAGGAGCGGGCGATCCTTGCCATCGAACTTCTGATCCGTGAGGATCATCTCGTTGATGCCGTCGTAGTCCCACTCGTCGTGCGGGGTCATCTGGTAGACCCACTTGGCCATGCCGGTGTCCGGGTTACGCGCCCAGATCGTCATGGACCACTTGTTGTCGCCCGGACGCTGCTTCGGGTTCCAGGTCGAGGGGTTGCCCGAGCCGTAGTAGAAGAGGTCGAGCTTGGGATCGTAGGAGAACCAGCCCCAGGTGCAGCCGCCGCCGGTCTTCCACTGATCGCCTTCCCAGGTCTTCAGCGAGGAGTCCTTGCCGACCGGCTTGCCGAGATGGGTCGTCTTCTCGGGGTCCATGATCATGTCGGCGTCGGGGCCCTGCGAGTGGCCGCGCCACACCTTCTTGCCCGACTTCAGGTCGTAGGCGGTGACGTGGCAGTTCACGCCGAACTCGCCGCCGGAGATGCCGACGATGACCTTGTCCTTCACCGGGAGGACGGTGGCGGTGTTGGTCTCACCCTTGGACGGGTCGCCGTTCTTGACCGACCAGTTGACCTTGCCGGTCTTGGCGTCGAGCGACACGAGGGTGGTGTCGGCCTGGTGCAGGAGGATGGTGCCGTCGGCATAGGCCAGACCACGGTTGACCGTGTCACAGCACATCACCGGGATCACGGACGGATCCTGCTTGGGCTCGTACTTCCACACGATCTTGGCGCCCTGGTCGAGGTCCAGCGCGTAGACGATGTTCGGGAAAGGCGTGTGGACGTACATGATGTTGCCGACGACGAGCGGGGAGCCCTCGTGGCCGCGCAGCACGCCGGTCGAGAAGGTCCAGGCAACCTGGAGGTTCTTGACGTTGTTGGCGTTGATCTGGTCGAGCTTGGAATAGCGGGTGTTGGCGTAATCGACGGTCTGAAGAACCTGCTCCGCCGGGTTGGCGATGCCCTTCATGACGCTTTCGTTGGCCAGGGCCGGGCTCGCAGCAGCGAGACCCGCACCGAGGGCGAGAAGATGTACCGCTCTCATGGATTCCTCCGACAGGTCTTATCGGCCGACGAACAGCAGCCCGCTGCTCGCCCTGGATTGACCTGCTGTTTGCGACAGGGATGGTATTCGCTCCGGCAGCTCGTGATGGCCGCTCGGTATTCAGGATAATCCTGTTTTCCCGGCAGCTTACGCGGCTGGTTCCGCATCCCTTAGCGGCCCCCTCAAACCGAAGCTTGAACGAACTCTAAGAAAATTTCCGGCGCCGTCAACTCGATTTCGCGCGTCGAATGTCGCAGACGACACAGCCTTTATCAGGGAATTTTCTCGATAAAGCGTGTTTTTTGCGGTGCAAAATTTGATATGCAGCGCACACGTCTCAACTTTGCTTTGACATTACAAGGATCCGGATCGGGCGCTGGAATGCGCGAGGCGCATGGACCAGCGGTATTTTCCCATTCGGCATGCGATTAAGGCACTTTAATTCCTGCTGACCGCACGATCCTGGGCGGCGAACGGTGCCGCACTGCAAAAAGGCGCGCGCACGAAAGCGGTTTGAACGGTGCGCCACGGCAGCCCAGAACCCGTGCGGCAGCCGGGAAAATTTTGCACCGGACCGTGCCGCTTATCCTTAAGAGACAGCGGCCCCGATCGCGCGGAGCCGGCGCAATGAGAGCGCAAGGGCCGCTCCGGGGGCCTGAGGCGAGTCGGATCGTCGGCGCGCCGCCGCCTTGGACCTGCTCCTACGATGCGACGATGCCGGGAAAGCGGGCGGCCATGCCGCGACGGGTTTCATCAGCCCAGGCGCGGTCGCGCTCTGGACGCGGTCGGTCGAGGGGCAGGCTCGCCAGGAGATGGGCCGGCCGGGGTGAGACCAGCAGGAGCCGGTCCGCGATCTCAATAGCCTCGGCGACGTTGTGCGTGACCATCAAGACGCTCGTACCGGAGCGGCCCACCGCGGCGACCACCAGGGCGCGCAGGGACGACGCGGCCGCGTCGTCGAGCGAGACGAAGGGCTCGTCGAGAACAAGGATGCGCGGCTCCAGCGCGAGCGCCCGCGCCAGCGCCACCCGGCGCTGCATTCCGAGCGACAGCGCGCCGGGATAGTGGGCGCGCCAGGGCGTGAGCCCGAGCGATTCGAACAGATCGTCGAGGTCGCGCGCCCGGCGCTCACGGGGCAGGCCGAGCCGGACATTCTGCTCGATGGTGCGCCAGGGCAGCAGCCGCGGGTCCTGAAACACCATGGCCATGCCGGCCCGGGACGGCTCGGGCGTCACGCTGCCCTCGAAGTCGCAGTCGAGGCCGAGCAGGATGCGCAAGGTGGTGGTCTTGCCCGCCCCCGAGGGACCGATGAGGCAGGTGATCTCGCCGGCATGAAGCTCGAAGGCGAGGCCGCGCACCGCCTCCACGGCCTCGGTGCGGGCCTTGCGGTAGACCTTGCGGTCCACGCGCACCGTCAGGAGCGGCACGGGTCCGCCGCCGGTCGCGCCCGTCGCCTCAACGCCAGCGGCGGACATGGGCATCGAGGGGCTGGAGGAGAAGGGCGTCGATGGCGAGCATCACGCTCATGAAGACGAGGCTGTAGCCGATCACCGCGGTGACGTCGAAGAGGGTGAAGTAGTAGTTGATGGCAAAACCCACGCCGTTCGGGCGCCCGAGCAGCTCAACCACCAGCACGATCTTCCAGGCGAGCGAGATGCCGGAACGCGCCGCCGCCACCATGAAGGGCTGGAGCTGCGGCAGCAGCACGTGGGCGATCCAGGTGCGCCGGTCGAAGCGATAGGTCGTCGCCATCTCCTCCAGGCCCGGATCGAGGCCGCGGGCGCCCTCGCGCATAATAACGGCGACGTTGGGCAGCTTGTTGAGCGCCACCGCGACAATGGCCGCGGTCTCGGTGAGCCCGAGCCAGACATAGGCCAGCACCGTGATGACGAGGGCCGGCGTGTTGAGGACGACGAGGAGCGGCGTATCGAGCAGCCGGTCGGCGAGCCGTGAGCGGCCGAGCGCGATGCCGAGCAGCACGCCGAGGCTCATGGCGATCACGAAGGAGACGCCGACACGGGCAAGCGTGACGCCGACATTGAAGAGAAGGCTTCCGGTCTCCGCCTCCCGCAGGACGAAGGCCAGCACCGCGCTCGGCGTCGGCAGGGTCCGCGTGTCGGCGTAGACGGAGACGCCCTGCCAGAGTGCGAGGAGGACGCCGAGGGAGAGAAGGCGCGCGAGCAGGGCCATGCGCAGGGTCAATGGACCGGGGCCGGAGCCGTCATCGCCGCGATGATCGCCGAAATGATCGCCAAGACGTCAGCCGTTGCCCGCGGCATCGAGATAGAGGTTCGGCGGCAGTGTCTTGCCGACGCCGAGGAGCTGCGCGCCCGCGAGCCGGTCCAGCGCCGCGTAGATGCGTTCGCCGTCCGCGCGCTCGGCGGCGATCGGCCGGCGCGGGATGCCGGCGAGGAAGTCGCGCTTGAGCGCTGCGAAGGTGGCGTCGTCCTCGGCCGCCATCAGCGGGCGGACCGTTTCCCAAAGGGCCGGCTCGTTGGCCAGCGCGTCCTTGGCGGCGGCCGAGGCGCGGGCGAATCCCCGCACCACCTCGCCCCGGTCGGCCACGGTCTGGCCCTCGTAGAGATAGCCGATCAGCGAGACGGCGCCCTTGGCGCCGAAGGCGCGCATCATGTCGTCGGCCGAGATCAGCCGCTTGAAGCCCTTGGCTTCGAGGCGGGCGCAGAACTGCCAGTAGAGCAGGGCCGCGTCGAGTTCGCCGCTCTCCAGCTTCTGCGCCAGGAGCGGCGGCGCGCCGTAGGCGACCTGCGCGGCGGTGGCGAGGTCGAGTCCCGCGGTTTCCTGCGCCTGCGCCTTCAGCAGGATCCAGTTCTTGTCGAGCGCCCCGCCGGCCACGCCGAGCCGCCGGCCCGACAGGCCCTTCAGATCGGTGATCGGGCTGCCGGCCGGGACCATCAGCGCCCCTTCCGTGGTCGAGTAGGGCGAGAAGCGCACGCCGCGCCCCTCGTTGCCGAGGCGGGCCGCAAAAATCAGGTCACCGACGATCGCGTCCACCTGGCCGCCGAGGAAGGCGATGCGGGCGGCGTCGTTGCCGGCGAGCTTGACGATGTCGAGGGTGAAGCCGTTGGCCGCGTCGAGGCCGCGCGCCTTGATGACGGCCGCCTCCCAGGAGGCGGTGCCGAAGGGCAGCACGCCGAGTCGGAACGTCTCGCCCGCCGCCCGCGCACGGCGAGCCATCGGCAGCGCCGCCGCGAGCGACAGAGCCGCCGTCGCGAGCATTCCGCGCCGTGACAGCATGGGCGTCCTCATGAATTCTCGGTCAGAGCATCCCGGCCCTTGGAAGGCCGGAGTTTCTGTTGAATTTTTTAATAGGGACTCGCTCCCGCCCCGTCCACAGCGCGCCCGAGCGTTTCCGCTGCGACATGCGGGCTTTCGCGCTTCACGGTCGCCGCTTGCGCCGCCGCCGGTCCCGAAGCACGTTTTCGCCGTATCCGATGGGAGAATGATTATGACGCAAACACGTGAAGGCGTCCTCGACGACGCGACGGTCGAACGCCGGCTCAAGGACGAGTTGCCGGAATGGCGGCTGGAGGACGGCTGGATCCGGCGGACCTACAAGACCGCCTCGTGGAAGAGCACGTTGATGGTCATCAACACGGTGGGCCATCTGGCCGAAGCCGCGTGGCACCATCCGGACCTCACCGCCTCTTACGCCTGGGTCGAGGTCCGGCTGATGAACCACGCTGCCAAGGGCATCACCGACAAGGACTTTGCGCTGGCGAAGAAGATCGAGGAGGTCGTAACTTGGCAGCCGGGCGCGGAAGGCGGCGCCTTGGAGGGCACGCCGACCGATCCGCGCTTCGCCTACATCAAGTACGACAAATAATACTGTCTCCGATGGATCGCTTCGGTGCCGCCTCCCGTCATTCTGGGTTTGCTCGTCAGCGCCCCGGAATGACGGTGGTGGCGTCCGGACCGAAGCGATCCGCCGGCCGCGGGATCAGGCCACGCCGTACTGCCGGAACCAGTCCTGCAACCGCCGCCAGCCGTCCTGCGCCGGCTCGGCGCGGTAGCTTGGGCGGTAATCGGCGTGGAAGGCGTGCGGCGCGTCCGGGTAGACTACGAAGTCGCAGGTCTTGCCCGCGGCCCGGCAGGCCTCCTTCATCCGGTCGATCGTGGCGACGGGGATGCCCTGGTCGGCCCCGCCGTAGAGGCCGAGCACCGGCGCCTTGAGGTCCGCGGCGACATCGACCGGATGCTTCGGCATCAGGTCCGAGGCGTCGCCGACGAGGCGCCCGTACCAAGCAACGCCCGCCTTCACGCCGGGATTGTGCCCGGCGTAGAGCCAGGTGATGCGCCCGCCCCAGCAGAAGCCGGTGATGCCCAGGCGGGCCGTGTCGGCCTTGCCCGTTCCCTTGGCATAGGCGACCGCCGCGTCGAGGTCGCGCATCACCTGCGCGTCGGGCACCTTGGAGACGACCTCGCTGACGATCTGCTGGATGTTCGTCAGCCGCGAGACGTCGCCTTGCCGGGCGTAGAGCTCGGGCGCCAGGGCGAAGTAGCCGAGCTTGGCCAGCCGGCGGCACACATCCTTGATGTGCTCGTGAACGCCGAAGATCTCCTGGATGACCAGGATCGTCGGAAAGGGTCCGCCCTCGGCGGGCATTGCCCGATAGGCCGGTAACTCGCCGTCCTGGGTCGGGATCTTCACCTCGCCAGCACTCAGCCCGTTCGTGTCCGTGGTGATCGTGGTCTGGGCCGCAACGGGCTGCACCGCGAGCGCGAAGCCGGTGGCGAGGCTCGTGGCGATCACGGTGCGGCGTGAGAGGGTCGTCTGCGCCGCGAGGCTGCGAAGGTCGGCATCGAACGCGGTCATGCGCGCCTCTCGAAGGATGGATCGATCGGGCAGGCCGGAGCCCGGCGGCAGGCATAGAGTGCCTCACAACACTCCCGCTCACTGACCGTTCTCGCTTTGGCGAGGACAGCGCAGCGGGAGTTTCGTGAGAGACACTTAGTGGCGGATCGGCAAATGGCGACGGTCGCGCCGGAGCGGTGTCGGCTTTCACCGGGGCAGCGCCCGATGCGTCGGCTTCCGAACCCAACCGGCCGTTCGGGCGGCATCCCGGCCTGACGCGGGATCATGCCATGGTCCCGGCCGGTTGCTCGCTCAGGCTCCCCTTGAGACCGGTGATGATGCGAAGCCAAGACGAGCGGAACGCCTCCGCCGCACGGACGACTTTCCCGCCGCCTCAGCCCGACGGACTGGCGCCTGCGCTCGTGCGCAACATCCGAGCGCTGCAGGAGCGCCGGAACGCGGCGGAGCGCGAGGCCTCCCTGCAGGATCGCGTGGCGGAGACGATCACGCGGTTCACCGGCAGCATGGCATTCGTGGCGCTGCACGTCGTGCTCTTCGGCTTCTGGACACTCGTGAACACGGGTCTGCTGCCGATCCTGCCGAAATGGGACGCGTCCTTCGTGATCCTCGGCACTTCAGCCTCCGTCGAGGCGATCTTCCTCTCGACCTTCGTGCTGATCAGCCAGAACCGGATGGCCGCGGCGGCCGACAAGCGGGCAGACCTCGATCTCCATATCGGCCTTCTGGCCGAGCACGAGGTGACGAAGCTCGTCGCGATGGTCTCGGCCATCACCGATCGGATGGGGATCGAGACGAGGGCCGATCCGGAGGTCGGCGAACTCAGCCAGGATGTGGCGCCCGACGCCGTCCTCGACGAGATCGAGCGCAACGGCCAAGCGTGACCTCCGGCAGCCCTCAAAAGAAAGGCCGGGCGAACCCGGCCTCTCTCACGTCGGCTTGCGAAAAAGCTTACTTGCCGCCCATCGCGTCGGCCTTCTGGATCAGCGCCTCGGCCATGCGGATCGAGGCGATGTCGATGAGGCGGCCGTCGAGCGAGACGGCGCCGCGGCCGGCCTTGGCGGCCTCTTCCATGGCTTCGAGAATGCGGCGGGCCTTGGTGACCTCGGCCTCGGAGGGGGTGAACACCTCGTTGGCGAGATCGATCTGCGAGGGGTGGATCGCCCACTTGCCCTCGAAGCCGAGCGCGGCGCAGCGGCGGGCCGCCGACTTGTAGCCGTCCGGATCGGAGAAGTCGCCGAAGGGACCGTCGATCGGGCGCAGGCCGTAGGCGCGGCAGGCCACCAGCATGCGGTTCTGGGCGAACAGCCACGGATCCTGCCAGTGGGTCTGGCGGTTGCCGGCCTCGTCCTTGTCGGTGAGCACCGAGTAGTCGGGGTTCACGCCGCCGATCACGGTAGAGCGGGCGCGGGTCGAGGCGGCGTAGTCGGCCACACCGAAGGACATCGCCTCGAGGCGCTTGGAAGAGGTGGCGATCGCCTCGACATTGGCCATACCGAGGGCGGTCTCGATCAGGATCTCGAAGCCGATCTTCTTCTCGCGCTTCTTGGCCTGTTCGATCTGCGTCACCAGCACGTCGATAGCGTAGACGTCGGCCGGCACGCCGACCTTGGGGATCAGGATCATGTCGAGGCGCGGGCAGGCCTCCACGATGTCGACGACGTCGCGGTACATGTAGTGGGTGTCGAGACCGTTGATGCGGATCATCATGGTCTTGTTGCCCCAATCCAGGTCGTTCAGCGCCTGGATGATGTTGGTGCGCGCCTTCTCCTTGTCGTCGGGCGCCACCGCGTCCTCGAGGTCGAGGAAGATCACGTCGGCGTTCGAGGCGGCCGACTTCTCCATGAAGGTCGGGTTCGAGCCGGGAACCGCGAGTTCCGAGCGGTGCAGGCGGGGCGTCGCCTGCTGAATCAGGGTGAAGCTCATCGGGAGTCCTCCGTTCTTTGAGACCGTCGTGTCGTGGGCGCGGTCACCCGCTTACTCGCATGCCGCGCTTCTATCTCGCGCGCCCGAACCGGCCGTCCAGCCTGACCCGGAACACGTGACCGAGATTGTATGCATTATCCAGTCGCGCCGAAGCCGACGGCAATGCAGTTGATGGAGAGCAGCAGCGCGGACTTCACCGCCTCGCGCTTGTCCTCGTCGGGCTCGCTGCGGAAGCGGCGCAGCAGCTCGACCTGCTCGCGGCTGACCTGATTGATGGTCGGCAGGCGCCCCTGCAGGCGCTCGCGGAATTGCGGAAAGCGCTGGGCGAGTTCGCGGTCGCCGGAGACCCGCAGCACCATCTCGCGGGTCAGCGCGTATTCCTGCCCGATCATGCCGAAGATGCGGGCGCGGACGGTCTCGTCCTCGACCAGACCGGCATAGTCGCGGGCAATCTCCAGATCGACCATCATCAGCGTTTTCTCGACCTCGTCGAGGACGAGGCGGAACACCCGGCAATCCCGGAACATGCGCCGGAGCAGGGCCTCGCCCTGTTCACCACGAATGTCGATGAAGCTCTTCAGCCCCGAGCCGACGCCGTACCAACCGGTGATGACGTGCCGGTTCTGCGACCACGCGAACACCCAAGGAATCGCGCGCAGATCCGAGAGCGACTTGGCACCGAAGCGGCGCGCGGGCCGCGAGCCGATGTTGAGCAGCGCGATCTCGTCGAGCGGGCTTGCCGCCTGGAAGTAGTCGACCAGACCCTCGGCCTGAAGCAAGTTGACATAGGCCGCCCGCGAGGCGCCCGAGAGCGCCTCCAGCGCGTCGTCGAGTTCGGCGCGCGAGCCGTTGCCATTGCCTTCCGAGAGCAGGGCGTGCTCGAAGACGGACGCCGCCAGCAGTTCCATCTGGTAGGCCGCCGTGCCGCGGTTGGCGTATTTGAACGAGACGACCTCGCCCTGCTCGGTGATGCGGAAGCGCCCGTTGATCGAGCCCGGCGGCTGGGCCGCGATGCCGCGATGGGTCGGCACGCCGCCGCGGCTGACCGAACCGCCGCGGCCGTGGAAGAAGGCGATCGGCACGCCGAGATGCTTGCCGAGAACGGTGAGCCGCACCTGCGCCTTGTACAGCTCCCAGTTCGAGGCGATGAAGCCGCCGTCCTTGTTGGAATCGGAATAGCCGATCATCACCTCCTGCACGCCGCCCTGCCAGCGGGTGGAGCGGCGCACCACGGGGATGCCGAGCAGCTCCTTCATGATGGCGGGCGCGGCGCGCAGGTCGTCGATGGTCTCGAACAGCGGCACGATCGGCAGCGGGCAGATCTCGGTGCCCGTCGCATCGAGGAAGATGCCCGCTTCCTTGGCCAGCAGGTAGGCGCCGAGCACGTCGACGGTCGAGCGCGTCATCGACAGGATGAAGGCGCCGAAGGCCTCGCGGTCGAGGGTGTCGCGCATCTCGCCGACGAGCGCGAAGGTGGCGAGCGTCTCGCGCGCGTCGTCGGGCAGACGGTCGGCGAAGTCCTCGAACGAGGTCTCAGGGTTTCGCGGCCGGGCGAGTTCGGTGAGCAGCCACTCCTTCCAGGCCAGCGAATCCAGCTCCGGCGGCTCGCGGTCGCCGTTGCGCAGCTTCCACAGGGCGTGCAGCGTCTTGGTGGTGCGGGTCGAGTTCTCGCGCAGGTCGAGCCGCACGGTGGAGAAGCGGAAGATCTCGACCATCCGCCGCACGGGCCGCACGATGTCGGTGGCGAGCGCGCCGCACTTGGCGTCGGCCAGCCCCTTTTCCAGCGTCCTCAGGTCGTTGATGAGCCCGTCCGCGCTCGGATAATCGGGCCCGACCGAGCGAGCGCCCTTGTTGCGGGCGATCGTCGCCTCGAGCTTGCGCAGGACGCAGGAGAGGAACTGGCGGTAGGCTTCGCCGGGATTGCGGTTGGCGATCGCCCGCGCATCGCCGGATTCGGCCAGCATGTGCGCGAGTTCGCTGCGGAAGGTCTCCGGCACCGGCAGGGAGCGCTCGGTGATCGAGAGTACCCGCCCGAGATGAATGATGCGGTCGCGGTAGCGGCGGAGCGACGCCAGCGCGTTGCGTTGGAGCGTCTCACGGGTCACGCTGGCGGTGACGTAGGGATTGCCGTCACGGTCGCCGCCGATCCAGCTTCCGAACTGGAAGAAGGGCGGCACCTCGAAGGTCTCGTCGGGATAGTACTGCGCGAGGCTCTCTTCGAGCGAGAGCAGCATCTCGGGCAGCATCTCGAACAGGGTCTCGTCGAAGAAGTGCAGGCCCCAGGCGACCTCGCGCTCGACGGTGGCCTTCTCCAAATGCAGCTCGCCGGTCATCCAGATCAGCTCGATCTGGTCGCGCAGCTCGTTCATCAGGCCGTTGCGCTCGCGCTCGGTCCAGCGCGGCAGTTCCAGTTCGCGCAGCACGAGGTAGATCCGGCGCAGCTTCTCCAGCACCGTCACGCGCTTGCCCTCGGTAGGGTGCGCAGTGATGGTCGGGCGGATGCGCAGGTCTTTCAGCAGCGTGTGGATCTGCGACGCGCCGATCCCGCGGGCGGAGGCCTCAGCCAGAACCTTGGCAAACGAGCCGTTCAGCGCCTCGCGGCCCTGGTCGCGCTCGACATGGCGGCGGCGGCGCATGGCCGCGTTCTGTTCGGCGATGGAGACGAGCTGGAACCAGATGCCCTGCACCTGGAGCGCGCGGGCCAGCATCTCCGGCGTGTAGGACGAGATGTCGGCGCGTCCGTGCAGCACGTCCTCCAGCTCGGGATCGTGGCGGCGGGCGACGTCGAGCAGGGCGTGGAACAGGATGTCGAGGGCGTCCTCGGTCGCCGTGCCGGTGATGACCGGCGGCGCGAAGGTCGAGTCGGTCGCGGCTGACGGCCGGGCGTGCAGCGTCTTGGTCATGGGATCCCCCCTGGCGAGGTTCTTTTTTCGGACTCCCGTGGGCAGGCCTGCGGGACGGTGGATCACTCCGATCCACGGAGCATTCCCTTCCCCGCTAAGGGGGAAGGGAATGGGAGTTTTACGCCGCGCGGGCGAGCACGTCGGCCACGGTCTGTCCGAACGAGCCCGGATCGGGCGCGACCGTGAGGCCGTAGGACTTCATGATCTCGGCCTTCTCCGCGGCGCTGTCGCCGGTGGCCGAGATGATCGCACCGGCATGCCCCATGCGGCGGCCCTTCGGAGCGGTGAGGCCGGCGACGAAGCCGATCACGGGCTTCGAAAAATTCTCCTTGATCCAGGCCGAGGCCTCGGCCTCCTGCGGGCCGCCGATCTCGCCGATCATCAGCACCGCTTCCGTCTCGGGATCCTGCTCGAACAGGGCGAGGTGGTCGAGGAAGGAGGAGCCGTTGATCGGATCGCCGCCGATGCCGACCGAGGTCGAGATGCCGATGCCGAGCTCCTTCATCTGCGCGGCGGCCTCGTAGCCCAGCGTGCCCGAGCGCGAGATCACGCCGACCTTGCCCGGCAGGTAGATGTGGCCGGGCATGATGCCGAGCATCGACTTGCCCGGCGAGATGATGCCGGCGCAGTTCGGGCCGACCACCATGGTGCGCTTCTCTTTCGGGTAGCGGCGCAGGTAGCGCTTCACCCGCATCATGTCCTGGGCCGGAATGCCGTCGGTGATCGAGCAGACGAGCCGCAGACCCGCATCGGCCGCCTCCATGATCGCGTCCGCCGCGAAGGGAGGCGCCACAAAGGTGATCGAGGTGGTGGCGCCGGTGGCCTCCACGGCCTCCTTGACGGTGTTGAACACCGGCACGCCGCAATGGGTCTTGCCGCCCTTGCCGGGGGTGACGCCGCCGACGACGTTGGAGCCGTAGGCGATCATCTCCTTGGCGTGGAAGGTGCCCTTGTCGCCCGTGATGCCCTGAACGAGGATCGGGGTCTTCTCGTCGATGAGAATGCTCATGGCGTGATTCCTCCCTCTCTCGTCAGTGCTTGGCGCCGTGGCAGGCTTCAACGGCCTTGCGCGCGGCTTCCGTGAGGGTGTCGGCGGTGATGAGGTCGAGCCCGCTCTCGGCGAGGATCTTCTTGCCCTCCTCGACATTCGTGCCGGCGAGCCGCACCACGAGCGGCACGTCGATCTTCACCTCGCGCGCGGCCTTCACCACGCCCTCCGCGACCCAGTCGCAGCGGTTGATGCCGGCGAAGATGTTGACGAGGATCGCCTTCACGTTGCGGTCGGACAGGACCAACCGGAAGGCCGTGGCGACGCGATCCGGGCTGGCGCCACCGCCCACATCCAAGAAGTTCGCCGGCTCACCGCCCGCGTGCTTGATCATGTCCATGGTCGCCATGGCGAGCCCGGCGCCGTTGACGATGCAGCCGATCTCGCCGTCCAGCCCGATATAGCTGAGATTGTGCTCGGCCGCCTGGGCCTCGCGGGGATCGCCCTGGGACGGATCGTGCATGTCCGCGATGTTGCGGCGACGGAACAGGGCGTTGTCGTCGAAGGACATCTTGGCGTCGAGCGCCAGCACCCGGTCGTCCTTCGTGACGACGAGCGGGTTGATCTCCAGCATGGTGCCGTCGCAGTCGCGGAACGCCCGGTAGGCGTTCATGATGGTCTTCACCGCGGCCGAGACCTGCTTGATGTTGAGGCCGAGCTGAAACGCGATCTCGCGGGCCTGGAATTGCTGCAGGCCCACCGCCGGCTCGACCACGACCTGGATCAGCGCCTCGGGCTCCTTGGCGGCGATCTCCTCGATGTCCATGCCGCCGCGCTGAGAGGCGATGACGCGGACGCGCTCGGCCTTCCGGTCGAGGACGTAGCCGAGATAGAGTTCGCGCTCGAACGGGTCGGCGGTCTCGATGTAGACGCGCTGGACCGGCTTACCCTCGGGGCCGGTCTGAAGCGTCACGAGGCGCTTGCCCAGCAGATCGCGGGCGGCGTCGCGTACCTCGTTGTAGGTGCGGCAGAGCTTGATTCCGCCCGCCTTGC
Source organism: Methylorubrum aminovorans (assembly GCF_022179725.1). Taxonomy (GTDB): domain Bacteria; phylum Pseudomonadota; class Alphaproteobacteria; order Rhizobiales; family Beijerinckiaceae; genus Methylobacterium; species Methylobacterium aminovorans. The sequence goes on from NZ_BPRC01000002.1 coordinate 121,939, forward strand.
CGCGGGCACCGGCATGAATCTGAGCCTTCACCGCCCAGAACGAGCCGCCGAGTTCGGTCGCGGCGTAGACCGCCTGATCCGGGCTGAAGGCCACGGCGCCCTTCGGGACGGCGACCCCGAAGCTCGCGAGCAGCTCCTTGGCTTGGTACTCGTGAACGTCCATCGAGACCTCCTTCGCGTTTCCGTCGTTTTTGTTGGGCCAACCTTCGCGGAAAAATTACTTTTCGGGAAGCGGGTCGGCTCTCAATTTTTTCTTGTTTTCGGCTTTAGTTTGCTTGCCCGGCAGAGACTTAGCGGGCTTCTAAACTGAGGAACATGCGGGGCAGGGCACGGATCACGGCGACGCTCGCCCCACCCTCGTCCTCATCCGGAGGCGCCGGAGCGCAGAGGAGGCCTCGAAGAATGTTCCGGGAATCGCGCGGGACCTGGAGCATCCTTCGAGGCCGCTTCGCAGCACCTCAGGATGAGGGACAGGTTTAAGGCGGCGGACATCCCTCTCGGTCTTTTCGCCCCCGTCATTGCGCGGCAGAGCCGAAGCAATCCAGGCCTCCGCCTGCTCCGGAAAAGTCGCGCCCCTGGATCGCCTCGCATCCGCTTGCGATGACGGCAGGGGACGCGAACCGCCTCAGTTCACCTTGGCCTTCACGACCTCGTAGACCCGCTCGTTGATCGCTCCGGCCTCGGCCAGCAGACCTTCCAGCTCCTTCAGCCGCTCCTCGGCGAAGGCGCGGTCGTCGAGGCCCTTGGCGTTGACGTAGACGTTGAGCGCGGCCGAGCGCAGACCGGCATAGGCCGAGAGCACCGCGACGCCGGCATCGGAAATGACGTTGAGATTGCCCTTCTCGGCAGCGATCTCGGCCAGATCGATCACCTCGCGGCAGACGCGGCAGCAGGCGAGCGGCACGTCGGTTGCCGTCTTCAGCGCCTCCTGGATTTTCTGGGCGCGGGCGGCCTTCTCATCGTCGGTGGTCTTCGGCAGCCCGTAGGCGCCCATCACCGCGTCGAAGGCCTCGACGTCGTCGGCGATCATGCCGGTGAGCGTCCGGCGCAGGCCCTCCGACTTCTCCAGCACCTGCTTCAGGTCGGCTTCGACCTCGACGTACTTCTTCTTGCCGATGGTGAGGTTGCAGACCATCGAGACCAGCGCCGCGCCCATGGCGCCGGAGATCGCGGCGGCCCCGCCGCCGCCGGGGGTCGGGGCCGAACTGGCCAGACCGTCGAGGAAGGTTTCGATCGTCTCGTTCGCGGCCATGGCTTCCCTGCCCTGTCGGTTCTTGTTGATTTCATGGGGCGGCGCCGGCCCGAGACCAGCGCCACCCGGATCGTCCGTGGAGCGTCAGGCCATTTCCTTGGCCAGCTTGTAGATCTCCTCGGCGTCGAACACGCCCTCGCTCGACTCGAACAGCTTGGCGATGCAGGCGCGGTGCAGCTTGAGCTTCAGGCCGCCGATGCCAAGCGCCCCGAAGGCGCGCTTGCCGCCATACTCCTTGCCCTTGTCGGTCGCCTCGATTCCGCCGATGCCGAGCGGCGGCTGGGCGTTGTAATCGGCCACGATCTCGATCGAGGCCTCGTTCTGCCAGGCCGCCTGCGGCAGCAATTCGAGGCCGATCGCGCCGGCGGTGAAGACGAGATGGGCGCCCTTGATCACTTCCGAACGCGAGGCGTCGTCCGGGGTCTCGGCCGCGGCGACGTTCACCTTGAAGCGCTTGTTCACGGAGTCGGCCGCGGCCTGCGCCTTGTCGAGCTTGCGCCCGCACAGCACGACCTCGGCGCCCTCGCCGGCCAGCAAAGCGGCGGAGCGCATGCCGACCGGGCCGGTGCCCGCGAGCACCACGGCCTTCTTGCCCTTCACCGAGCCGCCCGCCGCCTTGACGACGAGCGCCACGCCCGCCGCAGCGGTCGTGTTGGAGCCGTTCGAATCGAGCATGCAGGAGACGCGGAACGGGCCGAAGAAGCGCTTCTTCACCGCCGCGAACACCTGCTCGCCGGCCGCCATGTCGCCGCCGCCGACGAAGATCGCCGTCGACTGCTTCTCTTTGCCGCCGCGGGTGTAGATCGTGCCGTCGACATAGGCACCGACGTTCTCGGGCGTGACGTTGCCGTAGCCGGTGATGTGGTCGGCACCGCCGTCGTAGCCGACGACGACGTCGAACACGCTCGGGGTGGCATCGGTGTCGAACTGGAAGAGCAGCTTCTTGGACATGATTCCTCTGGGCAAGTTGGCCGCGCGAGGCGCGGAGCGCTTCCTTGAGCGGCCCCGGAGGCCACTCATTCAAACCGTCATTCCAGGGCGCTGACAAGCGAACCCGGAATCCACCCGTGATGCGGCGACGAGCACCGATCCGTCGTGCCGAGTCGTGGACTCCGGGTTCCGCTGCGCGGCCCCGGACTCACGAGCGGGTGGTTGGCCTTACGCCTCGACGACGTTCTGCGGCTTGCCCGCGACGTAGGCCTCGACGTTGTCCACGAGCTGGTCGGCGAGGATCTGCATCGCTTCCTTGCTCGCCCAGGCCACGTGGGGCGTGACGATCAGGTTCGGCAGGTCGGCGTCGCACAGGATGTTGCCGTCCTTGGGAGGCTCCTGGGCCACCACGTCGAAGCCGGCGCCGCCGATGGTGCCGTCCTTGAGCGCCTGGAGCAGGGCCGCCTCGTCCACCAGCCCTCCGCGGGCCGTGTTGATGAGGATCGCGGACTTCTTCATCTTCTTGAGCTGCTCGGCCCCGATCATGTTCCGGGTGTCGGGGGTCAGCGGCACGTGCAGCGTGATGACGTCGGACTGGGTCAGGATCGTTTCGAGATCCACGAGCCCGTCCTGCGGGAACACGTCGTAGGCCAGCACCTTCATGCCGAGGGCCTCGGCCCGCTTGGCGATCGACTTGCCGAGCGCGCCGTAGCCGATGATGCCGAGCGTCGAGCCGGCGATGTCGTAGATCGGGTAGTCGAAGTAGCAGAACTGCTTCGACTTGTTCCAATCACCCCGGCGCACGGAGTTGGCGTAGGGCACGATCGCGCGACGGAGCGCGAACATCAGGCCGATGACGTGCTCGGGGACCGTGTTGAAGGCGTAGTTGCGGATGTTGACGACGGTGATGCCCTGGGCCTTCGCCGCGGCCTTGTCGACGACGTCCGTGCCCGTGGCGGCCACCGCGATCAGCTTCAGGTCGGGAAGCTGCTTCAGCGTGTCGGCGCGCATCGGCACCTTGTTGATCAGCGCGATCTCGGCGCCCTGAAGGCGCTCGACGATCTCTTCCGGCGTCCAGGTCGACTCGTATTCCTTGTACTCGTGCGGGAAGTTGAATTCGCGCACGGTCGCGTCGAGCGACTCGCGATCGAGGAAGACGACTTTCTTTGTCATTCTGGACCCCTTCCGGATCGACCGGCGGACGAGCGTGTCTCTCACGAACCTCCCGCGGCCCCGTCGTCGCCGGAGCGAGAACGATCAGGGGTCGGGCGTTTCGCGAGGCACTGGCGCCGGCCCCGTTTCCTCACCTGCTTTGACGCGTCTCCCGCGAAGCGGCCGGAAAGCCGGACGTCTCGCGGGGCGCGTTTTCTACTTAGCGGAAGCGGCGCCGTTTGAACCGGCGCCGCCGCCAAAAAATCAGGACTTCGAGAGGGGGTTCTCGCGCAGGTAGCTGGAGGCCGCGGCCACACCCGAGCCCGGCGTCACCTTCACGCCGTTGTCGAGGAGCGACATCTCGGCACCGGCGATCGCGCCGAGCAGGGACAGCTCGTTGAGATCACCCACGTGGCCGATGCGGAACACCTTGCCCGCGACCTGGGACAGGCCGGCGCCGAGCGCGAGGTTGTAGCGCACATAGGCGTGCTTGATGATCTTGGCCGCGTCCACACCCTCGGGCGCCAGGATGGCGGTGACGGTGTCGGAGTTCCACTCCGGCGACTTGGCGCAGGTCTTCAGGCCCCAGGCCGCGACGGCCTGACGGGTCGCCTCGCCGAGCACGGCGTGGCGGTGGTAGACGTTCTCCAGGCCTTCCTCGAACAGGCAGGCGAGCGCCTCGCGCAGGCCGTAGAGCAGCGGCAGCGGCGGGGTGTAGGGGAAGTAGCCGGCCGGGTTCTGCTTCTTGTGGTCTTCCCAGTCGAAGTAGACGCGGGCGAGACGGTCGTTGCGGCCGGACTGGCCCTCGGCCGCCTTGAGCGCCTTCTGGCTGACGCAGATCACGCCGAGGCCGGCCGGCAGCATCAGGCCCTTCTGGGAGCCGGCGATGGCGCAATCGACCTTCCACTCGTCGGCGTAGAACGGCAGCGAGCCGATCGAGGACACGCCGTCGACGAAGAGCATGGCCGGGTGGCCGGCGGCGTCGATCGCCTTGCGCACGGCGCCGATGTTCGAGGTCACGCCGGTCGCGGTCTCGTTATGGACCACCATGACGGCCTTGATCTGATGATCCTTGTCGGCGCGCAGGGCCTCCTCGATCTTCTCGGGCTTGGCGCCGGTGCCCCACTCCTCCTCCTGGACGATCACGTCCAGGCCGAGGCGCTGGGCCATGTCGATCCAGAGGTGGCTGAACTGGCCATAGCGCGAGGTCAGCACCTTGTCGCCGCGGGCGAGCGTGTTGGTCAGCGCCGATTCCCAGATGCCGGTGCCGGAGGCCGGGAACAGGAAGATCGTGCCCTCGGTCGAGCCGAACACCTTCTTGGTGTCCTCGAAGAGCGGCTTCGTCAGGGACGGGAAATCGACCGAGCGGTGATCCTCGGACTGCACCATCATGGCGCGCATCACCCGGTCCGGGATGTTGGTCGGGCCGGGAACGAACAGGTGGTTGCGTCCCGGACGTCTCGTTGCCGCCATGAAAGTTTCCTCCAATTTAAGTCGTTCTGGGCGGGCCGGCCTTTCGCGGCCGTGATCCGCCCGATCCTGATGACAGGCACGCGCCCGCCGCGAAACGTCGTTCAGCCCCGCCGCAAAGCGGCGCGCGAAAAATCTCGCGCGGGCCGGGACCCCACCACTGCGATGTCGGATCGTTGATCGGCCCGGAGCGGCGAAACGGCCGTCATGCCGCCCGCGTCGCGGCGCGTGCAGCCACGCCGGTCGCCTCCAGAGGCCCGAACCCTCGATGCGTCAGCCCAGCGCTGCATTCAAGCGCGCTCCTGCTGATTGTCCAGCGCTCCCATCCGTCCCGGCCATTCCCGCACCACTGAGGGATGCTTCCCGCGCGGATCGAAACACGCGCGGCGGATGACCTTGGCTGCCGTTATGCCTCCCCTGCCTGGGAATGGAAAACGGAAAAAACTGAACTGAAAAACAAAAAGATTTTCGCATGCACGGGCCGCGGGCGGGGTCTGCGGCGGGCGGTCCCGACGTTGCGTGGCGAATTCCGTCCCGCCGCCTGGAAGGGCGATCGGGCAACCGGAGCGCGGCATGATGATGCCCGCTGCCGTCATCAAACTGAGATCGGAATGCGATTTGGCTCTCTCCTGTCGCGATGCGGTTGTGAGAGGCCGGAGGCGCCCGTGTCCCAAGATCCGGAATCGACCATCCGCGTTCGGACGCTGTTTCTGTCCGATCTTCATCTCGGCACCAAGGGCTGCCAAGCGGCCCTGCTGCTCGACTTCCTGCGCGACGTCGATGCCGATACGATCTACCTCGTCGGCGATATCGTCGACGGCTGGCAGCTCCGCTCGGGCTGGTACTGGCCGCAGGCGCATAACGACGTGGTGCAGAAACTGCTGCGCAAGGTGCGCAAAGGCGCCCACGTCGTCTACGTGCCGGGCAACCACGACGAGTTCCTGCGTGACTATATCGGCATGACCTTCGGCGGCATCGAGATCGCCGACAGCCGGGTCCACGTCGCGGCCGACGGCAAGCGCTACCTCGTCATCCACGGCGACCAGTTCGACATGGTCGTGCGCCATTCCAAGTGGCTCGCCCATCTGGGCGACTGGGCCTACACCACGGCGCTGACCGTCAACACCGTGGTCAACCGCGTACGCCGCCGCCTCGGGCTGGCCTACTGGTCGCTCTCGGCCTGGGCCAAGCTGAAGGTGAAGAACGCGGTCAACTTCATCGGCCAGTTCGAGACATTCCTGGCGAGCGAGGCCCGGCGCCAAGGGGCGGACGGGGTGATCTGCGGCCACATCCACCACGCGGCCCACCGCGAGGTCGAGGGGCTGACCTACCTCAACACCGGCGACTGGGTGGAATCCTGCACCGGCATCGTCGAGCACTACGACGGCCGCATGGAGGTGCTGCACTACCCGACCATGCTGCGCGAGCGCCGCGCCGCGGAGAGCTTCGAACCCGAGATCCGCCGCGCCGTCGCCTGAGCCATGCAATCTTTCGTGAGGCCGGCATGAGGCTGCTGCTCGCCACCGATGCGTGGCACCCGCAGGTCAACGGCGTGGTGCGCTCCGTCGAGCGCATGGCCGAGGCCGGTGCCGGACTCGGCGTCGAGCCGCTGATGCTGACCCCGGCCGATTTCGCCTCGCTGCCGATGCCGGGTTATTCCGAGATCCGGCTTTCGCTGGTCACCCGTGGGCGGGTGCTCGCGCGCTGGAAGCGGCTGGCGCCGAGCCACGTCCACATCGCGACCGAGGGGCCGATCGGCCACGCGGTGCGCGCCGCCTGCCTGTCGCTGAACCAGCCCTTCACCACGAGCTACCACACCCGCTTTCCCGAATACCTTGCCGCCCGCGCGCCGGTGCCGGAAGCCTGGAGCTATGCGTGGCTGCGCCGCTTCCACGCGGCGGCGAGCGGCACCATGGTCAGCACGCCCTCGCTGGAGCGGGAGCTTTCGGGGCGCGGCTTCACCCACCTGATGCGCTGGACCCGGGGCGTCGACACCGAGCTTTTTCGGCCTCGCGACCGCGACGCCTTCCCCGATCTGCCGCGCCCGATCTTCCTCTCGGTCGGGCGGCTCGCGGTCGAAAAAAATCTCGCCGCCTTCCTCGCCCTCGACCTGCCGGGCTCCAAGGTGGTGGTCGGCGACGGGCCGGACCGGGCCCGGCTCCAGGCCCTGGCCCCCGACGCGCATTTCCTCGGCGCGCTGACCGGCGAGGCGCTGGCGCGGGTCTATGCCGGCGCCGACGCCTTCGTCTTCCCGAGCCTGACCGACACCTTCGGCATCGTGCTGCTCGAAGCCCTGGCCTCCGGCCTGCCGGTGGCGGCCTTCCCCGTCACCGGCCCCCTCGACGTCATCGGCGGCACCGATGCAGGCGTCCTCGATGCCGATCTGCGCACGGCCGCGCTGGCCGCGCTGACGATCCCGCGGGAGCGATGCCGGGCGGAGGCCCTGCGCTACACCTGGGCCGAGAGCGCGCGGCAATTCTACGACAACATCGCGACCGCGCACGCGCTGGGACCGATGCAGCGCCCCGACCGCCGTCCGAGCGCGGACGCCCTGCCTCGCCCCGGCTGATTTCCCCCTCGTCGGCCCCCTTGTCCGCAGGGCTTTCGCCGGCCTCGGGATGACGGACGCGCGCGGGAATGCGAGGGTCGGCGCCATGCCCCCCCGCTCGAACCCCGTCAAAGCCGCGCGCCCCTTCGACCCTTCCCTCGCCGCGACCTACCCGGCGGTGATCGGCTGCGATGAGGTCGGGCGCGGCGCGCTGTGCGGGCCGGTGATGGTGGCCGCCGTCTGGTTCGACCCCCTCGCCTTCCCCCCCGAGATCCTGGCCCGGCTCGACGACAGCAAGCGCCTCGACCGTGCGACGCGCGAGGCCCTGACGCCGCTGATCCGGGCACATGCGCGGGTCTCGCTCGCGGGCGGCTCGCGGGCGCTGGTGGATCGGGTGAACGTGCGCGGGGCGACCCTCGACGCCATGCGCCGGGCGGTCGCCGGCCTCAGGCTCGATGCGACCGTGCTGGTGGACGGGCGCGACGCGATCCCCGGCCTGACGCAGGCTTGTCGCGCCGTGGTCGGCGGCGACCGCCTCGTGCCGCAGATCGCCGCCGCCTCCATCGTCGCCAAGACCGTTCGCGACGAGATCATGCGCCGGCTCGCCCTGCGCCATCCGGCCTATGCCTGGGAGCGTAACGCCGGCTACGGCACCGCCGCCCACCTCGCCGGGCTGACGACGCAGGGGCGCTCCCCGCATCACCGGGTGAGCTTTACGGGGCGGTTCGAGGCCGCGGCCGTGGTCTCGGGAGGGTGATGCGGTGCCGGCTCGGTTGCGGCGGGCGCCGTCGCGCCCCTCCTCCCGCAGGCGGGGCGAGGGGGCTGCGCTCTCCGTACGAGCCCCCTTAGAACAACGCGAGTTGATCCCCCGCGCGCGGTGGCACGCGGAAAAGCTCCGTCGTCTGGCGGACCGGCTCCTCCGGGAAGCCGAGGCGGCGCTTGGCGAGCGCGAAGCGGCGGCGGATCAGGTCGGCGTAGGGGCCTTGGCCGATCATGCGGGTGCCGAAGGCGGCATCGTAGGTCTTGCCGCCGCGGGCCGCACTCAGCAGAGAGAACACGTGCGCCTTGCGCCCCGGATAATGCTCCGTGAACCAGTCGCCGACGAGGTCGTCGAGTTCGTGTGGCAGGCGCAGCAGCACGTAGTTCGCCTCTCGCGCGCCGGCCGAACGGGCGGCTTCGAGGATCGCCTCGATCTCGTGGTCGTTGAGCGAGGGGATGATGGGGGCGGCGATTACCATCACCGGTACGCCCGCCTCGCTTAAAGCCCGGATCGCCTCCAGGCGCTTGCGCGGATGCGGCGCGCGCGGCTCCAGGCGCCGAGCGAGATCCGGATCGAGGGTGGTGACGGAGATCGCCACCTTCACGAGACCCTGCGCCGCCATCTCGGCGAGCAGGTCGCGGTCGCGCAGGATCAGGTTCGATTTGGTGACGATCCCGACCGGGTGACGGAAGTGGGCGAGCACCTCCAGCACGGCGCGGGTGAGGCCGTGGGTGCGCTCGATCGGCTGGTAGGGATCGGTCGCGGTGCCGAGCGCGATGGTCCGCGGCCGATAGCCGGGCGCCGACAATTCCCGCTCCAGAAGCACCGCGGCATCGGGCTTGGAGAACAGCCGCGTCTCGAAATCGAGGCCCGGCGAGAGACCGACATAGCTGTGGTTCGGCCGGGCGAAGCAGTAGATGCAGCCGTGCTCGCAGCCGCGATACGGATTGATCGAGCGATCGAAGGGGATGTCCGGCGAGGCGTTACGGGTGATGATGTGGCGGGCGCGCTCCGCCGTCACCTCGGTGCGCCGGGACCGCTCCGCTTCGTCGGGCCAGCCGTCGTCGAAGCTCTCGCGCCGGGTCGCCTCGAAGCGTCCGTCCGGGTTGGCAGTCGCCCCGCGTCCGCGGCGGGCCTCGGGCGCGACCTGGGACGCCTCGTAGCGGCGGCCATCCGGCCCGCCTCGCATTGGCTTTCGCCTGTCACCCACTCCGACGCCCATCGCATCCCCGCCGCCCTATCGACTGTCGGCTTAGGAACATATCAAGAACATTGAAAGCCCGAATGCACAAGTTTCATGCAGCAGCAGACTTTCCCCCCTCATTCGGGGCCGTCCACGGGAACGGCTGCGCAAGGAAGGCTTTGCGAGGGCGTAAAATCGGTTATTCGCGCGGCATGATCTCCGGCCTCATCCACGTGGCACGATCCTCCGACCCGGTCGCGATCGAGTGCCTCGCCGACACGCTGAGCGCGCTCGTCGCGGGCGTGGCGGCCGGCCTCGTGGGCGATGCGGTGATCGTCACGGCGGAGAGCTGTCCGGCCCTCGAGACGATGGCCGAAGGCAGCGGCGCCACCCTGGTGGTGCGCCCGCCCGGCGCCAATCCGTGGGGCGCGGGCGCGCGGGCGGCGCGGCGCGAGTGGCTTCTCTGCCTGGAGCCGGGCGACATCCCGGCGGAGGGCTGGATCCGCAGCCTCGACCGCTTCGTCGGCACGGCCCGTCCGGACATGGCGCTCGGCCGGATGCGCCGCGCGCACGCGGCCCTGCCGGCCCGGATCGCCGCGCGGGGGGAAAGCGTCGTCGGCGTGCGCGGTCCGCGACCGGGCGACGTGGTTCGGCGCGAGCGGTTGCTCGCGGGCCTGCCCTTCTCGCCCCGGCTCAAGGTGCGGATGCTGTCGGCCCGCCTCGACCGCGCCTGACGAAAGCCGGTTCGGTGCTCCGACGCTTCGGGATCAGCCGACCCGGAACCACGCAGGCGCGGCGCGCATCAGCACCATCACCGCGGTGGCCGCGAGCGCTGCGCCGATGGTCGTCTCGGCCGAATGCGCGTATCCGGCCCGTTCGAGGACCGTGGCGGCGGAAGCAATCGTCAGCGCGATGCCGGCGGGAACAAGATGCGAGGCAGAGGCGTTCATACCTCTGGCTCTACACGATTTGGCTTGCGCGGGGATGATGCCGACGCCTCGGCGCGCCGACAAAATTGCGCGAGCCCGCCCCACGCCATGCCCCGAACGCGAAAGGCCGCCCCGTTGCCGGGGCGGCCTCGACGCATCCGCGCAGGGATGGAAGCGGGACGCTTACTTGATCTTGGCTTCCTTGAACTCGACGTGCTTGCGCGCGACCGGGTCATACTTCTTCATGACCATCTTCTCGGTCTGCGTGCGGGAGTTCTTCTTCGTGACGTAGAAGTAGCCCGTATCGGCGGTCGAGACGAGGCGGATCTTGACGGTAACGGCCTTGGCCATGGCGGGGCGCTCCTAAAGCGGGTCGAGGGGCGATTCGCTGGTGGCGCGCCAGCGCAGGCGAAACGCAAAAGGCCGGGAAGCCCCGGCCGAATTCCGGCGCGGTCAATGCCCGATGGGAGGGGCTTCGTCAAGCCACGGGCCGCGGCCTGCCTTCACCGCGGCGGGTAGGTGTGTCCCTCGGCCGGGAAGCGGCCCGCCTGCACCTCGTCGGCGTAGGCGCGCACCGCCTCCTCGATATGGGTGCGCAGCGAGCCGAAGCTCTTGACGAATTTCGGCACCCGGTCGCTGAGGCCCAGCATGTCCTCGAGCACGAGGATCTGGCCGTCGCAGGCGGCGGTCGCGCCGATGCCGATGGTCGCCGCGCGGATCGCGGGGTCGGTGGCGATGGCCCGCGCCACCGGCTCGACGATGCCCTCCATGACGATGGAGAAGGCCCCCGCATCGCTGATCGCGCGGGCATCGGCCCGCAGCCGGTCCTCGTCGCCGGCCCCGTGGCCCTGCACCTTGAAGCCGCCCATCGTGTTCACCGATTGCGGGGTGAGGCCGATATGCCCCATCACCGGCACCCCTCGCTCGGTCAGGAAGGCGACCGTCTCGGCGAAGCGCGCGCCGCCCTCCAGCTTGATCGCGCCGGCGCCCGTCTCCTTGAGCACGCGGGCGGCGTTGAGGAAGGCCTGCTCGCGGCTCGCCTCGTAGGAGCCGAACGGCATGTCGACCACGACCAGGGCGCGCGAGGTCCCGCGCATCACCGCCTGGGCCTGGAGAATCATCATCTCCAGGGTCACCGGCAGGGTCGATTCCATACCGTGCATGACCATGCCGAGGGAGTCACCCACCAGCACGAAGTCGCAATAGGCATCGACGATGCGGGCGGTGTGCGCGTGGTAGGCCGTGAGCGCGATGATCTTGCGCCCCTCGGCCTTGCGCTTGATCAGATCGACCGCCTGGAGACGACGGGTTTGAACGACCTGCGACATGGCTCGTGATCCGGAAGGCTGGCATTCCCGGGGTGCCCGGCGGGCCGGGCACGGCGTGCGGAACGCCTCTATAGGCCCGTTCGCGCTGCCTCGCAGGGGGCCTAGGGGCCGGTTCCGGTGGATCGGACGAGAAGTGTCACCCGGAGGGGCTCGGCCTTCTCCTGCAGGAGCGTCCCGGTTCTTCACGCGTCGGCCATCGGCCCCGTGGCCGACGGACGATGTGAAGTTTAACGCGGTCGCCCCGTCTGCCCTTTTGCGGGCGTTTCCTCCCTAGACTTCGGACCACCTCCGGGCGTGCCGTTTTTCCGCCACATCTTGATCGGTGTCAATGGCCTGCCCGATCATCGAGAGACTTGAGGTTGCTCGAAATTCCGTTGCAGGAGCGGCCCGACCGCATGATGGCAACGATGTGTCAGAGCGCTTTTTCGAGGAGTTGCTCGATCCATTCGGGCTGAGTCTCGCCGACCGAGCGGGCTACTTCAGTCTTACCCTTGTAGACGATGAGCGTGCTCTGCATCTGCGCTCCGAACCGGCGCACGAGGTCGCGCTGCGTGTCGAAGTCGATCGTGAAGACGGCGAGCGCCTTGAAGCGCGGATCGGCCGAGAGCGCCGCCAGGATCGGCTTCTGAGCCCGGCAGATCGGACACCAGGGCGCGGAGATCTGCACGAGGATCGGCCGCCCCTCGCCCTGGGCCGCCTCGAAGGCCTGCGCGTCGTAGGCGACCGGCTCCGTCGCGTGACCGGGACCGGGCAGGCCGAAGGCCAGGAGCGCGGGTGCGAAGGCGAGGAGGTGGCGGCGGGTCGTCATCGGCACATCCTCATGGCGCTCCCCCTCGTCCCTCGGCGCCCGGCTTCCTCAGCGTTCGGCCGCGCGCGCACCGGTCGCCGCCGTCCAGGCCGGATCGGGCTTGGCGACGGCGGTGTCGTGATCGTCCTGCCAGCCCTCGACGCCGAGGGGGAACCAGTGGACGCGGCTGTAGCCGGCCGCGACCAGCCGCTTGCCGGCGTTCCAACTGCCCCAGCATTCCGGCCGGCAGAAGGTCACCACCGGCTTGGCCCGATCGCCGCCGGTGAGCTCGGCCACCCGCCGCAGGAAGGCCTCCTCCTTCTCGGGGCTCAGCGGCGCGCCGCCGGCCCCCGGCATCCAGACCGCGCCGGGAATCGAGCGGTGGGTCGGCAGCCAGGGCCGGTCGGCGGGCAGGCCGGCCGGCCGGTGGTCGGCGAGCACCACGTCGATGAGAACCGGACCTTCCGGCAGCAGGGCTTCGAGCCCCTTCCGGTCGATGACCGTCGCGCCCTTGAGGGTCGCCGGGGTGTAGCCCCGCGGTGGCCCGGTATAGAGGCCGTCGGGCTCCGGCACGTTGACCGGCGAGTCGGCGGGCCCGGCCGCGCCGAGCAGAAGCCCGAGGAGGGGCCCGATGGCCGTGACGGCCGCGACCCTGGCGATCACCCGCACGCTCCGCTCCCTCGCCATCAGTTGCTCGCCGACGGAAGCGGGAAGCTCTGCTCCCAGCGTCCGCCCTGGTTGTCGGAGGCCACGACCTTGACCGGGCCCCGGATGTCGGGCCGCATGGCGAAGTTGATGACCGGGTTCGAGGCGATCGAGATGTCGCCGGCGAGGTGGAACACCAGCGTGTCGCCCGCGGTCACGTCGAGCTTCTCAATGTAGCGGGCGGGCGTGTAGTCGCGGGTGAGCTGGTTCATCTGCATGCCCGAGAAATTCGGGTGGCGGACCATCAGCGTCGCCTCGATCGGCTTGCCGGCCTGAGGCTCCCCGGCGAACTTCAGGCGCATCTCGCCCATGCCCTTCATCGCCTCCTCGTCGCTCATGCCCATCGGCGCCGAGCAACCGCCCGACGCCTTGACGAACTTGGCCGATTCGAGAAGCCGGCCGTCCTTGGTCTCCACCACGGCGTGAACGTTGGTGTAATTGTTCACCCGCACCCGGAGCTTGATCTCGCCCGGATCGGCGGCCGGGCCGAAGGTGAAGCGCGCCGCGTAGGGCGAGGGGTTGTCGTCGATGACGAAGGAGAGGCCCTTCACGCTGTCCTTGTCGGCGAGCGTCAGGCCGATCGGCACCAGGGCGGCATCGAGCGCGCGGGCCGGGGCGTCGATGGCGACCGCGCTCGCGCTGGCCTCGACCTTCCGGTCGCCGAAGATCGAGGTCTTGATCTCGCTCCAGCGGGCGGCGCGCTCCTCGTCGGTATCGGTGGCGCCGGCCATGCCGGGGACGGGCGCGAGCGCCGCCGCGGAGAGCGTCAGGCCGAGGGCGAACATCAGGCGTTTCATGGTCTTCTCCTTCTGGCAAGCCCCAGGAAGCGTGCGGCGGGTCATTCCCACTCGAGTTCTTGGTAGGCCTGCGTGACGTTGCGGCCGTTATAGGTGTCGAACAGGGCCCACTTGTCCCGCTCGCCCTGAGCTACCGTCCGCACCGCGGCCTCGATCGGCACGCTGCCGGCCACCGCCTTGCGGGTCTCGTCGCGCAGCGCCGAGAGATAACGCGCGAGATCGTCCGTCGCCGGCGCGAAGGCCACTCGCGTCGGGCCGTGGCCCGGCACGGCATCTGTGGCGCCGGCCGCCTTCAGCTGCTCGATCGCCTTGAACCAGCCGAGCAGGCTGCCATCGAGCGAAGGAACGCGGCCGACGAAGAGAAGGTCGGCGGGAAACAGGAGCCCGCTGCCGGTGTCGAGCATCGACAGGTCGCACGTCGTATGCGCGCTAGCGTGGGCGGTGAGCCGGAGCGTGCGGTCGCCGAGGTCGATCTCCGCCGTGTCCCGCACCTCCATCGTCGGGTAGACGACCTCCCCGGCCTTGTCCGCCCCGAGGATCTCGGCGAGCCGCTGGCGGTAGAATTCACCGCGGGCATCGAGCGCGCCACGCAAGCCCGCATGGCCGACGAAGGTCGGGTTGTCGCCGCGGAAGGCGGCGGCGCCGAAGACGTGGTCGGGATGCACGTGGGTCAGCATCACGTAGCGGATTGGCTTGTCGGTGCGCCGGGTGATCTCCCGACGCAGCCACTGCCCGTCGGCGAGGCTGCCGCCGGATTCCGTGACGAGCACGCCGTCGCGCCCGATGATGAAGCCGATATTGGCAATGCCGTCGGCGTTCTCGGGCGTCGCTTCGGCGTCCGGCCCCCGGCGGATGAAGACGCCCGGCGCGACCTCGTCCATAGACAGCGCGTCGGCCGCGAAACCGGGCCGCGGCAGGCAGCACAGGCACAGGCCCGCGAACAGGGCCGCGCGGCGCGTGAGGGGAGCGCTCCGACGGGCGCTCACCGCCCGCCTCCGCCGGACTCCCGACCCAGGCACGTCCGTGCCGCCATCGGCCGCTTTCTCCCGCTGATTTTGTCGATATAGTGCAAACCATCTAGTAGGTAGATTTTTCGGCCGTCAAGTGCCACCCTCGCGAAACGAAGAGGGTCGTCGCGAGCACGTGATCGGCCCGGCACGAACGGACGGACGATGAGAGACACGCGCGCGTCCCTCCTCAGCGAGGCCGAGATCCTGGTGCGCGGCCGGGGCTATTCCGGCTTCAGCTACGCCGACCTCGCCGAGGCGGTCGGCATCCGCAAGGCCAGCATCCACCACCATTTCCGCACCAAGGAATCACTCGCTCAGGCACTGATCGAAGCCTACGACGCGCGTTACGACGCGGCGCTCGACGCGATCTCGGACGCGACCGGCGACGGGGTCGCCCGGATCGAGGCCTATGGCCAGCTCTATCTCGGCGGGGTCGAGCAGGGACTCGGCTGCCTGTGCGCGGCGCTCGCCGTCGAGCTGGAAACGCTCCCCGAGACCCTGCGCCGCGCCATCACCGCCTTCTTCGACAAGCACATCGCCTGGCTCGCCGGGGTGATCGAGGAGGGACAGATCGACGGCAGCGTCCGCGCCGGCCTCGACCCGCAGGCCCATGCACGGCTGATCGTGGCGGCCCTGGAGGGCGCGCTCCTGTTGGAGCGCTTCCTCGCCGGACCGGAAGGATTCGGATTGACGCTGGCGGCGCTCGGCGAGGGGCTGCGGCCAGCCTCCTGACGATGACAGGGCCGGGATGCGTCACGTCGGCCTTCCACGGCCGCCGGATGATACAATATGACAGGTATCATCGCCCCACCGTACACGTCCCAGGATCCCGTATGTCCGACGCCTCCCCCCTCGCCGCCTCGTCCGAGAAGATCCCGGTGACGGTGCTCACCGGCTATCTCGGGGCGGGCAAGACGACACTGCTCAACCGCATCCTCACCGAACAGCACGGCAAGCGCTACGCCGTGATCGTGAACGAGTTCGGCGAGATCGGCATCGACAACGACCTCGTGGTCGGCGCCGACGAGGAAGTGTTCGAGATGAACAACGGCTGCGTCTGCTGCACCGTGCGTGGCGACCTGATCCGCATCATGGACGGGCTGGTGAAGCGGCGCGGCAAGTTCGACGCGATTATCGTCGAGACCACCGGGCTGGCCGATCCCGCCCCCGTCGCCCAGACCTTCTTCGTCGATCAGGATGTCGGCGAAGCCGCCCGGCTCGACGCGGTAGTGACGGTGGCCGACGCCAAATGGCTCACGGACCGACTCGCCGATGCGCCCGAGGCCAAGAACCAGATCGCGTTTGCCGACGTGATCCTGCTCAACAAGTCCGATCTCGTTTCGGGCGAAGACCTCGACCGGGTCGAGAGCCAGATCCGCGCGATCAACCCGTGGGCCAAGGTCCACCGCACCGAGCGCTGTGCGATCCCGCTCGATCAGGTGCTCGACCGCAACGCCTTCGATCTCTCGCGCATCCTCGACGTGGAGCCCGACTTCCTGGAAGAAGGCCACCACCATCACCACGACGAACAGATGCAGTCGGTCTCCGCCAAGATCGACGGCCCGGTCGATCCGGAGAAGTTCATGCCCTGGATCTCGAACCTGACCCAGGTTCAGGGACCAGACATCCTGCGCTGCAAGGGCATCGTCGTCTTCCCCGACGAGCCGAAGCGCTTCGTTTTCCAGGGCGTGCACATGATCCTGGACGGCGATGTCCAGGGGGAGTGGGGCGCCGACGAGCCGCGTGTCTCTCGCGTCGTGTTCATCGGCCGCAACCTCGACCCGGAGGCCATCCGCGAGGGCTTTTTCGCCTGCAAGGTGTGAGGCGGCCCTCCGCCCGGCGGTTCCGATCGGGCCCAGGCACGAAAAAAGGGCCGCCCTCGCGGGCGGCCCTTGCTGCGACCGGTCTATGGGTCGGGCGTTATGGGTTGAACAACAGGCTCGTGGCGCCGAACACGGCGGTCGCGATTCCGACCGCAAGCGCACCGATCA
The DNA here is from genome assembly GCF_022179725.1 of Methylorubrum aminovorans. GTDB lineage: Bacteria > Pseudomonadota > Alphaproteobacteria > Rhizobiales > Beijerinckiaceae > Methylobacterium > Methylobacterium aminovorans. The sequence goes on from NZ_BPRC01000002.1 coordinate 138,781, forward strand.
TTCCGTAAGAAAACGCCTTCATCATCCTTCAATCCGTTTGATCCGCGCGCCTGTCGCCGACCGGATGTCGGGTCGGCGAAGCAGTCCGCATCCAGTCAGGGAAGGGGGCGTGGCACCGGCCCCGATCCGGCGGGATCAGCAGCGGTTGCCGCCGGCGGTCTGGCCGTACTGCTTGACCGGGAAGTTCTGCTGGTTGGCGTTGCCTTCGGCTGCCGAATTCATCGGGCAGGCGGCGTAGAACGGGCTGTCATAGGTGCCGAGCGGAGCCGACCAGCCGGACACCACCGGAGCCGGGTAGCCATGCGTATGAGGGAGGGCCATGGCAGACGTAAGCGGAGCGACGCCGAGAACAAGTCCGGCAACAGCAGCAGCGATACGGTTCTTCATCAATTTCTCCGATCTGAATATCAGTTGGGCCAGGCCATCACGGCTCGCCTCGTCTTCGATAAACTGAATATGGGAAGCGCTTGCCCGGCGTGCCGTGCCGTGGCGCACCCGCTGATAGGGAACCAAAACGCTGCGGCGTCCGCGGCTCCAGTCATGGGCGCGACAGCCGGGCCATTCGACCTGTATCCCTCGAGAGATTGATCCCGCGCCGGATCGAAGATCGGATCGGTACGGGTGCTGGCGAAAGTCGGGGCGCCGCGGCACGGGCGCAGCGTCACGCCCTGACAGGGGGCGCCTGGAGCGCTTTTCGGGGTGTTGGTTAAAACGCAACCTTTCGGTGGTTCGATCAGCCCGGTTGAGGGGTCCGCAATCCTGCCGGATGCCGCGTCGAGCGGCTCGGGCAGGTGGCGTGCGCGGCACCCCGCGAGAGTTCGAGTTCGCCGATGTCCTCCACGACAGCCGCGCTGACGGGCGCGACGGCCGCCGCGTCGCCGTCGCGTTGGGCCGCGGGCGCCTGGGGCCGCGTCCCAGCCCTGCGCGTCATCCAGGGGCTGGCGACCCTCCTCCACGCCGCCTTCATCTTTTTCGCCTGCTTCGCCTTCTCGGATGCCTCGCCCTACGACCTCGTGGCGATCCCGACGATCGTGCTGTGGCTGGCGCTCGGCATCCGCCTGCACCGGGGGGCGGTGCCCCTCGTGCTCCTGCTCCTCGTCTACCTCGCGGGGATCGGGATTGCGTTGCTGCCCTACCTCAACGAGCCGCTCTCGGTGACGTGGACGGTGCAGCTCGCCTACCTGATCGTGACCTGCCTCTTCTTCGCGATGCTCTATGCCGACGACACGCGGGCGCGCATCGAGGTCGCGCTGAAGGCCTACACGGCGAGCTGCGTGCTCTCAGCGGCGCTGGGCATCGTCGGCTACCTGCAGCTCCTCGGCATCGAGGACCTGTTCTACAAGTACGGCCGGGCCTCGGGCACCTTCCAGGACCCGAACGTGTTCGGCTCCTTCCTGACGCTGGGCGCGCTCTACCTGATCCACGGCCTCCTCTCGGGCTCGACCCGGTGGCCGCTCCTGTCGCTGGCGAGTCTCGTCGTCGTGATGGCGGGCATCTTCCTGTCGTTCTCCCGCGGCTCCTGGGGCGGCACGGTGATCGCGGTCACCGTGATGATCGGGGCGCTCTACGTGACGAGCCGCTCGCCGGCCCTGCGGCGGCGGATCGTGACCCTCGGCCTCGTCACTATCGGCTTCGGCGCGGTTGCCCTCGCGGGGCTCCTCTCGATCGACAGCGTCGCCCAGACCTTCCAGACCCGCGCCGCGGTCACGCAGGATTACGACGAGGGCGAGACCGGCCGCTTCGGAAACCAGATCCGCGGCATGGGGATGATGCTGGAGGAGCCGCTCGGCCTCGGCCCGCTGCGCTGGCGCCAGATTTTCAACCTGGAGCCGCATAACTCCTACATCGGCAGTTTCGCCAACGGCGGCTGGCTCGCGGGCGCCACCTTCATCGCCCTGGTGGCAGCCACCTGCTTCGTCGGCTTCCGGCTGATGCTGCGCCCCTCGCCCTACCGGGCCTACGCACAGATCGTGTTCCCGGCGCTGCTGATGTTCTTCGTCCAGGCGATGCAGATCGACGTGGAGAAGTGGCGGCACGTCTACATGATGCTCGGAATGGTCTGGGCATTGGAAGCAGCCCGTCTGCGCGGGGCGAATCCACCCTTGACCCTCCCCCTCCCGCGGCGCATCGAAGGACATCCGAACGTTGCATCGCGGGTCGGGACGGGCGGGGCTATGGTCGGAGGCGGATACGCGGCGTTCGGAACGAAGGTGAGTCCGTGACCACGGGATCGGCGAGCGAGGCCGAGCGCCTCGCAGCCCTGCACGCCCTGCGCATTCTGGACAGTGATCCGGAGGCGCAGTTCGATGCCGTCTGCCGGACGGCGCAGCGCCTGTTCGGCGTCGCGGTGGCCTACATCTCCCTGGTCGATGCCGAGCGGCAATGGCTGAAGGCCTGCGCGGGCACCATGCCGATCCAGACGCCGCGCGAAGACTCCTTCTGCGACAGGACGATCGAGCAGGATGCGCTGCTCGTCGTATCCGACGCCCGCCGCGACCCGCGCTTCTCCGCTCTCGGGATCGTTACCGGCCCGCCGCACGTCGTGTTCTACGCGGGCGCTCCACTGACCCTGCGGCCGGGCGTGCAACTCGGCTCCCTCTGCCTCATCGATCCGCAGCCGCGCGACTTCACGCCGGACGACGCGGCGGCCCTGCGCGACCTCGCCGAGATCGTGACCGCGCAGATGCGGCTGCGGCGCGACAACCTCGCCTTCGCCAGCGAGCGGGCGCTGCGCCAGATCCACGAGAGCACCATCCGCGCCCAGGGTGACGAGATCGAGCGGCGGGCGAGCGCCAACTCCCTCCTCACCATGGCCGAGCAGATCGCCCAGGTGGGCCACTGGCGCATCAATTTCGCCAGCGGCCACCCGATCTACTCGGAGAGCCTGCTGCGCATCGCCGGTCTGGACCCGGCGGCGCCCGTGGGCCGGCATCCCGGCCTCGCCGAGTTGTGCCATCCCGCCGATCGCGGGCGCGTCGAGGCCGTCATCGCCGCGGCGATCGCGGGCTGCCAGGATTTCGAGTTCGAGGCGCGGTTCGCGCGGCCCGACGGAACGGTCCGCGACGTGATGGTGCGGGGCACCTGCAAGACCGACGAGGCGGGCCGGACGATCGGGCTGTTCGGCATCCTGATGGACGTGACCGACCGGGTGCAGATCCAGGCGGAGATGCGCCGCAGCGAGATGCGCTACCGCAGCCTCGCCGACGCCCTGCCGCTGCTGGTCTGGACCGTCGATCCGGAGAGCGGCGAGGCGACCTACGCCAACACGCGCTTTGAGGAATATTACGGACCGATCGGTGCCGCGCGGGTGCAACGGCTCGCCCGCAACCATCCCGACGACGCCGCGGCCATGGAGGTGGCGTGGCAGGCGGCCCAAGCCAGCGGCCAGGGTTACGACGGGCAGTGGCGCCTGAAGGCGCGGGACGGCTCCTACCGCTGGCACAAGATGTCAGTCACCCCGATCCGCAACGCGGCCGACCCTGACGAGGTGGCCGAGTGGATCGGCACCGCCCTCGACATCGACGAGATCGTCTCCGCGCGGCTCGCCGTGGAGGATACGAGCCGCCTGCTCGGCATCGCCCTCGAAGGCGCGGAGGCCGGAACCTTCGACTGGAACCTGCGCACCGGCATCACCGTGCTCTCGCCGGAGAGCGTGCGCCTCTACGGCCTGCCCGAAACCGGCGGACCGCGCGCCCTGGCACCGACGGAATGGACCGCGACCATCCACCCGGACGACGTCGTCGAGGCCTGGAACCGGATCCACCACGCCGTCGATAGCCAGAGCCGCTTCATCGCCGAATATCGGGTGGGTGGGCGCTGGCTCTATACCTCCGGTCGCACGCTCTACGACGGCGACGGCCGGCCCTACCGGATGCTCGGGCTGCATCTCGACATCACCGAGCGCAAGGCGGCCGAGGCGGCCCTGCGCGCGGCCACGGCGGAAGCCCGCGCCGCTACGGTGGAGGCCGAGCGGGCGAGCGCGGCCAAGAGCGAGTTCCTCGCGGCCATGAGCCACGAGATCCGCACGCCGCTCAACGGCATCCTCGGCTATGCCGACCTGCTGCTCGACCGGCCCGGCCGGGATCCGGAGGATCAGCGCCGTCTGGAACTGATCCGCGTGTCGGGCGAAGCCCTGCTCACCGTGGTCAACGACGTTCTCGACGTCTCCAAGATCGAGGCCGGCCAGCTCGAACTCGATCCGCTTCCCTTCGGTCTCGCCAAGCTGATCGACGACACCGTTGCGATCATGCGCGGCAGCGCGCTCAAGAGCGCGCTCACCGTCGAGGCGCGGATCGACCCCAACCTGCCCGCGAGCGTGATCGGCGACGCGAACCGCCTGCGGCAGGTGCTGTTCAACCTGCTCAACAACGCGGTCAAGTTCACGCCGGCGGGCTCCGTCACGCTCAGCGTCCGCTACGAGGGATCCGTCCGCGGCGCCGACGGCCTTGCCCTGGAAGCCCTGCGGTTCGAGATCAGCGATACCGGCATCGGCATCGCGCCCTCGCAGCGGCACCGGCTGTTCAAACCCTTCAGTCAGGTCGACGGCTCGATCAGCCGGCGCTTCGGCGGGTCGGGACTCGGCCTCGCGATCTGCCACCGCCTCGTCACCATGATGGGGGGCGAGATCGGGGTCGAGAGCCTGGAGGGCGTCGGCTCGACGTTCTGGTTCACCCTGGCCCTGCCGCGCGGCGCGGCACCACCCACGGCCGAGGCCGCCATCCTCACCCGCCGCCCGGATGCGGCGGAGAGCGTCCGTCTGCTGCTCGTGGAAGATGTTCCGATCAACCAGACGCTGGCCCGCGCCGTGCTCGAGGCGGAGGGCTATCGCGTCGATGTGGCGGGCGACGGGCACGCGGCGCTCGCGGCCGTCGAGGCGGCCTACGGCCCGGACGGCGACACCGCCCCCTACGCCGTCGTGCTGATGGACGTGCAGATGCCGGGGATGGACGGCCTGACCGCCACCCGCCGGATCCGAGCCATGGCGGGCCCCGCCGCCCGCCTGCCGATCGTGGCGATGACGGCGAACGTCCTCGACGGACAGATCCACGACCTGATCGCGGCGGGCATGGACGACCACATCGGCAAGCCCTTCAAGCGTGCCCAGCTCCGCGCCGTGATCGAGCGCTGGCGGCCCGTCGGCGCGGAGCGGGCGCGCGAAGAGGCGGCGGTCACCGGGGCGCCCCGGCAGGACGACAGGCCTTCCCCCTTCCGCCCTCAGCCCGTGCTCGGGGCCGGCGAGCCCGGTGAGGGTCCCGTGCTCGATCGGGCCGCCTTCGCCGCCGTGCAGGATACGATGGGCCGCGAGCGCGTGCTGTCGCTCCTCTCGCTGCTCGAGCTCGATCTCGAACTGCGCTTCCTCCCGGAGGGCGTCGAGCCGAACCGGATCGATTTCGACCGGGAGCAGCTCGCCTACGACGCCCACGCCATGGTCGCCGCAGCAGGCGCCCTCGGCTTTGTCGCCCTGTCCGATCTGTGCCGCGAGATCGAGGCGGCCTGCCGGGACGGCGGCGACCTGCCCGGCCTGATCCACCGCCTCGCCACGCTGCGGATGGATACGCTCGGCGCGATCCGGGCGCTGCGGGCGGCGTGACCCCCCTTGCGGCCCCGCTCGAACGAGCTATGTTTCTGCTCAAAGGAGCAGCATAGATGTCCGATATGAGGGTCATCGTCCCGGCCAAGCGGAGGAAGCTGCAAGACGCACGCTCCGGCTCCCGCCCTTTCGCCTATCTCGATCTCTATCGCGCCTCACCCTTCGACCGCATCGAAGTCATCAAGGCCGGCGTCTCGGCCAAGTCGGTCAAGCGCTTCATCACCGCGCTGCACCTCGACCAGCAGGTGATGTTCGACGCCCTCAATCTGAAGACGGCCACGGTGAACAAGAAGGCGGCCAAGGACGAGCCCCTCTCGGCCGAGGACAGCGAGCGGGTCGTCGGTCTCGCCAAGCTCGTCGGGCAGCTCGAAGCGATGATCGAGGAAGCTGGGGAGGCCGAGAATTTCGATGCGCCGGCCTGGCTGTCGCGCTGGCTGCGCGAGCCCTTGCCGGCGCTCGGCGGCGGCAAGCCGCTCGACCTTCTCGATACGATGGAAGGCCAGGCACTGGTCTCGCGCGCGCTGGCGCAGATCCAGAGCGGAGCCTATGCGTGAGTCGATCGCTCTGGCGGATCGGCACCGATGCCAGGACCTACACCGCCGACGACCTGTCGGGGACCGGGGCCAAGCTCTCCGGCGGCCGATGGAATGCCGTCGGGGTCGCTCTCGTCTACGCGGCGAGCAGCCGTGCGCTGGCCTGCCTCGAAACCTTCGTCCATCTCAATGCCGGCGGCCTGCCGCTGAACCGATACCTCGTCGAGATCACGGTGCCGGACGAGGTCTGGGCAGCGGCCGAGGTCGCGACGCCGGATACGCTGCCTGTCGGCTGGGACGCCGAACCCGCGGGCCTCGACAGCCTCGCCTTCGGCACGGACTGGGCGAACGATCATCGCTCGGCGCTCCTGCTGGTCCCCTCCGTCATCGTGCCGGAGGAGCAGAACGGCCTCATCAATCCCGTCCATCCCGACGCGGCGAAGATCACGGCGCGCAAAGTCCGGAAGGGGCTCTACGACCCGCGCCTCGACCGCGACCGGCTTCCGTTCGCGTGAGGGGCCGCGTTCGTCCCGAGAAGGGTACGTCTTGAGATCGCCGCTCCGCCGCGCCACCTGACAGCCCGTCCCGCTTCCGCACCGAAGCCCGCCGCCAGAGCCCGCCTTGCCGCCCCTCTTCGACTACGCCGCGCAAGCGGGTTCCGCGATCAAGGCCTTCGCGGAAGCCTCCAGCGATCTGCTGATCCAGCCGACGCTGCGCCTCGGCGTCACCGGTCTCGCCCGCTCGGGCAAGACGGTGTTCACCACCGCCCTGATCCACCATCTCGTCGAGGGCCACGCCTTGCCCGCCTTCGAGCCGGCGCAAGCCGGCCGCCTGCGCCGGGCCCGCCTCGTGCCGCAGCCCGACGACGACGTGCCCCGCTTTCCCTTCGAAGAGAATTTCTCGGCGCTGACCGAGGCGCGGCGCTGGCCGGGCTCGACCGACCGGATCAGCCAGTTCCGCCTTGCCATCGAGTACGAGCGCGCGGGCGGCTGGCGCAGCGGCCCGGCGACGCTGATGCTCGACGTCGTGGATTATCCCGGCGAGTGGCTGCTCGATCTTGCGCTGGTCGATCAGAGTTACGTGGCATGGTCGCGCGCCACCATCGCCGGCACCCGCCGGGCGGGCCGGGCCGAGATCGCCGCACCCTGGCTCGCACTGATGCGGGACCTCGATCCCACTGCTCCCCTCGACGAGGTGCTGGCCGAGCGCGCCGCCAACGCCTTCAAAGCCTATCTCGCCGCGCTTCGCGCGGGTGCGGAATCGGTGGCCACCACGCCGCCGGGGCGCTTCCTGATGCCGGGCGACCTCGCCGGCTCGCCGATGCTGACCTTCGCCCCCCTCGACCGCCTGGAGGAGACACAAGTCCCCGGCAGCCTCGGCGCGCTGATGGAACGGCGGTTCGAGGCCTACAAGTCCAAGGTTGTGGAGCCGTTCTTCCGCGAGCATTTCCAGCGGGTCGACCGGCAGATCGTCCTGGTCGACGTGCTCTCGGCGGTCGATTCCGGGCCGGCGGCGCTCGCCGAGCTGGAGGAGGCGCTCGACGCCGTGCTGCTCGCCTTCCGCATCGGGCGCAACAGCCTGCTCTCGCGCTTCTTCGCGCCGCGGGCCGACCGGATCATGTTCGCCGCCACCAAGGCCGACCATCTCCACCAATCGAGCCACGACCGGCTCGACGCGCTGCTGCGCCTCCTCGTCTCCCGCGCCATGCGCCGGACCGAGGCCGCGGGCGCACGGGTCGGCACCGTGGCGTTGGCCTCGGTGCGTGCCACCCGCGAGACCACGGTGCATGACGGCGGCGAGGTCCTGCGCGCCGTCTCGGGAACGCCGGAGGCGGGCGAGCATGTCGGCGATGAGATCTTCGACGGGCTCTCGGAGGCCGCGGTGTTTCCCGGCGAGCTGCCCGCCGACCCGCAGGCGGTGCTCGACGGGGCGGTCCCGCCGGGCTCGTTCCGCTTCCCCCGCTTCCGCCCACCGCCGGTCAAGCCCGATGCGCTCGGGCGGCCGGGCCACCTGCCGCAGATCCGGCTCGACCGGGCCATGCAGTTCCTGATCGGGGATCGGCTGACGTGACCAACCCGCAGCGCCCGCGCGCCTTCCGCCTCCCCTCCGGAGATCAGCCCCCGCCGGAAGCGGCCACCGCCGAGGCCCCGCCTCCGCCGCGGCCGGATGTGCGCTTCGTCGAGGAGCCCTACGAGATCGTGGATGCCGCCGACGGCGTCGCGGTGCCGGTGACGCCCAAGCGCCGGGCGCCGTGGCTGTCGATCCTGTTCAGCGCGCTGGGCGGCCTCGTCACCATCGCCGTCGGGCTCTCGGTCGAACGGTTGATCGCCGACCTGTTCGCCACGGCGCCCTGGCTCGGCTGGGTCGCGCTGGCGCTGCTGCTCGTCGCCGTGATCGCACTGACCGCCATCGTCGCCCGCGAGGCACTCGGCGTCTGGCGCGAGCGCAAGATCGAGGCGTTGCGCGAGCGGGCGCTCGCCGCGCTCTCGACCCGCGACCATACCGCGGCGCAGGAGGTGGTGCAGGCGTTGCGGGGCTTCTACGCCGACCGGCCCGCGCTCGCCGGCGGCGTTCGCCGCCTCGATGCGGTAGGCGACGCGATCCTCGACGTCGACGATCGGCTGGCGCTGGCCGAGGGCGAGCTGCTCGCACCCCTCGACCGGCAGGCCAAGGCGGCCATCGCCCAGGCGGCAAGCCAGGTCTCAGCCGTCACCGCGCTCAGCCCGCGGGCCATCGTCGATGTCGCCTTCGTGGTCTTTTCCGCCGCCCGGCTGCTGCGCCGGATCGCGGCAATCTATGGCGGGCGGCCCGGCCTGCTCGGCTTCCTCCGGCTCGCGCGTGCGGCGTTCGCCCATCTCACCGTCACCGGCGGCATGGCCGTGGGCGAGGGCATGTTGCACCAAGTGCTCGGCCTCGGGCTTGCCGCTCGCGTCTCGGCCAAGCTCGGCGAGGGCGTGCTCAACGGTCTAATGACCGCCCGCTTCGGCCTCGCGGCGCTCGCCGTGTGCCGGCCCCTCCCCTTCGTTCGCGCCACGCCGCCCACGGTCAACGATGTGGCCGGCCAGCTTTTCCGCGGCGGAGAGGACAAGACCTAGAGCGCTTTCCGACGAAGTGGAGGCCGGTTCGTCGAAAGAAAGCGCGACAAAACAAAGACCTAGAGCCGCCGGCCTGATGCAATCAGGTCGGATACGGCTCTAGCGGAATTCCAAGGGGATCATCCCTCTGACTGAGTTCGGAGCAGCGTCCAAAACAGAAGGCTCCCGCACCGGCCGGTGCGGGAGCCTTCGTTCCTTACGGGTCAGGCGCTGCGATCAGCAGTCGTCGCCGCCCTTCTTCTCGCCGAGCTTCTGATCGTGACCGGCGGCGTTCATCGCGCCGACCGTGCCCGGCGCGGCCGGCTGGTCGCCGCCGGCGGTGTTCTTGGCCGAGGACGTCTGATCCGAGCCCGGCTTGTTGCCGACGCCCTGACCGGCGCCGACATTGTTCATCGCACCCACGGTGCCGGGGGAAGCCGGCTGCTGGCCGCCCGCGAGGTTCTTCGAACCCGCATCGGCGCCGCTGCCGGTGCTGCTGTTGGCAGCCGTGGAGTCGCCCGGCGCCTTGGCGTTGGTGCTGCCGGTGTTGCACGGGGCGGCGAGCGCGGAACCGGCGATGAAGGCGAAAGCGGTGGCAGTAGCGATGGTCTTCGTGAGCGTCACGTTTGCGTCCCTCCGAAATTTTCCGATCGGCTTTGCCGTCCGGTCTGCCCGAGGAAAGCAATTAAGGAAATTTAAGTTCCCGATTTATCCTGCATCAAAGAATATTTTTGGGTCCGCATCGCCTTACATTTGATAGGAATCGCCCCAAGTCGCTGATGCAAAATACACTATTTTTCCGGATCCGCTCCGTTCGGGCCGGCTCGCACGGTCAGAGCGGCGCGAGGAAGCCGGCCAGCCGCATCAGGCCCTCCGGCCAGGGGCCGTGTCCGCTCGCCACGTTGATGTGGCCGGCCTCGCCCGCATCCACCAGGGCCGAGCCCCAGGCATAGGCATAGTCTTCCGCCCGCTCGTAGGTGCAGTGCGGGTCGGTGCGGCTCGCCACCAGCAGCGAGGGAAAGGGCAGCGGATCACGCGGCACCGGCGCGAAGGCGCGCACGCTCTCGGGGAGATCGGCGCCTGCCTCGATGTCGGGGAAGGCGACCAGCAGGGCGCCGCGCACCACGCCCGCGGGAAAGCGGGGGGCCGCCTCCACCGCCGCGACGACGCCGAGGCTGTGGGCGATGAGGATCACCGGCCGGGTCGCCACCTCGACGGCCTCGACGACACGCTTGCGCCACGCCTCGGGATCGGGCCGGTGCCAATCGTCCTGCGCGACGATCCGCGCGGTCTTGAGCCGCGCCGCCCAGCGCGCTTGCCAGTGGTCCTCCTCGGAGCCGGCATAGCCGGGAAGGATCAGGATGTCGCAATCGGCAGTCTTCATGGAAGTCTTCTCGGAAGGTCGCCCCGATCCAACGGGCGGCGGACCGCCCGGCTCCCCTGTCACGCGAGCCAGTCGGGCAGGCGGTCGAGGCGGATCAGGTCGTCGTAGCTGGGGCGTGGGCGCACGACCGCGGACCGGTCGCCGGTCACCAGCACCTCCGGCACGAGGCGGCGGCTGTTGTAGGTGCCGGCCTGGACCGCACCGTAGGCGCCCGCGCTCATCACCGCGACCAGGTCGCCCGGCGCCACCGCCGGCATCTCCCGCCCGAGGGCGAGGTAGTCGCCGCTCTCGCAGACCGGGCCGACCACGTCCGCCGTCAGCCGGGGCGTGTCGGGGGCCGGCTCGCGCACGGGACGCAGGGCGTGGAACGCCTCGTAGAGCGTCGGGCGGATCAGGTCGTTCATCGCCCCGTCGACGATGACGAAGGTCTTTTCCTCCGTCGGCTTCACGTAGATCACGCGGGTGACGAGGATGCCGGCATTGCCCGCGATCATCCGCCCGATCTCGAAGACCGGTCGCAGGCCGAGCGGCCGGAAATGCGGGCGCAGGATTGCGGCGAGGGCTGCCGGATCGGGCGGAGGGGCGTTGTCGTCCCGATAGGGGATGCCGAGCCCGCCGCCGAAATCGACGTGGTGCAGCCGGTGCCCGTCGGCGAGCAGATCGCGGGCGAGTTCGCAGAGCAGGCGCGCGGCGTTGTCGAACGGGGTGAGATCCGTGATCTGACTGCCGATATGCGCGTCGACGCCGACGATCTCGAGGCCCGGCAGCCGGGCGGCCCCGGCATAGACCGCGCGGGCACGGGAGATCGGGATGCCGAACTTGTTGTCGGACTTGCCGGTCGAGATCTTGGCATGCGTCAGCGCATCGACGTCCGGGTTCACCCGGATCGAGACCGGCGCCTTGCGCCCCCGCGCGGCAGCGACCTCGGACAGGGCGGCGAGTTCGGGCTCACTCTCGACGTTGAAGCAGAGGATGTTCGCATCGAGCGCGGCGGCCATCTCCTCGCGGGTCTTGCCGACGCCGGAGAAGACGATGCGCTCCCCTGGCACGCCCGCGGCCAGCGCCCGGCGCAGTTCGCCCTCGGAGACGATGTCCATGCCCGCGCCTTGGCGCGCGAGGGTGGCGAGCACCGCCTGATTCGAGTTCGCCTTCATGGCAAAGCAGACCAGCGAGTCGTCGCCCGAAAAGGCCTCGGCGAAGACGCGGTAATGCCGCTCCAAGGTGGCGGTGCTGTAGCAATAGAACGGCGTGCCGACCTCGTCCGCCAGCGCCGTCAGATCGACGTCCTCGGCGTGGAGACGCCCGTCCCGATAGTGGAAGTGGTGCATGTCAGGATCATCCGCCGCGCGGAAAAAAGGGCGGCACGCCCGAATGCCCCCGGGCGCGGTGCGCTGTCTACCGCGAACCGAGGCTGCGGCGCAGCGCTCGTCCGAGCGCCGGCACCGCTACAGGATCGAATCGAGGATGAACGGCTCCTTGGGAACCCTGTAGCCGCGCTTCGATCCTCGGGTGGTCGTGACCGGAACGCCGTCGCCGCCAGCGGGGATCGCCGCGGCGCTCAGTTCGTCGCCCGCCTGCACCGCCTCCGGATCGGGGGCGGCCCCGCGATCGCCGACGGAGACCGTGCTGCCGGGCAGACTGCGGGCCGAGGCCGGCGCACCGGTCCGCGGGCCCGCCGGGGCGGTCTGCGACACGGCGACTCCCGGCGGTTCCAGGCTGCCGCGCCGGCCGCAAGCCGTGCAGGCCAGGACAAGGCCGAGCGCGATCAAGATCGAGAGGCGGGCGGAGCGGGCGGGCATCAGGATTTCCGGCAGTCTTTCCGGCAGGTCTGCGCCAGCTTAGCCGTTGGAGCCGCATCCCGAAAGGTGGCCATAGGCGTCTCGGACGAGGACGATGCACGCCGGAGCGGGCCACCCGCCGGGCGCGCCCGACTCCGGGACGGCCCGGCTGCGATCTCAGCTCTTCTTGTTACCGCGCTGGGAATCCTTCGGCGGCGTATAGGCGTCGATCGCCCGGCGGCAATTCTCGGAGAGCTTCGCCCAGTTGGTCTTGAAGCACTGATCGGTCGCCGGATCGTCCGGGTCGAGATTGCCGCAATAGCTGAGGTAATCGCCGGTGCAGTACTTCTTGAGCGTCTCGTTGCCGCGCTTCGACTGCTGGGCCTGTGCCGGAGCGGCCAGCAGGGCGGCCGCGCCGGTCAGTGCGAGAACCAGGGGCGTCAGCTTCAAGGCCATGATGTTCGCTCGATCGCGGTTCGTGGGAGGATTCGTGTGAGGAGATCCGGGCGCGATGATGCCCCCGCATGTCCGAAACGAGGCGGGTCCGGGGCAAACGCAAGGTGGTTCGGTGCTTACGGTCTCGTGCGGGGCATCGCAAGGGATGCCGGCACGTTAGGCCGTTCCCCTACGCCGCTCGGTGCGTTTCAGCTCTCGGCGAGCGCCGCCGAGGCGGCTGGGAAGCCTCCGGCCTGGGGCAGACGGTCGCGCCGGGCCAGGGCGTCGGCCACCTCACTGATGCGGCGGCGCAGCTCGGCGGTGTCCTCGCCCGCGGGCGCGGCAAGGGGAGCAGACTGGGCAGCCCGGGCGGCCGCCAGCTCCGAGCGCAGCGTCTCGATCTCGGCGCGCAGGGGCATGGCCCCGTCGACGGCGCCCTCGGCCGATAGCGGCGCGGTGCCCGCCTGCGCGCGGCGCGCCGCCTTGAGATCGTCGAGGATGGCGCGGTGGGCCTCCTCCAGGGCGTGCAGGGTGGCAAGCCCCGTCTCACCCTCGGCATGAGCCTTAGCGAGGTCCCGGTCGAGCCCGGCGATGCGTTCGAGGGCGCGGGCGACCTCCGCCTCGCTCAGGATGCGCGCGGCGACCGCGGCTTCCGCCTCCATGGTGCGGGTGCCGATGGCGGCCATGTCGGCGTGGCGCCGGGCGGCGATGGCCTCGGCCTTCCGCTCGAGCCGGCGCTGCACCACGGCGAACTCCGCCCGGAGGTGGTCGCGCTCGGCCACGACCTCGGACACGCTCACCGGCAGGGTCGCCTCGATCCGCCGCCGGGCGAGACGGCCAGCGCGGGCGTTCACGGTCGGCAGGATCGTCAGGGCGCACAGGCTCGCCAGGAGGAAGCCGAGCCCGAAGATCATCACGGTCTCGATCACGAACGGGCCCTCACGCCGCCTCGGCCGGCAGGTCCGGCCGCTGCGTCTTTTGCCCGTCTTGCCCGCGCGGAAGCAAGCGCCCTCGCGCGGCAGCGATGGTTCGAAGGCGGATCAGAACGGATTCCAGGTCGGGCGACCGGTGAATTTCAGATAGCCGATATTGATGCCGAGCCGGGCTCCGACGCCGGAGCGGATCGGCACGACGACGATGCCGCCATCGGTCACGGCCGTCATGCCGAAGCCGCCGATGAAGTAGGCCGAGCCGTCGACGCCGCCGAAGCGGCGGTAGAGGTCGCGCACGGCCGGCAGGTTGTAGACGAGCATCATGGTCCGCGCCCCGTCGCCGCCGACATCGAATCCGAGCGTCGGCCCCTGCCAGTAGATCCGGCGCTGCCCGGCATTGCGGGTGTAGAGCGTGCCCTCGCCGAAGCGCAGCCCGCCGACGATGGCGCCGGACGCCTCCTGGCCGAGGATGTAGCCGTTGGGCTCGCCCCAGCGGCGGGTCGCCTCCTCGACGGTCAGTGCGAGGCCACGCGACACGCTGCCGAAGAAGCGGTGCCCGTTCTCGACCATCTCGGCGGCCCGGAACGAGTCCGGACGCACGTTGTCGTCGCTGTAGGCGAGCGCCGGGAAGGCGCCGGCCAGAAGGCCACCGGAGAGCCCGAGCAGGGCGGCGCGGCGGGTCGTCGCCGTGCGGATGGGATCGTGCGGCATGTCGGTCTCCCTCACCGGCTCCCCCGTCGCTCGCCGCCCGCGCCCGTCCAAGCCGGCGCGCGGAGGCTTCCGTGGCTGGAAGCCGTCGGATCGAGGCACGCAGGGAGCGCGCAGTCTCGCGCCCGATCAAGTCAAGATTGGGTTAACGGGCGGTTAAGCGCCCGGGCCTGTATCCGGCGGGGAGACCGCCTCCCCCGCCCGGCGCCGGTCGAAATAAGAGACGGCGCTCTCCTGCGGCAGGTCGAGCCCGTCGCGATAGGCCGGTGAGGCCAGCGCCGCGAAGGGGCCGTTGCGGTAGAAGCGGGCATGGTGACCGTAGGTGATTGTCTTGCCGCCCGGGCCGACAACCCGCCCGCCGGCCATGGTCAGCACATGGTCGCCGGCCGCTGTGTCCCACTCCATGGTCGGAACGCACCGCACGTAGATGTCCGCCTCGCCCGCCGCGATCAGGCAAAACTTGAGGGCCGAGGAGGTGACCCGGCGCTCGGCGATGGGCATCCGCTCCAGGCAGGCATCGGTGAGGCTGTCGCCGTGCAGGCGGCTGACCAGGGCGACGAGTCCTTCGGCGGATGCCGCGCGCACGTGAACCTCCCGGAATGCGCCCGGCCGCCCCTCGCGGATCGGCGCCTCGCGGGCAGTGGTGCCCGCGGCCCAGACCCGGCCGAGGCCCGGCGCCGCCAGGGCGGCGGCGATCGGGCGGTCTCCCTGAACCAGGCCGATATTGACGCAATACTGATCGTTGCCGGCCAGGAAGTCGCGCGTTCCGTCGAGCGGATCGACGAGGAAGAACAGGGGGGCGGGCCGCGCATGGCCCGTCGTCTCCTCGGCAATCACCGGGATGCCGGGAAAGGCGCGCGCCAGTGCGGCGACGATCAGTTCCTCGGATCGGGTGTCGGCGAGGCTCGCGGGCGAGCCGTCCGGCTTGATGACGTGCGGGCAATCGCCGCCCTGATAGCCCCGCAGGATGCGTCCCGCCTCGCAGGCGATCCCGGCGAGCTGTTCCGCGATGGCATCGCGCATCGAGTCCGGAACGGGAGCCGTCAGGGCCGCCGACGGAGCGGCCGGAATGGGAGCGGGGGCGGTCATCGTATTGTCATCAATGACGGAGGGAGGCCTGTCGATCCGCAACCCGAGCAAATTCGGTGCGCAAGCTTGGTGACCCGCTCCCCTGCGCGCCGGTTGCGGCGAATTCGGGACATTCGGGCCTTTGCAACGCCCCTTTGACCAAGTCTTTACCAAGAGTTGGGATCGAAGATCGGGTTGGGATCCAACCGTTGCCGGTGGCCGACAAGACCAGGCCGATCGACCTCCGCGGCTTTCCAAAGCGGCCGCCGGTGACTATTCGCTTGGCCCGATCCGGCACCCGCCCTATCCGAGGGGGCGGGCCGCCCCTGAACGACGACACCTCGCGACACCTCTTTCGACAACCGGGAACGGAGCGCGCCATGAGCGGTAGTATGAGCGGGACCACGAGCCTCACCCTCGACGCCCTCGACCTCTCGGCTCTGCTGTGCTCGCGCGTGTGCCACGACGTGATCAGCCCGATCGGCGCGATCGTGAACGGCCTCGAAGTGCTGGAGGACGACGACGACCCTTCGATGCGCGAATTCGCGCTCGAACTGATCCGCAAGAGCGCCCGCACCGCCTCGGCCCGGATCCAGTTCGCCCGCATCGCCTTCGGCGCGGCAGGCTCGGCCGGCGCCTCGATCGATCTGGCCGATGCCGAGAAGGTCTCGAAGGCCATGTTCGCCGACGAGAAGACGCAGATCGCCTGGAGCGCGCCGCAGGCCCTGTTCCCGAAGAACAAGGTCAAGCTCCTGCTCAACCTCGTGGTGATCGCCTCGAGCGCGATTCCCCGCGGCGGCCTGATCGACGTGGCGGTGACCGGTGACGGTGATGCCCCGCGCTTCGTCCTGCGCGCCAAAGGCAGCCATGCCCGCATCCCGCCCCATGTCGAGGCGCTGATCGCCGGCACGCCCGAGGGCGGCAACGTCGATGCCCACGGCATCCTGCCCTTCTATGCCGGCCTCGTCGCGCGCGCGGCGGCGATGGACGTGCGCTTCGCCATTGAGGGCGACGAGGTGACGGTCACCGCCACGCCCACCGAGGCCGCGGTCGGGCTGCCCGGCGCCCCCGCCCCCAGCGTCGAGGACGAGCGCCCCTCCGACAGCGCCCCGCCGGACACGCAGCTCGCCTGAGGCGCCGGATTCTTGCGCCGGCAAGCGAGGCGGGGCGCTTCATCTCAAACTCTTCGCGTTTCTTTCTAAAAACAATTGTGAAGCCGGTCCCGCCCTCAACGCTTCACTAACTTTCCAAGGCGAGAGTGCTCGTCGCACGTCCCTTAGTGCGCGTAGACGAGTACCCCCCATGGACGATCTGCTTCGCGAGTTTCTGGTCGAGAGCGCCGAGCATCTGGACACGGTCGATGCGGAGCTTGTCCGTTTCGAGCAAGATCCCAATAATCAGCAGATCCTGCGCAACATCTTCCGGCTCGTCCACACCATCAAGGGGACCTGCGGCTTCCTCGGGCTGCCGCGGCTGGAAGCGCTGGCCCACGCCGCCGAGACCCTGATGGGGCGCTTCCGCGACGGCTATCCCGTCAGCGGCGCCTCGGTCACGCTGATCCTCGCAACCCTCGACCGGCTGAAAGCGATCCTCGCCGATCTCGAAGCCACCGGCTCCGAGCCGGCCGGCGCCGACGCCGACCTGATCGGTGCGCTGGAAGCGATGGCCTCCGACGAGGCGCCCGCCGCCGCCGCGCCGCCTCCCCCGCCGGCCCTGCCCGAATTGCCGCCGATCGTCGAGCGTGAGCTCAAGCCCGGCGAAGTCTCGCTGGAGGATCTGGAGCGCGCCTTCATGGAGGCGCCCGGCCCCGACGACGTCCCCGCCGCGCCGGCCTTCGAAGCCCCCGAGCCCGTCCTCGAAGACCCCGAACCCGTGTTCGAGAGCGCGCACGAGCCGGAAGCCCCCGCCGCGGCCCCGGAACGTCCCGCCACGCCCGCCGCCGAGGGCGGCGAGGGCCCGATTGCCAAGGTGCAGACGATCCGCGTGAACGTCGACACCATCGAGCACCTGATGACGATGGTCTCGGAGCTGGTGCTGACCCGCAACCAACTCCTCGAGATTGCCCGCCGCCACGAGGATTCCGGCTACAAGGTCCCGCTGCAGCGCCTCAGCCATGTCACGGCCGAGCTGCAGGAAGGCGTGATGAAGACGCGCATGCAGCCGATCGGCAATGCGTGGCAGAAGCTGCCCCGCGTCGTGCGCGACCTCTCGGCCGAACTCGGCAAGGGCATCGACCTCGTGATGTCGGGCGCCGAGACCGAGCTCGACCGCCAGGTGCTCGACGTCATCAAGGACCCGCTCACCCACATGGTGCGCAACTCGGCCGACCACGGCATCGAGGCCACCAAGGACCGCCTCAAGGCCGGCAAGCCGGCCCGCGGCTCGATCCGCCTCTCGGCCTATCACGAGGGCGGCACGATCACGATCGAGATCGCCGATGACGGCAAGGGTCTCGACCTCGCCGCGATCCGCAAGAAGGCGATCGAGCGCAACTTTGCGCCCGCCGCCGACATCGAGCGGATGACCGACGCGCAGGTTGCGAAGTTCATCTTCCATGCCGGCTTCTCCACCGCCAAGGCGATCACCTCGGTCTCGGGCCGCGGTGTCGGCATGGATGTCGTCAAGACCAACATCGAGACCATCGGCGGCGTGGTCGACATCGCCACCGAACTCGGCAAGGGCACCACCTTCACCATCAAGATCCCGCTGACGCTCGCCATCGTCTCGGCGCTGATCGTCAAGGCCGGCGAGCAGCGCTACGCCGTGCCGCAGATCGCGGTGCTCGAACTGGTCCGGGTCGATCCCAAGGGCGAGAACAAGAGCGCGAATTCGATCGAGCGCATTCACGGCGCGCCGGTGCTGCGCCTGCGCGAGCGGCTCCTGCCGATCGTCACCCTCGACGGGCTGATGCGCGGTCAGGCGACCGTCGAGGAGGGCGAGATCGTCGAGTCCGGCTTCGTGGTCGTGGCCCAGGTCGGCCGGCAGCGCTTCGGCGTGCTCGTGGACGAGGTCTTCCACACGGAAGAGATCGTGGTGAAGCCGATGTCGTCGAAGCTGCGGCACATCCCGCTCTTTGCCGGCAACACGATCCTCGGCGACGGCGCCGTGGTGCTGATCGTCGATCCCAACGGCGTGGCCAAGCTGGTCGGCCAGAGCGCACAGTCCGGCGCCGCGACCGAGACCGAAGCCGAAGAGGTCGAGGCCGGCGACGCCAAGGCGACGCTCCTCGTGTTCAAGGGCGGTGCCGGCGGCTTCAAGGCGGTGCCGCTCTCCCTCGTCACCCGCCTCGAGGAGGTCGATGCCTCGAAGATCGAGCATCTCGGCGGGCGCCCGCTCATCCAGTACCGCGGCCGCCTGATGCCGCTGGTGCCGGCCGACCCGGGCATCGAGATCCGCTCCGAGGGCAACCAGGCGCTGGTCGTGTTCTCCGACGGCGACCGGGCGATGGGCCTCGTCGTGGACGAGATCGTCGACATCGTCGAGGAGCGCCTCGACATCGAGATCTCGGCCGACCGCTCCGACCTGATCGGCTCGGCGGTGCTGCGGGGTCGGGCCACCGACATCATCAACATCGCCCACTTCCTGCCGCTCGCCTACGACGACTGGGCGCGCGGGCCCCGCAAGACTGTGGTCAAGGCGCCCTCGCTCCTGCTCGTGGACGACTCGGCCTTCTTCCGTGACATGCTCACCCCCGTGCTCAAGGCGGCGGGTTACGGCGTCACCACCGCGTCCTCCGCCGAGGAGGCGCTCGGCCTGCTCAAGGGTACGGCTGGCATCGATCTCGTGGTCAGCGACCTCGACATGCCCGGCCGCAGCGGCTTCGACCTCGTCGCCGCCATGCGCAAGAGCGGCGGGCGGCTCGCCGAGATGCCTGTGGTGGCGCTCACCGGCACGGTGGCCGCCGACGCCATCGAGCAAGCGCGCCGCCTCGCGATCAGCGACCTCGTCGCCAAGTTCGACCGCAGCGGCCTGCTCGCGGCACTCGCCGAGATCGGCGAGAATGCAAAGCCCGCCGACACCCGCGCCGCCGCCTGAGACCTGAACGGACCGGAAAAGGACACGCCGCCATGCAGGCCGCCAACGGCAACGCCGTTCCCACCGACACCACCGACTACGTGACCGTCTTCGTCGGCGAGACGATGTTCGGGCTCACCATCGACCGGGTGCACGACGTGTTCGTGCCCGCGGGCATCACTCCGGTGCCGCTGGCGCCGCGTGAGATCGTCGGCCTCCTGAACCTGCGCGGACGGGTCGTGACCGCGCTCTGCCTGCGCCGCCGCCTCGGCATTCCGGGGCGCGAGTCCGGCGCGGCCGAGATGGCCATCGGCCTGGAGCAGGCCGGCGAGACCTTCGCCCTCATCGTCGACGGCGTCGGCGAGGTGCTGAAGCTCGGCGCCGACACGCAGGAGCCGGTGCCGATCAACCTCGATGCCCGCTGGCGCGACATCTCGCTCGGCGTCCACCGTCTCGACGGACGCCTCCTCGTCATCCTCGACGTCGATGCGCTGCTCGCCTTCGGCGACGCCCGCGAGTCGAAGGTCGCTTGAAGCCCCGAGAGATGCGCCCATGATGACCAGCTCGGCCAACACGTCCACCAAGACTTCGACCGGGGACGCGGCGAAGACGGCCCTGATCGTCGATGACTCGGCGGTCATCCGTAAGGTTGCCCGCCGCATCCTCGAAACCCTCGACTTCACCGTTCGCGACGCGGAGGACGGCGCCACGGCGCTGGCGATGTGCGCGGAGGCGATGCCGACGGTGATCCTGCTCGACTGGAACATGCCGAACATGGACGGCTACGAGGTGCTGCGGCATCTGCGGAAGTCCCCCCTCGGCGACCGGCCGAAGGTGCTGTTCTGCACCACGGAGAACGATGTCGGCGCCATCGCCCGCGCCCTGCACGCGGGCGCCGACGAGTACATCATGAAGCCCTTCGACCGGGACATCATGATCGCCAAGCTCGATCAGGTCGGCTTCGCGATGCGCTCCTCCGAGGCCGCCTAAACGGCTCTCATAAAATGCCCGGTGCGCCGTCCTCGCCGGAGCGGGAGCGGTTGGGGATCGGGCGTTTCGTGAGCACTCCAAACCCTTCCGGGATCTTCCCGGCCTCCTCCCAAATCCTCAGGCGGGGCCGCGAGGTCCCCGCCCCTTTCTCGCTCCGCGGAAACGAGTCTTCCATGTCGGCAATTCCAGCCGTCGCGCACGCTTCCCCGGCACGTAGCCCGATCAAGGTGCTCGTCGCTGACGATTCGGCCGTGGTGCGCGGGCTCGTCTCCCGCTGGCTCAGCGAGGCCGGTCACGAGGTGGTCGCCACCGCCCCCAACGGCCGCGCCGCCGTCGATGCGCTCGCCCGCTGCAACCCGGACGTGGTGCTCCTCGACATCGAGATGCCGGAACTCGACGGCATCCAGGCCCTACCCCTCATCCTCGCCAAGCAGCCGGGGGTGCAGGTCGTGATGATGTCGACGCTGACCCAGCGCAACGCCGACGTCTCGCTGCGCTGCCTCTCGCTCGGCGCGGTCGATTACATCCCCAAGCCCGAGAGCAACCGCGGCGTCACCACCTCCGACGGCTTCCGCAACGACCTGCTCGAACGCATCCGGGTGTTCGGTGCTGCCCGTGCCCGGCGCCGGCCGGCCCCGAGCGCGGTCGAGACCGCTTCGTCCGCCTCCGCGGCGCCCGCTGCACCGCCGATCTCGCGCCTCTCCGGCACGGTGACGCTGCGCCCCAAACCCCGCACCGTAGCCCCGCCTCGCGTCCTGCTGGTCGGATCCTCCACCGGCGGCCCGCGGGCGGTTGGCGAGGTTCTGGAGAAGATCGGCGCGGCGACGCTCCGGCGCCTGCCGGTGCTGATCGTGCAGCATATGCCGCCGGTCTTCACCGCCGTGTTCGCCGAGCATCTCGGCGCGCGGATCGGCCTGCCGGCCGCCGAGGGCAAGGCCGACGAGCGGATCCAGCCCGGCCGCATCTACGTCGCCCCCGGCGGGCGCCACATGCGACTGTCGGGCTCTGCGGCGGAGACCGTGATCCGCCTCGACGACGGCCCCCCGGTGAACTTCTGCCGCCCGGCGGTGGACGTGATGTTCCTCGACGCCGCCGCCCTCTACGGCGGAGCGACGCTGAGCGTCATCCTCACCGGCATGGGCTCGGACGGCACGGCGGGCGCCCGCGCGCTGGTCGAGGCCGGCGGGACCCTGCTCGCCCAGGATGAGGCGACCAGCACGGTCTGGGGCATGCCCGGCAGCGTCGCCAAGGCCGGCCTGTGTCACGCCGTCCTGCCGCTCCCCGAGATCGGACCGGCCCTGCGCAGCGCGATCGGGGAGCGGGTCTGATGACCGAATCGGATTTTGCCTTCCTGCGCGACTACCTGAAGAAGCGATCCGGGCTGAGCCTCGGCGCGGAGAAGCGCTATCTCGTCGAGAGCCGGCTCACCCCGGTCTGCCGCCGCTTCGGGATCAACACGCTGACCGACCTCGTCGGCACCCTGCGCCTGTCGCGGGAGGGCCCGCTGGAGCGGGCGGTGGTCGAAGCGATGACCACCAACGAGACGTTCTTTTTCCGCGACCGGGCGCCGTTCGACCTGTTCCGCGACGTGCTGCTGCCCAAGGCCATCGCCGCCCGCGGCGCCCAGCGCCGCCTGCGGATCTGGTCGGCGGCGGCCTCCACGGGGCAGGAGCCGTACTCCCTTGCGATGATGATCCAGGAGGCCGCGGCGCAGCTCGCCGGCTGGCAGATCGAGATCGTCGGCACCGACCTCTCGACGGAGGTGCTGGAGAAGGCGCGCCTGGGCCTCTACAGTCATTTCGAGGTGCAGCGCGGCCTCCCCGTCCAGCTTCTCGTGAAGCACTTCACCCAGGTCGGCGAGCAGTGGCGGATCAGTCCGTCACTGGCCAACATGGTGAGCTTCAGGCCGCTCAACCTGCTGAGCCCGTTCGAGCATCTCGGCCAGTTCGACATCGTCTACTGCCGCAACGTGCTGATCTACTTCGACGCGCCGACCAAGACCGACGTGCTGGAGCGGATCGCCAAGACGCTCACCCCCGACGGCGCGCTTCTGCTGGGGGCGGCCGAGACCGTGATCGGTCTGACGGAGGCCCTTGTCCCGGATTCCCAGCACCGGGGCCTCTACCGCCAGGCCGCGGCCGCCGGGCGGGCGGCGACGCCCCACCGCCTCGCGTCGGGGTTCTGAACGCATCGCCTCGCGGCAGGCCGCCGGATCGGTTAGCCTGCCGGCCAAGATGCAATCGGTCATGACGCAATCGGTCACGGCGGAGCCCGCGCCGCGGCTTCTCGCCTGCGGGGACACCGCCTTCACCATTGAGTTCGGCGCATCGATCGACGCGGATCTCAGCGCCCGCGTTCTCGCCCTCGACGCGGCGCTCGCCGCGCGTGCGCTGCCCGGCATCGTGGAGACGGTGCCGACCTACCGCTCGCTGACCGTCCATCTCGATCCGCTATGCGCCGACCCGGCCGAACTCGGCCGCGCTGTCCTGGCGCTCGCGGGCGAGCCGCTCGCGGCGGTTCCGAGTTCGCGGCTGTGGCGCATTCCCGTGGTCTATGGCGGTGAGTTCGGAATCGACCTCGAGACGGTCGCCGCCCATCACGGGCTCGCGCCCGACGCGGTGATCGCGCGCCACAGCGCACCCGAGTACCGGGTCGCGATGATCGGCTTCCTGCCGGGCTACGCCTATCTCGAAGGGCTCGACCCCGGTCTCGCCCTGTCGCGCCGCCCGAGCCCGCGCCCGGTGACGCCGGCCGGCACCATCTCCATCGGCGGCGCCCAGGCGCTGGTGGCGAGCATCGCGGCCCCGAGCGGCTGGCATCTTCTCGGGCGGACCCCCGAAAAGACCTTCGTACCGGAGCGCGACCCCGTCTTCCTGCTTCGCCCCGGCGACCGGGTCCGCTTCGTCCCGACACCGGCCCGGCGCTGGGACGCGCTCGCCGCCGCGGCGGAGGCCGGCGAGCCGGTGGCGGAGCTGTGCGAGGGGTGAGCGCCCGCCTTCACCTCACCCGTCTCACCGGTGCGGCCTCGATCCAAGACGGCGGCCGGCGCGGCTACCTGCGCTTCGGGCTCTCGGCGTCGGGACCGATGGACCCGCTCGCCCACGCGGCGGCCAACGTCCTCGTCGGCAACGCGCCCGATGCGGCAGCGCTCGAACTCGGCCTCGCCGGGGCAAGCCTGCGGATTGAAGGCGGCGCGGCACGCCTCGCGCTGGCGGGTGCGCCGAGCGGACTGCGCCTCGACGGTGAGCCGGTGGCCGCGCACCGCTCCTTCATTCTGCGGGAAGGCTCGGAGCTGACGGTCGAGCGCCCGCGCGAGGGCGTGTTCGCCACGCTCGCCGTCTCCGGTGGATTCACCGTCCGCAGCGTCATGGGCAGCCGCGCCCTGCATCAGCGCGCGGCGCTTGGCGGCCTCGACGGGCGGGCCCTGCGCGAGGGCGACCGCCTGCCTCTGATCGCCTTCGCCACAGGCGAGGCGGAGACCTGCCTCGACGCGATCGCGCTGGAGCGCGAGGCGCCGATCCGCGTCGTCCTCGGCCCCCAGGACGATCACTTTTCGCAAGCCGGCCTCGCGACCTTCCTGGGCCGGGCCTTCACCGTCTCGAACCGCGCCGACCGGATGGGCTACCAGCTCGACGGGCCGGAGATCGCCCACGGCCCCACCGGCTTCAACATCGTCTCCGACGCCACCGTGGCGGGCTCGGTGCAGGTTCCGGGCTCGGGGCGCCCCATCGTCCTGCTCGCCGACCGCCAGACCACCGGCGGCTATCCGAAAATCGCTACTGTGATCTCCGCCGATCTGAGACGGATCGCCCAGTGCCGCCCCGGCGAGACGGTCCGGTTCGAGGCGGTCGACCTCGCTACGGCCACCCGCCTCGCCCGCGAACAGGCGGCTCGGATCGCAGAGCTCAGCGCCCGCCTCAGGCCGGTCGAGAGCGAGGCCGAGCGGCTGATGACGGCCAATCTCGCGGGCGCGGCGGTGGACGCCCTGCGCGCAGAGGATTGATCCTTTCCAGAAGGGGACGAAGCCGGCCCTGACGCGTTATCGCGCCATGTCGCGCAAACCGAACCGTTCCGAGCCGAACCCGCCCGAGCCGCCCCGCCTCGGCTTCTGCTGCACCTTCATCCCCGATCCGGACCCGACCCACAAAACCCTGAAGGCCGCCAAGGACGCGGCCAAGCTGATGAATCTCGGCACGGTGACGATGGCGCATCTGGAGCGCCTCGGCCCCGCCGCGCGCTATGAGAAGCTGGAAGGCGTGGTGCGCCACAACCTTGCGGCGCTTGAGCGTCAGATCGCCTGGGTTTCGGCCAGACCGCCCTTGGAGCGTCTCCTGCGCATGGCGAGTTCGGTCCTGCCCGGCTATACCCATCCGGTGGCCGCGCCGCTCTACGCGCAGGCCCCGATGCGCGCCCTGATCGAGACCGGCATCGCCCGGATCGGCGAGCAGGCGCGGGCGGGGGATGTGCGGCTCAGCATGCATCCTGGCCCGTTCTGTATCATCGCCTCGCGCAACCCGAACGCGCAGACGAACGGTATCGCCGAACTGGAATATCATGCCGAGGTGATGGCGATGCTGGGCTACGGCTCGGGCTGGCACCCGTTCGGCGCGCACGTGAACATCCATATCGGCGGACGCGAGCCCGGCATCGAGGGTTTCCGCGAGAGCCTTTCGCTGATCTCGGAAACCGCGCGCAACCTGCTCACCGTCGAGAACGACGAGTCGCTGTTCGGCCTCGACGCGGTCCTACGGCTTGGCGACCGCGTCCCGGTGGTACTCGACCTGCACCACCACTGGGTCGAGAGCCGCGGCGAGTATATCGAGCCTGATGATCCCCGCATCCAGGCGGTGATCGGTTCGTGGCGCGGCGTGCGGCCGGTGAGCCACATCAGTGTTTCACGGGAAACACTGCTACCGGAGCACGATCCCACCGCCCTGCCGGATTTTGCTGCCCTTTCCGATGGGGGTCATTCCTGGCGCGATCTTGCCGCGCATTCCGATCTGATGTGGAACGAGGCGGTCAACGCGCTGGTCGCCCGCCACCTCGTCTGGACCGACTTCGAGATCGAAGCCAAGGGCAAGAACCAAGCGAGCGTGCCGCTGGCCGCACGGATCGGCCGTGACCTCTCGCGCGCCGCGGCATGAGCGGCTCAAGCGTGACTGGGCGGATTTGACCCGGCGGAGCGCGCCCGTCACCATGCTAGCTTCCTCATTCGTGCGCGGGGCGCCTCTGCCCGGCGCCCGTGGGAGCCGCGACCGGACACGATGAGCGAGGCCGAACGGACGATCTCCGCGAGCGATGACCGCCAGGGTGCGGCGCGCCGCCGCCTCGACCAGCTGGTGGCGCGGGCGCGGGCGGCAGGATTGTGGGAGCGGGCCTGGCCGGTGCTCTGGCGCGGGCTCGGCGTCGTCCTCGCCTTCCTGGCTGTCTCGTGGCTCGGGGTATGGCTCGATCTGTCGCCGCTCTGGCGGATCGTTGGGCTCGGGCTGTTCGCCCTCCTGTTCGTCGCGGCGCTGCTGCCGGCCCTTCGCCTGCGCCCCTTGAGCCGCCGCGAGGCGCTCACCCGCATCGACCGGGAAGCCACCCGGCAGGGCGGAAGCGCGCACGACCCGGCCTCGTCCATCGAGGACACCCTGGCTGTCGGCCAGAGCGACCCGGTCACCCGCGCCCTGTGGGCCCTGCATCAGTCGCGGGCCGCCGCGGCGGTCGCGCGACTGAAGGCCGGGCGCCCGCGCCCGCACATGCCCGGCCACGATCCCCTGGCGCTCCGCGCCGGCGTTCTCGTCGCGGCGCTCGCCGCCCTGTTCGTTGCCGGCCCGGAATGGCGCGGGCGCGTCGCCGCCGCCTTCGACTGGCGCGCGCCGCAGGCCGCCGCGCCGAGCTTCCGCGTCGACGGCTGGATCGACCCGCCGATCTACACCCGCGTGCCGCCGCTGATCGTGACGATGTCGGGCGCGGCCAAGGACGCGGTGCAGCGGCTGCGCGCGCCGGTCAATTCCACCCTGATCGTGCGCATTGCCGGCCAGGGCGAGGCGGAGCTGACGCCGAACGCCGCCCTGGTTCCGATCCCGAAGGACGAGAAAGCCGCCTCCAGCCGGCCGGCGCTGCAGAGCGGTGCTCAGTCGAGCGAGACCCGCACCAGCCTGCGGGAGGAGCGCTTCCGGCTCGCCGGGGGCACCGCCGAGCTCGGCATCGCTGCCTCCGGTTCCGAGCCGCAGCGCCTCGTGATCGAGACCATCCCCGACCGCGCCCCGGAAGTGAGCCGGGTCGGTGATCTGGAGGTCAACGGCCGCGGCACCTTCAACCTCACCTATCGCGCCAAGGACGATTACGGCATCGCCTCCGCCGAAGGGCTAGTCGAGCCGCTGAAAGCCGGCCGCTCGCTCGTGCCCGTGCCCAAGATCGGTCTGGCGCTTCCCACCGACGCCACCGGCGAGACCGAAACCAAGACGCTGGTCGATCTCACCGACAATCCCTGGTCGGGCGCGCGGGTGAAGCTCACCCTCGTGGTGCGCGACGAGGCCGGGCAGGAGGGCCGCACCGAGACCGCCGAGATCGTGCTGCCGGCGCGCCCCTTCACCCAGCCGCTCGCCCGTGCGCTCGCCGAGGAGCGCCGCCGCCTGGTGACCGCGCCCGACGAAGACCGCGCCCGCGTCCAGACCGCGCTGGATGCCCTGCGGATCGCCCCGGAGCGCTTCACGCCGCAGCCCGGCATCTTCCTCGGGCTCACCACCGCCGCCAACCGCTTGCGCGCGGCGAAGTCGGACGCGGATCTCACAGGCGTCGCCGACCTTCTGTGGGAGATGGCCCTCAAGATCGAGGACGGCGACCTCTCGGATGCCGAGAAGGCCCTGCGCGCCGCCCAGGACCGCCTCAAGGAGGCGATCGAGCGCAACGCCCCGGACGAGGAAATCAAAAAACTGACCGAGGATCTGAAACAGGCCCTCGACAAGTTCATGAAGGAGTTCGCCCAGCGCGCGAAGCCGCAGAACCGGCAGCAGGCGGAGCGTCAGCAACAGCAGCAGAACGGCCAGACCGTCACGCCCGACGATCTCGAGAAGATGATCAAGGACATGCAGGAGGCGATGCAGCGCGGCGACACGGCGGAAGCCCAGCGCCTGCTCGAACAGCTTCGCAACGTGCTCGAAAACCTCCAGAACGCCGAGGGCGGCCAGAAGTCCGATGGCGGCATGGCCGAGATGAACCGGCAGCTCGACGAGCTCGACAAGATGTCCCGCGAGCAGCAGGAGCTGCGCGACGAGACCTACAAGGAAGGCCAGCAGGGCCAGCAGGGCCAGCAGCGTCCCGGCCAACGCCAGAGGCCGCAACCGGGCCAGCAGCAGGGACAGCGCGGGCAGCAGCCCGGCCAACAGGGCGAGGGTCAGCAGGGGCAGCGGGGCCAGGGTCAGCAGGGCCAACAGGGTCAAGGCCAGCAGGGTCAGGGCGGCGGGCAGCAGGGCCAGAGCATGGGCCAGCGCCAGCAGGGCCTGCGTGAGCAGCTCCAGGATCTCAAGAACCGGATGAAGCAGCAGGGGCTTCAGGGCGAGGAAGGTCTGGCCGATGCCGAGGAGGCCATGCGCGAGGCCGAAGAGGCGCTCGGCCGCGGCCGCAGCGGCGACGCGGTGGATGCCCAGGGCCGTGCCCTCGACGGGCTGAAGCGCGGCGCCGAGGGCATGCAGAAGCAGATGCAGCAGATGGCCGAGGGCGAAGGACAGGGCGAGGGCCAGAAGGACGGGCAGTCGCAGAGCCAGCAGGGCCGCTCGGGCTCCGGCGACGACGATCCTCTCGGCCGCCCGACCCGCGGGCGCGACCTCTCCAACGGCAATGTCAGGGTGCCCAATGCCGACGAATCCGCGGTGCAGCGTGCCCGGCGGATCATGGAGGAGTTGCGGCGCAAGCTCGGCGACCCCTCGCGTCCGCAGGAGGAACTCGATTATTTCGAGCGCCTGCTGCGCCGGAACTGACGCTCCAAAGGCATCATCGCCGAAGAATCACCACGCGGTCCATGCTCGCGCGAGCACGGTCCCCCACGAGATCACCGACCCATGTCCTCCAACCAGCTCGTCCTTCTCGCCTGCCTCGCCGTGGCCGTGGTGCTCCTCCTCGGCCTCGTCAACATGATGCGGGGCGGCAGCGCCAACCTCTCGCAGAAGCTGATGCGCCTGCGCGTGCTCCTGCAATTCGTCGCCATCATCGTCATCATGGGCGTGGTCTGGTGGCGGGCAGCCTGACGCAACACCTTGCGCGATCACGGCCGCGTTTCGGATGCGCGTGAGGGGCGAAGGACGGGCACGAGCGAAGTGTGGCGTCCACGCCCCACCGAGGCGGCAAAAGCGGCGGAGCGGGATGAATCCGCGGGCTGTGCCTCCGGCGCCGTGATATTCGAGGCGGGTTGAAACGGACGGATCGACCGCCGATGAAGTCACCTCTTGCCCGGATTCTCGTCGGCGTGCTCGCCGGCACGGCCGTCACAGCCGCGCAGGCCGCCGATTTCCGCGCCGCCCGGGCTCCCGCACCGCCCCCCTACTTCGCCCCCGTCCAGCCCTACTCCATCGTATCCGAGGTCCGCATCGGCGGTTCGGTTCAGGATCCGGGCAGCGCCGAGGGCAAGCTGCCGGGCTTCAGCACTGCGAACGTCAACGGCGAAATCCTGTTCGCCAAGCCGCAGATCACCACCGATCCGTTCTGGCAGGCCTTCGTGCCGCGTCCGACGGTGGGCGGCAGCTACAACACCGGCGGCCGTACCAGCTACGCCTATATCGGCGCGACCTGGACCGTGGACCTCTTCCCCGAGACCCTGAACCGGCGTGTCTTCCTCGAAGGCTTCTTCGGCGGCGCGGCGCATAACGGCTATACCGGCCTGAAGGCGAACGCGCCCTACGGCTTCAATGCTTTGGGCTGCAACCCGCTGTTCCGCGAGGCGGCAGCGCTCGGCTTCCGCATCGACGAGCACTGGAGCGTGATGGCCACCGTCGAGCACATGTCGAATGCCGGCCTGTGCGGCGACAACCGCGGCCTGACCAATTTCGGCGGCAAGCTCGGCTACACCTTCTGACCGTCGGCCGCTTTCGCGGCCTGTCGGACTTTTACGGCTTGCAAAGACCCGCCGGGCGCGAAACATCGCCCGGCGGGTCTTTCATTTCGAGAACAGCGGGCCCGCGGGAGGGACGCCGTGGTCAAGCTCAACCGCATCTACACCCGTACCGGCGACCAGGGCACGACCGGGCTGGCCAACGGCGAGCGCCGCTCGAAGGCGGATCTGCGGGTGGAGGCCTACGGCACCGTCGACGAGACCAATGCCTGCATCGGGCTCGCCCGCCTCACCGCCGAACCCGCCCTCGACGCGATGCTGGCGCGCATCCAGAACGACCTGTTCGATCTCGGCGCCGATCTCGCCACCCCGCCGAGCGACAAGCCGCTGGGCTACGAGCCCCTGCGCGTCGTCGCCGCCCAGGTGCAGCGGCTGGAGGCGGAGATCGATGCGCTCAACGCCAACATCCCGCCGCTGAAATCCTTCGTCCTGCCCGGCGGGTCGGCCACGGCCGCCGCGCTCCACCTCGCCCGCACCGTCTGCCGCCGCGCCGAGCGGCTGGTGGTGGCGCTGTCGGGCATCGAGAGCGAGGCGATCTCGCCCGAGGCCCTGCAATATCTCAACCGGCTCTCGGACTTCCTGTTCGTGGCCTCCCGCGCGGCCAACCACGACGGCGCCGACGACGTGCTCTGGGTGCCCGGCCAGAACCGGTAAATATCCGCAGGTCACGCCCCCGATAAGGCGCGTTGACAAGCGGGAAATCGCCTCGTTACGGTCCCGCCGCCCCGACAATCCCATCAAGCGCGGTCAAGCGGGTCCGAGAGCCGTCCGTCAAGCGACGCCGGGACCTCGCAGGAGCGGAGGAAAGCGACAGCCATGAAGGTTCTGGTGCCCGTCAAGCGGGTCGTCGATTACAACGTGAAGATCCGCGTCAAGGCCGACGGGTCGGGCGTGGAACTGGCCAACGTCAAGATGTCGATGAACCCCTTCGACGAGATCGCCGTCGAGGAGGCGATCCGACTGAAGGAGAAGGGTAAGGTCAGCGAGATCGTCGCCGTCTCGATCGGCCCGCAGCAGGCGCAGGAGACGCTTCGCACCGCGCTCGCCATGGGCGCCGACCGGGCGATCCTCGTGAAGACCGACGTGAATTGCGAGCCGCTCGCCGTCGCCAAGGTGCTGAAGGCGGTGGTCGAGAAGGAGAGTCCGAACCTCGTCATCCTCGGCAAGCAGGCGATCGACGACGATTCGAACCAGACCGGCCAGATGCTGGCGGCCCTGCTCGGCTGGCCGCAGGGCACCTTCGCCTTCAAGCTCGACTTCGGCGATGGAAGCATCGACGTGACGCGCGAGGTCGATGGCGGTCTCCAGACCGTGTCGCTGAAGCTGCCGGCGATCGTCACGACGGACCTGCGCCTCAACGAGCCGCGCTACGCGTCGCTGCCCAACATCATGAAGGCGAAGAAGAAGCCCCTGGAGGAGCTGTCCCCGGAAGGCCTCGGGATCGACGTCACGCCGAAGCTGACCGTGCTCAAGGTCGCCGAGCCGCCGGGCCGGCAGGCCGGCGTCAAGGTCGGCTCCGCGGCCGAGCTGGTGCAGAAGCTCAAGATCGAAGCCGGCGTGCTCTGACGTCTCTTAGGCCGCGCCGCTCCCGATTTCGGTCGAGCGACGCCCCCTCCCCTCTTCGAAAGTTTCGCCGATGACCACGCTCCTCTACGTCGAGCACGCCAACGGACAGATCAAGGACGGTACGCTGAAGGCGCTGACCGCGGCCAAGGAACTGGGCGCGCCCATCCACGCCCTAGTGCTCGGCACCGGCTCCAAGGCGGCGGCCGAGGCCGCGGCCAAGCTCGACGGCGTCGAGAAGGTGC
The DNA here is from genome assembly GCF_022179725.1 of Methylorubrum aminovorans. Classification (GTDB taxonomy): domain Bacteria; phylum Pseudomonadota; class Alphaproteobacteria; order Rhizobiales; family Beijerinckiaceae; genus Methylobacterium; species Methylobacterium aminovorans. The sequence goes on from NZ_BPRC01000002.1 coordinate 170,186, forward strand.
TGAACGCCGAGGACGGCACCTACGACCACGATCTCGCCGAGCCGAGTGCCGCGCTGATCGCCGCGATCGCCGAGCCCTACGACGCGATCGTGGCCGCCGCCACGACCACGGGCAAGAACACCCTGCCGCGGGTCGCCGCGCTCCTCGACGTCGCGCAGATCTCCGACATCATCAAAGTCGTCTCGCCCGACACGTTCGAGCGACCGATCTACGCCGGCAACGCGATCCAGACCGTTCAGGCCGGTGCCGGCAAGCGCGTCATCACCGTGCGTACCGCCGCCTTCAAGCCGGCCGAAGAGGGCGGTGCCGCCGCTCCCGTCGAGCCGATCTCGGCTGCGACGCCGGACGCGCTGGGCGCCGCCTACAAGTCGGAAGAGATCGCCAAGTCCGACCGGCCGGAACTGGCCTCGGCCAAGTTCATCGTCTCCGGCGGCCGCTCGCTCGGCTCGGCGGAGAAGTTCAAGGAGCTGATCGAGCCGCTGGCCGACGCGCTCGGCGCTGCGGTCGGCGCCTCCCGCGCGGCGGTGGATGCGGGCTACGCCCCGAACGACTGGCAGGTGGGCCAGACCGGCAAGGTGGTGGCCCCCGACCTCTACGTGGCGGTGGGCATCTCCGGCGCGATCCAGCATCTGGCCGGCATGAAGGACTCGAAGGTGATCGTCGCCGTCAACAAGGACGAGGACGCACCGATCTTCCAAGTGGCGGATTACGGGCTGGTCGGCGATCTGTTTCAGGTCGTGCCGGACTTGCAGGCCGAGATCGCCAAGGCCAAGGACCGGTAGAAGGATCGGTAACGGACTGCACGATACGCGTTGAACGGGCCTCGGGACACACTCCCGCACCTGCGGCTTGAGGCCGGTTTGACGCATTTGTTGCAGTGCCGCATTCTAGCGATGCGGTCGAGAGGACGATGCCGCAGCAGGTAGGACGCGATACGGGTATGGGCATCGAGATCAAGACGGTCGGCATCGTCGGTGCCGGCCAGATGGGGAACGGCATCGCGCATGTCTGCGCGGCCTCCGGCCTCGACGTTCGGCTGCACGACCGTGATCCCGAGCGGATCGCGGCCGGGCTCGGTCTTATCGACGCGAACCTCACGCGTCAGGTCCAGAAGGGCACGCTGAGCGACGAGCAGCGCCGCAGCGCCCTGGCGCGCATCGCGGCGGCGCGCAGCTTCGACGATCTCGGCCCCTGCGACCTCGTCATCGAGGCCGCGACCGAGGACGAGGCGACCAAGCGCAAGATCTTCCAGACGCTCTGTCCCTCGCTCAAGCCCGACGCGTTGGTCGCGACCAACACCTCCTCGATCTCGATCACCCGGCTCGCGGCCGCGACCGACCGGCCGGACCGCTTCATCGGCATCCACTTCATGAACCCGGTGCCGGTGATGCAGCTCGTCGAGCTGATCCGCGGCATCGCCACCGAGGACCCGACCTACGAATCGGCGAAGGCCTTCATCGCCAAGCTTGGCAAGACCTCGACCATGTCGGAGGATTTCCCGGCCTTCATCGTCAACCGCATCCTGCTGCCGATGATCAACGAGGCGATCTACACCCTCTACGAAGGCGTCGGCTCGGTGGAATCGATCGACACCGCGATGCGGCTCGGCGCGAACCATCCGATGGGCCCGCTGCAGCTCGCCGACTTCATCGGCCTCGATACCTGCCTGTCGGTGATGCAGGTGCTCTACGAGGGGCTGGCCGATTCGAAGTACCGGCCTTGTCCGCTCTTGGTGAAATATGTCGAGGCCGGCTGGCTCGGCCGCAAGACCAAGCGCGGCTTCTACGATTACCGCGGTGAGACACCGGTCCCGACCCGCTAAGGTCGAACGCCCAAACGAAAAAGCCGCCCGAGACAGTGTCTCGGGCGGCTTATTTCGTGATGTCCAGCGACTTGAGGCTTACTGAGCCGATTTCTGCGACGGCTGCGGATAGGCCGGGTTCTCGGCCGGCACGTTGCCGCTGTTGGAGGACGGTGCCTTGTTGACGGACCCCGTCGTCATCTCGCGGGCCGATTCCTGGCTCTTGCCGGCATGGTCGGCGGGTGACTCGGCCCGGTTCCAGCTCAGGAGGCCGACGGTCGCCACCGCCAGCAGGGCGAGGCTCGCCACCAGCACGTAGAGGACCGGCTTGCCCTTCGCACCCTGGCGGGCATCGGTCTGGTTCTCGATCTGGGCCATGAAACTCCCTCTCTTCCGCCCGACAAAGGGGCGGCGTCAGTATCGGTTATGCTTGGCCAACGCCGGTCCGGCTTCGAGAGTTCCTACCGAAGCCTGTGCCCTCAGCGCCCGGTGACGAGCAGGATCTTGCCCGTGTGGCTGCTCGTCTCCATCAGCTCATGTGCCTTGCACGCCTCCTCCAGCGGGAAGGTGGCGTGGATGATCGGCCGGATCTTGCCCGCCTCGACCAGGGGCCAGACGTCCCGCTTCAGCCCCTCGGCGATGGCGGCCTTGGCCTCCTTGGCCTGGGCCCGCAGAGTGGCGCCTGTGATCGTCAGGCGCTTGAGCATGATCGGGGTCAGGGTCAGGCTCTCGGCCTTGTAGCCCTGCATGAAGGCGATCTGGACGAGGCGCCCCTCGACGGCGAGCGAGGCGATGTTCTTCTGGAGATAGGCAGCGCCGACCATGTCGAGGATGACATCGACGCCCTTGCCGTCGGTGAGGCGTTTCACCTCCTCGGCGAAATCCGCCTCGCGGTAGTTGATGGCGGCATCCGCCCCCAGTTCCTCGCAGAACCGGCATTTCTCGGCCGAGCCCGCCGTGGTGAGGACGCGGGCGCCGTGCTGCTTGGCGATCTGGATCGCGGTGGTGCCGATGCCGCTCGACCCGCCATGGACGAGGAAGGTTTCGCCCTTCTGCAGCCGCCCGCGCTGGATCACCGTGGAATAGACGGTGAAGACCGTCTCCGGTAGCCCGGCCGCCTCCACCAGCGAGAGCGGCCCCGGCCGCTTCAGCACCTGCCCCACTTCGGCGACGGCGAACTCGGCATAGCCGCCGCTGATGACCAGCGCGCAGACCTCGTCGCCCACGGCGAGATCCGTCACGCCCTCGCCCAGCGCGGCGATGCGGCCGGCAATTTCCAGGCCGGGGATCTCGGTCGCGCCCTTCGGCGGCGGGTAGCTGCCCTGGCGCTGCATGATGTCGGGCCGGTTGACGCCCGCCGCGACCACCTCGACCAGAACCTGCCCGGCTGCGGGCTTCGGCAGCGGCACGGTCTCGACCGCGATGACCTCCGGTCCGCCCGCGCCGGTGAAGCGGATCTGGCGCATGGTGTCGGGCAGGCTTTTTGTCATGGGGCTTCCTCGGGGTTCACGCGGCGGGTTGGTCGCTCGTACGCCCGGCTCAGATGGCGCATGGGACGGGGCGCGTCGAGCCGTGTTACACTCGGACGCTGAAGGTGCCCTCATGACGAAGCTGCTCGAACAAGCCGTCGAAACCGTCCGCCGGCTCCCCGCGGCCGATCAAGACACAATCGCCGAGGCCATGCTCGGCCTCGCGCGCGTCGGCGCAGCGGAGGACATCGATCCCGAGCACCTGGAAGATGTTCTGGCCGGGCTGGCCGAGATCGAGAGGGGCGAGTTGGCCTCGACGGAAGAGATCGAGGCCGCCTTCCGCAGTTTCGAGCGATGAAGCTCGAAGTCTCTCGGCGCGCAACCCGGCGCCTGCGCGAGATTGCTGACCACATCCATCGAGAAAACCCTTCGGCCGCCATCCAAGTACAGAAGACGATCCGAGACGCCTTTGCGCTTCTGACGGTGTATCCGGATGCCGGGCGCGTCGTGCGGCCGAAGGTGCGCCGCTTCGTCGTGCCAAGGCTTCCTTACCTGATCTACTACACTGTCGATGAGAGGGCCGATGCCGTCATCATCGTCACGATCCGCCATGCCGCCCAACACCGGCAGAGCTGAGCGGAAAACTCAGCGCGTGCCGTACATCCGATCCCCGGCATCCCCCAGACCCGGCACGATGTAGCCGTGGTCGTTGAGGTGGCTGTCGATCGCGGCGGTCCAGACCGGCACGTCGGGATGCGCCTCCTGGAAGCGGGCGATGCCCTCGGGGGCGGCAAGCAGGCAGACGAAGCGGAGATCCTTCGCGCCTCGGCTCTTGAGCCGCTCCACCGCCGCGACCGCGGAATTGGCGGTGGCGAGCATGGGGTCGAGCACCAGCACCGTGCGGTCGGCCAGATCCGACGGGCTCTTGAAATAGTACTCCACCGCCTGGAGCGTGTCGGGATCGCGGTAGAGCCCGACATGGGCGACGCGGGCCGAGGGCATCAGCGAGAGCATGCCGTCGAGGAAGCCGACGCCGGCGCGCAGGATCGGAGCCAGCACCAGCTTCTTGCCGGCGATCCGGCGTCCCTCCATCGCCTGGATCGGCGTCTGGATGGTGACCGGTTCGAGCGGCAGATCGCGGGTTACCTCGTAGGCCAGCAGCATGCCGATCTCGTTGAGGAGTTCGCGGAATCCCTTGGTCGAGCGCTCGCCGTCGCGCATCATCGTCAGCTTGTGCTGGACGAGGGGGTGATCGACCACCGTCACCCGGGCCGCGCCACCGCTCTCCGCCTGCATCGAACCCGTCTCCATGGCTGTCGCGATCGGCCAGCACGATGCCACGGGCGGCGGCGGAAACCGAGACGCGCGCGACGTTTTCTAGAGCATCGTGCTGGATATCAGATCCAACACGATGCTCTATCCCCTTGTTTGTGCATCGTCTTTTTCCGAAAGCCGGTGACCACCTTTCGGGACGATGCTCTTAGGCCGGCGGCTCAATCGAGGATCGGCGGCGACTTCAGCACCAGCACTGCCCGCTCGGGTAGATCGACGGTGCCGCCGGCCCGCACCGGCGGGCGGGTGCCGTCGGGAACCGCACCGGTGGCGAGGGTGGTGTCGAAGACCGGGCGCCAAGGCCCGCCGAGATCCGGCGGCAGGGCGAAGGGGCAGGGCTCAGGCGCCGCGTTCATCAGGATGAGGACGCGTTCCGAGCCCTCGATGTCGTTGCTCATCTGCATGCCGAAGGCACGGCGCTCGCCGTCGCCCCAGGCGGCTTCATCCATCTCGGTCCCGTCCGGGGAGAGCCAGTGGACGTCCTTCAGGTCGGTCTCGCCGACGCGGCTGCCGAGCAGGAAGTGGCGACGCCGCAAGGAGCGGCAGGCCCGGCGCAGGGCCGCGAGGTTGCCGACGAATTCGCTCAGCGTCGGATCGGGATCGGCCTCCCAATCCATCCAGCTCACGGCGTTGTCCTGGCAATAGGCGTTGTTGTTGCCGGACTGCGAGCGCGAGCGCTCGTCGCCCATCAGCAGCATCGGCACGCCTTGCGCGAAGAACACGCAGGCCAGCATGTTGCGCTTCTGCCGGGCGCGTAACGCCAGGATGCGGGGATCGTCGGTCGGCCCTTCGACACCGTAATTGGCCGAGAGATTGTGGCCGTGGCCGTCGCGATTCTCCTCGCCGTTGGCCTCGTTGTGCTTCTCCGCGTAGGCGACGACGTCGGCCAGCGTGTAGCCGTCATGCGAGGCGACGAAGTTGATGCTGGCCAAGGGCGAGCGGCCGGACGGCAGAAAAATCTCGCGCGAGCCGGACAGTCCCTGGGTCAGCTTGGCCAGCGTGCCGGAATCGCCCCGCCAGAAGCCGCGCAGGTTGTCGCGGAACTGGTCGTTCCACTCACTCCAGCCGTAAGGGTAGCCGCCGAGCTGGTAGCCGCCCCCGCCGATGTCCCAGGGCTCGGCGATGAGCTTGACCCGCGAGAGCACGGGATCCTGCTGCACCGCCTGGAAGAAGGCCGCCTGCGGGGAAAAGTCAGCGGGCGTGCGGCCGAGGCTGGTCGCGAGGTCGAAGCGGAAGCCCGCGACACCGTAAGCGGTCACCCAGTGGCGCAGGCTATCGAGCACCATCCGCATCACCCGCGGGTGGGCGACGTTGAGGGTGTTGCCACAGCCGGTGCAATCGATGTTGCGGCGCGGGTTCTCGGGATCGAGCTTGTAGTAGCTCGCATTGTCGATGCCGCGGAACGCGAGCGTCGGCCCAAGATGGTCGCCTTCCGCCGTGTGGTTGTAGACCACGTCGATCAGGGTCTCGATGCCGGCCGAGGCGAGTTCGCGGATGGCGAAGCGCAGACCGCTCGCGCCGCCCTCCCCGAGATAGCGCGGCTCGGGGGCGAAGTAGTTGTAGGGCTGGTAGCCCCAGAAATTGACGAGCCCCTTGTCCACGAGGAAACGGTCGTCGGCAAACGCCTGGATCGGTAGGAGTTCGAGGGCGGTGACGCCGAGCTTCAACAGGTGCTCGATGATCGCCGGATGGGCGAGGCCGAGATAGGTGCCCCGCTCGGCCTCCGAGAGCGCCGGATGGGTCCGGGTCAGCGCCTTGACGTGGGCCTCGTAGATCACCGTCTCGTGGAGCGGGCGGGGCGCCGGCAGAGCGACGGCGTCGGGTGTCTCGGGGCGGGTGACGACGCCGCGAGGCAGGAAGGGGGCGCTGTCGCGCCGGTCGATCTGATCCTCGCGGGCGCCGCCGCGGCGATGGCTGTAGAGCGCGTCGTGCCAGCGGATGCGGCCGGCGATCTCGCGGGCATAGGGGTCGAGGACGAGCTTGGCCGGGTTGAAGCGATGCCCCGCCGCCGGGTCCCAGGGGCCGAACACCCGGTAGGCGTATTGCTGGCCCGGCAACAGGCCGTGCAGGTAGCCGTGGAAGACGTCGTCGGTCCGGCAGGGCAGGCGGATCGTGCGCGATTCGTGTCGCGCACCCGGCTCGAACAGGCAGAGATCGACCCGCGTCGCGTTCTGCGAGAAGAGGGCGAAGTTGACGCCGCGGCCGTCGAAATGCGCGCCGAGCGGCGTCGGCAGGCCCTCCTCGATGACGATCATTCCAGTCCTTCGTGAAGCGGGGCCCGTCGATTCAGGGTCCCGTCAAAATGCATTCTCCCGCCCGCGGCTCCTCAGGATGAGGCCGCGGGCGGGAGAATGCCTCGATCGATTCAAAAAAACTCAAGCGGTTCGGACAATCAACCGCTTCGCCATTCGGGCAAAACTACTCCGCCGCCGCCGCCGTCGTGCTTGGCGGCTCGCGCTCGACGGTGCGGAAGGTCTCCAGCTCCGCCATGAAGTTGCGCGCCCACCAATCGACATCCTCGCGCAGCATGCGATCGGCCATCGGCTTCCAGCGTTCCAGGCGCTCGCCGCGGGGCATGTAGAGCGCCTGCCGGATCGCCTCGGCGACCTCGAAGCGATCGTAGGGGTTCACGAGCAAGGCCTCGGGCAATTGCCGTGCGGCACCCGCGAACTTGGACAGCACGAGGACGCCGGGGTCCTCCTCGCTCTGGGCGACGACGTATTCCTTGGCGACTAGGTTCATGCCGTCGCGCATCGGCGTGACCAGACCGACGCGGGCGGCGCGGTAGAGGCCGGCGAGCACGGGACGCGGGTAGGCCTTGGTGACGTACTGGATCGGCGTCCAGGCTGGCTCGCCGAGCATGCCGTTGATGTCGCCGACCTTCTCGTTCACCTCGCGCGAGAGTTGCTCGTATTCCGGCACCTCGCTGCGGGATTTCGGTGTGATCTGGATGTAGACGACGTTGCCGCGCTGGTCGGGGTTCGAGGCGAAGAAGCGGTCCACCGCCTCCATCCGCTCGGGCACACCCTTCGAGTAGTCGAGCCGGTCGACGCCGATCAGCAGCTTGCGCGTGCGCAGGCCCGCCATGGTCTCGCGCACCACCTTGTTGGAGCCGGCCTTGTCGGCGGCCTCCTTGAAGCTCGCCACATCGATGCCGATGGGGAAGGAGCGGATCCGGGTCCGGCGCCCGTCGACCATCATCGAGCCGCCGCCGAGCGGGATCGCCCGCATCGTATCGATGAAGTTGCGCGAGAGGTTCTGCACGTCCGAATCGGTCTGCAGACCGATCAGGTCGTAATCGGCCATGGCGCGCAGCAATTCGCTGCTCGCCGGCAGGGTGTTGAACACGTCGGCCGCGGGCCACGGGATGTGGTGGAAGTAGCCGATCGGGTTGGCGATGCCCTGGCCGCGCAGCTCGGAGGCCAGCGGCAGCAGGTGGTAGTCGTGCACCCAGATCAGGTCGTCGGGCTCGACCAGCTTGGCGAGCGCCTGGGCGAAGGTCTGGTTGACCCGCTGATAGCCGGCATAATCCGAGCGGGAGAAGGTTCCCAGCCCGATCCGGTAGTGCATGATCGGCCAGAGCGCCCGGTTGGCGAAGCCGGCATAGTACTCGCGGTGGTCCTGCGGCGAGAGATCGAGGACGGCGTACTGGATCGGCCCGCGGTCGATCAGCTCCGGCTCGGTGCTCGGATTGTCGCAGATGTTTCCGCTCCAGCCGAACCACAGTCCCTCGTAGGAGGAAAACGCCTCCTTGACTGCGACGGCGAGCCCCCCTGCGGAGACCGCATCCTTGCCCTCGGCGGGCACGGCGACACGGTTGGAGACGATGATCAGACGTGCCACGAACCCGGCTCCGGTCCTCGCTGGAGCCGGCACGCGGGGCGCGCCGGCCTAAGGGTCTTGAGGGTCTTGCGTCTGGGGGAAAACGCGCGGAAGCCTGGCGCGATCCGTCGGACGGCAGCCAAGCGCATCGCCACCGGCGGGTCAAGCAGGCGGCCCGACGATGTCACCGCTGTTCCATCCCGCATCCGCCCGCCCGGCTCCCGTGCACGTCCACGTTCTCGGCAGTGCAGCAGAGCCGGCGCCACCATGCAAGGGCCAAGCTGAACGGGCGCTGACATCCAGCCCCGGAGCAGAACCCGCCCACGGCGTGCGATCGGTGGAAACGTCGACATGGGGGTGGCGGTGCTTCCTCGCATTTTCTCATTACGCCCGAACTCCCTCCGTCCAGCGCAAGGCCGCGCGGAAGGGGCTCTGAAAGCGGAACCCCACGAGGCGGCAAACGGTTCTCCGGCCGAGTTCATCGCAGATCGAAGCGCAACCCGCGCCGATCCAGAGAGTCCAGCCGGAGACACGCCCATGACATCGTCCGCGTCCCCAGGTCCCGTCGGCGGCCCCAAGCCGGCCGAGACCAAGGCCGATTTGGAGGATCTGCGCCACGACGTGGAGGACACCGCCAGCCTTGCGGCCGAGCGCAGCAAGGGGCTCGCTGCGGCCGCGCGACAGCAGGCGCTCGCCTATGTCGACGACCGCAAGGGTGAGGCCGCCCGCTCCGTCTCGGACCTCGCCAAGTCCCTGCGCGATTCCGGGAAGACCTTCGATGACCGCCCCAACATCCGCGCCTTCTTCGACAGCGCGGCTGAGGGCCTCGACGATCTCGCCGGCTCGATCGAGCGGCGCAGCCTCGACGATTTCTACCGTGAGGCCGAGGCCTATGCCCGCCGCTCCCCGGTGACCGTCGCGGTAGGAGCCTTCGCGGCGGGCTTCCTGCTGTCGCGCTTCGTCAAGGCGTCGGGCGAGGTGGAGCCGAAGCGCGCCTACGACGGCTACCGGGCCTGAGGGGACGGGAACCATGGCAAGCCCCAATAATCCATCCGCCTCACCCCCTCCGCCCCCCTCTTCGATCCAGTCCCTCGTCGCGGACGCCCTGCGCGAGGCGAGCGAGCTTGCCAGCAAGGAGATCGCTCTCTTCCGCACGGAGATGACGAGTAACGTCCGCTCGTTGTTCGTCGGCCTGGCGATGATGGTGCTGGCGGCGGTGTTCGCGGTCACCGCCATGCTGGTGCTGATCGGCGCCTTGGTGAAGTACGTCGCGACGCTGGTGGGCTCCGAATGGCTCGCGGCGCTGCTGGTCGGCGGCGGGCTGCTGCTCGTGGCGGTGGTGCTCGGCATCATCGGTGCCCGGGCGATGTCGCTGTCGAATCTCGCGCCGACCCGGACCACGCGGCAGGTCCGGCAGGATGCCCGCGCGCTGACGGAAAGGGTTTCGGGATGAGCGAATCGATCTCGGACCTGGAGAAGGACATCGAGCAGAGCCGTGCGCGTCTCGACGAGACGATCGACCGGATCCAGGGGCGCCTCAACGCGTCGAGCCTCGTCGACGAGATGCTCGGCTCGGCCCGGCAGACGCCCTACAGCGGCTTCTACGACGACGCCCTGCTGGCGGTGCGGCGCAACCCCCTTCCGGTGCTGTTGATCGCGGCGGGTGTCGGCCTGCTGCTCAACGGCATGCGGACGGTTCGCCGCCCGACCTCACGTGCCCTGGTACCGGTCGATTCCAAACCGGTCACGGTGACCGGCGCCGACCGCACCTACGATCCCGACGCCCCCGGCGGACGTCCCCCCCACGATCTGCCGCCCGAGCGTCAGGTCTGACCCGTTACGGGCCGCGCGCGAATCCCCGCGCCGACGGCCGCAGACAGTGGAGCCCATCATGAGCCAAGGCCCCAACCATCAAGGCCCCGTCACCACGCCGCCCGTCGGCGCCCCGGTGGAGACCCTGCCGGAGAACATCGCCGCCCGCTCCGGCATGCCCCGCGAGACCGGCGTCGATCACAGCCTTCACGACATCGCCGACCGGGCGACCGCGCAGGGCCGCGACGCCAATGCCCGCCTCCAGGCCGGCCTGGAGGACACGAGCGAACAGGCACGGGAAGGCGCGCGCAACCTGCGTGATCAGGCGGCGGACCGGGCCTCGGAGGTCAAAAACCGGGTGAGCGAGGCGGCCGATTCCGCCCGCAGCCAAGCCGGTGACACGGTCCGCGCGGTCCGCGAGCGGGCGAGCGAGACCTACGAGGATGCCCGCTCCTGGGCGGAGGATCGCTACGAGACGCAACGTCGGCGCGCGGCCGACCTCGCCGATCGCGGCACCCGCCGCCTGCACGAGGGCCGCACTGCGACCGAGCAGTTCGTCTCCGAGAACCCGCTCCTCGTCGGCGTGGTCGGCCTCGCCGCCGGCCTGCTGCTCGGCGCGCTCCTGCCGCGCACACGTCAGGAAGACCGGGCGCTCGGCCCCTACGCCGACGACCTGCGCGACCAGGGGATCCGCTACGCTCGCGACCTGACCCATCGCGGCCGTGCCTTCGTCGAGACAGCGCTCGACCCCGAGAACCTCGACGCCGCGGTCAAGCGGGCGAGCGCGGAAGGGGGCCCGCAGGGCGGGCCGGCGACGGGCCAACCGACGGGCAAAGCGACCGGCCAACCGACTGCCTCCCGGCCGGGCTTCGACGAGACCGACCGGACGACGCACCGTCTGTAACGATCAAGCACCGGTCTTCCCCCTCTCCCTGCACACGGGGAGAGGGGATGCGCATCCCCTTGAAGACGACCGCTCCCGGTCAGTGCCTCACCCGAAATGCCGGGCCAGCGTCTCGCGGACCGTCTCGACCATCCGCTCCACCGGCACCGAGACCTGGGCGGGGCGGGCCGCCTTCCACTCGGCGTTGCTGGCGATTGCTTCCGCCGCGCGGGCACCCTCGATCAGGTCCTTGATCTGGACTTCTCCGGCCTCGCGCTCGTTCGAACCCTGGATCACCACCGCGGGGGCGCGACGGCGGTCGGCATATTTCATCTGCGCCTTCATCCCAGCGGCACCGAGATAGAGTTCGGCCCGGATGTTTTCGGCCCGCAGCCGCGCGACCAGCGCCTGATACTCGGCGATGTTCTCGCGATCGAGCACCAGCACGACGACGGGGCCGGGCTTGGCCGCGCCCTCGACCAGCGGGCTCTTGGTCAGCCGCAGAGCCGAGAAAAGCCGTGAGACGCCGATCGAGAAACCGGTCGCCGGCACCGGCTCACTGCGGAAGCGCCCGACGAGGCCGTCATAGCGCCCGCCGCCTGCCACCGAGCCGAAGCGCACGGTCTGGCCGTCCTCGTTGGTGACGGGGAAGGTCAGTTCCGCCTCGTAGACCGGGCCGGTGTAGTATTCGAGCCCGCGCACCACGCTCGGATCGGCGCGCACCCGGTCGTGGCCGTAGCCCGCCGCCTCGCACAGCCGCATGATCGCGTGGAGTTCGGCGATGCCCTCGCGGCCGGTCTCGGAATCGCCGACCACCGCGTGCCAAGACCCGAAGAACTTCTCCCAGAACGCCATCCGGTCGGCGCCCTCGTGCGGGCTCGCCTCGAAGCCGACATAGGCCAGGATGCGCTCGATCGCGTCGTCCGCGAGGCCAGCGCCCTTGGTGAAGTCGCCGCTCTCGTCCTTGCGGCCGGGGCCGAGCAGCAGGCGCACGCCGTCGGCGCCGAGGCGGTCGAGCTTGTCGATGGCGCGCAGCACGGTGAGGCGCTGGCCGGCCTTGTCGGGACCGGCGAGGCCGATCGCCTCCATCACACCGTCGAGCACCTTACGATTGTTGACCTTGACCACGTACTGCCCGGCGAGCCCGAGCCGCTCCAGCGTGTCGGCCATCAGCATGCAGGTCTCGGCATCGGCCGCGACGGAAGCAGCGCCGACGATGTCGGCATCGAACTGCATGAACTGGCGGAAGCGGCCCGGCCCCGGCTTCTCGTTGCGGAAGACGTAGCCCGCCCGATAGCTGCGATACGGCTTCGGGATTGCGTCGAAGTTTTCCGCGACATGGCGGGCGAGCGGCGCGGTGAGATCGTAGCGCAAGCTGAGCCACTGCTCGTCGTCGTCCTGGAACGAGAACACGCCCTCGTTCGGCCGGTCGAGGTCCGGCAGGAACTTGCCGAGCGACTCGGTGTACTCGACGAAGGGCGTCTCCAGCGCTTCGAAGCCATAGAGCTCGAAGGTCTGCCGGATCGTGTCCAGCATCCGGCCCTGGGCCAGGAGGTCGGCCTCGGTGCGGTCGGGAAAGCCGCGCGGCAGGCGGGGTTTCAGAGTGTCGGCCTTGGCCATGTCGTCGCCGATCGGAGCGGTTCTTTGAAGGGAAGCCCGGCTCTATCGCAGGCGGCCGTGAGGCGGCAACCCGAGGGGTGTGGAACCTGAGGCGATCGCTCGAAGCTGCGTGAGCGGCTTCGCGGCGCGAAAGCCTGAGGGGCCGAGGCAGTCCGGGGAGGCGGGCGCCGGCATGTGAGGCCGGCAAGAAGTCAGAACAGCCGGCTGCCATCCGGCACGGGTTGGTCGGGAGCGAACAGCACGACGGCGCCGGCGGTGTCGGCAAAGCCCAGCGTCAGCACCTCCGACAGGAACTTCCCGATCTGGCGCGGCGGGAAGTTCACCACCGCCGCGACCTGCCGGCCGACCAGCGTGTCGGACGTGTAATGCTCGGTGATCTGTGCGCTGGAGCGCTTGGTCCCGATCACCGGCCCGAAATCGATGAGGAGTTTGATCGCGGGCTTGCGCGCCTCGGGAAAGGGCTCGGCCGAGACGACGGTGCCGACGCGGATATCAACGGCGAGGAAGGTGTCGAACCCGATTTTTTCGGATTCCGGGGCCGTGGGATCGTGGCTGACATGCATGGGCCGGTCCAAGCGCGCGGGGATTTCCCGCAAGGGCATCTCACAGCGTCAGACGGTAGGCCAGCAGCGCCGCGAGGCCGAGGACCGCGAGCGGGATCTGCGCCGGCCGCAGGCGCTCGAAGAACAGGGGCGCCTCGCCCCGGCGCGCGGCGATCGGATCGAGGATCGTGATCTCGGTGAAGCCGACAATCAGCAGGCCAAGGGCGATCGCCGGCTTGCCCAGCGCGAAGGCGATGAGGGCGCCGTAGCCGAGCAGGAACAGGCTCAGCATCGTGGCGATCTGGGTGACCGTCGCCCCGCCCTCGGTGCGGAAGCTGACGCCGCGGCGCACGCCGGCGAGGAACAGCAGAATCGCGCAGGCCCAGAGCAGCGTCAGGGTGAAGACCGCCTCGGCCAGAGCACCGGGCAGCAGCCAGACCAGAACCGCCCCGGCGATGAAGGGCAGCATCGGGCCGTAGCCGAACACGACGCTGAGCCAGGGAACCGTGCGGGGCTCATAGACGCGGATCGTGCGGCCGGTCTCGTCGTCCAGGGTTTCGGCCATGCGCGCCTCGCGACCGGGGAAAAGCGCCCTGTGAACGGCTGGCGCGCCGGCCTGTTCCGTGCTGGTCGGACGCAGCTCAGGCCGGCTTCTCGGCGGAAAGCGCGGCGCGGCGGCGCTCGTCGCGCCGGCTGCGACGATGCTGGGACCGGCTGTCCTCGGTGGTGGCGGCGAGCCACCAGACCAGGGCGAGCGCCAGAACACCCGCCGCGCCGAGCGCCAGGAAGGACCCGCTCCAGCCGAACCATTCCTGGGCGAGGCCGCCGTACCAGGCCGAGAGCGCGCCGCCGCCCCCCTGCACGGCGTTGACGGTGCCGAGCGCCGTCTGGGTGCGGCCCGAGCCCCAGGTCAGGTCGGCCACCACCACCGGCACCGCCACGCCGATGATGCCGGAGGCCACGCCGTCGAGGATTTCGGCCGAGATGAGCCAGACGGGGTCGTCGATGAAGGCGGAGAGCGCCGCCCGGACCGGCAGGGCGAGGCAGGCGGCGATGAGGAGCTGGCGCCGGCCGCGCCGGTCGGCGAGCGAGCCGGCGGCGAGCGCCACCGGCACCATCACGAGTTGGGCCACCATGACGTAGCGGGCGGTCCAGGCGGTGGGGTTGTCCGCCGTGTGGACGAGCTTCTGCCCGAGCAGGGTCAGCATGCCGCCATTGCCGAGCTGGAACAGGGCGAGCGCCACGGCAAGCACCAGCAGCCGCCGGTTGGTGAAGATCTGCGCGTAGGAGGAGCGCGCCGGCTCCGCCTCGTCCTCCTCCTTGAAGCCCACCGCCCGGCGCCGGTTGAAGGCGCGGGCCGGCATCGCCAGCGTGGCGGCGATGGCTGCCGCTGCCATGGCACCGAGCACCCAGAAGGCGATCTCCGGCCCGAAATGGGCGGTGCCGAAGGTGATGAGCCCGGCAGCGATCAGGATGCCGACATGGTTGAAGGCCTGGTTGCGCCCCTGCTGGCGCGGGAACGCCTCCTTGCCGACGACGCCGAGCGTCAGCCCCGTGACGGCGAGCAGCAGCAGCGTTCCGCCGGCGGCGGCCAGGAACTGCGCCGCCAGCACCGGCACGAAGGAATGGGCCGGCATCAGAAGCAGCGTACCGGCGAGGATCGCGGCGCAGGAAATCACGATGAGCAGGCGCGGTCGCCCGAGGCGGTCGACCAGCGCGCCGAAGGGACCGCTCAGCAGCAGCACGCCCGCGCCCACCAGCGTGGTGACGAGCCCGACCTGCGAGGGGCTCCACTGCCGCATCTGCGCGAGCCACGTGCCGAGGAACGGCCCGAGCCCGCCCTGGATGTCGCCGATGAAGACGTTGATCAGGGCGAGGTGGGTGGTGGGCGCCATGCTGTCCTTGGAGCTGAGCCGGCCGGAGGGCCGGGGGCGGCCCCCTAACGCAGCACCGATCGAGGAGCAATGGAGGAGGCGATCATGGGGCCGGGACGCCCTACCCCGCCTCAACGCCGAAAACCGCCCGCGCCTGGCCGCGACCGCTCGGCGCGGCGGGACGGAGCCGATGAAAAAACCCCGGCGCCATCGGCACCGGGGTCTCATACCAAATCCGATTGTTCCCTTCGGATGGCGGATTTGGCTGTCGCTCAAGCGCCGCGTGGGCTTGATGATCCGCAAGACCTTCCGGATGAGGGGAAAGCCTCGAAGCTCCGCCTCAGGAGGCGAGCGGGGCGCCCGAGCCCTGGCCGGCCGCCTGGGCTTCCATCATCTTCTGCTGGTAGAGGCCGACGAAATCGATCGGGTCGATGTAGAGGGGCGGGAAGCCGCCGTTGCGCACCGCCTCGGCGACGATCTGGCGCGCGAAGGGGAAGAGCAGGCGCGGGCACTCGATCATCACCGCCGGGTGGATCTGCTCCTGCGGGATGTTCCGCATGCGGAAGATGCCAGCATATTTCAGTTCGAAGGCGAACAGCACCTCGTTCTGGATCTTGGCATCGCCCTCCAGCGTCAGCTCGACCTCGAAATCGGCCTCGGCGATCTGCTGGGCGTTGACGTTGACCTGGATGTTGATCTGAGGCCCGCCCTCCTGCGGCTGCAGGGAGCGCGGCGCGTTCGGGTTCTCGAAGGAGAGATCCTTGGCGTATTGCGCCAGCGCGTTGATCGCGGGCGCGAGATCCTGGGACTGCGCGCCGTTGCCGTTCGGTGCCGCGGTATCGGCCATGGCGTCTCTCCTTACTTGCGTCGTCTTGCGCGCACGTGTTCCGCGCGAAGAGCGCCCCTCCGGCGCGGGCTGCGGCTACCATGCCCGTATGCGGCGAACAAGCCGAACCCGAGCGAGACGCCGTCGGTCCCGCGGGCAAGGCCCGGAACCTCAGCCCTCACACGAACGGGGCGCGCGCGAATGGGACGCGGAGCCTCGTATCATTCGTTTGCCTGGAATAGCTCGCAGGTGCGCCCATATCACGATAAGGTCACGCACTTCGAACAGTCGGAGACACTCAGACCCAAGCGCCTATCAAGACGCCCGTTTCCGGCTCGATCCCCGCGCCGCCCTCGGCTAAGAGCCGGTTTTGCGAACCCTTTTCCGGTGACGGGCGGGGACCTCGCAAGATCATCTGCCGGAGCACGGTGGGCAGGATCACGGAACGGCCCTTCTCGTCCGGGCAGCCTCGCGGGCGCCGGATTTATGTGTGCGACGGTCACGATTCGGATCGGTGATGCAGGATTCCTTCGACGCAACCACTCTGATTTTCCTGGCGCTGGCCGTCTTCGTGATCTGGCGGCTGCGCTCGGTCCTCGGCCAGAAGACCGGCACTGAGCGCTCGCCGTTCCGGCCGGTCGAGCGCAATCGCACCGAGCCGCCGGCCGCCGGCCGCAGTGAGGGCGACAACGTGGTGCGCCTGCCCGGCGCCGACCGCGGACAGGCCGCGGCGGTCCAGACCGCGCCCCGCGATTGGCGCGGCATCGCCGAGCCGGGCTCGGCGGTCGCCCGCGGCCTGGAGCAGGTGGTCCAGGTCGAGCCGGGCTTCGAGCCGCGCGCCTTCCTGGAGGGCGCCAAGGGAGCCTACGAGGCCATCGTCATCGCCTTCGCCAAGGGCGATCGCAAGACCCTGCGCGCGCTGCTCTCGCGCGAGGTCTGCGAGGGCTTCGAGCGGGCGATCTCGGAGCGCGAGAAGCGCCGCGAGACCGTCGAGACCACCTTCATCTCCATCGACAAGGCGGAGATGGTCGCCGTCGAGGTGAAGAACCGCGTGGCGCAGGTCACCGTGCGCTTCCTCTCCAACCTCATCACCGCCACCCGCGACGCGGACGGCAAGGTGATCGACGGCAATGCCGAGACCGGTGTCGAGGTGCCCGACGTGTGGACCTTCGCCCGCACGCTGGGCTCGCGCGACCCGAACTGGCAGCTCGTCGCCACCGACGCGGGCGGCTGATCGATCCGCGTCATGCCGCGTTCCCGCGTTTCCCTTTCGGCCGCAGCGGTCCTCGCCGCTGCGGCCGTTTCCGTTCCCGCCGCGTCGCAGCCCGCGGCCGAACCGCCGCGCGTGCCGCCGCAGGGGGCTCCCCAAGTGCCGGGCGCCGTACTGGAACCGGTCGCGCTCAAAGCTCTCCCCGGCTGGCGCGAGGATGACGGCGCGGCGGCCCTCGACACCTTCCGCCGCACCTGCGCCGGGCCGGGGCCGAACCCGCCGCAGGCCCAGGTGGTGACGGGTTCGCCTGCCGACCTCGCGACCGCCTGTGCCGCCGCAGCCGCGGTGCGGCCTGAGGACGCGAAGAAATTCTTCGAGGCACGGTTTTCCGCCTACCGCATCGTGCGCCCGGCTTCCGGCACGGAGCCGGAGCGCCGGGTCGGCTTCCTCACCGGCTATTTCGAGCCGGAACTGACAGGGTCGCTCACGCCTGGCCCCGGCTACACCGCCCCCGTGCTGGCCCGGCCCGACGACCTCGTCAGCCTCGCTCCCGGCGAGACCGCGCCGGGGCTCGACCCCGTCTATAGAGCCGGCCGGCGCACCGAGACCGGCCTCGTGCCCTATCCCGACCGCGCCGCGATCGAGGACGGGGCGCTCGGCGAGCGGATCCGGCCGCTGCTGTGGCTGCGCGATTCCGTCGATCTCTTCGTGCTGCAGGTGCAGGGGTCCGGCCGGGTGCGGCTTCCCGACGGGCGCGGGATGCGGGTGCTCTACGACGGCAAGAACGGCCAGCCCTATACCTCGATCGGCAAGCTCCTCGTCGCCGAGGGCCACCTGCCCCTCAACGGCCTGAGCCTGGAGCGCTGGACCACCTGGCTGCGGGCCAATCCGGACCACGCTCGCCGGCTGATGCGGATGAACGCGTCCTACATCTTCTTTCGGACCGAGCCGGTGACAGACCCGACCCTCGGCCCGCCCGGTGCGGCCGGCGTGCCGCTCAGTCCGGGGCGCAGCATGGCCGTCGACAGCAACCTGTGGCGCTACGGGCTGCCGTTCTGGCTGGAGGGCAAGCTGCCGGGCCAGCCCGGGCGCGGCCACCTCGTCGTGGCCGCCGATACCGGCTCGGCCATTGTCGGTCCGGCGCGGGGCGATCTCTATGTCGGCACCGGCGCCGCTGCGGGCCGGGCGGCGGGTGACCTGCACGACCGCATGGGGTTCGTCGTGCTGCTCCCGAAGCCGGCGCCCGCCGCGAAGGACGACGCGGCGAAGGACGCGGCCGTGCCGGAGGCCGTCGGCGGGGAGCCGCGGCCGTGAGGGAGCGGCCACCGCGGCGCCCCCGCCTGCTCTCGCGCGAGGAGGCCCATCTCTGGGGCGAGATCGCCAAGCTGATCACGCCGCTGCGGGGCCGCGCCCGGCCGCGGAAGGTGGCGGCGAAAGCACCTGCGGGCGAGGCGGAGAAGCCCACCATGCCGCCGACGGTCGCGAGGCCGGCCGCGAAACCGGCAACCAGGCCCTCCCCGAAAACCGCACCGAAATCCGCCTCCCCTCCCCCGGCGCGGCCGACGCCGGCCGTCCCGCTGCCGCGCGCCGCTTCGAAGCCGCTCAAGCTCGGCGACCTCGCGCCCGAGATCGCCCGTGCTTCCGCCGCGCCGGCTCCCGTTCCCGCGCCGGCCTCACCGGGCGCGCCAGGGCTCGAGCGGCGCGAGCGGCGCGGATTGGAGCGCGGCACCCTGACGATCGAGGCACGCATCGACCTGCACGGCCTCTACCAAGCGGAGGCGCACGCCGCTCTGGTCGGCTTCCTGCTGCGGTCCCGCGCCGCGGGGCATGCCCGCGTGCTCGTGGTGACCGGCAAGGGCGGAGAGGGGTTCGGTGGGTCTGACCGCGGCTTCTCGGAGCGCGGCGTGCTCCGGCGCAGCGTGCCCCACTGGCTGCGGGGCCCGGAACTGCGCGGTCTCGTGATCGGCTTCGAGGAGGCGGCGCGTCACCATGGCGGAGCCGGCGCCCTCTACGTGCGGCTGCGGCGGCGCTGAGCCCGACGACGAAACGCCTGCCGATCCCGGCCCGGTGGCACCTGAGGTAAAATCAGCAAAGGGCTCTTGAGCCGGGTGGCGAAACGCGCTACTGAGCCATGCTCTCCCATTGCAGCCGTGTCGCATTCCTCGGTCTCTTCGGCCCAGCGGAACCGATGCGTGGGCCGGGCCGCGCGCCCGCGACGGCTACGGATCCCGGGGCGCTTCCCCGGCGCCCGGCCCTGCTCCCGAACCGGCCGATTTCTTCCCGCCCTTCGTTGGTTGCATCTCCCCACATGACGTCACAGAACGACGCTCTCGCCCCCGTCGAAGCTCCGGCCGAAGCCGCCGTCGCGCCGGCCGATCTCGCCGCCCGACGCGAGGTGAAGCTCCAGGACCTCAAGTCCAAATCGCCGACCGAACTCATCACCTTCGCGGAGGAGGTCGAGGTCGAGAACGCCTCGACCATGCGCAAGCAGGAGTTGATGTTCGCGATCCTCAAGCAGCTCGCGGCCAACGAGACCGAGATCATCGGCGCCGGCACCGTCGAGGTGCTCCAGGACGGGTTCGGCTTCCTGCGTTCGAGCGACTCGAACTACCTGCCCGGCCCGGACGACATCTACATCTCGCCCACGCAAATCCGCCGTTTCGGCCTGCGCACGGGCGACACGGTGGAAGGCCCGATCCGCGGCCCCAAGGACGGCGAGCGCTACTTCGCGCTGATCAAGGTCAACACGATCAACTTCGAGAGCCCGGAGAAGATCAAGCATAAGGTCCACTTCGACAACCTGACGCCGCTGTTCCCGACCAAGCGGTTCAAGCTCGAACTGGACAACCCGACCAAGAAAGATTTCTCGCCCCGCATCATCGACATCGTCTCGCCGATCGGTAAGGGCCAGCGCGCTCTGATCGTCGCGCCGCCGCGCACCGGCAAGACCGTGCTGATGCAGAACATCGCGCAGTCGATCACCCTCAATCACCCCGAATGCTACCTCATCGTGCTGCTCATCGACGAGCGCCCGGAAGAGGTGACCGACATGATCCGCTCGGTGAAGGGCGAGGTCATCGCCTCGACCTTCGACGAGCCGGCCACCCGCCACGTGCAGGTCGCCGAGATGGTGATCGAGAAGGCCAAGCGCCTGGTCGAACACGGCCGCGACGTGGTGATCCTCCTCGACTCGATCACCCGCCTCGGCCGCGCCTACAACACCGTGGTGCCGTCCTCCGGCAAGGTGCTGACCGGCGGCGTCGATGCCAATGCCCTGCAGCGGCCCAAGCGCTTCTTCGGCGCGGCCCGCAACATCGAGGAGGGCGGCTCGCTCTCCATCATCGCGACCGCACTGATCGACACCGGATCGCGCATGGACGAGGTGATCTTCGAGGAGTTCAAGGGCACCGGCAACTCCGAGATCATTCTCGACCGCAAGGTCTCGGACAAGCGCATCTTCCCGGCCATCGACATCACCCGCTCCGGCACCCGTAAGGAAGAGCTGCTGGTGCCGCCGGATTCGCTCAAGAAGACCTACGTGCTGCGCCGCATCCTCAACCCGATGGGCGTCACCGACGCGATCGAGTTCCTCATGGACAAGCTGCGACAGACCAAGAGCAACAGCGACTTCTTCGACTCGATGAACACGTAAGGCGAACCGCCTGGCGCAACGGCTTTCCGGGACATCCCGGCGAGAGGCCGGCCGAGATGATCGGCCGGCCTCTTTTCGTGTCGCACGCCCCTCGCATGATCAGCTCGGTTCCGCACCGTCACTGCGAGGCAAAGCCGAAGCGCTCCAAGCGCCCCGATGACGAAGGACGATCCTGCCGGGAGCCGTGCTCCCTTCATGCGAAATTGTGCAGTAATCGCAAAATCTTCCAGCCATTCGAACCATCGGTTGGGTGTGACGTTGGCCCGCCGTCACCGCCTCACGAGGCGGTTCTGTTCGGAGACGGCGCATGGCAACCCGCAACGTATCGGATCTCGTGGTCGAGACGCTCCAGCAGGCGGGGGTGCGCCGCATCTACGGTCTCGTCGGCGACAGCCTGAACGGGATCACGGAAGCGATCCGCAGCCGCGGCGTCATCGATTGGGTCCATGTCCGCCATGAGGAGGTCGCGGCGTTTGCCGCCGCGGGCGAGGCGCAGGTGACCGGCGAACTCGCGGTCTGCGCCGGCTCGTGCGGACCGGGTAACCTCCACCTCATCAACGGCCTGTTCGACGCGCACCGCACCCGCACGCCTGTGCTGGCGATCGCCGCCCACATCCCGTCGAGCGAGATCGGCCTCAACTACTTTCAGGCGACGCGCCCCGAAGAGCTGTTCCGCGATTGCAGCCATTTCTGTGAACTGGTCTCCGATCCGGAGCAGTTGCCCAACGTCCTCGAGACCGCGATCCGCACGGCGGTGGGCCGGCGCGGCGTCGCCGTGGTGGTCATCCCCGGCACGGTCGCCCTCAAGGAGGCGCCCAAGCGCGCCCTTGCCGCGCCGGCGACCCTGCGCCCGCGCACGCCCGTCACCGTGCCGCCGGCCGACGAGCTCGACCGCCTAGCCGACCTTCTCAACGCCTCCAAAAAGATCACGCTGCTGTGCGGGCGCGGCTGCGCCGGGGCGCACGCGCCGCTGATGCGGCTGGCGGAGCGGCTCAAGAGCCCGATCGTCCACGCGCTCGGCGGCAAGGAACATGTCGAGCACGACAACCCCTACGATGTCGGCATGACCGGCCTGATCGGCTTCTCCTCGGGCTACGCGGCGATGGAGGCCTGCGAGACCCTGCTGATGCTCGGCACGGACTTCCCCTACCGCCAGTTCTACCCCGAGCATGCCAGGATCGCGCAGGTCGATCTGCGCCCGGAGAATCTGGGCAAGCGCTGCCGGCTGGACGTCGGCCTCGTCGGGGATGTCGCCGCCACGATCGAGGCGCTGCTGCCGCGTCTCACCGGCAACGACAATGCCCGCCACCTGGAGGCCAGCCTCAAGCACTATGCCAAGGCGCGCGAAGACCTCGACGACCTCGCCACCGGCAAGCCGGGGCGCAAGCCGATCCACCCGCAATACCTCACCCGGCTCCTCAGCGAGGCGGCGCACGAAGACGCCGTGTTCACGGCCGATGTCGGCACGCCCACCGTCTGGGCGGCGCGCTACCTCCGCATGACCGCCGGGCGCCGCCTGATCGGTTCCTGGGCCCACGGCTCGATGGCCAACGCCCTGCCCCACGCCATCGGGATCCAGGCGGCGAGCCCCGGCCGGCAGGTAATCTCGCTGTCGGGTGACGGGGGCTTTGCCATGCTGATGGGCGACATCCTCACGCTCCGCCAAGAGAAGCTGCCGGTGAAGGTCGTCATCTTCAACAACGGCACGCTCGGCTTCGTCGAGCTGGAGATGAAGGCCGCGGGCTATCTCGAGACCGGCGTGACGCTCGACAATCCCGATTTCGCCGCCATGGCCAACGCCATCGGCATCCATGCCCACAGGGTCGAGGATCCGGGTGATCTGGAAGGCGCAATCCGCGACGTGCTGGCCCATCCCGGACCCGCCCTCCTCGACGTGGTGACGAATCGCCAGGAGCTGGCCATGCCGCCCAAGCTCCAGGCCGAGCAGGTGAAGGGCTTTAGCCTCTACGCCCTCCAGGCGGTGATGAACGGGCGCGGCGACGCCATCCTCGATCTGGCCAAGACCAACCTGCTGCGCTGAACCGGAACGGCACCGGCGTGGCCTCTCTGGAGGGAGCCGCGCCGGGTTGCCCGAAGTCGATGCCCGCACATCCCCGGGCTGCTCCTGACCTGACCGGAACGACGCTGGCCGGACCGATCCTCGCCCAGCAGGCGGGCACGACGCTGGAAACCATTTCGATCGAGGGCCGTCGTGGCCAGCCAGCGGGACGGGGCCCGGCGCAGAGCGCACGGCAACCGGCGCACCCGTCCCTTTCACCCGCGCCCGGCAGCGTTGGGGTCGGGGACAAGCAGGGGCGGCGGCCTCCGCTACGCCGGTACCGGCCCGGCCAACGAAGTGCGGGGCTGCGTCCGCAACGCGACCGTAACGCGGTTCGACGCGGTGGCGGCCTACCACGTCGCCAAGGTTGATCCGCGGCTGGCGGGCATGCGACGTCAAGTCAACGTGAACAACGAGTTCGACCGCCGCTATTTCGCATGCCAAGCGGTGGCTGCTCTCGTGGCCAGCCCTGCCCGTTCACCGCAAGTCTGATCGATCGCTGGTGAGGCGAAGCCCGCCCTGGCCCCCGTTACGCAAGATCTCCTCGACAGCGCCCTGACCGGTGCCTTCGCCTCCTTCTCAGGCCGGCTTCGCCGCGACCCCGATCCGCAGGCCTGCGCGCTGCCGGAGCTCGCGCGCGAAGCGATCCCCGACGGGATCGCCCTGTTCGCGGATGCCTATCCCGGAGCCGAGCGCAAGGCGGTCGCCTCGCTGTGGAGCGCCTACCTCTTCGCCGCGCTGATCGCGCCGACGCTGGCAGTGGGCGCGCGGCTCGGGGTGGCCGTGGCCGTCGAGGCGATCCGCTTCGCACCGGATTCGGGCTTGCCGGAAACCCTCCATCTCGCACCGGAGCTCGCCCTCCCCTCCCCTCTTCCGGCCCAGGTGGACCGGTTGCTGGCCGAGGGCATCATGCCGGTGATTCAGGCTTTGAGGGCCGAGACAGGGCTGTCGCGCCGTCTGCTATGGGAGAATGCCGGCGGTCATCTGTTCTGGACGCTGAAGACGATCGCGCGGGAAAACGCGGACCGGGCCGACGAGGCGACCGAGGCGCTACAGGCTCTGCGCTGGCCACGCGAAGCCTGCGCGGCACTTACCCTGATGCGCAGTGACGCGTTGGCGGGCCTGGACGCGCCGCGTCGCCGGGTCTGCTGCCTGCGGAACGGTTTGCCCGGATTCTCCAGATGCGAGGGAATCTGTCCCCTTCTCGGGCAGGGTGCGACGGGCGGCTGATCCCATCCTCCCTCGTCCTGAGGTGAGTGTCGAAATCAGCGGCACCGAGAGGCTGTGAGCGTGTTCGAGCGCTCAGCCGCCGCGCCCGGCTTCCGCGACGAGGCCGCGCTGTACCTTCGAGCGCAGGCGATTGTTCTGGAAGACCAGTGTCACGGTGGCGCTGCTGCCGCGGTCGGACCAGAGATAGGTCTCGAAGCTGCCGAGCCCGGGGATCGTCGCGGTGGCATCGAGGGTACCGCGGCAGCCGAGCAGGCGTTCGACCTCGGGAAGACGCATCTCGGCTTGGAGCAGCTCGAAGGTGACGAGACTAACCGGACACTGGGTGCGCTCCGTCGGCGGCCGGTGAGCGGCGGCCCGCACCGGTTCGGACGGCGCGGCCGGTGCCGGATCGGCAGCCGCGGGCTGCGCGTGCCACCCTGGGGCCGGGGGCGCATCATCCCATCCACCGGGCAAGGCCGCGGGTGCCGCGGCGACCGTGCGCGGCACGTCCGAGGAGCGGGTGCCGCCGGGTGCTGCGACGGCGCGCGGGGCGATCGGTGCGGCGCCCCCTCCGCGCAGGGCGGGAGTAAAGGCTGGTCCCTGGCGCAGCCGGCCGGCTGCGCCCGCAACATCCCCGCGGCCGGCGCCGTGCGGCGCCCGTTCCACTCCGACTTCGAGCGGGGCCTGGGCATGCCCGGCAACGATGGCTCGGCGCAGAGCCGCGTCGAGGCCGCGCAGCTCGCGGGCGAGTCGCTCACTCCGCGCGGTGCCGGCGGGGCCGGATCGGATCTCGCAGTCCGCATAGGCGGTGAGAGCGTCGCGGATCTCGGCGTCGGTCCACTGCCCGGCGGGCTTGCCGAACAGATCGGCATCGCCCTGCGGCACGGCGGTCGCCGAGGCAGCGCCGAGCCGGCCGAGCCGCTCCTCGGCGAGGCCACGGTGGGCGCCGCAGCCGCCGGCCGCGTCGAGGGTCGCGCGGAACGGCGAGGGCGCGGCGGCAAAGGCAGGGCCGCACGCGGCGGCGAGCAGGGCCGGTGCGAGAAGGAAGCGCATGGAGCGGTCGCCTGGGATCAGGTCAATCCGCTCAAGCGACCGGTTCGGCGTGAACGGACCCTTACCGCGCGGGCTGGAGCGGTCGAGATTCGGCCGTCATGCCTGACTGTTCGTTGAGCGCTTCGCTCAGATCGACCGCATCCGGTCCCAGTGCATCACCCCGAAAGGTGGTCTCCAGCTTCCGGGGCGATGCAGAAATAACGGGCCTTTGCGCATCGCGCTGGATACCGGATCCAGCGCGATGCCCCATCCCGTCGGCAGTTTTCACGGGAAAACAGCCGCGCTTCAGGCCCGCCCGGCCGGGGTCTTCGCCCGCCTGCGGCGGCGGGCCAGCATGTTGAGAATCTCCACGCCCGCCGAGAAGGCCATGGCTGTGTAGATGTAGCCCTTCGGCACATGCGCCCCGAAGCCCTCGGCGAGCAGCGTCATGCCGATCATGATGAGGAAGCCGAGCGCCAGCATCACCACGGTGGGGTTGGCGGCGATGAAGCGCGAGAGCGGGTCGGCGGCGAGCAGCATCACGGTCACGGCGGAAACGACGGCGATGACCATGATCGCGACGTGCTCGGTCATGCCGACGGCGGTGATGATCGAGTCGATCGAGAAGACGAGGTCGAGGATCAGGATCTGGACGATGGCAGAGCCGAAAGTGATCGTGGCCGCATTGCCGATCTTCTCCTCCGGGCTCGGATCGACGCTGTGGTGGATCTCCTTGGTCGCCTTCCACAAGAGGAACAGGCCGCCCGCGATCAGGATGAGGTCGCGCCAGGAGAAGCCCTTCCCGAATACCTCGAAGACCGGCTCGGTGAGGTGGACGATCCAGGCCACGGTGCCGAGCAGGGCAAGCCGGAGGATCAGGGCGAGGCCGATGCCGATGCGCCGGGCCCGGCTCTGCTGCTCGGCCGGCAGCTTATTGGTGATGATCGAGATGAAGATCAGGTTGTCGATGCCGAGCACGACCTCCATCACCACGAGAGTCGCCAGGGCGGCCCAGGCGGTCGGATCGGCGGTGAGTTGCAGCAGGCTGTCCAAGGGGAAGTCCACCCGTCGTCGGTCGGTTCAGAAGGGAAGAGGAAAGCGGCTCGTGGCGCCGGGTGCGGCGTTCGGCGGCGCGAGAACGCGCACGGCCTTCGGCACGACCTTGAAATGAGCCGGCGTCCAGGTGGTGAGTTCGCCGTCGGTGTTGACCGCCCGCGGCTTGCGGGTCGTCAGGACCAGTTCCGTCGTCTCGAAGGCGCGCACATCCGCGGCCTTGCCGTGGGTGCCCCGGCGCAGGGCCGGCAGCAGCGCAATCAGCCGCCACCAATGGGCGACCTCCAGGCTGTAGAAATCGAGCCGCCCGTCATCGACGGTGGCGTCCTCCTGCACCGTCATGCCGCCGCCGTAATGGCGGCCGTTGCCGACCGAGGCCTGGATCGTCGTCACCTTCTCGGTGCGGCCATCATGCTCGATCGTCACCGTGAAGGGGCGCGCGCGGCGCAGCAGGCGAATCGCGGCGATGGCGTATCCCACCGTGCCCCAGGCCTTCTTGGCATCCGCCGTCAATTCGCTGGCGAGGTCGGCGGAGAAGCCGACGCTCGCCACGTTGAAATAGTAGTGCCCGTTGACCCAGCCGAGGTCGATCGCCTTCTCCGGCGCCGTGGGGATCAGCCCCGCGGCCGCCTCCGGTTCGAGGGGCAGGCCCAGCGAGCGGGCGAGATCGTTGGCGGTGCCGAGCGGCAGGATGCCGAAGGGCAGCTTCGTCTCGACCAGGGCCGGCGCCGCCGCGTTCATGGTGCCGTCGCCACCGCCAAGGATGACGAGATCGACCGCGCCGGCATGGCGCCCGATCACTTCCTTGCAATCAGTGCTGCCTTGAGGCTCGATGAGGTCGAGGCCGCCCTCGCGGAGGATCGTCCGGATCGCATCCAGCGGCGCGGAGCCGCTGCGGGCCTTTCCGTTCACGAGAAGGAGTGCGCGGCGCTTCTTCGGATTCGGGGTCGCGCTCAAGCGCCCGCTCCGCGCGTGACCGGACGGAACAGGGAAACCACCATGGCCGGCAAAAGGCTGTCCTCACACGCTCAAGCGCCGCGTTCGCGCCAGCGTCGATAAGAATCCGACATCACGATCGACGCCTCGACCGTCAGAGGGGCCCGGACCCGTCCTCGGCAATCCCGCCCAACGCCCCCGCCGGGAACGCTCGGCCTGTTCCGCCCTGCGGACAGGAGGAGACCAGGACCGCCACGCTCAAGGTGGGGACTTCCCGCGTGTTGGCAAGGGGCCGGGAAACGGGACGAGCAGAAGCACGCTGAGGGTGCAAAAGCATGCGAAGGGTCGAAGACGGGCAAGCCAGTCTCGGGATCGCGCCGGGGAGGGACAACGGGGGTAACGGGCGCTTCGGCGCGGCGCCTGTCGCAAAGGGGAGCGGACGCGGTATAGGAACGCGATCGGTGGCGAAGAGCGTGGAACCGTCGCGGTGCGGTCACGCGTTCCGTCCCACCGACCGCCTTCTGCGGAATGCCCGCCGCCGTCATCCGTCCGAGGTGAGAACCGACGGTCGCCGGGCGCTTCGTGAGGCACCTTCAGGCCTGCTCGCCCGATCGGCTCCGTCATGCGCCCCGTCCTGTTTCTGACCCTCCTCCTCTCCTCGGCCTGCGCGACCGGGGCCGCCCTGGCGCAGTCGGGATCGAACTGGATCGATCCACCGGGGAAATCCGGCCCCTCCGCCTCTGAGGGCGAGCGCGCGAAGCCGGCGGCCAAGCCGTCGAGCAAGCCGGGCCCTCGCTTCGAGGCGGAAGCGGACGGGCGAACCCACGCACACCGGTCGGCCGCCCCCTCTCCGGCCCGGCGGGAGACACGCCGTCACGACCGCACCCGCGCGGCCGAGATGCGTCGCGAACGCCGGGCCGCCATTCGCGAGCGCGCACGCGAGCAGGGCCAGGCCCACACCGCACGGACGGAGCGCCTCGCCGAGCGCCCTGCCCCGCCGCCCGCCCGGATGGCACGGAGCGAGCCGGATCCGCGCTTCTCGGATTGGGCCGTGACCGCGCGGCGCCTGAGCCTCGACTATCTCGACAGCGTCTCGGCGCCCAACGGCGCGATGCTGGCCTCCGCGCCCCGCTTCTACGGCGGCACGGTGCGCTTCCACGGGCGCGTCATGTCGATCGGGGCGCTGCTTGCCGAGAAGCGGCGCTTCGCCCGGCGCTGGCCGGAGCGGCGCTACGAGCCGCAGGGGGAGCCGCGGGTCGCCTGCGACGGGGCGAGCGCCACCTGCCTCGTGCGCGTCGTTCACGATTTCACGGCCCAGAGCCCGACCCGCGGCGGACGCTCGCAGGGTGTCGCCGAACTCACGCTGACGGTGAGCTTCACCGGCGGGCCCCCAGTCATCGTCGCAGAATCGAGCCGCGTCCTGAGCCGCGCGGGCGCCTGAGACGGTCTCCGCTTGATCAAAGCGGGGATCGTCTCATCAAGCCCGCGCGGCGCTTGAGCGACGCCAAATCCGCCATCCCGAAGGGATCCATCGGATTTGGTACGAGACGCGGGTTCAGCCGCCGCATCGACCGGATACTCAGGCCGGTCCATGCTGTAGAAGCAGCCGACGGCGCCTCGAGAGGGGGCGCCCCGGAACGATCGAGAACAGGGCATCGCGCGCGTGAAGGGATCGGCAAAGGCCGCAGGCCGGAGCAAGGAGGAAACGGCGGCACCGCCCGAATCGCCGGTCTCCGAGGACGACCGCCGCATCCGTGCGCTGATCCTGGCCGAACTCGACCGGCGTGGGGCGCGACCGGTGGCGCGCCGCACCCTGGCGCTCATCGCCGAGGGCTTCGTCGAGCCCGCCGACGGCGTGCCCGGCTACCGGATCGTCGACCGGACCGGCGCGGTGCGCCTGCGGGGCGAGGCCGAGACCGGCGTGCCGCTGACGCTGCATGACCTCGTCGAGGAACTGCGCGCGCAGCACGCCCCGCTGTTCCTGCCCCCTGTCCCCGAACCGGAGCCGGAACCGGCCCGCGACACCATCGCCGACGTGCGGGCCGCGGGCGCCCGCTTCGTGGAGACGCAATCGGCCCTGGCGCGCTCCCTGGCCAACAGCTCCGCCGAGCGCAGCCGGGCGCTCGCCAGTGCCGCCAGCGAGACCGTCGAGGGCTGGCGCAGCCGGCTCGCCGAGCGCCTGAGGGCGCGGCCACGGCCCGCACCGGTCGGGACTTCCCTTGATCCAGCCGAGGCTGGGCAGACCGCGGCCGGGCCGACGGCCGCAGACCGCCTGACCGAGGCGCGCGCCCGCGTCGAGGAGGGCTGGCGGCGCGTGGCGGGCAGGATCGAGCCGCGCCGGACCGCGGCACGGCTGCGCGACCTGACAGAGGACGCGCTGGCCGCCGGCAACCGCCGCCCGGTCGCGCTGATGGCGCTTGGCGCCCTGGCCGGCGCCGGCCTCGTCGCCGCGCTCTCGCTGAGCGGGCGCGATGCCGAGGAGTCGGGACGCCCCACGCGGCAGACCGCCGAGGCTCAGCCGCCGCAATCAGCCCCGACCGAGGCCCCACCGGCGGGGGACCGCGCCCCGGCGAAGGACCCGGCGCCCGACGCCTCCACGGAGATGCCGCCGGCCGAAACCGAGCAGCCGCCCGAGCCGCAGCCGCCGCGCAAGGAGGCCAATGCCATCGTCGGCGTGCCCGAGGTGATCGATACCGCGACCCTGAGGGTGGGCGGCAAGGTCGTGCGCCTGTTCGGCGTCGAGTGGGTCCGCGGCGGTCAGGCCGACGAGTTGGGCAAGTACCTGCGCAAGCGCACGGTGACCTGCCAGCCGGCCCCCGGCAGCAGCGCGTATATCTGCACGGTCGAGGGGCGCGACCTGTCCGAGGTGGTGCTGTTCAACGGCGGCGGCCGCGCCTCGTCCGAGGCGACGCCGGACCTCGTCGCCGCCGAGGACCATGCCCGCACCGAGCGGCTCGGCGTCTGGAAACGGTAAGGGGCCGAGGGGCGGTCCTGATCGGCCCTGGCCCGTCTCGTCAGAGCAGGGGCTGGCGCGCGGCGGCGTCCTCGCGGGCGCAGATCGTGGGGTCGGGCTTCGTCCCCTCCCCGCCCAGGACACGCTTCAGGTCGGCGCGTGCGCGCTCCAGGTCGGCGCGGAAGCCGGCATCCGCAAGGAGCACCGACATCAGCGCCGAGGCACCGGTGCGGGCAGCCTCCACGTCGCTGAGCCAGTGGACACCGCACACCACCCGGCTCTCACCGTAGAGCCGGCTGCGCACCAGAAACTGCGTCGCCTTTTCCGGCATCAGGCTCGCCATGATCATCCCGTAGGCCCAGCCCTGCCCGGCGTGACCGGACGGATAGCTGAAGCTGTCGGCGAGTTCGGGCGAGCGGGCGACGCAGATCGGCGCCTCGTTGCCGACGAAGGGGCGCAGGCGGCGGTAGCGCCGCTTGGCCACGCGGGTGGCGCGGGCGACGTCGATGCGGGCCCGGTCGAGCAGCCGCATCAGATCGGGCACGCGGGTCTGGTCGATGCGCTGGCCGAGCACGCAGGCATAGTCCTCCAGCAGCGCGGCCCCGCCATCGGCGACATCGTTGGTGGCAAGCGCCCAGCGCGGCGTGCCCTGGTAGGCCCGCGTGGCATTGTAGATTGCCCGGTCCGCGGCTTCCGCCGCCGAGTGTCCGGCGGGCGGCGGCGGCAGGATCGCCGCGAGGTTCGGTGTCGCCTCCTCGCTGAGATAGCCCTTCGGGGCGGCGGCCGTGAGCTTGTCCTTCTCCAGCGAAGGCGCGGCGATCGCCGGGCCGGACGATCCCGACGACTGGGCATGGACGGACCCGATATGGAGCGGTCCGGTCGCGAGGATCAGCGTCAGCAGGGCGGCGCGGCGCACCGGCGCACGGGTCGGGCGGGACATCGGAGAAGCAGCTTTCGGGCGCCGGATCGAAAGACCGGGACGGAGGAGACGGGACTGGGCACCAGTCTCGAACCGATGCTTCGGGCCTGTCTAGAAGGGACGTACGACAGATGCGTCACAGTCCGATCCCCCTGTCATACGAAACCCGCCCGTTTGCCTCGCGATACCGATTTCGGGCTTCGGTGCCATGCGCGTCCGCCGAGCCCGTCCGTCTTCGCGAGCGGATCAGGCGGACCGGATCGCGGCGGCAACGTCGCCCGAGAATTCCTCGTGAGCGCTGAGGGCCCCCGGCACGGGGAGGGCGGTGACGCGGCCCGTGGCGATCAACGCGTCCATCTCGGCGCCGGAGCGGCGCGGCGCCTTATCCGGACGCAACACCTGCACCGGCGGCAGGCCGTGTCCGAACAAGGCGAGGAAGTCTTCGCGCGACGCAGCCGGATCGAGGCCGCCCGTCACGAAGGCCGCGGTGCCGAAGCGGCCCCGGTTCTGGCGGGTGATGCGGTGCTTGGCGGCCACCACGGCCGGCGTGACGTGGGCCGGCTCGGCATAGACGTGGGCGCGCATCATCCGCCCGATGATCGGCGGGCTGATGTTGATCCGATAGAGCGCCTCACCGAGGAGCGGCATCTCGACCGCCCGGCGGATTCGGCCGAACCACCCGGCGCGCTCCGGCCCCATCGCCGTCGGCAGGGGCCCGCGCCAGGTCGGCGCCACGAGCACCAGCCGCGCGAAGGCACCCGGATGCCGACGCGCCGCCGCGACGAGGTAGGGCGCGGCATGGCCCGCCGCGACGCCGAGCGCGTAGGGACCGGGCACGGCCGCCAGCAGCGCGTCGAGGAAGGCGTGCAGGTTGGCCGGGTTCAGCGGCAGCCGGGTCCGGGGATGCGCACCGAAGCCCGGCCAGTCGGGCACGAGGCAGCGGTAGGTGTCGCCGAGTTCGTGGGCGAGCGGCAGCATCTCCTCGCGGGCCGAGATCGAGGAGAGGGCGGGCAGGAGCAGCGCGTCGGCGCCCTCCCCGATCACGGCCGAAGGCGTCGCCACCCGATGCCCCGCGACGGTGAGGTCGAGGATCCGGGTGGCGACCGAGGAGCGCTCCGCTGCCATCAGGTCCGCAGCAGCTCGTTGATGCCGGTCTTGGCGCGGGTGCCGGCATCGACGCGCTTGACGATCACGGCGCAGTAGAGGCCGGGGCCGGGGGTGCCGTCGGGGAGCGGCTTGCCGGGCGTCGTGCCGGAGACGACCACCGAGTAGGGCGGCACGCGTCCGAAAAAGGTCTCGCCGGTGGTGCGGTCGATGATGCGGGTCGAGGCGCCGATATAGACGCCCATCGACAGAACCGAGCCCTCGCCGATGATCACGCCCTCGGCGACCTCGGCGCGGGCGCCGACGAAGCAGTTGTCCTCGATGATGACCGGGTTGGCCTGGAGCGGCTCCAGCACGCCGGCGATGCCGGCACCGCCCGAGATGTGGCAGTTCTTGCCGACCTGGGCGCAGGAGCCGATCGTCACCCAGGTGTCGACCATGGTGCCCTCGCCGACATGGGCGCCGAGATTGATGAAGCTCGGCATCAGCACCGCGCCCGGCGCGATGTAGGAGCCGCGGCGCACGAAGCAGCCCGGCACGGCGCGGAAGCCCGCGGCGCGGAACTCGGTCTCGCCCCAGCCGGAGAACTTCGAGGGCACCTTGTCCCACCATGCCGACGAGCCGGGACCGCCCTCGATCGGCACCATGTCGTTGAGGCGGAAGGAGAGCAGCACCGCTTTTTTAAGCCACTGGTTCACCTGCCAAGTGTCGCCGGCCTTCTCGGCGACGCGAGCCCGACCGGAATCGAGCAGGTTCAGCGCCTCGTCCACCGCCTCGCGCACGGCGCCGGTGGTCGCGGTCGAGATGCCCGCGCGCTCTTCCCAGGCGGCTTCGATGGTCTTTTCGAGATCGGCGTGTGACATCGGGACTTTCCGGACTGGACTGCATTCCGACGACGGGGCGAACGGTTCGCCGAGAGAATGCACGGTGACACAAAGACCTGAAGACGCCGGTTCGCTGCGGCCGGGCCGGCGTTTCGCGACGGCGCGAAAGGTGGTTGTGCTTACAAAAGCCGCCCGGCCCTGTCACCGTTTGCGTGGCGCGAGGCCCACAAGCCGCTCGCGCACGCCGGACAAGCCCCGCACGAGGCCGAGAAGCTCCTCGGCCATCCCGTCATGGATCGCGGCGGCCGCATCGGGAAACTCCCGCAGGACGCGGCTCATCAGCGAGGGCGTGACCCGCATCACCTCCGAGGCCTCGCACGCTCGCGCATCGGCCGGCCGCGGAAGGGTGCGGAACAGAGCGTTGCGTCCGATCACGCCGGAGCGGGCGACCGTGACCGGCGGGACATCCTGCCGTGCCGGAGCCAGGGCGATGGTGCCGGACATGACGACGTAGCCGCCGTCGGACGGCGCGCCGCGGGTGAACAGCACCTCGCCGTCCTCCAGAAGGCGCCGCTCACCGGCGAAGGACAGCAGGCGCAGGGCATCGCGCCCGAACCGCTCGAACACGGGCGCTGCGGCGAGGATCGCGATGTCGTCGTCGAGCCCCAACGCCTGTCCGTCCCCCCGGCCGCGATACGCTCTACCCTTCGGAGGGCCAAGCTTAACCGATGCGCAGGCCCCGCGATATGCCGTGCGGTCGCCGGCTGTGCGCGGAGGTGGATAGCGGCTCCGGCCGAGGATCAGGGCAGCAGCTTGTATCCGCCGCCCTCGGTGACGAGGATCGCCGCGACCGCCGGGTTCGGCTCGATCTTCTGGCGCAGCCGGTAGATATGCGTCTCGAGGGTATGGGTGGTGACGTGGGCGTTGTAGCCCCACACCTCGGCGAGCAGCGTGTCGCGCCCCACCACCTCGCGGCCGGCCCGATAGAGGTAGCGCAGAATCGCCGTCTCCTTCTCGGTCAGCTTCAGCTTGGAGCCGCGCTCTCCCACCAGCAGCTTGGCACCGGGACGGAAGGTATAGGGACCGATGCGGAACACCGCGTCCTCGCTCGCCTCGTGCTGGCGC
Source organism: Methylorubrum aminovorans (assembly GCF_022179725.1). GTDB lineage: Bacteria > Pseudomonadota > Alphaproteobacteria > Rhizobiales > Beijerinckiaceae > Methylobacterium > Methylobacterium aminovorans. The sequence goes on from NZ_BPRC01000002.1 coordinate 204,243, forward strand.
AATTGCACCCGGATGCGGGCGAGCAGCACGGCGAACTTGAACGGCTTGACCACGTAATCGTTGGCGCCCGCCTCCAGGCCCTCGACCATGTCGTCGTCGGATTCCTGCGCCGTCAGCATGATGATCGGGCCGCGATAGCCGTTGCGGCGCAGGGTCCGCACCGCCTCGCGCCCGTCCATGTCGGGCAGGGCGACATCCATTACGACGAGATCGACCGGCTCCTGCGTGACGCGGGTCAGCGCCCCGGACGCGGTCGGCTCGCCGAGGACCGAGAATTCCTCGTAGGCGTCGAGTTGCTCCGTCAATGCCTCACGCAGGGCGTCGTCGTCGTCACAGACGAGGAGGCAATAGGGGTTGGACATCGACGCAGCGGCTCTCGACAAGCTTTCCGGCCACCTGAACTTCGCGGAACGATCAGGCAGGCAGCCAAGACGATTTCATGACGGCGCACCCATCCGAAAAGGCATATTGCCCGCTGGCTGGCCGCAAACGGAACCCGGACGGTCCCACTTCGCGACAAACCTAGTTCGTTTTACGCGCCGGGAAATCCGGATTGCGCGCTTATGCAGAATTTTCGCCATGTTCCACCGCTCTCTGCCGCGACATGACGTCGGACCCGACGCCATTCGGGACAGGTTGGGACGAACCGGCAATGCCACGCCCTCAGGTTGCGAAGCGGAAAGGCGGCAAAGCCGTGGGGCAGGGGAAGGCCGGCTCTCTTGCCCTGTTGCGGGTGCGCCCTCTGCCGGGTGACGCGACCCGCGGCACGCTGCTCGCGGGCGGGGCCGTCATCCCCTGTGCCCTTGGGCGCTCCGGCATCACGAGCCGCAAGCGGGAGGGGGACGGAGCCTCGCCGCGGGGCGTGTTCCGCCTGCGCGGCGGGTTCTATCGGCCCGACCGCTTCCCCGTCCGGCCGATCAGCGCCCTTCCCCTCCGCGCGACGCGGCGCGACGACGGCTGGTGCGATGCGCCCGAGGACCGTCGCTACAACCGACCGATCCGATTCCCGAGCAATACGGCCAGCGCCGAACGGCTCTGGCGCGACGACGGCCTCTACGATCTTGTGATCGATCTCGATTACAACCGTGGGCCGATCCGGCCGGGCCGGGGGTCGGCGATCTTCCTGCATATCGCCCGCAGCGGCTACCGCCCGACGGAGGGCTGCGTCGCCCTGAAACCCTCTGATCTGCTGCGCCTGCTCCGCCGCCTCGGACCGAGAACGCGGATGAAGATCGGTCGTTGAGCGGCTCAGCCGACGGCGGGCCTCAGCCTCGCTTCGCCCGCTGCCCGAAGATGGCAGTGCCGACGCGGACATGGGTCGCGCCCATCTGGATCGCCGCCGGATAATCCGCACTCATGCCCATCGACAGGATCGGCAAGCCGTGGCGCTCGGCGAGGCGGGCGAGCACGGCGAAATGGGGGGAGGGCGGATCCTCGGCCGGCGGGATGCACATCAGGCCATGGATCGCCAAGCCGTGGGTCTCGCGGCATTCCGAGAGCAGGACATCGACCTGATCGGGGGCGACGCCCGCCTTCTGCGCCTCGTCGCCGGTATTGACCTGGATCAGGAGCTTGGGCGCCCGGCCGCTCCGCTCGATCTCCTTGGCGAGCGCCGCGGCGAGCGAGAGCCGGTCGAGGGAGTGGATCACGTCGAACAGCTCGACCGCTTCGCGCGCCTTGTTCGATTGCAGCGGGCCGACGAGGTGCAGCTCGACATCGGGATAGCGCTTGCGCAGGGCCGGCCACTTGGCCCGCGATTCCTGCACGTAGTTCTCGCCGAAAAGCCGCTGACCCGCCTCGAGCGCCGGCAGGATGCCCTCTTCCGGAACCGTCTTAGAGACGGCGATGAGGTGGACACTGTCCGGATCGCGCTCGTTGTCCTCGGCCGCCCGGCGAATGCTGGCGCGCACCTCCGCGAGACCCGCGGCGACATCGGCCTCGCCGACCGGTGGTTTGGTATCGAGGGGCTCGATATCGCGAGGCGCGGTGTCTTGGGCCTGGTCCGGGGCCTGGCTCGGGTCGGTGGTCTGATGTGGGTCGATCATGAGCCCTCCTTGCGGCGGCACTGCCGCGACTTCAAGGGCGGCGGCGCCTTTCCATCGCCCCCGCCCGCGATATGCTGGCCTCTCCCGAGACAAACGGAGACGCCCGGCCCGATGTTCGATACGCCCGCCGACGCCCAGGCCCAGCTCGCGCAACACTTGACGCGTCCGCAGGTCGCGATGGTCGTCGAGGCGCTGGTGCCGACGCTGGTGTTCCGGCCTCAACCGAAGGGGAAGGCCAACCTCGGCGGAACGCGGATCGGCGGGACGCCCGACCTCCCGCCGGGCCTCGCATGGCCGCGCCGGGCCAAGCCCGCCGATATCGAGGCGATCGCCAAGCGCGGCAACGCGGAGTCCGGGGAGGAGATGCGGCGGCACTTCCGCAAGGAGCTGCCCTACGCGTTCTTCGCGCAGGTCGATCTCGGGGAGGCGAAAGAGAAGATGAAAGGGCAGGGCGCTCTCGCCGACGCTCTGCCGGGGCATGGGCGGCTCCTGTTCTTCTACGATCTCTCTGCCGGCCCCTGGGACAACGGCACCGAATCCGCCCGCGTGATTTGGGACGAGAGCCCGCGCGAGGGGCTGGCCGCTCACGTCCCGCCGCCCGACCTCGCGGCGGCGGCCGAGGACCACCGGGCGGAGATCGCCAAGGTCAACCGGGAGTTCAAGCTGCCCCTGCCGAAGCCCGATTCCGGCACACCCTATGGCGGCCCGGCCCGGCCGATGAGCCTGCACGCGACCCTGCGCCCCCCGGCGATCGAGAGCCTGGAGATGGAGACGCGGCCGGCCCTGAAGGCGGCGCTGGCGCTGCGCAGCGATGGCGAGGAGAGCTTTCGCGACGCCTACGAAGACCTCTTCACGAGGGCGTTCGACACTTATCACGGCGCCGCCAATGCAGGCCGACGCAACCAGCTCCTCGGCTCGCCGCTGCCGGAGCAGAGCGATCCGCGCTTCGAGGCGGAGGTCGTCAGCCGTTTCGGCGTGCAGCATCTCAGCCAGGACCAGTGGAAGGCGCACAAGCCCGAGATCGAGGCCGGCGCCCGCTCCTGGCGTCTCCTTCTCCAAATCGATGTCGGCGACTTCCTGCAGGAGAACGGGGAGGGCACGGTGTACTTCTTGATCCGCGCCTCCGATCTCTCTGAGCGCCGTTTCGAGCGGGTGGTGGCGGTCTACCAGCAGACCTGAACCGCCCTCATCGTTGACCCTTCGCGGTGCGGATATGCTAGGTGCCGGGTTCCGGCCGCTGCGACAGCCTCGCGGGCGGTCCGCCCCTTTCTCGCTGATCCCGGCGCCCACGATGACCGATCCCGCACAGCCCTCCCCAACGGCACACGAGCGCTACAACGCGAAGGACGCCGAGCCGCGCTGGCAGCAGGCCTGGGACGCGGCCAAGCTGTTCGAGACCAAGAACGACGATCCGCGCCCGAAATACTACGTGCTGGAGATGTTCCCCTATCCCTCGGGGCGCATCCATATCGGCCACGTGCGCAACTACGCCATGGGCGACGTCGTGGCTCGCTACAAGCGCGCCAAGGGCCACAACGTGCTGCATCCGATGGGCTGGGACGCTTTCGGCCTGCCGGCCGAGAACGCGGCCATGGAGCGCAAGGTCAACCCGCGCGACTGGACCTACGCGAACATCGCCACCATGCGCGGGCAACTCCAGAGCATGGGCCTGTCGCTCGACTGGAGCCGGGAGATCGCGACCTGCGATCCCGACTACTACAAGCACCAGCAGCGGATGTTCCTCGACTTCCTCGCCAAGGGTCTCGTCACCCGCCGCACGGCGAAGGTGAACTGGGACCCGGTCGATCACACCGTGCTTGCCAACGAGCAGGTCATCGACGGGCGCGGCTGGCGCTCGGGTGCGCTCGTCGAGCAGCGCGAGCTGACCCAATGGTTCTTCAAGATCACCGACTTCGCGCAGGATCTGCACGACGCTCTCGACGGGTTGGAGCGCTGGCCGGAAAAGGTCCGGCTGATGCAGCGCAACTGGATCGGCCGCTCGGAAGGGCTGGAAGTGCGCTTCGCGCTCGCCCGGCCGTTCGCCGGCACGGACGAGCTGACGGTCTACACCACCCGGCCCGATACGCTGTTCGGCGCCCGGTTCCTGGCGATCTCCGTCGATCATCCGCTCGCCAGAGCACTCGCCGAATCCGGCCCACGGGCCGCGGAGCTGCAGAGCTTCGCCGAGGAGTGTCGCCGCATCGGGACGGCGCAGGAGGCGATCGACACCGCGGAGAAGCTCGGGTTCGAGACCGGGCTCACCGTGCGTCACCCTCTCGATCCGTCCTGGGAGCTGCCGGTCTATGTCGCGAACTTCGTGCTGATGGAATACGGCACCGGCGCCGTGTTCGGCTGCCCGGCTCACGACCAGCGCGACCTCGACTTTTCCAACAAGTACGGGCTCGGCAACACCCCGGTGGTCTGCCCCGAAGGACAGGACCCCGACACCTTCATCATCACGGACACCGCCTATGACGGCGACGGACGGATGATCCATTCGCGCTTCCTCGACGGCATGACCACCGACGAGGCCTTCAGGACTGTCGCCGACCGCCTGGAGAGCGAGACGCTGAACGGCGCCCCCGTCGGGCGCCGCAAAGTGCAGTTCCGCCTGCGTGATTGGGGCGTTTCGCGCCAGCGCTACTGGGGCTGCCCGATCCCGATCATCCATTGCGAGGCCTGCGGCCCGGTCCCCGTGCCGGTGGAAGACCTGCCGGTGAAGCTGCCGAACGAGGTCTCGTTCGATCAGCCCGGCAACCCGTTGGAGCGGGACCATGCCTGGCGGCAGGTGCCATGCCCGCGCTGTGGCGAGGCGGCCCGGCGCGAGACCGACACCATGGACACCTTCGTCGATTCGTCCTGGTACTATGCCCGCTTCACTGCGCCCTGGCTCGCCGAGGCGCCAACGGACCGCAAGACCGTCGACCACTGGCTTCCCGTCGATCAGTATATCGGCGGCGTCGAGCACGCGATCCTGCACCTGCTCTACTCGCGCTTCTTCATGCGAGCGATGCGGGAGACCGGGTGGGCCGGCGTGTCGGAGCCGTTCGCCGGCCTGTTCACGCAGGGCATGGTGGTCCACGAGACCTACAAGGATCCCTCCGGCGCCTGGGTGCCGCCGGCCGAGATCCGCTTCGAGAACGAGGGTGGGGCGCGCAAGGCTTTTCACGTGAAAACCGGCGTGCCGATCGAGGTCGGCCCGACGGAGAAGATGTCGAAGTCGAAGAAGAACGTCGTCGATCCCGACGACATCATCGCCAGCTACGGTGCCGACACCGCCCGCTGGTTCATGCTCTCCGACTCTCCCCCTGAGCGCGACGTGATCTGGACGGAGGAGGGGGTGCAGGGGGCCGCCCGCTTCGTCCAGCGCGTCTGGCGCCTCGTCCACGGCGCGGCCGCCGCGAGTGGGCAGAGCGGGAGTGGTGACACTGCCCTGCGCAAGGCCGCGCACAGGGCACTCGCCGCGGTCGGCGAGGATATCGAGCGCCTGCGGTTCAACCGCTGCGTTGCCCACATCTATACGCTGGCCAACGCTCTCGACGAGGGTCTGCGCGGCGGCGCATCCGGGGCCGCGGCAGGGGAGGCGGCACGCATCCTGGTGCAGCTCATTGCGCCGATGATGCCGCATCTCGCCGAGGAGTGCTGGCGTGTGCTCGGCGGGACGGGGCTCGTCGCCGAGGCGTCTTGGCCGCAGGCCGATCAGGCGCTGCTGGTCGAGGACGAGATTACCCTGCCGGTGCAGATCAATGGTAAGAAGCGGGCGGACGTCACCGTGCTGCGCGATGCCGACGCGAAGGCCGTCGAAGCGGCGACGCTCGCCCTGGAGCCGGTGCAGCGCGCCCTCGAAGGCCGCCCTCCGAAGAAGGTCATCGTCGTGCCGGGCCGGATCGTGAATCTGGTGGTGTGATCCTTTCTGCCGGAAAGCTCACGTCGAGACCCCCGCTTCTCCACGCCGAGAGGGGAGGCGGACGGAAGGGATTGAAGCATGACCGACGCCCTCCCTGACCGCGGCGACACCATCTTCGCCCCGGCGAGCGGCTTCGGCCGCGCGGCGGTTGCGGTGGTGCGGATCAGCGGGCCGGCAGCGGGCGCGGTGCTCGACCGCCTGGCTGGCGGGCGTCCGGAGCCGCGCCGGCTCTCCCTGCGCCGCCTGCACGATCCCGACACGCGCGCCATCCTCGATCAAGCCCTCGTCGCGTGGCTCCCCGGGCCCACCACTGCCACCGGCGAGGACATGGCCGAACTCCACCTCCACGGCGGTCTGGCGGTGCGGGCCGCGGTGCTGCGGGCCCTCGCCTCCGTGCCGGACTGCCGGCCGGCGGAGGCCGGGGCGTTCAGCCGCCGCGCCTTCCTCAATGGCCGCATCGATCTCACCGAGGCGGAAGGCATCGCCGACCTGATCGACGCCGAGACCGAGGCGCAGCGCGTCCAGGCCCTGCGCCAACTCGACGGCGCCCTCGGCCGACAGGTCGCGGTGTGGCGCGAGACCGGTATCGAACTGCTTGCCGGCGCCGAGGCGGCCCTCGACTTCGCCGACGAGGGCGACGTGGATGCGGACGATCTCGATGCCGCCCTCTCCGGCCGCGCCGCCGCCCTGCGCGACGCGATTCAAGGCGCTCTCGCCGACGGGCGCCGGGGCGAGCGCCTGCGCGAGGGCTTCTGCGTCGTGCTGGCCGGCGCCCCCAATGCCGGAAAATCGACCCTGCTCAATGCCCTGAGCGGGCGCGACGCGGCCATCGTCTCGGACATTCCGGGCACGACCCGCGATGCCATCGAGGTGCGGTGCGATCTCGGCGGCCTGCCGGTGATCCTGGTCGATACGGCGGGTCTGCGCGCGACGGAGGATGCGATCGAGGCCGAGGGCGTGAAGCGCACGCACCGCCGTATCCGGAGCGCCGACCTCGTGCTCCACCTCGTGCCGGCCGATGGACCGGCCGTTGCCGACGGGCTCGGGGATATTCCTACCCTTCGCGTCCGCACCAAGAGCGACCTCGCGCCCGGAGCGGGGGAGGGCACCCTCGCCGTCTCCGCCATCACGGGCGCCGGCCTCGACGCGCTGCTCGATGCGGTGCAGGCCGCGGCAGCCGCCTCTTTCGGCCAGGGCGATGCGCTCGTCACCCGTGAGCGCCATCGCGCGGCTTTGACCCGCGCGGCCGGTCATCTCGACCGTGTCGCCGCTGCGCCGGCCGGCTTTCCGCCGGAGCTGATCGCGGAGGACCTGCGGCTCGCCGTCCGGGCACTGGGTGAGGTCGGCGGTCATGTCGGAGTCGAGGAGATGCTGGACCGCCTCTTCTCCGGCTTCTGTATCGGCAAGTAGGGAAGGGCCGATCGGGGGCGTTCGGGCCCTATCGCGCCAGAAGACGGTGATCCTGTTGCCCTTGATGTGACTTGGTCCCCCATTACCGCTCGCTGAAGCGGGGCGAGGTTTGCCCATGTCTTTGTGCGCCCTCCGCGTCTCCGACGGGCGCGCAGACTCTCCGCCGATCATCTGATCGCTGTGCCCTGGGAGGCTAAGGACGCGGTTCGATTGCTGCGCAGCCACTGCTCCTATCCGGCGCCGGCATCGATTGCCCGCGGAGAATACGTTCCCGCAACCTGCAACCGGCCGCCACACCGGGTCCTGGAGAGGCTGTGCGTTGACCTCGTCCATGGCACGCGCATAAGCACTGGTCATGCACATCCCTTCTTCCAGCTACGACGTCATCGTCGTCGGTGGCGGTCATGCCGGCGTCGAGGCGGCGGCGGCCTCCGCTCGGGTCGGCGCCCGCACGGCCCTGGTCACGCACCGCGCAGCCACCATCGGCGCGATGTCCTGCAACCCGGCCATTGGCGGTCTCGGCAAGGGGCATCTGGTCCGTGAGGTGGATGCCCTGGATGGGTTGATGGGCCGCGTCGCGGATGCGGCCGGCATCCAGTTCCGTCTGCTCAACCGCCGCAAGGGTCCGGCCGTGCGCGGCCCCCGGACCCAGGCCGACCGGGCCCTCTACGCCCGCGCCATGCAGGCGGCGGTCGCGGAGACGCCGGGGCTCACCGTGATCGAGGGTGAGGCCGACGACCTGATCGTCGAGGCGGGTCACATCGTGGGTGTCGTGCTCGCGGATGGGCGCCGCCTTGCCGCCGCGGCCGTGGTCATCACGACGGGCACCTTCCTGCGTGGGCTGATCCATATCGGCGAGCGGCAGATCCCCGCCGGTCGCGTCGACGAGGCGCCCGCCATGGGGCTGGCACGGACCCTCGACCATCACGGCTTCCGCCTCGGCCGCCTCAAGACCGGCACGCCGCCGCGCCTCGATGGGCGCAGCATCGACTGGGCCGCCCTGGAGATGCAGTACGCCGACGCCGAGCCCGTGCCCTTCTCGACTCTGACCGAGCGCATCACCACGCCGCAGATCGCCTGCGGCATCACCCGCACCACGACGGCCGTCCACGACCTGATCCGGGCCAACCTTCACCGCTCGCCGATTTATTCCGGCGGCATCAGCAGCCGTGGCCCCCGTTACTGCCCCTCGATCGAGGACAAGGTGGTGCGCTTCGGCGATCGCGAGGGCCACCAGATCTTCCTCGAACCGGAGGGGCTCGACGATCCGACCGTCTACCCCAACGGCATCTCGACGGCGCTGCCCGAGGCGGTTCAGGCCGGCATCATCGCCGCCATTCCGGGGCTCGAGCGAACCCGTATCCTGCGGCCCGGCTACGCCATCGAGTACGACTATGTCGATCCGCGCGAACTCGACGCCACGCTCCAGACAAAGCGCCTCCCCGGCCTGTTCCTGGCGGGTCAAATTAACGGCACCACCGGCTACGAGGAAGCGGCGGGGCAGGGGCTGGTCGCCGGCCTCAACGCGGCGCGGCTGGCGGGCGGCTCCGATCTCACGATCTTCGACCGGGCCGAATCCTACCTCGGCGTGATGATCGATGACCTCGTCACCCATGGGGTGAGCGAGCCCTACCGCATGTTCACCTCGCGCTCGGAGTATCGGCTGAGCCTGCGCGTGGACAATGCCGACGAGCGGCTCACGCCCCGCGGCTCCGCCCTCGGCTGCGTTGGCCCAACACGCGCTGCCCATTTCGCAGCCTCGCAGGCGGCGCTCTCCGAGGCGCGTGCCCGGCTCGATGCCCTGAGCCTGACCCCGAACGAGGCGGCCGGCCACGGCCTCTCCCTCAACCGCGACGGCCTGCGCCGCCGCGCGTTTCAGCTCCTATCCTATCCGGAGATCGGCTGGGACCGGCTTGCGGCGGTCTGGCCGGAACTGGAATCGGTACCGCCTCGGGTCACCGAGCGGCTGTGCACGGACGCGACCTACGCTGTCTATCTCGACCGGCAACAGGCCGACATCTCCGCTTTTCGCCGTGACGAAGCGGTTCGTCTGCCTGCCTCCCTCGATTACGGGGCAATCCCCGGCCTCTCCAACGAGATGCGGCTCAAGCTCGACAGCGTGCGCCCGATCACGCTCGGACAGGCGGCCCGCATCGAAGGTGTGACGCCCGCGGCTCTGACGCTGCTCGCTGCCCACGCTCGCCGCGGCCGGGCCCAGGCGCCGGCGTGAGATCAGAGCCGTATCGAGATGAGAACTGATCTTCGCGCACGCGTCCTCATTGAGCACAATGTTTCACGTGAAACAGCCGAGGCTCTCGACCTCTATGTCGCAAAGCTGACGCGCTGGCAGACCGTCAAGAACCTCGTGGGACCGGCGACGCTGAGCGAGGTCTGGCACCGCCATGTCGCCGATGCGCTGCAATTGTTCGCCCTGGCACCAGATGCTAAACGCTGGCTCGATCTCGGATCCGGCGCCGGCATCCCTGGCCTGATCCTGGCGATTGCCGGAAAGGGCCGTCCGGACTTCCATGTCAGCCTCGTCGAGAGCAATGCGCGCAAATGCGCCTTCCTCTCGGAGACGGCCCGCCTCACCGGCGCCCCCGTTACCGTCCACAACGCGCGTATCGAGGCGACCGTCAATTCGCTGACCGGAATCGACGTCGTGTGCGCGCGAGCCCTGGCTCCCCTCACTCAGCTTCTGACCTGGACCGAACCTTTGTTGACAAGCGGCACTGTTGGGCTCTTTCCGAAGGGGCGTGATGCAGCCGCGGAATTGACCGAGGCCGAGGATGCGTGGACATTCACCCGCGACCTGATTCCGAGCCGCACCGACTCGCAGGCACGGATCGTGCGCGTCACGTCGCTTTCCCGCGTGGACCCATGACCGATCTCCCCACGGCCGCACGGCCTCAGGCTTCCTCCGCCCAGGCCGCTCCGGCGCAAGCCAAGCCGCTCCGGGTGCTGGCGCTCGCCAACCAGAAGGGTGGCGTCGGCAAGACCACCACAGCGATCAATCTCGGCACGGCATTGGCCGCCATCGGCGAGCAGGTGCTGGTGATCGACCTCGATCCTCAGGGCAATGCTTCCACCGGTCTCGGCATCGATCGCCGCCGCCGCAAGGTCTCGACCTATCATGTCATGGCGGGGGAGGCCCCGCTGGCGGACGCCATCACGCCGACCGCCGTACCGCGCCTCTCCGTGGCCCCCTCGACCATGGACCTGCTCGGTCTGGAACTCGAACTGGCGAGCGCGCAGGACCGGGCCCACCGCTTGCGCAACATCCTGCGCGAACTCACCACGCCTGAAGGCATCGAGCCGATCACCTACGTGCTGATCGATTGCCCGCCCTCGCTGAACCTGTTGACGATCAACGCGCTCGCCGCCGCCGACGCGGTGATGGTGCCGCTGCAATGCGAGTTCTTCGCCCTCGAAGGTTTGAGCCAGTTGCTGCGCACCGTCGAGCAGGTGCGCGGGGCGCTGAATCCGAAGCTCCAGATCCAGGGCGTCGTGCTGACGATGTACGACCCGCGCAATAACCTCTCGACCCAGGTCGTCGCCGATGTGCGCGGCTTCATGGGCGACAAGGTGTACGAGACCATGATCCCGCGTAACGTGCGGGTGTCCGAGGCCCCCTCGCACGGCAAGCCGGTGCTGCTCTACGACCTCAAATGTGCCGGCTCGCAGGCCTATCTGCGCCTTGCCTCCGAAGTGATTCAACGCGAGGGCCGCGCGCCCCCGCCCGCTGCCGCCGCTTAAGTCATTCAAAAGTTTGGAGTTTCGATCGTGGCAATGGCGGATGATGCGGCGCGGCCGCGGCTCGGACGCGGCCTCGCGGCGCTGATCGGCGACTTTTCCGACGACGCCCCCGAGGAGGCGGCCCGCAGCACCGGACACCCGCAGCGCAAGGTGGCGGTTGAGTTCCTGCGCCCGAACCCGCGCAATCCGCGACGCCGCTTCTCGGAGCCGGAACTCGACGAACTGGCCGCCTCGATCCGCCAGCGCGGCGTGATCCAGCCGATCGTCGCCCGTGCGCTGACGGGCGTGCCCGGCACCTTCGAGATCGTGGCCGGCGAGCGGCGCTGGCGCGCGGCCCAGCGGGCGGGCCTCAACGAGGTGCCGGTGGTGGTGGTCGAGATCGACGACCGCACGTCGCTCGAATACGCAATCCTGGAGAACGTCCAGCGCGCCGACCTGAACGCCATCGAGGAGGCGGCGGGCTACGAGCGGTTGATGGGCGAGTTCAAGTACACCCAGGCCGAACTCGCCGACCTGCTCGGCAAGAGCCGCAGCCATCTCGCCAACACCCTGCGCCTGCTCCAGCTTCCGCCGGGAATCCAGGATCGGGTCATCGCCAGTGAGATCACCGCCGGCCATGCCCGGGCGCTGCTCTCCGTGCGCGATCCGGAAGCGGTGGCACGCCGCATTGTGGCCGAAGGGCTATCGGTGCGCGAAGTCGAGGCGCTGGCTGCGGCGGAAGCCCCGCAGGACGACACGCCCCGCCCGGGCCGCCCGCGGCGCTCGGCGGAAGGTGACGCCGCCCTGCGCTCCCTGGAAGACGTGCTCGGCCGGGCGCTGGGCTACAGCGTGGCGGTGAAGGCCAAGGCGAGCGGAGAGGGCGAGATCCGCATCCGCTACGCCACAGCCGAGGAGCGCGACGCGCTCTGTCGCAAGCTCGGCGGAGCCTGACCGATCGATCCTCGGCCGCGCCGGACAACGGCGTGGCGAGGCCGATTACGGACAGAGCTGGCCCGTTGGTTTGCCTGAGCGGGCTCAGCCGCGACGCCGCGCTGCCTCGACGGCGATGCGCAGGAACACGCCTTGCGCCTGCGCATGGGCGAGATCCGGCTCGGAGCGGCGGCAGGCGAGCACCGCGTCCTGCAGCCAAGCCACCGCCTGTTGCAGCCCCGGCACCGACCAGCGGGCGAGCTGGGTCTCGGCCAGGGCCTTGCGGCGGAAATGCAGGCCGCGCCAAGTGGCGACGAGTTGGCTCGCGCTGCCGCGCGGATTGTCGAGGCGCAGGGACAGCAAGGTGAGCGCGTGCCGCAGGCCGGCACCGAGCATCGCCGAAGGGTCCATCCCCTCGTGGCGGAAGCGGCGATATTCGCGCTCGGCCTCGCTCGCACGGCCGGCGAAGGCGGCGTCGATCAGCGCATTGAGCACGCTCGCACCGACATCGCTGACGATCGCCTCGACATCGTCCACACCGACGCTGCCCTGGCCACGGGCGTAGAGGGCGAGCTTGCCGATCTCCGACAGGCTGGCGCGGCGGTCGCTGCCGAGGCTGCCCGCCAGCAGGTCGCGGGCGTCGCGGTCGATGCGCAGCCCCTCCTCCTGCAGCGTGCGCTCGATCAGGTCGGCGAGCGTGCGCTCGTCGTCGGGGTAGCAGGGCAGGGCGAGCGCCTTGGGCGAGCCCTCGCAGAGGGTGCGCAGGGGCGCTGAGCGGGCGAGGTCGCCGGCCTCCACCACGATGCGGGCGCCCTCGGTCGGCGTCTTCAGGACGGCATCGACGGCGGGCGCGTAGTTGCGGCTGCCGGAGCGCACCCAGATCGTGCGGCTGCCGCCGAACAGGCCGACGGTGCCGGCCTCGTCCACCAGCCGGCCCGGATCGGAGGCAAGGGTATCGCCGTCGATCTTGATGAGCGCGAAGGGGTCGTCGGGGTCCGCCACCATGCCCCGCACCAGCCGCGCCGCGCGGTCCGCTACGAGCCCGGTATCGGGTCCGTAGACCAAGGTCACCGCGATGCGCGGATCGGGGCCGCGCCGGATCAGCCCCTCAACGTCGCCGGCCTTGACCGCCGTCATGCCGTCGCCGTCAGAGGTTTGGCTTGACGGCGAGGACGGAGGCGATCCGGGTCTTGATCTGTTCGGCCAGCAGCTTGGCGAGTCGGATCTCCGCGTCGCGCGCGGCGCGCAGCGAGGCGAAGCGCTGGATCGAGCGATCGTAGGTCGCGGTGCCCGTCGCGATGCCCTCGGTGAGGATGCGGCGCCCGTCGAGGCTCTCCAGCGAGAATTTCACTGTGCCGACGATGGTGCCGGCCTCCGCCCGCGCCGTGGTCGAGGAGACGATCGGTGTCTGGACCTGTTCCGAGCCCTGCATCTTCAGGCGGTAGCGCTTCGGCACAGCAGGCTGTCCGGAGCCGTCGAGGTCAAAGATCAGCTCGCTGCGCAGGTAATGCCCGAGGCGCTCCTGATCCTGCGCCATGTTGACGTCGTCGACCTGGATCGCGGAGAGCAGCCCCTGCATCGACTCACCCGACGCGGTCGGCCCGTAGAGCGGACGGAAGCAGGCGCCGAGATTCAGCGCGAGGCCGGCAGCGAGCACGAGCCGCGCGATTCGAACCCCCGGCCCCTTGGTCGCCACACCCATCACCCGCCTCAAGGCTGTTCCTCGCCGCACCACACCGATCCGTCGGAGAGCCAAGTCTCGGAAAACCAAGTCTCGTCAAGCCGGGCCGGCACACGGTTCCGCTTGTACGGCAGGCCCCGCGCCCGGTCACCCTGCCAGACGCATGCTTTACGAAGGCTGTGCGGCGAGACGATGATCGGATGCTCGAATCGGGACGCCGCGCGGCTTGCGCAGAGAGACGTGGCGCGGTGCGCGGATCGAGACGCGGCAGCCTTCATCAGGGCGCTGGTTTCTTGCGGAACCGGAGGGCGATTCCCACCTTATGCAGACCCACGAACCTGTTCCGAAACAGCGCCTTGACGGCGATCGGACGAGCGGCGTAGAACAGAACAAATGGCGAACAAACGAGCCCTGTCCTGGTCGGTCGCGCTCCGCGATCTGAAGGACGATCGATCCCGGAGAGCGGACGTGCGCGAGGAGCGTCTCCGAACCATGGCGGGCCTGCGCGGCGCCGCTCCTGCCCTGAGCGCGTGGCGCGGGCGTTCCGGCCGCCGCTACGTCGTTGGCGTCCACGATCTGGCCGAGCCCGACCTCGACGAGGTGGACGAGGCGGTGGTGATTGCCGTGCGGCGCGACGATGCCGGCATCGCCCAGGCCGTCTCGATCGCCGCTTCCGGCAAGGGACCGCGCGAGCGCCTGCACCGGAACTGGCTGGCCCGCGCCCGTCAGAAGGGTGCGACGGAGATGCATGTTCACCGTCTCGCCGAGGGCGAGGAGGAGCGCCGCGCCGTCGTGGCCGACCTCGCCATCGAAACGGAGCAGGCGAGCGCCTGAACCCTTGTCCGAGCCCCGTCCACTCTCCGGCCCGTGACGGCCGGGGACAGGGCTGCCCCTTGCCTTGCGCCGCCCCTCTCTCCAAACACGGGGCGTCCGGCCGGTCCTGCCGGACCGCGCAGGAACGAGGCCGATGGCGCAGACACCCGAACCGATTCCCGGCGGACCGCTCCCGCGGCGGCGCAGGCGGATCGGCCTGTTCCTTCCCTACATCCTGCTCGCCACCCTTGCCCTCGCCTGGACCACCGCGTGGTTCTTCATCCGCGGCAAGGCCGAGAGCGAGATGGACGCTTGGCTCGCCCGCGAGGCCCAGGCCGGGCGCCAGTGGACCTGCGCCGACCGCTCGATCACAGGCTTCCCCTTCCGCCTCGAACTGCGCTGCGCCTCCGTGCGCTTCGCCCGTTCCGATGGCCGCTTCACCCTCGGGCCGACCACCGCCGTGGTGCAGGTCTACGATCCGCGCCACGTCGTTCTCGAGGTCGCCGGCCCGTTCCATGTCGAGCAGGGTGACCTGACCGGCGACGTCACTTGGTCCTCTCTCGAAGCGAGCTTCCACGCCGCCTCGAACGGGTTCAGCCGCGCCTCCCTCGTCGTCGATGCACCCAAGGGCACGATTCAATCCCCCGATCCGGGCCCCGTGGACTTCGCCGCCGGGCACCTCGAACTCCACGCCCGCCCCACGCCCGGCCGCTTCGAGAGCGACGGCGCCGTCGATGTCAGCCTGCGCCTCGCCAAGGCCTCCGTTCCGCGGCTCGACGCGCTGGCCGGCAGCAGCGACCCCGCCGATATCGACCTCGACACGACGATCGAGCAGGCCGCGGTGCTGCGCACCGGCACGGTGGCGCGGGAACTGGAGAAGTGGCGACGGGCCGATGGCCGCCTCGACGTGACCCGGCTGTCGATCGCCAAGGGCGAGCGCCGGCTCCAGGCCAAGGGCGAAGTCGGCCTCGACGAGGCGCATCGCCCTGAAGGCCGCTTCGAGTTGCGCGCCGTGGGGCTCGAAGCTCTGGTCGGGCAGGTGATGGGCCAGCGCTTCGGCTCGGACAAGGGCGCGCTGATCGGCAACCTCGTCGGCCAGTTCCTCGGCGGCCTGCGCAAGCGCGAGGACGCCTCCGGAGAGGCGCAGGCAGACAACCCCAACGGCCTCAAGCCCCTGCCGACCCTGCGGTTGGGTGACGGGCGCCTGATGCTCGGCCCGCTCGCCGTGCCGAACGTGGCGCTGCCGGCCTTGTACTGAGGTTGCTCTCGCGGCGAGGGACCAAACCGGAACCGTTGACGCTTCGGCGGCGCCCTCAATATCCCGTCGCTGACAACGCCGGCGTGTGCACCATCTCAGCGCGCGAAAAGCGGCCCTCCCGGCCCCCTAAGGCACCGCCAGGAGGACGCGTCCGCGAACGGTGCCGTCGCAAGAGCGAGCCATGTCGTCGAAGACCGCAGCGCCCTCGGCCGCCAAGCCGGACCCTCGCAGGGCATGCAGGGCGCGATGCGAGCGCGCCGGCACTTCGCCGTGGCCGCTGCCGGCTCCCGCCGATCCGTCCGAGGGCGATCGCTCCGAACCGCGCCGGCAAAGGCCGGCACGCCACTTCTTCGCCGCTTTCCTCATCGGAAGCGCGTTCGCGGCGTCGGACGCCGTTCGGGCCGAGCAAGCGCCGAGTCCGGCGCCCGCCTCGTCGGCTTCCTCATCCACACCCTCATCCGAGAAGGCTTCGGGCGATCCCGTCGGGCCGGGCGAGGCCTGCGACCGCGCCATCGCTCTCCCGAAGGAGATCGAGGCCGTAACCCCTGACCGATCAATCCTCGACGGCGTGGCCGAGGGACGGAATGCCGCCCTGGAGGCCGCCGCGACCGTCTGCGCCGCCGCGGAGCCGGCGGAGGCGGGCGCCTCCTACCGGCTCGGCCTCGCCCTCAAGGCGCTGAAACGCAAGGACGCGGCGCTCGCCGCCTTCACGCGGGCGAAGGAACGCAACTATCCCGGCGGCTACGACGCGATCGCGGAAGGGCGCTTCGACGGGCTCTACGGGCCCGCCCTGCCGAAAGATCCTTCCGCCGGTCTCGCCGTGCTGAGCGAGGGCGTCGCGCGGACCGGTCATCCCGAGCTCAAGCGCTATCTGGCCCGGAACCTCGCGAGCGCCGAGCCGCCACTGCGCGACAGCGCCAGGGCGCTCACCCTCTTGGAGGAAGCCGCCCGCGCGGGGCACGCCCCCGCCAAGGCGGATTGGGCGCGGCGGATCGCGGAGGAAGCGGACGGGCAGCCCGCCCCGGACGAGGCACGCATCCGCGCCCTCCTGGAGGAGGCCGTGGCGAGCGGAAGCCGGTACGCCGCCTTCGTCTACGGGCAATTGCACGACAGGGGGATCGGGCTGAAGCGGGACCTCGCGGCGGCCCGGCGCTTCTACCTCCTGGCCGCGGAGCGGGACTCGATCGCGGCCATGCTGGAACTTGCCGGAATGATGCGGGACGGCGAGGGCGGCCCCGTGGACATCGCTGGCCAGCGGCGCTGGCTCCTGCGGGCGAGCGGCCTCGGCAACGCCACGGCGACGTTCGCCCTGGCCAATTCCCACATCGACAACGCGCCGACCAACGTGATGCTCGGTCTCGTGCTCCTCGAACGGTTGGCCGAGGGCGGCTCGATCGAGGCCGCGCACGGGCTCGGGGTCCGCTATCAGGATGCGGGGGGCGTGGTGCGCGACTACGCCCTGGCGATGAAGTGGTTCCGCCGGGCGGCGGAGGCCGGCGACGGCCGGGCGATGAACCAGATCGGCACGATCTACGATTACGGCCAGGGCGTGCCAGTCGATCACGCGGAGGCGCGGCGCTGGTACGACCGGGCGGCGGCGAAGGGAGTAGCGGCGGCCTATACCGCCATCGGGATGCAGTACGACCACGCTCGCGGCGTGCCGCGCGACCTCGCCGAGGCCCTGGCCTGGTACCGCAAGGGCGCCGAGCGCGGCTCGGCCGCCTCCATGAACAACATCGGCTACGCCTACATGGCGGGCCGGGGGGTGACGCGAGACGACGGGCAGGCCGTCCGCTGGCTCGAACAGGCCGTCGCGAAGAACGACCGGACCGCCAAGCTCAACCTCGCCAACCTCCATTTCAAGGGCCGCGGCGTGAAGAAGGATCCGATCCGCGGCCTCACCCTGCTGCAGGAGGCGGCCGAGCAGGGGCTGCCCCAGGCACTCAACGACCTCGCGTTGATGGAGATGGAGCGGCCGCAGCCCAAAGGGGCGCGGGCGGTGCGGATGCTGCGGCAGGCCGCCGTGGACGGGGCGGCCGTCGCCTACCACAATCTCGGCATGGCCCTGATCCAGGGTTGGGACGGTGTCCCCGACGACGCGGAGGCGAATTACTGGTTCCGGCAGTCGATCGACAACCGCTCGGACATCGACGCCGCGGCCTATTCGGAATCGCAGTTCCAGCTCGGCCGAAACCTTGTGGCCGGCCGCGGCATCGACCGCGACGTCGAGGGCGGCCTGGCGCTGATCCGGGCTTCGGCCGCAGCGCGCAATCCTCGGGCGATGAGCTTCCTCAGGACCGCCGGACAGGCGCGGGCGGCGAAATCCAAGGGCGGAGGCAGTGCGTCCGTGCGGAAGGCCGGGGCGGCCAAAGGCAAGAAGGCGCCCGCTGCGCGAAGGGCGCAGCGTTAAGGCATCGTCCCGAACGGTTGTTGCCGCCGTCTCCTACCAGGGACGCGGCGCCCCGAAGAGCTTGCGCTGGAGGAACCGACCGGCGGCCTCGACGCGCGGCTGATGCAGGTGGCGCAGCCGCCAGAGACGGTGCTCCCGTGGCGAGACCGGCCGCGCCAGTTCCGGCACGGCCCCGGACCGCGCCCGCAGCCGCAAGGCCTCGGCCGGCGCGACGCCCTCCAGATAGGCGAGGGCGTGGCGCATCTCGTCGAGGGTCGGCCCAACCCAGTTCTGCGTCCGGAAGCACGGCTCGGCTTCCGCGTGCGGCCCCGTCGCGGAGGCAGCCGGGGCGGGGCGGGGATAGTGATTGAGCCGGATCTCGCCCTGGCGCACGCCGAGCACGGTACCGGGCCGCACCGGATCCGGCTCGGCGGGGCTGAAATCGCTCATCAGCCGCTCGCCCTGGACCAGCGTCGCCAGTCCCGTGTCGATGATCGCGGCGACAGCGCCCTGCCGATAGATCTCCGTGACGGGGCGGTTCGCCTCGTCCTCCGAGTTCGCGAGGGCGCGGGGGAAGCGGCGCAGCACCAGCCCGGAGGGGTTTTCATCCAGTCCTGCGGTGTCGAAGACGCGCCGGTTGACCACCACCGCGCCGGCATGGGGCGGGATGCGGGCGATCCAGTCCTGGATCGAGCGGCCGGGCGCCGGCACGAGGAACTCGTCGAGCGAGAGGAAGGCGGCGAAGCGGAACAGCCGCGCCCTCGAGGCGAGGAAGTGATTGTAGGCGGCAAACCGCGGCGTCATGTCGATGCGCGTCGGGCAGGGCAGGGCGGTGACGCCGATGCCCTCGTGCGCCTTCAGGAGGGCCGCCGCTTCGACGTCGAGGCCGTTGTCGTAGATCACGAAATGGCGCACGCCGACGGCGCGGTGGAAGGAGACCCACTCGAACAGGTCGGGTGCCGCGCCCTCGACCACGGCGACGATGGCGAATGTCCGCATCTTCCGCGCCTCTCCTTCAGCTCTGCCGTGCCTCGGGCGCCGCCGCGTTGCGGGCGCGCCCGAAATCCGGCTCGGCCGTCTCCTGACCCATGGCGACGATGCCGCGGCGGATCGCGCGGGTGCGGGTGAACAGGTCGTGCAGGGCTTCGCCGTCGCCCCAGCGGATCGCCCGCGAAAGGGCGGACAGATCCTCGTTGAAGCGCCCGAGCATCTCCAGCACCGCGTCGCGGTTGGTCAGGAAGATGTCGCGCCACATGGTCGGATCGGAGGCGGCGATGCGGGTGAAATCGCGAAAACCGCCGGCGGAGAACTTGATGACCTCGGACTGCGTGACGGCTTCGAGATCGGCCGCCGTGCCGACGATGTTGTAGGCGATCAGGTGCGGCACGTGGCTGGTGATGGCGAGCACGAGGTCGTGGTGCTCGGGCGTCATGGTCTCGACGATGGCGCCCAACCCCTGCCACAGGCCCTGCACCCGCTCGACCGCCGCCGGGTCGGCCCCCTCCGGCGGGGTGAGGATGCACCAGCGATTCGAGAACAGGGTGGCGAAACCCGAATCCGGCCCCGAATACTCGGTGCCCGCCACCGGATGCGCCGGCACGAACGGATTCTTTTCAGAGAGATGCGGGGTCACGGCCGCGACGACGGCAGCCTTGACCGAGCCGACGTCTGAGACGACGGCGCCCGGCTTCAGGTGCGGGGCGATCTGCGCCGCTACGTCGCCGATGGCGCCCACCGGCACACAGAGGATGACGAGGTCGGCCCCTGCGACCGCCGACGCCTCGGTGCTCGCGACGTCCGCCAGTCCCAGCGCCTTCACCCGCTCGATCACGCCGGCATCGCGGTCGATCGCCACGATCTCGCGGGCGAGTCCGTAGGTCCGGGCGCCGCGGGCGATCGAGGAACCGATCAGACCAAGCCCGACGATGGCGAGGCGCTCCACGACCGCGGTCACGAGCGCTGCGGTCCCAGGAAGTCGGCGAGCGCATCGACGAAGGCGCGGTTGGCCTCCGCGCTGCCGACGCTCACCCGCAGGGCGTTGGGCAGGCCATAGGAGGAGACCCGCCGAACGATCACGCCGGCGCGCGTCAGGTGCGCATCCGCTTCCGCCGCCGTGCGGCCGGGCGCGTCGGAGAAGTGGACGAGCAGGAAGTTGCCGACGCTCGGCGTCACGGTGAGCCCCAGCGCCTCGACCGCGCGGGTGAGCCAAGCGAGCCACTCGTCGTTGTGGGCGATCGCCGCCGCGACATGGGCCTCGTCGGCGATCGCCGCCGCGCCGGCCGCGATACCGCCCGCGGACAGGTTGAACGGTCCGCGGATGCGGTTGACCGCATCGACCACGACTTCGGACCCGACCATCCAGCCGATCCGCTGCGCCGCCAGCCCGTGGATCTTCGAGAACGTGCGCGTCATCACGACGTTGGGCGCGTCGAGGGCGAGTTCGAGGCCGGCGGTGTAGTCGTTGGCCCGCACGTACTCGGCATAGGCCCCGTCGAGCACCAGCACCACGTTGCCGGGCAGGCCGGCCTGCAGGCGGCGGACCTCCTCGAACGGCAGGTAGGTGCCGGTCGGGTTGTTCGGGTTGGCGAGATAGACGATCCGGGTGCGCAGCGTCACCGCGGCGAGGATCGCGTCGACATTCGCCGTGAGGTTCGTCTCCGGCGCCACCACCGGCGTGCCGCCGGCCGTCAGGATCGCGATGCGGTACACGAGGAAACCGTGTTCGCAGAAGATGCCCTCGTCGCCCGGCCCGACGAAGGCGAGCGCCAGCAGGGTCAGCAACTCGTCCGAGCCCGCGCCGCAGACGATGCGGGCGGGGTCGAGCCCGTAGCGGGCGCCGATCGCCGCGCGCAGGCGGGTGGCGCTGCCGTCGGGATAGAGGGCGAGCGTCGCGGCCTCGGCCCGCACCGCCTCGATCGCCCGCGGGCTCGGGCCCAGCGGCGTCTCGTTGGAGGAGAGCTTGTGGATCTTCGCCACACCCGGCGCGGCACTCTTGCCGGGCACGTAGGCCTCGATGGCGAGCACGCCGGGGCGCGGCTGAGGGCGAAGCACGGGGTCGATCACGGACATGGGGCCAGGGCCAGCGGAAGAGTCGGACGGAGGTCTGCCCCGTCCCTCTACAGCATTTCGCGGGAACGGGGAGCCGCCGACATCGCGGGGTGCCGATCGGCCGTCGGGTCCACGATGGGGCGGGCCCGACGCTCGAATGGGGACGGCTAAGGCTGTGCCGGCTTGCCTGCGGGCGCGGCGGGCGGTGCGTCGGAGCCCGGCGGCAGCAGGACGTTCTTCACCACACTCCCCTCGGGCCCATACTCGCCGGCCACCGCGAGGCAGGACTGCTCGCGGTTGAGGTTCATCTGGTTGGACATCAGCGTGAAGATGCCGATCACCCGGTTGCCGAAGGGCCCGCGGGGGCTGACATCCTCGGGCCGCGTGTTCTGCTTGGCGAGCAGCGCCTCGAATTCCGACGTGTTGAGCCGGTAGCCGCAGACATTGACCGCCGAGAAGATATAGGCGGCAAATTCAAGCGCCCGTGGGCTCGGCGCGTTGCGGATCGGCCGCGGCGGCGCGGCCTCCTTCGAGGGCTCCTGCGAAGCGGGCGGCGGGGCGGCCGGCTCCTGCGCGGCGGCGGGACAGACGAGGCCGGCGGCCGCGACGGCGGCGAGAAGGGGACGGACGATCATGACGGCAGGCGTTCCTCGAGCGAGCGGATTCTCACGATCCGCTTAAGCGAACCCGAGATAGCCCGGCTGCCGGCCGCCTCCAAGCATGTGCAGGGCCCGCGGACGGGCCCTGCGGCGACTCACCACTTGTAGCTCACGCTCGCCAGCACGCGGCGAGCCTCGCCGTAGAAGCACTCGTTGGCCGAGATGCAGGAGGAGACGAAGCGGCGGTCACCGAGGTTGGTGGCGTTGATCGCCGCGCGCCAGTTGTCCCAGGTGTAATGGATCTGCGCGTCGAACAGCACGTAGTCCGGCACCGTCAGGGTGTTGGCGACATCGGCGAAGGAGCGCCCGACATAGCGGACGCCGCCGCCGAAGCCGAAGCCGCGCCAATCGCCGGTGGGGATGGTGTAGTCGGCGAAGACCGAGGCCAGCACCTCCGGAATACGGGTCGGGGTGCGGCCGACCTGATCGGCGTTGCCCTTGATGGTCTGGAGGTCGTAGGCGGTGAAGGCGCCGACGAGGTTCAGCCCCTGCGCGAGGTTGGCGACCGCCTGGACCTCGACGCCGCGCGATCGCACCTCGCCGAGCGGCGAACTGAAGAACGTACCGGGCACCGGCTGCAGCACGTTCTGGCGCACGAGGTCGAAGGCAGCCGCCGTCAGGAAGAAGCCGTAGCCGACGGGCTCGAACTTGACGCCCACCTCGACCTGCTCGCCGTATTCCGGCGCGTAGCTCCGACCATTGGCGTCCGAGCCGATCTGCGGCTGGAACGAGGTCGAGTAGCTGACATAGGGCGCGAGCCCCTCGGGGAAGTTGTAGATCAGGGCGGCGCGGCCGCTGAAGGCCTCGTCGCTGCGGCGGCTGCTGTTGGTCGGGCTGAGCCGGTCACGCACCACGTTGTCGGCGAAGTCCTGGCGGCCGCCGAGCACCAAGGTCAGGCGGTCGGTGAGCTTGATCTGATCCTGAATGTAAATGCCGAGTTGCTGGAAGGTGTCCGAATTGACGAGGTAGGGCGCCGGACGGCCCAGGATCTGGCCGTAAATCGGGTTGATGATGCTCAGCGGGGTGACGCTGTAGCCCGCCGCGAAGTTGGTGCCCTGGTTGTCGTGCAGGTCGTAGCGCTTGTAGTCGAGGCCGATCAGGAGGTCGTGGGCGAAGTAGCCGTCGAAGAAGCGTGCCTCGGCCTGGTTGTCGACCTGGAAGATCCCGACCTTCGAACTCGTCAGGAACTGGTAGCGCGCCAGTTGGGTCTGCGCCGCGTCGGCGTAGCCGGTCTGGTTGAGGTAGGAATTCTGGAAGGCGTCGCTGAACGAGTAGCGGAGGTTCTGGCGGAAGGTCCAAGTCTCGTTGAAGGCGTGCTCGAACTCGTAGCCCGCGAAGGCCTGCTCGCGCTGGAAGGTGTTGATGGTCGGGTCGCCGACATTGAGCGAGCGCGGGATGCGCAGCCCGCTCAGGTTCGGCCGAGCGGTGCCCAGATAGGGCAGGAAGTTCGCCGTGACCGCGGTCGAGTCGCGCTGGTAGCTCGTCAGCAGGGTGAGCGAGGTGCCGGCATCCGGGCGGTAGGTCAGGGCCGGCGCGATGTAGGCCCGGTCGTCGGGCGCGCCCTCGACCTGGGTCCCGCCCTGCCGCCCGAAGCCCGTCAGGCGGTAGAACCAGTGGCCGGAATCGTCGACCGGGCCGCCGATGTCGAAGGCGCCGTAGACCTGTCCGAACGAGCCGCCGCCGACCTCGACATAGCCGAAGGGCTGGGTCGTGGGGCGCTTGGTGATCTGGTTGATGATGCCGCCCGGATTGCCCGCGCCGAACAGCACGGCCGCGGGGCCGCGCAGCACCTCGATCCGTTCAAGGCCGAAGGTCTCGACCTTGAAGGTGCCGAAGCCGTAGTTCAGCACCTGCAGGCCGTCGCGGTAGATGCCGTAATCGCTCGCGATGAAGCCGCGCAGGCTGAAATAATCGACTCGGGTGTCGGCACCGAAGGTGCCGGAATAGACGCCGGCCGTGTACTGCGTCGCCTGGGTGAGCGTCTGCGCCTTCTGCGCGTCGATCTGCTCGCGGCCGACCACGGTGATCGATTGCGGGGTCTCGATCAGCGGGGTGTTGGTCTTGGTCGCGGTGGCGGAGCGGGTGGCGACGTAGCCCGTGACCGGGCCGCGCGGATCCTCGGGGGCCGCACGTCCATCGGCGCCGCGCTGGGCGGATTGCCCGCCACCGGTGGCGCCCGCCCCCCGGCCGGTGCCTTCGACCGACAGCTCTTCCAGGCGCGCGGTCGCCTGCTGCGCTGTGGCGCCTGCGGTGAGTGCGAAGAGTGAGGCGCCTGCCAGCGCCATCGTCCGCAGGGCGCGGACGCCGACGAGAGTGCGAACCGAGCCCATACGCCTGACTCCATTTGTCCGGCACAGCCGACGGCCTCCGCTGCAATGCGCGGAACGAGACCGGTCGGTTGTTTGGAATTATGCTAAACTGTTGTTGTTGCTTGCTTTTCGTAAGCTCAGCCGTACGGCACGATGTGCGGGGACACAAGATCATCGCGCGCAAATCATCGTCCTGTAGCGGGTCGGCCACAGAACTTTTCGCAACTTTACGCTGTCCGCCCGAAACGAATACCCGCTCGACGCTGCCGCCCATGAGGCCGGGCAGTTGGGGTCGGGCAGTTGGTGCCGGCCCGTTACGTCCAGAGCATCGCCCCGACAGGTGGTTGCCGGCTTTCAGGAAAAGACGATGCACAAACACCGAGAGAGAGCATCGTCCCGGATCCGATATCCGGGACGATGCTCTAGACGGTGACCTGAGTGCCCACCTCAACGACGCGACCGGTCGGGATCTGGAAGAAGTCCGTGGCGTCGTTGGCGTTCTTGGCGAGCGTGATGAAGATCCGATCCTGCCACAGCGGCATGCCGGAATGGGCGGCCGGGCGGATCGAGCGGCGCGACAGGAAGAACGAGGTCGACATGATGTCGAACTTGAAGCCCTCGCGCTTGAGCAGGGTCAGGGTGCGCGGGATGTTGGGCGTCTCCATGAAGCCGAAGCGCATCACCACCCGGTAGAAGCCGAAGCCCACGGGCTCGATCCGCACCCGCTCGGCCTGGCTCGCGCGGGGCCGGTCCATGGTCTCGACGGTGAGCACCACGTTCTTCTCGTGGATCACCTTGTTGTGCTTCATGTTGTGCAGCAGCGCGGCGGGCGCGATCTCGGGGTCGCTCGTCAGGAAGACCGCCGTGCCCTTCACCCGCTGATAGGAGGTGCTCTTCTCCAGCATGCCGACGAGCTCGATCAGCGGCACGTCGGTCTTGCGGGTCTTGTTGAACAGGATCGTGACGCCCCGCACCCAGGTCCACATCATCAGCATCAGGCCGCCGGCCAGCATCAGGGGCACGTAGCCACCCTCGTGCAGCTTCAGCAGGTTCGAGAGCAGGAACAGGGTTTCCAGCACGATGAAGGGCATGATGATCGCCGCCGACACGAGCGGCGAGAGGCGCACCACCTTCCACAGCACCACGTAGGCCATGGAGGCGGTGAGCAGCATCGTACCGGTCACGGCGATGCCGTAGGCCGAGGCGAGCGCGGAGGAGGAGCGGAAGGTCACTGCCAGGACCACCACGCCGAGGGCGAGCAGGGTGTTGATCTGCGGCAGGTAGATCTGGCCCGAATGCGCCTCGGAGGTGTGGCGGATCTCCATGCGCGGCAGCATGCCGAGCTGGATCGCCTGCCGCGACAGGGAGAAGGCGCCGGTGATGACCGCCTGGCTCGCCGTCACCGTGGCGAGTGTGGCCAGCAGCACCATCGGGATCAGGCCCCATTCCGGCACGAGCTGGTAGAACGGATCGGTCGTCTCGGGCTTGGCCAGCACCAGAGCGGTCTGGCCGAGATAGTTCAGGACGAGGCAGGGCGCGACGAGGCCGAGCCACGCCACCTGGATCGGGCGGCGCCCGAAATGGCCGAGATCGGCGAACAGGGCCTCGGCTCCGGTCACTGCCAGGAACACCGCGCCGAGCGCCACCAGCGCACCGGTGCCGTGGCCGAGCAGGTAATGCACCGCGTACCAGGGATTGAAGGCGGCGAGCACGCCGGGATTACCGGCGATGTGGGGCAGGGCGGCGGCGGCCATGGCCAGGAACCACACCACCATGGCCGGCCCGAAGAAGGTCGCGACGCGGGCCGTGCCGTGACTCTGGACCGCGAACAGGCCGAGGATGATCGCCACCGTGATCGGCAGGACGTAGTCGTTGAAGGCCGGCGTGACGAGTTTGAGCCCTTCCACTGCCGAGAGCACCGAGATCGCCGGGGTGATGACGGAATCACCGTAGAACAGCGAGGCGCCGAGCAGGCCCAGCATGAACACGATCTTGGAGCCGCCGAGCGCGTGACGCGCCTGGGCCATCAGCGAGAGGATGCCGCCCTCGCCGTTGTTGTCCATCCGCAGCAGGATCGCGACGTACTTGATCGTGACGATCAGCAGCAGCGCCCAGATGATGAGCGAGGCGGTGCCGATCACCTCCTCGGCGAGCAGGATGCCGTCGCTGCGCGAGGGCGCGAGCGCCTCGCGGAAGGCGTAGAGCGGGCTCGTGCCGATATCGCCGTAAACCACGCCGACGGAGCCGACCGTGAGCGCCCAAAAGCCCGCCTTGGCGTGGCCCTCGGCCGCCGCGTCGGACGGATCGTGCGCGCCGGCGGACGCCGCGACCGGGCCTCCTTCGCCGGGCGCCGGACCGCCCGCGGCGGGAGCGCCTGACGGAATCGGGCTCGCCGGACTTGTGCCGGCCGGACTCGCGCCGGCCGAACTTGGACTCGCGCCATTTGGGCTGGCAGGCTGGGTCATCGGGCAGGCTTGCCTGGGCTCGCGCGTCGTCCGGCCGGGTGTGCCGGAGTCGCATGAAGGGAATGCGTCAGTCGTGCGGATCGGTCGTGCCGGAGCGGGCACCCGGTCGCGACGGAGCGGCTCGCCGGAGGCGGGGTGGCGCGTGTTCGGATCGCGAAACGCGGACCGGACATCACGGCGGTCGGAAAGGAGGAAGGCAGGTCGGAGCGGGCGACCCGTCCCGGAACGGAAAGACGGCCGCCCCATCCACCCGCGCGGGCGATGAAGGCGGCCGTCTCACCGAGAGAACTCACTCGGCGGCGTCGCGCTTGCCCTGGCCGAAGCGGCGCTCGATGTAGTCGATCACGATCGCCTCGAAATCCTTGGCGAGCGTCGCGCCCCGCAGGGTCATCGCCTTCTTGCCGTCGATGAAGACCGGGGCGCTCGGGCTCTCACCGGTGCCGGGCAGTGAGATGCCGATATCGGCGTGCTTCGACTCGCCCGGTCCGTTGACGATGCAGCCCATCACCGCGACGTTGAGCCCCTCGACACCCGGATAGGACTTCTTCCACTCCGGCATGGAGGTCGAGATCCAGTTCTGGATGTCGCGGGCCAGTTCCTGGAACGTCGTCGAGGTGGTGCGGCCGCAGCCGGGGCAGGCGGCGACCAGCGGCACGAAGGTGCGGAAGCCCATGGTCTGCAGCAGTTCCTGCGCCGCCTTCACCTCGACCGTCCGGTCGCCGCCGGGCTCCGGCGTCAGCGAGTAGCGGATCGTGTCGCCGATGCCCTCCTGCAGGAGCACGCCGATGGCGGCGGAGGCGGCGACGATGCCCTTCGAGCCCATGCCGGCCTCGGTCAGGCCGAGATGGATCGCGTAGTCGGAGCGGCGCGCCACCTCGCGGTAGACGGCGATGAGGTCCTGCACCGCCGAGACTTTGGCCGAGAGGATGATGCGGTCCTTCGGCAGGCCGAGCGACACCGCACGGTCGGCCGAGGTCAGAGCCGACTGCACCATCGCCTCACGCATCACCGCGCGAGCGTCGATCGGCGTCGGCGACTTGGCGTTCTCATCCATCAGGTGGGTCAGGAGCTCGCCGTCGAGCGAGCCCCAGTTCGCACCGATGCGCACGGTCTTGCCGTACTTGATCGCCTGCTCGACGATGGTCGAGAACTGGGTGTCCTTCTTCTCCTTGAAGCCGACATTGCCCGGATTGATCCGGTACTTGGCCAGCGCCTCGGCGCAGGCCGGATGGTCGGACAGGAGCTTGTGGCCGATATAGTGGAAGTCGCCCACCAGCGGCACGTGAACGCCGATGCGGTCGAGCCGCTCGCGGATCTTCGGCACGGCCGCCGCCGCCTCGTCGCGATCGACCGTGATGCGCACCAGCTCCGAGCCGGCGCGGGCGAGCTGGGCGACCTGGGCCACGGTGCCGTCGATATCGGCCGTGTCGGTGTTGGTCATCGACTGCACGACGATCGGGGCGCCGCCGCCGACGGTGACCGCGCCTTCACCCTGTCCGATCTGCACGCCGACGGTGCGGTGGCGCGGTGCCGGCCCGGCGATCTCCGGGCCCTTCATGTTCGGGCTCTGAGAA
The DNA here is from genome assembly GCF_022179725.1 of Methylorubrum aminovorans. Lineage (GTDB taxonomy): Bacteria > Pseudomonadota > Alphaproteobacteria > Rhizobiales > Beijerinckiaceae > Methylobacterium > Methylobacterium aminovorans. The sequence goes on from NZ_BPRC01000002.1 coordinate 232,466, forward strand.
TCGAGCGGGTTTGCCAGGGCGTCGGGAGCTTCCATGACTTCCATCGTGCCTTCGCGGGTCAATTATCGTCCGCGCGTGCCGGCTTTCGGCGTCCCGCAGGCGCGGGCATGATCTTATCCGAATCCGGTGCGATCCGCGACCTGCCGCCGCGCCCGCGCGAACGGATGCGCCGCATGCCTCGATACAAGGCCGCTTCCATGTCGCATCCCGAGCCAGATGTCGAGCGTGCGTCGTCTCGATGCAAGGATGCCGATGCAGCCATGCTCGTTCTCTCCTATGGCATCAACGGCCCACGAGGCAAAGGACCGCACGAACCATTCTATCGCAGCGCACCATCTATGAGTGCATTGCAACAACCGTGCGAGCCACGATGGACACGCCTCTCTCCGAGCAAGCGGCCGAAACCGATCGGCCGGACGCGCCGCACGATAACGCCCATAATCCGGCGACCGTCGTGCCCGTTCCGATCGCCGATTCGACGCGCGTCGGACACGGCTTCCGGGGGCTGGCCGGACCGCAGGCCGAGAAGGCGGTCTCGCTCGCCCTCCAAGGCGGCGGCTCGCACGGCGCCTTCACCTGGGGCGTGCTCGATGCGTTGATCGAGGACGGACGCATCGCCTTCGAGGCGGTGACGGGCGCGAGCGCGGGGGCGATGAACGCTGTCGTGCTGGTGGACGGCTGGCTCGCGGGCGGCCCCGATGGGGCGCGGGCGGCGCTCGCGAAATTCTGGCGCGAAGCGAGCCTGGATGCCGACTTGAAACCGGCGCAGCAGAGCTGGATCGACGGCCTCTTCCATGTCTGGAAGGGCAACCCCTTCATCGAGATGTGGCTGAAGGCCGTCAATCCCGGCCCCTACACGGCCAATCCCCTCAACATCAATCCGCTGCGCGGAGCGCTGGAGCGCACGGTCGATTTCGACCGCCTGCGCGGGGCCGAAACCGCCAACGTGTTCGTCTCCGCCACCAATGTCTGGACCGGCAAGCTCGCCGTGTTCGAGCGCGAGCGCCTCACCGCCGACCACCTCATGGCCTCGGCCTGCCTGCCCACCGTGTTTCAGGCGGTCGAGATCGAGGGCGTGCCCTACTGGGACGGCGGCTATCTCGGCAATCCGGCCCTCTATCCCCTGCACGGGGCGAGCACCCGCGACATCCTGCTGGTGCAGATCAACCCGGTGGAGCGCCGCGAGACGCCGCGCTCGTCCCGCGACATCCAGAACCGGCTCAACGAGATCACCTTCAACGCCAACCTGATGCGGGAACTGCGCGCCATCGACTTCGTGCACGGCCTGATCGAGGAGGGCGGACAGGAGGTTCCGGGCCTGGAGCGGGTCTTCCTCCACCGCATCGACGGCACGGATGAGCTCGACGACTACGCCGCCTCCACGCGCCTCGATGCCCGCTGGCACGTCATCGAGCGTCTGCGCGACAGGGGCCGCAGCGCGGCCAAGGCCTGGCTCGATGCGGGCTATGCCGAGGTCGGCGTGCGCTGCTCCGTCGATCTGAAGAAGGCCTATCAGTAGCGGCCGTCGACGCTCCGAACGCTGTGAGGCGCGTCATGGCTGAACGCGCCCGTTCCGTCGTCATTCCGGGGTCGCCGGCGAACACGGAGTTTTTGACGGGCCGCCACGGTTCGACTGAGACCGGGCACCGCGCATCACGGGTGGCTTCCGGGCTCCGGTGCGCGGCCCCGGAATGACGGGCCTCGTCGAGAGCGACGATGAAGAACCGCGCACGTCGTCTCACGGGGTCGCAAAACCCTCTTGCGCCAAGCCCGCTACGCACATAAAGATATCTTTATGTCTAGCGAGAGCAGTTCCAGGCAAAATCTCGACCCCGCCCCGGTGCCCTTCGCCGAAGCGCTTGCCGTGCTGCGGGCAGCGGCGGAGGAGACGCGGCTGCGCATCCTCGCCCTGCTCGCCGAGGGAGAATTGTCGGTCTCCGACCTCACCGACATCCTCGGCCAGTCGCAGCCGCGCATCTCGCGCCATCTCAAGCTCCTGGTGGAATCGGGTCTGATCGAGCGCCACCGCGAGGGCGCCTGGGCCTTCTTCCGTCTGCGCGAGGCAGCGATCGGCTTCGTCGAGCCGCTGATCGCGGCTTTGGACCATGCCGCCCCGCCGCTCTCGGAAGACCGTGCCCGGCTCGAATCGGTCCGGGCCCAGCGCGCCGAGGCCGCTCAGTCCTTCTTCGCCCGGCTCGCACCGAAATGGGATGGCCTGCGCTCGCTCCACGTGCCCGAGGCCGCCGTCGAGGCCGCGGTGCTCGACGCGCTCGGCGACCGGCCGATCCGTCACGTGGTCGATCTCGGCACCGGCACCGGCAAGATGCTCGGCCTGCTGGCGCCGCTGGCCGGCCGCGCCACCGGGCTCGATTCGAGCCACGCCATGCTCTCGGTCGCCCGCGCCAACCTCGAGCGGCTCGGCCTGTCGCGGGTCGACCTGCGCCAGGGCGACCTGCACGCGCCGCCCTTCGGCCGTGGCGGCTTCGATCTCGTGGTGCTGCATCAGGTGCTGCACTACCTCGACGATCCGGCACGCGCGCTGCGCGAGGCTGCGCGCCTCGTGGCGCCGGGCGGTCGCCTTCTCGTCGTCGATTTTGCGCCGCACAATCTCGAACACCTGCGCGAGAGCCAAGCGCACCGCCGCCTCGGCTTCGGCGCCGATCAGGTGGCGGGCTGGCTGGTCCAGGCAGGCTTGTCCGATGTCGAGAGCCGCGACCTCGCCCCCGAGGACGGCACCGAACTGCCTCTCACCGTCACGCTCTGGCTGGCGCACGACGCCTCCGCCGGAATCGAGACCGCTGCCCCCGAACGTGCCGTGGCCTGAGCCGCGGCCCCAAGACGAACAGACTTCAGAAGGGACGACAGATGCCCAGCGCTTCCCGGCACCGCGCCAGCCGCGACGGCTTCCGCCCGATCCGCGTCTCGATCGAGTTCTTCCCGCCCAAGACCGAGGAGATGGAGAAGATCCTCTGGTCCTCGATCGAGCGTCTCGCGCCGCTCCAGCCGAAATTCGTCTCGGTGACCTACGGGGCCGGCGGCTCCACCCGCGAGCGCACCCACAACACCGTGGCGCGGATGGTGCGCGAGACCAACCTCAAGCCGGCCGCCCACCTCACCTGCGTGAACGCCACGCGGGAAGAGATCGACGCCGTGGTGCAGTCCTACTGGGATGCGGGCGTGCGCCACATCGTGGCCCTGCGCGGCGACCCGGCCGAGGGCGTCGGCCACAGCTACCGGCCGCATCCCGGCGGCTACGCCCAGACCTCGGACCTCGTGGCCGGGATCAAGCGGATCGGCGACTTCAAGGTCTCGGTCTCGGCCTATCCGGAGAAGCACCCGGAGGCCGCCTCGCTCGATGCCGACATCGACGCGCTGAAGGCGAAGGTCGATGCTGGCGCCGATCAGGCGATCACCCAGTTCTTCTTCGATAATGAGATCTATCTGCGCTACCTCGACAAGGTGCGCGCGGCCGGCATCGACATCCCGATCATCCCAGGCATCCTGCCCGTGCAGAACTTCAAGCAGGCGGCCAACTTCGCCCGCCGCACCGGCGCCTCGGTGCCCTACTGGCTCGCTGCCCGGTTCGAAGGTCTCGACAACGACGTGGAGACCCGCCGTCTCGTGGCCGCGGCGGTCGCCGCCGAGCAGGTGCTCGACCTCGTCGACGAGGGCGTGGAGGACTTCCACTTCTACTCAATGAACCGCTCGGATCTGGTCTACGCCATCTGCCACCTGCTCGGTCTGCGCTCGCAGGCGCCGGCCAAGCCGGTGGCGAAGCCGGAAGCCAAGGCGGCCTGACCCCTCGCCACGCCGCTCCCGAACCTCATCCCCCTCAGCGACCGCGCCGCGATCGCTGAGGGAGGGCTCGGGAGCGATCGCATGTTCTGGAAGCCTCAAAGGCCTCCGCTTCGCTCCGGCACCTCAGGATGAGGTGGGTTGATGCGGCCGACGCTTTCGGCCATCGCCGTCCCGGAACATCCCAGGATCGTCCGACATGACCGCTTTCCCTCCCGTCGACGGCACCGAGATCGAGCGCGCCCTGCGCCAGCGCGCCTCGGAAAAGATCCTCGTCCTCGACGGGGCGATGGGCACGGTGATCCAGCGGCTGAAATACACGGAAGAGGATTTCCGGGGTGATCGCTTCAAGGATCACGGCCACGACCAGAAGGGCAACAACGACCTCCTGATCCTGACCCAGCCCGACGCGATCCGGCAGATCCACCTCGACTACTTCCTCGCGGGCGCCGACGTCTGCGAGACGAACACGTTTTCCGGCACCACGATCGCCCAGGCCGATTACGGCATGGAATCAATCATCCACGAGCTGAACGCCGAGGGCGCTCGCCTCGCCCGCGAGGCCGCCAAGCTTGCCGAAGAGAAGGACGGGCGCCGCCGGTTCGTCGCCGGCGCCATCGGCCCGACCAACCGCACGCTGTCGATCTCGCCGGACGTGAACAATCCCGGCTACCGCGCCGTGACCTTCGATCAGGTCAAGCAGGCCTATGTCGAGCAGGTGCGCGGCCTGATCGACGGCGGCGCCGAACTCATCCTCATCGAGACGATCTTCGACACGCTCAACGCCAAGGCGGCGATCGCCGCTGCGTGGCAGGTGTTCGACGAGACCGGCATCCGCCTGCCGATCCAGATCTCCGGTACCATCACCGATCTCTCCGGCCGCACCCTCTCGGGCCAGACCCCGGCCGCGTTCTGGAACTCGCTGCGGCATTCGAGCCCGCTGACCTTCGGCCTCAACTGCGCGCTCGGCGCCAAGGAGATGCGCGGCCACATCGCCGAGCTGTCGCGCATCTGCGACACGCTGGTCTGCGCCTATCCGAATGCCGGCCTGCCCAACGAGTTCGGCCTCTATGACGAGAGCCCGGAGGCCATGGGCAAGCTGGTGGGCGAGTTTGCCGCCTCCGGCCTCGTCAACATGGTCGGCGGCTGCTGCGGCACCACGCCGGACCATATCCGCGCCATCGCGGAGGCGGTGGCCGACAAGACGCCGCGCGCGATTCCCGAGATCCCGCGCCTGATGCGCCTGTCGGGCCTGGAGCCCTTCGTGCTCACGAAGGAGATCCCCTTCGTCAACGTCGGCGAGCGCACCAACGTCACCGGCTCGGCCAAGTTCAGGAAGCTCATCACCAACGGCGACTACGCCGCCGCGCTCGACGTCGCCCGCGATCAGGTCGCGGCCGGCGCCCAGGTCATCGACGTCAACATGGACGAAGGCCTGCTCGACAGCGAGAAGGCGATGGTCGAGTTCCTCAACCTCGTCGCCGCCGAGCCCGATATCGCCCGCGTGCCGGTGATGGTCGATTCCTCGAAATTCGAGGTGATCGAGGCCGGCCTGAAATGCATCCAGGGCAAGCCGATCGTGAACTCGATCTCCATGAAGGAGGGCGAGGAGAAGTTCATCGAATCCGCCAAGATCTGCCGCTCCTACGGCGCGGCGGTCGTCGTGATGGCCTTCGACGAGCAGGGCCAGGCCGACTCTTACGAGCGCAAGGTCGAGATCTGCACCAAGGCCTACAAGATCCTGACCGAGCAGGTCGGCTTCCCGCCGGAAGACATCATCTTCGACCCCAACATCTTCGCGGTCGCCACGGGCATCGAGGAGCACAACCCTTACGGCGTCGCCTTCATCGAGGCGACCCGCACGATCCGCGAGACCCTGCCCCACGCCCATATCTCCGGCGGCGTCTCGAACCTCAGCTTCGCCTTCCGCGGCAACGAGCCGGTGCGCGAGGCGATGCACGCGGTGTTCCTGTTCCATTGCATCAAGGCCGGCATGGACATGGGCATCGTCAACGCGGGTCAGCTCGCGGTCTATGACGAGATCCCGGCCGAACTGCGCGAGCTGTGCGAGGACGTCGTCCTCAACCGGCGCGAGGATTCCACCGAGCGCCTGCTGGAGGCCGCCGAGCGCTTCAAGACCGGCGCCTCGGCCCAGGCCAAGACCGCCGACCTGTCGTGGCGCGAGGCCCCGGTCGCCAAGCGCATCGAGCATGCGCTGGTCAACGGCATCACCGAGTACATCGTCGCCGACACCGAAGAGGCCCGCAAAGAGGCCGAGCGCCCACTCCATGTCATCGAGGGCCCGCTGATGGCCGGCATGAACGTGGTCGGCGACCTGTTCGGCTCCGGCAAGATGTTCCTGCCCCAGGTCGTGAAGTCCGCCCGCGTGATGAAGCAGGCGGTGGCCTATCTCGAACCCTTCATGGAGGAGGAGAAGCGGGCCAATGGCGGCACCGGCCAGCGCCAGGCCGCCGGCAAGGTGCTGATGGCGACCGTGAAGGGCGACGTCCACGACATCGGCAAGAACATCGTCGGCGTGGTTCTGGCCTGCAACAATTACGAGATCATCGATCTCGGCGTGATGGTGCCGGCCGCCAAGATCCTCGAGACGGCGAAACGCGAGAACGTCGACATCGTCGGCCTCTCGGGCCTGATCACGCCTTCCCTCGACGAGATGGTGCATGTGGCCGCCGAGATGGAGCGCGAGGGCATGGAGATGCCGCTCCTGATCGGCGGCGCCACCACCAGCCGTGTCCACACGGCGGTGAAGATCCATCCGGCCTACGAGAAGGGCCAGGCGGTCTACGTCACCGATGCGAGCCGCGCGGTGGGCGTGGTGTCGAGCCTGATCTCGAAGGAGACCCGCGGATCGACCATCGAGAAGGTGCGAGCCGAATACGCCAAGGTCGCCGACGCGCATCGCCGCTCGGAGGCCGACAAGCAGCGCCTGCCGCTGGCGAAAGCCCGCGCCAACGCCTTCAAGATCGACTGGTCGGGTTACGCTCCGAAGAAGCCCAGCTTCACCGGCACCCGCGTTTACGGCTCCTACGAGGTGGCGGACCTCGTCCCCTACATCGACTGGACGCCGTTCCTGCAGACCTACGAGTTCAAGGGCCGCTACCCCGCGATCCTCGACGATCCGGAGCAGGGCCCGGCCGCCCGCGCCCTGTTCGAGGACGCACAGGTGATGCTCAAGCAGATCGTGGAGGAGCGCTGGTTCAACCCGAAGGCGGTGATCGGCTTCTGGCCAGCCAACAGTGTCGGCGACGATATCCGCCTCTTCACCGGCGAGAGCCGCTCCGAGACGCTCGCGACCTTCCACGGCCTGCGCCAGCAGCTCTCGAAGCGCGACGGACGCCCCAACACCTCGATCTCGGACTTTGTGGCACCGGCCGAGACGGGGATTGCCGATTATGTCGGCGCCTTCGTCGTCACCGCGGGCCTGGAAGAAGTGCGCATCGCCGAGCGCTTCGAGCGAGCCAACGACGATTACCGCTCGATCCTCGTCAAGGCGCTGGCCGACCGCATCGCCGAGGCCTTCGCCGAGCGGATGCACGAGCGCGTTCGCCGGGAGTTCTGGGGCTACGCACCCGAAGAGAACTTCACCCCGGATGAGTTGGTGCACGAGAAGTACGACGGCATCCGTCCGGCGCCGGGCTACCCGGCCCAGCCCGACCATACGGAAAAGGTCACGCTGTTCGATCTGCTCAAGGCCGAGAGCCGCATCGGCGTGAAGCTCACCGAGTCCTACGCCATGTGGCCGGGCTCCTCGGTCTCGGGCCTCTATCTCGCCCATCCGGAGGCGCATTACTTCGGCGTCGCCAAGGTCGAGCGCGATCAGGTCGAGGATTATGCCCTGCGCAAGGGGATGGACATCGCCGAGGTGGAGCGCTGGCTCGGACCGATCCTCAACTACGACCCGGCCCGCTATCTCAAGGCCGCGGCCGAGTAATCACGCCGAACAGGCGAGGTTGAATAGGTCACACCCGGCGCGGGATCGCTCCCGCGCCGCGACTTTCCCCTTGCCGAGGGGTGGTGGAGCACGGCACGCCTTCCGTTCGACCCGCGGGGCTGCCCCGCCTTCGACAGGAAGTCCCGATGCGTCCCACCCTGATCGTCCTCGCCGCCGCCCTCCTCGCGGGCGGGCTCTCGGCCTGCAACAGCACCGATTCCGGCGGCCCCGGCCTGTCCTCCGCCTTCGAGGCGAGCAACTTCCGCCGGTCCTCCGACACCAACGGCACCCAGACCCGCCGGGACGTGAACCGCGCCTACACGCAGCCCTCGCTGCCCTCGATCGCCAACCGCGGCTTCTGACCTCGAACGGCGTCAGCGCCGCCGCAGCCGCCGCAGGCTCTGGGCCGCCGCCCAGAGCCGCGGAGAGCGCTTGATCCGATGCTTGAGCCGCACCGCGACCCGTGAGGCAAGGGCCAGCGCATGGCTCGCCGGGCTCACCGGCACGGTCTGCTCCACGAGTTCGATGGTCTCGTCGCAGGTCTTGGCCTTGTAGCCCGCCTCGCCCACGCCGAGGTCGAGCGCCCGGCGCCCCCGCGCGGCCTGATCGCCGACGAGCCGGTGCAGCAGGATCTCGCCGGGGCTGAACCGGCCGAGTTCGGAGTCGGTGTCGAACGAGGTCCACATTCCGCAGAAGCGGGCGCCGTCCACCGCGCCGCCAAAAGTCGCCAGGATGCGCCCGCTCTCGGATGCCACCAGGGCATGAACCTCGATCGCCGGCGTAGCGCCCGGCGCGGTGGCGGTCGCGGTGGCGATGAAGCGGCGCACCGCCGCGTCCGCATAGGGATCGGCGATGCCGAGATCGGCGAAACGCGCGGCCTTCTGCGCGTAGAACGCGGCCTGGATCTCGGCCGCCGCCTCCGGCGTCCCGGCGACGCGGTGCTCGATCGCGCCCAGGAACTCCACGAGCTTGCGCTCCTTGGCCCGCAGCTTCTTGCGGGTGTCGCCGCTGAACACCCGGCGCAGGGTCGCCTCGGCATCGGGACCGAGCAGCATGCCGTAGGCGTCGCTCGGCGCCGGCAGGCCGCCTCCGGCCAGCGGGTTCGGGGTTCCATCCCAGAAGCGCGGCTGGTTGCGGAAGACGAAGGCGTCGATACCCGCCGCGCGGCCGGCATCGGTGAGCGCCGCCGTCAGGTCCTCGGCCGGCATCGCCGCCGCCTCGCGGGAGGCGAAGAGCGGCATGTGGAAGTTGGCGTGCCGGTCACCGACCACCCGGGCCACCCGCAACGGGCCGTGCCGCCCGACGGTGAGCGGGAGCAGCACCCGCGCCCGCCCGAGCCCGTCACGCAGCACGAGGATGCGCGTCGCCTCGCCCGCATCGATCCCGGCGGCGCAATAGGCCGCCACCCAGTCGAAGCGCTGGTAGGGCGTCATCAGGACGGCCGGATCGGTCTCCAGCGCCCGCCACAGCCCCTCGGCCGCGGCGAGATCGGAGAACACCTCCGCGGTGAGGCCGCCCCGGCCTCGCACCGCCTGCGTCGGCCGCCTCAGATCCTCGGCGAGAGCCACCATGCCCGTCTTCCCCGGCGCCTCTGCCCGTCGGACGCAGGCCGCGCAATCGCTAGGGACCCTGCCTGCCTTGTCCTGAAACGGCGGTTGATGCTGCGCCCCGATCTGCGGGGATGGGTAACGAAAGCTTCTCGCGTCCGCCGCTAGGCTTCAGCCGATGCCGGGGCTGCCCGGTGCCCCGAGCCCTGACGCGCCATGCTGTCGCCCCGCACCCGACACCGCCTGTTCCGCGCCGGCTTCCGGGCGATTACCGCCGTGGGTGCCGACCGCTGGCTCGCCCCGGCCGCCCGCGGGCGCGGGGTGATCCTCACGTTCCACCACGTGCGCCCCGAGCCGGTGCCGGGCTTCGCGCCGAACGCCCTCCTGTCGATCACCCCGGCCTTCCTCGACCGGACGCTGAGCCTGCTCGCCGCCCGCGGCTTCGAACTCATCGGCCTCGATCAAGTGCCGGAGCGGCTCGCGGCCCCGGAGGGCGGGCGCCCCTTCGCGGTGCTGACCTTCGACGACGGCTACCGCGACAATGTCGAGCACGCCCGGCCCGTGCTGGCCCGGCACGGGGCGCCCTGGACGCTGTTCGTGACGAGCGACTTCGCCGAGGGGCGCGGCCGGCTGTGGTGGATCGAGCTGGAGCGGGCGGTGGCGCGCCTCGACACGGTGCGGCTCGGCTCCGGCCTCGTCCTGCCGGCCCGGACCGATGCGGAGAAGATGGCGGCCTTCGAGACGGTCTACCGCATCCTGCGGGCGGGACCGGAGCCGATGCTGCTCGACGAGATCGCCCGGCTGTGCCGCGAGGCCGGGTTCGCGCCGGGCGGCCTTGCCCGCGAACTCTGCCTGACCTGGGACGCATTGCGCGCGCTGGCCCGCGACCCGGCCGTCACGCTGGGCGCGCACACGCTCACACACCCGATGCTCGCCAAGCACGAGGCCGATTTCGCGGAGCGCGAGATCACCGAGAGCCGCGCGCGGATCGAGGCCGAGCTGGACCGCCCGGTGCGGCACCTGTCCTATCCCGTCGGCGATCCGACCTCGGCCGGGCCACGGGAGTTCGAAACGGCCAAGAGACTCGGCTTCGCCACCGCGGTGACGACCCGGCCGGGCCATCTGTTCGCGGAACACGCGGCGCATCACCATGCCCTGCCGCGGGTCTCGGTGAATGGGCTGCACCAGGCCGAGGCCGCGCTGGCGAGCCTTCTCTCCGGCGTCCCGTTCCTGGCCTGGAACCGCGGGCGGCGGGTCAACGTGGCCTGAGAGACACTCAGACGGGAGCGCCGCCTCAGCGGCGCCGGCGGCGCGAGCGCGACGAGCCGGTGTCGCTCACCCCCGTCCCGGCATCGACGCTGCCGACATCGAAACTGGCGCTGGCCCGGCCGCGGCGGCCGGAGCGCCGCCCGCGGCGCCGCGCCGGCTCGACATCGGGCTCCTCGATCGAGGGAATGCCGGGAATCGTCGCGGTCGAGGCGACCGACGCGGTGCTGGAGGGGGCGTCTCCGCCGCTGGCATAGCCGCCGCCGCTCGCGACGTTCCGGGCCGGGGGGCCGAACATGGCGAGGCACTGGTTGTAGGCGAGGTCGTTCTTCAGCCGCTCGCATTCCGCCATCGAGCGCGGCGTCCCCTGGGCCACGGCATTCTGGGCGGCGAGCAGCAGGAGCGAGGCGGCGAGAAGGGAGGGCTTGAACGAGAGCGCGAGGCGGCGCGAGGAGGGGCGCATGGGCGGCGGGCGACCTTCGGGAATGAACCTTGGGCGTAGGACGTCCCGCCTTCTTGCCGGGGAGTGCGGCGAAAAAAGGGGCCCACCGTGTTCGACCGCGTCGGAAATCCTAATCGTCCGGTCGGTCCATCCAGCGGATCAGCGGCATCAGCGGGAAGATCCAGGCGATGCCGAGGATCGAGTAGATCACCGTCTGCACCGCCGGATGGGTCTCCGAGATGCGACTGTCGGCGAGCGCCATGGCGAGCGGCGCGTAGACGATCACGAAGGCGAGGATCCCGAAGGTTCCGAGGAGGGTGCGCGTGCGGCGGCGCATGGGGGCCTTCGATCTCTCGCGGGTCGGGACGGCGCGCCGGTCCGCGCGCCGAAACGGGTCGTATCGGTCCTGCCCGGACGCCGCAATGCAGGGGGCATGCGTCATAGCTCGCGTTGCGCGCGGGGGGCCGCTTCCCGTAAGCCACACCCGAACGTTCCCGACCGCCGGATCTGGCACGCGAGACCATGAGACTGTCGACACATCCGCCCCTCGACCGCTTCGACGCCGTTCCGGCCGCCTCGTACCGGCCCGAGCACGGCCCGGTGCGCGCGTGGCTCTATCTGCTGGCCGTGCTCGTGGTGGCGATGGTCGCCATCGGCGGTGCGACGCGGCTCACCGGCTCGGGGCTGTCGATCACCGAGTGGCGGCCGGTGACCGGCGTGGTGCCGCCGCTCAGCGCAGCCGACTGGGCGCTGGAGTTCGACAAGTACCGCGACACGCCGCAATACCGCATCCTCAACCAGGGCATCGGGCTCGACGGCTTCAAGACCCTCTACTGGTGGGAATGGGGCCATCGCCTGCTCGGGCGGATCGTCGGCCTCGTGTTCTTCCTGCCGTTTGCGTGGTTCTGGATCCGCGGCATGCTCGGGCGGCGCCTCCTTCTCGGCCTCCTCGGGCTGGGCCTGCTCGGCGGCCTGCAGGGCGCGATCGGCTGGATCATGGTCGCCTCAGGCCTCCAGCCCGGCATGACGGCGGTGGCGCCGCTCAAGCTCGCGCTCCACCTCACCACCGCGAGCCTGATCCTGGCCGGCCTCGTCTGGCTAGCTGCCGGCACACGCCCGCGGGCGCTCGCCCCGGCTCCTGAGTCGGTGCGGCTCTTCGCCGGCCTGCTGCCGGTGCTGGTTCTGATCCAGATCTGGCTCGGCGGGCTCGTCGCCGGCTCGAAGGCGGGCCTGCTCTACAACACTTGGCCCGACATGGACGGCGTTCTCGTACCGCCTGCCCGGGTGCTGTTCGACAAGGTGCCCTGGATCGAGAACTTCGTCGACAATCTCGCTCTGGTGCAGTTCAACCACCGCCTCTTCGCCTATCTCGTCGTGCTGGCGGCCCTCGCCCACGCGATCCAGGCCGTCCGCGCGGCGCCCGGCGCCGCCGCCGGGCGGGCAATGGGCGTGGCGGTACTCGCCACGGCGCAGATGGGTCTCGGCATCGTCACCCTGCTCCTGCAGGTGCCGCTCTGGGCCGGGCTCGCGCATCAGGTCTTCGCCATGGCGGTGCTGATCATGGCGACCGTCCACGCCCGCCTCAGCCTCGGCGTGCCCGCCGCCGCCGCGCCCGAGGCGGGGGATGTGCCGATCGGCCTGGAAACGCTCGTCGGCCGCGGCGCCTGAAGCAAACGCGCCTCATCCCTTCCGAATGGCGTGAAACCTGCCTCGCTCCCGGGGCAGGGTCACGAAATCTTCGCCATTGGTCCCGATGCTGGAAACAGCACCTCGGCCGACTGCGATGCAGCATAAAATTCGGCTTATCTTGCGGCGCAATCGTTGGATGCCAGTCGTCGCAGCGACAATTTCGGTGGAAGACGACGCACTCGGTAGTTCGACGGTGGAACAACTCGTGGTTCTATAGAATTAAATAGCTCGCCAGCATGGGAGCAGGGGATGTTTCTGGCCGAGGACGGACGCCCGATCGCGCTGACCTGGAACTACACGCCGCGCGAATTGCGTGCGGACGGTGTGGTCCACATCGCCGGCCTCGTTCTCGGGCTTCTCGGTGCGGTATCCTTGGTTGTCACCGCGACTTTGACCCATCTCGGCTGGATCGAGCGGGCCTCTCTGCTGGTCTACGCCACCGCGATGCTGGCCATGCTCGGCGCATCCGCCGCCTACAACATGTGGCCGGTCAGTCCGCGCAAGTGGATCCTGCGCCGGCTCGACCACGCCTTCATCTACCTGATGATCGCCGGCACCTACACGCCGGTGGTGGCGCTGGTGGGCTCCGGTCCCGTCGCCTGGACGCTTCTCGCCCTGATCTGGACGGTGGCGCTCGCCGGCATCGCCATCAAGATCCTGATGCCGGGGCGCTGGGACCGGGTCTCGATCGTGCTCTACCTGATGCTGGGCTGGAGCGGCGTGCTCGCCTACGAATCGGTGATCTCAGGGCTCACCCCATCGGCGCTCGGGTTCCTCGCCGTCGGCGGCCTGCTCTACTCCGTGGGCGTGGTGTTCCACGTCTGGCGGAGCCTGCCGTTCCAGAACGCGATCTGGCACGGTTTCGTCCTCGCCGCGACCGCGTGCCATTACGGGACGATCATAACGAGCGTCCTGAACGCAGGGGCTTAAATCCCAGCCTCGGATCTCGACTCAGGCCGGTTCGGAGATGCTGCTGCCTTCGCCCAGCGTATCCGAGGCCCGCTCGACGGCGCTGATCGCATCGAGCAGGTGCTGCACGCTGCGCTCCACCTCGATCCGCGGTCGGTCCATATGGGCGGCCCGCGCCACCAGCCCTTCGAGCTGATCCAGCACGACCAGAAGGTCGCCCGCGACGGCCGCCACGTCGCAACCGGCGCGGGCCGGCGTCACGGGGGCAGGGCGGCGGAAAGGGATGATCGTGCTCATCGCCATCGTGTGTCGCGAAAAGGCGGGCGCATGGCCACCCGCCGACCGGGCGTCATCCACACCCAAGCCGCCGCTCGCGGTCGCCAAAGGGAGGTTCCTGCCGCAATTGGTGAGTTTTTCGTCGAAAGCGTGGCTCGCATCCGCGGCACATGGTCAAGCTTTCGCGCCGTGACACAGGGCGACCGCCTGAGGCAATGCCCGATTCGATCTCGGCCCCCGATTGCCAATGGCCGCCACCGCGATCTCGGGCCTCCGTTCCCTTCGTTGCCCTGGCCGTGACAGCCGCCCTCTTCCGAAACGGAAAAATGTTTCCTCCAAATCGGACCGTTCCGGCGATGCATTGACAAGGATCGCAGCAGGGAAGAGGTTGGAATCGTTCCGAGGGGGGCCCCGTGAGGGGGCTGAGAGTGGGCTGGCGCCCTGACCCTTGAACCTGATCCGGCTCGTACCGGCGGAGGGACGGGAACCAGTGGCCGCTGCTCGAAGCAGTTGCGGCCATCCGCACCATCGTCGGGACCACGGGTCGTCTCCCACTTCAGGAGCGACAGCGATGAACGCACCCGTCCGTCCCAAAGATCTCCCCAACGGCAGCCCTGCCAGCGTCACCACCGGCCCGGTCCAGGGCTCGAAAAAAGTCTACGCCCAAGTCCCCGGCCGCCCCGACATCCGCGTGCCCTACCGCGAGATCGCCCTCTCCGATCCGAAGGAAGAGCCGGTGCGGGTCTACGATCCGTCCGGGCCCTACACCGAGACCGACGCGGCGATCGACCTCGAGAAGGGTCTGGCCCCCGTCCGCGAGCCCTGGATCGTCGGGCGCGGCTACGCGGCGGTGAAGCCCCGCGACGTGAAGCCCGAGGACAACGGGTTCGCCGCGGCCGACAAGCTCGTCGCCCCGTGCCCCGCCGAGCGCACGATCCGCCGGGCCGAACCCGGCCAGATGGTGACGCAGTACGAGTTCGCCCGCGCCGGCATCATCACCGAGGAGATGATCTACGTCGCGCATCGCGAGAACGCCTGCCGCGAGCAGATGCTGGAGCGCGCCGAGGCCGCGCTCGCCGACGGTCAGAGCTTCGGCGCGGCGGTGCCGCCCTTCATCACGCCGGAATTCGTGCGCGAGGAGGTGGCCCGCGGCCGCGCCATCATCCCGGCCAACATCAACCACCTCGAACTCGAGCCGATGGCGATCGGCCGCAATTTCCTGGTCAAGATCAACGCCAATATCGGCAATTCGGCCGTGACCTCCTCGGCCGCGGAAGAGGTCGAGAAGCTGGTCTGGTCGATCCGCTGGGGCGCGGACACGGTCATGGACCTCTCGACGGGCCGCAACATCCACAACATCCGCTCGTGGATCGTGCGCAACTCGCCCGTTCCGATCGGCACCGTGCCGATCTACCAGGCGCTGGAGAAGGTCGGCGGCGACCCGCTGAAACTCGATTGGGAAGTCTTCAAGGACACGCTGATCGAGCAGGCCGAGCAGGGCATCGACTACTTCACGATCCATGCCGGCGTGCGGCTCGCCCACGTGCCGCTGACCGCCCGGCGCACCACCGGCATCGTCTCGCGCGGCGGCTCGATCATGGCGCGCTGGTGCCTCGCCGGGCACCGCGAATCGTTCCTCTACGAGCGGTTCGACGAGATCTGCGACATCATGCGGGCCTACGACGTGTCGTTCTCGCTCGGCGACGGCCTGCGGCCCGGCTCGATCGCGGATGCCAACGACGCGGCCCAGTTCGCCGAGTTGGAGACCCTGGGCGAACTCACCAAGATCGCCTGGGATAAGGGCTGCCAGACCATGATCGAGGGCCCCGGCCACGTGCCGATGCACAAGATCAAGGTCAACATGGAGAAGCAGCTCCGCGAGTGCGGCGAGGCGCCGTTCTACACCCTCGGCCCGCTGACCACCGACATCGCGCCGGGCTACGACCACATCACGTCCGGTATCGGCGCGGCGATGATCGGCTGGTTCGGCACGGCGATGCTCTGCTACGTCACGCCCAAGGAGCATCTCGGCCTGCCGAACCGCGACGACGTGAAGACCGGCGTCATCACCTACAAGATCGCCGCCCACGCCGCCGATCTCGCCAAGGGCCACCCGGCCGCGCAGCTGCGCGACGACGCGCTCTCCCGCGCCCGGTTCGACTTCCGCTGGGAGGATCAGTTCAACCTCTCGCTCGATCCCGACACGGCGCGCGCCTACCACGACGAGACCCTGCCGAAGGACGCGCACAAGGTCGCCCATTTCTGCTCGATGTGCGGCCCGAAATTCTGCTCGATGAAGATCACGCAGGACCTGCGCGCCGACGTGCTCGCCATGGAGGAGGCCGGCGTTGTGCTGGGCCAAGCCAAGCCGCTCTCCGAGGCGGAGCGCGAGGCCGGCATGGCGGCCAAGTCGCAGGAGTTCCTGGCCGAGGGCGGCAAGCTCTACGTCGACGCCGCGGAGTAGACCGGATCTGAAGCAGAGGATGGCGGCCCGGAAGGACCGCCATCCTCCCCAAATCAGTTTGCCGGCCCAGTCGTGAAAAATCTTCAGGTAATCTTTACGGTTCAGTCAGGGTGCCGGCCGTTGCCGGGGGACAAGCGGCGGCCTTTAAGACTCCGGTAGCGACGCGCGCAATCTTCTGAGGACCGGCCTCGTGCCGAAACTCGAAGGAATGCAGCCATGGACCCGATCAGGGCCGCGGCCTCCCCGCCGCCGATCTCGACCGCACCCGTCACCCCCATCCGTCCCGTCGCCGAGGCCCTCCGCGACGAGGCTCCGGCCTCCCGCGTGCTCGATCCCGCGGTCACCGTCGCGGTGAGTCCGGAGAGCGAGGCGAGGCCGTCCGAACCGGAGCGGCGCGCCTATACCCGCGATGCGGAGAGCCAAAGCCTCGTCTTTCGGGTCACCGATCCGCAGACCGGCGACGTGGTGATGCAGATCCCCGACGAGGTGATCCTCAAGGCACGCGCCTATGCGCGGGAAACGGCGCCCTATCCGGGCGAGCGCATCGCCAAGACTGCCTGAGCGTCGCTCGGTCGAGCCCGACGACGAGCCATTCCGCGAAAGGCCGCGCGCGGTCAGGACGTGTCCGGAGATCGTGCGACGCCCGCGGGCGGATGCGCACCTCATCCGGCCGCGTCCCTTCGCATGACGGGAACACTTTCCGGCGAAGGATGTGCTGGTTCTACGGCGGGAGACACGCCGCTCGGGACCCGACGGGCACAGTCCCGAAGCGCTCGGGCCGGTTATGGCTGAGAGACACCGCGTTCGAGCAACTCAGGCCCCCGGCCCGGCATCGCCCTGGAGACCCGCGGCGATGTGGTTGTTGAGCGAGACCAGGGACTCGATCTTCTTCGCCGTCGGCTCGATCATCGCGTCCACGATGGTGTGGAACACGTAGGTCGAGAGCTGGGCCATGCCGTTGCGCACCTCGATGGGAAGCGGGCTGCTCGGCTCGGTCGCGGCAGACGCCAGAATCGTCCAGACCCGCTGATTGAAGGTCAGCGCCTCGTTGAGGGCAGCCCCCATCTCGACCTTGGGCCCGAGGGCCTGCAGACGGCCGGCGGCCTTCAGCAGAACGGCGGCCTCGGCCTCCCGAGGCGAGAGCGCCACGCGCGCGACTTTCGCGTAGGCATTGGCCGCATACTGCATGATCGGAGTTCTCCCAGCGCCGCCCTCGGCCGGTCGCGGACGAATCATGCATCTGCTTTGTTAAAAGCAGGTATGCGAGGGTTCTGCCGTATTGGCGCCCCGAAAGGGAGAGAGTGCTTCGCCGTGGCCGGCCTCGTCGCCCATCCGTGCCGCATCGGGTTCGGAACCCGCTTCAGATGACGAACTTCTTTCTCGGATTGATGGCCGGCTGCATCATCGCCGGTGTCGCCACCATCACCGCCGCGCGGCACCCGACGGTGCAGTTGCGGTTGGGTCTCGTGCCCCCCGCTCAGGCGGCGGTGGCACCGCCGCCGCGCTCCGAGGCGACACCCCAATGCCCGGCGCCGAAGACTGCCCTGCAGGTCGGCAAGCCGGAGATGCTGTTCTCGCCCAACCGCCTCTGGTCGGTCGCGCCGTGAACTTCGCGGACTGAACTCAGACGCTGCTGCTGAGCAGAAACATCACCATCGTCGTCGCGACCGTGCTGCCGAGGAAGCCGCACAGAGCCGCGGTGAAGGACGGGCCGGTCTGCATCTCGGCGGCGGGCTGGCGACGGCTGCTGTCGGTGGTGATCATGGCAGAATCCTGAGGGGAATGAGAGGTTTCGTCCGGCGCGAATCGAGTCGTTTCGTTGGGATGAACCTGGGCCGTAAGCCAAGGCTTCGCAGTGCGGGACCGCACCCGTCCCCGGGGCGATTCCGGCTTTCACAACACCGCGTTAGGTGACGTCCCGTAGTTCGATGGGGCAGAGCCCCGATCAGTCGCAGCGGTTCACGTGCTTGGCGACGCGCAGGGAGCGGAGTTCGCTGCGCAGATCGATCGAGACGATGTCGGCCCCACAATCCTCGAAGGCATCCTGCGCCTCGTGGTAGCGGTCGCCGATCTCATCGAGGGTGTCGCAGACCCTGTCGTGATTGCCGAGTTTGGCCTCCTGGCGCGCCTGATAGCGAAGCGCACTGGCCTCCTGGATCTTGCGGCGGCCGTCGATGCAGCCGGGCGCCGCGAGCGCAGAGGAGACGAGGGAGACGCCAACAAGAGAGGCCGCGAGGCCGGCGAGAGCGGTGTGTCGCATGAGGTGACGCATGGGCAGACCGACGCTGGTTCGACCGAAGTCATGGAAAGGTTAAAGAACGCTCGACCCGCGGGCCGCACAGTGTCGTCACTGCTGAGGCCGTTGCATCGCCGTCCGTGTCGGTCATTTGAACGGTGACGCTAAGCCGATGGTTCCGAAAGCCCTTGACCGGATCTGCGCCGCTTCTTGGCGGACCTTTCGGCCGGCGCAGTCTCGATCGGTTCCTCCTGCGCCCCGGCGGCATCCGCGCGACCGAGAACTTTCCCGCCGCGTCCCCGGCGGGAGACGAGGATCTGGTCGAGGGTGACGGGATGCAGGCCCTGCGCATCGATGCCGACATCGTACTGGCGCGGAATCGGCTTGAGCCGGCCGTGGCTGTGGCCGTGCAGGTTGATCGCGCCCCGGCCGAGGCCGTTCCAGGTCCGGAAGGCGTAGTGGCACAGCACGAGCCGGCGGCCCTCGACCTCGGTCTCGGCGTAATGCGCCACCGAGGCCCAGCCGGGCGCCGCCAGGGTGGCAGGGCCGTCATTATTGCCGATGATGAGGTGCTTCTTGCCGTGGAGCGCGGCGAGCAGGGCCGCGATGCGTTCGGGCGGCGGACCGAGGGCGAAATCGCCGAGATGCCAGACGCTGTCTTTGGGGTCGACGACGGCGTTCCAGGCCTCGACCAGGGCCGCATCGTGCGTCGGCAGGTCCGGGAAGGGGCGCCGGTCGATCCGCAGGATCCGCGGATCGCCGAAATGCGTGTCGCTGGTGAAGAAGACCGTCATCCGCCGCGCCGTCCGCTGTGAGCGGGACAACGCGGCGGAGGGGAGAACGATGCCGGCCTCAGCGGCCGGGGCTGAAGCGCAGCGGTACGGTGACGGCGAGGCTCGACTGCGTAACACCGGCCGGCGCTGGCGGCAGGCTGCCGCGCACCGCTGCGAGCGCGGCGGCATCGATGGCGCCGACCCCGCTGCTGCCGACCAAGGCCGCGCCGCTCACCGCGCCGGAACGGCTCACGGTGAACCGCACGGTGGCCACGCCGCCGCTGGTGCCGGCGGCCGCCTCACGGTTCATGCGCCCTTTGATCGCCGAGGCGAGCGCCCCGCGCCAAGCGGCCATGGCGTTGGGATCGCTGGCTGCGGCCGCCGATCCCGTCGCGCTCTGGCGCGAGGTCGCGGCGGAGCTGCGCTGCGAATTGCCCGCCTGCGCGGCCTGGGCGCGCCGGGCGGCGTCGCGCTCGGCCTTCGCCTTGGCCGCCTTGATCCGCGCCTCCTTCTGGGCCTCCTCGCGCTTCTTCTCCAGGATCTCCTTGCGGCGCGCCTCGCGCTCGGCCTCGCGCTTCTTCTCCAGCGCGGCCTTGCGGCGCTCCTCGATCTTGGGATCGGGCTTGGGCGGCTCGGGCTTCGCCGCCACCGGCGGCGGCGGCGCCAGCGGCTCCGCCTCCTGCGCCTCGGACGCGATGATCTGCTCTTCCGGCGGCGGGGGCGGCGTGTCGGGCGGGGCCTCCGTGACGGCCTCCGGCGGCGGAGGCGGGGGCTGCACCTCCTCCGGCATCACCTGCGTCATCTCGGTGGGCGGGGGCGGCTGCACCTCCTCCGGGGCGACCTGTGTCATCTCCGGCGGGGGCGGCGGCTGCACCTCCTGCGGGGTCTCCACGGGCTGGGCCGTCTCCGGCTCGCCCTCGGGCTTGGCCTCTTCCGGAATCGCTTCCGATTGCTGGGTTTCGGCGGGCGACTGAGTCTCGGCCTCCATCATCTGAGGCGCGAGATCGATCGTGATCTCCTGCTCCCCCGGGGGAGAGGGCGGCGTCAGGCGCAGATAAGCGATGCCGAGGAGCCCCGCGGCGTGGAGCGCCAGGGCCAGGGCGAAGGCAGCCGCGAGGCGGCCCTGGCCGCCCCCGTCGGAGGGACCCGAGGGCAGCCCGTGACCGGCATGAGCGGGCAGGGGGGCGGGCATCGGGGCCGGCATCGGCGGCATGGCGGCGGCCTTCGGGGCTGGCTTGGGGGCGGCCATCGGGTTAACGGGCGGTCCCTGCGGCCGGCGCGGCGCCGCCCGACTGGGCGATCAGCGAGACCTTGGTGAAGCCCGCCTGGCCGACGAGGCCCATCACCTCCATGATCTTGCCGTAGGGCACGTCCCGATCGCCGCGCACGAGCACGACCTGATCCGGGTTCTCCGCCTTGAGCTGCTTGAGCCGCGGCAGGATCGTGTCCGGCGTGAAGCCGTCCTTGGCGATGTAGGGCATGCCGTCCTTGTCGATGGAGACTTCGAGCGGCTTCTGCGACTGCGCCACCTTGGCGGCGGTCGTCTTCGGCAGTTGCACCGGCACGCCCGTCGTCATCAGCGGCGCCGCGACCATGAAGATGATCAGCAGCACCAGCATCACGTCGACCATCGGCGTGACGTTGATCTCGGACATCGGCGTCGCGTCGAGGCCGTCCTCGTCGTCGCTCGCCGAACGAACGGTTCCCATGGCCATGACATCGCCCTCCCGGGCGTCGGCGGCGCCCCGCCGAACCGGGCGGGCGTCGCGTCGAGGGTTACGGGGTGCTTTACGCGCGGAGGCTTATTCGGCCGCGGCGGCGCGGGCGTGGGGGCCGCGATCGCGGGCGAGGCGATTGCCGAGCACCGCGATGCAGGAGACGAAGCCCGACTGGATGCGGGCGACGTCGCCGGAGAGCTTGTTGTAGGCCATCACCGCCGGGATCGCGACGACGAGGCCGATGGCGGTGGCGAACAGCGCCTCGGCGATGCCGGGGGCCACCACCGCGAGGCTGGTGTCCTGGCTCTTCGCGATCGACGAGAACGAATTCATGATGCCCCAGACCGTGCCGAACAGGCCGACGAAGGGCGCGGTGGAGCCCGAGGTCGCCAGCAGCGACAGGCCGGCCTGGAGACGCTTCACCTCGACGCCGAGCGCGCCCTTCATCGCCCGCTCGATCCGCTCGCGGCGCTCGGCCCGGCTCTCGCTGGAATCCTGGTCGCGCCACGCGTCGAGCCCGGCCTTGACCACGTGGCCGGCGATGCCCTTCTGCGACGTGTCGATGGTGCCCTCCGAGCGCACCATCGCCTCGAACGCCTTGGCCTGCCGCTTGGCGGCTGCAAGCCGCACCAGCTTCTCAAACACGACGGTCCAGCAGGCGAGCGAGGCCACCACGAGGAGGATCATCACGCTTTTGACGATCGGGTCGGCCTGAAGGAACAGGCCGATGAACGACATGTCGTGGGCTGTAGCGACCGCCTCGGCGGGCACGGACGTCGGATCCATGTGTGACTCCTCGTGGCTCTGGGGATCGTCCGTCACGCCGGCCGGGCCGGCGGGACGGGCGCGGCCGGCTTCAGCGGTCGAAGGCGGCCGATGTCTTGGTTGCGGGCTCGATCCGCTCCAGGCAGGTCTCGCGGGTGGCGTCGCCGCCCTCGCAGGCGAGCACGTCGTTGAGCAGCAGGCGGCCGATCTTCGGGCAGGCGAGGCCGGCGAAGTCGAAGAGCCGGACCACGGTCTTCTTCTCCTGGACCGGTCCGAGTTCGACGGCGAGGCGCTTCTGAGCGACGCCCTCAGTGTCGAAGGCGAACAGATCGACCTTGAGCGATTTCAGCGCGGGGCCGCGGCTGTTGTCGACGAGCATGTAGGTGCGGCAGGCCTCGCCCGCGGGTTCGAGCCGGTTCAGCTCGATCTTCAGGGGAGAGGCATCCGGCTTGGACTCCGACTTGGCGGCATCCGACTTGGTGGCATCCGACTTGGCCGCCGGCGTTCCATCCTGCGCCATCGCGGCCGGAACCGGGGCGGTCAGGAATGCGGCGAGGGTGATGCCCGCGAGGAGACGTCCCCCGATCCCGCTGCGTCCCGGCATTGCACGCCCCATTCCCCAACCTTTCTGCTTCACGACGATCTCATCTCCCTAACCGCACGGTACTCCGGGTCATTTGAAGCGGAATGCCCAGCCTCAAGCCCGAAGGACGTCGGCCGTCCCGCAGACGTTTCCCCCGCCGGATTTCGACCGCGCCGGTCGGCGCCGCCCTCCCGGAGCCGGATCACCGCGACGCCGTTCCCGGCCGTTTGGCGATGTGCGGATACAGCAAAGATCACGCCCGGCGCTCCCCACAGCACCGTGTACGTTTGTCGGCGTCCCTATCCGACAAGCAGGGTGTTGATCAAGGTTTGCAAAGAATTTCAGAGCAATTCCAAACTATTGGAGCAGGCGGCCTCCAGCCGGCGCGGCTTCCCATTCATCCCGAATTAATTTGCCGTTTCGTCCCGAGCGGCCGCTCGCCAGCGCGCGTCGGCGCCTCCGGCCGCGCCCTTGATCGGGGCTTCGGCGCTTTCCATATCCCGACTCAAGAGCGCTGCCGCGAGGCGGGCTCGAAACCGCGAGGTGCCGCCAAGGGAACGACGCCTGTCGATCCCCAGGGCCTTGCCGGAGGTTTGAGTGACGATGACGCGGCCGTCTCCGTTCGGGTATCCGTTCCTGCTCGGCTTCGACGAGATCGAGCAGGCACTCGATCGTGTCTCCAAGGCCGCGAGCGACGGGTATCCGCCCTACAACATCGAACGGATCACCCGCAGCGAGCGCGAGCCGGAACGCTTGCGCATTACGCTCGCGGTGGCCGGATTTACGCAGGACCAGCTCGATATCTCCCTGGAGGAGAACCAACTGGTCGTGCGCGGCCGGCAGGTCGATGACAAGTCCCGCCAGTTCCTGCACCGCGGCATCGCCGCGCGGCAGTTCCAGCGGGCCTTCCTCCTCGCCGACGGCATGGAGGTGCTGGGGGCGGAGTTGTCGAACGGCCTGCTCGCGATCGATCTCGCCCGCCCGGAGCCGGAGCGCATCGTGCGCAAGATCGCGATCGCCGCCAAGGATCCGTGACACGGATCCGAGACGCGGGGCGTGAACCGCGCGGCGCGCCAGACCGCGTCGATGAAGCGCAGGCCGAACCCGGCCGTCACCCCGACCTCAATCCCAACCCGGATTTGTCGCTGCCGATGTGCGGGACCATATCCGGTTCAACGCTCTGCCTCGAAGGAGGGCATCCATGACCGACGTCACCACGACTGACCTGACCATCGACACGACCGCCACCCCCGCCATCGATCCGGCGGAGTTCGCAGCACTCGGCGAGGGGCACATCGCCTATGTCCGGCCGATCCGCTCGGACGAGGTGCGCACCCTGTTCCCGCAGGCGCCCGAGATGGGCCCGGGCCTCGACCTGTTCGCCCTGCTCTCGGCGAGCGGCGCGCCGATCCTGCTCACCGATTCCCGCGAGGTCGCCGTGGCGAACGCCATGGCCCACCAGCTTTACCCGGTGAGCCTGCACTGAACCCGCACCGAGGCCGCATCCCCGCCGCAGGGCGGGGACGCGCCTTCAGGCCATCGCCGCGACCGTGCGCACGAGGAGGTCGATATCCTCGGGCCGCGATAGGCGGTGGTCGCCATCCTTGATCAGCGTCAACCGCGATCCATGCGCCGGCAGGCGCTCAAGAATGCGCAGCGCGTGCGGATGGGGCACATCCGGATCGGCCATACCCTGAAGGATGTGGACCGGACAGCCCGGCTCGAGCGGCGCATCGAGCAGCAGATGGCGCCGCCCGTCCTCGATCAGCGCTATGCGGATCGGGTCCGGCTCCGGGGCGTAGGGTGTCGAGCGATACCAGACGCCGTCGCGCTCCAGAGTCTGCCGGACTTGCGCCGGGAAGGCGTCCCACATCAGCGCCTCTGTGAAGTCCAGGGCGGGCGCGATCAGCACCATTCCGCCAATCTCGGCCCCGCGCCGCGCCCGCTCGCGGGCGACGAGGCAAGCGATCCATCCCCCCATCGACGAGCCGACGAGGATCGGCCGCTCGTTCGCGTAGCGGTCGATGACGGCGCAGGCGTCGGCGAGCCAATCGGAGATGGTGCCGTCCTCGAAGCGCCCCTCCGACTCGCCGTGCCCGGAATAGTCGAACCGCACCATCCGCCGGCCGTTCTCGGCAGCCCAGGCGTCGAGGGCAGCGGCCTTCGTCGCCCGCATGTCGGAGCGGAAGCCGCCGAGCCAGACCACCGGCGGCCCTTCACCCTCCCGCACCCGCACCGCCAGACGGCGCGGGGAGGAGCTTGCGACATCGAGTGTCACGATGGGCAAGTCGCCCGGTGAAGTCTCCGGATCGCTCACGGGCGCGCAAAATCCTGTGATTCTGAAACAACTCGGCGACGCTTCGTTTACCGAACCGTAAAGCCGCGGGACGATCCTTACCCCATGATACAGTCCCAAGCGACCGTCCCGTCTCGGGTGACGCGATGAACGGAGGCAGCCTGTCGGGCGGCCCGGTGCAGATGTCCGAGACCTCGCCCCTGGCGGGTGTCACGGTGCTGCAGATCATCCCGGCCCTGGAGGCGGGTGGTGCCGAGCGCACCACCGTCGACGTGGCCGCCGCACTCGCCGAGGCCGGGGCGCGTCCGCTTGTGGCAACGGAAGGCGGCCGGCTCGTCGGCGAGTTGCAGGCCAAGGGCGGGATCTGGGTGCCGTTCCCGGCCAACACCAAGAATCCGCTGGCTATGGCGCTCAACGTCGAGCGCCTCGCCCGGCTCTGCCGCCGGGAGAACGTGCAGATCCTGCACGCCCGCTCCCGGGCGCCTGCCTGGGTCGCGCTCGGCGCGGCGCGGCGGCTGAAGCTGCCCTTCGTGACGACCTATCACGGCAGCTATTCGGGGCGGACCAGCGTCAAGGTCCTCTACAATTCGGTGATGGCGCGGGGCGACGTCGTGATCGCCAACTCGCACTACACCGCCGACTTGATCCGCCGGACCCACCCCGATCAGGCCGGGGGGCGGATCAGCGTGATCCATCGCGGCACGGATCTGGCGGCGTTCACGCCCTCCGCGGTCTCGGCTGCGCGGGTCGAGAGCCTGCGCCGGGCCTGGAATGTGGCCCCGCACGAGCGGGTCGTCCTGCTCGCCGCCCGGCTCACCGCCTGGAAGGGCCAGCGCGTGCTGATCGAGGCCGCCGCCCGTCTGCGCGACCTCGGTCTCGCCGACTTCGCCGTGGTGCTCGCGGGCGATCCGCAGGGACGCACGGCCTACGAGCGCGAACTCGATGCACTGATCGAGGCACGCAACCTCAGCGGCATCGTGCGCCGCGTCGGCCACTGCACCGACATGCCGGCGGCCTTCCGCGCGGCCTCCGTCGTCGCGGTGCCCTCGGTGGAGCCCGAAGCCTTCGGCCGCTCGGCGGTGGAAGCGCAGGCGCTCGGCATTCCCGTGGTCGTCTCCGATCTCGGCGCCGTGCCCGAGACGGTGCTGGCGCCCCCCGACGTCGAGCCCGGCCAGCGCACCGGCTGGCGGGTGCCGCCGGGCGACGCGGCCGCTCTCGCCGACGCGCTGAAGGAGGCGCTGTCGCTGGGTGCCAGCGCCCGCGATGGCCTCGCCCGGCGGGCGCAAGCCCATGTCGAGGCGAATTTCTCCCTCGACCGGATGATCGAAGGCACCTTGGGCGTCTACGCCGAGCTTCTGAACCGAGCGAAAACGTGACAGGGTGAACCGAAATCAGTCCCGCGAGTTGACTCGGCAAGAAGATTTGCCAAGTTAGTGCCGTCCGGCCGAGCCGGATCAATCGGTGGCCGGGGCTCGCCAGACGCGGTGGCTCTCAGGCTGCCGTTTTGTCGTTGATACAGGAGAACTGAGCCATTCGCAGACCAATGAGAGCCATGCCGGCCCCGCAGAAGGACGGGCCGCGCGCAAACCGGGACATCCGCGGCGTCCGCGACGTCCAGCTCATCGACCAGGACGGGCAGAACCGGGGTGTCGTGCCCTTCTTCGACGCGCTGGCCATGGCTGAAGAGGTCGGGCTCGATCTCGTCGAGATCGCGCCGAACTCCGTCCCTCCCGTCTGCAAGTTCCTCGATTACGGGCGCTTCCGCTTCAACGAACAGAAGAAGCAGAACGAGGCCCGCAAGCGGCAGAAGACGGTCGAGGTGAAGGAGATCAAGCTCCGCCCCGGCATCGACAAGCACGATTACGACGTGAAGATGAAGGCCGTGCAACGGTTCTTCGAGGAAGGCGACAAGGTCAAGGTCACCCTCCGCTTCCGCGGTCGTGAGATCGCCCACCAGGATATCGGCCTCCGCCTCCTCGAGCGCGTGAAGCAGGAGACCCAGGAGATCGCCAAGGTCGAGAGCGAGCCGATGCTCGAAGGCCGCCAGATGATCATGATCCTGGCGCCGCGCTGACACGTTTCGACCTCTCCGCTGTCCCGCGGAAAAGGCTCGTCTGCAAATGCGCTGCTCCCTTGTGGGGGCGGCGCATTTTTCGTTTTTACTTGAAGCGCTGCCGACAGCCTCGGAAACGAGACCGCCGGCATCACGCGGAAACCCTATTTCAGCATCGAGATCTGCACGTCGCCGCTGCGTCGCGTCACCGCCACCGTGACGTCGCCGCCGTGGCGGTGCAGGCGGATATCGGCCCGCGAGTCGCCGAGCTTGAGGTTGAACAGCTCCACCGCCTCGAGAAAGCGCGGCAGGATCGGGTTGCGGAAGCGGATGCGGTTGCGGGCGTGGTCGATTTCGAGCCCGAGGCAGGCCGCCAGGAAGGCGAAGGGGGCCGCCGCCGCCCAGGCCTGGGGCGAGCAGGCCACGGGATAGCTCACCGGTCCGCGCTGGCGCCGCCGCATGAAGCCGCAGAACAGCTCCGGCAGCCGCTTCTGGTCGTAGTACAGGCTGGTGTCGAACATCCCCTCGAACACCCGCGCCGCCTCCTCCTTGAGGCCGTAGCGGGCGAGCCCGAGGACGCAGATCGCGTTGTCGTGCGGCCAGATCGAGCCGTTGTGGTAGGACATCGGATTGTAGCGCGCCTCGCCCTTGGCGATGGTGCGGATGCCCCAGCCATTGAAGCCATCGTTGGACAGGAGCTGCGCCGCGACCTGCGGGGCCCGCTCCGGCAGGGCGATGTCCGTGAACAGGGCGTGGCCGGTGTTCGAGGAGCGCACGGCGCATTGCCGCTTGGCCCCGTCGAGGGCGAGCGCGTAGGTGCCGATCTCCTCGCACCAGAACGCCTTATCGAAGTTTTCGCGCAGCGTGTTGGCCTGTCCGGTCAGGCGGACGGACAGGTCGTCCTCGCCCAAGAGACTCGCGAGACGCGCCGCACCGCGCTTGGCGGCGTAGACGTAGCCCTGAACCTCGCACAGGGCGATCGGCCCCTTGGCCATGGCGCCGTCGGCGTGGAAGATCGAGTCGTGGCTGTCCTTCCAGCCTTGGTTGGCCAGCCCCTGCTCGGTCTCGCGGGCATATTCGACGAAGCCGTCGCCATCGCGGTCGCCGTACTGGTCGATCCAGTCCAGCGCCAGTTTGAGCTGCGGCCAGATCGCCCGGATCGTGTCGAGGTCGCCCGTCACCTCGTGATACTGCGCCGCCAACATCACGAAGAGCGGTGTACCGTCGATGGTGCCGTAATAGTGGCGGAAGGGCACCTCGCCGAGCATCGCCATCTCGCCGCGGCGGGTCTCGTGGAGCACCTTGCCAGGCTGTGCATCCGCCGCCGGATCGACGTCCTTGGCTTGGGTCGCGGCGAGGAAGCGCAGCACGCCCTTGCCGAAATTCGGGTCGATCCAGAGCGCCATCATCGCGGTGATGATGCCGTCGCGCCCGAACACGGTGGAGTACCAGGGGATGCCGGCAAACGGGTAGATGCCCTCCTGCGTGCGGGTCGCCAGCATGTAGAGGTCGGCCGTCGCGCGGCAGAGCCCCTCGTTGAACTGGTCGTTCGAGGAGATGATCGTGGTGATGCCGGCGGTGATCTGGCGCTGGTCGCGGCGGTTGTCCCGGTAGGCGCGCGCGAAGATGCGCCCTTCGCTCAAATGCCGGTCCGGCTGCTCGGCGAGGCTGCCGGCGGCGCGCGACAGGGCGAGCGCCGCGGATTCGCCCGCCTTCTCGGGACCCGGCGCGCTGGTATAGGCGCGGTGCGACTGGCAGACCACGCGGATGAACAGCGAGGTGTTGGCGCCGGGCTCCAGCTCGACCACGAACTCGGCCTTGCCCGGCTCCAGCGTCCGCGGCTTCGGCCCGAAATGCACCGAGGTGGTCCGCACGATCTCGTCGAGACCGGCGTAACGGAACTGCACCTCGGTCTCGCTGCGGCGCTCGACCGTGCGCTTGCCGCGATTCGTCCGGTCGGAGCCGCGCACCTCGAACAGGTCGCGGTAATCGGCGTCGAAGGTGATGCCGATGCGCAAGTGACGGCGGCGGGTGTCGTAGTTGCGCAGGCCGATCCGGTCGTAGCAGGCGCCCTTGAACAGGAACTTGGTGCGCTCGATGGCGATGAGCTCGCGGGGGATCGAGGTCTCGTCGCCCGCGTCGAGCCGGATGTCGGGGGTGGTGAGATCGACGCTGAGCGCCCCGTTGTCGTCCTGGATCGCCGAGGACAGCATCATCGGCCGCTCGTCCTCGATCGTCAGCGCGAGACGCGAGAGGTAGCGCGTGTCCTGAAAGTAGAGGCCCTCCGGCCCCGGCGTCCAGCCGATGTCGCCGTAGCTGTCGAGAACGGCGAAGGCCTCGCCGTATTTGAGGGCGCGTAAGGGGCGGTCCACCAGGGAGGCCTGCGCCTCGATATGGTACTGCGGCAGGTTCTCGTCGGCGTCGAGCAGGCCGAATTTCGAGGCCGTCCGCTCCTCGGAGCCTTCGGCGTGAAGATGGGCTGCGTCGTCCTGTGCCGCCATGCGAAGCGCCTTTTTGCCGTTGATCCGATGCGAGCGAGGTCGCCCTCGCAAAACGAAGGCCGCCGGGTGCCTCGCAGCGACCGGCGGCCCCGTCGGACCCGTTCAGTTAGGCGCTCTCCCGGCCCCGGCGAGGGGCCGGAAGAGAGTTTGTCGCGCCGTTCAGGCCGGCATCGCGGCGACGTGGATCGGGCCGTGGGCGGTGCCGTTCAGTTCACCGTACTGGGGCGAGAAAGCGCCGGCGGCGGGCATCTTGATCACGTTTCCCTGGCCGGCCAGGAGCTGCTCGTAGGCCGAGACGTACTTGCGCACCATCACTTCGGCCGTGAAGCGGCCCTCGAAATAGGCACGGACGCCGGCGCGCGGCAGATCCTTGACCTTGCGGCAGGCCTCGACCGCCTCGTCCATCGTGTTGACGATGAAGCCCGAGACACCGTCCTTGATGACTTCCGGCACCGAGCCGTTGCCGAAGGCGATCACCGGCGTACCCGCCGACATCGCCTCGATCATCACGAGGCCGAAGGGCTCCGGCCAGTCGATCGGGAAGGCGAGCGCCAGGGCGTTGCCGAGGAAGTCCTTCTTCTGCTCCTCGTTGATCTCACCGATATACTCCACCAGCGGGTGGTGGATCATCGGCTCGATCGTCTCGTCCCAGTATTCCTGGTCGGCCTTGTCGACCTTGGCGGCGATCTTCAGCGGGATGCCGGAGCGGATGGCCATCTCGATCGCGCGGTCGGGGCGCTTCTCGGGCGAGATGCGGCCGAGGAAGGCGAGGTAGCCGCCCTTGGCGTCCGGATAGTAGGGGCAGTTCTCCTTCGGCAGGCCGTGATGGATCGTGGCCAGCCAGTTGGAGCTCTCCGGCATCGGCTCGCGCTGGTTATCTGAGATCGACACCAGCGGCATGCCCGTGAACGTATTGTAGACCGGCATGAAGTCCGGCACGTCCAGGCGACCGTGCATGGTCGTCAGGCACTTGTGATACAGATCCTCGAACATCGGATACTGCAGCAGATCGATGTGGAAGTGGATCACGTCGAACTCGTGCGCCCGGCGATGCACGTGGTGCAGCATGGCGAGATGGCCCGCGGTGTGATCGCGGTAGCCGAGAAGGCGCAGGCCTTCCGGATGGCAGGCGGCGAGCTTCGCCGAAGTCTGGGAATCACCGCTCGCGAACAGGGTCACGTCGTGACCCTGGCGGACGAGTTCTTCCGTGATCCACGAAACGACACGCTCGGTGCCGCCATAGAACTTCGGCGGCACGGCTTCCGCGAGCGGGGCAACCTGGGCAATGCGCACGAAGACGTCTCCTGTGACAGGAAATAGGGATGTTGGGCAGACTAATGGGGGACGCGGCCTGAGCAGGACATGAACGAAACAGACAGCCAAGGTTTATGGTTCCGCCCGGCGACTGGGGCGAGCGGCAATCTTTGCAAGCCCACCGAATGCTCTCTTTCCACAGATGCTCGCCGCAGCGCGGAATAGGATCGCGCACGGCAGCCACCCGCTTGCAGGGCCTCGAACAGAGTTGTACGCTGTCCGTACAATAGCAGATCCATGATCCTCAGCTACCGCGACAGACACACCGAAGCGCTGGACTTGCACGGCGTGTGCCATCGCCGCTGGCGGTCCTTTCAGGCGGCGGCCGAGCGTAAGCTCGATATGCTGAGCGCTGCCTCCTTCGTCAGCGACCTGCGCAGCCCGCCCGGCAACCGTCTGGAGAAGCTATCGGGTGATCGCGAGGGCCAGTGGAGCATCCGGATCAACGATCAGTGGCGCATCTGCTTCCGATGGGACAGTTCGGGGCCAGAGGACGTCGAGATCGTCGATTATCACTGAAGGAGGATGCGGCATGGCTCGCATCAGAACCCATCCGGGCGAGATCCTGCTCGAAGAGTACCTTCGGCCCTTGGACATGAGCGCCAATGCTCTGGCCAAAGCGATCGAGGTGCCTGCAAACCGCATCAGCGAGCTTCTGCGCGGTCGCCGCGGGATGACCGCGGACACGGCGTGCCGCCTCGGCCGGTTCTTCGGGACCACACCAGAATTCTGGATGAATCTCCAGACCGCCCACGATCTGTCGAAAGCCGTCGCGGAGCACGACTATTCCACGCTGCGCGCTCTCAAGAGCGCCTGACAGCGCCGCCGAACGCTTGAGGGCGATTGTTGCGTCCGCAGTCGATTGAAACGAGAAACGGTTTCTGCCATAAGCCGCCCGCGTTGAACCGCCCGGCCGATCAGGGCTGCCGTGGCGGTTCCCGTTGCTCCAGCAGCATTCAAGCGCGAAGTGCCGGCCGCCGGTCGGATCGCTGTCGCGTTTCAGGAGAGCCAAATGCCCAAGCTGAAGACGAAGTCGGGCGCCAAGAAGCGCTTCAAGGTTACCGGCACCGGTAAGGTGGTCTACGCCCAGGCCGGCAAGCGCCACGGGATGATCAAGCGGACCAACAAGCAGATCCGCAACCTGCGCGGCACCACGACCCTGTTCGAGGGCGATGCCGCCAACGTGAAGAAGTACTTCCTGCCGAACCAGCGGTAAGTTCTTCCACCCCTCGCGATCTGTTTTGTCTTAACGTTCCAGGAGATTTCCCATGGCCCGCGTCAAGCGTGGCGTGACCAGTCACGCGAAGCACAAGAAGGTTCTGAAGGCCGCCAAGGGCTATTATGGCCGGCGCAAGAATACGATCCGCATCGCCAAGCAGGCGGTGGAGAAGGGTCTGCAGTACGCCTACCGCGACCGCAAGAACAAGAAGCGCACCTTCCGCGCCCTCTGGATCCAGCGGCTCAACGCGGCGGTGCGCGAGCACGGCCTGACCTATTCCCGCTTCATCGATGCCTTGGCCAAGTCCGGCATCCAGGTGGATCGCAAGGCCCTCTCCGAGCTCGCCATCCACGAGCCGGCCGCTTTTGCGGCGGTGGTCGAGAAGGCGAAGTCGGCCCTGCCGAAGGCCGCCTGATCGCGCTCCGCCGAACGGCGGAACGATCGAAGCTTTGACAAGGCGCGGCGCGGCAAGCGCCGCGCCTTCTTCATTTGGGCCGGGGCATGTTCGCCCGGCGGCCCCGGCCCGCCTCGATCGCGCGCTTGCAGGAATGCGAACGACGCGCGAAGGCAGTCCCGGACGACTGGCCAAGGACAGTGGTGATGGATCTCGACGCTCTCGAACGCGATCTTCTCGGGCAGATCGAGCAGGCAGGGGACGAGGCCGGCCTCGAGGCCCTGCGGGTGGCAGCCCTCGGCAAGAAGGGCAGCGTCTCCGAACTGCTCAAGACGCTAGGCACGATGACGCCCGACGAACGCAAGGAGCGCGGCCCCCTCATCAACGGCCTGCGCGACCGGGTGCAGGGCGCGCTCTCGCAAAAGCGCGAGGCGCTGGCGAACGCCGCCCTCGACGCGCGGCTCGCCGCCGAGCGCATCGACGTGACGCTGCCGCTTCGCGAGGCACCGGAGATCCGCGGCCGAATCCACCCGATCAGCCAGGTGATCGAGGAGATCACCGCGATCTTCGCCGATCTCGGTTTCTCGGTAGCGGAAGGGCCGGACATCGAGACGGACGAGCTGAACTTCACCGCGCTGAACTTCCCCGAGGGACACCCGGCGCGGGAGATGCACGACACGTTCTTCTTGGCGCCCGACCATCTCGGACGGCGCAAGCTCCTGCGCACCCACACCTCGCCGGTTCAGGTGCGCACCATGCGGGCCAAGCAGCCTCCGATCCGGGTGATCATGCCCGGCCGCACCTACCGGCACGATTCCGACCAGACCCACACCCCGATGTTCCATCAGGTCGAGGGGCTCGTCATCGACCGTTCGGCCAACATCGCCAACCTGAAATGGGTACTGGAATCGTTCTGCCGCGCCTTCTTCGAGGTCGAGGCGGTGACGATGCGCTTCCGTCCCTCGTTCTTCCCCTTCACCGAGCCGTCGGCCGAAGTCGATATCCAGTGCTCGCGCAAAGGCGGCGAGTTGCGCTTCGGGGAGGGCACCGACTGGCTCGAGATCCTGGGCTGCGGCATGGTCCACCCGAACGTGCTGCGCAGCGGCGGGCTCGACCCGGATCAGGTCCAGGGCTTCGCCTTCGGCATGGGCATCGACCGGCTCGCCATGCTCAAATACGGCATGCCGGATCTGCGCCCCTTCTTCGAGGCGGACGTGCGCTGGCTGGAGCATTACGGCTTCCGGCCGATCGACGTGCCGAGCCTCGTGGGCGGCCTGACCGCCTGAGCCCCGCCGCCCCGACTTTGATCCCGGCCCGGCCCGCTCCGGCGGCCGCGAGGATGTTCTGAGATGAAATTCACCCTCTCCTGGCTCAAGGACCACCTCGACACCGAGGCCTCCCTCGACGCGATCGCGGAGACTCTGACGCGGATCGGCCTCGAGGTCGAAGGCATCGAGGACAAGGCCGCCGCGCTTCGCCCCTACGTGATCGCGCGGGTCATCTCGGCCGAGCAGCACCCCAACGCCGACCGCCTGCGGGTGTGTCAGGTCGATGCCGGCGACGGCCAGCCGCTCCAGGTCGTGTGCGGCGCGCCGAACGCGCGCAGCGGCATGCTCTCGGTCTTCGCGCCTCCGGGCACCTACGTGCCGGGCAAGAACATCACCCTCTCGGTCGGCACGATCCGCGGCGTCGAGAGCCGCGGCATGCTCTGCTCTGGCGCGGAACTGGGCTTGAGCGAGGATCACGACGGCATCCTCGACCTTCCTCAGGATGCACCGGTCGGCACGCCTTACGCCCTCTGGGCCGGGCTCGACGATCCGGTGATCGAGATCAATCTGACGCCGAACCGCTCGGACTGCGCCTCGATCCACGGCATCGCCCGCGATCTCGCCGCCACCGGCATCGGCACCCTCAAGCGCGAGCCGATGCCGCCGGTCCGCGGCGAGGGCGCCTGCCCGACCCCCGTGACGCTGCGCTTCGACGCGCACGACAAGGGGCTCTGCCCGCTCTTCGCGCTGCGCCTCGTGCGCGGCGTGAAGAACGGCCCCTCTCCCGAGTGGATGCAGAAGCGCCTGCGAGCGATCGGCCTGCGCCCGATCAACGCGCTCGTCGACATCACCAACTACATGACCTTCGACCGCGGCCGGCCGCTGCACGTCTTCGACGCCGGGAAGGTCGCGGGCGGCCTCACCGTGCGCCTCGCGGAAGACGGCGAGAGCCTCGTCGCGCTCGACGGCAAGACCTACCGGCTCGATTCCGATACCGTGGTCATCGCCGACGGCAACGGCGTCGAGTCGATCGGCGGCATCATGGGCGGGCAGGCCTCGGGCTGCGACGAGACCACCACCGACGTGCTGATCGAGTCGGCGCTCTGGGATCCG
Source organism: Methylorubrum aminovorans (assembly GCF_022179725.1). Classification (GTDB taxonomy): domain Bacteria; phylum Pseudomonadota; class Alphaproteobacteria; order Rhizobiales; family Beijerinckiaceae; genus Methylobacterium; species Methylobacterium aminovorans. Next base: position 267,039 of record NZ_BPRC01000002.1, read on the forward strand.
CGCAACATTGCCCGCACCGGGCGGCGGCTGGGCATCATCACCGACGCGCGATACCGCTTCGAGCGCGGCGTCGATCCGGCCTTCGCCCTGCCGGGCCTCGACCTCGCCACCCGCCTCGTGATCGATCTCTGCGGCGGCAGCCCGAGCGAGGCCACCATCTCCGGCGAGATCCCGGATCTCGACCGCGTCATCGACTTCCCCTGGACCGAGGTGCGGCGGCTCGCCGGCATCGAGCTGTCGCGGGCCGAGATGAAGGTGACGCTGGAATCCCTCGGCTTCCACATCTCCGGCTCGGGAGACCGGGTGAAGGTGCTGCCGCCGTCCTGGCGGCCGGACGTGGAGGGCAAGGCCGACCTCGTCGAGGAGATCGTGCGCATTGCCGGCCTCGACCGGATCGAGCCGAAGCCGCTGCCGCGGATCGAGACCGTGGCGGTCGAGCCGATGCTCACCGTGCTGCAGCGGCGCGGGCGCCTCGCCAAGCGGGCGCTGGCGAGCCGCGGCATGCTGGAGGCGGTGACCTATTCCTTCATTCCGCACGAGGACGCGCGCCTGTTCGGCGGAGGCAAGGCCGATCTGGCGCTCGCCAATCCGATCGCCGCCGACCTTTCCGACATGCGCCCGAGCCTCGTGCCCGGCCTGTTGCGAGCGGCGCAGCGCAATGCCGACCGCGGCTTCCCCGACACCGCCCTGTTCGAGGTCGGCCAGTGCTTCGCCAGCGACGAGCCGGAGGGTCAGTCCCTGCGCGCCACCGGCCTGCGTCGCGGCACGGCGCGGCACGCTGGCGCCGGGCGGCACTGGAGCGGCGCGGCGGACACCGTCGACGCGTTCGAGGCCAAGGCCGACGCGCTCGCGCTGCTCGCGGCCCTCGGCGTGCCGACCGGCGGTCTCCAGATCGTGGCCGGCGGCCCCGACTGGCTGCATCCCGGCCGTTCGGGCACGCTCCAATTCGGGCCAAAAAACGTGGTCGGCCACTTCGGCGAGTTGCACCCACGGCTCCTGAAGGCGATGGACCTGAAGGGCACGCTGGTCGCCTTCGAGATCACCCTTGATGCCCTGCCGCTGCCGCGCCACCGGCCGACCAAGGCGAAGCCGGCGCTGGCGCTCTCCGACCTCCAGGCGATCTCCCGCGACTTCGCCTTCGTCGTCCCGCGCGACGTGCAAGCGGCCGACATCCTGAAGGCGGCCCAGGGGGCCGAGCGCAAGCTGATCACCGGGATCGAGGTGTTCGATCTCTACGAAGGCGCCGGCATCCCGGAAGGATCGAAGTCGGTCGCGGTCGCGGTGCGGCTGCAGCCCTCCGAGCGCACGCTGACCGACGCGGAGATCGAGGCAGTAAGCGCCAAGATCGTCGCCGAGGTGTCGAAGAAGACCGGAGCGACGCTCCGTTCGTGATCGAAGGAGGCAGGGCCATGGACGCGGACCTGATCGAGCGGCTTTCCGTCGCCGAGCACATGCCGAAGGACGCCCTCCGGCAGGCCGTGACCGAACCGGAGGCGATCGCCGAGGCCGTGCTCGGGCTGCTCGCGACCGCGGCGGAGGATCCCGACGCGCCGAGCGAGCACGAGGCCAACCTCCTGTTCTGGGGCCTGCACGCCCTGGCCGCGGCGAGGGACCCGCGGGTCTATGCGCCTCTGATGCGCCTGCTGCATCAGGACGGTGAAGCCGTCGAAGCGCTGCTCGGCGACGCCACCACGATCACTACGGCCCGCATCATCGCCAGCGTCTTCGATGGCGATGCCGGCCCGCTCCACGCGCTGATTCTCGATAGCGCCGCCGACGGCTTCATCCGCAACGAGGCCTTCACCGCCCTGGCCTACCTGACCCGGCAGGGCCGCCTGCCGCTAGAGGATGCCCGCGCCCTGCTGCTCCGCTTCGACGCCGCGCAGGCTGCGGTCGAGGGCGACATGGCCTGGGTCGGCTGGGAGGAGGCGATCGCCTATCTCGGCCTGACCGATCTCGCGCCGCGATCGCAGGCGGCCCGGCGTGACGGCCGCCTCACCGACGAATTCAGCGATGCCGCGTGGTTCCGCAAGGCGCTGCGCCAAGCCAGTGCCGAACCGCCGGACCTGAGCGAATTCGGGGACCGCTACGGCACGCTCGACGATCCGGTCGAGGCGCTGGCCTGGACGGAGGAATCCTACGGCCAGCCGGTCACGAACCCGTTCAAGGATGTCGGGCGCAACGATCCCTGCCCCTGCGGTTCGGGCAAGAAGTTCAAGAAGTGCTGCCTCAACGCGGCTGAGGCGTCTGCTCCGCCGGTGCGGCTTCCGGGCCTGTCCTGACCCCGGCCCCGTTCAACGGGTTGTCCGGGTCCCAGGCATAGTGAAGCGTCTCGAAGCGCATTGAGCGGGCATCGACCATCAGCAGGCGCCCGACCAGGGGCTCGCCGAAGCCGGCGAGCCCCCGGATCACCTCCATCGCCATCAGCGAGCCCATCACGCCGGCAAGCGCACCGAGCACGCCGGCCTCGGCGCAGGGCGCGACGCTGCCCGGCGGCGGCGGGCTCGGGAACAGGCAGCGATAGGTCGGGTTCGGCTCGCCCCCCGATCCGGTCTCGTGCGCGCGGATCGTGGTGAGCGAGCCGTCGAAGGCGCCGAGCGCCGCCGTCACCAACGGTTTTTTGCCGGCAAAGCAGGCATCCGAGACGGCATAGCGAGTCGAGAAATTGTCGGAGCCGTCGGCGACGAGATCGTAGCCTTCGAGTAGGGCCGGGGCGTTCTCCGGCGTCAGGCGGCAGGCGTGGGTCTCGACGCGCACATGCGGGTTGAGACGGGCGACGGCCTCGGCCGCGCTCTCGACCTTCGGGCGGCCGATATCGGGCGTGCCGTGGATGATTTGCCGCTGCAGGTTCGACAGCGAGACGGTGTCGTCATCGACGATGCCGATCGTGCCGATGCCGGCGGCGGCGAGGTACTGGATCAGCGGCGCGCCGAGCCCGCCCGCGCCGATGACGAGCACGCGGCCGGCCTTCAGCCGGGCCTGACCCGGGCCGCCGACCTCGCGCAGGACGAGGTGGCGGGCGTAGCGTTCGATTTCGTCAGACGAGAGGGCCATGCCCGCCATGTAAGCGCCTCGGGCCGGCGGCGGAAGCGGGTCAGGGCTTGCTGCGCGCAGGGCGGCTGCGTGCTACGGCTGGCCCACCAATGAAGAGTCACTGTTTCCCACCCGAATTCCTCATCCTGAGGTGCCGGAGCGGAGCGGAGGCCTCGAAGGATCCTCCAGGGATCGCACGGGAACTGGACGGTCCTTCGAGGCCCGCCGACGCGGGCACCCCGGGATGAGGGACAGGATGGGAGAAGCGAGCCACCGGGACCGCCCTTGTCCGACCATTCCCCCCTCGCCCTCGCCCAGGCGCTGATCCGCTGCCCCTCCGTCACCCCGGAGGAGGGGGGCGCGCTGTCGTTCCTGGCAGACGTCCTCGCGCGCGCGGGCTTCTCCGTCGAGCGCCCGGTCTTCTCCGAGCCCGGCACGCCGGACATCGAGAATCTCTACGCCCGCATCGGGACAAAGGGTCCCGTCCTCGTCTTCGCCGGCCATACCGACGTGGTGCCGCCGGGCGAGATGGACTCCTGGACCCATGGGCCCTTCTCCGGCGAGGTCGCCGAGGGCTTCCTCTACGGACGCGGCGCGGTGGACATGAAGGGCGGCATCGCCTGCATGCTCGCTGCGGCACTCGCCTTCCTCGACGCAAGGGGCTCGGATTTCGGCGGCTCCATCGCCTTCCTCATCACCGGCGACGAGGAGGGGCCGGCGGTCAACGGCACCGTCAAGCTGCTCGAATGGGCGAAAGGGCGGGGCGAGCGCTTCGACCACTGCCTGCTCGGCGAGCCGACCAATCCCGATACGCTGGGCGAGATGATCAAGATCGGCCGGCGCGGCTCGCTCACGGGGCGTCTCACCGTGCAGGGGCGCCAGGGCCACGTCGCCTATCCGCACCGGGCCGAGAACCCGATTCCTGGCCTGCTGCGCCTCGCCTCGGCGCTGATCGCCGAACCGCTCGACGGCGGCACCGCGCATTTCGACGCCTCGAACCTCGAATTCACGACGATCGATGTCGGCAACCCCGCCACCAACGTGATCCCGGCCTCGGCCAAAGCCGTGTTCAACGTGCGCTTCAACGACGACTGGACGGCCGACACCCTCGGGGCCGAGATCCGGCGGCGGCTGGAGGCGGCAGCCGGCAATACGGTGCGCTTCAGCCTCGACCTTCAGCCCTCGAATTCGCCGGCCTTCCTCACGCAGCCCGACACCTTCGTCGATCGGGTGGCGGACGCGATTCAAGCCGAGACCGGGCGGCGCCCGGCCCTGTCTACGACGGGGGGCACTTCGGACGCCCGCTTCATCAAGGATGCCTGCCCGGTGATCGAGTTCGGCCTCGTCGGGCGCACCATGCACGAGACCGACGAGCGGGTGGCCGTGGTGGATCTGGAACGGCTCACCGCGATCTACGGTCGGGTGCTGGAGGGCTACTTCTCGTCGTAGTCGACGCCGACGAAGGTTAGCCCGCAGGCCGGCGCCAGCGGCCCGCAGCGATGCTTGGCCTTGGTGGCCAAAATCTCGGCCACATCGTCGGCGGAGAGGCGGCCGCAGCCGGCGAGCATCAGCGTGCCGGCCATGGCCCGCACCTGATGGTGCAGGAAGGAACGCGCCGAGGTCGCGATCACGATTTCCTCGAACAGGCCCATCCGCTCGCGTGTCACGTCGAGCTGTTCGAGCGTGCGCACGGGCGAGTTCGCCTGGCACTCGGCGGCGCGGAAGGCGGAAAAGTCGTGGCGGCCGAGCAGGCGCTGGGCGGCCGCGTGCATCAGCCCGGCGTCGAGAGGCCAGGGCACGTGCCAGACATGAGCGCGGGTCAGCGCGGCGGGGCTGCGCCGGTTGAGGATGCGGTAGCGGTAGTGCCGCCGGATCGCCGAGTGCCGCGCGTCGAAGGCGTCCGTCACCGATTCGGCGGAGAGGATGGAGACCGGCTGTGGGCGCAAGTGCGCGTTGAGCGCGTCGCGCACGGTATCGGTGCGCCAGTCCTTGGCGAGATCGAGATGGGCGACCTGATAGATGGCGTGCACCCCCGCATCGGTGCGGCCGGCGCAGGTCAGCCGCGCGGTCTCGCCGGAGAACCGCGTCACGGCGGTCTCGATCGCCGCCTGCACGGTCGGGTCGTCGGCCTGACGCTGCCAGCCGCAGAACGGTCCGCCGTCATACTCGATGACGAGCTTGTAGCGGGGCATCAGACGGGCGCGCTCACGCGAAGGAGGCTCCCGCCGCCAGCCGCGCCCCGCGCAAAAACTCCTCGCCGCTCGCGACGCCGCCCTTGCCGGCCCGGCGCAGTTCGATGAGCCGCACCGCGCCGGTGCCGCAGGCCACCGTGCAGGCGGCGTCGAGCAGCGTGCCCGGCGCGCCGGACCCGTCCGCGGGCAACGCCCGAAGCACCTTCACCCGCTCCGGGCCCTTGCCGAGATCGGCCTCGAAATAGGCGCCGGGAAACGGCGACAGCCCGTTGATGTGGCGCGCCACCTCCGTGGCCTGCCGCGACCAGTCGATCCGCGCCTCCTCGTTGGTGATCTTGTGGGCGTAGACGACGCCCTCTTCGGCTTGCGGCACGAAGGTGAGGCCCTCCCGGTCCAGCGCCCGGATCGCGCGCCCCATCAGGTCGGCGCCGAGCGGCATCAAGGCGTCGTGCAACTCACCGGCCGTCATGCCCTCGGTGATCGCGATGCGCTCTTCCATCGCCACGGGGCCGGTATCGAGCCCGGCCTCCATCCGCATCACGCCGACGCCGCTCATCGCGTCGCCCGCCATCACCGCACGCTGGATCGGCGCGGCGCCGCGCCAGCGCGGCAGCAGCGAACCGTGCAGGTTGAGGCAACCGTGGCGCGGCAGGTCGAGGATTCTTTGGGGGAGCAGCATGCCGTAGGCGACGACGACGGCCACGTCCGCCCCGTGCCCGGCGAAATCCTCCGCCGCCGCCTCGCTCTTCAGCGTCGCCGGTGTCAGCACCGGCAGGCCCAGGACCTCGGCGCGGGCATGGACGGGAGAGGGCTTCAGCGCCATGCCGCGACCAGCCTTGGCCGGGGCGCGGGTGTAGACGGCGGCGATGGTGTGGCCGTCGGCGTGGAGACGGTCGAGGGTGGGGACGGCGAAATCCGGCGTCCCCATGAAGACAATGCGCATCGGGTCCGTTCAGGCGGCGTCGCGCTTGGCGGCCTTGGTGAACTTCTTCATCACCCGGTCGCGCTTGAGCTTCGACAGGTGGTCGATGAACAGCACGCCGTTGAGGTGGTCGATCTCGTGCTGGAGGCAGGTGGCGAGCAGGCCGTCGGCCTCCTGCTCCACGGTTTCGCCGTCGAGGGTCATGTAGCGGACCCGGACCCGGTCCGGCCGCTCGACCTCGCCGTAGAATTCGGGGATCGACAGGCAGCCCTCGTCATAGACGCGCCTTTCCTCGGACGACCAGACGATCTCCGGATTGAGGTAGACGGTCGGGTTCTTGGCGTTCTCGTCCTTCGAGGTGTCGATGGTGACGACGCGCTTCGCCACCCCGATCTGGATCGCGGCGAGGCCGACGCCGGGGGCGTCGTACATCGTCTCGATCATGTCGCGGGCGAGCGTGCGGATCTCGTCGGTGATCGCGCTCACCGGCTCGGAGATGCGGCGCAACTGCGCGTCGGGCAGGATGACGAGGGGGCGGACGGTCATGGCTTCCGGGCCGGGAGGGGCAAGGGTTGTGCGAACGCGCGCGAAAACGCGTTGCCTCAGCCGGAGATAGGCGGCGGCGCGGAGGCGGTCAAATGCCGACGGGAGAGGTATGCGCGGTCACAGCCGCAGGCGCTTGAACACGGGCTCGGGGATCGCACTGATCACCGTCATGACGAGGCGCCAGATCTTGCGCACGTAGACGACATCGCTCCCGCGCCCTTCCGCGGCGGCATAGACCGCCCGCCCGACCTCGACCGGCTCGGCGGTCAGGAGCGGCGGCAGGCGCAAGTTCCGAGTCATCCGGGTGCGCACGAAGCCGGGTTTCACCGTCACCACCCGGACCCCGCTCTTGGCCAGGCGGTTGCGCAGGCCGGAGAGAAAGGCGGTGAAGCCGGCCTTGCCGGCACCGTAGACGTAGTTCGAGCCGCGCCCCCGGTCGCCGGCGACCGAGCTGATCCCGACGATGGCGCCGCGACCGCGCGCGGAGAAGCGCTCGGCGACGAGACCGAGCAGCAGCGACGGCCCCAGGAAATTCGTCCGCATCACCCCCTCGGCATGGGCGAGGTCGCCCTCGGCCCTACCCTGGTCGCCGAGTTCGCCGACTGCGCAGACCACGGTGTCAGGCCAGACCGGCAGCCCGTCGAGCCACGCGGCGAAGCCCTCGCTCTCCAGGATATCGAGGCGCAGCAGCGTGACATCGACCCCGTGTCGCGCCCTGAGATCGTCGGCGTTGCGCCGCGCCCGTTCGGGATCGCGCGCGGCCAGCAGGATGCGCCAGCCGCCCTCGGCGTAGCGCGTGGCCACGGCGTGACCGATATCGGAGGTGGCCCCGACGAGGAGCAGGGTTCCGGCCATCACAATCCCAGGCGCGCGGAGAGGCGGGAGGCGAGCACCCCGTCGGCGCCGAGCCGGCGCCGGAGGTCTCGGAAGGCGGCGAGGGCGGGATAGCCCGCCTCGAAGGTATCCCGGCTCTGGCGGGCATCCTTGGCGAGGTAGAGCCGTCCGCCAGCCGCAACGACGCTTCGGTCGAGCGCGTCGAGCAGAGCGAAGGTCGCTGCATTTGCCGGCAGGTCGAGGGCCAGCGTGTAGCCCTCCATCGGGAAGGACAACCCGTGCCCGCCAGGGCCGAGCCGCTTGAGCACGGCCAGCGGCGAGGCGGTGCCGAGCCGGGCGACCCGATCGAGGATTCCGGCCAGGACGGACTCGGCGCCCCGCCGGGGCACGACGCATTGGTGCTGCACGAAGCCGCGGGCGCCGTAGAGGCGGTTCCAGGCCGCCAGCCCATCGAGGGGGAAGAAATAGCTCTGCCACGGCACGAGACCCGAGGCCGGCGCCACCCTCCCTCGGTGAAAGTAGAGCGCGTTGAAGGCCGTGACGGAGGCGCGGTTCAGGGTCCAGCCCGGCAGTCCAGGCGGCACTGTAAGCCGGCTACGGGTTGGGAGCGGAAGAAGGTCCCGTCCGGCGGCGTGGCAGGTGTCGCGGTCCGCATGCTCGCCGCGATAGACGAGGCCGCGCCCGAGGATGGATCCGCGGGCGAGGCAGTCGATCCAGGCGACCGAGTAGGTCGCCGCATCGTCCTCATCCAGCGCCCGCAGCATCGCCGGAAGGTCGGCGGCAACGCGCGTCTGCTGGCAGATCCAGCCGCTCTCGACCGGCCGCAGGCGGACAGTGGCGTCGAGGATCGTGCCGGTCAGCCCCATCCCACCGAGCGTCATGGCGAAGAGATCGGGGTCTTGCTCACGCGAGCAGGCACGCGGGACGCCGTCGGGCGTCAGCAGCGTCAAGGCCTCGACATGGGCGCCGAAGCCGCCCTCGCGGTGGTGGTTCTTGCCGTGAACGTCGGAGGCGATCATCCCGCCCAGCGTCACGAACTGCGTGCCGGGCACGACCGGCGGGAAGAAGCCCCGCGGCAGGAAGGTGCGGACGATGTCGGCCAGCATGACGCCGGCCTCGGCCCGCAGCCGCCCCGTGGCGGGGTCGAAGCCGCGGATCCTGTCGAGGGCGCCGGTCAGGCACGTGGTGCGCTGGCCCACGGCTGCGTCGCCGTAGGCGCGCCCGGCGCCCCGCGCGATCACGCCCCGCCGGCCGCGCAGGAGCGCGGGCAGGGTCTCGGGCGCATCCGCCGTCAGAATTTCGCTGGCCACGCGGGGATAGCGCCCCCAGCCGGAAATCGCTCGCAGGCTGCGCGCCTCCGGGCCGGCATCGGCGAGGGCAGGGTTCGCGTGCATCGCCGGGCGCTCAGGCGGCAACCGTGCGGGCCGGTGCGGCCGTGGCCTCCACCGAATCCGGCACGGCCAGGGTCTGCGTCCGGCGCAGGATGCGCCAGACCAGCGCGAGCAGGAGGAGGAAGGGCGGGGCCGCGAGCGAGATCCCGACGGAGGTTACCAGGGCCGATCCGCTCAGGGCCTCGTGCAGCGGCGTCGCCACGATGCCGTAGCCACCGACGATCCAGCCGAGCGCGAACAGAACAAGCACCTGCCCTCGACGCGCCTGCCGGAGCAGGTCGGGCAGCAGCAGAGCGAGGGCGATGCCGTAGAGCGGCAGGTCGTAGTCGTAGGCGTAGGGGCTGACGAACAGGCTGGCCATCGCGGCAAGGCCCACGACCTGCCGCCGCGGCATGCCGTTCCAGAGGGCGAGCGGGATGAGGCCGAGGACCGCGACCGCCGTCGCCATCTGCGCCGCCAGCGCGAGGCCGGCCGGCAGATCGAGGCTGCGCAGCCACGCATAGACCGAGATCATGCGAAAGAGCGGGTAGGCGCCCGCGGCGAGAAACGCCTTGGCCTCCTCCACGCCGCCGAGGAAGGCCGGCCAGATCGCCGGGCCGAGCATCAGGGTGGAGAGGGCGAGCGCGAGCGCCGCCGTCGCGGCGGCGAGCCCGAGGCATCGCCAGCGGCGCAGAACGAGGGCGCAGACCGCAAGCCCGACGGCAAGATGCGGCTTGATCACCATCAGGCCGAGCGGCAGCCCGGCCAGCGCCCGCCCGCCGAGGAGACCGAGGGCCGTCAGCCCGATCAGCGTACCGGTGAGAAAGCCGTTCTGGCCGCCGGCCACCGCGATGAAGAGGGCCGGCGCCAGCGCGACGACGACAGTCGCGAAGTGCGGCCCGGCAATCCGGCGCAGGACGAGCAGGTAGGCCGCGAGCGTCGAGCCGGCGAAGACGAGATAGGCGAGACTGATCGGCAGAGGTGCGAGCGCCGCCACCACGAGGTTGAAGGGCGGGGGATAGGTCCAGGGCAGGAACGCCTGTTCGCCGGTGAGAGCCTTCTGCACCTCGAGCAGAGTCGGAAGATGGTAGGCCTGCGCGATGTCGCCCCGCCACACCATCCGGCCAGCGACGTGGAAGGCATCGAAATCCGTGAGTTCCTGAGCGGGAAGAAGCCCGGCGTAGCGCAGCGCCTTGCTGAGCATAACCGCAGCGAGGCTCAGGAGGAGCATCCGCACCACGAAGGGCGTGGCCAGCCGCTCGTGGAGCCGCGGGACTTCAGATCCCGGCGCTTGATGTCTCGGAACTTGATTTTTCGGACCTTGATTTTTCGGACCCTGGAACTTCGTCCCACGGCCAGGACCCTGATCTGCTTGAAGATCCATCATGGTCGAGCCGGGACGGTCCGTGCGGGAAATACTGTCTTTCGGCACAACCGCGCCGGTCCGCGACCAGATTTGTCATGGTGTGATTTAAGAAGCCGTTACGGGATCGCTCCGAACGGGAGCGTCGAGCAGGCAGCCTCGAACCCCGGTCCGGACCTCTCGCCGTGCCGTGCGGCTTGAGCGTGATGATTGTCCCCGCGCGGCCCTCGTTCTCGCTCCGCACGGAACGACCGTCCTTAGAACGCCGTGCGGCTGCGGATCGCCGCCGTGAGCGTGCCCTCGTCGAGATAGTCGAGCTCGCCGCCCACCGGCACGCCGTGGGCGAGGCGGGTGATCGTCAATCCGAAAGGCTTGAGCGATTCGGTGACGTAGTGGGCCGTGGTCTGGCCATCGACCGTGGCGTTCAGGGCCAGGATGATCTCCTTCATTCCGGGCTCGCCCGCCCGCTCCACGAGGCGGCCGATGGTGAGGTGCTCGGGCCGCACCCCGTCGAGCGCCGAGAGCACGCCGCCGAGCACATGGTAGCGCGCCTTGACCGCGCCGGAGCGCTCCAGGGCCCAGAGATCGGACACGTCCTCGACCACCACGAGGGTGGTGGGGTCGCGTGTCTCGTCCCGGCAGATCGTGCAGGGCTCGCTGGTATCGACGTTGCCGCAGGAGCGGCACACGACGATGCGATCGGCCGCGACGCGCATCGCGTCGGCCAGAGGGCTGAGCAAGGTCTCGCGCTTCTTGATCAGTTGGAGCGCGGCCCGGCGGGCGGAGCGGGGTCCCAGCCCCGGCATGCGCCCGAGTAGCTGGATCAGACGCTCGATCTCGGGGCCGGCGACGGCTTGGGGCATGCGGGGCGATACGGCTGTGGCTGGGGACGGACGGCGGGCGCCCTCCCTCACATAGGCCTTCCGCCGGCATTTTGCCCGTTCCCGATTCCGACGGGCGGCCATCCCCCGAGAAGCCGGCACGCAAATTTAATTTGAGCCCATACCAAGGATTAGTTGACGGCCCAGCCCGAGACCGATCCATTGGGCAACCGGGGCGGAGAACCTGCGTGCGGCGGCCCTGACCGACCGCACGGACGCCTCGCCAGAAGACGCGAAACAGCCGGAGAGACCGGCGCGACGGCGCGATCAGGGGCCGTGAGGGAGAGAAAACCCGTGAAGACCATCGGTGAATTCAACGCGGCCCATGGACCGGAGGCGATCGGCCTCACCGATCTCGCCGCCGTGCATTGGAACCTCGAAGCACCCCGCCTCTATGAAGAAGCCTTGCGGCGCAGCGAGGGGCAGCTCGCCCGCGGCGGCGCGCTGGTCGCCACCACCGGCAGCCACACCGGCCGCTCGCCCAAGGACAAGTACGTGGTGCGCGATGCCAGCACCGAGAACGAGATCTGGTGGGACAACAACGGCTCGATCACGCCCGAGCAGTTCGCCACGCTGCTCGACGATTTCCGCGCCCATGCCCGCGGCAAGGAGCTGTTCGCCCAGGATCTCTACGGCGGTGCCGACCCGGCCCACCGGGTGCGGGCGCGGGTCTACACCGAACTCGCGTGGCACTCCCTGTTCATCCGCAACCTGCTGATCCGCCCCGAGCGCGACGAACTCAGCCAGTACGTGCCAGAGCTGACGATCATCGACCTGCCGAGCTTCCAGGCCGATCCGGCCCGGCACGGCTGCCGCTCCAAGACCGTCATCGCCATCGATTTCAGCCAGAAGATCGTGCTGATCGGCGGCTCGGCCTATGCCGGCGAGATGAAGAAGTCGGTCTTCACCTATCTCAACTACGTGCTCCCCGGCGCGGGTGTGATGCCGATGCACTGCTCGGCCAATGCCAGCCTCGACCAGACCGGCGACTCGGCCCTGTTCTTCGGATTGTCCGGCACCGGCAAGACGACCCTGTCGAACGATTCCTCGCGCCAGCTCATCGGCGACGACGAGCACGGCTGGAGCCGGGACGGGATCTTCAACTTCGAGGGCGGCTGCTACGCCAAGACCATCCGGCTCTCGCGCAACGCCGAGCCGGAGATCTACGCCACCACCGAGCGCTTCGGCACGGTGATGGAGAACGTCGTCATCGACCTGCTCACCCGCGTGCCGGATTTCGACGACGCCTCGCTGACCGAGAACACCCGCTGCGCCTACCCGCTCGACTTCATCGCCAATGCGAGCGCCACCGGGCGCGCCGGGCACCCCAAGAACATCGTGATGCTGACCTGCGACGCCTTCGGCGTGATGCCACCGATCGCCAAGCTGACAGGCGCCGAGGCGATGTACCACTTCCTCTCGGGCTACACCGCCAAGGTGGCGGGTACCGAGCGCGGGCTGACGGCGCCGGAGGCGACCTTCTCGACCTGCTTCGGCGCGCCGTTCATGCCGCGCCACCCGAGCGTCTACGGCAACCTGCTGCGGCAGTTGATGGCCGAGCACGGCGTCGATTGCTGGCTCGTCAACACTGGCTGGACCGGGGGTGGCGTCGGAACCGGGCGGCGCATGCCGATCCGCGTCACCCGCCGTCTGCTCTCGGCGGCGCTCGACGGCTCGCTGGCACAGACCGAGTTCCGGCGCGATCCGTATTTCGGCTTCTCGGTGCCGGTCGAGGTACCCGGTGTCGAGACGCAGGTGCTCTCGCCGGTCGAGACCTGGACCAACAAGGCGGCCTTCGCCGAGACCGCCACCCGCCTCGTCACGATGTTCCGAGAGAACTTCACCCGCTTCGAGAGCCATGTCGATGCCGACGTGCGCGCCGCCGAGCCGGTCGCCGCACCGATCGCGGCGTAACGCGCGCTTCCCCTCCCTCTCGCGGGGGAGGGGTCGTCGAACGGGTCGATGCCGCGCGCGCCGTCATCGCGAGCGGATGCGAAGCGACCCAGCGGCGTGCCCACTTCGAAAAGGTCGGCGTCCTGGATAGCGTCAGTGTCACCTCGCCATGACGGCGAGGGTTACTTTCAGTCGACTTGGTCGGCGTAGACGGCCTCGGCGCCCATGCCCTCTTCGAGCATCATCCGGGCACGCGCCCGCAGCTTCTCCGTCTCGCTCTTGAGCTGGCCGCAGGCCGCCAGGATGTCGCGCCCGCGCGGCGTGCGCACCGGCGAGGCGTAGCCGGCGGTGAAGACGATCTCGGAGAAGCGCTCGATCCGCTCCCAGTCCGAGCACTCGTATTTCGAGCCGGGCCAGGGATTGAACGGGATCAGGTTGATCTTGGCCGGGATGCCCTTGAGCAAGCGCACCAGGGCGCGGGCGTCGGCGTCCGAATCGTTGACGCCCTTCAGCATCACGTACTCGAAGGTGATGCGCCGGGCGTTGCTGAGGCCCGGATAGTTCCGGCAGGCGTCGAGCAACTGCGCGATCGGGTACTTGCGGTTGAGCGGCACTAGCTCGTCGCGCAGATCGTCGCGCACGGCGTGCAGCGAGATCGCCAGCATGGCGTTGGCCTCCAACCCCAGCCGCTCGATCTGCGGCACCACGCCGGAGGTCGAGACCGTGATGCGGCGGCGCGAGAGGGCGAGGCCCTCCTGGTCCGACATCACCGCGATGGCGTCGATCACCGCGTCGAGATTGTAGAGCGGCTCGCCCATGCCCATGAACACGATGTTGGTGACGAGCCGCCCGGCCTCGCCGCCATCCTTGCCCGGCATCTGCCCGGTGAAGTCGCCGAGGGCGTCGCGGGCGACGACCACTTGCGAGACGATCTCGGCCGTCGAGAGGTTGCGCACGAGGCGCTGCGTGCCGGTGTGGCAGAACGAGCAGGTCAGCGTGCAGCCGACCTGGGACGAGACGCAGAGCGTGCCGCGGTCGTCGCCGGGGATGTAGACGCACTCGATCTCGGCGCCCCGATTGTGGTCGTGCGCCCCGGTGGGCGCCATGCGCAGCAGCCACTTGCGGGTGCCATCGCGCGAGACCTGCTCGGTGACGACCTCCGGCCGCTCCAGCGTGAAGTGCTCCGCAAGCTGCGCCTTCAGCCCCTTGCCGACATTGGTCATTTCGGAGAATTCGCGCGCGCCGCGCACGTAGATCCAGTGCCAGACCTGGCTCACCCGCATCCGCGTCTCGCGCTCGGGCACGCCGATGCCGATGAGCGCCTGCTTCAATCCCTCGCGGGTCAGGCCGACGAGGGAGGCCTTGCGGCCGGGCAGGGTCGAGAGGGCGGTGACCTCGGGGGCCTTCTCGATTGCGGGGAGGGCGCGCGATGCGCCCGGGGCGGAGTCGAACGACGCCGTCGCCATGGCTCAAGACCTTAGGAAGCTGGAACGGCTCTCATATAGGCGCATTCGGGCGGGAACGCGACTGCGCTGGATTTCGGGCAGAGGCCGGGAAAGCGCGGGTCACGCGCCTCAGCCCCGCAATTCCTCCTCGAGGAACGCCCGCACCTCGCCCGCATCGATCCCCGGCGCGATGAAGCTCTGGCCGATGCCGCGGGCGAGGATGAAGGTGAGCTGGCCATCGCGGACCTTCTTGTCCTGGGCCATGGCGTCGAGGAGCGTGTCGGGATCGCCGGCCCCGCCCGGCACTTGGCTCAGGCGGGTCGGCAGGCCGGCGAGCGCGAGATGGTTGGCCACGCGCCCGGCATCCTGGCCAGGGCACAGGCCGAGCCGGGCCGAGAAGCGGAAGGCGAGCGCCAGCCCGATCGCGACGCCCTCGCCGTGGACGAGGCGGGCGGCGTCGTAGCCGGTCAGACGCTCCAGGGCGTGGCCGAAGGTGTGGCCGAGATTGAGCAGGGCCCGCTCGCCATCCTCCCGCTCATCGCGGGTCACGACCCCGGCCTTGGCGCGGCAGCAGGCGGCCACCGCCTCGTCGCGCTCGGACCCGCCGGAGAAGATGCCGGCCCAGTTCGCCTCGCACCATTCGAAGAAGTCGGCGTCGCCGATCAGGCCGTACTTGGCGACCTCGGCATAGCCGGCCCGCATCTCGCGCTCGGAGAGCGTGTCGAGGGTGGCGGTATCGGCCAGAACGAGGCGTGGCTGATGGAAGGCGCCGATCAGGTTCTTTCCCAACGGCGAGTTGATCCCGGTCTTGCCGCCGACGGAGGAATCAACCTGCGCGAGCAGGGTCGTCGGAACCTGGAGGAAGCGGACGCCGCGGCGCAGCGAGGCCGCCGCGAAGCCCGCGAGATCCCCGACCACGCCCCCACCGAGCGCCACCACGAGGTCGCCGCGCTCGATTTTATGAGCCAGCAAACCATCGCTGACGCGGGCGAATTCCGCGTAGCTTTTCGAGGCCTCGCCCGGCGGCACGGCGATGATCCCGCAACGCAGGCCGGCGGCCTCGAGGCTCGACCGCACGCGCTCGCCGTAGAGCCCGGCGACCGTCTCGTCCGTGACGATGCCCGCGGCCCTCGCGCCGAGATCGCGCGCCTCCGCGCCCACCGCGTCGATCAGGCCGCGTCCGATGCGGATATCGTATTCACGCCCGCCCGAGAGAGGAACGTTCACGCGCGTTGACGGTTGCTTCATGGAATATGTCAAATGTTGCGATTGGGACACGCGGGACGGGTTGATGTGAAGGTCGAGGGCTTCCATCACGTCTTCCACCACGCGGTCATGGGACACTTCGCGGGACAAGACCGTGACATCGGCTTGGGCATAGACGGGATGGCGCACCTCCATCAGCGCACGCATGGTCGCTTCCGGATCCTCCGTCTGGAGAAGAGGGCGCGTGTTGCGCTTGCGCACGCGGCGCATCAGCACATCGAGATCGGCCTTGAGCCAGACCGAGATGCCGCCCTCGGCGATTCGCGCCCGCGTCGCCTCGCGCATGAAGGCGCCTCCGCCGGTGGCCAGCACCATCGGCCCCTCGCGCAGCAGGCGCGCGATCACGCGCTCCTCACCCTCGCGGAAGCTCGCCTCGCCGTAGATGGCGAAGATGTCGGCGATGGTGAGCTTGGCCGCCGCCTCGATCTCGTGGTCGGCGTCCTTGAACATCAGGCCGAGCCGGCTGGCGAGGCGGCGGCCGACGGTGCTCTTGCCCGCCCCCATCAGGCCGACGAGCACGATCGATCGGGCTCCGAGGCCACGGCGCAGGCGTGCTTCAATCGGTTCGCCAAGCGGCGGCGCCGGCGGCAGGGGAGCGGTCATCGGGCGGTCATAGACGGTTTTGCGGACACGGCGAAGCGTCCGGTACCGCCGTCGGCGCCGAGTCGAAACCCCTTCAGTCTCTTCCCGCCCCTTGTCCAAACGGGATCAGTACAAAAACCATGACTGTTAGGGGTTGCAAAGTGTCGCGTGGACGGGAAGGCTCGTACGCGAGCGCGTGGGACGGCACCGCTCTCGACTAGGCTTGCCTCGTCGAGTGCCCCCACGCTTGTTGTCTCAGTGCCAGGAAAGTCATGTTGCCGTACGGATCTCTCTCCCTTCCCGTCACCCTGACCGATAGCGAGGGGGAGGCGAATGATCCGAACTCCGATCCGCGCGCCGGTTCCTCCCGCCCCTCACGCCTCAGCGGCCCCGCGGCCCGCGCCAGACCCACACCGGTCTCGACGGATGCGCGGTTGCTGGCCATCGCCACGGAACACCTGACCCGGCTCGGGCCCAAACGGGTGACCGTGGTGGCGGTCGCTGCAGAAGCAGGCATGACCCATGCCAACGTCTACCGCTACTTCCCGTCGAAGGACGCCCTGCTCGACGCCGTCGCCGGGCGCTGGCTGCGCGACCTCGAAACCGAACTCGCCGGCATCGCCGACGCGCCCGATCCTGCCGACGACAAGATCGAGCGCTTCATCAGCGCGCTCGCCAACGCTCAGAGCGAGATGCTGACCCGCGAGCCCAACCTGTTCGCCGTGCATCTCGATGCCACCGTCGCCTCCCGTCCGATCGCCCGCCGCCACCGTGTGCGTCTGCGCGCCCTCGTCGAGCGCGTCGTGGAGGAAGGCATCGGCACCGGCGTCTTCGCCGCCCGCGACCGCGAGCGCGCCATCGCCGTCATCTTCGACGCGAGCTATCGCTTCACCCATCCGGTGGCGATCCAGCACGATGCGGACGTGCCCCGCGACCTGCTGGATGCCCGTCTCGGGGCCGTGATCCAGTCGATTCAGCGGGCCCTGCGGACAGGAACTTTCTGAATACGAAATATGAGGCTGCCGCTGCATCGCGGCGCGACAGAATTAGCGTGGAATGACAGACTGAAAATACTGTCACCAACCCCTTGCCGGCTGTTCTTTGCCGCCATCAAGGAGGCCAAGCATCTGAATTTCAAAGTTTTTCTAAAAGCCTCATTGCTGCGGAGGCGTCTTCGGCCGCGATCCGGCCACGCTGACCCGGACCTTCGTCGGGTTGAAGGCCTGTGGCTTTTCCGCCAAACACCGCCCGCATCAGAATGGATCGGCGAAGGTTCGGCCGCAGCGCACCATCCGCGACATCGCTGACACGTTTTTCCGAACCGTCGCGAATTCCGACCGGAGGCTAGATCACCCATGGCACGCAGCAAGATCGCGCTCATCGGAGCCGGGCAGATCGGTGGCACGCTCGCCCACCTCGCCGGCCTCAAGGAACTCGGTGACGTGGTGCTGTTCGACATCGTCGACGGCGTGCCGCAGGGCAAGGCGCTCGACATCGCCGAATCCGCCCCGGTCGACGGCTTCGATGCCAAGTATTCCGGCGCCAGCGACTATTCGGCCATTGCCGGCGCCGACGTCGTGATCGTGACGGCGGGCGTGCCGCGCAAGCCCGGCATGAGCCGCGACGACCTGATCGGCATCAACCTGAAGGTGATGGAAGCGGTCGGTGCCGGCATCAAGGAGCACGCTCCCGACGCCTTCGTGATCTGCATCACCAACCCGCTCGACGCGATGGTGTGGGCGCTGCAGAAGTTCTCGGGGCTCCCGACCAACAAGGTCGTCGGCATGGCCGGCGTGCTCGATTCCGCCCGCTTCCGCCACTTTCTCGCGGAAGAGTTCGGCGTCTCGGTCGAGGACGTCACCGCCTTCGTGCTCGGCGGTCACGGCGACGACATGGTGCCGCTGACCCGCTACTCGACGGTGGCCGGCGTGCCGCTGACCGATCTGGTCAAGCTCGGCTGGACTACCCAGGAGAAGCTCGACGCCATGGTCGAGCGCACCCGCAAGGGCGGCGGCGAGATCGTCAACCTCTTGAAGACCGGCTCGGCCTTCTACGCGCCGGCGGCCTCTGCCATCGCCATGGCCGAGAGCTACCTGCGCGACAAGAAGCGGGTTCTGCCCTGCGCCGCCTATCTCGACGGCCAGTACGGCATCGACGGCCTCTATGTCGGCGTGCCCGTGGTGATCGGCGAGAACGGCGTCGAGCGCGTCCTCGAAGTGACCTTCGACGAGGCCGAGAAGGCGATGTTCGAGAAGTCGGTCAACTCCGTGAAGGGCCTGATCGCGGCCTGCCAGGGCATCAACGAGAAGCTCGTGTGAAAAGCCGCGAAGAGCGGGCCGTGAACGGCGAACGGGCGGCCTCGACGCCCTTCGCTCCACTGCCACTCTACGCTATTGGCTAGGCCCTATCCGCTCGACGAGGTCTCGATGAATATCCACGAATACCAGGCCAAAGCCGTCCTGAAGGAGTTCGGCCTGCCGGTCTCCCGCGGCGTGGCGATCTTCAAGCCGGAAGAGGCGGCCGCCGCGGCCGACGCGCTCGGCGGCCCGGTCTGGGTGGTGAAATCGCAGATCCACGCGGGCGGGCGTGGCAAGGGCACCTTCAAGGGCGCGCCCGCGGGCGCCAAGGGCGGCGTGCGCGTCACCAAGTCCAAGGACGAGGTGGTGCAGTTCGCGGGCGAGATGCTCGGGGCGACGCTGGTGACGGTGCAGACCGGCGAGGCCGGCAAGCAGGTCAACCGCCTCTACATCGAGGAAGGCGCCTCGATCGCCGCCGAGTTCTACCTGTCGATGCTGGTCGATCGCGAGACCGGCCGCGTCGCCTTCGTCGTCTCGACCGAAGGCGGGATGGACATCGAGCAGGTCGCCCACGACACCCCTGAGAAGATCGTCACCTTCTCGGTCGATCCGGCCACCGGCATCATGCCTCATCACGGCCGTGCCGTCGCCAAGGCGCTCGGCCTCTCGGGCGCCCAGGCCAAGGAAGCGGGCGCGCTGACGGAAAAGCTCTACGCGGCCTTCACGGCCAAGGACATGAGCATGCTGGAGATCAACCCGCTGGTGCTCACCGGCGACGGCGCTCTCAAGTGCCTCGACGCCAAGATCTCGTTCGACTCGAACGCCCTCTACCGCCACCCCGAGATCGTCGCGCTGCGCGACGAAACGGAAGAGGACGCCAAGGAGATCGAAGCCTCGAAATACGACCTCGCCTACATCGCGCTCGACGGCACAATCGGCTGCATGGTCAACGGCGCGGGCCTGGCGATGGCGACGCTCGACATCATCAAGCTCTACGGTGAGGAGCCGGCGAACTTCCTCGACGTGGGCGGCGGCGCCTCCGAGGAGAAGGTCACGGCGGCCTTCAAGATCATCACCGCCGATCCGCAGGTGAAGGGCATCCTCGTCAACATCTTCGGCGGGATCATGAAGTGCGACGTCATCGCCCGCGGCGTGATCGCGGCGGTGAAGGCGGTCGGCCTGGAAGTGCCGCTCGTCGTGCGGCTTGAGGGCACCAACGTCGAGGAGGGCAAGGAGATCATCCGGAACTCCGGCCTCAACGTGATCCCCGCCGACGATCTCGACGACGCCGCGCAGAAGATCGTCGCCGCCGTGAAGAAGGGCTGAGCTGACCGATGTCCATCCTGATCGACGCCAACACCAAGGTCATCTGCCAGGGCTTCACCGGCAAGAACGGCACCTTCCACTCCGAGCAGGCCATCGCCTACGGCACCAAGATGGTCGGCGGCACCTCGCCGGGTAAGGGCGGCTCGACCCATCTCGGCCTGCCGGTGTTCGACACCGTGGCCGAGGCGCGCGAGGCCACCGGCGCCGACGCCTCGGTCGTCTACGTGCCGCCGCCCGGCGCGGCGGACGCGATCTGCGAGGCGATCCAGGCCGAGATCCCGCTGATCGTCTGCATCACAGAGGGCATTCCGGTGCTCGACATGGTGCGGGTCAAGCGCGCGCTCGAAGGCTCGAAGTCGCGCCTGATCGGGCCGAACTGCCCCGGCGTCGTCACCGCCGGCCAATCGAAGATCGGCATCATGCCGGCCAACATCTTCAAGCCGGGCTCGGTCGGCATCGTCTCGCGCTCGGGTACGCTGACCTACGAGGCGGTGTTCCAGACCTCGAATGCCGGCCTCGGCCAGACGACCGCCGTCGGCATCGGCGGCGATCCGGTCAAGGGCACCGAGTTCATCGACATGCTGGAGCTGTTCCTGGCCGATCCCAAGACCGAGTCGATCGTGATGATCGGCGAGATCGGCGGCTCGGCCGAGGAGGAGGCGGCGCAGTTCCTGGCCGACGAGGCCAAGCGCGGCCGCAAGAAGCCGATGGTCGGCTTCATCGCCGGCCGTACGGCGCCTCCCGGCCGCCGCATGGGCCATGCCGGCGCCATCATCTCCGGCGGCAAGGGCGGAGCCGAGGATAAGATTGCGGCGATGGAGGCGGCGGGCATCCGCGTCTCGCCCTCGCCGGCCCGTCTCGGCTCCACCCTCGTGGAAGTGCTGAAGGGTTGATGGGGTCTGTAACCGGGACCTGCCTGGCTGTGTTGCACCGCACGCAAGCTCGGGCGACCCATGTGGAAGAACAAGCCGGGGCGCGTCCGCGCCCCGGCCGGATCCGGAGGCGCGACGTGGGGCGGTAGCTCCCCGCTCAGCCCGGCCGCCGGATCGGACACGACGCGGCGGCCCGCTGGAACAGCGCCGCCCGAGCGGTAGGACAGGCAGCGATGGCACGCCAGGACGCGAACGAAGCGCTTCTCCAAACCTCCTTCCTCTACGGCGCCAACGCCGCCTGGATCGAGGAATTGCAGGCAGCCTATGCCCGCGACCCGAACTCGGTCGATCCCGAGTGGCAGCAGTTCTTTAAGGAGTTGGGCGAGGACGACGCCCTGGTGAAGAAGAACGCCGAGGGCGCCTCCTGGGCCAAGCCCAACTGGCCGGTTCCGCTCAACGGCGAGATCGTCTCCGCGCTCGACGGCAATTGGGGCGCCCTGGAAAGGGCTCTCGGCGAGAAGATCCAGGCCAAGGCGCAACCGGGAAAGCCCGGCGACTCGGCCAAGGGCGCGGCGATCGTTGCCGCCACCGGCGTCTCGGTCGAGCAGGCCACCAAGGACTCCGTGCGCGCGATCATGCTGATCCGCGCCTACCGCATGCGCGGCCACCTGCACGCCAAGCTCGATCCGATCGGGCTCGCCCCGCGCGGCGACCACGAGGAGCTGCATCCGCAGCATTACGGCTTCCAGGAGAGCGACTGGGACCGCAAGATCTTCCTCGACAACGTGCTCGGCATGGAATTCTCGACGATCCGCGAGATCGTCGGCATCCTGGAGCGCACCTACTGCCAGACGCTCGGCGTCGAGTTCATGCACATCTCCGATCCCGAGGAGAAGGCGTGGCTCCAAGAGCGCATCGAGGGCAAGGACAAGGAAATCTCGTTCACGCCGGAAGGGCGCCGCGCGATCCTGAACAAGCTGATCGAGGCGGAAGGCTTCGAGAAATTCCTCGATCTCAAGTACACCGGCACCAAGCGCTTCGGCCTCGACGGTGGCGAGTCGATGGTCCCGGCCCTGGAGCAGATCATCAAGCGCGGCGGCGCGCTCGGCGTCGAAGAGATCGTGCTGGGCATGGCCCATCGCGGCCGGCTGAACGTGCTCACCAACGTGATGGCCAAGCCCTTCCGCGCGGTGTTCCACGAGTTCAAGGGCGGCTCGGCCTCACCCGCTGAGGTCGAGGGCTCGGGCGATGTGAAGTACCATCTCGGCGCCTCCTCCGACCGCGCCTTCGACGACAACACCGTTCACCTCTCGCTCACCGCCAACCCGTCCCACCTCGAAATCGTCGATCCGGTGGTGCTCGGAAAGGTGCGGGCCAAGCAGGACCAGAAGGCCAAGCCGAATGTCGAGCGCCGCAAGGTGCTGCCGCTCCTGATCCACGGCGACGCGGCCTTTGCCGGCCAGGGCGTGGTGGCGGAGTGCTTCGGGCTGTCCGGCCTGAAGGGCCACCGCACCGGCGGCTCGATCCACTTCATCATCAACAACCAGATCGGCTTTACCACCGACCCGCGCTTCTCGCGCTCCTCGCCCTATCCGTCCGACGTGGCGAAGATGGTGGAAGCCCCGATCTTCCACTGCAACGGCGATGACCCCGAGGCCGTGACCTTCGCCGCGAAGGTCGCGACCGAATACAGACAGAAGTTCGGCAAGCCGGTCGTGATCGACATGCTGTGCTATCGCCGCTTCGGCCACAACGAGGGCGACGAGCCGGCCTTCACCCAGCCGAAGATGTACCAGCGCATCCGCAAGCATCCGACCGCGCTGGAAACCTATGGCAAGAAGCTCGTCGAGCAGGGCGACGTCACCCAGGAGCAGCTCGACGCGCGCAAGGCCGAGTTCCGCTCCATGCTGGAGAGCGAGCTCGACATCGCCGGCGGCTACAAGCCGAACAAGGCCGACTGGCTCGACGGGCGCTGGTCCGGCTTCAAGGCGGTGCGCGAGGACGTGGACGATCCGCGCCGCGGCCGCACCGGCGTGCCGGTCGAGACCCTGCGCGACATCGCCACCCGGATCACCACGCCGCCGCCGGGCTTCCACCTGCACCGCACGATCCAGCGCTTCTTCGACAACCGCGCCAAGGCGGTCGAGACGGGCGTCGGCATCGACTGGGCGACGGCGGAAGCGCTGGCCTTCGGCTCGCTGCTGATCGAGGGCCATCGCGTCCGGCTCTCAGGCCAGGACGTCGAGCGCGGCACCTTCTCGCAGCGCCACGCCGTGGTGATCGATCAGGAGAACGAGCAGCGCTACACGCCGCTCAACTCCGTGCGCGAGGGGCAGGCGAGCCTGGAGGTCATCAACTCGATGCTCTCCGAGGAGGCGGTGCTCGGCTTCGAGTACGGCTATTCTCTGGCCGAGCCGAACTCCCTGGTGTTGTGGGAGGCGCAGTTCGGCGACTTCGCCAACGGCGCACAGGTCATCATCGACCAGTTCATCTCATCGGGCGAGCGCAAGTGGCTGCGCATGTCCGGCCTCGTGATGCTGCTGCCCCACGGCTACGAGGGCCAGGGGCCGGAGCACTCCTCCGCCCGTCTGGAGCGCTATCTCCAGATGTGCGCCGAGGACAACATGCAGGTCGCCAACTGCTCGACGCCCTCGAACTACTTCCACATCCTGCGCCGTCAGTTGAAGCGCGACTTCCGCAAGCCGCTGATCCTGATGACGCCGAAATCGCTCCTGCGCCACAAGCGGGCGGTTTCGAAGATCGAGGAGATCGCGGAGGGCTCGACCTTCCACCGCATCCTGTGGGACGACGCCGAGCACGACGAGAGCGGCATCAAGCTCACCCGCGACGACAAGATCCGCCGCGTCGTGCTGTGCTCCGGCAAGGTTTATTACGACCTCTACGAGGAGCGGGAGAAGCGCGGCGTCAACGACGTCTACCTGATGCGGGTCGAGCAGCTCTATCCCTTCCCGCTCAAGGCGCTGGCCAACGAGATGAGCCGCTTCCGCAACGCGGAGGTGGTGTGGTGTCAGGAAGAGCCCAAGAACATGGGCTCGTGGACCTTCGTCGAGCCCTATCTCGACTGGGTGCTCGGCCAGGCCGGCTCCGCCTCGAAGCGCCCGCGCTACGTCGGCCGTCCGGCCTCGGCCTCGACCGCGGTCGGGCTGATGTCGAAGCACCTCGCCCAGCTCCAGGCCTTCCTCAACGAGGCGCTGGCGGTCTGATCCGCCGGTCCCCCTCTCGCTCGATCCACCAACCGGGGCCGCGCCGCCCGAGGCGCGTCCCGAAACTCCGGTGAACACAGATTATGGCGACCGATATCCTCGTCCCCACGCTCGGCGAATCCGTCAGTGAGGCCACGATCGGCCGCTGGTTCAAGAAGCCCGGCGACACGGTGGCCGCCGACGAGCCGCTGGTGGAACTCGAGACCGACAAGGTCACGCTCGAGGTGAACGCTCCGGCCGCGGGCCAGCTCGGCGAGATCCTGGTCAAGGACGGCGAGACGGTGGAGCCCGGCGCGGTGCTCGGCTCGATCGTCGAGGGCGGCAAGGCTGCCGAGAAGGGCGCGAGCAAGCCGGCCCCGAAGAGCGCCGAGCCCGCCGAGACCAAGACGCAGAGCCGCGAGGAGAAGGGCGAGGGCAAGGCTGCCAAGGAGGCGCCCGCCCAGGAATCCTCCGCCTCCTACGGCAGCCACGGCGACGCCCCGCCGGCGGGGGGCCGCGGCGCCGACGAGAGCGGTCCGGCGGTGGCCAAGCTCGCCCGCGAGTCCGGCATCGATCCCGCCAGCCTCAACGGCAGCGGCAAGGACGGCCGCGTGACCAAGGGCGACATGCTCGCCGCCATCGACAAGGGCGTCCCGAAGGCTCCGGCTCAGGAGGCCAGGACCGAGACCAAGGCCCCGCCGCGGGCGCCGTCCGCACCGGACGACGCCGCGCGCGAGGAGCGCGTGCGGATGACGAAGCTGCGCCAGACCATCGCCCGGCGCCTCAAGAGCGCCCAGGACACGGCGGCGATGCTGACCACGTTCAACGACGTGGACATGGGCGCGGTGATGGCGCTCCGCTCGCAGTACAAGGACATCTTCGAGAAGAAGCACGGGACGAAGCTCGGCTTCATGGGCTTCTTCACCAAGGCGGTGATCGGCGCGCTCAAGGACGTGCCGGCGGTCAATGCCGAGATCGACGGGCAGGACCTCGTCTACAAGAACTACTACCACATCGGCATCGCGGTGGGCACCGATAAGGGCCTGGTCGTGCCGGTGGTGCGCGACGCCGACGACCTGTCGATCGCCGGCATCGAGAAGAAGATCGCCGGCTTCGGCAAGAAGGCGCGCGAGGGCAAGCTCTCCATCGACGAGATGCAGGGCGGCACCTTCACCATCACCAACGGCGGCATCTACGGCTCGCTGATGTCGACGCCGATCCTCAACGCCCCGCAATCGGGCATTTTGGGCATGCACCGCATCGAGGAGCGTCCGGTGGTGCGGAACGGCAAGATCGAAGCGCGGCCGATGATGTATCTGGCGCTCTCCTACGATCACCGTATCGTCGACGGGAAGGAGGCCGTGACCTTCCTCGTTCGCGTCAAGGAGGCGCTGGAGGATCCGGCCCGCCTCGTGCTCGACCTCTGATCCGACGCGGCCGCATCACCCGCCCCTACGCTCGCGCCGGCTCCCGGCCGGGCGCAGGGGGCCGGGCGCGGCCGAGCGTGTGACCATGCCTCGATTGACCGACCCAGGCCGGCGCATCGCCCTCGGTCTCGCCGCGGCGGCGGTCGCGGCGGGCCTCGCGGCCTCGCTCGCCAAGCTCTTCCCGTGGCAACGGGCGAGCCGCGAAGGAGACCAGCCGGTGGCCGATGCCCCCTACGATCCTCGCGAGAATGAGTCCAACCTGTCCGTGACCGGGTTGCCCGACGACGCTCTGCGGGAGCGGGGTATCACGCGCATGGTGCTCGGCCCCCTGCCGCTGCCGAACGGGGCGGTAATCGCCACCGATCCGCTGGTGCAGCCCGAGCGCGAGGCCTTCACCCGCCGGGTCGCGCCGGGCGACTATCCCGTCACGCTCTATCAGGCGCAAGGTCGGGTCGCCCTGGCCGAGCTTGGCTTCGCCGACGGGACGCCGGCGCGCTGGGAACTCGCCCTCGTGCCGGGCCAGGACATCGCCAGCCTGAAGGCGGGCGAGATCTTCGGTTATCCCGTCGATGCCGGCCTCGGCTGCTTCATGGACACGGCCGCGCGCGCCGCGATGGCGCGTCGCGAGGCGCAGGAGCAGAAGCGGGCCGGCTACAGCAACTATTACGACGACGTGCTGGCCGGCGAGCTGAAGGATTCGAACCTGAACTGGGTCATGCACCGGCCGCTGCCGGATGATCCGGCGCGGGTCGCGGTCTTCTCCAGCGGCTGGGGTGACGGCGTCTACGCCTCGTACTGGGGCCTCGATGCAGCCGGGCAGCCGCTCCGGCTCGTCACGGATTTCGGGATCATCGAGAACGGCGACGGGCGCGATCCGCAGGAGATCGCCGTCGCCGCGGCCCTGGCCGGGCTGACACCGGAGCAGCGCCGCGACAGCGAGCGGGGCTACGCGGCGCTGAAGTCCGATGATCGTGCCGCCTTCGCAGCCCTGCTCGATGCGGGCCGGATCGCACCCGAGACGCCGATCGAAGCCGTCGGGGGCACCTTCACCTTCGAAGCGATCCGCCTCGACAAGCCGGAGGCGCTCGAACGCCTCGTCCGGCACGGCGCGCCCACCCTGATGCCGCCGTACCTGCAGTTCGGCGACGAGCGGAAGACCTATCCGGCTTACGCCCGCTCCCTCAAGACACCCCGGTCGCCGCAACTCCTCGCCGTCATCGAGGCCTGGGAGCGCACCGGCTCAACCGACACGCCATCACGAGGACAGACCCAACCATGAGCTACGATCTCGTCGTCATCGGCACCGGCCCCGGCGGCTATGTCTGCGCCATCCGCGCCGCCCAGCTCGGGCTGAGGACCGCCGTGGTCGAGAAGCGGGCGACGCATGGCGGCACCTGCCTCAATGTCGGCTGCATCCCCTCGAAGGCACTGCTGCACGCCTCGGAGGCCTTCGAGGAGGCCAACAAGCACTTCGGTGAACTCGGCATCGATGTCGGCACGCCGAAACTCGATCTGACGAAGATGCAGGCGTTCAAGCAGGGCGGCGTCGACGGCAACACCAAGGGCGTCGAGTTCCTGCTCAAGAAGAACAAGGTCGACACCTATCACGGCCGCGGCCGCATCGCCGGGGCCGGCCGCGTCGAGGTGATCTCGGATGACGGCGGCAACCAGATGCTGGAGACCAAGAACATCGTCATCGCCACCGGCTCCGATGTGACGCGGCTGCCGGGCGTCGAGATCGACGAGAAGACGGTGGTCTCCTCCACCGGCGCGCTCGAACTCAGCGCGGTGCCCAAGCGCCTCGTGGTGATCGGCGCGGGCGTGATCGGGCTCGAACTCGGCTCGGTCTGGCGCCGGCTCGGCGCCGAGGTCACGGTGATCGAGTATCTCGACCGCGTGCTGCCCGGCATGGACGGCGAGGTCGGCAAGCAGTTCCAGCGCATCCTGGCCAAGCAGGGCATGGTCTTCAAGCTCTCGACCAAGGTGACCGGCGTCGAGGTCGGCAAGAACGGCGGCGCGACCGTCACCGTCGAGCCGGCTCAAGGTGGTGAGTCGGAAAAAATCGAGGCCGACGTGGTGCTCGTGGCCATCGGCCGCGTGCCCTACACCGAGGGGCTCGGGTTGGAGACGGTGGGTGTGGCGACCGACAACAAGGGCCGGATCGAGACGGACAGCCACTACGCCACCAACGTCACCGGCATCTACGCCATCGGCGACGTCATCGCCGGGCCGATGCTGGCCCATAAGGCCGAGGACGAGGGCGTCGCGGTGGCCGAGATCCTGGCCGGGCAGTCGGGCCACGTGAATTACGGCGTGATCCCGAACGTGGTCTACACCTTCCCGGAGGTCGCCTCGGTCGGCAAGACCGAGGAGGAGCTGAAGAAGGACGGGATCGCCTACAAAGCCGGCAAGTTCCCCTTCACGGCCAACGGCCGCGCCAAGGCCAACGGCACCACCGACGGCTTCGTGAAAATCCTGGCCGACGAGAAGACGGACCGCGTGCTCGGCGTGCACATCGTCGGGGCGGATGCCGGCAACCTCATCGCCGAGGTCGCGGTGGCGATGGAGTTCGCGGCCTCCGCCGAGGACATCGCCCGCACCTGCCACGCCCACCCGACGCTGACGGAAGCGGTCAAGGAAGCCGCGCTCGCGGTCGACAAGCGCGCGATCCACGTCTGATCGCTATGCCGGACCCGGCCTGCCGGGTCCGGCCACCGACAACTTCAGAAATGACTATGCGACCTTGTGTCGTTCACGAAGCGTTCAAACCGCCATTTCATCGGGAACGCGCTGTTGTAGCTTCGGATTGACACGCGCAATCCGACCCAGTGGGTCGTACCCGCTGGAAAGTTTCGATGCCCTCGTCACCCGAGAAGCCCAGGGCACCCGGGCCGAATACGCCCGTCATTGGCAGCGGTGCTTCGGGCGTCGTCGATCAGCATCACGACATCTTCTTCGCGGCCGTCGAAACGACGCGCATGCCAATGATCGTCACCGATCCGCACCAGCCGGACAACCCGATCATCTTCGCCAATCGGGCCTTCATCCGGATGACCGGCTACACGATCGAGGAGTTGATTGGGAACAACTGTCGCTTCCTTCAGGGCCGCGACACCGACCGCGACACCATCTCGGAGGTGCGTGACGCGATCCGGGAGCATCGCGAGTTCGCGACCGAGGTTCTGAACTACCGCAAGGACGGCTCCTCGTTCTGGAACGCGCTGTTCGTCAGCCCGGTGTTCAACCGCTCGGGCGACCTCGTCTACTTCTTCGGCTCGCAACTCGACGTGTCGCGCCGCCGCGACGCGGAGGAATCGCTGCATCAGGCCCAGAAGATGGAGAGCCTCGGCCAGCTCACCGGCGGCATCGCCCACAACTTCAACAACCTGCTCCAGGTGGTGTCGGGCCATAACGAAGTGATGCTGGCGCTGCTCGACCACCCCACCCTCGACGTGTCGCGGATGCGCCGGGCCGGCGAGGCGGTGCGGGCGGCGACCGACCGCGCCGCCAAGCTCACCCACCAGCTCCTCGCCTTCTCGCGCAAGCAGCGGCTGGAGGGGCGGCTCCTGAACCTCAACGGCCTCGTCGAGAGCATGGGCGAGATGGCCGGGCGGACGCTCGGCGACGACGTCGTGCTGAAATCCGTGCTCGCGCCCGATCTCTGGACCACCCGCATCGATCCGACCCAGGCCGAGGTCGCCCTGCTCAACGTCCTGATCAACGCCCGCGACGCGATGCCGGAGGGCGGCTCGGTGACGGTGCGGACCGAGAACCTGCTGATCGAGGACGAGGACACCGCCCTCTACAAGACCGTACCGCCGGGCGCCTACGTGGTGATCTCGGTCACCGATACCGGCCTCGGCATGCCGCCGGAGATCCTGGCCCGCGTCATGGAGCCGTTCTTCACCACCAAGGAGGAGGGCAAGGGTACGGGGCTCGGGCTCGCCATGGTCTACGGCTTCGCCAAGCAGTCGGGCGGCTCGGTGAAGATCTATTCCGAGGTCGGACATGGCACGACGGTGCGGCTCCTGTTCCCCGCCTCCGACCAGAAAGCCGAGGACGAGCACAAGCCCTCGATTCGCGCCGCCGACCGGCACGGCACCGAGACGGTGCTCGTCGTGGACGACCGGCCCGACGTCGCCGCCACCGCGGGCATCATCCTGGAGGATTTCGGCTACCGGGTCACCGTGGTCGACGGCCCGAGGGCGGCGCTCGACATCCTCGACGGCGAGGGGCGCATCGACCTGCTGTTCACCGACCTGATCATGCCCGGCGGCATGAACGGCGTGATGCTGGCCCGCGCCGCGCGCGAGCGCCAGCCCAAGATCAAGGTGCTGCTCACCACCGGCTACGCCGAGGCCTCGATGGAGCGCACCGACGCGGGCGGCACCGAGTTCGAGATCATCAACAAGCCCTACAAGCGGATGGAGCTGGCCCGCCGGGTGCGGCGGGTGATCGACGGGCCGACCGGGGTGGGGTAGTCGCCTTCGACTGGCACGGTTTGCCCACCACACGGGAGACGCGTAGAGCCGGCCGATGCTCACGACAGCGATCAGCGCCGCGTCATACGAATTCCGCTTGGTCCCTTCGGCCCTTCGCCCGTCATCGCGAGGCTCGGCGCAAGCGATCCCACCGCGCGCCCGATTCGGAGATGTCGCGCGGCTGGATCGCTTCGCTGACGCTCGCAATGACGAAGGGGGACAAGCCCGAGGCGACCAACCGGAAACCGTGTCATTCCGGCCTCGCAGCCGGAGCGGGTGTCCGACCGCACGAGGGGTGATCGCCATCCTCGCGGCTCTGGCGGCGTATCCTCTACCGGCGCTCAGTGCAGGCCAGGGCGCGGCATCCGCGTATCCGCTGGCCTGCGCCTACTTCCGTCGGGATCTCGACCAGTACGCGCATTGCGCCCGGCGCGAGGGCGGGATGGTCCGGGTCGCTCCGGCCCACGCCGCTCGGATGCATTTCGAGCGCGGCTTGGCCGAGTTGCGCGTGCCGGGGATCGGCTGTCTCTGGGTTCGGCGCGACGGCCTCGCACTGCCCGTCTTCACCCTCGACAACGGGCCGGACCCGTTCGCGCAGGGCCTCGTGCGCCATTGGCGGGACGGCAAGGTCGCCTTCTCCGACCGCCGGCTGCGGCTCGTCCTCGCCACGCCCTACGACTGGGCCTTCCCGTTCAACGCACGCGGCGAGGCGCTGGTCTGCGAGGGCTGCCGCTCGGACGGACGCGAGCCCGCCTCCATGGTCGGCGGGCGCTGGGGCCTCATCGACCGGACGGGGCGCCTGACCATGCCGTTACAGGACGGCGAGGCCGCCTACCGGCACTTCTTCGGCTGGCGCTGATCGGAAGCCTACGCGTTCTCGACCTCGTAGCCGAACTCGGCGGCCGCGTGCTCCAACCAGTGCCAGAAGCTTCCGGCGAAGCTGCGGGCCACCGCGATCTCGTAGGTCGGCTCGGCATCGCGTTGCCAGAGCTGTACGCCGATATGGGCGATGCTCGTCACCGCAACCTGCCCCGGCCCGAAGGCGCGGGGATGCAGATCGACCGCTACACCCTTGGCCAGCATGGCGCGCGCCTGCGGGCCGGAGATCCGCACCAGGGCGCGGCTGTCGCTCTGGTCGGTCACCGCCGCGACGCCGCGCAGGGCCTCGGGCAGGTCCCGCAAATCGCGCGGCGACGGCGCCACCGCCAGCCACTGGCCGGGCGCGGACCAGACCAGACCGCGCTCGCCCTCGATATGCGCCGCGCCGGCCTCCGGCAGGGACAGGCCGAAGCGCTCCGTCAGGATCGCTCGTAAGTCGGCTTCCTTTCCGTCCGCAGCGATGAGCGTGGCGAGCCCGAATCCGTCGCGGAGCATCAGGCGGATGCCGGCCGGCCCCTTCGCCGCGCCGTACCGTCCGGTCTTTCCGGCCCCCTCCCAGGCGCCGCGGGGGCGCCAGAGCGTTGAGGGCGCCTGGGAGGCCAAAGCTCGGGTCGTTGCCGGCTCAGACACGCAGCTTCTCCTCTTTGGGATCGACGAAGACCGGCGAACAGATCTCGACTTCGATATCGGCGCCGCGCACCGGATCGGTGGCGCGGACCCGCTCGCCGTGGCGCTCCGTCCCGCGCCGGATCAGGCCGATACCGATCCACATCCTCAGACTCGGTGAATAGGCGACAGAGGTCATCACCCCCTCATCCGCCTCCAGGCTCGGCTCCGCATCGAGGCTCAGGAAATGCGCGCCCGCCCGCAGCCGGGCGCTCGGATCGACCGGTCGGAAGCCCGCCAGGATCGGCCGATCCGGATCGGTGAGCGCAGGGCGCTCCTTCATCAGGCGGCCGATGTAATCCTTCTTCTTGGCGAGCATCCCGCCCAGCCCGAGGTCGCGGGCGGTGGTCTGCCCGTTGATCTCGGCGCCGGCCGCGTGGCCCTTCTCGATGCGCATGACCGAGAGCGCCTCGGAGCCGTAGGCGGTGATGCCGTAGGGCAGGCCCGCCTGCATGACCGCCCGCCACGCGGCATCCCCGTAGCTTGCGGGCACTGCCAACTCGTAGGCGAGTTCGCCCGAGAACGAGATGCGGAACAGCCGCGCCGGGATGCCGCCGCCGACGGTGATGTCGGCGCAGGCCAGGAACGGAAAGGCCTCGTTTCCGATGTCGAAGCCGGGATCGATGATCCGGCGCAGGGTGTCGCGGGCGCGGGGGCCGGCGACCGCGTATTGCGCCCATTGCTCGCTGACCGAGGCGAGCTGCACATCGAGGTCCGGCCACAACCATTGCCGGCAAAATTCGAGGTTCTGCATCACTCGCGCGGCGTTCGCCGTCGACGCGGTCATGACGTAGTGCGTCTCGCCCATCCGCGCGACGGTGCCGTCATCCATGACGAAACCGTCCTCACGCAGCAGCACGGCGTAGCGCGCCTTGCCGACGGGGAGCGTCGCGAAGGGGTTGGCGCAGACCCGCTCGATAAAGGCGAGCGCGTCGGGGCCCTGGATGTCGATCTTGCCGAGCGTGGTGACGTCGCAGATCCCGACGCGGGCGCGCACGGTCTCGACCTCGCGCACCACCGTGTCGAGCCAGTCGGTCTCGCCGGCGCGGGGGAAGTAGGCCGGGCGCAGCCACAAACCGGTCTCGACGAAGACGCAGCCGTTCTCCTCGGCCCAGGCGTGGGACGGGACATGGCGGGTGGCGCGGAACTCTTTTCCCCGGTGATGGCCGGCAAAGGCGCCGATGGCGACCGGCGTGAAGGGCGGGCGGAACACCGTGGTGCCGACGCTCGGGATGTCCTTGCCCGTCAGCTCGGCCATGATCGAGAGGCCGGCGAGGTTCGAAGTCTTGCCCTGGTCGGTCGCCATGCCGAGCGTGGTGTAGCGCTTCAGCAGCTCGACCGCGCGGAACCCCTCGCGGTGGGCGAGTTCGACGTCGGAGGCGGCCACGTCGTTCTGGAAATCGACGAAAGCCTTTCCGCGGGGCTTGGGCACGCGCCAGAGCGGGGTGTGATCGACGCGCTCCGGGTCGGTCTGCGGTGTGGCCTCGGGCGTCGCGGTGAAGCCGCAGGCGCTCGCCGCCTCGGCGCCGGCCCGCGCGCCGGTCTCCAGGCATTCGGCCAGGGTGAAGCGCCCGGCGGCGGCGCCTGCCGCCTGCATGCCGGAGGGGAGGGCGCCCGGCACGAAGGCGTGGATCGCCTCGTCCCAGACCGGCCGGCGGGACAGGTGCGAGTCGAGATGGACGATCGGGTTCCAGCCATTGGCCATGGCGAGGCCGTCACAGGTGATGACGTCCGTGCTGTGGTAGCCGTCCACGATCTGGATCGCGCTCAAGCCGAGATGGCCCTTGGTGCCGGCGACATAGCCGCCCGCCACCACCCGGGCGCCTGCGGCTTCCGCCATCCGGCGTAACGCAGGGGGAATAGAGGCGCGGGTGTCGATCACCGCCGCAAGCCCCCCGCCGGCGGCCAGGATGTCGGCGGCGGTGCGCCAGCCGTCGTCGCTCGACGTGAACACGGCGAGGCGTCGGCCCGGCAGCACGCCGTAGCGGTTGAGATAGGTCCGTACCGCGCCGGCCAGCATCACACCGGGCCGGTCGTTGCCGCCGAAGACGTGCGGGCGCTCGATGGCGCCGGCCGCGAGCACCGCGCGCCGCGCCACGATCCGCCACAGCCGCTGGCGCGGGGTGTGGGCCGGGGGGACCGCGAGATGGTCGGAGACACGCTCGACCGCGCCGTAGGCGCCGTGATCGTAGACGCCGAACAGGGTGGTGCGCGACAGGATGCGCACCTCCGGAAGGCTCTCCAACTCGGCCAGCGCGCGGGCGGCCCACTCGGCCCCGCTCGCGCCGCCGATCTCGCGCCGTTCGGCCAGAAGGCGCCCGCCGGTCGAAAAGTCCTCGTCGACGAGGATGACACGGGCCCCGGAGCGGCCGGCCGCCAAAGCCGCCGAGAGGCCGGCCGGGCCGCCGCCGATGACGAGCACGTCGCAATGGGCGTAGGCGTGGTCGTAGGTGTCGGGATCGGGAGCGTCGGCGGCACGTCCCAGGCCCGCCGCGCGCCGGATCATCGGCTCGTAGAGCTTCTCCCAGAACGCGGCCGGCCACATGAAGGTCTTGTAGTAGAAGCCCGCCGCGAAGACCGGTGAGAGCAGCGCGTTGACCGAGAGCGCATCGACGGCGAGCGAGGGCCAGCGGTTCTGGCTCGTCGCCTCCAGCCCCTCGTAGAGTTCGGCCATGGTCGCGCGGGTGTTGGGCTCGCGCCGCGCCCCGGAGCGAAGTTCCACCAGGGCGTTCGGCTCCTCCGAGCCGGCCGAGAGGATGCCGCGGGGCCGGTGATACTTGAACGAGCGGCCGACGAGGCGCACGCCGTTGGCGAGCAGGGCCGAGGCCAGGGTGTCGCCGTGGAAGCCGGTGAGGCGCCGGCCGTCGAAGGTGAAATCGCGCGGCCGGTTGCGGTCGATCAGGCCGCCAGCGGCGGTGCGGAACGGCTGCGTGTCTGCGGCCATGGAGGCAGGAGCCTCGGCACGCTGAAGGGCGAGCGTGGTCATGCGGCCTCTCCCGAGCGGCGCGCCCGCGCGACGTCGCGCGCCGGCTCCACCGATTCAATCGCGTGGGTGCGGGTGTCGCGGGTCACGACCAGCCAGGAGCGGCATCCGGCGGCGTGGTACCAGAGCTCGCGGATCGTCCCGGCCGGGTTGTCGCGCAGATAGACGTAGTCGTGCATGGCCTGCACCGAGGCCTCCATCCCGTCGGGACGCTGAGGCGCGGCGTCGCCGAGGTAGCTGAACTCCCCGTTGTCGCGCTCGCCGCAATGGGGGCATCGGATGCGCATGGCGTATCGTCCTCTTCGAGATCGGTGCCCGCTGCAGCGGGCGCCGCCAAGGAAGCGTCAGTGCAGGTTGGGCTGGGCGCCCATGCCCTTCTCGTCGATGAGATGGCCGGTGGCGAAGCGGTCGAGGCGGTAGGCGCTCGCATCCGCATGCGGTTCGTCGCGGGCGATCAGGTGGGCGAAGCAGAAGCCCGCGGCCGGCGTCGCCTTGAAGCCGCCGTAGCACCAGCCGGCGTTGAGGTAGAGGCCGCCGATATCGGTGCGGTCGATGATCGGGCTTCCGTCCATCGACATGTCCATGATGCCGCCCCAGTGGCGCAGCAGCCGCAGGCGCCCGAGGCCGGGCCACAGCGCCATGCCGCCCTCCATCACGTCCTCGATGGTGTGGAGGTTGCCGCGTTGGGCGTAGGAATTGTAGCCGTCGATATCGCCGCCGAAGACGAGGCCGCCCTTGTCCGACTGGCTGACGTAGAAGTGACCGGCCCCAAACGTCATCACGCCATCGATCAGGGGCTTCACGCCCTCGCTGACGAAGGCCTGGAGCACGTGGCTCTCGATCGGCAAGCGCATGTCCACCATGCCGGCGAGCAGGGATGAGGAGCCGGCGACCGAGATCGCCACCTTGTTGGCGCGGATGAAGCCGCGGCTGGTCTCGACGCCGGTGACGCGCCCGTTCTCGCGGCGGATGCCGGTGACGGCGCAGTTCTGGACGATGTCGACGCCGCGGTCGCTCGCGGCGCGGGCGTAGCCCCAGGCCACGGCGTCGTGGCGCACGGTGCCGCCGCGGCGCTGGAGCAGGCCGCCCTTCACCGGGAAGCGCGCGTTGTCGAAATCGATGAACGGCACGAGGCGGCGCACGCCCTCGCGGTCGAGGAGCTCCGCGTCGATCCCGGCCAGCCGCATGGCGTTGCCGCGGCGGGCGTAAGAATCGCGCTGGGCGTCCGAGTGGTAGAGGTTCAGCACGCCGCGCTGGCTGACCATGGCGTTGTAGTTGATGTCCTGCTCCAGCCCCTCCCAGAGCTTCATCGACCGCTCGTAGAACGGGATATTGCCGGGCAAGCCGTAATTCGAGCGCACGATGGTGGTGTTGCGCCCGACATTGCCCGAGCCGATGTGGCTCTTCTCCAGCACGGCGACGTTGGTGATGCCGTGTTCCTTGGCGAGGTAGTAGGCAGTGGCGAGCCCGTGCCCGCCGCCGCCGACGATGACCACGTCGTAGGCGTCCTGCGGGGCGGCGTCGCGCCATTGCGGGGTCCAGTCGCGCTGGCCGCGCAGGGCTTGTCCCAGGACGCTGAAGAGGGAGTAGCGCATGCGGGAATCCGCTCAATCGCCGGAGGAGTGTCGCTCGCCCCATCACTAGCGAACATCGCCCGCAGTTGGACTTGCATTTCGCGACATGATTCCGGCACATCACGTCGAAATGCATGAGGCACACGAACCGACCGGCCGGACGCGCTCCGGGCGCAGGGCGCCGCGGGCCGTCACACCCGCCCCGCGCACGGTCGGCTTCGTGCTGGTGCCGGACTTTCCGCTGATGGCCTACACCGCGGCGGTCGAACCGCTGCGCGCGGCCAACACGCTGTCGGGCTGCGAGCTCTATCGCTGGTGGCACGCCGCACCCGGTGGCGGCGTGGTGCAGGCCTCGAACGGACTCGGCATCCTCACCGACGTCACCGTGGGCGCGAGCGCGCACGCCGACCGCATCTTCGTCTGCGCCGGCGGCAATCCGGCCGAATTCGACGATCCCGCCCTGTTCGCGTGGCTGCGCGGGCTCGCCCGGCACGGGGCGACGCTCGGCGGCATCTCCGGCGGCCCGTATCTGCTCGCCCGCGCCGGCCTGCTCGCCGGGCGCCGCTGCACGCTGCACTGGGAACACGTGCCGGCCTTCGAGGAGCGTTATCCCGAGATCGACGTGGTCCGCTCGCTGTTCGAAATCCAGGGCGATCGCATCACCTGCTCCGGCGGCATCGCGGCGCTGGATCTGATGCTCGACCTGATCGGGCGCGACCACGGTGCCGGGCTCGCGGCGGGCGTCAGCGACTGGTTCCTGCACAACCAGATCCGCGAGGGCCTCAGCCCGCAGCGGATGGACCTGCGCCAGCGCTTCGGCGTGCGCGACCCGCGCCTGCTGCGGGTGCTCGCGGCGATGGAGGCGAACCTCGAGGCGCCGCTGCCGCGCGAGGCCCTGGCGGATCTCGCCCACGTCTCCGTGCGTCAGTTGGAGCGGCTGTTTCGCGACCGTCTCGGGCGGGGCCTCCACCGCCATTACCTGCACCTTCGCCTCGACCGGGCGCACCAGCTCGGCCGCGAGAGCGCGCTGAGCCGCGCCGAGATCGCCACCGCGACGGGTTTTGCCAGCGCCGACGAGCTGTCGCGGGCCGAGCGGCGACGGCACCGCCAGGAAGCGGAGGGTTGAGACCGAGGCCAGCGCTTGTCCTTCCCTCCCTTCATCATCGCGAGCGTCAGCGAAGCGATTCGGCGGCACGACCTCCCGGGAAAATGCGGCGCCCCGGATCGCTTCGGCCTTGCCTCGCGATGACGGAAGGGGAGGATCGAAGCTGCCCAGGCCCAAGCCCCTTCGTTTCATGAGAGGAAATTTTCGTGCTTGAAAGTTGACGTCGTCGCACCACCGTGCGATCACTTTCCCAAGTGAACGAACGGACGGGGCGACGCCGATGTGCGGTATTGTCGGACTATTCCTCAAGAATCCGAAGCTTGAACCGCAGCTCGGCGCGATGCTCTCCAAGATGTTGGAGACGATGACCGATCGCGGCCCCGACAGTGCGGGCTTCGCGGTGTACGGCTCGGACGGCGTCTCGGATACGGGCAGCGTGAAGCTGACCCTGCGCGGTCCCGGCGCCTCGGCCCTGCGCGAAGCTGTCTCGAAGATGGAAGGTGCGCTGTCTCTCTCCGCTGAGACGACCGAGCGCGACACCCACTCCGTCCTGTCCGTCCCGGCGGAGCGCGAGACGGAGATCCGCGCTTGGCTCAAGGCCAACGCGCCGGGCATCGACGTGGTGAGCGCGGGTCGGCGCATGGAGATCTACAAGGAGGTCGGCCTGCCGGCGTCCGTCGCCGAGCGTTTCACCTTGGAGAAGATGTCCGGCACCCACGGCATCGGACACACCCGCATGGCCACAGAGAGCGCGGTGACGACGAACGGTGCCCACCCGTTCTCGACCGGCACCGACGAGTGCCTCGTCCATAACGGTTCGCTGTCGAACCACAACGACCTGCGCCGCCGCCTCCGGCACGAGGGCCTGAGCTTCGTCACACAGAACGACACCGAGGTCGCCGCCGGCTACCTGAGCTGGCGCATGCGCGAGGGCGCGTCCCTGAAGCAGGCGCTGGAATCGAGCCTGACCGATCTCGACGGCTTCTTCACCTTCGTGGTCGGCACCGAGACGGGCTTCGCCGTGGTGCGCGACCCCATCGCCTGCAAACCCGCCGTGATGGCCGAGACCGACGACTACGTCGCCTTCGGCTCCGAGTACCGGGCGTTGGTCGGCCTGCCCGGCATCGACACCGCCCGCGTGTTCGAGCCCGAGCCGGCCAAGGTCTACGCGTGGGAGCGCAGCAGCCGCCACGCCTCCGGGGAGCGCCAGTGATGCCGAGCTTCGACCTGCGATCCGCGCCCCTGCGCGAGCTGAACCGGGCGCTCCACGCCCTGCGGCCCGACACCAACGAGACCCACTGGACCGTCACCGGTCCGGACGGGCGCCACGCCATCGCCGCCGGGCTCGACGCCCCCGTCAGCGTCGAGATCGAGGGCAATGTCGGCTATTACTGCGCCGGCATGAACAAGCTCGCGACCGTTCTCGTCAACGGCAATGCGGGCGTCGGGGTGGCCGAGAACATGATCTCCGGCCTCGTCCACGTGCGGGGCGATGCCAGCCAGTCGGCCGGCGCCACGGCGCATGGCGGCATGCTCATCATCGACGGCAATGCCGGCGCGCGCTGCGGCATCTCGATGAAGGGCGTCGACATCGTCGTGAAGGGCTCGATCGGCCACATGTCGGCCTTCATGGCTCAGGCCGGTACGCTCACCGTGCTGGGGGATGCCGGCGAGGCGTTGGGCGATTCGCTCTACGAGGCCAAGCTCTACGTGCGCGGCTCGGTCAAAAGCCTCGGCGCCGACTGCGTCGAGAAAGAGATGCGCGACGAGCACCTCAAGGAGCTCGCCGACAAGCTCGCCGCCGCCGGCCTCGCAGGCGAGGTGAACCCGAGCGAGTTCCGTCGCTACGGCTCGGCCCGCACCCTCTACCACTTCCACGTCGACAACGCCGGAGCCTACTGATGACCGATCATCGCCAGCCTCCGCGCACCAAGCCGCGCCTGTCGGCGACCTTCACCCCCGACGTGATGTCCGAGATCCGCCGCGCGGCGGCGACCGGCATCTACGACATCCGCGGCGCCGGCGCGAAGCGCGCCCTGCCGCATTTCGACGACCTCCTGTTCCTCGGCGCCTCGATCAGCCGCTACCCGCTGGAAGGCTACCGCGAGCGCTGCGGCACCGAGGTGGTGCTGGGCGCGCGCTTCGCCTCGAAGCCGATCCACCTGAAGACGCCGGTCACCATCGCCGGCATGAGCTTCGGCTCGCTCTCGGCCAACGCCAAGGAAGCGCTCGGGCGCGGCGCCACCATCGCCGGCACCTCCACCACCACGGGCGACGGCGGCATGACGCCGGAGGAGCGCGGCCACTCCAAGACCCTGGTCTACCAGTACCTGCCGTCGCGCTACGGCATGAACCCGGACGACCTGCGCAAGGCCGACGCCATCGAGGTGGTGATCGGCCAGGGCGCCAAGCCCGGCGGCGGCGGCATGCTGCTCGGCCAGAAGATCACCGAGCGCGTCGCCGGCATGCGCTGCCTGCCGCCCGGCGTCGATCAGCGCTCCGCCTGCCGCCACCCGGACTGGACCGGGCCCGACGACCTCGCGATCAAGATCGAGGAGCTGCGCGAGATCACCGATTGGGAGA
The DNA here is from genome assembly GCF_022179725.1 of Methylorubrum aminovorans. Lineage (GTDB taxonomy): Bacteria > Pseudomonadota > Alphaproteobacteria > Rhizobiales > Beijerinckiaceae > Methylobacterium > Methylobacterium aminovorans. The sequence goes on from NZ_BPRC01000002.1 coordinate 306,762, forward strand.
AGCCGATCTACGTCAAGGTCGGCGCCTCGCGCCCCTACTACGACACCGCGCTCGCCGCGAAGTCCGGCGCCGACGTGGTGGTGCTCGACGGCATGCAGGGCGGCACCGCCGCGACCCAGGACGTGTTCATCGAGCATGTCGGCATCCCGACGCTCGCCGCGATCCGCCCCGCCGTTCAGGCGCTTCAAGATCTGGGGCTCCACCGCAAGGTGCAGCTCGTGGTCTCCGGCGGCATCCGCTCCGGCGCGGACGTCGCCAAAGTGCTGGCGCTCGGCGCCGACGCGGTCGCCATCGGCACCGCCGCCCTGATTGCGCTCGGCGACAACGATCCGCGCTGGCAGGCGGAGTACGAGGCGCTCGGGACCACGGCCGGCGCCTACGACGACTGGCACGAGGGCAAGGACCCCGCCGGCATCACCACGCAGGATCCGGAACTGGCCAAGCGGCTCGATCCGGAGCTCGCCGGCCGCCGGCTCGCCAACTACCTCGCGGTGATGACGCTGGAGGCCCAGACCATCGCGCGGGCCTGCGGCAAGAGCCACCTGCACAACCTCGAACCCGAGGATCTGGTGGCGCTCACCATCGAGGCCGCGGCGATGGCGCAGGTGCCGCTCGCCGGGACCGGCTGGATTCCGGGCAAGAACCCGACGGCGTCCGGCATGTGATCTGCGAGGGCCGCTCCCGAGGCTTCGAGGGCGGCCCTCTTTCTTTTGTGGCGATGGGGCCGAACCACCAAGCCGGGAGGATTCTTGCAATGACGCACGAACTCGAAGCCGCCGCCCGGGAACGCGGCATCAAGTATTTCCTCGTCTCCTACACCGACCTGTTCGGCACCCAGCGCGCCAAGCTGGTGCCGGCCGCCGCGATCGCCAGCACCTGCCGCAACGGCGCGGGGTTTGCCGGCTTCGCCACTTGGCTCGACATGAGCCCGGCCGATGCCGACCTCCTGGCGATGCCCGATCCGGAAGGGCTGATCCAACTGCCCTGGAAGCCGGAAGTCGGCTGGCTGCCCGCCGACCTCGTCATGAACGGCAAGGCGGTCGAGCAGGGCCCGCGCAACATCCTCAAGCGACTGATCAAGGAAGCGGCCCGCGAGGGGCTGCAGATGAAGAGCGGCGTCGAGTGCGAGTTCTTCCTGATCACGCCCTGCGGCTCGGAGCCCGCCGACACCGCCGACAAGCAGACCAAGCCCTGCTACGACCAATCCGCCCTGATGCGCCGCTACGAGGTGATCACCGAAATCTGCGACGCGATGCTGAGCCTCGGCTGGAAGCCCTACCAGAACGACCACGAGGACGCGAACGGCCAGTTCGAGATGAACTGGGACTACGACGACGCGCTCGTGACCGCCGACCGGCACGCCTTCTTCAAGTACATGACCCGCTCGATCGCCGAGAAGCACGGCTTCCGCGCGACCTTCATGCCGAAACCCTTCATGGACCTGACGGGCTCGGGCTGCCACGCCCACGTCTCGCTCTGGCGCGATGGCCAGAACGTCTTCTCCGACCGCTCGGACGAGATCGGCCTGTCGCAGATCGGCTACCACTTCATCGGCGGCCTGATCCACTCGGCCGACGCGCTCGCCGCGCTCACCAACCCGTGCGTGAATTCCTACAAGCGCATCAACGCACCGCGCACCACCTCCGGCGCGACCTGGGCGCCCAACACCGTGACCTATACGGGCAACAACCGCACCCACATGATCCGCATTCCCGATGGCGGGCGCTTCGAGTTCCGCCTCGCCGATGGTGCGGCCAACCCCTACCTGCTCCAGGCCGGCATCCTCGCCGCCGGCCTCGACGGCATCCGTCAGCAACGCGATCCGGGCCAGCGCCTCGACATCAACATGTACACCGACGGCCACACGGTCGAGGGCGTGAAGCGCCTGCCGCTCAACCTGCTCGACGCGCTTCGCGCGCTGGAGGCGAGCCCGGTCCTCAACGAGGCGCTCGGCGCCTTCGTGCCGAGCTACCTCAAGCTCAAGCGCACGGAATGGGACGATTACTGCCGCCATCTGACGCAATGGGAGCGCGACACCACGCTCGATTGCTGAGCGGTTCGCTGGCATCCGCCCAATCGTTTGGGTGGGTGCCATCCCCGCGCCCCGCGCACGGCGCATGGGTGACCGGACAAGTGCCTCGGACGCAGAGCGGAAGCCGTTGCCCTGTCCGGCTCGGCCGGCTTATCGATCTCTCCCGCGCCGGCTCCGGCGGAGCGAGAGAAGGACCCGATCACCGATGACGTGGCTCGGACGCCTCCTCCTTTCCGTCATCGCCCTGATCCTGGCGATTCCGGCCGGCGCGCTGACCCTCGGCGCCGGAGTGCTCCTCGATCCGACCTTCCGCGATGCGCTGGGCCAACTTGGCCTCGTCGGACTCTTCTCCGGCCTGTCGGATCTCGCGCAGGGCCTTCCGCCGGACATGGCGGTGATGGCCGTGATCCTCCTCGCCCAGGCGCTCGGCCTCCTGCTGATCCTGCCGCCGACGCTGGTTGCGCTCGTGGGCGAGACGCTCGGTCTGCGCTCCCCATTCTGGTACGGTGGCGCGGCAGGACTACTCACGGCGCTCCTGCCCTGGCTTGCCCGCGGCGGCCCCCCGCCGGCCGCCGGCGCGGCGGCAGCGGGCGCGGAGACACGCCTCGCCGCGATCCTTCTCGTGACGGGCATCGCCTCCGGCCTCGTCTACTGGCTGATCGCCGGCCGCAGCGCCGGCGCACGGATGACGCGACCCGGCGCAGGTGCATTTTAGGGGTGGACAGGCGCCCGCCATCGCTTATGAAAATGGAGTGCTTTCGAAGCCTTGCCGCTCGAAAAGCACGCTCCGGCTCGAGGGCAGGTCACTGCGCCGAGCGCGGCCGGATGCGGGCGTAGTTCAGTGGTAGAACGTCAGCTTCCCAAGCTGAATGTCGTCGGTTCGATCCCGATCGCCCGCTCCACCTAATCTGCTGAAGCGTCAGCCTTTTCAATGCCCTATCGCTGACCTCGCGTTCCCCATGTTCCCCACCGCGTTCCCTATGGTCTGTTCAGGCGCCGTTCTTCACGCCTCGACTGGCGATACGAAGCGCCGCCACCTTGCGTGATTTGCCGACTGCGCCGCGCGAGTAGCGCGCCGTGGTCGAAGCTTGTGTGTGAGCTGCGGCGGCCCGGGTATCGTCGAGATCGGCGCCCGCATCCTCGGCTTCCGTGATGGCCCCAGCCCGCGCGTCCATGTTCCAGACTGCATCCGGAATGCCGGCCGCACGTGCCACGACCCGCCACTCGCGACCGAAGGCGTCTCCGGCGTAGGGCCGGCCAGCCTTTTCATCGACAATCAGAGGCCCGACCCTGCGCTCGACTGGGATCTGCGCGGCGACCGCCTGGACATGCGGACAGAGCGTCAGATCGTGCGCCGCGATAGCGCCCGTCTTCGACGTCACTTTTCGCGTGATACCGTCGAGCACCACATCGGCCCACGTCAGGCCACCCACCCAGCAATGGCCGTTGAGGACGATGCCGGTGGCGGCGTCGCCAGCCGGGATCGGCTCCCACTCCCCGATCACGTCCTTCTGCCGAAGCGCCGTGTCGAGCTGGAGGGCCGTAGCAAGAGCCAGCGACAGCCGATCCATCTCGGTGGCCATCGAAATGAAGGCCTCGACATGGGCAAGATCGAGCGTGACGCGCCGCCGGGCCGGCTGCGGAAACCGCACCTCGGTTAGGATCGCCTTCACCCTGGCGCAGCATGCCAACTCGGCCGACACGCCATAAGAGACCATTTCCCGGAGCTTCTTCATGATGCCCCAGGCACGGCGCACTCGCTCGGGTCCGCCGGGCGACTTCGGCCGCTTGGCCGCGTTGTACCAGCGCCAAAAGTCCTCCAGCTTCAGGGCATCCAGTGCCCGGTCACCGAAAGCCTTTTCGATGATACGGAGGACGTGAACGTCCTTCTCACGCGTCGTGTGCTTGATCCGGCGGAACGGGCTCGCCTCGTCAACCTGATAGCGCCGCGAGAGGCCGCGAATTGTGCCGTCGAAGCAGTTCTTTTCGCGCCCACGTCCGGAGGACCACTCCAGCATCTCGGCTTGCAGGCGCATGCACGTCGCCGTGATGAGCGCGTACTGTGCCGGATCGTCGAGGCCGTAGGGCAGCCGCACGATCTCCGGGCGGTAGCCGGCCTTCACGAGGTCGGTGCGAGCGACCCAGTAGCCGACATCGGGGCCATTCTTGCGCTTGCGGCGCTTCAGGCCAGGTGCGTTGAGTTCAGAGGACATCGAGGTTCTCCTGTCCGTCGAGGCAGGAGACCTCGACGTGGGAGAGACCGTAGCGCCGACTCCAGTAACCCAGCACAGCCGGCCAGTAGCGGGCGCCCATCAACGGATCGATGCGCGGGAGCCCGTCACGCTCCAGTACGATTGCCTTCGCCATCCAGTCTGTCGGATCTTGGCTGAGACGGCGGGCGATCTCTGCCTCCGAGGGGAACAGCCCTTGGTCGCGATAGGGAGGACGGCGCGCCATTGTTCACGCGGGAGGTCATGAACCGGAAGCGGGCTCTGACGCTCGATATGATCCGGGGCATTAGCGCGGCCTGGAAGCTTCCTTTCGAAGCGCTGGCGGCTCCGTACACCGTGACGCGCGCGCCGCGTTCGTCGGGGCGACGGCAAGCGGTAGCTTAATCTCTGCCGCGCCCGACGGCGCTTATTCGTCGGGCGTGATTTCTTGCCACTCGACCAGGGCCGGCGCCGCAGCCTACGCAGAAGCGTAGCCATTGGCCTCGATGTCCTGCCATGCCGATCCGGCGCGAGCACCGTTTCTTCTACCCAATCGACTGGCCGCAGCTCTCGGCGGTGATCCGCTTCGGCCGCGCCAAGGGGCGGTGCGAAGCGTGCCAGCGTCCGCACGGGCGCACGGTGTTCTGCCTCGGTGATGGGCGCTGGTGGGACGACGAGGCGGCCTCCTGGCGCGATGGGACGGGTGGGCTCGTCTGCATCGAGGTCGATGCGGCCGACGTGCTCGGCGAGATCCGAACAACGCGGGTCGTGCTCGCCACCGGCCACCGGAACCACGACACAGCCGACAACTCCGCGGCGAACCTCGCAGCATGGTGTCAGCGCTGCCACATGCTCCACGATCGACCGGAACACATGCGGCGGCGCTGGTGGACGCTGTTCAGGCGAAAGGCGCTCGGCGACCTGTTCCGCGGCCCCTACGGCTTATAGGACCTGAAAACGAAAACGGCCGGGACTCGCCCGGCCGTTCCTAATTGTTTTCTATTTTGCTTAGCGGAAGAGTGAGAGGACGGTCTGGCTGGCCGAGTTGGCAATCGAGAGCGCCTGAACCGCGAGCTGCTGCTGGGTCTGAAGCGCCTTCAGCTTTGTCGACTCCTCCTCGATGTCGGCGTCGACCAGGATGCCGATGGTGCGGTCGTTGGCCTTCATCAGCGTGTCGACGAAGGACTTCTGACCGTCAATCTGGGTCTTGCTGGCACCGAGCTTGGTGCCGGCATCAGTCACCTTCGAGATTGCCTTGTCCACTGCGGTGATCACCGCGGAGAGGTCAGCGTCGCCGTTGGTGCCGACGAGCTTCGAGATGTCGATGTCGGTGATCGAGTAGCTACCGCCACCGAACTGCGCGTTGTAGGTCCCGACATTGGTGTCGAGGATGCCCTGGGCCTGCGTCGTGCCGGCATTGGTACCTGACGCCGTCCGTGCCACCACCGTGCTGGCGGCCAGACCGTTCGTCGTAGCGGCCGCGAACCCGTAGCCAGCCGCATCGGCACCGGCGATGGTCACCGTGCTGGCAACGCCCGTGTCGGAGCTTGTCAGAGTAAGGCGACCACCCGCGAACGAGGCGCTCACCTTGCTCGCCGTCGCCGCCGAGAGCGTGGTGTTTAGCATCGCGGCGATGTCGGCGCCGTTGACGGCGGTGTTGTTCGCCGAGGTGGCTGCAGCACCGAGTGCCGTGAAGCTCGCTGCGTTCAGGGTGATGTTCTTCGTGGTCGTGCCGTCGTTGATGGAGATGGTCTTAGAGTTAGACCCCGAGAGATCGAACGTGGTGAACTGACCGCCCGTGACGATAGCTGAAGTTGCCACACCGGCGGTCGTACCGAAGCCGACGTCGATCAGCTTCTTGTTGGTGGCAGAGGGGTTGGCGACCTTGACGTCCAGAGAGGTGGAGGCGCCCGTGTCGGTGGTGGTGAAGGTCAGACGGCCAGCATCGTCGAGGCCCGCCGAGATCTTGCCGCTGAGCGAGGAAGCGGCGATCTGGTTGTTGAGGGCCGACAGGAACTCGTCGGTCGTGACCTTTGTGAGATCCTTCGCGGCCGACTTCAGCGCGGCAGCGTTCAGATTTACCGTCGTCGAGGTCGCGCCCAGCGTGAAGGTCATGCTCACCTCGTTCGGCCCACTGAAGTCAGCGGTGCCAGCACCGGCGCTGAAGGCGCCCGTTCCGGTCAATGAGGTCGTGCCGGCGATCTTCGCGTTCGTCGCCGCCGTCGTGACGCTGGTCGAATTGGTGTCGTACAGCTTGATGCTCTGCACGTTCACATTGATCATCGAGAAGTTGATCGTGCCGGCGCTGTCGCGGGAGAAGCCCGCCACAACCTTCTGCGTCGCCTGGTAGGCGCTGTTGGACGTGGACGAGTTGACCGAGAGCCAGTTCTGACCCGACGAGTTCGAGGAGTCGGCGGTCGCCTTCATCTTGCTTTGGAGCGCCGCGATTTCAGTCTGCACCTTCGAGCGATCGACGCCCGGCTGCAGGGCGGTCTGCAGCTTGGCGCGCATATTCTGCAGGTCGGACAGGACCGAGTTCAGACCATTATAGGCGGTGTCGACCGCCGAGGAGCCGAGGCCCAGCGAGTCCTTCACAGCCGAGAGTGAAGCGTTATCGGTGCGAACCGTCGTGGCGATCGACCAGTAGGCGGCATTATCCGCGGCGTTCGAGACGCGCTGGCCAGTCGAAACGCGATTGCTAGTCGCGTCGAGCTGAGTGTTGATGCTCTTCAGCGTCGTCAGCGCTGTCATCGCGGAATTATTAGTGAGCAGGCTGGTCACAGTGCTTCGATCCTAAAACGGGAGAAGTGAGCAGAAGGACATCCGGACTCACACCGGGAAAGCAGAACGGCATCATGCCTATAGGCTCAGCGAATGAGCCTAACCTGCAACGCACTACACCTCGGGCTCTCACCGGTTCGATAGATCGGCATCATGCCTACAGACTCTTAAGTCTGCTCCACCGCGCTTTGACTGCCGCTGCGTTTTTTCAAACGCGATCATGACCGGCCCTCCGGTTCTAGATGGCAGCAGTTATCAAGCGCTTAAAAGATTTAGGAGCGACAACGTGATGATGCACAACAGTTAATAACTCCTTCGGCCAAATTGTTGGCCATCGGCTAGTTCAGTGGGCTCGCAGATTTTTTACCTCTTGACGAATTGTTCCAAGCGCCTTCTGCAAATTCCCTGCCTGTTCAGCTTCTTGTACCTTTTCTCGAAGGTCCAACGGCACATCAACGAGACAGGCATATAGGCTATTTTGCCAGCGATCCTTGAAAACAGGCTCGATCAACATCTGCTGTACAAAGTAGTATGCCTTATGGAGAGGCGACACTAAACTGCCTTCTGAAACAATTTGACTTGGCATAAGGAATGTATCTGAAATCATAATCTCTATATTAACGGAGTCGTGCGCCCGTATGAGTGCGTCATTCAGGAAAAAGATCTCTCCTTTTCTTATGAACACTCTGGTCTGGTTTGCTTTTGCCACGTCTCTCGCCCACTCATAGATCCAGCCACCTACCTGTAGGGTTAAATCTGTTGGAGCTTGTGCGAGCCCGCCCTCCTACCCACCGACGGCGCTGTCGATCTGCTTCGAGCTTTTGCCGAAATTGAGGACGATCAGATGCGCCGTGAGGTTCTTGCGATCGTGCGCAGCTTGGCGCGCCTCGGGCAGGAGCATCCTCGCTTCGCTCGCGGTGTGATGGCTAATGATCTTTGCTGATTTTAGGCGGCTGCGAGCCACGCACACGGGTTCGCCGCGGCGCTCCGGCTGAGCCCGAACCGCCCCTGCAACGCATTCGCCAGCTGCGGACGCGAGATCCCGATATGTCGGGCGACCGCCTCCTGTGTCATCGAGCGCGCCCGCTGTGCCAGCCTGACGGCGCGAGCAACCTTGGGCGGCATCAGCCCGCCAGCGTATTCCAGGGCGGCACCGAGCGAGACCCAGGCATCATCTGAGCCGAAGAAGTCGGGATGCTCCTGAAACCCTCCCTGCGGCAGGGGCAGCGCGCGGGCATGACCGGCCGGGACTGCCCTCGTCTTAGCACCGGGCGAAGGCCCACCAGCGCCGACGATCTGTCTCGGGCTGGCCTTCCTCGCTGGACCCTTCGCGGCTCGGTCTGAAAGCGTGATCCGTTCCGAGATCACGCGGGCATCGACTTCCTGTAGCGCCTCTGTTCCGACCGGTGTCGCGCTCGGGCGCGGATCTTGCGCGCATCATGAACGTGAGGGGACACCGCGATCCGCGCACCGTCGTCGGCTACATCCGAAGGGCGAACGTCTTCAAAGATCACGCAGGCGGTGGATTTCTGTAAGGCTCAGTTTAGGAGGCCTGGGCGCCCGATAAAACTTTCGGACGCAATGCTATTAAGCACTGCCCCATGCTGAAGCAGCAGCTTTCCTACTTGCAAGGCCTTCCCAAAATTTAGATCTATTAAGCTGTCATGAAGATACAAAAACAAGACATCATACGCTCTTGTCACTGACATCAATTCATTTACCAGCACAACGATTTCATTCTCAAGTTTATTATGCTCATTAGTATCGTGAATGCACTGCAAGAGCATATAGATGCGCTCACATATGGTCTCGGCCTCTGGTGCCGATGACAGATCGCCATGCGAGGCTGCTTGCCGCGACATACCTAATCCTAGGTTTTATCCCTCGGCGCAGACTTCAGGGATCTGGTTAACAAAGCGAAAAGAAACGGCCAAGGCAGTGCCCTGGCCGTTCCAACTACGAAGCTACGGAGCGGTTAGCGGAGAAGCTGCAGGATGCCCTGCTGCGACTGGTTGGCCAGAGACAGCGCCGAGATTGCCAGCGAGTTGCGGGTCGAGAGCGCCTGCGAGTTAGCTGCCTCTTCATTCAGATCTGCGTTGGTCAGGTTGGCCGAACCAGTGTCGAGAACGTTGATCACTTGCTTCGTGAAGTCCTGCCGGTTTTGCACGACCGAAAGGTTCGACGCAAAAGTCGAAGCCTGAGACTTCAAGGTATCGCCCGCCGATTTGATCGAGGAGAACACGTTGTTGATTGAAGAGTTATCCTTGAAGTCGTCGGCCGTCACCGCCTTCAGCTTCAAGCTTTCGGCTGTGGTTGCGACACCCTTTACATTGATAGATGAACTCTGCTCTTCGTTGAACGAGATCTTCATCTGATCGCCGCGCAGAAGGTTGACACCATTGAAGCTGGAGTCATTCGACATCTGATCGATCTGCGTGAGCAGATTGTTATAGTCGTTCACCAGCTTGTTGCGTGCCGCCTGCCCGTCACCGCCGATCGTGGCAGTAGCATTCGTAGTCAGGAACGAGTTAGCGGCACCCGTGGCATCGCCGCCGAGCTTCAACTGCTGCGAGCCAGCGTCGTTGCTGGTCGAGATCGAGAGGCGCCCGGTGGAGTCGATCGATGCCTGTGCGTTGGCGGGCGCCAAGGCATCGTTCAATTGGTCGAGGGTTGAGACTTGGCCGGCACCAGTTCCGAAGGTGAGGGCGGTCGTCTTAGCGGTAGCGCCTGTGCCGACCGTGACCGTCAGAACCTTGTTGGCCAGATCGGCCGTCGAGGTCGGCGTACCCTTGCCGGAGGCGAATTGGGTGGTCGCGGTGTAGCCCAGATTTGACACCAGGGCAGTGGCAGTCGAGCCGTTAGCGAGGTTGACGGCCGTTTTGGCGTCCTTGGCCTTAAAGGTGAACTTGTCAGCCGTTGCATCGAAAGTTGCGCTGACTTCGCCCTTGGTTGCGGAGACCACCTTCTGGGCTAGGGTGTCGAGCGTGTCCGTCCTGGACACGGTGACGGAGGAGCCATTCACCGTGAAGCTGTCGCCGTCCGCGAATCCAAGCGCGAGCGCCTTCGTCGAGCCGGTCAGGTTGGCGGCAGTGATGGTGGCCGGCGTCGTGAGAGCGGGCGTGGCACCGAGCAGGTCAGTCGCACCCTGGCCGCTGGCCACCTGGAAGCGGCCGCTCGTCGCCGTGCCAGTCAGCACGAGCGTATCGCCGGTGATGGCCGCGGTGACGGAAGAGCCACCAGCCGACAGCTGCGTGTTGATGGAGTTCGTTAGGGTCGCCTGGGTGGTGATCGGCCCGTCGAAGTCAAGAGTCAGGTCGACACCGTCGATCTTCAGAGTCTTGGATCCGGTCATAGCCCCGATGTTTGCATCGGTCAAAGTGGTGACTGTACCGGTGGTGACCTGAGCGGCGCCGGCGCCGACGATGCTGGGCACGTTGCTCAGCGCCTCGGTCGGGCCGGTGGAGAGCAGGTTGGTATCGACAGCGCCGTTGAGCGCCTTCGAGGTAAGCGTCGCCTTGGAGGTGAAGGCAGACGTAGCTGAGAGCGCCTGCTGAGCAGTCGACTTCAGCTGATCGGTCAGTTTCTGCAGGTTGGTGATGCCCGTTGCAGCAGCCTGGATCGTCTGAATGCCGTTGCTGATCCCGTCAAGAAGGCTCGACAAACCAGTGGAACGCGAATTCAGGGACTGAGCAGTGAAGAAATTGACGGGGCTGTCGAGCGCACTGTTCACCTTCTTACCGGTCGAGAGGCGGTTCTGCGTCGTCGACAGCAGGCTAGCAGTGTCCTGCAGCGAGAGCAGGTTCTGGCGTGTCGCAGCTGAGAGCGTGATGTTGGAAGACATTTGCAGTAATCCATATTCGGATCGAAACCGCCTTGTCGCGGCCGAATAGGGATAACAGCCAGATGTTGATGCCGACTTAAATCGATTGCGAAAAGCGAAGCGCGTTTCCGAATAATTAAAACTTCGTTGCCAAGAACGCATGGCCCATCAAAAGGATCTGGCTATGCCGCTTCGCATCACACTGAAGCCATTTGAGCGTCTCATTATCAACGGCGCTTCGATCAGGAACGGCAGCAGAAACAGCAATTTCTTGATCGAGAACCAGTGCAAGTTCCTCCGTGAAGGAGAGATCATACACGAGAGCGAGGCAGATACACCGTGCAAGAAGTTATGCGTCACCCTTCAGGTGCTCCACCTGTCTGAAGATCCTGCCGAAGTGGAAAATCTTTTCTTCCTCCAAGCTGTTGATATCATGAAAATGATGCCCAGCGCCGCCTCGTTTATGTCAGTTATACAAAACGCGTTGGCTGAGAAGAACACTCATGCAGCCATCAAGGCCGGCAAGCAGCTTGTCTATCATGAGCGCGATCTCCTCGCAGCTCGTTCTGATGAGACTGCTGCTGCATAGTCAGCGCGACGCAGTACCTGAGGATTATCGATGTGGCAGCCGGGATAAGGGCGGCTATTCTCCCTCCCCGGCCCTAGGGCCTGTCGTCGCCTGAACGGATTGCGAATTTTGGCGTTTTCTCGGTTTCGAATGAGGAGACGTGATGCTGTCAGACGCACAGTGGGGTGAGTTGGAGCCGTTGATC
>NZ_BPRC01000003.1 GCF_022179725.1 Methylorubrum aminovorans
GCAGTTCCGCCGCGTCGCCACTCGCTACGAGAAGACCGCCCGCAACTACGCCGCCGTCGTCACGCTCGCCGCCATCGTCCTATGGCTCCGGTAACTGTCCACGCGACCTAGAACGAGGGCCTGTTACCGAGACACCGGCAGCGGTCGCCTTTCACCATTTCGCAGCGGCCGCTGCAGCATTCCCAGGCGCTGCGTCCGACCCAGCCGTAGGCCTGGCACGCGCTATCGATGTCGCGCGTCGTCATGAGCTTGGGCGACCGGCCGATCGCGGGCGTCGTGGAAAGGTTGCTTCCTATGATGACGGCGGGAAAGACGGCGTAGAGCGCGATCTTTCGCATGATGCATCCTCCGTAATGACGTGGATCGCCATCGGTCGATCTCTCGACGCGACGGACGACCTCTATCACGGGACGTGAGTACGGGATTTCCATCGGGACGGAATGGCGTCGCGTTCCGACGACCCCGACGCTCGGGACTGTCCGGCGTCCCGGCACCCGCCGGACGGAAGGGAACGGCGGCCCGCTGGCGCGGGCCCGATCCACCCTGCCTTGGGCGGCAGGAGGTGACGGAATCACCCCGTCGCCCCCGCCGGGCGGCGGCGCAAGGCGGTGAGGCCGGCGAGCAGCGGCGCCTCGACGAAGCGGTAGGCGTATTCGGCGACGAGGCAGGAGGCGAGCACGGCGAGGGCGGTCCAGAGGCCGCCGTACCCGCTGCCCGCCCCCACCGCTGCGAGGGCGAGAAAGACGATATCGAGCAGCAGGTTGTGCAGCAGGTAGAGGGAGTAGGAGCCGTTGCCCAGCGGCGACAGGCGGAGCACCGCCCGTGGGGTACGCCCCTGTCGCTCCTGAAGCGTCATGCCGAGCACCAGCAATGCGCTCGGGACGCCCCAGAGCAGCACCGTCGGGATCGCGGGGAAGCCGAGGACGGCCGATGCCAGGAAGCCGACGAGCGCCGCCGCGATCGCGGCGGGGGCGAGCAGGCGCGGCAGGGTGGCGGCGCGGGTCACGAGGACGGCGATCCACATCCCCGCCACGAATTCGAGCAGGAGCGTGCTGGTGATGACCTGGAGGGCGGCCCCGCGGCTCTCCAGGAGGCACCCGGCGACGACCGCGGCGAGCAGCAGCCCGGTCAGGACCTTGAGCGAGAGCCGGCGGCCCAGCGGCAGGCAGGCGCCGAAGCAGAGATAGAAGAGCAGCTCGTAGGAGAGGGTCCAGCCCGGACCGATGATCAGCGCCGAGGAGCCCGGCCAGAGCAGGAGCGCGCCGAGCGCCTCCCAGGGAGGGAGGGCGTGAGGCTTCAGGAACGCGGCATGGAAGGCGACGTAGAGGCCGCAATAGAGCCAGTAGACGGGAAAGATGCGCGCGAAGCGGCGGTAGAGGAAGCGGCCCGCAGCGGCGGCGTCCCGGCTGGAATGCCGAGTTGCGTGGACCATGATGAAGCCGCTGATGACGAAGAAGATGTGAACACCGCTCGCGCCGATTACCGAGAGATCGAGCCAGGCATCGTGCTCGGGTCCGAGGAAGCCCTGCGCCCGTGCGGCGATGCCGGCATGGTAGACGACGACCATCAGCGCGGCGGCGAAGCGCAGGAACTGGAGCGCCTGCACCTCCCCGTCCAGCGACGTACCTGCGCAGAGAGGACGGGAGGCGGCGACGCTCACGATAGTCTCCTTTCCCCGGCTCGATCCGGCCGGATGCTCCAACCTGTTTCGCCGCATCGCCCCTAAGGCCGGCGGCCACTTTTCGGAACGAGGCTCTAAGCTTCTGATTTTGCATCGTCTCTCTCCGAAAGCCGGCGCCCACCTTTCGGGACGATGCTCTCGCCGAGAAGACCGAGGCGCAGGGCGCGCCCGGTGCGGCGCAGCCCGTTCTTAAGGCCGCGCGCGGCGGAGACCGGCGCCGCCAGGGCGTCCATCCGGTCGAACCACTTGAGCGTTCCGATATCGGTGCGCGAGGCGCGCTGCTCGGCGAGCGGCGGCATCGCCGCGTAGGTCGCGAAGCCGCATTGGCGCCGGGCGATGTTGAGCGCCCCGTCGATCGGCATCCGCCCGCCCTGCGGGTGTCCGTGCGGGCGCATCAGGAACGCCTCCGCGGCTGCGACGAGCCGGGGTAGCGCCCGCCCGCTCACCGCGTAGCAATGCAGCCCGATGAACTCGACGAGGGGGGCGATCCGCACGAGTCCGGTCTCTGTCCAGTCGCGGCGCAGCTCGGGCAGCTGCATGTGGCCGGCGTAGAACACGTCCCACGCCTCTGGCAGCTCCGTGACCAGCCCGGCGCGGGCGGCGAAATCGGCGGCGAAGGCGACGTCGTCCTCGATGACGAGGAGCGAGCGCACCCCGAGGGCGGCGCGCCAGACCGCGAGATGGCTGAGATAGGCGCCGTGCTCGCCGACCGAATCGAAGCCGCCCGCCTCCGCCGGCCGGATCGCCGGAAAGAACGTTGCCGCGCGCAAATGCCCGATGCGGGCCAGCTCGCGCTCGGTCTCCCGGCGACGATCCGCACGGGAGGGCAGATTGACGACGACGACGCGCTCGAACCGCTCCAGCACCGCTGCCCCTCCCGCGTGTCCCTGCCGTGCCCGTCCCGAGGTGATCCCGGCGACGGCTGCCCCATGGAGGGCACGTTACCTGCGGCTTCTGTGCGGATGATCCGCCCGGTGGGAGGGGGCCGGTTCGGGAAAAAGGCGTAGCCGGCGGCCTCTGCGCGGCGATGCGCTTCTATCGCCCGAATCGATCGGGGCCGGAAGGCACTCGGGCAGCGAATCACGGGATCGACCGCTGTCGCGCACGCAACCTCTGCGAGAAGTGATTCGTGCCCGGATCCGTATCCGCGGGCAGGCTCGGTCCGCTTCGCCCGGTCCGCGGCGCGCCGGCGTGCCGGCCTCCCCTCCGCGTACCGCGCCGGCCGACGGCACCGGGCCTCGCGGGGGCGATAGCGGCACCCGTCCGCGACGGGGCGCGGTCTCCGGGAGGCAGCTCATTGACCTTGAGCTTGGTCAGGAACAGGCGGGAGGGCCGGACCCGTGCGGTCGGCGATCCCCTCGCGTCGGCGCCTCGGATGGCGTCACGGGCGACCCCGTTCGGCACACCCGACGCGATCTCGTCGCTTCTCGTGCAGATTTCGGACGTCACTCGTCCTGGAAGTACTTGTTCGTCAGATAGGCGACTTCGGTGCGGTTCTTCGCCTTAAGCTTCTTCATAATGTTGCGAACGTGAACCTTGACGGTGCTCTCGCACATATTGAGCTCGTAGGCGATGATCTTGTTGGGCGTGCCCTTCCGCAGGGCCCGGGCGACGCTGATCTGACGGGGCGAGAACACCTCGTCGTCCTTCTTCGTGCCCTGCGGCTTGGCGGAGCCGTTTGCGAGCGCCGTGAGCATGCAGGCGGCGGGCATGTAGACACCCCCCGCGCAGACGAGCCGGAACGCCTGCACGGCGACATCGAGGGAGCTGGTGGTCGGGATGTAGCCCTGCACGCCGAGCTGGAATATCCTGACGATAACCTCGGCGCTCTCCGTGTCCGACATCACCATCACCGAGGCGGTGTCGTTCCAGCCGCGCAGCTCTTCCAGATCGCGGGTGATGAAGGCGAGCTCCGCATCCGCCGTCTGCCCGCCGGGCAGGCAGAGGACGACGAGGGACGCCGCCGGATGCAGGCCGTCCTCCCGCCACCGCTGAAGGCTGGGATAGAGCGCGAAGGTCGCGGTCTTGTCCGTCCCCTTCAGGGAGGTGAGCAGGCACTGGCCGACCAGAGGACGATGGTCGATCAGGACGATCGTATGGCCGCCCGCCTCGGCCCGCACCATCTTGGACTCCACCAAGCCGGCGGCGGACGGGATCAACCCACCTTGGTCGACTTGTGCCTCAAAGGCGATATGCCGACCAGCCGGAGTCCCAACCCGAACGACATCCACGCTGTTCATTTTCCACCCCCCTTCAACAACTGGACGTTAACAAATCATGTTCAATCCGCGTCAGTCGAGGCGCCTTGTCGGTTCATCGTCAGATTGTATCCGGACGATGTAGCTTTGCATTAAAAAAACGTTAACGGATTTTTGCAGATCCTGTCAATCGAAACGGCTACTCCTTTCGGGTATCGGTAGAATCACATCGGTCTTTGCTGCGATCGCATCAAAAATCTAGTTCGTGAAAACTGTAAAGGAAAACTCGATGTCGAATGAATGCTTTTACCTCTGCTTTTCGGGAGAATGTTTTTCCACGGTCGGAATATACTTGGGTCTCCGGCTCGCCTCAGGGCTATGATTGCCGAGCCGATGTATTGATTTGATCAGCTTTCAGCCTGACTTAGCTGTTTGGTGGATGGGGTCGAATTTTAACAAAAATTGTCTAATATCATTTGGGTGTCCCGCGAAAAGCAAAGCGGTCTATTTTGATCGGTAATGTACTTGATTGTGTTGAATTTGAGTGGAAAAATATAATAAATCGACGATAAACCGAATTTCCAATTCGACAGTTAAATTGCTTAAGTAATCAGCGGGCGGAAGTTGAATTTCGGTCGTTAAAGTTCTCGTTGTCGAACTTGCCGCTCGATCCGGACCGCGAACCGACACCCGACCCGCGGATGAAAGCTCCCCCTAGGCCGTTGGATGATGGTCGCGCGGCCGAGGATCATCCGGCGTCATGGCCGGGGTAGAGATGGGGGGATCCCCACCCGTCCGAGGTGGTCTCGCCTACCTCCAAAGCGACTCGATCGATCCGAGGCTTGCCCCGGCGCCCGCGACGACAGACTGACGAACGTCAGGATTTTTCCGGTCGTGGAATTCATTGTCCGGAGTTGGTAAAAAGTTTCCCGGGGTTTCGATTTATCTTTTCCTTTATCCACGGTCGGGATGATTCGATTGGAGGCTGGATTGAACTCTCGCTTTCACTTTGACCTTGAGAACGGACGCGAGGCGATCCGCGACGAGGAGGGCGTTTGGGCGATCAATCTCGCCGCGGCGCTCGAGCAGGTGACCGCAGGCGTCGACGAGCTGCGCGCCGCAGGGGAATTCGAGGACATCGCCGATGGGTGGTTCCTCGTCGTCCGCGACGACGCGGGCGTGGTCAGGAAGTGCCTGCCGCTCTGAGCCCGTCGCAGGCCGCTCCGTCACCGGACGCCGTCCCGCGGGCGATACCGGTGCGGAGGGCCTAACGCGGGGGGGAGGGCGGCGGTCACCCGGGCCGGCAACGGCGGCGGGGAACGAGGATGGGGCCGCGCCGGCGTCGACGGCGCATCGGGGCGCATCGTGGTGGGGACCCGTCTCGGTGGGGACACGCCTCGGGGCCGGGGGAGGACCGTCCGCGCCCGGTTCGGGTTCGACCTCAGCCCTTGTACTCGATGATGACGGTGTCGCGCCGCCGGAGCCGGTCGAGGTGGAAGCGGGCGTAGCCCACCATCTGCGGCAGCTTGGCGAGCGCGCAGTGGACGCCGTAGGTCCAGGCCTCGCGGCCCGCGAAGCCGCGCCGCCTCAGCCCGCGCGCGACCCGCCAGGACAGGTGACCGTAGAGAGCCAGCCCCAGAACCGGCAGCAGCGGCGAGATCGGCATCGCCCCGACGAGGAGCGCCGGCACCGCCCCGCCCCAGACGAGGGTGCTCCGCACCTGGCGCTGGAAGTGCGGGACCGCGGACGCCTTGTGCCGGTCGTGCACCCGGGCGAAGGCGTAGCCGGAGCGCTCGGTGCGCTTCCACCATTGGCGCATCGACGTCATGGCGGCATCGTGCAGCGTCATGTCGATGTCGATCCGCTGGATCGTCCAGCCCTGCTGACGCATCCGCACGCACAGATCCTCGTCCTCCCCCGCGATCAGGGAGGAGTCGTAGGCGTCGACGGCGTCGAGGGCGGCGACGCGCACCAGGGCGTCGCCGCCGCAGGCGGTCGCCTGACCGACCGGCGTGTTCCACTCGATGTCGCACAGCAGGTTGTAGACCGATCCGTCCGGGTGCCGCTCGCGCCGCCGGCCCGCCACCGCGCCGCAGCGCGGGTCCGCCGCGAGCACGCGCAGGGCGGCGGGAATCCAGCCTTCG
Organism: Methylorubrum aminovorans; assembly: GCF_022179725.1. GTDB lineage: Bacteria > Pseudomonadota > Alphaproteobacteria > Rhizobiales > Beijerinckiaceae > Methylobacterium > Methylobacterium aminovorans. The sequence goes on from NZ_BPRC01000003.1 coordinate 6,024, forward strand.
AGCACCTCGCAATCGCCGTCGACGAACTGGATGGCGACGGTCTCCGGGTGCCTCGCGCGCAGACGCGCGATCCCGGCGTTGCGCGCGCGCGCGGCGGTGAACGGCAGCGCCCGGTCGAGCTCCACCACCTCCGCCCCGACCGAGCGGGCATGGGCGCCGCTGCCGTCGGTCGAGCCCGAATCAACATAGACGACCGGCCAGGGCGTCCCCGCGAGGGAGGCGAGGCAGCGCTTGAGCCGCTCGCCCTCGTTGCGGCCGATGACCACGACGCCGAGGGGGGGCTCCGCCCCGGGGGCGATCGCTCGGCCGGCCGCCCCTGCGGACGGGCCAAGGGCGGGCGGGGCGAGCCGTGTCGCCGCGGTGATCGGGCGGGTCAAAGCAAAGCTCCGCGCAACTGCGGCAGGCCGTCGAAGGCGGTGCCGAGGGAGAAGGCTCCACGCGCCATCGTGGCGAGGAGAAGCGTCGCCAGGAGGACGGCGGTGGCGAGCAGATCGTGCGAGCCGAAACCGGTCCGCCGGCGCAGCTGGGCGCCGAGGAGGACCGTGTAGCGCACGACGTCGGCGGTCACGAGGATCGACAGGGCGCCGAGCATTCCGCCCGCGTCGAAGGCGAGCGGCAGACCGATCAGCAGGTAGGCGAGCTTGACCACGCTTGCGATGGTGCCCGCCTGCGGCAATCCGCGGCCGATCAGGACGTACTCGTTCGTGGTGCACAGGATCGTCGCCCAGCTGCCGAGCAGCAGCGGTGGCAGCATCGCGCCGGCCAGGGCATAGCGCGGATCGTAGATGACGCGGAGAAGGAGGTCTCCGCAGGCCGCCACACCGCCGATCCCGACCGCGGCCGTGAGGAGGAAGCCGAGGCGCATCGGTCCGATCTCGCGGCGCAGCCGGTCGTGCGGCACGTCGCCCGCCGCGGAGACGAGCGGAAAGACCATGGAATGGCCCAGGCGGCCGGCCAGGGCGGCCGGCAGGTCGGCCATGGTCCGGGCGATGCTGTAGATCCCCAGCAGGGCGAGCGGCGCGAGGCTGCCGATGTAGAGCCGGTCGATGTTGAGGCTGAAGAAGCCGACCATCGACCACAGGAAGATCCATTTGCCGAACCGGACGATCTCGCCGAGAGACCGACGCTCGAGGCGGAAGCGGTTGCGCGCCTCGGGCATCATGAAGCTGGCGGCGACCCGCAGCAGGGAGCTCAGGAGATTGCACAGCAGGATCGTCCAGACTGTCGGGCTCCACGAGACCAGCAGCAGCAGCACGACGGTACCGATGAAGTCCAGGATCAGGTCGAACAGCGTCAGCATCGGCAGCTTCAGGCGCCGCTGCAGCAGGTAGAGAGAGGTCGAGGTCGTGCCGGCCACCGCGAGCGTGAGCGCCCCGATCTGGATCGCGGCTTCGGGCGCGCCGTAGATCTCCGCCAGCGGCCCGGAGAAGAGGCAGCAGATCGCGAACAGGATCAGTCCCCGCAAGACCTGCAGCGTCCAGGCCGTATTGTAGAAGGCCGGTTCGTCCCCGCGCGAGTTGTTGACGATGTTCTGGCCGATGCCGATGTCGGACAGAAGCTCCGCGCCCGCCCGGATGACCATGATCACCGCGACCATGCCGAAGATCTCGGGCGCGATCAGGCGCGACAGGATGACGTTGGAGCCGAAGCGCAACGCGACGCTCGCCGCGTAGGTGCCGATCGTCCAGGCACTGCCGCTGAGGATCGCGCCGCGGGACAGCGTCAGGACGCCGCTCACGGGCGGTGCCCCGGCGCTGCGGAGCGGGGAAGGGCCGAGCGAGGGACCGCAGGGCACGAAGGCATGACGGAGGTCTCACGGCACGGACGCACGATCCACGTTCCCCTTGTCGGTTCGGGTCTCGAAGGTCACGGTCAGGCTAGAGGCGACCCATGCGCCGAGACATGCCGTCCTTCGCCGGAGCGGATCGGAGCGGATCGGCCGAACGGGGTAGGGCGCTACCTCCCGCGGATCGGCGAGAACCCCTGAATGGTGCTGGCCGGCGCCGTCCCGGCCCTCGCCTAGGCTCGCGTTACGGATCACCGGAACCACCCGACCTTGACCTCTGCGCTGCTTTTCGCCGTCGGCCTCGGCCTCCTCGTTCCGTTCACCCTGTGGGTACGCGGCGGCGACGTGCTGGATAAGCGGCTGTGGATCCTGTTCGGGCTGCTGCCCTTCCTGCAGCCCGCGCTGCCGCAGCTCGATTTCGCCATTCTGAGTTGGGGCGCAGACTGGCCGGGCGTGGTGAACGGGCTCGAGGTCACCGCCTTCGACCTGCTCGTCCTGGCGATCTATGTCGGCCTCACCAAGCCGCGGTTGCGCTCACCCTACTCGGCCGTCCTGGCACTCTATCTTGGCGCCGTCCTGCTCTCGCTGTTCCAGGCGGCGGAGCCGACGGCGGCCTTCTTCTATTTCTGGCAGGTCTGCCGGGTCGCGCTGCTGCTCGTCGTTGTCGCGCGGGCGAGCCGCGATCCAGACGTCGTGCGGCACATCCTGACGGGCATGGCGCTGGGCGTCGTCCTGGAATGCCTGACGACGCTGTTCCAGCGCTTCGGCCTCGGCATCGTGCAGACCAGCGGCACCTTCGCCCACCAGAACACGCTGGGCCTCGTCCTCCATCTCGCGGTGTTCCCGCAACTCGCGCTGCTGCTCGCCGGCCGCCGCGGCTGGACCACGCTGGTGGTGCCGCTCGCCGGCATCGCCGCCGTCGTGCTCACGACCTCCCGCGCCACCCTGCTCTATGCGGTCATCGGGCTCGCCCTGATCTACGTCCTGTCGAGCCTGCGCCGCTTCACCGTGCGCAAGGGCCTCGGCGGCGTGGGCGGCGCCCTCATCCTCCTGGCCTTCGTGCCGCTGGCGATGGCCTCGTTCGAGAAGCGCTTCGCGACCAATCCCCTCTACGAGCACGAATACGACGAGCGTGCCGCCTTCGAGCGCGCCGCGACGGCGATCCTGCTCGACAACCCGCTCGGAATCGGCGCCAACCACTACGTCTATGTCGCCAAGAATTTCGGATACTCGGACGGGGCCGGGGTGGCCGCCGCCGAGGGCAACCGCAACAATCTCGTCCACAACGCCTACCTGCTCGCCGCCTCCGAAACCGGCTGGCCCGGTCTCGCCGGGCTCGTCCTGCTCCTCGGCTATCCCCTGATCCAGGCGTTCCGCGTCGGCTGGCCGAGACGGACCGGACAGGACGGGGATCTGCTCATCGGGCTCGGCGTCGGCCTTCTCATGGTCTGCCTCCACTCGACGCTCGAATACATCCTGCTCCTGCGCGACAGCCTCTACCTCTTCGCCGTGGTTGCCGGGATGATCCTGGGCTTGGCGCACAGGGTCGAGCGCGAGGCGCCGATGCCGGAACGGAAGCCGACGCCTCTCCCGGCGGGACGTGCCCTCCTCGCTCCGGCCGAATGAGCCGGAGCCCGGTGACGCGAATCCCGGCGACATGACGGTCGGGGGCGCGGCCCCGCCTACCGCTTCGGGATGAGCGGGCCGCCCCCTCGACCGCAAAGGACAGGTTGTTCCGGCGTACCTGCACCGCCAGCATCCATCGACCGGCCCTCTCGCCGGTCCTCTCGCCGCGGATGGGACGATGCCGCTCGATACGACCCGCACGACCCTCGCCCGCGCGCCGCACCCGGGCGCGGCACTGGCCTTCGAGGGGCCCCCCGCGGGCGAGCCCGATCCGGCCGTCGCCGCGCCGCGTCCCGGCCTCTGCGGGCAGCGGGATGGCGGGCAGAGCGGCCCTGTCCCCGACAGCGTGCTTCTCGTCACCCATGTGCCGTTGCGGCGGATCTCCGGCCGGCTCTGCCTCGACGACCAGACCTGCGCCGGTCTGGAGCGCTGGGGCGAGTCCTTCTCCCAGGTCACCTTCACCGGGATCGATGCCGGCGAGGGACCTCCCGATCCCGCCGACGCCCAGGCCACCGCCGTCTGGCGCCCCGTGGCGGATCTCGCCTGCGCCTACCGTCTTTCGGTGATCGCCCTGCCCGAGGCCTACCGCCTCCTGCCCTTCGTCCTGCGTTACCGCGGCACGCGCCGACGGCTCGCCGAGGCGGTCCAGACGCGGCGCTATCTCTGCTTCACCCTTGGCTCCCTCACCGGTGACTGGGGTGGAATCGCAGCCCTGGAATCGATCCGCCAGGGCCGGCCCTACGCCGTCTGGTTCGACCGGGTGGAGCACGAGGTGATCCGCCGATCCTCCTCCGGGGCCCCATTGCGCCGACGCCTCAAGAACGCGCTCACCCTGCCGCTGACGGTCGGCTACCACCATCGCTTGATCGCCCGCAGCGCCCTCGGCCTGTTCCAGGGGCGGGACACGTTCGGCGGCTACGCGCCGCATGCCCGCCGCCCGTTCTGCGTCTACGACACGCACACGACTCAAGCCGACCGCATCCCGGAGGACGCGCTCGCGGGGAAGGAGCGGGCGCTCCTCGGCGGCGCACCGCTCAACCTCGTCTATGTCGGGCGCGCCAGCGCGATGAAGGGACCCTTCGACTGGCTGGAGACCCTGCGCCTCGCCCGGCAGGCGGGCCTGCGCTTCACCGCCACGTGGTGGGGCGACGGTCCGCTGCTCGGCGCCATGCGGTCGCGGGCGGCGGAACTCGGCCTCGCCGACTGCGTGGCCCTGCCGGGGTTCGAGGGCGACCGGGACCGGCTCCTCTCGGCGATGCGGGCGGCCCACCTGTTCCTGTTCTGCCATCTCACGCCGGAATCGCCCCGCTGCCTCATCGAGGCCCTGGTCTGCGGTGCGCCGCTGCTCGGCTATGCCAGCCCCTATTCCGAGGATCTGGTGGCGCGCGACGGGGGCGGGCACCTCTCGCCCATGGACGATCCCGCCGCACTGGCCGCGCGCCTCACCGCCCTCGACGGCGACCGCGCCGGCCTTACCGGCATGGTCCGGGCCGCCGCCCGCACCGGTGCCCGCTTCGACGAGGAGACCGTCTACCGCGAGCGGGCCGATCTGCTCCGGCGGTATCTGTGATCATGGCCGCTCTCCCCGCCAGCGGCGCCATCCGCCTCGGCCGTAGGCTCGGCCCGCTTCTGCTCGCGGGCCTGCTGCTCGGCGCGGCGCCGGCCGCGGAGCCGCCCCGCTCGGTGCCGGCCCCGGGCGGCGTCAGCGTGCACGAGGTCACGATCGCCGCCCCCGACATCCTGGCGGTCGAACTGCGCGATCCCGCCTTCGCGCCCGGCCGGATCCTCGCCCTCGATACCCCCCGCCCGGAAGCACCCGGCACCTGGGTCCGGCACGGGAATGCGTGGGGCCTGGTGATCGGGCCGGACCGCGCGCATCTGCGCCTCGCCGATGCGGGGCCGGGGACCTCTCTCGATCGGCGCGCCGTCGGTGCGGCGAAGGATTACGGCCGGATCGGCGGGCGGCAGGTACTCGCCGTCTACCGCAAGTCGATGCCCTACGATTCGGGGATCGTCCGCGACGAGGGCGGCGGGACCCGGGCCGGGGTGAGCTTCCGCCATCAGGTCTACCTGAAGCTCGACGGGCCGGTGACGCGGGGCAGCCACGCCATCACCTGGCCCGGCGATCTCCTGCCGCCCACGCCCTTCACCTACGACGACCGCACGACCCGGGCAATCGCCCTGCGGGGCACGCAGCTCGGCCACGCCCCGGCCGACACCGCAAAGACCGCCTACCTCGCCCTGTGGCTACCGGGCGGTCCCGCCGCCGGCGCCGTCGATTTCCGCCGCTACGGCCTGAACCGCTTCGTTGTGCTGGACGAGGACGGCCGGGCCGTCCATTCCGGCGAGATCCGCCTGCGCACCGCGCCGGACACCCCCGAACCCGGCAACGGCCTCGCCAAGCCGCTGCCCGACAGCCTCGATGTCGGCGGGCTGCGCCGTCCGCTCGACGGCTTCCGGGCCAGGGACGGCGTGGTTTCCGCCCGCGGCCACGGCCTGCGGGAGGGCGAGCGCGTCGCCCTGGATCGCCTCGGCGGCGAGCGGGTGCCGTTCTTCGTCACCGTCAAGGCGCCGACCCGCGACGGCTTCGTCGCGGCCCTTCCGGATCGGCCCCTGCCCGAAGCCGATCGGAGCGGCGGCAGCCTCCTTCCGGCCCATCCAACAAACCGGGCCGCGACCTTCGTGTTCGAGCTCGACTACACCGCCTGGCGCCCGCGCCGGCCGGGTCCCTACCGGCTCTACGTGCCGGGGCTCGGCGTCTCCGATCCCTTCCCAGTCGCCGACACGGTCTGGCTCGACGCGGCGCGGGTGGCGATCGGAGGACTGTACAACCATCGCAGCGGCATCGCCCTCGACGGTCGGTTCGGCTTCCACCGCCCCGCCGCCTTCCGCCCGGGTCCCGACCGGCCGGTGCGCCTGAGCCGGCTGCCGCTGGCATGGTCCGTCGAGGGCGTCGAGGGCTTCGTGTCCCCCGAGAAGGCGCTCGAGCCGGCGTGGCTCACCGGCCGCGACGCCCCGGCGACCTATTGGGGCGGATACATGGATGCGGGCGACTGGGACCGGCGGATTCAGCATGTCGACGTGGCCAGCCTCCTCCTCGAACTGTTCGAGGGGCTGCCGCCGCATCTGCGCAACGCCGATTTCGGCCTGCCGCGATCGAGCGAGGTGCTCGACGATCCGGTCTACGCCGCCACCGACGCCCTGCCCAACCTCCTGCACGAGCCGATCTGGCTGCTCGATTTCTTCCGCCGCCTCCAGGCGCCCCACGGGGGCGTCAGCGGCGGCATCGAGAGCGGGGGAGGTCCGCTGCTGGGAGAGCCGAGCTTCCTCGAACATCAGGCGGTCTTCGCCTACGCTCCCGACCCGATAGCGAGCTACCGCTACGCGGGGGCCGCCGCCGGGCTCGCGCGGGTCCTGCGCGGCCTCGGCCAGGAGGCGCCGGCCGCCCTGTTCCGGGAGAGCGCGCTGCGGGCCTGGCGCTGGGCCGAGGCCGGCGGCGCCGATCCGGAGGCCGCCTATGCCGAGGCACTGGCCGCGGGCCGCGAGACCGGGCTCTTCTCGGCCATCCCCTGGGAGACGCGGCGGGCGACGCTGCAGCGGATCACCGGCCCGGTCCGAATCGCGGCCGCCGCCGCCCTGTTCCGGCTCGGCGAAGGGCGCGCCTTCGGACAGGTCTTCGAGCAGGCCTGGGGCGGCGGATTCGGCATCGCCGAGCGCCGGGCCGACGCGGCCTGGGACTACGCCGCGGCGCCCGAGGCCGATGCGCGGATCCGCGGGCAGATCGAGGCCGCCCTCGTCCGCGAGGCGACCGGCTTCGCCGCCGCCCAGCGCGCGCTCAGCTATCCCAGCATGAAACACCCCTACGCGCCGGCCGGATGGGGCCAGGGCGGCGCACCCGACGAGGCGATGACGCGCCTGTTCGTCCGCGCCCACCGGCTGAGCCGCCACCCGGAGCTGCTGCGGGTGATGGAGCAGACCGCACAGGGCCTGCTCGGCGCCAACCAGCTCGGCCTGAGTCTCACCACCGGCCTCGGCATCCGCCGGGTCCGGCACCCCCTGCACGAGGATCACCGCGCCATGGGCGTGCCGGTGCCGCCCGGCATCACGATCTACGGCTTCGGACCCCAGGCGACCTTCTCCCCGGACTGGCTGTTCGGCCCCACCTGGGCGATCTTTCCCGAGGACGAGCCCGGCGTGCCGGCGGAGCGGCGCATCGAGCCCACCCGCTTCGCCATGCCCTACTTCGAGGGTCTGATCGAGCACCCGCTGATGGTGATGCAGCAGGAATACACTGTGCATCAGAGCATCGGCACCACGGCTGCCCTCTGGCTCCACCTCGCGGCGCAGAGCGGGCGCCCGACCCCGCCCCGCGATCCCGGTCCGATGCCGACGGCGATCACGTCCGGAGGACGATGAGAGCGCCGCGGGGCCGGAGCCCTGCCGGATACGCGATTCCTATCGCCGGACCGTACGCCGCTCAGTGGCCCGGCCGCCCGCCCTCGGCGCGAGCCGGATCGGGGCCGCGCTCATCGGCGAACTTGCGTCGAAATCGGACAGTGACCCGAACTGCGACAGCTTGTGGTGATAGGCGAAGGACCACCGGCGGTCGGAGGTCTGCGCCGCCCGCCCGCGCAACGCGTCGATGAAGCGGTTGAACGCATCCCGTTGCTGGTCGATGAACCCGATCGTCACGCTGCGCACGTAGTCCGGCGGCAGGTTCGGCGCCTTCATGGCGGCGACGCCGTCCTGAACGGCCCGGGGGGCATCGACGATCAGGCACGTGTCCGGATGGAAGAACGCGTCGCGCCCGCCCGCGCTTGGCGTCGAGACGACCGGCAATCCGGCCAGAAGGTACTCGGCGCTGGCGTACATGGCCCCTTCGACCTTGGAGAGGCACAATCCGACATGGGCTCCGGCGAGGGCGCGGTTGACCTGAAGGTGGTCCATCAGGCGCACGTCGCCGTCCGCGATGTCGTTGAGGACGGTGTGCCCCCGCGGCAGCTCGCCCAGGAACTTCGCGATGCTGGCCCGCTTGTGCTCGGCCGGGAAGTGACTGAACAGCTTCGTGATGTAGGCGCAGCTCGGGATCGTGCGTGCCAAGTAATGGCGTTTGAACGGTGCAAGCTGCGCGTTGTAGATCGCGTCGTAACTGCGTTCGATGTCGGGCCGCGGATGATACATGCTCTCATCGATGAACATGTTCTGGGGTATGTACCTGGCCTCGACGCCGAGGCGACAGAGAAGCTTCCGCTCCGACTCCGTGTTGGCCATGACGACGACCCGAAGGCTCGGATGGGCGCGCATCAGCCGCCGTTACTGGATCGCGAACGACAGCGCGAAGGTGGGCCGTTCGAGACTCATCGTGACGGGTTGAAGGAAGATCAGACGTTCGTCGGGGAAGCGCGCCGCGAAGTGATAGATCAATCCGAAGGGCCAGGGCCGGGGCTGGAAGCACAAGATGCCCGGGGATGTCTCGAGTATAGACCCTGCGACCTGCAATGACGGCGGCAAAGGTCGGGGCGCACCCTGGAACAGGCCGCGCAATCCGCTCAACTGGCTGATAAAGGGCGTGCTCGAAAGGAACGGAAATCGGAGAGAATGCATCTCGGTCGTCATCTCGCCCCGGTGCGTCGGTGTAGGTTCAGACTTCACCGAACGCGATCCGAGACGGTCAGGCCCGGCCGGTGGCCGGCACCGTCAGGCCTGATGGGGCCGATATCGGCTTATCGCCGCGATGGCATGCAGGCTTTTCACTTCTGAGCCCGCCTCAGGCTTGTCCCCGGCCGCTTGCGCGCCATAGGAAGGCGGCGGCCGGCGAGCCGGTGCGGCGGAAGGCGGCGACGTCGACCCGATTGAGCACGGCGCCCAGGAGCTTCTCCCGGATCAGCCCCGCCTGGGCGAGGCCGAGGCGCAGGTGCTCGGACTCGACCTGCCGCCAGCCCGCGACGAGGACGACGCCGCTCACGTACTGCGCCGCCGCCCGCGCCTCGGCGACGCGGGCGAGGGGAGGGAGGTCGCAGATCACGGTGTCGTAGTCGCGGCCCGCCGCGGCGAGGAGGCCGCGCATGGCCTCGGTCCAGACCGGCGCCGCCCGCGGCGCATCGGTGCGGCCGAAAGGCAGGAAGTGCATCCCGTCGGCGGGATCGACCTGGACCGCCCCGGCGCTCAGCCCGCCGGCCGCGAGGCACTCGACCAGTCCGTCCTGGGGCCGGCGCAGCAGGCGCCGGGTCAGGCCGGGATCGGCGCCGTTGCCGTCGATCAGCAGCACGCGCTCGCCCCGGGACGCGAGGAGGTGGGCGAGGTTGAGGGCGACGGTGGAGGTCCCTTCGCCGGCAAACGCCGCGGTGACGCCGATGCAGCGGGGCGCGCGGGGGGCGAGACCGAGATCGATCGCGACCTTGGCGTGACTCAGGGTCTGGGCGAAGGTCGAGGCGGCATGGGTCGCCGCGTAGTCCGCGATCGAGAGCGGCCGCAGGGGCGTTCCCCTCCGACGGAGGCGCTCGCGCCAGCGCGCCAGCAGCCCGGCGCCCCGCAGGCGCGGGACGATGCCGAGGCACTGGGTACCGCTCGCCCGCACCAGCTGCTCGGGACACTGCAGCGTCCGGTCGAACATCTGCCGCAGCAGCGCGTAGGTCACGCCGAGGCTGCAACCCGCGAGCGCCGCGAGCGCGATGATGAGAACGCCGCGCGGGTTGCTCTTATCTGTGGGAGGCGCCGCCTGGGCGATGACGCGCGTCTTCGGCCCGACGTCGCGCAGGCGCTCGCGCAGCCAGATGCTCGCCGACTGGGCCGCCTCGATCCGGGCCGCGACTTGATCGTCGATATAGGCGCGGGCGACCTCGTTGGCGATCCGGGCCGCCCGTTCCGGGTCGAGGGCGGCGGCGCGGATCATCACGATGTTGCTCATGCCGATGCGGTCGACGTTGTAGTTCGCCTGAAGCTCGCGCATCGCCGTGCGGCGGGCCCCGTCCGGATCGCTGGCCTCCCCGGCCGCGACGGGCCGCAGCGCCTCGGCGGCGTCGCGCAGGATCGCGTCGAGCGGCGTCTCGGTCCCGCCTTCCGGCGTCGCCGTCGCGAGCGCGCCGATCCGGGCCGCGGCCTCCTCGCGCAGGCGCTGCAGCAGGCCCGGCGACGGGGCCTCCGAGCCCTCGCTCGAGCGGAGGCGGTCGGCCACGGCGAGCGCGATCTTCTCCGAGCGCATGATCTGCATCTGCGTCTCGAGGAAGGAGGGATCGGGCAGGGACTCGGCGAAGAGCGCGTCGTCGCGGCTGAAGGTCAGCTTCAGGTTCGTCAGCAGGAGATGGGTATGCGCCGTGTAGGTCACCGGCCGCATGACAACATAGAGCGCCGCCAGGGCGGCCGCGAGCAGCATCAGCTTGACGATGAAGCTCAGGCGGCGGCGGATGGCCGACAGCATCCAGCGCCAGTCGATGATCTCCTCCTCGTAGCCCAGGAGGAGCGCGTTGCCGACGAGGTTGGCCGGAGTGCCCTTGACGTGCAGCATGGGTGTCGACTCTCAAGTACGGTCCCGGCTCCGCGCGGGAATTTCCGCGGGGCAAGCCGGGTGACAGGCGCCGGGCCGATCGGGAGCCCGATCAGGGGACGGCATCGGTGGCGAGGTTGACCTTCACCCGCGCCTGCTCGGCGAGGCGCGCGGCGGTGCCGAGCCCCTGGGAGGCAGCGCCCTGGGCCAGGCCCTGCGCCGTCTCGCGGCGCACCAGCTGCACCTTGAGGATGTCGCCGGGCAGCACGGGCGTGGTCTCCTGCGCCTCGAACTCGCGGGTCTCGCCGCCCTCCACCCGGACGATGGCGAAGGCGAACTGCGTGGGCGCGTCGCGCTCGCTGATGGCGCTCTCGCCCGCCTGGTTCGCGCTCTCGCGCATCAGCCGCTCGGCCCCGGCGATCCGTCCGTCGGTGTCGTGGAGGAGCGCCTGAGCCTCGAGGAGGTCGCGCACCGCCGCCACCGCGCGCTCGTCGCGCACCGTCGCGGCGGTCCGCTCGGCGGTGTTGATGTTCTGGCGCGCCCGCAGGGCCTGAGCGTCGAGTTCCTTCTGCTCGCGCTCGATCTGCGCCAGCGTGCGCTCCAGCGGCAGGATGCGCGAGGTCGGCGTCAGGCCCCGCCCCATCAGGTCGCGCACCTCGGCGAGTTCGCGCAGGACCGACTGGCGCAGCTTCTCGGCGGCCTCGCGCTGTCCCTTGAGGTTGACGATCTCCTCCTGATGGAGCGTCGCCGATTGCTGCAGGGCGCGCAGCTCGTTGAGCTGATGGGCGCGCAGGGCGCCGTACATCCGCTGCTCGCTGCCCGCCACGCCGGGCACCCCCTCGGGCGCCGCGGCGGCGCCGGCCGGGAGCGTGCCCTGCTTCTCCAGCCCGGCGATCTCGGCCTTCAGCCGGGCCTCGCGGGCGAGAAGCTCCCGCCGCTTCTGCCTCAGGATCGGCAGCTCGGCATCCGCCTTGAGACGCTCGAAGACGATGGGCCAGCTGTTCGCCGTCTCCGGCCGCCGGTAGGCGCCGCCGGCGATGCTGACCGCGTTGAGCACCAGCATACCCGGCCGGTAGGTGTACTCCCCCGAGCGCTCGACGCCGCCGATCACGTAGAAGGGCCGGTACTGGGCGATGCCGACGGCGGTGTCCGGCGGCTCCGTCAGGCCGGCGCGGGCCTTGAGGCGGGTCGAGATCTCCTGGGCGAGGTCCGCGGGCTGGAGGCCGGTGACCGAGACCTGGCCGATCAGCGGCAGCGACAGCGTCCCGTCGGCGCCGACCGTGAATTCGCCGGTCAGCGCCGGCCACTCGTAGACGTGGATGCGCAGCCGGTCCTGCGCGCCGAGCCGGTACTGCACCGCCTCGGCGGCGGCCCGCGGGCTCGCCCCGAGCAGGCACAGGCCGAGGAGCAGGGCCGCGCCCAGGCGCTTCGGTGGGGAGAGGGCGAGAAGAGCAGTCATGGCCATCCCGTCGATGCCGTTCGCTGAAGGATCGCGCCGCAAAATCAGGCCGAACGATCCTAGGTGCGCCCGCGAAGGCGAGGCGACTTAACCATTCGTGGGCCGGGGCGCGCGGGCCGGATGACGTCCGGCTGAACGCCTCGGCCGAATGCGCCGAAGGCTACGCCTTTCGGCCGAGGCCTCCGGGCGCCTCAGCCCGCGTCGCGAGTCTCGCGCAGCGCCCCGCCCCGGCCGCGCAGCGCGTTGCGGCGCTGGGCGGCGCGGCTGGAGACGCTGGCCAGGGCCGCGTCGGCGGCGCCCGCATCGGCGAGGTGGCGCGCGAGCGCCCGCGCCGAGGGGAAGCGGAACAGGTCGGTGATCCCGAGCCGGGGCGCCACGCCCGCCTTGAGCTCGCGGTGCGCCTGCATCGCCAGCAGCGAGTGGCCGCCGAGCGCGAAGAAGCTGGCCTCGCCCGCCACCCGCTCCAGCCCCAGCACGCGGCCGAACACTGCCGCGATTGCCGCCTCCAGCCCGTCGGCCGGCTCGGCCGCCTCGACCGTTTCCGCGGCCAGCGCGGCCGCCGCCTCGACGGGGGGGGGCGGCAGCGCCTTGCGGTCGATTTTGGCGTTGGGCGTTAGCGGCAGGCGCTCCAGCGTCACGACATGGGCCGGAACCATGATCTCCGGCAGGGTCCGCGCCAGGGCGGCCCGCAGCGTCTCGGCCGGCGGGGCGGAGCCGTCGGGCACGATGTAGGCGACGAGGCGCTGGTCGCCCGGCCGGTCCTCCCGCATGATCGCCACGGCCTCCCCGACCCCGGATTCCGCGCGCAGGGCGGTCTCGATCTCGCCGAGTTCGATGCGGTGGCCACGCAGCTTCACCTGACCGTCGATGCGCCCGAGGAAGCGCAGTGTCCCGTCCGGCTCGAACTGCACGAGGTCGCCGGTGCGGTAGAGCCGGCCGCCCTCAGCGAAGGGATCGGCGAGGAAGCGCTCGGCGGTGAGTTCGGGCCGGTTGAGATAGCCCCGCGCCACGCCGTCGCCGCCGATGTAGAGTTCGCCGGGCAGTAGCGGCGGCAGCGGGCGCATCCGCCCATCGAGCACGTAGAGCCGCGTGTTGGCGATGGGCCGGCCGAGCGGCACGGTGCCGGCGCCCGGCAGGGCCTCCTGCGTCGAAGACCAGATCGTCGTCTCGGTCGGGCCGTACATGTTGGTGATCGTGGCGACGCCCGCCGCCCGCAGCTCCGCGACGAGATCGCCGGACACGGCCTCGCCGCCGACATGGAGGTGGCGCAGCCCGTCCAGGCCGGCGCGGTCCTCGGGCGAGCCCAGCAACATGCGCGCCATGGAGGGCGTGCATTGCAGGTGGCTCACCCAGTGCCGCCGGATCAGCGCGCCGAGCCCGTCCGGTTCTTCCGTCGCCTCGGCCGCCCCGCGGTTGCAGTCCGCCACGACGGCGGCGAGCGGGTGCAGGCTCTCCAGCACCGTTGCGGTGGGCAGGCCGAAATCGATGAGGCAGGCGATCTCGTCGACGCCGACTGCCTTCACCTGCGCGGCGCGGGCGAGCGCATCGGCCCGCGTGCCGAACAGGCCGCTATTCTCGAAGTAGCGCTCGAAGGCGAAGTCGAGGATCGCGTCCATCTCCTCGGGGGCGAGGGTGCGCAGGTCGAGCGCCATGGGCTGGGTGACGCCGGCCGGGCGCTTGAAGGCCGGGAAGGCCCAGGCATACTGCTTCACCAGGGCGGCCGCGCTGCGCAGATAGTCCCGCATCGGCTCCCGCGCCAGGGCGCGCACCGCCTCCCGGTCCTCGCCGAGCAAAGTGTGGAGCATCAGCGTCACGGTATGCGCCGCCGGATCGTGCCCGGCCTCGGCGAGCGCCGTGCGGTAGATCGCGATCTTCTCGCCCAACTCCTCGACCGTCTGCCCGAGCAGGTGGGTCAGGAGGTTGGCCCCCAGGCGTCCGGCTTCGCGAAAACTGTCCGGGTTGCCGGCGGTGGTGATCCAGACCGGGAGCTCCCGGGAGACGGGCCGGGGCTGCGTCACCACGTCGATCGTGCCGCCGGGGCCGTCGAAGGGGACGGCCTCGCCGCGCCAGAGCCGCCGCACGGTGTCGAGGTCGCGCAGGAGGGCGTCCTTGTTACGCGGCGGGGCGTTCTCGGGGCGCAGCAGGAAGTCCTCCGGCATCCAGCCGGAGGCGAAGGCGATGCCGGCGCGCCCCCCGCTGAGATGGTCCACCACCGCCCATTCCTCGGCGACGCGGGCCGGGTGGTGCAGGGGCAGGACGCAGCTCCCGGCCCGGATCGCCACCCTCGAGGTCACGGCCGCGACTGCGGCTCCCGTGACCGCCGGGTTGGGGTAGGGCGCACCGAAATCGTGGAAGTGGCGCTCGGGCGTCCAGACCGCCGTGAAGCCGTGGGCGTCGGCGAAGCGGGCGCTCTCCAGGAGCAGGCGGTACATCTCGCCCCCGCGCTCGGCCTGCCCCCAGTGGAACAGGCTGAATTCCATCGGCACCGCCGCCGGTCCGGCCGCGGCACCCGTCGGGGCGGCGGCGACGATCACCTTGAAGCCGCGGGCGAGCGTCCAGAACAGCTCGAGCACCGAGATGTCGAAGGACAGGCTCGTCACCGCGAGCCAAGTGGGCTGCGCGTGCGGCTCCCCGGGCGCGTCGCGGGCGACCCGCTCGTCCATGCCGGCGAAGAAGTTTGCGACGTTGCGGTGCTCGACCACGACGCCCTTCGGCCGCCCGGTCGAGCCCGAGGTGTAGATGACGTAGGCTGCGTGTGCCGGCGTGGCGCCGGATTCCGGCCGGGTCGCCGGGCCCGAGCCGGCGCAGGCCTCCTCGATGGCGAGGATGGTCTCGGGCGCCCCTGGAACCGCGCCGGCCAGCGCCCGCTGCGTCAGGACGACGGAGAGGCCGCTATCCTCGATCATCAGGGCGAGGCGCTCGCGCGGATAGGCGGGATCGAGCGGGACGTAGGCGCCGCCGGCCTTCTGAATCGCCAGCGCCCCGACCACGAGGTCGAGCCCGCGGGCGGCATAGAGGCCGACCGGCTGGTCCGGGCCGACGCCGCGGGCGCGCAAGGCATGGGCGACCCGGTTCGCCCGCTCGTCGAGGGCGCGGTAGCTCAGGCTCTCCGTGCCGGCGACGAGGGCGGTCGCGTCGGGGCTGCGATCGACCTGACGCTCGATCAGCGCGTGGAGGCAGGCCGCCTCGTAGGGGGTCTCGGTGCGGTTCCAATCGAACAGCATCCGCTCGCGCAGCGCCTGCGAGATAAGGGGCAGATCCTGAATCCGGCGGTCGGGCTCGGCGGCGAAGGCGGCGGCGAAGGTCGCGAGGCGCTCGGCCAGGGCCTGCGCCTCCGCGGTGGGCAAGCGGGCACCGTCGTGGACGATCAGCGCTTCGCCGCTGCCGGCCACCAGGGTGAGCGGGCAGCCGGCAACCGCGTGTTGCGGACCCGGCGCCTCGGCGGCGGCCAGGGCGACGCCGTAGCGCGGGGCGGCGAGGCCGGGCCGGCGCAGCGGCAGGTCGGCGGGCTGAGGCGCATGGGCCCGCAGGGCTGCGATTGCGTCGGCGAGCGTCCGCTCCAGGGCGGCGCCGGTCAGCCCCTCGCCCTCGACGCGCAGGGGCAGGGCGGGGCTGAACAGCCCCGGATGCGCGCGCCCGGCCGCGCCCGTGTCGGCGTCGGCGTAGGCGAGGTCGAAGCGCGCCTCGCCGGAGACCCGGACGAGGTAGGCGGCGAGCATCGACACCGTCCGCTCCCCGGAGAGGGAGGAGGGCAGGGCGACGGGGACGCTCACAAGGCGCGTCTCGCCCGTACCCTCCGGGCGGATCTCCGGCAGCGAAAGGGGCGCGAGCGCGGCGAGGCGCGCCTCGCCCCAGGCCTCGTTGCGGGTGGCAGCCTCGCTCGCCCGGGCGATCGCGGCGAGCGCGTCCGCCGCGAGCAGCGGCAGGGCGTCGCCCGCCGCCGCGAGGGTGTCGGCCATGATCGCCGTACCGTCCTCCTGCCGCAGGCCCTCGACCCGCACGGCCCCGTCGAGCGCCGCGACCGTCAGGCCGTCCGCGTCGGCGGCGAGCACCGTGCCGGGCGGCGACACCGTAAGCGCGCCGGTCGCGGTCACCGACCCGACGGGGTAGGCGCGCCCGTTGAGCCAGAGCTTCGGCAGCAGCAGCGGGTTGGCGTAGCCCGGCCCAAAATCGAGGGCGCGGGCGAGCCGGGCCAGCGCCTCGGCCGGCCGGTCGAACAGCAGCAGGCCGGCGGCTTCGGGGCGCGCCGTCTGGCGGTAGAGCGTGAGCGGACCCTGCTCCTGCGGCCGGGGGGCGAGAGTTCCCGCCTCGATCCCGTCGAGCAATTCGGCAAAACTCTCCATGCCGGCCTCGAAGCAGCGGCCGTTGAGGCTGAAGCTTGTCTCGTCCGGTCCGATCTCGAAGCGCCGGGCGACGTAGACGCCGCCGGCATCGACCGCGTCGGTCATGGCGTGCCAGGTGATGCCGTGGCTCGTCTCGCCGTTCAGGATCGCCCAGGCGGGGGTGTTGAGGCCGGCGTAATGCGGCAGCGGCCCGTCGTGGAAGTTCGCCGCGCCCTCGCGCGCCCGGCCCCAGACCGCCCGCGGCACGATGCGCAGATTGGCGATCGAGAGGAACCAGTCGAAGGCCTCGTCCGCCACCGCCGCGGCGATGTCGGCTCCGGCATCGATCACCGGAAGCGCCGCCTCGCGCGCCCAGCGCGCGACCGCCTCGCTCGCCGTCACCACCGCGGCGATCCTGTGCCCGCGCCGCAGGGCGGTCTCGCCGCACTGCGCCAGCAGCGACTGGTCGCCCATCAGGACGAGCCGACGTTCGGTGGAAGCCCTCATCGCCGTGTGCCTTCGATGTCGGATGCGCCGCGCGGACCCGCCGCGGTCCCTTGCCGGGACTTCCTGGGAGGGGAGCCGCCGCGGCGGAGGAAGTGACGCCCGAAGGTCTAAGGCCTGCCGCGCATCCGGCTCCACGCCGCCAATCGAGCAACCGCTACGCCTTCCGGAGGGGAGGGGGTGCCGCCGGACGGACGGGCGGCCCCTCGTTTTGGCCGGATGGCGGCCGGCTTCCGCCCCTGGCTAGCCTGAGCGGTACGCGCGCCGCCCGCCGGGGCTGCCAGACCGTGCCGCAAGAGGGCTCGACCGTTCCATGACCGTCTCCCCACCACCCTCCGCCTTCGCCGCCACCGAAGCCGAGATTTCGGAGACCGACATCGCCGTGATCGGCATGGCCCTGCGGGTGCCGGGCGCCCGAAATACCCGCGAATTCTGGGAGAACCTGCGCGGCGGCGTCAGCTCGATCCGCCCGCTGACGCTGGAGGAACTGGACGCGGCCGGCGAATCGCCCGCCCGCTCGCGGCTGCCGAACTACGTGGCCGTCTGCGCCGACCTGCCCGACATGGAAGGCTTCGATGCCGGCTTCTTCGGGATGAGCCCGAAGGAGGCCGCGGTGATGGACCCGCAGCACCGCCACTTCCTCGAATGCGCCTGGGAGGCGATGGAGTCCGCCGCCCGACCGCCGGAGCGCGAGGCCGGCCCCGTCGGCGTCTTCGCCGGCTGCGGCATGGGCAGCTACTTCTACGACAACGTGCTGAGCCACCGGGAACTGGTCGAGGAGACCGGCCTGTTCCTGCTGCGCCACACCGGCAACGACAAGGACTTCCTCACCACGCGGGCCTCGTTCCTGTTCGACCTGAAGGGACCGAGCGTGAACGTGCAGACCGCCTGCTCGACCTCGCTGGTGGCGGTCCACTCGGCCTGCCAGAGCCTGCTCGCCCGCGAATGCGACATGGCGCTGGCCGGCGGCGTCACCATCGAGCTCCCGCACCGCCGCGGCTACCTCGCCCAGGAGGGCGAGATCCTGGCGCCCGACGGCGTCTGCCGCGCCTTCGACCACCGCGCCGCCGGCACGGTGTTCGGCTCCGGCGTCGGCGTGGTCGCGCTGCGCCGCCTCGCCGACGCCCTGCGCGACGGCGATCCCATCCAGGGGATCATCAAGGCGACCGCGATCAACAACGACGGCGCCGGCAAGGCGGGCTACCTCGCTCCCAGCATCGACGGGCAGGCCCGGGCCATCGTCGAGGCGCAGGGCCTTGCCGGAATCGACGCCGACTCGATCCAGTACGTCGAGTGCCACGGCACCGGCACCTATCTCGGCGACCCGATCGAGATCGCGGCGCTGACCCAGGCCTTCCGCCAGAGCACCGGCCGCACCGGCTTCTGCCGGGTCGGCTCGGTGAAGACCAATATCGGCCATCTCGACACCGCCGCGGGCATCGTCGGCCTCATCAAGGCGCTGCTCGCCCTGCGCCACGGGGAGATCCCCGCGAGCCTCGGCTTCGAGCGGCCGAACCCGGCGATCGACTTCGCCGGCAGCCCCTTCACCGTCGCCGACAGGCTCACCCCCTGGCCCCGCGGCGCCGGCCCGCGCCGGGCCGCCGTCAACGCCCTCGGCGTCGGCGGCACCAACGCGCACGCCATCCTGGAGGCGGCCCCCGCTGCCCGCGCCCGTCCGGCCGCCGGAGCGGAGGGGCCGGAACTCATCGTGCTCTCCGCCCGCAGCCGCGCGGCGCTCGACGAGGCGGGCCGCGCGCTCGGGGCCGAACTGGAGCGCCGGCCCGACCTCTCGCTCGCAGACGCGGCCTACACCCTGTGGAGCGGCCGGCGCCATTTCGAGCACCGCCGGGTGCTGGCGGCAGGGAGCCGGGAAGAGGCGGTCGCGCTGCTCACCGGCGCCGACGGGCGGCGCGTGCACAGCCACACCCTCATGCCGGAGGCATCGGGCGCGGCCTTCCTGTTCCCGGGCGGCGGCGCGCAGCATCCCGGCATGGCGCGCGGCCTCTACGAGGGCGAGCCGGTCTTCCGCGCCGCGGTGGACGAGGGGTTGGGCTACCTCGCCCCGGAAGCCTCCGCCGAGATCCGCGCCCACTGGCTCGGGGTCGAATCGCGCACGCCGGAGGCCGCGTCTTGGCTGCTGCGCCCCTCGCGCCAGCTACCAGCGATCCTGATCTGCGAGGTCGCCCTCGCCCGGCTCTGGCAGGCCCGCGGCCTCAGGCCCGCGGCGCTGATCGGCCATTCCATGGGCGAGAACGCCGCCGCCTGCGTCGCCGGGATCATGACCTTCCGGGAGGCGTTCGGCCTCGTGCGGCTGCGCGGCGAGTTGTTCGACACGGTACCGGCCGGCGGCATGCTCAGCGTCGCCCTCGGCGCCGAGGCGCTCCGGGCTCGCCTTCCCGACACCCTCGACCTCGCCTCGGTGAACGGGCCGGCGCTCTGCGTCGTCTCCGGCCCCTCCGACGCGCTCGCGGCCTTCGGCGAGAGGCTGAAGGCGGAGGGCGTCGAGACCGCCCCGGTGGCGATCAGCATCGCCGCCCATTCGCGGATGCTCGATCCGATCCTGCCGCGTTTTGAAGCCTATCTGCGCACGCTCAGGCTGCGCCCGCCGACGATCCCCATCGTCTCCAATCTCACCGGCACGTGGCTCACCGAGGCGCAGGCCTGCGACCCGCTCTATTGGGTCGCGCATCTGCGCTCGACGGTGCGCTTCGCCGACGGCCTCGCCCTGCTCGCCGCCGACCGGGGCCGCGTCTACGTCGAGGTCGGCCCCGGCCGCACCCTCACCTCGCTCGCCAAGGCACCAGGGACGATTCCCGCCAACGCCATCCTCAACAGCCTGCCCCATGCCGACGAGGCGACGGATGCCCGCCTCGCCT
Organism: Methylorubrum aminovorans; assembly: GCF_022179725.1. Lineage (GTDB taxonomy): Bacteria > Pseudomonadota > Alphaproteobacteria > Rhizobiales > Beijerinckiaceae > Methylobacterium > Methylobacterium aminovorans. Next base: position 26,080 of record NZ_BPRC01000003.1, read on the forward strand.
TCCTCGCGGCCTTCGGCCGGGCCTGGACGACCGGACTCGCCCTCGATCCGGGGATGCTCTGGCAGGGCCGCGACTGCCGCCGGGTGGCGCTGCCGACCTACCCGTTCCAGCACCAGCGCTACTTCCTCGACGCCGTGGCGCGCACGAGCCCCGGCGCGGCCGAGGCTCTCCCTGAGAAGCGGGCCGACATCGCGGCCTGGGGCTACCGGCCGGTCTGGCGGCAATCGGCGGCGGCCTTGGAGGCCGAGGCCGAGGCGGTGCCCCGCACTTGGCTCGTCTTCCGCGACGAGGAGCCGGTCGGGCAGGCCCTCGTCGCGCGGCTGCGCGCGGCCGGTCAACGGGTGACCGAGGTGGTGCCCGGCGACCTGTTCGGCCGGCGCGGGGCGGAACTCTATGCACTCTGCCCCGAGGACGGCCGGCCCGGCTACGAGGCGCTGGTCCAGGCGCTCGACGCCGACGGCCGGCTGCCCGACCGCCTTCTCCACCTCTGGCTGCTGACGCGCGAGGAGCGCGTCCGGCCGGGCTCCAGCCCGTTCCACCACATCCTGGAGCGCGGGTTCTCCTGCCTCGTCGGCCTGATGCAGGCGATGGGCGAGGCGGCCCTTCACGCGACGGTCGTGACGGAGGGGGTTCAGGCGGTGGGCGACCGCGTCCCGGCTCAGCCGGACAAGGCGACGGTGCTCGGGCCGGCCCTCGTCATTCCGAAGGAGATGCCGGGCGTCACGATCCGCACCATCGACGTGGACGGGCTCGACCTCGCCGCCCGGTCCGGATGGAAGCGGGCGGCCGGTCCACGGGCCGAAGCCTCCGGCGACCTCGAGAGGCTGTGGGACGACCTGATGGCCGAGCCGGCCACCGAGACCGTCGCCTACCACCGCGATCGGCGCTGGAGCCTGGATTTCGCACCGCTCGCCCTCGATCCGGCGCAGGAGGGCGCGGCGGGCTTCCGCGAGGGCGGCGTCTACCTCGTCACCGGCGGCCTCGGCGACATCGCCGGGGTGGTCTGCGAGGCCCTGGCCCGGCGCTACCGGGCGCGGCTCGTGCTCGTGGGGCGCACGATCCTGCCCGAGCGGGCGCTGTGGGACGACCTCCTGCGGGTGCATGGCGGCCAGGGGCGGACGGGGCGGGCGATCGCCCGCATCCGCGGGCTCGAGGCGCTCGGCGCCCAGGTGCTCTACGGCGGCGCCGACATCAGCAATCCGGAGGAACTGGAGGCGGTGATCGCCGAGGCGCGCGCCGCCTTCGGACCGATCAACGGCGTGATCCACGCCGCCGGCCTCGTGCGCGACGGGCTCGTCGCCCTCAAGGATGAGGCCGAGATCGAGGCGGTGCTCGCCCCGAAGATCCACGGCACGCGCAACCTCCACGCCCTGACTCGCGAGGACCCCCTCGACCTGTTCGTGCTGTTCTCCTCGACCAGCGCCGACACGGCCCCGGCGGGCCAGGTCGATTACGTGGCGGCCAACGCCTACCTCAACGCCTTCGCGGAAGCGCAGGCGCGGCGCGACAACTGCCGCACGGTGGCGATCCACTGGGGCATCTGGAACGAGATCGGGCTCGCCGCCCGCGCCGTCGCGCCGGTCCGCGCCCTGCCGCAGCGGCCGGCCCCGCGCGGGCCGCTCTTCGGCGCCTGGGCCGAGGACGGCGCCGGCGGCCACTGCCTAGAAGGGGTCTGGAGCGCGGCCGAGGGGCGCGCCGCCTGGGTGCTCGACGAGCACCGGATGGCCTCGGGCGAGGCGATCTGGCCGGGCACCGGCTATCTCGAGATCGCGGCTCAGGCCCTGCTCGAGCACGGCGTCGAGAGCGGCTTCGCCCTGGAGGATCTCGTCTTCCTGCGCCCGCTCCACGTCCCCGACGGGCAGAGCGTCCGGGTGCAGCTGCGCCTGGAGCCGCAGGGCGAGGGCTTCCGCCTCGACTTGCGCAGCCTCGTGAGCGCCGGGGGCCGGACCGGCTTCCGCCGCCACGCGCAGGGGCGCATCCGCCTCCTGCCCGGCGCCGTGCCGCGTGGCGCCGCTCCCGCGCCGTCGGAGGCTCTGCCCCCGGCCATCCCCTCGGTGCAGGAGGCGCATCTGCGCTTCGGGCCGCGCTGGCGGGTGCTGCGCAGCCTCGCCATCTCCGAGGGCACGGCGACCGCCCACCTCGCCCTCGATCCGGCCCACCGCGCCGACCTCGAAGCGGGCTTCCTGCTGCATCCGGCGCTGCTCGACATCGCCACAGGCTGCGCCATGGCGCTCGTGCCGGGCTACGACGCGTCCGCGGCGCTCTGGGTGCCGGTCACCTATCGCCGCCTGCGGGTGCACGGCCCGCTGCCCGCCGAGGTGACGAGCCGCATCCGTCTCACCGAGACCGAGGGCGAGGGCTTCGCGAGCTTCGACATCGGCATCAGCGATGCCGCCGGCGCACCGGTGCTGGAGATCGAGGGCTTCACGGTGCGCCGCCTTGCGGGCGGCGTCACGCTGGAGGGCTCCGGGCCGGGGATCGAGTTCGCGCCGCCGCGCACGGAGGCGCCCCAGACCTCCGGAGCCACGGCGCAGGCGCTTGCCGCCCTCGTGCGCCAGGGCATCCGGCCGGAGGAGGGGGTCGAGGCCCTGTTCCGGGCGCTGGGAGCCGGGCGGCCGCAGGTCGTCGTCAGCTCGATGGATCTCGGCGTGCTCCGCGCTCGCGCCGCCGCGCCGCCGGCCGATTCCACCCCGCGCCCCTCCCTGTTCGACCGGCCCGAGAGCGAGGCGGCCTACCTCGCCCCGCGCACCGAGACCGAGCGGGCGCTGGTGGGCTTCTGGACCGAGCTGCTCGGCATCGCCCGGGTCGGGATCGAGGACAATTTCTTCGAGGTCGGCGGCCACTCGCTCATCGCCGTCCGGCTGTTGCGCAAGGTGCGCGAGCGCTTCGCCGCCGACCTGCCGATCTCGGTGCTGTTCGAGGCGCCCACCATCGCCGCCTTCGCGGCCCTGCTCGGCGACCGGCCCGACGCGTCCGCCTCGTATTCCGGCGCCGAGCCGGCCCCGAAGGAGGCGGCGGGCGCCGCCGCGAAATGGCTGCACGTGGTACCCATGCAGGTGCGGGCGGACGTCGCGCGCACCCCGTTCTTCCTCTGCGCCGGCATGTTCGGCAACGTGCTCAACCTGCGCCACCTCGCGCTGCAGATCGGCGCGGAGCGACCGGTCTACTGCCTGCAGGCGCGGGGGCTCTACGGCGAGCACGCGCCGCACGAGACCTTCGAGGAGATGGCGCGCGACTACTGCGCGGAGATCCGCGCGGTGCAGCCCCGCGGCCCCTACCTGCTCGGCGGCTTCTCCGGCGGTGGGCTCGCCGCTATGGCCATGGCCCGGCGCCTGCGCGAGGAGGGCGAGGAGGTCGCGGCCGTGCTGCTCCTTGACACGCCGGTGCCCCAGCGCGTGACGCTCTCGGTGACCGACCGTCTCACCATGAAGGCGCAGGAATTCCGGGCCAAGGGCGGCGGCTTCCTCGCCGAGTGGCTGCGCCGCCGCGCCCGCTGGGAGGCGATGCGCCTGCGCGAGCGCATGGCCGCGCCGCGGGAGGCCGGGTCCGAGCATTTCCACAACGACGCCATCGAGGCCGCCTTCCGCCGCGCCCTCGACCGGCTGGTGCTGCATCCCTATCCCGGCCGGGTGATCCTCTACCGGCCGCAGGTGCAGGTGCTCCACCGGCTCTCCGGCGGGCGCCGGCTCGACGCCAACCGCGCGCTGATCCGCGAGGACAACGGCTGGTCGCCCTACCTGCCGGACCTCTCCATCGTGCAGGTGTCGGGCGACCACGACGGCATGGTGCTGGAGCCCAACGTCCGGGTGCTCGCCGCCCGGATGCGCCGCCACCTCGCCGAGGCCGAAGCCGCGGTGATGCACGCCTGAGCGGGACCGCGTCCCCCGATCCTGTAATCGGGGGACGGAGGCCTCGTCAGCCGCGTCCGTCCGGGGGCGGGGCGAAGGGCGTCCAGTCCGGCTCGCGCCACATCTTCCAGCGCCAGCGCAGCGCCTTGCTCCAGAGTTCGCGGCGCGCCTCGACGAAGCCCGCCTGAGGGCGCCACATCGCCCGCTCCATGTAGGGCCAGAATAGACCGGTCGCCTGGACCTGCAGCCGCTTCGCGCAGGCGTCCGAATCGGGTTCCGGCTCCCCCGCTGCGGCGGCCGCCGCGTCTCCGGCGAAGATCTGGAGGGCCTCGGCCGTCTCCGGCGCGACGCCCTCCGGCGCCCAGGCCCTGCGCGGGGGCCGCCCGGTCGTGGCGGCCTCGACGAGGAGCGCGAGGGCGTAGGCGCCGAGCCGCGTGGGGTGGACCTGATCCTCGATCAGCCGGGCCGCGGCCTCGCCGGCGCCCCCGGCCCGCCGTCCGGGAGGCGGGGGCCGGTCCGCGGCGGATTCGACCAGCGTCGCCAGCGCGGAGGCGGCCGGGATCACGCGGATGCGGTTGCCCGCCCGCGCGGCGGCCGAGCGCCGGTTGGCCGCCGCGACGACGCAGCGCCAGAGCGGCGCGGCCGCCCGTTCGTAGGCCAGCCAGTTCGCCGGGTCGCGCTTGTCGTCGAGGGAGATCCAGGGCACGTAGAACCACGTCGCGAGGCCCGGATTGCGGGCGGCGAAGCAATCGTGCAGCCGGGCGAGTTCGCCGACCGTGTCGTTCCACAGCACGGCACCCATCAGGTCGTGCTGCTCGGTCACGACCAGGGTGTCGTAGGGGGCGTCCGCCGCCCCGGGGCCGGAAGTCTCGTCGATGGCGGGCGTCTCCCCCCGGCAGGCGCGCTGGGCGATGGTCGAGCCCGAGGCGTGCCGCCGCGCCCAGGTCAGCGGCCGGCCCAGGCTCGCCGAGATCCGCGCGAGGTCGTCGGGCAGAGGCCGGTCGACGAGGCTGTGCCCCGAGACGAAGACGCGGCGCGGCGCCGCCTCCTCCGCGCGGGACGGGACGGCGCTCACGGCGAGGAGGCCGACGGCGGCGAGGCGGCGCAGGCGCGCGCCGCGGCGCTCACGACAGGCCACCGCGGTCGGTCCTGATCCAGCCGAGCGGCCTGCCCGCGAGGAGGCGCCGGTAGAGGGAGAGATTGCCGAGGAGATAGGCCGCTACCTCCGCCGGCCCGCAGCTGAACCCCTCGGCGGCGCGGGCGAGCCGCCAGCCGGCCACGAGGGCGAGGCCGAGGATCGCGACGGTGGCGAGAGCCAGCATCAGGGGCACGGCCGAGGCGCCGGCCAGCGCCGCCAGCGCGGCGACCGCCGTCAGGGCGAGATTGGCCGCCAGCAGGAGCGTCAGCGGCGGCACCATCACGTCGAGCACCTGCGCCACCAGCGCGAGGTCGGCCCGGCGCAGGCCGGCGAGGAGGGAGGGCAGCACGGCGGCGATCTGGCCCAAGTGGCCCCGCTGCCAGCGCTCGCGCTGATCGACGACGGCTCGCGCCGTCAGCGGGAAGGCGCTCGTCACCCGCGCCGCCTCGCACAGGACCGGCGGATGCCCCGCCCGCGCGCAGTCGAGGCCGAGCTTGAGATCCTCGACGATCTCGCCGCTGGCGAGCCGTGACCCGGCGATGACGGGCCAGGGAAAGGCCATGCCGCTCCCGGTGAGCTGACAGGGCAGGCCCAGGGCCGCCAGCCCCCGCGGCCGCACGGCGTTCTTCAGGACGTAGGCGAAGCGGGCGACGGCGTGGGCCGGTCCGGCGCCGGGCGGGACGTGGTTGACGAAGACCGCCTGGGCGGGGCGCCGCCGCTCCTGCGCCGTGCGGGCGAGGGCGTCGAGCGTGCCCTCCGCGAGGAGGCAATCGGCATCGACGAAGATCACGATCGGCGGCGGGGCGTCCTGGAGGTGCCGGATGCCGGCATCCATGGCGTAGCCCTTGCCGCAGGCGAAGGGGTCGCAGCGCACCACCACCTCGGCGCCGCCCTGTCCGGCGATCTCCGCCGTGCGGTCCGTGCAGTTGTCGGCCACCACGACGAGCCGGTCGCCCGGGCGCAGCTGCGCCCGGATGCTGTCGAGCGCCGCGCCGACATCGCGCTCCTCGTCATGGGCCGGCACGAGGACGGCGAGCGCCGGGCGATCGACCGGGGGCAAGGGTGGGGGCGGGCGCCGGCGGTGGGCGGCGGCGATCTCCGCGGCGAACACCGCCGCGGGAATCGCCAGGAGGGCGCAGGCGAGCCCGAGCAGGCCCGACAGCAGGACAAGGGCCAGGGTCATCGGCGGCCTCGCGTGGTCTCGTGTGACATTCCGGCGTTCCTCCGAGGGAGCGCGGTGCATCGCCCCGCGCGCACGGCGCCGATCCGGGCGACGCCCTCGACGGCGAGCCTCCGCCGGTCCGTGCCGGGGGCCAATGCCCCTTCCGGAACTCCGAAAGGCGCAGGCCCTACCGCCTAGGCCTGAGGTCGTGTCGCAGCGTGGCCGGCAAGGGTCGCTTCAAGGGCCGCCTCAAGGATCTCCCCGGGACGACGATCCCCTCCGAAAGACGGATATGGGGGTTTCTCCAACCTCTCCGTGCAGAGCGTTCCCTCATCCATGATCGGGAAAGATGAGTATTCACACTTTGACCGCCTGATTTCCGAGGTCATATAAGTTTGATTTTTGGTGAATGGAAGTATGCGGGGCCGGATCGGAGATCTATTTGCTTACTTCTGGTCGGCTGCATCCCATGCACTTGCTCCAGGCTGAGCCTTGAACGCCGAAAGGATCGACAGATCGGACGGCCAACGCTCGGATCCACTGGAGCCGAAACCATGCCCGTCGGTCTCGTCAGCCCGCTCAGCCTGCGTGAGCGCTTCCTGAAGGCACCCTTCGACAGCCTCGAGCCTGCCGAGGTGCTCGCCCTGCTGTCCCGGGCTCCCGCGGGCCTCGATCCGGCACCGTTCCGCTACGTCGTCACGCCCAACGTCGATCACGTGGTCCGCCTCAGCGCCGACCCCTCGCTCGCCCCGCTCTACGAGGGCGCGTGGCTCTCGCTGTGCGACAGCAAGCCGATCGCGGCCCTCTCGCGGCTGCTGATCCCCGGCGGGCTCCCGCACCTGCCCGGTTCGACGCTGACCGAGATCCTGTTCCGCACGGTGATCGCCCCCAGCGACAGGATCGCCCTCGTGGTGGCCCATCCCTCGCTGGCCGCGCAGATGCGCGCCGCCTTCCCGGAGGTGGCGTTCGACATCCTGGCCGCCCCGCCCGACATCGACGGCGATCCGGCCGCGTTCGCGGCCTGCGCCGCCTTCGTCGCGGGCAGCACGGCCCGCTTCACCTTCATCGCCGTCGGCGCCCCGCGCTCCGAGCGCATCGCCTTCCAGGCCTCCCTCGATCCGGCGGCGCGGGGCACCGCCCTCTGCGTGGGGGCCTCCCTCGAATTCCTCGTCGGCCGCAAGCGCCGCGCCCCGCTCTGGATGCAGCGGGCGGGGATCGAATGGCTGCACCGCCTCGCGGGCGAGCCGCGGCGGCTCTGGCGCCGCTACCTGTTCGGGGTCGCCCCGCTCGCCCGCCTCGCCCTCGCGGAGGCCGCCGCCCGCCTCGCGGCGCGGCGTGCCCTGCCGCGGCCGACGGAGCACTGAGCCATGCCGCTCCCGTCCGCCGCCCCGCCCGGACCATCGCTCGAAGGGAGCCCGGCCATGAAGGTCGCCTACCTGATGAACACCTACCCGCTGCCGAGCACGACCTTCATCCGGCGCGAGATCGAGGCGCTCGAACACCTCGGATGCCGGATCCGGCGCTACGCGATCCGGGCCTGGCCGCAGGCGCTGGTCGATCCCCGCGACCGGGCGGAGGCGACCGCCACGCACTACCTGCTCACCCGCAACCTCGCCGGGCTCCTCGCCGCCGCCCTGCTCGAAGCGGGGCTCAACCCGCTCGGCCTCGCCCGCAGCCTCAGGCCCTGGATGCGGCTCGCCCGGGCCGCGCGCAACGGATGGGTGCGCCCCGTCGCCTACCTGCTCCAGGCGGCCTATCTGCGTCGACGCGCGGCGGCCGAGGGCATCGACCACATCCACGTCCACTTCGCCACCAACGCCGCCACCGTGGCGATGCTGGCCCGGCGGATGGGCGGCCCGAGCTACAGCTTCACCACCCACGGGCCGGACGAGTTCGAGGCGCCCGAGCGCTTCGGCTTCGCCGAGAAGATCGCCCACGCGCAGTTCGTCGTCGCGATCTCCGAGTATTGCCGCGACCGGCTCGCGGGGCTGGCCCGGCCGGAGGATGCGGCCAAGATCCGCGTCGCGCGCTGCGGGCTGGCGCTGGAGGAGTTCGCGCCGCCGCAGCCTCCGCGGGCCGACAACCGGACCTTCGTCTGCGTCGGGCGTCTCTGCCCCGCCAAGGCGCAGGCGGCGATTCCGGCGGCGGTGGCCGCCCTGCGCTGGCGCTATCCCGACCTCAAGGTGATCCTGATCGGCGACGGCGAGAGCCGGGCCGAGGTCGAGGCCGCCTGCCGGCGCCACGACGTGGCGGACCGGGTGATCCTGCACGGCTGGGCCAGCAACGCCGAAGTGCGCGACCGGATCGCCGCGAGCCGCGCCCTGCTGCTGCCCAGCCTCGCCGAAGGGCTGCCCGTGGTCATCATGGAGGCCTTCGCCCTGGGCCGGCCCGTCGTCTCGACCCGCGTCGCCGGCATCCCCGAACTCCTCGACGACAGCTGCGGCTGGCTGATCCCGCCCGGCGACGTGCGGGCGCTGATGCGGGCGATGGAGTCGGCGCTGTCCGCCGCGCCGGACGCGCTCGCCGCCCGCGGCGCGGTCGGGCGGGAGCGCGTCGAGCGCCTGCACGACCGCCGTCTCCTGGCCGGCACCCTGATCGGCCTGTTCCGCGAGGCCGACGCGAAGAACCGGGCCGCCCTGGCGGGGAGGCGCGCCGCCGGCCGCCTGCCGGCCGCGGAGCTTCTCGATACGCCGTGACGATCCGCATCGAATGCAGGCCCAAGACCTGAATAGAAACGCGGGCAGGCTCAGTACAATCAGCCGTGAGGTTGAGTACCTGTCGGTGAAAGCAACTATATTTTTTCGTCGAGTGCCAGAAATCCCGATCAACGCCAATCCCTGAGCGTCTCAAGGAAGGTTGAGGCAGGTCATGAGCGAGCAGGTCATCGGAAACTCGACGAGTTTCTCGCCACGGAGCCAACTCCGCCCGAACGCGTTCGGGCAATTCGATCCTGTCCTCGTCACGCTCGACGCCTTCGCGCTGATCGGTACGGCGCTGCTCGCCCAGGCGGGCGCCGCGCATCTGGCCGAGCAGACGGCCGATCCGCTTCGGCTTGCGGCGATCGCGGCCTTTCCGACCGCCTTCACCCTGCCGCTGATGGCCCTGTGCGGCGCCTACGATGCCGACGCCGCGTCGCGCCCGCGCCTGGCGCTCAAGGCGCTGGTCCTGATCTGGCCCTGCCTTCTGCCGCTCGCCTGGCTCCTGGCCGCCGGGCTGCAGATCCACCTCGACGCCGCCCAGGACGGGCTCACGACCTTCGCGGTGATGGGGCCGGCCGGGCTGCTGGCTCAGCGCTTCACCCTCGCGGCCCTGCTGCGCCGAAGCGCGCTGGGGCGTGAGGCCCCGTTTGCCGCCCCGGCCCCCGAGGCCGTCGGCGATCTGGGCGGCGTCGAGGCCGCGGCCCCCGGCTGCCCCCCCGGGGCATCGGCCCGCACGGCGGCGGAGGGCGCGTCGCGGCCCGCTCCGCCCCGGCGGATCGCGGCCGGGCGGAAGCGGGTGCCCCCGGGCGCGCTGCCGGAGGCGCGCCCGAACGCCCAGTGGGGCCGGCGGCGGCCCCTGCCGAGGCTCTCGCCGCCGGAGCGGAGCGCGGGCGAGGCGCGGGCCGCGCGGCCCGGCGACGGGGAGGCGATCAAGCGCGCCTTCGATGTCGTCGGCGCCGGCCTGCTGTGCCTGCTGCTCGCGCCGCTCCTCGTCATCATCGCCGTCCTGATCCGCCTGACCTCGGAGGGGCCGGCCCTATTCCGGCAGATGCGCGGCGGCCTGCACGGGCGGCCCTTCGAGATCTACAAGTTCCGGACGATGACGGTGCAGCCCGGCAACGCCGCCCTGGTGCAGGCCTATCGGCACGATCCGCGGGTGACGCCGCTCGGCCGCATCCTGCGCCGCACGAGCCTGGACGAGCTGCCGCAGCTCTTCAACGTGCTCAAGGGTGACATGTCGCTCGTCGGCCCCCGGCCGCACGCCCTCGGCCACGATGACGAGTTCGCGCTTCGCATCGCCGACTATCACCGCCGTTATCAGGTGAAACCGGGCATCACCGGCTGGGCGCAGGTCTGCGGCTGCCGGGGCGAGACGCGCACGGACGAGGCGCTGCGCCGCCGGATCGAGCTCGACTTGACCTATATCGAGCGCCGCAGCCTCTGGTTCGATCTGCGGATCATCCTCCAGACCTGCCGGGAAGTGGTCTCCTCCGAGACCGCCTACTGAGGCGGGACGGACCCTGCGCGAGCGCAGCCGAACGCCGCCGCGCGTCCCACCGAAGGGTGAGCGGCTTACGCCCTTTGGCGGTCTGCGAGGACGGGAATGCCGGTTCTAGCTTCGCGCTCGATCGACACCGGACCGGCGGGAAGCGTTGCACTCGTCCGCAACCAACCAGCAAACGCCATGCCCGTGTCGCGGAAGTCCTGGAGCGTTCATGGCCCGCTACGTGATGCGCGATCTGTGGAGCGAAGTGCGGCGCGAGGTGCGGCGATTGCCGGTCGACGCGTCCCGGTTCGGCGAGGACAGGGGGCGAATTCCTTGCAAGTCCCCTCGGCACGACACCGGCGAGCCCTCCCGCGACCGATTCTCCCCGCGCCCTCCCTCCGATCCGTCAGCGCAGCCGATGCTCGTCCTTGAGGCCATCGCGGACCCGATCCTTCTGCTGCGCAGGGACGGGACCCTCCTCCGCCGCAACCGCGCGGCCGCGGCCCGGCTGCCCGCGATCCTGCCGGGCGGGGGGTTGGCTCCGCCCGGCTCGGAAGAGGCGCGGCGGCTCGCCTCCTATCTCGCGCTCTGTGCCCGGTCGGCGCTTCCGGTGTCGGGCGTGCTGGACCTTCGCGTCGGATCGCGGCGGCTGCGCGTCCGCTGCTGGGCGGCCTGGATGGAGGACGTGCAGGGCGGCTGCATCCTCATGCACCTTCCCGGGAGCGATCCCGCGCCGGAGGAGGAGCCGGGCGTCGCGGCGCGGGCGGAGCCCGAGCGGGACCGGATCCTGACCTGCCTCCACCGCATCGGCCACGAGGAGCGCCTGCGCCTCGCCCGAGACCTTCACGACCAGAGCGGACAATTCATCGCGGCGCTGGCCATGGGGATCGGCGCGCTGGAAAAGCACGTCGCCTCGGCCGCCGGGCGCGAGCAGATCCAGCGCCTGCGGGCGCAGCTCGACGAGGTGTCGAAGGAACTCCACCGCATCGCCGTCGAGCTGCGTCCCACCGCGCTCGACGATTTCGGGCTCGGCGTCGCGCTGCGCCGCCTCGTCGCGGATTGGGGCGCGAGAAGCGGCGTCGCGACCGATTTCGGCTGCACGGGCCGGGAGCCCGACCTCGCCTCGGACGTGGAGATCACCCTCTACCGGCTGTGCCAGGAAGCGCTCACCAACATCGCCAAGCACGCGGCGGGCGTGACCACGGTGAGCGTGGCGCTGCAATACGAGGGCGAGGCGGTCTCGCTCATCGTCGAGGATGACGGCGTCGGCTGCCGGGAGGGCGACCTCTCGACCACCCGGCTCGTCGCGGACGGAAAGTTCGGCATCGTCGGAATGCGGGAGCGGGTGGGCCTGGTCGGGGGACAATTCGAGATCGAATCCTCCCCCGAAGCCGGCACCACCCTCGTTGCCCGCATCGGCACTCCAGGGAGGCGCATATGACGGATTTCGAGCCAAGCAGAATTCGGGTCGTCCTCGCCGACGATCACCCGATGTTCCTGTCGGGAGTGGCGAGCCTCATCGGCGAGACCGACGATATCGAGGTGGTCGCCACCGCGACGAGCGGAGCCCGCGCCCTGCAGGTCGTCGCCGAGGCCAAGCCGGATCTGGCCATCCTCGACATCGCGATGCCGGAGATGAACGGCATCACCCTGGCTTCGAAGCTCAGTGGCGAGCGGAACCCGGTGCCGACGATCATGCTCAGCGTCCACGAGGACCGGCTCTACGTGCAGCAGGCCCTCGCCGCGGGGGCGCGCGGCTACGTGCTCAAGCGCGCGACGAGCGACAACCTCCTCCTCGCGATCCGCTCGGTCCATGCCGGCGGCATCTACCTCGATCCGATGGTCGCGAGCCAGCATCTGGCGGCCGAGCGCATCGTGCCCGCCGCGCGCGACAACCTGCGCCGCATCCTCATGGCCTCGCTCTCTGTGCGCGAGGAGGAGATCATCCGCTTCGTCGCCCTCGGCTACACGAACAAGGAGATCGCGGCCAAGCTCGCGATCACCTCGAAGTCGATCGAGACCTACAAGGCCCGGGCCGCGGAGAAGCTCGACCTGCGCAGCCGGGCCAAGATCGTGCAGTACGCCGTGCTGCGGGGCTGGCTCCACAGCGTCGCCTGAGGCTCAGAAGCATCGTCCCGAAAGGTGGTCTCCGGCTTTCGGAAGAAGACGAGGCTCGGGAAGTCCGTTACGGCGCGCCGCGCTCGGCCCGCGTGCCGAGCGCGGCGCGCAGCTGGGGCAGGAAGTCCCACAGGTCGCGGTTGAGCCGCTTGAGCTGGCGGTTGGCCTCGACGATCTCCTGGACGCGGCCCTCGTCCATCTCGCGCAACTCGCCCAGCGTCAGCCGCCCGCCCGCCTCGTGCGGGCGCATCAGGTGGGTATGCGTGATCTCGCCCTGGGCGTTGAGCTTGTACATGCAGTGATTGAACTCGTTGCGCAGCCGGGTCGCCGCCTCGAACCGGCGCAGCAGCCGCTTGAGCGTGAGGGCCGCCGCCTCATCGCGAAGCTTCACCGTCGCGAGACGGCGCACGAGGTCGAGCCGGGCGCGGGTCGTGTTCAGGGTCGAGAAGATGATCGCTGCATCGACCTCCTCGACATCGAGGAGTACCATCAGCACATAGATGAACATGCTCTCGTTGTTGGACCAGTTCAGGCCGAGATTGCCGATCTGCATCAGGATGTGATGCTGGCGCTCGGCGAAGCCCGGGGCGGCCTTCTCGACGGCGCGGAAGTTCGGGGCGGGGGGAAGCCGTGAAGGCATGGCGCTGGCTCGGCCCGGGTCCGGATGCGGTCCAGGGAGGACGGGAATCACCCCCCGCCGGATCACCTCTGCGGCCGGCGGGGGCATCATAGCAGAACATCGCGGAGGGGAAGGCGGCGTCGAGGCCGCCCGTCAGGGTGTCCGCACCATGTTCAGCCACATCGCCGCCCTCTGCGACCTCTGGCGCGGCCGCCGTGCCCGCTCCGCCGTGATGGCCTCGCTGCAACCCTTCAACGCCTCGCTGCGGCAGGTGGGGGAGGAGAATCCGCAGAGCCTGAACGACCCCTACCTCATCGGTTTCCTGATCGCCTCCGTCTCGGGCCTCGCGCGGGACGCCTGCCCGAATATCGGGTCCGAGGGGATCGGCGCGGTGCAGCTCGACGTCTGCGGCGGGCTGACGGGCCTGCCGCGCGCGGTGCTGGCCGAGCGCGTCGTCTGCCTGAGCCTGGGCGAGGACGGCGCCTTCCTCCTCGGCTGCGCCGACGCGGCGGCGTTCCACGCGACGCTCAGCGCCGCGCGCGGGGAGGCCTGCGACATCGAGGAGCCGGGGCCCGCGGCACTGGAGGCGCAGGCACTCTGGGAGCGATTCGTGGAGCGCTGGACCGCGGGCGAGGCATCGCGGGACGCGCTGCGCTCCTGAAGCCTCATCCGAAAGGAGAGGCGCGGCCGGGACCCTGTCCTCCTCGCACCGCACACCGCCTTTCGGACGATCCCGTCACCGCGAACGCGGCGCGCGGCACTGTGGCATGCCCGCATCGGGGTTCGCCTTTCGGGGCGGTGGTTCGGTTTTTCCTGACACGCGGTTACGGTTTTTTAACCCTGACATCCCCGCCGCGGGGTGCGACGGTCCCCTCACCCCGACGCAACCGCCCCCGAAACGAGAGCGGCCCCGGGGATCTCAGACGGCAACGCTAACGGATCCCGCGTCGACGTAGATGATCGACGTCCCGTCCTGCTGCCTGCCGTCATCCACATGCAGGGAGACGTCATCATGAGCGAGTCCAACCGGAACGTGGCGCCCGCCGCCATCGCCCAGCTCGAGGCGCAGGGCCAGCTCCAGGGCCAGGCCGAGCTGCAGGGCCAGCTCCAGGGCCAGGCCGAACTCCAGGGCCAGCTCCAGGGCCAGGCGCAGGGCCAAGATCAGGGCCAGGACCAAGATCAGGACCAGGATCAGTCGCAGACCTCCATCAACGGCGCCGTGAACTACGCCAGCAACGAGGTCGACAGCTCCAGCACGAACGGCAATCTCAACGGCAACGGCAATCTCAACGGCAACGGCAACCTGAACGGCAATGCCAACCTGAACTTCAACGAGAACGCCATCGACAACGATCTCGACAACGGGGTCACCAACAGCGTCGACAACGACATCGACAACGACATCACCACGAGCGTGAACACCACTGTGGACGTCAGCGTCTCCGGCGACTTCGGCCCGCCCACCGAGACCTCCGTCCTGCACATGGACGACCTCGGCATCGAGACCCTCGACGGCAACTTCCTCAACCTGCCCGACCTGTCGACCCAGACGCTGAACGGCGACGGCAACATCTTCAACCTCGATCAGGTCAACAGCCTCGTCGATGCCGATGTGCTGAACGGTGCCAGCGTCAGCCTCAATGCCGGCGCCGGCGGCCGAGATTTCGGCCTCTTCACGGATGGTGGCGGGAGCGACCCGGGTGGCCCGAACTTCTCCTTCACGCAGAACGGCTCCGCCTACGGCGGCACGGCCAACAACACCTCCGAACTCGGCGAGTACGGCACTGCGACCGGCACCGCCAACGGCTCGGGCACGCTGACCCAGGAAGCCTTCACGCAGCACATCGTGATGGGCGCCAACATCCAGTACAACACGATGCCGATCAGCGTCGTGGGCGGCGACTCCATGTCGGACTCCGCGCCCGCCGAGTAATCTCAGCACCGTTCGACAGCACAGCCCGCGTCGCAGGACGCGGGCCGACCCATCTGGACGCTGTTCCGGGTAGAGCACCAAGAAGGCTTTCAAAGAGCCGCCCGCGAACACGCCGAAACCGAAATCCAGGAAACCCTCCCGCGCAACGACGAGCCATCGTCATGGGAGTGGATCGCGCCATGACGTGGCCGGGTCGGGGAACGCTGCCATGCTCGCAGGCGGAACGACGGATGTCTCGGACATCATCGCCCACTTCATCGGCCACCTTCGCCTGACCGACGGGGCGCCGCGGGTTCGCGACGGCTACGAGGATCCGGCGCAGCCCGCCAAGCTTCATCCCTGGCTCCCCCGGCCGCCCGTCGATCCCGATCCGGACCGGCCGCTCGACGAGTTTCCCAGCCGCCCCTTCCGGGTCGATCTCTCTCCCGGTCCGGAGGTCTTTCCCCGGCTTCCCGGCCTTCCCGGCCATCGCCCCCCTCCGGCGAGCCCGGACGACCCGCTCTCGCCCGGACCGCTTCCGGGCGGACGCCTGCTGCCGCCCGGCGGCGGCGGTGGCGGCGGCAGCAGCCGGGCGCACGGGGAAGCCGGCATCGACATCGACCCCGACCAGCAGCTCCTGCAGGTCCGCCAGATCAACCGCCTGGTGGACGACGACGTCCTGCTGATGCGCACGGATGTCGATCTCGCCCAGTTCCACGAGGTCGATATCGACGGCACGATCGCTGCGCTCAGCCGGATCGCCCAGTCGCGGCTGCCCGCGGACCTGACGCTTCACGACCCCACGACGGCCGAGGCCGTCGAACTCGTCCTGCGGCGCGACGGGGCGCAGGCTCCCGAAGGCGCGGAGGACGGCGGCCGGGACGTCGCGCACGCGGACCCGATGGGCACCTATGTCGACGGCGTGTTGCAGCCGCCGGGGACCGCCCTGCGGTTCGAGGTGCCGAAGGTGCCCTCCGTGGCCCCGGAGGCCCGGGACGGCCTAACCGATCCGGGGCTCGATGCGCGGACCGGCGGCAACCTCTCCCTGAACACTGCCACGATCCTGGACGATCACGGCCATGCCACCGCCCTGGCGGTGAAGGGGAACGCCTACACCACCGACGCCATCCTGCAGGTGAACGTGCTGATGAGCCGCGCCGAGGTCTCGGTCGCCGGCGAAATGCTCATGCGCAGCATCGTCACCAACGGCAACGAGGCGCACAACACCGCGCGCATCGCCGACCACGACACCTCGGGTCTCGTGAAGCACCTCACCTTCGGCAGCCTCGCGCAAGTCGATCTGATCGACGGCGACTTCTACGGCGTCAACGTCCTGCGCCAGGTCAACGTCCTGAGCGACAACGACGTGACGGTGCAGGGGAATATCGGCGCCTACTACGCCGTCCGCGCCGGCGAGAACCTGGAGAGCAACAGCTTCCGCCTCAGCGAGATCGGCGCCCGCTACGACCTCATCGTCGTGGACGGCAACTACCACAGCACCAACCTGATCCATCAGACCAACGTGCTGCTCAACGACGACGCGGTCCTGGCCTACACGGCGCGCCAGGACAACGGCTCGCAGTCGATCAGCACCGGCGACAACATCCTCGTGAACAAGGCCGCGATCGACCGCTACGGCAGCGATGGGTTCCACCCGCTGAGCGCGACGCTCGGCGACGCCCTCGATGAGATCCAAGACGGCATCCTTCCGCCGGAAATGGCGGCGACCTTTCCCTCGCACGGCCAGACGCTGAACATCCTGCACGTCACCGGAGACTTCTACGACATCAACGTCATCCAGCAGACGAACCTCGTCTCCGACGTCGACGGGATCGTCCAGCACGCGGCCTCCGCCGGGTCCGCCCCCACGGGGGCGGCCGAGCCGACCGCCTCGACCCAGACGGTCGAATCGGGCGGCAACCACCTCGTCAATCTCGCCGGCATCGCCAATGTGGGCACGGCCTCCGACCTCCAGTTCGTCGGGGGTCATCATTACGATACCGCCATCCTCCTTCAGGCGAACTTCGTCACGCAATCGACGCAGATTACGGTTGGCGACACGCACAATCTCGTGCCGGAGATCGTGGCGTTCACGGGGTTGGCCGAGAGCGTTCCGATCGAGTCTCCCGGCCCGAGCACGGTCACGGCCGACAGCCACATGCAGCAGGATCTCTTCCACGGGATGCTGTCGTAGGCGGCCTTCAGTATCGGAGCAGCCGAGATGACGAGTGCCCTCCTGGACGCACGGCCGGGCCGGACGAACGCGATCGACCCGTCCGGCCCGCCGCGGGGAAGTGGGGAACGGCGCCTCAGCACCGGTCTCAGGAGCCTCGACGCTCTCTACAAGGTTCTGGCCGGGCGCAACTATATCGGCCCCGCGACCGACCGCGCGCCCGAACCCGCGCCGGAGACGCCTGAGCCCGCCCCGGCCGCGGCGCAGCCCCCGGCGGCGCCCGCCGAAACGCTGCGGGTCGCGGAGGCCGGCCCCGCCCAGCCCGCCGCGCGCGCCGAGCCGGTCCCGGCCGAGCCGCCCCCGCCCGCGCGGGTCCGCCCCGTGGTCACCCCCGGGAAGGGACCGACGCCACCCTCCGGCGACGGCGGAGGAGGGGGCGGCGGAGGCGGCGGGGCACCGCTCCAGCGCCGCTTCGGCGATCGCGGCTTCCGCGAGACGCTGACCCGGGGACTGGCCGCCTGCCGGCGCAAGCTCATCGTGATCGCCATCTTTTCCTTCTGGGTGAACACGCTCGTGCTCGGCGTGCCGATCTACCTGTTCAACATCTCGGACCGGGTGCTGACCAGCCGCAGCTTCGACACCCTGGTCATGCTGACGGTGGTCATCGTCGGCGCGATCTTCGGCCACGTCGTGCTCGACATGGTCCGCCGCTTCATGCTGATGCGCGTCGCCGTCGAGGTCGAGAGCCGGCTCGGCCCCCCGGTGCTCGCCGCCGCCGCCAAGGCCTCGCAGGCAGGTTCGAACCGCGACTTCCAGACGGTCGCCGACCTCCAGCAATTGCGCAACTTCATCACCGGGCCGGTGCTGCTCGTCATGTTCGACGCCCCCGTGGCGCCGGTCTACGTGCTCGCGATCTTCCTGATCCATCCCGATCTCGGCTGGATCGTTTGCGCGACCGGCCTGGTGCTGCTCGCCCTCGCCTTCATCAACCAGCGGATCACCGCGGTGCCATTCGCCCAGGCCAGCGCCTATTCCACCCGGGCCAACATCCAGTCCGACGCCATGGCCCGCAACAGCCAGGTCATCAACGCCATGGGCATGATCCCCGAGAGCGTGATGATCTGGGGCCGCGACACGGGGGAATCGCTCAAGGCCCAGGTCACGGGGCAGGACCGCAACATCGTCATCGCCGGCCTGTCGAAGTTCGTGCGCCTCTCCACCCAGATCCTGATGCTGGGCTGGGGCGCCTCGCTCGCCCTCGACGGCAAGCTGACCGGCGGCATGATGATCGCCGCCTCGATCATCAGCGGCCGCGCTCTCGCCCCCATCGAGGGCGTGATCGACGGCTGGCGCAGCTACGTCCAGGCCCGCATGGCCTATGTTCGCGTCAAGGCGCTGCTCCAGAGTTCGCCGCTGAACCTGGAGCGGCTGCGCCTGCCGCGCCCGACCGGCCGGCTCAGCGTGGAGCGGGTGCTCTACGTGCCCCCGCCGAACAAGAAGGTCATTCTGAACGGCGTCAGCTTCACCCTCGATCCGGGCGAGTCGCTGGCCATCGTCGGCTCCTCGGGCACCGGCAAGTCGACGCTGGGGCGGATGCTGGTGGGCTCGATCATGCCGACCGCCGGCGCGGTGCGCCTCGACATGATGGACCTGCGCAACTGGGACCCGCGCCAGTTCGGCCAGAGCGTCGGCTACCTGCCGCAGGACGTGCAGCTCTTCCCGGCCTCGATCAAGGCCAACATCGCCCGGATGCAGGAGGATGCCTCCGACGCCGACGTCTACGACGCGGCCGAACTCGCCGACGTGCACGAACTCGTCTCGGGCTTCACCGCCGGCTACGAGACCGTAGTCGGCATGGACGGCAGCCCGCTTTCGGGCGGCCAGCGCCAGCGCATCGGGCTGGCCCGCGCCTTCTTCGGCGACCCGCGCCTCGTCGTGCTCGACGAGCCGAACTCCAACCTCGACACGTTGGGCGAGATTGCCCTGGGGCGGGCGCTCGCCCGGGCCAAGCAGCGCGGAACGACGGTGGTCGCGATCACCCAGCGGCCCGCACTCCTGCGCAGCGTCGACAAGATCATGATCCTCAAGGACGGCGCGGTCCAGGCGATCGGGCCGCGCGACGACATGATCCCGCTGATCGTCGGCAAGGGCGCCGCCCCGACCACGGTCTGATCCACGAGGCCCCGGGGCATCGTCCCCGAAGGCGGGCGCCGGATTTCGGGAAAAGACGATGCAGGACAGGGCTCTGGAGCCCGGCCCGCCCGCCGGGCCGACGGGAAACGAGAACGGAGGCCGGCGCCGGGCGAAGCACCCGGACGACCGCCCCGAATGCCGGGAGGATGCCATGAGTCGCTCGCTGACGCGTCGGGACGACGGGCCGGACGTGCCCGCCCCGGGGGGGCGGTCCGCTCCCGATTGGTCGATCGGTGCGCCGCACGACACGCGGTTCCTTACCGTCTTCGGCTTCGCCTTCCTCGCCCTGCTGATCGGCGGCTTCGGCGTCTGGGCGGGCTCGGCCCCGATCGCCGGCGCCATCGTGGCCTCGGGCAGCTTCGTGACGACCGGGCAGAACAAGACCCTCCAGCATCTGGAGGGCGGGGTGATCCGCGAGATCCGGGTGCGCGAGGGCGATCAGGTTGAGCCCGGCCAGATCCTGCTGCGCCTCGACGAGACCGCGCCGCGGGCCGAGCTCCGCCGCCTCCTCGTCCGGCACGACCGGCTCGGCGCCGTGGAGGCGCGGCTGCGGGCCGAGATCGCGCAGGATTCGAGCATCACCTTCCCGCCCGCCCTGTTGGAGCGCGCGAGCGACCCGGACGTCGCCAGCACCCTCGCGCAGCAGAGGCTCACCTTCCAGGCCCGGCGCAAGAACCTGGAGAGCGACCTCGCCGTCCTGCGCGACGGCATCTCCGCCCTCGAACAGAAGATCAAGGGCACGCAGGTCCAGCGCGAAGCCGTCCTGCGCCAGATCAAGTTCTTCGAGCAGGAACTGGAGGGCAAGAACTACCTCCTCTCGGGCGGCCTCGTGCGCCGCACGGAGGTGCTGGCGGTCCAGCGGGCGCATGCCAACGCGCAGGGGGAGATCGGGCGGCTCGACGGCGATATCGGTGACGCCCGCGAGCGCATCTCGCGCATCCGCGAGCAGATCCAGGGGGCGATCAACGCGACCATCAAGGCGGCCGTCGAGCAGCTGCACGAGACGCTGGGGGAGAAGGCCGACGTGCGCGAGCGCATCGCCGCCGCCCAAGGCGTCCTCGACCGCGTCGCCGTCACCGCCCCCGTGCGGGGCGTCGTGGTGAAGCTGCGCTACCACACGCCCGGCGGCGTGGTGGAATCGGGCAAGAGCATCCTTGAGATCGTGCCCTCGCAGGGCGACCTCGTGATCGAGGCGCGCATCCGTCCGCAGGACATCGACCACGTCAAGCGCGGCCAGAGCGCGGGCGTGCGGCTCACCGCCCTGTCGCAGCGGCTCACCCCCATGGTGGCCGGCGAGGTGGTCTACGTCTCGGCCGATTCGCTCCCCGAGGATCGCAGGGGCCAAGTGTCCAACGGCGACTTCTACATCGCCCGCATCCGCCTCGACGCCAACGAGGCCGCGGCACTTCGGACCTTCTCGCCGACCCCCGGCATGCCGGCGGAAGTCTACATCAAGACGACGGAGCGAACGTTCTTCGAATACATCGTCAAGCCGATCCGCGACAGCATGACGAGGTCCTTCCGCGAGCTCTGATCGCCGTCGGGGAAAGTCGGGTGTTACCGGCCGTGCCCGGCCGGGAGCCTGCGGGCCGATCACGACACGGAAGAGCGAACCGGCCGAAGCGAGCGCTCCCCGCGGGACGGTCGCTTCGTTGCCGCCTTTCGGAGGTTTGCCGGAAGCGCCGCGTTCCGGGCGAGGCCGGACCCGCCTACGCGGGTAGGACGACGACCTTCGTCTTCACCGGCGTGCGCGCGTAGAGGTGGATCATGTCCTGGCTCAGCAGGCCGACGCAGCCGCTCGTGATGCCGGTTCCGATCGATCCGGGATCGCTGCTGGCGTAGATCGTGTAGAGCGTATAGGCGCCGTTCCGGTAGAGGTGTAGGGTGCGGGCGCCGAGCGGGTTGTCGAGGCCGCCCGGCATCCCGCGGGCGTATTGGGCCGCCTCGGGCTGGCGCCGGATCATCTCCTTGGGCGGCGTCCAAGTCGCCCATTCGGACTTTCGGCCGACATAGGCGTTACCGCTCCAGAGGAACCCGTCGCGGCCGACATTGGCGCCGTAACGGGTGGCGGTCCCGTCGCCCTCGACGCGGTAGACGTAGAAGTTTCGGGGATCGACGACGATCGTGCCGGCCGTCTCCTTGGATTCGTAGCGAACGATCCGGCGATGGTACTTCGGATCGACCTTGCGGATATCGAACGCGGGAATCGGGAATTTCTCGTCCGGCATCGGCCCGTAGAGCCTTGCCGCCTCGGCGAGGCTCGTGCTCTCGGATGTCACGCAGCCGCCCAGCCCGATCGCGCCGAGGCCGGCGGCCGAACCGGTCAGAAAGGACCGGCGGCTGAGCGGCCGCGCCCGCTGTGCGGACGACGCGATCCCGTGACTCCCGCCGGCATCGGCGTCCTCAGCATCCACGATCATGATTTCGGACTTCCCACTGTCCCGCGGCCCGATCACGGGCCGCACCGGTCGACACCCGGCGCGTATACTGCCAAGCTGAAACTGACGAGACTTGGCTCGACCGGCAAGCCCGGCTTTCGCCCCGCCGCGCTTGCCGGTTACCATGAGCGGGCGTTCCCCCGGTGAAGGCGGATCTCCGGGGCGGGCGCTGTCGACCGCCTGGCCCTCGTCCCGGGCCGCCGGATCGTCGGCAAATCAGCCCGCCACCGGAGCCGTCGCGATGCCGGCAAATGCCGCCATCGCCTCGTCGGGCAGCGTCAGGCTGGCCGCGCCCAGGTTTTCGGAAGATGCGCGAGCGAGGAGATGCCGGGACCCAATCCGAAAAGGCACGCGGAACCGCCTCGCGAGCCCTCATACGGTTTCGGGCTGATCGCTTCGATCACTTCCTTCGTCATTGCGCGGCGAAGCCGTGGCAATGCAGGGCTCCGCACGCTTCGGACAGGTCGCGCCCTGGCTCGCTTCGGCTCCGCCTCGCGATGACGGAGCGGGGCAAGGGCCGAGGCGATTAACCGGAAACGAGATCAGTCCTGGGGCGGACCGACGGTGTCGGCCGCAAAGGCCTGCCGCGAGCCGAGCGGCTTCGGTCTTCCCGTGGTGCTGTCGCGGGCCGTTTGACGCTCCATCTCGGCGTTCAGTTCCGCTCCGAGCAGCGCGATGACGACGGACAGCCAGATCCAGGTCATGAAGCCGACACCGGCTCCGAGCGATCCGTAGACACGATTGTAGCTGTCGAAGCTGGCAACGTACCAGGAGAACAGCACGGAGGCGCAGACCCAGGAGAGAGCGCGGCGACGCTCCCCCAACTGACCCAGCGCCACTTCGCCTACCTCCGGCTCGGACCATAGCGGTAGGCCAGCGACAGGCTCAGGCTGACGAGCAAGAGCAGGGCTGGCCAGCGCAGGACGCGAAGCGCGGTATCGGTAAGATCGCCGAGGCCGATGCCGCTCAGGACGAGTGGTAGAACAACGACCGTGCCGGTCGCCGCGAGAACGAAGACGATGCCGGTCAGGGTGAACAGGAAGGTGGTTGCGTAGACCGAGGACCTCGACCGGCGCCCGTCCCTTGCGCATGAGGATGGAGGCCGAGCCCCCGTAGGGCTCGCAGTAGAGGTCGTGGGCCGGGCAGTGCTCCAGCACCCAGGGGGCGAGCCGCCACTTGCTCCCCAGCCAGCGGACCATCGGGCGGCGGGGCGCGGCCGCCGGGCGGAGGGCGATCACCTCGGCGCTCACAGGCTGAGCTCCGGGGCGCCGTCGAAAAGCCGCCCGGCCAGGTCCGCCGGCAGTTGCCGCCGGTGCGTCCGCAGGACCCGGAGGGCGTGGCTCGCCTGCGAGACCGTGAGCTCGGGCAGCGTGTCCAGGACGTGGCCCATGACCGTGGTCGCCCGGCCCCACCCCTCCGCGTTGCGGTCCTGCGACCAGTCCGTGTCGAGCCTCGACATGAACGCGACCCCCTCGCGGGCCGCTGCGCGCACCGACGAATCGCTCGCGCGCGCCACCTCCGGCTCGTGGGGCACGGTGGCCGCTTCGAGGGCGCGCCGGACGGTGACGGTGGCCTTCCTCGTGAGCTCGTTGAGCCGCTTGGCGGCGTAGAGTTCGAGGCTCTCGCCGCGGGCCAGGTAGGCCTCCTCCCGCTCGACGTTGGCCCGCAACGTCCAAGCCCACCGCTGCGTCCGAAGGCTCTCCTCCGCCGCGGCGCGCCAGGCGTCGATGGTCGGGGCGTGGCGCCGCCTGAGCTCCGCCGCCGCGGCGAGCCGGTGGCGTTCCCGGATGGCATCGAGCTCCTCGGGCGTCGGGTGCGGGCGGAGGAGGAACTCAGAGACGTAGTCGGGGTCGTAGGCGGTCACAGCGGGTTCCCCCAGTTAGCTGATCCGCGAATGACTCTACTCGCGTCGCTAACGTATTTATATAGTACTAGTGCGCTGCATGGTGACATAATTTCAACAATTCTTTCATCAGCACCCTGTCGAGGAAATCGTGCTTGAAATGGTGGCCCGCTGTTGAGGGCGTGCTTAGCTATCTCGTGTTATCTACCGCTTTGCGTCTGCTTTGCATCACCTTCGCGAGTGCGCTTGATTTATTGCGTTTATCCCGGACAATCGTTCGCAGGTCAGCTAACGCGTGGATTCGCCAGATGCAGTTGTCGCTGTTCGATTGGAGGCCGCCGCCGCCTGCGCCGCCCCGCGCGGCCCGGCCGGCGCGCCGGGACGAGGCGGAGCGGTCCATGGCGGCCGCCCTGCACATCACCCCGGACCCGAGGAAGGTCTACGCGCTGGCGTGCAGCCACAGCTTCGACGCCGACGCGGAGCGGTACGGCTGGCTCACCCGGGAGTCCCTCGGCCGCCTCATCAGCCAGGGCCGCGCGCTCACCGTCGGGACCCGCTCAGATCGCGTCCGCCGCAGCCTCACGCCCGCGGACTAGCAGCGGGTCGTGGACGCTGTCCTGGAGCTCGAGGGGATCCTGTACGCGGCAGAGGCGTGCGGCGTCCCCGAGGGCATGGTGCGGACCATCCTCCGCGAACGCGGCGTCGACTATCCGCGCGCCTCCGGCCGCCGCCAGGACGCCGCGGCCGCGCGGCAGCGCCTCGCCGCCTTCATGGCCCGGAGGGCGGCATGACCGACCTGACCTACGACGACGTGAGGGCCAGGCTGTCGGCCGCCATTCGCGAGTCGGGCTCGCAGAAGGCGTTCGCGCACAAGGCCGGGGTCTCGGCCGGCTTCCTCAGCGACGTCATCCGCGGCCGCTGGGATCCCGGCGAGCGCGTCCTCAACGCCCTCGACCTCCGCCGGGTCTAGCGATTCGTTTCGCTCCGGAGGCCGGCATGACCGCCGCCGAGGCCAGGACGCGGGGCGCCAGGCTCGCCGTGGCGCTCGACGAGGCGGATCCCGACGCGATCCGCTCGCTCCTCCGGGACCTCACGCCCCGGCAGGCTCTCCGCGTCGTCCGGGCGGCCGCCGCCGCCCAGGACGGGCGCCTTCGCATCGGGTGACAGGGGGATCCCATGGCACGCTACAGCCGCCGCGACCGGCCCGACTACAGCCACCTGCGCGACCGCACGCCGGAGCAGGTGTTCGCCGAGACCTAAGCCAAGGGCGCCCCGGGCGAGCATTTCGGCTACTACCCGGAGCGCGTCAACCGGGAGCTCCTGCGCCTGTTCGACGAGCGCGAGACGCTCGGGCAGGACGAGGCGGCCGCCGTCTATGGCGCCCTGTTCGCCAAGCCCGCGCACACGCCCGAGTACACGGCCAACCGCGCCGCCAGCCTCCTGGCGTGGGGCATCCGCCTCGGCATCCTGACCGAGGCCGAGGAGGGCGGCCGCCTCGCCTGGCGCCTCCGCGGACGGGAGCTCATGTGGGAGAGGGACAGGCGCGGCCGCGCCCGCCAAATCCGGGGCCTGCCCGACGCCGCTCAGGCCGCCATGAACCGGCGGCGGGAGACGCAAGCGAAGGCGGCCGCCACCCGGCAGCGCGCCGCGGCGGCGGCCAACGCGCCCCGCATCGAGCGCGCCGTCGACAGCCTCATCATCATCCGCGGGGACTACGTCGCCCCCGAGCATCCCATGTGGCGCGAGGCCCTGCCGAACGCGTTGCTGCCGTGCCCGCTCGTGGAGCTCCGCCCGATGCTCCTGGACGCGCACCACGCCATGGATCCGCACCGGCAGCGGCAGTGGCTCCACGCCCTGGAGACGATGTGCCTCGTCCTTCGCTACTGCGGGTCCGTCGACCGGGGCACGCCGCCCGGGGAGCGCGGCATCCCCCTGCCTCTCGACCGCCCGCCGGCGCCCGCCCACGTCCCGGACCTCGCGCCCATGGACCCGGACGACGACGCCGCGCTGGAGGGCCTGTGATGTCGCCCGCATTCCCGGACGACTGGTCCGGCGCCGTGGAGAGGACGTACTGCCTCCCGAACTGCGTCGTCGCCGTGACCGTCTCGCCCGCCGCCGACGCGGTCACCGTGCGGCTGCACGACCGGACGACGTACGTCCTCCGTGCGGCCGACCTCCCGCCCCTGGCGGCGGGCGGCGACGCGAGGGAGGCTCTCGCTGAGGCCATCTACCGGACGTGCCTCGACCGCCAGCGCATCCCCGTGAGCCGCCGATGAAGACCTCCGCCCCCCGCCTTTTCAACGCCGTGTTCCCGCAGGCCATCGCGGTCGCGGCCGGCGTCGCCACGGTCATCGAGGACGACCGCGCGGCGGCGTGGCTCGCCCGGCGCCTGCCCCAGGCCATGCGCCCCGACGGCGAGCCCCTGGCCATGACGCCGTGGCCGCTGTCCGAGGAGCTCGGCGGCCTCGGGACCGCGCCGCGCCTCCCGGCGGTCGAGGGGCGCGCCTGGCTCGACGACGCCCAGGAGTGGGCCGAGCGGTCCGCCCGCGCGCTCCTCGCCGCGTCCCGAGCGGGGGATTCCGTCATCCACCAGGGCCTCACCCTGCCGAGGCATTTCGGGAACGTGCGCGACTGGCTTGCCGCCCTCCCGGAGACGGACCCGCGCATGCTGGACAAGCTGCCCCGGGTCACGTGGGACCAGGCCGTCGAGCACGCCCGCGCCTACCACGAGCGTCTCAAGCGGTCCCGCCTGCGCATCGCCGGCGACGAGGGCACCGCGGATCCCGTCCCCTCGGTCGGCGGGCATCGGTGGCTGCACATCGTCACCCCGGAGGCCCTGGACGCCGAGAGCGCCGCGATGGGGCATTGCGTCGGCGACGGCGGCTACGACCACCTGACGTGGGAGCGAGGCCGGGATGGCCTCCCGGAGCGTCGCCGGCGCGCGCGCGACGCGGCCGCCGGCATCTGGTCCCTGCGCGACCGCGACGGCCGCTCGATCCTGACGGCCGAGGTTCACTCCGCCGGGTACGTCGCCCAGATCCAGAGGCGGTTCAACGAGAGCCCCCAGCCGGAGGACACGCCGCACGTCCTCGTCCTCCTCG
The DNA here is from genome assembly GCF_022179725.1 of Methylorubrum aminovorans. GTDB lineage: Bacteria > Pseudomonadota > Alphaproteobacteria > Rhizobiales > Beijerinckiaceae > Methylobacterium > Methylobacterium aminovorans. The sequence goes on from NZ_BPRC01000003.1 coordinate 52,810, forward strand.
ACCACCTGCGCGCGGCCATGCCCGACCTCGACGACCCGGACTGGATCGTCCGGGACGAGCGCGACGGCAGCCTCCACCACTTTCACTGCATGCCGGACGGCATCCACCTCAAGGGCACCCTCCTTCACCTAGCCCCATGCCAGTGGGCACGCCTCCCGACCGCCATGCGCGTCGAGGGCCGCGTCATCCTGTGGGGGCGGGTGAAGGGATCCTCGACCTCGACATCGGCCTCCACGTCGTCGGCCGGCTGCGAGTCCGCGAGGGCCTCCGGCTGACGGGCGAGCTCGTCGTCGAGGGCGACCTCGACCTCCGGGCGGCGGACGTGAAGGAGGCCCCGGAGGGCGCCCGCGTCACCGGCAGGGTCCTCACCGAGCGGGAGGCCGGCGGCCTCGATGACCTGTATTCCATCCAGCCGGGACAGATCCTGTTCCAGGCTGCGGGCGGCCGGCTGATCGAGGCCTACGACGCGTGCGCCGCGGAGATCGCGGTCCACTTCCGCGATGTGCGGGTGACACGCCGCCAGCGGTACCGGACCGAGAGCCGGGTCGAGGACGTCATCCGCCGTGAGGGCTCGGTCACTGTCGAGATCAGGCGGACCCCGGAGCCCGCCGTCCCGCGCCACCTCCAGGGCGCGCCCCACTACCGGCAGATCGAGCACCGGGGCGGGCGGCGGCCGCTAGCGGCAGGGTCTCCGGGAACAGGCGGGCGCGCTCCGCCTAGTAGGCGACGAGGACGGCCTGGCACCAGACCTCCATGCCCTCCGCCTTGAGGGTCATCCGCTGCCCCTTGGCGTAGTGGAGCCTGGTGACGTGCTCGACCCGCTCGCGCTCGTCCTCGGACCGGGCCGCCTTGTGGGCCAGGATCGCGGACGCGGCGCCGCCGAGGCGCCGCTCGTCGAGGAACGTCGCGATGGCGCGCCGGACGTCGTGGGGCACGAACGGGGCAATTCCGTACCGCTCCAGGAGCTCTTCGCGCGGCTTGCCCGCCGTCGAGCCCCGCTTCCGCCGGGTGACCGGCTTCGACTTGGCCGGGTCCTTGGCCCGCCCCTCCAGGCGATAGAGGAGCTGGTTCAGGGCCGATTGCCCGACCGGCCCGTCGCCCCGGATGGACGGTAACAGGTACGGCGACGGCGCCTCGCCCGGGACCTCGGCCGCCTTCCGGTAGCGCTCGATGACCGCCCAGGCCTCCGATGGGATCGGCAACGAATGGGGGCGGCCGCCCGACTTGCCGCCCTTCATCTCGGGGCTGGTCCAGTTGACCGCCATCCACCCCGCGTGCTCGTTACAGGGATAGACGCGGACCCTCTTCGTCGCCGTCAGGGGGGCGGTGCGCTGCCCGGTCAGGACCAGGGCCCACAGAGCGCCGAGCGTCCCGTCGCCGGTGGCGTGCTCGGTCGCGCCGAGGGTCCGGTGGTGCTCGGCCACGAGGAGCGGGCGGGCGAGGTCCGTCACCGTCGGGACGTGGTCCCGGACGCCGGGCGTGTATTCGATGCTCCAGCGGGCCCACCACTCGTACTGGCAGTCGGCCAAGCCCGAGACGCCGGCGTGGTAGCGCCACGCCCAGGACAGGGCCTCCTTGCCTTGCTGGACGGACCGGTGCCCAGCCGACACGGTGTTCGCCTTCACGATGCTGTTCCGGCAGACCTCCAGGTCGGTGATCGTGAGGCTGGAGACCGGCCGATCCTCGATGGCGTTGAAGCCGGGGTGGCGCAGGTACGTGGCGTACTGCTCGCGGTAGCCGGCCTTGAGCTTCTTCGACTTGGTGGCGAGGAACTCCTCGACCAGGTCGCGTCACAGCCAGGGCCCGCGCAGGCGCCGGTCCGCGTCGGACAGCGGGGCGGGGGAATCCTGCGCCTCGATGACGCCGGCCATCCAAGCGATGTCGTCGGGCGTGCCGGTGGCGACCTCGGCCTCGTATGTCGCGAGGCCAGCCCGGGCGTTCTCGCCCCGCTTGGCTTGGAGCCGGGCCTGGTCCGCCTGGTCACGGGCGGCGTCGAGGTCGAGCACGTCGACGGAGGCGATGCGGAGGGTGGTGGTCCGGAGCTTGAGGTACCATGTCGCGGAGGTCCGCTGGACCCGGAGGACGAGGCCCTGGCACCTGTCGTCGGCCCAGTCGATGCCGCGCCCCTCCACCTTCCCGGAGGCGACGAGGGCCTTGGCCTTGCGGACGTGGTCGGCCGTCAGCCGGACCCTCTCGCGGACGTACGCTGACTTCATCCCCTGTGCCCTCCGGCGTGATACCACGGCGATACCACGGAGCAGGGAACCGGACGGGTCGCCGATGTCGAGCGGCCAGGGACCGGAAATTGCAGTGTCCGCCTAGGGATTTGGCGTCCAAGGTTACCGCCGGGTGACGATTTTCCGGCGGGCCGGGAGGGCGGGAAATCAGCCTTCCAAGCTGAATACGAGGGTTCGATTCCCTTCACCCGCTCCGCTCCTCTCCATCGTTCGGCCTCACGGGCAGATCTGAGAAGGCGGCTTCGAGCGAAGCGCGATCTTCGGCATCAGATGACCGACGTGCGAAGCGGATCGTAGGTGGCGCGGTAGCTGCGCGGGCCGACGACCGGAAGCAGCAGGTTTCTCGCCCAGTCCGGCCAGCGCGCCGTGTGCGACAGGCGATCCGTCATCCGCTGGACATGCTCGACGCGGGGACGGCGCAGGCGCTCGTACTCGCCTCCGACACCGGTCCAGTCGTTTTGCTCCGCCAGCAGGCGAGCCAGCACCAGCGCGTCCTCCAGCGCGAGTGCCGCGCCCTGGGCCCAGACCGGCGCGGTCGCGTGGGCTGCGTCTCCGAGCAGGACGACACGGTCGCGTGCCCAGGCCGCGATGCGAACCTCTTCCAGCGGCGAGTGGTAGATCGCACCCGGCCGCGAGAGAGCCGCATCGAGCGTGTCGCGCACGAGACCGGGAAAGGCCGCGAAGGCGGAGCGGATCGCCGCCGGGTCGGTGCTGTCGCCATGCTCTGTGGTCGCCGAAACCCAGCCATAGGCCTCGTCGCGATCGACCGGGATCAGCAGGAAGAGGGCTCCGGCTCCGGCCCAGAGGGTCCAGGCTTCGATGCCGGGATTGGGGGTCATGAAGCGCCAGCTCTGCCTGGCCAGCATCGCGGCGCCGAGAGTCCGATCGCCGAACAGGTCGCGGCGAACCGTCGAGTGCACGCCGTCCGCGCCGACCAGCAGGCCGCCCGATTCGGTCGTGCCGTCCTCTCGCTCGACCCGAGCCCCCTGTGGGCCCAGCTGAATACCGGCGATCCCGGCTCCCTGCCGAATGTCGTCGTCCGGCAGGTCGCGCTGCAGGAGGCGCAGCAGGTCGGCCCGGCGCAGGCAATGGGATACCGTCTCGCCGCCCCAGAAGGCTTCCTCGTCAACCGCGAAGAGGAGACGCCCGCGCGCGGTGCGGTACTCGCGGCGGCGCACCGGCGAACCGGTCTCGCGCAGCCCGTCGAGCAGGCCGAGCCGGCTCAGCGCCTGCACCGCGTTGCCGGGCAGGTTGATCGCGAGCCCCGCCTCCGCCTGCACCCCGCGCCGCTCCAGCGTGAGCGAGGGAATCCCCCGCCGATGTAGGGCCCGCCTGAGGGCGAGCCCGGCGATGCCGCCGCCCGCAATGAGCACCCGGCCGGCCTGTTGCGTGTCCATGCGGCTGCGCGCCCTTCCCACCCATGCGCCGGGTGGGCCTTAAGGGCCTTTCCCGGTTTCGGGAGCCCGATTGACGCCGGATCGCGCTTCGCCGCAAGCCCGTTCGTGTCTCGGCGGCGGGGGGTCCGCTCAGTCCGCTCAGTGCGGTGCGCCGCTCTCCCGGCGGGTCTCGTAGGGCCACTTCCAGCCCTGGATCTCGGGCATGTCCTCCCCGTGCTCGCGGATGTGAAGCTTGTGCGCGGTCAGGCGGTCGCGAAAATCCTGCTTGGCCCGCGCCGCCCGCGTGACCAGTCCCGGCACCCGGTCGATCGCCTCGATGGCGAGGTGGAAGCGGTCGAGTTCGTTCAGCACCACCATGTCGAAGGGCGTCGTCGTGGTGCCCTCCTCGATGAAGCCGCGCACATGCATGTTCGCGTGGTTGGCACGGGCGTAGGTGAGGCGGTGAATGAGGTAAGGGTAGCCGTGATAGGCGAAGATCACCGGCTTATCGCGGGTGAACAGGCTGTCGAACTCGGCGTCCGAGAGCCCATGCGGATGGTCCCTGTCCGATTGCAGCGTCATCAGGTCGACCACGTTGACGACGCGGATGCGCAGGCCGGGCACGGACTGCTTCAGCAGATCGACGGCGGCGAGGGTTTCGAGCGTCGGCACGTCGCCGGCGCAGGCCATCACGACGTCGGGTTCGAGGCCGCTGTCGTCGGTGCCGGCCCAGTGCCAGATGCCGATGCCGGCCTCGCAATGCAGCCCGGCCGCGTGCGCGTCGAGCCATTGCGGCTGCGGCTGCTTACCGGCCACGATCACGTTGATGCGGTCGTAGGTCTTCAGGCAGTGGTCGGCGACCCAGAGCAGGGTGTTGGCGTCCGGTGGCAGGTAGACCCGCACGATGTCCGACTTCTTGTTGGCGACGAGGTCGATGAAGCCGGGATCCTGGTGACTGAAGCCGTTGTGGTCCTGCCGCCAGACATGGGAGGTCAGCAGGTAGTTGAGCGACGAGATCGGCCGCCGCCAGCCGAGTTCGCGCGACACCTTCAGCCACTTGGCGTGCTGGTTGAACATCGAATCGACGATGTGGATGAACGCCTCGTAGCAGGAGAAGAAGCCGTGGCGGCCGGTGAGCAGGTAGCCTTCGAGCCAGCCCTGGCAGAGATGCTCGCTCAAGACCTCCATGACGCGGCCCTCGTGGGCGAGGCTGACGTCGTAGGGCTCGATATTCTCGATCCAGACCCGGTCGGTCGCCTCGAACACGGCGTCGAGCCGGTTCGAGGCAGTCTCGTCCGGGCCCATGATGCGGAAATTGCGCGCCTCGGCATTGAGGCGGACCACGTCGCGCAGGTAGTGCCCGAGCGTGCGGGTCGCCTCGCCGACAGCCGCGCCGGGGTGCGGCACGGCCAGCGCCAAATCCTGCCAGCGCGGGAGCCGCAACTCACGGCGCAAGAGACCGCCATTGGCGTGCGGGTTGGCGCTCATGCGGCTTTTGCCCTCGGGCGCCAGCGCCGCGAGTTCGGGGCGCAGGCGCCCGGTCTCGTCGAACAGGGTTTCGGGCGCGTAGCTCCGCATCCAGTCTTCGAGGATCTTTCGGTGCCCGTCATCGGTGCGGGCATTGCCGACCGGTACCTGATGGGCGCGCCAGAAGCCCTCGACCCGCTTGCCGTCCACGGTCTTCGGCCCGGTCCAGCCCTTGGGGCTGCGCAGCACGATCATCGGCCAGCGCGGGCGGCGAAAGCCCATGCCGCCGCCCCGCGCCTCGGCCTGGATGTCCCGGATGCGGCTCACGGACCGGTCGAGCGTCTCGGCCATGGCCCGGTGCATCGGCTCGGGCTGGTCACCCTCGACGAAGAACGGCTCATAGCCGTAGCCGGTGAACAGCGCCTCCAGCTCGTCATCGCGCATCCGGCCGAGCACGGTCGGGTTGGCGATCTTGTAGCCGTTGAGATGCAGGATCGGCAGCACCGCGCCGTCGGTGACAGGGCTCAGGAACTTGTTCGAGTGCCACGAGGCGGCGAGCGGCCCGGTCTCGGCCTCGCCGTCGCCGACGACGCAGGCGGCGATCAGGTCGGGATTGTCGAACACGGCGCCGAAGGCATGGACGAGGGCGTAGCCGAGTTCGCCGCCCTCGTGGATCGAGCCCGGCGTTTCGGGGGCGACGTGGCTCGGGATACCGCCGGGAAACGAGAACTGCCGGAACAGCTTCCGCATGCCCTCCGCGTCCTGCGAAACGTTCGGATAAACCTCGCTGTAGGTGCCCTCCAGATAGGTGTTGGCGACGATGCCGGGCCCGCCATGGCCGGGGCCGCAGATGTAGATCGCGTCGAGGTCGCGGGCTTTGATCACCCGGTTGAGGTGGACGTAGATGAAGTTGAGGCCCGGCGTGGTGCCCCAGTGGCCGAGGAGCCGCGCCTTGATGTGCTCCGGCTTCAAGGGCTCGCGCAGCAGCGGATTGTCGAGCAGGTAGATCTGACCGACGGAGAGGTAGTTCGCCGCCTGCCAGTAGCGGTCGATCAGGGCGAGTTCCTCGGCCTCCAGCGTCGGGGCCGGTCGGTGCGCGGTCTGGGGCTCGGTCACGGGGCTTCTCCTGGCTGGCGGGCGCATCCGGGTGACCGGAGCACGGCTTAGAGCATCGTCCCGAAAGGTGGTCACCGGCTTTCGGGAAAGACGATGCAAAAACAAGGGAATAGCGCGTCGTCGGTCAGACCCCGAAGATCACGCGGCGGAAGCGGGCGAGGGCGAAGACGAAGTAGATGCTGCCGAGTGCGGCCAGCGCGAGCAGTTGCGGCCAGACCACGGACAGGCCGGCGCCGCGGTAGAGGACGGCCTGGGCCAGCGCGACGAAGTGCGGCGTCGGGCTCACGATCTGCACCAGGATCTGGAGCCAGTACGGCATGCTCTCCATCGGCGTGCTGCTGCCCGAGAGCAACTGCATCAGCAGCAGGATCGGGATCACCAGCAGGCCGAACTGGCCCATGGAACTGGCGATGGTGCCGAGCAGGATGCCGAGTGCAGCCACCGCCAGCGCGTAGAGACCGCCACCGAACAGGAAGAGGGGGATCGAGCCTGCGATCGGCACCCCGAGCCAGCCTTCCACGACGAAGACCAGCGACAGGCCGGCGCCGACGAGGATGACGAGCCCGTTGGCGATCACCTTGGCGAGCATGATCTCGACGGGCACCAGCGGCATCACCAGCAGGTGCTCGACCGTGCCCTGCTCGCGCTCGCGGATCAGCGCGGCGCCGGTGAGGATGACGGTGAGCAGCGTGATGTTGTTGATTACCTGCATCACCGAGGTGAACCAGCTCGTCTGGAGATTCGGGTTGAACTTCGCCCGCGTCACCACCTGCACCGGGGCGGTGTCGCTGAGGTCGCTGCGCGCGGCGAAACGGGCGACTTCCTGGGCGATGATGGTCTGGAGGTAGACCGAGCCGTTGCCGGCCTGGGTCATCGCCGTGGCGTCGACGCCGAGCTGGACCTCGGCCGGACGGCCGGCGAGCACGTCCTTCTGCAGGCGTGGCGGCAGCTCGATCGTGAAGACGAGACGGCCGGTATCCATGGCGGGGTCGATCTCGGACGGCGTCAGCGCGACGACGCTCTTCACCAGCGGTGGGTTGAGTGCGCTGACGATCTGCCGCGAGAGGTCGGACTGATCCTCATCCACGACGCCGACGGTCAGGTTGCGCACCTCGGTCGAGGCGCCGGAGGCAACCGAGTGGACGGCGAAGGTGAAGGCGTAGACGACGAGGAACAGCATCACTGGATCGGCGCGGATGCTGCGCAGCTCCTTGACGATGAGGCGGAACACGTTGGCGGCATGCGTGCCGAAGCCCAGCGGTGCGGGGGCGGCGGATTGGTCAGGGCCGGCGCGCTCGGAAGGGCCGATGTTGCGAGCGGGGCCTGGCATCTCACGCCTCCTGCTTGCGCAGGAGGAGCTGCGACAGGATCAGGAACAGGAGGGCAAAGCCCGCCAGCACGAGGATGTTGCGATCGAGTTCGGCAAAGGGCAGGCCCTTGGTGAAGGTGCCGGCGGTGACGGGTTGGTACCAAGCCGGCGGCAGCGAGAGCCCGATCAGCCGGGCACTGCCCGAGAGCGACGAGATCGGGACGAGGAGGCCCGAGAAGTTGACGGCCGGGATGATCGACAGGAGTGCGGTGGCGAAGACCGCCGCGACCTGGGTCTTCATGAAGGTCGAGATGAATTGCCCGAAGCCGGTGGTGGCCGAGACGTAGAACAGCGTTCCGAGGCAGAGCGCGGCGAACGAACCCTTGACCCGCACGTCGAAGACGAAGAGCGCCACGAGGACCAGCAGGCCGAAGCTGATCATGGCGATGCCGATATAGGGAAGTTGCTTGCCGAGCAGGAACTCGAACTTGGTCACCGGCGTCGAGCGGAAGTTGGCGATCGACCCCGTCTCCTTCTCGCGCACCACCGCGATGGCCGACATGATCGCCGGGATCAGGATGAGCAGCAGCATCATCACGCTCGGCACCATGGCGTTGACGCTGCGAAAGGCCTGATTGTAGCGAAAGCGCGTCTCGACGCTCACCGTCTTCGAGGCATCGATGCCGAGGCGCTCGACGGCGAGTTGGTGGGCGTACTGGTTGGCGAGCCCTGTGACGTAGCCGCGGCTGGTCTCGGCCCGGAACGGCATCGCCCCGTCGAGCCAGACGGCGACCTCCGGCGCGCGGCCCGACTGAAGGTCGCGGCCGAAGCGGGGCGGGATCTCGACGGCGATCTGGACGCTGCCGTTGCGGAAGCGCCGGTCGAGTTCGGTCGCGGAGCTGATCGGCGGCTGCTCGCTGAAGTAGCGCGAGCTGGTGAAGGCATCGACGAGCTGGCGGCTTTCCGGGGTGTTGTCCTGGTCGAAGGCCGAGAAGCGCAGGTTCTCGACGTCGAACGAGATGCCGTAGCCGAAGGCGATCATCAGCAGCACGGGGCCGATGAAGGCGAAGGCGATGCGGATCGGATCGCGCAGCAGCTCCATCGTCTCGCGCCGGGCATAGGCCCAGAGGCGCCGCGGATCGAAGCGGTGGCGGTGCGGGGCCGCGCGGGGCGGTGCCGGGGCGGGCGGGGTGTCCGGCTTGGCCGCCGTCTCCTTCGCTACTTCTTGCGCCGCCTCGCGCCCCGCCTTCTCCGCCGCTTTCGGGTCGAGCCCGGCGGCCTCGGCCAGGTAATCGATGAAGCATTGTTCCAGCGAAGTGCTGCCGCGCTTTCGCACCAACTCGGCCGGCGTGCCCACCGCCAGAACCCGGCCGGCATGCATCAGCGAGATGCGGTCGCAGCGCTCGGCCTCGTTCATGAAGTGGGTGGAGAGGAAGATCGTGACGCCCTCGTCGCGCGAGAGGTCGATCAGCGTGCGCCAGAAGGCGTCGCGGGCGATGGGATCGACGCCCGAAGTCGGCTCGTCGAGGATCAGCATCGCCGGCCGGTGCAGCACGGCGACCGCGAGCTGGAGCCGTTGCTTGATCCCGAGCGGCAGGCTGTCGGGCCGCGCGTTCTTGACCGGTTCGAGTTCGAAGCGCTCGAGAAGCTCCTTGATCCGCACCGGGCGGTCGTGCGGCGGCAGGTGGTAGAGCTGGGCGTGCAGTTCGAGGTTCTGCAGCACCGTCAGCTCGCTGTAGAGCGAGAAAGCCTGCGACATGTAGCCGACGTTGCGGCGGGTCTCCATGTCGTTGTCGCCCACGGGGTGGCCGAACAGCTTGGCGCTTCCCTCCGAGACCGGCAGGAGGCCCGTGAGCATCTTCATCGTGGTGGACTTGCCGCAGCCGTTCGAGCCGAGGAAGCCGAAAATCTCGCCGCGAGCGATGCGGAAGCTGACGTCGTCGACGGCGGTGAAGCTGCCGAAGCGCCGCGTCAGATGTTCGGCCTCGATCGCCGGCAACGCGTCGAGCCGGGGCGGCCGGGGCTTCAGCACCACGGGCCGGTGCTGCGCCTGTTTCTCCGGCGGGAGGAGGGCGATGAAGGCCGCCTCCATGTCGGGCTTGCCCGTCCGGGCCAGCAGGTCGGCGGGGCTGCCGCTGGCGATGACGTGGCCGTCATCCATCGCGATCAGCCGCTCGAAGCGCGAGGCCTCGTCCATGTAGGCGGTGGCGACGATCACGCTCATGCCGGGCCGTCCGGCCCGGATCGAGCCGATCAGCTCCCAGAACTGTCCGCGCGAGAGCGGATCGACGCCCGTTGTCGGCTCGTCGAGGATCAGGAGGTCGGGGTCGTGGATCAGCGCGCAGCAGAGACTGAGCTTCTGCTTCATGCCGCCCGACAGCTTGCCCGCCGGGCGGTCTTCGAACGGGTCGAGGCCGGTGGCGGTGAGCAGGTCGGTGATGCGCCGCCGCCGCTCCGACGCACCCTGGCCGAACAGGCGGCCGTGGAAGTCGATGTTCTCGAACACGCTCAGCGTCGGGTAGAGATTGCGGCCGAGCCCCTGGGGCATGTAGGCGATGCGCGCCGCCTCCCGCGTGCGGTGCCGGCGCTCCGCCATGTCGCCGTCGAGCACCGTGACGCGGCCGGTCTGGATCCGCCGCACGCCGGCCACGAGCGCGAGCAGCGTCGACTTGCCGACGCCGTCCGGCCCGATGACCCCGACCATGCGGCCCGCCGGAAGGTCGAGCGACACATCGTCGAGCGCGCGCGTCCCGCCGTAGCGATGCGAGACGTGCTCCAGCCGGGCGATGACGGACGCGTCGCTCATGCCGGCCTCACGGCAGCTTCACGGCGAGGTCGGGCGGCCATTGCGCATCGGCCTTGGTGCGGACGAAGCCCATGCCGCGCACGCCCGTCTTCACCCGCTGATGATATTTCTTCAGGACCTTGGGATCGATCTGGAGCTTGACCCGGAAAGTCAGCTTCTCGCGCTCCTCCTCGGTCTCGACGCTTTTGGGCGTGAACTGCGCCTCGGCGGCGACGAAGCTGATCGTCGCCGGGATGACGTATTGGGGGATCGGATCGAGGATGATCCGGGCATCGTCGTTGAGCGCCAGCGGCCCGGCCTGCGCGGCCGGCAGGTAGATCGTCATGTAGACGTCGGCGAGGTCGAGCAGGGTCAGGATGCGGGTGCCGGCGCCGACCACCTCGCCCTCCCGCGCCAGCCGGTACTGCACCCGCCCGTCGCGGGGCGCCCGCAGCACGAGATCGACGAGAACCGCCTGCAGCCGCTCGACATCGGCCTCGGCGCTCTTCACCGCAAACTTGGCCTGCTCCTCCTCCGCCTTGGCGGCCTCGAGCCCGGCCTTTGCCGCATCCGCCTTGGCCTTGCGCTGGTCGAAGATCTGCTTGGTGAGATATCCCTTGCCGACCAACTCCTTGCCGCGGTTGTAGTCGGCGTCGGCGAAGGTGAGATCGCTGGTGCGCTGGGCGATCAGGGCGACCGCTTCCGCGAGGCTCTTCTTGGCCCGCAACACCTGGGCCTGCGCGCCGCGCAACTGCGCCTCGGTCTCGGGTGAGGAAATCGTCGCGACGACCTGCCCCGCGGTGACCTCGTCGCCTTCCTTGACGAGCAGCTTGGCGATGCGGCCGGCATATTTCGCCGCGACATCGACCTGCGTCGCCTCAATACGCCCGTTCGATTTGGCGATGCCCTCGGGCATGCGCTGGCCGCGCAGCCGGTCGATGAGCTGTTTCAAGCGCGACTGCGCCTGGACCGGCGGGGGAGCGGCGACGGCGAAACCCGCGGCGAGCCCGATCGCGAGAAGGGCGGCGCGCACCCCTTGGCCCGGCGTCGTCTGCCTCATGCCGTCGCTCCCGGCGCGGCGCGGCCCAGCAGACGCAGCGTGTGTCTTGCGATCATGCGCTCCTCGTCGGTCGGGATGATCCAGATCTGCGCCCGGCTTCCCGCCGCATCGAGTCTTGCGACGCCGGAGCGGTTGGCGTCATTGCTCAGGATCAAACCGGCCCAGCCCAATTCGGCGACGATGCGCTGCCGGATCTCGGGCGCGTTCTCGCCGATCCCGGCGGTGAAGACGAAGGCGTCGAGGCCGCCGAGCGTCACGGCGAGCGATGCCGCCGCCTGCGCCACCCGCCGGCAGAAGAAGGCGACGGCCATGGCGGCCTCCGGCCGGTCGCTCGCCAGCAGGGTCCGCACGTCGTTGCTGAGCCCGGACAGGCCGAGCAAGCCGCTCTCGTGGTAGAGCATGTGCCCGACCTCGGCCGGACTCATGCCCTTGTGCTCGATAAGGTGCAGCACGACGCCGGGATCGAGCGCGCCGCAGCGCGTGCCCATGGGCACGCCGTCGAGAGCGGTGAAGCTCATGGTGGTCTCCTGGCTCCGGCCGCCCTTCAGGGCGCAGAGCGAGGCGCCGGAGCCGAGATGGGCGACCACCACGCGCCCCTGCGCAGTCTCGGGCGCCAGATCCCGCAGGCGCCCGGCGACGTATTCGTAGGACAGGCCGTGAAAGCCGTAGCGCCGCACGCCCTCGTCGTGCAGGAAGCGGGGCAGGGCGAAGCGGTCGGACAGCTCCGGATGGCCGCGATGGAAGGCGGTGTCGAAGCAGGCGACCTGCGGCAGGTCGGGCCGACGCTGCCGCAGCACCCGGATCGGATCGAGGTTGCCGAGTTGGTGCAGCGGCGCCAGCGGGATGAAGCTTTCGAGCCTGCGCAGCACCGCGTCATCGACCAACACCGGCTCCGCGAAGTCCGGCCCGCCATGAACCACCCGGTGCCCGACCGCGACGATCGACTCGGCGCCGCGGTGGTGGGCGAACCAATCTTCGAGGTGGTGCTGCGCGGCCGAGGCGTCCGGTACGTCGCCGGGCGTGAAGCGGCGCTCTTCCAGAACGGCACCGCGTCCGTCCTTCACCGTCAGCAGGGGCGTGCCGCCGATGCCGCTCATCCCGCCGCCCAGGAGGGGAGCCAGGTCCGCGCCGTCGATCCGGTACAGCTTGAACTTGATCGACGAACTGCCGGCATTCACGACCAAAATGCTGTCGTTCATGTCAGCCTCATGCCGGAGGCGTCGATCGCCTCCGCTCGGGTTCGGGGCCGCGCCTCACGGGCTGGCGGCCGTCGGATGCCGGGATCGGCGTGAGGCGCACGGTCATCGGATCGGCTCCATCCGTCGGTCACCGGCACGGTCAGCCGTGAGGGGGCCGATCGAAGACGATCAATGATTCCAATATTTTCCGCGATGAAGCAAATGACGGCAGGCTCCAAAAAGAAAATGCGGAGGATTTTGAGCGAAAATTGAGATTATGATCTTTTAGCAAATGATAAATAATCGCCGATCGCGATCATCGTTGCTCAGTTATTCGATCTTCAACCGCTATTGACACCGTATGGTTGCGTCGATTGTATGGAATGATCGGTCGTGTACCGCGGGTATTGCGGGCGGCTTCGAGATCAACGCTATTCAGGTTGCATGTTCGCAGGCCGTGCCGGCTCGGCTCCGGCCCCATGGCGGTGCCGGTCTGTCCGAGTGGGCGAAAAGCATGGGGCCGGCGATCCGTGACGGCATCCGGCCCTCCGTCGCCAACGGGACCGCCGGGCCGGCATCCCCCGAGACCGAGCGAACGGACGATCGATGCTGCGCCCGCGCCTGAATCCGCCGACCGATATCTTTCCCCCGAACCCGTGGGCGATCGAGGCCGTCCGCTACGTGCGCGAATTGGCGCGTGACTTCACCGGGCAGGGGGAGACGATGTTCGCCTTGTCGAACGGCTATCTCGGAATGCGCGGGATCGCCGACGAGGGAACACCGGTCCGCGAGGCGGGGACCTATCTCAACGGCTTCTACGAGCACCGCCCGATCTCGTACGGCGAGCGCGCCTACGGCTTTCCCACGGTCGGCCAGAGCATCCTGAACTGTCCCGACGGGATGCTCATGTCGCTCTCCGTCGACGATGAGCCCTTCGTCCTGGCGGAGGCCGAAATCCTCTCCTATCGGCGCATCCTCGATTTCCGGACCGGAACCCTGAACCGGCACGTGGCTTGGCTGACGCCTTCGGGGAAGCGCCTGCGCCTGCGCACGCTCCGCCTCGTCTCCCTCGCGCATCGCCATCTCGCCGCGGTCGAATACGCGCTGACGATCGAGGACGCCGAGGCGGAGGTGGTGATCGCATCCGAGTTGCGGAACGACCAGCCGCTCGCCGCCGACACCAGCGACCCGCGCTTGGCGGAGGGGTTCGTGGGCCGCGTCCTGCACCCGACCGGGTTCCGGGTCGCGGCTTTGCGCGCCATTCTCAGCTATCGCACCGTAAGTTCCGGATTGGTGCTCGGCTGCGGCATGGATCACGTCATCGCTGCCGACGGCCCGTTTGCCGCCCAGGCGAGCTGCGACGACGACCTCGCCCGCATCGTCGTTCGCAGCACCCTCGCGCCGGGCCAGACGATCCGCGTCCACAAATACCTGAGCTACCATTATTCCGGCGACACGGCGCCCGAACCGATCCGCTCGCGGGTGGCCTGGACGCTCGACCGTGCGGTGGAGCGCGGCTTCGCATCGATCCGCGCGCGCCAGGAGGCGGATGTCGACCGCTTCTGGCAGCGCGCCGACGTGAGGGTGGACGCCGAAAACCCGAGATTGCAGCAGGCGATCCGCTGGAATCTGTTCCAGTTGATGCAGGCCTCGGAGCGGGCCGAGGGACACGGCATCCCCGCCCGCGGTCTGACCGGGCGGACCTATGAGGGGCACTACTTCTGGGACACCGAGATCTACGTCCTGCCGTTCCTGATCTACACCAATCCGCCGATGGCGCGCAGCCTGCTCAAGGTCCGCTACGACATGCTCGACAGCGCTCGCGACCGGGCTCGCGAACTCGGGCATCGCGGCGCGATGTTTCCCTGGCGCACGATCAACGGACGGGAGGCCTCCGCCTATTACGAGGCGGGGACGGCGCAGTATCACATCAACGCCGACATCGCCTTCGCCGTGCGCCAGTACGTCGAGGTGAGCGGTGACGAGGATTTTCTGTGCCGCTACGGCGCCGAGATCCTGGTCGAGACCGCCCGTCTCTGGTGCGACCTCGGCTTCTTCTCCGAGCGGATGGGCGGCCGCTTCTGCATCCACGGTGTGACCGGGCCGGACGAGTATACGGCGATCGTCAACAACAACTGCTACACGAACCTGATGGCGCGGGAGAACATGCGCACCGCCGCCGCGACCGTGCGCAGGCTACAGCGCGACGACCCCGAGAGCTTTGCCAGCCTCGTGCGCCGCACCAGCCTCGAACCGGACGAGCCCGAGGCCTGGGATCGGGCGGCGGAGCACATGTACCTGCCCTACGACGATCGGCTGAAGGTGCATCCGCAGGATGACGCCTTCCTCGATCTGGAGCGGTGGGATTTCGCGGCCACGCCGGAGGATCATTACCCGCTGCTGCTGCACTACCACCCGCTGAACCTGTACCGGTGTCAGGTGATCAAACAGGCCGACATGGTGCTGGCCATGTTCCTGCTGAGCGAGCAATTCTCGCACGAGGCCAAGCGGCGAAACTTCGAGTATTACGACCCGCTGACCACCCACGACTCGTCGCTCTCCGTCTGCATCCAGAGCATCGTCGCCAACGAGATCGGATTGCGCGAGAAGGCGATCCACTACTTCAACTTCGCCGTGGCGATGGACCTGTCCGATATCGGCGGGAACATGATGCACGGCGCGCACATCGCGGCGATCGGCGGCACGTGGCTCGCCCTGGTCTACGGTTTCGCAGGGATGCGCGACACGGGCGGACGCATCGGCTTCCATCCCTGCCTGCCCGAAGCCTGGGGCCGGATGAGCTTCACGCTCCGCATCCGCGGCCGGACGATCCGGGTCGAACTCGACCACGCCGCCGCCACCTACAGCCTGCTGGAGGGGAAGGAACTGACCCTGTGGCATGAAGGGGAGCGCCTCGGCCTTTCGGCGGCCAAGCCCTCGGTGACGCGCACGATCCGCCCGCCGGCCGGGGATGACCATGGCTCCAAGCCCTGACGCCGTAACGGAGCCCCTGCGCGCGGTGATCTTCGACGTCGACGGCGTGCTGGTCGATTCGCCCCACGAGCAGGCTTGGCGCGAGGCGCTCGCCGATTTCGCCGACCCGAGCGGCTTCACCACGGCTTTTTATCAGGCCTATGTCGCGGGCAAGCGGCGGCTCGAGGGCGCACGGGCCACGCTGGAGCGTCTCGGCGGTTCCGGGGCGGCGGCGCAGGCCGCTGCCTACGCGGAGAAAAAGCAGGCGGTGATCGACCGGCTGATCGCGGAAGACCGGTTCGAAGCGTTCCCCGATGCGATCCGTTTCGCCGAGGCGCTGCGGGGTTTGCCGCTGCGTACGGTGCTTGCCTCGGCCTCGAAGAACGCCGACGCGCTGCTGGCCCGCGTGATCTTATCCGAGGGCCGCACGCTGCTGTCGCTGTTCGATGCCGATGTGAGCGGGCGCGAGGTGCCGCGCGGCAAGCCCGATCCGGCCCTGTTCCTGCTCGCCGCCGCCGCCGTGGACACGCCTCCCTGGCAATGCCTCGTCGTCGAGGACGCGCCGGCCGGGATCCGGGCAGCGAAGGCCGGCGGCATGGCCGGGCTCGGCATCGCCCGGCTCGGCGATGAGGCTCTATTGCGGGCGGCAAGGGCCGACCTCGTCCTCACCTCGCTCGATGAGCTCGATATGCGCGCCTTGCCGAGCGGCGTCCTGCGCACCCGGCCTGTTCCTCCCTCTCACATCTGAGGAGAACTGCGGCGGGCGACGTCACGGGTTGCGTAGCGCCGGCACCGTCTTCGGAGAGCCGAGATCGAAGGTCTTGTTGCGCAGGGGGTCGAGCCGGGTGCCTTCGGAGGCGTCGAAGGCCTTCGGGCGCGCTCCGCCGTCGGCCGCCCCGCCGTCCAGCGCCGCGTTCGAGCCCGGCGCGTAGGCCGACGAGCGACCGGGGATTGCGCCGGGCTGGCCGGCATTCGGCTCGGCGGTGTTCGGATCGACCTTGTCGACGGCCGTGGGATCGGCCTGCTGCGACTGCTGGCGGGAGCGCTCCACTTGGCGCCAGCGGGTCACGTTGCGCTGGTGACCCTCAAGGGAATCGGCGAAGGCGTGGCCACCGGTGCCGTCGGCGACGAAGTAGAGATCCTTGGTGCGCGAGGGGTTGGCGACCGCCTCCAGGGCTGCCCGGCCCGGATTGGCGATCGGGCCGGGGGGCAGGCCCTCGATCACGTAGGTGTTGTAGGGGGTCGCGCGCTCGATCTCCGAGCGCAGGATGCCGCGCCCGAGGGTGCCGCGCCCGCCGACGAGCCCGTAGACGATGGTGGGATCGGATTGCAGTTTCATCCGCTTCTGCAGGCGGTTGACGAACACGCCCGCCACTCGCGGCCGCTCGTCGGCGCGGCCGGTCTCCTTCTCGACGATGGAGGCCAGCGTCACCATCTCGGCCGGCGTCTTCACCGGTACATCGGCGCTGCGGCGCTGCCAGATCTGATTCAGCACCTCGCGCTGCTTGGCGCGCATCAGGTTGACGATCTGCTGGCGCGTGGCGCCGCGCTCGAACTTGTAGGTATCTGGCAGGAGCGAGCCTTCCGGCGGCGTCTCAGCGATTTCGCCGGAGAGCACGTCGTTGTCGTTGAGCCGGGCGACGATCTGCTCGGAGGTGAGGCCTTCGGGGAAGGTGATGGCGTGCTGGACCTGACGCCCATTGGTCAGCGTCTCGATCGCGTCCTTCACGCTGGCATGGGCCTTGAACATGTACTCGCCATGCTTGAGCGGCCCCTTGCCACCGAAGCGGGCGGACATCTCGAACAGGCTCGGATGCTCGATCACGCCCTCGCGGGCGAGGATGCTGGCAATCTCCGAGGTGCCGCTGCGGCTGGGGATCACCACGACTTTGTCGGCGGCGAGCGGACCCGGCTCGGAGGCTTGCCGGTTGATCAGAGTGAGACCGATCAGGGCGCCGAGCGCCAGCACGACGCCAAGTGTCAGGAACCCGCTGATGGTGGCGAGCAGGCCGCCGCGGCGGCGCTCCGGCCTCTCGGGCGGGGGAGGGGCGACGGTGGGCTTGATCGCCTCGCTCGGGCTGCGCGGCGACGGCCGGTTCGGCAGCGACGGCTCCTCGGAGGCGGGCGGCGGAGACGGCGGATCTTGTCGTCTGCGAAACATCCGGAATCCTGCTGTGGCCCTGTGCGGTGCCCCGCTCAAGGCACCGTGTTCCGGCCGACGAACGTTCGACGGGCGGAACCTTGAGCGTCTCTCACAAAGTCTTGGCCCGGTGGAGAGCCAGGCACTCTGCGAGGCAGTCTAAGCCGTTTTGTGGCGAAATGGCGTTGCCTGCGACCGGGACGCCACACATCGCCGACGGTCGGCGGATCATCGGCCTCTTCACATCGTTTCTGCCCGAAAGCCGGCGGCCGCCTTTCGGGACGGTGCGCTAGGCGACTCTGCGCATCAGCAGCGAGGCATTGGTGCCGCCGAAGCCGAAAGAGTTCGAGAGGACCGTATCGACGCGCTTGCGCTTGGCCTCATGCGGAATGAGGTCGATCGCGGTCTCGACCGACGGGTTGTCGAGGTTCAGCGTCGGCGGCATCACCCCGTCGCGAATCGCCAGCACGGAGAAGATCGCCTCCACTGCGCCAGCCGCGCCGAGCAGGTGGCCGATCGCCGACTTCGTCGAGGACATCGACGCCTTGGAGGCGGCGTCGCCGAGCAGGCGCTCCACAGCCTTGAGTTCCAGCTCGTCGCCGAGCGGGGTCGAGGTGCCGTGGGCGTTGATATAGTCGATCTCGGACGGGTCGATCCCGGCCCGCTTCACCGCCGCCTTCATGCAGCGGTAGCCACCGTCGCCGTCCGGGGCGGGCGAGGTGATGTGGTAGGCGTCGCCAGACAGGCCGTAGCCGATCACCTCGGCGTAGATCTTGGCGCCGCGCGCCTTGGCGTGCTCGTATTCCTCGAGCACGACGATGCCGGCGCCCTCGCCCATGACGAAGCCGTCGCGGTCGCGGTCGTAGGGCCGGGACGCCTTGGTCGGATCGTCGTTGAAGCCCGTGGAGAGCGCGCGGCAGGCCGCAAAACCCGCCAGCGACAGCCGGTTGACCGGCGCCTCGGTCCCGCCGGCCACCATCACGTCGGCATCGCCCAGCGCGATCAGCCGCGAGGCGTCGCCGATGGCGTGCGCGCCGGTGGAGCAGGCCGTGACGACCGCGTGATTCGGGCCCTTCAGCCCGTGCTGGATCGAGACCTGCCCCGAGGCGAGATTGATGATGCGGCCAGGGATGAAGAAGGGCGAGATGCGCCGCGGACCCTTCTCGTGGAGAGTCACGGAGGCGTCGTAGATCGTGCCGATGCCGCCGATGCCCGAACCGATCAGGACGCCGGTGGCCTCCTGGTCTGCGTCGGATTTCGGGTGCCAGTCGGCATCGTCGAGCGCTTGGCCGGCGGCGGCCATGGCGTAGACGATGAAGGGATCGACCTTACGCTGCTCCTTCACCTCCATCCACCGGTCGGGGTTGAAGGTTCCGTCGGAGCCGTCGCCGAAGGGCAGTGTGCAGGCGATCCGACAGGCGAGATCGTCGGTCTGGAAGGCGGTGACCGCGGAGGCGCCGCTGTCACCGGCGATGAGGCGGCTCCAGGTATGCTCGACGTTGCCGCCCAGCGGCGACACCATCCCCAGACCCGTGATCACCACCCGACGCATTGCCTGATCCCAACGATCCGCTCAGTCCGCGAAGGACTCATTGTTCGTCCCGAAGGACGACGGTTCTTCGAAACATGGTGGCGCGCGGGGTCTTGTCGACCCCGCCCGCGTGAGGACACCGCCTTAGGCGGAGTTCTTCTCCAGGAACTTGATCGCGTCGCCGACCGTCTGGATGGTCTCGGCCGCGTCGTCCGGAATCTCGACGTTGAACTCCTCCTCGAACGCCATCACCAGCTCGACGGTGTCGAGGCTGTCGGCGCCGAGATCGTCGATGAAGTTGGAGGCCTCGGTGACCTTCTCAGGCTCGACGCCCAGATGCTCGACGACGATCTTCTTCACGCGCTCGGCGATATCGCTCATCGTTGTTGGTCCTCGTCTTTTCGATCGTGGTGGTTTGTGCTTCTGACGAAAGCGCCGTGGCCGCCTTCCCGCTTCGGGGGTTTTTGGGACGGCCGGTGTTCGATCGCGCGTGGTTTGGAAAAAGCCGCAACCCGCTGAACCGTCAACTCCCCTGCACGGCTGAGCCGGGTGTTAACACAGGGTTTCCGCTCTGGCGAGGGGCGGTTCAGAAAGCATTCATCGCCGTGGTTTTCCGGTCAGAACACCCCTTTGTGGACGGTCTCAATACATCGCCATGCCGCCATTGACGTGCAGCGTTTGCCCGGTCACGTAACCCGCTTCTTCCGACGCGAGATAAACCGCCGCCGCACCGATCTCGGCGCCGGTGCCGAGCCGGCCCGCCGGCACGCGGGTGAGAATCGTCTCGCGCTGCTTCTCGTTCAGCGCATCGGTCATCGCCGAGGCGATGAAGCCCGGCGCGATGCAGTTCACGGTGATGCCGCGCGTGGCGACCTCCGCCGCCAGGGCCTTGGTCATGCCGACGAGGCCGGCCTTGGCCGCCGCATAGTTGCCCTGTCCCGGATTGCCGGTGGCACCGACTACCGAGCTGATGCCGATGATGCGGCCGTAGCGGCGCTTCATCATGCCTCTGAGCGCGGCGCGCGACAGGCGGAAGGCGGCGGTGAGGTTGACGTCGAGAACCGCCTCCCACTCCTCATCCTTCATCCGCATGAAGAGGTTGTCGCGGGTGATGCCGGCATTGTTGATCAGGATGTCGAGACCGCCGAGGGCCGATTCGGCGGCAGGAAGCAGCGCTTCCACCGCGGCCTTGTCGGCGAGGTTCGCCTCGACCACCGCGACGCGCTCGCCGCCGAGTTCGGCTGCCAGCTCGTCGAGTACCGCGCGGCGGGTGCCGGACAGCGCGACATGCGCGCCCTGCGCGTGCAGCGCCCGGGCGATCGCCCCGCCGAGCCCACCGGTCGCGCCGGTGACGAGGGCCTTGCGGCCGGTGAGGTCGAACATGGTGTCGGCTCTTTTCGATCGGGGAAAAGGAATCAGGCGTAGGCGGCGACGTCGTCGGGCGTGCCGACCGCGCTTGCCGAAGCGCTCGGCGCGATCCGCTTGACGAGCCCGGTCAGCACCTTGCCGGCGCCGAGTTCGTGGAAGCGGTCGACGCCGGCCTCGGCCATGGCGGCGACGCTCTCGGCCCAGCGCACGGTTCCGGTGACCTGGGTCACCAGCGCGTCGCGGATCGCGTCCGGCTCGGTGAGCGGGCCGGCGGTGACATTGGCATAGACCGGCACGACGGGCGCCTTCATCGCCACCTCGGCCAGCGCCCGGCGCATCGCTTCGGCCGCCGGCGCCATCAGGGCGCAGTGGAACGGAGCGGAGACGTTGAGAAGCACGGCCCGGCGCACGCCGCGCCCCTGAGCCAGCGCCATCGCCCGTTCGACGGCCTCCCGGTGACCGGAAAGGACGACCTGACCGGCGCCGTTGTCGTTGGCGACGTCGCAGACCATGCCCTGTGCCGCCTCTTCCGCGATGTCGCGCGCAGTCGCGAGGTCAGGCCCGAGCAGGGCGGCCATGGCGCCGATGCCGGGCGCCACCGCCCGCTGCATCGCCTCGCCGCGGATGCGCAGCAGGCGGGCGGCGTCGGAGATCGTGAAGGTGCCGGCGGCGGCCAGCGCCGAGTACTCGCCGAGCGAGTGGCCGGCCACGAATGCCGCGTCGCGCGCTAGATCGAGGCCGCGCTCGGCCTCCAGGGTGCGCAGCACCGCGAGGCTCGCCGCCATCAGCGCCGGCTGCGCGTTGGCGGTCAGTGTCAGTTCTTCCGACGGGCCCTCGAACATCAGCCGCGACAGGTTCTGGCCGAGCGCCGCATCGACCTCCTCGAAGACCTGCCGGGCGGCCGGTGACGCCTCGCTCAGCGCCTTGCCCATGCCGACCGCTTGGCTGCCCTGTCCCGGAAAGATGAAGGCTCGCGTCATGACGTCCCGTCGCCTTGAGCACCGGGACGGGTGCCCCGGCGCAATCGGGGTCGGCCCGCCGTCACGCCGCACGCGTACAGCCACAAGACGGACTGCCGCTGATCGGGATCGCCGGGAGACCCTGTTTAAGGTGCGGCGCAGTCGCATCACGTGCGGCGAGTGTCAACAATGCGATGCACAAGATCAGGCCGGAAAAAAGCCAAGCTGGACCGGAGATTACCGGACTCGCCGGCAGAACCCGGAACGATTCCGTGCATTGATCGGATAGTCCCTCGCGAGACACCTGCCATGTTCCGTACGACGTTTCCCCAGGAGGCGGTCGGGCATGCCCACGCCCTGATCGGCGCCTACGAATCCGCCCATGCCGGACTCGCCCGGATCTCGCAGGAGTTCCGCCGCGACCTGTGCCGCACCCTCGACCGGCTCGGCCCCCGTGGGATTCCCTATCTGCGCGTCGTCCGCAGGGATCTCGAAGGCCGCACCCAGGAGGCGCGGGAGACTTGGCCGCTCTGGATCGACCGGCTTACCGATCCGATGATCGACCGCCGTCTGATCGCGTCCCGTGCCCTGCTGGATGCGGTCGAAAGGGAGGCGGACGCCCGCGGCATGGTTCTCTGACACTCCGCTCCGGGCGCCGGCAATGCTCGGAACGTCGGATGACGCACGTCAATCCGGGGCCGCGCAGCGGAGCCCGGAATTCGCCCGTGATGCGGAAGGCACGTTTGCGGTCAAGGCCAGCCGTGGAATCCGGGTTCGCCTGCGGCGCCCCGGAATGGACGGCCATCGTCGATGGAAAGCCGCTCCGAGGCTCGTAAGCCCGAGTTCCCGGCCCTGAAGCGTCGGCTTCCCCAGGGTCGCCGCCCGGATGCGTCCGAGCGGATCGGCGCTTACGCGGCGGCCCGCAGGCGTGGGCGGCGCGCCGGAGGAGACACTTCGGCCCGCGCCCGGTCCAGCGCAGCCGCGACGCAGGAAGCGGCCCGCATGATCTCCGCATCCGACTGCCCGGCGGTGACGTGCAGCCGCAGACGGCCGGTTTCCTCCAGCGTTCCGAGGTCGACCAGCAGGCCGAAGTCGGACAGATGACCGGCGAAGCGGCGCGCCCGTTCGCCAAAACCGATCTCGACGCAGACGGAGGTGCAGGGCTCGCCGCAGACGCTCAGACCCCGCTCCCGCAGGGCCGTGCGCAGGTTGAGGACGTTGCGCATCAATCGGGCACGGCGCTGACAGCCCTCGGCCGCGTCGATGACGGTGAACGCTTTGAGGATGACTGCGAGCTGGATCGGTGAGAGCGCCTGGGCCGCCTCGCCGACGCGCAGGCACGCCGTCACGGCGCGGGTGCGGGCAGCAACGAAGCCGCCATTGGAGGCAAAGCTCTTCGAGAAGGTGCCGATGACGAGATCGGCCCTGCCCAGCATATCCTGAAGGCCGAGATGGCCGCGACCGTCCTCGCCGAGGCAGCCCAGATCTTGGGACACGTCCACAAGGAGTGTCGCACCGTACTCGTCGCACAGGGCCCGCAGAGCGGCGAGGTCCGGCGTACCGGAATCGAGCGGCGACAGGCTCTCGGTCACGACGAGGATACCGTTTTCCGCGTCGCGGGCGCGGATGGCCCGGAGACGCTCGCGGCAATGCTCCGCATCGAGGTGGCGGAACGGCTGGAGGTTGTTCGTCCCGGCCTCGGCATCCTCCCGAAGTCCTCCCCGGATCGCGGCATCGATCACGACGTGGTCGGCCGGGCGTACGAGGCCGCGGATCACGGCCTGAGCGGCGGCCCGGCCGGTCGGGCAGAGTAAAGCCTCCTCCATCTGAAGGAAGTCGGCGATCCGGCGCTCCAGGGTCACGGCAAGGCCGGTATCGCCGGCTTCGGCCCCGGCGCAGACGCTGCGCACGCCGAACCGGCGCAGGGTGTCGGCGGCCGCGGCGACGATCTGGGGGTGGGTGGAGAGGCCGAGGCAATCCTGCGAGGCGAAATCGAGCCCGTGCAGGGCGTGATCCTCGCCGGAAACGGGCGCGCTCGAAAGGCGGCGCACGCTGTCCGCGCGCTGCTGGATCGTCGCGTCGGTCTGCTCACGATGTCTCATGCCATCCCGTCCGGTGCCGCGTCGTTACAGGTCGGACTGTCGATCCGGTCGGCTTGCCATCGCGTTAAACGGCGCCCGTGTAGGAAAAATGCATCAGGGCGTATTTAACGAATTGCTTCTTTCCCGGCTCTCAGAAGCAGCCTGTCTTCCGCTTTGTCCGCAGAATATCGACGGTCGGATTTGGTAAACTTAGCGAAACGTGAAGGGTGTGTTGCGAAGATCTTGGTGCCCCTGTTTCGCGCGTCGCGCCGCATTGCGTCGGATCCGCTCCGAACGATTGGATCGGGAGCACGAAAAACGGCTCGGGGGTGTCCCTATCGCAAGGGGCACCCCCGAAGCATCCGTCGCGCTGCCGGCCCCGGCTCAGATCACCGGAATACCGCCCATGCCCGCACCGATCCCGTAGCCGGCGCCGTAGAGGGTGCTATGGGCGAGGTAGTAGGCGCCAAGGAACAGCATCAGGGCGCTGGCATAGTAGACCGGGGCGAGGACCACGTCCCGGCGGGTGGCGGGCACCCGGGCATCGTCCGCGGCGATGGCGATCAGGACCGCGATGATACCCGAGTGGCCGATGGCGTCGATCTTGCCGAATTCGAAGATCGCCGAGACGAACACGGCCGTCAGGATGATCGCCGAGGCGCGACGCACCAAAGGAGTCCAGATCAGGGCGAAGGCCAGGGTGAACTCGATGACGCCCGCGGCCTGCATGAAGAGTTCCGGCGAGGCGCCCATGGTCATGGCGGGCTTGGCGGCGATGAGCGGATCGGTCCAGTGGGGATAGGCCCACTTCTCGACGGAGGCCCACATCAGGGTGATCGCGGCGGCGATGCGCACCACGTCGATGGGGCGCTGGCCGAACAGGGTGCGGTCGAAGGCGGTGAGCGCCAGGAATGCGGCCACGCCAAGGAAGACCGGATAGTCGGCGAGATGGAAGATGCCGTAGTTCCAGACGGCGAAGGCGAACAGGAACACGATGCCGGCGGCGGTGAACGGCAGGGTGCGCTTCCACAGCAGGCCCGCGGCCATGGCCAGTTGCAGCCACGGGATCCAGGCGACGTCCGTCTTCAGTTCCGGCGTCAGGATGATCCCGCCGAGGTTCCACAGCGAGACGAGGAAGAACCCCATCACCGCCCGAACGATCAGGGCGCTGTTGACGCGGGCCGCCGCGGTGACGCGGTCGAGGGCGTTGAGAAGTGCAGTGCCGAGGTGGGTTCCCTCGGCCAGGCAGCCGAACATCAGGCAGACGAGGGCGAGACCTGTCAGGAGTTCGAAGTCGGTGCAAAGCACCTGTTCGAGACCGCGCGGCTGGCCGGCGACATCGAAAGCACAGAACCATTTGACGTGGGCGCTGGCCGCCCCCGTTCCGATGAGAAGAAAGCTTGCTGCGCCTGCAAGCATGACGGAAGAGCGCACCCAGAAGCTGGACACGTGAGGCATGGGGCCGCCGAAACGGGAGGGAAGTTCGTTGTGCTGAAAATATTTAACCGAAGTTGACTGGCCCTGCTAAGGCTTTGTTTACACACTTGAACGAATGGTTAATGCGGATTGTGTAACAAAGGTTACGTAACCGGCTAAGCTCTCGATATTGGTTTCCGGTGACTAGCCCAGCGGTTTCATAATCGAACTGTGAAAGTCGGGAATAGCGGGGAAGCCCGCTGGCGGAGTGCGCGCGTTAATGCCTTCGAAGACGGCGTGGTGACCGCTGGGACGGCGTGGCGACAAGCGCTCGTTTGGGGGGATGAATGATTGCGTTGCTCAGTCTCGTGAGCCTGTCCAGCGGGCTGGTTCTGGCCGGCCGCGCGCCGCTCTATCCGGATTGGACCGCTCGGATGGAGATGGCCGGCGGCCTCTCCCTCGTGACGGGGCTCGCCATGGTCGGCGCCGGCCTGAAAGCCTATTGCTGCTGAGGGCTCGATACGAGGCCGGAGGCCTCCGGATCACACGTTCGGCTTCAGACTGTTCCGATCTCAGTCCCGCCGTCGCAGGACACTCGCGAAGAAGCCGTCGAGGCCGCCCGCCCGTCCGGTGCCGCCGGCGAGATGGCTTGGCAGGGTGCGCAGGTCGCCGGACGCGTCGATCAGCTCGGCATGGCCGGCCAACTGGTCGGGGGTGATCGCGATCCGCTCGAAATCCGGGTTGCGCTCCAGAAAGTCCGTGACCTGTCCGCCGCCCTCCTCGGGCTCCAGGGAGCAGGTGCAGTAGACGAGCCGTCCGCCCGGCCGCGTCAACCGCGCGGCCTTGTCGAGGAGCCGGCGCTGGAGGCCGGACAGGCGCATCACATCGCTCTCGCTCTTCGTCCAGGCAACATCGGGATGGCGACGGATCGTGCCGGTTGCCGAGCAGGGGGCGTCGAGCAGCACCGCGTCGAAGGGTGCATCCTCCGGCAGCCCCAGGGCATCGGCCGTCACCACCTCCGCCGAGAGGCCGAGGCGTTCGAGGTTGCGTCCGAGCCGTTCGAGCCGCGCGCCCGATCGGTCGACGGCCGTGACCGTCGCGCCCGCCGCCGCGATCTGGGCCGTCTTGCCGCCGGGCGCGGCGCAGAGGTCGGCGATGCGCTCACCCGGAGCGGGGGCGAGCAGCCGTACGGGCAGGGCGGCGGCGGCGTCCTGTACCCACCAGGCGCCTTCGGTATAGCCGGGCAGTTCGGCCACGGAGTCCCGCACCTCGACCAGACGGAGCGAGCCAAGGTCGAGGCGGAGGGCGCCGAGCCGTTCGGCCCAGATGTCCGCGTCGCGCGAAACGGTGAGATCGACCACCGCGCCTTCCAGATGGGCCGCGGCGATGCGGCGCGCCGTCTCCTCGCCGTAGGCCGCCCGCCAGCGCCGGGCGAGCCAGTCCGGGGTGTTGTGGGCGAGCGGATCGTTCTCCTCCGCCCGGATGGCGTCGCGCTCGCGGGCGATCCGGCGCAGCACCGCATTGACGAGGGGCGCAAGGTGCTGGAGCTGCGGGTCGGCCTTGGCGAGGCGCACCGAGAGATCGACGGCGGCGTGGTCGGCCACCGCGAGGTCGAGGATCTGCGCCGCACCGGTCACCAGCAGGGCCAGGAGGTGCGGCCGGTCCTCGGGAAGGCCGTCGCGCAGGCGGGCCGCGAGTGCTGCCCGGATGAATCCGAGGCGGCGGAAGCTCGCCGTGGCGATCGCTCGGGCGAGCGCCGCCTCTCCGGCCTCCAGCCGGGCCCCGCGCCCGGCTTGGGCGAGGGCATCTTCGAGCGCCAGACCGCGGGAGGGACCGAGAAGGGTCGCAACCGCCTCGCGCGCGACGTGGCGTGCGGCGAGACCCGGCACGGACGAGTCGAAGGCGGGCGGCGTGCGGTGGTTGGGGGACGTTGCCAAGCGGGAAGGGCCGTTCTGGGCTAAAAGGGGTCGGTGGGGTCTCGCCCCTGGGCCGACGAAGTCACATCTGTCGGCAAAGGATGCAAGACGTGATGCGAGCGATGAAGGAGATCGGCATGACACAGGCGGATGCCAAGGACGAGGCCGGCTCGACGGGCGCCGCGCCGCGTACCCTGTCCCCGGCGGCGCAGCGGGCGCTGGCGGAGGCGGCCGAGCGGCGCGCTGCCATCGATGCCCGTGCGGCCAAGATCGCCGAGCGTCCCGAGGCGCTGGGACGCGGCGGCCTGGAGCCGGTCCGCTACGAGGATTGGGAGGTGAAGGGCCTCGCCAGCGACTTCTGACGCGGCCGCCGGTCTCCCGAGCGCTCAGCCGAATTGTTCGCGCAGGATGCGCTCCTCCAGGCTGTGACCGGGGTCGTGCAGCAGCACGAGGTTGGTGGCGTGATCGAGCCACGTCTCCACCGTGCAGACCCGGCGGAACTCGGTGTGGTCGGCCACCGCCGCGACGGGACGGTGCTCGGCGTCGATCACGTCGATGCGGATGCGGGCGTAGTTCGGCAGCAGCGCGCCGCGCCAGCGCCGGGGGCGGAAGGCCGAGATCGGCGTCAATGCCAGAAGATGGGCGTTGAGCGGCAGGATCGGCCCGCCGACCGACAGGTTGTAAGCGGTCGAGCCCGCCGGCGTGGCGGCCAGAATCCCGTCGGCAATGAGTTCGGGCAAGCGCACATGGTCGTCCACTGAGACTCGCAGCTTGGCGGTCTGGTGGGTCTGGCGCAGCATGTAGACCTCGTTGATCGCCCGCGCCGTGTGGCTGCGTCCCTCCGTATCGGTGGCGATCATCGTCATCGGGTGGATCGTCGAGCGCTTCGTTGCCTCCAGACGGTCGAGCAGCCCGTCCTCGCGGAACTCGTTCATCAGGAAGCCGACCGTGCCGCGATTCATGCCGTAGATCGGCTTGGGCGCGTTCATGAAGCGGTGAAGAACCTGCAGCATCAATCCGTCGCCGCCGAGTGCTACGACGACATCCGCCTCCTCGGGCGGGACATGGTCGTAGCGGCGCATCAGCAGGTCCGCCGCCTCCCGCGCGTCGGCTGTGGGGCTCGCCACGAAGGCAATCCGTGAAAAGCGACGCGGCATCCGTGCTGTCAGCCCTGTTGACGGGAAGAGGCCGAGCCGGTCTCACTCGGGGCACGCACCGGACATCCGAGATCGGGCGCCGGTCTGCCGAGGGAGAGCCATAGCATGGAGCGCCCGCTCCTCGTCTACACGACCTTTCCCGATGTCACGGTCGCGCTCGACATCGGCGAGGCTTTGGTCCGCGCCCGCCTTGCGGCCTGCGTGAACGTGATCCCGGGCATGCAATCGGTCTTCGCCTGGAAAGGGGCGATCGAACGCGGCACGGAGGTGGTCGCGATTCCCAAGAGCCGGGAAGGCTTGGCCGATGCCCTCGCGGCTGAGCTGAAGCGGCGTCACCCCTACGAGACGCCGATCATCCTGCATCTGCCGGTCAAGGACGCCGATCCCGATACCGCCGCCTGGATCAGCGCCGAAACCTCTCCGGTCCGAAACTGCCTCACAAAACTCCCGGTCACCGACCGTTCCCGCTCTGGCGAGGACAGCGTGGCCGGAGCTTTGTGAGAGACACTGAGCAAGCCGACATGCGAAGGGCGCGGACCCCTCGTCGGAGCCGCGCCCTCGATTCGTCGGCGAAGCGCCTCAGGCGCCGACGAGGGGTGGGAGCCCGCGCTGCTGACGGGCGATGGTCGCCTCGTAGCGCTCGGCCTGCAGCCTCGTCAGGCCCGAAACGAGGGCCATGGACCCGCGATAGACGGTGTAGGTGCCGTCATGGGTCGGTTTCACGCGAATGAGCTCGGACATGGGACCGCTCCCTGCCAGGGGTCAAACATCGAACGCGTTACGATGGAGGTACGTTAATCAGCTGTTCATGTGTTGCAAGCCCGTTCGAGCCCTGCTCCATGAACTATTTTCGTTGCACCGCAAGAAGAGCCGGCTCTTTTTGCAGTGCGAATAACAAAGAGGGAAAACAGACCGGAAGATCAATTGACAAGCGGATTTCGCCCTGTGCGGGGACCCGCGGAAGCGATGTAGCCGGCAAGTCTTTGTCGCACCGGCTCTGCGGAGCCGGCGCCTCGGAAACGAAACTGTGATCGGATCCCGGCGGAATTGCTCCAACGCAGGGTACGGCCTGCCGCAATGCACATCTTGCATCAACACTTTCCCGATAGCGTGGGCTTCGAGACGCCTCATGCCGTGGCCCCTATGCCGAGCCCCCCTTCCTCCGTCATCGATTTCCCGTCCGAGCTCCTCTCGGGGGACGGCGCAGATCAGGTGGAGGCCTCTCTCGTCGCGCGGCGCGAAGAGCGGACGGTCACCAATTGGATCGCGATGATCCGGCTGTTCGACGGCACCGAGATTCCCTGTAACATCAAGGATATCTCGAAATCCGGTGCCAAGCTCGGCATTCCCGAGGCCTATACCCTCCCGGCTTCGTTCATGCTCAGGATCCTGGGTCGGGATTTCGTGCTGAAGGTCAACCTGGCCTGGCGGAGAGGCAACTACGCCGGCGTCCGCATCGAGCGCATCGCCAAGCTGCCGGTGCCAGAGGAGAAGAAGCCGGTCACCGTCGAGCAGACCCCGAACTACAGCTCCATCGGCTCACGCCGGAGCCGCGACGGCTCCGGTTGATCGGATCGACCGCCGCTGCGGGCTTTCGAAGGCCGAAGGTCTGCGGAGGCAAGCGCCGTTACCAGCGACGAGAGCAGCAACCTTCGCCGTTGATCCTCGCCCGCTTCGTCGAGGAGCCGTTCGATTGTTCGGCAACGCACTTGCAAGCCGTCACTGCGAACCGATAACCCACCGAGCCGGGCGTCGCAGGGCGTTCCGGCAGTTGGTCGGGTCAGTGGCGCGGAGCCGCAGGAATCGTTCTCCGGCGGGCATCTGCGGTTCGAAACCCGCACGAATCATGGGAGCCGTGCTTGGCCACCATCATCCCCGTTTCGCCCTTCGACTATGTCGTGTTCGGCGCCACCGGCGACCTGACGCAGCGAAAGCTCCTGCCGGCCCTCTACCAGCGCTACCGCGACGCCCAGATCCCTGAGACGAGCCGCATCATCGGCGCCTCGCGCAGCCACATGAGCCTGGAGGAATTCCGGGAGCATGCGCGAGACGCCCTGAAGAGCTTCGTGCCGCCGTCCGAAATCGACGAGACCAAGCTCGCCGGCTTCCTCGATCACCTGTTCTACGTGGCGGTCGATGCCCTCGGCGACGAGGGCTGGGATGAACTGAAGGCCCTGCTCGACGAGCGGCCTGACCGGATCAGGCCCTATTATCTCGCCACCTCGCCCGATCTCTACGGCTCGATCTGCCGCAACCTCGACCGATACGGACTGATCGGCGAGAACAGCCGCGTCGTGCTCGAAAAGCCGATCGGCAAGGATCTGAAGTCGGCCCGCGCCATCAACGACGCAGTCGGCGCGGTCTTCCCCGAGAGCCAGATCTTCCGCATCGACCACTATCTCGGCAAGGAGACGGTGCAGAACCTGATGGCCCTGCGCTTCGCCAACACGATCTTCGAGCGGCTGTGGAACGCCGATGTGATCGATCACGTGCAGATCACGGTGGGCGAGACGGTCGGCGTCGAGGGACGCGGCGGCTACTACGACACCTCCGGCGCGCTGCGCGACATGGTGCAGAACCACATCCTCCAGCTCCTCTGCCTCACGGCGATGGAGAGCCCGATCTCGCTCGACGCCAACTCCGTGCGCGACGAAAAGCTGAAGGTGCTGCGCGCCCTCAAGCCCATCACGTCCGCCGACGTGCAGAGCGTCACCGTGCGCGGGCAATACGCGGCCGGCGCCGTCGGCGGGCGGCCGGTCGAGGGCTATCAGGCCGACCTCGACAGCGGTATGCCGAGCCGGACCGAAACCTTCGTTGCCCTCAAGCTCGAAGTGCGCAACGGGCGCTGGGCCGGGGTGCCGTTCTATGTCCGCACCGGCAAGCGCCTGCCGAAGAAACTGTCCGAGATCGTGGTGCAGTTCCGCGCCTCGCCGTTCTCGATCTTCCCCGCCGACGCCTTCGGGCGCGAGCCGAACCGCCTCGTCATCCGCCTTCAGCCCGAGGAAGGCATGAAGCTCGAAGTGATGACCAAGGATCCGGGCCCCGGCGGCATGCGCCTGCGCCCGACCAACCTCGACATCTCCTTCGAGGAGACGTTCAAGCAGCGCTACCCCGATGCCTACGAGCGCCTGCTGATGGATGTGGTGCGCGGCAACGCCACCTTGTTCATGCGCCGCGACGAGGTGGAGGCGTCCTGGGCCTGGGCCGACACCCTGCTCCAGGCCTGGACCGACCGCCCCGAGCCGCCGCGCCCCTACGCCGCCGGAAGCTGGGGACCGACCGCCTCGATCGCCCTGATCGAACGCGACGGACGCACGTGGCATGAGGAAATCGGCTGACGCCTCAAGAGGCATGAGGAAATCGGCTGACGCCGTTCATGTCTCCAGCGGCGGGACCTCCGTCGGCCGGTCGATGATGCGGCGGCCGAACAGGCTCGCCACCAGCTCGACCAGCACCCGCGCGCTGCGCCCGCGCTCGTCGAGGAACGGGTTCAGCTCCACCACGTCGAGGGAGCCGACCAGTCCGGAGTCGCACAGCATCTCCATGATCAGATGCGCCTCGCGGAACGTCGCCCCGCCCGGCACCGTCGTACCGACACCGGGGGCGATGGTCGGGTCGAGGAAGTCCACGTCGAAGCTCGCGTGGAGATGACCGTTCGCGGCCGCCACCCGATCGAGGATGCGGCGCAGCGGCGCCACGACGCCGAACTCGTCGATGGTGCGCATGTCGACGATGTTGACCTGCCGCTGCGTCACGAGGGCCCGCTCCCCGGCATCGATGGAGCGCAGGCCGAACAGGTGAACCCGGGCCGGGTCGAGAAGCGGGCGCTCGCCCGCCTCGAACAGCGCCTCGAAGCCGGGCTCGCCGCACAGGGCGGCCAGTGGCATGCCGTGGACATTGCCGGAGGGCGAGGTCTCCAAGGTGTTGAAATCGGCATGCGCGTCGAGCCAGAGCACGAAGAGCGGCCGGCCGGTGCGGGCGCAATGGCGCAGAGCCCCGTCGATCGAGCCGAGCGACAGGCTGTGGTCGCCGCCTACCACGACCGGCAGGTGTCCCTCGTCCAGCGCCGTCTCGACCATGGAAGAGATTTCGGTCGTCCAGGCGCGTATCGCGGAGAGAGTCCTCTGGCCCAATGTGCCGTCGGGGGAGAGTTCGCCCAGGTCGTGCACGGTGTGCCCGAGATCCTGTAGCACCCGTACCAACCCGGCGGTGCGCAGCGCGGCCGGTCCCATCACGGCTCCGGGCTCGCTCGTGCCGATCTCGATCGGCGCACCGACCAGTTTGATGATGGACGACGAGAGCATGGCCGTTCCCTCTCGAGCCGGACGGGCGATCCTGGCGGAGGATGCGGCCGTTCGGCTTTCTCGGCCGCGTCGCCGCCCAGGGCCTGGGGACGCGCCGCGTTGGAAGGGCAGGCGGATCGTTAAAGGGGCACGATCATCCCGCCCTTGGCCCGCGTGGCGCCGGCCAATTCACTGATCGCCGTCAGCGTGTCTCGCTCCGCCTCCCGGCCGAGCTCGGCCAGACGCGCGGGCGTCGGCATCGGCAGCCGGACCAGCACCAGGGTGCCGACCCCTTCTTCCGAGCGAATGCGCAGCGAGCCGCCATGCAGCTCGGCGGTGGAGCGGGCGATGGCAAGGCCCAGGCCGGAGCCCTTGTAGCTGCGTGTGAGATTGGTCTCGACCTGCTCGAACGGCCGACCGAGCTTCGAAATCGCCGCTCGCGGGATACCGATGCCGGTATCGCCGATGAAGAGGTGGGCGAAGCCGTTGCAGGAGCGTCCCCGCAGCGCGACGCGGCCGCCCTCGGGCGTGAACTTCACCGCGTTCTGGATGATGTTGAGCAGGATCTGCTGGAGCGCCCGCTCGTCGGCCAGCACGCTGAGGGTCCCGGCCAGCTCGATATCGATGGAGACCGCCTTGCTCGCCGCCTCCTTGGCCACCAGCGTCACCGCGGCGGCAATGGCCGTGTCGAGGTCGAGGGGGCGGCGCACGAGCTTCACCCGCTTCGCCTCGATGCGGGACATGTGCAGGATGTCGTCGATGACCGAGAGCAGGTAGGTGCCGCTCTGCTGGATGTCGCGGCAATAGTCGGCGTAGCGGGGGGAGCCGAGCGCGCCGTAGACTTCGCTCTCCATCAATTCGGCGAAGCCCATGATCGCGTTGAGCGGCGTGCGCAGCTCGTGGCTCATATTGGCCAGGAATTCGGACTTGGCCTGATTGGCGATCTCGGCGCGGGCCTTCTGGTCGAGGTGGCGTTCGGCGAGGTCGGCGAGCTGCTGCGTCTGGGTCTCCAGGGTGCGGCGGGAGCGCTTCAGATCCTTGACGGTGCCGATCAGCTCGCGCTCGGAGGCGACGAGCTGCTCCTGATGGCGCTTGAGGCTGGTGATGTCGGTACCGACCGAGACGTAGCCGCCATCCTTGGTGCGGCGCTCGCTGACCTGGAGCCAGCGCCCGTCGGTGAGTTCGACCTCGAAGGTGCGCGACGTGCCGCGCTCCGGGCCCGGAATGCCCCGCCGCACCGGGGGGAGGGCGCCTTGTCCCATGATCTCGTCGTAGCGGCGGCCCGGCACCGCGTCCTCGCTGGCGAGAGCGTGCAGGTCGCGGAATTTCGAGTTGCACAGAACCAGCCGGTTGCCGGCATCCCAGAGCACGAAGGCTTCGGAGATCGCTTCCACCGCGTCGCGCAGGCGCATGTCGGCGGTGGCGGTGAACTCGGCCAGCCGTCGCTGCTCGGTGACGTCCATGGCGATGCCGACAAGGTGGCGGCTGCCGTCGGCCGCATCCTCGACGATCTCGGCGCGGGTGCGCAGCCAGATCCAGTCGCCGGAGGCGTTGCGGATGCGGAACTCGTGATCGACGGTGGCGTGGCTCGCGGCGAGATGGCGGGCGAGGCTGTAGAGATCGCCGTCCTCGGAATGGAGCAGGGCGTTCACGTCGCCGAAGGAGAGAAGGTCCTTCTCCGGTGTGTAGCCGAGCAGGGCGTACATCGAGTCGGACCAGAAGATCGTGCCGCGGGCGATGTCCCAGTCCCACAATCCGCAGCGCCCGCGTCCGAGCGCCGTGTCGAGGCGCTGCTTGACCAGATCGCAGACCTCGTCGGCGGCCTGGGCCCGCTGGGTCTGGAGGATGTAGGCGGTGGCCATGCCCGCCAGCACGAGGGCGATGGCGGAAAGCGAGACCGCATGGTGGCCGAACATCCGCCACCAGTCTGCGGTGATCGGCTCGAACCGCTGGAGGACGGCGACCTCGCCCGATCCGTCGGCCAGGCGCCGCGCCGCGACGACGGCCTGCCCGCCGGCCTGGAGATTGACCGTCATGGCCCCGGCGCTCTCGCCGAGGATGGCGATGGGCTCCCCTTCCGCGAGATAGCCCGCGAAGGTGTCGGCCGGTGCCGGGCCGGGATAGGCAGCGCGGATCCGGCCGGACGGACCGATCACCAGAATCTCGCAGCCGGCTGGCAGGAGATGGACGGGAAGCACGCGGTCGAGCCGCATCTCGGCGGCGGCCGGATCCTTTGACAGAGACAAGGCCGCGAGACGGGCGAACGCCTCGACCTCGCGGGTGGCCACGCGCATTCCCTGCTCGTGGCGTCCGCGCATCTCGAGGGCCGCCACGCCCAGCAGCGTGAGCATGAAGAGGACGAGCAGAGCCGGCAGCGCATAACGAAGCCACGTTTCGGCCCGGATGAGGCGGGCTTGAGCGGTGCCGGTCGTACGCTGGATCCCGAGGATCGTGTCCGCGCGCGCGCGCGCGGACAGGGACGCGGAAGCCGCCCCCGACATATCGCCACCTCTGTACTGTCTGGAAACGGCGCCTCGGCCTGGGCCGCGCCGGCGGTCTCGAATCGTATTCACATTGGACATCGGGGGCGGACGTTTGTCCACGCAGTTTTTGGGGCTGAGCGTTGACACGGCAAGACGCTCAGAGAGCGGTTCCGGCGGTTGCGAGTCGCCGAAACACCTTCCTCAACAAAGTCTTAACTAGCCGGCGAGGCTCCGTGTCGCGATGTCGGCGACATCACGAGAAAGTCCGGGCGTGGCAACGATGCGACGCAGGGCGGCTTCGGCGGCGGATCGGCGGCCCGGTTCGAGGCGGCGCCACGGGCCGAAGGCGGTCATGAGGCGCGCGGCGACCTGCGGATTCGTGCCGTCGAGCGCCAGTACCGTCTCGGCGACGAGGGCGTAGCCCGCGCCGTCCGGACGGTTGAACTGCGTGGGGTTGGCGAGGCTGAAGCTTCCGATGAGGGAGCGCACGCGGTTCGGGTTGCTCATGGCGAAGGCCGGGTGGCTCTGCAGCCGCCGGATCCGCTCCACCGTGCCCTCCTCGGGGATCATCGCCTGGATCGCGAACCATTTGTCGAGGACGAGAGGTTCGTCGGCGTAGCGCTCGGCAAAGGCGGTCAGCGCCGCCTCCCGCACTTCGCCCGGTAGGAGCGCAAGGGTCGCCAACCCGGCGAGCCGGTCGGTCATGTTCGTGGCCGCCTCGATCTGCGCCTGGGCCAGCGCCGTGCCGGCCCCCGCATCGGCGGCGGCGATCAGGTCGAGGGCGGCATTGCGCAGGGCCCGCCGCCCTGCGGCGTCGGCGTCCGGCGAGAAGGGCGTGCCCGCCGGCTCGGCCAGCGTCTCGCGCAGATGCATCAGGCGCTCGCGCAGGCCCGTTCCGAGGCGGCGGCGCAGCGTCTGACGCGCGGAGAAGATGGCGTCGGGGTCGGTGTCCGCTCCCATCTCGTCGGCGAGGTCTCCCTCGCTCGGCAGGGCAAGGATCTGGGCGGCGAAGGCCGGATCGCGCAGAGCCTCCGCGTCGAGGAAGGCATCCAGCGCGGCGACGAACGCGTCGGCGGCGGCGGGTCCAGCAGTCTCACCGTGCGCCTGTCGTGCCATCAGGCCCAGGGCGATGCGCTGGGCCGCCTCCCAGCGGTTGAAGCTGTCGGGATCATGGCGCAGCAGGGTGAGGCGAGCCGTGTCGTCGAGGGCGCTCTCCACGCGAACCGGTGCCGAGAAGGCACGAAACAGCGAGGGAACGGGCTCCTCCGCCACATTCTCGAATGTCACCTCATCCTCGGCCGCGTGGAGCACGAACACGCCGGCCTCGACGCGCGCGCTCGTCGTCCCATCGAGGGGGCCGCCGGCGCCGACGAGTCCGAGGCGGATCGGGATGACGAGGGGCGGCGCATCCGCCCCGGCGCCGGGGCGCGTCTGCCGGAAGGTGAGGCGGTAGGTCCCGGCGTTCGGTTCATAGGTGCCGGAAACCGTGACGCGCGGCGTTCCCGGCCGCTCGTACCACTCGGCGAAGCGCGAGAGGTCGCGGCCCGTCACCGCCTCGAACGCCTTCAGGAAGTCCTCGACGGTCACGGCGGTGCCGTCGTTCTCGGCGAAGTAGCGGTCCATCCCGGCGCGGAAAGCCGTTTCGCCGATCAGCGTGCGCAGCATCCGCACGATCTCGGCGCCCTTTTCGTAGACCGTGGCCGTGTAGAAGTTGTTGATCTCGGCATATTGCTTCGGCCGAACGGGGTGAGCCAGGGGGCCGGCATCCTCCGGGAACTGGCGGGCGCGCAGGTTGCGCACCTCGGCGATCCGGTGAACCGCGCGCGAGCGCATGTCGGAGGAGAATTCCTGATCACGGAAGACGGTAAGGCCTTCCTTCAGGCAGAGCTGGAACCAGTCGCGGCAGGTGACGCGGTTGCCCGACCAGTTGTGGAAATACTCGTGGGCGATGATCGCCTCGATCGCCGCGTAATCGGCATCGGTCGCGGTCTCGGGGGAGGCGAGCACGTACTTGTCGTTGAAGATGTTGAGGCCCTTGTTCTCCATCGCCCCCATGTTGAAATCGGAGACGGCGACGACATTGAACACATCGAGATCGTAAGCACGCCCGAACGCGGTCTCGTCCCAGGCCATGGAGCGTTCGACCGCATCAAGGGCGTAGGCGGCGCGGGCGGCCTTGCCCGGCTCGACATAGACCGCGATCTCGACCTCCCGGCCCTCCATGGTGGTGAAGGGCTTCGACACGTGGTCGAGCCGCCCGCCCACCAGCGCGAACAGGTAGGCGGGCTTCGGCAGCGGATCGTGCCAGATGGCGTAGTGGCGCCCGGTCCCCGGCACCTCGCCCGCCTCGACCGGATTGCCATTGCCGAGCAGAACTGGAGCGGCCGCCCGCTCCGCTTCGATGCGGGTAATGTAGATCGAGAGCACGTCCGGCCGGTCGAGGAAGTAGGTGATCCGCCGGAAGCCGTCGGCCTCGCACTGCGTGCAGTAGACGCCGTTCGAGCGGTAGAGGCCCATCAGCCGGGTATTGGCGGTCGGGTCGAGGCGCGTCTCGATCCGCAGGGTGAAGGGACGCTGCGGCGGCGTGTGCAGCGTCAGGCCCGATGGTCCGGCGCGGTAGGCCTCCGGTGCGAGCCCCTGCCCGTCGAGTTCGAGAGCCAGCAGGGAGAGCTCGTCGCCATCGAGAACGAGGGGCGCGCCGGCGTGGCCTGCCGGATTCGGGCGCAGCGCGAGCGTTGCGGTCACGCGGGTGTCGCGCGGGTCGAGGCGCACGTCGAGCTCGACCCGGTCGATGAGGTGATCGCTCGGGCGATACTCGTCGAGGCGGACGGTCGGGGGCGTCTCGGTGCGCATCGGGGCAGGGCTCGCCGTCGAGAGAAGGGTCCCGCCTTCTAGAGGCGAACCGCGGCGAGCGGAATGCGTCCCGGTTTGATCAAGCCGCGGAGCGCGCCTGTTCCGCCTGATGCCGCAGGGCGAGCCGGTAGGTGAGGTCGCTCTGAGCGAGGCTGCCGGCGATGAAGCGGTCGAAGGAAGCGATCCAGTGCGGCGTGAGTTGGATGTAGGCGTTGCGCGGCCCCGAGCGGACGAGGAAATTCCGCTCCTGCGCGACCGCCAGGATGTTGCGGACATGGCTGCGCGAGACGGCGAAGCGCGGTGCGAGCTGGACGAGATCGGCCTCGCGGATGCGGCTATCCGGTTCGCTGCCGCCCATCTCGAACAACGACAGGAGGATGATCAGCGCGCTCGTGCTGCTGAGAAAGAAGATGATCTCAAGGTTGCTCCACATCATCGCGATGATCGCGTCGAAAGCCGCGACGGCCGAGCGGGCATGCGCCGCCTGAAAGGCGGGATCATGCTGTCGCGGCGGACCGAAACCCGGTTCGGGATAGAGCGCTTCGAGGGCCGCGTAGTGGGCTGCCATCCAGTCGCGATCCCAGGCCAGAAGGTGCTCGCTCGGGCACAGCAGACGCACCCGGTTATCCTCCGGTTGCTGACGGAGTTCGAGGTGGCCGGTCTGCACCAGACGCGCGACGAAGCTGTCGATCAGTCTCGGACTCGCGAAGCCGAAACGGGCTACGGTGTCCTTGAGGTAGCTCAGTGTCGGCCAGGTTGCCCGGTCCGCCGGCTCATAGCCGGCATGCTGGCAGACGATGATGGCGAGGGTGGTGACCCGCCCGGCATCGGCACCGAACTGGCCGGGAAACATGCCCGCCTCGTAGACCCTGGCGGTTTCCGACACGAAGATCCGGCGCGCCGCCGGGAAAGCGGGATGCGCCAGGATCTGCTCGGGCGTGGCATGGTCGATCGCGCCGATCCCGCGGATGATCGAGCCTGTCACGCGTCACGCTCCGGCGACGGCGCGCTCGACCGAGACCTCTCGGACTGAACGGCAGAAAGAAATTGGCTCGTAGAGCTTTGCCTGAAAGTAGACGTTTCCGATATGATTTGGTGGGAACAATCCAGATAAATGGAGAATGATTTTCTCCAAATACTCAAATCCATCTTCTTCATCGCCAAGTAATGGTTTCGCAGTGTTCGGTAGGCGATGCAGCCCGGTCGATCAATTCCTAGGATGAAGCCGATTTATCAAATATATGTTACCCCTATCGTTGCGGGCCATGCTGAGACGGAGTCGTCCGCTCCGGGGTTGCTCGTATCGACTCGCGACACGGGTTTCTCATCGCAGGCGCCCGTTGACGGGTGCCTGCCACGGGCCAGATAGCCGGCCATCCCTGTCATCATCCGGTGTGGCCATGGAATACCTGCACACGATGGTTCGCGTGGCGGATCTCGACCGCGCGCTCGCCTTTTACGTCGACACCTTCGGCCTGAAGGAGGTGCGTCGGGTCGAGAACGAGAAGGGCCGCTTCACCCTCGTCTTCCTCGCCGCTCCGGGCGACGTCGAGCGCGCGGCGGCGACGAAATCGCCCCTGATCGAGTTGACCTACAATTGGGACCCGGAAGAGTATTCGGGCGGGCGCAACTTCGGGCACCTCGCCTATCAGGTCGACGACATCTACGCCTTCTGCCAGCGGCTCAAGGACGCCGGCGTCACCATCAACCGGCCGCCCCGCGACGGGCACATGGCGTTCGTGCGCTCCCCGGACGGCATCTCCATCGAGATCCTGCAGAAGGGCGGATCGAAGCCGCCGCAGGAGCCGTGGGCTTCCATGGAGAACACCGGAAGCTGGTGATCGGGGGTGGGCGCCCCGGCTCGGTGCCGCGGGCGTCCATCCGGATCGGTTAGGCCTCGGCCTTCGAGGTGATGCCGAGTTCGGCGAGCTTGGCACAGACCGCGTCGACCGGTCGCTTCAGTCTCAGGCTGATGACGGCGACGGGCATGCCCTCACGGGCCATGCTGCGCAGGCTCTGCACAGCGTCGAGGCTCCAGCTGGTCTCGACCGACATGGCTTCCTCCTTGCTTCTCATGTTGCGGAGCGTAGGGCCGGATCATCCAGCCGGATCGCCCGCACGAACGAAGTGGATCGCACACGCCTCG
This sequence comes from Methylorubrum aminovorans, assembly GCF_022179725.1. Taxonomy (GTDB): domain Bacteria; phylum Pseudomonadota; class Alphaproteobacteria; order Rhizobiales; family Beijerinckiaceae; genus Methylobacterium; species Methylobacterium aminovorans. Next base: position 92,644 of record NZ_BPRC01000003.1, read on the forward strand.
TCGGCAATGTCACGCCGAACATCTGTGCATGTCTGCCCGTTGAGCAGCACGCAGCGTCGGACGACCTTGAAGCGGATTGCGGAACGCCACGCGCAAGCTGGCCCGCTCGACCTTGAGGAGGATGTTACAGCCTCCGATCACGGCGCCTCGGTCGTCGCGGAGCGCCGTGGGATAGGGCATGAATGCCATCCGGCTCCCATCCGGCCGTTCGAGACCGATCTGGAGGCCCCGACAGAGGCGGCCTTCCCGCAGCGTCATGGCCATGGGCGAAAGATCGTGCGGAAGCGCTGTCCCATCCGATTCGAACAGCCGCCACGATCCGCACCACCGCGCCTTGCCGAGCACGGGGCGGAACCCCCAGAGCTGCGCGGCGGCATCATTGTAGAAGGTCAGCCAACCGTCCGCGTCCGTGGTGTAGAGCGGTGCATCGATCTGCCGAAACAGATCGGCTCGTGACGGCTCGAAGTTCCAGTCCGAATCCGGCGCGTCGAAATCGTAGATGAAATCGTCCGTGTTCATCAGGCTCCCCACGACGTGCGGGCATCCGAAATGCCCGCGACCAGCACTTCGTGCCCCCCTCTGTCGTGGGTTTCCGGGGGCTCGTTGGCACTTCGGCCAACTCGATGAGCCCTGCGGAGCGGCGCCGGAGCGTCACCCTTCAGATCGTCCAACCCTTGCGGGATTGTGCCTCGAAGCTTCCGGGGGCGGTCGCTCCTCGACGCCATGAACGGCCGGTTAAGCCGGACTGGGCTCTCTCGCCGGGTCTGATACGGACGAGGGATAGAATGCACGTCTTAACGAATGAGGCAAGCACTTTGCTCACATTTCGTTGATCGGACGCCGATCTCGTTCCCGCCAATCCTGTTGCGGCGCAAAAAAGGATTGTATGTCGTATAAAGTGTGATGGTTCTCGTCTTCATGGAGGGAGCGAATACCACCTTTGTTGCATGTGTCGTCTCGCTCGCTCGTTCGAACGCTTCCAAATCTGATGCAAGCTGTGGCGGTCGGCGCTGCCTTGCCAGATTCCCAGCGCTTTTCTCTGACCGTGATTCGACGGGAGTCGGTCATGGATGTTTTCAGGTCGTGCTTGCGCTGATGGCCGAAGCGATGCGCGAGGAGCCTCACCGGTGCCGGCCTGTCGTCCATGACACCGCGTCGCCTGCCCCCGGTCGCCGGCTCGACTTCGCCGTTCGGCCAGCGTTGCGGCTGAGGCCCTACTTGTATGAACGCGCACGCCGTCGATATCCGCAATGCGGTGGCGGACGATCCCGCCCAGACATGCCAATTCATCCCGGGCCCGCTGCAGTTGAGTGGTTGGCCGCTCGCATACTTGGGATGATCGAGCATTCGTGAAGCTTGACCGGGCCGCGTGGTGCCGTAGGGGCTTGCCGGGCCGAAAGGATTTATCGACTTGTGGACGCCCCGGAACGGCCCCACACCGCGGACGTTGTCCGGCGCATAGGTGAAGTCGTTTTCGGGTTACGACAAGCGAACAGACGAGCGGAATGGGTGCTGATACGCCAGAAGGCGGCCTTTCGGGGGACGGCGGGCCGGAGACCCCGTTCGACCTCGGCAATGGCTTCCGTCGATTTGCCGACCATGTGCCGCTGATGATGTGGCGGACGGATGATTCCGGACGCTCAACCTATCACAACGAGTGCTGGCTCCAGTTCACCGGGCGCCCCCTGGCCGAAGAGATCGGCGATGGCTGGCGCAGGGGACTGCACCCGGACGACTTCAAGCGTCATGCCGAGATCGTCGCGACGGCGTTTGAGTCGCGGCTTCCCTTCACCATCGAATTCCGTCTGCGCCGCCACGACGGCGCCTATCGCTGGCTGCTCGATACCGGCCGTCCGCTCGAGGAGAATGGCGTCTTCTACGGGTATCTCGGTTCGTGCTTCGACATCACCGACCGCAAGCACGCCGAGGAGCATGCCGAGCACGCACTTCTGGAGAAGGAGACGCTGCTGGCGGAGATCTATCACCGGGTGCGCAACAACCTCCAGGTGATGGTGAGCCTGATCGGCCTCTACGGCCGCGCCGCACCGGAATCCTGCCGCGGCAGCTTCGATGCCCTCGGGCAGCGGGTGAGGGCGATCGCCCTGGTGCAGCAGCACCTGCACGAGGCGCCCCACATCGCGTCGATCGACTTGCGGGACTATCTGCGGCGGCTCGCCTCCGGGCTCGGGCAGCTCCGGCGGGCCGGACGGATCAGCGTGACGATCGAGGGGGAGGGGACGAGTCTGGTCGAGCCTCGCACCGCCAACGCCCTGGGCATGATCGTCGCCGAGATCGTTGCGGAGTGCCTCGATGCCACGGGCGAGACAGTGACGTGCGGCATCTCGATCGGCATCGATGCCGGTGTCGGCGGGCCGGTGCGCCTCTCCATCGTCTCCAGCTTTGGTGAGGCCGCCGCCGCGGGACGAGAGGGCGTGCCGAAACTCGGCCCTCGCCTGATCGCGGCCTATGCCGCCCAGGCCGAGATCGCCGTCAGCGGCACGGCGACGGAGACCGATCCACTCCTGCTGCAACTGCCGGAAGCGCGGGCCTACGTGCCTCCCTCGCTGCCGTCTTCCCTGCGCTGACGCCTCGGCGACGGGGGAGCCTCGCGGCCCCGGCCCGCGGTCGCTATATCGGCTGAAATCGTCCGACGCTCCTGAACGCGTGTGCCATGCTCCCCGACCTCGACACCATCATCGAAAACTTCGAACTCATCGACGACCCGCACGAGCAACTCGTCTACGTGATGGAACTCGGACGTTCTCTGCCGCCCATGCCGGAGGCGTGGAAATCCGATCAGAATCTCGTCCGCGGATGCGAGAGCCAAGTCTGGCTTGTGGTGTCCACCGAGGACGACGGCCGCCGACTGACGATCGTCGGCGACAGCGACTCGCATCTGGTGAAGGGCTTCGTCGCCCTCATGGTCGCGCTGTATTCCGGCAAGAGCCCGGACCAGGCGGCGAAGCTGGATGGGCTCGATCTGCTTAAGCAGCTGAACTTCGGCGCCCATGTCACCTCGAAGCGATCGAACGGCGTTCGCGCCATGGTCGAGAAGATCCAGCGCGACGCCAGCCGGGTATCCTGATCAATCGAAGGCACGCCCGAAAGACTGCGTGCCGTCTCGAAGCGTCTTTCCCGCCTGCCGTCCTGCATCTGTCAGTGAGGGATGCCACGGTCGCTCGAACCCTCGGCTATCTGCGCGGAGGTGAGCGCCAAGCCCGGCTGCGTGCCCGTTCCGGGCCGGTCGCCTCGCGTGCGATCCCGTAATGCTCGGCGAGCCGCGCCAGGGCGATGCGTGCCACCACCTTGGCCGAGCGCGCCGGCCAGCGCCGCTCCGCCTCGATCCGCTCCAGCCCTTTGAGGAAACCGCACAGGTCGATCAGCAATCCTGACAGGTCCGAACCCACCTCTGCCAGCGCGAGATCCACCCGTTGCCGTGCGGCGATGACCCGATCCGATGCCGAAGACGGATCGCGCGGACCGCCCCCGTCGACGCGCGGCGCGGTCCAGTCGGTCGAGAGTTGCGGCAGCATCTGGGCCGATGCGAGGTCGTGACGCAGCCGCTCCCCCGCCGCGAAGGCCGCCGCGTCGATCATCGGTTCGCCGTCGCGTCCACGGCGGCGGGCCATCCAGGCCAGAGGGCTCTCGGCCGTGTCCCGCAGCCGCTCCGCCTCGCCCGACCCTTCCCGCACGACCGCGAGATGCTGCATCCGGAAGGCGTCCGCGCCGCCCGCCTCGGCGCGGCGCAAACGCGCCCGCCCGGCCGCACCGATCACCAGACGGTTGCGTCGCCCGTCGTCCCGCGACGCGAGGTCGGCCGCCAGCAGCGTCTCGCCGGCCCGTGCGGAGAACCGCCCCGCACCCAGCGAGACGCCGCGACCGCCGCTGCGCACGATCAGCGTCTCCGGCGCACTCGGATCAGGAAAGGCATAGGCGCCCTCGGGCGCCAGCGCCGCCAGCAGGCGTTCGGCCTCGCGACCGAGAGCGCCTGTATTGTTCATGTTTTGTTCTTTACGCATTTCGCCACCCGGACCGAACCGACGTCAGGAGGCTAAGGGAAAATCGTCCTAATACAAGTCTTGACAGCGTCTTGTGCTGCCTGAGGTTGCACCGTCACGCTGTTCAAACCCGCGTTTCAGCCGTGCGACGGCTTGGTTGGCGGCCGTTTCAGCACCTCGGTGATCTCGTCCACCGACTTGCCGCGCACCTCGTAGCCCATCCGCTCGAAGCGCTCGATCAATGCATCGCTCTCGCACGCAGAGCGAGCGGCCCACTCTGCCAGAGCCGTGTTGGTCTTGGACAGTCGTTCGGAGAGGTCATCGTCACTCATGTCGAAGGAATGCAGCAACGGTTGCTGCGTTCCGCGACAAATTCATGACGAAGCTGTTGATAAGTCGATTCGGTTCGGCCCGTCCACGCGGTCGGCCGCCCTGGGCTTGGCGACCCGCGGCGCCTGGGGCGGCACCGCGGGTGCTGCGGTCCGAAGAGAATCAGGCGGCCGCGTCGTAGTCCGGGCGCACCTGGCCGAGACCGATCGCCTTGGCGAGATCGGAACGGGCCTTGGCGTAGTTCGGCGCCACCATCGGATAATCGGGCGAGAGGCCCCACTTGGCGCGGTACTGCTCGGGGGAGAGATTGTACTTGGCGCGCAGGTGCCGCTTCAGCGACTTGAAGGTCCGCCCGTCCTCCAGGCAGACGATGTAGTCGGGCTGGATCGACTTCTTGATCGGCACGGCCGGCTGCTGCGGCTCCTGGACGGCGGGCTGCGGTGCGGCGACGCGGCCGCTTCCGACTTGGATCAGGGCGCCGTGGATGCTGCCGATCAGGCCGGCGAGTTCAGCCGCCGGCACCGGGTTGTTGCTCACGTAGGCGGTGACGATGTCGGCTGTGAGAGCGACGTAATCGACCGACGGCTCGGTTTCGTTCATGATCTTGGTTGTCCCTTCGCGGTGCATCGCGCGCAATCGATCTAGCCCAGTGTCCAGCGGGAACTGGGCAGGCAAAGGACCGTCTTGTGCAATCGTGCCGCTTGTTTTCGGTTTGGAGTGACGCCCCCTCAGTCACGCGTTCTACCTAGGACATCTACATTAGACCTGCAAGACAGAACGGGTATGCACAACTGAACGGGTCCGGGGTGTCCGGGACGTGCGCAATTTACCGTGAATGCTCCAGCTCACTCCTCTCGGGTCGGCTGTTTGGATGTGCTTTCGAGGACATTCGATCGTAGCCGGGCCGCCTTGCGGGCCGCCTCGCGGCACGGCACACCGCCTGTCATCCCACCTGTTCACCTCTCACGCGTTCGACCGGAGTTCGGCGATGACTTTCGAACCGCCCGCCTTTTCCCTGCCGCCCCAGGCACCCGCGGCCGAGGCGCGTCCGCACGCTTTCGAACTCTTTGGCCGGCGCGTCGAGGACCCCTTCGCTTGGCTCAAGGACGAGAACTGGCGCGCGGTGCTCAAGGACCCGTCGGCGCTGGCCCCCGATATCCGCGCCTATCTCGAAGCCGAGAACGCCTATGCCGAGGCGGCGCTGAGCGGCGCTTCGGCTCTGCGCAAGGCTCTCGTCGCCGAGATGCGGGGGCGCATCCGCGAGGACGATGCCTCGGTGCCGGAGCCCGACGGCGCCTTTGCCTATTACTCCCGCCACCGCGAGGGTGGGCAGCACCCGCTGGTCTGCCGCCGCCCGCGCACCGTGCACCGCATCGCCGAGGAGCCGGAGGATGGTGAGATCGGCGAGCAGATCCTGCTCGACGGTGACAAGGAAGGGGAAGGGCTGGCCTTCTTCGAGATCGCCGGCGCGGCCCATTCCGACGATCATCGCCTGCTCGCCTGGGGCGTGGACACCAAGGGCTCGGAGCTCCACACTATCCGCGTGCGCGACCTCGACACTGGCGAGGATCGCCCGGAGCGTGTCGAATCGACCGCGGGCGACGCGGTCTGGAACGCGGCCGGCACCGCCTTTTTCTACGTGGCGCTCGACGAGAACCATCGCCCGGCCCGCGTGATGCGCCACCGCCTCGGCACGGATCAGGCCGAGGATACGCTCGTCTACGAGGAGCCCGATCCGGGCTTTTTCGTGAATATCGGCCGCACGCAGTCGGGCACCTACCTCACCGTCACCGCGAGCGACCACGAGACCGCGGAGGTCTACCTGCTCGACCGCGCCGACGACGAGGGCGCGCTGGCTTGCGTCGCGCCCCGCGAAGAGCGGCTGATCTACTCGGTCGAGCACTGGGGCTCGTATCTCGTCATCCTGACGAATGCCGACGGCGCGGTGGACTTCAAGATCGTAACCTGCCCCCTCGACGCCACGGCGCGGGAGAACTGGCGCGACGCGGTGCCCTATCGACCCGGCGTGATGATCCGGCACCTGCACGTGCTCGGAAACCACCTCGTGCGGCTCGAACTGGAGAACGCCCTGCCGCGTATCGTCGTGCGCGACATGAAGGGCGAGGAGCACACGGTCTCCTTCGCGGAGGAGGCCTACTCGCTCGGGCTTTTGCCGGGCTATGAGTTCGAGACGGCGCGGATCCGCTTCACCTACTCGTCGATGACGACGCCGGCGGAGACCTACGACTACGACTGCGTCACTCGCGCCCGCATCCTGCGCAAGCGCCAGACCGTGCCGAGCGGCCACGAGCCTGCCGACTACGTCACCCGCCGACTGTTCGCGACGGCGCCGGACGGGGAGAGCGTGCCGATCTCGCTGCTGCACCGCCGCGGGTTCGCGCTCGACGGCTCGGCGCCGCTCCTGCTCTACGGCTACGGCTCCTACGGCACGCTGATGCCGGCGGCCTTTCGCACCAACCTGCTCAGCCTCGTCGATCGCGGCTTCGTCTACGCCATCGCCCATGTCCGCGGCGGCACGGAGAAAGGCTGGAACTGGTATCTCGAGGGTAAGCGCGAGAAGAAGCCCAATACCTTCACCGATTTCGTGGCCTGCGGCCGTGCGCTGATCGAGGCGGGCTATACCGCGCAGGGACGCATCGTCGCCCATGGCGGCAGCGCGGGCGGCATGCTGATGGGCGCGGCCGCCAACATTGCGCCGGAGCTGTTCGCCGGCATCGTCGCCGACGTGCCCTTCGTCGACGTGCTCAACACCATGCTCGACGCTGACCTGCCGCTCACCCCGCCGGAATGGCCGGAATGGGGCAATCCAGCCGAGAGCGAGGCGGCGTTCAAGACGATCCTGTCCTACTCGCCCTACGACAACGTCGCCGCCAAGGCCTATCCGGCGATCCTGGCGCTCGGCGGCCTCACCGATCCCCGCGTGACTTATTGGGAGCCGGCGAAATGGGTCGCGCGGCTGCGCGCCACGATGACCGGCGGCGGTCCCATCCTCTGCAAGATCAACATGGAGGCCGGGCATGGCGGCGCGGCCGGCCGCTTCGACCGCCTGGAAGAGGTCGGGCTGATCTACGCCTTCGCACTGATGGCGGCGGCGCGCGTGGCGAAGCCGGCCTGAACAGGATCGGTGCCGGCCGCGAAAGGTCGCGCGGCCGGCGCTTCGACAAAGCGTCGCAAAAAGGGCAGAACAGCGCCCGCGCCTCTGCTGTGCTGATGCAGCAGAAAATAAGATTAAAATAATATAACACGACGTCCAGGGAGAAACCCGATGAAGTACGTCGCGATCGCTGCCGCGATTCTGTTCGCGCTACCGCTCGCTGCGCAGGCCCAGGAGCCGAAGCCGGTCGCGCCCGAGGCCGGTGCGACCGCTCCGGAGGGGGCTCCGAAGGCGCCGCAGACCGCCCAGGAGCGCCAGCAGGCGAATGCCGTGAAGCTCGCCGGGCTCGTGCGCTTCGTGGGCGAATCCTGCAAGGAGGCGCAGCCCGATTACGAGCGGTTCAAGTCGGTCGTCGCCGCCATGGGGGTCGATCTCGACGCGATCTCCAAGGGTGAATTGCTGATGCGCAGCATGGGCTACACCGAAGCCTACCGGAAGAACGTCGATGAGAGCTGCCGCAAGGCGCAGGAGATGTTCGGCGAGAGGGGCACGGCGATCCCCGGCCTCGTCCTGCGCAAGGCCTCGTGAGGCAAGCCGCGTTTTAAGCACGCGTTCACCGCGCTGAGCGAGAGTGCCCGCACGAGTGGCGTTCGGCGCCTGGCCTCCGTTCGAGGTCGGCCGCCGCGAAGATGGCGGGCGTTTCGCGCGATGGGGGGACGGGCCGGTCAGGGAAAGCGGCTGCGTCCGGGCAGGATCCTGCTGCGCGCCGGCCTCGCCGCCGGCCTCTGCGCCTGGATCTCGGCGGCGGAGGCGGCCCGACTCGTCTCGGCCAAGGGAGCGCAGGCGCCGGAGGGCTACGGCCGCATCGTCCTGACCTTCGATGAGCCGGTCGCCGTCAAGGCGCGGGTGTCGGGCGCGATTCTCGTGCTCACCTTCGGCGAGGCGGTGACGGCCGGCCCCGAGCGGATCGCCGCCGGTATGCCGGACTACGTCACCGTGGTGCGGCGCGACCCCGACGGCTCGGCCCTGCGCCTGGCCCTGCAACGCCCCTACCGCCTCAACGTGCAGGATGCCGGCGAGCAGGTCTTTATCGATCTGCTGCCAGAGAATTGGAATGGTTTCCTTCCGCCGCTACCCACCGAGGTGGTGGCCGATCTCGCCCGCCGGGCGGCGGCCGCCGAGGCGAGCCTGAAGGCCCGCAACCCGCCTCCCGTTCCGCGTCCGCTCACGCTCGAACTCGCCCGTAACGAGGTGCGGACCCGCCTCTCGCTGCGTCTGCCGGAGGGCAGCGAGGCGGCCTTCGCGCCGACCGGGACCGGCACGCGCCTGACACTGCCCGGCACGTGGCGCATCGACGACCTCGCCCTGCGGGGGCGCCTCGCCCCGAACATCGGCCGCGTCGCCGTCGAGACGGAGGTGGGCGAGACCCGGATCGTCGCGAACCCGGCCGACGGCGTGACCCTCGCCACCGCGCGCGACGAGGATGTCGTCACCATCGACTTCCTCACCAAGCCTGCATCAGCGGAGACCGCGCCGGCATCGACGGCCATTTCTGGCAGCGAAGCGAAGGAGGAAGTGAGGGACGCCGCGAAGGAGCCGCCCCGGCCCGCCGCGCAGGCCGCCGACGCGTCGCAACGCCGTCCCACGCCGCCCTCTTCCCCGGTGACGCGCAAGGCGGGTTCGGGGCTCGTCTTCCCCTTCGCCAAGCGCGTGCCGGCGGCCCTGTTCGAGCGTGGCGGCGTCGTCACCCTCGTCTTCGCCACGACCGATCCGGTCGCCGTGCCACCGCCCGGAGCTACCGGCCTCGTGGCGCTCTCGGCGCCGCAGCGCAGCGGCGCCTTCACCATCCTTCGCTTCACCGCGCCCGGCGGACGGCTCGTCGATCTCGTGCCGGTGACCGAACCGGGCGGCTGGGAGCTGGTGACCGGCGACAGCCTCTCACCGAGCGAGAGCCTGACCGCTCAGCGCGCCCCGGCCGCGCAGGGGCGGCTCGGCGTGACCCTGCGCCTGCCCGCGGCCGGTCCCGTCGGCTGGCTCGATCTCGATGGCGAGCGTGTCGCCGTCGTCACAACCGACGGCAGCCGTCCGGCGGGTGTGGTGAAGGCGCAGCGCTTCGTCGAGTTCGAGCTGATCCCGAGCCGGCTCGGCCTCGCCGTGCTCGCCAACGCCGACGACCTCACCGTGCGGCCCGACCTCGATGGCGTGACGATTGGCCGTGAGGGAGGGAAAGAGGGGCGCGCGAGCGGTCTCGTGGTTTCCGGCGTCTCGCGTTCCGCCGACCCGCCGGTGGGCTCCGTGACGGAGCTGGTGATCGACCGCGACGCCTGGGAAAAGGCTCAGCGCGGCGACGTGCGCGCGACGCTGCGCGAGGGCTTGGCCGCTGCCGTCGAGGCGCAGCGCCGCGACCGCGGCGGCGCGCGCCTCGCTCTGGCCAGGGCGCTGATCGCCAACGACCTCGATGTCGAGGCGCTCGGCGCTCTGAATGCCGCCGCCGCCGAGGACGTCGTGATCGACGGAGACCGGCAGACGGTTCTGATGCGCGGCATTCTGCTCGCCCGGATCGGACGGGCCGAAGAGGCGCGCAAGCTCCTCTCGGACGAGCGGCTCGCCACCAATCCCGAGGCTCGCCTCTGGCGCGGCTATGCCGAGGCCCTGACCGGCCGGTGGAGCGAGGCGGCTATCGCCCTGCGCGCCGGCGAATCGGTCCTGGAGCGCTACCCCGAGCCCCTCGCTTCATTGTTCCACGCCGCCGCCGCCGAGGCCGCCGTCGAGACCGGGGATTGGGAGGCGGTAACGCGCGAATCGATCGCGGCCACCCGCGCCGCCACCGAATTCACGCGGGACCGGCTGACGCTGCTGCGGGCGAAGATGGACGAGGCGACGGGACGCGGCGCGGCGGCACTGGCGGCCTACGAGACGCTGCGGGATCAGGCGCCCTGGCCGCTGGCGGCGGAGGCGACGCTGCGTGCGGCCACCCTCGGCCACACACTCGGCAAGACGACCCTGCCCGACGCGATCGACCGGCTCGAGATCCTGGCCGTGACTTGGCACGGTGGCCCGACCGAAATCGGGACGCTCGGTGCGCTCGGCGGCCTGTACGAAGAGGCCGGGCGCTGGCGCAAGATCTTCACCACCGCGCGCCGAGCCAACACCCTCAACGCCCAGGCGCCGATCGCGCGCGCGCTGCACGAGCGCGCCATGACCGTCTTCGAGGACCTGTTTCTCGGCCCGCGCGGGGAGAAGCTCGGCGGCGTCGAGGCGCTGGCGCTGTATTTCGACTTCAAGGACTTCGCGCCCGCCGGCCGGCGCGCCGACGAGATCGTGCGTCGCCTGGCCGACCGCCTCGTCGCCCTCGACCTGCTCGATTCCGCCGACGAGCTGCTCCAGTACCAGATCGAGCACCGCCTGGAGGGCGCGGCCCGCTCCTCGGTGTCGGCACGGCTCGCCACGATCCGCCTGATGGAGGGCAAGCCGCTTCAGGCCCTTCAGACGCTCGACGCGACCCACCTGCCGGAACTGCCGGAGGACGTCCGCCGCGCCCGAGCGCTGCTGCGGGCTCGTGCCCTGTCCGATCTTTCCCGCACCGATCTCGCCCTGGAGACGGTCGAGGGCGAGACCGGGGCCGATGCCGAGCGGCTGCGCGCCGACATCCTCTGGGCGGCCCGGCGCTGGCGCGAAGCGGGCGAGGCGCACGAGATGATCCTCGGGCCGGCCTGGCGCTCCGGAAAGCCCCTCGACGAGACGGCGCGCGCCGATGTGATCCGCGCCGGCATCGCCTACGGGCTCGCGGGCGAGGCGCTGGGATTGGAGCGGTTGAAGGCGAAGTTCGCCGGGCCGATGGCCGAGGGCGCGGATGCCCGCACCTTCGCGATGCTGACGCGGCCGGACGCGCCCCGCTCCGCCGCCTTCCGCGACGCGGCCCTGCGCGCCACGAAGGCGGAGACGCTCGCCGCCTTCCTCTCGGAATACCGCAAGCGCTATCCGGACAGCGCCGTGCCGGAGCCCGGCAGCGCCGCGACGGGCAACCGCGCCGAGGCGCCGTCCCCGCCGCCGGGCTGATACTCAGTAGGTGCGGCGGCCGCGCTGCGCGTCGAGGCTCCACGGGCCGGGGCCGGCGAAGGCGATATAGAGGAAGACGAAGCAGAACAGGATCGCCGCATCACCGCCGTTGAGTGCCGGGAAGAAGCTCTTGGGCGCGTGGGCGATGAAGTAGGCGAAGGCCATCTGGCCGGACAGGATGAAGGCGACCGGCCGGCTGAACAGCCCAACCACGAGCAGCGCGCCGCCGACGAGTTCGAGCAGGCCAGCGATCCCGGACAGCGATAGCAGCGGCGGGTTCATCGCGCTCGGTGGGAACCCGAGGATCTTCTGCGTGCCGTGCGCCATGAAGATCAGCGCCGAGACGATCCGCAGGACGCTCAGCATCCGCGGCGCCCATTGTGCGGTGATGCTCGTCAGATCCATGTCTCGACGTCCTCTCTACGCGTCGGCCCGCACCTTCGAATCGTCGCGCGGCGGGCCTCACCCTCCGTAGCTTTGAATGAGGGAGCCCGCCACCAGCGTCCAACCGTCGACCAGGACGAAGAAGATCAGCTTGAACGGCAGCGCGACGGTGGCCGGCGGCAGCATCATCATGCCCATCGCCATCAGCACCGAGGCGACCACGAGGTCGATGATCAGGAAGGGGATGAACAGGAGGAAGCCGATCTCGAAGGCACGCCGCAATTCGGAGATCATGAAGGCCGGGGTGACGATCTCCAAACCGATTGCCTCCGGGCCCGCCGGAGCCGGCTGACGGGCCATGTCGAGGAAGAGCTTGAGATCCTTCTCGCGCACGTTGCGCAGCATGAAGGTCTTGAACGGCGCCGAGGCCCGCTCGAACGCCTGGGACTGGCTGATCTGGCCGGCCACCAGCGGCTCGACGCCGTTCCGGTAGGCCTCCCGCGCCGTCGGCGCCATCACGAAGGCGGTCAGGAACAGGGCAAGGCTGACCATCACCGTGTTGGGCGGCGCGGTCTGTGTGCCGAGGGCCGAGCGCAGGATCGACAGCACGACGACGATCCGGGTGAACGAGGTCGCCATCACCAGCACGGAGGGCGCCAGCGCCAGGACCGTGATCAGCGCAACGAGCTGGAGCGCCCGCTCGGTGGTGCCGCCCGCGCCGAGATCGAGGGTGACGCTCTGCGCCAGCGCTGCGCCCGAGCCGCCGATCAACAGCAGGACGGCCAGGATCGTTGTTCTAAGGGCGAGGCGTGGCACGGGTCGGCGGGGGGAGGGGGTCATCGCGGGCCGCACCCTGAGACGTGATTCGGCCGCGCACAAGCGACGCGACGACACGCTTCCCGCGCGATCACACCTCGTCGTCGCCGACGACGCCCGCCTCGTCCTGGGCCTGAAGCACCGCGGGCCGCGGCATGGAGATAATGTTGTAGCCCGAATCGACGAAGTGGATCTCGCCCGTCACGCCGCCCGACAGATCGGACAGGAGGTAGAGGGCGGAATTGCCGACATCCTCCAGCGTCACCGTCCGGCGCAGCGGCGCGTGCGCCTTCTGGTGATTGTACATCAGCCGGGCATCGGCGATGCCGGCGCCGGCCAGCGTCCGCATCGGACCAGCCGAAAGGGCGTTGACGCGAATGCCGTCGGGGCCGAGGTCGCTGGCGAGATAGCGCACCGAGGCTTCGAGCGCGGCCTTGGCGACGCCCATCACGTTGTAGTTCGGCATCACGCGGGTCGAGCCGGCATAGGTCAGCGTCAAAAGCGAACCGCCCCGCGGCATGCGTGCGGCCGCCCGTTGGGCGATCTCGGTGAAGGAGAAGCAGGAGATCGTCATGGTGCGCGAAAAGTTCGCGCGGGTCGTGACATCGACGTAGCGGCCCTTGAGCTGCGCCTTGTCCGAGAAGCCGATGGCGTGAACGATGAAGTCGATTCCGTCGGGGAAGCGCTCGTCGAGGGCGGCGAAGGCGGCATCGACGGTGCCGATGTCCTCGACGTCACAGGGCAGCACGATGTCGGAGCCGACCGAGGCGGCGAGCGGCGTGACGCGGCGGCCGAGCGCCTCGCCCTGATAGGTGAAGGCGAGTTCTGCGCCCTGCCGGTGCAGGGTCTTGGCGATGCCCCACGCGATCGAATGATCGTTGGCGACCCCCATGATGAGGCCGCGCTTGCCCGCCATCAAACCCGTCATTCTCAAACCCGCACGCCTTCGGCCCGGCGCCTCGGCGCCCTGTGCGAGGCTTAGCCCGCCGGGCGACGGCCTGTCCACGCGTGGCGCCGAATTGCGCACGGCGTCGCGCGAGATGCCCGGCACGAAAAAACCCCGGCGCGGGCGCGACGGGGCCTGACAATCGGTCGGGTTGCGAGGAGCGCGGGGCTCAGAAGTAGCCGCGGGTCCCCGACTGTGCGTCGTCGATCAAGGCCTGCTTGGCACGCACGCCACGGTCGCGGCAGCGGCGATGCCAGTCACGGTGATCAGGGCGAGGGCCATCAACATAATGCTAACCTGCTTATCGAGGCAGGAACGCGGGTGCAACTAGTCGGTTCCACCGATCCATCAGATGAAGGGTCGGCTTATGCTTAGCCATTGCTTCGCAGTTGCGAAGGGTGCAGTGCCGCGTCGACGAGGCCCCGTGACGACGCTCACGCGTCCGGATGCTTGAGCACCAGCGTCGCGTTGGTCCCGCCGAAGCCGAATGAGTTCGACATGACGTGGCCGAGCTGCACCCCATCCCGGCGCTGGCGCAGGATCGGCATGTCGGCGAACGCCGGATCGAGCTCGTCGATATGCGCGCTCTCGCAGATGAAGCCGTTGTTCATCATCAGGAGCGAGTAAATCGCTTCCTGCACGCCGGTCGCACCGAGAGAATGCCCGGTCAGCGACTTGGTGGCCGAGATCGGCGGGCAGGATTCACCGGCACCGAACACCTCGCGGATCGCCTCGATCTCCTTGTCGTCGCCGACCGGCGTCGAGGTCGCGTGCGGGTTGATGTAGTCGATCCGGGCGCCTTTCAGGTCTTCCATGGCCTGGCGCATGCAGCGCATGGCGCCCTCGCCGGAGGGGGCGACCATGTCGTGCCCGTCGGAGGTGGCGCCGTAGCCGGCGACCTCGCCGTAGATCCGCGCGCCGCGGGCCTTGGCATGCTCGTACTCTTCCAGCACCAGGACGCCGGCGCCGCCGGCGATGACGAAGCCGTCCCGGTTCACGTCATAGGCGCGCGAGGCGCGGGCCGGCGTGTCGTTGTAGCGCGAGGACATGGCACCCATGGCGTCGAACAGGACGGAGAGCGTCCAGTCCAATTCCTCGCAACCGCCGGCGAAGATCACGTCCTGCCGGCCGCCGCGGATGATCTCGGCAGCGTTGCCGATGCAGTGATTCGACGTCGCGCAGGCCGACGAGATCGAGTAGTTCACGCCGCGGATCTTGAACCACGTGGCAAGCGTGGCGGACGCGGTCGAGGACATCGCCTTGGGCACCGCGAACGGCCCGACGCGCTTCGGCCCCTTCTCGCGGGCGATGGCCGCGGACTCGACGATGGTGCGGGTCGAGGGACCGCCGGAGCCCATGATGATGCCGGTGCGGTCGTTCGAGATCTCGCGCTCTTCGAGCCCGGCATCGCGGATCGCCTGATCCATGGCGATGTGGTTCCAGGCGGTGCCGCCGCCGTGGAAGCGCATGGCGCGGCGATCGACGACGCCTTCCGGATCAATCGTCGGCGCGCCCGCCACCTGGCTGCGGAAGCCGTGCGCGGCCTGCGCCTCGGCGCGCGCGATCCCGGAACGGGCCTCGCGCAGGGAGGCCAGAACCTCCTGGGTATTGTTGCCGATGGACGAGACGATGCCCATCCCGGTGATGACGACACGCCGCATGATGGCTCGTGCTGCTTGGCGCCGCGGCTTGTGCGGCGTTTCCTCGGGGAGGTCAGTTAGGATGATGCGCGGCCAATCTCAACCGCGCTCGAAGGACTTGTTGCTGAACCGGTGGCCGGTTCGGCAGGAAAAATCCCTCTCGATACGGGAGCGGCGGCGATCTCAGGACCGGAACAGCGCCACGCGCAGGTCGTTCGCCTCGTAGATGCGCTGACCGTCGGCCTCCAGCCAGCCGTCGGCGATGCCGAGCACGAGTTTGCCCTGGCGCACGCGCTTGATGTCGATGCCGTAGACGACCTGCTTGACCGTCGGCAGCACTTGGTCGCTGAACTTCACCTCGCCGACGCCGAGCGCCCGACCGCGACCCGGCGCGCCGAGCCAGCCGAGATGGAAGCCGACGAGCTGCCACAGGGCGTCGAGCCCGAGGCAGCCGGGCATGACCGGATCATCCTTGAAGTGGCAGGGGAAGAACCAGAGGTCCGGCCGAATGTCGAATTCGGCCAGCACATGCCCCTTGCCGTGGGCGCCGCCCTCTGTCCCGATCGAGGTGATCCTATCGAACATCAGCATCGGCGGGAGCGGAAGCTGGGCGTTGCCCGCCCCGAACAGCTCACCGCGTCCGCAGGCCAGGAGATCCTCGTAGGAGAAGCTCGAAGCGCGCTGCGGAGAAGCGCCGTCGGGTTGCTGGTCGAGAGAGGCCATGGATGACGTACGGGTCCTCAGTGACGGACGGGTCCGATTCCGGAGAGCGAACGGGGCGTGACGGAATGGGCGCCTCGTTAGCACAGGCTTTCCGCGCTCACAAAGCGCCCCGACAAAGCGCCCTGCCGTGGCCATCCTTGCAAGGACACGGTTGTTAGCTCAACGCGCGACGACCCGGGAAGAGCCATGCGTCCTCCACGTATCAAACCGGGCCAAGGACCTGTACGGGTTGCCGCAGGGCTTCAACATCCGTATAATTTCCTTCGCTATACTCATTCTAAATAAGTGGGAATCGTTCCCAGCAATGTCCGATCTGATGCCACTCCAGGCCGTGCTGAACGCCCGGTCCCTTTCGCCGGTCGATGGTGCCGGGCGCCGGGGCTGCCCGCTCTCCGACCTGCGCGACCGCCTGCGCCGGGCCGGTCTGCGTCCGACGCGTCAGCGCCTGTCGCTGGGCTGGCTGCTGTTCGGCCGCGGCGATCGTCACCTGACGGCGGAAATGCTCTACGACGAGGCGATGCGCGCCAAGGTGCCGGTCTCTCTGGCGACCGTCTACAACACGCTGCATCAGTTCACCGAGGCGGGCCTGCTGCGCCAGCTCGCGCTGGACGGGTCGAAGGCCTACTTCGACACCAATCCGAGCGAGCACCACCACTTCTTCCTCGAGGAAGAGGGCGAGGTTCTCGACATGCCGGAATGCGGCATCTCGGTCGATTCGTTGCCCGAGGCGCCCGAGGGCATGGAGATCGCCGGTGTCGAGGTGATCGTCCGCCTGCGCCGCCGCAAGGCGTCCGGCCGCGCCTGATTCGGCTTCCTCAGAATGCGAAATGAGAAGGGCCCGGATTTCCGGGCCCTTTTTCGTTGCTGCCGCTCTCGCCTATTCCACCCGCTCGTCGGGATAGACGCCCCAGAGCCGGCTCTGACGGATATAGCCGTCGACGTCGCCGCGCTTGTCCGGAAGCGGCACCACGAGACGGCACCACGAGCCGGTGCAGCTCTTCACGCTCCCGATCACGCCCGGCTGCAGCCGCGCCTGCTCGCCCGACTGCTCGTCGGCCCGGGCATTGAGCGGGACGGTGGCCTTGGCCGCGTCGGCGCGCTCGCCGGAGGGCGGGATCACCACGGCGGTGCGCCGGCCCGAGAGCAACGAGTGCAGCACCCAGCCTTCCGTCCCTTCCGAATCGCGGATGCGCCGCCAGGTCTCGAACTCGGCAACGATCTCGACCGGCAGGCCCTCGCGCTGGAACACCCACAGGGTACGGTGATCCTTCGAGGGGCCCTCGCGCAGGTTGACGCGATTGGTCTTCAGGCTCGCGTAGCGCGGCAGGGGCAGCTTCGTCACCGGGCCCTTGCCGAGATCCGGCGCGGGGGTGGGAGGCGGAGCAGCCTCCGCGGACAGCGGTACGAGCAGGGCGAAAAGGGCCGCAAGCAGCGCGAGGCGGGCGGGGTTCGTCGGGGGCAGCTCAGGCGGGCGCATCGTGCCTCGTCTCCGATCCGTGGCTCCAAAGTCATTCGTCTGGCGACGTTTCGGCATTGCGCCGGAAACATCGGTGGGCCGGCGCTCGGTCGGCTCTCCGGCACTGATCCATCGGGGTCAGGGCCGCATTGTGTTCGCCGACCTCTCTGCTAGAGAGGCCAGACGTCCTGCGGCGGTCCGGATGCCCGGTCCGCCACCGCTCCATCTGGCCGCGCCATGGTTAAGGGAGCGTAAGCCGGCCCTCCGCGGCAGAGCGGAGGAGTCCGTCGGCGCAGGCACGGGAAAGCGGGCCGGCGTCGTCGGGAGGGAACATGTCGTCGTTGAAGCGCAAGCCGCTGGTGGTCGTCACCCGGCGCCTGCCGGACGCGGTCGAAACGCGCATGCGCGAATTGTTCGACACGCGCCTCAACCACGATGACGCGCCGCTGTCGCAGGAGGCGCTTGCCGCCGCGATCCGCGAGGCGGACGTGCTGGTCCCGACGGTGACCGACGAGATCGGGGCCGGGCTGCTGGCGCAAGCCGGGCCGAACCTGCGGCTGATCGCCAATTTCGGCAACGGCGTCGATCACATCGACGTTGCCGCGGCGCTGGAGCGGGGCATCACGGTCACCAACACGCCGGGCGTGCTGACCGAGGACACCGCCGACATGACCATGGCGCTGATCCTGGCGGTGGCCCGCCGGATCGCCGAGGGCGCGCGCATCATTCCCGACGACGACTGGACGACGGGCTGGTCCCCGACCTGGATGCTCGGCCGGCGCATCACCGGCAAGCGCCTCGGCATCGTCGGCATGGGCCGCATCGGCCAGGCCCTGGCTCGCCGGGCCAAGGCTTTCGGCCTGTCGATCCACTATCACAACCGTCGCCGGGTGCCCGCGCATATCGAGGAATCGCTCGACGCGACCTATTGGGAATCGCTGGATCAGATGCTGGCGCGGGTGGACATCGTGTCGGTCAACTGCCCGCACACGCCCGCGACCTATCACCTGCTCTCGGCTCGCCGCCTCAAGCTGCTCAAGCCCGAGGCGATCGTCGTCAACACCGCCCGCGGCGAGGTGATCGATGAAAACGCATTGGCGCGCCTGATCGAGGGCGGTGAGATTTCGGCGGCCGGCCTCGACGTGTTCGAGCAGGAGCCGGCGGTGAGCCCGCGCCTCGTACGCCTCGCCCGCACCGGCAAGGTGGTGCTGCTGCCGCATATGGGCTCGGCGACGCACGAGAGCCGCACCGACATGGGCGAGAAGGTCATCATCAACATCAAGACCTTCATGGACGGCCACCGCCCGCCGGACCGAATCCTGCCGAGCATGCTCTGAGAGCAAGCGAAAGCTGGTCGCCGGCCCTCGGGCCGGTTGCCCGTCCTATCCGCGGACGGCGTGCGGTCGCGCTCAGCCCAGCATCGACGGCACGCGGTCGGCGCGGATGGCCGCGTGGGCCCGCGCCGAATCGACATCCATCTGCGCGATCAGCGCCTCGGCGCTCGAAAACTTCTCCTCGCCGCGCAGATAGGCCAGCAGCTCGACCGCGACCTCCTGACCGTAGAGGTCGCCTGTGAAATCGAACAGGTGCACTTCGAGGAGCGGCGCCCCGTCGTCGAAAGTCGGGCGGCGGCCGTAGCTCGCCACGCCGTCATAGAGGCGGCCGTCGGCGAGGCGCACCCGCACCGCGTAGATGCCGTGGGCGAGCCCGCAGGAGTCGAGGGCGAGGTTGGCGGTCGGATAGCCCAGCGTGCGTCCGCGCTTGTCGCCGTGGCGCACCTGCGCCAGCACGAACCAGCGATAGCCGAGGAGGTCGTTGGCGCGCGCCACATCGCCGGAGGCGAGGGCCGCACGAATCGCGCTCGACGAGATCGGCGCATCGCCGGGTTCGGCCGAGACCGCCGGAACGATGCGGCAGGATAGGCCGGCCTCGGCGCAGAGTTCGGCGAGAATGCCCGGCGAGCCCTCGCGGCCGCGGCCGAAATGGAAGTCGTGGCCGATCACCACGCCGGACAGGCCGAGCTCGTCGCGAAGCCAGCCCTGCACGAAGTCGCGCGCGCCGGTCCCGGCGAGCCGCGCATCGAAGCGACGGACGATCAACCCATCGAGCCCGAGCCGCGAGAACACGATCTCCTTCGCTCGCGGGCCGGTGAGCCGAAACATCGGCTGGTCCGGTGCGAAGAAGGCGCGCGGATGCGGCTCGAAGGTCAGCACGACCGCGGGGCGCGATCCGGCCTCGTCACGCACGGCATCGATCAGCGTCCTGTGGCCGCGATGCACGCCGTCGAAATTTCCGAGCGCGGCGACGGCATCCTTCAGGGCCGGGGGCACCGGATCGTCCTCACGGCAGACCGTGAAAGGCTTCGGGGAGGTAGGGAGGCCGGTCCCGGTGGGCAGCACGGCGTTCTCGTCGCCTGAGGGCATCGGCTCCTGCGATTGGATGTCTCTGTCGGGGCTCAAGGATATGTCGAGAAGAGACTCTCGACGGAGCGTGCCGATTTGGCCGGGATCGTTCGTCCCACTCCGCGGGGCCGGAGACTTGGCGAAATCAGTCTCCCCGGTCAAGCGAATCGGGCGGTGGGCCGATTAACCGCTTCGCAATCCGAGCGGCCTATTGTTCGTCGGACGGAAGGCAGCACCGCTCGCATACGTCGATGCGACGTTGATCGCTCGAGAGGGCCGCGCGCCGCCAGTAACGATCAGGGACACACGGAGCACACGTCATATGGCCCTCGACCTCAGCATGCCTATCCTGGTGGTCGATGACTACCAGACCATGGTGCGCATCATCCGCAACCTTCTCAAGCAGCTCGGCTTCGAGGATGTGGATGACGCCTCCGACGGTACCGCCGCCCTCGCGCGCCTGAAGGGCCGCAAGTACGGCCTTGTCATCTCCGACTGGAACATGGAGCCGATGACCGGCTACGAGCTTCTGCGCCATGTCCGCGCCGATGAGGGCCTGCGTACCACGCCGTTCATCATGGTCACCGCCGAGTCGAAGACCGAAAACGTCATCGCCGCCAAGAAGGCCGGCGTGAACAACTACATCGTCAAGCCGTTCAACGCCGCGACGCTGAAGTCGAAGATCGAGGCGGTCTGCGGCGCCTGATCGTCCGAGCCGTCGCCGATGTCTCCCTTCGCGGGGAAGCGCCGACCGGCGGAACGGAGTGACACAACGACGTGGTGCGCGCCGACCCTTGACGCTTTGCCGCCGGGGCCGGCCGCCGGAGGAGCGGCCGCCCGCGCGAGCGGCCGACTTCGAGCGGGTCGAAACCAGATCGTCGCGAGAAATCGCTTTAGAGATCGACCATGGGAATGACGTTCACGGCACGCGACGGCCGGTCGCAGACTTCGAACCCCTCGGCGATGGTGAAAGAACTTCTCGACATTGCCGATTATATCGCCAGCTTGCGGGACGCGATCGCGCTCCTGCGGGCCAATGAGCTGACGCGCGATCGTCTGCCCATGGTCCACGAGGAGCTGAGCGAGGTGGTGGCGGCGACCGCCGGCGCGACCAATTCGATCATGAACACCGCCGAAGCCATCCTCGCGCTGCCCGAGGGTAAGGGCTACCGTGATGCGGTCGAGGCGAAGATCTACGACATCTTCGAGGCCTGCACCTTCCAGGACATCACCGGCCAGCGCATCGCCAAGGTGGCGGAGGCGATGAGCCAGCTCGAGGGCCGGCTCGCCCGCTTCACCGCCGCCGTGAAGGCGCGCGATGCCGCCGGCATCGACGAGACGGAAGCCGACCGCCGCAAGCGCAATGAATCGCTGCTGCTGAACGGTCCGCAGATGGGTGGTCCGGCAACGGCGCAGGACGCGATCGACGCGCTGTTCGCCTGAACCGGTCCGTCTTTGGGGATAGCGTGGATCGGCGCCTTCCGGCGACGTCTGAATTCGGACGCCCGGCCGGCACCCAAATCAGCTTGCGCTTACGGCCAAGCTGCCTTGATCCGACCATCTCGCCTACGAAAAGCTGTCAAGGTCATCCCCGAAGAAGGACGCGGAATCCGCACTCGGGATTCTGCAGGGGCTGGACCATGGCGAACTTCGATCTGCGGCCGGATCGCGCATCCGGTGACGCCCTCGACCGCGCCCGCGCACAGGGGCAGTTGCATCACTCCATCGCGACGACGCTGCTCGTTATCGCCGCCGCCCGCGCCGAACGCGCGGCGCCGCCGGTCTCCGCCGCGCGCCGGCGCCTCGCTCAGGTCTACGGCGCCACGCGCCTGCGCAAGCGCTTGGAACGCGAGGCGCAGGCCTGACGTCCTCTCCGAGGCCGTGACGCCGCGATCACCCGGCCCGACGCAGGAAGTCCCGGAACGGCCGGCGCTGCGGCGGCGGACTCGGTGGCGGGTCCGGGGAGGGGGGTAGCGGAGGCGGTGCCGCATCGGGCGAGGCCGCGAGCACCTCGGCGCGCACGGCGCGGGGTGCGGCGAAGACGCTGCCCTGCGCCAGCGGCACGTCGAGATCGATGAGGTCCGGCACCTCCGTCTCGGTCTCCACGCCGGTGGCGACGAGGCGGATCCCGACGCGGGACAGGGACGCCACCAGATCCTCCAGCGCGATCTCGGGCATCGCCGCCCGGTCGAGTGGGCGCAGCAGAAGCGCTGCGGCGACCTTGACCTGGGCGATGCCGCGCTCGGCCAGGGCGTTCGGATCGAAGCGCAGATCGATCGGGCGATCCATCACGAAACCGATCCGTCCTCGCAGGCCCGCCAGCAGGGCCGCCTGCTCGGCATCGAGGCTGCGCCAGCTCGCCTGCGGCAGAGCGATGACGACCCGGCCCGCGAGTTCCGGCCCCTCGGCGACGAGGCGGCCGAGGGAGCGCAGGAAGCCCGGCTCGAACAGGGAGTGCGGCGTCAGGCTGTAGCTGACCGAGGCGGGACTGCCGCGTCCCTGGAGGTGGCGCGCAATGGTGGCGACGCGCTGGAGCATACGCCGGTCCAGTGCCGTGGTGCGGCCGTGCCGCTCGAGCACCGGCAGGAAGGTTTCCGGTGCAAAGACGGCGTCGCCGACCTTGAGCCGCGCCAGCGCCTCGTATGCGACGACCTTGCGCTGCGGCAGAGTGACGACCGGCTGCAGGTAGACCTCCAGCCCCTCGCCGTCGAAGGCCTCGATCAGGGGTACCTCGTCCCCGGCCGTCGCAAACGGATCGGAGGGACGCGCCGGGGGAGGGGTCGTCCGGGGGACGAGCCGCATCGGCGGCGCCACCGGTTCGGGGTCGGGCAGGATGGTCGCGGCGGGCGCCGGACGCGGTTGGATCGTCTCCGCAGTGCGGGAAGGCGGCTCGGGCGGCTGCGCCTTCAGGCGAGCGATGTCGCTGTCCTGCGCCGAGACCACCGCCGCGAGTTCCCGAACGATCCCGCTGAGGATGCCGATCTCGGCCGTCACCTCTTCGATGCCGGAGACGAGCCGCGCATCGAGGGCCTTGAGCGCCTCGTCGCTTGCCGGGCCCGAGGGTTCGGGTGCCGACCCGCCCTGCATCCGAGCCTGAACCAGAGCCGCCGCGACGGCTTCGAGCTTCACGAGGCGCTGGGAGAGAATGCCGATCTCCTTCGAGACGACCTCCTGCGCGGTAGAGAGGGCGGAGAGACGCCGCCACAGCAGGGCGCCGCCGACGATGGCGAGGCCGGACACGGCAGCCACCGCCGCGAGCGGCACGAGCAACGCCAGCGGAACGAGGATCAGGACGCCGATGAGGCCGAGGATCCAGGGGGTGCCGCGCGTGCGGATCGTACGGGGTTTCGGTGTTTTCACCGTCGATCGACGCGCTTCTGTCTGGCGGCCACGGCCGGGCTTCTCTTTCACGATGCGGAGCGAAGGCCCGCGGGACGTGTGGCTGAAACGCGCCGGCTGGCGTGAGATGACGCGTCCGGTTCGTCGTAACCCTAATGTCGCCGAGGCCGCTCCTCGCCGCAAGGCGACACGCCGCCTTCTCCCGTCCATTCGGGGTGCCGAAGACTGTCCGCTTGCCGAGCGCGCTCCCGAAGCCACATGTGCGAGGGCCGAGAGGCGGCCCGAGAGCAGGCAGGAGTGGCTGGCGATGGATCAGAGCCCGATCGAGCTGACGATGCGCGTGGACGGCATGACCTGTGAGGGCTGCGCCGAGGCCGTGCGCCGCACCATCCGCCGCCTCGATCCGCAGGCGGAGGTCGCGGTTGATGTCGGCCTCGGCCGGGTAACGGCGACGACCGTCGCGCAAAGCCTCGACGTGGCACAGGCGCTGACCAAGGCGGGCTATACCGCCACCGCGATGACGGGCTGAGGCCGTAGCGAAATTTGCCCGTCCTCTGAAGAAACTTAACGGTCCGGGTCAAAAAAATCCGAGACGCTTTTCTTCGCCGTTTCGCTCACACTGCGGCAATCTATTTATCGTGGCCGTTTCGTCCGCTACCACGGAGACACGTGGGCTGACCGCGCGCCGGGCGGCGGCTCGGCACGCCGCGAGCCCAGGTCACAAGAAAAGACGGTGAGAGAAATGCCCTCAGATATCGAGATCGCCCGCGCGGCGACGCTGAAGCCCATCGCCCAGGTCGCCGAGAAAATCGGCGTGCCGGATGAGGCGCTGCACAATTACGGCAAGCACATTGCCAAGATCGATCACGGTTTCATCAAGTCGCTGGAAGGCCGGCCCGAGGGCAAGCTGGTGCTCGTCACCGCGATCTCGCCGACGCCCGCGGGCGAGGGCAAGACTACGACGACGGTCGGCCTCGGCGACGCGCTCAACCGCATCGGAAAGCGGGCGGTGATGTGTCTGCGCGAGCCCTCGCTCGGCCCCTGCTTCGGCATGAAGGGCGGTGCAGCCGGCGGCGGCAAGGCTCAGGTCGTGCCGATGGAGCAGATCAACCTGCACTTCACCGGCGACTTCCACGCCATCACCTCGGCGCACTCGCTCGCCGCCGCCCTGATCGACAACCACGTCTACTGGGCGAACGAGCTCAACATCGACGTGCGCCGCATCCACTGGCGCCGCGTGGTCGACATGAACGACCGGGCGCTGCGCGCCATCAACCAGTCGCTCGGCGGCGTCGCCAACGGCTTTCCGCGCGAGGATGGGTTCGACATCACCGTGGCCTCCGAGGTCATGGCGGTGTTCTGCCTCGCGCGTGATCTGGCCGATCTCGAGGAGCGCCTCGGTCGCATCGTCATCGCCGAGACCCGCGATCGCAAGCCGGTGACGCTCGCCGACGTGAAGGCCACCGGCGCCATGACCGTGCTCCTCAAGGATGCGCTTCAGCCGAACCTCGTGCAGACGCTCGAGGGCAACCCGGCCCTGATCCATGGCGGTCCGTTCGCCAACATCGCGCATGGCTGCAACTCGGTCATTGCCACCCAGACCGGTCTGCGGCTGGCGGATTACGTCGTGACCGAAGCGGGCTTCGGCGCCGATCTCGGTGCGGAGAAGTTCATCGACATCAAGTGCCGCCAGACCGGCCTCAAGCCCTCGGCGGTGGTGATCGTCGCGACCGTCCGTGCGCTGAAGATGCATGGCGGCGTCAACAAGAAGGATCTCCAGGGTGAGAACCTCGACGCGCTGGAGAAGGGTTTCGCCAACCTCGAACGCCATGTGAAGAACGTGCGCAGTTTCGGCCTGCCGGTGGTGGTCGGCGTGAACCACTTCTTCCAGGACACGGATGCCGAGCACGCTAAGTTGAAGGAACTCTGCCGCGACCGGCTTCAGGTCGAGGCGATCACCTGCAAGCACTGGGCGGAGGGCGGCGCCGGTGCCGAGGCGCTGGCGCAGGCCGTGGTGAAGCTCGCCGAGGGTGAGCAGAAGCCGCTGACCTTCGCCTACGAGACGGAGACGAAGCTTACCGACAAGATCAAGGCGATCGCGACCAAGCTCTACGGAGCGGCCGATATCCAGATCGAGTCGAAGGCGGCGACCAAGCTCGCCGGCTTCGAGAAGGATGGCTACGGCGGGCTGCCGATCTGCATGGCCAAGACGCAGTACTCGTTCTCGACCGACCCTACCCTGATGGGCGCGCCCTCGGGCCACCTCGTCTCGGTGCGCGACGTGCGCCTCTCGGCGGGCGCCGGCTTCGTCGTGGTGATCTGCGGTGAGATCATGACCATGCCCGGCCTGCCCAAGGTGCCGGCGGCGGACAACATCCGTCTGGATGCCAACGGGCAGATCGACGGTCTGTTCTAGGCTGCCGCTGAACCCTCTCCCTTTCGCGGGAGAGGGTGTCCCCGAAGGGGGCGGGGAAGGGGAGCGACCTTTCCCGAAGAACCTCAGCCAACCCCTCCCCCCAGCGGGGGAGGGGTTTTTGCTTGTACGCTACGCCGCCAGTCCGCGCTTCTTCAGCAGCGGCTCGATGCTCGGCAGCCGTCCGCGGAACGCCGTATAGGCCTCTCGCGGATCACGCAGATTGCCGGCGCCGTAGATCGTCCGGCGCAGGCGTTGCGCCGTCTCCGGGTGGAAGATGTCCCCGGCCTCGCGAAACGCGTCGAAGGCGTCGGCGTCCAGCACCTCGGACCAGAGATAGCTGTAATAGCCGGCCGCATAACCGTCGCCGGAGAAGATGTGCGCGAAGTGCGGCGCGCGGTGCCGCGCCGTGATCTCCGCCGGCATGGCGATGCGGCGCAGCGCATCCGTCTCGAAGGCGACGACGTCGAGCCCGTCCTCGCCGGCAGCGGAGAGATGGAGCGTCATGTCGACGATGGCCGAGGCCGCGTACTCGACCGTGGCGAAGCCCTGATTGAAGGTCGCCGCCGCCAGCAGGCGTCCCAGCAGCGCGTCGGGCATCGGCTCGCCGGTCTGTACGTGGCGGGCATGGGCGCGGAGCACCTCCGGCTGCTGCAGCCAGTGCTCGTAGAGCTGCGAGGGCAGTTCCACGAAGTCGCGCGACACCGCGGTGCCGGACAGGAGCGGATAGGTCACGTCCGAGAGAAGGCCGTGCAGGCCGTGGCCGAATTCGTGGAACAGCGTACGGGCATCGTCGAAGGAGAGCAGTGTCGGCTCCCCCCGCGGAGCGCGGGCGAAGTTCATCACGTTGACGATGATCGGCTTGATGTCCCCGTTGAGCCGCTCCTGCGAACGGAAGGCGCTCATCCAGGCGCCCGAGCGCTTCGAGGGCCGGGCGAAGTAATCGCCGAGGAATAGCCCCACCTCCGACCCGTCGGCATCGCGCACGAGCCAAGTGCGCACGTCCGGGTGATAGCGCGGCACGTCGCGCAACTCCTCGAAGCTCAGCCCGAACAGCCGCGAGGCGGTGTCGAAGGCCGCCCGGATCATGCCGTCCAGCGGCAGGTACGGCTTGATCTCGGACTCATCGAGGTCGTGTTCGGCGCGCCGCAGTTTCTCGGAGTAGTGGCGCCAATCATGCGCTTCGAGGGCGAAGTCGTGCCCCTCCGCCCGCACCAGGCCCTGAAGTTCTTCACGCTCGGCCGCCGCCCGTTGCAGCGCCGGCTTCCACACGTTGCGCAGGAGATCCATCGCCGCATCCGGCGAGCCGGCCATGGTGTCGTCGAGCTTGAGATGGGCGAAGCTGTCGAAGCCGAGCAGACGTGCCCGCTCGGCGCGCAGCTGCACAATCTCGGCGATGATGGCGCGGTTGTCGGTCGTGCCGCCGGTCTCGCCGCGCCGGGTCCAGGCCGCGTAGGCGAGCGCGCGCAGATCGCGGCGGGTGGAGAAGACGAGGAACGGCTCGATCAGCGAGCGCGACAGGGTGATCACATGGCTGTGCTGGGAGCTCCGCTCCTTGGCGGCTTCCGCGGCGGCATCGCGCAGGAAGGGCGGGAGGCCGGCAAGGTCATCGGCGCCGTCGAGCGGCAGGAGGAAGTCGCGCTCGTCGGCGAGCACGTTCTGGGCGAACTGCGTGCCGAGTTCGGCCAGCCGGATCGCGATCTCGGCGATGCGAGCCTTCGACTCCGGGGCGAGGCCGGCGCCGGCCCGGCGGAAGCGGCTGAGGTAGCGCTCGAGCACGCGGCGCTCCTCCGCGCCCAGACCCTCGGCATCGGCGTCGATCGCCGAGAGGCGGTCCCAGAGCTGCGGGTTCAGGGTGATGGCGCTCGAATGCCGGGCGAGCTGTGGGGCGACGGCCCGTTCGATCGCCTGCAGCTCCGGGCTGGTGTTGCTGCCCGTGAGATTGAAGAACACGTTGGCCACCCGGTCGAGGGCCGCGCCCGCCCGCTCCATCGCCGCGACGGTGTTGTCGAAGGTCGGCGCCGCCTCGTTTCCGGCGATGGCCGCGATCTCGGCGTCATGCGCCTTCAACGCGCGCGCGAAGGCCGGCACGTAATGCTCGGGCCGGATCGCCTCGAAATCCGGCAGGCCGAAGGGTGTCGCCCATTCCGAGGCGTCGAACGGGTTCGCTGCCGCGGTGGCGCTGCCGGGCTCCTGCCTCTCGGTCAGATCGCGTGCGGTGTCGGCGGTCATGGACAAGAACCTTCGAGAAAACTTCGTGCGGCGATGCGCTGAACATAGGTTTGTGGGCCGACCGGCGCAAAGCCATCGCGGCCGATCCGGGCTTGCGGCAGGATTTCGTCGAGCGTGGCGGCGGTGTCCTTGCCGTGCATGGCCCGGCGGCGGATGAGAGATCGGGATGCGCTGTCGGTCGAGCGGGACATACGCGGCATGAAGTCTTTCACCGTCGCCTGCCTGCTGGCCGCCGGCCTCCTCCTGCCGCCGGGCGCGGCATGGTCCGATCCGGCCAAACCACCGGCGACGGTGCCGCTGCCGCCGCCCCAGCCACCCGCGCGGCCGGAGGGCCTCCTGCCGCCCGAGCCGCAGGTCACGCCGCTGCCGCCCGAGCGCCCGGCCGAACTCGCCACCGGAGCGGGCAAGGAGATCGGCAAAGAAATCGGCAAAGAGACCGAAAAGAAGACGGAGGAGCCGCAACCCGATACGTCCTCGAAGGCCAAGGAGCCTCCGAAGGACGGGGCTGTCGCACTCCCCGCGCCACCGCTACCGCCGGAGCGGCCGCCGGAACTGTCGGGTGAGCAGGCGCTGGCCCTCACGGTGTCGGCACCCGAGGACACCGCCTGCCTGCGTCGGCTGGAGCGGCTCGGCGCCCGTTTCGAGGCTATGGCGCCGCTGAGGAACGGCCAGTGCAGCGCGCCGCGCCCGTTGAACGTCACCGCGCTCGCCGACGGCGTCACACTGGAGCCGGCCGCGTCCCTGACCTGTCGGGCGGCGGAGGCGCTGGCGCGCTGGACGACAGAGGTACAGGTCGCCGCGGAGAAGCAGTTCGGCGATCAACTGAAGAGCCTCGCCCTCGGCGGAACCTATGTCTGTCGCGGGCAGAACCACGACACCGACGCCAAGCTCAGCGAGCACAGCTTCGCCAACGCCATCGACGTGATGGGCTACGGTTTCGCCAAGCGCCCGAGCCTCAAGGTGACGGCGGCGACGGAGGGCACGCCCGAGGCGGCCTTCCTGGCCTCGGTGCGGACGGGCGCCTGCGGCTTCTTCCGCACGGTGCTCGGTCCGGGCAGCGATGCGGCGCATGGCAACCACCTGCATCTCGACCTGCGCGAGCGCAACGCTGGCCACCGGCTTTGCCAGTAGGCAGCGTCCTCGAACGAATTTTCGGACAAGCGCCATTCGCCGCGGGAACGCCGAGGCTTGGCTATCGCTTCCTTCCCGTCATGATTTGAGGAGCGCGGGCAGGCGATGGGACGGGCGTGGATGCGGGGAGCGCTGGCGGCGCTCGGCATGTGGTCGGTAGCCGCGCAGGCCGCCGGAACCGAGGCACCGGACCTGACCCGCGAGGCCATCGAGAACGCGACGTTCCGGGAGCGGCAGGACGGGGCGAAGCCGGACAAGGCCTCTAAATCGGCGAAGAAGCCGAAGGAGGCGGATAAGAAGCCCGACCCGCTTCTGGTGAAGGTGCAGGTGCTGCTCGACCGGGCCCGGTTCTCGCCCGGCGCCATCGACGGACGCGACGGCGAGAATCTGCGCGGCGCGCTCAAGGCCTTCGCGGCGGCGCAAGGGCTGCCCGAAGGCGACCGGCTCACCCGCGAGCTGTTCGAGCGTCTCCAGGCGACGGGCAAGGACCCGGTTGTGACGCAGTACACGATCACGGAGGAGGATGTGAAAGGCCCCTTCGTCGAGCGGATGCCGCCCAAGATGCAGGACCAGGCCGAGGTCGGGCCGATGCGCTACACCAACACCCGCGAGATGCTGGCCGAGCGCTTCCACATGCAGCGCGACCTGCTCTCCGCCCTCAACCCGAACGTGCCCTTCGACAAGGCGGGCGGAACCCTGATCGTCGCGGCGGTTCCGCCGCTCGGGGAGGGCAAGGTCGAGGGGGCGCCGGTGGCGCCCAAGGTCACCCGCATCGAGGTCGACAAGCGCACCAAGCGGGTGCGCGCCTTCGGAGAGGACGGGAAGCTGACGGCGGACTACCCCGCCTCCATCGGCAGTTCGGAGAAGCCGGCGCCGGACGGGTCGGCGAAGGTGAAGGCCGTCGCCTTCGATCCCTGGTACACCTACAATCCGAAATACCGCTTCGAGGGCGTGACGGCCAAGAAGAAGTTCTCGATCCATCCAGGCCCGAACAATCCCGTCGGCGTCGTCTGGATCGACCTCTCGATCCCCTCCTACGGCATCCATGGCACGCCGGACCCGGAGAAGGTCGGCAAGACCGAGTCGCACGGCTGTATCCGCCTGACGAACTGGGATGCACGCGACCTCGCGAGCCACACCGCGAGGGGCGCCAAGGTCGAATTCCTGGACAAGTAGGTTTGCTCAAGCGGCCTTCTGTTGTCGATCCGGTTGGATCCAACCGGCGATCGCGAGCAGCAGCCCGTCGCCGAGGAAGGCCAGGGCTGCGGTCGCGAGCGCACCCTGGAGCATCGCCGCGATGTTCTGGTTCTGGAGTCCGGCGACGATCGGCGTGCCGAGGGTCGAGGCCCCGGCGAGCGCGCCGACCGCGGTGACGGAAACGGCGAGGATCAGGGCCGTGCGCAGGGTCTCCACCAGACCTGGCGCAGCGAGCGGCAACTCGACATCGACGAGGACCTGTACCGGCGTGAGGCCGATGGCCCGCGCCGATTCCCGTGCCTCCCGGGAGACGGAGTCGAGGGCGCCGACCGTGCCACGCAGGGTCGGCATGATCCCGTAGGCGGTGAGCGCCAGCAGGGTGGGCGGTCCGCCGAAGCCGAGAACCGGCAGGGCCAGGGCCACCACGACCACCGGGGGCACCGCCTGGACAAAGGCGGCAAGGGTGTCGATGCTGCCGCGGAAAGCTGCGAACCGCGCCCGCGTGGCGATCAGGCCGAGCCCGACACCGAGAACGGTGACGATAGCGAGGCCGGTCGCGGCGAGCAGGAGGTGGTTCAGAGCGAGCTCCGCCAAGCGCCCGGTCGCAAGCGGTCGGTTCGCTCCTCCGACGCCGACAAGAGCGGCCACGCCCGGGTGGCTTGCGGCGGCGAGCGCGAGGCCGAGAACAAGCGGCCCGAGGCCCGGCGAGACGCGTCTCATCGCGGCCAATGACGGCGCAAGGCCGTCTCCAGGCCGCCGAGGGCCGCCTCCATGGCGAGCGAGAGCGCAATGATGGGGAGAGCGCCCAGCAGAATCAGATCCGGCGCGAACTGGGCCATGCCGTCGAACACGAGGGTGCCGAGGCCGCCCGCTCCGACCAGGGCGCCGAGCGTGGCGAGACCGAGCGCCTGGACCGCAGCGACCCGCAGCCCGCCGACGAGGAGCGGGGCGCCGAGCGGCAGGCGGATGCTCGCCAGGATCTGGTGGCTGGTGAGTCCAAGGGCGTCGGCCGCGGCGAGATGGGCCGGGCTCGCGGCGCGGCGCGCTGCCTGCTGGCCGCGCCAGAGCGGCAGCAGCAGGTAGGCGGCGATGCCGATCAGGGCGGGGAGGCCGCCCAGCGCCGAGACGCCGTAGGTACGCAAGACAGGCACGGCCGCGAGCAGCGCCGAGAGGGCGGCGACCAAGCCGCCGAGCAGGGCCACTGCTGGCACGACCTGGACGCCGCTGACGGCGAGTTCGACCGTTCCGCGCCCGCGCCGCCAGAGCGCGAGCCCGACGGTGAGGCCGGCCGCGAGCCCCAGCGCGCCCAGAGTGAGGACGAGGTGATCGCGCAGGGCCACGCCCAGCGTATCGGATCGCGCGCGCAGCTCGACGGCGAGCGAGAGCGCGTCGAGACGGTCCGTCATCCAGAGACAGGCCAGCAATCCCGCCGCACCGGCGGACGCCGTGAGGCCCGCGCCCGGCAGGCGCGCGCGCCGCGCGGCGAGGGTGAGCGCTGCGACCAGTACGACCATTCCGGCCCAGGCACCGGAGGCGAGCCGTGCCCGCGTTGCGAGGGACTTGCCGGCGGTCAACTCGGCGGCGCCGGCGCCGAGCCCGGCCATCAACAGCGCGAGGGCGCCGAGGCAGGCGAGTCCGGCTAGGCCAGCAGTGACCTTGCCGCGGCCCGTGGCGAGTAGACCGGGCCCGAGGGCGGCGAGTGCCAGACATGGCCAGAGCCAGGCGCCGAGAGCGTCGGCGGCCGCGACGGGACTCCCCGATACGAGCCGGTTCGGCGCGAGATGCAGCAAGGGCAGCAGCATCAACGCGGCCGGAAGCAGGGCTGCGGCAACGAGAGCGGCAAGCAGGCGGGGGATCACGGGTGGCTCGCCTCTCCGGCCAGCCACTCGCCCGACACCGCGGCAGCGGTGCGCCCTTCCACGGTGATCGCCGCGTTGAGCCGCCGCAGGGTGTCGGCGTCGAGGCGGGCGAAGACGTGATCGAGGGCGCTTCGGATTTCCGGGTGGCGTTCGAGCGTCGCGGCGCGGATCACCGGCGCCGGCTCGTAGACGATCTGCGCGCCCTTCGGATCGCTCATCACGGCGAGGTCGAGAGCCGCGAGTGCGCCGTCCGTACCATAGACCATGCCGGCATTGACCCCGCTGATGCCCTCGGCCGCGGCACGCGCCGTCACTGCCGTGTCGCCGCTGGGCAGACTGATGATGCGCGAGAGCGGCAAGGTGAAGCCGTAGGCGGCCTCGAAGGAGGGAAGGGCCGCGGGGCTTTCCACGAACTCGGTCGAAGCGGCGAGCCGGATCAGGTCAGCCCGCACGGCGCCCGCGAAGTCCAGCATGGTTGCGAGTCCGCGCTCGCGGGCCAAGCGGCCTTGTACCGCGACCAGCCACGTGTTGTTGGCCGGTGCCCGACGGAGCCATACGAGGCCCCGCGCGGCGTCGAGCCGCAGGGCGAGATCATAGGCGCTCTCCGACGACTTCCAGCCGGGATCGGTCTCGGTGCCCGTGAAGAAGGCGACGTTACCGGTATATTCGGGATAGAGATCGATCTCACCGGCGAGCAGTGCGGAGCGGACGATCAGCGTTGGGCCGAGCCCGAGGCGGCGCTCGACGGTGAAGCCCAACCGTTCCAGAACGGCGGAAATCAGGTTTCCGAGAAGGGCCCCTTCCGTGTCGCTCTTCGAGCCGATCACGATGGGGCGAGCGGGTTCGGCAGAACGGAACGTCGGGAGCATGGCCCCGGCCATCGCCGCGAGGATGCCGCGCCGACTCACGGTTGAACAGGCCTCGAGCCGGCTAACCGTTGTCGCTTCGCTACGACAATGCGTCAGAAATGTTTCACCGAATAACATCGCGGGCAACAGCATAGCACGGGCGAGGCTTTCCGGCGCTTGACACGCTCAGCTTTACGGGCGACGGCTCGGGGTACCGGGCAGCGTTTTCCGGGTGGGGCACTCGCTTTCGAAGTGTAACGAGGGCCTCCTCCGGAGCATTCAGAGCGCAGCCGGTCCGCCACAGACAGCGTTCCGGATCGGGAACGGATCGATAGGGAAGACGACCCGGCGTGAGTGTGGATTCGAACGAGGATCGTCTGTCCGGCGCGCGGGTGCTCGTCGTTGAGGACGAGGCGGCGATCTCGATGCTTCTCGAGGATATGCTGCTCGATTTCGGCTGCGAGATCGTCGGGCCGGCGGCCCGGCTCGCAACGGCCTTGGAGATGGCCCGCAACGAGAGCTTCACCGTCGCCATCCTCGACGTGAACGTGGCGGGTGAACCGATCTACCCGGTGGCCGAACTCATCGCAGAGCGCAACCTGCCCATCGTGTTCTCGACCGGTTACGGTGGAGCCGGCATCCGCGAGCCGTTCCGCGACCGGCCGGTGGTGCAGAAGCCGTTCAGTCAAGCCGATCTCAAGCGAACCCTCGCCGCGGCCATCGCCGGCGCCGAGGGCTGACGCGGCCTTACGCTTCACAAGCCTTCGATCTCGAACGCGTTCGGCAGGTGGCGCGGCCAGCGACGCGGTGCCACGAACACCGCATCCGCCCGCAGGGTCGTGTCCGCCGGCAACGGATGACGCCCGAGCCAAGCCCGCGCTGCCCGCGACAGGCGCGCCCGCTTGCGGGCGTCGATGGAGATGGCCGCGGCATCGAGCGTCGTGCGGGCCTTCACCTCGACGAAGGCCACCGTCCGTCCGCGTCGCACGATCAGGTCGATTTCCCCGCCTGAAGCTGCGAAGCGGCGGGCGAGCGGCCGGTAGCCCTTGAGCAGCAAGGCCAGCAGGGCCCAGGTCTCGGCGGAGAGACCGCGGCCATAGGTGGCGCGACGGCGCGCCTCCCGATCAGGCGGGGGTCTCATCGTCCGCCCGGCGGGCAAGCGCCAGGGCGCGGGCGTAGACGACGCGCTTGGGCTGGCCGGTCTCGTCGGAGACGAGCGCCGCCGCATCCTTGATCGAGTGGCGGGCAAGCGCCGCCTCGATCCGCGCATCGAGCCCGGTGTCGGTCTCCCGCGCCGCGGCGTCCTCGGGCGCGGCGCCGATCACCACCACGACCTCTCCCTTGGGCGGTCCTTCCTCGGCGAAGGTCGCGGCCAGACCGCCGAGGCTGTCGCGGCGGATTGTCTCGTAGAGCTTGGTCAATTCGCGCGCCACCGCTGCCGGCCGCTCGGACCCGAGGGTGGCGGCAGCGTCCGCCAGCATCTCGGGCAGGCGGTGCGGCGACTCGAACACCACCAGCGTGCCGGGGATGGCAGCGAGCGCCTCCAGCCGGTTGCGCCGGGCGCCCGACTTCTGCGGCAGGAACCCCTCGAAAAAGAACCGGTCGGTCGGCAGGCCGGCAGCGACGATGGCGGTCATGACCGCTGAAGGGCCGGGAATCGGCGTCACCGGGATGCCGGCGGCAATCGCCGCCTGAACCAGCTTGAAGCCGGGATCCGAGACCAGCGGCGTGCCGGCATCGGAGACCAGCGCCAGGGTCTCGCCGGTCTTGAGGCGCATCACCATCCGCTCGCGCACCGCCTCGTTCGAGTGCTCGTGATAGGACACGAGCGGCGTCGTGATCCCGTAATGCATCAGCAGGGTGCGGGTGACGCGGGTATCCTCGGCCAGCACCGCGTCGGCGGCGGCGAGGGTCGCCAGTGCGCGGAACGAGACGTCGCGCAGGTTGCCGATGGGCGTGGCCACCACGTAGAGCCCCGGCGACAGGGACTCCGCCTCGGCGGCGAGACCGAAGGCGGTGAAGGTGGCGGGGCCGCGGGGCTTTCCCTCGGGGCGCTTGTCGAGTCGCTGTGTCATCGCCGCGACAATGCCACGGCCGCGGGCCTTTGGAGACCGGGGAAAGGCGGGGCCTCACATTTACTTTTCACCGGCCCCTCCGCATCGTGACCCTGGATTGCGCTCGGGCAGGGGGATCGCGATGGCGCGACGCGGCGGACGGTGGGCGGTTCGCGCGGGAGCCGCGCTGCTCGGCCTCGGGCTCACCCTCGCGGGCTGCATCGGCGTTCCGGACGCGCCGCGGCCCGCCGCACAGGTGCCGGCGGGCGAAGCCAGCCCGGCGGCGACAGCCAGCAACGTCATCGGCACAGGCTCGGTGAAGGTCGCGCTGATTGTTCCGCTGAGTGGGCAAGGGGCGGCGGTCGGCACCGCCCTGCGCAACGCTGCAGAACTCGCCTACGAGGATTTCCAGAAGCCTAACCTTCAGATCCTCGTGAAGGACGACCGCGGCACGCCGGATGGCGCGCGCGAAGCCGCGCAGGCCGCCTTCGCCGAGGGCACCGAGATGGTGCTGGGCCCGCTCTTTGCCGGCAGCGTCCAGGCGGCGGGGAGCACGGCGCGCGCGGCGGGCAAGCCGGTCATCGCCTTCTCGACCGATGCGGCGGTGGCGGCTCGCGGCGTCTACCTCATCAGCTTCCTGCCGCAATCGGAGGTGGATCGCATCGTCGACGAGGCGATCGCGGGCGGGCGCCGCTCCTTCGCTGCCCTGATCCCTGAGACGACCTACGGCAACGCCGTCGAGGCGCAGTTTCGCGAGGCGGTCGCGCGGCGGAATGCGCGGCTCGTTGGCATCGAGCGCTATCCCGCCGGCAATCCCGGCGCCGCGGTGGAGCGGCTCCGCCGGGTGATCGCCGGCGGCGGCGCCCAGGCCGACGCGCTGTTCGTGCCCGACACCGCGGAAGGATTGCTGACCGTGGCGCCGGCACTCACGAAGGTCGGATTCTCACCGGCCCGCGTGCGCCCGTTGGGCCTCGCCCTGTGGAACGACCCGCGCGTCACCGCGCAGCCGGCCTTCCAGGGTGCCCGCTTCGCCGCGCCCGACATGGCGGGTTTTTCCAATTTCGCGCAGCGCTATCAGGCGCGGTTCGGAGCGGCACCGCCGCGCACCGCCTCGCTCGGCTACGATGCCGTCTCGCTCACCGTCGCGCTGGTGCGCCAATACGGCTCGCAGCGATTCGCCGATGCGACGCTGACCAATCCGGCGGGCTTCTCCGGCCTCGACGGCACCTTCCGCTTCTCGTCCGAGGGCGTCAGCGAGCGAACGCTGGCAGTCTACGAGATCCGCGACAATGCGGCGATCTTGGTGAGCCCGGCGCCGAAGGTGCTGGGGCCGTCTGGGATCTGACCAACTCAGCCCGCCAGTTCCGCCACCACCGCGTTGAGCACCGGCGCGCCGCGGGCGGTCACGGCGATGCGGCCGTCGGCGCGTCGCGCGACGAGGCCGTCCTCCACCAGCGCGTCGAGGCGCCCGGCATCGAGCGCCCGGCCCTTCAGCGCCGCGTAGCGGGCGGGGTCGATCCCTTCCGCGAGGCGCAATCCCATCATCAGGAACTCGTCGCCCTGATCCTCGGCGGACAGCGCCTCCGTCTCGACGATGCCGTGGCCCTCGCGCTCGACGCGGGCGAGCCAGCCTTCCGGCGCCTTCTCTGTCAACGTGCCGGTGCGGCCCTGCGGCAGGACGAGGCGGCCGTGGGCGCCGGGGCCGATCCCGGCATATTCGCCGTAGCGCCAGTAGAGCAGGTTGTGGCTTGATTGCGCGCCGGGGCGGGCGTGGTTCGAGATCTCGTAGGCGGGCAGACCTGCGGCCTCGCAGATCTCCTGCGTCACGTCGTAGAGGGCGCGCGAGCTGTCGTCGTCGGGCGGCACGAGGCGGCCGGCCTGGGCGAGGCCGAAGAACGGCGTGCCGGGCTCGATCGTGAGCTGGTAGAGCGAGAGGTGCTCGGCGGCGTGATCGATGGCCCGCCGCAACTCGGCAGCCCAGGCGTCCGGCCTCTGGTCGGGCCGCGCGTAGATCAGGTCGAAGGAGAAGCGCTCGAAATGCGCCGCCGCGGTGCGGACTGCCGCCATCGCCTCCGCCACGCTGTGCAGTCGCCCGAGCCGCTTGAGATCGCTGTCATCGAGCGCCTGGACGCCGAGCGAGACGCGGTTGACGCCGGCCGACCGGTAGCCGCGAAAGCGTGTCGCCTCGACGCTGGT
The DNA here is from genome assembly GCF_022179725.1 of Methylorubrum aminovorans. GTDB lineage: Bacteria > Pseudomonadota > Alphaproteobacteria > Rhizobiales > Beijerinckiaceae > Methylobacterium > Methylobacterium aminovorans. The sequence continues at coordinate 129,782 of NZ_BPRC01000003.1, forward strand.
GGGGTTGGCCTCCAGCGTCACCTCGGTATCAGGCGCGATCGCCCAGGCGCCTGCCACCGCGTCGAGCAGGCCGGCCACCGTTTCCGGCGCCATGAGCGACGGGGTGCCGCCGCCGAGAAAGATGCTGGTGACGGTTCGCCCCGGCGTCAGCGCGGCGGCGTGGGCGATCTCGCGGCGGAAGGCGGCGAGGTAGCGCGGCTGATCCACGCCGGCATGGCGGACATGGCTGTTGAAGTCGCAATAGGGGCACTTCGCGGCGCAGAACGGCCAGTGCAGGTAGATCCCGAACCCCGCGTCGCGGGTCGGATGGTCGGGCGGGGTCGCGGGGGGCATTGGCCTGTCTTGTGTGATCGAGCCGCTCCGGCGGTGCAGCCGTCCGATCCGCTGCCCTCACCCTGAGGTGCGGAGGGGAAGCGAAGCCTCGAAAGATCCTTCGAGGCCGCTCCGCGGCACCTCAGGATGAGGGTGCGGGTGGGATCAAGGCCGTGCGACCGGCGCGCTCTTCTTCCTGTCCGCCGGATGTAAGCACGCCGGACCGCGCGCGAAAGCTCACTCCGGTCGGCGCAGGCACGCCTTCGCGAGCATGACGAACGCCCGCGCGCGGTGCGACAGCGCGTGGCCGCTCTGCCAATCGACGCCGTGCTTCTCCTCGGACGAGATCTCGCCGAAGGTGCGATCCATGCCCTCCGGGCGGAACATCGGATCGTAGCCGAAGCCGAGCGCGCCGCGCGGCGCGACGAGGTCGCCGAAGACGCGGCCCTCGAACAGCTCGGTATGCCCGTCCGGCCAGGCGAGGACGAGGGCCGAGACGAAGTGGGCACGCCGGTCGGTCGCGGCGCGCTGGTCGAGTTCGTCGGCGATCCGCGCCATGGCGCCCGAGAAATCCTTGTTCGGCCCGGCCCAGCGGGCGGAGAACAGGCCCGGCGCGCCATCGAGGGCGTTGACGCAGAGCCCGGAATCGTCGGCGAAGGCCGGTAGCCCTGAGGCATTGGCGGCGGCGTGCGCCTTGATCGCCGCGTTCTCGGCGAACATCGTTCCGGTCTCGTCGGGCTCGGGCAGCCCAAGTTCGCCGGCCGATACGGCTTCGACGCCGAACGGCGCCAGCAGCTCGCGCATCTCCACGAGCTTGCCGGCATTGTGGGTCGCGATGACGACCTTGCCGGAGAGGATGCGATGCGCGCTCACGCGATGGCTTTCCGCTGTAGCTCGACGAGTTGCGCCACGCCGCCCTTGGCGAGCCGCAGCAATTCGAGGAACTGCTCGTCGGTGAAGGGCTCCATCTCGGCGGTGCCCTGCACCTCGACGATGCCGCCCTTGCCGGTGACGACGAAGTTCGCGTCCGTCTCGGCGGCCGAATCCTCGACATAGTCGAGGTCGAGCACCGGCTGGCCCTTGTAGATACCGCAGGAGACCGCCGCGACGTGGTCCTTCAGGGGATCGACCGAGATGATCGAGCGGGCGCGCATCCAGGCCAGGCAATCGTGCAGCGCCACCCAGGCGCCGGTGATCGAGGCGGTGCGGGTGCCGCCATCGGCCTGGATCACGTCGCAATCGACCGTGATCTGGCGCTCGCCAAGCGCGGGCAGGTTGGTGACGGCCCTGAGCGAGCGGCCGATCAGCCGCTGGATCTCCTGGGTCCGGCCCGACGGCTTGCCCGAATTGACCTCGCGGCGGGTGCGCTCATGGGTGGCGCGGGGCAGCATGGCATATTCCGCCGTGACCCATCCCTTGCCGGAGCCGCGCAACCACGGCGGGCCGCGCTCTTCCAGGGAGGCTGTGCAGAGCACACGGGTGTTGCCGAAGGTGACGAGGCAGGAGCCTTCCGCGTAGCGGGCGACCGCCCGCTCCAGCGTGACGTCGCGCATCGCGTCCGCCGCGCGCTTCGAGGGACGCATCCGTACAGCTCCGTGTCGAAATTCGAAGCCCGGCCTCTTAGGCGCTGCCGGCCCTCGCGGCAACCGCCCAATCCACCCGTTCCATTCCGAAGCGAGAAGGGCTGCCGTCTCGCGACGGCAGCCCCCTCATGCTCAGTCCTGCCGGCCGATCACCAGCGGCGGTGATGGTGGTGGCGGCGGTGATGATGATGGCGCGGGTGGTGGAAGCGGTGGTGGCGGTGCATGTGCCGGCGGTGGTGGTAATGCCGGCGGTAGTGGCGGTGCGGGCGGTACTGCACCGTTTCGATGGCATCCCCTGCGGTCGCCGCCGCCTCGGTCTGAATCGGGAGCGGAGCGGCCTGTGCGGCGCGGGGCGCCGAGGCGAGCCCGAGGCCGGTCACCGCAATCGCCAGGGCGGCAGCCTTGACCATGGTCTTTCGTGCGCCTGTAAGCACTGTCGGGAGCTCCATTTCCGCTTGAATGACGGGTAGGCGGGTTCGCGCTGGAAAGCGCGGCCCTATCCGTCAAACGACCTGAGAGCACCGAATGATCCCTCATGCGGTCACGTTTGCCGACTATGAGTGCCTCACGAAACTCCCGGACACTGACCGTTCTCGCTCTGGCGAGGACAGCGCAGCGGGAGTTTTGTGAGAGACACTCAGTGCGTTCGGCATCGCCCTGCCGTCGTGTCGCGAAGCGCGAGGATTGATCGGGGGCCTGCAAGCGCCCACAATCATTCGTCAGGTTTTTTTGTCCTTGGTCGAAACCGTTCAGCCGATCGTGCAGCCGCAACCCCAAGCGCTCTCCGCCCTCAACGAGCGCGCCCGAGAAATCTTCCGGCAGATCGTCGAGAGTTACGTGACCACCGGCGAGCCGGTGGGATCGCGCAACCTCGCGCGTATCCTGCCAATGAGCCTGTCCCCGGCCTCGATCCGCAATGTCATGGCGGATCTGGAGCATTCCGGGCTCATCTTCGCGCCCCACACCTCCGCCGGCCGCCTGCCGACGGAGCTCGGCCTGCGCTTCTTCGTCGATGCGATGATGGAGATCGGCGATGTCGATCTGGCCGAGAAGGCGCGGATCGAGGCGCAGATGCAGGCGGCGGCTTCGCGCCACACGTTCGATTCGGCGCTTGCCGAGGCGTCCTCGCTCCTGTCGGGGATCTCGCGGGGCGCGGGCGTGGTGCTGACCACCAAGGTCGATGCCGGGCTCAAGCATGTCGAGTTCGTCCGCCTCGACGCCGACCGGGCGCTGGTGGTGCTGGTCTCGATCGACGGGACCGTGGAGAACCGGCTGGTCGATCTGCCGCCTGGCCTCCCGGCCGGCGCGCTGCAAGAGGCGTCGAACTTCCTCAATGCCCGTCTGCGCGGCCGCACCCTCGACGCCCTGCGCGCCGACATCGAGGCCGGCCGCACGGCGATGAAGCGGGAACTCGACGCGCTGACCGAGCGGCTGGTCGATGCCGGGCTCGCGACGACGGTCGGCCCGTCCGAGGCGCGCCAACTCATCGTGCGGGGCCAAGCCAACCTTCTGGATGATCTGCGCGCGGCCGAGGATCTCGAACGCATCCGCCTCCTGTTCAACGACCTGGAGACGCAGAAGGACGTGATCGAGCTGCTCGCGCGGGCCGAGCAGGGCGACGGCGTACGCATCTTCATCGGCTCGGAGAACAAGCTGTTCTCGCTCTCCGGCTCCTCGATGATCGCCGCGCCCTTCCGCGACGGCGCCCAGAAGATCGTCGGCGTCGTCGGCGTGATCGGCCCGACGCGGCTCAACTATTCCCGTATCGTGCCGATGGTGGACTACACCGCCCGCGTGGTCTCCGGCCTGCTCGACCGGTCGCGATGAGGCTCGCGGCCCATCGGCCGAAGAATGGGAATCAAGAGCAGGAAACGGGAAGCGGCTCATCCGGGGGACGCCGTAGGCAGGGCGTGACTACACCAGCCGGAGTCCTCGATGTCGCTCGCCGTCAACCGTCCGATGTCCGCCGCTCAATGGGCCATGCTGCTTGCCCTATCCGTGCTCTGGGGTGGATCGTTCTTCTTCACCGGCGTGGCTCTCTCCGCCCTGCCGCCGCTGACACTCGTCGTCTTGCGCGTCGGGATCGCGGCGCTGATCCTCAACCTCGTCCTGCCGCTGGCCGGCCTCGATCGACCGCGCGGTCGCGCGGTCTGGGGTGCGTTCGTTAGCATGGGTCTGCTCAACAACGTCGTGCCGTTCCTACTCATGGTGTGGGGTCAGACGTAGATTGCCTCCGGCCTAGCGGCGATTCTCAACGCGACGAGCCCGCTCTTCACCGTCCTCGTCGCCCACTGGTTCACGACCGATGAGCGCATGACCGTCAGCAAGTTCGCAGGCGTGCTGATCGGTTTCGCCGGTGTCGTCGTGATGGCCGGATCCTCCGCTTTCTCCGAGACGGAGAGGCACCTCGCGGCACAGATCGCGGTGCTCGCCGCGGCTCTGTCCTATGCCTTCGCCGCGGTGTTCGGACGACGCTTCCGCCGTCTCGGGGTGCCGCCGCTCACGACCGCCGCAGGACAGGTCACGGCGTCCACGCTCCTGCTTCTGCCCGTCGCGCTGGTGGTGGATCGGCCGTGGACGCTGGCGATGCCGGGCGCGTCGGTCTGGGCGGCCGTGCTCGGGATCGCGATCCTGTCGACCGCTTTGGCCTACCTTCTGTACTTCCGCCTTCTGGCGAGCGCCGGAGCCACCAATCTCCTGCTCGTCACCTTCCTGATTCCGGTTTCCGCCATCCTGCTCGGCGCATTCGTTCTCGGTGAGCGCCTGGACATGCGCCACTATGCCGGGATGGCCCTCATCGCCTGCGGCCTCGCGGCGATCGACGGACGCCTCCTTCGGCGAGCTTGGGGTCCACGCATCGACGCTCCTGAGATCTATCAGGGCCGAGACATCTGATGTGACCTCGGCTTGATCGCATCCGTTCTTTCGCCGTCATCGCGAGGCGAAGCCGAAGCGATCCAGCGCGCGCCCTATCCGGAGATGTCGTGCCCTGGATCGCGTCGCATCCGCTCGCGATGACGGGGTGAGACAATTCCCGAATTGACCAATCGGAGACGGTTTGAGGACGCGCGACCGGGGCATCGTCCAAAGACGACCGGCCGGCTCGTGCGAGGGGGCGATGCACGGGCCGGCCGGTGTATCGCGCGCTCAGGCGAGCGGCGCGATGGCGAGGCGCCTTACGATCGGGCGCGATGACGATCGGGCCGCCGCGCTAATGGTGCGTCGCGGCAACCGGGACGGGGCCGTCTTCCGGCTCGTCGCGGGGGCCGACGAAGCGGCCGAGCCCGCGCCCGATCCGATTGCCGAGGCTGTCCATCAGCAGGAACACGGCCGGCACGAAGACCAGGGACAGCAGCGTCGAGACGATGAGGCCGGCGATCACCGCCACGGCCATCGGCGCGCGGAACTCGCCGCCGATGCCGAGCGCCAGCGCCGATGGCACCATGCCGGCGGCCATGGCGATGGTGGTCATCACGATGGGCCGCGCCCGCTTGCGCCCGGCATCGACGATGGCGGTGACGCGATCGACGCCGCGGGCCATCTCCTCGACGGCGAAGTCCACGAGCATGATCGCGTTCTTCGTCACCAGACCCATCAGCATCAGGATGCCGATGACGACGGGCATCGAGATCGGCATCTGGCAGATCAAGAGGCCGAGGATGGCGCCGCCGATGGAGAGCGGCAGCGAGAACAGGATGGTGAGCGGCTGTAGGAACGAGCCGAACAGCAGCACCAGCACGGCGTAGACCATCATGATGCCGGCGCCCATCGCCAGGAGGAAGCCGGAGAACACCTCCTGCATGATCTCGGCATCGCCGGTCTGCTTGATGGTGACGCCCGGCGGCAGGTTCCTCGCCGTCGGCGTAGCGAGCGCCTGCTCGATCAGCGAGCCGAGCGCGTCGGAGCCTTCCATATTGGCCTCGACCGCCACGCGCACGGCGCGGTCGTAGCGCTCGATCGCGCCGGGGCCCTGGTCCAGTTCGATGTCGGCCACCGCCGCGAGCGGCACCGCCGTGCCGTTCTTGGCCGGCACCTTGAGGTTCTCGAGCCGCGCCACCGCACCGCGGGCGCTCTCCGGGAGCTGGACCCGGATCGGCACCTGACGGTCCTTGGCGTTGAACTTGGCGAGGTTGATGCCGATGTCGCCGATGGTGCCGACGCGCACGGTCTCGGCGATGACGTCGGTCGAGACGCCGAGATCGGCCGCCGCCCCCTCTTTCGGGCGGATGCGCACCTCGGTGCGGTCCAGGGGCGCCGTCGACATCACCGAGACGAGGTGCGGAATCGCCGCCATGTCACGCTGGAGCCGGGCGGCGACATCCGTCACCACGTCGACGTCGGGACCGCTGACGACGAGGGCAAGGTCACGCTGGCCGCTGTCGCGCAGGGTCCAGGAGCGGATGTCGGGCTCCTGCGCCAGCAGGCCGGCGATCTCGGACTCGATGGTCCATTGCCGCTTCACGCGCTCGCTCTTCGGGCTCAGGTTCACGATGAGGGTCGCGAGCCGCGTCTCCTTCTTGCCGCCGGCCTGCCGCCCACCATCGACGAAGACCGAGGTGACCTCGGGCAGGGCGCGGATGCGCTCAACCACGCGGTCGGCCACCGCGATGGTGTCGGGGAGGCGGGCGCCCGGCGCCAGCTCGACCATGAACAGGGTGCGGGCATTGTCCTGCTTCGGGATGAAGCCCGAGGGCAGGAGCTTGGTCGAGACGATCGAGCCGGCAAACAGCGCCAGCCCCGCCATCAGGGTGATCCACTTGTGGCGCACCGACCAGCCGACGAGGCGGGTATAGGCGCGCATCACCGGGCCCTCGCGCTCCTCTGCATGGCCGTGGTCGCGCAGGAAGTAGGCGGCGAGCAGCGGCGTGATGAGGCGGGCCACCAGCAGCGACATGAACACCGACACCGCGATGGTCAGGCCGAACTGGATGAAGTAGCGCCCGGCGATGCCGCCCATGAACGAGACCGGGGCGAACACCGCGATCAGGGTCGCGGTGATGGCGATGACCGCGAGCCCGATCTCGTCGGCGCCCTCGATCGAGGCGCGATAGGGCGATTTGCCCATCCGCATATGGCGCACGACGTTCTCGATCTCGACGATGGCGTCGTCGACGAGGATGCCGGTCACCAGCGTGATCGCGAGCAGGCTGATGCCGTTGAGGGTGAAGCCCATCGCGTCCATCGCCCAGAAGGTCGGGAGGACGGAGAGCGGCAGCGCCACCGCCGCGATCAGCGTGGCGCGCCAGTCGCGAAGGAAGAAGAACACGACGATAACGGCGAGCGCAGCGCCCTCCATCAGCGTGTGCATCGCCGAGGCGTAGCTGCCCCGCGTCGCCGCGACCGAGGAATCGATCTCCTGGAACTGGATGTCGGGGTAGCCCTGGGCGAACTCGGCGATCTTCTTCTCGACGCCAGCCGCGACCTCGGCATCGCTCGCGCCAGAGCCACGGGAGACCGAGAAGGCGACGACCGACTCCCCGTTGAAGCGGGCGAAGGTGCGCGGCTCCTCGGTCGAATCCTCGACCGTGGCGAGGTCGTCGAGGCGCACCTTGCGCCCGCCCGGCAGGACGATGGAGGTGGCCTTCAGGTCGCGGATGGTGCGCGAGGCGGCGAGCGTCCGGATCGACTGCTCGCGTCCGCCGACCTCGCCGCGCCCGCCGGCCAGATCGGCGGAGGTGACGCGCACTTGGCGGTTGACGTCGGCCGCGGTGATGCCGAGCGCCAGCAGCCGGTCGGGCAGGGGCGTGATGCGGATCTCGCGGGCCACACCGCCGACGCGCTCAACGCCGCCGACGCCCTTCACGCCCTGGAGAGTGCGGGCGACCTTGTCCTCGACGAACCACGAGAGGTCGGCCGGCGTCATCGCCGGCGATTTCACACCGTAGATCAGGATCGGCAGGCCGGTGATCTCGACGCGCTGAATGACCGGCTCGTCAATGGTGCGGGGCAGGTTGATGCGGATCTTCGAGATCGCATCCTTGACGTCGTTGACGGCACGGTCGGTGTTCACCTCGAGCCGGAACTCGACGGTGGTCACGGAGGAGCCCTCCGTGATCGCCGAGGTGATGTGCTTGACGCCGCGCACGCCCGCGATCGAGTCCTCGACCCATTTCGTCACCTGGGTCTGAAGCTCGGACGGTGCGGCACCGCTCTGCGTGATCGCCACCGAGACGATCGGCACGTCCACATTCGGCATGCGGGTGACCGCGAGCCCCTGGAAGCTGACGAGGCCGAGCACCATCAGCACGAGGAACAGGACGAGGGGCGCGATCGGATTGCGGATCGCCCAGGCGGAGATGTTCAGGCGCATCGGGGCAACCCGTCAGAAGGATGATCTATGGAGCTGAGGCGGAACGGCCTCAGCGCGAACCGGCATCGGCGGTCGCCCGCGGCGAGGGCGCGGTGGAGACAGCGGCCGGGGTCTGGCCCTGCCGGGCGAGGGGGACCGGACGGACGCGGTCGCCGTCGCGCAGGAAGCTGCCTGCGCGGGCGACGACCCGCTCACCATCGGTGAGGCCCGAGCGGATCTCGATGTCGTCCTCGTCCGACAGGCCGGTGCGGACCTCGCGGGACTCGACCCTGTCGTCGGCGACGACGAGGACGGAGCTGCGCTTGCTGCCGCCGTAGAGAATGGAAGCCTGGGGCACCGTGACGCCGCGGGTGCGGGCGAGTTCGACCGCGCCGCGGGCGAAGGTGCCGATGCGCAGGCGCGGATCGGGATCGAGGCGCACGCGGACCTTGCCGAGACGGCTGGCCTTCTCGACTTCCGGGTAGACCGCGCGCACGCTGCCCGAGACGCGCTCGCCGTCACCGATCTCGATGAAGGCGGGGGCGCCCTCGCGCAGCAGCGGCAGCTTGGTCTCGATGACCTCGGCCTCCAGCTCGATCTCGCCGCGGGCGATCAGCCGGAACAGCGGTTCGGCCGACGAAGAGGTCGCCATGCCGACACGTGCCGTGCGCCGGCTGACGATGCCGGCTTCCGGTGCGCGGATCTCGGTGCGGGCGAGCCGCAACTCGAGTTCGTCGCGCACGGCCTTGGCCTGCGCCAATTCGGCCTTGGCCATCGCCAGACCGTTGCGGGCGAAGGCGAGCTTGCCTTCCGCCTGTCGAAGGGCGGCGGTGCGGCCTTCCATGATCACGGCGGTAGTGTTTCCGGTCTGGATCAGTTGCTTGGCGCGATCATAGGCGAGGCGTGCTTCGAGTTCGGCAGCCTCCGCCTGCTCGATGCTGCTCTGCGCCTGCGGCACGGCGGCCGACACCTTGTCGATCAGGGCGTTCTGCTGCGCGAGTTGGCGGTCGATCAGATCGCGGTTGAGACGGGCGAGCACCTGCCCCTTCTCGACGCGCATGCCCTCCTCTGTCAGCAGCTCGACAAGGCGGTACCCGTCGATCTCAGGCGTCACCAAGATCTCATCGCGCGGCACCAGCGTGCCGGTGACGACCACGCTCTCGACGATCTCGCGCCGCTCGGCCTCGACGACGCTGACGACGGGCGCCGGTGCAGCCTGTGCGGGCGGTGGTGCGGTCTCGGCCCGCGCCGGAACCAACGCCGAGGCGGCGAGCAGGAGGGCGGGAAGGGCGAGGTGCCGGACGGATCTCATCGACCGGTCTCCGGATCGAGGCGGGATAGGGGAAGCGCTCCGGCCAAGCCGGCATCGATCGCGGCCTCGAGCTGGGCCACGGCCGGGCCGGCGTCGTACGCGGCGTTCAGCGCGCGGCTGACGATGATGCCCTGCATCAACGGGGCGACGGCCTCGTACAGGGCGGTCGGGTCGCAATCGGGCGAGGTCTTGATCGCGTCGAACATCTCGATGAGCCAGGTGCGGCCTTCTTCATCCCCACGCTCGACCATCGTCCCGATGGCGGGGTTGCGGGTCGATTCTGCCCAGACATCGAGGCGTAGGATCGCCGCCTCGCGGGTGATGTCGAGGAAGAAGCGGGCGAGCACGCCCATCAGCGCGGCGCGCTTGTCGCCCGACCGCTCCATCGCCTCGACGAGGGCGGCGCCGCGCTCGCGGTCGCGCTCGGCCAGTCCGAGGACGACCGCCTCCTTGGAATCGAAGTAGCGGTAGATGTTGCCCGGGCTCATCGAAGCCTCGCGGGCGAGATCCTGCATCGTGGTGCGGTGGAACCCGTTGCGGACGAAGCAGGCCTCGGCCGCGTCGAGGATATGCTCGCGCCGGGCCGCCTGACCGTTGCGGGCGTCGATGACGGCGCCGGCCGCTGCACTCATGATGAGGTTCCTACGGTGCCGAGGGAAGCGGTGCGGTCCGCATCGACGCTCAGCCGGACGGCGGCGCAGGCTCGCGGCTGAAGGTCGAGATCGGCGCAAAGCCGCGCCTGCCAGCCGTCCGGCCCGGCACCGGTCCAGCCGATCAGCGCGAACCAGCCGAAGGCCACGACGGCGCAGACGAGCAGATTGGCGGGCGTGCAGACCGCCCGGAGGAGCCGCAGCGGGCTAAAGCCTTCCTGCGATACGGCGAGATCGCCACCGAGCCCGTGAGGGAAAGACGCCCGATCTCCGAAAACCATGCCCATGGCCCGACTCCAACGCTGCCCGGAGTTGATAGTGAACGTTCATTCTCATGTCAATGAACGTTCATTCTCATCGCGGGCTGCAGAGGGTGATGCTTTAGAGGTGAGGCAGCAGGGCAACGCTGGGGAACGGGCTCGGTCCCGTTAACGATCCGGTTACCATGCACGAATAGCGCATTGGCCAAGACCGGTGCCATCTTGCGCTCAGTCGGAACTGCTTTCGCCAAGCTCTCACCGAGCCGCGAAGCAAAAAGCAAGAACAAGCCTCAACGGAACGAACGTCGAAACGAGAAACGGACGCGTCGTTCGAGACCCCCATCATGTCCCCCGCAGATTTCGCACCCCTCGCGTGGAATGCCGCGCGTGAACACCTCGACCTGTTTGGAAGCCTGGGGCTCTGCCTCGGCTTCGCCGGCGGAATGATGCCGCGGCGAAGTTTGATCCTGCTCACCTCGGCGGCCTGCTCGGCCTGCTTCGCGCTGCATTTCCTGCAACTCGGCGCGCAGACCGGCACGGCGATGTGCCTGGTTTCGGTGATGCAGAGCGTGGTGGCGGCCCGGTGGATCGGCCCGGACTTCCGTGCGCCCTGGGTCGCGCCGCTATTCGTCGCGAGCAGCCTCGTCGCGCTCTGCCTGACGCTCGCTACCTGGAACGGCTGGCCCTCGGCCTGCGCCGGTCTCGGATCGCTGCTCGCGACGACGGCGCGGCTTCAGGGCGATGCGCAGACCATGCGGCGCGTCTTCCTCGGCGCGTCCTCGTGCTGGGTGCTCCACAACCTGCTGGTCGGCTCGGTTTTCGGCCTGACCTGTGATTTGCTGACGATCGCGGCTCTGGTAATTGCGCTGGTCCGCGGCGCGGCCGAGCCGGCCGTTGCCGCAAGACCGGCGGCACCGCTTCCGGGCGCCGCTTGAGGGCGGGGAGCCGGAAGGCTCCGCCGCCTATCCGCGTTACTGCTGGAAGAACCTCAAATCGAGCGCCGAGAGCGCGAGCAGCGGCGGCGGCATGACGACGCCGGCGGTTCGCATCGAACGGGCAGCCTCCCGGCAGGCGGCGAGGTCGTTGGCGCCGGCCGCGGCCTCGATCTTCTCGATGGTCGCCGGGTCGGGCTTCGGAGCCGGAGCGGGCGTTGCCGGGGGAGGGGGACTCTTCGCCTCGGCATTGGCCTTGGCATGCGGATTCACGGCAGGATTACCGGAGGCATTGGCCGACGGATTGTTGGTCTGCTTGCCCGGCGCGGGACCATTGCCGGTCTCGCTGACGGCGCCGCTGAGACCCGAGGTCTTCTGCGGCTCACCGCCATCCGAAGGCTTGCCGCCCTCGGTCTTACCGGAGGGGTTCGAGACCGCAGTGGCCTGTTGCGGCGGCGTCGTGGCCGCCTTGTTGGCCGGCTCCGGCTGCTTCACGAAGGCGACCAGTTCCTGGCACAGATTGGCCGGCTTGCCCGATGCAACTGGGGGAGCGGCCGGGGCCGCGTCCTGCGCCGCGGCGGCGCCGACAAGGAGCGCGGACGCCGCGAGTCCACTGACCAGATGGCATGTGAGGGACGAGGGCTTCATCGGGTCACTCCGTCGATTATCCGCTCTTCGTGTCGGTTTACGCTCAGGAGCGCTTCGGATGCGAGGCTGTTCCCTCGGCCTTGCCGTGCGGCTCCGCCTCGGCGCCGTACTCGTCCGGTGCCGGATCGCCGTTCCAGCGCGGACCGACGAGGTTGGTGCCCGGCTCAGAGACGCGGGCGCCCGACGTCGCGAAGGCCTGATAGGCGAACTTCTGATTGCTGGTGAGCGCGAACATCGCCAGCACTCCGAGGGCGATGGCAGCGATGATGGCGGCGATGAAGGCTTTCATGGTCGTGTCTTCCGTTGAGGCCCCCGGGCCTCGGCCAGCGCAGGTAGTCTTGCCAAGAGACGGTGACCGGCCCGCGCGGCCGGTCTCCCTCTGCTTACTCGGCCGGTGCCGGATGGCCCTTGAGCTGCGGGCCGCTGCCGGTGCGCGCCTGCTCCTGCTCGACCCAGAGGTCGTGGTGCGCGCGCGCCCAGGCCAGATCGACCTTGCCGCTGCCCATGGCGTCGTAAGCGCCCTCCATGCCGAGGGTCCCGATATAGATGTGGGCGAGGATGCCGGCGATGAAGACGATGCCGATCACGGAGTGGATCACCTGCATCACCTGCATTCCGTTGATGTCGGTGAGCGCGAAGGGGAACAGCATCATCAGGCCGGTGACGGCCATCGCCGCGCCGAAGCCGGCGACCATCCAGAACACGCCCTTCTGGCCGGCGTTGAAGCGGCCGGCATGGGGGTGGCCCTTGCCGATGAGGCCGCCGCCGGCCTTGATCCAGGCCAAGTCGACCTTGCTCGGGATGTTATCCTTGATCCAGAGCACGAACATGAAGGCCACGCCGAGCATGAACGGCCACGCGAGATAGACGTGGCTGTACTTCGCCCATTGCGCGATGGCACCGAACGCCTCCGGGCCGATCAGCGGCATCAGCAGACGCTTGCCGAAGATGTAGTTCAGGCCCGACAGCGACAGGATGATGAAGCACACCGCCGTCATCCAGTGGGTGAAGCGCTCGAAGGCGTTAAAGCGCAGGATCTTCTTTCCCGATTCCTGGCTGTGCTCCATCATGATCCGACCCCGGAACAGGAAGAACACGCCGAGGGCGGCCACCATGCCGAGGATGGCGATGGCGCCGATCCAGGGGAGCCAGCGCTCGCGGAAGTTCTGGTACTCGCGGCCCTGCGGCTGGATCAGGTTGGCCGACTTGCCGTCGGGGATCGAGACACGGCCGCTGATCTTAGATTCCTGCTTGAAGAGGAACTCCTCGTTGACGGAGTCCGCGGTCGGCCGAGCCCCCATCGGGTTCTGACCGTCGGCTTGAATCGGGTTCTGCGCCTGGGCCGGGCTGAAGGCACCGGGCACCGCGAGGAGCATCACCGCCAGGAGAAGGGTGCTGAGGAAGGTCGTCGCCCGCCGCATCGGCGTTCCTTTCGAAGGGTCGTCACAGCTCGCGGGTGCGGGCCCGGGGGCCCGCACCCGACACCGGATCAGATCGCGACGGTCTCGCGGTAGGCCGTCTTCCAGCCCCAGGCGCCAGAGCCGTAGCCGCGCTTGATCACCCGCTGCTTGTAGATCTCGGCGATCATCTCGCCGTCGCCCGCGAGCAGCGCCTTGGTCGAGCACATCTCGGCGCAAAGCGGCAGCTTGCCCTCGGCCAAACGGTTCGAGCCGTACTTCTCGTACTCGGCGGTCGAGAAGTCGGCCTCGGGACCGCCCGAGCAGTAGGTGCACTTGTCCATCTTGCCGCGCGACCCGAAATTCCCGACGCGCGGATATTGCGGCGCGCCGAACGGGCAGGCGTAGAAGCAGTAGCCGCAGCCGATGCAGATGTCCTTGGAGTGCAGCACCACGGCATCCGCCGTGGTGTAGAAGCAGTTCACCGGGCACACCGCCGCGCAGGGCGCGTCGGTGCAGTGCATGCAGGCCATCGAGACCGAGCGCTCGCCGGGCTTGCCGTCGTTGAGGGTGACGACGCGGCGCCGATTGATGCCCCACGGCACCTCGTGCTCGTTCTTGCAGGCGGTGACGCAGGCGTTGCACTCGATGCAGCGATCCGCGTCGCAGAGGAACTTCATCCGGGCCATGGTTCGGGTCGCTCCTCTCAGGCCGCTGCGATCTGGCACAGGGTGCACTTCGTTTCCTGCATGCCCGTCACAGGATCGAAGCCGTAGGTGGTCACGGTGTTCACGCTCTCGCCGAGCACCACCGGGTCGGTGCCCTTCGGGTAGTAGTCGCGCATGTCCTTGCCCTGGTACCAACCCGAGAAGTGGAAGGGCATGAACGCCACACCCTTGCCGACACGATCAGTCACGAGTGCCTTCACCTTGGTCTTGGCGCTGTTCTCAGGACCCGACACCCAGACCCACTGACCGTCCTTGATGCCGCGTTCGGCGGCGTCGCCGGTGTTGATCTCGACGAACATGTCCTGCTGCAGTTCGGCGAGCCACGGGTTCGACCGGGTCTCCTCACCGCCGCCCTCGTACTCGACGAGCCGGCCCGAGGTGAGGATGATCGGGAAGTCCTTTGCCACGCCGCGATCCACCACCGACTTCTGCACCGAGAAGCCGATGTTGGGCATGCGCAGCTGCCGCTCGTCGGGCCGCGTCGGGTACTTCGCCACGAGGTCGGGACGGGGCGAGTAGACCGGCTCGCGATGGACCGGCACCGGGTCCGGAAGGTTCCAGGCATTCGCCCGGGCCTTGCCGTTGCCGAAGGGCGAGACGCCGTGTTCGAGGCAGACGCGCTGGATGCCGCCCGAGAGGTCGGTCGCCCAGCTCACCGTATCCGGCTTCTCGCCGCCGATCTTGAGAATCGTGGCGAGTTCCTCCGGCGTCAGGTCCTTGTCCCAGCCGAGCTTCTTGAACACCCCGAAGGTGAATTCAGGATAGCCGTCGGTCAGGTCCGAGCCCTTCGAGAAGGAGTTCTCGGCGAGCAACGTCTGGCCGTTGCGCTCGGTACCGAACCGCGCACGGAAGCCGCCGCCGCCGTCCTTCACGTGAAGATTGGTGTTGTAGAGGATGGCCGAGCCGGGATGGCGGATCTCGGGCTTGCCCCAGCACGGCCAGGGCAGTCCGTAATAGTCGCCGCCGACCTCAGGGTCGTCCTTGGGCGCGCGCAGCGTGATGAGGTCGAACTTGTGCTGATTGCGCATATGCGCCTTCAGCCGCTCCGGCGATTGGCCGCAATAGCCCGTCGACCAGCCCCCGCGGTTGATCTCGCGGAGGATGTCCTCGGCATCGGGAATCCCGTTCTCGACCTTGATGTTCTTGCAGAGCTTGTCGGCGAAGCCGAGCTTTTCCGCGAGCCGGTAGAGGACTTCATAGTCGTTCTTCGACTCGAAGGCGGGCTTCACGATCTGCTCGCCCCACTGGATCGAGCGGTTCGAGGCGGTACGCGAGCCGTCCATCTCCAGCGAGGTGCAGATCGGCAGGAGGTAGGTATTTTCCTGCCGGGCATCGAGCGCGGCGAAGGTGGTCGGGTGCGGATCGGCGACGACTAGCAACTCGAGCTTGTTCATGCCCTCGATCGCCTCGGGCATGCGGGTCACGGTGTTGCCGCCGTGGCCGAACACCATGAACGCCTTGACCGGGCTGCGCTGGTCGATCTGCTCCGGGGGCAGGTTCACGGCATCGAACCAGCGGGTCGAGGTGATGCCCGGTGCCTCCATGTTCTCCTTGCGGGTGCGGGCCTTGCGGCCGCCCTTCGCCGGAACCTCATCGAAGCGCGACTGCAGCCACTCGTACTCGACCTCCCAGACGCGGGCCCAATGGCGCCAGCCGCCCTCGACGAGGCCGTAATAGAGCGGCAGCGACGTCACATCGAGGCCGAGATCGGTGGCGCCCTGCACGTTGGTGTGGCCGCGGAAGATGTTGGCGCCGGTGCCGGGCTTGCCGACGTTGCCGGTCGCCAGGCACAGGATGCACAGCGCGCGCACGTTGGCCGTGCCGACCGTGTGCTGGGTCGTGCCCATGCACCAGATCAAGGTGGCGGGCTTCTCCTTGGCGAACTTCTCCGCCACGCGACGAAGCTGCTCGCCGGGCACGCCGGAGACGCGCTCGACCTCGTCGGGCGTCCACTTGGCGACTTCCTTGCGCACGTCGTCCATCGCGTAGACGCGCTGGGCAATGAACTCCTTATCCTCCCAGCCATTCTGGAAGATGTGCCAGAGGATGCCCCACACCACCGGAATATCGGTGCCGGAGCGGATGCGCACGTACTCGGTGGCGTGCGCGGCGGTGCGGGTGAAGCGCGGATCGATGACGATCATGTTCGCGCGGTTGATCTCCTTGCCCGACAGCACGTGCTGCAGCGAGACCGGGTGCGCTTCGGCGGGGTTGCCGCCGAGAATGATCATCGTCTTGGCGTTGCGGATGTCGTTGTAGGAATTGGTCTGGGCGCCGTAGCCCCAGGTGTTGGCCACGCCCGCCACCGTGGTCGAGTGGCAGATGCGCGCCTGATGGTCGATCGAGTTCGTACCCCACAGGGCCGCGAACTTGCGCATCAGGTAGGAGGCTTCGTTGGTGAACTTGGCCGAACCGAGCCAGTAGACCGAATCCGCGCCGTTCTTCTCGCGGATCTGGATCAGCTTGTCGCCGATCTCCTGATAGGCCTGATCCCACGAGATCCGCTTCCACTGCCCGCCTTCGAGCTTCATCGGGTACTTGAGGCGGCGGTCGGAGGAGACGAGTTCGCGGATCGCCGCGCCCTTGGCGCAGTGGGTACCGCGGTTGATCGGGCTCGCCCAGGACGGCTCCTGGCCGACCCAGACGCCGTTGACGACCTCGGCCGTCACCGTGCAGCCCACCGAGCAATGGGTGCAGACGTTCTTCTTGATGACGGTGTCCGGCCCGACCGCCGAAGAACCGGCGGCCTGCGCCTTGCGCACCGAGCCGAGCTGGATCGTGCCGGCAGCGGCGAGCGCGCCGGCGGTCAGCCCCGACTTGCGGAGGAAGGCGCGACGGTCGAGCACGCCCGACGCGAGGCCGGCGGCGACGGCCTGGTGCTTGGTGCGAGCAGCCTCGCCGCTCTTGCGCTTGATCAGCATGGCAGCCTCACTTGGGACCGGTGGAAGCCGGATCCATGTTCTTCTTGAGGGTCTCGTAGCCGTTGGTGCGGTAGAACGCCTTCACGTGGTCGCTCTCCCGGTACCGGGCCTTGGTCTCGTCGTTGCCGGGATCGTAGGCTTGCGCGTCGGTCGCCCCCATCGGTGAGGCGACCGCAGCGGCGGCGGCCACTGTGCTGCCGCCGAGCGCCCGAAAGAACTGGCGACGACCGAGCGTCTTCGGATCCTGTCGCATCACCCTCGTCTCCTCCGGCGGATGCCTGTTCTCTTGGCAACGCGCCTCAATCTCGGTTGTCACGATCGCGAAGCCCTTCAGCCTTCCATGGCGAAGGCTTCCGCCTCGATCTCGATGAAGGCGCGGCCGAGCCCCCCGACCGCGCGGTAGAACTGCCCTGCCTTCGCGTTCTCCAGATCGGTGAAGAAGCGCTCGGCCCAGGGTTCGATGTGGCGGGCGAAGAAGCGGGCCTGCATGCCGGGCTCCGCGTCGAACCGGCCCGCCGCCAGCCCGGCCATCACTTCGAGGAGGATCGCGAGATGATCCTCCGGCTCGCACATGGCCTCGCTCCGCTCGATGCCGAGCGCGGCGAAATCCTCACGCACGCGGGCGAGCGGACGCTCGTTGAGGAAGCCGGTGAGGTAGTAGGAGGCGTAGGGCAGAAGCTCGCCGCGACCAACGCCGATGAACAGCGCGAAATACTCGCGCTCGACCGCGTCCGATCCGGTCTCGGCCGCCGCGCGGCGCAGCGCAGCGACCTGCCGACCGAGAACGCCGTCACCGTCCTTCAACGCGGCGAGCGCGGCGAGCAGCGACGCGTCCGGCGCACGCCCGAGCAGGGCGGCCAGCAGATCGTATTGCTGCGCGCGCAGGAGATCGATGTCGTCCGGCCGGCCGCCGACCCCAGACACCTCATCTCCCGGAAGTGCCACCACCGACGCAACCGAACCCATCATGTCCCTCGGACCCATCAGAAGGGCCGCCTTGTTTGGATCGATAATAAAAAGCGTTTTGATCTGCCGCAATCGAAATGCGCGTGAATTACGAGGGCATCGCGCCTCCATGGCGCCGCAGGCGGGGCCGCTGAGGCGTTGGTTGTACCGCTTCGAGGCGATTGTCCGGCACACTGACGTTCAGAGGCTGCGAATCGACGGCGGGCGGCGACGCCTCCTCGGCCTGCGTGATCGCTGCGAGTTCCGAAGTATCCGCGCCAACCGGAGCCGCAGGATCTTCCTCGGATGCCGTCGCGGCCTCATCCGTCGCGGCTTCCGGTTCCTCCACCTCCTTGGTGGGAATGCCGTCGATGACGCGCTTCAGCATCGCCTTCACGTCGTCGGTCGGCAGAAGCGGACCCATGCCCGGCACGCCGCCCGGCGTGTTCCAATCGTAGGCGTATTCCCTTGCCTCGCTGACGAAATCCCGGATCGCCGGGTCGAGCGACCACATCCGCCGAAGGGCCGCGTTGCGCAGGGCCGTCGGAACACCGGCCTGGAGAAAGGCGGTGAGGTCGGTCTCCGGCGTCAGGTCGTCGAGCGAGGGGAGGCTTGCCAGGAGATCGTCGGGCGCGCTCGCGGGCTCGCTGCCGGCGTCGGCTTCGGCCACCATCGGGGGCGCGGTCTCGTCCGACAGCGCGGCAGCAAGAGCCTCGCCGGTCGCGGCCGTATCCGCCGCGACCGGCAGTTCCGATAGCTCGGCGGCGCGCACGGCCTCCTTGCGACGGGCCCAGCGGGAGAGGAAGGTCCCGCTCATTCCGGCTTCCCCTGTGTGCCGGGCACGCGGCGGGCCAGGGCCTCGGGATCGGCGCGGTCGCGCTTGCGCTTCTCGAACTTCCGCTCGATGTGGAACGCCTCGAAGAAGGCGAGGAGCTTCGCCTGCACTTCGGGCGGCATCGGTACCGCCTCGACGATCTCGCCGATTCCCTCGGCCATCGACTCGCCCTCGTAGGGGTCGGCGGTGACGCTTGCGACCTCGTAGGTGTCGTCCGCCGTGGCATGCAGCGTGACCCAAAGGGAGGGACGACCGGAGACGAGGTTGTCGCGGTAATGCGCCGTCTCGGCGATGTGCAGGGAGACTTCGTGGGCGCCGGCGTAGAAGGTCGCCTCGTCCTCGGTTTCCGAGAGCTTGGTCCAGGGCGCAGCCTGGGGCGCGGCCGGCAGGGCCGCGACCGGCAGCCAGGCATGGCTCGCCCACGGTCCCTTCAGGCGACGGCGCGCCACGATGATGCCGACCTCGAAGCGGTCGTCCGGCAGGCTCTGTCTTGTGGTGTCCGGTGTCATGGTGAGCCTCACGCGGCGGCCCGGTCGGAGGCCAGAGGCAATCCGACGATAAGGTTCTGGGGCTTGAGCTGCACGGTCTTGTCGGGGGACATGGCAAGCAGGAGGTAGACCGGCCGCTCGCCGACCCGTGGATCGACCTGGGCCGGATCGGCGAAGGTGAGGCTGAAGACGGCAATCACCCGCTCGCGGGTGGCCTCGTCCAGCGCCTCGCCGCGCCACAGCGCGTTGCCGACCCGCGTGCCCTCGGCGTCGAGGCCGACGAACCAGCGCCAGTCGGGATCCTCCAACTGGGCCAGCGGCGCGACCGCAACCTCGGCGTTGAGCAGGTGGCGCACGAAGGCCTCGATCGCCCGCGCCAGTCCCTCCCGGCTCGGGGCGCTGGAGCCGAGATTGAGCGCCATGGTGAAGGCGTCCGACCGGCTCCAATAGGTCCAGGCATTCTCCTCGTTGAGCACGTCGAGTTCGCTCGCCGCCTCCTTGCCGAGCATCGACACGAGCGGCGAGAGCGGCGCACCCCCCTCTCGCGCCTCGATCACCTCGGCATCGGCGAGCAGCACCGCGCCCTCGTGCAGGCTCACCCGCTGCGGGCGGAAGAACAGCTCGGCGGCGCGCAGCACGAACGGGTCCTCACAGCCATCGAGCGCGTTGCGCAGGATCAGGTGGACGAGCTGGGTCAGGAACAGACCCGGCACGCCCTGCAAGCCGCCGCGCACCAGCGCGAGATAGGCCGCCTCGACCGAACGGGCCGTGAGAAGCCGCTCGCGGAAGGCGAGCATCACCTCCCAGTTCTCCCGCGCATCCGCGTCCGCGATGTCCTTTATCTCATTGCCCGCGACGGTCCGGCGCGGATCGGCGAGCAGGCTCGCATGCAGGGCCCGCTCCGCCGCGCAGGCCTCCTCCGGCGGCACCAGTTCAGGGCGCGCCAGATAGGCGAGGATCAGCTCGTCGGTGACGGCGAGCCCGCCGCCCTCGGTGCGTTGCGTCAGGTGGTGGCCGCTCGATACCCAGAACTCGGTCATGCTCTCTCAGCCCCCGCGAAGGCGCCGTTCAGAAGTCCGACGAGGTCGGCCTGTTCCTCAGGTCCGTCCTCGTCGGTTTCGACGAAGTGGAAAGCGCGCCCGTGTAGCGGGTCGGCGCCGGCGGCGCGCTGGTGGAGGGTGCGGAACTCCTCCCGGATCTCGCCGTCGCGCTCGCTGCGATGCATGGCGACGACGCTGCCGACGGGCAGGTTGCAGAGGGAGGCCGCGACCTCGATTTCCTCGCGCGCGGCGGCACGGGCGGCCTCGCGATCCGGCGCGCCGAAGCGCTCGTGGATGTGGCGGGCCAGCACCTCGACCGCGGCCTCGCGCTCCGCCTCGCTCGCTTCGCTGACGACGACCAGGGTGGAGAAACCGAGGGAGTCGATGCCGATAAAGCCGGAGCGGAACGCCGCCCGCTCCTTGCCGGCCAGGGTGGCAAGGTCGGTATCGAAGAACAGGAACGAGCCGGTCACCGCCCACTCGCCGGGCTCTGCGGCGCGGGCGAAGACGAAGGTGTCGGAGGGGTCGAGCCGCAGGGTGCGCGGCAGCCTGCCCGCACTCACAGCCGCACCGTGCCGGTGGCCGGATCGTGCCAGGACGGCGTGACCAGAGTCGGCAGCAGCGGCAGGGTCTCGACGCGGTCGTCGGCGTGGACGAGCCGGGCATCCCCGCCCGGTTCGATCGTCGCCCGCGCTCCCGGCGGCAGCGCGAGGCGGGCGAGGTAGCGCCCGGTCGAGCGTGCGGCCCCGTCCTCGCTCCAGATTTCGAACGCCTTGGTGAGGTGGCGGGCAAAGCTCTCCACGAGCGGCTCGCGCAGATCCTGGGCAAAACCCTCTTCCTCGAGCGAGGTGGAGTCGGGCGTGAGGCCAGGATCGCCCGCATCCCGCTTCGAGGCGATCAGCATCGCCGAGAACACGAGCCAATCCGGCGTATCGGCCTCGCCGCAACCCTCCGGCCAGCGCAGGGCCCCGCCGCCGAGGCGGGCGCCGTTAAAGGTCAGGGTGTCGGGCCACAGGAACGTCACCGGGATCTCCGGCGGCCCGAAGGTGCCGACCGCGTCGGCCAGAGCCTGCATGCCGACGAAGAAGGCCCGCCGAGCCGTGGCAAGCGGCTCGTTCGGTGCCAGCACCACGGCGAGCGCGATCACGTCGTCGCGCTCCTCCATGAGGAGGGTGCCGGCGTCCGCCGCGCCCGTGTCTGCCAGTCGGCAGGCCTGTTCGGCCGCGCCGGGCGAGCCGGCCGCGACGAGCCCGGTGAAGGCCGGCGGCAGAACGAGGGGAGCGGGGCGCAAGCCCGCCGATCCGGTGTCGAGCTGGATGGTCATGAGCCGTGTCGGGCGCGGGCGCCTGCGCCCGCATGTCCGTTCGTCGTTTTAGAATGATGCGAGTATATGGAAGCCGGGCCCCCGCGCGAAGGGCCCTCCCGCTCTCCCAATCGTCTCAGGTTCAATCGTGTCCGATCGTCTCGTGTTCGCCTGTTCCTGCGAGAAGACGATGCCGCTCGATGTCGCGGCCCTCGAAAAGGGCTGCGGCGGCCGGGTGCGCACCGCCGACCAGCTCTGCGGCCGCGAACTCGATCGCTACCGCGAAGCCCTCGCGACCGGTGTGCCGATCACTGTCTCCTGCACGCTGCAGGCGCCGCTCTTCGAGGAGGTCGCGGCCGAGCTGGAGGCGGAGGAGCGCGTCACCTTCGCCAAGATCCGCGAGACGGCCGGCTGGTCGTCGCAGGCCGACAAGTCAGGGCCGAAGATGGCCGCACTGCTCGCTGCCGCGGCCGAGGCGGTCCCCGTGGCCGGCACGGTGCCGCTGGAGAGCCGGGGCGTCGCCCTGATCTACGGGCGCGACGAGGCCGCGATCGAGGCCGGGCGGCGTCTGGCCGAGCATCTCGACGTCACCGTGCTGCTGAGCCGCCCGGGCGAGGTCGCGCCGCTCCACCGCAACGAGTTCCCGGTGATCCGCGGCACGGTGCGCGGCGCCACCGGTCACCTCGGCGCGTTCGAGCTTCGCATCGACGACTATGCCCTGCCGGCGCCATCGTCGCGCACGCATCTCGTGTTCGGCGCGGGGCGTGACGGGGCGGTCTCGTCCTGCGACCTGATCCTCGATCTGACCGGCGGCACGCCGCTCTTCCCCGCGCACGAGCTGCGCAGCGGTTATCTGCGCGCCGACCCGCGCGATCCGGCGGCGGTCGAGCGCGCGGTAATGACGGCCTCCCACCTCGTGGGCGAGTTCGACAAAACGCGCTTCATCGATTTCCGCAGCGAACTCTGCGCCCATTCCCGCTCACGCATCACCGGCTGCACCCGCTGCCTCGATGTCTGCCCGACCGGGGCGATCACGCCGGCCGGCGACACGGTGGCGATCGATCCCTACGTCTGCGCCGGCTGCGGAAGCTGCGCCGCGGTCTGTCCCACGGGCGCGGCGAACTACGCCCTGCCGCCCGCCGACGCGCTGATGCGCCGCCTGCGTTCTCTGATGCGCGCCTACCGGGCGGCGGGCGGCGCGGATGCGGTGGTGCTGTTCCACGACGGCGACCACGGCGAACCGCTGATCGACGCGCTGGGCCGCTACGGCGAGGGTCTGCCGGCGCATGTCCTGCCGGTGCGGGTCAACGAGGTGACGCAGTTCGGCCCCGAAGTTTTGGCCGCGCTATTTGCTTACGGCGCGGCCGGAGCGCGGGTGCTCGTGCGCGAACGCCCGAAGCACGACGTCGACAGCTTGCACCGCACCGTGGCGCTCAGCCGGACGCTCGCCGAGGCCCTCGGCTACGGCGCCGGCACGGAGGCGCCGACGGTGGCCCTGATCGAGACCGACGACCCCGACGCGCTCGGCGCGGCGCTCCGGTCGGCGACGCCCGGACGCGCCGCGACGGCGCCGGCCGGCTTCGTGCCCGTCGGCGGCAAGCGCGAGATGCTGCGCCTCGCCTTCCGCGAGATGCACGCCGCTTCGCCCACGCCGGTGGCCGCCGTGCCTCTGGCCGCCGGGGCGCCGTTCGGTGGACTGAACTTCCGCACTGAGGATTGCACCCTCTGCCTCTCCTGCGTCGGCGCCTGCCCGACCCACGCCCTGTCCGACAGCGCCGAGCGGCCGCTGCTCGCCTTCGAGGAGAGCCTGTGCGTGCAGTGCGGCCTGTGCGCGGCGACCTGCCCGGAGGACGTCATCAGCCTGAAGCCGCAGATCGATTTCGAGGCCTGGAGCCAGCCGCGCCGGATCGTGAAGGAGGAGGAGCCGTTCTGCTGCATCACCTGCACCAAGCCGTTCGGCACCCGCTCCACCATCGAGCGGGTAATCGGCAAGCTGCAGGAGCGGCATTGGATGTTCTCCGGCGAGGCCGGTGAGCAGCGCATCCGCTCGCTGATGATGTGTGATGATTGCCGCGTCGAGGCGGCACTCAACCAGGGTTTCGATCCGCACGCCGCCCCCCCGGCCAAGCCGCGCACCACCGAGGATTACCTGCGCGAGCGGGAGGCGGCGCAACGGCTGCAGAGCTGACCACAAAAAACGACCCGCCGTCTCGTTGAGGGCAGGTCGGGTCAGGGGTCGTTTGTCGCAGGAGAACAGTTCGACAAACCCCGGAGCGGTGCCCGGTTCCGCGAGGTGTGCCGGAACACCGGGGAGAATCGCTGGAAAATGTAACTGGCGGCCGCCAGCTTCACCGCATCGGTCGCCGTGGTATAGGGCGGCCCCCATCCGCCATTCCCGAGCCCCGATGTCACCGATCGTCTCGATCGCGAACCTGTCGAAGGTCTACGCGTCGGGGTTGCACGCTCTGCGCGACGTCAACCTCGATATCGCCAAGGGTGAGATCTTCGCGTTGCTGGGGCCGAACGGTGCCGGCAAGTCGACCCTCATCAACATCGTCTGTGGCATCGTCACGCCGGGTAGCGGCCAGATCCGCGTCGGCGGCCACGACATCCTCAGCGACTACCGTGCCGCGCGCCGGATGATCGGTCTCGTGCCGCAGGAACTCACCACCGACGCCTTCGAGAAGGTGTGGGACACGGTGAGCTTCAGCCGCGGCCTGTTCGGGCTCGCCAGGGACCCAGCCCATATCGAGCGGGTTCTGAGGGACCTCTCCCTCTACGACAAGCGCGAGAGCCGCATCATGCAGCTCTCCGGAGGCATGAAGCGTCGGGTGTTGATCGCCAAGGCGCTCGCCCACGAGCCGCAGGTGCTGTTCCTCGACGAGCCGACCGCGGGCGTCGATGTCGAACTGCGCCAGGACATGTGGCGCCTCGTGCGCCGCCTGCGCGAGCAGGGCGTCACGGTGATCCTCACCACCCACTATATCGAGGAAGCCGAGGAGATGGCCGACCGGGTGGGCGTGATCCGCAAGGGCGAGATCATCCTCGTCGAGGACAAGGTCGAGCTGATGCGCAAGCTCGGCAAGAAGCAGCTCATCCTGCACCTGCGCGAGCCGGTCGCGGCGTTGCCGGAGAACCTCGCGCGTCACGATCTCCACCTCGGCGAGGGCGGGCGCACGCTCGTCTACACCTACGACACGCGGCGCGAGCGCACCGGCATCACCGGCCTGCTCGGCGAGCTGGCCGATGCCGGCATCGCCTTCACCGATCTCGATACCAGCCAGAGTTCGCTCGAAGACATCTTCGTCGATCTCGTCCGCGAGCGCGCATGAAGGCCGTGTCCATGCTGAACGTCCCGGCGATCCGTGCCATCTACCGCTTCGAGATGGCCCGGTTCTGGCGCACGGCCCTGCAGAGCATCGTCGCGCCGGTGATCTCCACCTCGCTCTACTTCGTGGTGTTCGGCGCCGCGATCGGCTCGCGCATGCAGACGGTGGACGGCGTGCCCTACGGCGCCTTCATCGTGCCGGGGCTGATGATGCTCTCGCTGCTGACGCAGAGTGTGTCGAATGCCTCGTTCGGCATCTACTTCCCACGCTTCGCCGGCACGATCTACGAGATCCTGTCGGCGCCGATCTCGCCCTTGGAGGTCGTGCTCGGCTTTGTCGGCGCGGCGGCGACGAAGGCGATCGTCATCGGCCTCACCATTCTCGCCACCGCCGCCCTGTTCGTGCCGTTGCACATCGAGCACCCGTTCTGGATGGTGTTCTTCCTGCTTTTGACGGCGATCACCTTCAGCCTGTTCGGCTTCGTCATCGGGCTGTGGGCGGACGGGTTCGAGAAGCTGCAACTGGTGCCGCTTCTCATCGTCACGCCGCTGACATTCCTCGGTGGGAGCTTCTACTCCATCGACATGCTGCCGCCGTTCTGGCGGGCGGTGAGCCTGTTCAACCCGGTCGTCTACCTCGTCAGCGGCTTCCGCTGGGCCTTCTTCGGCAAGGGCGATGTGGCGGTCGGGATCAGCATCGCCGCGACTCTAGCCTTCCTCGTGCTGTGCCTCGGGCTCGTGACATACATCTTCCGCACGGGATACCGGCTGAAGAGCTGACCGCATTTCAGGAGGGCAGATGGCGCGGGATCCCTACATCGTCAGGCCCGAGACTCTACCGTCCGCCGTCCCGCCGGGACACGAGCCGCCCCGGCTGCTCCTCGACTTCGCCGATTGGCTCGAGGGGCGGCCCTGGGGCAGCCTCGGCTGCTTCCGCCTGCAGGGGACGCTGAGCGACGAGGCCCCGATCGTCGACGGCAGCGCCCTGCGCCGGGAATTCTCGCTCTTCCTCTACCTGCCCGACGGTTCACTTGTCGGCTTCTGGCACCCGGACGGCGTGCCGACGCCGTCGAGCCCGGTCGTCGGTCTGGGCTCGGAGGGCGACGCGGCCGTGCTCGCGAGCTCACTCGAAGGCTTCCTGGCCAAGCTCGCCCGCGACGCGTTCTCGGATTCCGCCTGGAGCGATCTCGCCGCCGCCGAGGAAGACGAGGAAGACGACGAGGAGGAAGACGAAGGCAACCCGACGCGAGCGGCGGATGACGATGCGCGCGACGCTCTCGCGGAATGGCTCGCGGGCCGGGTCGGGTCCGAGCGCCTGGACGCGCTGGCCGGCGAGGTCTGCGATTCGACGGCGTTCGCTGCCAGGATGGATGCCTGGATGCACGAGCGTGAGGCCTACTGGGCCGAGCATTCGATCCTGACCGAGATCGGGCGCGCCTTGGCCGCCCACCGCCCGCCCGGCAAGACGCCCTGGGACAGGACGCAGCTCAGGGCCGCCATCGTCGGGACGCTGTGCGAGGTGCAGGTCTACCGCGCCGGGCCGCAGCCGGTTCCGGAGATTGCCGAGGTGGAGCCGCTGCTGCGTGCCCTGCGGGACGAGCAGCACCGAACCGATCCCGATCTCGGCCTCTGGTTCGAGGCGCATCTGGCGCTGGATGCCAAGGGCTGCATCCTGCCGCGCTTCGACTACCAGACCCGCCCGATCCTCGGCGGCGCCCCGGCACCCGTCGAGCAGGCAAGGTCGGACCTCTCGCGGGCACCGCGGCCGGCGCGATGGGTGCCGGACTGGCTCGCCGATTCACGTGCGTGAGCCCTCCCGCCGCTCGGTTCAGAGTGGCCGCACGGCATCGAGCGTCAATTGCCGCGCCGCCGCCCCGCATCCGAGCACGCGAAGCGCGACCGGTCGGCCGACCGTCAGGATCGTTTCGAGGGCGTGCTTGACGGAAGAGCTGGTGGCCGCATCGAGGTTGCGGTAGCCGTCCTCGATGTTGATGAAAGTCCGCTGGCCGGATTTCTCCTCGACGACGACGGCCTGGAGATAGAGGCCGTCGCGGCCGAACTCCCGCTTCACGACACGGCCTGTCATCTTGGCCGGGAGGCAGCCTTCGTCCGTGGACAGGTTGCTCAGGCCGACGACCTTGCCCGCGGCATGGCTGAGTTTGGGTGCTGCCAGGGCGACGCCTCCAAGCACAAGCAGCAGGATCGCGACGGCGATCAGGACGGTAGCGAAGGCATCCGCCACGACCGAGCGGAGAACGCCGTCTGCGGCGCTGTGTGACGTTTGACCCGGCATGGCACAATCCCGAAGCGTGCCAGCACCTTATGAGCGAGGCGAAGGTCGGGGCAGTCCGCCAAACGATCTACCACCGATAGGTCATATGGATCGACGAGTGATGAGGCCATGGCCGTCGCGCGAAGCTGCTTGAGCGGAGCGAAAGCCTGAGTCCGCGCAGGCGCGTACCGGCGACCGAGGCCAGCAGAAACCCAGATCATCGCCCGCAGGCGATGATCCGGCGGCTACGGCCGCTGTGCGAGGAACTCCAGCACGCCCGTGCGATGCAGCCGGTCGCCGACGGCCGTCGAATGGTCGCGGTTCGGCAGTTCCAGTGCGCGGGCGTTCGGCATCAGCTTCGCCAGTTCCGGCCCGGAGCCTGCCACGGTGTCGAGGGTGCCGACCGTGACCAGGGTCGGGGTGTCGATCGCCGAGAGTTCGGCCCGCGAAAGGGTCTGGCGCGAGCAGCGGATGCAGGCGGCAAGCGCCCGCAGGTCGCTCTTGGTCTGCTCCGCGAACGTGCGGAAGGTCGCCGCGGTCGGGTTCGGCGCCGGCGTGCCGGGGGGCGCTTCCAGCGCCTCGGCGATGCCCTGCGGCAGCCCGTGCCCGTCCACCAGATGGAAGCCCATGCCGCCGAGCAGCAGCGAGCGGACCTCGCCGGGATAATCGAGCGCCATGTGCGCGCCGATGCGCGCGCCCATGGAATAGCCCATCACGTCCGCCCGCTCGATGCCGAGATGGCGTAGCAGCCGCACCGCGTCGCCCGCCATCTGGTCGGAGGTATAGGCGGTGGGTTCGTAGAGCTTCTCGCTTTGGCCGTGGCCGCGGTTGTCGTGGGCCACGACCCGGTAGCCCGCTTCGGTGAGATACCGGACCCAGAGCGTGTTGACCCAGTTCACCGCATGATTCGAGGCGAATCCGTGAATCAGCAGGATCGGGTCGCCGCCGCCGGGCGCCCCGTCCTTGGCCGGCACGTCGATATAGGCGATCTGCACGCCGTCGGAATCGAAGCTCTGCATCGGCGTGTCTTCGGGCGCCGCGGCGCCGATGTCAAAGGCCGCGCGAAGACTTCATGCGACATCCCGCAGAATTTGGCGCCGTGCCTCTCAGTCTCACCCGACACCGCCCGACTTGCTGCGGCCACAACGGGCTGGCATCACCTCGGCACGATGACCGATTCCTCGCCCTACGGCACCTACGCCCCCACCGGCCTCGTCGCGCGGATCGCGGAGCGCACCCAGCGGCTCCCCGAGCAGTCCTGGCGCGCCCGCCGCCTGGCGATGTTCCTGCGGCGCCTCGCGATCTCGATGCTGCGCGGGCGCCCGCTCGACGTCGAGCGCTACGGTGCGCGGATGCGGCTGCACCCCTACAACAACAACTGCGAGAAGAAGGTGCTCTTCACCCCGCAGTTCTTCGACCCGCAGGAGCGCGCGCTGCTGAAGCAGCGCCTGAGCGACGATGCGGTGTTCCTCGACATCGGCGCCAATATCGGCGCCTACGCGCTGTTCGTGGCAGCCTTCACGGGGCCGCGTGCCCGCATCCTCGCGGTGGAGCCGCAGCCCGACGTGTTCGACCGGCTGACCTTCAACATCGGCCAGAACCCGTTCGGTACGGTCAAGGCCATCGCCTGCGCGGTCGCAGACAAGGGCGGCGAGCTGACCCTGTTCATCGATCCGCGCAACCGCGGCGAATCGAGCGTGAAGATCGTCGGCACCCACAAGAACGCGACCGTGCGCGTGCCGGCTGTCACGCTGGTGGATCTCTGCCGCTCGGAGCGGATCGAGCGCATCGACGCGATCAAGCTCGATGTCGAGGGCGCTGAGGATCTGATCCTGGAGCCGTTCCTGCGCGACGCACCGGACTCGCTGCTCCCGTCGCTGCTCGTCATCGAGAACGGCGCCGACCAGTGGCAGATCGACCTGCCGAGCCTGCTCCACAAATACGGCTACCGCCAGATCGCCCGCACGCGGCTGAACCTCATGTTCGAGCGGGCGGATTCTTCACGCCCGGCGTGAGGATCGGTACGGGCGCATCGATCGCGACCCCGTCGGGCCCGACCGCGCAGGTATAGGCGTAGGCCTCGACGCCCGCCGCCAGTGCCGCTCGAAGCGCGCGGTCGAAGGCTGGATCGATGTCGCGGGCGACGTCGAAGGCGTCTGCTCGCATCTGGATCACCACGATCAGCATCGCACGGCCGCCGGCGGCAACGACGCCGGCCAATTCCTCCATGTGGCGAGCCGAGCGGGCGGCCTTGCAGTCGGGAAACTCGGCGAGCCCCGCCCGCCGCATCAGGTGGCAGTTCTTCACCTCGACATGGCAGGGCGGCAGGCCGCCGCCACTCGCCAGGAAATCAACGCGGCTCGCCTTGCCGTAGGCGACCTCCGGCCGGAGTGTCTCGTAACCCGCCAGCGGCGCGAGCTTCCCCTCGCGAAACGCCTCCGCGACGAGGGCGTTCGGCCGGGCCGTGTTGATGCCGACCCATTGCGGGCCGCCGGGCAGCTCTGCCTCCACCAACTCCCACGAGAAGCCGAGCTTTCGCGAAGGATTGGTCGAGGGCGAGAGCAGCACGCGGAACCCTTCCGCGTTGAGCCCGAGCATCGCGCCGGGATTGGCACAATGCGCCGTCACCTGCGTGCCGTCGGCGAGCGTCACGTCGGCGAGGAAGCGCTTGTAGCGCCGCACCAGGCGCCCTTCGATCAGGGGAGTGGGGAAACGCATCGTAGCCGGGAAAAGCGGGTGGGGTTTTCGCTTTCGCGCATCCGCGCCCTAGCTTCCACCCGTTTCCCCGCCCCCGAGGCTCCATGTCCCAGAGTTCCGACCCCCAGACTTCACGCGCACAAGGTTCCGAGGTGACGGCCGCCGTCCTCATCATCGGCGACGAGATTCTCTCGGGACGCACCAAGGACAAGAACATCGGCACCATCGCCGACATGCTGACCGAGATCGGCGTGGACCTGCGCGAGGTGCGCATCGTGCCGGACGTGCAGGCGGAGATCGTGGCCGCGGTGAACGCCTTGCGGGCGCGCTACACCTATCTCTTTACTTCGGGCGGCATCGGCCCGACCCACGACGACATCACCGCCGACAGCGTGGCGGCGGCTTTCGGCGTCGGCATCGATATCGATCCGCGCGCCCGCGCCATGTTGCTGGAGCGGCACCGGCCCGAGGATCTCAACGAGGCCCGCCTGCGCATGGCCCGCATCCCCGACGGGGCCGACCTGATCGCCAACCCGGTCACGAAGGCACCGGGCTTTCGCATCGGCAACGTCTTCGTCATGGCCGGCGTGCCGCAGATCATGGCGGCGATGCTCGACGAGATCCGCCCGACGCTGACGGGCAACGCGCCGGTCATCTCCGAGACGATCGAGGCAGGCGCGATCCCCGAGGGCAACTTCGCCGGCGGCCTTTCTGAGATCGCTGCAGCGCATGGAAGCCTATCGATCGGTTCCTATCCCTCAATGACGCCGGACGGCTTTCGCAACCGCATCGTCGTGCGCGGTCGCGACGCTGACGCGGTCGCGGCGGCGCGGGCGGCGATCGAGAAATTGTTGGAGGAGCTCCGGGTCTAGGCATTTCCTTGCCGGTATCGCCATATATCTTCTGAAATAAATTTCCCTACGCCGGGAGCGGGCAAGCGCTGCCGTACGTTGGCCTTCGACGAGACGACCGCCGAGGGCTGCATGTCCTACGATCCCCGCAGACCCGGAGAAGACAAGTCGCAGAGGGCCCAGACCCGAGAGAGGGACGACGCCCAAGTCGAGAAGGCCCATCGCCCGGACGCGCTGATCCTGCACGAGATCATTCGGCGCGAGGGCGAGGAGGAGATGCGGCGCACCGCGCTGGCGCTCTCGCTCTCGGGGTTCTCTGCCGGGCTCACTATGGGATTTTCGCTGATCGTCCCCGGCGTCCTGAAGGGGCATCTGCCGCACGAGCCCTGGGCCGACCTCATCGTGAGCATGGGCTACTCGATTGGCTTCCTCATCGTCGTGCTCGGGCGCCAGCAGCTCTTCACCGAGAACACCGTCACGCCGATTTTGCCGCTTCTCACCGAACGCACCTCCGGCGCCTTCCTACGGGTGGTTCGGCTGTGGAGCATCGTGCTCGTAGCCAACATCGTCGCGACCATCGTCATCGCCTCGGTGCTGGCCCACACCGATGCGTTCAAGCCGGAGGTGCGTGAGGCCTTCGCCGAGATCAGTCGCCACACCATCGAGGACCCGTTCTGGACCACGGTGATCAAGGCGGTGTTCGCGGGCTGGCTGATCGCGCTGATGGTGTGGATCCTGCCGGCCACGGGCTCGGCGGCGCCCTTCATCATCATCCTGATGACGTGGCTCGTGTCGATGTGCGGGCTTGCCCACATCGTCGCCGGATCGGTCGATGCCTATTATCTCGTCGCCACCGGCGAGATCGATCTTGCCAAGTACGTCACCGGCTTCTTCGTGCCGACCCTGCTCGGCAACGTGGTCGGTGGCGTGACGCTGGTCTCGGTGCTCAATTTCGGACAGGTCGCGCCCGATATGGAGGGGCAGGATCGCGTCGGCGTCTGAGGGCCTGTTGTCCGTCTCAGGGCGATCCTCGCCAAGCCGCGGAGCCGATCTCCAGCCCGTGAGACCTGGGGAAACGCGATGAGGGTCCGATCCAGGCGATCAACCGGCAGTAACCACCGTTTCCACCAGGCGCGGACCTTCACTGGGGCGGCCGATCGCAGCGCGTCCCTACCGCAGCATGAACCGGTCGGCCTTCGGTGGTTCGCGTCCGGTCTCGCCGAGCGCGTCGAGGATTGCCGCGTCGGCGGCATGTAGCAGGGCGTCGAGCGGCAGGTCGTTGGCGTCGGTGCCGAACGGCTCCTCCAACTCGTCGCCGAGCGCGTCGAGGCCGAAGAAGGCGTAGGCCACGAGTGCGGCGATGATCGGCGTCGACCAGCCGAGCGAGCCGGCGAGCCCGAACGGAAGCAGCAGGCAGTAGAGCCAGGCGGTGCGGTAGAGCAGCAGCGTGTAGGCGAAGGGCAGCGGCGTGCCGTGGATGCGCTCGCAGGTGGCCTGGATCGCGGACAGGTTGACGATCTTGTGCTCGAGGCTGGCGAACAGGATGTCGCTCAAGGCACCGGCCTTCGTCGCCTCGGCGAGATCCCGCGTCAAACCGGCGAGCGCCGCATCGGCCCCGCTCGGCCGCCGTTCGAGCCCGGCGAGATCCTCCGGCGGCAGCCACGGCGCGAGCGCCTGTGCCTCGTCGAGGCCGCGTAGGCGGGCGTGGAGCGCGTGGGCGAAGCCGGCCGCCCGCCGTAAGGAACGGCGGCGCAGGGCCTCGTGTTCGAGCTCCGGCAGCAGGGCTGGCAGGAGCCGCGCGAGGCCGCGCATCTCGACGATCAGGCCGCCCCATGCCCGACGGGCCTCCCACCAGCGGTCGTAGCAGGCGCCGTTGCGGAAGCTCAGGAAGATCGAGAGCGCGAGGCCGACAAGGGTGAAGGGGCCGATGCCCGCGGTGACGGGAAACCATTCGGCGTGCCGCTGCTCGATCGCGACCACGAGGAAGGAGAGCGCGGCGATCACGATCACCTGCGGCGCGACCTTGGGCAGGATCGAGCCGCGCAGGGCGAACAGGATCGTCAGCAGGCCGGGGCGGGGACGGACGATCATGACGACGGCGTCAGCGGGCGCAGGTCTCGACCAACCGGCGCATGAAGGCCTCGCCGCGGGCGAGTTCGTCCAGGGTGATGAACTCGTCCGGCTGGTGCGCCTGATCGATCGAGCCGGGGCCGCACACCACCGTCGGGAGACCCGCGCGCTGGAAGCGCCCGGCCTCGGTGGCGTAGGGCACGGTGATCGTGGCATTGCGGCCGGCCAGCCGCAGGGTCAGCTGCTCGGCCTCCGAACCCGGATCGGGCGCGAGCCCCGGCACCGACACCTCCTCCACCGTCTCGATCTGCCCGTAATCGCCGTAGCGGTTGAGACGTTCCCGCGCGACCCGCTCGCAGGCTGCGGCGAACAGGGTGGGGATCTCGGCCATGTCGAGATCGGGCAGACCGCGGAACTCCCACAGGAAAGTGCAGAGCTTCGGCAGGATGTTGCGCGCGGTTCCGCCCTCGATCACGCCGACATGGACCGTGGTGTTCGGCGGGTCGAACCGGCCGGAGGCGTCTCCGCGGACGACCATGGCGTCGGCGATGCGGTTCAACTCGGCAATCAGGTCGGCAGCGGCCATCACCGCGTTGGCGCCGAGCCCCGGCTTGGCCGAATGCGCGGCGTGGCCGTGCACGGTGGTGTTGTAGGTCACAACGCTTTTATGCGCGTCGGCGACCTGCATCCCGGTCGGCTCGCCGACGATCACCGCACCCGGCCGGGGCAGGTCGGCGCCGAAGCGGGCGATGGTGTCGGTCACCCCCAGGCAGGTGGTCTCCTCGTCGTAGGAGAGCAGGATGTGAATCGGCCGTGTCAGCTCGGCTTCCAACGCCGCGGGCACCAGGGCTAGCGCCAGAGCGTCGAACCCCTTCATATCGACGGCGCCCCGGCCGTAGGCGCGGCCTTCGGCGACGCGCAAGGCGAATGGATCGGAGGTCCAGGTCTGTCCCGTCACCGGAACCACGTCGGTATGGCCGGAGAGCACGATGCCGCCGTCCCGCATCGGTCCGAGGGTGGCGAACAGGGCGGCCTTGTCGCCGGTCGCGTTCGGCACCCGGACATGGGGCACGCCCCAGCCGTCGAGATACCCGGCCACGAAATCGATCAGCGCGAGGTTCGATTTCGAACTCTCGGTGTCGAACGCGACGAGCCGCTCCAGAAGCTCCAGCGGCGAGAATCGGGTGCCGCGTGACGGCGCCGTCAATGGACGACGCGGCGCATGTGCGGCGAGTCCAGCGAGAAGGCCGGGATCTCCGCCTCGAAGCTCTCGCCGCCCATCGTCGACATCGTGTAGCTGCCGGCCATCAGGCCGTCAGGCGTGGTGAGCGGGCAGCCGCTGGTGTAGCTGAACGACTCGCCCGGCTCGAGTACCGGCTGCTTGCCGACGACGCCCGCCCCGCGCACCTCCTGACAGGCGCCGCGCCCGTCGATGATCCGCCAATGGCGCGAGCGGAGCTGGACCTGCTCGCTGCCATTGTTCACGATCTCGACCGTGTAGGCGAAGAAGTAGCGGCTCTCTCCCGGCGAGGACTCCTCCTCGACGAAGCGGGGCTCCACCGTCACCGTGATGCCGCGCGTCTCGGCCTTGTACATCGGGTGAAAGCATCTCCGTGGACGGCGCGCAGGCCGGATCGCGACATCTGCGACGCGCCGTGGTACGTGGCGCCAGAAACCTCGTCAATCACGGTATCCTACGGTGGGCGGAGGCCGGAGACCACGTGCCGAACGCGTCGCACCGAGGAGAATTCGAGGGAGCCGTGGCACGCGCGCGGGCTGATCGCCCGGCGAGCGCGGTGGGACCGGCACTCGGCACCGTTCTGACCCTCGCGCTCGCCCTCGTCTTCGCGTGGTGGGACCCGGCGCAGAACCGGTGGCCGGCGCTCGCGCTGGTGGTGGCGCTCGGCCTCGACGCTGCGGCGCGGATCGTGGCCCGGCTGGTTCGTCAGCGCACGGGCGTCGAGACCGAGTTCCGCGGCCTGCGCTTGCCGATGCTCGTGCTCGGCAACGCGATGGGGATCGGCGCTGCGGTGGTGGCCGTCGCGGCGGGGTTGCGCCCCGACCTGTTCCCGCTGCTCGCGAGCGCGCTGGCCGGCCTCGTCGCGATGGGGGCCTGCGCCCGGCTGGCGCTGGCGCGGATGGTGGTCGCGATCGAGGCGGCGGAGAAAGCGGCCGCCGAGGCCAAAAAAAGAGGCGAGGGGACGGGACGATGAGCGGAGACGTGCCGGCAGCATCCGGCATCCTGCCGGCGCAGGCCATCACGGCGCTGACGGAGGCCGGGGCGATCCGCCCGGCGACCGCCTACGCCGCCGACCAGATCCAGCCCGCGAGCCTCGACCTGCGGCTCGGCACGCGCGCCTACCGGGTGCGCACGAGCTTCCTGCCCGGCGGCGGGCGCACGGTGACGGCCTGCGTCGAGGCCTTCGCGCTGCACGAGATCGACCTGACCCAGGGCGCCGTGCTGGAGACGGGCTGCGTCTACATTGCCGAACTGCAGGAAGCGCTGGCGCTGCCTCGCGACCTCAGCGCCAGCGCCAACCCGAAGAGCTCGACCGGGCGCATCGACGTGTTCACCCGCGTCATCACCGATCGCGCCAGCGCCTTTGACCAGATCGAGGCGGGCTATGCCGGCCAACTCTACGCCGAGATTTCGCCGCGCACCTTCCCCGTTCGGGTTCGGACCGGCTCGCGCCTGTCGCAGATCCGCTTTCGCCAGGGTGACCCGCGCCTGCGGGAGGCCGAACTCGCCGCACTCCACGCCAGCGACCCGCTAATCGATGCGGCGACGCCCTCGCTCCAGGGCGGCGTGCCGGTCTCCGTTGATCTCTCGGGTTTCGCCGGGCTGATCGGCTACCGGGCCAAGCGCCATACCGGCCTGATCGACCTGGACCGCCCACGCGGCCATCGCACCCGCGACTTCTGGGAGCCGCTGCCGGCCGATGGCAGCCGCACGCTGATCCTCGATCCCGGCCAGTTCTACATTCTGGCGTCAAAAGAGGCGGTGCGGGTGCCGGCCGATCACGCGGCGGAGATGGTGCCGTTCGATCCCCTCGTCGGCGAGTTTCGCGTCCACTATGCCGGCTTCTTCGATCCCGGCTTCGGCCTGAGCGAGGCCGGCGGCGCCGGTGCCCGCGCCGTCTTGGAGGTGCGCTCCCGTGACGTGCCGTTCCTTCTGGAGGACGGTCAGATCGTCGGGCGCCTCGTCTACGAGCGCATGCTGGAGCGGCCCGCGACCCTCTACGGCGCAGGGTCCGGCTCGAATTATCAGGCGCAAGGGCTCAAGCTCTCGAAGCATTTCGCCAACGAGCCCGAACCGCTGCCGGCGGTCTGAGCCTGCTCCGGCGACGGCTCTGCCCGCGGGATTGAGCCACATCAAAGCCGATGGGGGGGCCACCCCTTAGCCCTGCGCCCGAGATGGGGCGGGACAGGCCGCCGCTGTGAACCGGGAGCGGCGCGGATGCGGGAGGAGTTGAAGGCACTCTACGGAGACGAGCGGCTTCCCCGCTACACGAGCTATCCGGCCAGCCCGCATTTCACCGAGGCGGTCGACGCGGCAACCTATGCCGAGTGGCTGCGAGCTCTCCCGGCGGATGCGACAGCCTCCCTCTATCTGCACGTGCCGTTCTGCCGCTCGATGTGCTGGTATTGCGGGTGCCATACGCACATCACCCGGCACGACGCACCGATTGCCGGTTATCTCGCGACGCTCCGGCGCGAGGTGGACTTGGTGGCAGGGCATCTCCACCATCGGCCGCTGGTGCGTCACCTCCATTTCGGCGGCGGCACACCCACTCTCATCGCGCCCGATGCGTTCCGCGCACTCGTCGCGTTTCTCCGTGATCGGTTCCCCTTCGCCGCCGATGCGGAGATCGCCGTCGAGATCGATCCGCGCACGCTCGCGCCCGCAATGACGCGCGCGCTCGGTGCGGCCGGCGTCACGCGGGCGAGCCTCGGCGTTCAGAGCTTCGACCCTGTGGTGCAGGAGGCCATCGGCCGCCGCCAGGACTTCTCCGTGACGGAAGCTGCCGTCACCGGGCTGAGAGCGGCCTGGATCCGCGGGATCAATCTCGACCTGATCTACGGCCTGCCGCATCAGAGCGTCGAATCCTGCATCGAGACGGTGCGTCAATGCCTGGCACTCCGGCCCGACCGTCTCGCGGTGTTCGGCTATGCCCACGTGCCCGGCTTCAAGAAGCATCAGCGCCGGATCGACGAAGCGATGCTGCCGAATGGGGCAGCCCGGCGGGCGCAGGCGGACGCGATCGCCGAGACGCTGACGCGGGCCGGCTACCGGAGGATCGGCCTCGATCACTATGCCCGTCCGGATGACCCTTTGACGATCGCCTGCGTCGAGGGCGAACTGCGCCGCAATTTCCAGGGCTACACCACGGATGCCAGCGACGCCCTGATCGGCTTCGGCGCTTCGGCGATCGGGCGGCTGCCCCAGGGCCACGTGCAGAACGACACGGTGCTTCGCAGCTACGCCGAACGCATCGACCGGGGCGACCTCGCCACGCTCAAGGGCTACGCGCTGACGCGGGACGACCGGCTAAGGGCGACGCTGATCGAGCGGATTATGTGCGATTTCGCCGTTGATGTCGGGCAGGTCTGCCGATCCCATGGCCAAGACCCCGACGTCCTGCTCGCCTCCCTTCCCCGGTTGCGCATTCTCGCGGATCACGGTGTGGTCAGGCTCGATGGCCACACGCTGAGCATTCCGGAGGATGCCAAGCCCTTCGTCCGCAATGTTGCGGCGCTCTTCGACGCGCATCTCGGGACATCCGCCGCCTTGCACAGCCGGGCCGCGTGATCAAGCCGATGGAGACGCCGGCCTGACCTGCCCGGAGATGTCGTGCCCTGAAACGCCTCACTGTCGCTCGCGAGGACGGGAGGAGGCGAGACCCGGGGGGATCAAACCGAAACGGCAGGCCTTCCGAGCTTCACGTTGCGGCCTTGTCCGGCCAGCCAAGCCCCTCAGCCCAGAGGAAGCGCTTCAGAGAAGGAACATAACGCTGGTTCATCGGACGCGGCGATTGTGCCTCAGCGACCCGACCGTCTGATGAACTGTGATTTCCCGGCCGCCTGTCCCGTCTCGGAGATCAGCACATCCAACGACCGACGGACGATCTCGATCGGCTCCACGCCCTTCTCGATCGCCTCACGCTCGACCTCGGCCCGTTCCGTCGGCCCCAAGCCTTCGAAGATCGCGCGGGCGACAGCCGGTGATGCGTCCTTGTGGAGCTCGCTCATCCAAGCCTCAAATTGGGAATCGGGATGCAAGGGAAGGCGCGATCAATCTCAACCCACCACGCCGCAAGCAAGCACCTTGTCGGTGCCGCGTTGATCGATTTGTGATGAAGAGAATAGGTGGCGGAGACGGAGGGACTATGTGTCCAAAATCCGCCTAAGTCATTGACCCGTTGAGCTTTCCTCCCTGGACCTCGGGATCAAGTGTGCCATGCCCCGGTGACACCCCTTAACCATTGCAGCACCGCACACGACGGTCAACGCTGAGGCGCCCGAGGTTGTGGATGGGTGGCATTCAGCTCTGCCGGTTCACTCGCGGACACGGCTCCCGAACGGAGGCTTTCGCGCAAGAGGGCCGACACCAAAGGTGACCCCATGGCCGCCTTTACCGAAAAGATGCAGTCCGGTTGGGCTTCGGCCCGTTACAATGAGGGGCCCGAGATAAGGGCAGCCAAGGTCGCACTCGCCAAGGTGCTGTTGTGCCCGCTCGATAGCAATCTGGTTCACAAGCTCCAGCATTGAAGACGATGCAAGGACGATAAGCCCCCGAGGCTCATCTCATCGGCTCTTGCGCCAGACTTTACTGGTTGGTGGCGACGCTGCCCGACATTCTGAAGGCGTAGCGCGTAGCATTATGCGCTACCCAGGATGAGCGATCCGGCAGGTGCCGCGTTGACGCTGATCCGACGCCGACAGCCAGAGGCACGCATGCCGCGCACCATCGCCCTTGAGGAGCACGTCCAGTTCCAGGCGCTCATCAAGCGGATCGGCCGGGAGCGGATCGAGGCGCAAGGCGTGCCGTCCGGCGGCACCGGCCGCGAGCGCGAGTTGCGGGACATCGGGGCCGAGCGTCTGGCTGCGATGGACGCGGCCGGCATCGACGTGCAGGTCCTGTCCTGCTCCCCGCCCGGCGCCGACCTCGTCGACGGCGAGGAGGGCGTCGCGCTCGCCCGCGACATGAATGATGCGCTCGCCAGTGCCGTGCGCGAGCACCCGAACCGCTTCGCTGCCTTCGCCCACCTGCCCATGCGGGAGCCGAAGGCCGCCGCGGACGAACTGGCGCGCGCGGTGAACGAGCTCGGCTTCCGCGGCGCGATGGTCAACGGCACGACGCGGGACCGCTTCCTGGACGACCCCGCCTTCGCGCCGATCCTGACGCGGGCCGAGGAGCTCGACCTCCCCATCTACCTGCACCCCAGCATGCCCCCAGCCGCGGTGCACCGGACCTACTACGACGGGCTGCCCGGCAAGGCGGGAGCCCTGCTCGCCAGCGCCGCGTTCGGCTGGCATGCCGAGACGGCCATCCACGTCCTGCGGCTGGCGATGGCAGGCACCTTCGAGCGCCACCCGCAGCTTAAGCTCATCATCGGCCATATGGGCGAGATGCTGCCGGTCATGCTCGCCCGCGTCGACGACTTGGCGCGCTCGGATATCGGGCTCGGCCGGTCGCTCGCCGACGTAATCCTCCGGCACGTCCACATCACCACGAGCGGCGTGTTCACCCAGCCGCCCTTCATGGCAGCGCTCATGACCTTCGGCGTCGAGCGCATCCTGTTCAGCGTCGACTATCCCTACAGCGAGAACACAAAGGGCCGCCGGTTCCTGGACGCGCTCGTCGCCTCGCCGGAGGACAAGGCCAAGATCGCGCACGGCAACGCGGAGCGGCTGCTGAAACTCGGCTGTTGAGCCCGGCGGCCTGCTCCGGGATGGTGGTCCTTGGTTTGCGCGGCTTGGCGGTCGCCGAGGGAGGCTCTCGGTCGCCGTGGCCCGCCCGCAGGCGATCCGACACGACCAGTCACGCCGCCCGGGACCGACGCGTCGCCCTAGCGCGCTCCAGCGAGGCAGCCTTGCGGCGTTCCTCCCGAAGCACCTCGATGGTCGGCTGCCACCAACCGCGCGCGGTCTCGGCCGGACCCGCTTCCCCCCGTGCGGACCAAGCCCGGACCAGCTCGTCATGCGTCGGCCTGCGCCGGGTCGCCCAGACCAGCGTCCCTGCCTCGGCCACGATACCCAAGTAGAAGCGTCCGGCGACCGCAGGGTCGACGACCTCGCCGGTGACCGCCTCGAACACCGTGCATCCCTGGTGGGTCTGCAGCACGCGCCCGAGCGGCGGCAGCGCGTCCTCGGGAACGGGGTAGCGGTTGCGGCGGCGCTCGGCGGCCTCGGCCCGCCTGTCCGCATGCTCGGGGGAGGCCCTGCGGCTCGCCTCGCGCTTACGCCGCTCCTCGGGCTCCGCCTGACGGGCGGCATCCTCGATGGCGGGCCAGCGTTGGCGCAGCTCCTCCAGCGACCGGAACGGCACGCGCCATGCCTTCGACTTCGGGTCCCACCTCGCCCAAGGCACCATCCGCAACTCGGCGACGACGGCGCGGGAATACGGCGTCCGGACCACCAAGTCGTCCGCGGCCACCAGGTAGGGGCTCGCGAGCGGCTCGAACGCGAAGGCGTCGCGACCGCGTTCGTCGGCATGGGCCAGGACGCCCGTCCACTCGCGGCCGGACCAGGCGTTCAGGCGCCGCTCCGCCGTGACGCCCGGCACGAACCAGGCGCCTAGGTCGTCGCGCCACCGCGCCCGAGGGAACGCCGCGCGGAACCGCTCCACGGTCATGCGGTCGTAGGGGAAGGCCGCTGTCGCTCCCGGCGGGCCGTCGCCGGCGTCCTGCTGCATCGCGCTGAACTGCACCGCCTCTCCGGCCACCGCTCGACCTCTGTCGTTCCTCGCGCCCGAGCTGTCGTCCCGGACGGATAGTGTGCAAGTTCGAGCATTGGAAAGCGGTTCCCGCACCGACAGCCGCTCGGCAGCCGGCCGTCCCGGAAGGGCGCCGAGCCGGGCATGCGGTTCGTGCCCGGTCTCCTCAGGCCCGACACCCGCGGCGACGCCTGAGACCACAGCCGCGAGGACCGGGCATCCAGGAGCCGGTCTCGCTGCTGCGGTCGGCATGCGCGAGGCGGTAGCGGCGAGCGCCGCAATCCTACGAAAACGGCAAACCCGTCGTTAGGCACGATGCGGTTGAGGGGCCTGTACGACGCCGGGCGAAAGAGCCTGTAAGGGCTTCGGTCGTTAGCAACCGAGCAACGACAACGCTTGGGAGTGCCCGCCGATGGCCCTGCCGCGCCCGCTCGCGCGACGCCTCCGCTCCGCCCGCACCTGGATCGCGCTCGGCGTGCTGGCCCCCGTCGGCATGCTCGTCGTGTCAGGGCTGATGCTGCTCGACTTACGCCAGGATGACTGGGACAAGGCCGAGCAGACCTCGAAGAACCTGCTCCAGGTCATCGAGCGCGACATCGCCCGCAACGTCGAGATCATCGACCTCTCGCTGCAGGCCGTCGTCGAGAACCTTCGCACGCCGGGCCTCGACGCGGTCCGCCCCGAGATGCGCCAGCTCGTGCTGTTCGACCGCGCCGGCACGGCCCGCGACGTGGGCGTCACACTCGTCCTCGACGAGCACGGCGAGATCGCGGCCGATTCCGGCGCTCTGCCGGCGCGCAAGGGCAACTACGCCGATCGGGAATACTTCCGCGTCCACCGGGAGCGGGCAGACCTCGGTCTCTACGTCGGCCGCCCGCTCGTCTCCCGCCTGACCGGCGAACGCATGCTCCCCTTCAGCCGCCGCATCGACAAGCCTGACGGCAGCTTTGGTGGGGTCGCGCTCGGCACCCTCAAACTCGTCTACTTCAGTCGGCTGTTCGACCAACTCGGCCTCGGGCGGGACGGCGCCATAAACCTCTACCTGCGCGACGGCACGCGCATTATGCGCCACCCCTACGAGGAGGCGGACATCGGCGTGAACATCGCCGGCGCACCGACCTTCCGGCGGTTCGTGGGCGCGCGTTCCGGCACCTTCGTCGGCACCTCAGTGCGCGACGGGGTCGAGCGGCACTACGCCTTCACCCAGGTCGGCGACCTGCCGCTGGTGCTCAACGTCGCCCTCTCGACCGCCGACATCGAGGCCGGCTGGCGCGCCAAGGCGTTTGTCATCGGCATGGTCGTGCTCCTGCTGTGCGGCCTGACCGTGTTCCTGTCGTTGTTGTACGGGCGCGACCTGCGCAGGCGTTCCGCGCTACAGGCCGAGCTCGCCCGGCTGTCGCGGACTGATGCCCTGACCGGGCTGGCCAACCGGCGCCAGTTCGAGGAGGAGTTCGAGCGCGCCCGGAAGGGCGCCGGGCGCACCGCCAGGCCGTTGTCGCTGCTCATCGTCGACGCCGACCACTTCAAGCGCTGCAACGACCGCTACGGCCACGCGGTCGGGGACGAGGTGCTGAAGGGCCTCGCCCGCTGTCTCAGGGCGAGCGTGCGCCGGCCCGACGACCTCGTCGCACGCATCGGCGGCGAGGAATTCGCGGTGTTGCTGCCGGAAACCGACGAGGACGGGGCGACGCGCGTCGCCCAGGCCATCCATCGCGCCGTGGCAAAGCTTGCGGTACCAGCGTCTGGCCTCGGCGTCGGCGCCGTCACGGTCAGCGTCGGCCTCGCTGTCGATGCTGCGGGCGAGCTGGGCGACCTTTATCGCCGTGCGGACGCGGCGCTCTACGAGGCCAAGGCTTCCGGGCGGAACAGGACGCAATGCGCGTCGGCCCCGGCGAACCGGACGCGGCGGCGAAGGGCAGCCGCTTAACCGTCCATGCAGGTGCCGGCGACCGGACGCCTCAGGGATGAGAGCCGTCGGGGTCGCATTCGGCAGCCAGGTCCAGCCGCACGGTGCAGAGCCGTGCGCCGCCCTCGTCGCGGACGTAGGCCACGAACGCCCGTCGCCCATCCGCGGGCGGCGCCTCCCGGCCAATGTCGGGCAGGGCCGCAATCGCCGCGTCGCGCGCGGCCTGCAGGTTCTCGTAGTCCTGGCCCTCCTCGTCCTTCAGCCACATCTCACCGTCCTGGAAGTCGAGGTAGTACCGGGGCATCGCGACGCAATGGCATAGAAAGTGGGAAGCGTACGAACCTAGAAATCCGTCGGGCGCCGATGGTTGCATGGGTTAACGCGCGTGTCGGGGAAGACCTGCCAAGCCCATGAAAATGGGCGGCCTTTCGGCGCATATGTGCACTTATGAACAGACAGTCTGTTCAGCGCCGTTGTAGAGCTTGCCGACGAGCCCATCGGACCCGAACCCGCCGCTTCTGACCCATGTCTTCCGACGTCGACGCTCACCTCAGCGGCAACCTGCTCCTCGGCGCTCTGCGCCTACCAGACCAAGCCCTGCTCAAGCCGCACCTGGAGCTGCGGGAGTACCGGCGCGGCGACGTGCTCTTCGACGCGGGCGAGGACGTCGGCCACATCACCTTTCCGCTCGGCCAGTGCGTGGCGGCCCTCCTCATCGGGCTGCGGGACGGACGCGCCGTGGAGACGGCCACGGTCGGGCGCGAGGGCGCAGTCGGCGGCGTGGTGAGCCAGGGCTCCCTGCCGGCCTTCAGCCGGGCCGTGGTGCAGATCCCCGGCTCGGTGCTGCGCATCGAGGCTGCAGTGCTGCAGCAGATCAAGCAGACCTCGCCGGGCCTGCGCAACATGATTACCCGATACTCCGACTGCCTGCTCGCCCAGGTTCTGCAGTCGGTGGCCTGCAACGCCAGCCACACCATCGAGGCGCGCTGCGCCCGCTGGCTGCTCGGCCTGCAGGACCGTCTCGGCAGCGACGTCCTGCCGGTCACCCACGAGGTGCTGGCCGAGCTCCTGGGCGTGCAGCGCTCGTACCTGACGCGCACGCTGCGGACCCTGCAGCAGCAGGGCCTGATCCAGGTCCGGCGCGGGCGCATCATCATCCAGAGCCGCTCCGCGGTGGAGGCGGCGGCCTGTGAGTGCCACGGCGCGGTCAAGCGCCACTTCGAGACCGTGCTGGGCGCGGTGTATAACTCGTCCGGTACGCTGGTGTCCCTGCGACCTACGCCGGCAGGCGACAAGCAGATGTGCCAGGCCGTCTGAGAGGGCGCCGCGCAGATGGAACGGAAAGCGGTTCCCGGGCGACACCCTGCCATGGGGCGGCCCAGCCAAACGACCATCGAGTTCGCGCGCCTGCGGGCGCTTGCCGGCTACGACATCCTCGACACGCCGCGCGAGCGGGAGTTCGACGACGTCGCCGAGTTGGCGGCCGAGATCTGCGGCACGCCCATCGCGGTCGTGAACTTCATCGGGGACGGGCGGCAGTTCTTCAAGGCCGAGGTGGGCCTCAGGGTGCGAGAGACCTCGCCGGAGACCTCGTTCCGCCGCCAGGCCATCCTGCAGAGCGACTTCCTCTACGTGCCCGACGCGGCGCGGGACCCGCGCTTCGCCGGCAACCCGC
Source organism: Methylorubrum aminovorans (assembly GCF_022179725.1). GTDB lineage: Bacteria > Pseudomonadota > Alphaproteobacteria > Rhizobiales > Beijerinckiaceae > Methylobacterium > Methylobacterium aminovorans. The sequence continues at coordinate 174,160 of NZ_BPRC01000003.1, forward strand.
TCGTGACTGGCGAGCCCGGCCTGCGCTTCTACGCGGGCGCCCTGCTCAGGACCGAGGATGGGTACCCGGTTGGCACCGTCTGCGTGATCCACCTCCCGGCGCGCAAGCCGCTTCCCCCCGCCGTTCGCCGACCCAGAGCCTGATGACCCGCTATCTCGTCACGCGCGCCAACCTCCTGGTCTTCGGCGTTCTCGTCGTCATCCTGGCGCTGGTCGGCGCGGTGACCTGGGAGCGGCTCAACGCGTCGCGTGCAGCTCGCGAGTGGTCGCAGCACAGCTACCGCGTGCTCGGAACCACGAAGGACCTTGCCATCGCCCTGCGCGACGCCGAGCGCGGCCAGCGCGGCTACCTGCTCACCGGCCGGGACGAGTACCTCGGACCCTACAACGCCGCGCGCGACCGCATCGGCCTGCTCCAGGGCGAGCTTCAGAAGCTGACCGCCGACAACGGCGCCCAGCAGGAGCGACTGCGTGCGCTGGCGCCGCTCCTTCAGCACAAGCTGGAGGAGCTCGCCCAGACCGTGCAGGCGCGTCGCGACAGCGGCCTGGAGACGGCCTTGCGCATCGTCAACACCGACACCGGCCGCAACGACATGCGCGAGGCGGAAAACGTGCTCGCCGCCATGCTCGCCGACGAGCAGCGGCTGCTCGACGCCCGCCTCGCCCAGAACGACGCCCGCGCCTGGTGGGTGCACTGGCTCGTCATCGGCGGCTCGGCGCTGGCCGTCTTGACCTTGCTGTGGGCGGCGCGCCTCCTGAACCAGGCTTGGTCGCGCTCCTACCGCACCGAGGCGGAGCAGCGGGCTCTGGCGCTGCGCCTGCGCACCACGCTGGACAGCCTCAGCCAGGGCGTCGCGGTGTTCGGCCCGGACCGCAAGCTCGCGAGCTGGAACGAGTGCTTCCAGGTCCTGCTCGACCTGCCGAAGGCGATGCTCCGGCCAAGCACCACCTACGCCGCCTTCGTCGAGCACACGGGCGAGCCGGGCCGCCCGGCCCTGGAAACCGAGGATCAGATCCGGCACGGCAGCCGCAACCCGCGCGAGGCGGTCACCTACGAGCGCGAGCGCGCCGACGGGCACCACTTGGAGATCCGCCGGACCCCGATGCCGGACGGCGGCTTCGTCCTGACCATCTCCGACATGACCAAGCGCGCCCAGGCCGAGGGCGTGCTGCGCGAGGCCCAGAAGATGCAGGCCATCGGGCAGCTGACCGGCGGCATCGCGCACGACTTCAACAACCTTCTGCAGGTCATCCTCGGGAACCTGGAGTTCGTCCGGGCCAAGCTCGACGGCGACGCCAAGCTGCAGCAGCGGGTCGAGCGCGCGGCCTGGGCGGCCCAGCGCGGTGCGACGCTGACCGGCCAGCTCCTCGCCTTCGCCCGCAAGCAGCCGTTGGCGCCAGCCGCCATCGACCTCGCCGAGACCATGCCGGACCTGATCCCGCTGCTGCGGCGCACGCTCGGCGAGCACATCGAGGTGCGCTACGTGGAGACCGTAGCGCTGTGGCCCGCGATGGCCGACCCGGCGCAGTTGGAAAGCGCGGTCCTGAACCTGGCGCTCAACGCGCGCGACGCCATGCCGGGCGGCGGACGCCTCACCATCGAGCTCGGCAACAAGGTGCTCGACGAGGAGTACGCGCGGCACCACGCCGAGGTCGCGCCCGGCGACTACGCCATGGTGGCGGTCTCCGACACCGGACACGGCATGACGCCGGAGGTGGTCGCGCGCGTGTTCGAGCCGTTCTTCACGACCAAGCCCGACGGCAAGGGCACGGGGCTCGGCCTCGCCATGGTGTTCGGCTTCGTGAAGCAATCGGGCGGACACGTGAAGATCTACTCGGAGCCCGGCGAGGGCACGACGGTGAAGCTCTACCTGCCACGCGCGGTCAGGGCGGCTACCGCCCATCAGCGCACCGGTTCGCCGGTCGAGCTGCCGCGCGGCTCGGGCACGGTTCTGGTCGTCGAGGACGAGGCGACGGTGCGCGAGATCGCCTGCGCAACCCTCTCCGACCTCGGTTACCGCGTCCTTGAGGCTGCCGATGGCGAGGAGGCGCTGCGCGTCTTCGGGCAGAACACGAGCGCTATCGACCTGCTGCTCACCGACGTGGTGCTTCCCGGGCGTGTGCGCGGCCGGGAGCTTTCCGAGCGCGTGCGGGCTGTCCGGCCGGAGGTGCGGGTGCTGTTCATGTCGGGCTACACCGAGAACTCCATCGTGCACCACGGGCGCCTCGACGACGGCGTGCAGCTCATCGGCAAGCCGTTCAAGCGCGAGCAACTCGCCCGCAGGGTCGCCGAGGTGCTCGGCGTTCCTGCCGAGACGAGGGAGCCCGGCAAGGTGGTGGAGCTCAGGCCGAGACGAGACGCCTGACAGGGGTACCGGTGCCGGGCGTCGGCGCCCGGACTGCAACCAGCTAGCCCGGCTGACCCGCCTTCCCCTCAACCTTGGCGAAATACGCCTCGTGCTGGCACTGGAGGTCCCCGAAGGTGCCGAAGAGCGCCTAGACCGGCAGGCCGGTCGCGCGGAGCCGGGTCACGAGCGCGCGTTACTTGGCCACATGCTCGGCACCCTGCCGGACATGTCGCCTGACCATTTCGAGCTCGGTTTCCCTTGCTTCCATCCGGCCAGACTACACGCTTCTAGGTCGGAGGGCGCTAGTGGGCGCCTCGGACAGAAGTCGAAGCGGACGGCCCGTCGGTACGGGCCCGACGCGGCAAACCGACTAGGAACATCGCGCGCGAGGTCGTGTTGCCAGGAGGCGACAAACGGGAGCCATCCATGTCAGCACCGAGCAGCCTCAAGGAAGTCTATCTCGACGAGATGAAGGATCTTTGGTCGGCCAACGACCAGATGATCAAGACCGTGAAGGAACTTGGCGGTCACGCCGGCGACCCGAAGCTCAAGCAGATGCTGGAGCACTCCGTCGGCGGCATCCAGAAGCACACCGACATCCTCAAGGACCTGATCCAGCAGAACGGCGGCGAGGCCGAGCCCGAGTATTGCAAGGGCATGGAAGGATTGGTCACTGAGGCCAAAAAGCATGGCATCCAAGAGGCGCCCAGCGACGCCAAGCTGCGCGACGTTGAGATCATCGCCCAGTACCAGCGCATGTCGCACTACGGACTCGCCGGCTTCGGCTCAGCGGCTGCCTACGCCAAGGCCCTCGGTCGCACCGAGGACGAGCAGAAGCTGAAGCAGGCGGTCGCGGAGATCTACAAGGGCGACGAAATCGCGAGCCAGCTCGCCGAGAGCCTGGAGCAGGTCGCGGCCTGAGCCGTCACGACCGCGGCGAGGCGGACGGCACCGTGAGCGGATACGTTCCTACCCGTCTGCCTCGGTTAGGTGCATGCCGCGGAACGTCGGTCGCCGGCGTTCCGTTGTCGTCCGCTCGGCCCCGACTGGGGCCAGGAACTTGGAGGACTGAATGAGCATCTTCGGGTCGATCATGTCGAAGATCTTCGGCGGCAGCGCGAGCGCCCAGGCTGCGGCCCCGCACGCCTCCGAGACACCGAGCGTGTCGGCCGCGGCGCAGGGCCAGGACGGTCCGACCGGCTCGGCCAGCAGCGCCGCCGCTCCCTCGATGAGCGGGGCGCCGTCGCCGGTCGCGCCCGGACCGTCCGGGGCGGGCCAAGCGAACGTCGACGTCGGCCAGGTGCTCGCCGACCTCGCCTCGAAGAAGGGCCAGAGCCTCGACTACAAGCGCTCCATCGTCGACCTCCTGAAGCTGCTCGACCTCGACAGCAGCCTGCAGGCGCGCAAGCAGCTCGCCGATGAGTTGCACTACACGGGCGACAAGGAGGATTCGGCCTCCATGAACGTCTGGCTGCACAAGCAGGTCGTCCAGAAGCTCGCCGAGAACGGCGGCAAGGTCCCGGACGATCTCAAGCACGCCTGACGGCGCATGGGCGCCGGGCACTCGCCATGGCGCCCCAACAAGCCGGATGCCGCTCAGGGCCGCATGATGCGGGCGACCGGGCGCCCGGGTCCTTCTCGGGACCGCGAGCGGTGCCCGGCACGAAACGCATCAGCAGGACCGCCAGATCATGCTATACAGGACCCTCGTAGCCTTCGCGTTCGCGACCTCTGGCCTCGTCGCGGCACAGGCCGCACCTGCGATGGACCGGGAGACATTGAAGGCGCGCTGCAGCGGCGACTACGCGACGTACTGCGGCGACCTTGCGCCGGATGGCGAGGAGGTCCAAGCCTGCTTCCGCAAGAACATGGCAAACCTCTCGCCGGCCTGCCGCACGGAGATCGACAGGCACGAGAAGGGCGGCAGGAAGGGCTGAGCCTCGCGCTTGCGTGTCCAGCGCCCTTCAGGGGCGTGACGGCGGCAGGGGCATGCGGACGGACACCCGCAGGCCGTCCGAGGCGAAGTTCACGTCCACCTCGGCGCCCGTCTGCGCGGCCAGGACCTTGTTCAGGAGGCGGTGGCCGAAGCCCTCCCGAGTGGGGTACGGGGCGGGCGGCCCGTCGTGCTCCGCCCAATCCCACCGCAGAGCGCGGCCGGCCGAGCCCTCCTCGACCCACCAGGTCACCTGCAGCCGTCCGTTCGGGTCGGCGAGCGACCCGTGCCGTAGTGCGTTCGTGGTCAGCTCGTGCAGGGCCATGCCCACCGGCACGGCGGCCTCCGACGGCAGCGTGACCCGAGGCCCCTCCAGCGATAGGCGCCCACGCTCGTCGTAGGGGCTCAGCTCGGCCCGCAACAGGCCGTCGAATGAGGCGGCCTGGGCGATGTCCTCGGTGATCAGCGCGTGCGTGCGCGCCAGCGAGGCGATGCGGCCCGACAAGGCCCGGGTGAACTCCGGGATGGTGAGCGAGGACCGCACGGTCGCGTTCAGCACGGCCTGGACGGTGGCGAGCGTGTTCTTCACCCGGTGGTGCAGCTCACGCACCAACAAGGCCTGCCGGTCCTCGTAGGCGCGCCGCTCAGTGACGTCGCGCTGGGTCGAGACCCAGTGCGCGATGCGCCCGTCCCCATCGCACACCGGCGTGATCACCCACTCGACCCGGTAGGTCGAGCCGTCCTTGCGGTAGTTGAGCACTTCGTCCCGCACGGCCTCGCCCGCTTTGAGTGCGGCACGCACCCGGTCGAGGGCCGCACGCTCCGTTTCCGCCCCCTGCAGGAGGCGCGGCGAGCGCCCGACGACCTCGTCGAATTCGTAGCCGGTCATGCGGCTGAAGGCCGGGTTTGCGTACTCGATACGCGGGCCCGGCTCGTCGAGCTCGGCGGAGGTGATCAGGATGGCCTCGCCGGACGCCTCGACCGCCGCGCGAAGCAGCCTGAGGTCGACCCGCCCGACCCTCGTCTCGTCCAAGCCCGGCAACGCACCCTCCACCCACGACCGTCATCCGCCCGGCCTGCACGCCCGATGGCGGCCGGGCGTACGCTGCTTAACCTACGACGGTGTGCCGGGTTGCCGCGGACGGCGGCCAGGGCTGCGCCGCATCGTCCCAGGCGGGCCGGTTCGAGAGGATTTGGCGTCCGGTCGCGCGGGTAGGTCGGAACGCAGAGGCCTTCGCTGGTTTGCCGTTCGAAACACAGGAGGCGAGCATGACCGAGAAGAAGGGCCACGGCAGCGCGACGGCCAAGAAGGCGAACGCCAAGGCGAGCCGCGAGGGCAAGTCCAATCCCCGCACCTCGTCGTCGGCCCAGGCCGAGCTCGGCAAGAAGGGCGGCAAGAGCAAGTGAGTGCAGGCCGCGCCCGTCGCGGCGACCCGCAGGCTGTGGGTAAGCCGCTCCGGCCGGCCGCGACACGGAACGCTGCGAAGGCGGCGTCGTTGCCCGAGGCCGCGCCACTTGGTGCGGTTTCGTGGCCATTCGTGTGACATGCGTGCCGAGCTCCGATGCAACTGCCCCGAGATGACACCAGCCATCCCCGAGCCGAAGCCTTCCGAGCCTTCATCCGCGACGCCGGCTTCCCATGCGTCGGCGCCAAGTCGGCCCTGACCAAGGGCCAGATGCGCGTCCTGGTCGCCCGCGACATCACCTCGGCCTGGGACGACATGCGCATCTACCCGGCGCTGATGGCTTTCGCGGCGCGCTATCGGAGGCGGCCCGAGCTCTTCCAGAGCTTCGCCGTCATCTTCGAAGGGCCCGGCGACCTGAACGAAGAGGGCTTCGAGCGACACCTCTGGGACCGCGTGCAATCGCTCGCCGACAAGGACGCTTGGCTCGGGCATCCATGGGACGGGCGCGTCGCCCAGGAGCCGGACAGCCCGCACTTTTCGCTCAGCTTCGCTGGCGAGGCGTTTTTCGTGGTCGGCCTGCACCCGAATGCCAGCCGGCCAGCGCGGCGGTTCTCCTCGCCCGCCTTGGTGTTCAACCTGCACGCTCAGTTCGAGCAACTGCGTGAGGTGGGCCGCTATGAGAAGCTGCGCGCCTCCATCCTGGACCGCGACGAGGCGCTGGCCGGCTCAGCGAACCCGATGCTGACGCGCCACGGCGAAGCGTCCGAGGCGCGTCAGTACAGCGGCCGAGTTGTCGGCGAAGAGTGGCGCTGCCCCTTCCGCCCGCGCGGGGCGAACCCGGATACCCGGATCGGCTCCTGAAGGGAGCGTGGCGGTTCTCGCGGCTTGCACGAACGTCAGCTCGACCTCCTGGCGGCGCGTGCGGCCTTCGCTTGGGCCTTCGCGTCCGCCGCGTCCGCGGCCATCCTCGCATCTTCCAGACGCTCGGTCGGGCGCGGGTCTCCCGGCGCCGCCGAAGCTCGTCGAGTTCCTCTTCTGTGAGGTGCTCGATGCCGATGTAGCGGTTTCGGGCCGCGCTCGTCCGGATGAGCACGTCGAGCTTGGCCTGGATGGCCGCCCCGTCCCGGTTCTGCGAATTCTGGATCAGGAACACCATCAGTAACCGGCTAGGAGAAGGGCGAGCAAGGTCATCGTGGGTGGCCGTAGTCGGGGCCCACTCAACGGCCGGCGGCCAAGGTTCGTCTCCAGACCGGTAGTCTCGGCTGTTGGCACTCGGCAGCTGGCGGAACGCTCCTGGCCATAAGCGGCTTTTGCCCCCGGACCCGTTAGCTGGTCGGGTCGCGCGTGGAGGCATGATGGCGGCCGATCCAAAGCCACTGAAGCTGTGGGACCGCGACAGGGGCAAGACGGTCGAGGAGTTCATGCCCGACCACCAAACCACCTACGAGACGCGCCCGCTGCGGGCACCGGGCCAGTGGCTTCGCGCAACTCCGCTCTTCGACAAGCTCTACGCGCTCTACCAGGACGCGCCTTGGACGCGGCGCAGCATCGAGCCGTTCGTGCGCGAGTACCACATCGACATGAGCGAGTTCGAGCAGCGCCGCTACCGCTCCTATGCCGACTGGTTCGTGCGGGAGTTCAAGCCGGGCAGGCGGCGCTTCCCCGAAGATCCGAGGCAGATGGGTGCTCCCGCCGAGGCGCGCTACTTCGGCTGGGAGCGGTTCGGGCCGGAGCAGCGCATCCCCGTGAAGGGCCAGTCCCTCGCAGCCCCGGACATCCTGGGCAATGCCGAGCGTGCCAAGCCCTTCCTGGGCGGACCGGTCCTGCTCATGCGGCTCTCGCCCGTGGACTACCATCACGTGCACTACCCGGACGACGGGCGGACGTTGGACCACGAGCGACTCGGACGCAGCATCTGGACCGTCGCGTGGACAGCCGTGCAGAACAAGCCGGACATCTACATCCGCAACGAGCGGCAGGTGAACATCCTGGAGACGGAGCACTTCGGGCAGCTCGGCTTCGTGGAGTTCGGTGCCCTCACGGTCGGACGCATCGTGCAGCGCCACTCGCTCGACCAGCCCTTCGTGCGCGGCGCGCAGAAGTCGGTGTTCAAGTTCGGCGGCTCGGCCGTCGCCATCTTCGGCGAGCCGGGTGCCTGGCGCCCGGCCGACGACATCCTGGCACACACGCCGCAAGGCATGGAAACCATCGTGCGCCTAGGCGAGCCGGTCGCTACCAGCCTCCGCGGTGCGTAGGTCGATTGCTGCATCCCGCCTCGTTGGACTTCGTCGCGTATGTCCCTGTCGAAAAAGGTGAAGGTCGGCCTCGACGAGACCCGCATCCTCATCCTTGGCTCGCAGATCCTACTGGGCTTCCAGTTCCAGGGCGCTTTCCGCCCGGCGTTCGAGACGCTGCCCTACCGCGCCGCATTGTCTGGGCGGTGGCGCTCGGCCTGATTACCCTCACCATCGCGCTCCTCATCACGCCCTCGGTCCAGCACCGGATGGTGGAGGGCGGCCGAGATACAAAGCGGCTGCTCGGCGTGATCGGCCACTATGCCGGGCTGTCGCTGGCGCCGTTCGCACTGGCGCTCGGGGCCGACCTATTCCTGGCTGTCGAGCCGGTTCTGGGGCTCGGCCCCGGCTTGGCCGCCGGCATCCTCTTCTGCGGTCTCGCGCTTCTGTTCTGGTACGGACTGGAGGCGCTGAAGGCACGTCGCGTTGGACAAGGGGAGCGCACGATGACCAGCCGGGAGCCTGAGCACGAGCACACCCCTCTTGAGATCAAGATCGAGCAGATGCTGACCGAGGCGCGCGTGGTGCTGCCCGGCGCCCAAGCACTTCTCGGCTTCCAGCTCGTGATCACCTTCTCCGAGGCGTTCGAGAAGTTGGCCCTCGTTTCGAAAGTCGTCCACCTCGTGGCACTCGGCTTTCTGGCTCTCACGGTGGTGTGGCTGATGGCGCCGGCCGCCTTCCATCGCATTGTCTACGCGGGCGAGGATACGCTGGAGTTCCATACTCTGGGCAGCCGCTTCCTGCTCGCGGCGAGTGTAACGCTCGCGCTCGGCATCTCGGCCGATCTCGGCGTCGTCGTCGCAAAGGTCGTCGGGTCGGACGCGGCCGGGATTGTCGCGGCCATCGTGTGTCTCGCCTTGCTTGTCGGGCTCTGGCACGTGCACCCGGCGCTGCTGCGGAGGCGACGCCTGTCGGGCCCAGCCAGTTCTCGGTGAAACGGCCGACTAGCAACGACGGCGTCCGGTTCCCGAGCGCTCAGCTGTCACTGGAACCAGCGGGCCATATCACGGTGCCGGCGCTTCAGGTGCAATTCGATCAGCTCGAACAGGCCGCCCCTATTGTGCGCGCGGTGCACGGGAAGGGCGAGTTCGTGAAGCAGTGCATCCATCGCGGCCCGGCGCGCTCGATAGCCCTGGAACTTGTCTAGGTAGGCGTCCACGACCCGCTCGGCCTTGATGATGGTGCCGGGCTTGTAGGTAGCCGCGAGGGCAAGGATCGAGCGCACGGTGTCGTCGAGCGTATCCATGCAGTAGTAGCAGCGCGTGATCCCCTGCGGTTCCGGTCTGCACACTGCGGGCCAGGCATCCGGCGGAGTACGAACGTCCCGCCGGCTCTGCTCAACACCAAGCGTCTCCCCCCGATAGCCGTGAGGCTCACCGGTGCAGGCATCCACGTCGTGACAAACCTGCCCGACACCGCCTGCTTCGTGCGGGCCGACCGCAGCTTGTTCGAGACCGCGCTCGTCAACATGGCGGTCAACACCCGCGACGCTATGGACGGCGAGGGCACGCTGACCCTGCGGCTGGCCTGCGGGGTTGGCAAGCCCGCCATCCGCGGACACGCCCCTGCACCTGGTCCCTTCGCCGCCGTGTCCCTGACGGACACCGGGTCCGGCATCCCGCCGGAGGTTGTCGGGCGCATCTTCGAGCCGCTCTTCACCACCGAGGACATCGGCAAGGGAACCAGCCTCAGCCTCAGCCAAGTGTTCGGCTTCACCAAGCAGTCGGGCGGCGACGTCGATGTCGTGAGCGCGCCCGGGCGCGGCTCGACCTTCACCCTTTACCTGCCCCAGGCCGGCCCCTGCGCCGCCGAGGAGCCCAGGCCCGCCGGGCCGGAGGCCGCCTCCGGCGGGACGGGTCAGCGCGTCCTGGTCGTCGAGGACAACGTCGAGGTGGGGCGCTTCGCCACTCAGATCCTGGAGGATCTCGGTTACGAGACGACGTGGGCGGCCAACGCGGGGGAGGCGCTTGCGCATCTCGGCTCCGCCGGCTCCGGCTTCGACGCGGTGTTCTCGGACGTGGTGATGCCCGGCATGAACGGTGCCGAGCTCGCGCGAGATCCTGCGCCACTTTCCGGCCTGCCGGTAGTGTTGGCCTCCGGCTACAGCCACGTGCTGGCGAGGAGGGCGGCAGCCACGTGCTGGCGCAGGAGGGCGGCCATGGCTTCGAGCTCCTGCACAAGCCTTACTCGGCTGGGCAGCTCTCGCGCATCCTCCAGCGCCTGCCCCGGGGACTGGGCGGCCCGTGACGGCAGGACCCGAACTCGCCGCCCCCGCCGCGCGGGGCGCCGCAAACTCGCCACCACCACGTATCATGGCCCGCATCGAATCCTCGGCCGGGGAGGAAACCGTTCCGGCCGCCGCGTTCCCAATCCAGGCCCCGCCGCAGAGCATGTCCGAGCCCGTCACGTCCTTGACCGTCGCCTTCCTCTCGGGGGCGGGCAGATGGGCGCGCGCATGCGCGCCCACGACTGGTCGGCCTCGCCGCTCGGACTGCCGGAAACCTGGCCGCAGGCCCTGCGCTCGGTCGCGAGCCTGATGCTCGGTTCCCGGTTCCCCATGTTCGCCGCCTGGGGGCCGGATCTCGCCTTCGTCTACAACGACGCCTACGCGGAGATCCTGGGCGACAAGCACCCGGCCGCCCTCGGGCGCCGCTTCCGCGAGATCTGGCCCGAGATCTGGTCGGACATCGCACCGCTCATCGACAAGGCCTTGGCCGGCGAGGCGACCTGGGCCGAGAATTTACCGCTCACGATGAACCGGCACGGCTACGACGAGCAAACCTGGTTCACCTTCTCCTACTCGCCGATCCGTGACGATGACGGCACGGTCGGCGGCATGTTCTGCTCCTGCACCGAAACCACCGCCAGGGTGAGGGCCGAGGAGGCGCTGCGTGCCAGTGAGGCGCGGGCCTCAGGCGTGCTGGAGGGCATGGGCGAGGGCTTCATGCTCCTCGACCGCGACTTCCGCATCCTGCAGATGAACGCCGAGGGCTTCCGGCTGGAGGAGAGACCGCCGGATCAGGTCGTCGGCCGCTCGCACTGGGAGGTCTACCCGGGCTCCGAGGCCATGCCCATCGGCCAGATGTACCTGCGCGTGATGCGGGATCGCGTCTCCCAGACTCTGGAGCACCGCTACGTCTGGCCGGACGGGCACGCCGCCTGGCTGGAGGTGCGCGCTTACCCGCACCCGGAAGGGCTGGCGCTTTTCTACCGCGACGTGACCGAGCGTCGGGAGCGCGAGGACGCCCTGCGCGAGGCCGAGGCGCGGTTCCAGACCATCGCCAATTCCATCGACCAGATGGTCTGGTCGACGAAGGCCGACGGTTACCACGACTACTACAATCAGCGCTGGTACGACTTCACCGGCGTGTGGGCGGGCTCGACGGACGGCGCGGAGTGGGAGGGCATCGTCCATCCCGACGACAGGGAACGGACCTGGGAGGTGTGGAGCGCGTCCCTCGCCAGCGGCGAGCCCTACCGGATCGAGTACCGGCTGCGCCACCATACCGGGCAGTACCGCTGGACGCTCGGTCGCGCCTTGCCGATGCGCGACGCGACAGGGCAGGTCACGCGCTGGTTCGGCACCTGCACCGACATTCAGGACATCGTCGAGGCGCGGGACGTGCTTGCGCGCTCGCGCGAGGAGCTCGAAGGCCTTGTGGCCGAGCGCACCGCCGACCGCGACCGCATGTGGCGGCTCTCCACCGACGTCATGCTGGTCGCGCGCTACGACGCTGTCATCGAGGCGGTGAACCCAGCGTGGACGACGCTGCTCGGCTGGGGCGAGCGCGACCTCGTCGGCGGCGCCTTCATGGACCTCGTCCATCCGGACGACGTCGCGCCGACGCTGGCCGAGGTCGGCAAGCTCTCGGAGGGCCTGACCACCCTGCGCTTCGAGAACCGCTACCGGCACAGGGACGGCGGCTACCGCTGGCTCTCCTGGACGGCCGTTCCGGCCGAGGATCTCATCCACGCGGTCGGCCGTGACGTCACGGCCGAGAAGGAAGCGGCGCAGGCGCTCGCCGAGACCGAGGAGGCGCTGCGCCAGTCGCAGAAGATGGAGGCCGTTGGCCAACTCACCGGCGGGCTCGCCCACGACTTCAACAACCTGCTCACCGGCATCTCGGGCAGCTTGGAGCTCCTGCAGACGCGGATGAGCCAGGGCCGCCTGACCGAGATCGACCGCTACATGACGGCGGCGCAGGGGGCGGCCAAGCGCGCCGCCGCGCTGACCCACCGGCTGCTCGCCTTCTCGCGGCGGCAGACGCTTGATCCCAAGCCGACGGACGTGAACGCCCTGATCCACGGCATGGAGGAGCTGATCCGCCGGACCGTGGGACCGTCCGTCCATATCGAGGTGGTCGGCGCGGGCGGGCTTTGGCCGGCGCTGGTGGACCCCGGCCAGCTTGAGAACGCGCTCCTGAACCTGAGCATCAACGCCCGCGACGCCATGCCGGACGGAGGCCGCATCACGGTCGAGACCGCCAACCGCTGGCTCGACCATCGCGCCGCCCGCGAGCGCGACCTGCCGCCGGGACAGTACCTGTCGCTCTGCGTCTCGGACACCGGCACGGGCATGACCCCCGACGTCATCGCCAAGGCGTTCGACCCGTTCTTCACGACGAAGCCCATCGGCCAGGGCACGGGCTTGGGCCTCAGCATGATCTATGGGTTCGCCAAGCAATCGGGCGGACAGGTGCGCATCTACTCGGAGGTCAGCCAGGGCACGACCGTGTGCCTGTACCTGCCGCGCCACCACGGCGACGTCTCCGCCACCGGAGACCTTCCGGACCTTGCCGATGCGCCCCGGGCCGAGCCCGGGGAGACGGTGCTCGTCGTCGACGACGAGCCGTCCGTGCGCATGCTCGTGGCCGAAGTGCTGGAGGACCTGGGCTACGCCGCCATTGAGGCGGCGGACGGCCCGTCGGGCTTGAGGGTTCTGCAGTCGGACGCGCGCGTCGACCTGCTAATCACCGACGTCGGCCTGCCCGGCGGCATGAACGGTCGCCAAGTGGCAGATGCGGCCCGGGTGACCCGGCCCGGGCTGAAGGTGCTCTTCATCACCGGTTATGTCGAGAACGCGGCGGTCGGAAACGGCTACCTGGAGCCCGGCATGCAGGTGCTCACGAAGCCGTTCGTCATGGAGGCCTTGGCGTCGCGCATCCGGGACATGATCGAGGCGTGACCCATATTCGTCGGTTGCGACAAGGCGCGAGGGGGAGGGGTCGTGTGGCGGCCATAATCGAGGCACCGGCGGGAATGGGCAGCGCCGACGAGGGTGCGGGACGATGACCCTTGCCGGCGTCGCGGCGGGCACGCTGTTCCGTGGCCAGGGGGAGGTCCAAGCTCTCGCGCGCGACCTCGACTGGTCGCGCACGCCGCTCGGTCCGGTGGCCGGCTGGCCGCAGAGCCTGCGCTCGACGGTGCGCACGCTGCTGTCCTCGCAGTACCCGATGATCCTGACCTGGGGCTCCGAGTTCACCCAAGTCTACAACGACGCCTACGCCAAGCTCATCGGCGCCGGGCACCCGGACGCGCTCGGCGGCGACATCCGCGTCACCCTGGCCGCGGGGTGGGACACCCTCGGTCCGATGATCGCCCGCGTCATGCGGACCGGCGAGGCCAACTGGACGCCGGCCCTGCCGCTGCTGATGGAGCGGGCCGGCTACAGGGAGGAAGCTTACTTCAGTGTCTCGCACGCGCCGGCCGAGGACGACGACGGTCGCATCGTCGGCATGCTGGCGGTGTGCAGCGAGGTCACCGCCCAGGTCGTGGGCGAGCGTCGGCTCGGCCTGCTGCGCGACCTGGCGGCCAAGGCGGGCGAGACCCGCAGCGTCGAGGCGACCTGCGCCGACGTCGCGAGCGCGCTGTCCGGCGAGAGGCTCGACGTGTCCTTCGCGTTGGTCTTCCTGCGCGAGCCCGACGGCAGCCTGTGTCGGGGCGCGGCCGTGGGCATCGATGCCGACCATCGCCTGGCCTCGCCGGAGGCCAGCGCGATCTGGCCCTTCGACCGGGCGCTTGCGGGCGAGACCGTGGCGGTGGGGGACCTCGGCCCGGCCCTCGGCATGGCGGGCGGGCTGTGGGGCGACCCTGTGGAGGACGCTCTGGTCCTGCCGCTCGTGGGCGAGGCCGGTGCGGAGCCGCTCGGCGTGCTGATCCTCGGCGTCAGCCCGAGCCGTGCGCTCGACACCGGCTACCGCGGCTTCCTCGACCTCGTGGCCGGGCAGGTCTCCACGGCCCTGCGCAACGCGCGCGCCTACGAGGAGGAGCGGCGACGCGCAGAGGCGCTGGCCGAGCTCGACCGCGCCAAGACGCAGTTCTTCTCCAACGTCAGCCATGAGTTCCGCACGCCGCTGACCTTGATGCTCGGCCCGCTGGAGGAGGCGTTGCAGGCCGGCGGCCTGGAGCCTCGGACCCGAGCCGAGCTTGAGGTGGCGCACCGCAACGCGCTGCGGCTGCTGCGCCTGGTCAACACGCTGCTCGACTTCTCGCGCGTCGAGGCCGGTCGCGCGCAGGCCACTTTCGCGCCGGTCGATCTCGCGGCCCTAACGACCGACTTCGCCAGCACCTTCCGCTCGGCGGTGGAGCGCGGCGGCCTCGCGCTCCGCGTCGATTGCCCGCCGCTGCCCGGGCCCGTCCACGTCGACCGGGACATGTGGGAGAAGGTCGTCCTCAACCTGATCTCGAACGCCTTCAAGTTCACGTTCGAGGGTGGCATCGACGTACGGCTGGAGCCGGTCCCGGGCGCCGTCCGCCTCACCGTCGCCGACACCGGCGTCGGCATCCCGCCCGCGGCGCTGCCGCACCTCTTCGAACGCTTCCACCGCATCGAGGGCGGCCGCAGCCGCTCGCACGAGGGCTCGGGCATCGGCCTCGCGCTGGTGCACGAGCTGGTAGGCATGCACGGCGGAACCGTCGAGGTCAGCAGTAAGGTCGGGACTGGCACAGCCTTCACCGTGACCATACCGACCGGCACGGCGCACCTGCCGCGGGAACGGCTGGTCGAGGTCCCCTCGGACCCAGAGGCCAGTGGGTCCGCGCAGGCCTACGTCGAGGAGGCGCTGCGCTGGTTGCCCGACGCGCCTGCGGCCACGAACGTCGTGCCCCTGCACGCCGCGCCGGAACCCGCCGCGACGGAGGGCAAGCGCGCCCGCATCGTGCTGGCCGACGACAACGCGGACATGCGGGCCTACGTCGAGCGCCTGCTCGGCCAGGATCACGAAGTCGTCGCGGTCGCGAACGGCGCGGCGGCGTTGCAGGCGCTCCGAGTCGGGCCGGCGGACCTGCTGCTGACCGACGTGATGATGCCGGTGCTGGACGGCATCGGACTGACCCGGGCCGTGCGCGCCGACCCCGCGCTCTGCACCGTCCCGGTGATCATGCTGTCAGCCCGGGCGGGCGTCGAGGCCGGCGTTGAGGGTCTGGAGGCCGGGGCCGACGACTACCTCGTGAAGCCGTTCTCGGCGCGCGAGCTCCGGGCGCGCGTCAGGGCGAACCTTGAGCTCGCGCGCCTGCGGGTGGAGGCGCAGGAGCAGGCTCTACAGGCCCGCAAGATGGAGGCGATCGAGCAGTTGACCGCGGGCGTCGCGCACGACTTCAACAACCTTCTGGCCGCCGTGATGGGCTCGGTCGAGCTGGCCGAGCGCAAGGTCGAGGACGAGCGCGCACTGCGTCTCCTGCGCAACGCCATGCAGGCCGCGCAGCGCGGGGCCAAGCTCACGGAGCAGCTCCTCGCCTTCTCGCGCAAGCAGCGCCTCGACGCGCGCCCGGCCGACCTGAACCTCTGCTCTCCGGGATGGCCGAGCAACTCCACCGGACGCTCGGTAGCGGCACCGCGGTAGTAACCCGTCTCGCTGCCGACCTGTGGCCGGCAGTCGCCGACGAGCGCCGCGTCGAACTCGCCGTGCTCAATCTCGCGACGAACGCGCGCGACGCGCTCCACGGCGGCGGCGAGGTCCGGATTGCGACTGAGAACCTGCCGGCCGGGGCGCCGCGGCCGGCGACGGTGCCGGCGGGTGACCTCGTAGTGCTCACCCTGGCCGACACGGGCGAGGGTATGCCCCCGGAGGTGATCGCCCGCGCGTTCGAGCCGTTCTTCACGACGAGGCCGCAGGGCAAGGGCACCGGCCTTGGGCTCGCGCAAGTTTACGGGACCGCCCGGCAGCTCGGCGGCGCCGTCACCATCCGCAGCCGTCCCGGCGAAGGCACAAGCGTATCGCTGTACCTGCCGCGTGCCGAGCCGGCAGCCAAGGACGGGCCGACCGGCGGGAAGCTTGAGACGCCTGGCTTGAACGAGGCGGCACGCATCCTCGTGGTCGACGACGACCCGCAGGTCCGCGCGATGGCCGTCGCCTTGCTGGAGGAGCTCGGCTACGTGGTCGACGAAGTCTTCGACGGGGCGGAGGCGCTTCGCCTGCTGCGGGCGGGCCGCCGGTTCGACCTGCTGCTGACCGACTACGCCATGCCGGGGATGACCGGGACCGAACTCGCGGGCCGGGCCCGGGTCGCGGCTCCCGGCCTAGGTGTCCTCCTCATGACGGGTTATGCCGACGCGGCTGCCGTGCCGGCCGGAACCCTGCCGGTGCTGCGCAAGCCCTTCGCGCTCGGCGACCTGCGGACAGCCGTCGAGCGGCTCCTGGAGGGCCGACCCGGCCGCATCCTCCCGTTCCGGCGGACGGACGACGGCGGCGGGGACGGGCGCGCCGGTTGAACGGCGGGGGGCGGCCGAGACGTCTCTCCGTTCAACGCCGCGCGGGGGAAGCTGGCTCGCTCCGAACAGATCCGGCCTCACACTGGGGCGGCCGCCCCGATTGCCTCCCGCGACATGCTGATTTCTTGACCCATTAAGCAGGCGGGGCGTCGTTGCTGGGAGGTGCCTGACACTTAGCGTTTGCTGGGACCGCTCCCGACCTCAAGCAGACCGTCCCTCTGTGTGGAATAATCGTCCGCTGCCGGACGTACTCCAGTTCTGTCCCTAGGAGGTCGACAGCATCGGTCTAGCCTTGTGTCAGAAATGCCTGGACCCAGACCATGTTGGCCCGTTCCTATTAGAGCTGAGGGGCTGCCTTGAAGCGGAGCTATTGATCCTTATTGACGTGCATACTCAGAGGCCAGACTGTCAAACGGAAGAAATTCCTGCCTGTGCGTCAATGCCAGCCTATAATGTCCGTGCCCTCGGTCGGATCGAAGTCATCTTCGTCAACATACAGCCGATCAAGCTCATCCTTCATCGACGTTGTGAAAATGAACTCTTCGACGTCAAAAGTGCTTCTTTTGCCAAGAGAGGAATGCTCTGCCCACCCTCCTGGGTCGCAACCGAGTTGGTCGAGCATCTCTTGTTTTATGTATTCCACAGAAACGGTTTTCTCGCTAAGGCCGTTAGCAAACAGCCTCAGCGGACACAGTTGGCCGCTGATAATAAATTCCGCTTCGTAGATCCTGATTTGCCTGAGATCAAAAAACGCTTGTAGGTGTCTTAACATAAAGCGCCAATCTAATTTTTCACCTTTTGCGAGCCTCCCGCGTTCTGATACGAACACCTCCTTGAACCAGCGGGGGACACCTTGAACGGCTCCCAGTGGTGAATGAGGCAAGACAAGTCCGAGAAGGCCGCGGGGTGGATCGTGCGGTTCGTTCAGATCACGGTACTCGAATGGGCCTCCGCCGAGTTCGCCACTATCTGCCTCGGACAAAGCCGAATGCGTCTCCCAGCCGCCAGGATCACGGCCCAATGACGCGACCATCCTTGCTTTCACCTCGGACACGTCGATGACGGTTTGGGATAACTGATCGACGAACATCCGCACCGCCTCGTCCCGGGATGCGACTTCCGTCTCATAGATCTCGATGCCTGTTATGCGAAACCAGCACGCTAGGTTCGGCAGCACATGCTTGGAGCCGCTACGCTGAAACTCACCAGCCCGAATACCCATTTCGGACCCATCGGAAACCCGGCGGAAAACGCCCTGAAAGCCCTCGATTTGTCCCCTCTGGAGCAGTTTTGCCCCGTTTAGTCTGGCGAGTTCCCCTCTGAGGCCGTCACTCAATTCATCCGTCCTATGAACCCTGGGAGGGTGGATGGATAAACCATTGGGCCTTTCCGCCGAGCCGCTCGCATCAGCCAATTTCTCCCCGGTCGATGCGACTCGGTCTCCCACTCCTGCTTTATCTACAGCGTTGTTTTTTTGCAGTGTTTCGGTGGCTGCACCGGGTTCCTGCAACTGAGCGATGTCAGGAGCTGGGCATGCTGGCGAAGGCGTTGAGAGCCGTATGTCTGCCTCGGGAACTTCGTAGCTGGCGGAAACAGACTTGGCGGAAACATGGCGGAAGAGCGCGCCTCCGGACTCCTTGTCCAGCCACATCATGTAGTGAACTACGGCCTCCGCGCCGTCTCGCAGAAAGCCTTGATGGAACAGCCCATAACCCTCGTGAACCTGTGACTTAGGCTTGTGTCCCAGCCATACAAGTCTTTGCTCATCTGGAACATCCTTTCCACCGAAGAAGGCGAATGCGCATTGCATCAGTGCCTTGCAGAAATCGCGAAAGCTCGATGGGACCAACTCAGGCATGCCGAGCTTGTCCGCGGCGCGGCTGACATGATTTTGGACCGTGTTGTATGTTAGATTCACCCAGGGCCCTTCTCCCCAGGTCATGAGTTCCTGATAAATAGGGTCAGGAATTGGAAGTTGGGGGTGCCGCTTGATGTACGACGCAAATGAACTGAAGAAGCCCTTAATCTTAAGGTTTGCATCGGTCGCCGTCTCTCTTCTTCTTCTTGTATCCAGTCTATGCTGACCGAATTGTGTTGAGACCATCCTCGAATTGACTTCTAGGATGTGGGTGGGGCGCAATGCCGTGTAGAGGGCTAGGAATGCCCACCTGCGAATGGCTTCATGCGAAGCGAGCTCCCTCAATACCAAGGCCATTCCTGCGGGATCAGGATGCCAGTTCCGCACTTCGGGATCGTCGAGATCAAGTAGCTCGCAGATCGTAGCCTTTGACGTCACAATGCGAGGTCTGGCAAAAGAAAATACATTTCCGGAATGATCTTCTTCGCAAGCAAGATTCACTGCAGACGCGACCCCCACCATGCAGGTTTTTGCGGAATTTACTTCCCACCTCGAAGCCATCTTGACGATCAATTCGTGCTGCATTCCTGTGGTCAGCTCTGACATCTTGATGCCTGGGTGGTGCTCATCAAGAAGCTCTCTGAACCACTTAAGTTGGCTGCGGTACGCAGCACCACGCTTGCCTTCGGGGAGTGATTGGACAAAGCGGCTGACCACCACGGATACGAGAGGGTCGCGACTTTGATTGACGGTGTCGTAACCGAGCCAACGCACAAATGACTCAACCAAAAACTCAGCTTCGCTTTGATTGTCTGTCCCAAGCGTTACGTGCTCAACATCTGGCTTGCCCGGAAAGTGCCAGTACATTCTAAAAATTTCACCCTCAGCACAATGTCTTACATAAAAACCCCTGTATTCATAAGCCCTGCTTTCCATACTAGCCTGCGACTTACGCCGCTTCCGACCGTTTTCGCATACTCGGATCAAGACATCGAGATTTGGATAGCCCTTCTTTCTGACGCGCTTTTGTAACTCCACTAGGGGAGAAGCTTGAGGACCCTTTGCAGACGATTCGGGCTGTCCGAGGATGGGACCTTCGTCCGCTGGACTCGACCGCCCGCAGACGCGCGCTGGTGCGCCCGGCGAAGCGGCCACGACCGACGATGCTGACGCTCTCGATTGTCCCAACGAGGAGGGCAGAGGTGCTGACAGCATGCCCAGCTTCGTGCCTAGCTACCGCCAATTGCACGGCCGGGGAGCGGGTCTCGGGCGGGGCGACCCTCGCCACGAGGTCGGCGATGACCATCGGGCGCCGCTCGGCCAGGGCGGCGCTCCGGGCGCCCTTCACCCAGGAGGCTGTCTCGGCGCCGGTCGCGCCCCCGCCGACGATGGCGAGCGGCATCAAGTCCGCGCCCGGGAGGTCATCCCCGAGGTGTTGGCGCATGATGCCGGCGATGCCGTGGGCGTCCAGCGGGGGGATGGGGATGACCCGGTTCAGGCGCCCTGGCCTGATCAACGCCTCGTCAAGCCGCTCGGGATAATTAGTTGCACCGATAACAATCAGGCTCGAAGTCTCTCCTGACACTGCGGAGTCCAGGGCCAGCAAAACCCTGGAAACAAGAGTGTTGAAATACTCGGCGTTGCGACCGTCCAGGGATGCACGATTGGGGATCGTGTCAATTTCGTCTAGGAACAGGACAGCAGGCGCAACCGCGATGGCCTGCGCGATGACGGTCTCGAACTGTCGGATAACCTGGTCGAGGTAGCCGCCGGACGAGAACCACGACGCAACCGAGGTGGAGACCAACGGCATCTTGAGGGTCTTGGCGAGACTTCGGGCCCAGGATGACTTGCCGCATCCTGCCGGGCCTGAAACTACGGCACACCGTTCAGGCAAGTCCTTCCACGCGCGCCCGCCCTGCCTCCAGTCCTCGACGCCAGCGGCGAGGGCGAGGCCCCACTCAACCGCCGGCGCCATCCCTTGCAGGCGGTCGAGGGTGGGCACGTCGTCCAGCCCGGGGTCGCCGCGGAACTTGGCCTTCGAGGCGGCCGCGAGCCTGCGGAGGCAGGCGGAAGGCTTGGTGCCCCGACGCAAGCAGGCCGCGACCTCGTCGAAGGCGAGCCCGCGCGCTGCATCGTCCGGCACCCGCCCACAGCGCATGCCGGTCACGAGCTCGATAACGGCGCGCAGCACGCGGGGGCCCGGCGGCTGCAGGTCAATGCAGATGTCCGCCGTGGCGCTAAGGGAGGCGGGCAGGTAGCGGGCCGGCTCGTGCGATACGCCGAGGGCGTTCAGGCCGTTTCCGAGGACGTTGGCGGTCTCGTCGGAGCCGGTATCCGGCTTCTCGGCCATCTTGCCGCCCTTGCGCCGGAAGGTGATGCCCCAGCGCCCGATGCGGGTCAGGGCCTGGGCGATAGGCTCGACCCAGTCCGGACCAGGCACGGAGACCACCATCGCGGTGCCGGAGGGTTGCGCGATCCGCTCGCGCTCAGCCGCCGTCAGGGCGTCCTGGACGAGCGTCATGGCCAGGATCATGCGGACGCAGCTATTAGCGAGGTCCTCGGCGAGGTTCGGTGGCGCCGAGACGAACTCGTCGAGCGCCACTAAGTCTTCGTGGTAGACGGGATGAGCCTTGAGGGTCTCCTTGGGGGTCTTGGTCACGGCGGCCTCCATCGCGAGGCGGCCGGGCGCGCTCAGGCGCCGGGGCAAGCCTCGGGGATGCGGGAAAGGGATGGCGGGAGGACGCGCGAGGCCCTTTCGGGACGCGCGGGGGCCGGGCCGCGGGAATGCGGCCGGCCGCGCCGAGATATCGGCGGTGGGCGATGGCTCATTTTCGGGGCTCCATGCTCGACCGATGGCGAGGGGCGACAGCCTCAGTCCGCGATGTCGAACCCGTCGGGGTCGCCCGTCCGCCGGGCGTGGGCAGTGACCCGGACCTCGGTGGCCCGGGGAGCAGTGCGCTCGGCCAGCGCCCTGGCGCGGCGCTCACCCTCCTCGTGGGCGGCGCGCCCGAGGGCGACGAGCACGGCGCTTACCACCCGGTCGAAGGCGTCCTCGTTCAACGATTTCATGGCGGACAAGCGGCGGAACACCTCGCCGACCTGACGGTCGGGGTCGTGCGATAGGTTGGGGTCGTGCAGGTTCATGGCGGCCTCGCGCGCGTGCCGCCGGCCGTAATGCCGGTCAGGCCGCGCTGAACGCGTGATGGGGAAGCGCGGCGCCGCCCGAGGGCAGCGGTCGTGCGTCCGGTATGAGGCGGCCGGGGAGGTACACGATTCGGCTCCGAATGATGGGCAACGGCCCAGAAGCGCACGTGAACATAAGGGAAACCACGACGCTGGCGTCAACGCGCCCAGGGTCGATTTCCCAGGTCCATCCGCAGTTTGCCGCAAACGACATGTGGATCCCCAGGAAAGGGCCAGGGATTCCGCCGTCCCGCCGGGAAAGCCTGGGCGCCGACTTTGGGCAAGCGCGGGAGCGAGCCGGGGCCGTGTCCGGGACGCCGATCCAGCGTGACTCCGCCGAACGCGTAACGCAGGACGCTATCCGTTACGCCCGTTTCGGCTGCCCGGGCAGGTTCCGAGGGACGTTTCCAGACCGCGGCAATGGCCATGCGTCGACGCCAAGCCAAGCCCGAGGACGAGTCCCAAAACCTGTTGGCTGGGCTATGATCGCCTGGACCAGGGTACGAGGACGCCATGCCGGTCGAAGTGCACGAGAAATGGGGGTTCGGTATGGCCCCGCCCAAGCCGGCGACGATGGCCGAACGTCGAGCCGCCGCACGGCTTGTCTTGGACCTTCTACAGGTACGTCTCCCACCTGAGCCCTCTGCCGTGGCGCTCGATGCGGTGAGCACCACGAAGGGAATGTTCACGCGGATCTTCAAGGAGGACCAGTGGGACTGGTTCACCGTGATGGGGCAGCTTGGATACCCGTCGCGTGGACTGGCGGAGGCCATCTCGAAGGAGTTGACCTTTCTCAGGTCCGCCATCCGCGATGCCGACGCGACTGGCTTCCTGACGGCCCTGATCAACTTGCATCGGCTCTCCCTTCGGCAGTGCCTCAAGGTGTTTCTGGGCGAACTTACGATCAAGGAGGAGCCGGGCGCGGGCTGGCTCTACGTTCTCTCGACGCGCGAATGGCCGGACCTGCTCAAGGTCGGGAAGACCGAGAGGACGCTCCAGGAGCGGGCTGCGGAGATCAACAGGGCGACCGGCGTGCCCATTCCCTTCGGCGTGAGGCGCTGCTGGCGCGTCATGAACCCTGCGCTCGTCGAACGACGGGCGCACGAGTGCCTGGCTGACTTCCGGTTGCGTGGCGACCGGGAGTTCTTCCGCATCGGTTTCCACGAGGCCGCCCGTCGGCTCGGCGACATGATAAGGGCCGACGGGCACGAGATCAGGACCCTCGGCAACTTGTCCCACCTCGCCGCCTGAACCCAGACCGAGTATCCTACGTGTACGGAGCGGGGCCACTTTCCCCGGCGTGTCAACGCGTCGCCGGACGGGCGAACGGACCCCAGCAAGGGGGAAGCAAGGCGATCAAGCCGGCTGCTGGCGGATGCCTTCCTTGAGGGAAGGCGCGAACTTCCGCGCGTGCCATGCGTCGTCATGGGTGCACGTTGTGGGCGACGTGCATAACCGATAGAGCGACGCCGCCACACGCTTGTCCCATACCTAGCGCCATGCTTGACTTAACGTTGGGCGATTCCGGCGGAAGGGCCGTCTCTTGATGCCGACGACGTTCACGGCGGACCCCGAGTTCGCCCATCACTTCCGGCGCCTGCACCAGGTCTTCATGTACGTGACAGACCGGTGCAACCTGGAATGCGAGCAGTGCATCTATAAGCCGAGCATCTCGCACTTCATCAACGAGGAGATCCCTCTCGACGACGCGCTTGGGCTGCTCGCGACCTTCCGCAAGCTCGGCGCCGGCAAGGTGACGTTCCTGGGGGGCGAGCCGACGCTTTACGGCCATAGGCAGGGCGGGCGTCCGCTGCTCGACCTGATCGAAGGGACACGTGCGCTCGGCTACGAGTACGTGCGGATCGACACGAACGGACAGCGCGTCTCGTCGCTGCTCGAACAGCCGTCGTTCGCGCGTCTAGACGAAGTCGCGTTCAGCCTCGACGGCTTCTCGGCGCAGACCAACGACCCGCTCCGCGGCAAGGGAACGTTCGTCCGGGCCGTCGACGCGATCCGCAAGGCCGTTGGCCTGGGTTACTTCGTGACCGTTACGTGCTGCGTGCAGAAGCTATTCCTGGACCGCGACGAGGCCGGGATGCTCAACCTCGAACGGATGATCCGGTTCGTGGAGGGGCTCGGCGTCCACCAGGTCAACTTCCACGACCTGTTCAAGGTCGGCATCCCGATGGATACCTGGACGGGGAACTTCGCGCCCCGCCCGCAGGACTGGGTGCCGGTCTACGAGGAGCTCTCGGCCAAGGCCCGGTCCGGGGCGTTCGGCATCAAGGTCCGGCTGCCCCAATGCTTCGTGACGAAGGCGGAGTTCGCGCGTGCGCCGGACTACTACGGGTATTGCCCGGTCAAGCTCGGTGAGCGGGTTATGGTCCACCCGAACGGCACGATCCGGATCTGCTCGAACCTCATCTGCACGGCCTTTGGGGTGGCGACCTGGGGTGAGGGCAGGATCGGCTGGGAATGGTCGCATGCCAACGAGTTGGCGGGGCACGACCTTGACCGGATGACGCCGTGCACCAACCGCAGCCGTCACAAGAAGTACGGCGACCTCGTCCCGGTGTGCTTCTCGTTCAAACCGGGTCAGGACGAGTACGTGTGGAACCATAGGCTCGGCTGGGACGCCTCGAAGCCGGGTTTGGCCGAGGCCGCCGCGTCATGACGAGGAAGGCGGCCACCGAGAAGGACCTGCTCGTCGAGACGCTCGTCGAGGCGGGCATCTCTCGCACCGTCGCGCGCAAGGCCGAGATCCTGAGTTGGTCGAAGGACAACCTTCATGACAACGTCCGGGTCCACAACGCGACCAATACCCTGCTTCTCGACCTGCTGCGAAAGGACGAGATCGGGAACTGCATCCATGTGACCGGCGGCGCGCGGGCCTTAACCGATCCGTTTCACCGGCAAATCTGCGAGGCCATGCTGAATGGCGATCGCGGTCCGTTCAAGGTGCTGTACCACGTTCCGGAGGACGTATCGCCGAACGACTGGAGCGTCGTGAAGTGGAACCTCAACAGATGGGGCGAGACGGGGTTCTCCGACTGGAAGCAGAAACTTCGTACGCTCAGGATGATCGGCAACAAGGCCGTGGATCTGAAGGCTTACGACGAGCGTCGAAACATTCAATATTCCGTATTCGGAAATAGGTACGTCCAGGTACAAGGCGAGCACAACGACGGGGCCATCGCGAAATATGTTTGGCTCATACGGTCCGAGAACGTGAACGAAATGCTTTCGGCAAATGCAGAGGGCGACCTTTCGAATTCCACCGACGTCGACGAGAATGCCTTTGCCGAGGTGGTGTCGAAGATTTTCTCGAATTCGGCTCGTGCCATTCTCAAGAAGGTTTCGTCTTCCAAATCAATAAGCAGAGAAGATCTGCTGTCCAATAAGATCTTCAGCATGATCGATCCGGACCCGGGCGCCACTCTGAATGCGTTGAGCGTAATCTCTTTCGTGGTTTCGGATGAAAGCGGGAACCTGAAGCTGACAGATGACGGCGCCGAATTCTTCAAAGCCACTTGAAGGCAGCTTGCTCGATGTATGGGAGGAAGCCTGCGCGCAAATGCGGGAAGACTGCGGCTTGCCCGACAACGTGCTCGAAGGCTGGACGGTCCGGGTCAGGCATTCGAAGCAGGAACCCTTCCTGACCATCGGCCAGGGCTTCAAGGAACTCCTTCGGGCGCGCGGGGCGATCCTGCGAGATGTTCCCGACCTTGACCACGTGCTTTCGGTCAGCCACCAGCAGGAGAGGCTCGACGCCATCGATTCTTACCTAATGGTCGCGGGGACCACGAACGTGTCCGCCGAGGCCATGGAACTCGCCCACGAGCGTTGCTCTAGCGGGGCCTGGTTCAGCGCGCGGACCGTAGTCACGATGCCGAAGGGCCACGGCGAGGGCTTCATCCGCAAGCGCCTCGCGTTCCACGGCGTCGTGACCGAGCTTTACGAGGATTTCGAAGTCGAGGATGGGACGCTGTGCGTGCGCACTTTGGACCACATCATCTCAAGAAAGCGTGAGGCTGAAGTGCTCGCGAAGAAGAAGAACCCCAGGCTGGGCATCCTGACCGCGCTGACGGTCGAGATGGAGGCGTTCACCTCATTGCTCAATGACGTCGAGGAGGATGTCACTAGGGTGGACGGGGTTCTGCGAAACTACGTCCATGGGACGCTGCCCGCGCGCAACGGCGGCAAGCACGAGATCGTCGTTGTAAGGACCAGCGCTGGGAACGCTGTCTCGGCGGCTCTGGCCGAGAGGTTGTTCGCGGATTTCGGGTTGGACGAGGTAATGATGGTCGGCATCGCGGGCGGCATCCCGCGGGTTGCGCCGAAGCATGACGACGTAAGGCTGGGGGATATCGTTGTCTCCGGTCGCAAGGGGGTGATCCAGTACGATCACGTCAAGGAACGCGTGACCGGGCCGCAGCCGGCCCATCAGCCAATGGCTCCCGTCCGGGCATTCGTCGACTTGGCGGAAACCATCTCCGGCAGCGAGACCGCGATGGCGGCCTTCAACACCCGCCTCGCGGAGGCCACCCGGGAGGATGGCCCCTACAAGCGGCCGCATGCCCGGACCGACGTCCTGCGCGACGACAGGGACCCCGACAATCCCGTGACTATCCGGCGGAAGAAGGATGAGCGGCGGGCACGCCATGCGTCGCTTGCTTTCACGGGTGCCGTGGGAAGCGCAACCAAAGTGGTCAAAAGCCACGAGGAACGCGAGCGCGTGCGCGAAGACTACGGTGTGATCGCGGTGGAGATGGAGGGCGCGGGCGTCGCCGAAGCGGCGATGTCAAACGGCAAGGGCTTCTTCGTCGTAAGAGGAATCTGCGACTACGCCAACGACGGCAAAAACGATGGATGGCACCGATATGCCTCCATGGCTGCTGCCGTCTTTGCTGTGCATTTGATTGAGAGCATGCCTCTTTCGACAACGAAAACCGTCTAACGATACCCGACTGGGAACACCATGGCGGGCGGGTCGTGCGCATAACCACCTGGAACGTGAACGGCTTGCGGGCGACCGTCCGCAACGACTTTGAGGCCTGGCTGCGCCGGGCCGCGAACGACGTCGTCTGCCTCCAGGAAGTGAAAGTGCAGGAGGACCTGCTCACCACCAACTGGTTCGAGGGCTACGTCGCCTTCTGGAACTCGGCCGAGCGGGGCGGCTACAGCGGCGTCGCGACCTTGGTCCGCGAGGGTCTGAAGGTGCACGGCGTGGCGCGGGGCATCGGCCATTCCTCCGACGTCGAGGGCCGGGTCCTGACCGTAGACTTCGAGACGTTCAGCCTCGTCAACGTCTACGCGCCTCACAGCCACCGCGAGCTGACGCGGGTCGCCGAGAAGGTCTCGTTCCTCGAAGCGCTCGACGCTTTCATCGCCGAGAAACGGGCGGCCGGCCGGCCGCTTGTCCTGGTCGGCGACTTCAACGTCGCCCATACCGAGATCGACCTGGCGAACCCGGCCCCTAACCGCGGCAACGCCGGGTTCCTGCCCGAGGAGCGCTCCTGGGTCGACCGGCTGCTGGCGTCGGGGTTCGTCGACGCCTTCAGGCAGTTCGAGCCCGGCGGCGGCCACTACACGTGGTGGAGCATGCGCTCGACCGTACGGGAGCGGAACATCGGCTGGCGGCTCGACTACGTCTTCGTCGAGGAGACGCTGCGAGGGGACCTCGTCGCCTGCCGCCACCTGCCTGACAGGACCGGTTCCGACCACTGCCCGGTCGAGGTCGAATTGAACGTCCTAGAGCCGGCGGACGAGGCGGATGGCATCCCGGGGCAACCGACGCCCTACCACCTCACCGGCCGATCCGCCGGGGCCGGCCTCGCCGTCTGACGATCGGGCCGGCGCATCGGCCGTTAGACCGCCGCGACGCGATGAGGCGCGCCACTCACATGTAGAACCGATACCGCGGGTCGGGCACCTGACCCTCCGCGACGTGCTTGAGGATCTCGCCGACCTGCCGGGCCGCCCGCATCGTGATGGGCAGCGCCCCGTCGAACTGAGTGTTATTCCAGTTCATCTTGGTCAGCGCCATAGTCTCCTTCAGGAGCATGTCCCAGTCGGAGCGGTCGCGCCGGTGCGCCCTCATCATGAGGGGGTTCGGGACGTAGAGCCCGGGATAGGTCGCGAAGAAGTCCACGCTTCCGCGCGTGTAGAGGAGCGCCGCCTCCCGGTCGAGCCGCATCGCCGTGCCGCGCAGCGGCGGGTAATCGCCGTCCCGCACGAGGCGCACGGGCGAACGCCGGGGTAACCAGATCAGGTCGACTTGGTCGATGCCGAGTTCGTCGATGGCGGCCTCAAAGCCGGCGGTCTCCTCCCGATGGAAAGGGGAGCTCTTGTGGACGACCAGGCGCGCCGGGTAGGTGCCCCATTCGCGCTTGTAGGTTGTCAGCGAGTTCTTGGTCAGCGCGTAGGCGTCCTCCTCGGCGAGATAGGGGTGGCGGTCGGTCTTGTCGCGCAGCGCCCGGCCGCCCTTGAGGATCAGGCCTTCGCCGCGCTCGTCGAAGAGCTGCGCCGAGCTCGTCCGCAGGGTCGTGCGTCCGAGGTCCTCGAAGAAGCTGATCCCGAGGAAGGTGGCGGAGAACTCGTCGCGTTCGCGCACCATGCGCCAGGGCGTGCCGCCCGCCTTATAGTAGAGCGCGCAGAACAGGTTCCAGGCCCGCGTGGCCTCGTCCTGGACCCTGCGCGTCGAGAGTTTCGCCAGCTTGCGCCGGATCACCGCACGCTCGTCGTAGGTGGACGGCCAGACGATCTGGATCGGCACCTTGTAGGCCAGCGTGGCGGCCTTCAGGGCTCCCCGGAAATCCTCGTAGAGGCGGGCGTTCCGCTCGTCCTCGCCGTCCTGGTCCTCGCCCTCTTCCGACGCCTCCTCCGTCGGTGAGCGCTCCGATTCCTCTGGCGTCCGAAGGTTCTTCACCCGTTCGATCAGCTCGACTGGCAAGGCGCAGACGACGACCTGGGGCGGACGGTCGAGCTCCGACAGGTCGCGGATCTCCCCCTCGAAGAGCTCGACGGCCATCCGGATGGCGAGGTCGTCGCGTTCCTCGCCGTTGACCTTGGAGAGGCTGGCCGGCCGCAGGACGCGCTGGTGGTGACCGTCGATCTCGAACCAGCAGCGGAAGGGCCCGTTGATGCCGCTGCCCGGAAAGGCGGGGAAGAGGTTGGGCTGCCGGCTCGGCTTGGCGGGGATCTCACCCTCGCACCGTGCGAACCATTCCCGGAACCCGTCGACGGTCTCGGAGGACCCAATCACCCCGACGCGGACGGTCCGCGTCGCCTGCATGGAGAAGTCGACCGGGCCATGATCGATCAGGCCGAAGCGTACGTCCGGGTGGCGTGCGCCGCCGCCGAACTCCAGCAAGGGCTCGTGGACGTGCTGGAGCCTAAAGGTCGAGTTCACGCTGACCTGCCTTTCGAGCCTTGCTCATCTCGGGGTCCTCGCGGTCCGACCAGAGGTCGTCCGGGACGCCGTACTGGTGCGTCAGCGGTTCGAGCGCCTCGAAGCTGAGGAACGGGTACTCGGAGCGCAGCATGTCGCCGCGTTCGGTGAGGAGGGCGCGCCACATGCGCAGGTGTCCCCGCACGTTGGAGTTACGCTCGATCTCCTTGATCTTCTTGAGGTAATCCGACGCGTAGGCGCTTTCCTCGAATCCGTCGCGGGTGAAGTGGTAGGTCGGCTCGACGGCAAGGTGCCACTCGCCGTCGAGTTCGAGGAACCGGGGGACGAAGGCGGCGTGCCTGAGGTAGGAGGCGGCGGTCTTCCCCTTATTGAGCCCGTGCTGGGAGACGACGGTGCGCTTTCCCTCCCCGCGCGCGTCGGTGAAGGTGAAGTCGCGCCTGCCCCTCCGCTGAGGGTTGCCCTTGAAGAAGTAGTATTTGCGGGCGCGGTCGAACACGAGGCGTTCACAGACACGCTCGCCCAGGCAAAGGCCGAGGAGGCGTACGAACAGCCTCTTGCTGGCTTCCCCGTCGGCCTCGGCCCAGTCCAAGGTCTCGATCAGGTCGATGCTGCCCTGGTCGCACGCGTCCTCGAAGAGAGGGTCGTCGAGGTCGCGGAAGGTCACCAGCCGGTCGCCATCCACGATCCAGTCGATGGGAGGCCGTTCGATCCTGCGCTTGAGCGCCTCCCTTACTTCCGAGGCGTTCCCTTCGATGGTGGCGATGTTGAGCCGGTGCGGGAAGCTCGCCCGGAGCAGGTTCGTCTCCAACTCCTCGTCGACCCGCATGGCGGGCGTGACCACACCAGGCCGCGCGAAGCCCGCGACGAGGGCAACCAGCTTGCCGACTGTCTGCGGCGTGAGCTCGTCCTCATGGCGGACGAACACGACCTTCCTGGAGCGCTTGCGGTCGAGGTCCTGGAAGTACGACTGGATCGACTTCCAGCAGACGAGTTCGGTCTCGGGGTTCACCACGACCAGGATGACCGGCGTGTTGGCGTTCAGCCAATACTCAAGGTCCCGCTCGTCGACCCTGAAGGAGAACGTCTCGCCGTTATCCTCGGCGAGCTTCTGGACCGTCTTGAGCTGCGCCGCGATATACTGCGCCTTGACCTCGCCCGTTTCGGGGTCCCGCAATTCGATAAAGCCGTCGATGCCCGCGTCCAGGGCGCCGGTCGGGTGGAAGGCGAGGCCGGAGTCGCCGACGCGTACCGCGAAGCGATGGACGCCGCCGTCGCCCTGCAGTTGATTCCTCGTGAGCTTCTTCAAGGACTGGCCCACCTCGCGGTCGCGAGACACGTTCAGGTCGAACGTACCGGATTTGTTCGCCGGCGGCGAGGCGCACCGCCAGGGCATCCCGGCCTTTCTGTCCCGAGAGGTAATGCGTAGCGTTCGGCGTACGCGTTCTGGCCCGGGCGGACGACCGGCGACCGTTTCTTCATGGCTCCAAGTCATCATGCCTGCCGGGGTCGGGGACGGCGGCGATGGTCACGAGGAAAGAGGTTTGCGACGCGGCAGACCGGATACGGGCCCGGGATGCGTCACCGGGCGGCGTCAAGGAACGGGTCTCGGTCCGTTCGGTCCGCAAGGAGGTCGGACGGGGCTCTTTCGGCGACATCGCGAGGGAACTCGGCCACTGGCGGAAGGACGCGAACTACCACCCGGTCATCGAGCGCGCTGATTTGCCGGAAGCGCTCCAGTCGCGGCTGACGACGCTCGGCAAGGAGTTGCTTGAGCAGGCGCGCATCGAGGCGACCAGGGAGAGGCTGGCGGATTTCGCCGACGTGGAGCGCCGTCGCGAGGAGTGCGACCGGATCGTCGCCGAGGCCGCGGACCGGGTCGACGCCCTAGAGGAGAGGGTCACGCGCCTACAGTCCGAGCTCGACCGTTCGGGTGGCGTCCGAGCTTCGGTGACCGGGATGCCGGCGGCGCCCGGACTTGCAGACCCCCCGGTCGGACCGCGGACGCAAATGGGTGTGTTCGTCGACACGTTGTACGGCCTCAAGTTGGCTCAGGAGGCGGAGGACTACTGGAACCGGGTGCGGGAGGCGGTCAAGGCCACGCTGGTCCGACGCGGGCCCCTGGCGGTCCATCCATTGCTCAAGGCGCTCCCGACTTCCCTGAAGGCGGAGGGCGAGCGAGTGGGTTTCCCGCTGACCGAGGCGTGGCTTCGCTACCGCCTCGTGCAGATGTCCAGGGACGGCGAGGGATTGACGCTGGTCGACCATCGTTTCGGTGTGGTCGAGGCCCAGGGGGAAGAGGCCGAGCTGGCCGGGCTTGAGGGAAGCCCCGAGGAACAGGCGGCGGCGATGGGCCGCCGGGCCTTCTGGGTTCAGTTCCTGCGGCAGGTGCACGACCTCCTGGTCGAGAAGGGGGCCTTGGGCAGCGAGGACATCCTTTCCGGGCTCGACGGGGATCTGGTCCGAGCGACGCGCGCCTTTCAGGAGATCACGCCCCGCCTGCTTCGGAAGAAGCTTCGTCAGCGCATCGGCGACGGCAGGCCGTTCGCGGAGGTGGGAGACGAGCTCTTCGAGGCCGTCGTTGGAGACGGTCCCTGGGACGGGGAAAGCCCGACTTCAGTTTACGCGCCCCAGCCCGGACGGCGTTCCGCCTGACGGTGGCGGCGTGCCTCCCGCGCCTAGTCGGCCATCGACCTAAGCGAGGACCCAGGGCAATGGCCAGGGTTGCCTCGGGCCTCGGGGAACCCGGCAGGAAGCAAGAAGCCCCGGACGGTAGCAGCTCGACTCCGTCGAGGACGCGTAGCGGGTAACGTGCCCCCTTATGCGTTACGGCCTCGGGACGCCGACGACGGCGCTGGCGTTAATGAGGATGTAAGCGGCCCGGGACGCCCAGGACTAGGCTCGACGCCCGTAGTTGCCACGACCGACGAAGCAGCCGGACGGCGCGCGGGCGCAGGGATCTCAGGCGCTCCGGGGCCAATCCTGGTGCGGCTTGCTGAAGACCTGGAGCCGGCGTGCGGTCATGACCCTCAACCCTCGGCCTGAGCGTTCTCGGCGAGGCGGACGTGGACCTCGACGAGGGTGGCGGGTTGAAAGCCGAAGCAATCTACGCCGACGTCGGTGCTGGCGGCGGTGCCGGGCAGGGTGTTGTGCGAGTGGCCGAAGAAATGCAGGTCGCCGCGGTGCATGCGCGGCCAGACCCGGTGGGCGTAGTGGCTCAGCCAGACCCCCTGGGGAGCGCCGTCCGGTCCCGGGACGACCGCCCGGGCCACGTCGAAGACGCCGTCCCAGGGCAGGCGCATCGAGATGCGGTCGTGGTTGCCGCGGACGAGGAAGCGTCGCTTGCCCCGGAGGCGCCCGAAGACGGAACGGGCGTATTCCTCGCTGCAGCGGTAGCAGAAGTCGCCGAGGTGCCAGACGGTGTCGTCCGACCGCACGACCGCGTTCCAGTTCGCGATCAGCGTCTCGTCGTGCTCCTCGATGGAGGCGAACGGCCTGGGGTTCTGCATCCTCGGCGAGAGGATCGCGCGATGTCCGAAATGGGTATCCGAAATAAAGACTTGACGTGACACGGGAGCCTCGCGGGAAGCGGAGGCTTGGCATGCGGCGGCACTCCGTGGATCAGGCGGACGGGTGCTTGGCGTCGGGTATCATGGTTTCGGCTCCGTGAGGGCGGCGACCGTGACCTGGCCGGGGCGGTCGGGCAAGTGTCGCGTGCCGGGATCCACAGTGGCCGGAGCGTCGAGGTTGGCCTTCCGGCTAGGCCGCCAGCACGACCGGGATCTCATCGACCCTGGTAGTGTAGCGGGGCGAGCGCATCTCGAACTTGGTCGACCACTCACGCTTAGGGGCGAAACCGGCGGCCCCCGGGACGACCGCGCCGCGCCCGAAACGACGATTGCAGGCGTCCAGCGCCTGCATCAGCGCGGCGCCGTGCTCCCGGTCGAGTTGCCCCAGCCCCGGGAAGGCCCGCTGCGACGCCGCCAGCGGCACCAGATCGGTCGTGACGATCCCGGCCTTGGAATAGCGGTAGCCGTCCCGCCAGACCTTGCGGACGCCGAAGGTGGCGGCCTTCACCAAGACCAGGGTGTCGTTCGAGGCTTCCGGCAGGGTCACCACCGTCGAGACCGACCGCTGCGGACGGTCACGGTCGTGCTCCGAGGTGTGGAAGAAGACCGTGACGTGGTCGGTCGCCAGGCCGCCGGCTCGGAGCTTCTCCCCGAGCCTGGTGGCGTGGGCGGCGACTGCCTGCTCCATTGTGGCGAGGTCCTCGACCCGGTCGGAGAAGCTGCGGGTTACGGCACAGCCCTTCCGGGACGGGGCGACCTCCTCTAGGTCGAGGCAGGCGACCCCGCGCAGTTCCTGAACCAGCCGTTCGCCGACCACCGTCATGGCCTTGCGCGCCGCCCGGGTGTCGAGGTCGCGCACGTCGGCGACGCTCTCGCAGCCGAGCGCTTCCAGCTTGCGGGCGTTGGCCGGCCCGATCCCCCAGATGTCCCCGGGCGGGATGCGGACGATCCAGTGGTCGTACTGCACGGGATCGGTCAGGTCGCAGACCCCGCCCAATTCCGGCACCTTCTTGGCCACGTGGTTGGCGAGCTTGGCGAGGGTTTTGGTCGCGCCGATGCCGACGCAGGTTGGGATGCCCGTCCAGGCGTGCACGGTCTCGCGCATGTCACGCGCGAGCGGCACCCGGTCCGCCACCCGCAGGTCCGAGAGGTCGAGGAAACTCTCGTCGATGCTGTAGACCTCGATGCGCGGCGAGAAGCGCCGGTAGACCTCGTTCACGCGGGCGCTCATGTCGCCGTAGAGGGCGTAGTTCGAGGAGTAGACCCGCACGCCCTGGACCCGGCACATGTCGCGGATCTTGAAGAAGGGCTCGCCCATGCGGATGCCGAGCGCCTTGGCCTCGGTCGTACGGGCGATGGCGCACCCGTCGTTGTTGCTCAGCACGATGACCGGCACCCGGGCCAGGCGCGCGTCGAAGACCCGCTCGCAGGAACAGTAGAAACTGTTGCCGTCCGACAACGCGTAGGCCCGGCCGGTCATTCGGCGCGGCGCCTCGGGTTGATCGAACCCGACACCACGCCCCAGACCTCGACGACCGCGTCCGGGGGCAACCGGTACTCCGGGAAGCGCGGGTTGGCGAAGGACAGGACAACCCGCGGCCCACGCCGGGACCAGACCTTGAAGGAGCGCTCGCCGTCCACATCGACCACGACCACGTCGCCATTGCGCGGGGTAAGCGACCGGTCCACCACCGCGAGATCCCCGTCGAACAGCCGGGCCAGCAGCATGCTGTCGCCGCTGACCCTCACGATGAAGGTCGCCGGTCGGTTGGCGATCAGCAGCCGCTGGAGGTCGATCTCCTCCTCGACGAAGTCGTCGGCGGGGCTGGGGAAGCCGGCCGGCACCGCCTTGGCGAGCCGCGGGATGGGTGTGGGCAACCCAATGGCGACGCCTATGACCTGCATGACCGGCCTCCGAATCCAATTTAGAACAAAGTAGGAACACGAAGGTTCATCGCCTTGCAAGCGGTCAAGCTTGCGACGACGTGCCGTTGTGGATTGCCGTGGATGACGCCTCGCGGAGCTTGCCAGCGATTTCTGGTTGCCGCTGCCTTGGCGGGCCTGACGGCATCGAACGTCGGCACGCGGGGATGCACATGCGTCGGATTGGTCTCATCGTACTCGCCGTCGCGGCCCTCGACCCCGGCCATGTCAGGGCGGCCGGCGATTTCCCGTTGGCATCCTGCAAGGGGTGGAACGGCACGGTGGTCGAGCGCGACGGCATCGACACGGCGCGGGCCACCATGCGCGGTGTGATCACGAAGGCCGATTTGCAGGAGTATTGCGAGCGGGACCCCGGCGGCGAGACCAAGGCGTACGGCGGTAGGCTCACGACGGCCCAGTGCGTCGAGAAGTACCTGCGCACAGACGGCCGGGCGACCATGACCGCCGAGGCGAACTGCCGGTCCGGGACGGTGAGCTACCGCTACGACGATCGCCAGGGCGGCAAGGCCCGCTTCCCGCTCGGGCTCGACGCCGACACATCGTGCGCCTCGGGCATGCCGCCTATGGTGGAGCAATTCAAGTTGCTGTGCCCGGCGGCGGCCAAGCGGCTGAAGGTCGAATAGGCCGGGCGATCCTCGATGTCGAAGTGTGCTGCAGCCCCGCGACCGCCGCACCCAAAAGGGCGCGCCGAGGGCGAAATCCTATCGACCCTCGGTCGAGCGTGCGTTTGAACGGCTCTGCTGGCCAGGCGCGCAAATTTTACCCGCCTCTCCCAGGGCCAGATACCGACCAAGGTCCAGACCCGTAAACTCCACCTTCTCGATCCAGTCGCTTTCCCACTTCTCCGGCCTCGGGTTGCCGTAGACACCGCCCATCCCCTGGGCTTGGTGGCCTACGATCTTCATCCTCACGGTGTCAGGCATGCCGGCGGCGTGACACGCCTCGATGAAGTTATGCCGAAGGCTGTAGAGAACGAACCGTTTGTTGGTGATGCCTAGTGCTCGTAGCCTGCGATTGATACGCTTGGTCAGGGCAGCGCTGTAATGGCCATGGGCATTAGGCGAGACGTCCTTGAATAGCTGGCCCTTCTCATTGCCGCGGAGTTCGGCTCGTCGGCGGTTGAACAGGTCGAGCAGACCCATTCGAACCAGCATGGGGTGGATGGGGATCAGGCGTCTGCCCGCGCTGGTCTTCACGCGGCGACCGTCCTCCTGCGGCTTCCGCGCGGACTCGTGGTCGGGCTCCTCATCCTCATCGTCGTTCAGGCACAGGACATTGAGATGCGGGCGCTCGTTGTATTCTTCGCGAAGGTCTTCCACATTAAGCTGGCACAACTCGCCGGGACGAGCGCCGCTATACAGCATAATGAGTGGCACCCAGTAAGTTGCGGTCATGACCGGCTGCTTCACGGTGTCCGCGAAGAGCATGTCGATATGGGCCGGCTTCAGCGGAAGTCGCTTCGACTTGGCACTCTCGGTTTCTTTCTGCTGGGATCGGATGCCATCGAGCGGGTTTGAGCCAAGCAAATTTTCTTTGACGATGAAATCGAACAATCGATTGACAGGACCAATGTATTTTAGGTCGACCGTGACTTTTGAGATCGGCGAGTAAGGTCGGTTGAGGCGCTTGTTGGCCGCAATTGCCTCGCTGATGTCGTTCGTCTTGAAGCGCAACGTGAAACGGTCAGGGGCCTGATCGAGCAGGTCCCGGTAAGCCTTCAAGTCGTCCCGCGATACGTCGCGGATCGGCTTGTCGCCCACGGCTCGCAGGAACGACGCCAACCGACGCGGCACATCTTCCTGGTGTTTGGCCCCCCCGCGATTGCAGACTTCCTCCACCTCGAACTTCTGGATTGCCTCCGAGAGGAGCATGCCTGACCAGCGCTCGGTCTCGGCTTGCGCGACGCCATCCCGGATCTCCGACTTGATCAAATCCCTCAGGGCTTGGGCGTCGAGCGCAGGGGCTTGCACGGGCGCCAGGTGGGCGGCGAGCAACGACCTGAGCGCTTCGATGGGGAATGCCCCTCGCTCGGGGTTTGCCCCTTCCCTGAGAGCCGCCAGGGCCGAAAGCGCGGCGTCCAGGTCCCGCGTGCCCCCGGCGGTTTCCCTCAGGCGCCCACGGGTCATCCTCGCAACCGCTTCGAGGATGGCGATGGCGATCCTGTTCTCCTCACCGTGAGGCCGCTCGCCTCGAAGCACGTGCAGAACCTCGTCGGGGGTAACGACGGTCTCGGCCGATCCATCATCGTCGAGACCGAGGCCATCGAGCCGAACTTCGCCGACCGACATGTCGCCGTCGCCTGTTCGGCGCAGGACACCGCGCGCGCTCCTGAGCAACCGGTCGTTCTGGGAGAAGGACTCGGGCGTGCCCAAGTTCGTATCGAGGGCGCGTTCCAGCAGGGCCAGCGCGACGTCCCTGGCCGGACGGAAGGGCCGTTCGGACCTGAGGACCGCGTAGACGTCCTCGACCCTGACCAGCACCTCCAGAGCCCTCCGACGCGCCTCGCGAGCGCTGCGTGTCCGCAACGACCGGCGGATCTCGGCCATGCCGAGCACGTCGACGAGGTCTACGGGTACGGTCTTACGAAACCACCAACGGTCGCCGCGCCTGACGACGTACATGGGCACCCCGAATCGGAGCCGAGACCCTGGCCTCGACTGTGACGGGGCGCTGTGCCGTCCCGGAGTTTTCCGGGAAACAAAAAGCTCAATGAAATCAATGACTTAGAGTGGCGGAGACGGAGGGATTCGAACCCTCGATACCCTTATTAGGGGTATGCTCATTTAGCAAACGAGTGCCTTCAGCCTCTCGGCCACGTCTCCCCGCCGCTTGGCTGTAGAAGCTCCGGGGCGGCGGGTCAACCCGGTCGGCGCGGGGTTGTAACGCGGCGCTCGTAATGCTTGGCCACGCGCAGGTGGCGGGAGATCGCGTAATTCATCGCCGTGAGGAAACCGTAGGCGCCGCGCACGAAGTGGCGGCGGCCGAGATAGGCCTTCAGGAAGTTGCCCGGCAGCTCCACGTAGAGGCGCCAGGCCGGGATCGTGACGCCGCGCGCGTCGAGGTCGTCGGCCTGCTGGTCGGAGTAGCGGTTGAGCTTGTCGAGCTGGTCGCCGAGCGAACGCACCGAGAAGTGGTGGATGCGTCCCTTGATCTGACCGACGGTAACATTCGGCCCCAGCACCACCCGGTCATGAACCGGCGAGGTCGAGTAGGTGCTCAAGTCCCGCCGGTAGAGCCGCACCGGAGTCAGCACGTAGGCCCAGGGATGGGGGCGCGTCTCGCCCGGAAAAATCTCGGCGATGGCGATGCTCCAGGCGGCGTGTGCCGGCTCGCCGTTGGCGAAGACCGCGCGGATCTGTTCGGCCAGATCGGGGGGCACCACTTCGTCGGCGTCGAGGTTGAGAACCCAGTCGTGGCGGCACTGCCCTTCAGCGAAGCGCTTCTGCCGGCCGTAGCCCGGCCAGTCGTTGTGGATGACCCGGGCGCCCAGCGACGCCGCGAGCGCCTGCGTCCCGTCGGTCGAGCCGGAATCGACCACGACGATGTCGTCGGCGAGGTCCCGCACCGCCGCGAGACTTGCGCCGAGGCGATCGGCCTCATTCTTGACGATGATGAAGACGGAAATCGGGAGCGGGGCCATGGGTCTCGTCGCGCGCGGCACCCCGCTCTACCGGCCCGATTCCTCTCGAACAAGCACGGCTCTCAGTCTTTGCTCGGCCGTGCTTTCTGACGATGAACCGGCACCCACTCCGCTGGAAAGCGCGCTATTCGGCGGCCTCAGCAAGGCGTTTGCGCTGGACCTTGCCGTTGGCGGTGCGCGGCAGCGCATCGAGGAAGCGGATCGCGCGGGGCGCCTTGTAGGCGGCCAAGCGCGCGACGCACCACGCCGTCAGGGCGTCCGCGTCAGGCTCGGCGCCGGGGCGGAGAACCACGAAGGCGGCGATGACCCGCAGATCGGGGCGCACGGCCAGCTCCGTCACGCCGACTTCGGCGATGTCGGGATGGCCGGCGAGCACGCCCTCCACCTCGACGGGCGAGACGCGGTAGCCCATGGCGTTCATCAGGTCGTCGTTGCGGCCGTGGAACCAGAGGTAGCCGTCCGCATCGAAGCTCGCGAGGTCGCCGCCGGCGAACCACGCGCCGCGCATCACGGCCGCCTCTTCCTCCGGCCGCTGCCAGTAGCCGAGCATCAGACCCGGATCGGAGCGGTGGACCGCCAGGAGGCCGGTCTCGCCTGCCGGGAGCGGCTCGGGCGGGCCGTCGGGCGGCAGGATCGCGACGCGGCGGCCCGGCTGTGGCCGGCCGGGCGAGCCGGGGCGCACGGGGATGGTCGGGCCGCTCGACACGTAGGTTGAGATCTCGCTCATGCCGAGTGCCTCGTAGAGGGGCTTGCCCGTCGCTTGTGTCCAGGTTTCGAGGAGATCGGCCGAGAGCGCCTCGCCCGCGGTGACGCCGTGGCGCAGGCGCGAGAGATCGTGCGCGGCGAGGTCGGCGTATTTGAGGATCTGGCGGTAGACGCTCGGCACCGCCGCGAAGATCGTCGCGCCCTGCTCGGCGATCAGGCGGGGCCAGATCCCGCGGTCGCGCGGGCCGTTGTAGAGCACCGTCGTCGCGCCGCAGGCCCAGGGATCGGTGATGCCGACGCCGAGCGTGTAGGTCCAGTTCATGGTTCCGGCATGCAGCATCACGTCGGCTTCGCTGAGGCCGAGCCAGTGGGCATGCATCGGCCGGCGGCCCCAGATGGCGCGGTGGGCGTGGAGAACGCCCTTCGGGCGGCTCGTGGTGCCGGAGGTGTAGACAAGCGTCGCCGGATCGTCGGCGGCGGTGTCGGCGTAGTCGGAGAGCGGCTCGCCCGCCTTCATCGCCGCGATCTTTTCCGAGTCGAGCCGGATGCAGCCCGCGGGACCACCGTCGTCGGATTTGGAGAAGCCGTCGCCGGTCACCACAGCGGCGACGGCAGCATTCTCCATCAGGAAGGCGGCCTCGTCGGCCGTCAGTTGCGGCGAGGAGGGCAGGGCGACGAGGCCGGCGGCGAGCGCGCCGAAATAGACGAGCACGTAGTCGGTCTCGTTGCCCATGCGGATCATCACCCGGTCGCCGGCCTTCAGCCCGAGGCCGAGCAGGCCCGCCGCGATGCCGCGCACCGCCCGGTCGGCTTGCGCATAGGTGAGGCGGCTGACGGTGCCGCCCTCGCCGACCATGATGAGGGCGGTCTTGTCGCCGCGCAGCCGGGCATTCTCAGCGAGGCAGTAGCGGGCCGCATTGAAACGAGGCGGGAATTGGCGGTCGTCGCTGGTCGGCACGGCGGGCGTTTCCGTTGATCTTTGTCTTTGCCCTGGTGTCCGATCCTCGCTTCCGGCGGTCAAGCGGTGCCCGGCATCCTATCCGCGCGGCGGGCGGATCGTGCCGGAAAGGCCGGTGCTCGCCCCGTCCCTGAGTTCGAGCCAGAGGAAGCGCCCCGGATCGACCGGCCCCGGCAGGGCGAGGCGGCCGGGGGGAACCGGCTTGAAGCCGAAGCGGGCGTAGTAGGGCGCGTCGCCCACCAGAACGACGAGGCCGTGTCCGGCGGCGCGGGCGGCATCAAGGCTCGCCTGCATCAGGCGCGTGCCGATGCCGCGGTCCGAAAAACTCGGATCGACGGTGAGCGGACCGAGCACGAGGAGCGATCCGCCCTCGGCCTCGGCCGGGCCGATTCGCACCGAACCGACGAGATAGGTGCCCACCAGCGCGGTCAGGCAGAGATCGGGCAGGGGCGTGGCGCCCTCGCGCAGGCGATAGGCGGTGCGGGCGAAACGGCCGGGGCCGAAGGCGCGGGCGTGAAGGCGCTCGATCGCCGGGGCGTCGTCCGGATGTTCGGGTCGGATGACGAGGGGGAGGGCGGTCACGGGCGGCGTCCGGCGGCGGGTTCGCGCCGATAGCAGCCGGCTACGCAGCCGGCAAACCGAGGGCGCGCGTCAGGCCCCCCGCGAGGAGAAGTCGATGCGCGGATCGATCCAGGTGTAGGTGAGGTCGGACAGGAGGTTCACGGCCAAGCCGAGCAGGGAGAAGATGTAGAGCGTGGCGAACACCACCGGATAGTCGCGGCCGACGATGGAGGAGAAGGACAGGAGCCCGAGCCCGTCGAGCGAGAAGATCGTCTCGATCAGAAGCGAGCCAGTGAAGAAGGCCGTGATGAAGGCGCCGGGAAAGCCCGCGATCACGATCAGCATCGCGTTGCGGAAGACGTGGCCGTAGAGGACGCGGCGCTCGCTCACGCCCTTCATCCGGGCGGTGACGACGTATTGCTTGCGGATTTCGTCGAGGAACGAGTTCTTGGTGAGAAGCGTCGAGGTGGCGAAGGCGCCAAGCACGAGGGCGGAGAGCGGCAGCACGAGGTGCCACGCGTAGTCCAGCGCCTTGCCCCACAGGCTCAGCGACTCGAAGTTCTCGGATGTGAGGCCGCGCAAGGGGAAGATCTGCAGGAAGGAGCCGCCCGCGAACAGGATGACGAGCAGGATGCCGAACAGGAAGCTCGGAATCGCGTAGCCGACGATGACGACGGCCGAGGTCCAGACATCGAAGCGCGAACCGTCGGCGACGGCCTTGCGGATGCCGAGCGGGATCGAAATCGCGTAGGAGATCAGCGTCATCCACAGGCCGAGCGAGATCGAGACCGGCAGCTTCTCCTTGATCAGGTCCAGCACCGAGACGTCGCGAAAATAGCTGCGGCCGAAATCGAAGCGGAGGTAGTCCCACAGCATCTTGCCGAAGCGCTCGTAGGCCGGCTTGTCGAAGCCGAACTGCGCCTCGAGCTTCTTGATGAAGGCCGGATCAAGTCCCTGCGCGCCGCGATACTTCGACGTGTCGCCGCCGCCTCCACCCCCGCTGCGAGCCGTCCCGCCGCCGAGATCGCCCTGGCCGCCGGTGATGCGCGAGAGCGAGCCTTCCTGCTGGCCCTGGAGCTGGGCCAGCACCCGCTCCACCGGGCCGCCGGGGGCGAACTGGATGATGGCGAAGGTGATGAGCATGATCCCGAAGATCGTTGGGATCATCAGCGCGATGCGGCGCAGGATGTAGGCGAGCATGGACAGTCCTCAGCCCCGGCCGATCCGGCGCGCCTTCTGTTCGTCGTACCACCACAGGGCCGGCACGCCGAGCCCGTAGGTCGGCAGCTTCGCCGGGCGGCCGAACATGTCCCACAGGGCAAGGCGGTACTCGGGCGAGTACCACATCGGGATCCAGTAGCGGCCGGTCCGCAGCACCCGGTCGAGGGCGCGGCAGGCGACCGTGAGGCTCGCACGCGAATCCGCGTTGGCGATGCGGTCGAGCAGGGCGTCGATCACCGGGTCATTGATGCCGGCGAGATTGTTCGAGCCGGGGATCTCTGCCGCGCGCGAGCCGTAGGCCTCGCGCAGTTCGGGGCCCGGCGTCGCGTCGCCCGAGGCGGCGCGGGCGGTGATATCGAAATCGAAGTCGCGAAGGCGTGCCTGGTACTGTGCGGCATCCACCACCCGCTGTCGCGCCTTGATGCCGATGAGCCCGAGATTGCGGATGAAGGGCTGGACGATGGGCTCCCACACGGAGTCGGAATCGAGGAACTCGAACTCGATCGGCTTGCCGCCCGGCAGGCGCAAGGCTCCACCCTCGCGGGTGCAGCCGGCCTCCTTGAGCAACGCCACCGCGCGGGCGAGCAGCGCCCGGTCCTGGCCCGATCCATCCGGGACCGGGGGCGTCCAGGCCTCGCCGAAGACCTCGGCCGGCACCTGCCCGCTGACGGGTTCGAGCAGGGCCAGCTCCTCCGGAGAGGGCTTGCCCGTGGCCATCAGGTCGGTCTTCTGAAAGAACGAGACAGTGCGCTCGTAAGCGCCGAACATCGCCGTGCGGTTGGTCCAAGGGAAGTCGAAGCAGAGGCCGATCGCCTCGCGCACGCGGGGGTCCTTGAACACCTCGCGGCGGGTGTTGAAGAACCAGCCTTGGATGGCGGCGGGCGAGGTGTCGGGCAGGGTCTCGCGCTTGACGCGTCCCTCGCGCACGGCGGGAAAATCGTAGCCCGTCGCCCAGATCCGCGAGGTGAATTCCTGGCGGTAGGTATAGGCGCCGCCCTTGAACGCTTCGAAGGCGACCTGCCGATCGCGGAAATACTCGTAGCGGATCTGGTCGAAATTGTTCTGCCCGACCATGACGGGCAGGTCCGCCGCCCAGTAATCGCTCACGCGCTCCAGCTCGATGAAACGGCCGATATCGATCCGCCCGACCTGATACGGTCCGGAGCCGAGCAGCGGCTGAAGCGTCTGGGCCTCGAAGTCGCGGCCCTCAAGGAACTTGGCCGAGAAAATCGGGAGACCGGCGACGATCAGCGGCAGGTCGCGGCTGCGGCCGGGGGCGAAGCGGACCAGCAGGGTCTCGTTGCCTTCCGCCGTCGCCTCGGCGACGTCGCGGATCACCTGCGCGATCGTCGGGTGGCCCTTCTCCTTGAGGAGGGTGAGGGAGAAGGCGGCGTCCCGCGCGGTCAGGGGCGAGCCGTCGTGGAAGCGCGCCTGGGGACGCAGGGCGAAACGGTAGTTCAGGCCATCGGCGCTGGTCTCCACCGAGCGTGCGACGAGGCCATAGAGCGCGTCCGGCTCATCGAGCGCGCGCACCATCAGGCTGTCGAAGGTGAGATTGATGCCCGCCGCGCCGGTGCCGCGGAAGACGTAGGGGTTGAGCGTGTCGAAGGTGTCGAACGCCTGATTGCCGAAGGTCTGGACGATCTGGGTCGCGAAGCGCCCGCCGCGCGGGGCCATCGGGTTCACGTAGTCGAAATTCGCGAAATCGGGCGCGTATTTCAGCTCGCCGAAGCTCGACAAGCCATGAGCCTTGCCGTGCGCCTTGCTGGGAACGGGGCGGCTCTCCTCGGCGTGGGGCGAGCGCGGCAGCGAGCTCGCAAGGGCGAGCGCCCCTGTCCCGAGGACGATGCTCCGGCGGGTCGCGCCC
Organism: Methylorubrum aminovorans; assembly: GCF_022179725.1. GTDB lineage: Bacteria > Pseudomonadota > Alphaproteobacteria > Rhizobiales > Beijerinckiaceae > Methylobacterium > Methylobacterium aminovorans. The sequence continues at coordinate 217,767 of NZ_BPRC01000003.1, forward strand.
GCGCTCACCGTGGTGCTCCCGTCTTGGCGGCGAGCGCCTCGTCGTACCACCACGTGGTCGGGAAGCCCGAGGAACCGTATTTCGGCAGCACCGCCGGACGACCGAAGCGGTTCCAGCGCAGTGTCCGCGTCACGGCCGACGACCATTGCGGCACCACGAAGTTGTGGGCCAGCAGCGTCCGGTCGAGGGCATGCGTCGCGGCGACCAGGGTCTCGCGGTCCTGGGCGAAGATCACCTTCTCGATCAGCGCGTCGATGCCGGCATCCTTGATCCCGGCGATGTTGCGCGAGCCCGGCTTGTCGGCGGCGGCCGAGCCCCAGAACTCGCGCTGCTCGTTGCCGGGCGAGAGCGATTCCGGCCAATTGGAGGTGGTGATGTCGAAGTCGAAGCTGCGCAGGCGGTTCTGGTACTGCGCCTGATCGATCACACGGATCGAGGACTCGATGCCGATCAGCTTGAGCTGTGCGGCATAGGGCAGGATCACCCGCTCGAACACGTTCTGGAATTCGAGGAACTCGACGATCAGCGGCTCGCCGGTGGCTTTCGCCACCATCTTGCCGCCCTTCAACTCGTAGCCGGCCTCGCGCAACAGGCCGACCGCCTTGCGCAGGTTGGCGCGCCCGGCCTCCGGCGTGTCGTTGACGGGGTTGGTGTAGGTCTCGGTGAAGACGCTGCCCGGAAGCTTGTCCTTGACGCTTTCCAGGATCACCTTCTCAAGTCCGTCGGGCAGGCCGGACGAGGCCAATTCCGAGCCGTAGAAGTAGGAATCGATCCGGCTGTAGAGGCCGTAGAAGAGCTGCCGGTTCATCTCCTCGAAGTTCAGGGCGAGGTTGAAGGCGCGGCGCACCCGCTCGTCCTTGAACTTGTCCCGGCGCAGGTTGAACACGAAGGCCTGCATGATGCCGGTGCCGCGGCCGGGGAACTCCTCCTTGATTAGGCGCCCTTCTTTCACCGCGGGGAAGTCATCGTAGGCGGTGGCCCAGTTACGAGCGATGTTCTCGCTGCGGAAGTCATAGAGGTCGCCCTTCAGCGCCTCCAGCAGCACCGACCCATCGCGAAAATACTCGAAGCGGACCGTGCCGAAATTGTTGCGGCCGCGGTTGACCGGCAGGTCCTTGCCCCAGTAATCGGCCACGCGCTCGTAGACGGCGGAGCGGCCGGCATCGATCTTGGCGAGCCGGTAGGGGCCCGAGCCCAGCGGGATCTCGAGGGTCGTCTCGGTGGCGCTGCGCGGCTTGCCGTTCTTGTCGGTGCCGGTCCACCAGTGCTTGGGCAGCACCTGCATCTGGCCCAGCACCTGCGGCAGCTCACGATTGCCGGCCTCGCTGAAGCGGAAGACGACCTCGCGTTCGCTGCCCGTCTCGGCCTTCGCCACGGTGTGGTAGTAGGCGGCGTAGAACGGGCTGTTGGCCTTCAGCGTGTCGAAGGACCAGATCACGTCCTCGACGGTGACCGGCTTGCCGTCGTGCCAGCGTGCATTCGCCCGCAGGCGATACGTCACCGACTGGCCGTCCTCGGCGATCCGTACGCCCTCGGCCAGCAGGCCGTAGGAGGAGAAGGGCTCGTCGCCGGAATCCTCCATCAGCGTGTCGTAGATCTGGGTGATCCCGCCTTCGAGATCGCCCTTCAAGCCATTGACGATGAAGTTGAGGTTGTCGAAGCCGCCCTGGGCTCCGAGCCGGACCAAGCCGCCGACCGGCGCCTTCGGGTCGGCATAGTCGAAGTGCTGGAAGTCCGGGCCGTATTTCGGCTCGCCGAGCAGGGTCAGCGCGTGGCGCCAACTGCCCGGTGCCTCCTGCGCCGAGACCTTCGAGGCGGATTCGGCGGGCTCCTGGGCTGAGGCGGGGCCTCGCATTCCTAGGAGAACGAGCGCTCCGGCGAGGAAGCTGCGGCGAGCGATCACGGCGTTTTCTGTCACGTTGGCGCGGTCTCCCGGTCCCGTGAGAGGACGGTCGGCGTCGTTCTAGGACGAGGCCGGGGCCGGCGCCAACCCGCCGTGACCGCGCAGAGGCGGTTGCCGAGGAACGGGACATGAAAAAGGCCGGGCTTTCGCGGCCCGGCCTTCGGAAGAGGGGGTGTCCCCGTCGCCTTACGGCTTGGGCGCGTCGGGATCGGCCTTGGCCGGCGGCTCGGTGGCCGGCGTGCTCTCGGAGCCGGGCGTGGCCTTGGTCGGGATATCGCCCGAGGGCTTGGCCTCAGGCGCCTGGGTCGGGGCGACCTCGTTGCGCTGCGGCTGGACCCCCGGCGCCGGGACCGGACGGGCGGTGTCCTTGCCGTCGCCGGACTGGGTGTCGCCCTTCGGCGCGTTGGTCTGCGGCGCCTTTTCCTTGTTGCCCGTGGCGCTCTCGACCGGCCGCTCCCCGGCCTTCTTGTCCTCGGCCTTGCCCTCCGCAGGCTTGGCGGCTTCCGCCTTCTTCTCACCCTCCGGCGCAGCCTCGGCCTTCTTCTCGGCGGCCGGCAGCGGCTTCGGGCTGTCGGAGAGCGTGCGCAGATAGGCGATGACGTTGGCGCGCTCGGCCGGCGAGCTGATGCCGGCAAACGCCATCTTGGTGCCCTTCGCGTAACCCTTCGGGCTCTCGAGGAAGTGGTCGAGATCCTCGTAGGTCCAGGTGCCGCCCTTCTCCTTCAGGCTGGCGGAATAATCGAAGCCGGCGGCATGCGCCTTCTCGCGCTCGACGATATCCCAGAGATCGGGACCGACCTTGTTGGGGCCGCCCTTCTCGAAGCTGTGGCAGGCCTGGCAGGCCTTGGTGCCGCCCTTGCCCTTGTCGGCGTCGGCACTGGCGAGCCGCACGGCGACGGGCTCAGCCTTCGGTGCCTCGGCCGCGGCGCCGCCGCTCTTCGGCTCCGGCTCCGGCAGGGGATAGCCGGCGCTTCCGGCCGGTTTCGGGTGATAGATCAGCTCCGCCACGAAGCCCGACCCGACCGCGAACAGGAGAGCACCCAGGACAGCGCCCGCAACCTTGTTCAGCTCGAAGGAATCCATGCTCGACTGCTCCGGCGCACGGGATCAGGACCCGGCGGATGAGGGCCCGACGGGCAGACGCCGGACTTTGGAGGATTTCAAGGGTGATTAGCCGCTCAGGCCCGATCTTGACAATGGGCGATACGCGCTGCGCGCTGTCGCATACCGTTATTGTCGCCGGCTCCGTGCGGGCGGGCCCCGGCCGTTGCAGCGCTGCCGCACCCTGAGCGGCGGCCGGGCGCGGCCACGAACCGGATAAGAGCCCCTCATGAGCCGGCCATGACAAGCCGGACGGCCACTGCTAGAGCCGCCCCGTCCCGTTTTCGAACGCGCGTGTCATAGCCCGAGGCCATGTCCGATCCCCTGATCCTGATTCCGGCCCGCCTCGCCGCGACCCGGCTGCCGTCGAAGCCGCTCGCCGACATCGCGGGCGCGCCGATGATCGTCCATGTCTGGCGCCGCGCGGTGGAGGCGGGAATCGGACCCGTGGTCGTCGCCACCGACACCGACGCGATCGCCGAGGCGATCGAGGCGCAGGGCGGATTGGCGGTGATGACGCGGGCCGATCACCCCTCCGGCTCCGACCGCCTCGTGGAGGCGCTGGAAATCGTCGATCCCGACGGCAACCACGACGTCGTCGTCAACGTGCAGGGTGACTTGCCGACCATCGACCCGGCGATCATCGCCGCTTCGGTGACGCCGCTCGCCGACCCGCAGGTCGATATCGCCACCCTCTGCGCGGTGATCCACCGGGCGGAAGAGATGGACGACCCGAACGTGGTCAAGATCATCGGTCATACGGTCGGGCCCAACCGCCTGCGCGCGCTGGCCTTCACCCGCGCCCGCGCGCCCTGGGGGGAGGGGCCGCTGTTCCACCATATCGGCCTCTACGCCTATCGCCGGAAGGCGCTGGCGCGGTTCAACGCCCTGCCGCAGGGCGAGTTGGAGCGGCGTGAGAAGCTGGAACAGTTGCGCGCGCTGGAGGCCGGCATGCGCATCGATGCGATGATCGTCGAGGATCTGCCGCTCGGCGTCGATACCCCCGCCGACCTGGAGCGTGCCCGCACGCTCCTCGCCGTTCGCCGCCTCAACTGAACCCACTGACGCACCGATGACCGACCGCACCATTGCCTATCAGGGCGAGCCCGGAGCCAACTCGCACATCATCTGCTCGCAGGCCTATCCCGGCTGGACCGCTCTGCCCTGCGCCACCTTCGAGGACGCCTTCGCCGCGGTGAACGAGGGCAAGGCGAGCCTCGCGATGATCCCGATCGAGAATTCGATCGCCGGCCGGGTGGCCGACATCCACCACCTGATCCCGACCTCGCGGCTGCATATCGTTGCCGAACACTTCCTGCCGATCCATTTCCAGCTCATGGTTCTGCCAGGCGTCACGGCGGAGAGCCTGACCAGCGTGCACAGCCACGTTCACGCGCTCGGCCAGTGCCGTCGGATCATCCGTCGCCTCGGACTCAAGGCGGTGGTGGCCGGCGACACCGCGGGTGCTGCCCGGGAGGTCGCGGAAGCGCAGGACCCGACCCGCGCGGCGCTCGCCCCGGCCATGGCGGCGGACGTCTACGGCCTCGACATTCTGGAGCGTGACGTCGAGGACGAGGCGCACAACACCACGCGCTTCGTGGTGTTCTCGCCCGAGCCCGTCGAGATCGAGCCGGGCAACGGCCCGACGGTGACGAGCTTCATCTTCCGGGTCCGCAACATTCCGGCGGCACTCTACAAGGCGCTCGGCGGCTTCGCGACCAACGGCGTCAACATGTCGAAGCTCGAGAGCTACATGGTCGAGGGGCAGTTCACCGCGACCCAGTTCTACGCCGAGGTCGACGGCCACCCCGAAGATGACGGCCTGCGCCGGGCTTTGGACGAACTGCGCTACTTCTCGAAGGAATTGCGCATCATCGGCACCTATCCGGCCCATCCGTTCCGCGAGACGACGCGGCAGGCGGCGGAATAGCCGGCGACCACGAAAAAGGCCGACGCAGGGGCGCCGGCCTTTTTCATGTCCGATCCAACGAAGGCGTCAGGCCGCGTCGGCCGGCTTGTCCTTGGTCGCCTCGGGCTTCGGGCCGCCCTTGGAGACGCCGACGAGCGCCGGGCGCAGCGTCCTGTCACCGATGACGTAGCCGGTCTGCACCACCTGGACCACGGTGCCGTTCGGAACCTCAGTGTTCGGCACCTCGAACATCGCCTGATGCCGGTTCGGGTCGAAGCGCTGGCCCTGCGGATCGACCACCTTCACGCCGTGGCGCTCCAGCGTCTTGGCCAGATCGCGCTCGGTCAGCTCGATGCCCTCGAACAGGGCTTTGAAGGCGCCGTCGGCGCTTGCACGGGCCTCGGCCGGCACGCTCTCGAGAGCGCGGCGGATGTTGTCGGCCGTGTTGAGCATGTCGCGGGCGAAGCTCGTCACCGCGTAGGTGCGGGCATCGGCAACCTCGCGCTCGGTGCGGCGGCGCAGGTTCTCCATCTCGGCCAGCGTCCGCAGCAGGCGGTCCTTGAACTCGTCGCGCTCGGCGATCGCGGCCGCGAGGCCCTCCGCATCCGCGCCCGCGGTGGTCGGCTGCGGCGGGACTTCCGCCTCCGTGCCGTTGTGCCGCTCCTGCTTCTCCATGTCGTCAGCCATCATCGTGCGATCGATCGGGTCTCGAAGTGTTCCGGGATGGGGCTGATATCATTCGGGCATACCGCGAAATCAAGCGAGGGCAGCGCCATCCTCGCCTACAACTCCCGCGGCGGCGGCGAATCGACCAGGGCGTCGAGCCCCTCGGCACGCAGGGCGGCGACGTCGCTGGCGAACACCTCCATCACCGCAGCACGGATCATCGCGAGCCGATCGGGCTGCACCACGCGGGTGCCGGTCAGGTCGGTGACGTAAAACACGTCGACCGCCCGCTCGCCGAAGGTCGCCACGTGGGCCGAGGTGATGTTGAGGCTCAGGCGGTTCAGCGCCGTCGTCAGTTCGTAGAGCAGGCCCGGCCGGTCGAGGCCGGTGATCTCCACGACCGTTTCGCGGCTCGACAGGGCGTTGTCGATCGACACGTCCGGTGGCACGAGGAAGGTCTTGGGCGGCTGCTTCGGGTGCTTGTCGGCGACGAGTTCCGCGATCTTGATCTCGCCCTTGAGCGCCCGCTCGATCGCGGTGGCGATGCGGCCGGCGCGGCGCAGCTCGTCCTCGTCCCGCTCGAAGGCGCGGGAGATGAAGATCGAATCGAGCGCGAAGCCGTCGGTCGTCGTGAAGATCTGCGCATCGACGATGTTGCCGCCCGCCGTCGCGCAGGCACCGGTAATGATGGCGAGCAGGCGCGGGTGGTCGGGCGAGTAGACCGTCAGCTCGGTCACACCGCGCACCGGGTCGGTCTCGTAGGTGGTGGCGCTGGTGCGGCCCTCCTCCATCACGGTGCGCAGGAAGCGGGCGTTCTTGTAGTGGCGGGTCGAGTCCACCTTGAGCCAGTAGGCTTGGTTGTGGCGCGCGGCGTAGGCGTCGAAGGTGTCGGTGTGCCAGTCCGAGAGCTGCTCGCGCAGGGCCATCTGGATCAGACGTACCCGGTCGGTGCGGGCGATCTCGGAATGACCGCCGGAGAGCAACACCTCGGTCTCGTCGTAGAGGGTGCGTAGCAGCGTGCCCTTCCACGCCGTCCACACGCCGGGCCCCACCGCCTTGATGTCGGCCACGGTCAGGATCGCCAGCAGCTTCAGCCGCTCCAGGCTCTGCACCTCGCTGGCGAACTTCTCGATCGTCCGGTGGTCGGAGAGATCGCGGCTCTGCGCCGTCATCGACATCAGCAGGTGGTGCTCGACGAGCCAGGACACCGTCTCGGTCTCGGCTTGGCTGAGGCCGAACCGCGGCCCGAGCTTGCGGGCGATGGCGGCGCCGGCGATGGAATGGTCTTCGGGCCGTCCCTTGGCGATGTCGTGCAGCAGGATCGCGACGTACAGGGCGCGTCGGTTGTGGATCGTGTCGATCAGGCGCGAGGCCAGCGGATGCTCCTCGCGCACCCGGCCGGAATCGATCGCCGCGAGCACGCCGATCGAGCGCAGCAGGTGCTCGTCCACCGTGTAGTGATGGTACATGTTGAACTGCATCATCGCGACGATGCGACCGAATTCCGGGATGAAGCGGCCGAGCACGCCGGCCTCGTTCATCGACCGCAGGATCGTCTCCGGTGCGTTCTTCGAGGTCAGCATGTCGAGGAAGAGGCGGTTGGCCTCCACGTCGATCCGCACCGCGTGGGTGATGAGCCGGAGCGAACGGTTGGCCAGCCGGGCGGCGTCCGGATGAATCGGCAGGTTGTGCCGGTCGGCGAGCCAGAACAGGCGGATGAGGTTGACCGGATCGCGCTCGAACGCGTCCTCGCCGCGGATGTTGACGCGGCCGTTGTCGATCCAGAAATCCTCCGCCTCGATCGAGGTGGCGCGGAAGCGGTCGCGGAAGCGGCCGATCCAGCGATCAAGCACCGGCGTCCGCTTGGCGTGACGCGCTTCGAGCTCCGCACAGACGATGGCGGTGAGGTCGCCGACATCCTTGGCGATGAGGAAGTAGGCCTTCATGAAGCGCTCGACGCCGGACAGGCCGCCGCGGGCGCCGAAGCCGAGTCGCTCGGCGATCTTGGGCTGAAGCCCGAAGGACAGCCGCTCCTCAGCGCGTCCGGTCACGAAGTGGATGTGGCAGCGCACCCGCCACAAAAACTCCTCGCAGCGCTCGAACAGCTTATACTCGTCGGGCGTGAACAGGCCGGCATGGACAAGCTCGACCTGATTGCGCACGCGGTAGGTGTATTTGGCGATCCAGAACAAGGTGTTGAGGTCGCGCAGGCCTCCCTTGCCGTCCTTGACGTTGGGCTCGACGAGGTAGCGCGAGGCGCCCGCCTTGGCGACGCGGGCGTCGCGCTCGCGCAGCTTGGCATCGACGAATTCCGAGGCCGAGCCGATCACGAGTTCCGTGTCGAAGCGCGTGACCATCTCCTCGAAGAGGTGGCGGGAGCCGAACAGGAAGCGGGATTCGAGCAGCGCGGTGCGGATCGTCATGTCCGCTCGGCCCTCGCGCAGGCATTCCTCGACGGAGCGCGTCGCGTGACCGACCTTCAACTTCAGATCCCATAGCACGTAGAGCATCGCCTCGACGACGCTCTCGGACCACGCGGTCTGCTTGTAGGGCAGCAGGAACAGCAGATCGATGTCCGAGCCCGGTGCCATCGTTCCGCGGCCGTAGCCGCCAGTGGCGACGATCGCCAGCTGCTCGCCCGTGGACGGGTTGTCGTTCGGGTAGAGGCGCCAGACCACGGCATCGTAGATCGCCCGCACCACCGCGTCGGTGAGTCGGCTCAGCCGTTGTGCACAGGCAAGTCCGTCCCGCTCCTTCATCAGGAGTCGTTCGGCATCCCGGTGCCCGGTCTCGATCACCTTGCGCAACTCGGGCACAAGCAGCCCACGCAGCTTGGTGGGTTCGCGCGCGTCGCGGTCGAGAGAGGCGACGATCTTTTCGAGGACGGGAACGGGGTCGAACATGGCCGTCCCGTTAGCATGTAAAGCCGGTGGCGGCATCGGGCGGTTGTTCGCAACCCAGCCGTTCTGTTCGGCGAATTTTTTGTTTGACGAAAAGAACGTGACTGTTTTAGCCATCGTGTCGATCCAGGCGACAAGCCGGGCCGACGAGGGAGACAGCCATATGATCCGACGCCGCTATGTCCTGTCCGCATTCGCCGGCTTGTTCGGCCTTCTCGCGGCCGGATCGGAGTTGCGGGCCGACGAGGTCTCGGAAATCCGGCTCGATTGGGCGACCTACAATCCGGTCAGCCTCGTCCTGAAGGAGAAGGGCTTTCTCGAAGAGGCGCTGAAGCCCCGCGGCATCAAGGTGCGGTGGGTCCAGTCGCTCGGCTCCAACAAGGCGCTGGAATTCCTCAACGGCAGCGCCATCGATTTCGGTTCGTCGGCCGGCGCGGCGGCACTGCTGGCGCGGATCAACGGCAACCCGGTCAAGGTCGTCTACGCCTATTCCCGGCCGGAATGGACCGCCCTCGTCACTCGCAAGGAGACGGGAATCGCGAAGCCCACCGACCTCAAGGGCAAGCGCATCGCCGTCACCCGCGGCACCGATCCACACATCTTCCTCATCCGCGCGCTGCAGAGCGCCGGGCTTACCGAGAAGGACGCCAAGCTCGTCCTGCTGCAGCACGCCGACGGCCGCACCGCGCTCGATCGCGGCGACGTCGATGCCTGGGCCGGGCTCGACCCGATGATGGCCGCAGCCGAGATCGAGAGCGGCGCCGTGCTGTTCCACCGCGATCCGAGCGCCAACACCTGGGGCGTGCTCGACGTGCGCGAGGATTTCGCCAAGGCCCATCCCGACCTCGTGCGGGTCGTGATTGGCGCCTACGAGCAGGCCCGCGCCTACGCGATCGCCAACCCCGATGCCCTGAAGAGCGCGCTCGTTTCCGCCACCAAGCTGCCCGAGGCGGTCATCGCCAAGCAGATCGAGCGCACGGATCTGAGCCAACCCGCCGTCGGCCCGGCCCAGGCCGAGAGCATTCGCGCCGCCGGCCTCGCCCTGCAGCAGGCGGGCGTGATCCCGGCTTCCACCGACGTGGGGGCGGCGGTGGACGGGTTGATCGACCCGCAATTCAACCCGGCCCCGGCTCGCTGAGCCTGCCCGTGCCGGACGCCGCGCACCTCGTCGCTTTCGCCCAGGTATGCCTCGGCATGGTGCCAGTGGGGCTTGCGCTGCGTGGCGCTGAACGCCCGATCCGGTAGGACGGGGCGAGACCACGATGCAGACACGGCGCGGCCCCTTCGCATGAGCCTCACCACCGTTCTCTCCGAAGAGCCCGCGGCGACGGCCGCTCCCGCGCGTCGAGCCGCCCTTCTCGGCGGCGGCGCGCGGCTTGCGCTCGGCCTGCTGCTGCCCCTCGCCCTCGCGTTCGGCTGGGAGATCGCGGTTGCGGCCGGCTTCTCCTCCGGGCGCCTGCTGCCGCCGCCGAGCCGGGTCGGTGCCGCGCTCTGGACGCTCGCCGCGTCCGGCGAACTCTGGACCCATGTCGAGGCGACCCTGATCCGCGTCGGCCTCGGCTTCGCCTTCGGGGCAGGCGCCGGCATCCTCGCGGGTGCGCTCACCGCGACGCTGCCCCCCTTACGCTGGCTGGTCGATCCGAGCCTCCAGGCCCTGCGTGCGGTGCCCTCGCTCGCCTGGGTGCCACTGTTCATCCTGTGGTTCGGCATCCTGGAGACGCCGAAGGTGGCCCTGATCGCAGTCGGCGTGTTCTTCCCCGTCTATATCGGCGTGGCGGGTGCCATCGCCTCGGTCGATCGCAAGCTGGTGGAGGTCGGCCGCATCTTCCGCCTCTCCAAGGCCGCGCTCGCCCGTCGCATCCTCCTGCCGGCGGTGCTGCCGGCAACGCTGACGGCTTTGCGCACCGGGCTCGGCCTCGGCTTCCTCTTCGTTGTGGCCGCCGAGCTGATGGGCGCCTCCGAGGGCCTCGGCTACCTGCTCCTCGACGGCCAGCAATTCAGCAAGCCGGATCAGATCCTGGCCGCGATCATCAGCTTCGCCGTCGTCGGCAAGGCGGCCGACGCCGTGCTCGTCGCGCTCACCAGCCCGCTGGTACGCTGGCAGGACACCGCGCGGGAGACGCTGTGAGCCTGCCATGCTGAGCATCCAGACTCTCTCCAAGACCTATGCCGACGGCACCCGCGCGCTGGAGGGCATCGACCTCGCCGTGCCGAATGCCGAGATCGTCGCGCTGATCGGCGGCTCCGGCTGCGGCAAGACGACGTTGCTGCGCCTCATCGCCGGGCTCGACCGGCCGAGCGCCGGCCGGATCGCGCTCGACGGCGAGCCGATCACCGGGCCGCATCCCGGCGTCGGCCTGGTGTTCCAGGAGCCGCGCCTGCTGCCCTGGCTGACAGTGGCCGACAATGTCGGCTTCGGCATCGAACACCTGCCCAAGCGCGAGCAGCGGGAGCGCGTCGCCCACGCCCTGGAGCGGGTCGGTCTCGCCGAGCATGCCGGGCGCTGGCCCCGCGAATTGTCCGGCGGACAGCAGCAGCGCGTCTCGATCGCCCGCGCCTTCGTCGCCAGCCCACGGGTGCTGCTTCTCGACGAGCCGTTCTCGGCGCTCGACGCCTTCACCCGCAAGGACCTCCACCGCCATCTCCTCGCTCTTTGGGAAGAGGTGCGGCCGACGGTGCTGATCGTCACCCATGATGTCGCCGAGGCGGTGGCGCTCGCCGACCGCGCCATCGTCATGCGCCCGCGCCCCGGTCGCCTCGACGAGACGGTGGCCCTGCCGTTGCGCCGGCCGCGCGACCCGGCGGCACCGACGAGCGAGGCGGCGACGCGCGCGATCCTCTCTGCCCTCGATCATTCGCTGCGCCCGCGCGACGCCTCCCGTACACCGGAACTGACTGGCGGAAGCTCGTTCTGAGATGACGCGGGGACGTGAAAGCCGCTAAGCCCGGCCCGTCAGAAGAAACCGGAGGAACTCCATGGACGCCAACGCCCTGCGCGCTCTCCAGGCCCCGCTCAAGAACAAGTACCGTGAGACGCCGGATTCCGCCGTCATCACCCTGAAGGCAAAGGGCGCGCTCGACGACACCAGCATCGCCTGCAAGGTCGAGACCGGCCGCGCCCTGGCGGTCGCCGGCCTGCACCCCGCCACCGGCGGCTCGGGTGCCGAACTCTGCTCGGGCGACATGCTGCTCGAAGCCCTCGTCGCTTGCGCGGGCGTGACCGTGAAAGCGGTGGCGACCGCGCTGGAGATCCCGCTGAAGGCCGGTACGGTCAGCGCCGAGGGCGATCTCGACTTCCGCGGCACGCTCGGCGTCGACAAGGAGGCGCCGGTGGGCTTCCGCGCCATCCGCTTGAAGTTCGACCTCGACACCGACGCGCCCCAGGAGAAGCTCGACCAGCTCCTGAAGCTCACCGAGCGCTACTGCGTCGTGTTCCAGACCCTCAACCACAAGCCGGAATTGTCGGTGAACGCCTCGCGCTCCTGAGCGGCGAGGCGTATCTGACGGGCGTCATGCGCCTGCTCATCATCGAGGACGACCGCGAGGCCGCCGCCTATCTGGTCAAAGCGTTCCGGGAAGCCGGGCACGCCGTGGACCATGCCGGCGACGGTCTCGACGGCTACGCGCTCGCCCGCGAGGGCGATTACGACGTGCTGATCGTCGATCGCATGCTGCCGAAGCTAGACGGACTCTCGCTCGTGCGCTCGCTGCGCGAGCAGGCGATTACGACGCCGGTCCTCATCCTCTCGGCGCTCGGTCAGGTGGACGACCGGGTGAAGGGCCTGCGGGCCGGCGGCGACGACTATCTCCCCAAACCTTACGCCTTCTCCGAGCTTCTCGCCCGCACCGAGGTGCTGGCTCGCCGCCGCACGGCCCCGACCGGCCACAGTGAGGCCACCGCCTACCGCGTCGGCGACCTCGAACTCGATCGGCTCTCGCATCGGGTGACGCGGGCGGGCCGCGAGATCGTGCTGCAGCCGCGCGAGTTCCGGCTGCTCGAATACCTCATGCGCCATGCCGGGCAGGTCGTGACCCGGACGATGCTGCTGGAGCATGTCTGGGACTACCACTTCGATCCGCAGACCAACGTCATCGACGTTCACGTCTCGCGGCTGCGCGCGAAGATCGATCGCGGCTTCGAGCATCCGATGATCCATACGGTCCGCGGCGCCGGCTACGTGATCCGGCCGGACGAGCCGCAGGCCCCGTGAGCCCGGCCGCATCACCGCCGGACGGGCTCCTCGCGCGTCTAGGGAAGATCTTCCGCACGACGGCGTTCAAGCTGTCGCTCGCCTACCTTGTGCTGTTCGCGGTGCTGGCCTCGCTCGGCCTCGGCTACGTCGCCTGGAACGCGCGCCGCGTGCTCGACGATCAGATCGTCTCGACCATCGATGCCGAGATCAACGGCCTGTCGGAGCAGTACACGGCGGGCGGTCTGCGCCGGCTCATCGCGGTGGTGGAACGGCGCGCCAAGGAACCCGGCGCCTCGCTCTATCTCGTCACCACGCCGGCCGGCGAGCACATCGTCGGCAATGTCAGCCGCGTCTCGCCCGATATCCTCGCCCGGCCGGGCCAGTACGAGGGCTACTACGGCCGCGGCTCAGAGGCGGACCAGGGCGAGCATCGCGCGATCATGCGCGTCTTCAACCTCGCCGGGGGCTTTCGCCTCCTCGTCGGCCGCGATACCGAGGAGCGCGACCGCCTGCGCGCGGCGATCGGCAACACCTTCGGCTCCTCGCTCGCGCTGGTGGTGGTGCTCGGTGTGCTCGGCGGCTGGTTCGTAGCCAGCCGCGTGCTGAAACGCGTGGACGACATGACCGAGACGACCCGCACGATCATGGCGGGCGATCTCGACGGACGCCTACGGGTGGCCGGCACCGGGGACGAGCTGGACCGACTCGCGCAGAATCTCAACCTGATGCTGGAACGCATCGGCGAGCTGATGCGCGGCATGAAGGAGGTCTCCGACAATATCGCCCACGACCTCAAGACGCCGCTCACGCGCCTGCGCAACCGCGCCGACGAGGCCCTGCGCACGGCCGAGACGCCGCAGGCGCTGCGCGCGGCGATGGAAGGTGTGATCGAGGACAGCGACGGGCTGATCCGGGTGTTCAACGCGCTGCTAACCATCGCCCGCCTGGAGGCCGGCAACGCGCCCGAGAGCGTGCGCCGGTTCGACGCCGGGGAGGTGGCGCAAGAGGTGGCGGAACTCTACGAGCCTCTGGCTGAAGACAGGGGCCTGAGCCTGACCGTCCGCACGGAGCCCGACCTGATCCTCGACGGCAACCGCGAGCTGGTGGGCCAAGCCATCGCCAACCTCCTCGACAACGCCATCAAGTACGGCGCGCAGTCACCTGAGGCCGGGCCGCAGGCGATCTCGATGAGCGCTGTACGGGCCGACGGCGCCGTGCGGATCACCGTCGTGGATCGCGGCCCCGGCATTCCGGAAGAGGAGCGCGGACGGGTGCTCGACCGCTTCGTGCGGCTCGACGCGGCCCGTTCTCGCCCCGGCTTCGGCCTGGGGCTGAGCCTCGTCAACGCCGTCGCACGGCTTCACGGCGGAAGCCTTGAGCTTGCCGACAATGCGCCGGGACTCGCCGTGACGCTGAGCCTGCCGGCGAGCACGACGTAGCGGTTTCGGTCAGTTCAGGAAGTTGCGCACGCCATCGGGATCGGCGAGCGTCATTTGCGGACTGCCGGGCAGAGCGAACACCACCAGCAGGACCGCGAGCGTGACCGTGGTCAAACCCAGCACCGCCCCGAGCCGCTGCGGATCGAATCGGCGGCTCGCGATCAGCGCGCAACCGAGCGTGAAGATCGCGGCCTCGGCGAAGGGAACCAGGGTGCTGCTGCTCATCGATCCACTTTCGTCCTTGGTGGCCGCATCGTCCGTTGGAGGAAGCTCGGCAGTCTGCCGCCTTCGCAGGCCGGGGTTCAACCGATAAGCGGCCGGACCGCTCCACGGCTTCTCATGACGGCACGGTGGGCAGGTCTCGAAAATGGCTTGCCGGCGGCCCTGCGCCGGATCAGCCGTCGGAACAACCTGTTTTCATGCAGCCGCTGCCGGGTCTGATGCGCGTCGTGGCTCGCCGACGACTCGACAGCCCGCGAGGCTCGAGACTTTGGGGCCTGTCGCCGGCCGCCTCGCCCCCGATGCTCCGATTGCCGTTTCCGGCGAAAGTCCCTTGGCAGGAACTGATTTGCGCGTTTGATGGGCAGAACCGGCGATCCCGTGACAACGCGAGCGCTTCGAAGCGAAGAAGGGACGGCATGGTCAGGCGAAACGACGGGCTGGCTGCCGGTGATGACGGCACGGCGCCTCTGATCGCGCGGCTGAAGCAGGCGCCGCCGCTGTCCGATGCCGAGGCGGCGCGGGCGCGGTTCGAGGAGATTGCCGACGCACTTCCCCCCGCCCTGCGGGAGGGGACGGCGCGGGACCTTCTCACGGCGCTCGCCGACCATTCGACCTTCCTCTGGTCCCTGGCCTCGCGCGATCCCGCGCGGCTCGTCCGCCTCTTCGATGAATCCCCGGAGGCTGCGGACGCCCGCATCATCACCGGCCAGCGCGCCGCCGGACGGACGGGGGAGGGGGCGGCGCCCGATCTCGAAGCGGTCGGCAAGACCCTGCGCCGGAACCGCGCCGAGCACGCGCTCCTCGTGGCGCTCGCTGATATCGGCGGGGTCTGGCCGCTGGAGCGCGTGACCGCCGCGCTCTCCGATTTCGCCGACGCCTCGGTCTCGGCGGCCATCGATGCCATGCTGCTCCAGGCCGCCACCTCCGGCCGCTTCCTACCGAAGGACCGGCACGAGCCGCAGGCGGGTTCGGGGCTGGTCGTGCTGGGCCTCGGCAAGCTCGGCGGGCGCGAGCTGAACTATTCGAGCGACATCGACCTGATCGTCTTCTTCGATCCCGAGGCCGTGCCCCTGAAGGAGGGGCTGGAGCCGACGCCGTTCTTCACGAAGCTGGCGCAGGGCGCGGCCAAGCTGCTGCAGGAGCGCACGCGCGACGGTTATGTTCACCGGGTCGATTACCGCCTGCGCCCCGATCCCGGCTCGACGCCGACGGCGATGAGCCTCGCCTCGGCCTACGTCTATTACGAGACCACGGGGCAGAACTGGGAGCGGGCGGCCTTCATCAAGGCCCGCGCCATCGCCGGGGACATCCAAGCGGGCCAGGGCTTCCTGGCCGACCTCACGCCGTTCGTCTGGCGCAAGTATTTCGACTTCGCCGCGATCGCCGACGTGCACGCCATGAAGCGGCAGATCCACGCCGTGCGCGGGCACGAGGCGCTGGCGGTCGCCGGCCACGACATCAAGCTCGGCCGCGGCGGCATCCGCGAGATCGAGTTCTTCGTCCAAACCCAGCAACTCGTCTTCGGCGGCCGCCGCCCGATGCTGCGCGGGCGCTCGACCGTGCCGATGCTGGCCAGCCTGCACGAGGACGGCTGGATCTCGGCGCAGGCGCGGGACGAGCTGGCCGAGGCCTACGCCTTCCTGCGCACGATCGAGCACCGCCTTCAGATGGTGCGCGACGAGCAGACCCAGCGCCTGCCGACCGACCGGGCCGAGCTTGAGAATTTTGCGCGTTTTGCCGGATATCCGGATCTCGCCGGCTTCGAGGCGGCCCTGCTCGCCCATGCCCGCCGGGTGCAGGCGCATTACGCTCTGCTGTTCGAGGCCGGGCCCGATCTCTCCTCGGAGGTGGGCGACCTCGTCTTCAGCGGATCCGCCGACGATCCGGCCACGCTGGCGACACTGCGAAGCCTCGGCTTCCGCGATCCGGAGCGCGTGACCGACACCGTGCGCGGCTGGCATTTCGGCCGCCGCGCTGCGGTGCGCAGCCCCCGCGCCCGCGAGGTGCTGACGGAACTGGTCCCCGCCCTCATCAAGGCGCTCGCCGGCACGCCCGATCCGGACGCGGCTCTGGCCAATCTCGACCGTGCCTTCGGCCGCATGCCGGCGGCGGTGGAGCTTCTGACCATCCTGCGCGAGCACGAGCGCCTGCGGCTGCTCTTCGCCGATTTGCTCGGCAGCGCCCCGCGGCTGGCGGCCACGGTCGCGTTCTCCCCGCACGTGCTCGACGCGGTGATCGACCCGGACTTCGTCGATCCGACCGTCGATGCGGCGGCGGTCGCCGCGCATTACCAGGCGCTGCTCGGCCGGCCCGACAGCCACGAGGTGTTCCTCGACCGCAGCCGCGACGCGGCGCGCCAGCTCCGCTTCCTCACCGGCGCCCGGATGCTCTCGGGCATCCTGACCCCGCAGGCGGCGGGCTGCGCCTTCTCGGCCATCGCGGATACCGCCGTCGCGACCGCCCTGGAGGCCGTCTCCGAAACCTTCTTCGCCGATCACGGGGAGATTCCGGGAGGTCGCATGGTCGTGCTCGGCTACGGCCGGCTCGGCTCGCGTCAGCTTACGGCTGAATCCGACCTCGACCTCGTCGTGCTGTACGATTTCGACCCGGAGAACCGGACCAGCACCGGCAAAAAGCCGCTCGACGCGGCGATGGCCTATAACCGCTTGACCCAGCGCCTCGTGGCCGCGCTCACTGCCCCGACCCGACGCGGCCTGCTCTACGAGGTGGACCTCCGTCTGCGCCCCGGCGGCGGCCAGGGCGCGACGGCGGCGCAGTTCCGCAGCTTCCGCGCCTACCAGCGCGAAGAGGCCGAGCTGTGGGAGCACATGGCGCTGACCCGCGCCCGCGTCATCGCGGGCGACGAGAGCCTCGCTGCCGACGCCCAATCCGTGATCCGCGAGGCGCTGATGCAGCCCCGCGATCCCGTCGCGGTGAACCGCTCGGTGCGGAACATGCGCGCCACGGTCGAGGATGAGAAGGGCGATCAGGGGCCTCTCGACCTCAAGCTCAGCCTCGGCGGTCTGCTCGATCTCGATTTCCTGGCGCAGGCTCTCGTCCTTGGCCATGCCCACGCGCATCCCGAGCTGATCGGTCACGATGCCCCGGACGTCATCGTGCGGGCGGCGCAAGCCGGTCTCATCGCCGCCGACGAGGCGGAACAGCTCGACGGCGCCTACCGGCTCCTCGACGACGTGCACCACTGGCAGCGCCTAATGGTCGAGGGCGACCCGACCCAAGCCTCCGACGTGGCCCTCGCCCGTCTTGCCCGCGCCGCCAACCTGCCCGATGCGCGGGCGCTCACCGCCCGGCTCGACGAGGAGCGGCAGACGGTGCGGACGATCTTCGACCGCCATCTCGGCCAGCCGGATGCGGGGTGAGCCGATCCGCGCCTTGCGAGATCGGTTCCCAGCCCCTTAATCTGAGGGGCATGAGCGTCGTCGCGATCGATTTCGAGACCGCCAACGAGCGGCGTGACAGCGCCTGCGCGGTCGGGCTCGCCTGGATCGAGGGCGGCCGGGTGGTACGGCGGGAGACGCGGCTGATCCGCCCTCCGCAGATGCGGTTCTCCCCCGGCAATATCCGCGTCCACGGCATCCTGCCGGCGGATGTGCGCGATGCGCCGACATTCCCCGAAATCTTCGCCGAGTTCCTGCCCGATCTCTCGGGCCGGCTGATGCTGGCGCACAATGCCGGTTTCGACATGGGCGTTCTCGCCGCCTCGCTCGCGGCCTGGGGCGAGACGGTGCCGGACATGGCCGGGCATTGCACCCTGCAGATCGCCCGGCGCATCTTCCCCGATCCCGGCGGCCATGGGCTGGCCAAGGTGGCGGGGCGCCTCGGCATCCGCTTCGAGCATCACGATGCCGGCGAGGATGCCTATGCCTGCGCCGAGATCGCGCTGGCGGCCCTGCGCGAGACCGGTGCCTCAGACATCGCTGACCTTGCCCGCGGCCTCGGGCTGACGCCGATCCGGGCGGTGGCCGGGCCGCGGCGCGATTTCAGCCGCTCCACCTCCGCCCATGCCCTGCGGGCCTCCGGCATCGTCGATCTGCGGCCTAAAGGCGACCTGCGCTTCGCCATGCGCGGCAGCACCGGCAGCCGCTACGTGCTGGAGTTCGAGGAGCGGACGGACGGGCCCTATTTGCGCTGCTCCTGCCCGGCCGGCACGCATCGCCGCCGCTGCCGCCACGTCGATGCGCTGGTCGAGGGCGACGTCACCGATCTCACCTCGAACAATTTCGAGGATGTCGAGCGCCTGCGACAGTTGCTGGACGGCAAGAGCGTCGGACCGGTGCGGACGAAGGGCGTGGCAGCCGCCTGACACGGTCTCCGGCTGATCACTTCGGTCCCGCCTCTCCGTCAGGCCGGGGCCGCGCACCGAAACTCGGGATCGCCCCGTAATGCGACGCTGGGCATGACGTCGAGGCCCGGCGTAAATTGCACGCCCTCGGCTCGCTCCGTCGGGTCCGCCGATCAGCCCTCGGATTAACGAAGAGAGGCGGGCAGAAACCATCGACCAGGCGACGCATCCGGTCCTGAAGCGGTACAACCTTTTTGTGTCGCGGACTTGTGACACCGATCATTGTGAGCGCGACGTGGGCGTGGAATGCATCGCCTGATGCGTCACGGCGGGTGCCGACGCAGTCGACTTGCTGTCGCGGTGCGCCGAATACGCTGACAATACGAACGCCCGACGCGCGCCCCGCGGCCTCCGTTGCAAGAGGTATCGCCATGGATCACGATACGATGCGTCGGACGACCGCCGAATTCTTCGGCACCTTCTGGCTAACCTTCGGCGGGTGCGGCGCGGCCGTTCTCTCGGCGGCCTATCCCGAACTCGGGATCGGCTTCCTGGGCGTTGCCTTCGCCTTCGGCTTCACGGTGCTGACGATGGCCTACGCTGTCGGCCATATCTCCGGTGGTCACTTCAACCCAGCCGTTACGATCGGACTCTGGGCGGCGCGCCGCTGCGCCAGCCGGCACGTCCTGCCTTACATCCTCGCCCAGGTGATCGGTGCCATGGTCGCGGCTTTCACCCTCTACACCATCGCCTCCGGAAAGGCGGGTTGGGTGCCGAACGGATTCGCCTCGAACGGTTACGGTGCACTCAGTCCAGGCAAATACGGCCTTGCCGCCTGCCTGATCACCGAGATCCTGACGACGTTCATCTTCATCTTCATCATTGCCGGCACGACATCGAAGGGTGCCGCCGCGGGCTTTGCCGGCATTCCCATCGGCTTTGCCCTCGTGCTCATCCACCTGATCTCGATTCCGGTGACGAACACGTCGGTCAATCCGGCCCGGAGCACGGGTCCGGCCCTGTTCGCGGGCGCGGAGTACGTCGCGCAGCTCTGGATGTTCTGGTTGGCGCCGATTGCCGGAGCGATCGCCGCCGGGATCGTGGCGCGATGGCTCTACGAACCGGCCGACATGGTGGACACGGCAATCGTCGAGCGAGGCGCCGAGATCTGAAGCCGATGCACAAGCGACGACGAGGTCTGTCGAGACCTCGTCGTCGGCGCCATGCGAGGCTTTTGCCCCTCTACAAACGCTCTTCCTCGAAAGCCCGCACCCATTCCGCGCAGATGCCGGAACGGACGATGTCGTCGAGGGTAAACTCGACGATCGGGATCGCCATCATCCGGCTCTTCACGAGGTGGATCACGGTGCGAAGCCCGGACGTCTCGCGCAGATCGGTCTGCGAGACGTCGCCGTTGATAATGACCTGGCAATCGTCGCCGATGCGGGTCAGGAACATCTTGATTTCGGCCGTGGTGGTGTTCTGCGCCTCATCGAGGATCACGAGGCAGTTCTTGAAGGTGCGCCCGCGCATCACCTCGAACGGCACCACCTCGATGTCGCCGGCCTTCACCGCGATATCGAAGGCGGCCGCGCCCATCCGCTCCTTCATGGTCTCGGTCAGGGGGGCGACCCAGGGGGCGATCTTCTCTTCCAGCGTGCCGGGAAAGAAGCCGAGCGAACGGCCGGAGGGGACGTTGGGGCGGGTAATCACGACTTTTGCGATCCGGCGCTGCCGAAGCAGATCGGCAGCGCGGGTACCGGCGATGAAAGTCTTGCCCGTGCCGGCCGGGCCGAGAACAATGACTTGTGAAGATGACGCGAGGGCGTCGAGATACTGACCTTGTTTATCCGTCAGGGGTTGGATCGGTGCGGGGTTACGTTCCTCGTCGAAGCGTGTCCGATGCATCCGGATCGGTCGGTCCTCAACCAGTTCAAGCCGTGCGCGTCGTCTCTTCATGGATCAACACTCCACCTTGACTCGTGCGTGACTCTCGCGAACTCGACTTTCTCAACCAATCTCGACTATTCGCTTCCCTCTTCGATTCGGCGAAGACAATCACGATCTTCGTTCATCTTGACGCAAGAGCAAAGCCAAACCCCATGAGTCGGTTCCACGGCGCGACGCGAAGGCTGTGGAACGCGGCTTTACGGCAACGCTTCGCTCGCCCTGCGAGGGTTGCAAGCGCGCGCGACGGGGGCGTGACGATTTTCAGAAGAAGCGATGACCCAGGCGCCTCTTGGCGCTGCCGGCGGATCCTGACAGGGTCCATCGCGGGCGTCGCCCTCCCGGGGCGGCGGCGCAGCCGGCGGAGGCCGCCGGCGGGACGCTTCAACCGGGCTGGAGGAAGCTGTCGAGCACCATCTTCCGGCCGGCCTTGTCGAAGTCAACGGTGAGCTTGTTGCCGTCGATGCCAGCGACCGTGCCGGGGCCGAACTTGGTGTGGAAGACCCGTTGACCATGCTCGAAAGAAGACGGGGCGCCCGTCGATTTGGCAATCAGCTCGCCTTCGATCTCTCGTGGCCCGCCCGATCGGCCACCGCGTCCCTGCCCGAGTCCCCCGCCGAATCCGCCGGAGGTGTTGGCCTGCGCCCGCTGCCAGCCCGGCGTGCCGTAGGAAGAGCCGAATGGGGCCGGGTTGCGATCGAAGCGGGAGGCGCCGGCCGAGAAATGCGCGGGCGCCTCCACCACATCCACGGCCTGGGGCGGCAGCTCGTCGATGAAGCGCGAGGGGATGGTCGAAGACCAGAGGCCGTGGATGCGCCGGTTGACGGCAAAGGACAGCTTGGCGCGCTTGCGGGCGCGGGTGAGCCCGACATGGGCGAGCCGCCGCTCCTCCTCCAGGCCGGCCCGCCCGCTCTCGTCGATGGCGCGCTGGTTCGGAAACAGGCCGTCCTCCCAGCCGGGCAGGAACACCGTGTCAAACTCCAGCCCCTTGGCGGCGTGCAGCGTCATCAGTGAGACACGGTCGGCGCCTTCCGCCTCGGAGGCTTCCATCACCAGTGAGACGTGTTCGAGGAAGGCGGCCATGTCGGGAAATTCCTCCATCGAACGGACGAATTCCTTGAGGTTTTCGAGCCGCCCGGCGGCGTCGGCCGAGCGGTCCTTCTGCCACATCTCGGTGTAGCCGGATTCCTCCAGAATCGTCTGCGCGACCTCCGGATGAGGCTTGGCCTCGACCAGCCGCACCCAGCGCGAAAAGCTTTCGACGAGACCGCGCAGCATCGAGCGGGCACGGGGCTTCAACTCGTCGGTCTCGATCAGCTTTCGCGCGGCGGCAAGCAGAGGAATGCGGTCGGCGCGGGCATAGGCGTGCAGGGTCTGGAGCGTGGCATCGCCCAGGCCGCGCTTGGGCGTGTTGAAGATGCGCTCGAAGGCGAGGTCGTCGGCGCCGTTCATGGTGACGCGCAGGTAGGCCAGCGCGTCGCGGATCTCGGCCCGCTCGTAGAAGCGCGGGCCGCCGATGACGCGATAGGGCAGGCCGACCTGAACGAAGCGATCCTCGATCTCGCGCATCTGCGCCGAGATCCGCACCAGCACCGCGATCTCGGACAGCGCATGCCCTTTGCGTTGGAGCGACTCGATCGATTCGGCGACCTGTCGCGCCTCTTCCTCCGAATCCCATGCGCCGGTCACGGTGACCGGCTCGCCCTTCTCGTCCTCCGTCCGCAGCGTCTTGCCGAGTCGCCCCTCGTTCTTGGCGATCAGCCCAGAAGCGGCGGCGAGGATGTGGCCGGTCGAGCGGTAGTTGCGCTCCAGCCGCACCACCGTCGCGCCGGGAAAATCGTGTTCGAAGCGCAGGATGTTGTCGACCTCGGCGCCGCGCCAACCGTAGATCGACTGATCGTCGTCGCCGACGCAGGCGACGTTTTTCCGAAGTTGCGCCAGCAGGCGCAGCCAGAGATACTGCGCGACGTTGGTATCCTGGTACTCGTCGACCAAGATATATTTAAAACGATCCTGATAATTTCTCAGGATGTCGGGGTTCTCGCGCCACAGCTTGAGGCACAGTAGCAGAAGATCACCGAAATCGACCGCGTTGAGGGTGGCAAGCCGGGCCTGGTAGGCAGCGTAGAGCTGCCCGCCCTTGCCGAAGGCGAAGGCCTGCGCCTCGCCCGGCGGCACCTGCTCCGGCCCGAGACCGCGGTTCTTCCAGCCGTCGATGGTGTGGGCCAGTGAGCGGGCGGGCCAGCGCTTCTCGTCGATGTTCTGGTCAGCGATGACCTGCTTCATCAGGCGAAGCTGGTCGTCGGTGCCCAGAATCGTGAAGTCGGATTTGAGGCCGACCAGTTCGGCGTGGCGGCGCAGGATCTTGGTGCCGATGGCGTGGAAGGTGCCGAGCCAGGGCATGCCTTCGCCCGCCGGGCCGATCAACCCGCCGATGCGGTGCTTCATCTCGCGGGCGGCCTTGTTGGTGAAGGTCACCGAGAGGATGTCGTAGGGCCGCGCCTTGCCCGTGGCGATCAGGTGGGCGATCCGCGTCGTCAGCACCCGCGTCTTGCCGGTCCCCGCGCCCGCGAGCACGAGCACCGGGCCTTCAGTGGCCTCCACGGCGCGGCGCTGCTCCGGGTTCAGGCCGGAGAGGTAGGACGCGCTCTCGGGCCGAAGGGCGGCCATGGCGCGGGCGGCGATGGAGGTCGGGGCCGACGGCGCATCGTCGTCGGACGGGCGCGGCCGGATCGCGTCTGGCTCTTGCATCATGCGCGCATCCCTGGACCAAAAGGCGAACGCCGTCGAGACCTGATCCGGAACCGGCGGGTCCCCTCATGCGTCACTTCGGAAGCCTGAAGCCGCCACCGATGAAGGATACGAGGCCATGCGCGCCCCGTCGCTCGCCCTCCTGACCCTGCTCGCCGCTCTGACCCCCGCCTTCGCGCAGAGCCCCGGAAATCGCGGCGCCACCAGCCGGCAGAACGAGGGATTCGAGTACCGCAACCAGAACCGCAACTTCGAACAGCGTCAGACCCTGGAGAACAGCGCGATCCGCAATCAGATCCAGCGGGCGCCGCTCAACGTCCCGCCCCCGGCCGGCCCCGCCTACGGCATCCGGCGCTGACGGAAAACGCAAGCTTAAGCGTGAGGTGCGGGCGGGCCGTGCCCTGTGCTATGGCCGCAGGAGCTTGGTTTCGCGCGCTTCGACCGGCTTGTGCCCATCGAACGCACGTGAACCGCGAACGAAGCCCTGCGGCCCGCAGGCCAGGCGGAAGCGATAACGGTGCGTGATTTCCTGACCGCGCTCGCGGGCGCCGTCGTGCTGGTTCTCGTCGCGGCCCTGGCCGTGCCGCCCTTCATCGACTGGTCGGGCCATCGCGCGCTGATCGACCGCACGCTGAGCGAGTCCCTCGGCGCCGGTGCCCGCAGCGAGGGCACGATCGACCTGCGCCTGCTGCCGTCGCCGCATCTGCGGCTCGCCCGGCTGCGGCTCGGTACGGAGGATGGGCCGGCGCTCGACGCGCAGAGCGTCGATGCTGAGATCGCCCTGGCGCCGCTGCTCAAGGGCGAGGTGCGCTTCGTCCAGACCACGATCGAGCGGGCACGGGTCACCCTGCCGGTCTCCGACGAGGCGCTGCTGCTGCCGCGCGAGCCGCAGACCCTGCGCCGCGACATCGCGATCGACGACCTGCGCATCCGTCGCCTCAGCCTCGCCACGGCGCGCAGGGGCGAGGCGGCACAGGAGCAGTTCGCGGCCGAGAACCTGCGCCTGCGGGCTCCGGCGCTGGCCGGCCCCTGGCTGGCCGAGGGGACGGCGAAGGGCAGCCCGTTCCATCTCGCGACCAGCACCGCCGGCCGCGACGGCAGCGTCTCGCTGAAGCTCACGGGCGGCGGCGACACCATGCCCCGCCTCGAACTCGACGCCCGCATCGCCTTCGTCGCCGAGGACGCGCCGGGCGGCGACCCCACCCATCGCGGCCTCGTGCCGGAGGCAGAGGGTGCGGCGCGGCTGACCGTCGGGCCGCCGGTCCAGCCGGCCGGCGCGATGGTGCCGTTGACGCTGGCGGCCAAGTTCGAGTCGCGCGGCCCCGTGGCGCAGGCCAAGACGGTGGAGATCGAACTCGATCCCGGCGGCAGGGCGGCGCGGCTTTCGGGCAGCGGCCGCCTCGACCTACGCGAGGCCCGGCTCGGCCTGACGCTGCGGACCCGCCGCCTCGATCTCGACGGGCTGATGCTCTCCGGCGGCGGTCGCGGACTCATCGCGCAGGGGCTGTCCTCGGGTGCCCTGACCCCGCCGATGCTCCTCGATCTCGACATCGCCGCCGAGAGCGTCGCGCTCGGCCTCGACGACTGGGCCAACGTCGCCTTTCGCGGCACCTTCGACCGCACGGGCGGACTCGTATTGCGGCGCTTCGAGGGCACCGCGCCGGGAGCGGCGAGCGTTGCGGCCACGGGCGAGGCCGAACTGTCCGGGTCGCCCCGCTTCACCGGCCATGTGGATGTGGCCGCGCGCAACTCGGAGGGGCTTGGGCGCTTTCTCGGCCGCATCGGCGCTGAGCAGAGCGTCGCGGCAATCCTCGACGGACGCGCGTTCGAGCTCGGCACCGACCTCTCGGCGGCCGGCGGCGACCTCTCGCTGCGCAACCTGCGGCTGGCCCTGGGCGAGGCCCGCGTCACCGGCAATGCCCGCTACGTCCGGGCCGATGCGAACGGGCGCGGACGCTTCGACGCGCAGCTCTCCGCCAGCGGCATCGACATCGCCGAACTGCCGCCGCTGGGCGACCTGATGTCCGGCCTGCACCGGCACGATCTCGGCCTGACCCTGCAGGCGCGGGACGTGCGCTACGGACCCTCCGGCGCCCATTCCGGCAACGGCACCATCGCGGTGAGTCTGCAATCGGACGGCGCCAGCCTCGTCGTCGACACCCTCGACATCGCCGACCTCGCAGGCGCGAGCGCTCAGCTCGCCGGGCGGATCGCGCCGGACGGCTCGGGCCGGATCGAGGGCCGGGTCACGGCGGGCAAGGCCGCGCCGCTGCTCGCCCTGCTGGAGCGCGGCGTCCTGCCCGAGGCCCGCTTCGTGCCGGCGAGCGTCCGCCAGAGCGGGCTGGCCCTCGAACTGACCCTGGAGCGGGAATCGGGCGAGGCGGACGCGCTGCGGGCGCGCGCCAAGGGTAAGGCCGGCGAGGGCGATCTCGACCTCGCGCTCTTGACGCGCTCCGGCCGGATCGACCGGCTCGACGCGACGCTGACGACGCCGAAGACCGGCCGCTGGTTCGGCCGTGACGACATCGCCGCCTTGCGCCGGCCCGGCCACCTGCGGCTGAGCGGAGCCCGCCCGGCCGCCGGAACTGGGCCGGACGGTGCGCCGCTCGCGCTCGAGGTCGAGGGCGATCTCGCCGGCCTCGTCCTCTCGACCGCGCGCCCGATTCTGCTCGCCGGCCTCGATCGCCCCCCGACGGGCGGCGCGGTGCGGCTGCATTCGCCCGACCTCGCGCCCTTCCTCGCCCTCGCCGGAGCCGCCGCGCCGGCGGAAGGAGCGCTTCCCGCCTCCCTCAGCCTCGACCTGTCGCGCCGGCAGACGGCGCTGCATGTCGATATCACGGGGCAGGTGGCGGGAAGCGATCTGACCGCCGCCCTCGACCGCGCCCCGGACGGCGCGCTCACCGGCACCGCGACCCTCACCCGGTTGTCCCTGTCGGTACTGGCTGCGGCGACGGTGCTTCCCACCGAGGCCGGTGGTCGCTTCGCTCCGGTGCCCGCCCAGCCGCGGGTCGATCTCAGCCTCAGGATCGCCCAGCTCGATCTTGGCCGGGGCCTGATCGCCGACGGAGCGAACCTGATTCTGATGCGCGAGGGCGATGCGCTGAGCCTGCGCGACCTCTCGGCCGGGCTCGCCGGCGGGCGGCTGAGCGGCAGCATCACGCTGGCTCGGCCGACGGGTGCCGCGGTGGTGTCGGGCGAGGGCAGCCTCGACGGCGCCGATCTCAGCCGTTTGATCGGGGCCGGGCCGATCGGCGGCCGGCTCTCGGCGGCCCTGCGCTTCGGCGCCACGGGCGTGAGTTTCTCCGCCCTGGGCAACGACCTCTCGGGCAATGGCGAGATCCGGCTTGCCGACCTCGTGCTCCCCGGTGCGGATGCGGGCGCCCTCGATCGGGCGCTCGGTAAGGCCCTGGCCGAGGACGATCCGCTGCGCGAGGGCCGGCTCCAGACGCTCGTGTCGGACGAGCTTGCGGCCGCCCCCCTCAAGGCGAAAGGTCCGGTCACCGCCGCCTTCACCCTGTCGGGCGGCGCCCTGCGCACGGGTCCGTTCACGATCGATCTCGGCCCGGCACGCTGGAACGGCACGCTCCAGGTCGATCTGCGCAACCGCAGCCTCGACGCCCGCGGCGCCCTCACGGCGGCGGCCGGGCCGAAAGGATGGTCCGGCGCCGCGCCCGCGATCCAACTCGGATTTGGCGGCTCGCTCGCGGCGCCCGAGCGGCGGCTCGACGTGGCGCCGCTGACCACGGGTCTGGCCGCCCTCGTGCTTCAGCGCGAGCTGGAGAAGATCGAGCTGTTCGACGCCGACCAGAGCGAGCGCCAGCGCCGCCGCGCCCGCATCGAGATGGACCGTGCCCGCGCCGCCGCCGAGGAGGCGGCGCGCCTAGCCCGGATCAAGGCGCAGCAGGCGGCGGAGGAGGCGGCGCGCCAAGCCCGTCAGCGGGCCGAGGAGGAGGCCGCCCGCCGCGCCCGCATGGAAGCCGAGCCGGCATCGCCCGCGCCGGACGCGCAGCCGCTCGATATCAGCCCGCCCACTGCCCGGCCCTAACGGACGGCCAGGGCAGGAGGGACCATCTCCGCCCGCATCGAAAAGCGGTCACGTTCCACGGGCGTCGCAGGGCACGAAATCGGCCTATCGGACGACAGAGAGAGTGCTACTCTCTCCAACCGATCCCACGGCTTCCATGTCCGCTCCTCGTTTTGACGCCCCCTACGCTCCGGACGACGCGGCGCTCGCCGAAATCCTGCTGCGCGAAGCGGCGCTGCCGGCCGGCACGGAGGCGGCGGTCGATCGGCTCGCCTCGGACCTGATCGAAGCGATCCGCGCGGATGCCGGCCACGGCGCCGTCGAGGCGCTGCTGCGGGAATACGCCCTGACGACCCGCGAAGGGCTGGCGCTGATGAGCCTCGCCGAGGCTCTGCTGCGGGTACCCGACGCGGCCACCGCCGACCGGCTGATCGCCGACAAGCTGCGCGAGGGCGATTTCGCCCATCACGCCGTGCGCTCGGATAGCGGGCTCGCCCACGCCGCCTCCTGGGCGCTCGGCCTCGGTGCCCGCCTCGTCGGCCCGCAGGACACGCCCGAGGCGACCCTCGGGAGCATGGTCCGCCGCCTCGGCCGCCCGGCCGTGCGCGCGGCGGCCCACCGGGCGATGCGGGTGATGGGCGGGCAGTTCGTGCTGGCCGAAGAGATCGACGCCGCGCTCAAGCGCGCCGGCTCCGGTAGCGCCCGGCGCTCGCGCTACTCCTTCGACATGTTGGGCGAGGGCGCCCGCACCGCCGAGGACGCGGAGAGCTACCGCCAAGCCTATGCCCGTGCCATCGCGCGGATCGGCCGGGAGGCCGGCAACGCGCCCCTTCCGGCCCGGCCGGGCATCTCGGTCAAGCTGTCGGCGCTGCATCCGCGCTACGCGCCCACGCAGGCGGCGCGGGTGATGGCCGAGCTGGTGCCGGTGGTGCGCGATCTCGCCCGCGCGGCCCGCGCCCACGACCTCAACCTCACCCTCGACGCCGAGGAGGCGGAGCGGCTCGAACTCTCCCTCGACGTCTTCGCCGCGGTGCTGGCTGATCCGGCGCTCGCGGGTTGGGATGGGTTCGGGCTGGCGATCCAAGCCTATTCGAAGCGCTGCCTTCCGCTGATCGACCACGTCGCCGCGCTCGCCGAGCGGCACGACCGCCGGCTGATGGTGCGACTCGTCAAGGGCGCCTACTGGGACACCGAGGTGAAGCTCGCCCAAACGCAAGGGGCGGCCGATTATCCCGTCTTCACCCGCAAGGCGATGACGGACCTGAACTATCTGGCCGCCGCCCGGCGGCTGCTGGCTCACCGCCCGCAGCTCTACCCGCAATTCGCGACCCACAACGCGCTGACGGTGGCGAGTGTGCTCGGCCTTGCCGGGCTGGCCGACGCTCCAGCCAGGGAGGAGGCCGGTTTCGAGTTCCAGCGCCTGCACGGCATGGGCGAGGCGCTCTACCAGCGGCTCGCCGAGCGGGTCCCCGGCATCGGCCAGCGCGTCTACGCGCCGGTCGGCGGCCATCGCGAGCTGCTCGCCTATCTCGTTCGCCGGCTTCTCGAGAACGGGGCGAATTCCTCCTTCGTTGCCCGCGCCGCCGACCCGGCCGTGCCGCTTACCGAACTGCTCGCCCGGCCGCAGAACCTGGTGGCGAGGCCCTCCCAGGCCCGGCATCCCAGCATCCCGCTGCCAGGCGACCTGTTCGGGTCCGAGCGGCGCAATTCGCCGGGGCTCGCCTTCGGTGACGGCGCCGCGCTGAGGCGGCTGACCAATACCGTTGCCGGGGCCGCCGGCCCCGCCGAGGCCGCGCCGATCATCGACGGCGCCCCCCGAACCGGTCGCGCCCGGCCGGTGGTCACTCCGATCGACGCGAGCGTGATCGGCAGCGTCATCGAGGCGGATTCCGCTACCGCGTCGCTCGCCATGGAGGCGGCGACGCGCGGATTTCCCGGCTGGATGCGGACGTGTGCTGCCGAGCGCGCGGGCTGCCTGGAGCGGGCGGCGGAGGCCTTCCGGCGGGAGAAGGGTCGGTTGCTGCACCTGCTGCAAGTCGAGGCCGGCAAGACCCTCGATGATGCCCTGGCCGAGTGGCGCGAGGCGATCGACTTCCTACGGTATTACGCGGCGCAGGGGCGCCATCTCTTCGCTGAGCCGCAGAGTCTGCCCGGCCCCGCGGGCGAGGTCAACAGCCTGCGCCTCGTCGGGCGGGGCGTGTTCGTTGCGGTCTCACCCTGGAATTTTCCGCTCGCCATCTTCACGGGGCAGGTCGCCGCCGCGCTGATGGCCGGCAACGCCGTGGTCGCCAAGCCCGCGCCGCAGACGCCGCTGGTGGCCGACCTCGCCGTGCGTCTGCTGCACGGGGCCGGCATTCCGAGCGGTGCCCTGCACCTCGTGCCCGGCGGCCCCGAGATCGGCGCCGCGTTGATCGGACATCCGGCCCTCTCCGGCGTCGTCTTCACCGGCTCGACCGCCACCGCGCAGCGGATCAACCGGGCGCTCGCCGCCCGCGACGGCGCGATCCTGCCGCTGATCGCCGAGACCGGCGGCATCAATGCGATGATCGTCGATGCCACGGCGCTTCCCGAGCAGGTGGCCGACGACGTCGTCACCTCGGCCTTCCGGTCCGCCGGCCAGCGCTGCTCGGCCCTGCGCCTGCTCGTCGTGCAGGAGGACGTTGCCGACCGGATGATCGCGGCGGTGGCGGGCGCCGCGCGAGAACTCGCGATCGGCGATCCACGCGACCTCGCCACCGATCTCGGGCTGGTGATCGATGCCGAGGCGAAAAAGCGGCTCGACGCACATATTGCGGCGATGAAGGCCACGGCGCGTACGCATTTCGCCGGGGTGGCGCCGGGCGGATTGTACGTGGCGCCGCACATCTTCGAGATCGGCGCCGTCGCCGATCTGCGGCAGGAGATGTTCGGGCCGATCCTGCACGTGGTCCGCTACCCGGCAAACAGCCTCACCCGCGTCATTGAGGAGATCCGGGCCGGCGGCTACGGACTCACGCTCGGAATCCACTCGCGCATCGAGGAGGCGGCGGAGCGGATCGCCGAGGCCCTGCCGCACGGCAACGTCTACGTGAATCGCAACATGATCGGCGCCGTGGTGGGGAGCCAGCCCTTCGGCGGCACGGGCCTGTCGGGCACCGGCCCGAAGGCCGGCGGCCCGCATTATCTCTTCCGCTTCACCACCGAACGGACGCTGACCGTCAACACCGCGGCGGCGGGCGGCAGCGTCGGGCTCATCACCCTCGACGGGTGAGGCTTCAGTCTTCCACGACCCGCGCCACCGGACGGTCGTTGCCCTGCGCGGTCTCGTCGTGCCACTGCCCACGGCCGTCCTGATAGCGTATTCCCTCGGTCGAGCCCGGCACCTGCTGCTCGGCCGCCGCCGCCTGCGCGGCCTGAAGCGCCTCCTCCCGGCTCGGGAAGGGCTCGGAGAAGACGTCGCCGACCTTGTAGGCGAAGCCGCCATCGTGCTCGACGATGTGGTAGGTCACTTCGGTCATCGCGAAAGATCCCGTTCGTTTCCGGCGCGCATTCCCCGCGCGATCTGGAGCCCGAACCGATTGAGATGCCGGAGGTTCCGCCTCGCGGCCTCAATGCCGTGTCGGCGCCCGGCGCGGAATCCGCGCGACCGCAGCCTCGCAGCCGGCGATCAGCGAGCCGCGCACATCGTCCGGATCGAAGCCGACGCCGTCGGGGAAGGCGACGACATGCGCCTGCGCGCTGTCTACCGGCCGGATGCGGGCGACCCACCCGTCCGGCGTTCGCTCGAAGCTCACCTCGTAGACGATGCCGTCCTGTTCGAAGCTGTGCGGTTCCATCGCTCGATCCCTGGCCCGGCTCTCCGGCCGCAATGATGACGCGGCTCGGTGGCATGTGGGGACGCGCCCCGTTCAGGCGCGAGTCGCCACCGATCGGAATCTCACCGCCGATGCGTCTGAGCACCGTCTTCGCTGTTGTTGGCCTCTGCCTCGCGGCTTCGCCCGCCCCGGCCCAGGGCGTGCCGCCAAACCCGTTTGCGTCGAACTACCCGTCTGCGCCGCCGCGCGCCGTGGAGCGGGACGGGCGCCTTCCGGCGCCGCGTGCCCGGCGCCCGCTGCCGTCGGAACGGGTCGGGCGAGGCCTGCTGCCGCCGGCCGACAATCCGGGGCGTTGAGCGCGAGAGACGGTGAAGGGATTCGGCATCAAGCCTGCCCCAGCTCCGCGACGATCGCGCTGACGATGCGCGGGTCGCTGGGATCGACCTGGGTCGCGAAGGCGGCGCGCAGGGTGCCGTCGCGGCCGATCAGATATTTATGGAAGTTCCATTGCGGGCTCTGCCCCGGCTTCTGCTCGGCCGCCCAGCGGTAGAAGGGATGCGCGGCAGGCCCCCGGACATGGGTCTTGTCGGTGACGGGGAAGGTGACGCCATGGTTCTTTCGCGCGGCGTCCGCGATCGCCGTTCCGTCGAGGGGCTCCTGGTTGCCGAAATCGGGGGAGGGCACTGCGATCACCGTCAGGCCGCGCTCGCCAAACCGGGTCCAGAGGCCCTGAAGGCCGGCAAATTGCGGGGCGTAGCCGCAGGCGGTGGCGGTGTTGACGACGAGCACCGGCTTGCCGGCATAGGCCGCGAGCGGAAGGCTCCCACCCTCCGGCTTGTCAAAGGCGAAGGCGGCGGCCGGCCCAGCCTCGGTGGCATGGGCGTCGGTCGTTGCGCGGCCCGCCGCGAGAACGGCGAGCAAGGCGAGGCAGTCGCGGCGGCGAATCGTCATGGCGTTGAATCCTCCGCCCCGGAGGCTGCCACAAGCGGCCGTCCACGGGGTACGAGCCCGATCGTCGCGGATTTGAAGCGGCGAAGCGCGTCTCAGATGGCGCGGGCGGCCAGCGCCTCGCGCACCGAGGAGGCCACCGCCTCCTCGTTCGGGCTGGACACTAGCAGCGCGTCCGCCGGCACGAGGTCGGCGCAATCGCGGACGGCCGAGTCGCAGGCGACGACGATGCCGAGGTTCGGGCGCAAGGCCCGCGCCTCCGCGGCGAGTTCGCTGAGCCCGAGAGAGCCGTGCAACTCGGCATCGGTCACGAGAACGTCGACCGGAAGTCCGAGCACGAGCACGGTGAGGGCATCGACGGCCGAATCGACCGTAATC
Source organism: Methylorubrum aminovorans (assembly GCF_022179725.1). Classification (GTDB taxonomy): domain Bacteria; phylum Pseudomonadota; class Alphaproteobacteria; order Rhizobiales; family Beijerinckiaceae; genus Methylobacterium; species Methylobacterium aminovorans. Next base: position 250,245 of record NZ_BPRC01000003.1, read on the forward strand.
GCGCTGTAGCCCGCGCGGCGGATCTGCCCGTTGATTTCGTCGCGCCACTGCTTGCGGCGCCCCGCGATCAGCACTTGGACGCCGTAGCAACTGCGCGGCGCGCCGCTTGCCCCGATCGGGCCCTCCGCACGGACGGAAGCCTGGGTGATGGTCGCGTCCTCACGATCTTGGGTGCGCTGCATCATTCTAGGTTACGCAGATCGCACAATGCATACAAGCGCCGGTCAGCGATCAGCCCCCCGATGCGCCGCCCGGGACGCACCTCCAAGACTCGTTGAGACCGGTCGTCATCCTGTAAATTGCAAGTTGTGCGGCGAGTGCCCCGCGTCTTGAACTTGCCGGAAGCATGCCTGCCCTTGGTGGATGCCGGTCCGCGGAGGAGCGCATCAGGAAGGATTCCTGCGGTCGCCTGGGCGAGCGGCAGGGCTGTGGCGGCTTTCACCCGCGCGGGCCATGCTCCGCGAGTTGACGTGGCGCTTTACGGGCGCAAGACAGCGGCCCGCGACCTTGAGCTTCATGCCCGTGTCGCCTCCGCGTGCGAGGCCGCGCTTCCCGACGCGGCCGAATGGGCGAGAACGGGTACAAGACGGAGCCGACGACCAATGTCATCCACCGAAATCTCCCCCCTGGCCCCGGCCGTGTCGCCCTCGCTGCCAGACATCGCGGGCGTGCGCCTCGCCACGGCGCAGGCCGGCATCCGCTACAAGAACCGCACCGACGTGCTCTACGTGGCTCTGGCCGAGGGGACGCAGGTTGCGGGCGTGTTCACCCGCTCGCGCTGCCCTTCGGCGCCGGTGGATTGGTGCCGCGACGCGCTGAAGGCCGGCAAGGGCGCGCGGGCGCTCGTGGTCAATTCGGGCAACGCCAATGCGTTCACCGGCTTGAAGGGCCGCGAGGCGGTGGCGCTGACCGCCGAGATCGCCGGCCGGGCCGCCTCCTGCGCCCCCGAGGCTGTGATGATCGCCTCCACCGGCGTGATCGGCGAGCCGCTCGATGCTCGCAAGTTCGAGGGCGTGCTGGCCGATTGCGCCGCCCGCGCCGAGAGCGGCGCCGAGGCCTGGGCGCAGGCAGCCCATGCGATCATGACCACCGACACCTTTCCGAAGCTCGCCACCCGCCGGGTCGAGATCGACGGCGTGCCGGTGACGATCAACGGCATCGCCAAGGGCGCCGGCATGATCGCGCCCGACATGGCGACGATGCTCTCCTTCGCCTTCACCGACGCGGCGCTGCCGCAGGACGTGCTTCAGGCGCTTCTGAGCGAGGGCACCAAGACCTCGTTCAACTGCGTGACGGTGGACGGCGACACCTCCACCTCCGACACGCTGCTGCTCTTCGCCACCGGTGCTGCGGGCAACGCGGCCGTCACCCGCGCCGACGATCCCCGGCTCGCCGGCTTTCGCGCCGCCCTCGACGACCTCCTGATCGAGCTGGCGCAGCTCGTCGCCCGCGACGGCGAGGGGGCCAACAAGCTCGTGACCGTCGAGGTCGAGGGTGCAGAGAGCGACGCATCCGCCCACCGCATCGCCATGTCGATCGCCAACTCACCGCTGGTGAAGACGGCGGTGGCCGGCGAGGATGCGAACTGGGGCCGCGTGGTGATGGCCGTGGGCAAGGCCGGCGAGCCCGCCGACCGCGACCGCCTGGCGATCTGGTTCGGCGACGTGCGTGTCGCGGTGCAGGGCGCCCGCGATCCCGATTACAGCGAGGAAGCGGCTAGCGCCGTGATGCGGCGGCCCGAGATCACCGTGCGCGTCGATCTCGGCCTCGGCCAGGGCCGCGCCCGCGTCTGGACCTGCGATCTCACCAAGGCCTACGTCGCCATCAACGGAGACTACCGCTCGTGAAGTCCTTCGCGCGCGCAAGCGCCCTCCTGCTTCTCGTCGTCGCGACTGTACCCGCCGCCGCCGATGACGAGCTGGGCCGCATCCGGGTGATCGGCCGCGCCTCGCAGGAGGTTGCGCCGGATTTCGCCTCCGTCGAGATCGGCGTGGAGAGCCGCGGCGCGACGCCGGCCGCCGCCCTCGATGCCGCGAGTCAGGCAGCGAAGGGCATCGTCGCGACGGCCAAGGAGATGGGTGTGGCGGAGGCCGATATCGGCACCTCCGCGATCACCCTGCAGCCGCGCATCAAGAACGTCCGCCAGTCCGACGGCACGACCGCCGAGCGCGAGGACGGCTACCTTGCGAGCAACCGCGTGCGCGTGCGGCTGGCCGAGATGGGCAAGCTTGGCGAACTGATGCGGCGCACCCTCGATTCCGGCGCCAACCGGATCCAGGGGATCAGCTTCGGCCTGCGCGACCCGGCGGCGGCGGAAGCCGCCGTACAGGTTGCCGCCGTGAAGGACGCGAAGGCACAGGCCGAGCGCATCGCCGAGGCGACCGGCGTCAAGCTCGGCACGGTGATCTCGATCGACGCGCCCCCGCGGACCGAGTCGGCCCGGCCCATGCCCTACGCCATGGCGATGAAGGCGCCGGCCCCGCGCGGCCGCACCGCCGTGCCGGTGGAAGCCGGCTCGATCGAGACCTCGGCCGAAGTCGACGCCGTCTTCGCGATCGGCCGATGAGCTTGCCCGTCAAGCTCGTCCTCGTCGTCGCCGCGGCTCTCGTCGACACGGATGGCCGGGTGCTGATGGCGCAGCGCCCGGAGGGCAAGGCGCTGGCCGGCCTCTGGGAGTTTCCCGGCGGAAAGATCGAGCCCGGCGAACGACCGGAGGAGACGCTGATCCGCGAACTCGCCGAGGAGCTCGGCATCGCCGTGAAGGAGCCCTGCCTCGCGCCGCTCACCTTCGCCAGCCACGCCTACCCGTATTTCCACCTGCTGATGCCGCTCTACATCTGCCGGCGCTGGGAAGGGGTTCCGCAATCACGCGAGGCGCAGGCGCTCCGCTGGGTGCGTCCGGGGGCCTTGCGCGACCTCCCGATGCCGCCGGCCGACCTGCCGCTGATCCCCTTCCTGATCGATCTGCTCGGACCCTGACCGGGCCCGAGGGCGGAGGGGGGACGGACGCGATGGCGCGACGGGCGAAGGCGGCGGTCGAGAGTGCGGCGTCTGCGAAGACGCCCGCGGAATCGAAGCCGCCCAAGAAATCCCGCAGCACCACGCCGACGGCGGAGAGTCTCGCGGCGCTCAGCCCGGAGCGGCTCATCGCCCTGATCCTCGAAGAGGTCGGCCAGAGCGCCGCCTTCAAGAAGCGGGTGAGCGCCGCACTCGCCGCGCTTCAGGGGCCGGACCGCGTTGCCGCCCTGATCGACCGCCGCCTTTCGGCGCTGGAAAAGGCGCGCGGCTACATCGACTGGCAGAAGCGCAGGTCCTTTGCCGCCGATCTCGACGCCACGCTGGCGACCGTCCTCTCCGACCTGAAGCCGCTCGATTCCGAGATGGCCCTCGACCGGCTGCTGCGCTTCCTCCGCAGCGCCGATGTGACCCTGGAGCGCGTCGACGATTCCAGCGGGCAGGTACACGGCATCTACGAAGCCGCGGCGGAAGCCGCCGCCGGTCTCGCGGCGGAACTCCCGGCGCAAGCCGCGCTCGGCTTCGCGACCCGCGCCGTTGAGGGGCTCGACCGCGACGGTTTCGGCCTCGTCGGTGCGCTCCTGATCGATCTCCTGCCGAAGCTGCCGAAGGCGGCGCTCGAACCGCTCGATGCGCGGCTGGTCGAAGCCCTCGCCGCGCTGCCCGCCCACCCCAAGAAGAAGTCCGGCCCGGCCGCCTTCGAGATGGCCGGACAGGAATGGGAGCGCCGCTATCACCGCCTCAGCTTGAACCGTCTGCGTCAGGTCATTGCCGATGCCCGCGGTGACGCTGACGCCTTCATCGCCCTCGAACTCGAGATGTCGCCCGAGCGGCCCGACCGCGTCGCCGTGGCGGAGCGGCTGCTCGCTTCGGGCCGCGCCGCGGAAGCCCTCGACTGGATCCGCCGCGAGCAGAAGCGCGGCGTGGTGGTGATGACCCGCGAGGATCTGCTCGCCGGCGGCCACGATTCGCAGGGCCCGGAGCGCGAGCGCGAAGCCGTGGAGATCCGCATCCTCGACGCGCTGGGCCGCAAGGACGAGGCGCAGGGACTGCGTTGGACGCGCTTCGAGAAGAGCCTCGATCCGCAGGCCCTGCGCGACTACCTCGCCCGCCTGCCGGATTTCGAGGACGAGGAGGCGCTGGAGCGCGCCTTCGCCCATGCCGCGAGCCTCAAGGATCCGCATGGCGGCCTCTACTTCCTGGTGCGCTGGCCGAACCTGGACCGCGCCGCGCGGCTGGTGCTCGACCGGCGCAGCGAGTGGTCGGGCCGGATCTGGGAATTGCTCGCGCCGGCCGCCGAGGCGCTGGAGCCGGACCATCCGCTGGCGGCGAGCGTGCTCTACCGCGCACTCATCGACGACATCCTCGATCGCGGCCGCTCGCCCGCCTACGGCCACGGCGCCCGTCACCTGACACGCCTCGGCGAATTGGCGCGGGAACTGGCGCCGGGCGACCTCGCGCCGAGCCACGCGGATTACGTGGCGCAGCTTCGCAAGGCGCACGGGCGCAAGAGCGGGTTCTGGTCCCAACTGGCGGGGTGAGACCCAATCCGGTTGATCGCTTCGGTTTCTGCCCGGCGGCGTCCTCGCGAGGCGAAGCCGAAGCGATCCAGATCTCGACATCTTCGGAAAGTGCGGAGCCCTGGATTGCCACGGCTTCGCCTCGCAATGACGAAGAGACACCGAAGCGATCAAGCGGAAACCGTATCAGACCGAAGCCGATTGAGGGCCTCGGTGTCGCCTCCGCCATGGCGAGGAGATCGAGCCGAGCCCTACGACTCGATCGCTTCGACCCGGTCCGGATAGAATGCGACATGGCCGCGGATGCGAGCGACTGCCGGAAACGGATTCTCGTAGGACCACGCTGCCGCCGCGCTGGACGGTCCGCCGGCCGAGAGATCGAAATAGAAGGCCTCGCCCTTGTAGGGACAGAAGCTCCGCCGCGGATTGGGGACGAGCACGCCCGCGGCGAGATCTTCGCGGGGAATGTACAGAACGGGCGCGTAACCGGCTTCCCGCAGTTCCAGCGCCCGCCGTGTCTCGGCAATCACGCGCCCTTCGCGCCGAACCCGGACGGGACCGGGATGGGGCGTGATGGTGATCGGATGGGCGGGGCCGGGCTCCTTCATGACGTCTCCCCATCGACTGGCAGCCGGTGCTCGGCAGCGCCGAGGGCGTCGGCAAGCCGCGTCTTCGCGCTGCCGGGCCGCAGCGGCTTCTGCTGGCTCTCGTGCGGCGCCCAGCCGGACAGCCACAGGATCTCGAAGGTCGCCCGCAGCCGTCCATCGGGATCGGAGAAGCGCTCGGCGTAGATCGCGGCGGCCCGCATCAGCGTCGCCCGCCGCAGCGGCGTGCGGCGGCGATCGTGCAGGGCGTTGGCTAGGCCCATGGCGCGCAGGTCGCGCATCAGCGAGAAGGGGTCGCCGTAGCGGACGGTGACCGTGTCGGCATCCACCACTGGCAAGGCGAACCCCGCCCTCTGGAGTAGGCCGCCGAGGTCGCGCAATTCGGCGAAGGGGGCCACGCGTGGACTCACGCCGCCCTCCGTCTCGCTCTCAGCCTGGAGGAAGGCTTGGCGCAGCTCGGTGAGTGTCGCGCCGCCAAGGAGCCCGGCGAGCAGAAGGCCGTCGGGCTTGAGCGCCCGACGCAGTTGCAGCAGAGCGCCGGGCAGATCGTTGACGTGCTGAAGCGAGAGCGCCGACACGGCGAGATCGAACCCGGCGCCTGCGCCGAACGGCAGCAATTCGGGATCACCGACCACCGATCCGCCCGGTTCGGCGGTGGGGCTGAGGCGGATCATCCGCCCGACCCGGCCGCTCGCCCGCAGCCGTTCCGTCAGCGCTGGCACAGGCGTGCCGAGATCGAGGCCGAGGGTGAAGGAGCGCGTCACCGCCGCGAGACGATCCTCCAGATCTTCTGCGACCCGTTCCACGAGGAAGCCGGCATAACCCGCCTCCCGCGCACGCGCGATGCGACTGCGGATCAGAGCGGGATCAAACAGGGGAGGTGACTCGTTCATCGGATAGGCAGATGGGGCTTCGAGCGCGCTGCGGCCAGGGCACATTCCCGGTCCGGACCGCGCGCCGAGATGGCTCCGTCACACGGGAATGGAGCGGTTTCGTCAACCGGTCGGACGCGCGATCCTTCGGCGGCGAAATGACCCGGAACGGAATCGAGGCCTTTCCGTTTTTGCTCGTCGATCGAGGAGGTTGAAGATGACACGGATCCTGATCCGCGCCGCGCTGATCCTTGCCGCCGTCGCCATGGCCGGCGCGGCGGAAGCGAAGGGCTGCCTGAAGGGCGCCGCGGTGGGCGGAATTGCGGGGCACATGGCCGGACATGGCGTCGTCGGTGCCGCTGCGGGATGCGCCATCGGACGCCACGAGGCGAACAAGAAAGACAAGGCGGCGCGGCAGAGCGACCAAGTCACCCCGGTGCGCTGACGGCGCCCTCTCGAACCGCTCGACCGCGGATGGTGGGATCCGCCCTCGATTCAGGCCTGCGTCGCCTCGCCGCGACTGCCATCGGCCTGATCTATCCACCGACCTGCATCGCCTGCGGGGCGGCCACCGGACAGCCCCACGCTCTCTGCGCCGCCTGCTGGAGCGGACTGCGCCTGATCGAGCGCCCTTATTGCGAACGGCTCGGCACACCCTTCGCTCTCGACCTTGGCGTAGGCAGCCTGATCTCCCCCGGCGCCCTCGCCGAACCCCCGGTCTTCGGACGCGCCCGAGCGGTCGCCGTCTATGACGGCACGGCGCGCGATCTCGTTCACCGCCTCAAGTTCAGCGACCGTCTCGATCTCGGCCGGACCATGGCGCGCATGATGGCTGCGGCCGGCAGCGAATTGCTCGACGAGGCCGACCTCATCGTGCCGGTCCCCCTGCACGGCCTGCGCCTCTGGCGACGGCGCTTCAATCAATCGGCTCTGCTGGCGCGCGAGATCGGGCGGCAGAGCGGCAAGTCCTGCGACTTGCGGGCGCTGGCCCGCGTGAAGGCGACCCGGCCTCAGGTCGGACTGACGCGCCGCCAGCGCGCCGAGAATCTTCAGGGCGCCTTTCGCGTCACGGACGCGGGGCGCGCGCGTATCATCGGCCGGCGCCTCGTTCTCATCGATGACGTGGCGACCACGGGCGCGACCGGCAACGCCGCTGCCCGCGCGCTGTTGCGCGCGGGCGCGGCGAGCGTCGATCTGCTGACCTTCGCCACGGTGACGCGGGACGGGCTCTGAGCCCGTCCAGCTGCGACCGTCCGAAACGGGAACGGGGGCCGCGAGGGCCCCCGTCCGACGACATTTCGGTGCGGCGCCTCTCAGGCGTTTGCCGGTTCCATCCGGCCGGTGGCTCGAACCTGCGCCTCGGTCGGCTGGTCGAGCACCTTTCCGCGGGGCCCGACCCAGGCTCCGACCCACTTGCGCTGCCACAGGAACAGGCAGCCCAGCACGAGGGCCGTGAACAGGGCATAGATCACGAAGCCCGAGGCGAAGCCGCCGGTATATTGCTTCGAGAAGCCCATCACGTTCGGCAGGATGGCGCCGCCGAGCGCCCCGACCTCGCCGATCATCGAGCCGGCGACGGCGGTGTTGGTGGGCCAGCGCAAGGGCACGAGCTGGAACAGCGCGCCGTTGCCGGCGCCGAGCGCGGCGAAGCACAGCATGAACAGCAGCGTCGTCACGGCCAGCGAGGGCGTGGCGGTCAGCGCCAGGAAGGAGCCGATCGCGGCCAGCAGCACCAGGGAGAGGACGAGGATGCCGCCCATCCGGTCGGCGTAGTAGCCGCCGACGATGCGGATGCCCGACCCCATCAGGGCGGCGAGCATCGTCAGGCGCCCGGCCTCGACCTTGGTGACCGAGAACTGCTCGTAGAAGAAGGTCGGCAGGAAGTTCGAGAGGCCGATGAAGCCGCCGAAGGTGATGACGTAGATCAGCGAGAAGGCCCAGCCGTCCTTGGTGAACAGGCAGGAGACGTGCTCCTTGAAGGTCTGGCCGTGGCAGTCCGGCGGCTCCTTGGCGAGAAAGATCATCACCAGGATCGGCACGATCATAACGAGGCCGGCGAAGCCGTAGACCGCCTGCCAGCCGAAGGCCTGGGCCAGCGGCGGGGCGAACAGCACGGCGAGCACGGTGCCGGAATTGCCGGCACCGGCGATGCCCATGGCGAGTCCCTTGTGCTCCGGCGGAAACCAGCCCGAGCCTAGCGAAAGCGCCACGCCGAAGGAGGCGCCGGCGATGCCGAGCAGCACGCCCATGGCGAGCACGTCGTTGTAGGAGGAGACGAAGAAGAAGCCGTAGGCCATCGCGAGCACGATGACGCCCATCTCAGTCAGCGCCGCGTTCTTGCGGCCGATATACTGGGCCAGGATGCCGAGCGGGAAGCGCATGATCGCGCCGGCCAGGATCGGCAGCGAGATCATGAAGCCGGTCTGGGCCGGGCTGAGCCCGTAGGTCTCGGTGATGAACGGACCCATGGCGCCGTTGAGCACCCAGATCGCGAAGCAGAAGTCGAAATAGAGGAACGCGGCGAACAGGGTCGGGGGGTGGCCCGACTTCATCACGGTCTTGAAGGAAGCCATCGGCGTTCTCGTTGGGCTCGAAGACCTGCCGTCCGGCGAAGCGCCGTGCGGGGCCGTTCATGCGGGAGAGTGTGTCCGGACACGCGCCGTCCGAGCGCGAGGCGCCGTTGCCCCGCCCGCCGCCCAGGGGCAGCGCTCGAAGCTATGCAGGGGGCGTGCCAGTTTCGAGGTCACCGCGAACTGGGCCGGACGGCTGCCCGACAGAGGCTTCCGGAGCCGACCGCCTTTCCCGCCCCGACGAAGTGGAGTCCCGCATGTCCGAAGGATATCGGCGGATACGGCAGGATCGATGCCGTGCCACTGCACCGTGCCGTCGAGGGATGCAGTGCTGCCTATGAACGAAGCAGCGGCTGCATGGCCTCAATCGACGGTAGCGCCGCGGTCCACGACGCGGACCACGCTACGCCCGGAGCCGCGCTTTTCCACGCGGATCTGCACGGCGATGCGCTCCATCATCCCCGCGACATGGGTGATGACGCCGACCTTGCGGCCGCGGCCCTGCAGCATCTCCAGCGCGTCCACCGCGAGATCCAGGGTTTCGGCGTCGAGCGAGCCGAACCCTTCGTCGATGAACAGCGTGTCGACGAAGGATTGCCGCCCCTCCAACCCCGAGAGGGCGAGCGCGAGAGCCAGCGAGACGAGGAACCGCTCGCCGCCGGACAGGCTGCGTGTCGCCCGGCGCTCGTCGCCCATGTCGCGATCCACGACGTGGAGGGCGAGGTCGGCGCCCGCGCTCCGGGCGAGGCGGTAGCGGGGGCTGAGCGCCCTGAGCTGATCGTTTGCGAGGTGGACGAGGTGATCGAGCGTCACCCCTTGCGCGAAGCGGCGGAAGCGGTCGCCGCCGGCCGAGCCGATCGCCTCCTCGACCCGGTGCCAAGTGGCGAATTCGGCCTTCGCTGCTTCGATCGCGCGGGCGAGGTCGGCCGCCTTGGCGCGCGCAGCCTCGTCGCGGAGCAGTTCCGCGTCCAGGGCACCGAGGCGCTGCTGGGCCTGCGCCGTCGCCTCGGCGAGCCGTGCCGCCTCGGCCTGCGCGGCGGCGACGTCGATCTCGACTTCGGTGCTCACGGTCGCGACATCGGCGCGGCGTGTGGCAAGCGCCGTCAACGCCTCGGCCTCGTCGCGGGCGAGCCGGTCGAGGTGCCCGCGCAAGGCCTCGCGCGGTTCAACCGGGACGGCGAGCAGGGCCGCCACCGTCTCGCGGCCCCGCTCGCCGCAGGCCTGCACGAAGGCGGCCTCGGCCGCGTCGTGGCGGGCAGCGGCCCGCTCCAGGGCGGCGGCCGTCGCAGAGGCCTCGGTGAGGACGCCCGTGAGCGCGCGGGCGGCCTCGGCGCCAGCGGCCTGCGCCAGTTGAAGCGCGTCGCGTGCCGCGCGGCGCTCGTTGTTGAGCCGCGTGCGGTGCGGGCCGGTCGCCTCCCCTCCGAGCAGGCCGGCGCGGGCTGTGCGCGTCTCGGCGAGGCGGGCTTGCCGCTCCGTCGCCTCGGCGCGGGCTTCGGCGGCGGCGCGCGTCTCGGTGTCGCTCAAAGAAGCGGCGGCTGCCCGTTCCGGCGCCAGGGCAGCGAGTTGTGCTTCGTAACTGGCCTGCTGCGTCCGTAGGGCCGCGTAAGCCTGCCCGAGGGCGAGGATCCGGTCGGCGCCGGCCTCTGCCGCGCGGTCGAGATCAGGCAGGCCGAGATCGGCGGCACTGAGGGCCGGAGCGATTTCCCCCGCAAGGTCCGTCATCCGCTGAAGGAAGGCGGCGTGACCGTTCTCCGCCCGTTCGGCCGCAAGGCCCGCCGCGCCGCGGCGGCGCGTGAGCGCATCGAGGGAGCGGGCTTGCGCCTCGATCCGCGCCTCGACCGCGTCACGATCCCGGATCAGGCCGTCGATCTCGCTGCGCAGAGACCGCGCCGCGGCGAGCGTCCGCTGGGTGGCGTCGCGCTCGGCCCGCGCGGCGGCGCCGGCGGCGGCAAGGCCGGACAGATCCGGTTCCTGCGGTAGAGGTACGGCAAGCCCGGACGCTTCGAGCGCGGCGGCGAGATCGGGCAGGCCCGCGCGGTAGCGGGCGGCGGTCGAGGCAGCCGCCTCGGCGGCCGCGGCACCGCGCTCTTGCGCATCGTCATGCCGGCCTTCGGCCGCGGCGGCATCGCCCCTAGCCCGGTCGTGGGCCGCCTGATGGGCGGTGATTTCGGCGTCGAGTGCTGCGCGGCGGGCGCGCATCTCCTCGGCGAGACGCCCGAGCGCATCATCGGATCCATGGGCATGCGGATGGTCGCGACCGCCGCAGACGGGGCAGGGCGCACCCGCGACCAGAAGGCTGCGTAGCCGCGCCGCCTCGCGCGACGCGCTTTCCTGGGCGAGTTCGGCGAGCGGCGCGATCTCCGAGCGGCGGATGCCGGCTTCGTGCAGCACGCGCTCCTCCGCCGCGAAACGGGCGGCGGCCTCGGCGAAGGCCGCGCCGGCTTCGGCCTCCGCTTCCGCCGCCGCCGCCCGGTCGGCCAGCGCCGTGCCGTGTCGCTGCGCCAGGGCGTAGGCGTCGCGAAGCGCATCGAGCAGACCTTCGAGAGCGGTGGCGCGGGTCTGCGCGGCAGGCTCGGCGAGCGCGTCGAACGCTGCCTCCCGCTCGGCGCGGGCGGCGGTCAGCGCCTCGCGGCGGGCACGAAGCTCGGCGAGGCGAGTGGTGCCTTCGCTGGCCTCTGCGTCGCAGGCTGCGATCTCGGCTCGGCGTGCGGCGGCCTCCTGCGCCGCCGTCTCCGCTTGCCCGCGCAGCCGCGCCCGTTCGCGGATGCGGCGGGCGAACTCCTCGCCGCGCTCGGCCAGGAGGGCGTGAGCGCGGTCGGCGTCGAGGCGGCGGGCCGCGGTGTCGCGCGCCTCCCGTGTCTCTGCGAGACGCTGGTCGAGCGCGGCAAGTCTGGCGAGCGCCGCTTCGGCGGCCTCGGCGGCCCGGACTGCCTTATGCCCGGCGCCTTCGGATTCGAGCTCCGCGTGAGCGATGGCGGCGTCGAGTTCCGCTGCCCGGTCCCAGAGCGGGCCGAAACGCTTGAACACGACTTCCGCGGCCTCGTCCGCCGCGCCGGCCTCCACCCGCTTCGCCTCGGCGGCTTCTGCGGCCATGCGCGCCGCCGCGACACGGATCGCCACCGCTTCGGCCTCAGCCTGCGCCGCCTTCCGCTCGCGGGCGGCCTCGCCGAGGGCTTCCGCGCACCCGCGCAGCGGCTCGACCGCGTCGAGTTCGGCCCAACGCGCTCGCTCCGGTTCCGCCGCTTCCGATGCCGCGCGGGCCGCCGCAACGCGCTGCTCGGCCTGCACCAGCGCGAGCCGGGCGGCCTCGATCCGGCGCGCGGTCTCGAGGATGCGACTCACCGCCTCCTGCTCGGCATGCCACGCCGCCACCTCGGCGAGGCGCTCCGCGCGCTCCGACCGGCGCGCCTGCAACCCGGCTTCGTCGAGCAGGCCGATCTCGCCCTGCCGCAGTTCCAAGGCTTCGACCGCGCGGCGATGCTCCTCGTAGCCGAGATGCACCCGCTTCGAGATCTCCGAATAGATCGCGGTGCCGGTGATCTTCTCCAGAAGCTCGGCCCGTTCGCCCTCGGCCGCGAGGAGGAAAGCGTCGAATTCGCCCTGGGCCAGTAGCACCGTGCGGCGGAACTGGTCGAAGGTCAGGTCGGTGAGCGCGACGACCTTGTCGAGCACCTGCGTCTTGCCCGCCGCCACCGCGCTGCCGTCATCGAGCCGGTGCAGGCGCCGCCGCTCCGCCTGGAGCTTGCCCGTCGCCCGGTTGCGGGCGCGATAGGCCTCCCAGCCGACGCGGTAGGCCACGCCGTCCTGGCCGATGAAATCAACCTCGGCGTAGCCGGACCCGGCACCCCGGCGCAGTATCGCCCGCCCGTCGCTGGCGCTCAGCGCCTCGCCGCCGGGATCGGGCACGTCTTCGCGGCGGCTGACCGCGACGCGGGGATAGCGGCCGTAGAGGGCGAGGCAGAGTGCGTCGAGGATCGTGGACTTGCCCGCGCCGGTCTCTCCGGTGATGGCGAACAGGCCGGTGGCGCCGAGCGGCTCGGCAGCGAGATCGACCGCGAAGGGCGCGGCGAGGCTTGCGAGGTTCTCGCCGCGGATCGCGAGGATGCGCATGGCTTGAAGCTCAGGCCTCCGCTCGCGCGCGGTGGAACACGTCGAGATGAGCGGGCTCGGGCTCTTCGTCCCATTTCGCGCGGTAGGCGAGGCGGAACAGCTCCTCCGGGTCGCGCTCCGACAGGCGCGGCGGCGGGGCTTCCGGTTCCACGATCTCGATCGCGGCCCGCGGCGGCACGCTCACCCGCACATCGACCACGCGCACGGGGAAACTCTCGGCGATGCGGTCCACCTCGGCCCGATAGCCCGGAAGCAGACCCTCGCGGGCGAGCCGAACCTGGATGTAGGGCCGTGCCTCCAGCGGCAGGTCTGGGGCGAGCGCGAGGGCCGCGAGATGGTCGCCGAGATCGGCCAGCGGCATGTCGCCGGAAGCGGGCAGGCGCAGGAAGGGGACGGGGCGCGGGATCTCGATATGCTCGATCTCCGCCGCGCCGGTGCCGAGCGTCACCAGGGTGACGCCGTGGCGGTAGGGCTGCTCGGCGGCCGAGAGTGGGATCAGCGAGCCGCAATAGCGCACTTGCCCGCCGCCCAGCCCCTGGGCGCGATGAAGGTGGCCCAGAGCCACGTAGCGCGCCTCCTCGGGAAACACGTCGGCCGGTACCGCGTGCTCGCCGCCAACGAGAATGCGCCGCTCGGCGCCTTCCGATTCGAGGCCGCCCGCGACGTGGAGATGGCCGGTGACGAGGAGCGGCAGGCCAGCGAGCCGCGGCCGGGCCGCCTCGAAGAGCTGGCCGTAGAGGTCGCGCACCGCCCGCACGATCGGCGAGGTCTCGCCGATGCGCCGCTCGGCTCCCAGCGACGAGAGCGGCGGCAGGCAGGCGGCGGTGGGATAGGAGACGGCGAGCACTTGCGCCGCCACCTCGCCGCCGGCCGAGCGGACCGGCACGAGATGGCGTTCGAGATCGATCGCGCCGTCGCGACGCCGGACATTGCCGACGACGTGGACGCCGATGGCCTCCAGCAGTGGGCGCGGCGCTTCGAGGCGTCCGGCGGCATCGTGGTTGCCGGCGGTGATGACGATGGTCATCGCCGGCCGCGCCGCGTGCAGGCGCGCCATCAGCGCGTAGAAGCGCGCCTGGGACTCACCGGACGGGTTCTGGCTGTCGAACACGTCGCCCGCCACCACGAGAGCATCGACCTCGCGCTCGACCACGATGGTCTCGAGACGGGCGAACACGGCCTCGTGCTCGCTCTCGCGGGAGAAGCCGCGCAGGGTCTGGCCGATATGCCAATCGCCCGTATGGAGAACGCGGATCACTGAGGACGCCACTCACCGAGACCGGGGCCGCGACCGTCGCCGCCTCGAGGCGGCTTGTAGCGGGTTGCGTCGCCGGCTTCGAGTGTATCCCGGCGGCAGGCCGGGATCTCCTGTGGCTTGCGGCCCCTGGCCTCAATGGCAGACGGTGACCGTCTTCACGATCCAGCCTTCCTCGGCCTGCCACAGCTTGCGACGTACCCTGCCGCAATTGGCGGGTTCGGCCGCGGTCCACGCCGTCTGCGGTGCCGAGGGCGGCAGCTTCGCGTCCGGCTGCGCCACCTTCGGCTTGACCATTGTTTTGGCCGGGCGAGGGGGAGCCGCCTTGCGGGCAGCCATGGCTTCGCTGGGGAGAACCAGGCCGAGGCAGAGCAATCCGAGCGAGAGGCGGAGGAGCGAGGCGCGCAAGGGAGGAGGTCCGTGGTCGGGGCCGAACGGCTACGCTTGATCTAGGGATGGGTCCCGCCAAAGCAATCGCCGTCCGCCACGATTCGCCTCGCAATCCGCACATTTTTTGCGAAATCGTTAAAGCCGCCTGCGGCGCGCATGGCGGCTCCGCGTGTAACCTTTCGGACACAATGTTCGCACAGTTCGCGGTGCAGGAGCCATGACGGTCGCGACCGGCCCTGACGCCCGTGCGCTTCCTTGCTAGGGAACAAGCGGGGCAGTTCAGCCGGCCCGGACGATCGTGACCGTTCTTCCGTATTCCGGAGACGTTTTCGGCCCGGCCCATTCGATCGAGCGATCCATGTCACTTCAGAACCGCCGTACGCTTCTTTTCGGAGCCGCGACGAGCCTCGGGCTCGCCATCCTGCCGGCGCACGTCCTCGCCCAGACCTTCGATGGGTTCGACGATGACCGCCTCTACCAGGACAGCAACGGCAATCTCTTCCGTCGCCGCGGCGGTCAGTACGTCCCCTATAACGGCCGCGTCAGCAACGGGCGCCCGGTGCCCGACGCGCAGACGGATCTCGACGCGGAAGGCTATGCCCGCCGCCGGGCCGAGCGCTACGGCGAGCCGCCCCCCGCCGCCGAGGCCCCGAACCAGACGCCGCGCCAGCAGCAGGCCGGCTATCCGGTGCCGCCGCAGGAGCCCGATAACGGCCCGATCGACTACGCGAAGGCCTACGCGGCCATCGCCAATGAGCCGTTCCCGGTCCAGGCGATCGCCTACAAGAAGTTCAACCCGATCTACCTGCGGCAGGAAGTCGATTTCCGCACCAACGAGCCGCCGGGCACGATCGTGGTCGATCCGAAGGCGCGCTTCCTCTACCTCGTCTTGCCGAACGGCCGGGCGCGCCGTTACGGCGTCGGTGTGGGCAAGCAGGGCTTCTCGTGGTCGGGAACTGCGACCGTCAATTCGAAGCAGGCTTGGCCGGACTGGTATCCGCCCAAGGAGATGATTGCCCGCCGGCCCGATCTCGCCCGTGAGGTCGACAAGCTGCAGAGCGGCCTCGGCGTCCCCGGCGGCAGCCGCAACCCGCTCGGCGCGCGGGCCATGTATCTCTGGCAGAACAACAAGGACACGCTGTTCCGCATCCACGGCACGCTGGAGCCGCATTCCATCGGCCAGAGCGTGTCCTCGGGCTGCATCCGCATGATCAATCAGGACGCCATCGACCTGTTCAACCGCGTCGAGGTCGGCGCCAAGGTGGTGGTGCTCGGCTGATCCCGCGATAGTTTCCTGGAGACCCGAGCGCGTCGCCTGTTCGCGGCGCCGCCGGATCTCGAGGAGACACCATGGTCGATCTGATCCCGCGCGAGCACCTGTTCGGCAACCCGACGCGCTACGGCCATCAGATCAGCCCGGACGGGCGCCGCCTCGGCTGGGTGGCGCCCCACGAGGGTGTGCTCAATATCTGGTCTGCGCCGATCGACGACCTCGACGCGGCCACGCCCGTCACCAATGATCGGCGACGCGGCATCGACGCCTACGCCTTCGCCTATGACGGGCGGCACCTGCTCTACGTGCAGGACGCGGACGGCGACGAGAATCACCACCTCTACGCCGTCGATCTCACCACAGGCGAGCGGCGCGAACTGACGCCGATTCCCGGCATTGCCGCAGCAATCGTCGGCCTCAGCCGCATCGTGCGCGACCGGGTGCTGGTGGCGATCAACGACCGCGACCCGCGCTTCCACGACTTGCACAGCATCGATCTCGCCACCGGCGAGCGAAGCTTGGTCGCCGAGAATCCCGGTTTCGCCGGCTTCCTGATCGATGAGCGCTACGCGGTGCGCTTCGCCTTCCGCAACCTTCCAGATGGTTCGAGCCAGTTGCTTGCCCCGGACGGCGCCAACTGGAAGCCGTGGCTCACCTTCCCACCCGAGGATGCTCGTGTTTCCGGCGCGGAGAACCTCGACGCCGCCGGTACGGCTCTGTTCTGCCGCGACAGCCGCGGCCGCAACACCGCTGCGCTAACCCGGATCGATCTCGCCACCGGCGAGACACGCGTGCTGGCGGCGCACGAAGAGGCGGATATCGGCGCCGTGCTGCAGGATGCCGAGACGCACGAGCCCGTGGCCTACGCGGTCACGCATGCCCGCAAATCCTGGCACGTGCTCGATCCGCGCTTCACCGACGATTTCGCCTTCCTCGAAACCCAAGGGCTCGGCGACTGGTATCCGGCAAGCCGCACCGAGGACGATTCGCTCTGGATCGTCGTCGCGCGAGCCGACACCCGCGTCAGCGAGGCGGCGATCTACGACCGGCGGGCGAAGACGCTGCGCTCACTTGGCAGCGCCCGGCCGGAACTGGAGGGGGCGCCGCTCGCCGCCATGAGCCCGGCGATCATCCGCTCCCGCGACGGGCTCGATCTCGTCTCCTACCTCACCCGTCCGCTTGGCGCCGAGGGCCCAGGCCCGCTGGTGCTTCTCGTCCATGGCGGTCCGTGGGCGCGCGACAGCTTCGGCTTCGACGGCATTCATCAGTGGCTGGCCAACCGCGGCTATTCCGCGCTCAGCGTCAACTTCCGTTCCTCGACCGGCTTCGGAAAGGCGTTCCTCAACGCGGGCGACCGCGAATGGGGCCGGCGGATGGACGACGACCTCAGCGACGCCGTCGCCTGGGCGTTGGGAGAGGGCGTGGCCGACCCGGCCCGCGTCGCGATCATGGGCGGCAGCTACGGCGGATACGCCACGCTGATGGCGCTGACCCGCAACCCGGAATCCTACGCCTGCGGGATCGACCTCGTCGGCCCGGCCAACCTCGAAACCCTCGTGCGAACCATCCCGCCCTACTGGGAGGCGATGCGGGCGCAACTCCACCGCGCCATCGGCGATCCGGACACCGAGGAGGGCATGGCGCTGATCCGCGAGCGCTCGCCGGTCTACTTCGCCGACCGGATCAAGGCGCCGCTGCTGATCGTGCAGGGGGCGAACGATCCGCGGGTCAAGCAGGCTGAGTCCGATCAGATGGTCGCCGCGATGGAGCGAGGCGGCATCCCGGTGACCTACCTGCTGTTTCCCGACGAAGGCCACGGACTCGTGCGCCCGGCGAACCGCCTGGCTTTCTTCGCCCGCGCCGAAGATTTTCTCGCACGCCATCTCGGCGGGCGTTGCGAATCGATCCGCGAGGCGGAGTCGGCCGGAACGTCGATGCAGGTGGTGCGGGAGGGATGATTTGCTGCGGCGCTCGAAGCGGCGAGCGTTGCGCTCTGGATTGCTTCGGCTTCGCCTCGCAATGACGCGACAATAGTCTTCCAGGTCACTGCGAGCGGAGCGAAGCAATCCAGCCGCGCTCCGCTTCCTGATAGAAAACGACCGTGCCGATCGCTTCCGCAGGCACGGCCTTTATCTCGTCGTGGATACCGCGTTACGCGTCGAGCGGCTGATCCTCGTCCTCGTCGTCGATGTCGACCAGGAAGACGATGTCGGCCTCCTCCTCGTCTTCCGAGCCGTCGCCCTCGGCAGCGTGCTGCGCGTCGGGCTCGAACTCGCCTTCGCCGTCATCGGCCGCAAGCGCGTCCTCGAACTCCTCGATCTCGTCCTCGGTGGACTTGCGCACGGTGAGCGCCGACGTGCCGTTCCAGATCGGACGGCCGGCGGTGGTCATCGAGCGGATGTCCTCCTTGAAGCCGTCGCAAGTGAACAGGTCGCGGGCGGTCGCCTCGTCGCCGTTGATGACCGCGATCGCCGTGCCGTCGATCTCAAGCGTGAACATCGGGAACGTCCTCGAAGGAGGGAAAAGAGCCGCAGGCCGACGGTCGGCGCTGCGCGAAGAACCCGGGCCGGCCGGGTCCGGCGGCGCTTGTAGGACGTCGGGACGGGATTCGTCGATGGGTCTTACGAGATTACGCCCCGCTGCCGCGAGCGATGGCCCGTTTCACGACAGCCTGCACCTCGCGGTTGGACAGGAACAGGTCGTGATTGAAGAGGCCGCCGCCGTAATCGGAGGCATCGGCCACGCGCACGCCGAGCGCTTCCAGGCGTTCCCGGTCGGCCGCCCCCGCGCGGACGACACCGCCGGCGATGGCGCCCGACAATTCGAGCGCTCGGTCGTTGGTGGCCGAGATCACGGTGATGCGCTTGGCGTCCGGCCCCAGGCGTTCCACGCCGTTGGCGAAGAGGTCGATGTCGATGTCGGGGGCGGCAAGCACCACCGCGCCGATGCGGGCGACCGCCGCCTCGCCGGCCTCGACCCGCAGCATGCGCAAGGTCTCCAGCGTGAGGAGCGTCCCCATCGAGTGGGCGACGATGTGGATGCGCCCACCGCTCGGCGTCGTCGCGACCGTCTTCAGCAGATCCTCGAACGCGTCGCGGGACCACAGCGCGCTCTCGCGGTCGTAGCCGTAATCGAAGGTCGCCGCCGCCGAGGGCCATGTGAACAGGGCCGAGGCGCCGTTGAAGCGGATCCCGTCGGACAGGCGCGCGGCGCTGATCGCGGCGGATTCGAAGCTCTCGCGATAGCCGTGGACGTAGATCAGCACGTCGCGGCCGAACGCGGATTGCGCGAAGGCGGCGGCCGCTCCGGGTCCCGTCGTGACTTCGCCGACGGAGCGGACACCCCAATCCCCGCCCACCACCGCCGAGACCTTGCCGATCAGCGAGCGGTCCGGCGCCGACATGCGCGCCTCGGCAAAGCTGAGGCCCCGTCCGCGCTCGGAGCCGAAGAACGGAGCCTTCGGCGGGCTGCCGGAGGCCGGACGGCGGGTGGTGGCGACGAGGAGCACCGGGCTCACGTCGAGTGCGGACTGCGTCTCGCCGACAGTGCCGGTGGCGAGCCCGTCCATGACGCAGGCCGACAGGGCAGGGGAGAAGCCAGCCACGCCGGCCAGGCCCAGCAGGCGCAGGAGGGAGCGGCGTGTCGCGTCGGAGGGCTGCATGACCGGTCTTAGGTCCCCGAAAAATCCCGTTCCGGTAGCAGGCCGGTGCGGGGACTCTTCCTTCGCGCACGATCTTGACCGTGGCGGGGCACGATTGGGATTTTGGGCACTCGACGCCCGCCGGCCGCCCCGGCATGAAGGAACCATGAGCGCGACCCTTCCCGATATGGACACAATCCGCGAGCGGCTCCTGGCCGGTGACCGGGCGGCGCTCGCCCGCGCCATCACGCTGGCCGAGTCCCGCCGGGCCGATCACCGGGCGGCGGCGCGCGACCTCATCGACGCGGTGCTGCCGCAGACCGGCCGCGCGATCCGTGTCGGCATCACCGGCGTGCCGGGCGTCGGCAAATCGACCACGATCGACGCCCTCGGCGCGCTGCTGACGGGCGCCGGGCACAAGGTGGCGGTGCTGGCGGTCGATCCCTCTTCGACCCGCACCGGCGGCTCGATCCTCGGCGACAAGACGCGGATGGCCCGGCTCGCCATCGACCGCAACGCCTTCATCCGGCCCTCGCCCTCCTCGGGCACGCTGGGCGGCGTCGCCGCCAAGACCCGCGAAACCATGCTGCTGTGCGAGGCGGCGGGCTTCGACGTCATCCTCGTCGAGACCGTCGGCGTCGGCCAATCCGAGACGGCGGTGGCCGACCTCACCGACTTCTTCCTCGTGCTGATGCTGCCGGGCGCTGGTGACGAGTTGCAGGGCATCAAGAAGGGGATCCTCGAACTCGCGGACATGATCGCGGTCAACAAGGCCGACGACGGCGAGGGCGAGCGCCGGGCCAATGCCGCGGCCTCCGAGTACCGCGCCGCGCTCCACATCCTGACGCCGCCCTCGGCCACTTGGACGCCGCCGGTGGTCACGATCTCCGGCCTTCACGGCAAGGGGCTCGACGGCCTGTGGTCCCGGATCGAGGATCACCGCGCCAAGCTCACTGCGACCGGCGAGATCGCCAAGAAGCGGCGCGAGCAGGACGTGAAATGGATGTGGGCCCTCGTGCATGAACGCCTGCACCAGCGCCTCGTCGGCAGCGCCGAGGTGCGCCAGGCCACTGCCGAGGCCGAGCGGGCGGTGGCGGGTGGCGAGCACTCGCCCGCTGCCGGTGCCGACGCGATCGCGGCGCTGATCGGGTTGTGAGCCGCCTGCTCATCACCGGCTTCGGCCCGTTCCCGACCGTGCCCAATAACCCGAGCGCCCGCCTCGCGCGGCGACTGGCGGCCTCGCCGCATCTGCGCCGCATCCTCGGGACGACGCCGGACTGCCTCGTGCTCGATACCCGCTACGGCGCCCTCGAGACGCAACTCGCCCCCGCTCTGGCGAGGAGGCCGAAGGGGATCCTGATGCTCGGTGTTGCCGCCCGTCGCTCTCGCGTCTGCGTCGAGACGCGGGCCGTCAACCGGGTCAGCAGGCTGTTTCCGGATGCAAGCGGTTCGGTGGGGCGGACGCTCGCTTTCGATCCAGACGGTCCGGCGCAGAGGCGGAGCCCTGCGGCGGCGCAGGTGCAGGTGGCGCTGCGGCGGGTTGGGCTCGCAGCCGCGGTCTCACGCGATGCCGGGCGCTACCTCTGCAATGCTTCGTACTACCGGGGGCTGGAGCAGGGCTGCCCGGCGGTCTTCCTGCACATTCCGATGCCGCCTCGCACGCGGCGGCCGAAAGCCGGGGGAGGGCGCCGCCGGCCCGCGCTCGACCGTTGGGCCGCGGCGTTCGCCGAGGCCGCGCGGGTGCTCGCCCTGCGGGGCAGGGCGCGCCCGTCAGCACTGGATCAGGCCCATTCGCGCTGGGCGAGCTTCGCCTCGTAGGCGTCGATCGCCGGAGCCTTCTGGTCCAGCGTCAGGCCGATCTCGTCGAGGCCGTTGAGCAGGTTGTGCTTGCGGCCCTCGTCGATGTCGAAATGCAGGGTGCCGCCGTCGGGACCCTTGATGGTCTGCGCCGCGAGATCGATCGTCAGCGTCGCGTTGGAGCCCCGCTCGGCATCCTCGAACAGCTTCTCCAGATCCTCCGGCGGGACGACGATGGCCAGGATGCCGTTCTTGGCGCAGTTGTTGAAGAAGATGTCGGCGAAGCTCGTGGAGATCACGCAGCGGATGCCGAAATCGGCCAGCGCCCAGGGCGCGTGCTCGCGCGACGAGCCGCAGCCGAAATTGTCGCCGACCACAAGAATCTTGGCGTTGCGGTAGGCCGGCTGGTTGAGGACGAAATCGGGATTTTCCGAGCCGTCGTCGTTGTAACGCATCTCGGAGAACAGCCCCTGGCCGAGCCCGGTGCGCTTGATCGTCTTGAGATACTGCTTGGGGATGATGCGGTCGGTGTCGATGTTGATGATCCGCATGGGCGCGGCGACGCCCTCCAGGGTCGTGAACTTTTCCATCGTGCTTCTCGAAATCGTCGTCGGGTGCCGGGTACAGATCTCCCGGCCTCGGTCCGCCGGTATCTAGCAGTCGAATCGCCGGGCCGGTAGACGGTCACTTTACGGCCGGCACCGGACTTGCCTTATGATAGGAACGGTCGAGGGGAGCACGCGGACGATGGCCGACACGTCAGACACCTTCAAGAAGGCACCCAAGCGCAAACCCTCCAAGGGCAAGAGCGTGTCCGTCTCGCCCGAGATGCGCCAGGCCTATGCCGACCTGATCAAGGAGCGCGAGGATAAGGAGCAGGCCTACGGCCGCCACCTGCGCAAGGACGAGCCGCGCCGGTGACGGCGCGATTCCTCACACCGCCCTGAGCGCCGGCCCGCGCCGGACGAAGCCGACGATGTCCTTGACCGCATCGAGGGTCGGAGCGGCGATCGCCTCCGCCCGACCGGCGCCGTCGGCGAGCACGGAATCGATATAGGCCGGGTCGGCCACCAGCCGCTTCATCTCGGCACCGATCGGCGCCAGCGTCTCGACGGCGAGATCGACCAGCGCCGGCTTGAAGCTGGAGAATTGCGCGCCGCCGAAATCCTTCAGCACCTCGTCGCGGGTGATGCCGCGAAGCGCGGCGAAGATGCCGACGAGGTTGTCGGCCTCCGGACGTCCGGCAAGGCCCGCGGTCTCCGAGGGGAGGGGCTCCGGATCGGTCTTGGCCTTGCGCACCTTCTGCGCGATGGCATCGGCATCGTCGGTGAGGGCGATGCGCGAATACTCGGACGGGTCCGATTTCGACATCTTCTTGGTGCCGTCGCGGAGCGACATCACCCGCGCCGCCGGTCCGCCGATCAGCGGCTCGGTCTGCGGGAAGAACTGCTCGCCGTGCCCGTGCGCCAGGATCGACTGCGCGAAGTCGTTGTTGAACTTCTGGGCGATGTCGCGGGTCAGTTCGAGGTGCTGCTTCTGGTCCTCGCCCACGGGCACGTGGGTCGCCCGGTAGGCCAGGATGTCGGCGGCCATCAGAACGGGATAGTCGTAGAGACCGATCGAGGCGTTCTCCCGGTCCTTGCCCGCCTTGTCCTTGAACTGCGTCATGCGGTTGAGCCAGCCGAGGCGCGCGACGCAGTTGAAGATCCAGGCGAGTTCCGCGTGCTGCGGCACCTGGGACTGGTTGAAGACGATGGAGCGCTTCGGGTCGATGCCGGCGGCGAGGAAGGCGGCCGTGACTTCGCGGATCTGGCCTTTAAGCGCCTGCGGATCCTGCCACATCGTGATCGCGTGGAGATCGACCACGCAGTAGAGGCATTGCGCGTCGCGCTGCTGCATCTCGACGAAGCGCTTGATGGCGCCGAGATAGTTGCCGAGGTGCAGGTTGCCGGTCGGCTGGACGCCGGAAAACACGAGTTCGGTGAACGCGGCCATCGGCGCGGGTCCCTGGAAAGAAGGTCCGGGCCGAGGCGATCTCGCATCCCGCTTGAAGCGGCGGTTACTGGCACCGCCGACGGCGGCGGGTCAAGCAGGATGAACCGCACCGTCCCACCGTGTCCGAACCCGAATTCCCAGCATCAGGGCCGCGCGGCGAGGGTGAGAGACATCCGCATCGGGCTCGCGGTCCGAGCCTCATCCCATCTCGGGTCGAGGGGCTGCCTCATCCTGCTGGTCCTCGCAGGCCGTTCGCGCCGCGTAGGCGTTCATGATTGCCGATAGCAGACCGGGAAAGCGCGCTTCCACCTCGGCACAGCGCGAGTGGTTGCGCATCTCGATGCCGTGCCGCTCGCAACGGATCAAGCCGGCTTCGCGCAGAACCTTGAAGTGGCTGGAGAGCGACGATTTCGGGATGACCTGATCACCCACCGACGACACGGCCGAGCAAGCCTCGACACAGCCCGCCTTCGTGATCCGGGCGAAGATCGCCGCCCGGCGCGGATCGGACAGGGCGTGAAGGATCGCCTCCGGTCGGACGTCCTCAATCGCAGGATGAAACAGGGGCCTCATGATTCATCCATATGGGGGCTTGAACCCTGCTTCCATAGTTCCGAATTTCCGAACTATGGGACTGAGGCCTCCGTGTCGGAGCCGTCCCATGTCGAAGGGATAGCACAGATGTCGAAGCTTGAGGGCAAGGTCGCGGTAGTGACCGGCGCATCGAAGGGAATCGGTGCGGCGATCGCCAAGGCGCTGGCGAAGGACGGTGCGGCCGTCGTCGTCAACTACGCGTCGAGCAAGGCCGGTGCGGATGCCGTGGTCGCGGCCATCATCGAGGCCGGAGGCAGGGCCGTTGCGGTTCAGGCCGACGTTTCCAAGGCTGAGCAGGCAAAGGGCCTGATCGACGCCGCCGCGCAGCAATTCGGCCGGCTCGACGTGCTGGTGAACAATTCCGGCGTCTACGAATTCGCGGCGATCGAGGAGGTGACGGAGGAGCATTACCGCCGCCTGTTCGACATCAACGTGCTCGGCGCCCTGCTCGCGACGCGGGCGGCCGCGAGGCATCTCGGAGAGGGCGGCAGCATCATCAACATCTCGTCGGTGGTCACCGACGTGAACATGCCCACGAGCTCCGTCTATACAGGCACCAAGGCGGCGCTGAACGGCATCTCGGGCGTCCTCGCCAACGAACTCGCTCCGCGCAAGATACGGGTCAACACGGTCAGTCCCGGCTACGTCGTGACCGAGGGCACACACACGGCCGGCATCGCCGGCTCCGAGATGGAGGCCGGCCTCGTCGCTCAGACGCCGCTCGGCCGCGCCGGGCAGCCGGATGACATCGCCCGGGTCGTCGCCTTCCTCGCCTCCGACGACGCCCGTTGGGTGACCGGAGAGGTCATCAACGCCAGCGGCGGCGTCCGTTGAGGGGGCTCTCTCTTCGCCGCCTGCCACAGCACAACCGCCGCTGACACGGTGGACCGGACTGCACGCCCCTCTCTCCCCGTCCGCGAGGCGCAAGGAGAAGGGGGCGTACCTCTCACCCGCAGCGTTGCGAAAGCCTTCAGAAGACTTGAGCCGCGCCCTCGCTCCGCTTCGGCGCCCCCGGCACGCCGGCTTCCGTGTCCGCCCGGTCGGCGGCGCGCTTGTCGAGCGCCCGCTCCACGACCTTGGCGAGTCCGACCATGATCTTGTCGAGCTCGTAGTCCTTCGGCGTGTAGACCGCAGTGACTCCCATGTTCTTGAGCACCAGCTCGTCCTCGGTGGAGATGATACCGCCGACGACGACCGGGACGTGGTCGAGCCCGGCCTCGCGCAGCTTGGCTTTCACCTCGCGCACCAGTGGGACATGGCTGCCGGACAGCACGGAGAGGCCGATGACATGGGCGCCGCGCTCCTTCGCCTTGGCGACGATCTCGGTCGGCGTCTGGCGGATCCCGTCATAGGTCACGTCGAAGCCGACGTCGCGGGCGCGGAGCGCGATCTGCTCGGCGCCGTTGGAGTGGCCGTCGAGGCCCGGCTTGCCGACGACGAGCTTCGGCGTCTCGCCGAGGCGCTCGCCGAGATCGGCGATGAGCAGGCGCGCCTCCTCCGCCGCGCCCGAGGTGACGGTCTCCATCGTCACGCCGGTCGGCGCGCGGTACTCGCCGAAGACCTCGCGCAGGCGCTGTCCCCACTCGCCGGTGGTGACGCCGGCCTTCGCCGCAGCGATGGAGGGCGGCATGATGTTGGCGCCCGAGCGGGCGGCCTGCTCCAGCGCGTCGAGCGCCTGACCGACCGCGCGGTCGTCGCGCTTGGAGCGCCACTCGCGGATCCGCGACTCGGCTTCCATCTCCACCGTCTCGGAGACGGTGAAGATCGCGCCATCGCCGGCGGTGAGCGGCGAGGGCTCGCCCTGCTGCCATTTGTTGACGCCGACGACGATCTGCTCGCCCTTCTCGATCGCGGCGATGCGCTTGGCGTTCGATTCCACCAGCGCCCGCTTCAGCTCGCCCGCCTCGACCGCCGTGACCGCGCCGCCGAGTTCGGCGATCCGTTTCAGCTCGGCGCGGGTCTGCTCCTTCAGTGCCTCGACGCGGGATTCGATCACCGTCGAGCCGTCGAAGATGTCGTCGTATTCCAGCAGGTCGGTTTCAAAAGCGAGGATCTGCTGCATCCGCATCGACCATTGCTGGTCCCAGGGCCGCGGCAGGCCGAGCGCCTCGTTCCAGGCCGGCAGCTGCACCGCCCGGGCGCGGGCGCGCTTGGACAGCGTCACCGCCAGCATCTCGATGAGGATGCGGTGGACGTTGTTCTCGGGCTGCTGTTCCGTCAGCCCGAGAGAGTTGACCTGCACACCGTAGCGGAAAATCCGCTTCTTAGAGTCGGTGATTCCGTAGCGCTGTTGCGCGATCTCGTCCCACAACTCGGCGAACGCCCGCATCTTGCAGATCTCGGTGACGAACCGCATCCCGGCATTCACGAAGAACGAGATGCGGCTGAACACGTCCGAGAAGCTGGCCTCGTCGAAGTCTGGGTCGTCGCGCACGGTGTCGAGCACAGCGATGGCGATGGCGAGCGCGTAGGAGAGTTCCTGAACCGGCGTCGCCCCCGCCTCCTGCAGGTGGTAGGAGCAGACATTCATCGGGTTCCACTTCGGCACGTTCTTGGTCGTGAACAGGATCACGTCCTTGGTGAGCCGGAGCGAGGGCGCGGGCGGGAACACGTAGGTGCCGCGCGAGAGGTATTCCTTGATGATGTCGTTCTGCGTCGTGCCCTGGAGCGCAGCGATCGGTGCGCCCTGCTCCTCGGCCACCGCGAGATAGAGCGACAGCAGCCACGGCGCCGTGGCGTTGATCGTCATCGAGGTGTTCATCTGCGCCAGCGGGATCTGGTCGAACAGGGCCCGCATGTCGCCCAGATGCGCGATCGAGACGCCGACCTTGCCGACCTCGCCGCGGGCGAGCTCGTGGTCGGGGTCGTAGCCGGTCTGGGTCGGCAGATCGAAGGCGACCGAGAGGCCGGTCTGGCCCTTGGCGAGGTTGCCGCGATAGAGCTTGTTCGACTCCGCCGCCGTGGAGTGACCCGCATAGGTGCGGATGATCCACGGCTTGTCGCGCTTGACCTCGGCGACGCTCGCTTGCGCGCTCATCCCACTCGACTCCCTGATCCGATGCGATTGCGCGCATTGAGGCGCGGCTGTTGGCCGGCACCGTAGCGAAGCCGCCGCGGCTCGTCATCTCGGAGAAAGGTCGGGGGTGCCCGCCTCAAGCCCTGGAAAAACTTGATCCGGCAGTGAAGCGGATTTGTCTTCGCTCCGTCGGACCGGGCAAGACCGATCCGGCCCGGCTTCCGTCAAATCCACGCGACTTGTTTGACAGCAAAGCGACAGATGCATCGCTCCGTTGCAGATCCGAACGGCTCCAAGCTCGGCCTTGCGCGTTGTGCCGGCAACGCTCGCACGGCCGACCGCTGGTTGCGACGCTCGCCCGCAGAGGCATCGGCAAGGAGAAGCACGCGATGACAGACCAGAGCCCGCGCCTCACGACGGCGTTCGGAAACCCGGTTTCCGACAACCAGAACTCGCTCACCGCCGGCCCGCGTGGGCCGGTGCTGATGCAGGACTATCACCTCATCGAGAAGATGGCCCATTTCAACCGGGAGCGGATCCCGGAGCGGGTCGTCCACGCCAAGGGCTACGGCGCCTACGGTACGTTCCGCCTCACGAAGTCGCTTTCGGAGTTCACCCGCGCCAAGGTGCTGACCGAGGTCGGTCGGGAGGTGCCGATGGTCGCGCGTTTCTCCACCGTTGGCGGTGAATCCGGCTCGGCCGACACCGCCCGCGACCCGCGCGGCTTCGCCCTCAAGTTCTACACCGAGGAGGGCAACTGGGACCTCGTCGGCAACAACACGCCGATCTTCTTCGTGCGGGATGCGATCAAGTTCTCCGACTTCATCCGCACGCAGAAGCGCGACCCGCGCACGCACCTGAAGCCGCACTGGCGCCGCTGGGATTTCTGGAGCCTGTCGCCGGAGGCGATCCATCAGGTGATGTTCCTGTACTCGGATCGCGGCACGCCGAAATCGGCCCGCTTCATGAACGGCTACGGCTCGCACACCTTCTCGCTCTGGAACGACCGCGGCGAGCGTTACTGGGTGAAGTTCCACTTCCACACCAAGCAGGGCATCCAGAATTTTTCGGCCGACGAGGCCGACGAGGTTGCGGGCAAGGACCCGGACTACTCATCCGCCGACCTGTCCAATGCCATCGAGCAGGGCGACTTCCCGAAATGGAAGGTCTCGGTGCAGATCATGCCGGAACTGGAGGCCGACACCTACCGCATCAATCCGTTCGACCTCACCAAGGTCTGGCCGCACGGCGACTATCCGCTGATCGAGATCGGCGAGATGGAGTTGAACCGCAATCCCGACAATTACTTCGCTGAGATCGAGCAATCCGCTTTCGAGCCCTCGAACGTGGTGCCCGGCATCGGCTTCTCGCCGGACAAGATGCTGCAGAACCGGGTGCTCTCCTACGCCGACGCCCACCGCTACCGGCTCGGCGTGAACTACCAGCAGATCCCGGTGAACCAACCCAAGAACGCCTCCGTCCAGACCTACCACCGTGACGGCGCCATGCGCACCGACGGCAACCACGGCGCCCAGGTCGATTACGAGCCGAACTCCTTCGGCGGACCGAAGCAGGATCCGTCGTTCACCGAGCCGCCCCTGCGCATCCGCGGCGATGCCAGCCGCTACGGCTGGCCGGGCGACGACGAGGACCTCTATGGCCAGCCGCGTCTGTTCTGGACCAAGGTTCTCGACGAGGGCGGTCGCAAGCGGCTGGTCGAGAACATCGTCACCTCCATGGGTGACAGCCCGCGCAACATCCAGGATCGGATGATCGCGCACTGGTTCAAGGTGCACGAGGATTTCGGTCGCGGCGTCGCTCAGGGACTCGGGATCGACACCACGCGCGTTGCCGCCGAGTAGCGAACTCAAGTTTATTTTGAATACAGGGGCATCGACTTCGGGCGGTGCCTCTTTTTTGTGCGGATGCCAGGAAGCCTTGTCTTTTAGGCCACTTGGAAGGCCGGAAACATCGTGCTTATAGCGTCGGCCAAGGTCGCGCCGTTCGTCACGCGCGCACCAGGATAAACAGGGAGTGTCACGATGGCTGCAAGCGCAGCGCCGGCCTGGACTGGGCAGACGGCGGAAGCCAAGGACCTTTACGAGCTCGGCGAGATTCCCCCGCTCGGACACGTGCCTGCCAAGATGTACGCTTGGGCGATCCGCCGCGAGCGCCACGGGCCTCCGGAAGAGTCGCACCAGCTCGAAGTGCTTCCCGTGTGGGACATCGGCGACGACGAGGTGCTCGTCTACGTCATGGCCGCGGGCGTGAACTACAACGGCGTCTGGGCCGGCCTCGGTGAGCCGATCTCACCCTTCGACGTGCACAAGGGCGAGTACCACATCGCCGGTTCGGACGCGTCGGGCATCGTCTGGAAGGTCGGCGCCAAGGTGAAGCGCTGGAAGGTCGGCGACGAGGTCATCGTCCACTGCAATCAGGATGACGGCGACGACGAGGAGTGCAACGGCGGCGATCCGATGTTCTCGCCGACCCAGCGCATCTGGGGTTACGAGACCGGCGACGGATCCTTCGCCCAGTTCTGCCGGGTGCAGTCGCGCCAGCTGATGCAGCGTCCTAAGCACCTGACCTGGGAGGAGGCGGCCTGCTACACGCTGACGCTCGCCACCGCCTACCGCATGCTGTTCGGCCACGCGCCGCACATCGTGCGTCCGGGCCAGAACGTGCTGATCTGGGGCGCCTCGGGCGGTCTCGGCGTGTTCGGCGTGCAGCTCTGCGCGGCCTCGGGCGCCAACGCCATCGCCGTGATCTCGGACGAATCGAAGCGCGACTACGTCATGAGCCTCGGGGCCAAGGGCGTCATTAACCGCAAGGACTTCGATTGCTGGGGCCAGCTCCCGAAGGTGAACAGCCCTGAGTACAACACCTGGCTCAAGGAAGCCCGGCGGTTCGGCAAGGCGATCTGGGACATCACCGGCAAGGGCAACGACGTCGACATCGTGTTCGAGCATCCGGGCGAGGCGACCTTCCCGGTCTCGTCGCTGGTGGTGAAGCGCGGCGGCATGGTGGTCTTCTGCGCCGGCACGACCGGCTTCAACATCACCTTCGATGCCCGCTACGTCTGGATGCGCCAGAAGCGTATTCAAGGCTCGCACTTCGCCCACCTCAAGCAGGCCTCGGCCGCCAACCAGTTCGTCATGGACCGGCGAGTCGATCCGTGCATGAGCGAGGTGTTCCCCTGGGACAAGATCCCGGCCGCCCACACCAAGATGTGGAAGAACCAGCACCCGCCGGGCAACATGGCGGTGCTCGTGAACTCCACCCGCGCCGGCCTGCGCACGGTCGAGGACGTGATCGAGGCCGGCCCGCTCAAGGCGATGTGAGCCCGCCCGATTTGAAGTGAGAGAGCCCGCGCATTCCTCGGAATGCGCGGGCTTCTTTTGTTGAAAGACTCCGTCGGTCAACGCGGTCAATCGGCCAAGGCTGACCTGAAGAACGTCGTGCCGAAAGGAGCCCCTTCGCGGAGCGCGAGGTCGCGTGTGAAATGCACGACCCGACGTGCTGAGCCGACAGGCCGCGCGACCGGCAAACCTTTCCGAACGGCCTCAGGCCTCGCCGCGAGCGACGAGCGCCTCGTACTCGGACACTTCGAGGCGGCCTTCCTTGGCCACCCGCGCCTTGTCCTCGTCGCTGATCACGTCGCCGGCGAGGTCGAGTCGCTTCCAGGCGGCCAGCGGCGTCTCGCGGTTCGGGCGGGGGACGTACTTGTTCTGCTCGAGCTTCTTGTACTTGTGAATGTAGCGCGGGCAGTTGACCCAGATCTTGGTCACATCGACCTTCACGAGGTACTTCGCCTCCGTGTACTCGGCCATCAGCGGGTCGTCGCGCAGAAGCGAGGCGTGGCCCTGCACCCGGATGCGGTGCGGCGTCTCGAAGTCGATGAACAGAAGGCCGACTTTGGCCTGCCCCGCGATGTTGCCCACCGAGTAGAACATTCCATTGCCGTCGAAGCCGGGAAACACCAGCGTCGAGCCGTCGACCACTCTCACGAACCCGGTCGGGCCGCCCTTGTAGGAGACGGTCGGCATACCGTCGGGATCGACGGTAGACAGGAAGAACATATCGCGCGAGCCGATGAAGGCGGCTTCCTCCGGCTGGACCGTCTCGTGCACCCAGTCCTCGTCGAGGCGGACCGCGAGCTTGGTCGTGCCGAATTCCTCTTGGAGGGCGCGGTGCGCCTCCGAGTAGAGCGATGCCATAAGCGTCTCCTCCGGGGCCCGTTGCCTCGGGCCTCCTCGGGGAGCGTTTAAGGCAAAGATGAAAGGCCGCAAACGGCCGACGAAAAAAGGCCGGTCACGCTCGCGCGAACCGACCCTTCTTCACCAC
The DNA here is from genome assembly GCF_022179725.1 of Methylorubrum aminovorans. GTDB lineage: Bacteria > Pseudomonadota > Alphaproteobacteria > Rhizobiales > Beijerinckiaceae > Methylobacterium > Methylobacterium aminovorans. The sequence goes on from NZ_BPRC01000003.1 coordinate 281,241, forward strand.
AGCGGAGGCCGAGCAAAGCACGGCCTCCCGATTTTCAAATTAGTTCTTGGACTTGTCGACCAGGGCCTTCTCGGAGATCCACGGCATCATGCCGCGCAGCTTGGCGCCGACTTCCTCGATCGGGTGAGCGGCGAGCTTGGCGCGGGTGGCCTTGAACGAGGTCTGGCCGACCTTGTTCTCCAGCATCCAGTTGCGGGTGAAGATGCCCGACTGGATGTCGTTGAGGACGCGCTTCATCTCGGCCTTGGTCTCCGGCGTCACGATGCGCGGGCCGGTGACGTACTCGCCGTACTCGGCGGTGTTCGAGATCGAGTAGTTCATGTTGGCGATGCCGCCCTCGTAGATGAGGTCGACGATCAGCTTCACCTCGTGCAGGCACTCGAAATAGGCCATCTCGGGGGCGTAGCCCGCCTCGACCAGGGTCTCGAAGCCGGCTTTGATCAGCTCGACGAGGCCGCCGCAGAGCACGGCCTGCTCACCGAACAGGTCAGTCTCGCACTCTTCCTTGAAGGTCGTCTCGATGATGCCGGCGCGGCCGCCGCCATTGGCCGAGGCGTAGGAGAGGCCGAGGTCGTGGGCGTTGCCCGAAGCGTCCTGGGCGATGGCGATCAGGGTCGGCACGCCGCCGCCCTTGAGGTACTCGCCGCGCACGGTGTGGCCGGGACCCTTCGGGGCGACCATCAGCACGTCGAGGTCCTTGCGCGGCTCGATCAGGTTGAAGTGCACGTTGAGGCCGTGGGCGAAGAGGAGGGCGGCGCCCTGCTTCATGTTGCCCTCGAGCGACTCCTTGTAGATGTCGCCCTGCAGCTCGTCGGGGGTGAGCATCATCACCACGTCGCCCCACTTGGCGGCATCGGCGACGTTCATCACCTTGAAGCCCTCGTGCTCCGCCTTCTTGGCGGTGGCCGAGCCCTCGCGGAGCGCGATGACGATGTCCTTCACGCCCGAATCGCGCAGGTTGAGCGCGTGGGCATGGCCCTGGGAGCCGTAGCCGACGATGACGACCTTCTTGCCCTTGATCAGGTTCAGGTCGGCGTCGCGATCGTAATAGACGCGCATGGTGGTGTCCTCTCTCGTGTCAGTCGTTTCGGTTCAGGGTTTCGCCTGGCCGTAGAGGGCCAGGAACTGCTCGACGGCTCGGGCCGCGTCGCTCCGGATCCCGGCAGCGTCGAGATCGAGCGCGTCGCCGAGGAGAAGTCTGATCTGGATATCGCGGCCGACCAGCCCGAAGAAGGTCCGGAACGCCGCCTCTCCGTCATCGAAGGCGAGAAGGCCCGCCGCGCGGCCGGCTTCCAGCACCGGCTTCACCCGCTCGCCGATGGCGAAGCGCCCGTTCGCCAGCACGATGCCGCCGAGATTGCTCTTGGCCGAACCGGCCTCGGCGATGGCGATGCGGTTGAGCGCCACCGAGGTGCGGCTGCTGATCACCGCGAGCCAGCTCTCGGCGAAGTCGAGGAGGTTGTCCCGCAAAGTGTCGGCGTCGAGGCCGCTCACCTCGTAGCGGCCGGCATGGACCCGTGAGGCCTGCCAGCGCACCGTTGCCGTGAGCAGGCCGTCGCGGTCGCCGAACCACTTGTAGAGCGTCTCCTTAGAGCAGCTTGCCCGGCGTGCCACCGCGTCCATGGTGAGCGGATCGCGGCCGTCCACCATCAGCGCCAGCGCGGCGTCGAGCACGGCCTGCTGACGCGGGGAGGGCCGCTCGATCGGAGGCTCTTCTATGGTGAGGGTGCTCGCCTGCATGTCCCGGCTGATAAGCAGTACCGTACGGTACGGTACGCTCTCCTAGCCGAGTCGGTTCGGTGCGGCAAGCCGACAGGACGCGATCGGCTGTGGTCGTTTTTGCCGTCATGATTCTGTCGTGGCGGTGCGGAAGCCGCTTGCCGAGCGCCGAGCCTCGGCGTATACGGCCCTCCGTCGCCACGGCGACGCCCGTGCCGTCCTCCGCAGGCGGCATCGTGGGGCTCGGGTGCGTAGCTCAGCGGGAGAGCATTCGCTTCACACGCGAAGGGTCACAGGTTCGATCCCTGTCGCGCCCACCACGCCCACTTCAACGAATTCCGGCTTCTCGTCTTCAATCACATTCTCGGACGCCAACCGCATTTGACGTTGGCACGTCTGCATGTTCGGCTAGCGGCGATTCGCATCATTTGTGCGTTCGCGGAGGCTGCCTTTTGCCGATTCTCATTATCTTTGCCGCCGTCATTGCAAGCGTTCTGATCTGGCTGCTGCGAGCCCACTACACGGTCAAGCAGCTCAAGGAGATCGATCAGGACACCAAGGGGCTCCAGCGCAAGGCGAAGTCCGCGTTCGAGAACATCATCGGGACGCCGCTGCAGCGGGTGAACGACGTGCGCCTCGCGGCCGTGATCCTGATGATCCAGATCGTGCGCACCGGCAGCCCGATCACGGCCTCCGAGAAGACCCGCATCCTCGAGCTGATGGAGAACCCGCTGGAGATTCAGACGATCTCCGCGACCTTCGAGCGGGCATGGCGCTATACGCAGGAGCGCCGACCCTTCTCTCTGGTCGCCGACCCGCTGCTGCCGCTGTTTCGCGAGAAGCTGACCGGCGAGGAGCGGGTGCAACTCGTGGAGATGCTGACCAAGGTCGCCTCTGCCCACTCGGCACCGAGCGAGTTGCAGCGTGAGGCGCTGGTGCGGCTGAAGCGGCGGCTAACCGCCGGCAAGCCGGAACTGGCAACGAGCCGGACCGGAAGTTTCGGGTAAGACGTCACCCGCCGTAACAGAGCGAAAAAGGCCGCCCTCTGGGCGGCCTTCTCGCAGGCCCGCCTCAGAGCGGGATGTTGTCGTGCTTCTTCCAGGGCTGCTCCATCTCCTTGGTGCGCAGCATCCCGAGCGCGCGGGCGATGCGCTTGCGGGTGGAGTGGGGCATGATGACTTCGTCGATGTAACCGCGCTCGGCCGCGACGAAGGGCGAGAGGAAGCGGTCCTCGTACTCCTTGGTCCGCTCGGCGATCTTGGCTTCGTCGCCGATCTCGGCACGGAAGATGATCTCGACCGCGCCCTTGGCGCCCATCACCGCGATCTGCGCCGTCGGCCAGGCGTAGTTCAAGTCGGCGCCGACATGCTTGGAGGCCATAACGTCGTAGGCGCCACCAAACGCCTTGCGGGTGATGATGGTGACGAGCGGCACCGTCGCCTGAGAATAGGCGAAGAGCAGCTTGGCGCCGTGCTTGATCAGGCCGCCATATTCCTGCGCCGTTCCGGGCAGGAAGCCCGGCACATCGACGAAGGTGACGATCGGGATCGAGAAGGCGTTGCAGAAGCGCACGAAGCGGGCCGCCTTGCGCGAGGCATCCGAGTCGAGCACGCCGGCGAGCACCAGCGGCTGGTTGGCGACGAACCCGACGGTGCGGCCCTCGACCCGGCCGAAGCCGGTGATGATGTTGCGGGCATAAGCCGCCTGGATCTCGAAGAAGTCGCCCTCGTCCACGACTCGGCGGATGAGCTCGCCCATGTCGTAGGGCTTGTTCGGGTTGTCCGGGATCAGCGTATCGAGCGACTTGTCGAGGCGGTTGACGTCGTCGAAGCTCTCGATCTCCGGCACACCCTCGATGTTGTTGGCGGGCAGGAAGTCGAGCAGGCGGCGGATCTGGAGGATCGCCTCGACATCGTTCTCGAACGAGCCGTCGGCGATCGAGGACTTCGAAGTGTGGACCTTGGCGCCGCCGAGTTCTTCCGCCGTGACCACCTCGTTGGTGACGGTCTTCACCACGTCGGGGCCGGTCACAAACATGTAGCTCGTGTCGCGCACCATGAAGATGAAGTCGGTCATGGCCGGCGAGTAGACGTCACCGCCCGCGCAGGGGCCCATGATGACCGAGATCTGCGGGATCACGCCGGAGGCGGCGACGTTGCGGCGGAACACCTCGCCATAGCCGCCGAGCGCCGCAACGCCCTCCTGGATGCGCGCGCCGCCGGCATCGAAAATGCCGATGATCGGCGCGCGCATCTTCAGCGCCATGTCCTGAACCTTGACGATCTTGGCCGCGTGCGCCTCGGAGAGCGAACCACCGAACACCGTGAAGTCCTTCGAGAACAGGAAGACGGTGCGCCCGTTCACGGTGCCCCAGCCGGTCACGACGCCGTCGCCGGAGATCTTCTGCTTCTCCATGCCGAAATCGGTGGAGCGGTGCTGGACGAACATGTCGAATTCCTCGAACGACCCGTGGTCGAGCAGGAGTTCGATGCGCTCGCGTGCCGTGAGCTTGCCGCGCTTGTGCTGCGCCTCGAGCCGCTTTTCCCCGCCGCCGAGACGGGCCTGCGCGCGGCGCTCCTCAAGCTTCTCGAGAATATCCTTCATGGTCCGGCGAGACTCCCTGACGATCGAAATCGTTTATTGAATGCAGATCACAGCGTAAGAGCTTGACCTTGCATCGATCAATCGCCCTTAGCACGCGTTCCCGCACTCGGAAACGGCTCGGCAGGCGTCCATTGGGCCAATGCTCGGCGATGGCATGCACGCCTGTGGACCCGGCTCGTAGGCTGGACCCATTGTTCAGGCCTTTTCGCCGTTGGCAGACGCGGACTCAGCCCTTCTTGACGAGCGGCATCGGCTCGTCCGGCACGGGCGGGGGCTTGGTGGCGCAGGCGGCAGTGCTCAGGGCGAGCAAGGCGGCGACGGCGGCAAGGGTGACTTACCGTGCGTTGAATCGATGGGCCGGCAGGTTCGTCTCCAAAATCAGATGAGACCGAGAGTAAAGCCAGAGCGCACCAATCCGATCGTGCAAACAGGCGACTTCTCAATTCAAGCAGGCAGTTGCTTTCTCATCGCTCTAAGAAAAATCATGATGCTCATCAAGTAAGCGCATCTGTCAAAGGTTGGTGCAACGCCTCTCAGGTGCTGCGCTGAGCGACGACGGCCGCCGCGTCGAATTCGGTTCGGCGAAAGGCGAGACGGGCCTCGGCCTCCGCGTCGCGCCCCCAGATGGCGGCCTGATAGCTTTCATCGATATGGGCAGCCGCCCAGGCTTCGTCCGCGCTCAGGCGCCGGTGCAACACTGCCAGCGCGATCACGAGGGAGCCGGTCAGCGTCGTCATAGCGTGAAGCGCTGCCAGTCGGAACGGATCGTCGACCGCGTCGATTGCCGCGCGAAGCGCCGCCACCGAACCCTCCGGCTGCTCCACATGCATCACCCCCTCGGCGAGGAACAGCCGCGCACCCAGCGCGTCGGCAGCCCAATCCACCAGCGGATCCCAGGCTGCGGCCTGCTCGGCGACGAGGCGGTCCGGCGTTCCGGCGCGGTAGGCGACGAGGTCGGTGCCGGCAAAGGCGCCGAGATCCTCGGCCACCGCGGCGCGGCGCTCGACGACGCCGTCGATTGTGGTGTTGACGATGCGGGTCAGCGGCATCGTGCGCGGATCGATCACCGTCTCCTGCGCCGCCCATTCCGCCGCGAGCGCTTCACCGAGCCCGCGATCGGGGACGACAAGCGGCCGGCGGCCGGGCGTGTTGGCGCCGCGCCCATCGAGGACGAGGCGGAAGCCGCCCTCGGCCTCCGCGACGCCGGCCTGCGCGTAGAAGCGCTTGGGTAGGGTCGGTGCCGTGCTCGCGCGGGCGGCCCGGATGGGATCGTGCTGTCCATCGCCGCCGGGCTCGCCCAGCCAATCGCGGGTCACGTCGTCGCCTGAGATGCTCATGGTTCGCAGATAGGATTTCTCGCAGCCTCGCGCGAGTCTCCGGTGCGGCGAAGATCAATCCTCTATGAGGCGGCAAGGCGCGGCGTGACCGGGCCGGCTTGCGCGTCGTCGAGAGGGCCGGAGAACAGGTCGCTCAAGGAGATCGCGGAATCGACCACCGTCACCGCGCCGGCGCCGAACAGCGCGCCGGGCGTGTGGTAGCCCCAGCCGACGCCGATGGCCGCCACGCCCGCGCTCCTGGCCATCATCATGTCGTAGGTGGTGTCGCCGATCATCACCGTCATCGACGGTTCGGCGCCGGATTCGCCCATCGCCTGAAGCAGCATCGCTGGATCGGGCTTGGACGGCGCGTCGTCGGCGGTCTGGATCGTGGCGAACCAGCGCTCCCAGCCGTGCTTGTCCACGAGATGATCGACGCCGCGGCGCGACTTGCCCGTGGCGATGCCGAGCTGGATGTCATCGCGGCGATGCAGCCGCTCGACCAGTTCGGCCATCCCCGGAAACAGCGGCTCCTCGTAATCCGGATCGACGCGCAAAGCCTGGAACGCCTTGCGATAGCTGTGCGAAAGCGACTCGATCGGCCCGGCTTCGCCGACGAGACGGCGGAACGCCTCGGGCAGGGACAGCCCGACGACGGAGAGGGCTTCCTTGCGCGCGGGCGCTTCCAGCCCGTGCTCCGAGAAGGCTCGCCGCTGAGCTTCCACGATCAGGTGCTGGCTGTCGACGAGGGTGCCGTCGACATCGAAGACGATCAGCTTGAGCACGAACGCGTCGCCTCGAAGGCTCAAGGCCGACGGACGGGCGCCGGCTGCGAGGCCGGGCGTCGCTCGTAACCGAGGCGGCAGCGGACGAGGAACCGGCGGCGTGCCCCGCCGGACAGCTTGCGGCGATGCGATTCGCGGTTGCAGGCGGCGTAGGAGATCCGCCGACGGCGCTCGGCGGCACGCATCCCCTGGCCCTGCGGCCGCGACGCCTGTGAGGGCGGGGCGGCAGATGGCGGTTGTCCCTGGGGCGGTGTCGGCGGCTGGCCTTGGGGTTGCCCTTGAGGCTGCCCTTGGGCATGCCCCTGCGTCGGACCCTGCGCCTTGTCGCCGGGCGGTGCCGCGCCGACCGGCGTGACGGCGCAGACGAGGCCGGCAAACGCGACGGAGAACAGCGTGACGGGCCTCATGCGATCCTAAAACCTCGTAGCAGCGGCCAGCAGCGGGACGAAGGCGTCCGAGAGGCGGGACGGCGACCTGCCGCCACGTCCCATCGGTTCGCGCCGATAGAAGCACCTCGCCGTGTTCCCGTCCACGCGGAAGGCTTACGATGCGAAACCTATGGCAAGAGCCCCGACTTCCAAGGCGCTCCGCGCGTTCGTGAAGGGCCGGCGGGCGGATCAGGCCTCCGGCGCCTCGACGATCGGGTCGTAGCGCGCGGCATCGAAGCCGAGCAGGTTCCAGCTCTGGGCCATGTGCGGGGGCAGCGGCGCGCTGACATCGACCGGCTGGCCCGTGCGCGGATGCGGGATCACGATGCGGCGGGCCAGAAGATGCAGGCGGTTCTGGATGCCGCCGGGCAGCTCCCAATTTTCGACGTCGAAATATTTCGGGTCGCCGACGATCGGGTGGCCGATATGCGCGGCGTGGGCGCGCAACTGGTGCGTCCGGCCCGTCACCGGCTTCAGCGAGAGCCAAGCGAGCTTCTGCGCCGCCTGATCGACGGTGGCGTAGTAGGTCAGTGCGTGGCTCGCGCCGTCGTCGCCGTGCTTGGCCACCCGCATACGCGCGTCGGCATCGGTCGGCTCGTCCTTCACGAGATAGGTCGAGACCCGGCCCTGGCGGGTTCGAGGCACGCCGGCCACCAGCGCCCAGTAGATCTTTCGCGCGGCGCGGGAGCGGAAGCTCTTGGCCAGCGTCGCGGCAGCAAGCCGCGTCTTGGCGACGATCAGGCAGCCGGCGGTGTCCTTGTCGAGGCGGTGAACGAGGCGTGGGCGCTGCCCGTCCGGCCCGGTCAGCGCCTCCAAGAGGCCGTCGACATGGCGCACGGTGCCCGAGCCACCCTGCACCGCCAGCCCGAACGGCTTGTTGAGGATCATCATGTCCGCGTCCTCGTAGAGGATCAGCAAGCGCAGGAACTCGGCATCCCCGTCGATCTTGGCGGCGCTGCGCGGCCGGTCGGCCGGCTGCTCCAGCTTGAGCGGCGGCACCCGCACGCTCGATCCCGGCTCGAGCCGGTCGTTCGGCTTGGCGCGCTTGCCGTCCACCCGCAACTCGCCCTTGCGGACGATGCTCTGCACGCGGGTGAAGGGAAGCTGCGGAAAGCGCGCGCCGAGGAAGCGGTCGATGCGCATCCCGGCTTCGTCGGGGGCAACGGTCAGGGTCTGCACGCCGCTCGCCAGCGTCGCCGAGGCGGCGGCGCGCTGCTCACGCCGGGTCGGGCCGGCAGGCGGGGCAGGGGACTCGGCCCGCGGAGCTTCGACCCGTGGGGGTTTGGCCCGCGAGGAATCGGCTCGTGTGGACTTGGCAGTGGGGGCTCGAGCAGCCGGCGGCCCGGCGCGCTCCCAGGAAGCATCCGCCTTCGGGGCGGCCGTCCTCGGCTTACGCGGTGGGCGCGGCGCGCTCTCCGGCACGGCGTCGTCGCCCCAGGGCGAGCGGTCGCTGACATCGTCGCCGCGGTTGCGCGCGGCGCGCTGCGCGGCGTCCTTGGCGGAGGTGCGCGGTCCCGTGCCGGGGCGCGGCGTGTAGCCGCCGGGCCCGCGTTTCGCGCCGGACCCGCGATGTGGAGGACGTCCCTTCATGCGCCGCTGCTATCATCCTGAGATGACGGCGCAAAGCGTCGCCGCTGATGGGATCATCGATTCGCTGTCCGTGACCGCGTGCAGCGCATGGCGTCGCGCGTCAAGCCGCCAGACGCGCCGCTTCCAGGGTGAGGCCGAGCCCGACCGAGCCGAAGGTGTCGCCATCGACCACTCGCGCCGTCGGCACGCAGGCGGTGAGCGCCGCGCGAACATGCGGCAGACCGGTCGATCCCCCGGTCAGAAATAGCGCGTCGATCCGGTCTGCCGACAGCCCTGCCTGAGCGAGGCAGCGGTCGATCCGCTGCGCCATGCGGCGCGCAAGGTCCTCGGTATGCCCCGCCAGCCGTCCGCGATCGACAGCGGCCGCGAGGCCCGACTCGACCCATTCGAGATCGACCGTGCCGGTTCCCGCATCGGAGGCGGCGATCTTGGCGCCTTCCACCGCCATGGCGAGCGAGTGCCCGCGCTCCGCCTCCACGACCGTGCGCAGACGGGTCACGAGCTCCGGCCGTGCGGCGTCGCGCACCACCTCGTCGATCTCGCGCAGCGTCTTGGAATTGTAGAGGCGGTTGATGCTCGACCACGTTGCGAGGTCGTGGAAATAGGCGTTCGGCACGGAAAGATCCGCCCGCTTCATCGGGCTCCCAAGGCCGAGGAGCGGCATCACCGCGCCAAGACTCAGATTTCGATCGAAGTCGGTGCCGCCGATGCGGATGCCGTCATTGGCCAGGATGTCGTCGGCCCGCTCGTCACGCCGGTGCCGCTCGGGCGAGAGCCGGACGATGGAGAAGTCCGAGGTGCCGCCGCCGATATCGGCGATCAGCGCGATTTCCTCGCTCGTCACCATGCGCTCGTATTCGAGCGCGGCGGCGATCGGCTCGTACTGGAAGCGGACATGGCGGAAGCCGATGCTCTCGGCGATCTGCCGCAGCGTGTCCTCCGCCTTGCGGTCGCCCGCCGGATCGTTGTCGACGAAATGCACCGGGCGGCCATGCACCACGGTGTCGAGGTCGACGCCGGCCTCCGCCTCGCCGCGCGCCTTCACCAGGGTGAGGTAGCGGGCGATGACATCGCGGAAGCGGATGCGCTCGCGGCCGACGGGCGTGGTCTCCTCGATCAAAGCGGAGCCGAGCACCGATTTGAGCGCCCGCATTAAGCGGCCCGGTGTGCCCTCGACATAGGCCTCGATCGCCGCCCGGCCGATCTGCGCCTCGCGGCCGGGCGCGAAGAAGATTGCGCTCGGAAGGGTGCGGTGCGTGCCCTCCAGCGGCACCAGGACCGGGCGGTCTCCCGCGCCGATCCCGAGTGTGGTGTTGGACGTGCCGAAATCGAGGCCGCAGGCCGCCATGGGACCGGATCGCTTGAATTCTCAAGGGGAGGGCGGCCCCGTTACGGTCCTCCGCCGCCGAGCGCAATCCCCGATCGGTCACACCGGGGCCCGACCCTCACACCGCCGCGCCGAGATAGCGGCGGCGCAGATGCGCCAGGAAATCCTCCGCGCCGAGCGGCTTGCCGGTTGCTGCGAGCAGCAATTCGTCGGTCTCCATCAGGCTCGCGCGGGCATGGACGTTCTCGAGCAGCCAGCCGCGCAATTGCGCAAAGTCACCCTCGGCCAGAGCCGGTCGGATGCTGGGATGCGCGGCGCAGGCCGCCCTGAAGAGCTGTGCGGCCGCGAGTGCGCCGAGGGTGTAGGTCGGAAAGTAGCCGAAGCTGCCGCCGGGCCAGTGGATGTCCTGCAGGCAGCCGTGCCGATCGTCCGGCACGGTCAGTCCCAGCAATTCCATCATGCCGTCGTTGAAGGCGCCCGGCAGGTCGGCCACCGTGAGGTCACCCGCGATCATCGCCGTCTCCAGGCGGTAGCGCAGCAGGATATGGGCCGGGTAGGTCACTTCGTCGGCATCCACCCGGATGAAGCCCGGCTCGACGCGGGTGTAGAGGCGGTGCAGGTTGTCCGCCTCCCAGGCCGGGCCGTCGCCGCCGAACGCCGCGCGCAGGGTTGGGGCGAGGTAGGCGCAGAATTCGGCCGAGCGGCAGGCCTGCATCTCGACCAGCAGTGACTGGCTCTCGTGCAGGCTCATGCCGCGGGCCTGACCCACGGGCTGATGGCGCCATGCGGCCGGCCGGCCCTGCTCGTAGATCGCGTGGCCGGTCTCGTGCAGCACACCCATCAGGGCGCCGGTGGCGCTGGCCTCGTCGTAGCGAGTGGTGATGCGGACATCATCGGTGGCGCCGCCGCAGAAGGGATGCAGGCTGACATCGAGGCGCCCGCGGGAAAAATCGAACCCGACGGCCCGCATCAGCCCCAGGCCGATCTCCCGCTGGATCGCCACCGGAAACGGGCCGGGCAGCGGCAGGGCAGGGGCCTGCGCCGCCTGCCGCTCGCGCACCGCGACGACGAGGTCCGGCAGGACGGTCCGCAACTGCGCAAAGATCGGATCGATGCGCGCGCGCCGCATACCGGGATCGTAGCCGTCCAGCAGCGCGTCGTAGGGATCGAGCCCGAGCGTCGCGCCCTTGGCCTCGCCGACGAGCCGACGCAGCCGCAGCACCTCCTCCAGATGGGGGCGCAGCCGAGCAAAGTCCGACTCGCGCCGCGCCTCGCGCCAGATCATCTCGCAGCGCGTCGTCGCCTTCGATGCGGCGGCGACGAGATCGCCCGGCACCGCCGCCGCATGGGCATAGGCCCGACGCATCTCGCGCAGATTCGCCCGCTCCCACTCGCCGAGACCCGCCTCGGACTCCGCCGCCTCGAAGCGCTCGGCATTGCGCGGGTCCGTGAGGATTTCGTGGGCGAGTACGCTCAGCACGGCCAACTGCTCTCCGCGGGTGTCGGAGGCGCCGTCCGGCATCTGGGTCTGCGTATCCCAGCCGAGGATGCCGCTCGCATCCTCGAGGGCGCCGAGACGGGCGAAGGTGGCGGTGAGCGTCGCGTAAGCCTGCATGATCGGTCGAGATCCCTCGATATCGCCTAGGACGGTCAGTCCTCGCCGCGGCGCTCCTGCCGCAGTCGTTCCCAATAGGCGAGCCGCTCCCGGTACCGGGTCTCCATGCCCCGATCCGTCGGCTCGTAGAAGTGCTGGCGTCCGAGCGCCTCCGGCCAGTAATCCTGGCCGGAGAAGGCGTCGGGCTCGTCGTGGTCGTAGCGGTAGCCCTCGCCGTAGCCGATGCGCTTCATCAGCCCCGTCGGCGCGTTGAGGATGGTGCGCGGCGGCGCCAGCGAGCCGGCGGCCTTCGCCACCCGCGTCGCCGCCTTGTAGGCGGTGTAGACCGCGTTCGATTTCGGCGCGCAGGCGAGATAGACGGTGACCTGCGCCAGCGCCAGCTCGCCTTCTGGCGAGCCGAGGAAATCGAATGCGTCCTTGGCGGCATTGGCCACGACGAGAGCCTGCGGGTCGGCGAGCCCGATATCCTCCACCGCCATCCGCACGAGCCGCCGGGCGATGAAGAGCCGATCCTCGCCCGCATCGAGCATCCGGCACAGATAATACAGAGCCGCGTCTGGGTCCGAGCCGCGCACCGTCTTATGAAGGGCGGAAATGAGGTTGTAATGCCCCTCCTGCGCCTTGTCGTAAATCGGCGCCCGCCGCTGGACGAGGGTCTGCAGCGTCTCCGCATCGAGGGTCTCGCCGGGGCGTGCCGAGCGCCATACCTCCTCCGCCAGCGTCAGCGCGGCGCGCCCGTCTCCGTCGGCCATGCGGATCAGCGCCGCGCGCGCCTCCTCATCGAGCGGGAGGAGCTGGCCGTCCATCTCCTCGGCGCGCGCCAGCAGCCGGGCGAGCGCGGTCGCGTCGAGCGCGCGGAACAGCAGCACCCGGGCGCGCGAGAGCAGGGCCGCATTCAGTTCGAAGGAGGGATTCTCCGTCGTCGCGCCGACGAGGGTGACGGTGCCGTCCTCCATGACCGGCAGGAAGGCATCGAGCTGTGCACGGTTGAACCGGTGGATCTCATCAACGAAGAGCAGCGTGCCCTGGCCCGTCGCGCGGCGCTTGCGCGCCGCCTCGAACACCTTTCGCAGATCGGCGATACCGGAAAAAATCGCCGAGATCTGCTCGAAATGGAGCGCGGTCTCATGGGCGAGAAGCCGCGCCACAGTGGTCTTCCCCGTGCCGGGCGGCCCCCAGAACACCAGCGAGCCGAGCGAGCGCGAGGCGAGCAACCGTGTCAGGGCCCCGTCCGGCCCGGTCAGATGCTCCTGTCCCACGACCTCGGAGAGCCGGCGCGGGCGCAGACGATCCGCGAGCGGCCGGGGCGCGCCTGTTTCGAGGCCGGCGGAAACGAACAGGTCGGACATGCGTGGCATGAACACCGCAGCCCCGCCCTCCGCAAGAGCCTTCCGGACGCGATGCGCACTTCCCACGTCAAGCCGGCTTGTAGGGCCGCCCGCCGCATGCTAGGGCGCATCCCGTCGATAAGACACCTCTGCGGAGAGGTGGCAGAGCGGTTGAATGCACCGCACTCGAAATGCGGCATGGGTGCAAGCCCATCGGGGGTTCGAATCCCCCCCTCTCCGCCAGTCTTGCTAAAAGCCCAATCGTCACGGTAAGTTGCTGATATGCAACGTGTTCGTACGGCCCGACTGGTACATTCGGGTGGTACATATGCCCTTACCGATGGCACGTCCCTGGAAGCATCCCGATAGCGGCATCTACTACGTCCGCAAGGCCGTCCCGACTCAACTTCAGCCGCTCGTCGGCCGAGCCATTGAGAAGCTGAGCCTGCGCACGAAGGATCCCGAGGTAGCCCGCGCCCGCTTCGTCGATGCAGTCCGCGAGATCGAGTTGCGCTGGGCGACGCTCGCGGCCGGCCCTACCGTATTGAGCGAGCGCGAAGCGCACGAAATGGCTGCGCCGGCCCATGACCGCTGGATCGCCCTGCACCGCGACAACCCGAGTCAGAACTTTTGGCGTACGGACCTTTTCGCGCGCCTGTGGCAGCCCCGCCGGGTTGGGCTGTGGGGGCGTCCCGACGTCGTTCACCAAGTTCTGCACAGCGCCTACGCCGACCACGGCGAGGACGACATGGAGGCATGGTGCCTCAAGCAGGCCGACTCCCTGATCGCAAAGAAGGGCCTGCAGCTCGACGCAGACGGGCGCCGCACGCTAGCCAGGGCGGTAGCTGCGGCCATCCAACGTGCGAGTATAAAGCTCGAACGACACGCGCTCGGCGACGTGGCGGAAACCCTGCCTGAGCGTTCACCGTCCGCGGGTAGAGCGCCCGCGCCACGCCCGGCGCCGATGGCAAAGGTCCTATTCGACGACCTGGTGAAGGGGTGGGCCGCCGAGCGCAAGCCGGTCGAGAAGACGGTCTACGACTGGACGCGGGTCATGCAGCAGCTCGCCGCGTTCCTCGGCGACAACGATGCCACACGGGTCACAGCCGACAAACTCGTCGCCTGGAAGGACAGCCTCGTGGCATCGGGACTGTCCGCAAAGACCATCCGTGAAAGCCGCTTGGCGCCGGTTCGGGCAGTGCTGCGCTGGGGTGTCGACAACCGACGGCTCCCCGACAACCCAGCCGAGCGCATCACCATCACCGTCAAGCAGAAGCCAGGCCAGGGCAAGCGCGGCTTCAAGGACTCCGAGGCGGCTCAGATCCTCGCGGCGGCGGCAGGCGAGCGCGATCCAATTAAGCGGTGGGTGCCGCTCGTGTGCGCGTATTCGGGTGCTCGGCTGTCGGAGGTTTGCCAGTTGCGCGTGGAGGATTTCAGCGAAATCGACTGCGTCGTGGTGAAGCGCTTCGATGCCGAGGCCGGCTCGCTCAAGAACATCGGTTCGGAGCGCACCGTGCCCCTGCACTCGGCGCTCATCGCCGCAGGCCTCCTCGACTATGTGCGCGGGCGCGGAGTCGGTCCGCTGTTTCCCGACCTGCCACCGGACAAGTTCGGCAAGCGCGGCGGCAACGGCGCGAAAATCCTTGGGCGATGGGTGCGCAGCCTAGGGCTAACCGACACACGGCTTGCACCGAATCATTCCTGGCGGCACAGGTTCAAGACGCTCGCGCGCAACTACGGCCTCGCCGGAGATGTAACCGACGCTATCACCGGTCACGCGCATCGGTCCGTCGGTGATCAGTACGGCGAGTACGACGTCAGGGCGATGAAGCGAGAGCTTGAGAAAATTCCATCAGGGCCATTGGTCATGAACAGACCTAACGTTGTGACGTGATCGCCGAGCTCTGGCGCTCATGGGTGTGCCCTTGGGGTTAGCTTCCGTGGCGCTGCCGCCGAGCCCCACGCTCGTTCGAGGACAAAGGCCGATTCGGCGGCGTATGGGTGCTCCGGATCACCCATGAGGCAGGGACAGTGGAGACAAAGCTGGCGTGCGACGTGTCCTTGTCTCTTCAACTAGTCGAGCTTGACTCTTCGGCGTTCGTCGAGGGCGTGCGAGATGAGCGTCCGTTCATCGTGCTGCACGCAAAGGGCGACGTAGCCAGTTCACTGCAGGGGGGATGAAAATATCTGAGCGAGTTTGCTCGTCAGCACGTTAGTGATCCAGGGGCGAGCCATAATTAAGGCTGGCGGCACCGCTTCCGAATTCTCGCGGCGGAGGCGGGTATCTGACAACGTGGTCGACGCATTGTGCGGCTGGTCGGCCAAGAGCTTAGGGGAACACTACGGCGGCGGTTCACTAAACGCACGCGCAGATGCCATCTCGCGCGTGCCATGGATCTTAGTACAGCTTCTTGGGTCGTTATGACTGTGGCTTTTGCTCAACTGTGAGCCAAACGCGCAGAGAAATCACTGCGGGTCTAACGGTAACTTCAAGGATTTGACCGCATGTCGACTGGGGCACCAGAGCCCACTTCACCCGTGTTTGGGCGAGGAACTGAGATTGTTACAGCCGAGTTCGCGCGATTGCGCCAGCAATTGGTCCCGCTTTTGGAGCCCAGCCACGTTGGGCGATTCGATCACGTCGAGCTAACCGAGATCACGGCTACGCCGCGCGGCGCCCAACCTCTGAATGTCTTGTCACTGACCGTCCTCTCAGAAGGGCGCGCGGACGTGGGTGAGGCCGAACCGCCACAGTTTCCAATACCGCGCATCCGCATCGACGGCTTCCGCGATTGGGCCTTCGGTGTGGCGCGCACGTTCCGTCGCCTACCGGCCCTCGAGCGCACCCTGGAGGATTATCCCTCGACCGCGACGTGGTCGCTCAGTGGGCACGCCCTTCAGGTTGGTAACCTTCGTCCAGAGCCCCTCATGTTCGCGCCGCCCGACGGCACAGTGACCGTTCCGCTCAACAAGGTCTTGAAAAACAACTTCTGGGCTGGATCCTACGTGTTCCGCCTACTCAATCGGGAGAAGCTGCATTTCGCCCCATTCTTTGCCGACCGGCGGCGCCTTCAGCAACTGTCCGACGCGGTTTCCGCCGCCGTTCCGATGGCCTTCGCTGGTTTGGCAGACTTGTTGGGTGACGTCCTCATCCAGGTGCCGGTTACCGTTGTCGTGCCCAGCGTCGACGTACCCCGCGATGCCGTCGACCTGAGCCTGAACGCGACCTGGAGCCCGGGATCGACCCCGCGCCCCCTTTCGGCGGCGGCCCGTGCCAAATGGGACGAGCTTTTGACCGGTGCCGCGCTCAGTGGACGATTTCAAGAAGCCGCCTGCATCTCGGTCGACGGTCGCCGGCAACCCGTTGAGTCTGAGATGTGGGATGCCGAGACCGGTACGATCCTAAGCGCAACCGCTCCGACAGCCATCTTGAGACGGGTATCGGTCAACGGGCACGTCCAGCAGCACGAACCCAGGTTGTTCGCAGCGGTGGATCCCGATACTGAGCGCCGCGAGGTGCGAATACGGCTCGCCCACACGACGACGACGACCGTCGGCGAAGACGATGGCCAGGACGCCAACTACTGGCTTGCTCGGCGTCACGATCTTGAGGAGCGCAGGCGTCTCGAAGAAACGCGTGATTTCGTTCAGTACCGACCCGCTTCCGGCTCGTCGCGGGAGCGGGCGCGGGCTCTGGCCGACATCCGCTTTCTCATCGACCGTCATGGCGAGCGGGGGGTGGATCTGTGGGACCCCTACCTCACAGGCAACGACATCCTCCAGACGCTGTTCTGGTGCCCGCACAGCGCAGTGCCGCTCAGGGGACTGACCGACGGGCGCGACCCGCCGCGTGCGGTACCATCCGGACCGGCAGGAGAGCCTGAACCGGAAGCGCCGGAGGCGCCGCGGGCATCGTTTGCGGATCGACAGCGGGGTATCCTCACCCGCGACGGTGGCAATCTGGAGGGGTTGAGGTTGGAGTACCGGAATAGCCGAGGCCCCGGAGGATGGGCGTTCCATGACCGGTTCTTAATCTTCCCGAACGGCCGGGACGGTCCCCGGGCGTAATCTCTGGGAACGTCCGTCAACAGCCTGGGCAATGCGCATCACATCCTGCAGCGCGTCTCGAACCCCGCGCTGATCGCCGGGGCCTTCGAGGACCTCTGGTCCGCGGTGACCGGCCCGCAGCACGTCGTGTGGAGATCGTGGTGACCGCGCGGGTGCGGGCGCTCGTCCGCCTGTTGGAGGCTTGGGACGGGCAGGTCGAACCACCCGCAAGCGTCGAGGCCGTGATCCGCGAGCGCGAGCCGAGGTTGACTGACGCCACTCTCGGAGAGCTGGTGAGGGCGGCGCGGGAAGATCTCGGCGATGTGCTGCCTGCGCTGGCTGCTCTGCCGACGCTCCCCCCGGAGGAGGTGCGCTGCTTGTCCGCACGCCTCGGGTGGACCGTGCGCACCTTGTGCGATCTCGGCCCGGACACCGACAAGCCCGAGCTTCGGCTTGAGGCAGCCCTGATCTCCGCGGCGCTCTGGGACGAGGCTGGAGGCTTCTGGGAGGCTGCGCGACCGCAGCTCGGTGGTCGGCGCATCGTCGCGATGGTGCTTCCGATGGTCGTTCGAAGTCGGAGGCCTCAAGCTCAGATCCCACCGGATGCGCCGGTTTGGGAACGCGAGCACTTGGGTGCCCTTCAGGAGGTCGAACAGGCTCATGACTGGGCGCGGCTCGGCGAACTAGCCCTCGCCTTCCCGCACATGCCCCGTCTGGACGTTGCCGCAGCCCAGGCTCTCTATGGCTTGGCCGCGCTTGATCGCCCCAGACTGATCTACCTCATCGACGAGGTCGCGAGCTGGATGCACGGCGACATGCTCCTTGGACCGCTACCCCTTGGGGAGGCCATCCGGACCTCGGTTGCCAGCATAAGCCCGCTCGCCCGGTTCGCGGTGATGGAGCGCGTCGTGCGGCGGGAGAAGCGTACCCTTACATCCGAGGAGGAGACGGCTCTCAGGGATCTGCTGCTCGTCCTGGCAAGAGACCGTGTCGAATGGCCGGGCTGGCTCGCGGTGTGCAACCGATACCCGGTCCGCAATCCCCATATGCAGGCAGCCCTCGGCCGTGCACTCGCGCGCTCCGACGAGGCCGCGCTCCAAGCCTACGTCGATAGCATCGAACTCAGCACCCTGGGTGGCGACGGCCGCGTCGCGGTTACGCGCTGCCTCACGGTGTTCAGGAGCCTAGCAAACGCTCGGCGGCGGCGCGCACTCTGGCAGCGCGCGTTCGAGCGGTGGCGCATGTGGGACTTCGATGTCGCTGGCAGGGACCGCAATCTGAACGCGATCTCAACGACCGAGCTCGATTACGGTGTTGTGGGATGGCTGGTCGAGGGACAGCCCTCCGAGGCTGCGCCGGACCCCGATGCGGAGTTCGCTCACGGCTTGTGCGAGCTGGATCGGGGATGGCATCCTTCCATCACCGCGGCAACCTCGATGTTCTTTCGACTTCTTTCTCGTTACCAAATTACCGCCCACGCCGGGACAAAGTCGGCGGACGACAGAGATTGGCTTCCTGGCTCCACAGTTTACGTGCCACCTGCCGCATCCGGCATATTCGTACAGCGTCGCTATCACTGGAACGGCCAATGAGGTGCAGCAGTGTTCAGAGTAGTGTGCCTTCATGCGCTGCGACTTTAATGGGCAATGCTACGAGACCCGCTGCGTGCGCGACGCCACCATGCACGGCCTAAACGTGTACGGCGCCGGGGTGCTGTAACTTTCCCGCGTGAAGCCTCAGGCATGGAACTCGACGACTCGGAGGTAGCCAAAGGGATAAAGTTCGAGGTAACTTCTATCGGCCAGAGCCTTTTCCGCAATTTCGATCCGCATCCGTCGCCTCCGATTGGTAGCATTGTTCGGATCGCAGGTTGTTACTTATAATCTGTTGCTATCGGACTTCTTCGTACCAGTTCAGTGTGTTGATATTCTGCCAAAATCATTCAAAAATTTCAACTGCCGACGACCATCGCAGCAAAATATAATATATCTAAATCAAAATTTTTGTGCATTGCGTGCGGCTAAATTCGCACACAAGGTGCCGTATCTGCCAATGGACAATTTTTCATCGTTTTGCAGCAAGACGTCCCGCTGAGCGCAATCCAGAACTCCTTTAACTTCACGCTGCGGCGCCGTTCCGCGCCTAGCAGTTGCTCGACCATGTTCCGACGTGGACAGTTCCGCCGCAGGACGGCTTACCCCGTCGGCGCAGGCCGCAGGGGCACGGAGCCCGACCGTTCAGAAGCTTCTTTCCATCGCGCGCGAGCCGGCCGTAGAGGGCCGACACGACGGTAGCGTCGCCCACGACATGGCGCTCGTACTCTTCGAGGAGGCCGACCTCGGCGGCCAAGGCAAGGGCGTCCCGATGATGCCGCCCGGCCTCTCCGTGAGACAAGGCGTTATGGTCCGGCCACAGCCCGGTGGGGGGAGCAACGCGCTGGAGGCGGAGGAAGTCCCCCAGGGTCGACCACCAATCGCAGGCCGTCTGCGCGTCCTCAACCATCCATCCCGACGAGAGGCCGAGGCAGAACCAGCCGCCATCCTTGATGTGCCGTTCGTAGCACCGTGCCGGGAACTCGTTCGGCGGCGGCATTCGAAGTTGCATCGGCGAGAGGACGATTGACGTTTGCCTTAGCTCTATAGGATTATAATCTTGACAACGGTCGGTGATTCGGTCATGCTGACGATGTTGGCTTGTGAGCCGGCGCAACCGCGCCGCTCGCCCCGCCTGCAATCAGGAGAGGCAGATGATCCGACGACACGAAACGAGCACTCCACGACAGGCAGCACAGCCCTCGCATCGGACGCGATCCGGCTACTCCTTCCGCATCTCGCAAGGCCCCCTCCCGGGGGCCTTCGTCGTTTCAGCGGGCCTGCGATGAGCGCCCGCTCCAAGCCTGCCCGCGCCGGCCTGCCGACCCGCGTCGCCGAGACCCCGCTCGCCCCACAACCGCCCGCGCTCGTGTTGCTCGGCCGAGACGGCGGCGGCCGACCCCGCGCCGCATGGTTCGACGCCGCCGATACCGAGGCGGCCACCGCCGCGGCCACGACGATGCGGTTGCGCGCCCTGCCGATTACCGAGGCCGCCGGCCGCGAACTCGCCGGGCAACTCGCCCGGGGGCGGGTCCTGCCCAGCGGCCGCGCCCTCGTGCCGTTCGCCAAGCGCGACCTCTACGCCCAACTGATCGCGTTCGCCGGCGAGGAAGCCGGGCTCGCTGTCGCCGCGGGCGGTCGGATCGATCCGCACGGCGATGGCGACGCCCCATCCGTGGACCCGCCGGCGGGAGCCGCCTCCCCCGCAACGGAGGAAGTTGGCCCAGCGGCCTCGTCAGGCAGGGAACGCACATCGGACGAGGGGGAGGCCCCGTCGCCCTGCGCCGACGAGCCGGTGGGCGAACCGCCAGCGCCGCGGCCGGGCACTCATCTGTTCGTCGGCCGGCCCCGCCCGGAGGACCGCAGCGAGATCGGCCTGGGCAGCATCGTGCTCGCCCACGAAGGACCCGACGAAGGCTGGTGGGAGGCGGAAATCATCGGCGCTAACGGCCGAATCTTCTCCCTACGGTGGAGAGACTACGATCCCGCCGCTTTCCCGACCATTCTGCGCACCGCCGACGAGCTGGCTCTCCTGCCCCCTAAGGCAACCTAGCCGTCCGCGAACCGCGCCCGGGCCGCTTGCCGCTGCCCGAGCGCGCCATCAGCGCCGCGCCGGGCACGACCGCTGCCCATACCACTGCCCCACAGCCCCGAGGTTCCCATGACCGCCGTCCTCGACGCGGAGCGTCTCCGTGCCCTTAACGATATCCTCCGCCGCACGCTCAGTGGCGGCACCCTCGTGCTCACCGCCGGGATCATCGCGCTCGGCCGCGAGCGCCAGCAGATCGTGCTCGACGCCATAGCCGCCTTCGACCGCTTCGACGCCGACAACGACCCATACGGCGAGCACGACTTCGGTGCGGTCGAGGACGCGGGCGAGCGGGTATTTTGGAAGATCGACTACTTCGACCGCGCTGGACGCAACACCTCACCGGATCCGGCCGACAGTAGCGTTACACTCCGCGTGATGACGGTCATGCTCGCTTGTGAATACTGATTTGAGGATTTCCAGCGGCCGCCGAGCCACCGCTCAGCATGTCGTCAGCCGGAGGCGACTGGTGCCCGCTAGACGAAGG
This sequence comes from Methylorubrum aminovorans, assembly GCF_022179725.1. Taxonomy (GTDB): domain Bacteria; phylum Pseudomonadota; class Alphaproteobacteria; order Rhizobiales; family Beijerinckiaceae; genus Methylobacterium; species Methylobacterium aminovorans. The sequence continues at coordinate 302,168 of NZ_BPRC01000003.1, forward strand.
GATAGATGATGAAGTGCTTTGTTGCTGCGATCATGATCGTTTCGGCTATTCCAGTTCGGGCCGATGTCTACAGATACACATGCCGGGTCGATGGAAAATCGCTCGCCGTGCGTATCGATGACGCGCGGAAAACCTTGCGGTGGCGGAACAAGACCTACGCGATCACCGTCCAGGAGGCCTGCGCCAAGTTCGGCTGGCGAGCGACGCGGCCGGGCGAAGCCTTCGATTTCTGCACCGCCACGCAAGGCTACGCGGACTTCCAACAAGGCGACCGGCTGATCCAGTGCGATCAGGACCGCTGAAGGGTGGCGACCATGAGCCTCCCCTGCACACGCCGCAGCCGGATATCGGCGCGGAACAGCCGTGAGGCGGACGCATCGTCCCGACCCAAGCACCACCTTGACCAGAAGCATTCGAAGCAGGGGCGCCGCATAGCGAGACGCTGGACGAGGCTCGTCATCGCAGTGATGCCGTTCTTGACGGTCGGGGGAGCCGTCTGGGGGGCCGACTCGGCCGCGACCGCGCCAGCACGTCCTTCGGTACCGTCCATTGCAGGCACCGCTGCCTCGCCGCCGACACGGGCCGTGTGGGGACCGACCGGCCGGGGGCAAACGTACGCTATGGCGAGCCCGGCGACGAGCCGGACGTCGAGCTGCTGTGCCTGCCCGACCGCAAGATCGAGCTGCGGGTGTTCGACCCGACCGGCAAGAGTGAGCGCAACCGGGTCAAGCAGGTGCAACTCGTCGGACTCGGCGCCGTGCAGGCGGAGGAGATCGACCTCGCTCCCATCGACCGGCTGGTGATCACGATGTTCCTTGATGCCGGCAGCCTCGCGCTCACCGCACTGCTGCTCGACCGGGACTTCGAGGTGTCGTTCCCCGGGGCGCGTCTGCCGGTGCGCGGCGCAGTTGCCTCTGCGTGGGTGCGCAACCTCCTGCAAACCTGCCTTGCCGACCCACCGGCGGGTGCCCCGGCAGAGAGTCCACCATCGCGCCCTCCGCCCGCCGCGCCGCAAACGAGCGCGGCGGTGCCTCCGGACGCATCGTCCCAGGCCCCCTCGGGAGCCCCGGTCACCGCAGAGACCGCTGCGGCGGAATCGACCGTCCGCGAGATCCTGGCGCGGACGCTGAGCCGGGTGTTGACGGTGCGGGAGAGAGCCGGGGACGACGAGCGTTTCCTGACGTCCTCGCTCCGCGCATTGTTCGCGGCGAACGCGCGCGACTTCGACGCCGACCCGTACACGGGCAGTCAGGAGCCCCAGGGCTACCGATTGACTGGGCTGTCGTCCAAAACCGAGGGGGGCGGGCCGGTCGTGGTCACCGCGGGCTTCGACCTCGAGGGCGCGCCCGACGTCCACCCGCGAATCGCCTACGTCCTGGTGCGCAGCGCCGACCACTGGCGCATCGACGACGTTCGCTACCTCGACGACGGCCACACGCTGCGGCAGCTGTTGCGGGGCGGCCCGGCCGCGGCGACGCCGGCCCCACCACGGGCGAGCGCGCCGCTGCCGGCACCCGCACCGGCCGAGGCGGGGCCGAAGCCGCTGCGGCTCGATACGCCCGCGCGCTTCGCCGCATACCCGGCCGGCCCGGTGTACCGCGGCCCGGCCGCACCCGTCATCTTGGACACCGCGGACAAGCGGGCGTTCCGCACGCGGCTGCGGGCGATGGCGGCGGACCCGGTCAGCTTCGCCGGGGAATACGCGCTCAGCCTGTGGGGCTGCGGCGGGGGCTGCGTACAGGGTGCGGTCGTCAGCAAGCGGACCGGGGCGGTCACCGCGCTGCCGGGCTCGGCGTCCGGCTGGGACCGCGTGCCCGCGTCGTTCCGGCCGTTCGTGTACCGAGCCGACAGCAACCTGCTCGTCGTGTTCGGCCAGGTGAACGAGGAGGGCCCGGTCGCGGCGACGTTCTACCGTTTCGTCGGGGGGACGTTCATCAAGTTCAAGGTCGTCCCGATCTCCTCGGACATGCCGGGTTACGAGGCCTACGTGGCTCGCCTCTGACACAAATCTCGGAGAATGGCTCAATCTCTGGCTACGTGTGACGCCTCGATGCGGCGGGGTCGGAGGCGGCGCTGCAGAGCGCCGCACGCGACCAGTATAGGCTTGATTGGAGCCGCACCAGGAATGGCCGGCGGTTCGAACCGGTGGTGCGCGATCACTCCCGTGGATTTTCGTCCGGGGCATCGAAATCCAGGACGGTCAGTGCTTGCCGCAGTCGTTCCCGGGCTTCCTCCACGCGAGCGAATGCGAGGTGGTCCCTGCGACCGATTGAGGTTAGGAACGCGTCCAGCATCTCCGGGCAGTTCCGGACGAGACCGCGGAAATGGTGGCCCCGCGGGGCGGAGGTCCCGGAGAACCAGTTCTTGACCGTCCGTTCACCCGCACCCGTCCAGCGTGCGACCTGCTTGATCGACGCCGGCCGGTCGCCCAGCGTCCCCCTCAGTACCACGGACACCATCGCTGCGAACGAAACCTCATCGCCGTCTTGAAGGAACTTGCCCGTCTTCGGAAAGGACATTCCACGCTCCCACGCATAGCTACGATGGGACGCGGACCCTAGCCGGCGTCCCGGCAGGATGGTTGCGACGGAGCATGACGTGGGGAGGGGCAGGACGAACAAGTCCACCGAACAAAGCACAGTCCGCGCGGTCGCCTACGTGCGCATGTCGACCGACCTTCAGAGGTACTCGACCGAGAACCAGTTGGATCGTATTCGCCGCTTCGCGGATGGGCGGAATTTCGAGATCGTCCGGATCTACGAGGACGCTGGCCGCAGCGGTCTGACCATCGACGGGCGCGAGGCGCTCCAGCGCCTCATGGCGGACGTCACGTCGGGCATCCCGGACTTCGAGGCCATCCTCGTCTACGACGTGAGCCGCTGGGGGCGCTTCCAGGACGCCGACGAGGGGGCCTACCACGAGCACGTCTGCCGTCGCGCCGGCATCACCGTGCACTACTGTGCCGAGCAGTTCGACAACGACGGCAGCATCGGCTCCACGTTGCTGAAGGCCGTGAAGCGGGTGATGGCCGGCGAGTACAGCCGGGAACTGTCGGTCAAGGTGTTCGCCGGGCAGTGCCGGCTTGTCCAGCGCGGTTACCGACAGGGCGGCATGGCCGACTACGGCCTGCGTCGGCTCCTCGTCGACGAGCACGGGGCCGTCAAGGTGGAACTCGCCCGGGGCGAGCGGAAGAGCCTGCAGACCGACCGCGTTGTCCTCGTCCCCGGCCCCGACCGGGAAGTCGAGACGGTGCGGCGCATGTACCGCCTGTTCACGTCCGGCGTCGGCGAGCGCGAGATCGCCGAGGGACTTAATCGCGACGGGATCAAGACAGACCTCGGCCGTGCCTGGACGAGAGGTACGGTTCACCAGGTGCTGACGAACGGCAAGTACGTCGGCGACAACGTCTACAACCGGGTGTCGTGCAAGCTGCGGCAGCGCCGGACCATCAACGACCCCGCGCTGTGGGTCGTGGCGAAGGGCGCCTTCACGCCCCTGGTGGATGCCTCCGTGTTCGAACGTGCCAGGGCCATCGTGGAGGAACGAACCCGTCGCCTCGACGACGAGGAACTGCTGGCCTTGCTGAACGAATTGCTGCGAGCCACTGGGGCCCTGTCGAGCCTTGTCATCGACGAGCGCGACGACATGCCGTCGAGCAGCGTCTACCGGCGCCGCTTCGGCAGCCTCCTGCGGGCCTACCGGCTCGTCGGCTATGCGCCCGACCGCAACTACCGCTACCTGGAAATCAACCGCCGCCTGCGCGACCTCCACCCTGAGGTCGTCGCTACGGTCGTGGCGGGCCTGGAGGACGCAGGCGGTTCGGTCGTCCGCGACTCGGCGACCGATCTGCTCACGTGCAATGGCGAGTTCACTGCTTCCGTCGTGATCGCACGGCACCGGGAGACCGCCGCCGGCTCGGCGCGGTGGCAGATTCGTCTCGATGCTGGCTTGGCCCCCGACGTCACCGTCGCCGTTCGCATGGGTCCGGGGAACACCGAGCCACTCGACTACTACGTCCTGCCGCGCATCGACATGACGGGACCGCACCTGCGCCTCGCGGAGTGCAACGGCCTCTCGCTCGACGGCTACCGGTTCGACGACCTCGGGTTCTTCTTCTCGCTGGCCGCGCGGGCCACGCTCACGGAGGCCGCATGATGGAGGAGACGGTCAGCAGGCGGGTCGCCATGATCCCGGTCGACAGGATCACGGTGCTCAACCCACGCGCCCGCGAGAAACGGCGGTTCAGGGAAATCGTCGAGAACATCGGCGCGGTGGGCCTAAAGCGCCCGATCACCGTCACGCGCATCCCGTCGGGCGATGGATTCCCGGCCTACGGTGTCGTGTGCGGCGAGGGGCGCCTTCGGGCGTGCATGGCGCTGGGACAGGCGGAGGTCGCCGCCGTAGTCGTCGAGGCCTGCGAGCAGGACTGCCTTGTGATGAGCCTCGTGGAGAACTGCGCCCGGCGGCAGCACCGCCCCGCCGACCTCCTCCATGACGTGGGAACCCTGCGCAAGCGCGGCTACACCGACGCCGCCATCGCGGCCAAGATCGGGTGCACGCCGCAGTGGGTCAACATGGTCGGCGGCCTGATCGAGCGGGGCGAGGAGCGCCTCCTGGCGGCGGTCGAGACAGGTGTCCTCCCGCTAAGCGTCGCGGTGGAGATCGCGCGAGCCGATGAGGAGGGCGTGCAAGGCCTCCTTACGCAGGCGTACGCCGAGGGAAAGTTGTCCGGCGGAAAGCTGGTCAAGGTGCGTCGCCTCCTGGAGGCCCGAACCAGACGGGGGCGGAGAGCCGACGACAACCCCTTTGGAAAGAAGCAAACCAGGCGCCCGACCTCGACCGCCGCGTTGCTGCGCGTCTTCCAGCAGGAGGCCGACCGCCAGCGTGTCTTCGTCAAGAAGGCGGAGGTCACGCAGTCCCGCCTGATGTTCGTGGTCGAAGCCCTGCGCCAGCTCAAGAAGGACGGCAGCTTCGTGACTCTGCTTCGAACCGAACGGCTCGACGATATGCCGGCCGATCTCGACGCCCGTGTCTCCGGTAGGCTGGCATGAACACGGTCGCAAGGCGAAGCTTCACCCTGGGGTTCGAGCCCGAGTTACTCGTCGTACCGCTCGCTGCGCTGATGCCGGTTAAAACGCTGCGGCCCACGGTAAAGGCGAGTCATAAGTACGCGCAGATCGCGCAGTCCATCCGGGAGATCGGCTTGGTGGAGCCCCCGGTTGTCGCCCGCGACCTCGCGGCGCCGGGCCGCTACCTGCTTCTGGACGGCCATCTGCGCGTCGAGATCCTCAAGGATGAGGGACGGACCGAGGTCGAGTGCCTCGTGTCCACGGACGACGAGGCGTTCACCTACAATCGGAGCGTCAACCGGATCTCGCCGGTAATGGAGCGGGCCATGATCCTGCGCGCCCTGGAGCGGGGTGTGCCTGAAGCGAAGATCGCGGCCGCCATGTCTTTGGAAGCGGTCAGCGTGAAGCGGCGCATGAAGATGCTCGTCGGGATATGCGACGAGGCGACAAGCCAACTCAACGACAAGCATTGCCCGCTCGCCGTCTTCGATATCCTTCGAAAGATGAAGCCGTTGCGCCAGATGGCCGCCGCCGAGCTCATGGTCCAGCACAACAACTTCAGCGTCGCTTACGCGTCCGCCATCCTCGCTGGCACCCCCTCGGGTGACCTCGTCGCCGGAGCAAAGCCGGCACCCAAAGGCGTCACCCCGGCCGCGATGGCACGGCTGGAACGGGAACTCGACAACCTGCAAGCTGCCGTCGGCGCAGTGCAGGACTCGTTCAGCCGCGACAACCTGCACCTGACGGTGGCCAAGGGCTATCTGAGGAAGCTCCTGACCAATCGCTCGGTGCTACTGTTCCTGGGTGACCGCTACCCTGAACTCTTGGAGCAGTTCCAGGCGATTGCCGACGTGGCGGCGACCGAGCCCGCGGACGCGGCCGCATAGATGAGGCCCGCCGCGAGATCGGCGCGCACGTCGTTGGACCGCTCCTGGAGCAGTTCCCAGCAGCCTGCGCTCGAGCGGTGGTGTTCGAGGCGGCCGAACCCATAGGCTCAGGCCAAACCCGGTTCGGCGGCGTGCCCAACCTGCCGTTTGGTGCCGCCTGGCCACCCGCTTGCTCTGCAGCAGGCAGCCAGCCCGCGACCGTCGATCCCAGCGACATCGGCATCGCCCGCCGCGTCGCGGGCAGGTGCGCAAGGCCGGCGACCTTTCCCTACTGCTGCCCGGCAAAGCCTGGCCCCAGCCTACGCCCGACACGCGCTCGCAGCCCGGGTCGCTGCCCGGCTGCATCGCGCCAAAGTGGCTGCCCCCCACTAATGCGCGGGCACTCAATACGAGTGGAGGGGACACCATGGGGTCGTGCATATACCCGAGGCAGTGGTCCTAGGGCGAGCGAGCGAGGGCTGGTGACGATCATGGCGCGCAAAAACTCGCGGGGCGTCGACCTGATCAAGATCCGGTCATGACGGGGTGGCAGGGGGCGGGTTGCACGGGCGGACGCTCAAACTCCCGAGGGCCGTCCCACTCAAGCCGGCCTCGGAAGGTTAATCGACGAAGGTTCTGACTGGAGATGCCGCGGGGGCGCGCGATGGACTGGTTCGAGCATCTGACGGGGTTCCGGGAGACGGGCTACGGGGAGACGCAGGCCCGGCTGCGCGTGGTCGACGGCCGCCTCGTCCACGAGGGCTCGGACGAGAGCTTCGCGGTCGGGGCGCTGACCCTGCCGTCCCTGGCGGAGCTTCGCACCGCGGCGTTGGGCGTGCAGCGCCCGGGCCGATTGCGGCTCTCCATCGCCGAGGGCGACGTGCGCGCGATGCACGGGCTGCCCGAGAACCGCGGCGCGCTGTTCCAGGTCGCCTCGCAGTTCAACATGCTGGAGATGGTGGGTCCGGACGTAACTCCAGAGCATGGCGTGGCCGGCTACGCGCACGACCGCACGCAGGGGCCGGCCTGCGCGATGGCGGCGGGTGCGGCCACGATCTACCGCAACTACCTCGTGCCGGTGACGGAGGAGATCGGTCAGACGGCGGAGCGCCAGCTCGACGGCCTCTCCGACTTCGGGGATGCACTGGCGCAGCGGCTCAGCACCGACCGCGGCAGTCTCTGGGTGATGCGCAACGGCTACGCGCTGCCGACGCGGGACGGGCTGATGGCCATCGCCGAGCACCTCGGCGCAGCCAACGAGAACGCCCTCAACGATCTGCGCGGCCGGCTGCGGCTCGGCCTGCACCAGGATGTCGAAGTCACCGACGGGCCGGCGCCGGGCCCGCTCGTCAGCCAGATCTTCTGTTCGGCGCTGCCAGTGGCCTACACGCGCCTGCCGGCATCGGCCTGGGCGTCGTTCGCGCTCCTTGTGCTGGAGGCTGCCTACGAGGGTACGCTGCTGGCAGGGGTGCTGAACGCGGCACGCGGCGCCTCGAACCGCGTGCTGCTGACGCGGCTCGGCGGAGGCGCCTTCGGCAACGCGGACGCTTGGATCGACGTGGCGATGCTGCGGGCGCTGCGGTTAGCACGAGGGCAAGACCTCGACGTGGCCATCGTCAGCTACGGACCGCCTTCATTGGGCTTGAGGCACCTCGTCCGGTCGTATGACGAGACAGGCCGCACCTCGGATTCAGACGGATAGACCCCATTCATTGCTCTGCCACGTAGAGGTCGACCATCGCCTGGATCGGTCGGAACCCCAGCTCGTTCCTGTTGAGATAGCCGGGGTGGTAGGTGCGAAAGGTCGCCTTCGGTAGGATGGGATGGATGTAGCGAGCGGCCTGCCGGATCGAGAACGGCGCCAGCGCGATACTTTCGCAACCCGGAAGCTCATCGCTCACGAAGGCGTCGTAGTGCGGGCCGCTCACGAAGATCGTCAGGGTCGGACGCAGGATCTCGATCTCGGCGGTCAGCAATCCGCGTTGCCTGATCAGAAAGTCGGACCGGATCGCTTCGGGGACCGCCCAGGGCGTGTACCCCTGCCCGGAGTTGGCCGAACACCGCACGACGTTCGTCCAGACCATGCTGGTTGAGCCATACGCCTGCACCGCCTCGCGCACCCAGCGGAAATATCGCCAGAACGGCCCCCGGCTGGCGGGGTGATCGGCGGCGAAGTCGAACTCGCCGTAGCCGTAGGTCAACGCCTCAACCGCTTCCTTATGCTGCGCGAAGTCACCCAACGATGCGATATCGGGGTAATCCCAACCTAGACCGTCCGCGCGCAGTCGTTCACCCTCCCAGCTCCAGCCCGCCGTCTCCTGCCCGATCCACAGAATCCGGTGTTCAGCCGTCTGCCACGCTGCCGGGATCTTGATCAACAACGGAGGTGAGAACGCCTCCAGCAGTTCGGGGGCGGCATCCCCCAGGGCCGCCTGGAATTCTAGGTAGCGGGCGTCGAGATGCGACTGGGACAAAGCAGTTCCTCCACGGAGGCCTATCATTGACGATGAGAACTCAGTCGCCGCAGTCAACTCCCACGGCGGTTTTCGCGCCCTGTTCGGCCTCGTACCGCCGCGCCTCTGCTTCCAAATAGCACGCCTCTTCCCCTAGGCGGCGCGCGTAGTCCTCCGAGATGCGCTCGAAGGTGCCGTCCTCGACGAACGCCTCCAACACGGCGCGAGCCGAACCGGTTGCTGCGAGCCTGTGCTTCGCACCAGCTGCGATTTCGGGATGATTTTCGACGAGGGAGGATAGGTACGCGACCGCCTCGCCTTGATCGGAGTGGATGTAGATGCACTCGACGATTGGCAGGAACATCATATCGCCCCAGCAAGACCGACGGACTATGGACGGCAAGCCGTTGACGAGCAAAGATTTTATTCTTCGACCAAGCTGCTGAACTATCCCTGCTGGAAGGATCCTGCGGTTTGCCGACCCTGTTGCAGCTGCCAAGAGGCGAGCAGGCGGGTCACCTTGCGCCTACCGATAGTGCGAATCGCCGCGCACGACGACGTCGACCGAGTTCGAGGCCATGGGCAGGGCGGCGAGCGTCGCGGGCTGCTGCAGCCATCGGTCGGCATAGAGCACGAGCCGGGCGCTCGGCACCTCGTCGACCACCCGCTCGCGTAGCCAGTCATCGACGGTAACGCGGATGGCATCGGGGTGACCCTTCTCACGTACCCGATCAGGTGAGACGGCGCTCGGCGTTGCGTTGCGAGATCAGGGTCCAACTGCCTCATCCCCCGGCAGGATGGCGACCTTGAAGAGTTCGACGTCGCCATGCCCGATATCGTCGGCACGGTAGCGCCAACCAGTAAACCAGTAAAACTAATTTCGTGCTTGCACACTGCCGGCTTGCTTTGGAAGCTGCCACAAGACGGCGCGCGGTACTCGGCGCTAAACTGTACGTCTTCGGGCGTGCAAATGTTTAGGTGTGTCAGGAGAGCTGATTGAGCACACCAGCTCGGTAGAGCACTGCCTCACTGAGCATAGCTCATGACACAGCCCCCTCATCCCCCATCCCAATAGGCAGCCTCCCCATAGGAGACCCAGGTATGCCCCAGCCCCCTTTCACGGATGGCCTCTCTCGCAGTGACCAGATCAACCAACTGACCGGCGGCTACGGCCAGATCGCCGCCGAGCTGGTGGCCGAGGGCTGGTCCCCCTACTGACTACGCGAGGCGCCGACCGCAGGCGGATCGTCGCGATCGACCTCGCCGAGGCGGACCCGTCCCTCGAAGAGGTGGTCGGCGAGGATGCGGCCATCGTGAACGACGCCAAGCTGCTGGGCGTGCGCCTGCTCGTCGCCTACCTCGTCGATGCCAGGGCCGAGCTGCGCCGCTTTCGGCCCGACGGCTCGCCGGACGGCGTGGTCGAACTGCCGGGCCTCGGCACCGCCGGCGGCTTCCGGGGCGACCCCGAAGATCCGGAGGCTTTTTTCGCCTTCACCAGCTTCGACGCCCCAACGACGGTCTACCGGTACGACGTGGCGACCGGCGCCCGGACGGTATGGGCCGAGCCGAAGGCGGCGGGTGACCTCGGCCGGATCGCCGTCGAGCAGCGCTTCTGCAGGTCGAAGGACGGCACGCGCGTCCCGATCTTCGTCGTCCGACGCAGGGATACGGCTCAGCCCGCGCCGACCCTGCTTTACGCCTACGACGGCTTCGGCATCAGCATGGCCCCGTTCTACTCGCCCGCCTGGACGGCCTGGGTCGAGCAGGGCGGCGTCGTCGCGGTCGCGAACGTGCGCGGTGGCGGCGAGTACGGCCGCGCCTGGCACGAGGCTGGGCGGCGTGAGAGGAAGCAAACTGTCTTCGACGACGTCATCGCCACCGCCGAGCACCTGATCGCCGAGGGGGTCACGCCGGCGGACGGGCTGACGATCCAGGGCGAGTCGCACGGTGGCCTGCTCGTCGGGGCCGTGGTGAACCAACGCCCCGAGCTGTTCGCGGCGGCGCTGCCCGGCGTTGGCGTGATGGACATGCTGCGCTTCGACCGCTTCACCGGCGGGCAGCTGTGGGTCGGGGAATTTGGCAGCCCACGGGACGAGGCGGGGTTCCTAACGCTCCGCGCCTACTCGCCCTACCACACCATCGCCGAGGGCAAGCGTTATCCCGCGATCCTCGCGACGACGGCTGATACGGACGACCGCGTTGTGCCGCTCCACACCTTCAAGTATGTCGCGGCGCTCCAGGCTGCCGAGATCGGTCCCCGGCCCCGCCTCGTGCGCGTGGAGACACGGGCAGGCCATGGAATGGGCAAGCCGATCGATAAGACCATCGAAGAGGTCGCGGACCTCTGGGCCTTCGCCGCTCGCTGGACGGGATTGGGGGCGGGGCTAATGACCGGTGAAGTGTGAGCACCGCCCGCGGAATGTCGCGGACTGTCGCCGACACAGCTGCTGCGTCCCCGTCGCTCAGAACATCCCGTTCTGGTTGGCGGAGGTCTCGGGCAGGACCTGCAGCACGTCCCAGTGCTCGACGATCCTGCCGATGGCGTCGAGCCGGAAGATGTCGCTAGCCGCGTAATCGTGGTTGCCCGGCCAGTGCTGGAGACAGTGCAGCACGACCAGATCCCCCTCGGCAATGGCCCGCTTCACCTCGACCCGCTTGCCCGGCCACTCACGGGCCATCCGCTCGAAATAGGTGATGAAGCCGTCTTTGCCGGTTGCTACATGCGGGTTGTGCTGGATGTAGTCGGCGCCGGAATATCGCTCGATCGCCTCACGCGGCTGGCAGTCATTGAACATGAGCTCATAGAAGGCGATCACGTTCACCTTGTTCTGCGCGAAATCGGTCATGCCATCCCTCTCAGCTTGGGCTTGGACGCCGCATGACACTGCCGTAGGCCAGACCGCGGTCGCCTGCATCAGCAAAGCATACCACCCAATGCTGCCCGACTTTTGCCAAGGTGGACCGGACGACGAGCACGTGTCCGGCCGCGATGGTCCGACGTAGGCGCGACCGAGCAGGTCGTGGCATCCTACGACCATGGTGGCAACGAGGTCCTCCCCTTCGTCCGGGCGCCGGCTCAGGAGGAGGGTGAGGTGGAAGTGTAGTCATCGTCCTCGACCAACAGGGCCTTGCGACCTGTCAGGTCAGGAGGCTCGGCAGAGACCCGATGGCGTCACGATTTGACCCGAAGCACGATCTTGCCTTTGAGCCGGCCTTCCTCATAGCGCGCGTGAGCGCGCGCGACGTCGTCAAGGGAAAACTCCAGGCCGACTTGCGGGACCACCAAGCCTTGTTCGAGGAGGCGCGTGAGGGCGCCGAGCTTGCCGGCACTCTGGCGAGAGAAGACGAAGTGGTAGGTCGCGTTCCGGCCCCAGGCGTCGATGAGGTTCTGGGGCGTCGCGGTGTCGACCAGGGTGACGACGCGCCCGTCCTCGCGGAGGATGCGCGGGGCACGCGAAAGCGTGTCGCGCCCGATCGTATCCAGAACGACGTCGACGCCCTTGCCTTCGGTCAGGCGATCGACGGCGTCCACGTAGTCCTCGCGCTCGAAGTCGATGACGGCCGAGGCGCCGAGCCGTTCGACGAGCGCCGCGTCGCTGCCTCGAGCCGTCGCCAGGACCCGCGCGCCGATGGCCTTCGCGACCTGCACGGCGATGGCCCCAACGCCCCCGGCACCACCGTGGATCAGGACGGTCTCGGTCACCTGCAATCGGGCCCGCTCGACTAGCCCTTCCCAGACGGTCACGCCGACGAGGCTGACGCTCGCAGCCTCGGAATGGGTCAGGTTGACCGGTTTCCGCGCCACGATGTCGGCGTCCGCCACGTGGTATTCCGCGTACGATCCCGGCCCGCCGAAGATTCGCGGCGTGTAATAGACTTCGTCCCCGATGCGGAACTCGGTCACGTCGGATCCGATCTGGTCGACGACCCCGGAGACGTCGTGCCCGATGATGGCCGGCAGTTCGATTTGGTCGGCGTAGTCACCGCGGCGGATCTGGCCGTCGAGCGGGTTGACCGACGTCGCATGCACAGCCACGCGGACCTGTCGGGGTCCCGGCCGTGGGTCGGGCAGCTCCCGGAGCTCGAAGCTGTGCGGCCCGCCGAACCTCGTCAACACCATCGCTTTCAAGTGAGTCTCCTGTCCTTACCAGCCACCTTTGTGTCATCCGCCATCCGGGATGACGAACGCGTACTCCTCACGGGACAGATGGGCGGTATTCAGCCATGACGACGCGCAGATCGCTTCCACCGCTCGCGACGCTGCGGGCCTTCGAGGCGGCAGGGCGCCGCCTGAGCTTCCGCGGTGCCGCCGACGAGTTGGGCGTCACGCCGACCGCGATCAGCCATCAGATCCGGCTTCTCGAACAGACCTTGGGGCTGCGCCTCTTCCACCGCGAGACGCGCCGGGTCCGGCTCACCCCCGAGGGAACCGTGCTGCTGCCCGTGCTACGTGACGGTTTCGACGCCTTCGCGGACGCCATCGACCGGATCCGTGGCCGGCGCGCGGCTGGTATCCTCACGCTTTCGGCGCCGACCGCCTTCGTTGCGAAGTGGCTCGTACCGCGACTTGCCGGCTTCCGAGCCGCGCATCCCGGTTGCGACCTGCGCCTGCACGCATCCGACAGCCTGATCGACTTCGCTCGCGACGGAGTGGACGTCGCCGTCCGATACGGGCCCGGTCCCTATCCCGGCCTCGACGCGCGCAGGCTGGCGGTCGACCGGGTCGCACCCGCTCGCAGCCCTCGCCTCGCGGTTCGGTCCCGGAGCGATCTGGCAAGGCACCCGCTGCTGCACTTCGAATGGCCCCACCTCGACGACGCGACGCCGACATGGCCCGCCTGGCTGCGGACGGCCGGGATCGCCGACGTGGATGGCGGCGCGGGCATTCGCTTCAGCGACGAGGGGCACGTCATCCAGGCCGCGATCGCGGGTCAGGGGATCGCGCTCCTGTCGGTCGTGCTGGCCGCCGACGACCTGGCGAGCGGCGCGCTGGTACAACCCTTCGGGCCGGTCCTCGACGCCCACCCTTACTGGGTCGTCCACCCGCACCATCCGGCCCGGGAGGGGGATGTCGGGAAGCTAGTCGACTGGCTGAGCTCCGCAGCCTTGTGATCGAGCGACCCTCGCACGCATCCCCAACCTTGGACTGTTAGGCGCTGAACCGCCGTTTTCGACCCCATCCGAACCCGCGGCAGCAACATCTCGAATGTCCGCTCGGGTCATTCGGCGCATACAACAAAAAAAGCCCCGCCGTTTCCGGCGGAGCTCTTGCTGTGGTCTCGCGGACTGCGCCGCGAGAGCTGGGGTCAGGCGTGGGCGAGGGCCGCGTTCGGCACCGCCGCGTTGTTGGCGGCGTGGTGCTGCTTCAGCATCGGCCGCAGGACGGCGACAGCGAGGAAGGCGGCGATCAGGTCCATGGTGGCGACGGTGTAGAGCACCGACGACCAGGTGCCCGTGGCCTGCATCAGCAGGTTGCCGACCGGCACGAACAGAGCGGCAAAGCCCTTGGCGCAGTAGAGGACGCCGTAGATCTTGCCGATGTGCTTCGAGCCGAAGGTGTCG
>NZ_BPRC01000004.1 GCF_022179725.1 Methylorubrum aminovorans
GCCTGCCCGGACTGGGCTTACAACAACCGCAACATCGTCGAGCGGTTATGGGCGCGCCTCAAAGAGTGGCGCGCCGTCGCCACCCGCTACGAGAAGACCGCCGTCAGCTTCACCGGTGTCCTCTGCCTCGCCGCAACACTCGACTGGCTCAGGTGACGACAGGCCCTAGGCACGACCCCGATTTCCGCTCACCGCCCGATGCGGACTCAGAGCGTAGCATCAGGCTCTGCCTCAAAGGTGTATGCCTGCCGACTAACCACGAAACTGAAGGAAGAACGGGCTCGTAGACAGCGACTGATAGTGCCTATCGTGCCTAGCAGCCGATGCAGATATCGCGCACTACACGCTCACGCTTCGGCCCTGTCGCCTGATGGGGCAGCAGGCCGCCGGGGTCTCTGATTGCGCCATGGCTGGTGAGCGCCCACGGTCGTTGGGCTGGAGGCTCCGCAGCCTTCGACGGGTCCGATGCCGGAGGCGTTGTGAGCGCCATGCCCTGTGCGGTCGCGCCTCCCGTCATGAGAAGGCCCAGCAGCAAAGCCCATGATAAAGGGTCTCGAACGGCCATTGGCGCCTCCTGTTGAGGCTTAACGCCGGAGCCGTAAACTGGGTCCAGCCTGTTTCGGCTGTGGGATGTTACCCATCGCGAACCTGCCCGGCACGCTCTCGCTTGTGCTCAACGCTCCATGGCCCGTTCCCGCCTCACGATCTGAACGAGGTGGTGCGAGACGCCTGCCAGCGCTGCCGCTTGCCGGTTCGAATGCCGGTCGCGAACAGAGCCATTCAACACCACCTCCACCGCCCTACGCTCAGCCGCGTTCGTCGTCGGCTTCTCTCGCTGTCTCGTCATGTGTCCCTCCTGTCACGCGCCCATGTCGGATCGCTAGCGACTGAAATCAATAGTGTTTGCGTGAAAGCAAGCCAGGCGATCGGATCGTGTACTTATAGAACGCCGCTTTTTGACTGTTGACTCATCGTTCGACTGGCACCATTTCGTGTCACGACAGATCAAGCTTGAGATCAAAACTGGAAGCGTCCGATGACTTCTTTGACTTCGTGCGGCTCATCCTCGTTGACGGCGACGACGCGACCGTGGCCGCCTGCAGCCGGGCTCTCGACCAGCTTCGTACGCCTGCTCCCGAGTCCTCGAATGCCACGCTGCAGTACAATCGAGACATCGACTCCGGATCCGAGGTATAGTCCGGTGATGTAAGTTGACAATATGATAGATTTGTGCTAGAACTCTGACACACTGCCAAAACTACATCAGAAGCCGCTCTGGGAAACCGGGCGGCTTTTCGCATTTCACAGGGAGATTTCATGGAGCGCCACTTCAACCTCCGAATGCCCCTGGCGCTTTTCCAGGAGCTGGCGCGCCAAGCCGCCGAGCGCGGGATGCCTGTCGGAGCCTACATTCGCTCCCAACTGGCATCGAACATCGGAAATCCAGTCAATATCCACCGCATCAAGAAAGAAACCGCAAATGCGTCATAAGCTGTATGGCAACGCTAAAACAAAAAAGATCGATCTTCTTCTGTCTGAGGAACTTCATGCACTGCTGGTTGAGATTGCAGAAACCTACGCTCTTGAGCCCTCAACCTACGCTCGTTCACTCGTCGTCACCCAACTCCGCAAGGTTAAGGCCGTCAAGGATGCTGGCAATGAGTAATGTTAGCAATCCGGCCTTGGCCTCTCTCGCCCGACGTCTCGTCATCGCTGAACTTGCGTCTCGTGGCGCTAAGGAGCCAGAGAAGGTCGAAGCTCTAGTGGCACCCTGCCTTCGCCTCGATGGCTATGGTGATTTCGCTGTGGTGGATCGCGGCGGCTCCGTCCTTCCCGGCCTCGTCCTCTCCGACGCGCTCGATGATGTGCAGCGCTCGAACCCGACGCTGTTCAAGTCCGCACCGCCGCCCGGCAACCCGCAGGGCGTAGATCACTCCAATCCGTTCGCCTCCGGCCCCGGTCACAACGTAACTGCCCAGATGATCCTCTGGAGAACCGATCCTGAACGAGCCGAATACCTCACCAACGAGGCCGGCCTCAAGATCACACCCTTGCGCTGATATATCAGCTATTTAAATAGGATTTTCACATGAGTTTCAGTTCCCCGGGCGGATGGCTTGAGCGCACCAAGCGGACCCGCGAAAAACAGGCGGCCCGCGCCGATATGGCGGACATTCGCGTCCAACGCGCTCAGTTAGCGGTCCACCAAGCCGAGCGTGACGCGGCAGAGATGGCACGTTTTGAGGCAGAGAATCGGGCTGCGAAGCTCGCCTGCCCATGCTGCCGGGGAGAGGGACGAGTGACCGCCGAAATGGCTGAGCTTGTTTACCGCGCTCTCGAACGCCTGCCCAGGGACAGCAAGCCCGACGCCATGGTTCTAGCGAACCTTGCTCGGATTGCACGCGGCGAGGCCGTGCATACGCATGGACCCAAGGTATCTCTGGGACTAGCTCATCCGAGCCCGGTTGCATCCGCTGAGACTGCGACAACAACGCCTTCTCAGATCAAAAAGCCGATCAATAGCAATAGCTTCACTGATGATGGCGCATTGATCGAACTCGGCGACTAAATTCTGAGATCGCGACGCGGGGCTCTCCTCATCCCAGGATGAAGTCCGTCGCGGAGCGCTGTCCGGCAACGCCTTATCCGCTGCCGGCCGGCGCTTTAATATGGGAAGGACGATCCTGGCGGGCCGCCGATCATCCTCAAGTTCATCTGGTTCGAACCCTACTAGGGGTAAAGACAAACCAGTGAGTGGAGACGGCAGTTATCGGGAGCGTTCAAGACGGGCACGGCTCCAGGGACAAGAGACGTGAGGAAGATCGATCCAGATCTGGGGGCGTCTCATCCAAGCCTATGGCGATCCACGATGTTTCGGTCCTCGGATTGGAAAACCTGTCGATCCTGCCTCCCTCAGAGACAAAAAGACATATAAGGATTTCCTTATGTCTCTACTCTCGGCTCGATCCTTCTGGTTTGCTCTAGACATGCCAAAACACCCCACCCCCGTAAGAGGGCAGGGCTATGATGTTCTCAGATCGATCTGGACGCCAACAGGGGCGTGTGTCGTATCAAAGTGACGTGGGGATACCGGCTGGACGGTTCAAGCCGCCTTCGGTGCACTCAAGGCGCGGTGGACCGATCCCTTGCCGATGCCCAGCTTGGCCGCGATGGCTCCCATGCTCAGGCCCTGCTCTGCAAGAGCCTTGATCTCATCAGCCTTAGCGCGAGCGGTCGGCTTGCGGCCTTTGTAGGCGCCCTCTGACTTGGCCTTGGCGATGCCCTCCCGCTGGCGCTCCAGCATCATCTCACGCTCGAACTGAGCCACGCCTCCGAGCACGTTGAGCATGAGCCGTCCGGTGGGAGTCGAGCTATCTACGCCCATGTCCACGATGCGGAGGGACACGCCTTTCGCCTCTAGGGTCTCAAGGATCTTGCCCATGTGAACGACGCTACGGGCAAGGCGGTCGAGCTTCGTCACCACGAGGGTGTCACCTTGCCGGGCGAACTCAAGAGCGGCTTCAAGCTGGGCGCGGTGCGCAACAGACGAAACCTGCTCCCGGAATATGCGATCGCACCCGAGAGTCGTCAGCTCTCGAACCTGCGCTTCAAAGCCGGCCTCTTGTTCCAGGGTCGAGGTGCGGGCGTAGCCAATGAGCATGGCGTCGGTCCTGTCGAGTCGTTCCACAAGGTTGTTACAAATGGAAGCCTGAGCCGTTCCAAAACGCAAGACAGTTCTTGTGGAACCAAGTTTCGTGGGTGTTGGAACGATCCGCAGGGGCAGGGGCTATTGGAACGACTTGGCCAGGGTGGACGGCTGAGCAGGTGAAGTCACCAGCCCGGATGCGAGGGCAGGGAGCATAGCCCAAGCGCTCTAGCAAAGCCTGTCGTCGCCAACGAGCGCCGGTTGCTGCGGCCCCTGTCGAGGTACGAGCCCAGGGCCTGCCAACGCGCAGATGATCCACACGGTGACGCAAAGACACCCCACCCATTTTTTTTGGCCAGCAGGCCGGGTCGGTGGCGAAGCCCTTCACACCACATGCCATTTTTCGTTCGAATTTCAGTCTAGCTGCCTGCCTTTTTCTTGCAGCTATTCTGCACATTTGGGTTCGCTCTTTTTCGAAAACTAATTTTCACTCGAGTCTATCCACCCCCACAACAAAGAAGAACAAGATCAATGCCTGCTATCAATACGAGTCATCGCTCCTCGCAAGGGGACTGTGACATGATGAGGGACCGGCCGTTCCTCATGCGTAGCCACGTGGAGCGGGGCGTCGACGCTCTAGTTGGCCTCACCTCCACCGGCTATGATGGGGTCGACCGCGTTGCTCTGTCCGTCGTCGCCGAAGCAATACTGGCGCAGCGGGCGGGGCAGCTCACGTCCTACTCGCGCAATCGCAGTTCGTACACGGGATTGACCCAGTACGGCGGCCGGGACTTCACCTATGCCAACGTGATGCGGGCTGTCGATCATGTCGCCGGTCTCGGGCTTCTGGAGCTTCATCCGGGCTTCTGGCGCTCAGACGGTAGCGGTCGGCAGAGCACCTTCGCCGCGACGGCCGAGCTCGCGGCTCTGGGCGATGTGGTTCCGCGCATCCTCGTTCGTTCACCCACGAATCTCATCATGAAGGATGGGGCGAAGCGGTTGATTCCGTACCGACTCACCAGGGATGCTCGCCGCATGATGTCGGATCTCTCGGGGTGGACTGAGTCGGTCAAAGGATCTGAGATCCGCGTTGAAGCACCCGACATCGACTGGTCTGAGAACGGCCTCGTATCAGTCCCACATAGAACCAACGACGGGGATCCGATCACCATCAAGATCACCACGGGAGACTTCGTCTTCTACAGGGTCTTCAACAATGCCTCGTTTGCTCAGGGCGGCCGAGCCTACGGGCATTGGTCGCAGAGCCTCCCGAAAGCGCGACGGGCGCAGATCACGATCGACGCCGAACCGGTCGCCCTACTCGACTTTTCGGCCTCGCATCCACGGATGCTCTACGCACAGGCCAGTATCCCTCTAGAGGGAGATCCGTATGAGCTGCCGGGCTTCGAACGAGATATCGCGAAGGTCGGCCTCCTCGTCGTCTTGAATGCGATCTCTCGGCAGCAAGGGGTGGAGGCCATGGCGCACAAATTGGCCGAAGCCAAAGTAACAGGCCGGGATCGCGCGACTGCGGCGGCTCTACTCTCTGCCCTCGAAGAGCGTCACAAGCCGATTCAGGACCACTTTTACCGCTCCACTGGCCTTACCTGCCAGCGGACTAAGGCGGTCATCCTGGCGGATGTTGCGCGACAGGCGCGTCGGGAGGGCATTGTTACGCTTCCCGTTCATGATGAAATCATCGCTAAGGCCCGGCACGAGAGCCGGATTATCGAACTCATGAATGACGCGTGGCGCATGCGCACGGGAGCCGATCCGGTTATAAAACGGGGCTGATCGGATAGGGCAGCTTTGGCGTCGCCGAGATACCGATCCGGATTATAGTAACTGCTATAATTTCCGTGTAAGTGATTGCTGGGAAACAAGTATTTTCGCCAGCGTCTTACATATGAAGAAGAACCCCACTGACTTTTCTCTCTCCTTCTCCTTTCACACCCCTTTTTTGCGCGCACCTTTCGCATCTTCGACGTCTCCTGTGGGTGGAGAGGCCGGCTTTCAGACAAAGTACGAATCGAGGTGAGAGGTGATTGGGGTCCAGATTATCCTCATCCTGTCGGGATCTTACCGGCAACCATGAGCGGGCAGCCCGGACCAATGGGCAGAGCAGCCTGATTCGCTGGTTCGCCACTCCTCCGAGCGACACTAGTCACTGTCTTGGATTGAGATCTAAGCGATCGTCCCATCAGCGTGGATGCCGGCGGCGGAGACGGGCGCCAGATATGGCATCAGCAGCGCAAACGCACCCACGCGCATATTCCGATCCGGGCACAGTCGCTTCATCCGGCTCTATGGCATCTACCCAACCAAATCGGCCCAGCAAGGCGAATGATGCGCGAGAACGGCTACGACGCTTCAGCCTGGTCTAGACCCTGTGAGCCCTTTCACTGGCCGAGAATTGCACTTCGCGGCCAAGCTATGCCGCCATCTCCAACAGGATACGTGATGACAGCCTTTGCACATCAACTCACCATAGACCCCGAAGTGACTTGGCATCCCTCCGGTGATCTCATCCTCCCGATCATCCTCGACCCGGCTGTAGCGGCTCAGATTCGCAACATCTCCGAACAATGGGGCAACGCCCGCTTGTCGGATACCGTCACAGACCTCGTTCTGGTTGGTCTGATGAGCGTCCTCTCGACGGCGAGGGCATCATAAGCCGTGGTTATATGCATATCCGCCTGACCGACGTTCTCTGTGCTGTCTCGAACGTGATGCGGGAGGATCAGCTTGAATGGCTGAACAGCCTCACCGCCTACGCTCTTGAACACGACTTACGGGCGGAAACCGTGAGGCGCATGATCGACCTCGCTTGCGACTACATCGAGTCATCGACCGCCAACGACGTGCCGTAGCCCGAGGATGCGTTCCTGCCGTTCAGCCAACCGTTGGCGTCACCGTAGGCATCGGCTCCTCCATCACCGTTTCCTCGACTGGAGCCCGCGCTCGAACCGGAAGGACAGGGACAGGCACCTTGGCTATCGCCGCCGCGAGTGCCGCTCGATCCTCCGCGATATGCCGATACTGCGCCCCAATGCCCGGCGATTTGTGTCCCGTCAGATAATCGGCAGTCGGCACATCCACTCCGTGCCGGTGCGCTTGTGTCTTCCAATAGTGTCTGAACGCGTGGTTCGGATCTTGGGTTCTATCAGTGAAGCCCTGAGAGCGAATCCACTTTCCGAGCGTTGAGCCGATGAAGCGACTCGGGTGAGTTGAGTTCGTGGGCGGCTTGCTGGGGCGCTTGCGGTAGAAGAGAGGCCCTTCACCGACTGAGCGGACGAAGTGGAGGAACCCGCGTTCGATTACCTCGGGGTGAAGTGGCACGTCGCGCCGGCTCTCGGCGGTCTTCAACGATCCGCCGTCCTCTGCAGCGCGGATCTCCAAGAGCCACACGCCTTCGACCTGTCGAACCCGTTTTCCCCAAAGCTGGGCGATCTCAGCCACACGCGCGCCCGTCGTTGCCGCCAGTAGGGGAATCCACCGCCGATAAGCCTTGGTTTCCCGCTCACAGATGGAGAGAAGCCGCGCCACCTGATCGGGGCTGTAGGGCCGACGTGCCTCGACCGTGCCGACCCGTTCGGCCTTGAAGCCGATTTCGATCCCATCGAACGGATTCGACGGAATCAGCTTGCGCTTGGCAGCGTAGGAGAAGCTTGCGCGTACATCCGCAAGGCGGGTCTTGATCGTGCCGGGTGCGAGTTTACCGCCGTTCATGAGATCGGAGCGCCACCCCATCACGTCATCACCCGTGACACGCAGCATGTCGTCATGGCCGAGTTTCTTCGCGAGGGATTGCAGCGCCACCTTCCGATTCGCACCGGAGGATGGGCGACCCTTCTCGTGCTCCAACCAGTGATCGACGACCGACTCGAATGTTACCGCCCCCATCACCCTGGTTGGCGTTTCCTCGAAGACAGGGAAGCGTTCGGCGTTAGGATCGGGCCGGTAGTCGCCCCCCGCCATGCGCTTGCAGTACCAACCTGCCTCAAGGGCAGCGCGAGCGACCTCCTTCAACAGGTCGAGTTGCTGATTCGAGGCGATCTCGATGCCTTTGAGCCGGAGGACGTGAAGGGCGATCATCCCGCAGCGCTGTTGCAAAGCTACGGCCTCCCATGCCGGGGCCGATGCCATCGCGTTGACGCCTTCGGTCAAGTTCGGTCCGAACAGCAGGGCAGCAGCAGCTCTGTCATCGCTGCGAGCATGAGTCGGAATAGCCGGAGCCCCGGCGATTCGACCTTCAAGCGCCGCTCGCGTCAGAGCTTTCCATCCCTCCCACATCTCCGGCGTGCCCGGTTCATCGCGATATGTTTTCACGATCATCCGGTACGCTTCACCCGAGAGCGCAACCCGCTGCCTTTGACTGAGTCGCGTCGGCTCACGCCGCGCCACGTCATAGATCTTGGCAAGCTCGGCACGAACGACTGCCCGGCGAACGTCTCCTGAGTTGCGGTCCCGCGTGTGAAGGCTCACCTTCGCGAACATACCAAGGGTAAAGGTGATGACACGCTCAGGGTCGAGACCGCTGGCAGGAAGGACGATGGTGACCTTCTCGCCTTTCAATTTTTCGCGAACGTCAGCCGGCACCCGGCCGTTGAACTGCTCGAATGAGGAGTCCTTTCGGCCAAGGTATTTTGCCCTAGTTCGGCACACCGCTGGCATGGCTGTATAACGCTCTGTGGTGGGACGCGGTCCGGATTTCTCCTTATATCTCAATCGCGAAAAGGATTGAAGCGTGTCAGCTTCAGTCTTACAGCAAGTGCGTCAAGCGCCTGAAGGAGCAGAAGGCCTGACGGGCTTCAACACCCGCTCGCATCGCGAGAGCAGCGTGCTGGATATCAGATCCGGCACGATGCTCTATCCTCTTGTGTGTGCATCGTCTTTTTTCCGAAAACCGGTGGCCGCCTTTCGGGACGATGCTCTAACGGGACAGGTCGCCCCGTGAACCGATCGGCGGCGTGCGGGTTGCCCCGCCGATCTGTTCTGAACCGCTCCCGAGCCGAAGCGAAGGCCGGTTCCGCACGGGAGCGCATCGAAGCGTAGACTGAAAGCCTCACCGACATGGAGCGTGAACGGCGCATCCTGCAGCGCACGGTGGCGGTCGTCGCGGTCGTCCCGGTCCTGGCGGGCCTTTACGGCGTGCTGTTCGGCATCGACGGCATCGGCGGCGGCACACCGGTCAACGTCTCGGCCGACAGCCATTTCCGCTATCTATCGGGCCTGCTGACCGGCATCGGCATCCTGTTCTTCACCTGCGTCCCGGGGATCGAGGACAAGTCGAGACTGTTCCGCTTCCTCACCCTTGTGGTGGTGCTCGGCGGACTGGCGCGGCTGCTCGGCCTCTCTCTCACGGGCGTTCCGTCACTGACCATGCTGGCGGCGCTCGCCCTCGAACTCGTCGTCACGCCGCTGCTCTGCCTGTGGCAGTTGCGGGTCGCGCGTCTCGCCCGTGATGAGAGGCAGGCTCTGGTGACGGGCACCGAGGTCGTCGGGTGAGGGGAGCGGCGCAGCGCGCCGGCGGGGCGGCTCCGGTCGAGCGCCTGCTCGGAACCCTCGAAAGCTGGGTGCCGAAGCCTGCGGCCTGGGCCTTCGCCGTCCGGATCTGGCTGGCCATGATGCTGGCGCTCTACGCCGCGTTCTGGCTCCAGCTCGACAGCGCATCCTCGGCGGCCGTCTGCGTCGCGATCCTGGCCCAGCCGAAGCGCGGCCAAGCGCTCTCGAAGGCCGGCTACCGCTTCCTCGGCACCGTCGTCGGCGGCATCGTCGGCATCGGCCTGATGGGCCTGTTCGGGCAGGATCGGGTGCTCCTGCTCCTCGGCTTCGCCTGCTGGCTCGGCCTCTGCGTCTTCGTCGCGCAGTTCCTGCAGGATACCCGCGCCTACGGGGCGATGCTCGCCGGCTACACCGTGGCGATCGTCGCGATCGCCCATATCGACGCGCCGCAGACGGTGTTCGATGCCGCCATCGGTCGCGTCGCCGCGATCGCCGTCGGCATCGTCGCGATCACCTTCATCAACGACGCGCTCGCCTCGCCGAGCACGTGGCAGGCCCTTCTGCCGCGCCTCGCCGACGCTCATGCGGCGGCCAGGGCCTTCGCCCGCGAGAGCCTGACCCGGGGCGATCCCGGCCCGGAACGGACCGCCGCGCTGATCCGAAAGGTCGCGCCGATGCGGGCGGATGCGAGCGCCATCGCCGGCGAACTCGACGACGGCCTCCACCGGGCCGCGGGCGCCCGCAGCGCCATCGCCGCGCTCTACGTCCTGGCCGCGGCCAGCCGCGCGCTGGCGGCGGCGCTGACGCGTGTCGACGAGACCGGCCCGCGGGTGCGCGAGGCGCACGCGCTGGCTCTGCGCTCGGTCTCGGAAGGCGAGGAGCCTCGTGCCGAGGCGCTCGCCCGCGACGGCGGCAGGCTGCGCGATCTCGTGGACGAGGCGATGCGCGATCCCGGCGCGTCGCTCAACGAGATCATGGCGCTTCAGCGCGCGCTGGACGTCGTCGAGGCTGCGACCTTCGCCGAAGACGGTGCGCGGGCACTGGCCGACGGCCACGCGCCTCTGCGCGATATCGCCCTGCCGACCCACCGCGACTTCCAGGTCGCCCTACGGGCGGCGTTGCGGGTGATGATCGCCTTCGGCCTCACGGCGGGGCTCTTCATCCTGCTCGGGCTGCCGCAAGCCACCTTCGCGCTCGTCCAAGTGGCGGCGACCTGCGCCCTGTCCTCCGTGACGCCCGATCCGCGCAAATTCGCGCTCGGGGTGCTGATCGGGATGCCCCTCGCCGCCCTCTGTGCCGGGTTCGTCCTGTTCGTGATGCTCAACGGCAATCAGGGCTTCCCGCTGCTCGCGATCGCCATGGCCCCGGTCGTCTTCTTCGGCTGCCTCGTCTCGCTGCACCCGCCGAGCTTCACCATCGGCTTCATCACCCTGGTGTTCACGCCGGTCCTGATGGCGCCGGACAACCCGCAATCCTACGATCCGCAGACCTTCCTCATGAACGCGCTGCTGGTCGTCGCCGCCGCGGTGATCCTGTTCCTGACGATCCGCCTCGTCCTGCCGATCTCGGCATCGCAGCACCGTGCCTTCGCCCTCGAGGAAGCCCGCCGCGACCTCGCCGAGGCGCTGACGGGGGCAGGCGGCGACGCCACCACCCGCACCAGCCTCAATGCCGACCGACTGTTTCAGTTCTCAGCCTGGAATTCCGGCAGCGGCGCGGTGCGCCGGGCGAGCTTGCACCACGCCTTCGCCGTGGCGCAGTTGGAAGCCGCCGCCGCGCGGGCCCACGCGCAACTGCGCACCCTGAGCGAGATCGGCGGCCTCGTCCCTCTGGTCGCTGAGACACGAAAGGCGCTCGCCTCGGGCCGCCCGGCTGACCTCGACCGCACGGCGCACGCTCTGATCGGCGAGGCGAAGCGCCACGACCGCGCGATCCGCCTGCAGCTCGCCCGCGCCGTGACCGACCTCGCGACCGCTTCGCGCGTTATGCGGGGGCACGGACGCTTCTTCCGCCGTCTCTTCGTTCTCAATTCCTGACCGCAGCCATGCAACACGAACTCACCATCGGCGGGATCCTGGTCTCGCCCTTCGTCGCCTACGCACTGATCGCCTTCGCGTTGCTCGTGGGGCTGCGGGTCGTGTTTCGCCGGATCCGGTTCGGGCGCTACGTCGCCAACGCGCCGTTGGCGGAAGCCGGGATCTATGTCTGCCTGCTCGCAATCGTGGTGGTGCTGCTGTGAAGCGCGAGGACGAAGCAGGCGCCGACGACCGGAACCGGGGGCAACTCCCGCCCGATGACGCACTCTCCGACGAGCCGCAGCGCGGGCCAAGGGCCGGCGCCAAGTCCGTTTCCGGCCGACGCCGGTACGGGGGCCGCCTTCTGCGGCTGGCGGCCACCGGCCTCATCCTCGCCTTCGCCGCGGTGGCGGCTTACGTGGTGTGGCAGTTCTACGTGACCGCCCCCTGGACCCGCGACGGGCGGGTGCGGGTGCAGGTGGTCAACCTCGCTCCGCAGGTGGCCGGTACCGTCGTCGAGTTGCGGGTCACCGACAACCAAGAGGTCAAGAAGGGCGACGTCCTCTACGTCATCGATCCGTTCGACTATCAGGAGGCCGTGGTCTCGGCCGAGGCTGAGATCAAGAACCGCGAGGCCGACCTCTCGGTGAAGCAGGCGCAATCGGCCCGGCGCGCGGCGCTCTCCACCGTCTCGACCTCGGTCGAGGAGAAACAGCAGTTTGCCGGCACCGCCAAGATCGCGGAGGCCGCACTGGAAACAGCCCGGTCGCAGCTCTCACAGGCGAAGAAGAATCTAGAGCGCACGCAGGTGCGCTCGACGGTCAACGGCCGCGTGACCAACCTGCTCTTGCGGGTCGGCGACTACGCCCAGACCGGCACCGCCAACATCCGGGTGATCGACACCGATTCTTTCTGGGTCGACGGCTATTTCGAAGAGACGAAGATGGCCCATATCCGCCCCGGAGCCCCCGCCGAGATGGCGCTGATGGGCTACGGCGCGCCGCTGCGGGGCACGGTGGAGAGCCTGACGCTCGGCATCTCGACCGCCAACGCCGCGACGAGCACGCAGGGGCTGCCGAACGTCGATCCGGTTTACACCTGGGTACGGCTCGCTCAACGGGTCCCGGTGCGCATCCGCATCGACCACGTGCCGCCGGAGGTGACCCTGGTCGCGGGCATGACCGCGACCGTGGTCGTCGGCGACGGGCGTGGGGGCCAGCCGGACTGGGTCGCGTCGCTGCGCGGCTGGCTCTTCGGCCGAGCGGACGGGGCGCAGCCCGGCACCGAGGGCAAGAACTGAGGCCACGGCGGCGCGCGGACGGTGCGATACCCGAAAAAATTGGGTAAGGCGGCGGCATGGCCGCCTCTCCCCTCGTCCGCTTCGCCCCCTCGCCGACCGGCTTCCTGCATATCGGCAATGCCCGGCCGGCACTGCTGAACGCGCTGTTCGCCCGCCGCGAGGGCGGTCGGTTCCTGCTGCGGCTCGACGACACCGACCGGGAACGCTCGACGGAGGAATTCGCCACCGCCGCGTCCGAGGATCTCGGCTGGCTCGGCATCGAACCGGACCTGTTCTTCCGCCAGAGCGATCGCACCGCGCTCTACGACGCGGCGGCGGAGCGGCTGAAGGCGGCGGGCCGGCTCTACCCCTGCTACGAGACGCCGGAGGAGCTGGACCGCCGCCGCAAGCGCCAGCTCGGCCGCGGCCTGCCACCGATCTACGACCGCGCAGCGCTCGCCCTGACCGAGGCCGAGCGCGCCGCCCTGGAGGCCGAGGGCCGGCGCCCACACTGGCGCTTCAAGCTCGATCATCGTGTCGTCGCCTGGGACGACCTCGTCCGCGGCGAGAGCCACGTCGATTGCGCCTCGCTCTCCGATCCCGTGCTGGTGCGGGCCGACGGGAGCTATCTCTACACGCTCCCCTCCGTCGTGGACGACGCGGAGGTCGGCGTCACCCACGTGATCCGCGGCGAGGATCACGTCACGAATACCGGCGTGCAGGTGCAGCTCTTCGAGGCGCTCGGCGCGTCGGTGCCGGCCTTCGGCCACCACAACCTGCTGACCACCGCGGACGGGGAGGGGCTGTCGAAACGCCTTGGCCACCTCTCTCTGCGCTCCCTGCGCGAGGCCGGTTACGAGGCCGCCGCCGTGCGCTCGCTCGCGGTGCTGACCGGCTCGGCCGAGGCCGTACGCCCGATCGCTTCGCTCGACGAATTGGCGGGGCTCGTCGATCTCGCCCACCTCTCGCGCGCGCCGGCCCGGTTCGACCCGGCCGAACTCGACGGGATGAATGCCCGCCTCGTTCACGACATGCCGTTCGACGACGTCCGCGCGCGGCTCGCTGCCCTCGGTGTCCCGGCCGATCAGGCGGAAGCCTTCTGGCTCGCGGTGCGGGCCAATCTCGGCCGCGTCTCGGACGCCGCCGAATGGTGGCGGGTGGTGAACGGACCGGTGACGCCCGTCATCGCCGAGCCTGATTTCATCGCGACGGCCGCCCGCCTGCTGCCGGAAGCGCCCTTCGGCGCCGGGACGTGGAAGGCCTGGACCGATGCGGTGAAGGCCGAGACCGGCGCCAAGGGCCGCGCCCTGTTCATGCCGCTGCGCCTCGCGCTGACCGGCCTCGACCACGGGCCGGATCTCGCCGGATTGCTCCCGCTGATCGGACGGGCACGAGCGGTACGGCGGCTGAGCGGCGAAGCTGCCTAGAGCTTCATCCTGGATATCCGAGCGAGGGCAGAGCCTTAGGCATTTGTTTTTGCATCATCTTTTTCCGAAAGCCGGCGACGACCTTTCGGGACGATGCTCTAATCCGAGACGCCGTCGGGCTCGGCCTCGATCATCATCACGTCGAGCGTGAAGCTGCCGTCCTCCTCGATCGCGAAATGCGACCGCACCGGCTCGGGGGCGCCGGACTGAAGTGCGCGGATCGCCGCGATGCTCGGCCCGGGCGTACCCATGCGCGCGACCCAGGACGGAAAATCCATGCGCACCCGCCAGCGCCGGTCGGCGCCGGGCACGAAACCCGCCTGCGCCAGCATCGCGCGCCACTCCGCCTCGCCGTAATCGCGCACGTGGGACGGATCGCGCAGCAATTCCCAAGCCTGGAGATGGGTGTCGAGCAGCGGCGGCCCCGGATGCACGACATCGACGAGGCCGAGGCGGCCGCCGGGTGCGAGCACCCGGTGCGCCTCCCGCAGGGCAGCCGTCACGTCGGCCCAATGGTGAGCGCTGTAGCGCGACAGCACGCAGTCGAGACTCGCATCGGCGAAGGGGAGCGCCTCGACGCTGGCCTGCCGCGTGGTGACATTCGTCAGTCCACGGCGCCGCGCCTCGGCGGAGACGGCGTCGAGCATCGCCTGCGACAGGTCGAGAGCGGTGACGGCGCGGACATGCGGAGCCACCGCGTAGGTGACGTGGCCGCCACCGCAGCCGAGATCGAGCACGGCGGAATGGGGGAGGGCACCGAAGCGGGCCAGTGCCGCGAGGTCCTCTCCCGCGGCATGGACCGCGCTCGCAACGTAATCGGCGGCGCGGGCTCCGAACTGCTTTTCCGTATGGGCGTCGTGGCTCAAAGCGGCGGTCACGGCAACGCTCCTCCCTCGGCGGCGCGTTCGAGCGCCGCGACATCGAGCTTCACCATGCCCTGCATGGCGGTGAAGACGCGGGCCGCCACCTCCGGATCGGGATCGGCGAGGAGGCGCGGCAGCCTCTCCGGCACGATCTGCCAGGGCACGCCCCAGCGGTCGCGCAGCCAGCCGCAAGCGATCTCGGCACCGCCCTCGGCGGTGAGCGCCGACCACAGGCGGTCGACCTCGGCCTGATCCCGGCAGGTGACCGAGATCGACGCCGCGGTCCCATAATCGGCCGGCGCGCCGCCGTTCAGCGCCTGAAAACTCTGACCGCCGAGGGTGAAGACGATCAGAATTGGCTCGCCGGCCTCGCCGCCTGGCCAGGGCCCCGGCGCAGGCTGGACGTGGACGATGCGCGAATCGGGCACGAGAGACACATAAAGGCGTACGGCCGCTTCCGCGTCCTTGCCGAACCAGAGACAGGTGCTGACGTGGGCCATGCCGGGCTCTCCCTCTCCGCCGGCAGGATAACGGCCGCAGTCGCCGAAATTCAATCGTCGGCGTGCTCGCTCGCGGGGCTCCGACCGCCGCCGGACCATTCGATGAACGCCCTCCGGTCCCTTCTCGCCGCCCTTCGGATTCGCTGACCGGTGTCCGAGATGACGGAAGTGGGATTGAATCGATCAATTCGCCGGAAGCCGGATCACACGGCCGGCCCGCCGGCGGGTGGGAGCGGCGCGAGCCGCGTCAGGCGCAGCGCGATGAGGAGCGCAGCCACGTAGAGGCTGCCGAAGAACCCCGCAACGCCAGGCCAGCCGTAATGCTGGAAGAACCAGCCGCCCGCCGTGCCGAGTAGGGACGAGCCGAGATAGTACATGCAGAGATAGATCGCCGAGGCCTGCGCCCGGTCGCTGAAGGCCCGTCGCCCGACCCAGCTCGACGCCACCGAATGCGCGCCGAAGAAGCTGACCGTGACGACGACGATGCCAGAGATGATGAGGACGAGGTTGTCGGCGAGCGTGAGCGCAATGCCGCCAATGCCGAACAGAATCGCCAGCCACAGCACCTTGCGCCGCCCCAGCACTCCGGCGACGTGGCCGGTGATGGCGGAACTCGCCGTGCCCGCGAGGTAGACCACGAAGATCAGGCCGATCACCGTCTGGCTCAGCGAGAAGGGCGGTTCGAGCAGGCGGAAGCCGATATAGTTGTAGACGCAGACGAAGCCGCCCATCAGCAGGAACGGCTCGACGAACAGCCAGGGCAGGCCGGCATCGCGGAAATGGTGGGTGAAGGTGCCGGGCACCTCGCGCCAGCGCATGCGGTGGGCAAGGAAGTGGCGGGAGGCCGGCAGGGCGAACTGGAAGGCGAGGGCTGCGAACAGCGCCAGCACGCCGATGATCCCGAGGCCCCAGCGCCAGGAGGCGTGGTCGGCGATCACGCCCGCGAGCAGCCGCCCGACCATCCCGCCGAGCGCGTTGCCGCCGATGAGGAGCCCCATCGACAGGCCGATGGCCCGCCCGTGCATCTCCTCGCTGAGATAGGCCATGGCCACGGCCGGCAGGCCGCTCGCGGCGATGCCGGTGAGCGCCCGCAGCACGAGGAAGCCGTGCCAGCTCGGCATCAGGACGGCGCCGATGGTGAGGAGCGCAGAGGCGAACAGCGAGGCCGCCATCACCCGCTTGCGTCCCCAGACCTCGGACAGCGGGCTGACGATCAGGAGCGAGACCGCGAGCGTGGCGCAGGGCAATGACAGCGCGAGGCTGCTCTCGGCCGGGGAGACATCGAACGTGTCGTGAAAGACCGGCAGCAAAGGCTGGACGCCGTAGAGCACCGCGAAGGTGGAGAAGCCCGCCGCGAACAGGGCGAGTGTCGCCCGGCGGAAGGTCGGCGTCCCGGCCTCGATGAACCGGTCGCTGTCGTCCGCCATCGCCGTCCCGTGCTCTCAAGCCCACGCGTAACATCCCCCACCTGCGCCGCAGGTGGGGGAGGGTCAAGAGCGTCCGTTAACGCGGCGCCGCGGGCTGTTGCCCCTCCGCCTGCTGCTGCAGCAGCGGGGTGATGCGGCGGACGGTGACGCGGCGGTTCTCGCGGTTGGCCTCCTGCGTGTTCACCTTCAGATACTGCTCGCCGTAGCCCTGCGTGGTCAGGTTCTCCGGCGGCACCTGGAAGTTTTGCGTGAGAACCGCGGCCACCGACTGGGCCCGGCGATCGGACAGTGAGAGGTTGTCGATGTCTGAGCCGACCGCGTCGGTGTAGCCCTCGATCAGGAAGACCTCCTGCGGGTTGTCCTTGATCGTCCGGTTGATCGCCTCGGCGATGGTGGAGAGGCGCTTGGCCTGATCGGGCGTGACCGTGAACGAGCCGGTGTCGAAGGTGATGGTGTTGATGTCCACCGACGGCATCCGTGCCCGAAGCTGCGGGCTGTAGCGCACCTGATCCAGGGTGTAGCGCCGGTCGAGCTTCTGCACGGGCGGCGCGGATAAGGTCTCGTAGACGGTGCGCGCGTCGGCCCCATCGTAATCGACCACGTAACGGTCGCGCGGGATGCGGATGTCGGGCGGCGGCAGTTCCACCACGTCCTCGTAGATCGGACGGGGCGCGCCGCCATAGGCGTTGTTGATGAGGATCACCTCGCGCCCGTCGCGGGTGCGGCGGGACCGGCGCAGCAGCCGGCCGTCGTCGTCCACCACGGTTATGATCTGGCCGCCCGCCGGGCTGTCGACGTAGCTGTAGATCTCGCCGCCGCGGCGCTCGCTGCGGTAGCCGCGCTCACCGTAGATCGTGCGGAAGCGCTCGTTCTCATCGTGGCGGATGTAGGTCGTGTCGCGGTCGCGCACGATGATGCGGCCCGGCTCGCGGTAATAGGTGCGGCCACCGACGTCGTACTCGCGGCGATCGCGGCGGATCGTGTCGTAGTCGCGCACGCGATAATCGTCGTCACGGAAGCCGCCAGGCACGTAGGCGGGCGTGCCGGGAACGTTGAAGCGGTCGCGGCGATCGGTGCGGTCGCCGCGCCGGTCATCGTCCCTGCGGTCATCACGCCGATCATCGCGACGATCGTCGTCACGGCGATCGAACCGGTCGCCACGCCGGTCGCCATCGCGCCGCTCACCGTCGCGGCGATCATCGAGGCCGCGCTGATCCGAGCCTCTGTCGAGCTGGGTCGGCGCCGTAGAATCGGTGGGCGTGCCGGGGGGCTGAACCGGACGACCGGGAACACCCGGCTGCTGGTTCGGCGCTGTGCGCCCACCGGGAGCCTCGCGGGCAGCATCGGGTTGGGCCGCCGTCGGCGGCGTTGGCTGATCCGGACGGGCGGGCTGCTGCGCGTTCGGCGCCACTGGGCGCCCGGGAACGCCGGGCCTCTGGTTCGGTGCCGTCTCGGGAGCGGATGGGTTCGGGACGGAAGGCGGCGTCGGACGGGTTGGGCGCTCCGACGAGGGTGGCGTCGGCGCCTCCGGGGCTCGGCGCTGGCTCGGCGCGGCGTCGGGGCGGTCGGTGTCGCGATCGCGGCCGGCGGGCCGGGCCGGACGGTCGGCGCCATCACGGTCCGGCCGATCCGGCGCATCGCGTCGGGCCGGTGCCTCGCGCTCGGGCGCTTCGCGGCGGGCGGGCGCCTCGCGATCGGGAGTCCGCTCGCGGGCAGCGGGCGGGGTTGGGCGCTCGTCGGATCGATCCGGCCTCTGAGCGGGCGCCGGCGGGCGCTCGGGGCGCTCCTGACGCTCGGGACGCTCCTGTCGTTCCTGAGGCGCCGGCCGCTCGGGACGGGCCGGACGTTCAGCGGGCTCCGGTCGCTCACGGCCGGCGGGCGCCTGACGCGGCTCCGGCCTCTCCGGCCGCTCGGGTCGATCCGGCCGCTCCCGTGCCGGCGGTCCGCCGCGCTCCACGCCACCCCGCTCGGCCGGACCAGCGCCGCCCGGCGCACCCGGACCGCCGGGTCCGCGGCCGCCACCGCGTGGTCCCTCACCGTCGTTCTCGCGCTGTGCAAGCTCGATCCGCCCACCGTCGCCGAGCGACCGCGCCAGAGACAGGTCGGACAGGACGAGCGCCGGCAGCATCGTGCCGGCCAGGAGCAGTGAGCGGGTCATCCGCATGAAGTCAGCCTCGTGAAACGCAATCGGCGGTTCCGAACACGGTTGGACCGGATTGGTTCCCTTTCCATTCCCGTCGAAGAGCGACGGAGACTGGTCGAGACAGAGGGATTTTCTATGCTCTTTCCCGGCCGATAAGCCTGCCCAACCGCCGCGGCGTCGCCTACGGGACGGGTGTCAGCGGCGGAGGCGGGAGGAGGCTCGGGACGATGACGCGGATGCCGCTGCGCGTCTCGCTGGCCGAGCCGGTCTGCTCATCAGACTCCTTCGAAAGCTGCACCGCGCTTTCACGGTTGGCCGCGTCGGCCGCGAGGCTCGCCGCCGTCCGGTCGGCCCGCCCGACGAGGGTGAGGCGCACCTTTGGCGCCCGCGAGAGCCTCTCGGCCGTCATCGGTGTGACGAAGATGTCGCCCTTGTGCCGCACCAGCATGCTCTCGGCCTTGGCGAGCGATTGCGCCCAGCTCTGGCCCTCCCGCTTGCAGGAGCAGTCCGCCGTGAAGCTCTTGCGGAACTTGAAGGCGGCCGGCAACGCCGTGTAGGCGCGGTTGCCCTTGATCGTGGCGGCGTACTTCAGCGCCTCGTCGCCGTGCGGCATCGAGTAGGCCACCGCCTCGGTGCCGGGGCAGAGCGCCTGGCACATCTCGTCGGCCCCCCCGCGCCCGTCGGGCAGGTTCGCCATCGGGAAGTAGGATCCGTCGCAGGTCTTCACGCAGATCACCTGCGCGCCGCCGCGGGCGGTCTGGTTGCCGGCGACCTGTCCCTCCTGGCCCTCGCCGGGGATCAGGCCGGTGCAGGCGCTCGACACCGCTGCAATGAGCTGCCTCCGGCGGGCGGCCACCACCTCGCCGTCGCCCCCGCCATAGGTGGCGTTGAGCGAGCGGATCCGCGCTTCGACGGCCCCGCATTGCGGGGGGCGCGTATCGAAGAACAGGAACTTGCCGCCCTCGCAATTGAGGCTGCGATAGTAGGTCTGCAGCCGCGCGACCTCGCTCTGCAGCGCGGAGGCGGTCGAGGCGCTCGCGTTGAGGTTGGCGAGCTCCGTGCGATAGCGCTGGCAGGCCCACACATCGGGCGCGGCCGCGGCCGGCGACGCCGTAGCCAGAATGAGCGCGGCGAGCGCGAGCACGCGGCGAAACTGCGTTCCGATCATCGGCATGGTGCGGATGCTGGGGATTTCGGGCAGGAGGTCGCGGGGGAGGACGGAGAGGATGCCGGGCCGCACGTTGCGGCACAAGCGATCGTCGACATGTGTTAAAGCCCCTCGCCCTTTCGGGACAGAGACACCATGTCTCTGCGGCCAAGCTTTGAGGGGATTGCGTCGATGATGTGGCTCACGGGCACCAATGGGGATCGCGGTCGGAAGGCGGCGGCCGGATTGGCGGCAGGCATCATCCTCTGCCTCGGCTCGGCCGCGCCGGCCCTGGCGCAGGAGCCCGACCGGATCTTCGACAAGTCCACGGTGTGGCGGCCGCTGACCCCCAACGACAAGCTCGTGGTCTACGGCATCGACGACCCGGCGGTGGCCGGAATCGCCTGCTGGTACACACAGCCCGAGAAGGGCGGCATCAAGGGCACGCTCGGGATGGCGGAAGATGTCTCGGACATCTCGCTCGCCTGCCGGCAGGTCGGCCCGGTCCAGTTCAAGGACAAGTTCAAGCAGGGCGAGGTTGTGTTCAGCGAGCGCCGCTCGCTGATCTTCAAGTCGATGCAGATCGTGCGCGGCTGCGACGTCAAGCGCAACACCCTGATCTACATGGTCTATTCGGACAAGGTGATCCAGGGCTCGCCCAAGAACTCCACCTCCGCCGTCCCGCTCGCCCCGTGGGGGACCGAGCCGCCGGCGAAATGCGCGGATTTCGTGAAGTAGAGCGACCGCGGTTCGGCCCCCGACCGGCGTCAGTCCTGGCAGGTGATGCGCAGCGGGCGCGGCGCGCTCTTCACCGGGGCGGCGTCGCCGATGGCACCGGTATACTCGTCCTGTGCGGCGACGCCGTAATTGGCGGCGCTGGCGAAGCCCTGCGATTCGCACCACGCGTTGGCGACGACCTGTCCGCACTCGCTCGGACCGCCGCTCAGGCACTCACCAACTCCGTAGCCGTCCTCGGCCGGGATCAGGAACGTCTTCTCGACGGATTTGCGCGTGGCCGCTTCGGTGCCGGCGCGCGCGGGCAGGGCAGCGGTGGCGACAACGAGGGCGAGAAGGACGGCGACCGGTCGGCGCATGGTGAAGACCTTGTGAACGGGTTCGTTCGAGTGCGGAGTGTTCGGACGGCGCGGTAAACAAACCCTTGCCGGTCCGCCCACGGTCGATTGAGAGGCGGCAGGTTCTCCGCCCTTCTCGAATTCATCACCGTTTTGGGGTAGCCCAACCTCGTGGCGGCGACCGTCGCGGCGGCGCAACAGCGGCGGCCGGCGGCTTGGACGAGACTGTGGCAGCGCCACTGTTCGCGGCCACAAGCCGGCCGGCGGAAAGCGCTGCGCCGCAACGACAAACGACGAGGGCGGCGTGCGCCGCAGGGGAGGCCGGGCGATCCCGGCAGAACGCAGTCGATGACGCCGATGTTGCGCCTCTACAACACGCTGACCCGCGAGAAGACGGCCTTCGCGCCGATCGATCCGGCGAAGGTGCGGATGTATGCCTGCGGGCCCACCGTCTACGACGCGGCGCATATCGGCAACGCGCGGCCGATCATCGTCTTCGACCTGCTGTTCCGGCTGCTGCGCCATCTCTACGGCGAGGCGCACGTCACCTACGCCCGCAACGTCACGGACGTGGACGACAAGATCAACGCTCGCGCGCTGGAGCGCGGAATCTCCATCCGCGAGCTTACCGACGGCACGCTGGCGCAGTTCCACCGGGATATCCGCGACCTCGGCGTGCTGATGGCCGAGGACGTGAACCGGGCGGGCGCCCCGGCACGCTTCATCGAGCCGCGGGCGACCGACCACATCGCCGAGATGCACCGGCTGATCGAGGGTCTGGTCGCGGCCGGCCACGCCTATGTGGCGGAAGGGCATGTCCTCTTCGACGTGCCGTCCATGCCCGATTACGGCGCGCTCTCGAAGCGTCCGCTCGACGAGATGGAGGCGGGAGCGCGCGTCGAGGTTGCGCCCTACAAGCGCTCGCCGCTAGATTTCGTGCTGTGGAAGCCCTCGAAGGCGGGCGAACCCTCCTGGCCTTCCCCTTGCGGGATCGATGTACCCGGCCGGCCCGGCTGGCACATCGAGTGCTCGGCCATGTCGTGGAAGCACCTCGGGAAAACCTTCGACATCCATGCCGGTGGCATCGACCTGATCTTCCCCCACCACGAGAACGAGGTGGCGCAGTCCCGCTGCTGCTTCGGCACCGACGTGATGGCCAATGTCTGGCTCCACAACGGCTTCCTGCAGGTGGAGGGAGAGAAGATGTCGAAGTCGCTCGGCAACTTCATCACCATCCGCCAGGTGCTCGACGACTGGCCGGGCGAGGTCGTGCGCCTCAACATGCTCAAGACCCACTATCGGCAGCCGATCGACTGGACCCTGCGGGGGCTTGAGGAATCGAACCGGATGCTCGACCGCTGGTACGAGGCGGCGGGCGAGGCGGCGCCCGACGCGCAGGCCCCCGGCGGCGTGGTCGAGGCGCTCGGCGACGACCTGAACACGCCGGCCGCCATCGGCGAGTTGCACCGGTTGGCCGGCACGGACGCGGGTGCGCTCAAGGCCGGCGCGGGACTGATGGGCTTTCTTCCGGCAACGAAGGCGCAACGCGAAGCG
Organism: Methylorubrum aminovorans; assembly: GCF_022179725.1. Classification (GTDB taxonomy): domain Bacteria; phylum Pseudomonadota; class Alphaproteobacteria; order Rhizobiales; family Beijerinckiaceae; genus Methylobacterium; species Methylobacterium aminovorans. The sequence goes on from NZ_BPRC01000004.1 coordinate 22,580, forward strand.
GAGCGGGTCGGCGCGGCCGGCATCGACGTGGCGCGGGTCGAGGCGCTGATCGCCGAGCGCAAGGCGGCCCGAGCCGCCAAGGACTGGGCGGCCTCCGACCGGGTGCGCGACGCGCTCACCGCGATGGGCGTGAGCGTGAAGGACAACAAGGACGGCAGCACCACTTGGACGGTGGCGGGCTAGAGCCTTGCCCGACCTGATTGATCAGGCCGGGCACGTCTCGACGGACCCCACCCCGTTGTCTCGACCATCTGGAACTCGGCTGAGGGTCGGCGACGGAACTTCGGTGCTCATCCTACAAACGTAAGTTTGGTCTTCGACCCACCATAGGCCCTCGCACGGTCGCCGTCTTCGCCGATGCCGGGAAGTCTCTTTCGAAAAGCCGTAGGCTTGAGTCAGTCGATGGCGTGCCGCACATCGCGCGAACGGCACTCCGGATACCGTATGCTTGTCCAAAAACGACCTTTTATGTCTGAAAAGCAACCATCGGCACGACTTAATATTCGTCCGTCCCAATTCATTTTTTACACAAACTTAATTTAGATCACCAAATGTCAGATGCGGATTTGGCTCCTGGGCAAATTTGATGATCCCGAATATTATAACTCGCCGCCTGTCCAACAAACTTATGGCGATCGCAGGATCTGCCGTCAGCCTGACGCTTATCGGCTTTACAGGCTTTGCCGGATGGAAAGCTGCTGAACGCACGAACACGGAAATTCTGACGCTCGCGAGCGAGAAGGCCGCGAGCACAGCCGGGCAGGTTTCGGTCCACCTTACCGAGGCGATGTCGGCCGGCAGATCGCTGGCAGCCACGCTCGCGGGTTATGCAGAAGGCGGCAACGCCAAAAGATCCGATGTCATCGTGGCGACCAGGGCGCTCCTCGCTGACTATCCCAATTTGTTCGGAGCCTGGATCTCCGACACCGTCGATGGTCGCGCCGGAAAGCGGTTTGCCGGAACGGACAGCACCAACGACAAAGGTCTCTTCGCCCCGTACTGGACCCGAGCGGACTCGGGAAACCTGGAGCTGTCGACATTCACCGTCGACCCCGCCAAGCAATGGTACGCCGCGTCGATTACATCCGGCATGAGTGTGCTCATCGAACCCTATACGACCGGTATGGGCGATGTCGTGACCTCGATCACCGTGCCTCTCAGGATCAAGGGTACGACCGTCGGTGCCGCAGGTGTCGATATCAGCCTGCAAAAGATGGCCGACATGGTCGCGGCGATGCGCCCGTTCGAAGGCGGGCGGGTGATGCTCCTCTCGAACGCGGGCCGATGGATCGTCCCTCCCCAAGCCGATCTGCGGATGAAGACCTATGCCGGCGTCGGCGAGCAGGAGATCCAGGCGGCCATCGGCGACGGCCGGATGCAGGTGCTAACCGACGGCTCGGACGGCGCGGTCCGGTTGGTGTATCCCTTTGCCGCGCCCGGCATGAACACGACCTGGGCCCTTCTGCTCGACGTGCCGGCCAAGGCGTTCTCTCAGCCGATCTTTACCCGTGTTCTGGAAACAGCCCTCGGCGGCGTCGTCATTCTCATTGTGGTTCTGGGCGTGATCTTCGCATCGGCCAAGGTTCTCCTCACGCGCCCGCTCGGACGTCTGGTCGGCGCACTCGAGACGATGGCCAAGGGCGAGACCGATGCGGACATCAAGGAAGCGTCCCGCGGCGACGAGATCGGCGCGGTCGGAAAGGCGGTCGAGGGCATCAAGGCCATGGTGGCGCGGAAGGCCGCCGAGGAAGCCGAGGTCAAGCAGATCGCCGAAGCCGCCGCCGCGCAGGAGCGCAAGCGCACGATGATCGAGCTCGCCGACGGCTTCGAGCGGGCGGTCGGCGGGATCGTCGGGATGGTCTCGTCCTCCGCCACTGAGTTGCAGGCCACCGCCCAGCAGATGACAGCCACGGCCACCGAGACCGCCTCGCAATCCAACACCGTGGCCGCCGCCGCCGAGGAGGCCGCCGCCAACGTGCAGACCGTCGCGGCCGCGGCCGAGGAGCTGGGTTCGTCCGTCGAAGAGATCGGGCGACAGGTCTCCGGCTCGGCCCAACTCGCCCAATCGGCGGTCGGCGAGGCCGGCGAGACCGCCACCTTGGTTCGGGCGCTGAGTCAGAACGCGTCGCGCATCGGCGACATGGTCGGGATGATCTCCTCCATCGCCAGCCAAACCAACCTGCTGGCGCTCAACGCGACGATCGAGGCGGCGCGCGCCGGCAGCGCCGGTCGCGGCTTTGCCGTGGTGGCATCGGAAGTGAAAGCCTTGGCCGAGCAGACCGCCAAGGCCACCGAGGAAATCGCCCGTCAGATCGGCGAGGTGCAGGGTGTAACCGGGCAGGCCGTGACGGCGATCGGCGGCATCACCACCCGGATCCGCGAGATCGACAACGTAGCGACCTCGATCGCCGCGGCGGTGGAGCAACAGGGCGCGGCGACTCAGGAGATCGTCCGCAATGTGAGCCAAGCCTCGACGGGCACGAATGCGGTGACCAGCAGCATCACCAGCGTCGCGCAGGCCTCCGAGGAGACGGGAGCGGCGGCGAGCCAAGTCCTGTCGGCAGCGTCCGAACTGTCACGGCAGTCCGAACATCTCGGCGTGGAGGTCGCCCGCTTCCTCGCCACCGTCCGCGCCGCCTGACCTGCGCTCCTCGGAGTTATCGCTCGCGATACGAATCGACCACCACCCACAGGTCCGCTTCTTGCTCGATCTCGAGCAGATGCGGACCGTCCCGAGGGCCGCGTCAGGTGGCACACGGCCCTTTCACAGAGCCAAGATGAGTGGGCTGGTCCTGGGGCCTCAACCTGGGCCTCAGCCCCTCAACCGCTGCAGCCACCCGCCGCCATGGGCGTAGGAACGCCCGCTTAGCCGGCGCAGCGCCTCCTCCGTCGAGGTGAGCGGGTGCTCGGCATAGACCTGCCCGATCTCCTCGGCCGTGTTGGGCAGCCGCGAGAACTCCTCGACGATCGCCTCGTAGTGGGTCTTGAGCGTGCGCGAGGCGGGATCGAGCCCGGTGACGATGACGAGGCCGGTGGGCGCGGCGTCCACCAGCATTACGTCGAGATCCGGCCGGTAGCGCTTCAGGATCGGGATCACCTTCCAGACGTCGCCGGTCCACCAGTTCTCGAACGGGGTGCCGCGTCCGCGGATGCCGGCCTGCATCGGGTCGCGGTCGGCCATCGGCGCGGCCACCGGTAGGCAATCGTGCATCACGATGATCGAGTCGCGCCGGCAGATCGCCTCGGTGTTGTAGAAGTCGCGCAGCAGGAACTCGAACAGGTGCATGCCGTCGAGGAAGGCCAGATCGATCCGGCCGCCGACGTGGCGGCGCAGGTTCAGGTTCGCGAAGAAAACGTCGCTCATCACCTGGAACAGCGAGACCCGAGCCTTGTTGGCCGCGATGTTGGTCTTGAGCTGGAACTCCGGATCGACGGCAACGCCGTGTCGGCAGGCGATGCCGGAGAAGATGTCGCCGAAGGCGACGCCGATCTCCAGGTAGCGCCGAACCGCGGCGTTGCGGGAGAGCTTGGCCAGCACCGACCCGTAATGCTCACCCCGGTGCTCGCCGGCGATGGTGTGTCCGGGCTCGACCAATGCCGTCATCAGAAGCGCTTCTCGATCAGTTCGTCCGCCAGCGGCGCCGGCTCCGACCGGGCCAGAACCTCGCTCAGCGTCTCCACCACACGGTCGGGATCTTCGCCGACGAGGTAGTTCAGGTCGAGGCCCTCGCGGATGAAACCGTGGGTGCGCATATGGTCGATCAGAGTGATCAGCGGGTCCCAGAAGCCGTTCACCGAGAGCAGCAGGATCGGCTTGCGGTGCTGGCCGAGCTGCGCCCAGGTGAGCTGCTCGACCAGTTCCTCCAGCGTGCCGATGCCGCCGGGCAGGGCGACGAAGGCGTCGGCCCGGTCGAACATCAGCCGCTTGCGGGTATGCATGTCGGAGACGACGATGGTCTCCTGCACCGCGTCGAGCATGCGCTCGCGCGATTTCAGGAAGTCGGGGATGATGCCGGTGACGGTGCCGCCCGCATCGAGCGTCGCGCCCGCGACGGTGCCCATCAGGCCGACATTGCCGCCGCCATAGACGAGCTTGACGCCCGCGCGGGCGAGCGCGGTGCCGAGCCGGCGCGCGGCGTCGGCGAAGGCCGGATCGCCGCCGAAGCCGGATCCGCAATAGACACAGACGGAGGTGAGCTGGGCCATCACGCGTCTCCCCGGCGGCGATCGAGGGATGCGTCCAGCCCCGGCTTCCTGCGCCCGTCCAAGCGAAAGACTGCTGAGGTCGCGCGGCAAAAATGGGTAGGCGCGTGATCGAGCTTTGGTGTTCTTCTCATGTTCGTTAATATGTCACCGGTTTTAGACGGGTTGTCGACAATCGGCGGCGCAGTGGTCTCGCCCGCGGCAGCCCGAGGCGTACGGGAGTGACCGGCCATGACGGCTGAGGTGCGGCGAAGCATCGTCCTCGCGACAGCGGGGCTGCTCGGCGGCTTCGCCATGGTGGTCGCGCTGTTCGGGACCGGGGAGCTTCTCAAGCGCAACGCGGCGGTCAATCCTTCTGCCGAAACACCGGCCAAGCCGGAACAACCTTCGGCCGGAGCGGAGACCGGCGACCGCGCGAGCGAGGGCCCCTCGAAGGCTCCTTCCACGAGCTCCCCTCATGCCGCCCTCGGAGCCCTATCGCAAGAGGGCGCAGGGGCGGACGCGTCCCCGGCACGTGAGGCACAGCCGCGCCAGGACGACGGGACACCGAGCTTCGACATCGTGCGGGTCGAGCCGGACGGGGCGAGCGTCATCGCGGGGCGTGCGGCCCCCAACAGCCGCGTCGAGCTTCTGCGCGACGGAAGAGCCTTCGCCACGGCGCAAGCGGATGCGGCCGGACAGTTTGCCTTGACGCCGCCCGACCTGCCGACGGGCACGAGCGAGATCGCCTTGCGCGCCACCGGCGCCGACGGCAAGCCGCTGCCGGGGCGCGAGAGCGTGACGGTCGTGGTGGCGGAGAAGCGCGATACCAAGCCGCTGATCGCCCTGAGCGCCCCCGACGCGCCGACGCGGGTGCTGTCCCAGCCCGACGCGCCCGAGTCTGCCGGCCGGCAGCCCGCGAAGGCACTCGCGGGAACGCCCGGCCCGGCCGCATCCGCACCGGCCGCGGGGCCGCGCGAGGGTGACAAGGCGGCGGGTCCCGTCCGCATCGTCAGCGTGGACGCGCAGGAGGGCGGGCGCCTTCACGTCACCGGTCAGGCGACGGCGTGGAGCAGCCTGCGTCTCTACCTCAACGACACCATGGTGGCCTCGGGCCAGTCAGGGGCCGACGGGCGGGTCGCCTTCACCATCGGGCGTGGCGTGAAGCCGGGCGCCTACCGGATCCGCGTCGATTCCGTCGATCCGGCCGGCGGGAAGGTGAAGGCCCGCGCCGAAGTCGCCTTCGCCTATCCCGACAGCGTGCCGCCGACGCGCTATGCGGATGCGGGCTCAGCCGGCACCGCGAAGCCCGAAGGTGTGCCGGCGGCTCCGAACCGGGAGCAGGCGGCGGCCGAACCGCGCTCCAGGGCACCGGAGCCCGACGGCGCAAACCGCCCGGCGGCGCCGGCAGCGAAAACCAAGACGGCGGAGGTCAGTCCCGCGCCGAGCCTCGCGGCCGCCTCGCCCAGGGCGGCCGGCACCGCGCCGGATCGTCCCATGGCATCGGGCACGCCGTCGCTGGCCGCGTCCTCGGGGGCCACGGCGCCGACGCCGGGGGCGGATCGCAGGGCTGCCACCGCCCTCGCGCCAAGCCTTCCGGGCGGAACGCCCCCCGCACCCGAAGCAGGCGCCGTGTTCGTGCCCGAGATCAACACCGCCCGGATCACCCGCGGCGACAGCCTGTGGCAGATCAGCCGGCGCGCTTACGGGCGCGGCAACCGCTACACCGTGATCTACGACGCGAACCAGGATCAGATCCGCGACCCGAACCGAATCTATCCCGGCCAGATGTTCGTGCTGCCGAAAGACGCCCCCGCGAAGGACGCACCCTCGGCGCGAAGCGGCTCGGATCGCCGCACCTGACGGAAGGGACGGAGGCTCCGGCACCGCAGAGGGTGCGCGATCCTTCGCAAGCGCCTATATGCGCCACGCGACGGCCGCCTCGCGCCGAGAGAATTTTCCGAACCTCACGATGGCAAAAGCACCCGCGCCGGCGGGGGAGGGTGCGTCCGCGCCCCTCGAACGCCCCGGCCTCCTGACAACCTATCGCCGGCTCTGGCCCTATCTCTGGCCGCACGGCCGCGCCGACCTCCAGCGCCGGGTGTTCATCGCCTTCGGTCTGCTCTTCGTCGCCAAGGCCGCGACGATGGTGATGCCGTTCACCTTCAAATGGGCGACCGACGCGCTGGTCGCGGCGGTGGGCGAGAAGGGTGCCGCGGCAGCCGTGCCGGCGGGCCTCGTCTCGGCGCCCTTCCTCTTGATTGGACTCTACGGTCTGTCGCGCATCGCCATGGCCGGGCTGACGCAGGTGCGCGACGGCCTGTTCGCCAAGGTCGCGATGCACGCGGTGCGCAAGCTCGCGCTGCAGACCTTCGAGCATATGCACCGGCTGTCGCTCCGCTTCCATCTGGAGCGCAAGACCGGCGGCCTCACTCGCGTGCTGGAGCGCGGCCGCTCGGGCATCGAGGAACTGTCGCGCCTGATGGTGCTGACCCTGGTGCCGACCATCGTCGAGCTGGTGCTCGTGCTCGGCATCCTCGCCTACGAGTTCGACTGGCTCTACTCGGTGGTCGTGGCGAGCATGATCGCCGCCTATCTCGGCTTCACCTGGAAGGCGACCGAGTGGCGCATCGGCATCCGCCGCCGGATGAACAACTCCGACACGGAGGCCAACACCAAAGCGGTCGACTCGCTGCTGAACTTCGAGACGGTGAAGTATTTTGGCGCGGAGAACCGCGAGACTGCTCGCTACGACGCCTCGATGGAGCGCTACGAGAAGGCCTCGACCCAGACCTACGTCTCCCTCGCCGTGCTCAACGCCGGCCAGGCGGTGATCTTCACCCTCGGTATGACGGCGGTGATGTGGCTCGCCGCCCGCGACATCATGGCCGGACGCACCACGATCGGCGGCTTCGTGCTCGTCAACACGATGCTGGTGCAGCTCTCGATGCCGCTCAACTTCATGGGGATGATCTACCGCGAGATCAAACAGGCGCTGATCGACATCGACGACATGTTCCTGATCCTCCAGCGCAATCCCGAGATCGCCGACCGGCCGGGCGCACCACCGCTGAAGGTCGAGGCCGGCACCGTCCGCTTCGAGGACGTGCGCTTCGCCTACATCCCGGAGCGGCCGATCCTGCGCGGAATCTCGTTCGAGGTGCCGGCGGGCCGCACGGTGGCCATCGTCGGCCCCTCGGGGGCGGGCAAGTCGACGCTCTCGCGCCTGTTGTTTCGCTTCTACGAGCCGAATGCAGGGCGCATCACCATTGATGGGCAGGACATCGCCAGCGTGCGCCAGGACAGATTGCGCGCGGCGATCGGCATGGTCCCGCAGGACACGGTGCTGTTCAACGACACCATCGGCTACAACATCCGCTATGGCCGCTGGGACGCGTCCGAGGCCGAGGTGCGCGAGGCCGCGCGCCTCGCCCAGATCGACCGCTTCATCGAGAGCCTGCCGGAGGGCTACGACACGCCGGTGGGTGAGCGCGGCCTGAAGCTCTCGGGCGGCGAGAAGCAGCGCGTGGCGATCGCCCGCACCATCCTGAAGGGTCCGCCGATCCTCGTCCTCGACGAGGCAACCTCGGCGCTCGATTCGTTCACCGAGCGCGAGATCCAGGCCGCCCTCGACCGGGTCAGCCAGGGCCGCACCACGCTCGTGATCGCCCACCGGCTCTCGACCGTGATCAACGCTGACGAGATCCTGGTGCTCGATCAGGGCCGCGTCGTCGAGCGCGGCGACCATACCAGCCTGCTCGCCCGCGGCGGCGTCTACGCCGCCCTGTGGAACCGCCAGCGCGAGGCGGACGCCGCCCGCGAGGCGCTCAAGCGCGCCGAGGACGAGCGCTCGCTGGCCGAATCCGTCCGGCCGGAGCCGGTGCCGGTGCCCTGACCAGCGGTTGACGGAACCGCGCCCCCCTGCCATCCGGCGGGGACGATTCGCCCCGCCGGAGTCCAACGGGAGCCCATGACCGACCTCATCGAGACGATCCGCCGGACGCTCGTGCCGATCCACAAGGAAGGCTACCCCTTCATCCTGATCGGCATCGTGCTCACCGTGGTGCTCGGCTACTTCTCGCAGTTCTTCGGCTGGATCTTCCTGATCCTCACCCTCTGGGTCTGCTACTTCTTCCGCGACCCCGAGCGGGTGGTGCCGGTCGGCGACGGACTCATCGTCTCGCCCGCCGACGGGCGCGTGAACCTGATCTCGACCGTGCTGCCGCCGCCGGAACTCGACCTCTCGCACGAGCCGATGCTGCGGATCTCGGTGTTCATGAACGTGTTCGACTGTCACGTGAACCGGGTGCCGGTCTCGGGCAAGATCGGCCAAATCCATTATACGCCGGGCCTGTTCCTCAATGCCGAGCTCGACAAGGCGAGCGAGGACAACGAGCGCAACGGCCTCGTCATGGAGACGACCCATCGCGGCCAGCCGGTGCGCATCGGCGTGGTGCAGATCGCCGGGCTCGTGGCGCGGCGCATCGTCGGGTTCGTCTCGGCGGGCGACACCAAGCAGGTCGGCGAGCGCTTCGGCCTCATCCGCTTCGGCTCGCGGGTCGATGTCTACCTGCCGGTCGGCACCCGCGTGATGGTCGGCCTCGGCCAGAAGGCGGTGGCCGGCGAGACCGTGCTGGCCGATCTCGGCGGCGGGGCCGAGCGGGCCTTCCGCCGCATCTGATCTTTCGTGCAGAAGGGCGCCATGGGCAGAAGCGACGAGCCGAGAGACACGTCGAGAGACGAGTCGAGGGACGACATGGACGATCTGTTCCCGCCCTTCGCGCCGGACGTGAACGATCGGCCGCGCCGGTTCCGGCCGGTGCCGTTCCGCCTGATCGCACCGAACATGATCACCCTGCTCGCGCTCTGCCTCGGGCTGACCGCAATTCGGCTCGCCTTCGAGGGTCGGTTCGAGCCAGCGGTGATCGCGGTCATCGTCGCCGCCGGCCTCGACGGCATCGACGGCCGCGTGGCGCGCCTTCTGAAGGGGACCTCGCGCTTCGGCGCCGAGCTCGATTCGCTCGCCGACTTCGTCAATTTCGGCTGCGCCCCGGCGCTGATCCTCTACAGCTTCACCCTTCACAACCTGAAATCCGTCGGCTGGATCGTGGCGCTCGTCTTCGCCATCGCCATGTGCCTGCGGCTCGCGCGCTTCAACGCGATGCTCGACGATCCCAATCGCCCCGAATGGAAGAAGGACTTCTTCGTCGGCATGCCGGCACCGGCCGGTGCCATCACCGGCATGCTGCCGCTCTACCTGCACTTCCTCGGCCTCGATTTCAGCGCCTGGGGCCGGCCGGTGATCCTCGTCTACGTGCTGGTCATCGCGCTCCTCGTCGTCTCGACCGTACCGACCTTCTCCGGCAAGACCTGGGGCAAGCGGGTGCCGCGCGACCTCGTGGTGCCGATCTTCCTCGTCGTGGTGGTGGGCTTCGGCCTCGTCATCAGCTTCCCGTTCGAGGCGATGGCGGCGGTCAGCGTCGCTTATCTCGCGGGCCTTCCCTTCGGCGCCGCACAGTATCGCAAGCGGCTGAAGCAGGAGGCGAGCGCGCCGGTCGTGCCGACTCAGAACAGCCCGTCCGCTCCGAAGGTTTAGCACCATCCCGAAAAGGGGACGCCGGCTTTCAAAGCTCGTGATGTCCAAGCCATAACCCGGAGTATCCAGGATCCGCCCTTCACGGCCGATTCGATGATCGGGTTAAGGATGCGGGCGAGTCGGTCGTGGCTATCCCGTACCGGCCAACAGGATCGAGGAGGCCGTTGTGACCGGACCGACAGCGGGACCGAGCGTTTTCGCGGGCCTCGTCGGCATCGCCCTTCCAATCGTCCAAGCGCCGATGGTTGGGCCGAAAGCGAGGCTCGCCGCCGCCGTCAGCGGCGCGGGGGGCCTGGGCTCGCTTGCCTGCGCCGCGCTCACGCCCGATCAGATCCGCGCCGAGGTTGCGCAGATCCGGGTCGCGACGGACGCGCCGTTCAACCTGAACTTCTTCTGCCACGCGCCCGCCGCTGCCGATGCGGGGCGCGAAGCGGCGTGGCGGTCGGCGCTCACTCCCTACTACGAAGAGCTCGGTCTCGATCCGGCGGCGCCGGTCACGATGGCCAACCGTGCCCCCTTCGATGACGCCATGGCGGAGGTGGTGGCCGAGCTGCGCCCGCGCGTGGTCAGCTTCCATTTCGGCTTGCCGGCCGAGCCATTGCTACGGCGGGTGCGGGAGGCGGGCTGCCTGATCCTGTCCTCGGCGACGACCGTCCGGGAGGCGCGCTGGCTCGCTGAGCGTGGCGTCGATGCGGTGATCGCACAGGGCGCGGAGGCCGGCGGTCACCGCGGCATGTTCCTCACCGACGCACCGGCCTCGCAGGTCGGCACCATTGCCCTGGTGCCGCAGATCGTGGACGCCGTGGACGTGCCGGTGATCGCCGCTGGCGGGATCGCCGAACCCCGTGGCGTGGCGGCGGCCTTCGCCCTCGGTGCCGGCGCGGTCCAGGTCGGGACCGCCTATCTGCGCTGCCCCGAGGCCGGCATTTCCGCGCCCTACCGCGCCGCCCTGAACGCCGCGCGGGACGAGGATACGGCGCTCACGAACGTGCTCACCGGCCGTCCGGCCCGTGGCCTCCTGAACCGTGTCGTGCGGGAACTCGGCCCGCTCAGCGCGGCGGCTCCGGCCTTTCCCGGCGCCGCGGTTGCGCTCCAGCCCCTTCGCACGGCTGCCGAGGCGCAAGGCTCGGGCGATTTCTCACCGCTCTGGTCGGGCCAGGCCGTCGGGCTTTCGCGGGAACGGCCGGCGGCCGAACTGACCCGCCTGCTGGCGACCGGCGTGCCGAGCCTCTGACAACAAAAAAGGGCCGCCCCGAGGGGCGGCCCTTTCGGTTTCCGAAGAAGCTCCGGATTATAAATTAGCGGGAGTAGAACTCGATGACGAGGTTCGGCTCCATCTGCACCGGGTAGGGCACCTCGGAGAGGCCCGGGATCCGGGTGACACGGGCGGTCATCTTCTGATGATCGACCTCGATGTAGTCCGGCACGTCGCGCTCGGCGAGCTGCGAGGCCACGACCACGATCTCGAGCTGGCGAGAGGCTTCCTTCACCTCGATCACGTCACCGGCCTTAACCTGGTAGCTCGGGATGTTGACCCGGCGGCCGTTGACCTTGATGTGCCCGTGGTTGACGAACTGGCGCGCGGCGAACGGGGTCGCGACGAACTTCGAACGGTACACCACGGCATCGAGGCGGCGCTCGAGCAGGCCGATCAGGTTCTCGCCGGAGTCACCGCGCAGGCGGATCGCCTCGGCGTAGTAGCGGCGGAACTGCTTCTCGGTGATGTTGCCGTAGTAGCCCTTGAGCTTCTGCTTGGCGCGCAGCTGCGTGCCGAAGTCGCTCATCTTGCCCTTGCGGCGCTGGCCGTGCTGGCCGGGGCCGTATTCGCGGCGGTTCACGGGGCTCTTCGGGCGGCCCCAGATGTTCTGGCCCATGCGGCGATCGAGCTTGTGCTTCGCCTGGACGCGTTTTGACATCGCTGTTCCTCTGGAACAAATTTTTGAGGAACGCGCCCTCCTCTCCCTCTTCGCCGGAGCGGTGAGGGCGACAGGGCGGCTGTTACCGCCCACGGGTGCGCATTAAATGCGACGGGGCCCCAAACCGGAGCCCCGTACACGAGCGGGTGCCTAGACGAGAACGCCGGGACCGTCAATGCCGCGAGCGGACCGCGACGCCGCTGCACCCCGAAGCTCAACCCTTCGTTAACCCTGGTATCGCCTGAATCGCGCGAGAGAATCCCCCAGATTTTACGGAGCGCCGACCCATGCCGACGCCAACAACCCGTGCCAGCCTTCTCGGTCTCGCGCTGACCACCAGCCTCGCCGGCAGCCTTCTCGCCAGCCCGGCCCGCGCGGATTTCCAGTCCTGCCTTGCCGGCATCCAGGCGCAGGCCGCCGCTGCCGGTGTCTCGGCGCAGACCTTCCGATCGGCGACGGCCAATATCGCCTACGACGACAAGGTGATCGAGCTGTCCCAGGCACAGCCCGAATTCAAGACGCCGATCTGGGATTACATGTCGGCGCTGGTGGACGAAGAGCGGGTCGAGGACGGGCGCGCGGCCATGCGCCAGCATGCGCAGGCGCTGGCGAATGCCGAGGCGCGCTACGGCGTCGATCGCCACACCATCGCCGCGGTGTGGGGCGTCGAGTCGAATTTCGGCAAGAATCTCGGCAAGATGCCGCTGGTGCAGTCGCTGGCCACGCTCGCCTGCTCGAACAACCGCCGCCGCGACTTCTTCCGCACCGAGTTGATCGCCACCCTGAAGATCATCGAGCGCGGCGACATCGAGGCCTCGCGCCTCACCGGCTCCTGGGCCGGCGCGTTCGGCCAGACGCAGTTCATGCCCACCACCTATCAGCGCCTCGCCGTGGACGGGGACGGCGACGGTCGGCGCGACGTGGTCGATTCGGTCGCCGATGCGGTTGCCTCCACCGCCAACTTTCTGCGCGCCGCCAAATGGTCGAACGGCCAGCCCTGGGGCTACGAGGTGCGGCTGCCGCGCGGCTTCAACGTCGCGGCCGCGGGTCGCAAAAACAAGCACCCCGTCGGCCACTGGGCCTCGCTCGGCGTCACCCGCGTCGACGGCCGGCCGCTGACGGGGGAGGGACCCGCCGGCATCCTGGCCCCCGCCGGCATCAACGGCCCGGCCTTCCTCGTCACCAGAAACTTCGACGCGATCTACTCCTACAACGCCGCCGAATCCTACGGACTGGCCATCGCCGTCCTCTCGGACCGCCTGCGCGGGCGCCCCGGCGTCCAGGCCGATTGGCCGACCGACGACCCGCCGCTCTCGCGCGCCGAGCGCCGCGACCTCCAGAGTCGCCTGATCGCCCGCGGCTACGATGTCGGCGAGCCGGACGGCAAGGTCGGCTCCAAGACCCGCGAGGCGATCAAGGACGTCGAGCGCCAGCTCGGCATGCCGGCCACGGGCCGGCCGGGAGGGAAGGTGCTGGAGGCGCTGCGGCGGGGATAGCGCCGCGCTTCATTGCTCGATCGCGGGCCGCGTGGTGTCCGTGCGCTCCGTCGCACGGGTCATCCGCGGCCTTTTCAATTTGCGAGATTCGACCAACGGACGCGCTTTGCTGCCGTCCGCAAGGACGGCACGGCCGAGACAACAAAAAACCCGCCCCGAGCATCTCGGGACGGGCGCGTCGGCGAAAGCGGCTCCGCAGAGCCGCCCTCATCCAAAAATCACTCCGCGGCGGCGGGAGCCTTTTCGGCCTTGGCCGGACGGTCGTTGCGCTCGACGATACGGGCGGACTTACCGCGACGGTCGCGCAGGTAGTAGAGCTTGGCGCGGCGGACCTTGCCGCGGCGGGCCACCTTGATCGAATCGATCATCGGGGAGTGAACGGGGAAGACGCGCTCCACGCCCTCGCCGTAGGAGATCTTGCGGACGGTGAAGCTCTCGTTGAGGCCGCCGCCGTTGCGGGCGATGCAGACGCCCTCGTAAGCCTGGACGCGGGTGCGCTCGCCTTCCTTGACGCGGACGTTGACGATGACCGTGTCGCCCGGCTGGAAATCCGGGATGGTCTTGGCGAGGCGGGCGACTTCTTCCCGCTCGAGCTGCTCGATGATGTTCATTGGAAACGCTCCGGCCGTTAGCGCCCGTCCGGTAAAGTCCGGGCGTCAGGATTTCGGCATCCTGTTGTGAGTTGGCCGGGCCTGTACCCGATGCGCGCGGCTTTGTCGATGGGTTCGACGGGCCGGAGGCCTCAGTAGCGGGAGGGCACGATCATCGCGGGCGAGATCGGCGCGCGGATGTAGTCGGCATGCCGCACGCGGTCCGGCAGCAGCACCGGCGGGTGCTCGACGGGGCCGTAGGGGATTTGCTCCAGCAGGTGGCTGATGCAGTTGAGGCGGGCGCGGCGCTTGTTGTCCGCCTCGACCACCCACCAGGGCGCCTCGGGGATATGGGTGCGCGCCAGCATATCCTCCTTGGCGCGGGTGTAGTCCTCCCAGCGGCGGCGCGATTCGACGTCCATCGGCGAGAGCTTCCACTGCTTGAGCGGATCGGCGATGCGCATCCGGAAGCGCAGGGCCTGCTCGGCGTCGGTGATCGAAAACCAGTACTTCACCAGCCGGATGCCTGAGCGCACCAGCATGCGCTCGAATTCCGGCACGGAGCGGAAGAACTCCTCGACCTCGGCCTCGGTGCAGAAGCCCATGACGCGCTCGACGCCGGCGCGGTTGTACCAGGAGCGGTCGAACAGCAGGATCTCGCCGGCCGCCGGTAGGTGGGCGACGTAGCGCTGGAAGTACCATTGCGTGCGCTCGCGCTCGTTCGGGGCGGGCAGAGCCGCCACGCGGCAGATGCGGGGATTGAGGCGCTGGGTGATGCGCTTGATCACGCCGCCCTTACCGGCCGAATCGCGGCCCTCGAAGATCACGACGACCCGCAGGCCCTCGGTCTTCACCCAATCCTGAAGCCGGACCAGTTCGTGCTGGAGCCGGAGCAGCTCGCGAAAATAGGTGCGGCGGGAGGGCGCTTCGCCGTCGTCATGGTCCTCGTCGAAGCTGAGCTCCAGCTCCTCGTCGTAGCTGTCGGCCAGCTCCCGGCGGATCGCGTCGAAATCACTGGGGTTCGGGCGGCTGTCGTCGCGCATGGAGGCTCAGTCCGGTCGTCGGCTCGTACCCGACGCCTTAGAGCATCCTCATGTGACACAGCGGCGAAGGAGGCCGGTCTGCCGTCGAGCCGCGCCCGCGCGAAAGCGCCGATCGGCGCCATACCCGATCACCCTCCTACAGAAAGCGCTTCGACCCGACCCGTCACAGGATCTCGGGTTCGAGCGGTCCGCCTCAGTTGCGGACGGAGCCCGTGGTGGTCACCGAGACATGGGACTTGGCGGTGCCGGCGGTCGCAGGCTTGGGCTTCGAAGAATCGGCGCTCTTCTCGTCCTTGCCCGACTTCTCATCCTTGCCCGGCTTCTTGGCGAGCACCTTGCTGAAGGCACTCAGGTCGCCGTCGGCATCGGCGACCGCGATGCGGTTGGACTTTGCGGAACCCGGCGTCGTCTCACCCGGCTTGGCCGGTTCACGCACCGCCACCACCGTCGTCGGCTTCTCCCGCTCCTTACGGGCGGCCGCGGCCTTGGTCGGGCCGGGTGCGTCGGTGGAGGCCGCCGCAACGAGGACGGGCTTGCCCTTGGTGTCGACCTCGAACTCGTTCGGCCCGAGCGCGAGGCTCTCCGGGCGGCTGACCTCGCCGAGATGGTAGCGGCCATACTCCTTGGCGGTGTAGGCGAGCTCCTTCTCCTTGTCCTTCTCGTTCTCGATCAGGCTGGCGAAGGTCGGGTTCTCCGGCTTCTGCGGACGGAAGACCGGGTTCTGGAAGCCATCGTCGTAGACGACGCGAGTGGCGGGCGTGCCCTTGGCGATCAGCTCGGCGACCTCGTGGCTGTCGCGGTCGCGCTTCTCGGCGACCAGCGGATCGACCCGCGGCGTGCAATTGCCAGCCGCCACGTCAGCGCCGCCGAACACGTACCGGGTGCCGCAGGCCGCGACCCGCGGCTCCTCCTTGAGGGTCTCGAAGTAGTCCGAGCCCTCCTTGAGGTTCTTCCAGAAGGGCGCGTTGGGATCGTTGCGGAACTTGGCGATGTTCGAAGCCGTCATCCGAAACGGATAGGATTGAAACTGGAAGGCGCGCTGGCCGCCGTTGAAGGCCTCGCGGGCGATCGCGTAGATCTCCGACATCGAGGCGTCGGTCATGGCAAAGCAGCCTGACGACGAGCAGGTGCCGTGCACCATGATGTAGTTGCCGGTGCTGCCCTTGGCCCGGTCGATGGCGTTGGGGTAGCCGACGTCGAAGGACAGGTAGTAGCTGGAGTTCGGGTTCATCTGGCCCGGCGTGATCGTATAGAAACCTTCTGGGGCCTGCCGGTCGCCCTGCTTCAGCTTGGGCCCGAGCTGGCCCGACCAGCGGCAGATCGGGAAGGTCTTCAGGAGCGCGTACTGGCCGTTCGCGCCGCGCTTCCACACCTCCATCTCCGCTTCCTTCTTGAAGGCGCGGATCAGGATCGGGTCGGACTGGCTCATGCCCTTGGTCTGCATGAGCGCGAGAGTCTGCGGCGGGATGGGTGTCAGGCTGCGTGTCGAGGCACCGCCGAGCATGGCGCTGTCCTGACAGGCGCCGAGGGTCATCGCCAAGGCAACGGCAGCAGCCGCCACAAACGGACGCACAGCCATGGGGAACCCGTCCTTACGTGTCCTTGCCCGCAGGGCGCCTTCCGGCCCTTTTGCGGACGTCACTCCCCGAACCCAATAGACTCGCTAAGCTTACCCGGAGCTTACCGCAATCCAGTCATCCACTTTGTGGACAGGCGTTGCAGGGCGGTCACGGTTCCGCGGAAACGTGATCGCGCACCCGCAGCAGATCCTTCACGAAGGCGTCATCGGCTGGATCGGCGAAGCGGAGGCCGACCGAGGCCGAACAAACCTCGACCTTGAGCCAGTCCAAATGAGGATCCTGTTCGAGCGTGCTCGCGGCCCGATCGTCGCCCTGATGGAGTTGAAGCACCGTGAGGTGATTGTCCGCACCGCGCGCCTGCGCCCTCTCGACGAGCGCGTCGCGGATGAAATGCACCATCGCCGCCTCGGTGGGGAGAGCGGTCATTAGATAGAAGCGGTTTCGGGCGCCGGGCCGGTCCAGAGCCGCGCGCAGCCGCCGCACGCCGGCTTGCAGGAAGCGGTAATCCTCGTCGCTGGTCGCCGGGTCGTGGTGGTTGAACACGAACGGGATCGCGTGACGGTCCCGGTAGAGGAGATGGCGGCAGCGGGTTTCATTCGGCGCCTGCCGCTCGGCGAGCGGTGTGCTCTCGTAGTGCCGCCGGTCGAGAAGCGCCGCAAAATCGTCGGCGAGGCAATCGCGGACCATGCCCGGCGACGAGAAGATCCAATCGAACGGGGCCGACCAGGTCCGCAAGCCGAGTCCCTTCAGAATCTGCGCGGTGTGGCAATGGCTGCCGAGCGAGATGTGATTGACGGGGCCGGGCTCTCGGGTGTCTCGTCGGCCGAGGCGGCGCAGGCCGTCGAGCAGGCCCGCGCCGAAGCCGCGCGTCACAGCTTGCGGCCGATCTCGAGAAACTTCTGGGCGCGCCGGTCGCGGATCTCGTCGCGGCTCAGGCCCTCGAACGTCGAAAGCGAGCGCGCGATGGCCTCGCCGGTCGCGTCGAGAGCGGCCTGACGGTCACGGTGGGCACCGCCGGTGGCTTCCGGCACGATCGCATCGATGATGCCGAGGCGCAGCAGATCCTGCGCGGTGATCTTCATGGCGGTGGCGGCGTCGTGCGCGCGGCCCTGGTCGCGCCACAGGATCGAGGCGGCGCCCTCGGGCGAGATCACGCTGTAGATGGCGTGCTCCAGCATCAGAACCGTGTTGGCGGTGGCGATCGCAATGGCCCCGCCCGAGCCGCCCTCGCCGATGACGACGGCGACGTTCGGCACGCCGAGTGCGAGGCAGGCTTCGGTGGAGCGGGCGATAGCCTCGGCCTGGCCCCGCTCCTCCGCTTCGATGCCGGGGAAGGCGCCGGCCGTGTCGACGAAGGCGAGAACCGGCAGGCCGAAGCGGTCGGCGGTTTCCATCAGGCGCACCGCCTTGCGGTAGCCCTCTGGGCGGGCCATGCCGAAATTATGCCGCAGGCGCGCCTCGGTGGTCGCGCCCTTCTCCTGGCCGATCACGCAGACCGGGCGGCCGCGGAAGCGCCCGAAGCCGCCGATGATCGCTTCGTCCTCGCCGAAGCTGCGGTCACCGGCCAGCGGCGTGAATTCCTCGATCAGCCCGGCGCAGTAATCGACGAAGTGCGGCCGCTGGGGGTGGCGGGCGACCTGCGTCTTCTGCCAGGGGGTGAGCGCGGCGTAGATCTCGACGAGCGCCTGGGCCGCCTTGCCCTCGAGCCGGCCGACTTCCTCGCTGATCGAGACGGCGCCGTCGCGCTGGCCCAGAGCCTTGAGTTCCTCGAGCTTCGCTTCGAGTTCCGCCACGGGCTTCTCGAAGTCGAGATAGGAGCGCATCACCGCCATCGATCGTCGGTCCAACTCTTGTTCGGCAGCCGTGCATTCGCCCGGCATCCTGCGGCCGGCTGGCGCGAGGTGTTCGGGGAAGCGGGCATGGGTGTCAACCGCCGCTTTGCGTCAGGGCGTGCGGCGCAGCAAGATCGACTTCGCGCAGGCGTTGGGGCAAGCCATGGGGCGAGAGGGTCCGCGCGGCCCGCGCACCGGAGGGAATTCATGAGCCTGAAAGGGAAAGCCGCCGTCGTCACCGGCTCGACAAGCGGCATCGGCCTCGCCATCGCGCGCAGCTTCGCGAAAGAGGGCGCGAACGTGGTCCTCAACGGCTTCGGCAAGCCCGAGGAGATCGAGCGGACGCGCAGCGGCATCGAGAGCGAGTTCGGCGTCAAAGCGGCCTACTCACCCGCCGACCTCACCAAGCCCGACGCGATCGGCGGGCTGATCGAACTCTCGGTCGAGACGTTCGGCAGCATCGATATCCTCGTGAACAATGCGGGCGTGCAGTACGTCTCGCCGATCGAGGAATTTCCGGTCGAGAAGTGGGACCAGATCATCGCCCTCAACCTCTCCTCGGCCTTCCATACCCTGCGCGCGGCCGTGCCGCACATGAAGGCGAAGGGCTGGGGCCGGGTTATCAACACGGCCTCGGCGCACTCGATGGTCGCCTCGCCCTTTAAGTCGGCCTATGTCGCGGCCAAGCACGGCATCGTCGGGCTGACCAAGACCGCCGCCCTCGAACTCGCCACCCACGGCATCACCGTGAACTGCATCTCGCCGGGCTACGTCTGGACGCCGCTAGTCGAGAGCCAGATCCCGGACACGATGAAGGCGCGCGGCCTGACCAAGGAACAGGTGATCGAGGACGTGCTGCTCAAGGCGCAGCCCACCAAGGAATTCGTGACCGTCGATCAGGTGGCGGCGCTCGCCGTGTTCCTGTGCTCGGATGGAGCCAGCCAGATTACCGGCGCCAACATCGCCATGGACGGCGGCTGGACGGCGCAGTAGCGCCGTCCGCCCGAAACCGGAGCGCAGCCGGTGCCGCGCTCCGATGCCTCGTTCAGCGGCGCGAATGCAGCAGCAGCGCGAGGCCGTAGCCGACAGCGCCGGCGATCAGCAGGGCGAGGAAGGGGTTCTCGCCGACCTGGGTCTGAACCCGCTCGCGCCCGTCGCGCAGATAGGTGCCGCCGTGGCGGCTGACGCGGTCGTAGGCATCCTCGGCATAGCCGCCGACATCGTCGGCGATGTCGCGCACCGTGTCCTTGGCCTGACCGTAGATGCGCTGCGCCCGGCCCTCGGCCTCCCGATAGCGGCCCTCCAGCGAGTCCCGGTCCGAGCCGAGCGCGTCGCCCACCGCCCCTTGCGCCCGGCCACCGAAATCCTTCGCAGCGCCGACGACGCGATCCGTGTCAACCATGGCGGTACTCCTCGTTGTCCAAACCCTGCCCGCTACCTTGAGAGTTTAGGCGGGCGTCGGTCAGGAGAACGTTCGAGGACGGAAACGGTCCCGCGCCGCAGCGAAAAAGCGGGACTCGACGCGCTGAATGGGTCGCCGACGAGAGCATCGACTCCTTCCGAGAGCTGGTGGCCACCTTTCGGAACGATGCTCTCGTTTCCTGTTGCTGGGTCGCCTTATTCCGACAGCCGGTGACCACCTTTCAGGACGATGCTTTAGCCCGCCTCGGCGAGCGCGACCGCCCGCGGCGGCGGCAGGTTCGAGCGCAGCTCGCGGCTCACCGCCGAGGAGGCCGCGACGGTGCCGAGATTGACGTAGGTCTCGTGATTCTTCTCGATCGCCGAGAGGTCGTAGAGGTAGTTCACCATCAGCCCGTAGGACTGCTTGAGACCCTTCTTCGAGGTGTCGCCCAAGAAGTTCACCCGTTCCAGCCGGGCGCCGTTGCCGAGATGGAAGCGGGCGACCGGATCGAGCGGGCGGCCCTTCTCGTTCTTGGCGCGCAGGAAATAGGCCGCCGCCGCCGGCAGCATCGCCCGCCGCACGGCCTCGCACTTGGCCTTGTCGGTTCGCCAATCCTCGGTGTCGAGCAGGCGCAGCGTCTCGACGTCCTCTCGGGTCAGGCCCTGCGGCGCGTCCGCGCCGCGCTCGCGGTCGAGCCAGGTGCGGAAGCCCGGCACCGGCGAGAGCGTGACGAAGGTCTTCAGCGAGGGGATCTCGCGGGCGAGATCCTCGACCACCTGCTTGATGAGGAAGTTGCCGAAGGTGACACCGGCCAGACCCTTCTGGCAGTTCGAGATCGAATAGAAGATCGCGGTCGTGGCCCCCCGCGCGGGCACCGGCTCGCGGCCGTCGGCGAGGATCGGCTGGATCGCCGGCGCGATCGCGTTGGTGAGCGCCACCTCGACAAAGATCAGCGGTTCATCGAGCAGGGCCGGGTGGAAGAAGGCGAAGCAGCGCCGGTCCGTCGGCTGGATGCGCCGACGCAGTTCATCCCAATCGGCGATTTCGTGGACCGCCTCGTAGCGGATGATCTTTTCCAGGATGTGGGCCGGCGTCGACCAGTCGATCGGGCGCAGCACCAGGAAGCCCCGGTTGAACCAGGAGGCGAACAGGTGCTCGAAATCGCTGTCGAGGCTCGCCGCCGCGTCGATGGTATCCGGCGCGGCCTCGCGCTCCTTCAGGCGCTTACGCAGGGCGAACAGATCTTCGCGCATGCGCACCAGCGCCAGGGTGCCGCCGCGGGCGAGGTTCAGGCGCCGGATCAGCTCCTGAGAGCGGGGCTCGGCGGCCTCGTGAAGCATCCCGAGACGCGCCCGCGTCGGCTCGGCGCGGTAGGCCGCGATGGCCGCATCGACCGAATCGTGGTCGGCGCCGAACTCGGTCGCGATGTGTTCGAGGAAGGCGAGCCGCTCTTCCAGGGGAAAGACGGCGTAGCGGTCGAGGATCAACCGGGCCAGCGCCACCCCGGAGGCCTCACCTCTTCGGGAGATCAGATCCTCGCAGAGTCGCGCAAGGTCGGCCGGATTGGCCGTCCGCGCGAGGTCGGTGCGCGCCAGGCCGATAAGATCGCGGCCCCGGTCGCTGATGGTCTGGATGAGATCACCGAGGAACGAGATCGCCGCCATGACCGAACAAGCCCCTGGATCTGCCGAGCCGACCCGTCACAGGCTCGGCTGTTTCCAGAACCTAGGGCCTGCATCGCGTCGACGCCAGACGTACAGGGTGTGGCAACCCCGCGTCGAGCCGCGCCGATGATGCGAGTCCGCCGGACGTGACGAGTCTCGACGCGTTCCCCGTCGATCGGCCGGCGCCGCTAAAGTTCCGCCTCCGCAGGGGCCGCAAGATCCACCGTATCGGCCCGCTCACGCCAGTCAGTCACGCCGCGCGCGCGGGCGAAGCGGATCTCCGCCGCCTTCAGTGCGCGCTCCGGATCGCGTGCGCGGGCGATCTCCACGAAGCCGACCGTGAAGGGCACTCCGAGGATCTGCTTCGCGAAGTGGACGCGGTAGTTCGGCATACACGACTCCTTCTGTTGAAGCGGCTGCCAGGCGCTTGCAGAAGATGTGCGCCATCGCGCGCCCATCCGCAACTGTCTACCCGGCCAAGCCGCTGCAAAGGCTGTGCCTTTTCCATACAGCCCTTTATATGGGTGTGACGGCGGAGGCATGCTACCACTGGATATCTGAACGGGAGCGGACACTCTGCCGCGCGGCAATTGCAGAGCTGTCCGCCTGTCCGGGGCTGGTCTTCCGGCTGCAGCCTGCCGTATGGGGCGGGCCATGCAAACCGCTTCGCCTCTCAGCGCCCCACGGGGCCGTTTCCCCGTGCTTCCGGCGCCTCACCGATGAGCGGCGCCACGAACGACGGACGCGCCCTGTCGACCACGACGCGAATCGGACTCACCCTGATCGCAGGCGGTGCGGTCGCCAACATCTACTACAACCAGCCGCTGCTCGCGGTCCTCGTCACCGAGTTCGGCGAGCGAGCGGCGCTGCTCGTGCCGACCGCCAGCCTCGTCGGCTACGGACTCGGCATCTTGTTTCTCGTGCCGCTGGGCGACGCCTTGCCGCGGCGCGACCTCATCGTCTGGCAATTGCTCGGTCTGGCCGCCGCGCTGGTCGCCGCCGCACTCAGCCCGAATCTCGCCGTGCTCGCGGCGGCGAGCCTCGTCATCGGCGTGCTCGCCTGCGCAGCGCAGCAGGCGGTGCCCTTCGCCGCCGAACTCGCGCCCGATGCGAGTCGGGGGCGGATCGTCGGCGGCGTGATGACGGGCCTGCTCTCCGGCATCCTGCTGGCCCGCACCGCGAGCGGCTTCGTCGGTGCGCAGTTCGGCTGGCGCGCGGTGTTCTTCGCCGCCGCTGGCCTCGCCGTGGTCATGGCCGGGGTGGCGTTGCGCACCCTGCCGCGCAGCGCGCCGACCCGACGCCTGCGCTACCGCGCGTTGATGACCTCGCTGCTGCATCTCGTGCGCAGCCAACCGATCCTTCGCAACGCCAGCCTGTCGCAGGCGCTGCTGTTTGCCAGCTTCAACGCCTTCTGGGCGACGCTGGCCCTTCTCGTCGAGGCGCCGCCCTTCAACCTCACCGCGGCCGGCGCCGGACTGTTCGGCGTCATCGGCGTCGCGGGGGCGCTGATCGCCCCCTATTCCGGCCGCTACAGCGACCGGCGCGGCGCCCGGCCGGTGGTGATCGCGGGCAGCCTCTTCGTGGCAGCAGCTTTCGTCGTGCTGGCGCTCGCCGGGCAGGTCTCGCTCGTCGCCATCGGCGCGGGCGTGCTGCTGCTCGACATCGGCATCAACGGCGCGCTGATCGCCAACCAGACCCGCGCCTACGCTCTCGCACCGGGCGCCCGCGGCCGGATCAACACCGTGCTGTTTACCGCAATCTTCATCGGCGGGGCAGCCGGCGCCTTCCTCGGCTCGCGGGCCTTCCTGCTGGCGGGCTGGCTCGGAGTCTGCGCCGTCGGCGGCGCCTTCGCACTGGCTGCCCTGGCGGTGTCCTGGCGCGGCGGCCGGTCGCGGCCTACCTGAGCACCCGCGAGAGGCGGCACCACGCCGCCTTGTCGGGCGGCAGGCCGAAGCGCAGCCGCGCCGGCGCCTCCCTGAACCGCCGCACGTAGATCCCCGCCGCGCCGAGCGCCCGGAACAGGCCCGGCCCGTCGGGAAAATCCGCCGTGCGGAACAGGGCGGTGCCGCCGACGATCCGTCCTCCGGCCCGCGCGATCATCCGGTCGAGGCGAGCCGCGTCCTGCGCGCGCGCCGCGGCGGCCTCGCGGCGCCACGCGGCGTCCGGCAGCGCCGCGAGGCCGGCGAGGATGGCCGGACCCGAGACGGCCCATGGCCCCAAGGCGGTCTCGATGCGCCGCGCCAGGTCCGGCTCGGCGAGGGCGAAGCCGAGCCGCAACCCGGCGAGCCCGTAGGTCTTGCCGAAGGAGCGCAAAACTACGAGGCCGGGCCGCGGAGAGGCCGCCTCCACCGGCTCCAAATCGGCGAAGGCCTGATCGAGCACCACAAGGCCCCTGCCGGCCTGCGCCAGCGCCTCGACCGAGAACACGCGCCCGTCGGGATTGTTGGGGCTTACCGCGACCAGAATGTCGGCCTCGGCGGCCTCGGCCGGATCATCCACCATCCGCACATCATGGCCGGCGCGGGTCCAGGCGGCGGCGTGCTCGGCATAGGTCGGTCCGACCACCGCAACGCGGGCGGGCGGCAGGAGCCGCGGAAGGGTCTCGATCAGGATCTGCGTGCCGGGCGCGGCCGCGACATGGTCGGGCCCCGGCGCGCCGTAGGCCGCCGCCGCCGCCGCCTTGAGCCGGGCGAGGTCGCCGGGGGAGGGCAGGCGGTGCAGGGCACTGGCTTCGAGCGGCGGCAGCGGATAGGGCACCGGGTTGATGCCGGTCGAGAGGTCGAGCCACGGCTCGGGCGCGTCCGGAAACAGCCGGCGGGCGGCGTCGAGATCGCCACCATGCGCGATTGCATCCTTTTCACCGTCCTCCCGCACCTCGCCTCCGTCCCTTCCGCTCCGCACCGACCCTGCCAACGATGTCCTGGATCGCCCTAACTCATCCGCCCGACACCCTCGGCATCCTGGCGCTCGCGCTGCTGATCGAGGCCGTCGCGGGCTATCCCGAACGCCTCTACAGGGCGCTTGGCCACCCTGTCACCTGGATCGGCCGGCTGATCGCCGCGCTGGAGCGCGGACTGAACCGGGGCGCTCCTGCCGCACGCCGGCTCGGCGGTGTTCTGGCGCTCGTGCTCCTGCTGACGGTCACGACCGCCGTCGCCCTCGCCCTGACCGCGATCGCCGCCCTCGCGGGCTACGGCGCCGGCTTGATTGTCCTCGCCCTTCTCGCCGCGAGCCTTCCGGCGCAGCGCAGCCTGTTCGTCCATGTCCGGCGCGTTTCCGCCGCCCTGCGAACGGAGGGCCTTGCCGGCGGCCGCACGGCCGTCTCGATGATCGTCGGGCGCAATCCCGACAGCCTCGACGAGGCGGCGGTGTGCCGGGCGGCGATCGAGAGCTTGGCGGAGAACTTTTCTGACGGCATCGTCGCGCCGGCCTTCTGGATCGGCGCGGGCGGCCTTACCGGCGGCGCGCTCTACAAGGCGATCAATACCGCCGACAGCATGATCGGCCACCGCACACCGCGCTACGAGGCGTTCGGCTGGGCCTCCGCCCGCCTCGACGACCTCGTCAACCTGCCGGCCTCGCGGCTCACGGCGCTGCTGCTGGTCGTATCCGCAGCGCTGAGCCGGAACGTCTCCGCCAAGGGTGCGTGGCGGGCGATCCGCCGCGACGCGGGCCAGCACCGCTCGCCGAATGCCGGCTGGCCGGAGGCGGCCATGGCCGGCGCGCTCGGCCTGCGGCTCGCCGGCCCGCGCATCTACGGGGCCACGCGCGTCGAGGACGCCTGGATGGGCGACGGACGGGCGGAGGCTAACGCCGACGACATCGTTCGCGCGTTGAAGCTCTACCGGACCGCCTGCGCGTTGCAATTCACAATAGTCGTTGCCGCGACCGGGATCTGGCTCTACGTTTTATAAACACTCTGAGATCGACGCAGTATTTCCGAATATATGTTTCACGCTGTCCGAAATAGACAGGAGATCGCGGCCATGCGCCTCGCCAGTAGCATCTGTCTTGCTTTCCTCCTCGGATCGGGCGCGACCGCGGCGGGTGCCAAGGACACGATCCTGGAACCCGAGAACAGGCGTTATACCTTCAAGGAAGACTTGAAGGGCGCGGGCAAGAAGGACGATGCGGCGGGCGCCTACGATGTCAGCGGTATCGCTTGCATCCTGCGCGACTCGGGCAAGCGGCGCTGCCTCGTCGTGAACGACGAGGGGCGCAAGGCCCAGTTCCTGAAGATCGACGAGCGCAGCATCGAGCCCAAGAAGACGATCGACCTGATCGGCAAGGCGCCGGACCCGAAGACGCGCGGAACGGTGTTCGCCGGCAAGCAATGCCCGGACAAGAGCCCCGCCAAGTTCAAGGAATTCGACGGCGAGGGCGTCGCCTACGCCAAGCCGTACTTCTACGTCGTCGGCTCGCACGGATGCGGCCGCAAGAAGGACACGCTCAACACCTCGGCGATGATCCTCGCTCGCATCCGCGTCGATGGGCAGGGCAAGCCGGACGTGGAGGACGAGGATGAGCCGGAGGGTGCCATCGAGACCACCTATCGCCTCGGCGAAGTCCTGGCAGGGGCGGACAGGGTCGGCGCGTCCTTCCTCGAGAGTCTGAGCGAAGCGAACGGCCTCAATATCGAGGGAATCGCGGTGGTGAAGGACCGGCTCTACGCCGGACTACGCGCGCCCTCGATCGACGGGGAAGCCTTCCTCGTCGAGGCCGATGTCGATGGCCTGTTCGCGGACGGGCACGGCGCCTATCAGGGGAAGCGGAGGACGATCCCGATCAAGGTCGGCCAGGATGCCGGGATCCGCGATCTCACGGCCCTCGACGACGGGCGCCTGCTGGTGCTCACGGGACCGGCCCAGGAGCAGCCCAAGGTCGCCTACAAGCTCTTCCTGTTCGATCCCGGCAAGGGCGGCGAGCCGCAGCTCGTCGGCGAACTGGACGAACTCGACGATGCCGAGCGCGCCGGCAAGCCCGAGGCGGTCACCGTGATCGGATCGAACCGGGTCCTGATCCTGTTCGACAGCCTGAAGAACGGCGGAGCGCGCGCCTACAAGGTGCCGGCCAAGCTGATGATCGAGGAGTAACGAAGTCGGCTGTCAGCTCAGGCGCAGCAGCCCGTCGCAGTCGAGATGCGCCTCGAGATGGTCGGCAAACCGGTCGAGCACCGCTTCGATGCCCGCCTCGTAGCGGCTGGAGCCCGGCGCGGCGCCGAGCCGGGCGAGCCAGGCGGCCCGTTGGCGGTCGTCGGCGAACAGGCCGTGGACATAGGTGCCGGCAACGAGCCCGTCGCGGGAGACCGCCCCATCGGCCCGGCCGTCGGAAAAGCGCAGCAGGGGCCGGGCGGTGTCCGGCCCGGTCGTGTCGCCGACATGCATCTCGTAACCGGCAAACGGTTCATCGTCCGCCAGCGTCGTGCCGGTGACGGCGACGAGGCGCTTGGCGTCCGTCATCACCGTCTCGACATCGAGCAGGCCGAGGCCCGGCAGGGTGCGCGGCGCCCCTTCGATGCCCTTCGGGTCGGCGATGGAGCGACCGAGCATCTGGTAGCCGCCGCATAACCCGAGCACCCGCCGCCCGCGGCGCAGATGCGCGCGGATGTCGATGTCCCACCCTTGCGCGCGCAGACATTCGAGATCGTCGATCGTGGTCTTCGAGCCCGGCAGGATGAGGAGGTCGGCTTCCGCGGGGACCGGCGTGCCGGGCGGTACGAAGACGACACCGACGCCGGGCTCCTGTCGCAGAGGGTCGAGGTCGTCGAAATTGGCGATGTGGGGAAAGCGCAGCACCGCGATCAGCGGACCGGCGCCGTCGCGGCGACCTTGAGGGGCATCGAGCGCCACCGCATCCTCCGGCGGCAGGCGGGCGGCGTCGGGGAAAAACGGCACGAGGCCGAACGGCGACCAGCCGGTGCGTGCGGCGATCAGGGCCATGCCGTCGGCAAAGAGCGTCGGGTCGCCGCGGAAGCGGTTGACGATGAAGCCGCGGATCATCGCCGCATCGTCCGGCTCCAGCACGGCCTGCGTGCCGACGAGGCTGGCGATGACGCCGCCCCGGTCGATGTCGCCGACGAGCACCACCGGCGTCCCCGTGGCGCGGGCAAAGCCCATATTGGCGATGTCGCCCTTGCGCAGGTTCACCTCGGCCGGCGAGCCCGCGCCCTCCACGAGCACGATGTCGGCCTCACCACGCAGCCGCTCGAAACTGTCGAGCACCGATTCCATCAGGCGCGGCTTCCAGGCCTGATACTCGCGCGCCTTGGCGGTGCCGATCATGCGCCCTTGCACCACCACCTGCGCGCCGACCTCGCTCTGGGGCTTGAGCAGCACCGGGTTCATGTGGACCGAGGGCGCGACCCGCGCGGCGCGGGCCTGGAGCGCCTGGGCGCGGCCGATCTCGCCGCCATCCGCGGTGACGGCAGCGTTGTTCGACATGTTCTGCGGCTTGAATGGACGCACCGTCAGGCCGCGCCGGGTGAAGGCGCGGGCGAGCCCCGCCACCAGCAGCGACTTGCCGACATCGGACCCGGTCCCCTGGATCATCAGGGCGCGGGTCATCGGCGGTTCTTCGTGTCGAGCGCGGGCATGATCCTGCCATGGCACCGACGCCGGCCAGCGTCGAGCCGGATCTATGCGGGCCGGTGTCGCCCGCGTTCGGTCTTCAGCCAGTGCAGCGCGCCCGCGGCGTCGGAGACGGCGGGTACGTCGGGCAGGGCAGGGCGGGCGACGATGACCACCGGCAAGCCGAGCCGGCGCGCCGCCTCGATCTTCGGATAGGTCGCCGCGCCGCCCGAGTTCTTCGTCACCAGCACCTCGATCCGGGCCTCGCGCATGAACCGGATCTCGTCCGCGAGCGCGAAGGGGCCGCGGGCGCTCACCGTCACGAGGTTCGGCACCGGCAGCGCATCGCCGACCGGCTCGATGGTGCGCACGACGTAGGCGTGCTGCGGGGCGGGAGCAAAGGCGGACAGCTCCTGCCGGCCAATGGTGAGGAACACCGTTCGTGGCGCCGGCCCGAGCGCGTCGAGGCAGGCCGGTACGCTCGCGGCCTCGGTCCAGTCGTCGCCGGGCTGCCGCTCCCAGGCCGGGCGGCGCAGGGCGAGTAGCGGAACGGCGGCGGCCCGGCAGGCCGCAGCGGCATTGGCCGAGATCCGCGCGGCGAAGGGATGGGTCGCGTCGATCACCGCGTCGATGCCGTTTCCGGTCAGCCATCGCGCCAACCCCTCGGCCCCGCCGAACCCGCCGACGCGCATCGGCACCGGCTCGGGCCGCGGCGCGGCCGTGCGGCCGGCAAGGGAGAGCGTCACCGCGAAGTCCGTCTCGGGGGCGAGCCGGGCGACGAGCGCGCTCGCCTCGGTGGTGCCGCCGAGCACGAGCACCCGCATCGGAGGAGGGGCGGGAATCGGCTTGGGATGGCGCGCGGGAGAACCCTGGTCGGCGGCTCCGGACATTCGTACAACCTGTCTCGCCCGCGATCAGCCCGGCACGAGTCGGGCAAGGTTTTCGACGTGAGACCCTTCTGCCGCGATTGCCTGACGATGCAAGCCGAGGGCGCCCTACGGTGCCGCGGCTGCGGCTCGCCGCGCCTGCTCGCTCACCCCGTCCGCGACGGGCTCACCATCGCCCATGTCGATTGTGACGCGTTCTACGCGGCGATCGAGAAGCGCGACGACCCGTCGCTGCGGGACAAGCCGCTCATCATCGGCGGCGGGAAACGCGGCGTCGTCTCGACCGCCTGCTACCTCGCGCGGATCTCCGGCGTGCGCTCGGCCATGCCGATGTTCGAGGCGTTGAAGCGCTGCCCCGACGCCACCGTGCTGCGGCCCGACATGGAGAAATATGCCCGCGTCGGGCGCGAGGTGCGGGCGATGATGCTGGCGCTGACCCCGCTGGTCGAGCCCGTCTCCATCGACGAGGCGTTCCTCGATCTGTCCGGCACCGAGCGCCTGCACGGCACCAGCCCGGCCCTGACGCTCGCCCGCTTCGCCGCGCGGGTCGAGACGGAGGTCGGCATCACGGTCTCGGTGGGATTGTCCGTCAATAAGTTCCTGGCCAAGATCGCCTCCGACCTCGACAAGCCCCGCGGCTTCTCGATCATCAGCGGCGAGGAGGCCGCCGCCTTCCTCGCCGACAAGCCCGTCGGCATCCTGCCCGGCATCGGCGAGAGCGCCCGCAACCGGCTCGCCGCGCTCAACATCCACAGGGTCGGCGACATCCTGCGCGCCGATCCCGTGCGCCTGCAGGCCTCGCTCGGCCGTGACGGCCTGCGTCTGATCGATCTCGCGGCCGGCCGTGACCGGCGGCCGGTGCGCCCGACCCGCGAGGCCAAGAGCGTCTCGGCCGAGACGACCTTCTCGACCGATCTCACCCGGTTCGAGGATCTGCGCCCGATCCTGTGGCGGTTGTGCGAGAAGGTGTCGGCCCGGCTGAAGCGGGCGGAACTCGCCGCCGGCAGCGTCACGCTGAAGCTGAAGGACGCGCGGTTCCGGCTGCGTACCCGCACCCGCGGCGGCCTCAAACCCACGCAGCTCGCCGACCGGCTGTTTCACGAGGGTGAGCCGATGCTGCGGGCCGCCTGCGACGGCACCGCCTTTCGGCTGATCGGCATCGGCGGCGGCGATCTCTGCGGCGCGATCCACGCCGACCGCGGCGACCTCGCCGATCAGGGCATCGAGCGCGTCGCCCGCCGGGAGGCGGCCCTCGACCGGCTGCGCGAGAAGTTCGGCAGCGGGGCGATCCAACGCGGCCTCGTCTTCACCGGCGAACCGGAGCGGCGCCGGACGGAG
Organism: Methylorubrum aminovorans; assembly: GCF_022179725.1. GTDB lineage: Bacteria > Pseudomonadota > Alphaproteobacteria > Rhizobiales > Beijerinckiaceae > Methylobacterium > Methylobacterium aminovorans. The sequence goes on from NZ_BPRC01000004.1 coordinate 52,672, forward strand.
CCGGCAAAGCCCAGGGCTTGAGGTCGCGGGGCTCAGGCCGGCTCCCGGCGGTCCTGCGGCCCTGGCGCGGTCTCCTCGCCGTCGCCGCGGATGACGCTGATGCTGCCGTCCCCCTCCAGCGAGGCGAGCCGCACGAAGGCCGGATCGTCGACTCCCTGCAGGCGCAGCTGGGTCATGAGTTCGGAATGCGTGATCATCTCGCGACGCATGTTCCGCCAGCAGATGCGACCATCGACGACGAGGGGGAGCCGCTTCGGCGTCATGAAGCGCTCGAAGGCGGGAAAGCGGAAAGCGAGCCAGTCGATGGCGTAGTTCCACCCGACGATCGTCAGCACCAGCAGGATGCCCTCGGTCAGCGACTTGTACTCGTTGGAGAAGGCGTTCTGCGAGACGTCGGCGATCAGGACGATGACCAGCAGGTCGGCAAGGCTCACGGCGCCCGCCTGGCGCTGCATGACGAAGCGCATGACGAGGAACAGCGCGAGGTACATGACGGTACCGCGCAGGGCGATCTCCAGCAGGGAGTGCTCCGGCACGAACAATGCTCGCCAATCGGGCATTCGCCCCTCCGCCTCGCTCAACCGCCTCGGACGACCGTGCGCCCGTTGCGTCGCTGCGCGCACAGGGAACGGCCGTCATTCGACGAGAAACGCATCAGGGTCTCGGGCCGATGCGGCTCAATCCGCCCCTTCGTCGGGAATGTTGAGCAGGGTGCCGCAGGCCTTGCAGTGCACCGCGTCCGGCTCGTGCCGCTGCAAGCCGCAGGCGGGACAGGGGAAGCGTACCTTGTAGGGCCGGAACAGGACCTGTGCGAGGCGCAGGAACAGCGTGACGCCGCAGATCATCACCACGACCGAGATCAGGCGGCCGCCCGTGCCCTGCAGGGTGACATCGCCGTAGCCCGTCGTCGTGAGCGAGGTGACGGTGAAGTACAGCGCATCGACGTAGTTGCCGATGTTCGGGTTCGAGCCGTGCTGCGTCGCGTAGACGAGGCTCGTCATGATGAAGATGAACACCGCGAGGTTCACCACCGCGATGATCACCTCCTCGTTGCGACGGAAGAACGGAAGGTCCGCCCGCAACCTGTCGAGCAGTTGATAGGTCCTCAGCAGCCGCAGCGTGCGCAGGATGCGCAGGAAGCCGGCCCCCTCACCGACAATGGGTGCGAGAAAGGAGGCGATCGCCGCCACGTCCGCCCAGGTCGTCGGCCGCACGAACTCGCGTACCGGCCGCGGGCAGATCGCCAGCCGTGAGACGAAGTCGGCAGCAACGGCCACACCGATCAACACGTCGATTCCCTCGATCAGCGGTGGCCGGGGAAGAAACGAGGAGACGATGATGAACAGGAGGGTGGCGAAATCGAACGCGAGAAGGCCGTAGCGGAAGCGATGCGCGCGGTCACTGCTTCCCTCGTAGAGCTCCCGCAGACTCTGCCTCAGGCCCGCCATCTCGCCACACGCTGCCGCCGCCGCTCGGGGCTCCGGCAGCATGAACGTTCCTCAGGGTCAGCCCGATCCGTCGACGATGTCGCTTCGACGACCCAAAGCTATTTCAAGGCTATTTCTTGCAATCGGCCCCGGATTTCGCGTCCGCCTTGGCGAGGTCGAGGCGGCTCATGGTGCCGTTGATGGCGAAATCCCCATAATCGAGGTTCAACCGCCCGCTGACGCCGTCCTCGTAGAGGTCGAAGGTAAGGGTATAGATCGGCGTCCGCTCGCCCTCGCCGGGAGTGAAGTAGCTCAAGGTCACCGGCCAGCGCCGCATGCCGGCGTGGTCGCCCTCGCGCAGGGGCTTGTCGCGCTCGGTGTCGGAAGCGGGCGCCGCGCTCGGGCGGCCGATGATCGCCAGCGTATCGTAGACCTTGCGCCCATCGTCCGAGCCGTCGAAAACCTTCGCCGCCACAGTGGTCTCGCCCGCCTTGGCCGCCTGAATCAGGCGGATCATGTGGTGGATCGGGAACATCACCGCGCCGTCCGTCTGGAACTGGTCGCGCTTGGGCTCCTTGAGCTTCACCTTGAGGGCGTCGCCCGACTCCGCCGTCCCGTCCACCGCCGGCGACGGCGCGTTATTGAGGATGGTCGTGGTGCGGAAGCGGAAGCTCTTGCCGTCGCCGTTCTCAAAGGTCGTGCTGCGCAAATCCGAGGTGCGATCGCCGGACTCGCCGGAATCGATCATTGTTACCTGCCGCGTCTGCATGGTGTAGCCACGGCAGGCATCGCCCGAGAAATCGATGACGATACGCCCGCGCACACCCTCGACCGCCCGCGTGCCGGTGGAACGGGCCAGCGACAGGTCGTAGACCGCCCGGTGGTTGGTCAGCCGGATCGCGGTCTCGTCCGGAACCGGCGCAGCCGGCCCGGCGGCCGCAGCGGGTCCGGGCAACACGGCGAGAAGGAATAGGGCCGGCGCGAGGCGCAGTCGCATGCGATCTCCCAAGATCCGCTCAAGAAGGGTTGTCCACAGTCGACAGGCCGGCGGATGACGCCCGTGACATAGGCATTGTGCCTGCCGGGACAATCTTTTTCGGCGGTCGTTCGAGCAAGGGCGGCGGCGCTGTGATGGCCGTCACGCCCGCTCGAAAGTGTTGGCACATCGCGCCTTCGGCGATTGTCGGATCCGGAAAAGAGCAATTTTACGCAACGCGTTAAGCCGCCCACCAGACTTGGCCACTCGAGCGCCGGAACCGTTGAAGGGCCTCGTCGGCCGAGTCGGAATGGCAGTGGAAACCGGCTCGTGGAACGCTGCGACCCTTGCTCCGCGGCCGAGCTGTCCTGTAGTCTCCACAGCGTCGCCAACGGCAGCTTTGGCGTCTGTTAACCGACATGTGCAGGGCCGAATCAAGAGCCCTGGCGAGGTCTGCTGTCGCTCCGCGGGGCCGAGACGCCGCGCGGTCGGTCGGTTTTGCGTACAAAGGACGTGTCGACGTGGAGGGGGCAATGACGGAAGCGGTCCCGAGCTGGACGGATGAACGCGTCGAGCTGCTTCGCCGCCTGTGGGACGATGGCCTGAGCGCAAGCCAGATCGCCCTTCAGCTCGGCGGCGTCTCCCGCAATGCCGTCATCGGCAAGGTCCACCGCCTCGGGCTCGCAGGTCGCGTCAAGCCGATCGGTCCGGCCGCGGTCCAGGGGCGTCGCAAGGATGACTTGGCCGCCGAGGTCGAGATCGAGGCGGTGATCGTCGAAGAGCCGACGCTGCCGGAGCCGCCGGCGATCGTGGCGCATCGCCCCGCTCCGAACTTCCCGCTGCCTCCGACGCCGGCTCCGGAGCCCGTAGCGCTCGCTGTCTCCGAGCGGGTCACGATCATGGATCTGCGCGACTCCATGTGCCGCTGGCCGATGGGCGATCCGACGTCGCCGGAATTCCGCTTCTGCGGCGCCCGCGCCATCACGGGCCTGCCCTACTGCACCCAGCACGCGCAGGTCGCCTATCAGCCGGCGGCCGAGCGCAAGCGCGACCGTCGTGTCGCCGGCTTCCGCTGAGTCATTCGAAGAGCGTTGCGCGGTTCCGCCGGGGACCGCGCAGTGTCCTGATCTCTAAGGCCCAGCTCGCGAAAGCCAGTCGGCCAGCGCCGTACAATCTCGTCAGGCTGATAATCGAATCCAATTGATCGCTTCGCCGACGTTCGTGGTGACAGGTGCGGCGAGATCCGAGGCAATCGACCGGAAACCGCACAAGTCTGGTGGCTGCGCGGTCTGACGCCGGCCTCCTGTGCCTTCGCCGAGATCGGATCCAATCGGTCGATCAGTCCCCGAGCGCTCCCGCCTTCACTCGGCGCCGGCAAACATCTCGTCGAACGAGTAGCCGGAGCCGCGCACGGTGCGGATCGGATCGCTCTGGCGCGGGCGGTTGATCGCCTTGCGCAGGCGGCCGACATGGACGTCGACCGTGCGCTCGTCGATATAGACGTCGTGGCCCCACACTCCGTCGAGCAATTGCTCGCGCGAGAAAACCCGGCCGGGGCTCTGCATCAGATATTCGAGCAGCTTGAACTCGGTGGGCCCGAGATGGATCTCGCGGCCCTGGCGGCGGATGCGGTGACTGACGCGGTCGAGTTCGATGTCCCCGGCCACCAGCATGTCGGCGACATGAGCAGGCTTGGATCGGCGCAGCAGGGCGCGCACGCGCGCGAGCAGCTCCGGCACCGAGAACGGCTTGACGACGTAGTCGTCGGCCCCCGTCGAGAGGCCACGCACGCGGTCAGTCTCTTCGCCGCGGGCGGTCAGCATGATGACGGGCAGCCGCTCCGTCTCGCGCCGCGCCCGGATGCGGCGGCACAGCTCGATCCCCGAGAGCCCCGGAACCATCCAGTCGAGCAGGACGAGATCGGGCGTCATCTCGTGAAGACGCAGGTCCGCCTCATCACCGCGGATCGCGACATCGACCGCGAAGCCTTCCGCTTCGAGGTTGTAGCGCAGCAGAGTCGTCAGCGATTCCTCGTCCTCGACGATCAGGATGCGCGCACTCGTCATCGTCCGTCTTTCCATCCGTTGCGTCCGGCCCGGTCCCTCGATCGGGCAGGCCGGAGACGCGTCTTCGACGCCGCGCGTCTCGAGCACCTTCGTTAGGCGCCCGGCGTCACTGTCGCGTAGTTCGAAGCGTCGTTCTTGGGCCGCTCAGCCGTCGGCGTCTCGCCGGTGACGAGGTACTCGATCGTCTCCGCCACGTTGGTGGTGTGATCGCCGATGCGCTCCACGTTCTTGGCGCAGAACAGGAGGTGGGTACAGAACGAGATGTTGCGCGGATCCTCCATCATGTAGGTCAGGAGTTCGCGGAACAGCGAATTGTACAGCGCGTCGATGGCGCTGTCGCGCTGCCACACCTCGTGGGCGGCGGTCACGTCGCGGCTGGCATAGGCATCGAGCACGTCCTTAAGCTGTTCCTGCACGAGGTCGCTCATGTGCTGGACGCCGAGCACGATCTTCTGCGGCTGCGCCTGATCGCTGATCGCCACGACGCGCTTGGCGATGTTCTTGGCGAGATCACCGATCCGCTCGAGGTCGCCCGAGACGCGAATACCGGAGATCGTCTCGCGCAGATCGATGGCCAGCGGCTGGCGCCGGGCGATCAGGAGAACCGAGCGCTCCTCGATTTCCCGCTGCAGCAGGTCGAGGCGCTTGTCGGCGACGATCACCGCCTGGGCGAGCGTCGTATCCCGACGCACCAGGGCGTCGGTGGCATCCGTCATCATCTTCTCGGCCACGCCGCCCATCTCGGCGATGGAGCGGCGCAGGTTCTCGAGGTCGGTGTCGTAAGAGGAGACGATGTGCTCGGCCATGTCGCGCATTCCCGATCAGGCAGTCGGACGAGAGCGCTCTCGGATCGACGTGGACGCGGGTCCGGCGACGGTGAGAGCCTCGAAACGAGGACGCAGGGTGGATCGCGACGGCATTGCAGTCGCGATCGGGCTTAACCGAAGCGGCCGGTGATGTAGTCCTGGGTCTGCCGCTTGGCCGGATTCATGAAGATCTTCGTGGTGGCGTCGAACTCGATCAGCTCGCCGAGATACATGAAGGCGGTGAACTGCGAGATGCGCGCGGCCTGCTGCATGTTGTGGGTCACGATGACGATCGTGAAATCAGCCCGCAACTGCTCGATCAGCTCTTCGATGCGGCCGGTCGAGATCGGGTCGAGGGCCGAGGTCGGCTCGTCGAACAGAATCACTTCCGGGCGCTGGGCCACGGTGCGGGCGATGCACAGGCGCTGCTGCTGGCCGCCCGACAGGCCGGTGCCGGGCTGCTTGAGCTTGTCCTTCACCTCGTCCCACAGGGCCGCCTTGCGCAGCGATTCCTCGACGCGGCCATCCAGCTCCGACTTGGGCAGCTTCTCGTAGAGGCGCAGGCCGAAAGCAACGTTGTCGTAGATCGACATCGGGAAGGGCGTCGGCTTCTGGAACACCATGCCGATGCGCGAGCGCAATTCGTTGAGATCGACCCTGGAGTCGAGAACGTTCTGCCCGTCGAGCAGGATCTCACCCTCGGCGCGCTGCTCCGGGTAGAGGCTGTAGATGCGGTTGAAGGTGCGCAGCAGCGTCGATTTTCCGCAGCCGGACGGGCCGATCAGCGCCGTGACCTGCCGGTCGCGGAAATCGAGGTTGATGTCTTTCAGGCCGTGAAAGCTGCCGTAGTAGAAGTTCAGGTCTTTCACGGCGATGCGCACGGGCGCTTTGACGTCGGCCGGGCTACGGCCCTCGAACTGGCTGCGGATCGCGGGGGAGGCGCTCATCGGATCTCTCGTCGGTAGGAGGTCTGTCCCGGGGCCTTCAGCGCGGCCGCTGGTCCTTGATCACGAAGCGGGCCACCACCGACAGGGCAAGGATGGTGACAGTGATGAGGAGTGCGCCCGACCAAGCGAGGCTCTGCCAGTTCGGGTAGGGCGAGAGGGCGAACTGGTAAATCATCACCGGCAGGTTCGGCACGCCGCCGAGCAGGTTGGTGTTGAACCAACTGTTGTTGTTCAGCGCCGTGAACAGGAGCGGCGCGGTCTCGCCGGCGATGCGGGCGAGCGCCAGGATGATGCCGGTGACGATGCCCGCGCTCGCCGCGCGCCAGGTCACCGCACGGATGACGAGGGAGCGGGGGGCGCCGAGCGCCGCGCCGGCCTCGCGCATCTGGCCCGGCACGAGGCGCAGCATGTCCTCGGTGGTGCGCACGATCACCGGCGTGGCGATGATGGCAAGCGCCACCGCGCCGGCCCAGCCGGAATAGGTGCCCATCGGCCGGACCATCAGCGTGTAGACGAACAACCCGATCAGGATCGACGGCGCGGAGAGCAGCACGTCATTGAGGAAGCGGATGATGTCGGCGAGCTTCGAGGTGCGGCCGTACTCGGCGAGGTACGTGCCGGCCATCAGCCCGATCGGCGTGGCGATGAGGATGCCCAGGAACGTCATGATGAGGCTGCCGAGGATGGCGTTGGCGATGCCGCCGCCCTCGGAGCCGGGGCCAGGCGTCGGCGCCGTGAACAGCGAGGGCGAGAAGCCCTTCACACCCTCGACGATCAGCATGAGCAGGATCGAGCCGAGGACAACGATGCCCAGTAGGGTGGCGATCGTGCTGGCGAGGATCAGCACGCGGTCGGCGACCCGCCGGCCTGAGCGCACACGGCTGACGATCGGCGTGCGCTCGGCCGTCGCGATGGGGTTGCTGGCGTCCATGGTTCGGCGTCCCTCGGGCTCGGGCGGTCTGGCGCGACGTTGTCAGGCGACCTTGGATCAGGCGACCTTGGCGCGCCGCACCAGCAGACGGGCGATGATCAGCACGAAGAAGGTGATGATGAAGAGCAGGCAACCGAGCGCCATCAGCGAGGAGAGCTGAAGCCCATCGGCCTCGTTGAACTCGTTGGCGATGCGCGAGGCGATGGTCGAGCCCGGATCGAAGATCGAGGCGGAGAGGCGGTTGGCGTTGCCGATCACGAAGGTGACCGCCATGGTCTCGCCCAACGCTCGGCCGAGGCCGAGCATAATCGCGCCGATGATCGAGACCGAGGCCTGCGGCACGAGGACGTGGCGCACCACCTCCCAGGTGGTGCAGCCGATGCCGTAGGCGCTCTCGCGCAGGACGGTCGGGATCTGATCGAGCATGTCGCGGGTGATCGAGGCGACGAAGGGCACAATCATGATGGCGAGGATAATGCCGGCGGTGAGCACGCCGACGCCCGAGGGGATGCGCGCGTAGAGGATGGTGCCGAGGATCGGCATGCCCTCGACGACGTTCGAGACCGGCACCTGCACGAAGCGGGCGAAGAGCGGGGCAAAGACGAACAGGCCCCACATGCCGTAGATGATGCTGGGCACCGAGGCGAGCAGCTCGATGGTCATGGCGACCGGCTTGCGCGCCCAGCCGGGGCAGAGCTGCGTGAGGTAGACGGCGATGCCGAGCGAGACCGGCACACCGATGATCAGCGCCAGCATTGCGGCGGCGACCGTGCCGACGACGGCCGGTAGAGCGCCGAACTGCTCGGTGCCGATGTTCCAGGCGCTGGAAGTGAGGAAGCCGAAGCCGAATTCCGAGAAGGCCGGCCACGCACCGTAGATGATCGAGCCGAGAATTCCGGCCAGCACCAGGAGCACGAGCAGGGCGGAGGCGTAGGCGGCTCCGTGGAAGAGGCGGTCGGCGCTCTTGCTCGGAGCGGTGCGGGCCACCGCGGTCTGGCGGTCGACGGCGAGGGTCTGGGTCAAGGCGGTCATCCGCGAAGGCTCTTCGTCTGGTGAGCGTGTAGCGCGCCGTCAGGCGCGAGGCGAGCGGACCACATCGCAAAGGGCCCTCATCCGCCGCGGGAGAGGGCCCTTCGTCTCGGATTTAGTTACCGGCGAAGACGGGCTTGCCGTCCTTGCCCTTCACGGCCTTCCACTCCTCGTGGATGAGGCCGACGACGTTGTCGGGGAGCGGCACGTAATCGAGTTCGCTCGCGAGCTTGTCGCCGTTCTTGTAGGCCCAATCGAAGAACTTCAGCACGTCGGCGGCCTTAGCCGCGTCGGCCGGCTCCTTGTAGACGAGGATGAAGGTCGCGGCGGTGATCGGCCAAGCGTCCGCACCGGCCTGGTTGGTCAGGGCGATGCCGAAGCCGGGGGTCGACTTCCAGTCGGCGCTGGCGGCGGCGGCCTGGAAGGCCTTGTCGTCGGGCTGCGGGAACTTGCCGGCCTTGTTCTCGATCAGGGCGTAGGCGAGCTTGTTCTGCTTGGCGTAGGCCGACTCGACGTATCCGATCGAGTTCGGGACCTGCTTGACGGTGGCGGTGACGCCCTCGTTGCCCTTGCCGCCCTGTCCGACCGGCCAGCTCACGGTGGTGGCGGCGCCGAACTCCTTCTTCCACGGCTCGGACACCGCGGAGAGATAGGTGGTGAAGATGTTGGTCGTGCCGGAGGCGTCCGAGCGGTAGACCGGGGTGATGTTCGCCTCGGGCAGCTTAAGGCCTTCGTTGAGCTTGGTGATCTTCGGGTCGGACCATTTCAGGATCTTGCCGGCGTAGATCTCGGCGATGATCTCACCGGTCAGTTTGAGCTTGCCGGGCTCAAGGCCGGCGATGTTGACGACCGGAACCACGCCACCCATCACGGTGGGGAACTGAATGAGACCGTCCTTCTCGAGCTGAGCCGGCTTGAGGGGCGCGTCGGTTGCGCCGAAATCGACGGTCTTGGCCTGAATCTGCTTGATGCCGCCGCCCGAGCCGATCGACTGATAGTTGAGGCCGGTGCCGGTGTCCTTACGATAGGCTTCGGCCCACTTCGAATAGACGGGGAAGGGGAAGGTGGCGCCGGCGCCGGTGATATCGGCAGCCAGGGCCGAGGTCGCGAGCTGAGCGGCAGCGAGGCCGACCGCCAAGGCGTAAGCGAAGGGTTTCACAAGCATCTCCGTAAGTGTCGGGCGCATTTGCCGGGACTGATCCTGATCTCGGATCGATCTCTCTGCGACACTGCTGCCATCTAGTGCGCCGACGCGCCGCCTCTATGACGGCCACATGACGCTGACATGACAGACCTCAACGAGGCGGATTTTCATCGAGGATGGCACCGCTTGGAGCGCTTCGGCGTTATCCGTTCAGGTGCATGCGGGCGCCGCCTTGCGAGAACGATCCCGGCGGGATCGGTCCCCGTGAGAACCGGGACAGCGGCGGACCTGCACGAGAGAAATCGAGGAGACCGTCAGCGTGACGGAGCCGCATTCAACGCGCGAGAAGGAAATCCTGCTCGATCCGGCCGATCCTCAGGAGGCGGCGTATCTGGCGCTCCACGCCGAGCGGGCGGCGCTCGAGGAAGAACTGACCCGTCAGCAACAGCTTCAGCGCTTCGGCAGCGACGAGCATGGCATCGCCTCGGCACGGGCGACGGAATCATCTCTTCTGAAGGATCTCGACCGTGTGCTCACTCTGATTCGCGCCGCCGAAATCCGACGCCAACAGCCGATCGCCCGACGCTGGCAATAATCCAGGCCGAAAACAGGACTTTCCTCCGCCTTGAGCCGAGGACGGTCAGGCGCTGCGGCGGCGATCGCGCTCCTTCTGGCGAAGCCGCAGCAACAGCTGGACCTGCGCATCCGTGATGGGCTGCGCGTCGCAGCGCTCGACATACACGTCGCGCAGTCCCTGCCCGATCCGGTCACGGCTCTCGCCGTTCAGCGCGGGCATGGCGGCGTCGATGAGCGATCCAGCGGGGTAGTCCGTCACGAGTTGTGCCATGAACCGACGAGGCCAAATCTGAAGGAACCGTATCGCAACTGGCAAGGAGGAGCGATGGTGGCTCAGATTGAAGGAGGATGGTTAACAAAGACTTAGCGCGAACGGATGACTTTGACGTTCGGTGATGGCCAGCTCGGCCGCCCGCGCAGGACCTTGGCAGGCGAATTCCTTCGCTCCTCGTCTCACCCGGACGCGTGCGCAAGACCGCGACAGCCGGGGCGGGCACGGCGCGGACCGCAGAAAAATTCTTCTGCCGAGCAGCCGCCGCAGAGATGTTCTTTGTGCGCTAGCGCACCTGAGCGACGCGGTATTCTTTCGCTGCGGATCCGTATCAAGCCGGAAGATCGAACCGCCGAAGGGTTTTAGCCACTTCAGCACGCCCGGATGAACGTCCCGGCACTCGGGATGAGCGCACCCGCCGACGCCGTTTGCTTCAATGTCGTTGGGCTGCCCGCCCCCAATGCGGTACGCAGGCGACAGACGGGCCGGCCTTTCTCAGGAAAGCCGGCCCGTCACGCGCCTTCCAACTCACGAACCCGCGCTCACGGCGGCGCTCGGCGGCGGATCAGGGCTCCGGCTTGTCGCGTTCACCCTCAGCTTTGTCCCCCTGACCCTGTTTCGCGCCGCCGTTCGGATCGGTGCTGTCCTCGCCCGAAGCCGTGCCGCTGCTATGGCCCTGGGGCGTCAGGCGCGGTCGGTCCGGGGCTTCGACTTCGTCGGGCTTTCTCGTCTCGGCCATGAGGCACCTCCGGCCTGGTCAACCGGGCAGGGGCCGCGAGGGTTCGCAAGTGAACGCTCGTGAGCGCGGCTCGGCCGGCATCCGCTCGATCGGATAGCGATCTAGCGAAAGCGCGCGCCGATCGTCTCGTCCGTCCGCCACAGGGTGCAGCATACCTTGAGGGGATCGAGAGGCGAGGAGGTCAGCATGAACACGTCGGGAATGAGCGAGGTGTCCGGAACGGTAATCTCGATATCCTGCGCCGAGATGCCGTGCACCCAGCAACCGATCGAGGTGTGTTCATCCACCGCGATCAAGCCGGCCCCACCGGCTATCTGTGCTTGGTCGAACCGGAATCCTGAATGATCGGACATCGATGTCCTCGCGTGAGCACCGAAGCGTGGCCTGCACAGACGAAGATGCCGTTGAGCCGGCATTTAAATTTCGAACGATCGGCCAATGAAGTGTCAGCGGCCCGCGACGCGAACGGAATACGGACGTGTTTCCGGCCCGATCCGGCGGAGTGCGTCACGCCTTGCTCACCTCAGGAACCAGACGACAAACCCAACGGTCACGGCAGCGGCTGCGATCACTCCATAATAGGCGGGCATGACCCACCGATTGGCGCCGTGTCCCGTCTGCATCCTGGCGGCCCTCCGGCGACGCGGCCGGGTTTCTTCCTCTCGCGCCAGAGAAACACGGGACGCGTCCGAGGGCATGCCGGCCGCCTCGTCATCGGTGCCGAGCGGCGACAGGCCGGGATCCTGAGCGGGGATCTTGTCGCCGGTCCGGCCGGCATCGATCTCGGCCTTCAACTGCGCAGTCGTCGGCCGCCCGGAAGAGGGCGGTGCCTCCGGCACACGATCAGCGGGCGGGGGCGGTGTCTCGGAACGGAGTGCCATCGATCAGACGCCTCGCTTGCTCTCGACTTCGCAGCTCGCGCCGTCCGTCACGACGATGCGCGCGTTCGGGATCTCATTGAGCGCCGGCGCCGCCGCTTCCTCCGCCGCCGCTGCCCTGCGGGACCGCTCGCTCGGGTTGGTTCGCGTTGCCGCCGGCCGCGGAATTTCTGTTGATGCTGCTGGCCCCGGTCGCTCCACGCGAGATCGTTTGGCTGCGGCCGCGTCCGCCGGTCACGCTGCCGTCGTTCGTGACGATGCTGCGGCTCTTGTGACGCGAGCGGGCATCGGCGGGACTGGCCGTGAGGGGCACGAGGCACGCGGCGGCGAATCCGGCCGCGCTTGCGAACGTCAGAAAGGTCTTCATAGGGCACCCCGAGGGTTGATCCACGGGGAAACCCGGCGCTGCGCTTTTGTATCCAATCGCCGGCCCTGCGTGCTCAATGTCACCGTGCATGCGTATCGGCCGGAGGAAACGGTTGTCCCGGTGTCGGATTTACGCTCCGGCGTCGCCCGAGATCGCGGTGGGCGCCGCGTCATTCGACAGCCCCGACCGCGAACACGGCCGCGCAATGACCGAGAACCGCCTGACGCTTGATCGCCTTCGGCAATCGCCTCTTCCGGTGCCGGAGGAGGGCAGCAAGGAGCAACGCGGCACCGTCCTTGTGGCCGGTGGGTCCGTCGAGGTCCCGGGCGCCGTTCTCCTGGCCGGCGTCGCCGCACTCCGTGCCGGAGCCGGACGCCTGCGGATCGCGACGATCGCGAGCAGCGCGGCGATCATGGCCCTCGCCGTGCCCGAGGCACGGGTCATCGGGCTGGCTGAGACGGAGGAGGGCTCGATCGATCCGGCGGGGGCGCAAACCCGACTGCCGGCCATGGCCGAACGCTGCCAGTCGGTGCTGGTCGGGCCGGGCCTGAGCGCCGGCAAGGCCGCGGAGGCTCTCTCCCATGCCTTTCTGGCAGCCGAGGCGAAAGCGGCGCTGGTGCTCGATGCAGGGGTGATCGCCGGTCTCGGCCGGCAGGCCGAGGCGGTTCGATCCTGCCGCGGTCGCGCGGTGCTCACACCGCATGCCGGCGAGATGGCCCAACTTCTCGATATGGAGCGCGGGGCCGTCGAGGCGGACCCTCTGGCAGCGGCTCGCCGCGCTGCCGACCTTCTCGGATGCGTCGTGATCATGAAGGGCGCAAAGAGCTGGATCGTCGATCCCGGCGGAGCGGCGTGGCTCTATGACGGCGGCGGCGTGGGGCTCGCCACCTCCGGCTCGGGCGATGTTCTATCCGGCATCATCGCCGGCCTTCTCGCACGGGGCGCCGAGGCGATGAGAGCGGCTCTCTGGGGCGTCTACCTGCATGGGCAGGCGGGGCGGCGGCTCGCCGAGCGGGTGGGGCCGGTCGGGTTCCTGGCGCGGGAGATCGCCGACGAGGTTCCTGCGATCCTGCGCGAGGTTTGAGGCCGGCCCTCCTATAAGAGTTGCGAGGCCGGGAACAGGACCGTAAGCGCGAGGGTTCTGCCCTACCTCACATCCGGGAGGGCGATCATGACGCAGGCGGAGCCAACGAAACCCGGCGACGATGCGCCGCCCGGCACGCCCGGCACAGGCGAGAACCTGTGCCCCCGGTGCGGGGGCAGCGGTCGCCTGGAAGCCGAAAGCTGCCCGGACTGCAAAGGCACCGGCAAGGTCGTCTCCGGAATCGGCGGCGGCTAACGCTCCGCTGTCGAGGCCGGCCGACCACGTTATCGAGTCCGTCGCCGCCTTCTGCAGAAGGTCGACCATCACGGTCGAGGACGGCGCGCCTCGAACCGCTTCGCGGTGGCTGCCTCCGCTCCTCATCAGCACGGTCGGACAACAGCCCGGACGCACCTCGCGTCAGCAGGGGCCGCGCCGAAGCGCGGTAAGGCAATTTTCGTCGAATCGTCGCCGCGAAATAGGCTCACTCCCCGCCCCGTTCTATGATAGAACGAAAATAGAACGAGCAGGCAGCCGTTCTCCGGCGAGCACGAGCGTGGCCACGGCGTTCCGTCCGAGCGCCCGTCGCAAGCGTGTATGACGGCCGACCCGGCCTTGGTGAGGGAGAACGCGGGTGACGATGCGAACGACCTATCTCGTGCAAACCTTCGTGCTGAAGCGCAAACGGCTGTGTCCGGGCGATCAGCAGGTGTCGCCGACAGTGAGCGGTGCACTGAAGCGGGCCGAGGCGATGGCGGCGCGGCTGCCGGGTACGGCCGCCATCCAGATCGTCGCCGACGACGAGACGGGCGAGTTGGAAAGCGCGACGATTCTCGGCCGGTTCGGCGACGTGCCCGATGATTTTGCCGAGACGCTGCAGGCCGCCTGACGAGAGGATTTAGGAAAGAGGATCACATGGCCTTCAAGCCGAAATCGGCCGCGGAGACGAAAGCCCGCGATCTGGGCCTGGCGCTGGCGCGCATCGCCGAGAGCGAAGGCATGCCGGCCCATGTCGGCGTGGATGCCCTGCGCCGAGCCAGCCCGCGCCTGACGCCGCTGGCCATTGGGCAGATGGTGCGAAAGCACCGCGACATCATCGAAGAGACGCTGACCGAGCGCGGGCTGACGCTGATCGATTATGCCGATCAGGGGCCGGGACGCGGGATGGAATTCACGGTCGCCGACGCTTGAGCGCGCGGCAGTTCCGGAAAAGCCCGCCATGGAAGCCGTGCGCCGGGTCGGCGCCTACCTTCAGGTCCAGGACGGTGACGGCTGCCGCCATCTGCTACGCGTCTCCAGCGTGCAGGCGGTCAGCGACACCGATCTCATGCGGAACGAGACCTTCATCACCGCGGCCGGCCGGACGATCCGCGTACCGCAGCCGCTCGACGAGATCGTGCCGCTGATCTCACCGGGTGAACGGCTGCCGGTCGAGGCGGACGCGGAGCCTTGGCCGTTCTGAACCCATCCGCGGCCTCGAACCTCGGCGACGTCATTCGGCCCGCTCCCGTCCGTCCGGAAAGAGTCGGTTGCCGCAAAGGCGACGACCATCTCAGGAACGATCACCGCATGCGAATCTTGTCTCGGCACGTCGAGAGCCTGAGGAGAGCCGCGTGGACGATGATCGTGTCTGGTCGTTCGAGAAAAGCCTCTGGACCGGAGGGTCTGACCATTATCGGGAATTGGTCGATGACGAGTGCCTGATGGCACTGCCGCAGCCGCCCTACGTTTTCAGCGGCACGCAAGCGATCGAAGCGGTCTCGGACACACCCCGCTGGTCGGATGTCGAGATCGAGGACGGTCGGATCGCACGCCCTCAAGAGGGCCTCATCGTCATCGCCTACACGGTGAAGGCCAAACGCAGCGAGGAGACCTACGAGGCGCACTGCACCTCGACCTATCGCCGGCTCTCACATGAGGAGTGGCGGGTGGTGCAACATCAGCAGACTCCGCGCATCCTCGCCCCTGTGGTCGATGAGGCGCACTGACGGACCTGTCGCGTGCAATGCGGCAACCATCGATGGCGGCCGGTATCCGCTCGGACGCCGGTCCGCCTCGGACTGCAGCCCATCAGAGAGCTGGCATCGCCAACAGCACCGAATGCATGGATTTCGCGGAGAGAACCGAGCGACGCCCGACCGCGACAACGATCGGATCAACGTCAGACGAGGCGCGAAGATCGCTGCCATCTCAACGATTTAGGAGATTTGGCTCCCCGAGCAGGACTCGAACCTGCGACAAAGCGATTAACAGTCGCTTGCTCTACCAACTGAGCTATCGGGGATCACCGGGCCGCCTTGGCGGCGCTGGCGGGTCATTAGCCTTGGTCGGAGGCGGGCGCAAGGGTCCTTTCGGCGCTTTTTGCGTCTTGTGAGCCGGCGAGGCGCTTTTTCCACCGTGTCGCGGTCGAAGGGCGGCCATTCGATCGATCACGCGATAAGACCGTTGCCGAGCGGGCCGAGCCTCTGCTAGAGACGCCTCGCTCCGGAGCGGCCGCTCGGCCCGGAGCGTCGCGCATCGACGCGGCGAGGCCTCGTGGCGGAGTGGTTACGCAGAGGACTGCAAATCCTTGCACCCCGGTTCGATTCCGGGCGAGGCCTCCAAAATTCTCAGTCGTCAAGAATTCTCGGTCGTCCTGACAATCGGCTCGTGCCCTGCGGTGCAGAGCGCCCGCGCAAGCCTTGCAATTCCAGGAACGATCCACGACAACCCGACCCGCTCGAACCGGCGCCGCTCGACGGGCGAGCAAGCGAAGCGTCCGACGCAGCGGCAGGGAATGGACGGCTCATGCTCGATTATGCCCAGGCGCGGCGCCTCATGGTCGATTGTCAGCTCCGGACCTTCGACGTGAACGACGTCGCAGTGCTCGACGCCTTCGACTCCGTGCCCCGTGAGCGCTTCGTCCCGCCGGGCCGCGAGGATTTCGCCTATATCGACCAGACCCTCACCTTCGACGCGGGCGAGGACGGCGTCCGCAGCATGCCGGCCCCGATGGTGCTGGCCCGCATGATCCAGGCTCTTAAGATCCGCCCCGGCACCCGCGCCCTCGATGTCGGCACCGGCTATGGCTACGGCGCGGCGATTCTCGCCCGCCTCGGCGCCGAAGTCGTCGCTCTCGAATCCGCCGCCGATCTCGCCGGCGCCGCCCGTGAGCGCCTCGGCGAGTGCGCCGATCTGGTCCAGGGTGCCCTGACCGCCCCGGTCAAGGGCGGGCCGTTCGATGCGATCCTGGTCGAGGGCCGCGTCGAGGTCCGGCCGCAGGCCCTGCTCGACCAACTGGCCGATGACGGCCGCCTCGTCTGCGTGCTCGGTCCTCACCGGAACGCCAAGGCGACCCTGTTCGTGCGGGCCGGTGACGCCTTCGGGTCGCGCGCGCTGTTCGACGCGTCGCTGCCCGCCCTCAAAAGCTTCGCGACCGAGCCCGGCTTCGCATTCTGAGCCGGAGCGTCTCGCGCCTGCCGAGCCGCTGCAGATCGGGCGATTCGTACCCGAAACGCCCCTTACGCATGCCATCGCGAAACGCCCGGCCGCGCGCCGCGGCGAGGGGCCGGCTTGCGCCCCCGCGCATCTCTGTTGGCGATGAGGGATTAAGCCCGCGGAGGTGTCGCTTTTTTGAGGCACCCGACGCCAATCCGACGCCGCGCTGCGGGAATCTCTGTCGCTGACCGCTCAAGCTCGGCTACTCTGTCGCACGAGGCGGGCTGACCCTTCCAACGCACGGGCGTGCATGCGGCACCCCTGTCGCGACCCTCACGGAAAGGGCTGCCCCGCAGATGTCCGGAAGGACAGATGCGGCGGCGGCGGACCGGGCGGGCACGGCGGTGCGACGGTACGGTAAATCGAGAAACCGCAAGGGCTGATCGACGTGAAAGAACGCAACCCTGCGGCGCGGTCCGCGCTCCGGCTGGCTGGTGCCGTTGCATCGGTACTGGTCGTGGCCTGTCCGGCCGCCGCTGAGACCCTTGAGAGCGCGCTGTCGCGCGCCTACCAGGCGAACCCGGCGCTGAACGCGGCGCGGGCGAACCTGCGGGCGACCGATGAGGATGTGAACCGGTTCCAGGCCGGCTACCGGCCCAACGCGGCGATCTCCGCCGATATCGGCGTTCAGCAATTCCAGGGTTCGGTCTCCGGCGTGCAGATCAACGGCCGCCGCGGACTGACCGTGCCCGGCGGCGCCGGCCTGACGGTGAACCAGAACCTGTTCGACGGCTTTCAGACGGACAACCGGGTCCGGGCGGCCGAATCGACCGTGCTCGGGACGCGCGAGGGCCTGCGCCAGACCGAGATGAACACGCTGTTCAACGCGGCCCAGGCCTACATGAACGTTCTGAGCGACACGGCGACGCTCGAACTGCAGCGCAACAACGTCGAGGTGCTCGAGGAGCAGCTCCGCCAGACCCGCGACCGCTTCAACGTCGGCGAGGTGACCCGCACCGACGTCGCCCAGGCCGAGGCGCGCCTCGCCGGCGCGCGCTCGCAGGTCAGCGCAGCGGAGGCGGCGCTCCGCGCCTCGATCGGCATCTTCCGTCAGATCATCGGCGTCGAGCCGCGCCAGCTCGCGCCCGGCCGACCGCTCGACCGCTACGTGCCCGGCTCGCTCGATCAGGCGATCCTGATCGGTCTGAAGGAGCACCCGCAGATCCTGTCCTCGCTGCACGCCGTCGACGTGGCAGAGCTGCAGGTGAAGGTGGCCGAGGGTGCCCTCTACCCGCAGGCACAGGTCACCGGCGCTGTGCAGCAGCGTTACGATCAGCAATTCCCCGGCGACAACGGCGTCACCGCCTCGATCGTCGGCCGGGTGAACATCCCGCTCTATCAGGGCGGCGGCGAGTACGCGGCGATCCGGCAGGCCAAGGAGAATGTCGGGCGCGCCCGTCTCATCGCCGATCAGGATCGCGACACCATCCGCGCCTCGATCGTGCGGACCTGGGGCAACCTCGAAGCCTCGAAGGCGCAGGTGATCGCCTCGCAGGCCCAGGTCCAGGCCAACGAGGTGGCGCTGAACGGCGTGCGCGAGGAGGCCCGCGTCGGCCAGCGCACCACCCTCGACGTGCTCAACGCGCAGCAGGAACTGCTCTCGGCCCGCGTCGCCCTGATCCGCGCGCAACGCGATCGCGTGGTCAATTCCTACGACGTGGTCCAGGCGGTCGGCCGTCTCACCGTGCGCTTCACCAGCCTGCCGGTCACCCCCTACAGCTCCCGCGAGCACCTCGATCAGGTTCGGGATCTCTGGTTCGGCGTGCGCACGCCCGACGGGCGCTGACGGACGCGTGCGGGCGGCGTTTTCCTGTTGGCCGGCGGCGGACCAAGGTTGATGCCGGGTGAGGCGATGAAATAGTTCGTTAACCTCATCGTCGTCTTGTCAATCGTCACCGAGTATCGTCCCGATGAGCGCAGCGAGCCCTAAGGTTCAGGACAAGACGCAGGAACCCTCCATGGAGGAGATCCTGGCTTCGATCCGCCGCATCATCGCCGACGATCAGGCCCCGAAGCCGGCCGAAGTCGAGCCGGCGCCGCCCCCGCGGGCTCCGCCGCCGCCGGAAGAGGACGATGTGCTCGACCTTGCCGAGGTCGCCGAGCCGCTGCGCAAGCCCGAGCCGAAGCCCGATCCCATGGGCTTCGATATCCCCGAGATCGATTTCCGGATGCCGGACTTCGGGCCGGAACCCGAGCCCGTTTTCGAGGCCTCCAAGCCGGATCCCTTCGACTTCGAGCCCGAGCCCGTCCCCGCTCCGAAAGTGAGCGAGCGGATCCGCGCGGCGGTCGAGGAGGAAGCGACGGAGCGGCTGGTCTCGTCGCGCACGGTCGAGAGCGTCGGACAGAACTTCCAGCTCCTGGCTCAGACGGTGCTGTCGCAGAACGCCCGCACGCTGGAGGATCTCGTGCAGGAGATGCTGCGGCCGATGCTGAAGAGCTGGCTCGACGACAACCTTCCGCTGATGGTCGAGCGGCTGGTGCGCGTCGAGATCGAACGGGTCGCCCGCGGACGCTGACCTCTCCACGGCCGCTGGCGGAGCGGACGAACCCCGGCCGAAACGGGCCGACGGTTGACGGCGGCACCGTGGCGGGCCGATAGCGACGGCGACATTGTTTCCAGAACGCCGTCTCGAAAAGCCCGCCCGCCCATGATGGACAAGACCTTCGACCCCGCCGCCGTCGAGGCGCGCGTCTCCACGGCCTGGGAAGAGGGCCAGGCCTTCCGCGCCGGCCGTCCCGAGCGGGCCGGCGCCGAGCCCTTCAGCATCGTGATCCCGCCGCCGAACGTGACGGGCTCGCTGCATATGGGCCACGCCCTCAACAACACGATCCAGGACATCGTCGTCCGCTTCGAGCGGATGCGGGGGCGCGACGTGCTGTGGCAGCCGGGCACGGATCACGCCGGCATCGCCACGCAGATGGTGGTCGAGCGGCGGCTGGCAGAAACGCAGCAGCCCGGTCGACGCGAACTCGGCCGCGAAGAGTTCCTGCGCCGGGTCTGGGCCTGGAAGGAGGAGTCGGGCGGGACGATCATCGGCCAGCTCAAGCGGCTCGGCGCCTCCTGCGACTGGTCGCGCGAGCGCTTCACCATGGATGAGGGTTTGAGCCGCGCCGTGCTCAAGACCTTCGTCGACCTGCACGCGCAGGGGCTGATCTACCGCGACAAGCGCCTCGTGAACTGGGACCCGAAGTTCCAGACGGCGATCTCGGACCTCGAAGTCCAGCAGATCGAGGTGAAGGGCCATCTCTGGCACTTCGACTATCCGGTCGTGGACGAGGCTGGCGCCGAGACGGGCGCGGTCATCACGGTGGCCACCACGCGCCCCGAGACGATGCTGGGCGACACGGCGGTCGCGGTCCATCCGGACGATGAGCGCTACCGTGACCTCGTGGGGAAACGCGTTCGGCTGCCGCTGGTCAATCGGCTGATCCCGATCGTCGCCGACGCGTATTCCGATCCGGAGAAGGGGACGGGTGCGGTCAAGATCACCCCGGCCCACGATTTCAACGACTTCGAGGTCGGGCGCCGCGCCGGGTGCCGGCCGATCAACGTGCTCGATGCCGAGGCGCGGATCCAGATCGCCGGCAATGCCGACTTCCTGGAAGGCGCCGCCCCGGAGGCTGCCGCGCTGGCGCTCGACGGCCTCGACCGGTTTGAGGCCCGCAAAACGGTCGTTGCCCTGATGGAGGAGCGCGGCCTGCTGCGTGCGGTCGAGCCGAACACCCACGCGGTGCCGCACGGCGACCGCTCGGGCGCGGTGATCGAGCCCTACCTGACTGATCAGTGGTACGTGAACGTCAAGCCGCTGGCCGAGCGCGCGCTCCAGGCGGTGCGCGACGGCAAGACCCGCTTCGTGCCGGACAACTACGAAAAGATCTTCTTCCAGTGGCTGGAGAACATCGAGCCGTGGTGCGTCTCGCGCCAGCTCTGGTGGGGCCACCAGATCCCGGTCTGGTACGATGCGGAGGGTGGCATCTTCGTCGCCGAAAGCGAGGCGGAGGCGCTCGCGCAGGCCAAGGCCAAGCACGGCCGTGAGGTCGCGCTGACCCGCGACCCCGACGTGCTCGACACGTGGTTCTCCTCCGCGCTCTGGCCGTTCTCGACGCTCGGCTGGCCGGACAAGACACCGGATCTGGCCCGCTTCTACCCCACCAACACCCTGGTGACGGGCAAGGACATCATCTTCTTCTGGGTTGCCCGGATGATGATGATGGGCCTGCACCTCACCGATCAGGCGCCGTTCGACACCGTCTACCTGCACACCCTCGTCCGCGACGAGAAGGGTGCGAAGATGTCGAAGTCGAAGGGCAACGTGGTCGATCCGGTCGATCTGATCGACCGTTTCGGCGCGGATGCCCTGCGCTTCACGCTCGCCGCGCTTGCCGCCCCCGGCCGCGACATCAAGCTCGGTCCCCAGCGGGTCGAGAGCTACCGCAACTTCGCGACCAAGCTCTGGAACGCGGCGCGCTTTGCTGAGATGAACGGCTGCGCGCTCAAGGCCGATTTCCGACCCGAAACGGTCAAGGAGACGCTCAACGCCTGGGCGCTCACCGAGGCCGCCAAGGCCGTGGCGGAGGTGGCGCAGGGCATCACGGTCTACCGCTTCAACGATGCGGCGGCCGCCGCCTACCGCTTCGTCTGGAACGTGTTCTGCGACTGGTATCTCGAACTCGCCAAGCCAGTGCTCCAGGGCGAGGGCGTCGATCCGGCGGCGCGGGCCGAGACGCAAGCCACGGTCGCCTTCCTGATCGACCAGATCGCCAAGCTGCTGCACCCGTTCATGCCCTTCCTCACGGAGGAGCTGTGGGCAATCAAGGGCGAGGCGCTGCCGACCCAGCGCGGCCTGCTCGCGCTCGAATCCTGGCCGGAGCTGTCGGCCTATCAGAACGCGCAGGCCGAGGCCGAGATCGGCTGGCTCGTCGATCTGATCTCCGAGATCCGCTCGGCCCGCTCCGAGACCAACGTGCCCGCCGGCGCCCAGATTCCGCTCGTGCTGGTCGGTGCCGACGAGAGCGTCCGCGCCCGGGTCGAGCGCTGGAGCGAGACCCTGACCCGGCTTGCCCGGCTCTCCGAGATCGGCTTCGCCGAGGCCGCACCGAAGAACGCGGTCCAGCTCCTCGTGCGCGGCAGCGTGGCGGCCCTTCCGTTGGAGGGCATCGTCGATCTCGCGGCCGAGGTCGCACGCCTGAAGAAGGAGGCGGGCAAGGCACGGACGGAGATCGGCAAGATCGAGGGCAAGCTCGGCAATGCCGACTTCCTCGCCCGCGCCCCGGAAGAGGTGGTGGACGAGCAGCGCGAGCGCCGCGACGCGGAAGCCGCCCGGCTCGCCAAGATCGAGGAAGCCCTGGCCCGCCTCAGCGACGCATGAAGGGGCTGCGGCGGCTCGCTCTGGCGCTTGCCGGGCTGGCTGCGGCCCTTCTCGCGCTCACGCTCTGGACGGCGCGACCGAGCGATCCGAGCCTCTACCCGTCGTCCGGCCCAAATACGGAAGCGGTCTTCCTTGTCAGCCACGGCTGGCATTCGGGCCTCGTCCTGCGCCGCGAGAGCCTGACGGGGGAGGGCGCGGGCGCGGCTCTGCGCAACATCGCCATCCGCTTTCGCGCCTACGATGCAGTCGAGTTCGGATGGGGCGAGGCGCGCTTCTACCAGGCAACGCCGACCCTCGCCGCCTTCGATTGGCGGCTCGCCCTCTCGGCCCTGTTCACGCCCGGCGGGAGCGACGGGGTGATTCAGGTTGTCGGGCTCGCGAGGCCCGTTCGCGCGAGTTTCCCGCAAGCCGACATCGTCCCGGTCTCGCTGTCGCAACAAGGATTCGCCCGGCTCCTCGCCCGCCTCGACGGCGGCTTTCGCTTGGCTGACGGCCAGCCTGCCGACCTCGGACCGGGGCTCTACGGCCCGAGCCTGTTCTACGCGGGGGAGGAGCGCTTTTCGTACAGCAATGTCTGCAATCACTGGGTGGCCGGTCTCTTGAACGCCGCGGGGTTGCCGATCACCCCGGTGCTCGACACGCACCCGGCCGGCCTGCTCTCAGACCTGCGCTGGCGGGCCGGCCTGAAGATCATGGAGCGTGCTCCCGCCGAGCCGGACCTGTCCAAACCGTAATCTTCACGCCATCCGGCGGTCAGGCTGGCGTCTCTAGGACTCATCCCACGGATCGCTGCCCGATGCCTCGGCATCGAAGGGCAGACGACCCCAAGATTTGTCCGTCGGAGAAACTCATGACCATGACCGTCCGTCGCCGCGCCTTCGCCTCGGTCGCCGCGGCCGCCCTCGTCGCGGGCGGCGCCGCCGGGTTCGGCCTGACCGAATCCGCCATGCCGGCCTATGCCCAGGCCCTGCCCAAGACCCCGATCGAAGCCCCCGAGCACCCGCCGGGCTCCTTCGCCAACGTCGTCGACAAGGTGAAGCCCGGCGTCGTCGCCGTGAAGGTGAAGCTCGACAACAGCCTCGACGATGACGACGACAGCGCGGGCGGCCCCAACATGCAGCAGGTGCCGCCGCAACTGCGCGAGTTCTTCAAGCGCTTCGGCCAGGGCGGCGGACAAGGTGGACCCGGCGGGCGCGGCATGCCGCAGCGCGGTGAGCGCGGCGCGGTCGGCTCCGGCTTCATCATCTCGGCGGACGGCTACGTGGTCACCAACAACCACGTCGTCGACAAGGCCAAGACCGTGCAGGTCACCCTCGACGACAGCCGCACCCTCGACGCCAAGGTGATCGGCAAGGACCCCAAGACCGACATCGCGCTCCTGAAGATCACCGAGAGCGGCAGCTACCCCTATGTCCAGTTCGGCAAAGCCGCTCCGCGGGTCGGCGACTGGGTCGTGGCGATCGGCAATCCGTTCGGCCTCGGCGGCACCGTGACGGCGGGCATCGTCTCGGCCCGCGGCCGCGACATCGGCGCCGGTCCCTACGACGACTTCCTGCAGATCGATGCGCCGATCAACAAGGGCAATTCCGGTGGACCGACCTTCAACGTCAATGGCGAGGTCGTGGGCGTGAACACGGCGATCGCCTCGCCGTCCGGCGGCTCGGTCGGCCTCGCCTTCGCGATCCCCGCCGAGACGGTGCAGACGGTGGTCGATCAGCTCCGCACCGACGGCAAGGTGGTGCGCGGCTATCTCGGCGTGCAGGTCCAGCCGGTGACCAAGGACATTGCTGAGGGGCTCGGCCTCGACAAGGCCAAGGGCGCACTGATCGATCACGCCGAGAGCGGCACGCCGGCCGCCAAGGCCGGGCTGAAGTCGGGCGACGTGATCGAGTCGGTCAACGGCGCGCCGGTCAACGATGCCCGCGACCTGTCGCGGCGCATCGCCGGCCTCAAGCCCGGCACCGAGGTGAAGCTCGCCTACCTGCGTGGGGGCAAGAGCGACACCGCAACGGTCGAACTCGGCACGCTGCCAAGCGACGGCAAGGTTGCGAGCCGCGGCGACAGCTCCTCCGGCGGCCAGACCCGGCTCGGCCTGAGCCTGGCGCCGGCCAGCGAAACGGGCCTCGGCGACGAGGGCGTGGCGGTGATGGATGTCGATCCCGACGGCCCGGCCGCGGCGAAGGGCATCGCGCAGGGCGACGTGATCCTGGATGTTGCCGGGACCAGCGTCTCGAAGCCCTCCGACGTTCAGGCCCAGATCCGCGCCGCGGAGTCGAACGGCCGCAAGGCCGTGCTGATGCGCGTGAAGAGCGCCAAGGGCCAGACCCGCTTCGTCGCCGTGTCGCTCAATAAGAAGGAGGGCTGACCTTTCGCTTGTTCCGGCGGAACCGTTTCGGCTCCGCCGCCTTTCCTCAGTCGATCCCCTCAACTTCGCGCCCGCTCCTTGAGCGGGCGCTTTTTCGTTCTCGCCCGCGCCTCGCGTGTCACGGGCGACAGACCCTCGCCTCGAACGCGTTCGATGGCTCGAATGGGGTGGAGGCTAAGCTGACTTTCCGACCTGCACAGCGCAATCTATCGTCAGCGCAATTGAAAAATGCCGTTCGGGTCTCTGGCAATCTCTCAGGTTGCGCAGCCATCCTGAGGTATTATCCGCATCTTTATCATGCGATTGCATCATTTTTCAGCCCTTATGGTCATATGTTAATCGGGCGGAAAGACGGAGATGGACACAATCCAATCAACCTCAATTGATTGGCGGCATGATGATGAAGACAGGTATTCGCACGCGTTTGTACGGCGGATTCTCGTTTTTGGTTGCGATATCCTGCGGCATGGGTGTCTTCGCTTACACGCAACTCGATAGTCTCGACGAAATGTTCGAGAGCCGGGCCCAGCTCGAGTCGGCTGCCCGGAACCTCTACACCATCAACGGCCTATCGGACCGGCTGATCGGCCAAGCAGCCCAGTACAGACTCACTCAGGAGCCGGATTACACGACGGGGATGTTCGCATCGCTCGATGCGATCCGGCAGAACGCCGAGAAACTGATCGCGACCACGCCGAGCCCTGAGCGCCGCGCGGCCTACGAGCGGCTTCGGGATCAATCCACCGACCTCCGCCAGACGCTGCCAAGATTGGTCGAGCTCGGGGCCCAGATCCGCGAGAACCGAGCCGGCGTCTACGTGAATGGGGATGAGCTGACCAAGGCCTCGGGCACGCTCGTGGCTCAGATGCGGGCCACCGGCCAGGATGCGGTGATCGCGCAGGCCGTGGAGGTCGAGCGCACGATCCTCCTCTTCCGCATCATGAACTGGCGCTTCCTCGCCACCAAAGACCCGAAGGGGCGCGGCCTTTCCGCCGGCGCCTTCGCCAACGCCGAGGCGGCCCTGGCGAAGCTGAGTGGGCTCAGCCTCACCGCCGCCGACCAGAAAACCTTGAAACTTGTCGGCGAGGCTTTGAACCGTCTCAATACGAGTTTCGCCGCCGCGTCCCGAGCCATCGTCGAGAGCGAGGCCTTCTTCGACGAGAAGCTGAAGCCGAAGGTGGACGGCATCAACGCCGTCGGCCTCTCCGTGCGTGGCAAGCTTGAAGCGGCCTTGACGGAGGGTGTCGAGCAGAGCAACGCCCTGATGCAGCGGGCCCAGACCGTTCAGCTCGCCCTGCTCGGCCTGATCCTGGCCGCGGGCGCCACCCTGGCCTTCCTGATCGCGCGCAGCCTGATCCGCCCGATCGCCGGCATGACCGCCGCCATGAGCCGCCTCGCGGCGGGCGAGACCGCCGTCGCGGTGCCGTCTCAGGACGCGACGGACGAGATGGGCCGGATGGCCCAGGCCGTGGAGGTGTTCCGCCAGAACGCGGTGGCGCGCATCGCGCTCGAAGCGGAGCAGGCCTCGCAGGCCTCCGACCGCCAGCGCAGGGCCGATCGCGTCGATGGACTCGTGCGCGGATTCGAGCAGAGGATCGCAGCCTCCATCGCGATCGTGACGTCGGCCGTGACCGAACTGGACACGACCGCCCGCTCGATGACGCAGGTCGCCGAGAGCACCAACGGGCGCGCTGTCTCCTCCAGCGCCGCGGCCGAGGAGGCCACCATGAACGTGCAGACGGTCGCCGCCGCGGCCGAGGAGATGGTCGCCTCGCTCACCGAGATCGAACGGCGTGTCCAGCAATCCAACGATGTCGCCAGCCATGCCAGCCACGAGGCCGGCGTGACCACCGTCTCGATGACCGATCTCAGCCGGGCGGCGGAGAAGATCGGCGAGGCGGTGACGATGATCTCGGGCCTTGCAAGCCAGACGAATCTGCTCGCCCTCAACGCCACCATCGAGGCGGCGCGGGCCGGGGAAGCCGGACGCGGCTTCGCGGTCGTCGCCACCGAGGTGAAAGAACTCGCTGCGCAGACCGCCCGCACCACGGAGGCGATCTCCGATCAGGTCGCCGCGATCCAGTCGGCCTCCGCGCAGGCTCTCGACGCGATCCAGCAAATCGGCCGGACCATCGTCTCGGTGAACGACATCACGGGGTCGATCGCGGCCACCGTCGTCCAGCAGACGGCCGCCACCAACGAGATCGCCCGCAATGCAGCCGAGGCGGCCCGCGGCACTCAGGACGTCTCGATGAGCGTGGCGCAGGTGCAGGCCCTGTCGAGCGAGACCGGATCGGCGGCCCAACAGGTGATGATGGCCTCGTCTGAACTGTCGGTTCAATCCGAGAACGTGCGGCGCGACGTCGAGGACTTCCTCGCCGCCATCCGGGCGGCCTGAGCGGCCGACTTCGCGGCGGGGTCGGGACCGACCACCCGGCGCCGCCGCGAAGTCAATGAGGCTCGCCCCGCCTACGCCCCCGGCGCGGAGGGGGCAGGATTTCGGCGCGGTCTTCCGGCGGACCCTGCGGCAACCTTTTGGGTTCTCCCGCAACAGGGGCGCTTTGAAAGGTAGACAGGCATGGCGAGCGTCGAGGCATCCGGCACCTTCGCAATCGGCGGGGATCTCATCGTTCACCGTCTCGGCTTCGGCGCGATGCGCGCCACGGGGGCGGGCATCTGGGGCGATCCGCCGGACCGCGAACGGGCGAAGGCGACCCTGCGGGCGGTACCGGGCCTCGGGATCGATCTCATCGACACGGCCGACAGCTACGGCCCCTTCGTCAGCGAAGACCTGATCCGCGAGACGCTTTACCCCTACGATGGACTCGTCGTCGCCACGAAAGGCGGCCTGACCCGGCATGGTCCCGATATCTGGCGGCCGGTCGGCAATCCCGACTACCTGCGCCAATGCGTGTTGATGAGCCTGCGACGCCTCGGGCTCGAGCGAATCGACCTGTGGCAGCTCCACCGGATCGGGCCGGACTGTCCCCGCGAAGTGCAGTTCGAGGCGATCGCCCGGATGCGGGAGGAGGGGCTGATCCGCCATGTCGGCCTCTCCGAGGTTTCGGTCGAGGACATCGAGGCGGCCAAAAAGTACTTTCCGGTCGCGACCGTGCAGAACCGCTACAACCTCGTCGATCGCACCAGCGAGGCGGTGCTGGCCCATTGCGAGCAGCACGGCATCGGCTTCATTCCCTGGGCGCCCCTCGACAAGGGATCGCTGACCGGTCCGGGTTCCGCCCTGGAAGCGATTGCCGGGCGCCTGGGCGCCAGCGGCGGCGCGGTGGCGCTGGCCTGGCTCCTGAAGCGCTCACCGGTCATGCTTCCGATCCCCGGCACCGGCGATCCCGGCCACCTCGCGCAGAACGCGGCCGGCGCCGACCTGCGCCTGAGCGACGAGGATTTCGTCATCCTCGACCACGCGGGGCGCGAGGCGTGGCAGAGCACGAGCGCGGGATAGGGCACGCGTGCTGCGGCACACCTGCCGGTCGGCGTGAAGGAACTTGGTCTGGCGCGATTCTTTCATCTGCGGCGTGGCGCGGACCACCTGCAGGAGAGGATCGACATGCCGTCAGCCGGCCAGCTCACCCGTACTGGTTTCCTCGGCGGCCTCGCGCTCCTCGCCGCTTCCGCCGCTCCGGTCTCGGCACAGCCGCGTTGGGTCGCCGGTACCTACATCTACGCCGACCTCTGCACGATACCGGAGGACGGCGCGCAAACCGGTCGGCGCATCACCCTCAAGCGCTGGCCCGGGAGCGACAACCTCGTCTACGAGGGCGCCGGCCTGCCCGCGCCGATCGAGACGGCGGTGACGGTCGATGACGGCACCAAGGCGGTGGCGTTCGAGATCGAAACGAGCGCCGGCCCGGTCAGCTTCCGCGGCACGGCCGGACCCGACGCGCTCGTCGGTACGCTGAACAGCGCCGGCGGCGCGCAGCCGCTGCGCCTGAAGCGGGTTCTGCGCACCGGCGCTCGGCAAGCCTGCCCCGGCGAGACGACCGGCTCGATCAACTGATCCGTCGCCAGCCGATTGTCCCTTGCCGACCATCGCTTGCCATTGACGTCGCCGGCTCCCGGCGCGAGTGAGGCGCGGGGGCCGACACGAGGCAACGAGCATGGGCGGGACGAAGCGCAGCTACCGGATCGCGGTGATTCCCGGCGACGGCATCGGCAAGGAAGTGGTGCCGGAGGGCGTGCGGGTGCTGGAGCGGGCCGCTGCCCGCCACGGCTTCGAGATCGTGCAGGACTGGTTCGATTTCGCGAGTTGCGACTACTATGAGGCGCACGGGCGGATGATGCCCGAAGACTGGAAGGCACAAATCGGCTCCCACGACGCGATCTTCTTCGGTGCTGTCGGCATGCCCGAGCGCGTTCCGGATCACATCTCGCTGTGGGGATCGCTGATCCAGTTTCGGCGTGAGTTCGACCAGTACGTCAACCTGCGGCCGGTGCGGCTGATGCCGGGCGTCGCCAGCCCGCTCGCCGGCCGCAAGCCCGGCGATATCGACTTCTGGGTGGTCCGCGAGAACACCGAGGGCGAGTATTCGAACGCGGGCGGACGGATGTTTCCTGGCACCGAGCGCGAGTTCGCGGTGCAGGAATCGATCTTCACCCGCCACGGCGTCGATCGCGTGCTGAAATTCGCCTTCGCCCTGGCGCAGAGCCGGCCGAAGAAGCATTTGACCTCGGCGACCAAGTCGAACGGCATCTCGATCACCATGCCGTACTGGGACGAGCGCGTGCGGGCCGTTTCGGAAAGCTACCCCGACGTCCGATGGGACCAGTACCACATCGACATCCTGACCGCGCATTTCGTGCTGAACCCCGACCGGTTCGACGTGGTGGTGGCCTCGAACCTGTTCGGTGACATCCTCTCCGACCTCGGGCCGGCCTGTACCGGCACCATTGGCATCGCACCGTCGGGCAACATCAACCCGGACCGGCTCTTTCCCTCGGTGTTCGAGCCGGTGCACGGCTCGGCCCCGGATATTGCCGGGCAGGGGATCGCCAACCCGATCGGCCAGATCTGGTCGGGGGCGATGATGCTGGAGCATCTCGGCGAGCGCGAGGCGGCGGCCGAGATCGTCGCCGGCATCGAGCGGGTGCTCTCCGAGCAGACGCTGCGCACGCGCGACCTCGGCGGCCATGCCGACACGCAGACCTGCGGCCGCGCGGTCGAGCAGGCGCTGGGCTGACGGGGCGAGAGCGATGAGACCCGTCGTCGTCACCGTGGCGATCACCGGCTCGGTCGCGCGCAAGGCCGACAACCCGACCGTGCCGATCACCCCTGCCGAGCAGATCGAATCCACCCACGCCGCCTACGAGGCGGGCGCGGCGCTGGCCCACATCCACGTGCGCGACGACGACGAGAGCCCGTCGCTCGATGCCGAGCGCTTCCATGCCGTGCAGGCCGGCATCCGCCGGCACTGCCCGAACATGATCGTGCAGTTCTCGACGAGCGGGGCAGGCTCCGACCCTCTCGAGCGGGGCGCCTGCCTGATCCACCGGCCGGACATGGCCTCGCTCACCACGGGGTCGGTCAATTTCGGCGACGGGGTCTACGAGAACCCGGCCGCCTCCTTCACGGCGCTCGGGCGACGGATGCGGGAGGAGGGGGTCTCCCCGGAGATCGAGGTGTTCGACCTCACCCATCTCCACAACGCCCGCCGCCTCGTGGACGAGGGCGTGATCGGCCCCGAGCCCCACCTGCAGTTCGTGATGGGCATCCGCAACGCCCTGCCGCCCGATCCACACCTCCTCGACATCCTGCTGGCGGAGACCCGGCGCCTGCTGCCGGGGGCGACCTGGGGCGCCTTCGGCATCGGCCGCTTCCAGAGCCGGGTGATGGGCTGGGCACTGGCGCGGGGCGCGCAGGGCGTTCGCACCGGCCTGGAGGACAACATCCGCCGCTCGAAGGAGCAACTCGCCGACGGCAATGCCGATCTCGTCCGTCTGGCCGCGGAGATCTGCGCCGAGCACGGAGCCCGTCCGGCGACGCCGGCCGAGGCGCGGGCGATGCTGCGCCTCGGTTGAGTGTCTCTCACAAAACTCCCGCCGCGCTGTCCTCGCCGGAGCGAGAACGGTCGATGACCGGGAGTTTTGTGAGGCACTCTCAGCGGCCCGTCCCTCAGGCCAAGGCGGGTCGCGTCTTGCGCCCCAGCGCTTCCTCGACGGTGCCGTCGCCGTCGAGATAGCCGTGGCGCTTGGGGTTCGGCATCAGCAGCGAGGCGACGAAGGCGACCGCCAGCATCACGGCGACGTACCAGAAGAAGCTGCTCTCCGCGCCCGCCCGCTTGAGCCAGAGCGCGACCGCCTCCGCCGTACCGCCGAACACCGAGTTGGCAACCGCGTAGGACAGGCCGACGCCGAGCGCGCGCACCTGCGTCGGGAACAGCTCGGCTTTCACGATCCCGCTGATGCCGGTGTAGAAGCTGATGACGACGAGCCCGACCATGATCAGCCCGAAGGACAGGACCGGGTCGGTGGTGGCGCCGATCGCCAGCATCAGCGGCACGATCATCACCATGCCGAGCCCGCTGAACAGGATCATGCTCGTCTTCCGGCCGATCCGGTCCGAGAGCCAGCCGAAAAAGGGCTGGATCACCATGTAGACGAACAGCGCTACCGTGGTGACCTGCGAGGCAACCACCTTGTCCATATGGGCGGTGTTAACGATGTATTTCTGCATATAGGTCGTCAGCGTGTAGAACGCGAGCGAGCCGCCGGCCGTGAAGGCGAACACCACGGCGAAGGCGCGCCAGTGCTTGAACAGCCCGGCGAGGGTGCCCGAATCCTTCGAATCCTTGTTTTCCTCGCTCATCGTCTCGGTGAGCGAGCGGCGCAGGAACAGGGCGACCACCGCGGCCAGCGCCCCGATGACGAAGGGGACGCGCCAGCCCCAGGCGGTGAGCTGCTCCGCCGTGAGCAGGCCCTGCAGAACGACGAGCACCAGCGAGGCGAGGAGTTGGCCGCCGATCAGCGTGACGTACTGGAACGAGGCGTAGAAACCGCGCTGCCCCTTGGCGGCGACCTCGCTCATATAGGTGGCACTGGTGCCGTACTCGCCACCGACGGAGAGTCCCTGCACCATGCGGGCGAGGACGAGCAGCACCGGCGCGAGCGTGCCGACGGCGGCGTAGGTCGGCAGCACGGCGATGGCGAGCGAGCCGCTGCACATCATCAGCACCGAGATCATCAGTGAGGTCTTGCGCCCGAGCCGGTCGGCGATGCGCCCGAACAGCCAGCCGCCGATCGGTCGCATGAAGAAGCCCACTGCGAACACCGCCGCCGTATTGAGCAATTGGCTGGTGCTGTCGCCCGCGGGAAAGAAGACCGGGGCGAAATAGAGAGCGAAGAAGGCGTAGCAGTAGAAGTCGTACCACTCGACGAGATTGCCCGACGAGGAACCGACGATCGCCATGATACGCCGGCGGCGGTCGGCGGCATCGTCCCCTGTCGCCGCCGTCGCGGTGATGTCCGACATGCGTTTCCCCTGTCGCTTCAGCTCTCGGGCGGCGATGAGGGTTGTGAAGCTAAGCGCCGCATCGGGAGCGGCTAGCCGCCAGCGCGGCACAGGTCCTCGCAGATGTCAGTCGGCGAGACACCAGACCGTGCCGATGAAATGGACGCCTCAGGGGAGGGTGAGGGGATGCCGCGCCCAAGGCGCCGTAGGGTATCCGTCCGGGCGGCGGCTCGACCCCCGGCAACGGCGCAGCCGCGCAAATAAAAATCTCGATCTACATTCTTAACTGCAAACACACATCACATCGATCTGAAGCAACTTGGCAGCGATGCAGGGCAACCCTCGCGCATTCGCGGCGCTCTGCCCGAACAATTGTTCCTCACGCGTCCTTCGGGAACGGTTTTCGCGACATCGCCGTTGCGAACCGGGCGTCGGCGTCACGTCGCCGGCCGGCAGAAGACAGGGACGGAACATGACCAAGTTCTTTCGCAGTACGGCGACGGCCGCAATCCTCGTGCTCGGCGCAGCGACCGCCTTGGCCCAGGGCGGCGGCGCTGGTGGTGCCGGAGGAGGCGCGGGCGGCGGCAGTGGCGCGGGCGGTGGCGCCGGAATGGGAGCCGGCGGCGCGGGCGGTGCTGGCGGAGGTGCCGGTGGAGGTGCTGGAAGCGGCGTAGGCGGCGCGGGCGGCGGCGCGGGCGGCGGAGCGGCGAGCGGCCCCCGCGGCGGTGCCGGTGACGCAGGTGGTGCCGGAGGGGTCCGCAGCGGCGGCGAGGTCGGCGGCACCCGCGGAGGTGAGACCGGCGGCGCGGCAGGCGCCCCGGGACGCGGCGGTGAGCCGGGAGGGGCCGGCACGCGCGGCGGTCGAGACGGCGACCCGGGCCGCGCCGGAGAGCCGGGCGAGCGCGGCAATCGTGAAACGGGCCGCGACGGCAGCGGCGAGCGCGACGGCCGGGGTGGCCGTGATGCGGCCGGAGAGCGCGGTGCCCGCGAAGGAGCCGGCGAGCGGGGCGGCCGCGGGGCTGCCACGGAAGCCCGCGGCGCCTCCAAAAGCCTGAGTTCGACCCAGCGCACCGAATTCCGCCAATCGATCACCCGCTCCAATGTCCGGGCGGTCACGAATGTGAACTTCGCGGTTCGCGTCGGCACGGCAATCCCGCGCTCGGTTTCGCTGAACCCGCTGCCGCCGGCGATCCTCTCGCTCGTACCGGCCTATCGCGGCCTCCAATTCATCCTGGTCGGGGACGATATCGTCATCATCGATCCCGATACCTACGAGATCGTGGACGTCATCCCGGCCTGATCCGAATCCCTCATGGGGCGACGAGGGGCGACGAGGGGCGGCGGCGCGAAGGTGCCGCCGCCCTTCGTGTGTTTGCGGTCGTCTTGCGGAACAGGAGAGGAACGTCTAGGCTGTTCGTGCTTTGTTTTCAATGATTCTGCGGCGCCCCCGGCCGCGGTCGACAGCAGGTGCCGCATGCTGACCCGCAAGCAACTCGAACTGCTCCAGTTCATCCAGCAGAGGATGCAGGAGAGCGGCGTGCCGCCGTCCTTCGACGAAATGAAGGACGCGCTCGATCTCAAATCCAAGTCCGGCATTCACCGCCTGATCATGGCGCTGGAGGAGCGCGGCTTCCTGCGTCGTCTGCCGAACCGGGCCCGGGCCATCGAGATCCTGCGCATGCCCGACATGCCGGCCGCCAAGCCGGCAACGGCCCCCGAGCCGCGCCGCTTCACCCCGAGCGTGGTCGAGGGTGGTTTGTCGGGCAAGCCGCCCGCACCGAAGCCGCCGATGCTGCAGGCCCATGACGGCAACGGCCAGTCGGTGATGGTGCCGGTGATGGGCCGGATCGCCGCCGGTACGCCGATCTCGGCGATCGAGAGCCAGAGCCACTCGATCTCGATGTCCCCCGATTTCCTCTCGGGCGGCGAGCACTACGCGCTGGAAGTGCGCGGTGATTCGATGATCGAGGCCGGCATCCTCGACGGTGATCTCGTGGTGATCCACAAGCAGGATACCGCCAATAACGGCGACATCATCGTGGCGCTGATCGACGACGAGGAGGCGACTCTCAAGCGCCTGCGCCGCCGCGGCTCCTCGATCGCGCTCGAAGCCGCCAACCCGTCCTACGAAACCCGCGTGCTCGGGCCCGACCGGGTGCGCATCCAGGGCAAGCTCGTCAGCCTCGTACGCCGCTATTGAGGCGTTTCGCCGGGCGGCGGGTCCGACGGATCCGCCGCACCGGAATCACCGGATGATGGTGACAGCGACTGAGCCGCGGGTGTCGTCTCGCTGACAGGTTTGGGCTGCCAAGGCTTCGGCGGCCCGATCCCGCGCACAGTGACAACATCCAGCCCGGCCGCACCAAGGCGGATCGCGGTGGCTCCCCGCGCCGCTAGGAAGCTGCGGTCGGCGATGAGCGGCGCGGCGCAGCCCGCTGGGGCACGCATGCGGGTGATCAGGATGTCGGCCCGGGCGCAATCCTCGGCAAAGGCACGCTTGTCGGTGACGAGGGCGACGGTGCGCCCGTCGATGGCCGCGAGGGTACAGCCGAGACGGTCGCAGCGCGGCCCGGCAGCTCCGGTGACGGCGTCCAGACGCCGCCCGTCTCCATCGGCCTTCAGCCATTGTTCCAGCACGAAGCCGGGCGGGCGCCCGAGGACGACGAGGCGCCCGTCCTGGCCGCGGATTGCGGCGCCGGCCCCGTCGCGATCGATGTAGATGTCGTAGCGGGTCGGACTCGCGGCGATCGCAACGCCGAGCCCGGCCGGCACAAGGGCGAGCAGCCGCAGCCGCGACACCGGCAGGGTCGCGAGGAGGAGGGCGGCGGCGAGGAGCACCAGGGCGCCGGTCCCGAAGGCGGGCAACACCATGTTGGCCTGTCCGAATCCGGCGATCCAAGCCGAGATTTCGAGCATGCCCCGCACCGCGAGCCCCATCAGCCACCAGACAGGGCGATCGAGGGCGAAGGGATAGGCCAGCATCCCGAGTACCGCCGCGGGCATCACCGCGAGCGAGACGAGCGGCAGGGTCAGCGCATTACCGACGAGGCCGAAGGGCTGCACGGTCTGGAAGTGGTAGGTCGCGAACGGGGCGGTGGCGATCTGCGCCACCAAAGTCGTCGCCAGCGTGCCGACCACCGCCGTCGCGACCCACGAGGCGGCCCGCGCGATGCGGGACGGGTTGTCGGTCCGGAAGACGCGCCCGTCGATGAGCGGAGCGCAGGCGATCAGACCGGCCACCGCCCCGAACGACATCTGGAAGCTCGGGCCAAGCAGCGCCTCCGGCTCGCGGGCGAGCGCCAGGATCGCGGCAAGCGCGAGATTGCGCATGCTGAGCGCTGGACGATCGACGAGGATCGCGCCGAGCATCACCAGCGTCATGATCAGCGCCCGCTCGGCGGCGACGTCCCAGCCCGAGAAGGCGCAGTAGGCGGTCACGCCCAGCATCGCCGCGCCAGCCGCGATCTTCTTGATCGGCCAGGAGAGTGCCAGCACCGGCACCAGGGCGAGCCCCGCCCGCACCAGCCAGAACACCACGCCGGCGGCGAGCACCATGTGGAGCCCCGAGATCGAGACGACGTGGTAGATGCCCGCCGCCCGCAAGATGTCGTTGGTCTCGTTCGTGATCAGCCCGCGCTTTCCCGTGACGAGAGCAGCCGCGACGGCGCCGGCCTGTCCGCCGATCGCATCGGTGATCCGCCGGGTGAAGGCGTTGCGGGCGGCATCGATGCTGGCCGCCACCTGCACGGGCCAGGGAAGCGGCTCGGCCGGGACCCCGACCTCGACCTTGCCCACCAGCGAGCCCACCGCTCCGATCCCGCGGAAATAGGCGTCCCGCGCGAAGTCGTAGCCGCCCGGCCGCACCGCTTCCGGCGGCGGCAGAAGGCGGGCGGTGGCGCGGATCGTGTCGCCCGGCCGCACCGCCTGCGCCGCGCGGTAGGAGACCCGCACCCGCCGCGGGCGGCTTTCCGCATCGAGGTCGCCGAAGCTCGCGACCCGCACGATCAGCCGCGCACCGCCCTCCCGCTCGTCGAGGCCCTCGACGAGGCCCGCGAGCGGCGCGATGGTGATGCGGCTCAACACCGGCCCCGCGACGGACGAAACGCGCCAGACGCCGGCGGCGAAGCCGAGGAAGAGGGCGGCGAGGGCGAGCATCAGCGCGAGCGCGATTGGACGCGCCCGCAGGGCGAAGGTGACCGCGAGGCAGAGTGGAGCGGCGGTCAGCGGAGCGGCGAGGGCGGGCGCCCCATCTGTCGCCGTGAAGAAGACGAGGATGCCGGCCCCGAAGGCGACAGCGAGCCAGGGGAACAGCCGGCGCTGCTCGGCCTCGCGGGCCAGGCACGCGCCCAATCCCTCGATCGTGCCCTGCCAGAGCTGGGAGGGAGCGGGAACGCGGCCGGCGAGGAGGGCCGGAACCGCCCCGCCCACCGCTCTGCCGCCGCCCTGCGCCATGCCCCGCCACGTCCCGAGACCTGCGATGCCCGCGTGACGGGCAATCGTGACGAATTCTTAACGCATCCGCTCGCTCGTGCTACACGGCCGGCGAGACCGGCCGCAGCCGCCCTCCCGCCATCCCGCACTTTTTTCCGAAGAAGCCTCCCAGCCGCCGATGTCGTCACCGGTCGTCACGCGCTTTGCGCCCTCGCCCACGGGCTTCCTGCATATCGGGGGAGCGCGCACGGCCCTGTTCAATTGGCTCTATGCCCGCCGCTTCGGCGGTCGGATGTTGCTGCGCATCGAGGACACCGACCGGGAGCGCTCGACGCAAGCCGCGATCGACGCGATCCTCGACGGGATGCGCTGGCTCGGCCTCGATTGGGACGGCGAGGTGATCTACCAATTCGCCCGCGCCGAGCGGCACCGCGCGGTGGCCGAGAGCCTGCTCGCCTCGGGCAACGCCTACCACTGCTACGCCAGCGCCGAGGAGCTGGCGCAGATGCGCGAGACCGCCCGCGCCGAGGGCCGCGCCCCGCGCTACGACGGCCGCTGGCGCGATCGCGACCCGTCCGAGGCGCCGGCGGGCGTGAAGCCGGTGATCCGCCTGCGCGCACCGACCGAGGGTGAGACCGTGGTCGAGGACGCCGTGCAGGGCCGCGTGACCTGGGCCAACCGCGACCTCGACGACCTCGTGCTGCTGCGCTCCGACGGCACGCCGACCTACATGCTCGCCGTCGTGGTGGACGACCACGACATGGGCATCACGCAGGTGATCCGCGGCGACGATCATCTCACCAACGCCGCCCGCCAGAGCCAGATCTACCGCGCGCTCGGCTGGGACGTGCCGGCGATGGCGCATATTCCGCTGATCCACGGGGCGGACGGCGCCAAGCTGTCCAAGCGCCACGGCGCGCTGGGCGTCGAGGAGTACCGCGACCGCGGCTACCTGCCGGCGGCCCTGCGCAACTATCTCGTCCGCCTCGGCTGGAGCCACGGCGACCAAGAGGTCTTCTCCACCGAAGAGATGATCGCCGCCTTCGATCTGAAGGCGATCGGCCGCTCGGCGGCGCGGTTCGACTTCACCAAGCTGGAGAGCCTCAACGGGCTCTACATCCGCGGCAGCGACGACGCGGAGTTGGTCGATGCCATCGATGCGATCCTGCCGGCCCGCGGGCCCGAGCGCGGCCTGCCGACCAAGCTGACGCCGGATCTGCGCGAAAAACTCCTGTCGGCGATGCCCGGCCTGAAGGAGCGCGCCAAGACCCTCGTCGAACTCCTCGACAGCGCCTACTACCTCTATGCCCCCCGCCCGCTCGCCCTCGACGCCAAGGCGGAGGGCCTGCTTGCCGGTGACGCGCCGGAGCGGCTGCGCGCCCTTCTTCCGGCGCTGGAGGCCCTTCCGGAATGGAGTGCCACCACGACGGAAGCCGCCGTGCGCGGCTTCGCCGAGAGCCAGGGCGTCAAGCTCGGTCAGGTCGCCCAGCCCCTGCGGGCAGCGCTCACGGGCCGTGCCACCTCGCCGCCAGTCTTCGACGTGATGGCCGTGCTCGGCCGCGACGAGGCACTCGCCCGCTTGGCGGACCGCCTACCGACCTGAATGCGATCCACGCGACGGATCAACGCATCCGGTATTTGAGGTGCGTTGATCGGATCGATGTGCCAGGCCACGAGTTCGGCAGCGCGGACACGCGTAACAACCCGAATGACAATGCGAGGCAAATGACATCCGGAGCTTCCGGTCTCAGGCGCTGGTTTGATGAAAATCCGGAAGGTCTTGGTCCGAGGACGATTTCTCATCCACCTTTGCGCTGCCAAGAGGCTGAGACAGCTCGAAACTCGCGTCCAAGGTCCGGTCGCATCGCGTTTCATTCGGCTCGGAAAGTGACAGACTCGGCCTGTTTTTCGCATATGCGAAGACGCGGGGAACGGCCTGCCGTTGCTGGCCGCCGATCGATCCGCTAACCCGGTGCCTCAGTGAGTGGGCGCAGTGCTCTGCTGCGGCGCCACAACGGAGCGGAAGGCGACGACTTCCGCGCCAGTGCTGTTCCCGTCGCGAGAAAGGGTCCGCGATCCCATGAGCGCTTCCGCCAGCACCATCATCGTGGGCGACAAGAACGTCGAATTGCCCATCAAGACCGGAACCATCGGCCCGGACGTGGTCGATATCGGCAAACTCTACGCCCAGACCGGCAAGTTCACCTTCGACCCGGGCTTCACCTCTACGGCCTCGTGCGAGTCGAAGATCACCTACATCGACGGCGACGAGGGCGTGCTGCTCTATCGCGGCTACCCGATCGAACAGCTCGCCGAGCAAGGCGACTTTCTCGAGACCGCCTACCTGATGCTGTTCGGCGAATTGCCGTCCTCCGCTCAGAAGGCGGATTTCGATTACCGGGTCACGCGCCACACCATGGTGCACGACCAGATGAACCGCTTCTTCCAGGGCTTCCGCCGCGACGCCCACCCGATGGCGGTGATGGTCGCCTGCGTCGGCGCGCTCTCGGCGTTCTACCACGACTCGACCGATATCTCGGACGAGTCGCAGCGGATGATCGCCTCCCTGCGCATGATCGCGAAGATGCCGACGCTGGCGGCGATGGCCTACAAGTACACGATCGGCCAGCCGTTCGTGTATCCGAAGAATGACCTCGATTATACGTCGAACTTCTTGCGGATGTGCTTCGCGGTGCCGTGCGAGGAATACGCGATCAATCCGATCTACGCCCGCGCCCTCGACAAGATCTTCATCCTGCACGCGGATCACGAGCAGAACGCCTCGACCTCGACCGTGCGGCTCGCCGGTTCCTCGGGTGCCAATCCCTTCGCCTGCATCGCCGCCGGCATTGCCTGCCTGTGGGGGCCCGCGCATGGCGGCGCCAACGAGGCGGCGCTGAAGATGCTGATGGAGATCGGCCACCCCGAGAACGTGCAGAAATACGTCGCCAAGGCGAAGGACAAGAACGATCCCTTCCGCCTGATGGGTTTCGGCCACCGGGTCTACAAGAATTACGACCCGCGCGCGCGCATCATGCAGAAGACCACCCACGAGGTGCTGAACGAACTCGGCCTCAAGGATGACCTGCTGGAGGTCGCGGTGCAGCTCGAACAGATCGCGCTGAAGGACGAGTATTTCATCGAGAAGAAGCTCTACCCGAACATCGACTTCTACTCGGGCATCACCCTGAAGGCGCTCGGCTTCCCGACCTCGATGTTCACGGTGCTGTTCGCGCTGGCCCGCACCGTCGGCTGGATCGCGCAATGGGCCGAGATGATCGAGGATCCGTCCCAGAAGATCGGCCGTCCGCGCCAGCTCTATATCGGCCCCGACCGGCGCGACTACGTTCCGATCGGCCAGCGGAGCTGACTCAAGCACCGCCTCCGGGCCTCGCCGCCCGGAGGCGTGACGCCGTCAGATCTTGAGGTCGCGCTTCAGCCGTACGATCACCCGGTCCAGCGCGCCGAGGAAGGCCGAGCGGTCCTTCGGCGAGAATGGCTTCGGCCCGCCGGTGATGGCGCCGGCCTCCCGCAGATCCTGCATCAGATTGCGCGTGGCGAGTGCGAGGCCGACAGACGCGTCCGTGAAGGCCTTGCCGTTCGGCGCGAGCGCGACTGCGCCAGCCTTCACGCAGCGGCTCGCCAGCGGCACATCGGCCGTGATGACGATGGCGCCCGGACTCGCCCGTTCGGCAATCCAGTCGTCCGCCGCATCGAACTTGTCGTCGACGATGACGCGCTCGATCCAGGGCTCGCGCGGCAGGTTCAGAAAGCTGTTCGAGACGACGAAGACGTGGAGGCCGTAGCGCCCGGCGACGCGGTACACCTCGTCCTTCACCGGGCAGGCGTCGGCATCGACGTAGATCCTGATCTTTGGCCTTGCCGTGTCGTCGCTCATGCCGCCCGCCGCGCCTCCAGCACGATCCGGGCCGCCGCCCGGCTCGGCTCCTCGTCGCCGGGCAGCCGCATCCGGCCGTCGATGCGGGCGAGCGCGTCGAGCTGGGTCCGCCGGGCGGGGCCGCCCGCGAGAAGCGGCGCCAGCGTCCCGGCCAATTGCCCCGGCGTGCAATCGCCTTGCACGAACTCCGGCATGGCGTTCTCGGACAGGATCAGGTTCGGCAGCACGATCGTCGGCACCTGGATCAGGCGCCGGGCGATCACCTCCTCGACCCGCGAGACCTTGTAGGCCACCACCATCGGCACGCCGGCGAGCGCGAGTTCGAGCGTCACGGTACCGGAGGCGGCGAGCGCCGCCCGCGCACGGCGGAAGGTGGCGTATTTGTCGGCCTCCCCGTGGACGATCCGTGGATGCCGTTCCCAGGCAGCGGCGAGGCGCTCGATCAGGGCGCGGTGGCGGCTCACGGCCGGCAGCTCGACCTCGAACGGACCGACCCGCTGGCTGAGTTCGGCAATGGCGCGGCCGAAGACCGGCATCAGCCGCTCGATTTCGGAGCGGCGGGAGCCCGGCAGCACGGCGAGCACCGGAGGGCGCCCCTCGCGG
Organism: Methylorubrum aminovorans; assembly: GCF_022179725.1. Taxonomy (GTDB): domain Bacteria; phylum Pseudomonadota; class Alphaproteobacteria; order Rhizobiales; family Beijerinckiaceae; genus Methylobacterium; species Methylobacterium aminovorans. The sequence continues at coordinate 93,515 of NZ_BPRC01000004.1, forward strand.
ATCGCGGCCTCCTCGAGGGAGGGGCGCAACTCGGCCAGACGCTCGATCAACGGGTGGCCGACATAGGAGCAGGGCGGTCCGCCGAGGCGGCGATGCGCCTCCGGTTCGAAGGGCAGGAGGGCGAGCACATGGTCGATGAAGGGCACCATGCCCTTGGCCCGCCACGGCCGCCACGCCCAGACGCTCGGCGAGACGTAGTCGACGATCGGCAAATCCGGCAGGCGCTTGCGTACGCGGGTGGCCACGGCGTGGGTAAAGCCGGGACTGTCGATGATGACGAGCACATCGGGCCGAGCCGCCACGACATCGTCCACCGTCTCGCGGATGCGCCGCAACAGGGTGCGGGCGCGGGCGAGCACCGGCAGGTAGCCCATCACCGCCACGTCATCGATGGGAAAGAGCGAGCGGAACCCCTCCGCTTCCATCGCCTCGCCGCCGACGCCGCCGAGCGTCAGGGAGGCCGGCGAGAGCGCCCGCAGCGCCCGGATCAGCTTGGCGCCGAGCTGGTCGCCGGAATCCTCGCCCGCAACGAGCCAGATCCGCCGATGCGTCATGGGGCGACCTCCACGCCGATCAGGAACAGACCCGCGGCATCCGCCGCTGCCACCGTGCGATCGGTGTCAATCACCAGGGTGTGGCCGGCGCCGATGGCGATGCCGGCACATCCCGCTTCCGCCGCCCGGTGCACGGTGCGCGGGCCGATGGCCGGCAGGTCGATGCGTAGGTCCTGGCCGAGCTTCGGCAGCTTAACGAGCACGGTCCCCTTGGCGGGCGTGCCGCGGCCGAAGGGCTTGCGGTTAAGTCCGCGGGCGCGGCCGAGCATGCGATCCGTGCCCTCGGGTCCTTCGACGGCGATGACCCGTTCGCCCGCCACCACGGCCGCCTGTCCGACATCGAAGGGGCTCAAGGCCGCGAGCATCGCGCGTCCCGTGGCGATCGAGAGAGTCGCATCGGAATCCGGCTGGACACGGCCGAGGCGACCGAGCCGACCGAGCAGGTCGGGGGCGACCTCGTGGACGCCGAGCACCCGGTGCCCGTTCTCTTCCAGGAGCGAGAGCACGGCCCGCAGCAACCGGTCGTCGCCGCCCGCGAGGCTCTTCAGGATATCGCGGTTGCGCACCGCGTGCGCCGCGTTGAACAGAGCGGCCGGGCTCGGGCGGGTGACGCCGCCGGCCGGGACCACAGCGGCGGGTGCCCATTCCTTCAGGATGCGCAGAGTGCCGGGAATGTCGAGGAGATCGACCACCGCATCCGCGCGCCGTCGCATCGCCCGCTCGGTGAAGCCGCGGACAGCCAGGATCCGGAACGGCCGGCGCGCCCGGTCGAGGGAGGCCGCGACCAGTTCCGGCAGGTGGCCCGCACCGGCCACCAGGGCGAGGGGCCGGGCGGGATCGATCACGGCCCGTCGCCTCAGGCCGCCGCGGCGACGGCGCGGGGGGTGCAGATCGAGCGCTTGCCGCCCGCGCGGATGAAGGACAGGATTTCGTGGATCGCCGGATGGGTATCGAACTCGGCCGCCACATCCTCGACGCGCTCCATCAGCGTGCCCTCCTGCGCGAAGAGCAGCCGGTAGGCGCGGCGGAGCGCGTGGATGTCCTCGCGCGAGAAACCGCGGCGCTGGAGCCCGATGATGTTGAGCCCCGACAGGTAGGCGCGGTTGCCGAGCACCATGCCGTAGGGGATGCAGTCGTTCTCAAGCCCCGACAGGCCGCCGACGAAGGCGTGGTCACCGACGCGGGCGAACTGGATCACCGCCGCGCCGCCGCCGAGGATGGCGTAGTTGCCGACCGTGCAATGACCGGCGAGCATCACGTTGTTGGAGAAAACGACGTGGTCGCCGACCCGGCAATCGTGGCCGACATGGCTGTTGGCGAGGAAGGCGCAGCCGTTGCCGACCACGGTCTCCAGGCCGCCGCCGGCGGTGCCTGGGTTCATCGTCACGCCTTCGCGGATCAGGCAATCGGAACCGACGGCCAGCGTCGAGGGCTCGCCGCGGAACTTCAGATCCTGCGGCGGGTGGCCGATCGAGGCGAAGGGATAGATCTTGGTCCGCGCGCCGACCGTGGTGCGGCCGGCGACGACGACGTGGCTGATCAGTTCGCAGCCGTCACCGAGCACGACCTCGGGCCCGACATGGCAGAACGGGCCGATCCGCACCCCGTCCCCGAGCCGGGCGCCATCCTCGACGACGCTGCTCGGGTGAATGCCTTCCTGAACCACGCTCACTCCGTCACCAGCATGGCACCAATCTCAGCCTCGGCCACGAGCGTGCCTTCGACGCGGGCCTCACCGCGGAACCACCACATGGTCTTGCGGTGGTTGATCTTCGTCATGTGGAAGCGCACCTGGTCACCGGGCACGACGGGCTTGCGGAACTTGCACTTGTCGATGGTCATGAAGAAGACCTGCTTAGTCTTCAGCTCATCGCTCATGATGTGCCGGCAGCAGATCGCACCCGCCGTCTGGGCCATGCCCTCGATCAGCAGCACGCCGGGGAAGACCGGCAGGCCGGGGAAGTGCCCGGTGAATTGCGGTTCGTTCGCCGTAACGTTCTTGATGCCGATGCAGCTCTCGTCGCGGTCGATCTCGATGATGCGGTCGATCATCAGGAAGGGATAGCGATGGGGCAGCAGTTCCAGCACCTTCTGGATATCGGCCGAACCCAGCTCCCGCGTCTCGCTCATCGGTCCCAACGCTCCCCGCCCATGCTTGCCCGGCGGCATATGCCGCACGTTCCCGTGCCCTTAGCCGGTGGCCTCTATCCGGTGAAGGCCGTCCTCTTCGTCAGAAAATCGGGCAGATGCAAGACTTTTGCACAATCCGGCACGGGCGGAAGCACGGGCAACGGAGCGACTTCAGACAATCCGTCGGTCCAGCCGGATGATGCGGCACGGATCGCCCGCCCTGGCCGGGCTCGCGTGGGGAGAGCGAACCAGCAGGGCCTCGCTGGTGCCGAGAACCGAAAGCATCGAGGAATCCTGGCGCGTCTCGGGATGGACGACCGGCAGCTGGTCCGGCGCGGTGTCGAGGCGGGCGCGCAGGTAGTCCTGGCGGGCGTCGTTTTCTGGCATGTCGCGGCCGAGGATCGCCGGCTCACTGCGGTCCGCGCCCGCGCGCGGATCGCCGAGGAGGGCGCGGACCGCCGGCACCACGAAGAGCAGGCCGCAGACGATCGAGGAGACGGGATTGCCCGGCAGGCCGATCACCGTCATGGCGCCGAGCCGCCCGAACATCAGCGGCTTGCCGGGGCGCAAGGCCACCCGCCAGAAGCCGAGTTCCATCCCCTCGGCCCCGAGCGCCGCCTGGACGAGGTCGTGGTCGCCGACGGAGGCGCCGCCGAGTGTCACCAGCAGATCAGCCCCCGCCGCCCGCGCACGGCCGACCGCCTCGCGCAGGGCGCCGAGATCGTCGGTGACGATGCCGAGATCGACGACCTCGGCGCCCGCCTCCAGGCTCAGCGCGCCGAGCGCAAGGCCGTTCGAGGCGACGATCTGGTCCCAGGCCGCCGGCTCACCCGGTCGCACGAGTTCGTCGCCGGTGGCGAGCACGGCCACGCGCGGCTTGCGCCGAACCGGCAGCAGGACGTGGCCGGCGCTGGCGGCCAGCGCGAGGCGGCGGGCGTCGAGGGTTTCGCCGGCCCGCACCAGCGTCTCGCCCTCACGGAAATCGAGACCGGCGCGACGCAGGAAGCGGCCTGCCGCCACCGGTTCGCGGGCGGTGACGGTGTCGCCGTCGGTCTCGGCGTTCTCCTGAATCAGGATCGCGTCGGCGCCCTCGGGCACCGGTGCGCCGGTAAAGATGCGCACCGCCTCGCCCGGCCCCAGCGTTCCGGCAAAGCCGTGCCCGGCCGCGCTGGTGCCGACTCGACGCAGCCGCGCCGGCACCGCCGCGACGTCGGCAGCGCGCACGGCGTAGCCGTCCATGGCGGAGGCGGGGAAGGGAGGCTGGGTACGCCGTGCCGTGAGGTCGGCAGCCAGCGTCCGGCCAGCGCCCTGAGCAATCAGGATCTCTTCCGCCGCCACCGGTTCGGGAATGGCAGCGAGGATCTTTTCGAGCGCCTCGGTGACCGACAGCAGGCTCATGCGTCGGCGGCCCAGGCACCAGACTTGCCGCCCTCCTTCGACAGCAGGCGGATGCCCTCGATCCGCATGCCGCGATCGGCGGCCTTCACCATGTCGTAGACCGTGAGACAGGCGACCGAGACGGCGGTGAGCGCCTCCATCTCGACGCCGGTCTGGCCCTGCACCTTCACCTCCGCAGTGAGGCGCAGGCCCGGCAGGGCGTCGTCCGGCTCGCAGGTGAGGCGCACCTTGGTGATCAGCAGCGGGTGGCAGAGCGGGATCAGCTCATGCGTGCGCTTGGCCGCCATGATGCCGGCAAGCCGCGCCGTGCCGATGACGTCGCCCTTCTTGGCGTCGCCCTCGCGGATCAGCGCCAGGGTCTCGGGTAGCATCACCACCACGCCCTCGGCGATCGCCGTGCGCGAGGTCGCGGCCTTGTCGGAGACGTCAACCATGTTGGCCGCGCCGGTCCGGTCGATATGGGTGAGGGTGGCGCCGCTCACCGGCCGGAATCCCCGAACAGCAGCGCCCGCGTCGCGGCGGTGACGTCGGCCTGCCGCATCAGGCTCTCGCCGACGAGGATGGTGTCGAGACCGTGCTCTTTCAGCCGCAGCACGTCGGCGTGGGTGCCGATGCCGCTCTCGGCCACTGCGATCCGGTCGGCGGGAATGCCGGGCTTGAGAGTGATCGCCGTCTCGAACGAGACCTCGAAGGTCTTGAGGTTGCGGTTGTTGACGCCGACCATCCGGGTGCCGAGCGGCACGGCGCGTTCCAGTTCCTCGGCGTCGTGGACCTCGACCAGCACATCCATGCCGAGATCGTGCGCGGCTTCGGTGATGGCGGCGGCCTCGGCGTCGTCGAGGCAGGCCATGATGACGAGGACGCAATCGGCGCCCCAGGCGCGGGCCTCGTAGACCTGATACGGCTCGAACAGGAAATCCTTGCGCAGGACCGGCAGGTCGCAGGCCGCGCGAGCCTCTGTCAGGAAGTCCGGAGCGCCCTGAAAGGAGGGTGTGTCGGTCAGAACCGAGAGGCAGGTGGCGCCGCCCGCAGCATAGGCTTTCGCCAGCGTCTTGGGGTTGAAATCGGCGCGGATCAGCCCCTTGGAGGGCGACGCCTTCTTGATCTCGGCGATCAGCGCCGGACGCCCCTCGCCGATATGCCGGGCGATGGCATCGGCGAAGCCGCGGGGCGGTTCGGCCTTGGCGACTTGCTTCTCCAGCTTGGCCAGCGGCACGCGCAGCTTCGCCTCGGCGATCTCACGGCGCTTGTAGGCCTCGATCCGCGCCAGCACGCTCGCCCGCTGCGGGGCGGTGGCGGCAGGCCCGATGGTCACGTCGGCCACGATGTCGTCCATCGGCTTGTCCTTAGAGCGTCGTCCCGAAAGGTGGCCACCGGCTTTCGGAAAAAGACGATGCACATAAAAGAGGAGAGAGCATGGTCCTGGATCTGATATCCGGCACGATGCTCTAGAACCGTTCGAAGCCGTCTATCACGCATTCGACACGGCGACGAGGCGCGCGAGCGCGCCCCGCGCCGCGCCGGAATCGATCGCGTCCTGTGCCCGCGCCACCCCCTCGGCAAGCGAGCCGGCAGCGCCGGCCACGACGAGGCCGGCGCCGGCATTCAGCACGGCGATGTCGCGGTAGGCGTTGCGGGCGCCCTCCAGCACGGCGGCGAGCGCCGCGGCGTTGTGCTCGGGGTCGCCGCCGCGCAGGTCGTCGAGAGTCGCGAGCGGCAGGCCGACCGCGCGCGGATCGATGGTGAAGTGCGTCAGCGCGCCATCCTCCAGTGCGACCACGGCGGTCGGCCCGGTGGTGGTGATCTCGTCGAGTCCGTCCGAGCCGTGCACGGTCCAGACCCGGCGGCTGCCCAGCGTCGCCAGCACGCGTGTCAGCGGCTCGGCCCATGCGGGCCGCGAGACGCCGAACACCTGCGCCGTTACGCCGGCCGGGTTCGAGAGCGGTCCGAGCATGTTGAAGATGGTGCGGAACGGCAGTTCGGTGCGCACCGGCGCGACGTGGCGCATGGCGCCGTGATGCGTCTGCGCGAACATGAAGCAGAGCCCCGCTTGGCCGAGGCAGCGCGCCAGGGCCTCGGGGGGCAGGCCGATCTTCACGCCGAGCGCGGCGAGCACGTCGGCGGCGCCGGAGCGCGAGGTGGCGGCACGGTTGCCGTGCTTGGCCACCGGCACGCCGCAGGCCGCGGTGAGGATCGCGGCCAGCGTCGAGACGTTGTAGCTGCCCGAATGATCCCCGCCGGTGCCGACGATGTCGATGGCTCCCTCGGGCGCCGCCACGGGCAGCATCCGCGCCCGCATCGCCGAGACCGCGCCGATGATCTCGTCCTCGCTCTCGCCGCGGACCGAGAGCGCCGTCAGGAAGGCACCGGCCTGGATCGGCGTGACCTCGCCCGAGAGCAGGTCGTCGAAGGCGGCGCGGGCCTGCTCGCGGCTCAGCGGGGCACCGGACGCGACGGTCGCGAGATGGGTCTTGAAGGCATCCATCGGGGTCGTGGCTCTGTTCGAGCCCTCACTCCCTCGATCGAGGGGGGAGGGGGCGTGGCGCCGTCAATGCACGCCGGGGCCGGCCTTGTCACGCTGAGGCCGCGGACTCCCCGCGCCATGCGGCGGCGATGTCGAGGAAGTTGCGCAGGATCTGCGTGCCGTGGTTCGAGAGGATGCTCTCGGGGTGGAACTGCACGCCGTGTACAGGCAGGGCGCGGTGCTGCAGCCCCATGATGAGCCCGTCGGCCTCGGCCGTCACCGCGAGATCGTCGGGGCAGCTCGCACGGTCAACCACCAGCGAGTGGTAGCGGGTGGCCGAAAAACCCTCGTTGATGCCGCGGAACACGCCCTTCGCCTCGTGGCGGATGGTCGAGACCTTGCCGTGCATGGGGGAGGGCGCACGCACCACGTCGCCGCCATAGGCCTGCCCGATGGTCTGAAGCCCGAGACACACACCGAAGATCGGGATCTCGGCGCCCAGCTCCTTCACCGCCTCGAGGCAGATGCCGGCCTCGTTCGGGGTGCAGGGCCCCGGCGACAGTACGAGCGCATCCGGCGCCCGTTCGCGGATGCCGGCGACGTCGATCTGATCGTTGCGCACCACGTCGATCCGCTCGCAGAGCGGGCCGATCAGGTGGACGAGATTCCAGGTGAAGGAATCGTAGTTGTCGATGACGAGGACGTTGGACATCGAACTCAGCCGTAGCGCTTTGCGTCCCATCCACCTCCTCATCCTGCGAGATCGCGTTCGCGATCTCGCAGGATGAGGAGGTGGATGGGATGAACCTTGCGGAAGGGGTGGCGACGGGGAGCCGGCAAGTCAAGGCGGCGTGCGCCCGCTGACTATTGCCCCCGCTTCGCCCGGCTCGCGAACTGCACCGCATCCTCCGCAGCCCGGAACAAAGCCTTGGCCTTGTTCACGCATTCCTGTTGCTCGGAGGCGGGATCGGAATCGTAGACGATGCCGGCACCCGCCTGCACGTGCATGCGGCCGTCCTTCACGATCGCCGTGCGCAGGACGATGCAGGTGTCCATCTCGCCGCGCGCGCCGAAATAGCCGATGCAGCCGCCGTATGGTCCGCGCTTCTCGCGCTCCAATTCGTCGATGATCTCCATTGCCCGCACCTTCGGCGCGCCGGAGACGGTGCCGGCGGGAAAACCCGCGGCCAGCGCAGAGAGCGCATCGTGCTTCGGGTCGAGGTCGCCCTCGACGTTCGAGACGATGTGCATGACCTGAGAATAGTACTCGAGGAAGAACGAGTCGGTGACGATGACGCTGCCGATCTTCGAGACGCGGCCGACATCGTTGCGGCCGAGGTCGAGCAGCATCAGGTGCTCGGAGCGCTCCTTCGGGTCGGCGAGCAGTTCCTCGGCCAGCGCCCGGTCCTCGGCCGGCGTGGCGCCGCGGCGGCGGGTGCCGGCGATCGGGCGGATCGTCACCTTCCCCTCGCGCACCCGCACGAGGATTTCAGGGCTTGAGCAGACGACCTGAAACGCCTCGAAATCGAGGTAGCACAGGAACGGCGCCGGGTTGGTGCGGCGAAGGCTGCGGTAGAGCGCGAAGGCCGGCAGGGTGAAGGGCGCCTCGAAGCGTTGCGACAGCACCACCTGGAAGATGTCGCCCGCGACGATGTACTCCTTGGCCTTCGCCACCATTCCCAGAAACTCATCCGGCTCGGTGTTCGAGACCGGGGCGGGCTGGGCGAGGCCCGCCGCATCCGCCCGCGCCTCGATCGGCAGCGGGCCTTCCAGCACCTCCGCCACCCGATCGAGCCGGGCCTGCGCCGCTTCGAGCGCGGCGCGCGCGTTGACACCCGCGGCCGGGCGCACCGGCGTGACGACGGTGAGCGCGTCGGCCACCGCGTCGAACACCACCATCACCCGCGGCCGCATCAGAATCGCGTCTGGTACGCCGAGCGGATCGGGGTTCGGCTCGGGCAGCCGCTCCATGGCGCGAACCATGTCGTAGCCGAGATAGCCGAACAGACCCGCCGCCATCGGCGGCAACGCGGCGCTCTCGGCATCGTCGCCCACCGCACTCTCGGCGATGAGCGCGCGCAAGGAGGCGAGCGGCGCCCGTTCATCCGGCACGAAGGCCGTGAGGCTGTCGTCGCGGGCGATCTCCGGGCGCCCGTCGCGGCAGCGCCAGATCAGGTCGGGATCGAGCCCGATCATCGAGTAGCGCCCGCGCACCGCGCCGCCCTCGACCGATTCGAGCAGGAAGCCGGGGCCGGCATGCGTCGCCTTCAGCTTCAGGAAGGCGGCGACCGGCGTCTCCAGATCGGCCACCAGGGTCAGGCCGAGCAGACTTGCCCGACCGGCCTCGTAGGCGCGCGCCACCGCCTCGTGCGCAGGCTCGGTCATCAGCGGCCTCAGTACTCGCCGCCGAACGCCCGGCGCAGGGCGGTCTGGTTCACGTTCACGCCCGCGCTCTTCTGCACCTCGGCGATGAACTCGCCGAGCATGTCGTCCGCGAGCGCCGTGCGCAGCGAATTGACGAGCTGACCGTCGCTCGGCGTACCGGGGACGAAGGCCGGCACGGTGGCGGCGGTCACCTTGAACACCGCGCGGCCTTCGCCGGAGGGAGCAGAGGCGGCCTTGCCCACCGGCGTCGTGAAGATGCGCTCGATGATGTCGGAGGAGAGGTCGTCCTTGTTCTGGTTGCGGGCGATGTCGGTGACGGTCTTCAGCGGAAGGCCCGCCTCCTGGGCCACGGTCTCGATCGCCTCGCCCTTGTCCAGGCGCTCGGTCAGTTCCTTGGACTTGGCCACGAGGCGCTTCTCGATCTCGGCCCGGGTCCAGCCCTTCACCGCCTCGTCACGCACTTCCGCCAGCGGCTTCTCGTGCGACGGGTCGATCTTGACGACGTCGTACCAGATCGCGCCGCCGGTCTTGGTGCGCAGAACCTCGGTGTCGTTGCCGACATCGGCGCGGAAGGCGGCCGGCAGCGTGGTCTCCTTGTCGGGAATACCGGCGACCGGCTGGCCGGACGGGTCGTTGCCCTGTGCGTCCACCGCCGGGATGCTGAGCAGCGTCAGCCCCTGTTCCTTGGCGATCTCGGCCAGCGGCTTGGCGGCCGAACGGGCATCCTCGATCGCGTCCTGAACCTTGTCGAAGCCGCCCTCGCGCACTCGGCGCAGCGCGATCTCCCGGCGGATCTCGTCCTTCACCTCGTCGAACGGCTTGACCGTGCCGGGCTCGATCGCCGTGACGCGCAGGAGCACGGTGCCGAAGCGCCCCTTCACCGGCTCGCTCACCTTGCCTTGCTCCAGAGCGAAAGCGGCGTTGCCGATCGCCGGATCGAACAGCTCCGCCTTGGACAGGGTGCCGAGATCGAGCTGCTTCGGGTCGAGCCCGCGCTCGGCGGCGACCGCCTCGAACGGCGTCTGCCCGCTCTCGATCTTGGCCCGCGCCTCGCTCGCGGCCGCCTCGTCGGGGAAGCTGATCTGCTGGATCGTGCGCCGCTCCGCCTTGCCGAAGCGGCTCTGGTTGGCGTCGTAGACCTTGCGTGCCTCCTCGTCCGAGACCTCGTCGGGCTTGGCGAGCGCGGCCGGTTCGAGCACCAGCAGGTTGAGGCTGCGATATTCGGGAGCGCGGAACGAGGCCTTGTTGTTGTCGTAGTAGGCCTTCAGCTCATCGTCGGTCGGGGCCGGGATCTCGCCGGCCGCGGACGGCGCCAGCGTCAGCACGGCGGCGTCGCGGCGCTCGAGGCTGTAGCGGTGCACCGCCTCGCGCATGGCCTGCGGCACCGGCGGATCGGCGACGATGGCGTCGGCCAATTGCAGGCGGGCGATGACGGAGCGCTGCTCGCGCACGAACATCGCCTCGTTCAGGCCCGCACGCTGGAGCGTCTGGAAGAACAGGGTCCGGTCGAAGCTGCCGTTTGCGTTCTTGAAGCTCGGCTCCTCCTGGATCGCACGCAGCACGGCCGCGTCGGAGACGGCGAGCCCGAGATCCCGCGTCTTCTGGTCGAGCGCCGCCTCGGTGATGAGCTGGGCCAGCACCTGCCGCTCCAGGCCCATCGCCCGTGCCTGGTCCGGCGTCAGCGTCCGCTTGAGCTGAGCCTGATAGCGCTGAAGCTGGTTCTGGTAGGCGGTGCGCACCTCCTCGGCCGAGATCGGCGTCTTGCCGACCGTGGCGACGGTCGTGCTCGACCCGCCGCGGAAGAACTCCTCCACACCGAAGATCGCCACGCCAGCGATCAGGAAGGTGAAGATCACCGACAGCACAACCTTGCCGAGCCAATGCTGGCTGGCACTGCGAATGGACTGGAGCATCGGACGCCCGGACCTAGATCTCGATCACGCCCGGCCTGCGAGGGCCGGGAACACATGCGAGCCACGCGATAGACGATCGGGGCGGCGGCGCAAAGGGCAGCGCCGCAAAGGGCATGTATCCCGCGTGCCCGATCCGGGGCGGAACGGCCGCAAAGGTCGTTTGCGCGCCTAAGCTTGCTCTGATAGGTCCGCCCACACGTTGAAACCCTTGGAACGAGACACGGAGAACCGGGACGCCATGGCAAGCGAGGGACGCCGTCCGCTGGTTGCCGGCAACTGGAAGATGAACGGTCTGCGATCCTCGGTGCCGATCGTCGAGGCGATCCGCGACGGGCTTTCGCCCGCGCTCACGGATAATATCGACGTTCTGATCTGCCCGCCCGCGACGCTGATCTCCTCCTGCGTGGCCGCCGTCTACGGCTCGCCCGTCGCCATCGGCGGCCAGAACCTGCATGCCCGTCCGAGCGGTGCCTTCACCGGCTCGATCTCCGCGGAGATGTTCGCCGATCTCGGCGCCACCTACGTCATCGTCGGCCATTCCGAGCGGCGCGCCTACCATTACGAGACCGATGACGGCGTCCACGCCAAGGCGCTCGGCGCCCGCCGCGCGGGCCTGCGCGGCATCATCTGCGTCGGCGAGACCATGGAGGAGCGCCAGCAGGGCCGCGCCCTCGACATCGTGCGCGCGCAGCTCGCCATCGGCCTGCCGAAGGGTGCCACCGGCGAGGACACGGTGATCGCCTACGAGCCGGTCTGGGCCATCGGCTCGGGCCGCACGCCGACGGCGACGGAGATCGCCGAGGTCCACGCCTCCTTGCGCGAGATGCTCGACAAGCTCGTCGGCGAGGAGGCGCACAAGATCCGCATCCTCTACGGCGGCTCGGTGAAGCCCGCCAACGCCCGTGAATTGATGGCGGTGGAGAATGTCGACGGCGCCCTGGTCGGCGGCGCCAGCCTCGTGGCGGAGGACTTTCTGGGGATCTGCCGCGCCTACGAAGGGTGATTGCCCCCGGACCGCTCCGCGTCCCGGGCCTCCTCAGGGCAATCCTGCTGGCGGCCGGCGCGATACCGGGCCTTCCGACCGCATGGGCGACGGACCAGGGCACGACGATGGAGAAGGGCGCGTGCCGGCTGACGCTGGACGTTCCCGACGGGTTCGCAGCGCAGCCGCGCGGGAAGGGTGTCGTTCTGCGGCCCATAGGGCAGGCGGGCCGGCGCGCCGTCTTCGAGATCAGTTTGACGCCGGAATCCGGCGGCGACCCGGCCTCCCTGTCCGAAATCCGCACGCTCGGCGGGACCTACGTCCGCTACCGTGTGACGCGCCTGACGGAAGGGTCGGGCGGCGAGGAAACGACGCTCGTCGCCGAAAAGCCGGGGGCGGGTGGCGCCATCCGTCTCGAAGCCTGGACACAGCGGGACGACGGCGCCGAGCCGGATTTCGAACCGGCCTGGCGGGCCCTCTCGGCAGCGCGCTGCGCAAGGGCCGACCCTCGTTGAGCCGGCAGGACATCGCCGAGGCCCGAACGGGCCTCTTTCACGCCGCGCCGTGCAGCGCCTCGGGATCGTCCAGGACGCTGCCGAAGTGATGCCGCCAGAGTTCGGCCCCGAGACCGCCCGAACGGTCGAGAGACGACCCGACGGTCAGCCATCGGAGCAGGGTGGGGCGCAGGCCGGCATCGAACAGCATGAAGCCGGCGGCGAGGCAGCAGGTCTCGGCCTGCACGCCGCAGACGAGGACGCGCTCGATCGCACGTTCTCGGAAGTGCTCGATCAGGGCCGGCGGCGGCAGGTAGCCGTTTTTCACGAAGACCTGGTCGGCCGGGACCAGCGGCGCCTCGTCGGCCGGCGGGGTCCAGCCGAGCTGTTGCGAGAACGGGGTGACCGCCTCGTCGTGCCGCTCGACGGTCACGACGATATGAAGCGTCCGGCTCAGGGCGGTGATGCCGACGACGACCGCGTCCGGCACGCGGAAGCTCGCTTGCACGTCGACGACGAGGAGCGCGCGGCGTTCCGGCGCCATGAGCGTAGCCCGCTCCGCCATCAGTCCTGGCGAGCCGGCGCCTTGGACACGGCCTCCTTGGTCCGCTCGATCATCGCGAGCACGGCGACGTAGAAGGCCTGCTGCAGCGGGCTCATCCCGTCCGGGCGGATGCGGTCGGAGAGAGCGGCCTGCACTTCATCAAGGGCGCCCGCCCGCCCGGCCGGGTCGGGCCGTTCGAGGGCGATCCGCAGGAGCTCGGACTGGACGGCCGCCATCTCCTCGCGGTCGGCGCGGTCGATGAAGGCGGCGAGCCGCCCGGCTTCGGTCTGGAAATCGGTCATCTCCGACTCCTTGCACGGGCCGTACCCCCATGGCCATGCGCGCTCCGCGTTTTCCCAGGGCTCTCGGCCGCGCGCACGGGCTTTGTCCCGCTGCGAGGCACGAAGGCCGGTTGGCGCGGGTGGGCAAACGGTGTAGGAGCCCCCACTTCGTGCAGCGGATACGCGGGCGCGCCGCTTTGGCGCGCGCCCCTGTTCGGCACACCGACAGCGTCCGCGCGAGCGGGCACCGGAATCGCTATGCAGACCGTCCTCATCGTCGTCCACCTCATCATCGTGCTGGCGCTCATCGCCGTGGTGCTGCTGCAGCGCTCGGAGGGCGGGCTCGGGCTCGGCGGCGGCGGAAGCGGCGGCGTCTCCGGCTTCATGACCGGCCGGGGTCAGGCCAACGCGCTCACCCGTGCCACCGCGATCCTCGCGGCCCTGTTCTTCACCACCAGCATCGCGCTGGCGATCATGGCGCATCGCAGCGCCGCGCCCCGCTCGATCCTCGACGAGGCCGGGACGCAGTCGGGCCAGACCCAGCCGGCCGACAAGCCGGTGAACGCGGACAACCTGCTCGACACGCTTCGCGGCGGCGCGGGCCAGGGCACCTCCGGCCAGCCGGCCTCGGTGCCGACCGATGCACCCGCCAAGCCGGCAACGCCGGCTCCGGCTCCGAGCGCGCCGCCGGCTGCCCCGGCCACGCCGGAAGCTCCGCAGTCGCGCTGACGCGGTCGAGCCGCACCGTCTGCGGATAAGACCCTTGCGGCCGGCGCATCGGCCGCAAGGATGGAAACCACGAATTCCTCAACGGCACGAGGGGTATCGCCCCGTGCCGCTTCCCGTGTGGCCAGCGGGGTGCGGCAACCGTTGCGGTTTGGCGAATCGCTTGAGCCCCTTTATGGACCGAACCCCATGACGCGGTACGTCTTCATCACCGGCGGCGTGGTTTCCTCCCTCGGCAAGGGTCTCGCCTCCGCCGCCCTCGCGGCGCTGCTTCAGGCGCGCGGCTACCGGGTGCGCCTGCGCAAGCTCGACCCCTACCTCAACGTCGATCCAGGCACGATGAGCCCGACCCAGCACGGCGAGGTGTTCGTCACCGACGACGGCGCCGAGACGGACCTGGATCTGGGCCACTACGAGCGCTTCACCGGCCTGCCGGCGTCCCGCGCCGACAACGTGACCACGGGGCGGATCTACCTCGACATTATCACCAAGGAGCGGCGCGGCGACTATCTCGGCGCCACGATCCAGGTGATCCCGCACGTCACCAACGCCATCAAGGCGTTCGTGCTCGAGGGCAATGACGATTACGACTTCGTGCTGGTCGAGATCGGCGGCACGGTCGGCGACATCGAGGGTCTGCCCTTCTTCGAGGCGATCCGCCAGATCGGCCAGGAGCGCCCGCGGGGCAGCGTCTGCTACCTGCACCTGACGCTTCTGCCCTACATCCCCTCCGCCGGCGAACTGAAGACCAAGCCGACGCAGCACTCCGTGAAGGAGCTGCGCTCCATCGGTATCCAGCCCGACATCCTGCTCTGCCGCTGCGACCGGCCGATCCCGGTCGACGAGCGGCGCAAGCTCGGCCTGTTCTGCAACGTGCGGGAGAGCGCGGTCATCGAGGCCCGCGACGTCGACACGATCTACGCCGTGCCGCTCTCTTACCGCGAGGCGGGGCTCGACCGGGAGATCCTGGCCCATTTCCAGATGGAGCCGGAGAGCGAGCCCAAGCTCGACCGCTGGCAGAACATCCTCGAGCGGGTGCGCAACCCCGAGGGTGAGGTCACCATCGCCATCGTCGGCAAGTACACGGGCCTGAAGGACGCCTACAAATCGCTCACCGAGGCGCTGACCCACGGCGGCATCGCCAACAACGTCCGCGTCAACCTCGAATGGATCGAGGCGGAGGTGTTCGAGCGCGAGGACCCGGCGCCGTTCCTGGAGGGTCTGCACGGCATCCTCGTGCCCGGCGGCTTCGGCCAGCGCGGCGCCGAGGGCAAGATCCGCGCGGCCCGCTACGCGCGGGAGCGCAACATCCCGTATTTCGGCATCTGCTTCGGCATGCAGATGGCGGTGATCGAGGCGGCGCGCTCGCTCGCGGGCATCAAGGACGCCAACTCCACGGAGTTCGGCGAAACCAGGGAGCCGGTCGTCGGCCTGCTCACCGAGTGGATGCGCGGCAACGAGCTGGAGCGGCGCGCGGCCGAGAGCGATCTCGGCGGCACCATGCGGCTCGGCGCCTACAAGGCGACGCTCCGCCCGGAGACCAAGATCGCGCAGATGTACGGCGACACCGAGATCTCGGAGCGCCACCGGCACCGCTACGAGGTCAACATGGCCTATCGCGAGTGCCTGGAGGCCAAGGGCCTGCGCTTCTCCGGAACCTCGCCGGACGGTCTCCTGCCCGAGACGGTTGAACACGAGGGCCATCCGTGGTTCATCGGCGTCCAGTTCCACCCGGAGTTGAAGTCGCGCCCCTTCGAGCCGCACCCGCTGTTCAAGGGGTTCATCGCCGCCGCGATCGATCAGAGCCGGCTGGTGTGACAGGAAGCGGTGCGATCCTCGAAGAGCGATTGCATCGCTGTCCAGGCGCGAAGAGCGCCCGCGGAGCGGCCTCGGCTCAGCCGAGGCGTCGAGCGAAGCGTGAGCCAAGGCCGCGGATGCGGTCGCCGGCGCTTGAGGCTGGAGGGAGCCATTGACGACGATCTCGGGCCTTCCGGCCTTTCTTGCCTACTTCGGCGTCTCCCTGGGACTGACCGCCCTCTACCTCGTGACCTACCTCACCGCGACGGCGCATCGGGAGATCGCCCTCGTGCGCGAGGGTAACCTCGCGGCCGCCCTGGCGCTGGGCGGGAGCCTGCTCGGCTACTCGATCCCGCTCTCGGCGGCGGTACGCTACGCCGGCTCGCTCCTCGACTGCATCGTCTGGGGCCTCGTCGCCCTCGTGGTGCAGGTCGCGATCTACTGGCTGATGCGGCCGCTGCTGCCGAACCTGTCGAAGCGGATCGACGAGGGTCAAACCGCGCCGGCCGTGCTGCTCGGCGCCGCCTCCCTGGCGGGCGGGCTCGTGAACGCCGCCTGCATGAGTTACTGACGCCGTGGCGGACGACCGCGAGGCTCGGGAAAATTTCGGGCGGCGCAGGCCGGTCGAGCCGGCTCCGGCCGTGACGCCGCCCGACAGGGCCGCGAGCAAGCGCTCACAAACCGTTTCCACGGTGCTGGTGGCGAGTGCGGGTCTCGTCGCGCTCGGCCTCGGCAGTCTCGATCGGACCGGACCTTCGCGGGACGTCCTCGTCTACGTCGACGCGGAGGCCTGCGCCGCCGACGGCATCCGCCCGGCCGACGAGTGCCGCAGCGACTATATCACCGCCCGCGCCGCCTATCCCTCGACCGCGCCGCATTACGCCTCATCGACGGAATGCGAAGGGCACCATGGAACGTCCCACTGCCTGCCGGATCCGAATGCGCCGCCGCAATTCGTTCCCCGGATGGCCGGCTACCTGCTCGGTCGCCGCGCCTCCGATTGGGTGACGCCCGAGCCCGTTTACGAGCATCGGCAGGGTCACGGTGGTCATCACGGCGCTTACTGCACCGGATCGGGTGGCAAGGTCTCGACCGGGAGCGGGGGGCACGCCGCCTCGGCCACGCTCAAGTCGGCCGCCGCACAACCGACCAAGTTCGGCGGCTTCGGCGGCAGCGGCAAGAGCGTCTCCTCGTTCAGTGGCACCTGATGCGCCGCATCGCCTGCGGAGAGCGGCCCGGATGGCGGGAGATCGCGCGGGCGGCGGGCTTCGCCTTCCACACCATCGACGGCGCGCCCTACTGGGATGAGAGCCACGCCTACGCCTTCACGCTGACCGAGATCGAGGCGGCGATCGAGGCGCCGAGCGCCGAGCTGCACGCGCTCTGCCTCGCCTTCGCCGGGGACGCGGTGGAGGACGAGCGCATCCTCGCCTCGCTCGCCATTCCCGAGCCGGCCTGGGACACGGTGCGGGCGAGCTGGCACCGCGGCGATCCGAGCCTCTACGGGCGCCTCGATTTCTCCTACGGCGGGACCGGGCCGGCCAAGCTCCTCGAATACAACGCCGACACGCCGACCGCCCTCTACGAAACAGCGGTGTTCCAGTGGCTCTGGCTCGAACAGGGCCTAAGGGAGGGACGCCTGCCACCGGGCAGCGACCAGTTCAACGCGGTCCACGAGCGGCTGATCGCGCGGCTCGCCGAGATCGCGCCGCCCGGCCTGTTCGCCTTCGCCGCCGACACGAGCGGCCCGGAGGATCTCGGCACCGCCGGCTATCTTCAGGATTGCGCCGTCCAGGCCGGCTGCGAGACGATCCTGCTCGACCTCGCCCAGATCGGCTTGCGCGCGGACGGTGCCTTCTGCGGGCCGGACGAGCGGGCGTTTGCCGCCCTGTTCAAGCTCTACCCCTGGGAGTGGGCGTTTCAGGACGCGTTCGGCGCGGCGGTCGCGGCCTCGCCGACGCGCTTCATCGAGCCGCCCTGGAAGATGGTTCTCTCGAACAAGGGCCTTCTCGCCCATCTCTGGGCCCGCGAGCCCGGCCATCCGAACCTGCTGCCGGCCTTTTTCGAGAGCGATCCCGCCTGCGCGAGTCTGGGGGCGTCCGTACGCAAGCCGCTGCTCTCGCGCGAGGGCGCCAATGTCGAGCTATTCTCGGCTCAGGGCACGCGCCTTGCCGGCGAGCCCGGCCCCTACGGTGCGGAGGGCTTCATTAGGCAGGGCTTGGCGGAACTGCCGTGCTTCGACGGCCGCCGCCCGCTCATCGGCGCCTGGATCGTCGGCGACGCGCCGGCCGGGCTGTGCATCCGCGAATCGGACGGTCCGATCACCGGCGACGGCGCGCTGTTCGTGCCGCACCTGATCGAGCCAGCGTGATCTTTGTCGTGAAAAGAGGGGCCGGATAGGCTCCGACCCCTCCCATGATAGCCAGTGTGCCGCTCAGCGGCCGGCGGCGCTGTTGCCGCCCCCGGCACTGCCCGCGCCGCCGCCCATGGTGCCGCCGGGCGCCTTGCCGGTGGTCGAGCCCGTCGTGGCACCGGGAGCCATGGTGCCGGTCGAGCCGGCGCCCGTGCCGGTGGTGGGCCGCATGCTGTCGCCGGTGTTGTTCCGCATTGGGCTCGCGCTGTCCGTGGTACCGCCGGTCCCGCCCTTGCCGGTGCTCGACTGGGCGAAGGCCCCGCCGGACACGGCGAAGGTCAGCGCGGCGGCCAGAGCGATGGTTTTGATCGGCATGGCTCGTTCCTTCCGTGGTTTCGTTCGCCGAGAACGAACACGCTGCTCGGCGTATGGTTCAGAGCCGATCGATTTCCCCTGCGGCTTCGGGGGCGAGCGGCCGCGACGCTGCGTCCGCCCTCCCGAAGCGCCGCGCGACCCTATATGCAGCGATGCCGTGACTGAGATCCTGTTCTACCACCTCCAGCGCCAGCCCCTCGAGAAGGTGCTGCCGAGCCTCGTCGAGAAGTCGCTGGAGCGCGGCTGGCAGGCGGCCATCCAGGCGGTGAGCGAGGAGCGTCTCCAGGCCCTCGACGATGGCCTCTGGACCTACACCGACGAGAGCTTCCTGCCCCACGGCACGGACCGCGACACCGACGCGGCGACCCAGCCCGTGGTCCTGACCCTGCGGGAGACCAATCCCAACGCCGCCTCGATCCGCTTCCTCGTGGAGGGCGCCGGGCTGCCCGAGGATGCGGAGAGCTACCAGCGGATCTGCATCCTGTTCGACGGCACCGATACCGACGCGCTGCTGCATGCCCGCGAGCAGTGGCGCGGCGCCAAGGCCGCCGGCCACACAGTCGCCTACTGGCAGCAGGACGAGAGCGGACGCTGGACCAAGAAGGCATGAGATCGAGACGTGAGATCAACGCGTCGTCCTGCGGCGAGGCGCAAATAATCCGCACGACCAACCGGCCGAGGATCGTGAGACACCGATGATGCAAGCCTTCCCCTCTGCCCGGACCGGAACGGCCCGGCTCTGCCTCGCTGGCCTGCTGTCCCTGTCGGTCGGGCTGGGGCCGTTGCCCGCGCTCGCCCAGCACGGCCCGCCGGCGGATGGCCAGAGCCAAGCGAAGGGGCAGGCTCAGCCGCGCAAGGCGCCGGAAGGGCGCCGCCTGCCGCCGGATGCCACCACCGAGCACAGCATCGACGGACCCAACGGGCAGCCGCTCAAATTTACCGCGACCGCCGGCAGCCTCGCCCTGGTGGACGAGGAGGGCAAGCTCCAGTCCGAGATCGCGTTCATCGCCTACGCCAAGGCGGGCAAGCCGGAGGAGGCCGCTGCGCGACCGATCACCTTCGGCGTCAATGGCGGGCCCGGCGCGGCCTCTGCCTACCTCAACATCGGCGCGATCGGCCCCTGGCGCCTGCCGACCGACGGCGCCTCGATCAGCCCGTCGCAGACGATCGCGCTCCAGCCGAACCCGGCGACCTGGCTCGACTTCACCGATCTCGTCTTCATCGACCCCGTCGGCACCGGCTACAGCCGGGCGGCGGACGGCGACGGCAAGAAGTACTGGAGCGTCGATGCGGACATCTCGGTGCTGGCCGCCGCCATTGCCCGATACCTGCGCCAGAACGACCGGCTCGCCTCGCCGAAATTCTTCGTCGGCGAGAGCTACGGTGGGTTCCGCGGACCGCTGATCGCGCAGAAGCTCCAGCAGGATGTCGGCGTCGGCCTGTCGGGCCTCGTGCTGCTCTCCCCCGTGCTCGACTTCGGCTGGCTGCAGCAGCCCCGCACGACTCCCTGGGGCTTCGTGACCAGGCTTCCTTCCTTTGCCGCCGCGGCGCTGGAACGCGCGGGCACAACGCCGAGCCGCGAACTCGTGAAGGAGGCCGAGACCTACGCGTCGGGCGCCTACCTCACCGACCTCCTCAAGGGCCCGGCCGACGGTGAAGCCGTGGCGCGGCTCTCCGAGCGGGTCTCGGCGCTGACCGGGGTCGATCCGGAAACCGTGCGGCGTCAGGCCGGGCGGCTCACCACCCATAGCTATCAGCGCGAGATCGGCCGCGATGCCGGCCGCGTGCTCTCGGCCTACGATACCGGCGTGACCGGCTGGGACCCGGATCCGACCGCGCCGCAATCGGGCTTCGAGGATCCGGTGCTCGACGCGCTGCAGGCCCCGCTCACCACCGCCATGGTGCATCTCTATCAGAGCCGCCTGAACTGGCGCGTCGAGAACATGCGCTACGAGTTGCTCAATAGCGCGGTCAACCGCGGCTGGACCTGGGGCTCGGGCCGTTCGCCCCCCGAAGCCATGGGCGCCCTGAAGGACGCTCTGGCGCTCGACGGGCGGATGCGGGTGCTCGTCGCCCACGGGTTCACCGATCTGGTCACGCCGTACTTCACCTCGAAGATGCTTCTCGACCAGATGCCGGTCTACGGCTCGGCCGACCGGCTCAAGCTCTCGGTTTATCCCGGCGGCCACATGTTCTACACGCGGCCGGACTCGCGCAACGCCTTCCACGCCGACGCCGCCGACCTGTTCGCCCGGGCGCTGGAGACGCGCTCCGACGGAAGCGCGAAGGGAGGAAGCGGATTGAGCGGGACCGTGCCGGAGAAGAGACCGACACCTTGAGAATCGTTCTGGGACTTCTGCCCGCCCTGTTGCTGGCGGGCTGCAACAGCGCCGAGCGCCGCGAACCGATCCAGGCCCCGCCTCCGCCGAGCGCGGTGCTGCCTGCGCCACCGCGGGCGCCGGCCGCCGCGCTCGGCCCCGTTCTCGATGGGAGCGGTGCCTGCACAGATCCGGTGCCGGGAACGGCCGCCGCCATCGAGACTGGCATCGGCGAGTGCGACCTCGTGCGGCTCAAGGGCCGTCCGCCGACCGACGTGCTGGTCGGAGAGGGCCGGTCCGGCCGCGAGGTGCAGGTGCTCTACACCGAGCCCGGCGCTAAGGAGCTGTATTTCTTCGTGAACAACCGCCTCGATCGTATCGTTCGTTAACGCGCGAACCGATTGGGCCCACGCTTGCTTCCATCCGGACCGGTCCGGCCGGGAAGGCGAGGCATACGATGACACACGAATACCGGTTCGGCATCGAGGAGGAGCTGTTCCTGGCGAGCAGCCGGACCCGGGCCGCGCCGCGCGAATCGGTCTCGGACTTCCACAGGGCAGCGCGAAGCCGGCTGGAGGGCGTCGAGCGCGAGATGCTGGAGAGCCAGACCGAGATCTGCTCCAAGCCCTCGGCGAGCTTTGACGAGACCCACGAGGCGCTGGCCAAGCTCCGCACCGGCCTGTGCGCCATCGGCCGCGAGCACGGCCTGAAGATCTTCGCCGCCGGCACCCACCCGACCGCGATCTGGACCGACCAGCGCGAGACCGCCAAGGTCCGCTACCGCAAGATGATCGAGACGCTGCAGATGGTGGGGCGGCGCTCCATCGTCAGCGGCCTGCACGTCCATGTCGAGGTGCCCGAACCAAGCGAGCGCATCGCCCTGATCAACCGGCTGATGCCGTTTCTGCCGGTGCTGCTCGCGCTCTCCACCTCCTCGCCCTTCTACGAGCGCCACCGGACCGGACTCGCCGGCTACCGCCTGCGCGCCTACGCCGAATTGCCGCGCACCGGCCTGCCCGAACTCTTCGACGGGGCCGGTGACTTCGAGCGCTACGTGCGGGTGATGACGCGGGCCGGGGCGATCGAGGATGCGACCTATCTCTGGTGGCACATCCGCCCATCGATCCGCTATCCGACCCTCGAATTGCGGGTCGCCGACAGTTGCACCCGGCTCAAGGACACGCTGGCCGTCGCAGCGCTCTATCGCTGCCTCGTGCGACTCTGCGTCCGCCGGCCCGATCTCAACGCCGGGCCGACGGGCGCCTCGCGCGGCTTCGTGATGGAGAACCTGTGGCGGGCGCAGCGCGATGGCGTCCACGCGGCCCTCATCGACGAGGCCGCGGAGGAGGCGGTGCCGGTCCGCCACCTTGTCGCGCGCCTGGTCGATCTCGTCGCGGAGGACGCCGCGGCCCTGGGCTGCGCCGCGCAAGTGGCCCACGCGCTCACCATCGCCGAGTGCGGCTCCAGCGCCGACGGACAGATCCGCGCCTACGAGGCGTCACTCGCGGCCGGCGGCAGCGAGCGCAAGGCGCTCTCCTGCGTCATCGATTGGCTCGCCCGCGAGACCGCGAACTGCGACGCGTGACGGCGCCGGCGGGCTCGACCAGGAACATCGCCCGCCCGCTCCGGTTGCTCCGACAGGTCCGATTCTGCCTTAGGAGACATCCATGAGAATGCCCCTCACCGCTGCCGCCTGCCTGCTCCTGCTGGGCGCGGCGGGGATGCCGGCCCATGCCCAATCGGTCGGCGAGAAGACCGGCGTGAATTCGCTGATCGGCGTCGCCCCGACGGCGCAGGACTTTGTCACGCAGGCCGTGATCAGCGACATGTTCGAGGACCAGACGAGCAAGCTCGCCCTGGAGAAGGCGGACGAGAAGACCAAGGCCTTCGCCAAGAAGATGATCGAGGACCACAAGAAGACCTCGGACGAGCTGAAATCCGTGGTCCAGACCGGTGACATGAAGCTCACGCTGCCCACCGCGCTCGATTCGAGCCACCAGAGCAAGCTCGACAAGCTCAAGAGCCTGAGCGGCGAGGACTTCACCAAGCAGTATCACGACGATCAGGTGACGGCGCACAAGAACGCCACCGATCTCTACAAGCGCTACGCCGAGGGCGGCGACAATGCGGCCTTGAAGGCCTTCGCCATCAAGACCAAGCCGCATCTCGACGAGCACCTGAAGATGGCGCAGGACCTCGCCAGCAAGAAGTAAGTTTTTGCGTTTTTGGGCGGCGTTCCTTGGCGAGCGCCGCCTGTTTCACGATCAGTCCTGCAAGAGGCTGTCGGACGCGATTGTCCTGGCAACCTGAGCGCTCCTCATGCTGAGGTGCCGCCCAGTAACTGCGCGCAAACAGGCACTCGAGCGAAATCGAGGCAAATCCGTCATTCGGCCATCGCCGCGAACGCCGCGGCCTTCGCCCGGATCACCTCGGCCGCTCGGTCGATGCCGGCGCGGTCCACATCGAGATTGGCGGTGGCGCGGATCTGGTGCGTTCCGATCGCGCGCACGCGCACGCCTTCTTCAAGGCAGGCATTCGCGAAGGTCGAGGCGGTGATGCATAAGCCGTCCACCGTGAAGCACAGGATGTTGGATTGCCCCGCCGTCGGGTCGAAGGCCAAGCCCGGCGCGTCAGCGATCAGCCGATGCAGCCGGCCGGCATTGGCGTTGTCCTCGGCGAGCTGCGTCATGTGGTGGTCCAGCGCGTAGAGGCCCGCCGCCGCCAGCACGCCCGACTGGCGCATGGCGCCGCCGAGCCGGTATTTCCACTGCCACGCCTGTTCGATGAAATCCCGCGTGCCGCACAGAACCGCCCCGACCGGGCAGCCGAGCCCCTTGCTCAGGTCGATCCAGGCACTGTCGAAGCCGGCCGCGTACTCCGCCGCCGAGAGCCCCGTGGCCACCACCGCGTTGAGCAGCCGCGCCCCGTCGATATGGGCCTTGAGACCGCGCGCCTGGGCATAGTCCCGGATCAGGCGCATCTCGCCGATGTCCCAGACCGTCCCGCCGGAGAAGCTCGTCGTCTGCTCGATCGAGACCAGCCGTGAGCGCGGCGCCGTGCGCTGCGGGACCCGGATCGCCGCCTCAACCTGGGCGAGGGAGAACAGACCGACCCGCGTCGGCAACGCCTTCACCGATACGCCGCCGATCGCCGCCGCCCCCGCGGCTTCCGTGTTGTAGATGTGGGACTGGTCGTCGACGATGATCTCGTCGCCGGCCCGACAATGGACGAGGATCGAAGCGAGGTTGCACATCGTGCCCGACGGCATGAAGACGGCCGCCTCCTGTCCCAGCATCGCGGCCACCCGCTCGCACAGGGCGTTGGTGGTCGGATCGGAGTTCGACTGCTCATCGCCGACCTGCGCTCGCGCCATGGCCTCGCGCATGCTCGGCGTCGGCCGCGTCTGGGTGTCGCTGAACAGGTCGATCATGGCGCATCCATCCGGTGTCGGGTCCTGTCGCATCATCCTCGGAGCCCGGCCTTCTCGGCATCGCTCAATGCATGAAGAATACAATCGGCCGCAAGCAAGCCCGATCACGGCGCCTCCGACGCCCTCGCGGAAACACAGCACATTCGACGTGGCTCACGAAGGTGGGAACGGTCACGTATCTCGACAGGCGGTAGCAGCAAGTCTAGGAATTACGACGCGAATTTTCGCATTTAAAATTCTTTGAGAGCTCGATGAATAGAATTGAGCCCAGTATCGGGATCAGCCGCCGCTACCTTCACGATGAGGTCGCGGACCGGATGCGTGAATTGATCAATGAGGGCGAGCTGGAGCCCCGTGCACGCGTCAACGAGAGCGAGTTGACCGAGCGGTTCGGGATTTCACGCACGCCGCTCCGCGAAGCGATCAAGATCCTGGCGACCGAAGGTCTCTTGGAGCTGCTTCCCAACCGCGGTGCCCGCGTTGCCAGCATCTCGCGCAACGAGCTCGAGGAGATGATCGAGATCATCGCCGGGCTGGAGGCGACCGCCTGCGAACTCGCCTGCCGCTCGATTACCGAGGACGAGCTGGACACGATCGAGGCGATGCATCGGGACATGGTGGCGGCGTGGCAGTCCCGCGACGAGGCGAACTATTTCCGCCTCAACCGTGAGATCCACGAAGCCATCATGGTGGCGAGCCGCAATTCCAAGCTGCGCAGCCTCTATCTCGGCCTCACCGGCCGCATCCAGCGCTCCCGCTACAGCGCCCACCAGACCGAGGCGCAGTGGGCGCTGGCGGTCGAGGAGCACGAGAGCATGATCCCGCTGCTGCGTGCTCGCGACGGTGACGGTCTGGCCACGCTGATGCGGCGGCACATCCGCGCCAAGAAGCCGGTGATCGCAGCGATGTACGGCGAGGAGGAGAGCTGAGACGGTCTCCGCTCGGATCCGAGCGGGGAGCGGATCAACCAGCCCGCGCGGCGCTTGAGCGACGGCCAGATCCGCCATCACGAAGGGATCAACCGGATCGGTATGATACGGGGTCCGCTTGATCGCTTCGGTGTCTCTTCGTCATTGCGAGGCGAAGCCGTGGCAATCCAGGGCTCCGCACTTTTCGGAGATGTCGCATTCTGGATTACTTCGGCTTCGCCTCGCGATGACGGCGTCGGGCAAAAACCCGAGCGATCAACCGGATTTGATATGAGGCGCAGCGTCGAACCCGCGGTCGTCGCGAGGCTCGGCGAAAGCGACGACGGGTAGGCGCCCGTCACCGCCCCTTGAAGTACGGCGGGCGCTTCCCGAGGAAGGCTTCCATGCCCTCGCGAAAATCCTCGCTCATGTAGGTCATCAGGATCAGGTCGTCGCCGGGCTGTTCGCCCTCCCCAGCCGCCGCCGCGCCTTCCTCGGCGATGCGGCGAAGCCCTTCCTTCGTCGCTTGCAGGGTGAGGGGTGCGTGGCTCGCGAGCAGGGCGGCGAGCGCGTCGGCCCGGGCGGCGACGGCGGCCGCATCCTCCACGACCTCGTTGACGAGGCTGATGGCGAGCGCCTCCTGCGCCTCGACGAGCCGGGCGGTGAACAGGATGTCCTTCACCCGCGGCGCACCGATCAGGTTCGCCAGCCGCCGCAGGGTGTTCTGCGACAGGCAGTTACCGAGGGTGCGGGCGATGGGGATGCCGAAGCGAGCGTCGCGGCTGGCGATGCGTAGGTCGCAGGCGGCGGCAATGGCCGCGCCGCCGCCGGTGCAGGCTCCGGCGATCGCCGCGATGGTCGGCACCCGCAAGCGCTCCAACCCGCCGAGCACCCGGTCCATGAAGCGCTCGTAGCCGATCGCGTCCTCGGGATTGCTGAAGCTGCGGAACTGGGCGATGTCGGTGCCTGCAGCAAACGCCTTGTCCCCGGCGCCGGTGATGATCACCGCCTTGATCGCGCGGTCCGCCTCGATCCGCTCGCAGAGCGTTACCAAGCCGCGATACATGGCGAAGGTGAGCGCGTTGCGCGCCTGCGGCCGGTTGAGGGTGATGCGGGCGATACCCGCCGCATCCACCGCGAAGAGCAATTCGTCGGTCGCGGCGGTCTCGGCGTCAGCGTTCATCGGGCATCCCTCTTCATCTCGTCTCAGGCCGCCGTCTCGCGCACGATATTCCGGGCGACAAGATCGTCGATCGCCGCCGCGTCATAGCCGGCTTCCGCCAGGATGGCGCGGCTATGCTCGCCGAGCAGCGGCGCCGGCCCGTGCACCCGTCCCGGCGTTGCCGAGAACTTGACCGGCAGGCCGAGCGTGCTCATTCGCCCGGCGCGGGTATGCTCGACCTCGACCACCATCTCGCGGGCCAGCGCCTGCGGATCGGCCTGCATGGCGAGCACGTCGAGGACGGGCCCGGCCGGCACGCCGCCGGACTCCAGCCGCGCGAGCCAGTCGGCGGAGGATGCGTTTCGGAAATGCGGAGCGAGCGCCGCGGCGAGCGCCGCGCGGTTCTCCATCCGGTCGCGGTTGGCCGAGAAGCGCGGATCGGCGGCCAGATCCTCGGCGCCGAGAACCGCGAGGAGACGCAGCCAGTTGGTCTGGTTGGCCGCGCCGATCGTGATCCAGCCGTCGGCCGTCTCGAACGCCTCGTAGGGGGCGTTCAGCGGATGGGCCGAGCCCATGGGCCCCGGCGCGACGCCGGTCGCCATGGCGATGGCCGATTGCCAATAGGTGAGGGTGACGCCCGCCTCGAACAGCGAGGTATCGACCACCTGACCCTCGCCGGTCTTCAGCTTGTGGACGTGGGCGGCGAGCACGCCCATCGCCGCCAGAATGCCGGCGGTGATGTCGGTGACCGGCGGCCCGCACTTCATCGGCGGGCGGGCGGGCCCCTCGCCAGTGATGCTCATCAGCCCGCTCATGCCCTGCGCCACGAGATCGAAGCCCGCCCGCTCGGCGTAAGGACCCGATCGGCCGAAGCCCGAGAGCGAGCAGTAGACCAATCCCGGAAATTCCTGCCTCAGGACCTCGCAGCCGAGGCCGAGGCGCTCCATCGTGCCGGCGCGGTAGTTCTCGATGAGCACGTCCGCGTCCGTGAGCAGGCGGCGCAGGATCGTTTTGCCCTCCGCGCTCTTGAGGTCGAGAGCGATGCCGCGCTTGCCGCGGTTCATCATCATGTAGGCCGCGCTCTCGCCCTCAATGGCCGGCGGGACCGAGCGGCGGGTGTCGTCGCCGCCCTCAATCTTCTCGACCTTGATGACCTCGGCGCCCATGTCGCCGAGCATCAGCCCGCAGACCGGCCCGGCCATGATGTGGGCGAGCTCGACAACCTTCACCCCGGCCAGCGGACCGGACTTCCGAGCCTGCGTCATCGCGCTCAGCCGACCCGCGCATCAGGACTGCACGCAGGAAGCGAGTCGAACGGTCGATCGGATGCCTGCCACCGGCCCATTGGACGAATCTCCCTTGGATCGCGAGCGGCTCCGAGACGGCGCCGGCGAGCCGCCGAGCGCGTTCCGGCCCCTCGCATTTTGAATCGGTTTTATGAGCCCACAAGAAGGAATGGCAACCGCTTTTGCATGCGATTTTCACGAGCGGGGAAGAAGTCGGGTTCATCCGAGCCGGCCGATGGAACGCCTTGGCCCGCTCCCGGTTGTCGCGAAAGCGTGGCCGTCGGGATGGTACCCTTCCAGCCCGGCGCGGGCGAGCGGAGGGATCGATGCGCGGGTTGAGCACGGCACTCGGAGTTGCGGCGGCGCTGGCCGTCACGGCGGCGGGGATCGCACCCGCGGACGCGTCCTGCGCCCGTCGGATCATCAACAAGTCGGGCTACGTCGCCCTGGTCAGCCGCGACGGCGGCCCCTGGGTGGCGGTGCGGCCGGGCCGCTCGCAGACGATCAACTACTACCAGTCCGGCCGCATCGATGTGGCCCTGACCTGCGGCCCCGGCGCCCTGCCGGAGCAGGCCGCCTACCGGGCGAGCTACGACACGGTGGCGATCATCGACCGCTGCTACATCCGCTTCGGCGACGGCTTCTTCGAGGATCAGCTCGGCGGCGGTTTCCTCGGCCGGAAGGAGACGGGGCCGCTCGCCCTCAACAACCCGCGCCAAGGCGACCTCGTCGTCGGCCCGCAGGCCGGCGCCTGCCCGGCGGCGGAGCGCGCGGCGCTGAGCGCCCGCTATTAGCCATGCGGCCGGGTGCGTGCTAACCCGCGTGCCCCGTCGTCGCAGACGACGTGCCGAGACATCATCATGCGCTCGTTTCTTCCCATTGCCGGAGCCATCGTCCTCGCCATGACCAGTGCCGCTTCCGCCGCCCAGCCCGTGACGCTGCCTTCGGGCCTCAGCTACACCGACGAGGTGGTCGGCACCGGCGCCGAGCCGAAGAGCGGCCAGCAGGTCACCGTCCACTACACCGGTTGGCTCGACGAGGGCGGCGGCAAGCGGGGCAAGAAGTTCGACTCCTCGCGCGACCGTGGCCAGCCCTTCTCCTTCACCATCGGCGCCGGCCAGGTGATCCGCGGCTGGGACGAGGGCGTCGCCACGATGAAGGCCGGCGGCCGCCGCATCCTGACGATCCCGCCGGAGCTCGGCTACGGTGCCCGCGGCGCCGGCGGCGTGATCCCGCCGAACGCGACGCTGATCTTCGACGTCGAGCTGATCGGCTCGCGCTGATCGCGATAGTTCCTCCGGCGCCCCTGCGGGCGCCGGATCTCGTCAGCGACGGCTTCAGATGAGCTTGTGCTCACGCGCCAGCGCCATAAGATCGCGCTGCGGCCGGGCGCCGATATGCTCGATCACCTCGGCCGCCGCCAGGGCGCCGAGACGGGCCGAGGTCGCGTAGTCGATGCCGCGGGTGTAGCCGGCCAGGAAGCCCGCCGCGAACAGGTCGCCCGCTCCCGTGGTGTCGATCACCTCGCGCGCAGGGAAGGCTTCCACTGCCCGCACCTCGCCGCCACGCACCACGAGCGCACCATCCGCCGAGCGGGTGACGAGGCCGAGCAGGTGGTGCCCCTGTCCGCCGCGCTCCTCGCGCAAAGCCGCGACCGCCGCTTCGGGATCGTCGGTCTGGTAGAGGCTCTGCAGCTCGCCGATATTGGCGAACAGGATGTCGATGCTGCCGTTGCGAATGAGTTCGAGGAATTCCTCGCGGTAGCGGCCGACGCAGAAGGCGTCCGACAGGGTCAGCGCCACGGCATTGCCGGCCGAATGAGCCACCTTGACCGCCTTGCGGAACGCGTCCTTGGCGGCCGGCGGATCCCACAGATAGCCTTCGAGATAGGTGACGCGGGCCGCGCGCACGGTCGCCTCGTCCACATCGTCCGGGGAGAGGCCCTGGCAGGCGCCGAGATAGGTGTTCATGGTGCGCTCGCCGTCGGGCGTCACCAGGATGAAGCAGCGGGCGGTGGCCGGTCCTTCCGTCGCCGGCGGCACGTCGAAGCGCACGCCGGTCGCCTTCAGGTCGTGGCTGAACAGCCGGCCGAGCTCGTCCTCGTGCACCTTGCCGACAAAGCCGGTCTTCGCGCCGAGCAGGGCCGCACCGACGGCGGTGTTGGCGCCCGAGCCGCCGGAGACGACGGTGGCCGGGCCCATCACCTCGAAGAGGTTCTCGGCCCGCGGCTCGTCGATGAGCTGCATCGCGCCCTTCGCCACGCCCTGCTGGACGAGGAAGTCCTCGTCGGCATGGGCGATGACATCGACGATGGCGTTGCCGAGGACGAGAAGGTCGAGGGATTGGGACATCGGGCCGTCCGGTCTCGCATGAGGGATGGCCGGGCCTGTCGCACCCTGCTCGACAAGCGTCAAGCAAGGGCCGGCTCAGGGCGCCGCGAACAGGGCGGCGACGGGCAGCGTGAGGCCGGGCGGATCGAGGAAGAGGTCGCCGGACGAGATCAGGCGGGTCTCGATCAACTCGCCGTCACCGCGACGGTGGTGGATGACCGTGCGCCGCTCGGTGTCGAGGATGAGGTCGTGCCGCAGGCTCGGTAGGCGGAGAATAGTCGAGGAGCTTGGCGCCGGTATCGACGTGCTCGGTGCGAGGCGACAGAACTTCGACGATGATGACCGGCTCAGGGACTGCGGTTGCATCCGGGTCGAGGCGCCCCCCCCACAATAGACGAGAGCATCGGGCTCGAAGCTCGCGGAAGCATCGATTCGAACGGTGACGCCGTCCGGGAGGACGCGGCATGGAAGGCCAGTGGCGTGAATCGCCGCTCCAAGTGCTTGATAGGTCGCGAGCTCGGTTTCAGCGTGCCGGACGCCTTCCGGCGAGATGGCAAAGACCTCGCCATCGACGAGTTCGTACCGTCCCGGCCGGCCTTCGGCCCAGACCAGGAACTCGTCGAAATTCATGCGGGCTGACGGCCCGGCCTTGGGCGGCACGCTCATAGGCCTGAGCCTATTATCGTTGCGGGTGGCCACGAAGGCGGGAGCCTACTGCTGCAGCGCCTTCACCTCGCACTGCGCGTAATCCGAGCTCGCCTTGACGTAAGCGTTGAGCTTCTGGACGTAAGCCCCTGCGATCGATTGGAAAGCCTGGGCCTGCGCGTTGTAGGCCTTGATCGCGTCGTTGTAGCTGTAGGCCTCCCAGCCGGGGCAGCCGTCTTTCTTGTCGAGGCAGGCGGGCTTTTCCGGCAGCTTCGGCTTTTCCGGCCGCGCCTCGGCCGGTGGGGGCGTCGGCGGGGTGCAGGGGGCGGCGGCGACGGGTCCCGCGAGGCCGGCGAGCGCCAGTGCCGTGATGATGCGTCCTGCCATGATCCGTCCCTGAAGCCCGTGCTGCGACGGTTCTGCCCGTCGAGTTGTGGCGGGAATGGGACGCGAGGACACCTGCGTTGGAGGCGCCAGCGTTAACGCACCGTCGTGCGAGATCGGCTAGAACGCGGTCCATGCCGCGCACGCAAGAATCCGCCGCCGTCGAAACTCTGAGCGAGGAGGCCGCCCAGGCGCGCCATACCGAGCTGTCGCGGGCGATCGAGCGGGCGAACCACCTCTATTACAACGAGGACGCGCCCGAACTCACGGATGCCGAGTACGACGCCCTGCGCCAGGAGCTGGAGGCGATCGAGGCGCGCTTCCCCGCGCTCACCGGCACCACCGAGGCGAGCGCGGGCGTCGGCGCCAAGCCCTCGGAAAAGTTCGCCAAGGTCCGGCACGCCGTACCGATGCTGTCGCTCGGCAACGCCTTCGCCGATGAGGATGTGGAGGAATTCGTCGCCCGCGTGCGCCGCTTCCTCAACCTTTCCGCCGAGGAGCCGGTGGCCTTCACCGCCGAGCCGAAGATCGACGGCCTGTCGCTGTCGCTGCGCTATGAGGCGGGCAAACTCGTTACTGCCGCCACCCGCGGCGACGGTGAGGTTGGCGAGAACGTCACCGCCAATGCGCTGACGGTGGACGACATTCCCGAGCGTCTGTCGGGCGAGGGCATTCCCCAAGTGCTGGAGGTGCGCGGTGAGGTCTATCTCTCGCACGCCGATTTCGCCGCCATCAACGCGCGCCAGGAGGCGGCCGGCAAACCGCTCTTCGCCAACCCGCGCAACGCCGCGGCCGGGTCGCTGCGTCAGCTCGATCCGGCGATCACCGCCTCGCGCCCCCTGCGCTTCTTCGCCTATGCCTGGGGCGAGGTCTCGGAGCCCTTCGCCGACACGCAATCGGCGGTGCTGGAGCGCTTCCGGGGCTGGGGCCTGCCGGTCAATCCGCGGACCAAGCTGTGCCGCTCGGCCGAGGAGATGATCGCGCATTATCGCGCCATCGAGGCGGAGCGGGCCGGCCTCGGCTACGACATCGACGGCGTCGTCTACAAGGTGGACGATCTCGGCTTCCAGCGCCGGCTCGGCTTCGTCAGCCGGGCACCGCGCTGGGCGCTGGCGCACAAATTCGCGGCCCAGGAGGCGATCACCGAACTTCTGGCCATCGACATCAATGTCGGCCGCACCGGCTCGCTCAATCCGCTGGCGCGACTCAAGCCCGTGACCGTCGGCGGTGTCGTGGTCTCGAACGCCACCCTGCACAACGAGGGCTACGTCCAGGGCGTCGGCGCCGACGGCGAGCCGATCCGCGAGGGCCGCGACATCCGCGTCGGTGACACCGTGATCGTGGTGCGCGCGGGCGACGTGATCCCGAAGGTGATGGACGTGGTGCTCGATAAGCGCCCGGCCGACGCCGTTCCTTTCGTCTTCCCCGAGACCTGCCCGGCCTGCGGCAGCCGGGCGGTGCGCGAACTCAACCCGCGCACGAAAAAGATCGACGCGGTCCGCCGCTGCACCGGCGGGCTGATCTGCCCGGCGCAGGGGGTCGAGCGGCTGAAGCACTTCGTCTCCCGCAACGGCTTCGACCTCGAAGGCTTCGGCCAGACCTATATCGAGGTGCTGTTCGAGGCGGGTGTCGTGAAGCAGCCCGCCGACCTGTTCCGCCTGCAATTCGAACCGCTGAAAGCGGCGATCGTCGCCCGGCGCGAGGCGCTCTCGGCCCAGCGCCGGGCCGAGGGCGAAGCGGCGCCGAAGAAGCCGACGAAGAAGAAGGGCGAGGAGGAGGACAAGGCGATCAAGAACCTGCTCGCCTCGCTCGACGCCCGCCGCACGATCCCGCTCAACCGCTTCCTGTTCGCGCTCGGCATTCCGCAGATCGGCGAGTCGACCGCCAAGGCCTTGGCCAAGCGCTTCCCCGATATGCCGGCGCTGATGGCGGCGCTCGACGCGGCGACGAAGGCGCAGGCAGGCCGCGACTGGCTCGAACTCTCGGCGCTCCCCCGGATCGGACCGGGCACCCGCGACCGGCTGTTCGAGACCCTCGACCCGCTGCCGGGCGAGGCGATGCAGGATCTGAGCCTCGGCGCCCGCCTGCGCGGCCGGCTGACAGCCTCCCAGCGCGAGGCGGTGCTGGCCCATTACGGCAGCGAGGCGGAGGCCGACGCGGCCCTGGAGCGGGCCGCCTCGCAGCGGCCGGGCGACGCCTACCGCCTGTTCGCTGACGACGGCGAGATCGGCCCCGTGGCGACGGACTCGCTGATCCAGTTCTTCTCCGAGCCGCACAACGACGCGGCGGTGCGGGCGCTGCTCGAAGAGGTAACCACCGAACCGCTGGCCACCCCCACCACCTCGGCGGCGGCGTTTGCCGGCAAGACGGTGGTGTTCACAGGGACCCTCGAGAAGATGACCCGCAGCGAGGCCAAGGCCACCGCCGAGCGCCTGGGCGCCAAGGTCTCGGGCTCGGTCTCGGCCAAGACCGACCTCGTCGTCGCCGGCCCCGGCGCCGGTTCGAAGCTCAAGGACGCCGAGCGGCACGGGGTGCGCGTGGTCTCGGAGGACGATTGGCTGGCGATGCTGGCCGAGGTGTAAATTCGCGCTGCAGCCTTGACCCCGCGCCTCCCTTAGGCGCAAGCCGTGCCCCGGATCAGCCGGCCGGGCGGCCGCTCCGTCGTCAGACGGGGAGGAAAGTCCGGGCTCCATGGAGAGGCGGTGCCGGATAACCTCCGGCGGGGGCGACCCCAGGGAAAGTGCCACAGAGAGCAGACCGCCTTACCGAGGCTTGTCCTTCGTAAGGTCAGGGTGAAAGGGTGCGGTAAGAGCGCACCGCGGACGCGGCAACGCGGACGGCACGGCAAACCCCACCGGGAGCAAAACCGAATAGGGGCGACACGCCTTTCCCGCGAGGGGAGGGCAGGCCCGCTCTCCAGGCTCGTCGCCCG
Source organism: Methylorubrum aminovorans (assembly GCF_022179725.1). GTDB lineage: Bacteria > Pseudomonadota > Alphaproteobacteria > Rhizobiales > Beijerinckiaceae > Methylobacterium > Methylobacterium aminovorans. Next base: position 127,306 of record NZ_BPRC01000004.1, read on the forward strand.
GGTTGGTTGCTCGAGGCGGCCGGCAACGGCCGTCCCAGAGGAATGGCTGCCACGTCCGTGGGTTCATCTCACGGGCCCTACAGAACCCGGCTTACAGGCCGGCTGATCCACCCGCGTTCCCATGAACGTCTTTCCAACTCCGGCGCAGCGAAGTGATTCCCGGATCTTGCAAAACGCGCCGACGCGAAACGGGCGCAGGGGCATGAATTGGCGGTCGCCTCACTGGAAGACCGCGAGAAACCGTCCGCCTCATTGACGCTCGGTTAACCTTGATGCGGTCAGATCAGGGCAGCCTGCACGGTCAAGCTCGTTGACGCGTTTCGAGGGCCCATGTTACCCCGAGCCATCCCGTTGACGCCCTATTCTGGTTCGGCCGACACTCGCTCAGGTCGCCTCGCGGAACTGCGCGCGCATGGCCACAGCCGTTCGCGGATCGGCGTCGCCACCTCCGAGCGGGCCGCCCGACGGTCCGTCCACTCAGCAGGCTCTCATGACTCCTCCCTCGCCGGATGGCGCCCGAGCTTTCTCCGGATTCCGCGAGAGCGCCGCGGGGCGGGGCCGATGAGCCGGGCGCCGCGCCCGGCGAGGTCCGGGACGTCGAAGGCCGGGGCGCGTTCCGAGACTTCGGCGGCCGAGGCCGTCCGCCACGTTCCCGTTCTCCTGGCCGAGGTTCTCGCCGCGCTCGCCCTCGACCGGCCGGGTCTGGCCGTGGACGGCACCTTCGGTGCCGGCGGCTACACGAGCGCGCTCCTTGAGGCCGCGCCCGAGATCCGAGTAATCGCCATCGACCGCGATCCCAGCGCGATCCGGGCCGGCGCCGGCCTCGTGGATGCCTCCGCCGGCCGCCTGCGGCTGGTTCAGGGCCGCTTCGGGGATCTCGACACCCTGATCACCGATCAGGGCGAGGAGCAGGCCGACTGGGTCGTGCTCGATATCGGCGTGTCGTCGATGCAGCTCGACGAGGCGCATCGCGGCTTCTCGTTCCGCCAGGACGGGCCGCTCGACATGCGCATGGGCGGCGACGGCCCGAGCGCGGCCGATCTCGTGAACGGCGAGGAGGAAAGCACGCTCGCCGACATCCTCTACCATTTCGGCGAGGAGCGCCGCTCGCGCGCGGTGGCCCGCGCGATCGTCGAGGCGCGTCGGCGCGCCCCGATCGAGACGACGGCCCAGCTCGCCGAGCTCATCGCCGGCGTGGTGCGGCCCGAACCCGGTTCCCCGATCCATCCGGCGACCCGCAGCTTCCAGGGCCTGCGGATCGCGGTGAACGACGAACTCGGCGAACTCGTGCGCGGCCTCCACGCCGCCGAGCGGGTGCTCAAGCCCGGCGGCCGGCTCGCCGTAGTGACCTTTCATTCGCTGGAAGACCGCATCGTGAAGCAGTTCTTCTCCGCCCGCAGCGGACGGGCGGCGCAGGCCTCCCGCCATCTGCCGGGCGTCGAGCGGCCGGCACCCAAGAGCTTCCAGCTCGTGACCAAGGGGCCGGTCCTGCCCTCGGAGGCGGAGACCGTCGTCAACCCGCGGGCGCGCTCGGCCAAGCTGCGCGCCGCGGAGCGGACCGACGCGCCTGCGCCGCCGCCGCTGAGCGCCATCGAAACGCTGGCGAGCCTGCCGGCGCAACAAGGACGGGGGGCACGGCGGTGATCCGGCTTCTCAACGTGCTGGCGATCGTCGGCCTGATCGGCTCGGCGGTCTACGCCTACTCGATCAAGTACGATACGCTCTACCAGGCGGGGCAGGTCTCCAAGCTGAAGACCGCCCTGCACAAGGAGCGGCAGGCCATCGCCGTGCTGCGCGCCGAGTGGCAGCTCCTGACCCGGCCCGACCGGCTCCAGGCGGCGGTCGAGCGGCATCTCACCCTCGAGCCCATCGGCGACGGGCATCTCGCCCGCCTCACCGACCTGCCGAACCGGCCCGACCGGGGCGACGAGATCGGTCGCCTCCTCGCCTCCACGGCGACCCCGACGGTGACGCCGAAGGACAAGCCGGCAGGCGTTCGCGACGAGCCGCGCACCACCGGCTCGGTCACCACCCGCACCGTCTCCACCCGCCCGCCGGCGGTTTCGAGGTAGCGTCCCCGTGTCTCACGATCCGTCGCAAGATCCTTCGCGCGATCCCCTGCCTGCTCTGTCGCATGATCCTTCCCAGGAGGGATCGGACGCGTTCGCGCAGGATATGACCCAGCCGGCGCCGGATCCGATTCCGGAGCGCGTCGTGACGAGCGAGCCGCCGGCTTCGGCGCTCACGCGCATCGCGCGGATGATGTTCCGCCTCGCGATCGAACGCTCCCACGCCCGCGTGGCCCTGGTCGGTCTCGCCTTCGCGGCGGTGTTCACGACGATCGGCGTACGGCTGATCGTGATCGCGGCCACGCCCGCCAACAACAGCGACGAGCACCGGGTGGCGGCGGCGGCCACCACGGCGATCCGCCCGGACATCATCGACCGCAACGGCGAGATCCTGGCCACAGACATCCGCACCGTCTCGGTCTTCGCCGAGCCGAAGCGGATGGCGCGCACCTTCGACACCGACGAGGCGGTCGAACTCCTCACCGCGGTGCTGCCCGAGCTGAACGCAGCGGAGTTGCGCGCCAAGCTGTCCTCGAAGAAGGGCTTCGTCTGGATCAAGCGCGAGATCACGCCGAAGCAGCAGCTCGAAGTCCACCGCCTCGGCATCCCGGGCGTCGGCTTCCTGCCCGACCACAAGCGCGTCTACCCGAACGGCGTCGCGGCAGCGCACATCATCGGTGCGACCAACCTCGACAATATCGGCATCGCCGGCATCGAGAAGTACATCGACAACCGCGGCAACAAGGCGCTTAACGAGTTCGGCCTCATCGCCAAGCAGACCGACCTCTCGCCGATCCAGCTCTCTCTCGACCTGCGCGCTCAGTTCGCCTTGCGCGACGAGCTCGTGAAGGGCGTGGAGAAGTTCAGGGCCAAAGCCGGCGCCTCGATGATCCTCGACGTGACCACGGGCGAGGTCGTCGCGCTCGCCTCCTATCCGGATTTCGACCCCAATGAGCCGAAGGACGCGCTCGCCGACGACCGCATCAACCGGATGAATGTCGGCGTCTACGAGATGGGTTCGACCTTCAAGGCGATGACGCTCGCCATGGCGCTCGATTCCGGCAAGTACAACGTCAACTCGACCTTCGACACCCGCGGCGGCGTGATGCACTGGGGCCGCCAGAAGATCCACGACTATCACGCCACCGGCCGCGTGCTGACCATGCCGGAGGTGTTCACCCACTCCTCCAACATCGGCTCGGCCAAGATGGCGCTCGGCGTCGGCGTGCCCGGCCACCGCGCCTTCCTGAAGAAGATGGGCCTGCTCGACCGGATGCGGACCGAGCTGCCGGAATCGGCCACGCCGATCCTTCCGCCGCGCTGGGCCGAGATCAACACCATCACCATCGCCTTCGGCCACGGCATCGCGGTAGCGCCGATCCAGGCGGCGGCGGCGGTGGCGGCGATCGTCAACGGCGGCGACCTGATGACACCGACCTTCCTCAAGACCGACGAGCCGACCGCGCGGGCCAAGGCCAGCCACGTGCTGAAACCCGAGGCCAGCGAGGCGATGCGCTTCATCATGCGCCTCAACGCCACCGAGGGCTCGGCCAAGAAGGCCTCGATCCCACTCTACTACGTCGGCGGCAAGACCGGCACGGCGGAGAAGGTCATCAACGGGCGCTACGTCAAGAACCGCCTGTTCACGACCTTCATGGCGGCCGCCCCCATGGACAAGCCGAAATACCTCTTCCTGACGATCATGGACGAGCCGCAGGGCCTGCCCGAGAACGGCGGTTACGCCACAGCGGCCTACAATTCGGGCACGGTGACGGGCAAGATCATCGAGCGGGCCGCGCCGATCCTCGGGCTCGCGCCGCGCTTCGACCCGCCGGTTAAGCCGTTCCCGCTGATGGTGAAGCTCGGCGCCTACCACGCGACCATGGTGGACGGGCAGTGACAGTGTCCTGTACCCCGTCGGCCTGACCCGCACGGACCCTTCCGAGGTTTTGTCCCGATGAGCCAGCCGACGCTTGGCGACCTGTTCCCGGAGGCGGATGCGGCGATTGCCGCCCGCCCCGTCGCCGGCCTCACCGCCGACAGCCGCCGGGTCGTGCCCGGCGGCGTGTTCGTGGCGGTACCCGGCAATGCCGCCGACGGCCGGCTCTTCGCCGCCGCCGCCGCCGGAGCCGGCGCGATCGCCGTGGCCGGGGAGGGGACGCGCCCGGACGACCTGCCCGATGCGACGGCCTGGATCGAAGTGGCGGAGGCCCGTCGCGCCCTGGCGCTTGCCGCCGCCCGCCTGTCTGGGCGCCAGCCGGAGACGGTGGTGGCGGTGACCGGCACCAGCGGCAAGAGTTCGGTCGCCGACTTCGTGCGCCAGATCCTGTCGCGGCTCGGCCGAGATGCGGCGAGCCTCGGCACCGTCGGCATCGTCACGAACCGAGGCGCGGAATACGGCTCGCTGACGACGCCCGATCCCGTGACGCTGCACGAGACCCTGGCACGGCTGGCGGATGAGGGCATCACCGATCTCGCCATGGAGGCCTCGTCGCACGGCATCGAGCAGCGCCGCCTCGACGGGGTGGAACTCACGGCCGCCGCCTTCACCAATCTCGGCCGCGACCACCTCGACTATCATCCGACGATCGAGGACTATCTCGAAGCCAAGCTCCGGCTGTTCACGACACTGCTGCCGAAGGGACGCCCGGCCATCGTCAACGCCGACGGCGCCTATGCCGAGCGCGTGATCGGCACGGCCGACGCCGCCGGGCACACGATCCTCACCACGGGGCGCAACGGCGACTTCATCCGCCTGATGGAAGCCGGCACGGAAGGCTTCTCACAGAGCCTGACGCTCGCCCATGACGGCAATGAATATCGGGTTCGCCTGCCGCTCGTCGGCGGCTTCCAGGTCGAGAACGCGCTGGTCGCGGCCGGCCTCGCCCTGGCGACACCGGCGGGTGCTGCCGATCCGGCCGGCGTCTTCGCCGCGCTCGAAGGGCTCACCGGCGTACCGGGCCGCATGGAACGGATCGGCGAGGCGAACGGGGGCCTCTGCCTCGTCGATTATGCCCACAAGCCGGAGGCGCTGGAACACGTGCTCACGGCACTGCGCCCTTTCGCCAGCGCGCGCCTCGTCGTGGTGTTCGGCTGCGGCGGCAACCGTGACGCCGGCAAGCGGCCGATCATGGGCTCCATCGCCGAACGCCTCGCCGACCGGGTCATCGTCACCGACGACAATCCCCGCAACGAGGAGCCCGCCGCGATCCGCGCCGCCATCCTCGCCGCGGCGCCGGGGGCGGAGGAGATCGGCGACCGGGCCGAGGCGATCCGCGCCGGCGTGCGAGCACTGGGCGCCGGCGACGTGCTGGTGGTGGCCGGCAAAGGTCATGAAACCGGCCAGATCGTCGGGCCACGGGTGCTCCCGTTCTCGGATCACGACACCCTGCGCGCCGCGATCGCGGAGTTGAACGGATGAGCGACGCTCCCCTCTGGACCCCCGCGGCCCTCGAAGCAGCCACCGGCGGGCGCCTGATCGGCACGCCGCGCGCCGTCACGGGCGCCTCGATCGACACCCGCAGCCTGGAGCCCGGAGACCTGTTCTTCGCCATCCGCGGCGAGGCGCGAGACGGGCACGACTTCGTGCCGGCCGCCCTCGGGAAGGGCGCTGGCGCCGCGGTGGTCACGGCCGGGCGCGCAGAAGAATTCGAGGGCGCCGGCCCGGTGCTCGCCGTGCCGGGGGAGGGCGACGATCCGGTGCTGGAGGCGATGCGCCGCCTCGGCCTCGCCGCCCGCGCCCGCACCGAGGCGGCGATCGTCGCGGTAACCGGCTCCGTCGGCAAGACCGGCACCAAGGAGGCTTTGCGCCACGTGCTCTCGGCGCAAGGCGCCACGCACGCCTCGGTCGCCTCCTACAACAACCATTGGGGCGTTCCGCTGACGCTGGCGCGGATGCCGGAAGACAGCCGCTTCGGTGTGTTCGAGATCGGCATGAACCACGGCGCCGAGATCCTGCCGCTCACCGCCATGGTGCGGCCGGACGTGGCGCTGATCACCACGGTCGAGCCGGTGCATATCGAGCATTTCCGCTCGCTGTCCGCCATCGCCGACGCCAAGGGCGAGATCTTTTCGGGGTTGAAGCCGGGCGGCGTCGCGGTGATCAACCGCGACAACCCGAACTACGAGCGATTGCTCGCCCACGCTCATGCCTCGCGGGCCGGGCGCGTCGTCACCTTCGGCGAGCACGCTTCGGCGGATGTGTGCGCCCACCGCATCCTGCTCCGGCCCGATGTCTCGGTGGTCGATGCCACGGTGATGGGCGTCCCCGTGACCTACCAGCTCGGCACGCCGGGCCGGCACGTCGCGATGAACTCGCTCGGCGTGCTGGCCTGCATCCACGCGCTCGGCGCCGACCTCGCCCGCGCCGCCCTGTCGCTGGCGAGCCTCAAGCCGCCGGTCGGGCGCGGCGAGCGCACGGCGCTGCGGATCGAGGACGGAGAGGCCTTCCTGATCGACGAGAGCTACAACGCCAACCCGGCCTCGATCCGCGCCGCCCTGGCAACGCTCGCCGGCATCGACACCGGGCCCAAGGGCCGGCGCATCGCCGTGCTCGGCGACATGAAGGAACTCGGCGCCGCCGGCGAGGCGCTGCACCGCGAACTGGCGGACGCGGTCGCCGCGAACGGCATCGATCGCGTCTTCGCCGTCGGCCCGCTCATGGCGCATCTGTTCGAGGCGCTCCCGATGCCGGTGCGAGGCACCGCCGGCCTCACCGCGGAGGATGTCACCGACGCCGTTCTCGCGACCCTGCGGCCGGGCGATGCGGTGATGGTGAAGGGTTCCAACTCCATGCGCATGGTTCGCATTGTCGAAGCGGTCAAAGCCCGCTACGCGGTCGCCCCGGACCCGCGCGAAGTCGCACTGAACGCGGGTCGATAAGCCTCATCCACCGGCCAGGCCCTCGCGCCCGGCCGTTTCAGCCGGCCGCGCTCCGTGCGCGGCGCCGGGCACGCCGAACAACGACTTGCCGCGGGCGGACGAACGCATGCTCTATCTGCTGTCGGAACTGAGCGGCACGCTCACGCCCCTCAACGTGTTCCGCTACATCACCTTCCGTACCGGTGGCGCGCTGTTCACGGCCGGCTTCTTCGTGTTCTGGTTCGGGCCCTGGATCATCTCGCTTCTGCGCCTGCGCCAGGGCAAGGGCCAGCCGATCCGCGAGGACGGCCCGGCGACGCACCTGACCAAGCGCGGCACGCCGACCATGGGCGGCCTGATGATCCTGGCCGGCGCCGTGGTCTCGATCCTGCTGTGGACCAACCCGCACAACCACTATGTCTGGGTGACGCTGGCCGTGACCCTCGGCTTCGGCGCGATCGGCTTCTACGACGACTACCTCAAGGTGACGAAGCAGTCGCATAAGGGGTTTTCCGGCCGCTTCCGGCTTTTGCTCGAATTCGCGATCGCGGGCGCCGCCTGCCTGCTGATCTCGATCTACTCGCCGCCCGCACTGCAGAACCAGCTCGCCTTCCCGGTCCTCAAGGACACGCTGCTGAACCTCGGCTGGTTCTGGGTGCCGTTCGCCGCATTCGTGATCGTCGGCGCCGGCAACGCGGTCAACATCACCGATGGTCTCGACGGTCTGGCCATCGTGCCGGTGATGATCGCCTGCGCCACCTTCGGCGTGATCGCCTACCTCGTCGGCAACGTCATCTATGCCGGCTACCTGCAGGTGAACTACGTGCGCGACACCGGCGAACTTGCCGTGGTCTGCGGCGCGGTGATCGGCGCGGGGCTCGGCTTCCTCTGGTTCAATGCGCCGCCGGCGCAGATCTTTATGGGCGACACCGGCTCACTCGCGCTCGGCGGCCTGCTCGGCTCGATCGCGGTTGCGGCCAAGCACGAGATCGTGCTGGCCATCGTCGGCGGCCTGTTTGTGCTGGAGATCATGTCGGTGATCATCCAGGTGCTGTCGTTCAAGCTCACGGGCAAACGCGTCTTCCGCATGGCGCCGATCCATCACCATTTCGAGCAGAAGGGCTGGAAGGAGCCGCAGGTCGTGATCCGGTTCTGGATCATCGCCGTCATCCTGGCGCTGGTCGGCCTCGCCACGCTGAAGCTGCGCTGAGCCGGGACGAGAGACACAGACCATGACGCCAGCCACCACCTTCGCCGGCCGGAAGGTCGCCCTGTTCGGCCTCGGCGGGTCCGGTCTCGCGACCGTCCGCTCGCTGCTCGCGGGCGGCGCCGACGTGCTGGCCTGGGACGACAACGCGGGCAGCCGCGACCGCGCCCGCGAACAGGGCATCACCGTCACCGATCTCAAGGCGGCCGACTGGTCGGGCTTCGAAGCCCTGGTGCTCGCACCCGGCGTGCCGCTGACCCATCCTGAGCCGCACTGGACCGTGGGGCTGGCCCGCGGGGCCGGCGTCGAGATCATCGGCGATATCGAGATCTTCTGCCGCGAGCGCGCGGCGCTGGCGCCGGAGGCGCCGTTCGTGGCCATCACCGGCACCAACGGCAAATCCACCACCACGGCACTCACCGCCCACCTGCTGCGCCATGCCGGCCGCGACGTGCAGATGGGTGGCAATATCGGCACCGCGATCCTGTCTCTGGAGGCTCCGGCCGCGAACCGCGTCCACGTGGTCGAACTGTCCTCGTTCCAGATCGACCTGACGCCTTCGCTCAAGCCAAGCGTCGGCATTCTGCTGAACTTGACGCCGGACCATCTCGACCGTCACGGCACCATGGAGAACTACGCCGCCATCAAGGAGCGGCTGGTGGCCGGCGCCGACCTCGCGGTAATCGGCGTGGACGATCCGTATTGCGCCGCCATCGCCGAGCGCCGCGCGGGCGCGCGCATCCGCCTCCATGTCGAGGGCCACGGTGACGAGGCCGGCGACTATGTCGGCGCGGACGGCAGGGTGCGCGGGCCCGACGGCGCCGTGATCGCCGAAGTCTCCGGCATCCAGGCGCTGCTCGGCGACCACAATCTCCAGAATGCCGCCGCCGCGGTCGCCGCCGCGATCCGGCTCGGCCTCACCGGGGCGGAGATCGCGGCGGGGCTCAAGAGCTTTCCCGGCCTCGCCCACCGGATGGAACCCCTGCGCCGCATCGGCGCGACGCTGTTCGTCAACGATTCCAAGGCGACGAACGCCGATTCCACCGAGAAGGCGCTGCTGGCCTTCCGCGACATCCACTGGATCGTCGGCGGCAAGGCGAAGGAGGGCGGTATCGAGCCGCTGGCGCCGCTGTTCGACCGCGTGACTCACGCCTATCTGATCGGCGCATCGAGCGACGCCTTCGCCGCGACGCTGGACGGGCGCCTGCCCTTCACCCGTTGCGACACGCTCGAGGCCGCGACGGCGGCGGCGGCGAAGGCTGCCCGCGCATCGGGAACGGAGGCGCCCGTCGTGCTGCTGTCGCCGGCCTGCGCCTCCTACGACCAGTTCCCGAATTTCGAGGTCCGCGGCGACCGGTTTCGCGCGCTTGTCGCGGCGCTGCCGGAAGCCGGCGTGGAGTAATTCCGCCACCGGTTGATCGCCCCAGGTTTCTCCCGCCGTCATTGCGAGCGGAACGAAACCGATCGGGGGTCGCGTCTTATACCAAATCCGGTTGATCCCTTCGGGATGGCGGATTTGGCCGGCGCTCAAGCGCCGCGCGGGCTGGCCGATCCGCTCCCCGCTTGAATCGAGCGGAGACCGTCTCAGGCGCTCTTTCCAATCGGCCGCGCCTCGACCGAAGGTTCGGCGGCCTTGGCCTCGGATGCGGTGTCCGTCGGACGCCCCTTGCCGACCGTGCGGCGGGCGCGGAAGACGGGTCGCGCCTCCGCTTCCCTGCGCTTGAGCATGGTGCGGAACTCGTCACGCCGCTCGTGGATCGAGGCGATGACGTGGCCCATCGGCACGCCGACATCGACCAACACGGCTTCCGAGAGCTGCAGCGAGGCCTCGATCGTCTCCGGCACCGCGTCATCGACGCCCATCTCGTAGAGCTGCGTGGCGTGGCGCGCGTCGCGGGCGCGGGCGACGATCGTCAGGTCCGGCCGCTCGGCGCGGGCAGCCTGCACCACAGCCTCCACCGCGCGGGGATTGTCGAGGGTGACGACCAGGGCGCGGGCGGTGGCGATGTCGCAGCGGCGCAGCATCTCCGTGTTGGCCGAGTCCCCGAAATAGACAGGGCTGCCGAGGCGGCGCTGTTCGGCGACGCGGGCGGGGTCCGAGTCGAGGGCGAGGTAGGGGATGGCGTGGCGCTTGAGCATCTCGCCGACCAGCCGCCCGACCCGGCCATAGCCCGCCACGATCACCCGGTTCTGCTGAGGGTCCGGCACCGGCTCGGCCCTTGCCCGGCCGAGCGCTTCCCTAGACACCTGCTTTCCGACCCGGCGGCCCAGAGCCGCAAGGCCGGGGATCGCGATCATGGTCACGGAGGTGACGATGAGGGCCGCGCCGCCCACCGGCTCCGGCACGAGGCCGGCGACCATGGCGCCACCGATCAGCACGAAGGCGAACTCGCCGCCGGGGCCGATCAGCAGCGCCGTCTCTAGGGCGACCGCGCGGGAGATTCCCATCACACGGGCGCCCGCCAGCACCACCGCGCCCTTGATCAGGAGCAGCCCGAGCGACAGGCCGAGAATGGCGCCGGGCGCGGCGACGAGTTGGGCCGGGTCGAGGTTCATGCCGACCGAGACGAAGAACACACCGAGCAGGAGGCCCTTGAACGGGTCGATCGTCGCCTCGATTGCCCGGCGATACTCGGTCTCGGCCAGCAACAGGCCGGCGACGAAGGCGCCGAGCGTCATCGACAGGCCGCTGCCGGCCGCCACCAACGCGGTGGCCACGATGACGAGCAGGCAGGCGGCCATGAACAGTTCGGGCGAGCGGGTGCGCGCCACGAGGTGGAAGAGCGGTCGCAGGGCCACGCGCCCGGCCACCACGATCACCGCCAGGGCGATCGCCGCCTGACCGAGGGCGACGGCGAGCGCGCCGCCGAGATCGCCGCCGTCCTTCCGGCCCAGTACGGCGATGGCGAACAAGATCGGGGCGACCGCCAAATCCTGGAACAGCAGGATCGCGAAGCTGGTGCGCCCGGCCGGCGTGCCGAGCCGCTTCTGCTCGGCGAGCACCGGCAGCACGACGGCCGTGGAAGAAAGCGCGAGCGCGAGCCCGACCAGCACCGCCCCGGCGACCGGCTGGGCGAGCGCGACGAGGATCGCGGCGATGATGCTCGCGGAGGCTGCCACTTGGATCACGCCGAGGCCGAACACGAGGCGGCGCAGCACCCGCAGGCGCTCCCAGGACAACTCGATCCCGATCATGAACATCAGGAAGATAACGCCGAACTCGGCCAGATGCGCGATTTCCGACCGGTTGCCGATGGTGAAGGGCGCCAGCCACGGATGCGCGTCGGCGAAGCGGCCGAGGCCGAAGGGTCCGAGCAGCGCGCCGGCGCCGAGAAAGCCCAGCACCGGTGAGATCCGCAGGCGGTGGAACAGCGGCACGACGATGCCGGCGGTCACGAGAAAGAGGATCGCCTCCCGGTAGCCGCCCGCAAAGGCGCCCGCATGCGCGCCAGCTTGCGCGGCAATCTGGGCTCCGGCCTGCACGGGGTCGGTCATCGGGCGTGTACGCTGGTGCTGGAAGAAGAAGACGGCGGCCCGGCGCCTTGCAGCCTCGATGCCGCCAGGGGGAACCGAACCGCATCATGGGCGGCGAGCCGGTCGGGGAGCAATCGTTTTCCGCGACCGCGCGCGGTTTTCGCGTTGCCGCTTCGGCCGTGGCGGTCAGGCTATCCAGCCATCCACCGCTCATCGCTTCAGTCGGCACGACTTCGGCACAATACGCCCTTACGCTCAGGTAACGCGATGTTAGGAGGCGGTTAGGCTATCCAGCCATCCACCGCTTATCGCTTCAGTCGGCACAACTTCGGCACAATACGCGCTTACGCTCGGGTAACGCGTTGTTAGGAGGTGGTGGGTTCGCCGCCTCCGAAGGCACGCAGCAGTCCAAGAAGCGCATGAATTTCTTCCGCAGACAGCCTCCGAACCGGGACGTGCAGCGCGAGCGGCGCGACTGGGTGCTCGACCAGCAACGGTGGAAGCACGAGCGCGACATCGAGCGCGGCTACCGCATCAAGTGGGGCTACGTCGCCATCGCCTACCTCGTCGAATTCATGGTGATCGGCGCCTCGCTGTGGGGCGCGTGGCTGTTCGCGGGCTATTACAGCGACGGCGACGAACGGGCGTTCTACTTCATGCTGCTGGCGCCGCTGGTCTACGCCGCGGTGGAGCTGTGCCGCGTGCCGCTCGGCATCCTGGCACGCACGCAGCGCTCGTGGTTCGTGAAGGGGCTCGCGATCATCGGCATCATCTTCGCCGCGGGCGTGACCACGAAGTCGGTGTCGCAGCTCGGCGAGATGATGTTTCATCCCCGCCTGATGGATGCGGCCAAGGCCAAGACCGCGCTCAAGGACGCACAGGCCGACCGCGACAGCATCGATACCCGGATTGCCGCCGCCAATGCCCGCGTCGAGCAATACACGAATGAGCTGGAACAGATCGAACGGCGCTCGGCCGAGAACGCCTCTCAGCTCGCCGGCCTCCCGGCGCAGCGCTGCGAGCGCGTCACCGGCACCAACAGCCGCGGCATGCGCTACTCGAACCTGAAATGCGTCACCGATCCGCGCACCGCGACCCTCAACGCCGCGGTGGCCAAGGCGGGCACCGATCGCAGCGCCATCGTCAAGGAGCTGGAGGAGGCGCGCAAGGCGCGGGGGCTCCTCGACCGGGGTGCGGCCGACCGCAAGGTCGCCGATGCCGAGCAGGCCTACCGCAACGCGGTCAACCGCTCGCAGCTCCACTCCTTCACCGCCATGGTCTACGGCGTCGATCCGATCGAGGTGAGCGACGCGCAGGTTCACGCCTTCCTGCGCATCTTCGTGTTCGTGCCGGCCCTCTGCGCGGCCTTCGCCTCGACGATCCTGGCGCTCTCGGCCGTTTCGGTGCGCCGGACCTTCATGGACGAGGACGACCTTGGCGCTGCCGTGAACCCGGAGGCCACGCCTTACCTGCTCGCCTCCATCGCCGAGGGCGTGCGCCAGGAGATGGCCCTGGCGCAGCCGAGACCGGTCACGCGCGACGCCTCGGTGATCCCGCTGGAGCGACGCACCGCGCCCGTGGTGCCGCCGCCTCCGCCGCCCGCCAACACCTCCGGCAACGCCCCGACCGGCGTGACCGCGTAAAGCCCCGCAAGTCGAGCGCCCGGCCATGAGCATCCACACCGAGGGCACGCACGAGAACATCGTGCTCGCGCAACACGTCAACGGCCGCCTGCGGGCGGAGGCGCGGATGCATTTCGCCCGCGCCTTCCTGCTGCGAGCGATCGGCGCCGGCGCGTTCTCGGCGCTCGCCGGGATCGGCATCGGTGCGGCCTGCTACGGCTACGCCTACATGAACCAGTTCGACTCGGCCGCCGAGAAGATCGCCGGCGCGATGCAGGCGGCGCTCGCAGACGTGACACTGAAGACCAAGGGTGAGGTGACGCTGACCGACAACACTCTGAAGCTCGAAGGGCTACCGACCCAGAAGGCCAGCGGCGTGCCGACACCGACCAAGGCTCAGCTCGGTGCCGACGCCGTCCCGGCCTCGCAGGCGCCGGTGAACACGACCTTCACGGTGTTCAAGCAGGTGCCCTATCTCGATGGGCAGATCGTGACCGGCTGGAACTTCAAGGCCAACGAGGAGCGGCCGTTCCAGCAATATTGCTACTTCTCCCGCCGCTCGAATGAGACGAAGGGACAGGTCGAAATCAAGATCGACCTCGCCATGGACGGCAAGACCCTGCCGCAGCCTCAGAAATCGGACGTGAACCTCGGGATTCTCGCCACCAACTGCGTGTGGCACGACGGGAAGACACTGTAGACAGGGACCCCTCGAACCGGCCGCCCGACCGGTTGCCGATCCGCTTCGCGCCGGGTTACTGCGGGCGATCCCCATGCCGACGCGAGACCCCATGCGCTTCACCGGAACCGAGTCCTACGTCGCGCCGCCCGATCTCACCACGGCGGTCAACGCCGCGATCGTGCTGGAGCGCCCGCTGCTGGTGAAGGGCGAGCCCGGCACCGGCAAGACGGTGCTGGCGGAGGAAATCGCCCGCGGACTCGGCGCGCCGCTGCTGACCTGGAACATCAAGTCCACGACCAAGGCGCAGCAGGGCCTCTACGAGTACGACGCGGTCTCGCGGCTGCGCGACTCGCAGCTCGGTGATCCGCGGGTCTCGGACATCGCCAACTACATCCGCCGCGGCAAGCTATGGGAGGCATTCACGGCCCCGCAGCGGCCGGTGCTGCTGATCGACGAGATCGACAAGGCGGATATCGAGTTCCCCAACGACCTGCTGACAGAACTCGACCGGATGGAGTTCCACGTCTACGAGACCGGCGAGACGGTCCGCGCGGAAAACCGCCCCATCGTCATCATCACCTCGAACAACGAGAAGGAACTGCCGGACGCCTTCCTGCGCCGCTGCTTCTTCCACTACATCAAATTTCCGGACGCCGAGACGCTGCAACGCATCGTCGAGGTGCATTATCCGGGCATCAAGCACCGCCTCGTCGAGGAGGCCTTGCGGGTGTTCCTCGAGACCCGCGAGGTGCCCGGCCTCAAGAAGAAGCCCTCCACCTCGGAGCTGCTCGACTGGCTCAAGCTCCTCGTCACCGAGGACGTTCAGCCCGAGACCCTGCGCGAGCGCGACGGCTGCAAACTGATCCCACCGCTGCACGGCGCGCTGCTCAAGAACGAGCAGGACGTCGGCCTGTTCGAGAAGCTCGCCTTCATGATGCGGCGCGAGGGCAGGGGCGGCTGAGTGTCTCTCACGAAACTCCCGCTGCACGGTCCTCGCCAGAGCAAGAACGGTCGATAACCGGGAGTTTCATGAGGCACTCTGAGCCGCCCCGACCGCGGCCGGTCAGTTCGTCCGGCGGGAGAGCGACACGGCGTAGGCCGGAGAGCGAACCGCGAACATCGGGTCGTCGGCCGGGCCGGCGATCCCCTCCGGCAGTTCCACCACTGGGTCGAAGGTGCGCGCGTCGCAGGTGGCGTCCGGCTCGATCGCCGTGACCGCGAGGGTGCCGAGCGTCTCGGTCTTGCGCTGCTCCTCGGGCCACTGGACGGTCGAGTCGTTCGTCAGGTCGCCCGGCTCGGCTAGGATCGCGACGAGATCGAACCGGGCCGGCCCGCGGCCCAGGCGCTCCTTCAACTCGTCGGCGTAGAAGCTGTCGGGCTTGGCCTTCAGCTCGTCGTCGCTGAGGCCGGCCTTGTCGGCGGACACGAATTTCAGCTTCGCCGTCTTGGTCTCACCCTTCGCATTGGTCAGCGTGTAGGCGTGGACGCCCCAGTAATCGACGCCCGCGAAGCTCGCCGGCACCGGCCGCGCGTTGAGCCAGGCTGCCTGCCGCGTCGTCTCCGGATTGGCTGCCACGAACGCCTTGACCTTCTCGGCATCCGGCTTGCCGTCCGGCCCCGGTGCGCGGGCCTGGAGGGCCGCGAGGAGTTGCTCGGGCGTGCGCGTCGAGAAGACCGGCGCGGAGATCACAACGAACACCATGTCGCCGGCGGGATCGTTCATCCGCATGGCGAAACCGCGGGTGACCGGCTTGACCTTGTCGGAGACTTTCGGGTTGCTGCCGCCCATGGAGAAGCGGGCCGTCACCGGCGCTGCCTTCTGGAATTGGGGTGCCTTGGAGAGGGCGGCGGCGCCGGGCGCGGGCGTGAACTCGCCCTTGAGGCAGACGCCCTTGGCGCCGCTCGCGCGCACACCCGTATGGTTGCCGCCAGCGGCGAACATCCCGGCGACGATGGCGGCCGGATCGGCCTCCTCGGCAACGGCCGGGCCTAGAAGACAGCCGATGGCAGCGGTGCAACTGAGGAGCATGCGAAACCGGATCATGGAACACTCTCTCAGTTTAGAATCGCGCCAGGCAAAAGGCCCCTCTTCATGAGTTGCGCGCAACTCTTTTGCAAGCGCGATGTCCGTCACGGTGTCGTCATTCGTTGATTGATCTCCGATGGTGCGAACCGCGCGATCCCGCGGTGACGATCGGCGGCGGCGCCCCATGTAAGGGCGCGTCGTCCACCCGCGTGATGCCCCCATGCAGACAAAAAAGCTCGGCCGCACCGGCCTCGACATCTCGCCGCTCTGCCTCGGCTGCATGACCTACGGCGTGCCGGAGCGGGGACCGCATCCATGGACGATGCGAGAGGAGGAGAGCCGACCGCTGATCAAGCGGGCGCTCGATCTCGGGATCAACTTCTTCGACACCGCGAACTACTATTCCGACGGCACCTCCGAGGAGATCGTCGGCCGCGCACTCAGGGACTATGCCGACCGTGACAGCATCGTGCTCGCGACCAAGGTCTACTATCCGCTGAAGAATCGGCCCAATGCCGGTGGCCTCTCGCGCAAGGCGATTTTTTCCGCGATCGACGCCTCGCTCAAACGGCTCGGCACCGACTACGTCGACCTCTACCAGATCCACCGCTGGGACTACGCCACGCCGATCGAGGTGACGCTGGAGGCGCTCCACGACGTCGTGAAGGCGGGCAAGGCCCGGTATATCGGCGCGTCCTCGATGTTCGCGTGGCAGTTCGCGAAGGCACTCTACACCGCCGACCTCAACGGCTGGACGCGGTTTGCCACCATGCAGAACCACCTCAACCTGCTCCACCGCGAGGAGGAGCGCGAGATGATCCCGCTCTGCGCCGACCAGGGTATCCCGCTGCTGCCCTGGAGCCCGCTCGCCCGCGGCCGGCTCACCCGCGACTTCGACGCGGGTAGCGCCCGGCAGGAGAGCGATCTCGTCGGCAAGAAGCTCTACGACGCCACCGTCGAGGCCGACCGCGAGGTGGTCGAGGCGGTGGCCGAGGTGGCGCGGAACCGCGGCGTTCCGCGGGCGCAGGTGGCGCTTGCCTGGGTGATCCAGCGGCCGGGCGTGGCCGCGCCGATCATCGGCGCCTCGAAGCCGGGTCATCTCGACGATGCGGCGGCTGCCCTCGACCTCGCGCTGACGCCGGACGAGATCGCCCGACTCGAAGCCCCTTACGTCCCGCATGCCGTGGTCGGTTTCCAATGATGCGCCGCCTGCTCCTCCTGCGCCACGCCAAATCCGCCTATCCGCAGGGCGTGGGCGATATCGACCGACCGCTCAATCCCCGCGGGCGCGAGGCCGCGCCGCTGATGGGCGCCTACATCGCCCGCGAATCCCTGGCACCCGATCACGTCATGGTGTCGCCGGCCCGGCGCACGCAGGAGACCTGGGAGGCGGCGCGGGGCGAGCTGACCGAGACACCGATGGAGACGGTGCCCTCGATCTACGAGGCGCCCGCTTCCCGCATCCTCGACGCGATCCGCTCCGCCCCGGCGGAGGCGCAGACTCTGCTCGTCATCGGCCACAATCCCGGCCTCGGCGATCTCGCTCTCCGGCTCGTCGGGGAGGGGCCGAAGGAGCTGAGAAACGACCTTCGCGAAAAATTCCCGACCGCGGCGCTCGCCGTGCTGGAATTCGACGCGGTGGGCTGGGAGGACATCGCGCCCGGCACCGGGCGTCTTCTGCGGTTCGTGCGCCCGCGCCAGCTCGCGGCGGAGATGGACGACGATTGAGCGGTTTCCATCGGCTTCAGCGAACCCTTCGCCGCCTCGCATCGTTCCCTGACGAGAACGGCCGAGCTGACACCGCGTAAGGGAAGACCGGCGTGCTCCTCGAAACGCTCCTCGCCCTGACGGCTCTGATGCCGCGGATCGAACCTGCGCTCGACGCGGCGCGGGCGCGCCTGCCGGCTCTGCCGCGTTCGGCCGAGGCGGCGCCGACACCGCCGCCGAGCTTCAGCCAAGTGGCGCGGGCCGTCTCCAACTGGCGCGAACAGGCCGGCGAGAACCTTGCGCCGGGCACGCTGGCCCTCGTCGTCCGGCACGCGGCGAGCGAGCCCGGCTTCGTCGCTCGCTGCGTGCGGCTCAACAATTACTGGTGCATCAAGCAGGCAGGCTGGAGCGGCGAACTCGGCGGTGACGCGGAGGGCCATACCGGCTTCGCCACCGCCGCGGACGGGGCGGATGCGGCCGCCCAGCTCTTGCGCCGCTACCAGCGCGACTACGGACGGCGCTCGGCGCTCGCCATCGTGCGCCGCTGGGCACCCGCCGAGTGCGGCGCACCCCGCGTCGCGGCAGCGGCGCCGATCGCAGGCCAGCCGCGGCGTCCGGCCCGGCAGGCGGCGGCCGTCTCGACCACGATCGCACCGCAAGGCATCGGCGGCACGCTGCGCGCCCGCTTCCTGGCGCGGCACGGGCGGGGCGGGGTCGCGCGCGCGGCGCCCGCCGCCACGGCGGGCTTGCGGGTGCAACCCTGGTCGGCCCGCGCGCGCCTCGCCGGGCATCCCGGCCGCGCGTCCCGGGCCGGGACGCGACCGGCCGTCCCCCTGCCGAAGCCGGCCGCCGACATCGCGACGGGCCTGAGCGGGACGTCCTCGCCAAGCGCCGTGGCGATGCCGAAGATCATGCAAGGCGCAGGCCCCCGGTCTCCGACGCCGCCGGTTGCCGCAATCCGCTCGTCCGTCGCCTTGGGCGCGGTCAACCCCGCCGCGCTGCTGGCGCCCGACCGGCTATCGGCGGAGGCGGCGGCGCTGCCCTCGATCGCCGCCTCGCTGCCGAAGGGCAGCCTGCTCGATCTGAGCCTTCCGGCCCCGGTCTGCGCCAGCGACGAGACGCGCATCCGCAACTACGCGGCGCGGATCGCAGGCAGCGTCGGCCTCAAGCCCGACGACGACCTTCGCCTGTTCCGCGAGGACGGCCGTCCAACCGGCAACCTCCTGCCGGTGATGCTGGCGATGTCCTCGGTCGAACTCGGCACGCTGCACGCCTCGAAGGCGCTGGTCAGTGCGGCGATCGACCGGCTGGAGGCGCGTCTCTCCGGTACCGCATCCACGGAGGCGAGGCCGAACTCCGCACTCTGATACGGTCTCCGCTTGATCGGAGCGGGGAGCGTACCGCTCAGCCCGCGCGGCGCCTGAGCGACGGCCAAGTCCGCCATCCCGAAGGGATCAGTCGGACATGGTATGAAGCATCGCCTCTTCCGAAAGACGGCTGATCCACCGGCAGCGGAGAAGCACTACTCCCAAGGAGGCAGATGATCGTCGTCCTCCCGCTGGTATGGTCGCGGCCACGTCTTCCGGGAGCTTGACGGAGACCGGCCGAAACTCCGGCCACCACATTCCCGGCGACGCGATGACTCTCCTGCTCGTTTGACGAAGGCAGGCGTGCCTCATCGGAAGCCCGATCGTCGGAAGCGCCCGGTTCGAGCCCGGCGGCGCGGCGGGAATCCGGTGAGGCATGCCCGGCGGATCGCGTATCCGCCACCCTCGCCGACGAGCCGCACGGCCAGACGAGGATCGGGATGTCCTGCATCGACGGCGAGGCTGGTTTCCGGGCGATCGAGCCTCATCCCGGATCCGTGACCCTGGATGGGACGCGAGCGGCCCGGCGCACCGCGCCGGATGCAAGCAGGGACAGGCGACAGGCCGTGCCGCCCGGAACGCTGTCGCCGGAGGAGTTGCAGGACGTCTTCCGGCACCAGCTCGATGCCGTGTGCCGTGTCGTGGAGGAGCAGCTCCGCACTCTCACCCTGACCTTCACGGCCGCGCGGCCTCCGTTGACCGAGCCCCAGCCCTCGCTGGCGCCGCCGGCGGCGGATCGCGGGGCGCTGCGGCCTCTCACCGACGGCGAGGCCGAGATCTGGCTCGCCGCGCAATTCGGGGCGGATGCCAACGCCGCGATGACCGAGATCGTCACCCTCCGGCTCGATGGCCCTCTCGACGCAGCGCGCCTGCTGGACGCCGTGCGCGCGGTGCCCGGTCGGCACGGCGCCCTGCGCAGCCGCTTTTCCCCGAGCGGCGAGAGCGTGCGGGTCGATCCCGCGGGCGAGGTCCCGGTCCGTTGGGAAGATTTCTCGCGCGAGGCCGAGCCGGAGGCCGCGCTCGGCGCCGAGCTTCACGCGCTGGCCGGCCTGTCGTTCGATCCCGTCGCCGGCCCGGTGGCGCGGGCCGACCTCGTCCGCCTCGGCGAGCGGCATCACGTCCTCGTCCTCTCGGCCCACCACATCGCCTGCGACGGCTGGTCCTTCGCCGTCCTGGCCGACGAGATCGCGAGCGCCTACCGCTCCGGTCCCGAGCAACGGGCGCCGGTCGAAAGGGCCGATGGCTGCCTCGCCTCGGAGGCGGAGCGGGCGCTGGCCTATTGGGCCGGGCTCCATGCGCGCCCGCCCGAGCCGCTCGACCTTCCGACCGATCATCCGCGGCCGAAGCTGCGCGGCTTTGCCGGCGATACACGCCGTGTCGCCCTGCCGCCGGCGCTCGTCGCCGGGTTGAGAGCCCTCGCGGCCGGGCAGGGGCAGACGCTGACCGCCACGCTGCTCGCGGCTTTCCAGGTGCTGCTCGCCCGGCTCTCGGGGCAGGACGACCTCGTGGTCGGCGTGCCCGCGGCGGGGCAACCGCGCCGCGGCGAGCCCGGACTCGTCGGCCACCATGCCGACCTCCTGCCGCTGCGGGCCCGGCTCGACCCCGCCGAGCTCTTCGCCGCCCATCTCGCCCGCACCAGCACGGCGCTCGCCGAGGCCGCCGCCCACGCCGACTGTACCCTCGGGCGACTGCTGCGCCACCTCGACCGGTCGCACGATCCGGCGCGCCCGCCGCTGGCGCAGGTTCAGTTCAATTTCCAGCGCTTCCCCGACGCCCTCGATTTCGGGCCGGGCCTGCACGGAGCGCTCGCGCCGGCCCCGAAACGGTTCTCGACCTTCGAACTGACGTTCAGCCTGAGTGAGACGGCCGATGGACTGACCGTCGATGCCACCTACAACCGCGCCCTGTTCGAGCCCGCCACGATCGATCGCTGGATCGGCCACTATCTCACCCTGCTCGGGCATCTCGCCCGCGATTCCGAGCAGCCGATCGGGCGGGTTGCTCTGCTCGATCCGGTCGAGCGCCAGACCATGCTGGTGGCCTGGAACGCGACCGAGACGGCGCACCCGCTCGATGTCGGGGCGATGCGCGCCTTCCGGCTCCACGCCCGGCGCGCCCCGGACCGGATCGCGATCCGCTTCGGCGAGGAGCGTGTGTCCTACGGTGCCCTCGACCGCTGGGCCGACCGGATCGTCGCCGCCTTGTTCGACAGCGCGCTGCCCGAGGGGGCCCGCGTCGGCCTCCTCATGCGCCGCTCGCCCGGACTCGTCACGGCGATGCTCGGCGCGCTGCGCGCCGGCATTCCCTACGTCCCCCTCGACCCGGCATTGCCGCCCGCCTGACCTGACCGGCTGGCTTTGGACCGGGCTGATTTAGAGATCAGCCGGAACTGAAGGAGTCGGCCATGCAGCAAGGTCAGAAGACGAGCGCGGAGCAGGTCGTGCTGAAGCTGCGCCAGATCGAGGTGCAGACAGCCCAGGGCAAGAGTTTGGCGTTGGCGTGCAAGGAGGCAGAGATCTCGGAGCAGAGCTATTACCGCTGGCGCAAGGAGTACGGCGGCCTGGAGACGGATCAGGTCCGGCGGATGAAGGATTTGGAGGTCGAGAACCAGCGGCTGCGCAAGGCGATTGCCGACCTCACGCTCGACAAGTTGATCCTGCAGGAGGCGCCTCGGGAAACTTCTTCTCTATTCGGGGTTCATCGGTCAATTTCCCCGCGTGCTCATCCTTATCCAGTGCGTGAACGGTCCTGCGGAGTTCTTGCTTCTCTCCGAGGTCGGCGCGTACCGCCTCATGATGGGATCAGAGGGAGTGGGCGGAGCCATCTAAGCCGCGCGCTCGGCAGAACCGACGCTCGAGTTTCCTCGGTCTCACCCGCTCCCGTCGTCCCCGCAGGGACCTCCTCCACGCCGGAGGAGCTCGATGTTACGTAGTGGCGTCGGTGGACCTCAGGCCGCTGTCGTGGCCGCAGCCGACCAACGGAAGTCCGTCCCGTCGCGCCACATGCGGTGCAACACGATCGCCAGCTTGCGGGCAACGGCCACGAGGGCCTTCTGCATGCCCCGGCGCTTGGCGACGGCCAACCCCCACACCTTCAGCCCTGACCACCGGCCGCGTGAGCCGGTCAGCAGCACGAGCGCGGCCTCGTAGAGTGCGGCGCGCATCATCCGATCGCCGCACTTCGAGATCCGCCCGACCCGCATCGTCTCGCCGGACTGGTAGAGCCGCGGCGTCAGACCGTAATGCGCCCCGACGCACTGCGAACGTCCAAACCGGGCCGGGTTGTCGACGCAGGTGCGGTAGGTCAACGCCACGACCGGCCCCACTCCGGGCGCGGTCATCAATCGCCGGCAGACCGGGTCGGTGCGGACCTGGTCCAGCAGCATCTTGTGCAGCTTGGCGAGTTTGGGTCCGAAGCGCCGCGCGCGCCTCCAGCAGCGGTAGGACCACGGCGGCGACGAAGGGCAGATTGAGCACGAGGTCGCGCACGCGCTGCTCGAAGCCCACCGCCCCGACGACGCCGACCTTGAGGCCGAAGTTGCGCAGCTGGCCGCGCTGGTCGCTCTCGATGTCGTAGGCCTTGCGCTGCAGGAGCTTGCGCGAGGTCAGGAGTAGGCGGCGCTGCTGGCTGGCCGGTGTCTTGACGTGAACCGGCTTGAACGGCCCGACCCGCATCATCTGCGCGATGCCCAGGGCGTCGTTGCGGTCGGTCTTGTTGATGCGCGCCGAGAGGGCGGCGTGCATGTGACGGGTCTCGACGCAGATCGCCAGCAGCCCGACCTCGACCAAGCCGGCGTAGAGCCACGGCGAGAGCGGTCCCGCCTCCAGGCCGACCCGCGCGTAGGCATGGCCGAGATCGATCAGATGCCGGCCGATCACCTCGGGGTGGCTCTCGACAGTGGCGCGGTGCACGACCTTGCCGTGGGTATCGACGACGCAAATCGCTGTCTCCTTCACGGAGACATCGAGGCCGACGTGGTGCTGCTGGTCCATGGCGGGGCTCCAAGGTTGAATCGAAGCGCCATCTTGCCGCCGCTTCCACCGCGCCAGGCACCCCGAATACCCCATCTAGCCCCCGAGCGATGCCGGCAGGCGGTCGACGGTATTCGGGAGAAGTACGGCCTCTCGGAACGTCACGTTTGCCGGATCGTCGGTTACCACCGCGACACGCAACGCTACGTGCCGACCGTGCTGGCCGACGAGGATGCGCTGACCCGTGCCATCGTCGCCCTGGCGCCGAGTACGAGCGCTATGGCTACCGCCGCGTCACCGCGCTGCTGCAAGCAGACGGCTGGCAGGTGGGCAAGGACCGGGTTCAGCGTATCTGGCGTCGCGAGGGGCTGAAGGTCCCAAGCCGGCAGAGACCCCGCAGCCGCTTGTGGCTGAACGACGGTTCGTGCGTTCGGCTACGGCCGCTTCGCCGCAATCACGTCTGGAGCTTCGACTTCGTGCAGGCTCAGACGCACGACGGGCGAAGCCTGCGCATCCTGACGCTGATCGACGAGCATAGCCGGGCGTGCCTGGCGTTGAAGGTGGCACGGCGCATCAACAGCCTTGATGTGATTGAGGCGCTGGCCGACGCGATGTGCCTACACGGCATCCCGGAGCATATCCGGTTCCACAATGGTCCTGAGATGATCTCGAAGGCACTCTGCAAATAGATCGCCATGACGGGCTCTCAGATCCAGTACATCGCCCCGGGCTCGCCGTGGGAGAACGGGTATTGCGAGAGCTTCAACGGCAATCTGGGTGACGAGTGCCTACGCCAGGAGATTTTCTACTCGCTGAGTGAAGCACAAATCGTGATCGGTCTCTGGCAGGACACCTACAACCGCCTCCGGCCGTACTCATCCTTGGGCTACCGGCCGCAAGCGCCTGTCAGCTTTCCGGATCTGGCCTTCCAGCTACCCATGGCCACCACCATGCAGTAGCCTCGCAACTGGCTCGGTCCAAAATACCGGTCAGGTCACGGTCGATCTCGATCTGCTCGGGCTTCATCTGCCCCTTACCGGGAAAAGCGTGTTGGGGATCGGCCGCCGCTTGCTTCACCCACTGGTGCAGCATCGTCTCATGAACATCGAGATCGCGCGCGACCTGCGCGACACTGACACCACGTTCCCGAACCAGTCGAACCGCCTCGATCTTGAACTCACGTCCAAACTTGCGACGCTACATGGAGCACCTCCGGCTTCACCATCACACCTAAACCGGGTGTCCGTGAAACCGGCAGCAAGCCATACAGCGCTATTCGACGGCAGCTCCTGTGTCCAAAACGAGTTGCTACTCGCACAGGGTAGTTATCACCGATGAATCACTCCCGTACGCGTACATCAAGTTTTTAATAGAACATCAGAACTGCCTTTTGCCAATAAGAGTAAGGCATTCCTGCTCGTAGGCATGTAGGACTATGTCCCAGGAAAAGTTCTGCTCAGCCCGGACGCGAGCGGCGCGGCGGGCTCGGGTTACCCGGTCATCGTCAGATAAGATCAACTCAATAGCGCTTTCGCAAGAGAAATTATCAGAGAAATAGATTTGATCCTCTCCGGCTGTGTGCCGGTTGAAGAGATTGTCGTGTGCTACGACTACGCTTCCCGCCCATAAGGCCTCAACAAGTGAAGGATTAGTGCCGCCTACTGTGTGACCATGCAGGTAAGCGCGAGCATAGTAACGCAATGACCGTACGGTAGTTGGATCATAAATTGCACCAGGAAATATTACCTCTTCACTCGCCGCCGCTAGAACTGCTTCGTGGTAGCGATTGCCTAAGATAAAACTGCCTAACACCACAAACTTACATTCCCGCCTTCGGCGTGAGAATGCCTCGACCATAGTTAAGATGTTGTTGTCTGGCTCAATGCGAGCGATCGATACGAGGTAGCCGTCTGGCGTTAGGCCCATGTTCGCGAGCGGCGCCGGATCTGCGAAGGGAACCGGATCGCCGCCATAGGCAATCGTCGCTATCGCGCGGCGGGGGCGGCGCGTTGCAAGATGGTTGGCGATTTGGGGATGATCGGCGATCAGACGGTGAGAGGTCCAGGCGGCGATCCACTCATTTATCCAGAACCACGCCTGCACCGGCCACGACCATTTTGGTCGCTTCCACTCGATACCATCCATATTAGTGACGACCCTGCGTCCACGTAGGCGTAGGTAGGGCAGGAAGATGGCTCCGTTGTAACCCAGTACCAGGCACACACCTTCGCGACGGGCTGCGTCCAATACACTGTAGGCATCGAACTCGAGTGTCGCCTGCGGCCCCTTGGATGCAACCTCTACCTGGATCAATTCGATTCCGCGCCATGTCTCAACTGAGACCCGATGATCAATTTTTGGAACCTCACGCTGGCAGTAGACGCCGACCTTCCAACCCCGGGAAACGAGGAACAAGGCAAGACGCTCCGCAAAGGTTTCAAAGCCACCATGAGCCGCCGGAATACCGCGGCAGCCCAAGATGAGCAAACACGGCGGATCTAGTCCGTCATTAGCTTGGATGACTTCTGTATGAGATTGTAGATCGCCATTATTTTGTGCCAGAACATCGGAATCATCTATTGTGCGCCGCATGATACAGCCTCAGTGCTATTTCTGCAAACCAATGGCCCAAATTGGTACAGCGGGCAAAGGGATCGGCTTAAGATAGCAAGAAAGGTGCAAGTCGGATTGTGGCCTGGATCTGTTTGCGATAAATGGGTTACGCGCGCCTAGCAGCCTGTTGTGTTCGTTCATGTTTGGTGGTGGTATTTGTTCAGAAATCACGTATTTACAGTCTGTAGCCTCATGCTGTCCTCGGCATCACTCTTGCGCCGCGAGCCTGTACGCCCTCCGCAACGTGCCAATTTGGTAAGGACACGGGCTCGGGCAGCGAAGAGACGGAGCAGATGTTCAGGTTCGAGAGTCACGCTCCCGCGGAACCAGTTCGGATCGCTTTAGCGGGCGGATCCAAGCTCGCATCCGGCACAACTGGTCGGGGCTTTGACACCATCGCACTGCTAGGCGTGCTGTGGCGCTCGGCCGGATTCATCGCCCTTGGCGGTCTCGCGTGCCTCGCCCTTGCTGTGGCAAGCCTCGGGATAATGCGGCCCATCTACACGGCTGGGATCCAGATCCTGCTTGATCCTTCTGATCTGCGGGTACTGGAAAACGAAGTTACTACCCGTACGCCGCAGGCTGATTCGGGGGTTTCTCTCGCCGAGAGCCAAGCGCGCGTTATTCAGTCTGGTACGGTGTTGCGGCGGGTTGTAGAGCAGCTCCGGCTCGACCAAGATCCAGATTTTGCGAAACCCAACTCCACGAATCCGATCGTGGTCGCGGTTAAGGGCCTGCTCGGCCTGACCCCATCCGCGAGCGCGAACGACCCAGTCAACGTAGCGATCGACAGTCTGAGCAGTGTCCTCAGCGTGCGGCGGCCAGAACGGACCTTCGTGCTTGAGGTTGCCGCAAAGGCTTCGGATCCGCAACTTGCGGCCAATATCGCAAATGCGGTTGGCAGCGCCTACCTCGCTGAGGAGAGTGCGGCTCGTACTGAAGCCGCGAAGCGCGTCTCTGACGCTCTCACGGCTCGCCTCGAGGCTCTGCGCCGGGGGGTCGAAGCGGCCGACAGACGAGTGGTTAAGTACCGCCAAGACAATAGACTCATGGTGGCGAGTGGCCGCCTGCTCACCGACCAGCAGCTTGGCGACCTCAACCGGCAGCTCGTGACAGCCTCGATCCGAGCCGTCGAAGCTCGGGAACGGTTGGCTCAGGCCGAGCGGATGCGTGCCCGTGAAACCGGCACGGCCCTCCCGGAAATGCTGCAGTCCCCAGAGATGCAGGCGCTGCGCCAGCAATACGCGGCGATCTCCCGCAGCAAGGCCGAGACGGCAACCCGGCTTGGCGAGCGTCACCCCGCCATCGTGGAGCTGAACGCCCAACTGCGGGAGGCAGAGCAGCGCATCGAAGCTGAGAAGCGCCGGATCGTCGATTCTACCCGCAAGGACGCTGAGCGTGCCGTGGGGAGCGAGGCGGCCATCCGCCGCCAGCTAGCTCAGGCAAAATCCGAGATGGTTACCAACGAAAGCGCCGTCGTCGACCTCAGCGAACTCGAACGCGAGCGGGAGGCCCTGCGTACCCTGTACGAGAGTGTCTTGCGGCGATCCCGGGAGGCCAGCGAGCAGGAGCGCCTCAATACCCTCAACGTGCGTATCATCTCTGAAGCGGTGGCGCCTCGTCAGCGGACATGGCCGCCCGGGCCGCGGATCGTACTACCTGCGGCTCTTCTACTTGGAATGATCGCCAGCGCCGGCATCGCCCTCCTGCGCTACCTGGCACGGGACCGGGAGCCGGCCCAACCTCGCGCCACGGTCAGAACTGGCACGGCGCGCGAGTTGGTGCGGTCGCCGGAGGCGTAAGGCTTTCTTCACGGCGACAGCCGCAGCCAGTAGCATGCATTGATGTCCCGTCGGCCGGATGATTTATCCCAACTCCGCTATCTACGAACGCACGCGGCTTAGATATAATTTGTGACAGAAATATTCAGCCGCTTCGTCAGTGGTTTAATTAATGTTTGCGCGATCTTTTGTGGCACTGCAGCTGCTATGCAGATCCCGCCGGGAGGCCGCTGGGAATAAGCTTCTACATTTGGCTCATAAGCGTACCGAAGCAGGCGCTTACGCCGTATCAAAACGACACAGGCCGCTACAGGGAGTCGAACACCTATGGATCGCGATCCGATTTTTACGGACTGGGCCGACAAGCACGGCGCGCTCTGGAGCCATCAGCCCCTGCGTCTGCAACATCGGCTCCATACTATGCCGCTGTTCTCCCGCACGGCTCTGGCGGAGCTGATCAATACCTACCCGCGCGAGCAGTACAGCCTAATCCACATGGGCGCGAGCGGTCAGCGCCGCTACTGGCGCGAGGGCGACATCGGCGGCCTGCCAGGCAAGGCGGTGATCGATGCGATCGCCAAGGGCCGGATGTGGCTCAACCTGCGCAACGTGCTGAAGGTCGACAAGCGCTATGCCGAGGTGGCGGACGCCATCTTCGCCGAGATGGCCGAGCGCCTGCCGGGCTTCTCGACCCGCCACCACAGCGCGGGCATCCTGATCTCGTCGCCCTCGGCGCAGGTCTATTACCACGCCGACCTGCCCGGCCAGCACCTCTGGCAGCTGATCGGCCACAAGCGGGTCTACATCTACCCGAACTCACCCCCCTTCCTGACCGAGCGGCACCTCGAGGACATCGCCCTGTTCGAGGTCGAGGTCGATATGCCCTACGAGCCCTGGTACGACGAGCACGCACAGATCCTCGATCTCGCGCCCGGCCAGATGCTCAGCTGGCCGCTCAACGCCCCGCACCGAGTCGAGAACCTGGACTGCCTGAACGTCTCCATGACGATCTCGTTCACCAACGAGGAGATCCACCGCCTCCAGACTGTCAACCTCGCCAACGGGCTCCTGCGCCACCGCCTCGGCATGCCCCCACGCAGCCGGGCGATCACGGGCCCGTCCTACTGGTCCAAGGCCGTACTCCAGAAGGTCCTTCGCAACAGCCGCTGGGTCCGGCGCGAGCGCGGGGCCCGACGCCGGATCGATTTCCGCCTGGACGGTGCCAATCCCGGCCAGATCATCGACGCGCAGGCTACCGCGTGACCGCCCTCGACCGGCCGCTCGCGGCCGCCCGGGCCTCCTCCGCGACGGATTATCGGGCCGAGACTGCGACCCGTTTCGAGGTCTCGGCCCTCCGGGGCGGCACTGCGCCGACGCCGTTCCAGGGCGCCGACTGGCTCGCGAGCTGGTACGAGGCCATGGCCGGCCGGGCCGGCCTGACGCCGGTCATCGTCACGGTGCGCCAGGCCCGAACGGGGGAGCTCGCCCTCGTGCTGCCGCTGGTGCTGCGGCGGATCGGATCGCTGCGGCTGATCGAGTTCGCCGATCTCGACCTGACCGACTACAACGCTCCGCTGATCGGGCCGGCCGCGCCCCGGGACCGGCGTGAGGCGGCGCGGCTGTGGCGGGCGGTGCGCCGCGCCCTGCCACCCGCGGATCTCGTGCGCCTCGCCAAGATGGAAACGGCCTTCGGGGGAGCGCCGAACCCCTTGGCTCTCCTGCCTGGGGCGATCGCCTGCGCCCTCAACGGCAACCTCGTGCGCCTCGGTCCGGATTACGATGCCTGGCGCTATGCCGGGCTCGAGCGGACGGCGCGCAAGGAGCTGGAGCGGATCTGGCGGGTCTTCACCAAGCATCCGGACGCGGCCTTTGAGCGGGTGACCGACCCTGCGTGGGCCCGCGCGGTGCTCGCGGCGATCGAGAACCTGCAGAAGCGCCGGATGGACGCGCTGGGGGCGACGTACTTCCTCAACGAGCCCGACGTGGCGGCGGTCTACCACCGCCTCGTGGAGCGCGGGCTCGCTGACGGGAGCACGGTCGTCACCGCCCTCGTGGCCGGCGGCGAGATCGTGGCGGGGCTCCTCGGTCTGCGCCTAGGCGAGCGCTACATCATGATCCGCATCGGCCAGGCGGGCGGGCGCTGGTCGAACTGCTCGCCGGGCCGGCTCGTTATCGAGCGCACCATGGCGTTCCTCCACGCCGAGGGGGTGCGCTGCGTCGATTTCAGCATCGGCAACTACGACTACAAGCGTCGCTTCGGCACCGAGCCGCTCGCCCTCGTCGACCTCGTCGCCCCGCTGGGCTGGCGGGGGCTCGCGCCGGCCCTGCGCGCCCGGCTCGTCGGCCGCCTGCGCGCCCATCCCGAACTCGACCGGCGCCTGCGGGCCTGGCTCGGTAGGTTCACCTTCGCCAAGGTCTGAGATCCATGCCCTCGTCGGAGACGCTCGCACCCTTCGAGACGCTGCGCGACAAAGTCGGGCGGCGTCTCGCACGGGCGGTGGTGACGCGCCGCATCCCCCTCGCCCCTCTCCTCCGGGATACGCGCGCCGCCGTGAGCTTCACCTTCGACGACATCGCCGTCTCGGCGGCCGGGACCGGCGCACGCATCCTGGAGGAGAGGGGCATGCGGGGCACGTTCTACGTCTGCGGCGGAATCGCCGGCACCGTCTCGGAACTCTACCCGCTGGCGAGCCTCGACGCCGTGGCGGATCTTGCCCGCCGCGGCCACGAGATCGGCTGTCACACGGCCACGCATCCGAGCGCCGCCCGGACGGGCCTGGGCGCCTACCTGCGGGACGTCGAGGCCAACGCGCGCATTTTGGAACCGGTCGTCGGGCCGCTCTCGACCTTCGCCTATCCGTACGGCGCCATCGGGCTCGCCCACAAGCTGCGCCTTCAGGAGCGTTTCCTCGCCTGCCGGGGCGTCCACGGCGGCCCGATCACGGGCGCGGCCGACCGCGGTCGCCTAGAGGCAGTCGCCCTGGAGAACGCGGCCCTCGGCGAGGTGGAGATCGACGCCTGGCTCGACGCCGCCGTGGCGCGGCGGGCGTGGTTGGTGTTCTACGCCCATGACGTGGCGGCTCAGCCTTCGTTGTTCGGCGTCACGCCGGAGCGTCTCGCCTACGCGATCGAGGGCGCCCGCGCCCGCGGTTGCCGCATCGGAACCGTCCGGGACATCCTGCGGACCAGTCAGGGCCTCACCGGGTAGCAGGCGAGATAGCGCAGGCCGAAGATCGCGATCAGGAAACTGACCCAGACGGCGCTGTCGCGCAGGAAGAAGACCGTCTCGAGAGCGGCTACGAAAATGCAGAACAGCCAGATCCTGAAGAACAGGAGCGCGAGCCCGCGCTTGGTTGGGTCGAGACGGGCTCGCATGAAATCCAGGAGCGGCATGAGGACGACCACCCACAGCGCGAGACAGAGGCCAGGGAACCCGGTCGTGAGAGCGAGGTCCAGGTAGGAGTTGTGCGAGTCGGTTGCCTCGGCCGTCCACGCGAGTTGTCCGAGCGGATCGCTCTGCAGAACCGCATCGGTGCTCCAGAACCCCATGAAGCCGTAACCGGTGAGCGGACGTTCCAGGAAACGATCGATCGCGAAATTCCAGATACCGGTCCGATTGGTGAAGGTGGGATCCGAGATCAATTTGGCCACAATATCGGACACGGAGGGAATGACGGCCGATCCCACGGTCATCAAGTTGTAGAGTGCAAGTGCTCCCAGGCAGAGCGCCAGAAAGAGAAGCCGCGAGCGGGTTCGAAGAGCGAGCCGCGAAACCAGAAGGATGACCGGCATCAGCGCTGTCGGCTGCTTCGTCCCGGTGAAGAGCAGAAAGACGAGCGAGAGGACGAAGAGGACGCCACCGAAAAGATGCCTGCCCTGTCCGGCCAGGAAGGCCCCGATAAACAGAAAGACGATCATCATCGGGCCGGCCGTCGACTTATGATCGTATATGCCGCGCCAGTCGCCCGCCAGACCGGCCTCGCGCGGCGCATCGGCTTGATGGACCGAGAGCGCCGGAACCAGGAGAACGGCGAGATAGCACAGGACGACCACGATCATGGCTGCTGTGCCGAGCCAGAGTTCGAGGTCGCGCTGGGTGCGAGGCAGGATTGGCAGCACTCCGACGATGCTCATCACCATGGCGCAGAGAACGAGCCGGCGCACGGATGTGCCCGGGTTCACCCCGAGAACGGCTGAGACTGCGAACCAGGCAAGGAGTAGAAGATAGGCCGGATGCAGCAGCGGCCGCGCGCCCCGCCAACCGAGGTCGATCAGCTTCGCCATCGTGAGGCAGTAGAGCGCCACGTAGAGGACCTGGTTCAGCAGGTCGCCCGAACTCAGGTCGCCGGGCGGTCGCGAAAGATCGCTCAAGGGGTCGAGCGTGATCCAGAACACCATGAGGCTGCCCAGGAACAGGACCGCTCGCTGGACGGTATCGCGACCCTGGGAGGCGATAGAAGCAGTGGTCACGAGGCTTACCGCGCTTTCCGGTACTGCTCTGGACGCAGGCGGAACTGCGCTCCGATCCGGCCGACTGCCTCTGCGATGGGATGGCTGGCGATCAGCGGGTTGCGGGAGGCAAGGAGCCGGCGCGCGGCGCGGATGGGACTGAGACCGAGCAGAGCGATGCTCTTAGCCAGGATGCGCGCCTGGCCGCCGATCGTCCGCACCTGTTTCCGCTCGATCATGTAGTTGATCGCACCGTAGCGCAGGCTGCGGGCTAGCACCCAACGAAGCTGGGTGCGGGCGATTGGGACCGTCTCGCTCGCACGGGCGCCGTTCTCGAACCAGGCCGTAAATCCGGCGGCACAGCACCTCTTGAAAAAGTCGATATCACCTCCGCCGACGAAGTTGAAGGCGTCATCGAAGTTCGGATATCCTATCCTGTCGAGGACGGTTGCCCGAATGAGAACATTGCCGCTCCCATAGAGAAATGGGACCGGTCCGGTGGTGCTGTAGTAGGGCAAGAAGACCGGATGAGCGGCGAAGAAGCCGGCATCGCTGCGCTCGAACTTCGCGACGACCGGCCCGCCGACGAGATCGGCGCCGCTGCGTTCCTGGGCTTCGAGCAGGTGGCGCAGCCAATCTGGCTCCGCCTCCTCGTCATCGTCGATCATCGCAATGAAGGGCGCGCTTGGATAGAGTGTGCGCGCAGCCGCGAATGCGGCGCTGCAGGCCTCGCAATTGCCGGCCCGTGGCACCACGATGACGGCGCCAGCGAGACTGGAACCTTGCAGGAAGGCCTTTGCGATCGCCGCACCCTCGCGGCCGGACGGGTCATTGTCTGCGACAAGGCAGACGAATGGTAGCCTCACATCTTGCGCTGCGAGCGACTGCAGGGTTCGTGTCAGAAGGTGAGGCCGGCGCATGGTTGGTATGCACACGACCACCTCGGGCGCCTCGACGGGGCCGTGGTGCACGACCTCATACGTTGCCGCACACTCGTCCCGGCGGGAGGGCATTCGCCAGGTTCCACCGTGGTTCATCGATGCAGTCATGGTGACCATCCTGGTCTCAAAGCGATCAGACCGCGCCTGAGACGATCGGCCAGGCGCGCTCGCTGGATTTGGACGGAACCGGATCGACGTCGGGTGCCGCATGAAGTTCGAGATCTGCGCCGTGCAGTGCTCAAGGCGTTGTTCCCGCAAGGCCGCCCGCTCGACCCTGAGAGCATCCAAGGCCGGGCGATCGCCCCTCTGTGGGAACCCGCCGTCGGAAATGCTGCATCACCTCGTGCAGGGGCTTGGGCTTTAGGTCATCGTCGAGGGGGAGCGAGCGGGTCGGCAGGCCGTCCAGCCGCGGCTTGTGCCAGCGAGTCCAACTGTCGCGGTCGCGCAGGCCCCAGGTCAACACTGCGTCGGCGCCGCCGCCTTCCGCGATAGCGTCGAGGAGCTGGAAAGCCTGCTGCGCTACGAGCTCGTCGCGCTGGCGTAGGTCGGCCGGGAAGGTCTGGTCGATGACGTCGAGCTCGGTCACCACCACGACGAGGCCGAGCGCCCGCACCTCTGCGACGAAGCGCGCCACGGCGGCCCGGTCGATCACGCGGTCCGAGTAGAGGTGGCCCTGCATCCCAACCCCGTGCAGCGGCACGCCCCGCGCCACCAGGCCCTGCACCGTGCGCAGCATCACGGCGCGCCGGGAGTCGTAGTGCTCGCCCTCGAATTCAAGGAAGTAGTCGCTCAGTAGGAGCTGGGCGGCGGGGTCGGCCTGCGCAGCAGCACGCAGCGACATCTCGATGTATCCGTCTCCAATCAGGCGCCGCCAGAGGGTGTTGCGCAAGCCGGTACCGCGCTCGGGCGCGTCGTCCGTGAACTCGTTGACCACGTCCCAGGAGGTGATCGCGCCGCGGTAATGCCCGACCACGTTGGCGATGTGCTTGCGCAGCTCGGCCTCGGCCTCGGCGCGGCTGCGCACTGTGTCAAGCCAGGGCGGGACTTGGCCGTGGAACACGAGGGCGTGGCCGCGCACGGCGAGGCCGACATTCCGGGCAAAGCGCACGATGGCATCGCCCTCGGTGAAGTCGAAGGCGCCGCGGGTCGGCCGCAGGCGGTCCCACTTCAGCGCATCCTCCGTTACTACCAAGTCGCAGTCGCGCAGGATCGCCCGCCGGTAGCCCGCGTCCTGGTCGAGGAGCGAAGCCTGGACTGCGCAACCAATCGGTGTGCCGAGCGGGGCCACCGACCGGGCTCGCGCCGCGGGACCCGGCTTCCCGGTACTTGAGCTTGCTGGAGCTGCCGGGGCGGCGGATGAGTCCGGACCGGCTGCCAGGACGGCGGTGCCGAAGACCACGCCCTTCAGGGCCGCCCGGCGATCGATGTGCGATGGCTGCGTCACAATCGGTTTCCTGTTTCAAGCCAGCGGTCTAGGGTCAGCCGCTCCCAGCCCCCGGCGGCCGAAGGCGTAGGTGCCGAGGCTGGAGGCCAAGTAGGCGACCAGGAAGACGGCGTTTATCATCCCGGCCCATTGCGCTGGACCGTGGAACTGCCAGAACACGGCCGCGATCAAGGTGGATTTCAGCAGGATCAAGAGACTGGAGATCCAGAACAGGCCGAACATCCGCTGCCAAGCATAGAGCAGCTCGGCCTGGTACTCGATCAGGTTGCGCAGGGCCGGCACTGCCCAGAGCAGGGGCAAGATCGGGGCTGCCTTGGCGACCTCGCGACCGAGCAGGCTGGGCCAGACTTGGAGCGCCAGGGTGATGACCGCGAAGACCGCCGTGGAGACGATCAGGATGCCGACCTCGGTGACTAGCTTGGCCCAGGTCCCCCGCATCGCGGCTGGGTCGCGCAACAGGGCGCGAATCATGATCACGTTGAACGCCCGCACCGGCATCGCGGTGAGGTCGACGAGGCGCATGCAGGTGGCAAAGAGGCCAGCATTCGCCTCGCCCCCGAGGGCGAGGACCAGCACCTTGTCGCTCTCCCCCTGGCCAGCTGATACGACGTAGGCCCCCGCAAGCGCCAGGGCGTTGCGACCGCGCAGCAGCAGAGAGCGGCGGCGCAGGCGAAGGCGCGCTCGCGGTAGCAGGGTAGCGGCGACGACCAGGAGCGCGGTGAGGTTGGCCGCCGCGTAGGCGAGCCCCCATGCTGCGAGGCTGTGGTCGCTCGATCCTAGGAAGGCGAGCGCCGCGAGGGTTCGGGCGAGGAAGCCGATGTTGTACGCCGCGGCGGAGCGGGCGTAGCGGCCGAGGCCGCCGTTGATCACCGCCACGAGGTCGATGAGCCGCCAGACCACAACCTCAACCGCGACGACCGTCAGGTAGGCGAGGAGCTGGCCCGGGAAGAAGGCCCAGTGGACGAGCAGCGCCAGCCCAAGGCAGAACGGCAGCGAGACCGCGAGCCAGACGGCATAGGATCCGAGATAGCGGCCGAGGAGCCGCGGGCGCGTTGCCGAGACCGCCACCATGTTAGCGCCGTACCCGAAAGCGGCGAGGCGCGACAGCACCATGCCGACCGCAGCGCTGGTGGCGAACAGGCCGAAATCGTCAAGGCCGAGCGCGCTCGTTAAAGAGATAAAGTAGACGAGCGAGAGCAGGAGCCGGGTTACCGAGCCACCGAGCAGGTGGACGTAGCCTCGCACAAGGCCGCGCTCCCCCAGTCCGGCCCAGGCCGCGCGCAGCCGCCGAAGGAATAGCAGACGGCGCATCCGGCTAGGTTCGTCGATCAGCAGGTCTGTCCGGCTGTCCTGCATCGGGCTCCTCTGGGTGGAAATGGGTCAGCCCGTACCGATCCTGCACAGGCCCACCCATTGATTCGCTAGAGCCTGCGGCCCGCGTGCCAAGACAACTCTGCCAAAGACGCCTCCCGGGTAGGACGGCGTCAGAGCCCAGCGAGTGCGTCAGCGATCATCGTGACGGCTGCGCGGCGCCGTGCTTCGTTCCAGGCCCAACCCACCTCCGGATTGTGGGTTCGCGGGTGGCGCACCGCCTCGACTAGGGCAGCCGCAAAATTCTCGGGCGTCTCGGCCACCCGCAGGCTGTCGGGCACCACGTCGAGTCCTCGGACCCCAAGCCTGGTGGACACGGCAGGCGTGCCGGTGGCGGCCAGTTCCAGGGTCTTGATCTGGATGCCAGTACCCGCGATGGTCGGCACAGCGGCGACCCGCACGCCGGCCAGAAAGGCGCGCGCGTCCGGCACGAGGCCGAGGCGCCGGATCCGCCCCTCCGGTAACGCCTCCGATCCTGCACCCGCCACCGCGATGCTCATTTCTGGCGGCAGGCGCGGCACTACATGTTCGAGGAACCACGTCATGCCCTCGCGCACCGGTGGCCAGCTCCAGGTACCGATGAGACCGATGTCGTAGTCAACACTCGCCCGCACCGGATCGGAGCCAAGAGGGAAAAATAAAGGCAGCACGGCCCCATGCGTGATGTCGAGGTCGCGTCTGGCGCGGTCGGCGTCAGCCTGTGATAAGAACCACGCGAAACACCCCTCTGCCCCTGCATGCCGCTCGAGTTCAGCGTTGAGCCGGGCCTCCCGTGCATAAATTGCCCGCCACCAGAGGCGTCGGGCCGCCTTGGCCACCATGGCGTACGATGCCGCCTGGATATCGTGGAAAATCACCCCTACAGGAATGGATCCAATGAGTTCGCGTACGAACGGATAAAGATTGACGTGATCTACAATGAGCAATTCTGGCCTAGCACGGATGATCTCCTCTTTAAGACGATGGGCCGGCAGGTAATTAAATTTTTCTGAGGAAATAGGATGACCTGAGCGCAGGCTGCGCCATGCCCAGGACAGTTTATCGACTGGGGGCGCCGTTGCAGTCTCAATCGGGATTGTCCCCAAGAGTACACTGTCTACAGGAGATGCCACCCGAAATGGTGCACGCCCGTATGCATAAAGTGTAACATCGTGGCCAAGTTCCGTGAGTACCGCCAAGATTGCCTGGGTGGCAATTTCACTGCCCGTCTTTGAGGTATTGGGCACAATAGTGGTGAGCAGGGAAATTTTCATGAGCTTATAAGAGATATAAATAAGTTTATATTTCGCTAATTAGAGACATTATTATGTGCCAGAGCTCGTACATGCTGTTTATATCGATAATAATATTGCTCAGCTAATGCTTAAAAATTGATCGTATTGCAAGGATTGGTTTAGGTGAAATATTGCACGGCAAGGGCTATGGATCGATCAAGCGGCTACGGCTGACAAATTTGAGCGTGAGATCTGCCTCTTGGTATATTGATGCTCGAGAGCTTCACCATATATTTGGATTGGTTGGGGCTGCAGTTTATATCAGTAACCGCTTGACATATTGTCGTGATTATGCAATTGTTTCTTACGTAATCTGTACCGACAGTCGAATTGGTCATCTGGAATATGGATTAGAGTATATTAAATAAAATTTGAAGGGAACTGAAACGCGTGATGTCTGAGCCGCGATTATGAATTATGATAAGATATTAGTGAGAGTATTGGGCCTTTTTCAAGCAGTATTGCTTATAATAATGTCGATGAGAGATAAGTTTCCTATTATAAGAAATATTAATAATTATTAAATTTTATCTTTGTAAATATAAGACCACAGGATGGAATAGTCTATAGTGAAAGTTTTGTTATATATTATAGTTAGCTGTATTTTCATATTTTAATTACCCGAATTTATTATATTATTAGCCCTAATCGTAATCTTGTTGCTATTTCACGCAGCCTTTCCAAAAATTGCAAAGATTTTCCGCTATATGATTGCCTCTTAATTGTAAGATATTGTTATTGTATGCAGTGGTGCTGGGGACGAAGGACTTGCCCGTCAGACCCTCGGGAAATGGCAGCGCCCGCATCACCAAAACATTCAATGGAATCAGCGGGGCAGGCTCTGCTAGAGTCGTGCCCGGCGGTGTTGCGAC
The DNA here is from genome assembly GCF_022179725.1 of Methylorubrum aminovorans. GTDB lineage: Bacteria > Pseudomonadota > Alphaproteobacteria > Rhizobiales > Beijerinckiaceae > Methylobacterium > Methylobacterium aminovorans. The sequence continues at coordinate 165,036 of NZ_BPRC01000004.1, forward strand.
GGGACAGTGACTGGTGCGTTACCCGGTAAAGGAGTCCGCGATGCCTTCACCGTTGTCTGTCGATCTGCGCGAGCGCGTCGTGGCGGCCGTGGCAGAGGGCGCCTCCTTCCATCGAGCGGCGGCGCGGTTTGGGGTGAGCGTGTCGAGCGTCAGCCGCTGGTCGCAACGATTTGCGCAGCAGGGGCACGTCCTACCCAAACCGACCTACGGCGACGACAGCCTGCCGGCGATCGAGGTGCATGCGGATCTGATCCTCCCTCGACGAGGCCCAGCCCGAGCTCTTGGCTCGGCGAGTTGCGCGACGCCCTGGCCGAGCAGGGCGTGCCGACCAGCACGAGCGGGCTGTCACGCTTCTTCGCTCGCCACGGGATCACCCGTAAAAAGGGGCGCTGTACGCGGCTGAGCAGGAGCGGGCCGACGTGAAGGCGGAGCGTGAGGCGTAGTTCGCGGCTCAGCCCGACCTTGACCCCGACAAGCTCGTTTTCCTCGATGAGACGGCGGCTGCCACCAACATGGCCCGCCGCTACGGCCGCGCCCCGCGCGGCAAGCGCTGCCAGCTCCTCGTACCGCAGGGCCATTACAAAACGACCACCGTCACCGCCGCTCTGCGCACCACCGGCCCGTGCGCCCTCGACCTCGCGGATGGCGCAACCAACGGCCAGCGCTTTCGCGACTACGTCGCCAACCACCTCGTCCCCGTGCTGCGGCCCGGCGACACCGTGATCCTCGACAACCTGCAAGCTCACAAAGTCAGCGGCATCCGCGAGCGGGTCTAGGCGGCCGGCGCGCGGCTGTTCTACCTTCCGCCCTACAGCCCCGAGTTCAACCCGATCGAGCAGATCTTCGCCAAGCTGAAAGCGCTGCTGCGGAGCGCAGCCGCCCGCACCGTGCCTGACCTCTGGGACGCCATCCGGCAGGCCTTCACCCGCTTCACCCCGGACGAGTGCCGCAACGGCCTCGCCGCCGCCGGCTATGACAACGACTTGGCCGTCGCTACGTAAGCGGAAACAGCTCTGAGAGCCCGTCTGATAAGGGTTGAGTTTGGGGTTGAGTTTGGGGTTGAGTGGCCGGGATGGCGATGCTTCCAGAAGGGTGCTGAAGCCTGACCTGGAAGTGCCATGTGGACCCCGACCACCCGGCGGTAGCATAGCCGCTCGGGCCTGCGCTACGAAACCGACCTAACGGATGCCGAATGGGCTGTGGTCGAGCCGCTGATGCCCAAGCCTGCACCGTGCGGGCGTCCGCCGGTCTGGACGATGCGGGAGATCCTGCACGCGATCTTCTACGTGCTGCGCGGCGGGATCGCGTGGCGGCTGATCCCCAAGGATCTGCCACCCCGCTCGACCACCTACAGCTACTTCAGCCGCTGGCGCGACGACGGCCTGTTCGGCCGGATCAACCACCACCTCGTCATGGCTGACCGTGAACGGATCGGACGCGAGGCTTCGCCGTCGGCGGCGGTTCTGGATAGCCATCCTTCGAGAGCCTCAGGATGAGGGCATCAAGACCACCGAGAGCGGTGGGCCGCGCGGCTACGATGCCGGCAAGAAGGTGAAGGGCCGTAAGCGCCAAGCTCTGGTCGACACGGACGGGCGTGCCCTCGTCCTCGATCCGCAGCCCGCCGACGTACAGGATCGCGACGGAGCGGTGCCGGTGCTGCGTTTGTCGCGTCGCACCTTCCCGTTCATCATCAAGGCGTTCGCCGATGCGGGCTATGCCGGAGACCGACCCGCCACGGCCACGAGCATCACCGTCGCGATCGTGCGCAAGCCACCCGGGCAGGTCGGCTTCGCCGTTCAACCGCGCCACTGGGTCGTCGAGCGCTTCTTCGCCTGGATCAGCCGCAACCGCCGCCTCTGGAAGGATCCGGAGGCCACTCTCGCCTCGGCCCAAGCCTTCCTCTACGCCGCCGCTGCCATGATCCTCGCATGATCCTCGTCCGACGCCTCGGACGCGCTCCGTGACTTATCGGAAAGACTCTTAGAGTTGCTCATTACAGTGCAATCAATTGCTGAGCCTGAACGGCAGTCTTGGGGGTTCCTACGCAAGCTCTCGGGGGGATTCTTGCCGTTTCAACTCTTCACCACGTCGGCGAGCGCCGCCTGGAGCCCCACCTCGGCGAAGTGCGGGACGCCGGCATTGGTCTTCTCGACGACGTCCGGCCGCTTCTCGATGCCGTAGACCTGCACGCCGCGGCGAGCCAGCGCGACGGAGAGGGTCAGGCCGACATATCCGAGACCGATGATGACGACGTTGGGAGCTTTTCTCACGTCCATGTTGGGGTCCCGTTTGCGATCGATCTTGCGAGTCTCTGAACCGACTTGAAATCCGGCGCGGGGCAGGCGCCGCATCATCCCCCGGCCCTCGGGCGACCGGGACCGACGACGACTGCGTTACGTCGGATCAGCAAGGTGCGTGCCTCGGGAAATCCGCATCAAAACGGGATCAGCGGCCCGTTCGCGGACACTTCATCCGCCGCTTCAGATGATTTCGGGACTTCCCGCAGTCGAGGATCGGCGTTTGTCGGCCGGAGGATTAGTCGAGCTCCGGAGCGGTGTCGGAAGACGGCCGTCCCCGAGGATTCCTCATCCCGCGGATCTCGCGCGGCCCATAGCCTCAGCCCTTCCGCGCCGGGCCGAGGCAACGCATCGCCCTGAGCGTCGTTCGTTCTGCCGGAGACGGCGGGTGCAACGGGCGCCGCCGGCCGAAATGGGAGAGGCGGATGCCGGTTCGGATGACCCAGGAAACGCAGGAGGTGATCGACGGCCGGAGACAGGTCGTGGTGCGGGTCCATTTCGGCCGGCCGGATGCGGGGCGGGAGGTCGTCGAGGTCGCGGCGACGGTGCGGGTGCCCGCCATCGAATCGGAGGCGCAGACCGAGGCCGCCGCACGGCAGATGGCGCGTCGGGCACTCGAACAGGCGCTGTCGGCGTTCCCGCTCTGAGGGCGAAAGACAGACGGGCGCCGGCCGGGAGTCGGGAGGCAAGTGAAGCGGGCCGGAACCGTTGACCGATCTTTGTCGGCCCGATGACGGGTGCGCGCCAATCGGTCGGAAGGGTCTGTGGCGAACCGGGAAACGACGTGTGGTTTCTCACGTCGCGCAACCATCGGATCAATTTCGTCTTTTCTCGTGCTTCACTTGCGGTCGACCCTTCGGGCATGCCTTAACGGCAAGCACGGGTGACGCGTCCGCCACGGCGGGCGGCCTCGCTCGCACGCGCCGCCCCTTCTCGTCCTTCAGGCCGCTCCCGAGCCTGCACCTCGCCCGGGTTGATGTCGTCCAACGCCCTTCTCGCCGCCGCCGCGATCCTCCCCTTCGCGGGCTCCGTGATCGCAGGTGCCCTGCCCAGCCATGCGCGCAATGCTGCCGCCGGGCTCGCCGGGCTCGTGACGCTGGCCAGCCTCGGCTGCATCCTCGCCCTCACGCCGCAACTGGCCGGGGGCGGCACCGTCGTCCACGCGGTTGAGTGGCTGCCGAGCCTCGGCGTCAACTTCGTCCTGCGGCTCGACGGGCTCGCCTGGCTTTTCTCGGTTCTGGTGCTCGCCATCGGCGCGCTCGTGGTGCTCTACGCGCGCTACTACATGGCCGCCGCCGACCCGGTGCCGCGGCTGTTCTCCTATTTTCTCGCCTTCGTCGGCGCGATGCTCGGCATCGTTCTCTCCGGCAACCTGATCCAACTCGTTCTGTTCTGGGAACTGACGAGCATCGTCTCGTTCCTGCTGATCGGCTATTGGTACGACAACGCCGCGGCCCGTGACGGCGCGCGCATGTCGCTCACGATCACCGCGGCGGGCGGCCTGTGCCTTCTCGTCGGAACGATCCTGATCGGGCGCATCGTCGGCAGCTACGACCTCGGCACGGTGCTGGCCTCGGGTGACACGATCCGCAACAGCCCGCTCTACCTGCCGGCCCTGGTGCTGGTTCTGGCGGGCGCGCTCACCAAGTCGGCGCAGTTCCCGTTCCACATCTGGCTGCCGCGCGCCATGGCGGCGCCGACGCCGATCAGCGCCTACCTGCACTCGGCGACGATGGTGAAGGCCGGCATCTTCCTGATGATCCGCCTGTGGCCGGTGCTCTCGGGTACCGAGCAATGGTACTGGATGGTCGGAAGCGCCGGCATGGCGACCCTGCTGGTCGGCTCATGGAGCGCGATCTTCCAGCACGACCTGAAGGGTCTGCTCGCCTACTCGACCATCAGCCATCTCGGGCTGATCACGCTGCTGCTGGGCCTCAACTCGCCGCTCGCCGTGGTCGCCGCGATCTTCCACACCGTGAACCACGCCACCTTCAAGGCGTCGCTGTTCATGGCGGTCGGCATCATCGACCACGAGACGGGCACGCGCGACATGCGCCGCCTCTCCGGCCTGTGGCGGGCGATGCCCTATACCGGCACGCTCGCCATGGTCGCCGCCGCGGCGATGGCCGGCGTGCCGCTGCTCAACGGCTTCCTCTCCAAGGAGATGTTCCTGTCGGAGGCGGTCGACAACATGGGCGACCACCCGATCCACATCGCCCTGCCGGTCCTGGCCACGCTCGCCAGCGCCTTCACCATGCTCTACTCCCTGCGCTTCATCCGCCAGACCTTCTTCGGCCCGCCGCCGCACGACCTGCCGCACGAGCCGCACGAACCGGTGCGGTGGATGCGCATCCCGATCGAGCTGCTCGTCCTCACCTGCATCGCCATCGGCCTCGTGCCGAACCTGACCATCGGCCCGGCGCTCGAGCGTGCCGTGAGCGCGGTGTTCGGCGCGGACGCCCCGACCTACAGCCTGGCGATCTGGCACGGCTTCAACCTGCCGCTGGTGCTCAGCATGACCGCCCTCGTCGGCGGCGTGCTGCTCTACGTCCTGTTCGGCAAGCGCATCGACACCAATCCCCGCGGCGGTCCCTGGCTGATGGACCGGCTCGACGGCGGCCGGCTGTTCGAGCGCACGATGACCGGCCTGACCAAGGGCGCCCGCGGCCTGGAGCAGTGGTTCGGCGCCGAGCGGCTCCAGCCGCAATTGCGCATCCTGTTCCTCGCCGCCCTGCTCGCCGCGCTCGCGGCGGGCACCGCTCGCGGTCTCGACCTGCTCGCGCCGGGCCGGCTCACGCCGTTCGATCCCGCCTTCGCGCTGATGTGGGTCGTCGGCGCGGCCTGTGCGATCGGCGCCGCCGAGCGGGCGAAGTATCACCGCCTCTCGGCCACTATTTTCGTCGGCGGGGCGGGTCTCGTCAGCAGTCTGACCTTCCTCTGGCTCTCGGCGCCCGATCTCGCGGTGACGCAGATCCTCGTCGAGATCGTCACCACCGTGATGCTGCTGCTCGGCCTGCGCTGGCTACCGAAGCGCGACGCGGCGATCCCGGCGCCTCCCGCGGAGCGGGCACGGGCACGCCGCCGCCGCATCATCGACCTGTGCATCGCCGCCTTCGTCGGCCTCGGCCTGGCCGGACTCGCCTACGCCGTGATGACCCGTCCGGCCGGTGACGGCATCGCCCGCTGGTTCATCGAGGAGGCCTATCCGCAGGCCGGCGGGCGCAACGTCGTCAACGTGCTGCTGGTCGATTTCCGCGCCTTCGACACGCTGGGCGAGATCTCGGTGCTCGGCATCGTCGGGCTCACGGTGTTCGCCCTGCTGCGCCGCTTCCGCCCGGCGCCCGACAGCCTGGAGCGGCCCAAGCAGCAGCACAGTCACGACGCCTATGACCGCGCCCGCGAGGGCCGCAAGCCCGGCGACACCGCTGCTGATGCGCTCCTTGTGCCGCGGGTGGTGATGACGTGGCTGTTCCCCTTCATCATTCTGCTGTCGCTGCACCTGTTCCTGCGCGGGCACGACCTGCCCGGCGGCGGCTTCGCGGCGGGCATCGCGCTCACCATCGCCTTCATCCTGCAATACATGGCCTGCGGCGCGCAGTGGGTGGAGGAGCGGCTGCGGATCCAGCCGATCGCCTGGATCGGCCTCGGCCTGCTGATCGCGGCGGGGGCCGGCGCGGCCTCGTGGGTGTTCGGGCGGCCCTTCCTCACCGCTTATTTCGCCTATTGGGAGCTGCCGCTCATCGGCAAGGTGCCGGCGGCGAGCGCCCTGGTGTTCGATCTCGGCATCATGGTGCTGGTGGTCGGCGCGAGCGCCCTGATGCTGGTCGCGCTCGCCCACCAATCGCTTCGCCGCACCCGCAGCACGGAGGCGGAAGCCGAGCGGGCCGCCGAGGAGACGGCGTAATGGAAATCGTGCTGTCGGCGGGAATCGGCATCCTGGCCGCTTCCGGCGTGTGGCTGATGCTGCGTCCGCGCACCTTCCAGGTGGCACTCGGGCTCTCGCTGCTGAGCTACGCCGTCAACCTGTTCATCTTCGCCATGGGCCGGCTCACCGTCGGCGCGCCGCCGGTGCTCAAGACCGGGCCGGAAACCGTGTCGGTCGACGATCCGGTGCCGCAGGCGCTGGTGCTCACCGCGCTGGTCATCAGCTTCGCGCTGACCGCCCTGTTCCTCGTCGTGCTGCTCGCCGCCCGCGGCGTCACCGGCAACGACCATGTCGACGGCCGCGAACCGCACCACGCCGAACCGACCCCGGAGAACCCGCACCCATGACCGCGCCCCTCCTGAGCGGACCCGGCGCGGTCCTGTGGTCCGACCATCTCATCGTCCTGCCGATCGTGCTGCCGATCGCGGTGGCCGGCGCGATGTTCCTGATGGACGAGCGGCGCCACCGCCTGAAGTCGGTGCTCAGCCTCGCCACGGTGCTGGCGATGCTCGCCACCGCCGTCGTTCTCGTCTTCCGCGTCACCGAGGCGCCGGAGGTCTACCGGCTCGGCAACTGGGCGGCGCCCTACGGCATCGTGCTGGTGGCCGACCGGCTCTCGGCGATGATGCTGACGCTGGCCGGTGTGTTGGGGCTCTCCGCCCTCGTCTTCTCCTTCGCCCGCTGGGGCCGTGCGGGGCCGCGCTTCCACGGCCTGTTCCTGCTGTTGCTGATGGGGGTGAACGGCGCCTTCCTCACCGGCGACGTGTTCAACCTGTTCGTGTTCTTCGAGGTGATGCTGGCCGCCTCCTATGGGCTCGTGCTGCACGGCTCGGGCGAGACGCGGATCCGAGCGGGGCTCGGCTACATCGCCGTCAACCTCGTCGCCTCGCTGTTCTTCCTCGTCGGCGTGAGCCTGATCTACGGCACGATGGGCACGCTCAACATGGCCGACCTCGCCCGGCGGCTCACGAGTCCGCCGGCTGAGATCGGCCTGTTCGAGGTCGGCTGCGCAGTGCTCGGCATCGCCTTCCTGATCAAATGCAGCGCATGGCCCCTCGGCTTCTGGTTGCCGACCACCTACGCCGCCGCCACTGCTCCGGCGGCGGCAATCCTGGCGATCCTCAGCAAGGTCGGCGTCTACGTCGTGATCCGCCTGAGCCTGCTCCTGTTCGGTGCCGGCTCTTCGGAAGGGTTCGGCCAGAGCTGGATCCTCGCCACCGGGCTCGCGACAATCGCCTTCGGCACGGTCGGCATCTTCGCCGCGCGCGAACTGACGCGGGCGGCGGGCTACGCGGTGATGATCTCCTCGGGCACCGTGCTGGCCGCACTCGGCACCGGCAGCGACGGGGCGCTCTCGGGCGCGCTCTACTACCTCGTCGGCTCGACCTTCGCCGCCGCCGCCCTGTTCCTGCTGGCCGAGATCCTTCAGCGCAGCCGCGACCCGGCGGACGTGGCGCAGCCCGTCTTCGCCGACGAGTACCGCGATCCCTTCGACGATGCCGGCGCGACCGAGATCGGCCGGGCGATCCCCGCCACGGTGGCGATCCTCGGCGGCGGCTTCCTCGTCTGCACGCTGATGCTCGCCGGCATTCCCCCGCTCGCCGGCTTCGTCGGCAAGCTGGCGATGTTCTCCGGCCTCGCCTCCGGCACGATGAGCGCCGCGGCGTGGTGGCTGATCGCCGTGCTCACGCTGTCGAGCCTCGGCACCCTGATTCCCTTGGTCCGGCTCGGCATCTTCAGCCTCTGGGTGCCCCACGACGACCCGCAGCCCGTGCTGCGCTCGCCGGAACTCGCGAGCCTCACCGTGCTGCTCGCGGCCTGCGTGGCACTCGCCCTCTGGGCCGGGCCTGCGCTCGCCTATACCGAGGCCACCGTGCGCTGGCTGTCCCAGCCGCAGGACTACGTCCGCGCCGTGCTCGATGCGGGCGTGGGCAAAGGTGCCAGCAAAGCCACCGGCAATGGCGCGGCGGGAGCGGGATCATGAGCCTCTTGCTGCCCCATCCCTTCCTCTCCGCCGGCCTCGCGCTGATGTGGCTGGTGCTGAACGCGCCGCCGAGCCCCGGCAACATCGTGCTGGCGCTCCTCATCGGACTGATCGTTCCGGCGGTGATGCGGGCGCTGCGCCCCGCCCCGGTTCGGGTGCGCCGCCCCGGTCTCGCCGTCCGGCTGCTGTTCATCGTCCTCTACGACATGCTGCGCTCGAACATCGACGTGGCCAGCATCATCCTCGGCCTGCGCCGCGGCGAGCGGCGCGCCGGCTTCGTCTCGATCCCCCTCGACATGCAGACGCCGTTCGGCCTCTCGGTGCTGTCGATCATCCTGACCGCGACGCCTGGCACTCTCTGGGTCCAGTACGATACCCATACCGGGCGCCTGTTGATGCACCTGATCGACGATACCGACAGCGAGGGCTGGGTCCGCCGCGTCAAGGACCGCTACGAGCGCCCCCTGATGGAGATCTTCGCGTGAGCACCGCCACCGTCCTCGATTGGGGCCTCGGCCTCGCCCAAGGCATGCTGGTGCTGGCGATGGCGCTGGCCGCGTGGCGAATGCTGCGCGGCCCCCGCGCCCAGGACCGCATCCTCGGCCTCGATACGCTCTATCTCAACGGCATGCTGGCGATCGTCGTCCACGGAATGCGCACCGGCAGCGGGCTGTATTTCGAGGCTGCGCTGATCCTCGGCATGATCGGTTTCACCGCCACCGTCGCGCTGGCCAAGTTCCTGATGCAGGGCGAGGTGATCCAGTGAACGGCCCCGACCTGCCCGTCTGGGCGGCCTGGATCGTCGTGGTCCTGACGCTCGGCGGCGCCGGCTTCGCGCTGACCGGTGCGCTCGGGCTCATCCGCCTGAAGACCTTCTACGAGCGCGTCCACGCCCCGACGCTCGGCGCGACGCTGGGCGCCTTCCTGATCCTCACCGGCTCGATGCTGCTGCTGTCGCTGGTCGAGGGCCACATCGTCCTGCGCGACGCGCTGATCGGCCTGTTCATCACCCTCACCACGCCGGTGACGATGCTGCTGCTCTCCCGCGCCGCCGCCCACCGCGACCGCACCGAGAAAAATCCGGGCGCGCCGCCGGAGCCGTGATTCCTGTGGAGCCGGGAGTTCTGGGCTTGGGGGTCAACGCCCGGCCTCTAGCCTCACGAAGGGCCGCGACCCGGTAGCTCGTGCCGGTGAACAGGGCCCGCATTCGACCCTCCGCGGAAGACCGGCTTGTCAGGGCTTCGCGCCGGAAAGCGAACTCCGGCTGTGAGTTGGAAGCGGTCGCGCTCTTGATAGCCAGCCAGCGCGCCCGTTCAACCTTAAGTCGTTATATTCACCCGCCTCGCACGGGCCGGAACGCAACAACCCGATCCGCTCCGTCCTCGTGCTTGAGGCAGTCCGCGACCGCGTTAGCGAGATCGGCCTGTTGGTAGGGCTTGTTCAGCCGAGGCAGCGCAAGGTGGCTGTCCTGCTCCACCTCCGCATAGCCCGTCGCCAGTAAGATCGGGATGCGCGGCCACTCTGCCCTGATCGCCTCCGCGAGATGCTGGCCCGTCATGCCCGGCATGGCGTAATCTGTGATTACGAGATCGACCTTGCGACCCCTTCGCAAGATGGTCAGCGCCTCTTCTCCGGACGAGGCTTCGAGTACCATATGTCCGAGATCGTCCAGCATCGCGGCTGTGTTCGCCAGGACAAGGGCGTCATCATCGACCGCCAGAACGGTCAGCGAGCGCGTCGCTGCACCGACCTTCTGGACCGAGTCGGCGGCGACCTCGACGGTCTTCTCTCTGGTCTCGGCAACGGGAAGCCAAACCTCAGCGGTCGTACCCGCGCCCACGCGGCTCTTGAGGACCAGGGCTCCGCCAGACTGCTCGGCAAGGCCATGCACCATGGACAGCCCGAGGCCCGTTCCCCGGCCCACGCCCTTCGTCGTGAAGAACGGCTCCATTGCTTGCCCCAGGGTGGTCTCGTCCATGCCTGTGCCCGTGTCCGAGACCCAGAGGCAGACGTACTTGCCCGGCGAGAGACCCCGCACCTGATCGGCTCCAACCGTCTGCTCGCGCGCGCCGATCGTGATGGTGCCGCCATTGGGCATGGCGTCCCTCGCGTTCACGACGAGGTTCAACAGTGCCAGTTCAAGCTGGTTGGCGTCCGCATAGGCGTAGGGCAATCCCAGAGGGAAGTGCGTCTCGATCTGCACCTGCGGGCCGATCGAGCGGCGAAGCAGGTCCTCCATGCCTCGCACGAGATCAGGGGGACAGACTGGCTCGGGCCTCAGACTCTGCCGCCGTGCAAAGGACAGCATGCGCTGCGTCAACGAGGCTCCACGCTCAGCCCCTTGGATCGCGTGCTCGACAAGGCGCGTGAGCCTGGGGTCGTCGGGCAGGCGCTTGCGCAGCAGATCGAGATTGGCAATCACCACGGCAAGCAGGTTGTTGAAATCGTGCGCGATGCCGCCGGTGAGGCGTCCGACAGCCTCCATCTTCTGGGCCTGCCGCAGCGCCTCCTCCGCACGTCGTCTGGCGGTCACATCGACGATGCCGCCAAGCGCGCGCAGGAACCCGCCCTGCGCGTCGCGCTCGACTTGCGAGGATAGGAGAACGTCAAGGGGCTCGCCGCGATGGGTCACGAAGCGGTACTCGGCGTCGCGAAGCGCGCCGCTGGCCAGGAGCTTGGGCCAATCCTCCCGAACACGGCGGCGCGCTGACTCCTCATTCATGAAGTTGATCAAGGGGCGACCCACAACGCTCTCGCGCGGGTAGCCGAGAAGGTTGAGCCAAGCGTCGCTGACCTCCTCGACACGGCCCTCGGCATCGAGGGCGTGCAGCGGCAGCGGCGTCTTGCGGTAGAGCGCCCGGAACTGCTCCTCGCTTCGGCGCAAGGCGACAGCCTCTCGTTCAGCGAGCACAGCAAAGCGGCGGTCGAACATGGCCGCGATCAGCGAGAGGAACAGGATCAGGAACGTGGTGGCGGCGACCGCAAGGGCGAGGTTCGTCTGGCCGATGCTTGCATAGCCATGGCCGCCGTCGGTCACGCCGTGAGCGGTGAAGGAGGCGGCATACATGGCGGTGTAGTGCATGCCCGAGACCGCAATGCCCATCACACCTGCGGCCACGAGCTTCTGCACCGGCCCCGTGTTCTTGAAGGCCAGCCAGAGCGCGATGGTCGAGGCGCCGACCGCGATCAGGATCGAGACGGCAACCCACAGCGCGTCGTAGCGCAGGGAGGCGGGCACATGCATCGCGGCCATGCCGGTGTAGTGCATGGCCGCGATGCCGATCCCCATGAGAAGGCCGCTTGCAGCCAGAGCGAAGCGGCTCCTCCTGGGCCGGTTCACGACGGCAAAGCCGATCCCGGTGACCGCGACAGGCACGATCAGCGAGAGGAGCGTGAGGCTGAGGTCGTAATGCGCCTCCATGCCCGGCATGCTGAAGGCGAGCATGGCGACGAAATGCATGGCCCAGATGCCACCACCCATGGCCAGGGCTGCGGTCGCGAGCCATGCGTGCGCCGTCCAACCCGTCGCGGCACGGATGCGGCCTGCAAGATCAAGAGCGGTGTAGGAGGCGACCGTCGCGATGAGGATCGAGAGGGTGACGAGGGTGCTGTCGTGGGCTCCTGACACGGACATCCTCGCCTACTCGCATGGGCGCGAAGCGGCGGCCCACACAGACCTTAGGGGGCTTTATAGATGCCTCCAAGTGACTGCGTTTGTCAGGCGGAATCGTGTTCGGCGAGACTCGCGGGAACAATGTCCGAGAAGAGTCATGTCCGGCCGCCCATCGCGTCAGGCGAATGACTGCTCCCCACCCACTGAATTCCCTCACTGGCAGCGGACGGCTGCCCCCAGATCCGTCCGCAGCGCCCTTCATCCCCGCAGCCGCGCCACCGCCAGCTTGCGCACACGGCTGGCGTAGAACGAGACGAATCCGCGCTGGGCATGGTCGCCGGGGGTGCACAGGACAAGACCCGGATCGACCAGCATGCGCCGGCCCGTGGCGGCGGCGACACGGCGGTTGAAGGTGAGGTGCTCGCAGCGCGCGTAAGCCTCGTCGCGGTAGGAGCCGAGGCGGTAATCGGCGCCGCGATAGAGCGTCAGTCCGTTGAAGGCCGAGAAGCAGGTGGTCTCGCGCTCGCGCGTCAGCGCGCTCTGGGCCGGATAGACCGTGCCGGAGAAGAAGCGGTAGTAGCCGAGCGCGCCGCGGCGGTGGCGGGCGATGTCGTCGAGGAGGTGCTCGTAGCTCACCGTTTCGTCTTCGTAGGCGAGCAGGTCGTAATAGTGCGGTCGCGAGGCCGCCGAGACCGCGAACAGGCCCGGCCGCTCCAGCTTTTCCAGCGCTGCCAGCACCGCCCCCGCCCCGGGCGGGCGGGCCATGACGTTGTCGATGTCGGCGACGCAGACGCAGGCCGGCGGCGGGCCCTGAGCGTCGAGGACCTGCTTCAGGTGCTCGCGCCCGAGCGCCATCCGCGCGAGCCGGCCGCGCGTCTCGGCCATGAAGCCGGTGGGAACGTGACGCAGTTCGCCCCGCGCCTCCGCCGCCGCGAGCAAGGCTCCGGTTCCGTCGCGGGAATCGTTCTCGCCGACGAAGGCGCGGCACGCGAGTCCCGCCGCCCGCAGCGAAGCCAGGAAGCGCAGGAAGGCCGGCAGGGTGGCGGCACAGTTGCGCGTCAGCGCCAGCACGGCGATGTCGGGGCGCGCCTCGCTCACCGCAGGGCTCATCGAGTTGTTCATCGCGCCGCTTCCTTCGGGGTCTTCGGTGGAGTCTCGGGCGGCGCGACGCGTCCCGCGCTCCGGCAGGTGCAGGCCGGCTGACCCGCGATCTCGCGCTGGGGATCGAGCGGGAGCGTCCGGTTGAGTGTCCAGACCGTGCCGCGGCAGTTTTTGCCATCCCACCAGGGGTTGGCCCGGCCGGTGCGAGCGCGCCAATCGACGCTGTTGCCGCTCACCGTCACCGTGTTGCAGGGCTCCGCGTACTGGTTCCAGACCGAAATGCCGACATTGGTGAAGGGCTGCGGCCGGGCGATCACCACGTTGCCGGTGATCGTCATGTGCGTGCCGCTCGCCACCGCGATCCCGTACTGACCGGGATCGATCAGCAGGTTGTCGCGGGCCTCCAGATAGGCGCCACCGCCATCGCCGAGCATGATGCCGCCGCCGGACTGGCTCGGGCCGCCGCCGACGAGACGGTTGCGCTCGACCAGGATCGGCGAGCCCGGCTCGCCCCGCGACTGGAACAGGCTGATCGCGTCCTCGGGCACGCCGCGACCGGGCTCGTTCTCGCCGATGTTGCAGGCGATGCCGTTGCCGGGTCCCGTGACCTTGTCGAACTGCACGAACTGACCGGCGGGAATCGGCCCGCGCACGTTGCGCACGCTGTTGCAGTCGACCGCGACGCCCGTGGAGGAAAGGGCGCGGATACCCGACAGCGCGTTCTCGATGCGGTTCTCCTCGATGCGTACGCCCTCGCTTCCCTCGACATAGATGCCGACATTCCCGGTGTCGCGGATCGTGACGTTCCGGATCGTGACGTTGCGTCCGTGCTCGACCCGCACGCCCTCACCGCCGCAGGGGCCGATGTCGAGATTCTCGATCGTCCGGTCGACAGCCTCGCACAGGACGAGGCAGGGACCGGACGGGTTGCTGAGGGTCCGTCGCGCCGCCTTCGCGCCTGTCTCTTCCGCACGAGCGGGGGCCGCGGGCCAGGGGGCGAGGAGCACGAGCGCGGCGAGCGCACCCAAGGAGGCTCCGCGCCACCGTTTTGCCCGGACCGGCGTGTCGGGCGGGAGGGGAGCGGCCTGCGCCCGGAAGATCATCGCGGCGCCGATGCCGATGCCGATCAGCGTCCAGAAGGGCGCCGCCAGCATCGGCCCTTCCAGGGCGACGTCGAAGCTCGCATCGATGATGATCGAGGCGACGTAGCAGGCGATGAACAGGAAGAAGCCCTCCCATCGGCGCTCGCCGAGCCGGCGCGCCCGCCAGAAAGCGGCGAGCATCGCCGCCATCCAGACCGCGCAGGTCAGGAGCCACAGGGCGAGGCCCGGCACGCCGGCGCGGGCGAGATAGGTCATGTGGATGCTGTGCGGGCTGCGCAGGGTCGGCCCGCCATTCTCGAGCCCGACCACGTAGCCGTCGGTCTCGGCGAGGTTCGGCCCGAACCCCTTGCCGGTCCAGAAATAGGGGCCGTGCACGGTGTAGCCGACGATGGTGTTCCACCAGCGCAAGCGCCACTGCTTGGTGTCGTCGAGATTGCCGCCGCTGCTCGGCGCAACGATGCTGACGATGTTGTTCACCACCGCCGCGGCACTTACGGGCCGGTCGCTGTTGGGCAGTTCCACTTCGACATCGAGGGCGGCGGCCGCGCCGAGCAGGCCGGCGCCGAGGATCAGCGTCGCCGCGAGCCGCTTCCACTGGCCGATCGCCACGAGAGCGAGGCAGACCGGCACCGCGATCGCCAGCATGGAGCCGCGGTTCTGCGCGGCGGCCAGCACCGCGCCGAGGCCGACGAAGGCGACCCAGCCCGGCCCGACCCGGACGAGGCCGACAAGCGCCAGGACGACGGCGCCGGTCAGGTGGGTCGAGAGTTCGCCCGCCCGCGCCGCGAAGAAGGGCACGTCGCCGAGGATGAACGCGATGATCGCGAACGGGATGGCGTAGCGCGCGAGCCAGCGGAACATCCGCAGCAGCGCACCGAGCTGCCGCGGATCGTCGAGCAGCAGGGCGATCAGCACGAAGGCGTAGCCGGCATAGAGCGCGACCGCCCCGTCGCGCAGGGCATCGACCCGGTATTCGCGCAGACCCGCGAGCGTCCGCAGCAGCACCCAGCCCATCAGCGCGGCGGCGCAGAGCGCGGGCGGGGTGGCGAGCCCGGCGGCGAGGTTGAGGCCCGTGCGCGTCAGGACCACGGCAAGCAGCCCCAGCAGGAACAGCAGCTCGCCGGCATAGAGCGGCGGCAGGCCGAGATAGGCGAAGCTCTTGCCGAAGATCATGTATCCGGCGAACGCGATGCCGAGCGCGGCCAGGAACAGGTCCGGCAGCCGGCTCTCCCGCGGCAGAGCGTGGACGGTCGTCGTCGTCGCCATCAGCACTCGCCTGTCGAAAGCCGCCCGTCGGCCGCCGCTCGCCGGCCGGTTCACGGGAGTTGTTGCGGGAGAACGTCTTGCGAGGAGAAGTCTTGCGGGCAGGGCGCCTCCTGACAATCGAGCCCGGCAGCGCATCGGGAGCGGGCCGGCCCGTACTTCCGACGTACCCCGAAGGATCGAGGAATCCGGTCCGCCTCTCCCGATGTCCGCGTGGTGCACCCGCCCGCCTCGTCTAGGCTCGCCGCGCCATCCTTTCGGCCGCCTTTCCCTCACCCGGACCCGCATGCCTGCCCTCCCGCGCGACTTCCGTGCCCTGGCCGGCGCCTGCCGATCGGCTGCCGGGCGAGCGGCGATCGGGAGAGGGGCCGCCGGTCCGGTGCTCTCGGTGGCCGACCAGGCGCTGGTGAGCGCCTGCAACTTCGCCACCACCATCGTGCTGGCGCACGCCCTCGGCCTGGAGGCCTTCGGCCTGTTCTCGACAGCCTGGATCGCGGTGCTGCTCACCATCAGCCTGCAGCTCGGCCTCGTCGTCTGCCCGATGATCAGCATCGGGCCGGGCCTGCCCGGCGAGGCGGAGCATGCCTATTACGCCATCGTCCTCGTCCACGAGGCCGCCTTCCTGCTGCTTGCCGGCAGCGCCGTCGCGATCGGACTCGCGCTCACCCTCGGCGACCCGGCGCTCGCGCTTGCGCTTGCGGCGGGGATGGCCTGCGCCGCCCACCTCGCCCAGGACTTTTCCCGCCGCTACCTGTTTGCCCGCGGCCGCCCGTCGGTGGTGCTCGGGATCGACGCGCTCAATCAGGGGATCAAGCTCGCGCTGCTGGTGCTGCTCGCCCGCAGCGGAATGCTGTCGCCGGCCCGCGCCCTGGAGGTCGTCGCCGCCTCGGCCGTCCTGTCCTGCCTATGCGCGGTCCCGTTCCGCGGACGTCTGGCGCGGCGGGCCGGCGAATTCGGCTCCGCGAGCCGGCGGCAATGGCATTCCGGCCGCTGGCTGGTGCTGACCGGGCTGATGCAGTGGCTGAGCGGGTATGCCGGCCTGCTGATCGCCGGCGCGCTGCTCGGCGTGACGTTGATCGGCGTGCTGCGGGCGGCCCAGAGCATCCTCGGCGTGCTCAACCTGATCCGCGACGCCCTGGAGAACATCGTTCCGCCGATCGCCGGCCGGGCGCTGGCCTCGCGCGGCCTCGACGGATTGCGGCCGGTGATCGGCGTCACCGCCGCCATCGGTTTTGCCGGGGGTTTGAGCTTCACCGGACTGCTGGCGCTGACCGGACCAAGTCTGCTCGCGGCCGCCTTCGGGCCCGAAATGGCCGCCTATGCCTGGGTCGTGACGTGGTACTCCCTGCTGTTCCCGGTCTCGCTCGTCTCCTTCGCGCAGATCTGCGCCTTCCGCGCCCTGGAGCGGA
Source organism: Methylorubrum aminovorans (assembly GCF_022179725.1). Classification (GTDB taxonomy): domain Bacteria; phylum Pseudomonadota; class Alphaproteobacteria; order Rhizobiales; family Beijerinckiaceae; genus Methylobacterium; species Methylobacterium aminovorans. The sequence goes on from NZ_BPRC01000004.1 coordinate 181,731, forward strand.
CCGGCGCAGTCTTCGCCGCCACGGCGGCGGCGGCCGCCCTCAACCTCGCACTAGTCTACCCGGCCGTGCGCGGGTTCGGCATCGAGGGCCTGCTCGCCGTGGCGATCACGGCGGAGGTGCTGGTCTGCCTCGTCCTGGCCGGGCTGCTGCGGCGCGCGCTGAAAGCCGCTCCGACGCCGGTCGGCCGGCTCCAGCCGGCCTGACCGAGGGGTTTCTCGGGGCATCCTCCGACCAGCGAAGCCGGGAAACGCTGCCCCCGGCGACCGAGGCTACATTCCGGCGTCGACGACAAGCATTCATCCTTCGAGAGACGATGACAATCTCTGACTGATGCCTCTCAATCAGTCTTCGCCCGAGCTGCCTCGGCCGAAACGAATCCCTCAAGAGCGCCTCACACAACTCTCGGACGCCGACCGTTCTCGCTCTGGCGAGGAAAGCGCAGCAGAGTCTTCGCGCGAGACACTCAATCGGCCATCAAACCAGAGGAAACGTCTCAGGACGGCACTGGCTCAATGGCATTGATTTCGCTCCCTCCCGTGCGCGGGACGGGGCGACGGGGCCGCCGATGGATGGGGGAATTACGCCTTGGTCGATGTCCCGTCCTTGGAGGAGGGGGAGCCGACCGAGCCGATCGAGATCCGCGGCCGCAGCATCGAGGCGGGCACCTCCGGTTTCGTGTCGCGGCGGCTGCGGAACGGCTTTCCCGACCGCATCGCCGCCCGCCTGTCTCGGCGCCCGAAAAACCTGCCATCCCGCAGGGCGAGCGCTTCGACCGAACCATCGGCCTAGAGCCGCCGGGTCACGGGGTCGCGCATGGCCCCGACGGCCCGAATGACGCCGTAAACCAAGACTCCCAAGACTCCACGAAGTCCTGGCGCAGATTGGATCGACACGGGACGAGATCGGCTTACTCCCGGTCCGGCCGGACCGAGGAGACCACCGGAGGCGCCATTTGAGGAAACACCCCATGGAACCGCCGGAATGCTGAACCTCCTCTTGGTCGTCGCCGTGGTGGTCTGGTTCGCGCTGCTCTATCCGCTGGCGCGCCACCGCCTTGAGACCCGGATGGGACCACTGGACGGTCCCGTCGCGGTTCCGTTCGCGCTGATGTCGATCTTCGCGCTGCTGCCGCTCGTGTTCAACGTCCCGCGAGAGGACGGCAACGCCGTGCTGGATCAGGGCCTCACCGCCTCCAACATCGCCCTCGTCGTTATGACCGGCTTGGCCGGGCTCTATCTCGCCGTCCGCGTCGCGGTCGACCGGCGCGTGCTGCTGGTTGCCTTCTCGATGCCCTACCTGCCGTTCACGCTGATGATCCTCGTCAACGGCGTCAGCACCGCCTGGTCGGTCGTGCCGAGCTACACCGCCTACCGCACGCTCGAACTGGCGATCTTCACCCTCGTCTCGATCCTGATCTTCGACCGCAGCGACATCGAGCGGCGGCTGGCCAACCTCTTCGCGCTGTTCACCTGCGTCTGGCTGATCGCGACCGCGCCGATCATCCTCGACAACCTCGCGCACGGGATCGTCTTCTCGTCGGCCAAGCACAACCTGATGCCCTATCTGTGAGCCGCGCACGCCTTTCTCGTCATCTTCGACGACCGCATCCGGCACCGGGGCGCCCACCTCGCGCTCGCCCTGGCCGGCTTCGTCATCGCCGGTTCGGCCACGAGCACCGCCTCGCTCATCGCGGTGGTGCCCGGCCTGATAGCGGCGTCACGCCACCGCCGCCTGCGCCTCCTCGGCTACACCGCCTTCACCGTGTATCTCGTCCTGTTCGTCGTGCTGATGGTCGGCCTCTCCGCCTTCCCCGGCCTGCTCGAGGTGGTGTCGGTGGTGCTGCAGAAGCCGCCGGAGGAACTCGCCGACGCCACCGGCCGCGGCACCTTCTGGCCGGTCTTCATCGAGGCGACCAAGGACCGCTTCGTGGGTGCCGGCTACGCGGCCGGCGACCGCTTCATCCAGCTCCTGATCCCGACCACGGCGCTGGCCGAGACGCTGGCGCGGGACGCGGTGTTCATCTCGAGTTCGCACAACATGCTGCTGAGCGCCTGGGCCGGTACCGGCCTGATCGGGATCGGCCTGTGCGCGATGGTGCTGGGAGCCGCGCTCCGCTGGGGGATGAAGCTCGACCGCGCCGGGCGCCGCCTGATCGCCACCTGCGTGTTCTTCCTGATCCTCAACGGCATGACCACGCCGGGCATCTTCCAGGACTGGAACATCAACGTCCTGACCTTCGTGGCCCTGCTGGCCTATGCCCGCATCGGCGCCCTGCACCGTGGGCCGGCGGGTGCGGCCGCGCCGGCGCCCGAGGCCGCCGCCTTCGATCTTCGCCGGGCTGCCGCCGCATGACCTCCGCTTCGCGCCCGCATGGCGCGCATCTTGAAGCATGAGCCCTGACTCGACACTCGGCCCGCGACCGGTGTCCCGAACCGGGACGGATCATCTTCGAATGGTCCGCTCCGGGACGGAGGCTGCGGACCGGATCGATCCCTGCGGGCCGGTTGCGCCCGCATCCGCCCTTTGGTCGAAAGTCCTGCGATGACGATGGTCGAGCGGATGCCTTCGCGATTGTTCGTCGACGCCGAGCCGGGCAAGCCCGACGCGACGCCGGAACCCTGGTTCCTCGATCCGCGGGAGATCGGGCGGGCTTTGCGCGCGCGCTGGGCGCTCGTGCTGGCGCCGGCGGTCCTGCTCCTGGTGGCGGCGGTGGCGTGGCTCTCCCTGGTGCCGCCGCTCTACGCCGCCGTGACGCAGATCCTGATCGACCCGCGCGGTATTCAGGTTGTCAAGGACGGCGTGACACCCGCGGATCAGGCGAGCGACGCGAGCCTGCTCCTCGTGGACAGCCAGATCCGCGTCCTCGTCTCCGACGACGTGCTGCGGCAGGTGGTGAGCCGCTTCAAGCTCGATCAGGACCCGGACTTCGTCCGTCCCTCTTCGCTGCTGGATCGGCTCAAGGGGAGCCTGTCCTCGCTGATCGGTGTCGCCGGCGGTCCCTCCGACGACGGGCTCACGGCCCTGCGCACCCTGCGTGAGCGCACCGCGGCGCGCCGCCTGGAGCGCAGCTTCGTGGTCGAACTCGCCGTCACCACCGATGCGCGCCAGAAATCCGCCGATCTCGCCCGAGCGATTGCCGAGACCTACCTCGCGACCGTCTCGCAGGCGCAGGCACAGGTGACGCGCAAGGCCGGCGATGCGGTGGCAGGCCGGCTCGGCGAGTTGCAGGACGACCTGCGCGCGGCCGACGACAAGGCGCAGAAGTTCCGCGCGGCCAACAACCTCGTCGGCACCCGCGGCCAGCTCGTCAGCGAACAGGCGTTGACCCAGCTCAACCAGCAGCTCGGCGCCGCCCGCGCCCGAGCCGGCGAGCTGCGCGGCCGTCTTGCCCAGATCGAGGCGGTCGCCAACGGGCGGGCCGACCTCAACTCGGTGACCGAGATCGTCCAGTCCACGACCATCGCGCAGCTGCGCTCCCAGCTTGCCCAGATCGAGGCGGCCCGGGCCGACACGGTCTCCCAGCTCGGGCCGCGCCACCCGACCCTGCGCACCGGCGAGTTGCAGGTCCAGACCCTGCGCAACGACATCAATGCCGAGATCCGGCGCATCGCCGCGGCCACCCGCAACGACTACCGCTCGGCGCTCGCCAACGAGGCGTCGCTCGCCGCCACCCTGGAGAGCCGCAAGAAGGAGGCTCTGTCCGTCGACAGGAGCTTCGTGCGCCTGCGCGAGCTGGAGCGGCAGGTGGAGGCGAGCCGCGCGGTCTACGAGGCCTTCCTCGTCCGTGCCCGCGAGCTTCAGGAGCAGCAGCGCCTCGACACCTCGACCTCGCGCATCATCTCGCCGGCCTCGCTGCCGGAGCGCCGGCTCGGCCCGCCGATCCCGGTGATCTTCGCCGCGGCGGCGGCGGCCGGCCTCGGCCTCGGCGTCGCGCTCGCCCTCCTCGCCGTGCCCGCCGCGGGACGGATCGGCTCGCGCCGCCGGCTCCAGCAGATCGCGGGAGTCCCGGTCATCGCCGCCCTGCCGGCCCAGGCGCGAGTCAGGACGCAGGGCAGGGGTACCGGGGCGCTGCGGGCCGACACCGCCTACGACCTGGCCGTGGCCCGCCTCGGCAGCCGACTCCAGCGCGACTTCGGCGCCGCGCGTCCGACGCTCGTCCTCGTCACTTCCGCCGACGACCGGGCCGGCAAGTCGGAACTGGCGCGAAGCCTCGCCGCCTCGGCCGCCCTCGACGGCCAGCGCGTGCTGCTCGTCGATGCCGATCCGGAAGCGATGATCTCGCGCGATCTGCGGGCGACGGCCAAACGCGGCGTCGCCGAGGCGCTGCGGACGCAATCGGGACTCGGCGACGCGCTGGTGGACGGCCCGACCGGGGTCAAGATCCTGCCCTTCGACGACGCGGCCCTGAGCCTCGGCACCGCGGCCTATACCGGCGCGCTCCTGGCAACGGCGGCGTCCTTCAACACGGTCTTCGTGGATATCGGGCTGATCGGCACCGACATTGCCGCCGAGCGCCTCGCCCAGGACCAGCGCTTCCCCGCCCTGCTGCTGACGGCGAGTGCCAAGAGCAGCGCCGTCAGCCGGCTGCAGCGGGCCCTCGACGCCACCGGCCGCGACCGGCGGGTACAGCTCGTGATCACCGACGCGGAGGCCGAGGCGTGAGCCCTCAGCCGCACCGGACGGTGGCGGCGTTCCGCGCGGCCCTATTCACCGCTGTGCTCGTCCTCGGCTCGGCCGCGCCGGGACGGGCCGGCGAGGCGAAGGCGCCCGTGGTCCTGCAGGTCGCGCCCACGGGAGCAGCCGGAACGGGCCGGAAGGACCGCTTCGCCGATCTGCCGCAGGCCCTGGCCCGCGTGGCGGCCCTGCGCCGGCAGGGGGAGGCGCGCGCGATCGTCGTGGAGCTGGAGCCCGGCACGCACCGGATTACCGCGCCCGTACGGATCGGCCCCGAACATTCCGGTGCAGCCGGGGCGCCGCTGACCCTGCGCGGCGCGGCCGACGGATCGAGCCGGCTCGTCGGCAGCGTACCCCCCTGGTCCCTGCCGCGTTGCCGCCGCGCCTGCGCGAGCGGCTGCCCGCGGTCGCGCGCGCGGCGGTGCGGGCCTACCGCCTGCCCGAGGCCCTGCGCCGGGAGCCGGCCTTCCGCGCGCCGCGTACCTTGCGCGAGACGCATCCGCGGGTCACCGAGATCTTCGATGCGGGGGGGCGCTGCGCCCGGCGCAGTGGCCGAATCCCGGTCCTGATCCCGGGCCGAACACCGGGTGGACGACGGTGGCCGGCGCCGCGGCCGGCGGCCTGGACTTCATTCTAAGGGACGTGCCGGGCCTGCCCGACCTGTCGCAGGAGCGCGACCTGTGGGTGGAGGGCTTCTGGCGCTGGGACTGGCTTCTGGAGACGATCCACGTCACGCAGGTCGATCAGCGCCGCCGCCGGCTCGAACTCGACGTCCCGCCCTACGAGGGTATCCGCGAGGGTGCGCGGATGCGGGTGGTCCACGCGCTGGACGCCCTCGACGAGGCCGGCGAATGGTGGCGCGAGAGCGAGAGCGGCCTGCTGCTCGCTTGGCCCTCTGCCGGCGCGGCCGAACTGGAAGCGAGCCTCGCGGAGACGCTGATTCGGGCGGAGGGCGCCCGCCACCTGCGCATCGAGCGTCTCAGACTGGAGCGCGCCCGCGGTGACCTGTTCGTCGCGCGAGGCGGGGAAGATATCGAGATCCGGGCGAGCGCACTGGCCTGGGCGGCGGGCCGCGCGGCGGTGTTCGAAGGTGTCGCCGGGGGCGGCGTCTCAGGCAGCGCGATCCATGACATCGGCGCAAGCGCGGTCCGCCTCGTCGGCGGCGATCGCGCCTCCTTGCGGCCGGGCGGCCTGTTCGTGCGCGATTCCCGCTTCACCCGCTTCTCGCGGCTGGCCCAGACCCAAAGTTCGGCAATCGAACTCGACGGCGTCGGCGCGGAGGCGAGCGGGAACTTCATCACCGACGCGATCGGCTACGCGGTCTACCTACGCGGCAACGATCACGTCTTCCGCCGCAACGAGGTGGCTCGGCTCATCCACGGCCTGAGCGACACCGGTGCGATCTATGCCGGCCGCGACTTCACCGCCCGCGGCTCGATCATTGAGGACAACTACGTCCACGACATCCGCACCGTGCCGGGGATGGAGGTGAAGGGCGTCTACCTCGACGACATGGCGAGCGGCTTCACCGTTCGGCGCAACCTGTTCGTCGATGTCCAGCAGCCAGTCTTCATCGGCGGCGGCAGCGACAACGTCGTCACGCGCAACGTCTTCGTCGCATCGAGTCCGATGGTGGCCCTCGATGCTCGAGGCCTTACTTGGATGAAGCCGGCGCTGAACGAGCCCGATTCGGAATTCCACACCGCGTTTGCCGCGATGCCGCTCGCATCGCCGCCCTGGCGGATGCGCTATCCGAGTCTTGCGCAGGCGCTTTCCGACGAGCCGGGCGTCGCCCGCAACAACCAGATCGTCGACAACGTCGCCATCGCCAGCGACGGGCTCGCCCTCACCGACATGGCTGATGCGAGCCGGCAGATCATCCTGTTCAACACCCGCCTCGACGGTCCGCCCCCGCCATCCGGCGACCTCGATGCGCTGGTCCGCTTCGCCGCCGGACGCGGCGTGACGCTCGGGCTCGATCCGCGGGTTCTGCGGCGCGACGGGTTGCCGGGCTCGCCGTTCACCGATGCGCGCCGCTGACCGACTTCTGCGCGAATGCCTCACACCGTTTCCGGCTGATCGGCTCCGTTAGACATCCGTCGTTCCGAGGCGCGGAAAGTGGGATGAGCTGATACCGAGGCAGCCGGTCCAAGAGGGGCTCAAGCAACCTTGGACGGTGCCTCGGTGAGAATGGAAAACTCGTTGACGATGGCCTCGTGGACCTGCTTCAGCCAGTCCTCGGCGATGCGCGCGCGCTCCTCGGCAGCCTCCGCCCGCTCCTCCGCCGCGCGGATGCGCTGCTCGGCCTGGGCCTGCACGGTGGCCGCCTTGGTCTCGGCGGTCCGGACCCGCTCGCTGGCGAGCTTGATGTCTTCGCGAACGCGCTCCAGCAGCTCGTGCACCCGCTGCTCCTGCTCCTGGGCCTGCGCTTCGACTTCGCGGGTCCGGTGAGCGGCCGCCCGCACACGATCGATCAGGTTCGCCCAATCCTGCGAGGACGAGGGCGCCGCGGCCGGGATGGACATGCCCGCGTCAGCATCCGTCTGAACGAGCCGCAGAATGCTCGTCAGGCTATCGGCCGGCTTTGACAGATCTTGAGATACAATAGACATATTTTGAGACTCAGAGCGATCAAAATCAAGCGGACGCTCCCACCGCATCTTCTTGATAATATCCATTTTGAAAAGCTTCCAGCGAGACATGGAGGCGCAGCGGACACATGCGGGCTAGGTATGATCCGCAAAAACACAATCGTTCAAGTTATTCAGCCGAAGCAAGTCAATTTTTTAAGGATAAAATAGCCACGTTTGCCTTACAGCATGATGTTGTAAAAATATCACAAATCTGCTCTATGCTTGTTTTTGCAAATCGGCAGATCCTATTTAAAAATTTCGAATATCAGCGCGCAAGTTCGTCTCAACGCGAGGCTACCAACCCCCTTTCTATTGGTACAGGGTCCGCAGCCTCAACTATCTGATTACTCGATTTCACATTTTTCGCGCCGGCTAACTTGATCGCCGAGTGAAAACCGCTTCTTCAACCCATCCGGTGGCGACTGGATTTGTGCCCCGCAGGCGGCATCCGCATCGTTATCAGGCGCAGCCCGCAAGGACCGGTTCAAGGGCATCGATGTAGCCCGTCACGGCCGCTTCCGCCGTGAAATGCGGGAGGGCGCGCTCCGCCGCGCGCCGCAGCCCCTGGCGGAGACTCTCGTCATCGAGGAGTCTCACGGTCGCCGCGATCCAATCCGCTACGATCATCGGCCGCACCTCACCGCAGCCATGGGCTTCGAGCAGGCCGCGGGCCGCGCCGGAATGGGGCGAGGCCAGCACCGGCGTGCCGCTCTGGAGCGCTTCCTGCACCACGATCCCCCAAACGTCGCCGCGGCTTGGGAACAGGAAGAGCCGCGCCGAGGCGTAGACTTCGGGCAGCGCCTCCTGGCCGAGGAATCCGTCGAACCGGGCGGAGAGCCCGGCCTGGGCGAAACGCGCCTCCATCTCGGCCCGCAGCGGTCCGTCGCCCGCGACCCGGACCGACAGCGGCCGGCCCAGCGCGCGGCAGCCGAGCACCACGTCGGTGAAGAAGCGGGCGCCCTTCACCTCCTCGTTCAGCATGCCGCAGAACAGGAGGTCGTAGGGCCGGGCAGAATCCGGCGGCGGGGCGGACGGCGTCCAGGCCGGGAAGAGCGGGCTGAGGACGAAGCGTTCGGGTGGCAGCCCGTAGCGGGCAAGCACGGCACCGCTGCCCGCGCTCGGCCCGATCCCGGCGGCGGCCCCGGAAACGATGGCGCGGCGCAGCCAGCGATGCGGGGCGGAACCCTGGCCGGGATCGGTCTCGGGCACGCAGTCGGTGCGGATCAGGGTCGGGATGCGCCGCAGGCGCGCGGCGCCGGCCGCCATCAGCATGGTCGGCGAGAAATCGTTGAGGACGAAGGCCGCCGGCCGGAGCGCGGCGAGCCGCGGCACCACCGCCGGGTTGACGTAGAGGTTACGGATCGAGGAGCGGTGCCAGCGCAGGCCCGGCAGCACCGCGTGCCGGTAGTGGAGGGGCGGCGGCATCACCCATTGCCGCGCACGCTCGCGCTGTGTGCAGGACAGGACATGCAGGGCCCGACCGTCCCGGCCGGCCAGCCGCTCCGCCAGACGCTCGTAGAGCACATGGGTGTAGGGCGCGAGCGCCCCGGTCACGACGACGACCGGGGGCGGACCGGGCGCATCGGAAACGATGTCGGACGGCCTGGCACCGGCTCGCATGGGCGGGGACCTCGGGTCGGGCGCTGCGGGCGTGAAGGGTCCGGCGCCGGTCACCAGTGATAGCTCCGAAATCTTCTCAAGCCGTTCCTGCCGCTCTTCGTCGGGTCGGCCCCGTCGCCCGCCATCCCGTCCTGCGGCCACCCATCAGGGCCTCGAAATGTGAGACCGGCCAATGCGGCTCGACCACGTGGCGGGGCAGCATGGGAAGATCGGCGGCACTGGTCGCCCGGCCGCGCCGGGTGGTGAAGAACGTCCGGTAGCCGCTCTCCAGTGCCAGGGCCGGATCAAGGGCCGGGTCGAAATCGTGGCCGGCCACGCCCCAGGGACAGGCGAAATGGCGGATCTCCCGGCCGGTGAGGGCGGCAAGCGCGCGGCGCGAGCGAGCGATCTCGTCGGCCACCCGATCACGGCCGAGCCGGCTCAGGCGGTGATGGGTGGCGGTGTGCGATCCGATGTCGAGCCCGTCGTCGCACCAAGCCGCCACCTCGGCCCGATTCATGTAGAGGCGTCCGCTCGGGGCCAGGGACGTCACCCGATCGAGACCGGGCGGGGTCGAGGGCGGCGCATCGATCCAATCGCTGACGAGGAAGACGATGCCGGGAACGCCCAGGGCTTTCAGAACCGGGCGCGCTACTTCGAAGGTATCGGCGTAGCCGTCGTCGAACGTGATCAGGAAGGCGCGCTCACCGGCCGGCCATCCCGCGGCCAGACGATCGGCGGCGCTGTCGGCATCGATGAAGTCGCCATGCCCGCCGAGATGGCGCAGTTGCGCGGCGAAGTGATCCTGCTCGGCTTCCGGCACCTGATGGTAGCACAGGGTGTAGAGGCCGGCCTCGGCATGGGCCAGGGATGTGAACAGGGCCGTGCCGCGCAGGGCGAGCGCACGCAGAGCCGGCACCCGGCGCAACGTCGTCTTGACCCAGTGTTTCATCCCGGCCCCATCCTTCGAAGCAGGCGCCTATCACGAAAATGTTCTGGCAGCACCTGTATAAATCGTCCCCAAATACCGTGGTTAATCAGCCAACTTGGTTTCACTATTGATAAGGGCAGCCTGGCGCGTCGCTTGCTCCGCGGCTCGGGGCAGGCCATGGATCGTCCCGATCTGGGATATTCCGGCACGCGAGGGGCATCAGGGTGGGGCAGGCGACGGTCGTCGATGTGACGGACGATCCCGAATGGGACGCGGCAATCTGGCAGCAGCCGAGTGCCAACATCTACGCTTCGCGCCGTTGGGGCGAGTACAAGCGGCTCATCGGCTGGGACGTGCGGCGGCTCTCGATCCGCACCGGCGACGGGCAGGCGCTCGCCTTCGCGCAGGTTCAGCGCCGCCGCCGCACGCTCGGCCACATCGTGCTGGCACAGGGCTGCCCGATCCTGACGCCGCTGGGAGAGAGGCGGGCGGACGCCGTGTTCCGCGTTCTCCTCGATCATCTCGAACTCGGCCGCTTCGATCTGCTCGGCGTGAACTATCAGCAGTTCCAGTCGCAGGCCGCATTGCTGGCCCTGCTCGGCCACGGATTTGCGCCGGTCGTGACCACGCGGACGCATACGCTCGAACTCGATCTCACCCGAGACCTGGATCAGATCCGCGCCCGCATGGAGGGCCGCTGGCGCGACGAACTCAGGACCGCCGAGAGCAATCCCGACCTCGTGACCCTTTATCCGACCGGCCCGGCGGAGCGGCAGTCCGCCTTCGAGACCTTCAGCCACCTCTATGCCGCCCTGAAACGGCGCAAGGGCTTCCGCAACAGCCTCGACACCGAGGCCTTCCGCGATCTGGCCGCTAACGACCCGAACCTTCTCTTTCTCGAGATGCGCGAGCGGAATGAACCGATCCTGGTGCGGATCGTCCACCGGACGGCGAAACGCTGGACGGATTTCTACCTCGCCTCGAACGCGCGGGCCAAGGCGACCGGGGCCGGCCGCCTCGCGCTGTGGCGCCTGATCGAGCGGGCCCGGCGCGAGGGCGCTTCGGTGCTCGATCTCGGCGGTATCGACCCGGCCGGCAATCCCGGCGTCTACGAGTTCAAGCGCGGGGTCAGCCGCAACGTCGTCGCGGCCAACCCGCTCTGGCTCTACAGCCGGACCCGGCTGCTGCGCCGCGCCGCGACAGCCGTCCTGGCCACGCGGTGACAGGGCCAGGAGCAGGAGATCGGCGATGACCGACGCCCCGACCGCGTTCTCCCGGCCCACGGGCTTCATTCGGCGGTCCGTCAGCCTCGTCCGGCATCCGCCGGCCGCGCTCGTGGCTCTGGCCGATCAGGGCGTCGTCAGCGGTTTCGGCTTCCTCAGCGGCATCGCCGCCGCCCGGCTGCTCGGGATCGCCGAGTTCGGGCATTTCGCGATGATCCTGATCGTGCTCGGCTTCGCCCAAGCCCTGCACAATGCGCTGATCACCGCGCCGATGATGACGCTCGTCGGTGCCCGCAGCGGCGTCTCGACGGCCTACGGCGCGACCATCCTCGCGGGCGCCTTCCTGCTCTGCCTGCCCGGCGCCGTCTTCGTGGTGGCCGCCCTTTTGATCGCCGGGATGTCGGGCGAGACGCTGCTCGCGGCCTGCGCCCTGATGCTGGCGCAGAACCTCCAGTTCACCCTGCGCCGCCTGCTGTTTGCCAAGGGCCGGGGCGTGCAGGCCCTGATCATGGATTCCGCCCGCGCCGCGAGCTTCCCCCTCGTCGCCCTGCTGATCTGGCTGAGGCACGACGTCGTCGGCGGCAACGGCTTCGTCTGGCTGCTCGCCGCGACCTCGTTCGCCACCTGCCTGCCCTTCGTCGTCGCGTTCGGACGGCCGATCCTGCGCCGGCCCGGCTGCGTCTAGGCCGGCACCGTCACGCGGCGTCACATCCCGCTCGCGCGCTGGCTCCTGCCCATCGTCTTCATCACCTTCGTGCAGGAACAGCTCATCTGGCTGATGGCCGGTTCGACGCTCGGCCTGGAGGAACTCGGCGGCCTGCGGGCGGCGCAATACCTCGTCGGAACGGTGCTGCTGCTGCTGGCCGCCACGGAGAACGTGCTGCCGGTGGCCGCGGCACGCGCCCATGCGGAGGGCGGAGAGGCAGCCCTTCGGTCGTACCTGCTGCGCACGGGCGTGAAGCTCGGCGTGCCGATCATCGCGATCCTGGCCCTTCTCGCCGTTCCCGGCGAGATGTGGCTGCGGCTGATCTTCGGGACGGAGTACGCGGCCTACGCGACCTGTCTGCGCATCCTCTCGGTCAGCGTCGTGATCGTTCTGGCCCGGGACCTCACCGCGAATTACTTCCGCGCCAAGCAGAACACCCGCGTGCTGTTCGAGTCGCTCTGCGTGAGCATGGTCGTATCGCTCGCCGTGGTGGTCCCGCTGATGCACGCCGGCGGTGTCAGCGGCGCGGCGGCGGCGGTGGGCGCCGGGCACCTGGCCTCCCTCGTCTACCTCGTGATCGCGGCTTGGCGGTCATCATGCGCGGTTGGCCCGGCATTTCCCCGCTGGGGACGCTTGCCCCGGCTTCCGACCCGATCCTGAGCCAATACGGCGGCGATGGCCGCCCTCTCGGCCGCCCGAACCGGGCTCGGAACGGCGCGCGACCGTGGAGGGCCGCCTGTACGCGGCATGACAAAACCCTTACGCTGCATTCATGTTTGATGAGCGTTCCAGGGCCGACCCGCACCTGATGCGGACTGCCGAGCTCATGGCCGAGGCCAGCTCTCTCGACGACGTCGTGTCCATCCTCGAGCGGACGGGCCGTCGCATCGCGGGCTCCGATGGGATTGCCGTCGTGTTGCGCGAGAATGACGTCTGCGCCTACGTCGCCGAGGACGCGATCGAGCCGCTGTGGAAGGGATCCCGCTTCCCGCTCAATGCCTGCATCTCAGGCTGGGCGATGCAGAACCGGGAGACGGCCGTGGTTCCGGATATCGGCACGGATCCCCGCATCCCGACCAGCGCCTACGCCTACAAGGCGATCCGAAGCCTCGTGATGGTTCCGATCGGCACGCCCGAGCCGGTGGCCGCGCTCGGCGCCTACTGGTGCGCCATGGTCTGGCTCGACGCCGCCACGGTGTCGCGCCTCGAAGCCCTGGCCGGTCAGGCCACCGCGGCCCTCGCCCGATTGCAGGGGCAACGCAGCACAGAGCCGGCGGCCTCCTAACCGACGCCGCGGGCGCGGGTCCGGTCCGTACATCGATTCATCGTGACCGACGGTGCCGCCGAGGCTATGCAGCGTCGATCGAGAGGAAGCTGGGGGCAGGCATGCCGGTTTTCGTGTTCAGGGGCGCCCACCGCGCGGCCGATGGTCAGATCGGGCCGACGCTGTTCGAGGAGGCGATCACGGCCGACAATCCGGCCGACGCCGTCCGCCTCGCCAATACGCAGGATCTCTCGACCAAGGACGAGCGGGCGAACGCCCTATGGCTCGTCGATGCGCAGGGCATCCTGCACTGGTCCCTGCGGCGCGCGGACCGGGATTGAGCGGAAGCAGGCCGCCGCGGCCCCGCGATTGCTTGAGCCGGCCGCGAAGACCGGGGGAAAACCTGCCCCGCTCGGGCTGAATTGGTCTTTGCCGGCGCTTTCGTGCTAAGTCTTGAGGCAGGAATCCCTGACGATCCCGCTCGGGGTTCTTCTGCCGTCCCACGCCCGATCCTGTCCGCGTCGGGACGCCGCGCGCCGCCGCCGGGATTTCATGCGGCGCGAGTTCTCGTCGAAAGATTTTTCATGAGCGACGACATCGACGCCAAGACCCGCGCCGCGGAGCGCGCCGAGCGGGCCGAGCGCATGGCCCGCGAGGGACAGCAGGCGATGGCCGAGCATCTGGCCGCGGTCAAAGCCGTGGACGAGCGCACCGTGCGCCTGCGGGCGCTGCGGCTCGCCAAGGAAGCCGAGGAGGCCGCGGAGCGGGCCGCCAACCCGCCCGCGCCCAAGCGCGGCCGCAAGAAGGCGACGGCCTGAGCCCCATGGCGATCGACCGCACCCGCCGCCCGAGCGACCCGCGCCAAGCGGCCGAGGCCGCCTTTCGTGCCGTGACGCGCAAGGCCCCCGAGGCCGCGCCCGAGGCGCCCAGGGCGCCGGTGATCCCCGGCACGCGCGAGACCGTATCGCTGCGCATCGACCGGGCCGTGCTGGAGCATTTCCAGAAGGACGGCCCCGGCTGGCAGGACCGCATCAACGCCGCCCTCAAGGCCGCCGCCGGATTGTGAGGCGGGGTCCGTGAGGGTGCGGCCGGATGGTCGTGCCCGGATGGCCGCGCCCGCCCCGTCGGCCCGTCCGGGAAGGGCGCCGTGAGCGGACCTTCGGACTGGCTCGGCCTCAGCCCCGACGAGATGACGGCGCTGCTGTTGTCCCTGCGCGTCGCCACGGTGGCGACGCTGGCGAGCCTGCCGCTGGGCCTGCTGGCGGCGTGGCTGCTGGCGCGTCGGCGCTTTCCCGGTCACGCCTTGCTCGACGGCCTCGTCCACCTGCCGCTGATCCTGCCGCCGGTGGTGACGGGCTACCTGCTGCTGCTCGCCTTCGGCCGGCGCGGCGTGTTCGGGGCGTGGCTCGCCGAGATCGGCATCGTCTTCTCGTTCCGCTGGACCGGCGCGGCGCTCGCCTGCGCGGTGATGGGGTTCCCGCTGATGGTGCGGGCGATACGCCTGTCGATCGAGGCGGTGGACCGGCGCCTTGAACAGGCGGCGGCCACGCTCGGCGCCCCGCCGCCGCTGGTGTTCCTCAGCGTGACCCTGCCGCTCAGCCTGCCCGGCATTCTCGCGGGCGCTGTGCTCGCCTTCGCCAAGGCGATGGGCGAGTTCGGCGCGACCATCACCTTCGTCTCCAACATCCCCGGCGAGACCCAGACCCTGCCGTCGGCGATCTATACGCTCACCCAGGTGCCGGGCGGGGAGGCGGGGGCGCTACGCCTCACGCTGATCTCGGTCGGGGTCTCGATGCTGGCGCTCGTGGCCTCGGAGGCGCTGGCGCGGCGCATGAGCCGGCGGATTGGGGCAGGGCGCTGAGCGGCAGCCTGCAACGAAGGGCCGCCCTCTTCCCGGCAAGGCTTTGAAGCCCCCCGACGCGCACGACACCGTGTGATCCGACCTCCGCCCGATCTTCGCGCTTCCTGTTTCCGTCATACGGCGTCCGGTCGTCGTTTCAGCCTGGCCGCGCGATGACGGCGTGGGATCGATCCGAAGCGATCAACCGAGAGCGGCCAGAAGCAGGATCGGGGCGTGAGAGGCTGCGCCGCTCATCCATGGCCGAGCACCGGAAGCCATCTTTCCGATAAAATCCGACACACTTATCTATTACAACGAGTGATGAGGTAATTTAATCCGGATTGAAATTTGAACTATGCTCAATTTAATCGCATTTGTTCGAATGTGTTCTTTCGCACTTAGACGATAAAACTAGGCGTATATTTCAGCAATATGCCTCATGCCTGGGCTACGCCCTGCAATTCAGGAGACATTCTTTGCCTCGCGGATGGATTTATGCCCTGACCCTGCTCGTAGCCGTCACACCTGCCCTGCTGCCGACATCGGCGGCGGCCCGGCGCACGCTGGATCTCCAGGGCCCCGGCGATCCCAACCGCACCGCTTGCGACATCGTCGTGAAACGTCCCGGCGGGAACCCGACGCAGGATATGACCGGCTCCATCGGCCACGCGAAGAGCCATCAAAGTGGCGGCGGCCGAGCGAACCCGTTGATCTGCTATCTGCCCGGAACCCGCTGAAAGCACGGCTCGGGATCCCATCGGCTGAAGACGCGACCGCATCAGACATCGCGATCAATTCCGGAAAACAAACCACACATCGAAAAGGGAGGCGAAGCGTGAGCGGAACAAGATTGTCCAAGATCACACTCGCCAAGATTACACTCGCCAAGATCGCACTGGCCAAGATCGCACTGGCCAAGATCGCACTGGCCGGATCGATCGGCCTGATCTCGAACACAGCGGCGAATGCCATGAACCACCCGGCCCAAACCGGCACGGGTGGCGGCCCGGAGACGACGATCACCGCCCCGCATGTGGCACCAACGGGAAGGGTCATGCCTCGCCCGCGCCCCTTGGACTCACAGACGCGCGGTGAGCCCGAGCAGACGCTCACCCCTCAGTTCAAGGACAGCTTTCTCATGAAGGGTATCTGCGTCGGCTGTTGAGCCGAGCCGGATGAGGCCAATCCCGCGGGGACCCGCTCGCGCGTCCGGTGTCCCGCGCCGTCGTCGGAGGGGTGACCGCGACGGCGCGGGCGAGGGGCCGGGTCGCCGCATCAGCGGCTCTCCGCGCCTCAGGCGTAGGCATAGGGCCCACCCCGCTCCAGCGCCCGCCCGTAGGCGGGCCGGGCGTGGATGCGGGCCAGCCACTCCGTCACCCGCGGCCCCGTGCCCGTCCCGCGGGCGGCGAAAGCTTCGAGGGGAAAGCTCATCATGATGTCGGCGGCGGTGAAGGCCTTGCCGCAGAAATACGGCCGCTCGGCGAGCTCGTTCTCCCAATAGGCGGCGTGGCGGCGCAGCTCCGGATCGACGAAGCCGCCGGTCACCTTCCCCGCGATCGCCCGCACCAGCGGACGCAGGAGCGCGGGGCTGCCGGGTGCGAGCCGCGAGAACACGAGCTTCAGCAGGAGCGGCGGCATCGCCGAGCCCTCCGCGTAGTGCAGGAAGTAGGTGTAGCGGTCGCGCTCCGGCGTGCCCGGCGCCGGGGTCAGGGCGCCGTCGGCATAGGCGGTGAGGCATTCGACGATGGCACCGGTCTCCGCCACCACTCGCCCGTCGATTTCGATCAGCGGCGACTTGCCCAGCGGATGCACCGCCCGAAGCTCGCGCGGCGCCAGCATCGTCGCGGCATCGCGCGCGTAGCGCTTCACGGTGTAGTCGAGCCCGAGTTCCTCGAGCAGCCACAGCACCCTCTGCGAGCGGCTGTTCTCCAGATGGTGGACGGTGATCATCGCGCGCCTTGTTCGATCCTGCGCCGACAACGCGCCAGTCCGCCCATCGCGCCCCTTGTCTCGGCAGCGGTTTTGCTGAGAAGCGCCAAAGCGGTTTCCAAGAAGGTTTCCTGGTCGAGGCCCTATGACCATCGACGTCGACGTCACCCTCCGCCGCGGCGGCTTCGCGCTCGACGTCGCCTTCAGCGCGGGCGCCGGGCTCACCGCCCTGTTCGGGCGCTCGGGCTCGGGCAAGACCACGGTGATCGACCTGATCGCCGGTCTGGCGCAGCCGCAGCGCGGACGCATCGTCGCCGACGGCACGGTGCTGCTCGACACGGCGCACGGTATCCGCGTGCCGGTGCATCGGCGGCGGATCGGCTGCGTGTTCCAGGAAGCCCGGCTGATGCCGCATCTCAGCGTACGGCAGAACCTACGCTTCGGCCGCCTCTTCTCCCGCGGCCCGGGCGGACCGAGCCTCGAGGCGGTGGCGGATCTGCTCGGCATTGCCCCGCTTTTGGAGCGGCGGCCCGCCGGACTGTCGGGGGGCGAGCGGCAGCGGGTGGCAATCGGCCGGGCTCTGCTGGCGCGTCCGCGGCTGCTGCTGATGGACGAGCCGCTCTCGGCTCTCGACGAGGCCCGCAAGCGCGAGATCCTGCCCTATATCGAGCGGCTGCGCGACGAGGCGGGCCTGCCGATCGTCTATGTCAGCCACGCGGTGGCGGAGGTGGCGCGCCTCGCCTCCACCGTGGTGGTGTTGGAGGCCGGCCGCGTGGCGGCGAGCGGGCCGGTCGATGCCGTGCTGCGCCGGCCCGACCTGATCCCCGACGGCGCGGAAGCCGGCAGCGTGCTCGCCATGCGGGTCGAGCGCCACGACCCCGCGACCGGTCTGACGCGCCTGACCGGGCCGGCGGGTCCGCTCGACCTGCCGTTGATCGACGCCCCCGCGGGCCGCCGCCTCAACCTGCGGGTACCCGCCCGCGACGTGCTGCTGGCGCTGGCGCGGCCGGACGGTTTGAGCGCACGCAACGTCCTGCCGGGCCATATCCTCTCCATGCGGGAGGAGGGGACGGCCTGCCTCGTCGAGGTGACCTGCGGAGAGGCGACGCTGGCCGCCCGCCTCACCCGCGCGTCCGCCCGCGACCTGGGTCTCACGGTCGGGCGCCCGGTCTTCGCCATCGTGAAGAGCGTAGCACTCGATGCAGGAGGCGCGCCGGGGGGCGGACGGATCGAGATCTAGAACACCTTCGGAAGGATGCGCCGGGCGGCAGGGCGGTAACCGGCATCGATCTTTTCGATCAAGCCCCTTGGCATAGGGTGGTCGGCCCGGAGCATCATGGACAGGTGTAGCGGAAGCGGCCCGATGCCGGCGGGGCGGCCGCGAGGTGATCGAGGCCCCGCGCCATGTCGCGCCCGCCCGCCTGCCAGCGGTCGCGGATCGAGGAGGGCGAGAAGTCGAAGCTTTTCGACGCGAGCTGGTCGGCACCGGCCCGGTAGACGAGGTGCAGCAGCGTCGCCACCGGCCCGTCCGGGTCGAGCCACTCGCGCAGGGCGTAGTTGCGCGCGAGCCCCGAGACCGCGCGCCGGGCGGCGCTGGCGAAGATGAGGTCGTTGGCCCGTTCCAGCACCGCGTCGAGCGAGCGCGGCGGGTCGGCCTGCAGGCAGAACAGGTCGAGGGCGATGCAGAGCAGATCGCGGGCCGGCTCGGGCTCGAACAGCGGATCGAGGGGCAGGTTGTTGGTGTAGCCGGCATCGCACAGAAGCCGCCCGTCCACCTCGACCGGCGGGAAGGCCGGCAGCAGGGCCGCGCTCGCCAGGATGTGCTCGGGCCGGATCGTCTGGCGGGTGTTGTCGAAAAAGACCTCCTCGCCGGTCGCCACGTCGATGCAGGCGATGGTGAGCCGGATCTCGGCCCGGTTCAGGCGCTCGAAATCGACCAACCGCCCGAGCGTGTCGAGGAGCGGCCGGTGATCGAACAGGGCAACGTCGTTGGGCACCCAGGGCAGCGCCGACCACAGGCCGGGATAGCGGTGCGTGAAAATGCTGGGCCGCCCCCAGGCCAGCGTCAGGAGCGAGTGCAGCGCGTTGTAGTACTGGCGCGGCTTGAGGAGATCGGTGCCGGAGAAGCCGGTGTGCAGGGTCGCCTCGTTCCAGAATCGGTGGAGCCGCTCGATCCGCTCCTCGGGCGCGTTGCCGGCGATGATCGCGCCGGTGATCGCTCCCATGGATGCCCCCACCATCCAGTCCGGTCGGATGCCGCGGGCCTGCAGAACCTCGAAGGCCCCGGCATGGTAGGCGCCGAGCGCGTTGCCGCCGCCGAAGACGAGCGCGATGTCGCGGTTAGGAGACGTCGTGTGCATGCGGTGGGCTGACCCTTCCTCTATGCCGCGGAGCTGCGGCCGGCATCGGTGCGGGAACCCGGCGGACGCAGGATCGATGCATTGAAAGGGAGCGCCGCCCGTCAGCGAAAGTTTCGCGCCCGGACCGGCAGCGCCGACGCGCGCGGATCGGGTCGGACGCTCTGGCCGGTCTCGTCGCCGCGGCCGGTGCGCAGGGCGATGGCCGCCTCGTCCTCGCCGATCCGCCGCAGCAGGCCGGAGCGATCGAAGAGTTCCGCTGCCACGAGGTGAACGACGTCGCCGACCCGCTGCACCCGGCCGCGGCAGGCCATCAGCCGGGCACCGAGCACGACCCGGCGCTGCCGGTCGAACAATTCGGGGCGGACGATCAGGTTGGCGATGCCGGTCTCGTCCTCCAGGGTCATGAACATCGTGCCCTTGGCCGAGCCCGGCCGCTGGCGCATCAGCACGACCCCAGCCACGACGATCTGCGCCCCGTTGCGCGCCCGCTCCAGCGCGGCGCAGGGCCGCGCGCCGAGACCGGCCAGCGTCTCGCGCAGGAAGACGAGGGGATGCGCGCGCAGGCTGAGGCCCTTGGCGCAGTAATCGGCCACCACCTCGCCGCCCGCGCTCATCGCGGGCAGCGACACGGCGGGTTCGGGCGCCTGCGCCGGTTCGGCCCCCGTCGTCCCGGAGAGGGCGGCGAAGAGGGGCAGGGGGGCGGGTCCGAGGGCCCGGACCGCCCAGGCGGCCTCGCGCCGGTTGAGGCCGAGGGAGCGGAACGCGTCGGCCCGCACGAGACAGGTGAGACTGGCCGCCGGGAGCCCGGCCCGGTCCGCCAGTTCGGGCAGGGAGGCGAAGGGGCGCCGGCCCCGCGTCTTTGCCAGATGCCGACCGTCCCGTTCGGGCAGGCCGCCGGCGAGACGCAGGCCCAGCCGCACCGCGAACAGCGTCCGGCCATCGCCGAGCGGCTCCAGGGTGCAGTCCCAGTCGGAAAAGTTCACGTCGAGCGGGCGGATCGCGACGCCATGGGCGCGGGCGTCGCGGACGATCTGGGCGGGGGCATAAAAGCCCATCGGCTGCGCGTTCAGCAGCGCGGCGCAGAACACGTCGGGATGGTGGCACTTCATCCAGGAGGAGGCG
This sequence comes from Methylorubrum aminovorans, assembly GCF_022179725.1. GTDB lineage: Bacteria > Pseudomonadota > Alphaproteobacteria > Rhizobiales > Beijerinckiaceae > Methylobacterium > Methylobacterium aminovorans. Next base: position 202,012 of record NZ_BPRC01000004.1, read on the forward strand.
TAGGCGAGCAGCGCGAAGGAGGCGGCGTGGCTCTCGGGAAAGCCGTAGGAGCCGAAGCCTTCGAGTTGGCGGAAGGTGCGCTCGGCGAAGTCGCGCGCGTAACCGTTGGCGACCATGCCCTCGACGAGACGCTCCTGGAAGCGGTGGACACCGCCGGTGAACTTGAAGGTCGCCATCGAGCGGCGCAGCTCGTCGGCCTCGGTCGCCGAGAAGCCGGCGCCGACCATCGCCACCTGCATCGCCTGCTCTTGGAACAGCGGCACGCCCAGCGTCTTGCTCAGCACCGCCTTCAGTTCGGGCGTCGGATAGGTCACCTCTTCGAGGCCCTGCCGGCGGCGCAGATAGGGGTGAACCATGTCGCCCTGGATCGGGCCGGGACGCACGATCGCCACCTCGATCACGAGGTCGTAGAACTCTTTCGGGGCCATCCGCGGCAGCATCGCCATCTGCGCGCGGCTCTCGATCTGGAACACGCCGAGCGTGTCGGCGCGCCGGATCATCGCGAAGGTGGCCGGATCGTCGCGCGGGATCGAGGCGAGATCGTGCGGGTCGTTCTTGATCTCCGCCAAAAGATCGAAGGCGCGGCGCAGGCAGCCGAGCATGCCGAGCCCGAGCACGTCGACCTTCATGAATTTCAGAGCGTCGATGTCGTCCTTGTCCCACTCGATGACCTGACGGTCGGCCATCGCCGCCGGCTCCACCGGCACCAGTTCGTCGAGCCGATCGAGCGTCAGAACGAAGCCGCCGGGATGCTGCGAGAGATGGCGCGGCGTGCCGATCAGCTCGCGGGCGATCTCCAGCGTCAGGCGCAGGCGCCGGTCTTCGGGGTTGAGGTTGAGTTCGCGCAGCTCGCGCTCGCCGACGCCCTCGCTGCTCCAGCTCCAGGTCATGCGGTTGAGGGCGCCGGTGACGTCCTCGGGCAGGCCCATCACCTTGCCGACCTCGCGAAGTGCCCCGCGCGAGCGGAAGCGGCTGACGATGGCGGTGAGCGCCGAGCGGTGGCGGCCGTAGGTCGCAAAGATCCACTGGATCACCTCCTCGCGACGCTCGTGCTCGAAATCGACGTCGATGTCGGGCGGCTCGCGGCGCGCCTCGGAGACGAAGCGCTCGAACAGGAGGTTCTGCTGCGTCGGATCGATCGAGGTGATGCGCAGGCAGAAGCAGACCGCAGAATTGGCCGCCGAGCCGCGCCCCTGGCACAGGATCTTCTTGTCAGAGGCGAAGCGGACGATCGATTCGACCGTGAGGAAGTAGGGCGCGTAGGCCAGCCGCCCGATCAGGTCGAGTTCGTGGCGCAACTGGCGCGTCACCGTCTCCGGCACGCCGGCCGGATAGCGCGTTGCGGCACCGGCCCAGGTGAGCGCCTCCAAGCGCTCCTGCGGCGAGAGCCCATCCTCGCGGGCTTCCGTCGGGTAGGTGTAGGCGAGGTCGTCCAGCGAAAAAGTGCAGGCGTTCGTGATCTCGCCCGCTCGCGCCAGCGCCTCGGGAAAGCGCGCGAACAGGCGGGCGGTCTCTTCCGGGGGTTTCAGGAAGCGGTCGGCGTGGCGCTCCTTGGCAAAGCCGGCCCGGTCGATGGTGAGCCCGAGCCGGATACAGGTCACGACGTCCTGCAGGCGGCGCCGTCCCGCGACGTGGTAGAGGATGTCGCCGGTGGCGACGGTCGGCACCCGCGCGGCCCGCGCCGCGGCGGCCAGGGCCTCGAGCCGTTCCGCGTCGTCGGGGCGGAAGCGGCGGGTCAGCCCGAGGGAGGCGCGGGCGCCGAATTCTTGTTTGAGTCGGATGAGGTTCTCGGCGAGCGACGGCCCGGTCGCGTCCGGGAGCAGGATTGCAAATAGCCCCTCCTGCCACGCTTCGAGATCGCGCCAGGTCAGGCGGCAGCGGCCCTTGCCGCCCCGGGCCCTGCCGAGGCTGAGCAGACGGCAAAGGCGGCCATAGGCGGGCCGGTCGGTCGGATAGACGAGGAGCGGCGCGGCACCATCGTCGAGGTCGAGCCGGCAACCGACGACGAGGCGCACGCCCGTCGCCTTGGCCGCCTGATGCGCCCGCACCATGCCGGCGAGCGAGCCGTGATCGGTCACGCCGAGCGCAGGGATGCCGAGCAGGCTGGCTGCGGAAAACAGCTCCTCCGGGCTCGACGCGCCGCGCAGGAAGGAGAAGTGCGTCGTGACGTGGAGTTCGGGCGTGCTCACGCCTCGCCGAGCCCGTGCAGCCACCAGCGCCCTTGCGCTTCCATCGGCCCGTCGCGAAACAGCCAGAAGCGCTCGCCGGCCTCGGTCTCGACCCGGTAATAATCGCGGGTGAGGTCGGCCTCGGCCTCCGCGACCCACCACTCGCCGAGGATGCGTTCCGGCCCGTCGGCGCGGGCGATGCGGTGGCGGGTGTTGCGCCAGACGAAGAAAAGCGGCGGCGCGTCGGGGATCTCGGCCACGGCCGAGACCGGCTCGGGCGGCGCCAGTAGGCGGGCCGGGCGGGGCAGGTCGGCGGGCCAGACCGCGCCGAGGGGGGCGGCGAGCGCCGGCACGCGGCGCACCGCCCGCTCGGGCAGGTCGCTCTCCACGGGGGCCAGCCGGTAGACGCGGGCGGCCCCGAGGCGCACCAGCAGGGTATCGACCAGGGCGGCGAGGTCGGGCGCCTGCGGGCCGGCGGCGAGATGGCTCGCTTGGCTCTCGGCCAGGGGCTCGACGCGGGAGGCGCCGAGCCACGCCTCCTCGATGCCGAAGCCGGGATCGACGAGGGCGAGACGCTCCGTCAGCAGCCGGGCGAGGTGGGCGGCGTCGCGGCTCGGCCGCGCCGTACCGATCCGGACCGCCTGATCGAGGCGGTCGACACGGGCGAAGACGAGGTCGAGCCGGCGCGCGCCGAGGCCGCGCCGCTCCAGCTCCGGCACGAGCCGGGCGCAGAGATCGGCAACGACCCGCTCCAGGCTCTCGCGCGCGCCGACCGGCTCGGCGAAGCGCAGGGTCACGAGCGGCGTCTCCGGGGCGGCGAGCGCCGTCAGCGGTTCCGGCTCGTGCCCGAGCGCCCGGTCGAGGCGGAACAGGATCTCGGCGCCGAAGCGCAGCCGCAGGGCGGCCCGCGGCTTGTCCGTCAGCCCGCCGATGCGGGTCAGTCCGACCTCCTGAAGCGCCCGCACCGCCTCGGCACCGAGCCGCAGCGCCGCGACCGGCAGAGGGGCCAAAGCCTGCGTCGCACCGCCCGGCGGCACGATTCCGCCCGCGCCGAAGCGGGCCAGCCCCCAAGCACAGCCCGGCGTGTCGGCGAGCGCGAGCCGTGCCGTGATGCCCGTCCGCTCCAGACGGGCGGAGAGGTCGGCGAGCAGGGGCGCCTCGCCCCCGAACAGATGCGCGGCGCCGGTGACGTCGATCAGGAGACCGTCGGGCGGATCGAGGGCGACGATCGGCGCGTAGCGCTGGCACCACAGGCCGAGCCGCTCCAGCGCCGCCGCATCCGCCTCGGGCGCGGCCGGCACGAGATGCAGGCCCGGTATCATCGCCTGAGCCTGGGCGGCGCTCATGCCGGGCGACAGGCCGAGGCGGCGGGCGGCGGCGTCCAGGCCGGCCAGCACGCGCCGCGCGCCGTCCTGCGCCACGGTGACGAGCGGCTCATCGGGCGGCGCGGCGTGGGACCCGCTCCGGCGCAGCCGGTCGGTCGGCCAGGCTGGCAGGTACAGCGAGACGACCCTGCGCATCGCAGGCCTCCACGATCCAAGCTCCCGGCGCCCCGCCGCGGCTGCGCTGCAATTCGAGCCGCCAGCGCGGGCGGCCCATTCGACGCCCGATTTCGTCCGACGGGGCGGGCGCCACCCGCCAGCGGGTTCGCGCGGCGGAGGGCTCCGGCTCGACGGCCTCGCCCGCGCAGAGACGATGCACGACGAGTGCGGTGACGCCCGATCCCTCCGCGGCGAGCTGGAGCCGGCGGGAAGGCGTGAGCGCCATGCGGGTGAGTTCGCCGACGACGCCGGCGAGCCCGCGGTGGCGCAGGCCCTCTTCCATGGCCGGCAGCACCTCGGCATCGCGCCACGTCTCGCAATAGACGACGCGATCCGGGTGGAGGCCGACGCGGGCGAGCGCCGGGGCGAACAGGTCGCGGCTGTGCAGGCACCACAGCACCGGCCCGTCGAGCCGGGCGAGGATGCCGCCGGCGAACAGCACGGCGGTGGCGGCGTAGCGCCCACGCGGCCCGCCCTCGTGGATCTGGTGGAGCGCACCGAGCGCCAGCCCGCCGCCGGGCAGGGCCGCGTCGAGCCCTGCGACGCCGAAGGGCATGGTGGGGACGATTTCGGGCCCGGCGCCATGCCCCGTGCCAAGCCCGACAGAGTCCGTCAGCCGGCGAAGCTTGGCCAGGGTCGGCGCAGCGGGGGAGCGGAGAGGGGGCATGGGTTACGGGTTCGAGGGTTGAGGTCTACGGCGCTTCTTAGAACAAAGAGTGAACACACCTGAGCCGTAACCCGTCAACCGCTTGTTCGTTGCCATCCCTGTTGAAAATGCGGATTTTATTCCGGTTCTCGACTTGACCGCCAAACCGACGAGGTTTTCGCCTTGAAGCCCTGCACGCAACGCGGGTGCGACGGCTTACCCCACCTCAAATCAGCATGCGTCACCGCGGCGGATGCAACAAAACTGTCTGCTGTTGCCGATGAACGACAGACGTTCGCCCCGGCCGTTCTATCGTAATGTCTGCCGGGAACTTTGCCGGAGGATGTCGCGTGGGATGCGCAATCTGCGTTTCTCCCGCGAGCTCTCAAGATAAGCCAGGGTCATGAGTGACCGGTCATGAGTGACGCACGACCCACCGACCGCCGGCCCGTCATCCTCGTCGTCGAGGACGAGCCCGACGAGCGCTACCTCGCGGCCGAATTGCTGGAGGAGAAGGGCTTCGAGGTGATCGAGGCCGAGACGGCGGAGCGCGCCCTCGACATCCTGCGCCAGCGGGGCGACGGAATCGACGTGGTGTTCTCCGACGTGCGCACGCCGGGCACGATCGGCGGTTTCGAGCTGGCCCGGATCATCGGCGTGACCTGGCCGCGCATCCGCCTGCTGCTGACCTCGGGCGATGCGGGCGACCAGCCGAGCGACCTGCGCGTCACGGCGACCTTCATGCCCAAGCCCTGGCGGGCACCGGAGATTCTGACGTGGCTCGAAGAGGCCGCGGGGCTCCGGGAGCCTCCGGAGGGGTAGGTCAGCTTCACTGCAAGATGCCCCCTGCCGGGGGATGAAGCGAGGCGGCAGCCGACGGTGAGAAGGCTTGGCCGGAGGAGGCTCATCCTCGGACGTCCCGCACCGCCGCTCCGGCTGCGCCTACGCTTCCCGCAGACACGACAAGGTGCCTGAGGGCCTCTCCCCGCACAGCGGGGAGAGGGGAAAAGCGGGCTTACGCCGCGGCGACGGTCGCCTTCACGATCCGGTCGGGGTCGTTCACGGGCTCGCCGCGCTTGATCGTGTCGACGACTTCCATGCCCTCGATCACCTTGCCCCACACCGTGTACTGGCGGTCGAGGAAGCGGGCGTCGGAAAAGCAGATGAAGAACTGCGAGTTCGCCGAGTGCGGGAAGTTGGTGCGCGCCATCGAGCAGGTGCCGCGCACATGCGGCTCGGCGTTGAACTCGGCGTTCAGGTCGGGCAGCTCGGAGCCGCCGGAACCGGTGCCGGTCGGGTCGCCGGTCTGGGCCATGAAGCCGTCGATGACGCGGTGGAACGGCACGCCGTCGTAGAAGCCCTGGGAGGCCAGGGTCTTGATCCGCTCGACGTGGTTGGGAGCGAGGTCGGGGCGCAGCGCGATGACGACGCGGCCCTTCGTGGTCTCCAGGACGATGGTCTCGTTCGTCTCTGCCATGGCTTAAATTCCCTGTCCTTTGGGTCCGTCGTAGATGAAGCGCAGCGCCAGGGGGCGCCCCGCGATGGCTCCGCCGAGAGCCGGGGTGAGCCGGACCGGCGTGCAGCGGGCGATCGCGTCGAGCGTCGCCCGTATCAGGATGTCCCGGGTCCGCGTGTCGCCCGGCGCCTTGGCGAAGGTGATCTGCGGTGTGCCGATCACCGAACCGTCCCGGCGCAGCGAGAGACGCGCCGTGATTTCCGCCCGCTCGAACCGGCTCAGGCCTTCCGGCACCCGCCAGCAGGCAGCGAGCGCCGGATAGAGCGCTCGCAAGGTGTCGGCCGGGGCCGGCTCCGGCCCTGCCGCGGGCAGCGGCACATGCTGCGTGCCCCGCAAGGTCTGGGGCAGCGTGTGCCAGGGTTCAATGCCCTCGAACGCACACGCCCTGCCCGGTGCGAGCAGGGCGAAGCCGGCCGTGAAGAGGCCGGCGAGTTGGCCCGCCCGGCGACGCCCGGTGCGTGCGGCCGCTATTGGCCGCCTCCAAGGGTCATCTTCACGATCTTGTCGGGGTCCTGCACCGAGCCGTTATTGGCCTTGGAGCCCTTCTTGATCTTGTCGACCACGTCCATCCCGGAGGTGACGACGCCGACGACGGTGTAGTTGTTGTTCAGGAACTCGGCGTCGCCGATGCAGATGAAGAACTGCGAATTGGCCGAGTTCGGATCACCCGAACGGGCCATGCCGACGGTGCCGCGCTTGAACGGGGCCGAGGAGAACTCGGCCGGGATATTGGGCAGGGTGGAGCCGCCGGTGCCGTTGCCCTTGGGATCGCCCGTCTGGACCATGAAGCCGTCGATGACGCGGTGGAACTTCAGGCCGTTGTAGAAGCCTTGGCCGATCAGCGTCTTGAGCTGCTTGACGTGCTTCGGCGCGATCTCCGGACGCAGCTCGATCGTGACCCGACCGTCCCTGGTCTCGAGGGTGACGGTGTTCTCGCCCGCCCGCGCCGGGGCGGCGAGGAGCATGGCGGAGAGGGCGAGGCCGAGGACGGCGTGGCGGCGATTCATGCGGGCAAAAGCTCCGTGGTGAGGATCAGGATTTCGCGAAACGCGCGGCGAGTTGCGCGGCCACGACCGGCGGCACGAAGGGCGAGACGTCACCGCCCATGGCCGCGATCTGGCGCACCAGGGTCGCCGTGATCGGCCGCACGCCGGTGGAGGCGGGCAGGAACACGGTCTGGACCTCGGGGGCCATCGCGCCGTTCATGCCGGCGAGCTGCATCTCGTAGTCCAGATCGGTGCCGTCGCGCAGGCCGCGGATGAACAGGCGGGCACCGCAGCGCCGGGCGGCCGAGACCGCGAGGTCGTCGAAGGTGACGACCTCCAGGCTCGCGCCTTCGGCGGCGGCCAGCGGCCCGCAGGTCTCGCTGAGCAGGGCGGCGCGTTCCTCGGCCGAGAACAACGGCGCCTTGCCCGGATGCACGCCGATGGCGAGCACCAGCCGCGGCACGAGGCGGCAGGCCTGCCGCACCACGTCGAGGTGGCCGTTGGTGACCGGATCGAAGGAACCGGCGTAGAGGGCGGTGCGGGTCGTCACGGGAACGGGCCTAGAGCATTTTCCCCGCAAACGGAACCGCCGCCGGCGCCGCTTCGTCACATCCCGCCGTCATTCCGGGTTCCGCTAAGCGGCCCCGGGATGACATGGCGTCGGAAGGGGCCGGGCCTCAGGCCTCGTCCTCGCCGTTCTCCTCCTCGCCCTCGATGTGCTCCACCGAGACGACGCGCTCGGCCTTGTCGGTGTTGAACACCGTCACGCCCTGCGAGGCGCGGCCGACGATGCGGATGTCGTCCACCGGCACGCGGATGAGCTGGCCGGCATTGGTGACGAGCATGATCTGGTCGGAGGCTTCCACGGGGAAGGAGGCGACGAGATGGCCGTTGCGGGCGTTGACCCGCATCGCCGTGATGCCTTTGCCGCCGCGGCCGGAGGTGCGGTACTCGTAGGAGGAGGAGCGCTTGCCGAAACCGCGCTCGGATAGCGTCAGCACGTACTGCTCGGCAGCGCCCATCTCGCTGTAGCGCTCCTGAGAGATCGCGGCTTCCGCCGTGCTCTCCTCGGCCTCCGCATCCCCCTCGTCGCCGGCATCGCCGATCACGGCGCGGCGCATCTTCAGGTAGCCGGCCCGCTCCTCGGGCGAGGCATCGAAGGCGTTGAGGATCGCCATCGAGATGACGCGGTCGTCCTTGGCCAGCGAGATGCCGCGCACGCCGGTCGAGTCGCGGCCCTTGAACACGCGCACATCCTCGACGGGGAAGCGGATGCACTGGCCGAGTGCCGTGGTGAGCAGCACGTTCTGGTCGGCGCGGCAGATCTCGACATGGACGATGTGATCGCCCGGATCGAGCTTCATCGCGATCTTGCCGTTGCGGTTGACCTGGACGAAGTCCGACAGCTTGTTGCGGCGGACATTGCCGGAGGCGGTGGCGAACATCACGTCGAGCGTCTCCCAGGACGCCTCGTCCTCGGGCAGCGGCATGATGGTGGTGATGCGCTCGCCCTCGTTCTGCAGGTGCAGGATGTTGACGAGCGCCTTGCCCCGCGCGTTCGGCGCGGCCACCGGCAGGCGCCAGACCTTCTCCTTGTAGGCTTGACCCTGGTCGGAGAAGAACAGGACCGGCGTGTGGGTGTTGGCCACGAACAGCCGCGTGACGAAATCCTCGTCGCGGGTGGCCATGCCGGAGCGGCCCTTGCCGCCGCGCTTCTGCGCCCGGTAGGTCGAGAGCGGCACGCGCTTGACGTAGCCGGCGTGCGACACGGTCACGACCATGTCCTCGCGGGCGATCAGATCCTCGTCCTCGACGCTGAAGTCGGAATCGATGATCTCGGTCTTGCGGGGCGTCGCGAAGAGTTCGCGCACCTCGGCGAGCTCGTCCTTGACGATCGCCTGGATGCGGGCGCGCGAGCGCAGGATGTCGAGGTAGTCGGCGATCTCGTCGGCGAGCTTCTTCAGCTCGTCGCCGATCTCGTCGCGCCCGAGGGCGGTGAGGCGCTGCAGGCGCAGATCGAGGATGGCGCGGGCCTGTGTTTCCGACAGGCGGTAGGTGCCGTCATCGGCGACGCGGTGGCGCGGATCGTCCACCAGCGCGATCAGCGGGGCGATGTCGTGCGCCGGCCAGTCGCGGGCCATCAAGAGCTCGCGGGCGGTGTTCGGGTCCGGCGAGGTGCGGATCAGCCGGATCACCTCGTCGATGTTGGCGACCGCAATCGCCAGACCGCACAAGACGTGGGCGCGCTCGCGCGCCTTGTTCAGCAGGAACTTGGTGCGCCGGGAGACGACCTCCTCGCGGAAGTCGTTGAAGGCCAGGAGCAGGTCCTTCAGGTTCATCAGCTCGGGCCGGCCGCCGTTCAACGCCACCATGTTGGCGCCGAACGAGGTCTGGAGCGGGGTGTAGCGGTAGAGCTGGTTCAGAACGACGTCGGCCATGGCGTCGCGCTTGATCTCGACGACGATGCGCATGCCGTCGCGGTCGGATTCGTCGCGCAGGTCCGAGATGCCCTCGATGCGCTTGTCCTTGACCAGCTCGGCGATCTTCTCGATCAGCGTCGCCTTGTTCACCTGATACGGGATCTCGGTGAAGATCAGCGCCTCGCGCTCCTTCCGCAGCTCCTCCACATGCGAGCGGGCGCGCATGATGATCGAGCCGCGGCCGGTGGTGTAGGCCTGCCGCGTCCCGGCGCGCCCCAGGATCATGCCGCCGGTGGGGAAGTCGGGGCCGGGCACGATCTCGTTGAGCGCCTCGATGGTGAGGGCCGGATCGTCGATCAGCGCCACGCAGGCATCGACCAGTTCGCCGAGATTGTGCGGCGGGATGTTGGTGGCCATGCCCACCGCGATGCCGCCCGCGCCGTTGACCAGCAGGTTGGGGAAGCGGGCGGGGAGGACCGTCGGCTCCTCGTGGGCCTCGTCGTAGTTGGGTCGGAAATCGACGGTGTTCTTGTCGATGTCGGTCAGCAGCGCGACGGCGGGCTTGGCGAGCCTCGATTCGGTGTAGCGCATGGCCGCGGCGGGATCGCCGTCGACCGAGCCGAAATTGCCCTGCCCGTCGATGAGCATCAGGCGCATCGAGAAGTCCTGCGCCATGCGGACCAAGGCGTCGTAGATCGATTGGTCGCCGTGGGGGTGGTACTTACCGATCACGTCGCCGACGATGCGGGCCGACTTGACGTATTTGCGCTCCGGCAGATGCCCCGACTCGAAGGCCGAGTAGAGGATGCGCCGGTGCACGGGCTTGAGTCCGTCGCGGGCATCGGGCAGCGCCCGGCTCACGATCACGCTCATGGCGTAATCGAGATAGGAGCGGCGCATCTCGTCGGTGATGGAGACGGGCTTGATGTCGGTCGCCGGCGGGGGCGTGCCGGCGCCGGGAGCGTCCTTGTCGTCTGCCAACGTCGTTCTCTCGTTCTTCTGTTCGGTTCACCCGCTGCCAAACGCCACCGGGTCGGACGGAAAGGCCAGCACGGGGCGACCCCTCCGATCCACTCCCTCATCCTGAGGTGCCCGCGTCAGCGGGCCTCGAAGGATCATCCAGCCATCGCGCGGGACCTGGAGGATCCTTCGAGGCCGCTTCGCGGCACCTCAGGAGGAGGACGTCGGACGGGACACCCCGCCAGCAGCCAAAGGCCGTCGTTTCAGTTACTTAAATATGAATTACGAGGCTTCGGCACAACATCCGAGCGCCGGCGGACCGCGCTTTGCCGCGCCCTTATCCCCCACGCGCCAGCATCGCCTCGGCGGCCGCCAGATCCTCCGGCGCGTTGAGGTTGAGGAAGGGATCGACCGGCTCCACCGGCCAGGACGCCACGGCCGCCCCGTGCCGCTCGATGAAGCCTCCGACCCGCCGCTCGCCGCGCCCGAGCCAGTCACGCAGGTCATGGCGCAGATCGACCGGCCAGAGGGCGGAGGTGAAGTGGCACCGCTCACCCGACGCCGCCAGCGCAATCGGCTTGCCCTCGGCCGCCGCGGCGACGAGCCGGGCGACGAAGTCGTGCGGCAGGAACGGCGCGTCGCCGGGCACGCTCGCGACATGAGTGACGCCCGGCAGAGCCGCGGCAGCCTCCATCCCGGCGAGGATACCGGCGAGGGGCCCCGGATGATCCGGGATCGTATCGGGCAGGATGGCGCCGGAGAACACGTCGCGGAAGCGGGCCGGGTCGCCGTTGGCACTGAGCGCGAGGCCGCCCGCGCATTGCGGCTCGAAGCGCTCGGCGACGCGCTGCAGCAGGGTGCGCCCGGCAAGACGGCGCAGGGGCTTGTCGCCCCCGCCCATCCGCCGCGACAGGCCGCCGGCCAGGATCAGGCCCAAAACACGCGACCCGGAGACCGGGGGGAGACTCACTCGATGACGATCTTGGGCGCCGCCCGGCCTGCGGGCGCGCCGGTGAGGTTGCCCCAGAGCTTTTGCGCGATCTCGCGGTAGACCTTGGCCTGCGGCCCGTCCGGATCGGTCGCCACCACCGGGCGGCCGGCATCCGAGGTCTCGCGGATCGCCATGGTGAGCGGGATCTCGCCGAGGAACGGCACCTCCAGCCGCTCGGCCTCGTGGCGGGCGCCGCCATGGCCGAAGATCGCCGAGGCATGTCCGCAATTCGGGCAAATGAAGGTCGCCATGTTCTCGATCACGCCGAGGATCGGCACCGAGACCTTGCGGAACATGGTCACGCCGCGGCGGGCATCGATCAGCGCCAGATCCTGCGGCGTCGAGACGATGACGGCGCCCGAGAGCGGCGTCGCCTGGGCCATGGTGAGCTGGGCGTCACCCGTGCCCGGCGGCATGTCGACCACGAGCACGTCGAGCTCGCCCCAGGCCACGTCGCGCAGCATCTGGGTGATGGCCGACTGCACCATCGGCCCGCGCCAGATCATCGCCGATTCGGGCTCGATCAGCAGGCCGATCGACATCGCCTTCAGCCCGTAGGCCTGCAGCGGCTCCAGGGTCTTGCCCTCGATCACCCGCGGCTTGCCGGAAAGCCCCAGCAGCTTGGGCACCGAGGGGCCGTAGATGTCGGCATCGAGCAGGCCAACCTTAAGCCCCTGCGCGCCGAGGGCGAGCGCGAGGTTGCAGGCGGTGGTGGATTTGCCGACGCCACCCTTGCCGGAGGCCACCGCCACGATGTGGCGCACGCCCGGCAGCGCATTGCCCTGACGCGGCGGCGGCGCCACGCCGGGTCCGGGCGGGCGCGGCGCAGCACCCTGAGCCGGCACGTTCGACCCGCGCTCGGCGGTGAGGCTCGCCAGCACGCTCGACACGCCGGGCAGGGCCAGCACGCGCCCTTCCGCCTCGCGGCGCACGGACTCGAACCGCTCGGCCTCGCTCGGATCGATCCGAATCGAGAACATCACCCGGTTGCCCGGATCGATCACCACCTGCGAGAGCCGGCCGGAGCCGGGCAGGGTGGTGCTGCCGTCGTCCACTGAGACGGTCGAGAGCGCCTTCAGCACGTCATCGCGCGTGATCGCCAAAACTCGTACTCCATCGGGCGCCGGGACGGGATCGAGCCCGCTTCCGTTCATCTAACCGCGCCTGCGGGAAACACCAGCCCGGGCGACCCGTCTCAGCGCCGTCCCGGCGGAACCGCGATCAGGTTGCACTGTTCCATCGGCCCGCGCACGACTGAACCATCGCCGCGCCGGTAGACCCCTCGGCGGACATGCCGGCAGCCGACGGGGCCGCGCAGCCGCTTCACCCGCTCGATATGGACGCTTCGGTAGCGCCGGTTCGAGAAATCGTGGCCGCCGATGCGCACGCCGGGGCCGAACCGCACCTCGGCGGAGGCCGGCACGGCCAGGGTGACCAGCAACAAGGCAAGCAACGCAACCCTCATCCCACTCTCCGGCAAAGCTTCGGGGGCGCCCCCTGAACCAAGATCGGCTTCGCTCGTTGTCGAGGCAATCGCCGGGCGGCGAACCCTCGACCAGGGTCGCCCGCTCAGCCCGGCTCGCGCCATTGACGACAGACGGAGTACGCATTCCATGCACCAGGGCAACCATCGCGACCACGAGGGCGCGAAGAAGCTCTTTGAGCTGACCAAGGACGTCAAGGTCGCGATGCTGACCACGGCCGACCAGAACGGGACGCTCAACAGCCGCCCGATGTGGAACAACGAGATCGACGAGAACGGCGACATCTGGTTCTTCACCAAGCTGCACAGCCCGAAGACCGCCGAGATCGGTCGCGACAATCAGGTCAACCTCGCCTACTCGGATCCGTCGAGCCAGACCTACGTCTCGATCGCCGGCAAGGCCGAGGTGATCCGCGACCAGAAGCTCATCGACGAGAAGTGGCAGGAGAGCCTCAAGACGTGGTTCCCCAACGGCAAGAACGATCCCGAGGTCGGCCTGATCCGCATTCACCCTGAGCAGGGCGAGTACTGGGACAGCCCGTCCTCGACGATGGTCCACCTCTACGGTTACGTGAAGGCCTCGCTCACCGGCGAGAGCCCGAAGACCGAGACCAAGAAGGTCAACCTCGCCTGATCCTTTCGGGAGTGGGCCTCGCGCCCCTCCACGGATGTTCGGCGTCCCTGCCTGCGGCAGGGGCGCCTTTTTTGTTATGACGCCCCGCGTCCGCCGCCGTTGATCGCCGGAACGATCCGTCCCAAGCTCGGCCGACGCTCCCCGAACACGGACGGCCCATGATCGACCTCGCGAAGCGGGTCTACGACCACAACTTCCGCATCGACCCGATCGTGCGCTCGCTGCTCGATACGGATTTCTACAAGCTGCTGATGGCGCAGATGATCTTCCGCCGTCACCGCGACGTCGACGTCACCTTCGCGATCCAGAACCGCACGAAGAGCGTGCGCGTGGCCGACGAGATCGATCTCGGGGAGTTGCGGGCGCAGCTCGACCATGCCCGCACGGTTCGCTTGAGCCGGGGCGAATCCACTTGGCTGCGCGGCAACACCTTCTACGGCAAGCGCCAGATCCTCTCCTCCGACTTCATGGCGTGGTTCGAGGAATTCCGCCTGCCGGACTACGAACTCGAGGTGCGCGAGGGGCAGGTGGCGCTCACCTTCCACGGCCCCTGGGTCGAGACCACGCTATGGGAGGTGCCCGCACTCGCCATCCTCAACGAGCTGCGCTCCCGCGCGGTGCTGCGCGGCCTGGGCAAGTTCGAGCTCCAAGTGCTCTACGCCCGCGCCATGACCCGCGTCTGGGAGAAGATCGAGCGCCTGAAGCGCCTGCCCGATCTCTCCATCGCCGATTTCGGCACCCGGCGCCGCCACGGCTTCCTGTGGCAGGATTGGTGCGTGCAGGCGATGAACGAGGGCTTGGGCGAGCGGGCTTTTCTGGGCACCTCGAACTGCCTGATCGCCATGCGCCGCGAGGTCGAGGCTGTCGGCACCAACGCCCACGAATTGCCGATGGTCTACGCCGCGCTCAGTGGCGACGACGATGCGGCGCTCGCCCAGGCGCCCTACGCGGTGCTCGCCGACTGGCAGCAGGACTATGCCGGCAACCTCCTGGTGGCCTTGCCCGACACCTACGGCACCACCGGATTTCTCGCCAACGCGCCCGACTGGCTCACCGCCTGGACCGGCATCCGCATCGACTCGAAGGAACCGATCGAGGGCGGCGAGGAGGCGCTCGCCTTCTGGCAATCAAGGGACTGCGACCCGCGCGAAAAGCTCGCAATCTTCTCGGACGGGCTCGACATCGACGACATCGAGGCGATCCACGCCCATTTCCACGGCCGCATGCGGATCGGCTACGGCTGGGGCACGCGGCTCACCAACGACTTCCGGGGTCTCGTGCCGGAGGGCCGCCTCGACCCGATCTCGGTGGTCTGCAAGGTGACGCAGGCCGAGGGCCGCCCGACGGTGAAGATCTCCGACAACCCGAGCAAGGCCCAGGGACCGGCGGCGGAGGTGGAGCGCTACAAGCGGGTGTTCGGGGTTGGCGAGCAGGCGGCGATGGCGGTGGAGGTGTAAGCCAGATTTCCCTGGACGCATGCTGCCGAAATCGGGCCGTTCTCCATCGCAGTGACTTCGCTCAACCGGCTTTCGAACGCTCTTGAGTCGTGCATAATGGACGCATGACCGAGCTTCTCAACAGGGCCATCGCGCGTATCCGCGCGCTTCCGCCGGAAACGCAGGACAACATGGCCCGCGTCCTCTTCAGCCTTGCCGGGGACGAGGAAGCGGCTCTTGCGCTGACGCCGGAGGAGGAAGCCTCGTTCGTCCGGTCTCGGGCCCAGGCTGCCCGTCGCGAGTTCGCGACGGATGAGGAGGTTCGGGCAATCTGGGCAAAGCATGGCCTGTGAGACTGCGCTTCACGCCGGACGCCGCCGCTGAACTCGACGCGGTCTTGATGTCGATCGCGGATGAATCGCTCCAAGGAGCCCGCCGCGTCCAACGCCGCATTCAGGCTGTGATCGACCTGCTCCTCCGGCATCCGCAGAGCGGGCGGCCGACCAGCCTCCGGCCCATGCGCCGGATCGGAGCAACACCCTACCCCTACCTGGTCTTCTACGAGGCGACCGAGGAGGAGGTCGTGATCCTCGGCATCCGGCACGCCGCCCGCGACCCGGCCTCCATGCCGGATCAATCATGAACGCGACGGGTCGGCATGCCGTGGACGACGGCGCCGGATCTCCACCCGGCGCCGCCCTCACTGACGTTCCGCGGCGGCCTTCGCCGCCCACTTCGCCGCCGCCTTCTTCCGCCAGGGCGCCTCGGCCTCCCAGTCGCCGGCCATGATGCAGCCGTAGGGCTCCACCGTGTCGACGATCTCGGCCAGATCGTACTTGGCGATCTGAACCCGCACGCTCGCGGCATCCTTGTAGGCGCCCGGCAGCTCCGAGAGGTCCGGCTTCCCGCAGAAGAAGCGCACGTCGATGCCCTCGGGCAGGGCGGGCGCGTGCTCCCGCAGGAAGGCCTTGCGGCTCATGTTGCGGCCCGCCCCGTGCGGGGCGAATCCGAGCGAAGCCGCGTGATCGCGGTGACGGGTGATCAGGATCGGCTCGGCCATGTTGAGCGGGATCAGCGTGCGCCCGTCATCGTCGGCCGAGAATCCTGCCCAGGACGGGGTCGCCCCCTTGCCGTGGTAGTAGAGCCCGTCCTCGCGGCGGAAGACGAAGTTGTGCTCGTTCCAGAACCGGTCCGCGACCGCGTTGCCGATTTGACGCGCCACGAGGTCGTGGAGCGCGAAGTGGCTGGCCTTGGTCCAGTCCCGCACGATCTGCAAAGCCTCCCAATAGGCCCGGCCGTCCTCGGATTCCGCCCGGATCCAGGCGTTGTGCGCCGGAACCCGCGGGGCGACGATCGACGTGTGGCGGCGCGCGACCGCCATGCCCTTCTTGTAGAGCTGGGCGCCAAGCCCCCGCGAGCCGTGATGGGTAACGAGCGCCACCTGCCCCGTCGAGGCGAGGTGTCCGACAGAGGCGAAGTGGTTGCCGTCCCCTTGGCTGGCGAAGTGCCCGACCGCCATGCCCGCGAATTCGGCGAGGAAGCGGTTGCCCGCGACCCCCGCCATCACCGCGTCCGGCGGTTGGACCACGCCCTTGCGGCCACCAGGACCGAAATGCGTGACCGCCTGCATCGCGTCGAGCACGCGCTTCGGGTCGTCGGCGCGGCGGAACACGGTGATCGCCACCGAGCAGCAGATGTCGGCCGAGTGGAAGCCCGGATGGATCGCGTCCGCGCAGGCCACCGCGCCGCCGACGGGGATCGTGCCCTCCGCCAGCCCCGAAGGGCAGGCATCCGGCATCACCGCGCCCTTGACGATGGTCGGCACCCGCATGAGCGCGTCCATATGCGTGATCACCGCGGCCGCGTTCGCCCGCTCGGCCTCCGTCTCGGCGTCGAGGAAGACGCCGAATTCGAGGCTGTTCGTGCGCATCGGCAATGCGTGGGTGGCAGGGTCGTGGGTAGTCAGGTGCGCGCGGATCGCCGCGTCGTCGCTGCCCTCGAGGCGCAGGGCGTTGGCAATGGAAACCGCCCGCTTGAACCATTCGCCGGGCTGGAAGCCCCAGGCGATGAGGTCGCGTCCGTTGATCGCGGTCATGGTGCCGCTCCGCCCTCGTGAAGTCTTGCTTCTTGAAATCTTCGGGATTGGGGCGGGCGGCAGGGTGCCGTCCGCCCCTCTCGATGGTGCATCGTCTCTGTCCGAAAGCCGGAAGCCACCTTTCGGAACGATGCCTCGCGTCATCCGCGGATGAAGTCCGCGATCAGCGCGGGCGCCGCCGTGTCGAAGCCGACCACGTCGAGCATGCCCGCATCCTCCGGATCGGCGATGCTGAAGCCGTTGGAGACGAGCCCCACGACCACGAGCTTGGCCGGAATCCCGGTCTTCTCCCGGTATTCCCGCAGCGCCTCGGCCGGGTGGACCGGGCCGGCCCAGGTCTCCGAGTCCGTGTAGACCACGAACGCGTCGGCCCGGACGCCCCGCTCCAGCGCCCAGCGCATCGGCAACGAGCAGTCCGTCCCGCCGAAGGGCAGGTCGTCGGTCGCCGCAACCGCCTGGTCGAGCCGCATCGACGGCCCGATCGGGAGAGCAGTCAGCGCCGCCCCCTGGCTCCAGGACTGGCCGGGCTCGGCGGTGAAGCCGAGAACCTGCCAGTGCTCCTCGGTCGCCGCGGTGACGAGCGCCATCGCGGCGGCCGCCTCGCGGGGCGTCAGCGAAGAGCTCGCGACGGAGCCGCAGCTCATCGAGCCGGAGACGTCCAGCGCCAGCACGAGACGCCGGCCCGTGGGCTCGACGTTTCCGAACGCGGTGTAGAACGCCGCGTTCAGCGCCTCGACGATTGCCGCCACCGGCTCCCAGGAGAGCCGGCCGCGCTGGCCGCGGCCCGACGCGTAGGTCCGCAGCGCCACCAGCAGCGCCATCGGATGCAGGCGGGCCTTCAGCAGGCGCTCCCGGTCCGACAGCACGGAGACCACGTGCGCAGTCGCCGCGGTGAAGGGCGCGAGCGCCCCCGCCGCGGTGAGCCGGCCGAGCTGGCGCACGAGGGCACCGACCGGCATGCGCTCGATCAGGGCCTCGTTCACCGCGCGGCTCGTCATCAGGCCCGTCGGCAGCGCCTCCCAGGGCAGGTTGTGCGTGCGCACCTGGGCCGCCGCGAAGGCACCGTCGGCGCCCTCCGCCTGCACCGAGGCGAAGGCGTGGACGAGGGCAGGGGTCTCCTCGGTCAGCGTGCCGCGACAGATCCAATCGAACAGCGCCTTCCGCGCCGGCTCGTCCGTCTCCGGATGGGCCAGCCGCAGGAGGTCGCGGTGCGACCAGCCCTGGCGAGCCCGGTACTTCACCGCCTGGTAGGCGAGCGCCTCCACCGGACGCACCCGGTACCAGTCGCCGACCGCCCGCCGGAGCGCCCGGCCCCAGCCGCGCATCGCCTCGACGGCGCCCGCGAACTTGAACAGGTGCGTGCCGGTGCGGCAGACCCGCGGCAGGGCGGCGAGCGCCAGCCGGCGGGTCGCCTCCGCTTCCGCGGAGGCCGCGAGGGCCAGCGCGAAGATCGCCGGATCCTGCTTCGGAGCACGGCCCGCCTCGCTCATCGCGACGATGGTCGCGACCGCCCGCGGGCCGTCCTCGGCAATGCAGAGCATCACCGCGACCGCGTTCTCCCGCGAGAGCGCCCGCTCGCCCGCGTAGTAGGAGCCGCCCTCGGAGCCCAGCACCAGGAAGCGGTCGAGCCGCGCCCAATCGCTCAGCGCGAAGACGTGGCCGCCGGCCGAATTCGGCACGGTGCGGGGAAGGGGCTCCGACTGCGGGGTGCGCCGGAGCGAGAACAGCTTTCCATAGTTCAACATTGCTCGCTCCTCTCTCCGCGGGGTTCTTTTGGGATTGTCCCCGAGGCTCGTTGCGGTCGCGCGGTCGTGATTCGTGCAAGGGGTTCCAGCGCCTCGCGGCGCTCAGGATTCGAACCTCAGGACCAGATCACCCTCGCAATCCGGCCCGCGCGGCCGAATACGTTTGTCTTGTCAGCGGCCGTGCGGGCATGGTGGGGAGACTAGGGCTCCGCTTGCGCGGCATGCGTCGCCCGTTCGCCACCCGGGCATCGGACCTCGCGGCCCGTGGGATTCGAACCCGGCCTTTCGGCCGACGATCACCAGTCTCCATCGGCCCGCACGGCCGATCTTCTGTCATTTGCGCCCTCGGGCGGATGGTCGTCCGCCTCCGGGTCGCGCGGTCATGGGGTGAGGAACGGGGCGCTCTATCCAACTGAGCTACGGGCCTCTCGACCCGGAGGGATTCGAACCCGCGACCACCTCATTAAGAATGATAACCATTCCTCTTCGGCCCGCGCCTTTTTGAATCTTTTCCTACAACTGAGCCGTGTGCGACCCTGCGGTCATGGGTGTCGGGGACGGGTTTGCTGAGCTACGGGCGTGATGCCCGGCGAAAGTCGAATTCGCGACCTCCGCAGCGCAGGCTGCGGCGCTCTACCGGTAACCGTCCCCGTTCGGCCCGCAGGGGCCGCCGGGATGGGATGAAGGGATGAGGGGCCGAGCCGGAGCGGCGGCCACGCGGGCATGGTGGTGCGGACGGGAATGTCCTTACGGACAACCGAGCCCTCGGCCCGAAGGCGTCAGGCGTTCGACTCCCTAAGATAACCGTCCGCTATCGGCCCGCGTGGCCGAGCGTATCTCGCGCGACCGGATACGACCGGATCGACCTTGGCCGCTCGGACCCTAGACGGGCGAAAGCGGCGACGCAGAGATCGTCGTGTTTCATGCCTTGCTCCGTCGAGGCGGGGCCAATGGGAGACGCGGACATGTGAACGGGCGATCGGATGGTTTCACGTGACAGGTGATAACCGATGCCCACCGGCCCGCGCCGGTGATGTTGTTCGAGCCAAGAACCGGGTGTGGGTACGAAGGAGCGAAGCTTTCCCGTACAGGTAAGCGATAACGCTCGTTTCTCCGGCCCGGCTGAGCCGATGGGCTGGTGCTTAAGGTTGTACCGCGGGTGCGTCAACCGGAAACTTGAAAATTCTTTCAGTTTCGACCATCTCCGCCCTATGCTCACCCCCGCCAACCCGCCTGCCATCACCCCCGCCCAGATCCGCGCCGGCCGCGGCCTTCTCAAATGGACGCAAGGGGTTCTGGCTCATCGTGCCAGCATCTCGGCGGTGACGCTCAACATGATCGAGAGCGATCAGGTCGCCCCGCGGATCAAGACTCTCGACGCGATCCGCTCGGTGCTCGAAGGGGAGGGCATCCGCTTCATCGGCGACGAGAGGGAAGGCTTCGGCGTGATGATGCGACCGCGGGCCGCGAGCTCGGCGAGCCCTGATCCATCGGAGACGCCTCAGGGGAAAACGTCGAGATCCATGCGGGCTGCCGGGTGAGCGCCCGCATCGATCTCAACGCCGACCTCGGCGAGGGCTTCGGTCCCTGGCGCATGGGCGACGACGCCGCGCTCCTCGACATTGTTACTTCGGCCAATGTCGCCTGCGGCTTCCACGCAGGCGATCCCGACATCATGGTCGAGACGGCGGCTGCTGCGAAGGCGCGAGGTGTCGCTCTTGGCGCCCATCCGGGCTTTTCGGATCTGCGCGGCTTCGGCCGCCTGCGCATCCAGGAGAGTCCGCGACGGATCGAGCGGGACATCGCCTACCAGATCGGCGCACTCCAGGCCTGCGCTGCGTTGGCGGGCGCCCGCATCACCCACGTCAAGGCGCATGGCGCGCTCGCCAACCTCTCGAACGAGGACGCGGCGGTCGCCGACGCGCTCGCCCGCGCCGTGGCCGGCGTCGATCCGGGCCTCACCCTCGTGGTCATGCCGGGGCTCGCCGCCGAGCGCGCCGGAGAACGGGCCGGGCTCACCCTCGTGCGCGAGATCTACGCCGACCGCGCCTATGCCGAGGGCGGCACGCTCGCTCCCCGCGACGCGCCGGGGGCGGTGATCCACGAGGCGCAGGAGGCGGCGGCGCGGGTCGTCCGCATGGTCGGGGAGGGCGCGGTCTTCACGCTGGGCGGACGCCGCATTCCGGTCGCGATCGACACGGTCTGCGTCCACGGCGACAACCCGGAGGCCATCGCGATGGCGCGCGCGGTGCGCACGGGGCTGGAGCGGGCGGGCTTTAGCCTCCGGCCCTTCGCTCAATCCTCCGCCCGATCATCCGCAGCGTCCTGACGACCACACCGGTACGGCAACGTTTCCGGGATCGAATTCCGCCTGCTCACGGTTTCTTGAGTTCAGGCGCCCTGGCGCGCCGCCTGCCGCGCGAGCCCGCGCGGCCCCTGAGCAGGACGAAGGACCCGCGATCGCGATGCGATCCGTTGGGCCCTCGATCGAAGCGTGGCGTAAGAGAGAAGTTCGGCCTGACATGAAGCGTATATCCCCCGGTGAGGGCTTCATCGTGCCGCCCCGCCCCACGCGGGTCGCCGCCGCCGAGACGCCCAAGGGTCCGCTCGCCTCCTCTCTCGTCGTGTTCGCGATCATCGTCGCGGGTCTGTTTTTCGCGCGCGAGGTGCTGATCCCGATCGCGATCGCGGTGCTCCTGTCCTTCGTGCTCGGTCCGCTGGTGAACTTCCTGCGCCGGCTGCGGCTGGGGCGGGCGGTGGCGGTGCTGGTCTCAGTGCTGTTCGCCGCCGGCCTCATCGGCGCAGTGTCGACCGTGATCGGGGTGCAGGTCGCCGAACTCGCGCAGGACGTGCCGCGCTACCAGCGCACCGTCGAGCGCAAGATCGAGGGCCTGCGCAACGGCTCGCTCGGCCAGACCATGGACTACATCGCCAACATCAACCGGGCGATCCACCAGGGCGGCGAGGAGAACAAGGAGAGCGCCGAGCGGGCCAAACGCGAGCAGGCCGCCCGCGACAACGCCCGCAAGGTCGAGCCGGAGCCGGCCAAGCCCTTGGTGGTGCAGGTGGAGGAACGGCGCCCGAGCCCGCTCGAACTCGCCACCACCGTTCTCTCGCCGGTGGCGCAGCCGCTGGCCACCGCCGGCATCGTCATCGTCGTCCTTCTCTTCATCCTGATGCAGCGGGAGGATCTGCGCGACCGCCTGATCCGGCTCGCCGGCTCGAGCGACCTCCACCGCACCACCGTGGCGATGGACGACGCGGCGCGGCGCCTCTCGCGCTACTTCCTGGGCCAGCTCGCTCTCAACACCGCCTTCGGAATCGTCATCGGCGTCGGGCTCTGGTTCATCGGCGTGCCGAGCCCGGTGCTGTGGGGCATCTTCGCGCTGGTCATGCGCTTCGTGCCCTATATCGGCGCCGTGCTCTCGGCGGTGCTGCCGATCGCGCTCGCGGCCGCCGTCGATCCGGGCTGGAGCATGGTGCTGGCGACCTTCCTGCTCTTCGCCCTCGTCGAGCCGATCGTCGGGCATGTCATCGAGCCGTTGGTCTACGGCCATTCCACCGGTCTTTCGCCCTTCTCAGTGCTGGTCTCGGCCCTGTTCTGGACCTGGCTGTGGGGACCGGTGGGGCTGCTGCTCTCGACGCCGCTCACCGTCTGCCTCGTCGTGCTCGGGCGCCACGTCGACCGGCTCGAATTCCTGGACGTCCTGTTCAGCAACCGACCGGCGCTGACCCCGGTCGAGAACTTCTACCAGCGCATGCTCGCCGACGACCCTGAGGAGGCGCAGGAGCATGCCGATCTGATCCTGCGGGAATGCTCGCTCTCGGCCTATTACGACGACGTGGTGCTGCGGGGCCTCGAACTCGCCGCCCGCGACGCCGCCCGCGGCGTGCTCACTCCCGACCAGAAGGACGAGATCCGCGCCTCGATCACCGCGCTGGTGGAGGATCTGGAGACGCGCGAGGACGCGGTGCCCGATCCCACCTCGAAAGCCTCCCGCCTGCTCGGCGACGGAGCGGGCGACGGAGAGAGCGCCTGCCAGAGCGATCCGATGCCCAAGCCCGACCCCGACGACCTGCCCGAGGCGTGGCGCGCCGACGGTGCGGTGCTCCTCGTCTCTGGCCGCGGCTTCCTCGACGGCGCGGCGACTGCCATCGCCGACCAGCTCCTGCGCAAGCGCGGCTTCGGCACGCGGCAGGTACCCTTCGCCGAGGTGGCACGGGTGCGCATCGGTGCCTGGGAGCCGGGCCCGGCCCAGGCCGTCTGCGTGATCTCGCTGGCGCTTTCGGGCGAGCCGACCCATCTGCGCCGCCTCGTCTCGCGGCTGCGCCAGAAGATCGATGCCGTGCCGATCGTCGCCGGGTTGTGGCGCCTCGACGATCCGATGCTCTCCGACGAGGCCCTGCGGGCCAAGCTCGGGGCGGACGATCACGTCACGTCGCTGCGCGACCTGATCGAGACGATTCTCGCCATCGCCCGTCATGAGGGTGGCACCGAGGGAGCACCCGAGCGCCGCGACGCGGCGACCCCTCCGCGTCAGGCCCTGCCCGAGCCGGCCTGACAGGACGGCTTGACGGAACGGCCTCCCGGCGTCTTCGTCTCGGGCGAGCAACGGGAGGCTGCCCCTCGATGAGCGTCGTCGATCTCGCCCAGTTCATGGAAGACCTCGCCACCCAGTCCGGGGCGGCGATCCTGCCGTTCTTCCGGGCGCATTTCGGCCTGGACGACAAGTCCCACGGGACGGGCCGCGCCTTCGACCCCGTCACCGAGGCCGACCGCGCCGCGGAAGCGGTGATGCGGCGGATGATCAAGGACCGGCTGCCCAGCCACGGCATCCTCGGCGAGGAGTTCGGCTCCGAGCGGGCGGATGCGGAATGCGTCTGGGTGCTCGACCCGATCGACGGCACCCGCGCCTTCATCAGCGGGTTGCCGACCTGGGGCACCCTGATCGGGCTCACCCATCACGGCGCGGCGGTGCGCGGGCTGATGCACCAGCCCTATCTCGGCGAGCGCTTCCTCGGCGACGGCAAGACCGCGAGCGTGCGCACCGCGAAAGGCGAGCGCCGCCTACACACCCGCCGCCTCGACTCGCTCGGCGCGGCCATCCTCGCCACCACCGATCCGCGCCTGTTCACCGAGGGCGAGGAGGCCGAGCGCTTCCGGGCGGTGGAGGCGGACGTGAAGATGTCGCGCTACGGCGCCGACTGCTACGCCTATTGCATGCTGGCGGCGGGCCAGATCGACCTCGTGGTCGAGGCCGGATTGAAGCCCTACGACATCGTCGCATTGATCCCCATCGTCGAGGGTGCCGGCGGGGTCGTGACGAGTTGGGACGGCGGACCGGCCACGGGCGGCGGCCGGATCGTCGCGGCTGGCGACCGTCGGCTCCACGAAGCGGCGCTGAAACGCCTCAACCCGTAGGGCCCGGCCTCAGAGCCTCGTGCTGGAACTCAGATCCCGCACGAGGCTCTGTCCTCTTGTTTGTGCATCGTCTTTTTCCGAAAGCCGATGGCCACCTTTCGGGACGAGGCTCGAGCGTGTCCGCTCGAGGGATGCGGTTTACCGTCGGGCGGCGTCGCCGGGGCGCGGGCCGCCTCGGCGACGGGGCTTTCGATCAGGCGAAGATCAGATCCTTCACCTGCCCGGCCAGCGCGGTATCCCACGACCAGTTGGACTGGCCGACGAGGTCGCTCGTCCGCAGGACATCCAGCGGAACCGCGCCCTGGCCCTCGGCCACGACCTTGTCGTTCTTGATCAGGCGCATGTAGCCGGCCTCGTCCACGCTCGCCTGCCACTTCGCCATCTCCCCCTCGACGATCGTGTCCAAGGCGGTGATGCGGTGCTTGGTAGAGCCGGTGAGGATCTCGAACGCCATGTCGTCGCCGTTGCCGACTTGGCCGAGCCAGATGTTGTCGCTGTCCGGGCCGTTGCCGGTATCGAACACACGCTGAAAGTGGCCGTCGTCGAGATCGTCGAAGCGGACTTCGGCGAACATCTTGAAGGCGCCGTCAATCTCGGGGATGGCCTTGTACGGCGTGATGGTCAGGTCGCTCACCTCGCCGACGAGGGGCTTGTCCGCCGCCCAATTGGATTTGCCGACGAATTCGTTGACCCGCGCGATATCCTTCGGGACGATGCCCTGACCCTCGGCCAGGAGGACGCCATCCTTGAACAGGCGCATCCAGCCGGTCTCGTTGACGCTCGTCGTCCACGTCGCCTCCTGACCCTCGACGATCGCCCCCTTGGCCACGACATGGGCGGACTTGCTGCCGTTCACGATGGTGAACTGCATGTCGCTCGACCTGCCGATCTGCCCGAGAAAGACGTTGTCGGCGCCGGCACCGTTTCCGAAATCGTAGACGCGCTGCCAGGCGCCGGCATCGAGATCCTCGAACCGGACCGTGGCACTCGCGGTGAAGGCGCCGTGGATGTCGGGCAGATCGTCCTTGAAGGTCAGATCGTAGACGCCGCCTTTCAGCGCCGTGTCGGCCCCCCAGTTGGACGCGCCCACGAGGTCCTTCACGCGGGTCACGTCGCGCGGCACGACCCCTTGACCCTCGGCGACGCGTACGCCGTCCTTGGACAAGGACATCCAACCCCGCTCATCGACGGCGGCGGACCAACGCGCCTCCACGCCCTCGGTGATCGCGTCGAGGGCGGTGATACGATGCGTGATCGCGCCGTCGAGGATCTCGAAGGCCATGTCGCGTTCGTTGCCGACTTGGCCGAGCCAGATGTTGTCGCTGTCCGGACCGTTGCCGGTGTCGAAGACGCGCTGGTAGAAGCCGCCCGCGAGATCGTCGAACCGGACCCGCGCGGTGACGCTGAACGCCCCGTCGATCTCGGGGATGTCGGCGCGATAGGCTTCGTCGGCGGCGGCGTTCAGAGCCATTTCGTAGGTCTCGCCTTGGCCGGCGGCCCCCGTGCCGTAGCGCGCCTGCAGGTGGGCGAGGAGCCCCGACATGCCGAGCACGGTGTCATCGAAGTTCAATGCGTCGATCGAGGTCAGCGTGTCGATGCTGCCCGAGGCGAGATGCTTGATGGAGACCGAGCCGCCGCCGTTCGTGTTATAAAGGGCCAGGTAATCCTGGCTGCGGCCTGCGAACACGGCGTTGTCGGTGCCGTCGCCGCCATCCAGCGCATCGCTGCCAGCGCCGCCGATGAGCGTGTCGTTGCCGGCGCCGCCGAAGAGCCGGTCATTGCCCGCGCCGCCGTCGATCCAGTCGTCGCCCCCATAGGCATAGAAGGTGTCGCTGCGAGTGCCGAGCGAGAGCTTGTCTGCCCGCTCGGTTGCGATCGGCATCCCCTTGTCCTGCAGCATGGCCAGATCGAGGTCCGAAATGGCCGGACGCCCTCCCCAGGGGGAATAAGGATCCATCAGATCCTCGATCCCCGAGACATGCGCGCGGGTTGCGTCGAGCTGGACCGCGCCGCCGAGAACCGTCCGCGTGTTATCGCCGTTGAAGACCGGCGCGCCGTTGGCCGAGGTCGTGGCCGCGAAATCGACGAAGCCGATCGCGTGCCCGATCTCGTGCTGGAACAGGGCGAACGCATCGATCTTGTTGCCCGGAACCGCGGCCGTTCCGGCCGGATCGTAGAACAGGTCTCCGAGCCGATGCTCACCGAGCGTGACGGTGCCCTCCGGGGCCCCGCCGTTCCCGTCATAACCTTCGCGCGCTTCGAGGATGGCGGCGTATTCCCACCGCGTTCCGCTCCAGGCCCAGTTGGGACCGCCATTGGCGAGGTAGTTGCCGCCGCCGACGTTGCCGATACCGATCGTGATACCGATCGTACCCTCACCTTGAAGATACTTGGCCCAGCCGTCCGCCGCACCCTGCGCGGTCGCGAGGATCAGATTGGCTCGGTCGCCAGCCATCGAGATCGAGTAACTATTCGCCCAGGTGACTGAAATCTTCGTCATCGTTGAATCCTCGGAGAGCCCTGAGCACCGAGCCGTCGTGGGACTGATCTCCCCGGCCGATACAGCGGACTTTGAGATTGGCTTTGCCGAGCCGGCGATCGATATTACGGGTCATCCCCCGCGTCGGTTGCAATCTAGCCCAGTCGTATTGTTCCGAGATTGACAGCAAGATTAAGATTTTACAAATATATGCTTGTTATACTGCGATCTGTATTGATTTGAATCCGGAATATTATGGCTATGCATCCGGCTAGTCGAACAAAATACTGATCCACCACCCGGCCAATCGACCTTCAGGTCGAGAAACCCGAGGCAAAAATTGATAAATGTGAACACCCAAGCACCTGCTTGGCCTTGCGATCGAGATTGCTGAAACACCGTCATCGGGCGGCGGGTTCGCGCCGGAACACGCTACACATCCGATTCAATACTGCACGCGAGAGCATTGAAATCGGTGATACCGTTTTCGATTGATCGCATCGGTTCGACACCTCGCTTCGTCAATTCGGGGCGCCGGAGGTATGCAATCCACGAGTGACCTCGACGTCATGTCTCAGCGTCGCATCACGGGTGGGTCCCGGGTTCCGCTGCGCGGCCCCGGGATGACGGGGAGGCGGGACCGAAGGGATCAAACGGAAACAGCAAGAGGCCTTTCGGAACGGAGCGGACACCGAAGCCGCCACGCGCAGGCGACGACGCGCGGCGAAGCTGCAGCGCAATTCGCCGATTGGAAATTGCGTTTCATGGCCGGCCGCGGTCGCCCGTCCTCCGCTGCAGGGGCCGAGGATGGCCGGAGGGACAGCCTCCTGCAGACCGGCCGCCGCCGGAGGCACCGCAAATCCTGCCCATCGGATCGGAGCTCGGCTCGGCGGGCTTCCGACCGCAGGTGGCGATCCGATCGCTCTCCGCACGGGGCCGCCGAGACGCACCCGACATGACGGGTGACGGGCGCGGACGGCTCCGGAGGGAGCGCGCCCGCGAGGCCCGCCCGTCTCAGCCGGCGACGGGAAAGGGGAACGCCGTGTCCCTTGCGACGGAACGAGAGACGTGGCCGGGGATGAACGCGTCGAACGCCGCCCAGAAATCGGTGCGGATCGCGTCGCACTCGCTCAGGATCTCGTGGCGGGCCCCCGGCAGCACGATCAGGTGCCCGTTCTTCAATCGGGCGACGAAGCGCTCGATCGTCGGCGTGCCGCAGACGGGGTCGGCCCCCGCCCCGATGATGAGGCAGGGCGTGCGGATCCGCCGGATCATCGCCGGATCCTGGAGCCGGCGCATCATCCGGAAGGCGGAGGCGAGCCAGGCGATCGTCGGATCGCCGACCGCGCCGGCGCCGACCTCGCGCGCGGCGGCCGCGTTGCGGGCATAGCGCACCGGATCGGTCGAGAGGCGGTTGCCGGGAAACGGCTTGGTGGCGATCGAGACCTTGCTGCCGGACGGCACGTAGCAGCGCCCGAGGCCGAGCCGGTGCAGGCCGCGCGCGAGCAGCGAGACCGCCGCCGGCCAGCGCACCATGCGGATCGACAGCATCGGCGCGACGGTGACGAGGCGCTGGAACGGCAGCCAGCCCTCGGCGGAGCCCGTGAGGGCCACCGCTCCGCCCATGGAATGGGCGAGCCCGAAATACGGCTCGGGCATCATCGGCACCAGCACCGTCTCGGTGATCGCCTTGAGATCGAGGCGGTAATCGTCGAAGTGGCGGACATGGCCCTTATGGGCATCGCGGACCTGCCGGCCGGAATCGCCCTGTCCGCGCCAGTCGAAGGCGACCACGCAGAAGCCGCGGGCGCGAAGATCGGCGATGGTCTCGAAATACTTCTCGATGAACTCGGCCCGGCCCTGGAGCAGGCAGACCGTGCCCTTCACGCCGCGCGTGGTCGGCTGCCACGTGGCGACGCGCAGGGGCACGCCGTCCTCGGTCTCGACCGGCACGAGGCGGGCACCGGGCGGCACCGGATTGCCGGGGGTGGGTCGCAGGCTCAGCACGGCAGGTGGGCCCCTGAAAATTTTTCGCTCAAGCTCACGCGAAAACCGCGCAAGCAGACCCTTGCGCGGTTTTTGGCTCCCACCAATATCAGAGACGCGCCGGCCGAGACGGCGGCGCGACGGTCCGGCCCACGGGCGGACCCGAATACATCGAGCATGTTGCTTCTTTTGGAGGATATGTGATGCGTCAGTTCGATCTGGCTCCCCTGTACCGTTCCACCGTCGGTTTCGACCGCCTGTTCTCGGCCCTCGACGGTTTCGTCAGCACCGAGGCTGCGCCGACCTACCCGCCCTACAACATCGAGCGGACGGGTGAGAACGTCTACCGCGTCACCGTCGCGGTCGCCGGCTTCACCGAGGCCGACCTGTCGATCGAGGTGAAGGAGAACGCCCTCACCATCAAGGGCGAGCGTAAGCCCGCCGAGGGCAAGTCGTCCGAGGTGCTCTACCAGGGCATCGCGGCCCGCGCCTTCGAGCGCCGCTTCCAGCTCGCCGACCACGTTCAGGTGACCGGCGCCGCGCTCGAGAACGGCCTCCTCCACGTCGATCTCGTCCGCGAGGTCCCGGAGGCGAAGAAGCCGCGCCGCATCGAGATCGCCAGCCGGCCGTCGAGCCAGCCGGTCATCGAGGGCTCGGTCCAGCAGGCCGCGTAACCGCTCGGCCGTAGCGACGACAGTCCTGAAGGGGAGCGCCCCGGCCGTCACGGCCGGGGTGTTTTCGTTTCGAGGTCTCAGAAATCGCCGAAGCGGTCGCCGCGGCTCGGCTCGTAGCAGGTGAAGCCGACGAAGCAGCCCGGCGTGTCGCGGGTCGGCACGAAGGCGCGCCGGCCGATCTCGGTCACCTCGCAGAACGAGCGGTCCCGCACGAAGCGGTCGAAGGTCGCGCCGCCGGTACCGAGCACCGCCGCCCCCTGCCGCATGACCACGGCCCGGGCCTGGGCGCAGGTGAGGTTCGTGGTGGAGAGGCGCTGCGCTAGGGCAGAGCCGGTGCCGGCGATGAGCAGGGCCGTGGAGGCGAGGGCGCATCGCGAGAGGAGGCGTCGCATGGGAGGGATCCGGCGCGAGGAAATCTGTCTCCTCAACAGCGTCGGTCACGGATGTATCCCGTCGAGTTCCGGCAGCAGGACCACGCTCTCCTGCTCGTTCGGATCGGTGCGGGCGATGATCGCCGTGCAGGGCTCGCTCGGGCTCGGATTGTAGGGCAGGTGCGGCACGCCGGCCGGGATGTAGAAATACGCGCCGGGTTGCAGCTCCGTGTGGTGCTCCAGCCGCTCCCCCCACCACGTGCAAGAGGTGCCGGAGAGCGCATAGATCGCGGTCTCGTGGCCCTCGTGCTTGTGGGCCTTGGCGCGGGCGCCGGGCGGGATCGTCACCATCTGCAGGTGGATGCCGGTCGCGCCCGTCGTCTCCGCCGAGATACCGGGGGCGTAGGACAGCCCCTGCTTGCCGACGAACGCGTCGCCGGGCCGCACCAGCCGGCAGAGCCGCTCGCCCGTCCCCGTCATCGCTCACAGATCTCCGAACGCGAATTGCCCCTGGGGCGCGGCCGGCTTCTTCGCCGCGCGGGGCGCATCCTTTCGGGCGAGGGGTTTTGCGCGCGGCCTCGGCTGCGGCTTGGGGTCGGCGCGCATCCGCGCCTTCGCCCGGTCACGCGCCACCGCCTCGGGGGCGTGCGGATCGTCGTCGAGCCATTTGCCGCGCTTGATCACCTCGTTGACCCGGCCCTGGTTCACCCCGACCTTGAAGGCGATCTCCTGCTGGGTCATGCCGGTGGAGGCGTGCAGCTCCAGGATCGCGCGGGCGAGGTCGGGCGTCATCTTCTGGCCGGTGATGCGCCGGGCCGGGCGGATGGTGCGGGTCTGCCGGTCGCGCTCGCGCAGGCGTTCCAGCAGGGCGAGCGCCATGTGCATGCCGTGCTCGCGCAGAGCCTCCTCGAATTCCTTCAGCGTCGCCATGGCAGGCTCCTCGTCCGGGGGGCAGACGTCTGGCGGGAAACACCGCATCCATGCCCCAGGTTGCGGACCAGGAGGCGCGCGCGCGAGCGGCGGGGCAAGCCGACGCGATGCTTCGTCCACCGCAAAAGAACGGAACCGGACCAAAGTCCGCGGCCGCTTAACAAGTTGGCAGGACCCGAACCGGTCGGTTACACCGCGCACCATCGTATCGTGCGGAAACGACCAGCCATGATCAGCCCCGTCCTTCCCGTTTCGCGCTCCGAGGCGGCACCGGGGGCGCCCGCCCTCGTCGAGGCGCTGGAGAGCGGCTCGGTCCTCGTTTTCCGCGACCTCGACTTCCCCTTCGATGCCTTCGAGCAGCGTTTCGTCGAGCGCCCCTTCGCCGACGGCAAGGCCAAAAACGTCTCGATCCGCAACGAGACCGCCGAGCTGCGCGGCGGGGCCGGCAGCGAAGAGGAGCAGGCACGCCTGCGCGACCTTCTGGTGCGCTACCGCCGCTTCGCCCAAGAGCTGATCGACACCTATCTCCCGGCCTACCGTGAAAAGGTCTCGCTCGCGGGCACCTCCTACCGGCCGTTCGACGTCGACAAGCGCAAGCTGAGCTGGCGGCGCGACGACACGCGCATGCATGTCGATGCCTTCCCCTCCAATCCGATCGGCGAACGGCGCATCCTGCGCATCTTCCGCAACATCAACGCCGAGGGTCAGCCGCGGCTGTGGCGGGTCGGCGAGGATTTCGGCTCGATGGCCGAAAAGTTCCTGCCCAAGCTTCCCGGCTATTCCGGCCTCTCGGCGAGCGTGCTGGCGGCCCTCAAGATCACCAAGGCCAAGCGCTCGGAATACGACCACCTGATGCTGCATCTCCACGATGCCCTGAAGCGCGACCTCGACTATCAGGCCAACGCGCCGCAGGCGGATGTGCGCTTCCAGCCCGGCGAGACCTGGGTGACGTTCTCCGACCTCGTGATGCACGGCGCCATGGGCGGTCGCTACATGCTGGAACAGACCGCCTACATCGCGGTCGCCGACCAAGCCGACCCGGAGAAGAGCCCGCAGCGGATCCTGGCGCGCAAGCTCGGACGGCCGCTCAAGCATTGAGGCTTCACACCGAATCCGATCGATCCCTTCGGGATGGCGGATTCGGACTTCGCTCAAGAGCCGCGCGGGCTCGACACGGTCTTCGCTTCGATGATGCGGCGACCGCGTCAGTCCGCCGCCTCCGGTCCCTCCGTCAGCTCCCGCCACAGCAGGATCAGCGCGGCCATCACCGCCGGTCCGACGAACAATCCGAGCAGGCCGAAGGTCTCGACGCCACCGAGGATGCCGAGAAGCACCCACAGGAAGGGCAGGCGGGTGGTGCCGCCGATCAGCGCCGGGCGCACGAAGTGGTCGGCCACGAAGGTGACGACGAAGCCCGCCGCCAGAACGATCGCGGCGGGGATCACCGCACCGCCGGCCAGCAGCAGCAAAGCGGCGAGCCCGAAGGCCAAAGGCGCACCGAACGGGATCATCGCCGCGACCGCGGTGAGCGCCCCGAACAGCACCGGATGCGGCACGCCGGCCAACGCGTAGACGATGCCGAGCAGGAAGCCCTCGCCGAGTCCGACGATGACGAGCCCATCGACGGTGCCGTGGATGGAGGCCACCATCTGGCGCGCCACCCGCTCGCCGCGCGGCCCGAACAGGCGCTGGCTCGCCCGACGCGACTGGGCGACGACGGCGTCGCCCTCCCGGAAAAGGAAGAACAGCGCCAGCAGGCAGAAGCCGAACAGCACCACCCGATGCACGAGTCCCGCCCCGACGGTGCGGGTGAGATCGCGGCTCGCGGTGGTGTTGAGCCGCTCGGTGAGTTCGTGCGCCAGCCCCGCATGGGCGAGGTGGGCGTTCCACCACTCCGTCACGGCCGCCGCGCCGTAGGGCAGGCGGGCGATGAAATCCGGCACCGGGATGCCGTTGCGCTCGGCCTCGCGGGCATAGGCCAAGAGGTCGTGCGCTTCGCGGCCCGCCTCGACCGCCAGCACGGCGATGGGCAGCAGCAGGAGCAGGGCGACGAGGCCGGTGAAGACCGCCGGCCAGAGAATGTTGTGCCGGCCCGGTGGGAAGCGGCGGCGGGCGCGGGCGAAGAGCGGCCACAGAGCGATGGCGAGCACGACCGCCCAGATCAGGGCACGCAGGAAGCCGGACACGATGACAAGGCCGAGCGCCAGCAGCCCGGCGACGAGGAGCGCGCGCAGCACCCACTGGCCGCGGGCGGTCTCGATCCTGACCTCATCGCCACCGCCCATCACCGCCTCGCTCGCTCGTCGCCGCCGTGGCAGCGCCGGCAACCTATGGCGGCCGAGGCCTCATTCCAGAGGGTGCCTCACGCCACCGCACGATCAGGTTTCCACATCCTGCTTCGATTTCGCCCGGCGCAACCTGTCGATTCGACACCGCGTTTCGGGAACGAACTGCGAACAAACACTTGACCTCCCCGGCGCCCGGACGCACTGTTCATGGAACGTTCCAGACCGATTCGCTGCTCTCTCAGCGGTGGGCAAGGCAGGAGGCTTCCATGATCGAGATCGGCTTCGACGACGACGCGCTCGACCGGCCCACTCCTGCAGCGCAGGGGCCGTCTCCCGATCGGGACTGGCGCATCCTCGACGACGGTCTCGAGCACGTAGCGAGCGGCTATTTCATCGCCCGCGAAGAGATCGAAAGCCGTCGTGGTGACGGATTGTGGACCTGGCCGATGCAGCTCGCCGAGAAGGCGTGGTGCGCACCCTTGGGCTTCCGCCGGGTCTTCCTGGCCGCGCTCGAGCGCTACGGCGTAGCGGCGGATGCCGATCTCGCCCGCTCCTTCGCTCTGGGCTTCGGCATCCAGGATGCGGGACAGCGGCACAACGACCGCTTCGTCGCGCTCGGCGAACTGGTGCGCCCGCGCACGCCGGAGCGCAAGCGGACTCTGCCCGTCGAGGGCCGCCGCTCCGGCCGCGAGCGTCCGCGGCAGGGCGCGGACACCCGCATGCCGGCCCTCGACCTCAGCCGCTCGGCCGGCTGAGCAAGGGCGGACCGGGCAACACGAGAGGCAGGTCCTCGCTCCACGCAACGCCCGAGGTTGCCCGCGCTCCACCGCTTCGTGTAAGGGGTCGCGATCTTTTCAGACGCGCCATCGGGAACCGGCGGCGGAGCGGGGCCGCAGACCGGCTCGGGCGCCATGGGGGCGTGCCGCGTGAGAGGTCGGCGACGCCGGACACGAAGTATCGAGAAAGCGGCCAGCCCTAATGTCGAACGAGACCGCCACCTTCGACCGCGTCGCGGACATCATCGCCGAGACGGCGGACATCCCGCGCGACAAGATCACGCCCGAGAGCCACGCCATCGACGATCTCGGCATCGATTCGCTCGCCTTCCTCGACATCGCCTTCGCGGTCGACAAGGCCTTCGGGATCAAGCTGCCGCTGGAGCGGTGGACCCAGGAGGTCAACGAGGGCAAGGTCCCGGCCGAGCAGTACTTCGTGCTGAAAAACCTCTGCGCGCGCATCGACGCGCTGGTCGCCGAGAAGGCCGCCAAGGCCTGATCCGTCGGGCTGCGGGGATTCACGCGCGATGCGGCTCGAATATTTCGAGATGATCGATTCCGTGGTGCGGCTCGACCGCGCCGCCGGCCGCATCGAGGCGCGCGCGCTCGTGCCTGAGGCGAGCCCCGTCTTCGAAGGGCATTTCCCCGGCCATCCGCTGGTGCCGGGCGTGCTCCTCACCGAGACCATGGCGCAGGCCTCCGGCTACCTCGTGCTCGCCCACCTCGACTTCGCGCAGATGCCGTTCCTCATGGCCGTGGACAAGGCGCGATTCCGCTCCTTCGTCGGCCCCGGCGCAGCCCTCGACATTACGGCGAGCCTGGAGCACGACGGCTCGGGCTACGCGGTGACGAAGGCCGCCATCCGCCACGAGGGCAAGGCGCTCTGCGACGCCGAACTCCGGTTCCGCACCATGCCGTTCCCGGCCGGCCTCGACGCGCCGATGCGCGAGCGCGCCCGAAAGATCGGCCTCCTGGACGGAGAACAGCCGTGAGCCGCCCGCAGACCCGCGACCTCAAGACCCGCGACGTCGTCGTCACGGGAATCGGTCTCGTTTCCTGCGCCGGCGAGGGGATCGAGGCGCATCTGACCGCCTTCGCCTCGGACGCGCCGCCGCGCACCGATACCGAGACCTTCGCGCCCTATCCGGTGCATCCGGTGGCGCCGCTCGCCCTCGATACGCAGATCCCGAAGAAATCGGACCAGCGCCAGATGGAACTCTGGCAGCGGCTCGGCGTCTACGCCGCCGGCCTCGCCCTCGACTCCGCCGGAGTAAAGGACGATGCGGGCTTCAAGTCGGCCCTCCCGCTCGTGGTGGCGGCGGGCGGCGGCGAGCGCGACTACGCGGTCGACGGGACGATTCTCACCGGTTTGCGCGGGACCAACGATCCCGGCGCGTTCCTCAACGAGCGGCTCCTGAACGACCTGCGGCCGACGCTGTTCCTGGCGCAGCTCTCGAACCTGCTCGCGGGCAATATCAGCATCGTCCACGGCGTCACCGGCGCCTCGCGCACCTTCATGGGCGAGGAGTCGAGCGGGGTCGATGCGCTGCGCATCGCGCATGCCCGGATCGCCTCGGGTCAGGTCGAAACCATGATGGTGGGCGGCTCCT
Organism: Methylorubrum aminovorans; assembly: GCF_022179725.1. Lineage (GTDB taxonomy): Bacteria > Pseudomonadota > Alphaproteobacteria > Rhizobiales > Beijerinckiaceae > Methylobacterium > Methylobacterium aminovorans. Next base: position 237,169 of record NZ_BPRC01000004.1, read on the forward strand.
ACAACGCCGAGCGGCCGGACGTGATGGTCATCCACGAAATGGGCGGCTACCTCCTGAAACCCGCCTACCGGCCGGTCTTCGAGCGTGGGGGCGAGGGGAATGGCGGGTTCGTGCTCGGCAGCGCCGCCGCCTTCCTCGTCCTGGAAGCGGCCGAGCACGCCGCCGCCCGCGGCGCACGAGCCTTCGCCCGGCTGATGCCGGTGGCCAACGACCGGATCGCCCGCACGCCGGGCAGCGTCTCGGCGAGCCTGACCCGCCTGATCGGCGAGGCAGCAATCGAACGGCCGGACGTGGTTCTCTCCGGCGCCACCGGTCTGTCGGATCTCGCCGCGGAAGAGATCGCGGGCATCCACGCGGCACTGCCGGGTGTGGGCATCCGCGCCACGGGCGACATAGCCGGCCACCCGATGGAAGTCGCGGCTCCGTTCGGGGCCGCCTTGGCATCCGCGCTCTGCGCGGTCGGCTCGGCCCGTGAGGTGGCGGTCACCTCCGTCGGCCACCGCCGCGGCGAGGGCGTCATCCGCGTCGTGAAAGTCTAGCGCATCGTCTCGAAAGGTGGCCTCCGGCTTTCGGAACCGGACGATGCGGATACAACAGCCGAAAGCATCGTCCCGAAAGGCGGCCGTCGGCTTTCGGAAGACAACAAGGCAGGAAAGAGGGCCACCGGTCCGGAGAGCGCCGCCGCCGCGGCCCGGATGCGTGCCGGCCTGAAACGATGGTCTGAGGCCCCGATGGCAGAACCGCGCTCCTCATCCACCCACGACGCCCAGGGACGCCCGCTCGTCGCGGTGACGGGCCTCGGCATCGTCACCTCGCTCGGCCGTGGCGTCACCGAGAACTGGGACGCGCTGACCGCCGGGCGCTCCGGCATCCGTGCGATCAGCCGCTTTCCCATCGAGGGCCTGCGCACCCGCATCGCCGGCACCGTCGATTTCCTCGACACCGACCCGCTGGTGGCGCCGCTCCTGTCGGAGCGCTTCGCCATGGTGGCGGCCGAAGAGGCGGTGACGCAGGCCGGCATCGGCGCGGGCTTTCCCGGCGGTCTGTTCGTGGCGGTGCCGCCGGTGGAGATGGAATGGCCGCAGCGCCAGGCGCTGGCGGAGGCCGCGGGCGAGCCGGGCGAGGTGAGCTATGCCGGCCTCCAGCGCGCCGCCGCGACCCGCCGTTTCGACGCGTGGCACGACCTGTTCATCTTCGGCACGGTGGCCGACCGGATCGCCGACCGCTTCGGCACCCGTGGCTCGCCGATCTCGCTCTCGACCGCCTGCTCATCGGGGGCCACCGCGATCCAGCTCGGCGTCGAGGCGATCCGCCGGGGCGAGATGGAGGCCGCGCTCTGCATCGGTACCGACGGCTCGGTGAACCCGGAATCGCTGATCCGCTTCTCGCTGCTCTCGGCGCTGTCGACGCAGAACGACCCGCCGGAGGCTGCCTCCAAGCCGTTCTCGAAGAACCGCGACGGTTTCGTCATGGGCGAGGGCGCAGCCGCCCTGGTGCTGGAAAGCGCCGAATCCGCGCGGGCGCGCGGGGCAAAGATCCTCGGCTACGTGCTCGGCTGCGGCGAGAAGGGCGACGGCTTCCATCGCACCCGCTCCAGCCCCGACGGGGCACCGGTGATCGCGGCGATGCGCGCGGCGCTCGACGACGCGGGGATCGGGCCGGATCAGATCGATCACGTCAACGCGCACGGCACCTCGACGCCGGAGAACGACAAGATGGAGGCGCTCGGTTGCTCGGCGGTGTTCGGCGAGCGGATCGCAGGCCTGCCGATCTCGTCCAACAAGTCGATGATCGGCCACACGCTGACGGCGGCCGGCGCGATCGAGGCGGTGGTCTCGCTGCTGACGATCCGCGAGGGACGCATCCCGCCGACGATCAACTACGCTCTGCCCGATCCCGCGCTGCTCCTCGACGTGGTGGGCACCGCCCGCGACACGCGGGTCTCGCGGGTCCTGTCGAATTCCTTCGGCTTCGGCGGGCAGAACACCTGCCTCGTCCTGGGAGACGAGCCCGCATGAGCACGGACATGAGCGGAGCGCCGAAATCCGTCCTCGTTGTCGGCGGCGCCTCGGGCCTCGGCGCGGCGATCGTCCGTGCCCTGGCCGCGGCCGGCCACGCCGTGACCTTCACCTACCGCTCCTCGCCGGAGCGCGCCGGGGCGCTCGCCGACGAACTGGTGCAGACGCACGGCGAAGGCCGGATCACCGCCCGCGCCCTCGACCTGTCGGACCGCGAGGCGGTGGAGGCATTCTGCGATTGGGCCGAGGCCGAGGGCTTCTACGGCTACGTCCACAATGCCGGCCAGTCGGCGGACGCGCTCGCGGCCATGCTCGACCGCGACCGGTCGGAAGCCGCGATGCAGGTGAATTTCTGGTCGATGACCCGGATCGCCAAGGCGCTGGTGCGCGGCATGATCCGGGCGCGCGCCGGCCGCATCGTCGCCATCGGCTCGGTGGCGGCGCTTCAGGCCAATGCCGGCAACGCGGCCTACGCGGCGACCAAGGGCGCGCTGATCGCCTATTGCCGGACGCTGGCGATCGAGTCGGCCAAGCGCGGCGTCACCGTCAACGTCATCGCGCCCGGCTTCATCGATACCGAGATGCTGGCGGGCTATGCGAGCCACCGCGAGGGCATCGAGCGCCAGATCCCGCTCGGGCGCTTCGCGAGGCCGGAGGAGGTCGCGGCGCTGGCCGCCTTCCTCGTCGGCGAGGGCGGGGCCTACATCACCGGGGCGGTGCTGCCGGTCGATGGCGGGTTGACCGCAATGATGGGCATCCATCGGACCTGACGCGCAACCGCGATGCCCCGCTCCCTGCCCGCCCTCGCCGTCGCCCTCATCCTCGCGGGCGGCGTCTCCGTTCGGGCGGCCGAGACGTTCCGGGTCGAGGGCCTACCGCGGGACGACAGCCTGACGATCCGCGAGGCGCCGGATGCGGGCGCGCCGGCGCTGGGACAGATCCCGGCCGGCCGCCGGGTCCTCGGCTTCGGCTGCACCAACGAGACGCCAAGCGGCCTGACATGGTGCCGGGTGAAGTTCGAGCACACCCTTGGTTGGGCCCGGCGGCGCTACCTCACGCCGGATTGAGCGGTCCTCGGAACGCCACCCGAGAGGCGGCCGCAGGCTCTTGGCGGAAGGCGCGTCGAAACATGGGCCGAGAGCATCGCCCCGGCCGATATCCCGGACGCTCCTCGGGCGTCGATCTACGGCTCGGCCAGCAGCGTGTCGGCGAGGAAATGGACGACGCGCTTCAGCTCGACCGGCTTCTGAAGGCGCTCCACATCCGCGAAGTCCGGCGGGATCACGCCCTCGTCGTAGCCCGTGATGAACACGAAAGGCACGCCGCGCTCGCGCAGGAGGGCCGCCAGGGTGAAGGACGGTCCGGAGCCCAGGTTGATGTCCACCAGAGCCGCCGCCGGCCTGCCGTCTTCAAGGGCCTCGCGAGCGGCCTCCTCAGTCGGGCAGGGGCCGATCACCTCCGCCCCCGCGCCCTGAAGCGCGCGGGCGGTGTCGGTCGCGAGGTAGTAATCGTCCTCCACCACGAGGACGCGGTGGCCGCTCAGGTTGGCTTGGCCGGTCATGTCGAGCGCTCCTCCGGACACGGTCGCGCGTTGCGGGGCATCCGTTTCCAGAATGCTCGCTCCGTCGCGCAGCGGAAATTCGAGGCGGCACCGGGCCCCGTCCGGGCCGATCTCCAGGCGGCCGCGTCCGCCCAGCTCGTAGGGCAGGCGCCCCTCGACCAATTCACGGCCGAAGCCGCCGCGGACGGAGGCGGGGTGCCCGTTCCGGCTCACGTCCTGCGCCGAGTTTGGAGCGCCCGCCTCGACCCAATCGAAGCCCAGCCAGGTCTCGCCGCGCTTCTCGAACAGAGCCCAGCGCACCCGCACGCGGCCCTCCGGCACTCCCAGCGCTCCGTATTTCAGGGCGTTCGTCGCCAGTTCGTGCACCGCGAGGGTCAGGATCTCCGCGGCCTTGGGCGACAGCTCGACCTCGGGTCCGGACAGGTCGTACTGGTCCTCGCGCAGGGCCTGGGCGCTGACCTCGTCGTGAACGATGGTCGCCACCGGCACGCCCGCATTGGCGGAGCGGGTCAGAAGCGCCTGGACGCGGGAGAGCGTGAGAAGCCGCCCGCCGACGAGAGACGCGTAATCCGCTACGGACTCCGCCCGCTCGCCGGTGCGGGCGACGATCGAGCGGGTCACCGCCATGATGTTGCGCACCCGGTGCTGTAGTTCGGCCAACAGCACGGCCTGGTGCCCGGTCAACAGCTTGGCCTCGGTGGTGTCGGAGGACAGGCCACCGATGCGCCGCACCCGACCCTGCTCGTCACGCAGGGGGAAGAGCGTGCTGCGGATCCAGCGGAAGGCGCCGTCGCTGGGGCGCTGGATCCGGAACTCGTTGACCAGCGACTGGCCGCTCGCCACCCGTTGCAGATTCATGAAGCTGCGCTCGCGATCCTCCGGCAGCATGTGTCGGGCCCATTGCCGGACATCGCCCCCGAGAATATCCGGATCGACGCCGTACACGGTCCGCAGCGCCGGACTGATGAACTCCATTTCGAGCGTCTCCGCGTTGCGGATCCAGAGCACGTCGGACGACGCCTCGGCGAATTGCCGGAAGCGCTCCTCGCTCTCGCGCAGGCGCAGCTCGGCGCGTTTCGCCCGAAGGGCGTGCCAGATCGCGGGCGCCAGCGCCTCGACCGCCTCCAGATCCTCCGGGCGGTAGCCACCCGGGCGGTTGCCGAGACCGATCAGGCCCCGGGTCTTGTCGCCCTGCTTCAGCGGGACACCGAGAAAGGCGGTCAGCGGCACGTGGCCGGCGGGCGTGCCGATGCGATCGGGGTGGGAGGCGAGGTTGTTGACGATGAAGCTTTCCCCGTCCCGCAGCACCCGCCCGTAGATACCGTGGACGGCAAGACCCAGGGCCAATTTGCCCGGTGGGAGGCCGCTGCCCCCCTCGCCCGCCAGCGCGGCATAGTGGGCCCGGCTCCGGTCGCTGAAGAACAGGCCGTCGAGGCGTCCGGTCGCCTCGTCGATCTCGCCCATGAAGCCGATGGCGCTGTCGGTCAGTTCCTCGGCCAGATCGAGGGAGATGCGCGCCAGACTCTCTTCCGATGAGGCGCCGAGCGTCTCGCTGAAGACGAGATTGATCGCCTGGAGAACGGCGTTGTTGCGCCTGACGCGCTCCTCAGCCTGCCGTCGCTCCGTTACGTCGATCGAGACGCCGACGAAGCGGCCATCCTCCAGTGGCCGGCCCGAACTGCTGAGCCAGCGGTACTGCCCGTCGGCGCGGCGGAACCGGGCCTCGTCGGCGAAGGGACGCCCTTGCGCGAACGCCTCCCGAAAGAGAGCGACGTGCCGCTCCGCATCCGCGGGATGCAGGAACCTCTCCCAGCCGTCGCGCGCGAGGACGTCGAAGTCCACGCCGAAGAAGGCGAGGTAGTGCTCGTTGACGAAGATGGCGCCCTGAGTGTCCACGTCCCAATGGAGGACCGGCGCGGCGTCGGCCATGGTGCGCAGCCGCATGTCGGCCTCGCGCACGCTCCTCTCGGCCCGGGCCCGCTCCATCGCCGCCCAGATGCGCTCTCCGGTCTCGACGACGAGCGCGACCTCCGACTCGGTCCAGGCGCGCGGCTCAGCGCAGACGACGTTGAGCGTCCCAACCAATTCGCTGTGCTTGACGAGGGGCGCTCCGATCCAGGCGACGAACTGACCCTCCTGCAGGATCGCCCGATCCGCCTCCGGTATCAGATCGGAGGCGGCGACATCGGTCAGGACGGCCGGATTCGGGGCCCGATAGAGCGGGGTTAGCCAGCGGACACGCGAGAGGGGATGCATGCCCACATAGGCGTGCCGCAACGGCCTGCGCAGATATTCCCGCTCCACGACCAACTGGTCCTTGGGCAGGTCGATCGCCGCGCAGAAAGTGCGGTCCGCATCGAGCTGGTCACCCAGGAGGCGGCAGGCTTCGGCCTGAATCGCGGCGGTATCGGCGAGGGGACGAAGCGCGTCACTGAGCCGGAGCAGGAAGGCCTGCTGCTCCTCGCGTTGGCGAAGGGCCTGTTCGGTGATCTTGAAATCGTGGATGTCCTCGGTGGTCCCGTACCAGCGGACGATCCTGCCCTGCGCGTCGCGGCGCGGATAGGCGCGGGAGCGCAACCAGCGATACGCATCGGAGGCGCCCATACGCACACGGTGCTGGATATCGAGCGGCTCGCCGGTGCGGACGCTTGTCATCCAGTGCTCGATCGTGGCGCGGGCGTCGATCGGGTGCTGCACCTCGATCCAGCTCTTGCCGTAACCGCTCACGCCCGTCCATTCGCGGAACCGCGTGGGTATGAAGTCGATGGCCCCGTCCCGGTCGGCCGTCCACGAGATCTGCGGGTTGAACTCGACGGTGTAGCGCAGGTGCTCCTCGTTTTCCCGCAGAGCCTGTTCGGCGAGGATACGCGCCGTATTCTCCAAGACCACGGCGTACAGGCCTCGGATCGTGCCGGCCTCGTCCCGGAGCGGGATCCAGCTCGCGGTGAACCAGCCGACCGGTTGCTCCGCGCGCGACGGCAGTTCGAAGAACTCATCCGTGTGTCGCTGCGTCTCGCCCCGGAGCGCCGCCGCGATCATCCCGTGATCGGACACTTCAGGCCAGACTTCGGCCAGCGGAGACCCGAGCGCCGCCGCGTGTTTCGCGCCGAGGATGGGGATGTAGGCGTCGTTGTAGAGGAGTGTGAGGTTCGGCCCCCAGGCGAGCAGGCTCGGTAGGGCTGAGCCGACCGTCATCTCCACGGCCGTCTTCAGGCTCTGCGGCCAGTCCTGCATCGGACCCAGGCCCGTCGTCGCCCAGGCAAAGGACCGAATACGCTCGACCATCTCGCCGTTGCCGACCGGCCAGACTGTCATGTTCCCGCTCATCCAAGCGCCAGAACCACGTTCAAATCGGAAAGTCACGCCCCTATTACTGAACAGTCGCTTGCCTCAATGGATCAATCGGCAAAGACATCGGCGGGACCGTTCAACCTCGGATTGATTTTCTGCTTTCATGATCTGGGCCAAGGCTCCTGCCCTTGTTCGAGCCGGAGCCCGCCACCGGATTGAGCCGCGGCCGATTTCGAACGATAAGCCCCGCTGCCCGGACACGTCCGGCGCCGCGAAGCGGGACAGGGTTTCCGCGCGGCAATCGCCATATTCGAGGAGGGTGACGAGCCCCCTCCGCGCAGACGAGATCGATCCTGATGCAAGCCCTCCAGCTCTTCGGCGACCGCGACCTGCGCCTGACCGACGTCGAGCCGCCGCCCGCGCCCGGGCCGGGCGAGGTGCAGATCCGGGTGCGCGCGGTCGGACTCAACTTCATCGACGTGTGGGGCTTTCGCGGCATGGCGTTTGCCAAGCGCAAGCTGCCGCTCGCCGTCGGCGCGGAGGCCGCGGGCGAGATCGCGGCGGTCGGCGAGGGCGTCGAGGGCTTGTCCGTCGGCGATGCCGTGGTGCCCTACGGCGCCTTGACCTGCGGGAAGTGCCGCGCCTGCCGCGAGGGCCGCGACAACCTGTGCGAGGACGTCTCCGGCGTTATGGGCTTCCATCTCGACGGCTTCGCCCGCGAGCGCGTCAACCTGCCGGCCCGGCTCGTGGTGCGGGTGCCGGGTGGCGTCGATCACGTCCAGGCAGCCTGCGCCGGCATCGCCTTCGGCACCGTCCAGCACATGCTGTTCGACAACGCGCGGCTGGAGCCCGGCGAGTCGATTCTCGTCCAGGCCGGCGGCTCCGGGATCGGCACGGCGGCGATCAAGATGGCCAAGGCGATCGGCTGCACCGTCTACACGACGGTGGGCGACGACGCGAAGGGCGAGAAGGCGAAGGCGCTCGGCGCCGACCACGTCATCAACTATCGCGAGGAGCGCTTCGAGGGCGAGGTGCGGCGGCTGACCAAGCGCAAGGGCGTGGACGTGGTGTTCGAGCATGTCGGGCCCGAGACGTGGAACGGATCGCTGCTCTGCCTCAAGCCCGGCGGGCGGCTCGTCACCTGCGGCTCGACCTCGGGTGTCTCGGTGCAGATGAACCTGATGCAGTTGTTCCAGCAGCAGTACCGCATCACCGGCTCGTTCGGCTGCCGCATCGCCAATATGAGCCAGAGCCTCGACAAGATGGCCGCCGGCCTCACCCCCGTCGTCGATACGGTGCTGCCGCTCGCCGACTTCGCGCAGGGGCTGGAGCGCCTGGAATCGCGCAAGGTGTTCGGGAAGATCATCGTGACGCTGTGAGGTCGGCGCCCCTCCCTCAGCGCAGGCAGACGAGAACGAGGCCGCCGATCATCAGGGCGCAGCCGAGGATGCGCCAGGGATCGGCACTGTGCTGGGCGAACCCGACCCAGCCGAAATGGTCGAGCACGACCGAGGTGATGATGGCCGCAGTCACCGTGATCCCGGTGAAGACCGCCGCCCCCAGCCGCTCGGCGAGGAAGATCGTGGCCAGCACGTAGCTCGCGCCCATGACGCCGCCGAGCCAGGCCCACCACGGCACGCTTGCGAAGCGCTGGGCGCCCGGCCAGCCGATCCCGGCGAAGGGCGCGGCGGCGAGATAGACGGCGACGTTGGCCGCCGTCACGACGAGCGCGGCGAGGATCGGCTGGCCGAGCGCCTTGTTCAGGGTCGCGTTGGCGCCCGACTGGACCGTGTTGAGAATGCCCGCGACCGTGACCGCGGCGACGATGAGGATCGGCATGGGTCGGTTCGTCTCTCCGGCTCCTGTTCCGGAGGGTGAAGCCTCGGCGGGCCGGTTCAGGTCCCGCGCACGGTCATGTCCGGGTTGAGGTCGAGCCAGCGGCGCTCGGCGGCGGCGCGGTAGAGCGCCTCGATCAGGCGTACGTCGCGCAGGCCCATCTCGCCGGGCGTGCGCACCGCGCCGCCCTCGGCAACGATCTGCGAGAAATGGTCGAGCTCCCCAGTGAACTGGGCCGCGCTGGTCTCCTGCGTCAGCACCTCCTCCGACTTCTTGGCGTTCGCAACGACCAGGCGGTTGCCCTGATAGGCCGTGGCCGGATCGAGGGTGGCCACGAGCCGGTCACCCCACAGGTCGATGCGCTTCTTGTCGGCGGTGTAGCCCGAGGAGATCGTCGCCCGCCGGCCGGACGGGAAAGCGAGTTCGGCGGTGAAGACATTCTCCACCTCGGCAAAACGCGGATCGCCGGGCGGCGACTGCATCGAGGCCGCGACGGCGTTCGGGCTCTCGTCGAAGAACCATTGCAGGCCGTTCAGGGCGTAGATGCCGATATCGACGAGCGAGCCGCCGCCAGCCACCGCCCGCTTCACCCGCCACTGGTCGCGGGGCCGCGACGGATCGAGAGGACGGTGGTGATCGGAGGACGCGAACCAGACCGCCCCCAGTTCGCCCGCATCGAACATCTGCTTGGCGCGCAGATTGTGCGGCTCCCAATGCGCCCGGTACGCGACCATCAGCCGGCGGTCGGCGGCCCGCGCGGCGTCGATCATCCGCTGGCACTCGGCGGGCGAGTTCGCCATCGGCTTCTCGCAGATCACGTGATTGCCGGCTTCGAAGGCCTTCACCGTCAGCTCGGCATGCGAGGCGTTCGGCGTGACGATGTAGACAACGGCGACCTCGGGATTGTCGGCAAGCCGCTCCATCGCGTCGTAGCCGTAGAGCGATCGCTCGTTCACGCCGTAGCGGGCGGCCACGCTCCGCGCCTTGTCCGGATTGCCGGAGACGAGGGCGACGGTCCGCGAACGGCGGGAGCGGGCGAGGGCGGGCAGGACGTAGGCCTGCGTGTAATGCCCGAGGCCGACCACCGCCCAACCGACGCGCTGCTCGAGGGCGAGCGGCGGCTCCTCCTCGAGCTGCGGCTCGGGTCGCCCGACGGGCCCGGGCGGGATCGCCGTCGCCGGCTGCGCCGCCGCCCGGCCCGCCGCGAGGGCACCGAGGCCGAGGGCGCTTCCGGCAAGGAACAGGCGGCGCGCGTTCGAGTGGTCTTGCAAGCGGATCTCCGGCAGCGTCCCGCTCGGCCATTCGCCCGGCAGGTCCGGGGCGGCATCACCCCGTCAGGCAACGCGAGAGCGCTTCCCCGCAGCGCTGCGGCATGATGCCGTCGAGACAGCTCGTCGTCAGCGCCGCGGGGTCGGGCGCCAATCCTCCGGCGCCATCTCGAAGCCCGCGAACTCGAAACCCGGCGAGACCGTGCAGCCGACGAGCGTCCAGGCGCCGAGGCTGGTCGCCGTCTGCCAGTGGCCCGCGGGCACCACGATCTGCGGGCGCTGGCCGCGCAGGAGGTCGGGTCCGAGATGGTGGGCCGAGGCGTCATGGCCGTTGGGGCTCATGGTGATCACCATCGGTGCGCCGGCATGCCAGTGCCAGATCTCGGCCGCGTCGACCCGGTGCCAGGCCGAGGTCTCGCCCACACCCAGCAGGTAGTAGATCGCAGTGCCGACCGATCGACCCTCCACCTGGCGCGGATCGCGAAACGTCTCGCGGTAATGGCCGCCCTCCGGATGGGGCTGGAGCGCGAGCGCGTCGATCACCTGCGCCGCCGTCAGGGTGTCGCTCATGGGGTCTCTTCCTCTCTCCCGTCGCAGCGGACCAGCCAGCCGCGGTAATGCACGAGCAGCCCGACGAGCGGCAGGAACAGGGCCACGTCGAAGCGGAAACGGCCCTCTGCATCGACCCGCTCGCTCGCCCGCGTCGTCGGCCGCAGGGCACGCGGCAGGGGCAGCGGGCCGAGCCGCCAGCCCGTCACCGCCATGTCGAGCCCGTCCGCGTGGCCGGTCACCGCGAGATCCATCGCGAACGGACCGAAATGCTCGCGCACCCGCCCGCTCCCGTCGGGCCCGACGTACTGCATCCGGCTGGAGAAGCGGCGACCCGGAAACCAGCGCGTCCAACGCTCCACGCCGGCCTCGAGGTCGGGCTCCATCGTCACGCGGATCGGTCCGTCCGCCATGGCCGGCGGCAACCGGAACAGCAGGGCGACGAGGGCGACGACGGGGCTGCGTCCGCGCCGGACTTCGGCTCGGCCGCGGAACGCGCCGTCGCCGACCGAGCCGTGCAGCGCGCGGACCGCCTCGGGCATTTGCGCGAAGCCGGCTCCGAGCGCCCGCTCGATCAACGGCACGGGGTGATCGACGGCGCGGCGGGTGCGGATGGCGAGGCGGCCCATCTCCGCCTCGATCGCAGCGAGCGGCAGCACGCCGACGCACGGATAGGCGCCCGCCGGGATCGGCGCGGCGAAGGGATCGGTGAGCCGGCGGATTGCGGCGAGGGCGGGCAGGGTCGGAACAGAGGGTCCGTCGCCGCCTTCAGCGACGAGGCTCCAGACCGCGCGGGTCGGCCTGCCCGTCGCATCACGCCCCAGAACCTCGACGCTCATGCCGCCGCGGTCGCTGCCGAAGCGGTCGAACCAGCCGGCGATGACGAGGAAGGGGCGGGCGAACGGGTTGAGCGAGGGCAGCAGGCGCCACCGCACCGGCAGGCTCGCGAGGCTCAGGCCCAAATGGAGAACCGGCAGTTCGAGCCCGGCGCGGAACAGAGCTGTGCGCAGGCGGGGAAACCGGGCGGGCAGGATGTCGAGGTCGGGCGTTTCGCACAGGCTGGCGAAGCGCCGGCCGAGGCCCGGCACGGTGATCCGGCGGAGCAGGCCCCAGCCGGGCCGGTTCCGCCACGTGCCCGCCTGCAGGACCCGCACGGGCCGGCCGGCATAGGAGAGGATTGCCCGCATCACCGAGAGGCCACGGGGCGCCCGGTTGCCCGGGACGATCGCGACCCGCACCGTCTCGATCGAGCGCCAGCCGTCGGTCAGCGCATCGAGCGCCGCGTTCGACAGGGCAGGGGTCGAACTCGCGCCGGTGAGCGCGACGACACCGTTGGCCCGTGCCAGCGGGTCGAGGGCGGGGAAGGCCGCCACGAAGTCACGGCCATCGGCGAGGTCGAGATAGGGCAGGCCGGCCTCGATCGCCGCGCGGGCGAGCGTCGGCGCGCCGCCCTGGAATGGTCCGGCCGCATCCACCACGATGGCGGCGCCGAGCGCGCGCAGGTCGGCCGCCTCGACCCGCGTCGCGTCGAGACGCGCCGCCCGGCCGCGCCCCTCCGGCACGGTGCGGGCCACGGCTTCCGCCCTAGCCCGGTCGCGGCCGGCGACGATCACGGTGAGATCGGTGGTGGTGGCGAGCCCGGCGACGAGCCGCGCCCCAAAGGCGCCGGCCCCGCCCACCACGAGGATGGCAGGCGGCTGCGTCAGGGAATCGCCCCCTGCGGCAGGGCCGAACCCGGCGCGCGCGGCGGCGGCGCGCCGGGAGGCGGCTTCACGCCCGCGGCTTTCGCGGCCTCGCGCGCCGCGGCCTTGGCGGCCTTCTCCGCCTTCTCCGCCTCCGCCGCGACGGCCTCGGGCGTGGGCGCCATGCGGCGGGCCTTGGGCGGCGGCAGCAGCTTGCCCGAGGGCGCGGTCCCGCATTCGCGGAAGCGCAGCTCAGCCAGCGGCTCGCCGGTTTCGGCGTTGATCGGCAGGCTGTCGGGAAGCGCCACCAGGGAGGGGTTCCACTGGATCTTCCCGCCGATGGTCCCCTCCAACGTCGCTGGCGATCCTCCGCGGCGAAGGGAGAGCAGGTCCGGCCCGTAGGCGGTGGCGACCTTGCCGGCGAGCACGACCTGGAGCACGCGGGTGACGTCGGGCGTGAGCGGGCGCAGGGGGTTGTCGATGGTGATGGTGCCGCTGCGCGTCACCCACAGATCGAGATTCTTGGCCCCCTGATAGCGGACCGCCTGGTCCGGCTCGCAGACCACCGGCGGCGCGGCGAAGTTCGTCGCGGCGGGCGGCGGGACGGCGACGGGAGCCGGATCGGCCGCGGGCGCCGCCGCGGCCGGCACAGCGGCGGGCTTCGTGTCCACGGCTTTCGCGTCCGCGGGCGCCGAGGCCGCGGGCGTGGCATCGGGCTTCGCTTCGGGCTTGGCCTCCGGTTTGGGCTTGGGCCGCGGCTTCGGCTTCGGCTTGGGTTTGGACTTCGGCGCTTCCGGCACGGCCTCGGACTCGGCGGGGGCCTCGTCCTGCGCGCGGGCGGTAGGGATCGTCGCCGGGGCGATCGCCATCCACGCCGCCGCGAGGGCGATGATCGGGACGGTCCGTCTCATCGGGCTCATCGGGCCGGCCGGTCCTTCGCCTCGGAGGGCGGTGTCGCGTCGGGCTCCAGCGCCTGTTTCAGCGCCCGGTTCTGCTGGTCGAGAAGTTGATCGAGCATCCGGCTATCGAGTTCTTCCGCTTCGAACCTTCTTGATGGCCCGGCGCCGCGCACGCCCGCCGCGCCGTCCACCACCTCCCCCTTGATGATCCGACCCTCGATCACGGGCCCCTCGGCCATCCGGCCGCCCATGACGTGGGCATCGAGGACGTGGGCATCGAGCACCTGCGCCCCGCGGTCGATCGGGCTGGGTTCGGTGGCGGTCAGCACCTTCGAGACCTCGTCCGCGTTGTCGGCCCATTCCTCCTCGCGGGGAAGGCGCAGGGGAGGCTGGCGCGGCCCCTTGGAGAGCGTGACCACGAAGATGCAGGCGAGCAGGGTCGCCGCCACCGCGGCCAGGATCACCAGGGTCTCCATGATCGGAGCGACCCTAGACCGGATCACGCGCCGTTGCACGCGTCGGGGACAAGGAGCTTTGATACGGGGTCCCCTGCGGGAACGGTCCTTGCGTCGCGGGCCGAAGGGTGAGAACCGCGTGGGCGCCGCCGTCCGACGGTCCCCGACCGCGCACGACCAGGAACGCTCGATGCCCCTCGAAGACCCCCGCTTCGGCCAAACGCAACCCGCGGATCGCACCTTCGAAGGTCGCGAACCGGCCGATCGCGACCTGGAAGCCGAGCTTCTCGACCTCGTCGCCCGCACCCGCGAGCAGGCGAGCGAGGATCCGTTCCGCAACCCCGTCCTGGCCGTCACGCTCGCGATCACGCGGCGGATCGACCGCGACGAGATCGGGGAGGCGGATCTCGATGCGCTGCTCGCCACCCTGCGGCGGCGGGCGCTCACGGCCCGCGCCGAGCGTCTGCGCGCCTATGTCGGCCTCGATGCCGACGCATCGGCCGGGGAGCCGGCCGCCGTGGTGGATCTGGCCAACCGGCTCGTGGCGGCGGTGTCGCGGGGCTCGGGCGATTTCGAGACGTTCCGCGACCGCGTCGGCCGCACGGCTTTTGCTGCGGTGTTTACGGCGCATCCCACCTTCGGCATGCCGCGGGCGGTGGCCGAGCGGATCGCGCGGGCCGCCTCGCTCGCGGATGCCGACAAGCGCGCCCCGATCATCGGCGAGGCCGCCGCCCGCTCGACCCGGCCCGACCCGAAGATCAGCCTCGACGATGAGTTCGAGCAGGCCTGTGTCGCGGCCAACCACGGCCGCGCGGCGATCGATGCCTTCAACGGCGCGATCCTCGACGCCGCCCGTGCCCGCTGGCCGGACCGCTGGACCGAACTGGTGCCCAAGCCACTCGCCATCGCGAGCTGGGTCGGCTGCGACACCGACGGCCGCACCGATATCGGCTGGTGGGACACGATGCGCTACCGGCTGATCTCGAAGCGCATGCAGTTCGACCGCCTGCTGCGCGATCTGCCCGACATCGCCGCCACCCGCGTCGTGCGCGAACTGACCGCGGGCGCGCGCGACGCCGTCGAGCGCCAGCTCGCGGGTGCGCCGCTGCTCGGCACCAAGCCGTCCCTGGAGGCGGTCCACCGCTTCGCGCTCGCCCTCATCATCGAGCGCGAGCGGGCCCAGACCGATGCCGGGCCGATCCTCGCCGGTCTCGCCGCCGCGCTCGGCGCCGCCGAGTCGGACGCGGATCGCCGCGCCATCGCCGTGCTGCGCTCCGGCGTCGCCGCCCACGGTCTGTCGAACGCCCTGCCGCATTTCCGGCTCAACGCCAGCCAGATCCACAACGCGGTGCGCCGGGTCATCGAGCTGGAGGGCGAACCGGCCGACGCGGCGCAGCGCCGCTCGCACCTCTCGGCGATCAACACGCTCCTCAACGACGTGCGCCCGGTGCCGGTCGATTTCGGGGCGCTCGCCGCCGAGCGCGCCTCGGCCGCGCGCCTGATGATGACGATCACCCAGATCCTCAAGCACGTCGACGGCACCCATCCGGTGCGCTTCCTCATCGCCGAGACCGAGACCGGCTACACCCTGCTCGCGGCGCTCTGGCTCGCGCGCCACTACGGCATCTCCGACAAGCTCGAAATCACGCCCCTGTTCGAGACCGCGAGCGCTCTCGAACAGGGCATCCGCGTGCTCGACGATGCGCTGCGCAACCCGCACTGGCGCGCCCACCTCAAGCGGCTCGGCCGGCTCTCCGTCCAGTTCGGCTACTCGGATTCCGGGCGCTATGTCGGGCAGTTGGCCGCCACCTTCTGGATCGAGCGCCTGCGCCTGCGCATCACCGAGCTGATGACGCAGAACGGGCTGTCCGAGATCGAACTCGTCATCTTCGACACCCACGGCGAATCGATCGGCCGCGGCGCCCACCCGACATCCCTGCGCGACCGCCTCGCCTATCTCGCGCCGGAGGATTCGCGCCGGCGCGACGCCGCGGCGGGCATCCGCGAGCGGCTCGAATCGAGCTTCCAGGGCTCGGACGGCTACCTGATGTTCGGCTCCCCCGAACTCGCCGGCGCCTCGGTGGCGCGCATCGCCGAGCACGTCTTCGCCGACGCGCTGACCGAGGACGATGCCTTCGCCGACTACGCACTCAACGACCGCACCGCCGCGCCCGCCTCCGACCCGATCTACGAGGAGGCGGACTTCGCCGCCGAGTTCTTCCGCGTCGTCCGCCAGGACATGGAAGCCCTGGTCGACGACCGCGGCTATGCGGCGCTTCTCGGTACCTTCGGCCCGAGCCTGATCGATCGCACCGGCTCACGCCCCGTGGCACGCCAGTCGGATGGCGGCGGCCCGGCCGCAATCACCCATCCGCGCCAGATGCGGGCGATTCCCAACAACGCGATCCTGCAGCAGCTCGGCTATCTCGCCAACTCGCTGCACGGCGTGGGTCGGGCCGCGCACCGGGCGCCGGAGCTGTTCCGCCACATGCGCCAGGATTCGGTTCGCTTCTCCCGCGCCTTCCGCCTCGTGCAGCACGCCGCCAGCGTCGGCGACCTCGACGTGATGCGCGCCTATATCGATACCCTCGACCCGGCGGTGTGGCTGGAGCGCGCCCGTCGCACCCGGCGCGACGCACGGCGCGACGAACTCGTCACCATCGCCGCGGCCCTGGAGCGGCTGAACCTCGCCCCCGACCTGCGCCGCCTGTTCGGCCGGCTCACCCGCGACGGCCTCTTCCTCCAGGCGGCGGCGCCGGATCTGGCGACGATGTCGACCCGGCTCGCCCTCCTCCACGCGATCCGCCTCGCGCTGATCCACCGGATCTGGTTCCTGGCCGCCCACATCCCGAATTTCCGGCCGCAGGCGGGCCTGACCCGCGAGATGCTGCTGGAGCGCTTCCTGCGCCTCGACATTGACGGCTGTCTGAAGCTGCTCGACGAGATCTATCCGGTGACGCCCGACCCGACGCTCGGCCTCAATTTCGGCGAGCCGCCGGGCCCGCGCGACGTCGGCACCTACGAGACCGAGCACAACACTCTGTTCGGTCCGATCCGGCGGATGTTCGAGCGAGTCCGCGAGATCTCAGGCATCATCCAGCACGAGGTCGGCGCCTTCGGCTGAGGAGGGAGGGCAGGGGGCTGTCGCCCTCTGCCGGTCTCAGTGCTTCATCATGCTCTCGTGGCTCTCGAAGCTCGCATCGGGCTCGACCTTACCGGCGAAGCGGGCCAGCCGGCTCAGGCTCGGCTCGGCGAGGCCGCCGGCATTGGCGTAGGTGGCGAGCGCGAAACTCACCAGAAGCTCGGCTTCCTCGTGGGTCATGGCCCGGCCGCTCAGGGTGCTGGCCGCTCCGCGCACCGCGAGAGCGGCCTGGCGGAAGGCGGGGTCGTTCTTCAGTTCGTCCAGGCGACTCATCGGGCGTCCTCGGGGCCGTTCTCGGTATTGTGTCGTGCTGCCGGCGCGGCCGGCGGTGCGGGCTCGTTCGTGAAACGCGCCAAGTGGACGCGCGAGGTGAACGCGCCAAGTGAACGCGCCAAGCGCCGTCCCGTCTCCGTCGGGGCCGGCGCCGCAGCGTCCAGCCTATGCGCGGCTTAAGTGAATTGGGTCCGAACGGAAACACCGCCCCCCTCGGGAAGGCGGCCGGTTGTCTTGTGCCGCCTCTCGCCATCCCTGCGGGCAATGATAGATTCGCCATTCGTTTGGCCCGCGGGGCGCGAGGGGAGGGCGAACCATGGAAGCGATCGGCGAAGGCATCGACCGGGACGAGACCAACATGCCCGCCTATCTCGACGGCCGCCGGGCTGCCGAGCGGCAGGAGGACGCGGAGGCCAACCCGCATGCGGCGGGCTCGGACGAGCACCGCCTCTGGCGGGCGGGTCACGCCTCGGTGACGGCACCCGACATCGTTGCCGACCAAATCGGCGATTTCGCCTGAGCCGCGGCCCCGGAACCATTGCTCGAAGCGAGCGTCTTCGCCTCGGCCCGTCTCGTGAGCGTCCGCCACGGCGCCGCGCCGAAAGGGTCGGAAGCGGTGGGGCGTCGTGACGGCAAATCCTGAGAAGCGGCGCGGAGAAGCGGCGATGCGGGTGCTGGAAACGCCGGATGGGCGCTACATCGTCGTGCACGGCCGGCTGTGGCGGCGCCACCGGCCCGACCTCGAACCCGTGCAGCGCGACCGCCTGGTCCGAGACCTGATGGACGCCCGCCGTGCGGTGCGGGCTGCCAAGCGTTCCGGCGAGGCGGCGGCGCCTGCTCGCGCACGGGCGGCGGTGGATGCCGCCAAGCACGGGCTCGGCGAGCGCGGGCCGGTCTGGTGGACCGACGGCGCGCCCGACCATAACCGCCGCATGATCGTCAACACGCCCTACGCGGATTGGTACGCCGGCTTGCCCGAATCCGTCAAAGCCGAGCACGACCGCCGCAGGGGGTAGGGCAGAGCGACACAACATTTGCTGCCATGTCCGTGTGTGGGACCGCACAGACGATTTCGAGGTTTCGCTCACATCGCGCCCGAGTCCTCGTGTGGGGCCCTAAAGCATCGGACACGACTGTGTCGTGCGATTGCCACAGCCTCCCAGTTCTGATTAATTCCAGATAAGAAATGCAGTCGAGGCCGTCTGACGGCCTCCGCATCGTCGCGGCGGAGCGACAACGCCGCCCCCGCGACTGACAACAGGCACACCTAAGAGCCGGACGGCTTCGCCCGCGAACCGGCCGCCACGGCACCGCTCCACCCGCCCGTCGGGCCCCGGATCGGTCCCGGTACGGCATCCATGGGGAACGGAAGATCGATCCGGCCGCCGGGCGCGCATTTCAGCCGCTCGTGCGCCCTCCCTTCTGAAACGGCAGATGGCAGCGATGATAAAACTCACGGTCAACGGAGCCGAACGCAGCTTCGACGGCGATCCCGAAATGCCGTTGCTCTGGTACCTGCGCGACGAGCTCGGCCTCACCGGCACCAAGTTCGGCTGCGGCATCGCCCAGTGCGGCGCCTGCACGGTCCATCTTGGCGGCACCGCCGCGCGGGCCTGCATCACCCCGGTCTCGGCGGCGGAAGGCCAGGAGATCACGACGATCGAGGGACTCTCCCCCGACGGCAACCACCCGGTCCAGGTGGCGTGGCGCGACCTGAACGTGGCCCAGTGCGGCTACTGCCAGACCGGTCAGATCATGCAGGCGGCCTCGCTCCTCAAGGACAGCCCGAAGCCGACCGATGCCCAGATCGACGAGAACATGAGCGGCAACATCTGCCGCTGCGGCACCTATCCGCGCATCCGCGCCGCGATCCATCAGGCTGCCGGCCAGACGGCGCCCGCGAACAAGGGAGAGCGCCTGTGATTCACGAAGCCAAGCTGATGGCCGAACTCGCCGCCTCCCAGAACGATGCCGGCTCGGTCCGGCTCGACAATGTCAGCCGCCGCGGCATCCTCGGCGGCATGGGCGCCCTGGTGCTCGCCCTCTCGCTCTCGGACCGCGCCAAGGCCGACGAGGGCCAGACCGAGGAGCAGAAGGCCAAGAAATTCGGCGCCGACGGCATGCCCAACGGCTGGCGTGACGACCCGAAGGTCTTCGTCGCGATTGCGCGTGACGGCACCGTCACCGTCACCAACCACCGCTCCGAGATGGGGCAGGGCGTCCGCACCTCGATCGCCTTCACCGTCGCCGACGAACTCGAGGCCGATTGGTCGAAGGTGAAGGTGGTCCAGGCCTGGGGTGAGGAGACCCACTTCGGCAACCAGGACACCGACGGCTCCCGCTCGCTGCGCCACTTCTTCCAGCATTTCCGCCATGCGGGTGCCGCCGCGCGGCTGATGCTGATCCAGGCCGCCGCCAAGCAGTGGGGCGTGCCTGTCGGCGAGGTGAAGGCTGAGGGCCATGTTCTGACCCACGCCAAGTCCGGTCGTAAGCTCGGCTACGGCGACGTGGCCGAGGCGGCCGCTGCCCTGCCGGTGCCGGCGCGCGAGAGCGTGCAGCTCAAGAAGCCGGAGGCCTTCCGCTACATCGGCAAAGGCAAGATTGGCCTCATCGACAACCACGACATCACCACCGGCAAGGCGATCTACGCCCTCGACGTGAAGCTCGACGGCATGCTCTACGCCGTCGTCGCGCGCCCGGCCGTCTATGGCGGCAAGGTCGTCTCGTTCGACGACACCGAGGCCAAGAAGGTCCCGGGCGTGGTCAGGATCCTCAAGATCGAGGGCGGCGAGATCCCGTCCGAGTTCATGCCGCTCGGCGGCATCGCGGTAATCGCCAAGAACACCTGGGCGGCGATGAAGGGCCGCGAGGCCCTGAAAATCACCTGGGATGACGGTCCGAACGCCGGCTACGATACCGACGCCTTCCGCAAGGAACTCGAAGCCGCCGCGCGCAAGCCCGGCAAGGTCGTGCGGGTGGCCGGCGACGTCGATGCGGCGATGAAGACCGCCAAGGCGAAGTTCGAGGCGGAATACTTCGTGCCCCACCTCGCTCAGGCGCCGATGGAGCCGCCGGCCGCGGTCGCCCGCATCAAGGACGGCGCTTGCGAGATCTGGGCCTGCACGCAGGGTCCGCAGGCGGCGCACGACCGGGTGGTGAAGCGCCTC
This sequence comes from Methylorubrum aminovorans, assembly GCF_022179725.1. Lineage (GTDB taxonomy): Bacteria > Pseudomonadota > Alphaproteobacteria > Rhizobiales > Beijerinckiaceae > Methylobacterium > Methylobacterium aminovorans. Next base: position 257,310 of record NZ_BPRC01000004.1, read on the forward strand.
AACCTGCCTGCCGACAAGGTGCGGGTGAACGTGACGCTGCTCGGCGGCGGCTTCGGCCGCAAGTCGAAGCCCGACTACGTGGTCGAGGCTGCCCTCTGCTCGCAGGCCATGGACGGCCAGCCGGTCAAGCTGGTCTGGACCCGCGAGGACGACATCCAGCACAGCTACTACCACACCATCTCGGTCGAGCGGATCGAGGCGGGCGTCGACGACAAGGGCATGCCGGTGGCGTGGCTGCACCGCTCGGTGGCGCCGACGATCGGCTCGATCTTCGCGCCCGACCCGAAGCACGAGCTGCCGTTCGAACTCGGCATGGGCCTCGTCAACAACCCGCTCGCCCTGAAGAACCTGCGCTTCGAGAACCCGGAAGCCTCCGCCCATACCCGGATCGGCTGGTTCCGTTCGGTCTCGAACATCCCGCACGCCTTCGCGATCCAGTCCTTCGTGGCCGAACTCGCGCACGCGGCGGGCCGCGACCCGAAGGACTACCTCCTCGAACTCATCGGCCCGGCCCGGAAGATCGACCCGACCGAGATCGGCGACGTCTGGAACTACGGCGAGGATCCCAAGCGCTACCCCGTCGATACCGGCCGCCTGCGCCGCGTCATCGAGACGGTGGCCGACGGGGCCAAGTGGGGCCGCAAGCTGGAGAAGGGCCGGGGGCTGGGCATTGCCGGCCACTACAGCTTCGTGACCTACACCGCGGTCGCGGCCGAGGTGGAGGTCGACGACAAGGGTGGGGTGAAGGTCCACGCCATCGACATCGCCGTCGATTGCGGGCCGCAGGTGAATCCGGAGCGCGTCCGCTCGCAGATGGAGGGCGCGGTGGTCATGGGGATGGGCCTCGCGCTCACCTCGAAGATCACCTTCAAGAACGGCCGGGCCGAGCAGGCGAACTACGACGGCTACGAGGTCATCCGCATCGACGCCGCCCCGAAGGTGGTGCGGGTCCATCTGGTGCCTTCGAACGACTACGACAGCCCGCTCGGCGGCGTCGGCGAGCCGGGCGTGCCCCCGGTCGCGCCGGCGATCGCCAACGCGGTCTTCGCCGCCACGGGACGCCGGGTGCGCGAGCTGCCGCTGCGCGACCAGCTCAGCACCTGATCCGCTCCCGATCCCGGCCCAAGGTCGGGATCGGTCCTCATCCGAGTTCGCCAAAAGCGCCCTCGACGCGGCCCGTCGTACCTCCCGCGAGGTTCGGCCGGTCGCATCGAGGGCGCTTCTCTTCGTCTCCCGCCGGATCGATTCAGCGTAGGGGTTCCGCTCGATCGTGCCGGCGCACGGCATGATCCTCGCCAACGCCCCCCTGCCGGCTCGCTTCCGAGCTTAGGATTGTATCAGCTGCCGGCATTTTACCCCGGCTTGAACCAACATATTTTACTTATCTTGCATCTTTCGGAGCCAGGATCGGCCTCAAAGCGAGAAACGCCTTGGGGTGCCCTCCATGTTGCCCGTGACGATCAAGAGCCGCCTGATCCTCATGCTGTCGTTCATGGGATTGCTGCTTCTGATTTCGACAGGTGTCGGCAGTCTCGGGCTCTACTTGAGTAACGCGAGCCTCAAGACGAATTTCGAGGATCGGCTGATTCCGCTGAGCCAGTTTCTGGCCATGCGCGACAGCTACGACCACATCATCGAGACCTCGCGCGGTGCTGCCGAGGGACAGAGCCTTCCGAAGCCCGCCGCGGAAGCGATCGAGCGCAGCGCGCGCGAACTCGGCAAGGCGTGGTCCGATTACGTTTCGACCCACCTCACCGACGAGGAGGCGAAGCTCGTGGCGGTGATGCAGGGGCAGATGACTCGGAACGGGGCGATGGTCGCCGATCTCGTCACGCAGTTGACCCGGGGCGATCTCGACGCACACGCCGCCGCGCACGAGACCCTGCTGCTGCGGATGCCGCAATTCCACCAGACCATGTCGAAGCTCACCGACCTACAGCTCCGCGAGAGCCGGGCCGAGTTCGCCCGCTCGCAGGTCGCAGCCAGCTGGTCGGGCGGGGCGATTCTGGCCTGCCTGCTGCTGGCCTGCGGCGGCCTTGCCTACGGCGTCGTGACCGTGGTCGGCGGCGTCGCCCGGCCGATCAAGACCATCACCGGCACCATGAGCCGGCTCGCGGCGGGGGATCTCACGGTCGCGGTCGAGGGGGCGGCCCGACGTGACGAGATCGGAGCGATGGCCCGTGCGGTTCAGGTGTTCAAGGATGCGATGATCGCCCGGCGCGACGCGGACCTGCGCGGAGAACAGGACGCGGAGGCGACGATGCGCCGATCCCGCACCCTCGATCAGGCCATGCAGTGCTTCGAGGTCGAAGTCTCCGGTCTTTCCCTCGCCCTGGCCTCCGCCGCCGGCGAGATGGAGGCGACGGCGCAGGAGATGGCGCGCTCGGCCTCTACCACCACCGAGCAATCGGCGAGCGTCGCGGGCGCCGCCGAGCAGATGTCGGCCAACGTGCAGACGGTCGCCTCCGCCAGCGAGGAGATGGCCTCGTCGATCGGCGAGATCGCGGCACAGGTCGCCCGCTCCTCCGGCATGTCCGACCGGGCGGCCGCCGATGCCGCACGCACCGATGCGATCATCCGCAACCTGTCCGAAGGTGCGGAGAAGATCGGCGCCGTCGTCGGCATGATCTCGAGCATCGCGGGCCAGACCAACCTGCTGGCGCTGAACGCCACGATCGAGGCGGCGCGGGCCGGCGAGTCGGGACGGGGCTTTGCCGTGGTTGCGGGCGAGGTCAAGGATCTGGCCGAACAGACGAGCCAAGCCACCCGGACGATCGCCGCGCAGATCGGCGACATCCAGGGTGAGACGCGGCAGGCGGTGGATGCCATCCAGGCGATCGGCCGGACCATCGTCGAGCTGCAGGCCATTGCCGGCGGCGTGGCCGCGGCGATGGAGCAGCAGGGCGCCGCCACGCAGGAGATCGTGCGCAACGTGGCCCAGGCGGCGCAGGGCACCTACTCCGTGACCGGCAACATCGCGGCGGTGCGGGACGTGGCGGGTCAGACCGGCGCCGCCTCGGCCCGGGTTCTCGCTTCGGCCTCGGAACTCACCCGCCGCTCCGCGCAACTCGGCACCGCCGTGAGCAGCTTCCTCTCGACGATCAAGGCGGCCTGATCGGCGATCCCGGAGACGATGACGCCGCCATGCTCCCGTTGCAGGGGCGGTCTCATCGGCTCATCTGGCAACCCGGACGCGTCCTCGCGGCTTTCTCCGTCGCTATTCGCCACGAAGAGGATGCCCCTCCATGACGCAGGCCGCACGCGCCGCCCTCTGCCTACCGCTTCTCGCAACACTCCTGGCCGGACCGGCCCTCGCCTCGCCCTGCTCTGACCGGATCGCCGCGCTCGACGGACGAGCGAAGGCCGAGGCTTCGGACTCGATCGCCGCCTCGACCGGCAGCAAGACCGTCGCCGCCCATCGCGAGGGCGAGGGACAGACCGGCACCGGCGGGCAGACCGACCGGCGCGAGGCACCCCCCGAGAAGTCGGCGGAAGCCGGCAAGGGTGGGGATCAGGCCCAGCAGGCTCGGGTCGCCCTGGAAGAGGCCCGCGCCGCCGACGGCAAGGGCGACGCCAAGGGTTGCGAGGCGGCCGTCACCCGCGCGGAAAAGCTTCTCGACGCCAAGCCCTGAGACAGAAAGGGCAGGGAAGGGCGCGGCGCGGCGCGGCCGGGCCTTTCCATTTGAATTTCACAATCCATCTCTCATCGAACCCAGACCGCTCCCACATTGCCGACACCGTCGTCTGCAATCGCGCATCGCTTGCGCGAACACACGCGTCCAGGGAACCTTGAGACGACCCCATGACCGAGATCTCGCCGGAGGCCCTGGACCTTCGGCTGCGCCAGCAGGCGATCCTGTCCGATTTCGGCGTGGAAGCGTTGCGCGCCACCGAACTCCTGCCGCTGCTACAGCGGGCGACCGAACTCTGCGCGGAGGGGATGCAGGCCCAGTTCTGCAAGGCGCTCGAATACCAGCCGACCCAGGACGTGCTCCTCGTCTGCGCCGGGGTCGGCTGGGAGCCGGACTGCGTCGGCCGGGCGGTGGTCGGCGCCGACCTCGCCTCGCCCGCCGGCTACGCCCTGAAGACCGGACGGCCTGTCATCTCCAATCATCTGGAGAACGAGACTCGCTTCCGAACACCGGAACTGATGGCAAGCCACGGCATCCGCCGGGCGGTGAACGTCCTCATCACCAATCGGGATGGCCATTACGGCGTGCTGGAGGTGGACGACACCCGCGAGGGCGTGTTCGGCCCGGCTGACATCGCCTTCATGCAGGGCTTCGCCAACCTGCTCGGCAGCGCGATCGAGCGTCAGCGTTCGGAGGCGCAGCTCAAGGTCGCCCTCGAACGGCAGGACCTCCTGAGCCGCGAGATGAGCCACCGGGTCAAGAACAGCCTCGCCGTCGTGGCCGGCCTGCTCGCGCTCCAAGCGCGCGGCACCGAGAACGAGGACGTGAAGAGCGCGCTGGCCGATGCACGCGCCCGCGTCGAGGCGGTGGCCCAGGTTCACGACCAGCTCTGGCGCCAGCCGGATCTCACCCGGATCGATGTGGCCGGCTTTCTCGAAGCGCTATGCGAGAAGCTGACGGAAAGTGCGGGCGCCCATGCGCTGCGCTGTCGGGCCGCCGCGGTGACGATGCCGGCCGATCTTGCGATCCCACTCGGCCTCTTCGTCAACGAACTCGTGACCAACGCGATCAAGTACGCCTATCCCGAAGGTCACGGCGAGATTCGCGTCGAGGCGGTGATGCGGGAGGATGGCGGGTTGACCGTCTCGGTCTGCGACGACGGCGTCGGCCTGCCGCCGGGCTTCGATCCGCTGAAGGCGCGAGCAAGCCTCGGCATGCGCGTGATCGGCAATCTCGCCCGCCAGCTCGACGGCACACTGACGCTGAGACCTGGCAAGGGCGCTCAGTTCGAGCTGCGGATGGCCCCGCGCGTGTGAGCCGGGTCCGGCACGAGGCCGGCCCGGCCTGTCATCGAGGCTCAGTTACCCCCGGCGCCGCTGCTCCCGCCGCCGCCGCTGCCCTGCGGCACCGCGCGCGAGGGCTGATTGGCATTGCCGCCCACCGCCGAATCGGTCTGCACCGTGTCGGCTCCGGTGCTGCCGCGGGGAATCGTGACGTTCGTGTCAGCTCCGGTGTTGTTCTGGCCGCCGACCACGGGCGCACCGGGCCGCGGCGCCGTCGGCGCGGCGGTCTGGGCAAAGGCGGGCGCGGCGAAAACCAGCGTCGCGGCCAGGATCAGAGTTCGCATCAAGTCCTCACATCTGAAGTGGAGCACCCGCTATCGGCGCGTCCGTTGCGCGCGCCGAGGGTCTCTCTCGTGCCCGAACAACGACGCAGACGGGCGTATGGCTCCAAAAAAGTCGTATAGGCCGCGAAGCGATAGCGGTTCGACAGGACTGTCTCTCCCCCCTAACCAGGAAGCGAAGGACAGGGAGGATCTCAGTGAGACGCCACAGGACGACGCTGGCCGAGCCCGCGACGACGCGCCTTGGCCGAGGGTGCGCCGCCGCCGCGCTGCTGCTGTTGCTGCCGATCAATCTGACGATCACCCTGCCGATGCTCGCCGCCGTTGCGCAGGAGACCGGCCGTCCCTCCAGCGACTGGCCGGCTTTCGGACGCGACGCCTCCAATACTCATCATTCGCCGCTGACGCAGATCGACCGCGGCAACGTCGCCCGCCTGCGTCCCGCCTGGATCTTCCAGACCGGCGTGACCGGCTATTTCCAGGCCGAGCCGGTGGTGGTGGAGGGCGTGATGTACGTCTCGACCACGGGCAACCACGTGGCGGCGCTGGAGGCCAAGTCCGGAAAGGTGCTGTGGACCTACACCCACAAGGCGCGCACGGAGAAGATCTTCGGGCCGCCCTCGAACAGAGGGGTCGCCGTGTCCGGCGGCCTGGTCTTCGAGGCGACCATGGACGGACGCGTCATCGCCCTCGACGCGACGACCGGCCGGCTGGTCTGGGACCGCGAGGCGGTGCGCCCGGAGGAGGGCGAGACCGAGACCGCCTCGGCGCTCGCCGCGAGCTTGGGCGAGAAGCCGGTCCAGGGATCGAGTCGCCTCGGCTTCAAGATGCCGCCGCTGGTGGCCGAAGGACTCGTCATCGTTGGGGTGACGGGCGCCGGCTACGGCCTCCATGTCGAGGATGAGCGGGGTGGTCTCGACGGCGGCGCCGTGGTCGGGATCGAGGGCGGCTACGGCCGGCGCGGCTGGCTCGCTGCCTACGACGCGAAGACCGGCGAGGAGCGCTGGCGCTGGTACGTCACCAAGGCCGACGGCTGGGAGGGCGAATTCGCCGAAAAGACCCCGGATGGCATCCCGCTCAACCGCGACATCGCCGCGGAAAAGGACGCGGCACCCCGGCACGCGGACGCCTGGAAGGTCGGCGGCGGCTCGCTCTGGATGACGCCGGCCTACGACGCCGATCTCGGGCTGATCTATCTCGGCACCGGCAACCCGGCGCCGCAGAATTTCGGCCTGACGCGCCCTGGCGACAATCTCTACACCATGAGCCTCGTGGCGCTCGACGCGCGGACCGGGCAGCTCCGCTGGCATTTCCAGCAGGTGCCGCACGAGCAGTGGGGCTACGACGTGGCGAGCCCGCCCTTCCTGCTCGACTACCCCACCGAGCAGGGTCCGGTGAAGGCGGTGGCGCAGGCGAGCAAGCTCGGCTGGATCTACGTCCACGACCGCACGGACGGCCGGCTCCTCGGCAAATCCGCCCCGCTCATCACACACAAGAACCTGTTCGTGCCGCCGAGCCCGGAGGGCACGGTGGTCAGCCCCGGCCCCCTCGGGGCGGTCTCCTGGCATCCGGTGGCCTACGACACGAGAAGCGGGCTGGCCTTCGCCCAGGTGCGGCACGGGGCGGCGACCTACACGGTGAAGACGGCGCCGGCCGCCGGCGGACGCGGCGCGATCCGCTACACCGAGACGGGCGAGGCGAAGGGCGAACCGGCCTTCTCGACGCTGACGGCGGTCGACCTCGCCCGCGGCGGTGCAGTGGCGTGGTCGCGCAAAGCCGGAAGCCGGCTCTCCGGCGGCACGCTCGCCACCGCGGGCGGCCTCGTCTTCTCGGGCGAGGAGGACGGGCATCTCGATGCCCACGACGCCAAGACCGGCGAAATCCTCTGGCGCTTCCAGTGCGGGGCGGGGATCGGCGGGCCGCCGGTCACCTACACGGTCGAGGGCCGCCAATACGTGGCGGTCGCCGCGGGCGGCGCCTCCTTCACCAAGGCGTCCGGCTTCGGCACCGGCGACGCGCTCGTGGTGTTCGCGCTTCCCGATTGATCCGGGCCGCGGGCACCCGCCTCACTCGGCCGAATCGGCGTCCTCGTCCCGGTCGGCCGGCTCCTGCCGGTCGGCCTCCTCCGGCGCCTCGTCGGAGGCGACGGGCGTTCCGGCTGAGTAGAAGTCGCCCCGGCGCAGGGCCTCGCCGCTATTGGCCATGACGCTGAGATAGGTGTTGAGAGTGTTGGGCGCGACGTCGGGCAGGCGCCGCGCGATCTCGGCATGCGACAGGCCCTGCGGCCCGGCGCCTTCCAGAAGGGCCTTCAGCCGACCCTTGGCCGAGTTGGCCCGCGGTCCGCGGCTACCGCGGCCACCGCCGCGTCCCGGACGCACTTCGGCGGAGAACGTCGCGGCGACCGAACCCGCGCCGCCCAAAGCGTCCTCGAGGGGCGCACCTTCCACGATCGCCGCGAGCGACTTCTCCGCCACGCGGAGCTTCGTCAATTCAGCGGAGACGCGCTCGTACTCGGCCTGGAGATGGGCCATCCGCTGCCGGACATCGGCCAGAGCCTTGGCCAGTGTATCGCCTTCGGACATGATCGAGTTAAACCCTCACGGGACGCAGTAAGGCCTACAGCCATAGCCGGAGGTCGCCGTCAACCGAGGGGTCGTGGGCGTCCGTAACTGCGGCGTCTCGGCCTGCGGGGACCGCCTCGACCGACCTCAGCCCTGGGCGGCGCGGACCGGCGGCGGCAGAAGCTTGCCGGATTGGTATTCCAGTGGATGCGGCTTCGGAGGCGGCGCGTTCGGATCAGGCCGCCTTTCATCTGCGGATTGCCCGCCTCTGTCCAGTCGCGAGGGCCGGCTGTGCAGGGCGATCGGGCGCCAGCGGGTGGTGGCGCGATTGATCGCTCGAAGGCGAGGCCGACTTTTCCGCCCGGGTCTTACGACTGTTCCCGATCCATGCTGCCGTAGCCGGCGGATTACGATCATCGCGCCGCTTGTGGGCATCGTCAGCAATCCGGGTAGACCTCGCAAACAAAACCGGGCAAAAGTGGCAAATCGCGCTGGAGAACGCGAGGGCTGAGGAGACGGTGTGATGCGGCGGGTCGTCCTGCCCGTGGGGCTGGCGCTCGGCGTGGGTGCGCTCGGCGCGCTCGTGCTGACGGAAGCCGGATCCGGCCTGCGCGTCAGCGCCGGCCCTGTTTTTTCCGATCTGCGTGATCGGCTGTCCAGCGCAATGACGGCCACGGCACTCCACGCGCCGGCTCAGAACACGCCACCGGTGCGAGTCGCGGTCGAGGGCGGCCGCGCCGTCGTGCGGCTGAGCGACGAGGAGCAGAACCGGATCGGTGTCGAGACGGCGCGGCAGAAGCGGATGGTCCACCGCATCGAGGTGCAGGCCTTCGGCTCGGTCCTCGACCTCGCGCGCGTCACCGAACTCACTAACAGCTATGCCAGCGCCAAGGCGCAATTGCAGACCGCGGAGGCCAAGGCGGAGGTCTCGCGGGCGGCCTATGCGCGGGCGCGCAATCTCGGACAATACGCGACGAAGGTCCAGCTCGAGACCACCGAGGGCAGCTTCCGCACCGACGAGGCGGCACTCGCCGCGGCGCAATCGCAGGTCCGGACGCTGGCGGCCACCGCGCAGCAGGAATGGGGTACGGTGATCGGGCGCGCCATCATCGAGCGCTCGCCCGCCATTACCCGGCTGATCGAGCGCGCCGACTTCCTCGTGCAGGTGACCCTCCCGCCGGGCGAGACGCTGAAGGCGCCGCCGGCCATCGCCCATGCCGAAGTGCCGCCGCAGAGCGCGCGCGTGGCACTGCGTTATGTCTCGCCCGCGACCCGCACCGACCAGCGCATCCAGGGCGTCAGCTACTTCTACACCGTGGCCGGCGACAGCGGACTTCTGCCGGGCATGAGCACCCTGGCCTTCCTGACCTCGGAGCGCGAGACGAGCGGCATCGCCGTGCCCGAGAGCGCGGTGGTGCACTGGCAGGGCAGCGCCTGGATCTACCGCAGCGTCGGCGACGACGCCTTTGCCCGTCATCCGCTGAAACCCGACGCGCCGATCTCGGCCGATGCCTACGTCGTGGACGATCTCGGGCCGGAGGCGGAGATCGTGGTGACCGGGCCGCAGGCCGTCCTCTCCGAGGAGCTGCGAGGGCAGATCCAGGCTTCCGACGCGGACGACGACTGAGCATGCTCGACCATCCGCCCGCGCGCCGGCCGATGCGGGACGAGGCGCCGCCGCCTCCGGCCCCGGCGCCGGCCGGCCTTCAATCTGCCCTGGTCGCCTTCGCCGTGCGCCGGCCCGGCATCGTTCTGGCGCTGGTCCTGGCCTTCGCCATCTACGGCGTCGTGGCGCTCGGTTCGGCCAAGTACGACGTCTTCCCGGAATTCGCGCCCCCCACGGTGACGGTGCAGACCGAGGCGCCCGGCCTCAACCCCGAACAGGTCGAGGTGCTGGTGACGCAGGCGCTGGAGGTCGCGATCAGCGGCCTGCCGGGGCTGGCGACGATGCGCTCGAACTCGATCCAGGGCCTCTCGGTCATCACCGCCACCTTCGCCTCGGGCAGCGACATCTACCGCGCGCGCCAGCTCGTGAACGAGCGTCTGGCCGCGGTGACGGCGCGGCTGCCGCAGGGCGTGCTGCCCCCGACCATGACGGCGCTGACCTCGTCGACGAGTTCGGTTCTCCTCATCGGCCTGACCTCTTCGACGCAGTCGCTGATGGACCTGCGCACGGTGGCCGATTGGCGCCTGCGCCTGCGCCTGCTCGCGGCCCCCGGCGTCGGCGAGGTGCTGGTCTATGGCGGCGACCTCCGCTCGATCCGTATCCAGGTCCGGCCGCAGGATCTGGTGCGCTTCCGGATCGGCCTGAACGACGTGCTCTCCGCCGGCCGCAAGGCGACCGGCGTGCGCGGGGCGGGCTTCGTCGATACGGTCAACCAGCGCATCACCCTGCAGACCGAGGGGCAGTCGCTGACCCCGGAGGCGGTGGCGCGCACCGTGCTCATCAACGAGGGCGGGGCGAGCGTGGTGCTCGGCGATGTCGCCGACGTCGTGGCCGGGCCGGAGCCGGCGATCAGCGCGGCCCTGGTCGACGGGAAACCCGGCGTGCTGCTGATGGTCGGCGCGCAGTACGGCGCCAACACCCTCGATGTGACGGCCGGCGTCGAGGCGGCGCTGGCCGAGATGCGCCCCGGCCTGGAGCGCGACGGCATCTCCTTACGCACCGACCTGTTCCGCCCGGCGAACTTCGTGACGCAGGCCACGAACAACGTGGTCCAGGCGCTCGCGCTCGGCGGAATCCTCGTCGTCGTGGTGCTGTTCGTCTTCCTCGCCGACTGGCGCACGGCGCTGATCAGCGCCACCGCGATCCCGCTCTCGCTGATCGGCGCGGTGCTGACCCTCGGCGCCTTCGGGCAGAGCCTCAACACCATGACGCTCGGCGGGCTCGCCATCGCCATCGGCGAGGTGGTGGACGATGCGGTGATCGGCGTCGAGAACGTGATGCGCCGCCTGCGCGAGAACCGTCGCGCCGCCGTGCCCGCATCCGGCGCGCGGGTGGTGCTCGACGCGATCCTGGAGGTGCGCGTCTCGGTCGCCTATGCCACCGTCGCGGTGCTGCTCGTCTTCCTGCCGGTGCTGGCGCTGACCGGCGTGCCCGGCCGTCTGTTCGCGCCCCTGGCGCTGGCCTACATCCTCGCCGTGCTGACTTCACTCGCCGTGGCGCTGACGGTGACGCCCGCCCTGGCCCGGCTGCTGCTCGCCGGGCGCACCGACCTCCCCGCCCGCGAGCCGCCGGTGAGCCGCTGGGTGCGGAGCCGCTACGTCCGCGGGCTCGCCTGGCTCAACCGTCACCCGCGCCTGGTCATGGCCGGCAGCCTCGCCCTGACGCTGGCGGCGGCCCTGCCGGTTCCGTTCTTCGGCGGCGTGTTCCTGCCCGACCTCAAGGAAGGGCACCTCATCCTGCACATGGCCTCGGCCCCCGGCACCTCGCTGCAGGAGACGCTCCGGCTCGGCGAGCGCCTCGCGGCAGGGCTCAAAGCGGTGCCCGGCGTGCGCGCGGTGGCCCAGCAGGTCGGGCGCGCCGAGGCCGGCTACGATCTCGGCGGCACGCATGACAGCGAGATCCATATCGATCTCGAGCCCGGCCTCGGCGGCGAGGCGCAGGAACGGGCGGAGGCCGGCATTCGCGCACTGATGGCAGCGACCCCCGGCGCGAGCTTCTCACTCAAGACCTTCCTGACCGAGCGCATCGAGGAGGTCGTCTCGGGCTTCACCGCGCCGGTCGTAATCAGCGTCACCGGCTCGAATCTCGACCGGATCGAGGCCACCGCCCGCGATGTCGCGCGCGAACTCGCCGAGGTGCGCGGCGCGGCCGACGTCCAGCTCAAGTCGCCGCCGGGCCTGCCGCAGGTCAATGTGAGCCTGCGCCCAACCGATCTGCGCCACTGGGGCCTCGACGCGATCGAGGTGCTGGAGATCGTGCGCACCGCCTATCAAGGCGATATCGTCGGCCAGGCCTACGAGGGCAACGCCGTGTTCAACGTCGTCGTCGTGCTCGAACCGGCCGCGCGCACGCGGCTGACGACGCTCGGCAACCTGCCTCTCCGCACGCCGAGCGGCAGCTACATCCGGTTGGCACAGGTGGCGGACATCTACGAGACCGCCGGCCGCTACGCCGTCGGCCATATCGGCGCGCAGCGGGTGCGCGTGGTGACCGCGAATGTGGAGGGACGCGACGTCGCCTCCTTCACAGAGGCCGCCAAGCGCAAGATCGCTCGTGAGGTGGCACAGCCCTCGGGCGTCGATATCGGCTTCGGCGGCGCGGCCGAGACGCAGGCGAAGGCGCGGCGCGAACTCGCCCTCTACGCGGGGCTGGCCGGTCTCGGGATCGTGCTGCTGCTCCTCGTCGTCACGGGCTCGCTGACCAACCTCGCCCTCGTTCTTGTCAACCTGCCCTTCGCCTTCGTCGGCGGCGTGCTGGCGGTGGCGCTCAGCGGCGCGGTGATCTCGCTGGGCTCGATCGTCGGCTTCGTGACGCTGTTCGGCATCTCGCTGCGCAACACCATCATGATGATCGCGCATTACGAGCACATGGTGCTGCTGGAAGGGCGCCCCTGGAACGAGGCGGCCGCGATCGAGGGAGCGGCCGACCGGCTGGTGCCGATCCTGATGACATCGCTCGTCACCGGTCTCGGCCTCCTGCCGCTGGCGCTCGGTGCGGGCGAGCCCGGCCGCGAGATCGAGGGGCCGATGGCCCTCGTCATCCTCGGCGGCCTCGCCACCTCGACGGTACTCAACCTTGCCGTGCTGCCGATGCTGGCCCTGCGCTTCGCCCGGTTCAAGCCCGCGGACGCGACGCTGTGATCGGCGGACCGGATGCGGGCAGTGCCCGTAGGATCGGTGCTCGTCAAAAAATGCCTCCGGCGCCGTGCGGCGCCGGAGGGTCATGCGGTACGTCGGTGTGTCTCACGAGGCCGGCTCAGAAGGCGGCCTGCCGGGTCCTCATCTGATCGGCGGGGGTCGCGATCCACTGGACCGAGCCGGGAACGGCGAAGCCGCCCTGGCGGTGGACGGAGAGATCGCTGGTCGCAAGGCCCTGGGTCTGCAGGGTCAGCGCGCCGACAGTCTTGACGTTGTGGGCCGTGCCGGTCTCCTCGGCGCGGGCGGAGGCCGTCGCGAGCGCGGTGAAGGCCAGCGCGGCGGCGGTGAGCGAAAGAACAGTCTTGGACATCGTCATCAGCCTCGTTTTACGGCGGCGGGCTCCCCGTCGCTTCGTGAGACTGTATGTGCTGGGTTGTAGTCCATGAATCAAATGGATCGATTTCATAATGCGCATCGATCACGTGCATCTTGCTCGTCTCGACCTGAACCTGCTCGTCGCCCTCGACGCGCTGCTGACGGAACGCAGCGTGACCCGCGCGGCCGGGCGCATCGGCATCAGCCAGTCGGCGATGAGTCATGCCCTGGGACGGCTGCGCACCGCCTTCTCGGATGAGTTGCTCACGCGGGCGCCCGACGGCATGCGGCCGACGCCGCGGGCGCTCGCACTCATGGCACCGGTGCAGGCGGCGCTCGCGCAGATCCAGGCGATCACGGCGCCGCCGGATGCCTTCGATCCGGCGACCGCCGACCTCACCTTCACCCTCGGCATCCCGGACTCGACAGAGGTTCTGCTGATGCCGACCCTGATCGCGCACCTGCAGGCGGTGGCGCCGGGAGTGAAGCTTCTGCTGCACACGGTCGATCGACACCGCATCCTCGACGACCTCGATACCGGACGGGTCGATCTCGGCATCGGTGTGTTCGAGCAGGGCCAGACGCACCACAAGCGCCGCATCCTCAACAAGGAGAACTACCTCTGCATCTTCAACGCCGAGCTCGTCGGGGTGAGCGCGCCGATCTCGCTCGACGACTACGTGCGGCTGCCCCACCTGCTGACCAGCCTCGTTGAGAGCGCCCACGGCGTCGTGGACGACGCACTGGCCAAGATCGGCCGCAAGCGCGTCATCGCGCTGACCTCACCGCGGTTCTCGGTGATGCCCTTTGTGGTGCGCCAAGCCCCGGTCATCGCCACGATGCATTCCCGGCTCGCGCGCTTCTTCGCCGAGAGCATGGGCCTGACCGTGAGCCCGGCGCCGATCGTCCTGCCGGACGTCTCGATCTCGATGATCTGGCACGCCTCGAACGACGCCGTGCCGAGCCAGCGCTGGCTGCGGGAGACGATCGTGAAGCTGCGCCGCACCGATCGCCGACCCGACACCGACGGCTCTCAGCCCTGAAGCATCATCGAAGGGACGTCGAAGACCAGTCCTCGCTTGGTTCCTCGCGAAAGGCCGGGCGCGACCGATCACGGCACCGGGGCTCGAAGAGTGAAAAGGAATAGAGTTGGGAAGAAGGCGACTAGGTCGCGTGGACAGTTACCGGAGCCATAGGACGATGGCGGCGAGCGTGACGACGGCGGCGTAGTTGCGGGCGGTCTTCTCGTAGCGAGTGGCGACGCGGCGGAACTGC
>NZ_BPRC01000005.1 GCF_022179725.1 Methylorubrum aminovorans
GTAGTAGGTCACATCCGTCACGCCGATGGCCCGGATCGCCTCCACCACGCTCTGGCCCTGCGAGACCAGAACATCCCCCTGCCGCAGCTTGGCGACCACGTCTTCCGGCTTGTGCCGCTTCGTTCCCATCTGTCCGTCCTCATCTGGCTCAAAAGCCATACCTCAGGACGGACCACTTCAGTGGGCGCGGATCAAGCCGAAGCGATCACCCGGCTTCCGCATCAGATCGTCTGATTGTAGGCCCCCACCTCGGGATGCTGGCGCAGCACCCCGTCCACCGCGGCGAACATCTCCCGCAGCCGTGCCTCCGAGACCGGGCTCTCGACCACCACGACCAGTTCGGGCTTGTTCGAGGAGGCCCGCACCAGCCCCCAGGTGCCGTCGGCGGTGGTAATCCGCACGCCGTTGACCGTGACCAGATCGGTGATCGCGTGCCCGCCCACCGGCTCGCCGGCCGCCTGGAGCGCCCGGAACCGCTCGGTCACCGCCTCGACCACGCCGTACTTCACCTCGTCGGCGCAGTGCGGCGACATGGTCGGCGAGCCCCAGGTCTTCGGCAGCGCCCGGTAGAGGTCGGCCATGGTCTGTCCCGGATTGCGGTCGAGCATCTCGATCACCGCGATGGCGGTGAGCAGGCCGTCGTCGTAGCCGCGGCCCACCGGTGCGTTGAAGAAGAAGTGGCCGGACTTCTCGAAGCCGGCCAGCGCCGAGAGCTCGTTGACGCGGCGCTTGATGTAGGAATGGCCCGTCTTCCAGTAGTCGGTGCGCACGCCGCGGGATTGGAGCTCGGGATCGGCGGCGTAGAGGCCGGTCGACTTCACGTCGACCACGAAGGTCGCCTCCGGATGCAGCTTCGACAGGTCGCGGGCCAGCATGACGCCGATCTTGTCGGCGAAGATCTCCTCGCCCTCGTCATCGACCACGCCGCAGCGGTCGCCGTCGCCGTCGAAGCCGAGGCCGACATCGGCGCCGGTCTCGCGCACCTTGTCGGCGATGGCGTGCAGCATCGCCATGTCCTCAGGATTGGGGTTGTAGCGCGGGAAGCTGTGATCCGGCTCGACGTCGAGCGGGATCACCTCGACGCCGAGCCGCTCCAGCAGCGCGGGGGCGAAGGCGCCGGCCGTGCCGTTGCCGCAGGCGGCCACGACCTTGAGCTTGCGCGAGACGGGTTTGGCCCGCGCCACGAGATCGTCGAGGTAGACCTGCGCGAAGTCCGAGACGAACTCGTAGGCGCCGCCGTCGCGGTACCGGAACGCGCCCGTGGTGACGATCTCCTTGAGGCGGCCCATCTCGTCGGGGCCGAAGGTCATCGGCCGCTCGGCGCCCATCTTCACGCCGGTCCAGCCATTGTCGTTGTGCGAGGCGGTGACCATGGCCACGCAGGGGCAGTCGAGGGCGAACTGTCCGAAATAGGCCATCGGCGAGAGCGCCAGCCCGATATCCTTCACCCGCAGGCCCGCCGCCTGCATGCCGGCGATCAGCGCGAGCTTGATCGCGGAGGAGTAGGAGCGGAAGTCGTGGCCGGTGACGATGTCGGGGCGCACGCCGCGCTCATGGATCAGCGTGCCGAGGCCGAGGCCCAGCGCCTGGACACCCATCAGGTTGATCTCCTGCGGGAACAGCCAGCGGGCATCGTACTCGCGGAAGCCCGTCGGCTTGACCATCGGCCATTGCTCGAAGGCGAAGGTGTTCGGTTTGAGCTTCGGGACAGGCGTGGGAAAGGTCTTGGGGGACCGATCGGATGACATGGCAGACCTTTCGCGCGGGCGGTGACGCACGAGACCGCGTGCGCCGCCGGAAGAGAAGCTGAAGCCTGTTGCGGTTCTAGACCAAGAGAGCGTCCTGAGCCGAGGCGCCGTTGACCTTCCACACCTCGATCGCCGCCACGGTCGGGTTCTCGGCCGCGCCTTGCCAGAAGGCGAGATCGAGCGTCCCGTCGGTGATCGAGACCGTCCGCGTCAGGCTCGTCGCCGTCGCCCCCCCGGCAGCCGCGGCCCAGATGTCGTAGTTGGCGATCGTGGTGCCCTCGATGCCGATGTTGAACTGGCGCTGGCCCGCCCCGCTGAGGCCGCCCGGATCGTCGGGCTGGTTGTAGATCTCGGCGAAGTGCAGGATCACCTCGTAGGAGCCCGACGCCAGCGCGCTGCCGTCCGCGTTCTTGACGGCGTAGCCGAAGCGCCCGTCATCGGCATCGGTGATGGAGGCGCTCGCCCAGCCGAAGCGCTGGTTCTGGTAGAGGGCGTCGTCCGTGGTGCCCGCGATCGGATCGACGTCGGCGAAGATGGCGTTCCCGTCCTGGCCGGCGACGTAGAAGCGGTGCGGAGACGCCGCCGTGTCGGCCTCGAACAAGGTCCCGTCCGCGCGGGTATAGGCGCTCCCGCCGGAATTAATCGCCATGACGAGGGTGTCGCCGCCGGGCGTCACGTCGATGGTGAAGCCCTGCGAGGCGGCAGCGTTGGTGTTGGCCGCAGGGCTGCCGTCGGCGATCTCGCCGGCCTTGACGGTGGCGGTGTACGATCCGTCGGCCCAGCCGCTCGCCGGGGCGGCGACGAGGTAGGTGGCGGTGGCCGAAGTCGCGCTGGTCGCCACCTTCGATGCCAGACTGACGGCGCCGACCGTGCCGGGCCCGCTTACCGCAAGGTCCGCGGCGGTGATGCTGGCGAGATTGATGCCGGAGGCGTCGTTGTAGACCACCGTCACGCTGGCCTCGCCGCTGCCGGAGGCGGGACCCTGGATCGCGAAGGAGCCGACGGTCGGGCCGGCCGTGTCGGTGCCGCCCGTGGCTTGGCGCACGATGATGCCGCTGAGCTTGGCGTTGTCGAGGCCGTTGAGAAATTGCAGGTCCAGCGTGCCGTTGGCGCCCGCGGTGATCGGGCCGGAGACGTAGGTGTAGGGCGTGTTGAAGCTGCCGGTCTGGCCCAGGATGTCGAGATCGTTGAGGACGGTCTGGCCCTCCAGCGACACGTCGAACACGCGCTGGCCGGGATTGCTCCACCACAATTCGCCGAAACGCAGCTCGACGGTGTAGGCCTGGCTCGTGCTGGCGACCGGGATCGCGTAGCTGAAATTGCCGTAGCGTTCGGTCTGGTAGACGGTGTTGGTGAAGGCTGGCTGCAGGCCGTTGCCGCCGGTGCCGTCGATGAAGGTGGCGCCGCCGGTGAAATACTGATCGGCCGAGAAGCTGATCCCGTCCTGGATCAGCGCCGAACCACCGGCATTGATCGCCGCGACGATCCCGCCCGCGCTGCTGGTCTGGACCGAGAAGAGCTGCGAGGCGGCGAGGTTGGTGTTGGCCGCCGGGCTCGCATCCGCCACCTCACCGGTCTTGACGGTCGCGGTGTACTGGCCGTTGGTCCAGCCGCCGGTGGGCGCGGCGACGATGTAGGTCGCGGTCGCCGAGGTGGCGCTCGTGCTCGTCTTGGATTGCAGCGTGATCGCGCCGACCGTGCCGGGTCCCGTCACCGCGATGTCGGCGGCGGTGATGCTCGCAAGATTGATCCCCGAGGCGTCGTTGTAGACCACGGTCACGCTGGCGCTGGCATCGCCCGCCACCGGCGCCTGGACCGTGAAGGGGCCTACCGTCGGCTTGGTGTTGTCGGCGCCGCCACCGCCACTGGCCTGCCGCACGACGATGCCGCTGAGCTTGGCGTTGTCGAGGCCGTTGAGGAACTGCAGGTCGAGCGTGCCGTTGGCGCCGGCGGTGATCGGACCCGAGACGTAGGTGTAGGGCGTGTTGAAGCTGCCCGTCTGCGCGAGGATGTCGAGGTCGTTGAGGATGGTCTGACCCTCCAGCGACACGTCGAACACGCGCTGGCCGGGATTGCTCCACCACAGCTCACCGAAGCGCAGTTCGACCGTGTAGGCCTGGCTCGTGCTGGCGACCGGGATCGCGTAGCCGAAATTGCCGTAGCGCTCGGTCTGGTAGACGGTGTTGGTGAAGGCTGGCTGCAGGCCGTTCCCGCCGGCAACGTCGATGAAGGTGGCGCCGCCGGAAAAATACTGGTCGGCCGAGAAGCTGATCCCGTCCTGGGTCAGCGCCGAACCGCCGGCATTGATCGCCGCCACGACCGGATTCGTCGTGCCCGATTTCGCCGTGGTCGTGATGGTGATCCCGTCGAAATCCGCGGTGAACGGCGCGCCGTCGTTGGAGGTGGCGAGCAGGCCCACCGCCATGCCGCTCGCCTTGCCGCCGACGGTATAGTCGCCCTGAATCGCCTTCAGGAGCGCGCTGCCGCTCGGCACGCTCAAGGCGGTGCCGGCGGTGAACGCGGCGTTGGCGTCGGTGGCGGAGGAGACCGCGCCGGTGCCGAAGCGCCAGAGCGGCGTGACCGTGTTGGTCTCGAGATTGACCGCGAGGCGCAGCTGCACCCAGCTCGCATTGGCCGCATTCAGGAGGGCGTTGTTGGTGACCGCCGCGGTCTGGGCGACGCCGAGATTCTCCATCGAGGTCTCGAAGATCGCGCTGGTGTACTTGCCGCCCGCGCTCTCGCCGCGCCCGCCGAGCACCAGCTTGATGAAGTTGTCCTGGTCGCCCGTGCCGATCTGCAGGCCCGCCGAGGGGAAGCCGCCGTCGCTGGTGGCGTTGGGGATCCAGTTCGCCATCGTCAGGGTGACGTTGGCGGTGGCGACGCTGTCGTCAAACGTGACGCCGGCCTGGAGCGCATCCTTGAGGGTGTTGTTGCCTTCCGTGAAGTCGCCCTCCTGCACGTTCTTCAACTGGATGACGCCGCCCGCGCCGCCGGCGATGATGTTGGCGGAGGTGTAGAGACCGCCGTCGAGGAACGGGTCGAGCCCGTTGATCATCGCGCCGGTGAGCCCGCTGCCGCCGAAGGTGCCGGGGATCGCACCGGATTCGAAGTTGAACACCACCGTCTCGCCGCCCGAGATCACGTCGGTGCCGGCGGTGCCGTTGTCGGGGTCGAGGGCGAAGGGGTCGAGCGTGTTGTTGATCCCGTCGCCGTCGAGGTCGAGGTTCTGCGGATTGGTCGGCCCCGGCGTCAGGACCTTGATGTTGCCGTCGGCCAGCGTCGTGACCCAGACCGTGCCGGCGAACGGCTTGCCGTCGCCGACCGCGTCGATGCCCAGCGGCGCACCGCCGCCCATCGGCACGACCTGCTTGCCCGCCGCCACGATCTGGCCAGCGGCGCCCACCGTGGTGTCGACCCCGCCGGAGGCGTTGCGCGGGATGATGTGGAGATAGCCCGCGAGATCGGTGACGAGGATGGCGCCCTTGATGCTCGTGGTGCCGCCATCCGCCGTCGTCCACGTGGTCGAGGCGGTGTACTCGGCCAAGCCGTTGAGCGAGCCCTGGCCGGTATCGAGCGCCCCGTCGCTGATGCCGCCCTCGAAGAACACGCTCTCGCGCGGGTCGGCGGTGCCGGCCGGAATCACCGAGTCGAAGTCGGCCGGCAGGCCGGGATGGCCATGGGGGAGGAAGGTCGCGCCGTTGACGCCCGCGCCCGGCGTCAGGATCCAGCCGGCCTGGCCCCCCACGGCCCGCACGAGGTTGGGATGGCCGCCGTAATAGCCTTCCCCGGTGATCTCGTGGAGCTGGTCGTAGTTGAGCCGCTTGGTGCCGCCGTCCTGATCGGGCGTGTTGAGCGGGATCTGGCTCTCGCTCGTGACGACGTTGCCGGCGGCGTCCGACGGGCGCCCGCCCCAGCCGTTATTGGCGCCGTTGTCGTAGGTGAACATCTTGCCATCGGAGGTCAGCAGCACGTCATAGGCGTTGCGGTAGCCCGGCGAGTAGACCTGCACCGGGCTGTCGGCGGTGATCTTGGCCATGTTGAAGCCGTCGCGGCCGCCGAACGGGCCGCTGACGTCGGAGCCGTCCGGGTTCTCGTTGCCGGGCGTGCCGTTGTTGGGCCGGTAGGGATCGTCAAGGGTCGGCAGGTCGTAGAGGTAGGGGTTGAGGCTGTTGGGGTCCTTCACCGTCATGGCGTCGAGGGCCGTGAGATCGACCTTGAGCACGGCGGCCGCGTAGGCGAATTCGGGCAGCCCGGCGAAGTTGTTGGAGGGGGCGCCGGCATTGGTGTTGCCGCCTACCGCCACGTAGAGCGTCTTGCCGTCGGGCGAGAGGGCCATGCCGTTGGCGGAGTGGTTCTCCTCCGAACGGGGCAGGCCGCGCACGAGATCGACCTTCTTCCACGTATCGGTCGCGGCATCGAAGGTGAGACGGGAGATGATCGACGAGTTGGTGTCGAGATTCGTGTCCTCGCCGCCATTGCCCGCACCGATGCGGGGGTCGCTCGACGTGACGTAGAGGACCGGGTTATCGGCGGTGCCGGTGACGAGGATGCCGGTGACCTGGCGCTCTTCGAGGCCGAGGTTCAGCGTGCCGTCGTCGTTGTGGTTCGGGATGTCGAGGATGAGGTCGATCGATTCCGTGGCGGTGACGACGTAGCCGTTGCCGTTCTGAGCAACCGTCAGGGCCTTGATGCTGCCGAACCGCTCGGCGACGTAGAGGCGTCCGTCCGGTCCCCATTGCAGGGCCGAGGCCAGCCCCGAATACCCGGCAAGGATCGATTGCGAAAACGTCACGTCGGCCATGGTCAGTCCCCCCGTCCGAACTTGGCATCAAGCTCGGGGCCGACCGTATCCGCGCCCGATCCGGGCTCCATGCGCGCAGCGGTATTCCGCGGCGTTCTTCCGGGCTAGCGCGCCGTGAGCCGAAGGAGGGGCCGGTTCGGCGAAAGAGCACCCGCGGGAACAAGGGGGTGACGGGGCAGTCCGACGCCGTGGCCATCCGTATGCCGAAAGGATGAGGGGCGGGAACGACGTTCGGGTGATGCCGCTGCCCCGGCCATCGCCCGTTTCGGCCCTCCGGCGGGCTCCGGCCCTGGCGGCACGGCCCCGCCCCCGGACGTTCTGCGCTTAGATAAAGTGGCGGTAGACGACGGAGCGGACCGCCTCCTCGCCGTCACCGTCGCGATCGACGCTCGCGGTGCGGCCCTCCGCCAGACCGATCATCGAGACGAGCGCGAGTGGGATCACCTTCGGCCAGAAACGGGCGAGGTGACGCGCGGAGGATGCGAGGCCGCGCGCGGACCGAAACAGGATCGTTGTCAGGATCGTCATGCGGAAGGTCTCCCCCTCGCCGGCAGCCGCGCCACGATGCCCGATCGGTGATGCCGCATTGTGTCGGAAATCGGCAGGCCGCTGCGATGGAGCGCCCTGCCTGGATCCTGCGACCGCCCGTGATCAGGGCGTGGGGCGACGGCGGCCGAAAGCCCAGGTGCCGACGGCCAGGGCCCCCACCGGGGCAAAAAGGAGAGCGATCACGGACAGCATGCTCGACATGGATTGGGCCTCTCTCGCCGCAATGAGATCGGCTCCCGATCGTTCATGATCCGCGGAGCCGTTGCGCCTGCCTAACATGAAATATCGTTCGCTCCACGGGCGAATTGATCACTATTTCGCAAGAATGCCCCCGAGACGCCGTCCCGTGCGGCGGGGCTCCCTGGCTGGAGTTGGGACCGGACGTCTCGATCCGGCACAGGATGCGCTGGCATCCCGCTCGCACCGGCGCCGCCGTGTCGTTCGCGGACAGGCTTCATGTTTCCCAAACTGGTCGGGTCTCTCGCTCTCCTCGTGGCCGGATCTGTTCTCCTCCACAGCTGGGAGATGCCGCGCTGGGTGATCGCGACCCTGTGCGCCATCGGCACGGCCGCGACCGTTCTGCTCATCGCGCCCGCTCTGGAGCGGACGGTCGCTCCGGTCGCGGCGACGCCGGACCGCGAGACGCCGAAGGGGCCCGCGCCGGTCTTCGAGGGAATCTGGGATCCGCTCGACCATCGGCAGGTTCTGAGCGGATCGTCCGGAACGGATCTCTAGACCGTCGACCTGATTGCATCCGGTCGACGGTTTTCGGTCCTTGGTGTGTCGCGATTTCTGTCGACGAACCGGCATCCACCTCGTCGAAAAGCACTCTCGAACGCCGTTCCTCAAGGCTGACCGCGAGACGTCGGGAACCGATGCGCCTCCCGCCCGGCATCGCGCTGCCCGCCTTGCCGGCGTGTCCTGCAGCTGCGTTTGCATCCCCCGCTGCCACGGCCGGCCGATGCATCGCCGCAACAGGTTGCCAAAAACATCGGTCAAGTAGAATGATTGCGCATAAGCGAATTCGCGAAATCAAGTATTTGTATTTATAACAGTTATAAAACATAGATCTTGCATGCATCATTCGCTCTTTGCCATACGCGGCGCACAGTTCGTTGTGTCCCCTTAGGTCTTTATAACCTAAGTTAAAAGCGTTTCGGAAAAGATGTTCGAAGATCGCGCTGCTTACTCTCGGACGGCCCCACGCGCGGGCCGGATTTCACGCTTGTTGGCTTCGACGATTCTGTCGGGAACGGCCCTGTGCAGCCTCGCCGGGCCGGGTCTCGCCCAGGAGGCGGGCGGCGCCATCGAGCTGTCCGAACTGAGCGTGACCGGCCAGGGACGCGGCGCGACGCTCGGCGGCGCGCTCTACGGTCCCGGTGGCGCCCTGGGGGCGGTCCCGGGCTATGTCGCCAGCCGCAGCACGGTGGCGACCAAGACCGACACGCCGATCCTGGAGACGGCCCAATCGATCTCCGTCGTCGGCCGCAAGCAGATCGAGGACCAGAACGCGCTCAGCATCAATCAGGCCCTGCGCTACACGCCGGGCGTCACCACGGAGCAGCGCGGCGGCGCGGGCTCGACCCGGCTGGAGCAATTCCTGATCCGTGGCTTCAACGCTCCGGTCTTTCTCGACGGGATGGCGCTGATCGGCGGCCGTGACGCCAACGCCACGATCGAGCCCTATCGCTTGGAGCGCATCGACGTCATCAAGGGACCGGCCTCGGTGCTCTACGGACAGTCGGGGCCGGGCGGCATTGTCAATCTCGTGTCGAAGGTGCCGCAATTCGTCCGCCACGGCGAGGTCTTCGTCCAGGGCGGCGGCTTCAGTGAAGTGCGCGGCGGCGTCGATGTCGGCGGTCCGATCCAGTCCGACGTACCGTGGCTCGCCGACCAGTTCGCCTACCGCATCGTCGGCTTCGGCTGGAACGGCGACGGCCCTGTGGACACGACGCGGGTCGAGCGTGCGCTGATCAATCCGAGCCTGACCTGGCGTCCCTCCGCCGACACGCAGCTCACGATCATCGGCAACTACCAGCGCGATCCGTTCTCGGGCTTCTACGGCGGCTTCCCGGCGGTCGGTACGGTGTTCCCGCGCAACTTCGGCAACGGCGTGATCGGGCGCCTTCCGGTGAACTTCTATGACGGCGACCGTGGGATCGAGCGCTCGGACCGGACCCAGGCCTCGATCGAGTATTTGTTCGACCACCGCTTCAACGAGAACCTGCGCTTCCACTCGGCCGGCCGCTACCTGCGCACGCAGGGCGACTACCGCAGCGTCTACAGCGCCTTCAATCCCCGCAATGGGCCGTTCGCCTTCGGCCCGCTGCTCCCCCGCGCGGTCATCGGCACCAACGTGGCGGCGGAAGCCTACACGATGGACAGCAACTTCGTTGCCAACTTCGATACCGGCTTCATCGCCCACACCGCGTTGCTCGGCGTCGATCACCGGACCTTCAGCACCCGGACGAGCGGCACCCCGTTTCCGGACGCGCCAGACCTGAACGTGTTGGCGCCGAACTACAACATGAACATCGCGTTTCCGGCCTTCAACACCGTCTCGCGGGTCGATGCGCAACAGACCGGCGTCTACTTCCAGGATCAGATGAAGTTCGACCGCCTGGTGCTGACGCTAGGCGGGCGCTACGACGTCGCGCGCCAAACCGGGCCGACCCGCTCCTTCGCCGCGAACGGCGTGAGCACCCTGACGCTCCAGAATGCGCCGGCCGACGCATTCACCGGCCGGGCGAGCTTGCTCTACCTGTTCGATTCGGGTGTGGCGCCGTACGTCTCCTACAGCCAAGCCTTCGAGCCGATTGTGGCTGGCCGCGTGTTCGATCCGGCCTTCGGCACCGTCGGGCGCGTGCCAGATCCGCAATTGAGCGACCAGTACGAGGCCGGCATCAAGTACCAGCCGCCCGGCACCGACATCCTGCTCACCGCCGCCTTCTTCGACATCCGCCAGTCGAACCGCACGACCGCCGACCCGGCACGCCAGGGCTTCGTCGTCCAGACCGGACAGGTTGGCGTGCAGGGCATGGAGTTCGAGGCGCGGGCGAACCTCACCGAGGGCCTCACCCTGGTCGGCGGCTTCTCGCTGCTCGACATCCGCAACGTCCGGGACGACGGCCGAACCGCCAACGACCTGACCCCCGGTCAGACGGTTCCCCTCCAGGGTCGCAGCCCGGTGCTGGTGCCGGATTCCACCGCCTCGCTGCTCGCGACCTACCGCTTCAACGAAGGGCCGCTCCTCGGCCTGGAGGTCGGCGGCGGCGTGCGCTACCTCGGGCCGTCCTGGGGTGACGCAGCCAACACCTTCAAGGTGCCGGCGAGCGTTCTCGTCGACGCCACGCTCAACTACGATCTGAAGTATCTCGACGCGACACTTCAGGGCTTCTCAATGCAGGTGAACGCCACAAACCTCCTCGACGAACGATATGTCAGCGGCTGCAACGGCTACACGAGCTGCTATTACGGCTTGCCGCAGACTGTCTATGCAACCCTGAGGTATCGCTGGTAGGAGGCACCGCATGGCGGCACGGGGCAGAACGACGGCGCTTGAGCGGGCCTCCGTGGCTGGCCGGGTCGTGCTGGCGGCGGGCGGCGGCTACGGTGTCGCGGCGCTCGCCACCGCGCTGCTGTCGCTGACCCTGCCGATGGCGCGCTCCGAGGCGGTGGCGAGCGCGACGCTCCTCAGCTTCGCCGTGATGGCGGCAATCGTCGTGCTGGTCTTCTCGACGCGCACCTTCCTGCGGGCGCTGCTCACCGTCGCCGGCACGGCTCTCGTGCTCGGCGTCCTCCTCTGGCTGGCGATGGGAGGATCCGCGCCATGAAGGGAAGCTTCCGCCAGTCGATGGCGTGGCTGCACACCTGGTCCGGCCTGATCGTCGGCTGGGTGCTGTTCGCGATCTTCGTCACCGGCACCGCGAGCTACTACCGGCCGGACATCTCCCGCTGGATGCGCCCTGAACTCACGCAGGTCGAGCCGGTGGAGAATGCCGCTCTCGGCGCGGCGGCCGAGCGGGGAATCGCCTATCTCGGCCAGCACGCGGCCAAGGCGCGGACGTGGTTCATCGGCCTGCCGCAGCCGGACCGGCCGGTGCTCGACCTGTTCTGGCGCACGCGTCCCGGCGAGCCGCCGGGCCATGTCCTGCTCGATCCGCGGACGGGGACCGAATCCACCGTGCGCGAGACGCAGGGCGGCGACTTCCTCTACCGCTTCCATTTCGAGCTGCACATGCCGCCGCTGTGGGGGCGCTGGGTCGTCGGCCTCTGCGCGATGATCATGCTGGTGGCGCTGATCTCCGGCATCGTCACCCACAAGCGGATCTTTGCCGACTTCTTCACCTTCCGCCGCGACAAGGCGCCCCGGCGCAGTTGGCTCGACGCCCACAACGTCACCGGCGTGCTGGCGCTGCCGTTCCACCTGATGATCACCTATACCGGGATCGTCACGCTGGCGACCTTCTACATGCCCTGGGGCGTGACCGCCGCCTACAAGGGCAACGCCCAGACCTTCTTCACCGAGGCCGCCTGGATCACCACCCCGCGCGCGCCCGCGAAGCAGGCCGCCCCGCTGGCCCCGGTCGGGCCGATGGTGGAGCAGGCGCTCGCGTCCCGGCCGGAGCCGCTGGAGCGGCTGATGGTCGTCAATCCGGGCGACGCCAACGCCACCGTGGTCGCGGTGTTCGAGGAGCCGCACGGCCTCTCGCACGAGCACCCGCAGATCGCCTTCGACGGGGTGAGCGGCGCGATCCTGGAGGTGCGCGACGGCGGCCTCAAGCCCGCCGCCAAGACCTTCACGGTGATGACCGGCCTGCACGAGGGCCATTTCGCCGGCCCCCTGCTGCGGCTGCTGTTCTTCCTGTGCGGGATCATGGGCTGCGCCATGGTCGCGACCGGGGTCGTGCTCTGGTCCCTGGCCCGCCTGCCGAAGGCCGGCGAGCGATCGTTCTTCGGCCTGCGGCTGGTCCAGGCGCTGAACGTCGGCAGCATCGCCGGCCTGCCGGCGGCGGTGGCCGTCTACTTCCTCGCCAACCGGCTCCTGCCCGTCGATCTCGTCGGGCGCGAGGAATGGGAGATCCGCGCCTTCTTCGGCGCCTGGATCGTCGCGGCCCTGGTGCCGCTCGCCCGCCCGCAGCGCCGGGCGTGGTGCGAGGGTCTGGCCGCCGTCTCGGCGCTCTGCCTCGCGGTGATCGCCGCCGACATCCTGACGATCCCCGACCATCCCCTGCGGCTGGGAAGCGGCGAGGCGCTCTTCGCGTGGTTCGACGGCGCGATGCTGCTGCTCGCGGGCCTGTTCGCGCTGGCCGCCCGCAAGGTGCTGCGCTACGAGGCGCCCAAGCGAGATCGGGCCGCGAAACCGGCAGCGGCCGCGGCCCCCGCCCGCTTGGCCGCGCGGCGCCCGGAGCCGACCCACGCATGACGCCCCTCGTCCTCGCTGCGAATCTGGGCCTCAGCTTCGCCGCGCTCGCCGCCCTCTGCCTCAGCCTGAACCGGCACCATGCCGAGGTGTTCGACCGCAAGGCGGAGCGGACGGCGGTCTTACGCCTGCGCCTCTTCGGCTGGGGGGCGATCGCCCTCTCCTTCTTCGTTGCCGGGCTGTTCGAGGGTTGGGCCTTCGGCCCGGTGCAGTGGATCGGCGCACTGATCGGGGCGGCCGCGGCTCTGGTGCTGCTCCTGTCCTACCGGCCGCGCTTCGTCGCCCCCGCCGCGCTTGCAGCACTTGCCGCGGCAGCGCTGCCCTTGGCGTTCCTCGCCGCCTCGGCCTGATGCGTCCGCTGCCGCCGCCTCAGGCGCTCGCCCATGCGAGCCGCCTGCTTGCCGTGCACGGCTTTCGCGAGACCGCCCGCAACACGCGCGGCGACAGCCTCTACCTCGCCCGCGGCGAGGGGCCGGAGCGGCTGCGCCTGTCGAACCATGCCCGCACGCCGAAGCAGCGGCGGGTCCACCCGGAGGTGATGGCGAGCCTCGTGATCCGCGCGCCGAAGACGGAAGCGCAGGTCGCCGCCCTGGTGGAAGCCGCCCTGCGCGACTTCGCCGGCGGGCTCGCCCGACGGGCAAACACCTGACAGAGCCGCATTGACACGGCGCCGCGTACGCGGCCTTTGCCGACACGCTGAGCGAACAATGCGCTCCAAGTGCGGAGATCGAGCCGGATCCCCCGCTCCAGGACAGCCGACTCCTCTGCCGCCGTCGGCGAGCTCTTCAAGGCCGAAGCCGTCACCGACGAGCAGGTGAGCGCTACGATCGCGTGCTCTCCCACGCATCCCGAGATTGGCGCACCCGATTCACCAAAGGCTCGGGCCTGGATCTCGCCGCGGCCGGGCTTGGTCTCATGAGACGTGAGCAAGGCTCATAGCCGGGAGCATTTGCCGCCTTCAGAATATGCCGAACGCTTTTGGCCGGTTCCACGTTGAGGAGGGCTCAGCGCGCAGGTCCGGGAGCGAGGGATGACCGAAGCCGAGCGGGAGCAGCAGCTCCGGGATCAGTTGTTGGTCGAAATGGCCGCGGCCGTTGAAATGATGCTGGAGCTGACAAGGCATGCGCATCGTTCCGAATCAATGATTTGTTTCGGCGCAACGCAACAGCAGAGCAGGCTTGAAGCGGCCCGGGAGCGGTTCGTGGGCTCGCTGGGGAAACGCTAGAGCCGTATCCGACCTGATTGCATCAGGCCGGCGGCTCTAGGTCATTGTTTTGTCGCGCTTTCTTTCGACGAACCGGCCCCCACTTCGTCGGAAAGCGCTCTAGCAGCTCTCAAGGCGGTCGCCGCATCGTGTCAGCCAGTCCCTGATGTACGACGCCATCGGCACCGCAATTCTGCCGGCGCGGGTACGAACCGCGTGAACACGGCCCACCAATAAACCTGAGGCAACCCGGCGCTCGATGCCGTCGGCTCCGCCCTCGGTCGGCAGCTGCAATAGTGTCTCCCGAACGCGCGTGCGATCCACTTCCTCCGCAACGGCCGATTGGCGCAAGCTCTTCGGCGGGCCTCATTCGACCACGCGATTTTGCCCGTGCTTCGATGCAACAATCCTATCGTCACTTGGTCGGACGGAGCGCTGGCGCTGTAGACCGGCGGGACGCCACCCGCGGAATTGCGCGCCCCGAGCGTCACGGCACGAGGCGGCGACGGCCCGCATCAGAGGCCGGCGCTCGCTCGGAGCACCCGGCGGCGCTCGGCGGGCAGTTCGAACACACCGGACCACAGGCCGAGACGGCGGCCCCAGGCGCGGCGGTCTTGGTCGGTGTAGTCGGCCGAGACGCTGCGGTCGGCCACAGCGTATCCGCTGGCGACCATCCAGGCAGCGAGATCATCCTGCCCGAGCCGGCACACGACGCCGGCGCTGCCGTCAGCGGCAGCGCGCGGTTCGCAGGCGAGAGCGTCGCTTCCGATCCGCGCCGCCAGGGCGGCAGCGGCCACGCGGCCGCAAGGATAGCCCCGCTCGTGCCCGTCGAAGCAAATCTGGTCGAGGTCGGGGGCGTCGATGCCGTGGAGGCGTAGGCGCCGGCCGCCGATCTCGATCGTGCTCCCGTCGATGACGGTGGCGGGGCCGCTCACCGTCCGAAGCGCACCCTCGTCCGCGCGGGCCGGGGCCACTTGGAAACCGGCCAGCAGCGCCAGCGCGGGAACGAGGAGTGCGGCGAGCAGGCGCCGGGATCCCGGCTCTTCGGGGGCCCGATCCTCGTTGGATCGGGCCGGGCTGGCGATGGTGCCAGCGAGGCAGGCGGCGTAGATCAGCAGGATGGTGGCGGTGAGCGACATCGGAACGGGTCTCGCGGAGAGGGTGGGAGGGCGCGCCGGTCAGGGCCGCGCCGTCGATGCCGCTGTCTCGCAAACCCGATGGCGCGCGGGCCTGACGCCGCCTGTCAGCCTCCCGTCAGCCGGAGGCGGTCACACCCGGCCCGCGCCATGATGGTCCGTCCCGTGCTCCGCCCGCTCCTCCTCGCTCTGGTCGCCCTCGCCTCGATCCTGGCCCCTTGCCTCGCCCCTCCCCCCGGGGCCGTGCCGGCGCGGGCTGACGACGACGGCGAGCGGGCGCGCCGCGCCCTGGAGCGGGGCGAGATCCGCCCCCTCGACGCCGTGCTCGCCGCCGCCCGCGCCGCCGTGCCGGGGGACGTGGTGGCGCTCGATCTCAAGCGCGACGACGGGCGCTGGCTCTACAAGCTGCGCATCCTCGGCACCGACGGGCGGCGCCGCGACGTGAAGATCGATGCCAGCTCCCTCAAGCTCCTGGACGTGGACGACGATGACTGAGACCGGGAGCGAGGCGGCATGCGCATCCTCGTCGTAGAGGACGAGCCGCGCATCGCGGCCGATATCCGCGAGGGCTTGGAGCGGGCCGGCTACGTCGCCGAGATCGTCGGCGACGGCGAGGCGGCGTGGTTCCGGGCCGAGACCGAGACCTACGACGCCATGGTGCTCGATCTCGGCCTGCCGCGCCTCGACGGACTCGGGGTGCTGCGCCGCCTGCGCGGGGCCGACGTGGCGCTCCCGGTGCTGATCCTCACCGCCCGCGACGGCTGGCGCGAGCGGGTCGAGGGGATCGACGCGGGCGCCGACGACTACCTCGTCAAGCCGTTCCGCATGGAGGAGTTGGTGGCACGGCTGCGCGCCATCCTACGCCGCACCGCCGGCCACGCCTCGCCCGTGCTACGGGCGGGCGCGGTCGAGCTCGACACCCGCACCCGCGCGGTCTCGGTGGCGGGCCGCGAGACCGACCTCACCGCCCTCGAATACCGCCTGCTGGCCTTCCTGCTCCACCGCCAGGGGCAGGTGGTGGCAGCCGGCGAGTTGCTCGACCACCTTCACGGCAGCGACAGCGACCGCGAAGCCAACGCGCTGGAGGCCCTGCTGACCCGGCTGCGGCGCAAGCTCGGCCCCGGCATCATCGAGACCCGCCGCGGCCACGGCTACCTCGTGCCGGCCGATCCCCCCGGGTCGTCTGCGTGAACAGCGGCTCGCTGCGCCTGCGGCTCGGGCTCGCCGCCGCCGGGCTGATCGCCCTGGCGCTGGCGCTGGCGGGCGTGGGGCTGACGCTGATCTTCGACCGGGTGCTCGATGCCCGCACCGCCGACGGGCTTGACCGCACCGCCAAGCTGATCGCCGGACAGGTCGCCCTGGCGCCGGACGGTGCCCTGATCCTGCCCCGCGAGCCGCCGGATTCGCGCTTCTCGGCCCCCTATGGCGGCCTCTACTGGCAGGTCCAGCGCCAAGTCGAGCAGGCGGGCGGCACCGCCCTGCGCTCGCGCTCGCTCTGGGACCGCAGCCTCGGCACCGTGCCCAACGCCGCGGGGGAGCCGGCGGTCGGCGATCTCGCCGGGCCGGATGGCGGACGGCTGATCGCCGTGACCCGGCGCGTCTCGATACCCGCCAACGGCGCCACCGTGGCCCTGGCCGTCACGGTGGCGGAGGACCGGCGCGATCTGGCCGAGAGCCGCGCCACCTTCCTGCGCCTGCTGGTGCCCTCGCTCGGCGCCCTGTTCGTGGCGCTGACGCTCGCCATGTCGCTGTTCGTGCGCCGGGCGCTGAGCCCCTTCCGCACGCTGCGGGCGGACCTCGCCGCGATCCATGCCGGGACGCGGGCGCGGCTGCCCGAGACCTTTCCGGAGGAGGTGCGCCCGCTGGTGGCCGACCTCAACCGCCTGCTCGACGCGCAGGAGCGCGACCTGGAACGGGCGCGCACGGGTGCCGGCGACATGGCCCACGGCCTCAAGACCCCGCTCGCGGTGCTCGACGCGCTGGCCCGCCGCACGGAAGGCCGCGACCCCGCCCTGGCGGCGGAGATCGCCGAACAGGCCCAGGCCATGGGCCGGCAGGTAGAGCGCACCCTGGCCCGGGCGCGGGCAAGCGCGGGAGGCTTGCGACGCAAGGCCTGCCCGGTCGCGCCGGCGCTCGAAAAAATCGTCGGCGCTCTGAAGCGCCTGCCCGAGGGCGAGGCTCTGCGGTGGGAGATCGCGGTGGTGGACGGCCTCGCCTTTCCCGGCGATGAGGGCGACCTCACCGAGATTTTGGGAAATCTCCTCGATAACGCCCGTAAATGGGCCCACCGCCGCATCCGTGTCTCGGGAGGGGCGGAAGCCGGCGAAGGTCGTCTGGTGCTGGAGGATGACGGCCCCGGTATGAGCGAGGCGGCGATTGCCGGCATCGCCCGCGGCCGGCGCTGGGACGAGACCCGGCCGGGCACTGGCTTCGGCATCGCCATTGCCCGCGACCTCGCCGAGGGCGTCGGCGCGCGGATGCGCCTCAACCGCTCCGAACTCGGCGGCCTGCGGGTGGAGATGAGCTGGCCGGTTGCGGTTTGAAGGGAGCGCGTCAGGCCAAATCCGGTTGATCCCTTCGGGATGGCGGATTTGGACTTCGCTCAAGAGCCGCGCGGGCTGAGTGATACGGTGTCCGCTTCGATCAAGCGGAAACCGTATCAGGCCGCTTGATCAGGCCGCTTGTCCGAGTGCCCCGAGCAGATCGGAGCGGCCATAGGGCTTCGGCAGGAAGCCCGCATCCGGGAGGTCGCCCGGCCGAACCCGACCCGAGGTAACGACGAGGCGGATATGCGGCCAGCGCGCCCGCACCCGTGCGGCCAGCGTCAGCCCGTCCATTGAGCCCGGCATGTCGATATCGGTGAACAGGGCACAGAAAGCCTGTGCCTTCCCCTCCAGCAGTTGCAGGGCCGCGTCGGCGTCCGGCGCCTCGGCCACCGGCAGGCCGGCATCCTCAAGCATGTCCACGGCAACCATGCGCACGAAGCTCTCATCCTCGACGACAAGGATGCGGGGCGCGGGGGACAGATGGGGCGGTTCGGAGGGCTGAGACATCGGCGGGGGAGCGAGCTGGATCGGGTTAAGGAGAAGCGGCCTTTCCTCAAGAGCCCGCGCGGCAATTGGTTTCAGCGGAGCCGCAGAAGATTTCACCAAACATCGGCCATCATTCACGACCCGCGGAGTGCGCCGGTATCCGGGAGCACGCGTATTGCCACCCTCCGACCTTTGGATTACGGGAGCCCGGAATCGGGTGCTCGAGGCCCACCGTGACGCCTTTATCGACGCCCCTGGTCCTTCCCGTCGGCACCCGCGCCCGGCGCTCGCTCCCATCCTCCAAGCCCCTGCCACCGCCTTCTGCCACGACGATCGATGCGGGCAGGAAAGCGGACGCACGGCCCCCGGTATCGGCCGGGGAAGACATCGCCCTGGAGACCTGTTTTGGCGTCTGATCCTTTGACGTCCGTTCCTTCGGCGTCCGAACCCTCCGCGCCCGGATCCGCGAGCCGGCCCACCGGCGCGCCCGCGCTGGCGAAGGTCGCCACCGGCATCGACGGGTTCGATGCCATCACCTTCGGCGGCCTGCCGAAGGGGCGGCCCTCGCTGGTCTGCGGCGCGGCCGGCTGCGGCAAGACGCTGTTCGCCACCACCTTCCTCGTCAACGGCGCGACCCGCTTCGGCGAGCCCGGCGTGTTCATGAGCTTCGAGGAGCGCGCCGAGGATCTCGTCGCCAACGTCGCCTCGCTGGGCTACGACCTCGATCGCCTGGTGGCCGAGGGCAGGCTCGCCATCGACCATGTCCGCGTCGAGCGCTCCGAGATCGAGGAGACCGGCGAGTACGACCTCGAAGGGCTGTTCATCCGCCTGGGCTTCGCGGTGGATTCGATCGGCGCCAAGCGCGTCGTGCTCGACACGATCGAGACCCTGTTCGCGGGCTTCTCCGACGAGACGGTGCTGCGCGCGGAGCTGCGCCGCCTGTTCGGCTGGATCAAGGACCGCGGCCTGACCGCCATCATCACCGGCGAGCGCGGCGACGGCCAGCTCACCCGCCAGGGGATGGAGGAATACGTCTCCGACTGCGTGGTGCTGCTCGACAACCGCGTCGAGGACCAGATCACGACGCGACGCCTGCGCGTGGTCAAGTATCGCGGTTCGGCCCACGGCACCAACGAGTACCCGTTCCTGATCGATGCGGACGGCATCAGCGTCCTGCCGGTCACCTCGGCCGACCTCGACTACCGGATCGCCGAGGGCGTGATCTCCACCGGCATCCCCGGCCTCGACGCGATGCTCGAACCCGGCGGTTTCCACCGCGGCACCAGCATCCTGATCTCGGGCGAGGCCGGCACCGGCAAGACCATGATCTCGTCGAGCATGATCGACGCGGCCTGCGCCCGGGGCGAGCGCTGCATGGCCTTCGTGTTCGAGGAGAGCGGCCACCAGATCGCCCGCAACGCCCGCTCCATCGGCCTCGACCTCGCCCGCCACGTCGAATCCGGCCTGCTGCGGTTCGAGGCGGCGCGCCCGAGCCTCTACGGGCTGGAGATGCACCTGGCGCGCATGCACCGGGACATCGACCGGTTCGAGCCCAGCCTCGTGGTGATCGATCCGCTCTCGGCGCTGCGCGGCCCGCCGGCTGAGCTGCAGGCGACGATGCTGCGCATGATCGACATGCTGAAGAGCCGCGGCATCACCGCCGTCTTCACCAGCCTGCGCGAGGACGGCGAGATCGATCACGAGAGTGCGATCGGCGTCTCCTCGTTGATGGATGCCTGGATCAAGCTCCTCAACGTGGAGGCCAACGGCGAGCGCTCGCGCACCCTCTACGTCATCAAAGCCCGCGGCATGCGCCACTCGAACCAAGTGCGCGAGTTCGCGATGTCGAGCGAGGGCGTCGCGCTGATCGACGCCTATATCGGCCCGGCGGGCGTGCTGACGGGCACCGCCCGCGTCGTGCAGGAGGCGGCGGAAGCCGCCGCCGCCCTGCGCCGCGAGCAGGAGAGCCACCGCCGGCGACGTGATGCAGAGCGGCGGCGCCAGTCCCTGGAACGCCAGATCGACGAACTCCGGGCCACCCTGGAAGCCGTGGAGGAGGAAGAGGCGGTGCTGGTGAGCGAGGACGAGATGCGCGAGGCGGTGCTGACGGGCGAGCGGCGCATTCTGGCCGCGCGACGGGGAGGCACGAAATGAGCGGGGCCGGGCCGATGGGTGAGGACGGCGAGGGCGGTGCCGACGGCGCGATCGACGAGGGCCACTACCACCTGCGCCTCTACGTCGCCGGGCAAACCGCCAAGTCGCTGACGGCGATGGCCAACCTCAAGCGCTTCTGCGAGGAGCACCTCGCCGGCCACTACGACATCGAGGTCATCGACCTGATGAAGAACCCGCAGCTCGCCGCGGGCGACCAGATCCTGGCGATCCCGACCCTGGTGCGCCGCCTGCCCGCGCCGCTCAAGCGGATCATCGGCGACCTGTCCAACACCGAGAAAGTGCTGGTCGGCCTCGACATTCGTCCGAAGGCGGACGGGCTTTGAACGGCGGGGACAGCATGGGCGGCGGGCGCACCCGGTTGCGCCTCTACGTCGCCGGCACCTCGCCGCGCTCGACCCGCAGCATCGAGAGCGTGCGCCGCCTGTGCGAGCGCCGGCTCGGGGGGGCGTGCGACCTCGAAGTGGTCGACCTCTACCAGCAACCGGCGCTCGCGGGCGCCGACGGCGTGGTCGCGGCCCCGACCCTGGTGCGGCTCTCCCCCCTCCCCGCCCGGCGCATCGCCGGCGACCTGAGCGACGAGCAGCGCGTCCTCGACAGCCTCGAGCTCGCCGCGCGCGCGCCGGCGGATCCGCGCGAGACCGTGAGCGGGGGTGCCGGTGAGCGCTGAGGTCCTCGCCGAGGCGCAGGCGCGCATCCGCGAACTGGAGTCGCGGCTGGAGGAAGTCGAGGACACCCTCGCGGCGATCCGCCGGGGCGATTTCGACGCCATCGTGGTCGAGGGTCCGGCCGGCGAGCGGCTGGTCTACACCCTGGAGAATGCCGACCGGCCCTACCGCGTGCTGATCGAGCAGATCCAGGAGGGTGCCTTCACCCTCGGGCCCGACGGAACGCTGCTCTACTGCAACCGCCGGCTCGCCGAGACCCTGGGCACGCCGCAGGAGCGCCTGATCGGCCAGCCCTTCGCGCGCTTCGCCGCCGGGGGCCAGGACGCGGCGCTCACTGCCCTGATCGCCCAGGCGGCGCAGATGCCGGCCCGCGGCGAGATCGCCCTGTGCGACGAAGCGGGCATCGAGCGCCCGGCCTATCTCTCCCTGAGCCGCCTCGACGGCGACGGCGACACGCTGCTCCTGTGCGGCGTGATCACCGACCTCACCGCCGAGCGGCTGCGCCTGCACGAACTCGCCGAGGCCAACGAGCGCCTGCGCGCCGAGGTGGCCGAGCGCGAGCGGATCGAGGACGCCCTGCGCCAGTCGCAGAAGATGGAGGCGGTGGGCCAGCTCACCGGGGGTGTTGCCCACGACTTCAACAACCTGCTCACCGTCATCAAGTCGTCCACCGACCTGCTCAAGCGCTCCGACCTCGCCGAAGAGCGCCGCCGCCGCTACGTCGACGCCATCTCCGACACGGTGGGGCGCGCCGCCAAGCTGACGGGCCAGCTCCTCGCCTTCGCCCGGCGCCAAGCCCTCAAGCCCGAGGTGTTCGATGCCGGCCGCGGCGTCGCGGCGGTGGCCGACATGGTCGGCACGCTCACCGGCGCGCGCATCCAGGTGAAGACCCTGATCGAGCCCTGTTTCGACGCGGCGGGCGAGCCCTATGCCTGCCTCGTGGAGGCCGACCCGAGCCAGTTCGATACCGCGCTCGTCAACATGGTCGTCAACGCCCGCGACGCCATGGACGGCGAGGGCACGCTCACCATCCGCGTCGGCCATGCCGGGCAGATCCCGGCGCTGCGCACCCATCCGGCGGTGCCCGGCGACTTCGTCGCGGTGTCGATCTCCGACACCGGCACCGGCATCGCGCCCGCCGACCTGTCGCGGATCTTCGAGCCGTTCTTCACCACAAAAGGCGTCGGCCAGGGCACCGGACTCGGCCTGTCCCAGGTGTTCGGCTTCGCCAAGCAATCGGGCGGCGACATCGCGGTGGAGAGCGTGCTGGGAGAGGGCACGACCTTCACCCTGTTCCTGCCCCGCGCCAAGCTCGCCCCGACCATGCCGGACGCCGCCGACGAGCCCGAGCCGCTGGCGCCGGGCCACGGCACCTGCGTGCTGCTGGTCGAGGACAACCGCGAGGTCGGCGCCTTCGCCACGCAGGCGCTCGCCGAACTCGGCTACGGCACCGTCTGGGCAATGGATGCGGAGCAGGCGCTGGCCGAACTGGCCCGCACGCCGGAGCGCTTCGACGTGGTGTTCACCGATGTGGTGATGCCCGGCATGAACGGCGTCGAACTCGCCCGCACGATCCTGGGGCAGAGGCCGGGCATGCCGATCGTGCTTTCCTCCGGCTACAGCCACGTGCTGGCCGAGGACGGACGCCATGGTTTCCCGCTGCTACACAAGCCCTACTCGGTGGAGGATCTCTCCCGCATCCTGCGCCGGGCGATCCAGCGGCGCGGCAGCCGGGCAAAGTGATTTTCCTTTTCCCGCAGAGACTTGCAGCGCGGGCAAGAAAAAAGGCTCGGATTACTCCGAGCCTTGAAGGGAAAAGGCCATTGGGGGCTGAACTGGCCTTCGTGATCGGATAATGCGCGACGGCTCGACCGGTTCCGCAAGAAAGTTCAAAAAAACTTCGGGCGAAGGGTTCGCGCTTCCGCGAGGTGCGGCGGCACGCGGCAGACCCTCGAAAAACATGGTCGGCAGGCTCCGGCGGATCGCGCCAGTCCGGAGGCCCGCGGAGTGAACAGGGTGATGCGCTGGCTGCTGCGGACGCTGGGTGGCGTCGCCGCGCTCTTGATCCTGAACGGAGCGATCCTGCTGGGGACGTGGATCGTCCTGCGCAACATGACCTTCACCGATCCGTTCGCCGAGCAGATTGCGGCCCATTATCGTCGCTCGATACCGGCGGAGATCGACATCACGTCGATGGTCGCCCAAGGATCGGATGCGACCCTGATCGATCTCATCATTCCGGTCAGACGGGAGGGCTGCGGCGGGGCTGCATTTCAGCTCTCCGACGCGGCGGCTGCCCAGATCACGAAACAGGGTCTCGCGTTTCTGGGATCGGCCCGGATCGGGCGCGGCTACAAGAACGGCCCCAAGGAGTATTACGCGACCTATCAGCCCTGGCAGGAGACGCCCGTGCCGAGCACGTGGATGGGTGACGGCATTTGGGCGGCAGGGTTCGGATGCTTGAAGGACGATGCCCGTCACTTCGACGCCGACGCCGTCTACCGAGCCGTTCGTGTGCCGGGCGCCTACTTCACGACCGGGCCGGAGACAGAGCTTCTGATCATCCCGCGCCTGCGCCTCGTGGTGCTCACCTACTTCGGATGATCGTTCGCGGAGCCTAGCAGCCCTGCCGCGGCAGGCGGTGAAGGCTCTAGCGCGGAGCCGCCGCCCGGCGCAGGCGGTCGTTGATCGCCTCGCCGAGGCCGTCCTCCGGCACGGGCGCCACGGCGATCACGGGCGCGCCCGAGGCGTCGAGCCGGCGCAGGGCCCCGAATAGCCGGGCAGCGGCCTCAGCCGGATAGCCGCGCTCGCTCAGGCATTCCACGGCCGAGGCCTGCTCCAGGCCGGCGGGGCGGAAGGCGCCGAACAGAAGCGCCGCCTCACCCGGTTCGATGCGGACGGCGCCGAGCCGTACGCCGGCCCGCGGGGCGTAATGCGAGGCGAGCAGGCCCGGCCCCACGGGCCGCGAGCCCGGATCGCCGGCCGTCTCCGGGTCGAAGCCGAGCACGGCGGCCAGAGCCTGCCGGGTCACCCCGCCGGGGCGCAGCAGCCGGGGCGACCCGCCGAGGCAGTCGACGACGGAGGATTCGACCCCGACCGGGCACTCGCCGCCGTCGAGCACCGCCGCGATGCGCCCGTCGAGATCGCTCAGCACGTGCTCGGCGCTGGTGGGACTGACCCGTCCCGAGCGGTTGGCCGAGGGCGCCGCCACCGGCCGCCCGACCCGCTCCAGCAGCGCGCGGGCGGCGGCATGGGCCGGTACGCGCAGCGCCACGGAGTCGAGCCCGGCACGCGCAAGATCGCAGACCGAGCCGCCGGGGGCCGCCGGCACCACCAGGGTCAGCGGCCCCGGCCAGAATGTTTTTGCGAGGCGGAGGGCGGCTTCGTCGAACACGCCCTCGGCCAACGCAGCCTCGGGCGTCGCGACATGAGCGATCAGCGGGTTGAAGCGCGGGCGGCCCTTGGCGGCGTAGATCGCGGCCACCGCCTCCGGGTCGGTGGCGTCGGCCCCGAGCCCGTAGACCGTCTCCGTCGGCAGGGCGACGAGACGCCCCGCCCGGAGCAGAGCGGCCGCCCGCGCGAGGCCGTCCGCGTCGGCCACCAGGCGCAGCGTAGGAATGGTTGACGGTGCGGCGTCCATATCGGAGTGGATGCGAGGAAGAACGGCCGGCCGTAGACCCTTCAGCCGCAAGCCGTCAAACGGGATCGCCGCCCCCTCGACGCGCGGCGGGAGGAGCGGTGAACCGGTCATGAGCTATCGTGCGCCCGTCGAGGAGATGGCCTTCACGCTCCGCCACGTCGCGGGGCTCGACGCCGTGCTGGCGCATAGCGGGGCCGAGATCGGCCCCGACGACGCGCTCGCCATCCTCGAAGAGGCGGGCCGGTTCGCCAGCAACGTCATCGCTCCGCTCAACCGGATCGGCGACCGCCACGGCACACTGTTCTCGGACGGGACCGTCACCACCGCACCGGGCTGGGTGTCGGCCTACCGCGCCTTCGTCGAGGGCGGCTGGAACGGCGTGCTCGCCGCGCCCGACTACGGGGGGCAGGGCCTGCCGCACCTGATCGCTGCCGCCTGCACCGAGATGTGGAACGGCGCCAACCTCGCCTTCGGCCTCTGCCCCCTGCTCACCGCCGGCGGCATCGAGGCGCTGGCCGCCCACGGCTCCGACGACCTGAAGGGCCGCTATCTCGAGAAGCTCATCTCGGGCGAGTGGACCGCGACCATGAACCTGACCGAGCCGCAGGCGGGCTCGGACCTCTCCGCCCTGCGCACACGGGCCGAGCCCAACAGCGACGGCAGCTACCGGATCACGGGCGCCAAGATCTACATCACCTACGGCGAGCACGACCTTGCCGACAACATCTGCCACCTCGTGCTGGCCCGGCTGAAGGACGCGCCGGCCGGCACCCGCGGCATCTCGCTGTTCCTCGTGCCGAAGGTGCTGCCGGACGGGCGCCGCAACGACCTGCGCTGTTCGGGCATCGAGCACAAGCTCGGCATCCACGCCTCGCCCACCTGCTCCATGGCCTTCGGTGACGCCGGCGGCGCGACCGGCTGGCTGATCGGCGAGGAGAACCGGGGGCTGGCCTGCATGTTCACGATGATGAACTCGGCCCGGCTCAATGTCGGCCTGCAGGGCGTGGGCGTGGCGGAAGCGGCCTATCAGAAGGCCCTCGGCTATGCCCGCGAGCGCCGCCAGGGCCGGGCGCCGGGCTCGCCCGAGCCGGTCAGCGCCATCGTCGCGCATGCCGACATCCAGCGCATGCTTTTGACCATGAAAGCCTACACGGCGGCGGCGCGCGGCATTTGTTACCTCACCGCGCAAGCCCTCGACGCGGCGCACGGCCCCGAGGGCAAGGCGGCACATGACCGCGCCTCCCTGCTGACGCCGGTGGCCAAGGCCTTCTCCACCGACATCGCCAACGAGGTGACCTCGCTGGGCGTCCAGATCCATGGCGGCATGGGCTTCGTCGAGGAGACCGGCGCGGCACAGCTCATGCGGGATGCGCGCATCCTCGGCATCTACGAGGGCACCAACGGCATCCAGGCGATCGACCTCGTCACCCGAAAGCTGCCGCTCGCTGGGGGCACCACGGTCGGTGCCCAGATCGCCGCGATGCGGCGGGTGGCGGAAGGGCTCCTGAAGGACGGCGCGCCCGGCTTCGGCCTCGCCGCGCCGCGGCTTCGCGAGGGCATCGGCAGCCTCGACCGGGCGACGAGCTTCCTGCTGAAGGCGCTGGCCTCGAACCGGCCGCAGGACGCGCTGCCCGGCGCGACGCCGTATCTGCGCCTGTTCGGTCTCGTGCAGGGCGCGGCCTGCCTCGCGACCGCCGGCCTCGCCGCGAGCGCCGCGCTCAAAGCGGGCGAGACCGATCCGGCCCAGGCCGCGCGCATCGCGCTCGCCCGCTTCTTCGCCGAGAACCTGCTGCCGGCGGCCGGCGGTCTGGAACAGGCGATCCTGACCGGCGGCGACTTCGCCGACGATCCCGCCTTCGCGCTCGCGGGGTGAGCGCGATTACCGCGCTGCAGCCGGCCCGTATCCGGCGAAGAAGACCCGAACGGCTTCCGCGACCCGGTGAGCGATCTCCGCTTCGCCGGGCGCCTCGCCGGCGTTGAACAGCAGGCGCGTCAGCATCCCGGCCTGGCAGAGCTGGAGGAAGTGCTTGGCGGCGAGGTCGGTGTCGGCGGCGGCGAGGCGCCCGGCCGCGACCTGCGCGTCGAGATAAGCCTTGAGCCGGCCGACGCCGCAGGCCGGGCCGGCCTCGTAGAAGGCCTGCCCGAACCGGGGGAATTTCTCGCAGGCGCCGATCACCATGCGGATGATCGAGACGTGCTCCGGCCGCGCCATCATCGCGAGATAGCTGGTGCCGAGCCGCGTCAGCACCGCGCGCACGTCCGGGTCGTCCTCGTCGAGCCGGAACAGGTTCTCGGCCAGCCCTGTCTTCGCCTCGGTGGTCAGCGCCTCGAACAGCGCCTCCTTGCTGTCGAAGTAGACGTAGAGCGTGCCCTTCGAGACATTGGCCGCCTTGGCGATCTCGCCCATGCTGGCCCCGTCGAAGCCCGACGCCATGAAGACCTGCCGCGCGCCCTCCAGAATCTGCCGGCGCTTCTCGCTCTCGCCCGAAGGGGATATCTGGGAGGCTCCCTGCGGAGCCGCCGGCTCCCGCTCCTGTCTCGCCGCGCTCGCCATCGCCTGATCCGCTTACCCTGACCCGCCCGCATTGACCGAACCGTTCAGTCAGTGATAGCTAGCCTCCGAATGACGGCGGCGTCAACTCGACCCGTCGAGTGACCGAACGGTTCGGTCAGTGCATGTCTGGGATGTCAGCCATGTCGCTTCGTGAAGATTCCGACCGAGCCGAGTCTGCGCTCGAGACGGCCGAGGCGGAGCGGGCCGAGACCGGCCGTTCCCCGGCCCTGCGCCCTGCCCCCGTCGCCGAGCCGGTGCCGCCCTCCCCCGCCAAGCCCCGGCGTCCGCTGCGGCGCGCGCTGCTGGGGCTCGTGCTCTGTGCGGCTCTCGGCGGCGGCGCCTATGCCGGCTGGGATTGGTGGACGGTCGGGCGCTTCTTCGTCAGCACCGACGACGCCTACGTCCAGGCGGACATCTCGGTGCTCGCCGCCAAGGTGTCGGGCTATCTCGCGGCGGTACCGGTGGTGAACGGGCAGGCGGTCAAGCGCGGCGACGTGATCGCCCGGCTCGACGACGGCGATTACCGCCTCGCCCTGAAGGCGGCGCAAGACAAGCTCGCCACCCAGGAGAGCACCATCGCCCGGATCGGCCGGCAGGCCGAGGCCGCCCAGGCGCAGGTGCTGCAGAGCGCGGCGCAGATCGATGCCGCGAAGGCCGACGCGGTGCGAGCGGGCGCCGATTACGCCCGCGCCACGGGGATGCAGGCCGACTACGTCGCGAAATCCCGCCTGGATCAGGCGAAGGCCGACCGCGACCGCACCGAGGCGGCGGTGAAATCGGCCGAGGCCGCCCTCGTCGCGGCACGCGCCAATGTCGAGGTGCTGCGGGCGCAGGGGCGCGAGGCGGAAAACCTCGCCGCGGAGCTGCGCACCGCCGCCGACCGCGCGCAGCGCGACCTCGACTTCGCGGTGATCCGCGCGCCCTTCGACGGCGTCGTCGGCAACAAGGCGGTG
This sequence comes from Methylorubrum aminovorans, assembly GCF_022179725.1. GTDB lineage: Bacteria > Pseudomonadota > Alphaproteobacteria > Rhizobiales > Beijerinckiaceae > Methylobacterium > Methylobacterium aminovorans. Next base: position 27,880 of record NZ_BPRC01000005.1, read on the forward strand.
GAGGCCGGCGCCTACGTTGCGCCGGGCTCGCGGATCGCCGCCCTGGTGCCGCTGCAGAGCGTGCGGGTCGATGCGAATTTCAAGGAGACGCAGCTCGGCCGGGTCCGGCCGGGGCAGGAGGTCCACATCCATGTGGACGCCTATCCCGACCGCGACATCGTCGGCACGGTGGAATCGCTCTCGCCCGCCTCCGGCTCGGTCTTCAGCCTGCTGCCGCCCGACAACGCCACCGGCAACTTCACCAAGATCGTCCAGCGCCTGCCCGTGCGCGTCCACGTGCCCGAGGCGGTCGCCCGCGAGGGCCTGCTGCGCCCCGGCCTCTCGGTGGTGGTCAAGGTCGATACCCGCGAGGGCACCGACGCGCCGGTGCAGCGGCTCGCCGCCCGGCGCTGAGATTTCTTGTCGCCCCGCAGAACCGGGCCGACTCAACCGCGCGTCCCGTCCACACCCCGATCCTGAGGTGCCGAAGCGAAGGCGGAGGCCCCGAAGGATCCTCCAGATCCCGCGCGATCCCTGGAGGATCCTTCGAGGCCCGCTTCGCGGGCACCTCAGGATGAGGTCGCGGGGTGGAACGCAACCTCGAACCGTCACCGAGGCGCCCCATGGCCGCCACCCTCGCTGCGACCGCCAAAGATCCCGTCACCGACCCGCCCATCGATCGCCGCCGCATGGTGGCGTTCCTGTGCATGGTGTTCGGGATGTTCATGGCGATCCTCGACATCCAGATCGTCTCGGCCTCGCTCAACGAGATCCAGGCCGGCCTCTCGGCCTCGGGCGACGAGATCCCCTGGGTCCAGACGAGCTACCTCATCGCCGAGGTGATCTCGATCCCGCTCTCGGGCACCCTGTCGCGGGTGCTCTCGACGCGGTGGATGTTCTCGATCTCGGCCGGCGGCTTCACGCTGATGAGCCTGATGTGCGCCACCTCCTCGTCGATCGGCGAGATGATCGTCTGGCGCGCGGCTCAAGGCTTCATCGGCGGCGGCATGATCCCGACCGTGTTCGCCGCGGCCTTCACGATCTTTCCGCCCTCCAAGCGCTCCATCGTCTCGCCGATGATCGGCCTCGTGGCCACGCTGGCGCCGACCATCGGCCCGACCATCGGCGGTTACCTCACCGACCTGTTCTCCTGGCACTGGCTGTTCCTGATCAACATCGTGCCGGGCATCTTCGTCACGGTCTCGACCTTCCTCCTGATCGATTTCGACCGGCCGAACTTCGATCTGCTGAAATCCTTCGACTGGGCCGGCCTTGCCTTCATGGCGAGCTTCCTCGGCTGCCTCGAATATGTGCTGGAGGAGGGCCCGAACCACGACTGGCTGCAGGACGAGGCGGTGTTCGTCTGCGCCATCGTCTGCGCCGTGTCGGGCCTGGCCTTCTTCGCCCGCGTCTTCACCGCGCGCCAGCCGATCGTCGATCTGCGCGCCTTCTCCGACCGCAACTTCGCCGCCGGCTGCGCGGCGAGCTTTGTCCTCGGCATCGGCCTCTACGGACTGACCTACCTCTACCCGGTCTATCTCGCCCGCGTGCGCGGCTACTCGGCGCTGCAGATCGGCGAAACGATGTTCGTCTCAGGCCTGTGCATGTTCGCCACCGCGCCGATCGCCGGAAAGCTCTCGGCGAAGCTCGACCCGCGGGTCATGATGGCGGTGGGGTTTTCGGGCTTCGCCGTCGGCACCTGGATCGTCACCGGGCTCACCAAGGACTGGGACTTCTACGAGTTGCTGTGGCCACAGGTGCTGCGCGGCTGCTCGCTGATGCTGTGCATGATCCCGATCAACAACATCGCGCTCGGCACCCTGCCGCCGGAGCGGATGAAGAACGCCTCGGGCCTGTTCAACCTCACGCGCAACCTCGGCGGCGCGGTGGGGCTCGCCCTCATCAACACGATCCTGAATGCCCGCTGGGACCTCCACCTCGCGCGCCTGCACGAGCGCTTCACCTGGGCCAACGGCGCGGCGCTGGAGCGGCTCGACGCCATGCGGCGCCAGTTCGAAGTGTTGGGCGGCGACGCCAACGGCATGGCACTGAAGGCGCTCAACAACACCGTGCGGATCCAAGGGCTGGTGATGGGCTTCGAGGACGTGTTCCTCGTCCTCACCATGCTGTTCTTGGGCATGGCCTGCGCCACGCCGCTGATCCGCCGCCCGCGCGGGGCCGCGCCGGCGGGAGCGGGGCATTGAGGGCCCTCCTCACGCCGCCTTCGCCCCCGCGGCGCGGTCGGGGATGACGATCCGGAAGCGCGCGCCGCCCGCCGTCTCGTCGAGGCAAAGGGTGCCGCCGTTGAGGCGCACCAGTTCCGAGGCGATGGCGAGGCCGAGCCCCGTGCCGCCGGCCCGGGTCGAGCCCTGGAAGGCGGCGAACAGGTTGACCTTGGCCCGCTCGGGCACGCCGGGGCCGTTATCGGTCACGAGCACCGTGACGGAACCCGCACCGGGCGGTCCATTGCGGATGCCCTCGATCAGCACGGTGCCGTCCGCGGTCTTGGCCGCCGCATGAGCCTGAACCGCGTTGCGCACGAGATTGGTCAGCGCCCGCAGGAGCTGCTCGGGATCGACGTCGATCTCCAGATCCGGCGCCGCGCGGGTCTCGACCCGGAGCTGGGCGGCCGGCATCAGGTCGGCAAGGTCGGTCAATTCCTCGAGCAGAGGCGCGAGCGCCACCATGCGCCGCTGCGGGTTCGGCTCCGTGGCACGGCCGTAGGCGAGGGTCGCCTCGCAGAAGCGGATCGCCCGGTCGAGGGTCTCGACGAGGCGCGGCGCAACGCGCTGCACCAGAGGGTCGGAGACGCTCTCCAGGCGGTCGCCGAGAAGCTGGGCGGTGGTGAGCAGGTTGCGCAGCTCGTGGTTGATCTTGCTCACCGAGAGGCCGAGTTCGGCCAGCCGCCGCCGCTGGCGCAGCTCGCCGCCGAGTGCCACCTGCATCCGGGCGAGCGCGTTCTCCGCCTGCCCGATCTCGTCGGTGCGCCCCGAAGACCGTTCCACACGATCGGTCCGCTCGGGGTCGTCGGCGAAGGCGGCGATGTCGCGGGCGAGCCGGACCACCGGCCGCACGATCGCCCGCTGGAGCACGAAGAAGACGAGCCCGGCCGCCAGCACCGCGATGATGAGGCAGGCCACGAGCAGCCGGAGCGAGAAATCGGCCAGAGCCGCCCGCAGAGGCCCCTCATCGAGCAGAACCTCGACCGCGTCGAACCCGTCCTGCCCCGGCCCGATCGCCCGGATCGGCGCCTCGGTGGGAAGGAACAGCGTCCGAAAGGCGCCGCCGACCGAGCCCGTCAGGCCGCGCTCGCGCAGATCGACCGTCTCGGCGACGGCGGTCGGCGCCGGCCCGTCGGTGAGATAGCGCCACGTATCGCCGACCCGCACGGCAATGGCGCGAGCGCCCACGCCCATCAGGAGGCGCCGGGCGGTCTCTTCGGGGACCTGTCCCTCGGGCGCGGCGTTCAGCACGAGGGCGGCGACGCGCGCCGCCGCGACCCGGTCGGAAAGCCGCGAGAGCCGGTAGGTCGCCACCGCCGGGACGTAGATCAGGATCTCGGCCAGGACGACGAAAGCGACCGTCAGCAGGAACAGACGGCCCGACAGCCCGAGCCGCCCGAGCCACGCGAAGGCGCGCGCACGCAACGGCGGCCTGCCAGCCGGTGCCTCGATATGCCAGAGCAGGGCAGCTTTTGCCGCCGGATCATTCTGAGTCGCGTCCACCGGCTCTGATGGCCGGCCAGGAAACGGAAGGCGGGGCCGTTTCAAGCGTCACCCGTCGTTGTGTCGTCCAATCGCAATCCGCATGGCGCGCTCTTTTGCCGGCCTCCCTACGCCGCACAAGTTGTGCGGCCGTCCGGTGACGCGCGCCATTCGCTTGTGCGCAAGTCTTATGCGCGAAGCGCCCGCCGCTCAAGCCGTCGGCGCAGATAAACTGTCAAAAGAGCAAATCCTGCCAAAGCCGCCAGCGCCGCCACCATTCCGGGCGTCACCAGCGCGCGCAGATCGATGCCCTTCGAGCAATCCGTCCCCCCGGCCGCGAGGCAGGCCGCCTTCGCCGCATCGCGCGTGGACAGCATGTCCTCAAGGCCGGCGCCGAGCCCGGCATAGATGAAGGCGCCCGGCGTCAGGCCGAGCAGGGTGGCCAGCGCGAAGGTGCGCAACCGCACGCCGAAGGCCGCCGGGGCGATGTTGGTGATCCAGTAGGGAAAAATCGGCAGCAGCCGCAGGATCAGGATGTAGCCGAAACCGTCGCGGCGGAAGCCCTCGGCGAAGCGCCCGATCCGAAGCCCGGCCTTGCGCCGGATCAGGTCGCCGGCGGCGTAGCGCCCGACCGAGAACACGATCGCCGCTCCCGTCGTCGACGAGCCGATGGCCATGATGGCTCCGGTGACGGGACCGAACAGCAGCCCGGCCAGCACCGTGAGCACCAGGGTGGCGGGCAGCGAGACCACCACCGAGCCGACATAGACGAGGCAGGCCAGCGCGATCGCCCGGATCCGGTCCTCGGCGATGAGCGACTGGAGCCAGACCCGCGACTCGGACAATCGATCGAGGTCGAGGATGTGGGCGCCGCCCGAGGCGAGGATGCCGACGGACAGCGCGGCGAGGACCAGAAGCGGGAGCCAGCGCAGCCAGGGCCGGCGCGCCCCCGATGCCTCGGGCCCGGCCTGCCGCTCACGCAGCCGATCCTTGGGCCGATCCTTGGGCCGGTCATCCGACCGACCGCCCTCCCCGCCCCCTGGCGTCATCGGCCTGCCTCCGCCGGACGGTGTTCGCGTGCTCGCGATTGTTTGCGCATCGTCTTTCTCCGAAAACCGGCAACCACCTTTCGGGACGATGCTCTAGAGCTTTGTGTTTCCATCATCTTTTCCGAAAGCCGGCGACCACCTTTCGGGATGATGTTCTCGCCTTCAGCCCGGCTTGCGCATGCGCAGGATCTTGAAGAAGCCGCCGGGGAAGGTCGGCGCGAGACCGACGACCTCGACGCCGTTGCGCCGGGCCCAGGCCTCGATCCGGGTCGCCTTGAAGTCGGAGGACCAGCCGATCTTGGTGCAGAGCGGCGCGACGATCTCCTCGACCCGCGCCACCGGACCGTTCGACTGGCCGAAATGGTTGGCAAGCACGATGCCGCCGCCGGGGCGGACCACGCGCAGGAATTCGGAGAGCGCGGCCTCCGGGTTCGGCACCAGGGTGATAAGGAACTGCGCTACCACCGCGTCGAAGCTCGCATCGGCGTAACCGAGGCGGCACACGTCCATCACCTGGAGCCCTTTGACGTGGGTCAGCCCCTTGCGCCGGACTTTTCCGCGGGCGCGCTTGAGCATGTCCTCGGAGAGATCGACGCCGCAGACGAAGCTGTCGCGGGGATAGTAGCCGAGGGACAGGCCAGTGCCGACGCCGGCCTCCAGCACCCGCGGCCCGTGAGCGACCGCCGCCTCGACGGCGGCGCGAGCGGCCGGCTCGGTGAGCTTGTCGTAGACGACGTCGTAGACCGGCGCCCAGCGGGCATAGGCCTTGCGCATCAAATCGGTGGTCGGCCCGGCCTCGGGCGCCCGCTCGCTCAGCATGTAAAAGTCACCCTTCCCTCTTTCCGGCCTCAAGCGCCAGCAGCCGCCTCCGCGGCTTTGGCTCTCGCTATTTCACTTCGCGTCGTCTCTTCCCGAAAGCCGGCGGCCACCTTTCGGGACGACGCGTTGAGACGCCTCGGCGTGGCCGAGGCCGCTCCGCGTGCGCTCCTCGCGCCTGACAAGCGGCACAATCGCTCGAAAAGCGATTGCAGGGTTTAGAAAAACCTGAATCCGCGCGGCGTGAAAAACCACCATCAGGCCGCCTCGGCGGCGCCTGCCTGCAACGCGCCGATGCGCCGGATGGTGCCGCCGCCGAGCACCTGCGCGCGCGGGCCGTCATCGGCGTAGATCACGCAAGCCTGGCCCGGCGAGACGCCGTCCTCGGGCGCGACCAGCTCGACCTCGGCGCAGGCCTCGGCCGCGTTCCACGACAGGCGCGCGGGCCGCGGCTCGCGGGTCGAGCGGACGCGCACCGCTACGGGGCGCTCGGTGATGTCTTCCGGCGCGCCGTCCCCGAGCCAGTTGAAGTCGGTGAGCCGAATGCGGCGGGTGGCGAGCGCCGCGCGGGGCCCGACCACGACGCGGGCGGTCTCGGGCTCCAGCCGCACCACGTAGAGCGGCTCGCCGACGGAGAGCTTGAGGCCGCGGCGCTGGCCCACGGTGTAGTGGATGATGCCCTCGTGATGCCCAAGCCGGCGGCCGTCGAGATCGACGATCTCGCCGGGCCGGGCCGCCTCGGGCCTGAGCTTGGCGATGATGTCGGCGTAGCCGCCCTGCGGCACGAAGCAGATGTCCTGGCTGTCGGCCTTGTCGGCCACCGCGAGGCCGAGTTCGCGGGCCAGCGCGCGGGTCTCGTCCTTGGGCCGCTCGCCTAAGGGAAAGCGCAGGTAGGCGAGTTGCTCCGGCGTCGTGGCGTAGAGGAAGTAGCTCTGGTCGCGGCCCGGATCGAGGGCGCGGTAGAGCGCCCTCCCGCCGCCCGGCCGCGCCCGGCTCGCCACGTAGTGGCCGGTCGCCAGCGCCTCGGCGCCGAGGTCGCGCGCCATCCCGAGCAGGTCGCGGAACTTGACCGAGCGGTTGCACTCGACGCAGGGAATCGGCGTCTCGCCCGAGAGGTAGCTCTCGGCGAAGCGATCGATCACCGATTCGCGGAAGCGGTCCTCGTAATCGAGGACGTAATGCGGAATGCCGAGCGTCTCGGCCACCGCCCGCGCATCGTGGATGTCGCGGCCGGCGCAGCAGGCGCCCTTGCGATGGGTCGCCGCGCCGTGATCGTAGAGCTGGAGCGTGACGCCGACGACGTCGTAGCCCTCGCGCTTCAACAGCCCGGCGACCACCGACGAATCGACGCCGCCCGACATGGCGACGACGACGCGCGTCTCGTGCGGGGGCTTCGGGAGATCCAGCGAGTTCATGGCCGGTGATGCGGGCCGGTTGCCGGCCATTGGCGGAGCCTTCGGGCATGCGCCGGCCGGCGGGGGCCGGGCGCATCGTGCGGATGTCTATAGCGATCCCGATCCGGAGTTTCCAGGGATGGTGCGGATGAGAGCGGGCCGAGGGCTCGCGGCGCTCCCGCGCGGGGCCGGCAAATCCTGCCGGGAGGACGGCAGATCCGACCGGGCCGGGGCGCGGCGGCGCCTTCGCCTTCAAATTTTCCCGATCAATACCAGAGACTTGGAGAAAACGCTCCGGTGGCGCGCCGCTTGCTGTGCCCTCCCGCGTCTTCGGCCCCGGAGGATAAGGACGGCATCGTGGTTTCGCGCGCAGATCTGGCGGAGGTGTGGTTCAGGCAGGTTCCGCGGACCGCCTCGTCCGCAGCGCGGGGGAGCGAGGGCACCCCACGCTTCAGCCTCGAGGCCGCGGAGCGGAAGCCGGCCGCCCCGATCCGGCCCGCCGCCCGCCGCGACGAGACGGTGTCCGCTCGCAGCGATGCCGGCCGGACGGACAGGATGGCGGCAGCAAGAGCCGAGAGCGCCGCGGCTGAGGCCGCCAAATCCGAAGCACTCAAGACCGAAGCACTCAAGACCGAAGCCGCCAGGACCAGGACCGCCAAGGCCGACGCAGCCGAGGGCGGGCGGGCCGGAGCGTCGCCGGAGAGCCGCGCGCCATCCGACGCCACCCGCAACAAGCCGCTCCCCTCGGTCCCTGCGCGGGACGGCACGGATGCCGCCTCGGCGCGGGTGCCGGGCGCCGCCGATTCCACCGCTCACCGGCCGGAAGGCCTGACCGAAGGCGAGGCGGCAAAAGCAGCGGCACAGGAGGCGGCTGCCGAAGGCGTGGCTGCGGAAGAGGCCGGGGCCGTCGTCCTGTCAGAGGACGAGACGCGGGACGAGACCGATGCGGCGGCACCGGACGCCGTCGATCCCCTTACCCTCCTCTCGGCCCCCCCGACTCCCCCTCCTCCCACTCCGGCGCAGCCCGCCGCGACGACGGGTGGGACTGCGGGCGAGGGCCGCATCGGCGCGGGCGAATCCGTCGCGGGCGGGCCCGGCGAAGCGGCGGCAACCGGACAGGCCGCCAAAGCCGACGCGTCCGAGGCATCGGCCTCCGCCGCGGCGGGCACGGCCGGCTTCGAGACGGCACTCAACGGGACGCGGGCCGCCTCGGCGCCCGCTCCGACCGGCACCGCGGCCCCCCTCGCCCCACCTGGCCACAGCGGTCTCGGCGCCGCGCAGGGAGCGCAGGCGGCCCAAGCCACGGACGCCGCGGCAGCAGCGGCTCAGCCCGCGACGCCGCCGATTCCCCTGGGCGCCGTGCCGATGACGATCGGGCTGCGCTCGCTGTCGGGCATGAACCGCTTCGCGATCCGCCTCGACCCGGTCGAACTCGGCCGCATCGACGTGTCGCTCGATCTCGACAAGGCGGGCGGCAAGGCGCGGGCGCATCTCGTCGTGGATCGCCCCGAAACCCTCGCCCTGCTCCAGCGCGACGCGGGCTCGCTGCAGCAGGCGCTGGCGCAGGCCGGTTTCGACGTCGGTGCCGAGGCGGGCGGGATCGACCTGTCCCTTCGCGGCGAGACGGGATCCCAGGGCGGACGGGAGGGCGAATCCGCGCCCCGCGGCGGCTCCGACCGCGGACCGGGCGGACGGGACGACGGCCCCGCTGCCCTCCCCGCTCCCCTCGACCCCGCCTCCCTCCGGCGCTTGCGTGCCGTCAGCGGCCTCGACATCCGAATCTAAGGGAACGCCATGGCCTCCGGGATCACGAGCAGCACCAGCATCACCGCCACCGGTGCCGCCTCGACGACCGACACGAAGTCGATCGCGGGCAACTTCACGCAGTTCCTGACGCTGCTCACCACGCAGCTCAAGAACCAGAACCCGCTCGACCCGCTCGACACCAACCAGTTCACTCAGCAACTCGTGCAGTTCGCCGGCGTCGAACAGCAGCTCAAGACCAACGCCTCGCTCGATACGATCCTGACGAACTCCAAGGCCGCCTCGGCCTCCTCCGCCTCCGGCCTGATTGGCCGGACGATCACGGCGGACGGTGCCAGCACCGACCTCGCCGACGGCAAGGCGAACTGGACGCTGACCCCGGAACGGCCCGCCGCCAAGGCCGTCATCACGATCAAGGGCAGCGACGGCTCCGTGGTGGCCACGAGGACCACGACGCTGAAGAGCGGCGCGCAATCCTTCGCATGGGACGGCACCGCGACCTCGGGGCTCGCGGCCAAGGACGGGCGCTACACGATCACCGTCGATGCCCTCGATACGACGGGCACGCGGGTCAACGTCGATACCAAGGTGACCGGCACCGTGGACGGCGTCGACCTCAGCGGCTCTGAACCAGTGCTGACGATCGGCTCGGCGCGCGTCCCGGCCTCGAGCGTCAAAACGCTTTCCGCGCCAGCATCTTGATGCATTGCAGCATCGAGGAAAGCGAAATTGTCCACATCCGTTAACAACGAACGAATCGCATTCGAACGGCCGACTTCAAGAACTTTTAAGCGGACGCAAGTAGCTTCCCTCTCGACAGGTCAGTCGAGTGTAGAGCGTATCATGACCGAAACACCCCGGCCCCGCGTGAAGTATGTGATTGGGCCCGACGGCAGCCCCCTGACGATCGCCGATCTTCCCCCCGTCACCACCCGCCGTTGGGTCATCCGCCGCAAGGCCGAGGTCGTCGCCGCCGTCCGCGGCGGCCTGCTCAGCCTGGAGGAGGCCTGCCAGCGCTACACGCTGACCACGGAAGAATTTCTAAGCTGGCAGTACTCCATCGACCAGCACGGTCTGGCCGGCCTGCGCACCACGCGCATCCAGCATTACCGCCACTGAGCTTTTAACACCATCGATCCGACCGTTGCGCATGCCTGTTCGCGCAACGCATGAGGAGCCGCCTCCGGAGCACCGGGGCGGCTCTCGTCGTTTCCGGCACCCTCGAGCGGATCGATCCGGCCGCGACTTCGTGAACGGCAGGGCCTCGGCGTTAACGCCTCGCTAACCACGCACCGGGCAATTCTTGCCGGGCGGTCGCGCATCCCTCGCAGCCGCATCCGCTGTCCTCAGGCGTGCCGGCCCGTGAAACCCATCCTCGATCTGGTGACGAAGCTCGGGCCCGCGCGCATCGCCGCGATGGCGGCCGTGACGCTGACGCTGGTCGGCTTCTTCGCCTTCGTGATCCTGCGGGTCTCGCGGCCCGATATGGGCGTGCTGTTCTCCGACCTGTCGATGCAGGATTCCTCGGCCGTGATCCGCGAGCTCGACGCCCGCGGCATCACCTACGAGACCAAGGGCGACATGGGTCAGACCGTGCTCGCCCCCCGCGCCGATCTGGCCAAGCTGCGGATGGACTTCGCCGGCAAGGGCCTGCCGGCGCAAGGCGGCATCGGCTACGAGATCTTCGACAAGGGCGACGCCTTCTCCTCGACGAGCTTCGTCCAGAACGTGAACCACCTGCGGGCGATGGAGGGCGAGCTCGCCCGCTCGATCCGCGCCATCGGCCGGGTCCAGGCGGCCCGCGTCCACCTCGTCATCCCCGAGCGCCGCCTGTTCGAGCGCGACCGCGAAGCGCCCTCGGCCGCCATCGTGGTCAAGCTGATGGGCGATCTCGATCCGAGCCAGGTGCGGGCGATCCGGCATCTCGCGGCCTCCGCGGTCGAGGGCCTGAAGCCCGAGCGGGTCTCGATCGTCGACGAGCGCGGCCGGCTGCTGGCCGACGGCGCCCGCGGTGCGGAGAAGGACGGGGCCGGCGCCCTGGAGGAGCGGCAGACGGGCATCGAGCGGCGGATGCGCTCGCAGATCGAGGAGATCGTGGCCGGCATCGTCGGCCAGGGCCGCGCCCGGGTCCAGGTCACCGCCGAACTCGACCTCAACCGGGTCGAGAGCCGCTCGGAAAGCTTCGACCCCGAGAGCCGCGTGGTCCGTTCCACCCAGACCCGCTCCGAGAACTCCCTCACCGGCGGGACCGAGGGGCAGGCGACCATCGGTAACGAGCTGCCCGGCGCCAACCAGACTCAGGCCCAGCCGCAGCAGAAGGATTCCTCGCAGAAGAACGAGGAGGTCACGAACTACGAGATCTCCCGCGTCACCAAGGTCGAGACCCTGGAGGGCGGCCGCCTCAAGCGGCTCTCGGTGGCGGTGCTGGTCGACGGTGTCTACGCCCCCGGCGCCGACGGCAAGACCGCCTACCAGCCCCGCTCCGACGCCGAGATCGCGCGCATCACCGCGCTGGTGCGCACCGCGGTCGGCTACGACAAGGCCCGCGGCGATCAGGTCGAGGTGGTCAACCTGCGCTTCGCCGAGACGCCCACCGCTCCCGAATTCGCCGAGCCGGGCCTGATCCAGTCGTTCCTCAGCCCGAGCAAGGAGGACGTGATGCGCCTCGTCGAGCTCACGGTCCTGAGCCTGCTCACCCTGGTCGTGCTGATGGCGGTGGTGCGCCCGCTCCTGCGCCGCGTGCTCGAATCGGAGGCGCCGGTGGCGGCGCTGGCCGGCCCGGCCGGCGCGCTGGCGCTGGCCGGCGCGACGGGCGGCGAGGGGCCGGTCGAGCTCGCGGTGCGCGAGAACAGCACCAACCGGTTCCTCGAATCGGCGAAAATCAACGGCCAGATCCAGGCCGAGACGGTGGAGCGCGTGGTCGACATGGTGCGGGCGAGCCCGACCGAGACCGTCGAGGTGCTCCGCAACTGGATCCACGATTCCTGATGCGCGCCGAGACCAGCCATAGCCGGGAGAGAGGAGAGGGTTCGTGTCCGCGGGCGTAAACTTCAACGCTGCCATGGAGAGCCTCGACGCCTCGAAGGCCTTCGCCGAGATGCCGGGCCCGCAGCGCGCTGCCGCGCTGCTGCTTCTGCTCGGCGAGGAGGAGGGCGCGCCGATCTGGCAGCGCCTCGACGAGGACGAGATCAAGCTCGTCAGCCACGCCATGGTGCAGCTCGGCTCGCTGGAGGCCGCCACCGTCGAGCGGCTGATCGTCGATTTCGTCTCGCGCCTGTCCTCGGGCGGCGGCATCACCTCGAACTTCGAGCGCACCGAGTCGCTCCTGCTCAAGATCTTCCCCCCTGAGCAGGTCTCCTCGATCATGGCGGAGATCAAGGGCGCGAGCGGAAAGCGCGTCTGGGCGAGCCTGACCCAGATCGATCCCGAGATCCTCGCGAACTTCCTGCGCAACGAGTACCCGCAGACGGTGGCCGTCGTGCTCTCGAAGGTGCGGGCCGACTACGCCGCCAAGGTGCTCACGATCCTGCCGGAGGAGTTCGCCATCGACGTGCTCAACCGGATGCTGCGCATGGAGACGGTGCAGAAGGAGGCCCTGCGCCACATCGAGGAGACCCTGCGCACCGAGTTCGTCTCGACCATCGCCCAGACGACGCGGCGCGACGCGCACGAACTCATGGCCGAGGTGTTCAACGCCTTCGACCGGCAGACCGAGACCCGCTTCCTCGCGGCGATCGATCAGGCCAACCGCGGCTCGGCCAAGAAGATCCGCCAGCTCATGTTCACCTTCGAGGATCTCCTGAAGCTCGATCCGGGCTCGGTCCAGACCCTGATGCGCAAGGTCGACAACGACACCCTGTGCCGGGCGCTGAAAGGCGCCGACGAGCGGGTGCGCGCCTTCTTCATGCGCCAGATGTCGACCCGCGCGGCCAAGAACCTCACCGACGAGATGGGCTCGATGGGCCCGATCCGCCTCAAGGAGGTCGATGAGGCGCAGGCCAAGATGACGGAACTCGCGAAAGAGCTGGCCGAGAAGGGCGAGATCATGATCGCCAAGAACGGCGGCGAGGAGGAGTTGGTCTATTGAGCGCGCGCGCCTCCCGCCCCTTCCTGTTCGACACCGATTTCGGACGCCCGCGCGGCCCCTCCGCCGCCGATGCGGAGGCCGCCGCCCGGACCGAAGCCGAGCGCGCGGCGCTGGAGGCGGCGGCCTATGCCCGCGGCCTTCAGGACGGCCGGGCCGAGGCCGCCCTCCAGGAACAGGCGCGGCTCGCCGACGCCCTGACCCGGGTCGGGCTGGCCGCCGCCGGCCTGCTCAACCAGTCCGATGCCCGTGACGGCGAGCGCGAGGCGCAGGCGCTGGCCTTCGCGAACGCGCTCGCCCGCCGGATCGCGGGCGAGGCCCTCGACGCGCGCCCGCTCGCGGCGGTGGAGGAGGCGGCCCGCTCGGCGCTGCGCCACCTGCGCGGCGTGCCCCATCTCGTCCTGCGGGTGAACGAGGCGCTGGTCGATGACGCCGAAACGCTGATGAAGCGTCTCTCCCGCGAGCACGGCTTCGAGGGCCGCCTCGTGGTGCTGGGCGAGCCCGACATGGCACCGGGCGACGCCCGGCTCGAATGGGCCGATGGCGGCGTCGTGCGCGAGCGCGCCCGCATCGAGGCCGCCGTTGAGTCCGCCCTCTCTCCCAACTTCGCCAGCGCGGAGGCCTGAGCCCGATGTCGAGCGACGATTTCAGCCTGCCCCAGCTCAACGAGGGCGACCTGCCCTACGACGAGGGCGGCCCCGGCTCCGTGCGCGACGCGCCGACGTCTCCGAAGAGCGCAGCGGACCTCGAACAGGTCTTCGACGTGCCCGTGGTGGTCTCGGCGGTGCTGGGCTCCTCGCGCATGCCGATCGGCGACCTGCTGCGGCTCGGCCCCGGCGCCGTGCTCGAACTCGACCGCAAGGTCGGCGAGGCGATCGACGTGTTCGTCAACAACCGCCTCGTCGCCCGCGGCGAGGTCGTGCTGGTCGATGAGCGCCTCGGCGTGACCATGACCGAGATCATCAAGAACGATCACTGATCCTTGGGTGTGCCGATCCCGGCCTGCGGCCGGGATCGGCACGTCCGGCGGATGGCCGCCGCCCCGCCGTCGCGGGGGCGGCCTGCGATGAGGGATCATCGCAGGCCGAGCGGGCCATCTGAATCGGAAGAATTGTCGGAGGTACCACGCCATGCGGCTGCTCATCGTCGGACGGCTCTCGGGCGAACTCGTCACCGCCTCGAAGATCGCCATGAACCGGGGGGCCTCGGTCACCCACGCGGACGGGATCGACCAGGGGCTCGCGGCCCTGCGCGCCAAGGGCGGTGACCTCGTCATGGTCGATGTCGGCCTCGACATCCGCCGGATGGTTCAGGCGCTCTCCGACGAGCGCATCCGCACGCCGGTGGTGGCCTGTGGCATCGCCTCCGACGCGCGCGCCGCGGTGGCCGCGATCCAGGCCGGCGCCAAGGAGTACATCCCCCTCCCCCCCGATCCGGACATGATCGCGGCCGTCCTGGAGGCCGTGGCGGCGGATGCCCGCAGCTTCGTCTGGCGCGATCCGTCGATGGAGCGCGTGGTGCGGCTGGCCGAGCAGGTCGCGCGCTCGGAGGCTTCGGTGCTCATCACCGGCGAGAGCGGCACCGGCAAGGAGGTGCTCGCCCGCCACGTCCACGCCAAGTCGAACCGGGGAAACCGCCCGTTCGTCTCGGTCAATTGCGCGGCGATTCCCGATGCCCTGCTCGAATCCGAGCTGTTCGGCCACGAGAAGGGCGCCTTCACCGGCGCGATCGCCCGGCGCATCGGCCGGTTCGAGGAGGCCAACGGCGGCACGCTGCTCCTCGACGAAATCTCCGAGATGGACGTGCGGCTACAATCCAAGCTGCTGCGCGCACTGCAGGAGCGGGTGATCGACCGGGTCGGCGGCGGGGCCCCCGTCAAGGTCGATATCCGCGTGCTCGCCACCTCCAACCGCAACCTCGCCGAGGAGGTGAAGAAGGGCACGTTCCGCGAAGACCTGTTCTACCGCCTCAACGTCGTGCACCTGCGCCTGCCGCCCCTGCGCGAGCGGATGGCCGACATCCTCGAACTCACCGCCCACTTCGCCCGCAAATATGCGGAGCTGAACGGCCTGCCGCTGCGGCCGCTGGCCCGCGAGGCGCAGGCGCTCGTCGCCCGCAACCCCTGGCCCGGCAACGTGCGCGAGTTGGAGAACACGATCCACCGTGCGGTGCTGCTGGCGCAGGGATCCGAGATCGGCCCCGACGCGATCCTGAGCCCGGAGGGCGAGTCGCTGGCCGCGCCCGCCGCCTCCGGCCCGGTCGAGCGGGCGGCGAGCGCGGCGGAAGCCGCCACCCGCGGTCTCGTCGGGCGCACCGTAGCGGAAGTCGAACGCGACCTGATCCTCGACACCCTCGACCATTGCCTCGGCAACCGCACGCACGCCGCGCGCATCCTCGGCATCTCGATCCGGACCCTGCGCAACAAGCTCAACGAATATGTCGAGGCGGGCCTGCAGGTGGCCGAGCCCGGCGGGGTGCGGGCGGTGGCAGCCTACGGCTGAGATCCGACGGGGCCGAAGGCTGCGGCGCGCACCTGCCACGCGCCCGCGCGCCTCACCGCTTCTTGGCGAACTGCGCCTCGTACTCGGCGTTCTGTGCCGCGCGCGCCTGCTCGATCTTGCGCAGGGTGAGGAAGCGGACGATGTCGAACTCGACGTCGCGGATCGTCTCCTCGATCAGATGGCGCTGGAGCAGGATGCGGGGATCGTCCCCGGCCAGGCTCTCGCGCTCCTGGAGCCGCTGCACCGCCTGCCGGACCACGGTGTAGACCTGCTCGCGCTCCTCCCGGCTCATGGACGGGCTGACGGCGCGAGCGATGAGGTCGGTGAAATCCGCCATGACAACCGTCCGCGTTCGCCGCTCAGAGCCGGTTGTCGTTGACCGCCGCGGTCACGAGCGAGACCGAACTCCACAGCACGGTAAAGCAGAACAGGGCCGCGAACAGGGCGTAGAACGGGGCCGGGTACTCCGAATAGGTCGGCAGAAGCGGCGGCACGAAGGTCGCCAGATAGATCTGCTGCTTGGCCGCCGCGATCCGGGCGCGATCGAGGATCAGCTGCATCGAGGAGTTGAGCTTCTCCGCCACCGTCTGCTCGACCATCAGGCCCTCGTATTCGAGCAGGGCCTGGGTGAGGTTGTGCTCGGAATTCGAGACGATGCCGTCGGTGGTGAGGCGGCTCTGCAGGTCCTTGATCTGGCCATCCAGCGCACCGACGGTGGCCACGAGCACCTGGATGCCGCGGCTCTTCTCGTCGAGCTTGGAGTCGCGCAGGACGCGCAGGTCGTTCTCCGCCTTGATCTTGTCCTTGCGTAGGAGTTCGATCGTGGTCACGGCGGCCTCGGCCGATTTCACCGGGTCGATGATGCCCCAGCGGTTGCGGAATTCCTGCAGGGCGAACCGCGCTTGCTTGAGCCGCTCGGCGGTCTGCTCGACCTCCTTCTTCGCGTTGGTGATCATGTCCTCCTGGGCCCGGCGCGAGATGCCGTTGACCAGGGTCTCGGAGCGGGTGATCACCTCCTGCGAGATCGCGACCGCATCCTCGGGCTTGAAGGCGCGCACCTTCAGGTGGATCACGCCGGAGATCGCATCGATCTGCGGAATCACGTGCCGGCGCCAGTAGCGCACCAGCTTCTCGACCGGCTGGCTCTCGTCGTAGCGGGCCCAGAAGTCGATCCCGTCTTCCGAGAACATCTTCGCGAGGCCGAGCTTGGCGTCGATGGCTTCCACCATCGGCCGGCTGCCGATGTAGTCGCGCAGGATGAAGCTGTCCTGGCTGTTGTGCTTCTGGATCAGGTCGGTGTGCAGGCCGAGTTCGGCGCTCGCCATCGGCTCGACGTTGCCGCGCACGGCGAACTGCGACTCGACGATGTATTGCGGCGAGGCGATCACGAAGACGTAGAGCCCGACCACCGCGGTCGGCAGCAGCGCGAACAGGGCGTAGCTGCGGAACAGGCGCTTGACCATCCGCTCGGGCGGACGCGCTTCCCGCGGCCGCAGGCCGGGCAGCCGGGTCCATTCGAGACCGCGCCGCGCCCGATCGACCAGGGCTGTGCCGAGAGACCGGCCCCGGCCGGGCGCGACCGGCTCGATCGTCTCGGCGTTGCGCCGCAGGTCCGGCACGGAGCGCCGGGCGAGCTCCATGAGCGACTGGACGCTCGGGCTCGGCCGGACTCGGGTCGCCTGCTTGACCTCGTCGTCGGAACTCATCGAATGGGGGTCCTCACGGATCCACGGCCGGAGCGCGCCCGCACGAAATGCCTCGCGCCCGCCCCCCGCGATACGCACGGGCAAGGCTTTTCGGCAAGCTCGGGCAGCATCCTGTCTGGTGGTTCAGGTCACGTTCTTTTCGGCCCTTTTTAAGGCGCGGCGATCCGCCGGGATTGCGCCTCGGGCGGGGGGGCTGCGATACCGCCCCGGACATCGGGGCACGGCCCGAATCGAGCAGGCCGGACGGGAGGGCATGTGGCAGGGCGGCAGGATCCGGGCGGGGCGGCCCGCGAGACCCAGGGCGAGACGGTACGGAGCGAGGCGACGAGGGCCAAAATGACAGGGCCCAAGACGGCCAAGGCGGGCTTCTCGGATCTCGTGCTGGTCTGCCGCAAATGTGCCAAGCGCCAGGGCGTGGCCCGCAAGCAGATCGGCCGTGCCGTCAAGCGAGCGCTCAAGCAGGAGGCGCGCGGCGACGGTTCCGCGAAGCGTGCCGGCAAGGTCCGCCTCGTGGAGACGGGCTGCCTCGGGCCCTGTCCCAAGCGGATGCTGACGCTGGCCACGCCGGATTCCCTGGCCCACCGCCGCGTCATCCTCGTCGATCCGGCGCTCGAAGACCTCGCCGCTGGGGGCCTCGTCCTCGCGCCCTTGCCGGCGTCGATCGAAGCGAGTCCCGAGGTGCCGGCCGATGGAGCGGGGAATGGCTGAGTCACCCGCTCGCCGCGAGGAGCGGTGTCAGGAGCCCGGCGACCTGCGCCACGATCGGCGCCCCGCCGAACCATCGCTGCCGCAGCGCCTCCTGCGCGGGCTGCTGCGCCGGTTGCCGCTCGTCGGCACCCTGGTCGGACTGGGGCTGGGCGTGTGGCTCGTCGCCACCAACGACCTCGCGGCGATCGGTGCGGCCTTCGGGCGGATCGGTGCGGCGGGTCTTGCCGCCATCGTCGGGGTGCGGGTCGTCATCGTGCTCCTGTGCGGGCTCGCCTGGGCGAGCGTGCTGGCCGGCCTTCCGCCCTCCGGCCGCTCCCGGACGGGCGCCCCGGCCGAGCCTCCAGTCGAGACCGGCGCCTTCGTGATCCTGCGCTTCGTGCGCGAGGGCGTGAACGTGCTGCTGCCGGTCGCCTCGGTGGGCGGCGAAGTCGTGGGCGGGCGCCTGCTGACCTTCTGGGGCGTCGCGGGCAGCCTCGCGGCGGCCTCGCTCCTCGCCGACATGCTGATCCAGGTCGCGACGCAGGTGGCCTTCACCGGGCTCGGCGCCGCCCTGCTCTGGCGGCTGCCGGGGGAGGCCGCCGCCGCGCTCGCGTGGTGGACGACGCAGGCCGCCGTCGTGGCGGTGGCGGCGGTCGCCGCCTTCTTCGCCCTGCAGACGCTCGGCGTGGCGCGCGGTCTCGAGCGGCGCCTCGCCGGCCTCGGCCGTCGCTTCCTGCGCTCGGCGGCCCCGGAGGGGGCGAAGCCGGAGGGAGACGCCGCCGGCATCCTCTCGGTGCAGGAAGCTCTCGATGCGGTCTGGGCGCGAGACCGGCGCGGGCGCATCGCCCAGTCGGTCGCCCTGCACGCCGTGGCCTGGGGACTCGGTGCGGCCGAGATCTGGATCGTGCTCGCCTGCATCGGGGTCGAGGTGAGCCTGACCGAGGTTCTGGTGCTGGAATCTTTGTCCCAGGCGATCAAGTCGGCGGCTTTCGCGGTGCCGAGCGGGCTCGGCGTTCAGGAGGGCGGCTTCGTCGTGGTGGGCGCTCTGTTCGGGCTCGATGCGGGCACCGCCATCGCCTTGTCGCTCGCCAAGCGCGTTCCCGACGTGGTTCTCGGCCTGCCCTCGCTGATCGTCTGGCAGAGCCTCGAGGCGAAGCGGGCGCAGGTGCTGCCGCCGCGCTGAACCGGACTTTCGAAAGGACGCGTCCTTGTCATAGGGCCCAGGGCGGAGCCCCGGACGAGCGCCTCACCCCTCGCCCGCGACGAGCCAGCGCCGCATCGCCTCGAAGGTCGCAATCCCGGCGGCGAAGGCCGCGGCGGCTTGCCCCTCCGGCAGCCCGTCCAGCCGCTCGCGAAAGCTGCGCCAGAGCGGCCCTGTCTCTCGCCCGCGGCCCGCGTAATAGGCCAGCGGCACGCCCGCCCCGTGCAGGCGGGCGACGTGGCGGCCGATGACGGCGCCGCCGAGCGTCGAGCCTTCCAGCACGTAGAGCGCGCCGAGCGCGGCGCCCGGCCCGTCGAGCCAGGGCGCGGCGGGCGCGGGCAGGGTGTCGGGTGCTGTCCCGTCGAGGGCGCGCAGATCCGCGTCGAGGGAAGGGAGCCGCCGCCGGGGATCGAAGAAGGGCGCGTCGGCGAGCGCGACCCCGATCACCGGCTCGTAGGCAGCGTGGAAGCCGCGCAGGCCCGCCAGCAGGTCGCGGTAGCCGGGCAGCGTCGCCACCCGCGCCTCCCAGTCGAGGTCGCGCTCCAGCGCCTCATGGGCCGCGGCCGTGGCTCCCCGCAGGCGGGCGTGCAGGCTGTCGCTCAAGGAGGGCTCAGGCGTGAACGGTGAAGCAGGCGCCGTCGGCGTTCTCGACGTCGAGGCGCGCGCCGATCTGGTCGAGCATGGCCCGGATCAGCTTCATGCCGAGTCCGGTGCCGCGCGCCTTGCCTCTCTCCCAGCCCGGCGGCATGCCCTCGCCGTCGTCGCAGACCCTGAGGCGCACGGCGCCCTCCCCGCCCGCGACGGTGACACTGATCCGCGCACCCTTGTCGGGCCGGCCGGCATATTTGAACGCGTTGGTGACGAGTTCGGTGGTGATCAGAGAGAGCGCGACCGCGTGGCGGTAGGGCACCATCAGGCCGGGCTCCGCGGTCAGCTCGACGCTGTGCTCGTCGCCGGCCATGCCGGCGAGGTCGCTGCACAGGGCCTGGATGGTCTGGCCGAGATCGACCTGCTCCATGCTCTCGCCCTGATACAGGCTGTCATGGACACGGGCGACGCTCATGACGCGGGCCGAGGTCTCGGAGAAGGCCTGCCGCGCCTCCGGGTCGGCGATCTGGCGGCGCTGCATGTGCAGGAAGGCCGTCACGATCTGGAGCGAATTCTTGACCCGGTGGTCGATCTCGCGGGTGAGCAGATCCTTCTGCTCCAGCAAGCGCTCCTTGTCGGCGAGCAGGCCCGTCAGTTCATCGATCTTGCGGCGCTGGCGCAGCACCACACCGTCGACGGCGTCGGCAAGTTGGGCGGCGAGCGCCACCTTCCACGTCGCCCAGGGTGTGGAATGCCCGCGGCGCTCCTCGATCCAGCGCTCGAACGAGCGCCGCGGCAGCACCGCCACCGGGCCGCTGCCGGGCAGAACGGGTTTGCGCGGGTCGCCGCCCCAGGTCACGGTGCTCGGCACCTCCGGCTTCACCCAGAACAGGAGGTGCTGGCGCGAGGAGCCGACGAAGGCGGCGAGCAGGCCGCTGGCGTTCTCCGTGTCCGCCGCGGCCGGCGCGTGATGCAGCACCAGCGTGTCGGTGACGAAGGTGGTCTCGCCCGGCGCCAGACTCTCCCGCAGCCAGTCGGCGAGCGCGCGCACCTTCGCCGCTTCCGGCGTGGCACCGACGAGGCAGACGGATTCGTCCGAGACGATGCCGGCGCCGGTGGCGCCGAACAGGTCGAGCAGGGTCGGGCTGCCCTGGGTCAGGGAGGCGACGAAATCGTCGGAGCGGGTGAGCCCGCGCACGAGCCGGCCCTGCACGTCGAGATGGCGCTGCCGCTCGCCCCAGAGCGCCTTGCCCTCGATCTCCTGCACCCGCATGGCGAAGCCGTCGGTGAGCACGGTGGCCGCGGCACGAGTCTCCGGCGCGACGTAGTGCGGCCGGCGGTGATGGCCGATCATCAGGCCCCAGAGCCTGTCCTCGACCATGATCGAGATCGACATCGAGCCGTCGACGCCGAGATTGCGCTGATATTCGAGGTGGATCGGCGAGAGCGAGCGGTTCTGGGCGAAGGTGAGGTCGATCGGCGCGTTGCCGGCGGAGCGGTCGGCGACGAGCGGCACCGGCACGCAGTCGCGATCGATCACGAAGCGGCTCTTGGCCTTGGTGTAGAGGGCGCGGGCCTGGGCCGGGATGTCGGAGGCGGGAAAGCGCAGGCCGATCAGCGGGCGCTGCCAGTCCGGCACCATGTCCTCGGCGATGGCCTCGCCGTTCCAATCCGCGTCGAAACGGTAGACCAGCACCGATTCGAAGCCGGTCATGGCGCGGATTTCGAGGGCAGCGATCTGCGCCGCCTCGGTCAGGGTCTCGGCGGCACGCAGCCGCATCATGGCGAGTTCGGCGTCGAGCGGGCTCGCGGTGAGGAAGTCCTCGGGCCGCTCCGGCGCCAGTTCCAGCTCGACGATCACCCGGCCGAGATGGGCGTGCGCCACGAGGTGGAAGCGCTCCTCCCGCAGCGGAAGCGTGAGCGTGCGGCGCAGGAGGCGCCCGTCGGTCAGGGTGTGGGCGGCCAGCCCGTCGCGGATCGCGGAGACGATCGCGCCCGGCAGCAGCGCCTCCAGGTTGAGGCCGGTGGGCGGAAACTGCTCGGGGGCCAGCACGTCGGCGGCGTTGGCGCTGAAGGCCAGGATCTGGAGGGTCACGGCGTCGGCGGCGAGCATCACCGCGTTCGGCTGGATCGAGCCGGGGATGTGGATCGGCTCGCGCTCGCACAGGCTCGGATCGACCGGTTCGGCCCGGCTGCGCTGAGAGATCGCGGCGAAAACGGCCTCGCGCGAGGGGCCGGCGGCGATCTGCTCGAGGGGGCTGATCGTCAGCCACGTGCAGTTCGCCCCCGCTCGCAGGCCGATCCGCGCCCGCAACGGGGCCGGGATGCGGCCGAACACGAATTCGAAGGCTTGGCCCGCCACGGCCCGGCGCTGAGCGGCGAGGAAGCGGCCGTAAAAGCCGGGCACGTGGGCGCTCGGCACGAGATCGCGGAAGAAGTTGCGCCCAACCATCGCGTCGGGCGGCAAGCCGCACAAGCTTCCCGCGGCGCGATTGCAGGCGAGCACTCTCCCGGCGGCGTCGAGAGCGAGAATGCCCACGCCGATTTCATCCCGCTGCTCGGGGGTGAGCGCGTCGAGATCGACCGGAAGGTCGATCGGACCATCATTCGGTCCCCTGGCGTGCATCTGCGACGGATCGACCATTACGGCAGCCGGTATGCCTTCCGCGCTCGGGTTACGCAATGCCGAGGCGCCTGCAGCCATTCGTTTGAGATCACCGAAACGTCGCACCAAGTGCCTGAGAAGCCCAAGCTTTGTCTAAATGCATACAGACGCCGCGACACAGTGCGTAAGCCGCGCAGAGCCACCGCGGCACGCGCGGCGGCGCGCTCCGAAAAGCGGTCGCAGCAAAGCCCGACCCGTCCACCTCACCGATCCGCGAGATCGGACAGGGCCGTCTCGAGCCCCTCCTCCAGGGTCGGATGGTAGAACGGGCGATCGCGCAGGCTCCGGACGTCGAGCCCGTCCTGCACCGCGTAGGCGAGGAGGTGGCCGAGATGCTCCACATCCGGGCCGATCAGCTCGGCGGCGGCGAGGCGCCCGTCGGCCTCCGCGTAGAGCCGGATACCGCCCTGCGCCCGATCCATCACCTGGGCCCGGCCCTGGTCGCAGAAATCGGCGCGGCCGACGCGATGGCCCGCCTCAGGGTCGAAGCCGCCGCCGATCACGGCGATCTGCGGATCGCTGAACACCATGGCGAGCGCCACCCAGCGCCCCGGCCGCTCAGCGCCCTCGCCGCGGGCGAGCCGCGCCGCGTTGCGCCCGGCGATGCGGCCCTGGCGGCTCGCCTCGTGAAGAACCGGGCGGTCCGCGTTGGCATCGCCGGCGATCAGGATCGGCGCACCCTCGCAGATCAGCGAGCGGGGATCGTGCATCGGGCCGCCCTTTTCGTTCAGGCGCATGCCGGTGCGATCCAGGCCGATGCCCGACACGTTCGGCGGACGGCCCGCGGCGGCCAGCACCCGATCGAAGCGCCGCTCTCCCTTGCCGCCCTCGCCGTTCCAGCCGAGGCGCGCGCCCTCCCCGTCCGTCGCACCGCTCTCGACCTTGGCGCCGAGATGGAGGTCGAAGGCCTCCGAAAAGATCTCGCGGGCGGCCCGCTTCAGGTCGGGGTCGCCCAAGCCCCCGAGGCTGTCGCCGGGATCGAACACGCTGGTCGCCACACCGAGCCGGGCCATGGCCTGCGCGAGCTCCAGGCCGACCGGGCCGGCTCCGAGCACGGCGAGCGAGGCGGGCAGATCCTCGATCTCGAACAGGGTATCGGTGGTGAGAACCCTGTCACCGAGCCCCCGCAACGGTTCGGGAACGCTCGGGCTGGAGCCTGTCGCCAGCACCGCCGCCTTGAAGCGCAGGCGGGTGTGGTCGTCGATGCGCAAGGAATCCGGCCCCTCGAACACGGCTCGGCCGGTCAGGCGCGTCTCGTCCGGCAATCGATCAAGCCCCTCGAACACGGAACCCACGAACCGGTCGCGCAAGCGCCGCATCCGGGCCAGCACCGCCGGGCCGTCCACCTGCACCGCGCCGACCCGGATGCCGAGCCGATGCGCCGCGCGGGCCTCGTGCGCGGCCTCGGCCGCGGTGATCAGCAGCTTCGAGGGCATGCAGCCGACACGGGCGCAGGTGGTGCCGCCGGGCCCCTGCTCGATCAGCACGGCGCGGGCGCCCGCATCGAGGGCGGCGCGATGGGCGGCGATGCCGGCGGTGCCGGCCCCGATCACCGCGACGTCGCAAGACATCTCGCGCATTGCTCAGGACGCCATGGTGAGGACGGCGCCGCCGTCGACCCGCAGGTTCTCGCCCGTGATGTAGCTCGCCTGTTCCGAGCAGAGGAAGGCCACGGCCGACGCGACCTCCTCGACCCGGCCGCGGCGCTTGGCGACGATGCCGGGACGCTTCTCCTCCAGGAAGCTCTCGATCGCCTCATCGAACGAGACGCCGAGCTCCTCGGCGCGCTTCTCCATCATCGCATCGGTCATCGGCGTGGCGACGAAGGCGGGCGCCACGGAGTTCACCAGCACCCCGTCCGGGCCGTAGGCCTTGGAGAGGCCCTTGGTCAGGTTCATCAGGCCGGCCTTGGCGGCGCAGTAGGGCAGTTCCTCGACATAGGGCTGGACCGCGTCCTCGGAGGTGAAGAACACGATCCGCCCCCATTTCTGCGCGCGCATCCCCGGGATGAAGGCGCGGGCGACACGGACCGCCGCCATCAGGTCGGCCTGGATCGTGGACATCCAGCCCTCGTCGTCGATTTCCAGGAAGTCGCCGGTGGCCCCGGTGACGCCGGCGGCGTTGACGAGGATGGTGGGGGTCTCGCCGAAGGCTTGATCGGCAAAGTCGCGCAGCTTGCGCGCGCCGGCGTCGCTGGAGAGGTCGGCCTGGCACGCCTTCACGGCACCGAGGGCGGCGAGCCGTCCGGCCGCCTCCCCCAATTCCTTCTCCTTCAGGTCGGAGAGGACGACCTTCACGCCCTCGCGCAGCAGGTACTCCGCGCTCGCGTAGCCCATGCCGGAATCGCCGCCGGTGATCACCGCGACGCGGCCGCTGATGCCGAGATCCATAGTTCGACCTTCTTCGTTGGCGGCGTCCGGTTCGACCGTTCCGTGTCGGCGCGGGCTACCCTTTGATAAATGCGCGGGCCAACGGAGGGCGTCGGGGATCGTTCCAGTCCGGCGCCGGGCTGCGGCGATCCGACCGCCGCCTCGGACGGAATGAGAGGCGGCTCTCGTCCGTGGCGGACGGCCTTTTGCGCGCAAAAACACTTTGCACGGGCGCCGGCCCGCGGCACCCTCCCGGCCCTGGCGATAGTGACACGAAGAGGGAGAGCAAGATGAGCGAGACCGAGGCGACGCAACCGGGTCCGGCCGTTCCCCCGAAGGGCGGCGTGGTCGCCTACCTCACCGTCGATGGTGCCCTGCGGGCGGCGGAGTTCTACCAGAAGGCCTTCGGTGCCGAGATCCTGGCCTCCGTGCCTCCGGACGAGAAGGGGCGGACCATGCACGTTCACCTCGCCGTGAACGGTACCTCGGTGATGCTGTCCGACGCCTTTCCCGAATACGGCCACCCGCTCAAGGCACCGCAGGCCTTCAGCCTGCTCCTGCCGGTCGACGACATCGCGGCGTGGTGGGACCGGGCGGTAGCGGCGGGCGCCGAGGTGGTGACGCCCTACCAAGAGATGTTTTGGGGCGACGTCTACGGGCAGCTGCGCGATCCGTTCGGCGTGATCTGGGCGATGAATCAGCCCAAGCGTGCCGCCTGATCCAATTCGGGAGACAGACCATGAGCGACGCCGACGATCCGCGCGACCTCGTCCTCACCCGCCTGATTCCGGCGCCGCGCCGGGCGCTGTGGCGGGCCTGGACCGAGCCGGAGTTGCTGAAGACGTGGTTCGCGCCCGCACCCTACACGACACCGATCGCCGAACTCGATGTCCGGCCGGGCGGGTCGAATCTCATCGTGATGCGCAGTCCCGAGGGGCAGGATCTGCCCAACCGGGGCGTCTATCTGGAGGTGGTGCCGGACACGCGCCTCGTCGTCACCGACGCCTACAGCGCGGCCTGGATACCGTCCGAGAAACCGTTCCTGACGGTGATCCTCACCTTCGCCGACGAGGCCGGTGGCACACGCTACACCGCGCGGGCGCGTCACTGGACGCTCGAAGACCGCCAAGCGCACGAGGCCATGGGGTTCGCGCAGGGCTGGGGGATCTGCGCGGATCAGCTCACCGAGGTGGTGAAGGGATTGGGCTGACGGGCTCCCAAATGCCCTCCCCCTGCGGGGGAGGGGGATGCGCGGTTACCGGGATGCGCTGCGGGTCAGGCCGCCTCGCCTAGGCACCAGGCCAAAATACCCTTCTGCGCGTGCAGCCGGTTCTCGGCCTCGTCGAACACCACCGATTGCGGGCCGTCGATCACGTCTGCCGTGACCTCCTCGCCGCGATGGGCCGGCAGGCAGTGCATGAAGACCGCGTCCTTGGCGGCGGCGGCCATCAGCTTGGCATCGACCCGGTAGGGCGAGAGCAGGTTGTGGCGGAAATGCTCGTCGTCGTCGCCCATGGAGACCCAGCAATCGGTCACGACGGCATCCGCTCCCTCGACCGCCGCGTAGGCGTCGGTGGTGGCGTTGACGCGCGCGCCCTCGCGCTTGGCCCAATCGACGAGCGCCGGCGGCATCGCCAGCTCCCGAGGCGCGGCGACGTTGAGGGTGAAGTCGAAGCGGGCGGCGGCGTGGACCCAGCTCGCCAGCACGTTGTTGGCGTCGCCCGACCACGCGATGGTGCGGCCCTTGATCGGCCCGCGATGCTCCTCGAAGGTCAGCACGTCGGCCATGATCTGGCACGGATGCGAGGCCTTGGTCAGCGCGTTGATGACCGGCACCTCGGCATGCTCGGCGAGCTCCATCACCAGGCCGTGGTCGAGGGTGCGGATCACGATCGCGTCGACGAAGCGCGACAGCACGCGGGCGGTGTCGGACACCGTCTCACCGCGGCCGAGCTGCATCTCCTTGCCCGTCAGCATCAGGGTGTCGCCGCCGAGCTCGCGCATCGCCACGTCGAAGGAGACGCGGGTGCGGGTCGAGGGCCGGTCGAACACCATCGCCAGCATCTTGCCGGTGAGCGGTCGCTCCGCCGCGCGCTGGCCCTTCACCCGCGCGCGCTTCATCGCGGCGGAGGTGTCGAGGACGCCGCGCAGGGTTTCGGCGGAGAAGTCCTTCAGGTCGAGGAAATGGCGGACATGCGGGCCGCTGCCGTTCAGGGTCGTGGTCATCTCAAATTCTTCGCTCGCGACGCTCCCCTTAGGCAGCGCCGCGCATCTGCGCCTCCAGATCGGTCGCCGCGGCCTCCAGCCGGGCCACGGCCTCATCCAACTCCGCCTCGCCGATGATCAGCGGCGGCAAGAGACGAACCACGTTGTCGCCGGCCGGGATCACCAGCAGGTGCCGCGCGCGGGCGGCCGCGGCGAACTCGGTGTTCGGCAGGTTGAGCTTCAGGCCGCGCATCAGCCCCTGCCCGCGCAGCTCGGCGAAGACGTGGGGGTGGCGGTCGATCAGACCGGCGAGCTTCTGCGTCAGCAGCAGGCTGATGCGCTCGACATGCTCGAGGAAGCCGGGCGCCAGCACCACGTCGAGCACGGCGTTGCCCACCGCCATGGCGAGAGGGTTGCCGCCGAAGGTGGTGCCGTGGGTGCCGGCGACCATGCCGCGGGCGGCCTCGCGCGTGGCGAGGCAGACGCCGAGCGGGAAGCCGCCGCCGATGCCCTTGGCCGCGCTCATGATGTCGGGGGTGATGCCCGACCACTCGTGCGCGAAGAACCTGCCCGTGCGGCCGACGCCGGTCTGCACCTCGTCCATGATGAGGAGCAGGCCATGCGCGTCGCACAAGCTGCGCAGGCGCCGCAGCGTCTCGCCGGGAATCACCCGCAGGCCGCCCTCCCCCTGGATCGGCTCGATCATCAGGGCAGCGGTCTCCGGGCCGATCGTGGCTTCCAAAGCGGCGAAGTCGCCGACGGGCACCTGATCGAAGCCCTCGACCTTCGGGCCGAAGCCCTCGATGTATTTCTGCTGGCCGCCGGCCGCGATGGTCGCGAGCGTGCGCCCGTGGAAAGCGCCCTCGAACGTGATGATGCGGTAGCGCTCCGGATGGCCGCCGGCCGCGTGGTACTTGCGCGCCATCTTGATGGCGGCCTCGTTGGCCTCGGCGCCGGAATTGGCGAAGAAGGCCACGTCGGCAAAGGTCGCGTCCACGAGCCGCCGGCCCAGGCGCTCCCCTTCGGGGATCTGGAACAGGTTCGAGGTGTGCCAGAGCTTCTGCGCCTGGGTGGTCAGCGCATCCACGAGATGCGGATGGGCGTGGCCGAGCGCGTTGACGGCGATGCCGGCGCCGAAATCGAGGTAGCGGTCGCCGTCCTCGGCGACCAGCCATGCGCCCTCGCCTCGCTCGAACGCGATCGGGGCACGGGCATAGGTCGGCAGCAGGGCGGAGGTCACGCGGGTCCGTCTCCTCGGGCTCGATCCAGGGGGAAGTCGCCAAAAGAAAGTGCCGCCTCGGGGGACGGGCGGCACGCGCGCGATTACTATGGAAGCGGCCGTGTCTGTCAATCGCGGCGGCGGGTTTGCCGGCCCCGATTCGACCGGAGGTGGTGCCGTGCGGCACCCCGCACGCGCGGTCAGGCCCGCTGCAGCCGGGCCGCCTCGGTCGGCGAGCGCCCGATCACCTTGCGGAAGGTGCGCCCCATCCGCCGCGCATCGGGAAAGCCCGCACGCTTGGCCGCCTCGCCGAGGGAGACCGTCCCGGAGCGGATCAGCGATTGGGCCAGGGTCACGCGCTCGCGCAGGACATATTGATAGGGCGTGACGCCGAAGCTGCCCTTGAAGGCCCGTACGAAGTAGCCCTCGCTGAGGCCCGCGGCTTCCGCCATCTCCCGCAGGGACAGGGGCGCATCGATTCGCGCGGCGACGAGGTCGCGCACCCGCCGCGCCTGCCGCGCGGTGAGGGCCGCATTCCGGCGCGGGTTAGGCGGCGCCAGGGCACCGGAGACGCGCAGCACCGCCAGCGCCACGCTGTCCACCAGGAGCGCGTCGGCGGCGGTGTCGTGCCCGCCCGCCTCCTGCCCGAGGGCGGCGAGCAGGTGGAACACGCTCATCCGCTCCGAGAGGTCGTCCGTGAGCGTCGGGATCTCGGCCTGGGAGAGCGGCGCCTCGATCATCCGCTCGACCGCCGCCGGCATGTAGGCGAGGTAGCGCCCGCGGCAGGGCCCGCTCCAGGCCGTGCTGCCGACAAAGCCGGGGCCGCGCAGCACGAAGGCGTCGGCGATCCGCTCATCCGCCCGCTCGTCCGGCATCGCGCCGTCGCGGAAGGTCAGTCGTGTCGGCCGGTCGCCGGGACGGTCCTCCGGGCCGGGATGCCAGGGATTTCGCCAAGTGTTGTGCGACGTGCCCTGCCAGGTGCCGACGAGAAGTCCGTCCACGCGGTGGGTACTGTATCCCGCGGATTCGTAGGCGAAATCGAGAAAGGCGACGCCGTCGAGGCCGCTTGCCGGGATCTGGCCGAAGATCTGGTCGGGCGAGGCGGAGAGTTCGCCTTGCACGGAGGCGTTGACGAACGGGACGCTCATCGGCCGCTTCGCTCTCCCCGTCTCTGCCGCTTCGAGGCGGCGTGGTTCCGGTTCCGCCGTGTCGCGCGCCGCCGCCAGGGTCGGCGGCCGGACGGCGAACGGTCATGCTTGCATCCGACTCGGCAGAACGACACCTGGGCCGATCCTGTTCCTTCGCCGGCCAAGTGTAATAGCCAGATGCGCCGGCCAAGCGCCGGCCAAGCGCCGGCCGCGCTGCGCTGCGCCGAACCGTTGAGCCCTGCGGAAGCGGTGGGGTTGACCGCTTCCGCAGGGTGGACAGCCCCGAGGGGGCTGACCTCAGAGGCTGCCTGAGGGGTTACTTGCCGAGCACGCCGCCCAGGAGGCCTCCGACCGCGCCGAGCACGGTGTCGAGCGTGCCGCCGACGAGGCCGCCGACCTGATCGACCACGCCGGAGACGGCGCCGAGTTCCTGGCTGAGATCGAGTTCCACGCCGACGCCGAGAGACAGACCGCCGCCGACCTGATCCAGCTCCGCAGCGTTCAGCTCGCGGATGGTGTCAATGTTCTGCTGCATGTGTTCTCCTTAGTCCGTACGATATTGGAAGATCGTTCTGTATTTATGTCTTCCCGTGGAATAAGAGCGGCGTTGCTGCGCTGCTCTGCTGGATAAGGTACGGATATTAGTCCGGCAGGCAACCCGGTTTGTGCCGGCAGAGCCGAGCGGATCGAAAAGGAAACGGAGGAATGGACAAATCTTGCCCTTCGAAATCACCACCAACGGTCGTGAATACGTCGCGTCGGCTGCTCACAGGCAACCGCATTGCTCAGCCCTACGCCTTTCGGCGGTGTTCCGGGACGTCCGCACGGGAGGCGCGACCGACCGGACATCGGGGGACAAAAATTGACTTGCCCCGCCGGTGATCGGCCGCCCTACCCGCCCGCTCGAATAAAGCTCTGAAATGACTACGGATTACGACAAGCATGCGTCAGAATAACGCACCATGCCGCACTGTCGCAGGCTGGAGCGCTGGCCGGAGCGAGACCTACGGGGAGGCCCGGCCGTGAACGCGCCGCTGTTCCGTCAAGAGGTCGTCGAGGCGCGTCGAAGCGCTTGGCTCGGCGAGGCGCAGGTGGTGCAGCCGCTCTCCGTCCGCGTCGTGGTCGGCCTCTGTCTCGCCTTCGCCGTCTTGGTCGGCCTCTATGCCTGGCTCGGCAGCTACACCCGCCGGGTTCACGCGAACGGTCTGCTCGCGCCCGATATCGGGCTCATCACCGTGGCGAGCCCGCTTGCAGGACGGGTCAGTGCGTCGGGGGTCAAGGAGGGCGACCGGGTCGAGCGGGGCCAGCTCCTCTTCACCATCGATCTCGACGCGGTCTCCGCGAGCGGTCCGACCCAGGAGCGGGTGATTGCCCAGCTCGGACGCCAGCGCGAGAGCGTCGAGCGCCAGCGCGCCGCCCGCGCCGCCATGGCCGCGGCGGAAAAGGAGGGCTTGCGCGAGCAGATCGCCAACCTGGAGGCGCAGCGCGCCAAGATCGACGAGCAGCTCGCGCTCCAGGAGAAGCTGGTGCCGCCGCTGAAAGCCCGCGCGGACGAACTCGCCGACCTCGTGACCCGGGGCTTTGCCCGCGCGGCCGACTTCCAGAGCCAGAACTACCTCTACCTCCAGGCGACCTCGCAGCTCGCGCAATTCCGCCAGGGCGGATTGCAAGTCGAGGGCAAGCTCGGGGATCTCAAGGCCAAGCTCTCGACCTTCGATGAGACATTGGCGCGCGACCTCGCCGAACTCGATCGCAGCGCCGCCCAGCTCGAACAGCAGCGGGCCGAGAGCGAGGCGCGCCGCGCCATCGAGGTGCGCGCCCCGGAGCGCGGCATCCTCACCTCGATCCGGGCCCAGGCCGGGCAGACGGTGGCGGCGGGGGCGAACCTGCTCACCCTGCTGCCGAGCGAGGGCCGGCTGCAGGCCAACCTGTTCGTCGATTCCTCGGCGATCGGCTTCATCGAACCGGGAGCGAGCGTGATGCTGCGCTACGCCGCCTTCCCGTTCCAGCGCTTCGGCCTGCACCGGGGCATCGTGACGGAGGTGACGCGCGCGCCGCTCGAAGGCGACGGCGCCGCCCAGCCCGAGGCGGCCCGCGATGCCGCCAGAAATGCAGGGAATGGGGGCGTCTACCGCATCATCGTGCGGCCGGACGCCGACAGCGTGAGCGCCTATGGCGAGCAGCGTCGGCTCGAGGCCGGGATGCGGGTCGAGGCCGACATCGCGCTCGAGAAGCGCCCGCTCTACCGCTGGCTCCTCGACCCCCTCTACCACGTCAAGCGCAGCGTCGATCTCGTCACGGAAGGAGGCGCGCGGTGAGCCTGCTGTCGGATCTTCAGTTCGGTTTCCGGCGGCGCTTGCCGGTCGTGCTCCAGGCCGAGGCCGCCGAGTGCGGCATGGCCTGCCTCGCCATGGTGCTGGGCTATCACGGGCGCCGGGTCGATCTCGGAAACTTACGCGCGCGCCACGCCCTCTCGCTGAAGGGCATGACGCTGCGCAATCTCATGGACCTGTCGGGCACGATGGGGCTCTCGACGCGGGCGCTCAGGGTGGAGTTGCCCGATCTCGGCCGGCTGCGCCTGCCCTGCATCCTGCACTGGGGGCTCAACCACTTCGTCGTCCTGGCCAAAGTCGGGCGCCGGGAGATCGTAATCCACGATCCCGCCCGCGGGCGCCGTTCTTTGAGCCTTGCGGAAGCCTCGCGGGACTTCACCGGTGTGGCCCTGGAGGTAAGCCCGAACCAGAGCTTCGTGCGGGAGAAGGCCGCGCCGGGCCTCGCGCTCTCCGACCTGTTCCGCGGCATGGCCGGCATCCGCTCGGCGATGACGCAGATCCTCGTCCTGTCACTCGGGATCGAACTCGTCGCGATCCTGATGCCGATCGCCTCGCAGATCGTCATCGACGAGGTGATCGTGAACGGCGACCTCGATCTGCTCCTCGTCGTGGCCCTCGGCCTCGCTTTGCTTCTGGTGCTTCAACTCGGCCTCGGCGTCGCCCGAAGCTGGGCGATCATGCTCACCGGCACCAAGCTGAATTACCAGTGGTCGGGCTCGCTGTTCGACCACCTCTCGCGGCTGCCGCTCGACTATTTCCAGAAGCGGCATGTCGGCGACGTGATCTCCCGCTTCGGCACGCTCGCCACGATTCAGAAGGGCATCACCACCGATCTCGTCCAGGCGCTCCTCGACGGGCTGATGTCGGTCGGCATGCTGATCATGCTGTTCCTCTATGGCGGCTGGCTCGCCCTGGTGGCGCTTGCCGCCACCGCCCTCAACGCCGCCATGCGCATCGCTGCCTACAAGGCCTACCGCGAGGGCACCGAGGAGGCGATCGTCGCGGAAGCGCGCCAGCAGAGCCACTTCATCGAGACCGTACGCGGCATGGCGAGCGTCAAGCTCCTGAACCTGCGCGAGCGCCGCCGCGGCACCTGGATGAACCAGTTCGTCCAGGCGCTGAACGCCCGGCTGCGGCTGCAGCGGCTCGACCTCGTGTTCGGGCGCGGCAACGAGTTCCTGTTCGGCGCCGACCGTCTGATCCTGCTGGTGCTCGGCGCCCGCGCCGTGATCGACCAGTCGATGACGCTCGGCATGCTGGTGGCGTTTCTGGCCTATCGCGACCAGTTCTCGACCCGCATCGGCAACCTGATCCAGTCAGGCTTCCAACTGCGGATGCTCAACGTGCAGACCGACCGGCTCTCGGACATCGTCATGACCGAGCCGGAGGAGGCCGCAGCACCCATGGCCGCCGCGGTGGAGCCCGTCGCCGCGCCTGCCCTCCTCCCCGGCGGCGAGCGTCCGCCAGTGCGAGGGGCCGGGTTGCGCGCCGTCGGCCTGTCCCTGCGCTACGGCGCCGACGAGCCCTGGGTGTTCCGCAACCTCGGCCTGGAGGTGCCGCCGGGCGAAAGCCTCGCGATCACCGGCCCCTCGGGCTGCGGCAAGAGTTCGGTGATGAAGATCCTGATGGGCCTGCTGCCGCCCTCCGAGGGCGCCGTGCTGGTCGATGGCCGCGACATCCGCGCCGGGGGATTGGCGGCCTACCGCGCCCGCATCGCCGGAGTCATGCAGGATGACGGGCTGTTCGCCGGCTCGATCGCCGAGAACATCGCCTGTTTCGACGAGCGGCCCGATCCCGGCTGGATCCGCGAATGCGCTGGCCGCGCCGCGATCCTCGACGACATCGCCCGCACGCCGATGGGCTTCGAGACGCTGGTGGGCGACATGGGCTCGACGCTGTCCGGCGGCCAGCGCCAGCGGGTGATCCTGGCCCGCGCCCTCTACCGGCGCCCGGAGATCCTGTTCCTCGACGAGGCGACGAGCGCGCTCGACGAGCCGACCGAGGCGGTGATCGCCGCCGCGCTCCGCGACCTGAAGATGACGCGGGTCATCGTCGCCCACCGCCCGGCGACCGTGGCCCATGCCGACCTGCGCTACGACTTTTCCGCCGACGCGCCGCGGGTGGCGGCGCAGGCGAGGGAGACCGCCGGTTGAAGGGGCCCTCCCCCTTGCGGATCGCCCCGTGGCCGTGCTCAGAGCCCCGCAGCATCAAGGAGAGACGGCGATGAACTCGGTGAAGGAACGTCTGGAAGCGCTCGGCCTGAAGCTGCCGAAGGCGGCGGCCCCGGTCGCGAACTACGTGCCCTACATGCGCACCGGCAACCTCGTCGTCATCTCCGGCCAGATCTGCTTCGGGCCGGACGGCACGCTCGACCCGGCCCACAAGGGCAAGCTCGGCGCCGAGGTCTCGGCCGAGCAGGGGATCGCGGCGGCCCGGCTCTGCGCGCTCAACGTGCTGGCCCAGGTTCAGGCAGCGGTGGGCGACCTCGACCATGGTGTGGTGCAATGCGTGCGCCTCGGCGGCTTCATCAATGCGGTGCCGAGCTTCGCCGGCCTCGCCCCGATCATGAACGGTGCCTCGGACCTGATGGTCGAAGTGCTGGGCGATCGCGGCCGTCATGCTCGCTCGACGGTGGGCGTGGCCGAGCTTCCCCTCGACGCGGCGGTCGAGGTCGAGGCGATGTTCGAGGTCGCGTGAGCGCGACCCTGGATCGGGCGCCGGACTGGCTCACCGGCCGTCCGATCGCCCATCGCGGCCTGCACGACCGCGCGAACGGCATCCCCGAGAACACCCTGGCCGCGGCCGAGGCAGCGGTGGCGGGCGGCTACGCCATCGAGTGCGACGTGCAGCTCAGCGCCGACGGCGAGGCGATGGTGTTCCACGACGAGGCGCTCGGGCGCCTCACCGAGGCGTCCGAGCGGGTGGACGCCCGCACGGCCGCCGAGCTCGGCCGGCTGACTGTGGCCGGGACGGCGGAGCGCATCCCGACCCTGCCGGAATTCCTGGCGCGGGTCGCGAGCCGCGTGCCCGTCATCGTCGAGATCAAGTCGCGCTTCGACGGCGACCGTCGCTTGACCCGTCGCACCGCCGAAATCGTCTCACGCCTCGACGCGCCGGTGGCGCTGAAGTCCTTCGATCCCGGCATCGTCGCCACGCTTGCCGAGATCGCGCCGGACCGGCCCCGCGGCATCGTCGCCGAGGCGAGCCAGGACGACCCGCATTACGCCCTGCTGACGCCCTCCGTGCGGGCCGAATTGTCGGGCCTGCTCCACCTGCATGTGAGCCGTCCGCACTTCCTGTCCTGGCGCGTCGGCGACCTGCCGGGCCCCGTCCCCTATCTCTGCCGCCGGCTCGGGAACATGCCGGTGATGACCTGGACGGTCCGCACCGAGGCACAGCGGGCGCTGGCCCAGGAGCACGCCGACCAGATGGTCTTCGAGGGTTTCCGCCCGTAACGGGTTTCGAAAGGACAAGTCCTTCTCATAGGGTGCAGGGCAGAGCCCTGCTTCATGCTCAGGCCGCGCGAACCGTGTCGAGGAAGCGGGCGACCTCGGCCGAGAGATGCTCGGATTGGCGCGACAGTTCGGTCGCCGAGGCCAGCACCTGAGCGGCCGCCGCGCCGGTCTCCTCGGCCGCGCCCGCCACGCCGGCGATGGTGCGGGTGACGGATTCCGTCCCGCCCGCGGCCTGGGCGACGTTGCGCACGATCTCCTGGGTTGCCGCCCCCTGCTCCTCGACCGCCGCGGCGATGCCGGTGGCCACGCCGCTGATCTCGCGGATGCGCCCGGCAATGCTGTCGATGGCGCCGACCGCCTGCCCCGTCGCGCCCTGGATGCGCCCGATCTGCGCGGTGATCTCCTCGGTCGCCCGCGCGGTCTGGTTGGCGAGTTCCTTCACCTCCGCCGCGACGACGGCGAAACCCCGGCCGGCCTCGCCGGCGCGCGCCGCCTCGATCGTGGCGTTCAGCGCCAGCAGGTTGGTCTGGCCGGCGATGGTCGAGATCATCGCCACCACGTCGCCGATCCGCGCGGCGGCCTCGGAGAGATCGCGCACGAGGGCCGCCGTCTGGCCGGCCTCGGCGACCGCCGCCTGCGCCAGGGAAGCCGAGCCGTCGACCTGCCGGCCGATCTCCTGGACCGAGGCGCCGAGTTCCTCGGCCGCCGCAGCCACCGTGCCGACATTGGAGGCGGCCTCCTCGGCGGAAGCCGCCACCGTCCCGGACTGGCCGGCGGTCTGGCTGGCATTGGCGGTCAATTGCTGCGCGGTGGCCTGCAACTCGGTCGCGGCGGCGGTCACGCCGTTGACTATGCCGCCGACCGCGCGCTGGAAATCGTCGGCGAGCGCGCGGGCGGCGGCCCGGCGCTGCGCCTCGGCGCCGGCGCGGGCAGCCCGCGTCTCCTCTTCGAGGGCACGGGTACGGATTAGGTTGTCCTTGAACACCTGCACCGCCGCAGCCATGGCGCCGATCTCGTCGCCGCGCCCCTGCCCCGGCACGGCGACCGTCGCATCACCGTCCGCGAGCGCGCCCATCGCACCGGTCATCCGCGTGATCGGCCGCGAGATCCCGAACCAGGCGAACAGGGCGGCGGCGAGCGCCGAGAGCAGCGTCACGGTCATGGCGATCCAGGCGGTCGTGGCGGCGGAGGCCGCGCTGCCGACGGCACCCTCGACGCTGTGCTTGGCGCCCTGCTTGTTGAGGGCGAGGTTCTCCTGCAGCGCCTTGGTCGCGGCCTGGGCGAGGCCCAGGGCCTCGGGCCCGGTGAGGAGGGTCAGCGCCTCGGCCCGGCGCCCTTCCCGCATCAGGGCGACGATCGCCTCGACGCGCCCCGTATAGGTCGCCCAGGTCGTGGAGAAGCGCTCGTACAGCGCCCGCTCCTCGGGAGAGGCGATCATCGGCTCGTAGGCGCGCCGCAGCGCGTCGAGGGCAGCCTGGCTCGTCCGCACGCTCTTCTCGTTCTCGGCGAGCAACTGATCCGTCGGCGAGGCGGCGACGAAGCGATACGTCTTCACCCGCTCGTCGCGCGTCGCCGTGCTGATGTCGCCGAGTAGACCGACCGAGGGCAGCCAGTTGTCGGCGATGTCGCGGACTTCGTGGTCGATGGCCGAAAGTTTGACGACGCTGAGCCCGCCCTGAACCGCAGCAACCACGGCCAGGAGGCTGAACGAGCCCGCCAGGGCCACCTTGAGGGAGACGCGCATGCTGGATCCGGTAGGGTATGGAAACGCTCAGTTCCGCCACCCTGCACCGGAATACTTAAGGTTCTCTCGATTTCTGCAAGAAAATGCACATCCCCAGCCATCGAGCGCCGCCCCACCGGAGGCGCGGTGGCGCAGCCGGCCGGCCGCGAACACCCGCCGCGCGGGGAGGCGGAGGGCGGAATCGCGGATCGCCGGCTACCGGCGGCCCTCCGGCCGCTCCGATGAACTCGCCTTCTCCGTCGTCGCCTCGGGCTGGCCCAGAAACTCGGCCAAGTAGCCCTTCCACAGGCTCGCGAAGCGCAGCGACTGGTGGCCGTGGGTTTCGGGCGAGGTCGGCACCAGCACGAAGCGGCCGTCTTTCACCCGCGCCATCGCCGCGTTCATCACATCGAGCTGGGGCGGGTTCAGCTCGTCGTCGGCGAAGTTCACCGCGAGCACCTTGGCGGTGATCTTTTCGAGATCCGGCGACGGGTCGTAGTCGTAGGAGGAATCGAACCAGTACAGCCAGTCGTTGGCGTCGGCCTTGCTCCCGTAGCCGGCGATCATCTTGTCGTAGGCCGTGTCGGCCGCCGCGCGGGTGGGTGCCTGCTTCTGGAGACCCAGCACGCTCTCGGTCATGATGTTGAAGATCGGCAGGATGCGCTCGAAGCTGCGCGGCTGCTCGGTGTACTCGCCGCCCTTCCAGCCGGGATCGGTGCGGATGCCCTCGATCAAGAGGCGCCGCCACAGGGCGTTGCGCCCGCTCACCGGGATCGGCTGACTGGCCACCGCCATCAGCAGGTCCATGCTGCCGGGATAGCGCTCGCCCCACATCCAGGCCTGCATGCCGCCCATGGAGGTGCCGAGCACGAGGCGCAGGTGCTTGACCCCGAGCGCTTCGGTCACGACCCGGTGCTGGCCCTCCACGACGTCACCGTATCCGTAGCGGGGGAAGCGCGCCTTGAGGCCGTCGGAGGGCTTCGAGGAGCCGCCGCGGCCGAGCCCGTCGGGCAGGATCACGTACCAGCGCCGCGCATCGAGCGGCGCACCCTCGCCGAACAGCTCCGGCCCGAGGGTCGGGATCAGGAAGCTCTTCCCGGTGCCGGTGGTGCCGTGCAGGACGAGCACGGCGTTGTCGATTTCGCCGTCCGCGCCGCGGTGCGGCGTTCCCAGCGTGGTGTAGTGCAGCTTGACCCGGTCCAGGCGCTCACCGCTGGCGAAGGTGAAGGTCTCGGCGACGAAATCGCCCTCCTGCTGCCCCGGATAGACGGCCGGCGCGGCGAGGACCGGGGCCGGCGCGAGGCCGGCGGCGAGCGGGGTCAGCGCCATCGCCGTGACCAAGAGAGCCGCGCGAAGCGAGCGTATCCGAGCACCCATCAAGCGTTCTCCTCGACCCATCCGAACGAGCGTTCCACCGCGCGGCCCCAGCCGGCGAACAGTGCACGGCGTTCCTCGGCCGCGATACGCGGATGCCAGCGCTTGTCCACGGCCCAGTTATCGCGAAGATCTTCGAGCGTTTTCCAAAAACCGGTGGCAAGTCCCGCGGCGTAGGCAGCCCCCAGCGCCGTCGTCTCGGAAACCTTCGGGCGCAGGGTCGGCCGGTCGAGGATATCGGCCTGGAACTGCATCAGCAGGTCGTTGACGGTCATTCCGCCGTCGCAGCGCAGTTCGGCGATCGGGCAGCCGGAATCGCGCTCCATCGCCTCCAGCACCTCGCGGGTCTGGTAGGCGGTGGCCTCCAGGCAGGCGCGGGCGATGTGGCCCTTGTTGGCGTAGCGGGTCAGGCCGATGATGAGGCCGCGGGCATCGTCCCGCCAGTGCGGGGCGTAGAGCCCGGAAAACGCCGGCACCACGTAGACGCCGCCATTGTCCTCGACGCTGCGGGCGAGCCCCTCGATCTCGCCCGAGGCGCCGATCAGCCCGAGATTGTCGCGCAGCCACTGCACCAGGGCGCCGGTGATGGCGATGGAGCCCTCCAGCGCGTAGGCCGGCGGGTGGCCGTCGATCTTGTAGGCCACGGTGGTGACGAGGCCGGCGGTGGAGGCGACGGGCTCAGGGCCGGTGTTCATCAGCGCGAAGCAGCCGGTGCCGTAGGTGTTCTTGGCCTCGCCCGCCGAGAAGCAGGTCTGCCCGAACAGGGCCGCCTGCTGGTCGCCGAGAATGCCGCCGACGGGCACGCCGGGGAACGGCGCGCGCGTCTCGCCGCACACCCCGCCCGAGGAAACGATCTTTGGCAGCACCGCTCGCGGGATGCGGAACACGCCGAGCATGGCGTCATCCCACTCCAGCGTCTCCAGCGACATCAGTTGCGTGCGGCTGGCATTGGTCACGTCGGTGACGTGCAGGCCGCCGTCCGGACCGCCGGTGAGGTTCCAGACGAGCCAGGAATCGATCGTGCCGAACAGGGCGGTGCCGTCCTCGGCGAGCGCCCGCGCGCCCTCGACATGGTCGAGCAGCCACGCGAGCTTGGAGGCCGAGAAGTAGCTCGCCAGCGGCAGGCCGGTGACGGCGCGGAAGCGGTCGCGCCCGCCGTCGCGGGCAAGCGCGGCGACGTGCCGGTCGGTACGGGTGTCCTGCCAGACGAGCGCATGGTGCAGCGGCTCACCGGTGCGGCGGTCCCACAAGAGCGCCGTCTCGCGCTGGTTGGTGATGCCGACTGCGGCGAGATCCCGCGGCTCCAGCCCGGCCCGGGCCAGGCCCTCGCGCATCACCGCGTGGGTGTTGCGCCAGATCTCGCGCGGGTCGTGCTCGACCCAGCCGGGGCGGGGAAAGATCTGCTCGTGCTCGCGCTGGGCCTGCGCCAGGATGATGCCCCGGCGGTCGAACACGATGAAGCGCGTGCTCGTGGTGCCCTGGTCGATCGCCCCGACCGCATCCGGCATGGCCACTCTCCCGGCGTTCCTCGCGTACGGGCTTCGTCGTGGCCCGGCGCGAGGCCGATCCTACACGAGGCGGCGTGCGCCGGAACCGGTCATACCAAATCCGGCTGATCCCTTCGGGATGGCGGATTTGGACTTCACTCAAGCGCCGCGCGGGCTTGCTGATCCGATCCCCGCTTGAAGCAAGCGGAGACCGTATCAGCCGGCTCGTTCGTCCCCTTGCGCGCGATCCAACTGGGCCGGCGTGTCCTTCGCCCCCATCTGGCGGGCCATGTCGGCGGCGCTCATCCCCGCGGCGTCGCGCCGGCCCGCATCGGCCCCGTGGGCGAGCAGCAGATCGACGATTTCCGTGCGGTCGAACATCGCCGCCACCATCAGCGCCGTGCGGGTGCCGTCACCGGCCCCATCGACCTGGGCGCCGTGCTCCAACAGCAGCCGCACGATTTCGGCATCGCCCTTGAAGGCGGCCCCGGCGAGCGGGGTCTGGCCGCGGTCGTTGGCGAGTTCAGGATCGCCCCCGGCCTCCAGGATGACGCGGGTCGCCGCCGCCTGGCCGTTATAGGCGGCAAGCATCAGCAGGCTGTCGCCCTTGTCGTTGCGCAGGTTGGCCGGCAGCCCCTGGCCGAACAGCTCGGCCAGTTCCTCCGCATGGCCCATCCGGGCGTACTGGAAGACGCGGGCGGCGAAGGCGAGGGTCTCGTCGTCGAGGGCGGGGGGCGCGGCGTTCGGATCGGCCTGCATCGGAATCTTTTTGAGGCTTCGTGGCGGGATCGGCTCCTTGCATGTGGCGTTTGGGCGGGCTTCGTCCAGCCTGAAGGGCTCAGGCGGCCTGCGGCA
The DNA here is from genome assembly GCF_022179725.1 of Methylorubrum aminovorans. GTDB lineage: Bacteria > Pseudomonadota > Alphaproteobacteria > Rhizobiales > Beijerinckiaceae > Methylobacterium > Methylobacterium aminovorans. Next base: position 68,186 of record NZ_BPRC01000005.1, read on the forward strand.
CCGCGGGCGGGTTCAAACCCCCGTATCGGCGGTCGCGGGCGGAAAAATCGGCGACCGCGGCGGCGAGGTCGGCGGTGCCGAAATCGGGCCACATCCGCTCGGTGAAGTGCAGCTCCGCGTAGGCCACCTCCCAGAGCAGGAAGTCGGAGAGCCGCTTCTCGCCCCCCGTCCGGATCAGAAGATCGACATCCCCGTCCGTCCCCAGGGCCTCGCTCAGACCGTCGCGGCTAAGGCCCTCCGGCCCGAGCCGGGCGGCGGCGGCGAGGATCGCGTCGCGCGAGGAGTAGTCGACGGCGATGCGCAGGTGCAGCCGGTCGCCCGCGGCGGTCGCGGCCTCGGCCCGTGCGATCGCCTCCGGGATGCCTGCCGGCAGGCGATCGCGGCGGCCGATCACCGTTAGCCGGGTGCCGCTGCGGGCGAGCCGGTCGGTCTCACCGCGCAGATAGGCCCGCAGCAGACGCATCAGCCCGCCGACCTCCTCGGCCGGGCGGCGCCAGTTGTCGCTGGAGAAGGCGTAGAGCGTCAGCGTGCCGATGCCGAGGGCGGGGGCGGCCTCCGCCACCCGCTGGATCGTCTTGACGCCGGCCCGGTGGCCCGCGCTCCGGGGTAGGCTGCGGGCGCTCGCCCATCGGCCGTTGCCGTCCATGATGATCGCCGCGTGCAGAGCGGATCTGCGATCGAGAGGGCTTTGCATCATAAAGTCTCCGGGCAGCCTTCGGGACGAGTGGGAGATGCGGCGTTCGACGAGATTGCGCGTGACGAGTCGTCAGACCGGTTCGGCGAGGCCGGAACGGTCGTGGCCGGCGGGCCGGTCTTCGGTCGATGGGGATCGGCCGGCGGCGCCTTGCGGCCTGCCGGCGACGCTTTGTGGCCTGCCGGCGGCTTGAGCCGCGTCGCGCACCACCTGCTCCAGCACCCCGAGATAGTCGAGGAAGCGGGTGCGACCGGAGGGCGTCAGGCGGCACAGGGTCTGCGGCCGGTTCTGGTCGTAGCCCTTCTCCAGACTGACGAGGTCGGCCTCCTGCAGAACGGCGAGGTGGCGGCTGAGATTGCCGTCGGTGAGCCCGCACAGGCGTTTCAGATCGGGGAAGGCGAGGCCGCGGGGATGCGAGACCAGGGAGGTCAGCACCGAGAGCCGCGCCCGCTCGTGGATGATCCGGTCGAGCCCCTCGTAGGAGAAGCGCGCTTCGGGGCGATCAGAGGTCGGCATCGGCGTCTCCGTCGGCGGATCCGTCAGCTTGGCTCGAATGGCGGTGGATGATGGCGGCGAGGAGCCCCTGGCCCACCGCGAAGGGCACGCCCATCAGCCAGGGCGAGAGGTGGCGCGTCTCGCTGGCGAGCGCCAGGACGGTGAGCCCGGCGAGCAGGTACCACGCGCCCGCCAGCGGCACGGTGCGGGGCAGGATGCGGGCGGAGGCGAACAGGCCGAGCCCGACCAACACCTGCCACAGGCCCGGCAGCATCCAGAGCTGGTCCGGCGCGAAGCGGGCGAAGACGAGCCCCAGACACAACCCGGCCCCGCCCGCGGGCAAAAACCCTTCAATGGCGTTGAACACCATCGCGTCGGCCAGCCCCGAATGGACCCGGCGCGAGCGGCGCACCGCCTCGAACCCGATCAAGGCGCAGGCGGTGACGGCAGCGGCGATCCACAGGCCGAAGAAGACGACCGGCCGCGCGGTCGGATCGTCGAGCAGCCAGTCCTGGGCGCCCGCGACGACAAGGGCGAGAACGCCGGTCGCGGCCAGCGTCGCCGCGCCGAGGCCGCGGAACGCCGTGTCCCGAGCGATCTGCATCCGGATCGCGACGATGTCGGCCAGGGCCTTGTCGAGGTCGCCGTGGGTGTCACGCATGAGGGTCGCCTTCCGGCATCAGGGCATGCTTTGCAGTGCAAAGTACACGCGGACGCAGAGCCGTCAAGCGGCGCTTGTTCGACTGAGCGAGATGACGTCCCGCAAAGGCAAGAAAGATGAAATGACCGCGCCTGAGATCACACCCGCCGGATCGGGCCAGGATAGCGGGCGACGAGGACATCGGAGGTCAGGAGCGTGATACCCTCCACCGTCGCTTGAGCGACCAAAAGCCGGTCGAACGGGTCTTTGTGGATCAGGGGAAGCCCCTCCACCGCGACGGCATGCTTTCCGAGAACGGGCAGCTCTTCGTAGCCGTTCTCGACCAGTCCACGGTACAGGATGCGGCTGTCGATCTTGAAGTCTGACCGGCCAAGGCTGCGCTTGATCGCGATTTCCCAGACACTCGCGATGCTAAAGACAGGCGTGATGGCCGGATCCTCGATCAAGGTGCGAATCAACGCCGGCAACCGATCGGATCCTTCGGCAACCCAGATCAGCAAGTGTGTGTCGAGGAGAAGCCTCACTTCTCCTCTTCGCCCCCGAACAATCGGATGATCTCGTCCTGAAACATTGTGTTGAAATCGTCCGGCACCGATATCTGCCCGGCGAGGAAGCCGATACGTCGCGTGCGTAGCGGCTCGACCTCCGCCGGCACGACCCGGACCAGGGGCCGACCATTTTCGGCGATGACGAACGGCTCGCCGCGCGACGCCGCCTCGATCAGCCGCGGCAGATCCGCCTCGGCCTCGCGGAGGCTGACCGTTTTCATGACGGTCTCCCTGATGTGGAAACGCAATAAAGCTAGTCCGAGCCCGAAACGGCCGCAAGGCGGGACAATCTCGGACCATTCGGACTCTTCCGGAGATCGCCCGACGGGCCCATATTGCCGCCATGCCCGCACCCAAGAATCCGCGCGTGAGCCCGGCCCAAGCGCCCGCCAAGGCAACGGCCAAAACACCGGCCAAGGCGACCTCGAACACTGCGGCGAAGGCCGACAAGCCCGCGCTGATACCGCTCGACGAGCATCTCGCCGCGCTGCTCAACCCGGCTCTCAACCGCAACCGTCCGAAGGCGGTCGAGCCGGTGCCTCAGCCCGAGCCCGCCCGGAAGGGACGCGGCCGGAAGACCGAGGCCGGCGAGGCGAAAGCGTATAAAAAAATCGCGCAGGACGGCTTCGCCGAGGCGCCGCAGGCGGGCTTCGCCATCGGCGATGCGGCCGACGTCGATCCGCGTCTGGCCCAGGCGCTCGGCCTCGTTCCGCCCGATGACGGCCCGGCGCCCGAAGCCGGGCCCGAGGCGGACGCGCCCTCGCTCGCGACAGAGCGCGTCTCGGCCACGGTGGAAGCGCTGGAACGGCTGCTCACCGAAGGCAATCCGCTGTTCAAGAACGGCGAGGCCTGGGTGCCGCACCGGCCCGAGCGCCCGGCCAAGTCGGAGGGCGGCTACAAGTTCACGCTGAAATCCGAGTTCACGCCGGCCGGCGACCAGCCCAGGGCCATCGCCGAATTGGTGGCAGGCGTCAAAACCGCCGAGCGCGATCAGGTGCTGCTCGGCGTCACGGGTTCGGGAAAGACCTTCACGATGGCCAAGGTCATCGAGGAGACGCAGCGCCCGGCCCTGATCCTGGCGCCGAACAAGACGCTCGCCGCACAACTCTACGGCGAGTTCAAGAGCTTCTTTCCCGACAACGCGGTCGAGTATTTCGTCTCGTACTACGACTACTATCAGCCGGAAGCCTACGTCCCGCGCTCGGACACCTTCATCGAGAAGGAATCCTCGATCAACGAGCAGATCGACCGGATGCGCCACTCCGCCACCCGCGCCCTGCTGGAGCGGGACGATGTGATCATCGTCGCCTCGGTCTCGTGCATCTACGGTATCGGCTCGGTCGAGACCTACACGGCGATGTCGTTCACCGTCTCGCTCGGCGAGCGGATCGAGCAGCGCCAGCTCATCGCCGACCTCGTGGCGCTACAGTACAAGCGCATCCAGTCGGACTTTGCCCGCGGCACCTTCCGGGTGCGCGGCGACGTGATCGAGCTGTGGCCGGCCCACTTGGAGGATCGCGGCTGGCGCATCGGCCTGTTCGGCGACGAAGTGGAATCGATCGTCGAGTTCGACCCGCTGACGGGCAAGAAGCTCAACGAGCTGAAGTTCGTCAAAGTCTACGCCAACTCGCACTACGTCACGCCGCGCCCCACCCTCCAGCAGGCGATCAAGGGCATCAAGACCGAGCTGAAACAGCGCGTCGAGGAACTGACCCGGATGGGCCGCCTGATCGAGGCGCAGCGGCTGGAGCAGCGCTGCACCTTCGACATCGAGATGATCGAGGCGACCGGCGCCTGCAACGGCATCGAGAATTATTCGCGCTACCTGACGGGCCGCAAGCCCGGCGAGCCGCCGCCGACCCTGTTCGAGTACCTGCCCGACAACGCCCTCGTCTTCACCGACGAGAGCCACGTCACCGTGCCGCAGATCGGCGGCATGTATCGCGGCGACTTCCGCCGCAAGGCGACGCTCGCCGAGTACGGCTTCCGCCTACCCTCCTGCCTCGACAACCGCCCCTTGCGGTTCGAGGAATGGGACGCGATGCGCCCGCAATCGATCCACGTCTCGGCCACCCCGGCCAAGTGGGAGATGGAGCGCACGGCCGGCGTCTTCGCCGAGCAGGTGATCCGCCCCACCGGCCTCGTCGATCCGGTGATCGAGATCCGCCCGGCGAGATCCCAGGTGGACGACCTGCTCGGCGAGGTCCGCGCGGTGGCCCAGGCCGGCTACCGCACGCTTGTGACGACGCTGACCAAGCGCATGGCCGAGGATCTGACCGAGTACCTGCACGAGAACTCGGTGCGGGTGCGCTACATGCACTCCGACATCGACACCCTGGAGCGGATCGAGATCATCCGTGATCTCCGGCTCGGCGCCTTCGATGTCCTGATCGGCATCAACCTGCTGCGCGAGGGCCTCGACATCCCCGAATGCGCGTTGGTGGCGATCCTCGACGCGGATAAGGAAGGGTTTCTGCGCTCCGAAACGTCTCTGATCCAGACTATCGGCCGCGCGGCCCGCAACGCGGATGCCCGCTGCATCCTCTACGCGGACACCATCACCGGCTCGATGGAGCGGGCGATGGCCGAGACCGAGCGCCGCCGCACCAAGCAGCTCGCCTACAACGCCGAGCACGGCATCACGCCGCAATCGGTCAAGCGCGGCATCGCCGACATCCTCGAGAGCGTGTACGAGCGCGACCACGTCCGCGTCGATACGGGGCTCGCCAAGGACGCGATCACCGTCGGCCACAACCTCAAGGCCGTCATGGCCGATCTGGAGAAGCGGATGCGCGCGGCCGCCGCCGATCTCGACTTCGAGGAGGCAGCGCGGCTTCGCGACGAGTTGAAGCGTCTGCAAGCCACCGAGCTGATGGTCTCCGACGATCCGATGGCGCGGCAGGGCGACGTGGAGCGCGAGGCCGGACGCTACGGGCAGAAGGGCAGCCGGATCGCGAAGCCCACCCTCGAAAATATGGGGCCGGGTACCGACCGCGAATTGCCGGCCGGGGCCGTGCCTTGGCAGGAGCGGCCGAAGGCGCGCTCGACGCAGGGGTTGGGCGGCCAGAAACCGCGCTACAAGGGCGGCGGCGGGCGCAAGCGCGGCTGAGCTCGAGGCTGAGACCGCTCGAAACCACCGCGTGCGGAACCTTGGCCAGCAACCGGGATTGGCCCTTCAGATCCTGCAACTCCGGTCGGCTCCGCCGTGAGCCCGGTCGGCAGCGCGTAGCCTGAAGGAGCCGACCGATGCGATTCCCCACCCTCCTCGGCCGGGCGGCTCTGGCTGCCCTCCTCGGCAGCCTGATCCTGTCCACGTCAGCTCTGGCACAGAGCGTGGCCAACCCCAACGACCAGCCCACCGCCGGCACCCTGCCCTCCGGCACCGACACGGTGCGCGGCAACGCGCGATCCGCCGAGCGGCCGACCGGCGAGGTCTCGGCCCCGAGCGCGATCCGCTCCTCGACCTCGGTGATGCCCGAGGGTCGGAGCAGCGGGAAGACCGTGCGCACCAATCCGACCGATCACCTCTCGAAGCCGTTTCGGACAAGCTACGAGAACTGATCCGCAACCTCATCCCGAGGCTCGCCGTTGGACCGGCAGGGCCGCCTGAGCGCGCTCGGCCGAAGGGGATACCGGTTCGGCGTGAGAGCGCGCTTCCAGACACTCTGGAGGCGGCGTGAACCGGCGGGAGGAGACGGATGGGGCTGCTCGATCAGGTCATCGGCGGAGTCGTCGGACAGGTTCTAGGGGGCGGACGCGGCGGGGCGCTGGCCTCGCCGGTGGTCAAGGCGCTGCTCATGCTGTTGCTCGCCAAGGGCGCGAGCGGCGGCCTCGGCGACATCTTCGGGCGGGGGCGGGACGAGGGCGGCGGCTCTCCTCTGCCGAGCCCAGGCGCCGACGACGGTGATTTCGGTGGGTTCAACCAGGGCCGGCGCAGCGGTCCGCCCGCGCGCGGCGACGAGACCGGCGGGGATTTCAGCGATCTCGCGGGCATGCTCGACGGCCCCGGTGACGGCGCCTCCGGCAGCCGTTCGCCCGGCGGGGGTCCCTATGCGGGGCTCGACCGGGAGCCGCAGGACGGGGGCGGCCCCGCCGCGGCCGGGCTCGATGGCCTGATCCAGAGCTTCGAGCGCAGTGGGCTGGGCGACGTGATCGGCTCGTGGATCGGCCAAGGCCCTAACCGCGAGATCGCGCCGAACCGCCTCGCCGAGGCCCTGGGTCCCGGCACCGTCGACAGCCTCAGCCGCGAGACCGGCTTGCCGCGCGAGGATCTGCTGGCGCAACTGGCGCAGGCCCTGCCCGGCGTGATCGACGCCCTGACGCCCCAGGGCCGGGCGCCCAGCCGCGAGGAACGCGGCGGCTGGTGAATGACGGAGGGGATCGGCGATGGCCTACGAGCTGCACTACTGGCCGATGATCCCCGGCCGCGGCGAGTTCGTGCGCCTCGCCCTCGAAGCAGCGGGGGCGGATTACGTCGATGTCGCCCGCCTGCCCGAGGAGGCGGGCGGCGGCATCGCGGCGATGATGGATGGCTTGGAGGATGAGCCGGTCCGCCCGCCCTTCGCCCCGCCCTACCTCAGGGACGGCGATCTCGTGATCGGCCAGACCGCGGCGATCCTGCTCTATCTCGGCCCGCGCCTCGGCCTCGTCGGTGCGGACGAGGCCGACCGGATCTGGACGCACCAGATCCAGCTCACGATCGCCGACATGGTAGCGGAGGCCCACGACACCCATCACCCGGTCGGCGTCGGCCTGTACTACGAGGACCAGCGGCCGGAGGCGCGCCGCCGGGCCGCGGATTTCTGCGAGAACCGCATCCCGAAATTCCTGGCTTGGTTCGAGCGGGTGCTTGCCGGCAACCCGGCCGGGCCGCAGCACTTGGTGGGCGGCGCCGTCAGCTACGCCGACACCTCTCTGTTCCAGCTCGTGGAGGGGCTGCGCTATGCATTCCCGAAGGCCGCGGCTCGGGCGCTGGCGCAGGCGCCGCAGGTCGCCGCCCATGCGGAACGGATCGGAGCGCTGCCGCGCATCGCGGCCTACCGTGTCAGCGAGCGGTGCATCCCGTTCAACGAAGAGGGAATCTTCCGGCATTATCCGGAACTCGATCTCGGCTGATCGCGGCGACAAGACTGCTTTCCAGCCAAACAGTCGCGCTTGTGCCGGCCGGCGGCGTGCTACATGTGCCGGCGTGAGCATGACCGAGAGTCTCCCCATCGTCGCGGAACCGAGCGTCGAACCGGCGCGCCTTCGGATTGCGGAGCCGTTGCCGGCCGCGCGAGAGGCCCTCGCCCGCGCGCAGGACGCCGCCGGGATCGGCGTGTTCACCCTCGACCTGCGCGAGGGCGTGCTGCATCCGAGTCCCGCCTTCTGCCGCCTGCACGGCCTGGAGCTGCGCGCGGCCTATCCCCTCGCCGCGCTGGCCGAACGGCTCGCGGCGGAGGACCCGGCGGCGATCCCCTCGGGCGATGCGCAGGCCGGAGAGGCGGTCTACCGCCTCCGCGATCCGCTGACCGGCCTGCCGCGCTGGATCGCCCGCACCGTTGAGATCGAGCACGACCTGGACGGCGTGCCCGTGCGGCTCGTGGGCGTGGTGCGGGACGTGACCGAGCAGCGGGCCCAGCGCACGGCGCTGGCCGAGAGCGAACAGCATTACCGCACGCTGTTCGAGCAGATGGACGAGGGCTACTGCGTCATCGAGTTCATCGACGGCCCGCACGGCCCCCTGAGCGACTACGTCCACGTCACCGCCAACCGCGCCTACGCGCAGCATGCCGGCATCGAGAATGTCGCGGGAAAACGCCTGCGCGAGATCGTCGGCGATGAAGCCGAGGGCTGGCTCGCGCTCTACGGCGACGTCCTGCGCACCGGCCGGCCGATCCGCTTCCAGCGCGAGCTGGTCGCCACCGGGCGCTACCTCGAACTCGCCGCCTTCCGCATCGAGCCGCCCGCGCGCCGGCAGGTCGCGGTGCTGTTCCAGGACATCACGGCGCGGCGGCGCCTCGAGCACCTGCTCCATTCCAAAGCCGCCGACCTGGAGGCGGAGGTGGTGGCGCAGCGGCGCGACCGCGACCGCGTCTGGACGCTCTCGCCGGTGCTCAAGGTCGTCGCCTCCCCCGACGGGCGGATCGGGGCGGTGAATCCCTCGTGGAGCCGGACGCTGGGCTGGGCGCAGGCCGAGACGGTGGGCCGCTGCGTGCCCGATTTCTTCGCCCCCGAGGATCGTCCGGCGGCCGAGGCGGCGCTGGAGCGGCTCGCGGCCGGCGCCTCCACCGACCTCGAACTGACCTGCCTGACCCGGGACGGCGGCACCCGCAGGGTGCTCTGGACCATCGTACCCGCCGACGGCCTGCTCTACGGCTTCGGCCGCGACATCACCGAGCAGCGCCACGCGGAGGAGGCGCTGCGCCAGTCGCAGAAGCTGGAGGCGGTGGGCCAGCTCACCGGCGGCGTCGCCCACGACTTCAACAACCTGCTCACCATCATCCGCTCCTCGGTGGAGTTCCTGCGCCGGCCCGGCCTCGCGCCCGAGCGCAAGCGCCGCTACCTCGATGCCGTCTCCGACACCGTGGACCGGGCGGCGAAGCTGACGGGCCAGCTCCTCGCCTTCGCCCGGCGCCAAGCGCTCAAGCCCGAGACCTTCGACGTCGGCGAGCGGCTGCGCAGCATCGCGGAGATGCTCGATTCGGTGACCGGGGCGCGCATCCGCGTGGTCACCGACCTGCCCGGCGCCCCCTGCTACGTCCGCGCCGACGCGAGCCAGTTCGAGACGGCGCTCGTCAACATGGCGGTCAACGCCCGCGATGCCATGGACGGCGAGGGCCGCCTGACGCTGCGCCTCGACGGCGGCGCACCGATGCCGCCGATCCGCGGCCATGCCGGCGCCACCGGGCCCTTCGTCGCGGTCTCGGTCGTGGACACCGGCACCGGCATCGCGAGCGCCGACATCACCCGCATCTTCGAGCCGTTCTTCACCACCAAGGAGGTTGGCCGGGGCACCGGGCTCGGCCTGTCCCAGGTGATCGGCTTCGCCAAGCAGTCGGGCGGAGACGTGGACGTGAAGAGCCGCGCGGGCGCGGGCACCACCTTCACCCTCTACCTGCCCGAGGTCGCCGCCCCGCCTCCGGCCCCCACCCCTGCCGGACCGGGGCCGGAGACGGGCACCGAGGCGCATCTGCGCATCCTCGTCGTCGAGGACAATGTCGAGGTCGGCCGCTTCTGCACCCAGATCCTGGAGGAACTCGGCCACCAGCCGGTCTGGGCCGAGAACGCCGAGGCCGCCCTGGTCGCGCTGGAGCGGGCCGAGACACCGTTCGAGGCCGTGTTTTCTGACGTGGTGATGCCCGGCATGGGCGGCATCGCGCTCGCCCGCATCCTGCGCGAGCGTTTTCCGGATCTGCCGGTGGTGCTCACCTCCGGCTACAGCCACGTCCTGGCGCAGGACGACGCGCACGGGTTCGAGCTGTTGCGGAAACCGTATTCGGCGCAGGAGTTGGGGCGGGTGCTCAAGGAGATGGCCGGGCGACGGGCGACGCGAGAGATCGCGGCGAGTTGACCGCCGAAGCCCGAGAACCGGCGCTCATTCGCCCGACCGATCGAGGGTGCCGAGACCGTTCGCGTTCAGCGCGTCGAGCGTCACCGCATGGGCCCGGCCGCCGCTTCCGACAGTGAAACGGATGGCGGAGGGATTGTCCGGCGCCTCCGCATCCGGAAAGCAGAGGAAGAGGTCGCGATCGAAGTGCCGCAACGGATAGGTCCGCGCGCCGCCGGGCCCGACCGTCAAGGACAGGCCACCGCCGACCTCCGCCACCACGGCGTCGCCGACATAGGCGTTGGCGTAGCGCCCGGTATAGGCCGACAGGGGGAGCGAGGCCGAGGCATTCGCCGGCGGCTGGGCGTAGGCGGCGCGGTTCGCCGCCGCGCTCGGCCCGAACAGGGTTCCGTAGGTCTCGCCCCAATCCTTCAGCCAGTCCTTGCGGATCCGCCCGTCGAAGACGAGGTCGGCGAAGCTGTCGGCCAAGCCTTCCGGGACGCCCGACGGGAAGGCGTTCGTCAGAAGGACGATGCCGAGCTTCGCGTCCGGATGGATCGAGACGAGGGTCTGCGCGCCGACGCTGAAAGCGCCCGCATGACCCCAGACGAGGCCGTGGCGGCCGTACTCGACATTCCAGCCCAGGCCGTAGAACGAGGCGCCGCCGGTGACGGGGTTGGTGCCGCGTGCCGTGAGCGGCCCATGCGTCTGCGCCAGGGCCGCGGCGGTGACGAGCGGCCGGCCCTCGAACCGGCCGTTGCCGATCACGAGCCGCATCCAGCGCGCGAGGTCGCGGGCATTCGCACTGACGCCGCCGGCCGGTGCCTGCGCGTCGGGATCGCGTCGGATCCCCGCCGTCCAGACGCCATCGCGCCGGACATGGAGCGCGGCACGGTCGTCGCGCGTCAGAAAGGCTTCGTACGTCGTGCCCGTCGATGTCATGCCCAAGGGGCCGAAGAGCCTTTCCCGAGCCACGACGTCCCAGGATTGACCGGTCGGCCCGGCGGCGGCCACGGCGCCCTCGGTGAAACCGAAATTGCTGTAGGAGTAGCCGGCACGGAAGCTGGAGGACGGCCGCACGAGGCGCAGCCGGCGAAGGATGTCGTCGCGACCGTATCCGATCTGCTCGAGGTCGTCCCCGGCCAGGCCAGGCAGGCCGCTGCGGTGATTGAGGAAATCGCGCACGGTGACCTGCGAGGCCGGATAGGGCTCGTGGAGCCGGAAGGCAGGATCGAGATCGGCGATCCGCGAATCCCAGTCGACGACGCCATCGCCGACGAGGGCTGCCACGATGGTCGAGGTCACGGGCTTCGACAGGGACGCGATCTGAAACACCGTATCCGGGCCGACCGGATCGGGCTTTCCGGCTTCCCTGCGGCCGAACCCTTTCAGGAAGAGCGTCTCGTCGCCGTGGACGACCGCGATCGCGAGGCCCGGCACGTCGCCCGCAGCGATGGCCCGCTGCGCCAGCGCTTCGAGGGCCAGCAGGTTCGCCTCGACCTGCGCCCGGGTGATGGCTTGGCCGAATGCGCTTCCGGGCCAACCCGACATGACGCCGAGCGCCAGGACGATCGGTGCGAGGCGCCGAGGCGATCGAAGCCGCTGCATCTGAACTTCGATCCCATCGAGGACAGCTCGGATCGAGGCAATCGCGCCGCGCCCGGCCTCAGACTGATCGCCGCGGCACGCGCCGGCAAGTCGAAATCAATCGATCGGACCGCCGGGCGACTGAGAGCCCGACCTCGTCCTCCTCACGCTGCCAAGCGCGGAAACACCAGCGCCTGATGCAGCGACACCCCCGCCGTCACGCCGTCGGCCGACGCCCAGGCCACGCTATGGGGAAACCGGGCCGCGTCCCCGGCCGCGTAGACGCCGGGCACCGTCGTCTCCTTCATCGCGTCGGTGCGGATCGTCGGGCCGAGCATCCCCTCGTCCACGGCGCAGCCGAGTCCCTCGGCGATCGGGCTGTTGAGGCGGTACCGGGGGCCGACGAAGAGGGCGTCGAGCGCAACCGTCCGGCCATCCGCCATGACGACGGCCGACAGGGCGCCGCCGTCGCCCGCGAGCGCCCGGACCGGGCCGGGTTCGATCCTGACCTTGCGCGCGGCGAGCCGCGCCGCGGCCTCTGCGTCCGGCGCCGGATTCCCGTTCAGGAAGAGCGTGGTCGGCCCCCATTCCGCGACGAGCTCCGCCTGGTGGACCGATTTCGGCCCGGCATACAGCACGCCGAGAACGCGCCCGGAAAACTCGAAGCCGTGGCAGTAGGGGCAGTGCAGCACGCTCGCCCCCCAGCGCTCCGCCAGCCCCGGAAGGTCGGGCAGGATGTCGCTGATGCCGAAAGCGAGGACGAGTTTGGCGGCCTCGAGCCGCCGCCCCTCCGCGAGCGAGGCGGCGAAGCCGTCGCCCTGCGCCCGTGCCGACACCGCCTCCCCTGTGACGAGGGTGGCGTTCGGGTAGGCCGCGAGTTGGGCACGAGCCGCCGCGATCATCGCCAGCGGGTTCTCGCCGTCCTGCGCGAAGAAGCCGTGCGAGGCGGCCGCGAACCGGTTGCGGGGCGCGCCGGCATCGACGACGCAGACCCTGCGGCGGGCGCGGGCGATGTAGAGCGCCGCGGAGAGGCCGGCGAAGCTGCCGCCGACAACGATCGCATCATACCGCATGGGCCGTCTCCAGGTTGAAGTCGCCCCCGCGCGCGGCGAGGCGGGCGTGGAAGTCGGCGCTGAGCGCAGCCAGCGTGATCCGGCCGAGCTGGGTCATCAGAAGGGCCTCCGCCTCGCGGAAGCTCTCGTCCATCGCGGCATTGACCGCCTGCTCGACGAGGCAGCCGGGCGCCTCGCTCCGATTGCCCATGGCGAAGATCTCGGGCGCACCGAGCGCCTCGTAGACGTCGCGCAGGGTGACGGCCCGGAGGTTGCAGGCGATCCGCCAGCCGCCGCCATGTCCCTTCTCCGAGCGGACGTAGCCCCGGTCCCGCAGGCCGGCCATGATGCGCCGGACCACGACGGGGTTGGTCTGCATCACGCCGGCCAGGAACTCGGACGTCACCGGCCCCTCGATCTCGGCCATGTGCAGGAGGACGTGGAGGACCCCCGAAAGCTTGCTGTCTCGTCTCATGTAACTTTACATGTTTCATGAGACGTGTCCTGTCAAGCGCGAGGACCTAAGGCCCTGAACGCAAGAAGGCCCGCCTTCCGGCGAGCCTTCTCCCTGTCCGTGCGCCCACGGCCACCGGCCGGGCGGCGAAAATTCCGAGACGTTACGGCTGCCCGGCAGGCTTGTTCGCGGCGGGCGGGTTGGTCGGTGCCGTGGTCTGGCCGGCGGCCGGCGGGGTGGCCGGCGGCGTCGCCGGGGCGGTGGTCGTGGTGCTGGCCGGAGGCGTGGTCGTGCCGGTGGTGTCCTTCTTCTCGTCCTTGCAGGCGGCGAGGCCGAGGGCGATGAGGCCGAGGACGGGAAGCAGCTTGATGGCGCGCATGGATGTTCCTCCGTGTCGTTGAGCCCTTCGAAGCACCGCCGTGAATGGACAGCGCGCCGGAAGAGCGGAAACGGGCTTTGCCGTGCTGTGGCGAAGCTAAGAACGCGTTGCGGCCCCGAACCGTTCAACATTCGCGCGGCGAATGACCTGAAGAAGGGCGGATGAGCGCCGAATTTCAGCAAACCATAAGCGGGATGAAACCGGCCTCTCCGACGTTGCGACCTTATCGGAGCGGCAGTTTTTGGCAGGTCTCGCAGAAGAAGGTCGAGCGCCCGCCCTGCACGATCCGGCCGATCCGGCCGGTGCAGCCTCGGGTCGGGCAGGCATGGCCCACCCGGTCGTAGACGCGGAACCCGTGCTGGAAGGCGCCGCGCTCCCCGTCCGGCCGGGCGTAGTCGCGCAGGGTCGAGCCGCCGGCGGCCACCGCCTCGGTCAGTACCGCCTTGATCTCCTTGACGAGCCTTTTGGCCTTCGGTGCCGGCGAGCCATCGGGCTTGGTCAGCGCGCCCGCCGGCAGGGCCGGGTGGAGCCCCGAGCGGTGCAGCGCCTCGCAGACATAGATGTTGCCCAGGCCCGCAATCAGGCGCTGGTCGAGCAGCGCCGCCTTCAGCGGCGTGATCTTTCTCGCGAACAGCCGCGCGAGCAGGGCCGCGTCGAGGGCGTCCGAGAGCGGCTCGACGCCCATGCCGGCGAAGTGGCGGCAGGTGTCGAGATCGCGCGTCGCCACGAGGTCCATGAAGCCGAAGCGGCGGGTGTCGTTGTAGGTCACCGTGGCGCCGTTGGCGAAAGCCATCACCACGTGGTCGTGCTTGGGCTGGCCCAGCGCCCCTTCGAGGTAGAAGTCGCCCGGCGAGAGGTTCGAGCCGTCGGGCATCCGCACGTCGAAGCGCCCGCTCATGCCGAGATGCAGGATCAGGCTCTCGCCGGAATCGAGATGCGCGGTGAGGTATTTGGCCCGGCGCGCGAGGTCGCGCACGGTGGCGCCCTCCAGCCGCTCGGCGAAGCGCTCGGGGAAGGGGAATCGCAGGTTCGGCCGGCGCAGGATGACGCGGGAGAAGCGCGCGCCGACCATGGCAGGCGCGAGGCCCCGGCGCACGGTCTCGACTTCGGGCAGTTCGGGCATGGTCGCGAGAGAGAAGCGGCAGGGGAAAAAGAGCTGTAGCGCCCTCCCCGCCCCCGGCGCGAGCGCCGCCGTGCGGCCACGGTGTCGCGTCCCCGGCCACGCGGCGCGGAACCCGCACGGAACCCTTCGGAACTCTTGGCCCTGCAAACGGCTTGCTCCCGGCCAAGGTCCTTTCGCGGCGCTCCCCTCGCGGGCTCCGGCCCCGGCGAGAGCCCGCGTCGGCCGGTCGTCGGAGTCGTTACGGCATGAGCGCCCATCCCTACCGGTTCGGGATCGAGGAAGAGTATTTCCTCGCCGATGCCGAGACCCGCGGCACCCCGCGCCGCTCGGTCAAGCCGTTCCATCAGGCGGCCGGCGAGCGGCTGCCGGAGATCGGGCGCGAGCTGCTGCAATGCCAGGTCGAGGTCTGCACCCCGCCCTCGACCGCCTTCCCGGCCGCCCACGAGTCGCTGATGCGGCAGCGGCAGGCGCTTGCGGAATTGGGGGCCGAGCACGGGCTCCTCGTCTTCGCCGCCGGCACCCACCCCATCGCCGACTGGGCGCGGCAATTGCCGACCAAGGGCGACCGCTACCGCGGCATCCTGCGCGATGTGGGGCTGGCCGGGCGGCGCAGCCTGATCTGCGGCATGCACGTCCATGTCGAGGTCTCCGACCCCGACCGGCGCGTGGCCCTGATGGACCGGCTGCTGCCGTTCCAGCCGCTGCTGTTCGCGCTCTCGGCCTCCTCGCCGTTCTGGCAGGGCAAGCCGACGGGGCTCGCCGCCTACCGTCTCAGCGCTTTCGGCGAGTTGCCCCGCACCGGCCTGCCCGACCTGATGGGCGATGCCGAGGCCTACGCGCGCTACGTGCGGATCATGACCAATGCCGGCTCGATCCAGGATGCGAGCTTCCTGTGGTGGTCCTTACGGCCCTCGATCAAGTTCCCGACGCTCGAACTGCGCATCGCCGATTCCTGCACCCGGCTCGCCGACGCCATCGTGCTGGCGGCTTTGTTCCGCTGCCTCGTGCGGCTGGTCGAGCGCCGGCCCGACATCAATGCGGGGCTCACCGGCGTGTCGCGGGCGATCGCGGCGGAGAATCTCTGGCGGGCCCAGCGCAGCGGGATCGAGGCCGAGCTGATCGACGAGGCCTCGGAACAGGCGTTCCCGTTCGAGGCCGCCCTCGACACGCTGCTCTCGCTGATCGCCGAGGACGCCGAGGCGCTCGGCTGCACCGAAGAGGTCGCCGACGCCCGCCGCATCCTGCGCGAGGGCACCAGCGCCGACCGGCAGATCGCCGCGTTCGAGGCCACCCGCGGCGGCGACACCAGCAACCGCCAGGCCCTCGACGCGGTGGTCGACTGGCTCGCCGAGACGACGCGGGCCGGGTGAGCCGGGAGAGCTGAGGCTTTAGCCGAACAGCCCGGCGAGGTTCACGAGGCTCAAGACCGCGATCAGCAGCCCGACCACGACCATCAGCGCCCGCGCCGGGATCACCCGCACCAGAAGCGCGGCGATCGGTGCCGCGAACAGCCCGCCGACGACGAGGCCAGCGATGGTGGTCCAGTGGGTCAGCCCGCCGAGCAGGCTGAAGGAGAGGCCGCTCGCCAGCGCGATGAAGAACTCCGCCGCGTTGACCGTGCCGATGGAGGTGCGCGGATCCTGCCCGCCGCCGACCAGCGTCGTCGTCACCACCGGCCCCCACCCGCCGCCGCCGACCGCGTCGACGAAGCCGCCGCCGAGCGCCAGCGGCACCACCGCGCGCGGCGGCTCGCGGCGGGTCTTCAGGGTGCGGAACGCCTTCGACAGGACATAGAGACCCATCACCAGCAGGTAGACCGAGACGAACGGCTTGATGGTCTCGCCATCGACCGATGTGAGGAGATACGCGCCCGCCACCGCGCCGATCGCGCCGGGGATCAGCAGGCGTCGAAACAGCGCCCCGTTCACGTTGCCGAGTCGCCAGTGCGACAGGCCGGAGAAGGCGGTGGTGAAGATCTCGGCGACATGCACCGAGGCCGAGGCCGCCGCCGGCGGCACCCCGGTGGAGAGCAGGAAGGTGGTCGAAGTGATGCCGTAGGCCATGCCGAGCGCGCCATCGACAGTCTGCGCCGCGAGCCCGACCGCGACGGCGGTCCAGAAGCCGCGGCTCGCCAGCCCCTCGCTCACCGCCTGGACCGTGTCCCCGCCCGCGCCACCGGCGAGAAGGGTCCAAACCGCCGCGATCACGACGAGCGTGGCCAGGGCGGCGAGCGCCAGGAGGGCGAGCGTGCGGGGCTCACCGAATTTCGTCGGCCGCGCGGCGGCGGAGGACGATCCGGCCATCGAAAAGCGATCCATGCGAGAGGAGGCCGAAAACTAAGACCTCGCTCCCGGCGAGCAAGGGTTCGGCATCCCAATGATTGGCTCTTGAAGAGAGCGAATCCCTCCGCGATCGGTTCCTGGGAGAACGATGTTTTCTTTGTCCCCCGCGCCCAGGCAGAGACGGGACGAAACCGTCTCCTCAAGCCGATTCTCAGCTCTTGTCGAACGGGTTCTTGGACGTGCGCAGGGACAGCCGGATCGGCGTACCGGGCAGGTCGAAGGCCTCACGCAGGCCGTTGACGAGATAGCGGGTGTAGGATTTCGGCAGGGCGTCGAGCTGGTTGCCGAACAGGGCGAAGTGCGGCGGGCGGCTCTTCACCTGGGTGGCGTAGCGGATCTTGATGCGCCTCCCTGAGACCGCGGGCGGCGGGTTGCGCTGGAGCGCGTCGGTGAGCCACGCATTGATCCGCGCCGTCGAGACGCGCCGGCTCCACACCTCGGAGGCATCGACCACTGCCTGCATCAGCTTGTCGATGCCCTCGCCGGCAAGGCCTGAGAGCGGCACCACCGAGACGCCGCGGACCTGCGGCAGCAGGCGGGTGCAATCCTCGCGCAGGGACTTCAGCAGCCCCGGCTGGTCGGCAACGAGATCCCACTTGTTGAGGCCGATCACCAGGGCGCGCCCCTCGCTCTCGACGAGATCGACGATGGTGAGATCCTGCTTCTCGAAGGGAATCGTCGCGTCGAGGAGCACGACCACGACCTCGGCGAAGCGCACGGCGCGCAATCCGTCCGAGACCGCGAGCTTTTCCAGCTTGTCGTCGATGCGGGCCCGGCGGCGCATGCCGGCGGTGTCGTGCAGCTTGATCCGGCGCCCGCGCCACTCCCAATCCAGCGAGATCGAATCGCGGGTGATGCCGGCCTCGGGTCCGACCAGCAGGCGCTCCTCGCCGATCATCCGGTTGATCAGGGTGGACTTGCCCGCGTTCGGCCGCCCGACGATGGCGACGCGCAGGCCCTTGCCGCCCTCCTCGTCCTCCTCCTCATCGTCCGGCTCGGGCAGAACCTCGCGCAGGGCATCCTGGAGTGAGCCCAGACCCTCGCCGTGCTCGGCGGAGAAGGGGATCGGATCACCGAGCCCCAGCGAGAATGCGTCGTAGGCACCCGCCATCCCGGCCCCGCCCTCGGCCTTGTTGGCGATGAGAATGACGGGGCAGCCGGAGCGGCGCACCAGTTCGGCGAAGGGCCGGTCGGACGGCAGGACGCCGGCGCGAGCATCGATCACGAACAGAACCGCGTCGGCCTCGAGGATCGCGGCCTCGGTCTGGGCGCGCATGCGGCCGAGCAGCGAATCGGCATCCGCCTCCTCGAGGCCGGCGGTGTCGATGACGCGGAAGGCAACGTCACCGATGAAGCCCTCGCCCTCGCGGCGGTCGCGGGTCACGCCGGGGCGGTCGTCGACGAGCGCGAGCTTGCGCCCGACCAGCCGGTTGAACAGGGTCGACTTGCCGACATTCGGGCGTCCGACGATCGCGACGGTCGGCAGATCCATGGGACAGTACAGTCTCGTCAGGCGCGCGGGGCGGACAAGCCCGACGCGCGATATTCGATGAACGCATCGTCTTTTCAGACAAGCCGGAGGCCAGCTTTCGGGACGATGCTTGAGAAGATAAGCGGTTCCGGCCGCGCCGTCAGCGGGTGATCGGCGGCGGCGCGGCGTTCTCGGGCTTGGCCTCGGTCACGGTGACGGGACCGCCGGCCACCAGCGCCGCGTAGACATCGACCCGCTGGCGCAGGCCCTGGGGCGTCTCGGCATCGGCGCTGATCTGGTCGAACCAGCGGCCGGCGCCCTCGATGTCGCCGCGCTTGAGCGCGGCCAGGCCGAGCATCTCGCGGGCGGTGTGGCGATAGGCGTTGGTCGGGGCGGCAAGCCCCTGGAGGCTCGCCAGGGCCGCGTTCGGATCGGACCCGTCGAGGCGCAGCAGGGCCGCGCGCAGGCGGGCGAGGTCGCGCAGGGAATCGCCGATACCGGTATCGGCGGCGAGCTTGTCATAGGCCTCCGCTCCGGCAGCCGCGTCGCGCTTGGCCGCGTCGGCGGCGAGGCGGAAGCGGGCGAGCAGGGCGTAGCCGCCCGGCGCGTCGGTGCGGATCGCGGCGAAGTCGCGGTCCGCCTCCTCGGTCTTGCCGTCCTTGGCGAGGCGGCTGGCGACATCGTAGCGCTCGGAAGCCGCCTCGGCGCGGGTGCGCTCGGCATGGCGCCAGTAATTGTAGCCGCCGACGCCGGCCACGAGGAGGATCGCCCCGGAGATGATCAGCGCGTTGTAGCGCTTCCAGATCCTGGCGATCTGGTCGCGGCGGTAATCCTCGTCGACCTCGCGGATGAACTCGTTGTTCTCGGCCATCTTCGAAAAAATCCGGGCGCCCCTCGCGGAAGCGCACTCGCCTCGCCTGTCTTGTCGGGGCGCCTAGCACAGCGCCTCCGCTTTGGCGAATGAGGCTCAGGCCTGCCCTGGCCAGGCGGCGACGCCGATGAGGAGCGGGTGCAGGTATTTGCCGAACACGAACCACGCCACGACGCCGACCACCACGGCGATGGCGTCGTTGCGCCAGCCGGCCGGGGCGGCCTGCCCGCCATGCTGCTGCGCCACCTGCCCCGCGGTGAGCGTCCGGCGCTTGGCGCTGATGCGGGCGGCCACCGCCCAGGCGAGGAAGGAGCCGAACAGCAGGATCGAGCCGAGATCGCCGTTGGCCAGCAGGTGGGCGGTCGCCCAGATCTTCACGGCGAGCAGCATCGGGTGCTTGAGCCGGGCGCGGAGATGGCCCGGCAGGTAGGTCGCGGCAAGGCTGATGAAGGCGAACAGAGTCAGCAGCACCGCCAGATGCCGGGTCCAGAGCGGCGGCGACCAGACCGGGATCATGCCTTCCTGCCGGTACAGGCCGTAGCCGTAGACGGTCAGGATCAGGCCCGCCGCCGAGAGCAGGGTGTAGCCGAGCTTGAATCGGCCCTCGCCGATGCGGCCGATCACCTCCGCGCGCTTGGACCGCGCCATGGAGAAGGCGTGCGTGCCGAGGAACAGCACGAGGCCGAGGATCATCACCAGCATGGGGCAGCCTGTGGACGGCGCTCGCTCCGGCGGATGCGGACAAGCTCCCTGTAACGGTTCAAAACGCAATCCTGGCGGGATGTCCAGATCGTCCCGTCTGCTTGGCCGTCTCCTTGGCCGCCCCCTCGCCGTGACGCTCGCGCTCGCCTGCGGCGGCGTGCCGCCGGTCCGCGCCGCCCCGGAGCCGCCGCTCTCGGCGCTCACCCTGACGGGGCCGGAGCGGACGATCTTTTCCGCCACCCGCGACGCCTGCGACGGCGCCGACGTGCCCGACGCCCCAGCCCGCGCCTTCCGCGACGCCTCGGGTCAGGTCGCGCTCTATGGCCTGCACTACCGCAACCGGGCCCTGCGCGGCCTCGATCTCGACCATCTCAAGATCGATTGCCGCGTGGTGCTCGATTCCGGGGAGAAGCCCGATCCGGCGCTCTACGACGACCGCTCGTGGATCACCGCCACTTGGACCGAGGACGGCACGAGCGTCGCCGCCCTCCTCCACCACGAGTATCAGGCCAACGAGCACGAGGGCCGCTGCCGCTCGAAGGTTTATATGGAGTGCTGGTACAACACGGTCACGGCGGCCTTCTCCCGCGACGGGGGCGTGAGCTTCACCCGAACGACACCGCCCGCGGTGGTGGCGGGCGCGCCCTTCCGGCAGGAGGAGGGCCAGGGCCGGCACCGGGGCTTCTTCAACCCCTCCAACATCGTCAGTGAGGGGCGCTTCCGCTACTTCTTCGCCTCGACCACGGGTTGGGACCGTCCAGGCAGCGATCAGGAGGCGGGCGTCTGCCTGTTTCGCACCGAGCGGCCGGAGGATCCCGCGAGCTGGCGCGCCTGGACCGGCACCGGCTTCACCGCCGCCTTCCCCGACCCCTACCGCAAGCCGGTCAGGCTCGCCGACACCTGCAAGCCGGTGGCGCCGTTTCCCGCCCCCGTCGGCGCAGTGGTGCGCCACCGCGGCACCGGAGCCTGGATCGCCGTGTTCATGGCGGCCAAGGGCGGGGCCTTTCCGGAATCGGGCTTCTACTGGAGCACCTCGCGCGACCTGCTGACCTGGGACGGGCCGCGGTTGCTGCTCGCCGGCGCCACCCTCTACGACGACCCCTGCCAGGCGAAGGGACGGCTGATCGCCTACCCATCCCTGCTCGATCCGGACGCCAAGGGCCGCAACTTCGACGATGTCGGCGAGGGCGCGCTCCTCACCTTCGCGACCCTGCGCCTTGAGGGCTGCACCATCACCTCCGACCGCGACCTCGTACGGCGGCCGGTGGCGATCAAGGTGTGGCCGTGAGGCGCTCACCCGAGGCCGAGCGCCGCCTTCTCCTCGAGATAGGCCGCGTGCACGGCCTCCTTGCCGTAGGCGCGCTCGAGCCGGCGCACGGTGAAGTGGGCGCGGCCCATGGACTGGAAGTGGTCCATGAAGGCGGCGTTGACCGCGGCGCCCCCCAGCGCCCCGATCACCGGTACGGCCTGGGCCGCGACCTTCTGCGAGACGACGAGACCGAAGCGGGCGGCGATCTGAGCGGTGAGCCGCACCAGCGGCGGCGCGCCGGCATCGAGCAGCGAGCGGTGGGCAGCGTAGCGGGCCGCCTCCGACATGGTCTTGGCCAGCGCCGCGCGCACGGCGAAATAGCCGCTGTCGGCGACCGAGGCCTCGGCGCCGGCGCGCCCGCCCAGGGCGAAGACCTGCACGCAGGCGAGCGCGGTCTCGGGATCGCTCAGATCCTCGCCCTCCTGCCGCGCGATCTCGGCGATCGAGCGCAGCATGATCGTCGTGGAGACCGGCAGTTCCACCGCCAGCGTCGCGAGGCCGAGCACGCCGCCGACGGCGCCGGTCACGGCGGCGAGCGCCTTATGGCGGGTATCGCTCGACCCGAGCAGGCGGCTCAGGCGCCCCCCGGCTTCCGTCTCGACGCGTTCCAGCGCGGTGCCGGCGGGCTTTACGTCCTTATCCGGCAGGGTCGCGAGCGCGACCCGCAGGGCCGTGCGCATCGCGCCTTCCGTGGCGCTGGCCACCGTCTCGGTGATGGGAGCCGGCAGCGCCCGGCCGATCATGTCCAGGGGCGCACCCGCCGCCGCCGAGAGCCGGGCGGCAAGGCCCGGCTTCTCCAGCACGGCCACGGCCCGGCGCAGGGCCAGACGGTCGCCCTCCGACAGCGGGGGCGAGGCGGACGCCTCCACCGGAACCGGCAGGGTCTCGCCGACGAGGGTCAAGTCGCTCACGGTTCGTATCCCAGCCTCGCACCTCAGTGACTTCGGACACAGCAAGCGCGGGGCCGCGCGCTTGGTTCCGTTTTCGGAAGACCGGGCCGGCGCGGAACGCGGGCCGGGGTCATACCTTCATCGCGACCGCCTCCGCTTCGGGAGCGGGTTCGGGCACGGGCTCCTCCCGTCCCTCGCGCAGGATCATCAGGACAATGCAGAGCAGCGCCACGGGAATGCCGATCGCGGCGGACGCCGCGAAGAAGGCCGGATAGCCCATCGCGTCGACCATGAAGCCGGAAAAGCCCCCGACGAACTTGCCGGGCAGGGCGTAGAGCGAGGAGAGCAGGGCGTACTGCGTCGCCACGAAGGCGGGCGAGGTCAGGCTCGACATGTAGGCGATGAGGGCGGTGCCCGCGAAGTTGCCGGCGAAGTTGTCGATCGAGATGCTGAGCACGAACAGCGACAGCGGCGCCCGCTCGGGGATCCAGGGGATGAGCGTGCCCCCCGCCCCGCTGTTGGCCTGGAGCAGCAGCATCAGGTCTCCCGTGTCGACGCCGCCATTGGCGACCCAGAAAAAGGGCATCGCCACCCGCTCCGGCCCGCTCAACGCGAGCCAAGTGAACATCAGGTTCGAGGCGGCACCGATGATGCCGCCGATCAGCAGCGTCCAATTCATGCCGAGGCGGATGACGGAGAGCCCGCCGACGAAGGCGCCCAGGATGCCGACGATGACGCCGTAGACCTTGGTGACGTTGGCGATCTCGGTGAGCGTGAAGGCCTTCTCGATGTAGAAGGGCTGGGCCATCACGCCCGAGATGATGTCGGGCAGGCGGTAGAACATGATCAGGGCCAGGATCAGGATCAGCTGGCCCCCCTTGCGGCGCACGAGGTCGGAGAACGGATCGACCACGGCGACGCGCAGCGTCGTGGCGAGCGAGCGCCGCTCGCCCGGCACCGTCACCGGGTCCTGGCGCGGGGCCAGCAGGGCGGCGACCAGCCCGACCAGCATCAGCGCCGCCATCGCGCCGTAGGCGAGGCTCCAGCCGGCGCCTTGCGCGATGTAGAGCGCGCCGGCCCCGGCGAAGGCGCGGGCGATGGCGTAGCCGAGCTGGTAGGCGGCGAGCATCACGCCCTGCCGCTCCGTCGGGGCCGCGTCGATGCGCCAGGAATCGACCACGATGTCCTGCGTCGCCGAGGCGAAGGCGGTCAGCAGCGCGCAGATCACCATGAAGCTCAAGGAGGCGGCCGGATCGCCCTGGCTCATGCCGATGAGGCCGAGGGCGACCGCGATCTGCGCCGCCACCATCCAGGCGCGGCGGCGGCCGAGCCAGCGCGCCAGGACCGGCAGGTCGAAGCGGTCGATCACCGGCGCCCACAGGAACTTCAGCGAGTAGGCGAAGGAGACGTAGGAGAGCAGGCCGATGCTGGTGCGCTGGATGCCGGCGGTGGCGAGCCAGGCCGAGAGCGTGGAGAACACGAGCAGGATCGGCAGGCCGCAGGCGAAGCCGAGAGCCAGCATCAGGGCGACGCGGCGATCCTCGGTGATGTCCCGCAGGCGAAACTTGCGGGGTTGCGCCGTCTGGGCCGCTGCTTGCGCCGCCATCGCGTGGAACTCCCTGGAGCCTTCGCCCGAAGGCGGGTGCGGGGTTTCGTGGATCCGAGACTTCGCGGATCCGAGAATTCGCGGAGCCGGGACGCGGCGAGCGGCCGGTCGCCCGGACGCAGGCGCGTCGTTCGCTCGCGCATCTTTGATACGACTCCGCGGAAAACATGGCGGCCTTGCGCCCGCCAGCCCCCCGTGTGCCTCCCTTGCAGGACAAGCGCGGCTTCGGAATCCCGAGCTGCTTATGGACGAACATGGTTGACGCAAGTGTAACCCCAGCGCCGACACGCGGCCGGAGCGCCGGGGTGCTGCGTGCTCGACGGCTCGGCCTGCGTGCTTGGTCTGCGTGCTTGGTCTGCGTGCTTGGCCGCACGGAACGGGGACGGTCCGGGCTCGTTTGAGTCGCGGGGCCGGACGCTGCGGAATGCGCCTGGAGACTCCGGTTCATGTGCCGCAATCCATCGCGGCGTGCCTCTGTTGGCGTTCGAGATGTCGGGTTTTCCCAAAGGAGCGAGCTTGCCCGCGGGCGTCACGGTGGACGTCTTCGCGGCGGCCTTCGAGGCGAGCCCGACCCCCATGGTCGTCACCGATCCGGGGCAGGGCGACAATCCCGTCGTGTGGGCCAATGCCGCCTTCCTGGCGCTCACCGGCTACGACCGCGAGGAGATCTACGGCCACAACTGCCGCCTGCTGCAGGGCCCCCTCACCGATGCGGACGTGCTCGAAAGGATGCGCAGGTCGCTCTCCGCCGGCCGGCCGTTCGAGGGCGAACTGCTCAACTACCGCAAGGACGGAACCCCGTTCTGGAACGGCATGACGATCAACCCGGTCTGCAACGCGGCGGGCAAGGTGGTGTTCTTCTTCTCGGCCCAGGCCGACATGACCGACAAGCACCGCCTGGAACTGGCCATGCGCGACGCCAACGGCGCGCTCGAGCGCGAAGTGAACGAGCGCACCGCCGACCTGCGCTCGGCGCTCGAACAGAAGACGGCGCTGCTCCACGAGGTCGACCACCGGGTCAAGAACAACCTTCAGGTCATCTCCTCGCTGATGCTGCTGAAGGCGCGGCGCACGCCCGAGGGCGAGGCCCGCGACGCGCTTCAGGCTATGGCCGACCGGATCAGTGCCCTCTCCACCGCCCACCGGATGCTCTACTCCGAGGGCGACGTCTCCCGCTTCGATTTCAAGGACTTCACCGCCGACCTGATCGCCGACCTCGCCGCCGGCCTCGACGAGGATCGCACCCGGATCGAGACGAAGATCGAGGCCCTGGCGCTCTCCGCCGCCATGGCCGCGCCGCTGGCGCTGCTGATCCACGAATTGACGACGAACGCCCTGCACCACGCTTTCCCGGAGGAGCGCCGCGGCCGGGTCGCCATCGAGGCGCGCCGCTGTGAGGCGGGGATGCGCCTCGTCATCGAGGACGACGGCATCGGCATGGGCGCGGCCTCTCCCAACCCCGCCGGCTTCGGCCGTACCCTCGTCGAGATGGTGGTGCGCCAGTTGCGCGGAACGCTCGAATGGTCGGATGCCGGGCCCGGCACCCGGATCGCGATCACGATCCCGCTGACCGGGGCCGACGCACCGTGACCGGTTCCTCCGCCGGTCGGCCCTCTCGTTTCCACCGCAAACGGCTCCCCGATCGACCGGGCTCGTTTCCGGTAAACGCGATCTTGGCCGATCCCGTCGGATCGAGGAGCGAAACGAGGCCGGGAGAGCCGCGATGGCCGAGGTGAGGGAGGCGCCCCTGCGCATCCTCGTCGTCGAGGACGAGGTGCTGATCGCCCTCGAACTGGAATGTCTTCTGGAAGATCTCGGCCATGTCAGCGTCGGCGTGGCGGGCTGCTCGGCGGATGCCATCGCGCTCGGCCGCAGCGCCCGACCGGACGTGGCACTCGTGGACATCCACCTCGTCGACGGCCCGACCGGCGTGGAGGTGGCCCGCGCCTTGGCGGGCGACCCGCGGATCACGGTGGTGTTCATGACCGCCAACGCCAAGCGCATCCCGCCGGACTTCGCCGGTGCGCTCGGCGTCATCGCCAAGCCCTATTCCGAGCGCGCCGTGATGGGCATCCTCGACTACGTCGCCCAGCGCCGTGCCGGACGGGCCCCCTCGGTCGCGACGCTCGACGGCTTCCATCCCGCCCCGGACGCGGGCGGCGGGCCTTGGACCGGCGGAGCCCCTTGAACCGGCCCGACCGCCGTCACGTCTTCGGGACGTTGCGCTCCAACTCATCGAGCCACGCGCGGGCGCTGGCGTCCGACGGCGCCCGCCAGTCGCCGCGGGGCGAGAGGGAGCCTCCGGCCGAGACCTTCGGGCCGTTGGGCAGCGCCGAGCGCTTGAATTGGCTGAAGCGGAAGAAGCGATCGAGGAAGACGCCGAGCCAGCGCCGGATCTCGGCCAAGTCGTAGGCGACGCGCTTGGCCTGCGGAAAGTCCGGCGGCCAGTCGCCGCGCCCCGCATCGCCCCAGGCGTGCAGCGCGAGGAAGGCGATCTTCGAGGGCCGGAAGCCGTGGCGCAGGGTGAACCAGAGATTGAAGTCCTGCAGGGCATAGGGACCGATTTTGGCCTCCGTGCTCTGCGGCCCCTCGCCTTCCGAGGCGGGCACCAGCTCCGGGGAGATCTCGGTGTCGAGCACCGCCTGAAGCGTCCGGTTCTCCTCGGCGCCCAACTGGCCGGAGGAGATCACCCAGCGGATCAGGTGCTGGATCAGGGTCTTGGGCACACCGGCATTGACGCCGTAATGGCTCATCTGGTCGCCGACGCCGTAGGTGCTCCAGCCGAGCGCCAACTCCGAGAGGTCGCCGGTACCGATGACGATGCCGCCGTGCTGGTTGGCGAGCCGGAACAGGTAATCGGTGCGAAGCCCCGCCTGCACGTTCTCGAAGGTGACGTCGTAGACCGCCTCGCCCCGCCCGAACGGGTGGCCCATATCGCTCAGCATCTGCCGGGCGGCCGGGCGGATGTCGATCTCCTCCGACGTGGTGCCGAGCGCCCGCATCAGGGCGTGGGCGTTGGTCTTGGTCTCATCGGAGGTGGCGAAGCCCGGCAGGGTGTAGGCCAGGATGTCCTTCCGCGGCAGGCCGAGGCGATCGAAGGCTTTTGCCACGACGATCAGCGCGTGGGTCGAGTCGAGGCCGCCGGACACGCCGATCACCGCCCGCTTGGTGCCGGTGGCAGCGAGCCGCTGGGCGAGGCCCGCGACCTGGATGTTGTAGGCCTCGTAGCAATCCTGCGCGAGGCGCGCCGGATCGGCGGGCACGAAGGGGAAGCGCTCGACCCGGCGCTCCAGGCCGAGATCGCCCTGCGGCGGATCGAGGCGGAAGGACACCGTGCGCCAGGGCCGGAGGCTCTGGTTGCGGGCGTTGTCGTCGAAGCTGCCGGCCTGGAGCCGCTCCCCGGCGATCAGGTCGAGGTCGATGTCGGCCAGCGTCACCACCGGTCCCTCGGGGAAGCGCGCGCCTTCGGCCAGACGCACGCCGTTCTCGTCGATGCTGGTCTGCCCGTCCCAGGACAGGTCGGTGGTGGATTCGCCGGTTCCGGCCGCGGCGTAGACGTAGGCGCACAGGCCGCGCATCGAGGCGGCGCGGGTGAGCAGTTCGCGGGAATCGGCGCGGCCCACGGTGATCGGGCTGCCCGAGGGGTTGGCGATCACCGTGGCGCCGGCCAGCACCGCCTCCATCCCCGGCGTCTGCGGCACCCAGAGATCCTCGCAGACCTCGATGGCGAGACGGAAGCCGGGCAGGTCCTCGGCGGAAAAGATCAGGTCGGTGCCGAACGGCGCCTCGAGCCCGGCCAGACGGATCGTCTCAGCCATGATCCCGGCGCCCGAGGCGAAGTGGCGCTTCTCGTAGAATTCCCGGTAATTCGGCAAATAGCTCTTCGGCACCACGCCCAAGAGCTGCCCGCCGCGGATCGCCACCGCGCAATTGTAGAGCCGGTTGTGCCAGCGCAGGGGCGCGCCGACGACGAGGAGCGGCGTCAGCCCGGCGCTCTCTTCGACCAGCCGCGCGACCCCGGCTTCGACCGCGTCGAGGAGGGTCGCCTGCAGCAGCAGATCCTCGATGGCGTAGGAGGAGACGCAGAGTTCGGGAAAGACCGCGAGCGCCGCCCCGGCCCCATGCGCCTGCCGCGCGAGGCGCAATATATCCTCGACATTGGCCGCCGGATCGCCCGGATGGCTGCGCCCGGTGCAGGCCGCCACGCGGGCGAAGCCGTGCCGGTAGAGCGAGCGGAAGTCTTGGGGGCTGACGGGTTCTTGGCTCGGAGTCGTCACCGGGTCTCGAAGCTCACCTAATATGGCAGAATAGCCTGCCAAGTGTCTCTCGGGTCGTCGTTTCTCAAACTTGGCGTGCGGCACGGCCACGCCTCAGGCGCGCTCTCGCACCGGATCTCGAAACATCGCCGCAAAGCGCCAACCGCGCTCGATGATAGTCGGTTCGCGTTCCGCTTGCACCGGCGGCCTGGGACGACGCGGAGAAGGGGAGGGCAAGCGTTCGTTAACGACGATCCGCCTAGCTTGGGGCTCGAACCGCTCCGCAGGAGCCGGACCTTGTTTCGAGTCATCTCACAGATCATGCGCGCATCGGGACGGCCTCCCCATTCCCATCGTGATCCGTCGCGGCCGAGCCGCGGCGGCGACCGCCTGGACCGGTCGATCGGCGGCATCGCCCATCGGCTGATGAGCCTGCGCTCCAACCTCGCCCGGCGCATCGCCGGCGCGCCCCCGGCGCCGCCGCGGGCGCTCCCGCAGGCGCTGCCGCATCCGGCCCTGCCGCAGCCCGGCACGGACGGGTTCGACGCGGGCAGCGTGCCGAGCTGGCTGGTGCCGCCGGGGACGATGCTCGGCCGTACACCGGCTGCTCAGGAGCCTTGGGCTGCCGCAGCGGAGGAGGGGCTGTTCGAGATGCCCGCCCCGGTTCATCCCGGTCGGGCCTTCGCTTACGACGGCGAATCGGAGATGCCGTTCGAGAGCCGCATCGATCCCCGCGCCTCCGGTCCCGGCGTCCTGGTGCGCACGCCGCGCCGTCCGGCGGCGATCGCCCCGGAGGCCGGCACGCTTCCGCTCCCGGCCGCCCTGCCCGCCTCCCAGCCCGCGAACCCGGGCGGATCCTACGGCGTGCCGCAGGCGCCGCTGCCCGAGGCGGTGCGCTTCACCCGCACGCCCGACACCGTTCTGATGGAGCGCCGCCGCCAGGCGCTGGAGGCCGAGCGCGAGGCGCAGGCCCGCGCCCAGGCCCTGCTCGACGCCCAGGCCGCCGCCGAGGCCGCGGCTTTGGAGGCGCAGCGGGCCCGCGAGGCGGCGGAGCGCGAGGCGGCCGAGCGCGCGGCGCAGTTCGCCGCCGAGGAGGCCGAAGCGGCCCGTCTGCGCGCGGAGCAGGCCGTCTCGGAGGTGCCGAGCTGGCGCCGTCCGTTCGTGCCGCCGCCGGGCGTGAGCTTCTTCCGCACCCCCGACCGCCGGCCGAAGCCCGTCGTCCAGATGCAAGGAGCCGGACAAGCGGCCGCTGCACGGCAGGCCGTGCCAACCCCGGCCGAGGCGCCGTGCCTTGAAGCCGCCGTGCCGGAGAGCCTGCCGATTGCCGCCCCCGTCGCGGCGGAAGCGGTGGAGGCGATCGCCTCGTTCGCCTCGATCTACGCGCCCTTCATCCCGCCGGTTCCGGCCGAGCCGTCCGACTGGTCGGACGTGCCGGATTGGTCGGCCCTGCACGGCTGGTTCGGCCCGGCCGAGGCGATGGTCGAGGTCGCCGAGCCGGTCGCGCCTGCCGTGCCGCGTCCGGTCCCGAACGCCATGGCCGCCCGCGCCGCGATCCGCCCGGTCCGTCCGGCTCCCGTTGCCGGGGCCGCGCCGCAGGCTGCCTCGTATGCCCCGCCGCAAGCCGTGGTGCCCGCCCCGGCCGCCGTCGCGGCGCCCGCGCCCTTCACTGTGCAGCCTTTCGCCGTACAGCCGGCTCCGATGCAGGTTCTGGCGCCGGCCCCGATGCAGGCGGCACCGCAGGCCCCCTCCCCTGCCTCGCAGGCGGTGGCACCGCTGACGATCCCGGCCCGCCCGGTCCTGCTGCGCACCAAGCCCGGCACTGAAGCCGAGCCGGCCGAGGAGCCGGTCATCGAGACCGTGCAGGAGGAGGCTCCGGAGATCCTCGACGAGGCCGTCTCGGAGATCGCCGACGCGTTCGAGGAGGAAGCCGCCGCACCCGTAGCCGCTCTCGAGCCCGAGAACCGTCCGCGGGCGTTCCTGCCCGAGCGTCCGACGCTGATCCCCGCCGGCCGCCATCTTGAAGCGTCGTTCGTCGGCAATGCCGATTACGAGCTGCCCTCCCTCGAACTGCTCGCCGAACCGCCGCTGCCCGACGGCGAGGAGGTCGATGCGGACGAGCTGGAGCAGAACGCCCTCAACCTCCAGCAGACCGTGCAGGACTTCGGCGTGCGCGGCGACATCCTCGCCGTGCGCCCCGGCCCGGTCGTCACCCTCTACGAACTGGAGCCGGCGCCGGGTACCAAGTCGAGCCGCGTCATCGGCCTGTCGGACGACATCGCCCGCTCGATGTCCGCCGTGTCCGCCCGCGTCGCCGTCGTGCCCGGCCGCAACGTGATCGGTATCGAGCTGCCGAACCCGGTGCGCGAGACCGTGTACCTGCGTGAGCTTCTGGCTTCGGTCGATTTCGTCGAGACCAAGCACAAGCTGGCGCTGTGCCTGGGCAAGAACATCGGCGGCGAGCCGATCATCGCCGACCTCGCCCGCATGCCGCACCTGCTGGTGGCCGGCACCACCGGCTCGGGCAAGTCGGTGGCCATCAACACCATGATCCTGTCGCTGCTCTACCGCCTCAAGCCG
The DNA here is from genome assembly GCF_022179725.1 of Methylorubrum aminovorans. Lineage (GTDB taxonomy): Bacteria > Pseudomonadota > Alphaproteobacteria > Rhizobiales > Beijerinckiaceae > Methylobacterium > Methylobacterium aminovorans. The sequence goes on from NZ_BPRC01000005.1 coordinate 98,731, forward strand.
GAAGAGTGCCGCCTGATCATGGTCGATCCCAAGATGCTGGAGCTGTCGGTCTATGACGGCATCCCGCACCTGCTCTCCCCCGTCGTCATCGACCCGAAGAAGGCGGTCATCGCCCTCAAATGGGCGGTGCGCGAGATGGAGGAGCGCTACAAGAAGATGTCGAAGATCAGCGTGCGCAACATCGACGGGTACAATGCCCGGATGAAGGAGGCGCGCGAACGCGGCGAGACCATCACCCGCACGGTCCAGACCGGCTTCGACCGCACCACCGGCGAGGCGGTGTTCGAAGAGCAGGAGATGGACCTCTCGGCCCTGCCCTACATCGTGATCGTGGTCGACGAGATGGCCGACCTGATGATGGTGGCGGGCAAGGACATCGAGGGCGCGATCCAGCGTCTCGCCCAGATGGCACGCGCGGCGGGCATCCACCTGATCATGGCGACGCAGCGTCCCTCGGTCGACGTCATCACCGGCACGATCAAGGCGAACTTCCCGACCCGGATCTCCTTCCAGGTGACGAGCAAGATCGATAGCCGCACGATCCTGGGCGAGATGGGCGCGGAGCAGCTGCTGGGCCAGGGCGACATGCTGTTCATGGCCGGTGGCGGACGCACGACCCGCGTGCACGGGCCGTTCTGCTCGGATTCGGAAGTCGAGACGGTGGTCGCCCACCTCAAGGCTCAGGGCCGGCCCTCCTATCTGGAGGCGGTCACCGCCGATGACGGCTCCTCCGACCAGCCGGAGAAGCCGGCCAAGGGCGCGCGCGCCGCGGCCAAGGCCGAGAAGGACGACTTCGCCGAAGCCGAGGAGTCCGACGCCCCGGTCTTCGACATCGGTGCCTTCGCGGCGACCGCCGGCGCGGAGGGCGGCGAACTCTACGAGCAGGCCATCGCCGTGGTCCTGCGCGACCGCAAGGCTTCGACCAGCTACATCCAGCGCCGCCTGCAGATCGGCTACAACCGCGCCGCCTCGATCATGGAGCGGATGGAGATCGAGGGGATCGTCGGGCCGGCCAACCACGCCGGCAAGCGCGAGATCCTGGTCGAGGGCCTCGCAGGCGCCCCGTCCGGCGGCTACGACGACGAGTGACCCTCAAGATCCGGCCCCCGTCGCATATTCGCCACAGGGGCCGGCTCTACCGGCAAACACGACATCCGGACGCGCCGCAGCCGCGCGTCCGCACCGGGACGGCAAAAGCCCCGCGCGCCCGCAAGCTTTCGGAGATGCCCACACGATGACTGGCCGACGCCTCCGCCCCGCCGCCGGTCCGCTGCTCGTGGTCGCCGCGCTGGCGCTCCAGCCGCTTCCGGCGAACGCTCAGGTCTCCTCCTTCCTCGACGGCCTGTTCGGTCGCAAGGAAGAACCGGCACCGCCCCCGGCCGCTTCGCCCGAACCGGACGCCGCCCCGGCCCCGGCCAAGAAGGCGGCGCAGAAGCCCGGCAAAGGCGCGGACAAGGCGGCCGAGAAGGCAGCTGATAAGTCCGCGGAAAAACCCGCCGAGAAGACCGGCAGCCTCAAGGCGGCGGCCAAGCCCGGCGCTCCGGCGACGCCGGCCGCGAAACCCGGCACCCAGGTTGCGGCGGTGGGCGCCCCCAATCTCGGCGCCTCGCTGCAGGACGCCGAACCGGCCACCGTGGTCGCGGCGGCCAACGCCTATTTCAACGGCTTCCAGACCCTAACCGGCTCGTTCATCCAGATCGGCGCCGACGGGCGCCGCATCGGCGGCAAGCTCACGCTGGCCAAGCCCGGACGCCTGCGCTTCGAGTACGACCAACCCTCCCCGCTCGAAGTGATCGCCGACGGCACCTCGGTCGCGGTGCGCGACCGCAAGCTCAACACCCAGGATCTCTACTTCATCTCGCAGACGCCGCTGAAATTCCTGCTGCGCGAAAGAATCGACCTCGCCCGCGACCTGACGGTGAGCGACGTCACCAACGATCCGGGCGGCGTCCGGATCGGGCTGGAGGACCGCTCGACGCTGGGCGGCACCTCGAAGATTCAGCTCTACTTCGACGCCGAGATGAAGACCCTGTCGCAGTGGCGGATCACCGATCCGCAGGGCTACCTCACCACGGTGCAGCTCTCGAACCTGCAGAAGGGCAAGGCGGTCGACGGATCGTTGTTCTTCATCAATTACGGCCGCGCCGAGGACAAGGCGATGCAGCAGCAGATCAACGGGCGCAATCCCTGATCCGTGAGGCGGGGCGGGGCGAAGCGACATGGGTTGACTTCGCCTTCAGCCCCGCAATCGACTGCCATATCCTATGTTGTAACGCTCAAAATCCTTGGAGCAATATCAGCAATACGCTGCGTCGGACGCGCGCTTTAAGCATCCGTTGAGAGGACACCTGGCCTATGGGCAGGCCGCCCACGATGGGCGGCTGTCATGGGACGCTGTCCGGCCGCATGTCCGCCTTCATGTCCGCCCTCGCCGCTCCGTCGCTTCCGGCCTCCCTCCCGTTCGAGGCGGCGCTCGCCGAGATGGCCGCCCCCCTCCTCCTGCTCGACGCGGGCGGCATCGTTCTCTTCGCCAATGCCCGCGCGGCGGCCCTGATCTCCTGCGCGGATCCGGTCGGCCTGTCCCTGCCCGCCCTGCTGGCGCCGGCCGGGGTCACTGAGCCGGAGGCTGAGCCCGTTCTCGACGCCCTCCTCGACGCCGTGCGCGCGGCCCGCTCGATCCGGGCGCCCCTGAGGCTTTCCGGCGACCGCCGTGTCGAGGCGGCACTGGCGCCCCTCTCCGTCGGCGGCTTCGCCCTCACCTTCGAAGATGTGACCGAGCATCTCCAGGGCGCGGCGCTCGCCCGGCAGGAACCGCTGACCGGCCTGTGCAACCGCGTCGGCCTGCGCGACCGCCTCGATGCGGCGTTGGCCGGGGCGGACCGGACCGGCGCACCGCTCGCGGTGCTGATGCTCGACCTCGACCGGTTCAAGGCGGTCAACGACACCCTCGGCCACCCGGTCGGAGACGCGCTCCTGCGCAAAGTCGCCGAGCGCCTGCGCAAGGCCACCCGCAGCGGGGACGTGGTGGCGCGGCTCGGCGGCGACGAATTCGCCATCCTGCAAGTCAGCGCCCTCCCCGGCGCCGAGCAGCCGCAGGCCTCCGAGGCCCTGGCGCGGCGCCTCGTCGATCTGGTCGGGCGCACCTACGTCGTCGACGGCCACATGCTCAATGTCGGCGTCAGCGTCGGCGTCGCGCTTGCCCCCGCCGACGGGAGCGACGCCGACGCGCTCCTGAAGCACGCCGACCTCGCCCTCTACCGGGCCAAGGCCGAGGGCCGGGGCACCTACCGCTTCTTCGAGCCGGCGATGAACGCGCAGATGCAGGCGCGGCGCAGCCTGGAGATCGACCTGCGCCGGGCGCTCGCCCTCAAGCAATTCGATCTCGCCTTCCAGCCGCAGATCCAACTGGAGACGGGCCAGGTGACCGGCTTCGAGGCGCTGCTGCGCTGGAACCATCCCGAACGCGGACCGATCTCGCCGGCCCAGTTCATCCCGCTGGCCGAGGAGATCGGCCTTATCGTCGGCATCGGCGAGTGGGCGCTGCGCGCCGCCTGCCGCGAGGCGGCGTCCTGGGCGCAGCCCGCCTCGATCGCCGTGAATCTTTCCCCCGTGCAGTTCCGCGGCGGCAAGCTGGTCGAGACGGTGATGAACGTGCTGGCCCAGACCGGTCTCGATCCGGCCCGGCTGGAGCTGGAGATCACCGAGGGCGCCCTCTTGGAGAACACCGACAGCGTGCTCGACGTGCTCAACGGCCTGCGCGCGCTCGGCGTGAAGATCTCGATGGACGATTTCGGCACCGGCTACTCCTCCCTGAGCTACCTGCAGAAGTTCCCCTTCGACAAGATCAAGATCGACCAGTCCTTCGTCCGCGGCATGGAGGGCAATGCCGAGTGCGGGGCGATCGTGCGGGCGATTGCCCGTCTCGGCGCCAGCCTGGGCATGCGCACCACCGCGGAAGGCGTGGAGACCGCCTCGCAGCTCGACGCCATCCGCGCCGAGGGCTGCACCGAGGTCCAGGGCTACCTGACCGGGCGCCCGATGCCCGCGGCCCAGGCCGCCGCCCTGCTGTCGCCTCCAGCCGCCTCCCCCAACGACGCTGCCTGATGAGCCAGGAGTCTCCCGTGAGCCAGCCCGCGATGCCCCAAGACCCGTCGAACCAGAATTCGCTCGACCACGACCTGCGCCGCCTCGTCTATTACAGCCGCAACCGGGTCGCCGGCGAACCGGGCGCGATGCACGAGACGATCCGCGGCATCCTCGCGGCGAGCCGCACCAACAACGCCCGCGTCGGCGTCACTGGGGCGCTGATGTTCAACGCCGGCTGCTTCGCCCAGGTGCTGGAAGGGCCGGGCGAGGCGGTCGAGACCACCTTCGAGCGCATCCAGCAGGACGAGCGCCACGGCGAGGTCTCGCTGCTGGCCTTCGAGGCGGTGGCGGCGCGCCTCTTCACCGACTGGTCGATGGCCTATGTCGGCGCCTCGCAGGCCGATGCGGCACGCTACGGCGACATGGCGAATGAGAGCGGCTTCGACCTCTCCAAGATGACGGGCGACCGACTCTGCGCCGTCCTGCACGGCCTCGCCCTGGAGGAGGAGGCCGCCGCGGCGTGACGGTTTTACGGGGCGCGCGGGTTGGGCTAACGGGGCGGCACCCATCGCCCCGCTTCTCAGGCTTGTCCGTTGCGCCTCACCGTCACGACCTGGAACATCAATTCGGTGCGGCTGCGCATCGAGTCCGTGCTGCGCTTCCTGCGCGAAGCGCAACCCGACGTGCTCTGCCTGCAGGAGACCAAGTGCCCGGACGAGCTGTTCCCGCTCAAGGCGTTCAAGGGCTCGGGCTACGAGCACATCGTCTTCGCCGGGCAGAAGGGCTATAACGGCGTCGCGATCATCTCGCGCTTTCCCCTCCTCACCCGCGACGTGATGAGCTTCTGCGAGCGGGCCGATGCGCGCCATATCTCGGCGGTGCTCGGACCCGAGGCGGGGCCGGCGGCGGGGATCGTGCTGCACGATTTCTACGTGCCGGCCGGCGGCGACGTGCCCCACCGCGACCTCAACCCGAAATTCGCGCACAAGCTCGACTTCCTGTCCGAGCTGCGCGCCTGGGGCGGCCGGCGCGTCGCCGGCCCGGCGATCCTGGTGGGCGACCTCAACGTGGCGCCGCTGGAGCACGACGTCTGGTCGCACAAGCAGCTCCTCGACGTGGTGAGCCACACCCCCGCCGAGACCGAGGCGCTGGAGACCCTGCGCGGCGAGGCCGGCTGGATCGATGCGGCCCGGCTCCTCACCCCGGAGCCGGAGAAGATCTACACCTGGTGGAGCTACCGCTCGCCGAACTGGGAACTCGCCAACAAGGGCCGGCGCCTCGACCATGCCTGGGTCTCGCCCGATCTCGCCGGCACGGTGCGTCGGGTCGAGGTGTTTCGCGCGGCGCGCGGCTGGGACAAGCCCTCCGACCATGTCCCGGTCACGCTGGCGCTGGAACTGTAGCCGGGAACGCGGGCGCCCCTCCGGGCATTGGGACTTCAACCTTAGTCTTCAGACACGGAGTCCCACCGGATGCGCTCGATCCTGCGCCAGATCCTCGTCGTCTTCCTCCTGCCCAAGGCCATCTCGTACCTGCGTCGCCGCTACGGCGGCGGCCGCGCCGCGGGCCATCACCGCTCGTACTGAGTTTCGGGATTCCAAAGGGATCATCCCTTTGGCGGGGCGCCGGGGCAGAGCCCCGGCATCCCTTCAACCCGGGCTCTGCCCTGGACCCGCGAAAGGACTTGTCCTTTCGAAACCTGGATCTCGGCCGACGCGACGGCGGCCGTAGCCGAACCAGATCGCCAGCCCGAGGCCGAGCCAAGCCAGCAGGCGCAGCCAGGTGTCGCCGGGCAGGCTCACCATCAGGGCGAGGCAGGCCAGGATGCCCGCGACCGGCACGATCGCGCCGCCCGGCACCCGGAAGGGGCGCGGTAAGTCCGGCTCCGTGCGGCGCAGGATCAGCACGCTGGCGCAGACGAGGATGAACGCGAACAGCGTGCCGATGCTGACGAGTTCGCCGAGGATGTTGATCGGCACCAGGGCTGCCACAAGTGCGGTGGCGAGTCCGATGATGCCTTGCGCGACGAACGGCGTCCGGCTTCGCGGGCCGATGCGCGAGAACACGTCCGGCAGCATGCGGTCGCGGGCCATGGCGTAGCAGATCCGCGCCTGTCCGTAGAGCGCCGTGAGCGCCGCCGTGGTGAGCCCGATCAGCGCGCCGAGCTTGATCGCGGCCGAGAAGCCGGTCAGCCCCGTCACCGCCATCGCTTTCGCGATTGGGTCGGCCACGTCGAGCTCGCGATAGGGCACGAGGCCGGTGAGCACGGCGGCCACCGCCACGTAGAGGGCCGCGGTGACGACGAGCGAGCCGAGCAGGCCCACCGGCGCGTCCCGCTGCGGATTGCGGGTCTCGCCCGCCGCCGTCGAGATCGTCTCGAAGCCGACATAGGCGAAGAACACCACCCCGGCCCCGCGGAGAATTCCGCTCCAGCCGAAGGCGCCGAACGCGCCTTCGTTGGCCGGCACCAGCGGTTGCCACAGCGCGGGCCGGACATGCAGGGCGCCGATCCCGAGGAAGGCGAGGATGATCACGACCTTCAGCGCCACCAGCACGGCGTTGGTGCGCGCCGCGCCGCGGTTGTCGCGCATCAGCAGCGCGGTGAGCGCCAGCACGACGAGGGCCGCCGGCCCGTTGACGAGCCCGCCCTCCCCCGGCGCCGCGGCGAGCCATGCCGGCAGCCGCAGGCCCGCATCGGCCATGAGGCTCTGGGCGTAGCCCGACCAGCCGACGGCGATGGTCGCGGCGGCCATGGCGAATTCGAGCACGAGGTCCCAGCCGATGATCCAGGCCGGCAGCGCGCCGAGCGTCGCGTAGGTGTAGGAATAGGTCGAGCCGGCGACAGGCATCATCGCGGCAAGCTCCGCGTAGCAGAGCGCCACCAGCCCGCTCGCCACCGCCCCGAGCACGAAGGACAGCATCAGCCCCGGCCCGGCGAAGTTCGCCGCCGCCGTGCCGGTGAGCACGAAGATCCCCGCCCCGACCGTCGCGCCGACGCCGATGCAGACGAGACTGAAGGCAGAGAGGTTTTTAGCCAGGGTCGGCCCGCCCGAATCGGACTCGCTGGCCAGGAGGGCCGCGATGGGCTTACGGGTGCCGAGGGAAGGAGGAGGCATGCGTCTCACTGCCCTGAGCGGATCGCGTCCGGCAACGCGAAATTCGCGCCGGTCGTGAGGCGCGCCGAAGCGGATGTCACGCGAGCACGGGGCATGCACTGGCACTTCCCGCGGTTTCGTGTATGGTCCGCGCCGCCTCGACCCGGTTGACGGGCGGGGCTTGTGCCGCTTGCGGCTGACCGTGCTGGACGACATCCCGGCACCGGCCCGACCGCGAGCTTCAAGGCGCCCTGCCCTTCGGGCGGCGCCTCCGACCCAAACCCCATCTGAAAGGCCTGCGATGTCGATCACGGCAGAGCGCAAGACCGCGCTCATCAAGGAATACGCCAAGGGCAACAAGGATACCGGCTCGCCGGAGGTCCAGATCGCCATCCTCACCGAGCGGATCACCAACCTGACCGCCCACTTCAAGACCCACGGCAAGGACAACCACTCCCGCCGCGGCCTCCTGAAGCTGGTGTCGCAGCGCCGCTCGCTGCTCGACTACCTGAAGCGCAAGGAAGAGGCGCGCTACCGCACCCTCATCGAGCGCCTCGGCATCCGCCGCTAAGGCAACCGACGCGGTCCTTCGGGGCCGCGTTTCACTATGGACTGTCCGGGCATGGGGCCCGGCCGGTCCAATCCGGGCGGCTTGAAGGCGCAGGGCGCCAGGGCAGGATCGCGAGACGCTTCTCCGACGAAGCGTCTCGCCGTCTTGCCTCTGGCGGCGCCGGGCTCAGCCCACCGCATGTTCGAAGGCAAGAGACATATGTTCGACGTACAACGTGAAGAGCTGATCTGGGGCGACCGCAAGCTGGTCCTCGAGACCGGCAAGACCGCCCGTCAGGCGGACGGCGCCGTGGTCGCCACCTACGGCGAGACCACCGTGCTGGCCACCGTGGTCGCGGCCAAGGAGCCCAAGGCCGGCATCGACTTCATGCCGCTGACCGTGAACTACCAGGAGCGCGCCTACGCCGCCGGCCGCATCCCCGGCGGCTACTTCAAGCGCGAGGGCCGTCCCTCCGAGAAGGAGACCCTGGTCTCCCGCCTGATCGACCGCCCGATCCGTCCGCTCTTCGTCGAGGGCTGGCGCAACGACACCCAGGTCGTCGTCACCGTCCTCTCCCACGACCTCGAGAACGATCCGGATATCGTCTCGATGGTGGCGGCGTCGGCCGCGCTCACGCTCTCCGGCGTGCCGTTCATGGGCCCGATCGGCGCCGCCCGCGTCGGCTACCTCAACGGCGGCTACAAGCTGAACCCGCTGGTGACCGAGATCGCCGAATCGACCCTGGACCTCGTCGTCGCCGGCACCCAGGACGCGGTGCTGATGGTGGAGTCGGAGGCCAAGGAGCTCTCCGAGGACGTGATGCTCGGGGCCGTGATGTTCGGCCACAAGCACTTCCAGCCGGTCATCGAGGCGATCATCCGCCTGGCCGAGAAGGCCGCCAAGGAGCCGCGCGACTTCTCCCCGCCCGAGAACGCCGACGTCGAGAAGGCCGTCCTCGACATCTGCGAGTCGGAGCTGCGCGACGCCTACAAGATCACGGTCAAGCAGGACCGCTACAAGGCTGTCGACGCCGTGAAGGCGAAGGTGGTCGCCGCCCTCTGCCCGGCCGAGGGCGAGCAGAAGTTCTCGCCTGAGAAGGTCAAGGCCGCCTTCAAGGAGGCCCAGTCGAAGGTGGTCCGCTGGAACATCCTCGACACGGGTTCCCGCATCGACGGCCGCGACGTGAAGACGGTGCGTCCGATCGTGTCGGAAGTCGGCGTGCTGCCGCGTGCCCACGGCTCATCGCTGTTCACCCGCGGCGAGACCCAGGCGCTGGTCGTGGCCACGCTCGGCACCGGCGAGGACGAGCAGTTCATCGACGCGCTGGAGGGGACCTACAAGGAGCGCTTCCTGCTCCACTACAACTTCCCTCCCTACTCCGTCGGTGAGACCGGCCGCATGGGTTCGCCCGGCCGCCGCGAGATCGGCCACGGCAAGCTCGCCTGGCGCGCGATCCGGCCCGTGCTGCCGCCGGCCCACGAGTTCCCGTACACGATCCGCGTGGTCTCCGAGATCACCGAGTCGAACGGCTCCTCCTCGATGGCCTCCGTCTGCGGCGGCTCGCTGTCGCTGATGGACGCGGGCGTGCCCCTGCGCCGTCCAGTGGCCGGCATCGCCATGGGCCTGATCCTGGAAGGCGAGCGCTTCGCGGTGCTCTCCGACATCCTCGGCGACGAGGACCATCTCGGCGACATGGACTTCAAGGTGGCCGGCACGGACGAGGGCATCACCTCGCTCCAGATGGACATCAAGATCGCCGGCATCACCGAGGAGATCATGCGCGTCGCCCTGGCTCAGGCCAAGGACGGCCGCGCCCACATCCTCGGCGAGATGGCCAACGCGCTGACCGCGGCCCGTCCCGAGCTCGGCGAGTACGCGCCGCGCATCGAGACGATGCAGATCCCCACCGACAAGATCCGCGACGTGATCGGCACCGGCGGCAAGATCATCCGCGAGATCGTCGAGAAGACCGGCGCCAAGATCAACATCGAGGATACCGGCGTCGTGAAGATCGCCTCCTCCGACGGCAAGGCGATCAAGGCGGCCTATAACTGGATCCGCTCCATCGTCGCCGAGCCCGAGGCCGGCACGATCTACGACGGCACGATCGTCAAGATCATGGAGTTCGGCGCCTTCGTGAACTTCTTCGGCGCCAAGGATGGCCTCGTGCACATCTCCGAGCTGGCCGCCCAGCGCGTCGCCAAGGTCGGCGACGTCGTGAAGGAGGGACAGAAGGTCAAGGTGAAGTTCCTCGGCGCCGACGAGCGCGGCAAGATCCGCCTCTCGATGAAGGTCGTCGATCAGGAGACCGGCGAGGACATCACCGAGAAGCTGAAGGCCGAGCGCGCGGAGCGCGGCGAGCCGGAGCGCGAGGAGCGCAGCGACCGGGGTGATCGTGGCGACCGCGGCCCCCGCCGCGACCGCGGCGAGCGTCGCCGGGAGTCGTCGGGCGAGTAAGCCCCCGGCATGAGACGACGAGGGCGGCCGAGAGGCCGCCCTTTTTTGTTTCGGCCGGTCGATCACCGCCCGGTTCCGAGACGAGGCGCCATCCCGTAGACCTCAGGAGCGATTCGCGTGCCTCGCGACCCGGGGCGGCTCCGGAGACTCAACCGATGACCGACGACCTCGTCCTCTACACTCACCCGATGTCTCGCGGCCGCATCACGCGCTGGATGATGGAGGAGATCGGCGCGCCCTACCGGACCGAGTTGCTCGGCTATGGCGGCGCGATGAAGGGCGAGGCCTACCGGGCGGTCAACCCGATGGGGAAGGTGCCGGCGCTGCGCCACGGCGCCACGACAGTCACCGAAGTCGCGGCGATCCTGGCCTATCTCGCCGACGCCTTCCCGCAAGCCGGGCTCGCGCCCGAGCCCGGCTCGGCGGCCCGCGGCCCCTATTACCGCTGGCTGTTCTTCTGCGCCGGACCGGTGGAGGCGGCAGTGACCAACAAGACGCTCGGCGTCGAGGTGCCGGACGATCCGCGCATGCGGGGCATGGTCGGCTACGGCAGCCTGGAGGCCGTGCTCGACACCCTGGAGGGTGCGGTTGCGGACACCGCCTTCGTCGCCGGCGACCGCTTCAGCGCCGCCGACCTATACCTCGCCGCCCATCTCGGCTGGGGCATGCAGTTCGGCACGATCCCGAAGCGGCCCGCCTTCGAAGCGTATGTCGGCCCCCACTTCGCCCGGCCCGCCGCAAAGCGGGCGCGGGATATCGACGATCGCCTGCTCGCACAGGCCGGAAGCGCCGCGTAGCCGCCTCTCCACGGAACGGCACCGCCCGCCCTGCGTTCGCCCCGCGACGCTGCACGGGCATCAAGAAGGAGTGCGTTGACCGTGAACGAGATGATCGAGGACATTTTCTCCGGCGAGCCGAACCTGAGCATGACCGAGCGGGCGGTCTCCGTCGCGCTCGGTCTCGGCATCGCCGCCGCCGCGGCCCAGCCCCGGCCGAACAAGCTCCTGAGCCTCGCCGCCCTGGTGGTCGGCGTCGGGCTGGCCGTGCGTGGCGCCACCGGCCACTGCGCCGTCAAGGCGGTCACTGCGGGCGGACGCGACCTGACCGGCTGACCTCCGCGTCTCGCGATTGAAGCTGCGCGTGGTCGTAACCCGATCAGGCGCGGCCTCGATCGGCCGAGATCTCGACCGAAGACCGGGGCGCGAACGCGTCCGGTGCCCCATCTCGAGCGGAGCCGGCCTCGAAGCGCCGCCGCGCCTCTTGAATGGCCGCATGGTTCTGCTCGGCCCAGCCGACGAGATGGGCGAGCGGATCGAGGAGCGCGCTTCCCAGCGGCGTCAGCCGGTACTCCACGCTCGGCGGCTTCGTCGGGAACACCGTCCGTGCGATGAGGCCGTCCCGTTCGAGGTCGCGAAACGTCTGCGTCAGCATCCGCTTGGAGATGTCGGGGATCATGCGGGCGACCGCGCTGAACCGGCACGGACCCGCGGCCAAGGCGATCAGGATCAGCATCGACCACTTGTCGCCGACCCGATCCAGCACATCGCGGACCGGGCATGCCGCGATCGCCGAAAGGCTGGACCGCCACTCGACAAACCTGCGAGCCAGTTCGGCTTGACCCGACCGGGGCGTGGTTTCCTCGCTGTCACCTTGTCCCAAGAAAGTGCCTCCTTCACGGTCTATACGGTCTCAATTAGGTACCTTGTACCGCAGGGGAACCAAGTGGGACCATCGTCATGACCACAGCAGAACCGCGTCTCTTCGTGACCGGTGCCACCGGCCATCTCGGCCGGCTGGTGATCGCAGCCTTGCTGAAGAGGGTGCCGGCCGGCACAATCGTGGCAGGCGTCCGCTCGCTGGAGAGCGATGGGGCCAAGGACCTGCGTGCCCGCGGCGTCACCCTCCGCATCGCCGACTACGCCCGTCCCGAGACATTGGCGGACGCCTTTCGCGGCATCGACCGCCTGCTGCTCATCTCGTCCAGCGAGATCGGCCGGCGCGTGGCCCAGCACCGGAACGTCATCGAAGCCGCCCGGCAGTCCGGTCTAAACCGGATCGCCTATACCAGCCTGCTGCGCGCCGATACCTCACCGCTCGCACTGGCGGACGAGCATCGCCGGACGGAAGACGCGCTCAAGGCTTCAGGTCTGTCCTTCACCGTGCTGCGCAACGGTTGGTACACAGAGAACTACGCGGCCTCGATCGCGCCGGCCCTGGCCCACGGGGCATTTCTGGGCAGCGCGGGCCAGGGCCGGATCGCCTCCGCCGCGCGGGCGGACTACGCCGAGGCTGCCGCCGTCGTGCTGACGACGGATGGCCAGGACGGGCGCCTCTACGAACTGGCGGGGGACGACGCCTACACCCTGGACGAGTTCGCGATGGCGGTGAGCGCGCTGTCCGGCAAGACGGTCATCTACCGGAACCTGACGGAGGCCGAGTTCAAGGCGGCCCTGGTCGGTGCCGGCCTGCCGGAGGACTTCGCGGCACTTCTCGCCGACTCGGATACGGCGGCAGCCAAGGGCGGACTCAACGATACGAGTCGTCAGCTGAGCGGGCTGATCGGCCGGCCGACGACGCCCTATCGGACGACGATCACCGAAACGATCACCGGGTTGGCGGCGCGGGGCTGACGCTCCCCAAGCGCCGGGGACCGCGAATTCCAGATCCGACAAAAAAAGAGGCGCCTCACGAGGGGCGCCTCTTTTCTCTCGATAGTCGGTCGTCGCGTATCAGAGCGAGCGGCTGCTGGTGCGGCCGGCGATGAAGCCGTAGATGGCGAGCACGACGCAGGCGCCGACGATCGAGCCGATGAAGCGGGCGCCCTCGTTGGGCCCGTACCAGCCGACCGCCTGACCGATGAAGGTCGCGACGAAAGCGCCGACGATGCCGAGGATCGTCGTCAGGATGAAGCCCGCGGGCTCCTTGTCACCGGGCATGATGAACTTGGCGATGACGCCGGCCACGAAGCCGATGATGATGGTCCAGAGAATTTCCATTTGGCTCCAACCCCGAAAAGCGTCTTCGACCTGAAGATCTGGCCGGAAGACTTGGCCGTATTCGTGGGACAAACGCGCGAAAGACGATGCCGGTTGCCTCGGGAAATGCCGGGCGTCCAAAAAATCCGGCCCCGCCGTGCCGGCTCTGTCTTCGGGGCCGGCCGCTCCGCCGAAAGCCCCTTTACGGAGAACCGTTCGCGGCGGCAGAAGGGTCCGCCTCTTTCACGAACCGAGACCGGCGATCCCATCATGACCATCGAACGCTACGAGACCGGCCCGCGCATGTCCCAGGCGGTCGCCCATGGCGACCTCGTGTACCTCGCCGGCCAAGTCGCCGCCGACGTGGTCGGCACCGGCGTCACCGCCCAGACGCAGCAGATCCTGGAGCAGATCGACCGGCTGCTGATGGCGGCGGGCAGCGACAAGTCCCGCGTCCTTTCGGCGACGATCTACCTCGCCGACATCGCCGGCTTCGCCGAGATGAACGCCGCCTGGGACGCCTGGGTCGACCGGGAGAACCCGCCCGCCCGCGCCACCGTCGAAGCCCGGCTCGTCGCGCCGGAATACCGGGTCGAGATCGCCGTCACCGCCGCGCGAGGCAAATCGTGATCCGGCGGCGTCTGCTCGGAGGGCTCGCCGCCCTCCCCCTTCTTCTGGCAGCCGCCGGCGGCGCGGGCGCCGAGGAGCGGGTCGTCAACATCTACAACTGGTCGGACTATATCGACCCGAAGGTGCTCGACGACTTCACGAAGGAGACGGGGATCAAGGTCGTCTACGACACCTACGACAACAACGAGATCCTCGAAACGAAGCTTCTCGCCGGCAAGTCCGGCTACGACGTCGTCGTGCCCTCGGGCCCGTACCTGCAACGCCTGATCAAGGCCGGAATCTTCCTGCCCCTCGACAAGGCGAAGATCCCGAACCTCAAACACGCGTGGCCGGAGATCTCGAACCGGCTCCAGGCCTACGATCCCGGCAACACCTACGCCGTCGATTACATGTGGGGCACCACCGGCATCGGCGTGAACGTGGCGGCCGTGCGTGAGCGACTCGGTGCGAACGCGCCGCTCAACAGCTGGAGCCTCGTGCTCAATCCGGGCTTCATGGCGAAGCTCAAGGATTGCGGCGTCATGCTCCTCGATTCCCCCGAGGATCTGATCCCCTCGATCCTGCCCTTCTACGGCTACAAGTCCGATTCGAAGCGCTGGGACGACATCACGGCCGTCACCGACGCGCTCTACAAGGTCCGCGGCTCGGTGCGGAAGTTCCACTCCTCGGAATACGTCAACGGGCTCGCCAACGGCGATGTCTGCCTCGCAGTCGGCTATTCCGGCGACGTGATGCAGGCAAAGAAGCGCGCCGAGGAATCGAAGAACGGCGTCGAGGTCGCCTACTTCATCCCGAAGGAGGGCGCGCTGATGTGGTTCGACGCCTTCGCGATCCCGAAGGACGCCGCCCACCCGGCCGAGGCCCACGCCTTCATCGACTACATGATGCGGCCCGAAGTGGCGGCGGCCAACACCAACTTCGTCGCCTACGCCAATGGCAACCTCGCCTCGCAGAAGTTCGTGCGGCCGGAGATCCGGAGCAATCCCGGCATCTACCCCGATGACGCGACCATGCAACGGCTCTCGGTCAACACTGCCTGGAACGACTCGACCCAGCGCTTCGTGACGCGCGCTTGGATGCGGGTGCGCACGGGGCGCTGACCACTCCCTCTCGCAGCTCCAGCCTGAGGATCCCAAAGGGGTGATCCCTTGGGCGGAGTGCCAAGCCTGCGCCCCGGCCGAACGAAAAAGGCCCCGGCTCTTACGAGCCGGGGCCTTTTTCATGTCGTGATCCCAGGTGGGGCTGCCGATTACTCGGCGGCGGCCGGGGGCAGCTCGCTGAGCTCGGCGGCGTTGGCCGCGTTCTCGGCGGAGCGCTGCTGCAGGATCAGGCTGTCGCGGCGGCGCGCGATGGAGCGGATATCCGCCGCGAGCGAGCCGGTGCCGGCCGGGATGAGCGAGCCGACGATGACGTTCTCCTTGAGCCCTTCCAGGGTGTCGACCTTGCCGTTGACCGCCGCTTCCGTGAGGACGCGGGTGGTCTCCTGGAACGAGGCCGCCGAGATGAACGATTTCGTCTGCAAGCTCGCCTTGGTGATGCCGAGCAGGACCGGAACGCCCTGGATCGGCTTCTTGCCCTCGGCGAGCAGCTTCTCGTTGAACTCGGCCAGCTCGGTCCGGTCGATCTGGTCGCCGGTCAGGATGTCGGAATCGCCGCCATCGGTGATCTCCACCTTCTGCAGCATCTGCCGGACGATGACCTCGATGTGCTTGTCGTTGATCGACACGCCCTGGAGCCGGTAGACCTCCTGGATCTCGTTGACGAGGTAGGCGGCCAGCTCCTCCACGCCCTTGATCGCCAGGATGTCGTGCGGCGCCGGGTTGCCGTCGACGATGTAGTCGCCGAGCTCCACCACGTCCCCGTCCTGCAAGTGGATGTGCTTGCCCTTCGGGATCAGGTACTCGACCGCATCGGAACCGTCATGCGGCGTCAGCGTCAGGCGCCGCTTGTTCTTGTAGTCGCGGCCGAAGGCGATGGAGCCCGACTTCTCGGCGATGATCGCCGCGTCCTTCGGACGACGCGCCTCGAACAGCTCCGCCACCCGCGGCAGACCGCCGGTGATGTCGCGGGTCTTGGCCGATTCCGCCGCCACGCGGGCCAGCACGTCGCCGGCCTTGATCTTCGCGCCCGGATCGAGGCCGATGATGGCATCGACGGGGAGGAAGTAGCGGGCATCCGAGCCGCGCGGCAGCTTCACCGGCTTGCCGTCCTGATCCAGGACGACCATCGCCGGCTTCAGGTCGGAGGTGCGGGACGAACCGCGCCAGTCGATGACGACGCGCTTGGCGATGCCGGTCGACTCGTCGGTGGTCTCGGTGATGGACTGGCCATCGTAGAGATCCTCGTAGCCGACGATGCCGTCCACCTCGGCGACGATCGGACGGGTGTAGGGATCCCACTCGGCGATCCGCTGCCCGCGCTTGATCGTGTCGCCCTCGTCCACGCGCACCTTGGCGCCGTATTGCAGGCGGTGGACCGCCCGCTCGGCCCCGTCCGGACCGATGATCACCACCGCGACCGAGCGACCGGTGGCGATGAGGTCGCCGTCCGAGTTCTTGGCCAGCGACCGGTTACGGATCGTGACCGTGCCCTCGAAGCTCGACTCGATGAAGGACGTGTCCGAGATCTGCGCCGCACCGCCGATGTGGAAGGTGCGCATGGTGAGCTGGGTGCCCGGCTCGCCGATCGACTGCGCCGCGATGACGCCGACGGCCTCGCCCATGTTGACGGGCGTGCCGCGGGCGAGGTCGCGCCCGTAGCAGGTGGCGCAGACGCCGCTCTTGGTCTGGCAGACCAGCACCGAGCGGATCTTCACCTCCTGGATGCCGGCGGCGTTGATCGCCGGCAGATGACGCTCCTCGATCGTCTCACCGCTCTTGATGATGACGCTGCCGTCCTGCGCCACCAGATCCTCGGCCGCGGCGCGGCCCAGGATGCGGATGGCGAGCGGGGCGACGACCTGGCCGGCATCGATGATGGCGCGCATCTTGATGCCGTTGGTGGTGCCGCAATCGACCTCGCGGATAACGGCATCCTGCGCCACGTCGACGAGGCGGCGGGTGAGATAGCCCGAGTTCGCGGTCTTCAGCGCCGTGTCCGCGAGGCCCTTGCGGGCGCCGTGGGTGGAGTTGAAGTACTCGAGAACGTCGAGACCTTCCTTGAAGTTCGAGATGATCGGCGTCTCGATGATCTCGCCCGAGGGCTTACTCATCAGGCCGCGCATGGCGGCGAGCTGGCGCATCTGCTCACGCGAGCCGCGAGCGCCGGAATTCGCCATCATGTAGACGGAGTTGAGCTGCTTATCGCGGCCGTTCTCGTCCTTCTGGACCGACGAGATCTGGGTCATCATCTCGTCCGCGAGGCGGGTCGAGCACTTGCCCCAGGCATCGACGACCTTGTTGTACTTCTCGCCCTGCGTGATCAGACCGTCCTGATACTGCTGCTCGAACTCCTTCACGAGCGCGCGGGTATCGTCGACGATCGACCACTTGTTCGACGGCACGACCATGTCGTCCTTGCCGAACGAGATGCCGGCCTTGAACGCGTGGCTGAAGCCGAGCGCCATGATGCGGTCGCAGAAGATCACCGACTCCTTCTGACCGCAATGGCGGTAGACGGTGTCGATCATCGCCGAGATTTCCTTCTTGGTCATCAGCTTGTTGACGACGTCGAAGGGCACCTTCGGGTGCAGCGGCAGCACGCCGGACAGGATCACGCGGCCAGGCGTCGTGTCGTAGATCCGGGACACGGGCTCACCGTCGGGGCCGAGGCCGCGCCAGCGCCACTTGATCTTCGAGTGCAGCGACACGGACTTGGCCGCGAGCGCGTGCTCGAGCTGACCGATATCGCCGAACACACCCTGCATCGGGTTGTTCTTGTCATCGGCCTTGTGCTCGCCGACCGCGCCGTCGGCCACGATCGAGAGGTAGTAGAGGCCGAGAACGATGTCCTGCGACGGCACGATGATCGGCTGACCGTTGGCCGGGTGCAGGATGTTGTTGGTCGACATCATCAGGACGCGCGCTTCCAGCTGAGCCTCGAGGCTCAGGGGGACGTGCACGGCCATCTGGTCGCCGTCGAAGTCGGCGTTGAACGCGGCGCAGACCAGCGGGTGAAGCTGGATCGCCTTGCCCTCGATCAGCTTTGGCTCGAAGGCCTGGATGCCGAGGCGGTGGAGCGTCGGCGCGCGGTTCAGCATCACCGGGTGTTCGCGGATCACCTCATCAAGGATGTCCCAAACCTCGGGCTTCTCCTTCTCGACGAGTTTTTTCGCCTGCTTGACGGTCGCAGAAAAGCCCTTGGCGTCCAAGCGCGCGTAGATGAACGGCTTGAACAGCTCCAGCGCCATCTTCTTCGGCAGGCCGCACTGGTGCAGCTTCAGCTCGGGGCCGACCACGATGACCGAGCGGCCCGAGTAGTCGACGCGCTTGCCGAGCAGGTTCTGGCGGAAGCGGCCCTGCTTGCCCTTCAGCATGTCGGCAAGCGACTTCAGCGGACGCTTGTTGGCACCCGTGATGACGCGGCCGCGGCGGCCGTTGTCGAACAGCGCATCGACCGCTTCCTGAAGCATGCGCTTCTCGTTGCGGATGATGATGTCCGGCGCGCGCAGCTCGATCAGCCGCTTGAGGCGGTTGTTGCGGTTGATGACGCGGCGATAGAGGTCGTTGAGATCCGACGTGGCGAAGCGGCCGCCGTCCAGCGGGACCAGCGGGCGCAGGTCCGGCGGGATGACGGGCACGACGGTCAGGATCATCCACTCGGGCTTGTTGCCCGACAGCTGGAACGCCTCGATGATCTTGAGGCGCTTCATCAGCTTCTTCGGCTTCAGCTCGGAGGTCGTCGTCGCGATCTCCTCCTTGAGCGAGGTCGCGATGCCCTCGAGGTCGAGTTCCTGCAGGATGCGCCGGATCGCCTCGGCGCCGATCATCGCCGTGAACGAATCCTCGCCGTACTCCTCCTGCGCGCGCAGGTACTCCTCCTCCGACAGAAGCTGACGCTCCTTCAGGGGGGTGAGGCCCGGCTCGATGACGACGTAGGACTCGAAGTACAGGATCCGCTCAAGGTCCTTGAGCGCCATGTCGAGCAGCAGGCCGATGCGGCTCGGCAGCGACTTCAGGAACCAGATATGGGCGACGGGGGCGGCCAGCTCGATATGGCCCATGCGGTCGCGACGGACGCGTGCGAGGGTGACCTCGACGCCGCACTTCTCGCAGATGACGCCCTTGTACTTCATACGCTTGTACTTGCCGCACAAGCACTCGTAATCCTTGATCGGCCCGAAGATGCGCGCGCAGAACAGACCGTCGCGCTCAGGCTTGAAGGTGCGGTAGTTGATCGTCTCGGGCTTCTTGATCTCACCGTAGGACCACGAGAGGATCTTCTCCGGCGACGAGATCGAGATCTTGATCTGGTCGAAGCTCTGCGGCTGGGCCTGCTGATTGAAAAGGTTCATGACCTCTTGGTTCATGATCCGCTCCTTGCTCGCCGGTTGCCCCGCGCCTGGGCCGTCCCGGCTTGATCCTCATGGCGCCGCGCTCGTCCGGAGCGCCGCTGGCCGTCGTCTGTCGGAAGGCCCCGCCCCTTCCCGCTCGACCGCGGCGGCGCCTCGTCAAAGGCGCCGCCGCGGGAGGTGAACCCGGTCGTTACTCGGCCGCGTCGGCCGGCGGCTCGATCTGGTCGTTGGCCGCCTGCTGCTGCTTGGAGTTGGTCAGCTCGACGTTGAGGCCGAGCGAACGCATCTCCTTGACGAGCACGTTGAAGGATTCGGGGATGCCGGCCTCGAACGTGTCGTCGCCGCGGACGATCGCCTCGTAGACCTTGGTGCGGCCGGCCACGTCGTCCGACTTCACCGTGAGCATCTCCTGCAGCGTGTAGGCCGCGCCGTAGGCCTCCAGCGCCCAGACCTCCATCTCACCGAAGCGCTGGCCGCCGAACTGCGCCTTGCCGCCCAGCGGCTGCTGGGTGACGAGCGAGTACGGACCGATCGAGCGCGCGTGGATCTTGTCGTCCACGAGGTGGTGCAGCTTCAGCATGTAGATGTAGCCCATGGTGACCTTGCGGTCGAAGGGCTCGCCGGTCCGCCCGTCGTAGAGCGTCGACTGCGCCGAGCGGTCGAGCCCGGCCATCTCCAGCATCGTCTCGATGTCGGCTTCCTTGGCGCCGTTGAACACCGGGGTGGCCATCGGCACGCCGCGGCGGACATTGTTGCCGGCCTCCGCCAGATCCTCGTCGGACAGACCTTCGAGTTCGGACGGGGAGTAGATCGCTTCCATCTCGGTCCGCAGCGGCGCGATGTCCTGATTCTTCAGGTAGGCATCGACCGCCTTGGCGACCTTGCGACCCAAGCCCGCAGCCGCCCAGCCCAGGTGGGTTTCCAGGATCTGACCGACATTCATGCGT
Organism: Methylorubrum aminovorans; assembly: GCF_022179725.1. Lineage (GTDB taxonomy): Bacteria > Pseudomonadota > Alphaproteobacteria > Rhizobiales > Beijerinckiaceae > Methylobacterium > Methylobacterium aminovorans. The sequence goes on from NZ_BPRC01000005.1 coordinate 118,923, forward strand.
GAGGGCACGCCGAGCGGGTTGAGCACGATGTCGGCATGCGTGCCGTCTTCGAGGAACGGCATGTCCTCGATCGGCACGATGCGCGACACGACACCCTTGTTGCCGTGGCGGCCGGCCATCTTGTCGCCGGGCTGGATCTTGCGCTTCACCGCCACGAAGACCTTGACCATCTTCATGACGCCGGGCGGGAGCTCGTCACCGCGCTGCAGCTTCTCGACCTTGTCGAGGAAGCGCTGCTCGAGGCGCTTCTTCGACTCGTCGTACTGCTTCTGCATCGCCTCGATCTCCGTCATCAGACGGTCGTCGACGACGGCGAACTGCCACCATTGCGAGCGGGGATACTCGCTGATGCCCTCGCGGGTCAGCGTCGTGTCCTTGCGGAAGCCCTTCGGGCCGGCGATCGGCGATTGGCCGATCAGCACCTCGGCGAGACGCGCATAGGTGTTGCGGTCGAGGATGGTCTGCTCGTCGTCGCGGTCCTTGGCGAGACGCTCGATCTCCTCGCGCTCGATCGCCTGCGCGCGCTCGTCCTTGTCGACGCCGTGGCGGTTGAACACCCGGACCTCGACGATCGTGCCGGTCACGCCCGGGGGAACCCGGAGCGAGGTGTCGCGCACGTCGGACGCCTTCTCGCCGAAGATGGCGCGGAGCAGCTTCTCCTCCGGCGTCATCGGGCTCTCGCCCTTCGGCGTGATCTTGCCGACGAGGATATCACCGGCGTGGACCTCGGCGCCGATATAGACGATGCCGGCCTCGTCGAGGTTCTTGAGCGCCTCTTCCGAGACGTTCGGGATGTCGCGGGTGATTTCCTCCGGACCCAGTTTGGTGTCGCGGGCCATCACCTCGAATTCCTCGATGTGGATCGAGGTGAACACGTCATCCTTCACGATCCGCTCGGAGAGCAGGATCGAGTCCTCGAAGTTGTAGCCGTTCCACGGCATGAACGCGACGAGCACGTTGCGGCCGAGCGCGAGCTCACCGAACTCGGTCGAAGGACCGTCGGCGATGATCTCGCCCTTCTTCACCGGCTCGCCGACGCGCACCAGCGGCTTCTGCGTGATGCAGGTCGACTGGTTCGAGCGCTGGAATTTCTGAAGGCGGTAGATGTCGACGCCGGGCTTAGTCGGGTCGGTCTCCTCCGTCGCACGGATGACGATACGGGTGGCGTCCACCTGATCGACGATGCCGGAGCGACGCGCCGCGATGGCGGCACCAGAGTCGCGGGCGACCACGGCCTCCATGCCCGTGCCGACGAAGGGCGCGTCGGCGCGAACCAGCGGCACCGCCTGGCGCTGCATGTTCGAGCCCATCAGCGCGCGGTTGGCGTCGTCGTTCTCGAGGAACGGGATCAGCGCCGCGGCGACCGAGACGAGCTGCTTGGGCGACACGTCCATGAGATCGACGCGGTCGGGGGCGACCACGATGACCTCACCCGCGCGGCGGCAGACCACGAGGTCGTCCGTCAGCTTGCGACCCTCGTCCATGCCGGCATTGGCCTGGGCGACGTAGTACTTCGCCTCCTCCATGGCGGAGAGGTAGGCGACCTCGTCGGTCACCACGCCGTCCTTCACCCGGCGGAACGGGGTCTCGATGAAGCCGTACTTGTTCACGCGGGCGAACGTCGCCAGCGAGTTGATGAGGCCGATATTCGGGCCTTCCGGCGTCTCGATCGGGCAGATGCGGCCATAGTGCGTCGGGTGCACGTCGCGCACCTCGAAGCCGGCGCGCTCGCGGGTCAGACCGCCCGGGCCGAGCGCCGAGAGGCGGCGCTTGTGCGTCACTTCCGAGAGCGGGTTAGTCTGGTCCATGAACTGCGAGAGCTGCGACGAGCCGAAGAACTCGCGCACGGCCGCGGCGGCCGGCTTCGCGTTGATGAGATCCTGCGGCATCACCGTGTCGATATCGACCGAGGACATGCGCTCCTTGATAGCGCGCTCCATCCGCAGGAGGCCCAGACGGTACTGGTTCTCCATCAGCTCGCCGACCGAGCGGACGCGGCGGTTGCCGAGGTGGTCGATGTCGTCGATCTCACCCTTGCCGTCGCGCAGGTCCACCAGCGCCTTGACCACCGCGAGCATGTCCTCGCGGCGCAGCGTGCGCACGGTGTCGGCGGCATCGAGGTCGAGGCGCATGTTCATCTTCACGCGGCCGACGGCGGAGAGGTCGTAGCGCTCGGCGTCGAAGAACAGCGAGTGGAACATCGCCTCCGCGGTGTCGAGCGTCGGCGGCTCGCCGGGACGCATGACGCGGTAGATGTCGAACAGCGCGCCCTCGCGGCCGGAATTCTTGTCCACGGCCAGGGTGTTGCGGATGTAGGGGCCGACATTGACGTGGTCGATGTCGAGCACCGGGATCTCGGTGACGCCGACATCGTCGAGCGCCTTTAAGAGCTTCTCGGAGATCTCGTCGCCGGCCTCGGCCCAGATCTCACCGGTCTTCGCGTTGACCAGATCCTCGGCGATGTACTGGCCGACGAGATCCTCGTCGGTTGCCTTGAGGAACTTGGTGCCCTTCTCGCCGATCAGGCGGGCGTTGCGGGCGTTGAGCTTCTTGCCGGCCTCCAGCACCACCTCGCCGGAATCGGCGTCGATGAGGTCGACGGACGCCTTGAAGCCCTTCAGACGCTCGGCGTCGAACGGCACGCGCCAGTCCGCCCCGTCGCGCTCGTAGGCGACGCGGTTGTAGAAGGTCGAGAGGATCTCTTCGCCGTCGAGGCCGAGCGCGAACAGCAGCGAGGTGACCGGCAGCTTGCGCTTGCGGTCGATGCGCACGTGCACGATGTCCTTGGCATCGAACTCGACGTCGAGCCAGGAGCCGCGATACGGGATGATGCGCGCGGCAAACAGCAGCTTGCCGGAGGAGTGGGTCTTGCCCTTGTCGTGGTCGAAGAACACGCCCGGCGAGCGGTGCATCTGCGAGACGATGACGCGCTCGGTGCCGTTGACGATGAAGGTGCCGTTATCCGTCATGAGCGGCATGTCGCCCATGTAGACATCCTGCTCCTTGATGTCCTTGACCGACTTGGCGCCGGTATCCGGGTCCACATCGAACACGATCAGGCGCAGCGTCACCTTGAGCGGGGCCGCGAAGGTGATGCCGCGCTGGCGGCACTCGTCGACGTCGTATTTCGGCTGCTCGAAGGTGTAGCGCACGAACTCGAGGAGTGCCGTCGAGGCGAAGTCGGAGATCGGGAAGACCGACTTGAAGACGCTCTGCAGGCCCTCGTCGGCGCGTCCGCCTTCCGGCTCGTCCACCATCAGGAACTGGTCGTAGGACGCCTTTTGAACCTCGATGAGGTTCGGCATCTCGGCGACTTCCCGGATCTTCCCGAAGAACTTGCGAATGCGCTTGCGACCGACCAGCGTATTGGCCATGAGACCTCGCTCCACCACCTCAGCGTAGGGTGCCCGGGGAAGGCGAAACACCTCCCGTCACCGGACCAAGAAGGGCCGCCCCGCCGGACGATCAGCCCACCCGAACCGAATTCGTCTTCTGTTCGCCGCGCATTCCCCCTCTCGGGGAACGACGGCCGCCCGAAGCGGCGTTAGCCCGCGAGCCGGAGCCCGCGGGCGTGAAGGCCGGCACACCCCCGAGGGGAGTGCACCGGATGCGATGGGCCGGATCGGCCCATCGACGGATTACTTGAGCTCGACCTTGGCGCCGGCCTTCTCGAGCTGGGCCTTGAGCTTCTCGGCCTCGTCCTTGGACGCGCCTTCCTTGACGGGCTTCGGGGCGCCCTCGACGAGGTCCTTGGCTTCCTTGAGGCCGAGGCCGGTGATCGCGCGGACCTCCTTGATGACCTCGATCTTCTTGTCGCCGGCCGAAGCCAGGACAACGGTGAACTCGGTCTGCTCCTCGGCAGCCGGGGCAGCGGCGCCACCGCCGGCGGCCGGGCCGGCAACGGCGACGGCAGCAGCGGCCGAGACGCCCCACTTCTCTTCGAGGAGCTTGGCGAGCTCGGCGGCCTCGAGAACGGTCAGCGAGGAGAGGTCGTCGACGATCTTGGCGAGATCAGCCATGTGAATGTCCTTTGCGTATATCGGTTTGAACGGATGGTTTCGCTAGGGGCGAACGGCTCAGGCCGCTTCGTCCTTCTTGGCATAGGCCCCGAACACGCGGGCGAGCTTGGCCGCCGGCGCGTTGACGACCTGGGCGACCTTGGTCGCGGGAGCCTGGATGAGGCCCACGAGCTTGGCGCGCAGTTCGTCGAGGGACGGGAGCGTGGCGAGTGCCTTCACGCCGTCCGGGTTCAGGGCAGTCGTTCCCATGGCGCCGCCGAGAATCACGAGCTTGTCGTTCGTCTTGGCGAAGTCCACCGCAACCTTGGCGGCCGCGACCGGATCGCTCGAATAGGCGAGCAGGGTCGGACCCTTCAGGAGGGGCTTGATGGAGGCGACGTCCGTGCCATCGAGAGCGATGCTGGCGAGCCGGTTCTTGGCGACCTTCACGGTGGCGCCGGCCTGCTTCATCTGCGAGCGCAGCTTCTGCATGTCGGCGACCGTGAGGCCCTTGTAGTGGGCCACGACGACGACGGCGTTCGTGGTGAACACGCCGTTGAGCGTCGAGACGAGATCAGCTTTAGCTGTCCGGTCCACTGTGCTCTCTCCGGTTGGCGGAACCTGAGGCAGGTCCGCCGGTTGCACTTGCCGCCCGGAACGGAACTCGGCTGAGAAGCCGGAACCGTCGCCCGGGCGACGTCTCACGGCCCTGTCCCCTTGAAGCGCCGTGAGGCCCCCGCGGGTGAGATTGGTTCAAACCGATGCCTCCCCCCGGTGCCTGCCGGCCCCGAAGCGAGGTGTGAAAAATTCGGTCTTCCCCGTCTGTGCAGGCTGTCGCCGATTAAGCCGGTCGCCCGGCGCCTGCAGTCTCGGACAGGACATGGCCGGAAATGGCGCTCGGAGCGGCTGCCCCAAGTCCTTTCCGGCCATCACCACCCGGTCGCCCGGGCGGCATCTCGAATGGAAACCGACCGATCGGCCGATCCCTTCCAATGGGTGAATTCGTGGAGCGCGGTCTATAGCGGCGTGCAAGCTCCCTGCCAAGTCCCGCGACGCGACTTTTCCGTCGCAGGCAAGGAGGAAGGCAAGGGGGAAGGTGAGAAGGCACCAGCCGAGCGACAGAAGACGGGAAGATCCGTCGCGGCCCGTCCTTAACCCGGCATTGACTCTGCGCCGACCCTGCCGGCTGCGGGGCACGGCCCGTGTGCGCCAGCGCATCCCGAACTGCGCCGCAGCGGCCTTACACCGCAGCGCACAAAAGGCAGGGAAAGTCTCGGGCAATGGCCTCGAAGGTGTTGTTGGCTCTGGTGGTGCTCGTCTTCGTCCTGGACGGCCACCTGCCCGGGATGCGCGAGTTGCGCAACCCGGATGCCGAGGGCGGCAAGGGCACGGGCCGTGCCTCGCTCCTTTCGAAGCGGTCCGAGGCCTGAACCCCGGACCGCCCTCCTCCTCGCGAGGTCGCTCGGGGTCAGTAGTTGATCTGAAGTTGCCCGCGGAACAGGTCGCCCTCGGCCCGTCCTAAGCGGCCGATATTGGCCTCGCGGCGCTTCATGCTGGCATAGGCAAGGGTCAGCTCGACCGACTTGATCGGCTGGAACTCGACGCCGAGTTCCAGCTCGTCGGTATCGAGGCGCGGCGCGTTCGTCGCGACCTTCCAACCGCCGTCATAGGTCTGCCAGCGGATGTAGGGCATGAACGGCCCCACGGGCGAGTGATCGACCCTCATCATCGCCTGGACGTAACCGCCCTGGAGCGGCTTGGTCAGGATCGTGCGGGCGACCGGATCGTATTCGGGACCGCGGCCCCAGTTCCACTCGGCCTGGAGGCCGAAGGGCTGCGGGTACAGGATCGCGTGCAAGCCGACACGCTCGTCGTCGTAGGTGTTGCCCAGGGCCGTCGAGGCGCCGAAAGTGGCCTCGGGCCGGAAGCGGTTGCGGTAGGCCGAGCCGCCGACCTCCAGCACCTGCCCGCGGAAGGCCTCGCCGAGGCCGTCGAGTTCGAACGGCCAAGTCACCATCATCGCCGTCATCAGATCGTTGTTGGCCTCGACCCGGTTGATGGTCTGGCCGTTGTAGATGCCGACGCCGAAGGCACCGTAATTGCCGAACAGCTTCTGGCCGCCCTTGGCCAGACGGTCCCAGATGCGCTGCACGTGCCAGGGCGTGTAGTAGAACGAGATGCCGATGTCGCGCTCGCCGGGCACGGCGCTGTTGATCGCGTCGGAGCGGTCGAGCGTCAGGCGGTTCTGCGACGATTGCAGGTTCTCCCAGCCGTAGGGCACCTTCTGCTGGCCGAAGCGCAGGCGGGTGCGGCGCTCGTCGTCGAGGAACACGTCGGCAAAGGCGTCGCGCAGTTGGGTGTAGTGCTGGCGCCCCTCGCTGCCGGCCTGGTTCGAGACGTTCACCGCGAAGTCGGGCTGCAGGTAGATGAACACCCGCTCGTGGATGTCGCCCTGCAGGACCAGACGGACCCGGCGGAAGGTGAAGTTGTTGCGGTCGGTGATGCCGCTGTCGTGGACGGAGCGCAGGCGCGCGCGGCCGGCCGGAGCGGTGTCGTCGCCGGACAGGAATTCGTTGCCGCGCAACTGCGTGTAGCCGCGCAGGGACAGGCGCTCGAACCAAGTCTTGGGCCGGCCTGCGTGGCGGGGATCGTCCGCGAGCAATTGCGGCGCGGGCGGCACCAGTGCGTCGTACCACGTGTCCGGCTCGTCGAGGGCGAAGCGGTGCGGCACCGGGCCGGACGCGGCCGGCTGCGCCACCGCGGATTCGATCGGGCGACCGGCGGCCGGGACGGTGCCGGCATCGGTGGTGCGGGCAGTGGCCGGCCGCAGGGCGACCGGGGCCGCACGCCGGGGCGCCGTTCCCGCCACCCTCGCCTGCCCCTCCGCCTGCGCCCTGATCATCGCCTTGAGCTCATTGATCTGGCGCTGCAGTTCCGCGACCGTCTGAGCCTGGGCCCGAACGGAGGGGAGCACCAGGGCGCCCGAGAGGAGCAGTGCAGTCAGAAGACGTTGTTTCATCACTTGAATTCCCCACGCGCCCCAGGCCGGCGCGATGACGCTCGCCGTGTTGTGCTGGGACGTTCGCAGCCACAGGCCGCAGATCCTCGGGAGCAGGATGACGTCGGGTAGCCGTCGGAACGGTTCTTGACCGGATGCCGGCCGGAGGCACGGCGGCCGGCGAACTTGTTAGATGGCTCAGTGGTTTAGCGACCCGATGCGCCTCGCTTCCGCAATGCGGCGATAGCATCGGTCCCAAGTAATTGGAAGCAAATCACGGGAATATCTGAGAGTTATATCAATTCATTATTGTATTAACGAGCAAGGCCATAGCTTAATCCGAGAAATCTTGAAGTTTATTCCGTCATAAAACTGACGCCCTAAAATGCTTTCTTGATCGCTTTGATCAAGACTCATCCTTGGTGGTCAAAGACACGATTGGCCCGGTCCAGGTCCGGAAAACCCGATTTCCACACAGCCGCACCCCGGCCCGGGGCCTCCGGACGGCGCTGCGTCCCATGCATCCGCCGCATGCCGCCACCGCCAAGGCGCGCTCGATCGCCCGGTGTGTCCGCACGGCCGCATCGACTGGGCGGAGCCGCCGGATTTGCCGAAGCACGATGTCACGTCAAAGAGAGGAGCAGGGGGGACGCCAAAGCGCGGCGCTGTGCTAGATTGGGAGCCATGCGATGCCCCCTCCCCATCTCGTCCCGCCGGCGCATCCTGTGCGTCTTCCCCGCCTACACGCCGTCCTTCGGCACGTTCTCCCATGCCTACCCACTGATGGGCGGGGTGAAGGCGTTCATGCCGCCCCAGGGTCTCCTGGTGATCGCGGCCTACATGCCCGAGACCTGGGAGTGCCGGTTCATCGATGAGAACATCCGGCCAGCCTCGCCCCAGGATTTCGCCTGGGCCGACGCGGTGTTCGTGTCGGGCATGCACATCCAGGAAGGCCAGATCCACGACATCGGCCGGCGGGCGCACGAGGCCGGCAAGGTCGCGGTGCTCGGCGGCCCCTCGGTCTCGGGCGCGCCGGAGAAGTACCCGGATTTCGACTATCTCCATGTCGGCGAGATCGGCGACGCCACCGACCGGCTGATCGAGATCCTCGACCGCGACCTGTCGCGGCCGGCGGCGCAGGTCGTGCTCGACACCAAGGACCGGCTGGCGCTGGCCGACTTCCCGGCGCCGGCCTACGAGGCGGTACCGCTCAAGCGCTACCTGATCGGCTCGCTGCAATTCTCGTCGGGCTGCCCCTATCGCTGCGAGTTCTGCGACATCCCGCAGCTCTATGGCCGCCAGCCTCGGCTGAAGAGCCCGGAGCAGATGTGCGCCGAGCTCGACGCGATCATCAGCCAGCCGGGCCACCCGGCGGTGGTCTACTTCGTCGATGACAACTTCATCGCCAACCGCAAGGCGACCCGCGAGATGCTGCCGCATCTCGTCGCGTGGCAGAAGAAGAACGACTACCCGCTCCAGTTCGCCTGCGAGGCGACGCTGAACATGGCCAAGCAGCCCGAGATCCTCGAGCTGATGCGGCAGGCCAACTTCATGACGGTGTTCGTCGGCATCGAGACGCCGGAGGCCGACGCGCTCAAGGGCATCGACAAAACCCACAACGCCGCCGTACCGATGTACGAGGCGATCGAGACGCTCAATTCCTACGGCCTCGAAGTGACCTCGGGCATCATCCTCGGCCTCGATTCCGATACCGACAAGTCCGAGCAGAACCTGATCGACTTCATCGACCGCTCCGCCATCCCGGTGCTGACGATCAACCTGCTCCAGGCGCTGCCCAAGACGCCGCTCTGGGACCGGCTGGAGCGCGAGGGCCGGCTGCTGCACGACGCCAGCCTCGAATCGAACGTGCTGTTCAAGCGCCCCCACGACACGGTGGTGAATTCCTGGCGCCGGGCCATCGCCCATGCCTACGCCCCCGAGCACCTGTTCGAGCGCTTCAAGCACCAGTGCGACGTGACCTACGGCAACCGCATCGTCACGCCGACGAAGGGCAAGCTGACGAAGACCAACCTGCGCCGCGGCCTGATCCTCGGCTTCAACATCATCACCCGTGTCGGCCTCTTCTCCGACTACCGCCGGCCGTTCTGGCGGGCGGCGGGCCACGCGCTGAAGCGCGGGCAGATCGAGGCGGTGTTCAACATGGGCTTCGTCGCCCACCACCTGATCCGCTTCACCCGCGAGGCGCTGCGGGGCGAGCACAACGCGTCGTTCTACGCCGCCAAGGCGGCCGAGGCCGAGGCGCAGCGCCAGCGCAGTTGGTGGGAGAACGCCCGCCGCCGCATCGCCCCGGAGCGCGAGGCGGCCTGATTCTTCAAGTTCCGGCCGAGCCGAATGAGCCGAGAGGGGCGGGCCGATCTCGGCCCCTCTCGGGCGAAGCGCTTCGTCAGGCGCAGGCCTTGGCCGGCGGCTCGGTGAACGCCGGCTCGGCGAACAGGGAGCGCAGCCGCGCCCGCTCGAGATCCGGGGCGCCGGCGATCGGGGCCGTCATGGGCGCCGTCATCGGCATCGGCCGGGCGAACAGGTAGCCCTGCATCTGGTCGCAGCCGAGTTCGCGCAGCACGGCGAGCTGCTCCTGCGTCTCCACTCCCTCGACCGTGACCTGAAGGCCGAGATTGTGCCCGAGATGGGTGATCGCGCGCACGATCGTCAGGGAGTCCGCGTGCTGCCCGAGACGGCGCACGAAGGACTGGTCGACCTTGATCTTGTCGAACTTGAACCGCTGCAGGTAGCTCAGGGACGAGTAGCCCGTTCCGAAATCATCGAGGGCGAGGCGCACGCCGAGGGTGCGCAAGGCGGTCAGCACCTCCACCGCCATCGCCGCGTCCTGGATGAACACCCCCTCGGTGATCTCCAGCACCAGCCGTCCCGGCGGGAGTCCGTGGCGGCCGAGCACCGCCGCCACGCCGGCAGCGAAGCCCGGCTGGCGGAACTGCTTGGGCGAGACGTTGACCGAGACCCGCCAGGGATGCGCCCATGCGACCGCCGTGGCGCAGGCGGTATCGAGCACCCAGGCGCCGATCCGCCCGATCTGGTCGGTCTGCTCGGCGAGCGGGATGAACTCGACCGGGGGCACGCAGCCGCGCTCCGGATGGTGCCAGCGGATCAGCGCCTCGAAGGTCTCGATCTCGCCGGTGCGGCCGTTGACGATCGGCTGGTAGTACAGCTGCAGCTCGCCGCGCGGGATCGCGCCGCTGAGCTCGTGCTCGATCCGGCGGCGCGCCTGGAGCTGCTCGTCCATCGCCGCCTCGAAGAAGCGCACCGTGCCGCGCCCCTCGTCCTTGACCCGGTAGAGGGCGGTGTCGGCGGCGCGCTTCAGGCTGTCAGCCGTGCTGCCGTCGCTGGGATAGAGGGCGATGCCCGCCGAGGCGCCGATCTCGACGCGCAGGGCTTCGCTCCGGTTCTCGCCCTCGATCTGGAACGGCCGGCCGAGCGCCGCGACCAGCCGCTCTGCCGTCTCGGCGACCTGCGCGAGGGTGCGGGTATGGGCCAGGACGATCACGAATTCGTCGCCGCCGATCCGGGCGAGCGTGTCGGTCGGGCGCAGCTCGGCCAGCATCCGCTTGGCTGCCTGCACGAGCAGGGCGTCGCCCGCGGAGTGGCCGTGGAAGTCGTTGACGGGCTTGAAGCGGTCGAGGTCGAGATAGACCAGCGCCACGCTCGTCCCGTTCTCGGCCGCATTCTCCAGGGCCAGCCCGAGACGCTCCTCCAGAAGGGTGCGGTTGGGCAGGTCGGTCAGGGCGTCGTGCAGGGCGAGGTGGCGGATGCGCGCCTCGTCGCGGCGGCGCTGGCTGAGATCGCGCAGGGCCACCGCGGTGGCCGGCCGGCCGAGATACTCGATCGGGCGGCAGGAGAGTTCCACCGGCACCAGGGTGCCGCTCGCCGTGCGGATCTCGAACTCCTCCGGGCGCAGATCCTCCGGGCGGCAGCGGCTGCGCCGCATCACCGCCGGTGCGTCGGCTTCGCTGAACAGGTCCAGCACCGGGCGGCCGACGATCTCCCCCGTGGTGGTCTCGAACAGGCGCAGGCCCGCCTGATTGATCTCCACCACCCGGCCGCTGCGGTGGATGAACAGACCCTCGTGGGCGAGGTTGCCGAGCAGGCGCATGCGGCTCAGCTCGTCCATGCGGCGGCGCATGAGATGGCGCTGCATCAGCAGCGCGGCGAGACCGGCGGCGAGGACGATGAGGCTCACGAGCCCCACCACGAGGCCGAGCTGCGTCGAGCCCAGCACGGAACCGCCCTCCTCCTGCGGGGCGATGGGTGCGACAGTGAGCGCCGTCATGCCGGTGAAGTGCAGGCCGCAGATCGCCAGCGCCAGCCAGACCGTCACCTCGATCCGGCGGCCGGGGCCGCTGAGGTCGCCGGCCCGGGCGAGGGCGACCATCGCCAGGGTGGCGCAGAGGCCGAGCGAGCCGAAGACATAGGCCCCCTCGAACACGAGCAGGTTGCTCGCCGCCATCGCGCTCACACCCGCGTAGTGCATTCCCGCAATCGCCGCCGCCAGCGCCAAGCCGGCCGCGGCCAGCCCGAGCGGGTCGTGACGTGTGCGAGCCCAGATCAGGAGGGCGACAAAGGCTCCGGCCACCGCGATCGCGATCGAGACCGCCGTGGGCAGGAGATCGTAGGCCGCCTGCTCGCCGGGCAGGAAGGCGAGCATCGCGACGAAGTGGAGCGACCAGACGCTGCAGCCGAACACCGCCGCCGCCGCGGCCAGCCAGGGGAAGAGGAGCCTGCGCTCGGCCTGCACGGCCTCGGCCATCAGGATCACGGTCGAGAAGCAGCCGAGCATGCAGATGCCCGCCGAGATCGCGACAAGGCCGAGATCGTGCTGTTGCACGACGCAGGCGACGATTTTGAGCATGATGAATGGAGAGCCCGACGACCTACAGCGGGCTTAGGCTTCGTCTCTTAAGGCGCCGTTGCTGCGCTTCTTCTTAATCTTCTCATTCACTTGATCGTTAATACCTCAAACAAACCTAAGTTATGTTTTGCGGTTGTTCTGATCTTTTGTATTCTTGAACACAATTTCTGCGCTACAACATGCCCAGAAAGTCAATTTCGGGGCGACTTCTGAAATCGCCAGGCCCTGAGCGCAGTTCGACGAAGTGGTTAGCGGTTCATTTCAAGGATGCGCGCCAAAATGCCGGCCAAGGGACGCCAGCCTGATGCCATCAGGCCGGATACGCCTCAGCGTGCCTCACAAAACTCCCGGTCTCCGACCGTTGTCACTCTGGCCATGACGGCGCGGCGGGAGTTTCGTGAGAGACTTAGCGCGAACACCCGGCAGGTCGCCCGCCGGACCTTGACGGTGCAGCCATCCCTGTCTATCGGCGCATCATCATGACGGGCATCCTCCTCTCCGGGTCGTATCGCGCGCCGCTCCCCTAAGCGGCCCCGGACTCGTCATGTCTTCAGCCGCTGCGTCGTCGGCGGCTTGAGGATCGTGGAAAAGCATCCCGCAACGGACCGCCGGCCTCGCTCTATCCCGAGGTCACACCGTGTCTGCTCTGCATCCTCTGCTTCCTCCCCTCGCCCACCGCCAGTCGGTGGGTCTCGTCGGCTTCGGCGCCTTCGGCCGCCTGATCGCCCACCACCTCGCGCCGCACGCCGCGCTGAGGATCCACGACCCGTACCTGCCGGCCGGGACGCTCGCGGCGCATCTCGCCGCGGATGCGGGACCGGAGGCGATCGCGGCCGACCTTCCGAGCGTGGCGGCCTGCCCCGTGGTGATCCTCGCCACGCCGGTGGCGAGCCTCGCCGAGGCGGCACGCGCGCTGGCCCCGCATCTGCGACCGGGCACGCTGGTGGTCGATGTCGGCTCGGTGAAGATGGGACCCGCCGCGATCCTGCAGGAGGAATTGCCGGCCGATGTCGAGATCCTCGCGACCCATCCGCTGTTCGGGCCGCAAAGCGCGAGAGTTTGCGCAAGGGACGGCGCAGGAAACGGCATCCGGGGTCTGAAGGTCGCCGTCTGCCCGATCCGCGGACGGTGCGGCTTGCGGGCGGCCGCCTTCCTGCGGCGCGTGCTCGGCCTCGACGTCATCGTGACGACGCCGGAGGCGCATGACCGGGCGATGGCCTCGGTTCAGGGGCTGACCCACCTCATCGCCAAGGTGCTGGTGGCGATGGAGCCGCTGCCGACGCGGATGACCACGCGCAGCTTCGACCTGCTGATGCAGGCGGTCGGCATGGTGCGGCACGACGCACCGGACGTGTTCCACGCCATCGAGCGCGCCAATCCGTACGCGGCGCCGGTGCGGCAGCGCTTCTTTGCCCTGGCCGGCCAGCTCGACGCCGAGCTGGCCAGGGAGGCGGTTCACGCGGAACCGGCCCGGCTCGCCTCTTGAGAATCGATACGCCCCGCGCAGGAGCCCGTTGCAGGTCCGACGCGGGGCGTATCGCGGCCGATCAGGCGATCAGTACTTGCGCACCAGCGGCGTCGGGGCGACGGCGGCGGGAGTGTCCCACTGGTAGCGGAAGCCGACCGACACGACGTCGGCGCTGACATCGGTGGACGCCGCGAGCGGGATGTTGCCGATGTTGTAGTCGCGGCCCGGACCCGCCAGGAGAAGCCCGCGGTCGAAGAAGGCGTGCGCATAGCTGGCCGTCAGCAGCACCTTCTCGCTCCAGCGATAGCTGCCGCCGATCGAGACGACGTAACGGTCGCTGTCGGGCAGGCGCGCCGAGCGGTTCGTGAAGTCGATCGGCACGTTGTCGTAGCCGAAGCCGGCCCGCAGGGTCAGGTTCGGCGACCAGTCATACTCGGCGCCGATCGAGTAGAAGAACGAGTCCTTGAAGTTGAGCGGCAGGTGATTCACCGTCACGCCGAGCGCCTTCGAGACGATGCCGACATCGCCGAGCCTCGACCAGTTGTCCCATTCGAAGCCGAGCTGGATCCGGGTGACCGGGTTGATCGCCTGGGTCAGGCCGACGCTGACCTTCTCGGGCGTGTTGAGGTTCGCCCGGACCTGCCCCAGGGCGATGGCCTGACGCGGATCGGGGAAGCCGATCGAGCCGTCGATGTCGTGGTGGACCGAGGAGCGGTAGCCGACGCCGATCGACGTCCCGGCGGCGGGGGTGACCAGGACACCGGCGGTGAAGCCCACGCCCCAGGATTCGCCCTTGATAAAGCCCGACGGATAGAGGCCCGGGAAGACGCCGGGCACCGGCACGGCCGCGCGCAGAGTCAGGCGGAAATATTCGATGTTCGGACCCGCGGCGACGGAGAGCCAGTCGTTGACCTTGAAGCCGACCACCGGGTTGAAGGCCAGCGAGAAGATCCGCGAGGAGCGGGCATAGACCGAGCCCGCCCAATCCTGGCGCGGCTTGGTGACGAGGCCGTAGGGGGCCCCGGTCTGGATGCCGACCCAGAGCCGGTCGGTGAGCTGGTAGGAGGTCGCGCCCGAGGGCACCACGGCGCCCTGCCCGACCTCGCCGGAGGAGCCGAAGGGCAACAGGCCCGGCGCGGTGCCCACCGTCGGCGTGATCTCACCCGAGAGATTGATGAAGCTCAGGCTCTGCTCGCTGGCGAAGCCCGGCCGCATGGTCACGGTCGCCGGGTTCCAGAAGATCGACGAGACGCCCGCCCCGCCCGAGGCCGCGCCCGCGAAGACGAGGCCCAATCCCTGCGCACTCTGTTCGCGCAGGCCGAAGGCACCGGCCTGCGCCGCCGTCGCGCCCGCCACCGATGCGGCCGCGACAGCCCCCGCGAGCCCGAGCGCGCGGATCGTCCCCCCCGTCATTCTTGTTCTCCGAAGCGTCTTTTTGCAGACCCAAGTCCCAACCGTGATGGAAGAGGATCGCGCGCATCCGGTCCAGAGGCGGAAAACCGAAAATAGAATTATAGATCAATTGAGGAGTTTATGTCACGGAACCGGGGCGTCCCTGCGCCTGTATGAACCGAAGGACCGAGAGGTGCGGGTCTCAAGGCACCGCTTGCACCCTCGATCGGTCGCGGCCATGGTCTCGCCCCTCTGGGCGAGCCTCGATCAGGACGGAGACGCCGACGATGAAGTTGATCCGGCACGGAGCGAGCGGTGACGAGAAGCCGGGCCTCGTGGACGCGAAGGGAGGCTTGCGCGACCTGTCGGGAACCCTGCGCGACATCGCCGGAGCGGGCCTCTCGCGGGAATCGCTCGACCGGCTCGCGCGGATCGACCCGACAAGCTTGCCGCTCCTGCCGGCCGGCACCCGCCTCGGCCCCTGCGTCGGCGGCACCCGCAACTTCGTGGCGATCGGCCTGAACTATGCCGACCACGCTGCCGAGACGGGCGCGGCGATCCCGTCCGAACCCATCGTCTTCAACAAGGCGCCTTCCTGCATCGTCGGCCCCAACGACACGGTGATCCTGCCCAAGGCCTCGGCCAAGACCGACTGGGAGGTGGAGCTCGCCGTGGTGATCGGCGCCCGCGCCTCTTACGTCCACGCCAACGAGGCCCTGCGCTACGTGGCGGGCGTGTGCATCTGCAACGACCTGTCCGAGCGCGAATTCCAGATGGAGCGCGGCGGCACCTGGACCAAGGGCAAGGGCTGCCCGACCTTCGGCCCGCTCGGCCCCTGGCTCGTCACCCTCGACGAGATCCCGGACCTGAAGAACCTCTCGATGAGTCTCGACCTCAACGGGAAGCGGATGCAGACGGGCTCGACGGCGACGATGATCTTCGATGTTGCCCAGCTCGTGGCCTACGTCTCGCACTTCATGATGCTGGAGCCCGGCGACGTCATCACCACCGGCACCCCGCCCGGCGTCGGCCTCGGCATGAAGCCGCCGCGCTACCTCAGGAGCGACGACGAGATGGTGCTGCGCATCGACGGCCTCGGCGAGCAGCGCCAGCGGGTGGTGGCCTTCGACGACTGGACCGCCAAGGTCGCCGCCGGCGAGCCGACGAACTGACGCACGGCACAGGCCTCTCCGCTGAGACTTGCTCCCCCCGCAGAACCGGCCCGGTCGCCTTCCTCGGCGGCGGGCCGGGTTGTCGTTCTGACACCCGCCGCGGACCGATCACCGGCGCAGCGGGGCCGCCGCGCGGTTTTGCTCCAAGAGGAGGCGACCGATCAGGCCGTCGCAGTTCAGGGTCCGTCCGACGCACTCGGCCGACATCCAGATCTTCACCTGCCCGTCCTCCTGCACGACCCTTCTGCAGATATAGGCGTCCGGTTGATCGCCGTGGGCCTTGTAGAGCGTCCAGATGATGAAGCGCTTCGGGTCCTCGATCTCGATGACCGAGCCGTTGCCCCGCAGCACCTGGACCCCCGGCTCCGCTTTGAGGGCCGCCACCATGGCACGGAACGGCAATACGGTGCGCTCGCAGAGCGACGCGGCCTGCGCCGCCCACGGACAGAGCAGCGCGAGTGCCGTTGCGAGGATCAGACGATCGGCCGGGAGCATCGGAAGACTCGCTTAAAGTCTGCATTTCTCCGATCATGCTGCCTGTGAATGCAATGACGATCAAGCTTACGCGGTGATCGACGCCCATGGCTGCTGAATCAGGGCGGAGCGCCACGCGTGCCGGGCGCTTCGCGACCGGGCTCTCCCGCGGCAAGGCTTGATTTTTCCCGCGCCTTCGCCCTCAAAGAAGCGCATGAGCGACACCGTGGTCTCCCTCACCTCTTCCGCCGCCCCGGCCTCGATCCGGCAAGAGATCCGGCATGACTGGACCCTCGCCGAGATCCAGGCGATCCACGACATGCCGCTTCTCGATCTCGTCCATCGGGCGGGCGTCGTGCATCGGGCGCATAACGATCCCACCGACATCCAGCGGGCGGCGCTCCTGTCGATCAAGACCGGCGGATGCCCTGAGGATTGCGCCTACTGCCCGCAATCGGCCCATCACAAGGGCGCGAACCTCCCCCGCGAGCGGCTGATGCCGGTCGAGGCCGTGTTGAAGGAGGCCGCTGCGGCCAAGGCCAACGGGGCGCATCGCTTCTGCATGGGTGCGGCGTGGCGCAAGCCCAAGGACGGGCCGGACTTCGACGCGGTGCTGGAGATGGTGCGCGGCGTGCGCGGGCTCGGCATGGAAGCCTGCGTCACCCTCGGCATGCTGACCCAGAGCCAGGCGCAGCGTCTCGCCGAGGCCGGGCTCACCTCCTACAACCACAACCTCGACACCGGCCCGGACTTCTACGGCGACATCATCTCGACCCGCACCTACGACGACCGGCTCCAGACCCTGGAGCATGTGCGGCAGGCCGGCATCGGCGTCTGCTGCGGCGGCATCGTCGGCATGGGCGAACGGGTGCGCGATCGGGCCGAGATGCTCTTGGTGCTCGCCAACCACGCCCCGCACCCGGAGAGCGTGCCGATCAACGCGCTCGTCGCCGTCGAGGGCACGCCGCTGGAGGACCGCCCGCCGATCGATCCGCTCGACCTCGTGCGGATGTGCGCCACCGCCCGCATCGTCATGCCCAAGGCCCGCGTGCGCCTCAGCGCCGGCCGCAAGAGCCTGACGCGCGAGGCGCAGATCCTCTGCTTTCTGGCCGGTGCCAACTCGATCTTCTACGGCGAGCGCCTGCTCACCACCGCCAACAACGAGGCCGATGCCGACGCCGAGCTGCTGCGCGACATCGGCGTTCCGGTGCCCGAGGTGACGCTGGCCGCCGCGGAGTAGGCCGGAGGGGCGGCAAGCCCCTCTACCTTGACTTCACCCGCCTCCCGTGAATGGTGCCGGCTCACTCAAAAGAGCCCGCCATGCACCGTTACCGTTCCCATACCTGTGGGGCGCTCCGCCCGTCCGATGTCGGGCAGACCGTCCGCCTGTCCGGCTGGTGCCACCGCATCCGCGACCACGGTGGCGTGCTCTTCATCGATCTGCGCGACCATTACGGCCTGACGCAGTGCGTGATCGATTCCGACTCGCCTGCCTTCAAGGCGGCCGAGACCGCGCGCTCCGAGTGGGTGATCCGCATCGACGGCCGGGTGCGCACCCGGCCCGCCGGCACCGAGAACGCCGAGCTGCCGACCGGCGCGGTCGAGGTCTATATCGACGACCTCGAAGTGCTGGGCCCCGCGGGCGAGCTGCCGCTACCCGTCTTCGGCGACCAGGAATACCCGGAGGAGACCCGGCTCAAGTACCGCTTCCTCGACCTGCGCCGGGAGAAGCTGCACGCCAACATCATGAAGCGCGGCGCGATCGTCGACAGCTTGCGCCGCCGCATGCGCGAGGGCGGTTTTTTCGAATTTCAGACGCCGATCCTCACGGCCTCAAGCCCCGAGGGTGCCCGAGATTATCTGGTGCCGTCCCGCGTGCACCCCGGAAAATTCTACGCGCTGCCGCAGGCGCCGCAGCAGTTCAAGCAGCTCACGATGATCGCGGGCTTCGACCGCTACTTCCAGATCGCCCCCTGTTTTCGCGACGAGGACGCCCGCGCCGACCGGAGCCCGGGCGAGTTCTACCAGCTCGACATCGAGATGAGCTTCGTGACGCAGGAGGACGTGTTCCAGGCGGTGGAACCCGTGCTGCGCGGCGTGTTCGAGGAGTTCGCCGGCGGCAAGCGCGTCACCAAGGAGTTTCCGCGCATCACCTACGCCGACGCGATGCTGAAATACGGCGTCGACAAGCCGGACCTGCGCAACCCGCTGATCATCGCCGACGTCACCGACGCGTTCGCCGACGACGCGGTGGAGTTCAAGGCGTTCAAGGGCGTCATCAAGTCGGGCGGCGTGGTGCGCGCCATTCCCGCCACCGGGGCGGCCGGCCAGCCGCGCTCGTTCTTCGACAAGCTCAACGACTGGGCCCGCTCGGAAGGCGCGCCGGGGCTCGGCTACATCGTGTTCGAGGAGGAGGGCGGGGCGCTCACCGGCAAGGGGCCGATCGCCAAGTTCATCCCGGCCGCGATCCAGGCGCGGATTGCCGAGAAGGCCGGCGCCAAGGCGGGCGACGCGGTGTTCTTCGCCGCCGGCACCGAGGCGAAGGCGGCCGCGCTCGCCGGCAAGGCGCGCATCCGCATCGGCGACGAGCTGAAGCTTTCGGATACGGACCAGTTCGCCTTCTGCTGGGTCGTCGATTTCCCGATGTACGAGTGGAACGAAGAAGACAAGAAGATCGACTTCTCCCACAACCCGTTCTCGATGCCGAACTTCGACCGCGAGGACTTCCTCGCCCTAGGGGAGGCGGACGCCGAAAAGATCCTCGGGATCAAGGCGTTCCAGTACGACATCGTCTGCAACGGCATCGAGCTGTCGTCCGGCGCGATCCGGAACCATCGCCCCGACGTGATGGAGAAGGCGTTCGCCATCGCCGGCTACGGCCGGGATGTGCTGGAAGAGAAGTTCGGCGGCATGCTGAATGCGCTTCGCCTCGGCGCCCCGCCGCACGGCGGCATCGCGCCGGGAGTCGACCGCATCGTCATGCTGCTGTGCGAGGAGCCGAACATCCGCGAGGTCGTGCTGTTCCCGATGAACCAGCGCGCCGAGGATCTGATGATGGGCGCGCCCGCCGAGGCGACCCCGAAGCAGCTCCGCGAGCTGCACATCCGCCTCAACCTGCCCGAGAAGAAGGGGTGAGGCAGCCGACCAACCCTCCCCCCTCGGCGGGGGAGGGGAGCGGGATGGAGGCTCTCACCGCCATCGTCGTGGCCCACGACAGCGCGGACGCCCTGCCCGCCTGCCTCGCGGCGCTCGCGCGCGAAGGCGTCCCGGCGATCGTGGTCGACAACGCCAGCGGCGACGGCTCGGTGGCCGTGGCGCGAGCCCACGGCGCGCGGGTGATCGCAAACCCCCGCAACGAGGGCTACGGGCGGGCCAACAACATCGGCGTGCGCGCCGCGGACGGGGCGCGCCACGTCCTCATCCTCAACCCCGACCTCGTGCTGCAGCCGGGCGCCGCCGCCGCGCTGCTCGCCGCGGCGCAAGCCTGGCCGGAGGCCGGGCTTCTGGCGCCGCGCATCCACGAGCCGGACGGGCGCTTCTTCTACCAGCCGCGCTCGCTGCTCGCGCCCTACCTCACCAATCCGAAAGGCCGGCTGGCGCTCCCCGAGGGCGATGCCTGCGCTCCGTTCCTGTCCGGCGCCTGCCTGATGATCGAGCGCGCTCTCTTCCTCGAACTCGGCGGCTTCGACGAGAACATCTTCCTGTTCTACGAGGACGACGACCTCTGCCGCCGGGTGGCCGATGCGGGCCGCGCGCTCATCCACGTCCACGGGGCGGTGGCGCTGCACGGGCGCGGGCGCTCCTCGGCCCCGGCGCCGGGCCGGGTGTTTCGCACCCGCTGGCATCAGGCGTGGTCGCGGGCCTACGTCTCGAAGAAGTATGGCCTGCCCGATCCGAGCCCCGGCCTCTTCGCCACCAACGCGCCGAAGGCGGCGCTGGCCGCTCTCGCCTTCCGGCGCTCGGGGCTGGAGCGCTACGGCGGCTCGGTGGCAGGCGCCCTCGCCGCCCTGCGCGGGCAGAGCGCGCTGGCCCGCGAGGGATTGTCACCGTGAGCTTCCTTTCCGGCCCGACCGTCGCCGAGGCGCTGGCGCGCCCGCATAACGGCTTCTCTGCCCTGCGGCTGGCACTCGCCCTGATGGTGGTGGTCTCCCACGCCTTCAGCGTCGTCTCCGGTCACGGGGCCGACGAACCGCTGGCCCGGTCCACCGGCTTCTCGCTCGGCGAGCACGCGGTGAACGGCTTCTTCGCCGTCTCGGGCTTCCTCGTCACCATGAGCTACGACCGGCGCGGCTGGCGCGACTACGCCATCGCCCGCTCCTTGCGCATCCTACCGGGGCTGGTGGCCGCGACGCTGGCGGTGTCGCTGCTGCTCGGCGGCGCCCTCACCCAACTGCCGCTCGCCGAGTACCTCGCCTCACCCGAGCTGTGGCGCTTCGTGCGCGGCACGCTCCTGTCCTTCAAGAGCAATGCCAGTCTGCCCGGCGTGTTCGAGGCGAATCCGCTGCGCAGCCCGCTCGGTACGGTCTGGACCCTCAAATACGAGACGATCTGCTATGTCGGCGTCCTCGTCATCGGATTGTGCGGCCTGCTGCGGCGTCGCTGGGCCGTGCCGGCGCTCACCGCCACCCTGGCCCTGACCCTGGCGGGGCTGGAAGCCGTCCGGCCGGACATGTCGAAGGGGACCGAGACCGCCCTGCGGCTCCCGCTGATCTTCGCCTTCGGCGCCTGCCTCTACCTGTGGCGTGATCATGTGCGTCTCGCCGCCTGGCCGCTGCTCGGCCTCGTCGCCGCCCTTCTGCTTCAGGGCCATGCCCCCGCCCGGACGCTGCTGTTCCTCTCCGAGAGCTACGCGGCGATCTGGCTCACCTTCCTTCCGGCGCTGGCTCGCCCGGTCCTCGATCCGCCGGCCGACCTCTCCTACGGCGTCTATCTCTACGGCTGGCCGATCCAGCAGAGCCTGCACGCGCTGTTCCCCGCCGCCTCGGCCGTCGCGCTGCTGCCGCCCGCGCTCGGCCTCGCCGGGCTCGTCGCGGCGCTCTCCTGGTACACGATCGAGAAGCCGGCCCTGCGCCTGAAGGCGAGGGCGCTCGGGCGGCGGACGCTCGGCACCATCGAACCCGCCGCCCCCTGACGACGCCCTCTTGACGCAGGATTGATCCCAATCACGGCCTCGAGCGTTTCCCGCTCCGCGGACCAGGTGGCGGCCGTCGGGATGGGGGCGTCGAGCCGCCATGGCGAGCGGGTTCCCTCGCTCGACCGCCCCCCGTCGGCCGCCTCCAGGCCGCGCAACCCTCGTCTAGAGCATCGTCCCGAAAGGTGGCCACCGGCTTTCGGAAAAAGACGATGTGAAATCAAGAATCTAGAGCATCGTGCTGGATCCGACATCCAGCACAATGCTCTAGACAGGCGGAGCGAAATCCTCCTCATGAAGGTCGTCGTGGATCTCAACCGTTGCCAGGCCTACGCGCAGTGCCTCTACGCCGCGCCGGGCCACTTCGCCCTGCACGGGCGCGAAGCGCTGGTCTACGACCCCTCCCCCGACGAGTCCGCGCGGGCCGAGATCGAACGCGCGGTCCACGCCTGCCCGGTGCGGGCCATCACCGCCTCTCCCGACGGCACCAGCGCCGGAGAGGCGGCGTGACGACCCCGCCCGAACGCATCGTCATCGTCGGCGCCTCGTTGGCGGGCCTGACCGCGGCACACGCCCTGCGTGATCGCGGATTCACCGGCGCCGTCACCCTGGTCGGCGATGAGCCCCACCCGCCCTACGACCGGCCGCCGCTCTCTAAGCAGGTTCTGCGCGGGCTCTATTCCGCCGACACCACCCTGCCCTGCCCACCCGATCTGGGCGCGGAATTCCGCCTCGGCCGGCCGGCGACCCGGCTCCACCTGTCCGAGCGCGTCGTTGAACTCGGCGACGGCAGCCGCCTGCCCTACGACCGTCTGTTGATCGCCACCGGCACCCGCGCGCGGCCCTGGCCCAACCCCGAGGAAGCCGGGCTCACCGGCGTCTTCACCCTGCGTGGCCGCGATGATGCCGAGCGGCTCGGGGAGCGCCTGCGCGCCAAGCCGCGCCGCGTCGTGCTCGTCGGCGGCGGCTTCATCGGCTTCGAGGTCGCCTCGACCTGCCGCGATCTCGACATCCCCGTTACGCTCCTCGTGCGCGATGCGGTGCCGCTCGCCGCGGCTTTGGGCCCCCACCTCGGCACTCTCATCGGCGCCGTCGCCCGCGAGGGAGGTGTCGACCTGCGACTCGAATCCGAGATCGAGCGGATGGAGGCGCAGGACGGGCGTCTCGCAGCCGTCGTTCTGAAGGACGGCGAGCGGATCGAGACCGATTGCCTCGTCGCGGCCATCGGGACGCTGCGCAACGTCGAGTGGCTCGAAGGCTCCGGCGTGGAGGCCGACGCCGGGGGTCTGCGCTGCGACGCCTTCTGCCGGGCCTTGCGCGCCGACGGCCGCGTCGCGGAGGGCGTGTTCGCCGCGGGCGACGTCGCCCGCTGGCCGAATCCGCACGACGACGACGCCCTGGTGGCGGTCGAGCACTGGGGCAACGCCCGGGCGCAAGCCGAGACCGCCGCCGCCAACATGCTGGCGGGCGACGCCTCGGCGATGCGCCGCCACGACCACCTGCCCGATTTCTGGTCGCAGCAATTCGGCCTGACGATCAAGCTCGTCGGCTTGGCCGACGGCGCCGACAGCTTCGCCGTGATGCACGGCGCGCTGGAGGACCGCCGGTTCCTGGCCGCCTTCGGTAGGGACGGCCGCACCATCGCCGCCGCCTCGATCGACAGTGCCCGCTGGCTGCCGGCCTACAAGGCCGCGATCCGCGAACGTGCACCCTTCCCGCCGATCGCGGACGCCGTCGATCAGCCCCGCATCCGTGTGCAGGAGCCCTAATCCCGTGAGCGGAAGCACGCTGTTCGAACAGATCCTCGACCCCGCCAACCGGGCGAACCCCTACCCGCTCTACGCGGAGCTGCGGAAGGTGCCCGTGGCGCGGCAGGAGGACGGCACCTACGTCGTCAGCACCCATGCCGAGCTGGCGCGGCTGATCTCCGACCCGCGGATCAGCTCGGACGACCTGCCCGACCCGCAAAAATTCCGCTGGACCGGCAACCCGGTCACCGACCTGCTGGTGCGGCCGGTGCGCGCCGAGATCCGCAAGCGCCACCGCCCCTTCATCTTTCGCGATCCGCCCGACCACGACCGCCTGCGCGGCCAAGTGATGCGCTGCTTCACGCCTGAGCGGGTGCGCGGCATGCGCGAGAAGACGCAAGCCATCACCGACGACCTGATCGGCAAGATGCGGGGCAAGACCTGCATCGATCTCGTCGACGACTTCTCCTACCCGCTCCCCGTGACGGTGATCTGCGAATTGCTCGGCGTGCCGCCGGAGGACGAGGCGCAGTTCCACGGCTGGGCGACACAGCTCGCCACCGCGCTCGAGCCGAACCGGCGCGACGACGAGGAGACGAGGGCCAAGAACGAGGTCTGCTTCACCGAGATCGCCGACTACCTCCAGGGGCTGATCAAGGCGAAGCGCAAGGACCGCCAGGAGGACATCCTCTCGGATCTGGCGAACGACAGCGACGGGATGAACGATTTCGACCTGATCGCCACCGCCGTGCTGCTCCTGGTGGCGGGCCACGAGACCACGGTGAACCTGATCACCAACGGCATGCTGACGCTGATGCGCTTCCCCGAGCATCGGGAGCGCCTGCGCGCCGAGCCCGAGATCGCGCCGCGGCTGATCGAGGAACTGCTGCGCTACGAGCCGCCGGTCCAGTACCGCACCCGGCTGGCACTGACCGACATCACGGTCGGCGGGATCACCATCCCGAAGGACGCGCCGGTGATTTTTCTGCTGGCGGCGGCCAACCGCGACCCGGCCCGTTTTCCCGATCCCGACCGCTTCGATCCCGACCGGCCCGACAACCGCCATCTCGGCTTCGGCGGTGGCCTGCACTACTGCGTCGGCGCCCCGCTCGCCCGGATCGAGGCGGAGGTGGCGCTGGTCAGCCTCGTGCGGCGGCTGACCGGCGTGTCCCTGGTCGAGGACCCGCCGCCCTACCGGCCGGGGGCGTCGCTGAGGGGCCCGCGGCACCTGAAGCTGGGGCTGGAGGGTGTGGCGGAGGGGTGATCGCCGGCTGTCACGGCGAGCGGAGCGAAGCAGTCCAGGGCACTGCCCTCACCGAAAAGGTCGCGCCGCTGGATCGCTTCGGCTTCGCCTCGCGATGACGGTCACCAGCCAAACGAAAAGCGCCCGGCCTTTCGGCCGGGCGCTTCCCTGAAACGTCCCTGCGGAACGCGTCTTACGCGGTCAGCACCGTGGAGGGCTCGACCTTCACGCCCGGGCCCATCGTCGAGGTGACGGCGATGCGCTGGATGTAGGTGCCCTTGGCGCCGGCGGGCTTCGCTTTGGCGACCGCGTCGGCGAAGGCCTTGATGTTCTCGACGAGCTTCTGCTCGTCGAAGGACACCTTGCCGACGCCGGCATGGATGATGCCGGCCTTCTCGACGCGGAACTCGACCGCGCCGCCCTTGGCGGCGGCGACCGCGCCCTTCACGTCCATGGTGACGGTGCCGACCTTCGGGTTCGGCATCAGGCCGCGCGGGCCCAGCACCTTACCGAGACGGCCGACCAGCGGCATCAGGTCCGGGGTCGCGATGCAGCGATCGAACTCGATCTTGCCGCCCTGGACGATCTCGAGGAGATCCTCGGCGCCGACGATGTCGGCACCCGCCGCCTTGGCGTCGTCCGCCTTGGCGCCGCGGGCGAAGACCGCCACGCGCACCGTCCGGCCGGAGCCGTTCGGCAGGTTGCAGACGCCGCGAACCATCTGGTCGGCGTGGCGCGGGTCGACGCCGAGATTCATCGAGATCTCGACGGTCTCGTCGAACTTGGCCGAAGCCTTCGACTTCACCAGCTTGATCGCCTCGTCGATGGCGTAGAGCTTGGTCGGCTCCAGACCCTCGCGGGCGGCGCGGATGCGCTTTCCTTCGCGTGCCATATCGCCCTCCCTTACGCGACGACTTCGAGGCCCATGGCTCGCGCGGAGCCACGGATCATCGCGACCGCCGCATCGACGGAGTCGCAGTTGAGGTCGGGCATCTTCTTCTCGGCGATCTCGCGAAGCTGGGCTTCGGTGATCTTGCCGACGGTCGGGCCCTTGCCCGGGGTCTTCGAGCCGGAAGCCGGCTTCTTGCCGATCTTCAGGCCGACAGCCTTCTTCAGGAAGAAGGTGACCGGGGGCTGCTTCATCTCGAAGGTGAAGGAGCGATCCTGATACGCGGTGATGATCACCGGGATCGGGGTGCCCTTCTCCATCTGCGCGGTCTTCGCGTTGAAGGCCTTGCAGAATTCCATGATGTTGAGGCCGCGCTGACCGAGCGCGGGGCCGATCGGCGGCGACGGGTTGGCGGCGCCGGCCGGGACCTGAAGCTTCACGTAGCCCGTGATCTTCTTCGCCATGGG
The DNA here is from genome assembly GCF_022179725.1 of Methylorubrum aminovorans. Taxonomy (GTDB): domain Bacteria; phylum Pseudomonadota; class Alphaproteobacteria; order Rhizobiales; family Beijerinckiaceae; genus Methylobacterium; species Methylobacterium aminovorans. The sequence continues at coordinate 144,785 of NZ_BPRC01000005.1, forward strand.
ACTGCTCCCAAATGTTGCGCGTCGCCGGGCTGCCGAGGCACGGACGGACGGGCGGTTGCAGGTCGCGGTGCGATCCGTCGATCCCGGAGGCGAAGCCGGGCGGATCTCCCGCGGGGTTGTGGCGATGCTCTCACGAAAGCATCGCCGTGTCCGGGCCACGACGGGGCCGCCGGCCGGGAACACCGAGGATCAGTCAGTCGGTGCCGACTGATCGCAAAATGCGAAGAAAATCAGACCTTCTCGACCTGACCGTATTCCAGCTCGACCGGCGTGGCGCGGCCGAAGATCGACACCGCCACCTTGAGGCGCGAGCGGGCGTCGTCGATTTCCTCGACGGTGCCGTTGAAGGAGGCAAAGGGGCCGTCGGAGACGCGGACCGTCTCGCCGATCTCGAAGGAGACCGTGTGCTTCGGGCGGTCGACGCCCTCCTGCACCTGCCCCTTGATGCGCTCGGCCTCGGCGTCCGGGATCGGCACCGGCTTGGCCTTGTCGGCACCGAGGAAGCCGGTGACCTTCGGGGTGTTCTTGATGAGGTGGTAGACCTCGTCGGTCAGGTCGCACTTCACCAGCACGTAGCCGGGAAAGAACTTCCGCTCGGCGTCGACTTTGCGGCCGCGGCGGACTTCGGTGACCTTCTCGGTCGGCACCATGACCTCGTCGAACAGCTCGGTCAGCCCGCGCTGGGCCGCCTGGTCCTTGATGGACTGGGCGACCTTGTTCTCGAAGTTCGAGTAGGCGTGGACGATGTACCAGCGCTTCGACACGGGTCTTCTCAACTCCTCGGCGTCGCAGGGACGCCCGAAAATCCTTAGGCGCCGATCCCGAGGATCAGGCCGACGCCGAAGCGCAGCACCTGATCGACGGCGACGAAGAACAGGCTCGCGGCCACCACCATGATGAACACCATCATCGTGGTGACGGTGGTCTCCTTGCGGGTCGGCCACGTGACCTTGCGGGCCTCGTCACGCACCTGCCCCAGGAACTCCGCCGGGCCGACGCGCTTCGGCGCCGGGCGCACCGGCGGGGTCGCGCGCTGGGGCGGGAGGGGCGCCGCGCCGCGATTGGGTCCGCGCGCCGCGTCGGCTTTCTTGGTCGCTTCGTTCGATGCCATGGCGCAACTGAAACCGGACAGGGCTCCGGGAACCGCCGATCGCGGTGCGAGGACGTTTGTCCCACACCGACAGCATCTGAGGATCTCGGAATGCGCCCGCTCTAGCGCAAGTGATCCGACTTGTCGATGGGGAGGAAAGGATGTGCGGCGAGGCGAAGGCCGGGCCGGATGCGGGAGGCGCCGTGGCAGGAGTGGAGGGACTCGAACCCCCAACCCCCGGTTTTGGAGACCGGTGCTCTGACCAGTTGAGCTACACTCCTACGGCGCGCGCGGCGCGGCTCGCGTCATGCCGCAAGCGGCGGCTCAACGCAAGGGCGGAACGTGAGCGGGCTCGAACTACGACCCGTCCGCCTCTTCATCCAGCTCGAAGGGCCCGTCCCCGAACGGATAGGCCGCCTCGACAAGGTAGGGACCGCCCCCGCGCGAGGTGCGGGCCGAGTACAGCGCGGCGCGCCGCGCCGTGAAGGTGAGGCGCGGGAACACGCCCGCCTGGGTCAGCGTGCGCGCCACCGCCTCCGGTGTGGCCTCGCGGTTGAGGCGGGCCAGCGTCACGTGGGGCGTGAACTTGCGCCGCTCCGGCGCGGCGCCGGCCCGGCGGGCGATGCGCTCATGTTCCTCCTGCAGCTCGGTCAGTTCCGGACTCGGCACGACCGAGGCGTAGAGGGCGCGAGGCCGGTCGCCGCCGAAGCTCGCCAGCCCGTCGAGGGTTACGGTGAAGGCCGGGCGCGCCCGCGCCTCCGCCAGACCCGCATCGAGATCGGCGGCGACAACGTCGTCGATCTCGCCGAGGAAGCGCAGGGTGATGTGGTAATCCGACGGCTCGACCCAGCGCGCGCCGGGCAGGCCGCCGCGGAAGAACGACAGCCGCTCGGCGATGTCGGGCGGGATCTCCAGCCCGGTGAACAGACGCGGCATCGCTACTGTCCCTTCTGCTCCGGCTTCTGCCCCAGGCGACCGAGGAAGGTCTCGACGGTGGGCAGGATGCCCTCGACGACCCGTTCGACGCCCTTGGCGGTCGGGTGCAGCCCGTCATCCATGGTGTTGGCACGCTGGCCCGCCACGCCGTCGAGAAAGAACGGGTAGAGCACGAGGTCGTGCGCCCGCGCGAGGTCGGGATAGATCGCGTCGAAGCGGGTGCGGTACTCGGTGCCGAGATTGGGCGCGGCCAGCATGCCGGCGAGCAGCACCGGAATGCGTCGCTCCTTCAGCCGCACGATGATCGTCTCCAGCGCCTTGCGGGTCACCGCCGGATCGGTGCCGCGCAGCATGTCGTTGGCGCCGAGTTCGAGGATCACCCCTTGCGTGCCGTCCGGCACCGACCAGTCGAGCCGGTCGAGCCCGCCGGTGCTGGTATCGCCCGAGACCCCGGCATTGGCGATCTCGACCCGGTACCCCTTGGCCTTCAGCGCCCGCTCCAGCACCGCGGGAAAGGCGGCCTCGGCGGGAAGGCGGTAGCCCGCGGTGAGGCTGTCGCCCAGAGCCACGAGCTTGAGGGGCGGCTCTTCGGCCTGCACGGTGCCGGGCCGCAGGCCGGCGGCGAGCGTGGCTGCGGCGAAGAGGAGCATCAGCGCGGCCCTGCGCCGGGCGCGATGCGGCCCCACATCGGGTCCGTCCGCCTCGCGCCGGGCGCCTGCGCGTGACACAAGGCGTGCCACAAACCTGCCGGATCCGGCTTTCGCCTCGTTCGCGTGGTGCAAGACCGTATCCTTTCGCTCGAACCTGCCCGTGCGGCTCTCAAGCCCTCAGTCCAGATCGGTCGGTGCCTGATGTCGAACAAGGCCGTCTCCCTGTCGCAGATCGAGCTGAGCCTCGGCCGCGGTCCCGCTCGGGTGCATGTCCTGCGCGGCATCTCGCTCGATGTCGAGCGCGGCGAGGCGGTGGGGCTCGTCGGGCCCTCGGGCTCGGGCAAATCCACCCTGCTCACCGTGATGGCCGGCCTGGAGCGGCCCGATACCGGCCGCGTCACCATCGCCGGCACGGATCTGAGCGGTCTCGACGAGGACGGGCTCGCGCGCTTCCGCGGCCGCAACATCGGCATCGTGTTCCAGGCCTTCCACCTCGTGCCGACCATGACCGCGCAGGAGAACGTGGCGCTGCCCCTCGAACTCGCGGGCGCGCCCGACCCGCACGGGCGGGCGGCGGCGGAACTGGAAGCGGTGGGGCTTGGACACCGGCTGCGACACTATCCGGCGCAGCTCTCCGGCGGCGAGCAGCAGCGGGTGGCGATCGCCCGCGCGCTCGCGCCCGATCCGGCGATCCTGGTCGCCGACGAGCCGACCGGCAACCTCGACGAGGCGACGGGGCGGCAGATCGTGGAGCTGCTGTTCGGATTGAAGCGCGACCGCGGCGCGACCCTGGTTCTGGTGACGCACGATCCCGGTCTCGCCCGGCTGTGCGACCGCACCGTGCGCCTGCGCGCCGGCCGGATCGAGGCGCCGGCCGAGGCGCAAGGAGCCTGAAAACACAATGCCTTCCGGCACCGCGCGGGCACCGGAAGGCCAACAATTCCGGGATGTTAGGGCCGCCTGCTCATGCGCCGCCTCAAGCCGCGCGGCAGGACCACAAAATATTCAGGCGCTCAGCGGGGCGCCGATCCGGGCCCGGAGCTGTGCCCGCAGATTCTGGTTGGCGGCGCTGCGGTCGGCATCGAGCGCCCACATCAAGCGCAGGAGCCGGCTGATCGGCAGAGCCCGGTCCTCGATGGCCTCGGCGACCTGCTGCTGGAGAGATTTCGAGGTCGTCATGAACGTCTCGGCCGTGGTCTGCATGAGTCGCATCCGGAAGCGGGCTCGCCCCCCGCGGGGCGGGCTCTTAAACGGTTCCAAATCGCATGGCCATAGGTTTGCCGGCTCGCAGTTAGCGCTTCCTTGGGGGGCGCCCTCCGTCGCTCACAGCTTTTTGACGCCGGCTTACCAACCGTGACGCATCAGGCGAGGGGCGAGCGCGCGTAGCCGTCGAGCAGGTCCTGCGGATCGCGGTAGATCGCAACGCAGCCGGCCTCTGAGAGCTCGGCTTCGGGAAAGCCGCCGCACAGGACGCCGATCGTCGAAAGTCCAGCGCGGGCAGCGGCTTGCGCGTCGTAGGGCGTGTCGCCGACCACCATCACCGCTCGTTTCGGCACGCCGGGGAGCTTGCCTAGCACCGCCTCGAAGATGTCGGGATGGGGCTTGGAGCGCTCGGCGTCGTCGGAGGTCGTGACCACATCGACGAGATCGGTGATGCCGAGGATCTTCTGATAGTTTTCGACCTCGTCCGCCTTGCCGGAGGAGGCGAGCGCGACGGTCTGGCCTGCATCGCGGACATGGCTGAGCAGGGCCTGCACCGCGGGGAACGGCTTGGCCTGCGCGAGATAGGAGCGCTTGAACAGATCGGAGCGGTAGGCCTCGATGGCTTCGCCCTCGCGGGCGAGCCGCTCCGCATCCACGAAAACCGGCAGTAACTGGTCGCCACCCTTGCCGATCTGGCGGCGGACCTCCGCTTCCTTCGTTTCAATGCCGAAATGCGCGAAGGCCTCGACCCAGGCGCGGGCGTGCAGGTCGACGCTGTCGAGCAGCGTGCCGTCAATGTCGAACACGACGGCCTGGATGCGAGGGCTCATGCGAACGAACCGCGCTCAGCGCGGGAAGAGGTGAAGACCGTCATCCGGCAGCAGGTTGCGAGCCGGTCCGCCGGTCTGCTGGCCACCGCCCTGCTGGTAATAGGGCAGTTCGGGGCGCCGGTCCTGGCCGCTGCCCGAATCGTATTGCCACGGCGCGCTCCACGGCGCCCGGCCGCTCACCGTCGGCACGGCGGGACCGGCGTAGAACGCCTCGCCCGCCCGCACCGGACCCGCCTCGGCGGCGGAGGCCAGCATCGTGCCGAGAAGGGCGGCCAAAGCTCCTCGTCCCATCAGCACGCGCATCACTTGCCCCTCCTCGAACGTCGGGCCACCGGAGACTGCCCCGCCTGCGGAGCGCGAGGGGAAACGGCCGATCCCGACTCACGTTCCATACCCTTGACCCGCCCTTGCCTTACCCTGCCCTTGCCGTGCGTTCCCGTCCCGACGCCGAGCCCTGCAAAAAGCGAAGCCCGCCGTCCCCGGAGGACGGCGGGCTCTCGAACCGGGTTCGGTTCGCTGGGCTCAGTGGAGGACGACCGCCTCGGCACCGGCGCGGGACTTGGTCCGGCTGGCGGCCGGCTTGGCCTTGGGGGCGGCCTTGACCGCCTTCGAGGCGGGCTTCTCGGCGGCTTTGGAGACGGTGGCGGCGGGTGCCTTGGCAGCCTTGGTCTTGGCCGCCTTGGCGACGCCTGCCAGCACCGCGGCGGGCGTCTCGGCAACCTTGGCGCGGCTGGCGCGGGGCTTGGCAACCTTGGCCGGGGCGGCGACCGCCGCGGCCTCGGCCGTCGTCACGCTCTGCCGCAGCTCGGCCTCGGCCTGCAGCCAGTGGGCTTCGGCCCGGCCGAACACCCGGCCCTCGCCTTCCCAGATGTAGTAGGCGCGCTCGCGCACGCTGTTCTCGCACGGCACCATGAAGCTCTCCCGAAATCGTCCGACGTGAGTTCGAACGATGGAAGTTCATGGTTAAGGGTCGGTTAATCGCGTGTCGCGGTGCGGGAGAGACGGCGGTGGTTCGCCCGTACCTTGCGGCGGTAGCCGGCCACCACCGCGCCGTGGGACCCGCCCGTGGCGAGCTGCATCGCCGCCTCGCCGGCCGCGAACACCTTCTCGCTCACCATGCGCTGCGCCTCCGCCTGCGCCGCGCTGCCGCCGGCGGCGAGCTTGGCCATCCGCAGGGCGATCACCGACTGCGCCTCGAAGGCCAGAAGGGTCGTGTCGAGGCCGAGCTTCCACCACGTCGCGAACATGGAACTGATCCTCCGGTCACCACGCGGCCCCGTGCCGAACGGTCAAAGCAAGCCGCGGCCGTGCATGGCCGCGCTTGGGAACGACGCAAAGACATAAGAGCGAGCGCCGCCTTATCGAGAGCCTCGCGGGCCGCCACCGCTCGTCGGCGCGGCCGGACGAGGCGGGCGCTCAATCGAAGCTGCGGCCCTTCGCGGCCGAGCCGCCGAGGCTGATCTTGACCTTCTTCGGCTGCGCCGCCGGGGCGCCGCGGCCGCGGCCGGCCGGCACCTCGATCTCCGGCGCCGCCTGGGTCGGCTTCAGCCGCGACTGACCGTAGATCACCGAACCGATCTCGCCCACGGCCCGGATCAGGTCCTCGCGCTCGCAGGCGCGGGCCACCTTCAGGCCGAGCTGATGCATGTGGCTCTTGCCGTAGAGGTAGGCGGCGAGCTTGGCCCGCGTCAGCGCCGGGATCGTCTCGAGGATGTAGGGCAGGTCGTACTCGTCGGCGCGGTAGACCTCGCCGAGCAGTTCGAGCGAGACCGGGCATTCCGGATCGACGGTCGCGCCGGTGGTCGGGTGGGCCTGGGTCATGGGTCACCTGCGGTCGGTGCAAAGGGCAACGGAGATGGAGAGGGAGAAGGCGACGAAAGCGGCGAAGGCATGTCGGAGGCCCGCGCTTCCGCCACGGAGGACGGCATGAACGCCTGCAGGGCGGAACGTCCCACCATGCATCCGGTGCAGACCGAGGCGATCGCGATCCGGGCGCGCCGGTCGCTGCGCTCCCAGGCGGATTCACCGCGCGCGCGTCCTGCGGCCAGCGGGCCGCCCGTCGGTCCGGCGCCGGCCGCCCCGTCGAGGCGGGCTTCCGGGCTTGCGCGGATCCGCAGGTAGAGCGGCTCCTGCGCCCGCGCCACGGGGATCGAACCGCAGAGGATCCCGAGCAGGGCCGCACCACGGACTGCGCTCCACCGCGCCCATGGTGAGGGACATGCCGAGTCTGTTCTCCGCGCGGCGCGTCCAGCCGTGCGGTCCGATCTCATGCCGGTTGTCATGCGGATGCGCGGGTCTCGCCGTGGCGGTTGCGGGCGCCGGTCCCCGCGTCAGGAGGGCCGGGCCGTGCAGGATCGGCCGGTATGGTCAACAAGACCTTAACGGCAGCACCTGCCGGAGGCGAGGCATCCAACGCGAAAAAGCCCGGCACGCGGCCGGGCTCTTTCGGGGAGGACCGGCGGTCCGATGAGGGACCGCCGGAGATCCGGATCTTAGTACGAGCCGAACTTGTAGTTCAGGCCGGCGCGGACGACGGCGAACTCGGTGTCGCGGACCTGCTGGCCGCCGCTGACGAGCACGACGCCCGGGCTGGTCACGGTGACCGTGCGGCCCTGGTTGTCCACCGCGAAGGCGCCACGGCCGCCGGTGCCGCGGTCGAGGTTCACGTACAGGCCTTCGACCTTCAGGGTCACGGCCGAGGACTTGAAGAAGTTCAGGAACGAGTCGGTCGGGAGAGCGTACTCGATACCGCCACCCGCGGCCCAGCCGGTCTGGAAGTCGTCGCTCGACACGCCGGTGCCGAACTCACGGCCGCCGCCGGAGCCGTAGGCGAAGCCGCCGGTGCCGTACACGAGGGTGCGGTCGAAGGCGTAGCCGAGGCGGCCGCGGACGGTGCCGAAGAAGTCGAGGCCGGAGAGACCACCCGGATTGAACACCTGCTGCGCGGCCAGCGGGCTGGTCGACAGGAAGCGGTTCCGGTTACGGCCGAAATCGGCGTACTGGGCATCCGCCTCGACGCCGATCACGACGCCCGAGCCCGGGGTGAACTGGTAGTTGTAGCCGATCTGGCCGCCGCCGACGAAGCCCTCGTTGGACTCGCGGTTGCTGAAGGCGATCACGGCCGTGGTGGGCGGGGGCACGAGGAGCGAGGCCGGGCCGACGCCGATCACGGTCGGGGCGCGGTCGTCCTGGGTGCCGAAGCCGTAACCGGCGTTGAAACCGGCGTAGAAGCCCGTCCAGGTGAAGACCGGCACCGGCTGGAACACCGGGGGCGGAGCGGCGCGGCGCGGCAGGTCGGCGGCCGAGGCGGCAACGGTGGCGGCAACGAGCGCGCTCGAAGCGAGAAGCAGGCTTTTCATCGTGTCGTGTCCTGGTTTGGCGGGAGCCGGTGTTGGTGTGAAGTGGTCCGGGGGTCCGCCCCGGTATCCGTCGCCCTCCTGCGATGGAGCGATGAATGCCACCGAACCTGTCAACGAAAGGTGAAGCTTACCCGGCCGTGAGCACTCGATCAGGATCGATGTGTCATTGCGCACATCGATGGCCCGTCTTGTCGAAATCCCGCAACAGTCAAATCTCGAAGACGAACTGGCCTGCAATACGGTTAACAACCCGTTTGCGACTCTCGTAAGCTGGCATTAACCCTGTTCGGCCGATCCTCCGGCTACCCGGCCCCCGCTCCCGGAGCCGGCCCGACGGATTGCGCTGTTCATGTCCCTCGATTCCGGCTCGCCCAGACCGCGCGGTCCTCTTGCCTGGTCGATCAAGACGGCGCTGATCGTCGGCCTCGGCGCCACGGCCCTGGCCCACCAAGTCGCCAAGCCGGTCGGCAAACCGGGCGCGCACCTGATCGACCCCGAGGTCACCGGTTCGATCGGGACCGCGGCACAGGCGACGCAACTCGATCCCTGCGCGCTGCGCGGGAGCCTCGGCCCAGCCGCGCGGAACTGACGCCCAGGATCTCGGCGCCGTCACGGCTCGGCTCAAAATGGTGGCTCGACGTCGCCGGGGACGGTCGCGGGATGCCTGCGGCGCAACCGTACCTGGCCCGTACGGAGGGCGGCTGCGCGAGCGCGGTCGATTGACAAGAAGGCAGAGGGGTCTAAGTGTCGCGCGCGTTCGGACGCGTGACGGCGTACCGCGCACGGCTCTCGCGTTCATCCGCCGACGCGAGTTCTGAGCCCCTGATCGGCCCACTCCACGCGCGCAAATGGTTTCCCACACCCGATGTCTTTCGCCGATCTTGGACTGAGTGACAAGGTACTCCAAGCCGTCTCCGCCGCCGGCTACACCGAGCCGACGCCGATCCAGGCCCAGGCGATCCCGCACGTGCTCGCCCGGCGCGACGTGCTCGGCATCGCCCAGACCGGCACCGGCAAGACCGCGGCCTTCACCCTGCCGATGCTGACCATGCTGGAGACCGGCCGGGCGCGGGCGCGGATGCCGCGCACGCTGATCCTGGAGCCGACCCGCGAACTCGCCGCCCAGGTCGAGGAAAATTTCGAGCGCTACGGCACCAACCACAAGCTCAACGTGGCGCTGATCATCGGTGGCGTCTCCTTCGCCGACCAGGACGCCAAGCTCACCCGCGGCACCGACGTGCTGATCGCGACGCCGGGGCGCCTGCTCGACCATTTCGAGCGCGGCAAGCTGCTGCTCACCGGCGTCGAACTCCTCGTCATCGACGAGGCCGACCGGATGCTCGACATGGGCTTCATTCCCGATATCGAGCGCATCGTGAAGATGGTGCCGTTCACGCGCCAGACCCTGTTCTTCTCCGCCACCATGCCGCCGGAGATCGAGCGGCTGGCGGACATGTTCCTGTCGAACCCGCAGCGGGTCGAGGTGGCGCGGCCCTCCTCCACCGCCACGACGATCGAGCAGCGCCTCGTGGCGACGGGGCCGGAGGGGCACGAGAAGCGCAAGGTGCTGCGCCATCTCATCCGCTCGGCGAACGAGTTGCAGAACGGCATCATCTTCTGCAACCGCAAGCGCGACGTGGCGCTGCTGCAGAAGTCCCTGGCCAGTCACGGCTTCAACGTCGCCGCGCTTCACGGCGACATGGACCAGCGCGCCCGCACCGCGGCGCTCGACGGCTTCCGCAGCGGCGAGGTTCCGCTGCTCGTGGCCTCCGACGTCGCCGCCCGCGGCCTCGACATCCCCGCCGTGAGCCACGTCTTCAACTTCGACGTGCCGCACCATCCCGAGGATTACGTCCACCGGATCGGCCGCACGGGCCGCGCCGGACGCGCCGGCAACGCCTTCACTCTGGCCAACCGCGCCGACGAGCGCTCGCTCTCGGCGATCGAGAGCCTGATCGGCCGGCCGATCGAATGGCTCGACGGCGACCTCGCGAGCCTGCCCGAGGACGCGGAGGGCGACGAGCCCCGCCGCCGCCGCGGCAGCCGGCGGGCCAAGGGCCCCGAGCGTGGACCTGAGCGGGGGCCCGAGCGCGGCGCCGAGAAGGGGAGCGAGCGGGCCACAGAGCGGTCGAGCGAGCGCCGTTCGCGCGGCAGCCGGCGCCCGGCCTCCGAGCGTGGCGAGGACACGCGGCGCGAGGAAACCCGGCGCGACGACACCCGGCGTGCCCCAATCCGCGAGACTGAGCCGGTTTCCCCGGTCCGCGAGCCCGCGCGCAGCGCCCCCGATCGGTCCCGCTCCGAGCGCCGTCCCCCGCGCCGCGACGAGGATGACGACACGCCGGTCGGCCTCGGCTCGCACGTGCCGGCCTTCCTGCTGAAGCCGACCGGGTTCGGGAAGAGCAAGTAGCCCTCCCCGGACATCATCGCTGACGGTGGCGGCGGCGGGCGTATTCCGCGCCCGCCTTAACGTCCTGGCGAGGTTCTGAAGCGACACTCAGGCTGAGTGGACGACAGGGGCGGCGTGCCCCGTCCGCAGGAGCCTACGTCACCGGATGAGCCACGGCCCCGATCTCGACCGTGATCGCAGTTTCGTCCTTGCGCAGCGCAGCTTCGAGCTGATGCGCGACTACTGCGCCTGCGCCACGCCGCGGGCCTACGCGGTCTGGTATCTCTACGCGTCGGGCACGCAGCCGCTGATGAACGACGCGATCAAGCGGCTGACGGCGCAGAACGGCACGCTGACGAACACTGACATCGAGAGCCTGCACGACACCTATATCGACGGGCGCCGGCTCGCCGTGGAGGTGGACCGGATGAATTCGAGCCTCATTGCCGAGGTCGAGGGCATCATGGAGATGATCGAGGTCTCGATCCGCTCCACCGCCCAGTACGGCGAGTCGCTCCAGGCCCTGTCCCAGGACATCGCCAACACGGCGACCACCCGGACGCGTCTGCGCGAGATCGTCACGACGATCATCGCTAACACCCGCGACGTGACCGCCAACAACCGCACCCTCGAAGCGCGGATGCGGGAGAGCCGCAGCGAGATCGAGGGCCTGCGCGAGACGCTCGAGGCGGCCCGCCTGGAGAGCCTGACCGATGCCCTGACGGGTCTCGGCAACCGCAAGAGCTTCGAGACGGCCCTGCACCGCGCCTGCGACGCGTCGCAGGCCGGAGGCCGGCCGACGAGCCTGATCGTCATCGACATCGACTATTTCAAGCGATTCAACGACCTCTACGGCCATCTGACCGGGGATCAGGTCCTGCGCCTCGTCGCCATCGTCATGCGCGAGCATGTGGGGCAGCCGGGCGCGACGCTCGCCCGCTTCGGCGGCGAGGAATTCGGCATCGTCCTGCCGGAGACGGACCTGGCCGAGGCCCGCGCCGTCGCGGAACGGGTGCGCACCAGCGTCACCGGCCGCGAACTGGTGAAGCGCTCGACCGGTGAATCGCTCGGCAAAGTCACGGTGTCGCTCGGCGTCGCCACCCGCCGCGAGGACGACAACGCCGTCTCGCTGCTGGAGCGGGCGGATGCCTGCCTGTTCGCCGCCAAGCGCGCCGGCCGCAACCGCACCCTCGACGAGACCGAGGCGGGGCCCTTACGCGACGTGGCGTGAGATCAGGGGCGGGCGTGGCGCCCGCCCGCGCCGATCAGGCCGGGACGGCCGCGCCGAGCCGGTCCGGAGTCGCGGGCGTGATCGCCACGGACTCGCCGCAGCCGCAGGCCGAGGTCTGGTTCGGGTTGTTGAACACGAACTGCGACGACAGCTTAGTCGTCTGGAAGTCCATCTCGGTGCCGAGCAGGAACAGCACCGCCTTGGGGTCGATGAACACGGTCACGCCCCGGTCCTCGATCGCGTCCTCGCCGGGTTTGCGCGCCTCGGCATATTCCATCGTGTAGGACATGCCGGCGCAGCCGCCGTTCTTCACGCCGACGCGCAAGCCGGCGATCGGCTTCTCCGCATCGGCCATGATCGCCTTCAGCCGATCCGCGGCGCGGTCGGTCAGCGTGATCACCTTGAAACCTGACATTGGGGTCTCTCTCCTGCGGCCGGGTTCAAGGCCCGGGCGGGTGAGTTTTCGGGTCTTTCAAGAGATAAGCACTCCGCCGCCACCGGTCCACCGGGACCCTCCGCGCACGGATCGATTGCAGCCGTGCTATGCTGAATCGGTGACGGAGGATGCGATGGCCGATCCTACGCGGCCGATGACGCCGGACGCGTTCTTCGCGTGGCAAGCGGCTCAGGACGGGCTCTACGAACTCGTCGACGGCGTGCCGGTGCCGCATGTGAAGATGACGACCGGGGCCAGCGCTCAGCACGACCGCGCCATCGTCAACATCATCGCGACGCTTCACGCTCAGTTGCGCGGAAGCGGCTGCCGCCCGACCACCGACGATCTTGCGCTGCGCACGAGCATCGCCACGATCCGTCGTCCCGACGTGACGGTGGAGATGCAGCGAACTCGTCCGCGATACCTACGAGAACCGCTTACCGCGTCTGGTCGTGGAGGTGCTGTCACCCTCCACCACCAACATCGACCGCTTCCGCAAGCCCGACGAGTACCGGCGCCATCCGAGCCTCGCCTATATCCCCCTCGTCGAGACACGCTTTCCCAGCGCCGTGCTCTACCGGCGCGAGGGCGACGCTTGGGCCGAGGAGAGCTTCGAAGGGCTCGACGCCGTGATCGCGCTGCCCGCCATCGGCGCGCAACTCGCGCTGGCGGACATCTACGAGAATGTCAGCTTCGAGCCGGGCCGCCCGATTCCCACGCGCTGAAGCGCGCTACCACATGTCGAGCGCGACGCGGGCCTCGTCGGACATGCGGCTCTGGTCCCACGGCGGATCGAACACCATCGTGACGGAGCAGGATTGAACGCCCGGCACCGCCGAGACCGCGTTCTCGACCCAGCCGGGCATCTCGCCGGCCACGGGGCAGCCCGGCGCGGTCAGCGTCATGTCGATCAGCACCCGCCGGTCGTCCTCGATCTGTACCCGGTAGATCAGGCCGAGTTCGTAGATGTCGGCAGGGATCTCGGGATCGTAGACGGATTTCAACGCGACGACGATCTCGTCGGTCAGGCGGTCGATCTCCTCCGCGGGAATCGCGGAGGCCGCCGCGAGGGCCGGGGTGTCGGTGCCCCCGGTGATGGTGGCGTCTGCACTCATCGGATCACTCCTTCCGGCCTCCATGGGCGGCGGCCGAAACTCTCAAAAATCAGGCAAACAGCATCTCGGCCTTGGCCAGGGCCTCGGCGAGGGCGTCGATCTCTTGCGTCGTATTATACAGGCCGAACGAGGCGCGACAGGTCGAGGTCACACCGAAACGCGTGAGCAGCGGCATGGCGCAGTGGGTGCCGGCCCGCACCGCCACGCCCTGGCGGTCGATCACCGTGGCGATGTCGTGAGCATGCGCGCCCTTCACCTCGAAGGCGATGACACCGCCCTTGTCGCGGGAATTGCCGATCTGGCGGATCGAATTCATCGCGCCAAGCCGCTCCTGCGCGTACGCTGTCAGCCCCGCCTCGTGCGCGGCGATGTTCTCGCGCCCGAGCGTCATCATGAATTCCAGCGCCGCGCCGAGACCGACCGCCTCGATGATCGCCGGCGTGCCCGCCTCGAAGCGGTGCGGCGGGTCGTTGTAGGTGATCGTGTCCTGGCTCACCGTACGGATCATCTCGCCGCCGCCCTGGTAGGGGGGCAGCCGGTCGAGCCACTCCTTCTTGCCGTAGAGCACGCCGATGCCGGTCGGCCCGTAGACCTTGTGGCCGGTGAAGACGAAGAAGTCGCAGTCGAGCGCGCGCACGTCGACCGGGCGGTGGACCGCGCTCTGCGCGCCGTCGAGCAGCACCGGCACGCCGTGGGCGTGGGCAATGCGCACGATGTCTTCGGCCGGGGTCACCGTGCCGAGCACGTTCGACATGTGGGTGATCGCCACCATCTTGGTGCGCGGGCTGAATAGTTTTTCGAACTCTTCGATCAGGAAGTTGCCATCGTCGTCCACGGGCGCCCACTTGATGACGGCACCGCGCCGCTCGCGCAGAAAGTGCCAGGGCACGATGTTGGAGTGGTGCTCCATGATCGAGAGGATGATCTCGTCCCCCTCCCCGATCAGCCCGGCCCAGCCCATGGACGAGGCCACGAGGTTGTAGGCCTCGGTCGCGTTGCGGGTGAAGATGATCTCGTCGGTGGAGGCCGCATTGAGGAACTGGCGCGTGGTCTCGCGCGCGCCCTCGAAGCCTTCAGTCGCGGCATTGGCCATGTAGTGCAGGCCGCGATGGACGTTGGCGTAGCCGGTCTCCATGCAGGAGACCATCGCGTCGATCACCGCCTTCGGCTTCTGCGTCGAGGCGGCGTTGTCGAGATAGACCAGCGGCTTGCCGTAGACCTTTTCCGAGAGGATCGGGAATTCCCGGCGGATCGCCTCGACGTCGTAGGGGGTGGCGGGAACGGGTGCGTTCATGTTCGCGACCTTGGATCCTGTGCTATCCGGGTCCATCGCCGCCCGCCGGAACAGGTTCGGCGTCAATGAGCTCGGCCGGCTCCCGGCGGGAGCCGGCCGGCAGGGTCAGCCGCGCGCCGCCAGCCAAGCCTCGATCCCGCCGATCAGCGCGTCGCGCGCGCCCTCGTGCGTGACGGTCTCCACCGCCTCGCCGACGAAGGCCTGGACCAGCAGGCTCTCGGCGGTGGCGCGCGGCAGGCCGCGGGCCATGAGGTAGAACAGCAGATCCTCGTCCGGCGCACCGCAGGTGGCGCCGTGGCCGCAGGCGACGTCGTCGGCGAAGATCTCCAGCTCCGGCTTGTTCATCATCTGACCGTCATCGGTCAGGAGCAGGCAGTCGGACTTCATCTTTCCGTCGGTCTGCTGCGCGACCTGGCGGACGATGATCTTGCCCTGGAACACGCCGGTGGAATCGCCGTCGATCACCGTCTTGAACATCTCGCGGCCGACGCCGCCCGTCGCCGCATGATCGGCGAGCAGGGTCGAATCCGCGAGTTGGCCGTGGCCCAGCAGCGTCGCGCCGTTGACGACCGCGTTGGCGTCCTCGCCCGCGACGTGCAGGTAGATCTGGTGACGCGAGAGCTTGGCCCCGGTCACGAGATTGACGGTCTCGAGTTGCGCCCGCGCGTCGAGGCGCACGGACAGCGTCGAGAGGGCGATGGCCGCATCGCCTTCCCGGTTGAGCCGGGTGTGACGGAAGGCGGCCTCGGCGCCGATATGCACGTCGAGCGCGTCGTTGGGCTGGTAGGTCAGCCCGGACGGCCCCTCATGGCTCTCCAGCAGGAAGAACTCCGCGCCGGCGCCGACCTCGACCAGAATGCGGGTCGCGGTCGAGAAGGCGGCCTCACCCGTGCCGATGAAGCGCAGGTGGATCGGCGTCTGCGGCTTGGCGCCGGGCGCGACCGAGACCAGCGCGCCGTCCGCCAGGAAGGCGGTGTTGAGCTGATAGATCGGGTTTTCGCGCACCTGCTCGACGGGAGCGAGCAGCTTGAGACGGGCATCGCCCTGCGCCAGCGCCTCGTTGAGCGGCGTGACCGTTACGCCTTCGGGAACCCGGTCGAGATCCGACAGGGCGGCCACGAGATGGCCGTTGACGAAGGTGAGGCGGATGGCCTCGACGTCGGTGAAGCCCTTCGCGCCCGCGGCTGTGGCCCGGGCCGCGTCCTCGCTCGGCGCTTCGGCGGGCGGGGCGGCCTCCACGATGGCGGCGCGCAGGTCGGTGTACTTGAACGCCTCGACCCGGCGGCTCGGCAGGCCGGTCGCCTCGAAGAAGCGGAATGCCTCCTCGCGGCTGATCGCGGACTCGCTGGCGAAGGCCTTGCGCGAGGACTCGAACAGCTTGGAGAGCCCGGCCTCTGCGGGGGAGCGGAGATTGGTGACGTCGGCCATTACGCAGCCTCGCTCGTGCGGTACTCGGCGTAGCCTGAGGCCTCGAGCTCCAGCGCCAGTTCCTTGCCGCCGGTCTTCACGATCTGGCCCTTCGACATGACGTGCACGGTGTCCGGCACGATGTGGTTGAGGAGCCGCTGGTAGTGGGTGATGACGAGGAAGGAGCGGCCCTGCGCGCGCAGCGCGTTCACACCCTCGGAGACGATGCGCAGCGCGTCGATGTCGAGGCCGGAATCGGTCTCGTCGAGCACGCAGAACTTCGGCTGCAGCAGCGCCATCTGGAGGATCTCCATGCGCTTCTTCTCGCCGCCGGAGAAGCCGACGTTGAGCGCGCGCTTGAGCATCTCCTTGTTGATCTCGAGCTTGTCGGCCGCTGCGTTCACCGCGCGGATGAAGTCGGGGGTCGAGAGCTCGGCCTCGCCGCGGGCCTTGCGCTGCGCATTGAGGCACGCCTTGAGGAAGGTCATCGTGCCGACGCCGGGGATCTCCAGCGGGTACTGGAAGGCGAGGAAGATGCCGGCGGCGGCGCGCTCGTCGGCTGCCATCTCCAGCACGTTCTGCCCGTCGAGCAGGATCTCGCCGTCGAGGACCTCGTAGTCCTCCTTGCCGGCGATGACGTAGGAGAGCGTCGACTTGCCCGAGCCGTTCGGGCCCATGATCGCGGCGACCTCGCCGTCGTTCACGGTCAGATTCAGGCCGTTGAGGATGCGGTTGTCCTCGATCTGCACGACGAGGTTTTTGATCTCAAGCATGTCCGTCCAAGTCCTTTAAAACCATTCCTGATGCATCGCCCGCAGGAAGGTGACACTCCCGGCCGGATGGCCGGACAGGTCACCGATGACTGCGTCGACGCCGCACCGGGGACAGAGGGCGGTGCCTTCATCGGCAATCCACTCTCCGATCTCGTCCGGCGCGAACGTGTTCAGGCAGTAGAAGCAGCCGCACACGGCACTGCTCCTCACCTCGTCGGCGTGCCGCGCGCTGTGCCGGTGGGCCGCGCGCAGCACGTCCGTCTCGAAGGTCGTCAGCCCACCGAGCCTTCGAGGCTGATCGAGATCAGCTTCTGGGCCTCGACCGCGAACTCCATCGGCAGCTGCTGCAGCACGTCACGGACGAAGCCGTTGACGATGAGTGCGGTCGCCTCCTCCTCGGAGAGGCCGCGCTGCAGGCAGTAGAACTTCTGGTCCTCGGAGATCTTCGAGGTCGTGGCCTCGTGCTCGAACACCGCGGAGGCGTTCTTCGACTCGATGTAGGGCACGGTGTGCGCCCCGCACTGGTCGCCGATCAGCAAGCTGTCGCAGTTGGTGAAGTTGCGCGCGCCCTTGGCCTTCTTGTGGGCCGAGACGAGACCCCTGTAGGTGTTCTGCGAGCGGCCGGCCGAGATGCCCTTCGAGATGATCCGGCTGGTCGTGTTCTTGCCGAGATGGATCATCTTGGTGCCGGAATCGACCTGCTGCATGCCGTTCGACACCGCGATCGAGTAGAACTCGCCGCGGGAATCGTCGCCGCGCAGGATGCAGGACGGGTACTTCCAGGTGATCGCCGAGCCGGTCTCGACCTGCGTCCACGAAATCTTCGAGCGGGCACCGCGGCAATCGCCGCGCTTGGTCACGAAGTTGTAAATGCCGCCCTTGCCCTCGTTGTCGCCGGGGTACCAGTTCTGGACGGTCGAGTACTTGATCTCGGCATCCTCAAGGGCGACGAGCTCGACCACCGCGGCGTGGAGCTGGTTGTCGTCGCGCTTCGGGGCGGTGCAGCCCTCCAGATACGAGACGTAGGACCCCTTGTCGGCGATGATGAGCGTGCGCTCGAAC
Organism: Methylorubrum aminovorans; assembly: GCF_022179725.1. Lineage (GTDB taxonomy): Bacteria > Pseudomonadota > Alphaproteobacteria > Rhizobiales > Beijerinckiaceae > Methylobacterium > Methylobacterium aminovorans. The sequence continues at coordinate 162,557 of NZ_BPRC01000005.1, forward strand.
TGGCCGGTATCGCGCTCGTTGATGCGGAAATAGGTCGACAGCTCCATCGGGCAGCGCACGCCCGGCGGGATGTAGACGAACGACCCGTCCGAGAAGACCGCCGAGTTCAGGGTCGCGAAGAAGTTATCGGTTACCGGCACGACCGAGCCGAGATACTGCTTCACGAGGTCCGGGTACTCGCGGATGGCCTCGGAGATCGGCATGAAGATCACACCGGCCTTCTCCAGCTCCTTGCGGAAGGTGGTGGCGACCGAGACGGAGTCGAACACCGCATCGACCGCGACGCGACGCTCGGGCGCGATGCCTTCCAGCATCTCGACCTCGCGCAGCGGGATGCCGAGCTTCTCGTAGGTCTTCAGGATCTCGGGATCGATCTCATCGAGCGATTCCGGGCCCTTACGCTTCGGCGCGGCGTAGTAGTAGATGTTGTTGTAATCGACCCGGTCGTACTCGACCCGAGCCCATTCCGGCTCCTTCATCGTGAGCCAGCGCTTGTAGGCGTCGAGGCGCCACGCGAGCATCCATTCCGGCTCGTTCTTCTTGGCCGAGATGAAGCGGATCACGTCCTCGGAGAGGCCTTTCTCGGACTTCTCCATCTCGATCACGGTCTCGAAACCGTACTTGTACTGATCGATGTCGATTGAACGGACCCGATCAATGGTCTCCTGCACTGCAGGCATTCAACGTCTCCTACCGACTCCGGCGTCAAGGACCGGGGGTTTCCAACGAAACGGCGGGGTGAGCGCCGAAAAAAATGGCTTGGGCGGGCGGCGCTGAGCGTTCCTCAGGCTGCCTGCCCTCGCCGCTGATATAGGGACGAAACGACCCGTTCGAACCCCGAAACGAAGCGTGACGGGTCATCCGCACGCGAATTCCACCCGAAGCTGACGCGCAGCGCCCCTGCGGCGAGCGCAGGGCTCACGCCCATCGCCGCGAGGACGGGGGAGCGGGCCACCTTGCCCGAGGCGCAGGCCGAACCCGACGAGACGGACAGGCCGGCAAGATCAAGGGCGATCAGCGCCGTCGCGGCTTCCAGCCCCGGCACGGCGAAGAGGAGGGTGTTGGGCAGGCGCGGCGCGCCCTCCCCGAACACCACGAGGTCCGGAGCGAGCGCCCGCAGGCGTCCTTCGAGGGCATCGCGCAAACCCGCGAGCCGCGTCGCCTCGGCTTCCAGAGCATCCTGGGCGATCATCGCCGCCTCGCCCAGACCGACGATCCCCGAAAGGTTCTCGGTGCCGCCGCGCAGGCGCGCCTCCTGGCCGCCGCCGCGCAGGAAGGCCGCCTCCAGGCTCACACCCTCGGCCAGCACCATCGCGCCGACGCCTTTCGGTGCGGCGAACTTGTGGCCTGACAGGGTCAGGGCATCGAGGCCGAGCGCGGAAAAATCGAGCGGGATCTTTCCGACCGCCTGCACCGCATCGCTGTGAACCAGAGCCCGACCGTGGGCGCGGGCGAGCCGCACGATCTCGGCCAGCGGCTGCACCGCCCCGGTCTCGTTGTTGGCCGCATGGACCGAGATCAGCACGGTCTCGTTCCGGCAGGCTTCGAGCCGGGCCGCGAGGACGTCGAGCCGCAGCAGGCCGCTCTCGTCCACCGGCAGCACCTCGACCGCGTCCGGCGCGAAGCGGTGGCCCGCGGTGACGCAGGGATGCTCGGTGGCCGAGATCATCAACCGGGTGGGGGCAGGCAGGCCGGTCTTGCTCAGGGCGCCGGAGAGCACGGCGTTGGCGGCTTCCGTACCGCCGCTGGTGAAGGTGACGCGCTCCGGATTCGCACCGAGCAGAGCCGCGAGCCGCGCCCGTGCCGTCTGCAGCGCGTGGCGCGCCGCGCGGCCCTCGGCGTGGATCGAGGAGGGATTGCCGGGCAGTTCGAGGGCGCGCACGACCGCCGCCGCGACTTCCGGACGCACCGGAGAGGTCGCATTGTGATCGAGATAGCTGCGCCCGCCTGACGTCATCCTGCCGTTGCGCTCCGTATCGTCCTGCCAGATCCTGATTTTCTTGATTTCGCCCCCCTCCCCCGTGCTAAGCCGCGCGAAACGCGCCCTTGCATCGCAGGTCGAGGCCCGACGAACAGTTTAGAATTGTTCTAATCGCCTAGAATTATTCTAAGAGCGCTTGTAGGTGGCGCGCGCAACGAGTCAAGCCGTGACCGGCTCAGCCCCCATGCCTTCGCGAAAGCGCGGGGTGAGGGTCGGATCATCTCGAGGACACCATGCCCGAAGTCATTTTCTCCGGCCCCGCCGGCCGTCTGGAAGGCCGTTACCAGGCCCCCAAGAAAAAGGGGGCGCCGATCGCGATCGTGCTCCACCCGCACCCCCAGTTCGGGGGCACGATGAACAATCAAATTGTGTACAATCTTTTCTACACCTTCGCCAATCGCGGATTCGCAGCCCTGCGCTTCAATTTCCGCGGGGTCGGTCGCAGCCAGGGCGCGTTCGACCACGGCTCGGGCGAATTGTCCGACGCGGCCGCGGCGCTGGACTGGGTCCAGTCGGTCAACCCGGAGGCGAAGTCCTGCTGGATTGCGGGCGTGTCGTTCGGCTCGTGGATCGGCATGCAGTTGCTGATGCGCCGCCCCGAGATCGAGGGCTTCATCTCGATCGCCGCCATGGCCAACCGCTACGACTTCACCTTCCTGGCGCCCTGCCCCTCCTCCGGCCTGTTCGTGCACGGCTCGGAAGACCGGGTGGCGCCGGCCCGCGAGGTGATCCCGGTGATCGAGAAGGTGAAGACGCAGAAGGGCGTCATCATCGAGCACCAGATGGTCGAGGGCGCCAACCACTTCTTCGACGGCAAGGTCGACGAGTTGACCCAGACGGTCGACACCTATCTCGACAAGCGCCTCGGGACGAAGACCGAGGTGGCGTGATCCGCGTCAGCCCGCTGGCCCGACCAGCGGGCTGCATTCATACGAGTTCGACCCGCAAATCCCGTCCAACCGCGCGAGCGGCGCGCACCAGGGATTCCAACGTCGCGGCGCCATTCGACGGGTCGAGGAGACGGTCGACCTGAGCGCGGCTCGTCTGCATGAGTTCGGCCATCCGAACCTTGCTGATCTTCTGGCGCTTCATCTCCGATGCGATCTGCTCGGCGATGATGCTCTTGGCCGCCGCCGCCTTCACCTCTTCGGCAATGCCCTCGGCTTCGAGCCAGCTCTCGAAGCTCGATCCGATATGGGGGCTGTCCGCTCTCATCTCGTCACTTCCTTTAAGCGCCGCCGTGCCAGTTCAAGCTCTGCCGCCGGCGTCCGCTGCGCCTTCTTGACGAAGGCATGCAGGGCAATCAGCTGGCCTTCGTGGAACCCGAACAGCAGGCGGGCTTCGCGTCGGCTCGGCAACGTCGAACGCACCTCGAACAATCCGCCCGCCATGGGCCGACAGACCGGCAACCCGATCGGCCAACCCAGTTGAACACGACGAACGTCGAAGCCGACGACGCGCTTGTCCTCCAGCGGCAATCCCCTCAGCCACTCGCGGACCGGCTCATGGCCTGCAGCGCTTCGATAGAAGACGAGAGGGATGGTCGGCACGGCAGACATAACAAAATGTACCGATAATGGTACGTTCTGCAAGAGCCGTCACGCCGCCCGCGCCACCGGCTCCGCCACCGCGTGCACCACCGGCACGGCGGGCGCGCCCTCCCATTCCGAATGCGCCGGGATCGACTCGCCCTTCATCACGATGGTGAGCGGGCGCAGCCGCGCATAGTCGCCGACATGGCTGTCGTAGAGGACGGTGGAGAACGCCCCGACCGAGACGCCGCGCCCGACCACGACGCGCCCGACCTTCATGATGCGGTCCTCGTAGAGGTGGGTCTGGAGCGCTGCCGAGCGGTTGATGGTGACGTAATCGCCGATCTCGACGCAGTCGAACTCGGTGATGTCGGTCATCAGCAGGCAGGTGCCCCGGCCCACCTTCACGCCGAACAGCCGCAGCGCCCAGGGCAGGAAGGGCGTGCCGGTCAGGTGCTCCAGCAGAACCTTGCCGGCCAAGCCCCAATAGGCCACCGCGATGGCCTCGGTGCGCATTGCCCACCACGACCACATCGGCCGCATGCCGGGGCGGTAGCGCCCCATCAGCAGCCACTTGAGGGCGATGACGCTGCTCGTCTGGATCAGCGCGATGATCACGCTCGCGAGCACGAAGGCGAGCGCCAGCCCGCCCCAATCCTCGGCGAGGATTGCCGGGTAGAACACCCAGTCGATCGCGCAGATGGCGAGCGAGATGTAGAGCATCGGCGAGAACGAGGTGGCGAAGGCCTCGAACAGGCCGCGCCGCAGCTTGGCCCCCACGCTCGGCTGGAAGGTCTGGGCGGCGGATCCGAGATCGACCTTCTGGCGCACCGGCAGGCGGATCGGCGGCGAGCCGAACCACGTCTCGCCCGGCCCCATCGCCGCGTTGGCCGGCGGCTTCGACTTGATGCCGATCAGCACGTCGTCGGGCAGCCGCGTGCCCGGCGGCAGCACGCCGTCATTGCCGACGAAGACGCGGGCGCCGGTCTCGACGGTGTGAAGGTGCATCCAGCCGCGGCGGATCTCCTCCTCGCCGACCACCACCTCGTCGGCGATGAAGTTGTTGGGCCCGACCGAGACGAGGTCGTGGCGCGAGCCGAGATTGGTCGAGATCTCGGCGCCCCGGCCCATCCTTGCCCCCATCAGCCGGTACCACGCCCGCATGTAGACGGTGGCGAACAGCGAGGAGAGCGTCTCCAGCGTCACCTCGGAGGCGAGCGCCACCAGCCACTTGCGCAGGTAGAAGCCCGACCAGATCGAGAACGTGCCGGAGGTCTTCCGCGGCAGCACCGCCCAGCGGATCGCGGCGATGAGCAGCACCGTGCCCGCCGTCATCAGCATGGCGGTGGGCCAGGTCAGCAGCGGCAGGTAGACGTGGTAATCGACGTCGGTGATCTCCGAGAGGTGATCGGAGATCTGGTCGAACATGTAGAAGGCCGGGAAGATCGGCAGCAGGCCGACCGCCGGCACCGCCGCGAGCAGGAAGGCGTAGACCGCGCCGAACGCCGCCCGGCGGGCGGGCGAGGCGGTGGCAGGCTCGGGCAGCGCGGAGAAGTCGACGGTGCCGACCCGGCGGCCGGGCGAGCCGTCCCAGGCCTCGGCCGGGCCGATCTCGGTGCCGGCGGGCACGGTAGTGAGGTCGGCGATCTCGGCATGATCCCCGATCACCACGCCGGGGCCGATGACGCAGGAGGCGCCGATGGCGACATCCTCGCCGATCTCGACGGAGCCGATGACGAGTTCGTTGCCGACCACCTCGGCATTGGCGATGACGAGGCGCCCGCCGAGCGAGGATCCGCGGCCGACGGTGAGGAGGTCGGCAGCCCCCACGTCGAGGTCGGAGACCAGCACGTCGTCGCCGATCCTGGCGCCGAGCAGCCGCAGATAGGCGACGATGGCGGGCGAGCCCTGGAGCCACTTGATATGGACCAGCGGCGTCAGGCGCTGCGCCAGCCACCAGCGGTAATAATAGACGCCCCAGAGCGGGTAGCGGCCCGGTTTGGTCCGCCCGAGGATCAGCCACTTGGCGGCAATCGCGATCGCCGCCGTCACCGCGTTGATGCCGATATAGACGAGCAGCAGGACGCCGAGCTCGCCCCAGAAGCCTAAGCCCCCGCCGGTCAGCAACAGGTAGGTGACGAAGATGCCGAGCCACTGCGCGGTGGCGAGCGCGATGACGAACGGGAGAGCCGCCGCCTGGGCCAGCCCGCACAGGGCGCGCCGCAGGAGCGGGGGCGGCGTGAAGCTCAGGTCCCGGATCGCGGTCTGCGCGCCGACGCCGCCGGTGCGCTCGATCAGGCTCGCCGCCATCGCCCGGAGCTTGCGACCGGTATAGACGTCCTGCAGGGTGATGCCGGCGAGCGCCGGCGTCGCGCGCACCGCGCCGACGAAGCGGGCGGCGAGCAGCGAGTGGCCGCCGAGTTCGGAGAAGAAGTCGGCCTCAAGCCCGATCGGCCCATCGCCGAACACCGTCTTGGCGGCGGCCAGCAGCGCCGCCTCGGTCTCGTTGTCGGGGGGCTCCTGCTCGCCCTCGGCCACCGCGACCGTCAGGGGGGCAATCCGCAGGGCCTTGCGGTCGACCTTGCCGGAGGTGAGCCGGGGCAGGGTCTCGACCGTCTCGAAATGGCCGGGCACCATGTAGGGCGGCATCTGCGCGGCCAGGCTCTTGCGGAGCGCCGCCCGGTCGAGCCCGGCGCCGCGCTCGGGCACGAGGAAAGCCACGAGGCGATCGACCTCATCGTCGCGGCGCAGGACCACCGCGGCCTGGTTGATGCCCGCCTCGCCCCGGATGCGGGCCTCGATCTCGCCGAGCTCGACGCGAAAGCCGCGGATTTTGACCTGATCGTCGATGCGGCCGTGGAAGACGATGTCGCCCTCCGTCGTCATCGAGACGGCGTCGCCCGAGCGGTAGAGCACCGGGTCGGTCCCGTCGGACGGGTAGGGGTTGGCGACGAATTTCTCCGCCGTCAGTTCGGGCCGCTTGAGATAGCCCGCCGCGACGCCGGGGCCGCCGATCAGCAATTCGCCTTGCTCGCCGGGCCCGAGCAGGTTCAGGGCCTCGTCGGCGACATAGACGGAGTAATTCGGGATCGGGCCGCCGATGGTGACGGGCCGGCCCGGCCGCATCTCGGCGGCGGTCGCCACCACGGTGGCTTCCGTCGGGCCGTAGGTGTTGAACAGGCGCCGCTCACCGGTCGCCCAGCGCGCCACCAGCGGCTCGGGCAGGGCCTCTCCCCCGAGCAGGACGAGGCGGACGCTCGGCAGATCGCCGGGGATCATCGCGAGCAGGGTCGGCACCGTGTCGAGCACGGTGATGCCGGCCTGCGCGATGATCGCGGGCAGCGACTCGACATCGCCCATCATCGCGGGGCTCGCCACGAACAGGCAGGCGCCGACGAGATAGGGGACCCAGATCTCCTCCATCGAGAGATCGAAGGCCACCGAGGCGCCCTGGAACACCACGTCGTCGGCGCGGAGGCCGTAGACGGCGTTGCCCGAGCGCAGGAAGTGGCAGATGTTGGCGTGGCTGATGACGATGCCCTTCGGCACGCCGGTCGAGCCCGAGGTGTAGATCAGGTAGGCCGGGTGCGCCGGGGTCAGCCCGGCAGCATCGAGATCGGGCGCAGAGGCGCCCTGCCCCGCCGCCAGCACCTCAGACGTCGTCAGCGCGGGCGTGCCCTCCGGCGCCTGGGGGCGCAGCGCCTCCGAGACGAGGAGCGCCTTGGCCTCGGCATCGCCCAGGCAGACCGCGACGCGGTCGGCGGGCGCCTCCGCGTCGAAGGGAAGCCAGGCGGCGCCGGATTTGGCGATGCCGATCTGCGCGATCAGCAGTTCGGTGCCGCGGGCCATCCATAGGCCCACCACATCCCCCGGCCCGATACCGCGGGCGGACAGCCCTGCGGCGAGGGCGTCGGAGCGGGCATCGACCTGCGCATAAGTCAGGACCGGGCGGGGACCGTCCGCGCCGGGCGCGGCGGCGTCGATCAGGCAGGGCGCATCGGCCCGCTCCCGCGCGCTCGCCCGGAACAGGGCGGCGAGCGTCTCCCGGCGGATCAGGTCGGGGCGCGCGGCCCCCCGCAGGATAGCCCGGCCGCCGCGGCTTCCGCCCGGTCCCTCGTCGTGCCGCCCCGCCTCGGCGAGGCCGCCCCTCCGATGCTCTGCTGCCGATTCCACGTGCTGCTCATTCCCGGATCGGTCGAACCTCGCGCCGACGCTCACGGCGCGCGCGGTCACCCGCCCCATGATCGGCACCCTTGGCGGTTTTACGACAGGATCGGGCCCAACGAATGATCGTGGGCCGGCAACCCGCCCGGATGTCCCGCACGCTCTTCCTATACGGGATGGGCGGCCAGGGAACCGGTGCTGCCGAACACGCCGAAGCCGCGGCGCATGCGCGGCTCACCCGGTCACGAGGTGCAGGGCCCGCTCGGCCGGTGCGATCCGCACCTGTCGGCCCCAGCCGAACCCCAGAAAGTCCTGCTCGATCCCGTCGGCGAAGACCACGCCGCCCTCGTTCATCCGCGAGGTGACGTGCAGCGGCGTGTCGGTGATCTTGCCGGCCCGCAGCCGTGTGGCGGTGGCAACGCTGGGGAACGGCTCGCGCACCCAGTAGCCCACCGCTCGCTCGCCGGGGGCGAGCGACAGGTCGAGCCCGGTCGCCTCACGGATCGAGCGGGCCCAGCCGGTGGCGCCGGTGCCGGAGGCGACGATGAGCCCGCTGGAGGAATGCTCCTCGCCCTCCTCACGCGCCTCCATGCCCTCTTGCCCGACCTCGATCCGGTAGCGGGCGGATTGGTGGCTGCGGTGGCCGACGAAGATCTCGTTGAGGGCGAACAGGCGCTCGGTCCCGTCGATCACCGCCTCGACCATGGTGCGTCGCTCAACGGCCACATCGCCCGCGACGCTCGCCGGCAGCAGCCGGGAGAGCCGCTCGACGGGGTTGCGGACCAGCACGCCGTCATAGAGGTCGGGCGCCGGGTTCACGCCGATCACCGGCTGCGCACCGAGATATTTCGCGACGTTGGCGATCAGACCGTCCTGTCCAACGGCGACGACCACGTCGTCGGGGCCGAACAGGAAGCGGTCGAGATCGGCCCGCCGCACCAGAGCCTGGCGCCACTCGCCCGGCACCGCGGCCCGCGCTTGCGCCAGCACCGCGTGGAAACGCTCGTGGCGCGCCTCGACCGCGGCGAGCCCCTGACCACGGCTCTCCAGGAAGAAGCGGGCCTGTCCCCTGGTGGCGTGCCGGGCGATCAGGAGTTCGTAATCGGTCTCGCGGGTGACGAAGACCGCCCGCGGGGTGAGCGCGGCCATGGAGCCCTCCTTCAGCGGGCCGGGAGGCCGGGGGATCGGCGGACCTCGCCGAGCAGGCTGGCCAGCAGGTCCGGGGTGACGTTGACGTGCTCGATCGTGTCGAGCTTGCCCGCCAGGGCCTGGGCGGCGAGGCCGAGCAGGGTGCCCGGCGCCACGTCGCGGTAGATCGCGACCCGCGCCCGCTCGGCCTCGGCCCGCGCGCCCTCGACCATGCGGATGCGCTCGGCCTCGGCGCCGGCCTCGATCCCTTCCGCCCCGGCCCGTCCTTGCGCCCGGTTGCGGGCGTTCTGCGCCTCCTCGGCGATCAGCAGGCTCTCGCGCCGGGCGAGTTCGGTCCGGGTGGCGAGTTCGTTCTCGGCGATGGCGCGTTCCTTCTCCACGGCCAGCGCCCGTCGGGCGAAGGTCGCCTCGTCGGCCTTCTGCTGCAGTGCCTCGTAGGTCGGCGTCTGCAGCGCGCGCTCCAGCTCGCTCGACGGGGCGAGATTGGTGAGCCGCACCGAGACCACGGCGACGCCGATCTCAGCCAGCGACGGCTCGGCGGCGAGCGCCGCCTGCAATTGCCCGCGCAAGGATTCCGGCCCGGCATCGAGCAGCGCACGCACCGGCGCCTGTCCCAGAAACTGCAGCACGGTCTGGTTGGCGAGCCCGGCGATGCGCGCCTCGATCCGCTCGACCGGCTCGCCCTGGAGCCGGCCGGTGCGCAGGTCGAGGGAGAAGTCGATCCGGCTCGCGAGCCGCTCGGGATCGGCGACGTGCCAGCCGATGCTGCCCTGGACCGCCACGGTCTGGAAGTCGCTGCTGCGGCCGCGCACGAACAGCGTCATCTCGCGGTCGTCCATCGGCAGTTCGCTGATGCTCGCGGTCTCCGGCCGGAACCAGAAGACGAGGCCGCGCCCGCTCTGACGCGGGCGGCCGTCGCGGTAGCGGACCACGTAGTGGCTGGCCTCGCTCCGAAGCTGGGAGAGAACGCCGAAGCGGCGGATCGTGGCCATGTCAGTCTCCTTTCGAGAGCGTTTGCGAGGGGGTTTGCGAGGGGATTCGAAGAAAGCGGTACAGCTCGGCCGGGCGGTAGGACGTGCCTGTCTCGAATTGGCCGGTGGGTTCGAGCCAGCCGCGGTCGAGCATGCGGCGGCGGAAGGCGGGCTTGTTGAGGCGCGTGCCGAGGATCGCCTCGTGCACGTCCTGAAGCTGGCGCAGGGTGAAGAGCTCCGGCAGCAAGGCGAAGCCGACCTCCGAATAATCGAGCTTGCCCTGCAGCCGCCGCAGGGCGAGGGCGACGATCTCGGCGTGGTCGAAGGCGAGGGTGAGCGCCGCGCCGTCGGCCGCGCGGACCGTCACGGATCCCTCATCCGACGCCGTGACCGTGCCGGGCTGCAGGGCCGGGGCCCGCGCCAGCGCCTCGGCGAAGGCCGCCTCGGTCAGGAGCGCGAGATGGGCGACCGTGACGATGCGCATGCGCGGATCCCGCTCGACGGCGCCGAAGGTGTAGAGCTGCTCCAGATGCGCCCGCGCCCCGCCCGCCTTCTCCACCAGGACGCGGGCGGCGGCGTCATCCAGCGACTCGTCGATCCCGACGAAGCCGCCGGGCAGCGCGTGTCGCCCCGCATGCGGGTGGCGGTCGCGCCGCAGCAGCAGGAGGGCGGGACGGCCGCCGGAGAGCCCCAGCAGAACCAGATCGACGGCGACGGCCGGCCGCGCGTAATCGGCGGGATCGTAGCGCGCCAGGAAGGCGGCCTCGGACTCGACGGGACCCATGGATGCGCTCTCGAACGATCTTATATTTGATATGCGAATTAGTTATTTTCATATCGCATATATGTCAAGGCCGACGACGACCGCCGACCGCATCGGTCCGGCCATGGGCCTTCGGTGGCGCGCAGGAGCGGCAGTACCAGCAGGCTTCGAACGTCATGACGCGCCGCAACCAAGCGGCGGTTTGGACCGTTCAGTGGACCGCAACCAACCCCGAGAACGGGAACCCGCCATGACGACGAAGACGAATCTCCTGCGCCTCACCGCCGCCACCGGCCTCCTCGCCCTGATGACGGGTATGGCCACGGCCCAGAACCCGGACCTGACCAAGAACCCGGAGAACACCGGCCGTGCGCCGAGCGCGACGGAGGCCACCAAGTCCAACAGCGACCTCAAGGAGTGGCAGGTCGCCAAGTCGGCCAAGATCGGCCTGGCCCAGGCCATCGCCACCGCCGAGGGCAAGGCCGAGGGCGAGGAGAAGGGCGGCAAGGCGATCGATGCCGATTTCGAGAAGGCCGACAGCAAGAACCCGGCGCGCTACGCGATCAAGGTCGTGTATCCGAGCGGCAAGCTCGTCGAGCACGGCATCAACGCCGACACGGGCGAACTCTTCAAGAGCGAGAACCAGCCGATCGAGCGCTACTTCACCCGGCTGAAGGCGAGCGACTTCCAGAATGCCAAGGTCTCGCTGAAGGACGCGATCGCGCTCGCCGAGGGCAAGGCGCCCGGCAGCAAGGCCTACGAGGCCGAGGTGGAGCGCGAGGGCAACGCGGTCGAGTACGAGATCAAGCTGGCGCTCACCGACCGCGAGCAGGAGGTCAAGGTCGGCCCGGACGGCACGGTGAAGAACGACTGATCCCGAAGGGGCGGCCGAAGGGACGACCGATCCCGCCCGACCCTCTCCTCACGGAGACGGGTCGGCGCATCGGACATCGCGAAGGGGCATTCGGGAACCGCGCGGAACCCGGATGCCCCTTTGCCGTCCGGTGAGACCCGCCGAGAGGCCCTTCTTATCGGGCCTCGTGGCCTTTGCCCTGGGCGCCGGGTGAGGCGCCGGAGCCGGCATCGTTGGGCCCCGTGCTGTTGGCCGTGCCGGATCGGCTCTTGTCGCCGGAGGTGGGGCCGCTTCCGGCCGCTCCGGGCGAGGCTCCGGAACCGGCATCGTTCGGCCCCGTCCTGTCGGCGGTACCGGAGCGGCTAGTGCCCGACCCTTCGGCGGCGAAGGCGGCAGGCGTGAGCAGGAGGGTGCTTGCGAGAGCGAAGGTCAGGGCCTTCATGGCGGATCTCCTTCTTTTCCGGCGTGATGAACCCTCGGGAAACCGGCGCTCCGGGACGCTGTTCCGCCCTGCCCGCTTCATCGCATTCCGGCACATCGACAGCACACCGGCGAGTCGCGACGCGGCCCCGAAACCTCGTGAGGCTTGGAAAAAAGCGCTCGTCCCGATCCCACCCGCCGGGCTCGCATGAGAATCGCGTCGTTGTGATGGATTGATCCGGAACGGCGAGGCGCGCGGAAACTTGAGCGGCGACGGCCCGCGACGTGGCCCTTGAAGTGGCCGGGCCGGCATCGATACGGAGACCGTCGGGGGTTCGGGCTCTCGGAGGGGCCGCGCACGATCCCGCTTGAACCGGGGCTCCCGCCATGGCGCCCTCCGCGCCGAGCCGACCCCGGTGACCCACCCCGCCACAAGGAAGCCCGACGCCGATGGGCGCGCTCATCCAGAACCCGAACGCGGCGACCTGGGGCATCGCCGCGCTCGCGACCCTCGGCGTGATCCTGCGCCCCTTCTCCTGGCCGGAGGCGGTCTGGGCGGTGGCCGGCGCGGCGCTCCTCGTCCTCCTCGGCCTGATCCCCTGGCAGGCCGCCCTGGAGGGCGCGGCCAAGGGCACGGACGTCTACCTCTTCCTCATCGGGATGATGCTGCTCTCCGAGATCGCCCGGAAGGAGGGGCTGTTCGACTGGCTCGCCGCCCACGCGGTGCGGGCCGCGAAGGGTTCGGCGACGCGGCTGTTCCTGCTCGTCTACGTCGTCGGCACGCTGGTCACGGTCTTCCTCTCGAACGATGCCTGCGCGGTGGTGCTGACGCCGGCCGTCTTCGCCGCGACTCGGGCCGCCGGCGTGAAGCAGCCCCTGCCCTACCTGTTCATCTGCGCCTTCATCGCCAACGCGGCGAGCTTCGTGCTGCCGATCTCGAATCCGGCCAACCTCGTCGTCTTCGCCGAGCACATGCCGCCGCTGGGGCAGTGGCTCGCGACCTTCACCCTGCCCTCCCTCCTCGCGATCGTGGCGACCTACATCGTCCTGCGCCTGACCCAGAATGCGCGGCTGAAGGCCGAGACGGTGGCGACCCGGATCGAGACGCCGGCCCTCGGGCGCGGCGGCGCGGTCGCGGGCCTCGGCATCGTCGCCACCGGCGCGGCCCTGATCGGTGCCTCGGCCGCCGGGATCGAACTCGGCCTGCCGACCTTCGTCGCCGGCCTTGCCACCACCCTCGTCGTGCTCGCGATCAACCGGGGCGGCCTGGTCGCGGTGGCGAAAGACGTGTCCTGGGGCGTGCTGCCGCTGGTCGCCGGGCTGTTCATCCTGGTCGAGGCCCTGGAGACGACCGGACTGCTCGCGCGGCTCGCCGACGTCCTGGGCCGGGCCGCGCAGGGCGATCCGGCCGCCGCGGCCTGGGCCGGCGGCGCCCTCGTCGCCTTCGGCTCGAACCTCGTGAACAACCTGCCGGCGGGCCTGCTGGCCGGCGCCGCGGTGCAGGCGGCCCACGTCCCGGAGAAGGTCGCGGGCGCGATCCTGATCGGCGTCGATCTCGGGCCGAACCTCTCGGTCACGGGCTCGCTCGCGACCATCCTCTGGCTCACCGCGATCCGCCGCGAGGGCGAGAACGTCTCAGCCTGGGCGTTCCTGAAGCTCGGCGTCCTCGTCATGCCCCCGGCGCTCGCCCTCGCGCTGGCCGCGCTGATCCTCGCCTGATCCCCCCTCGCTTGCCCCTTTCGCCTGCCCCTTCGCCGATCCGGAGGCCGCCCCCGTGAGTGCCGCCCTTCTCTACCCCTTCATCCTCCTCGCGGGCGCCCTCCAGGCCCTCGGCAATTCCATGAACGCGCAGCTGCGCGGACAGCTCGTCAACCCGTTCCTGGCGGCCTCCGTCTCCTTCCTGCCGATCGGCTTCGTCTTCGCGACGCTGTTCCTCGTGATGCCGACGCCGCTGCCGGGCCTCGACACGCTCGCAGGCATGCCGTGGTACGCGCCGCTCGGCGGGCTCGCCGGCGCGGTCGCGGTGTTCGGCGGCCTCTCCTTCGTCGACAAGGTCGGCGCCGGCCCCTTCAACGGGCTGACGCTGACCGCCAACACCTGACCTCGCTGGCGATGGATTCGCTGGGCCTGTTCGGGCTGCCGGGCGGCGGGTTTAAGCCGCTGCCCTGGCTCGGCGGCCTGCTCATGGCCGTCGGCGTGACGTTCATCGCCCGCGTCACCCCCGACAAGGGGTCGGAAGCGGGTGAGACTGAGACGGGCCACGGCCTCAATCCGAGGCTGCTCTACCCCTTCATCGTCGGGGCGGGCGCGCTGCAGGCGATCGGCGTGGTCTGGAACGCGCAGCTCCGCGAAGCCCTGGTCAATCCGTGGCTCGCGGCCCTGGTCTCGTTCCTGCCGGTGGTGTTCGTGTTCGTGCTGGTCTTCCTGCTGCGGCCGAAGCCGCTGCCGCAGCGGACCGACATCGAGGGGGTGCGCTGGTGGATGCCGCTGGCCGGCCTCACCGGGGCCGTGGCCGTGTTCGCCGGCCTGCTGTTCGTCGACAAGGTCGGCGCGGGCGCCTTCAACGGCCTGCTCATCACCGCCAACCTGCTGACCTCGGTGGCGCTGGATCATTTCGGCTGGGTCGGCATGAAGCGGGTGCGGGCCGGCGCGTCGCGGCTCGGCGGAGCCGCGCTGATGGTGGCCGGCATCCTCCTCATCTCGCTGTTCTGACGCGGCTCGGGGAGCCGGATCACGGCGGTCCGGGGGTCGGGATCGTGCGTCACCCCGTCCCCTCGCCAGAGGACCTCTTGCCCATGCGATGGCCGCAGCGTGCCTCGACCATCGGGCGGATCGAACGCAGGGACACCAACTTGTCTCGGACACATCATCCGGCAGACCTTGGACGCCGTGCGGCGCTGCCCCGAACCCAAACGGTCGTGCGAAGGCGGCAAAGCCACCCTCTCGATCTCCTGCCCTGATCGCTTGCCCTGATCGCTTGCAACGCGCGCGGCTCCAAAGCGCCTTCGTCGAGCCCTGCCAGCAAGCACACGATTTTTTGATCAGCAGATTCGATCGGACGAAATGCCTGGCAGCACTCCATTCTTGAACATGCATTTACTTAGGCAGATTTACGCACTATCCGGTCGCGTTGAACAGATTTTCTTGGGCCATTAGCCTAACGGCCAGACCGAATACGCACCAAGCAAGGAAGGACGATGCCGACCAACGACGCTGATGCCATCGCTGAGGTCGCCGCCCTGTGTGCAGCCGCCCGTGCGAAGCTTCCGGCATCGGGCTTCCGCCGGCTCCACGTCCTGCTCGACATGCTCCTGATCGACCTCGGTCACGCGCCTCCGCCCCCGACAGAGGCAGCATCGGATCTCCGGCCGGATGCGATAATGTCCGAGGATCGCCCCTGATCGGTCTCACACCAAATCCGATTGATCACCTTCGGGATGGCGGATTTGGCCGTCGGCGGGATCCCATCGCGCCCGCGCGATGGGCGCCTTCCTCAAGCGCCGCGCGGGCTGGCTGATCCGCTCCCCGCTCTGATCAAGCGGAGACCGTCTCAGCCGTCGTCGATCTGGCAGACGAGGCGGATCGTCATAACGCTCTCGCCGTCGCCGTTGCGGACGGTCAGAACCAGCGTGCAATCCTGGCTGTCCTCGGCCTCCGCGGCCATCAGGGTCGTCATCACCCGCAGAGCCTCGCGGCGCAGGGCGAGCGGATCGCGGATCTCGCGACCCACCTCATCCTTCAGATCCGTGCCGTCGTTGATGTCGAAATAGTAACGCGGCATCCGAGACAAGCTGTGTGAAAGAACCGTCCCGTCTCGATCAAGATCGAGACCGGCCCCAAGGACGAATCCTCCGAACCCGGCCCGGACAGAGCCCTACATCGTAGCAACGCGCAGGAAACAGGCCAGTTTCAGCGGCACAAGCGGTGAGCATACAGCCGGAACGTGCCATCGGGGAGAGCCGAGGACCGCAAATCCGCGTCAATGCGCGAGGATCTTCGAGAGGAACTGCTGAGCCCGCTCGCTGCGCGGCCGATCGAAGAAGGGGTCCTTCGGGACATCCTCGACGATCTCGCCGCGATCCATGAACACCACCCGGTCGGCCACCTTGCGGGCAAATCCCATCTCATGGGTCACGACCATCATGGTCATGCCGTCGCGGGCCAGCTCCACCATCACGTCGAGCACCTCGCCGACCATCTCGGGGTCGAGGGCCGAGGTCGGCTCGTCGAACAGCATCACCACCGGATCCATGGCGAGCGCTCGGGCGATCGCCACCCGCTGCTGCTGCCCGCCCGAGAGCTGGCCCGGATGCTTCTGCGCATGCGCCGAGAGGCCGACGCGGGCCAGCAGATCGAGGCCGCGCTTGGTTGCCGCCTCCCGCGATCGCCCGAGCACTTTGCGCGGGGCCAATGTCAGGTTGTCGATGACACTCAGGTGCGGGAACAGTTCGAAGTGCTGGAACACCATGCCGACCCGCGCGCGCAGCCGCGGCAGGTTGGTGGCCCTATCCCGCACCCGCGTGCCGTCGACGGTGATCTGCCCCTCCTGGAACGGCTCCAGAGCGTTGACGCATTTCAGCAGCGTCGACTTGCCCGAGCCCGAGGGGCCGCAGACCACCACCACCTCGCCCCGGTTCACCGCGGTGGAGCAGCCGGTGAGGACGCGGACCTCGCCGTACCACTTCGACACCGCCTCGATGGCGATCATCGGCCCGCTCGCGATGGCCGGCTGCGGGGCAGAACTTATGGGAGCAGAGGTCATGGGCCCGTCCTCATCGCGTTTGCCCTCTCACCGGACGATCGCCGTGCGGGCCTGGAGCCGGCGCACCAGCAGCGAGGCCGCGAAGCAGACGGCGAAGTAGACGAGCGCGGCGAACAGATACATCTCCACGAGCCGCCCGTCGCGCTGCGCGACCTTGGAGGCGGCGCCCAGGAAATCGGTCAGCGAGAGCACGTAGACGAGCGACGTGTCCTGGAACAGCACGATCGTCTGGGTCAGCAGCAGCGGCACCATGTTGCGGAAGGCCTGGGGCAGCACCACGAGCCGCATCGTCTGCGCGTAGTTCATGCCGAGCGCCTGGGCCGCCGCGCTCTGCCCCTTCGGGATCGACTGGATGCCCGCCCGCACGATCTCGGAGAAGTAGGCCGCCTCGAACAGGGTGAAGGTGACGAGCGCGGAGGCGAACGCCCCGACCTGGATCGGTGTGTCCGAGCCCGTCGCCCAGGCGCCGAGATAGGGCACGAGGAAGTAGAACCAGAAGATCACCAGCACGAGCGGCAGGGCCCGCATCAGCTCGACATAGAGCTTGGCCGCATGCGTGAGGCCCGGCACGCCCGAGAGCCGCATCAGCGCGAGCGCCGTGCCGAGCACGATGCCGCCGCTCGCCGCGAGCGCGGTCAGCGTCAGGGTGAACACCATGCCCTCGGCGAAGAGGTAGGGCAGCGCGTCGATGATGACGGAGAAGTCGAACTGCCCGAACATCAGCGCCCTCCCGGCACGGCCAGGCGCCGCTCCAGCAGGGTCGCGCCCGCGATCACCACGAGGTTGAGGGCGACGTAGAGCAGGGTCGCCGCGGTGAAGGCCTCGAACACGTGGAACGAGAATTCCTGCATCGAGCGGGCCCGCGCCGTGAGTTCGAGCAGGCCGATGGTGAGCGCCACCGAGGTGTTCTTGAGATTGTTGAGGAATTCCGAGGTGAGCGGCGGCAGAAGGATCCGGTAGGCGTTGGGCAGCAGCACGGCGCGGTAGGTCTGCGCCCGCGTGAGGCCGAGCGCGAGGCCCGCCTGCGCCTGCCCCCGTGGCAGGGCGCGGATGCCCGCCCGCACCTGCTCGGCGACCCGCGCGGCGGTGAAGAAGCCCAGGCACAGGACCGCCGTGTAGAACGGCGCGTCCGGCATCTGCTTGACGGCCGCGCCCAGGGAGGCGGGCAGGAGTTCCGGCAGCACGAAGTACCAGAGGAACATCTGCACCAGCAGCGGGACGTTGCGGAACACCTCGACATAGGCGGCGCCGACCGCGTTGGCGGTGCGCGAGGGCAGCGTGCGCATCACGCCGATCATCGAGCCGAGGGTGAAGGCGATCGCCCACGAGGCCAGCGCGGTGGCGATCGTCCAGGCCAGCCCCGAGAGGAGCATGTCGGCATAGGTGCCGGCGCCCTCGGGCGACGGCTCCAGGAAGATGCCCCAGTTCCAGTTGTAGTTCATCGGGCTCCCGTCATCGCAGGTCGGTCACCGCATGCCGTCCGGCGCGCTCGGCGTGCCTCACGAAACGCCCGGCCATTCCCCTCTGGCAAGAACAGTGCGGCGGGCGTTTCGTGTGAGAGACTTGCACCAAGCTCCATGGAACAGGACCGATGGCCCTCTTCCCTGCATCCGGCGGACGACCGCCGTCGCGCGGGCGCTCGGCGACGCGTCACGATCATCGCCGAGCGGTATCAGTAGGCCGCCGGATCGGCGCTGTCGCTCGGATTAGCGAAGGCCTTCTGCATCGGCTCGCTCATCGGGAGCTTCAGGTTGATGCCCCGCGGCGGGATCGCTTGCGTGAACCACTTGTCGTAGAGCGCCTTCCCCTCCGGGCTCTTGTAGAGGGCGGCGGTCGCCGCATCGACCACGGCCTTGAAGGGAGCATCGTCCTTGCGCAGCATGATGCCGTAGGGCTCGGGCTGCGACTGAGCCTCCGACGAGATCGTGTAGGCCTCGGGCGCCTTCGAGCCGGCGACGAGGGCGGCGAGCAGCACGTCGTCCATCACGAAGGCGTCGGCGCGGCCGGTCTCCATCATCAGGAAGGCCTCGGCGTGGTCCTTGGCCGGCAGGATCCGCATGCCGAGGCCGCGGGCCGCGTTGATCTCGTTGATCTGGCGGATGTTCGTGGTGCCCGAGGTCGAGACCACGGTCCGGCCCTTGAGGTCGTCGGTCTTGTCGAGCCCCTTCTCCTTCTTGGCGACGAAGCGCGTCGCGGTGAGGAAGTGGGTGTTGGTGAAGGCGGCCTGCTTCTGCCGGTCGGTGTTGTTGGTGGTCGAGCCGCATTCGAGGTCGATCGTGCCGTTGGCGATCAGGGGAATGCGGGTCGCGGAGGTGACGGGGTTGAGCCGCACGTCCAGCTTTTCGAGCTTGAGATGCGCTTTGACCGCGTCGGCGACCTTCAGGCAGATCTCGTAGGCGTAGCCCACCGGCTTCTGGTTGCCGTCGAGATAGGAGAACGGCACCGAGGCGTCGCGGTAGCCGATGGTGAGGGCGCCCGTGTCCTTCACCTTCTTCAGCGTCCCAGTGAGGTTCGGGTCCGCTGGATTCTGGGCGCGCGCCGGCGAGCAGGCGGTCGCGGCGACGAGAGCACTGAGCAGGAGCGCGGCCTTGAGGCGCATGGGCGGACCTTCTGAACACGTGCTTGATGCGCCGCAGCCCGGCGAGCGGCGGCGGAACCATAGTGAGGCCGGAACCCCGGCTTGTCATCCGCCCACGGCCATCATTCCCATGCACGGCGCGATTGCAGAGCGCCGCCACGCCCGGCTTCACGAGAAGCATATCCGGGTTTAATCCCGAAAAATCCAAGTACTTCCGAGATTTTGACCCGGACGTTGCAGACGGGGGACAAAGCGCCCGCGCATGGCAGCGATGAAATTTCGCGCCTTAAACCACTGATTTTACTCTGATTTGTACATCGACTGCCATGTGGAAAAGCAGTCCTCGACGGATACTCCGGCACAGCGTTGCGCCGACAAAATGCATCACTCGAAGAGCCAGTCCTTGCGCTGGTATACCAGACTAGGTGATTTCTCATCCCTCACGGACAAACTCTGCGAAAGAACAGGAGCGGCATGGTGAAGCAATCGGTTCTGTGCGCGTCGTTGCTTGCCGGCGCCTCCCTTCCCCTCCTCGTCGGCCCTGCGCTCGGCCAGAGCGGACGACTCGCCGACCTCCGGGGCACGCCTGCGCTGGCCGCCGCGGATGTCGCCGCCCCGGCGCAGGCGGCTAACGCGGCGGCCCGGACGAAGCAGGCCGGTCCGTACTTCGCGGCCGCGCCGGCCCAACCGCCGAACTTCCTCTACAAGGCGCTCGGCGAGCCGGAGAACTGGCGCATCAGCGGCTCGTTCCGGCCGCGGGTGGAGGGCATCGCCAACCAGTTCCGTCCGGTGCCGACGTTTGCGGCCAACGACATCCTGAACTCGTATCTCACGACCCTGCACGTGGAGTACGGGGTGAAGGGGCCGGTGCGCATGGGCGTCGAGCTGTTCGACAGCCGCGGCTACTTCCAGCAGCGCAACTCCTCCGCCTTCACCACGGAGATCAACGCCCTCGAACCCGGCCAGGCCTATCTCAACTTCGACACGGGCGATGTCGGCGGCGAGGGCTCGAAGAGCAGCCTGACGGTCGGCCGCTTCACCAAGAACATCGGCTCGCGCCGCCTCGTCTCGCGCCAGCAGTTCCGCAACACCATCAACGCCTATACCGGCGTGACCTTCGACTGGCAGGGCGCGAACCGGGACAAGTTCACCGCCCTGTGGGTGATGCCGCACACGCGGCTGCCGGACGACGTCAACGGCATCCTCGACAACGGCATCGAGTTCGACCGCGAGAGCCTGAACCTGCAGCTCTTCGGCGCCTCCTACACCTTCGCCGACATCCTCGGCGGCACGTTCGAGCTCTACGGCTACGGCCTCTACGAGCAGGATTCGGGCACCGGCCTGCGCTCGGTCCAGACCCGCGACCGGCGCCTGTTCACCCCCGGTCTGCGCCTCGCCCGCCGACCGCAGGTCGGCGCGTTCGACTACGATTTCGAGGCGATCTACCAGACCGGGCTGGCTCGCGAGACCGCGAGCGTCGCCGACCTGCGCGACCTGACGGTCTCGGCCTACTTCGTCCATGCCGAGGTCGGCTACACCTTCGACCACGAATGGAAGCCGAGGCTGTCGCTGCATTACGACCACGCCAGCGGCGACCGGAACAATGACGGCAAGTTCACTCGCTTCGACACCCTGTTCGGCGCCCGGCGCTTCGAGTACGGCCCGACCGGCCTCTACGGCCCGGTGCAGCGCGCCAACCTGATCTCGCCCTCGATCCGGGCGGAGATCACCCCGAGCAAGGTGTGGGACGCCTTCATCGCCTACCGCCCGCTCTGGCTGGAAAGCGCCACCGACACCTTCGCCGCAACCCTGATCCGCGACCGCACCGGCCGCTCCGGCACCTTCGCCGGCCACCAGATCGAGGGCCGCCTGCGCTACTGGATCATCCCCAACGAGATGATCCTCGATACCGGCCTCGCCTACCTCGCCAAGGGCGACTTCCTGCGCAACGCCCCCAATGCGCCGGACACGGGCGACACCTTCTACGGCTACCTCAACACGACGGTGTTCTTCTGATCCGCCCGCTCTTCCGATCCTCCGGCGGCGCCGGGCCGTCCGGGCGGATGCTGACGGGGCGGCGGTCCTGACACGTCAACCCGGCCATGCATGGTTGACAGTCGGGCAGACGCGGACCTGAACACCGGCCCGACGGGCACCGGCCGCCGAATCGAACATGCGGCTGGATCGCCCGACGCATCACGGCGTATCGGGGAGGCTTATCCGTGGCCAAGACCGCATCCGACACCAAGGCCAAGCGCACCCGTGGGGAGGCCGCCGGAGGCAAAGATGCAGCCGGCCGCAAGGGAGCGGCCAAGAAGGCCAAGAGCACGGACGTCAAGAGCACGGACGCCAAGAGCCCGAACGGCACGGGCAAGAAGACGGACAAAGCCAAAACGAGGGCCAAAACGGCAGCCAAGGCCGCGGCCCTCGTCGCGGCCGAGACGGCCACCCGCCCAGGCCCCCTCGGGGCGGCGGGAGCCGCCGAGGAGACGCCGGCCCGGGAGGAAGATCTCGCCGTCGCCACCGTGCGCAAGGTGGCGATGGAGGCCGCGCGGACGCGTTCCGAGCACGATTTGCTGGGCGACGGCGAGGTGCCGGCGGACGCCCTGTGGGGCATCCACACCAAGCGGGCGGTGGCGAATTTCCCGATCACCGGCGTGCCGGTCGGCCACTACCCGGATCTCGTGCGGGCGCTCGCTCTGGTGAAGCAGGCGGCAGCCCGGGCCAACCACCGGCTCGGCTACCTGCCGGAGGCGAAGGCGCGGATCATCGACGAGGCCTGCACCCGCGTCGCGACCGACCCGACCTACGCCGAATCCTTCGTGGTCGACGCGATCCAGGGCGGGGCCGGCACCTCGACCAACATGAACGCCAACGAGGTCATCGCCAATGTCGGCTTGACGCTGATGGGGCGGGCGCCGGGGGACTACGCCGCCTTGCACCCCAACGACGACGTCAACATGGCGCAGTCCACCAACGACGCCTACCCGACGGCCTTGCGGCTCGCGGTGATCTTCGCGACGCAACCGCTGGTCAAGGCGCTCGACGACCTCGCCTACGCCTTCAAGAGCAAGGCGGTGGAGTTCGCCGACGTCCTGAAGATGGGCCGCACCCAGCTCCAGGACGCGGTGCCGATGACGCTCGGCCAGGAGTTCGACGGCTTCCACGCCACGATCAAGGAGGACGTGGCGCGGCTGAACGAGATCGTCGGCCTCTTCCGCGAGGTGAATCTCGGCGCCACCGCGATCGGCACCGGCCTCAACGCCGATCCGCGCTACGCGGCGCTCGCCGTGGAGGAGCTGTCGCGGCTCGCCGGCCAACCGATGGTGCTCGCCTCCAACCTGATCGAGGCGACTTCGGATCTCGGCGCCTTCGTGCTGTTCTCCGGCACGCTCAAGCGCGTCGCAGTGAAATTGTCCAAGATCTGCAACGACCTGCGGCTCCTCTCCTCCGGCCCCCGCACGGGTTTCGGCGAGATCCGGCTGCCGGCGGTGCAGGCGGGCTCCTCGATCATGCCGGGCAAGGTCAACCCGGTCATCCCGGAGGTGGTCAATCAGGTGGCCTACATGGTGATCGGCCACGACCTCACGGTGACGCTCTGCGCCGAGGGCGGCCAGCTCCAGCTCAACGCCTTCGAGCCGACCATCGGCTACTGCGTGCTGAGTTCGCTGCGGATGCTGAGCGCGGCGATCGACACCCTGACCAAGCGCTGCGTCGAGGGCATCGAGGCCGACCGCGAGCGCTGTCGCAGCCTCGTCCAGGGCTCGATCGGCCTCGTCACCGCGCTGGCGCCGACGCTGGGCTACGAGGCGAGCTCCCGCATCGCCCGCCGCGCGCTGAAAGAAAACCGCGCGGTGGCGGATCTGGTGCTGGAGGAGGGCCTGCTGACGGAGGCCCAGCTCAACGAGCTTCTCGAACTCGAAGCGATGACCCACCCGACCCGGCGGCAGAAGGCCGGGCAGAGGGCCGGGACGGTGGGGTGATCCTTCGCGGGTCCGTTCAGGGAATGACCCGCTCGGCCCGCAGCCGGGCGAACAGGTCGAAGAAGGCGTCGTCCGAGGGCTGGTAGTCGAGGAAGCCGAGGCGCCGGCTCTTGCTCATGTCGGTGACGACCTCGATCGGGCGGCCGAGATCGGCATCGGTGTGCCAGGCCGAGGCCAGCCGGTTCAGGTCGGGTTCGATCAGGCCGTGGCGCGCCGCGATCTCCGCCCAGAGCGGGGCGGCGCCCGCCAACTGGTGCTCGAGCGGGTTGCTTTCGCCGTCGAAGGGAGCCGGCTCGACTCCGAACCATTGGGCGAGACGTCCCCACATCCATTGCCAGCGGAAGACGTCGCCGTTGACGACGTTGAAGGCCTCGTTATGCGCCGCCTCCGTCAGGGCTGCCCATTCGAGATGGCGGGCGAGCAGCCGCGCGTCGGTGACGTCGGTGAGTCCGTTCCACTGCGCCGCCGAACCGGGAAAGCGGAAGGGGCGCCCGGTCTCGCGGCAGAGCGTGGCGTAGACGGCGAGCGTCACGCCCATGTTCATGGCGTTGCCGAGCGCGTAGCCGACGATGGTGTGCGGGCGGTGCACGCTCCACGTAAAACCGTCGCGCGCGGCGGCCGCGAACACCGCATCCTCCTGCGCGTAATAGAAATTCTCGACGGGAAGCCGCGGCAGGTCCTCGCGGAACGGGGTCGGCGGCAGGCTGCCCTTCCCGTAGGCCTCGAACGGCCCGAGATAGTGCTTGAGGCCCGTTACCAGCGCCACGTGGCGCACGCTTGCCGCCGGTTGCAGGGCGTCGAGCAGGTTCGCGACCATTGCGGCGTTGACGCGGATGTTCTCGGCCTCGGTGGGCTGGCGCAGCCAGGTGGTGATGAAGACGTGACTCGGCGCATGGCCTTCCAGCGCGCGGGCGAGTGCGGCCGGGTCGAGCAGGTCGGCGGCGATCGGCGTCACCCCGGCGATGTCCGGTGGGCGCCGGGCGAGGCCCTCGACCGTCCATCCCCGCGCCACGAGGTGCCGGGCGAGGTTGTTGCCGACGATCCCGCCGACGCCCGCGATCAGTGCCGTTCCCGTCATACTATCCCTAGTCCCGTATCCGCCCGGCGCGCGGTCGGGAGCCCGTCCCGAACGACGCCGGGGCCGTCCCCTTCCGCTGGCAATCCGGCGGCGGCCCGCCTTTGTTCCGAGCGCTCGTCCGAGCCCACTCCTTCCGCCGGACGACCTCGCGGGCGGCGTCAGACCAAACCGGTCGCGTAGTAGACGCCGATCACGATGAACACGGCCACGGTCTTGATGATCGTGATCGCGAAGATGTCGCCGTAGGACTGGCGGTGGGTGAGCCCGGTGACGGCGAGCAGGGTGATCACCGCGCCGTTATGCGGCAGGGTGTCCATGCCGCCGCTCGCCATCGAGGCGACGCGGTGCATCACCTCGAGCGGGATGCCGGCGGCCTGTGCCGCCTCGACGAAGCGGCCGGACAGGGCGCCAAGCGCGATCGAGAGCCCACCCGAGGCCGAGCCGGTGACGCCGGCGAGCACATTGACCGTCACCGCCTCGTTGATCAGCGGGTTCGGGATCTTCGAGAGCGCATCCGAGATCACCTTGAAGCCGGGCAAAGCAGCGATGACCGCGCCGAAGCCGTACTCGGTGGCGGTGTTCATGCCGGCCAGAAGCGAGCCGGCGACCGCCGCCTTCGAGCCCTCGGAGAAGCGGTCCGCGAGGTTGCGGAAGCCGAGGATCACGGTGGCGAGGATGCCCAGCAGCAGCGCGCCCTGCACCGCCCAGATCGCCGCCACGGTCTTGATCTGGACCGTGACCGGGTTGGCGGCCATCTCCGGCGTCAGCGCGGCGCTCGCCTGCTCACCGTAAGCTGCGGTGATCCAGGCGAGCAGCAGCTTGTTGCCCACCCCGACGATGAGGAGCGGCAGGATCGCCACCATGGGATGGATGACGACTTTGTCCTCCACCGCCTGCGGCTCGTTGGTGTGGCCCTCGCCGTAGCCCTCGTCCCCGGCGGCACGGCGGCGCCATTCGAGATAGGCGACGCCGACGCCGAACACGAAGAGCGCGCCGATGATGCCGAGCCAGGGGGCGGCGTAGGCGTCGGTCTTGAAGAAGGAGGCCGGGATGATGTTCTGGATCTGCGGCGTGCCCGGCAGGGTGTCCATGGTGAAGGTGAAGGCGCCGAGCGCGATCGTGCCGGGGATCAGGCGCTTTGGGATGTTCGAGCGCCGGAACAGCTCGGCGGCGAAGGGGTAGACCGCGAACACCGCCACGAACAGCGAGACGCCGCCATAGGTGAGGATGGCGCCGACCAGCACGATGGCGACGATCGCCCTGCCCTCGCCCAGGAGCCCCGTGACGGCGCCGACGATGGAGCGGGCAAAGCCCGAGATCTCGATGAGCTTGCCGAACACGGCGCCGAGCAGGAAGACCGGGAAGTACAGCTTCAGGAAGCCGACGAGCTTCTCCATGAACAGCCCGGAGAAGAGGGTCGGCACGGCCGACGGGTCGGTGAGCAGAACCGCGCCCATGGCGGCGACCGGCGCGAACAGGATCACCGAGAAGCCGCGATAGGCGATCGCCATCAGGAAGAAGAGCGCCGCGAGGCAGATCAGGAAGCTCAAGGTCCGCGCCCTCCCCGCACCTCCCGCGGTGCGCGGGGATCAATCTGTCCCAAGCGCGGCCGTGTTCAATGGAGGCGGGGTTACAGGCTCCGGTGCATCACCAGCGCGTCGACCGGCCCGTGCCGGGGATGGCGGAAGACGCCGGGCAGGCGGCCGACCTCCCTGAAGCCGAGGCTCGTCCAGAGGGCGACGGCGGGGGCGTTGGTGGCGACGACGAGGTTGAACTGCATCGCGGAAAAGCCCAGCGCCCGCGCGGCCGCGAAGGAGTGCAGGCCCATGGCGCGGGCCACGCCCCGACCGCGCGCCGCCGGATGCGTGGCGTAGGTGCCGTTGGCGACATGGTCGCCGGCCCCGAGCTGATTGGCGCGGATGTAGGAGCTGCCGAGCACCGCGCCCGCCTCTTCCGCGACGAAGACGTGGTGGGCCGGCGCGAACCAGTAGGCGAGCGCCCGCGCCCGGTCCCACTCCCGCGGCAGGGCATAGGTCTCGCCCTCGCGCAGGATCGGCTCCAGGATCGACCAGATCGCGTCGTGGTCGTGATGTTGCGCCGGGCGGATCAGAAGGTCGGTCATCGCGCGTGGGTTGGGTCGGGTGGCCGGGAACGGTCCCGGTAGCACGGATCGATCGATGCTGGGGGGTTGAGTCGGGCGCGGGCTATCGTCCCGGATCGCGCCGCGAAGCCGGCTCAGCCGGAGACCGAATCGGTCGCCGGACGGCGCTCCGGTCGCGCGGTCGTCGGCGCCGCCCTATCGGCATCGCCGCCGGGGATCAGCGCGATCCGGCCCCAGCCCGGCAGCTTCAGGGCCGGGCGGCGCCAGTCGAGACCCGCCACCGCGCCGAGCAGGTTGAGTTCCAGCCCGTCGACCCAGCCGACGGTGAGGCCAACATAGCCCCGCCACGACAGGCGCAGGCCGGTGCCGCTCGGGGTGCGCTCGGCGAAGCGGCCCGGCGGCGTCCAGTCCTTGCCGAGCGCGGTGGGCGGCAGCGGCACGTCGTTGTCGGGGATGCGTGCGACGACGTGGGCGGCAAAGGTGTTCGAGTTCGGCCCCGGCCACGCCTGGTACGAGCCCTGGCTGCGGTAGGGGTAGTCCGCCACCGCCGCGCGGATCCGGGGAATCGCCCGCGCCGCGGCCTCGCCGTCGAGCCCGAGCACGATCTCGGGCGCGTTGCCGAACCAGCGCCCGTCCGGGGCGTAGGCGTCGGTGCGCACGGGCGTGCCCCAGCCGACCACGTCGTAGCGGGTGTAGCGGGGCGCGCCCGCCTCCTTGATCACCACCCAACTGTGATGGGCGAAGATGCCCCGCCAGCGCCCGACCCTCGCGGCGTAGACCCGCACCATCGCCTCCGGCACGGCGGCGGCCGGCGGCAGCAGGCCGGCGCTCGACCAATCCGCCGTCGACCAAGTGTCCGCACGTCCCCCTTTCGCATTCCACCACAGGGCGTGGGTCGCGAGGGGAACGAGGAAGAGAAGGACGAGGAGGGCGAGAGCGAGGAGGAGGAAGCGGAGGGCGGGCAGAAGCACGTCGGCAGGCATCGGGTTCCAGAAGACGACAGATCCCGACAGACGGCACCCGCCCCAGGAACGAGCCCCAATGTCACGTCCGGTCCCGCTCGGCACAAGCACCCGCGACGCCGCGACCGCAGGGCCCGCGGCGCGTCTCGTGCACCAGCGCACGGGACGCCGGATGATGCGGCCCGGTCACACCCCGCCGCCGTAACCGATCCTGAAGCGGATAAGCCTTGCAACATTGTAACATTCCGATGATGAAACATTGTAACGTGACAAGGCTGGATCGACGGGAATGCGACGCGGACGCTCGGGACGGATGCTTCTGGCGGCGGGAGTGGTGCTGACGGTCGCGCCCGGCACCATCGCCGCAGCCCAGGCGCAGGCGACGGCCACCCTGGACGAGATCAGCGTCACCTCGGTCAGCCCGGTCCAGGCCCGGCCCGCCGCCCCGGTGGCGCCCGCCGCCGCCGCGCCGTTCGCGCGGGCGGCTGAGGTGCTGCCGGTGGCGACCAGCACCTTCTCGCCGGTCACCGTGGTGCCGCAGGAGCGGATCGCCCGCGACCAGCCGCGCACGCTCGGCGACGCCCTATTCGACCGGCCCGGCATCTCGGCCTCGACCTACGCGCCGGGGGCGGCCTCGCGCCCGATCATCCGCGGCCTCGACAACGCCCGGGTGCGCATCCAGGAGAACGGCATCGTCAACGGCGGCGTGTCGGATCTCGGCGAGGACCACGCGGTGCCGGTCAACCCGCTGAATGCCGGCCGGATCGAGGTGATCCGCGGGCCCGCGACGCTGCGCTACGGCTCGGGGGCGATCGGCGGCGTGGTCTCGGTCGAGAACAATCAGGTGCCGACCTTCATCCCGGCCCGCGGCGTCACGGGACAGGTCACGACCGGCTACACCACCGTCGATAACGGCCGGCTCGGGGCGGCCAGCGTCGATGCGGGCGCGGACGGCATCGCGGTCCATGCCGACGGCTTCAAGACCGCCACCGATTCCTACGCCATCCCCGGCGGCATCCAGCGCAACTCGGCCACCGAGTCGCAGGGCGGCTCCGTCGGCATCTCGGCGGTGGGCGAGCGCGGCTTCCTCGGCCTGTCCTACAGCCACTACGACGCGATCTACCAGATCCCCGGCGGCGAGGCGGAAGAGGCGCGCACCCGGCTCACCCCGAACCAGGACCGCCTGCTCGCCCGCGGCGAGGTTCGGCCGCTGAACGGACCGTTCGAGGTGCTGCGCTTCTGGGCCGGCGGTTCGGTCTACCGCCACGAGGAGATCGGCATCGGCGAGGACGGGGTCGATGGGGTCCAGGCGATCTTCAAGAACCGCGAGGTCGAGGCCCGCTTCGAGGCGCAGCACGTCCCGGTCGTCACCGCGCTCGGCACGCTGACCGGCGCGGTCGGCGTCCAGGCGGGCCGGCGCGTGCTGAACTCGCAGCTCGAGAGCTTCCTGCCGCAGACCGAGTCGCGGATGCTGGCCGGCTACCTGTTCGAGGAACTCGCCGTCGGCAACGGCCTGCGGTTCCAGGCGGCGGGCCGGATCGAGGGGGACCGGCTCAACAGCATCGCCACACAGTTTCCCGCCAGCTACCTACCGACGGACGGTGACCCGGCAAGCTACGCCCTGACCCGCCGCTTCGCCCCGAAGAGCGCCAGCCTCGGCGCCCTGCAGGATCTGCCCTACGGCTTCGTGGCGAGCCTCAACGGCTCCTATGTCGAGCGTGCGCCGACCGGCTACGAGCTGTTCTCGCAAGGCCCGCACGACGCCACCGCGACCTTCGAGATCGGTGACCCGACCCTGCGGCTGGAGCGGGCCCGCACGGTCGAGATCTCCCTGCGCCGGGGGGAAGGGCCGCTGCGCCTCGACGCCACCGGCTACGTCACGCGCTACACCGGCTTCATCTTCAAGCGCGACACCGGCAATCGCTGCGACGACGACTTCGCCTCCTGCGGCTCCGGCGACGAATTGCGCCAGGTCGTCTACTCGCAGGCCAACGCCACCTTCACCGGCGCCGAGATCGGGGCGCAGCTCGACCTTTTCGCGGTCGGCGACGGCTGGGCCGGGATCGAGGCGCAGTACGATTTCGTCCGCGCCCAGTTCGACGACGGGAGCTACGTCCCGCGCATCCCGCCGCACCGGCTCGGCGGCGGCGCCTTCGTGCGCGCCAACGGCTGGTTCGCGCGCATCAACCTGCTCCACGCCTTCGACCACACCGAGATCGCCCCGTTCGAGACGACGACGCCGGGCTGGAACGACCTGCGGGCCGAACTCGCCTACACGCAGGCGCTCGACCCGGCGGTCTACGGCGCCACCGAGGTGACGCTCGGGCTGCAAGGCCGCAACCTGCTCGACGACGACATCCGCAACTCGGCCTCGTTCAAGAAGGACGAGATCCTGCTGCCGGGCCGCAACCTCCGCCTGTTCCTCACGGCGCGGTTCTAACGCGCCGCTCCGCAAGCTTACTTGCCGCGGGCCGGCTTTCCCGCCGGCCGCTCGGGCGGCGTGACGGCGCCCGCCACCGTCCAGTGGCACACCGCCGTCCCCTTCAGGGTGAGGCAATCGTAGGCGCGGCCGTTGAGGGCGACGTGGTCGGCGAGCCCCAGGACCGCGGCGCGCTCGACGGGGCTGCAGCCGAGATCGGATTTCGGGTCGGTCGCGACCGCGAGCGCGGCGGTCCGGTCCTCCCCCGTGCTGCGCAAGAGGCTGCGCAGGTTGGCCAGCGAGGTGCATCCGACCACGGCAGCCGGCCTCTGCGCCTCGGGCCTTGCCGGCCCCTTCGGATCGCCGGAGCGATTGCCGGAGGCCGTGCCCTGCGCCGCGGCGGACCCGGCAAGGCCGGCGGCGCAGAGGCCCATCCCGGCGAGGATCAGGACGGCGGACCGGGACAGGCGAGACGATGGACGGGGCATCGGCGGCTCACGGGCGAAGAGCGCAATCAAGAGCGCGACCATAGCATGAAGCCCCTCGCGTGACGGCCCGCCCTCACGGTTCCGTCCGCGCCCGCAGCTTGGCGTAGCGCTTGAGCGCCCGGTCGCGGCGCAGCCGGCTCAGCCGGTCGATCCAGAACAGGCCGTCGAGCTGGTCGATCTCGTGCTGCAGGCAGGCGGCGCGCAGGCCCTCGGCCTCCTCCTCCCGCTCGGCACCGTCGAGGTCGCGGTAGCGCACCCGGATCCGGGCCGGCCGCTCCACCGGCTCGACCACGCCCGGCATCGAGACGCTCCCCTCCGGATGCGCGGCCCGCTCGGGCGAGGCGAAGACGACGACGGGATCGATGTAGACCGCGTGCGGCTCGTCCGGCTGCAGGCGGATCACCACCACCCGCTCCGGCTGCCCGATATGGATCGCGGTCAGTCCCATCGCCGAGACGGCACCGAGGGTATCGAGCACGTCCGCCGCGAGCGCGCGCAGCGTCTCACGGGGGGCGGTGACCGGACCGGCGGCCATGTGCAGGCGCGCATCGGGATAGAGGATCAGCGGGCGGACGGGCATGCGAGCGGATTCCGGAGCCTGAACCAGGACGGGCTGGACGATGGTCGCCGTGGCCGAAGAGCCGGGGGCGGGACATGCGTCGCTCGAACCCCATACCAGAAGCCGGCCGGCTCGACGCTTCTTCGATGTCTCGCCGATGAGCGCGCCACCACGCGGAGCCGGAAGAGGATCTGCGACAGAGGATCGGCGGCACGCATCAGCCCGCCGGCCGCGCCAGCCTCTGCGTCGACCGTGACGCAGCCGAAAAGCAAAGATGGAGAAAACCCGCTTCCGCGGAGAGTTGCGCCGGTCGAGATCAGTCTATCCCAACGAATCGACGGACCCCGACAATGCCGGAACCCAGGCATGGCCGGTGCATTAGACCTGAAATCCTTCAAGGAGCATGTTGGCATGATGAAGACCCTGACGACCCTTCTCGCCGGCACAGTCGTGGTGGCGACGATGGTCGCCGCGGTGCCGGCTTCCGCGCAGTCGATCACGATTGGCCCGAACGGTCCCGGCTTCGATCTCCGATCGCGGGGCCAGCGCGAGCGCGATGACCGCCGCGAGATGCGCAGGCGCGACCGGGACGACTATTACCGTGAGCAGCGCTTCCGCGATCGCGACCGGTTCGACCGTGGTGGCTACAACCGCCGCGGCTACGATTACTGATCGAGGACCGTTCCTGAATCGCCTCGGAGCGCGCGGCGGTCGCTCACCGTGAAAGCGCAGCCTCCGAGGCGGACGTGACGAGAAGGGCCGGGAAACCGGCCCTTCTCTTATGGCTGCTTTACAGGAGCGTGAGCGCACGGCCCGCGGACAACGTCAGGCGCAAGCGCTCTTGCAGAAAGCGCTCTTGCCGAAACAGCGAAGCGCGGGAAATCCGGGATGGCCGACGCGATCGTTATGCCGGGCGCGGCCACGCCCGTGGCCATCGTCGACCACGCAGGCCAGATTCCAAGGCCGAATCATTCGTATCGAGACCGCCCCTGGCTGGTGCGCAACAAATGTTATTTGCACAACAATGTTAGACAACACCGAGAGGACACGGATCGTCAGATCAGCATCCTACTCGTCCTGAATGGCCAAGTTTCTGCCACGAATTTCCACCTCGGACGGCGGGCTCTGTTCCAGTGAAACCTTTGCCCCGCTTGCGAGGTTGCATCACCGAACATAACTATGCCTTGTCGATCGGCGGCCGCCCCTGACGAGGCCTTCGATGCCTCCGGAAGGGACGCGGCACCGGCTTATTTCCTCGGTCGCTCCGACGAACGGGACGGCCTTTTCGGCCGAGAGCGGGACGCATTTCACACGGGGAGCCGCGGCGAGCGCAGGAGGAACCCGGATGCATACTGGTACCGTGAAGTGGTTCGACGAGATCAAGGGCTACGGGTTCATCCAGCCCGATACCGGCGGCAAGGACGTGTTCGTCCACATCTCCGCCGTCCAGCAGGCGGGCCTGCGCGGCCTGGTCGAGGGACAGAAGGTGACCTTCGACGTCGAGAACGACCGCCGCAGCGGCAAGCCGGCTGCGGTCAACCTGCAGGCCTCCTGAGGCTGGATCTTTCCGGATTCCCGCCCTAAATCTGCTTCCGTATCGCAACAGGCCCGAAAATGTTATCGGAGCCGCCCCGAACAGGGGCGACATCTGTTGCGTGTTGCGGCGCACTCGTGCATCGACTGCGCCGGTCTATTTGACTCAGCGCCGAATCCCGACCGCCCGGCATTAGGATTGATCCGGCCGTCGGTCGTGTCACCGTATGAGAAAGGTCATATGAGCGCATTCGACTTCAGGAACTTCGAAGACCGCCGTCAGAACTCCCAGGCCGCCAAGGCGGCATTGCTCGAGAAGTTCAAGGCCCGTCCGCCCCTGGACGATCCGGAGATGATCGCCAAGGCCCAGGCCCGTGCCGAGGTCGCCCGCGCCCGCGACGAGCGCGCCCGCGAGCGTGAGCGCATCCGCATCGAGACCGAGCGCAAGGCCGCCGAGGAGAAGCGCCTGCGCGAGGAGGCGGAACTGGCCGCCCAGCTCGCCCGTGAGGCCGCCGAGGCGGCTGCCCTTGCCGAGCGCAAGGCCGCCGAGGCCGCGGAGAAGAAGGCAGCCCGCGATGCGCGCTACGCTGCTCGCAAGGCCAATGTGAAGATCCGCCGCTGAGCCGTCGGCGCGGCTCCCGCCTCGCGAGAGCTGCGTGGAACGCTTTGCCCGGCGGGCACCGACCCGAGACGACCCCACGCGCCGGATGCTTCGAGCCCGGCGCGTTTTCTTTTGCCTCGTTGAAGAGCGGCACTGACGCGTGGCGCGCCGCGATGCATGCTGCAGGGCACAAAGCCGCGCGAGGCCGCCACGATGCCCCGGTCGACGGCATTCCTTGTGGGCAGACTACGCAGTTCCGGGCCGGGATCGACCGGCAACGCTTGGCAAGCCGGCTTTCCCCGACATTAGAGTGCCGGACGCTTCGATGATGCGCCACCGCGCCGGGGTGAACAGGGAGGGCCAGACCGTGCGTATCCTGACCGTGCGTATCCTTGGCCACCACCTCGGCGCGCCGGCTCGGCGGCGCGGTCCGAGTGCGGCCGGCCTGTGTCTCGCTGCGCTGCTCGGATTGAGCGTCGGAGCGGGCCTGGGGCTATCGCCGGCCGTCGCGCAAGGAGAGCCGCCGATCCGCAGCGCGGAGGATGCCTTCTGCCGCAGCGAGGCGCGGGCACAGGTCTTCTCCGCCCCGGATCCGCTCAATCTCGGCCTGCGCGAGATCGGCCGCCGCATCTGGGCAAGCTGCATGGATCGGACCCAGCGGAAGGGACAGGCCAAGGGGCAGAAGCCCCGCAAGCGCCGTCACCGCTGAGCACGGTGCTCTCGCGGCGGAGCGAGGCCATCCCCACATCCTGCCGGAACGAGGCAGGAGGCGAAATGATGGGTTTTCTCGACGGGCTTCTCGGGCACGGCAGCGATCTCTCCGCGGACGAGGTGGACCGGCAGCTCGCCGGGGTGCTGGCGCCGGGCGAGAGCGTGCGCGTCGCCTTCAAGGTGATCCGCGACCTGATTATCTTCACCGACCGGCGGCTCATCTTGGTGGACCGCCAGGGCATGACCGGGCGCAAGGTCGAGTACCTCACCGTTCCCTATCGGGCGATCACCTCGTTCTCGGTCGAGACGGCAGGCAGCTTCGACATGGATTCCGAGCTCAAGATCTGGATCTCGGGCCGACCCGAGCCGATCCAGCGCACCCTCAAGCGCGGCGCCGACATCCTGGGGATTCAGCAGGCGATTGCTAGTTCGCTGAGATAGAGCAGCCCCATGTGCGTCGCGATCTACCGCCTGGCGCCCAGCGACGTGGCCAGAATGCGTGCTGAACACCCTGTTCGGCATATATGAATAATAATGAGTTTTGATGTTAAATTATTATAAACGACTCTTAAGCTTAACCCAGCAATAGCTTATATAATTACATGTAAATCTAATTCTTTTTGCTCAGTGTTCGGTCGTTTTACATGCATGCTTCGAATTGCGTCTTCAGTCGAAATAGACCAATCCTCATCCAGGATCCACTTAGTATGAATTTCATTCATTCTATGCTCTTCTATCATCAATATTTGTATCATTATAAGCAAAAGTCTTACATTGTGATAGAATTGCGATATACCAGGATCATCGTCTGGAATGTACTTCGATCCCTCGCCCCAGTCGAGCGGTTCAGGTTTACGTATATCACCATGAATGACTGCGTTCCTGAATTCTCTGAGATGCTCCGCAGCTACGCCAGCAAGTGACCCGGCTCTTAAAATGCGTCGCATTTCTGGTGTCTTAAAAAATTTGTCCTCAGCACTCCTCGTTCCAGTTGCCATATAAACGAAATTCCTGATGTGCGGAAATGAATTGTTTTCACCTAATTTCAGAATTATTTCTCTCCCTCGCGCTCCTCTTTGCTGTTTTATTTCCTTATGATATTCACTAATTATATCAACAGCGCCTTCGTATGCAGTCCATGTTAAACTAAAAACGATGAATCCCGCGAGATATTTTTCCGACAATTCGCTGTTTGCGCTCTCGTATTCGGCAGCAGGAGCACACCACCCACTGTCGCCTTGCAAGTCAGTGTCGGCAAAAATGTCATTTATAGACGCCGCCAATCTCAGGTTCTCGCTTACTATCGTCCACCCTTCGAATACCTGAGCAAATTCATTTGATGCCGACCATAAAAGCGTCATATGTTCGCGCAAGTTGATTACAGACAGTCCTTCGCTAGCTTGACAATTCCAAAGTGGGTCAATGGCGGAATATTTATTTTTTATAAAACCATCCATTAAGGAATCATAATCAATTCTTCCTGAAGATAGAAGCTTAAATTCCTCTCCCTGCCTGAGTTCGATGTTTTTCCTTCTGAAATCAGGCGCCGCCTCCTCTACACGTTTCCGATAAATAAATCTTGATATACGAGATTTACTTAATTTACTGGCGACGGCGTCCATAAAATTCTTCATCGATACTCTTTCGTCTTAGGAAGGCTGCGACTCCGACAGATATCGGCTTTCCCCGTTTGGCGCATTGCAGTCCGATGCCTTTCGAGGCTTCACAGGCATCAATGGGGCTTGACCTACATGTAACAAGTAGTTAGTGCGCGGCCTTCGCGTTCGCTCCGGCCGGGGGCTGAACGGACGGTGCCGTTCGCGGCATAGGATTTCTTCGAAAAGTCCGTCGTCCGGTGTCTCCGCCTTCGATCAACCGCTCGGGCCATCATCACGGCTCGAAGGGCTTGGCGCCGAGAGAATGCGAGAGAACCGGCCCGATTCAACCCGCGATCCGCGGGCGGGCTTCCTTATGGCAAGGAAAGGCCCAAAAATGCCTCTCTACGAGCACGTCTTCCTGGCGCGCCAGGACGTGACGGCCCAGCAGGTCGAGACCATGGTCGAGACCTACAAGGGCGTCATCGAGGCGGGCGGCGGCACGGTCGAGAAGATCGAGTCCTGGGGCGTCAAGTCCCTCGCCTACCGCATCAAGAAGAACCGCAAGGCGCATTTCACGCTCCTCAACATCTCCGCCCCCCCGGCCGCCCTGGCCGAGATGGAGCGCCAGATGCAGATCTCCGAGGACGTGCTGCGCTTCATGACCGTTCGCGTCGAGCAGCTGGAGGCCGAGCCTTCCGCGATGATGCAGAAGCGCGACCGCGACGACCGCAAGGATCGCGACCGCGGCGACCGTCCGCGCCGTCGCGACGACGATTTCGGTGGCGGCGATCGGGGTGATCGCGGCGACCGTCCCGAGCGCAACTTCGGCGGGGAGAACTGATCATGGCCTTCGGTGCTGGTGGTGGCGGCGGTGGCCGTCGTCCGTTCTTCCGTCGTCGCAAGAGCTGCCCGTTCTCGGGCGAGAACGCTCCCAAGATCGACTACAAGGACGTGAAGCTGCTCTCCCGCTACGTCTCGGAGCGCGGCAAGATCGTGCCGTCCCGCATCACTGCGGTCTCGGCCAAGAAGCAGCGCGAGCTCGCCCAGGCGATCAAGCGCTCGCGCTTCCTCGGCCTGCTGCCCTACGTCATCAAGTAGGACCTCCGGCCGGCCCGCGCGCGGGCCGGCCATCATCGCCAGGGCGGCTCTCTTTGAAAAACGAGCCGCCGGATCGTTGGGGCGTCGTCTTCAGCCCCTAACCCTGCCCAAGTGGGACAGCGGGACAGCGGACTTCATGACCAAGGACATTTCTGTTGGCGCCGGTGCCGGCCTTGTCGCGGCGCTGCTGTTCGGCGTGCTGCTCAAGGGCAGCGCGCTCGCCATCCTGCTCTACCTGCTCGCCCCGCTGCCGATCCTGATCGTCGGCTTGGGCTGGAGCCACCGCGCGGCGCTCGCCGCCGTCGTCTCGGGCGCCCTGGCGTTGGCGCTGTTCGTCGCCCCCTCTCTCAGTTTGGCGTTTGCGGCCTACCTCGCCATCCCCGCATGGTGGCTCGCCTATCTTGCCCTTCTCGGCCGTCCCAAGGCGGACGGCACGGCGGACGGTGCGATCGAGTGGTATCCCACGGGGCGCCTGCTCGCCTGGGTCGCGGGCACCGCCGCGCTCGCCTTCATCGCGATCGCCGTCATCGCCGCGCCCGACTACGACACCTTCCGCTCGCAGCTCAGCACGATGAGCCGGCGGATCGTTCAGGTCCAAGTCCAGCGCGGCCGCATTCCGCCGCCGGCCCAGAACGCCCCCTCGAATGAGGCGCCGGCCGGCAACGCCGAGCGGCCCGCGGAGCCGGCCGCTCCGCAGATGCAGGGCGGTGAGCAGCCCAAGTCCGGAACCACCGGCGAGACCAAGGCCGACGAGACCAAGCCCGACGATCTCGCCAGCGAGGTCGCCGACGCGCTGGCGAGCGCCGCGCCCGCGATCGCCGCCCAGGGTCTGACGATCCTGTTCACCTTCTATCTCTGGGCCGCCGCCCGCATCGTGCAGATCTCGGGGCGCCTGCTCCGGCCCTGGCCCGACCTCCCCTCCACGATGATGCCGCGGTCCGCCCTGTTGGTCTTCGCCGCAGCGCTCACCCTGGCGATGGTGCCCGGCTATCCCGGTGCCCTCGGCATCGCCCTGATCGGCGCCTTCAGCGCGGCCTTCGCGCTCCAGGGGCTCGCCGCCTTCCACGACCGCAGCCGCGGCCGGCCGGGGCGCTTCGCCCTGCTCGCCGGCCTCTACGTGCTGCTGTTCCTCACCCAGGGCGTGGCCATGCTCGCCCTGATCCTGTTCGGCATCGCCGACACCGCTCTCGACCGGCGCCGCCCGAAACCTCACGGCGACGCCTGAGACGAACCTTCCAACCCGCTCAAGGAGAAACCCGATGGAAGTCATCCTGCTCGAACGCGTCGCCAAGCTCGGCCAGATGGGCGAGACCGTGAACGTGCGCCCCGGCTACGCCCGCAACTTCCTGCTCGCCCGCGGCAAAGCCCTGCGCGCCACCGAGAACAACAAGAAGCACTTCGAGGCCCAGCGCGCCCAGCTCGAGGCGCGCAACCTCGAGCGCCGCAACGAGGCCCAGACGGTCGCCGAGAAGCTCGACGGCCAGAGCTTCGTGCTGATCCGCCAGTCCGGCGAGACCGGCGTCCTCTACGGCTCGGTCTCGACCCGCGACCTCGCCGAGGTCGTCACCAAGGAGGGCTTCAGCGTCGAGCGCGGCCAGTTCGTGCTCAACCAGCCGATCAAGACGCTCGGCCTGCACACCGTGCCGGTCACGCTGCACCCCGAGGTCGAGGTCAAGGTGACCGTCAACATCGCCCGTTCGCCGGAAGAGGCCGAGCGTCAGGCCCGCGGCGAGTCGGTGACCGAGCGCGAGCAGTTCAACCTCGACGACCTCGGCCTCGAAGTCGGCCAGGCGCTGGCCGATGCCGGCGAGGGCGCCGACGACCGCGGCTGAGCCTGGGTTCCCAAAGGGATCATCCCTTTGGCGGGGTCTCGGGGCAGCGCCCCGAGCTCCCTTCACCAGGGCTCCGCCCTGGACCCTATGAGAAGGGCCCGCCCTTTCGAAACCTGTGACTTCGCGGTGGAGAACGGGGATGCGCCGGGCTTCGGCGTTGACTTGTTCTCAATCCGTTCCAGCATGACGCCCGCGATTCCCGCCGCCCGGGAGCCGCGGGCGTCTCGCGTTTTACAAGGCATCGTCCCGAAAGGTGGCCCCCGGCTTTCGACGATGCCTCAGGCGTATGGCGTGCGTGTTGCAGCCGGTTCGAACCAGGTCGGCTAAGGAAGGCTTCACCATCCCGAGGCAAGGTCCGGCGGGCATGAAACGGGGCGGTTAAGCCGCCCGGAACCGGAGCGACGGACAAGCGCCATGGCCCTGCCCAACGCCCTCACGGCCAATCTCGAGACGGTGCAGCCCGAATACCGGGTGCCGCCGCACAACATCGACGCGGAGCAGGCCCTGCTCGGCGCGATCATGGTCAACAACGACGCCTATTACCGCGTCTCGGACTTCCTGCTGCCCGAGCACTTCATGGAGGCGGTCCACCGCCAGATCTTCGAAGTCGCGGTCTCGCTGATCAAGGCGGGCAAGCTCGCCACGCCGATCACGCTCAAGACCTATCTGGGCGATGCCGATCTCGGCGGCGTCACGCCGATGCAGTACCTCGCCCGTCTCGCGGCGGAGGCCACCACCGTCATCAACGCCGGCGAGTACGGCCGCACCATCTACGATCTGGCGATCCGCCGCCGCCTCATCACCATCGGCGAGGATCTGGTCAACGGCGCCTTCGAGGCGCCGGTCGAGTCCCGGCCCCGCGACCAGATCGAGGCGACCGAGCGCCGGCTCTACGAACTCGCCGAATCCGGCAAGTACGACGGCGGCTTCCAGAAGTTCTCCGACGCGCTGACCGCAGCCATCGACATGGCGGCGAAAGCCTACCAGCGCGACGGCAAGCTCTCGGGCATCTCCACGGGGCTGACCGACCTCGACGCCAAGATGGGCGGGCTGCAACCCTCCGACCTGATCATCCTCGCGGGGCGCCCGGCCATGGGCAAGACCTCGCTGGTGACCAACATCGCCTTCAACATCGCCAAGGCCTATCGCGGCGAGAAGCAGCCCGACGGCACCATGCAGACCGTCAATGGTGGCATCGTCGGCTTCTTCTCGCTCGAAATGTCGGCCGAGCAATTGGCGACCCGCATCATCGCCGAGCAGTCCGGCGTGCCCTCCTACAAGATCCGCCGCGGCGACATCCGCCCCGAGGACTTCTACAAGATCACCGATGCGGCGCGGGACATGCAGACGATCCCGTTCTACATCGACCAGACCGGCGGCATCTCGATCGCCCAGCTCGCCGCCCGCGCCCGGCGCCTCAAGCGCCAGAAGGGCCTCGACCTCCTCATCATCGACTACCTTCAGCTCCTCTCCGGCTCCGGCAAGAAGAGCGACAACCGCGTGCAGGAGATGACCGAGATCACCACCGGCATGAAGGCGCTGGCCAAGGAGCTGGCGGTGCCGATCATCGGCCTGTCGCAGCTCTCGCGTCAGGTCGAGAACCGCGACGACAAGCGGCCGCAGCTCTCGGACCTGCGCGAATCCGGCTCGATCGAGCAGGACGCCGACGTGGTGATGTTCGTGTTCCGCGAGGAATATTACGTCGGCAACAAGAAGCCGCGCGAGGGCACGGAGGAGTTCTTCGCCTGGGAAGCCGAGATGCAGCGCGTCCACGGCAAGGCCGAGGTCATCCTGGGCAAGCAGCGCCACGGCCCGACCGGCACGGTGGAGTTGCAGTTCGACGCCAACATCACCCGGTTCTCGAATCTGGCGCAGAGCGACCGGATGCCCGAGCAGATGTGATAAGGTCAATCAGGATTGATTGATCGGAGCTTCCCTTGGCTCTCGCACCGCAGGCGCGGCCACCCGCGCCACCGACGCTGAACGAGGTCTTCGAGGCCGAGCAGCAGCTTGTCGGGCTCATCCTGGCCGAGCCCGCCGTCTATGGCCGGATCGCCGCGATCCTGCGCGACGAGGATTGGACCGAGCGGCTCCATCGCGGTGTCTTCGAAGTGGCATGCCGCCTCCTCGAAGAGGGCCGGCCTGTGTCGCCCGGCTCGGTGCTACCGCGGGTCAGCGACGTGGCGCCGGATGGAGGTCCGGCCGATCGCTACCTCATCGCGCTTGTCGCAAAAGCTCCGCCTTCGGCCCTCGCCGAGCCCCTCGCGCGTCTCATGGCCGAGGCCGCGCATGCCCGCACGGGGCCCGACCACCTCGACCGTGACCTCTATGCCTGGGCCTACGAGCAGGCTCAGGCGCTCCGCCGCGGGCAGTTCGCCGCCCTGGATGCGCTCAATCTGGCCGAGGAGATCGAGGACTTGGGCGGCGAGATCTACAACAAGCTGGAGAGCGCCTTTCGGATCATCCTGATGCATCTCTTGAAGTGGGATCATCAGCCCGAGCGGCGTTCGCGAAGCTGGACGGTCTCCATCCGCGTCAAGCGCGTCGATGCCGAGCTTCTTCTCGAACGTTCCCCGAGCTTGAAGCATCGCCTGCCGGGCGCCGTTCGCGATGCGTATCGCCGGGCGCGTATCGAGGCAGCCGGCGAGACCGGCCTCGACGACGACGTTTTTCCGGTCGAATGCCCCTACACCTTTGAGGCGATCATGAAGCGGCCAGTGCCCTGGCCGCCGGAGGGCGGGGAGTCCTGACCATTTCCGGAGACCGCTTCGTGTCGCCAGGCCACGGCGCCCGCCTGACCGTCGATCTCGCGGCGCTGACCGCGAACTGGCGAACCCTCGCGGCCTGCGCGCCCGAGGCGGAGTGCGGCGCCGTGGTGAAGGCCGACGCCTATGGCTGCGGCCTCGCCGCGGTTGCGCCGGCCCTGTGGCGGGCGGGCTGCCGCACGTTCTTCGTGGCGCACCTCTCCGAGGGCGTCGCGGCGCGGAAAATCCTGCCGGAAGCGGTGATCTACGTCCTCAACGGTCTGCCTCCGGGCAGCGTCGAGGCGTTCCGGGCCTACGACCTGCGCCCCGTCCTCGGCGACCGTGACGAACTCCTCGAATGGGCCGCCGCCACGGACGGCGCGTCGCCGGCCGCGCTCCACGTCGATACCGGCATGAACCGGCTCGGCCTCCCCGTCGCGGAGGCTCTGGCGCTGGCCGGCGATCCGGTGATCGCGCGGGCCGGCATCGACCTCGTGATGAGCCACCTCGTCAGCGCGGAAGCACCGGACGACGCCCTCAACGCGCGGCAAGCCGCCGATTTCGCCCGCATCCGGGCCGCCTTTCCAGGCCTGCGCGCCTCGCTCGCCAATTCCTCGGGCACCTGC
The DNA here is from genome assembly GCF_022179725.1 of Methylorubrum aminovorans. GTDB lineage: Bacteria > Pseudomonadota > Alphaproteobacteria > Rhizobiales > Beijerinckiaceae > Methylobacterium > Methylobacterium aminovorans. The sequence goes on from NZ_BPRC01000005.1 coordinate 204,063, forward strand.
CTCGCGGAGGCCGCCCGCCACGACCTGCTGCGGCCCGGCTACTCCCTGTTCGGCGGCAACCCGGAGCCCGGACGGGCGAACCCGATGCGGCCGGTGGTGCGATTGGAGGCGACGATCCTGCAGGTCCGCGACGTCGCGGCCGGCGAGACCTGCGGCTACAACGCCCGCTGGCAGGCCCCTACCTCCCGGCGGCTGGCCACGCTCTCGCTCGGCTACGCCGATGGCTATCCCCGCTCCGCCAGCAACAGCGGCCACGCGCTGGTCGGTGGCGTGGCCTGCCCGATCGCCGGCCTGATCTCGATGGACCTCATCATCCTCGACGTCACCGATGCACCGGAGGCGCGCCGCGGCGGCACCGCCACACTGATCGGCGATGAGCTCGACATCGATACAGTGGGCCGCGCCGCGGGCACGATCGGCTACGAGATCCTGACGGGGCTGGGTTCCCGTTATGTTCGCTCTTATGTAGAGTGACCGACGCCGACCCGCCGGCCTCCTTCACAGACGCCCTCCTCCCCGAATGGCCAAGATCCAACAGACCTTCGTCTGCCAGTCCTGCGGGGCGGTCTACAACCGCTGGCGCGGGCGCTGCGAGGCCTGCAACGGCTGGAACACGATCCAGGAGGAGGTCGCCTCCACCGGCCCCCAATCCGGCCCGGCCGCGACCCGCCCGTCGCGGGCGCGGGGCCGCGTCTTCCCCCTCGAAGGGCTGACCGGCGAGGCCAAGGAGGCGCCGCGCACGGCCTCCGGCATCAACGAGCTCGACCGGGTGACCGGCGGCGGCTTCGTGCGCGGCTCGGTGATCCTGCTCGGCGGCGATCCCGGCATCGGCAAGTCGACGCTGCTGATGCAGGCTTCGGCCGCCATGGCGAAAACCGGTGAGCGCGTCGCCTATATCTCCGGCGAGGAGGCGGTGGGGCAGGTGCGGCTGCGCGCCGAGCGGCTGGGCCTCGCGAAGTATCCGGTGGAACTCGCCGCGCAGACGAATGTCGAGGACATCGTCGAGACGCTGTCGCAGGGGCACCCGCCGGCGCTGACCATCATCGACTCGATCCAGACCATGTGGACCGAGACGGTGGAATCGGCACCGGGTACCGTCACCCAGGTGCGCTCCTCCGCCCAGGCCCTGATCCGCTTCGCCAAGACCACCGGCACGGCCGTCATCCTCGTCGGCCACGTCACCAAGGACGGGCAGATCGCCGGGCCGCGCGTGGTCGAGCACATGGTCGACGCGGTCGCCTCCTTCGAGGGCGACCAGGGCCACCATTTCCGAATCTTACGCGCGGTGAAGAACCGCTTCGGGCCGACCGACGAGATCGGCGTGTTCGAGATGACCGATGCGGGGCTTGCCGAGGTGCCCAACCCCTCCGCCCTGTTCCTGGCGGGCCGCGACCACGCCGCGCCGGGCACCGCGGTCTTTGCCGGGATGGAGGGCACGCGACCGCTGCTCGTCGAAATCCAGGCGCTGGTCGCCCCCTCCTCGCTCGGGATGCCGCGCCGGGCCGTGGTCGGCTGGGACCCCAACCGCCTGTCGATGGTGCTCGCCGTGCTGGAGGCCCATGGCGGCATCCGCCTTGGGGGCCACGACGTCTACCTCAACGTCGCGGGCGGGCTTCGTATCTCCGAGCCCGCGGCCGATCTCGCGGTCGCCGCCGCGCTCGTCTCCTCGCTCTCCGAGTCGGCTCTGCCCTCCGATTCAGTCTATTTCGGTGAGCTCGGCCTGTCGGGGGCGGTGCGGCCGGTCTCGCAGGCGCCCGCCCGGCTGAAGGAGGCGCTGAAGCTCGGCTTCGGCAAGGCGATCACCCCGCAGGGGCGCGGCGAGACCGGCGACCGGGCGCTGCCGACGGACGCCTTGCGCCACATCGCCGATCTCGTCGCCGGCATCGCCTCGGGCGCGCCGCGGCGCGGCGGAGGTCGCCAGCGGGCCGTGCGCCACGAGGAGGAGATGTAGCGCGATCGAGAGCATCGTCTTTTTCGAAAAAAGCCGGCGGCCGGCCTTCGGGACGATGCTCTATTCCGGCGCGGGCCGCGCGGCGAGGTGCGGCCGCAGGATCGTCAGCATCCGCTCGGCCGAGGTGCCGGGCGGGAAGAAGCCGAGATAGGCCCCCGAGCGGTCCATCAGATAGATGAAGGCGGAATGCTCGACAGCCCGGCCGCCCTCGGGGCGCGGGCTCGTCTCGTAATAGACCTTGTAGGCATCGGCGGCACGGCGGATCGCCGCCTCGCTGCCCGTCAGGCCGACCAGACGCGGATGGAAGTTCGGCAAGTATTCCGCCAGCAGCGCGGCCGTGTCGTGCTCGGGGTCGAGCGTGATGAAGATCGGCTGGACGGCGTCGGCCTCCGGGCCGAGCAGCGTGAGCGCCCGGCCGATCTCCATCAACTCCGTGGGGCAGACATCCGGGCAGGCGGTGTAGCCGAAGGTGACGAGGAGGAGGCGGCCACGGAAATCGGCCTCCGTGCGGGGCCGACCGGCCTGATCGGTCAGCGCGAACGGACCGCCGACCGGCTCGCGGTTCCACATCAGGACGTCCATCAGTTCGGCGGCCGAGCGGCGCGGCGGGGTCTCGCCGCGCGCGGCCCCGGCCATGCCGAGCAGGCCGAGCAGCACGGCCGCGAGCGCCCGGTTACGCACTGAAGACGAGCCGGCTGCCGGTCGTCGGAACGATGACGTTCTCCGGCATCTGCGCCTGCGCCTCGAGCGCGAAGTTCAGGCCGCTGCAATGCATTGGGATCACCACATCGGGCTTGAGGGCGCGGATCTCGCCAACGACCTGGGTCAGGTACTCCTTCGGCGCGGGGCCGAGATGGAAGCCGCCGACGATGGCGTGCACCTTCTCCACGCCGGAAACCTCCTGTGCCTGCCGCACCGAGTTGACGATGCCGACATGGCCGCAGGACGAGATCACCACGAGGCCCTTGCCCCGCACGTTGAAGCAGGTGGCGTGCTCGTGGACGTGCTCATCGGGGATGATCTTCCCCTGCAGTTCGGCGGGCGAATAGTGGCTGGCATCGCAGCCGAGGCCGTCCTTGATGCCGCGCTCGACGAAGGTGTTGGGCAGGATGCGCTCGATGGAGGAGCGCTTAATCTGCCCCGTGGTGAAGGCGTGGCCGGCGACCACCGTCGGCGTCTCGCACAGCACGGTCGAGATCCGCTGCGCCGTCAGTTCGCGCCGGTCGAGCTGGCCGAAATCGGTGAACTGCCCGGTCGTGCCGACGGGGCTCAGGCGGTGACAGAAATTGTCCTCGCCGCCGGCATAGAGCTTCAGGTCGGGCGCCAGCGCGCTCCGGTACTTGTCGAGGAAGCCGGTCAGGCCGCCGTAATGGTCGTGATGGCCATGGCTGACGATCAGCGCATCGACCTTGGTCGGATCGACCTTGAGGATCTCGATATTGTTGAGGAGCGCCTCGGGGCTGTAGCCGAAATCGAGCAGGATCGTACGCGCCTCCTCCGCCCGCCAGGATTCCGCGAACAGGGACAGGCCCCACTGATTGTGCAGCACCCGGCGGTAATCGGCACCGCGGCCGTTGCCCGGCGGCTGGTGCAGCACGCCCTGGACGGTCGCGGGCTTCAGGAACTGGTCGTGGGCCGAGTCGATCAGGACGCGCAGGGACAGCTTATCGACCGTCGGCACCGCGATCGGCGCGGCGCTGGCGATCTCGATGCAGGCGAAACCGGCGGCGGCGCCGGCCGCGAAGACCGCGGATCCCCGCAGGAAGCCGCGCCTGTCGATCGTACCGGCCATCCTCGTCAACCCTCGTTCGTATCTTGAATACTTCGGTTATAGCCGAGATTGCTTGGAAGAAGCTTTTCACTTTCAACGGATTCGTGAAACATCCTGCGCGCCAGTAAGGCGGAGGCGGGAGAGCTTGCTCTCGTGATCCGATTTCTTCGAGGATCGGATCCGGGCCGGAATGCCGATCCCGGGGGCCGAGCTCCGGCGCCCGGCCCATGCGGGCTTCGGCTCGCCCGATCGCCCCGGGCGGTTCGGGCCGGACTGTTCGGACACGCCCGCACGAACGCGCACGCCCCGAAGGTGACGGCCGAGGTTCGCCGGGGTATATGGTTAAAGACCAGAGCGGATGCGCGGCCCGGGGGAGCCGTCGTCGTCCGGGCAAGGCTGCCCCGTCCCGCCCCAGCGAACCATATCCTGCGATGCCGTTTTCCGTCCTCGACCTCGTGGTGCTCGGCATCGTGCTCGTCTCGGCGCTGCTCGCCGCCGTGCGCGGCGTGACGCGCGAGGTGCTCGCGATCATTGCCTGGGTGGCCGCCGCCGCCGTGGCGTGGTCGCTGCACCCGCTGCTCCTGCCCACCGTCAAGCAGCACATCTCCAGCGACACCGTGGCGCTGGTGGCCTCCATCGCCGCCATCTTCCTCGCCACCCTGATCGTGGTCTCGCTGGTGACGGTGAAGATCTCCGACCTCGTGCTCGATTCGCGCATCGGCGCCGTCGACCGCTCGCTCGGCTTCCTGTTCGGGGCCGGCCGCGGTTTCCTGATCTGCGTGATCGGCTGGGTGTTCCTGGCTTGGCTGGTCCAGGGCAAGGTTCCGGACTGGGCGGCGCAGGCCAAGAGCCGGTCGCTGCTCGAAAGCTCGGGCGAGGCGCTGGTGGCGCAGTTGCCCGACAACCCGGAAGGCTTCCTCAAGCAGTTCCGCAAGCCGAAGGGTGACGGACCGGCCGAGGAGCCGCCGCCGGAGACCGATCTCCCCGCCCAGCGCCGCAGCGATGCGGGCCCGGCGCCGAAGCGCTGAACCACGGCTCAAATCCGAAATCTGCGTTGCACCGGCAACGCAGCCGGATTGCGCACGATATGCTGGAATCGGTCTTGGTTGCGACGCGATCCGAGCCTAGGTAACGGTTTCACGACGGTCCCGGCGTCATCCCTCGCGGCAGAGGCTGCGGGCGGAGGCGCCTTCGGCCGTTTCCCGCCGTGCCGGACGTGAGGCTGCGGTTCGCTCCGCGCCTCCAGGATTCGAGATCGACATGTCAGCTGTCAGCGCGAGCGCCGACGTCCGGGATCTGGACATCGACGGGGACACGCTTCGCGAGGAATGCGGCGTCTTCGGCATCTACGGGCACGACGACGCCTCGGCGATCGTGGCGCTCGGCCTGCACGCCCTGCAGCATCGCGGCCAGGAGGCGGCGGGCATCGTCTCCTACGACGAGGGCGTGTTCCACTCCGAGCGCCGCCAGGGCCTCGTGGGCGACAACTTCTCCGACCGCGGCACGATCGAGCGGCTCGCCGGCCGCTCGGCCATCGGTCACGTGCGCTACTCGACCACCGGCGGCACCATCCTGCGCAACGTCCAGCCGCTGTTCGCCGAACTCGCCAGCGGCGGTCTAGCGGTGGCGCATAACGGCAACCTGACCAACGCGCTCTCGATCCGCCGCGACCTCGTGCGCGACGGCGCCATCACGCAGTCGACCTCGGACACCGAGGTGATCCTGCATCTGGCCGCCCGCTCGCGCAAACCGCGGATCGTCGAGCGCTTCATCGACGCGCTGCAGCAGATCGAGGGCGCCTATGCCATCGTCGCGCTCACCAACAAGAAGCTGATCGGCGCCCGCGATCCACTCGGCATCCGCCCGCTGGTGCTCGGCGAACTCGACGGCCGCTACATCCTCGCCTCCGAATCCTGCGCGCTCGACATCATCGGCGCCCGCTTCATCCGCGACGTCGAGAACGGCGAGGTGGTGGTGATCTCGGAGGAGGGCGTCGAGTCGGTCCGCTTCGCGGAGGCGCGGCCGATGCGCCCCTGCATCTTCGAGTACATCTACTTCGCCCGCCCCGACTCGGTGGTGAACGGCAAGAGCGTCTACGGCGTGCGCAAGGCCATCGGCCAGGAACTCGCCCGCGAGGCCCTGCCCGAGGCCGACGTGGTGATCCCGGTGCCGGATTCCGGCGTGCCGGCGGCACTCGGCTTCGCCCAGGAAGCGGGCCTGCCCTTCGAGATGGGTATCATCCGCAACCACTATGTCGGGCGCACCTTCATCCAGCCGACCCAGACCGTGCGCGAACTGGGCGTCCGGATGAAGCACTCGGCCAACCGCGCCGCGGTCGAGGGCAAGCGCATCGTGCTCGTCGACGACAGCCTCGTGCGCGGCACCACCTCGGTGAAGATCGTGCGAATGATGCGCGACGCCGGCGCCCGCGAGGTGCATTTCCGCATCGCCTCGCCGCCGATCACCTATCCCGATTTCTACGGCATCGACACGCCCGAGCGCGAGAAGCTCCTGGCCGCCACCCACGACCTCGAGGCGATGCGCAAATATATCGGCGCCGATTCGCTGGCCTTCCTGTCGATCCCCGGCCTCTACCGGGCGATGGGCGAGACCGAGCGGAACGCCGCCTGCCCGCAATACACAGACCATTGCTTCACCGGCGACTACCCGACCGGCCTGACCGATCTGGCCATAGCCGGGCCGAAGCGCTTCGCGATGCTGGCCGAGGCGGACTGAGCCGATGGCCGAGAAGATCCTCGACGGCCGCGTCGCCGTCGTCACCGGCGCCTCGCGCGGCATCGGCCGCGCCGCCGCGCTCGCGCTGGCAGGAGCCGGCGCCCACGTCGTCGCGGTGGCCCGCACGCAGGGCGGGCTGGAAGAGCTCGACGACGCGATCCGGCAGGCGGGCGGCCAAGCGACGCTGGTGCCCCTCGACCTCACCGATTTCGATGCGATCGACCGCCTGGGTGCGGCGCTCCACGAGCGCTGGGGCCGGCTCGACGCGGTGGTCGGCAATGCCGGCATCCTCGGCAACCTGATGCCGATCTCGCACGTGACGCCCAAGGCTTGGGATCAGGTGATGGCGATCAACGTCACCGCCAACTGGCGCTTGATCCGCTCGTTCGATCCGCTCCTGCAGCGCTCGGATGCGGGCCGCGCGATCTTCGTCTCATCCGGCGCAGCGGCGAAATGCCGGGCCTATTGGGGGGCCTACGCCGTCTCGAAGGCGGCGCTGGAGGCGATGGTGCGCACCTACGCTGCCGAGAACGAGCGCACAGGGGTGCGCGCCATGCTGCTCAATCCGGGACCCTTGCGCACCCGCATGCGCGCGGCGGCGATGCCGGGCGAGGATCCGGCCACGCTCAAGACCCCGGAGGAGCTGGCCCCGCATTTCGTGCGTCTCGCCTCGCCCGCATGGAACGAGACGGGCAAACTCTACGATTTCCCCAGCGACCGGGTTCTGGATTTCCAGTCTCCCCAGTAAGGGGGGCCGGGGCCAAGGCCCCGGCGGGTGACGGCGGAGCCTGTCTTCTTAGGCCCATCCTCTTCGGCCCCTCCTCTTCGGCTTGTAGGGTTTCAGCCATGATCGACGTCCGCTGCATCTGCGCCATCGGCCAGCGGGGCCAGCTCGGCCTCAACGGGCACCTCCCCTGGGAGGGCAACACCGATCCGCTCTTCGTCGAGGACGTGACGCGCTTCTTCGCGCTGACCATGGGCCACGTTCTGATCGCCGGGCCGAAGACCGTGGCCTCGGTGCCGGAATTCGCGTTCAAGGACCGCACCATCGACGTGATCCGCTCGCACGAGGACCCGGAAGCGGTGCTGGCCCGCTATCCCGGCCGCCGCATCTTCGTCGGCGGCGGCATCGCGGTCTGGAACGTCTACGCCCGCTACATCCAGCACTGGGACGTCACGCGCCTCCCCTACGACGGCGAGGCCGACCGCTGGTTCGACCCGGCCTGGCTCGTCGGCGGTCCGCTGCGCGGCTGAGGTCTTCCTCGCACTCTGCATCCCCGCTGCCGCATGGCGGTTCGATCCGGCATTCGCTAAGGAGGCTCGGCCGAAGCCGTGGACGGCTGCGGGGCGAGCGCAGGGTTAGGATCGGATGAGCGGAACGGACGCGAGGGCCGGCGACACGGACGCCACCGCCGATTTCGGCTACGAGCGCGTGCGGCTCTCCGAGAAGCAGGCCCGGGTCGACGACGTGTTCCGCTCGGTGGCGCGCCGCTACGACCTGATGAACGACCTGATGTCGGGCGGGCTGCACCGGGCCTGGAAGTCGCACCTGATCTCGATGCTGCGCCCGTCGCACACGCGGCCCTACCACCACCTCGACGTCGCCGGCGGCACCGGCGACATCGCCTTCCGCACGCTCGCGGCGGGCGGCCCCGAGACCCACGTCACCGTGCTCGACATCAACGAGGCGATGCTGCGGGTCGGCGCCGAGCGCGCGGGGCACAAGTACGACGGCCGCATCGACTTCGTGACCGGCAACGCCGAGACGCTGCCGCTGCCGGCGGGTCACTTCGACAGCTACACCATCGCCTTCGGCATCCGGAACGTGCCGCGCATCGACGTGGCGCTCCGGGAAGCGCACCGGGTGCTCAAGCCCGGCGGGCGCTTCCTGTGCCTGGAATTCTCCCGCGTCGACCTCCCCGTGCTGGAGAAGATCTACGACGCCTACTCCTTCCACGTGATCCCGCGCATCGGCGAGCGGGTGGCGGGCGACCGCGACTCCTACCAGTACCTCGTCGAGTCGATCCGCAAGTTCCCCTCTCCCGACGCGTTCGCCCGGATGATCGAGGCGGCAGGCTTTGCGCATGTCAGCCACCGCCGGCTCTCGGGTGGCATCGTCGCGATCCATTCCGGCTGGAAGATTTCTTGATTCTTTTCCGGTCTCAGGTGCTGGCACCCGTCCCCGCGGGGGGCTCCGCAGGATCGGGCCTCGCGGCGCGGGGCGCTCTTCGCGTCGGCCTCCCAGCGCGCCCCTTCTTCGAGCGATCAGCTTGCAGGTTTCGCGGATGCTAGGCGCCGTCTTCCACCTCGCGCGCGGCGCCCATGTCGGCTTCGTGCTCGCCCGCGAGGGCGGGCTCGCCCTGATCGACCCGGCGCAATTGCCGCCGCATCTGCGGCTCGCGCTGAAACTCGGCCGATCCCTGGAGCGGCGCGGCGTCGCCGAGGCGCCGGGTGCCAGCCCGCTGGAGCGCGCGCTGACCCGGCTCGGCCCCTCCTACGTCAAGTTCGGCCAGTTCCTGGCGACCCGGCCCGACATCGTCGGCATGGCCGCCGCCCGCGACCTCGAGCGGCTTCAGGACCGGGTGCCGCCCTTCCCGCAGGGCGTGGCGATGCGGGTGGTCGAGGCGGAACTCGGCAAGCCGGTCTCGGCCCTGTTCACCGCCTTCAGCGAGCCGGTGGCCGCGGCCTCGATCGCCCAGGTCCACAAGGCGACCGTGCTCGATGCCGACGGCACGCAGCGCACCGTCGCCGTCAAGGTGATGCGGCCCGGCGTGCGCGAGCGCTTCGCCAAGGACCTGCAGGCGATGCGGTTCATGGCCCGCATCGTCAACGCGCTGCTGCCCGACGCCGAGCGGCTGCGCCCGCGCGAGGTCGTCGAGATCCTGGCCCGCTCCGTCACCATGGAGATGGATTTCCGGCTCGAAGCGGCGGCGATGTCGGAACTCGCCCAGAACACCAAGGGCGACACCGATTTCCGCACGCCGCGCCCCGAATGGGCGCTGACGGCCCGCGACGTGCTGACCTCCGAGTGGATCGACGGCGTGCGCCTCAACGACCGCGCCGGCATCGTCGCGGCGGGCCACGACCCCAAGGCGCTCGGCCGGGTGGTGATCCAGTCCTTCCTGCGCCAAGCGATCCGCGACGGGTTCTTCCACGCGGACATGCACCCCGGAAACCTGTTCGTCGATCCGCAGGGGCGGCTCGTCGCCGTCGATTTCGGCATCATGGGCCGGCTCGGCCATGCCGAGCGGCGCTTCCTCGCCGAGATCCTGCTCGGCTTCATCACCCGCGACTACCGCCGCGTCGCCCAGGTGCATTTCGAGGCCGGCTACGTGCCGCGCCACCACTCGGTGGACGATTTCGCGCAAGCCATCCGGGCGATCGGCGAGCCGATCCACCAGCGCCGGGCCGACGAGATCTCCATGGCCAAGGTGCTCACGCTGCTGTTCGACGTGACCGCCCTGTTCGACATGAGCACCCGCACCGAGCTGGTGATGCTGCAAAAGACCATGGTGGTGGTGGAGGGCGTCGCCCGCTCGCTCGATCCGCAGCTCGACATGTGGACCGGCGCCGAGCCGGTGGTGCGCTCGTGGATCACCCGCCATCTCGGCCCCGTCGGCCGGCTGGAGGGCGGGGCACGTGCCGCGATGACGCTCGCCGAGGTCGTCTCCGACATCCCCGACATCGCGCAACGCATCCGCCGCATCATGATCCGCCTCGACGAGGAGGGAACGCGCGACACCAAGGCGATCGAGCGCTTGGTCAAGCTGGAGCGCCGTCACGCGCTCCTGACCACCCTGGCCCTGTGGGGGATCGCCGTGGGGGCGCTGGTGCTGGCCTTCCGGTGAGGGCCCTTCTCAGCCGCCGGATTTCCCCTACACTCCCACATCATGACCGACCTTCTCGACAAGGCGATCACCGCCGTCCGCAACCTGCCACCCGAGGCGCAGGACGCCATCGCGCGCTTGGTGTTGAGCTATGCGAGCGAGGAACAGGCCGTCTACCGCTTCACTCCGGAGGAGGAGGCGGAGCAGGATGAGGCCGATGCCGCCGAAGCACGCGGCGATTTTGCGACCGACGACGAAGTGCGCGCGATCTGGGCCAAGTACGGTCTGTGAGCAGTGTGACTTGTGAAGCTGCGCCTCACACGCCCTGCCGCGCGTCAACTCGATCAGGCACTCGCTTATGTTGCCCAGCATAATCCGCAGGGTGCGAACCATGTGCAGGCACGCCTGCAGGATCTGATGCTTCTGTTGCTAGAACATCCGTCTGCAGGGCAGGCGACGACAAGGCGCGGCGTCCGGCGCATCGTCGCGTCACCTTATCCTTACGTGCTAACCTATCGCATCGGAAACGGCGAAATCATCATCCGCAGCGTGCGGCACACCGCCCGCCGACCTCTTTTCTGAAGCTTCAGCTCACGCTGCGTCGAATATCCTCCCCTTGACGCGCGCCCCACAAATCCCCGTTCTGCGCCGATGTCGTCTCCGCTCGAAAAACCCCTCGCCGGCCGCCGTATCCTGCTGATCGTCGGCGGTGGGATCGCCGCCTACAAGGCGCTCGACCTGATCCGGCGCCTGCGCGAGCGTGGGGCGCAGGTGCGCCCCCTGCTCACCGACTCGGCCCAGGAATTCGTCACCCCGCTGGCCGCCGCCGCGCTCGCCGGGGAGCGGACCCATACCGACCTGTTCGATCGGGAGAGCGAGGCCGATATCGGCCACATCAAACTCGCGCGGGACGCCGACGCGATCGTGGTGGCGCCGGCCACCGCCAACCTGATGGCGCGGATGGCCACCGGCCACGCGCCGGACCTCGCCTCGACGGTTCTGCTCGCCACCACCCTGCCGATCCTGATCGCCCCGGCGATGAACGTGCGGATGTGGCTGCATCCGGCCACCCAGCGCAACCTCGCGACGCTGAAGGCCGACGGCGTCGCGGTCGTCGGCCCCAACGAGGGTGCCATGGCCGAGGCCGAATTCGGTCCAGGGCGGCTGGCCGAGCCGCACGAGATCGCCGACGCCCTCGAAACCCTGCTGGCGCAGCGTACTGAGGGCCCCGGCCTCGGCTTCCTGGCCGGGCGCGAGCCGTCCAAAAAACCGCTGGCGGGGCGGCACGTTCTCGTCACCTCGGGGCCGACCCACGAGCCGATCGATCCGGTGCGCTACCTCGCCAACCGCTCCTCGGGCCGCCAGGGCCACGCGGTCGCCGCCGCCGCGGCGCAAGCCGGTGCGCGGGTCACGCTGGTCTCGGGGCCGGTAACAATCCCCGATCCGGAGGGCGTCAGCGTGGTGCGGGTGGAGAGCGCTCGCGAGATGCTCGCCGCGGTCGAGGCGGCGCTGCCAGCCGATCTGGCGATCTTTGCCGCCGCGGTCGGCGACTGGCGCCCGGCCGAGATGCGGGCGGGCAAGATCAAGAAGGACGGCACTGCGCCGGCACCGCTGCAACTGGTCGAGAATCCCGACATCCTCGCCACCATCGCCGGCCGCACCGAGGGGCGCCCGCCCCTGGTCATCGGCTTCGCCGCCGAGACCGACGCGGTCCTCGACAACGCGCGGACGAAAATTGCGCGCAAGGGCTGCGACTGGATCGTGGCCAACGACGTCTCGGCGGAGGGCGGGGTGATGGGCGGCACCGAGAACACGGTGCATCTCGTGGGGCGCGAAGGCGGCGTCGAGACGTGGCCCAAGCTCGGCAAAGAGGAAGTCGGACGGCGGCTGGTGGCGCGGTTCGCGGAATTGCTGGCGGCCCAGTCGCACTGAGCAACGCCTATCGACGACCAGGCAAGAACGCGCCGCTCGCCTGGGATGCAAAAATGTTCCTCGGCGAGAGACCTTTAAGTTTTCTTCTGCTCAGCTTGCTCTCTTCGGTCCAGTGCCCAGATCGTTCCTCCACGCCACTCACAGCGACAGGAGCGAGATCATGGCCAAGGCCGACCGGCACAGCATGGGCCCCGGCGCGCAGGGCAAGGGCGACGGCAGCGGCGCGATGACCGATCTGCCCGAGGGCATCCTCGGCGAGAACGAGGTGCTGAGCAACCGCGACAAGTCCCGGCACTCCGACGAACGCGGCCTCGACAGCCGCCACGTCCAGACCGAGCAGTACCACGACCATGTCGGCGCCCGCCAAAGCGGAGGCCGTGCCGGCGAGGAGGAGGCCAATTCCAGCGGCCCCGCCGGTCCGATGACGAACACCTCGGGCGACACGAGCAGCCTGCGCTCGAAGCAGCGGGGTTGAGCCGCGACGCAAGGCTCGCGACTTCGTCAGGGCAGGGGTGCCGCAGACCCCTGCCCTTCTGCCCCTGCCCTTCTGCGTTCAGACCGAGCGCAGGAACAGGGCGGTCGCGGCGGCGCGGCGGACGAAGGTGTTGCGCGCGTAGATCCAGGTCGGGCCGCCCTGAACCACGTTGCGGCTCAAGGCTCGCTTGAAGTCGAAGACGCCGCGGTTGTCGGCCGGATCGACGCCGCCGAAATCGAAGCGGCTGGCGCCCTCCTCGCGGGCGCGCTCGACGATCCGCCACACGGCGAAGCTGGCCGCGCCGGTCGCCCGCGCCCGCTCGTTCGAGGCGGTGAAGAAATCGGTCCAGCGGTCCCGCGCGGTGTGGACGATGCGCACCAGGATCGGCTCCCCGCCCTCGCGGATCTCGAGGAAGAGCAGGTGCGGATCGGACGCCGCGAGGTCGCGATAGGCGTTCGTGTCGAGATCGTTCGAGAAGCCCTTGCGCTGCTGCAGGGCGGCATACATCCGCACGAAGGTGTCGAAGGCCCGCAGGCGCTCGTCCGGATCCGTCAGGAAGACGGCGGTGAGATCGGGCTGGCCCTCCGCCTTCTTGACCTCCCGGCGCCAGCGCCGGTCGGACGCGGCCAGGAGCGCGGCCGTGCCGGGCGTCAGGTCGAGCTCGATCGTGTGATCCTTGGCCGTGACCACGGGCACGAAGCGGTGCGACAGGAGGGCGGTGACCCCTTCCGGATCCTGGGGCCGGTAGCTCTTCACCGCGAGCAGATCCGCCGGGCGCAGGGCGAGATGGTCGAGGAAGGCGGCGAGCACCGCCTCCGCCCGCGACTGACCGCGCGGGGTGAGAACCGGCCCGCCCTGCACGAGAACCCGGCGGAGCGGCCCGCTGCGGCGCTCCTGGTACTGGATGTAGGCGAGATCCTCACCGTTGTCGCACAGGGCCACCCGCCGGACGTTCCAGCCGAGCCGGCCCTTGTAGGCGCCCCAGCTTCGCGACGCGTAGATGTTGGCGGCGGGCTGCTGCCAGAGAGCCTCGTCCCAATCCGCGGCCTCCGAACGGTCGATGACCGCGACCTGAGCTGCCATGAACCGTCATCCTCTCTCCGCGCGTCCCGTGCGCCCGCCCCCTGCGCCGGTCGTCCGATCCGCCGCACGACCTATCGACCGAGTCGGCGCGCCGCGTAAACTTGGCCGTAGCACGAGCCTGGGTCGCCAACGCCCTTGAACGCCGATGTATCCGCGCTCCGGACAGCCTCTGCGTAGTCTGCGTCGGCCCGACCCGACCACGGGGACCTGGCGCCGGGATCGACGGCTCGGGCGGGGAGAGGCTTGCGGGCGAGCGCTCCGAACGGCTTGATGCGGCGAGCGAGGACGCCGCGGGGGAGGTTCGTCATGGTGGATCGGGATACGGACGAGCGGGCCAAGACGCGGGCGGACCGCTTGGCGCGGTTCCAGCCGGCCTCCGGGATGGTGACGCCGCGCTTCTCCGGGCTCGCGAGCTTCATGCGGCTTCCGGTGCTCGATCCGGCCGAGGCGGCGGATCAGGTCGAGATCGGCCTGATCGGCATCCCCTTCGACGGCGCCACCACGGGCCGGCCCGGCGCGCGGCTCGGGCCGCGGGCGGTGCGCGAGGCCTCCACCGGCACGCGGGCGCTCAACCACGCCACGGGGGTGGCGCCCTATGCCCTGGCGCCTTGCGCCGATCTCGGCGACGTGCCGGTGAACCCCGTGGACGCCGCCGAGACCGCCCGGCGGATCGAGGCGTTCTACCGGCCGCTCGCGGAGGCGGGGATCGTGCCGCTTACGGTCGGCGGCGACCATTTCATCACCTATCCGGTGCTGCGGGCGCTTAGCGCCGCCCGGCCGGTCGGGCTGATCCACATCGACGCCCACAGCGACACCGACGACGCGCAGTATGGCGGGTCGCGGCTGACCCACGGCACGCCGTTCCGGCGCGCCGTCGAGGCGGGCGTGCTCGATCCGCGCCGCTGCATCCAGATCGGCCTGCGCGGCAGCATGGACGCGGCCGACGAGCGCGACTGGGCGCTGGCGCAGGGGATGCGCATCCTCGCGATGGAGGAGGTCTGCGCCCGCGGCCTGCCGGAGGTGGCCGCGGAAGCCCGCGCCGTGGTGGGCGAGGGCCCGACCTATCTCAGCTTCGACATCGACGCCCTCGATCCCGCCTTCGCCCCCGGCACCGGCACGCCGGAGATCGGCGGCTTCACCACGCGGGAGGCGCTACACCTGCTGCGGGCTTTGCGCGGCCTCGATCTCGTCGGGGCGGACGTGGTCGAGGTCGCCCCCTCCCTCGACCCCGCCGGCATCACGGCACTGGCGGGCGCGGGCATCGCCTTCGAGATCCTGTGCCTGCTGGCCGAACGGGTCGCGGCGCGGGTTTGACCGGCCCGAGAAACCGGATTTCGAAAAGGTGAGCCTTTTCGCGGGTCCAGGGCAGAGCCCTGGAAGAATGCAGAGGCTCCACCCCGGCGCCCCGCCAAAGGGATGATCCCTTTGGAAACCCTGGGATCAGCCCAGCACGGAGGGTCCGCCGGCGGCGCCCCCGGCGCGGGCGATGATCGGGCGGTAGACCCGCAGCAGGTCGGGATCGAGCTGGCCGGCCTGAGCATCCATGATCGCGGCGGCCTCGGCGGCGGACAGCGGCGGGCGGTAGACCCGGCGCTCGGTCAGGGCCGAATGCACGTCGCAGATCGCCACGAGCCGCACGAGGTCACCGATCTGCGCGCCCCTCAGACCCTCCGGGTAGCCGGACCCGTCGAGGCGCTCGTGATGGTAGCGTACGACGTCGAGGATGTCGGACCCGAACGTGGCCTCCCTGGCCAGCAGGTCGGCGCCGAGCGCGGCGTGGGTGCGCATCACCGCCATCTCTTCGACCGTGAGCGGGCCCGGCTTGTTGAGGATGGCCTGGGGGATCAGCGCCTTGCCGACATCGTGCAGGAGCGCGGCCTTGGCCAGGCGCTGCCGGTCGGATCGGGAGAATCCGAGTTCGGCGGCGAAGGCGGCGGCGAAGCCCGCCACGCTCAAGGAGTGCTGGTAGACCTGGATGTCGTGGCGCCAGACGAGGTCGAGCCAGGCGCGGATGCCGATCTCGGAGACCGTGTCGAGCACGATCTGCGTGCCCTCCTCGGCCTCCGCGGGAGCCGGCGGCCGGCCGGCGGCGGCGCTGTCGAACAGATCGGTGACGAGGGCGGTGGCCCGCTCCACCCGCATCTCGGGGGGCCCGCCGGCCGCCGCGGGCACGCCGCCGCGGGCCGTGGCGCGCCCGCCCCTCGCCTTCCCCTGGGCGACGAGGCGTTGAAGCGTCGGGACGATGCCGGCGGATTGGCGCGGATCGATCACCGTCGGCGCACCGAGCAAGGCCGCCGCCGCCGCATCCTGGGCCGCGTTGCCGCGGGCGAGATAGAGGCAGGGCAGCCCGCTCTCGCGGATGTTCCTGGCAAGCCAGGTCATCCAGGCGCGACTCCGATCATCGGCCCGGTCCGCGGAGAGGTCGGTGGCGAGATCGACAACGAAGGCGAGGGGCCGGCCGGCCGGCAAGCCCGCGCCGGGCTCGATCACGCGGCAGGGCAGGACGAGGGCAATGCCGCGGGACAGACGCTCCGCCCGCTCGCGACGATCCGAGACGAGGACGACGACATCCTCGGGGCGTTCGTCCCGGCGCCGTTGGCTCGCGTCTTGGCGCCCGTCTCGGTCTCGCGGTTCCCGCATCGGTCATCCATCGGCCGCAAGGCCCGTGGTGGACGCGAAGCGGTGTCTTGGCCCGGATACATCAAAAGTGTTGCAAAAAGCTTCGCGCTCTCCCGGTCATACAACCCGAGCGTATTCGAGCAATGCATAGCCTGATTGCCGACGCAGATGTAGCCTCCATGAAACTTCACCGTGCTTCGCTTCGGAGGTGAGGCCTGAAACGATACTCTAGCCCCCTGTTTCACCAATTTATCTCAAGACAACCCCGTTTTCGTCTCCCTATTCCATCTCGGGGCGTCACTCCGATTGCCGTCCGAAAACGGCCACCCACCCGGACCAGCACTGATACAATTCGTTCGATCTGTTTGCATTGCCGATTCCGCGCCTCGCACGAACGGGATCACTCGGCGGCGGTCGGCCTCCGGTCGAGCCCGCCAAGGTTGGCCGGCGGGCCCGGACGATAGGCCTCCTCCTCCCCTCCGCCCTGCCCCGCCTCCGGCTCGTCGGCCTCGCCGACGAAGCGGCCGAACAGGCGCACGAACAGCCGCGACAGGTCGTCGACCAGCAGGAAGATCGCCGGCACGAACACGAGCGACAGGCCGGTCGAGACGATCAGACCGCCGATCACCGCCACCGCCATCGGCGCGCGGAACTCGCCGCCGATGCCGAGCGCCATCGCCGAGGGCACCATGCCGGCCGCCATGGCGATGGTGGTCATCACGATGGGTCGCGCCCGCTTGCGGCCGGCATCGACGATGGCGGTGACGCGATCGACGCCGCGGGCCATCTCCTCGATGGCGAAATCGACCAGCATGATCGCGTTCTTGGTCACCACGCCCATCAGCATCAGGATGCCGATGACCACCGGCATCGAGATCGGCATGTGGAAGATCAAGAGCCCGAGGATCGCCCCGCCGATGGAGAGCGGCAGCGAGAACAGGATGGTGAGCGGCTGGAGGAAGTTGCCGAACAGCAGAACGAGGACCCCGAACACCATCATCAGCCCGGCGCCCATGGCGAGCGCGAAGCCCTCGAACACCTCGCCCATCACCTCGGCATCGCCCGTCTGGCGGATGGTGACGCCCTCGGGAAGGTTCGTGGCGGCGGGGAGCGCCATCACCTGCTCGATGATCGAGCCGAGCGCGTCCGAGCCCTGAAGGTCGCCCTCGACGGCGACGCGCACCGTGCGGTCGTAGCGCTCGATGGCGGTCGGGCCGCGCCCGAGTGTCAGGTCGGCCACGGTGGCGAGCGGCACCGCCGCGCCGGCCTTCACCGGCACCTTCAGGCTCGCGATCTCCGGCAGTTGCCCGCGCAGGCGTTCCGGCAGCATCACCCGGATCGGGACCTGCCGGTCCTTGGCATTGAACTTGGCGAGGTTGGCGGCGATGTCGCCGATGGTGCCGACCCGCACCGTCTCGGCGATGACGTCGGTCGAGACGCCGAGGTCGGCGGCGACGCCGGCCTTGGGGGTGATGCGGATCTCGGTGCGGTCGAGCGGCGCGGTCGACATCACGTTGACGAGGTGGGGCACGCCCGCGGCCTCGCGCTGGAGCCGGGCTGCGACGTCGGCCACCACCGTCTTGTCGGGCCCCGACACGATCAGCGCGAATTCCCGCTGCCCGCCCTCCTGCAGCGACCAGAAGCGGATGTCGGGTACTTGGCGCAGGACGTTTGAGATCTTGAGATCGACCTGCTTCTGGGTCAGCGACCGCTCGCTCTTGGGCACGAGGTTCACGGTGAGGCTCGCCAGCCGCACCTCCTTCTTGCCCGGAAGCTGGCGCCCCCCATCGACGAAGACGCTCCGGACCTCGGGCATCGTCCGCAGGGTCTCGACGATGCGGTCGGAGACGCGGCTGGTGTCGTCGAGACGGGCGCCGGGGGGCAGTTCGACCACGAACATCGTGCGCGCGGCGTCCTCCGCCGGGATGAAGCCCGCGGGCAGGAGCCGGGTCGAGGCGATCGAGCCGGCAAAGCAGGCGAGGCCCAGGATCAGCGTCAGGTACTTGTGCCGCACCGACCACGCCACGAGGCGGGTATAGGCCCGCATCACCGGGCCCTCGTGCGTGTGGTCCGGGCCGTGATCGCGCAGGAAGTAGGCGGCGAGCAGCGGCGTGATCAGGCGCGCGACGAGGAGCGAGATGAACACCGCCGCCGCGATGGTGAGCCCGAACTGCTTGAAGTACTGGCCGGCAATGCCGGGCATGAAGGAGACGGGGGCGAAGATCGCGATGATGGTCGCGGTGATGGCGATCACCGCGAGCCCGATCTCGTCGGCGGCCTCGAGCGCGGCGCGGTAGGCGGATTTGCCCATCCGCATGTGGCGGACGATGTTCTCGATCTCGACGATGGCGTCGTCGACGAGGATGCCGGTCACGAGCGTGATCGCGAGCAGGCTGACCGCGTTGAGCGAGAAGCCGAGCGCGCTCATCACCCAGAAGGTCGGCAGCACCGAGAGCGGCAGCGCCACCGCCGCGATCAGGGTGGCGCGCCAGTCCCTCAGGAACAGGAACACCACGATCACCGCGAGAGCAGCGCCCTCCAACAGGCCGATCATCGCCGAATGGTAGTTGCCGATGGTGTTGACGACGCTGGTGTCGATCAGGTCGAAGCGCACGCCCGGATTCTCGGCGTGCAGCGTCTCGATGCGTCGGGCCACGGCGACCGCGACCTCGGCGTCGCTCGCCCCCATCGCCCGGGAGATGGCGAAGCCCACCACCGGTTCGCCGTTGAAGCGGGCGAAGGTGCGCGGCTCCTCGGCCGCGTCCATCAGGCTCGCCAGCTCGTCGAGGCGGACCTTGCGCCCGCCCGGCACGACGATGGAGGTGGCCCCCAGCGTCTCCAGGCTCGCCGAGGCACCGAGTGTGCGGATCGACTGCTCGCCGCCGGCGAGCTCGCCGCGCCCGCCCGCCATGTCGGCGGAGGTGAGGCGCAATTGCCGGTTCACGTCCGCGGCGGTGATGCCGAGTGCGAGCAGCCGGTCGGGTTTCAGGGTTACGCGGATCTCGCGGGCGACGCCCCCGAGCCGCTCGACGCCGCCCACCCCCTTCACCCCCTGGAGCTGGCGGGCGACCACGTCGTCGACGAACCACGACAGGTCCTCCGGCGTCATGGCCGGCGCCGAGGCGCCGTAGATCATGATCGGCAGGCCGGCGATCTCGACGCGGCTGATGATCGGCTCGTCGATGGTGCGCGGCAGGTTGATGCGGATCTTCGAGATCGCATCCTTCACGTCGTTGACGGCGCGGTCCTGGTTCACCTCCAGGCGGAACTCGATCGTGGTGATCGAGGCGCCCTCCGAGATGGTCGAGAGGATGTGCTTGACCCCCTTCACCCCGGCCACCGAATCCTCGACCCATTTCGTGACCTGGGTCTGCAGTTCGGCAGGTGCGGCGCCCGATTGCGTGATCGTCACCGAGACGATCGGGATGTCGATGTTGGGAAACCGCGTGATCGGCAGGGACCGGAAGCTGACGAGGCCGAGCACGATCAGCACGAGGAACAGCACGAGGGAGGGGATCGGCTTGCGGATCGCCCAGGCCGAGACGTTGAGGCGCATGCGATGATCCTCAGCGAGTCCCGGCCGCGGCCTGGGGGCCGGCGGGGAGCACGGGCCGCACCCGGTCGCCGTCGCGCAGGAACGAGCCGGCGCGGGCGACCACGGCCTCTCCCGCCGCGAGGCCGGAGCGGATTTCGGTAAACCCCTCGGCCGAGAGGCCGGTCTCGACCCGGCGGGCGGAGACGCGGCCGTCCGCGACGGCGAGCACGCTGGCCGAGCCGTCGGCGGCGTAGAGCACGGCGGCAAGCGGCACCCCCACGCCCTCGCGCCGGGCGACCTCGACCCGGCCGCGGGCGAAGGCGCCGATATGCAGCGCCGGATCGGCGTCGAGGCGGATGCGGACCCGGCCGAGGCGGGTCGCCCGGTCGACCTCCGGATAGACCCGGCGCACGGCGCCGGGCGTGACGCGCCCGTCCTCCCATTCGAGGCGGGCCGGGGCATCGACCTTGAGCCGCGGCAGGGCGAATTCGGGAACCTCGCCCTCCAGCTCGATCTCGCCGCGGGCGATCAGGCGGAACAGCGGCTCGCCGAGCGCGCTCGCGGTAGCGCCGACCCGCGCCGTGCGGCGGCTGACGATGCCGGCCTCCGGGGCGCGGATCTCGGTGCGGGCCCGGCGCAGGCCGATCTCGCGGCCTTGCGCCCGCGCCGCGGCGAGATCCGCCTCGGCGAGCGCCAGCCCAGCGCGGGCCGCGTCGAGCCGGCCGTCGGCGCCCTGCGCCGCCGAGACCCGCTGCTCCAGGGTGACGGCGGTGGCGTTGCCGGTCCTCACCAGCGCCTGCGCCCGCTCCAGGGCCTGGCGCGCCTCGGTCTGGACGGCCTGCGCCTGGACGATCTGGCTCCGCGCCTGGATGATGGCGGCCTCGGCCTTCGCGGTGGCGGCGAGGTTGGCGGCCTCCTGCGTCTCGATCATCTCCAGCGAGAGCCGCGCCAGCACCGCGCCGCGCTCGACCCGGTCGCCCTCCTCGACCAGCAGCGCGACGATGCGCAGGCCCTCGACCTCGGGGGCGACGAGGATCTCGTCGCGGGGCACCAGCGTCCCGGTCACCACCGCCCGCTCGACGATCTCCCGCCGCTCGGCCGGCACCACGCTCACCGCAGGGAGCAGCGCGGCCGGATCGGGTACGGAAGAGGCGGGCGGGGCCTCGGCGGCACGCGCCGGTAGCCAAACGGGCCAAGCGAGGCAGGCAGCGGTCAGCAGGACCGCGACGGAACGGGACAGAGAACGGATCGACATCGCGAATCGCCTTACGAGCGCGCCGATGCGCCGCAGCCTGCTTCCGTGCAGCAACCGGCGATTTCGTGGCGAGCCCGATCGCCGGGGCCGCGCCAGCCGGCGCCGTTGCGCCGAAGCATCATCGTGTTTTGCGCGGCGGGAGCGAAGCTTTCGTCTGCCTCCACAAGCGGGAACGGTGCTCGAATCAGTTCTTCCTGCCCTCGGCCCTGCAACCGGACCGGTTTCACTGGGTTGTTCCCTCACGAGATTTTCGATGACGGGCGGTTCACCATGAGCATCTTCCAGATCCGGCAGAAGACCAGCGGCGCCATCCTCTGGACCGGCAGCGCCGACGACGAGCGCACCGCCCTCGACGCCATGGCACGCGAGGCCGGCTATCCCGATTCTTCCGCCCTGCCCGATACCCTGCGGGCGGGCGGCTTCGAGACGGCCAAGCTCGACCTGATCTCCTGACGCCGGTCGGAACCGGTCCGATCTCTCTTTCAATCGACTGGTACGGTCTCCGCCTGATCAGAGCGGGGAGCGGATCAGCCAGCGCGCGGCGCTTGAGCGACGGCCAAAGCCGCCATCCCGAAGGGATCAACCGGATTTGGTATGAGTCATCGACGGGGGCGTCCACCATGCGGGCGCCCCTTCGTCGTCGGGCCGTGATCGAGCCTTGAAGCGGGTCTCGGCGCCCTCAGGCGCAGCAGCCCTCTCCGGAGGCGAGCGGGGACGGCGCCGTGTCCGCCCGGCGGTGCCCGCAGCCGCGTTCCGCGGCGGGCTGCACCAGGCGGCGGACATGGAGGCGATCCCGGCCCTGACGTTTCGCCTCGTAGAGCGCCGCGTCGGCCGAAGCCGTCAGGGTTTCGAGCGACAGGTCCGGCTTGGCCAAACCCGCGGTGAACAGGGCAGCGCCGATGCTCACCGTGGCGCCGGCCGGCAGATCCCGGCGGCGCGCGCGGGCCATGCGGGCGCCGATCGCCGCGCCCAGCGCCTGGACCGCCGCCTCGTCCAGTCCCGGCACCAGGATCACGAATTCGTCCCCGCCGAGCCGCGCCGGGATCGCCTCCCGTGTCGGGCCGGCTTCGAGCACCTCTGTCAGCACCTCCGCGAGCGCCACCAGCAGCCGGTCGCCGGCGGCGTGGCCGAAGCTGTCGTTGACCGTCTTGAAGCGGTCGATATCGAGCAGCAGCAGCGCCCCCGGCCGGTGCCGCGCGGCCATGGCGTCAAGCGCCGCCTGCGCCCGGCTCTCGAAGGCGCGGCGGTTGTAGAGGCCGGTGAGGGCATCGCGCTCGGCCAGCGCCGTCATCGCCTCCTCGCGGCGGCGGCGCACGGCGGCGGCCATCAGCAGCGCGAGCAGCACCTCGACGACGATGCCCTCCACCAGCGAGACCTGGATCAGCACGCCCTTGAAGCCGACGATGCTGACGAAGGCGCCGGGCAGGGGCACCATCAGGGCCTTGGCGGCGTAGAAGGCACCGTGGATGGCGAAGACGAAGCCGAGGCCGTCCGAGGCCGCGGTCCGCTCCTCGAACGGCGCGCCCGAGCGGGACAGCAGGCCGTGGGCGGCCTTCAGCGCGACGAGGGCGACGAGGGTGGAACCCGTGATCGCGAAGACGGGGGTGGGGTCGATTCCCTCCGGCAGGATCAGGAGCCCGGCCCAGGGCAGCAGCAGGCCCCACCAGAGCGGCGCGACCCGGCGCCCGGTGAAACGGGCGACGCCGAACAGGAACAGGAGATGAGCCACCACGAGCAGGCCGTTGGCAAACCAGACCCCGACGAGGAAGGAATAGGCGCGCAGCAGCGACAGCGAACTGCCGAGGACGATGACGGCGAAGCCGGCGCTCCAGAACAGCAGCACCCGGTTGCGCAGGGTCCGCCACTCGAACGCGAGAAAGCCCGCGGCGGCGGCGGCCGCCACGAGGCTCATGAACAGCATGGTGACCACGTCCATCGCGATCAGGACCTCATGCAACGCGAGAGCATCGGGCTGGATACCGGATCCAGCGCGATGCTCTCGTCTCTTGTTCTTGCATCATCTTTCTCCGAAAGGCGGCGGCCACCTTTCGGGACGATGCTCTAACGTTGCTGCACCTGATAGCGGTCGCGGTTGAACAAAGCGTTCCGCGGCGGGATCGTTACGCTTCCGGCCCGACGGGCGGAACGACGGTCAATTCGCGTGGCCGATCCGCATGCGGTAGGCGCCGTCGGCGCTGCGCTCGAACACCTCGGGGATGCCGGCATGGCGCAGGGCCTCGCCGGAGGTGTCGGGCACGAGGTTCTGCTCGGAGACGTAGGCGACGTACTCGCTGTCCGCGTTCTCGGCGAGCAGGTGGTAGAACGGCTGGTCCTTGCGCGGCCGGACCTCCTCGGGAATGGCGAGCCACCATTCCTCGGTATTGGCGAATTCCGGGTCGACATCGAACACGACGCCGCGGAACGGATAGATCCGGTGCCGGACCACCGCCCCGAGGCCGAATTTCGCGGTTCTCATGCTGGTCTGGGTCATGACCGATAGATAGGCCTCGCGCCCCTTCCGTTCCAACGCGAGGCCACCATCCGCGACGATCAGGGCAGATTGTAGACCTTGGCGAGATCCGGATCCTTCTCGGCCACGAGGCGCGCGAGGTCGACGATGACCTTGGCCTGCTTCCAGGTGGCGTCGTCCTGCATCTTGCCGTCGATCATCACCGCGCCGGTGCCGTCGGGCATCGCCTCGACGATGCGGGCGGCGAAGTTCACCTCGGCCGGATCGGGGGCGAACACGGTCTTGGCGAGCGCCACCTGGCTCGGATGCAGGGTCCAGGCGCCGGCGCAGCCCATCAGGAAGGCGTTGCGGAACTGCACCTCGCAGGCGGCCGAGTCGGAGAAGTCACCGAACGGGCCGTAGAACGCCTTGATGCCGTTGGCCATGCAGGCATCGACCATCCGGGCGATGGTGTAGTGCCACAGGTCCTGCTGGGCGGAGGCGCGGGCTTCCTCGCCCTTCGGATCGCTGAGGACGCGGTAATCCGGGTGGCCGCCGCCGACGCGGGTGGTCTTCATGCCGCGCGAGGCCGCGAGATCGGCCGGCCCCAGGCTCATGCCGTGCATGCGCGGACTTGCGCAGGCGATGGCGTCCACATTGGCCACGCCCTCGGCCGTCTCGAGGATGGCGTGGACGAGGATCGGCTTCCTGACGCCGTGGCGCGCTTCGAGCTGGGCCAGCAACTGGTCGATGTAGTGGATGTCCCAGGGGCCCTCGACCTTGGGCACCATCACCACGTCGAGCTTGTCCCCGACTTCCGCCACGAGGGTGAAGAGGTCGTCGAGGATCCAGGGCGAGTTCAGGGCATTGATGCGGGTCCACAGGCCGGTGCCGGAAGCCGCGAAATCGGTGGCCTTGGCCATCGCGACGAAGCCGTTGCGCGCCGCCTCCTTCTGGTCGGCGGGCACCGCGTCCTCCAGGTTGCCGAGCACCACGTCGACCGTCTTGGCGAGTTCGGGCACGCGGGCGCGGACCTTCTCGTTGTGGGGCGGCACGAAGTGGATCATCCGCTCGAGCTTGATCGGCAGGTCGCGGAACGGCTCGGGCGCACCGGCGGCGAGCGGCTGGAAGAAGCGGCGCGGCAGTTTCATCGGCTCTCGGTCTCCGGCTTCGCGAAAGGCCTTTCGTGAAGGGCTTGGCGTCTGCCCTCCGCCTTATGTCCCTGGCGTTAGAGCACGGCGCCCCCCGGCGTAAAGCCGACCTTGGTCCTCCCCCTTCACCTGTCCGCGCGCTTCGCCTGCTGCGGTGGATTGTGCGCCTGCGCACGAATCGTCACGGATCGAGGCGGCGCATCCGCCGGCGGGTGATCCGAAAGCGAAGATTGCGCCGCGATCCGAATTGGAGGAGAATTTCCGAAGGTTCAGGCGTTTTCATCAAGACGTTTGTTGTCTTGGCAGCTGCGGCCCGGCTTCCAAGACAGTCTCGAGGCCTGCGGCAGCGTGGCCGCGGGACACGCGAAACGGCAAAGCTTGCCCGGCGAAGCTTTCGGCGCCGGGCCGGCAGGACGGAACGGACCGCCACGACCCGTGTTTTCCGGCCGAGGCGGGCTGTCGAACACCGTCGGGAGACGTGCGTCGATGCCGAAACTGTTCCATGAACCGACCCTGCCGATCCGCCCGTGGCGGGTCGGCCGACCCCTGACCGGCGTTCTCGTCGCGCTGGCCCTGTCGCAGGGGGCGCTGGCCGCACCGGCCGCGAAGAAATCCACCGACGAGCGGCCGGACTACACCGCCGCCCAGGCCGCGACCGCGCGTCCGGCGGGCCTGCCGGCCTCGGTCAGGATCGCGGGCGACGACGTGCGCGCGTTCCAGGCCCTGATCGACGGGGCGGCGCGCGCCGCCGATCCCTGGCTGGTGCTCTCCGGGGGCGGGGAGAACGGCGCGTTTGCCGCCGGCCTGCTGTCCGGCTGGTCGGAGCGCGGCGACCGCCCCGAATTCGGCGTCGTCACCGGCGTCTCGACCGGCGCGCTGATCGCGCCCTTCGCCTTCGCGGCGCCGACGCTGGGCGACAAGGCCGACGCGGCGCTGCGCGCGAACTACACCGAGATCTCGGCCGCCGACGTGTTCGAGTTCGGCGGCACGCCCGATTCCCTGACCGACACCTGGCCGCTGAAAGAACGGATCGGGCGCGCGGTGACACCGGCCCTGCTCAAGGCGGTGGCGGCCGAGCATGCCAAGGGCCGCCGCCTGCTGATCGCCACGACGCAGGTCGACAGCGAGCGGCCGGTGCTGTGGGACATGGGCGCGATCGCCCAGCGCAGCGCCGAGACCGGCGACCCGCGGGCGCTCGCCCTGTTCCGCGCGATCGTGCTCGCCTCGACGGCCGTGCCCGGCGTCTTCCCGCCGGTGGCGATTCCCGCCGAGGCGAAGGATGGGTCCAAGGACGGCACCAAGACCAAGACCTTCGCGGAGCTGCACGACGACGGCGGGGCGATGGCCCCGTTCTACCTCGCGCCCGCCGCCGCCCTGGACGGGGAGGCGCGGCTGCGCCTGCCGACGCACCGGGTCTACCTCGTCGTCAACAACCGGCTCGAACCGGAATTCCAGATGGCCTCGCGCACCACGCTCTCGGTGCTCGGCCGCACCATGTCGGCGGCGATCAAGGCGCAGACCCGCGCGGCACTCGCGCTCTCGAAGGGCTTTGCCGAACGGACCGGCCTCGATCTCCGGATCGCCCTGATCGACGGGCGCTTCGCCAAGACCTCGGAGAAGCCGTTCGACCAGCCTTACATGAAGGCGCTGTTCGCCCACGGCGAGGCCCTGGCCCGCGACGGCAGCGCCTTCGCCCAGGCCCATCCGCCCGCCGCGGCCCTCGGACTAAACCTGGATCGGCGCGAGGCCGCGGAATCGACCGGCTCCGTCACGGCCGCGCGCTGAGGGCGCCGCCGCTTTCACGAGAGAAACACACGAAGAGGCGGCTCCCGAAGGAGCCGCCTCTTCGCGTTTCAGGGCAGCAGCGGACGAGAGAGCCCTATCCTTCCTCCGCATCGGCCGGGGCGTAGACGGCCTCGCCCAGCCGCTTGAGCGGGCCGCCGGGGCCGGAGCGCTTCCAGAGCCGGGTGTTGAGCGCTGCCACTGGATCCTGCCCCGGCAGGGAAAAGCCCTGCTCGGTGATCCGCGCCAGGATCTCGCTGGCATGCAGCGGACGGCCCGCCTCCTCCAGGACGGCGAGGGCCGCCTCGATCACTGCCCGGCCGTAGCGGCGGGCGAGCACGGTCTCCGACAGGGCGGCCTCTCCCTTGTCCGGCGCGACGAGCGCCGGCGCAGGCGGTTTCGCGCGCTCGGCGGCGGGCGGAGCCGGAGGAGCAGAGGCCGGGGCCTGAACCGGCTGCGAAGCGGGTTGCGGAACCGGGATCGGGGCGGGCGCGTCCACTCGCTCATCCGGCGCGGGCGCGGCCGGACCGCCGAGCCGGCGGCCGAGTTCGAGGTAAAGCAGGAGATCGGCGATCTGCCGCTCGATCGCGTCACGCTGCCGACGCAGCGCCTCCAGCCGCGCCAAAGCCTCGGCTTCCGACAGGACCATTCCGGTCTTCCCGCTCATCCATTCCCAGCAAGGGAACACATTTGGAATGGAACATGGCATGGCTCAAACAGGAATGCGAGGGCTTTCCATTCCGTATGGTTTCTTCCCTGGCAAGCCGGGGCGATGAAGCCTGTTCGCGCGGTTTCAGGGAAAGACCACCGCTCCTGATGCTGGGGTGCCGAGCGAACGCTCAGCCTCGAAATACCCCGGAACGGCTGTTCCCACGGCCCTGCTGCGGCCGGAGAGGCGTTGCGGCGTACTTCGGCGGCTGCTGCCGCAGCAGCTCAGCATGAGGAGACTTCAGGCTGCCGGAACAGGCGGGTCGAACGGGCTCCAAGACGGAATGAACCAGCCCCTCGTCCCTGGGCCGGAAGCCCCCTCAATGGAATATTCCATTATATCGTAGGAGGCTGAATTGATGATCAGGAATATTCCAATTAGGAAAATTCCGGGCCGCCGTCAGGCGCGGGCCGTCGCTGCTATCGCGCGCGCGGAGCGGGCGGCCTTGGGCGGCACCAGAAGGCTGCCGGGATCGGCCGGGTGGAGCAGCATGCCGCCCTCGTCGAGGTCGATCCGCAGCCGCGGGAACACCTCCAGCAGGCCGGCGAGATCTGCCTTGAAGGCTTGGCGGAAGCTGCGCAGGCTGGCGTTCTCGGCGCCGAACTGACGGTGCAGATTGTCCCAGGTCAGCCGCAGGGGGCGCTGCAGGGCGCGCAGGCGATAGCCGGTCCAGAACAGCAGGTCGAGCTTGCGCGCCGAGCCGGAGAAGGCGCGCGCGGCGCGGATATCGACCGGCAGGGCGTGGCGGATCAGGCTGTCGTAGAAGTCCTGGTGGAACGAGACGGTGCGCTGCCAGACCAGGCCGTCCTCGCCCCGCCGCCAGAGTTCGAGCTGGCGGAAGGGGGGCACGTTGAGGGTCGAGGCCTGCCCCTCCCCGTCCCACAGGCCGAGCTGCATCGAGCAGGCGGCGAGCCGGTTGAGCTGTTCCTTGAAGGCGCCGATGGTGCCGCGCTCGCCGCCGGTGACGGCGAACCCCATCGCCTTCATGAAGCCGGAGAGGCTGTCGGCGACCTCGATGGTCGGGCTTCTCTGGCGCACCGCCTCGGTGCAGAGATGCAGGAGCACCAGCCGGGCCTTCGGGCCGTAGGGCAGGCCCTGCAGCTCCATCTCGCCGGTGATCGGGTTCTTGAGGCGCCCGGCCGAGAGGCTCAGCGAGTTGCGGCCGTATTCGCGCACGAAGTCGCGGGCGTCGCCGGGATCGCGGTAGGGCAGGCCGCACAGCGCCAGCACCGAATGCAGGTGCTGGAGGTTTTCCGGGCCGGTGGGCTCGCTCTCGATCACCTCGCGCACGGCGTCGCGGCGGCGGCGGTCGCGGCCCATGGCCTCGCGGGCCTCGGCCTGCGCCCCCTCTTGCGCCCGGGCGGCATCGCGCTCGCGCTGGCGGTACAGCAGGTGCTCGACGATCGGCGCGAACAGGAACCCGCCCCGCGCCGCCTCCAGCTCCGCCAGCAGATCCGGGTCGCGGATCGCGGCGATCTTGGCCTCAAGCCCCGACATGGCGCGCCCTCAAACCCTCCCGCTGCGTGTCACGTCGTGTTCGCCTTCCTCGCCTCCGGCTCCGGACGGAATCGTCGGAAGCACCCTCAGGGCCGCAACCGATCTGTCACGATTCGGCTCCGCGGAGTCCCGTGCCCTTTCGGAGTTTTCCCGGGAATCCACGCTTAGGGGCCAGAGTCCTGCACAGGCCCGTGGGTCGAGACCGGCGGTGGTGCCGATTTCGGCCACGCAGAGTTCCATACGCAAGCCGGCCGACCCAAATCCGCCCGCGCAGAGTTCAATACGCCCCCTGTCCGGCCCCTGGCCCCGGACTTGTCCCCGCTCTTCCCCGGCCAAACCGCTTTTGCACGCCGAATCCGGTACGGGCCCGCGCAGAATCCGATGCGGATGGCCTCACCGAACGCGCAGAATCCGATGCAAGGCCCCGCAGAGTTCGATGCTGTCTCGCGCAGAGTTGGATGCGCGAAAGCCCCTTAAACCACGGTGTAAGCGAGGCTTTTTCGGACACCCTATAACCTGCTGAACTGACTCCCTGAGAATCCTTAACAGATAGCTTTCCTAGGGAGGGTAGCGCTGCGTTCGCTAAACCGAACGACGGCTTTTTCGCTTCTTTTCAAAAGGAATAAAGGGAATTCTGCACAGGCTATGCCCCTCTCCTCCCCGCTCTGAGAGAGCAAACCGGCGCTGTGCCGTCGCCGCGAACGGTCTATGAGCGGTGGCTTGCCCGAAGGCGGGCTTGCGATGCGGGACGGGGCTCAATGGATGAACGAAGCGCCGATCGACAGGCTGCTGGCGCTGATGGCGCGCTTGCGCGATCCGGAACGGGGCTGCGCCTGGGACGTGGCGCAAAGCTATGAGACCATCGTCCCCTACACGATCGAGGAGGCCTACGAGGTCGCCGATGCGGTGGAACGCGGCGACCGGGGGGATCTGCGCGACGAACTCGGCGACCTGCTGCTCCAGGTCGTGTTCCAGGCGCGGATCGCCGAGGAGGAGGGCGCCTTCCGCTTCGACGACGTGGCCGAGGCGATCTGCGCCAAGCTGATCCGGCGCCACCCGCACGTCTTCGACGCGTCCGGAACCTTCCTGCCGCCCGAGCGGCGCCCGACCGACCCGGCGGCGATCCAGGCGGCCTGGGAGACGATCAAGGCGCGGGAGCGCGCGGAGAAGGCGGCGGCCGGTAGGGGGGAGGCGGCGGGACCGCTCGCCGGGGTCTCCCGCGCCCTCCCCGCCCTCGCCCGGGCCGATCGGATCTCGAAACGCGCCGCCGCCGTCGGCTTCGACTGGCCGGATGCGGCCCAGGTCCTGGCCAAGGTGCGCGAGGAGACCGACGAGGTCGAGGAGAGCTTGGGTGCGGGCGAGCCGGAGGCGGTGTTCGAGGAGATCGGCGACCTGCTGTTCTCGGTCGCCAACCTCGCCCGTCACGCCGGCGTCGATCCGGAGGAGGCCCTGCGCCGCGGCACGCTCAAGTTCGAGCGCCGCTTCACCGCCATGGCCGCCCGGCTCGCCGCCGAGGGGCAGGCCCTGGAAGACACCGCCCTCCCCGCCATGGAAGCCGCCTGGCAGGCGGTGAAGCGCGCCGAGAAAGTCTGAAGCGGGTTCGGGGATTCCAAAGGGATCATCCCTTTGGCGGGGCGCCGGGGTGGAACCCCGGCATCCCTTCAACCAGGGCTCTGCCCTGGACCCGCGAAAGGACGCGTCCTTTCGAAACCTCTTACTTGGCGGTCCTCGGGTGGCCCTTGCGCGGCGGCTTGGATGCCTTCGGCTTCAGGCGCTCCACGACCTGTTCCAGGGCGCGCTCGACCGCCGCCTGCTCCGGCGGCGCGGCACCGTCCTGCGGGCGATTCGTCGGGTTCGAGTCGCGGCTCTTCGGCATGGGCGCGAGCCTAGACAGGGTTACGGGGTGAAGACCACCGGTTGAGCCCGTCCCGATACGCTGCCGACGCCGTTTTCCTCAGCGAAAAGCCTTGTGTCCTGTCGGGTTAATCTTAACGAGATACTCCGGTCTCGCCGGTCTTTCATGCCGTGAAGGGCCAATCGACGGCGTGGACGGCGTAGAGCGCCCACCACACCATCACCGGCTGAAGCGCGAGCCGAGGGCCGTGATACCACCACGTGTCGGGGATCGGCGGTACGGCGATGCCCTCCACGGCCTGCTTGATGTTGGCCGGGAACACGCAGACCGCGTAGAGCGCCAGCATGATGCCGGCCAAGCGCCGCAGGCGCGGCACGAACAGCGCCCCCGCGCCGGCGATCTCGCACAGCCCGGTGCCGATCACCACGAGGCGCGGCTGCGGCACCCAGTCCGGCATGATCGGCAGAAAGCGGTCGGTCGCCGCGAGGTGCACGACGCCGATGAAGCCGTAGAGGCCGGTCAGGCCAAGGCGCAACCAGAGGCGGTCGTCGCGCATCGCCGAGCCGTCAGGCGGACCGGTCGTCCCCGGAATCCGTCTTGCTCTCGCCCGACTTCGTGTTGCCGCGCGCCGCTTCCTCGGCCTCGGTGCCGGCGCGCTCCATCGGGCCCTGTTGCGATTTCAACTGGCCCGTCGCCGGGTCCTTGGGCGAAACCGCGGCCCCGCTGCTCTGGTCGCGCTGCTCCTCGGCCATCCGTTCCTCGCCCGCTTCGGTTTTCGGTGACGGGGCAACGTTTCCGCGCGGGCGGTGGTTCGCCCTGCCCTACACCGCGATGCCGTGCAGATCGTAGGCGTCGGCCCGCTCGATCTTCACGGTGACGATGTCGCCGGGCCGCACCGGGCGGCGCGAGGCGACGTGGACGCTACCGTCGATCTCCGGCGCGTCCGCCTTGGAGCGGCCCCGCGCCCCGCTCGGGCCGGCCTCGTCGATGATCACTTGGAGACGCTTGCCCACCTTCGCCCGCTGCAGGCGCAGCGAGACATGGCTCTGCGCCTCCATGAAGCGGCGCTTGCGCTCGGCCTTCACCTCCGGCGGCACCAGCAGGCCGAGGTCGTTGGCGGGTGCGCCCTTCACCGGCTCGTACTCGAAGCAGCCGACGCGCTCGAGCTTGGCTTCGCGCATCCATTCGAGCAGTTCCTCGAACTCGGCCTCGGTCTCGCCGGGGAAGCCGACGATGAAGGTCGAGCGGATGGCCAGCTCCGGGCAGATCTCGCGCCAGCGCCGGATGCGCTCCAACTGCTTCTCCTGGTTGCCCGGCCGGCGCATGCGCTTGAGCACCGAGGGGCTGGCATGCTGGAGCGGCATGTCGAGATAGGGAAGGATTTTGCCCTCGGCCATCAGCGGGATGACCTCGTCGACATGCGGGTAGGGGTAGACGTAGTGCAGCCGCACCCAGGCCCCGAGCTCGCCGAGTTCGGAAGCCAGGTCGTAGAAGCGGGCGCGCACCTCGCGGTCGCGCCACGGGCTCGTGGCATAGCGGGTGTCGATGCCGTAGGCGCTCGTGTCCTGCGAGACGACGAGCAGCTCCTTCACGCCGGCTTTGACCAGCTTCTCGGCCTCGCGCAGCACGTCGCCCGCCGGGCGGCTGACGAGGTCGCCGCGCAAGGACGGGATGATGCAGAAGGTGCAGCGGTTGTTGCAGCCCTCGGAAATCTTCAGATAGGCGTAGTGGCGCGGGGTGAGCTTGACCCCCTGCGGCGGGATCAGGTCGAGGAACGGGTCGTGGGCGGGCGGCACCGCCTCGTGCACGGCGGCGACCACCGACTCGTAGGCCTGGGGCCCGGTGACGGCCAGGAGGTTCGGATATTTCTCGCGGATCTCGTCCGGCTGCGCGCCCATGCAGCCGGTGACGATCACCCGGCCGTTCTCGGCCATGGCTTCGCCGATGGCCTGGAGCGACTCCGCCTTGGCCGAATCGAGGAAGCCGCAGGTGTTGACGATGACGACATCCGCCCCGTCGTGTCGGCGCGACAGCTCGTAGCCCTCGGCGCGCAGATGGGTGAGGATGCGCTCGGAATCGACGAGCGCCTTGGGGCAGCCCAGCGACACGAAGGAGATCCGCGGCGCGGCGGCGCCCTTGGTGTCCGAGGGGGAGGCGGTTGCGGTCATGACGGCCCGTTGGGGCGGCGCTTCCGGATCGGAAGCCCGCGCGTCCTGCATCGATGGCGATGGAGGCGCCGATATAACGGCATTGGGGCGCGGTTGCGAGCGTGGCCGGAAACAGGAGCGATCGAAAACGAATGGAGTGCGACTGCACCTGGATCAGCCTGCGCATCCGGCATCCGAGCCGGCCGGCGGCGGACCTCTGCCGCGCCCTGCCCTTCGCGCAGAGCCGGACCTGGGACGTCGGGGCTCCGCGCACGAACCCCAAGGGCGTGCCGCAGCCCGGGCACTTCGCGGAAACATACGCCACCTTCCCGCTGAGCGAGAGCGCCGGCCCACCCGCCGAGGCCGTTTCGGCCGCTGCCGAACGGGTCGCGCCGTATGGCGACCGGCTCCGAGCGTGGCAGGCGGAGGGTGGCGCATGCGCGTTCTTCGTGGGCTGGTTCATGGAGGGCGGCCAATCCGGCGATCTGTTCGAGCCCGAGCTACTCGGCCGGCTCGGAGCGCTCGGCATCGGCCTGTCGCTCGACATCTATTCCGGAGCGGATTTGTAGAACGATCTCAGGGCAAGAGACACTCGCTTCATCAATTACTTGAGCATGTATCCTGAGCCATCGGTTGAACGGCATCGCCGTCGTTGCGCATACCTCTCACGCGAGCCCGGAAGGTGGGGGCGATTGACGGACGGCCGCCCTACGCCCTTGGGTAAATCCAAATGAGCGCCGCACGAGGCACGACGGCCGAACCCATGGTCTGGACCCGCGAGATCCCCTTCATCGACCCGGTCGCGGCCGCGGCGCAGCTCGCCCGGCTGCCCGGGCTCGCCTTCCTCGACAGCGCCATGCGGCACGACACGCTGGGCCGCGTCTCGGTACTGGCTGCCGACCCGTTCGGGCGCTTCCGCTATCGCGACGGCCGCGCCACACTCGACGGGCGCGCGGTGCCCGGACGGCCGCTGGAGGCGCTGCGGGCCTGCCTCGCACCCTACCGTCTGGCGCCGCAGGCCGAGCTGCCGGCCTTTCCGGGGGGGGCGATCGGCTACTTCGCCTACGATCTCGGCGCGAGCCTGGAGCGGGTTGCGGCTCCGGCGCGCCGGGCGGAGCTGACCGACGACATCGCCTTCAACCTCTACGACACGCTGCTCGCCGTCGATCACGGCCGGCGCAGCTGCCTGCTGATCGCGACGGGCTTTCCCGAGACCGATCCCTTCGCTCGGGAAGCGCGCGCGAAGGAACGGCTCGACGCCTTCGCGGCGCGGCTCGCCGCACCGTCCGAACCTCTGCCGAAATGGGCCAGAGCCAAGCTCGCGTGGCGCTCGAACTTTTCGCGCGAAGCCTATGAAACCGCTGTCGAAACGGTTCGAAATTACATTCGTGCCGGCGACATCTATCAGGCCAATATCGCTCAGCGCTTCTCCGCCGACTTGCCCCCCGGCTTCGACCCGTTCGCCTTCTACCGGCGGCTTCGCGAGACCAACCCGGCGACCTTCGGGGCCTATCTCGATTTCGATGGCCTGACGGTGGCTTCCTCCTCGCCCGAGCGCTTCCTCAAGTTGGAGGGGCGGGCGGTCGAGACCCGGCCGATCAAGGGCACGGTGGCCCGCGATTCCGATCCCGCCCGCGACGCCGAGATCGCTGCCGCCCTCCAGGCCAATCCGAAGGAGCGGGCCGAAAACATCATGATCGTCGATCTGCTCCGCAACGACCTGTCGCGGGTGTGCGAGCCCGGCAGCGTGCGGGTGCCGACCCTGTGCGGGGTGGAATCCTATGCCGGCATCCACCATCTCGTGTCGGTGGTGACGGGCACCCTTCGCGACGGCGCGGACGCCCTCGACCTCATCGAGAAGACCTTTCCCGGCGGTTCGATCACCGGTGCGCCGAAGCTCAGGGCCATGGACATCATCACCGAGATCGAGGGGGACGCGCGCGAGCTCTATTGCGGGGCGATCGGCGCGCTCGGCTTCGATGGATCGCTCGACACCTCGATCGCGATCCGCACCGTCGTCATGGACGACAGACAGGCGGTGCTCCAGGCGGGCGGCGGCGTGACGCTGCTCTCCGAGCCCGGCCCCGAATACGAGGAAACGCTGACCAAGGCGGCCCGCGTCTTCGCGGCTTTCGAGACGGCCTCCGAGGAGGGCGCATGATCCTCGTCGTCGACAACTACGATTCCTTCGTCTTCAACGTGGTGCGCTACTTCGAGGAGCTGGGCGAGACCGTCGAGGTCGTGCGCAACGACGCGCTCGATGTCGCCGGCATCCGCGCCCGCAACCCCGAGGCGGTGGTGATCTCGCCCGGCCCCTGCACCCCGGCGGAGGCCGGCGTCAGCCTGCCGGCGATCCGCGAACTCTCCGGCGAAGTGCCGATCCTCGGTGTCTGTCTCGGGCATCAGGCGATCGGCGCGGCCTTCGGCGGCCGGGTCGAGCGGGCGGGCCGCCCGCTGCACGGCCACGCCACACCGATCCGCCACGGGGGCGAGCGGCTGTTCGAGGGGCTGCCGCAGCCGATGCAGGTCGGCCGCTACCATTCGCTGATCGTGGCGCCGACGCCGGAGATGGAGCGCCACCTCACCGTCGATGCCGCCTCGGGGGAGGGCGAGGTGATGGCGCTGTCGCACCGCAGCCACCCGACCTGGGGCATCCAGTTCCACCCGGAATCGGTGCTGACCGAGAACGGCCACGCCCTGTTTTCCAACTTCCTGAAGGGCGCCCGCGCGTGGCGGGCAGCGGGCGCGCCGGAGCGGACGGACAGGCTCGCCGATGCTGTGGTCTGACGGACGGCTGGTCGAGGGCGGCACCCTCCCCTTCGCCATGGCCGACCGCGGCCTGCTGCTCGGTGACGGGGTGTTCGACACGGCGCTCGGCGTCCAGGGCCGGGTCGCGTTCGAGGGCGCCCATGTCGACCGCCTCACCGCCGCCGCGGCGGCACTCGGCTTCTCCGCCGAGCGGGAGCGGATCATCGAGGCGATGCGGGCGCTCGCCGGCACCGCGCCGCTGGCGGCGATCCGCACCACGCTGACCCGCGGCCCCGGCCCGCGCGGGCTCGCCCCGCCGCCCGAGCCGGCACCGTTCCTATTCGGCAGCGCCGCGCCGGCTCGCGCCGTCCTGTTCTTCGCGCCGCTGCGGCTGGCGCTCACACGAATCGCCCGCAACGACACCTCGCCGACCGCGCGCCTCAAGACGCTCGGCTATCTCGACGCGGTGCTCGCCGCCCGCGATGCGCAGGCGCAGGGCTTCGACGAGGCCCTGTTCCTCAACACCCGTGGCCGCGTGGCCTGCGCCGGCACCGGCAACCTTTTTGCGATTTTGGAAGGGACGCTCGTCACCCCGCCGCTGGAGGAGGGCGTGTTACCGGGCATCGTCCGGGGCGAGCTTCTCGCCCGGATCGCGCCGAGCCTCGGCATCGCGGTCGAGGAGCGCCCTCTCCTGCCCTCCGATCTGGAGGCCGCCGAGGCCCTGTTCGTCACCAACTCGCTGCGCCTGCTCGCGCCCGTGGCGGCGCTCGGTGCGCGAGCCTACGACAGTGCCGGGCACCCGGCTGTCCAGCGTCTGTGCGCGGCGCTGCGGGCGGCGGTCGCGGCGGAATGCGGGGTCGGGCTGGACGCGCTCGACCCGTGATCCGGTAATCCTGGGATTTCAGGCAAGCGCGTCGCTGGCCACGCGTCCGACCCCTGCCCGCTCCATCGCCTCCCAGGCCCCCGCCAGCGAGCCGTCGAGATCGATGCCGCGCACGGCATCCTCGACCACGATCACCTCGAACCCGGCGGCGCGGGCATCCAGCGCGCTCCAGAGCACGCAGAAATCGGTGGCGAGGCCGGCGAGGAACAGGCGCGTCAGACCGCGCTCGGTGAGGTAGCCGGTCAGTCCGGTGCGGGTCCGGCGGTCGGCCTCCATGAAGGCCGAGTAGCTGTCGATGCCGGGGTGGTACCCTTTGCGGATCACCAGCTCGGCCCGCTCCGTCCTCAGTTCGGCGGCCAGCGCGGCCCCGCGCGTGCCCTGCACGCAGTGCTCCGGCCAGAGCACCTGCGCGCCGTAATGCAGGTCCGTTGTGTCGAAGGGCGCCTTGCCCGGATGGGTCGCGTGGAAGGAGGCGTGGCCGGGCGGGTGCCAGTCCTGGGTGAGAATGACGTGGGGCAGACGCGCCGCCAGCCGGTTGATCGGCGCGATCACCGCATCGCCCTCGGGCACGGCCAGCGCCCCGCCGGGCAGGAAATCGTTCTGCACGTCGATGACGAGCAGAACGTCATGGTCGGTCAGTTTCATCGCCAGGTCCGAGGGTTCCGAGGGACAAGTCCCGCGGCGGGTCCGGGCAGAGCCCGGAATCCTTTGATCCTATGAGCGGTGGATCACGGCGTCATCACCGTCGTGCCGGTGGTCTGCCGCCCGGCGAGGTCGCGGTGGACCTGGCCCGCGTCGGCAAGCTTGGCCCGGGCGTGGATCGGGATCTTCACCGCCCCGCTCGCGACCACCTCGAACAGTTCGGCGGCGTTGGCGTCGAGGCTCTCGCGGGTGGCGATGTGGGTGAACAGCGTCGGGCGGGTGGCGTAGAGCGAGCCCTTGGCGGCGAGGATGCCGATATCGAAGGCGTCGATCGGCCCGGAGGACGAGCCGAAGCTCGCGAAGATGCCGAAGGGCTGCAGGCAATCGAGGGAGGCGGGGAAGGTCGCCTTGCCGACGCCGTCATAGACCACCGGTACGCCCTTGCCGCCGGTGATCTCCTTCACCCGGGCGGCGAAATCCTCGTCGCGGTAGAGGATGACG
Source organism: Methylorubrum aminovorans (assembly GCF_022179725.1). GTDB lineage: Bacteria > Pseudomonadota > Alphaproteobacteria > Rhizobiales > Beijerinckiaceae > Methylobacterium > Methylobacterium aminovorans. The sequence goes on from NZ_BPRC01000005.1 coordinate 241,611, forward strand.
TGGTCGCAGCCGTGTTCGCGGGCCAGTTCCGCCTTCTCCTCCGAGCCGACGGTGCCGATCACCGTGGCGCCGAGATGCTTGGCCCATTGCGTGGCGATGAGCCCGACGCCGCCGGCGGCGGCGTGGAACAGGATCGTGTCGCCGGGCTGCACCCGGTAGGTCCGGCGCAGCAGGTACTGCGCGGTGAGGCCCTTCAGCATCATCGCAGCGGCGGTCTCGTCGGAAATCGAATCCGGCACGTGGACGACGCCCTTGGTGTCGACCACCACCTCCTCGGCATAGGTGCCGACGGCGCCCGCATAGGCGACGCGCTCACCGAGGCGGAAATCGGTCACGCCCTTGCCGAGCGCATCGACCACGCCCGCGCCCTCCTTGCCAAGGGTGAAGGGGAGCGAGGGCGCCTTGTAGGCACCGGAGCGGAAGTAGATGTCGATGAAGTTGACGCCGATGGCGGTCTGGCGGACGCGGATCTGGCCCGGCCCCGGCTCGGGCGAGGGCACGTCCTCGTAGACCATCGCCTCCGGCCCACCGTAGGCGTGCACCCGGATCGCCTTCATCGCGTTCTCCCGCGTTCTTTCAGTCTCGAATACGGGGCGAGATATCGGTCCGGCGGAGCGAAGCAAGGGGCAAGCGCCGCCGCTTTGCGCTTATGCCCGAAGCGCACCGGCCGGGCGCGGGGACAAAGACTCGGGAATTGCCTCGGAACAGCTTCGGAGCGGGGACCGGGCGAGGGCCGCTATCCCTCCCGAACCGCGACCTGCATGCCCATGCCCGACAGGCAGCGCTCGATGCGCTCCGTGAGTTCGGGCGTCAGCTCACGCACGTGGACGTGCAGGGTGCCGGTATCCTCCGGGCGCACTGTGACCCGGTAGCGCAAACCCTCGGCCTCCATCTGGCGCAGCAGGTTGCCGCTCGCCGTCGTCATCGCGGTGATGTGCTGCTCGACCAGTTCGGGCTTCATCATCCGCGGCCATCCCGCCCGTCGTTGCGCCGAGATGCGCAGGCGCTCTCGCCCTCATCGCGCGGCCGGACGTTCTGGACCGGCGGGAACAGGCGCTCGAGCCCGCGCGCGACGCCCGAGAGCACGGGATCGAAGGCCGATCCGATCCGTGTCCGGCTGGTCTCCGGCTGCGAGGTGATGAATGGCTTCATGAAACGCCCCCCTCAGACGTCAATGATCGTTGCGGCAACGGAGCGTGCGGCGAGAGCGCGCACGTTCCTCAACATAGGTTGGCAATGCAGCGCGCCGGATTTGGTTTCATTTCGATTCGATCCGGCCGCGCTCGGCCCCCGGTCGCGCTCGGATCCTTCCGCCGCACTTGACCCGGCGGCAGCCGCGCCTCTGTAGGAAGTCGGCCTTCGGTCTTCGCCCGGAGGGCACTTCTCATGGGCATCTCAAGGAGTCTTCCGTCGTGACGGTCCCGGTGCAGACCTCCGTGCAGACCTCCCCCGCCCGCCCCTCCCCGGCTGCGCCGCCGCGCTTCGCCGTGGCGGTGGTGGGAGCCGGGGCGGCGGGGCTCGCCGCCGCCCTGGCGCTCGCCCGCGACGGGGTGGAGACCGCACTCGTCGGGCGTCATGCTCCGGTGGCGGACGGGCGCACCGTGGCCTTGCTCGACGGCTCGGTGCGCTTCCTGACGGCGCTCGGCGCCTGGTCGGAGATCGCGCCGCATGCGAGCCCGCTCGCCGAACTCCAGATCGTCGACGACACCGGCAGCCTGTTCCGCCCGCCGCCTGCCCGCTTCTCGGCCGCCGAGATCGGCCTCGACGCCTTCGGCTGGAACGTCGAGAGCGCCCGCCTCGTCGAGACCCTGCGGAGTCAGGCCCGCACCACGCCGGGCCTGACCCTGTTCGAGGCGGATTCGGCCGGGATGCGCCTCGCCGACGGCGCGGCCGTGCTGGATCTGGAGGACGGGCGCGCGCTCTCGGCCCAGCTCGTCGTCGGCGCCGACGGCGGCCGCTCGCCGCTGCGGGCGGCCTCGGGTTTGCGCACCCGCGAATGGTCCTACCCGCAGGCGGCGCTCACCACGCTCCTCGCCCATGACCGGCCCCATCGCGACATCTCCACCGAGTTCCACACCCGCAACGGGCCCTTCACCCTGGTGCCGCTGCCCGGCGGCCACCGCTCCAGCCTCGTCTGGGTCACGGCGGAGCGGGCGGCCAAGCGCCTCTCGGGGCTCGACGATGCCGACCTTGCCGCGGCGGTGGAGCATCAGGCCCGCTCGATGCTGGGTGCCATGCGGATCGACGGCCCGCGCGGGCTGGTGCCGATGCGCGGACTCTCGGTGGAGCGGCCGGTCGCCGACCGCCTCGCGCTGATCGGCGAGGCCGCCCACGTCTTCCCGCCGATCGGGGCGCAGGGGCTCAATCTTGGACTGCGCGACGCGGCGGCCCTGCGCGACGCGGTGTTCTCCGCCCGAGAGGCGAACCGCGATCCGGGGGCACCGGCCTCGCTCGCGGGCTTCGGCCGGACGCGGGGCGTCGATGCGCGCCTGCGTGGGGCGGCGGTGGACATGCTCAACCGCTCGTTGCTCACCAGCCTGTTGCCGGTCGATGCCCTGCGGGGCCTCGGCCTCGTCGCGCTGAGCGCGATCCCGCCCCTGCGACGCATGGTGATGCGCGAGGGCGTGCAGCCGCGCCTCGGCGCGCCGAGCCTGATGCGTTGAATGGTTTGGGACTTCGACTTGTGGCCTCTGAGGGCGCTCGGCCGAAGTGTTTGGAAAAATTACAAAAAATCGCCGTAGAGATCGACCGTCTCGAAGCCACGCGGGGCCAGCCGCTCGGACAGCACCCGGCGGTGGCAGCGGGCGGGGTCGCGCTCGAAGCAGAGCAGGCAGACGGGGCGCTCGGCGGCCAGTTCCGCCAGGGCGTCGAGGGCCAATCCCCCGTCGGCGGTGTCGAGCACGTCCTCGCAATAGATCCGGCGCATCAGTCCGGCATCGTGGGCGCGGGCCGCCTCGCGGCCGGATTTGGGGGTGCCGAGACTCCGGAAATGCTCGTAGCCGAGCCCGGCCTCCGTGAGGCCCACCTTCAGGGCGCCCTTCGAGAAGCCGCGCTTGCGCGAGTTGGCCACCGCTCGCACGTCGGCGAGCACGGCCACGTCCGCCGCCTTCAGGGCGGCGTGCAGGCGCTCCGGCGACAAGCCTTCGTATCCGATGGTGAACAGAGTCTTGCGCATCGCGGGGCTCAGGGAAAATTCAGGATCGGCAAGGTTTTAGATGGGGGCGGTCCGGCCGCCGGCCAGCGTCCGCGGCGCCTATGTGCCTGTGGTGCAACGCCTTCCGGAATTCCGCCGCAATGCCAGCAAAGTTCTGTTAACCGGATCAAGGGCATCGAATACCCATTGAAGTCGCACGCGAGAAGTGGCGGGCCGTCGATGTCGCTGGACACCGAAATTTCCTCGAGGCCCGCATCGGCTCCGCGCGGATGGCTCAAGCGCGGGCTCGCCGCGCTTCTGCTCTCCGGGCTCGCCGCCTGCGCTGCGCAGAACGACTTCTACCCCACCAAGGGCGACGTGAAGCCCCATCCCGGCGTGGCGCGGGCCAAGAGCCACCCGATTCAGGGCATCGACATCTCGAAATGGCAGGGGCCGATCAACTGGGCCTCGGTCAAGGCGGCCGGCACGCAGTTCGCCTTCATCAAGGCCACCGAGGGCGGTGACCACGTCGACGAGCGCTTCCGTGAGAATTGGGAGGGCGCGGGCCGGGCCGGCGTGCCGCGGGGCGCCTACCATTTCGTGTTCTGGTGCCGCTCGGCCGAGGACCAGATGGCGTGGTTCAAGCGCAACGTGCCGAACGATCCGACCGCCCTGCCCCCGGTGCTCGACGTGGAGTGGAACGGCCACTCGGCCAAGTGCCCGAAGAAGCTGCCCAAGGCCCAGGCGCTGGCGATGATCCGCTACATGCTGGACGAGATGGAGGCCTATACCGGCAAGCGGCCGATCATCTACACCGACATCACCTTCCACAAGGACGTGCTGGAAGACGAGCTGCCCGATTATCCCCACTGGGTCCGCTCGACCGCGGCCGAGCCCGAGCAGCGCTACGCCAACCGCAAGTGGATGCTGTGGCAGTTCACCTCGACCGGACGCGTGCCCGGCGTGCGCGGCGACGTCGACCGCAACGCCTTCTACGGCAGCCCGACCGAGTGGGCCTCGTTCCTCGCCACCGACTGCGACCCGCGCGAGCACCGGCGCCTGTCGAACCAGGGCCTCTGCACCGGCAAGTAGACTGCGCCCGCGGCCGGCCGAGTGGACCAGCAGGGTGGCTTCCAAGTCGACCGGAACGGGCGATCGACGCCGGCCCGTGTCGCCCCGTCGGCGCCACAGGTAAGTGAAACCTATGTTATGTTGCCTCTCGGCGCACCTGCGTAGAGCCGCAGGGCTCGACTTGGCCATCACCTGAATTTTTGGGGATTCAACGGTGGATATGTCTACTTGTAGACAGACTTCTGCCCAACCGTTGCGTTAGGAGCCCTGCCGGCGACCCTACGGACTTCGAGTTGTACATGCCTTCGGCCACAGAGCGCTGCTTCGAAGGCAATCTGCTCCTGAACTGTCTGAGCCCTGGGGATCGCGGCCTGCTTCTGCCGGACATGGAACGGCTGGAGTATCAGCGCGGCGAGACGCTGTTCGCCGCCGGTCGGGAGGTGGATTTCATCACCTTTCCCCTCGAACAGACCGTCGTCACCCTTCTGATCTCGATGATCGACGGGCGCAGCGCCGAGACGGCCACGATCGGCCGCGAAGGGGCGGTCGGGGGCGTGGTGAGCAACGGCGGATTGCCGGCCTCGACCCATGCCATGATCCAGATCGGCGGCCCGATCCTGCGGATGGAATCGATACGGCTGCAGGAGGCCAAGCGGCGCTCGGAATCGCTGCGCAACCTGTTCACCCGCTACTCCGACTGCCTGTTGGCGCAGGTGCTGCAATCGGTGGCCTGCAACGCCCTCCACCCGATCGAGGAGCGCTGCCTGCGCTGGCTCCTGACGCTTCAGGACCGGCTCGACAGCAATGTTCTGCCGATCACCCAGGAATCGCTGGCCGCGATGCTCGGCGTGCAGCGCACCTATCTCACCCGTATCCTGCGGATGCTGCAGCAGCAGGGATTGATCGAGGTCGGGCGCGGGCGGATCACCATCGTCAACCGGGCGGCGATCGAGGAGGTCGCCTGCGAGTGCCATGCCTGCGTCAAGCGCCATTACGAGACCGTGCTCGGCGCGGTCTACAGCCCGAGCGGGCGGCTCATCGCGATCGAGCCGCCCGAGTAGGATGCTCTCGGACTCGACCGGACACCTCGAATTTTCCATCGGGCGGCATGACGATCGCGGCCGATGTCTTGTGCCCGAAGCGTTGCCGATGCACCATCGCCGCCGTCCGGTCGGCCGGCCGCCGCAGGCGGCTTCGGAGGAAGGGCGCCGCGATCACCCGGCTTGCCGGGTTCGTCCTCGCTGGGTTCGTCCATGAGCCGACCGCCCGACGATCTCGCGAGCCAAGGTGAGGCCGAGCGGCTGGCCGCGCTGGCCCGCTACGACATCCTCGATACGCCGGCCGAGGACGCGTTCGACGATGCCGTGGCGCTGGCCGCCCAGCTCTGTGCCGCGCCGACCGCCCTCGTCAGCCTGCTGACCGACGACCGGCAATGGTTCAAGGCGCGGCTCGGTTTCGCACCCATCGAGACCGGGCTCGACCGCTCGATCTGCGTTCACGTGCTGGCCGGGCGCGACGTCCTGGTCATTCCCGACCTCGCCGCCGACCCGCGCACCCGCGCCAACCCGCTGGTGACCCGCGAACCGGGGATGCGCTTCTATGCCGGCGCCCCCCTGGTGACCCCGGAGAGGGTCGCGATCGGCACCCTGTGCGTGCTCGATACCCGGCCGCGGCCTGGGGGGCTGAGCGAGGCGCAGCGGGCGGGCCTCAGGGCGCTCGCCCGCACGGTGATGACGCAGCTCGAGCTGCGCCGGGGCATCGCGGCGCGCAGGATGGAGGCTGCAGCCCTGGCCGACAGCGAACTGCGCCTGCGGCTCGCGATCGAGGCGGCCGGGACCGGCATCTTCGACTACGACCTCGTGACGGGGATCCTCTCCTGGGACGGTCGCACCCGCGCCCTGTTCGGGGTCGGGCCGGATGAGGCCGTGAGCTACGCCGGCACCTTCCTGGCCCGTCTCCACCCCGAGGACCGGGCGCGCACCGACGCCGCCGTGCAGGCGGCCCTCGACCCCGCCGGGCCCGGCCTGTTCGACGCCACCTACCGCACGGTTGTGGGCGATGACGCGGGTGAGGTGATCGCCTGGGTCGCGGCCCGCGGCACTCTCGTCGTCGAACGGGACGGTGCGATCCGCCGGGCGCATCGGCTCGTCGGCACCGTGCGCGACGTGACCGCCGAGCGCACGGCGCAGGCGGCCATCGCCGCGACCGAGGAGCGCTACCGCCTCGTCACCCGCGCGACCAACGACGCGATCTGGGATTGGGATCTCGCCGCCGACCACGTGCTGTGGAACGAGGCCCTGCAGGCCGCCTATGGCTGGGCGCCGGAGGCGGTCGAGCCGACCGGCCGGTGGTGGCTCGATCATGTCCATCCCGAGGACCGCGCCGGCGTCGAGGCGGATATCCACCGCATCATCGCCGGCGAAGGGCACGACTGGCACCACGAATACCGGTTTCGCCGCGCTGACGGCTCCTACGCGGACGTGCTCGACCGCGGCTCGATGGTGCGCGGGCCCGGCGGCACGCCGCTGCGCATGATCGGCGCGATGCTGGACCTGACCGAGCGCAACCGCGTCGCCGCCCAGCTTCGGGCGGTGGTCGAGGGCGCCAATATCGGCATCGTGCAGATCGATCCGCGCACCATGGTCGCGCTGGAGGCCAACCCCAAGCTCTGCGCGATCTGGGCTGCAGAGGAATCCGACATCGTCGGACAATCCATGGTCAAGTGGACGCCGGAGGCGGATGCGGCGGAGCGCGATCACCTGCACCGCCGGCTCGCCGCGGGCGAGATCGTGCGCGAGACCCTGGAGAAGCGCTTCCGCCGCAAGGATGGGCGCCTGATCTGGTGCCGGGTCAACATCGTCTCGCAGGTGCGCGGCGAGGCGATCCAGGCCACGGCGATGATCGAGGACATCACCGCGGAGAAGGCGGCCGAGGCGCGCCAGACGGCGCTGATCGAACTGGGCGACGGATTGCGCGACGCCGCCGGCCCCGCCGAGATTCACAGGATCGCGGCCGGACTCCTCGGCCGCACCTTCGCCCTCGCGGAGGCGGGCTGCACGGCCATCGAGGCCGCTGCCGACGGCCTCGCGATCGCGCGCGGGGAACCCGCGCCGTTTCCGGCCACCCTCGCGCGGCTGCGCCGCGGCGAGATCCTCGCCGTGCCCGACCTTGCCGGCGACCCGGCCCTCGCGCCGGATGCGGCCGGCTACGCGGCCATAGGTGCCCGCGCCCTGCTCGGCGTGCCGCTGATGCGGCGGGGCGACCTCGTCGGCCTCGTCTATGCCCACGCTCCCGAGCCCCGGCCCTGGGAGCCGGGCGAGGTCGATTTCGTCCGCGAGGTGGCCGGACGCGTCTCCGTGGCGCTCGCCCGCAGCCAGGCCGAGGAGCAGCAGCGCTTCCTCAACCGCGAGCTGAGCCATCGCCTGAAGAACACCCTGACCATGGCCCAGGCCATCGCCTCGCAGACCTTGCGCAACGTCACCGACATCGCCGCGGCGAAAGAGGCGCTGGTGGCCCGGCTGGTGGCGCTGGGCAAGGCGCACGACATCCTGCTCTCGGGGGAGGGCGAGGGCGCGGCCCTGGAGGCCGTGATCGCCGGCGCGCTCGCGATCCACGACGACGGCGAGCCGGGCCGCATCCACCTCGCCGGACCGGCCCTGGAGGTCGGGCCGAAGGCCGCCCTGTCGCTGGCCCTGATGATCCACGAACTCGCCACCAACGCCGCCAAGTACGGCGCCTTCTCGGTTCCGGGCGGGCGCGTCGGCGTGGACTGGGCCGTCTCGCACGTGCGCTGGCGGGAGGAGGGCCGGGACGGCACGCGGGACGAGGCGCGGGAGATCGAGCCGGTGGTGACGCTGACATGGGCCGAGAGCGGCGGGCCGCCGGTCGCCGCCCCGACGCGCAAGGGCTTCGGTTCGCGCCTGATTGAGCGCGGATTCTCCGGTGCCGTCGGCGGCGAGACCCAGATGATCTACGCGCGGGAGGGCGTGACCTGCCGGATCAGGGCCCCCCTGAAAGGTCTTCTCGAAAAAGAATAAGGCCAAAAGCGACGCCGCGGGGCAACGAACCGGGCCGCTCGCCGCTTGTCGGCAGGACGCCCGGGCACCGGCCTGGGCGCTTGCCTGGGGACCTGCCTGGGTTTTTGCCTGGGTATCTGCCTAGGACAGTCGGGACGCTTCATGGATCTGCCCGCTCCCCCTTGCCCCGCACGGCGATGGGCGGCCGTTGGCTCTCGTCGTGGAGAGCGAGACGGGGCCGCGCATCAAGACGGCGGACCGGCTGGCCGGGGCCGGCTTCGAGGTGCTGGAAGCCTGGAATGCGCAGAGCGCGCTCCTCCAGATCGAGCGCCATGCCGGGCTGCGCCTCGTCATCGTCGATGCCGACCCGCCGGGGGCCGACACCCGGTTCGCGCTCATCCGTGAGATCGCCCGGCACCGGCCGGATCTGATCCTCATCGCCCTCTCGGCCCGTCCCTCCCCCGAACCCGGCGCGCTGCCCGAAGGGGTGCGCTTCGCCGCGAAGCCCCTCACGCCGACGCTCGCGCAGGAGGCGTTGGGGGAGCTCTCGGCGTAACCGGCGCTCCTCACGCCGTCGGCACCGCCTTGCCCTCCGCCCCGCTCGTGTCTTCCCCGCTCTCCGGCTCACCGCGCAGCCGCTCGGCGGCGACGTAGAAGACCGGGGTGACGAACAGGGTCAGGATCGTGGCGACCAGCAGGCCGCCGATCACCACCGTGCCCATGGAGAGCCGGGCATTCGCCCCCGCGCCGCTGGCGATGGCGAGCGGCACCGAGCCGAGGATGAAGGCGAACGAGGTCATCAGGATCGGACGCATGCGCATCCGCGTGGCGTGCCGGGCCGCCTCCAAAGCATCCTCCCCCTTGGCGCGCAGCTCCTCGGCGAAGGAGACGAGCAGGATCGAGTTCTTGGCCGCCAGGCCGACGAGGAGCAGCAGGCCGATCTGCCCGAAGACGTCGAGCGGCATGCCGCGCAGGGCCAGGAACCCCACCGCTCCGAAGATGGCGAGCGGCGTGGCCAGCAGGATCACCAGCGGCAGGCGCAAACTCTCGTACTGCCCGGCCAGGAAGCAGAAGATCATGAACACGCCGAGCGCGAAGACCAGCGGCGCGATGTTGCCGGCGATCTTCTCCTGATAGGCGATCTCCGACCACTCGATGGAGGTGTTGCGCGGCAGGTCCTCGGCCAGTTCCTCGATCGCCGCGATCACCGTGCCGGAACTGGAGCCGGGGGCGACCGTTACCGCCACCTCGATCGCCGGATAGGTGTTGTAGGAGAGGACCGCCGTCGGCCCCGTGGTGAACTTCGCCTGCACCAGCGACCCGAGGCGCACCGGTTCCCCTTGCGCGTTGAGGACGGTGAGCGCCTCCAGATCCTGGAACAGGCGCCGCCCGGACGCGTCGCTCTGGACATAGACCTGGTAGACGAAGCCGAACCGGTTGAAGAGGTTGACGAAGCTCGATCCGACATAGGTGCCGAGCGCCTCGAACAGCCGCGCCAGCGGCACGCCGAGCTGCTCGGCCTTGGCCCGGTCGATGTCGAGGCGGAGCTGCGGCACACCCCAATCGGTGGTCGGCGTCGCGCTCGATACGCCCGGCAGCGCCCGGATCTTCTCGATGAAGTCGGTGGCCGTCCGCGCCAGACCGAGACCGCCATTGCCGGAGCGGTCCTGGATCTCCAGCGTCAGGCCGCCGCGGGAGCCGAGCCCCGGCAGCGGCGAGGGATTGGCGATGCGCACCTGCCCGTCGGGATCGTGGCGGAAGCGCTCCTCCATGTCGCGGATCAGGTCGTCGACCGTGGTCTTGCGCTCGTCCCAGGGCTTCATCACCGGGATGTTGAAGCCGTAGAACGGGGCGACCGTATCGGCGAGGAAGGAGCGCCCGCTGACGCCGATGGTGTGATCGACGTCGTCGCGGGCGCGGAGCGCCTCGCCGAAGCGGGCATTCATCGCCTCCGTGCGCTGCACCGAGGCGCCCAGCGGCATCGCCACTTCGGCGTAGAGGTAGCCCTGGTCCTCGTCCGGCACGAAGCCGGTGGGGCGCTGCATCAGCAGCAGCAGGGTGGCGCCGGCAAACAGCGCGAAGGCGACGAGCGTCAGCACGACGTGGCGGGCGAGCCAGCCGATCGTGCGGGCAACGAAATCGGCCGAGCGCTCCAGGGCGACGTTGAACCAATCGAGCGGCTTGCGCCACCAGCGCGTCTTCTGGTGCTCGTGCGGCTTCAGCAGCAGGCCGCACAGGGCCGGCGTCAGGGTCAGGGAGACGACCGCCGAGATCAGCACCGAGATGGCGATGGTGAGCGCGAACTGGTTGTAGAGCTGGCCGGTCAGGCCGGGGATGAAGGCCACCGGCACGAACAGGGCGGCGAGCACCAGCGTCGTCGCGATGACGGGGCCGCCGATCTCGTTGACCGCCTCGCGGGAGGCGGGCTTCGGTTCCATCCCCTCGGCCATCAGCCGCTCGGTGTTCTCGACGACGATGATCGCGTCGTCCACCACGAGCCCGACCGCGAGCACCAGGCCGAGCAGGCTCAGCGTGTTGAAGGAGAAGCCGAGCAGCGCCATCGGCCCGAAGGTGCCGATCAGCGCGATCGGCACGGCGATGGTCGGGATCAGGGTGGCGCGCCAGTTCTGCAGGAACAGGTAGGTGACGACCGTGACGATGAGGATCGCCTCGATCAGGGTCCGCACCACCTCGTAGATCGCCTCCTTCACGAACTCGGTGGAGTCGAGGGCGATGGTGTAGTGCAGCCCCGGCGGAAAGCGCTTGGCGAGATCCGCCATGGTCTCGCGCGTCCCGTTCATCACCTCGACCGCGTTGGCGTCGGGGTTCTGGAAGATGCCGAGCGTGGCCGAGGACTTGCCGTCGAAGTTCGAGGTGACGCCGTACTGCTCCGAGCCGAGCTCCACCCGCGCCACGTCCGAGACGCGCACCACCGAGCCGTCGGGATCGGCCCGCAGGACGATGTTGCCGAACTCCTCCGGCTTCATCAGCCGGCCCTTGGTGACGAGCTGCAGCTCGAACGGCGTGGCGCGGCCCATCGGCAGCTTGCCGAGCGAGCCCGTCGTCACCTGCGCGTTCTGCGCCTGGACCGCCTGGAGCACCGTCTCGGTCGAGAGGGAGAGCGCCTCCATCTTCGCCGGATCGAGCCAGATGCGCATGGCGTAGCGCATGTTGGAGAAGTTCAGGATGCGGCCCATGCCGGTGACCCGGCGCAGGGGCTTGATGACCTGGGTTTCGGCGTAGTTGGCCAGGAACAATTCGTCGAAGCCGGTGCCCTCATCGGCGTAGAGCACGACGTTGCCGAGTCGCTGGCGCGACGATTTCTGGATCTCCAGCCCCTGCGCCCGCACCGCCTCGGGCAGCTTGGCCTCGGCGCGGCTCGACCGGGTCAGCACTTCCGCCGCGGCGGCGTCGAGGTTCGAGCCGACCTCGAAGGTGGCGTCGATCGAGACGCTGCCGTCGGTCGAGGAGGTCGACTGGATGTAGATCAGGTTGGGCGCGCCGTTGATCTCCTGCTCCAGCGGGATCGCGATCGACTCGTAGGCCTGCTGGGCCGAGGCGCCGGGATAGGTCGCCTGGATGTTGATGATGGGCGGGGCGATCTCAGGGTACTGCGCCACCGGCAGCGTCAGCCCGGCGACGAGGCCGATCACCGTGATGATGAGGGAGATCACGCCCGCGAGGATCGGCCGGTCGACGAACGTGGCGAACATTCGAGGGGCCGCCTCCGAAAATTCAACGGGGCCGTGAAGGACCCGCGTGCAACGTCTTGGGACTCCGCGTGTTCCCTCCGGTGCCGCGCCTGGGACAGGCCGGGCGGCCGGCTCCCGTCCCGCTCTCGGAGAATGGCTCTCGTGCGCCAAGGCGTCGGCTTCGTCATCACCGGTCTCGTCGTCGGCGCGCTCGGGATCGCCGCGGGCGCGTGGTGGGGGGCGGGGCATCCGATCCCCGGCTTCCTCGCCCATCATTTCAAGGTGGCGAGCCGCGCCGACACCAAGCGCGCCAGGGAGGAGCCGCGGCTGGCGGTGAAGGCGGTGCGCGCCAGCAGTCAGGAGGTGCCGGTCGCCTTCGAGTATACCGGCACCATCGTCTCGCCCCGCGACGCCGCCCTGCAGGCCCGCGTGACCGGCTTCGTGGTCGAGCGCCCGTTCGAGCCCGGCGGCCACGTGAAGAAGGGTCAGGTGCTGTTCCGCATCGACCCGCGCCCGTTCGAGGTCGCCCTCAAGTCGGCGCAGGCCCTGCGCGATCAGGCCAAGGCTACCCTCGACTTCGCGCAGGCCGAGGTGAACCGCACCGAGCAGCTCGCCGACAAGGGCTTCGCCACCGAGCAGCGCGCCCAGCAGAACCAGTCGAACCTCGCCACCGCGAATGCCAAGCTCGAAGAGGCGGAGGCCGCCATGGCCCGCCAGCGGCTGAACCTCGAATACGCGGTGATCCACGCGCCCTTCGACGGGCGCTCCAGTCTGTCCATGGCCAATATCGGCGACATGGTGATCGAGAACCAGACCAACCTCGTCTCGGTGGTGCAGGTGAACCCGATCGACGTGCAGATGGCGCTCTCCTCCGAGGATGCGGAGGCCGTGCGGGTGGCTCAAGGCGAGGGGCGGGTGAAGGTTCAGCTTCTCGACGTCCAGCGCCAGCCCGTGCGCGAGGCCACGATCTACCGTCTCGACAACCGCTTCGATCCCCGCACCGGTCGCCGCCTGATCCAGGCTTGGCTCGACAACGCGGACGAGCGCTACCTGCCCGGCCGCTTCGTCCGCTCGCGCATCGAGGTCGGCCGGCAGGAGCGCCTGCTGGTGCCGACGATCGCGCTCTCGGCCCAGCTCGACCAGCAGGTGGTCTGGACCGTGGACGAGTCCGGCACCGTTCACATGACCGCGATCGAGGTCGGCGACGTCTATGGCGACAACACTGCCGTGCTCAAAGGCCTCAAGCCCGACACGCTGGTGGTGACCGACCATCTCCAGAGCATGCGCCAGAACCTCAAGGTCGAGCCGCGGATCGCCGAAGAGGTCAGCGCCGTGCACGACACCCCCGCCCAGGGCGAAGCGCGGCACTGAGGCCCGGGATTCCAAAGGGATCATCCCTTTGGCGGGGTCTCGGGGCAGCGCCCCGATCGCCCTTCAACCAGGGCTCCGCCCTGGACCCTATGACAAGGGCTCGCCCTTTCGAAACCCCAATTCAGGCCGCCCGGACCTGGGCGAGGAAGCCGCCGACCTCCCTGCGCAGGGCCGTCGCCTGACGGGCGAGGTCGCTCGCCGCACCGAGCACCTGGCCCGAACCGGCGCTGGCCTCGTCGGCGGTGCGGGCCACGCCCGCCACGTCGTTCGAGGCGCGGCGCGCGCCTCCCGAGGTCTCGACTGTGGTGCGGGCGATCTCGGCGGTGGCCGCGCCCTGCTGCTCGACCGCGGCGGCGATGTCGCCGGAGATCCGCGATAGGTCGCGGATCGTGCGGGCGATGCCGGTGATGCCTGTGACCGAGGCGCCGGTGGCGGCCTCGATCTCGGCCATCCGCCCGGCGATCTCGTCGGTGGCCCGCGCCGTCTGGGCGGCAAGCCCCTTCACCTCCGCCGCGACGACGGCAAAGCCTCGTCCCGCTTCGCCGGCGCGGGCCGCCTCGATGGTGGCGTTGAGCGCGAGCAGGTTGGTCTGGCCGGCGATCTGCGAGATCAGCCCGACGATCTGGCCGATGCTGCCCGCGGCTGCGGCGAGGCGCTCGACCTCTCCGGCGGTGCGGGCCGCCTCCTCCTCGGCGGCACTCGCCGCCAGCGCCGAGGAGCCGACTTGGGCCGAGATCTCGCGGATCGAGGCCGACAGCTCCTCGGTCGCCGCGGCGATGCCGTCGGAGGAGCGCGCCGCCTGCGCCGAGGCCTGCGCGGCGGACGCGCTGAGCGCCGAGGTCTCACCCGCCGCCGTGCTCATCGCTCGGGCGGCACCCTCCAGTTGCTGGGCCGCCGCCGAGACCGCCTCGACGATGCCGCCGACCCGCGCCTCGAACCCGTCGGCCACCGCCATCATCGCCGCCTGGCGGCGGGCCGCCTCCTCCTCGGCGCCGCGCTCCTGGGCGGCGCGGATGCGGGCGCGCTCGGCCACGCTGTCGCGGAAGGTCAGGGCTGCGGCGGCGATGGCGCGCACTTCGCTCGGTCCCCTCACCGGGATCTCGACCTCGGTCTCGCCGCGCCCGATCGCCGTGAGCGCCCGGGCCATCCGGCTCATGGGGCGGGCGATGGCCGAGCCGAGGCCGAAGGCCAGCGCTCCGGAGAGCAGCAGCGTGGCCAGCGCCGCCCCGGCCCAGAGCGCGACGGCGCGCTCGGCCTGCGACCGGGCCGCGCCCGCATCCCGGGCCAGATCGGCCGTCAGCCGGTCCTCGATGGCCTTCAGCCCGTCGATGCGCTGGGTGGCGAGCCGGAACCAGCCCTTGGCGTCGGTGAAGGCGGGCGTCTGTCCGGGCGCCGTGTCGAGGGCGAGGGTGCGGATGCGGGCTACCTCGCGGGCGGCCTCGGCGGCATTGGCGGCATCCAGGGCTGCGACATCCCCGGCCGGGCTCCCGGCCCGGAACAGCCCCTCGAAGGTCGCCTGATCCGCCGCGAGCCCGGCGAGGCGCCGCAGGCCGGCGAGATCCATCGCGCCCGCGGCGAAGACGGCGGAGGCCGCCGCCCGCTCCTGGCCGGCGAATTCCTTGAGCGAGAGGAAGGCCGAGAGGGCGGAGACCCGGGCGCCGAGGGCGGGATCGGCGGCGACCTGCGCCACCTCGCGCACCGCGCCGAGCGCCTCGGCGATCACGCCCGAATAGAGGGCGAGATTGGCGGGCACGGAGGTCTCCAGCCGGTCGACCGCGCCGCGGTGCCGGTCGATCTCCGCGAACCGCGCGCGCAGGGCCGCCGCCCGGGCGGAACGGCCGGCGCCGGCGTCGAGTCCGGCGAGGAGGGCGGCCCGCGCGGTGTCGGTCAGCCGGCGCTGCGCGGCGAGTTCGGGGGCGAACTGAGCGCCCTTCGACCCGAGATAGAGGCTCGAGGCCCCGCGCTCCTTCTGCGCCTCGTGCACGAAGGCGCCGATCCGGACCGACAGGCCGACCCCTTCCTCGGTCCGGGCCATGGCCCTGCCCTGCCCCGCCCGCTCCGCAACCGCTACCCCCGCCGCGGCACCGAAGGCGAGGCAGGGGATTAGCGCCACGGTGACGATACGGGCGCGCAGGGACGAGGGCAGCTTCATGACGGAACGTTCCGGACGGTTTGCGCCGCACCGTGACCAGCGAACGTAAAGTAAGGATTTCGCCCTATCTGCGTTGCTTAATTTTAGTGCATTCGTGCTACGATTTCATCAATCTGGCTGCGCCCAAACCGTCTCTACAGCACGAATACGTTCCGGAGTGTCGTGGCAGGCTATAGGCGCCGCATACCAAATCCGGCCGATCCCCTTCGGGATAGCGGATTTGGCCCTCGCTCAATCGCCGCGCGGGCTTGCTGATCCGCTCCCCGCTCTGATCAAGCGGAGACCGTATCATTCGACCTGTTGTTCGATCACGCCGCGCCAGCCGAGCCCGCGATAGGTCTCGTAGCCGGGCGTTTCGTGGAAGGCGACGAGGCGGTCCCGCTCGTCGCGGTAATGGCCCTGGGATCGTCCGTCCGCGCGCAGGCGGTAGGTCTCGCTTAGCACCCCCTCGCCCCGGGAGCAGGCGATCACGCGGTTGCGGGCGTCGAGCAGCATCACGCGGGTCCGCTCCCGCTCGCCCGCGCCCAGCCGGACGCCCTGGACGATGGCGCGGGCCTGCGGCTGCCAGTCGAAATGGATGGCGAGGATGCCGAGCGGCGCCCCCTCCGGGCGACCGCCGCCCCGCACGCTGGCGCAGTAGGTGGCGACCTGCGCCCCGCGCAGGCGCGGCTCGGTCCGCACGTCGACCGCCGTGAAGGCGTCGCCGCTTTGCAGGGCGCGGGCATCCCGGAACCACGCCTCGGCCTCGACCTGCGCCCCGACGACGCCGGGATAGGTGTCGGGCCGGCCGCTGGCGATCACCCGGCCCTGGAGATCGCACAGCCAGAGATCGAGATAGACCGTATAGGCCGAGAGAATCACGCCGAGCCGCTCGGCCGCATAGGCCGCGGCCTCCGGTGCGGGATGCTGTGCGCAAGCGACCAGGGCGGCGTCGGTCGCCCACCAGCGCACGTCGCAGGTGCGCTCGTAGAGATTGCGGTCAATCAACTCGACGGCGTTCAGCGCGAGGTCCACGCAGCGGGTGGCGCGGGCCTCGCCTGCCAGCCGCGCGACGGCCCCGGTGAGGTCGTCCACGCCGGTTCTGAGGCCGAGCCCGAGCGCGGCAGCCAGGGTCTCGACCTCGCCCGAGACGGTTCGGACTTCCTGCGCGACGACCGAGAAGCCCGCCCCCTTCTCGCCCGCATGGGCCGCCTCGATGAGCGCGTTCAAGGCCAGCAGCTTCATGCGGCTCGCAATCGACTGAATGGCACCGAGATTCGATGAGGCCTCGTTCTTCAGGGCGCGCGCGGACGCACCAACCACCTCGGCAAGGGACAAGTCGTTCATGCAACCCCCGGGAGCACTCTACGGCCGTGCTTCTTAGCATTGATCAGGCTGTGCTGAGATTTAGCGATATTATTCTTAAATTACTTCTAAAATACCTTTCAGGTTGCTTGACTATTATTTTGGCGGTTGGCGTGTTTTTGAGCGCTTCCATCGGGTTTAGGCTTGGGCCGAGAGGCATTGGCCCGCGATAGGCGCACGGCGGACCGGATTGAGGCGATCGACCGGCCGGATTTCCTGGCCGATCCGCAGGCCACCGCGATCGACGACACGATGCGGGCCGACGGCAGGGCGAATCCGAAGGTTTCGACCCCGGAGGCCGTGCGGACGCGCGATGCCGGAACCCCGGAGGGGGCTGGGGCCGAATCCGGCTCGGCTCAGGCCGGAGGCCCGGCTAGAGCCGTGCCCTTTCAGGTTGGCTCATAGGCATCGTATCCAGCAGCGGTGATGTAGTTTCGGCACTCATCCGGTCGGACAGCGGCGAACGCGTCCTCGATGGCGGTGGTCAGGTCGGCGGCGGTCCGTGCTGCAGCCGTTCGGAGGAGGGCTTTGGCCTTGGCAAAGACCTGCTCGATCGGGTTGAAGTCGGGACTGTAGGGCGGGAGGTAGAGAACCCGTGCGCCGACCGCCTCGATGGCCTCGCGCACCCCGGCGACCTTGTGGGCATTCAGATTGTCGAGGATGACGGTGTCACCGGGCCTCAGCAGC
>NZ_BPRC01000006.1 GCF_022179725.1 Methylorubrum aminovorans
CGCGCGGATCTCCATCTTGGCCAACGGCTCGCCGGAAGGCCGGATACGTTTGTGCAGACTGCCCAGACCAGCGGAACCAGAGCCACTTGCGGACGGGGCGGGCCATACGTTTGCTCTGGATTGCTCCGGTGCGGTACTAAGGGGTGGGAAAGCGGAGATATTGCGTCGGCCATTACCGGGACGGTGTCCGGCAACCACCAGGCGGAAAAAATATCCCCGCTCGGGGAAGGCATGCCCCCGGTCGACGGCCCGCAGGGCTAAGCGCGGGCCCGGCATCCACCCGGACATGACGCTTTCGCGCGGCACCGGCCGCTCCGGAGACGGCTATGTACCACCGTCGCCCAGGCCGCCTCGATACTTGGGCCGGATGGGACCGGCGGCCGACTCAACCCACATCGCGCACCATGGGCCGCCCCGCTTCCGACACGCGGATCGCCCTTGAGGTCGGCGCGGCGGTGCCAAGCCTGCCCGCGGTTTCCTCCACCCGCCAGCGAAGGATTGCCGGAGCAGGGGCAAGGATTGCGTCGTTGCTCCTTCCGTCGCCTCTTTGATCGGGCATTCTGTATAAGTGACTGCCTGGATTGAGCTTTTTCATATTTCAAGATCAAATCCGAAAGAATAGGCTATTCAATCCTTGGAATGCTTCGACGCCACTCTGATATCCTGCTTCAATCGAGCATCATCTCGCGATCATGCCAGATCGCAGGCCGATCCTGCAGTAAAAGGCGGTGGTCAGACTTGACTCCCAGGGCCGTGCTCGCGGTACAAGGCGCTGCCCGGGCCGCGTCGGCCCGAGCCGACCAGGAGTAAGGGAATGAAAGTTCCGGAACCGCCGTCGCGCAGGTAGGCGTGTGCGGGTAGCCGCCCACACACGCCTCCTTGCGATCCATCGACCGGGGTGCGCCCTCACGAGGCCAAAGGCACCCCGGTCAGCAACCCCGAACCGCCGAGGGCGGAAACGGGCGCTTCGGCGCATGGGCAGTGGATTCGCATCTCCCACCGCCCTTGGCAAGAGTCCCCGTTCCGCTCCGGCTCGAACGACGCCAGCCGCCAGGCATCGACCGGCTGTGCGTCGCCAGCGCGGAGCTGTCATTGAACACGAAGCATGATCGAGATCCCGCACGCGAAGCGCGGGAGACGCCCGGTGACGCGGGCGCGTCGGCCGTCGGCCCGGGGGTGCCCGAACCCTTGTATCCGCCGACGAAGATTGCCGGGGCCGACCTGATGGTCGTCGGCCTCGCCTACCGGTCCGACGAGTGGATCGAGTTCCTGGATGGCGAGGATTCCGGCGGCCGTTTCGAGGTCGCCGCAGTGGTCGACCCCGTCGACCTGCGCCAGATCGAAGCGATGGTGGCGGGGCGGACCTTCCGTCTGGCGGCGGTCGACCAGGAGCTCGCCATGGGCACGTCCCTGGCTGTCCAACTCGCCTTCTTCGGGCCCCCGTCGGTCAAGGTCCTGCCGCCGCCGTCGGAGCGCAAAAGGCTGGTTGGCTCCAAGGCGCGGCGCCCACCCGAAAGGCCTTGGGTCCACACCCTCGGCGGTCCGCGGGAGCCAAGTCCGCGACGGTAGGAGACCGCGTGTCGGGAGGGCGCCGGTTTGCGCCCTCCCGTGCATGAGGCGGACGCCTCACGGTCGCGCTCGGGGAAGAGAGTTGCCGCCGTGCCCCCGCGCCTCGGATGAGCCTGATGTGGATGGGGGAAGCGACTACTCCGCCGAGCCGGCCCGCGACACCTTGAGCGCCCATCATCGGCTGAGTCTTGTGCCGACGATGCGAGGCCCGCCGTCTCGAACCCGCGGTCCCCGCCGGAGCGGGTATGCCGCTCCTCGACATCCCAAGGCGATTGAGTTCATGGCGGCGCGCAAGATCCCCAAGCCATTGCACAACCGTGTCGGCGCTGCCGAATTTCGGCCACTCTAAGTGGCCACGTGAGCTGGGTGATCCCCGTTTCCATGGCTTGATCCCGACTTCGCGATGGCTCCCCCGCTCAACCGACGAACCAAGAAGGGAGAGTCGTATGTGCGCCCCCCTTCGATAGAAGCCGCCCTCGACCGATTGGCCGCCCTCGACCTGGATGGGATCGTGCGTGAGGCACGGGCGGAGGACCCCAAGGCGCCCGGCTACGTCGAGAGCGAATGCTTGGTCCATCTGCTGCGTTCGACACGCCACGACAACACGGACACCCGTTTCCAGAGACTGTTCGAGGTGTTGATCGAGAGGGTCGAGCGCTCCCTGAAGGGCTCGATCCGGACCAGCCGCCGCTACGACGCGGAGGAGTTGCGGACCGAGGTCGTCAACCGCCTCGTCGATCTCCTCGTCGAGGACAGGCAGTCTCCGGGCATCAAGCTGGATTTCTTCGAGGTGCGGTTCGCCCGCGCCATGACCGCCTTGCGCATCGGCGTGCTGCGGCGTTCCGAAAGCCGGGCGGAGGGGACCGACCACATCGAAGACATGGGCGACGGTGAAGGTGATGCCGTCCCGGCCCTGACGAACCGTATCAGCCAAGCCTTCGCCGCCGACGGGTCCGAACAGGAAAAAGAACATTTCCGGAACGAGCTGCTTCGCGCGATCGACCGTCTGCCACCCCTTCAGCGGGAAGCCGTAGCCCTCTTCCTCGAAGGCCACCGCATCGAGGGAGGGGACACGGAGACCATAGCGAAGCTTTGCGGCGTCTCGGACCGGGCGGTACGTTATCGCCTCAGGAATGCGTACGAGACGCTGCGTCGGGAACTCGGAGAGAGACGATGACGACCAGCCCCTCGCACCGCGCGCAGGAAATCCTCCTGACCTTCGCGGCGGAAGGCGAACCCACCCCGAAGCGGTTGGAGGCCTTTACGAAGGAGTACCCGGACCTCCGCCGCGAGCTCACCGACCTTGCGGTCGAGTTGGTGCTGGAACCCTCGCGGCCGGTCCCCGCGGCTGACGCCGCGACGGCGCGCACCGTGTCGTCGGCATGGGCTCGCTTCCAGGCAGGCATCGCCAGCCCCCCGGCGAAGTCCCGGGCCGGCGCGGTGGTCGAGCCTTCGCCGGACGTCTTCGCGGGCTTCGCCGGCCCGTCATTCCCACGGCTCGCGGCCCGGCTCGGAGTGACACCCGCCTTCCTGATCAAGGTCCGGGATGGCCTTATCGAGGCCGCGTCCTTCCCCAAGGCGCTGGCCAGGGACATCGCGGACGAGGTCGGGCATGGCGTCGACACGGTCATCGCCCTGTTGGAGCGCCCCGCATCCATGCCGGCCGGAACGATGGCCAAGGCCGACGGCAAGCCGGAGGTCGGCGTGAAGCAGACTTTCGAGGAGGCGGTGGCGAGCTCGGGCCTGACGGCGGATCAACGGCGGCGTCTGCTCGCGATGGCAGAGGCCGAACGTGGATCCGATTGAGGCGGGGCGGAAGCAGGCCGCCCGCATCCATGCCGAGATGGTCGCCGAGGGAGCCGATCCCTGGCAGCCGTTCGACCTTGCCGTGCGGGCCATTGAGGGCCACGGCCTCTGGCACCAGCCCGTCCACGCGGGCGACGTCTCCCTGAACGGAGGCCGGGCACGGCTCGACCCGAAGTCGAAGGGCATCCTGTACGGCGAGACGGGCACCCCCGGAGGCGATGCGCTCCTGCTCGGACATGAGCTCGGGCACGTGGTGATGCACGGCGGGACCGCTCCCGTCGTCACTACGCATACCGACCCGAGCCGATCCTCCGAGAGCGGCATCGCCGTCGAGCGGCTGGCCGACTACGGGCGTGGGGAGCGCCGCGAGGTCCAGGCCGACCTGTTCGCGCGCGAACTGGTGCTGCCGCGAGCCGTCGCGCGTCGCCATCACCAAGACGGGATGAGCGTCGCCGACATCGCCGGGCGGCTCGGCATCTGCCCGGACGTGGTGACCCAGCAACTGCTGGACGCGCTACTGCTTCCCGTCGTGCCGGACGCCGCCCCCGCCCCCGCGGCCACGATGCGGCCGGACCCGAGCCAGGATGCGGCGGTCGCCCATCGTGGCGGCCCCTACCTGCTCCAGGCGGGGCCCGGGACGGGCAAGACCCGCACGTTGGTCAGAAGGATCGAGAGCCTCGTCGACGAGGGGATCGACCCGAACGGAATCCTCGTCCTGACCTTCTCGAACAAGGCGGCGGCCGAGCTGATGGATCGGCTCGCCCTGTCGCGGCCCGAGGCGGCCGCCTCGGTCTGGACGGGCACCTTCCACGCGTTCGGGCTGGACGTGATCCGCCGCTTCCACGAACGCCTCGGACGAAGCGCGAGCCCGAAGCTCGTCGACAAGCCCACGGCCATCACGATGCTGGAGGGGGTTCTGGCGAGCCTGCCGCTGGCGCATTACCGGGACCTCTGGGACCCGGTGCAGGATCTCTCGAACATCCTCTCGGCCATTTCCCGCGCCAAGGACGAACTCGTCGACCACGTGCGCTACCGTGAATTGGCCGATGCGATGCAGCGTGCCGCCACGGACGACGCGACGCGCCTGAGGGCGGCGCGGGCGCATGAGGAAGCCATCGTCTACGAGGCTTACGAGAGGCTGCTCTCGGAGGCCGATGCCCTCGATTTCGGTGACCTCGTCATGAGGCCCGTGCGACTTGCGGCCGAGCATCCCGACGTGGCCAAGGCGCTGTCGCTCCGCCATCGCCACCTGCTCGTCGACGAGTACCAGGACGTCAACCTCGCCACCGTGCGCTTGATCCGGGCGCTGGCGGCCGACGAGGGCGAGCGGCTGTGGGTCGTCGGCGACGCCCGCCAATCGATCTACCGGTTCCGGGGCGCCACCTCGGCCAGCATGGCCGCGTTCCGGGCGCACTATCCCGGGGCGACCCTCGGGGCGCTCGACGTCAACTACCGGTCGCGCAAGGAGATCATCGACACCTTCACGAGCTTCGCCGCGAGCGTCGACGCCTTCCGCCCGCTCGGCGCGCTCGGCCTAGCCCCCGACAGGGGGGCGTCCGGCCTCAAACCGGTGCTGCACGACGCCGGCACCCCCGACGACGAGGTCGCGCTGGTGGCCGCCTCCGCGGCGCAGGCGAAGGCTGCGGGGGTGGACTACCGCGAACAGGCGGTCCTGTGCACGACCAACGACCGCCTCGCGGAGTTCGCCGCAGGCCTGATCGCCCGGGACGTACCGGTCCTCTACCTCGGGCCGCTGTTCGAACGGCCGGAGGTGAAGGAGCTGCTCTGCCTGCTCGCACTCTTCCACGATCCCCGCGCCGCAACGCTCGTCCGCGTCGCCACGATGCCGGGGTTCGAGATGGAGCTCGGCGACGTCGCCGCGGTCGCCGCCCATCTGAGGGACGCTTCAGGGCCGCCCCTCGACTGGCTGGCCGCCGCCGACGCCATCCCCGGCCTCGGCCCCTCGGCGACGGCGCCGCTGCGGCGCCTGCGAGAGGTCTGCGGGGGCTTCGCGGATCGGACGCCTCCGTGGCGCATCGCGAGCGCGCTGGTGCTGGACCGGCTCGGCATCGGCCGGAGGATCGCGGCCTCAGGTACCCTGCCCGAACGGATGGCGGGCATTGCGATCTGGCAATTCCTGAACTTCCTGCGGTCATTGCCGGTCGAGGGTCAGTTCCCGACCTTCGAGGCGCTCCGCCGGATCAAGAGGCTGGTCGTCCTCGGCGAGGAGAAATCGCTCAGGCACGTCCCGGACGCCGCCCTCGAACTGGACGCGGTGCGCATCATGACGATCCACGCCTGCAAGGGCTTGGAGTTCCAGCTCGTCCATGCGCCCGGCATGATCAAGACGGGCCTGCCGCGAACGGCCAAGCCGCCGCCTTGCCCGCCGCCGGACGCGCTGATCGAGGGCAGCGACGGCCTCACCGGCCCGCAGGCCTGCCTGACGGGCCACGAAGAGCAGGAGGCCTGCCTCTTCTTCGTCCTGCTCTCCCGCGCGCGAGACGACCTGCGCCTCTACCGGTCCACCATGATGGCCGGCGGGACCAAGAAGCGGAACCCGTCCGACTACAACGCCCGGATCGCCGCCACGCTGGGCCGGCCGCCCGCACTCGTCCGGCTCCCGTCGCCTCCGCCGCCATCCGGCCCGGCCGCCGTTCCCATCACATGGGAGACGCCGTTCGCGCTCGACCACCAGCACCTCGATTCCTACGGGAAATGCGGGCTGCGCTTCCTCTACACCTACCTGCTCGGCCTGGGCGGACGCCGCGACGAGACGCCGTACATGCGGATGCACAACGCCGTGGCGGAGACGGTCCGTTGGCTCGACCGCAACTTCGACGCCGGGCGCGCTGAGCCGGAGGGCTTCGGCGAGGCCTTCGCCGCGGCCTGGACCGAGCACGGCCCGGTCGACCACGGGCACGCCGAGGCTTACAGGACCATCGCGGACGAGATGCTGCGGTTCCTCCTCGGCCTGCGTGACGAGGAAGGCAGGCTGCCTCCCGAGGCCTTGAGCCTGGCCGTTGCGGGAGGAAGCGTCCTTTCCAGGGCGCACGACGTGGTCCGCAACGCGGACGGACGCCTCGTCGTGCGCCGCGTCGCGACGAGGAAGGCACCGTCGGCGCTGCTGAAGGAGATCGAGTACATCGTCCTGGATGCCGCGGCGGAGGTGACGTTCGGCGAACCCGTTGTGGTCGAGGCGGTGCATCTCACCGGCGGCAGCCGGCAACCGGTGGAGATCCCGCCGAAGAAGCGGGACGAGCTTCGTGCCGCCGTCGTCGCTCACATGTCCGGCATCGGGGCGGGACTGTTCGCCCCGAGCGTGGGATCCCGCTGCCCGCGCTGCCCGCATCACTTCGCCTGCCCCGGCCTTCCCGGCGGCTCGGCGGTGGTGCGGCGACCCCTGGCGTGGGGCCGGTAGCGCGGCCCGGAGCCCCTAACAGACTGCTCGGCCCGCGGCCGAAAAAAACTTGGCCCGGCCGTTTCCGGCTTGGCCGGCCCCTTTCGATCAACCCCTCGACGGGCCGGGAAGGATGGCTTCCCGGGATGATCGAAAGGCAACGGGATGAACACCAACGAGAACCACGGCCACCACGACGACGACGCCCCCCGCACGGACGAGGACGGCGTCCGCGCGGTCAAGGTCTACGGCTTCCGCATCGACAAGAAGAGCTACGAGAACCCGCTGCCGGACCTCACCGGCCGAGACCTGCTCGTTATCGCGGGCAAGGCGCACCCGGATCGCTGGAAGATTTTCCAGAAGGTCGGCGCCCAGTTGAAGCGCATCGGCCTCGACGAGGTCGTGCACGTGAGCGACAGCGGCGAGGAGCGCTTCGTCACCCTGCCGCTCGACCAGACGGAGGGGGAGCAGCCGCTCCCCCGCCGCCGGGATTTCGCGCTTCCCGAAGGCGACGAGGAGACGCTCGACGCGGCCGGCCACCGCTGGGAGGCGATCCAGGAGGCGGGCGCCACCCGCGTCGTCGTCCGCGACTATCCCGTCCGCACCGGGTACGCCCCGGCCAAGGCGGACCTGATGCTGCGCCTGCTGCCGGGGTATCCCTCGACTCAGATCGACATGTTCTACTTCCACCCCCCGCTCGCCCGGGCCGACGGGGTTCCGATCCGCGCCCTGGTCGGGGACACCTTCGAGGGCAAGCACTGGCAGGGTTGGTCGCGTCACCGCACCGGCGAGAACCCCTGGCGCCCGGACGTCGACGACATCGGCACGCACCTCGCGCTGGTCGAGCATTGCCTCGCCAAGGAAGTGGGGGCCGCCTGACATGCGCACCACCCTCGCCCTGACCGGCGCGCAACACGCCGCGCTTTGCGCCCACCTCTTCCCCGGCGACGGCCGCGAGGCGGTCGCCCTGATGCTCTGCGGGCGCGCCGCCTCGCCCGGACGGACGAAATTCGTCGTGAACCGGATCGTCCCGATCCCGCACCATGCCTGCGAGCGCACCGACAGGCGCGTGACTTGGCCGACCGCCTACCTGGAGCCCCTGCTCGCGGAGGCGGCGAAGCGCGGCATGGCCGTGGCCAAGGTCCACAGCCATCCGGGCGGCGACCTGCGCTTCAGCGAGGTGGACGACGCCGCGGATGCCGACCTGTTCGGCGGGGTCCATGCCTGGGTCGACGACGGCCAGCCGCACCTCAGCGCGGTGATGGTCCCGGACGGGACGATGATCGCCCGGGCCCATGGCGAGGACGGCACGCACGCGCCGCTCGACCACGTCGGCGTCGTCGGCGATGACCTCCGCTTCCACCGGCCCCCCGTTCACGCCGCCCAGGCCGTTCCCGAGTTCGCGCGGCGGCACGCCCAAGCCTTCGGACGCGCGACGTTCGAGGCGATGCGGCACCTCCGCGTCGGGGTCGTGGGGTGCTCCGGGACCGGCGGTCCGGTCGTTGACCAGATCGCCCGCCTCGGCGTCGGCGAGATCGTGCTGGTCGACCCCGACCTGGTCGAGGACAAGAACCTCAACCGCATCGTCAACACGACGCTCGCCGACGTGGGTCGGCCGAAGGTGGAGGTTCTGGCGGCCTTCGTCGAACGCCTCGGGCTCGGTGCGAGGGTGGAGGCCTTTCCCTGCGACCTGTCCCGACCGGACGCGCTCAGGGCCGTTTCGACCTGCGACGTCGTGTTCGGGTGCATGGACGGGGTCGAGGGCCGCGACCTGCTGAATCGCCTCGCGACGTTCTACGTCCTGGCCTACCTGGACATCGGGGTGATGCTCGACGCCGATGGCGAGGGTGGCATCGACCAGATCTGCGGGTCGGTCCACTACCTGCAGCCGGGGCGCTCCAGCCTCCGGGGACGCGGTCTCTACACGGACGGGATGCTTGAGGCCGAAAGCCTGAGGAGGCAGGACCCCGCGGCCTACGAGGACCGCCTCGCGCGCGGCTACATCCGCGGCGTGCCGCAGGAGCGGCCGGCCGTGGGTGCGGTGAACGGCCTGTTCTCCAGCCTCGCGGTGGTCGAGTTGCTGCTGAGGTTGCATCCGTCGCGGCTCGACCCGAACGGCGATTTCGCCGTCCAGACCCTAAGCCTGACGGCCGGGTTCTGGCAGTTCGCGCCGGAAGAGGGCACGGACGACGCGCTCGCGCGATACCTCGGTCGAGGCGACATGAGGCCGTTCCTGAACCGACCGCATCTCGACATGCTCATGAGGGCGGCGTGATGGCGGGACTTCCCGTTACGCTGCTCCGGGCGTCCCTGTCCTGGGTCGCCCGCCGCCTCGGGCGTCACACCGTGGATTTCGTCGACGAGGAGCCCGATACGCCCGCGCCTCGCACGGTCTACGTCGTGGGTGAGGATGGCCATCAGTGGTTCGCGGCCTTCGGGTGCCCGTGCGGCTGCGGCGAGACGATCAAGCTCTCGCTCGTTCCCGGCGACCGGCCGGGCTGGCGCATCCGCCGACACTGGGACGGGACCGCGTCGCTGACGCCGAGCGTCTGGCGTCAAGTGGGATGCCAGAGTCACTTCTGGCTGAGGAAGGGCCGGACCGACTGGTGCTGACCGCCTTCGCCCGCCGCGGCGCCGGTTCCGCCGACGCCGAACCTGTCGCCTCCGGAGCGGGGAGGATTCCGCCGCGGTGAACGGAGGTGAGGTCGACCCGGAGCTAGGTCGCCGCTGGCCGGACTGGGGTGAATTCCGGACATGGGGCCGTTCAGGAGGCCCTCGTTGCGACGAACGGTGCCGCTTGGAGGCCGTTGCCTCGGCCATATCACGCCGGAAAAATTGACCGGCGGAGGGATGTCGCTTCCATCGTTGCGGTCCGGACCAAGCCGAGGGCCGGATAAGCGCCGCCCGCCCGAACGCGTGATCCCCGGCCGTCGGCGGCAGGACGAACTCTGAACGGGGCGGCGCACGTGCGCCGCCCCGTCGAAGCCGTTAGGCCAGGGCAGCGGCCCACTTCGTAGGATCGGGTGACTTGTTCTTGTAGATCGTCCCGCCGAAATCCACGTGAAGCTCGGCCCACGCCCCGCCAGCCTGGCGCGCGAGAACTTCGAAGTGCTTCGGCTTGCGGCGAAGGTCCCCCGACGGGGTCCAGCCCGCGGCCTTCACCGCCTCCAGCACGCGCGATGGGTCGGCCGGCATGTCCGGTCGCTTATCGCCAGGCGGGTGACAAGGCTTCTTATGCTGGATGTGCACGGGTTCCCGGCTCTCGGCTGCGATCCGCGTCACCTTGATCTCGGACGGGCGACGCTCGCCCTCGATGTCCACATGCAGGCCCGCCACGAGCGGGAAGGCCTCCGCTCCCTTAGGGCCGAGATCGGCCAGATGCGTCCCGCCGCCGGCCTCCACCGTGAAGCGATGGGCAAAAACGTGCTGAATGACCCCCGAGAGGGCCGTCGTGTCGTGGTGCGGCATGATCTTCTCCGTAGGGCGCCCATCCGCAGGCGCGGCCCGTCAGGTGGCCTGGCCTCACACGCCGTTCAAGATTGACCCCGGCCGGTGCGAGCGAGGGGACGATCACCTTTCTGTGCTTCGTCCCGAGGCCGCGGGGGCCCGTGCGCGGCTCACATGCCGGGTCTGCGGACCCATGGTGCTGCCGCGATCATGCTCACGCGCAGACCCTGCTCGGCCGACACGTAGCCTCAAGGATCGAGCCGGGCCGTCCGCAGGCGCAGGGCGTTGCCGATGACGCTGACCGAGGACAGCGCCATGGCAGCGGCGGCGATGACGGGCGAGAGCAGGATACCCAGGAACGGGTACAGCACCCCGGCCGCGACCGGCACGCCGGCGGCGTTGTAGACGAAGGCGAAGAACAGGTTCTGGCGGATGTTGCCCATCACCGCCTTCGAAAGGCGCCGCGCCCGCACGATCCCCATCAAGTCGCCCTTGAGCAGCGTCAGGCCGGCGCTCTCGATGGCCACGTCCGTGCCGGTGCCCATCGCGATGCCGACGTCCGCCGCGGCGAGCGCGGGGGCGTCGTTGACGCCGTCGCCCGCCATGGCGACCACCTGCCCGGCCGCCTTGTAGCGCTCGACCACGGCGGCCTTCCGGTCGGGCAGCACCTCCGCCTCGACCTCCTCGATGCCGAGGCGGCGGGCGACGGCCTCGGCGGTGGTGCGGTTGTCGCCGGTCAGCATCACCACCCGGATGCCCTCGGTCCGGAGCGCCGCCAGCGCCTCCGCGGTCGTCGCCTTGACGGGGTCGGCGATGGCGATGACGCCCGCCACCCGTCCGTCGACGGCGGCGAAGATCGCGGTCGCGCCGTCTCGCCTCAGTTCGTCCGCCCCTGCCGCATATGCCGACACGTCCACGCCATGCTCGCGCAGGAAGGCCGCGTTGCCGAGCGCAACCCGGCGCCCCTCCACGGTGCCGAACGCGCCCTTGCCGGTCGGGCTTTCGAAGTCGGCGACGGCGGCGGTCGCGACGCCGCGCTCCTCCGCGGCCCGCACGACCGCCGTGGCCAGCGGGTGCTCGCTCGCCCGCTCGACGCTCGCCGCGAGGCGCAGCACCGTAGCCTCATCGAAGCTAGCTGAAGGCACGATCCGGGTGACCGCCGGCTTGCCCTCGGTCAGCGTGCCTGTCTTGTCGACCAGGAGGGTGCCCACCCGCTCCATGCGCTCCAGGGCCTCGGCGTTCTTGACCAGGACGCCGGCCCCGGCACCCCGTCCGACGCCGACCATGATGGACATCGGCGTGGCGAGCCCGAGCGCGCAGGGGCAGGCAATGATGAGCACCGCGACGGCGGCCAAGAGCGCGAAGGTGAAGCGCGGCTCCGGCCCGAAGACCATCCAGGCGAGGAACGCGAGGACCGCCACGCCGATGACGGCGGGCACGAACCAGCCGGCCACTTGGTCGGCGAGGCGCTGGATGGGTGCGCGCGAGCGCTGGGCCTCGGCCACCATCTGGACGATGCGGGCCAGCATGGTGTCGCGCCCGACCTTCGTGGCCTCGATCACGAGGGCCCCGGACTGGTTCAGGCTGCCGCCGACCACGGGGGCGCCCGCCGCCTTGGTGACCGGCATCGATTCCCCCGTCACCAGGCTCTCGTCCACCGAGCTCCGCCCCTCGGCGACGAAGCCGTCGACCGGCACCTTCTCGCCCGGGCGCACCCGCAACCGGTCGCCGGCCGCGATGGCGTCGAGGGACGTCTCTTCCTCGGAGCCGTCCGGTCGAATGCGGTGGGCCGTCTTCGGCGTCAGGTCGAGCAGGGCACGGATCGCGCCGCCGGTGCTCTCGCGGGCGCGAAGTTCCAGTACCTGCCCGAGGAGCACCAGAACCGTGATGACGGCCGCCGCCTCGAAGTAGGCAGGCACGGCCCCGCCATGCCCGCGCAGGGCCTGCGGGAACAGGCCCGGGGCAGCTGTGGCGACGACGCTGTAGAGGAAGGCGCAGCCCGTCCCCAGCGAAACCAGCGTGAACATGTTGAGGTTGCGCGAGACCACGGAACGATAGCCACGCACGAAGAACGGCCAGCCCGCCCAGAGCACCACAGGCGCGGCGAGCACGAACTGTATCCAGTTCGAGGTTTGCTGCCCGAGGCGTTCCGCCAGCCCGAACAGGTGGCCACCCATCTCCAGGACGAAGACGGGGAGCGTCAGCACGAGCCCGACCCGAAAGCGTCGGGTCATGTCGACCAACTCCTCGCTGGGGCCGGTGTCGGCGCCGACCACGGCCGGCTCAAGCGCCATCCCGCAGATGGGGCAGCCTCCCGGGCCGACCTGCCGCACCTCCGGGTGCATCGGGCAGGTGTAGATCGTACCCTCCGGCACCGGCTCCACCCTCGCCTGCCCCGGATCGAGGTAGCGGACCGGATCGGCCTCGAACTTGGTCCGGCATCCGTTCGAGCAGAAGTAGTACGGGTGCCCGGCGTGCTCGGCCCGATGCTTCGCGGCGTGCGGATCGACCGTCATCCCGCAGACGGGATCCTTGACCGTCCCGGTGCCGGAAGCCTGGGTCTCGTGATCACCGTGCCCAAGTTGCGCATGGTCGTGCCCGGCATGATGGCCGTGGCGCTCGTGCGAGGGGGGGACGCTATGCGGCATGACCTGGCTCCCGTGGGTTCGCATCGCCTTCGGTCACCGGCTTCCGGTGACGGGAAGCAGGCCGAGGCTGTCCAAGGACGTCGAACAGGTGACGGGGACGGCGGGCGTCCCCGTCGGGATGGGTGCCCCGGATCGGGGCGCGGCCGACCTACTTGGCGTGCTGCTTCAGCCACGCCTCCATCTCGCCGATCTCCTTCTCCTGGTCGTCGATGATCTTCTGGGCCATAGCCTTGGTGGACGGGTCCTTGGCGTGCTTCAGGGCAACCCTGGCCATCGCGACCGCGCCCTTGTGGTGCGGAATCATGTGGGTGCGGAAATCGACGTCCGGGTTGCCGGTGTAAGCGACGGCCATGTCCTTCATCATGGCCATGTCGGCGGCCTTGAAGTCCTTGGTCGAGGCGTCGTCCTTCGGGTCCGGCTTCATGGAGGACATCGAACCGTGGTCCTTCATGTCCTGCGCGTGGGCGGTACCGGCCAAACCGAGACCGAGAATGGCGGCGATGGCGAGCGTGTTCGGGATTTTCATGGTCGTTACCTTTTTCGATGGCGTGGGATGCCGTCGCGCCGGAACGGACGTCCGCTCCGGCGCGACGGGGCGTCGTGAGGCGCGGCGGCGTTCAGTGACCGTGGGGAGGCTTGGTGGCCGTTCCGTCGGAACGTCCGTGGTCCATCCGCTCGCCGGACTTCGCGGGGGCCGTGTCCCCGAGACGCATGTCGTGGGCAGGCCCTCCCGCCGTGCCGCCGCGGCTCGGCGTGGGCTGCGTCTGCTGCTCGGCGTTCGCGTTGCCCTGGTCGTCGGCGAAGGCGGGCGATGCCGCACCGAAGGCCATCAGAAGGGTGGCGAGAGCGGCGATTTTCATGTGGTGAACTCCTTGGCTCATTGAGGTTGGCCGGTCGCCGGCGTGCAGCTCGTCGACCGATGGCTCCGGCACGGGCACCCGCCTCGGGCGGCTCCCCCTGCATCCCTGCGTGGGATCTTCAGGCCCCCTTCCGGTCGCGCTCGCGACAGGGGGCGATGTTCAGTCGAACTTGCCGCTGGCCGTGGCACCGTCGGGCGCGGTGAGCTGCACGGCGCCCTTCGGGCTGTCCCCGAGCGCCACCGGGGCCGTCCCTGTCAGTCGGTTGCCGTCGGCCGGCTGCAGGGGGACCCGGGTCGGCTTGCCGCCGACGACGAGGATGGCCGTGCCCTTGAAGCCCGTGGCCGGCACCGGCTTCTGGCCGCCGTCCGACAGGAAGACGTCGACGGTCTCGCCCTTGGTAGCGAGCTCGACG
This sequence comes from Methylorubrum aminovorans, assembly GCF_022179725.1. Lineage (GTDB taxonomy): Bacteria > Pseudomonadota > Alphaproteobacteria > Rhizobiales > Beijerinckiaceae > Methylobacterium > Methylobacterium aminovorans. The sequence goes on from NZ_BPRC01000006.1 coordinate 14,140, forward strand.
TGGAACTTCCCGGCGTCGGCTACCCGGCCGCCGTGCTGGCCGGCGCTTTCGTGGGCGTACGCCGCGGTCGCCGCCATCAGGCCGGCGACGAGGGTCAGTCTGTGCAGGATCATGCTGGTTCTCCTCGGGGGTCAGTAGGCCTCGGCCGGGCGCGGTCGCGCGCCGTCCGGGGACGGGTCGGCCGGCGCCTCGGCGTGCAGGGCGTGCAGCCGCTCCAGCGGCTTGCGGCCGAAGCGCAGGAACAGGACGGGGGTCAGGAAGGTGTCGAGCAGCGTCGCGCTGACGAGGCCGCCGAAGATCGTCACCGCCACCGGGTGCAGGATCTCCTTGCCCGGGCTCGCGGCGTCGTAGAGCAGCGGCACCAGCGCCACGCCCGCCGAGAGCGCCGTCATCAGCACCGGGGTCAGCCGCTCCAGGCTGCCGCGCACCACGAGGTCGGGCCCGAACGGCATACCCTCGTGCAGTGACAGGTTCAGGTAGTGGCTGATCTTCAGGATGCCGTTGCGGGCGGCGATGCCGGTCAGCGTGATGAAGCCGATCATCGACGCCACCGAGAGCGGCTGCCCCACCAGCCAGAGCGCGGCCACCGAGCCGATCAGGGCGAGCGGCACGTTGCCCATGATGATGAGCGCCAGGGCGGCCGAGCGGTAGCGGCTGAACAGGATGGCGAAGACCAGGGCCAGAGAGAGCGCCGAGAGCGCCGCGATGGTCCGGCTCGCCTCCTCCTGCGCCTGGAAAGTGCCTTCCAGGCTGGTGAAGAAGCCGGGCGGCATCGGCTCCTTCGCCACCGCCTCGCGGATGGCGGCCACGACGGTCGCCATGTCGGTGCCGGCCGTGGTGTTGGCCTGCACCACGATGCGGCGCCGGGCGTTCTCGCGCAGGATCTGGTTCGGCCCGTCGGTCTCGCGGATGTCGGCGACCTGGCGCGCCGGCACCCAGCCCGAGGGCGTCTCCAGGAGGAGGTCGCCCAGCCCCGTCGTCGTCCGGCGGTTCTCGGCGAGGCGCAATACCACGTCGAAGCGGCGCACGCCGTCGACGACCGTCGAGACCACCCGACCGTTGGAGAGGCGGCTGATCTGCTCGACGACGGCCGCGGGCTGGACGCCGTAAAGGGCCGCCCGGGTGTAGTCGACGCGCACCTCAAGCTGCGGGATGCGCACCTGCCGCTCGACTTGCAGGTCCGCGAGACCCGGGATCGAGGCCATGCGGTCGCGCAGGGAGTTCGCGACCCGCCGCAGGGCGTCGAGGTCGTCGCCGAACACCTTGAGCGCGATCTCGGCCCGCACGCCCGAGAGCATGTGGTCGAGCCTGTGCGAGATCGGCTGGCCGACGTTGACCGCCACCGGAAGGGCGGCGAGGCGCCCGCGGATGTCGGCGACCAGCGCCTCCTTCGGACGCTTCGTACCTTCGTCGAGCGCCACGTCGATCTCGGAGGAGTGGACGCCCTCGGCGTGCTCGTCGAGTTCGGCCCGACCGGTCCGGCGGCCCACCGCCTTCACGCCCGGGATGTCCAGGAGCAGCTTCTCGGCGATCAGCCCGACCCGGTTGCTCTCGGCGAGCGAGATGCCCGGGTTGAAGGTCATGCTGACCGTGAACGAGCCCTCGTTGAACGGAGGCAGGAAGGCCCGGGGCAGGTTCCAGGCGGCGACGCCCGCGGCGGCGACCGCCACGGCGACGCTTCCGACGAGCCAGCCCTTGTGCCGGAAGGCGACCCGCAGCAGGGCGGCGTTGCCCCGCTTGAGCAGCTTGAGGAAGCGGCTGTCGTGCTCCTCAAGGTTCCTGAGCCCCGGGAGCAGCAGCGACGCCAGCACCGGCGTCAGGGTGATGGAGGTGAGCAGGCTCGCCAGGATGGAGATGATGTAGGCCTGCCCCAGGGGTGCGAAGAGCCGGCCCTCGATGCCCGAGAGGGCGAAGAGCGGCACGAACACCAGGATGATGATCAGCGTCGCGTAGACGATGCCGGAGCGCACCTCGTTCGAGGCCTCCACCACCACCTGGAACACGCTCTTCGGGTTGCCGGCCTTTCGGTTCTCGCCGAGCCGCCGGTAGATGTTCTCGACATCGACCACCGCGTCGTCGACGAGCTCGCCGATGGCGATGGCCAGGCCCCCGAGCGTCATCGTGTTGATGGACAGCCCGAACAGGTGGAACACCACCGCGGTCGTCAGCACCGAGACCGGGATGGCGAGCAGCGAGATCGCCGTGGTGCGCACGTTCAGCAGGAAGGCGAACAGCACCACCGCCACGACCAGCACGGCCTCGACGAGGACGCGCTCGACGTTGCGGATCGAGGTCTCGATGAAGTCTGCCTGCCGGAACAGCACTTGGTCGGCCTTGATGCCGCCGGGCAGGTTCGGGTTGAGTTCCTTCAGTGCGGTCTCGATGCTGCGGGTCAGCCGCACGGTGTCGACGTCGGGTTGTTTCTCGACCGAGACGATGACCGCTGGCTTGGCCATGTAGCCGGCGTCGCCCCGCTTCACCTTCGCGGCAAAGGACACCTCCCCGACCTGGCGCAGGTATACAGGCGTGTCGGCGACCGTCGCGACCACGAGGTTGCGCAGGTCGTCGAGGCTCATGGTCCGGCCGATGCTCCGGATCAGGTACTCGCGGGCGTTCTGATCGGTGAAGCCGCCGCCGGCGTTGGTGCCGAACTGCGCCAGCGCCGTCTCCAGCTGGGCATTGGTCACCCCGAGCGCGCGCATCGCCGCTGGGTTGGGGCTGACCCGGAACTGGCGCACCTCGCCGCCGATGGGGATGACCTGCGCCACGCCCGGAATGGTCAGCAGGCGCGGCCGGATGGTGAAGTCGGCGACCTCGCGCACCTGCATGGGGGTCGCGGTCTCGCTGGTGACCGCCACCAGCAGGATCTGGCCCATGATCGAGGAGACAGGGCCCATCACAGGGGTGACGCCGCGGGGCAGCTGGTCCTGGACGAGGGACAGGCGCTCCGCGACCTGCTGCCGGTTCCGATAGATGTCGGTCCCCCAGTCGAACTCGACGTAGGTGATGGACAGGCCCACGCCCGAGACCGAGCGCACGCGGGTCACGCCGGGGAGACCGTTCATCCGGGTCTCGATGGGATAAGTGACGAGTTGCTCGACCTCCTGGGGGGCGTACCCTTCCGCCTCCGTCATGACCGTGACGGTGGGTCTGTTGAGGTCGGGAAAGACGTCGACCGGCAGCTTGGTCGCGGTGAAGGCGCCGTACAGTACCAGCACCGCGGCGAGCGCGAGGACGAGCAGGCGGTTGCGGACCGACTGGCTGACGAGGAAGGTGAACATCGGGCGGCCTCCTCAGCGAACCTGGTCGAGGAGTTCGGCGCCCTGGGTCACGACCCGCTTACCGGACCCGATCCCCTCGGCCACGAGCACCCGGCCGCCGTCGAGCGGCTCGACCCGAACGGGCCGCGCCTCGAAGCGCTCGGCGGTGGTGTGCTCGTAGACGACGTCCTGCCCGTTGCCGGTGCGCACCACGGCAGAGCGCGGCAGCGCCAGGCCGGCCTGCTCGGTGTCGGTCCCGGCCAGCACCGTGACGAACTGGCCGACCCGCAGGCCGGAGGCGTCGCCCTGGACCGCGAACTGGACCGGTATGGCCTGGTTGCGGTCGGCGAGCCCCGTGCCCTGGTAGGCGAGCTTCAGGGTCCGTCCGTCGGCGAGACGGGCCGTAGCGTTCTGCGCCGCGGTCAGAGCGTCGAAGCTGAGGGCCTCGACCCAGAGGCGGTTTGGATCGACGATCTGGAAGACCATGGCGCCGGGCGCCGCCATCTGCCCGGCCACTGCGGTCGCCTGCGCCACCACGCCGTCGACGGGCGAGACCAGGGCCTCGGGCTGCTGGCGGATCTTGTCGAGGGCCGCGCGGCGGTCGTGCAGGCCATTGAGCTCCGCGACCGCGTCGTCGAGCTGGGTCGTGGCGACGGCGCCGGTCGTGGCGAGCTTCCGGTAGCGCTCGACCCGGCGCTCGACGATGGCGATCTGCTGGTCGAGTTCGCCCTGGCGCTGGCGCATGTCGGAGACGTCGACGGCCTGGACCGGCGGCGTCACCGTGGCGAGCACGTCGCCCTTGCGAACCTTCGTGCCGAGGCGAGGGAAGACGCCGGACGGCGGTGGCGAGATCCGTCCGCCGACCGAGGACTGGACGACGCCGCTGGCGTTCGGGTCCGGGATGATGCGGCCCGGCAACTCGACCGAGCGGTGGAAGCTGCCCTGCTCGGTCATGATGGTGCGCAGGACCAGCAGCCGTTGCGTCGGCTTCGGCACGAAGACGGAGCCGTCGGGCAGGCGCTGCGCGAGGTCCGACGAGGCCGGCGTCGTCTGGCGCGGCTCGATCAGGGCGGCGCCCTCAACGGTTGAGCCGTGGTCCTCGTCGCCGTGCGCGAAGGCGGCGGTGCCGAGGACGAGGGTGATGCCGATGGCGACCAGCGCCACCGCCGGCGCGCCACGGCGCCCGCGTGCGAGCGCCGTCACGAGCACGCCGAGCAGGAAGGCGACGGCGACCGCGGCCACCAGGGCCGGGTCCTTGGCCATCAGCCGTTCCCTGATGCCGTGGGCGACCTCGGAGACGCGCGCCAGGGCAGCCTGAGCCGGGGCCGGCTTGGCAGGCGCCGCGGCCGCGGCGACCTTCGGGTCGGGCACTGTGACCGCCACGGTCAGCACATCGACCGCGTCCCCGGCCGTGACGGTCGCGAGGAGCTCGTGCCGGCCGGGCTTCGACAGCCACGGGACCGGCAGCGCGTAGCCGCCGTCGGTCGTGGCGGTCGCGACCCTGGGACCGTCCGGCGTCTCGACCTCGATGGTCGCGCCGGGCACCGGCTCGTTCGTCCGGAAGCGGTCGAGGAACAGCGTCAGGGTGCCGTCGCGCGGGACGGCGACGAGTTCGAAGGCGTCCGAAAGCGCCTCGCCGCGCGGCGCGATGGTCTTCGAGAGGGGCGGCGGCACGGCGCCGTGGTCGTGGCCCTCGTGGGCAAGCGCAGGCCCCGTTAGGACGGCAGCAAGCAGCGCCACCACGCCATAGGCGGCGGCAAAACGGGTCGACATGAATAGGAATCCTCGCGTCGGGAAGTCCGGACGGCGCCGATAGCGGGCGCATTCCGGGCGTCGCGCGCCTCAGGCGCGCCCTACTTCACGCGAGGGTTCGTGGGGGCTCGGGCAGGGCCTCGGGGTCGACGCCTGAACGGGCATCGACGTCGTGCGGGATCAGCACGACGTTCCCAGACAGGGGCCTGGAAAGCGACGCGGCGCCGGCGACGACGCCGGACGGGCAGCATACCATCGTCCCGCAGCATGAGCCCCTGCAGCCGACAGGGCAGCATCTCCCACCGGCATCGTCAGCCTGCAGCGAAGACAGCGGCTCGGCTGCCGGGGATTGTCCGTCGAGCGCAAGCCGGGTTTCGGCAGGGCCACCGACGATGCGGGACGGGAGGGTAATCGGCCTCGTCGCGACGGGAGGCGCTGCGTTCGCCTGAGTCGTTGATTGATGACGACCGTGGTGGGCATGGCCGTCGTGGGCTTGGACGGCAGACGGCGCGACGTAGGCGATGATCGCGAGGATCACCACCGCCGTCAGGCGCATGATTTGCCGGTCGAGGCTTATGAGGTCTGGCTTACACCGATTTCGGTGGCGGGACCATGTCCGCATGTGAAACGAAAATGGGGGGATGAAGGTTTGGTTGCCGCTGCGGCATTTCAAGCTGCCGCGAGCAGCGGCTCAGCCGGATCCGCGGCCACGGACACGAGATCGGCCCGCAAATTGATCCCGACTTGAGCGCACGGCTCGATGGCTTGGATGGTGCAGGTGATGGGCTTGGTGCAGCCGCCGCATCCGATCTTGTAACGGAACAGGACGCGCTTTCTTTGATGACGTGCCGCGGGTAGTGGGGCTTCCCGATTTGGGAGGGTCGGGGCGTGATGGTTGTTCTTGTGCGAACAAACCAAAATCGCGCATAAGAACCTCGATGGGTGTCGGCGGTTGGCATAGGCGTTGTGCCGTGTTGCAGGAGTGGTGCGCATTCGGTGCCCGCGCGCTCTTGCTTGCCCTGGCCATGTTCATCGTTTCGACCGTTGCGGGCTCCGGCGACGATCTTGCTGATCATGGCGGCCGCTACCAAAACGCAATCGGTGTGGGGACGCTAGTCACGCCCATGCCCACCGAGGCCGGCAATCCGGGTTTGGCCTGCCGCCTCCTTTGTGGCTGCCATCAGGTGGCCCCTCTCCAAGTCTCCTCCCACGTCACGCCGTCGACGGAGTTCGCCGGCCTGGGCTTTTCCTGGGTGGCCGAGGTTCCGACCTCCGTCACTCCCGACCGACTGGCGAGACCGCCCCGCGCGTAAGGTGACGCCGCGCTCCCAAGAGCGCGTTCGCCCGGCCCACATCTCGGCGCCGGTTCGTCCATCACCTGATCCAACGGGAACGACCGTGACCGCCCAAGCAGGCCGTCCGGCGTCCTTGTCGAGCGGCCCCCATGCGCCTCCTCCTGTTCGCGGTCCTCCTGGCCACCGGCATCGCCATAGGCGCAGCCGTCCCCGCCGTCGCCCGCTTCGTCAGGGACAATCTGGCCGCCGCCGGGCTGCCGAAAGACCTGTTCACCATCACCGTGCCACCCATCACCGCCAACCACGAACCCTCGAAGGCTGGGACGCCGCCCGACGGAGATGACGACGTCAAGAAGCCGGGAACCCCCAAGGCCACGAACGGCCACGAGATCGGGAAGCACGGGTACGAGCCGGGCGAGGAGCACCCCGAGAAGGGCGCAATCCGGATGGGACCCGAGGAGGTGGCGGCGCTCAACATCTCGGTCGTGAAAGTCGAGGGCGGCACGCTCGCCCGGCACCTCCTGGTACCCGGCGCCATCACCCCCGACACCGACCGGATCGCGCGCGTCCCGGCCCGGGTCGTGGGTACCGTCACGGAGATGCGCAAGCGCCTCGGCGACCGGGTTGCCAAGGACGAGATCGTCGCCGTCCTCGAAAGCCGTGACGTCGCCGACGCCAAGAGCGAGTACCTCATCGCCTCGGTACGCGCCGAGCTGGAGAAGACCAACTTCGACCGGCAGCAGGCGCTCTGGGACAAGCGCATCTCGTCGGAGCAGGTCTACCTGCGGACCAGGGCAACCTACACGGAAGCCACCTTGCGCGTCGACCTCGCCAGCCAGAAGCTGTCCGCCCTCGGGCTGAGCGCGACCGATGTCGCAGCCGTACAGAAACGAGAAGGTGCCACCCTGAACCAATCCACCCTGCGCCGGTACGAGCTCCGCTCGTCGCTCGCCGGCCGGGTCGTCGAGCGCAAGGTCGAGGTCGGGACGACGGTCGGCGGCAAGGGCGACCCCGCCGACATCTACACCGTCGCCGACCTCTCGACCGTATGGATCGAGCTGTCGGTGCCGACACACGAGCTCGCCATGGTTCGGGAGGGCGCACCCGTAGCTGTCACCCATGCCCATGAGGCCGGCGGCCGCCATGCCGACGGCAAGGTCGTCTTCGTCAGCCCGTTCTTGAACCCGGACACCCGCTCGGCGCGGGTCATCGTCGCCCTGCCGAACCCTGACCTTGCATGGCGCCCCGGCGCCTTCGTCACTGCCGGGGTGGAGATCGCGAACGACGCGGTCGAGGTGCACGTCCCGAAGGCCGCCCTGCAGACGGTCGGGGGCGAGCGCGTCGTTTTCGTGCGCACTGAGGAGGGCTTCGAGAAGCGGGAGGTCGAGCTCGGACGCTCGGACGACGATTCCTACGAGGTCGTCTCCGGACTGAAGTCGGGCGCCACCATCGCGGTTGCCAACTCCTTCATCCTCAAGGCCGAGCTCCGCAAATCCGAAGCGGGCGACGACTGAGGGCGACCGGACCTGATCTCCCGTATCCTCGCCTTCCCCGTTCGACAGGGCTGGCTCGACTTCGTGCCCGATATCAACAGCAACCAGGTGCTGTTCAACACCGTCGCGCCCACGCTCTCGCCCTTCGATATCGAGAAGCAGGTGACCTGACCGGTCGAGACCACGCTCGCCGGCATCAAGGGTTCGGAATACATCCGTTTGCGTTCGCGTAACGACTTCTCCCAGGTCACGGCGGTCTTCGCCGACGAGGTCAAGGTCTACTTCGCCCGCCGCCAGTTGGTGGAGCGCCTAGGCGAGGCGCGCGAGGGGCGGCCGTCCGAATTCCAGCCTCATATGGGGCCGATCATGACCGGCCTCGACGAGATATTCATGTGGACCGTGCGCTACACGGCGCCCGACGCGTGGAAGGCGTCGTGTTTAGGCGAACCGGGCTGGCAATCGGACGACAGATACCTGACACCTGAGGGACTGGGGCTGAGGACGGAGCTGGAGAAGGCCGCCTACCTGCGGACCTTCCAGGAATGGATCGTCCGGCCGCAGATCAAGACCGTGCCGGGCGTGGCCAGGGTCGAGGGCAAGATGTTCGAGCCGATGGCGCCGACCGTCATCATCGCGCTCGTTGCCGCCTTCGTCCTGTCGCTGACCTTCGTGCCGGCGCTGATCGCCATCCTGAAGGACGCCATGACCGCGCTTGTTGCCCTCGCTCGGGTTCGTCCCGGTGACGCTGGCGGCGGGGACCGGCACGGAGGTCCAGAAGCCGCTCGCGACCGTGTTCATCCGCGGCTTGATCAGCGCCACCATGCTGACCCTGGTCGTACTTCCGGCCCTCTATGCGCGCTTCGGCGGCGCCCGCGCCACGGCGCCGGTCAGCCATGACGAGGACGACGGTGGCGCCGCTCTGTTCCGGCAGGTCGCCGAACAGTATCCGTGAGCACCACGCGAACCAGCGGCAGTCCTATCAGGATCGCGGACCTCGCATTGCAAGCTTGACAGACTTCAAGAGCAACGAGACCACTCAGAAATGACGACCTTCCTCGCCTATGCGGGCGCGGCCCTCGCCGAAATCGTTGGATGCTTCGCGTTCTGGGCCTGGCTGCGCCTGGACAGATCACCCCTCTGGTTGCTCCCCGGCATGGCATCGCTTGCGCTCTTCGCCTACCTGCTTACCTTAGTCGAGAGCGAGGCGGCAGGCAGGGCTTATGCGGCCTACGGAGGCATCTACATCGTGGCGGCCATCCTCTGGCTATGGGGTGCGGAAGGCTACCGTCCGGACCGATGGGACGTTACGGGCGGTGCGATCTGCCTCGTCGGCATGACGGTGATCCTGTTCGGCCCACGCCCCTGAGGCCCTCGCGGCGATGCGCGCGGCTTACCCAGGATAGTGCCGAATCTTGTTCTTCAACAAGGGTCGGCTCACGCTCGTGGCAGCCTGCAGTCGCATGCTCAACAGCACGCCTGCGGAGGACCATGCCTCAACCGATCCGCCCAAGCACGGGGAAGGCCTCCACGAGGAGGGAAGCCACGGCGCTCATGCGGTCGGTCACCATCAGCAGCCCCATCGCCACCATCACGCCCCCGCCGACGAGCTGAAGCGCACGACCGAACCAGCGTAGGGTCCGAAGGCGCGCGACGAAGCCTGACAGGAAAAGGGCCGCCGCCACGAACGGCACGCCAAGCCCGAGCGAGTAGACGGTGAGCAGGGCGACGCCCTTGCCCGCGGCCGAGGAGGCCGTGACTGCCAGGATGGCACCGAGGACGGGACCGATGCATGGGGTCCATCCGAAGGCGAAGGCCGTTCCGAGGAGATAGGCGGCGACGGGCCCCTGACCCGGCGGATCGCCGTGCCAGCGCAGCTCACGCTGCAGCCAGGCGGGCCGCAGCAGACCGGCCGTGAACAGGCCGAACAGGATCACCAGCAAGCCCGAGGCGAGGTTCAGCGCCTCGCGATGGGCGAGCAGGGCGAAGCCGAGCGCGCTCGCCCCCGCGCCGAACGCGACGAAGACGGTCGTGAACCCGAGCACGAAGCAAAGGCTCAGGCCGAGCGTGCGCAGGCTGTCGCGCTCGCCGGCGGCCGACTGCCCCGCGACGTACGACACGTAGCCCGGAACGAGGGGCAGCACGCAGGGCGATAGGAACGACACGGCGCCGGCCGCGAAGGCCGCCAGGAAGCCCACGCTTGAGGCGTCGATGGCCATCGGTTCAGCCCCGGCGGAATGATGGACGCAGGATCGTCACTCCTGACCGGCCCCGGCCGCGGCGAAGATCTTGAGAAGGCGTTGGCGCTCCGCCTCGGTCCCGCCGGGCCCCGCCGGCTTGCGTGCCGCCGCACCCCGGACCGGCTCCCGCTTGCCGGCGAGAGCAACCGGGCCCGCGGCCGGCACGGCGACCTCACGCGGCCCTGCGGCCAGAGCCTCGGGGCGGCTCACCTCGCCGAGACCGCCTCCGGCCGCGACCATGGTCTCTCGGAACGACCGGTGCTGGCCGCCGTCCTCGTACACCAGCCGGACGGCGGGCGTCCCGCTCGCCACGAGGGCGGCGACCTGCCGCTCGTCATCCGCCTGCCTCCGCGCGACCGCGCCAGCGGTGGCCTCGTCGCCGGCATCGAACACGTATCGGCCATCGGCGACGCCGACGCCCTGCTCGGCCCCCGTGACCTCGAACCGGTCGGACCCCTCCTTGAGGTTCCTCCAGAACGCGATGTTCGGGTCCTGGCGATGCCGGGCCAAGTTCTCCGGCGTCATGCGGAACGGGTAGGACTGGAACTGGACGGCGCGCTGGCCGCCCGCGAAGGCCTCCCGCACCACGGCATAGAGTTCCGAGATCACCTCGTCCGTCATCGCGAAGCAGCCCCGCGACGAGCACGAGCCGTGCACCATCAGGTGCGCGCCGGTGCGTCCCAGGGAGCGGTCGTACTCGTTCGGGTACCCGAGATTGAACGAGAGATAGAGGCTCGAATTCGGGTTCATGGACGCGGGCGTCACCGCGTAGAAGCCCTCCGGCGCCTGCCGGTCCCCCTCCCGGGTCTTGGGCCCCAGCTGACCCGACCAGCGGCACATCGCGTAGGTCTTCAGGAGGGCGTACTTGCCGTCCGTGCCGCGCTTCCAGAGCTCGATCTCGGACTCCTTCTTGTAGGCCCGCATCAGGATCGGATCCGCCGGCGAGACACCCTTGGCCGACATCAGGGCCAGGGTCGCCGGCGGGATCGGCGCGAGGTGGCGCGTCGAGGCCGCGTACTGGCCGTCCTGGCAGGCGGACAGCGCCAGGAGGAGGGCCAGACCGAGCGTTGTCGTCTTCAGCATGTCGGCCTCGCCGAGGTCGGCCTCCGAGCCTGGGCTCGAAGGGTTGATGACAGGTTGCCGTGGCTGCGGTTCGGCGGAAGCGGGCCGCTTACGGGATCGGATCCCCGGCGCTGCGATGCCTCCGCCGCAGGGGAAGTCCGTCGAGGAGCAGCAGCACCACGCCTGTCGAGATCCAGACGTCCGCCAAATTGAAGGTGAACCAGCGGATGCCGCCGGTGTGCAGGTCGAGGTAGTCCGTGACGACGCCGTCCATGAGCCGGTCGACGAAGTTGCCGGCGGCCCCGCCCGCTATCGCGGCGAGCCCGAGGCGTTCGAGCCCGCCGCCCGCGGCCAGGGCCCAGCCGGCCACGAGGCAGGTGAGCGTGCCCTGGATGGCGAGGAGCAGTGCCAGGGAGGACGGGTCGTGCGCCGGGAACAGGCTGAAGCTGATGCCGTAGTTGAATGACAGGCTCAGGTCGACGAAGGGCAGTGCGCCCCTGACGGCGCCTTCCTCCAGCCACGCCTCGGCCACCGCCTTGGCGACGAGGTCTATGGCCGCGGCGGCCCCCGCCACCCCGGCCACGGTCGCCGCCCGGCCGGCCCACCCTGACAGGGAGATCATCAGGCCCTCAGGAGACGGAGCGCGTTGGCCGTCACCAGGACGGTCGCGCCGGTGTCGGCCAGGATGGCCGGCCAGAGGCCGGTGATGCCTGCGACGGTCGTCATTAGGAACACGGCCTTCAGGCCGAGGGCGATCGCGACGTTCTGGCGGATATTGCCCAGGGTCGCCCGAGAGAGGGAGACCAGCGCCGCCACGTCGCCCACCCGGTCGTTCAGCACCGCCGCGTCCGCCGTTTCCAGGGCCGCGTCGGTGCCGCCGCCCATCGCGATGCCGACGCTGGCGGCGGCGAGCGCCGGCGCGTCGTTAATGCCGTCGCCGACCATCGCCACCGGAGCCGCCGCCTTCAGGGCCGCGATCTCGGCGAGCTTGTCCTGGGGCAGGAGCTCGGCCTTCACGTCGAGCCCGAGTTCGGACGCGACCGCCTCGCCCGTGCGCCGGTTGTCGCCGGTCAGCATCACGCTGCGGACGCCGAGCTTCCGCAGGGCCGAGATGCCGGCCGCCGCGTCGGCGCGGGGCTCGTCCCGGACCGAGATGGCGCCCAAGGCCTCGGCGCCGCGGACGACGATGACCACCGTCTTGCCGCCGGCTTCCAGGTCCGCGACCGCGCGCTCGGCCTCGGGGCCGAGCCGCGCGCTCTCGGCGGCGTGGCGTGGGGAGGCGACGAGCACCGTCTGACCCATCACCGTGGCCGACACCGCCTTGCCGGGGATGGCGCGGGCGTCCCGCGTCGGGCGCAGCGGCACCCCGTCCGCGCTCGCCCGGTCGAGGATGGCCCGGGCGATGGGGTGGCCGCTTCCGCTCTCGACCGCGGCAGCCAACCCGAGAAGCGAGCGCTCCGACGCGTCCGGGGCGAAGACCAGGATGTCCGAGACCCGCGGCCGTCCGGCGGTCAGCGTCCCGGTCTTGTCGAACGCGACCGTGTGCACCCGCCCGATGACCTCCAGTGCGGCGCCGCCCTTGACGAGCAGCCCGCGTCGCGCACCGGCGGCCAGTCCGGAGGCGATGGCCGCGGGGGTCGAGAGCACCAGCGCGCAGGGGCAGGCGATGAGGAGGAGCGCCAGGCCCCGGTAGATCCAGGTGCCCCAATCGGCGCCGAGCAGCGGCGGCACGACCGCAACGGCGGCCGCGAACGCGAACGCGATGGGCGTGTAGACCGCGCTGAACCGGTCGATGAAGCGCGCCGTGGGCGACTTCGACGCCTGCGCCTCCTCGACGAGGTGCAGGATGCGGGCGACTGTGTTGTCGGCCGCCGTCTTTGTGACCCGGACCTGGAGCGCGCCATCGGCGTTGACGCTGCCGGCGTAGACCGGGTCGCCGACCTCCTTGGGCTTCGGGACCGATTCGCCAGTGATGGGGGACTCGTCCAGGCTCGACGCGCCGTCGGTGATCACCCCGTCGGCAGGCACACGGTCGCCCGGCCTCACGACCACGACTTGCCCGATGGCCAGCGACGCAGCGGCCACCTCGCGGATGGTGCCATTGGCCTCGTCGACGAGGCGGGCGGTCTTCGGCACCAGGGCGGCGAGCGCCTTGATGCCGGCACGCGCCCGGCCCGCCGCCACGACCTCCAGCATCTCGCCGACCGTGAAGAGCAGCACGACGATGGCGGCCTCCTCGGCGGCGTGGATGGCGAGCGCCCCCGCGGTGGCGACCGACATCAGCATCTCGATGGAGAAGGGCGTGCCGGCCAACGCCGCCACGGCCGCGCGGCGGCCGTAATAGGCGAGCCCGACGAGCGCCCCTGGCCAGTAGGCGTACTCGCCCGCCAGGCCCGGCGCGATCCGCTCGACCAGGAAGCCGGCGGCGAACAGGGCGCCGATCAGGATGCCCAGCCGCGCCTTCCGGCTCCGCCAGAGCGGCGGCTCAGGCTCCTCCGCGGTCCCGGCGGGCGGGGCGCCGCCCGAGGCTTGGGCCATGGCTAAGTCCGCGGCCGTGGGGAGCAGCGCGACGCCGTAGCCCAGGCGCTCGATACGCCCCTCCAATTCGGTCCTCGGCGTCGCAGCCTCATCGAGCGCGAGGTCGAGGACTTGGCTGCCGTAGTTCACGCGCACGTCCGCGACGCCCGGCAGCCGGGAGACGGCGGTCTCGATCTTCCCGGCGCAGGTCGGGCAGTCCATGCCCTTGACCCTGTAGCGCAGGGCCTGCGGACCGTTCGTGGGGAAGGATGTGCGGTCCGCGCCGGCGGCCTGGCTCATGGTGCGCTCCGTTCGCCGGGCTCCTGGTCCGGACTGGGAAGGCCCCCTACATGCACCCTGTAGTCACTACAGGGTCAAGGCCGTGCGGAGCGCTTCTTCCATGACCATCGGCAGCCTCGCGGAGGCCACGCAGACCCGTGTCGAAACGGTCCGGTGGTACGAGAAGGTCGGGTTGCTGCCCCCGCCGGCGCGGTCGAGCGGCAACTACCGGCTCTACGGGCCCGAACACCTGCGCCGGCTGAGCTTCATCCGCCGCGGTCGCGCCCTCGGCTTCACCGTGGAGCAGATCCGGGACCTGCTCGCCTTGGCGGACGACCGGGATCGCTCCTGCGGCGAGGTCGACACCATCGCCCGCGCCCATCTCGCCCACGTGGAGCGCAAGCTGGCCGACCTGACCCGGCTCGCCTCGGAACTCCGCGAGGTCATCGGCCAGTGCGGCTGCGGGTCGGTCTCCGACTGCCGCATCATCGAGGCGCTATCGCCGTTGGGTGAACCCGCGTGAGCGATCTGGGCGCGGGGGTCAGCGAGCGACGTAGGGCATCATCAGCACTCGGCTCTCGAACAGCCCCTTGGCCGCGAACCCGCAGCACGCGACGGCGAGGACAGCGACCGTGATCGCGACGAAGGCTCGGCGCGCGGCGGTCCGGACGTGCGGCCTGATGCGACGGCGGCGGCCCGCGTTCCTCTGGCCCCAGGAATGGCGTTCCACGCGAACCGCCCCGTTCCGCCCGACGAGCATCGCAGGCTTGCCACCGCGACCTTAAGAGGCCCGGGGATAACATGCCGGCGGCCAAAGCCCGAAGGGCCGGCGCGGTCAACTCGCGAGAGACAAAAAGACAGTACTACGCGAGGCGAACTCAGGATAGAACAGCCTCGGAAACCAAGAAGCCCACAGGTTGGAACCTGTGGGCTTCACACGGGCCGGAACCCATGGGTTGCTGACGGCGCACCGTTCAGCGTTGACGGATCGGATATGAGTGCATGGAGCTGGATAGTCAAGCGGGAAAATCCAGGATCCGGGCTGCACTCTACATCGATGGCTTCAATTTGTATCATTCCGTCAATGATTTAGGAGAGCCCTTTCTGAAGTGGTGCAACTTCTGGAAGCTGGGGGAGTCGATCATCTCGCGCCAGTCGGAGGAGCTCGTTCGCGTCGTGTTCTGCACGGCCTATTACCCGGGCGATCACAGCAAGAAAATCCGCCACGAGCGCCTGGTCCGCGCCCTCAAACTGGTCGGCGTTGAGACCGTCCTCGGCCACTTCAGCCATGAAGACGCCAAGTGCCGGGACTGTGGCTCCACTTGGCAGAAGCCGACCGAGAAGGCGACGGACATCAATCTCGCGCTTAGCGTCTATGACGACGCAGTACAGGACGTCATGGATACTGCATATCTCCTGACCGCCGATACGGACCAGGCGGCGACAGCCAAGCTGTTCGCCAAGCGCTTTCCCGGCAAGAAGCTCGTCAGCGTCAGCCCCCCGGGCCGGACCCACTCGCAGCACATCCTGTCGCACACCCCGCACAAGATCGCGCTTAACCGGGAGCATATCGAGAGGGCGCTGTTCCCGGGGCTCGTCACCGCGGAGGGGCAGGCCTCCGTCATGCGCCCGCACGAGTACGACCCGCCGGCCGGCTACGTGATGTGGGACCAGCGTCCGAAGCCCGCGCCCAAGTCGGGGGCGAAGGCGGCCGCGCCGGCGGCGGCGATGCCCGAGCGCTGAATCCGCCGTGGCCTCAGGTTAGTTCCCCGCCGCGGTACCGCGCGAACGTCGACCGACCGTCCTTCCCAAACAGGACGACGTCGTAGGTATCAGGCTGCATGTCCTCGACCTCCATGCCGGGCGAACCGACCGGCATGCCTGGCACGGCCAGACCCATTCCCTCGGGTCGCTCCGCGAGGAGCCGCTTGATCGCCCCGGCCGGGACGTGCCCCTCGATCACGTAGCCGCCGACCTGGGCGGTGTGGCAGGAGGCAAGCTCGCGAGGCACCCCCAGGCGGATCTTGAGCGGGTTCACCGGGCCCTCGGTCACGGTGACGGTGAAGCCGGCCTCGCGCAGGTGGGTGACCCATCTCTCGCAGCAGCCGCAGCTCGGGTCCTTGGTCACCGCGACCATCGGCGGCCCCTCCGCCAAGGCGCCCCGTCCAAGCATCAGCCCCACCGCCAAACCCACGAGCACGGTACGTCTGGATGGCATCGCATCGCTCCTCATCGTCATCTACCGTTCGCTCTCACTCGGCCGCCTGCGGCAGCCGCATCGCCTCACCATCCGTCCCCTCGCGGACCGCGCCGGCCGGGGGCAGGCCCCGCCCCTTCACCAGGGCGTAGACCGCCGGGATGACCACCAGGGTCAGCACGGTCGAGGAGACCATCCCGCCGATCATCGGCACCGCGATGCGCTGCATGACCTCGGAGCCTGAACCGGTACTCCAGAGGATGGGCAGCAGGCCCGCCATGATGGCGACGACCGTCATCATCTTGGGCCGGACCCGCTCGACCGCGCCGACCATGATGGCCCGGCGCAGGTCCGGGCGCGCGAGCGGGCGTCCCTCGCGCTCGCACTGGGCGCGGACCTCGTCGAGGGCGTGGTCGAGGTAGACCAGCATGATCACCCCGGTCTCGGCAGCGACGCCAGCCAGGGCGATGAAGCCGACCGCCACAGCGACCGACAGGTTGAAGCCCATCCACCAGAGCAGCCACACCCCGCCGACCAGGGCAAAAGGCAGCGACAGCATCACGATGAGTGTCTCGGTCAGGCGCCGGAAGTTCAGGTAGAGCAGCAGGAACACGATCAGCAGCGTCAGCGGCACCACGACCGCGAGGCGCGCCTCCGCACGCTCCAGGTACTCGTACTGTCCGCTCCACTGCAGGGTCGTGCCCTGGGGAAGCCGCACCGCGTCTGCCACCGCCTTGCGCGCCTCGGCGACGTAGCCGCCGAGGTCTCGCCCGGCGATGTCGACGAAGAGGTAGACCGCGAGATGCCCGTTCTCGGTGCGGATCGAGGTCGGCCCTCGGGTGAGCTCGACCTTCGCCACCTCACCGAGCGGCACCGTGCCGCCGGTCGGCAGCGGCACCTGGACCTCTGTCGCGATGGCCCTTGGGTCCGAGCGGAAGGCGCGCGGGTAGCGCACATTGACGGTGTAGCGCTCGCGGCCCTCGACCGTGTTCGTCACGGACTGCCCACCCAGGGCCGTCGCGACGACGTCCTGCACGTCCCCGACCATCAGGCCGTAGCGCCCGAGCGCTTCGCGGTCCGGCGTGATGTCGAGGAAGTAGCCCCCGATGACCCGCTCGGCATAGGCGCTCGACGTGCCCGGCACGGCCCGCACCACCGTCTCCACCTGGCGGGCGACCCCCTCCATCGCCCTGAGGTTGGTGCCCAGCACCTTCACGCCCACCGGGGTGCGGATGCCCGTCGAGAGCATGTCGATGCGCGCGCGGATCGGCTGCGTCCAGGCATTCGACACACCCGGGAACTGCAGGGCCGCGTCCATCTCCGCCTTGAGGCTCGCGAGCGTCACGCCCGGGCGCCACTCCGCCTTCGGCTTCAAGGCGATGACCGTCTCGAACATCTCCATCGGCGCGGGGTCGGTGGCCGTGTTGGCGCGCCCAGCCTTGCCGTAGACCGAGGCCACCTCGGGGAAGCTCTTGATGATGCGGTCCTGGGTGGCGAGGAGCTCGCCGGCCTTGGTCACCGAGATGCCCGGCAGGGTCGTCGGCATGTAGAGCAGCGTGCCTTCGTCGAGCTCCGGCATGAACTCGGATCCGAGTTGCCGGGCCGGCCAAGCGGTCGCGGCCAGTACGCCGACGGCGAGCAGGATGGTGAGGAGTCGGGCTCGCAGAACGCCGGCGATGAGAGGCAGGTACAGCCAGATGAGGAGCCGGTTCAGCGGGTTGCGGTGCTCCGGGACGATGCGCCCGCGCACGAACAGCACCATCAGGGCCGGCACCAGCGTGACCGAGAGGAGCGCCGCCGCCGCCATGGCGAAGGTCTTGGTGAAGGCGAGCGGCCCGAACAGCCGTCCCTCCTGGCTCTCCAGGGTGAAGATCGGCAGGAAGCTCATCGTGATGACGAGGAGCGAGAAGAACAGGGACGGCCCGACCTCCGCAGCGGCCTCGACGAGGACCTCGACCCGCGGCTTGCCCGGGGGCGCCCGCTCCAGGTGCTTGTGGGCGTTCTCGATCATCACGATGGCGGCGTCGACCATGGTGCCGACCGCGATGGCGATGCCGCCCAGGCTCATGATGTTGGCGCCGATTCCGAGCGCCCTCATGCCGGCGAAGGCCATCAGGATGCCGACCGGCAGCATCAGGATGGCCACGAGCGCGCTGCGCACGTGCAGCAGGAACACGATGCAGACGAGAGAGACGACGATGCTCTCCTCGACCAGCGTGTGGCGCAGGGTGTCGATGGCCGCGTCGATGAGCTGCGAGCGGTCGTAGACCGGCAGGATCTCGGTGCCGGCCGGCAGGCTTTTCGCGACCTCTGCGAGCTTCGCCTTGACGCCCTCGATGACGTTGAGTGCGTTGGCGCCGAAGCGCTGCAGGACGATGCCGCCGGCGACCTCGCCCTCGCCGTTCATCTCGGTGATGCCGCGGCGCTCGTCCGGCCCGAGCTCGACCCGGGCGACGTCCCGGAGCCGCAGCGGCGTGCCGCCCACGGTCTTGAGCACGATGTTCTCGATATCGGCGACGCTCTTCAGGTAACCGCGCCCGCGCACCATGAACTCGAACTCGGACAGCTCGACCGTGCGCCCGCCGACGTCGGCGTTGCTCGACCGGATGGCGTCCCGGAGCTTGTTGAGGCTGATGCCCTGCGCGCGCAGCCGGTTCGGGTCCACGACGACGTTGTACTGCTTCACGAACCCGCCGACGCCCGCGACCTCGGCCACGCCCTCCGCGCGCGAGGCCCCGAACCGGATGACCCAATCCTGCAGCGACCGAAGCTCGGCGAGCGTCCGTTCCTTCGCGACGACGACGTACTGGTAGACCCAGCCCACACCGGTCGCGTCGGGTCCGAGGGTCGGCGTCACGCCGACCGGCAGGCGGCTCGCCGCACCGTTGAGGAACTCCAGCACGCGCGAGCGCGCCCAGTACGGGTCGGTGCCGTCCTCGAAGATGACGTAGACGAAGGACACCCCGAAGAACGAGAAGCCGCGCACCACCTTCGCCTTCGGAACCGTCAGCATGGCGGTCGTGAGGGGGAAGGTGACGACGTCCTCGACGGTCGTCGGACTTTGCCCGGGGTATTCGGTGTAGACGATGGCCTGCACGTCCGAGAGGTCGGGGATGGCGTCGAGCGGCAGGGTCTTGAGCGCCAGGACGCCGGTCGCCACCGCGAACACGGTCCCGATCAGCACCAGGACGAGGTTGCGGGCCGACCAGCCGATCAGGCGGGCGATCACGGCGTGCCTCCCGCGCTCGCCGCCTGCTGGTCATCCTTGGGCGCGGTCATGCCCTGCAGCGCCGCCTTCAGGTTGCTCTCGGCGTCAATCAGGAAGTTCGCCGCGGTAACCACGCGGTCACCGGCCGTGACCCCCTCGCGGATCTCGACGTAGCCCCGGCCGCGGAGGCCGACCGTCACCGGCTTCGGCTCGAAGCGCCCCTCGCCGTGGTCGAGCAGCACGACCTGGCGCTCGCCGGTGTCGATGACCGCGTCGTCGGGCACCGCCACCACTGGCTTGGCGTCGCCTGTCGCGATCTCGACGTCCGCGTACATCGACGGGCGCAGGGCGCCGTCGGGGTTCGGCAGCTCGACGCGCAGGCGGGCGGTCCGGGTCTCCATGTTGAGGTGGGGGTAGATCCGGGTCACCGTCCCGGTGAAGGTCCGGTCCGGGAAGGCCCGCACCCGCACCGTCGCCCTCTGTCCCTCCGCCACCCCGGCGAGGTCGCGCTCGGTCACGTCGGCCAGCACCCAGACGCGCGTGTGGTCGACGATGCGGAACAGGACGTCACCGGACTTGGCCTTCATCCCGTCCGAGACGTTGCGCTCGACCACGACGCCGTCCCGGGGCGAGGACCAGGTGATGGAGGGTGGTACCTTATGGGTGCGCTCGATCTCGTCGATGACCTCCGGCGGGATGGCAAGGTTCTCCAGCCGCCGGCGGCCCCCCTCGTAGCCGATGGAGGTCAGGTACTGGGCCGCGACCGCATTGATCTCGGGCGCGAACAGGCGCAGCAGCGGCTGCCCCTTGTGGACGTGGTCGCCGGTGGTGACCGGCTCGACCTTCTCGATGAAGGCGTCCGTGCGCATGGCGATGACGGAGATGCGGCGCTCGTCCTCCTCGACGCTGCCCGGCGCCCGCACCGGCAGAGACAGGACGCGGCGCTCCGCGAGCTCGGTCCGCACGCCCGTGCGCTGGACCTTGCCCGGCGCCACCTTCACGACGCCGCCCTCGTCCTCGCCCGCGTAGACGGGGATGTAGTCCATCCCCATCGAATCCTTCTTCGGCACAGGCGAGGTGTCGGCCAAGCCCATCGGGTTGCGGTAGTACAGCACTTGCCGGGCGTCGGACGTCGCCGCACCCTGCCCCGAAATGCCGTTCGCGGCCCTGTCGGCGGGCATGGCCTCGCCGTCCTCCGGGTCATCGAATCGCACGTCCTCGCTGGCACGCACGGCCCGGAAGACGCGCCCGTCGGCGGTCAGCATCGGCGCGAGCGAGTAGGCCGGCTTCCCGTCCGGGTCCCGATAGTAGACGACCGGCCCGGTCGCCTTCGCGGGGGACGGGGTGACCGGAGCCGGCTCGCCGGGGGGGCGGTGGGCGAGCCGGCTCCGCGCGCGCTCGACGAGCGCCGGCACGGGATTGCCACCGTGCCCGGCGACGTAGCCGGCGCTCCCTGCCACCAGCGCGGCGAGGGCACCGGCCGTCCAGCCCGCCCGGCTCATTTGACGGCCTGGAAGACGAGCTTGTTCTCGACTGTGCCCGTCTCGCCCTGGACCTTGGCCCCGAGCGACAGGCGCCAGCCTCCCGCCATCGAGAGCTTCGCCCTGAAGCGGTAGACGCCCGGCTCGGTCGAGGGGACCTGCTCGATCTTCGAGACCATCTCCTCCATGCTGTCGGGGGCCATGTCGATGCGCTTGGCGAAGATCACGGCGTCGGTCACCGGCTTGCCGGTGCGCCTGTCGACGAGGCGGACGGACAGGACGGCCTCGCCGACCTTCGCCTCACGCTGCACGAGCTCGAACGCGTAGTCCTTGATGTCGGCGACGGCTGGCCCCGTCAGGGCGGCAGCGAACAGCGCAGCCCAGAGGGCGCGCGAGAAGGATTTCCGGGTCACGTTTGTCGTCTCCTGAATGCGATGGATGGCCACGCGCGGACGCGCGTCACCGTGCCGGCGCAGGCGCCGGCGGCATCGGGTCAGGCTCTGGGAGGCTCTGGCGGCGGGGGGCCGTGCACGCTGGCGAACGAGGCCGCTTCGGGCCAAGCCGGCGCGGCGCACGTCGCCCCCGGCCTCGGGATGGGGACCGCGGTCGGCAGGAGCGAGGCGACGCCGGCGTTACAGAGCGCCTTTAGGGGGCAACCCGCCTTGGCGCAGTCCGGGTTCAGTGGCTTCTCGGGCGGGCAGCAGCGCATGTCGTCCATGGCCATGCCGGCCATGTCGGTCCCTCCCATCGCTTCATGGCCCATGCCGGGCATGGCCTCGCGGGACCCTTGCGCCTGCGCCGTCATGGAGGCGCGCATGCCCACGGCGGCCGCGGAAGCGGTCACCGGCGTCAGGGCGAGGCTGACAACCGCCATGAGCGGGAGCAGCCGCCGAAGGGCGAGCCAAAACGTCACGAATCGAGGATGCCAGTTTTCAGGGCGCGCATGAAGCCTCCCGGTTTCCCGCGCGCAGCGACCTGCAGGTGGCCTGGATAAGGCTTTCCACGGTGGGAAGGTCAAGCCCAGGATGGCAGCCTGACTTACGGTCGTCCCGGGTCAGGCCCTAGGGAACCAGGCGTCGCCCGAGCGGCCCTGCATCCGACGCCTCGATCATGGAGCGGATGCGGGCAGACATCGTGTCGACGGCGAAGGGCTTGGTCAGGACCGCCATGCCCGGTGCGAGATGGCCGTTCCCGAGAATGGAATTCTCGGCGTATCCGGTGATGAACAGCACCTTGAGGTCGGGACGGGTGACGCGGCCGGCATCGGCCATCTGCCGGCCGTTCATGCCGCCTGGCAGCCCCACGTCCGTCACCAGAAGGTCGATACGGACGTCCGACTGCAGCACCTTGAGGCCCGCGGCGCTGTCGGCGGCCTCGATGGCGGTGTAGCCGAGATCCTCCAGGATGTCGTTGACCAGCATGCGGACCGTCGGCTCGTCGTCCACGACGAGGACGGTCTCGCCCTGCTCGGAGCGGGGTAGCGTCGTCGCGACTTCGTCACCCGTGTCCTCGGCGATCTCGCCGTAGTGGCGCGGAAGGTAGACGCACACGGTCGTGCCCCTGCCGACTTCCGAGTAGATACGCACCTGCCCGCCGGACTGCTGGGCGAAGCCGTAGATCATCGAGAGGCCGAGTCCAGTGCCCTCGCCCAGCGGCTTGGTGGTGAAGAACGGCTCGAACACCCGCGCGACGACGTCCGGCGGCATGCCGGTACCGGTGTCGGTGACGCAGAGGGAGAGGTACTGCCCCTCGGGCATGTCATGCTGGCGTGCGGCCCGCTCGTCGAGCCATTTGTTGGCGGTCTCGACCGTGATGCGCCCGCCGTCCGGCATCGCGTCACGCGCGTTGATGCACAGGTTGAGCAGCGCGTTCTCAAGCTGCGGTGGGTCCACCAGCGCAGGCCACAGCCCGGATGCGCCGACGACCTCCACGGGAATGGCCGGGCCGACCGTACGCTGGATCAATTCCTGCATGCCGGAGACGAGGCGGTTCACGTCGGTGGGCTTGGGGGCCAGGGTCTGGCGGCGCGAGAAGGCGAGCAGGCGGTGGGTCAGGGCGGCCGCGCGCTTCGAGGCGCCCTGCGCGGCCGCCATGTAGCGGTCGACATCGCTGAGCCGTCCCTGTTGCATCCGGGTCTGCATCAGTTCCAGCGAGCCGGAGATGCCGGCGAGCAGGTTGTTGAAGTCGTGCGCCAAGCCGCCGGTCAACTGTCCGACCGCCTCCATCTTCTGCGATTGCCTCAGGGCTTCCTGAGCCGCCGCGAGTTCCGCCTCGCGCGCCTTCGCCACGCTCAGGTCGCGACCGACGGCGATGAAGTGCAGCCCGTCCGGCTCGGGCGCCACGGTCCATTCGATGGACTTCCACGACCCGTCGCTCGCGGCGATGCGGTTCTCGAACCGGGTTGGCCGCTTCGTGTCGCCCATCCGGACGAGGGCCGCAAGCGTCTGGTCCGTGTCGTCGGGATGCATGAAGGTCGCGTAGGGCCGCGACAGGAGCTCGGCCTCGGACCAGCCTAGCACCTGGGTCCAGGCAGGACTCACCGCCGACATCGTCCCCTGGTAGTTGGCGCGGGCCAGCATGTCCTCGGACAGGTTCCAGAGCCGGTCGCGCTCGGCGGTACGCTCGGCGAGGGTCGCGGCATGCTCCCTCTCCTCCGTCACGTCCCGCGCGCTGCAGTAGAATTGCCCGCCCTCGGGGACCGCGACCCAGGCTAGCCAGCGGTACCCACCGGCGGTGGTGCGGCAGCGGTTCTCGAAGCGGAGGACCGCCTCCCCGGCCCGTAGCCGATCCAGCGCGGCGTGGGTGGCCCTGACGTCGTCGGGGTGGACCAGCTCGACGAAGGGGATGCGTGCGGCCTCCGCATCGCTCCAGCCCAGCAGCGACTTCCAGGCCGGGTTGGTCCGGACGAAGAATCCGGCGTCGTC
The DNA here is from genome assembly GCF_022179725.1 of Methylorubrum aminovorans. Lineage (GTDB taxonomy): Bacteria > Pseudomonadota > Alphaproteobacteria > Rhizobiales > Beijerinckiaceae > Methylobacterium > Methylobacterium aminovorans. Next base: position 37,845 of record NZ_BPRC01000006.1, read on the forward strand.
GGCGATGCCCAGGAGGTCCGTGGAGACCTGCCAAGTCCGGCTCAACTCGCGTGACCGTTCGGCGACCTGCCGTTCGAGGTCGGCGTTGAGGTCGCGCAAGGCCGTCTCGACACGGCTCCGCTCAACCGCGATGCGGGTCCTGCCCGCGACTTCCCGGATGAAGGCCAGGTCGTCCGGCGCCCAGTCCCGCACCTCGGCATGGTTGACGAAGAGGGCGGCCACGAGCCGACCCTGTTCGAGCACCGGCACGTTGACGAAGGCGTGCGCGCCGCGCCCCTTCGAGGCCTCCGCCGCGCCCGCCGTCCTATCGTCGCGCTCGACGTCCGCGATGCTGACGAACTCGCCGCGCTTCAGGCTGTCGATGAACGACCCGTAGGTCCGCAGCGGCACGACGCCGGCGAGGGTCTCGACGCCCGGTGCGTTCCAGTCGCGCTCGACGTGGAGCGTCTCGGCGTCGGGGTCGATGGTGCCGTATCCCACACGGCTGACCGCCAACGTCTCGCCGAGGACCTGCGAGGCCGCGAAAGCGATGTCGTCCGCCCTCGTGAGCTCATTGAACCGGTCGGTGATCCGCACCAGCGCCTCGCGCCGCGTCTCCGCCCGCGCACGGTCGGTGACGTCCGCGCCCTCGATGAAGATACCCCCGACCGTACCGTCGACATCCCGGATCGGTTGGTAGACGACGTCGACGAAGCGCTCGTCATGCGGGCCGCCCGGCACCGCCTGCACGGCGTAGCGGATGCCATGGAACGTCTGCGGCACGCCGCTGTCGTAGACCTGGTCGAGAATTTCCAGGAACCCTTGCTCGACCGCGTCGGGCAGGGCTTCCGCGACCGTCCTGCCTACGACGTCCCGGTGGCCGACGAGCTTCAGGTAGCGGGGATTGGCCAGTTCGAACCGATGCTCCCTGCCGCGCAGCACGGTCATGAACGTCGGGGTCTGCTCGAAGAGGCTGGCGAAGCGCTCGCGCTCGGCCGACAGGCGGCGCTCGGCCAGGACCTGCTTGGTGATCTCGGTACAGGCACAGAACAGCCCCGCGACCGTGTTTCTGTCGTCCGGGACGGGCGTGTAGGAGAACGAGAAGTGCGTTTCCTCGGGGTAGCCGTTCCTGTGCAAGGTGAGCTGGAGGTCGTCCATGTGCACCGGGTCGCCGGCATACACCCGATCCATCAGGACCCCGACCTCGATGCGGACCTCGGGCCAGACATCGAAGAACGGGCGACCGAGGGCATCGGGATGCCGGGCGCCGAGCATGGGGGCGTAGGCGTCGTTGTAGACGAGCGTACGCTCGGGACCCCAGCACAGGAACATCGGCTGGCGCGAGCTGAGCATCACTCGCAACAGCGTCACGAAGGCTTGCGGCCACCGGTCCGCCGGCCCGAGGAACGTCGACGCCCAATCGTGGGCGCGCATCCGCGCGCCCATGTTGCCCCCTCCTGCCAGGAAGCCCGGAGCCTGGGTCATCGGATCAGGCTTGCCCTTGCGCTAGCGGAGACCGTGTCGACCACGGGACCTGACCTACCGTGTGAGCCTCGTGCCGGGCTTTCACGCGCATCGAAGCGCGGGTGAACTCGCTGGCCGAGGTGTGCTTACTTTGGGTGGCTTGGCTTTTCGACCATCCGGCGACGGGCACGACCAGGGAGGTATGACGCGAGCGCTTGGCGGGCATGGCAGCGGCTTAACACGTTTGGCTGGTCGGGATGTCTCCCGTTTTGTCCCACCCGGCGTTCCGACGGAGCTTGCGCCGTCCGTCCCCGACCTATGGCGGCCCCGTCTCGGAACGCGGCAGGCCACTCAGGTCAGGCTCGAACTCCGCAGCTTCGAAGCTCCCTTTCGGGATGCCGCATACGGGCGGCGACCAGGTGCTGGCGACAGTGCGCCTGGCCGCCCCCCGACGCGTGCTGGAGAACCACCGAGTTGGCGCGCGCTACACTCGTAAGTGCGCGTCGCCCTGGCGACCGGCCCGGAGGGCGAATTGCCGGCCGATGTCCACCTTCCTCGGCCGGGTGTCCGGTCGCGGACACATCTCGTCGCGGACCCAGCGATCCAGCCACTAACGGCGTGGTTACCTCGTTGTTCGAATTGACCGATGCGGTTGCCGCCGGATGGCGGACAGTTGAAGCGGACGGTCGCGGCTGCTCTCCCCCGGGATGCAGGAGGCCGCCGAGGATCCTGCCTTCATCTTGGACGTGCATGGCAACGTCCCGAACTTCAAGCGAACGGTCCTGAACACCGGAGCCGTGTCCGGCGGACCAACCCACCGCAACGGCTCGCGCTCCGGCGGGGGAGAAGGTGCCCGACGGCAAGCCCGCGCACGCGGACAACGACTGGCATGCGCACGGGTACAGGCACGAAATGCCCGGCAGGAGATAGGAGTTCTCCGGGCGGCCCGTCCAAGCAGGCGGTGCGGACATGCGGATGCTACCCGAACTCGCGGGTTTTCGCGCCTGGCCGCGGGCATCGGGTACGCGCCCGCGAAGCCTCCCGCGCACGTTACTCCCCATGCGCCGCCCCCAATTCCGGCCTGCGACCTGAGTCGTCGAAGTCGTGGTGGTGATGGTGCCGCTCGAACCGGCGCGGCTCGTATTCGTCGCGGCGCGTGTGATGGTGCCGGACTACGACGTCGTCATGGTCGCCGTGACGGTAGACCTCGACATGATCGTGCGGCCGCCGTTCGCCATAGCCGCGCTCGTAATATTGGGCCGAGGCCGCGGCCGGCGCGATGACGATGGCCGCGGCCATCAAGCCTGCAAGGTGTCGCCGCATCGCTGTATCCTCCGGGGATTCGTATAACGGCAGGTTGCGCCGCCGCCGTTGAATGCGTTCTGAAACCGCCGTTCAGGCAACCGTCACGCTGGGTTCGCCGACCTTTCGAGGAGCGTGGGACTGGGCCGCCCGCCGATGCCGCCGTCCCGGCCCCGGGTCGACGTTCCGCTACACGGTGGCCGTGCTCCTCCACGATGGCGCGCTTGCGGGCGTCGCCGTGGCGGTGACACTCGCGCACCACCGTGCGGTCGTGTTGATGTCGGTCCTCGACGCCGTGCGCGTGATCGAGCTCGCGGTGCTGGTGGCCGCCAGCGTGCGCCGAACCTCGCCGAGGCCGTCGTCCAGAGGGACCCCCGGCAACGGCGCCTGGGATGCTGGTCCGCCACCCGCAAAGCATCGGGGCGCGGTCGTCGGGACTGGGGCACAATGGCTTGGAGCCTGTGCCCTTGCCCCAAGCGGCGGCCCCCCTTTAGGTTGCCCGGGATAATCTTGGGCCCTCCCCCCCCCCCCCCCCCCCCCCCCCCCCCCCCCCCCGGCTCCGGTGGCGGACGGCTGGGAAATGAGACGGCCGTGTGAACCCGCCCGCATCCACTACGCGGACTCGCGTCCCACCGGTCGGCTAGGGTTCGTGGACCGTGCGGACGGGTAGCTTCGAACCCGACGGTGGACGCATGGACACGGTAAGCTCGCAAGACATCGTCGACACCGTCCGGACCAGCCTGCTGGTTCTCGACATGGACCTTAGGGTCAAGTCGGCGAACCGCGCCTTCTACAACACCTTCAAGGTCGAGCCCGAGGCGACGGTCGGACGGCCGCTGTTCGAGCTCGGCAACGGCCAGTGGGGGATCCCCGAACTGCGCACGCTGCTCGGCGAGATCGTGCCGCGCGACGGGACCGTCGAGGGCTACGAGGTCGGGCACGACTTTCCCGGCATCGGCGTGAAGTGCATGCGCCTCAACGCCCGCAAGGTGTTCAGGGAGGACGGCCACGTTCCATACCTGCTCCTCGCCATCGACGACGTCACGGGCGAGCACGAGGCCCGGGCCGAGGCCGAGCGACAGCGACTTCTCGCCCAGGGCATCGTCGACACGGTTCGAGACCCGCTGGTGGTCCTCGAAGCCGACATGACAGTGGTCAGTGCCAGCCGCTCCTTCCTGCGCATGTTCGGCCTCGACGTTGGGACTGTGGTCGGCACGTCGCTCTACGACCTGTCGCAAGGCCAGTGGCGGGTCGGGCGGCTCCAGGATCTGCTCGGGCGGATCGTGCCCGACGACATGGCCATCGACGGCTTCGAGGTCGAGGACGAGTTCCCGGGACTCGGTCGGCGCATCTTCAAGCTCAACGCCCGCAAGGTCCACCGTCCCGGCAACCATATCACTCGGCTGCTCCTGGTCTTCGAGGACGTGACCGAGGCGCGAATGCTGGAGAGGCACCGCGACCTTCTCGCCGCCGAGCTCGCCCATCGCATCAAGAACAGCCTGCAGATCATCACCTCGTTCGTCTCGTACGAAATCCGCCGGGCGGCCGAACCCTGCGTCGAGGGCTACCGCGCGATGCAGGGCCGCATCGGCGCCGTGGCCGAGCTCTACGACGTGATCTCCCGCTCCTCGACGCTCGGCCCGGTGGCGATGGGGCCATATCTGGAGGGCATCGCCGGAAGCCTGCGTTCCAGCCTGCTCGGCGCCGAGGCCCGCATCGCCGTCGACGTCGAGGCGGAGCCGCTGTCCATCGTCGCCGACCAGGCGGTCACGGTCGGGTTGATCGTCAACGAACTCGCCACCAACGCGGTGAAGTACGCGTTTCCGTCCGGAGGGGGCCGCATCCTCCTCGGGTTCAGGCGCCGGGACGGTGAGGCGGTGCTCACGGTCGCCGACGACGGCATCGGGCTGGACGCGACCAGCGGCCCGGGTTCCGGCCTTGGATCCCGGTTCGTCGAGGCGTTCGTCCGCCAGCTCAACGGAACGCTCGCGATGGCAAGCGGCGCGGGCGGGACGACCGTGACGGTAAGGCTGCCGGCCTCCGTCCTGGCGTAGTCCGGTCGGGCGCCTCGCCTTCGGGGTCGCTCGGTTGTGAAAATTTCACCGGGCGACTTGGCGGGTCCGGCGACCGCCGCGCCCGACCCCGCTGCGAATTGTGGCAACGGCTGCTAGAACCGAAGCCTGATGGACGACACGGTCAAGCCACCCCCATACCGCGCGACGCCTGAGCGGCTCCGACGCGACCAAGCCAGGATCGAGGCCGAACTCGCCGGAATTGATGGCGGGACCGACCCGTTCCCCGCTGCCGTGCGGGCAACGCGCATGCCGATGGTCATCACCAATCCGCGCCGGCCGGACAATCCCATCGTCTTCGTCAACGATGCCTTCTGCCGCCTGACCGGTTATGCGCGGGAGGAGATCCTCGGGCGCAATTGCCGCTTCCTGCAGGGCCCTGAGACCGACCCGGAGACAGTCCGCCTGATCCGCGAGGCCATCGTCGCGCCCCGGTCCATCGAGATCGACATCCGCAACCACAAGAAGGACGGAACACCGTTCTGGAACCGGCTGCTGCTGGCGCCGGTCAACGACGCGGGCGGCGATCTCGCATACTTCTTCGCCAGCCAGTTGGACGTGACGGTCGAGCGTGAGCGCCTCGTCGTGCTGGAGGACGAGAACGCGGCGTTGACGGCCGAGCGGCGGGCCAACCTGGAGCGGCTGGCCTTCAGCGAGGAATCCCTGCGGCTCGCGACCGAGGCCGCCGAGGTGGGGACCTGGGACCTCGACCTGACCACCGACGTGCTGACCTGGTCGGATCGTACCAAGGCGATGTTCGGCATCTCGCCGGGCGTGCCCTGCAGCATGGCCGACTTCTATGCCGGGCTGCATCCGGACGACCTGGAGGTGACGAGCGCGGCCTTCGCCTCGGCGCTCGACCCGGCGCGGCGCGCGACCTACGACGTCGAGTACCGCACGGTCGGAAAGGAGGATGGCGTCGTCCGCTGGGTCGCGGCCAAGGGCAAGGGCCTGTTCGACGCGAGAGGAGCGTGCGTCCGGGCGCTCGGCACGGCCATCGACATCACGGCGCGGCGGCGAGCCGAGGAGGTCCGGCAAGCCAACGAGGCAAGGCTGCGCTTCCTCGACGCACTCGGCACGGAGACCGCCGGGAACACAGATGCCGAGGGCATCCTGTCGGTGACGACGCGCATGGTGGCGGGCCATCTGCGTCTCTCGAACTGCGCCTACGCCGACATGGACCCGGACGGGGAAGGCCTGACCATCCGCGGGGATTGGTCGGCGGAGGGCTCGCCGAGCATCGTCGGGCGCTACCGCCTCACCGATTTCGGCACGCTGGCCGCGACCTGCCTTCGTTCGGGCGAGTTGCTCGTCGTCGGCGACGTCCGGTCTGAACTGCCGGCTGCGGACGCTGCCTCCTTCCAGGCCGTTGGTGTCGCGGCGGTAGCCTGCATGCCCCTGGTCAAGGACGGGCGCCTGACGGCCATGATGGCCATCCACGACCGGGTGGCGCGGGCTTGGTCGGGCGACGACCTTGCGGTTCTCCGCGAGGTGACGGAGCGCTGCTGGGCGCATATCGAGCGCGTGCGCGCCGACGCCGCCCTGCGCGAGGCGGCGGGGCAGCTCGCGGCCCTGAACGCGACGCTTGAGCAGCGGGTCGAGGAGCGCACCGCCCGCCTGGGCGAGGCGGAGGCGGCGCTCCGGCAGTCGCAGAAGCTGGAGGCGGTCGGCCAGCTGACCGGGGGCGTGGCCCACGACTTCAACAACCTCCTGACCATCATCCGGTCCTCTGTCGACTTCCTGCGGCGACCCGACCTGCCGGACGACAGGCGAAGGCGCTACATGGACGCGGTCTCGGACACGGTGGAGCGCGCCACCAAGCTGACCGGGCAACTCCTGGCCTTCGCCCGAAGGCAGGCGCTCAAGCCCGAGGTGTTCGAGGCCGGCGCCCGTCTGAAAAGCGTGGCCGACATGCTCGACACGGTGACCGGTTCGCGCATCCGCGTGCTGACCGAGTTGCCCGAGCGTCCCTGTCACGTCCTGGCCGACGTGAGCCAGTTCGAGACGGCCGTCATCAACATGGCGGTGAATGCCCGCGACGCTATGGACGGCGAGGGCACGCTGACGCTGCGGCTGTCCTGCTCGCAGGGGATGCCTTCGATCCGCGGTCACGGCGGCAGCCCGGCGCCGTTCGCGGCGGTCTCGCTGTCGGACACGGGCACGGGCATCGCCCCGGAGCTCCTCGGACGCATCTTCGAGCCGTTCTACACCACGAAGGAAGTCGGCAAGGGAACGGGGTTGGGCCTGAGCCAGGTGTTCGGCTTCGCCAAGCAATCGGGCGGCGACGTGAACGTGGAGAGCGCTCCGGGGCGTGGGACCACGTTCACGCTGTACCTGCCCGAGATCGAGGTCGCCCCGGAGCCGGGCAGACATGAAACGGGAGACGAGGCCACCTCGTCCGGAGCCGGGCGGCGCGTGCTGGTCGTGGAGGACAACGTCGAGGTCGGGCGATTCGCCACGCAGATCCTCCAGGACTTGGGCTTCGCGACGGACTGGGCGGCGAACGCCGAGGAGGCCCTCGACCGGCTCGGCCCGGATGGCGCCGGCTTCCACGTCGTGTTCTCGGACGTGGTCATGCCCGGCATGGGCGGCCTCGCCATGGCCAAGCTGTTGCGCGGGCGGCTCCCCGGCCTGCCGGTCGTCCTGGCGTCCGGCTACAGCGATGCGCTGGCCCAGGGAGGTGGTGACGGCTTCGAGCTGCTGCACAAGCCCTACGCCGCCGACCAACTCGGGCGCACCCTGAACCGGGTGATCCGGCAGCACGGCCGAGCCATTTGAGCGCCGTAAGGCGACGCTAACGCAAGGTCCGAACGGACAGCTTCGAATCCGCATGAGCCGTACGGTCGGGCTCACCGGCCGCCCCCGACGCTTCGACCTGGCCGCGCCGCTGGAGGCGCAGCGCCACGATCCAGCACAGCACCGCCCAGGCCGACCCGACGCACCAGCCCGCCAACACGTCGGTCGCGTAGTGGACGCCGATGTAGACGCGGCTCAGCCCCACGACGACGGTGAGGAAGACGGCGAGCCCCATGAAGTACGCCTTCAGCCGTGCGCCCGCTGCGACCCTCGTCATGATCGCCCCCAGCGTCAGGAAGGTCACCGCAGAGAGCATGGCGTGGCTGCTGGGAAAGCTGGCTGTGAACACTTGGATGCCGCCGGGAATGTCGGGACGAGGGCGGTTGAAGAGCAGCTTCAGGCCGAAGCTGATGACCGTGCCGCCCAGCATCGAGCCCACCACCAGGAGGGCAGTCCCACGCCTGCGGACCAGGAGCAGGTACCCCACGGTCGCAGCCAGCAGGAAGCACAGGACGACCATGCTCCCAAGGGAGGTCACGTCGCGCGCCATCTCATGCACCCAGGCCGGCCCGATTGGGCCGGCGGCGCCGAGTGGACGGAAGAAGCGCGCGACCCGGGTGTCGAACGCCATGGTATCACCCTCCATCACCTCGCCGGCGAGGAGGCCGAACGCGAGGAGGAGTGCGGCGACGCAGAACAGCGTCGCCACGAGGCCGAGCTCCCGTTTCCCGAGGCGCGTCACGGCTGCTGCCCAGGCACCCAATTCGTTCATCCGCCTCGCCTCCCGGCCGGACCTCGGTACGCCGCCCCAGGTCTGACGCGCGTCGCCCGTGGGGCGAGGCGGCCAGACCGGGGATGCAAGGATCGTCGATGGACCGCGGCCCTGACCCACGGCGACTGCTTCTGGCCCGGCCTCGGGATGCGCGCGGCCGCCGTCCCCGGGCCGCCGGCATCCGTGCGAACTCCACGGATCGGGGGCAGGTCGCGCGCACGGCCCCGTGGACGAAGTCGCCGCGGCGCCGGACAAGGGCGGGGCCCCGGCGCGTCGCCATGCGGTGTCGACCGCAGGTTCATGACGCCGTCGCGTCCGCGCCCGGATGACGGCCGGCCCGCTGCGGTAGCAGGACGATGAGCGCCACGATGAAGGCCGCGATCACGGCGGAAGCGAGCGGCCGGCTCAGGTTCAGCCCGCCGTTGGCGACCGGCTTGTCGAGGAAATCGCCCACCGTGGCCCCGAGCGGGCGGGTCAGGATGAACGCCGCCCAGAAGAGCGTGACCCGTGAAACGGAGGTCCGGTAGTACAGGGCGATGACGACCGCGAGCGCCGCCGCGAAGACGAGGGCGCCACCCTCGTAGCCGAGGCCGCCGGTGTCCGCGAGCCAGTCGCCGAGCGCGGTGCCCAACGTCTGCGAGAAGGTGATCGCCCCCCAATAGAACGCCTCGACCCGCGGGGTCGAAACCGTGTCCACCGACACGGTGCCCTCGGTCGCGTACCAAAGCCCGAGCACGGCCGCGAGGCAGGCGAGTAGCAGGGTCGACCCGCCGGTGTATCCGATGCCGAGCGAGCGGTCGGCGAAGTCCGCCATCGTCGTACCGAAGGTGGTCGAGGCGACGATCGTGGACCAGTACAGGACCGGGTGGAACCGCTTCGATATGATCTGGGCGACCACGAGCGCGACCAGCAGCACGGCGAACAGGGCGGTGCCGGCGAGGTAGCCCCAGTTGAGGGTCATGGTGACGGTGTCGCCGCCGGTCTCCCCGAGCGTCGTGGCCAGGATCTTGATGATCCAGAAGCCCAGCGTGACCTCGGGTACCTTGCTCAGGGCGCGTTCGTAACGGTCGTCCATCGGACCTGCTCCTTCTTCGAGAAAAACCTCACGGCGCGTCGGCGCAGGCCGCCCGGCGACCGGCACGCTGCGGGATGAGGAGGACGAGCCCCGGCCATGACGAGCGCGAGCACGCCGGAGATCGTGATGTCGTCGATGCCCAGGCCGCCGGAAGCGACCGGCTTGTCGAGCGAGTTGGCGAGGGTGGCGCCGAGCGGCCGCGTCAGGACGAACGCCGTCCAGAACAGCATGGGCCTGGAAACACGCGTTCGCAGATGGAGGGCCGTGACCACGGCCAGCGCGACGAGGATGAGGAGCGCGCTCCCGTTGTACCCGAGCCCGCTGCTGTCAGCCATCCAGTCGCCCAACGCGGTGCCGAGCGTCTGGGAGAACATGACCGTGGCCCAGTAGAAACCTTCGGCCCGCGGGGACCGCACCGTCTCCACGGCGACCGTGCCGAGCGTGCGCTTCCACAGGATCAGGGTCGCGACGACCGATCCGAGCAGCACCAGGGACCCGCCCGCGTAGCCGATGCCGAGGGACCTGTCGCAGAAGTCGGCGAGGGTCGTGCCTGCGAGCGTCGTCGCGGTGACCACGGCCCAGTACAGGATCGGATGGAAGCGGTCCGCCCGGACCTGTGCGGCCAGCAGCACCGCCAGGGCGGCCCCGAAGATCGCCGTGCCGGCGAGATAGCCGAGGCCGAGCGTCAACGTGACGGCGTTCCCGCCGACCTCGCCCAGGGTCGTGGCCACGATCTTGATGGCCCAGAACCCGGCGGTGGCTTCAGGCACCTTGGCGGGTTCGACGTGTCCGGGTCGCTCGGTCGGTTGCATCGGGCTGCCGTGGGAAAGCGAGGGCTGGCTCACGCGGTGTGGGTCTGGTCGATGATGGCGAGCAGGTCGTCGACCGCGCGACGGCAGGCGGCCGGATCGGGGTTCGACGCCCGCAGCGCGTCGAGGGCGCGGTCGATGGCCTTGTCCACGACGTGCCAGTCGGCGGCGGCTCGCGGCTTCAGGCCGGCCTCGGACGCGTCCCAGGACAATTCCAGGTCCTTGATGCGCGTCTTGGCGGCGGCGAGGTCGCCCCGGTCGGTCATCGCCTTCACGTCGACGACGATGGTCCGGAACTTGGAGAGGTCGCCAAGCTTCGAGGCCGCCATCGCCTTGGGCGTCGCTCCGACGGCGGCGTCCTGCATCGCCAGCAGGCCCAGGGGGGCGGCCGTGGCACCGATGACCGTCGCGGCGATGGCGGCGAGGAGGATGTTTCGCATGGTCGTTCGCTCCGTGTCGTGCGGCGTTGGAAGGACTGGAGGATGGGGATGCGGGAGGCGGCGGACGGTCAGGCCCGCCGCTGTCCGGCCGGCTCGCCAGGGCGTCCGGAGACGAGGCTCAGGGACGTCACCAGGGCGACGATGACGGAGAAGAAGGCGAGGCTGGTGGAGGCCGTGCCGAAGCCGAGGCCGCCGTATTCCCGTGCCTGCGACAGCAGATCGCCCAGCGATGCGCCGAGGGGGCGCGTGACGATGTAGGCGAGCCAGAAGGTCGTCACCGGGTTCGCGCCGAGGCGCCAGGCGAGGGCGAGGGCGGCCAGGATCGTGCCGAAGATGACGACGCCGAGATTGAAGCCGAGCCCCAGCGCCTCGGTAGCCAGGTCGCCCGCGGCCGTGCCGAGCGCGAAGGTCAGGAGGATGGCGAGCCAGTAGAACGCCTCGCGGCGCCGGGTCACGATGGCGTGGATCGAGAGCGTCCGCTCGGTCGCGTACCAGAGGGCGAACACGGCGGCGAGGGCGGCCGCGAACACGCCGGTGCTGACGAAGAGGCTCACGCCGAGCTTGTCGGTCAGGATGTCGGTGACCTGCGTGCCGACCACGCTGACGAGGACGACGGTCGACCAATAGGTCCAGGGCACGTAGCGCCGCTCGCGCACCTGCAGGGCGAGGACGGCCGCGAGGAGGCCGGCCGTGAGGGTGGCGGTGACGGCGGCACCCAGGCCGACGTTCACCGCGAGGTAGTCCGCGCCGGTCTCGCCGACGGTCGTGGACAGGATCTTGATGACCCAGAAGGCCGCGGTGACCTCCGGTACCTTGTTCAAGACCTGGCGCTGGATCTCGCTCATCCCCGTCTCCCGTCCGTCATGGTCGGGCACGGTGATAGCGAGCCAGAATGAGGGCAGAATGAGCTTCGTCCGGAGGAGCCGCAGGCTCGGCCTCAGGCCGGCAGTCTGACGGTTGCGAGGGTCCCCTGCCCGTCACGTCGGTTTTCGACCGTCAGGCCGAGGTCGTTGCGCTCCGCGATGCGGCGGGCGATGGCGAGCCCGAGCCCTGTGCCTTCGACTTCCGGTGGCGCGGCCCGGAAGAAGCGGTCGAACAGGCGGCCCTCGCTTCCCGGCGGCAGCCCGCAGCCGGTGTCCCGAACCGTGACGACGCACGCACCGTTCCGGTTCAGCAGACGGACGTCGACCTGGCCTCCCGACGGCGTGTAGCGCAGGGCGTTGTCGACCAGGTTGGCGAACAGGACGCGGACCTCGTCCTCCGACGCGTGAAGCGTCGCGGGTGTCTCGATATGCACGCCCAGGTCGATGTCCTTGCGCTCGGCGAGCACGACGTGGTCGGCGACGCAGTCGAGCAGGAGCTGGCCGAGGTCGACGGATGCAGGACGGGCCTCGGCACCGTCGTCGAGCCGGGCGAGACGGAGCAGTTGATCCACCAGCCGGTTCGCCCTCCGGAGGCCGTCCGCCAGCGCCATACGCCGCGCGTCGCCCCCGCCACCGGCAGGCCCGCCGAGGGAGTCGAGTTGGATCTGCATCGCGGCAAGCGGCGTACGCAGTTCGTGCGCCGCGTCGGCCACGAACCGCTTCTGGGCGGCCAGAGCGGCCTGCAGGCGAAGGATGAGCCCGTTCATGGCCTCGACGAGGGGCGCCACCTCCGTCGGCACGCCGCGCGTCGGCAAGGGGCCTTGGGCGGCGGCGCCGCGCCCGGCGAGGTCATGCACCAAGCCGTCGAGCCGCCCGAGCGCCCGGTTCATCGCCCAGCCGACGACGATCCACGACAGCGGGACGAGGAGCAGCAGCGGGGCCACGGCGCCGAGCGCCGCATTGCGTGCGAACTCCGCCCTCACGACGTCGCGCTGGGCGACCCGGACCGTCGTGGTGCCGTTGGCGGTCGTGTAGGTGCGCCAGAGCTCGCCGCCCATGACGACGTTCGCGTATCCCGTGCGGCCGGGGTGGCGGACGTCGACGCCGCGGTCGTCGCGCAGGACCTGCCCGTCCTTCCAGATGGTGACGGCGAGTTGGTCCTCCGGGTCCTGGTCGGCGGCGGGCGGCGCGTCCGCGTCCGGGAGCCCGGGACCGGCGTTGAGGGCGACCTGCCGCAACTGCCCGTCGAGGAAATCGGCCGCCTCGATCCGCGCGAGGGCATAGGCCGCGACCATCGCGGCCAAGCCGATTCCGGCGAGCAGGGCGGTCATCCAGCCGAGCGTCGTGCGGCGCAAGGAGGCGGCCCTCATGGCTTGGGCACCATCCAGCCTGCGCCGCGGACGTTGAGGATCACGCCCTTGCCGACCTTGCGGCGGACCGTGAGGATCAGGGCGTCCACCGCGTTGCTCTCGACCTCCTCGCCCCACCCGTAGATGCGTTCCTCGATCTGCGCCCGAGAGAGGATGCGCCCCGGTCGCTCCATGAGCGCGTGCATGAGGGCGTATTCGCGCGCCGACAGGACCGCGACGGTTCCGGCGTGGGATAGCACATGGCTCTCCGTGTCGAGTTCGGTCTCGGCGGCCACGAGCCGCGCGGTCGCCCGCCCGGCCCGGCGCCGCAGGATCGCCCGCATCCGGGCGAGCAGCTCGCGCATCTCGAACGGCTTGACCAGGTAGTCGTCGGCCCCGAGGTCGAGGCCGGCGACGCGGCTGTCGAGTCCGTCCCGCGCCGTGATGATGAGCACCGACATGTCGTTGCCCGCCGTCCGCGCGGACCTGAGAACCTGCAGGCCGTCGGCGCCCGGCAGGCCGAGGTCCAGCAGGACCAATGCGTGGCCGCCGACCCGCAGCGCCGTTTCGGCCATGGGGCCGTCGCGTACCCAATCGACGGAGTAGCCTTCGGCGGCAAGGCCGTGCGACAACCCTTCGCCGATCATGCGGTCGTCCTCGATCAGCAGCACGCGCATGGGTCGCCTTGTTCGGGTCGGAGCATTCATGGCGCGGTGCTGGCCGTGACCGCTCGCAAGCCGGAGCCGGAACTGAGCCGCGCCACGGACCGGTCCTAGCCTGCAGCCGAGACAACAGCGACGTGAGAAGTCGCTTACCCTAAAGGCGTAAGCATTCCTTTGGACTTGAGGAAAGCAGCCCTGGATCGGCGCCTCGGAGGCGGTGTCGGGTTTCGGGAGATTTCCGGCCACGTGCCGACGTCTGCGTCCGACCTGCCGCCACTGGGCATATGGCGAGCCGTCATGACGGCGCCGAGCGGACAGCACGGATCACCGTCGGGCTTGCGATACACCAAATGGCTCGGGATGAATGCGGATGGCGCGTTGCCGAATCGCCGGTGGTGGCCGGACCCAAAACCACATACTGCCCGTTCCGGCACCTCGCCCCTAGTTGGCCTTGCAGGCGAGTGACGCAACGACCTACCATCATGAACGTCATCACGCGGCCTTTGTAGTTTTTGGTCGTTGGAAGTGCGTCATCGTCGTTCTATACGACTTGATGTTCAAGGGGTATCAGGCCGGTGACATCGTCCTGGAGTTGGGCCGTCAAGTCGAGTTCCTGCCAGTAGGAGGCGGGGGCCGGGATGCCTCGCCGCCATACGATGTCCACGTTGACGTTCGGGTCGGTGAACCTCGCGTTCTTCTCGTCTTCCAGAAAAGCGTGTGTCGAGGCCCAAAGGCGCAACGTTTCGTCGAGGTCCGGCGAAGCGATGCGGGCCGTGACGGACTGGCACCGCAGCATCGCGCGCACGAGGGGCGCGGCTTGAGCGGCGCCGGGTGCGGTAAGCGCCCGCAACCCCCCGATGTAGTCCGACCGGTAGATGGTCGGCACCACGATTCGCGACTTCCCCCCGCCGACCAATTCCTTCGTCATCATGATGCGGGCGGTCCGACCGTTGCCGTCGTTGAAGGGATGGACGAGGACGATGAGGGTGTGGGCGAACACGCCGCGGGCGAACGGGGCCTGCAGGTCGCGCAGCATGGCGAAACCCTCGCGCAGAGTCCCCTTGACGAGGTCAGGCAACACGAAGACGGTGTTGCCGGCGCTGTTGGCATCCTCCTTGAACTCGCCCGGCTTCTTGTCGGGGCGCGCGTCGAGCAACCGCGCGTTCCGCTCGCGGATCTCGGCCATGAACTCATCGACGGACGATGCGCGCGCCTCGCCCGGCACGATGCTCGCGACCTGGGCAAAGGTTTGCGTCACGTCGCGACCGTCCTGCGGCCGCCCATCGGCCGGTTCGTGCTCGAACACGATGCGCCGCGCCTTGTCGACGAGGAAGCGCGTGCCCTCGATGTAGTTGGTGAAGTACGCCTCGACGAATGACGTGCAGTCCCGCTCGCCGGGACCGACGTGCGGGTCGGCCAAGTCGGGCGCGACGCGCCCGAGGGTCATCGCCAAGACCTTGAGGCGCTCCATGCACTCGGGGTCGTAGGGGTCGTCCGGCCGGCGCCGCGCGGCCACGTCCCTTGCGACCAAACCGGCTTTGCGCGTTCCGAGGATGGTCCCGATGATATCGAGGAGGACCTGCAGTTCCTGTTCCGCCCCAAGCGAGCCTGCGATGCACTCGGCCCGCTGCCGGATCTCCCGGAGACCGTCCTCATGGGCGGTCTTCAGCAACCGCTCGACCTCTCGTTCGACGCCTTCCCTTCCGACGGTGCGGCTAGGCCCACTCCGTGCGCGTGATGCCTGCAGGTTCTCCAGCAGGGCGCGCGCGTCGCTCGGAAGGTAGACCCCGAGGAAGGACATGTCCCCCTCCAACGGCCCTGGACCGGGGAAGGTTCTGATTTCCAAGCCGGGCAGTGACAACCGCCTGCGGGCCTTCCCGTGCGGATCGGTCGCGAACACCCAGCCCGGGAAGACGACGCGCCCGTCCGGCCCGCGCTCACGCCAGGGATTCCTCTGCAGGGCAGTCCGGCCCCTGAGCACGGCACCAGGCGCGTATCGAGCGAGGATGGGAGCCCATCCGCCGCAGACAATCTCTTCGACGGGACGACCGTTGCACACCGCATAGATGCCGTCGCCGACCCGCCGGAGCTTGCCGGCGGCGGCCTGCCGCTGAAGGGACCGGTCGCGTTGCGGGTCGCCTCGCGTGAGGATCAGATCACCGTGCGTCGTAGCCACTTAACGCCCCCGGGCGGCGGAAGCCCCGTCGCTTATATCGACATAATAACCTCTTGTGTCGTTTAAAACAACATAAGCTCGCAATTGCCCTAAGGCAGGCTGATATACCCGTCTACTACTCGATTCCCGGACAAGGCAACCATGTCTCCGAGCGGTTGGAAGTCGAAGACCCCCTCAGACCGGCATGCCGGTCAAGGAGCGCGGGTTCACCTCGGCCCGATATCCCTTCGAATGCCTGAGCAGGCGCCGCATCTCATCGAGCCAGCCGAGGTCCTCGGCGGACTGGTCGTAGAGGCAGATGGCCAGCCCGTGTTCGAGGACCGGCTCGATCTTGGCGTATGCCTCGGAGGAATGCATCGCGGCAACGGCCTTGTCCCGGGATGGCCAGCGCGCCATCAGCGCGAACTCGACGTACCGGATGTCCCGGTCGTGCAGGTAGAAGACGACGTTCTTGTGCCGGAAGCGGGGACGCTGGAAGACGGGTCGCGGCCTCAGATCGACGAGTGCCCGCGCGGCGTTGGTCGCAATCAGGCGCAGCAGAGGCTCCTCCGTCAGCCCCTCGATGTCGACGAAGGCGACGGCGCCCTCTCAGTCGTCCTGGCCGGGGAAGAGGGTGTATTGCAGGTCCGGCATGGACGGGACGGCATGCGGCGCCAGCGCCCGGGTCGGGAAGCTGAGGATCTTGCGTTCGGCCATCGTCAGGCTTCCGGGACCAAGGAGGCGGCACGCCTCTCGACGGAGGCCAAGTCACGCAGCCGGACGGCATGTTCGGGCAGGCCCCCGCCGGGAGGCACGAACGTGCCGTGCTCGTCCTTCAGATCACCTTTCTTGATGAAGAAATCCTCATGCATTCGCTCGCCGACGCCGGTGAATGGAACGATGACCATCTGGGCCTGGGTCGGCGCCTTTCCGTCCTTGGGCCGTTGCGGAAGTTCCGTAACGATGGTGTCGGAGTGAAGCTCGACCGCGAGGCTCTTCACGTAAGGCTCGACGTAATAGACCCGCTTCACCCCGGCGGTGACGAGGTGCCGGGCACAGTTATGGCAGGGATATACGGTGCAATAGAGCGTCCACTGACGACTGTTGCCGGCCCTTCGTGCGGGCGAGGCGCTCGGGTCGCCTGTCGCGGTGAAAAGCGTCGGGTTGACCGGTTACCGTGGCAAAGCAGCGTTGATGGCCTCGATGACCTTCTCACCGTTGTCGAGGGTCGTCACGACGCCAGGGCCGTTTCCGTCCAGGAAACTGGGATTGCGGATGAGCCAATCAGCCGGGCTGAAGTGGTCGAATTCCGGCGTGGATGCCGGGAGGATCCTGAACACCGTCTCCATGCGCTTCACCAGCCGGCCGGGGCCCGGTGCATCCTTGTCAAGCTTGGCTAGGGTCAGTGCGGAACGCCCCTTGAGCTCGAAGGCGCCGTTGACAATGCCGACATAGGTCTCGGGCTCGAATATGTCCTCGACGTCGCCCTCGGCGATGCCGAGCACGTCGGGATAATTCATGATGCGGCTCTCTGGTATGGCACCGGCGGCCTTGAGCTGCTCAAGCTTGCGCTTGTCGCCCTGGGCTCTGTCGGACATCACCGCCAGGTGTAGGTTCGCGCCCTTGAACAGGGAGACGAACGACTGGATCTTGTCGAGCCCACCGGCCGGACAGATCGTCCAGCGGGGGTCGAGCGCGGTCCGTCGCCGTCGCTTCAGCTGAGCCGACAGGGCCTTGAGGAACAGGATGTCGCCCGGTCCCTCGACCAGCAGGGTGTGCTTGCCGATGAACAGCGCCTGGGTGACGTCGTAGCCCAAGGCGGCCTGGAGGGGGAAGAGGGTGTCCGGGTCCGTGGCGAGCACGTCGCCCCTGACCTTGGTACCCTTCGTCGTCCAGAAGCCTGGACGCTTCTGCTCGACCTGGTCCTCGATGATCCGGGAGAGCGTCAGGTCGTCGGGCGGCACCATGAAGGGCGAATGCGTGGAGAAGACCACTTGGTGCTTCGGCAGGAGTCGGTCGGCGAAGTACCGCAGCAGATCGGCCTGGGCCTTGCCGTGGAGGGTCAGCCCCGGCTCGTCCAGCAGGAGTATCTGGTTGCCCCCACGCTTGCTTACCTGCGCGAACTTCACCAGGAACGAGAAGAACCAGATGAACCCGGCGCTACGCTCCGAGAACGGCACCGTCACCCTGTGAAGGGTGTTCCTGACACGGGCGCGGGCGATCGCGCCGGCGTTGAACGGGGCGGGGTCGCCCGCTTCCGCCTTCGTGACCCTGACCTCAAGCTCCAGGAACGCGTTCTACGTCCAGTATTCCTGCAATTGGTCGGTGATGGCGTTCGATGCGGATTCACACTTGGCGTTCAGCGACTCGTAGGTCGTCGACGCCTTGATCTCCTCCACCGAGGTCCCGGCGAATTCGAGGAAGTCGAGGAAAACCCTCTCGCCGACGTCCAAATGCGTGTTTCCATGCGGATGTCCGGGATGGTGGTACGGTGCGTCCCCGTTGCGTACGATGTCGTCGACCCGGATTTGCCCGGCCATGCGGTCGTAATACGAAAAGTACATGAACTGGGGCGTCACGGAGCGGATGTAGCTCCCAACGAAACCCACCGCGTTCTGGCCGGGGAACGACCTGATCGTTTCCAGGAGCGCGACTTGGTCCGGCGTCGGCTCCGCCAACGCCTCCAACGCCTTTCGGAGCATGTCCGTGGTTGTGGCTTCCGCAAGCGGTTCCCTGACGGTTTCGCCGAGGCCGTGGCTGGCCATCAGGTACTCGGCGATGGCCGGGTAGTTCAGCGGAACGTCGATGCGGAAGGTTTCGTCGTCGTAGCGGCGCGAGAGGGTGATCTGACGCGACCGGAGACAGTCGGGGCCCAACGCTTCGGCCAGCGTCGCCACATCCTCGGGCGATAGGGACCATTTGGACGTGATGACGATTGCCTCGCCCTCCTCCTTCGGATGCCGTGCGTCGTACTCGTTCAGGTGCCGCCTGGGGTAGTCCCGTTCCCTATCGAATACCGTTGGTGTCGCCGGGTGGGGATTCAGGCCGGCCAAGGCTTGAAGGAGGGCGGTCTTGCCAGCCTCGTTCTTGCCGACAAGACAGACCATGTCGCCGAGCGTGACCTCTTCCGAATCCTCGACGCTGCGAAAATTGGTGACCCTGAAACTGTCGAGCCTCATTCCATCCCTCGTAGTCGGTCCGCAGCTTCGCGGATGGCCAAGCAACTGCAATCGCAGATTGGTCTGCTAGACGATGCCGGATTTCGCTGCCCCTGGGTTTGGCGAGCCCGGCGCATAAGCGGTCCTGAAGTCCCGGTGGTTCGCCAACGCCAACGGCCTATAGGGACCTTTCCCATCACATTGGGTCACCTCGGCCAGATCGAATCTTTCCCTGACGCTCGGGTGGACCAGGGCATCCTCCGGGATCTCCCGGACCTTCACCGGCCATCCCAGCCATCCCATGCGACGGGACAGCCAGCGGGGAAGGATGCCGGCGATGGAGTCGTGCATGCCGGCGACCTCGCAGTGCTGCATGCCATCGGACGCCGGATGCAGGTGCAGCCGGCCGGTACCGGGCTCTCCGGACACCATCCCGTCGACCCGAAGCGGATCCGGGATCTTGGTGGCCTGCTCCACCATCCACTGCAAGGCGACGTCGGACAGCCGGCTCTCGGCTTCGGGGTAGCTGCCGCCGATGTCGGAGTGGTTGCCGGCGAACCACATCTGGATGAGCGGATCGGGCTCGCCCTGGACCTTTTTCCGCACCCCGTCCCGGCTGCCCCACCTGACCCGCGGGAAGTCGGCGCGGGTCTCGTCGATGGAGAGGGCATGCCGGGCATAGCCGACATGGCCGCTCAGCAGTTGGTCGTAGTTCCCGGAGCGCCATTGCGCGATGTGCCAGCGCGCCTTCCCGTTCACCGGTGAGTCGGTGATGGTCTTGACCGCTGTCGGCAGCCAACGCCAGAGGACGAACGCCGCAGTGAGCGAGAGGGTGGCCAGGAACGGGCGCCAGTAGCCGGTGCCGAACGCTAGGTCGGACAGGACGGCGGGCACGGCTGCAACCAGCACGGCCAGGATCGTCAGGCCGGCCGCGATGCCCCACCACTTGGGTCCGGTCGCGCCGAGCGAGGCGACGGTGTCGAACACGCCGATGAAGTGCGGTGCCACGTTCGAGGAAAGGTCGTCACCCGACCTGTACTTGCGCCGGAATCGCCTCGCCAACTCGAACCGGTCCTTCTCGTAGTCGCCGCCCCGGGGTGAACCCGCGCCGTACTCATAGACCTTGATCACCGCCTCATCCGCGATGTCCCGCGTCGCCTTGCGGAAGCGTGGAAGGTCTCCGCCCGGCACTTTCGTCGGGACGCCGCACAGGAACAGAACGTTGGCCACGCAACGGGCCGTGTAGGCCCCTCGGCTGAAGCCGATCAGGTAGATGCGGTCGCCGGGCTCGTAGTGGTTGATGGCGAACTCGTAGCAGTCGGCGATGTTCTTCGTGATGCCCAGGCCGGTCACCGAGGACAGCAGCTTCTGCAGTCGGCGGTAGGCACCGACGAAACCCGGGGCCGAGCCGTCCGTGCCGAGGCCGGCGTCGTAGAAGGCGACCTGCTCGCGCGGGTCGATGCCGCTGTCCGGCCCGACCCGGCAGACGCGGTAGAGCTTGTAGACGTTGCTGAGGCGCTGTTCCTCGCGGAGGCCACCTTCCTGGCCGGTGCCATCCGAGAAGACCACGATGTTCTTAGCCACGCCCCCCTCCTGCAGCCGGGATGGTCCTGGAATGGAGCCCATCTTGCGAGGCTGGATCGCGTCCGACGCCCAGTCAGACCGGTTAAGCCCAGCTTCGGGAGTCGCAACCGCCAGGTTCCTTGTTTGTTCCCAATCTGCGACCAGAGTGTACGCGCTGACGGAGGCCATGGCCTCCGAGCACGAAGCCCGGCGGGCGAAGTCGCGCCCTGCACGCGAACAACCTCACCCCTGACACCAAGGCGGCCGGAATGGCGGCCGGGACCTAACCCCCTACCGGCGGCCGGCCCCGCCGGTGCCCGGATTTGAACCTCGCTCACCGGACCGAACGGTTGGGGCGGATACATCCAAGGACTTTCGTCGGGGCGCCACTCGTTGAGCGCCAAATAGCTCATGGTCTGCCCGCGTGGATGTGCTATGCACCCCGCATCATGTCGGCCACCCGGTCCTTTTGGCGTTCGTTGCTCACGGTCTTCCAGATCGTGTCGCTTGCCGCCTTTTCGGTGGCGGGTGCGGGACACTCGCACGCGGGGGAGCTTCACGTCGGACACGACACGTCCGTCTCGGTCGGGTACCAAGTGACTGGAGGGCCAGGTCAGGTTGACGACATGGTGGGCCATGCCGACCGAAGCGCCGAAGAGTCGGTGGCTGGTCCTTGCGGCCTTTGCTGCCCAGCGTCGTTCGCGCGCTGGGACTGCTTGACCGTCGTGGTTGCCTGGAAGCCCGAGCGAACGTTGGCTGGCGTCCGCAAAGTCACGTTCGACAGCGTGGTTCCTGAGACGCTTCCTGAACCCCCTCGAACCTTCGCCTGAGGTCCGCGCTCCAACGCGCGCCCTGAGCGGCTGTCCGTGAACGACAGCCGCCAGCCTCCTTTACGCGAAGGCTCGATCATCCCATGCGTGTTCTCTACGCCTCCGCCCTGCGGACGGCTCTCCTGGCGTTTGGCCTCTGGGCCGGTGCGCCGACGCTCGCCGTCGCCCATGAGGGGCACGACCACGGCAACGAGGCGCAGGCTCCGGCGGCGGCTACAGCGCCGCGCAGTACGTCGAGCACCGACGCGCTCGAATTGGTCGCCATCGTCCGAAGCGGCCGCTTGGCCGTGTTCCTCGACCGTGTGGGCACCAACGAGCCTGTGACGGACGCCGTCGTCCGAGCCGAGACGCCGGACGGCTCCCTCACCGCCTCGCCCATGCCGGACGGCAGCTACGCGGTCGATGCACATTGGAGCCTGCACCCCGGCGAGCACGAGGTGCTCTTCACCGTGACCGCGGCAGGCTCAACCGACATGTTTCCGGTCACGTTGACGGTGCGGGAGGCACCGCCGCCGAAGTCTGAGGCGGGTGTCTCCGCGTGGGCATCCGGCCTCGCCGCGGCCCACGACTTTCAGCGCCACCTGAAGGAGGCCGACCCGCTGCCGCTGGCCATCGGCGGCACCGGCTTCCTTCTCGGCATCGCGGTCACGCTCCTGATGAAGGGGCGCCGTTACTTGCCGGCCACTGCCCTCGTCGCCCTCATCGTCGCCCTCGCGTTCGCGCCGCGCGCCTTCGCGGGCGAGGGGCACGGTCACGGGAGTGCCCCCGGATCGCAAACCACCCTCATGGCCGCCCCGGCGCCGGCGGGACAGGACTTGGCGCGACGTCAACCGGACGGGTCGATCTTCGTGCCCAAGCCCACCCAGAGGGTACTGGCCGTGCGCACGGTGGTGACATCCTCCGACATCATGCGCCGCACCGTCGAGCTGCCGGGGCGCATCGTGCCCGATCCGAGTGCCAGCGGGGTCGTGCAGTCCTCGGTCGGCGGCCGGCTCTCGCCGCCGGAATCCGGGATCTTCCCGCGGCTCGGCACGCGGGTGCGCAAGGGCGAGGTGCTGGCCTATGTCACGCCGCCGGTGCAGGCGGTCGACGCCTCCGACATGCGCCAACGCCAGGGCGAACTCGACCAGCAGATCGCAGTCACGGAGCGACGGGTCGAACGTTACCGCAAGCTCGCACCGGGCGGCGCCGTATCGCAGGTGCAACTGGAGGACGCCCAGGCCGAGCTGAAGGGTCTGCTCGACCGCCGCGCCGCCCTCGACACAATCCGCCAGCAGCCCGAAGCACTCAAGGCGCCGGTCGACGGCGTGATCGCCGAGGCGACCGCCGTGGCCGGGCAGATGGCGAGCCCCGGCGTGCAGGTGTTCCAGATCGTCGACCCGACCCGCCTCTGGATCGAGGCGCTGAGCTTCGACGCCCTCACCGGCGGCCAGCACGCCACCGCCCGCCTTGCCGACGGTCGCATGCTGCGCCTCGCCTACATGGGCGCAGGGCTCGCCGACCGCAGCCAAGCCGTGCCGATGCACTTCGCCGTCGAAGGCGCGCCGTCGGAACTGCGGACCGGGCAGTTCGTCACCGTGCTGGCCGCAACCGACGCACAGCAGAAGGGGTTGGCGCTTCCGCGCATGAGCGTGGTGCGTGGCGGCAACGGCCAAAGCATCGTCTACGAGCACACCGCGCCGGAGCGCTTCGAGCCCCGCGAGGTGCGGGTCGAGCCGCTCGATGCGGGGCAGGTGCTGGTCGTCTCCGGGCTCGCCGCGGGCAAGCGGATCGTGACCCAAGGCGCCGAACTCCTCAACCAGGTCCGCTGAGGAGGCCAACCCGTGTTCACGCTCCTCGTCACGCAATCCCTGCGCAACCGCCTCCTCGTACTGGCGCTTGCCGCGGTGCTCGTCATCTACGGTGCCTTCACCGCGACCAAGCTTCCGGTCGACGTATTCCCGGACCTCAATCGGCCGACGGTGACGATCATGACCGAGGCCGAGGGACTCGCCCCCCAGGAGGTCGAGCAGCTCGTCACGTTCCCGGTCGAGACGCAGATGAACGGCCTGCCGGGCGTGACCCGGGTGCGTTCCGTGTCCGGCGTCGGCCTCTCGGTGATCTACGTCGAGTTCGACTGGGGCACCGACATCTACCGCAACCGCCAGCAGGTCGCCGAGCGCCTCGCGATGGTGCGCCCGCAACTACCCCCAAACGTCAACCCGATGATGGGTCCGGTCTCCTCGATCATGGGCCAGATCGTGATGGTCGCCCTCAACGGCGGCACGGTCTCGCCGATGCAATTGCGGGAACTCGCCGACTTCACCATCCGACCACGCCTGCTCTCGATCCCCGGCGTCGCCCAGGTGATCCCGATGGGCGGCGAGGTGCGCCAGTTCCGCGTCGCGCCCCAGCCCACGGCCCTGCGGGCGCTCGGCGTCACCCATGGCCAACTGGAGACGGCGCTGGCTCAGTTCGGCACCAACACCGGCGGCGGCTTCACCGACCAGTACGCCCGCGAGTACCTGATCCGGAACCTCGGCCGGAGCATGAGCCTCGACGACCTGCGCAACATGGTCGTCGCCACCGTCAACGGCCGACCGATCTACCTGCGGCAGGTGGCCGAGGTCTCCTTCGCGGCCCGGGTGAAGCGGGGTGATGCCGGTTACATGGGCGCGCCCGCGGTCGTGGTCTCGGTCGAGAAGCAGCCGGCCGTCGACACGGTGCGGCTCACCCGCGAGGTCGAGACGGCCCTCGCGGAGATCACCGCCAGCCTGAACGCCTGCGGCCCCGACGCGGGCAAGGGCAGCTCGGATCGGACGGGTCCGTCCGTGGCCGAACCCGTCGGCGAGGCATGCGCCTTCAAGGGCGTGCGCGCCGACCAGCTCATCTTCCGGCAGGCGAACTTCATCGAGACCTCGATACGCAACGTCGAGACGGTGCTGATGGAGGCCGTCGTCGTCGTCGCGGTGGTGCTGTTCGCCTTCCTCTTGAACGTGCGCACCACCGCGATCTCGCTCACGGCGATCCCGGTCTCGATCCTGGCGACCGCGGTCGTGTTCCACCTCGCCGGGCTGTCGATCAATACGATGACCCTTGGCGGCCTCGCCATCGCCATCGGCGAACTCGTCGACGACGCGGTGGTCGACGTCGAAAACATTTTTCGGAGACTCGGCGAGAACCGTAAAGCGGGTAACCCCAAAAGCGTCTTCACAGTCGTGGTAGAGGCCTCGAACGAGGTGCGCTCCGGCATCGTCTACGCCACTATGGTGATCGTGCTGGTGTTCGTGCCGCTCTTCGCCCTGTCGGGCATCGAGGGCCGGCTCTTCGCCCCGCTGGGTCAGGCCTACATCGTCTCGATCCTGGCGAGCCTCCTCGTCTCCATCACCCTGACGCCGGTGCTGGCCTACTACCTGCTGCCGGGCCTCAAGCGACTGGAGGAGCATGACAGCCAATTCCTCAAGTGGCTTAAGCGCGGGAACGCCGCCCTGCTGCGCGGCCTGCTCGGGCATGGCCGGCCGGTCATGGCGGTCGCCGGTCTGGCGGTGGCGGCGGCCGGGCTCGCGGCGACCTTCCTGCCACGCACCTTCCTGCCGCCGTTCAACGAGGGCTCGTTCACGGTCAACATGACCTTCAACCCCGGCATCTCGCTGGCCGAGAGCAACCGGATCGGACTGGTGGCGGAACGGCTGCTCCTGGAGATGCAGGACGTGAAGTCCATCGGTCGCCGCACCGGCCGGGCCGAGCTCGACGAGCACGCGGAAGGCGTCCACTCCTCCGACCTTGAGATCGACCTGAAGCCGGGGTCGCGACCCAAGCCCGAACTCGTCACCGACATCCGCGGGCGCCTCGCGGTGCTGCCCGTCAGCGTCAACGTCGGCCAGCCGATCTCGCACCGGCTCGACCACATGCTCTCGGGCGTGCGCGCCGAGATCGCGCTCAAGATCTTCGGCGAGGATCTCGACACCCTGCGCGCGCTCGCCGAGGACACGAGGGCGCGGCTCTCGGACATCCCCGGCCTCGCCGACCTCCAGGTCGAGAAGCAGGTGCTCATCCCCCAGTTGGAAATTCGCGTCGACTATGCCCGCGCGGCCCTCTACGGCGTCCAACCCGCGGCCCTGGTCGAGCAGTTGAGCCGCCTGTCGAACGGGCAGGTGGTCTCGCGGGTGGTGGACGGCTACCGCCGCTTCGACGTGGTGATGCGCCTCTCCGACACGATGCGCACGACCCAGCGCCTCGGCGACCTCCTCATCGAGACCCCGTCCGGCTGGGTGCCGGCCCGCCAGATCGCCGACATCCGCGAGACCGACGGGCCGAACCAGATCCTGCGCGAGAACGCCCGGCGCCGCATCGTCGTGCAGGCCAACACCCAACCCGGCTCCGACATGGGAAAGATCGTCCAGGCCATCCAGGAGAAGGTCGCCGCGGCGAACTTGCCCAACGGGTACGCCACGAGCCTGGAGGGCTCTTTCCAGGCCCAGGCAGAGGCGAGCCGGACCATCGGCCTGCTGTCGCTGCTCTCCCTCGCCCTGGTCTTCGCGCTGCTCTACTCCCGTTACCGCTCGGTCGTCTTCACGCTGATCATCCTAGGCAGCATCCCGCTCGCCCTGATCGGCTCGGTGGCCGCCCTTTGGATAGCCGGGCAACCACTCTCGGTCGCCTCGATGATCGGCTTCATCACGCTGACCGGCATCGCCACCCGCAACGGCATCCTCAAGATCAGCCACTACCTGAACCTTGCCATCCACGAGGGCATGCCGTTCGGGCGCGACCTCGTCATCCGCGGCAGCTTGGAGCGGCTGGCGCCGGTCCTGATGACGGCGCTCTCGGCGGGCGTCGCCCTGGTGCCGCTGATGATCGGCGCCGACGCGCCGGGCAAGGAGATCCTGCACCCCGTGGCGGTGACGATCTTCGGCGGCCTGATCAGTGCGACGCTGCTCGACACCGTGCTGACCCCGGTGCTGTTCCTGACCTTCGGCCGCAAGCCCCTGGAGCGGCTGCGGGACGAGGCCCGTCACCGCCCCGAGGCTTCACCCGAGGCACCGAGAAGTTCGCCCGTCGAGGCGTTCTGAGACCTTCCCGACCCCCGAGAAAGGACATCGTCATGCGCTCCCCCTTCCGCCTCGCCGTCGTTGCCGTCGCCATCGCCCTCGCGTCGCCCTGCCTCGCCGCCGGCCCGAACGGCGGCCAGACGACGGTCGCCGATGGACATCCCGTCGAGTTCGTCGCGACCGAGACCGGCATCACCTTCTTCGTGACCGGTGAGGACGGCAAGCCGGTCGAGACCGCCGGCCTCTCGGCCAAGGCATTCGTGCAGGTCGGAGGCAAGACGGAGACGCTGACCCTGAAGCCGGGGGCGCCGAACAAGCTCATGGCCGACCTTAAGGCCCCGCTGGCGGCGGGAGCGAAGGTCGTGCTGTCCGCGAAGATGCACGGGCACAACATCCAGGCGCGGTTCGAGAAGCAGTAGGGCCGTCGGTGGGGCGGCCCGTGCGGTTCCTTCCGCGCAGGCCGCCTCGGCCCGGCTACCTCCGGGTCAGGACAAATGGCCCAGGAGCACCAGGAAGCCCAGGAGCAGGAAGCACACCGCCAGCACCTTGACGAGGTCGCGTCCCGCCCGCCTTCTGACGTGCGGACGGGCACGACGCCTGCCGCGCGGCTTGGACTCCCATCTCTCGATTTCCCGGGCCAGCTTCTTGCCTACCATGGCCGCGCCGCCTCAGACGGGAAGGTGCGGGAACTCCGCGGAGAGTGCCTCGTCCTCGACCTGGACGGTGACGTGCTCGATGCCGTGCCGCTCCTTCATTAGGCCCCGCACGGCACGGATCACCGCCGGCCCGCCGGCGACGTCGTCGACCACCACGTGCCCGCTCATCGCGTCGAAGCCCGACGTCAACGTCCAGGCATGCAGGTCGTAGGCGCGGCGCACCCCCGGCATCGCCTCGATCTCGGTCTTCA
The DNA here is from genome assembly GCF_022179725.1 of Methylorubrum aminovorans. GTDB lineage: Bacteria > Pseudomonadota > Alphaproteobacteria > Rhizobiales > Beijerinckiaceae > Methylobacterium > Methylobacterium aminovorans. The sequence goes on from NZ_BPRC01000006.1 coordinate 65,071, forward strand.
GGGCGGCGAGGTCCACGCCGGGAGGCGTGCCCTCCAACAGGATGTGAAGGGCTTCGCTCAGCAGTCGCCAGGTCCGGGGTACGATGAACAGGCCTATGCCGGCGCCGATGAGAGGATCGACCCAGGTCCAGCCCGTGCCCATCACCACGAGGGCCGCGAGGATGACGCCGACCGAGCCCAGCATGTCCGAAAAGACTTCGAAGTAGGCGCCCTTCACGTTGAGGCTCTCGGACGAGCCGCCCGACAGCAGCTTCATGCTGGCGAGGTTCACGCCCAGCCCAACCAGCGCCACCAGCATCATCGGCCAGCCGAGGATCTCGGTCGGCTCCACGAAGCGCCGATAGGCCTCGTAGAGGATGTAGGCGGTGACCCCGAGCAGCACGACGGCGTTGGCGAGCGCCGCGAGGATCTCGAAGCGCATATACCCGAAGCTCTTGCCCGCCGTCGGCGCCTTGGCCGCGTAGTGAATGGCGAGCAACGCCAGGGCGAGGCCGCCGGCGTCCGTGACCATGTGCGCGGCATCCGCCAGGAGCGCGAGGCTGCCGGTGAGCAGGCCGCCGACGACCTCGGCGAACATGTAGGTCAAGGTCAGCCCGAGCGCCCAGGCGAGGCGTCCCTTGTTGCGGGCCGCAGCCGAGCCCGAGGGAATGCCGCCGCCGTGCGAATGCCCATGGCCGCCGCCGTGTGCGTGTCCGTGTCCCATATGCCGATCCCAGGTTTGCGATGATGTGTCCGACCGCGGGTTTCAGGGCGCGATTCCGCCGATCAGGTCGGCCACGTGTGCGCCAGCCGGATGCCCGGCCTCGACGTGGTGCGTCCCGGAACAGGCCTGGTATCCGGGGCCGAACGTCGTCATGACGAGTTCGCGCCGTCCGTCCGCGGTTTCGCGGCTGGCCAGCAGCGCCTGCCCACCGGGCCAGAGTTCCGCATCCGCCGTCGGTCCCGGCTCGGGTTCGCCGTAACGGCGAACGCCTTCGTCGTGGATGGCCCGACGCGCTTTCGCGAGGTCGTCGCCGGAGAGTGGCACGCCGACCCAGACCACCTGCTGCAGCCCCTCGGTCCGGCAGATCACCAGGATGACCTCGGCCGTCCCGGGTCCCGTGGCCGGCCGCCAACCCTGCGGGTAGTACAGGGCCGTCAAGTTCGCCTCGCGGTCGACCTTCAGCGGACGGGGCACTTCGGAGAGCGGTCCCCACGCAAGGCCGAACGGCGCCTCGCCCGCATCGGCGGCGAGGGCCGGGACGACCGCGAATGCGGCCGCGTGAAGGACGCGCAGGTGCCACCTCATCGCTCGGTCTCCCGTCGGACCCGGTTCCTAGGACGCGGGTCCACGCAGTCGGTGGTAGAGGGCACGAACCGCGTCCGAGTAATCGGTGGCCGGATTGGCCGCGCAGAACGTGCGTAGGAAGTCCGCCTGGGCGGCCAAGGGCATGGAGGGCGGCGCGAGGTCCAAGCCCTCGTCGACCCCGTCCGGCGCCCGGATCAGCGCGCCGCTCATGAACCCCTGCGCCCAGGCGAAGTAGTCGCGCTCCATGGCTGGCTGCGCCGCGGCATCCGCGCCGAACCGGGCACAGGAGGCGGCACCGATGCCGACGATCTTGGTCGGCTCGGCCTGAACGGCCATGGTCAAGCCGAACCACACGAGCATGCCCGACCGGACCCTTCCCATCGGGGCTACTCCGCCGCCTTGAGTTGGCGAGGAACCGACGGCGCCGGGCGCTCAGCCGCTGCCGTGGTCTCGACCCTGCCGAAGCGCGCGTACAGGGCCGGCAGGACGACCAAGGTCAGCAAGGTGGCGCTGATCAGGCCACCGATGACCACGGTCGCGAGCGGCCGCTGGATCTCGGCGCCGGTTTCCGTGGCGATGGCCATCGGCACGAAGCCGAGCGAGGCGACGAGCGCCGTCATCGCCACCGGCCGCAGCCGGATCATGGCGCCTTCGAGGATGGCCTCGCGCTTGGGCCGTCCCTCGGCGACGAGTTGCTTGATGAAGGTCAGCATCACGAGGCCGTTCAGCACCGCCACGCCCGAGAGCGCGATGAACCCGACCGCCGCCGGCACCGAGATGGGCATGCCCCGCAGCCACAGCGCCGCGATGCCGCCGGTCAGGGCCAGGGGCACCGCGCTGAACACCAGCAGGGCGTCCCGGGGCGAGCCCAGCGCCGAGTAGAGCAGCAGGAAGATGAGGAAGAAGCAGACCGGCACCACGATCATGAGACGTTGCTTGGCGGAGGCGAGGTTCTCGAACTGGCCACCCCAGGTGACGTAGTAACCGGACGGAAGCTGGACCTGTGCGGCGACCTTTCCTTGCGCCTCCGCCACCAGCGAGCCGATGTCGCGGCCGCGCACGTTGGCCGTCACCACGACCCGACGCTTGCCGTTCTCGCGCGAGATCTGGTTCGGCCCCTCGGTCACCGAGAACGACGCCACCTGCTTGAGCAGGACCGAACTCGCCCGTCCGTTCAGCCCCGGAGGAAGCGGCACCGGGATGTTCTCCAATGCCTCGCGGTCCTCGCGCACCTTGTCGTTCAGGCGCACGACGATGGGGAAGCGCCGGTCGCCCTCGAACACCACGCCCGCATCCTTGCCGCCGATGGCCGCGCCGATGACCTCCTGGATGGCGCCGACGCTGAGCCCGTAGCGGGCGGCCTCGGCCTTGTTGATCTTGATTTCCAGGAACGGCAGGCCGGCGGTCTGCTCGACCTTGACGTCCTCGGCCCCGGTGATGCCGCGCAGCACCTGGGCGACCTGATTGGCCGCCTTGAGCATCGGCTCGAACTCCTCGCCGAACACCTTCACGGCGAGGTCGCCGCGGGTGCCGGCCAAGAGCTCGTTGAAACGCAGCTGGATCGGCTGGGAGAACTCGTAGACGTTGCCGGCGAGTTCGCCGACCGCCTTCTCGATCTGCTCCTGCAGGTCCGCCTTGGACAGGCTCGGGTCGGGCCATTCCTCCTGAGGCTTCAGGATGACGAAAGTGTCCGACGAGTTCGGCGGCATCGGGTCCGATGCGACCTCCGCCGTGCCGGTTTTCGAGAAGACGTAGGCAACCTGCGGGAATTTTGACACGGCCTGCTCGACCTTCAGCTGCATCGCTTGGGACTGGGTCAGCGAGGTCGAGGGGATGCGTGTGGCGTTGAGCGCGATGCTTTTCTCGTCGAGCTGCGGGATGAACTCGGTGCCCAGGCGTGTGGAGAGGATTCCCGCACCGACGAGGAGCAGGAGCGCTCCGACGACGAAGGCGACGGGCGCGCGGACCGCAGCGGCCAGCACCGGGCGGTAGGCTGCCTTGAACGCACGGATGATGAAGTTGTCTTCCTCGGTGACCTTGCCGGTGATGACGATGGAAATCAGGGCGGGCACGAAAGTCAGCGAGAGGACGAAGGCGGCCACGAGCGCGATGATGACTGTCAGCGCCATCGGCTCGAACATCTTGCCCTCCACCCCGGTGAAGGTCAGGAGCGGGACGTAGACCAGGATGATGATGGCCTGCCCGTAGAGGGAGGGCTTGATCATCTCCTCGGCCGAGGCCCGCACCGTCTGCAGGCGCTCCTCGGTGTCGAGGCTCCGCCCGAGTTCGTGCTGCTTCTCGGCGAGGTGCCGCAGGGCGTTCTCGGTGATGATGACCGCCCCGTCGACGATCAGGCCGAAGTCGAGCGCGCCGAGGCTCATCAGGTTGGCCGAGATCTTCGCCTCGACCATCCCGGTCATGGTCATCAGCATGGCGACCGGGATGACGAGCGCCGTGATGATGGCCGCGCGGATGTTGCCGAGCAGCAGGAACAGGATGACGATGACGAGGGCGGCGCCCTCGGACAGGTTCTTGGCCACGGTCTTGATGGTGGCTTCGACGAGGCGGGTACGGTCGAGGACGGTCTGCACCTCGACCCCCGGCGGCAGCGACTTGCGGATCTGCTCCATGCGTGCGTCGACCGCGGCGGCGACCTTACGGCTGTTGTCTCCGATCAACATCAGGGCCGTGCCGATCACGACCTCCTGGCCGTTCTCGCTGCCGGAGCCGGTGCGCAAGTCCTTTCCGATGCGGACCTCGGCGATGTCCCGGATGCGCACCGGGACGCCGGCACGGGTGGCGACGACCACGTCGCCGATCTCGTCCATGCTCTCCAGGCGCCCGGCGGCGCGAACGACGTAGCCCTCGCCGTTGTCCTCCAGGTAGCGGGCGCCCTGGTTGGCGTTGTTCGTCTCCAGGGCGCGGGCGACGTCACCGAAGGACAGGTCGCGGGCGGCGAGCTTCGTTGGGTCCGGCTGGACGTGGTACTGCTTCTCGAAGCCGCCGATGCCGTCGATGCCGGCGACCCCCGGGACCGTCTTGATCTGTGGGCGGATGATCCAGTCCTGGACCGTGCGCAGGTAGGCGGTCTGCTCCAGTTCCGTCCTGAGGCTCTGACCTTCCGGCGTCAGGTAGCTGCCGTCCGGCTGCCAACCGGGCTTACCCGCGGCCGAGACCTGGCGCTCGCCCGGCTTGGCGTAGTGGATCGACCACATGTAGATCTCGCCCAGGCCGGTCGAGATCGGGCCCATGGCGGGCTCGGCGCCGGGCGGCAGGTCCTGCTTCACCTGCGAGAGGCGTTCGGCGACCTGCTGGCGCGCGAAGTAGATGTCGAGCTTCTCCGCGAAGACGGCGGTGACCTGCGAGAAGCCGTTGCGCGAGAGCGAGCGGGTGTATTCCAGCCCCTTGATGCCCGCGAGCGCGGTCTCGACCGGGTAGGTGACCTGCTTCTCGATGTCGACGGGCGAGAGCGAGGGCGCGGTCGTGTTGATCTGGACCTGGTTGTTGGTGATGTCCGGGACGGCGTCGATGGGCAGCTTGGTCACGGCATAGCCACCGAATCCGGCCGCCAGCAGCGACAGCAGCAGCACGAGCCAGCGCTGGTGGACGGAGAAGTCGAGGATCTTCGAAATCATGGCCCGTCCCCTCAATGCGCGTGGTCGGCTTCGCTCTTTCCGAGCTCGGCCTTGAGGAGGAAGGTGTTGCCGACGGCGATGGCCTCGCCGGGCTTGAGACCCGAGGCGACCTCGTAGGCGTCGTCGTCGGAGCGCCCGAGTTCGACCTCGCGCTTCTCGAAGCCCTCGTCTGTGCGGACGAAGACGACGCGCTTGCCCTCGACGGTCTGGAGGGCCGCCTTGGGCACGCTCACCGGAACGGCATCCCGCGAGATCTCGACCTCGGCGGTGACGTAGGTGCCCGGACGCCAGGCCATGTCCTTGTTCGGCAGGGCGACGATGACCTTGGCGGCACGCGTGTCGGCGGTGAGGAAAGGACTGACGAAGACGACCTTGCCCTTCTCGTGCTGCACGCCGCCCTCCTGGCCCGGCGCGACCGTGACGGACGCGCCTTCCTTGACCTTGGCGAGTTCCGAGGTCGGAACGGCAAGTTCGATCCACACCGTTGAGAGGTCGGCGACGGTGTAGAGGTCGGAAGGGTCGCCTTCCTTGCCCACCGCGGTGCCGACGTCGACCTTTCGCTCGACGATGCGCCCCGACATCGGCGAGCGCAGTTCGTACTGGCGCAGGCTCGACAGGTTCGGGGTGGTCTCGTCGCGCTTGGCCAGCTTGGCCACCGCCGTCGCGTCGAGCCCCAGCGCCGACAGCTTCTGCCGCGCCAGATCCTGGCGCAGCGTCGCCTCGGAATAGACCGCCTTGGCATTCAAGAAGGCGCTCTCGGCCGAGATCCGCTTGTCCCAGAGCGCCTGCTGCCGTTCGAAATTGGTCTTCTCCAGGTCGGCCTTCACCGAGGCGGTGAGGTACTCGCTCTTGGAGTCCGCGACCTCGCGGCTATCCAGGACGGCAACGACCTCGTCCTTCTTGACGGCGTCGCCCAGGCGCTTGCGCATCTCGGCGACGGTGCCGACGACCCGGGCAGGGACCCGCGCGATCCGGTCGGTGTCGGGCGTGATCGTACCGGGCACCAGGATATGGCGAGACAGCATGGCGCCCTCGGCTTTGGCCACCTTGATGTCCTGGTTCTCGATCTGCTCGGCGGTCATTTTGACATGACCTTCCTCGCCTTCGGCCTCGGAGTGGTCATGCTCGCCTTGGGTCTGCTCGGCCCCGGGCTTACTGGCCGGCTTGCCGTGACCGTGACCGTGTCCGTCGCCCGCGGCGTGGCCCGCCTCGCCGGGGGAAGCCTCGGCGGAATTCGCGGCGGTGGGGCCGCTGGCGAGGTTGAAGACGGTCGGCGGCAGGCCAGCCGATATCAACAGCCCCTGGACGAAGCCGGAGACGGCGGGAACCGCAGCGCCCACGAGGACGCCGACGGCCAGGATGAGGGCGGTCAGGATGATGCGCATGATGCCTGCTCGGGCGTGCCGGAAGCCGATGACGGACATGCCGGACAATCGCGGTCGGTGACGTGAGGAGACGGCTCGGGTCGGTCGGACCCGGGTTCGTGACGCGCCGCCTTCGCGGCGTCACCTCAGGCGCGCGGCGGCCTTGGCAGGCGGTCGGGAGAGACCGAGGGCATCCTCTCGGACAATCTGGCGTAGGAGGGGCGCGTTCCGTCGGGGAGCGGGGCATCGCCGGCGACGGTCGTGCTCAAGGCGACGTGGCAACCGCAATGGACGTGGTCGGCTGACCCGGGGTCGGAGGCATGATCCAGGCCAGACACCGTATGCGGGACGAGCGAGAGTTCGCTCCTGTCATGGCCTTGACGGCCCTGGTGAGAGACAAGGTCGTCCATGAGACCGGCGCCGGGCATCGCGATGGCCAGCGCCAGGACGAGCGCGAGGGCGGCGGTTGCCCACCACCCCGTCATCGCTCCGAAGCTCATATGGCGCCGCGCCGAAGTCATCACCGTCCTTATCTGCGATTCCGAGGCTGTGTCGCAAGCTGCGGTCGCCCGTTGTGGTGAAGGCTTCCCTGGTCGGAGGATACTGAATGGTCGCTTCACGCCCCGTTCAAAGCCGTCGGCAGAGCCTTGTGCGACCAGCAAGGAATTTTCGTCCATGAAACGTCGCTTGATCACCCTGACGACCGCTGCCCTCGCATCGGTCCCCATGACCGCGTCGGCCCAACATTACGGCTACGGACCACCTCCCCACCATCATGAGGAGGTGCGCCGCCACCATCACGGCGACCACGACCACGTGGAGGTTCGTCGCCATCATCACGACGACCGGGACGAGAACCGCCACGGCTTTGAGCGCCACGATCACCGCGAGTTCGACGACTGAACGTTTCGGTCGACCGAACCAAGGCGGACGCCCGCCCCGACTTGCGTCGAGGCGGGCGTTTCCACGATGCGTGAGGGGGCTGTATCGCACCGTGAAAAGTCGTCCGGGCAAGGGGACGCCGCGAGCGCGTAGCCGAGGCCCGTTGCCAGGAGCGCGAAGACGACGAGCAGGGGCAGCAATCGCATCGCGCGTCTCCCGCTCATCGTGTCACCTCGTGGGAAGCTTACTTCTTGCCGGGCTTATCCTGGCTGTGCCCGTGCGCGTGGCCGTCGCCTTCGCGGTGCGCGGGCTTGCCGTCCGGGCCTTTCTCCTGCGCCTCCCGCACCCGCGGATCGTCACGGTGGGCGGGTCCGCCGGAGACGTCGCCCGAGTTCGGGACGCTGCGCTCCGGATTGGAGGCGTTGCCGTGCCCGTCGACCGCGAGGGCGGGCGTGGCCGCTCCGGCCAGCATCGCGGCGGTGAGAACGGCGGCAAGCGTACGCTTCATCGATCTGTATCCCTTCCATCGGCCACATCGGCCGCTTGAGGAGTGGAGATAGCCGACCCGTTTGACTGCCGTTCGCCGCGTTCGTGACGAAGTGTGTCAGGCGCGCGTGCCGACACACTTCGTCAAGGTCGAGCAAAGCCTCGGCCATGGGGTCGACGTATCCCTACCGGCTCCCCGCAGGACCGGACGCCGGGTCGAACGCGACCCCGGCGAGATCCGACGCGGCAGCGACAGGTGGCCAAGTGGACAGATCTTTCCCGTCGAGACCCGAGACCCGCGTGCCCCTGGCCGTCGCGCTGGCATTCCTGGCGGGTTCGGCCGACTCGATAGGCTTCCTGGAACACTCTCAACTGTTCATGTCGTTCATGAGTGGGAACACGACCCGGTTCGGCGTCGCGGCCAGTTCCTTCGATTGGTCGGGCGTCACCAGGTTCGGCAGCACCATCGCGCTGTTCTGCTTCGGTGCGTTCGCCGGCACCCTTGTTGCGGCTTGGGCTGGGCGGTGGCGTCTTTCGGTCCTGCTCGGCGCGCAGGCCGTCCTGCTGTCCATCGGCAACCTCCTGCCGGAAGCTTCCGATGCGTTTCCTCTTCATGCCTATCCCGTCGTCCTTGCCCTCGGCATGCTGAATGCGACGCTGCAGGATGAGGCCGGGCGGAGCCTCGCCCTGACCTACGTCACCGGAACCGTCGTACGTTTCGGGACCGGTTTGGCGAACATGGTCCTGCACAAGCCCGCGCCGTCGTTCTGGCTCCAGGCACCGCTTTGGGCGGGCCTGACGCTTGGCGCGGTCGCCGGCGGCTTCATCCAGAAGGCCCTTGGTCCCGATGCCTTCCTCGTTCCGGCGGCCCTGTCCGCGTCGCTGGCTGTCGCAGGCATCATCCTCACGGTGGCACTGCCTGGGAGCGGCTATGTCTCGAACGAGCGGTCGGCGCAGCCGGACGCGCACCCCGACGCACCGGCGACCGCCCGGTAGGCCGCGTCTCAATCGCGTCCCTTCGCCCTCGGCAGGCGGATCTCGGCCCGCAGGCTGCCCTCTGGCCGGTTCGACAGGACGAGCGTGCCGCCGTCCGCCTCGACCGCGCGCCGGGCGATGGTCAGTCCGAGCCCCGTCCCGCCCGTGTTGCGGTTACGCGACCCCTCCAGCCTGGTGAAGGGCTGGAAGGCCCGGGCGACGTCCTCCGGCGCGATGCCGGGGCCGTCGTCGTCGATGCGCACCACCAGGGTCGCCTCTTCGATCTCGATGCCGACCCGGACCCGGATCCCGTAGCGCACACCGTTGTCGACAAGGTTCTCGACCGCGCGGCGGAAGGCAACGGGACGTACCGACGCCAGCGCCCGGCCGGGGCCGTCGTAGCCCACCTCGCGGCCCACGTCCGCGGAGGCGTCGGCGACGCTCATCAGCACGCTCGCCACGTTGACGACCTGCCGTGCTTCCGGGTCGGCTTCGCCACGCAGGTACGACAGCGTCGCGTCGATCATGGCCTGCATGTCGTCGAGGTCGGCAGCCATGGCACGGCGGTCCGCAAGGTCATCGACCTTGTCCAGGCGAAGACGGAGCCGGGCGATCGGCGTGCGCAGATCGTGCGAGACCGCCGCCAAAGCCTGCGTCCGTTCCGCGACGAGGCGGTGGATGCGCCCTTGCATCGCGTTCAGCGCCCGACCGATCCCGCGCGTCTCGTCCGGTCCGACCTCAGGCACGGACACGACCGTACCGTGCCCGATCCGGACGGTGGCGTGCGTAAGTTCCCTGAGCGGGCCGGCGATCCGGTGCACCAGCACGACGGCGGCGACGCCGACCAGGATCGCCATCGCGGTGGCGAGGTACGCCCAGGGTGCAAGGTGGACCAGGTGAGGCGAATGGGCGGACCGGAAGGTCAGGAAACTGCCGTCCGGCAGCGGGAAGGCGCCGCGCAGGTCCTGTTGGTGCAGCGGCTCGTCCGGCGCCGCCAGGGCGAGCGCCAGACCTGGGCCGAGCACGGGCTCGATCTCCAGGACGCGTTCGCGCAGATCGCGCAAGGCGGGGTCTGTCTTGCCCGTCTCGGCGGATTCCCCCCGCTCCCAGCCTATCTCGAAATGACCCGACGAGAGGGCTTTTGCCTCGATGCCGCGCTCCCCCGGCGGTCGCCGCAGTACCGCTTCCCGCGCCAAGACGAGCTGTCGCGCCACTTCGTTCGCGAACGCCTCGTCGGCCGCGGCCGACGCCGACTGACGGTACAGCAACAACGCGCCCCCGTGGACCACGAGTACCGCCAGCAACAGCACGGCGACGGTGCGCCCCTCCAGGCTGCGGGCAAGATCGACCAGTTGTTTCACGCCCGCTCGACCTTGGCGGCCATCATGTAGCCGGAGCCGCGAACCGTCTTGATCACGGGGAGCGTGCCCTCGGGCGGTTCGAGCTTGCGCCTCAGGCGGCTGACCAGGGTGTCCACGCTACGGTCGGACGGGGCGGCGAGCCGTCCGCGGCTCATCTCCAGGATCTGCTCGCGGCCGAGCACGCGCCCGGGATGCTCTAGGAACACCATGAGTAGGTCGTGCTCGGCCCCCGAGAGGTCTACGGCAGCCCCCCCGGGATCGGTCAGCTGCCGGCTGCGCAAATCGAGCCGCCAGCCGGCGAAGGTCAGAACCTGTGCCCTCTCCGCCGCGGTGGCGGCCGGCGCGATGGTGGTCCGACGCAGCACCGCGCGGATGCGGGCAAGGAGTTCCGGCCGGCCGAACGGCTTGGCGACGTAGTCGTCGGCTCCGAGTTCGAGTCCGAGTACCCGGTCCGCCTCCTCGTTGCGGGCGGAGAGCATGATGACCGGCACGGTGCCCTTGCTGCGCAGCGCCCGCAGCAGATCGAAGCCGGAGGCGCCGGGCAGCATCACGTCGAGCAAGACGAGATCGACCGACTTCCCGGGCAGAAGCGACCACATCTCGGCGCCGCTGCGGCAACCGGTGACGCGGTAGCCGCTCTCCCTCAGGAGTCGCGTGACCAACACCCGCATGCCGTCGTCGTCTTCGATCAGGAGGATGTGCTCCTGTGCGCAGCCCGCTCCCGGCCTGTCATCGCGTTCCATCAGCCACCGTTTCATCCATCGCCGCGGGGTCCATTGCGAACAAAGTCTCCGTCAGATTCAGATAACGCATCAGGGGACTCTCATCGAGTGGGCCACGAACGTCAATGAAGTCACTTGTATAAATTTTGCATATTTTATATTGTCGATACGACTGCTCGACCAAAAATACGACCAATTTGATTTGATAGTATGCTCTATACATAATTAAATGTAATTTACGAGGATATCAAAATTTTGAAGTCAGAAGCGGTCGATGCCGGGTGAGTACAAATCGGCCTATGGATCCGGCTGTCGCGGAGGTGCGAATGGAGCGATCCGATGCTCGTTCGCCCGATTTCCCGGAAAAGAGCTGAACGGTGGTTCGAAGACATCGCCGAATACTCCTGAATTCGGACGGGCCGGCGCTCGGATTACTCTAACACCATGAGGCGTGAATTAACCTTTTTTTAACTCTAACTCATTAGATTTGATTAACAAATTTGTGCACGCCGGGACAGGATGCCGGCAAGAGGGAGGCTGGCGGCGATGAAGGACGACATTTCCGGGCCAAGCTTGGCGTCTGCCGCCCTACGCATACATCAGGGTCGCATGCGCGTGTCGGTCGAGAATATTGCCAACGCGCGTTCCACGGCGTCCGCCCCAGACGGCGAACCCTATAGGCGCAAGATTGCAGTGTTCGAGCCGATCACGGGCAACACCGAAGAGGCACCGGCCATCCGTATCGTACGCGACAAGACCGAATTCCCGACGGTTCATAGTCCTGGACACCCCGCCGCCGATGCTGGCGGCAACCTCAAGCTTCCCAATGTCCGCCCTACGGTCGAGATGTCCGAACTTCGCTCTGCGATGCGAGCGTACGAGGCCAATCTGCGCACTATCGCGACCTTTGACGACCTGAAAGGAAAGACGCTCGCGCTACTGAAGAGCTGATGTCATCGACCCGAAAGCCTTTCGTGATGACGCATCAAACGCGGCCGGCACGTGCGCCATCAACCGACAAGCTCATCGAGCAAGAGCAATAGCAGGAAGCCTGCGAAGAACATCGCGGTCACCCATGGACGGTCCTCCGTTTCGTGTGCCTCGACCAAAAGTTCCTCCGTCACGAGGTAGAGGAGCGCAATCAGGCCGAAGGCGAGAAAGCCGCCGCGGATGGCCGCGGGCAGCGTGGCGACCGGGCCGCCGAGCAGCGCACCGAGCGGCAGCAGGACGACGAGGGCGGCGGTCAAGCCGACCACCCTGGCTTTCGAGGTTCCGCCCTCGCCGAGTTCGTTCGCGACGGTCAGGCCGAGGAACAGCACCTCGATGGTCAGGGCGACCGTAAGCAGGAAACCGGCCTTGGCGCCCGCTGCGAAGGCGATGCCGAGGACGAGCCCGTCCACCAAGATATCAATTCCGGTGACGGTCAGTAGACCGACTGGTCCTTTCACCCGACGCTCCAGAGTGCGGACCGCGAGCATGGCGGCAACACCGACGCCGCCGCCGACCAGGGTGGCCCAAGGCGATCCGGCATGCTTGAGGTCAGGCAGGATCTCGCCCGCCGCCGCGGCGAATACGACGCCTGCGGCGAAGTGCTGGATGGCGCTGACCAAGACGGGTCCCGGCCGCATGTTGACGGCGACCGCGGCGCCGAGGACGGCGGCGGCTGCCGGGATGAGGGTATAGAGCCAGGCTTGCATCGCAGGTTCAGACCACGCCGTCCGGGGCCAGGGCGCAGGCGGTCGTCTCGCTCGTCTCGACCTGCAACGTGACGTGGACGATCCCGAAGCGGCCCCTCAATTCGCGTGCGGCTCGTATAAGGAAAGCGTCGTCCGTGCCGTCCGGCCTTACGAGATGGCTCGTCAGGGCGACCTCGGTCGTGCTCATCGGCCAGACGTGATAGTCGTGGACGGCCGTGACGTCCTCCAAGCCCCGCAGATGCGCGCGCACGGCGTCAGGGTCGATGCCGGGGGGCACGGCGGCGAGCGACATCCGCACGCTGTCGCGCAGGAGTCCCCAAGTGCTCCATACGACCGCCGCGGCGATGAGTAGGCTGGTCACCGGATCGAGCCAACGCCAACCCGTCAGGGCGATAAGCAGGCCGGCGACGACGACGCCCGCCGAGACGGCGGCATCGGCGGCCATGTGCAGAAAGGCCCCCTTCACGTTGAGGTCGCCTTCGCGCCCCGATGCGAACAGCCAAGCGCTGATGCCGTTGATCAGGATGCCGATGCCCGCGACCACCATCACGGTGGTCCCGGCCACCGGTGCGGGCTCACCGAAGCGCCGGACGGCCTCCCAGGCGATGGCGCCCATGGCGACGAGGAGGATGACCGCGTTGAACAAGGCGGCCAGGATCGAGGAGCTCTTCATGCCGTAGGTGTAGCGCGGCTTAGGCGCCCGTTTCCCGAGAATGGCCGCGGCCCAGGCGACGGCGAGCCCGAGTACGTCCGAGAGGTTGTGGCCTGCGTCGGCGACGAGGGCGAGGGAATTGCTCAAGAACCCGTAGACCGCCTCGACGATCACGAAGGCGACGTTCAGACCGATGCCGACGGCGAAGGCCCTTCCGAAACCGAAGGATGCCTGAGCATTGCCGGAATGGCCGTGTTCGTGTCCACCTCCGTCACGGAGGGCACGGACGGAGCGATCTGCGTGTCCGGTCATTGGGAAATCCGCTCGGCTTCATGCCCTCGGCGGGGCGTCCGACATATGCGGCACGCCTAATTCCTCTAGCGACTGGAGGAGCAAGGGGTTTCGAACGTGGTGAGCGCATAAAATCCAATTCCGCGTGGCCGTAGGCATCAGTGAACCTCGTGCAGGCATTCACCGTGATCGGCCAGCACCTCGACGATGCGGCATTCCCGGACACTGCCCCGCGAGCATTGATCCAGCATCGCCTGGACCTCCACCCTCAACCCGGTGAGCCGCGCAATCCGGTCGTCGATGTCAGCGAGATGCCGGCGGGCGATTGCGTCTACCTCCCCGCACGGGCGTTCCGGCTGCTCGGCGAGATCGAGCAGCGCGCGGATGTCCTCGATCTCAAATCCGAGTTCACGCGCGTGCCGAATGAACCGAAGCCTGCGGACGTCGGCCGCGCCGTAGGTCCGCCGGTTGCCTTCCGTTCGGGACGCGCGCGGCAGGAGTCCGCGCTCCTCGTAGAATCGGATGGTCGGCACCTTCACGGCTGCCTGCCGCGACAATTCCCCGATTGCGATGGGCTTCAAGATATTTGCTCCTCTAGTCGCTAGAGGAAGTAGGGTCGCCTTAACCACAAGGAAGGCACCCGCCGTGACCGAAGCAGCGACCCTGGACAGGACCGACGTCCCGACGACCCGCCTGCGGGTGACCGGCATGGACTGCGCGTCCTGCGCGGCGAAGGTCGAGGCCGCCGTGCGCCGCCTGCCCGACATCGCGCAGGTGCAGGTCTCGGTGGCCGCCGAGACGCTCGCGGTGCGTCACGGACCCGGGACCGATGCGAGAATGATCGCTGACACCGTCCGCGGCCTCGGCTACGGGGCCGAGGACCCGGACGCCGTGGCGTTGGGGGATACCGCTGAGACACCTTGGTGGAGGGCGCCGAAAGCCCTGCTGGCGGCTTCCTGCGGCGCGGCCCTGGTGACAGCCTACGCGCTCGGGCACGTCGCGCCGATTACCGAGCGCTGGGCTTTCCTCGCGGCCATGGCGGTTGGGCTGGTGCCGGTTGCCCGACGAGCTATCTTGGCCGCCCGGCATGGGACGCCTTTCTCCATCGAGATGCTCATGACGATCGCCGCCGTCGGCGCGACCGTCATCGGGGCGACCGAGGAGGCGGCGACCGTCGTCTTCCTGTTCCTGATCGGCGAAGTTCTGGAGGGCGTCGCTGCCGGTCGAGCCCGGGCGAGCATCCGTGGGTTGACCGGTCTCGTCCCGGAGACGGCGCTGCTGGAACGCGACGGCACGACTGAATCTGTGCCCGCCGCGAGCCTCAAGGTCGGCGCCACCGTGCTGGTGCGGCCGGGTGACCGCGTCCCGGCGGACGGGACCATCCTCGACGGCGGGAGCGACGTCGACGAGGCGTCGGTCACCGGTGAGAGCGTGCCGAGGCGCAAGGAGCCTGGCGACGCAGTCTTCGCCGGGACGGTCAACGGCGACGGGGCGCTCCGCGTCCGGGTGACCGCGGCTGCCAAGGACAACACCATCGCCCGGGTGGTGCAGCTGGTGGAGGAAGCGCAGGAGGCGAAGGCGCCGACCGAGCGCCTGATCGACCGGTTCTCCAGGGTCTACACCCCCGCCGTCGTCGCGGTGGCCACCTTGGTGGCGGTGGTCCCGCCGCTTCTCACGGGCGGCGCGTGGGGGGATTGGGTCTACAAGGGGTTGGCGATCCTGCTGATCGGCTGCCCCTGCGCGCTCGTCATCTCGACGCCGGCGGCCATCGCGGCCGGCCTCTCGGCCGGGGCCCGGCGCGGGCTTCTCATCAAGGGCGGCGCCGTCCTGGAGCGGCTGGCCTCGGTGACGACGGTCGCCTTCGACAAGACGGGAACCCTGACGGAGGGCAAGCCCGTCGTGACGAACGTGGTGGCATTCGGGAGGTCCGAGCGGGACGTGCTGTCGCTGTCGGGCGCCCTTGAGGGTGGCTCCTCGCACCCGCTCGCCCGGGCCGTGCTGGCCAAGGCCGCCGAGGCCGGAGCGCCGGTGCCCCCGGCATTCGGGGCCCAGGCATTCGGCGGCAAGGGCATCGCCAGCAAGGTCGGGGGGCTCGACTTGTTCCTTGGCTCGCCGAGGGAAGCCGGCGCGCGCGTGCCGTTCACGCCCGATCAGGAGGAGCGGGTCTCCGGGCTCCAGGGCGAGGGTAAGACCGTGTCCGTGCTCCTCGCGAACGGGGCGGTAGCCGGGCTGCTCGCGATGCGAGACGAGCCCAGGTCCGACGCGAGGGAGGGGGTCGACCGCCTTGCGTCGCTCGGCGTCGGCGCGATCATGCTGACCGGCGACACCGCGCGGACGGCCTGGGCCGTGGCGGCCGCGCTCGGCATCGAGGTGTGGGCCGAGCTCCTGCCTGAGGACAAGCAGCGGATCGTGCGGGAGCGCCAAGCCACTGGCGCCGTGGTGGCCAAGGTCGGCGACGGCATCAACGACGCGCCGGCGCTCGCGGCCGCGGACGTCGGTATCGCGATGGGTGGGGGCGCCGACGTGGCGCTTGAGACGGCGGATGCGGCGGCCCTGCACGGACGCGTCGCAGACATCGCCCGGATGATCGAGCTTTCGCGCCGGACGCTGTTCAACATCAGGACGAACATCGCCCTGGCGCTCGGCTTGAAGGCAGTGTTCCTGGTCACGACGGTTCTAGGGGTCACCGGCCTATGGCCTGCCATCCTGGCGGATACCGGGGCAACCGTGCTGGTGACGGCAAACGCGCTGCGGCTCCTTGGAGAGGGAAGATCGAGCGCCTGAGGCCCTTCACGTTCCCACCATGGGAGGTCCCATCCGTGTGCGACGTCATCAACGGGAGAGCGTCACGCAAAGCTTCAAGGTCAAAAGGATGGGCTGCGGCGGCTTAAAACGGTCGAGTGACGGATGGCGTTCGGACAGTTCGTCGGAGCCATCCGCTTTCGTGCCCCCTTCCCATCGAGGAGGAAGGAGAGTGCAACCTCTAAGGACTGGAGGTTTGGCCGGGATATGAACATTTCAATCGGAGAGCTGTCGCGCCGCACGGGCGTGAAGGTGCCAACCATCCGCTACTACGAGGGAGCAGGCTTGATGCCGGCCCCGACCCGCACCGAGGGCAAGCAGCGTCGCTATTTGGAGACAGAGATATCCCGGCTCAATTTCATCCGTCATGCGCGCGAACTCGGATTCGAGATCCAGGCGATTCGCGAGTTGCTGGCTCTGTCCACCGAGCCGGACCGGTCCTGCGCGGAGGTGGACGGCATCGCCCGTCGACACATGGCCGAGGTCGAGCGTCGAATCGGGCAACTCGTGGCTTTGCGCGGAGAGTTGCGGCGCATGGTCGAGGCATGTGGCCACGGTCGGGTGGGGGAGTGTCGGGTGATCGAGACGCTGGCCGACCATCGACAGTGCGCGCATGAGCACGGCCGCATCTCCTGAATCCGGGACCTGCTCAGGAAAAGCCGGGCAAGCTTGCGCCGTGTCGGCCATGACGCAGCGCTGGTTTATCCGCCACGAAAGTTTCAGCTCGTGCTGCGGTCAAAGGTCTTTCGGATGAACACGTTGGGCCTGCCGACCCTCGCTGTTCTCGCCGTAGCCGTAAATAGGACCCGCACAGCACCTTATCGACCGTGCCGGCTGGCTTCGCGTCGCGGCGTTTAGCACCAACGATGGACCCGTATCGACCGCGAGCCTCAGCGTCGGCGTCGCGGTGTCCGCCACGCACAAACGGGGAGATCCTGATGGCTAGCGCGATGTCGATGGCGGTCGGGAAGTGCCCTTCGGTCAATTCCCGGTCCGAGACCGAGCGGGCCGACCGCGAGCGGCTCGAACTCACCGACGACCCCTGGCGAAGCGCCAAAATCTCGCTCGCATCTACGTCGAGCGCGGGCCCGAATACACGGAGGTAGCGGCCTCGCTGGTGTTCCTCGCCATTCTCGGCGCCCTCGGGGCGAAGGCGGGTGGTGCCGCAGTGCCGCGGGCGACGGTACAGTACAGGTGACGTTCCGGGGATCACTCGCCGTGGGCGTCACCGCAGGCATCGGGAGCCTCGTCGGCAAGGTCGTGTGACGAGGCTCGAAGGCAGGACGGGGTGAGCCTGGAACGCGCCGAGAACCGCCACCGGGGGATTTCGAGCCTCAATCCCCCTGCGACGCACGCCTGCCGCGGGCGGGGCGCGGCTTGGCGGAACCGCCCGAGGGACCCGGGTCGGAGACGATCCCGGCTTCCTGGACTCCCTGTCCGAAGGGAGCCGCCGGGACGCCCGCCTCCGTTCTCCGCCCGCTCACGATCACGCCGACGTATCCCTCGCCCGCGATGAAACGGGCGCCCGCGCCGCGAAGGGCCGCGACCAAGCGCTTCGCAAGCGCGACTCGGATCGCGATGAAGCCGTTCTCGTAGTCGTTGATCGACTTCTTCGAAACGCGCGCCAGCAGGTGAAGCTCCTGCTGGGTGAGACCGACCAGCAGGCGGGCGGCTTGGCATAGGTATCCTGGCACGGTCCGGTCCGGAGGGAAATCCGCAGCCGAGGCGAAGTCCACTCCCCGAGGCGCGTCGGGCGAGGCTTGAAAGATTTTTATAGCACAGGTATAATTGGGAACTTCAACAAGCACCGCCGACTGCCCGCCCCCGCCCGACTGATCGTCGAGCGGGAGGGCCGCTTTCCGCCTTTGGGGTTTCGCCATGATCATCGCGCTGTTCGGCGGCGATGGCCGTGCCGTTGGCACGCACGCCGCCTTCCTGATTGCCCGTGCCGCAGCCTCGGTCGGCACCGCCACGACGCTCCTGCGCGTCGTAGGCGCGCACGAATCCCGGCTGCCTCGACTCGACAGCGTGCCGGACACGCTGCGCGTTGTCGAGCTTTGCAGGGACGGTCCCTCCTTCGCAGAGGACTTCCCGCGGGAAGCGGCCGCCGATCCCGCGCGACGCCTCGTGGTGCTCGACCTGCCGCCAGGGTGGGCGGCGGACTGCCCGGTTGATCTCGGGGAATGTCCCAGGGTGATCGCCGTCGGACCGTCCGTCCTCGAACGCGCCATGGCCGTGTCCATGCTGCGCGCGACCGCGCATGCCGCCGTCCCTTGGCTGCTGGGGTGCGGTTTCCCCTCACTCGGAGCGTCCGACCGAACCGTGCGCGACACGGCGGCGGCCGCGGGCCTGGACGACACCTCGATCCGCGTGATCCCTCGCGGCCTGCCGGCTCCGCTGCGGGACGCCGCCGCCCCGGCCCATGGATCCCTGCTCGCGTCCCTGTCCGTTCGCGCTGCGCTTCGCGTGCTGAACGCGGTCGTACCCGGTGCGGTCCCGATGCCGGGGCATCCCGGCGACGTCATCGCTCCCGTCCTGGCCGGGATGGGCGAGGCGGACCGCCGCGACGCGCAGGACCGGCTCCGGGACCTTGCCGATGCCTTGGACGCCGCGGAGGACGGCGAATACCCGTCCGCGGAGGAACTCGCCGCCGCCCCCGTCCTTGAGGAATGGGAGTTCGGGATGCGGCCGGTCGCGGCGCTCGTCGGTCGCGTCACGCACCATCCGGACTTTCCCCCAGGTCGCCGGGTCCGAACCTCGGAAGTCTACGTTTCCGACCGTCGTACCTGGGCGCGCACCTATTCCAGGCTCTACCGCCTGGGACGGCCCGCCGGTCCGCGTCCCTCCCTGCAGTAGCGCACCGTCTCCCTTTCCGTCGAGGCGGGTCGCCCCTCCCTCGCTCGAAAGGCGGAAGCCGGTCCCGCCCGTCGAGATGTGGGCGGGGGAGCCCTCGCCGCCTGTCCGGGCGGCCATGCGAGGATGTCAGGAGATGCCCGTGCACCCCCAAGGCGAACGTCGCTGGGCGCTGCCGGCGGCGGGCGGTTCGACGTCCCTCACCAGGTTGTGGCGGACGGTCGGACCGGGCGCCCTCGCGCCCGATCTGGCCAAGCCGTTGCTGGCTGCGGCGACGGCTGCCCTCCAAGGGTCCGGTCCCTCCGTGGCCGCCTCGGAATGGGAAGACGCCCCGGCGGCGCTCCGCGACGCCCGGGCGGTCCTCGGACGATGCGGTCCGGCGCATCCCGACGTCGACGTGGTCGCCACCGCGGCGCTCGCGCTGGCGCTTCGCGGCGAAAAGGCTGCCGCGACGTTCCTCGCCGATGCGCTCGACCGTCTCGCCGCCGACGGGACGGGCGGACCGCACCATGCCCGGTTCGCCTATGCGTGGCGGTCCCGGGTGGAACTTAAGCCGGCGGGCGTCTCCGCCGGGAGCGACGACGGGGCGCCGGACCGGCTGCGGCTTCCGGGTGACGACACCGAGGGAGAACCGATGCGCCTATGGATCTTTTCGGACCTGCACATCGACATCGGGAGTCCATGGACCCCAGCCTCGATCCCCGGGGCCGATCTCGCGGTGGTCGCCGGCGACGTCGGCGAGGGCCTCGTCAAGTCAATCGCGTGGCTCGCCGCGACGGTCCGGCCGCATATGCCGGTCGCGTTCGTGGCCGGAAACCATGAATTCTACCGTCGATGCCTGCCGGACGAGTTGCAGGCGGGGCGCGCGGCCGCGATGGAGGCCGGAATTCACCTCCTGGAGAACGACACCGTCCGCTTCGGCGACGTCGTGGTCTCGGGATGCACCCTGTGGACGGATTACGAGCTCGACGGACCGGCGACGCGGGTCCCCGCCATGCGGGACGCACGCGTGGGCCTCAACGATCACCGCCTCATCGCCTGGAGCCGCAAGCCGGAGTGGCGGCGGTTCCGGCCGGAGGAGGCGCTCGCGCTGCACCTCGCGTCACGCCGCTTCCTCGAAACCGCGCTCCGGTCCGCCGCGGACGCGACGACGCGGGCGCACGTCGTGGTCACGCATCACGCTCCCGCGGCGGGGAGCGTCGCGCCGCGGTTCCTCGGCAAGCCGCTCAATGCCGCCTACGCGTCGCGGTTGGACGACCTGATCGAGGCCGGTCGGCCTTCGCTCTGGGTCCACGGGCACACCCATACGCCGTTCGACTACCGCCTCGGCGGGACCCGCGTGCTCTGCAACCCGCGAGGATATCCCGGCGAGAACCCGCGCTTCCAGCCCGGGCTGGTCGTCGAGGTCTGAGACCGCCCGGGGCGGCCGCCCCGCCCTGACTGCCTCCCGCAAGCCGAGAACCGATGGAGACGCCCTTGCTGGACTTCGCCCGTGAGCCTCGTGCGCTAGGATGCCGGGGAGCACCTCCGCCGCATCCCATTCCGTTCCGCTCCCAGGGCTCGACCGGAACGGGATCGGCGGCCGCCGGGGGCCTACGATGACGCGGCATGTTCGCCCCCCTCGTCGTGTTCCGGGCGCCGAGGTCCCGGAGCCGTTGCCGCTTCCGTTTCGGCCCCGAGCGCGGATCGACCCGACGCCCGAGGTGCGGACGGCCTGTCCAGGACCGGCCTCCGTCGGGAGCCGAAGGGAGAACGCGAGGTTCTGGATCCTGTCCGACCTGCTCATCGACCGCAATCCCGGGTTCCGGCTCCCCGATCCGCTTCCCGAGTTCGACGTCCTGCTGGTGGCGGGCGGAGTGGCCATAGGGCTGGACGTCGCGTTGAACTGGTTGGCGCGCGCCCTGGACGGCAGACAGGGAAACAGGCCCGTCCTGATGGTGGCGGGCAGCGCGGAGCTGTGGTCCGAGACGCCCATGGTGGAGGCGGTCGCCCGCGGCCGGGACCTCGCCCGGGACCTCGGCATCCACCTGCTCGCCGACGATGCGGTACGCATCGGTCCCGAGGCCGGCGGCGGGACCGTGGTGGTCGGGGCGACCCTGTGGACCGACTGGTGCCTCGAAGGGAGCTTCGAGGGCCGCCTAGCCAGGGTCGCGGCCCGCCACAGCTGGGCGGATTGCCGGCGCGTCCTGCTTCGGCGGGGGCGCCCGTGGTCGCCGCTCGACGCCCTCGGGGCCCATGCAAGGTCGCGGGGATACATCGAGGACGCCCTCACCAGCATCGTGTGTCAATCGCTGAACGTCGCGAGGGGACCCGGGACGCTCGTGCCCGGTGTTCGCCCCGGGGACCGCGCCGTCGTGCTCACCCACTTCGCGCCTTCACGCCGTTCGCTGCCCGACGCCTGGACGGGATGGCTCGGGGACGCCTGGCTGGCAGCCTCGCATGCCTCGGACCTGGAGGATGTCATGCACGCCTGGGGGGCGCCGACGCTCTGGGTCCACGGCCGGGCCGTCGCCCCGGCGGATTACCGCATCGGCCGGACCAGGGTCGTCGCCAATCCCTTGCGGCGGTGGGATGCGGCCGATGCCTTCGACCCAGCCTTGGTGGTCGAGGCCTGAGATGGGAACGTCGACCTACGGCCCAGGGCCGCCCGCACCAAGCTCCCCGGACAGGCCGACGGGCATCGGGAGCCGGGAAAGGTTGGGCCGGTACGGCGCCCATCGCTGACTTCCCGCCTCGGGCTGCCGCCGCCACGACTTTTCCCGGCCGCCAAAGACAGCAATGGCTTGATCGTCTTATATACCGCAGGTATAATATAAGCATTCTCGAACGTCGTGGGCATTCCAACAGCCGGGCCAACCGGGCTGGGCGCTGTGAAACCGAGCCCGTGCGCAGCGCGGCGACCGCCTATTCGCCCATCGGGTCGTTCCGGCTCCCCGTGGGGGCACGGGCCAAGTTTTTCGAAAGCGTGACGGATTCGCTGACCGCCTTGGAACGGGCGGGGCCGCTGGAGGTGGACATGGCATCGGAGCCTGGCCGAGTGGTTTCGACTTCGGTTTTGCGGCACGCGATCCGAACCCCGCGGCGCGGCGTGCCGCCCGTGGTCGAAGTCGGCGTGGTGGCGGCTTGGCGTACGTACCCGCCCGGACGCCTCGACCGGGCGGAAGCAACGGCCCTCGCGCGGCTGCTGGCGACGACGTCGATACTCGGCGAAACGCGCTGGTCCGCGGCAAGGGACGGGGACGCGGCCGCGGCCACGGCGCTCGCCATCCGTCACGTCCGCACGTGCGGCGCGGCTTCGGTCGCGTCGGATCTCGTGATGGGCAATCTCCTGCTGATGGCCGAGCGCGGCGACGCGACCGCGCCGGCGGTCATCGCCTACGCCCTGCGCGCGCTGGCACGGCGCAGCGCCGACGAGCGCCGGCTCATGCGGCTCGCGGCGCGATGGGCGCGACCGAGGATGCGCAAGTCTCGCCGCCGCTGAACCATCGGCCCCCCACCATCGAAGTCCCGTGCGAAGCCGGAGGATGCCATGCCCGAACCGAACGAGGCGGCCTGCGCGATGGCGCGCGCCTTCGTCGAGGCGTTGCGGAAGGAAGCCGCGAGCCCGGATCCATCATGGTGCCTGGACGAAGCCGAGCTCGACGCGCTCGCGCTCGGCCGGCGGGAGGCATCACTCATGCCCCGGCTGGCCGCCGACGTCGTGGCCGCCGCGGTCATGCTGGGGCGCGCGTTCGCTCCGGCAGGACCTCCCGCGGCCGATGACGGCTTCCCCGTCCTACTGGTGCGCGTATCCTCTCCGGATTGGGTGGAGCCGATGCGGTGCGTCGTGGGACCCTGCCTCCTCGGACTGGGATGGAGGGTTCGGGATGGCGAGGGCGGGCGCGGGGCCTGGAACGACCGCAGCCGGCGGGAGGTCGTCGTGTTCGCGCGTGACGGGGCCTCGCGCGAGCATAGGCCCGACCGCGGCAACGAAACCGTCGGCGCGGCCGTGGTCGCCGGCGTCCCGCTCATCGGCGTCGCGTCGGATCCCGCCAGGACGCTGCCGCGCGACTTCCTGCGCGCCGTCGACCGGGAGGTTCTCGTCGCTCCGCTCGACGCCGAGGTGCTGAGCCTGGTGATCGAGGCGGTGACCGGCGAGGTTCCGCCCCTCGCCGCGCTCGGGGACTGCGTGGCGGTCCGGGCCGCCGCCGACCTTCGGCTCGGTATCCGCCCGGGTCGCGGGGCATCCGAGGCCCTGGAGCGCCTCGGGCGTTCGCGCCTGCGAGAGAGGCAGCGCACCGCGAACGCGCCCCGCCTTGAGGACTCGCTCGGTCTCGGAGCCGCCCGGGATTGGGGGCTCGGCCTGGTGGCGGACCTACGGTCGTGGCACGAGGGGATCATCCCGTTCGCCGCCTGTGAATCGGCCGCCCTCGTCAGCGGGCCGCCCGGCACGGGCAAAACACGGTTCGCGGCGGCCCTGGCCCGAAGCGCGAACCTACCGCTTCATCCGGGCTCCCTCGCGCAGTGGCAGGGCTCCCGTGACGGACATCTTGGCCATACCCTGGGCGCCATGCGGCAGTTCTTCGAGGAAGCGCGGCGGTCGCCTTGCGTGGTCCTGATCGACGAGCTCGATTCCTTTGGAGATAGGAATACTTTCTCAGAACATCATCGCGATTACTCCAGCCAGGTCGTCAACGCCCTCCTGGAACACCTCGACGGCGCCGTCGGCCGCGAAGGGGTCGTCGTCGTCGGCACGACCAACCATCCTTCGAGGATCGATCCTGCGATCTTGCGCTCGGGGCGGCTTGAACGGCACTTTCGGATCGAGCTTCCCGGTCTCGACGCGCTGACCGGCATGCTGGTCCAGTATCTCGGGACCGACGCCGATGACCTCGACCTTGCGCCGGTGGTCCCGCTGCTGCGGGGCATGACGGGTGCCGACGTCGAGGCGCTGGTGCGGCGGGCGCGTGGCAGCGCGCGACGGGCCGGCCGCACCCTCACGGTGGACGACATCCTGGCAGGCTCCTCGGATGGGACGCCGGCGCTCGGGGATGGGCTCCGGATGCGCTGCGCCGTCCACGAGGCCGGGCATGCGGTCGCGCTCCTGGCCAGCGGCGCGAGCGGACCGGTGACGCTAACCATCGCCCCGACCGGCGGCCTGACCGAGCATGCGCTCGTCGATGCCTACGGAGCCCTGACCGAGGGCGACTTCGAACGGTCCCTGGTGATGATCCTGTCGGGCCGCGCGGCCGAGGAGGTGCTCCTGGGCGACGTCTCCGCCGGCGCGGTCTCGGATCTCGCCGAGGCGACCCGATGCGCCGCGGCGATGGAGGCGTCGTGGGGGTTCTCGGCCGATTTCCCGCTGCTGTCCCTGGCCCCCGCCCAGGACATCGACCTGGCCCGGATGCCCTGGCTGATGCGCCCGGTCCTTGAGCGGCTCCGGCTGGCCTACGAGCGCGCGTGCGACCTCATGCGGACCGAGCGCCTCGCCCTCGAACGGATCGCGGAGGCCCTGTTCCGCACGGCCTACCTCGACGACGCGGCCATTCGGGCGTTGTTCTCGGGAAAGGCCGCCTCCCCCCGACGCCGCGCCGGTCCGGGCCGCGGTGCCCACCGCACGCACGACATCTGAAGTGGAGAGGCCATGACGTCCTTCGTACGCCGACCGATTGCATGCCGGGACCCGTCCGCGTCGCGCTCACCCGCCCGTCGCCCGCTCGC
This sequence comes from Methylorubrum aminovorans, assembly GCF_022179725.1. Taxonomy (GTDB): domain Bacteria; phylum Pseudomonadota; class Alphaproteobacteria; order Rhizobiales; family Beijerinckiaceae; genus Methylobacterium; species Methylobacterium aminovorans. Next base: position 89,779 of record NZ_BPRC01000006.1, read on the forward strand.
GGAACGGACGTTGTTCGACGCCGCCTCACCCGGGGCGGAGCCGCGCCCTGACACCATGCGACATCCCTTGCGCCGCCGCGACTTCGACGAGGGCAGCCCGGACACGTTGATGATGCTCGACATCGAGACCGTTCCGGACCCGATCCTAACGCCCGCGGATTGGCCGGCCGACCGGTTTCCAAAGGCCATGTGGCATCAGGTCGTCGCCATCTCGGTGATCGAGGCGGGGGTCGGTCGGGAGCCGGGCACGGGGGTCGAGACCTACGAGTTGCGGTCCTGCCGCAGCGGCGGCGAACCGGGATGGGACGAGGCACGTCTGCTGCGCGCCTTCTGGCGGCTTTTCGAGGGGGGACGCTACAGGCTCGTCACCTGGAACGGCAGGGCGTTCGACATGCCGGTGGTCCTCGCCCGCTCGTTGATGCACGGTCTCGCGGCCCCCGCATGGTTTCTTCGCGGAACGCGCTGGGCCAATTACGGGCAGCGCTACGCCCAGGACTGGCACCTCGACCTCATGGATGCGATCTCAGCCTTCGGGGCGGCCTCGCGTCTCACCCTGGAGGAGGCTGCGGCGGCGGTCGGCGCACCGGGCAAGATGGGCGAGCACGGGTCCTGCGTCGCCGAATTGGTCGCGCGCGACGAACTCGGTCGGGTGCGGGACTACTGCGAGACCGACGTGGCGAACCTCTACGTCATCTTCATGCGCTGGGCGCATCTGACGGGCAGGACGGATGCCGCGGGCCACGATGCAGCCGTGGAGGGATTCCTGCGCTACCTCGATGCGGAGGGGCCGGCCCGCCCGCACTTGGCGGCCTTCGCGCAGGAATGGCGACGGACTGGATCGCGCGCGCCGATGCATGTGGGTCGAACGACCGGGTCGGGTGCGGTGGTGGCTGGTCCGGACACCTGTCACGGAGCTCGACGGAGCTCGCTTGGGGCCTGAGGGCCGGGTCGCGGAGTAGCCAATCCTCGGGATGCCCCATGAGCGGGCGGCGGGACGCAGGTCCCGCGCCCGGATCCGCCGGTCCGGCGTGAGACCGCGATAAAACCGGGCGTTAGCCACGAGTGAGTCGAAGGCGTCGAAAGCCATCGGGGTAAATCGACCGTAATGGCTGGCGTGCGAAGGATCGGGCAACGGCCAGCAAGCCCAGGGGGGAACAGCCGATGACCCTGCCGCGCCTTTCGCGACCACTTGAATATAGCCGCGCTTGGGTGGCGCTCGGGGTCCTGGCACCTATCGGCGTGCTGATCGTGTCGGCGTCGATGCTCCTCGATCTTCGTCGCGATGCCTGGGACAAGGCCGAGCAGACCTCCAGGAACCTCATGCAGGTCATCGAACGCGACATCGCCCGCAACGTCGAGATCATCGACCTTTCGCTGCGGGCCGTCGTCGACAACCTGCGCGCGCCCGAGACCGCGGAAGCGAGCCCGAAGGCACGGCAGATGATCCTGTTCGACCGTGCCGCGAGCGCCAGGGACCTCGGCGTGATGCTGGTCCTGGACGGGAACGGCGACAGCAGCCTCGTGATCACTCAGAACCAGTACGCTGCCTGTGTCGCTGCTCGCTCAGACGTGATCACCGCGCAAACCCAGCTTCAGACAACCGAAGCCTTGAGCATTGCGGTCGAGCTCAGCCGGGCGACACTGACGACGAACAAATGAAGACTATGAGAAGTCGCCTCGCAGATGATGACGCAACTAGATCGCAAAATCGATATCAGACTGAGCCGAAACCGGATCTACCGTTGAGCATCCGGCCCCGACGACAAATAATAGTATAGCAGGCACACTCGACCGTGCTCAGTAACCGTAGTGGTAATCAAAGCTCGGAGCGTAACCACAACCGTAGTGGCCGTAGTATGGGCTGTGCGCCACGAGCCCATCGAGCGCCAAGCCACCGATCAATCCAGCTGCAACGGGGACCCCGTAGTAACCCCGCCTATGGCCGTAATGTCCGTGTCCTCTGCGGTAGCCGCGACCGCTATAGTAGCGGCGCCCATAGCCAAAACCACCATACCCATAAGTGCGACCGTGGCCGCCATAGTACCTGCGGCCTCCGCCATGGCCGCCATAAAACCCATGTCCTCCGCCATAGCCGCCATGATGGCCTTCAGCCTGGGCCGCACTCGGAATGGCCACGAGGCTGATGACGAGCGTGACCGTCAGAAGGCCGACACTCAGTGCCGTCTTCACCCTACCAAGACGAGCCATAACTATTTCTCCTTTGCGTTGCGCGTCCCTTCCCGAAGACTCGTTTGAGCGGGTCAAGGCCCTCTGCCTTGCCCAACGCCTGAACGCACGGGTGCGATCCGGCAGGCTCTGCTGAATGGTGTTTTCATCCCACCTCGCCCGCGCGCTTGGCAGGAGCGTTCCATCACATGACTTCGAAGAAAGCAAATAAGGTGAAGAGTTATACAGTAATAAAAATATATTTTATAGCCACAGCTAAGCTGTAAATTCCCCTTGTTTGTACGTCAGCTTCAGAAGCAACTGAATTGATCTGTGCTAGTCGGCCTAGACAATATCGTTGAAATGTAGACGAGGGGCGACCTGTAATGGCCACCCGTCGCTTATTCACAGCTCTTTTTATCTCAAGGCGTCAGTGACGTTCCCGCGGGGCATCGCCATGGTGTCCCTCTCGACGCTCTTCGTGGTGCTCTCTGCGAGGTTCATGATGGCCGCCCTCGCTACGCTCTTCGACAACGCGTCGTCCGTGGCTATCGCCTTCCACCCGAACCCCGCCCGGATTGACATCGATATGCTGAGCGAAGACTGCTGTTGGAGATACGGCAAAGGCCGCAGCGATCATTGCTCTTGCTGACTTTTTCATCACGACATCATTCTCCTGTGCTCGGATTTGGAAGAAAAAACATGGCTGTGCTTTGCTTCCGGATCGGATTTCGTTACGTCGGAGAATTATTCTGAGTAACGAACTATTTGCCGTCATCCGATGACTGAGTCCCGCCAACCTCGCCTAATGCTTGGGCTCAAGACAATCTTTGCGGGATCAAGCTTCTAGTTTGTGTCCCTAGTGGCCACCACCCCTGTGATGACCGCCGCCACCCGAGCGTCCGTGCCCACCGGAATAGCCATGTCGCCGACCGCCGCCGTGCCCACTGTACGATCTGCGATGTCCGCCGCCATAGCCGTGCCGACCGCCGCCACCGTGACCGCCGTAGCCGCCACCATGACCGCGGGAATGACCGTAGCCATGGCCTTGGGCGGCTGCCGGTTCGGGGATTGTTGCCAAGCCAAAGCCTAGTGCGAGCGCAGCAAAGCCAGCGATGAGTGAGGCTCTGAATTTAGACGTACGTGTCATGGAATAAACTCCGCAATTACGGGGATCGATTTCGTGTGGCGACCTTGGCAGGTTCAACGACCGCCGCCGAAGACGATGTGAACAGCGAGCGGCGGCGGGTGCGCATTTCCTACAGGCACGTAACGCTCGACGGGACGGAAAAGTCGAAGTCTCGTTCCAAAATGATCCGCAAACGGCCGTTTTCGGCGCAAAGCCGGCGACGAGCGAGGCAACCAGGAATTGCTGCGCTTAAATTGTCCCGCATCTCTGCTGCACAATCAGCGTACCCATAATACCAATCGGTACGGGTGAGGACTCGCGGGTTTACGCGGAAGCGGCGGATGTGATTCGATGTGGCAAGCTAGGAGGTTTGCCATGTCGAAGGCCGTGGATCTGCGCGAGGATTTCGATGCGGATACCCTGCGACGTCTGGCGCGGAAGAGCCGCGATGCCGGTCAGAGCCGGCGGCTTCTCGCGCTGGCCGCGATCTACGAGGGTGGGAGCCGGACGCAGGCCTCGCGGATCGGCGCGGTCGGCCTGCAGACGGTGCGCGACTGGGTGCTGGCCTTCAACGCGGCCGGGCCGGACGGCCTGATCGAGCGCAAGAAGCCCGGCCCGCGGTTCAAGCTCGACGCGGCCCAGCGGCAGGCGCTCGCGGTTGCCATCGAGGAAGGGCCGGACCTGCAACGGGACGGCGTGGTGCGCTGGCGGCTGAAGGACTTGGCGGCTTGGCTGTTCGCGCGCTTCGGCGTCAGCCTCGACGAGAGCAGTGTCGGACGGGAGGTGAAGCGGATGGGCTATGCCAAGCTGTCGGCCCGTCCGCGCCATCATCAGCAGGACCCGGCGGCGCTGACGGCGTTTAAAAAAACCTCCCCGCCCGCGTGAGCGCGATCCGCGCCCAACTGCCAGTCGACACGCCGCTCGAACTCTGGTGGCAGGACGTCCTTCGAGAGCCTCAGGATGAGAGCCCGCGTCGGTCAGAAGAACACGGTCCCGCGCCGGTGGGCGCGCAAGGGCAGCCGGCCCACGGCGCCCAAGGATCAGCGCACGGCGTCCGCCTACATCTTCGGGGCGATCTGTCCCGAGAAGGGCAAGGACGCCGGTCTCGTCCTGCCCCGCTGCGCCACACCGGCCATGAACGCGCATCTGGCCGAAATCAGCCGCGCCGTCGATCCCGGCGCGCACGCCGTCCAAATCCTCGACGGCGCCGGCTGGCACGTCGCCGCCGACCTCGTCGTCCCCGACAACTTCACCTTGCTGACGCTGCCGTCTCATGCGCCCGAACTCAACCCGGTCGAGAATGTCTGGCAGTTCCTGCGCGAGAACTGGCTCGGCGACCGGATCTTCGACTCCTACGAGGACATCCTCGATCAATGCTGCGAGGCTTGGAACAAGCTCGTCGCACAGCCTTGGATGATCATGTCGCTCGGACTGCGCGAATGGGCCTATCGGTTATGAACCATGCCGATTGGTATTAGCCGGCGCTTGGACCACGTGCGTTCTGAGGAGTTCTGGGATCGCGTGATGCACGAAGCCTACGAGATCCTGCCTGCGCAAGGCAGCATGTCGGTTGCGGACATCATGGTTCGGCTGCGAATGACGACGCTGAAGGGCGGCCGCTTGGTCAAGGAAGCGCTATCCGAGGGGATGCCGCGCAAGAAGATCGAGATCAGCGTCGAATACGAGCGATACTTCCAGAGGGTTGGCAAGGACGCCTATGCGCGCCTCCCAGGCTGGGACGGCGCGCTGGGCAAGCGGACGCGCGCCGGGTAGGGTTGGCGAAGTGTCCGGCGCCTCCCGAGAGCGCCGGCGGGCTAAACTCACCTGGACCTCAGGAAGGATTGGCGCAGCTTCGGCCCTGCGTCACCAAAGGTCCTCCTCGTCGAGACGCTGCAGGGCCGAAACATGCAGCCGCAAGCTGTCCGATAGCTCGCCTCGGACCAAGGCGAGGTCCCCGAGTTCGTCGAACGCGACGTCGAGCAGTTCGGGACCCATCACCTCGACGAAGGCTCCTTGGGTCTCCTCATCGTATTCGGTGGATTCGACGACGCGATCTGATACCGCCCTCAGCCTGCCCAACCGTTCCCTGGTCGGCGGAAGGCGCCGGCGTGTGGCCCTTCCGGTTGAGCTTGACGGAGCCTTATCCTGCTCAACGTCGCGCGGACTCGCGTGCCTCATCGTCTCACTCCCGTTGCTAGAGTGCGCTTCGTGTCTGGGGAACCGGAGTCGTAAATCGTCTGACACCGGTCGCGGCCATGTGCTCGCGGTCGGTGCGGTTGATCTGCAGGGCGGGGCAGCCTACCGCCCGGGGGACTTCGACGTCGCGATACCGTCCGACCACTGGCGCAGGGGCAGCCAAACCCTATCGGCACTTGGCGGCACCAGCGTCGTATTTATATCGCCAGTATATTCTACCGCCGATCCGCCTGCTTGACCATCACCCTCGCCGCGCCGGACCAGGATGGTCGTGTCGACCTGTGGATTGCGGGAACTTCGGTAAGGGGAATTCGGCAACGGCCCGGCAGCACCGACGACAGGCATAGGGTCAGTGCTCTCCGGGATGGCCCTGGGGGCCATCGGTTCCCACGTCATCTCGGTCAGCGGCTGTGCTTTTGCTCCTCAGGAGCAGGCCGATTGCTCCGAGCCTAGCCGCCCGGCAAACGTCGTGAATGCCCTTCACGGGCTGCTTGGTACGGACCGAAGCCGACGCCCTGGACACCTGCCCGTACCGACGGAGCATTCGCAACGGGGACTGGGACGACAAGGTCGGAGGTGGCGCTCGCGGATATCGCAAGTCGGGTGGCGGTTCCGCGGCGTCGTAACGCGCCATACCGCTTCCGCATCGACCTTTGAGGTTCATCGAGAACGGGAACGGTCTCTTGAAACTGGACAGGCTACCTTCGGCACCGCGTGCGGCCGCGATGCCCTTTCGTCCCGTCGGTCGCCGCACATGGCGACGAGTTCCGGATCGGCCTCCGGTATTGCAGTTATATATACCTGCGGTATAATTAGAGACTTCACCCACGTTTCGTCGATGCGGCGCGGCCGTCCCAGAAGGGGCGGCCGCCGCGCGTTTCTCGTACGCCTGCCGCCATGCGCGATCCAGGGGTAATTTCAATGGAACAGGGGGAGCGAACGATGTCGTTCGGCATCCAGAGGTTTCGGGGCGAATCGTCCAGTTCAGGACGGCCGCTCACGGTCTTAGACGCATTGTTCGAGGGCTTGGTGGGGATGGCCGCCGAACGGTCGGACGCCCAAAGGCTGGACGCGCGCGGACAGGATAGGAAAGTTGCCGGTCGGGACTTGTACGCGGGCGACCTGGAATTAGATGTCGCCGTGACGCGAAATGCTCCGGCCAGGATGCGAAATTCACGTCGCGATGGTGCAGCGGAGACCCGGCCCCGTGGACGGGAGAGACGAAAATCACGGCCAAGCGCCCGAAGTCGGTTGTCGGCGGGAGCTAGCCGAAGCGTACGTTGCGCCGCGCGGCATGGATTCGAACGCCGGTCGCTACCGGGATGCCTGGAAGGATGACCGCTTGCGACCCGGCCATGTGCGTCGAGGAGAACGTGACGGTCTCGGGCGGAGTCAAACGAAAGCCATCCGGCGCACCGAGATGGACGTAAAGCGAACCCGCGCACGTCCCGGCTATCGCGTCCTCAGGCAAGCAATTCTTCCTTCTCTTCGCATGGAGCGGCGTTGCGATGGCCCACGGTGAACGGACGACCGACCTGATGCCTGGCGCCGTGGATCTGCGGCAGGTGGTCGATACGACGGCATTGTGCCCTCTGGACCGGTTGGCCCTTCGACGGAACCTGGATGTCGAACGCCGTGACGGCTTCGGCCCACCGGACAAGCTTGTGCCCGTGGGCCTCTACGCTCGCTACTCGTCTAATAAGCAGAAGGAGATGAGCATCGAGCGTCAGGTCAAGGTTGTAACCGCTTACATGAGGAAGCTTGGTTACGCGATTTACGTGCTGTATGACGACCCTGCTCGAAGTGCCCGATCAATGCGTGATCGTGAAAGCCTGCAGCGTTTGCTCGAAGACTGTCGGTCTGGCAAGATAAAAGTCATCATGGTTGAGGACTTTGACCGGTGGTCCCGCGAAACTTACGATGCGGTCGAAGTATGCGAGCAATTGAATGAGCTTGGCGTGGAATTTCATAGCGCCGGCGACTTCAAGGCACTGAACAAGAAGGAGGTCATCGAAGCGGCACTCAAGGCCGAGGCGGATCGGGACCGTCGCACCCTGATCATGGGCATGGGCAGGTTCCAGCACGCTGCCCAGGGCGGCGCCCATTCCGGTGCGTTCTTCGGATATCGGTACGGCGAAGAAAGGGGCTTCCTCGTGCGTCACCCCGAGGAAGAGAAGACCATATTTTCAATCTTTGAAATGGCAGCCGCGGGAATTTCCTACCGAAGCATCGGCCGGATCATGAAGGAACGCGGGGTTGCAGGACCGACGAAGGATTGCAGATGGACGAAATCGACCGTTGCGAACGTTTTGGGCCAGTTGGCCTATACGGGTAGATGGTACTATCCATTTACCTTGAATACGTTCGACCGCAAATCGGGGAAGGTCGCCGTCCAGCGTCGGCATCCGAGCGAGATGACGCGCAACTACTTCGATCACCTTCGAATTGTGCCAGACGATCTGTTTTTCGCTGTCAACGAGAAGCGACGCCCCCGGGGGAAGCAGAAGTTCGAGCACAGCCACTTCTTGGCCGGAAAGGCGACGTGCGACTGCGCCGGGGTCGAAGGCCAGCGGTTCACCTTGGGTGGTCGACAGCTAACCTGCAACGTCTGGTCGGACGGGGGCTGCTGCCCGGCGAGGCGTCACTCCGTTATGCACGAGACCGTGGAGCGCGCCGTCCTCACAGCCGTTTGCGGCAAGCTGCGGTCCTTCGTCGGCGAGGAGGATTTCGCGGCTGCCGTCGACCGCTCGCTACGTGAAGCCTCCGCCGCCCGCCGTGCCGCCCGTGCGGATGTTGAGCGTAAGATTGCGGTCACCCGCGAACAGCTTCGCCGGGCGCTCGTCAAGGAGCTTGAATCGACCTACCCATCCGACCTGTTGTCCGAGGAGAGGAGCCGCCTGACGGGGGAGCTCGCAGACCTTCAGGCCCGTTCGGCGGACCTCGCCGAGCTGCCCGAGGTGGACGAAGCCGGTGAGAGGCTTCGAACGCTTTCCGCCACGTTGGATCACCTTATCGAGCGGGTGCCATTCAGGGCCTTGACGGAGGCGGAGGCGAAGGTCTCCGCCGCCCTTGCCCGCCTCGTCCAGCGGGTGGTGGTCATGCGGGATGGCCGGCCGGCGGGGACCTTGGGCCTGGCCATCCACCTGGACTTCTTGGCGTTCCTACAGGAGGACGGGAGCTGCGGCTCGCCCGGTGTTGGCTTGGACGTGATCCATGTCGATGTCGAGCAGCCGATGGGCCGCCACGTCCGCCTTCGCGAAGACGCCGAGCGGCTTATGGCAAGCGGAGGTTATCGGATCGACGACGCGCGTTGGGCCCTCGTCGCCAAGCACCTCCCGGACGTCACGGGCCACAGGAATGACTCGCGCCACATCCCGACGCGGGCCCTTGTCGACGCCCTCCTGCTCCGGCTCCGGACGGGCCTGCCTTTGCTGTCGGCGGCGTTCGGCGACGCGCCGGAGATGCGGCGTGCACTCTCGCGGTTCGTCTATGCCGCGGGGGACCAGATCCTGATTGACCTCCTTCGCGAGGCGGACCCTTCCTTCGTGGCCGGACTGGACCTCGGCCCGGTCGAGGCCGCGCGGGCGCGCTGGAAGGTTGGCGGTGATGATTGGCGCAAGCGCAGGGGGCCGGCCGCACGCTTCCATGCCCTGGATGGCCAGGATGCGCTCACCGACGAGCAATGGCTGGCCTCGAAGCCGCTGTTGCATTCGTCCATCGAGATCTCGTTCAAGGGCACCCCGGGCATTCCCGGCCGGATGCTGCTGGAGGCGGTGATCCTGGCGCTGCGGACCGGCCTCTCATGGCGGAGGATGCCGGAGCGGTTCGGCGACGAACGGAACCTCACGAATTCCGTGCGCCGGCTGGTCCGCAGCGGAAGTTGGGACCGGTTGTTGGAGCTATGGGCGCTGCGCTTCCCTGAGCTTCTCGACGGCTTGGATGTCGGGCGCTTGGCCAATATGCTCCGGGGCTCGGCAGAGTGGCGGGGCCCGTCACCCAGGCGCTCGCGCTACGCCAGGAACGGCGGCGTGGCCCCGGCCATCCATCGAGCGCGCCGACGCAAGTCGCCTGCCGGGCGGAAGACGGACGCGGCCTAGTCGCCGCCAGCAGTGTTCTTGGACGGCGAGCGTCAAGGGCCTGGACGTTGGGCGCAGGAACGAATGCAGAGAGCGCTCGATGGCGATCGGCCAACGCGCGTGCTGGTCGCGGCGTCCCGGTCGCTCTCCTGCGTACGCCTCCGGGCGAAAGGGCACGCGGCCAGCCTTCAGCTCCTGTAGGCGACCAGGATCGTGCCGGCCGCTATCAGGTCGACGCCCAACCAGTTGGGGACGGTCAGGCGTTCTCCGAGGAACATGATCGCGAAGACCGCCACTAGGACGACGCTCAACTTGTCGATGGGCGCCACGCGGGCGGCATCCCCGAGCTTCAGGGCGCGGAAGTAGCAGAGCCACGATCCACCGTTGGCGAGCCCCGATAGGACAAGAAACAGGTATGTTCGTCCCGAAACTGAATCGAGTGGTTTCCATTGGCCCGTGCCGGCCAAAAGCGCGCCGAGGACGCACAGGATCACCACCGTACGGATGAATGTGGCGAAGTCCGAGTTGATGTTCTCTATCCCGATCTTGGCAAAGATCGCCGTCAGCGCGGCAAATGCCGCCGAGAACAACGCCCAGAACTGCCAGGAGGCCAGCACGACTTTCATGGGCATCTCCGAAAGTCGGAACCGAAAGGGGTCGTGACGAGCAGCCGCCGAACCGAGCAACATGCAACGCTGTTCGACGGTCTTATGCGGATGCCGATGACCCACGGCGCCGTGGCGCTGCCTCGCCCCGGCAAGATGGAGCGGGGCGAGGCTGCCGCCTCAGCATTCCGCCGGCGCCGGAAGGGAGGTCGCCCCGGCCTGCCCGCCCCTTCGGCATCGGTGAAGCCCTCACGCATCTGGGGTTGACGTGGACCGGGAGCAGGAAGGAAACACGGGTCGCTCGCTTAAACCGGGCGGCGGGTCGGTCAGAGGCGGTCGAACACGGAACCCATCCTCGGGCTGAACAAGCGCTCGTAAGTGCGCATGAGGAAGGCGTCGGTCATGCCGGCCACGTGGTCGCAGATTACGCGCCGACCGTCAGGCGCCTTTTCGTACGCCTCGTAGGTCGACCGCGGCAGGAACGACTTCGGCTCCGAGGCGAGGGCCTCGAACACCGCGACGACCATACCCTGACCCTTGAATTCGAGGTGCTGGACCCCCGGGCTGCGAATGACGACCTCCCGGACCAGTTCCTTCAGCGCTTCCAGGAAGGTGTTCGCTCCGGCTTCGATGGCAGCCCGATATCGAACGAGGGGCTCGTCGAACTCCTCCCTGGTCTCGATCACGCAGTTCGTGATCAGGTGATGGACCATCCGGCCGATGCACCTCTTCCGGGTATCGCCGGCACCGAACAGCCGATCAAGGAATCCCTCATAGACGTTGTTGCCGAACTCCTCCGGGTATTTCTCCTTGAGACTGTTGAGGAAACTTGAGCTCTTCTCCTCGGTCACGTGCGCCTCGAAATCCACCCGCGTTACCAGGCCAAGGGCGAGGGCATCCTCCAGGTCATGGATGCCGAAGCCGATGTCGTCGGCGACGTCCATAATGCTGCAATCGAACGACTTGTGGAGGGGCTTGCGGTGCTTGCCCTCCTGATCGCGGGCCTCGGTGAAGGCGTTGCGGTCCTTTTCGCTGAGTGGGGCGAGGATCCAGTCGACGACGTCTTGCTCGCAATCCAGGTAGCACTTGGGCGGCTTGGAGGCCTCGCGGTCGATGATCCGGATCGACTCCGGGCCGACGTGGAGGGCGGGGCGGATGTCCACGTTCATCGCGAGGCTGAAGGGCACGGGATACTTCAGAACCCCGAGCAGGGTGCGCCGCATCAGGTTCGCGCCGGCGACCTTGGAGAACTTTTCCAGCCTGGACAGGATGCGCAGGGTCTGGCCGTTGCCCTCGAAACCGCCGGCACCGCGCATGCAGAAATTCAGGGCAACCTCGCCGCCGTGGCCGAACGGGGGGTGGCCGAGGTCGTGGGTCATGCCCACGGCCTGGATCATGCTGAGGTCCGGGATGTATTGCCGGGCGGCATGGTCGGCATAAACCTTCTCGAACCGCCGCGCGATCCCGCCGGCAATCTGCGCGACCTCAAGCGAATGGGTGAGCCTCGTCCGGTAGAAGTCGCTGTCGCCGAGGTTCAGGATTTGCGTCTTGCCCTGCAAACGCCGGAACGACGCGGAGTGGATGACCCGGCTGTAATCAGTGGCGGCCCCATCGCGGGCGTCGTCGGCCTGGGCCTGCCATGGTTCGCGGCGGTCGTACCAATCCATATGCAATTACTTTCGCGGCTAAACTCGATCCAGGCAGCCGGTACCTCTCGGCTGCGCTGAATACCAACGGAAAGCGTCGATGCCGCCGCGGTTCCTTGCTCACGGCGCCTCCGTCCTCTTAGGAGCCTCGGCAGTTGGATGTGCGGGTCTTCCACCGTCGGTGTTTCGAGCCGCGGGACAAGGGCCGCTACGCCCGTAAGGGAGGCTGACAGCGCAATCCGCAGGCCGGGACCGAGGCTCGCTCCACGGGGGAACGGTCCGTCTACCGCTTCACGAACCCGATGTCGGCGGCGACGCCCTTGAGGCGCTCGGGCTCGCGCTCCTTACGCTCGGAGTAGCGGTCGACGAGGTAGTCGGCCCGTCCACGCATCAGGAGAGTGAACTTCATCAGCTCCTCGCAGACGTCCACCACCCGGTCGTAGAGCGGCCCGGGCTTCATTCGGCCGGCGTCATCGAACTCCTTGTAGGCCATCGGCACCGACGACTGGTTCGGGATGGTGATCATCCGCATCCAGCGCCCCAGCACCCGCAGGCTGTTGACCGCATTGAAACTCTGCGATCCGCCCGAGACCTGCATCACCGCAAGCGTCCGCCCCTGCGTCGGGCGCACCGAGCCCTCGCTCAGCGGCAGCCAGTCGACCTGGGCCTTCATCACCCCGGTCATGTTGCCGTGCCGCTCCGGGCTGACCCAGACCTGCCCCTCCGACCAGATCGAGAGCTGCCGGAGTTCCTGCACCTTCGGATGTTCGACGGGCGCGTCGTCGGGCAGCGGTAGCCCGTCCGCGTGGAATATGCGGACCTCCCCGCCCATCGCCTCCAGCAGCCGTGCCGCCTCGTAGGCCAGGAACCGGCTGAAGGACCGATCCCGGAGCGACCCGTAGAGGACGAGGAATCGAGGCGCATGGTCGAGCGGCGTCGGCGGCGCCATCCGTTCCTCGGTCGGCACCTCGAAATGCGCCTCGGAGAGGTTCGGCACCCCGTCGGCGAACGGCTGCTGGGGCTTGTCCAAGGCGCTTAACTCCTCTATGTTTCAACGATAGTTGATATGTAGGTCATTCGATGGACGAACGGCAAGCCCTCGCCGCCTTCGCCGCCCTCGGCCAGGAGCATAGGCTCCGGGTCGTGCGCGCCCTGGTCACCGCCGGTCCGGGCGGCCTCGCCGCGGGCGTCCTCGCCGAGACGGTGAACGTCGCCGGCAACAACCTGTCCTTCCACCTGAAGGAGCTCTCGCACGCCGGGCTGATCACCTCCCGGCGCGAGGGCAAGTCGGTCATCTACAGCGCCGCCTACGCCGGCCTGTCCGACCTCGTCCAGTTCCTCATGCGTGACTGCTGCCAGGGCCACCCCGAGGTGTGCGCCCCGGCCGTCGCCGCGCTCGCCGCCTGCGACTGCACCACCGGGGACACCCTCCATGCCTGAGCCAGTCTACAACGTCCTGTTCCTCTGCACCGGCAACTCGGCCCGCTCGATCCTGGCCGAGGCCATGCTCAAAAAGGAGGGCGGCGGGCGCTTCCGCGCCTTCTCGGCCGGCAGCCGACCGAAGGGCGAGCCGCACTCGCTGGCGCTGCAGGTCCTGCGGGAAAGCGACTACCCGACGGAGGGCCTGCGCTCGAAGTCGTGGGACGAGTTCGCCGGTCCCGAAGTCCCCGTCATGGATTTCGTCTTCACCGTCTGTGACAACGCCGCCGGCGAGACGTGCCCGTACTGGCCGGGCCAGCCGGTGACGGCCCACTGGGGCATCGAGGACCCCGCCGCGGCGGAGGGCTCGGAGATGGAGCGCAAGCGCGCCTTCGTCACCGCCCAGCGCTACCTCAAGAATCGGATCGCGGCCTTCGTCGCCCTGCCGCTCGGCAGCCTCGACCAGGTCGCCCTGTCGTCGAAGGTCCGCGAGATCGGCCAGATGGCCGGCGCGACCTCGGCCCGCCCGGAGGTCGCGTGATGGACGTCGTCATCTACCACAACCCCGCCTGCGGCACGTCCCGCAACACCCTGGCGATGATCCGCAACGCCGGCATCGAGCCGCACGTGGTCGAGTACCTGAAGACGCCACCGAACCGGGCGCTCCTCAAGCAGATGCTCGCCCGCGCGGGCCTCTCGGTCCGGGATGTCCTGCGCGAGAAGGGCACGCCCTACGCCGAGCTCGGCCTCGCCGACCCGGCGCTGACCGACGAGCAACTCCTCGACGCGGTCGAGGCGCACCCCGTCCTGCTCAACCGTCCGTTGGTGGTGAGCCCGATGGGCGTGCGCCTGTGCCGGCCGTCGGAGGCGGTGCTCGACCTCCTGCCGGACCAGCAGGGGGAGTTCGTGAAGGAGGACGGCGAGCGCGTCGTCGACGAGCGCGGCCGCCGCGTCGCCACCGCTTGAGGACACCATGAGCACCTTCGAACGCTACCTGACCCTCTGGGTCGCCCTCTGCATCGTGGCCGGCATCGCGCTCGGCCACGTCATGCCGGGCTTCTTCCACGCCGTCGGCGCGGCCGAGGTCGCCAAGGTGAACCTGCCGGTCGCCGTCCTGATCTGGCTCATGGTCATCCCCATGCTGCTCAAGATCGACTTCGCCTCGCTGCGCCACGTCGGGCGGCACTGGCGCGGCATCGGCGTGACGCTGTTCATCAACTGGGCGGTGAAGCCCTTCTCGATGGCCGCGCTCGGCTGGCTGTTCATCGGCACCCTGTTCCGGCCCTACCTGCCGGCCGACCAGGTCGACAGCTACATCGCCGGGCTCATCATCCTGGCGGCGGCCCCCTGCACCGCCATGGTGTTCGTCTGGTCGAACCTGACCCGAGGCGAGCCGTACTTCACCCTGAGCCAGGTGGCGCTCAACGACACCATCATGGTGGTGGCCTTCGCCCCCATCGTTGGCCTGCTTCTCGGGCTCTCGGCCATCACCGTGCCTTGGGGGACGCTGGTGTTGTCGGTGGCGCTCTACATCGTCATCCCGGTCGTCGTCGCGCAAGTGATCCGCCGTGGCCTCCTGGCCTCCGGCGGGCGGGCCGCCCTCGACCGGCTGCTCGCCAGGCTCGGGCCCACCTCGCTCGCCGCACTTCTGGCGACCCTGGTGCTGCTGTTCGGCTTCCAGGGCGAGCAGATCCTGGCCCAGCCCGCGGTCATCGGGCTGCTCGCGGTCCCCATCCTCATCCAGGTTTACCTGAACTCGGGGCTGGCCTACCTCCTGAACCGGGTCGCCGGGGAGCAGCACTGCGTGGCCGGGCCCTCGGCACTGATTGGCGCCTCGAACTTCTTCGAGCTCGCGGTGGCGGCCGCGATCAGCCTGTTCGGCTTCAACTCGGGCGCGGCGCTGGCCACCGTGGTCGGCGTCCTCATCGAGGTCCCAGTCATGCTTTCCGTCGTATGGATCGTGAACCGCTCGCAGGGCTGGTACGAGCGTGGCGCGGCCGGCAAGGCAGCGGCGCTGAAGCCTGCCTCCCGTGAGGTCTGAGGTCCACAACCGCCTCGTCGTCATCTCGGCCCTGGGCGTGGTGGAGATCCTCGCCTGGGGCTCGTCCTTCTACTTGCCGGCGGTGCTGGCGGGGCCCATCGCCGCCGACACGGGTTGGCCGCTCGCATGGGTGGTCGGGGGGCTGTCCATCGGCTGCTGGTGGCGGCAATCGCCTCGCCCCGGGTCGGAATCGCCATCCACCGGCACGGGGGTCGGCCGGTCCTTGTATCGGCGGCCTTGCTGCTAGCGGGTGGCCACTTGGTGATCGGACTGGCACCGAACCTTCCGGTGTTCCTGTCCGGCTGGCTGGTCATTGGGCTCGGGATGGGCTGCGGCCTCTACGACCCGGCCTTCGCCACCCTCGGCCGGCTCTACGGCGACGAGGCGCGCCCGGCCATCACCACCCTGACCCTATGGGGTGGGTTCGCCAGCACCGTCTGCTGGCCGCTCTCGGCCCTTCTCGTCGAGCAGGTCGGCTGGCGCTCGACATGTCTTGCCTATGCCGGGCTGCACCTCTTCGTCACGCTTCCCCTGGTGCTCGGTCTGATCCCTGAGGCGCCTGCCTTGGCTAACGGCGGGGACGTAAAACACCTTGGCGAAGCGCCGCTCACCTCGCGGGAACGGCGCGCCTTCGCGCTGATGGCCGGCGTGTTGGTTTTCGGCGGCACCGTGATGACGTTGATCTCGGTCCACCTGATTACCTTGCTGCAGGCACGCGGCGTGGCCTTTGCCGCCGCCGTATCCTACGGCGCCCTGATCGGGCCGTCCCAGGTCGGAGCCCGCGTTATCGAGATGGCCAATAAGGGGCGGCACCACCCGCTCTGGACGCTAAACGTGGCCATGGCCCTCGTGGCGCTCGGGCTGGCAATCCTGGCAGTGGGCATTCCTGCGGTCGGCATCGCCTTGGTGCTCTACGGTGCCGGCAACGGGATCTACTCGATCGCGAGAGGCACGGTGCCGCTCGCCCTGTTCGGGTCGGAACGCTACCCGGTTCTGGCGGGGCGGCTCGCCCGGCCGAGCCTGATCGCCCAGGCTCTTGCTCCGTCGCTGGGGGCCACGGTCCTCACCTACGGCGGCCCCGATTTGGCCTATGCCCTTCTGGCGGTGCTCGCGCTCGCGAACGTCGGTTTGGCAGGCGCCTTGTGGGGCACACGACCGGAAGCGGTCGGCATCCCCGGCGAGGCCGAGGCGGGCTCGAAGAACAGGTGCTTCGCTTCAGCAGCCAAGCCGAAGGGCCGCCTTCGAAACGGCCCCCCTTCTTCGCTCTAGGTTGCTTCAGTGCAGAATAATGGTGCTCGGCACCGGAATGCCGGGTTGACCAAATGAGGTGGCCGGTTCGGCACCACACTCCTGGCGGCAATGATCCGTCCACGTCGGCCTCTGGCGACCGCAAGTCCTCGCAAATCGCCCGATGTCATTGATCTTTGAATAATTTTTGGCAGACATCTCGCAATTGGGCGAACGGTCTCCGCTGGCTCCCGAGCCTCCGCTTGGGAGCCAGCGGAGACCGGTCGCCCAAATGTCTGCTCTCTGCGATATCTATCTGTACATGCGCGTTTTTTTGATGTTGGGTGTTTATGTGTCCTCAGGATCCTGCAGTAGATAACTGGCCTCCTACGCCCGGGCCCGGAAACCGAAACGAAGAACGGCATCTCGGCAGTTTCGTGTGATGCATGGCTGCCGCCGCCTTGTCGCTAGATTGGTGTTCAAGTCTGCTAACCGCAGCAATCGGAGCACCGCGGCCGAGCGCTTACCGAAACCAGCCAGTGCGCAGCATCCGTGTGATCCCGTGCGCCCTCATGGGCCATCGCCCCGCGGGCGCGACGCACGTCCATGCACACGACGTGGAACACCGCGACTTCGGTCATCCGCCCGCACGGCCGGCCCGCCAGCGCCCGTCTCCTGTCCGCAGCCGATCAGCGACAGGCCGAGGCCACCCAGCGACGCCGCCGCGCACGCGCGATATTGGCTTCGCTGATGATGCCGTCGTCCTCGCCGACGACGCATGCGCAGGTCTCAAGCCAGCGAGGCGTCGATATGGGTATAGCAGCGCATGAGCCACGCCCGTACGGTCGGTCGCGAGCGGAACCCGGCAGACCGGCCGGCCATCTCGGCAGCTTGCCACGATCCGCGGCTCGCGGGGGGGCTGGCGATGGCTCGACCACTCGATCCAAGTCGTGACCGTTCCGCCCGAAACCGCTGGCCCGCCCCGGGCGACGTGACCGGCACGTCGGAGCCCTTCGATCAGCGTGGTCGATCCGGCGGAAGCGGAAACCGCTGCGGCGCCTCCCGCGACCGTCGCTGATGGTCCAGGAGATCCAGGGCCCAATCCGGCCTCGGCGCGACGGACGCCTCATACAATTCACGGTATGCTTCAGGTGTCAGCCAAGTGCCGACGGGATGACGTCCGGTCAGGCGCAGGAAGGCGCTCAGCGATAGGCAAACCGGCGGCGGCAGGCCGACGACGGTCTGGAGAGCGCAGCTGGAACTCTTGCTGCGCTGTCCCACGATACGCGTGTTGAGGAGGCCCATGGCCCCGGCCCGGGCATCCGGGCCGACGAGTTCCTCGTCGAGCGGCGTGGGCGTGCCGGGCGTCTCAAGCGCCGAAAGCAACTCGCTCCAGGACTGCCACCCCCACGCCAGCGCGACGACCTGTCGAGCGGTCGCCTCGGCGATAGGCTGCCGGACATTGGCGAGTTGCGCGCGCAGGGCGTGCACCTTGCGGTTTGCGAAGAAGATCGAGGACGGGCGGAACATCGCGGACCATGGGACTGCGTACGGTGAGCCAATGGATTCAGCTCGCTACGGAGCGGTCAAGGCAACGCCGCGTCGGAAGCTTCGTCGGGTCGCCCCGGCCAGGACGAGGTCCGGCTGGAAAGGCGCCTTGCCCCTTCAACGCCGCCGCCCAGGCGGCGACTTGGTCCGCGACCTGGGCGACGGTTCCGTCGCCGAGCGCGGAAGCGGTCGGGTATGTTGTCGCCTGCTCCTCGGCGGCGGCCGACCCACGTCCACCAGGATCTCTGCAATTCGCTGTGGCCATCCCTCCGCCGTGACGCGAAACTCCCTGTGGATAAATCGCGTCGCCTCGAACCCCGCTTAGATATCCATGTGGACGTGTAACCGTCGGAGGTTAGTGTGGCGCAACGGAGGTACGGCACCATGGGCGACTCGGATTGGGCGGCGGAGCGGGCGGAGGAATACTGGCGGCTCCACGCGGAGCCCGTGCTCAAGCGCGTCGTCATCGACGCCTTCCTGTCCGGAACGGCGGCCGTGCCCCCTGCCTTGGCGAACTGGCTGGCTTCGGCGCCCATCGGGCGCGGTGCCGAGGCTGTCACGCCGCCTCCACCCCCGGAGCCTGCGCAGCAGGTGCCGCCCGGCGCCAAGGAGGTCGCGGCACCGCAAGCCGGTCCTCGGCCCAAGAGGTCCCCCCGCCCGCTCAAGGGGGTGAGCGCCGCTGCGTACGACCTCGTCAAGCGCGCAGGCAAGCCCCTGACATCCCGGGAGCTGCTCGGACAGCTGAGGGACTGGGACGGGGGCGAGCGGACCGAGGCGCGCGACAATTCCCTTCTGGCCGCGATGCGGCGGCTTCGCAAGGCCGGTTGGGTCGACTTCGACGGGACGCATTACAGCCCGTCGGCGAAGAGGCCCCGCAGCAAAGGCAGGTCCGGTCCCGCCGGGCCGGGTCGGGTCTGATCGCCCGCCCATGGCAAGGCCAATCCATCGCCTCGCAGATCGGCTCCCTGCGCAGGAAGGCAGGGCGCTGGCGGAGATCGAGACCCGGCAAGCCCGCGGCCTACCGCCCGTTCGACCATCCAACGCAAACATGGACTCGGAGCGCACATGACCACCTCGTTCGGCGACGCGCGTCGCCTGCACGTCCTGTCTCTCGTCGCCCTGCTCTCGGTCGTGACGCCGCCGCGCAGCCGGGCCGCCGACGGAACCATGAGCGAGCACGAGATCGCTCCCGGCATGGTCATCCGCGGCCTGGTCACCGCGGCGGGCGCGCGGGCCTTTCGCCTGATCGTGCGGGGAACGCTCGTTGCCTCCTTGACCGCGAGGGATGGGGCGCCGCCGACCGGGTACTGCCTCGTTGGAGAGTGGTTGTCCGTGCTGGAGGCACTGGCTGCGCCATGGCGCGCGTTCGCCGGCGAGACCTCGCCGCGGAACTTCGGACCGCCGCGCCGGTCGCATTCCGAGCGCTCACCCTTCGTCGCACGGTTCCCGGCGCGCCAAGCCCGCCTCACGGGCCCGAAGCTCGTTCGGTTCCTCGCCGAGTGCACCGCTTCCCTAGGAGCGAAGGACTCGATGCGCGGCGATGAGATCGCCCTCGTCGTCGGCACGCCGGAGACCCGAGTTCGGATCGCGTGCAGCGGTGCCGAACTTCACGTCCTGGTCCATCGAGAGCGGCGCTTGGTCATGGCCGGCACCCTGTCGCGCCTCGACCTGAGTCGGCCCGGGCGCACGCGCTGCTGCATCGGTCGCCAGTGGCTGCCCGAGTTGTTGGATTGGTTCTGGGCCGTATCCGACGATGTCGATCCTGCAGACCTCGTTCGGTTCTGCCAGGGTGCCGCCTCGGATCGGCCCTAGCCGGCGTCGGCCGATGGCGCCGACGCCCGGATGCAGGGCCGGCCCTCGCCAAGCTTAAGCTCTCGCCTCTCGGGCCGTGACGTGTGCCAGGAAGGAGCGCAGCGTGGGTGTACGGCGGTCCTTGTGCGTTCGAGGCGCATACCGCCAACGAAAAAGCCCCGCCTGAGCGGAGCTTTCGTTTGAGGGGAATACCCGCGGGCAAACCCCGACCTCCGATGGCGAGCATCTTCGGTCAGCTGAAAAGACGGTGTGACCCGCCTCCAGCGAGTGAGAGGGATATCGCATATCCGCCTCGCCGGGTCAATGATCGAGGCCCAGCACGGTTCCGAGGAGCGCTCGGATGCCGGCGAGCTCGGCGGGCGAGATGGACGGCAGCGCCGGGCGGCGGTTCACGTTGACCTGCCACAGCCGGACCAGGGAAACGGTATAGATGTGGTCGCAGACGGCCCAAACCGGGTCGGTCTGGTGGAAGAAGGGATACGTGCCCGGCTCGAACCGGAAATGATGGGTGTTGTTCTCCCGGGGCGGGCTCTTGCTCACCGGCACCACCGTGCAGCGCCCGGCGGCGCCGGCCGAGCGCGAGGACACGACGATCGCCCGCCGTTCCTTCTGCATCTCCGGCTTCACGAGGTAGGTGAAATCGCACATCACGACCCGGCCGGGGCTCGGAGCGTGCGGAACCGGCCGCCTGACCTCGGCCGTGCGGCGCGTGACGACCGAACCTTCCAGCGTCGTCAGGAACGCGTCCGCCTTCGCGGCGGCGATGCCGCCGCGAACCAGCGCCGTCTTCAGCTTGGTCCGCTCGTACTGCGCGGTGGCCTTCTCCGACAGGAAGCAGTGGCGCAACGCGCTGGCCACCGCCTCCGCGGCCTCTTCGGCGAAGCCTCCCTCGCACAGCCGGTCGAGGCAAGCCTCGCCGTCGAAGCGGGTATCGGGATGCCGGGAAATCTCCATCAATCCGCCGACGGCGAGCGCCTCGCCCTGGGCGAAGCCGAGATCCGTCATGGCCTTGAACATGCGAAAGGCGTGGGGCACCCCGAGACAAATGCTCCTGCCGATGGGAAGGCGATGGCGTAGCCCGGGCGACGTCGCGTCGGGCAGGCCGAGGGCGAGCCGATCCGTTCGAAGTCGGCAAACACCTCGGCCGACGCCGTATCCGCACGCCGGACCATTGTCATCCCACGCCGAAGGGGCCGAGCGCCGCCGGCGCCCGGGCGCCGCGATCATGCCGGGGCCTACCCGCCGTGGATGCATTCGTTTGAGCGACCAGGCCCGGGGGGGGCGGCACCCGCGCTCGTCATCGAGGCGCCGGGTCCCGCCGCCCGGGCGCGCCGCCTCGGCCTGGTCCCGGGGCACGTTCCATCCGGCGCCGAGAACGACGGTTCCCGACCTTGCCGCACCGCCCGGCGCGGCTATTCGTTTTCATTCAAGAGCGCCACCGCGGCCTCCAGGAGCGCTCGGAACGCGACCGACTGCCGTGCAGCCGCCTCCACGCGCAGCGTCAGGTTCGAGAAAGCCGCGGGATCCTCCGACGGGTGCGCACCGATGAACCGAACCGCGGCGAGATGCAGCGCGGGTCTAGGCTTATGTTGCCCTGCCAATAGCTTCGATATGGTCGCCTGGCTCGCGCCGAGGATCTTGGCAAGGGCAGCCTGCGTAAGCCCGCGCTCTCGACGCACGCGACCGAGGGCAATCGCCAGCGCATGCGCATCCCCGCCGTCAGCCGCCCGCTTGCTTCCGCTCATGAAGTCAATAAAATCGAATGATAACGAATAATCAAGGCGCGCAGGATGCAGGCTCAGACGTCCGGGAGGACGCGGTCGGTCGCGACGATTCCCGCGGACCCGGAGGCCGAATTGATGCCGGGGGTGCGGTGGGGGCGCCCGGAATGGGTGCCGAGTGCCGCGTTCTGGGCTTTCATGGTCGGTCGGGCCAGCGAGCCGGTCGACGGGTTCGTGGGGCGGGAGGTCAGCCTGGCCCACGAGATCGGCTTCTGTCTGCTCGGGGGCTACGGCATCACGGCCGAGGTCAACCACGCGGTCCATCGCGCGCTCGCCGCGGATGGGATCTTCGAGCCGGGCCGTCGTCCCGGGGCCGATGAGATCGAGGCCCTCCTGCGCAGGCCGGTCCGCATCGGCGAAAGGTCGGTGCGCTACCGCTTCCCGAAGCAGAGGGCGGGCAGGCTCGCCGACGCGCTGACGCTCATCGAGACCGATCCTCCGCCGTCGAGCGACGCCCTGGCCTTCCGACGCCACCTGATGCGCCTGCCCGGCGTCGGTCCGAAGACCGCCTCGTGGGTCACCCGGAACTGGCTGGGCTCGGACGAGGTCGCCATCCTCGACATTCACATCATCCGTGCAGGCCTCCTGATCGGCCTGTTCGAGCGGCCGATCCGCCTCCCGCGGGACTACGAGGCGCTCGAACGGCGCTTCCTGCAGTTCTGCGTGGCCCTGGACGCGAAGCCGTCGCTGGTCGATGCCGTCATGTGGCGGGCGATGCGCAACATCGGCCGGGGACCGGTTTGACCGGCGACGGCGGAGGCCGATAAGAAATCAGGTCTCCTTCACCAGTGGCCGGGCAAGCGGGATGTCGGGGGGCAGCAAGAAAAGTTCGGGCCGTCGCCTGGTCGCGCCGGCCGGTGCAGGGCCGGGCGCGCCGAGCTCGACCGCCGGATCGGAGGGCGGGAATGCGCCGACGGGCTCGCCCTGCGACCTCAGTTACGACGTCGAACTGACCGGGGTCCGGGCCGACGTCGTCGCCGTCGTGCGCATCGGCGACGTCCTGGACGTCGCGCTGCACAGGGCGGGTGCGTTCGAGACCGCCGTGTGCCGTACCCGCCCCGCCGGGCAGGTGGTCGGCACGCTGGCGAACGTCGAAGGCCTCGACGAACTTCTCGGTTGCCTGCGCACCCACCACCGCTACGCGGCGACCGTGACGCAGGTCGGCCGCCTCCTCTGTCGCGTCGCCATCGCACCGGTGCTGGGTTGATCGTCGCCGGAGGGTCCTACCTGGAGATCTGCGAGATCCCGCGCTGGCGCCGGCTGTTCGGTTCGGGCGGCCGTGCCGCCGCGGCGGTCGGGCAGCTCTCGCCGGGCAGCAGCCTTCACACCTATGCCTTCGCAGGCTGGGCCCGCGACGTCGAGAGCTCGATGCACGCCTGCGGGGTGACGGCGACGGTAATGCCCATCGCCGAGGAGATCAGCTTCGGCTACTTCCATGCCCTGTCGCCGGCCACGCTGCGGCCCGGCGTGCCGACGCGACACCCGGCCCTCTCGGTCGACGGGCGGGTCGTGCTGCGTTTCGGCTTCGTGGAGGGCGACGCGGTCGTGTCCGCGGAGCGGGCGGTCCACGACCCGCAGGGCGACGACGTTGTCCCGTTCCGCGCCAACGGGTCCCGGGCCGAGGCCCTGGCCGTAGTCCTGAACGAGGGGGAGGCGGAGGGGGCGACGGGCGAGGAGGGGCCGGCCGCAGGCGAGGCCGTTCTCGCCCTGCACGCGGCCGACGTGGTCGTGGTCAAGCGTGGCTGCTCGGGCGCGACCGTCCACCGGCCTGGTCGCGACCCCGTCGCGGTGCCCGCTTATCGATCCGCCCGCGTGTTCAAGATCGGCTCGGGCGACGTCTTCAGCGCCGCCTTCGCGCATCACTGGGGCGAGCGCGGCCTCGACGCCGCGGCGGCGGCCGACCTGGCGTCGCGCGCGGTCCACCATTTCGTCGACACGCGCTCGCTGCCGCTGCCCGCGGCCGCCGACCTCGCCGACCAGGCGCTCGCACCCGTGGGCGGGGAGCCCGGCCGCGTCTACCTCGCGGCCCCGTTCTTCCACATCGCCCAACGCTGGCTCGTCGAGGAGGCACGGGACCGGCTGCACGCCCTCGGCGCGTCTGTCTTCTCGCCGTTGCACGACGTGGGCACGGGGGGCGGCGCCGTCGCCCTCGCCACCGCCGACCTCGCGGGGCTCGACGGCTGCCAAGCCGTGCTCGCCCTGCTCGACGGGGCGGACCCGGGCTCGATCTTCGAGGTTGGACATGCGCGGGCGCGCGGCATCCCAGTGGTCGTGCTGGCCGAACGCCTCGACGAGCATCACCTGACCATGCTGGCCGGCACCGGCTGCGAGGTCGTCGACGATTTCGCCTCCGCCCTCTATCGGGTCGTGTGGGCCTCGCTGCGATGAGGGTTCTGCTGTTTTCCGGCGGCCTCGATTCGACCGCCCTCGCTTGGTGGCAGAGGCCGGACGCCTGCCTGTTCGTCGATTACGGCCAGCGGCCGGCGGCGGGCGAAAGGGCGGCTGCGACGTCCATCGCGGCCGAGTTCGGGCTGCGGCTCGAAACGCTTCAGGTCGACCTGTCCGGGCTTGGCCTCGGGCCCCTGGCCGGCGGGGAGCCCGCCGCGCTCGCGCGTGCCCCCGAATGGTGGCCCTACCGCAACCAGATCCTGGTCACCCTCGCAGGCATGCGCTTCGTCGCGGAAGGCCTGTCGGAGATCCTCATCGGAACGGTGGCGACCGATGTCCACGCCGACGGACGCGCCCCATTCCTGCGGACGCTCGACCGACTGATGCGGCTCCAGGAGGGTGGGGTGCGCGTCGTGGCGCCCGCACGGCACCTGAGCGGGCCGGCCCTTCTCGCGGCGTCCGGCCTTCCCGCCTCGGCGCTCGGTGCGACATTCTCCTGTCACGTCATGGAATATGCCTGCGGGCAGTGCCGCGGATGCGAGAAGCATCGCGAGACCTTGCGGTCGTTCGGCCTGCGGTCCGACGTGAAGGCATCCCGCGCGGCCCCGGACCGACCGGACGCGGCGCGGGCGGAGGGTTGACGAATGGGCGGAGGGCTCCCACCCAAACGCCGCCGCATGCCGTACGGCATGGGACAGGTCCGGACAGGGTCCGACGAGTGCGACCTGACCTTCACGGTCGACCTGATCGGTGTCCGCCGCGACGCCACGCGCGGCCTGCAGGCCGGAGACGTGTTGGAGGTGGACCTCGTGGCCGGCGCGGGCGCCAGCACCGCAGTCTGCCGCACCGCCGACGGGGCGACCGTCGGCGCCCTCGCCGCGTTCCGCGGCCTCGTGAGCCTGCTCGGCTGCCTCGACCAGGGGGTGCGGTTCGAGGCCCTCATCGAGGATGTCGGCGCGACGCGCTGCACCGTTACGGTCACGAGGGCCGAGGCGTGAACGTCGTCGGCGGCACATATTTCGAGAGCTGCGCGTTCCCCGCCTGGGCCGGCCTGTTCGGTTCGGGCGCGCGCGCCGCCATGGCGGTGAGCGCGCTGTCCCCGGGCACCCGCCTGAGCACGTATGCTTACGCCGAGTCGGCCGGCGACCTCCGGGCGACCATGGCCGCCTTCGAGGTCGAGACGGACATCGTCGCCATCGGGGAGCGGCTCGAATTCGAGTATTGGCATCCCCTTCGCAAGAGCTGGGTTCCCGAGGCCGGCCGGCGCTACGCCGACCTGGCCGTCACCGGCGACGTCGTGCTCGGGTTCGGCATGCTGGAGGGCACGGCCCGGCTCACGGCCGGCCGGGCGGTCTACGACCCGCGCTCCGCCGACCCCGCGTCCTCCTTCGTGCGTTCCGGCTCGCGGGCGACGGAGCAACTCGCCTACGTGGTGCAGGATGCCGACTTGGTCCGGCTCGGGCCGCTCCCGGACCCGCGCGACGCCGCGACCGGCGTCATGGCCCGCGAGGGCGCCACGCTCGTCGTGTCGCGCCACGCATTCGGCGGTGCCACGGTGTACCGGGGCGACGCCCCCGGCATCCCGGTGCCGGCGTACGCCGCCCGCCGCTGGTTCAGGATCGGGGCCGGCGACGTCTTCTGCGCGGCCTTCGCGCATTATTGGGGCGAGCGTGGCTTCGACGCCGTGGGGGCGGCCGACCTCGCGTCCCGCTGCGTGGCGTGGTTCAACGACGGGGCTCGGTTGCCGCTGCCTCCGCCGGACGAGCTCGAAGGGATGGAGGCGGTGCCCGGGCGCCCCGCGTCGGGTTGCCGGGTCTACCTGTCCGGACCGCGCCGGACCATGGCCCAAAGATGGCTCTTCGACGAGGCGGCCGCTTACCTCGACGCGCTCGGGTTCAGGACGGAGACGGCGTTTGCGGACGACGGCCCCCGCTCACCCACGCGAGCGAATTGGCCGCCCCGGCCTCGCGTGCCCCATTCAGCCCTCCTAGCCCTGGGCGACGTCGCCGACCTCGGGACGAACCTTCACGTCGGCTACGCGCAAGCCAACGGCATGCCGGTGGTGCTGCTCGCCGAGACGGCCTCCGGCGGGGATTTGACGATGTTCTCGGGAAGCGGCTGCGAGGTGACGCACGATCTCGCCACGGCGCTCTACCGGACGTGTGTGGCATGCCTGCGGTGATCGGCGGCCGGGAGGGCACCCGTTGAGGCCGCCACGGTTTCCACCCGCTCCGGCGCGCCTGCGGGCGCCTGATCGCACGCCGTCCCCGTCCGGACCATCGGGGTCCGGCGATGGAGAGGGCGGGCCGGCGCAGGAGCGCTGGCAGGCGTTCCACGCCTTCCTGGCGGCACGCATGAACTCACGATGGGTGTTCCGCGGCTGCGCGTCGAAGGCCTTCGAGTGCAAGCCCAGCGCCGGCCGGGGCGCCGAGTTCGACCCGCGCCACGAACGGCAACTGTTCCAGGATTTCAAGCGCGAGGCCAGGCTGCACGTCGCGATGCCCGGGGCGACGGATTGGGACTGGCTGGCGCTGGGTCAGCATTACGGTCTCCCGACCCGCTTGCTCGACTGGACGACCAATCCGCTCATCGCCTGCTTCTTCGCCGTTGCCAGCCAGCCCGCGAACGAGGACGCCATCGTGTACGCGCATCCGCTCGGCGGCAGTTCCATGATCGACCCCGAGCGGGGTCCCGGCCCCTTCGAGATCGCCGAGGTCGGCTTCCTGCTGCCCTCCGCCCTGGCGCCCCGCATCGCGAGCCAGAAGGGCCTGTTCTCGGCCCACCCCGATCCGGCCTCGGCGTGGACGCCGCCCGGCATGGCGGAGAACAGCTTCGAGATCCCGCGGGACACCCGCGCGGTCTTCCAGCGCAACCTGTTCCAGCTCGGCGTGGATGCGGCCCACATCTGGGCCAGCCTCGAAGGCGTCTGCCTCTCGCTGACGTGGCAGTACCGCCTCCGAATCGGGCTCGGCGCGGCCTTGTAGCCCCCGCCGCTCGGAATCCCTGGATCATCCGGTCCGGACGACGGCGGTCCCGCCAAGCCGGTGCAGGCTTCGATATTCACCGGCCGGCGCGCCCTCTACCAACGCGCACGGCGTGGGTCAGGCACAGCAAGGGTTGCCCCGTAGCTGCGCGGGGGTGGTGTGGATATCCTGTCGAAAACCGGACCACGCCTGGGATTTAGCGAAACGGAAGCGTGGGAGGAATTGGGATTTATCCGGGAGCTGCCACTCCCCAAGTCCTTGATGCCACACACCAATTTTCAAGCGAAAGTCGGTGGTGGAGCTGAGGGGATTCGAACCCCTGACCTCCGCAGTGCGATTGCGGCGCTCTCCCATCTGAGCTACAGCCCCGTCCGAGGCGAGGGCCTTGTAGGCTTGTCCGCTTCGGCCTGTCAATTCCGGAAATTTCCCGCCGCGCCCGCGTCCCTCACGCCGGGTCTCCGTGCGGGGCGACGAGGACCGATACCCCCCGCATGAATGCCCTGCTCTGGCTCTTCAACACCATCATCCAGCTCTACATCTACGTCCTCATCGCGAGCGCCGTGCTGAGCTGGCTCGTGGCCTTCAACGTGGTCAACGTGCGCAATCCGATCGTCTCGCAGATCGGCGAGTTCCTCTATCGCGTCACCGAGCCGGTGCTGCGGCCGATCCGTAACCTGCTTCCCAATCTCGGCGGCGTCGACATCTCGCCGATCATCCTGATCCTGCTCCTGCTGTTCGCGCAGAAGCTCGCCACCGACCTCTACGTCCAGATCGCCTTCTGACCCGCCGGGCCCGGCCACGCGGCGCGGCATTGCGCGCGGGCCGGACCCGTTGCTAAGGCGAGAGGGCAGCGGATTTGCGGAGTGGCGCCGGCCCGTCCGAAAAGCCGATGCAGAATCAGGACGTTAGGGTCTCGACTGAATATCGTATTCAGGGCGGGACCGCCCCGGCCAGGAAGAGCCGTGACGGGAGCGACGCGCAAGCTATGAAGACCAATCCGGGCCGCTTCTTCGAGGATTTCCGCCTCGGAGAGACCATCCGCCACGCCACGCCGCGCACCGTCACCACGGGCGACGTGGCGCTCTACACCGCCCTCTACGGCCCACGCTTCGCCGTGCAGTCCTCGGACGCCTTCGCGCGTGCGATCGGATATCCGGCAAGCCCGCTCGACGATTGGCTCACCTTCCACGTGGTGTTCGGCAAGACCGTGCCGGACATCTCCCTCAACGCACTGGCCAATCTCGGCTACGCCGAGGGCGGTTTCCACCGCCCGGTCTATCCCGGCGAGACGCTCTCCACCGTCTCCGAGGTGATCGGCCTGAAGGAGAGCTCCAACCGTCAGACCGGCGTGGTCTACGTGCGCTCCACCGGCTCGGATGCCTCGGGCCGGACCGTGCTGAGCTATTGCCGCTGGGTGCTCGTGCGCAAGCGCGACCCCGAGGCCAAGATCGCCGAGGAGCATGTACCCCAGCTCGCCAAGGTCGTGAGCCCGGCCGACCTCGCGGGCGCCCTGCCCCCGTTCGATCCGGCGGCTTACGACGATGCGCTCGCCGGCAGCCCGCATCGCTTCGGCGATTACGCGGTCGGCGAGAAGATCGATCACGTCGACGGCATGACCGTCGAGGAGGCCGAGCACCAGATCGCCACGCGCCTGTTCCAGAACACCGCCAAGGTCCATTTCGACGCCGTGGCGACACGGGAGACCAAGTTCGGCAAGCGCCTGATCTATGGCGGCCACGTCATCTCGCTCGCCCGCGCGCTGAGCTTCAACGGGCTCGCCAACGCCTTCGCCATCGGCGGCATCAATGCCGGCCGCCACGTGGCGCCACTGTTTGCCGGCGATACGGTCTACGCTTGGTCCGAGGTGCTGGAGACCGCCGAACTGCCCGGCCGCAGCGATATCGGTGCGCTGCGCCTGCGCACGGTGGCGGCCAAGAACCAGCCCTGTGGGGCTTATCCGGACCGGCAGGGCGAGGGCTACGACCCGTCGGTGATCCTCGATCTCGACTACTGGGCCTTCATCCCGCGCTGAAGCCTCGGCCCGCAAGGGGCTTGAGACGCTTACGAAAAGAGCCCGGCCACGGCCTGACGCAGGGGGTTGGCCGGGTTCGACAGAAGGCGCAGCGCCATCGCGCAGGCGATGAGCACGAGAAGCGGACGGATCAGCCGGGCGCCGAGGCGCACGGCGAGCGCCGAGCCGACCTGGGCACCGAGGAAGGCGCCAGCCGCCATTGTGAGCCCCACCGGCCAGATCACCGCCCCCTGGAGCGTGAACAGGGCGAGGCTGCCCAGATTGCTCGCGGCGTTCGACAGCTTGGTGTGGGCGGTGGCGCGCACCACGCCGAGCCCGAGCAGGGTGACGAATCCGATCATGTAGAACGAGCCGGCACCGGGCCCGAACACGCCGTCGTAGAAGCCGACCGCGGGCGCCAGCGTCACGGCGAACAGGCCGGGGGTGATGCGCGCCGCCGCGTCCTCGTTGCTCATCCGCCGGGCGGTGGCGAAATAGAGCGCGATGCCGACGAGCATGACCGGCACCAGCGCGTCGAGGACCGGGCGCGGCAGCAGGCTGACGCAGAGCGCGCCCGCGACCGAGGCGAGGCCGGCCCCGAGCGCAGCGGGGGCGGCCTCGCGCCAGCGGATCAGCCCGCGCCGGGCGAAGGCGATCGTGGCCGAGACCGAGCCGGCGCTGCCCTGCAGCTTGTTGGTGGCGATCGCGCTCACCGGATCGAGCCCGGCGAGCAGCAGGGCCGGCAGGGTCATCAGCCCGCCCCCGCCGGCGATGGCGTCGATGGCGCCCGCTACCACGGCCACGCCGAACAGACCGGCGACCGTCTCAAGCTCGATACTCATCGGGGATCCCAAAGGGCTTCAAGCCCTTTGGCGGGTCGTCAGGGTAGAGCCCTGAAGCCGGCGAAACCGGTTTGCAGGGCTTTAGCCCTGCACCTTTGACAAGGACTCGTCCTTTCAAAACCTTCACCATGGCTGCGGGCTCAGGGCAAGCCTGCATCAGGCGGCGGCGCGCTCCGCGCGCGGCAGGCTGACGGTGGCGCGGTGGCCGCGGCTGGCCCGCAGCGTTCCGCCCTTGGGCACGATCGTCCAGCCCTCCTTGCAGCCGTCGATCGGCTCGGAGACGACGGTGAGGCCGCGCTCGCTCTCGCGGTAGTACAGGCTCGGCGGGCGGCCGTCGCAGGCCCAGCGGAAGGCGGTGAGGCTCTCGCCGTCGGTGAGCACCGCGGTGAAGCGGAAGGCTTCCGTGATCCGGGCCTCCTGCATCAGCCCGCGCACGGTGGCGCAGGTCGCCTCCATCGCGGCGACGGGATCGGTGTCGAGGCCGTTGGCGAGCGCCAGCAGGAAGAGCGCTTCTGAATCGGTCGAACCGCGGCGGGTGTCGTAGAGCTCGTCCGGGATCAGCGCCTCCAGGCGTCGCTTGATCCGGTGATAGCCGCCGATCTGGCCGTTATGCATGAACAGGTGCCGGCCATGGGCGAAGGGATGGCAGTTGGCCCGCGTCGTCGCCGTGCCGGTCGCCGCACGGACATGGGCGAAGAAGGTCCGCGCCCGCACCTGACGGCAGAGGTTCACCAGGTTCTCGTCCGACCAGGCCGGGCAGATGTCGCGGTAGAGGCCGGGCTCGGCATGCTCGCCGTACCAGCCGATCCCGAACCCGTCGCCGTTGGTCTCGGTCTTGGCCTCTGAGGCGTGCAGCGACTGATGGACCAGCGAATGGGTCGGGGCGCAGACCAGCTCGTTCAGGAGGACCGGCTCACCGAGATAGGCGAGGAAGCGGCACATGGTGGGACAAGAGCCTCCTTTGCGGTCCAGGGCGACGCATGCAAGCATCGGTCCGTTCGGACCGCCACGCGTCGCCGGACTGTAACAATTCGCTTCGTGTGGTGAACAGCCCGTTAAGGAGCGGCGCGGTTCGTGCGGTTCAGACCGGCACAATTTCACTGAACCGATCATCCCCGAACTTGTTGTCGCAGGGCAAGCATCGACGCCGCCGCCGATTCCGTCGCGGTCTGCCCTTGCGCGACGTGCCCTTGGCCGGGCCGCCGCTCCGAACCGCTCGCACAGCTTCAGGGAGACATCATGGCTCACACCGGAGACAGCCCGGTCGCGCTCCTCGTCGAGGACGACGAGGCCGCCCGCGATCTCGCGACCGCCCTGATCGAGGAGACCGACCTCGACGTCATCGCCTGTTCGAGCGCCGAGGACGCGCTCGCCGTGCTGGAGCGCGGCGATGTGACGGTGGCGATGGTGATCGCCGACACGCATCTCTCGGGCGCAATGGACGGGGCGGCGCTGGCGCGCACCGTCGAGGACCGCTGGCCGGAGGTGCGGCTCGTGGTGACCTCCGAGGCCCGCGAGGAGGGCCGCACCGAGATCCCGCCTCACGCGGTCTACATGCGTAAGCCCTGGCTGCCCCTGGAATTGCTGCGGCAGGCGGAACGCGCCACGCTCACCGCGCGCGCCGCTTGAAGCGATTCGCTTCCCACGAAAAAGGCCCCGCCGGTCGAACCGGAGGGGCCTTTTTCGTATCCGGATCGCGCGCGGCCCGTTGCGGGGCCGGCGCGTCGCGAAGGGTTTCGCCTCAGGACGCGGCGGCGGGCGCCTGGACGGCGGCCGGCTGCTGCGAGAAGCTCGGCATGCCGGGACGGCGCGGGGCGCCGGTCCGGGGCTTCGGCTTCGGCGCGGCGATCAGGCCCTCGCGGATCGCGGTCTTGCGGGCCTGCTTGCGGGCGCGGCGGACGGCCTCGGCCTTCTCGCGAGCCTTGCGCACGGAGGGCTTCTCGTAGGCCTTGCGCTGCTTCATCTCGCGGAAGATGCCCTCACGCTGCATCTTCTTCTTGAGGACGCGGAGCGCCTGATCGACGTTGTTATCGCGAACGAGTACCTGCAACGGAATCAACCCCTAGGATCTGTTGTTTCGAACCGCACCGGCCTCGGATTCCCGGCGGAACCGGGAAAAAGCCGTCAGGCGCCCCTGCCCCGGTTTTGTTCCGGAGGAGGCGTCGTGACGGCAGCCGAATCGGTGCGAAAGAATTGCACCTGAGCGCGCGGCATACACGAAACAGGTTCGTGTTGGAAGTGCGCGAAAGCCTCTTGCAAGCGCGGGACCGAGCGGTTTTCGCTCCACGCCGTCATCGCGAGGCTCGGCGCAAGCGATCCAGGGCGCGCCGTTGCCGGATGGAGCGCCGCTGCTGGAGAGCGCCGCTGCTGGAGAGCGCCGCTGCTGGAGAGCGCCGCTGCTGGAGAGCGCCGCTGCTGGAGAGCGCCGCTGCTGGAGAGCGCCGCTCCGCTCGCAAGGACGGAGGCGTCTCACGCGTGCGAGGCGATGAAGTTGCGCACGATCGGGTAGGTCTGCGCTTCCCACTTGCGCCCCGAGAACACGCCGTAATGGCCCACCCCCGCTTGAAGATGGTGGCTCTTCATATGCGGCGGCAGACCCGAGCAGAGGTCGTGGGCGGCCATGGTCTGTCCCACCGCGCAGATATCGTCGCGCTCGCCTTCCACCGTCATCAGGGCGGTGTGGCGGATGGCGCCCATGTCGATGGGCTCGCCGCGATAGGTGAGCTGGTTGCGGGCGAGGGTGTAGTCCTGGAAGACGATCTTGACCGTCTCGAGGTAGAACTCGGCGGCGAGGTCGAGGACGGCGAAATACTCGTCGTAGAAGGTCTCGATCGCCTGCGCCTTGTCGGCGCTGCCGTCGACATAGTGCCAGAACAGGTCCGTATGCGCGTCCCTGTGGCGCTTGGCGTTCATCGAGACGAAGGCCGAGACCTGCGTGAAGCCGGGATAGACCCGCCGCCCCGCGCCCTTGTGGCGGCCGGGCACCGTCTCGATCAGGTTCTTCTCGAACCACTCGATCGGCTTCGAGGTCGCGAGCCGGTTCACCGAGGTCGGGCTGACGCGGCAATCGACCGGCCCGGCCATCAGGGTCATGCTGCGCGGCTGCGCCGGGTTCTTGGTGTGCGCCATCAGCGCCGTGGCGGCGAGCGCCTGCACGGCGGGCTGGCACACGGCCATGAGATGGGCGCCCTCGCCGACGGTCTCCAGAAAGCGCACCACGTGATCGACGTAGTCGTCGAAGCCGAAGCGCCCTTCCGAGACCGGCACGTCACGGGCGTTGTGCCAGTCGGTGATGTAGACGTCGTGGTCGGGCAACAGGGTGCGCACGGTGCTGCGCAGCAGCGTGGCGAAGTGGCCCGAGAGGGGGGCGAGCACCAGCACCTTGGGCTGAACGGTGTCGATATCCTTGCGGAAGCGGAGCAGGGTGCCGAAGGGCGTGGCGAGCACCGGCTCCTCGATCACGGGCACTTCGCGGTTGCCGACCATGGCGGAATGGATGCCGTAGGCCGGCCGCGTGAAAGTGAGGCCGGCGCGCATCATCATGCGCGCCCCCGCCGACCACCATTTCGCGGCGTCATGCCAGGGCGTCCGCATCCACGGCGCGGAGGCTTCCTGCAGGAGGCGGCCCCATTGGCGGGTCTGCCGGGCGATGTCCGATTGGACATCGAAGGCTTGGTAGAGCATCGGGCCGAACTCCAAGCGCGCAAGGTGCCTGCACGCGCCAATCTCTCGCGAACGTCCCGAATGGCCCGGATTCGCCCGCTTCGCTTCCCGCCTCGTCCTGCCGCCCTCAGGAGCTGATGCCGGACGAACAGGCTAAGCGGTTCTGAGTTGGGCGCAACCGAACAAAAGTATATCGCGCAGGGCTGTGATGCCAATGCATCACTTTGCACGTCTGCCGGGAAAAGGGGAATTCTTTTGCCGGAAAAGTGGAAGCCGAGGCGGGATGCTCGGCACGAGTCTTGGATGCCGCCTTGAGGTCCGAGGCCTGAGCCGCAGGCTCGGGCGGACGCGCAATCCGGAGAAGAGTCATGGCCGAGGCGACCCTCACGATCTCCAGCCGCAACTACTCGTCCTGGTCCCTGCGCGGCTGGCTGCTGTGCCGGATGGCCGGGCTCGATCTCTCGGTGACGATTCTGTCCGGCTCGGACGCGGCGACGCGGGCCGAACTGCTCCACCTGTCGCCGTCCTTCCTGGTGCCGCGGCTCGAACACGGCGCGATCACGGTGTGGGACGTGCTCGCCATCGCCGAATATCTCAACGAGATCCGGCCGGAGGCCGGCCTCCTGCCCGAGGCGCCCGCCGAGCGCGCCCGCTGCCGCGCGGTCTCGGGCGAGATGCATGGCGGCTTCATCAACCTGCGCTCGGCCCTGCCGATGAACCTGCGCAGCCTCCACCGCGGCTTCAAGATCTTCAACGGTGCCAAGGGCGACATCGAGCGAATCTGCGCGATCTTCGAGGATTGCCTGTCGCGCTCGGGCGGACCCTACCTGTTCGGGGCGCGGCCGACCCTGGCGGATGCGATGTACGCGCCCGTCTGCACCCGCTTCCGCACCTACGACGTCGCCCTCCCCTTCACCGCCGCGACCTACCGCGACACGATCCTCGCCTGGGATCTGATGAACGAGTGGGCGGCCCTTGCCGAGAGCGAACCGGAGGAGATCGAGGAACTCGACATGGAGTTTTAGAGTGCCTCACAAAGCTCCCGGTCACCGACCGTTCTCGCTCGGGCGAGGACAGCGCGGCGGGCGTGTCGTGAGAGACACCGAGCGACGCCGGCCCGCGCATCGGGCCGGCGGCGGGGCTGGTGATGGGAAGCGTCGGCGCCGGGCGGCGCACGGATCAGGCCACCATGACGCGATTGCGGCCGAGGTCTTTCGCTCGATAGAGGGCGGCGTCGGCGGCGTTCACGAGCGCATCCAGTTCCGTGTCGCCGTTCTTCCAGTCGGCGACCCCGATCGACAGTGTCACCACGCCCGCGGGCCCGAGACCGGGATGGGGAATGCGCACGCCCTCTACGCGACGGCGGATGGCGTCCCCGAGCACGGCGGCCTGCGCGGCCGACATGCCTGGGAGCAGCACGAGGATCTCCTCGCCGCCGAAGCGCACGGCCGTTCCCAGCGGGGGCGTGTTCTCGTTGGCGGGAGCCAGCATCTCGCGCACCAGATCGCTGATGGCACGGATGCAGCGGTCGCCCGCCAGATGCCCCTGGGTGTCGTTGAACCGCTTGAAGTGGTCGATGTCGATCAGGAGTGCCCCGAGAGGCTCGGCGTCGCTCTTGGGGATGAGATCGGCGCCGATCGTCGCGAGATGATGCCGGTTGAACAGGCCCGTCAGTTGATCCGTCCGGGCCATCGCCTCGTTGTGCTCGATCATCGAATCGGCCCGGAGCCGCTGGAGGAAGCCGTAGCGCTCCGTCCGCTCCAGCACGAACGATCCCAGGAGGAGGATGACCGACGCGAGGACGTAGAAGCTCACGATGTACCAGAAGGTCGCGGCATCCACCTCGGGCCGGCTCGCGATGGTCGCGACTTGGATGAGGACGATGAGCACCAGTCCGAGGACGGCCAGCCGGAACCGGACGCGCTGCACCAGAACCAGGTAGATGATGATGAGAATCGCGCCGAACTGATAGATCGCGACATAGTTCGACGTGCCGAGCGAGATGATCGTCGAGGGCATCAGCACCGAGAGGACGGAGGTCGCCACGAGCAGGCCGTCGACCTGCCAGACGCATCGGCTGCGCGGCAGGGTCCAGATGGTCAGAAGGGCCAGCGGCGTGGCGATGCCCAGGCGCATCACGGTGAGCGGCCACAACACGTCCGGCAGGATCACCCAATCGGCCAGAAGGAAGACGTCGTAGAGGAGGATGGCGACGGCGAGCGTCGTCCGGCCGAGTTCGATGCGTTGGGGGAGCCCTGCCTTCTCGAACAGCGCCTCGATCGGGGGCGAGAAGCGCAGTTGGTTGAGGCTTGCGAACTCACCGTCGATGGGTCCGGAATGGGGAAGACTCATCGAGGCGAGGACCGAGCTGCTCTGGGCGGCTCACGGCTAAAGCAACGGGGTTGCCGAAGTCTTACAAAGACGTTTCAGGACTGATCATCCGCGGGTTAACCTTCTCCGCTGGATGAGCTTGAACTGAAAACATGCCCTCGGCCGGAAGTGGCGGCCCACGCCAATGTGAGGTCGTGAACGGAGCGGGACAGGTCGGGGGGGCGTCGCAGGGCGCGGCACTGCCTGGCCGTTCCTCGCGGACGAGGGCTACGCCGACTTGGTGGCAGCCCCCGCCTCCCCCGCCTCCCCCGTCCGCCCGGCGGCGAGCGGCAGCTCGATGCGGGCGCAGAAGCCGCCGCCGGGGCGGTTCTCCAAGGTCAGCTGCCCGCCATGCCCCTCGACGATGGCGACCACGATCGACAGTCCGAGGCCGAACCCGCTCGCCGCATCGAGATTGCGGGCGCGGTCGCCGCGCACGAAGGGCTGGAGCATGGCGCTGCGCTCGGCGTCGGGGATGCCGGGTCCGTCGTCGATCACCTCCACCGCCACGCCGGGATGGTCGCCGGAGCCCGCCGGCCCCATGACGAGGCGGGCGCCGCCGCCATACTTCACGGCGTTGTCGACGAGGTTGGTGATCGCCCGCTGGAGGTCGTCGGGGCGGCCGCGCACGAGGACGTGGCGGGTCCGTTCCAGGCTCACCGCCGCGCCGACGTCGCTGAACCCGTCGCAGACCGTCTGCACCACCGAGGCGAGGTCGATCAGCGTGGTCTGGCCCTCGCCCGGCGCGCCCTGCCCGTCCCGGACATAGGAGAGCGCGGATTCCACGAGCCCGTTCATCTGGTCGAGGTCGCGCAGGGTCATCTCGCGGGCGCGCTCGTCCTCGATGAACTCCGCGCGCAGCCGCAGGCGGGTGATCGGGGTGCGCAGATCGTGGCTGATCGCGGCCAGCATCTGCGTGCGGTCATCGAGCAGGCGCAGCAGGCGGGTGCGCATCCGGTCGAGCGCGCGGGCGAGCGCCAGCACCTCCTCCGGCCCGCGCTGAGGCAAGGGCGGCGGCTCCTCCGCCGTGCCGAAGGCTTCCGCCGCCGCGGCGAGCCCGGCGAGCGGCGCGGTGAGTGCCCGCGTCGCCCAGAACGAGAGCAGCGTGAGGCTCACCCCGAGGGAGACGAAGGTGAAGATGATCAGCCCCTGCGCCGGCGGACGGGGAAAGTCGTCGGGCAGCACCGCCTGCAGTCGGGCACCGGCCGGTGTGGTGATGCCGATCTGCAGCAGGCCCGTCCTTCCCCGGTCATGGCCGGGGGAGAGATCGGTCACCGGCAGCGCGCGGCCGAAGCCGTCGCGCAGGCGCTCGATCAGCGGGTGGCGCCCGATCTCGTCCTCCTCGTCGCCCTGGCCGGCCGGCGGCACGGCGCCGTCCCAGGGGGCGATGCGCAGGGTCGGCAGGCTGCGCGCCGCCGCCCGGAGAATCCCGTCACGCTCGCCCGGCTCGGCGGTATCGAGCAGCCGCGCGACCACGGAAAGCCGCGTCGCGGCCACCCCCGGCCGCTCGTCCGGCCGCCACGGCTCGCGGAGCGCCACCAGCATGACCGCCGCGAGCCCATGGGTGCAGAGCAGGGCCGTCACGACGAGGAGCGCGATCTGCCCGGCGGCCTTTCTCGGGCGCGGCCAAGGACGGTGCAGCCAAGGACGGTGCAGCCAAGGACGGTGCAGCCAGGGGCGGTGCAGCCAGGCCGGCCGTCGCGGACGGCGCGGTTCGGCGGCGGGGGGCGGGGCCTGCGCCGACTCTGCCGTGGTTCTGGCGGGGCTCATGTCCGGGCAATCTCCGGCGCGAACAGGTAGCCGCCCGAGCGGATCGTGCGGATGATCTCGGGGTTGCGCGGGTCGCGCTCGATCTTCTGGCGGATGCGCGAGACCAGCACGTCGATGCTTCGCTCGAACGGACCCGCCGCCCGCCCTTGGGTCAGGTCGAGGAGCTGGTCGCGGGAGAGCACCCGGCCGGGCCGCAGGCAGAGCGCGTGGAGCAGGTCGAACTCGGCCCCCGTCATGGCGATGCGCGCGCCCTCCGGGCTCAGCACCTGCCGCAGGCCGACATCGAGGGTCCAGCCCGCGAAGTGGAAGCGGCGCGCGCCGTCCCCGTCCTGCGGCTCGGCGCCCTTGCGCCGCAGGATCGCCCGGATGCGCGCCAGCAATTCGCGCGGGTTGAACGGCTTGCCGAGATAGTCGTCGGCGCCGATCTCCAGCCCGACGATGCGGTCGATCTCTTCGGACTTCGCCGTGAGCATCAGGATCGGCACCTGCGACGCGGCCCGAAGGCGCCGGCACAGGCTCAGGCCGTCCTCGCCCGGCAGCATCAGGTCGAGGACGATGAGGTCGACCCGGGCATCGGCCAGCACCCGGTCCATCTCGCGCCCGTCGCCCGCCAGGCTCACCCGGCACTCGTTGGCGCGCAGGTAGCGCGCGACGAGCGCGCTGATCTCGCGGTCGTCCTCAACGACGAGGATGTGGGGCGTCGGCTGGTTCGTGGTCATGGCGGGGACAGTCTTACGCCCGCACGCGCTCGGCCCGGAAGTATGGCCGACGGTGAAGATTGTAACCCCGCGTTTCCGCTGCCGGCTCCGACACCTGCGGCAACAATCCGGTCCGGCTTTCCAGGGCTGTCGCTCAGAGCGATCGCCCTGTTTCGTGAGCGCCCCTCGATTGCCCTGCCGGCCGCCGATTCTTATGTCGTGGGAACGTGCTCGAACAGGTCCGGGCGCGGGAGGAGATCCCCATGCAAGGCTCGAACCGCCTTTTCGACGATGTCGCCCGCCTGTTCACCGATGCCGCCGGAGCGGCCCAAGGGGTGCGCCGCGAGGCGGAGACGATGTTCAAGGGCCAGGTCGAGCGCCTGATCCGCGACATGGACGTTGCCACC
This sequence comes from Methylorubrum aminovorans, assembly GCF_022179725.1. Taxonomy (GTDB): domain Bacteria; phylum Pseudomonadota; class Alphaproteobacteria; order Rhizobiales; family Beijerinckiaceae; genus Methylobacterium; species Methylobacterium aminovorans. Next base: position 128,558 of record NZ_BPRC01000006.1, read on the forward strand.
CGCGAGGAGGTGGACGTGCTGCGCGACCTCGTCGCGGCCCTGCGCAGCCAGAACGACGCGCTGGCTGCCCGCGTCAGCGCCCTGGAGGCCCGCCTCGGCGCCGAGGCGGGGAGCGCCGGCAGCACGGAATCGGTCTGAGCGCCGGCGCCGACTCACCGGAGGCTCAGCAAAGACTCACCCTTGGGGGAAAACGCGGAATCCGGATTTCTTTGCACAGGAAGCATCGGTGGATAGCCGCGTTGCCCACCGCTGATGCCCGGGCGACGCTTTGAAGCCCGCGGCCCGCGCGGGCTATAAACGATCCGAAGTTGATTCGCCCCGGCGGAAAGGTGGAACCAAACCCTGGGGCGGTGAAATCTGGATTGAACCCCTCCGCAGGACGGAGATCGACGGGCGTCGCCTCGATTCCCGTCACGGCCCTGCTTTGACCGCCGGCCCGATCGAGCGCATCGACCGGGTCGACAACTTGGATCGCCATGACCCAGCTTAGCCTCATCGAAGACAGCGACCGGCCGGAGCACCCGCTCGATGTCGTCGAGCGCCTCGCCTCGCTGCGGGACTGGATCTTCGATCGGATCGAGACGGATGAGATGTCGGTCTCCGTCTCGGGACGCTGGGCCGAATACCACGTTGCCTTCACCTGGATCGAGGAAGTCGAGTCGCTGCACGTGGCCGCCGCCTTCGACCTGAAGGTGCCGGAGCGGCGCCGGGCCGAGATGCTGCGCCTCGTGGCGCTGGTGAACGAGCAGCTCTGGATCGGCCATTTCGACCTGTGGTCGTCCGACAGCGTGGTGATGTTCCGTCACTCGCTGCTGCTCACCGACGGCATCGCGCCGACGCAGGGCCAGTGCGCCATGATGATGAAGACCGCCGCCGATGCCTGCGAGCGCTACTATCAGGCGTTCCAGTTCGTGCTCTGGGCCGGCAAGAGCGCCCGCGAGGCCCTCGACGCGGTGCTGTTCGAGACCGAAGGCGAGGCCTGAGCGCCGCGCGGGATCAGTAACGATGACGCAGGACCACGCCCCGCCCCCGTTCCCCACGCCCCTGGTTCTGGCCGGTGCCGGCAAGATGGGAGCGGCCCTGCTGCGGGGCTGGCTCGCGGGTGGCCTCGACCCCGCCGCCGTGACGGTGATCGATCCGCAGCCCTCCCCGGAGATCGCCGTGCTCTGCGCCGAGCGGGGCTTGCGCCTCAACACCGAAGCGGCCGCTCCGGCCGGAGCCCTGGTGCTCGGCATCAAGCCGCAGGTCCTCGACGAGGCCGCCCCGGCGCTCTCGGCCTGGATCGGCCCCGAGACCCTCGTCGTCTCGATCCTGGCGGGCAAGACCATCGCCGACCTGAAGCGCCGCCTGCCGTCGGCCCGCGCCGTGGTGCGCGTCATGCCCAACCTTCCCGCCAGCATCGGCCGGGGCGCGACCGGCGCCGTCGGCAGCCCCGAGGTCCGGGAGTCGGCGCGGGCGGGGGCGGAGGCGTTGCTCGCCAGCTCCGGCCTCATCGCGTGGCTCGACGACGAAGCGCTGATCGATGCGGTGACCGCGGTCTCGGGCTCGGGGCCGGCCTACGTCTTCCTGCTGGCGGAGGCGCTGGCCGAGGCCGGCGTGGCGGCGGGTCTGCCGCCGGACCTGTCGGCGCAGCTCGCCCGCGCCACCGTCGCGGGCGCCGGCGCCCTGCTCGATGCCGATCCCCGCGAGGCCGGGCAATTGCGCCGGGACGTGACCTCGCCGGGCGGCACCACCGCGGCGGCGCTGGCCGTGCTGATGCGCGAGGGCGCCCTGCCCGAGCTGATGCAGGAGGCGGTCGCCGCGGCCAAGCGGCGGGCGGGCGAATTGTCCGGCTGACGCCGTGGCGGGTTCAACCCGGCGACTTCGCCCCTACATGAGACGTCGAACCGAACACGGAGCACGGATCATGGCGACGGCCCCCGAGTCCAACACCGGCGGCGAGTCCGAGGCCGGTGGCAAGTCCGAGACCAATGCAAAGTTCGGTTCGTCGCAATCCGGCGCCTCGTCCAATCCGCCCAAGCCCAACCCATCGAAGCCCAACCCGCGCGAGGCCGCGGTCGAGGCGCTGATGCGGCTCGCCGCCGAGCAGCCCTGGAACGACATCGAGGTCGGCGACATCGCCCGTGAGGCGGGCCTGAGTCTGGCCGAGTTGCGCGATCTCTTCCCCTCGAAGGGGGCGGTGCTCGGCGGCCTGTCGCGGATCATCGACCGCAAGGTGCTGGAAGTCGACACCGCCGACCTCGCCGACGAACCTGCCCGCGAGCGCCTGTTCGACGTGCTGATGCGCCGGCTCGACGCGATGACGCCCTACAAGCCGGCCCTGCGCCGCATCGCCTTCGCGCTGCGCGGCGACGTGCTGTCCATGCTGGCGCTCAACGGGGTCGCCCTCAACTCGCACCGCTACATGCTGGCCGCCGCCGGCATCGACACGGAGGGGCCGCTCGGCCGGCTCAAGCTTCAGGGCACCGTGATCGCCTTCGCCCGCACCGTCGAGGTCTGGCTGGAGGACGACGACCCGGCGCTCGCCCGCACCATGGCCAAGCTCGACCGGGAGATCCGCCGCGGCGAGACCATCATGGAGCGCGCCGACGACGCCCGCCGCCTCACCGCGCCCCTGCGCGCCCTCGGCCGCGCCCTGATGGAGCGCCGATCCCGCAACGACCGGACGCCGCCGGCCAGTGATCCGGAGGATCGCGACCCGGCCGCGGCGATCTGAGCCGCGGGTTTTCGAGCGGGAGGGGCGGCGCCGGAGTGCCGCCTTCCCCGGCGCTGTGTGTAACCCCACCGACGAATGCCATCTTAACGGGTTCATCCCGCGGTTGTGCTTCTTGAGAGAGAGCGCTTCGGTGGGATGCCTCGCCCATGCAGTCCAAGTATCGAAAATTTGCATCGATCGTAGCGGAGAAGATGGCTTTCTTCGCACTGGTGGGGGCGGCCTCGGGGATCGGTATGATGATCCGGCCGGGACCTGGCCCTGATGAGTATCTGCTGCATTGGGATTCGTCGAAGATCGTCATCGGCGCCGTGATCGGTGCGACGACGGGAATCGTCGTCGGCGTGCTCGAGGCCCGGCGGTGGTTGAAACAGTACTGGGAGACGGTTCAAACCCTGGCAGCCGAGGGCAAAGACGCGTCGGTTCTTCACGCCGCGATCGCGCGCTCGGTCGCCGTTCGGGCCGTGATGAGCTTGCAGGGATCGTTCGTTGCCGCGCCGCCAGTACGACGACCGCACAAAACGCCTGTGCTGGTCCTGACGGTTCGATGCAATCTGTGATGGGCGCGGCCGGGATGGGCCCTATCTGAATCCTCCGTATCGACGGGAGGTTCTGGCCCATGACGTCAACCGCCGCACCCGGCGCCGCTCCGAAGCCCGTTCCTGCCTTCCCGCGCTACACCCGCACGGCGCAGGCGCTGCACTGGTTGACCTCGGTTCTCGTCCTCGCCGTCCTGCCGCTGGCCTGGGTTGCCACGAGCCTCGCCAAGGAGGCGGCGTCCAAGCCGGTGCTGTTCCAGTTTCACAAATCGGTCGGGCTCACGATTCTCGCGCTGGTGGTCGTCCGCATCCTGTGGCGCGCCTTCAACCCGCCGCCGCCCGAGGTGAGCGAGCCGGCAGGCCTCGCCCTCATCGCGAAGATCAGCCACTGGCTGCTCTACGCGGTGTTCCTGCTGATGCCGGTGAGCGGCTTCCTGCTCAGCGCCTTCAACGGCAGCACGACGCAATTCTTCTATCTCTTCCCCATCCCCGGCTTCGAGAAGAACGAGGCGCTGCGCAACCTCTTCCAGTCGGTCCATCTCGCCGGGCAATGGGCCGTCTACGCCCTGGTGGGGCTGCACATTGCCGGCACCGTTTGGCACGTCGCGATCCGCCGCGACGGCGTGCTCGACCGGATGCTGCCGGAGCAGGATCCGCGGCGGTCGATGCGCGGGTGACGCCGGCCCGGCCGTGATCACGAGCCGCGATCGCGACGCATCATCCCTGAGAACGCGATCGGGGACGGTGCGCCGCAGGTTCAGGCCTACCCTTGCCGGGCGCCGCCCATCATTGCCTGCATCCGCGAGAGCTGGGCGATGTGGCGCTGGATCAGCGGGAGCGCGCCCGCCGCGATGCGGCGCAGGGCTGGGTCCTCGCCGGCCTGCGCGTAGGAGCCGTGGATCTGGTACGCCTCCTGATGGCCCTGGAGCGAGGCGTTGACGAACATCGCGTCGTAGTCGGGGCCGGGCTGCATCCCCGAGAGCTGTGACAGGATCTGGGCCTTCTGCTCGTCCGTGGTCATGGCACCGGGGCCGGCTCCGCCGGGCACGCCCAGGGCGCCGCCGACGACCCCGCCCACCGCGCCGACGGTCGCCCCCGCGACACCGCCGGCCACCGCCAGCGGCGCGGCGACCAAGCCGCCGACGAGGCCGCCGGGACCGGCGGGTGCGCCGCCCGTCATCGGCGCGGCACCGAGATACGGGTCGAGCTTGCGGGCGAGGTCGACCTGCTCGGTCACCTCGGCCCGGCTGAAGGCCTTGATGCGCGGATTGCGGGTCTTGGCGTGGGCGTCGCGCGCTGTGTTCTCGAGGAACAGGCCGCCCTTCGTCGCCATCGCGAGGTAGACGGGCGTCGGCATGGCACCGGCCGGCGCCGGTTGGGCCAGCGCCGTGCGGGTCACCGCCAGCGCGGCCGTTGCGGTCAGCAGAGTCGTCAGAAAATCGCGCCGATGCATGGTATCGGATCTCCCGGTCTGGACACGACAGCCAGGCGCCGATTGTCTTGGAGCGGTGCCGGAGTCTGACGGGCAAAACCTTCGCGAAATCAGCAATGTTCCTGTGATCCAGGGGCTTCGACGCTCGAAGACGCTCGGGCGACCCGTGCCGGATTCAGAGCCCGCTCGTCGGGCGCAGGCGGGCCATGCAATGCACGTCGTCGAGGCGGCCGTTGCGGAACGAGGCGGCCCGGTGCGTGCCCTCGATGACGAAGCCGAATTTCTCGTAGAGTGCGATGGCGCGGGCGTTGTCGGTGAAGACCGTCATCTCGATGCGCGAGACATTGATCCAGTTGTCCGCCGTGTCGATCACCGCCGCGAGGAGCCGCGAGCCGATGCCGTTGCCGGCGAAATCCTCGTGCACCGCGATCCAGAACTCCGCCGCGTGGGCGCGCCGGCCGTAGAAGGGGCGCAGGGCCGCCGCCCCGACGAGGCGTCCCTCCCGCTCCGCCGCGAGGTGGAGATCGCGCGGCGAGCGCGGCTCGGCCCACTTCTTCACGGCCTCGAAGGATTCGTAAGGAAGTGCCAGGGTGCCGAAGCGGAAGGCGGGCTGATTGTAGATTTCGAAGAGATCCTGCGCATCGTCCTCGCGCATGGCCCGTATCGTCAGGTCCATATCGTTCCTCGTGCCGCTGATTTCAGAGGTTGTCGGAAGATGTTGCCTTATTTTGCTCAGGCAATCTGAATGCTCCTCATGCTGAGGGGCTGCGTCAGCAGCCTCGAAGCACATCGCGACGGTTCTCCCGGCAACCCGATGCCGCGGGGCGATCGTTCAGGCGTGCTTCGAGGCAAGCTTGCAGCCCGGCGCCTCAGCATGAGGTACGCTGCGCTCGCCAAAACAACGCAGGCCGGCCGGCTCGTGCGACGGTGCTCACGTCCAGTCGAAGCGCAGCGTCTCGCGGAAGGCGAAGCGCTCGATGTGGCGCACCACGACGTCGCGCAGACCGGGCAGGCTGGCGGCATCCTGCGCGGTCAGATCGATCGTCAGGGTCTCCGCGTCGGCGGACAGCCGCGTCTCGCCGAGCGGCAGGGCGATCCGGGCGTTCGTGTCGCTGAACTCGGTCTCGAACCGGTGGGCCCAGTGCTTGCAGAGCTGCTGGAGATAACGGCCGGCATGCGGGGTGCTGACCACGGCGTGGCTCTCGGTCATGGCGGTCTCCTGCGGTCTCTTGAACTGCGGCGTGCTCAGCGCGCGGCGTGGCGGGGGCTGGCGGCGTGGCGGCCGGCGGTGGCACTGCGCACGCGGAAAAGGTCGGTCGGCAGGACCGCGAACGAGGCGTCGCCGAACCATTCGAGCGAGGCTTCCGCCTGTGGCGGCAGCGTCTTCAGGAAGGTGCCGTAATCCAGCGCGCCCTCGAACAGGGCGGTCATGCCCTCGCGCCGTCCGGCCGCGGCGTAGACGTTGGCCGGCTCGAACACCGGCAGGTCGGCCCGGCTGCGCACGTTCTTGAGGTGGTAATAGTCGATATGGGGGCTCAGCCGGGCATGGGCCGCGAGCGGATCGTCGCCGCCCTCCCAGACGTGGAGCGTGTCGAAATTCACCCGGAGGTTCGGGTGATCGACCGAAGCCAGCAGGTCGAGGAGCGAGTCGGTGGTGTCGGCGAGCGTGCCGGGATGCGTCTCGACCACCAGCCGCAGGCCGTGATCGGCGAGCTGGCCCGCCGCCATCCGCAGGCGTGCCGCGACGTGCGCCCGCTCCTCCGCCGAGGCGTCCGCACTGCCCTTGGTGCCGGCGAAGGTGCGCAGGCGCGGCGCGCCCCAGCTGCCCGCGAGCCGGGCGAGTTCGGCCGTCCGCTCGGTCAGGGTTTTTGGCGGTGCGTCGAGGGGCAGGTAGTCGCTCAGCATCGGCACGTGCAGGCCGTAGGCGGCGAGCCATTCGGCGTGGTCGCCGGGGCCGAGATTGCGGGCGTGAACCCCCCACAACTCGATCCCGTCGAAGCCGTGGCCGCGGGCGAAGCGAGCGAGTTCGCCGATCGAGACGAGATGGTGGCGAAAGCTGATGGTGCAGAGGGCGATTCTCATGCGGGGAGCCTTTCGCGGGAGGGCGGCGCGGCGTGTCCGAGGTCCGGGCTTCTCTGCCGCCACGCGGCGTAGGCCGCGGCGAGCTGCCGCTTGATCGCGAATTCCTGCGCATCGAGGGCATCGAGCCGCGCGAGGACGGGGGCGAGTTCGGCCGCGTCCCCGGTCCGGGCAAGCTTCAGCACGGCGTAGTGCAGGGCGGTGAGGCCGTTCACCAGGGCCTCGATCTCGTCGCAGATCCGCTGGAACTCCGGGTCCGGCCAGCGCAGGGCGCGCCAGAAGAAGGCGAAGCCGTGCTCGTAGGCCCATTTGCGGATGGTGATCACCGGCAGTTCGCGCAACGCCTCGCCGAGATCGGTCAGCTTCAAGCCGCCGCGCCCCTCGGCATGGGCGAGCACGATGGCGCGCGCCGCATCGATCAGTGGGTTGGCGTCGAGCCGGAAGCAGGCATCGAAGAAGGCCGCCAGATCCGTGTCCCTCGGCGGGTGGGCCAGCGAGGGATCGAAGCGGTAGCCGCCGGCCACGCTCGGTTGGCGGATGGCGTTGAGCATCCGCTCGCGCTCGATCTCGCCCTCCCAGCGGAAGTCGGGGTCGCGCACCTGCCAGAGGTCGGGATCGTCGGAGAGCGACACCAGCAGGTAGTGCGGGAAGGGGTTCTGGTTGAACTTGTTCTCCCGCTCGGGGAGGTGGAACATGTCGAGCATCACCATGATGCATTCGTCCGGTTGCCGCCGCTCCATGAGGTCGAGCAGGGTGGCGACGTTCTCCTCCTTCGAGCGGGAATGGTCGTACCAGGGCACGAGCGGCACGCCGTAGAGCCGCTCGAACCAGTAGCGGAACGACTCGTGATCCATCGCATCCGAGTGGTAGGCGAGCTTCGACCCGTCGGTAATCGCGAACTCGGCATCCCAGATCAGGGCGTAGAACGGACGGTGATCGATGCCGCGGCGTTTCAGCCCGTCGCAGACGCAACTGACGAAGCAGTGGATCTTCAGATCGTAGGGCATCGCCCCGTGGACGCCCTCGGAGGGGGCCTCCGGTTCGGCGGCCGGTGTGGCCGGTTCCGCGCCCGGCGCCAGCAGGCGGGCGAGGTCAGCCACAGTCGAGACGTCCTGCCGGTTGATCGCCTCTTCCGGCACCGACACGCCGTGCGTCAGCTCCAGTGCCAGGATGAGCTGAAGCAACTGCACGGAATCGAGGTAGAGATCCTCGTTCAGCCGCGCCTCCGGCCCGAACCCATCGAGATGGGGATGGCGCATTTCCTCGCGCAGCACCGTGCCGATCGCGGCGATCAACGTCTCGTTGCTCACGCCACCGCCTCCAGGCCGCCGTCCCGGTACTGCGCGGCGACCGCGCGTCGCGAAATCTTGCCGTTGGCCTCCCGCGGGATCGCGCCGACCTGCACCGCCTCCACCGGCACCTGATGGCCGGCGAGCCAGCGGCGGCACCAGTCCTGAAGGGTGCGGGGCGGCATGGGGCCTTCCGCGCTGAACAGCAGCGTCACCCGCTCGCCCGCGAACGGATCGGGCCGGGCGAAGGCGACGGCGTCGGTGATGCCGGGCAGGGCCATGACCACGTCCTCGACCTCGCCGGGATAGACGTTGAGGCCCGAGACGTTGATCGTGTCGTCCCGGCGCGCGACGAAGACCAGCATGCCGTCGGGTTGGAGGTAGCCGAGATCGGCGGTGCGGATCGTGCCGCCCTCCCCCTCGACCACGATCTCTGCCGGAGCGTCGGGACCCGTTCCCGCGCGGACGCGGTGATGCGGCAGCGGGCGGCCGATGGCGTCGGCGCGGCGCAGATCCGGGTTGATCGCGATGCAGCCGGCTTCCGAGCAGCCGTATTGCTGGAACAGGTGGGTGACGCGCTCCCGGATGGCGGCAAACCAGGGCGCGGGCAGGAGCGTGCCCGAGACCATCGCCGCGTGGATTGTCTCGCCCTCGGGCAGGAGCCGGGCCAGCGTGTGCAGCATGGCCGGCGCGGTGTAGAGCACCGGGCGCTCGATCTCGCGCAGGCGGCGCAGAAGATATTTCGGATTCGTGGTGTCGACGATCACCGGCACGCGGCCGCGGCGTAGGCCGACGAACAGCCCGCAGATCAGCCCGTAGGAATGGGTGATCGGGCAGGCGATGACCGGAATCATCCCGTCCGGCTCGGTGAAGGCGCCGACGTAGCTCTCGATCTCGCGCTCGACCGCGCCCCAGGGGCGGGCGATGCATTTGGGCTCGCCAGTGGTGCCGGAACTCATCTGGAGCAACTCGCCCTCTCCCGGCACCGGCGGGGCGGCGCCAGCCAAGGCCTCGCCCTCCAGGCTGTCGAGGAACAGGCGGTGGCAGCTGGCGCGCTCGGCGAGCCGGCGCGCGCCCTCATCGGGCAGCGCCGGATGGATCGGCAGCAGGCTCGCGCCATGCCGGCGGGCGGCGAGGATGAAGGCGAGGCTCTGGGCGGTGTCGCGAAAGCGCGCGGCGACACGCTCGCCGCTGCCGCCGCGGAAGGCCGCCGCGTCCCCGGCGCGGCGGATGGCGGCCTCCATCTCGTCGGCAGGGATGGTGCGGCCGTCGATCTCGATCATGCAGTCTCCGGAAGGGGCGTCGGGGGAGTGGAACAGGGTGTTGGGCGCGTGGAGGCTGCCCTGCGCCTCGCCGAGCCCGAGCTTGCGCGACAGAAGCGCCTCGACCCGCAGCCGGGGCGCCTCGACGGCGAGGCGGGCGAAGCGCGCCTCCAGCCCGTACTCCGCAGCGTGGCGCCGCAACTGCCGGCCGAGGCGGCGCCAGAAGCCCGCCTCATCGAGGCCATGCCGACGCGCGAGAGCGGCGGTGATCTCGCTGAGGTTGAAGACGAACAGGCTGTCGGTGACGAGTTCGGCCAGCGTCGCGGCCGAGCGCATGGCGTGGAAGCGGTCCTCCGCCGGGCCGGCATGGGCGGGGTCGATCGCCCCGAAATCCGGCACGCCTGCCGGGTCGGTCACGAAGTCGGGGGCGTATTCCGCGCTCTCGTGGAAGTCGCGCAGGATCACCCGTTCCGGCCAGCCGTCGCGGTGGACCAGGATCATGTTCTGGCCGTGCGCCTCCAGGGCGACGCCGTGGGCGGCGAGCAGGTGCCACACCGGCAGCACCGCGACCGCGACTAGGCGGTCGAGCCAGGCGTCGCGGCCGTATCGTTCGAGCCAGGGCGCAACGAAGGGGCTGCCATCCGCTTCGCATACGGTCAGCGCGTTGAAGGGCACGGCCGCCTCGCCGGGCGCGAGGCGCGGGCTCTCCCGCCAGATCGCGGCGAGATGGCCGGCGAGCGGCCCGCCCCGGTCGGCGAGTGCGGCGGCGTATTCACGCAGCACCGTCACGTGCTTACGCAGTGTGGGGTCGGCGGCGACGATGTCCGCGAGCCAGTCCGACAGGGCCGGGCCGGTCAGCACGAAATGCGGGTCGAGGATGCGCAGGCTGGAGGTCGAGACGACGGCGAGCGCCAGCTTCACGCTCGCGGCGGACGGATCATCGTGGTTGTGCAGCGTGCGCAGGGATTGGCTGGCGACGTAGCGCGGGCCGGCGATGCCGAGGGCGACGGCGCGGCCCTCCGCCAGCCAGGGCTGCAAGGCGTCTTTTTCGAGCCGGCGCATCTGCCAGGGATGGACCGGCAGAAGGGCGTGCGTGTCGAGAGAGTGCCCGGTCGCGCCGAGACGCTCCGCCAGCACGTCCCATTCCCCGCCGAGTTCGGCCCGCCAGAACGCGGCTTCCGCGCCCGGCCCGGCGAGGGCGATCGTGTCGCGGCGGATCGCCAGCCATTCGAGGCGGAACGGCGCAGCGGCTTCGGGCCCGTAGCGGCGGTGATCCTCCAGGCTGAAGCCGGTGCGGGCCTTGAAGCTCGGATGGTAGGGATGACCCTCCCAGAGCGCTGCATCCAGGGCGGCGAAGGGCAGAGTGCGGCGCTCCGGCGGCGACAGGTTTTCGGCGTTCCAGCGGCAGAGTTCGACCGTCTGTTCAAGCTCCGCCAGCAGCCGCGCCCGGTGCTCGGGAGCGGCGGGCAGGGCCTCGACGAGGGCGGCGAGATCGGCCGGTTTCCAGCCCCCCTCCCCGTCCGCCATCTCGACCGAACCGGGATCGAGGCGAGGGCGGCCGAAAGCGCCGAGCGTGCCGGTTGCGCGGAAGCGGTGCGGGCCGAGGCGCCATTCGATCCGACCGGAGGCGCCGACAGGTCCGCGCTCGGCCAGCCCCTCGAACAGGACGGCTTCCGCCAACTGGCGCAGGACGCGTGCCTCCGGCGGCTCCCTGTCGTTACGAAGCGAGGGCATGGCCGGCCTCGCCCCGAGCCGCCGCGTGAAGCGGGTTCGGCATGTCGATGTAGTTGCCGCGGCCGTCGCCCGAGGCGAGTTCGTCGCGGTCGGACAGGCGCACCCGCAGGTTGGCCTTGGTGCAGAGCGTCGGCCCGTCGAGCACCGAGCGGGCGAAGGCGTAGCCCGCACCCGTCAGGCGGTGCGCCATCGCTTCAAGGCGCCGGGCGAGATCGTCGAGGAGCGTTTCCTCGCGCGCCAGCCCGTCATGGCCCATCCGGGCGATCACGGAAAAGATCTGGTTGACCACGAGATAGTAGGCGAGGCGTCGGCGGATCTCGCCGTCGGCGAAGTAGAGCGAGGCGATCGAACCGGTTTCGGGCGCGTCGCGCAGGAGCCGCGGGCGGGCGGCCTCGGAGAGGTAGAAGCCCTGGTTGTCGCGGTAGAAGCCGCGCTCCGGCCAGCCGGAGGCGACGTCGAGCAGGGCGTTCTGCTGGTGGGCCTCAAGCGCGATGCCGTGCCCGTCGTAGAGGGCGACGACGGGCTCCAGCATGCAGTCGAGATAGCGGCTAAACCACGTGCGGGCGGCCTGGGCGCGGGCGGCCGCGCCGTCCGGGCAGACCTGCCGCAGGAGCGCCTCCAGCCGCGAGGGGCGGCCGGGCAGCGGCTCGGCGGTGAGTGCCGCCAGGGTGGCGACCCCCCGCTCCGCGCCGTTCCGGAAGGGGTTTTCGCGCAGGACCGTCTCGAAGCCGCTCTCCTCGCGGCCGGGACAGTGCAGGGTGAGATAGGCGGGGTCGGCCAGGATCCGGAAATTCGGATGGCGCGCGCCGAACCCGCTTTTCGCCAGCAGCCGCGCCATGGCGACCCCGGCCTTGAGTTCGGCGAGCCGGTTCACCCGCAACGAGTTGGTGAGGGTGACGGGCAGTGAGAACTTCGCCATCCACGGGCTCTCGGCGGCGTAGACGGTGCGCAGCGAGGAGGTCGCGGTGAAGCGCGGGCCGAAGGCGCCGAGGGGCCGCAGGCGGCCCGCCTCGACGAGCGCCGCGACGTGCGGCTCCAGCATCAGCGCCTCGGCCTGGAGCGGGTGCATCGGCAGGGCGATCTCGCCCGCGCGCAGATCCAGGCGGGCGTCATCCGAGCCGATGAGGTCGAGGGCGAGGTCGGGCGCGGCGCGGGTCTCCGCCGAATCGTGGCGCACGAGGCTCGCCTGCGCCGCGAACACGGCGAGCCGGAACGAGCCGCCCTCCTCCGGCGCGTAGGTGCGGGCCTGCCAGGTGGTGAGGCCCTGGCGGCTCTTGGGCGTCGGGTGCAGCCAGTGGCCGAAGACGAGGGCGCGCTCGGCGGCGATGAAGCCGGTGGCGTCCGCCTCCCGCTCCGCAAAATCAAGCAGGCGTGCGGTCTCGCGGTAGCTGTCGAGCACGCGCCCGAGCAGTTCCAGTTCACGTTCGCGGGCGGTCTCGCCCCGGCCCTCGTCGGCGCGGGAATAGGCCTCGCCGAGAAGCTCCTGCAGCGCGCGCATCGGCGCCACCGCCCGCCAGCGCGGTTCGTGCAGGTGACGCGTCCAGAGACGGCCGAAGGCGTGCGCGCCGCACAGTGACGGGGACAGGATCTCGGCGCGGATCGCGAGGCGACGGCTGCGCAGGTTCCACTCGACGCAGCGTGCGGGCGGGCCGTCCGGCAGCGCGTGGCGGACCCGGATGCCGGGGTCGATCTCGCGCAGATATCCGTTGGCGAAGCTGCGGAAGGCGGCCGCCTCGGCCACGGCTTGAGACGATGGTGGCATGATCCTCAAAACCTCATCCTCGAAAGGAGCCTTCGGGGCCGGCCCCGGCCGTTCTGTCGATCGACGGCGCCCCACATGGCGCGTCGGCGGCCCCGCACGCGGATGACGGCGGCCATCCGCTTGCCGGCGCGCGGGCCTCACCGCCGTCGTGCGGGCCGACGGCGTGCCGAACTCACCGTTGCGGAGAGGGGCAAAAATCGATGCGCGATTTCGTAAGTGGGAAGAAGATGTTGGGAGAAGCGTAAGAGTAAGAAAATTGCTTTTCGTTGTACTTGCTCATCGGACTGAGGACTCCCTCGAATCGCGTAAAGCTGAGGGCGTGTTGCGCAAACTTCAAGTGCGCGTCAAGTGAAGTTGAGCCGATTGGAATTGTTCTTGATATAGGGTGATACGGTGTTTGTTGTTCCGTTGCAGTTGCTTGGCGGTGCAGATGCCCTTGATTTATTCTTGCCTGTTGCGAGTTGCGCCTGGAGGTCCCTCGCTTGCCACGGCGCCCCTCGAGAAGCGGCGCGTATGACGCCCGATCGGTGATTGTGGCGCGTCACCGCCTCGTCGCGGCGCCCACCATGCCGCCGGCTTCATTCGGATCGGGGCTCGACCCCCGACTTCGGTTTCGACCCCGCGGTATGGACCCGGCGGGGGAGCACCCGCAGCGTGGCGGCGAACCAGCCTGTTGCGGATCTGCAACGAGATGATGAAATGGTTTCGATGCTTGAGTTGTAATAATTCTTGTCTTCAGCTTCTGGCAGACATTTCGGTTGTTAGTCCAACGTGTTGCGGAAGCGACGGCGCCTAGACTGGAAGTTATACAAGCTATTGCGGGACTTGCATCGTCCGCCCCTCTCGTTCTGGTCGCTCCTCACTGATCGAACGGTGCGGGATCATCTGTGAGCGACGGGGCCGATGTCATGACGGGAGGGGCGGCGGGGGTGTCGATCGACGCCCTGTACCGGCACGAGGGCCTGAAGCTCCGGCGCTTCCTCGGCCGCCTGCTCGACAACCCGGCCGATGCCGCGGATGCGAGCCAGGAAACCTATATGCGCATGGTCGCCGCGCTCTCGCGCACGAGCATCGAGCACCCGTCCGCCCTGCTGTTTCGCATCGCCACCAACGTCGCCCTGCGGATGCGCAACCGCGGCCGGCTGGAACGGACCCTGTTCGCGGCGAAATGCGAGGCGGAACTGGCCGAGGTGGCCGACGGCTACGCTCTCCCGGAGCGGCAGGCGATCGCCCGTCAGGAGCTGCGGCGCCTCGCCGGGGTGATCGACGCGTTGCCGCCCCGCTGCCGCGAGGTGTTCCTGCTCAGCCGCCTCGACGGCCTTGCCAACGGAGAGATCGCGTTGCGCCTCGGCATCTCGCGCAACATGGTCGAGAAGCACATCATCAAGGCCCTCCTGCAGTGCCGCCGCAGCCGCCTCGATCTTTTTTGAACGAGTCGCATCAGGAGGCCGCGACCTCGTTGATCTAAGGGGATAGGACACCCGCGCGGCGCCATGTCGGGCTGCCGGAGGCCCCCGGGGGATGAGACGTGGCCGGCAGCGACGGGGCAGAGGCCGACGAGACCGACGACGGCGACGATCCGGTCGAACGCGCGGCCGCGGCCTGGGTCGCGCGGCTTTCCTCCTCCGACGCCACCGAGGCCGACCGCCGGGAATTCGAGGCGTGGCGCAGGGCCGACCCGGCCCACGCGGCGGCCTACGCCGAGATGGATGCGCTGTGGCGCAGGCTCGGGCAGCTTCCCGATCCCCGCCCCCGCGAGGGGCTTCCCAAGGGGTCGCCCAAGCGGCCGCCGAAGACGCTTGCGAGCTTGGCCGCCCTCGCCCTGTTCGGAGGCGGCCTGGCATACGAGGTCGGGCTCCTCGACCGGCTGCGCGCGGATCTGTGGAGCGATGTCGGCACCATCGCGCACGCGACGCTTCCCGACGGCAGCGGCGTCGCGCTCAACACCGACACGGCGATCGCGCTGCAGTTCACCGAGCGGGAGCGCGGGATCGCGCTTCTGCGCGGCGAGGCCAGCTTCGATGTCGTGCCCGATCCCAACCGCCCGTTCGTCGTGCGCGGCGGCGGCCTGAGTGTGCGCGCGGTCGGAACCCGCTTCTTCCTGCGCGCGGATGGGGCACTCCGTCCCGTGGGCGTGGCGGAGGGGCGTGTCGACGTGTCGGGGCCGAGCGGGCGCGCCGTGGTCTCGGCCGGAGAGGAAATCCGTATCGGCGGCGGCGCCCTGCAGGTGACGGCGGCCGATGTAGAGCGCGACCTGGCTTGGCGCGACGGCCGGCTGATCTTCGCAGGACAGCCGCTGGCGGCGGTCCTGGCGGAACTGAACCGCTACCGCCGCGGGCGAATCGTGCTGCTCGATCCCCGGCTCGGCGAACGGCGGGTGACCGGCGCCTTCGACGCCCGCAACACCGACGAGGCCCTCGACGTGATCGCCGCGACCATGGGCGCGCGCATCCGGCGCCTCTCGCCCCTGCTGGTGCTAGTCGGATCGCCCCTGTGAGGGCGGCCGAAAAAAATCGCGCGCGCCACGTCAGGAGTTCGCGGGCCCGTTGATCTTCATCATCGAGGGCGCGGATGACGCGACGCGTGCCGCCCCTCGCGATGGATCGATGGGGCTTTGGCATGGCGTCGCGCGCGCGCAAGTTTTCACGGGGCCGGGTGGCGGGGCTCGCGCTGGCCGGCGTGTCGGTCGCGGTGATGGCCCAGGCGGCTGTCCAGGCCGGCGAGATCACCGGCGAGGCGAAGCGCACGCGTGGCCCGGCGGCGCGCACGATCCTGGCCGAGACACCGATGGCCGCCGAGCCGGTTCGCCTCGCCATCCCGAAAGGCTCGCTGGAGAGCGGTCTCGTCGCCTTCACCGAGCAGGCCGGGGTCAAGCTGGTCTACCCGACCGCGCTGACGGCGCGGCTGGAGACGCAAGGGCTCGCCGGCGAGTTCGCGCCGATCGAGGCCCTGACCAGGATCCTGGAGGGCACGGGCCTCACTTACCGCCCGGCCGGCGCCTCGACCATCACCCTGGTCAACCCACGCTACGTCCAACTCGGCGCGGAGGCTGCGGGCGCGGTGCAGCTCGACGAGCTGCATGTCCAGGGGCAAGGTCAGGGTCGTGCCGCGGTCGCCGGCCTGCCGCCGCCCACGGGAACCGTCGGACAGCCGCCCGTGCCCTATGCCGGCGGCCAGGTCGGTTCAGGAACCCGGGTCGGCTTGCTGGGCAACCGCTCCGTCCTGAAGACGCCCTTCAGCATCACGGGCTACACCGAGAAGCTGATCGAGGATCAGCAGGCGGTGTCGCTCGCCGACGTCGTGCTGAACAACTCATCGGTGCGCAACGATGCGCCGCCCTATAGCGAGCGCGATTCCTACTTCATCCGCGGCTTCTCGGTCACCAACCTCGACACCGCCTTCGACGGCCTGTTCTATCTCGCCAATCCGCGCCGCTCCTTCACCGAGGGGCTGGAGCGCGTCGAGATCCTGCTCGGCCCCTCCGCGCTTCTCAGCGGCGGCACCGGCCGCGTCGGCGGCACGATCAACCTCATCCCGAAGCGCGCCTACGACGAGCCGTTCGCGCGACTCACCACGACCTATCTCAGCGACGCCCAGATCTGGACCCATGCCGATCTCGGCCGCCGCTTCGGTGAGTTCAAGGAATGGGGCGTGCGTTTCAACGGCGCCTACCGCACCGGCGCCACGCCGCTCGACAACAACGCGATCGAGGTGGGGGTCGCCGCGCTCGGCCTCGACTATCGCGGCGACCGGTTCCGCGCCTCGCTCGACATGACCCACTCGACGCAGAACGTCACGGCGCCGACCTCACTGTTCAACGCGGTCGCGCCGGGCATCGCGATTCCGCGGGCCCCGAATAACCGGATCAACACCGCAAACCCCTTTGAGTACAACGACAGCCGCTACGGCATGATCGCGGGCCGGGCCGAGTACGACGTCCTGCCCGACACGACGGTCTACATCGCCGGCGGCGCCAGCCGCTACAACGAGGACTTCCTCACCTCGAACTACCGCGTGACGAGCACGACCGGGCTGGCGACCAATACGCTCGCGATCCAGCCCCAGGAGATCCAGGGCCTGACCGGCGAGGTCGGCCTGCGCACCCGCTTCAGCACCGGCTTCCTCGACCATCAGGTGAACATTTCCGCAGTCGAGGCGAACAACAAGAACTTCCGCAGCGGCTTCGTGCCCCCTGTCTTCACCCCTTACACGATCAACATCTATAATCCTGTCTATCTGCCGACTGGGTCGATTCCAACGATCGGACTGCCCCGCTCCGCCGCGCAGCCGCTCTTCGCCCAGCTCTCCGCACGCAGCGTGGCGATCGCCGACACCCTGTCGCTGTTCGGCAGCGACCGGTTCCTGCTGACGCTGGGCGGGCGCTACCAGGAGATCGACCAGCAGGGCTTCGCCACTCGGCCAGGACCGACACAGGGGCAGGTGACCTCGAATTATCAGGAGGGCCGCTTCAGCCCCGCCATCACCTTCGTGCTGAGCCCATTCGAGAACCTGTCGTTCTACGGCAACTACATCGAGTCGCTCGACCCGGTGGCGGCTGCGCCCCTCACGGCGATCAACAGCAACGAACTCTTCCCGCCCGCCGTCGGGCGGCAGAAGGAGATCGGCGTCAAGTATGATTTCGGCACCATCGCCGCCACGGCTGCCCTGTTCGAGATCGAGCTGCCGAACGCCTTCACCGATCCCGGGACCCGCATCTATTCGGTCAGCGGCCGGCAGCGGAACCGCGGCGTCGAGCTGAACGTATTCGGCGAGGTCGTGCCGGGCCTGCGGCTGCTCGGCGGCGTCACCTTCATCGACGCGGAACTGGTCAGCACCCCAGGGGGGCAGTTCAACGGAAAGGCCGCGCCCGGCGTGCCGGATACGGCGTTCAACCTCTACGCCGAGTACGACCTGCCGCCGTGGCTGGCGCCGGGCCTAACCCTGACCGGCCGGGCGATCTACACGAGCAGCATGTTCTATGATCAGGCCAACACCCAATCGGTCCCGGACTGGACCCGCTTCGATGCAGGCCTGCGCTACACGACCGAGGGCGTGAACGGGAAACCCGTCGTGTTCCGCGCCCTCGTCCAGAACCTGCTCGACGATTCGTACTGGGCCTCCGCCGCCCGCGGCTTCCTCGCCGTCGGCGCGCCGCGCACCTTCATCGTGTCCGCCTCGGTCGATTTCTGAAGCGCCTGACCGCTCGATCCAGCCATACCCGCCCTGCCCCGGCATCGTGCCGGGGCGCCCGTTCGCACCCGTGCCGTCTGCCGCTGAAACGGGCAGATCGACGGGGCGCCCTGCCCGTCCCCTGACCAGCCCGCCCCACCGCTCCCGCCAAGCTGACCGATCTGTGCCTTTTGTGGCTTCTGGCACGCGTCCTGCAGTGTGGTTTTTGACCGCTTTGATGGATGCGTGGGAACTCGGGGCGCCGCATGAACGGAATGATGGATCGCAGACGGTTCCTGCAAGGAGCCTTGCAGGGCGGTGCTGCCGCTGTGGGATTTGCCCAGATCAATCCCGACTTCCTGATCTCCTCGGCCTTCGCGCAGACCGGCAAGCCGCTGGTCTTCCTCTCGGCCGAGAACATCACCGGCAACTGGGACCCGACCGCCCACACCACGCTCTCGCAGAAGAACATCGAGGGCTTCGTGATGGGCTTCCTGACCCGCACGCCGATGACCCTCGATGACCCCGGCAAGGTCGTCTACGAACTCGCCACCGACATCCAGCTCCTCGATCCCCACCGCCTGCAGATCAAGCTGCGCAAGGGCGTGCACTTCCACGACGGCAAGCCGTTCGGGCCCGAGGACGTGAAGGCGACCTTCGAGTACGGCGCGGGCAAGGACCGGCCGGCGCAGTGGTATCCCGGCCCGACCGAGACGCTCACGATCACCACGCCCGACGACGAGACCGTGATCGTCGACACCTCCAAGGGCGGCTACCCCGCCCACCTCTTCATCTTCCTGGCCTCGTTCCTCCCCATTCTGTCGGCCAAGGACGTCGCCGAGGGGCCGGGCGGCGCCCTCACCCGCCGCCTGAACGGCACCGGGCCTTTCCGTTTCGTCGAGCAGCGCGGCAACGACACCGTGCTCAAGGCCCATGACGGCTATTTCCGCGGCAAGCCGGCGGTGCCGGGTATCAACTTCACCTTCACCGGCGATTCGACCACGCGGATGCTGTCGCTGATGAACGGCCAGGCCTCGATCGTCGAGCGGCTCGAACCCGAACAGGTCGAGACGGTTAAGGGCAACCCGAAGATCGCGATCAACGAAGTGGTCTCGGTCGAGAACAAGTATCTCTGGTTCCGCTGCTCCAAGCCGCCCTTCAACGACGTGCGGCTGCGCCTGGCCGCCTGTCACTCGATCGACCGGGCGATGCTGCTGGAAATCCTCGGCGCGGCGGGCCATGCCTCGGCCAACTTCATCTCGCCGGTGAAGTTCGGCTACGTCGATCTGAAGAACTACCCGGCCTACGACCCTGCCAAGGCCCAGGCGCTGCTCGCCGAGGCGGGCTTCCCCAAGGGCAAGGGGCTGCCGCCGCTCGAATACATCACCTCGGTCGGCTTCTACCCGAAGACCAAGGAATACGGCGAGGTCATCACCGCGATGCTCAACGAGCAGGGCTTCCCGGTGAGCCTCACGGTGCTTGAGCCGGCGGCCTGGAACGAGCGGCTCTATCACCGCCCCGGCGGCGGGCCCGGCCACATGGTCGATTGCGGCTGGTCCACCGCCTCGCCCGAACCCGATCTGGTGCTGCGCACTCACTTCCACTCCTCCTCGCACCGGATCACCGGCATCGAGGATGCGCAGATCGACGCGAGCCTCGACCGGGAGCGCGCGGCGCCGACGCTGGAGGAGCGCAAGGCCATCCTCCAGAACGAGACCATGCCGCTGCTGGCCGCCAAGATGCCGGCGCTGTCGCTGTTCACCTCGGTGATGATCCACGCGATGCAGCGGGAACTGAAGGGCCTCTACATCTACCCGGACGGCTCCATCGACGCTTCGAAAACCGCCTGACCAGGACTGCCGCGCCCGGCGCGTGACCCGGCCCACCTCCGCGGGCGGACGGGCCCCGCCCCGCCGATTCCGTCACCGGACCCGAAGCCTTCGATGTTCGTTCTCAGCTTCCTCGCCCGGCGCCTCGCGCAGGGTGCGGTCATCATCTTCCTCGTCTCGCTGCTGATCTTCACCCTGCTGCGGGTGATGTCGGGCAATCCCGTGCGCCAGATGGTGGGCGGGATGGCGCCCGACTCCCTCGTGGAGCAGATCGCCACCACGATGGGCCTGCGCGATCCGATCCTCGTGCAGTTCGGCCGCTACGCTGCCCAAGTCGTCCAGGGTGACCTCGGCCGCAGCTTCGTGCGGCCGGCCAACGGCGCGGCGACGGGCGGCGCGAATTTCGACGACCTGACCCGCGGCGCGCGCGCCGGGGTCGGCGACCTCATCCTCGACACCCTGCCGATGACCCTGCAACTCGCCGCCCTGGCGCTTGCCATCGCGCTCGCCTTCTCGGCTCTGCTCGGGATCGCGGCGGGCCTGCGCCCCGGCGGGTTCTTCGACCGGCTCGCCTTCGCGGTCTCATCGGTCTTCATCTCGATCCCGAACTTCTGGCTCGGCATCGTGCTGGCCCTGCTCCTGTCGGTGAAGCTCGGCTGGCTGCCAGCAATCGGCTACGGCGGCTTCTCCTACACCGTGCTGCCGGCGCTGGTGCTCGCCGTCGAATTGTCGCCGGTGCTGATCCGGACCCTGTCGAGCGCGGTCGCCGCGCAGATGAGCGAATCTTACGTCGCCGTCGGGCATGTGCGCGGCCTGTCGCGCCCGCGCATCGTCGCCGCGCATGCCCTGCGCAACGCCTCCGTGCCGCTCCTCAACCTGCTCGGCGTGCAGTTCTCCTCGCTGCTCGGGGGCGTGATCATCGTCGAATACATCTTCGACTATCCCGGCCTCGGGCTGCTCACCATCAACGCCGTGCTCCAGCGCGACTTCCCGCTGATCCAGGGCATCGCGATCGTCACCAGCGCGATCTTCGTCCTCATCAACATCCTCGTCGATCTCGCCGCGACCTCCATCGATCCGAGGCTCGAATACTGATGGATGCCGTGGATTCCTCGCTCGCACTCGCCCCGCCGCGCGTCGACGTCACGGCGTCGCGCTCCATCGGCCGGCGCATCCTCGGGCGCGCCGCCCGCTCCGGGGGCTTTCGCATCGGGGCCGTCCTGCTCGCCGGGCTCGTGCTCGCCGCGGCGCTCTATCCCGAACTCAGCGGTATCGACCCGGCGATGCGGGATATCCGCGCCCGCCTGCTGCCGCCGCTGTTTCTCGGCGACAAGTGGAGCTGGGCCCATCCGCTCGGCACCGACCAGATCGGCCGCGACATGCTGGTGCGCTGCCTCGTGGGCTTGCGCTACTCGCTGCTGATCGGCGTGGCCTCGGTGGCCGTCACCGTGCTCATCGGCTGCGCGCTCGGCACGGTCGCCGGCTATTTCGGCGGGCGCACCGACACGGTGATCATGCGGATCACCGACGCGCAGCTCTCGATCCCGATGATCATCCTGGCGATCGCCGTTCTCGGGGCCGACCGCCCGACCATTCCCGCCATCATCCTTGTGCTCGGGCTATCGAACTGGCCGGTCTATGCCCGCGTGATGCGCTCGGTGACGATGGCCGAGCGCGGGCGCGAATATGTGCGCGCCGCGCAGGTCTCGGGTGCCACGCATCCGCGCATCCTCCTCACCCTCCTCGTGCCGCTCCTAGTGCCGCCGCTGCTCTTCACCTCGGTGCTCGACGTGGCGCGGATGATGATCTTCGAGTCGACGCTCGGCTTCCTCGGGCTGGGCGTGCAGCCCCCGACGCCGACCTTCGGCTCCATCATCGCCGACGGGCGCAAATACCTGCTCAACGCGTGGTGGATCGCCACCATGCCCGGCGTGTTCCTGTGCCTCACGCTCACCGCCATCAACCTGATCGGCGCCGCCTTCGAGCGCGCCCGCAACACGATCCACGGGGGCGCCTGATGGACCCGGTGCTCTCCGTTCGCGACCTCTCCGTCGATCTCACCCTTCCGGGGCGTGAGCGAAGGATCCTCGACGCAATCGGCTTCGACGTCGCGCCCCGCGAGATCGTCGGCGTGGTCGGCGCCTCGGGGGCCGGCAAGACCGTGCTGGCCCGGGCCGTGGTCAACTGGATCGCGGCCCCGCTCGCGATCCGATCCGGTGAGGTCCGCTTCCGCGGAAAAGACCTGCTGGCGCTGCCGCCGCGGATGATGCGGGGCTTGCGGCGCGACATCGCCTATGTCGGCGCCGACCCGATGGGCGCCCTCGACCCGACCCTGCCGGTCGGGCGCCAGATCGTCGAGAAGCTGCGCGCCGTCATGCCCGAAGTGGGCCGCCGGGAGGCGCAGGCGCGCGTGATCGCCCTGCTCGACGCCGTGCGCATCCCCTCCGCCGCATCGCGCTTCCACGATTACCCGTCGCAATTCTCCGGCGGCATGATGCAGCGCGCGCTCATCGTCGACGCCATGGTCTCGAACCCGGCTTTGCTGGTGGCCGACAACGTCACCCAGCCTCTCGACGTGACCGTGGCCGCCCAGGTGATCCGTCTGATGCGCGAACTCACCGAGCGCTTCGACACCGCGATCCTGTTCGTCTCCTCCTCGCTCCCCGTGGCCCGCGAGGCGGCGAGCCGGACCCTCGTGATCGATGGTGGCCGACTGGTCGAGGAGCAGCCGACCGAGGCGCTGATCGCCGCTCCGCGCCACGCCTATACCCGCGATCTCGTCGCGCAGATCCCAGTGATCTGGGGCGAGCGCCCGCGCCTGCCCGCGGTCCCACGCGCCGCCGGCGCGCCGACGCCCGAGGTGATCATCAGCCTGCGGGACGTGTCGCAGACCTACCGGGTGAAACGGCGCGGAAGCTTCGCCGGCACCAGCGACCTGCGCGCGGTCCGCAACGTCACCTTCGACATCGCCAGGGGCGACAGCTTCGCCGTCGTCGGCGAATCCGGCTGCGGCAAGTCCAGCCTGATGCGGTTGCTCAGCCGCCTGGAGCGCCCGAGCGGCGGCAGCGTCCTGTGCGAGGGCCGCGACATCGCTGGCCTGTCGGGATCGGAGCTCCTCGGCTTCCGCCGCAAGCTGCAGCTGGTGCTCCAAGACCCGTTCAACGCGCTGCCGCCGCGCACCGGCATCGGCGCCATGCTGGAGGCGCCGCTTCGCACCCACGGCTGGCGTGACGCAAAAACAATCCGCGAGCGTGTGCGCGCGGTGATGGACGATGTCGGCCTGCCGGTCGCGCTCTACGACGACCTGCCGCTCGGGCTCTCGGCCGGGCAGCGCCAGCGGATCAACGTCGCCCGCGCCATGGTGCTCGAGCCCGAGATCCTGCTCATGGACGAGACGCTCTCGGCCCTCGACCAGACCGAGCAGTTCAAGCTGCTGGCCCTGTTCGAGAAACTCCAGCGCGCGCACGGGCTGACCTACATCTACATCAGCCACGACCTCGCGATGGTGCGCAAAGCCTGCAACCGCGTCGCGGTGATGTATCTCGGCGAAGTCGTCGAACTCGCCGACAACGAGCGCCTGTTCTTCGATCCGGGTCATCCCTACACCCGCGCCCTGCTCTCGGCGATGCCGGCCCTGGAGGCGCGGCGCTACCGGCCGGAGGATTGCCTGATGGAGGGCGAGCCGCCGAGCCCGATCGACCTGCCGCAGGGCTGCGCCTTCCGCTCGCGCTGCCCGCAGGCCTTTGACGCCTGCGTCACGCATCCCCCGTTCCTCACCGTGCGCGGCGCGCGTGACTTCGCCGCCTGCCACCGCGTGCCCGGCGCCGGCGTCGCCCTGCTCGCGGGCGCCGCCTGATGCCGCTCCTTCCCGAGACATCGATGAGTTTCATGCCCGACATGACGGCCGAGATGACGGCTCCGCTCCCCGTGCGAATCGACCCCGCCCGCCTCCAGGCGATGATGGAGGCGGTCTCGGCCTTCGGCGGCGGCGCGGACGGCGCCCTGACCCGCCTGACGCTGTCGCCCGAGGACGGGCAGGCGCGCGACTGGCTCGCCGCGTGGTTTGCCGCGCACGGCTTCACGCAGAAGATCGATGCGATCGGCAACCAGTTCGGCGTCGTGGATCTCGCCGGACCCGGCGCCCCGACGGTGATGGTCGGCTCGCATCTCGATAGCCAGCCCAATGGCGGGCGCTTCGACGGGACGCTCGGCGTGCTCGCCGCCTGCGAAGCGATTGTTTCCGTACGCGCGGCGCTCGAAGCGGCGGGTGCGGCTTCGGCCTGCAACTTCACGGTCGCCAACTGGACCAACGAGGAGGGGGCCCGCTTCCAGCCGAGCCTGCTCGGCAGCAGCGTCTTCACCGGCGCGGCCGGGCTCGACTGGGCGCTGGCGCGAAGCGACGGCGACGGCGTCACGGTGGCCGAGGCGCTGTCGCGGATCGGTTATGCCGGGAGCGACGCCGTGCCGGTGCCCGACGCCTTCCTCGAGCTGCATATCGAGGGCGGGCCGGTGCTGGAGCGCGAGGGCCTGCACTTTGGCGCCTTCACCCGCTTCTGGGGCGCCACCAAGTACCGCCTCGCCTTCCTCGGGCGCCAGGCCCATACCGGCCCGACGCCGATGGCCGAGCGCCGCGACGCGCTCCTCGGCGCCGCCTACCTGATCGCCGACCTCAAGGCGATGACGGCCGATTACGGCCTCGATCTGCACACCTCCGTCGGCCGGCTCGAAGTGCGGCCGAACTCGCCCAACACCGTCCCGAGCGAGGCGGTGCTGTTCATCGAGCTGCGCTCCGGCTCGCCCGCGATCCTGGAGGAGGCCGAACTCCGGCTGAAGGCCGCCATCGATTTTGCTGCCGCCCGCGCCGAGGTCGGCTACGAGGTGCGCTCGATCGACCGCCGCTCCGCCGGGCCGATGGCGCCGGGCCTCGTGCGGCTCGCCGAACGCGCGGCCGCCGCCAAGGGCACGACGACCCGCCACCTCGACACGATCGGCGGCCACGACGCCGTCAGCCTCTCCGCGGTCTGCCCCGCGGTGGTGCTGGCGGTGCCCTGCCGCGGCGGCGTGATGCATCACCCGACCGAGTTCGCGAGCCCGGAGGATCAGGCCTTCGGCACCCAGCTGCTCGCCGACATGCTGATGATCCTGGTGGTCGAGGGCGTGGCTGCCATCGAGACCGGGGGGGAGGAGCGATGAAGGCGCTGGGGGTTCCCGAGGACGCGTCGGAGCGGCTGGCCGAGGTCGCCCTGGCGCAGGCTTTTTCCGCGCGGCCGGAGCTGCGGGGAAAGGCCCCGCATTACGCGGTGGCGGTGCCGGGCCTCGCCTCGCCCTCCTATCACGGGGTCGAATCCGCGACCTACCGCGTGGCGGAGGGCCGGGACGCCGAACCGAGCCTGTTCCTCAAGGTCTCCGAGCCCTGCGCCGCCGCGCTGCTCGACCCCGCCGCCGCCTTCCGCGCGGCCCAAAAGATCGCTGCGCTGGGCCTCGCGCCGGAGCCGCTGCACTTCGCCGAACGAGAGGGCGCGATCCTGTTCCGCTGCCTCGGTCCGGATTGGCGCCCGGCCACCCTCGACACGCTGCAGCAGCCCGACAGCATGGCCACGGTGATCGACGCCTTCCGCCGGATCGGCGCGGGCGAAGCCTTCGGCCGGCCCTGGAGCGTGTTCGAGGCGATCCGCCACCTCCGCGCCCTGCTGGGCGAAGGGGGCGACGCCCTGCCGCCCGATGCGTGGTTCCTGTTCGACTGGGCCGAGGCGATCGAGGCGGCACTTGCTGCCGCCGGCACCGACACCCGCCCGGCGCATGCCGACCCGCACGCCTCCAACCTGCTGTTCGGCCCCGGCGGCGCCCTGCAGCTCGTCGATTTCGACATGGCCTGCGACACCGACCCCCACTACCAGCTCGGCGCCTTCCTCAACGAGGCCTGCCCCTTCGAGACGCCGATGAAGGCCGGCATCGAGATGGCGGAGGGCGCCTTCCGGCCGGAGGTCTTCAACCGCGCCCGCGCCTACGCTGCCGCCGACGACCTGCACTGGGCCCTGCGGGCGCTCGCCATGGACCGGCTGTCGCCGCGCCGCGGGCTCGAATTTCGCAAGTTCGCGGCTTGGCGCTTCCTGCGCTGCCGGATGCGCGTCGGCGGTCCGGGCTTCGAGGAAACCCTGAGGGCCTTGTGAGGAGGGGACCATGATCGCTCTGGGTCAGGCTGCAACGGACGCCGAGCACGCGTTCGAAGCGGCCCTGCGTACCGTCCCACGCTGGCAGGGGCGCCCGACGCGCTACCGCCCGGTGCTCGGCGGGATCAGCAACGTCAACTGGCGCGTCGAGATCGAGGGCGAGCCGCATCCCTACTTCGTCAAGATGCCGGGCCGCGGCACCGAGATGTTCATCGACCGCGCCGCCGCCCGCGCCGCGAGCCGGCAGGCGGAGGTGATCGGCCTCGGCCCCCGCACCTTCGACGACCTCGACGCGCACGGCATCGAGATCGCCGAGTTCGTGGACGGGCGCCGCCCCTCGACCAACCGCGACTTCACCGACCCGGCCCTGCGGGCGGAGGCGATGCGCGTCTATCGCCGCTTCCACGCCGCCCCGCTCCTGCCGCTGACCAAGACCGTGTTCGACATGATCGACGAGCACGACCGGCAGGCGGCCGAACTCGGTGCGCTCCTGCCGCCCGATCAGGCCTGGCTCACCCGCCAGACCCGGCTGGCGCGGACGGCCTTGGAAGCTTCGGGCCTCGACCTCGTGCCCTGCTTCAACGACCCGATGCCGGGCAACTTCCTTCTCGGCGAGGACGGTTCGATCCTCCTGATCGATTTCGAATACGCCTCGAACAACGACCGGCTCTACGACATCGCGATCTGGAGCGGGGAGATGTTCTTCCCCGAGAGCGTCGATCGCGAGCTGATCGAGCAGTATTTCGGCCGCTACGACGACGCGTTGTTCGCGCGTCTGATGGTGCACAAGGCGCTCGCCGACGTGAAATGGTCGACTTGGGCGATGGTGCAGAACCGGATTTCGACCCTCGACTTCGATTTTTACAAGTACGGGATCTGGAAGCATATGCGCGCCCGCTCGATCATGAACGACCCGCGCTGGCCGCTCTTCCTGAAGGCGCTGTGAGCGATGGACCGGCCTCCGCCCACGACCGGCACACTCGCCCCGGAAGAGATCCTTGCCTTCGCGGCCGAACTGGCCGAGGCGGCGCGCCCGATCGCGCGCGCCTATTTCCGCACTCCGCTCGACATCGTGACCAAGGCCGACGAGAGCCCGGTGACGCTGGCCGACCGCGCCATCGAGGCGCGCCTGCGCGGCCTGATCGAGGCGCGGTTTCCCGATCACGGCATCTTCGGCGAGGAGATGGGCGTGAAGCCCGGCGCCGCGCCCGGCGACGGCCCGGTCTGGGTGATCGATCCGATCGACGGCACCAAGAGCTTCGTCACCGGCCTGCCGCTGTTCGGCACCCTGATCGCCTTCCTCGACGGCGGCGTACCCGTCGTCGGGCTGATCGACATGCCCGCACTCGGCGAGCGCTGGACCGGGGTTCCGGGGGAGGCGTGCTTCGGGGCCGAGCCCGCCCGCACCAGCGCCTGCCGGAGCCTGTCGGCGGCGCGCTTCTTCACCACCGCGCCCGACGGGTTCGTCGGCGCCGACGCGGTGCGCTACCGCCGCCTCGTCGCGCAAACGGCCCTGCGCCGCTTCGGCGGCGATTGCTACGCCTACGGCCTGCTGGCCTCCGGCCATTGCGACCTGATCGCCGAGACCAGCCTGCAACCCTACGACATCATGGCCCTGGTGCCGGTGATCCGGGCGGCGGGCGGGGTCATCACCGATTGGAACGGCGAAGACCTCAGCCTCCACTCCGACGGGCGGGTGCTCGCGGCGGCGACCCCGGAGCTGCACGCCGAGGCGCTGGCGGTCCTGCGGGGATAGGCCCGCGAACCGGTGGTTTCCCCGCGTCGCGGTTTGCCAAGGGGATGTCGCTGATATGGAAGCGACCGGACCCGTGCCGCACAATAATTCCCGAAAGCCAGATACGGCTCGGGAGGTCCCCATGCTCGATGTGACGCCGACCCCGCTTCAGCGCCTGCTGCGTGAGCGTCGCCCCGGCTACACCCTCGCCGCCCCGTTCTACCTCAGCCCCGAGGTGTTCGAGGCCGACATGGAGGTCATCTTCGGGCGGCACTGGATCTATGTCGGCGTCGAGCCCGACGTGCCGGAGGCCGGCGACGTCATGGTCGTCGAGATCGGCAAGACCTCGGTCGCGATCGTGCGCGACGACGACAACGAGATCCGCGCCTTCCACAATGTCTGCCGCCACCGCGGCGCCCGCCTCGTCCACGAGGAGAAGTCCACCGTCGGCAACCTCGTCTGCCGCTATCACTCCTGGACCTACAACCTCGAAGGCAACCTCATCCACGCCGAGCATATGGGCCCGGACTTCAAGAAGGAGTGCCACGGCCTCAAGCCGGTGCATGTCCGTTCGCTGGCGGGCCTGCTGTTCATCTGCCTCGCCGACGAGCCTCCGGCCGATTTCGACGAGATGGCGGCGCGCCTCGGGCCCTACATCGAGCCGCACAACGTGCGCGAGACCAAGGTCGCCTTCCAGAAGGACATCATCGAGCCCGGCAACTGGAAGCTCACGATGGAGAACAACCGCGAGTGCTATCACTGCGGCGCCAACCATCCCGAGCTGACCGTGCCGCTCTTCGCCTACGGCTTCGGCTTCGCGCCGGAGGAGATGGACGAGCACGACCGCGTCAACGCGGAGCGCTACGGCTGCCTGCTCAAGACCCGCCACGGCGAGTGGGAGGCGGAGGGGCTGCCCTCGAAGGAGATCGACGAGCTCGACACGATGGTGACGGGCTTCCGCACCGAGCGCCTGCCGCTCGACGGCGAGGGCGAATCCCACACCCTCGACACCAAGGCCGCCTGCAAGCGGCTGCTCGGCAACTTCACCAACGCCAAGCTCGGCGGCCTCTCGGTCTGGACGCAGCCGAATTCGTGGCACCACTTCCTCGGTGACCACATCGTCACCTTTTCGGTGTTGCCGCTCGATGCCGAGCGCTCGCTCCTGCGCACCAAGTGGCTCGTTCACAAGGACGCGGTCGAGGGCGTCGATTACGACCTCGCCAACCTCACCGGCGTCTGGGAGGCCACCAACGACCAGGACAGCGAGCTCGTCGGCATCTGCCAGCAGGGCGTGGCGAGCCCGGCCTACGAGCCCGGCCCCTACTCGCCGCACACCGAGATGCTCGTGGAGAAGTTCTGCAACTGGTATGTCGGCCGCATGGCCGCGCATCTGGGGCGCTGAGCCGTGACTTCGGCCTCCTCCGAACCGGCCGCCGCGCGGCTCGCGGCCTCCGCGCCCTGGGATGCGGAGGCCGACGACAGCCTGGTCTGCCTCGCGGTGCGCGACGAGACGCACGACGTGAAGACCTTCGTGCTCGCCCCGAAGGAGCCCCGGCGCTTCGCCTATGCGCCGGGCCAGTTTCTGACCTTCTCCTTCGAGGTCGGCGGCGAGACGATCCACCGCTGCTACACCATCTCCTCGTCGCCGACCCGGCCGAACACGGTCTCGTTCACGGTCAAGCGCGTGCCCGGCGGCCCGGTCTCGAACTGGCTGCACGACAACCTGAAGCGCGGCGACACCGTTCGGGCGCTCGGTCCGATGGGCGAGTTCTCCTGCTTCACCCATCCGGCGAAGAAGTACCTGCTCCTGTCGGGCGGCAGCGGCGTCACGCCGATGATGTCGATGGCGCGCACCTTCCACGATCTGGGCGAGGCTCGCGACGTGGCCTTCGTCCACTCCGCCCGCTCGCCCGCCGATATCGTGTTCCGGGGCGAGCTGGAGACGATCGCCCGGCTCGATCCCGCCTTCCGCTTCCACGCGGTCTGCGAGACCGATGCGCCGAACGAGATCTGGGCAGGCCCGAAGGGCCGGCTCTCGCTCGACATCCTGCGCCAAGCGGTGCCGGACTTCCTCGAGCGCGAGGTCTTCGTCTGCGGCCCGAAGCCCTACATGGACGCCGTGCGGGCCATGCTGAAGGATGCCGGCTTCGACATGGCCCGGCACCATCAGGAGAGCTTCGACTTCGGCGAATTGCCCGAGGCCGAGCAGGCGGCGGCAGCGGAGGCGGGTCAGGAGCTCGACGCCGAGGCCGCACCCACGGAGGGCGTGCGCACCTTCCGGGTGGAGTTCGCCAAGACCCGCCGGGTGCTCGAATGCCCTGAGAACGAGACGGTGCTCGACGCCGCCCGCAAGGCCGGCATCCGCCTGCCCTCGTCCTGCGCCAAGGGCCTGTGCGGCACCTGCAAGTCGAAGCTCACCTCCGGCACCGTCGCCATGACCCACGCCGGCGGCATCCGCCAGCGCGAGATCGATGCCGGCATGGCGCTGCTGTGCTGCTCCAAGCCGACGAGCGACCTCGTCGTCGAACGCTGAGAAACCCCGGCCGCCGCGGCGGCCGGTGCTGTCAGCGTCCCCAAGTCTCCCCCATCGCCTTCGGGAGTCGTCCCGTGATCGCCAATGCCGACGCGCTGCTGAAGCCGCTCACCATCAAGGGCCTCACCATCCGCAACCGAGTGATGTCCACGAGCCACGCTCCCGGCTACGGGCGGGACGGCAAGCCGCAGGAGCGCTACCAGCTCTACCACGCCGAGAAGGCCAAGGGCGGCATCGGGCTCACCATGTTCGGCGGCTCGTCCTCGGTGGCCGTCGACAGCCCCGCCGCGCCCTGGAACCAGATCTCGGTCGCCGACGATTCGGTGATCCCGTTCTTCCAGCAGTTCTCGGACCGGGTGCACGCGCATGGCGGCAAGCTGATGATTCAGCTCACCCATATGGGCCGGCGCACCAAGTGGGACACCGAGCACTGGCTCCCCACCGTCTCGCCCTCGCCCCGGCGCGAGCCCGCCTCCCGCACCATCCCGAAGGAGATGGAAGAGGAGGACATCGCCCGCATCGTCAAGAGCTTCGCCCAGGCCGCCCGGCGCTGCCGCGAGGGCGGCCTCGACGGCTGCGAGGTCTCGGCCGCCCACGGCCACCTGATCGATCAGTTCTGGTCGCCCTCCGTCAATCAGCGCACCGACAAGTACGGCGGCAGCCTGGAGAACCGGATGCGCTTCGGCATCGAGGTGCTGGAGGCGATGCGCGCGGAAGTCGGCGACGACTACGTCATCGGCATCCGCATGTCCGGCGACGAGATGATCGCCGACGGCCTCTCCCAGGAGGATTGCCTGACGATCGCCGCCGAGTACGCCCGGCGCGGGCTCGTGGACTTCCTCAACATCCTCGGTGGCCAGGCGCGCGACCACATCGCCCACGCGATCTCGCTGCCGAACATGTCCTTCCCGGTGGCGCCGTTCCTGTTCCTGCCGAGCGCGATCAAGCGCGAGGTTGACGTGCCGGTGTTCCACGCCCAGCGCGTCACCGATCTCGCCACCGCCGCCCGCGCGGTGGCCGAGGGCCATGTCGACATGGTGGCGATGACGCGCGCCCACATCGCCGATCCGCATCTCGTGAAGAAGCTGTCCGAGGGCCGCGCCGACGACATCCGGCAATGTGTGGGTGCGGGCTACTGCATCGACCGGATCTATGTCGGCGGCGACGCGCTCTGCATCCAGAACGCCGCCACCGGCCGCGAGGCGAGCATGCCGCACGAGATCCGCCGGGCGGACCTGCGCCGCCGCGTGGTGGTGATCGGCGCCGGTCCCGGCGGGCTCGAGGCGGCCCGCGTCTGCGCCGAGCGCGGCCATTCGGTGGTGCTGTTCGAGAAGAGCGGGCAGGCCGGGGGCCAGATCTCGATCGCCGCCAAGGCCGGCTGGCGCGAGGCGATGTCGGGAATCACCCGCTGGCTCGTCTCGCAGGTGACCAAGCTCGGCGTCGATCTGCGCCTCAACACCGAGGCGACCGAAGAGGCCGTGCTGGCGGAAAAGCCCGACGTCGTCATCGTCGCCACCGGCGGCACGCCGTTCCGCGGCCACGCCAAGGGCGCCGAGCAATACGCGGTCACCACCACCGAGGTGCTGACCGGTGCGGTCGAGCCCACCGGCTCGGTCCTGCTCTACGACGAGATGGGCCAGCACAACGCCTCGTCGGTCGCCGAGCAGCTGGCCAAGCGCGGCTGCCTCGTCGAGATCGCCACGCACGACCGCATGGTCGCGGAGGAAGTCGGCACCACCAACCAGCCGATCCACCTGCGCGAACTCTACAAGCTCGGCGTGGTGATGAGCCCGAACATGGAGCTGATCGAGATCTATCCGGAGGGCAACCGCTTCGTGGCGGCTTTGCGCAACACCATGACCGATGCCGAGGAGGAGCGCCTCGTCGACCGCATCGTCGTCGATCACGGCACGCTGCCGGTGGACCGGCTCTACCATGGCCTGAAGGAGGCCTCGGTCAACCGGGGCCAGACCGATCAGGACGCGGTCCTGCGCGGCGAGCCGCAGCCCTACGACCTGTCGCAGGGCTACGCGCTCTACCGCATCGGCGACGCGGTTTCGGGCCGCAACATCCACGCGGCGATCTACGACGCCCTGCGGCTGTGCAAGGACCTGTGAGGCGATCTTCCCCTCTCCCCGCGTGCGGGAGGGGGATGCCCGGTCTGCGAACGACTTGCTTCAAACCGAAGAAATCCAAGCTGTCGCCAAGCCCTTAGGCTCACCGTCATGACCAGCGCCGCCCCCCTAACCCTGGTGTTTCCCGGCCTCGTCTGGTTGATGGCGGCGCTCGCCCTCGTCCAGGTCTCGCGCCGGGCCGCCCTCTGGCGCGTCGGCACGGCGGCGCCGGTGGCGTGGCTCGACGGGCTCGCCAAGCTGCCCCGGCGCTATCTCGTCGATGTCCACCACGTCGTGGCGCGCGACGCCTACGCCTCGCGCATGCACGCCGTCGTCGCCGGCGGCCTGCTCGCGTCCTCGATCCTGACCGCGCTGGCGATCCTGCCGCCGCTGGCCGACTTCCGGCCCTACTGGTTCCTCGTGGCGCTGGCCTTCGGAGTGACCGCGATCGGCTCGCTGCTCGTCGGCGCCCGGCGCTATCCGGCCAAGCAGAAGCGTCTCTCCGCCGGCCGCTTCCAGATCCTGCCGTTCCTGCTCCTCGCCTACGCCTTCGGCGGCACGATCACCGCGCTGGTGCTGGCCTTCGGCGCCGGCGGCGTGTTCGGTTCCGTTGCCCTCGCCCTCGCCGCAGCCGGCGGGCTCGGCCTCGCCTTCGAGGTGCGCCACGGGCCGATGCGCCACGCGGCGGCCGGCGCGCTCCACCTCGTCGCCCATCCCCGGCCCGGCCGGTTCGAGGGCCGCCCCGACACCGCGCTCCAGCCCCTCGACCTCGACGCGCCTCGGCTCGGCTCGGAGATGCCGGCCGACTTCACCTGGAATCGGCTCCTGTCCTACGATTCCTGCGTCAGCTGCGGGCGCTGCGAGACCGCCTGCCCGGCCTTCGCCGCCGGACAGCCGCTGAACCCGAAGAAGCTGATCCAGGATCTCGTCGCTGGCCTGTCGCCTGCCGAACCCGCCTATGCCAGCAACCCCTATCCCGGCGGCCGGGCGGGGCAAGGCGAGCGCGGGGCGCTGGCCCGGCTGATCGGGCCGGACGCGCGCATCCATCCCGACACCCTGTGGTCCTGCACCACCTGCCGCGCCTGCGTCGAGGAATGCCCGATGATGATCGAGCATGTCGATGCGGTGGTGTCCTTACGTCGGCATGAAACGCTGGAGCGGGGGGGGCTGCCCGAGAAGGCGGTCGTGCCGGTGACGGAACTGCGCCAGGCCGGCGATCCCGGCGGCCGGCCGCTGGCCTCGCGCACCGACTTCGCCGCCGGTGTCGAGCTGCCGCGCATCGCCGATCGGGGCGGGGCCGAGATCCTGCTCTGGCTCGGCGAGGGCGCCTACGACCTGCGCTACGGCCGCTCCTTGCGCGCCCTGGTGCGGCTCTTACGCGAGGCCGGCGTCGATTTCGCGGTGCTGGGGGCGGAGGAGCGCGACACCGGCGACCTCGCCCGGCGGCTCGGCGACGAGGCGACCTTCCAGGCGCTGGCGCGGGAGAACATCGCGACGTTGGCCCAATACCGCTTCTCGCGGATCGTCACCGCCGACCCGCACGCACTGCACGCGCTGCGTAACGAGTATCCGGCCTTCGGCGGGCGCTACACGGTCGTGCATCACACCGCCTTCCTGCTGGAACTGATCCGGGCCGGAAAGCTCAATCCCGGCCGTCTGCCGGACCTCTCGGTCACCTACCACGACCCCTGCTACCTCGCCCGCTACAACGGGGAGACCGAGGCGCCCCGCGCCGTGCTCGACGCGATCGGCGTGGCCCGCAGCGAGATGGCCCGTTCGGGGCGCCGGGCGATGTGCTGCGGCGGCGGCGGCGGCGCGCCGGTGAGCGACGTGCCGGGCGAGCGGCGCATTCCCGACATCCGCATGGCCCAGGCCGCCGAGACCGGTGCCGGCATCGTGGCGGTGGCCTGCCCCTCCTGCACGGCGATGCTGGAGGGCGTGACCGACCGCAAGGCGGAGATCCGCGACGTGGCCGAATTGCTGCTCCAGGCGGTGGAGGCGGGCCGATGAGCCGCCTGCGCCGCGATCCGAGGGCCGAGCGGGCAGCCGGTTTCATCGCCGGTGACGGCCCTCGCCCGCTTTATGACCGGACCCGGCGCGCAGCCGGTTCCGGCCGGCCCCGCCGCGATCCGCGGGCCGAGCGCGAGGCCCAGCGCATCGGCGGGGCTGCGCGGCTGCGCTACGACCTCAGCCAGGTCGGCCGCCCGCGGGGCGAGGCCGTCACCGCCGCGCCCCGGTCCGCGCCCGTGGCGGAAGCGCCGAAGACGGTCATCGTCGAGACGCCCGCCTTCCTCGTCGCGGTGGTGCCGGATGCCCCCGGCGGCCGTCTATCGAGTCACGATCGGCAGGTGCTCGGCGCCGCGCGGGTGCTCGCTGGCCGCGAGGGCGCCGTCGCTGTCATCGTGGAGGCCGCGTGCGAGGGGCTCGGCGCGGCGGGCGCCGACCGGGTGCTCCGGCTCGACGGTGCGGAGGGCTACGATCCGGCGGCCCGCGCCGCCCGCATCGAGGCTGCGCTGGCAGGCGTGGGCGCGCGCCACGCCCTGTTCCCGGAATCGCTC
Organism: Methylorubrum aminovorans; assembly: GCF_022179725.1. Lineage (GTDB taxonomy): Bacteria > Pseudomonadota > Alphaproteobacteria > Rhizobiales > Beijerinckiaceae > Methylobacterium > Methylobacterium aminovorans. The sequence continues at coordinate 163,476 of NZ_BPRC01000006.1, forward strand.
GACGGCGGCGACCTCGCCCGCCGCGTCGCGGTGGGCCTCGGAGAGGCGCTGTTCACCAATGCCGAGGTGGTGGCCGCCAAGGGCCTCGTCCGCCCGGCCCGGGGCCGGCGGGTCGAGCAGAGCCTTGCCCCGCCCCGCCTCGCCACCGTGGCGCCGGATGCGGTCGCCGACTATGCCGGCCCGCCACGGGAGGCCCGCGCCCTGCCCTTCGAGGGAGCGCCGCCCGAACCTCACGGCAGCATCGTCTCGGCGACGCGCATCCCGGCCGATCCTGCGGCCGTGCCGCTGTCGCTCGCCGAATTCGTCGTCTCGGCCGGCAACGGCCTCACCGATCTCGACACCTTCCGCGAAGTGGTTGCGGCGCTCCACGCGACGCCGGGCGCGAGTCGCGTGCTGTGCGATGCCGGCTTGATGCCGCGCCACACCCAGGTCGGCGCCTCGGGCACCGTGCTCGCCGCGACCTGCTACTTCGCGCTCGGCATCTCCGGGGCGCCGCAGCACCTCCAGGGCATCGCCGGCTGCGAGCACGTGGTGGCGGTCAACACCGATCTCCACGCGGCGATGATCGAGCGGGCGGGCCTTGCCGTGGTGCAGGATGCGCAGGCCGTCATGCCGGCCCTGCTGCGGCTGCTCGCCCAGGAAGCGGCCGGCGCGACGGCGGGGGAGCCGACATGAAGATCGCGGTCCTTCTCTCCGCCGGGCAGCATCCCGTCTCCGGCGCGCCCGTGCTGCCGCGGGTCGAGGCGCAGGCGATCCGAATCGCCGCCGGACTCGGCGATGTCGGCGGCGAGGTCGTCGGCCTCCATGCCGGGCCGGACACCAGGGCCGTCACCGAGGCCCTCGGTCAGGGCCTGCCCCGGATCGAGCACATCCCGGTCGCGGCCGGAGACGACCCCGTGCCGGCGCTCGCCGCGCGGCTCGCCGCCCTCGCCCCCGATCTCATCCTGGCCGGGCGCCGCAGCCAGGGCGGCGACGAGAGCGGCCTCGTGCCCTACGCCCTGGCCCGCGCCCTCTCGATGCCCCTGATCTCCAACGTGGTCGCGGCGGCAGCCGAACCGGATGGCACCCTGCGGCTCGACCAGAGCCTCGGCCGTGGGGCCTTGCGCCGGGTCCTGATCCGCGGATCGGCCGTCGTCACCTGTCATCCCGATGCCCCTGCCCCGCTGGCCTTCGCCTACGGCCGAGCCCGCCGCGGAAGCGTGGCGGCGCTGGCTGCGGCCCCCGTGGCGGGACGCGCGACCGTCGACACGGCGGTGGAGGAGCGCCCCTATCGTCGCCGGCCGAAGATCGTGAAGGGCGCGCCCGCGGGCGGCTCGGCGGCGGAGCGGCTGAAGGCGGCCACCGGTGAGAGCGGCGCGGCCTCGAGCAGCCAGCTCCTGATCCAGCCTGATCCCGAGGACGCCGCCCGCGCGATCCTGGCCTATCTGCGGCAGATCGGCGTGCTCGCCGCATCGGCCGAACCGAAGACCTGAGCAGAGCGGAACGACATCCCATGCCCCTGAGCCCGGACGACCTGCTGACGCGGCTGCGCGAGCGCGGCATCGCCTACAAGCTCTACGAGCACGAAGCCGTCCTCACCGTCGAGGCGATGATGGCGGTCTGCGGCGATATCGCCGGCGCCCACACCAAGAACCTGTTCCTGCGCGACGGGAAGAAGACCTACTTCCTCGTCACGCTCCAGCACGACGCCGCCGTCGATCTCAAGGCATTCCGCGCCGTGCTCGGCGCTCGCGGCGGCCTGTCCTTCGCGAGTCCCGACGCCTTGCGCGAGATCCTCGGAGTCGAGAGCGGGGCCGTCTCGCCGCTGGCGGCGCTCAACGCCGCGCCGGGCAGCGTGCGGGTGTTTCTTCAGGACAGCCTGCTGGACGAGACGCGGGTCAACATCCACCCGCTCGTCAGCACGCGCACCCTTTCCCTCGTTCCGGCCGACCTCGTGGAGGTGCTGAGGGCGGAAGGGCACGAGCCCACATCGATCACCCTGTCGGAGAGCGCGGCGGCCTGAGGGCCGCTGCCCGTATCGGCGGAGCTCTACGACATCGTCCCGAAAGGGGGCCGCCGGCTTTCGGCAAAGATGATGCTCTAAGGAAACCGAGGGCGGCCGCAGGGCGCACTCTCGGCCGGCTCCGTTCGTTCGCGGGCCCGCGGCGTCGAACCGGCGTTCAGGCCGTCTGGAGGGCGCTGGGGAAGGCAAGGGCCGCGAAGAGCGGCGCGACGCTCACGGCCTCCGGGCGGGCCGGCGCGGAGCCGGTCCGCAGCTCTGAAACCGCGCCACGGGTCAGGCCGATATCGTCGAGCGCCGCGTCGCTCAGGTTCATCAAGGCCTCCTCATTGGCCCTGGCGCGAAGATAGGCGCGGACACTCTCGGAAACTTTGCTGAACATGGGATGGGCCTCGATCGCGCCGCCCTGATCAAGACGAGGGCGGCTCGCGCTTCGTCGGATATGGGCCTTTCTCAGTCGTCGGAGGAGCGCGGATGCTTGGGATCAGCTCTGCTTGATGCGCATGCATTGTGCAGAAAAGACCATGTTTTAGCAGATTGCTTACCTATTATGCATGGAGGCCGCCCGCCGGGCCGTCGTCGCCCGTGATCTGCGGTGGACGGCCGGGCCACCGGAGCCACGCTTTCCGAGGCCGGCCCCCCTTTCGAACGATGCCCTGAACGCGAAAAACCCCTCTGCCGGAGCCGGCAGAGGGGATGGGATCGGTCGAAGGCCGGAACGGATCGGCCGCGTCGCGAAACACCCGCTTCCGTCGCAGGGGTGCGTCAGCAGGCGGCGACGTTGACGGCCAGCCCGCCGAGCGAAGTTTCCTTGTACTTGGCCTGCATGTCGTGGCCGGTCTGGCGCATGGTCTCGATTACCTCGTCGAGGCTAACCCGGTGCTGGCCGTCGCCGCGCAGCGACAGGGAGGCGGCCACCACCGCCTTGTTGGCACCGAAGGCGTTGCGCTCGATGCAGGGCACCTGCACGAGACCGGCGATCGGATCGCAGGTCATGCCAAGATGGTGCTCCATGGCGATCTCGGCGGCATTCTCGATCTGGAAGGCCGAGCCGCCGAGCGCCGCGGTGAGGCCTGCCGCCGCCATCGCCGCGGCCGAGCCGACCTCGCCCTGGCAGCCGACCTCCGCCCCCGAGATCGAGGCGCGGGCCTTGATCAGCCCGCCGATGGCGGCGGCGGTGAGCAGAAAGTCGCGTCCGCGCTCGTCGTTCCAGTCGGGACAGAAGTCGCGGGTGTAGCGCAGGACCGCCGGCACGATCCCGGCCGCGCCGTTGGTTGGCGCCGTCACGACGCGGCCGCCGGACGCGTTCTCCTCGTTGACGGCGAGCGCGTAGAGGCTGATCCAGTCCATGATTTCGTGGGCCGGGCGGCTGTTGGCGAGTTTGGTCGCCTCCAGCGACTCGTAGAGCCGCTTGGCGCGTCGCCGAACCCGCAGGCCGCCGGGCAGTTCGCCGTCCATGCGCAGGCCGCGCTCGATGCAGGCGAACATCGCGTCGCGGACCGCGTCGAGGCCGGCATCGATGTCCGCGCGCGAGCGCAGGGTCAGTTCGTTGGCGAGCTGAATCTGGGGGATCGTCAGCCCGGTGCGCAGCGTCAGGTCGAGGAGTTCGCGCCCGCTGCCGAAGGCCAGCGGCGGCTCCTGCCCGGCCTCCCCGGCCGAGGCGGCCTCGGCTTCCGCGGCCGTGACGACGAAGCCGCCGCCGACCGAGTAGAAGATCTGGTCCTCGACCGCGTCACCGGCGGCATCGTAGGCGCGGAAGCGCATGCCGTTGGTGTGCAGCGGCAGGATGTCCTTGAAGTTGAAGACGAGGTCGCGCTCGGTGTCGAAGTGGACGCCCGGAATGCCGAGATCGCCGGTGCGGCGCAGTTCGTCGGCGAGCGGAGCGGTCCGGTCGGGATCGATGGTGGCGGGCGCGTGGCCGAGCAGCCCGAGCAGGATCGCCACGTCGGTGCCGTGGCCGCGGCCGGTCCAGGCGAGCGAGCCGTAGATCTCGGCGCTGATGCGGGCGACGCCGCCGCGGGCGAGCACGGTGTCGCGGAACCGGCGCGCGGCGACCATCGGCCCGACGGTGTGAGAACTCGACGGACCGATCCCGATCTTGAACAGATCGAAGGTGCTGATCATCGGATCCGTTGCTCTCTAAAAAGGCGCCTCGCCCTCAGGCGGATGCACGTTTGGGGGAGGCACGCATCACAACAGGATGGCCGGGGCCGCGCGGGGGCATCGGCGACGAGATGGGCTCGCCGCCCACATGCATCAATCCCGCATCAATGCGTGGCCGACCCTTCGACCCCGAACACGGCCTCATTGAGGAAGCCGTGGACGTAGGTCGAGAACGAGCGCCAGCACTCGACGCGGTAGAGCGGCGCGGCGGTTGCCCGGATCAGCACGATCTCGGCCTTGCCGAGCAGGGTGCGGGTGGCGCTGCCCGGCGGGAAGGCGGCCTCGGACAGGTCGATCGGGCAGCCGGCATTGAGCGCGACCGCCGCCTGCCGGCCCGATACGTCGATGCCGACATTGCGGTGCGAGACATCGACCAGCGAGTGGGGCAGCCCGGCCAGCGCCTCGTGGATGCGGCCCTGCAGCAGGTCGGCGTCGGCCTCCGGACCGCCGACGAGCCACTCGTCGGGCCCGAGGCGGGCGATCCAGACCTCGCCGTCGGTGCCGACCGTGTTGATCGGCGCGTCGAGCACGAGTCCGCCGACCTTCGGCGCGGCGCCGGCACCGAGCCGTGCCCGCAGGGAGAAGCGCGATTCGGCGCCCACGGGGCGGACCGACACGCCCGAACCCGAGGAGACGGGACGGGACACGGCGCCGAGCGGCAGGGCGCGGGCAGCGCGGTAGCGGGTCTCAAGCATTGATGCGCTCCCCCTGGACGTCGAAGAAGACCGGTTCGCAGACGGTGACGCGGGTGAACCCGTCCGGCGTGGTGACGTGGAGATGGCCGCCCATCCGCTCGCGCCCGCCCTCGACCAGGGCCAGCGCGATGGAGCGGCCGCAATTGGCGCTCCAGTAGCTCGACGTGACGTGGCCGAGCATGTGCATCGGGATCGGCTGACCGGTGTCGGCGACGATCTGCGCGCCCTCGTCGAGGACGAACTTGGAATCGTCGGTCATGAGCCCGACGAGCTGCTTGCGGCCGGTGGCCACCACATCGGGACGCGCCAGCGAGCGCTTGCCGACGAAGTCCTTCTTCGCCTTCGGGATCATCCCGGCCATGCCGACATCGTCCGGGGTCACCGTGCCGTCGGTCTCCTGGCCGACGATGATGTAGCCCTTCTCGGCGCGCAGCACGTGCATCGTCTCGGTGCCGTAGGGCGTGATGCCGTAGCGCTGGCCGGCCTCGAACACCGCCTCCCAGACCGCGCGGGCGTGGTCGGCGGGCACGTTGATCTCGAAGCCGAGCTCACCGGTGAACGACACCCGGAACAGCCGGGTCGGCACGCCGCAGATCGTGCCCGTGCGCATCGCCATGTGCGGGAAGGCTTCGGGCGACAGGTCGATGCCGTCGACGAGCGGGGCGATCACGTCGCGGGCCTTCGGGCCCTGGAGCGCGATCACCGCCCATTGCTCGGTGGTCGAGGTGAGGAACACCTCGAGGTCCGGCCACTCGGTCTGGAGGTAATCCTCCATGTGGCCGAGCACCCGCGCGGCACCGCCCGTGGTGGTGGTGACGTGGAAGCACTCGTCCGAGACGCGGGCGACGACGCCGTCGTCGAGGATGTAGCCATCCTCCTTCAGCATCAGCCCGTAGCGGCAGCGGCCCGGCGCGAGCTTGGTCCAGGGGTTGATGTAGAGGCGGTTCATGAACTCGGCCGCATCCCGGCCGACGATCTCGATCTTGCCGAGCGTCGAGGCGTCGAAGATGCCCACACCCTCGCGCACCGCCTTGCACTCGCGGGCGACCGCGGCGTGCAGATCCTCGCCGGCCTTCGGGAAGTACCAGGCGCGCCGCCACAGGGCGACGTTCTCGAACAGGGCGCCGTGGGCCTCGGCCCATTCATGGATCGGCGTGGTTCGGATCGGGTCGAACAGCGCGTGGCGGGCCGGGCCCACCAGCGCGCCGAAGGTCACCGGGGTGTAGGGCGGGCGGAAGGTCGTGGTGCCCACCGCCGGCAGGGCCTTGTCGAGTTGCCCGGCGACGATGCCGAGGGCGTTCATGTTCGAGGTCTTGCCCTGGTCGGTCGCCATGCCGGTCGTGGTGTAGCGCTTGACGTGCTCGATCGACTGGAAGCCCTCGCGGACCGCGAGCTTGATGTCCTTGGCGGTGACGTCGTTCTGATAGTCGACGAAGGCGCGGACCTTGGTCGGGTTGGCGTCGGTCGGCATGATCCGCACCGGCTGGAAGCCGGTCAGCGTCGGCGTCGCGGCGAAGTCCCGGCGCTCGTCCGAGCCCGCGGCGGCGGCACCGGCGGCGAAGCCGTCGCCGAGGCAGGCGGCGAGGTCGTAGGTGCCGCGGGCGGCGCCCGCCGAGCGCTCGGCCTGGGCCGAGATGCTCGGCACGAAGGCATCGATGGCATCGTCGTAGCGGAGCTTGCCGCGAGACTGCGAGAACAGGTGGACGGCGGGCGTCCAGCCGCCGGACATGCCGACGCAGTCGCAAGAAAGAATGCGACGGCCGCCGCACCGGCCGTCGCTCCCGACAGGCGCCACGATTAGACCCGTGACGCGCTTTCGGCCCTTCGATCCGACCACGGTGTGGCCGGTCAACACTTCGGCCCCGGCCGCGCGCAGCTGCGCCAGCTCCGGCCCGCAATCCGCCTCCAGGCGCAGATCGACGAGGGTGACGTCGAGGCCCGCAGCCCGCGCATCGAGCGCGGCTTGGTAGGCGGAGGCGCCGCTCGTGGCGAAGACGAGCTTGCGGCCCGGCGCCACGCCGTAGCGGTTGAGGAAGACCCGTACGCTCTCGGCGAGCAGGATGCCCGGCCGGTCGTTGTCGGCGAAGACGAGCGGACGCTCGTGCGATCCGCCGGCGAGCACCACCTGCTCGGCGCGCACCTGCCACAGGCGCTCGCGGGGGGCTTGCCCCGCGGCGGACGGCAGGTGGTCGGTGACGCGCTCGGTCATCGCGACGTGGTTGTGGTTGTAATAGCCGAAGGCGGTGGTGCGGGAGAGCAGGATTACGTTTTCCCGCGCGTCGAGATCGGCCAGCGTCTCGGCGAGCCAGCTTGCGGCGGGGCGTCCGTCGATCTGCGAGGTCGTGTCGTGCAGGAGCGAGCCGCCGGGCTCCGCGCCCTCGTCGGCGAGGATGACCCGCTTGCCGGTGCGCGCGGCGGCGAGCGCGGCGGCGAGACCGGCCGGACCGGCGCCGACGACGAGCACGTCGCAATGGGCGTGACGGTTGGCGTAGCGGTCGGGATCGGCCTGGGTCGGGGCCTTGCCGAGACCGGCCGCGGCGCGGATGAACGGCTCGTAGACCCGGTCCCAGAACTTCCGCGGCCACATGAAGGTCTTGTAGTAGAAGCCCGCCACGAAGACCGGCGACAGCAGATCGTTGACCGCGCCGACATCGAATTCGAGCGAGGGCCAGTGGTTCTGCGAGGCCGTGCGCAGCCCGGAGCGCGCCTCGACCACGGAGGCGCGGTTGTTCGGGTCGGTCCGGCCGGGCCCGCGATCGACCGAGAGCAGCGCGCTCGGTTCGTCCGGGCCGTGGCTCAGGATGCCGCGGGGGCGGTGATACTTGAACGAGCGCCCGACGAGGTGGATGCCGTTGGCGATGAGCGCCGAGGCGACGGTGTCGCCGGCGTAGCCGTGAACCGGCTTTCCGTTGAATTCGAAGACGATGGGGCGGGTGCGGTCGATGCGTCCGCCGCGGGACAATCTGAACGGCTGTGCCATCTCACGCCCTCGTCTCGCTCTGGGTTGCGGAATCGGTTCCGAGAATCGTTCCGGGTTTCACGCCGGATTTCGACGGCTCGCCGATCGGATAGGTCTCGATGAAGCGGTCGCTGATCGTGTCGCGCAGCGCGTTGAACCAGCGGCCGCAGCCGTGGATGTGGCACCAGCGCTCGGCATGCACGCCCTTGGGGTTGGCGCGCACGAACAGGTGCTCGCTCCAGCCGCCGTCATCGACGGTCATCGGGTCGGCCGGGCGGGCGATGTGGGCTTGGCCGCCGCACCGGAACTCGGTCTCGGGCCGTTTGCCGCAATGGGGACAGGCGATCAGCAGCATGGGTCTGGCTCCGGATCAGTGCGCGACGGCCGCGGCGGCGGCTTCGTCGATGAGGCGCCCGGTGCGGAACCGGTCGAGGGTGAAGGGCGCGTTGATCTTGTGCGGCGTGCCGGTCGCGAGCGTGTGGGCGAAGACGTGCCCCGAGCCGGGGGTCGCCTTGAAGCCGCCGGTGCCCCAGCCGCAATTGACGAACAGGTTCTGAACCGGGGTCTTGCCGATGATCGGCGACCGGTCCGGCGTCACGTCCACGATGCCGCCCCAGGAGCGCAGCATCCGCATCCGGGTGAATTGCGGAAACAGCTCGCAGATCGCGTCGAGCGTGTGAGTGGTGATGTGGAGGCCGCCCTGCTGGCTGTAGGAGGTGTACTGGTCGGTGCCGGCGCCGATGACCAGCTCGCCCTTGTCGGATTGCGACAGGTAGGCATGGACCGCGTTCGACATCACCACGCAGGGGAAGCACGGCTTGACCGGCTCGGAGACCAGCGCCTGGAGCGGGTAGCTTTCCAGCGGCATCGACACGCCGGCCATCGACATCAGGGTCGAGGTGTGGCCGGCGGCGACCACGCCGATCCGGCCGGCGCCGATGAAGCCGCGGCTGGTCTCGACACCCACCGCCGCGCCGGAGGCGTCGCGGCGGATGCCGGTCACCTCGCAGTTCTGGATGATGTCGACGCCGCGGGCATCGGCGCCGCGGGCATAGCCCCAGGCCACGGCGTCGTGACGGGCGGTGCCAGCCCGGCGCTGGAGCGCGCCGCCGAGCACGGGGTAGCGTAAGGAGCCCGAGATATCGAGCGGCGGGCAGAACTCCTTGCACTCTTCCTTCGACAGCCACTCGTTGTCGATGCCGTTGAGGCGGTTGGCGTAGACGTGGCGCTTGAAGCTCTGGACGTCGTGGATGTTGTGCGCGAGCATCAAGACGCCGCGCTGGGAGAACATGATGTTGTAGTTCAGCTCCTGGCTGAGCCCCTCCCAAAGCTTGAGCGCGTGCTCGTACATCGCCGCGCTCTCGTCGTAGAGGTAGTTGGAGCGGATGATCGTGGTGTTGCGGCCGGTATTGCCGCCGCCGATCCAACCCTTCTCCAGCACCGCCACGTTGGTGATGCCGTGCACGGTGGCGAGATAATAGGCCGTCGCCAGCCCGTGTCCGCCGCCGCCGACGATGACGACGTCGTAGCGGGGCTTCGGTTCGGGCGCGCGCCACTGGCGGCCCCAGCCGGTATGGCCCCGCAGGGATTCGGAAAGCAGCGACGTGAGGGAGAAGCGGCGCATCGGTCGACCTTGCGGTGTTGACGGATCATGGTCCGCCCATCGCCCCGGGGCTTGATCGACGGCGACCGCGAGTTTGGGATTCCCGACTTCAGCCGTTTTCCGAGAACGCGCTGCTCGGGCGGCCCCATCGACCGGTTCGAGAGACGGCTCCGCGGCTTGCCCGACAAGTCTCTCGGATCGGCCTGTTGACTGACAATCCAGGCCTCTTGTCTGGTCACGCCGCCGTGAACGGGGCGGCGAACAAGAATTATTCTATTGCGTTCGGCCGACGATCGGAGATTAAGTTCCGGTATGGGCGCCGCCTCGGCGGACGTGCCGCCGCCTGATCGACGGAGCCGGTTGCAACCGGAGCGATCCTGCATCGCTTCCTCGCCGGCGAAAGGTCGGCGCGGCACGTGAATTGCCCATCAAGCCGCGGCATAGGCCGACAAACGGTGGTCGGGATGGAAATGACGATAGCTGCCGGGGAGACGGGCCCGGCTCATACGGTGGCCGCGAGCGAGGCGATCACCGGGAGAGGCATCGCCGTCGGCTTCATGCTGGTCGACCGCTTCTCGATGATCGCCTTCTCCTCGGCGATCGAGCCCCTGCGGCTCGCCAACCGCGCGGTTGGCCGCGATCTCTACCGTTTCTCGCTGTGGTCGGAGGATGGGGCCAAGTGCACCGCCTCGAACGGGATCGAGGTCAAGGTCGCGGGCCGTTTCTGCGACGCCCAGGATTTCGACATGATGGTCGTGTGCGGCGGCGTCGACATCCAGCGCCCGGATCACCGCGCCCTCCATTCGGCCCTGCGCCGGTGCAGTGCCCGCGGTGCGGCGATCGGGGCGGTCTGCACGGGCACCTACGTGCTGGCCAAGGCCGGCCTCCTCGACGGATACCGGGCGACGATCCACTGGGAGAATCTGCCGGGCCTCGTCTCGGAGCATGACGGGCTGGAGATCGGCTCGGATCTGTTCGAGATCGACCGCAACCGCTTCACCTGCGCGGGCGGCACCGCGGCGGCCGACATGATGCTGTCGCTGATCATGCGCGACCACGGGCCGAGCTTGGCCTCGGAGGTCGCCGACCAACTCATCCATCACCGCATCCGCGAGTCCGGCGAGCGCCAGCGGATGGACCTGCGCATGCGTCTCGGCGTCTCGCACCCGAAGCTGTTGCGGGTGGTGGGGCTGATGGAGACCTCACTGGCCGAACCGCTCGGCAGCCAGGAGCTCGCCGACGCGGTGCAGCTCTCGACCCGCCAGCTCGAGCGGTTGTTCCTGAAGTATCTCGGCCGTTCTCCGGCCAAGCACTACCTGCGCATCCGTCTCGAGCACGCCCGCACCCTGATCCGGCAGACGGCGATGCCGCTGCTCTCGGTGGCCTTCGAGTGCGGCTTCACCTCGGCCTCGCACTTCTCGAAGGCCTATCTCGACTGTTTCGGCCAGCCGCCGAGCGCCGAGCGGAAGATCGGACCGGCGCAGGGCGCACGCGCCTGAGCCGCGGCGGCCGTCCGTTCGAGTCCCCCTCCCCCGACTCCAATGAGGCTGGGCTTCGGCAGGATCGCATTCGGCCGAGCCAGGCTCAGCGCGTTTGCCGCCGTTGCACGACGGCAAGGCTCACGGCCTGAAAACGAGAACGCCGGCTCCCTCGGAAGCCGGCGTGTCGTTCGCGAAGATGACGTATTCTGGAGAGGCTGGCCTTGCGAACGTCGGGCCGGCGTCTCCGGATCGTTGCGCGTGCTCCCGACGAGCCGGAGACCGCCTCGTCGGAAAACGCTATAGGGCATCGTCCTGGATATCGGATCCGGGACGATGCTTGAGATTATTATTTTTGCATCGACTTTGTCTGAAGGCCGGTGGCCACCTTTCGGGACGATGCTCTAGAAGTAATACCCGATATTCATGATGAAGCGCGACTTCCAACGGTTCTCGCCGCCCTGGGCGAGGCCGTTGTTGAATTCGCCGACGCCGACATAGGGGTCGTTCCGGCCGATGGCGGCCTCGGTGTAGATGATCAGGTTCGGGTCGGCCGTCAGCGTCCAGGCCCCGCCGAGTGTGAAGCGCTCGCTGGCCCGGAACGCCGCCTTGTCCTTGTAGAAGGCGCTGTAGCCGACGAAGGGCACGACCGTGAACGGTCCGATCGGATCGGGCACCTTGTAGGTCACCTCGCCCGAGACGAAGTTGCCGCGTGTGGCGAGATTGTACGAGAAGTCGAAGCCGCCGATCGTGATGAGGTCGTTGCGGAAGGGGTTCTTCGGGTCGATGTCCTGGCGGACGTAGATCGCCTTGAAGCCCCAAGGGCCGTAGGTGCCCAGTGCGTGCAGGCCTTCGAGCTGCTTGGTGCCGGTCTGACGCGTGTCGAAGTTGTAGATGTCCGAGTGCCAGATCGAGGCGCCGAAGGCGAGCGAGGCGGTGTCGTTCTTGAGAACGAAGTACTCGGCCCGGCCGATGAACATGTTCTGTTCGGCGTTGCTGGTGCCGTTCGTGACATAGGGGTCGGCGCGAACGATGTTGGTCGAGTAACGCGCGCTATCGAGGCTGAGGCCGAAGGCGTTGGGATTGGCGCCCGGATAGAAGCCGACCTGATAATTGAAGTCCGGCTCGACATGCGAGAACTTGACGCCGAAATTGTAGACTTCCTCCAGCCCCATGGCGAAGCCGAGAGTTTCGAGGAAGCTCGTCCCGTAATACGGGGTCAAGCCGAACGGAGACTGGTTGAGGCCGACGGTGATGCTGTCCTCGGGCGTGAATTTGTAGCCGATATAGGCGAACATCGGGAAGTGGACTTCGCCCGGATTGCCGCGATACCCGTTGCGTGGGCCGTAGATCGAGCTGCCGCCGTAGAACCGGTACTGTGCCGCGCCGAAGATGGTGTCGGAATCGTAGGCCGCCTTGAGCGCGAGGGTGTCGAAGTCGAAGTTCTCCCGCGCCTTGCGGACGCCGCCGCGGCTGGCATCGTCGAAGCGCCAGTCGTAGCGGGCGCGGATGGCGCCGCCGAAGGTGAAGGTGCCGGTGTTGGTCTTGCCCTTCGGCGGCCCCAGGTCGAAATTGCTCAGGGAATCGGGCGCGTCGCGGGGGTCGGGGACCGCGACCGGCTGCTCGCGGTTGACCTGGCTGGGCTCGGCATCGACCTCGACGGGGCCTCGCGCCTGCGCCGCTGCCCCCGACGGGCACAGCATCACCCCCGCGGCACAGGCCACTAGGGCCGCCGCCAAACCGTTCGCCGTCATGTTCCCCGATCCCCCTCCACCGAATTCCCGAATCGTCTTCCGAGCTGTCTCCGGTCGTTTTCAGCTCGCGGGCGGCGGCATCACTTCAGCCAGCCGTCGACCGTCGCGCGGTTCCGCGCGATCCACTTCGCGGCGGTCTCCTCGGGCTTGGCGCCCTTCTCCTCGTTCTCCGCCATCACGGCTTCTTCGTCCTGGATGGTGAGCTTGAACTTCTCGAGGATTCCGTAGACCTCCGGCATGTCCGCCTTGAGCCCCTTGCGGGCCAGCGTGTTCACGCTCTCGGCTTCACCGAAGCTCTTCTTGGGGTCGGCGAGGTATTTCAGGTCGTAGCGCGCGAACATCCAGTGCGGCGTCCAGGCGGTGACGACCACGTCCTTCTTCTGCCGCACCGCGTCCTTGAGCGCGCTGGTCATCGTGGCATCGCTGCCGTCGAGCAGCTTGACCTTCAGGCCGTAGGCCTTGATCGCCGCCTCCGAACTCTTCATGACGCCGGCGCCGGGATCGATGCCGACCACCTTGCCGTCGACCTCGGACGCCTTGGTCGCCAGATCCTCGATCGAGTTGAGCGACGAGTAGGCGGGCACGGCCCAGCCGATCCTGGCGCCCGTGACGTTCGGGCCGATCAGGTCGATGCGGTTCTTGAGTTTTTCGTAATAGGCGCCCTGCGTGACGGGGAGCCAAGCCGCGACGCTCGCATCCGCATCGCCCGTCGCCACGGCCTGCCACATGGCGGCGGCCGCGAGCGGGATCGTCTTGACCTGATAGCCCTTCTCCTCGAGCGCGAGCTTGAGGATGTTGGTGGCGACCACGGCGTCGGCCCATTCCACGTAGGCGATCCGAACCTGCTTGCCTGCCGCCTCGGCCGGCGTGTGGACCAGGGCAAGGCAGGCCATCACACCAAGTATCGGAGCGCGCATGGGTCGGACCTTTCAGGATAGTTTGAGGATGTGCGGCGTTATTGGGCCGAGCTTTTGCTGTTCGGGCGCTGGGCCTGAAGTTCAGGTGCCGAGGCTGTTCGGTGATGATTTAGGTTTTGCAATATATGATGGTATTTCGTCCGGAGTGCAATCTTTGTTTGCGCTCCGGCCGAAGGTGTAACCTTCAGGCAACACCGTGGGGGCGGGCCCGGGCTGCGAGGGCCTGGGTGACGCGGTCGAGGATGACCGCCACGATCACGATGCCGATGCCCGCCTCAAACCCGGCCCCCGCCTCAAGGCGTTGGATCGATTGCCAAACCGCGCGGCCGAGGCCACCGGCACCGATCATCGCCGCGATGACGACCATGGAGAGGGCGAGCATCATGGTCTGGTTGACGCCGGCCATGATCGTCGGCAGCGCGAGCGGCAATTGCACCTTGAACAGCTTCTGGGTCGCCGAGCTGCCGAAGGCATCGGAGGCCTCGACGAGTTCACTCGGCACGTTGCGGATGCCCAGCGCCGTCAGCCGGATGACCGGCGGCACCGAGAACACGATCGTCGCGAAACAGGCCGAGACGGCACCGAGCCCGAAGAAGGGCAGAGCCGGGATCAGGTAGACGAAGCTCGGCAGGGTCTGCATCATGTCGAGCACCGGCGAGAAGGTCCGCCAAGCCCGTCGGCTGAGCGCGAACCAGATCCCGACGGGAACGCCGATCACCAGCGCCGCGGCGGTGGCGATGCTGACGAGGACCAGGGTCTCGACCGTCGCCTGCCACAGCCTCAGGTTCCACAGGAACAGCAGGCCGGCCAGCGTCAGGAGCCCGATCTTGCGGCCGCCGACACGATAGGCGGCGAGTGCCGCGATCGCGATGCAGATCCAGGGCGGGATCGAGACGAGCGCGGTGGTCAGCGTCTCGATCCAGTCGGAGACGGTGCGGCTGACGGCGCGGGTCAGCCAACTGCCATGCTCGGTGAGCCAGTCGAGACCGTTGTCGCTGAGCGTGTCGAGGGGAAATTTGGGGACGCTCCACTCCATCGCGGTGCTCCTGACGGCTTCGAGAGGATCTGTTGACCTGTCTGCGACAGGCCGTGTGTGCCCGGGCGTGCGGCCAGCGCCTGCACCACGTCGCGGCTCGTGACGGAGCCGATCAGGCGCCCGTCCCTGCCGACGACGGCCACGCGCTCCTCGGCGGCGATCGTGGCGAGGATGGTGTCCAGCCGGCGATCCGCCTCGACGACGGGCTGCCCGAGATCGAGCAGGCCGGCGACGGTCTCGTCGGGTCGCGCGGCGGCGAGCCTGTCGGCGAAGATGCGGCCGACGAGTCGCCCGTCCCCGTCGGCGACGAGCCAGGAGCCGGCGCTCGCCCCGCCGAGGGCAATGCGCGCCTCGGCCACCGTCTGCGTGGGCGCCAGCCGGGGCGCGGAGCGGTCCGCGACCTGTTCCGCCCGCAGAACCGCAGCGAGGTCGATATGCTCGACGAACCGCTCGACATACTCGGTGGCCGGATGGGCCACGATGTCCTCGGGCTGCCCGATCTGGACCACCTCGCCGTCCTTCATCAGGACGATGCGACCGCCGAGCGCGATGGCCTCGTCGAGGTCGTGCGAGACGAAGACGATGGTCTTCTTGAGCGTGCGCTGAAGGTCGCGCAGCTCCGCCTGCATGTCGCGCCGGATCAGCGGATCGAGGGCGCTGAACGCCTCATCCATGAGGAGAATGTCCGCATCCGCCGCGAGCGCCCGCGCGAGACCCGCGCGCTGCTGCATGCCGCCGGACAATTGGCTGGGATACTTCGACTCCCAGCCCTTGAGGCCGACGAGTTCGATCGCCTGCATCGACCGCTCGACCCGCTCCTTGGCCGAGACCTGCTTGATCTCGAGCCCGAATCCGACATTCCCGAGGATGGTCCGGTTGGGCAGCAGGGCGAAGTGCTGGAAGACCATGCCGAAAGTCTTCTGGCGGAAGGCGAGCAGTTCCTTGCGCCCGAGCCGGGTGACGTCCACCCCGTCCACGACGATCCGTCCGCAGGACGGCTCCACCAGCCGGTTCATGCAGCGCAGGAGCGTCGACTTGCCGGAGCCGGACAGGCCCATCAGGACAAGGATCTCGCCCTCCTCGATGTCGAACGAGATGTCACGCAACCCGACGACGCCACCGCAGGCGGCAGCGATGTCGCTCTTCTGCTTCCCCTGAGCGATCAGATCGAGCGCCGTGGACGAGTTCGAGCCGAATATCTTGCTGATACCTTCAAGATTGATCCGGCCCATGGGGAAAGCCTTTCGATTTGGAGCGATATTGTCCTCGATCGAAATTTTTATAGTTTTATCTTGGACGATCAAAGGTTATTTTCAGTCATTCAAGGCGGCTTGTCGTATTGCGACGTTTTATTGGCGCCGGACGACGTCCCGGCAGTTTATCGCTGCAATGGTGTGCGTCCGGCAGGGGTGTGGCGCGAATCCGAGCAGCGCTGTCCAGAAAAGTTGCAAGATATGTGCGAGTTTTGGGCATCATGGCTGCCGCCGCGCGGCGATACGGCGGAGGTATCCGCCGTCCGGGCGCTGGACCGTCAGCGCGTCTTGGCGGGGTCGGGCGCTCTTATGCTCGGTGGCGTGGAATACAACATCGGAGTGAACCGTGTTCGAAACGCGGGCCTCGACGGTGGAAACTTGATCAAGACGGCGATGGTCTTTTCTCGACCCGGAAAAGGACTGATCTCACAGCGCGCGTTGCGGTGATCGCGAGGCTTCCCCCATCACGTCGATGCGTTTGGTCCGGGAGCGGCTGCCGCAGCGGGCGACATCCGCGGGGCCGCGACATACGCGAGGCGGCTGGGCCGGGAGGCCTTGGCGCCGGCCTGTCCCCAAGCCGCCCTGGCGATCAAAACTGAGTGTAAGTCCCTGCCGGCGCTGAAGGCCGCATTGCTCTTTTCCACGCCTTGTCCCCATATGGAACGAAAGGCGAACGAAAGTCTTTTCAGGGTCGATCAGGAGGAAAAGGGCGCCCATGGCACGCTACCGCTTCCACGCGACGAATGGCTACGAGTGCGTGTTCGACGCGCAGGGCAAGGAGATCCGTGTCCCCGAGCGCCTCGTGCGGCGCGCCGACGAGGTGGTTCAAGAGGTGATGAGCAGCCTCGCGGACCGCGAGGATTGGTCGGAATGGCACGTCACCGTGCACGACCTCAGCGGCCGCCGCGTGCTGGTGAAGCCGTTCGTGTGACGGTCGGCGCGGTCGCGAAACCGCGGCGCGCTCAAGCCAGGAAATCGCGAAGGGCAGCGAGCACGAGGTCGGGCCGCTCCTCCTGCAGGGTGTGGCCGCAATCGAGCGCGAAGCCGCGCACCTCGTGGGCCTTCTCGCGCCACGTGGCCGGCACGTCGTAGGTCCGCCCCACCGTCCCCCGCGCGCCCCAGAGGGCCAGGAGGGGCGCCTCGATCCGCCTTTCGGCATCGGCCGCGTCGTGTTCCAGGTCGATTCCCGCCGCCGCCCGGTAATCCTCGCAGATCGCGTGGCGCGTGGCCGGATCGCGGTAGACGCGCAGATATTCGGCGAAGAGCTCCGGGCTCGGGCTGCCCGGTGTCTTCGACTGGCCCTCGACATGGGTGCGCAGGAAGAATTCCGGGTCGGCCGCGATCAGGCGCTCCGGCAGGGGCGCCGGCTGGATCAGGAAGAACCACCAGAAATAGGCCGTGGCGAAGGCCTTGTCGGTCCGCGCGTACATCGTCGCGGTCGGCGCGATGTCGAGCACGGCGAGCCGGGTGACGGCGTCGGGATGATCGAGCGCGAGGCGGTGGGCGACGCGCCCGCCGCGGTCGTGCCCGACCACGGCAAAGCGGTCGTGGCCGAGGCGTCGCATCACCGCCACCGCGTCGGCGGCCATGGCACGCTTGGCGTAGTTGGCGTGGCGTTCGCCGCCCTCCGGCTTCTGCGAATCGCCGTAGCCGCGCAGATCCATCGCCACGACGCTGTGGCGCTCGGCCAGAGGTGGGGCGACGGCGTGCCAGGTCGCGTGGGTCTGCGGATGCCCGTGCAGCAGCAGGACCGGCGGCCCGGACCCGCCGACGGACGCGCGGATGCGCAGGCCGTCCGCATCGATGTCGTGAAGCGTGAAGCCCGCCAGAAACGGATCGGCCGTCATGGTCCACACCTCAACCGAGCGAGCTGCGCCTCGCCCCCGCATGCAAGCCCTACCGCAAGCCCTTATTCCTTGGCGAAGCCGATATCGGCGGCTACTGCCTTCAGCCGCTCCGGCTCGCGCTCCCTGCGCTCGGAATAGCGGTCGACGAGGTACCCGGCCCGTCCGCGGGTGAGAAGCGTGAACTTCATCAGTTCCTCGCAGACATCGACCACTCGGTCGTAGAGCGGTCCGGCCTTCATCCGGCCGGCCTCGTCGAACTCCTTATAGGCCATCGGCACCGAGGACTGGTTCGGGATGGTGGTCATCCGCATCCAGCGCCCGAGCACCCGCAGGCTGTTGACGGCGTTGAAGCTCTGCGAGCCGCCCGAGACCTGCATCACCGCCAGCGTCCGCCCCTGCGTCGGGCGCACCGAGCCCTCGCTCAAGGGCAGCCAGTCGATCTGGCTCTTCATGACCCCGGTCAGGTTGCCGTGCCGCTCGGGACTGACCCAAACTTGGCCCTCGGACCAGATCGAGAGGGCGCGCAACTCCTTCACCTTCGGATGGTCGGCCGTGCCGTCGTCGGGCAGCGGCAGGCCGTGGGCGTGGAAGAGGCGCACCTCGCCGCCCATCGCCTCCAGCAGCCGCGCCGCCTCGTAGGCCAGGAAGCGGCTGAACGAGCGCTCCCGCAGCGAGCCGTAGAGGATCAGGAAGCGCGGCGCGTGGGAGAGCGGTGCCGGCGCCTCCAGCGCTTCCGAGGTCGGCACCTCGAAATGGGCCGCTGAGAGGTTCGGCATCCCGTCGGAGAAGGAAGGCTGAGGCTTGTCCAAGGCGTTGGATCCCGATACGTTTCAACGTGTGTTGAAATGATGGATCGATCATGAACGAACGGCAAGCCCTCGCGGCCTTCGCCGCGCTCGGTCAGGAGCACCGCCTGCGGGTCGTGCGCGCCCTGGTCACCGCCGGGCCGGAGGGGCTAGCGGCCGGCGCGCTCGCGACCGTGGTCGGGGTCGCGAGCACCAACCTCTCCTTTCACCTGAAGGAGCTTTCCCATGCCGGGCTGATCACGTCCCAGCGGGAGGGCAAATCCGTCATCTACAGCGCCGCCTATGCCGGCCTGTCGGACCTCATCGCCTTCCTGATGCGCGATTGCTGCCAGGGCCGGCCGGAGGTCTGCGACACCGCGCTCGCCGCCCTCTCCGCCTGCGATTGCCCCACCGGAGACACCGCCCATGTCTGAGCCCGCGTCCGAGCCGTTCGACGTCGTGATCTACCACAACCCGGCCTGCGGCACCTCGCGCAACACGCTGGCGATGATCCGCAACGCTGGCATCGAGCCGCATGTGGTCGAGTACCTGAAGACACTGCCGAGCCGGGCGCTTGTCCGTCGAATGCTGGCGCGTGCCGGCCTCTCGGTTCGGGATGTTCTGCGCGAGAAGGGGACGCCCTATGCCGAGCTCGGCCTGGCTGATCCGGCGCTCACCGACGCGCAACTCCTCGACGCCCTCGCGGCCCACCCGGTCCTCCTCAACCGGCCGCTGGTGGTGAGCCCGCGGGGCGTGCGCCTGTGCCGGCCGTCCGAGGCGGTGCTGGACCTGCTGCCGGGCCAGCAGGGCGAATTCGTGAAGGAGGACGGCGAGCGCGTCGTCGACGCGCACGGCCGTCGCGTCGCCACCGCTTGAGGAACCGCCGGTGTCCCTGTTCGAACGCTACCTCACCCTCTGGGTGGCCCTGTGCATCGTGGCCGGCATCGCGCTGGGCCACGTCATGCCCGGCTTCTTCCACGCCGTCGGCTCGGCCGAGATCGCCCGGGTGAACCTGCCCGTCGCCGTCCTGATCTGGCTGATGGTCGTTCCCATGCTGCTCAAGATCGACTTCGCCGCGTTGCGCGGGGTCGGGCGGCACTGGCGCGGCATCGGCGTGACGCTGTTCATCAACTGGGCGATCAAGCCCTTCTCGATGGCGGCGCTGGCCTGGCTGTTCGTGGGCACCCTGTTCCGGTCCTCCCTGCCAGCGGACCAGATCGACAGCTACATTGCGGGCCTCATCATCCTGGCGGCCGCGCCCTGCACCGCCATGGTGTTCGTGTGGTCGAACCTGACGCGGGGCGAGCCGCACTTCACCCTGAGCCAAGTGGCGCTCAACGACAGCATCATGGTGGTGGCCTTCGCCCCCATCGTCGGCCTGCTTCTGGGCCTCTCGGCCATCACGGTGCCTTGGGGCACGCTGGTCCTGTCGGTGGGGCTCTACATCGTGATTCCGGTCCTCATCGCGCAGGTCCTGCGCCGCAGCCTGCTCGCCTCCGGCGGCCCGGCCGCGCTCGGCCGGCTGCTCGGCCGACTCGGACCGGTTTCGCTGGCGGCGCTCCTGGCCACTCTGGTCCTCCTGTTCGGCTTCCAGGGCGAGCAGATCCTGGCCCAGCCGGCGGTCATCGCCCTGCTGGCGGTCCCGATTCTCATCCAAGTCTACCTGAATTCGGGGCTCGCCTACCTGCTGAACCGCGTCGCGGGCGAGCCGCACTGCGTCGCCGGCCCGTCGGCCCTGATCGGTGCCTCGAACTTCTTCGAACTCGCGGTGGCCGCCGCCATCAGCCTGTTCGGCTTCCACTCGGGCGCGGCGCTCGCCACCGTGGTCGGTGTTCTCGTCGAGGTGCCGGTGATGCTCTCGGTCGTGTGGATCGTGAACCGCAGCCGGGGCTGGTACGAGCGAGGTGGGGCGCGCAAGGACCTGAGCCTGGACCCTGCGTCCCGCCAGGCCTGAACCGGCGGGCGGGCCCTGCCTCAGGACACCGACGGATCGTGACCCGCATCGTCAGGCTTCGGGCGCAGAATGCGGTGGCTGACCGCTTCGGCTCCGACACCGATCGCGGCGCCGGCCAGGACGTCGACCGGGAAATGGGCTCCCCGGACGACCTGTATCGCCGCGACGCCGGCAGCGGCGATCGCCGCCGCCGCTGCGAGGCCGGGATAGGCGCGGGCCACCGACCGGGCGACGGCAAAGCTCAAGGCGGCGTGCCCTGACGGGAAGGATTGCCAGGGACCGATGCCGGTTCCGGGCCGGCCGCGTGCGTAGCGCCCCTCGTCCATCAGGACGTTGGGACGGGTGCGGTGGACCGTCCGCTTGATCGTGGTCTTGACGATGCTGGCCGCGATGCCGGCCGCGAGCATGTCGCGTCCCGCCTCGGCAAGACGGCGGTCGCCGACGGCCGTACCGCACGCCAGAACCGTGACCGACAGGGCGAGAAGGGACTGCCAGCTGCCGACCTCGCCGACGGATCCGAGGGCGCGATTGGCCGGGTGATCCTTCGTCCGCGCCAGCGAAACGCCGGTTGCGACATCAAGGGCCTCGAGGCCGCTGACCAGTCCCGCGGTTCGGGCACGGATCGGATGTCGCGAGATCTTCGAAAGCATGGCCGTAAACGCGGCCGGCCGGGAATCGTTCGCGACCGCCGGACTGGGCGAATTAATCACTTGTTAGGCATCCCGCCGATACCGTCCCGCCGTTACGGGAATGTCGGCTATGCTCGAGCACCGCAAGTCACGCACGATCGAGCACGCCGGCGCGCCGGACCCGTTCGAGCGCACCCTGTCCAAGGCCGTCGCGCACCGGGTGGCCGGGCGCTTCCAGAAGGCCCGCAGCAACCTTCAGCGCCTGCTCGACGCCGCGCCTCAGCATGCGGAGGCGCACCATGAACTCGGCCTCCTGACCAGCAAGGCGGACGGGCCCGGACCGGCGGTGCCGCACTTCGTCGCCGCCCTGAGAGCGGAACCCGAGCAACCGCGCCACTGGCTGGCGCTCGCGCAGTCGCTCCTTGTGCTCAATCGCGTCGGCGAAGTGCGCGCCCTGATGGAGCAGTTCTGCAGCCGCGGCCTCGTGGATGACGGCGGCCGCGCCGCGCTCACCGTGAGCATCAACGGTAATGTCACGCTCGGAGAAGGCGTCTTGTTCGCGGCCGGCAGCATGTTGATCCGCCCCCACTGAAGTGGTCCGCCCTGAGGTATGGCTTTTGAGCCAGATGAGGACGGGCAGATGGGAACGAAGCGGCATAAGCCGGAAGACGTGGTCGCCAAGCTGCGGCAGGGGGATGTTCTGGTCTCGCAGGGCCAGAGCGTGGTGGAGGCGATCCGGGCCATCGGCGTGACGGATGTGACCTACTACCGCTGGCGCAAGGAGTACGGCGGCCTGAAGAGCGATCAGGTTCGACGGATGAAGGACTTGGAGGTTGAGAACCAGCGGCTGCGCAAGGCGATTGCGGATCTCACCCTCGACAAGCTGATCCTGCAGGAGGCGGCTCGGGGAAACTGACCAGCCCCGCGCGCCGACGCGCCTGCATCGCGCATGTCATGAACGTCCTAGACGTCTCCGAGCGCCGCGCCTGTCGGGCGCTCGGGCAGCATCGCTCGACGCAGCGCAAGGTGCCGCGGGGAGGCGCCCACAGATGAGGCGCTGAGGCTGCAACGTCCGCTGCCTGATACAATGATGAAGGAGGTGGCGCGAGGCGAGCGTCACGATAGGGAGGCTCACAGCTAACGTCATGGAAGAAAAGCGCAAAGCGGTCTCGCCTGCCCGCTCCAATGCGGGGAACACCCACATGGCAGGTGAGATGTTCGTCGCGGCTGAATTGGCGAAGCGCGGTTACTCGGTCTCACTCACCATGGGAAATGCCAAGGCAGTGGACCTATTCGCCGAACGGAACGGCAGGGCTATCTGCGTTCAGGTGAAGGCCATTGCCCATAAGCGTAATGTTGGCTGGCCGTTACCCTTCGACAAGTCGAAGATCATCGACCGAGTGCTTTACGTCTGCGTGGTCCTCAACGAAATTGGAGTTGCGCCGACCTACTACGTCCTGCCGCCCAACGAGGTTCGTGAGCGGGGCCGCTGGTATGAGACACGGGCCACTCTCGACATCGGCCGCTTGCGGGGCGGCGGATTTGAGGGGGCGTGGCACCTGATTGATGAGGCTCTTACGGGACTTGATAGCTTGGCGGATGCCCCTGCGGAGGGACACCTGTAGACGCTAAAATACCACGCTCATTGCTCGTTCTACGAGGGCTCTGAGTTTCTTAGTTGCGTGCTTGCAAATGGGCCAAGTCCAAGCCCGCGTAACGCACCTTCTCAATCTCCCGGTACAGCGTCGCGGCCTTGAGTCCCTTGCCGTAGATGGCCTCCTCACCGTCGCTATCACGGCGCCACCCGCCCAGCGCACGGACCCGTTCAAGGCCAATCTCGGCCTCCCTCAGCGCGTCCCGATAGTTGTGTCTGAAGCTGTGGAAGGAGACCCCTTTCACCTCCATGTCGAGCTTTCCGAGAAAGCGGCGCTTGTCGTTGAACCACTTCGAGAATGGGCCTGACAGGTACCCCAGGCTATCGGGCTTCAGCTCGGGGAATAGGCGCTTCTCTCCCCTCCCTCGCATCTCCTCAGCGAACGCCAGAAACCCGATGCGCTGAAGCTCATGGTGGACCGGCACGAACCGCTTACCGGCCTCGGTCTTCACCCGCTTCTTGTCCGCTTCGTCGGCTCCCGGCTCGCCAGCATCGTCAATGAAGATGACCGGCACGCCCTCAAGCTCGGCCACGTCGTCCACGCGGAGCTGACAGCACTCGCCCAGCCGCATCCCCGTCCAGAGCGACAGGAGGGGCACCCAAAAACGCCCACGTCGGGTCACGTTCGGGCCGGGCTTGGCGTAGCCCTCCTCATCATTCTGGCAGCCCGTATAGAGGGGCGCGTTGAAGATGGCCTGGAGCTGCTCCGTGCTGAACGGCTGGCGAAGGTCGCGCTGGTCCCGGTCATCAGGCAGGGCCAGCCCCTCGGCCGGGTTGCGGACCACTCTCCAGTTCTTCACGCCCCACTTGAACAGGGCCGAGAGGTTGTGGAGTAGTTGTTGACCGCCGCGACCCCGAGGCGCTCCAGTTTCTCCGCATCGGCCACCTTCGCGGCATCCCCAAGGGACAGCTTCGGGAGCCGCTGAGTGGCGTTTCGGGGCAGCCGCATGATGACGTTGCGGATACGCTCGCAGTCCATGCGGTGGATGCTGTCCACGGGGGTCTCAGAGCCCAACAGCTCCCTCATGGCGCGGAAGACGGTCTGATAGGTCTTCAGCGTCCCCGGAGTGCGGCTGCGGGTCGGGTCCGCGAGATAGGCCGTAATGAGTTCCTCGACGGTGCAGGAACCGGGCGTAGAGGCTGCTGAGGGCAGCGCCGGTGTGTCGACCACCTCACCCACGTTGCGCTCCTGCAGGGCCTTGGAGAAGCGTTTCTGAGCCTTGAGCATTGCGTAGGAGAGGCGGCTCCACGCCTCCGTCCCAGGACGCACGTTGAGACCTTGAGATTGGAGCACCTCCTCCATCTCGAAGGCCATGAGGCTTTGGTCGCCGCGTGCCAGGGCTGCCCCACCGCCCATGTCGAGGATGTCTGCGGCTTCGACCTTCTGCCGTAACGCGCGCTCCGAGAGCCCTTCACGGCGGGTTTCCTCATCCTCCTCCAGCACCCATGCCAGCCAGATAGAGGCGAGCCGCTCGGCTTCCGCTACGGACAGTTCATGCGATGGGCCGTCCACGAGGCGACGCGCGGCGTCTAACTGCCGATCAAACTCCACGGACTTGAGGCGCGCACGGCGCACCGCTTCGGCCCGGTCGGATGTCCCGAGGGCAATCCACTTCTGCCCACTGCGCCCGCCAGGGATCACCTCACGCAGCTCGGGAGGCACCCAAGCGCGGAACGAGTAGGTGCCGTTAGGGCGGCGAACGAGGCGGGTTTCGAGGCCCATTAGAGAGGAGCACCTGTAGCAAGGACCTGTAGCACAGGTGCCTGCCAACCCTCTGAAAGTCAACGCTTCTCGCCGTATCAGGTACTTAGAGGCGGTTTGGCGGAAGGGGTGTCCGACGCAGGGTACTAAACATGCTAGGTTTTTCGCCGTATCAGGGGCTGTGCCCAAGCATTTGCCCAAGCGGGTTGTTCACGCTTTTGTTCGTGCAGGTAGATGATTCAGTGGGCAGGAAAAATGCGGCCCCCCACGGGGTGGTTCATCGGCGAGTTTGGTGGATCGAGGAGCGTGACAGCTGGGTCTTGGCGTGGTGGGTTTGGCCTCGCAAATCGGGGTATGACTCAGCTCTTCCCTCTGCCTAGCTGCCGCCTCGTGCGTGTCGTGCGGCACGGCCCCACCGCGATCACCCTCCTCGCCGAAGCGAAGCGCGATTACGCCCGCTGCCCGACATGTCGGGCGGTCAGCGCCTCGGTCCATAGCCGGTATCGGCGACGACCCGCCAATCTGCCGGCCAGCGGCGAGGCCATCCGGCTGCAGTTTGAGGTTCGGCGCTTCTACTGCCGCGACCCAGCCTGCCACCGCAAAACTTTTGCCGAGCGCTTCCCGAAGCTGCTCGCCCGCCATGCCCAACGCACCCGCCGGCTGGCTGCGGCACAGGCCCGGACCGGTCTCGCACTTGGTGGGTAGCCCGCCGCCCGCTTGCTCACTCACCTGGCCATGCCGTCCAGTGCCACGACCCTGTTGCGGACGATCCGGAGAATGCCGTTGCCGAAGCCACCTGGACCTTGCGTCGTCGGCATTGATGACTGGGCGCTGCGCAAGGGGCGGACCTACGGCACCGTCGTCGTCGATCTCGAACGCCGACGACCTCTCGACCTGCTGCCCGACCGCTCGGCCGAGACGTGGGCCGCATGGCTCCGCCGCGAGCCGCAGATCCGGCTCGTGGCGCGCGATCGTTCGACCGAGTACGCCCGCAGCACCACGCTGGGCGCGCCGACGGCCGTGCAGGTCGCCGACCGCTGGCATCTCCTGCTCAACACCCGCCAGATGATCGAGCGCTGGCTCGCCCGTGTCCACCCACGCCTGAAGCTGTTGCCGGCGACCACGGCGCCAGCGCCCTCGACCCAGCGCATCAGAGCCTATCCGCGTGCACCCGCCGAAATGCTTGCACGCGCCGCGGTGGTCGATCGGTGGGAGGAACTCTACCACGATGCGTCGCCGCCGTGCAGGCGGGCAGTCGCTCCGCCAGATCAACCGAGAGACCGGCCTGGTGCGGGCCACGGTGCGCAAGTACGCCTTCGCCGAGCGCTTCCCATGTCATGGCCGACGCGGGCCGGGGCGCAGCATCCACGATCCTCATCTCCATCACCTACACGCCCACCAGGCCGCGGGGTGCGAGAACGCCATGCAGCTCTGGCGCGAGCTGCGGTCCCGCGGCTTCGCCGGCACCGTCAAGCAGGTCAGACGCTGGCTGTCCGAGCGGCGCACGCGCCCGGCCAGGACCACGATCTGGCGTCTCCAGAGGTCGCGGCTCATGGCGCCCGCCGCACCGCCGCCGCTACTCTCGCCGAAACATTTGTCGTGGCATCTCCTGCGCGAGCTGGACGATCTCGATGTTGAAACCGCTGCTGTGGTCGCGCGTGTGCTGCAGGATGACGAGGCTGCCAAGGTCGTCAACCTCGGCCGACGATTCTGTCGGATTGTCCGCAGCCGCTGCCGCGGCGGGCCGGCCAAGCCCGCCATCGCCCCCTCCTTCGACGCTTGGCTGAGCGATGCCCGAGCCTGCGGTGTGCAGGTGGTCCAGAGCTTCGCCGCCAGCCTCGCTCAGGATGGAGCCGCTGTTCGTGCCGGCCTTCGCCTGCCCTGTAGCAGCGGACAGGCAAAGGGGCAGGTCAACCGGCTCAAGCTCCTCAAGCGCGCCATGTACGGCCGGGCCAAGCTCGACCTTCTGCGTCGCCGCTTCCTACTCGCAGCGTGATCCACCAAACTTGACGATGAACCACCCCGTGGGGGCCGATCAGTCGCCTGCCGCCTGCGTGACGTTGACCCCGCGCTCCTGAACCAAGCAAACCGCTTTGATCTTGAACTCACTCCCAAAATTGCGTCGCTGCATGGAGCACCTCCGTCTTCATCATCACACCTAAACCGGGTGTCCGTTAAGCCGGCAGCAGACCAGCCGACCCCAGCGAGGGGCGGCGGGACCCAAAGGCGTATGTCGGAGCTAAGCATTAGGAATTAGATTCAAGTGGCGACAAAGGATAGTTATTTTATGCCGATAAATCTATGGTGTGACTTCAGATCGACATACGCTTAGCCAAAGCCTACTGTCGATCACTAGCTTACATGATTCCGCCACCAATCGGCAGTCGACTTCAAACCTGACTCGAGGCCGTAGCGTGGTGTAAATCCGATTGTCTCGTGCAATATTTTTGTATCGGCTACCAGCAGCGACGGTTCGCCTAAAGTAGAAGGACGTACTCCGAAGTTGACAAGGTCGAGTCCACCGAGTTCTTCTGCAAGAATTTCGATCAGGTGACGCACGGCTACCGGAGAGCCTGAGCCGATATTAAATGGGCCGCAATGGGTGTGGTGCAAAGCGGCTATGAATGCGCTTGCAACGTCCTCGACATGAAGAAAATCACGCTGCTGTCGACCTTCAGTAGTATTGATCTGGTGCCTCCTCGCCAATGCTGATGCAACGTCCGACACTAACCGATCGGCGGCTTCACCCGGCCCATATAGCCAAAAGACGCGCCCCCAAGCGACGGGCAAACCTGACTCTTCGCCGAAGGCACATACAGCCCGGCGTGTCGCATCCTTAACCTTGCCGTACAAAGTAGCAGGTGCGATCCCCGAATTCTCGTGTAATCGACCGATACCGGTCCAATCATACTCGGCGCAGCTTCCAGCCATCACAGCGCGAACACCGCCAGCGTCGACGAACGCGCGAGACAGGGCGAACGTAGCCGCAGCCCAGTCGAGGTTGTCTGAAGCGCTCCAAAATTTTCTAGGGATAGCGTTCCATGCTAAGTGGATGAGATGAGTTGGTCTAACGCGACTGACCAAATCGGCCGAAGCCCCTGGCGTCAAGAGATCTATGGGTTCGAAGCGGACAGCTGGATTACTAACGAGTGGCCGTCGACTGGCAGCAACAACATCTACGCCTTGGCGCTCGAGTTGTGCCACAACATTCCGGCCAATGAATCCTGATGCGCCAGTCACTAGCACCCTCATAGGCACCAATCCGCATAGTTCGCATCACGCTCAGACAGAATCGGTTCGGCAATGGGCCAATCGATTTTAAAAGCGGGATCGTCCCACCTAATTCCGTCGCTTAGTCCCTGTTTGAAGCTGGGCGTAATCTGGTAAAGAACATCAGTCCTGTCCGCAAGAGTTTGAAAGCCATGGGCCAAGCCTGGAGCGATGTATAGACCGATACAATTGTCGGCGCTTAGCTCCTCACCGATCCAACGGCCGCGTGTCCGAGATCCAACCCGCAAATCCAGTGCCACATCGAAGATCGCGCCCCGCACGCAGCGCACAAACTTTGCCTCCGCATATGGGTGCGGCTGGAAGTGCATTCCTCGCAGTGTTCCAGCCTTGATATTGTGTGAGATGCTTGATTGCTCAAATAGATGTGGCAGACCGTGTACAGCGAACTCGTCGGCGCAGAACGTTCTTACGAAACTACCGCGCAAGTCGTGGCGAGGCTCGGGTAAAACCCGCCAGACTCCCTCGATTGCAGTCTCGCGGAAGATCACGGGTGGACCTGCACTGTCGGGATTGGCGTTACAAATTGCCCCCCCCATTCTCGCACACCGGCCATCTGCTCCATAATTTCGTCTTTAAGGTTCCAAGGCATGATTAGGACATAATCGGGACGGCGTTCGAAGATAGCCTCAGGCGGCCGAATAGGAATCCTTACACCCGGCAACAAGCGGCCAATTTTGTGGGGACTACGATCTACTGTGAACTCGACGAGCTCGGGGCCAACACCGCAATAGTTGAATAGAGTATTGCCTTTTGCCGGTGCGCCGTATCCGACTACAGATTTGCCTTGACGACGTGCAGTCACTAGGAAATCTAATAGATCGCATTTTATTTTCACCACCTCATCGGCGAAGCGACGATAAGTGGCGATATCACTCAGGCCTGCAGCAAGCTCTCTCTCCAACATATTCTCAACCCGCCGCGTATCGGGCCGCGCGACATTTGTATTGTGGCAGATGGATAGCCGCAGTGATCCACCATGTGTAGTTAGCTCTTCTACGTCGAACACTCGCATGCCATGAGTGGCAAAAATTCGTCTAGCGATAGTGAAGGACAGGTAGCTAAAGTGCTCATGGTAAATCGTATCGAACTGTCGATTTTCGATTTGGCTGAGTAGATGAGGAAATTCGACGTTCGCGATACCCTCTGGCTTTAAGAGAATTTGGTAACCAGCAACAAAGTCGTTGATGTCAGGAACATGCGCGAGTACGTTGTTCGCCGCCATCAAGTCGGCTCGAAAGCCTTTCTCAACGAGACGTGATGCAGTCGCTCGACCAAAAAAAGCTATTTCGCTTTGAATTCCTCGATCTTTCAATGCAACTCTAGCAGTATTAGCCGTAGGCTCAATTCCAAGCACTGGGATGCCGGCTTGTTTAAAATATTGTAACAGGTACCCGTCATTCGAGGCGATCTCAATTACCAACGATTCGGGACCCAGGGTTTCGCGTTCGATCATACTTTCAGCGTACGCTTTCGCATGCCTCAACCACGATTCGGAATAGGATGAGAAGTATGAATACTCGTCTGAAAACATATTTTCAGCTTTCTCGAAATCGATTAGCTGAACAAGAAAACATTCCTCGCAAACGTATGCATGCAGAGGGTAGAACGGTTCCATTGCCTGTGCATGTTCCAGAGACACGAAGTCGTTAGAGATTGGCGACATACCGAGATTTGCGAAGCTGGTCTGAAGCGGTGTGTCGCAGAAGCGGCAACGGCCTTTCATATCAATGTCCTTCCGGCCCTAGTTTTCATGGCCGAGATAGAGGGCTGTTAGCAATGCGGCTTTCGAGCATTACATCTATGTTGCTAAGCTTGCCATCCGACTGAGCTATCAGGGCAGAACTTGTCGCGCCAAGCTTTCGTAACGTTTAATTTGCTCGATTGTTACATCCAGCGCAGGGCGACCATCACGCACAGCTTTGTACCACTCCACGGTCCAGAGCAACGCATCATTGACATGCAAGCGAGGCTGCCATCCGAGGCGCATTCGCGCCTTTGCGGCGTCAACCCTCAGCAGCATGGCCTCTTTAGCCCAGGACGAGTCGTCCTGCTGCCAAGCAGCGCTTTCGCCCCAAAGGCTGACTACCTTGGCTACTACTCTGCCGACTGTCCAGGTATCATCGTCGGACGGCCCAAAATTCCAGCCTTCCGCCGCTTCCGAACCCTTCCGATGCAAAGTTTCAGCTAGAACGAGGTAGCCTGAGACCGGTTCGAGCACATGCTGCCAAGGGCGTGTAGCGAGTGGATTACGGATCATTACTGGGGATCCTCGCTCGAAGGCTCGCACGCAGTCTGGCAGCAGCCGAGCATTCGACCAGTCGCCACCTCCAATTACATTGCCAGCGCGGCCTGAAGCAAG
Source organism: Methylorubrum aminovorans (assembly GCF_022179725.1). GTDB lineage: Bacteria > Pseudomonadota > Alphaproteobacteria > Rhizobiales > Beijerinckiaceae > Methylobacterium > Methylobacterium aminovorans. Next base: position 193,554 of record NZ_BPRC01000006.1, read on the forward strand.
AAACGGGCCATCTATTTCTTTGTAGAACGATCGGCGGTAGGAGGCTGTCACAAGTTCGGCGCAGCCCTTGCTTGCGCTATACGGATCTGATCCGCCCATAGCCTCTGTTTCGCGGTAAGCCCAGATATGCTCGCGGTTCTCGTAACACTTGTCGCTGGTAACATTGACGACGGCGCGTACTGACGAACACTGACGTGCCCTATCTAGGACTCTGATGAGTCCCATAACGTTTGTATCGAACGTGGCGGCCGGATCCTCGTAAGAGGGATGGACGAGGGCCTGAGCCGCCATATGGATGACGATCTCGGGGGACGATGCATTGAACGCCTCCTCAACTGTGGCGGGATCGCGTATATCGCCGATATGATCGCCTCCAGGCCTGCCAAGCTCGTCCCATAACGTCATCCCGGCGTCTGGCGCCAGAGCAAGCCCATAAACTTGGGCGCCCAGACGCTGCAGCCATAACGCGCACCAGCTACCTTTGAAGCCGGTGTGTCCTGTCAGTAGGACGCGCTTTCCTGCCCAGAACGTTGCAGTCGGAGTCACCAGCGCTTCCACTTTGCCTGCCCATTCGCCCAGAGATCTTCAAGGTATCGCTTGTCGCGAAGCGTATCCATCGGCTGCCAGAAACCTTCATGATTAAATGCAGACAGTTGCCCGTCTCGTGCAAGCCCCTCAAGCGGTTCCCGCTCCCAGGTAGTTTGATCGCATTCTATGCGATCCAAAACCTTTGGAGACAGCACGAAGAACCCGCCATTAATCCAGCTTCCGTCGCCCTGTGGCTTCTCAATGAAGCCATTGACGCGGCCTTCCTCGATGGCAAGCGCGCCGAAGCGCCCTGGAGGTCGCACGGCAGTAACCGTGGCATCCCGCCCTTCGCGCTTGTGGAAGTCGATGAGTGCGCCGATATCAACGTCTGAAACACCATCGCCGTAAGTCATGCAAAAATCGTCAGATGCCACATGATCGCGCACGCGCTTGAGGCGCCCCCCGGTCATTGTCTCTGGACCAGTGTCGACTAAAGTTACGCGCCAATCCTCTGCCCTGCTGTTGTGGACATCAACAGAATTGTTTCTTATGTCTATAGTGACATCGCTCAAATGAAGATAATAATTAGCAAAAAACTCCGTTATTTGGTAGCCCTTATATCCTAGGCAAACAACAAATTCATTGACGCCAAATGAAGAATACATTTTCATGATATGCCAGATGATCGGGCGGCCGCCGACCTCAACCATTGGTTTCGGCCGCGATTCAGTTTCTTCAGAAAGACGCGTACCCAATCCACCGGCAAGAATAACTGCTTTCATGACAGATCCCGACACAGTCTTTTCTAGTAGCGGCCATCCGGCTGCTGGCAAAACGATCAAATCTCAGCGATGCGCCCTAGCGAACCGATGTGGAATTGGCCGAACCCAGTGCCAGCATTAAACGCCGACACCACGCCGATCAAGGCGCGAGCGGGCACGGAAATTTGCGCCGGCATGGTTACTCTAGGCGGCGTAGCACCGCAACTAAAGTTACCATAAATGGGGTTTGATTGGCTGGTTGGGCGGTGGATCAATGAGTGAGTGCGCGCCAGCTGTTTGGTCCCGGCATTTGGTGGAGCGAGTTTGCCCCGATGCGGCTGGGCGATCGGCCCCCCACGGGGTGGTTCATCGGCGAGTTTGGTGGATCGAGGAGCGTGACAGCTGGGTCTTGGCGTGGTGGGTTTGGCCTCGCAAATCGGGGTATGACTCAGCTCTTCCCTCTGCCTAGCTGCCGCCTCGTGCGTGTCGTGCGGCACGGCCCCACCGCGATCACCCTCCTCGCCGAAGCGAAGCGCGATTACGCCCGCTGCCCGACATGTCGGGCGGTCAGCGCCTCGGTCCATAGCCGGTATCGGCGACGACCCGCCAATCTGCCGGCCAGCGGCGAGGCCATCCGGCTGCAGTTTGAGGTTCGGCGCTTCTACTGCCGCGACCCAGCCTGCCACCGCAAAACTTTTGCCGAGCGCTTCCCGAAGCTGCTCGCCCGCCATGCCCAACGCACCCGCCGGCTGGCTGCGGCACAGGCCCGGACCGGTCTCGCACTTGGTGGGTAGCCCGCCGCCCGCTTGCTCACTCACCTGGCCATGCCGTCCAGTGCCACGACCCTGTTGCGGACGATCCGGAGAATGCCGTTGCCGAAGCCACCTGGACCTTGCGTCGTCGGCATTGATGACTGGGCGCTGCGCAAGGGGCGGACCTACGGCACCGTCGTCGTCGATCTCGAACGCCGACGACCTCTCGACCTGCTGCCCGACCGCTCGGCCGAGACGTGGGCCGCATGGCTCCGCCGCGAGCCGCAGATCCGGCTCGTGGCGCGCGATCGTTCGACCGAGTACGCCCGCAGCACCACGCTGGGCGCGCCGACGGCCGTGCAGGTCGCCGACCGCTGGCATCTCCTGCTCAACACCCGCCAGATGATCGAGCGCTGGCTCGCCCGTGTCCACCCACGCCTGAAGCTGTTGCCGGCGACCACGGCGCCAGCGCCCTCGACCCAGCGCATCAGAGCCTATCCGCGTGCACCCGCCGAAATGCTTGCACGCGCCGCGGTGGTCGATCGGTGGGAGGAACTCTACCACGATGCGTCGCCAGCTTTATCGCCGCCAACGCCCTCAACATCCCGCCTGAAATCGATACCTCAAACAGTCTGCATCCCTAGGGTTGTCCATAGCGCATCGCTCCGGATAAGCGATTCTGGCAGGCTTGATACGCTGCCATCACGATCATCGCATCACCGGATCTGCCGCATAACCTCGCCGAGAACATTTGCGGAGCGTGTTGATCCTCAGCCCGTTTTCGCATAGCCGCAACGCATCCGGTCATTTACGGCCTAGAGGACAGTGATGGCCGGTCCAAGATCGAGAGAGCAGGGTCAGCATGCGCATTCTGGTGACGGGTGGCTGTGGCTTCATCGGCTCCGCTCTGGTGCTGCATCTGGTGCAGGATATCGGCCACGAGGTGCTCACCCTCGATGCCATGACCTACGCGGCCAATCCGATCTCGCTGCAGCCGCTGGCGGACGACCCTCGACACCGCCTGGAGCAGGCCGACATCTGCGATCCGGCCAGCGTCCACGCCCTCTACGCCGATTTCAGGCCCGAGGCGGTGATGCATCTGGCTGCCGAGAGCCATGTCGATCGCTCGATCACCGATCCGGGTGCCTTCGTGCGCACCAACGTGATCGGCACCCAGGTGATGCTCGACGGCGCCCGCACCCACTGGGAGAGCCTCTCCGGTGAAGCCAAGGCGACGTTCCGCTTCCTCCATGTCTCGACCGACGAAGTCTACGGCTCGCTGCCGCCGGACGCCTTCTTCACGGAGGAGAGCCGCTACGATCCGCGCTCGCCCTACTCGGCCTCGAAGGCGGCCTCCGACCATCTCGCCCGCGCCTGGCACGAGACCTACGGCCTGCCGGTCCTGGTGACGAACTGCTCGAACAACTACGGCCCGCGCCACTTCCCCGAGAAGCTGATCCCACTGATGATCCTGGCGGCGCTGGAAGGAAAGCCGCTGCCGGTCTACGGCGACGGCCTGAACGAGCGCGACTGGATCCATGTCGAGGACCATGCCCGCGGCCTCGTCGCGGTGCTGGAGCGCGGCCGGCTCGGTGAGACCTACCTGCTCGGCGGGCGCTCGGTGCGAAACAACCTTGAGGTCGTGAAGGGGCTCTGCGCCGCCTTCGACCGGCTCCGGCCCGAGAACGGCCCGCACGAGCGCCTGATCACCTTCGTCGCCGACCGGCCCGGCCACGACCGCCGCTACGCGATCGACCCCGGCAAAGCGGAGGCCGAGGTCGGCTGGCGGCCGACCAAAGTGTTCGAGGAGGCGCTGACGGAGACCGTGCGCTGGTACCTCGACAACGAGGCGTGGTGGCGCCCGATCCGCGAGGGCCGCTATTCCGGCGAGCGCCTCGGCCTCGCGGGCAAGAGCGCCTGAGCATGGATATCCTGATCCTCGGCGGGGCCGGTCAGGTCGGCACGCAACTTCAAGCCTTTCCCTGGCCCGACCGCCAGAGCCTCGACATCACCGACGAGGCGACTGTCGCCGCCGCACTCGATGCGGGCAGCTACCCGGCGGTGATCAACACGGCGGCCTACACCGCCGTCGCTAAGACCGAGGGCGAGGTCGTGGCAGCATGGCTGCTCAACGCGTTGGCCCCGGCCATTCTGGCCGCCGAGACGAAGCGGAGGGGCATCCCGCTCGTCCATGTCTCGACCGAGATAGCGCGACAACATGATGCGACTTCCTCCGCGCCATCGTCGCGGGCTCGGCCCGGCGCGGCGGGCGCATCGTGCCGGTCGAGGGCATCCCGACCTCAGCCTACCCGACGCCGGCCCGGCGTCCGATGAACTCGCGCCTCTCCACCCAGAGCCTGACCGACGCCTACGGCATCGCGCCCCGCCCCTGGGAGCAGGCGCTCGACGACATCCTCGACCGGCTGGTCGGGCCGGTCCGCTCCCACTGATCAGGACGTGTTTCGCATGAAGGGCATCGTGCTCGCCGGCGGCTCCGGCACAAGGCTCCACCCGGCCACGCTGGCGATCAACAAGCAGCTGCTGCCGGTCTACGACAAGCCGATGATCTACTATCCGATCTCGGTGCTGATGCTCGCCGGCATCCGCGAGATCCTGATCATCTCCTCGCCTGAGCACCTCGGCAACTACCAGCGCCTGCTCGGCACCGGCGAGCAGTTCGGCCTAACTTTCTCCTACGCGGTGCAGCCGCGGCCCGAGGGGCTGGCCCAGGCCTTCATCATCGGCCGCGACTTCGTCGGCACCGACGACGTGGCGCTGGTGCTCGGTGACAACCTGTTCTTCGGCAACGGCATGAGCGACCTGCTCGCCAAGGCTCGCGCCCGCAAGAGCGGGGCGACGGTGTTCGCCTACCACGTCGATCATCCGGAGGCCTACGGCGTCGTCACCCTCGACGAGACCGGCCGGCCCCTGCGGCTGGTGGAGAAGCCCAAGACGCCAGAGAGCCCCTGGGCGGTGACGGGCCTGTACTTCTACGACAATGGGGTGCTCGACATCGCCGCCGAGGTGAAGCCCTCGGAGCGGGGCGAGCTCGAGATCACCTCCGTCAACCAAGCCTATCTCGAGCGCGGTCAGCTCCATGTCGAGCGGATGAGCCGCGGCTACGCGTGGCTCGATACCGGCACGCATGACAGCTTGCTGGAAGCGGGCGAGTTCGTGCGGGTGTTGCAGCGCCGGCAGGGGCTTCAGGTCGCCTGCCTCGAAGAGATCGCCTACCTGCAGGGCTTCATCGGCCGCGAGCAGTTGCTGGCGCGCGGCGAGCTATTCGCCAAGACCGGCTACGGCCAGAACCTGCTGCGCCTTGCCAGCGGGAGACACCGCGCCGACTAGAGTTTTATTGGCCTAACGGCGTTGAAGCCAACGTAGACGCAGCAAAATGCAAATTTTTGTTGCGGTATACCGCAATATCATCAGCAAATACCAGGAGCATATCGTGAATTATTTGAGGCGGATCAGAGATAGGAAAAACTCTAAAGAGCTCTACAGAAGTATTTTTGACGAATCATGGTATGCTGATACCTACCTCAGCAGCACAACGAGCAAGACCGACCCATTCAGACATTTTATCACTCACGGCATCAGTCAAGGACTAAATCCCTGCGAATTCTTTGATAGCCAATGGTACCTGTCTAATTACGCTGACGTTGCAGAAGAGCGTATAAGTCCTATCACACATTATATGCTACATGGAGCTGTAGAAGGTCGAGATCCCGGCCCTAACTTCTCGACCAGATGGTATTTGAGTGAGTATAAAGACGTCAGAGAATCTGGTATGAATCCTCTAAGTCATTACATTTCGCATGGACGGAACGAAAATAGGAAGCGTCACGAGCATCAAGTTTTAATGGGTGAAATTGAGCGAGTTGTCGAATTTCTCGGGAGAAGGGAAAGCTGCGATGCACAAGTCAAAATATTCATGATGCAGCACCAGCTGAAACCAAATCACCTTCCGTTTGGTTATACAGCAATGGGGAGTGATCCACAGCTTGTAATCAAAAAATTTATTCCAGCCGGGTTCTTTAAAATAAAAATGCGTTTAACCTATAACAATATACTGGAGCAGTTCGCAGACCAGAGTTCGCTAGAAATTTTTATTGGAGACAAGTACGGATTTCGTAGCGAAAATTCTTGGAAGTATCATATAGTAAATAATGTATGCATAGTTGATGACGTCTTGTTCAACCCATACAACATAGAGCACATACGTCTTGACCCGATTGATACGAAAGGTTCCTTCCAAATCGAGTATGTTGAAATTTATTCAATGGATGTCTTTGAGGCGATAGCCGATTTAACGGAAAAGTACCGGAAAAAATCAAATCAGGACTATGCACAATCTTTACCCAGGCACAAACTAGTTTCATCGCAAGATATTACTAAGTTTGTGCGCCATTGTTCTAATTGCGAGCTCGATAGCGCGCAATTCTACGAAAATTGGATCGAAAAGCGGAAAATTACCGATAATGATCGTAAATTAATTCAATCTACCATTGACGAATTTCCTATTTGTCCGAAAATTTCAGTCATTATGCCAGTCTTCAAATCTAATATATACTTTCTTGACCGAGCAATTGAGTCGATCGTTGTGCAGATGTACAGCAATTGGGAGCTCGTCATTGTAGACGATGGATCCAACTCCGAGGATTTGAATCGAGCATTGCTCAGCTGGAGAGAAAAGGATGAGCGCATAAAAGTAGTGATTGAGCAAAATAATGGCGGCATCGCTCGTGCCAGCAATATCGCATTGAAACTGTGTGAAGGCGAATTCATTGCCCTTGTCGACCATGATGATGAAATTGCACCGCATGCTTTCTTCGCTGTTGCTCAGGCAATAAACCATAATCCCCAAGCGGATATGATATATTCAGATGAAGACAAAATTGATCTGAAAAATATAAGATCGAACCCGTTCTTCAAGCCTGATTGGTCGCCTGAGTATTTTCTTTCCTGTATGTACACATGTCATCTAGGCGTGTATCGGAGAGCCTTAGTCGACGAGGTGGGGGGGTTCAGGTCAGACTTCGATTTTGCGCAGGATTATGATCTTGCTTTGCGCGTAAGTTCGCGTAGCCGGAAAATCGTCCATATCCCTGATGTTCTTTATCATTGGAGGACACTGGAGTCCTCCACAGCAAGCTCAGCAGATGCTAAGCCGACTGCTGCCTTGGCCGCTCAGCGTGCGGTACAATCTGCAATCGATTCACAGGACTTCAAGGGGACCGTTATCGAAGGACCGTTTCCTGGTTCACACCGGATTAAAGGATCTTCGTCAGATAAAGCAAAGATTAGTATTGTTATACCCACCGCGGCTCGTAGAATCGAGGCAGGCGAAGAGCGTTGGTATCTTCTTGACTTGTTAAAATCGATTTCAAAAACTGAGTATCTTAATTACGAGCTCGTCATTGTACACAATGGTGATATTGAGTCTGACCTGCAGAGTGAGCTGGAAGAATTTAAGATAACATACGTTCACTACGATGCTCATGAGTTTAATATCGCAGCCAAAATTAATTTAGGAGTCGAGCATGCGACTGGAGAGTATATTGTCCTACTAAATGACGACATGACTATTATAAGTTCTGATTGGCTTGGGGAAATGCTGCTGTGGTTAAAGCGCCCTGGCGTTGCAGGAGTCGGAGCAAAACTATTATTTCCTGATAATACGATCCAGCATGCTGGCGTGGTTCTTTTGGGCCAGGGACCGTCCCACATCTACTACGGGCTGGATCGAAAAGAACTTGGACTTGCTGGAAGCGCTGCGTTGGTAAGGAATTATTCCGCAGTGACTGGTGCGTGTCTGATGGTGAGAAAATCGGACTACATCGCGATCGGAGGGTTCGATACAGCCTTTAGAATCAACTATAATGATGTCGATTTTTGTCTTCGGTTGATTGAATTGGGGCGGATTGTCTACACTCCGTACGCTGAAATATATCATTATGAGTCTGTAAGCAAGGGCGAGAATCCAGTTGGAGACTTCGATTTATTTAATGAAAGGTGGTCAAAAGTTGTTGGATCCGACCCTTTTTACAATGTCAATTTGTCTCAGCGGTCAAATGTTAATGAAATTACATCCAGGCCAAAGACTTTTGCGGAGACGTATTTTTAATATTTGACCAAGTGCTTTGCATCGGTTTTAGATGGGCTCGTGGAAGCGCGAGTCCATCTTAGACAATATTGTCCTCCGATAATCATGATCGATCACCGCCAAAAAATCCTAGATAATATCGTACGGACTTTGGAAATCGGGCATCACCTGATCAAATGGTTCTACATCATAGGCCTAACAAATTGCTAATTTTGTGTTTCTCCGTGAGGCTACGATGAATAGAAGAGCCAAGCCCGCCTCTCCTAAAGTTTGCGTCTATACTGCCCTCATGGGCGGCTATGAAGATTTGAATGAGCAGAAAGTAGCGAATGAATCCCACTTTGACTTTATTTGCTTCACAGACTCAGAGTCCCTCGAAAGCGGGACCTGGGACGTCAAATTTATAACTCCATTATTCGACAATGACCCACAAAGAAGTCAGCGTCATATCAAAATAAAACCACAAGTTTACTTAGGTGATTATGATGTAACAATATACATAGACAATAGCATTTTATTGCTTCGCGACCCAGTCCATCTGTTGGAGCAATTTGATCTTGAATGCGGACTAATGCTGGCTCCCCATAGTTTTCGCTCCACGGTCTTGGACGAGTTTATCGAAGTATCTCGTATCGGTCTTGATGATGTAAGTAGAATCATGGAGCAGATGGGGCATTACTATGTGTCCAGTCCTGGTGTGATGATGCAAAAGCCTTTTTGGGGTGGGTTAATTGTTAGAGATAGCAGATCTCGATTAGTTATCGACTTTCAAGAGCGTTGGTTTTCCCATGTCTGTCGCTATTCCCGTCGCGATCAGCTTTCTCTCAACTACTGTCTTGATGAGATCGGCATTATACCGCAAGCAATAAATATTGATAATCATTTATCAGATATCCATAGCTGGCCTAACTCTCGTGGTAGAAAGTCTTTGATAGATAAGCAGAGCGGCTATAATACGGTTGCGCAGATGCTAAATCGCCACACTGCCTATGAGGACAAAATCAAATCCTTCGTATCTGATCAAGTCAATATTGGTGCGCTGCAATCTCGGTTGAAAGATGCCCAATCCGAGATCGAAGATCTTGAAATGTTTATTGATTACATGCAAGATGAGCTTGATGCAGTGCTGGCGCGACTAAAATAATTCAATTGCATGTAGGCTCTTTATTTAGATTGATAGATATACGCGCTGTCAGTTTAATTTAGTATATCCGTTTCTTGTTTGTGGGATAAGTAGTGCGTTGCTTATAGACACTGTTATGCATTCATCGCCAGTGAAAATATAATTTGAGGGCAAGTCATGCCGAGATAACAGTGTGCTCGTCGTTCAACGTGCGGAGTAGCGTTCATAGTCTTTGACGAGCCGGCGGAAGCGGGGACCCCAGGGCAAAGGAACGCTCGGCATGCGCTGATAGCGACCCGGATTGAGAATGAGTCGGAAGGTTGCCAAGCGGAGCGCGATTCGGTCTGATGACCGCGTCTCTACCGGCACTGGAGAGCTGCCATGCCTGAGGTCGGTGCGCGCGCTCAGCTCATGGGCGTGGCGATCGGCCTGTCCAACTAGATCCGCAGCACGCTCGAGACATTCGGCCTGATGGTCGGCAAGGGAGTGACCTGCCCCCATTCGGTGGCCCGGGTGCGAAGTTACTTCGATTTTCTTTTGGAGTTGCTCCGGTTTGTGGTCCACGGCCTGAACCGCTCCGGATTTCCCGGAGGCCGTTCGGTCTGGGTCAGGCGACCAAGGCTTGTACCTCGGCCCGAGCAAAGTCGCGCGCCTCAGCCTCGGAGGGAGTCACGTTGCCGATGGGTTCGAGCAGGCGGCGGATGTTGAACCAATCGAACCATTCGAGGGTGGCGAACTCGACTGCCTCGAAGGATCGCCACGGCCCACGGCGATGGATGACCTCGGCCTTGAACAGACCGTTGATCGTCTCGGCCAGGGCGTTGTCGTAGCTGTCCCCGACGCTGCCGACCGAGGGCTCGACCCCCGCCTCCGCCAGCCGCTCCGTGTAGCGTAGGGCGAGGTATTGCGAGCCTCTGACGCTATGGTGCACGAGCCCGCCGCCCTGGAGGGGACGACGTTCGTGCAGGGCCTGCTCCAGAGCGTCGAGCACGAAGGCGGCATGAGCCGTGCGGGAGACCCGCCAACCGACGATGCGCCGGGCATAGGCGTCGATCACGAAGGCCACGTAGACAAAGCCGGCCCAGGTCGCGACGTAGGTGAATCGTTGACCCACAAGGCGTTGGGACGCGGCGCCTTGAACTGGCGGTTCACCCGGTCGAGCGGGCAGGCCGCGGCCGGGTCCGGGATGGTGGTGCGAACCTTCTTGCCCCGCACGATGCCCTGAGGCCCCATGACCCGTATCAGCCGGGCGACCGTGCAACGAGCCACCGCGATCCCTTCTCGACCGAGTTGTCTCCAGACCTTCCGCACCCCGTAGACGTGGAAGTTCTCCTCGACCACGCGCCGGATCTCGACCATGAGCGCCGCGTCCGAGCGAGCCCGAGCCGGCAGCTTGCCGGGATTGGCCCGCCACGCGGCATGGGCGTGATAGGTTGAGGGGCGATCGGCAGCAAGCGGCAGATCGGCTCGACCCCGTAGGCTTCCCGGTGATCGTCGATGAAGGCGATCATGTCCGCGACCGGCGGTCGAGCTCCGCCATCGCGAAATAGGCCGACGCCTTCCTCAGGATCTCGTTGGCTTGGCGCAACTCGCGGTTCTCGCCCTCCAGTGCTTTGATCCGCTCGCGCTCGTCCGTCGTTGGTCCGGGCCGCTGGCCCTGGTCCCGCTCGGCTTGCCGGACACAGTTTCGCAGCGTCTCGCCCGAACAACCGATCTTGGCTGCGATCGAGCGGATCGCCCCATATTGCGAGCCGTGCTCGCCCTGATGGTCGAACACCATCCGGACCGCGCGTTCGCGGACCTCAGGCAAAAAGGGTGTGCTGCGCTTCGTCATGGCTCCATCCTCTCAAGAGTTGGAGCCTCCTGTCTGTCGAGATCGGCCTACTCTAGGCTTGCGAACGGTATCCCGCGGAGCCTCCAGGGTGTCCGAGCCCAGTTCCCGGATCGGGAGCCGTCCGCGTCATGGATCATCAGCCTGAACAGTTGATCGGGACAGCCTCGGCCGATCGCGCAGGACAGGAGCAGGGATCGTGATGCAGCAGCTCGTCATCGGCCTCGATGTTTCCGAGGACTGGCTCGACGTTCATCATCCCCTTCTTCACGGCAGCGCCACGACGACTGAGACGATCCGTCGAGCGATCCAGCATAGTCAAGCGAGCCTGAGGGCGCTCTCGAAGCGCTATGGGATCAACCCGAAGAGGTCGCCAAGTGGCGCCAGCGGACCTCGGTCGCCGACCAGCGCACCGGTCCAAAGGATCCGCACTCGACGGTGCTGTCACCCGAAGACGAAGCGGTGGTGGTCGCCTTTCGGCGTCACACGCTCCTGTCGCTGGACGACTGCCTCTACGCGCTGCAGGCCACGATCCCGCACCTGACCCGCTCGTCGCTGCATCGCTGCCTGCAGCGCCATGGGATCAGCCGATTGCCGGAGGTCGACGGCGACAAACCCAAGCGGTCGCGCTTCAAGGCCTATCCGCTCGGCTACTTCCATATCGATCTGGCCGAGGTTCACACGGCCGAAGACCGGCTCTACCTGCTCGTCGCCATCGATCGTACGACCAAGTTCGCCTTCGTGAAATTGCACGAGAAGGCGACGCGGCGACTTCCTACGGCATCTCATCGAGGCCGTGCCCTACAAGGTGCACACGGTGCTCACTTCACCACGCCGGGCAACGTCGCTTCAGCTGCCTCCATCATCAGGGAAGCGATTGCAGCCGGCGAGACATTCCGGGCCCACAGCTTCGAGTCCGCTTGCGCCCGAAACGATATCGATCATCGCCTGACAAAGCCGCGTCACCCCTGGACCAATGGTCAAGTCGAGCGAATGAACCGCACGATCAAGGACGCCACGGTCAAGCGCTATCACTACGACAGCCACGAGAAACTCCGCGCTCACCTGGGCGACTTCGTCAGTGCCTACAACTTTGGCCGCCGCCTGAAGACCCTGCGCGGTCTCACGCCCTACGAGGCCATCTGCAAAGCATGGTCCGCCGAGCCCGGTCGCTTCAGGTCAAACCCGCTCCACCAAATGCCGGGACCAAACATCTAGCATAAGCCGCGTGCTGCCTCGAATTTTAAGCGCTCCGCTAAAATAATGATAGTATTTCTGGCCTGCTCTCTTTCCGCTGTTCCTGACCCCTTAAGATTGGCCATTCTGCCGTGAAGCAGCTGAAAAGCTTCGGTATGAGCAGGGCCTAAACAGGTAGTCAGAGATGATTCCGGGTCTCTGCCAAGACCAAGTAAATCTAGAACTCCTATATTGAGTACAGCTGCGATTTCAGGCAAAGATTCGGCTGGCGGCGACAATTCATTTTCCCACTTTGATACTGTAGTTTGCGAAATATTTAGCTTATTGGCTAGTCCTAATTGTGTAATACCCAGGTATTTACGGTAGGCCGCTATTCTTGAGCCAACTGTTTTCGAGCTTGCCAACTCAAATAAAAATATATCGCCTCTATTCGGGTAGATATCATTTTTTTGGTCGGGGTGCGTTCCGACCCCGAATGCAATCCATGCAGGATCTGCTTCGAAAGCGATCGCATATAATTTTATCTCTGCTAGGTTGATATCTCGGTTGCCATTTTCATGTTGTCGATACGAAGCATTGCTCCATTCAAATTTCCGTACAGCTGAAGTCATGGTCGCGTACCCTGCAGCAATTCTGGCTATCTTTAATCTCCCATGTACTGTTTTATCATCGCATATCTCGATTTTTTCCCCCGTAATAAGATAGGATGCGCTTATATTTAAGGCGGAGGCCAGCTGAGCGATTCTTTTTTTGGTCAATTTTGATTTGCCGGACTCTAGTTGAGATAGAGTCAACCAATGCATGCCGGCTAACTTTGCTAGCTCATGTTGGGAAAGATTTTTTTCCTCGCGCAGCTTAGCGATGCGATTAGGTGAGTAATCGGCAGTGGTCATGTTTCCTCGCCAGTGAATATTGCAACAGCAACTGATTGATAGAGAACGATTTTATGAAAAATAGTTTTGTGCTAATGTGTTGATGTTTTGATTTGCAGGGTCAATTGTTCGAATCATAATATTTGAAATATATTATATTGGATTCTGAACTATTTTCATCTTTATTATGATATTTGATATTGTTATTTTCATCGATAGGCCATTTCCTCAAATTACAGATATTTATATAGTCATTTATAGTTATCAATTCAGACTCTAGCATATCAAGTGCGTCTTGGTGACTTTCCACGGCTTCATATCTCATTTTATTTCCCAGTTATATTTGGTGTGGCAGTAGGCTGTTGGCTAGATACGGCAGTGCGTAGCTTCATAGTGCCAAATGTCTAGCTGACGAACAAGCGGTATCTGCGGTTAGGCGGGTGGCGTGTATCAGTCACGCGCTGCTGCGCGATAGTGGCGCATCTTAAGTTCCTTTGTCTTGATGTCAGGATGATGTTTTCGCCTCATCCCCGCAGTGGCCTGCCCCCTGAAAAGTGGCTGTTCGCCAGGTTCGGTGGATTGGGGTGCGACGGAGGCCGCTTCTGGCTGAGCATGAGACAGATGGGGTGATTGGGGTTCTGCCGCGGGCCGTCTGAAGGCGGCTGCTCCTGTCGAGATGTGAGATCGTGGTCGACGTCGGATCGCCACAGCATCAGGAAGGAGCAGCCATGACCTACTTTGCCGGACTCGACGTCTCCCTGGAAGAGACCGCGATCTGCGTCGTCGATGAGACGGGTCGGATCTTCAAGGAGATGCGCTCGGCGAGCGGGCCCTGCGCCCACATCGCGGATCTGACGAGGTCGGCCTGCCGCTGGAGCGTGTCGGCCTGGAAGCCTGCTCGCTGACGGCCTGGCTGCACGACGAGCTTCGTGCCGCGGGTTTGCCCGCAATCTGCATCGAGACACGGTCCGCCAACGCGGCCATGAAGACGATGCCCAACAAGACCGACCGCAACGATGCCCGTGCGCTCGCCCAGATCATGCGGACCGGCTGGTACCGGCAGGTTCACGTCAAGTCGCGCCAGTCCCGGCTCTGGCGTTCGCTGCTGGTGGCGCGGCGCACCGTGCTCAACGAGATGCGCGCCATCGAGAACGTGGTGCGGGCCATCCTGCGCGAGGGCGGGATCAAGCTCGGCACCCCGGCCCGCGCCGCCTTTGCCGGGCGCGTGCGAGAGTTGGCTGGCGACGATCCCCTGGTCTTGCCGCTCGTCACGCCCCTCGTGGCGATCCTTTCTACCATGCTGGAGCAGCTCGACCAGCTGACGCTGCAGGTTCTCGTCATCGTACGCGGCGAGGCGGTCTGCCGGCGGCTGATGAGCGTGCCGGGCGTCGGCCCGATCACCACGCTGGCCTTCCGCGCCACTATCGACCGGCCGGAGCGGTTCCGACACTCCCGGGATGTGGGGGCGCACCTTGGCCTGACCCCGTCCCGCTACCAGTCGGGCGAGACCGACATCCAGGGCAACGTCAGCCGCTGCGGTGACGAACTGGCTCGCAGTGCCGGGCCATATCCGCTCGGACAATGGCCCGGAGTTCATCGCGAAAGCTGTCCGAGACTGGAGCGCGGCGGTCGGCTCACAGACTGCTTACATCGAGCCCGGCAGTCCCTGGGAGAACGGCTATTGCGAGAGCTTCAACGCAAAGCTGCGGGATGAATTCCTTAACGGCGAGGTGTTCTACACCCTCAAGGAGACTGGCGTCGTGATCGAGCAGTGGCGGACGCACTACAGCAGCACCCATCCGCACTCCGCGTTGGGCTACCAGCCGCCTGCGCCAGAGATCCTCATCTGGCCAGGAGAGCCAAGCGGTTCAGCCTCGTCCTCCGCTCGCCCCACCGTCGTCATGCGACCGACAATGCACTAACTTCGCACCTGGGCCACCGAATGGGAACAGGCCAGTGGCCTGCTCCTGGATTTTGCCGCGATTATGGCCAATGAACGCATCCAAATCGATGATTGGTGACGACTCCGATGACCGCTCACGTCCAGCCCCTCCGAAGCAGACCGCAGCCGCCGAACCATCTCGATGTTTATCTGCGCGTTCTCAGTGCTCTGATGCTTCGTGATATGCGCAGCCGGTTCGGTGGAAATTACTGGGGCTACCTAGTGCAGGTGCTTTGGCCGTGCGCGCACCTTGGAATTATTACGGGGGTTATGGCCTTTCGTGGTATGAATCCGCCGATTATCGGCGACACTGCTCTTTTTGTTGCGACTGGAGCGCTTCCTGCCCTGGCCTTCCAATATATTTCACGCGAGGTGATGAAAGGTTATATGATCCACAAGCCGTTGACTTATTTTCCGCAGGTTAAAAAGTTTGATACAGTTATAGCTCGTTGTCTTGTTGAGATAGTAAGTAGCTTCTTGGGTTTGATGCTTGTCTTAATGGTTCTAATATGCTTCGGCATAGATCCTGTGCCTAAAGATATCTTTCAGGCGGTAACTGGCTATCTAGCAGCGATAGGACTTGGCATTGGGGTTGGATTTATCAACGTAGGTATTTGCTCTATATTTCCAGGATGGATTTTAGGGTATATATTAGTGACATTGAGCCTTTATTTAACTAGCGGTGTTTATTTCGTGGCATCATTCATGCCTGACGAGATTTACTATTACATGAAATGGAATCCAATAACACAAATAATCGAATGGATTCGGCTGGGCTATGAGCCATCGTATGCCGTTCAGATCGATTATCTTTATATATTCGGATGGATATTTGGTGCTTTGACAATTGGCCTCATAATGGAGCGATTTATAGTCCGGGCTCAGCAATAGGGGTGCTACCTGTAGCTATGGTATCTAACCAAATTTTTGTGTTGTCAGGGGTCGTAACTGGAACGCTTTGGTTCTTCGTCATGGCTTTTCGGCTCGCCCGACATGGCAAAACATGGGGCGCTGTCGGCTGCCTGTTGATTGGAAGTATTCCGTTTCTTGCTTCCGCTTGGCACGCCGACTCACAGCAGGCTGTCCAATGCGAGCAGGAAAAGATTCGACCGCAGATAACTCGTTAACCCGATATCTTCTGGCTGAAACCGCGGGATGTGGGCAAGATGCATCGCTGGAATGCATTCAAGCGCAACATCAAAGGGCACGAAAAAAGCTCCGAGGCCGAAGTCCCGGGACGGCGCTGAAACGAAGAAGCCCCGCGCGGCGAGTGCTGGGCGGGGCTGAGATTGAGCGGGTTTTGTGCGATGCGGATACAACTTACAGCGCGGCTGCCCGATCGAGGGGCACCCGTAGGAGAGCAGCCCGTCCAGGCGCGCCAGCGCCGACCGGAACGCGCTCTGCCGCCCGCTCAAGAACAACACCGTGCGCCGATCCCGGACCGCGTTGCCGAGGATGTGCACGATCGTCTGCGTCTTGCCCGTTCCCGGACCCGCCTGGACTGCAAGGTCCGAACCCTGGCGACTGGCCTCGAGCACCACCGCCTGACTGCGATCGAGCGAGGTCGCCATGCGGGCCTCGCGCGACAGGGCCCGCTTCGCCGCCCCCGACCAGACCCCCGCGCCCTCCCCGGTCAGCAGGGCCTGGACCCGCGGGTCTTTCGCCAGCCGCGGATCGCGCCGCGCATCGAGCCGCTCCCACTGCCGATAGCGCACCACGTCGAAGATCCCGAGCACGGCGACCGGCGACACCGACACCACCCCGTGGCCGGCAAGATCCTCCGCCCTCCAGGTCAACGGGTCGGACGGCAGACACGCAGGGTCGATCTCCAAGCGATCGAGCAGGACCGGATTCGCCACCGGCACCCCGGCCCGACGCAGGCCCGGCCCCTCCGGCACGCCGTCGAGGATGACCGGGCACAGCATCAGCGGGGCGATGCGCACGCGCTCGCCATCCCGCCACAGCACGAGCCCCAGCCCGAGCATCAGCGGGCTCACGCCCGTCTCCTCGTCGATGTCACGGGCTAAGCCGTCGAGACGCACCATACGCCTCAGCGCCTCGTCGGCATCCAGCGTCCCCGGCTCCGCGCTCGACCAGTCGTTGCGCAGCGTCAGGACAGGCTCGCTAAATGCGACCCGCTTACTCCGGGACAGCGCGTCCCGAACCGAGCGGGCCGACTCGGCGAAGCCGAGATACCCGCTTCGCCGATCCGACGGCAGGCTGAGAAGCCGGTTCCACCGGCTCACATCCCGCAGCGGCGCAGCCAGCTCCTCAAGGGAGCGCTGCACCATCACCCCCACGCTTTCGGATCAATGCTCGGATCGCGCGTCACCGGAGCCATGTCGTCCGTCGTCCCGAAATCCTCCGCCAGCTCAAACCCTGAACTGGGGATCTCGATCAGCGTCCCGTCAGCCGCATGGATTCCGAAGCCTTCACCCTCGATCCAGTCCTGATCCGGCAGAAGCCAGCGCGGCGGCCGCCCCTGCGAGGACATGTTGGGCGGATTCGTCAGGTCGTCCCCCTGACCGAACCGCTGCAGAAGCTCGAGCCGCGACAGGCCCGCCGGCCAGGACAGCTTGTCCAGGATGCGGGTGTAGTAGAGGTCGAGATCCGCGTTCGGAATCATCTGCAGCCAGTTGTGATCGGCCGAGGCAAACACCCGCCAGCGCACGCTGCGCAGAAGGTCGTCCTCCGCCATCGAAACAGGCTCAAAGGTGAGCTCGCCCACCGCGAGACCGTCCATCAGCCCCTTGATGAAATCCCGGCGCGCGACCGCGTACGGCCACATCCGGATCCGCGAGCGCTCGATCTCCCGAAACTCGTCGATGTAGAGGGCATTGCTTGCAACGAGCTTCTGCATCGTGCCACCCGCCCGGGTGATCTCGGCCTCCCACTCAAAGGACGGAACGTCCTTCTCCCGGGTGAAGAAACGCGGCGGCCGACGGTCCTTGTAATCGTTCGGGTTGAAACCGAGCGGCATCGGGAACATCCCCGGACCGGCCAGAAGACGTGCCTCCTCGTCGGTCAGTTCCTCCGGCCGCTTGTCGACGGCCGTGCCGAAGGTGATGAACTCCCGCACCATCTCCGGTAACGGCGCGATCGGATCCCGCACCCAGGAATCCGCCCAGGACGGATCGTAGCCCGCCGGCAGACGCCGGGGGTCACGCCGCTTCGCCCGCTCGGCCAGGATCTCCGGGGAGAAGACGTCGAGCACCTTGTCGGTGATCGTGCCGGCCTCGACCTGTCCCATCTGATCCTCCTCAGGACGATCGACATCACCGAGGACGTCCGACATCTCCCGAGACAGCGCGGGGAGAATGACCCGGGGCGCAAGCACCTCCGGCTCCCGCACCGCTTCGGCCCGAGCCTCCACCTGCGGCTCCGGCACCAGGATCTCGCTCACGGGTGCCACCGCGACCGGAGCCGATGTCGAAGCCTCCGCCGGCACCATTTCCACCCTGTCGACGACCTCGCTCGCCCGGGGCTTGCGCGCACCGGGTGCGACACGCGCCGCCTGGCCCGACCGCTTCCGACCCTTGGCCTTCGCGCCCTTGCGGATGTCCAGCGAGCCATCGCCCACCGCAATGACCTGCGTCGCCATCGTCGAGCGCGTCAGCTTCGCGCCACGCCCATAGAGCGCCTGCGTGTTCTCGGCGCGCGTCCGGCCCGCGATCTGAGGATCAGCCTCAAGGGACCGGTCGTAAGGAGCCGCACCGCCGTGCGTCATCACCTCGACCTCCTCGAGATCGGCGACCCGCACCGCCTCCAGAGCCTCGATCTCGGCCAGCTTGCGCTGATACTCAAGCTCCGCCGCGGCCTTGAGGGCCTGCGTCGCCTCGATCTGACGGGCCAGCCGGACGCGCCGCGCCGACGGCCGTTCCGAACCCCAGCAGTAGTTGACCTCAGCCATCACGACATCCCAAAGAGGTCTATCATTTCCACCCGGGAGAGCCTGTCGTGCTCCCGCAGGTGTCGCATTTTAGGCAGATCCCAGAGCGGACCAGCCCCGGTTGATCGCACCGCACTCGAAATGCGGAAGACGATCACAAGCTAATCTCGCGGTTTTCGCCTTCCGGCTTCACCCCCGCAGGCGAGACGAGCACCGCCCGAAAGCGCGGATCCGCTTGAGCGAGCCTCACGGCCTCCGCTGCGCACGCCTGACGCAGACGCTCCAGCCGTGACTTCAGCCGCCCCGATCCCCTGATACGTCTGACCTCGGCCATGCGACCCTCCGGGCGACGATGAATCCCGTCGCTTCACTTCCAGCGAATTGTACCGGTCACGCTTAGGTCCGGTCAACGCAGGCGCACATAGCGCCCGCAGGGTCATTCACAGCTCTGGCACCGTCCAATTCCGCCTGCCACCCCAGAGCGGCAACCGGCTCAGCCCCCCCGATGAGGCCGATGGCCATGAGCGCGACGACGTCATTTCCATCCGTCTGCCGAAAAAGCCGCCCCCTCTCATCTCGCGCTGGAGAGGACCTGCGCGAAAAATCGCGCGTGCCGTCGTTTGCACCGAGGCCTTCCAGGCCATGACGGCACCAACGCCGGACATGCAGATGATCGGGTCTTATCCATTTCCACCCGGCAGCCGTCGCGCTGCACATGGAAGATCGAGCTTCATTCACACCAGACGCAGCCGCCTCTTGGGCTATAGCGCACATGGGAAACAGTGCTTCATTTACAGCGGTGTCGGCCTTCAAGCGCAAATCGGATGCGGATGGTCATTTCCGCCTCTCACGCCCACCGTGGGACAATCTGACGGAATCATTTACAGCGCTGATGCGCACCCTTGAGAGCCCGGCTAAGGTGCGCCGCGACCGGCGCTAAAGACGCCGAAGGCATCATTTACATTGCCAACCCAAGCCTGTGTTTTTGCATGGGTTTTTGGGCGTGCGCAACAGCACGGTCACGCATCCAAATCCCAGGACGTCACCGCCGGCGTACGTACACGGCCGTCGTGGATCCTGGCGCTCCTCGCGACCGGATCGAGACCGGTCATTTCCAGCCCGATGGCCGACCTCTGCGAGACAACCAGGTGCTGGAAATTTTCGCCCCGAGGCGAACTGTTCCAGCAGGGCAGGTGTCACGCTGGTGAACCAAGAGCGGACCCCGGCGAGGTGGCGATCGAAACCGATCCGCACCTCATTTTTGCGCCCTGAGAGGGTCTCGAGGCGCTGATCCGGTGCCTGGACCTCGTCCCTCCCGCTCCGAGGGCCATTCCCGGCCTCTGAAAGGGCCCGATCGAGGCCACCCGACGGGCAATTCCGGCTCCCAAACCAGGGTCTGGACGGCCCGGAAGCTTCCCAGAACGACGATCCCAGAAGAGACCCAGAAGGACCCTGGATCCGACGATCCAGGTCTCGCAAGCTCGATGGCTCAATTCCTCAGTTTTTGTGCACCCTGCCGGGCGCAGCAAAAACTGACGGCTCCTTCGAGCCGATTTCGGTCCCTACCCCTGCCTCCCTGGCCGATCAAATGGGCGTCCCCATTTCGGATCGTCCTGCCCCTCGCCATGCCTGCGCATGGGAGTTCGTGAGACCCAGCTTGGGTCCACTGGCAACGGGATCGGTCGTGCAAGCCTGCGCTTGCTCTTCCTTGCAGGGCCGCCGGATCAAGCTGCCGCTTCGGATCCGACTTAGGGACGGTGGAGACAGCCCCGGAGCTGATGCCACCCGACCGCTACCGGTCAGGGGACGCGCATCGACACGCACTCACTCAACTCCAAGGTTTCGCCGATCGCGACCGAGACAGGTCGCAGTGGGCCGCCGAGACGCGGCCGTACAAACATTCGGACGAATCGCCCGGTTGGGTTCACACGGGTGAACCTGATAAGCTTGGCCTCTCACGAGAGGACCGATGACCGCGCTGTTCAACCCGAGCCCGCTCGTCTTGAGCACGCTGCAGAACCTCTCCCTGGTTCTGGATCGGTCGACGAGCCTGTCGCGCAGCCCCGGGGTCTCCGGATTGGCCGTGCGGCACAGCGAGGCCCCCGCCTTCGGCGGACTTGCGATGCCCATGGCACGCACCGGCCAGTCGATGCCGGCGAAGGTGCGCTACGGCGCGATCACCGTGACGCCGCGGGCGCAGGGTTCGGCCTTCAGCCGCAGCCCCGGGGTCCATCCCGCGATCGACCGGGCCTACGACAACCCGGGTGTGCGCTTCGGCGACCGGGTGCGCGGCGGCGCGCGGCCGACCTCGTCCGCCGGCGAGACGACCTGCCACTTCTCGCAGACCTCGGTCTCGAAGACCTCGCCGATCCGCGAGATGATCAAGGCGGCGCGTGGCGGCCGCCGGCTGACCGGATCGCGCGCGGCCGCGCATGTGCTCTACGTCGAACGCGAGGGCGCGCCCGAGCAGATCCGTGGCAAGGGCCAGGAGCGCCTGTCCGGCGAGGCCTTCACCGCCGAGATCGAGCGGCGCGGCCTCGACCGCTCCGCGGTCGCGCAGCAGGCCTATATCGAACGTGCCGGCGCGGCGGAGGGCATGGAGCGCAAGCCCTGCCATCGCATCACGGACGAGGAACTGGACGCCCTCGACGAGGCTTCGTTCGGCACGATCGGCGAGACCGTCGAAGAGCGCACGCGGTTCTGGCTCGCTGTCGAGGAGGCCGAAGCGACGCCTAAGGGCGATCGCGTCACGATCAAGCCGGCCGAGAACCCGGCCTGGTGGGCCAGGGTCGCCGAACACGTCGATCAGGCCCCGCCGGCCGCGCAAAAACCGATCCGCGATGCACTGGCGCGGGACGACGGCGATCCGTTCGACATCAAGCTGACCATCGACAAGGCGTTCGCCCTGCATCAGTGGGCGGTGGGTCTTGACCCCGAGGCTCCGCTCGAGATCTCGCCGGGGCGCGGCGGGCGCACGCAGACGCGCGTGATCGCGGAACTGCCGCACGAGATCGATGGCCGCGAGCGCCTGCAAATCGTGCGCGACTTCACGCAGAAGCTCGCCGAGAAGGGGTTCCCGTACTGGGCGGTCATCCACGCGCCGGATGCCAACAACGACGCCCGGAACTTCCACGTTCACATCGCCTACTACGACCGGCCGGCCGCCAAGATCCAAGGATCAAGCGGCAAAGGCGATGTCTGGGATTTCGAGATCCAGGAGGAGCGTCGGTATCCGAATCGGACCAAGTATCTGGTCCGCCCGTACCAGCAGAACCGTCTCCGCGAGACGAATGACCAGGACTGGGTCACGGAGCTTCGCAAGCACTGGGAGACGGTGTCGAACCGCGTGCTGGAAGAGGCCGGGGTGTCGAAGCGCTACAACCTCGGCACCTACGAGAGCATGGGCATCGATCTTGAGCCGCTGAAGCACATCAACTCGCGGACCTTCAACAAGGAGCGGAAAGGCGAGCTGACCGAGGAGGGGCCGGTTCTGGCCCGGCGGCAGTGGGACACCGTCCACGACCGCTTGGTCAAGGAGCACGAGGACCGGGCGAGGAAGCGGGAGGGATCGATCGCGGGCATGGCGGATCACGCCGCTCGCCTCGTCGCGCCGCAATCCTATGGGTCGCACCGGGTCGCCGAGGTGAAGCGACTGGGGGAGATGGGGGTGAAGGCGAGCTTCCAGCTGGCCCTGCTGGAGCTGAATCAGGATCTGACCCGCTTGGTTACGGACCGGATCACCTCGCGACCAAAGCTCATGATGAATGCCGCCGACAAAGAGGAACAAAAAAACCGGAAGAAGAGAGGCGAGGCGCTCGACGCGCCGCCGCAGGATCGCCCGGTCGCTGGCGCTGGCTTGTTCGGGCTCAGCCACCAGAGCGAGGTGGTTCGGTTCCTGACGACGATCTACGACGGGGCCTTGCGGCTCGACGCTGAGAACGCCCGCCGCACGGAGACGGCACGCCACAACGTGCGCCTCATCGTCCAGGAGTTGAAGGCCTGGATGGCCGAGCCTGCCCGCCCGCTGCAAGTCGCGCGCCGCTATGCTCCCGAGGCCGTGCAGAGCCTCGACGATCCGGCACGCACGGAGCGGCGTGAAAGCTCGAGAGGTGCGCTGCAGGAGGGCTTCCGCGAGGCGGTAGAGAGCCGAAGCGCCGAGATCCTCCGTGCCTTGAAAGCCGAACTCGCGCACCGTTCCTTGCCTCAGGCTGCACAGTCAGCGCCCGCTGCTGCGCCGCCCTCCGCAGCGTCCCAGAAGGAGCGGCCTGTCGCCACAGCATCGCCGACGGTCTCCAGCCCGCTCGCGAAGCCCTCGGGTGGTCGTACAAAGCCGCGCTACACGCCCGGTCGGCTGGACGGCCCAGCTCCGCAGATCGGCCAAACCGGGTTCCGCCCGCGCCCCGAACATGCCGATCTCGGCCGCTTCCTGCATCGGCCGACCGTCGGCACGGGTGCGCCGCGTCCCCCAGAGCCGACTCGAGAGACGTCGCGGACGCACCAGGCTTTCACATCGCCCCAAGCCGAACCGGGGCTCCCGCATACCGGGGGCCGCTTCGGACACGATAGTCCGACCGCCGGGGCGCCGATGCACCCGGAGACATGTGCGCGAGACGAGCAACCGAGTTCCGGAATGCCGCGCGTCTCCCACGGCCCGATCGACGCTCAAGCAGACGACGCTGGGCCTCCCGGCATGCTTGATACAACTCCGGGCAATCGGCTCGGCGCTCCAAGTCTGGCACAACTCGAGACCCCGGTGACGATCGGGCAGCCGATCGAAACATCGCCCGGCGCACCACGCGCTACGGATACACACACTAGAGAGGCGATCGAATCGCGCGTCCCGACAGCTAGCTATGCCGGCCCCGGCGGTGGTCGGGCTTCGCCAGAACAGCCGGAAGCCCCACAGCGCCGGGGTTCGCATCCAGCTCGCTCCGTGGCTCCGCTAGCGCTCGACCGGGGTCAGCGCCCGACCGAGTCGGCGACCGCCCGCGCAGGTGGTGAAGGGGTTGGATCTGTATCACCCAGTGTCACCATCGGCGCTGCGACCGGATCGGAAGACGAGCGGTTACAGCCTGGACTGACTGCCAACGGCCCATCGGTCCCCTCATCGTCGGGGATCGTCGGGTCACTTGTCGGCCGTGGGCCAGCGGACGAAGCTGAAGGCTGCGGTGAACCGATGCCTCCGAACCTTGCGGATTCGGTGAATGATGAGGGTGCGACACGTCCGGTTCCGCATATAGAGCCAGTCGCCGCAGCGCACGCGTCTGTCTCTCCGGCAGCGACTTCGGCGGTTGAGACAGTGCGCATCGTTGGCGCCAAGCGTCCAGGCAAGAAAATTCGCGCGCGGGATAGATCATTTGAGAGATGATCGCAGTCTGTGGTCAGATTGCGGCACGCCAGGATCTACATCTTCGCAAATCCGTCCGTGATCGCATGCCCTGGAGATTTGCGTCCGTCTGGCCGCACGGGGTGCAAGCCGTCACGAGCCCGGAATTATCCTATGACAATAACCTGGGCATCCGAGCTCTGCGCAATGCCCGTGCTGCTGGAAGCCACCGGATGCTGCTCAGGCTCAGGCTCGCAGCAGGCTGGATGTGGGAGACCGGGACTGCTGGGGATGCCATCAGACAGGTCGCGAGAGGTTGCCCCTGACAGCACGCGCGCCTGCATTGGATATCACGAAAGACGAGAAAAGACCTGCGCACCCAAGCCGTTGCTTGGGTGCTGGGAGAATAGGGATCGAGAGAGGAAAGGGCGAAGGCACCTTGGCTGAAAATCCCGGAAAGGACGGGTGAGGCAGGGCGGCGCTGAGACAGCGTCCGCTTCGCATTGGCGAGGCTCCTTCGATCTCTTCTCCGACAATGGGCCTCTAGAAATGACACATCACGACATGTCCGCCGGTGCGGACGCGGCCGCTTGCCCGCTCGAGCCCACCGGCTTGTGGGTACGCGCCACGGCGAGCCGACCCCGGCGGCACCGCGACGGCTGGTTGTTCGACCTCCAGGCGCTCGATCCCACCCGCAGCGGTCGGCTTACCGCCTTCATGTCCGCTGACTTCACCCAGCAGGTCGAACAGGTCTCTGGCATTCAGCTGCACGAGGAAGATCTCCTCGGCGATCACACCGTTCTGCTGACGCTCACCGTCGATCCGCTGCTCGGCTTGACCGGGCGGATCATCGGCCTGGATCGCGGGCTAATGCTGAGGGCTTGGGCCGAGCGCGACGCGCGGGTGCGAGAGGCGCTCGACGCTAATGGCGTATGGGAACGGCAGCGCGAATTGCCGATGCCGCGCCGGCTCCGCCGGGCATTCCTGATCGAGCCGGACGATGGCGCGCCGCACGCGATCGCGGACGGTCTCGCTCGCTGGCACGAACTCGGAATGATCGCGCTGATCCGGCATCCTCTCGCGTTCGAGGAGCCGGGTTCGGTGGCAGCGCTTCACCGCGCTCTCGATGCCGCCCTCGATCAATATGAGTGGGGCACGCTCGACGCAGTGATCGTCGAACCGGGCACGGGCTTCGCCTTCCGGTCCCTGTCGGACCCGGGCCTGGCGCAGCGGCTGTGCGAGTTCCCGGTCCCCATCCTGACTCGGCGGACGCGGCCGGTGACGCTGCTCGACGGGCTCGCCTTCCGCAGCTTCGACACTGCGCCCGACCTCGCCGCGCTGCTGATCGAGATCCTGCACCGCGAGCTGCGTGAGGCCAACCGGCCCCGCCTCGAGGCGATCGCCCGCGAGCTCGAACCGGCACCGGCGGCCGAAGATCGGCCAGTCAACGGGGCAGCGCTCTTCGACTGACGCGCTCCTGTCCACAGTCCCGGCGACCGCATGACGGCCGCCGGGCCGCTCGCCCCGCCATTCACACGACGACACACGAACGGACACGATGCGACATCACCGATTCCCCGCCTGGAGGGACACGCCGCCACACCAGCCTCATCCCGGCGGCGACGCGCCACCGCGCGCCCGTCACGACCGCGGCAGCGCGCTCGAACCCGACTCACTCTCCGCCGAGGTGCACGAACTGCGCGACGTGATCGGCTGGCTGCGCCAGCGGCTGCGCGGCGAACACAGCGTGCGGGCCTGCGTCCTCACGGTCGAGGCCGCCGGTCCCGACAGCTATCTCCTCTTGCTCGGCGAAGCGCAGGCGAGCCTGAGCTACGATCCACCGCGCCTGAAGGTCCGTCTCGATGCCCCCGAGCTCGCCCTAATCCGAACGGAGCATGGCGTTGACTTCGATCCGGCCGACCTCGTCAACCGTACCATCGAGGTTCAGTTACGCACCGGCCTGCGTCAGCGGTTCGGCCGCGGAGCCGGCGTCCAAGCCAAGCTCATGGCCCTGCTCTCGCTCGGGCAGATCCCGCTCGAAGCAGACATTGAGCGCGAGTGCACGCTGCAGCGGCTGAGGCTCGAGGGGGGCCGCTTCGGGCCGGACAACTGGGTCGAGCCGGAGGATCTCCATCATGTTGCGCTCGTCGTCTCAGAGCATGGCGAGGCGCGGCGCGACGTCGAGCACGTGCTGCAGTCAATCGAAGGGGCCGGCCTCCTCCGCCTCCACCGGGTGTGGGCCAACTTCGAGGGTGCCGGGGCCGAGCGCACGTTGGTCGAAGCGTTTACCCGCGTCAGGAGCCTGCATGCCGAGTATGGACTGTCGGCGACCTTGGTCTGCCGCGGCGGTGGGCCGATCGAAGCATTCCGTCCGCTCAACAGCTACGCGATCGCGCATGCTGCGACAGCAGATCGGGTGCCGAACCTGATCGTCGGCCTCGGCCATGCCGGCACGCCGCGCACCGCCCTCGATGCAGTGGCGGCGCGCTCCGAGCCGACTCCGACGGCGGCGGCGATGCTGGTGCGCCACCTCGTCGAGCGCACCGGGCTCCGGGCCGAGCGCGCGCTCGCCGCTTTTGAGGCTGCGATCGAGGAGGATCTTGGGGCGGCCAGCCGCATCGCCCTGGCACGAGCCACGACCGCCTTCGACATGGCGCTGCAAGATCTTGTCACCGCGGCCGAAGCACGACTGCGACAGCTCGATCGGGCCGTCGAGCAGAGCCTACTGCTGGGATTGAGCGCGGCAGTCGGCGGGATCACGCGGAAAGAACCGGATGCCGATCCCGTCGAGGTGGGTCCTCTCAATGACACCGAGGACGACGTCCTCCTAAGCAAAGCCCTGGCGCTGGTGATCGCGACCGATACGGGCTGCATCGTCACCAGCGCCCAGGATATCTCAGCGGGCCTGCCGCTGCTGCTGCAATTCCCGGACGGCGTCGTACCCGTCCGGGTCGAACCCTTCACTTCAACCACTCACTGACATCACTCAAGGACGCCGATACCATGTCACATCCCCCCGAGACCCCGAGCTTCCTGGCCGCGGTCAAGCGCATCGAAGCGCTGACCCATGAGATCCGCCGTGATGGGCTGGCCTCCTTCGAGAAGGTGGAAGCCGCCTATACCGAGGTGCAAGAGCTGCGTGCCATACTGAACGCGCGGATCTCCGAGTTGCGCGGCCGTAGCGCGTAACGAAAACAGCACCACCGCCGATGAGAGTTCATCGGCGGTGGCTCGGTGCGATCATACCAAGAAGTCAGTTGGCGGAGCCCCTGCCGCACAGGTATGAGCATGGTCCAAAATCCCGGGAACGCGGAACCACTTCTGGATAGGTTAAATGTATGCTTCTCTCGGTGATGGAGCGCATGAGGCCTTTCTCGGGAGATTCTAGACCTATCCCCAAATGTATTCTATAATACGATATTGGCTCAATGATATAAATTTACTAGTCTGGATTACGTCCCTTTTTAATCTCTGATTTGAGGTTTTTCCCTCCAAATTCCGCAAGTTTACGCTTGCATTCGGCTGGATCGAAGCGAACGACGCTCCCAATCGCTACACACGGTTTGATAATTCGGCGAGCGCGCCAGTTCTTCACGGTTGAACGTGAAACTCCAAAAATTGAAGCGAGCTCGTCGATAGTCACAAATTTGATCAAAATGGTGCTGGAATTGATTTCGGGCATGTTGTCGGTCCGATAGCGTTCGGCCGTTGCCCGTAGACGGGCTCCGGTCGCGTGAATGCCATCAGACTACGGAAGGCTGCTGCGGTCCTGCCCGACCGCCCCGTAGAATTGCCTCGACTGCGCGACATAGGCCTTTGGTCACGCCGCCGATTTCTTCCTCAATTGCCACCAGGTGCCCTTGGCGAGGACACCCTTTGATCCGGTCACGCCTGGTTGCAGGTCCAGTCCGCTTCTATGTTTGCTCGGCGGGTTGTTCTGTCAGCCGCAATCGTGTCCGGAACAGTCGCTCAGAGGGGCCGCCATGCTTACGGTTTGGCTCAGACGCCAAGTTGTACCAGCCGCTTTGCCCTGCCGCCGATACAACACCGCGTGCACTTCCATGCAATCGAAGGTAGGCCGCATTAGCTAACTGTCAAGCTAGGAAGGATATGCGCGCTGCCGAGCGGCATCTCGTCGTCCCGGGGGACATCGGATCCTGCCGAGTGGATGCTTCTGCCGGCCTCAACGTGCCCAGCGTCTGCGCATCTCATCCACGACCTGCCGTGGGATCGCGCTGCCCTGGATGACGAACGGGTTCTTCTTCGGGGTCAGGGTGCCGGCCAAGTGGTCTGCCCAATCGGCCATCAGCCGTCGTCGCTTCTCGAGCAGGTGGCCACGGTTGTAGGCGCGTTCGGTCTCGTCTCCGACCAGATGGCCGAGCGCCTTCTCAGCCAGTTCCACCTCGTGGAACGTGGCGGAACTGGCCCAGGTCCGGAAGGTCGCGCGGAAGCCGTGAGTCGTCACGTAAACACCCATCCGCTCACGGCAGTGTTCGAGCGCCGTCAAAGAGAGCGGCTTGAGCTTCTGGCTCGGAAAGAGAAGCTCATCGCCCTTGTTCGTGAGCCGGAGTGCCTCTACTCGATCGAGAAGGTCGAGGGCGCGGTCGCAGAGCGGCACAACATGATCTTCGCCGACGAGAGCCGCTTCTTTACGGCTCTTCATACGCTCCGCCTTGATCGTCCAGGTTCCGCTTTTCCTGTCGATTTCCGACCAGCGCGCGCTTACGCCGACGCCTGGGCGTAGGACGGTCAGGATGATCCACTCCAGCGCCAGTGCGCTCATCGAATCGGTGGCGCGTAGTTGGGTCATGAAGGCTGGGATCTCGTCGTGATCCATCGCCTTGAAGTGGCCACGCACGAGCTTCGGCTTGGCCGGGAACACGTTCTTGAGGTTATCGCGCCAGGCGGCAGGGTTCTCTCCGGAGCGGAAGCCGCACGTTTTAGCCATCGATAGGATCGCCTCGATCCGTCCGCGAACCCGCTTCGCGGTCTCAGGCAAGCGGCTCCAGATCGGGTCGAGGACAGCGATAACGTCGCTCGTGTCGATTTGATCGACAGGCCGCTTCATCAGAGCCGCAGCATGGGTGTCGAGGCTGGCCCGCCACTGCGGGGCGCTCTTCTTACTCTTCCACGTGCTCTCGCTACGCTTGATGAAATCGTCCATAGCCTCCCGGAAGGTCGGAATGCGCAACACCTTCACGTCCGCTTCACGCTTCGCCAACGGATCGACGCCCTGACGGATTTGCGAGCGGATCTCCTCGGCCGCCGTCCGCGCGGCAGCGAGCGTGAGCGCATGGGAGCCAGCTCCTCCAAGGCCAAGTTCGCGCTGTCGCCCGCCGAACCGATAGCGCATCACCCACTGGCGTGATCCGCCCGGGCGCACTGACAGGTAGAGGTTTCCGCCGTCGCTGTGCAGGCCGAGGGGGAGGGTCACGATCTGCTTTGCGGTCAGCTTGTTGATGGTGGGCATGGTCCGATCCCGGTACGAGAGTGCCCAAGCGTTTGCCCAAGCATGACGCGTATCCTTGGCGGTCCTGACATACCCCCACGCGACCACGTCACCCGAGAATATGGTGCTGCATCAACGGGTTCGACAACCCGGAAAACCACGCATGACCATGCAGATCGAAAAACTGGCGGAAGGGGTGGGATTCGAACCCACGGTGGAGTTGCCCCCACGGCGGTTTTCAAGACCGCTGCCTTAAACCACTCGGCCACCCTTCCCTGCCCGTCGGAGCCGCGCGATCGCGTCCGGCTCTGCGGTCGATGCTTGTCTATGGCCGCCGGGGGATCAGCGTCAACGTTCGAGGCGTGGATTGGGCCTGTGCGGCCCGGGCGCGGAGGAAGTTTGTAGGGTTGTGGGTTTCAGGCGGGCCGCAGACGGGTGAGCTGGTCGAGCGCCGCGCGGTCGTGGAGCAGGGCGAAGCGCTCTTTCGGGGTGAGCCAAGCCTGCGCTTCGGCCACAGTCTCCGCCTCCACGATCTTGGCGCGGGCGAGCGTGTGGTCCGCGTCGATGTTTCCGCGCGGCCGAGGCGCACCTTCGGGCAGCATCGCCGCGTGCGCCTGGGCAAGGGCGGCGTCGGCATGGAGGGCGGCCAGCGCGTCCCCGTCGTCGAAGCCGCGCGCCGCGTTGCGACGGGCGAGTTCGCCCGCGCGCAGCGCGATGGCCGGCGGCGTCTGCTCCTCGGGGGTGATCAGGAGGCCGCGGTGCTTCAGGGCGAGGCCGAGCGCCAGTTGGCCACTCGCCCAGGACAGCGGAATCGCCAGGACGAGGCCGAGGATCGTCGGCGACATCCACAGGAACAGAGAGGTGGCGATGGCAAATGCCGCAATCCCCGTGACCAGGCCGAGGCCGGTGTGCCAGCGGTGGCGGCGCACGATGTCGGAGACCGGAATCGAGCCGTCGTCGCGGCGCTGCGGGTTCCAGCCGGTGTCGCGCCCGGCCAGGATCTGGAACACCGAGCCCGACTGGATCAGCATCGCGATCGGCGCGATCAGCGCCGAGAGCAGGATCTCGATCAGGAAGGACAGGGTCAGCCGCCCCGCTCCGCCGCTCGCCCGCCGGGTCTCGGTATCGAGCAGCGCGAGGATCAGGCCCAGGACCTTCGGGGCGAGCAGAATGCCCATGGTGAGCGCGAAGAGCTGGAGCGCGCGCACCGGGTCGAAGCGCGGCCAGACGGGGTAGAGGCCGAACTCGGCGGAAAAATATTCGGGCCGCACCCAGGCGGTCTGCAGCACGATGATGATACCGATCACGAGCTGCGCGAGCCAGAGCGGCGAGGCGACGTAGCCGGCGATCCCCGTGGCGAAATGCTGGCGCGAGGCCGGCGCGAGGCCTGACGCGCCGATGACGCGGGCATGCTGCAGGTTCCCTTGCGCCCAGCGCCGGTCGCGCACGGCGAGGTCGATCAGCGAGGGCGGGCTCTCCTCGTAGGAGCCCTCCAATTGCGGCAGCATGGTCACGCCCCAGCCGGCGCGGCGGATCAGCGCCGCCTCGACGAAGTCGTGGCTGAGGATGTGGCCGCCAAACGGCGGGCGGCCCTTGAGGTCGGGCAGGCCCGCGGCCTCGGCGAAGGCCCGCATCCGGATGATCGCGTTGTGGCCCCAGTAATTGCCGTCGCGGCCCGACCAGACCGAGAGGCCGGTGGCGATGACGGGGCCGTAGATGCGCGCGGCGAATTGCTGGAGCCGGGCGAACAGCGTGTTGCGGTTGATGATGAGCGGCAGGCTCTGGATGATGCCCGCCTGCGGGTCGGCCTCCATCGCCGCCGTCAGCCGCACGATGCAGTCGCCGGTGAGCAGGCTGTCGGCGTCGAGCACCAGCATGTGGTCGTAGGCGCCGCCCCAGCCGGTGACGAAGTCGGCGATGTTGCCGGCCTTGCGGTGATGGTTCTTCGCCCGGTGGCGGTAATAGAGGCGCGCCTCAGGGCCAAGTTCCTCGCGCAACTCCAGGAAGGCGCGCTCCTCGGCGATCCAGGCATCGGCTTGCGTCGAGTCGGACAGCACAAACCAGTCGAAATGGCGCCCGAGGCCGGTGGCCTCGACGGCCTCGTGCATGGCCTGGAGCCCGGCGAAGACCCGGGCGCTGCCCTCGTTGTAGACCGGCATGACGATGGCGGTGCGGGTGGCGAGGCTTGCAGGCAGCGGCGCCGGCGGCGTCCGCCGCAGCAGCGCCGCGAAGCCGAGGAGCGCGGCGGTGAAGGCCAGGGCGATCCAGGAGAAGTTCAGGACGAACAGGACCAGCAGCACGTACTGCAGCCACGTCGCACCGCCGGAGACCGAGATCACCTCGTACATCTGCCACGCGCCGTAGGCGGTGAGCGCGGCGGCCCCACCGAACACGAACAGCCGCGCCGCCAGCGGCCCGCCGCCGCCGTTGCGGCGCGTCGCCGGCCGGTTGCGCAGGTCCTGCACCGGCATGGGCAGCAGCGCCCGCTTCGGCATGGCGGCCCGGTCGAGGCCCGCCTCGGCACGGTGTTCCGCCGGCGCGGGCACCGGCGCGGGGCGGTCCATCACGGTCGAGACGCTGGCGGCGGGGTCGGGCATCGTCGCTCCGGCGAGAATTCGGGGGAGGGTCAGGGCGTCCAGCGGTAAAGCCACGTTTCCGTGATCTGCCGCCCTTCCGTCTTGAGGGCAAGGCGCAGTTCGACCGCCCGCTCACTGCCGGGATCCAGCTCGAAGGCGACCCTCACGGTGCGGGTCTCCGGATGGGCGATCCAGCGGGTCGCCCCCTCGACGATCCGGCCGGGGCCGGCGATCAGCACCGTCTCGACGGGCACCATCGTGCCTGCCGGCGTGAACAGAAGGTCGCCGGTGAAATCGACGAGGAACAGGCGCCGGGGATTGGCGCCGCCGCGACCGCTGCGGGTGCCCGTGACCCGCGCGAGCGGACCGACCGGCGGCTCGCCGCCCCAGTTCTGCCGGTAGCCGACGCGGATCTCCTGACCGGCGGGCAGGGCCGCCTTCGGCCGCCAATAGGCGATGACGTTCTCGTTGATCTCCGCGTCGCTCGGGATCTCGAGGAGCGTCACGGCGCCCTCCCCCCAAAGGTTGTCGGCACCGGTCGATTCGCCCGGCTCGACCCAGAGCGAGGGGCAGCGCTGCCAGGGGTGGGTGTCGTCCTCGAAGGTCGCGGCAGACCGGTCCCGCTGGATCAGGCCGAAGCCCTGCGGTCCGTTGTCGAGGAAGCCCGAGATCTGCAGCGTCTCCGGGTTGCGCACCGGGCGCCAGATCGCCTCGCCACCGCCGTTGCGGATCTGCAGGCCGCCCGCGGCGTAAACCGCGGCGCGGGCATCGTCAGCGCCGCGCCGATCGTGCGGGCCGAACAGGAACGGCGCCTGCATGCCGCCGAGACCCAGATGCTCGACCGCCTTGCGGGTGACCAGGGTGGCGGTGACCGTGGCGGTCGAGGTTTCGCCGGGGCGCAGTTCCAGGCGGAGCGCTGCGGCGAGCGAGTCGGAATCGATCAGGGCATGGATCACCAGCGGGCCGTCCGGGGTCTTCGGGCGCTCCACGAACAGGGCCCGCCAGCGCGGGAATTCCTCGCCGCGCGGGTCGGCCGGGCGCAGCATCAGGGCGCGCCCGTTGACGCCGAATTCCTGGCCCTGCCCCACCAGCCGGTAGAAGCAGGCGCCCTGGAACAGCGCGAAATCCTGGTGCCGCTCGCCGAACCGCGCGCGGATGCGCAGGCCGGAGAAGCCCGGCTCGGTCTCCGGCAAGGCCGCCGCGCCCGCCTCCGATCCCGCCTCGTACTCCCCCCGCGCGTAGGTGACGGGACGGACCACGCCGTCCTCGACGAGGAACAGCGCGACCCGGT
The DNA here is from genome assembly GCF_022179725.1 of Methylorubrum aminovorans. Classification (GTDB taxonomy): domain Bacteria; phylum Pseudomonadota; class Alphaproteobacteria; order Rhizobiales; family Beijerinckiaceae; genus Methylobacterium; species Methylobacterium aminovorans. The sequence goes on from NZ_BPRC01000006.1 coordinate 227,197, forward strand.
CGGTGTAGTAGAAGCCGCGCAGCAGCGGCTCGACGGCGAAGCCGTGCGGTTCGCCGCCCCACAGCAATGCCTCGGGCCGGAGGCGGATCGCCTCGTAGGCTTCCCGCGACAGGTTCTTCAGCGGGTCGGGCATGTCGTTCGCGGTCGGCGCCACGAAGGCCCGGTTGCCGAGCGCCCGGGCGAGGTCCGGCACGGTGGCATCCGAGAAGGGCGAGCCCGAAGCGGGCAGCGCCGGCGCCGCGGCCTGGGCGTCCGCCCGTCCCGGCAGCAGGGCCAGGGCGGCGCCGGCCGCGGCGCCGCCGATCAGCCGGCGGCGATCGAGACACGGGCCGAGGGCGCGTCCGAGGGCGGGGCCGGTCCGCTGCGCATCGCGGGTCGAGAGGTCGGTCGGATGCGTCATGCCTCGCCGGTTCTCACGGTGTTCTCGGGTGAAGGACGGTCGCAGATAGGATCTCAACGCCTGAACCGGGCGTTAAGGTTGCCGGGCTTGCCCGGTCGTTGCAGCGCATCGGGGCGGCGCATCGGGAATCGGGACCGAAGGCCCGTGGACCTTTCGGGGCCGGCCGGCGTAAGAGGCTCGAACCTCGCACGCCGCATCCGCGGCGCCCGCCGTCTCGCGTCCCGCGAGCCTCCTGTCCAGCCTTGAGTCGAGATTTCTGCCGATGATCGTCACGCAGATCTCCCATCACGACCTCGACGGCTACGGTGCCACGACTGTCGCCGCCGCCTTCGCCGCGGTGTCGCGGGTGGTCCACGTCGCCCGCTATTCCGATGTCGGCCCGGTGGTGGAGGACGAGCTGAAGCGCCTGCGCGGCGCGGCGGCCTCCGAGACGCTGCTGATGACCGATCTCGGGCTGGAGGAGCCGACGGTCGCCTTCCTGCGCCGCTTCGCCGCGATGAACCGCGGCCGGGCGGAGGAGGCGCGCCACCGTCTCGTGGTGCTCGACCACCACGCCTCCTCGATCGACCAGCTCAAGCGCCAGAACCTCGAGATCGGACCCGATCCCGAGCGCGCCGGGCTGCTGCGGGCGGATCTCGGCGACCCTGAGGTGTTCGTGCTCATCGACGAGGCGCATTGCGCCACGCGGATGGCGTACGACCAGCGCGCCCTCTACGCCCCCGAGACGACGCTGCCCGAGACGCAGGCGGCCGACCTTGCGGCGCTGATCGAGGCGGTCGAGGCGCTCGACCTGTGGAAGAAGGGCGAGCCGAACTTCGCCGGCGGCCTCGCGCTCGACGAGCTGTTCTGGGACAGCGTCTCGACCCTGGTGCCGGCGGGCCATCCCTGGCACGATCGCTTCGTCTCCGACCTGCTGATGGCGGCGGCGGGCCGGCTGCGGGCGGGCGCCACCCCGGCCGAGCTGGAGCGCCGCTCGGGCGAACTCCGCGCCAGCCTGGTCGACGCCCTGCTCGCGGACGAGCCGGGTGACGACAGGGCCTTGACCGCGCGCCAGCGCCTGGCCCGGGCGCTGGCCCGCTCGGACGTGCTGTTCCAACCGCTCTCGGACGGCACGCTGCTCTCCTTCGGTCTCGATTCCGGCACGTTCCAGCGGGTCTCCGATCAGGTGATGGAGGCGGGCCGGGCCAAGCGGGTGGTCAACGTGCAGCGGGCGGGCACGCTCTCGTTCCGCTCCATCGACGGCACGGCGCTGGACGGCGCCCGCGCTTTCCGCGGCGGCGGCCACCGCGATGCCGCCGGCGGCAAGCTGCCGAACGGCAGCGCACATTCTAGGGACGACGCGATCGCCCAGGTCGAGCCGGTGCTCAACCCCCCGCCCCCGGACCTCTCCGGCAGCCCGTTCGCCGCGCTGAAGAACTGGAAGGGGTGACGCCCTCGGTCACCCTCAGATCCCCAGATTGAACGGCAGGTCGAACAGCGTCGAGTGATCGACGTAGCTGACCCGCAGGGTGTGCTCGCGGGCCTCGTCGGGCAGGGTGTCGGCCTCGCGCAGGGTGCGGATCATGTCGCGGGCGGCGCGGAAGGCCATGCCGCAATCGGGACAGTCGCGCGTCTCCGTTTCACCGATGGTCCGGCCGTTCCGGCAGAGCTCGAAATGAAAGAGTGGCATCCGGCGCCGACCTCCGAGCCTCGTTCGGAGCCGCTCGTGCAAGCCTTGAGCCGGGATGGCCGATACAACGCGATGTGGTGGAAATTTCGCTTGCCTGCCGAGCGATCGGGCAGGCACGATCTTCTCTCGGCATGAAAAAGCCCGCCGGCTTTCGCCGACGGGCTTTTGCAGGGGCCACACTCTCGCGCGCGGTGGGAGCTGCCGCCCCGCCCTCGGACCGGCGGGGGAACTCGACCTTCCGCAGCGTTCAGAGAGCCACTATCCCTGCTGATCCTGGTTGGGTGGCGTGTCCTGATCCGCGTCGGCAGTGCGCGCGGGGGAGACGGTGATGCCGTGATGTCTCATGGCCGACCTCCTTGTCTCAGGGCGGCGCCGCAGCGCCGATGAGGGGAGGCTAGGACGGTTTGCGCGCCGCGCGCAAGCCCCTTTTTTCCTTGCGCCGGGCCGTCCCGCACACGATCTGTCCGCATCGAGGGGAAACAGAATTTTGCGCCCGAACGGGCGCGAAGCGAAGGTGCGCGGTTCCCTGATGCCCTCTCCCCTGCCTCCTCTCTCCGTCCTCGATCTCGCCTTCATCCCGGAGGGCGCCACGCCGGGACGGGCGCTTGCCAACAGCCTCGATCTCGCCCGGCATGCCGAAGGGCTCGGCTACCGCCGCTTCTGGCTCGCCGAGCACCACAACATGACCGGCATCGCCAGCGCCGCCACGGCGGTGGTGATCGGCCACGTCGCGGCGGGCACGACCCGCATCCGCGTCGGCGCCGGCGGGATCATGCTGCCCAACCACGCGCCGCTGGTGATCGCCGAGCAGTTCGGCACGCTGGAGGCGCTGTATCCGGGCCGGATCGATCTCGGGCTCGGCCGAGCGCCGGGCACGGACGGGGCGACCCTGCGGGCGCTGCGCCGCGACTACGGTTCGGCGGAGCGATTTCCGCAGGACGTGCTCGAATTGCAGGCCCTCTTCGGCCCGGTGCGGGAGGGGCAGTCGGTGCAGGCCGTGCCCGGCGCGGGCCTCAGGGTGCCGCTCTGGATTCTCGGGTCGAGCCTGTTCGGGGCGGAACTCGCCGGCCTGCTCGGCCTGCCCTACGCCTTCGCCTCGCATTTCGCGCCGGACGCGCTGCTGCCGGCGCTCGCGGCCTACCGCGCCCGCTTCCAGCCCTCCGAGCAGTTGCAGCGGCCCTACGCCATGGTCGGCATCAACGTCGTCGCGGCCGAGACCGACGGGGAGGCGCGGCGTCTGTTCACCACGGCGCAGCAGCAATTCACCCGGCTGGTGCGCGGCACCCGCGGCCTCCTGCCCCCGCCGATCGACGACATCGAGGCCTATTGGAGCCCGGCGGAGAAGGCGCAGGCCTCGCGGATGCTGGCGCGCTCCCTGGTGGGCTCGCGCGAGACCGTGCGCGCCGGGCTGGAGGCGCTGGTGGCCGAGACCGGCGCCGACGAGGTGATGGCGGCCTCGGCGATCTACGATCACGGGGCGCGGCGCGCCTCCTACGCGATCTTGGCCGAGGCGCACGGCACTCTGGCGGCGCAGGCCTCGCCGGAGCGCTCAGCGGCCTGAAAGCGGGACGTCTCGGGCGGCCTTCGCGGCGGGCGGCGGAAGCTGCGTGATGTGGCGCAGGGCGGGCGGGGCCTCCGCCGTCCCGCCGGGGCGGGGGCCGCCCTCCCCCATCACCCGCGCGACGACGCTGCCCAGGGCAAAGCCGCCGAGGCCGAGAAGGATTGCGAGGCCGGTGCGCTTGATCATGGCCGGTCTCCGTCACCGGTCTCGCATGGCCGGTGCCGTCCGGGCCCGGCGGGCGCGGACACAGCCTATCGTGGCGCGGATTGGTTGACGGATCGTGCCACCGCGCGGCGGTTCGCTTTCTCCGCGAAGCCGTCAATGCGCGCCGCCGGTCTCGACGAACTTGAACAGGAAGACGGCGGCGATCACCCACACCACCGGCTTCACCTCGCGGGCGCGGCCGGTCAGTGCCTTCAGCACGGCGTAGGTGATGAAGCCGAAGGCGACGCCGTTGGCGATGGAATAGGTGAACGGCATCAGGAGCGCCGTGACGCAGGCCGGAATCACCTCGGTGAGGTCGTCCCAGTCGAGGGCGGTGAGGTCGCGCAGCATCAGGCAGGCGACGTAGAACAGGGCCGGCGCGGTGGCGTAGGCCGGGACCGAGCCGGCGAGCGGCGCGAAGAACAGGCAGGCCAGGAACAGCACGGCGACGGTGGCGGCGGTGAGCCCGGTGCGCCCGCCCTCCTCCACGCCGGTCGCGCTCTCGAGATAGGCGGTGGTGCTCGACGTGCCGAGCAGCGAACCGGTGAAGATCGCCGCGGAATCGGCCATCAGCGCCCGGTCGAGCGCGGCCGAGCGTCCCGCCTCCGGCAGGAGGCCGGCGCGGCTGGCCACCGCCATCAGCGTGCCGGTGGCGTCGAACAGTTCGACCAGGAACAGCACGAGGATGACGTTGAGGAGCCCTCCGGTGAGTGCGCCGGGGATGTCGAGGGCCAACAGCGTCGGGCTCAAGGAGGGCGGCGCCGAGACGATGCCCTGGAAGGCGTTGCCGGCGAAGACGAAGCTCAGGCCCGTCACCATCAGGATGGTGAGGAGCAGCGCCGCCCTGATCCGCCGTGCCGAGAGCACCGCCACCATCAGGAAGCCGAGGGCGGCGAGCACGGTGCCGGGCTGGCGCAGGTCGCCGAGCGTCACGAAGGTGGCGGGGTTGGCCGCCACCACGCCCGCGTTCTTGAGCGCGATGATCGCGAGGAACAGACCGATGCCGACGGTGAGCGCGACGCGCATGGAGCGCGGGATGCCGGCGACGATGATCCCGCGCAGGCCCGTCAGCGTCACGGCGAGGAAGCAGAGGCCGGAGAGGAACACCGCGCCGAGCGCCGCCTGCCACGTGTAGCCCATCCCCTGCACGACGACGTAGGCGAAGTAGGCGTTCAGCCCCATCCCCGGTGCCAGCGCCACCGGCCAGTTGGCGGCGAATGCCATCACGAGCGAGCCGAGGGCGGCGATGAGGCAGGTCGCGACGAAGACCGAGTCCTTCGGCATCCCGGCATCGGCGAGGATGCTCGGATTGACGAAGACGATGTAGGCCATGGTGAGGAAGGTGGTCAGCCCCGCCAGCAGCTCGGTGCGGACCGTGGTGCCGTGCGCCTCCAGCTTGAACAGGCGTTCGAGCCAGTGCGGCTTCGGGGCGGCCGTGTCCGGCTTCCTGTTCATCGCCGCGCAGATCCTGTCCGGATGAGGGGGCTTCCCTCATGGCAGGCGTGGGCGATGCAGGCCAGACCGCGACACCGGCCGGAATGGATGGCCGCTCAGCGAACGGCCGTCATCCCGCCGCGGGCGGCCGGGCCCGACAGGGGCAGGCCGAAGCGGCCGGTGCTGGGGCTGATCGCGTTCGTGGTCCAGCGCGGATCGTGCGGGCGCGGGCGCTCGGAGGGCGGAAGCTGCTGGATGAGCTGCCGGTACCGCACCGACGCCTCGTCGTTCGGGAAAGCCTGTGCCGTCGCGGTGCCGGCAAGAGAGAGGCCGCCGAGGACGAGTGCGCTGAAGATCGGAAAACGGGTCATGGTGGGGGACTTACGGTTCCGGCCCGAGCCGGTCGGAGGATGTTCGCAGCAACGGTGATTCCGACATGGGCACCCGGATCACGATCCGCAATCCGGGTGCCGTGCGCGTGAGATTTCGCGAAGGGTTCAGGTCCGGCGCTGGGCTGCGCCCTCCTGATCGGTCCAGCCGTCGAGCACCTTGTCCAGCGTCAGCGGGTAGTCGCGGATGCGCAGCCCCGTGGCGTTGTAGACGGCATTGGCGAGAGCCGCGCCGGCGCCGCAGATGCTGACCTCGCCGAGCCCCTTGCTCTTCAACGGGTTCGCTTTGTCGTCGAGTTCGGGCAGGAACACCGCGTCGATCGCCGGCACGTCGGCATGGGCCGGGACGTGGTACTCGGCCAGATCGTGGTTCACGAAATGGCCGAAGCGGGTGTCGGTCTCGGCGGCCTCCATCAGCGCCGCGCCGATGCCGAAGATCATGCCGCCGATAGCCTGCGAGCGGGCGGTCTTCTGGTTGAGGATGCGCCCACCGGTGAACACGCCGAGCATCCGCCGCAGCCGGATCTCGCCGGTATCGGCATCGACCCCGACCTCGGCGAAATGCGCGCCGAAGGAGTGCTGCGAGTACTTCTCCTTCATCGCGCCGGGCTTGATCTCGCCCTTGGCCTCGACGCCCTGCGCCCCGGCCAGATCCGTCAGCGCCTCGGAGCGGTTGCCGGAGATGACGCGCCCGTCGGCGAAGACCGCACCCTCGGCGTTCATGCCCGCCGCCTGCAGCAGCGATTGCCGGAGGTTGTCGCAGGCGACGTAGAGCGCGGAGCCGGCCGAGCCCGCGCCGAACGAGCCTCCGGAGCCGGCGGCCTTCGGATAGGCGGTGTCGCCGATCTCGACGCGGATGCGCTCGACCGGCAGGCCCATCATCTCGCCCGCGATCTGGGCCAGGATCGTGTAGGTGCCGGTACCGATATCGGTCATCGCCATCCGCACGGTGAGCGTGCCGTCGGGGTTGAGGCGCACGCCCGCCTGCGAGGGCATCAGCGGGTTGAGTCGCGAGGCCGCCGCCATGCCCATGCCGACGAGCCAGCGCCCGTCCCGCGTCGCCCCGGTGGCGCCGCGCTTGTCCCAGCCGAAGCGCTGCGCGCCCTCGCGCATGCAGGCGACGAGCTGGCGGGTGGAGAAGGGCACGCGCTTCTCCGGGTCCTGCTCCGGCTCGTTGCGGATGCGCAGTTCGATCGGATCAAGCTTCAGATGCTCGGCCAACTCGTCCATGGCGCATTCGAAGGCGAGCTGGCCCACCGCCTCGCCGGGCGCCCGCATGGCGGAGGCAATTGGCACGTTGAGGTTGGCGAGCCGGTGCCGGGTCAGGCGGTTCTGCGCCGCGTAGAGCGAGCGGGTGACGACGGCCGAGGTCTCGTAGAACACGTCCCCCGGCGCGGTCGCGGACCAGGATTCGTGGGCGATGGCGGTGAGCCGCCCGTTCGCGTCGGCGCCCAGGCGAATGCGCTGGATCGTGTCGCTGCGGTGAGTGGCGACGTGAAATTCCTGCTGCCGGGTCAGGGCGACCTTCACCGGGCGCTTGAGCGTCTTCGAGGCAAGTGCGGAGAGGATCGCCTCGGGCTGCGGCTGCAGCTTCGAGCCGAAGCCGCCGCCGATATAGTGCGAGACCAGCCGCACGTTCTCCGGCTTCAGCTTCAGCACCGAGGCCAGCGAGGTCTGCCCGCGGTTGAGCATCTGATTGGCGGTGAACAGGGTCACTCGCTCGCCGTCCGGTCCCGTCTCCCAGGAGGCGATGGTGGCGTGCGGCTCCATCTGCGCGTGGATCTGCACCGGCGTGGTGTATTCCACGTCGAGCTGGACCGGGGCGCCGGCGAAGGCGCCTTCGAAGTCGCCGAGCTTGGAGTCGGGCGGCGTCTGCGCCGGCTTCGGCTCGACGGCCGTCGGCCGGGCCGCCTTCAGCGAGGCTTCGGGTTTCTCGACGTCGTACTCGGCCCGCACGAGGGCGGCTGCCGCGCGGGCCTGCTCGAAGCTCTGCGCCACCACGAAGGCGATGGGCTGGCCGTGGAAGCGGATCTCGGTGCCCTGCAATTGCGGGTAGACCTGCTCCTTCTTCTCGCCCTGCTCCGGCACGTTCTCGTGGGTCATCACGAGAAGCACCCCCGGCGCCCGCTTCGCTGCGGAGACGTCGAGGCTGCGGAGGCGGCCCTTCGCAATGCCGGCCTCGACGAGGAAGCCGTAGGCCGGGTTCTTCAGGTCGCGGGTCTCGTAGGCGTAGGGGGCGCGACCCGTCACCTTGAGGCGCCCATCGATTCGGTCGATGGGGCGGCCGACGAGTCCGTCCGGCTTGCCATCGAGGGGCGTCGCGCCGATCGGCTGGTTCATGTCCATGAGCGAGAATCCTCAGGCGCGAAAGGTCAAACGCGAAGAGCTTCCGCGACAGTGGCGCGCAGCGTCCGGCGGGTGAGCGGGATCTTGAAGTCGTTGGAGCCCTGGCCGCGGGCGCCTTCCAGCACGCGGTCGGCGGCGGCATCCGCCGAGCCGGTCTCGACCAGAGCCGCCTCCGCCGCCTCGACCCGCCACGGCTTGTGGGCCAACCCGCCGAAGGCGAGCTTCGCGGACTTCGGCGTGTCGCCCTCGCCTCTCGCGATGATCGCGGCCACCGACACCGTGGCGAAGGCGTAGGACGCCCGGTCGCGGACCTTGCGGTAGAGATGCACGCCCTCGACCGGTTTGGGCAGCGTCACGGCGGTGATGAGTTCGCCGGGTTTCAGGTCGGTTTCGATCTGCGGCGTGTCGCCGGGCAGGCGGTGGAAATCGGCGATGGAGATGCTGCGCCGCGCGCCCTGCGGATCGATCGTTTCCACGGTGGCGTCGAGGACGCGCATCGCCACGTTCATGTCGGAGGGGTTCGTCGCGATGCAGGCCTCGCTCGCCCCCAGCACCGCCATGATGCGGTTGAACCCGCCGATGGCAGAGCAGCCCGAGCCCGGTTCGCGCTTGTTGCAGGGTTTGGTCGTGTCGTAGAAGTAGTAGCAGCGCGTCCGCTGCAGCAGGTTTCCGGCGGTGGTCGCCTTGTTGCGCAACTGGCCCGAAGCGCCCGCGAGCAGGGCCTTGCCCAGCACTGCGTAATCCTTGCGCACCCGCGGATGCGCGGCGAGGTCGGCATTGCGCACCAGCGCGCCGATGCGCAGGCCGCCCTCCTCCGTATCGGTGACGTCGGCCAGCGGCAGGCGGTTGACGTCGATCAGGGTGGCGGGCGTCTCGATCTGAAGCTTCATCAGATCGAGCAGGTTGGTGCCGCCGGCGATGAAGCGGGCGCCGGGCCGCTCCGTTGCAAGCCGGGCCGCGTCCTGAACCGTGGCGGGGCGCTCGTAGGCGAAAGCCTTCATGGGGTTCGCCTCCTTCAGATCTTGGTGCTGGCGTCGCGGATCGCCGCGACGATGTTGGGATAGGCCGAGCAGCGGCAGATGTTGCCGCTCATCCGCTCGCGGATCTCTTCGTCGCTCAGGGAGACCTTGGCCGAGAGATCGTCCGTGACGTGGCTCGGCCAACCCGCCTCGACTTCCGAAAGCATGCCGGCGGCGGAGCAGATCTGGCCCGGGGTGCAGTAGCCGCACTGGTAGCCGTCATGGTGCAGGAAGGCGGCCTGGAGCGGATGCAGCGCATCACCCTGCGCCAGCCCCTCGATGGTGGTGACCGCGTCGCCCTCGTGCATCGCGGCGAGCGTCAGGCAGGCATTGATCCGCCGTCCGTTCACCAGCACCGTGCAGGCGCCGCACTGGCCGTGGTCGCAGCCCTTCTTCGAGCCGGTGAGGTCGAGATGCTCGCGCAGCGCATCGAGCAGCGTCGTGCGGGTGTCGAGGGTGAGGTCGTGCCGCTGCCCGTTGATCGTCAGCGAGACCGGCATGGTCTGGGGCTGCGGGTCGGCGGCGCCTGCCGGTGCAGCACTCGCCCGGCCGCGCAGGGAGGCGCCGAGCGTCGCCAGCGCCGCGCAGCTTCCCATCACCGTGCGGCGCGTCGGGTCGAAGCGCCGGTCTCTCGTCGAATGGTCCGTCATGGAGCCTGCCATTCCGCGCATCCGAACCGGCCGCGACGGAACGCGACCAGTCTGGAATGGATCGAAAACTGCAGGCGGAACGCGACAGGCGTTCAGGTTGATCCGGCCGAGCACCGCGCCCCTATGGCGCAGCGCAGAGGTTGTTTCGGGCGCTCGTGCATCCCTCGGTCGCGTCCGGGAGGATCTAGCTCCAGGCGTGGAGCGGCGGGTTCACGTCGTTGAGCGCGTGGTTGCCGACGATCGCGTACTTCCACCGCACCGGATCGTGAAGGGTGTGGGTGCGGGCGTTGCGCCAGTGACGGTCGAGGTTGTGCTCGGCCAGCGTCGAGCGGGTGCCGGACAGTTCGAACAGGGTGTTCGAGGCGGCGAGCGCGACCTCGGTGGTCAGAACCTTGGCCTCGGCCGTGGCGATCTGGGCCGCGGTCACGCTGTCCGGCGTCGGGTTCGTCACCGCCGCGTCGATGGCGAGGCCCGCCCGGTCGAGCAGGGCTTCCGCCGCGTGCTGGCGGATCGTCAGGTCGCCGATGGCGCGGATGGTGTAGGGATCGTCCGAGGCCCGCTCTCCCCCGCTGTCGATCCAGGGCCGCGCCTTCTCGCGCACGAAGTCGATGGTGTCGTCGAGCGCCGCGCGGCCGATCCCGGCATCGATGGCGGCCTGGATGATCTGGAAGATCGCGCCGTCCGCCCGCGGCGCCTCGTAGGCGCGGTAGCCCGGCACGAGGTGGCTTTTTTCGACCCGCACATCCTCGATGATGACGGTGCCGCTCGCCGTGCCGCGCTGGCCGAAGGCCGACCAGTCGTCGATCACGGTGAGGCCGGGCGCGTCGCGCTCGGCGATGGCGTACCAGGCGCGGCCCTGATCATCGAGCGCGACGATCGGTACGCGATGGGCCAGGAGCGCGCCCGAGGAATAGAACTTCCGGCCGCGCACGATCACGTGGTCGCCGTGATCGGTGAAGCGGGTCTCGAACTCCGCAGCGCGCTTGGTGCCCTTTTCCGAGAAGGCGTTGCCGAAGCGGGTACCCTTCAGGACTTCGGCGAAGAGAAGCGCCTGCTGCTCGGGGTCGGACACGGTGCGGATCGCCGCAACGATGCCGAGATGGTTCTGGGCGATCTGCGCGATCGAGGGGTCGGCGGCGGCGATGATCGCGATCACCTGCGCCAGCGTCCGGTAGGAGACCTCCGGCCCGCCATAGGCCCTCGGCACGTTGATCGACCACAGGCCGCTTTGCGAGAAGGCGTCGAGTTCGGCCAGCGGGCGCGCATTGGTGCGGTCGCGCTCGGACGCACCCTCGCGAAAATCCTTCGCCAGGTCGTGGGCGATGCGGATCGCCTCGGCGTCGTCGCGCACGATGTGGGCCGGGGTCGAGGGACGGGCGGGCCCCGGCACGCCCTGCGGCCGGCTGCCGGCCTCGGCCGTGGTGGGGCTGACGGCGATGGTCATGGAGTGGTCTCCGATGATGGGGGGATGCACGACTGATGGTGTGAGGATCAGGCCGCCTCGGCGCGGCGCTCGCGGGCGGCCTCCAGCGCGCGGACCCGCGGGATCACCTGCTCGCCGAAATACTGCACCTCCTCCTGGAAATGCAGGAAGGCGAGCAGCGCGAGGTCGGCGCCGGCCTCCTTGAGCGCGAGGATGCGCTCGGCGATCTGGTCCGGCGTGCCGATCAGGTTGGTCTTGAAGCCGTCGTTGTACTGGACGAGATCGTCGAAGGTCGATTTCGCCCAGTTGCCCTCACCCTCGGGCGAGGCCGCGCCGGCATTCTTCGCCTCGTGGCCGAAGGCGCGCACCGCCTCCGGATCGGCGTTGGCGATGATCTCCTGCAGCACGGCGCGGGCTTCCTCCTCCGTGTCGCGGGCGATGACGAAGGCGTTGACCCCGACTTTTACCGAGTGGCCATTCGCGGCTGCCTTAGCGCGGAGATCCTCGACCTGCGCCCGCACGCCGTCGGGCGTGTTGCCGTTGGTGAAGTACCAGTCGGAGACGCGGGCGGCCATGTCGCGGGCCGCGCGCGAGGAGCCGCCCTGGAAAATCTCGGGCAGGCGCGCGCCGGGCTTCGGCTTCAGGGTGTAGCCGCTGTAGCGGTAGAAATCGCCGCGGAAGCTGAAATCGTCCTGGGTCCAGATTCCGCGCAAGCTGCGGATGAACTCCTCCGAGCGGCGGTAGCGCTCGTCGTGGTCGAGCCACGGCTCGCCGATCGCCCGGAACTCGCCTGAGAACCAGCCCGAGACGATGTTGACGGCGATGCGCCCCTCGGTGAGCTGGGCGATGGTCGCGATCTGCTTGGCGGCGAGCGTCGGGTTCCAGGGCCCCGGCAGGATCGCGGCGATCACCGTGAGCCGCGTCGTGGCGGCGGCCAGCGCGTGGCTGAAGGCGACCGATTCGTGCTGGTACTCGGCGCCGTAGCCGGCGGTGAAGCGGATCTGCGTCAGGGCGTAATCGAAGCCGGAGGCTTCCGCGATCTGCGCGAGCTTGCGATTGTAGTCCGCGTCCCAACTCGTGCGCTGCTCGATCCGGCTGATGACGAGGCCGCCCGAGACGTTGGGCACCCAGTAGGCGAAGCGGATCGGCTCGGGCGAGGATGAGTTCCGGACGGGCATGGTGGCGCAGCGCTCGCTTTGAGAAGCATTGATCTGGATAAATTTGAGATGAAGGCAGGTTTTGCTGCGTCATCATCTCGTTGTGTCAGATCATCTCTGCGGAAAAACTCGCCGTCAAAGGAATGATCGGGCGTTTTTTCAGCTCATCGCGAAAGCTCGTTCTTCGCCGTGCCGCGTCCGGGCGAAGATCGTTTTCGTTGAATACGATCCGCCATCAAGGCGTCCCTGAAACGAAAAGAGCCGCCCTGGTCGGGGCGGCTCTCTGTCGATCGCGGATTGTGGTGGAGGGACTTCAGTACACCCCGCCCGCCTGGGCGGCGGCGCCGGCATCCGGTGGCGCCGCGGCGGGGGCAGATGGGGCGACGTAAGCGTCCGGCGGGGCGGTGCCGGGCTTGAACGCCTCGAGGATGGTGCCGCCGCCCTCGCCCGAGCCGGCGCGGGTGCCGGAGGAGGCGTTGACGCGGATCAGCTTGATCCCCGGCGGCACCCGGAACGGGGTCGGCGGCTTGTCCTTGAGCGCGACCTTCAGGAAGTCGAGGACGATGGGGGCGGCCAGCCCGCCGCCGGTCGCCCGGTCGCCGAGGGAGCGCGGCTTGTCGAAGCCGAGATAGACGCCGACCGCGAGGTCGGGCGAGAAGCCCACGAACCACGCATCCTTGGCGTCGTTGGTCGTGCCGGTCTTGCCCGCCAGCGGCTTGCCGATCTGCTTCAGGATGGTCGCGGTGCCACGCTGGACCACGCCCTCCATGATCGAGACCATCTGGTAGGCGGTGAGCGGGTCGAGCACCTGCTCGGACTCGTCCACGAGCTTGGGCTCGTCCTGGCCCGACCACTTCTCGGCGTCGCAGCCGACGCATTTGCGGTTGTCGTGGCGGTAGATTGTCTCGCCGGTGCGGTCCTGGATGCGGTCGATCAGCGTCGGGCGGATGCGCCGCCCGCCATTGGCCAGCATCGAGTAGGCGGTGACCATGCGCATCACCGTGGTCTCGCCGGCGCCGAGCGACATCGGCAGGACGGGGAGCAGGTCGTCGTAGACGCCGAAGCGGCGGGAATACTCGGCGATCAGCGGCATGCCGATGTCTTTCGCCAGCCGCACCGTCATCAGGTTCTTCGAGTGCTCGATGCCGTAGCGGAGTGTGTGCGGGCCGCCGGACTTGCCGTCGTAGTTCGAGGGCGACCACGCCTCCTGGCCGGGGCCGGCCTCGATGGTGATGGGTGAATCGAGCACCACCGAGGACGGGGTGTAGCCGTTGTCGAGCGCCGCCGAGTAGACGAGCGGCTTGAACGAGGAGCCGGGCTGGCGCATCGCCTGCGTCGCGCGGTTGAACTCGGATTCCTCGTAGGAGAAGCCGCCGACCATGGCGTGGACGCGGCCCGTATAGGGGTCCATCGCGACGATGGCGCCCGACACCTCGGGCTTCTGGCGCAGGCGGTAGGTGCTCTTGGCCGGATCGAGCGGCTCGACATAGACCACGTCGCCGACCTTCAGCGCGGTGGCGACCGGACGGCCGGTCCACTTCACGCCTTCCGCGGTGACCGCGCCGGTCTCGCGCTCCTTCGAGAGGGCGCCGCCGGGCTCGCGCTTGGGCTGGAGGCCGACCTGGGCCACGCCGCCATTGGTGTTCAGCACCACCGCGAGCCGCCAGGGGGCGATGTCGCCGAGCGCCGGCAATTCGGCGATGGCCTGGCCCCAGTCGCGGCCGGTCAGGTCCACCTTGTGCTCGGCGCCGCGCCAGCCGCGGGCCTGATCGTAGCGCACGAGGCCGTCGATGAGCGCCTTGCGGGCGAGCGCCTGCATCTTCGGGTCGAGGGTGGCGCGCACCGAAAGGCCGCCCTCGTAGAGCTTGCTCTGGCCGTAGCGCTCGGAGATCTCGCGGCGCACTTCTTCCGTGAAGTAATTGGCGTTGGCCGCGTTGGCGAAGGCGACGCGCGGGTTGACGCCGAGCGACTGCTTCTTGGCCTCGCTCGCCTCCTCGGCGGTGATGTAGCCGTTCTGGGCCATCAGGCCGATGATCTCGTTGCGCCGCGCCAGCGCCGCCTGGGTCTTGCGGTAGGGGTGATAGTTGTTCGGGCCCTTGGGAAGCGCGGCGAGATAGGCCGCCTCGTTGATCGTCAGCTCGTGGACGGATTTTCCGAAGTAATCCAGGGCGGCCGCCGCGACGCCGTGCAGGTTGCGGCCGGGAACGATGGTGCCCAGAAAGATCTCGTTGAGGTAGAGTTCGAGGATCTTGTCCTTCGAGTAGGCCGACTCGATCCGCAGCGCGATCAGCGCTTCCTTGATCTTGCGGTCGTAGGTCTGCTCGTTCGAGAGCAGGAAGTTCTTGGCCACCTGCTGCGTGATGGTCGAGGCGCCCTGCTTCTTGCCGGACTGGGCGTTGGTGAGCACCGCGCGGACGATGCCCTCGGGGTCGATGCCGCCGTGCTTGTAGAAGTTCTTGTCCTCGGCCGAGAGGAAGGCGGCGACCACGATCTTCGGCATCGCCTGGATCGGCAGGTAGAGGCGCCGCTCGTGGGCGTACTCGGCCAGCAGCGAGCCGTCGGCGGCGTGGACGCGGGTCATCACCGGCGGCTCGTAATTGGCGAGCGCGGCGTGGTCGGGCAGGTCCTGGCTGTACTTCCAGTAGAAGAACGCGCCCACCGCCGCGGCGATGCAGAACACCACCGCGCCGGCCGAGAACAGGAAGGCGAAGAATCGCAGGATGAAACGCATCCGGGGTCCGTTCCGTCGCTCGTCCGCTGCGCGCCGATGAAGGCCAAGCGCGAGGGCTTGCCGCGGGCTCTGGTGAGGCCCCGCGCGGCCGCGCCTCGTGTCAGGCGGACGGGGGGCTCGTCGAGCCCCGTATCGACACCGGCTCTATGGTGAAACTGGGGCGATCCAAGGGATCTCCCGAAAGCGACCGCCTTGGCTTCTGTCGGCCTCAGTCGCCGGCACCCGCTTCCGCGGAAGACCGCCGCCCCTCGGGCTTTCGCGCCGCTCGACGCCTCGTCAAAGGCCGCGGCACCGCTGTTCGCGCCGTGGAGCCATGTCCGGCTCCTCAGGGCCGGAGCGCGATCGCGCTTTTCCCGTTCTCGGCGGAGCGCATTCCGGTCGGAACCGGCCGCGAGAGGGTGGCCCGGCCGGAGAAGAACAGGTCCACGGCCTTGGCCATCGATCCCGTCACCCGGGTGCGCCACTCCTCCGATTGAAGCTTCTCGAGGTCGCTCTTGCTCGACAGGTAGCCGAGTTCGATCAGCACCGAGGGCACGTCGGGGGAGCGCAGCACCTTGAAGCCGGCCTCGCGGTGCGGCTTCGTGCTCATCTCCATCACCGGCGAGAGCTGGCCCATCAGCCGGCCGGCAAAGCCCGCCGAGAAGCCGCGTGTCTCGCGGAGCGTCAGTTCCTGGAGGATGTCGGCGACGTCCGCCGGCCCCTCGCCGGATTCGGTCCCGGCGGCGGCGTCCGCCCGGTTCTCACGCTCGGCGAGCCGGGCCGATTCGCTGTCGGTCGCCTTCTCCGAGCCGGTATAGATCGTGGCGCCCTTCACCTGCGGGGCGGCCGAGATCGAATCGGCGTGGATCGAGACGAACAGGTCGGCCTTGGCCTCGCGGGCGATGCGCACCCGCTCGGCGAGTGGCACGAACACGTCGCGGTCGCGGGTCATCGCGAGGCGGTAGCGGCCCGACTGCTCCAGCCGCTCGGCGAAGGACTGGGCGAAGCCGAACACGATATCCTTCTCGAACACCCCCGTGGCGGCGATGGCGCCGGGGTCGGTGCCGCCATGGCCGGCATCGATGACGATGAGCGGGCGCGTGTCGGCGGCCTCGCCCGCCGACGCGACCTTGGGTGCCGCCTTGGCGGAGGCGGCCGGGCTCGGATCGCCTGCCACCGCCGCCTTGCGGAAGGTATCGCGATCGACCTTGCGGAAGGGAATCGAGACGAGCACCGCGCCCTCGCGGGTCTTCGTGGTCTCGATGGGCTCGACCACGGCGGGGCCGGTGAGATCGACCACGATGCGCGAACGGCCCGGCGCGAACAGGCCGTAGCGGAACGAGGCGATGGCGCCGTCCCGCTTGCGGCCGCTCAGCTTGCCCGTCTCCCCATCGAGCTGGAAGTTGACTTCGGGCAGGTCGATCACCGCCCGGTCCGGCCGCTCCATCACGAAGGCGCGTGCCTCGATCGCCTTCGACAGGGTGAGGGTGAGCCGCGTGGTACCGTCCCGGCTCGCGGTCTCGGCGGCGATCGCCACCGCCGCGCCGCCGCCTTGCGGGCCGTCCTGGGCCGTCGCAGGGCCGAAGGCCACGAGCACGCCGCCCAGGAGTGCGAGGGCGGCGACGGGGCGGAGAAGTCCGGGCAGGCGGGTGCTGTGGGGCATCGGTCGGCCAAGGTTCCGGGGAGCCTCCGATACGAGATACGGCCGAGATGGTTAACCGTTCCTCACCCCGCCCGTCGCAGTCCCGGTGACGCTGTTGTGCAAGAGCGACACCACGGGGCGACACCAATGAGCGTCCCCACGGGGGCTGTGGCGTATCCTGTCCCGCCCTCCCCCTCAGGCGCGGCTGTCGGGCGCCTCCCGTTCGGCCGCCTCGCCGTCGGGCATCTGCCAGGCCCGCCGCCAGACCGCGTGCGCCTCCGAGCCCTCAGGATGCGGGTTGGCGCTCTCCGGGTCGCCCCGGTAACGGGCCTCGCGCCCCTCCTTCGCCACCGAGGCAAGCGATTGTTCCGGAGCCGACACCGCGAAGCCCTCCCGTAGCCTTCCCCCATGCCGCCCGGCGGTGCCGGCGGCCTTCTCCGCTTCAAGCCCGCAGGGCGACATCCGGTTCACGACGACGGCACCCACGACCCGGCGCTCCCGTGACGAAGTGTCGAAGGCCGTCATACGGAACCCTTGCAATTCTCCCGCGACACTCTGTAATGATATCGACCCCATTCCCGGGTTGGCGCTTCGGCGGCCCTCGGGCGCGCCCGGGGCATGTCGGCGCCCACCTCGCTCGTATTGGCAGCGTCAGTCGGCGCCTCCCGGCATCCGGGCGGGTGTCACGGCATTCGCGGCCTCCCGATCATTCCGGGGCGGTCGCGCCCATGAAATCTGTACGGGCCGCTCAACCGGCCCACCATCTTCGCGAGGCCGGATCAGGATGGGAGGACGCACAGCATCGGTTGCCGCTGCTCGTGCCGAAGGCGCGCGGTTTTCGCGTCGCCTCGCCCCTTCCGTCTCCCCGGCCCTGTTCAACCCCCAGCGCGCCGATGCCCGGCGCCAGAAGGCGGTTGACGGCAATCCCCTCCCCGCATCCTCCGCGACCTCGGTGACGAGGCCGGCACGCGCCCCTCTCCTTCCGGCCCGTAGGCCGGGGGCGGCGCCGCCGGGACCAAGCGGCGCGAGCGTGAGGAGAACGACGTCGACCGCCATGTCGAAAGCACGTCATGGCCAACAACAAGATGCTCATCGATGCGATGCATCCGGAGGAGACCCGGGTCGTCACGGTCCAAGGCTCGCGGGTCGAGGAATTTGATTTCGAGGCGGCCAACCGCCGGCCTCTGAGGGGCAACATCTATCTCGCCAAGGTCACCCGCGTGGAGCCCTCGCTCCAGGCGGCCTTCGTCGAGTACGGCGGCAACCGCCACGGCTTCCTCGCCTTCAACGAGATCCACCCCGACTACTACCAGATCCCGATGGCCGACCGCCTCGCGCTGATCGAGGCCGAGGCGCGCGAGGAGGAGGAGCACCGCGAGCGCGAGGAGCGCCGTCCCCCGCGCGGCCGCCGCTCGCGCGGGCGCCGGGCCGAGGCCCGCGGCGCCCGCAGCGGCGACACGGTGAAGTCGCAGGAAGCGGTCTCGGAGACCGTGTCCGAGGAAGATGCGATCCCCGGCGAGGGCCAGGCCGCCGACGCGCCGACGCCGGAGGCGATCGAGGCGGTGCGTGCCGCCCTCGTCGAGGAGCGGCCCGAGGGCGACGAGGCCCCCGCGGCGGTCGAGCCCGGCGGCGACGCCTCGGCGAGCCTGCCCGAGGCCGCGCTGGAGCCCGGCGCGTCCGCCGGCGACGCGCCGTCCGACACGTCTGCCGAAGGAGCTGTCGAAGGATCGGCCGAGGCGCCGGCCGCGGTCGAGTCCTCCGACATCGCCGCGATCTCCGAGGCGCCGAACCCGCCCGTCGACGCGGAAGCCTCCGACGCCGCGTCCGCCGAGGCGGAGACGGTCGAGCCGCAGCCCGTCGCCGCCACGGCGCCGGTCTCCGAGGCCGAGCAGGCCGAAGCGGAGTCCGACGATGATACCCAGGACTCGGACGCCGAGGATTCGGATGACGAGGACTCGGACGATGAGGATTCCGAGGACGACGAGTCCGACGATGACGAGGATGAGGACGACGAGGAAGAGGACGAGGATTCGGACGACGAGGAAGAGGACGAGGAATCCGAGGACGGCGAGCGCCGGGTCGCGCAGGTCGGCGGTTCGGGCGACGCGCTCGCCGAGATCCCCGAGCGTCCGCGCGCCTATCGCCGCCACTACAAGATCCAGGAGGTGATCAAGCGCCGCCAGATCATCCTCGTTCAGGTCGTCAAGGAGGAGCGCGGCACCAAGGGCGCGGCGCTCACCACCTACCTGTCGCTCGCCGGCCGCTACTCGGTGCTGATGCCCAACACCGGCCGCGGCGGCGGCATCTCCCGCAAGATCACCTCGGCCGCCGACCGCAAGCGCCTGAAGGAGGTCGTGGCCGATCTCGACGTGCCGGACGGGATGGGGATCATCCTGCGCACGGCCGGCGCCTCGCGCACCAAGCCCGAGATCAAGCGCGACTTCGAGTACCTGATGCGCCTGTGGGAGAGCGTGCGCGAGCTGACGCTGTCCTCCACCGCCCCGGCGCTGGTCTACGAGGAGGGCTCGCTGATCAAGCGGGCGATCCGCGACCTCTACAACAAGGATCTCGACGAGGTTCTGGTCTCAGGCGAGGACGCCTACCGCGAGGCCAAGGACTTCATGCGGATGCTGATGCCCGGCCAGTCGAAGGTGGTGAAACCCTACCGCGACCCGACGCCGATCTTCGCCCGCTACGGCGTCGAGCAGCAGCTCGACGCGATGTTCTCGACCCACGTGGCGCTCCGCTCGGGCGGCTACCTCGTCATCAACCCGACCGAGGCGCTGGTCTCGATCGACGTGAACTCGGGCCGCGCCACCCGCGAGCACGACATCGAGGACACCGCGCTCAAGACGAACCTTGAGGCGGCGGAAGAAGTCGCCCGCCAGGTGCGCCTGCGCGATCTCGCCGGCCTCGTCGTGATCGACTTCATCGACATGGAGGAGAAGCGCAACAACCGGGCGGTGGAGAAGCGCCTGAACGAGGCGCTCAAGAACGACCGGGCGCGCATCCAGGTCGGGCGGATCTCGCCCTTCGGCCTCCTGGAGATGAGCCGCCAGCGCATCCGCACCGGCGTGCTCGAATCCTCCTCCATCCCCTGCGCCCATTGCGGCGGTTCGGGCTTCGTGCGGGCGACCTCCTCGGTGGCGCTGCACATCCTGCGCTCGATCGAGGAGGTGCTGCTCAAGTCGGCGAGCCACAACGTCGTGCTGCGCACCCGCACCGAGACCGCGCTCTACATCCTCAACCAGAAGCGGGCGCATCTCTACGATCTGGAGCAGCGCTTCCAGGTGGCGATCACCATCTCTGCCGATGACCGGCTCGTGGCGACGTCGGCCTTCCAGCTCGAACGCGGCGAGCCGGCGGTGAAGCACGAGGGCCCGGTGACGGGCGTGCGCGCGGTGGCGATCTCGCCGGTCTACGAGGCCGAGGAGTTCGAGGACGACATCGTCGAGACCGAGGAGGCCGAGGAGGCCGAGATCACGGCCGAAGCCGAGACCGAGACGGAGGGCGCCGCCGAGGAGCGCTCGGCCGCCGACGCTTCCGAGGAGAGCGGCGGACGCCGCCGCCGCCGCCGCCGCCGCCGCGGCGGGCGCTCCTCCGGCGAGGGCGAGGCCCGCGCGCGTCAGGACAACGGCGACGACAACGGGGACGAGGCCGGCGACGACAACGGAGCCGATCCCGAGGACGGCGACGAGGCTCCCAAATCCGAGGCACAGGTCGCCGAGGCGGCCGTTGGCGCCGAGGCTGAGCGGGACGAGACCGCGTCGGAGGCTGCCGAGGCCGGCGACGACGACGGCAACGGACGCCGCCGCCGCCGCGGGCGCCGGGGCGGCCGCGGCCGCGGCCGGACTGACCGCAACGGTTCCTCGGACGCGGATCAGGATTCCGAGGCTGACGAGGCACGTTCGGCAGACGCCTCCGAGGCCGTCTCCGAGGCGCATCCCGAGGAGACCGCCTCCGACGCCCTGCCGGTCGGCCCCGAGGAGCCGGTCAGCGACGCCGACGTGACCACCGTCTCGCTCGCCGCCGAGAACGGCAGCGCCGCCGAGCGGCCCCCGGTCGCTCCCGCACCGGAAGTCGAGCCCATCCAGGCGGATGCCGTCGCGGAGGCCGCGACCGAGGCGGCGGCCCCCGTCCCGGCGGCTTTGGAGCCTGCGCCCGAGCCCGTCGCGGTGGTGCTGACCCCGCCCGATCCGAACCGCCCGAAGCGGGCCGGCTGGTGGTCGCGCACCAAGGCAGCGCTCGGCGGGGAGTGATAGGCAGACGCCCTGTCTGATCGTGCGCCCCTCCCCCGGTGGGGAGGGGCGCCGCGCGCTTGTCGTTCGCCGACCGGGCATCGTGGTCGAACGGCTTGTCGATCGAGCGGTCCGGTGACGACAGAACCCGGTAGTCACCGTGTCGAGTTGACCTCTGATTCCCGCCAGGATTGTTGTTCGCTCGGATGTGTCGAGGCGGAGAACCGGCGGTCGCGCGGGCATGCTTGTGGCTGGCGTTCTGCCTGCTCCTGATCGCAGTCGTCTACGAAGGTGGGCGAACCACGGTGTTCGCGCAGTCTATCGCGGTCGTTTCGATCCTAGTCCTGTTCGCCCATGCGGTTCTCGCGCTCGGTGTCGGCCGGGCCGTCGCCTTTTCAGCGATCTGTCTGACGGTGACTTTTGCGGTCGAGAATCTTGGCGTCGCCACGGGATTTCCGTTCGGGGCTTACACCTTCCTCGTCGCGCCCGATTGGCCCCATGTGGGCGCGATCCCGATCATCGTCGGGACGCTCTATTTCGGGATCGGCTATCCCGCCTGGATCATCGCCTGCCTGCTCCTGGGCACCGATATCCATGGACCGACGACGCGCCGGGATCTCGTTTTCACACCGATCATCGCGGCTTTTACCTTGACCCAGTGGGACGTGGTCATGGACCCGGCCAACGCCACGATCGGACGAGCCTGGGCCTGGTTCGAGAGCGGTGGCTATTTCGGCGTTCCGCTCACGAACTTCGTCGGCTGGTTCTTGACGACGTGGCTGTTTTTCCAGGGCTTCGCTTTGTTCGCCTACCGCAGCCGGGGTGGGAGCCGCGGCGTCCGGCGGAATCCTGCCTTCCTGGCGGTGCCGGTCCTGCTCTACGCTGCCTCCGCACTCTGCCACCTGCCGCCGCTGCTCGATCCCGATGCAATCGTCGTGGATGCAGGAGGGCGCAGTTGGTCCGCGGCCGACATCCGTGAGACGGCCGCGATCATGGCACTGTTCACCATGCTCCCACTGGCTCTTCTCGCCTTGATGAAGCTGGTGGAGGCAGCCTTCTTGCCGAGAGCGCACTCGGTTCAGGGGGACCGGCCAGCGGGACTTCCGATTTTCTGAAGGCGGAGCAGCGCGTCTTCCCGGCGAATGCTCAGCCCAGCCACCCCTTCAGCCGCCTCACCGCCTCGGCGCAATCCGCCTGCGAGCCGGCGAAGGAGAAGCGGATGTGGTGGCCGCCCTCCTCCGGGTCGAAGTCGAGGCCGGGTGTGGCGGCCACGCCCGCCTCGTCGAGCATGCGCCGGCAGAAGGCGCCGGCATCGTCCGTCAAACGACCGATGTCGGCGTAGAGGTAGAAGGCGCCGTCCACCGGGTGGATGCCGGTGAAGCCGAGAGGCGGCAGCGCGTCGAGGAGCAGGGCGCGGTTCCGCGCGTAGCCGTCGCGGATCGCCACGATCTCGTCGAGCGTGCCGAAGGCGGCCAGCGCCGCGATCTGCGAGAGATAGGGCGCCGAGATGTAGAGGTTCTGCGCCAGCCGCTCGATCCCGCGCACGAGGGCGTCGGGCACGACCATCCAGCCGACCCGCCAGCCGGTCATGCAGTAGAATTTCGAGAACGAGTTGATGACGACGGCGTCGTCGTCGAATTGCAGGGCGGTGGCCGTCGGCACGCCGTAGCTGAGCCCGTGATAGATCTCGTCGGAGATGAAGGGCAGGCCCAAGGACCGCGCGGTGGCGCAGAGTTCGGCGAGGCGGGCCGGCGCGATCACCGTGCCGGAGGGGTTGGCCGGGCTCATCACCAGCAGGCCCGAGAGCCGCTCCGCCGCGTGGACCGTGCGCACCAGCGCCGGAGTCGGGGCGTAGCGGTCCTCGGCGCGCAGGGTGAGCGGCTGCGGGATCAGATCGAGGGCGCGCAGGATGCCGTCATAGGCCGGGTAGCCGGGGCGCGGCACGCCGATCCGCGCGCCGGCATCGAACAGGGCGAGGAAGGCGAGCACGAAGCCGGCCGACGAGCCCGTCGTCACCACCACCCGCTCGGGGGACAGGCGGACGCCGTAGGTCTCGGCGTAGTGCCGGGCGATGCGCTCACGCAAAGCGGGCAGCCCGAGCGCCTCGGTATAGGGGATGCGCCCGTCGGCAAGCGCGGCTTGCGCCGCCGCGATCACCGCGCGGGGCGCCGGCGCCGAGGGCTGGCCGACCTCCATGTGGACGACGCCCTCCCCGCGCCGCTCGCGGGCGCCGGCGGCGGCCATCACGTCCATCGCCAGGAAGGGGGCGACGGCCTGCGCACGGCGCGAGAGGACGGGATCGGGGCTCACGGCGGGCTCCTCACGGGAGAGGCGGGACAGGGCTGCAGGTAGCTCCTGACGGCCGCCCGCTCAACCGCGAGGGTCGCCGCCCGCTCCGCCTACCAGTAGAGCTGCGCCCGGCCGATGAAGACGTCCGCATCGACGGTGCGGCGGCCGAAATTCAGCGCCGCCGCCGACGGTTCGGCGTGGGAGCGGATATAGTCGAAGACGAAGCGGATGTTGGGCTCGGGATACCAGTTCACGCCCGCGGTGAAGTCGTGCTCGATGCCGCCGCGGATCTCGCGGGATTCGAGGTCGATGGCGCTGTAGCGAAGTCCGAGTTCGAACACGCCGGTGCCGCCGCGGCTGACCCGCTGGCCCTCCTCGACGGTGATGCCGGTGAAGACGCCGTACTCGCTGCCGTAGGTCGGGGCGACCCGGTAGGGCCGGCCCTTCCGGTCGAGCACCACCGAGGCCTGGATGTAGCCGCCCTGGAAGAACAGCGGCGGGCGCCCGTCGCGGCGCTCGATATTGGTGAGGATGTACTCGCCCTGGAGCCGGAACGGCCCCTGCTGCCACGCCGCCTCGAACCCGACGCGGCCGATCGCCGTGGCGTTGCGGATCGTCCGGGTATCCACCAGCGGGCGGGCGAACAGGAACGCCTCCGAGCGGCTCGACAGGCCGGGGCTGCTGGTGTCGTCGCCGAGTGACCGGTAGCTGCCAGCCAGCCCGAGATGCACGACGTCGTTCCTGTTCTCGGAGAGCCACGGCGTGTAGGTCACGCGGGTGGTCGAGGCGATGCCGTTGTTCTGGATGCCGGTGCTGATGTTGCCGCCGAACACGCCCGTCACCGCCGTCCAGTTCGTGCCGTGGGTGCCGATGGCGGTGCCGAAGTTGCGTGCCGGGGCGAAGGCGTCGGCCTGAGAGCGCTCGGTGAACTGGCTGATGTTGTCGCTGATGAGCTGGTCGAGGCTGAACGGCTCCTTGAAGTTGCCGTGGGTGATGATGACGTCCTTGAAGCCCTTGTAGGCGACGATGGCGTCGCTCACCGGCACCCGCGGCTCGTTGAAGTCGTACTGGAAGGCGAACTCGAAGCCCTTGAGGCTGTAATAGGTCTCGATCCAGGCCCGGCGGATCGCCGCCGGCTCTTCGAAGGCCGGGCCGAAGCCGCGCTGCTGCACCCGCCCCGCGCCGAAATCTCCCTGAAGCCGGCCGCCGATGCGGAATTTGCTGCCGTCCTCGAAGCGCGCCGTAATGCCCTTCTCGTCGAGGGTGATCGGCGGCTTGTCCGCGTCGGCCTTCGCCCCGGACGGCTCCCGCTTCGGTTCGCCCGCCTTCTCGATCCGCCTCGGCTCACCTTTGACGAGCCGCTCCTCGGCGATCGCGGCCGTGCCGCCGAGGCAGGCCAGGGATAGGGCTAGGATCGGGGCGGAGACCGGGGACCGTGACCACCGTCGGGGTGAAGACATGCGCGGGTCCCTCGAAGGTGAGCCTTTCTTAACTTATGATGGTTTTCGTGACCGTCGTACGACGAGGGTGCGATCGGAGCGTGCAAGCCACGAGAATCAGGCTCGCCGGGGCTGCCCTCGCCGGCAATCGCCTCAGGGAACCGCCTGCACCGCCCGGCCGAAGGCCTGCACCAGTCCACCCTCCAGCTTCGCTTCCATGCCCGACAGGATGGAGAGCGCGTCGCGGTTCGACATCGGCGCCTTGTAGGGGCGCCGCTCGATCAGGGCGGCGTAGATGTCGCAGATCGTCAGCAGCCGGACCGGATCGCCGATCTCGCTGGCGCACAGCTTGTCCGGATAGCCCGATCCGTCGAGCATCTCATGGTGATGGCGGGTCACCGCGAGCGTCACCGCATCGCAGCCGCCCGACGCGCTGAGGATCTCATGGCCGATCGGCGCGTGGGTCTGCATCACCGCGCGCTCGTCGTCGTCGAGCCGGCCGGGCTTGTTGAGGATGGCATGGGGAATGCGCGACTTGCCCACGTCGTGCACCAGGGCGGCCCGGGTCATGAGTTGCCTGTCCGCGGCGGAGAGGCCGAGGCTCTGGGCGAAGGCGGCGACGACGCCGGAGACCAGCAGGCAGTGCTGGAAGGTCACGTCGTCGTGCGCCCAGACCTCGTCGAGCCAGCGCGACAGGCCCCCCTCGTGGATGGCGTCGAGCACCGGGGCGACCCCCTGCTCCACGTTCGACATGTCGACGGCGCCGGTCTGGGCGGAGGCGAACAGGTTGGTCATCAGCGTGCCGGCCCGCTGCGTCTCGCGGGTCACGACGAGGTCGGCCACCGATTTGTCGGGCCAGACCTCGCGCACCAGCGAGCCCACGACCATGCGCGGTTCGGCCAGAGCCGACAGGCAGAGCGTGGCGCCGAGATTGCGCGCCTCGGTGAAGCCGCTCTGTCCGCCGCCGCGCGTCAGGCAGATCAGCGGCGTGCGTGCCCGTGCCGATCGGCTCGTGAGCAGGCGCAGGCAGCGCTTGGCTTCGGGACGGCTCAGGGTGATGTCGGCGATCACGCCGCGGAGTGGACCGATCCGGTCCCAGGTCTCCTCCGTGCCGACGACCCGGCACTCGGCAACGGCGCGCACGGCATCGACCAGAGGCTGGCTACGATCTGGACGATCGCTCACCACGACGATCACGCTGTGCTCCCCCCGTTTCGCCTGCTCCGGCGGCATCGCGGCCGCCCGAGAACTTGAAGTGCATCATTTAGCGAATCGATAATGTAGCGCCGACTTTGCTGAAACTTCTAGGCGAGCGGCCGGCGCCGTGAAATTGCCGCAGCCCTGGAGCACGACCGGACGAAGGCCTTTACGGGCGGCGGCCTCCGTGGAGATTAGATTGGCATCGGCGCGGTGGTCGCGCTGTGCCATAGTCTCGTCGCGCAGGGCCGGTTGAACGCGCCGTCGATGTTCCCGCCGGGCCTTCGTACCGACACGTATCACGAGGTATCGATGACGCTGTTCCGCTCCGTTTCCGTCCTCGCCCT
This sequence comes from Methylorubrum aminovorans, assembly GCF_022179725.1. GTDB lineage: Bacteria > Pseudomonadota > Alphaproteobacteria > Rhizobiales > Beijerinckiaceae > Methylobacterium > Methylobacterium aminovorans. The sequence goes on from NZ_BPRC01000006.1 coordinate 253,311, forward strand.
CGCCGGCGGCCTATCGCTCGGCGCGGCCGCGGGCGCCCGCGCGGAGGAGGCCGTCCCCTTCACCGACGCCCAGCGCAAGGCGATCGAGGGGATCGTCAAGGACTACCTCGTCAAGAATCCCGACGTGCTCCAGGAGGCGATCGCCGAGGGCGAGCGCCGCGCTCAGGAGACGCAGAAGCTCGCCCAGGCCGCCGCGCTGAAGGAATCGCGCGAGGCGCTGACCAACTCGCCCCACGGCATCGTCGCCGGCAACCCGAACGGCGACGTCACCGTGGTCGAGTTCTTCGACTACAATTGCGGCTATTGCCGCAAGGCGTTCACCGACGTGCAGACCCTGATCAAGTCCGATCCGAAGCTGCGGGTAGTGCTCAAGGACTTCCCCGTGCTCGGCGCCGAGTCGCTGGAGGCAAGCCGGATCGCGCTCGCGGCCAAGCTGCAGCTCAAGCCGGAGAAGATGTTCGACTACCACGCCAAGCTGCTCGAGACGAAGGGCCGCATCAACGGCGAGCGGGCGATCGCGGTGGCGCGTGAGTTCGGCGCCGATATCGAGCGGCTGAAGCGGGACGCGCAGGGGCCGGAGGTGAAGGCCGCGCTGACCGAGAATGTCGGCCTCGGCGACAAGCTCAGCCTTTCGGGCACCCCCGCCTTCGTCATCGGCGACGAGATCCTGCCCGGCGCGGTCGGCGTCGAGCCGATGCGCAAGACCATCAACGACATCCGCCAGTGCGGTCACGCGAGCTGCTGAGGCGCGCACTCACAGCCATGAAAAAGGGCCCGGTGCGGATCGACAGCACCGGGCCCTTTTCGTTTCCGGTGCGGTTGCCGGCTCAGGCGGCCGCCGCGCGGGGATCGCTCCGGACCGGGCGCTCGCCGCGCAGGCCGGGCCCGTTGCCGGCCTCGGACGTGACCCGACCGCCGGGATAGGGCGGATCGGGGTTGACCCATTCCGCCCGCTGGCGCGGCAGTGCGGAAGGGTGCTCCTTCTGCAGGAAGCCGATCATCTTCTCGCGCACCTCGCAGCGCAGATCCCAGGTTTGAGGCGCGTTGCGCGCGCTCACCAGCATCCGCAGCTCGATCACGCCCTCGCGCGCATCCGAGACCTGAAGGTTGACCACTTGGCCGTCCCACAGCCGGGACGCCCCCGCGATCCGCCGCAGCTCCCTGCGCATCGCCTCGATCGGCGCCCGGTGATCGACGTAGAGGAACACCGAGCCGATCAGGGATGCGCACTCGCGGGTCCAGTTCTGGAACGGTTTCTGGATGAAGTAGGTCAGCGGCAGCACGAGGCGGCGCCAGTCCCATAGGCGCACGACGACGTAGGTCGCGGTGATCTCCTCGACCCAGCCCCACTCGTTCTCGACGATGATCGCGTCCTCGATCCGGATCGGCTGGGTGATGGCGATCTGGATGCCCGCCACAAGGTTGGAGAGCACCGGCTGCATCGCCAGTCCGAGGATCAGCCCGGCGGCGCCCGCCGAGGCGAGCAGGCTCACCCCGTATTGCCGCACCGGCTCGAAGGTCATCAGCACGATGGCCGCGGTGACGAGGGCCACCATGGTCTGCGCCGCCCGCTCCAGGATGCGCATCTGGGTGAAGTGTTTTCGCGCGAGCAGGTTGTCTTCCGCGTCGAGCTTGAACCGGCGCAGGTAGATCACGGTGGCGATGTGGATCGCCGTGGCGCAGGTCCAGCCCGCCAGCGTCACGAAGGCGACGAGCAGCACCTGATTGAGGACGAGCCGGATCTGCCAGGTCAGGGGCGCGGTCGAGACCGCAAGCGCCAGGGCCACCACCAGCAGCGCGAGCCGGCTCGGGCCCCGGGTGCGCGCGACGAGCGAGCGCCAGAACAGGCTCTTGCCGCTCACCGCCCTCTGCGCGAAGCGATAGGCGACCCCGTGCAGGGGCAGCACCAGCGCGCAGCAGCCGGCGATCAGGATCGGGCTCGCGACCCACCACGGAAGCTGGACGATCCAGCCGATGAGTTCGTCGAAGACTGCGTGGGCTTGCGCCATCGATCACCTCCTCGTCGCAGGGGCAATGATCGCTGGCGAAGGCGGTTCCGCACTGCACAATGGCGCGGCGGAGATGGATGACGGGGTGAATTTTGCTGCGATCGCGATTGTGCCGAGACCACTCGATACCGTCGCTCCTGACGAGTTTCGAAAGTCAGGACGGACACGAGAGCGGCTCGAGCGTGCGTTGGCTCGCTTTCGAACCTCTGCAGACCCTTGGAGTATCTGATTTCCGCCAGCGGCAGGCCACAGATTCACGACTGCGTTGGGCAATCTTGGCCGGACTGCTTACAGACGAAAGAGCAGTGAAGCAGACCTTGGTTCCAAAACGTCCGTCAGCCGTAAACGGGCTATCTGCTTCTAACCGCTTCATGGATTGAGCTAGACGTAGGAATTGCGAGTGCAGGCAGAATTGCAGCGTCTCTCCTCTGGATTAAACAAAGCAAAAATCCGTAAACTGCCACACCCACAGCAGAACAAACAAACGGTCGCCACGGGTCTGTGACGAATGACGGGTGACCAGATAGAGTGAGCTTGCCGAGTGCGTCGTTGAGAACGACCGTTAGCAAGCTTGCAGATGGCACAGGCGGGTTCAATGAGCACAAAGCTAACGTGGATGTTAGAAAAACTATGGCTAGGTAGGACCGGGGAACGCCGTGCGTCATCGAGATCGTTATGATCCCCGCGATGATTGCTGCCCATGGGAAAAAATAGATTAGGCCGCCTACGATAGTCCCGAGAAAAACCGCGAGCCCACCTGCATCCGGCACGCTCAAGTTCGGAGGTAACCAGAATGCGAGAAGCAAAAAGGTATTACGAACCATAGTGCCACAAGCAGGAGCAGCGCGAGTAGCGCGGCGCGGTAGGGTCTGAGGCCTCGCATGTCAGCAGGGCCGGAGCGACTATGGCAGCACGCCAACCAAGCGATGATGCAGCCATATATTATTGGCGGAGCAATATCGATTGCGACGCCATTTACAATACCAATCATCACTTGCCGCGGACGATCTGCTTCACCATCGATAAGTGGCAGCCATTGCTTACAGCCTGCGGCCAAGCCTGCGAAAGCAAAGACTGGTGGAACCAAATTTGTTGGGATGTGCGCAGCAAAGGGGAGAAGAACGAATGCTGGCCAGAAGAGTGGCAGAGCAATCCATGGTGTCCTCCATGAGAGGCTGATATCGCCTAAAGAAAAACCGGACGGAGACAATAAGAGCTACGAAGATCGGCCAAGACAACAACAACGCAGATACGGCAGGTAATCCACCGAGTTCTAAGCGGGCGTCGTACCGCTTCGGCAACGCGAGCACTGCGGTTCGGCTAGCGATGAGTCCCATCCAGCACTCCTCTCCCAAGCCACGATTTCAGACCTTCGTACACTAGGGCCTGTCGTCGCCTGAACGGATTGCGAATTTTGGCGTTTTCTCGGTTTCGAATGAGGAGACGTGATGCTGTCAGACGCACAGTGGGGTGAGTTGGAGCCGTTGATC
>NZ_BPRC01000007.1 GCF_022179725.1 Methylorubrum aminovorans
AGCGGCAATCCGATCAGCCTTCGACAGCCTCTCCCCAAAGCAATGCCGCAACTGCCTCGCAGCGGCCGGCTACGACGCATACGATCCAGATTGATCGGCAACAGCTCTAGCAACAATCAAGCATTGCGAGCAGGTTGCCCCCACCATCGCCCACCTGACGACGACAGAGATCCTGCAACGAACGATCGCCACCCCGGCAACGGCGCGACACCGTCCAGCCAGGGTGGACAGACACTCTGGCCTTCCTCCTCGTCAGCCCTCGATGCGCGAGAAGTCGGCCACCTCGCGGGTGGCCGCGCGCAGGGCATTGAGCAGGAGCAGACGATTCCTGCGCAGAGCCGGGTCGTCGGCGTTGACGGTGACGGTCTCGAAGAACGCGTCCACCGGCGCCCGCAGGTGCGACAGCGCCCGCATCGCACCCGAAAAGTCCTCGGCCGCGATCGCCGCGGACGCCTCTTGGCGGGCCGCCGCGAGCGCCTCGGCCAGCGCCTGCTCCTCCGGCTGACCGGAGGCAGCCAGCGCCGCATCGGGCGCGGCGTCGTAGGCCTGGCCGTCCTTCTTCTCCTCGATGCGCAGGATGTTGGCCGCACGCTTGTAGCCGGCAAGCAGGTTCTTGCCGTCGTCGGTGCTCAGGAACACGCCCAGTGCCTCGACGCGGCGGACGACGAGCAGAAGGTCATCCTGACCGGGCAGGGCGAAGACGGCATCGATCAGGTCGTGGCGGGCGCCCTGGTCGCGCAGGTAGACTTTCAGGCGGTCGGCAAAAAACGCCAACAAATCTTTCGTCCTTGCAATTTCCCATTCCTGTGGCGGGATTTGCATACCCATCTTAGACTGCATCATCGATGCGGCCTTTTGTGAGACCGTCAACAATTTAGAAATCGTACCGTCGTCCGAAAGATCTCCAGACATTTTTAAAAAGCTCAAGCGAGCATCGATTGGCTTGCCCGCATTCACTAGCATGTTGGCCATTATTCTTCGACCAATCACAACTAGACCAAAAAACAACGCAATACGCAATTCGTTACTTAGAATTATACGAATCACACCTAGCGCTGAGCGCCGAAGCGCGTAAGGATCCTTACTTCCCGTAGGCTTCTCATCGATCGCCCAAAAACCAACCAAGGTATCGAGCTTGTCCGCCAACGCCACGGCCAGGGAGACCGGATCGGTCGGCACGCGGTCGCTCGGACCCACCGGCTTGTAGTGCTCCTCGATGGCGGCGGCGATGCTCGGGTGCTCGCCCTGGAGCGCTGCGTATTTGCGGCCCATCAGGCCCTGCAGTTCCGGGAACTCGCCGACCATCTCGGTGACGAGGTCGGCCTTGGCGAGCCGGGCCGCGCGTTCGGCCAGGGCCGGGTCGGCGCCCACCAGCGGCGCGATCTCCTTGGCCAGCGCGGCGATGCGGGCGACGCGCTCGCCTTGCGTGCCGAGCTTCTCGTGGAAGACGATGGTGTCGAGCTTCGGCAACCGATCTTCCAACTTCGTTGCCTTGTCGGTCTCCCAGAAGAATCTCGCGTCCGAGAGCCGGGCGCGCACCACGCGCTCGTTGCCGGCGGTGATCGCCGCGCCGCCATCGGAGGCGACGAGGTTCGAGACCAGCACGAAGGCCGGCGCCAGCTCCTCGGAGCCGGATTTGCGCAGCACGAAGCACTTCTGATTGGCGCGGATGGTGGCCCGGATCGCCTCGGCCGGGATCTCGAGGAAGCGCTCCTCGAACGAGCCCATCAGCACCACCGGCCGCTCCACCAGTCCGGCCACCTCCTCCAGCAGGCCCTCATCCTCCACGAGGTCGAGGCCGCGGGCGAAGGCGAGATCCTTGGCGTCGTGCAGGATGATGTCCTTGCGCCGGTCGGCATCGAGGATCACGTCGGCGCGCTCCAGCGCCTGGACGTAGTCGTCGAAGCGGCGCACCTCGAAGGGCGAAGGCGCGAGGAAGCGGTGGCCGCTCGTGACCGAGCCGGCGGTGATGCCGTCGACCGAGAACGGCACGACGTCCGGCGTCTCGGTCTCGGGGCCGAAGGTGGCGACGATCGATTGCAGCGGGCGCACCCAGCGCAGGGAGCCGGGCTGGGCCGAGGCGGCGCCCCAGCGCATGGATTTCGGCCAGGGGAAGTTCCGGATGATGCCCGGCAGGATCTCGGCCAGCACGTCCAGCGTCTCGCGGCCGGCCCGCTCGATCACCGCGAGGTAGAACTCGCCCTTCTTCGGATCGGTGACGGTGGTGGCCTGATCGAGGCTCGCCAGCCCCGCGCTCTTCAGGAAGCCCTGAACGGCGGCCTCCGGCGCGCCGACGCGCGGCCCGCGCCGCTCCTCACGCACCGCCTCGCCGCGGGCGGGCAGCCCGGCGATGTGCAGCGCCAGCCGCCGCGGCGTCGCGAAGGCCTTGGCGCCCTCGTAGAGGAAACCGCGCTCGACCAGCGCGTCGGTGACGAGCTTCTTCAGATCCTCGGCCGCACGCCGCTGCATGCGCGCGGGGATCTCTTCGGAGCGGAGTTCGAGCAGAAGGTCAGGCATGCGCGCGGGAATAGCCGCCCGCTCGGGCCGCGTCGAGACGGGAGATGCGCCCGGTCTGTCACCGCCGGCGCTTCGTCATCGCCAGCCTCAATGAAGCGAGCCGGCACTCGGCTTTTCGCGAACGGGCGCGCCCTGGATCGTTTCGGCTTTGTCTCGCGAGGACGGGGGAGATGTCGACCGGTCGGCCTCACCCGATCCGTCCACCCCCCGTCCGCCGCACCGCCACCACGGACGGTCGCGGCGGCATGTCCGGCGAAAAGTCCGGCCAGCGGGTCGAAGGCTTCTCGTAGGAGCCGAGCGCCCCGTCCTCGTCGGGTTCGCCGGGATGTTGGACGGCGACGAAGAAGGTCTCGTCGTCGGGGGTGAAGCAGGGGCCGCACATCTCGGCGCCCACCGGCACCCGCAGGAAGTGGCGCGCGGTGCCCCGACGCGGCCCCTCCGTCTCCACCGCCCAGATGCCGTCGGCCCGGCCGGTGGCACGGCGATTGTTGCCGTCGGTGGCGATCCAGAGGCGGCCCCGCCCGTCGAAGGCACAGTTGTCGGGCATGCCGAACCAGCCGTTCTCGGTGGTCAGTGCGGAGAAGCTCGCCTTCACCTCGGGCTTGGCCGGATCGCCGCAGCGCACCAGCACCTCCCAGCGGAAGGTCTCGGCGCCGTGGTCGGTGCCGTCGGGGGCGATCTCGATGACGTGGCCGAAGGCGTTAGGGCCGCGCGGATTGGCCGGCTCCTCCTGATCGGCGGTGCGCTTCGTGTTGTTGGTCAGCATCACGTAGACGCGGCCGGTGCGTGGGTTGGCCTCGATGTCCTCGGGCCGGTCCATCGGCGTGGCACCGAGCCGTTTGGCGGCGCGCCGCGTCTCGATCAGCACGTCGGCTTGGGATCCGAAGCCGTTGCCCGCGTCGAGCCCGTTTGCCCCGTGGACCAGCGGCAGCCAGCGGCCGGTGCCGTCCGGCTCGAACCGGGCGACGCTGAGCGTGCCGGAATCGAGAAGGTCGACGTTGGCGCCGCGCTCCGCTTGCACCCTGCCATTGCTGACGAAGCGGTAGACGTGCTGGAAGCGCTCGTCGTCACCGAGATAGACGACGTAGCGCCCGTCGATCGCGCGCGCCCCCGCCGCGCCCTCGTGCTTGAACCGGCCGAGCGCCGTGCGCTTCTTCGGGGTCGCGCCCGGATCGAACGGATCGATCTCGACCACCCAGCCGAACCGATTCGGCTCGTTCGGCGTCCGTGCGAGGTCGAAGCGCGGATGGAAGCGGCTCCAGGCATATTGCAGGCTGCCGATGCCCATCGCCTTGGCGTTGCCGGCCTCCGGATGCCCGGCGGGGAGGGCGCCGCCGAAATAGTAGTTGATGTTCTCCTCCCCCGAGAGCCACGTCCCCCAGGGCGTGACGCCGCCCGAGCAGTTGTTGATCATGCCGAGCACGCGCCGGCCGCTCGGATCGGCCTCGGTGACGAGGCGGGGATCGCCGGCCGCCGGACCGGTGAGATCCATCGGCGTCAGCGCCGTGATACGCCGGGTGTAGGGTGAGCCGACGACCGGGCGCCACCCATCCGCCTCACGGACGATCTCGACCACCGAACCGCCATGGGCGGCCATCTCGACCGCGACCTGAGCGGGGTTCAAGGCCGCGATCACGCCCTTGCGGTCGGCCGCATCGAGGCCGGGAAACATCAGCTCGGCATTGGTGTATTCGTGGTTGACCACGAGCAGGCCGCGGCGGCCCTCGGTATCGAGCGGGATGAATCCGACGAAGTCGTTGTTGTAGCCGAACTGGCGCTCTTGGGCCGCGGCACTCTGCTTCTTCGGGTCGAAGGCGGGGGCGTCGGCAAACAGCGGGTCGCCCCAGCGCAGCAGGGGCTTCGCCTCGTAGCCCTCGGCCACGTGCAGGTGCTCATCGACGCCGGCCGCGAGTTCCGGGAAGTCGAAGGAGGGACGGTCCGCGGGGGCGGCGGCGGCCTGCGGCGCGACTCCGGCGGCGAGCGCGGCGGCAAGCGAGCCGCGCATCAGGTCGCGCCGGGAGAAGCGGTGCGCGATCACCGCGTCGAGGGTCGGGGCGTCGGGCAGGTCGGACATCGTTGCGCGTCTCGTCAGCCAGTGAGAGGCGGCGCGACTATCCCCCTCAGATGTCGCTTCGATGACGCCACAGCCGTTGGATGTGTGGGGCTCTAACGAAGCGGCGCCGACAGGAGAGCAATGAGATCCCAGGTCTCACCCTTCAGCGAGCGGACATTGGCGATCTTCCACGCGCCGGCCTCACGCACGAGGCTGTAGCGCAGCTCCTGCGGGCCGCCATTGCGGAAGCTCGCCCGCACCTCGGCCCGGTCACCCTCGTTCGAGAGCGGTGCGAGCGCCAGCGACTTTGCAAAGTCCGGCTCGGTGTCCTGACCGTTGACGTAAAAGGCGAAGCCGAGCCGCCCAACCTCGCCCTTGGCCTCGCGCTGGTCGCGCTCGTAGAGGGTCCGCAGACGCTTGGCGTAGAAGCGCACCGCGTTGATGTCGTCGGCCGCGTAGAAGGCCCGTACCGTCTCCACCGGGTCGGCCGCGGATTGCGCGAGCGCCGGTTCGGCGAGGAGCCCGAAGGCGAGGGTGAGGACGGCCCGGCGGTGCATCTCAGGCCGCGGCGGCTTGGTTGCCGGCAGGGGCGCCGGCAGGGTCACCGGAATGCCCGCCGGCCTCGGTCTGGAGCCACGCGGCGCCGCAGGCCTTGGCCAGCTCGCGCACCCGCAGGATGTAGCTCTGTCGCTCGGTGACCGAGATCACGCCACGGGCATCGAGCAGGTTGAAGACGTGGCTCGCCTTGATGCACTGGTCGTAGGCCGGCTGGACGATGCGGTGACGCGCGCCCTCGCTCTCGGGAGCGCCGGCCTCGAGGTAGAGGCGGCAGGCCTTCTCCGCGTCGGCGAAGTGACGAAACAGCATCGCCGTATCGGCGGCCTCGAAGTTGTGGCGCGAATATTCCTGTTCGGCCTGGAGGAAGACGTCGCCGTAGGTGACCTTGTCCTCGCCCTCGCCGCCGTTGAAGTTGAGATCGTACACGTTCTCGACGCCCTGCACGTACATGGCGAGGCGTTCGAGGCCATACGTCAGCTCGCCGGCCACCGGCGCGCACTCGAAACCGGCGACCTGCTGGAAGTAGGTGAACTGGCTCACCTCCATCCCGTCGCACCAGCATTCCCAGCCGAGCCCCCAGGCGCCGAGCGTCGGGCTCTCCCAATCGTCCTCGACGAAGCGGATGTCGTGGAGCTTGAGATCGACGCCGATCGCCGCCAGCGAGGCGAGGTAGAGTTCCTGAAGGTTCGGCGGGTTCGGCTTCAGGATCACCTGGAACTGGTAGTAGTGCTGCAGGCGGTTCGGGTTCTCGCCGTAGCGCCCGTCCTTGGGGCGCCGCGAGGGCTGCACGTAAGCCGCCTTCCAAGGCTTGGGTCCCAGCGCCCGCAGCGTCGTGGCCGGGTGGAAGGTGCCGGCGCCGACCTCCATGTCGTAGGGCTGGAGGATCACACAGCCCCTGGCTGCCCAGAAGCGCTGCAGGGTCAGGATCAGGCCCTGGAACGAGCGTGTGGGCGAGAGGTCGGCGTCGCTCGACATGGCAGATCCGGCAGGAGGGAAGCTGCCGGACCGTTTAAGAGCGGGGGGCGGGGTGTCAAGCGAACCGACTCCCCAGCCAAGGCGATCGCTTGAAAGCGATCACCCCGATTTTTTTTGCCGACCTCAATCGCCGGCGCCCGCATCCGCGGGCTCAGGCATTCGCTCCGCTCGATGCCTCGGCAAGGGCCGAGGCCCGCTGCGCGCGGCACTCTTCGTGCCGCGAAGCCGCTCAAGCGACTTCGCGCTACGTGCGCGGGGTGGACCGTGTGAAGTTCCGCTTGGCCGTCCGTTCCTTCGGCACGGCCTCGATCGCCGGCTTGGCCGCCAGGAGACGCTTCACGCGCTCGTTGAAGTCGGACGAGGTGACGGGGCGAGCGCCCCCTTTTTCCGGAGCAAGAGCCATCGTGGCCTCCGCATGTACGCCCAAAGCACGGGATTGCGCGGAGGGTAAACAGGATATGGGGCGCCGGCCGGAATTTGCGAGGCGGAGGTCGCGCCGCACGGCGGCCACGCTCCCGTGCGTGCCGGCACATCTTTTTCAGTGTCGGCGGCTCAGAGCGGGAACGGCAAAGGTTGCTGCCAAGTTAATGCGGCAAAGGAACAGCTCCGCTCCCCTACGAGGTCGAGCGGCCACCATTTTCGGATAGATCATGCGCAAGGGATTGACTGTTTTCGCCGCTCTCACCGCGGCCTCACTCGCCACCACCGCGCTGGTGATGGGCGCTTCCAATGCGCTCGCGACCCCCGATCACACGATGGCGGTCGAGGAGATTGTGGCGGTCACGCCCATCGAGGTCGCCCCGGTCGCCGCGATGCCGGCGGCCGAGACCTGCGCTCGCAAGGTTCGGGTGGTTTATTCCGGCTACGCGACCCCGGCCGGCTGCGCGCGCTGACGCGGAGCGCCGTCAGGCGTCGCCGAGACAGCGCGCCGCCAAGCCCGCCAGGATCCGCTCGAACACCTCCGGCCGGTCGAGGGCGCGGGCCAGGACCACCGCTCCCTGGATACCACCCACGGCCTCCTCGGCGAGGACGCCGGCCGCCTCCGGACCATGACCGTCGCGCGCGAGGGCCGCGGCGAGCGCCTCGACCCAGCGGGCGAAATAGTCCCGCAGCCGGCCGGCGAAGCGGTCGCGGGCGTCGCTCAGGCTCAGCGCGCCGACGAGGCAGACCCGGCGGCCGGAGCGGAAATACGCTGCTGTCGTCGCGAACATCGTCGCCACGGCCGCCTTCGGATCATCCGCTTCCCGCAAGGGACGGTAGACGTTGGTCTCGAACCAGCCGTCGATCTCGGCAAGCACAGCGGTCGCCATCTCCTCCTTCCCGCCGGGAAAGAAGTGATAGAGGCTGCCCTTGCCGAGTCCCGTCGCCTTCGAGATCAGCGACAGGCTCGCCCCCTCGTAGCCATGCTCGCGAAACACCTCCGCGAGCAGCGGCAGCACGTCGGACCGCTCGGCGACGGTGCGGGCCACGCCCTAGAGCCCCAGATCGCTCAAGGACGGATGGTCATCCGGCCGGCGGCCGAGGGGCCAGTGATACTTCCGGTCGCTCTCGGCAATCGGCAGGTCATTGATGGAGGCGATGCGGTGGCGCATCAGCCCCGCCTCGTCGAATTCCCAATTCTCGTTGCCGTAGGAACGGAACCACTGCCCGCTATCGTCGCGCCACTCGTAGGCGAAGCGAACGGCGATGCGGTTCCCCTGGTGCGCCCAGACCTCCTTTATCAGCCGGTACTCCAACTCGCGTGACCACTTGCGCCGCAAGAAGGCGGCGATCTCTTCGCGTCCCTTCACGAACTCGGCGCGGTTCCGCCAGACGCTGTCGGGCGTGTAGGCGAGGGCGACCCGTTCCGGGTCGCGGCTGTTCCAGGCATCTTCCGCCATGCGCGCCTTCTGCGCGGCGGTCTCGTCGGTGAAGGGCGGAAGCGGGGGGCGCGACATGGCAGGGTCTTTCTGTACTGATCGGTACGAACAAGACCGATCGGTACAGAAATCGACGTCGCTCCGCAAGCCGGCTTGAAGGCTGCTGACAATGATCGCGGCTCGGGGGTGGACTGCCGCAAAGCCAGCCATCCTCCGCGAAGCCGCGGCGGATCGGAAGCCGCCGGCGCGAGGGTTAGGAATGCACTTCGCCTACAATCCCAACCGCGCCCAGGCGGCGCGCTCCTCAACCGCCGCGATCACCGCATCGGGAATCCCGGCCGCCGCCTGGCCGGGGCCGGCGCGGCGCAGCAGGCGGGCGAGCCAGGAGCCGCGGGTCTCGGCCACGAGCCGCAACTCGACCTTGTCACCGTAGTGGGCGCGCAGCGTGCCGCGCAGGTCGCCGAGCTCGTCGACGAGGCCGAGGTCGAGTGCCTGCCGCCCGGTCCAGACCGCACCGGTGAACAGGTCGCGGCTCGCATCGAGCTTCGGCCGGCGCTCGCGCACGAGACCGGTGAACAGGGTCTGCACGTCGGCCTGGATCTCCTTCAGCCGGGCGACGTCCTGCGGGTTCTCGGGCCGGAACGGATCAAGCATCGCCTTCGCCTCACCCTGGGTGTGGACGCGGCGCTCGACGCCGAGGCGCTCGATCAGCCGGTCGAAGCCGAACCCGGCCGAGACCACCCCGATGGAGCCGACGAGCGAAGCGGGATCGGCGACGATCTCGTCGGCGGCGCAGGCGATCATGTAGCCGCCCGAGGCCGCGGCATCCTCCACGAAGGCGAAGACCTTGATCTCCTTCTCCGCGGCCAGCGCCCGGATGCGCCGGTAGATCAGGTGCGACTGCACCGGCGAGCCGCCGGGCGAGTTGACGACGAGCGCCACCGCCGAGAGGCCCGGCATCGTGAAGGCGCGCTCCAGGCTCGGCGCCACCGTACTGACCGAGAGGCCCGGCCGGAACGGCGAGCCGGTGCCGATCACCCCGCTCAGGCGCACCACCGCGACCCGGGGAGGGGTCTGGCGGAAGCGGCGGGGCAGGAGGAAGCGCATCCAGGTCGGGACGGTCAGCGGCATGGTGGCTTCTTTTCGCGGCTTCTTTTCGCGGTCGCACGGGGCACCGCCCTCCGAGGCGGGCGGATCACACCTCCGTTAGCAGGACGCCGCCGGCCGATCCATCACGGCGGCCTACGGATCGAGAGTCACGAGCGGGCGCCCCGCGTTCACGGGGCCGGCCAGGGATCGCCCCGGTGCAGGGCCTCGGCCTCCGGCGTGAAGCGCCCGGCTTCGTCCTGAAGCACCAGGGGCGGCAGCAGCCGAAACGGCGCGCGGCTGCCCTTCACCGCCGCAATCAGCACGCGGATCGCCGGCCGCCCGGCCCGTCCGTGAACGGGGCGGACGGCGCAGTCGCCGAAACGCCCGCGCATGGCGTCGAGGCAAGCGGGCAGGGCGTCGGCCCGGTGAATCAGGCCGAGCCGTCCGCCGGGGCGGAGCAGGTCGGAGCAGGTTCTGAGCCAGAGGTCGAGCCCGCCGGTGGCGAAGGTATGCGCCGCCGCCTTGAGCGGAACCGGGGAGGCGCGGTGCGTGCCGGCCTCGAAGAAGGGCGGGTTGGTCAGCACGATATCGGCGCTCTCCGGCGCCAGACCGGCGGCCCGGCGCTGCGCCCCCGGCGCGAGGAGATCCGCCTCGATCACCACGACACGCCCGTCGAGCTCATTCGCCGACACATTTTCCCGAGCCAGAGCGGCAAGGCCGGGGTCGCGCTCGACCAGCACCACGCGGGCCTCCTCGGAGAGCCGCGCCGCCGCCAGCCCCACCACACCGGTCGCCGCGCCGAGATCGTAGAGCGTCGCGCCCGGCGCGGGGGTGAGAAGCCGGGCGAGCAACACGGCATCGGTGCCGGCGCGATGGGCGCCGCGGGCCGGCTGGCGCAGCCTCAGGCGGCCGCCGAGGAAGGCATCCGGCTCCGTATCCACCGGGCGTCCGCTCAGCGCTCGTCGCGCAATTCAGCAGACAGGCCGGCATCGGCCAGGATGCGGCGGGCCTGTCGCGCGTGGTCATCGGGCACCAGCAGGCGCCGGCCGAACGCGCCGATCGATCCTTCGAGCGCGCTCATGTGCTCGTCGGCAACGAAAAGCGGGACGCCCGCTTCTTCGAGAAGCGAGCGCGCGAATCCGATCAGGACGATGTCGTTGCTGCGGATCAGTTCCGTCACGGCCTCAAACCCTTCCTGCCGCCGCCCGGCAAGCGGGCCGGCGGTCTGCGGCTGGTAACATTGTCCACGTTCTTGCGCAGCCATGCGGCACGACCGCGTGTTGCCCTGCCGCCGGCCCCGTGCGACAGGGGCAGCCGCGGGGCAGGGGTTCCGGCAGGGTGCCGGTCGAGAGTTTTCCGGAGGCATCGCGCTTGGGCGTCGTCGTTACCCTCGATGAAGGCCGCTCCGATCCGGAGGCCAGCCTCACCGACCTCGTGAGCCTCGTCGCGGCCGGGATGGAGCGGGTGAACGCGACGATCCTGTCGCGCACGGGCTCCGACGTGGCGATGATCCCCGAGGTCGCCAACCACCTGATCGCCTCGGGCGGCAAGCGCCTGCGCCCGATCCTGACGCTCGCCTGCGCCGATCTGTGCGGGTACGGAAGCGGCGACGGTGCGGTGAAGCTCGCCGCCGCGGTCGAGTTCATGCACACCGCGACCCTCCTCCACGACGACGTCGTCGACGAGAGCGACATGCGCCGCGGGCGGGTCGCCGCCCGCATCAAGTGGGGCAACGAGGCGAGCGTGCTCGTCGGCGACTTCCTGCTCGGGCAGGCCTTCCGCATGATGGTCGAGGTCGGCAGCCTTCGTGCCCTCGACATCCTGTCGGCGGCGGCCACCGTCATTGCCGAGGGCGAGGTGATGCAGCTCACCGCCGCCAAGAATACCGAGACGAGTGAGGACGAGTATCTCGCGGTGATCCGCGGCAAGACCGCGGAGCTGTTCGCGGCGGCCTGCGAGGTCGGTCCGGTGCTGAGCCAGCGGCCGGACGCGGAGCAGGCGGCCTGCCGCGCGTACGGCATGAATCTCGGCATCGCCTTCCAGCTCATCGACGACGTGCTCGATTACGGCGGCACCAGCGCGGCGCTCGGAAAGAACGTCGGCGACGATTTCCGCGAGGGCAAGATCACCCTGCCGATCGTGCTGGCGCTGCGCCGCGGCTCGGACGAGGAGCGGGCCTTCTGGCGCCGCACCCTCGAACGGGAGGATCTGGAGGAGGGCGATCTGCAGCAGGCGCTGGCGATCCTGCGCCGCCACCGCGCCCTCGACGACACGATCGAGCGCGCCCGCCATTACGGCGATCAGGCCCGCGCGGCTTTGGACCCGTTCCCGAACGGGCCGATGAAGTCGGCTCTGTTGCAGGTGGTGGATTTCTGCATCGCCCGGGCGCACTGACGCTCGCCCACGGCACCGCCTTCAGGCGAGGCGCGTCGGCTCCACCCACCAGCCCGGCTGAGCGGCGCGGATCGCTCCAGCCGCCGTCTGCGCCGCTCCGTCATCGGAAAAAATCGCGAACACGGTCGCGCCCGAGCCGGACATCCGCGCCAGACGACACCCACCCTGCGCCCGCAGCAGCGCCAGCGCCTCGCCGATCACCGGGGCAACGGTGAGGGCCGGCGCCTCCAGATCGTTGCGGGCGGGCGCGATGGCACCGAGCACCGCATCCGCGCCGAGACCGCTGGCGATGGCCGGATGCGCGGCCCCGTCGAGCACCTGCCCGACGGCGAGGCCGAGGGCCTTGAAGACAGGCGCCGTCGCGACCGGTACGCCGGGATTGACCAGCACCGCCGGCAAAGCCGCAAGGCCGAGCACGGGCCCGATCTCCTCGCCCGCCCCGCGCATCATCCGCGCCCGCGGATCGAGGCAGACCGGCACGTCGGCCCCCGTGGCGCGGGCGGCCGCGACCACGGCCGGGTGATCGACGGGCAATTCGTTCAGTTTAGCCAGCAACCGCAGAGCGGCGGCTGCGTCCGACGAGCCGCCGCCGATTCCGGCCGCCACGGGCAGTTGCTTGTGCAGTCGGAACGCGCCGAACCTCAGGCCGTCGACGCCCGCGGCCAAGTGGCGGGCGGCACGCAGGACGAGGTTGTCGTCGAGAGGTCCCGCTGGACCGGCCGTGGGACCCGCGACATCGAGCGAAAGATCAGGGCCCGGCGCCAGTTCCAGCGTGTCGGCCACCTCGGCGAAGGCGACGAGGCTCTCCAGCGCATGGTAGCCGTCCTTCGGCCGGCGGCCGAGAACGTGCAGGGTCAGGTTGATCTTGGCCGGAGCGCGGGTGGTGAGGACGGACACGAAGGCTCTCGGCCGGAGGGGCAGGGGATAAACCCTGCCTTAGGGGTCACATTCGGAACGGGCAAGGCTAGCGCCATCGACGATGACCCACTCCGAGCCGCGACCTCATCCTGAGGTGATGCAGCGAAGCGGAGGCCTTGAAGGATCTTCCAGAAGCCGCGCGGGAACTGGAGGATCCTTCGAGGCCCGCTGTCGCGGTCACCTCAGGATGAGGGCGTGAGTGGGATATCGCCGGAGCGGGGAAGCCTTACTTCCCCGGCTTCTTGTCCGCCGCGCCCGGCGGCTCGCTCGGCGCGGGTGCGCCCTTCGGCAGTTCCGGGTTCTCCGGGTTGTGCGGCGCCGCCACGGGCGCGGGCGCGGCCTGGGCCGGATCCTGGGTCGGCGGGTTCTCGGCGGTCGCCGTCGGCTTGTCCGGCTCGGGCAGGCCATCCTTGAGCTTGGCGTTGATCTTGACGAGATCGTCGGGCTCGGGGTTCAGGTCCTTGGCGTGCTGCCACTGGAACTTGCCCTCCAGCCGACGGCCGGTGCGCCAGTAAGCGTCGCCGAGGTGGTCATTGATGGTGGGATCGCCCGGCTTTAGCTCGACCGCCTTCTCCAGCTCGCGCACCGCATCGTCCCAGCGACCGAGGCGGAAATAGGCCCAGCCGAGGCTGTCGATGATCATGCCGTCGCGGGGTGAGAGATCGACGGCCTGCTTCAGCATGGTGAAGCTCTCGTCGATGTTCATGTTCCGATCGACCCAGGAATAGGCGAGGTAGTTGAGCACCTGCGCCTTGGCGTTCGGCTGGGTCGGCGGCACGAGGGCGAGCGCCTTCTTGAGGTCGGCCTCCGCCTTCTGCCACTCGCCGGCCCGCTCGTAGGCGGTGCCGCGGAAGTAGAACAGCGTCCAGTTGTTGGCCTCCCGGCCCGGCTGGATCAGATTGATCGCACGGGTATAGGTCTCGGTCGCCTCGGTGAACTTCTTGCGCGAGCGCTGCACGTTGCCGAGCGCCGAGATCACGTCGATGTTGTCGGGATGCGCCTTGAGCACAGTGTCGAGGTGCTGCAGCGCCTCGTCGCCACGGCCCATCTGCTCGAGGTTGAGGCCGATCTGAATGTCGGCATTGAGCTTGAGCGGCGAGGACGCCGGGATCTGCGCGTAGGCCTCGTTCGAGCGCTCGGCCTGCTTCATGCGGTCGAGCGTGTCGGCGAGGGTCAGCCGGGCGACGGCGTGCTCGGGGGCGAGGTAGAGGGCAAGCCGCAGGTAGACCACCGCCGGAAGCTCGTCGCCCTGCGTCGAGCCGGCCGAACCGAGTCCGTAGAGCACCTCGGCCGCGCCTTCCTGGGCCGACGAGATCAGGGGCGTGAGCGGCTTGCCGGCCTTGAGCTTGTCGAGGGCGTCCACCACGAGGGGGTGGCGCGGCATCACCTTCTCGAACTCGCTGTAGGCGTCGATGGCGAGATCGGTGCGGCCGATCCCGGCCTCGAAGCGGGCATAGCCGTCGACGATGCGCAGGGTGTTGTGGTCGGCGTCGTAGGCCGCCTTCAGCTTGCGCTCGGCCTCGGCCCGGTCGCCGATCACCGAGGCGATCAGCCCGGCATGGTAGTCGCGGAAGACGTTGAAGTAGCGCTCGCCGCGCAGGCGGTTCAGCGTCTCGTAGGCGCGCTTGCCATCGCCCGCGCCGGCATAGGCCCAGGCGGTGAGCAGCGTCCCGGTGAGGTCGGCCGCCGCCCCCCTTCCGCTGCGGCCGAAGCTCTGGCGGGCGGGGCCGTACTGGCCGGCCTTGAGCTGGCGCACGCCCAGAGCGAGCTGGGCGAGGCCGTTCGAGCTTTCGCGGGTGGCGAGCCGCTCGGCGGCGCGGAAGGCGTCGGTCATGGCGCCGTCGGCGAGCAGCGACACGAAGGCGCGCTCCAGAAGCTCGGCGTTGCGCGGGTCGCCCTTCACCGCCTCGCGGTAGAAGCTCGCGGCGGCGGCCGTGTCCTTCGAGGCGCCGGCGATGTAGGCCGAGAGGAAGTTGCCTTCGAGCGACTCCGCCGGCTCGTATTCGGAGAGCGGTGAGGATTCCCGCGGCTGCATGGCCGCGGCCGGCAGAGTGCCGAGACCGGTCGAAGCAAGCAGCAGGGCGAGCGCGGTGGCGCTCCGGCGGGCGGCGTATCCGAACATGGGCACCAGTCACGGCTCCTTCGCGGGACCGGCGGACGGGGTTTCCTCCGGCCGGCTCCGGTTTGGCGGGGGACACTGGACTCTTCCCGCCATGACCGCAAGGCGAAAGGATGGCGCGGGGAGGGACCCGTTCAGCCCCCGGTTCAGGGGCCGTCGCCGATCTCCGCGCGGGCATCCTCCACGAGTTGAGCCAGCCCGGCATCGACCTCCGCCCCGAGCATGGCGCGCTCGGCCGCGGTCAGATCCTTGGCCCAGGCGCCGCTGCCGAAGCCTTCCTCGCAGCGCGCCCGCTCGGCTTCGATGTAGGCGCGCGTCTCTTCGGGGCGGTCCCGCATCGCCTGCACGAAGCCGAACCACGCCGCGCGCTCGACCACGGCGAGGCGGGCGCGCAGCCGCACTTCCACGGCGCGGACGGGATCGACGGTCTCATCGTCTGCCACGGCCCACTCCTCCCGTTCCTGTCTAATCGTTCCTCGCCTACCGTTCCTTGCGCTGCTCGCAGCGGGTCTTCACGTAGGTGTTGGCAGCGCCGCCATGGCCGGCGCTGGCGGCCAGGACCGGCCCTTGGATCAGGCATTCCTGAAGCGTGTGAGCCGGCCCGATGATCACGTCGAGGGCGGTCTCGCGGGAGCAATCGGGCATCTGAACGCTGGACGCGCAGACGAGCGCAACGACGAGGATGGAATTCATGGGGCCGGCCTCCCTGCCGTGGATGTTTCTTGACGGTCGGAGCCTGTCGACACTCCGGCGGCCGGTGACGTTTGACGGACGAGCGTAATCCGCCCGCTCCGCCGGTTGGAACCGAAAAACACCTCGAAAGGCTGCCCTGAGCCGATGCGTCACAGCAGCCCGGTCTGCGCTGTGCCGCCGAGCGGGCTCTCCTCAAGCCTGATCCTGATCTCGCCGGCCGCCGCCTCGGGGGCCTCACGCCTGTCCCGACGGGGTCCAGGCCACAGGTCGGGGCCGACGGCGGGTTGCAGGCGTTTACCAAGGGATTGATCTGCCTTGCGATTTTTCCAGCGCGCGGTGGCTGCCCCAAAAAAGTCGCAAGAGGGTCCTGTCTTCGCGCGGATCGGACAAGGTCGTGACCGGCGTCGTAACAGGGAGGCGGCAATGTCTTTCGAGATCGTTCTGACGCAATCCGCGCAGGAAATCGCCGAGAGGAGCGGTGTTCTTCCGGTTCTCCAAGAGCGTGCGCGCGATGAGATCGCGGAACTACCGGGCGAAGGCCTCGAAGAACTCGAGCGTCGTCTGTTCCATGCCTTCGCACTCGACGACGGCACCGAGGTGATCTGCTCGCTCACCGCCGACGGCGTCGTGCGGGTCGATGCCTGCGAGGCGGAAGCGGTCGCCTGATCCTTCTCGCGGAACCGTGAACGGCAGGACTGGATTGCTCCTCCCGCTTGGAGTGCCTCACGAAGCGCCGGGCCATCGGTCATCGCCTCCCGCGGGCGGCGACGGTGGCGTGGTCTCGCGTGAGCGGCACATCCCCAAATCGGTCGAGGAGGAGACATGGCCCAGGACACCGTCGGCGTCGAAGCCGATTTCACGAGCCTTGAGGCGGCCCGCGCCGCCAAGGACCGCCTGGTACGGGCGGGGTTTGCCCGCAACAGCATCGATATCGACCGCGAGGGCGACACCTTCATCGTCCATCTGCCGACCCAGGAGGCGAACCGGCAGAGGGCCGCGCGCATCCTCAGGGGCCGCGCCATGATCGAGAGTGCCAAGAGCACAGGCTGGGCCGCCGCCGACACCGTCGGCAGCAACCGCCTGCTCACCCTCGGCCTCGCGGCGCTGGCCGGCTTCGCCCTCTACGGCCTGACCAGCCGGCGCTGACGCGCCGACGCTCCCTGCGGAACCGCATGCCGGTTCGGCGGGGAGCCTACCGCGTCTCGAAGAAGCGGTTGTCCGGTCGCGCGAGACCGAGATGGTCGCGTAGGGTCGTGCCCTCGTACTCGGTGCGGAACAGGCCGCGTCGCTGCAGTTCCGGCACCACGCCGGCACAGACATCGTCGAGCCCTTCCGGCACGAAGGGAAACATCACGTTGAAGCCGTCGCAGGCTTGCCCTTCGAGCCACTCGCCCATCCGGTCGGCGATCTGCTCGGGCGTGCCGACGAAGGTGAGCCCGCCATAGCCGCCGACGCGGCGAGCAAGCTCCCGCACCGTCGCCCCGGTGCGGCGGGCATAGTCGACGATCTGCGCCTGCCCGCTCTTGCTGGCATTCGTCTCCGGGATCTCGGGCAGCGGCGCATCGAGATCGAAGACGCTGGCATCGGTGCCCAGGCGGACCGAGAGGTTGGCAAGTCCGCTCTCGACCGGCGCCAGCGCATCAAGCCGCGCCTTCTTCGCCTTCGCCTCCTCCTCCGTGCCGCCGACCACGACGAAGGCACCGGGCAGGATCTTCAGGGCGTCGCGAGAACGCCCCGCCGCGTCCATCCGGCCTTTCACGTCGGCGTAGAATTTTTGTCCCGCTTCCAGGGACGAGGCCGAGCCGAACACCATCTCGGCGGTCTCCGCTGCGATCTGGCGCCCGGCCTCGGAGGCGCCCGCCTGCACGATCACGGGCCAGCCCTGAACCGGGCGTGCGACGTTGAGCGGCCCCTTCACCTTCAGGAATTCGCCCCGGTGGTTCAGGGTGTGGAGCTTGTCGGGATCGAAGAAAAGCCCCTGCTCGACGTCGCGGACGAAGGCGTCGTCGGCCCAGGAATCCCACAGACCGGTGACGACCTCGAAGAATTCGCGGGCGCGAGCGTAGCGGGTCGCGTGGTCGAGATGGGCGTCGCGGCCGAAGTTCAGCGCCTCGTCCGGATTGCCGGAGGTGACGAGGTTCCAGCCGGCTCGGCCCCGCGAGATGTGGTCGAGGGAGGCGAACTTGCGGGCCACATGGTAGGGCTCGTTATAGGTGGTCGAGGCGGTGGCGATCAGCCCGATCCGCTCCGTCACCATGGCGAGTGCGGGCAGCAGCGTCAGCGGGTCGAACGAGGTGACGGTGGCCGAGCGCTTCAGCGCCTCCATCGGCATGTTCATCACCGCGAGATGGTCGGCCATGAAGAAGGCGTCGAACTTGGCCGCTTCCAGGGTGCGGGCGAAGCGCACGAGATGGTCGAGGTTGAAGTTCGCGTCCGGAAATCCGCCGGGATAGCGCCACCACGCGGTATGGATGCCGATGGGACGCATGAAGGCGCCGAGATGGAGCTGTTTACGCGGTTCGCTCAACGAAGGCCTCCGGCCGCATCAACCCGTCGATGCTGCCGATCGCGTGCACCGCACACCAAGGGCATCACCGCTCCGGAGGATGCCGGTATCTCACTAGGATTGCACGCGCCACGTCCTTAAGCTTCGGACCGAGCGAAGCTGAGAGGGATGCAGGCATGGCCGGAGCGAGCGTGACGCAGGACGTGCCCTATCGCGCCCTGAACGGCTGGCTGGCGCTCGCCATCGCCATTCCCTGCCTCGCGCTGGCCGCCCTGACCTTCATCGGCGGCGGCGTGCTGGTCTTCGGCCGTGGCAGCGTCGGCCCGGCCTTCCTGCTCGTCTCCGTGGCGGCGCTGGTCGTCGGGATCGTGCTGCTCGCCGGGCTCATCACGCTCAAGCCGCGGCAGGCGGCGGTGCTGACCCTGTTCGGGCGCTATCACGGTACCATCGCCCGCGACGGCTTCTGGTGGCGCAATCCACTGACGGCGGTCGCCAAGGTCTCGCTCGCGACCGAGGCGCAGGAGACCAAGATCATCACGGTCAACGACCTGATGGGCAACCCGATCACCATTGCGGCGGCGGCGATCTGGCGGGTGCAGGACGCGGCGCGCGCGACCTTCGACGTCGGCAGCTACCACGAATTCGTCTCGCTCCAGGCGGAGGCGGCCCTGCGCAACATCGCCTCGACCCGTCCCTACGACCATGACGAGGCGGAGAATGTCGGCGAGGAGGCGGGCAATGCCAAGCGCCGTCTCGCCGAGAAGGCCACCCGCGTCGCCTCGCTCCGGGCCGACCGCGACGCGATCCACGCCGACCTGATCGCGGAACTGGGCCAGCGCGTCGCGCTCGCGGGCGTCGTCGTCGAGGACGTGCGGATCACGCATCTCGCCTACGCGCCGGAGATCGCGGGCGCGATGCTCAAGCGCCAGCAGGCCGGCGCGATCATCGCCGCCCGCCGCCAAATCGTGGAGGGCGCGGTCGCCATCGTGCGCGACACCATCGCGCGGCTGGAGCAGCCGGAGGACGGACATGCCGGCATCGTCTTCGACGACCAGGGCCGCGCCAGTATGGCGCAGAACATGCTCATCATGATCGTAGGGGATCGGGAGGCGACGCCGGTGGTGAGCGTGGGCGCCAAACCGTAGATCGCTGCACGACCGCGCGAACGCGAAGCCGGTCGAGTCAGTGAACCGTGTCTGCCATCGAAATATCGCCGTAGCGAGAATTTGTAGAACCCATTCCGGTGGTGGGTGACCCGTACCGGATCGGCCGTTCACCTCCACCAAACCTGTCATTAGGACCAGTGCCCGGCCACCGCAGCAGGCGGCGACCTCGGCTCGGAGGAATCTGCAGGCATGGGGCAGGACGGCGCAATCCTTCGTCACTTCAGGCATGACGCGATCCGGCTGATGCGGCCGGTCTGGCCGCTGGTCGCCGTAGCAACGGTGCTGGGGTCGGTCGGCGGGCTCGCCACCGCCGCGGCGCTCGCCAAGATCAACGAGGCCTTCTACGGCGAGGGCGGACTGGCCGACGGCGTGTTGCTGGCGTTTGCCGGGTTCGCGGCCCTGAGCGTCATCGGCACCTTCGCGGCCAGCCTCGGCAACGCCTATGCCGGCGGGCGCATCCAGGCGGCGCTCAGCCGCGATCTCACCGACAAGATCCTGACCGCGCCGATCGAGCGGATCGAGCGCCTCGGCAAGCACAAGCTGCTCGCCTCGCTCCAGGGCGACGTGACCACCATCTTCACGGCCATCGCGTTCCTTTCGCCGATCGTGGTTGCGGCCGGGACTCTGATCGGTTGCGGTGTCTACATGATCGTCCTGTCACCCGCCCTGTCGGCGGTGACGGCGGTGGTCCTGACGGTCGAGAGCCTCGGCGCGAACGCTCTTCGCCGAACCATGCTCCGATCCTTCGAAGAGATCCGGAAGAACCGGGAGGCGACCCAGAAGCACTATCTGACTTTGACGGAGGCAGCGAAGGAGTTGCGCATCGGCCGCGAACGCCGGCTTCACCTGCGTGATGTCGCCCTCCACGCCTGCATCGAGCAGGCGCGTCGTCTGATGACGCGGATCGCCGTCATTCAGCAATCGCTGTCGATGCTGAGCCAGTCGACCAACTTCCTGCTGTTCGCCGGCCTCATCGCCTACAAGGTCCTGGCCGGGATCAGCGGCGCCGAACTCTCCGGCTTCGTGCTCGTGCTGCTCTACATCCAGGCGCCGATCGCGCAGCTCATCCACTTCGTGCCGATGATCGGGCAGGCCCAGGTCGCCTACCGGCGCATCGCCGAATTCGAGGAAGACGGAGCGGAGGCGGAAGCCGGCCTGCTCGCCGCCACGCCGTCGGAGGCGGGCCGCCGCATCGGCGAGATCACCCTGCGCGGCGTGAGCCACGGCTTCCCGGCGGCCGGGGACAAGGCACCCTTCACGCTCGGCCCGATCGACCTGACGATCCGCGCCGGCGAGATCCTGTTCGTCGTCGGCGAGAACGGCTCGGGCAAGACGACGCTGATCAAGCTGCTGCTCGGGCTCTACCCGCCGCAAGCCGGAGACATCCTGCTCGACGGCGTGCCGGTGACGGCGGGGACGCGCGACGCGTATCGCCAGCATTTCTCGGCGATCTTCTTCGACTACCATCTGTTCGATGAACTGATACCGGTCGAAGGCGCTGGCCCCGAGTCCGCCCGGTCGCTGCTGGAGCGGCTCGATCTCGCCGAGAAGGTCGATGTCAGCGAGGGGCGGTGCTCCACCACCGATCTCTCGACAGGCCAACGCAAGCGCCTCGCTTTGGTGCAGGTCGCCCTTGAAGGACGTCCGGTCCTCGTTCTGGACGAGTGGGCGGCGGAGCAGGATCCGACCTTCCGCCGCCGCTTCTACGAAGAGCTTCTGCCGGACCTGCGCCGTGGAGGACGAACGCTCGTCGTCATCAGCCACGACGACCGCTACTTCGGCGCGGCCGACCGGGTGCTGCACTTGGCGGACGGGCGGATCGTGGAGATCACCGCTAAGGAAATGGTCGAGCCGGCCTGACGGACCGCTGCCAAAAGAGAAGCACCGATTCGACCCGGCACATCGACGAACCGCCCCAGACGGCTTTCGTGGCGGAAGGGCGAAGCGTCTCAGATATCCAGTTCCGTCCCGTCCGCGAACGCCGCCCGTTCGGTAATGAAGGCAAACCGCGCCTCCGGCTTGTTGCCCATCAGGCGCTCCACCGTGTCGCCGGTGGATTCCCGCGCCTCGTCGAGGACCGCGACCCGCAGCAGTGTGCGTTTCCTCGGGTCCATCGTGGTCTCCTTGAGCTGCGCCGGCATCATCTCGCCCAGCCCCTTGAAGCGTCCGATCTCGACCTTGCCGTTCTTGAACACGGTCTTGATGATCCGCTCCTTGTCCGCGTCGTCGCGGGCATAGGCCGACTTCGCGCCCTGGCTGATCCGGTAGAGTGGCGGGATCGCCAGGTAGAGATGGCCCTTGTCGATGAGCTTCGGCATCTGCCGGTAGAAGAAGGTGATCAGCAGCGAGGCGATGTGGGCGCCGTCCACGTCCGCGTCGGTCATGATGATGACCTTGTCGTAGCGAAGGTCCCCCTCGCGGAAATTGGCGCCGGTGCCGCAGCCGAGCGCCAGCGTCAGGTCCGAGATGAGCTGGTTGGCGCCGAGCTTGTCCCGGCTGGCCGAGGCCACGTTCAGGATTTTTCCACGCAGCGGCAGGACCGCTTGGGTGGCGCGGTCGCGGGCCTGCTTGGCTGAGCCGCCGGCCGAGTCGCCCTCGACGATGAAGATCTCCGAGCCCGCGGTGCCGGCAGCCGAGCAATCGGCGAGCTTGCCGGGAAGGCGCAGCTTGCGCGTCGCGCTCTTGCGGGCGACCTCCTTCTCCTGGCGGCGGCGCAGACGCTCCTCGGCCCGGTCGATCACCCAGTCGAGCAGCTTGTTGGCCTGAGCCGGCGAGGCGGCGAGCCAGTGGTCGAAGGCGTCGCGCACCGCCGTCTCGACGATGCGGGAGGCTTCGACCGTGGCGAGCTTGTCCTTGGTCTGACCCTGGAACTCGGGCTCGCGGATGAAGACCGAGAGCATCGAGGCGCAGGTCGCCATCACGTCGTCGGTCGTCACCGCCGTCATGCGCTTGGCCTGATTCACCCGCTCCGCGTGCTCGCGCAAGGCGCGCAGCAGCGCGACGCGCAGTCCAGATTCGTGGGTGCCGCCCTCCGGCGTCGGAATCGTGTTGCAGTAGGAATGCGAGACGCCGTCGTCAGCGACCGTCCAGGCCACCGCCCATTCGAGCGACCCGTGCGAGCCGGGTTTCGTGATCTTCCCCGAGAAGATGGAGTCGAGGACGAGCTCCTTCCCCTCGATGTCGCGGGCGAGGTAGTCCGAGAGGCCACCGGGGAAACGGTGCACGGCCTCGGCCGGCACGTCGTCGAGCCCTTCGAGCAGGGCCGGAGCACAGCGCCAGCGGATCTCGACGCCGCCGAACAGGTAGGCCTTGGAGCGGGCCATCTTGAACAGGCGGCGCGGGTCGAACTTCAGCGAACCGAAGATCTGCGCGTCGGGATGGAAGCGCACCCGCGTGCCGCGCCGGTTCTGCACCCGGCCGACCGTCTCCAGGCTTCCCTGCGCATGGCCGCGGGAAAAGGTCTGGCGGTAGAGGGTCTGGTTGCGGGCGACCTCGACCTCCAGCACGTCCGAGAGCGCGTTGACGACCGAGATGCCGACGCCGTGCAGGCCGCCGGACGTCTCGTAGACCTTCGAGTCGAACTTACCGCCCGCGTGCAGCGTGGTCATGATGACTTCGAGCGCGGACTTGCCCGGAAATTTCGGATGGGGATCGACGGGAATGCCGCGGCCGTTGTCGGTGACGACCAGCGCGCCACTCTCCTCCAGCTCCACCTCGATGAAGCTCGCATGGCCCGCGACCGCCTCGTCCATGGAGTTGTCGATCACCTCGGCGAAGAGGTGGTGCAGCGCCCGCTCGTCGGTGCCGCCGATATACATGCCCGGCCGGCGCCGCACCGGCTCCAGCCCCTCCAGCACCTCGATGGTCGAGGCGTCGTAACCGGCTTCCGCCGTCTCCGGCGCGGGGGCCGGAGGCGGTGCCACGGGGGTGAGACGACGGCGGCGCTCGGCCTCCGCGGCGGGCGGCTTGCTTCCCGGCCCGAACAAGTCGCGTGCCGGATCGCTCACGCGACGGCTCCTCGAATCGGGTCGGAGACGGGCTGCATGGCTCTTCATACCCTCGTTGTATAGGAACAAACAGGAAACAAAAAGCCTCCCGTCCGCTTCCGCAGGTCGCAGTATCACAGGGGCCGGCCGTGTTCGAAGTCCGACCGTTCCGGTTCGGTCCGCGCGCTGTCATCTCAGTGATGCGTGCGGATGGTTAAGACGCTCTCACGAAGCCTGCGGCGGCCAGCGATCCTGCAGCGAGACGTTGAGGAGCGCGGCCCAGGATGCCTGCGGGAACAGAGAATGGTTTCCGGACGTTAACTCAGCAAGGTCAGCTTGACCGTAAGGGAGCCACGCCGATGACCCCCGCCACCGCCCAAGCGCGTCACCTCTCCCTCATGCGCCTGGAACAGGCGGCAGGCCAAGCGTTCGGCTATTCCGATGAGCCCGAGCCGGCGACTGCCCGCTCGACGCTTCTGCTCTCATCATCGGGCTTTGCCATCGCCACCGTGGCGACGGCTCTGGCGGCCACCATCACTTATCTCGTCTGATCGACCTCTCCCGCGAAGCCGCGATCACGCCGCCGCGGGCATCGCGCAGAGACGGATGTCGCGCGCCAGCGCGTCCACCCGCGCTGGGTCCGAATCCCAGGCGAACATGAAGCGGGACGCCCCGCCGATGAAGCCGTAGAACTGCCAGCCGCGGGCACGCAGCCCCTCCTGAACCGGGACGGGCAAATTCAGGAACACGCCGTTGGCCTCCACCGGGGCCGCGAGCGTGATGCTCGGCACCTCGGCAATCCCCCGCACGAGGCGCTGGGCGCAGTCGTTGGCGTGGCGGGCATTGTCGAGCCACGCGCCGCTCTCCAGCATGCCGACCCAGGGCGCCGAAAGGTAGCGCATCTTCGAGGCGAGCTGGCCCGCCTGCTTGCAGCGATAATCGAAATCCTCCGCGAGCCCGCGATCGAAGAAGATCACGGCTTCGCCCACCGCCATGCCGTTCTTGGTCCCGCCGAAGCAGAGCACGTCGACGCCGGCCTTCCAGGTCAGCGCGGCCGGACTCGTATCGAGAGAGGCGCAGGCATTGGCGAAGCGGGCACCGTCCATGTGCAGGCGCAGGCCCGAGGCGCGGCAGAGTTCGGCGATCGCCGCGATCTCGTCCCCGGTGTAGACCCGCCCGGTCTCGGTCGCCTGGGTCAGCGTTACCGCCCTCGGCTTCGGGAAATGGATGTCGCTGCGCTTGCCCGCGATCGTCCGCACGAGTTCTGGCGTCAGCTTGCCGTCCTCGGTAGCAGTGGTGAGCAGCTTCGAGCCGTTGGAGAAGAATTCCGGCGCGCCGCACTCGTCGGTCTCGACATGCGCCGAGTCGGCGCAGATCACGCTGTGATAGGATTGGCAGAGCGAGGCCAGGGCGAGCGAGTTCGCCGCCGTGCCGTTGAAGACGAAGAAGACCTCGCAATCGGTCTCGAACAACTGGCGAAACCCGTCGGCTGCCGCCTGCGTCCAGGAATCGGCGCCGTAGGCCGGTGCGTGGCCGGCATTGGCCGCCTGCATCGCATCCCATGCCTCGGGGCAGATCCCGGCATAGTTGTCGCTGGCGAATTGCTGCTCGGCCACGGGGGGGCTCCGGCTCTGTTGCGTGAAAAGCGAAAGGCCGGACAGTGAACGCACCGCCCGGCCTCACGATAGGATTGTGTACTCGCCGATCGATGTTGGCACCCCGTCCCGCCGATCCGGCGAACGGGATGCCCGGTGCGTCAGGCCGCGGCTAGCGCCATCGACATCGATTCCTTCTTCATCAGCTCGCGATAGAAGCCGTCGAGGTGGGTGAGTTTCTCCGGCGAGCCGTCCTGGATGATCTTGCCGCCTTCCAGCACGACGATCCGGTCGAAATCCTTCAGCGTCGACAGGCGGTGGGCGATGGCGATGACCGTGCGGCCCTTCATCAGGTTGGCGAGAGCGGCACGGATCGCCTCCTCGGACTCGGCGTCGAGCGCCGAGGTGGCCTCGTCGAGGAGCAGGATCGGCGAATCCTTCAGGATCGCGCGGGCAATAGCGATACGCTGGCGCTGGCCGCCCGAGAGCTTCACGCCGCGATCGCCGACGATGGTGTCGAAGCCCTCCGGCAGGGCCTGGATGAAGTCGGTGCAGTGGGCTGCCTCGGCCGCCTGCCACACCTCCTCGTCGGTCGCATCCGGCCGGCCGTAGCGGATGTTCTCACGCAGGGAGCGGTGGAACATCGACACGTCCTGCGGCACCACCGTGATCGCCTCGCGCAAGCTCTCCTGCGTGACGCGGTTGATGTCTTGTCCGTTGATGAGGATGCGCCCGCCCTGCACCTCGTAGAAGCGCTGGATCAGCGAGAACAGGGTCGACTTGCCGCCGCCCGACTTGCCGACGAGCCCAACGGTCTGACCCGGCGGGATCAGCAGGTCGAAGTCGGAGAACACGGTGCGCCCATCGGGATAGCTGAAGGCGACGTGGTCGAAATGCATCTCGGCGCCGGTCTGGCCGACGAGCGTCTCGGCCTCCGGGTGATCGACCAGTTCGTGCGGCTGGAGCAGGGTGTGCAGCGCCTCCGAAAGGCGGGCGGTGTGCTGGGTCGCGTCCACCAGCGCCACGGCGAGGTCGCGGGTCGCGGCGAGGATACGGATGCCCAGCGTGCAGACCAGAACCACTTGACCGGTCGTAGCCTGCCCGGCCTCCCACATCTTGATCGACCAGTAGAGCAGGCCGAGGATCGAGAGCACGGTGAGGATGGCGTGGGTGATGCGCAGCTTCTCGAGGTAGAGCAGCGAGGAGCGGCGCGCCCGCATCTCCGAGCCGATCGTGCCGTCGAAGCGGACGATCTCGCGGTTGAAGGCCGAGAAGGCGCGCACGAGCGGCATGTTGCCGACGAGATCGACCATCTCGCCGTCGACGCTGGCAGCTTTTGCCGCGAAGTCGTGATGCAGCGGCTTGCCGGCCGAGGCCATCTTGAACATCAGGAGCACGACCGCGGCGAAGATGCCGGCGAGCACGAGCGCCATCGTCATGTTCACGGTGCCGATGTAGATGATCGACAGCGTGGCCGCCACGCAGGGCGGCATCACGTTGAACGTGAACATGTTCTCGACGGTGAAGATCGCGTTCGAGGTCGCGGTGATACGCGAGGCGAGCGTGCCCGGCTGCCGGTCGGCGAAGAACGAGGGCGCGTGGCCCGTCATGTGGCGGAAGAGGTCGCGGCGGATGTCGCCCGTGACGCCGACGAAGGTGAAGGCGCCGACCAGCGCCGCCACGCGCCAGAGCATGTTATCGGCGGCGATGAAGGCGATCAGCAGCGCGAGCGCCGACCAGACCTGACCGGTGCTCGGCCCCTTGCCGAGGGCATCGACCACCCCCTTCAGCGCGTAATCGGTCGAGACCGAGAAGGTCACGGCACCGAGCACGGAGAACAGGATCACGAGGTGTGGGATGATCCGGCGCTTGAGGTAGCGCCCGACAAAGGCCCCCGGTCTGTTGGCGTATTGGCAGAGATCTTCCATCGCGATCGTCAGTCCCGATTCGATCAGACCCGCTGGGCGCCGAGTGTGGCTGGAGGGCGCACGCACCGCCCTTTAACCGCAACGCGAAGCGTCGCCTTATGTTTCAAGCGCGCGCAGCTTTCCGCCGCATAGCGGAACGAAGCTGAACCGAACTTGATCGGATGTGCGACGCGCAAACGATTCCAACCGCGTCGGCCGCCGCAGGTCAAGACGGCTCGCCCACATCCTCCCCATCCCGGCGCCGCGTCTCTGGCATGATCAACAGCACCAGCACCAGTCCGACCGCGCCGACGACGGCGAGTCCCATGAAGGCCGTCTGGCTGCCGAGTTCGTCGGCCATGAAGCCGGCGAGCGCCGTCGAGAGCGCCGCGCCGATGCCCATGCCGGTGCCGACCGCGCCGAGCGCGGTGTTGAAGCGGCCGGTGCCGCGGGTGACGTCGGAAACGATCAGCGGAACCATGACGCCGAGAACGGAGGCCGAGATGCCGTCGAAAACCTGGATCGCGACCATCCAATAGGGATCGTTCACGAAGGCGAAGAGGAGGCCGCGCACGGGCAAGGCCGCGAAGCCAATCACGAGGAGCGGTTTGCGCCCCCAGCTCTGGGCGAGGCGTCCGACGAAGGGAGCGGTGAGGGCGAGCACCGCCTGCGGGACCATGATGCAGGCGGCGACCAGGGCCGTGGCGGTCTCGCTAGCGCGCAGCGTCATGACGCTGCCGACAAGCGGAAGCATCGCGGCGTTGGCGAGGAAGAACAGCACCATGCAGGCGGCAAAGCACAGGAGCGCCCGGTTCTTCAGAAGTACCGCGACCCCGCCGGCCTCGCGCACCTCCGGTTCGCGGACCGTTGGCCGGGGCTTACCCGCGTCTGCGGCGCGCCCGGACGGGATGAATGAGAGCGACACCAGGGCCGGAATCACGAGGAGGCCGGCGAGATAGAACACCGCGTTGTTCGAGAGGTAGTAGCCGATCGCGCCCATCCCGGCGGCGCCGAGCGCGTTGCCGATGGCCGAGAAGCTCGCATTGCGCCCCAGCCGCTCCCCCGCCCGCGCATGGCCGACGAGGCCGATGGAGATGGCGGCGATGGCCGGCGTCAGCACGCAGCTCGCCGCCGAGTGGATCGCCATGGCGAGCATCACGACGAGATAGGTGGGAAGGGCGGCCAGCATCACCGCGCTCGCCCCGACCCAGAAGGCCGAGAAGCCGGCGGCGAAGCGCTTCGAGCGGGAGGCATCGACGAAGGCGCCGCCGGGCATCTGCCCAAGCAGGCTCACGAGGCTGCCGACGGTGAGCGCGAGGCCGATATCCGACTGCGTCCACTTCTGTTGGGTGAAGTAGACGGCGAGGAACGGCCCGAACCCGGTCTGCAGGTTGGCGATGAAGAACGTGAAGGCGTCGAGGCCGTAGGTGGCGCGGCGCGACGGCTCGGTGGGAGCGGCCGCCGGCTCGCTCGCGCGGCCCGCGCGGCGGCCCGGGCGGGAACCGCCCCGCTCACGCAGGTCGCTGCGATGCGTGTCGCGCTCGCGCGCCGGATACGCGCGCCGTTCCGTCACCGGGTATGCCGTCATCGGTCCGGCGTCTTCTCCTGCGGCCGGTCAGGGGCTTTTTCGGACGGGACGGCAGCCTTCTCGGCAGCGGCGGTGGCATCGCCCTCCGCCGGCTGGACGGCGGCACCGGGACTCGTGGCCCCGAGCACCACAATGGGTTCGCCGGCCTTGTACTCGGGCGAGACCCGGACCTGATTGCGGTTGAGCTGGAGCGTCAGGCGTCCGACCTTGCCCTCGGTGGTGAACTTCAGGACCCGCCAGTCCACCGCGATCTTGCGCGAGCCGACGCCGAGGAAGCCGCCGAAATCGATCACCGCGGCGCGGGGGCGGCCGTCGCGATCGATGATGACGTCGATGATCCGGCCGAGGTCGTCGCCGTTCATGGCGCGCACGCTCTTGCCGAGCAGGCTCTCGTAATCTTGGGTGTCGAGCACCACCGCCGGGGTGCCGCCGCCCTGCGACGGCGCGGCGCCTCCGTTGGCGGGCGCGGCCGGCGTCGTGGCCGGCGCGACCACCGGCGGCGCGGCGGATGCGGGCGGCGGCGATGCCTCGCCCGAGGCGCCCGTCGAACCGTCCGCGGCCATGGCCGCCGTGGCGAGGAGGACGATCGCCGGTGTCACGATCGGCCGGATCAGTCTGAGCACTCCTATACCCCTCGACAGTCTGGAAAGATCCGCATGGCGGCTGCGACGAGCCGGCCGCTCACCGGACGGTATGGGGCGGGCGGACGCATCGTCCATGCCCGCCAACCACGGCGAAGTTGTGGATGAGCCGACGAGGGCGCCGACGAATGGGCCGGTCGAATCGCCTCCATCACTCAGGGTCCCGTTCCACGAGGCCCGGACCAGGCCGGTTGGCTCGATTCGCAGGCTCGATGCCAGTCCACCGTAACCGGTCAGGCATCCGCAACCTCCGTCTGGTTTTCGCCCGAACCCTGCCTTAGACGGATGCAGGAAATCTCAAGGTTGCCGGCCCCTGGCCACGGTCTCAGTTGGGCTTCGTCCGAGTCTGAGCCCGCCGAGTCTGCGGTCCGGGGCGGCCGATACGAGGACGAGACACCCATGTTACATCCGTCGAGACTGTGCGCCGCGGCGCTTCTTGCGGCGAGCCTCGGCGGCTGCCAGGCCCTGGGCGGCGGCGGCGGCGTCATGCCGGATACCGATCTCGGTCCCCCGCCCTCCGCTCGCGGCACGTTGCCCGGCCGCCCCCTGCGCAGCGCCCAGGTCGACGACGAGGGCCGCCCCCTCGCCGCCGCGCCGACCCGCCCCCTGGAGCTGCCGAAGACCATCCGCGGCCAGACCCGCACCGCCGAGGAAGGCCCACGCCGGATCCGACGCGAGGAGATCGACGGCGAGCCGACGACGCGGACCAGTTCCGGCGGCCTCGCCCCGCAGATGGGCTCCAGCGGAAGCGTGGGCCTCGGCGGCAAGTTCTGAGACCCTGCCCGACCTGATCGCATCGGGGGGGGCGCCGCAATCCAGCTCGGCTCCGACGGCTCAGGCCGTCGGAGCCTTCCGGCCGCCCCAGTGGTCGTTGAGGCGCCCGCCGAAGCGCGGATCGGAGAACGGATCCTCGCCGGGCCCCTGCGTCGGTGCGCCTTCGAGATCGGCCGGGTCGATGTCGACCACGTATCCGCCAAGTTCGACCGAGTAGGTCAGCGCGTTCCACGGCAGCGGGTGGTAGGCCTCGCCGAAGCCGAGAAATCCGCCGAAGGACAGAACGGCGTAGGCGACTTGTCCCGAGACCTTGTCGACCATGAAGTTGTGGACACTGCCGAGGTGGCGGCCGGTCCCATCGTAGACCGGCGTGCCCTCGACCTTGTCCGAGGCGATCAGCCGAGGGGTCTCGTCGGTCGCCACGCCCTCGCCTGAGGCCGGGTCCAGTTCGAGCGTCCCGGGCTTTCGATAGGCCCGCTCTTCGGGCAGATCCGTCGGCATCCAAGTCTCCGAATTGTCCAGACCGCCCCCGACAGGCGCCTGACGCGGCCGTGATCCGGGGTGTTGCTTGAATGCGGCGCGGCGGGCACGGTTCCCCCCACGGTTCGGGCAGAGGCGGCGCGGGCCCGGCTTTCGCCCACGGGATCGGCCCGATCGGTGTGAACGACGGTGCGAAAAATCGCTCGGTCGGCGGATTGCGTTGCGGAAAGGTCCGCTGATCTGTGGATGGACGGCATAGCGGTGCCGTTCTCCACTTGGAACGGGCGCGGCACCGCTTAGTTGTTGCTCCTCAGTGCCCCCATGCCTCTCGGGGACCCCCTTGGGCTCGTGGCACGAATCTGCCGGTCCGCAGGACGGAGGGAAACCATGGCTACCAAGACGACGGAGAAGAAGGCGGCTGCGCCCAAGAGTGCCCCGAAAAAGGAGACCGCCACCAAGGCCGCCTCCGGCACCAAGCCCAACGCACTTCAGCAGCCCCTGAAGCCGTCTCCCGAACTCGCCGCCATTGTCGGCGACAAGCCCCTGCCGCGCGGCGAAGTCGTCAGCAAGGTGTGGGAGCACATCAAGAAGCACAACCTCCAGAACCCGGAGAACAAGCGCGAGATCGTCGCCGACGACAAGCTCAAGAAGATCTTCGGCAAGGACAAGTGCTCGATGTTCGAGATGAACAAGCATCTCGCCGCACACCTGAAGTCCTGATCGAACAGAGCCGTTCGCGGACCGTCCCTCGGAGTACGGAACCGGTCAGGCCGGTCCGTACGTCCGATGGGTTCGGGTGCGGCGGATCTCAGGCGATTCCGCGCAGCACGCCGCCATCGACCCTAAGGGCCGCCCCCGTGGTGGCGCTCGCGGCGGGGGTGCAGAGATAGGCCACCATGTTGGCCACTTCCTCCGGCTGCGCGAGGCGCTTCAGGAGCGAGGTCGGTCGGTTCTCGGCGATGAAGGCGCGGCCCCTGGCCTCCAAGTCGCCTTCGCCCGCGCCCATCGATTCCAGGAAATCGACCACGCCCTCGGTCATGGTCGGGCCGGGCAGGACGCTGTTGACGGTGACGCCGCTGCCGCCGACGGTCTCGGCCAGACCGCGGGAGACCGCGAGCTGCGCCGTCTTCGTCATGCCGTAATGGACCATCTCCGGCGGGATGTTGACGCCCGACTCGCTGGCGATGAAGACGATCCGGCCACAGCCGCGCTCGACCATGCCGGGTCCGTAGGCGCGCGCGAGGCGGATGCCGCTCATCACGTTCACCTCGAAGAACCGGCGCCACTCGGCATCGGCGATCTCGAAGAACGGCTTCGGCTCGAAGATGCCGGCATTGTTGACGAGGATGTCGACCCGCGGCAGCGCCGATAGGAGTTCGGCGGCGCCCTCCTCGGTGCCGACATCGCCGATGCCGGCGATGAACTCCCCGCCGGGCACCTCGCCGCGCAGACGCACGATCGCCGCGTCCACCCGCTCAGCGGTGCGGCCGTTGACGGCGACATAGGCGCCGAGCCGGCCGAGTTCGCGCGCGACGGCGTAGCCGATGCCGCCGGTCGAGCCGGTGACGAGGGCGCTGCGTCCCTTCAGGTCGATGTCCATCAGCCGCCTCCGCTCGCCGCAATCATCCGTACCGGTGACAACGCATGAGTCAGGGGCTGGTGCTCGCACATCCGCCGATCAGCGGTCGCGGGTCACGGCCCCGTCCGTCGCAGGCCGCTGGCGACGGCGCCGGTGAGCGCCAGGGCGACGGCGCACCAGAGGGTGACGGCGAAGGCCCCCACCGGTCCGCCAGGGATCACGCCAAACAGCACGGCGACCAGCGCCGCCCCGACCGATTGGCCGACGAGCCGGGCGCTCGCCTGCATGCCGCTGGCGCCGCCGCTGCGTTCACGCGGGGCGCTGGTGATGATGACCTTGTTGTTGGGCGACTGGAACAGCCCGAAGCCGATGCCCGAGAGGGTCAGGCGCCAGACCACGTCGAGGGTCGAGGGCGTCTCCGGCAGGAGCGCGAGGGAGGCCATGCCGGCCGCCAGCAGGACGAGGCCGAGGCTGCCGAGCAGTCCCGGCGGGAAGTGGTCGGCGAGCCGGCCGGCGAAGGGTGACATCGCCGCGATGGCGAGCGGCCAGGGTGTCATCAGGAAACCGGTACGTGTCTCCGAGAACCCCAGCCCGTCGTGGAAGTAGAAGGGCAGGGCGACGTAGGCGATCATCTGCGCTGCAAACGAGCAAACCGAGGCCACCATCGAGAGGGCGAAGGCCGGGATCCGCAGCAGGTCGAGGGGCAGTAGCGGCGCCGCGAGCCGGATCTGGCTGCGCACGAAGACGACGCCGACCGCGACCGACGCCCCTATCGCCGCCACGGCGAGCCCGCGCGTGCCCGGATCGGCGAGGCCGTCGAGGCCGACGATCAGCAGACCGATGGTGAGGGCGTTGAGACCGGCGCTCCGGAGATCGAAGCGGCGGGCGGAGCGGGGCGTGTACGGCAGGGTGCGGGCCCCGACGACGAGCGCGACGAGCCCGACCGGCAGGTTGACGAGGAACAGCCAGGGCCAGGTCGCGACCGAGAGGATCGCGGCAGCGACCGTCGGCCCGGCGGCGGCGGCCACTGCAACGATGAGCGCCACGTTGCCGACCCCGCGCCCGATCAGCCGATGCGGGTAGATGAAGCGCACCAGCGCGATGTTGACGCTCATGATCCCGGCCGCGCCGAGCCCTTGCGCGACCCGCGCGGCGGTGAGGCTGGCGAGGCCGGGCGCGAGGGCGCAGGCGAGCGAGGCGGCGGTGAAGACGGCCAGACCGCTCAGGTAGACCCGGCGATAGCCCCAGATCTCGCCGAGCGTCGCCAGGGGCAGCAGGGCGGCGGTGACGGCGATCTGGTACGCGCTGACGATGAAGATCGCGTCGGAGGCCGGCACGTCGAGGTCGCGGGCGATTACCGGCAGGGCGACGTTGACGATCGCGCCATCGAGCACCGCCATCGCGATGGCGAGCGCCATGGCGGAGAGCGCCAGCATCCGGTCCCGCAGCGGCAGCCCGTCGCCGCCGGCCTCTCCCGTCTTCCGTCCTGTCACCGTTCACCATCCGGAGCTTGCAGGCGGCCGATCCGCCCTATCTGTCCCTCACCGGACGATGCGCCGCGCTTCGGAACGTGCGTGCCGCCGGGGCAGAGCCCGAGCCGAGCGCGCGCCGTCCTCGGGCGATCCGAGCCCTGGACGCGGCGCTCAGGTTCTGTGTCTGTATCGTCTTTTCCTGACAGCCGGCCACCGGAGACCAAGCGTCCATGCGTGCCTATCCGCTCCTTGCCTCCTGCCTCGCGCTCTGCCTCGCTCCTCTGCCGGCCCTGTCACCGGCGGTCGCCCTGGCCCAGGAGCAGACGCCGCTCGGCATCGGCCTCGAAGGCTTCACCTATCCCTTCCCGGTACGCTTCCTGCCGCTGACGCGCGACGGCGAGGCGCAGCGCCTCGCCTACATGGATGTGCCGGCGGCCGAGAACGCCAATGGCCGCACGGTGCTGCTGCTGCACGGGCGCAACTTCCCTTCGAGCTACTGGGACCCGGTGATCCGCGCTCTCTCGAATGCGGGCTACCGCGTGGTGGTCCCCGACCAGCTCGGCTTCGGCAAATCCTCGAAGCCGGTCGGCGCCTTCACCTTCGATCGGATGGCCGCCGACACGATCGCGCTCGCCGACAGCCTAAAAATTCCGCGCTTCGATGTGGTGGCCCATTCCATGGGTGGCATGCTCGCGGTGCGGCTCGCGCGCAGCTACCCGCAGCGGGTCAACAGCCTCGTGCTGGAAGCCCCGATCGGGCTGGAGGATTACCGCTACGCCGTCCCGCCGGTCTCCGACGAGACGCTCATCGCCCGCGAGGGCGATCTCAGCGCCGACGCCTACCGCAAGCAGTTGATGACGAGCTACGCGCTCTCGATCCCCGCCTCGGCGATCGAGCCGTTCGTGTCGATCCGCGAGCGGGTGAAGGGCTCGGGCGAGTATCCGCGCTGGCTCCGCTCCTTCGTGAACTCCTACCAGATGATCTGGGGCCAGCCCGTCGTCCACGAGATCCCGCTCGTGAAGGCGCCGACCCTGTTCATCATGGGCGCCAACGACCACAACGCCCCCGGCAAGGGCTTCGCCCCGGCGGAGATGCGCTCCGGCATGGGCGACAACACCGGCCACGCCCGCGCGCTCGCCGGCCGGATGCCGAACGGCAAGGCGGAGGTGATCAACAATGTCGGCCACCTCGTCCACATGGAGGCGACCGAGATGTTCAACACGCTGACGCTGGAATTCCTCAACACGCACTGAGTCCCAGAGCACACCCCTTCAGGGGCCGGGGCAGCAATCCGGAGTTGATCCATGGATGTCGGTTTCATCGGGCTCGGCCGCATGGGCCGGGCGATGGCGGCGCGGCTCGTCGCGGCGGGACACCGGGTGCGGGTGTGGAACCGCTCGCCCGAGGCGGCGAAGGCAGTCGAGGGCGCCGAGCCCGTCGCCAGCGCCGCGGAGGCTTTCTCCGGGGACGCGGCGATCACCATGCTCGCCGACGATGCCGCCCTGCGCTCGGTGATCGTCGAGGGCGGGTTGCTCGATTCCGGCCGGCGTCCGGGCGTCCATGTCGGCATGTCCACGATCTCGGTGGCGCTCGCCAAGGAACTGGCGGCAGTCCACGGCCGCGCGGGCGTGGCTTACGTCTCCGCCCCGGTCTTCGGCCGGCCGGATGCGGCCTCGAACGGTGCGCTCAACATTATCGCCGCCGGCGATGACGCGGTGATCGCACGGGTGCAGCCGCTGTTCGATGCCATGGGCAGCAAGACCTGGCGCTTCGGCGCGGAGCCGGAGCGGGCCAACGCCGTCAAGCTCGCGGGCAATTTCATGCTGGTCTCGGCCATCGAGGCGATGGGGGAGGCGGCCGCCTTCGCGGAGGGACACGGCATCGCCGGGGCCGACGTGCTGGAGATGCTCACCAGCACCCTGTTCGCCTCGCCGGTCTACAAGAATTACGGCGCGATGATCATGGCGGGCCGCTACGAGCCGCCGGGCTTCACGATCCGGCTCGGCCTCAAAGATGTCCGCCTCGCGCTGGCCGCGGGCGAGGCGGTCAACGTGCCGATGCCGTTCGCCAGCGTGCTGCGCGACAACCTCCTCGATGCCATCGCCCACGGCGACGGCGACAAGGACTTCGCCGGCCTCGCCACGGTGGCCGCCCGACGCAGCGGGCGGTAGCCGCGCCCTATTTCTTGGTGTTCACGGCGGTCTGGCCGAACATCACCCGCTTGGCGTCCTCGCTCATCGGCTGGCCGTAGTTCGGATTGACCTCGGCCGCGCGCGCATAGGCGGCCTTGGTAGCGGGCCGCTCGGCGATCGTCTCGAACCAGCGCTTCAGGTTGGGATGGTCGTCGAGGCGCTGACCCTGCTTCTCCCACGGCACGATCCAGGGATAGGCGGCCATGTCGGCGATGGTGTAGTCGGCGCCGGCAACGAAGGCCCGGTCGGCGAGCCGGCGGTCGAGCACGCCGTAGAGCCGGTTCGTCTCCTTCACGTAGCGGTCGATGGCGTAGGGGATCTTCTCCGGCGCATATTGCGAGAAATGGTGGTTCTGGCCGAGCATCGGCCCGAGCCCGCCCATCTGCCAGAACAACCATTGCAGGGTCTCGGCCCGCCCGCGCAGGTCGGCGGGAACGAAGCGTCCGGTCTTCTCCGCGAGGTAGAGCAGGATCGCCCCCGACTCGAACAGCGAGACCGGCTCACCGCCATCGGCCGGCGCCTGATCGATGATGGCCGGCATGCGGTTGTTCGGCGCAATCTTCAGGAAGGACGGCTCGAACTGCGCGCCCTTGCCGATATCCACCGGATGGATCGTGTAGGGGAGGCCGGCCTCCTCCAGGAACATCGTCACCTTGTGACCGTTCGGGGTCGGCCAGTAGTACAGATCGATCATCGCTGCGCCTTGTCTCCGAGCCTGCGAGGGTGAGGCCTCCGGCCTGCGGCGAAGTGGGATCGCTCGGCGATCCGATCAAGTCGCGGCCGGCGCGCGGGCTTTGCACCGAATCCCTGAGCACGTCCTTTACCTTTCCGTGCTGTGCTGGGCGGGACGAAAGGCGGACGGTTCATGGTCTCGGCAGTCTCGACGAGTTCGGCGGGCGTGAGCGCCGCCCTGCAGCGCTTCGACGGGGCGGCCGCCCGCGTCGCCTCGCCCCGATCCGCCGCCGAACCCGTCACGGCCGTGACCGAGCTGGCCTCGGCCTCGTTCGGCGTCTCCGTGAACACTGCGGTGCTGAAATCCACGATCGAGGCCGAGAAACGCGTCCTCGACATCCTCGTGTGACGAGCGGCGCCTTGCCGGCCGAGAGCCGAGGCGGTATCTCCCTGACAGCGTCGGGGTGTAGCGCAGTCTGGTAGCGCATCTGCTTTGGGAGCAGAGGGTCGTAGGTTCGAATCCTATCGCCCCGACCATACCTTCCCCGGAGACGACAGCCGTCCGATGCCGAGCGCCCGCATCTACCGTCCCGCCAAGGATCCCACGCAGTCCGGGCTCGCCCGCACCAAACAATGGGTGCTGGAGTTCGACCAGACCGAACCGCGCGAGACCGATCCGCTGATGGGCTGGACCGGCTCCTCCGACATGCTGCAGCAGGTCCGGCTCGAATTCGACACGGCGGAGGAGGCGGTGGCCTATGCCCAGTCGACGGGCATCGCCTACCGGGTCGAGGAGACGCCGCCGCCGATCGCGCGCAAGGGCCTGTCCTACTCCGACAATTTCAAGTTCAACCGCACGGCGCCCTGGACGCACTGAGTCAGGTCCTCAGCGCCCCTTCCGCTCCGCCCAGGCGCGGTAGGGGCTGGGCTCGCCCGGCACCGGGTGGTGGCGCACCTGCATCGGCTGCTCTTCTAGCGGCCGACACAGCTCGGCATAGATCCCTGCGCTGATGAGCCCCTCGGCCTCCGCCTCCTCGGCGGTGAAGGCGAAGTAGCCTCGGCTGATCCCGGCGAGCCGCATCGCCGCGTGGCACATTGGGCAGGGCCGCCCGCTGGCATAGACGATGCAGTCGTCGAGCTTGGGCCGACCGAGCCGCTGGCTCGCCTCCCGCAACGCCACCATCTCGGCGTGATCGCTCGGGTCGTTGGTGCGGTGGATGCGGTTGGCCGCCCGCGCCACGACCGCGCCCTCCCGCACGATCACCGCCCCGTAGGGGCTGCCGCCCTCGGCGACGTTGGCCAGCGCCAGTTCGGTCGCTTCGCGCAGATAGGTCTCGTGATCCGGCATTCGTTTTCTCCTCAGAACGCGTAGCGCACCCGGCAATAGGGCATCCGCTCGGCGAGCAGCGTCTTGAACCGGGCGAGCCATTTTCCCTTCCAGCCAGTGCGGTAGCGCAGGTTCTCGCCGCCGCCCTCGGAGCGCTTGGTCTCCTGAATGTCCGGCCGCCAGAGCAGGTCCTCGGCCTTCGGGTGCCAGCCGAGATTGACCGCGTGCAGCCCGGCATTGTGGGTCAGCATGATGATTTCGCAGGCGAGCTGGTCCTTGGCCGCGCCCGAGATCGTCCTGTCGATCGCGTCGAACAGCGCCGCCCAATCCGCCTCCCAGCCCTCGTAGAGGATGACGGGCGAGAAATTGACGTGGACCTCGTAGCCGGCCCTCACGAAATCGTCGATCGCGGCGATCCGCTCGGGGATCGGCGTTGTGCGGACATCAACGATGCGGGCGATCCGCGCCGGCATCAACGAGAAGCGGATGCGGGTGCGCCCCTGCGGGTCGTAGGCGAGGAGGTCTCGGTTCACCGCCTTGGTGGCGAAGGACCCCTTGGCGTTGGGCAGCCCGCGAAACAGCGCGACGAGATCGCGGACGTTGTCGCAGATCATCGCATCCACCGAGAGATCGCCGTTCTCGCCGAGATCGTAGACCCAGGCCTGCCCGTCGATCTGGTCGGGCTCAGGCAGCGGACCCTGCTGGCCCGCATGGCGCGCGATCGCGGCGCAGACCGCCTCGGCATTCACGAACAGCGAGATCGGGTTGGAAAAACCCTTGCGGCGCGGCACGTAGCAATAGGCGCATGACATCGCGCAGCCGTTCGAGGTGGAGGGCGCGATGAAATGGGCGGAGCGGCCGTTGGGCCGCATCGTGAGCCCCTTCTTCACGCCGAGCACCAGCGTCGAAC
This sequence comes from Methylorubrum aminovorans, assembly GCF_022179725.1. Classification (GTDB taxonomy): domain Bacteria; phylum Pseudomonadota; class Alphaproteobacteria; order Rhizobiales; family Beijerinckiaceae; genus Methylobacterium; species Methylobacterium aminovorans. The sequence continues at coordinate 37,971 of NZ_BPRC01000007.1, forward strand.
GCTTGATCCGAACCCAATCCTCGACGGAGCCGGCATTGCCGTGCAGGTCCGGGATGTTCCAGTGCGAGGGGACCTCGATCCGCTCGGCGTTGGGATAACGGGCCAGGATCTCGCGACCGCGCGGGTAATCGGCAACCGCGGGCTCGTGGAAGATGCGGTCGATATCGATGAGGTCGCGCGGGGCCATGGGCCGGATCTAGGGCGCGCGCGGCGATCCACTGGCCCCTGCGGCGACAGGCCATCGCCTGAACGGCCGGCAGCCGGGCCGGAGCCCATCATCGCGAGCGGATGCGAAGCGATGCAGCAGCGTGCGTTGTCCGGATCGGACGGAGCCCTGGACGACTTCGGCTTTGCGTCGGCAAGACGGAGAGAGCGTCAGAGCCGTGCCAGCAGCTCCGCCTTTTTCCCCGAAAACTCCGCGTCGGTCAGAACGCCCTTCTTGTGCAGCTCCGCCAGCCGTTCGAGGATCGAGAGCACATCGGCGGAGTCTGCGCCCGCAGCAGCCGAACCCTGCCGATGCAAGGCGGGTGCGGCCGGACGAGCCGTGGACGCCGAAGATGATCCCGTCGAGAACGTGGAGGCCGTCGCAGCCGTGGGGGCCGACGCTTTGTCCGACGCGTCCCGCTCGACCGCCGACAGATCCTCCAGCGAAAAACTTCCCTGCGGGCCGCTGAAGCGCAGCGACGAGGTTCCGCCCTGCTGCTGGCTCGCACCGGTGACGATGCGCTCACCCGTGTCGTAGAGGGCGAGCCGGCCGTCGGTCTCGACGGCAAGCCGCCGCCTCTCGGGGAAGAACGCGTAGCGCGTGCCGTTCTGCGCCCCCGCGCTCGACGGGAGACCAAGTTCCTCCGGCCACCAATTGCCCGAGGCTGCCTCCTCGCGGAAACCGGAGAGCGGCAGGGCCGCGGCGAGTTCGGTGCAGAGAGCATCGACCCGCGCCTTCAGGGCGTGGTCGTTCATCGAACCGACCATCACCATGCCGCCGCGCGACCACTGGCCGAAGCCGCCGAGATCGGGATGGTCGAACTGGGCCATGTTACCCTGGCCCGATTGAAGCGCCCGCAGCAGGTGGCGCACCGCCTCCAGGCTCACGCCGTGCCGCTCGGCCAGGGTCTGGAGGCCGTTGGGCCGGTGTTCCGGGTCTTCGATCATCGGCGCGTGTTCTCCACGGACGTCTCCGTTCCGATCGATGGAGAGCGGTGCAACGCGAGCCTCCACCGCGAGTTTCGTCCAAGGCTAACACATCGCTCCCCCACATCCGCGCCGGCGTGCGGCGGATCGGGAAAAATTTGCTGCGCCGCATCAGCCGAGACGGAGCTTCGCGGTTCCGTGAACGTTCAGAGTCCGGCCGGACCCGAGGGGGCCGCCACCAACGAGAATGGGACGACGATGGCCGATACCGAGAGGAATGGGATGCCGAAGCCGCGCACCTCGCGCACGCGAATTCGCGAAGGCTCGCCGCATCCCCGCGGTGCGACCTGGGACGGGCGCGGCGTCAACTTCGCCTTGTTCTCCGCCCACGCGACAAAGGTCGAGCTGTGCCTGTTCGACGATGCGGGCGTGAAGGAAGTCGAGCGCATCGAGCTGCCCGAGTACACCGACGAGGTCTGGCACGGCTACCTGCCGGATGCACGGCCCGGCACGATCTACGGCTACCGCGTCCATGGCCCCTACGAGCCGGAGGCCGGCCATCGCTTCAACCCGAACAAGCTCCTGATCGACCCCTACGCCAAGGGGCTGGTGGGCACCATCGAGTGGAACCCGGCCCTGTTCGGCTACCAGATGGAGACCGGCGACGACCTCACCTTCGATGAGCGCGACTCCGCCCCCTACACCCGCCGCTCCCGCGTGATCGACCCGGCCTTCACCTGGGGCCGCGATGCCAAGCCGCGCGTGCCGTGGGAACGCACCATCGTCTACGAGACCCACGTCAAGGGCTTCACCAAGCTTCACCCGGCCGTGCCGGAGAAGCTGCGCGGCACCTATGCCGGCATGGGCCACCCGGCGGTGCTCGACTACATCAAGAGCCTCGGCATCACGTCGGTCGAACTCTTGCCGGTGCATTCCTTCGTGCAGGACGATTACCTGCAGCAGAAGGGCCTGATCAATTACTGGGGCTACAACACCATCTCGTTCTTCACGCCGGCCCGGCGCTACGCCGCGGTGCCGGACTTCGCCTTCTCCGAGTTCAAGGAGATGGTGGCGCGCATGCACGGCGCCGGCCTCGAGGTGATCCTCGACGTCGTCTACAACCACACGGCGGAGGGCAACGAGAAAGGTCCGACCCTTTCCTTCAAGGGCGTCGACAACGCCTCCTACTATCGGCTGCTGCCGAACCAGCCGCGCTACTACATCAACGACACCGGCACGGGGAACACCTTCAACCTCTCGCATCCGCGGGTGCTGCAACTCGTCACCGACTCGCTTCGCTACTGGGCGACGGAGATGCGGGTCGACGGCTTCCGCTTCGATCTGGCCACCATCCTCGGCCGCGAGCCCTACGGCTTCGACGAGGGCGGCGGCTTCCTCGACACCTGCCGCCAGGATCCGGTGCTCAACGACGTGAAGCTCATCGCCGAGCCGTGGGATTGCGGCCCCGGCGGCTATCAGGTCGGCGGCTTCCCGCCGGGCTGGGCCGAGTGGAACGACCGCTTCCGCGACGACGTGCGCGGCTACTGGAAGGGCGATGCCGGTCTGCTGCCGGGGCTGGCCTCGCGCATCACCGCGTCCGCCGACAAGTTCAACAAGCGCGGACGTCGCCCCTGGGCCTCGGTGAACTTCATCACCGCGCACGATGGCTTCACGCTCAACGACACGGTTTCCTACAACGAGAAGCACAACGAGGCGAACGGCGAGGGCAACCGCGACGGCCACGGCCACAACCTGTCCTACAATTACGGCGTCGAGGGCCCGACGGACGATCCGGAGATCCGCACGGTACGCCTGCGCCAGATGCGCAACATGCTCGCCACGCTGTTCCTGTCGAAGGGCACGCCGATGCTGCTGGCCGGTGACGAGTTCGCCCGGACCCAGCAGGGCAACAACAACGCCTATTGCCAGGATAACGAGGTCTCCTGGGTCGACTGGGGCGCCATCGGCGAGGAGGAGAGGGATCTCGCCGAATTCACGCAGCGCCTGATCCTGCTGCGCAATTCGCTGCCGATGCTCTCGCGCGGCCGCTTCGTGACGGGCGCCTACGACGAGGAATTCGGTGTCAAGGACGTGACCTGGCTCACGGCCGCCGGCACCGAGATGAGCCCGGAGAACTGGAACGACGGCAATTCGCGAACCCTAGCCGTGCTGCTCGACGGGCGCGCCCAGGCGAGCGGCATCCACAAGCGCGGCGGCGATGCCACCCTGCTGCTGTTCTACAACGCCTATCACGACGTGGTGGACTTCACCTTCCCCGAGGCCGCTGGCGGCACCGCGTGGACGCGGCTGCTCGACACCAACCTGCCCGACAGCCAGGAGGTGGAGAGCTTCGCCGTGGGCGAGAGCTACTCGGTCACCGGCCGCTCGATGCTGATGTTCGTACTCAAGCCGATCGAGAGCGAGGGCGAGGAGCACAGCGACATGGAACGCTCCTACCAGTACGTGATGCAGGCCTTCGAGCGGGCGAATGTCGAGAACGTCAGCTTCGGCATCGACGAGGAGGTCTGACGCTCTGGGGAAGGGCCGCCCTGCCGGGGTGGTCCTTCCCGCCGGGGCGGTCGCGCGGACGCGACCGTTCCCGTGCGCTCCATTGCGCATCGTCTTTCTGCCCAGCGTTTTTCTACAAAGTTCGTGCCCCACCTTTCGAGACGACGCTCTACACTCCAACAGTGAGGAAGCGGCGGCAACGCCGGTGGCCTCACCATCACGCCACGCCGCGGGTCCGCATGACCGACATCCCTGAGAAGAGACCCCACGGCGTCCACACGAGCGTCGAAGCCGGCGCGGCCGGCCATGAGTTCGAAGCGGGCAACGACATCTTCTTCGCCGCCGTCTCGATGACCCGCATGCCGATGGTGGTGGTCGACCCGAACCGGGACGACCATCCGATTGTCTTCGTGAACCAAGCCTTCCTGGAAATGACGGGCTACGCCCGCGACGAGGTCATCGGCCGCAACTGCCGCTTCCTCCAGGGCCCAGAGACCGATCCGGAGACGCGGGCGCAGGTGCGCGACGCCGTCGCCGCCCGGCGCGATGTCGCCACCGAGATCCTGAACTATCGCAAGGACGGCTCGTCCTTCTGGAACGCGCTGTTCGTCAGCCCGGTCTACAACGCGGCCGGCGACCTCGTGTATTTCTTCGGCTCGCAGCTCGACATCACCCGCCGCCGCCTCGCCGAGGATTCGCTGCATCAGGCGCAGAAGATGGAGGCGATCGGCCAGCTCACCGGCGGGATCGCCCATGACTTCAACAATCTGCTCCAGGTCATCCTCGGCTACGCCGACTCGCTCGCGACCAATCTCGAACGGCCGGACGCCGATCCCGGCCGCATGGGCCGTGCCGTCGGCAACATCCGCGAGGCGGCCGAACGCGCCTCGACGCTGACGCAGCAACTGCTGGCCTTCGCCCGCAAGCAGCGCCTCGTTGGCCGCACCCTCAATCTCAACGACCTCGTCACCGAGACCAAGGAGCTGGCGGCGCGCACGCTGGGCGATGCAGTGACGATCGAGACCGATCTCGCCCCCGATCTGCGCGCCTGCCGGATCGACCGGACCCAGGCCGAGGTCGCCCTGCTCAACGTTCTCATCAATGCCCGCGACGCAATGCCGGAGGGGGGGCACGTCACCATCACGACCCGCAACGAGGAAGCCAGCCGCCCCGACGGCACCGGCGGCCTCGTCAGCGTCGCGGTGACGGATACAGGCTCCGGCATCCCCTCGGACGTGCTGGCGCGGGTGATGGACCCGTTCTTCACGACGAAGGAGGAGGGCAAGGGCACCGGACTCGGCCTGTCGATGGTCTACGGCTTTGCCAAGCAGTCGGGGGGCTTCGCGCAGATCGAGTCGGTGATGGGGGAGGGGACGACCGTGCGTCTGTCCTTCCCGGCCACCGAGGAGGAGGGCGAACTGAGCGAGCCGCCGCCGTCGGTCGAGGAGCGGCCGGGCACGGAGACGATCCTGATCGTCGACGACCGCGCCGACGTTGCCGAGCTCGCCCGGGCGATCCTGCGCGATTACGGCTACGGCACCCTGATGGCCCGCCACGGCCGCGAGGCCCTGGAGATCCTGGGCGACCATCCGGAGATCGACTTGCTCTTCTCCGACCTGATCATGCCCGGTGGGATGGACGGCTTGTCCCTCGCCCGCGAGGCGCGTCGCCGCAACCCCGCTCTCAAGATTCTGCTCACCACCGGCTACGCCGAAGCCAGCCTCGAGCGAACCGGCATCGAGCGTCCGGAGTTCGATATCCTGAACAAGCCGTATCGCCGCGCCGAGTTGATCCGGCGGGTGCGCGCGGCCCTCGACGCGCCGGTCCGAAACTGACCGCCGCGGCCAATCGGGAGAGCATCATGGCTCAGGGTGACAAGTCGAAATACACGGACAAGCAGATCCGCAAGGCGGAGCATATCGCCGAATCCTACGAGTCCCGCGGCGTCCCCGAGAAGGAAGCGGAATCCCGCGCCTGGGCGACCGTCAACAAGGATGACGGCGGCGGCAAGAAGCCCGGCGGCTCGGGCCGCGGCAAGGCGACGGGCCATCCCGCCGCGCACAAAGGCGGGCGCAGCGGCGGCACGGCCTCGGCCTCGCGCACCAAGGAAGAGCGCTCGGCCTCGGCCAAGAAGGCGGCCGAGACGCGTAAGCGGAACGCGGCGAAGAAGGCGGGGTGACTCCCCAACTCTCCCCCTCTGCGGGGGAGGGCGGCCCTCGCGTGAGCGAGGGTCGGGAGAGGGGAGCGCCGCGTCCGAAAAGACCTGAGCCGGCCCCTCACCCGCCCGCTTCGCGGTCCCCCTCTCTCGCGAAGGGGAGAGGGTTCCGCACAGCACTCCGATTTCAGACAGCCATCGCCGCCTTCAGGTTCTCATCGACCTTGTCGAGGAAGCCGTTAGTGGTGAGCCACTTCTGGTCCGGACCGACAAGGAGGGCGAGATCCTTCGTCATGTGACCGGCCTCGACGGTGTCGACGCAGACCTTCTCCAGGGTCGCGGCGAACTTGGCGAGGTCGGCATTACCGTCGAGCTTGGCCCGGTGGGCGAGGCCGCGGGTCCAGGCGAAGATCGAGGCGATCGAGTTGGTCGAGGTCGCCTTGCCCTTCTGGTGCTCGCGATAGTGGCGTGTCACCGTGCCGTGGGCGGCCTCGGCCTCCACCGTCTGGCCGTCCGGCGTCATCAGCACCGAGGTCATCAGCCCGAGCGAGCCGAAGCCCTGCGCTGCCGTATCCGACTGCACGTCGCCGTCGTAGTTCTTGCAGGCCCAGACATAGCCGCCCGACCACTTGAGGCAGGAGGCGACCATGTCGTCGATCAGGCGGTGCTCGTAAGTCAGGCCGAGCGACTGGAACTTCGACTTGAACTCCTCGTCGAACACCTTCTGGAACAGATCCTTGAAGCGCCCGTCATAGGTCTTCAGGATGGTGTTCTTGGTCGACAGATAGACCGGGTACTTACGGGCGAGGCCGTAGTTGAACGAGGCGCGGGCGAAATCGATGATCGACTGGTCGAGGTTGTACATCGACATCGCGACGCCGGCATCGGGGAACTTGAAGACTTCCTTCTCGATGACGGTGCCGTCGTCGCCTTCGAACTTGATGGTGAGGCGGCCCTTGCCCGGCACCTTGAAGTCGGTGGCGCGATACTGGTCGCCGTAGGCGTGGCGGCCGATCACGAAGGGCTGGGTCCAGCCCGGCACGAGGCGCGGCACGTTCGAGCAGATGATCGGCTCGCGAAAGATGACGCCGCCGAGGATGTTGCGGATCGTACCGTTGGGCGAGCGCCACATCTCCTTAAGCTTGAACTCCTCGACGCGCGCCTCGTCCGGCGTGATCGTAGCGCATTTCACGCCGACGCCGTGGCGCTTGATTGCCTCGGCCGCATCGATCGTCACCTGATCGTTGGTCGCATCGCGATGCTCGACGCCGAGGTCGTAATAGTCGAGGTCGAGATCGAGGTAGGGGTGGATGAGCTTGTTCTTGATCTCAGCCCAGATGATCCGGGTCATCTCGTCGCCGTCGAGCTCGACGACCGGATTGGCCACCTTGATCTTCGCCATGTCGGTCCCTCGATTACCCGGTGCCGCGCATTCGGCCGATTGCCCTTTGCGCGTCGTCCCGGAACCCCGTTGCCGCCCCTATAACGCAGCGCAGCAAGCCGACAAAGCCGGGCTCCGGGCACCGGTTTCGGATATGCGGATCTGTTACCGACGCAAGAGCAGCCGGCCGCCGCCATTCGCTGCGACATCCGTTATCGGTCGAGATAGGTCCCGAGGCTCGCGCTTCCGACAGAGAAGCGCCGGCTCGGGCATCTCGGGTGCATGCTCCACGGCCAAAGCAAGTGTCGCTCCGGCACAAGAGCGCACACCACGGCCGCGCTAAGCGGCCTGGACAAACCCGGCCGCCGCTGCGACGACCCCGACCGTCCATCGCATGGCCGATCACGAGGAAGGACACACCATGAGCGACCGCATCATCCTGCGCGCCGGCGAGGCCCTCGTCGCGGGCGGCCCGCCCAACACCGCGTCCGAGCCCGAAGTCATCATCGGCGAGCTTGACGGCCCCGTCGGCACCGCGCTCGCCACGCTGACCGGCGATCAGGTCGTCGGCCATAGCCGCGTCTTCGCGCTCCTGAACACCGACATCATGGTCCGGCCGGTGACGCTGTGCGTCTCCAAGGTGAGCGTGACCGAGAACAAGTACACCTCGATCCTGATGGGCACGGTGCAGTACGCCATCGCCAACGGCGTGCTCGACGCCGTGCGGGCCGGCTACATCCCCAAGGAGAAGGCCAACGATCTCGGCATCATCTGCTCGGTCTGGCTCAGCCCCGGCGTGATCCAGGACGAGAACATCGACCACAAGGCGCTGTTCGAGATCCAGCGCAAGGGCATGACCGAGGCGATCCGCAAGGCCATGACCAACGAGCCGTCGATCGACTGGCTGCTCGAGAACCAGGACAAGATCGTCCACAAGTACTACCAGATGGGCCTCGACGGTAAGATCTGACTCTTTTTGCATTTGGCGCCGCCGGCTTCGCTGGCGGCGCAGGACCGTTCGCGCACCGTCCGTAATTTGCGGATTGAGGCCGTGCCCGCAGCATGCGAGAGGGCGGCCATGAGCGCCCCCGTCGTCATCCTGGTCGAGCCGCAATTGGCCGAGAATATCGGCATGGCCGCCCGCGCCATGGCGAATTTCGGGCTGTCGGAGCTGCGCCTCGTGGCGCCGAAGAACGGCTGGCCGAAGAAGGGCGTGCGGGAGGCGGCCTCCGGCGCGACGCACGTGCTCGACGGCGCGAAGATCTACGCCACCCTGGCCGAGGCCATCGCCGACCTGCACCACGTTCTCGCCACCACCGCCCGCGAGCGCGGGCAGATGAAGCGGGTCTTCGCGCCCGACGAGGCGATGACGGCGGTCGCCGAGCGGGTCGGGCGCGGCGAGCGGATCGGGCTGATGTTCGGGCGCGAGCGGGTGGGCCTCAGCAACGACGAGGTGTCGCTGGCCGACGCCATCGTTACCTTCCCGGTGACGGCGGAATTCCCCTCGCTCAACCTCGCCCAGGCCGTGCTGCTAATGGGCTACGAATGGCGACGTGCCGCAGGCCTCGCGACCCTACGCTTTTCCGGCGAATTGCTCTCGCCACCCGCCACCCGCGAGGCGCTGCTGTCGCTGTTTGCCAGCCTGGAGGAGACGCTGGCGGGCGCCGGGTTCTACCCACCGGAGAAGCGCGAGATCATCGCCCGCAACATGCGCGACATGCTCCACCGCATGGCGATGACCGAGCAGGACGTGCGCACCTTCCGCGGCGCACTGCGGACGCTGAGCCGCCGCGGCTCGGGGAGCGAGGAGTCGTAGCCCTACCGTCGCGCGAGGCCGAACCGCGTCAGGCAGACATGCTTGGCGAGCGAGGCGGACGCGATCGGCACCGCCGGCGTCGTCCCGTAGGGCTCGCCGGTCGCCGTATCCTCGGGTGCTCGGAAGGCACCGGGGACATAAGTCGTCTCGCACTTGTTGAACTTGTTGCAGACGGCGAGCTTGGTGCAGATCGTCCGGCCCGACCGTTCGTAGACATAGTAGGTCGCGCCGGAATAGGGCGGCCGAGGAAAGGACTCGGTCCGCACCGTCGTCACATCCGCAGCGCTCGCCGCCATCGGCAGCAACAGCGCTGAGAGCAGCGCCGAGAAAACGCTCCACCACGCCACGCGCATCGATCGTAACTCCCCCCGAAAAGTGGCCATCAACCGATCCGGATCACGATCTTGCCGACATGCGAGGCTTCAGCCAGGGCCGCCAGCGCGGCGGGGGCCTCCTCGAAACCGTAGACCCGGTCGATCACCGGCTTGATGGCGTGCACGGCGATCGAGCGGTTCATGTCCTCGAACATCTCCCGCGAGCCGACGGCGACGCCGCGCACGATGCAGCTCGCGCCCAGGATCGCCAGTGGGTCGATCGCCTCGCCCTGCGCCAACAGCCCGATCAGGCCGACATGCCCACCGGGTCGGGTCGAGGCGATGGAGCGCGGCAGCGTTCCGGTGCCGCCGACCTCGACCACGTGATCGACGCCGACGCCGCCGGTCAGCCGGTGCACCTCCCGCTCCCAATCGGGATGGGTGCGATAATTGATGGTCTCGTTCGCGCCGAGCGCGCGCGCCTTCTCCAGCTTGGCATCGCTCGACGAGGTGGCGATGACCCGCGCTCCGGCTGCGTGCGCGAGCTGGATCGCGAAAATCGAGACGCCGCCGGTGCCGAGCGTCACCACCGTCTCGCCGGCTCTCAGGGGCTTGAGCCCGTAGAGCGCATTCCAGGCGGTCACGGCGGCACAGGGCAGGGTCGCACCCTCCTCGAAGCTCAGATGATCGGGAAGCGTGACGAGCCCGTCCTCGTCGAACACCCGGTACTCGGTGAGCACCCCATCGATGGCGCCGCCGAGCGCCGTCAGCCACATATCGGCCACCTGCGCGCCGCCGAGCCAGCTCTGCGAGAAGATGCCGGCAACGCGCTCGCCGCCGGTGAAGCGACGCACGCCCTCGCCGAGCGCCACGATCTCCCCCGCACCATCCGAGACCGGGATCAGCCGATCGAGATTGATCGCGAAGGGATAACGGCCCTCGCAGATGAGCAGGTCGCGGTAGTTCAGCGAGGCCGCGCGCATGCGCACCAGCACCTGCCCGCGACCGGGTTCCGGGGTCGGGCGCTCGACGCGCTTCCAGCTATCGAGACCTGCAGCGGCGGACATTTCGTAGGCGCGCATGGCCGTCTCCCGTGGCGGTTTCGATTCTTGGATCGACGCAAGGCCCATATGGGAAGAGGCCGCCCGAAGGCGACCTCTTCCTCATCATTCCGGAGGCTGGCCCGAAGGCGGCTCCAGGCTCACCCGCTCCGGGCTACGCCTTATCGCCAGGATGGACGCCGTACTCGCGGTTTTCCCTACCGTGCCCTATCGAGCGATGGCGCCGCACCGCAGGCGCGGATCTTTCGCCGTTACCGGCTCACGCCGCGCGCACCGTCGTGAGGAAGCGGCTCACTTCCGCCGAGAGACGCTCGGACTGGCGCGAGAGCTCGGAGGCCGCGCCGAGTACCTGACTTGCCGCCGCACCCGTCTCCTCGGAGGCGCGGGCGACGCCGGCGATGTTGGTCGTCACCTCGCCCGTTCCGGTCGCGGCCTGGGCAACGTTGCGCACGATCTCCTGGGTTGCCGCCCCCTGCTCCTCGACCGCCGCCGCGATGCCGGTGGCGACACCGCTGATCTCGCGGATGCGGCCGGAAATGCCTTCTATGGCCAGGACGGCGTGATCCGTCGCGCCTTGGATCGTGCCGATCTGCTGCGCGATCTCGCTGGTTGCCCGCGCGGTCTGGTTGGCGAGTTCCTTGACCTCGGCGGCGACCACGGCGAAGCCGCGGCCGGCCTCGCCCGCACGGGCCGCCTCGATCGTGGCGTTCAAGGCGAGCAGGTTGGTCTGCCCGGCAATTGTCGAGATCATGGCCACCACGTCACCGATCTTGGACGCCGCGCTCGACAGGTTCTGGACCAGTCCCGCGGTCTGGTCGGCCTCGCCAACCGCGATCTGCGCCAGTTCGGACGAGTTGGCGACCTGCCGCCCGATCTCGTGGACGGAGGTGCCGAGTTCCTCCGCGGCCGCCGCGACGGTCTCGACATTCGTCGCCGCCTCCTCGGCCGCCGAGGCAACCGTGACCGATTGCGACGCGGTCTCGGTAGCGGTCCCCGACATGCTCTCGGCCGTGGCCTGCAGCTGCGTCGCCGCCGAGGTCACGGTGCCGATGATCCCGCCGATCGCCGCCTCGAAACTGTCGGCCATCGCCCGCATCGCAGCCTTTCTCTGCTCCTCGGCCGACGCGCGGGCGAGGGCCGTCTCGGCTTCCAGCGCACGGGTCCGGATCAGATTGTCCTTGAACACCTGGACCGCGCCCGCCATGGCGCCGATCTCGTCCCGGCGCTGCCGATAGGGCACCGGCGTCTCGACATCGCCGGCAGCGAGCGCTCCCATCGTTCCGGTCATGCCGGTGATCGGCCGCGAGATCCGAAACAGCCCGAACAGCATGGCGCCGAGAGCCAGGAAGACCGCCAGCGCGACCGACACGACGGCCGTCACGGAGGCGCTGTCGGCCGCGCCGACCGCCGCGTCCGCATCCCGCTGGGCCGCCCCCCGGTTCAGGGCGACGACCTGCATCAGGACGTCGCTGGCAGCGGTGTAGAGCTTGAACAGATCGTTGCCGGCCAGCTCCGTGACGGCTTCCTGCTGTCGGCCCGCATCGATCAACCGGATCAGGCGGGAGCTCGCCTGCTCGTAGCGATCCCAGTTTGAGGAGAACTGATCGTAGAGGGCGCGCTCCTGCTGCGATGAAATCAGCCCCTCGTAGCGTCGCCGGGCATCCGCCATCTCCGCTCCGGCCTGGTCGTAGAGGTTCCGATAGGCGGTCAACGCATTCGGGTCGTCGACCGTCGTGGCCATCCGGAACTGCCGCAGACGCACACGGCTGGCGGCGGCATTCATCTCGTTGGCCGTGACGACCGACGGAAGCCAATTCGACGCGACTTCGTTGACGCGTTTTCGAATGGAAGACAGCTCACCGAGCGAAATCGCACCTTGTATGGCCGTAATGAGCGCGACCCCCCCGAAGAGAGCAGCGAGAGTGGCCTTGAGACTGAGACGCATGGGCGAAGGAGGCGCGTAAAGTGCCAAGTCGCCCGCCGCGCACGGACCGACCGGGTCTTCTGACGAACATTTGATATCATTGAAATATTAACAAATGAACTAAACCCATTTCCGAGACAGCGTATCGGGGCCACCGATCGCTTAGATTTATTTTCGAACGAAGCAGTCCATCTCAAGATGAGCCCGAATCAGAAAATAATAGTGTCCCACGAGAGTGTTGTTTTTCCAAATACAATCACAATGAACGCCGAATACATGGGAGTTTAGAAGTCTTGATGATGCAAATGGCGGTCACACGCGCGAATCGCGTGGCGACGCGATCGTCAACACCGAGGGAAACGGCCCGACACCGCTACGGCCTGATCTCGATGGGCGTGCCGACATCGACGCGGGCGTAGATCGCGCGCATCTCGGCATTGGTGACGCCGACGCAGCCCTGGGTCCAGTCCCTCATCCGGTGCAGGCGGCCGAGCCAGGAGAAGCCGTTCATCAGCCCGTGGATCATGATGTCGCCGCCGGGAGAGTCACCGGTGGCCCGAGCCGCCGCCTCGTCGGCAGGGGAGGGGTAGGACACCTTGAGCGAGAGGTGGGCGACGCTGCGCGGGTTGCGGAACGCGATCGTATAGACACCCTCGGGCGTGCGCCCGTCGCCCTCGCGGGTTTTGTGGCCTTCCGGCGCGAAGCCGAGGGAGACGGGATAGGTCGCGAGCACCCGGCCTTCACGCAGCAGCGTCAGGCGGCGCGCCGCCTTCTCCACGAGGACGCGGTCGGCGCGCTCGGGCTCGGCGGCGAGCGTCGGTTCGGTGCGGCCGAGCTGGAGAAAGTCAGAGAGGACGACAGCGCCCGCACCGAGGACGGCGAGGCCGCCGATCACCGCCGCGATGTGCCGCCGCCCTGCCATGGCCGCCTCAGCCGATTTTTCAGCCGATTTTGGCCAGGGCCTGCTCGAGATCGCCGATCAGATCCTCCGGATCCTCCAGGCCGATCGAGAGGCGTACCGTCTCGGGGCCGACGCAGGCCGCCGCACGCTCCTCGGGGCGAAGCTGGCGGTGGGTCGTGGTCGCCGGGTGGATCGCCAGCGACTTGATCTCGCCGATGTTCACGAGGTGCGAGATCAGCTCCAGACCTGCGATGAGCTTCAGCGCGGCCGGCTCGCCGCCCTTGAGCGCGAAGGTGAAGATCGAGCCCGGCCCTTGCGGCACGTAGCGGTTGGCCAACGCCTCGCCCTTCTGCCCCGGCAGCGCCGGGTAGCTGACCCATTCCACGGCCGGATGGTCCTTGAGGTAAGCGGCGACCGCCTTGGCGTTGGCGCAGTGGCGCTCCATCCGCAGCGGCAGCGTCTCGATGCCGGTGAGCGTCAGGAAGGCGTTCATCGGCGACAGGCCGGGGCCGAGGTCACGCAGGCCGAACAGCCGGCAAGCGACGGCGAAGCTGATCTCGGGGAAGCGCTCGCTGACGATCAGGCCGTCATAGTCCGGCCAGGGATCATTGATAAGGTTGTAACGCGATCCTTGCGCCTTCCAGTCGAAGGTGCCGGCATCGCAGATCATGCCGCCGATCACCTGCCCCGAGCCGCCGAGAAACTTCGAGGTGGAGTGGACGACGATGTCGGCGCCGTACTCGATCGGACGGATCAGGGCGGGGGAGGCGAGGGTGTTGTCGATCACGAGCGGCAGGCCGTGGCGCTTGGCCACCGCCGCGATGCCCTCGATGTCCATTACGGTGGCGCAAGGGTTGACGATCGACTCGCAGATGATCGCCTTGGTCTGCGGCGTGATCGCGGCCTCGAAGGCTTCCGGCGTCAGGTCGGCGGCGAAGTGCGGCGTCAGGTCGTAGCGTCCCTCGAGCCGGCGCATCAGGCCGAGCGAGCCGCCGAACAGGCGCGGCGAGGCGACGTAGGCGTCGCCCGTCTGCATCAGCGTCATCATCACCAGCAGCACTGCCGACTGCCCGGAGGAGACGGCCACAGCCGCCTTGGCGCCTTCGAGCGCGGCGATCCGGCGCTCCAGCGCGGCGACCGTCGGGTTCGAGCCGCGCGAGTAGGAGAAGCCGGTCTTGCGCATCGCGAAGATGTCGGCGGCCTGCTCGGTGGAATCGAACACGAAGCCGTTGGTGAAGTAGATCGGCTGCGCCCGCGCGCCCGTGGCAGGGTCGGGCGCGGCGCCCGCATGGACCGCCTGTGTGGCGAGGCGGAGGGTCTTTGGCTCGGCGGTCATGGCGGGACCTGGACTGATCGGTCTGTCGGCGCGCAAGGCGGCGCGCCACTCTCACCCGCCTTCTGCCGTGAAACGGCCCGCGGCGAAACCCGCGATCGGCCCCCGCGCGCATCCGCCATGCGCGAAACGTCTGGGCGGATGCGTCAGGCCGCGCGCTTGAGACAGGCCTTGAGGGTGCGCACCAGCATGGTCGGTGCGTAGGGCTTCGGGATGAAGCGGGCGCCCTCCGGCATGTCGCCGGGGCCGGGCGTGCCCATGCCGGAGACGATCAGCACCGGGATGTCCGGCCATCGGTGGGCGACGACACGGGCGAGCGCGAAGCCGTCCATCGAGCCCATCGGCATGTCGACGTCGGTCATCAGGATCTCGACGTCGGGCCGGTCCTGAAGCACGTCGAGGGCCTTGTCGGCATGATGCGCTTCGAGGACGTTGAACCCGGCCTCCGCCAGCGTATCGGAGGCTTCCATCAGCAGCAGGCCGTCGTCTTCAACGAGGAGGACGACGGGCAACTCTGTCGGGTTTTCTGTCATGAGGCTGCAAACGATCTCGGGCCGACACTGGTTGCGGGCCTAATTCGCACCTGCAGCGAGGTCAAGGAAGGGGCGCCACGCAATTGTGCACGGCGCAAAACTTAATCTTGACCTTACGCGTGTGCCCGGACAGGCGCCGGGCGCGCGGGAAGATTCGCCAGAGCTTCCGGCCGCGGGCCGCCGGTCGCCCAATCGAGCAGCTCGACCGTGTGCAGGATCGGGATGTCGGTGCCTTTCCCGATCTGGGTGGCGCAGCCGATATTGCCGGTGGCGATCAGGTCCGGCTTCACGCGCTCGATATTGGCCACCTTGCGGTCGCGCAGGCGCGCGGCGATTTCCGGCTGGAGGATGTTGTAGGTGCCGGCCGAGCCGCAGCAGATGTGCCCCTCCGGCACGTCCTTCACCGTGAAGCCCGCCTTCTTGAGAAGGGTTTTGGGCTCGGTCCGGATCGCCTGACCGTGCTGCATCGAGCAGGCGGAATGGTAGGCGACCACGAGGTCGGTGTCCTCCACGGGGGGCAG
Organism: Methylorubrum aminovorans; assembly: GCF_022179725.1. Lineage (GTDB taxonomy): Bacteria > Pseudomonadota > Alphaproteobacteria > Rhizobiales > Beijerinckiaceae > Methylobacterium > Methylobacterium aminovorans. The sequence goes on from NZ_BPRC01000007.1 coordinate 53,549, forward strand.
CAGGCCGATCTCGGCCATGTACTCGGTCACATCCCTCGCGATCGCCGACACCCGCGCCGCCTTCTCGGCATAGGCCGGGTCGTCGCGGAACATGAAGCCGTAATCCTTGATCGTCGTGCCGCAACCGGACGCCGTGACCACGATGGCATCGAGGCCGGGCCCGTCCATCTCGGCGATCCAGGCGTCGATGGTGCCCTTGGCATGAGCGTGGGCGGAGTCTTCCCGGCCCATATGGTGGGTCAGTGCGCCGCAGCAGCCCTCGCCCTTGGGGTGGACCACCTCGACGCCGTGACGGTTGAGCAGACGGATCGCCGCCTCGTTGAAGTCCGGCCGCAGCACGCTCTGGGCACAGCCGCGCAGGAGCGCGACCCGGCCGCGGCGCTCGGCCGGGCCTTTGTCCTCGCCGGTCTGGAACAGCGCGCTGATCTCCTGCGCCGAGGGATCGGCGGGGAAGGTGCCGGGCCGGTCGGTCCGGTTGCGGTTGGGCAGTTGCGCGGGCGCCAGGTCCAGCATCGCCGCGAGCCGGTTGCCGACCCGCGGCAGCCGGGCGACGAGGGGCCGCAACGGCGCCCCGACCTTGGCCGCGAGCAGTGCCATCCGGAAGCGGTTCGGATAGGGCAGAACCAGCGCCAGCACCGTGCGCAGCAGCCGGTCGGAGAGCGGGCGCCGGTAGGTCTTCTCGATATGCGTGCGGGCATGATCGACGAGGTGCATGTAATGCACCCCCGACGGGCAGGTCGTCATGCAGGAGAGGCAGGAGAGGCAGCGATCGACGTGCTTCACCACCTCGCGGCTCGCCGGTTTGCCACCCTCCAGCATATCCTTGATCAGGTAGATGCGGCCGCGCGGTGAATCGAGTTCGTCGCCGAGCAGGAGGTAGGTCGGGCAAGTCGCGGTGCAGAACCCGCAATGAACGCAGGTGCGCAGGATCTTCTCCGAGGCCGCCATGGCGGGGTCGGCGAGCTGCTCGGGAGCGAAATTGGTCTGCACGACGCGCCTCGATGCGGTTTCTTGCTTCTCTTTACGTCTCTTAGAACCGTTCGCGCAGGCGAGGCAATCGGAACGGTTCTAAGCTGTTGCTGTGTCGCAGTGGCGCGGGACCGGGCGGTCGAAACCCGCGGCGAAAGCCTCAGCGATCGCGCGAGACGGTGAGCAGGCGGGCGATGAACCAGATCGGCACCACCACCACCGCACCCGCCAGGATCCAGCGTCCGAAATCGTGGAAGGTCTCGAGCCCGAGATCGATCAGCGACCGGGAGAGATCGTAGAGCTGCCAGAACAGCAGGCCCGGCGTCAGGCCGAACATCGCCATCACCGCGCCGACAAGCACGGACAGGAACAGCAGCTTCACGAACACGGCCACCGGGGAGCCACCGAGGAAGCGGTTGAGCCCGGAGCGGCGGCGCGGCTCACCATGGCGCGGATCGGCCGGATAGGGGCCGGCTTCGAGCGGAGCGCGGCGTCGGGTGTCGTGATCGCCGATCATGTCGGTCGGTATCCTCGCCAGATCCTCAGGACTTCGTGGCAACCCTGCAACTGAGTTGCCTCTCCGCCACACTCATGCGAAACCGCGGATCGATCTTCGCATTCGACGCATTCGGGGTAGCAGCCAGATGGCATCCTCGAACGTTCCGCTCAAGATGGCAGGCTCAATCTCGCCCTGCCGGCTTCAACGCTCCCACCTCACGCGACCTGACGAAGGCCATGATCGACCACGCTCTGTTCGACCCGGCGACCATCGATGCCGAGACGAAGGCGCTCAACGCTGAGATCGTGGCCGCGCACGCGGCGCAGGCCGATCCGTGGTCGCTGCCGATCGAGGAGGTGCGGGCGCGGCGCCGGGCGGGGACACAGGCCTCCCCCGCGATGCCGCGCAGCCCGCGCGCCGAGATCGTGACCATCGAGGGGCCGGGCGGCCCGCTGGCGCTGCGCGTCATCCGCCCGCAGGGCAAGGCGCGCGGCGCTTACCTCCACATCCACCGCGGCGGCTGGGTCTGGGGCGCGGCCGACGAGCAGGACCCCTGGCTCGAGCGCATCGCCGATACTTGCGGCTTCGTCTGCCTCTCGGTGGAGTACCGGCTGGCGCCAGAGCATCCCTATCCAGCCGCACTCGAGGATTGCGAGGCCGCGGCCCTCTGGCTCGCCGGTCCCGGCAAGGCGGAACTCGGCGTCCACGCGCTGACCATCGGCGGCGAGTCGGTCGGGGCCCATCTTGCGGTGATGACGCTACTGCGCCTGCGCGACCGCCACGGCCTGCCCCGCGCCTTCCGCGGCGCCAACCTCAATGCCGGCTTCTACGATCTCGGCCTGACCCCAAGCGTGCGGCTGTGGGGCGACGAGCGGCTCGTCATCAACTCCACCGACCTGAAGCGCTTCGCCGACGGCTACGTCCGCGAGGGCATCGATCGCCGCCGACCCGACGTCTCGCCGCTCTATGCCGACCTGAAGGGTCTGCCGCCGGCGCTGTTCACGGTCGGCACCGCCGACCCGCTCTTGGACGACACGCTCTACATGTCGGCGCGCTGGGCGGCGGCCAATAACGGCGGCCACACCGCGGTCTATGCCGGCGGCTGCCACATCTTCGTGCGCTATCCCGGCGCGCTCACCGAGCGGGCCCTGGAACTGATCGACCGCTTCCTGATGGCGCTGGCGTGACGCGGTGACGCCGCGCCGCCGCCGTCCTACCTGAGCCGGGTGCCCGCGCCTCCAGTCCTTCCGCCGTCTTTCTCCGCGTGGTTCGCCTCGCGCGGCTGGGCGCCCCGCCCGCATCAGCTCGAACTGCTCGCGACCGTCCAAGCCGGACGCTCGGCGCTGCTCGTCGCGCCCACGGGAGCCGGCAAGACGCTGGCCGGCTTCCTGCCGAGCCTCGTCGAACTGAGCGAGCACAAGGGCACCGGGAAGGGCGGCGAGAAGGGCAAGGCGCGCGGCCTTCACACCCTCTACGTCTCGCCGCTCAAGGCGCTCGCGGTCGACATCGCCCGCAACCTCGAAGCGCCGATCGAAGACATCGGGCTTCCCGTGACCGTCGAGACCCGCACCGGCGATACCCCGGCCCACAAGCGCGCGCGCCAGATCCAGCGCCCGCCCGACATCCTGCTCACCACCCCCGAACAGCTCTCGCTCCTGCTCGCCCATCGCGAGGCGGAAGCATTTTTCGCCGGGCTGAAGACGGTCGTACTCGACGAGTTGCATGCCCTCGTCACCTCGAAGCGCGGCGATCTTCTCTCCCTGGCGCTCGCCCGCGTGCGGCGGCTGGCGCCGGAGGCCCGCGCCCTCGGCCTCTCGGCCACGGTGCGGGAGCCGGACGAGCTGCGGAAATACCTCGTCGGCCAAGTGCCGGGCGAAGACCGCCGGGCCGATCTCGTCGTGGTGAAGGGCGGCGCCAAGCCCGACCTGCACATGCTCGAGATCGGCCGCACGCTCCCGCTCTCCGGCCACACCGCTCGGCACGCCATGCCGGCGATCTACGACCTGATCCGGGCGCACCGCATGGTGCTCGTCTTCGTCAACACCCGCCTCCAGGCGGAATACACGTTCCAGGAGCTGTGGCGGCTCAACGACGACACGCTGCCGATCGCCCTGCATCACGGCTCGCTCGACGCCTCGCAGCGCCGCCGGGTTGAGGCGGCGATGGCGGCGGGGCAATTGCGCGCCATCGTCTGCACCGCGACCCTCGATCTCGGCATCGACTGGGGCGACGTCGATCTCGTGGTCAATGTCGGCGCGCCGAAGGGCGCGAGCCGGATCATGCAACGGATCGGCCGGGCCAATCACCGCATGGACGAGCCCTCGAAGGCCTATCTCGTCCCCGGCAACCGCTTCGAGATGCTGGAATGCCGCGCCGCCCTCGACGCGGTGGAGGAGGCGGCCCAGGACACGCCCGATGCCCGCCTCGGCGCCCCTGACGTGCTGGCCCAACACGTGCTCGGCATGGCCTGCGCCGACGCGTTCGATCCGCTCGAACTCTACGGGGAGATCATCTCCGCCGCGCCCTATGCGAGCCTGTCCTGGGAGGATTTCGAGGCGGTGGTCGATTACGTCGCCACCGGCGGCTACGCCCTGCGCGCCTACGAGCGCTTCGCCAAGATCCTGCGCGGGCCGGACGGCAAGTGGCGGGTGCGCGATGCGCGGGTGGCACAACAATACCGCATGAACATCGGCACCATCATCGAGGCGACGCATATCAAGGTGCGCATGGCCCGCAGCCTGCGCTCCAAGCCCGGCACCGTGCTCCCCAAGGGTGGGCGGACGCTGGGCGAAGTCGAGGAGGATTTCGCCGAGACGCTCACCGTCGGAGACACCTTCCTGTTCGCGGGCGAGGTCCTGCGCTTCGAAGGGCTCGCCGAGGACGAGTGCCTCGTGACGCGGGCCGGGCCCGGCACCGACCCGGCGATCCCGTCCTATGCCGGCGCGAAGTTCCCGCTCTCGACCTTCCTCGCCGCGCGGGTGCGAGCCATCATCGCCGACCCGTTCGAGTGGGACCGGCTGCCGCGCCAGCTCTCGGACTACCTCGCGCAGCAGCGCCGGCACTCGGCCCTGCCGGGGGAGCGCGACCTCCTGGTCGAAACCTTCGCCCGAGCCGGGCGCCACTATCTCACCGCCTTCCCGTTCGAGGGGCGGCTCGCCCACCAGACGCTGGGCATGCTGCTGACCCGGCGCCTGGAGCGCGCCCGGCTGCGCCCGCTCGGGTTCGCCGCCAACGATTACGGCATCGCCATCTGGTGCACGAAGGATGTCAGCGAACGGGCCGCGCTCTCGCCCGGTTTCATGGAGGCCCTGTTCGACGAGGACATGCTCGGCGACGACTTGGAGGCGTGGCTCGACGAATCGGCGATGATGAAGCGCACGTTTCGCCAGTGCGCGGTGATCGCCGGGCTGATCGAGCGGCGCTTTCCCGGCCAGAAGAAGACCGGCCGGCAGGTCACGATCTCGACCGACTTGATCTACGACGTGCTGCGCCGCCACCAGCCCGACCACCTGCTCCTGCGCGCCGCACGGCAGGATGCGGCAACCGGACTCCTCGACGTGACCCGCCTCGGCATGATGCTGAGGCGTATCCGGGGGCGAATCACCCACAGGGCGCTCGACCGGGTCTCGCCACTCTCCGTGTCCGTCATGCTCGAAATCGGGCGCGAGCGGGTCTACGGGGAGGGGGCCGACGAGATCCTGGCTGAGGCCGAAGCCGAGCTGCTGCAGGAAGCGCTCGGCTGACGCGGGCCGGTCGCCCCCTCCGCGAAGCTTGGGACAACGACGTGGCACTCGGCCAGAGACTCGAGAAGACCGTGAAGGGCACCGACCTTGCGCTCGCCGGCGAGGCTGTGAGCCTCGACCGCACCGGCGCCCTGTGGCTGCCCGAATACCGCACCCTGGTGGTGTCGGACCTGCACCTGGAGAAGGGCTCGTCATTCGCTGCCCGCTCGGGCCAGTTCCTGCCGCCCTACGACACGCGCGAGACGCTTGCCTGCCTGCATGAGGTGATCCAGCGGCTCGATCCGGCCTGCGTCGTCGCGCTGGGCGATTCCTTCCACGATGCCCGCGGCCCGGAGCGGATGGAGCCCGGCGACCGGGCGATGATCGCCGCGCTGCAGGAGGGCCGCGACTGGGTCTGGATCGCCGGCAATCACGACGCGGCGGTGAGCGAGGGCGTCGGCGGGCGCTATTGCGAGACGATGTCCCTCGGCGGCCTGACCTTGCGCCACGAGCCGCTGGCGGGGGCCGGGGCGGGCGAGATCGCCGGCCATCTCCACCCCTGCGGCAAGGTGACGATGCGCGGCCGATCCGTGCGCCGCCGCTGCTTCGTCGGCGATGGCCACCGTCTCGTGATGCCGGCCTTCGGCGCCTATACCGGCGGCCTCAACGTGCGCGACGCCGCCTTCGAGCCGCTCTTCCCCAAAGGGTTCACGGCCTACCTGCTCGGCGACGGGCGCGTCTTCGCGATCGGACGATCCATGCTCGGGCGGGATTGAGGGACGTCACACCACATCCGGTTGATCCCTTCGGGATGGCGGATTTGGGCTTCGCTCAAGCGCCGCGTGGGCTCAGCGATACGGTCTCCGCTTTGATCAAGCGGAGACCGTATCGCAGACATAGGGCAGATCGACCGAAAGGAAGTGCACTCATGGCAAATCCGAGCGCGTAGGCCGCCCACATCTTTTGATCCAAAATCACCTTGCGACTACTACTTTCGCGCGCAAGGCAGCAAAATCGTCTTCTGCGATGGTGCCGTCCTCATGGGAGGACAGGTGCGATGGCTGCCGGCAACAATCCCGAACGCAGAACCCGCAAGTTTTCCGAAGTCGTCACACCGCGCCCCATTCGTACCCGCAGTTTGACCAGCCGGGGTGTCGCGCCGCCACGGGAACTTGGCCCTCTCGAACAATTGCTGGGCGTTTGGACCGGAAAGGGTACGGGCTGGAACATGATCGCCCTCCCGTTCCACAAGGCTCCGGCGCCGCCGGCCGGATTCAAGTTCCGCGTGCTGATGAACCAGTACGACGAGGAGCTTCAGTTCACGTTCGTCGACGACGATGTTCCCAATCGCGGGCTTTCGAGGCCGAGCCAGCCCGACTTCGACCAATTCGTCGTCACTCTCGATTATCAGCAGAAGATCGCACAAATCGCTGCGGAAGATCGGCCGAGCAGCGGCGGCTTGGCCGGCCCGGTCGGACTGCCGATCCACCACGAACCCGGCCTGTGGCTCTACGAGAAGAACCGCCGGAGCACGGACGATCAGATCGAGGGCGATGCGGTGTCCGAGGTCGAGCTCGACGTCGCGCGGCTGGCCTCGATCCCGCACGGAAATTCCGTCCTGGCCCTCGGCAAGTCGGAGGTGCACCACGGCATGCCGCCGATCCCGCCCATCAGCGGCCTACCCTCGGGCCGGTTCGAGGATGTCACGACTCCGGACTATGATTTCAGATCCGCCACCGATCCCGATCCGTATTTCGAACCGTACCGGCATTACATCGACAATCCCTTCATGGGGAATGTCACGGTGCCTGGATTTCCTGGCTTCAGCCCGGCCGACATGAACGCAATTTTGCGTTTCGCGAACCAGAACGTCGAGATCGTTCGGACGACGACGCTGACCGTTGATTCGACGCGCAAGAGCGCTGGAATCTCGAATGTTCCCTTTTCGGTTCGCGAGGCCGAACCGGTCAGCATGAAATCGACGTTCTGGATTCAGGAGTTGGCGGAGAAGGACGAGCAGGGCAATCCGAAACTCCGTTTGCAATACTCACAGGTCGTCATGCTGCATTTCTTCCGCCCTCGGGAAGACGAACTTCCGGAAAGAGCCGTCTGGCCGCATATCAGCATCGCGACCCTGGACAAGCTGCCTGCCGGTTACGAACTCGTGGAGAGCTAGAGAATCGTCCCGAAAGGCAGCCATTGTCTTTCGGAAAAAGAAGCTGCGAAGACAATAGTATCAAGCATCGTGCTGGATATCAGATCCAGCACGATGCTTTAAATGCTCGTTCCCGCGCTGTGGTGACACGTTTGACCCTAAGCAGCCAAGGCCGCGCGACGTGCCAAGTTCTTCACGGCAGCGCCCGCACGGAGGAGGCCGCGCAGTTCCTGCTGGATCTGATCGCAGCGATACCCCATCGCATCCACAGTTGGCGGCCGGCGCAGAGCATCCTCGTCGGTCGCGGCAATGCTGTTCGGCTCGCCCGTTACTTCACCCGCCGAGCGGCGGAACGATGCCGAGCGCCATCAGGATGGCGAGCACGTCGAACTGCTCCCAATGCGCGGTGATGCGACCGTCACGCAGCGCATAGGCCGTGATTCCTTTCAGTCGGAACCGCGCTCCCGTCGGAGCGACGTGCATGAACTGTCCGACATGCTCGCCATTCGCCGACCAGATCGCGACGACGGTATCGCCTTGCTCGATCGTCCGCTCGACATGATAGTCCTGGCGGAACGCGCTGTTGATGAAGCTGACCGACCTGGTGAAGCCTGCCTTGTCCGGTGTCGCCCCGAACACCGGCGAATGGTCGACGAAGTCATCCGCCAGCCGCTCCTGCGCCAGCCGAGCGGCGACGTCAGGGTCATTGCAGGTGTAAAATTCGGCGAACAGGCGGTCGCCATAAGGATTGATGCTCATAATTTTCGTCCTGATATTGCGCGAATAATCCGCGTCACGAGTGCCGCAGAAGTGTTGCAGGCTGATGGGGGCAGCGGTTGCTTGGTGCTGCGCGGTTCGAAGCAGAGCAGGCCAGGGAAATGCGTTCACTCGTCGATGGCGGCGCCTCTCCAACCCAGCGGATTAGGGTCAAGAAGCGCTGCCCTCCGAGACCTACGGACCCGTGCCGACGGGATGACAATCAAGCCGCTGACCGGGTTGACGAGGAATCCGAGTTGCCGCGATCACTGTGCCGACGAGGTCCTGCGCGTCGCCGACGCGATCCGGCTACCGTCCTTTGGGCCGACGAACGCAAGCACCATTGGCACCGAGATCATCGCGGGCGAGCAGACGGTCATTGAGCGGACCGCCCGAAGCGCCGGCGGTGCCGTGAACGACAACGGCCATGAACCTCTCCTTGCATCGGAACTCTGTTCGACGGCATGTTAGTGCAGATGGAGCATCGGTTACGTCAAATGCACTAATGGAGGGATTTTTTGGCGCGGAAAAAAAGTTGTCCGGAGTGCGGAGTGGAACGCTTTCTGCTTCTCCTTGACGGGCCTTGGGCCACGCTGATCGTACGCGAATTACTCCAAGGGCCGCGCCGATTTAGCGAACTGCGCGATGCTCTGGAGGGTATCAGCGCGCATACGCTGACCCACCGCCTTCGGCGCTTCGAGGCGCACGGGATCGTCACTCGGACGGTCTATGCTGAAATCCCGCCGAGGGTCGTGTACGAGTTGACACCACTGGGTGAATCGCTGCGCGACATTCTCTATGCCATGGCTGCCTGGGGGCAGAGCGTCACCAATCAGCAGCTCATGGCCGCCACAGACTGACCCGCGGTTATCCTGTCGAAGTTGTGGTCGGCGTAGAAAAAGTATCTCGGTCACGAGGAGACCGCATCCACGTTCGGGACCGGTCATCCCGGTTGGCTCGACGTAAGGTCGTGCCTCTCGTCGAGATGGCCCGCCGCGCAGCGGCTCAAAATGCGTCGGCGATTGTTGGAGCAGCGCCTTACGCTGCGACCAACAGCGCCGCCCCGGCGATCCCCGACAGGGCCAGACGCAACCGGCCCATCCAGTTCGGGACCATGCCGCGGCGGGCGAGGTCCTGATCGACGATGCCCCAGAGCAGGACCAGGGCGCCGAGGGTGCGAAGGTCCCATGGCGCCGGGGCGGCCAAAGCCGCCCAGGCCAGCAGCGAGGGCACGATGGCCAGGACGTAATCGCGCCAGCCGGCGCCGCGCGCCGCCGCGACGCCCCAGCGGATGCCGCCGAGGAATGAGGCGATCACCGCACCGTAGGCGGAGAGGATGGTGCGCGGCGAGAGGCCGATCGTGCCCAGGCCGACATCCGTACCGCTCACCGACAGCGCGGCGAAGCCCACGAACGGGATCAGCCCCGCGATGCCGAGAAGGACAGCGCTCGCGGGTACCGTGTTCAGCCGCCCCATGCCGTCTCCTCGGCTGCCTGCCGTGCGATCCGGCTCGCACCGGTTTCGCGCATCGCTCGAACCCACCCGCCGCGACGGGATGGCCCTGTGCGGGCCGCCGGCGAGCGGGCGGTGTCATGATCCGGTGTAAACGCGCAGATCCTCATCCGTCCCGCAACCGAGACCATTTGTTGCAGTACGCGCCCTCATCCCGCGCCCGGCCAAGAATCGGCGCGGGATAGCGGCGGGGCGACCATGGTGCCGGACGGCGGGCACCGGCAGGATGGGCACGAGACGGCCCACCCCTTGCACGATCGATTCCATGCTGCTGCGGCCGACGGACACGCGACTTGCCCTCGAGCGCCTCCGCGATGCGTCCGGGGATGCCTGGACGACCTGGCGCAGGCGAAGTCTGTTCCTGGCGGGCGGCATCTGCGTCGGCTTGGCCGCGGTGCTCATGGCGAAGGCGGCGGATGCGGCGCAGGCGGTGTTTCGGTCCGGAATCACCGCCTCGCCCCTGCTGGCGCTGCTGCTCTGCCCGGCCGGCTTCGCGTTGGCGGCGTGGCTGGCCCGGACCGTGTTCCCGAACTCTCAAGGATCCGGCATCCCGCAGGTGATCGCCGCCCGCGCCCTCGACGACGGGCCGGCGCGCCATGCCCTGATCTCGCTCAAGGTTGCGGCGGGCAAGGTCGTCGTGATGTGTCTCGGCCTCCTGTGCGGCGCCTCGATCGGGCGCGAGGGACCGACGGTGCAGGTCGGCGCGGCGATCATGGCCACTCTCGGCCGGCTCAGCCCGGAGCGGATGCGCGGTCTGCTGCTCGCGGGCGGCGCGGCCGGCGTCGCCGCCGCCTTCAACACGCCGCTCGCCGGAATCGTGTTCGGCATCGAGGAACTCGGCCGGGCCTATGACCGGCGGGGCAGCGCCCTCATCGTCGCCGCCATCGTCGCGGCGGGCCTGACCTCTCTGGCGATCCTGGGTGACTACACCTATTTCGGCACGTCCGACGCGGGGCTGTCCTTGAGCACCGGATGGCTCGCAGTCCCCGTGCTCGGCGTGGCGGGCGGGCTCGCCGGCGGGCTGTTCAGCCGCATCGTGATCGGGTTTGCCCAGGGCTTTCCGGGCCGGGCCGGCGCATGGATCGCGCGCCGCCCCATCCTGTTCGCCACGCTCTGCGGACTCGGTGTCGCCCTGTGCGGATTGGCCTCCGGCGGCGCCGTCTACGGCACCGGCTACGAGGAAGCGCGGGAGATCCTGCACGGCGAGAGCGATCCGCGCTGGGCGTTCGCGCCGCTGAAGTTCCTGGCCACCGTGCTGTCCTCGATCAGCGGCATTCCCGGCGGCCTGTTCGCCCCCTCGCTCGCCGTCGGCGCCGGGCTCGGCGCCCAGGCGAGCCTCATCCTCGCGGACGTCCCCGTGGGTGCGCTGGTGCTGATCGGCATGACCGCCTACCTGACCGGCGTTCTCCAGGCTCCGATCACCTCGTTCGTGATCGTCACCGAGATGACCCAGAACCACGCGATGGTGATCCCGCTGATGCTCGCCGCGCTGATCGCGGATGCGATGTCGAAGCTCGTCTGCCGCGGCGGCCTCTACCACACCCTGGCGGAGGTGCTGGTGCAGCGCGCAGGCCGCGAACGAAACGCGTAATGCCCAGGGCGCGGCGGAACGCCGCCGGTACGTCGGAAGTTACTGCTCCGCTTTCGTATCGGAGTGAACTGCCATGACGCTTCTCAAGTGGGCCGCCATCGCCTTCATCATCTCGCTCGTCGCGGGCGCCCTCGGCTTCACCGGCATCGCCTCCGGCGCGAGCTCGATCGCGCGCATCCTGTTCGGCCTGTTCCTCGTGCTCGCCATCGTCATCGTGGTGATCGCGCTGGCCATCGGTCAGGCGGTGTTCTGACGCCTCGGCCCTGAATCCGTGCGCCTCGACGGCCGCACCGCCCTGGTTACCGGCGCCTCCTCCGGGATCGGCGCCGAGACGGCCCTGGGGCTCGCCCGCCTCGGGGCGCGGGTCGGCCTCGTCGGGCGCGACCGCGCGCGCACCGAACGCGCCGCCGCGCATCTGCGCCGGGAGACCGGCGGCGCGGCGGACGTCTTCCTCGCCGACCTGTCGAGCCAGGCCGAGATCCGCCGCCTCGCGGGGGAGGTGAGGGCGCATTATCCCGCCCTCGACATCCTCGTGAACAATGCCGGCGCGATCTTCTCCGAGCGTCACGTCACGGTCGATGGAATCGAGCGGACCTGGGCCCTCGACCATCTCGCCTACGTGCTGCTGACGCACGAGCTGCGCGCACCGCTCGAAGCCGCGCCCCGCGCCCGCATCGTCAACCTCGCTTCCGCCGCCCATACCCGTGGGCAGATCGATTTCGACGATCTCGGCGGCGAGCGCCGCTATTCCGCGATGAAAGCCTATGCGCAGGCCAAGCTCGGCAACGTGCTGTTCACCCATGCGCTCGCCCGGCGGCTCGCGGGCAGCCCCGTTACTGTCAATGCGGTGCATCCGGGCGTGGTGGCGAGCGAGTTCGCCAAGAACACCCGCGGCGCGCTCGGCTTCGCCTGGAGCCTGATCCGCCCGTTCCTGATCTCGACCGAGGCGGGCGCCCGGACCTCGCTCCACGTCGCCACCGCGCCCGAACTCGATGGCGTGAGCGGACGCTACTTCGCCAAATGCCGCGAGACGGCCGCCTCCGCCCGCAGCCGGGACGAGGCGTTGCAGGAGCGGGTCTGGACGCTCAGCCGGCAGCAGGTCGAGATCGAGGCCTCGCACGCCGCGCAATAAGGGTGCGCCTCGCGGCTCGCCAAATCAGAAATGGCTGAACGCGGTGCGGGCGAAGTCCATGGCCCGGCCCGTCCCATCGAGGAAGCAAGGCGGATCCTCTCCGGATTCGACCGTGCCGATCGCGGCGGCCGGAACGCCGGCCTCGCGCGCTTCGGCGAGAAAGGCGGACAGGTTGTCCGGCGGCACCGCGCAGAGGATCTCGTAATCGTCGCCGCCGGTCAGCGCCGTGGCCAGCCGGCCTGGCTCGCGGGCGATGGCCGCCCCTGCGGCGGCCGAGAGCGGCACCGCCGGGACATCGATCCGCGCGGTCAGGCCTGTGCCGGCGAGCATTTTTCGCAGGTCGCCCGCCAGTCCGTCCGACACGTCCATGGCCGCGCGGGCGTGGCGGCGAAGGGCAGGAATAAGGGCCAGCCGCGGGCGCGGGTGGAGGTATCGGTCGAGCAGAGCGTCGCGGTGGGACGCCCCCAGCGCAGGATCGGGCGCGAGCCGCAGGGCGAGCCCGAGCGCCGCGTCGCCGATGCTGCCGCTGACGCAGAGCCGGTCGCCGGCCTGCGCCGCCTGACGCCGCAGCATCGTGCCCGATGGCACCTCGCCGAAGGCGGTGATGCCGATGAGCGCCGGACCGTCGGAGCGGACCGTATCGCCGCCGAGAAGCGGGCAGCCATGAGCACGGCTCGCGGCGCCGAGCCCCTCGGCGAAGGTGGCGAGCCACATCTCGGTCCAGTCGTCCGGCAGGGCCAGCGTCAGTAGAAAGCCGCGCGGACGGGCTCCCTTGGCGGCGAGATCCGAAAGGTTCACGCCGAGCGCCTTCACGGCAATCGAGCCGGGCGGATCGTCGGGGAAGTAGTGCACCCCGGCGACGACGGCGTCGGCGGTCACCACGAGGTCGTGGCCGAGTGTCGGCGTCAGGCTGGCGGCATCGTCGCGCAGGCCCTCGGCGCCGGGGCCGGCGAGCGGCGCGAAGTAACGCGCGATCAGCGCCTCCTCGCCCGCACGCGCCATCGCCGCCTCAGGCCTTCTTCGGCGCGGCCGGGATGCCGAACTCGGTGGAGCGCACCTCGCGGCCGACCCGGTCGAGCACGGCGTTGACCATGCCCGGCTCGTCGCCGCCGTAGAAGCTGTGGGCGACGTCGACATATTGCGAGATCGCGGCCCTGGCCGGCACGTCGCGGCGGAACATCAGCTCGTAGGCGCCCGCCCGCAGGATCGCGCGCAGCACCACCTCGAGACGGCGCAGGGGCCAGCCCTTGGCCAGCGCCGCGTCGAGCTTCGGGTCGATGGCGCGCTGCTCCTCGACGGCGCCGCGCAGCACGTCGCGAAAGAAGGCGATCTCGGCCGGTGGGTGGGCGACACCGTCGATCTCCTGGCCGATCCAGAAGGCCTCGAACTCGGCGAGCGCGTCGATCACGCCCTTGTCCGAGATCTCCATCTCGTAGAGCGCCTGCACCACGGCGAGGCGGGCGCCGGTGCGAGTGTTCGGTTTCGAAGAGGCCGGCGTCTGGGCCGGCGGCGCGGCGGGTTCGGTCATCGGGAAGGTTCCAGATTGGCAGCGCGCTTGATGGCGAGGAGGCTGAGCGCCGCCTCCGCCGCGCCGCCGCCCTTGTTCATCTCGGAGACCCGGGCACGGGCGAGCGCCTGCTCCATGGTCTCGACGGTGAGGATGCCGTTGCCGAGCGGCAGGTGCTCGGACACGGAGAGGTCCATCAGCGCACGGGCGCTCTCGCCGGCGACGATGTCGTAATGCCCCGTCTCGCCGCGGATGACGCAGCCGAGCGCCACCGCCGCGTCGTAGGGACCGCCGGCCTTGCGTCCGGCTTCCATCAGGATGGCGATGGCCGCGGGGATTTCGAGGGCGCCGGGCACCGTGAAGATCCGCGCCTCGGCGCCGACCGCCTCGATCGCGGCGCGGGCGCCTGCCAGCAGCTCGTCGGCGATGTCGTCGTAATAGCGCGCCTCCACCACCAGCACGCGGGTGCCGGCGAGGCTCTCGAGGATGCTTGTGGGCGCGTCCGCGTCCCGGCGTTGGGAGACCATGCGTGTGACGTTCCGGGGTGCGTTCGCGGAAGTTCGGGGCGGGCCGGAGGGTTAGCCCAAGTGCTGCGGGCTCTACAAGCGGCACGGGACGCAAGGCCGCGCGCGGCCGCGATGCAGTCCAGGCCAGCGACGCGCCGCCGCGGACCCGGCGATCGCTCGCTTCTCGGTTGAGCCGGACACGTTCGATCAACCCAAACCGGAAGAAGGGACGCCGCCTCAACCTGCGATGCTCGGCGATTAACCCGTCCGAAGTCGATGCCGGCGATAGACTGTCGAACACCGATTGCGGGCGCTCGAACAAGGGTCCCGCACTGGAAACGGGGGTTATCCAGCATGGCGACGGCGCGCGCGCGAAGGGACGGAACGGCCACGGTGCCGACCGAGGCGCCGCCGCCGCGGACGGCGCCGCTGGTGATCGATCTCGACGGCACGCTGCTGCGCACCGATCTTCTCCTGGAAGGCATCATCACGCTGCTGCGGCGCAACCCGCTGATGCTGCTCCTAATGCTGCTGTGGCTGCCGCGGGGCCGGGCCTTCTTCAAGCGCCGCATCGCAGAGGGTGCCGGGCTCGACGTCGCGACCCTGCCGGCCAACGAGGCGCTGCTCGCCCATATCGAGGCGCGGAAGGCGGCGGGGCAGGAGATCGTGCTCGCCACCGCCGCCGACGAGCTGATGGCGCTACGGGCGCTCCGGCGCTTTCCCGTCTTCGACCGGGTGGTGGCGAGCGACGGTGTACGGAACCTCAAAGGCGAGGCCAAGGCGGCCCAGCTTCGGGCGCTCTATCCTCAGGGCTTCGACTATGCCGGCGACTGTGCTGCCGACCTGCCCGTCTGGGCCGCGGCGCGCCGGGTCATCGTGGTGGGAGCCTCCCCCGCCGTGCTCCGTGCGGCCCACCGGCTCGGCAAGCCGGTCGAGGTGTTTCCTGCGGCCTCGCGCGCCCGCGCGCTCCTCAAGGCCCTGCGTCCGCATCAATGGGCCAAGAACGCCCTGGTCTTCCTGCCGCTCGTGCTCGGCGGCCGGGCCGGCGAGGCGGAGGCCTGGGCAAGCGCGGGCCTGGCCTTCCTCGCCCTCGGGCTCGTCGCCTCGGCGAGCTACCTGGTGAACGACCTCCTCGATCTCGCCCCCGACCGGGCCCACTGGTCGAAGCGCGAGCGCCCCCTGGCGAGCGGCCGGCTTCCCATCGCCACCGGTCTGGCGGCGCTCGTCCTCGGGCTCACGGGCGGGCTGGCGGTCGCGGCTTTCGCCGGGGTGGCGGTGCTCACCGGCGTGCTCGCCTATCTCGCCCTGACGCTGGCCTATTCCACGTGGCTCAAGCGGGTGCCGATGCTCGACGCGCTGACGCTCGGCTGCCTGTTCTCGCTGCGCATCGCCGTCGGCATCGCAGCGGTCGCGGTGGCGTGGTCGCCCTGGCTTCTCACCTTCTCGATGTTCCTGTTCACCTCGCTCTCCTTCGCCAAGCGCCATACGGAGCTGCGCGGCGCCGCGCGGCGCGGCCGGTCGGGCACCATCGCCGGGCGGGGCTACCAGCCGGCGGACGAGGCGGTGGTGCTCGCCTTCGGCGTCGCCTCCGGCCTGTCCAGCGTCGTCATCTTCATCCTCTATCTCGCCAACGAAGCGTTCCACCACGCCGCGCTCGCCGCGCCGCTGGCTCTGTGGAGCTTCCCGCTGATCCTCGTCCTGTTCATGGGCCGGGTCTGGCTGCTGGCGGGGCGCGACGCGCTCCACGACGATCCGGTCGCCTTCGCGATCAAGGACCGCCCGAGCCTCGCGCTCGCGGCAATCGCCGGCCTCGCCTTCGCAGCCGCCGCCTTCGGCCTGCCCCACAGCCTCCTTCCGCAGGGACTCGAATCGTCATGGGTCATGAGGTCGTCCGTTTCCTGATCGCCGGCGGCACGGCGACGGCGATCAACTGGCTCGCGCGGATTCCGCTCTCACTCGTCATGCCTTTCGAGGCGGCCCTGCTCGCCGCCTACGGCCTCGGCATGGTCGCCTCGTTCTGGCTCTACCGGGCCTTCGTGTTCCGGGTGTCGCGGGGATCGTTGCGCGGGCAGGTCTTCCTGTTCCTCGCGGTCAACGCCGTCGGCGCGGGCGTGGTGCTCGCGGTCAGCACAACCCTGCTCGACGGCCTGACCGCGCTGCTGCCAGACCTCGCGCGATCGATCGCCGAGGCGCTCGCCCACGGCGTCGGCATCGCATCGGGCGCCGTGGCGAATTATCTCGGCCACCGGCTCCTGACCTTCGCGTCCGGCGCGCGGCCCGCGCCCCAGAGCTCTTGATTCAGAGCCTGTAGACCGAGAGCAGCGTGACCACGGCGAGGTTTGCCACCACGCCCCAGGTGACGAGAAGCGGCAGGGCGGCGAAGGCCGGCGGGCGTTCACCGCGCACCATCAGCACAATCAGGATCGGCATCCAATCGAGAACGTAGCGCTGCGTCGCGATCTGCTCGGCGCCGTTGGAATGATAAAACAGGGTGATCCCGGCAATGACCGCGATGGTCGCCGCCCCGGCCCAGAACACCCGGTCAAGCCGCGCATAGAAGGCGAGCAACAGCCAGGGACTCGCCACGAGGATCGACGTGCCGGCCTTGTCGAAGCCGACCAGATCCATCAGCCGCGGGCCGCTGAACTCGAAATGCGTTCCCTGCAGGAACAGGTAGAGCATGTTGAACAGCAGGTAGTCGCGCGAGAACAGGCCGGTGCCAGTGATCCGGTGCCAGATGAAGCTGTCCTGGCCGGGATTGTGGATATAGGCGTAACCGGTCTCGAACGGGCTGCCGAACCGGGCTGCGTTGTAGGCGCAATAGACGGCGACGGCCGCCACGACCGGAAGGCCTGCGAGAAGCGCCGCCCGTGCGACGGATGTCGGGTTCGCGAGCAGCGGACGGTCGCGGGGCAGGGCCAGAACCAGCAGGAACAAGGGATAAAAGATCGCCATCTGACGACACAGGAAGGCGAGGCCGACGAACAGCCCGGCGAGCGGCACCGAAGCCCGGCAGATCACCGCCCAGAGGCTCAGGCTCATCATCAGGAAGGCAAGAGTCTGGGAGAAGAACCAGACGCCGTCCGAGCGCAGGGTGACCTGATAGAGGGGGCTCGAGAAGGCGAGTGCCGCCAGAAGCCACAGCGCAGGCCAGCGCTCGACGGCGAGCGCACGGAAGATCCGGCTCCAAGCGAGCAGGCTCAGGACCGACAGGCTGAGGCCCAAGAGCACGAAACCCTTGAAGCCGGGAAAGCCGAACAGGGCGACGAAGGGCGTGAGCAGCACGGCCGGGAGCGGCGGGAAGATGATGTAGGTGCGGCCCTCGAACAGGGCGCAGTCGATCTCGGGGCAGTGCTCGACCCAGAGCCGTCCGTGCAGGAGCGCATCAGCCAGTGCCCCGTGTGAATTGACGCCGGCATCGCGCAGGGCACCGCGGCCGAGCAGGAAGGCGAGGAGAAGGGCACCGCTCAGCGCGGTGAGCACCGCCAGCACCCTGTCACGGCGCCACTCGACCAATCCCGTCATGCTGCCCGCCGCCTTTTCTCAAGACAATCCCGAATCGAGGCGCCGGACTCGGAGAGAATGGTGAAGTGTCTCCTATGTGAACCTCGAATTTATCTTGAGGCAAGACCAGTTATCGGCTCCCCGGACGGCGGCGGAGCCGCAGGTCAGAGCCCGATGGGCAGTCGAGGCCGGGAGAGGTCGCGTCCCATACCAAATCCGGTTGATCCCCTCGGGATGGTGGATCTGGCCGGCGCTCAAGCGGCAGGCCGGCTTGCTGATACGCTCCCCGCTTAAATCAAGCGGAGAGCGTATCAGCCGACGATTCCTCCGCGTCTCGGCCACATTCCCCATTGTCGGGGACGCGCGAAAACAGCAAAGCTTCCATCGGAACACGCGACAAGAATGCGACGGACGGGGCTTATTATGATGGCGGGACGCACGAAATTCCTGGCGGCTGCGGCTGTTGCCGTGGCTCTTCTGGGCAACCAAGCCGCTTTGGCCAAACGCGTCACGGTCGTGCCGGGCGATCGGCCGATTGCCATCGACCTGCCGAACGCCTGGAAGGTGTCCGAGATCAAGCGCGGCATCCAGGCCAAGACCGCCGACGACGAGGTCTATCTCTGGTTCGAGAGCTACCGGCCAGCCCAGTTCCAGACGCTGCTCGACGAGCACAACGCCTATTTCAAGGGCCAGGGCGTCAAGGTTGTCGGTACCGAAACCGCCAAGCAGGTCGACTTCCCGACCTACGTGCTCAAGGTCACCGAATATCCGGCGACCTACGAGGGCAAGCCGACGGTGCTGCGCTACCTCTCGGTCGTGCCGAAGGCCGAGGGCGACCGCTATCTGCTGGTGAGCTACTGGGCCTCGCCCGCGGGCGACAAGCAATACGACAGCGAGGTCCAGAGAATCCTCAACAACCTGGCCGCCGCCTACGACGGCAAGTAGCGTTGGTCGACCTCACGTCTGCAGCAAGCCGCGCGTCTCGGCGAGCCGCGCGGCGTATCGGGCCAGGAGATCGACCTCGAGATTGATCCGGTCGCCCGCGCGGCGTTCCTCCCAGGTCGTGACCGACAGGCTGTGCGGGATCAGCAGCACCGAGAAATCGCTGCCTGAAACCGCGTTGACGGTGAGCGAGGTGCCGTCGAGGCAGATCGAGCCCTTCTCGGCGATGAAGCCGGCGAGCGCGTCCGGCGCCCGCAGGGTGAAGCGCTCGCTTGCCCCCCACGGGTTGTCCTCCCCGGTCACGGTCTCGCGGGCGATGATCTCGGCGATGCCATCGACATGGCCGGTGACGAGATGGCCGCCGAGTTCGTCGCCGAGCTTGAGCGAGCGCTCGAGATTGACCCGCGTGCCCTCGCGCCAGGAACCGACCGTGGTGCGGGCCAGGGTCTCGGCGGCGGCATCGACCGAGAAGCGGCAGCCGGTCCCGTGCGGCTCCACCGCGACGGCCGTGAGGCAGGGGCCGGAGCAGGCGATCGAGGCGCCGAGCGCAATTCCAGCGGGATCGTAGGCGCTCTCGATGACGATCCGGCGCAGGCGCTCGGCGCCCTCCACCGAGACGACGCGGCCGACATCGGTGACGAGCCCGGTGAACATGTCAGATCCTCTCGTAGGTGATCGCCGTGTCGGGGCCGTAGGCCCATCGCTCGACCTCGGCGAAGGCACCGTCGGCCAGCCGGCGGGCGAGGTTGGCCCCGAGCGCCGGCAGGCCGCCGGCCTCGCCCAGCGTGACGGTGCCCGTGATGAGCGTGCAGGCGTCGATGAGATCGTGCGCGGCGAGCGCGTCGGCAAGCGCCGGGCCGCCCTCGCTGCAGATCCGCGTCAGGCCGCGCTCCGCGAGCAGCGCCAGCGCTGCGGCCAGATCGATGCGCCCCCGCGCATCGGTGGGGACGAAGGCGAGTTCGACGCCGAAGGAGGTGAGCATCCGCCGGGCATGGGCCGGGGCGCCGCGCCCGGTCAGGACCAGCGTCGGCAGGTCGCGGGCGCCGCGCACGAGATGGCTCGCGGGGTTGAGGCGCAGCGTCGAGTCGAGGACGATTCGCAGTGGCGAGCGGTCGGCGAGCCCCGGCAGCCGCACGGTCAGGGAGGGGTCGTCCGCCCGCGCCGTGCCGATCCCGACCATGATCGCGTCGGCATGCGCCCGCCACAGATGCACCGCTCCGTCGGCGATCGGGCCGGTGATCTTCAGACGCTCCCCGGTCGAGGGGGCGGCGAAGCCGTCGCGGGTGCGGGCAAGCTTGAGATGCAGACTCGGGCGACCGCGCGTGACGCGGGAGAAGTGGCCGCGGTGATCGCGAACGGCCTCCTCGCGCATGAGGCCGGTCTCGACCGTGATCCCGGCGGCGCGCAAACCGGCATGGCCGCGCCCGGCCACCCGCGGATCGGGATCCTCGACGGCGGTGACCACGCGGGCGATCCCGGCGGCGATCGTCGCGTCGGTGCAGGGCGGCGTGCGGCCGTGATGCGAGCAGGGCTCCAGGGTGACGTAGAGCGTGGCGCCGCGGGTAGCCGCGCCGGCCATGGCGAGCGCCAGCGGCTCCGCGTGCGGGCGCCCGCCCGGTGCCGTCACCGCCTGCCCGACGATGCGGCCATCGGCGACCACCACGGCGCCGACGCTGGGGTTCGGCCACGTCCGGCCGAGATTGCGCCGCCCCAGCGCCAGGGCGAGGCGCATGGCGCGCCGATCGAGGGCTTGCTGCTGGCAGGCGTCCACGGCTCGCCCCGTCACGCGGATTTTCGGGCAGGCCGGCGGCGGCGCGGGGCGGCCATCTCCGCGTCCGGCTGCGCGGGCAGCGTTTGCCCGTCTTCGGACATCCCAGCCTGACCCTCCAGCCGGCCGCCGAGCGTGCCGAGCAGATCCTGGAAATCCTGCGCCTCGCGGAAATTCTTGTAGACCGAGGCGAAGCGGACATAGGCGACGTCGTCGAGCCCCTTCAGGCCCTCCATGACGGCCTCGCCGATGGCCTCGCTGGTGACCTCACCCTCTCCGCCGCTCTCCAGGCGCCGGGTGATGCCGCTGACGAGGCGCTCCACCCGCTCGGGGTCGACCGTGCGCTTGCGCAACGCGACATCGATCGAGCGCTGCAGCTTGTCGCGGTCGAACGGCACGCGCTTGCCCGAGCGCTTGAGCACGGTGAGTTCGCGCAACTGCACCCGCTCGAAGGTCGTGAAACGTCCGCCGCAATCCGGGCAGACGCGGCGGCGGCGGATCGCCGACGAATCCTCACTCGGCCTCGAATCCTTCACCTGCGTGTCGGGACCTCCGCAGAACGGACACCGCATCGTGCGCTCACCACCTCGTCCCGGACGCTCTCAAAAGCCGCCCCTCTCTGCCCCACCCGCCGCTCAATTGCCAGAACCGGGCTCGGCGGGATCGGTCGGATCGGGGGAAGTCGTCACCCCCCGCGCCTCCGGTTCGGCACGGAAGAGGGCGCGGAGCGCCGACGCCGTTGGCCCGGCCGCAACGTCGGCCAGGGTGAGCCGGTCGAGTTCGAGGAAGAAGGCCTGTTCCGCCGCGTCGAAGGCCCATTTGAGCCGGCAGCGGCCGATGAGCGGGCAGGGGTCACGCCGGCAATCAACCACCGTGCCGACGCCTTCCAGGTCCGCCACGAGCCGTCCGAGCCGGATCTCCCGCGGGTCGCGGGCGAGGCGCACGCCGCCGGAGCGGCCCTGCCGCGCCTCGACGACGCCGGACCGGACCAGGGCTTGGGCGATCTTCTGGAGGTGATGCACCGAGATGCCGAAGCGCTGCGCGACGGTCGGGGTCGCGATCCAGGTGCCCGGTTCGGTCAGCGTCAGGTGCATCAGCAGACGCAGGCCGTAATCCGTGTGAAGCGAGAGATGCAGGGTCGCCCTCCCGAGCGGGACCGCACAACCTTCAGATGAAGGAGCGCTCGAGTGCATCATTCCAAGGATCGAATGACCTGTACACTCCGTGGAAAAACAAACCTTGCGTCGATTAACTCTGAGGTTGCTCGCAAACGACAGCGGCCGCGGATCTGCCGATCCGCGGCCGCATCGTTCGGCCTGTGGCCGGACGCGTCTCGATAGGGGTGAGCGGCTCTCACAAAACGCCCGCCGCGCTGTCCTCGCCGGAGCGGGAACTGTTCGGAACCGGGCGTTTCGTGGGGTGCTCTTAGCTGTAGATCGGGAAGCGATCGGTCAGCGCGTGGACCTTCTCCTTCACCGCGGCCTCGACCGCGGCATCGCCACCCTCACCCTTCTCGGCGAGACCGTCGAGCACCTCGACGATGAGCGAGCCGACCTGCTTGAACTCGGCAACACCGAAGCCGCGGGTCGTGCTGGCGGGGGTGCCGAGACGGATGCCGGAGGTGATGGTCGGCTTCTGCGTGTCGAACGGCACGCCGTTCTTGTTGCAGGTGATGTCGGCCCGCGACAATGCCGCCTCGGCCGCCTTGCCGGTCAGACCCTTCCGCTGGAGGTCGACCAGCATCAGGTGGTTGTCGGTGCCGCCCGAGGTGATGTCGTAGCCGCCCGAGATGATGGTGTCGGCCAGCGCGCGGGCGTTGTCGATCACCTGGCGGGCGTAGATCTTGAACTCGGGCTTCAGCGCCTCGCCGAAGGCCACGGCCTTCGCGGCGATGACGTGCATCAACGGACCGCCCTGGAGGCCCGGGAAGATCGCCGAGTTGAACTTCTTGGCCAGCGCCTCGTCGTTCGTCAGGATCATGCCGCCGCGCGGGCCGCGCAGGGTCTTGTGGGTCGTCGTGGTGGCCACATGGGCGTGCGGGAACGGCGACGGGTGGAGGCCGGCGGCGACGAGGCCGGCGAAGTGGGCCATGTCGACGAAGAAGTAGGCACCAACCGAATCGGCGATCTCACGGAACTTCGCGAAGTCCCAGTGGCGCGGGTAGCCCGAGCCGCCGGCGATGATCACCTTGGGCTTGTGCTCCTGGGCGAGGCGCTCGACCTGCTCCATGTCGATGCGCTGGTCCTCGCGGCGCACGGTGTAGGAGACCGGCTTGAACCACTTGCCCGAGACGTTCGGCGGCGCGCCGTGGGTGAGGTGGCCACCCGCGGCGAGGTCGAGGCCGAGGAAGGTGTCGCCGGGCTGCATCAGGGCCATGAACACGCCCTGGTTCGCCTGGGAGCCGGAATTCGGCTGCACGTTGGCGAAACCGCAGCCGAAGAGGCGCTTGGCGCGGTCGATCGCGAGGTCCTCGGCGATGTCGACGAACTGGCAGCCACCATAGTAGCGCCGGCCGGGATAGCCCTCGGCGTACTTGTTCGTCAGCACGGAGCCCTGGGCCTCGAGCACGGCGCGCGAGACGATGTTCTCGGAGGCGATCAGCTCGATCTCATGCTGCTGCCGACCGAGTTCCTGCGAGATGGCCTTTGCGATCTCGGGATCGGTCTCGGCAAGATGAGCCGAGAAGAAGGTGTCGAGGGCGGTGGTGTCGGACGCAGTTCCGGCGCTCATGAGCGTAGCCTCTTTTCGTTGTTTACGGGCTTAACTCACCCGTTCTCCCGCTGGCGTTTGCGGGGGTGAATTTCGGCACTATTCGTACACGTCGTGGAACGACAGGCCAAGCACAGGTGATTTTACGCCTGTCTTCAAAATTTTTCACGGGAGCAGCCCGCATCTGCGGCACCGCAGCGCATCCGCCTGGCCCCACACACGACAACACCCGGCGGAACCGGGTGTCGCAGGACGAAGCAGGTCCCAAATGAGCCGTCCGCGAGTGCCGTTGCAACCGTAGCGGGTCGGAACGCCACCGCTTGCGGATTTGCGCCGAGTCCTTGCGGAAACCCGGCAGGCGGCACGGAACGACGGTCTTGGCTCAGGCCTGCAGGCGGCTCTTCACGTCGCCGAGGCTGGCGCGGACGAGATCCTGCGCCGCCGCACCCTGAAGCCGCTCGCGCAGGAGGGTTTCCGACACTTTCACCGCCGCGTCCGCGGCAGCGGCGCGGACCTGGGCGGAGGCTTGGGCCTCCGCCTGGGCGATCTTCGCCTCGGCAGCCTTGGTCCGGCGGGCGACGAAGTCGTTGAGGCGGGCGTGGCCCTCCGCGGCGAGGCGCTCGGCATCTTCGCGAGCGGACGCAACGATCGCTTCGGCCTCGCGCTCGGCTTCGGAGCGACGGCGCTTGTAGTCGGCGAGCACAGCCGCGGCCTCTTCGCGCAGGCGGCGGGCCTCGTCGAGCTCCTGGCGCACGCGCTTGGCGCGGCTGTCGAGCCCGTTGGTCATCATCGAGAAGCCGCCGACCCGCCAGACGATGACCAGGAACGCCACGAAGGCGACGGCGACCCAGAATTCCGCGGTCAACAGCATGTCGGTCTCAAACCCTTGGTCGGCCTTCCGCCCGGCCAGGCCGGAACGGGGTCGGTTCGGATGGGGGAGGGGCCGGCGCGGCGCCGGCCCTCAGGTCAGTGGACGGCGGGCGTCGCGTCGAGGGCGCGGTTCAAGCTGGCCTGATCGGGCGCCTGGCCGGTCAGCCGCTCGACGATGGCCGAGGCGGTTTCGCCGGCAATGGTGCGGACGTTGCCCATGGCTTCGCTGGTGCGCGCCCGGATGGTCGCCTCGGAGGCGGCCAGTCGCTGGTTCAGCTCGGCCTCGAGGGTCTTGCGCTTGGCATCGGCTTCGGCCGAGAGGCCGTTGCGGGTCTCCTGGGCGATAGCCTGCGCCTTCGCCTGGGCCTCGCGCAGAGACCGCTCGTAGGCGGCGCCGGCGGCGTCGGCCTCAGCCTTCATCCGCTGCGCCTCGTTCAGATCGGACGAGAGTCGACCGGAGCGATCATTGAGGATCGCCTCGATGCGCGGCAGCGCGACCTTGGACATCAGGTAGTAGAGCAGGCCGAACGCCAGCGCGAGCCAGATCAGCTGCGAGAGAAAGGTGTGGCTCTCGAAGGGCGGGAAGGCGCCGCCATGGCCGCCGGAGGGCTGCTCGGAATGAGTATGGGGGCTCCCGGGCGGAACGATCTGCGTGTCCGCGTTCGGGGAGGGGGTCGTGAGGGGATTCTTCTGCTCGGCCATGGCCCTGTCCGGTGACGTCGGAAGGCCGGCTCCGCGGGCGGAGCGGCCGGATCAACGAGCGAGGGCGTGCGAGGCGGACTTCAGCCGGCTCGCACGCCCTCGAAAGGCACGTCAGACGGCGAAGAGCAGCAGCAGCGCGACGAGCAGCGAGAAGATGCCGAGCGCCTCGGTGAGCGCGAAGCCCAGGAGGAGGTTGGTGCGCTGGCTGTCGGCGGCCGACGGGTTACGCAGCGCGCCCGAGTAGAACTGGCCGAACAGGTTGCCGAGGCCGATGCTGGCGCCCGCCATGCCGAGGCAGGCAAGGCCGGCGCCGATGTACTTCGCAGCGACGGGATCCATGAAACACTCCTGAAGTTCGAACGGGGTTCGTTGTGGGCGGAAGGGTCCGGCCGGTTGGGATCAGTGGCCGGGGTGGAGGGCGTCGGCGAGATAGACCGCCGTCAGCGTCGCGAAGACGTAAGCCTGAAGGGCCGCGACGAGGAACTCGAGAGCCGTCAGCGCGATGGTGAGCGCGAGCGGCAGGGGCGAGAGCACGCCCCAGGCACCGGCGACCAGAAGCTGCACCACGAAGAAGGCGAAGATCTTCAGGGCAATGTGGCCGGCCAGGATGTTGGCGAAGAGACGGACCGAGAGGCTGATCGGCCGCGACAGGAACGACACGATCTCGATCGGCACCATGATGAGCAGCAGCGGCTTCGGCACGCCCGACGGCACGAACACGCCGAGGAAGTGGGTGCCGTGCTTGGCCACGCCGTAGATCACCACGGTCAGGATCACCACGAGCGCAAGGCCGAAGGTGACGATGAGGTGGCTGGTCACCGCGAAGGCATAGGGGATCATCCCGAGCAGGTTCAGGATGAGCACGAACATGAACAGCGAGAAGACGAGCGGCAGGAAGCGCTTGCCGTCCGCGCCGGTCGCCTGGTGCACCGTATCGGCGATGAACTCGTAGAGCGTCTCGGCCAACGCCTGGAGACGGCCCGGGACCACCGAGCGTCCGGAGGTCGCCACGATGGTCAGCAGCGCGATGATGCCCACCGCCGCGAACATGTAGAGAGCCGATTGCGTAAACGCGAGCTGCTGGTTGCCGATGTGACCCAGCGAGACGAGCGGCTGCAGCTCGAACTGGTGGATCGGGTCGATACTGACCGCCATGTGCCCGCTTCCGCCCCTTTGTGTGTCGCGCGAGGAAGCCTTCGCGGCTCCCGTTCGTCGCGCGTCGCCCTTACACGATGCCGGGCGAGTCTCAAGACCCCTGAGGCGTCTCGGAGACCCTTACCGACGAACTTTCTCAGTTTTTCTTGCCGCTAAAGCCGCTGACCCGCATGACGTTGTAGATCCCCGTCACGAAGCCCAGCATCAGCAGCACGATCATTCCCCACGGCTTGGTACCGAAGAGATGATCGACGATGTATCCGAGGATACCCCCGGCGATCACGCCCGCGATGAACTCGGTCGAGAGCCGCATGGCCTGACCGAGCTGAGCCGAGCCGCCGGACGCGCTGTTGCGCGCACGCTCGGATGAAGCGGCCTTCGGTCGCTTCCCCTCGAGCTGCGTCTCGAGACGTTTGAGCCTCGCGGAGAGATCGCCGTCGGTGGGGGCCTTTTCCGGCCCGCCCCCCTCGCCTGAAGGATCACCGCTCACGGGCGACCCCACATGTCGTCGGGAGCGGAAGGAAACAGCCTGTCCCCTCGGCGCGGCGCACCATAGTTTCGCCAACCTTGAGTGTCAAGGCGAACAAGAGACCCATTAAGCTGTTGATAAAACAACATAATCTTTGCTTTTCCACGGCCTTCCGGGAGCCGGCTCACGCCCCCAGGATCGGCTTGATGATCTTCTCCAACTCCTCGATCGAGAGGGCGCCGGCGCGCTTCTCGCCGTTGATGAAGAAGGTCGGCGTCGACTCGACCTTGAGGGTCTCGAGGCCGCGGGTCTTGACCGCGTTGATGGCAGAATAGGTCTTCTGATCTTTCAGGCAGGCCTCGAACTTTTCCTTCGAGAAGCCGGCCTGACGCAGGAGCTGCTCCATGGCATCGACCGGCGATTGTGGCTTGCGCACGAAGGCCCAGTTCTGCTGCTGGTCGAACAGCAGGTCGGTGATCGGATAGTATTTCGCTTCGCCGTCGCAGCGCGCCAGCATGAAGGCGGCGGTGGCGAGCGGATCGAGCGGGAACTCGCGCAGGGTGAAGCGCACCTTGCCGGTATCGATGTAGCGCTCCTTCAGCACCGGCCACGTCGTCGCGTGGAAGTGGGCGCAGTGCGAGCAGGTCATCGAAGCGTATTCGATGATCGTCACCTTGGCATCCGCCGGCCCGAGCCAGACGTCGCCGAGGGGGCCGGGCTGCATCAGGGCAGCCGTATCGGCCGATTGCGCCAAAGCCTTGAGGGACAGGGACGGCAGCAGGGCGGCGGTGCCGATGGCAAGGCCGGTCAGTTTCAGGGCGTCGCGCCGGGTGATCATGGCAGGGCGGGCTCCGTTCGCAGGCCGCATTCGGCCCGATACCGCGCTATAGGACGGATCGGCTCCGTCCGGCCGAGGGGCGCGTCGCCGCACGGCCTTTGTCGCAGCCGCTTATCACGCTGCGCGGCCGCCCGCACGCCCCACAATCCCACCCTTCGTTGTTCCTATCGCCGCGCCACCACGGCGATGCCGAGTCGATCGAGAGCGTCGCGCAGGCGTTCCTCCTCGATGCGCGCCACCGCCAGCGCCACCTCTCCGCGCCGCGCCGGGTCGAGCATTTTTTGCGGGGCACGGCGGGCGGGCCGCTGCAACCGGTCCTGACGCAGAACGATCTTGCCGATGCACGCCCAGCCGTAATGCGCGTTGACGCGCTGGATCACGACCGGCGTAAGGTGCTGCAGGTCGAGGGCGAAGGCGCCTTCCACGCGCACCACCAGGGTGCCGGGCTCCGGCCGGCCCTCGGCGTCGCGGCGGGCACGGCGCGGCCATTCGAGCTTGACCGGCTGGCAGGCCCCGGCGAGCCGGGCTCCGACGATGTCCGGCCACGCGGCCAGGATGTCGGACGAGGCGAAGCCCTGCGCGGCAAAAGCCGGGCCGATGCAGCCCTCGATCAGTTCGCTCAGCGGTTTGACGCGCGCCATCGGCTTTCCGGAACACAAGGGCGACGTGACGGGCACGCCGCACCCATGATCCTACCCGAATTGCGGCCCCCGCGGGAGTCGGCACCGGCGCGGGACGGAGCGGCGGCAGGGCGGCGTCACCGCGGCGTCACTTTTCGGCAATCGCTCCGCAGGGGACCCGAAGCCGCTTTTTCCGCACCCGCGCTCCCGCTATGGACGAGCCATGCCCGCCGCCTCGGCCGCCGACCTCCTCGCCTGGTACGACCGCCACCGCCGGGCACTGCCTTGGCGGGCGCTGCCGGGTGAGACACCCGACCCTTACCGAGTCTGGCTCTCGGAAGTGATGCTGCAGCAGACCACCGTCACCGCGGTCAAACCCTATTTCGAGAAATTCCTGACGCTGTTTCCCAACGTCGCGGCGCTCGCGGCCGCGCCGGAAGAGGCGGTGATGTCGGCCTGGGCCGGACTCGGCTATTATTCCCGCGCTCGCAACCTGCATGCCTGCGCCAAGTCGGTCGCGAGCGCAGGCGGGTTTCCCGACACGGAAGAAGGCCTGCGCAAGCTGCCCGGCATCGGCGCCTACACGGCGGGCGCCATCGCCGCGATCGCCTTCGACCGGCCAGCCGCGGCCGTCGACGGCAATGTCGAGCGGGTCATGAGTCGCCTGCACGCCATCGAGACGCCGCTTCCCGCCGCCCGCGCCCAGATCCGCCTGTTCACACAGGCCCTGGTGCCAGAGCGGCGGCCGGGCGACTTCGCGCAGGCGCTGATGGATCTCGGCGCGACGCTCTGCACCCCGAAGCGCCCGGCCTGCGCCCTCTGCCCTTGGATGCTGCCCTGCCGCGCCCGCGCCGAAGGCCTACAGGAGACGTTTCCGCGTAAGGTCAAGAAGGAGAAGGGTGTTCTGCGAAGAGGAGCGGCGTTCGTGGCGCTAAGGGCCGGCGACGAGGCGGTCCTGCTGCGGACGCGCCCGCCGGAAGGCCTGCTCGGCGCCATGGCCGAACCGCCGACGAGTGAGTGGCTGCCCGATTACGACCCAGCCAAGGGCCTGCTCGACGCCCCCCTCGATGCCCGCTGGAAGCGTCTGCCCGGCGTGGTGAAGCACGGCTTCACCCATTTCCCGCTGGAACTGACGGTGTTTCTCGCCCGCGTCGCGGCGGACACGCGGCCGCCGGAGGGCATGCGCTTCACCCCCCGCGACGCGCTCGAGACCGAGCCGCTGCCCGGTGCGATGAAGAAGGTGCTCGCCCACGCGCTCACCGGCCCGGTGCCCGTGGTGACGCCGAAGCCGGTTCCGGTCCGCGAACCCGATCTTGCCACGATCCCGGAGCCCGAGCCGCCGCCGCGGCGTGGGCCGATCCCGAAGCTCGCCTCGTCGCGGCCCTCGGATTTGGCGCGGATCGTGAAGAAGGCACCGAAACCGGTTCGGACACGATAAAATGATGCAGGGCTCTGCCCTGCACCCGCGAAAGGACTTGTCCTTTCGAAACCGAGACGAGCGCTAAGCCCCGGCTTGGCCCCGCATCTCAGTCCGAAAATCGTCGATGCAGACGAGTTTTCCGCCGCGCTCGGCGTGCCAGAAGGTCCAGCCGTTGCAGGCGGGCAGGCCCTGCACCAGGGCGCCGACCTTGTGGATCGACCCCATCGCCGGCCCGACGCTGAGCTGGCCGTCCGGCCGCACCGTCGCCCGGAAGCGGCGGCGCTCGTCGGTCAGCGTCTCGCCGGCCCGGACATGGCCGGCCTCGACCACGCTCAGGAACGGGATGCGCGGCTCCGCCCGCTTCGGGGTAGCGAGCGCCAGTGAAGCGGCCGACAGCGTCTCGATGCTCTCGATCCGGGCCCGCGCCGCGGCGGCGTAGGTCGGGTCGCGCTCGCAGCCGATGAAGTGGCGCCCGAGCCGCTTGGCCACGGCGCCGGTCGTGCCGGTTCCGAAGAACGGGTCGAGCACCACGTCGCCGGGATTGGTCGCCGCCAAGAGCGTGCGGGCGAGCAGGGCTTCCGGCTTCTGGGTCGGATGGACCTTGCGGCCCGCCTCGTCCTTCAGCCGCTCCTCGCCCGTGCAGAGCGGGATGAACCAGTCCGAGCGCATCTGAAGGTCTTCGTTGCCGGCCTTCAGGGCATCGTAGTGGAAGGTGTACTTCGCTTGCGGCGAGCGCGAGGCCCAGATCAGGGTCTCGTGCGCGTTGGTGAAGCGCTTGCCGCGGAAATTCGGCATCGGGTTGGCTTTGCGCCAGACGATGTCGTTCAGGATCCAGTAACCGAGATCCTGCAACGCGCTGCCGACCCGGAAGATGTTGTGATAGGAACCGATCACCCAAAGTGAGGCGTTCGGCTTCATCACGCGACGCGCGGCCTTGAGCCAGGCGCGGGTGAATTCGTCGTAAGCTTCGAAGCTGGAGAATTTGTCCCAGTCGTCGTCGACGGCATCGACCACGCTCTGGTCGGGACGGGTCAGGCCCGCCTCGCCGAGCTGGAGGTTGTAGGGCGGGTCGGCGAAGACGCAGTCGACGCTTTCCGCCGGAAGACGATCCATGGCGGCGATACAGTCGCCGATCAGGATTTCGTCGAGGGGTAGGGTGTTGGGGAGACGCTGAACGGAGGGTGCGAGACCCATCCGCGGCGCCGACGCGATCCGCCCGGTACGCGAGACCTGATTCCGGGCGGTGACGCCGACGACCGCGGTACGCGGGGAAGCCATGGCAAACACCGGTTACGCGACTGACACCGGGACCATGCCGCGATCACGGTAAAGGTCGGGTTTGCCGTCGCCGTACGGTTGCGTCTCGTTATGGGGCGGCAGTTTTTGCCGGCCTTTTCCATGCAACAAATGCAAGGGTCCGCTGTCCGAGGGGCAGAGGATAGCGACGGCCCGCCCCAGGCTTTCGCGAGGCTCCGTGGCCTGCCACCGAATGCTTGCCGCGCCAGTTTTGATATCCCAGCGATAAGACGCACCGGGCTCGCACCAAGTAATCAATTCTTGCTGCGACAGGATGGGCGAGAGCGGCGACGGATAGTCTTAACAGCAGCCTAACGCCGGGAACAAAATCCCTGTCTTATTTTGGCCGAGATCGGGCTCATTTTCCGCAGCGCTCAACGCACATCGCAAATAACAAGGGAATGCGATTTTCGATGAAGGTTTCCAACCGGACCGCTGCCGCCTGCCTCGTGACCGTCATCGGCGCCCTCGCGACGCTGCCCGCCCAGGCCCAGAGCGGCCAGGCCTCCTGGTACGGAAGCGGCCGGAAGACAGCGAACGGCGAGCGTTTCAACCCCAACGGATACACCGCCGCCCACCGCAGCCTGCCCTTCGGCACCCGCGTTCGCGTCACGAACCGCTCCAACGGACGCTCCGTCGTCGTGCGCATCAACGATCGCGGCCCGTTCGTCGGCGGCCGGGTGATCGATCTGGCCCGCGGCTCGGCTCGCGCCATCGGCATGTCGGGCACCAGCTACGTTTCGCTCAACGTGGTGCGCTGAAGGCGCGGGGCCACTGGAGCCTTCCCCTGCGACCGGCGCCGGCGCGCCGAGCGTTGCCGGGGAACCGACCCGTTCCCATAATTGTCTCTTGAGATGATGTGCGGCCCGGATCATCGATCCGGGCCCGCGCTTTGAGGACAGGAGAAGGGTCGAGATGGCGAAGCCGATGGTGGTCGAGATTCCGCACGAACTCGGCCGCGACGAGGCCCGGCGGCGCATCGACGAAGGTACCACCCACGTGCGCGAGGCGCTCGGCAAGAGCGGCATCGCCATCAACACCCTGAACTGGACCGGCGACCGGCTCGACTACTCGGTGACGGCCCTGGCTCAGACCGTGGACGGCCAGATCGACGTCGGCCAGGACGTGGTGCGCGTCGAGGTGCGCATGCCACTGCTCTTGTCGATGTTCGCACAGAAGATCCAGAAGATCGTCGGCAAGGAAGGCAACAAGCTCCTCCTGACCAAGAAGTAACGGAACCCGCCTGCCTGCTCTCCGTTGGCCCGGACGGCGGCGCGGCGGACGCGCCGTCAGCGAGGTGCTCAACGATGGCCAATCCCGGATCGATCCCGGAAACTCCCACGCCCGGCCCCGAGATCCCAAGCCCGGGACCGGAGACGCCCGGCCCCGCCACCCCTGACACGCCGCAGATCCCCGAACCGGGTCCCGGCCCCGAAATCCCCGGCGGAACACCCGCGGAGGCGCCTGGCAACGTGCCGACCGAGATTCCGGTCGAGAGCCCCGGCCTCCCCGATTCGACCCCCACGGGGCCGGCGAACCCGACCGCCTGAGGCGTCCGTTGTTCCGGGCTGCGGCTGCTGCCATAAGCCCGGCATGGCCGCTCCCCCGCTTCTCACCCTTCAGGATGTCGCGCTCACCTTCGGCGGCACGCCGCTGATCGAGCGGGCCGAGCTGACGATCGCGCCCGGCGACCGCACCTGCCTCGTCGGCCGCAACGGTTCGGGCAAGTCGACCCTGATGCGCATCGCCGCGGGGCTGGTCGAGCCGGACCGGGCCGTGCGCTTCGTCCAGCCCGGCACCACGATCCGCTACCTTGCGCAGGAGCCGGACTTCTCCGGCTTCGAGACGACCCTGGCTTTCGCGGAATCCGGTCTTGCGCCGGGCGACGACGCCCACCGCGCCCGCTACCTGCTGGAGAGCCTGGGACTCGACGGCAGCGAGGATCCGCGCCGATTGTCAGGCGGCGAAGCGCGCCGGACCGCGCTGGCCCAGGCCCTCGCGCCCGAGCCCGACATCCTGCTGCTCGACGAGCCCACCAACCACCTTGACCTGCCGGCCATCGAGTGGCTGGAAAACGAGCTGAAGCGCACCCGCTCGGCCCTCGTCCTCATCAGCCACGACCGCCGTTTCCTCTCGGCCCTGTCGCGCGCCACCGTCTGGCTCGACCGTGGGGTGACGCGGCGGATCGAGCAGGGCTTTTCGAGCTTTGAGGCATGGCGCGACGCCTTCTTCGAGGAGGAGGAGCGCGACAAGCACAAGCTCGACCGAAAGATCGCCGACGAGGAGCATTGGCTACGCTACGGCGTCACCGCCCGGCGCAAGCGCAACGTGCGCCGGCTCGCCGACCTGCAGAACCTGCGCAAGCAGAGCCGCGAGCACCGCCGGCCGGTGGGGCAGGCGGTGCTGACCGCGAGCGAGGGCGAGGCCTCGGGCACGCTGATCGCCGAAGCCAAGCACGTCTCGAAATCCTACGGCGAGCGCCGGATCGTCCACGACCTGACCCTGCGGGTGCTGCGCGGCGACCGGCTCGGCATCGTCGGCCCCAACGGGGCGGGCAAGACCACGCTGATCAATCTGCTGACCGGCTCCCTCGCGCCTGATTCGGGCGAGATGCGCCTCGGCACCGGCCTCAACATGGTCCATCTCGATCAGACGCGCGCCGTTCTGGAGAACACCGCCACGGTCACGGAGGTTCTGACCGGGGGGCGCGGCGACAGCGTCACGGTGGGTGGGCGCAGCCGCCACGTGATCGGCTATCTCAAGGACTTCCTTTTCAGCCCCGAACAGGCGCGCACCCCGGTGAGCGTGCTCTCGGGCGGCGAGCGCAACCGCCTGCTGATCGCGCGGGCGCTCGCCCAGCCCTCCAACCTCCTCGTGCTCGACGAGCCCACCAACGACCTCGACCTCGAGACCCTCGACCTGCTGCAGGAGATGCTCGGCGACTATGCCGGCACCCTGATTCTGGTCAGCCACGACCGCGACTTCCTCGATCGCGTCGCCGGCAATGTCCTGGTCAGCGAGGGGGAGGGGCGCTGGGTCGAATATGCCGGCGGCTATACCGACATGCTCGGCCAGCGCGGACGCGGCGTGGAGGCCCGCAGCGACGGGCGGGACAAGGCTGCCCGCGACCGCCCCGAGCCGCGGGAGAAGGCGCCGCGGGCCGAATCGCCTCCGGCGCGGACCAAGCTCGGTTTCAAGGAACAGCACGAACTGAAGACGCTGCCGACGCGCATGGCCGAGTTGGAGGCGGGAATCGCCAAGCTGCGCGAGGTCCTGGCCGATCCAGGCCTGTACGGACGCGATCCCGGACGTTTCCAGAAGGCGACGGCGATGCTCGGTGCCGCGGAGACCGAACTCGCTGCCGCCGAGGAGCGCTGGCTTACCCTGGAGATGCAGCGCGAGGCGCAGGGCGGCTGACCGCGCCCGCTCCGTTCATCAGTCCCACCGCGCCGTGCCCGAGATCATCCTTCGCCTCACCTTGTTAGCGGGGAAAACTTTTCGGTTGGGCAGGGATTAAGTTGCGGTGCTGCAACAGACGGCAGCGAAGCCACTTTGTGACACCTCCAAGACTGTTATGCCTGTTGCCCGTACGGCCACGCTCGACCATGGTGCCGCTGCGGACGGGATAACCCCGCTGCGGCTTGGCCAACACCCGAGTGGGAAGGCCCAAGCTCCAAGGGAAACAAGGACTGGTCGGGTCGCTCTCAGCGATGGGAGCCCAACCAAAACAGAAGTCCGATCCCGTGGGTCTCGAAACTTCTGGAGGGTTTACCATGAAGCTCGTGAAGAGCCTTCTCCTTGGATCGGCAGCGGGGCTGACCATCGTGGGTGGGGCTCAGGCCGCCGACCTGCCGGTGAAGAAGGCCGCTCCGATTGAGTACGTCCGGGTCTGCACCGCCTACGGCGCCGGCTTCTTCTACATTCCGGGCACCGACACCTGCCTGCGCATCTCCGGCCGCGCCCGCGCCGAGTATGGCTACATCGGCAGCGATAACCGTCGTGTCACCGGCGGCGGCGACCTCTCGGGCTTCGTCGGCCTCGCCCGCTTCGCCTTCGACACCCGCACCCAGACCGGCTACGGCACCCTGCGCGCCTTCCTTCGCGTCGACATGGCGAGCCGCACCGGCCACACCAAGCTCTCCTCCGGCACGAACCTGCGCGGCGGCTACGCCTTCTCCGGCACCGGTCAGGATGCCTTCGGCCGCATCCAGAACTTCGTCAACGTCGACAAGGCGTTCATCCAGTTCGCCGGCCTGACCGCCGGTCGCGCCTCCTCGTTCTACGACTTCTACGCCGCCGACTACGAGATCATCGGCTCTTCGCTCGGCTCCAACATGCCGTCGACCAACCTGCTCGCCTACACGCAGAAGTTCGGTGACGGCTGGACCGCCACGATCTCGATGGAAGATCCGAACTACCGCAAGAACCCGCTCTTCACGAACGCGGTCCCGGCCGCGGGTGCTGCCGCGGGCACGGGTGCCCTCTCGCAGGTCCTGACGACCGCTCCGACCCCGATCATCCTCGGCACCGACGCCCTGGGCAACGCCACCTCGGTCGCCTTCATCGACGCTGTGCAGCGCTCGCGCCTGCCCGACTTCGTCGGCTCGCTGCGCTACGACGCTCCGTGGGGTTCGGCTCAGCTCTCCGCCGCCGTGCGCGAGATCAACGTGGGCGGCTTCATCTCGTCGGTCGGCGTCCCCGGCGGCAGCGCCGCGAACGCTCAGACTCTCCTGGCGGCGCGCGGTCTCGGCGACGGCGTGCAGACCGAGTACGGCTGGGCGGTCCAGGGCGGCGTGAAGTTCAACCTGCCCTTCATCGCTCCGGGCGACGGCCTCTACCTCCAGGGCTCGTACGGCGAGGGCACCTCGTTCTACACCGGCATCAACCGCTTCACCGCCGGCTACCTTGCCAACGCTTCGGTCTATGCCGGCAACCCGTTCAACCAGTATCTCGCCGACGCGGTCGTGAACCCGCTGTCGGGCCGGATCGAGCTGTCCAGCAGCTTCACGGCGGTGGCCTCGTACCTCCACTACTGGTCGCCGGAGTGGCGCTCGGCCTTCTACGCCAGCTACGGTGAGATCTGGTTCCCGACCGGCGCCCGCCAGGCCACCAGCCAGGCGAACGCTCTGGTCAACAGCGGTAACACTGTGGCTCCGGGCTCCTACCTCACCAACCCGGTGGGCTACGCCACCAGCCAGTCGCTGCGCGACACCTACCAGATCGTCACCGGCGCGAGCCTGATCTGGTCGCCGGTCAAGGACCTCGATATCGGCGTCGAGGGCCAGTACATCCGGACGGGCGTCAAGGGCGGCCGCGTTGCCGACCAGGACAAGGGCGGCTTCATCGGCGCCGGCAACGCCCAAGTGCCCACCCGCACCGTCAGCAGCGAGGACGTGTTCCAGGCCCGCTTCCGCGTGCAGCGCGACTTCTAAGACGAACCTGCGGCAGGCCGCGTGCCTGCCGCTCGCAATCATCGGCGTCCCGGGCGTTCGGGACCCGAAGACGACGAACGTCCTCCAGACCCCGGCTTCGCGGCCGGGGTTTTTTCTTGGTCTTGCGTGAGCCGGATCGGGCGTGCGGTTCGCGACCGCCTGCAGGGCGCCCGGCCTTCAAAGCGCCCCGATGCGCGTGTCTCCTGGTCATCATCGCCGGCCGTCGAGGAGGTCGAGCCTATGTCCGCGCCTTCGCTTCCGCCTTCATCACCGCCGCACGGCGCTCCGTCACGCTCGCGCCTGGTCCGCGCCGGCTGGCTCGCCGGCCTTCCCATCCTCCTGCTGATCGCCGTGGCGGCCTTCTCTCTCGGCCTGTCGCGCGTCAGCGCCCGCCTGGAGCGGCAGGCCTCTGCGATCGCCGCCGGCACCGGGGAAGGGCAGCCCGAGCCTTGGCTGCGGGTCTCGGTGACCGGCCGCGACCTGACCGCATCGGGCGAGGCGCCGGAAGCCTCCCAGCGCGAGGCGGCCGTCGGCCGGCTCGCCGCGATCGAGGGCGTCCGCCGCCTCACGGACCGGACCGGCGTGATCGAGGAAGTGTCCCCCTTCGTCTGGTCGGTGGAGCGTCCCGCGGCCGACCGGGTCGAGACCAATGGCAGTCGCCCGGCCGAGGTCGGCGCCTTCGAGCTGGCACAGCGGCTGAAGCCGGCCCTGCCGCGCGACACCACCTTGAGCGATCACGCCCGAGCCGCACGGGGTGCGCCGCGCGACTTCCCCGACGCGGCGGCCTTTGCCGTCGAGCGGCTTCAGGATCTCACCACCGGCGCCGTCGCCACGCTCAACGACACCGTTCTCTCGATTCGCGGCGAGGCGGCCAGTCTCGCCGCCTACGACGCTCTGCGCACGGCGCTGGCCACACCACCGCAGGGCTACACACTCGGCACGGTCGAGATCACACCGCCGGTCGTCGCGGATTTCCGCTTCGGCGTCACTCGCCGGCCGGATGGCAGCCTCGAACTCAACGGTCATGTCGCCTCGGAGGGCGCCCGCGAAGAGATCCGTGCCGCCGCCGCGCAGGCTGCCGAGGGCGCCGCGATCGACGACCGGCTGCGCGATGCCCGCGGCCTGCCGCAGGGTGTCGACGGGCCGGCACTGGCCCGCTTCGTCTTCAAGCTCGCCGCGTTACTGCACGAGGGACGCGTCAGTTCCGATGGCGCGGTCGTCTCGGTCGAGGGCAACGCCCTGGATCAAGCGGCGGTCACCGAGGCGGAGGGGCTCATGCGCGAGGCCCGCCCGGCCGGTGTCAGTGCGGGCCGGGTGGCGCTCACCGCACGCCCCATCGTCCCCTACGTCCTGCGCATCCGCCGCGGCGCCGACAGCGTCACCGTCAGCGGCCATCTGCCCGATCAGGCGGGCCGCGAGGCGCTGCTGGCCCGGCTCAACCCGCGCTTCTTCCGCGAATCGATCCAGGACCGCACGCGCTTGGCGGCCGGCGCCCCGACCGGCCTAACGGCGGCACTGGCCGCGGCGGTCGATCCGCTCTCGACGCTGGCCAGCGGTGAGCTGACGATCACCGGCACCCATCTGCGCCTCACCGGAACGAGCCTCTACCCGGAGAGCGCCGCCCGCCTCGGTCGGACGCTGCCCCAGGCGCTGCCGGCCGGCTGGAGCGCGACCGTCACGATCGCATCCGACGACAAGCCGGCGGTCACGGCCGAATCGGGCGCCTGCGGGCAACGTCTGGCCGAGCGCACCGCCGGCCATCCCCTGCGCTTCGCTCCGGGCAGCACGGCGCTCGCGCCCGAGTTCTACCCGGTTCTCGACGCGGTGGCAGCTTTGGCCCGCGCCTGTCCGGGCGAGCGGATCGAGGTCGTGGGCCATCTCGATCCGGCCGGGGCGAAACCCGAGGCGCAGGCCGACCCGGTCGCCGACGAGGCGGCGAAGGAGACGACCCCCAAACCCTCCAAGGTCAGCGCGAAGCCGGAGTCGAAGAAGGACGCGAAATCGAAGGCCGCCAAGGCGGAGCCGAAGGAAGCGGCCAAGGAAGCGTCCAAGTCTGAATCGAAGCCCGAGAAGACCGAGGCCGAGCGGGCGGAGGCCGGCGCCGACCTCGCGCGGGCGCGGGCGCTTGCGGTGGTGGACTACCTCCAGAAGGCCGGCGTGCCGCTGGAGCGCGCTGCCGCGCCGACGGGGATCGCCCCGCTCTCCGACCGGCAGGGCATCGGCTTCAGCCTGCGCTCGTGACCCTCGTCCTCTCCTCACTCTGGCCGGCGCTGGCGGCGGCGCTGGGGCTCGGCCTCGTCATCGGCACGCTCACCGGCCTTCCGCGGGGCGGACTCGCCCTGGCGGCCGCCGGGCTTCTGCTCACGGGCCTTGCGATTCTGTCCGGCCTGGCAGCGCTACGAACAGTCCCCGGTGCGCCCGGCCTCTGGATCGAATCGGGCGCGGGGCTGCTAGGCGCTTACCTCGCGGGCTGCGTTCTGGGCGGGCTCGGGCGCTCCCTCGCCGGCCGTCCGCTCTGACGGGACGGCTGCCTCCGCCGACAGCCCCCAGATCCGCTGCTTGCGCCCGACGCCGCGTAGGGCGAATTCGCCGACCGCGACGAGGGGTGTGGAGCAGCGCCGCGCGAAGGCATCCGAGAGGAGCAGCGGGCGCCCGAGTTCATCGCACAGACGCTCGATCCGGCTCGCTTCGTTGACCGCGCGCCCGATCACCGTGAAGTCGAGGCGCCGGTCGGTGCCGACATTGCCGGACACGACCCGCCCGTAATGGAGCACGATGTCCGCCTCCAGGGGCGGCAAGCCGTTCCGGCGGCGGGAGGCGTTCAGTCCGGCATTGCGCGCCAGCGCCTCCCGTGCCGCGTCGAACGCGCCGGCGCAGGCCGGGCAGGCGAGGGCGTCCGGCTCGAAAACCGGGAAGACCGCGAGGAAGCCGTCGCCGAGAAACTTCGAAATCTCGCCGCCGTGGCGCTGTACCGGTTCACCCAGCGCATCGAAATGCTCGTCGAGCCAGCCCACCACCTTCAGCGGATCGTCGCGATCCGCCACCGCCGTGAAGCCGCGCAGATCCGCGAGCAGGATCGCGGCGTGGACGACCGTGCTCTGCCCGCGCCGCATCTCGCCCGCGAGCACCCGCGCTCCCGTCGCCGGTCCGAGATAGGTGCCGAGCATCTCACGCATGGTGTGCGACAGGCTGAGCTTGGCCGTGACCAGGGCAATCACCGGCACCAGCCCGGCGACCATCGCCTGCTCCATCTCGGTGAAGCCGCCGGGACGGTCGGTGGCAAACGAGATGCCGACACCCTCCATGGCGCTGCCGGGCGCGAAGGCGACGGCATGAAGCAGGTAATCGGTGGCCCCCGCCTGCCTGAGTTCTCCCAGGAGCGGAAGGTTCGGGCATCCGTTCGATCGCTCGAGCCGCCAGCGCACGAAAGCGAGGTCGTTCGCGCGCAGCCAGCCGACGGGACTGCGGTAGAACGTGTCCTCGCCCTCCGGCCCGTGCACGGTGGGGAAGTACGCCATACCCTGCCCGCGCCGCCACGCGATGCTCACCCCGCGGAAGACGGGGTCGATCACCGGTACCGCGAGGCTGAGGCGCCAGAGCGGGAGACCCGCGGCGACGAGCGCCTCGCAGAACTCCGCGACGATGGCCTCCCCGTCATCCGACTCCGTTGCCCGCGCGATGAGGCGGGCTTCGATGCCGCGGAGGGTCGAGTCAGAGATCGAATCCGTGATGGCCATGGCGAGCCGAGTCTATCGGTGCTCGCGCCGCGATCCAAAAGGCGCCGGGCGACCATGCCTGTGGGAAATCGATCGCGGGGCCATCTTGCCCGGGTGCCCCGAACCCTTCAACGGTGCCGCGGAATGCCAGGAACACCGACATGGACGACGTGAACGACCACGCCTCTGCCCTTGCGCGCCGGTTCGCTTTCCTGGCCGAGATCGACGGGCTCAAGGCGGTGCTGCGCCAGAACCGGACCGTCGGCGAGCGAAGGCGCGAGAATTCGGCCGAGCATTCCTGGCACCTGGCGATGTTCGCCCTCGTCCTCGGCGATCTCGCCCCCGGCCTCGATCTAGGCCGTGTCGTCGCGATGCTGCTCGTGCACGACATCGTCGAGGTCGATGCCGGCGACGTGCCGATCCACGGCGCCTACGACGCCGCCGCGCTGGCCCTGGTCGAGGCGGCCGCGGCCGAGCGGATTTTCGGGCTACTCCCCGCGGCGCAACGCGACCTTTTCCTGGGCCTGTGGCGAGAATTCGAGATGGTGGAGACGGCGGAGGCCCGCTTCGCCAAGGCGCTCGACCGGCTGCAGCCGCTGCTGCTCAACACGCTGACCGAAGGCGGCACCTGGGCCGAGAACGGCCTCACCGAGGCGCAGGTGTTGGCGCGTTACCGGCCGGTGATCGAGCGCGGCGTCCCCGGCCTCTGGCCGTTCGTAGAGGCGATGGTTCGCCGCCACTACCAGGGAGGAGCCGCTACGGCGTGACCGGCTGCGCCTCGGCGCTCACGGCTGTGCGGGCGCCGCGGGCGAGGTCTCGCTCGATCAGGAGCGCGCTCTTGCCGTCGAGGCGGTTGCGGTAGACCTGCAGGTTCTCCATCACCCGCTGTACGTAGTTGCGCGTCTCGGTGAAGGGGATGCGCTCGACCCAGTCGATCGCGTCGACATCGGGCCGGCGCGGATCGCCGTAGGCGTCGATCCATTTCTTCACGTTGCCGCCGCCCGCGTTGTAGGAGGCGAAGGCGAGGATGTAGGAGCCCTTCCAGTCCTCCATCAGTTCCCCGAGATGAGCCTGTCCCAGCCGGGCGTTGTAGGTCGGATCGCTGGTGAGTCGGTCGGTCTCGTAGGAGGTCGAGACGCGCTTGGCCGTGCGCTGAGCGGTGGCCGGCATCATCTGCATCAGGCCGCGCGCGCCGACACCGGACTGGGCGCGGGGATCGAACTGGCTCTCCTGCCGGGCGATGGCGAAGACCATGGCCCGCTCCACCTGCGGCACCGCGGTGAAGGTTTCGTAGTCCGGAATGCCGATGGTCGGGTAGGCGTGCGTGTCGAGCGCCAACCCGCGCTGCGTGGCGAGCTTGCCGATGGCGACCAGCGCGCGAGCGTCGCGCGCTTGCACCGCAGCCTCGCCCAGCGCGTTGACCTGCGCTTCCTCAGTGAGCGAGCGGGCGGCGTCGATGTAGAGCGGCAACGCCAGCTCCTTCATCTGGGCGGCCGACAGGAGCTTCAGTCCGCGCATAAAAAGCCGGTCGTCGAAGGCGGCGCGGGCCGTTGGGCTCAGCTCGGCGGCGCGGCGGAGCGGCAGGCTGTGCTGGCCGAGCCGGGCGCGAGCGAGCTGCCCGTAATAGGCGATCGGCTGGAGCGCGGCGCGCTCGTAGAAGCCCTTCGCCTCGGTCGTTTTGCCCGCGGCTTCCGCCGCGCGGCCCTGCCAGTAGGCAGCACGCGCCAGCGAGATCGGCGTCTCGGCCACGCTCGCGGCAGAAGCGAAGTGCCGCTCGGCCGCCGCCGGGTCGGTCATGAAGCGCAGTGCGATCCAGCCGGCATGGAACTCGGCCTCGATCCGCTTCTCGGAGGTGCGGGCGGAGTGCGCCGCGGCCACCGCGTAGGCGGTCTTGGCATCGCCCGCATCCATCAGCTTGCGCGCGACGATGCGGCGCTCGACCCACCACGTGTCGCCGTCGGCGATGACGTCCGGGTTGGTGGGGGCGGAGAGCAGCACCTTGGCCGCCTCGGCCGCCTTGTCGGCGCGGCGGAAATACTGGGCACGCGAGAGCAGGTAGGAGGAATCGTTGCGCAGCGACGGCGGCACCGAGGCGAGGGCCGGGGTCGCCCCGGTTTTGCCCTGCACCGCCCGGCGGGCGCGCACGAGGCTGGCATAGGAGCCGCCGGCATACTCCGCCGCGCGGGCGGCCGTGGCCCAATCCTCCTTCAGGAGGGCGCGCTCCATCCGGTAGCGGTGGTCGATCACGGTCAGGACGCCGGGGAAGGCGTCCGTCACCTTGGCTTCCAGGCTGCGCCCGAAGCTCTCCTCGCGCCAGAGATCGTGGACGAGGTCGGCGGCGTCCGCATCGAGCCCGTCGGCACGCAGGGCCAAGGCCAGGGCGAACTTGCCCGGCGCGCTGGTCGGCTTCGCGGTGGCGAAGAAGGCGCGCACCAAGCCTGGGCTCTTCTTCTCGGTGAGAAGCCGCTCCTCGGCGCGGCGGCGCAGCAGCGGGCCGGCCGGCCAATCGGGATTGGTGCGGGTGAAGGCGACGACGCGCTCGAAGCTGACGCCGGCCCCGGCCCGGATCGCCACCCATTCGAGCAGCGCCCGTGCCGCCGGATCGGTGAAGCCCGCGGCGAGCCGGTCGCCGTCGGTGACCTTGCCCTTGCGGTAGAGGTCGATCGCCTCGCGGAGCTGGCCGAGATCGGTCTCGCCCGAGGCGATCGGCCGGGCCGGGTCCGGTACCTCGGGGGCAGGAGCGGCCGGCGAGACGGCCGCGTCGGGCAGCGGGAAGGCGACCGGGCCATCCGATTCGGTGGAGGCGTAGGCCGAGGCCGCGGCGGGCAACGGCTTGTCGGAGGCGGCTTCGCCCGCACTCGGATCGAGCCGCAGCGCGTCGGCCGCGACCGGATCGGCGGCCGGGCCCCCGCCATCGCTGACTTGGCCTGCGGGTGCGGTCGCGTCGCTCGCCGGTGCGGCGGGCGCCGAGGCCGGCTGCGGATTGCGCAGCTCGCTCGCCGTGCCGCGTTGCGGCAGCACGAGGGAGCCGGACAGGACGAG
The DNA here is from genome assembly GCF_022179725.1 of Methylorubrum aminovorans. GTDB lineage: Bacteria > Pseudomonadota > Alphaproteobacteria > Rhizobiales > Beijerinckiaceae > Methylobacterium > Methylobacterium aminovorans. The sequence goes on from NZ_BPRC01000007.1 coordinate 96,381, forward strand.
CCCGAGCAGCAGGGGCAGGGAGCGAGCGGGGAACGCCAAGGTCATCAGACACCCCGACACGGAGGCCAAGCCTTAAGCTGGGCTCCGGTCCGTTAAGAAGGCATTAACTGCGCAAGCGAAGCGTTTGCGCGCGGGCTGGGGAGGGCCTATGTCTCGCGCGACCCGTGCGCGGCCGAAGCCGCCGGGTTATGCCAGACAGGCAAGAAGAACGGCCGGGAACGCCAGGATGACCGATACCCACGCCCGCCTTCGCGGCTCGATGACCGCGCTCGCGACCCCCTTCCGCGACGGCGAGTTCGACGAGTCGGCCTTCCGCAAATTCGTGAACTGGCAGATCGAGCAGGGCACCCACGCCCTGGTGCCGACGGGCACCACCGGTGAGAGCCCGACGCTGAGCCACTCCGAGCACGACCGCGTGGTCGAGATCTGCGTCGCCGAGGCCGCCGGCCGGGTGCCCGTGATCGCGGGCGCCGGCTCGAACTCGACGCGGGAGGCCGTGGCACGGGCCCGTCATGCGGAAAGCGTCGGTGCGGATGCGGTGCTCACCGTCACGCCCTACTACAACAAGCCGACGCAGGAAGGGATGTACGCCCACTTCAAGGCAGTGAACGACGCCGTCGGCATCCCGATCATCATCTACAACATCCCCGGCCGGTCCGTGGTCGACATGAGCGTCGACACCATGAAGCGGCTGTTCGAGTTGAAGAACATTGCCGGCGTGAAGGACGCCACGGCCAAGATCGACCGTGTCAGCCTCCAGCGGCAGGCCATGGGAGAAGACTTCATCCAGCTTTCTGGCGAAGATGCGACGGCGCTCGGATTCAATGCTCATGGCGGCCACGGCTGCATCTCCGTGGTCTCGAACGTCGCGCCTCGGCTCTGCGCCGACCTGCAGGAAGCAACGCTCGCGGGCGATTACGCCAAGGCCCTGAAGATTCAGGACAGGCTGATGCCGCTGCACGTGCAGATGTTCTACGAATCGAACCCGGTGCCGGCGAAGTATGCGCTCTCGCGGCTCGGACTGATGTCGGAAGAAGTGCGCCTGCCGCTGGTGCCGGCCACCGAGGGCTGTCGCCGGGCGGTCGATGCCGCGCTGGCCCATGCCGGACTGATCTGACGATTTCTGTCTGATCCGAGACAATCCGGCGGGACGCCTCGCCGGACAAGGCGGCGGTCCCCATATCGGTGAGCCGTCGCCGCCCGATCGCGAACCTGAAGAAGAATGGCACCCAAACCCGATCCCGGCCGGCGCGTCGTCGCCGACAACCGCTCCGCTCGCTTCCACTACGCGATCGAGGACACGTTCGAGGCCGGCATCGCGCTGACCGGCACCGAGGTGAAATCCCTGCGCGGCGGAAAGGCGACGATCGGCGAATCCTATGCCGGGCCGTCGGGCAACGACCTGATGCTGTTCAACGCCTATATCCCGGAATACCTGGAGGCGAACCGCTTCAACCACGACACCAAGCGGCCCCGCCGCCTATTGCTGCACCGCCGCCAGATCAACAAGCTGATCGGCGCGACGCAGCGCCAGGGCTACACGGTGATCCCCTTGAAGATCTACTTCAACGACAAGGGGCGGGCGAAGGTCGAGTTGGGGCTGGGCAAGGGCAAGCAGCTCCACGACAAGCGCGAGAGCGTCAAGCAGCGCGACTGGCAGCGCGACAAGGCCCGCCTGATGCGCGACAAGGGCTGAGGCCGTTCTGGGTTTGGTCAGAGGCTCGAGCCGGCCCCGCCGTCATCGCGAGCACATGCGAAGCGATCCAGCGGCGCGACCTTTCCAGATGGGGCGGCGCCCTGGATTGCCACGGCTTCGCCTCGCAATGACGGTGAGGGTCGTTCTCCCGTCATCGCGATCGGGGCCGCGCTGTCCCGCTCAGCCTTCCGCCTCTTCGTCGGACGGGCCGGGGCGGATGCCGTAGCGGCTCTCGAGCCCCGGATTGGCGCGGGGCGCGCGCTCGGCGAAGTCGCGGCGGGGACCGTCGCCGGGCGCGCGCGCGGGGCGCTCGCTAGGGTCACGACCGATCCGGTTGGCGAGATGGGCCAGATCGACGAACTCATCCGCCTGACGGCGCAGATCGTCGGCGATCATCGCCGGCTGGGTCTGGATCGTCGAGACGACGGACACGCGGACGCCGCGGCGCTGGATCGCCTCCACCAACGAGCGGAAATCGCCGTCGCCGGAGAACAGCACCATGTGGTCGATGTGAGGAGCGAGTTCGAGCGCGTCGATCGCGAGCTCGATGTCCATATTGCCCTTGATCTTACGGCGGCCGGCCGAGTCCGTGAACTCCTTCACCGGCTTCGTCACGACGCGGTAGCCGTTGTAATCGAGCCAATCGATGAGAGGGCGAATCGAGGAATACTCCTGATCCTCGATCATCGCAGTATAGTAGAAGGCCCGGATGAGATTGTCGCGGGTCTGAAAATCCTTGAGCAGCCGCTTGTAGTCGATGTCAAATCCGAGCGCCTTCGTGGTCGCATACAGATTTGCGCCATCAATGAAAATTGCGGTGCGCTGTTTATCACTCATTGATCGACCCGTGTGCTGGAGATGAAAGTCATTTTGTTGGAAATTCGGGCATGAAAGCAGTACAGAAAACGCGAGATCGTTACACAATCAAGGTTCGGAATTCTCGCATTCTCGACAGGCAATCGCCTCCGAGTGCCGATACAGGCCGTCGCACGGCCGGACAATCATACTGGCGAAGGACGGCAGCACTCGCGACGGTGCGAACAGCACCACCCCGAGCCACCACCGTGGTGGCCGAGGGGGCAAGCTCTGTCAAGCACCAGACAGAGTTAACCGCACCTGCACGCGCCGCGCGCGAAGAAATGACCTCACAACCAACGGCCCAGGCTGAAAATCATTTTCATAGTGCCAATTGCAAAGCGAGATGCACAATCGATCAGATGGAAACCATACACACTTGAAGTTGCCGGGACGCTCGGGTCGACATCGGCTCATTTGAGTGGAATCTTGAACGGCTCTCCCGGCTCGCAAGAAATGTCGACCGCGCAGCCCGGCCTCAGGGCGCCGGTATGGCCCGGCTGCCCGGCTTGACCGCGGGGAGGGCGGCGAGCTCCGGCGGAAGGGCGTCGGGGGAATAGGTCGGGATATCGAGGGTCACGAGGGAGACGAGCGGCAATCCGATCTCGCCGCGTCCGCCGGACCGGTCGATCAGGCAGGCCGCGCCGACCACCTCTCCGGCCTCGTCCTTCAGGGAGGCGAGGCATTCGCGGGCCGAGAGCCCGGTCGTCACGATGTCCTCGACGATGACGGCGCGGGTTCCCGCGGGGATCGAGAAGCCGCGGCGCAGGGTGAAGGGGCCGCCCGGATCACGCTCAACGAAGATCGCCCTGGCGCCGAGATGGCGGGCGGTCTCGTAGCCGGGGATGATGCCGCCGATGGCCGGCGAGACCACGATGTCGATCCGGCCGAATTGCCGCGTGATCACCTCGGCCAGCGCCCGGCACAGCCGCTCAGTGCGCGCGGGATCGGAGAAGATCGTCATCTTCTGCAGGAAGGTCGGCGAGCGCAATCCGGAGCTGAGGATGAAGTGCCCCTGCATCAGGGCGCCCGCGGAACGGAACTCTTCGAGGACTTCTTCCGGTGTCATGCTCATCCGCTCACCAAGCCGCGTTCCGCCGCTTGTTGCAGCGACGCGCACGGGGCGCAAGCCGAAGGCGAATCGCCGGGCTCCAGGCTCTCGATTGCTGCGCCTTTTGACGAAGCGGCAACCACTTCGTCAAAAGGCGCTCTAACCGTTCACCCGCTCGACCCGGCTCACCGAACGCTTGCCCCGCAGATCCGCGACGATGGCGGTGAGGTGTTTCAGGTCCGGCACCGAGAGATCGATCGCAATATCGGTGAAGTCCTGCGTGCGCCGCTTCATCGAGACGTTGTCGATGTTGCCGTCGTGCTCGGCGATGACCTGGGCGATCTGCGCCAGGGTGCCCGGCTCGTTGATCGATTCGAGGGCGAGCTTGGCGGGAAAGCGCTCCTGCGAGCCCTCGACGTCCCAGCGCACGTCGAGCCAGCGCTCGGGCTCGTTGTCGAAGGCAGCGAGCGCCGCCGACTGGATCGGGTAGATCGTCACGCCGACGCCGGGAGTGAGGATGCCGACGATGCGGTCCCCCGGCAGGGCGCCGCCGTTCGGGGCGAAGCTCACCGGCAGGTCGCCGGCCAGGCCGCGGATCGGGATGCTGCCCGTCGCCGCGACGCCGTCGGCCTCGCCCGAGAAGGTCAGCCGCATGGTCTGATCCTTGGAGCGGGTGAGGCGCCCGGCCGCGCCGCTGGCCGCGGGACCGCCACTCGCGCCGGGCCGGCGCTCGTCCTTGAAGTCGGGATAGACCGCCTTCACCACGTCGCCTGAAAACATTTCTCCGCGCCCAACGGCGGCGAACACGTCTTCGGTCGAGGCGCGGGCGAGCCGGGGCAGGGCGCCGCGCAGCTTCTCCTCGGAGAAGCTCTTGCCCGCCCGCTCGAAGGCGCGGTCGAGGATCTGGCGGCCGAGGCCGGCATATTGCCGCCGGACAGCGGCGCGGGTCGCCCGGCGGATCGCGGCGCGGGCCTTGCCGGTGACAACGAGCGATTCCCAGGCCGCCGGCGGCGAGGCGCCGTCGGAGCGGGCGATCTCGACCTCGTCGCCGTTAGCGAGTTCGTGCAGCAGGGGCGCGAGCCGCCCGTTGATTTTGGCGCCGACCGCCGTGTTGCCGACATCCGTATGCACCGCATAGGCGAAGTCGATCGGCGTGGCGCCCCGCGGCAGGGCGATGAGACGGCCCTTGGGTGTGAAGCAGAACACTTGGTCCTGGAACAGTTCGAGCTTGGTGTGTTCCAGGAACTCTTCCGGCGAGTCGCCCTCGGCCAGGAGTTCGATGGTTCGGCGCAGCCATTGATAGGCGCCGCTCTCGGTGGCGAGGCGGGGGTGGACCTCGCCCTCCGCACCCTCCTTACCGGCCTCCTTGTAGTGCGCGTGGGCGGCGATGCCGTACTCGGCAATCTCGTCCATCTCGGCGGTGCGGATCTGAAGTTCGACGCGCTGGCGCTTCGGCCCGATCACCGTGGTGTGGATCGAGCGGTAGTCGTTCTGCTTCGGGGTCGAGACGTAGTCCTTGTAGCGGCCCGGCACCATCGGCCAGCTCGTATGCACGACGCCGAGGGCGGCGTAGCAATCCGCCACCGTGCCGACGATTACGCGGAAGCCGACGATGTCGGAGAGCTGCTCGAAGGCGACCGACTTGCGCTCCATCTTCGACCAGATCGAGAACGGCTTCTTCAGCCGCCCCTTCACCGCAGCGGTGATGCCGCGGGCGCCAAGCCGGGCGGTGAGGTCGTGCTCGATGCTCTCGATGACGCTGCCGGATTTGGCCGAGAGGTCTTCGAGCCGCTTGGTGATGGTGGCGTAGACCTCCGGCTTGAGCGTGCGGAACGAGAGATCCTCCAGCTCGTCGCGCAGCTCCTGCATACCCATGCGGCCGGCCAGCGGCGCGTAGATGTCCAGCGTCTCCTCGGCGATCCGCGCCCGCTTGTCGTCGCGCATGAAGTGGAGCGTGCGCATGTTGTGCAGGCGGTCGGCGAGCTTGACCAGCAGCACCCGCACGTCTTCGGCGACCGCGAGCAGCAGCTTGCGGAAGTTCTCGCCCTGTACCGCGCGCTTCGAGACCAGATCGAGTCGCTTGAGCTTGGTCAGCCCATCCACCAGCGCGCCGATCTCAGGCCCGAAGATCTCGCGGATCTCGTCGAGGGTCGCGGCGGTGTCCTCCACCGTGTCATGCAGCACCGCCGCGACGATGGTCGCGTCGTCCAAGCGCAGGTCGGTGAGGATCGCGGCGACTTCGAGAGGGTGGGCGAAGAACGGATCACCCGAGGCGCGCTTCTGCGTGCCGTGCGCGCGCATGGCATAGACGTAGGCGCGGTTCAGAAGCGCCTCGTTCGCGGCCGGGTTGTAGCGCTTGACCCGCTCCACGAGTTCGTACTGGCGCATCATCCGCCGAAGGATCCTGCTCTCGATGTGTCGGAAGTCCGGCCGGGACCGGCCATCGTCGTCGTGCAACAGCTTCCTGCATCAGCGCCTCTTGCGCCAGACCCAAGGCGTCGCAGACGCAGCGTAACTGTTTCTCTGAGGCATCGTTTTGCATCATCTTTTTCCGAAAGCCGGCGACCAGCTTTCGGGATGATGCGCAAAGCCCTGCGCCGGTTGCAGGACAGGCAAGCCGAGACGAGAACGCCCGCCGCTCGGGATCGAGGGCGGGCGCGAACGTGGCCTCGGCTTGGAAGGGGAGGCTTACTCGCCCTCGTCGTCGGTCTCGGTCGGCGGCGCCAGATTCTCCAGGCCGCGCAGAAGGTCGTCCTCGCTCATGCGATCGAACTGCACGTCCTTGTCGTCGGAGGACGACTGGGGCGCGACGGCCGCGGCAGCGGGCGAGCTCGACAGGAGCGGCACGGTCTCGGCCTCGGGCTCGTCCACCTCGACGTATTTCTGCATCGAGTGGATGAGCTGCTCCTTGAGATCCTCGGCCGTGATGGTCTCATCGCCGATCTCGCGCAGGGCCACGACCGGGTTCTTGTCGCGGTCGCGCTCGACGGTCAGAGGGGCGCCAGCGGCGAGCAGGCGCGCGCGGTGGCTGGCGAGCAGGACCAGCTCGAAGCGGTTCTCGACCTTCTCGATGCAGTCTTCGACGGTGACGCGAGCCATGCGAGGCGGCTCCTTCCTCAGGCGCGGATACGAACGATATGCGTGATGAACGGGCTTCCTACACCGGATGCCGCTGCGCAACAAGTCGCCGGGCAGGTTGAGAATCCGTGTCCATCGGTCCACATGGAAAGCGGCGCCGGCTGATCCCGGTGCCGCTTCCCGGCCGGCCTTGAACCGGCGCCAGCGGACCCGAGGATTTCCACATGTTCATCCAGACCGAAGCCACGCCGAACCCCGCCACGCTGAAGTTCCTGCCCGGACGCGTGGTGCTGCCCGAGGGAACCTTCGAGGCACGCGACGCCGCCGGGGCCGAGCGCTCGCCGCTCGCCACCGCCCTGTTCGCGGTGCCGGGCGTGAGCGGCGTCTATTTCGGGCACGATTTCATCTCGGTCACCAAGGCCGACGGCGTGAACGAGTGGCCGCAGGTCAAGCCGGCCGTGCTCGGGGCGATCATGGATCACTTCCAGTCCGGCCGCCCGGTGCTGGCCGAGGGCACGGCGCTGGCCGAGGACGAGACGGAGGAATTCTACGACGAGGCCGACCACGACACGGTCGTCACCATCAAGGACCTTCTCGAGACCCGCGTGCGCCCGGCCGTGGCGGGCGACGGCGGCGACATCACCTTCCGCGGCTACCGCGACGGCATCGTCTATCTCGAGATGAAGGGCGCCTGCTCGGGCTGCCCGTCCTCGACTGCGACCCTGCGCCAGGGCGTGCAGAACCTGTTCCGCCACTTCCTCCCCTCCGTGCGGGAAGTGCAGGCGATCTGAACGCCCGGCACACGGGCATGGGTGCAACACCGCCGCGCTTCCTTAAGGAGACCGGCGCCCGGTGCCCTGACGGGAGCGGTGGTTTCGTCCTAAACTGATGCCGATGGCGGGCGCCTGTGGCCCGCCGCCGGATGGAATCGACGTTTGCGGATCCTTGCCATCGATACGGCGCTCGAAGCCTGCGCGGCTTGCGTGGCCACCGACGACAGCGACGACCTGCTCGCCGAGGAGTCGATGCCGCTCGTGCGCGGCCATGCCGAGGCGTTGCTGCCCCTGATCGAGCGGGTCATGGCCCGGGTCGAGGGCGGCTTCGAGGGGCTTGACCGGGTGGCGGTCACGGTCGGACCGGGCAGCTATACGGGCCTGCGCGTCGGCCTCTCCGCCGCCCGCGCCATCGGGCTCGCCGCCGGCATCCCCGTCGTCGGGGTGACGACCCTCTCGGCCCTGCTGGCGCCGCAGCTCGCCCTCAACGGCGAGGATACGGTCGTCGCCGCGATCGATGCGCGCCACGGCGCCGTCTACCTCCAAGCCATGAGCGTCGGGCAAGGGACGGTGATTCCGCCCCGGCACGTCGCCCTCGAGGAGGCGGTGAGCCTGCTGAACGGCAGGCGGGCGATCCTCACCGGCTCCGGCGCGCCCGCCCTCGCGGCAGCGGCAGGTGCGGCCGGCCTCTCCGTCGAGGTCGCCGAGACCGGGGCACCGCAGATCGCCTGGGTCGCCTCGCTCGGGCTTGTGGCCGATCCGGATCAGGCGCTGCCGCGCCCCCTCTACCTGCGCGGGCCGGACGCCCAGCCGCAGGACCATGCGAGGCTCGCGAGGGCATGACGCGCACTGTCTCTCCGTTCTGGCCGCTCGACTGGTGGTCCGCGTGGTGGGATGCCTGGGGCTCCGTGCCCTACGTGGCGCCTTTGCGGGATGCGGGCCAAGCTGCCGACTTGGAGAAGCTCCACGCCACCGCCTTCGCCCGCCCATGGGCCGCCCACGAATTCGAGCGGTTGCTGTGCGAGCGCTCGACCGAGGCGCATGCCCTGCGCTGGGGCAACGCGCTGCTCGGCTTCGTGCTGTCGCGCAAGGCCGTGGACGAGGCGGAGATCCTCACCATCGTGCTGGCGCCCTCCGCCCGTGGCGGCGGACACAGCCGACGGCTCCTGAGCGAGCACCTGACGGCGCTCGCCTTCTCCGGCATCCGCACCGTCCATCTTGAAGTGGATGAGGGCAACACGCCGGCCCTGAAGCTCTACGCCCGCCACGGCTTCCTCAAGGTCGGCGAGCGTAAGGGCTACTACCCCCTGCCCAATGGCACCCGGGCCACGGCGCTGACGATGAGCGCGTCGCTGTCGTGAAGCCTCGCGCGAGCGCAGCCGGCCGATGACCCGCGCCGGCATCGGCCTCCGCCTGCTCGTCCAGGCGCTGGCCTTCCTGATCGTGATCGGGCCGCACTGGCTCAGCCTGCGCTTCGGGCGCGGGCGGCTCGCCGCGCATATCCCGGTGCTGTTCCATCGCCTGTTCCTGCGCCTGTTCTCGGTGCGGGTGACGCAGACGGGCTCGCCGCCGCCGCCGGGCGAGCCGGCGCTGGTGCTCGCCAACCACGTCTCCTGGCTCGATATCGTCGCGCTCGGCTCGCTGCGTCCGCTCTCTTTCGTGGCAAAGTCGGAGATCGAGGGCTGGCCGCTGATCGGCCCGCTGGCCAAGCTCCAGCGCACCGTCTTCATCGAACGGGCCAAGCGCGCGGCGACCGCCAGCGTCAACGCTACGGTCGGGGAGCGTCTCGTGAACGGCGACCTGATCGTGCTGTTCGCCGAGGGCACCACCGGCGACGGCTTGCGGCTGCTGCCGTTCCGCTCCTCGCTCGTCGGCGCGGCGCGCGCAGCGCTCGCCGCCGAGGCCGGCGGGCTCGCCCGCATCCGGCTCCAGCCGCTCGCCCTGGCCTATCCGCGCCGCAACGGCCTGCCGGTGACCCGCTCCGAGCGCCCGGAGATCGCGTGGTACGGCGACATGCACCTCGCGCCCCATCTGGCCCTGTTCGCGGGTCGCGGCCCGATCGACGTCCACGTGGATTGGGGGGCGCCGATCGCTTTCGATGCCGCCACCGACCGCAAGGTGGCAACCGCCCAGGCCGAGGCCGCGGTGCGCCGGAGCCTGCGCGAGATCCGCCTCTGCGGCTTGGCCCCCCGCCCGGCACCGGCGGCGCCCGAGGTGGCGGGGGAAGGCGCCGACGTCTCGGCGCCCGGCATTGCCGCGGTCTGAGCACTCAGGCAGTGAGCGGGAAAGTCGCCGCCTGCCCGCGCACGGTTCCATCCTCATCGACGAGCTGCCAGACAATCCCCTCGGTCACGGGAAAGCGCCATCCTTCCTTGGCGACGCGGATGCCGGCATAGTCCGAGACGAAGCCGTCACGGGCGACCGCGTCGAGCAGGCGCTGCCGCTCGGCCCGCTCCGGCGCCTCCGCCGAGAGCCGCGAGGGCATGCCGACGAACTCCTCCGAGGTGTAGCCGAAGACCCGCTGCGCCGCCCGGTTGGCGTAGACGAAAAGCGGGTCGGCGCTCGTGTCGTGGGACAGCACCGCGAAGGGTGCCTGGGCGTAGAGCCAGTCCGGCCCGAGATCCGGCTCGGGGATGAGCGGGCGGCCGACGAGGCGCCGGAAGCTGCCGGTCAGCAGGGCGAAGAATCTGGGATCGTCGGCAAGGCTCATGCGCGGCTTCTACAGGATTCGGAACAGAATCGTGTCGGCGTTCGATCCATGGTAAGGGGCCCCGAACCGGACATTCCGAATAAAGACGCCGCCTGTCGGCGGCAGGGTTGCGAACTTGAAGAAAGCCTACGTCAAGTCCTACGGCTGCCAGATGAACGCCTACGACGCCGGCCGCATGGCCGACGTGCTGGCAGCCGAGGGCTACAGCGCGACGGACTCGGTCGAGGAGGCCGATGTCGTCGTGCTCAACACCTGCCACATCCGCGAGAAGGCCGCCGAGAAGGTCTATTCCGAACTCGGCCGCCTGCGCGTGCTCAAGGGCGAGCGTGCCGAGAGCGGGCAGGACACGCGCATCGTGGTGGCGGGCTGCGTCGCGCAAGCCGAAGGCCGCGAGATCCTTTCGCGCGCGCCGGCCGTCGACGTCGTCGTCGGCCCGCAGAGCTATCACCGCCTGCCGGACCTGTTGCGCCAGTCGCGCGAGGCCCGCGTCGTCGACACCGAATTCCCGGTCGAGGACAAGTTCGATCACCTGCCCGCCCGGCGCAACCGCGGCGTGACCGGCTTCCTCACGGTGCAGGAGGGCTGCGACAAGTTCTGCGCCTTCTGCGTCGTGCCCTATACTCGCGGCGCCGAGGTCTCGCGCTCGGTGGCGGCGGTGGTGGAAGAAGCGCGCCGCCTCGTCGAGGGCGGGGTGCGCGAGATCACGCTGATCGGCCAGAACGTCAACGCCTATCACGGCGACGGGTCGGACGGCGCCCCGGCCACGCTGGGGCAGCTGATGGACGCGCTGGCTTCCGTGCCGGGCCTCCTGCGCCTGCGCTACACCACGAGCCATCCCAACGACTTCGCGGATGATCTCATTGTCGCGCACGAAAAAAATCCGCTGGTGATGCCCTACCTGCACCTGCCGGTGCAGTCGGGCTCCGACCGCATCCTGCACGCGATGAACCGACGCCACACCGGCGACGCTTACCGCCGGTTGATCGAGCGAATCCGGAACGCGCGGCCCGACATCGCCCTGTCCTCGGACTTCATCGTCGGCTTTCCCGGCGAATCCGACGCCGACTTCGCCGAGACCATGCGGCTCGTTGCCGATATCGGCTTCGCCGCGGCCTTCTCGTTTAAGTACAGCCCGCGGGCCGGCACGCCCGCAGCGGAGCGCGAGGATGCGGTGCCGGAAACGGTGAAGACCGAGCGGCTCGCCGCCCTCCAACAGCTCCTCGATGCGCAGCGCCACGCCTTCAACGCGGCCTCGGTCGGCACGGTCACCGAGATCCTGGTCGAGAAGACCGGCCGCCATCCGGGTCAGGTCGCGGGCAAGACGCCGCATCTCCAGGCCGTGCAGTTCGATGCGCCGGCCTCGACCATCGGCACCCTGGTGCCGGTGCGGATCACGCGGGCGGGCTCGAACAGCCTGTTCGGCGAGGTGCTAGAGGGTGCGGCGGCCGCCGCATGACCTATATGAGGCATATCACCATGCCGGATCTCTCGCGTGCCGATTGACGTTGCGTCCGCCCGTGGCCCCGCCGGCCGCAACAGCCGCCCCGGGCCGGGGCGCCCAGGATTGTCCGAGGCCGTGGAGGTCTCGCTGACCTTCGACGACAACCGGCTCGCCAGCCTCGTCTTCGGGCAGTACGACCAGAACGTCGCTCATATCGAGCGACGCCTCAGCATCACGGGCACGGCGCTCGGCAACCATCTCGTGGTCAAGGGCACGCCCGAAGCCGCCGAGAAGGCGCGGCGCGTGTTCGAGCGCCTCTACGCGCGGGTGCAGAAGGGCGGCACGACGCTCACGCTCGGCGACGTGGATGGCGTGATCCAGGAGGTCACGGTGCAGGGCAACCTGTTCCCCTCCGCCGAGATCGCGACGGAGAACGGCCGCGAGCAATTCGATCAGATCGCGACCCGCAAGCGCGGCGCCGTGCGCGCCCGCAACGCCGCGCAGAGCGACTACATCAAGCTGCTGCGCGCCAACGAACTCGTCTTCGCCGAAGGCCCCGCCGGCACCGGCAAGACCTGGCTCGCCGTCGGCCATGCCGTCTCGCTGCTGGAGCAGGGCCATGCCGAGCGCCTGATCCTGTCGCGTCCCGCGGTCGAGGCCGGCGAGCGGCTCGGCTTCCTGCCCGGCGACATGCGCGAGAAGGTCGATCCGTATCTCCGCCCGATCTACGACGCGCTCTACGATTTCATGGAGGCGCGCCACGTCGATCGCGGCCTGCAGACCGGCATCATCGAGATCGCTCCGCTCGCCTTCATGCGCGGGCGCACGCTGACCAACGCCGTGGTGCTGCTCGATGAGGCGCAGAACACCACCTCGATGCAGATGAAGATGTTCCTGACGCGGCTCGGTGAGAACTCGCGCATGATCATCACCGGCGACCCGAGCCAGATCGACCTGCCGCCGGGCCAGAAGTCGGGCCTCGTCGAGGCGGTCAACGTGCTCGACGGCGTCGAGGGCATCGGCCGCGTGCGCTTCCGCGACGTGGACGTGGTCCGCCACGATCTCGTGCGCCGCATCGTCACCGCCTACGAGTCCGCCGCCCACGGCGAGGCCGAGGCCGATCGCAACCCCAATCCGCGGCGCCGGCCGCTGGCCTGACGCATCCCACAATCGATATGAGCGACCACGAGATCGACATCGCCGTCGAGGATGCGCGCTGGGAACAGGCCGTCCCCGACCTGGAGGCGTTCACGCTGCGTGCCATCGAGGCCGGCTTGGCAATCTTGCCCGATTCGGCCTCCGGACCGGTCGAAGTGAGTGTCCTGCTCGCGGACGATGCCACCGTTCAGGCCCTGAACCGGACGTGGCGAAACAAGGATAAGCCCACCAACGTGCTGTCGTTTCCGGCCGCCGACGGCCCGCTTCAGCCCGGCATGGCGCGGCCCTTGGGCGACGTGGTTCTTGCGTATGACACGCTCGTGCGCGAGAGTGCGGAGCAGTCGAAGCCGTTCGAGCACCATTTCGCCCACCTCCTCGTCCATGGCACCCTTCACCTTCTCGGACAGGACCATGAGACCGGCGAGGCAGAGGCCGACGCCATGGAGACGCTCGAGGTGGCCGCGCTCCGGACTCTCGGCATTCCGAATCCCTACGAAGACTGAGGCGCTCTCCGCCGAAGCGGATGCCGGTTCGGCGAAAGAGAGCGCGTCAGCCAACACACTCGCCTTCTTCCGGCACTCCCGCCGCATCCTACCTAGAGACCCATGACCAACGACCGAAGTCGCGGCGCGGCCCTGGCCGCGCCAGCCGCGGACGCCGAACCCCCTCAACGCGAGGCGTGGTACGATCGTCTGTTGAACGTCTTCCACCTGCGTCCGCGCGACTCCCTGCGCACCGACATCGAGGAGGCCCTGGCCGAGCCCGACACGGGCGAGGACGCCTTCTCCCCGCTCGAACGGGCCATGCTCAAGAACGTGCTCGGCCTGCACAAGGTGCGGGTCGACGATGTCATGCTGCCCCGCGCCGACATCGTGGCGGTGGCCAGCGACACGAGCCTCGGCGATCTCCTGAAGCTGTTCCGCACCGCCGGGCATTCGCGCCTGCCGGTCTACGGCGAGACCCTCGACGACCCCCGCGGCATGGTCCACATCCGCGACTTCGTCGAATATCTCGCGACCCAGGCAGAGGCCGCGCCGCGCCGTACGGTGCCGCAGGCCGTGGCCGATGGCGAAGCCAAGCCGACACCGCGTCCGCGCCGCTCGGCCTCCACCCGCGGGGCACTCCGCAGCCTCGATCTCGGCAAGGTGGATCTCACCGCGACGCTGGCCTCCACCCGCATCCAGCGCCCGGTTCTGTTCGTGCCGCCCTCCATGCCGGCCATCGACCTGCTGGTGCGGATGCAGGCGACGCGCACCCACATGGCCCTCGTCATCGACGAGTATGGCGGCACCGACGGTCTGATCTCGATCGAGGATCTGATCGAGATGGTGGTGGGCGATATCGAGGACGAGCACGACGTGGCCGAGGGCCAGCTCGTCAACCGCATGGAGGGCGAGACGGAGGCGTATATCGCCGACGCCCGCGCCGGCCTTGCCGAGGTGTCGGAGGCCACCGGCCTCGATCTCGTCGCCGCCTTCGGGGAACTCGCCGCCGAGATCGACACGATCGGCGGCCTGATCGTGACGCTGGCCGGCCGGGTGCCGGCGCGCGGCGAGCGGATCGCCGGCCCCGAGGACATCGAGTTCGAGGTGCTCGACGCCGATCCCCGCCGGGTGAAGCGAATCAAGCTCCAGCGCGCCCCGGCCAAGATCGGCACCGTGGTGCCCCTCGCCCTGCCGCCACCGCGCCCGGCGCCGCACGCGCCCGAGGCGGAGACGACCCCGATCGCCGAGTCGGGCCGGTAAGCAGGGCGAGACGAGGCGAACAGGCATGACCGCTCCGCTCGGCCGCGCGCCCGGCGCCGGAATGCGCCCGGCCGCGGCGCGGATCGGCCCCCTCGAAGCCGTCGCGCACCGCATCATCCTGAGCCACGGTTGGCTGCGGCTCGCCATCGCCGTCGCCGCCGGTGCCTGCGGTGCGCTGGCTATGCCGCCCTTCGGCCTGTTCCCGGCCCTCGTCGTCTCGCTCTGCATCGCCGTCTGGCTGATCGACGGCGCGGCGGTCGGCGGCTCGGGCCATCGCACGGTCTGGGCCTGCGCCGGGATCGGCTGGGCTTGGGGCTTCGGCTACTTCACCGCCGGCCTGTGGTGGCTCGGCGCCGCCTTCCTCGTGGAGGCGGACCAGTTCGCTTGGGCGCTGCCGCTCGGCGTGCTCGGCCTGCCCGCCGTGCTCGCCCTGTTTTTCGCCGCGGGCTTCGCCGCCGCGCGTCTCGTCTGGTCACGGGGGGCCGGCCGCATCGCAGCACTCGCCTTCGGGCTCACCGCCGCCGAGTGGTTGCGCGGGCACGTGCTGACAGGCTTTCCCTGGAACACGCTGGGCATGGCGCTCGGAGGCAACCTCTGGACCATGCAGGCGGCCTCGCTCGTCGGCCTCTACGGCCTGACCCTGCTCGCCGTGCTGATCGCCGCCGCGCCCGCCACGCTGGCCACCGGCGCGACCCTGAAGGCGCGGATCGCACCGACGCTGGCGGCCCTCGTCGCCCTCGCGGGGCTGGCCGCCTATGGGGCGGGGCGCGTGCCCGCCGCGCCGGACCCGACGGTGGCGGGCGTGCGCCTGCGGCTGATCCAGCCCAACATCCCGCAGGACGACCGGTTCGGCTCGGCCAACCGGGAGCGGATCGTCAGCAAATATCTCGAACTCAGCGACCGGGCGCTCTCGCCCGACCGGACCGGCATCGCCGATGTCACCCACCTGATCTGGCCGGAATCGGCCTTTCCCTTCCTGATCCAGCGCGATCCTGAGGCGCTCGGGCGGATCGGCGCGGCTCTGCCCGAGGGCAAGCAGCTCATCACCGGTGCCGCGCGGATGCGTGAATTGCCCAACGGCGAGCGGCCGACCCGCGAGAACGCGGTCTTTTTCAACTCGATCCTGACGATCGGCGCGGGCGGGCGCTTCGGCGACATCTACGACAAGGTTCACCTTGTCCCCTTCGGCGAGTACCTGCCGGGTCCCCTCGACGCGGTGTTGCGGGCCGCCGGCCTGCGCCAGTTCATCGCCGTTCCCGGCGGCTTCACCGCGGGCGACCGCGCGGGTCAGCGCATCCTCAACGTGCCGGGCCTGCCGCCGGTCGCCGCCATGATCTGCTACGAGGCGATCTTCCCCGGCGCGATCCTGCCGCCGGATCCGGCCGACGGTGCGCCGGCGGTGCCGGGGCTGATCCTCAACCTCACCAACGATGCATGGTTCGGCGACACGCCGGGACCGCGCCAGCACCTCGCCCAGGCCCGCCTGCGGGCCGTCGAAGAGGGGCTGCCGCTGGTGCGCGACGCCAATTCCGGCATCTCCGCGGTGGTCGATGCCCATGGCCGGATCACCGCGAGCCTTGCGCTCGGTGTCGAGGGCGTGCTCGATGCCGACCTGCCCGCCCGGCTGCCCGGCCGCACCCTCTACGCTGCCTTCGGCGACGGGCCGTTCGCCCTCGGACTGATCGCCTGCCTCCTGATCGCGCTCGCCGCCCGACGCCGGACGTAGAACTTTGCCGGGCCGCGAGACCGTCTTCGATCGAGACACGAAGAAGAGCCGCGACAAGAGCGCGACATCCGGCCAATCTTGGCCGTAGGATCAACCGTCATCTCAAGGCGTTCTGAGAATAAGGCCCCGGCCTGTCGGCTGAAACCGGCGCGGGCCATTCTCATGATTTGCTGAGGAATTGACGATGAAACAGATATTCATGGCTTCGGCCGTCCTCGCGGGCGCGTTGGCCTTCATTCCGGCCAGCGCCGAAGCGCAGCGGGTCGGCGGCTCCGGCGGCCTCGGCGGCGGCAATTTCCGCAGCGCGCTGGGAGCGGGCGGCGTGACCGGTTTCGGCAATCCCGGCTTCCGCGGCGGCGGCCTGGGCGGGGGCGGCATCCGGCCCGGCGGCGGCGCCATCGGCGGCGGATTCGCCGGCCGTCCGGGTGGCGGTGTCGGGATCGGTGGCGGTGGCTTCGCCGGGCGCCCTGGTTTCGGCGGCGTCCGACCGGGCTTCGGCGGTGGCCGGCCTGGCTTCGGCGGTGGCTATGCCGGCGTCCGGCCCGGCTTCGGCCATCACGGCTGGCACGGCGGCAACCGCTGGCGGAATGCCGGCTACTATCGCCGCGGCTACGGCTATGGCGGGATCGGTCTCGGACTGGGTCTCGGCCTCGCGGCCGGCAGCCTCTACGGTGCCTACGGCTATCCGGGCTACGGGTATGGCTACGACAGCGGCTACTACGCACAGCCCGGCTACTATGCGCCCGCCGGCTATTACGGCACCGAGACGGTGACGAGCGATGTCGGGGCCGGTGACGATGATGCGGTGGCCGAGTGCGCCCGCCGCTTCAAGACCTACGACCCGCAGACCCAGACCTACATCGCCAAGCGCGGCGTCCGCCGCTCCTGCCCGTAACGACTGAAGGGGAGGCGCCGAAGCCGGCGCCTCCCTCGTTTCAAAGAAAAACCCCGCCCGACCTGACGGTCGGGCGGGGTTTTTCATGTCGGTGGAGCGCTGGCCTTACTCGGCGGCGACCTTCTGCGGAGCGTTGCCGCCCTCGGTGTAGGTCTCAGCCTGGAGGCGCTTGTGCGGGGCAGCGCGGCCCGGCAGCGGCGGCAGGGCCTTGGCCTTCTCCAGATCGATCCCGGCGCCCTCGGCGACGCGGCGGCCGTAATCCTCGTCGGCGTGCCAGAAGTGCCAGACCATCCGAAGCTGGATCGGCTCGGGGCACTGCTTCATGTCGGCCACGAGATTGGCGATCAGGTCCTCGCGCTCCCAGTCCTGGAACGAGCGGTAGCGCACGCCGGCCTGGGTGTAGTCGTCCTCGGTGCGCGAGGTCTGGTAGCGGCCGAGATTGCCGCTCACCGGCTGGTGATACTCCTTGCGCTTGGGCGCCTCGGCCAGCCCCTCGCCGAGCGTCGAGGGCTCGTAGTTGATGTGTTTGTTGGGGCCCGTGCCGTCGACGCTGTAGGTCATCTGGCCGTCGCGCTGGTTCGAGTAGACCTTCACGCCTGGCTGCGGCGCGTTGATCGGCAGTTGCAGGTAGTTCGGGCCGACGCGGTAGCGCTGCGTGTCCGAGTAGGACAGGGTGCGGCCCTGCAGCATCTTGTCGTCCGAGAAGTCGATGCCGTCCACAAGCACGCCGGTGCCGAAGGCGGACTGCTCGACCTCGGCGAAGAAGTTGTCCGGCACGCGGTCGAGCACCATGCGGCCGACGGGGAGGAGCGGGAAGTCCTCGACCGGCCACAGCTTGGTGTCGTCGAGCGGATCGAACGACAGGTGGTCGTTCGGGCCGTCGGGCATGATCTGCACACAGAACTCCCACTCGGGGAAATTGCCGGCCTTGATGTTGTCGTAGAGGTCACGCGTGGCGTGGCCGACATCCTTGGCCTGGATCTCAGAGGCCTGCTGCGAGGTCAGGTTGCGCACGCCGAGCTTGGGCTCGAAGTGGAACTTGCACAGCACCGCCTCACCCTGATCGTTGATCAGCTTGTAGGTGTTGACGCCCGAGCCTTCCATCTCGCGGTAGTTGGCCGGGATGCCCCAGGGCGACTTGAGGTGCGTCACCATGTGGATCGACTCGGGGTGCTGCGCCACGAAGTCGAAGAACCGCCAAGCCTCCTGGCGGTTGGTCACCGGGTCGGGCTTGAACGCGTGGATCATGTCGGGGAACTTGATCGCGTCGCGGATGAAGAAGACCTTGAGGTTATTGCCCACCAGGTCCCAGTTGCCCTCGACGGTCTTGAACTTCACCGCGAAGCCGCGCGGGTCGCGCTCGGTCTCGGGCGATTCCTTGGCGCCGGCCACAGTCGAGAAGCGTACGAAGACCGGGGTCTTCACGCCGGTCTCGTTGAGGACGCGGGCGCGGGTGTACTTGGAGGCCGGCTCGTTGCCGATCTTGCCGTAGGCCTCGAAATAGCCGTGCGCTCCGGCGCCGCGGGCGTGGACGACACGCTCCGGAATGCGCTCACGGTCGAAATGCGTGATCTTCTCGATGAACTGATAGTTCTCGAGCGTCGCCGGTCCTCTCTCGCCGACCGTTCGCAGGCTCTGGTTGTCGCGGACCGGATGGCCCTGGCGGGTCGTCAAAATCGGACGGTTCTCGCTCATGCGTCACTCTCTCCTTGAAAGGCAGGGGTCTTCAGGTGGGGTCGCTCGGCACGTCCGCACAGCCTGGAACCATTCTGTTTCGACGGTATGACCCAGGCATGACCTATTGGCAAATGCATCGTTACAAAGATTGTGATAGATACGGCCTATGAATCTGTCCGGCCTGTCGCTCCGCGATCTCGAATATGTCGTGGCTGTCGCCGACGAAGGGCATTTCGGTCGGGCCGCCGAGCGCTGCAACGTGAGCCAGCCGACGCTCTCCGTGCAGGTCCGCAAACTGGAAAACGCGCTCGGGCTGACCTTGTTCGAACGATCCAACCGGCGCGTGTTGCTGACCATGGCCGGGCAGGGCATCGTCCGGCAGGCCCGCGTGGTGCTCAGCGAAGCGCAGCGCTTGCTGGCGCTCGCGGTCGAGGGGCGCGGCTCACCGCTGACCGGCCGGCTGGTGCTCGCCGCGATCCAGACGCTCGGCCCCTACTATTTCCCGCTCGTGCTGCGCCTGCTGCGCCAGGAATTTCCGCTGCTGACGCTGGCGCTCAGCGAGGCGCGCACCGCCGAGATCCTCGACGGGCTGCGCGACGGGCGCATCGACGCGGCCCTGGTCTCGCTCCCGGTCGCGGCCTCGGGGCTGACGGTCTCGCCGCTCTTCGTCGAGCCGTTCCGGCTCGCCTGTCCGGCCGATCATGCCTTCGCTCAAGGGGCTGCCCCGCGGGCGGAGCATCTGAGCGGGCCGGACCTGCTGCTGCTCGACGAGGGCAACTGCCTGCGCGACCAGACCATCGCCGCCTGCGGCACCCTCAGGGGCGCCGGCCGCCACGCGACGAGCCTGGAGACCCTGCGCTCGATGGTGGCGGCGGGCGCGGGCTACACCCTGATCCCGGCGCTGGCCGTGCCCACCGGCCCCGATCCGAGCGGGTTGACCGTCATGCGCCACTTCGAGGGGGAGGGGCCAGGCCGCACGCTGGCCCTGGCTTGGCGCTCCAGCGATCCGCGGGCGGCGGGGCTGGCCCATCTCGCGGCCTTCTTCCGGGCGCACGCCCCGGCGGGCACCGCCGCCTGTCGGGAGGACGAAGAGTATCGCGCCTGATCACCGGAAGAAGGGGAAGGCCGGGATCACGAGCCCCTGGCCGGCGCGCCGCGTCGGGGCCTCACCGTGACAGTTCGGGCGAGAGCGTGTAGCGCGGGCCTCGCGCGGATCTTGTCCCGCGCCATCCTCGCATCCACGCCCGTGCCCGAGACCCGCATCCTCCTGCGCTGGACGGCGCTCGTCGCCGTCTCGGCCGCTCTTGCCTACGGCCTGAGCCGCGCGCATTTCCCCGCCGCCCTTCTCATCGGGCCGATGCTCGCCGCGATCACCTTCGGCGTTCGCGGGGCCGGTCTCTCGTTGCCGCGCCCGCTGTTCCTGGGCGCCCAGGCGGTGATCGGCTGCCTCGTTGCGCATTCCGCAACGACCGAGATCGCCGCCACCTTGCGCGAGGACGGTCTCATCATCTTCGCGGTCGTCGGCGTGACGGTGGTGGCCGGCGCCCTGACCGGTCTGGCCCTGACACGGCTGCGGGTTCTGCCCGGCACCACCGCCGCCTGGGGCTCCTCGCCGGGGGGAGCGGCCGCCATGGTGGCGATGGCCGAGGATTACGGCGCCGACCCGCGCCTCGTGGCGTTCATGCAATATGTGCGCGTCGCCGCGGTGGTGCTCTCGGCCTCGCTCGCCGCGCGGCTCCTCGCCGACGTGACCGGCTCGGGCGAGGCGAGCGCTTCGGACGAGACGTGGAGCTGGACCGGGCTCGCGGCCACGGTCGCGGTCGCTGCGGTCGGGTACGGCCTCGCGAGCCTGCTGCGGCTGCCCTCCGCGCCGCTGATCGGGCCGATGCTGCTCGGTGCCGTCCTGCACGCCACCGGTCTCCTCGACATCGTCCTGCCGGGGCCGGTCCTCGATGCCGCCTACGCGGCGATCGGCTGGTATGTCGGGCTGCGCTTCAACCGGCGGACCCTGGACGAGACGCTGCACGCGTTGCCCGGCGTGCTGACCGCGACGGCCGCGATCATTCTGCTCTGCGGAATTTGGGCCTGGGCTCTGACCTACTGGCTGCCGATCGATTTCCTCACCGCCTTCCTGGCCACCAGTCCCGGCGGTCTCGATTCGGTGGCGATCATCGCCGTGGGCTCGAAGGCCGACGTGTCCTTCGTGCTCGCGGTGCAGACGCTGCGCCTGTTCGTGGTGCTGGCGACCGGCCCTATCCTCGCCAAGTGGATCGCCCGGGCGGTCCCGGGAGAAGCCCGGTGACCGCGCTCTACCTCGCCTTCCTGAATTCCTGGCGCGGCCTCCTCCATGGCGGGCGCACGGAGCGGGCGATCCGGCTCGAACTCGTGCTGCTGGCGCTCGGCCTGCCAGTGGCGCTGGTCCTCGGCGGCAGCTTGTGGGTGCGGGTGGCGCTCATCGCCAGCCTGCTGCTCATGCTCGGGGCGGAACTCCTCAACACCGCCGTCGAGAAGCTGTGCGACCACCTTCATCCCGGCCGGCACGAGCGGATCGGCATCGTGAAGGATCTCGCCTCGGCGGGCGCGTTCATGACCCAGGTCATCGCCGCCCTGATCTGGGGCGCGGCTGTGATCGACCGGTTCTGACCGGAGCGATCCGGGGCGCGGCGGACGATGCTGCCGCGCCGCGCTCAGCCGTCGTCCTGCTCGCTCCAGACAACCCATCCGCCGCCGAACAGCGTGACGGCGATGACGATCCACAGGCCGGTCCGGCCGACCAGATCGACCAACCAAGTATGCACCGCCGAGAAACTGACGGTCAGAAGGCAGTCCACGACACCGAGATAGAGAGCGAGTCCCAGAAACGCGACGGCCAGAGTGCGGCTCATCGATCCTCCGTCTCCTTCCACAGGGCCCAGGCCCCGGCGAACACCATGGCTCCGATCAGCAGCCGCATCCCCGTGTGACCGATCTGTTCAAGCAGCCATGCATGGGCGGCGGACAGGCTCAAGTCCAGCATCCACCCCCATGCCGACACGATCACGGCAAGGGCGACGACAACGAGAATTTTCGTCGAGACCGACATGGCCGCCGCGCTAGCACGTTTGGGCAGGGGCGGAGAGCGACCCAAGTGACACTTCGCCACGAGTCCTCGGAAAAATGGTGCGGCGCTCGAACCATCCGCTGCGACGGGCGATCCGTTCGCGCACGCACGGTGGGTCGATCGGCATCATTGTACCTTATGTTGTGACCGGCCGGAGGATTTTCGGCGGCGTGTGCTGCGTTGCGACGGGATGTCGGGTGATCCGCCCGCCGCGATCCTCCAGTTGTCTCACATCAACGTGAAGAAGGCATGGCTACTTACTTTATCGCCGACACGCATTTCGGCGACGCCCGCCTTGTCGAGCGCCGACGGTGCGGCTTCCCCTCGGTGGAGGCGCATGACGCGGCGCTGATCGCCCGCTGGAATGCTCGGGTTGGCCCCTCGGACGAGGTCTGGCATCTCGGCGACTTCGCGGCCCATGCGAGCCGCGAGCATTGCGCCACCGTGTTCGCCCAGCTCAACGGCACCAAGCGGCTCGTGCGCGGCAACCACGACAGCAACCGGGTGCTCGATCTGCCCTGGGCCGAGCCGCCGGTGGAAAGCGCCAGGATCTCGGTGACGGACGCGGCGGGCCGGACCTGGCGGCTATACCTGGCGCATTACGCCCATCGCGCCTGGCCGGGCCTGTGGCGCGAGACCCGGCACCTCTACGGCCACACCCACGCGACGCTGCCCGACACCATCCGCTCCTGCGACGTCGGGGTCGATGCCTGGGATTTCTCGCCGGCGGACATCGGCGAGATCGTCGCCCGGCAGGATGCGGCGACGCTGGTGCCGGAGGAACTGGCGCCGCGGGAATCGCGGTGACGGTTCGCCTCCTGCCAAATCCGGTCGATCCCTTCGGGATAGCGGATTTGGGCGTCGCTCAAGCGCCGCGCGGGCTTGCCGATACGGTCCCCGCTTCAATCAAGCCGGGGCCGTATCAGCTCACCGTCAGCGGCATCGCCTCGATCATCGTCTCGAACAGACCCCGCCGCTCCAGCGAGCGTCCGAGCGCCGGGGTCAGTCCGCTTCCGCCCGTGAACACGGCCCGCGCGGGCGGCGCGTCGGGGGACTGCGCCGGCATCTCGCCGAGAAGCTGGATCACCCGTCGGGCGATGGCCGGGGCCGGATCGATCCACGTCACCGGCCACGGCGCGAGGCGCTCGAAGCGGGGCAGCAGCAGCGGGTAGTGGGTGCAGGAGAGGCAGACCACGTCGGTGCGCCGGCCGTCCGCCCCCTCCACGAAGCAGGGCTCGATCTCGGCCAGGATCGCCGCGTCCGAGACCGGCTCTCCGGCCATCTCGGCCTCGGCGTAGCCCGCGAGGTTCTTGGAGCCCACCAGCGTCACGGCGCAATGCGCCGCGAAATTCCGGACGAGGTCGTGGGTATAGGGCCGCGCCACGGTGCCCGGCGTCGCGAGCAGGGAGACGAGGCGGGTGCGCGTCAGCGCGGCGGCCGGCTTGATCGGCGGCACCACGCCGACGAAAGGCGTGACGAAGCGCTGGCGCAGGGCCGGCAGCACCAGGGTCGAGGCGGTGTTACAGGCGATCACCACGAGGTCGGGGGCGTGGCGCGCCAGCAGCCGCTCCATCACCGCGATCACCCGTGCCACCAGCCGCTCCTCGCTCAGCGCGCCGTAGGGGAAGGCCGCGTCGTCCGCGGCATAGACGTAGGACGCATCCGGCCGGGCGCGGCGCACCTGCTCCAGCACGGTCAGGCCACCGAGGCCGGAATCGAACACGAGGATGATCGGCTGCGCGTTCTGCGCCGGCCATGCCGCCGAAAGGGTCGCCCCTGCCATCAGATCGATCCGCATCACCGCCGCCTCAGGCTCGCGCATCCTTGGGAACATCGGGGCGGCGAGTGTCCGGCAGCCACGGTTAAGGACACCTCACTGCGGCTGCAAAAAGGCCGCGCTTCTCCCCTGGTCCGACCGGGGTGCGACACGGGGTGCGACGAACAGCTTGGCGGGCTCCGGCGTTGTCATAAGGCAATCAGCGTCTATTTCCGCCGCACAACGGAGGAAGAGATTCCAACCATGGCAGCCGTCGCAGCACATCTCACCCATTCTGAGAGCGGCGCGGCTTTCCCGCCGCCGCCGCTCGACGCCCGCCCGATCGACCGCGACGCCTGGATCGCGGCCTTCCGCACCGTCCGCGACGAGACCGAGCGGCGTGCCGCCCCGCTCTCGCCGGAGGACCAGCAGATCCAGTCGATGGAGGATGCGAGCCCGACCAAGTGGCACCGGGCGCACACGACGTGGTTCTTCGAGCAGTTCCTGCTGCGCGAGCACCTGCCGGGCTACGCCATCTACGACGAGCGCCTGCACTACCTATTCAATTCCTACTACGTGCAGGCGGGCCCCCGGCAGCCGCGCTTCATGCGCGGGATGATCACCCGGCCGACCGCGGCGGAGACCGCCGCCTACCGCGCCCATGTCGATCGCGCGGTAACGGTGTGGCTGCGCGAGACCTCCGAGACGGCGCTGGAGCGGGCGCTGCCGATCCTGGAGATCGGCCTCTACCACGAGCAGCAGCATCAGGAGCTGATGTTCACCGACATCCTGCACGCTTTCGCGCAGAACCCGCTCGATCCGGTCTACGACCCGGCCTGGTCGATGCCCAAGGCGCAGGCAGATGCCGGCAAGGCTGCCCTGGAAAGAGGCATCACCCAGATCGGCCACGACGGAAACGGCTTCGCCTTCGACAACGAGAGCCCGCGTCACGACGTGCTGATGCTCGGCTCCACTATCGACCGCGGCCTCGTGACGAACCGCGACTGGCTCGCCTTCATGGAAGACGGCGGCTACGCGCGGCCGGAGCTTTGGCTCAACGAGGGCTGGCTCTGCGTGCAGCGTGAAGGCTGGGACGCGCCGGGCTACTGGCGTCGCGAGTCCGAACGCTGGTCGATGATGTCGCTCGCCGGCCGCAGGGCCGTCGATCCGGCGGCGCCGGTCACGCATGTCAGCTACTTCGAGGCCGATGCCTATGCCCGCTGGGCCGGACGCGATCTGCCGACGGAAGCCGAGTGGGAAGTCGCCGCCGGCGACGGCCTGATCGACGACGCCTTCGGCCTCGTCTGGCAATGGACCCGCAGCGCCTACGGACCCTATCCAGGCTACCGGCCGGTGCCGGGCGCGCTCGGCGAGTACAACGGCAAGTTCATGTCGAGCCAGTACGTGCTGCGCGGCTCCTCGGTGGCCACGCCGGACGGACATGCGCGGCCCGGCTACCGCAACTTCTTCTACCCGCATCAGCGCTGGCAGTTCACCGGCCTGCGGCTCGCCGACGCGCGAGGCTGATCACCCGCCTCGCCCAACCCTCCCGCGGTCCCGGAGACAGCCTTTGACGATCGACCCCCGCCTCACGGCCGCCAGCCCGGCCGCTCCCCTCTCCGAGAACGGGCTGTTCCTGGCCGATGTCTGGGACGGACTCGGCGCAAGCCCGAAAGTGCTGCCGGCCAAGTATTTCTACGACGCGGCCGGCTCCGCCCTGTTCGAGCAGATCACCGTGCTGCCGGAATACTACCCGACCCGGACCGAACTCGGCATCCTCGACGCGCGCGGTACCGAAATCGCGGCGCTGCTGCCGGAGGGCGCAGCACTCGTCGAGTTCGGCAGCGGCTCGACCGCCAAGCTGCGGCGCCTGCTGCGGCACCTGCCGGGGCTCTCGGCCTACCTGCCCGTCGATGTCTCGGGGGAGTTCCTTCGCGAACAGGCCGTGACGCTGCGCGGCGATTTTCCCGACCTCGCCGTCGAGCCGGTGGTCGCCGACTTCACCCGGCCCTTCGCCCTGCCGGGGGGTTTCGAGAACCGGGCGCTGGCCGGCTTCTTCCCCGGCTCGACCATCGGCAATTTCGAGCCGGGCGAGGCGGCCCGCCTGCTCGACGTGTTCGGGCGCATCCTCGGCGCGGGGGCGACGCTGGTGCTCGGCGTCGATCTCGTGAAGGACCGCTCGGTGCTGGAGGCGGCCTACGATGACGCGGCCCGCGTCACCGCCGCCTTCAATCTCAATCTCCTCCACCGCATCAACCGCGAACTCGACGGCGAGATCGACCCGGACGCCTTCGCGCACCGGGCCTTCTTTAACGAGGCGGCCTCGCGCATCGAGATGCATCTGGTCAGCCGGCGGGCGCAGAGCGTGCGCGTCGCCGGGCGCGGCTTCGCCTTCGCGGAGGGCGAATCGATCCACACCGAGAACAGCTACAAATACACCCTCGACGGCTTCCGGACGCTCGCGGCCCGCGCCGGCTGGGCTTCGGTCGAAGCCTGGACCGATCGGGACGGGCTGTTCTCGGTCCATGCCCTGCGGCGGCAGGCCTAGGACTGGCTGTCGTCGCTCACGCGGCGGAAGAGGCCATCCTGCCCCTCGACGTGCAGGATGGCCGCGCCGCGGTTGGAGCCCGTAAAATGGCAGCCTACATCCGGCAGGCGCCAGACAACGCCTCGTTCTCCGCGCTCGTGAACAGCCGCGAGCGGATGTGGAAGCGCTTCTCGCGGCCGTTCTCGAGCGAGAACATGCCGCCGCGGCCGGGCACCACGTCGAGCATGATGTGGGTGTGCTTCCAGACCTCGAACTGCGAGCGCGAGATGAAGAAATCCGCGCCGCCGACCCGGCCGAGATGCACGTCGCCGTCGCCGGTGATGAAGTCGCCGACGGCGTAGCACATCGGCGACGACCCATCGCAGCAGCCGCCGGACTGATGGAACATCACCGGGCCGTACTCCGCCTTGAGTTCCTCGATCAGCTCCAGCGCCGCCGGCGTCGCGGTCACCCGCAGGGGCGTACCGGAATTGTCCGCCTGCTCGGCCGTGACGGGTTCAACGCGCTCGGCGGCGGTGCTCGCGGTCTCGCTCATGGCTTCCTCTCTCTGATTGTTCTGTCGTGTTTATCTGAGGCCGGACCGGCGGATGTCCAAGCGACCGGGTCTCCGGCCGCCAGCACCGTCGACGATAGCAGAGGAACGTCGCCGGCCCCCTCCGAAATGGCTCGGCGCTTCATCCAACCTCAGGTGGTGCGAAGGTGAGCGGCCCGACTTTTGCTATCCCCAGCGAAACGTCCCTGCGACGAAAAATCCGCCGAGGATTCATGATGTCTCAGCCCGCCTCCGACAGCACCGCGCCCGCCGTGAAGACGACCTGCCCGTATTGCGGCGTCGGCTGCGGCGTGCTCGCGACGCCGGACGGCCAGAGCGGTGTGGCGATCGCCGGCGACCCCGACCATCCGGCGAATTTCGGCCGCCTCTGCTCCAAGGGCTCGGCGCTCGGCGAGACGGTCGATCTCGGCGACCGGCTGCTCGATCCGATCGTGGACGGCCGGACCGCGACCTGGGAGGGCGCGCTCGGCACCGTGGCCGGCGGCTTGAGGCGGATCGCCGAGCAGCACGGGCCGGACGCGATCGCCTTCTACCTCTCGGGCCAGATCCTGACGGAGGATTACTACGTCGCCAACAAGCTGGCGAAGGGCTTTCTGGGCACGCCGCACGTCGACACCAATTCGCGGCTGTGCATGTCGAGCGCCGTCGCCGCCCACCGCCGCGCCTTCGGCTCGGACACGGTGCCGGGCTGCTACGAGGATCTCGACGAGGCCGACCTGATCGTGCTCGTCGGCTCCAACGCCGCGTGGTGCCACCCGATCCTGTTCCGGCGGATGATGGATGCCCGCAAGAACCGCGGCACGAAGATCGTCACCGTCGATCCCCGCCGAACGCAAACCGGTGAGGAGGCCGACCTCCATCTCGGCCTCCAGCCGGGCACCGATACCGCGCTCTTCTCCGGCCTGCTGGTGCATCTGGCCGGCATGGGCAAGCTGGACCTGCGCTTCATCGAGGCGCACACCGCCGGCTTCGAGGGCGCCCTGGAGCGCGCCCGGCAGATCGCGCCGGACATCGCCGCCACCGCCCGCGCCACGGGTCTGGCCGAAGCCGACGTGCAGGCCTTCTTCGAGCTGTTCGCCCGGACGAAGCGCGTCGTCACGGGCTTCAGCCAGGGGGCGAACCAGTCGGCGCAGGGCACCGACAAGGGCAACGCCATCATCAACTGCCATCTCGCCACCGGGCGGATCGGCCAGCCCGGCATGGGCCCGCTCTCGCTCACCGGCCAGCCCAACGCCATGGGCGGGCGCGAGGTCGGCGGCCTGGCCAACATGCTCGCCGCCCACATGCACTTCGCGCCGGAAGAGGTGGACCGGGTCCGCCGTTTCTGGAAGGCGCCCAACATCATCACCGGCGAGGGCATGAAGGCGGTCGCGCTGTTCGAGGCGATCGAGCGGGGCAAGATCAAGGCGCTCTGGGTAATCGGCACCAACCCGCTCGTCTCGATGCCGCGGGCCGACCGGATCCGCGAGGCGATCAAGGGGCTCGACCTCTACGTCGTCTCGGAGGCGGTCGCGAACAGCGACAGCGCCCGCGCGACGGGTAAGAAGACCGTGCTGCTGCCGGCGCTGGCCTGGGGCGAGAAGGACGGCACGGTGACGAATTCCGAGCGCCGCATCTCGCGCCAGCGCGCCTTCCTGAAGGCGCCGGGGCAGGCGCGGGCGGATTGGGCGATCCTGTGCGACGTTGCCCGCCGCCTCGGTCACGGCGAGGCCTTCGCCTACCAGTCCGCCGCCGAGATTTTTCGCGAACACGCTGCGCTCTCGGCGTTCGAGAACGAGGGCAGCCGCGACTTCGACCTCGGCGGCCTCGCCGAGATGAGCTCGCTTGCCTACGACGCGCACCGGCCGATGCAGTGGCCGGTGCCGAAGCGCGGGCCGGAGGCGAAGACGGGCCGCGCCCGGCTCTTTGCCGACGGGCGCTTCTACACCTTCGACCGGCGCGCCCGCTTCGTCGCGGTGCAGCCGCCGGCCCTGGCGCAGCCGGTCACCGCCGCGCACCCGCTGGTGCTCAACACCGGCCGCATCCGCGACCACTGGCACACCATGACCCGCACGGGCAAAAGCCAGCGCCTCTCCGCCCACCGCGCCGTGCCCTTCGTCGAGGTTCATCCCGACGACGCGGCCCGCTACCGCCTGAGCGACGGAGGATTTGCCCGCGTCGCGACCGAGCTCGGCAGCGCGATCCTCGAAGTGACGGTGACGGACGCCGTTCTGCCGGGCTCGATCTTCGTGCCGATGCACTGGTCCGACATGACCGCCTCCGACGGGCGCGCGGCGGCGCTCGCCCGCGGCATCGCCGATCCGGTCTCGGGCCAGCCGGAACTGAAGGCGACGCCCGCTTCCGTCGAGGCCGTGGCCTACCGTTCCCGCGGCTACCTGCTGACGCGGGACATCCAGGCGGCGCCCGCCGGCTGGTGGTGGGCGCGGGCGACCGTTCAGGGCGGCTCCGGCCTCATCTTCGCGACCCAGGAGGGCTCGCGAGAGATGGCCTTGTCCGTGCGTGGACTGTTCCCCGGCCACGAGCTGGCCGAGTACGTCGATCACGCCCGCGGCCTCTACCGCTGCGCCGTCTATCGCGGGGACCAACTCATTGCGGCGCTCAGCGTGGCTCCCGGTGACCGGCGGCCGGACTGGGAAATCGCCAAGGCGGTCTTCGCCAGCCCCGACATCGAGGCGTTCGACCGGCGCGCCCTGCTCTCGGGCCGGGCGGCTTCGGCCTCGGCCGGGCCGATGGTCTGCGCCTGCCACGGCGTCGGGCTCGACGTCATCACTGGGGCGATCGCAGCTGGAGCGGGCTCGGTCGAGGCGGTGGGCGCGGCCTGCAAGGCGGGAACAAATTGCGGCTCCTGCATCCCCGAGATTCGCAAGCTGCTGTCGCCGACGCTTGCGCGCAGCGCCGCGTAGGCGCAGTTTTCAGGCCCTCCGTCCTACTCTCGCCCTCTTCCTAAGGTGCTGCGAAGCAGCTTCAAGGAGAGGGCTCCGGGAATGCCGCGCGCCCTGGAGTCCTCCTTCGAGGCTCCGCTCCGGCACCTCAGGATGCGGGATGGGGATGGGATCACAAGTCGAGTCGTACAAGAAGACCATGAGCACGCCCCGCCAACCCCGCGAAACCCGCGCCGGCCTCGAGCCGCTGGCGGTGCTGCCCGTGTTCGTGCCGCTGCAGGACAAGCGGGCGGTGCTCGCCGGCTCCAACGGGGGCGCCCCCTGGAAGGTGAAGCTGCTCGCCGCCGCCGGCGCGCGGGTCGATGTCTATGCCGAGGCGCCGAGCGAGGAGCTGCGCGGCGTGCCGTCCGAGATCGCCGCCGGTTCGGTGACCTTGCACGAGCGCCGCTGGACGCCGGAGGATCTTCAAGGCGCGGCCTTCGCCATCGGTGCCATGGAGGACGAGGAGGATTGCATCGCCTTCGTCGCGGCGGCGCGCGCGGCGGGTGCCATCGTCAACGCGGTCGACCGGCCGCATCTGTGCGACGTGAAGTTCGGCGCCATCGTCAACCGCTCGCCGCTCGTCGTCGGCATCTCGACCGAGGGCGCCGCCCCGGTCTTCGGGCAGACGGTGCGGGCGCGCATCGAGGCGATGCTGCCGCGCGGCTTCAAGCACTGGGTCGCCGCCGCCCGCGACTGGCGCGAGGCGGTCACTTCCCGCTTCCACGGCTTCTCCGAGCGGCGCGGCTTCTGGGAGCGCTTCACCGACCGCGCCTTCGCCGAACCGGACCGCACCCCGACGGAAGCCGACCTCGCCGACCTGCTGGGCCAGACCGAGGCGCTGCCGCTCGGCGGTGCCGTGACGCTCGTCGGCGCCGGGCCGGGCGATGCCGAACTGCTGACGCTCAAGGCCCTGCGCGCCCTGCGCAATGCCGACGTGATCCTCTACGACGACCTCGTCGCTCCCGAAATCCTCGACTACGCCCGCCGCGAGGCCCGCACCATGCTGGTGGGCAAGACCGGTCACGGCCCCTCCTGCCGCCAGGACGACATCAACGCGCTGATGGTCTCGCTGGCGAAATCCGGCAAGCAGGTGGTGAGGCTGAAATCCGGCGACCCGCTCGTCTTCGGCCGGGCCGGCGAGGAGATCGAGGCTTGCGAGGCCGCGGGCATCCCCTGCACCATCGTCCCCGGCGTCAGCGCGGCGCAGGGCGCGGCGGCGGCACTCGGCGTCTCGCTCACCCATCGCGACGCGGCCCGGCGCCTGCAATTCGTCACCGGCCACGACCGCCGCGGGGCGTTGCCCGAGGATCTGAACTGGGGCGCGCTGGCCGACCGCAGCGTCACCACGGTCGTCTACATGCCCAAGCGCACGTTGCGGGCCCTGCTGGAGCGAGCGGTCGCCGAGGGGCTCGCTCCCGAGACGCCGGCCCTCGTCGTGTTCAACGCGACCCGCGCCAAGCAGGCGACAGTCGCCGGCACCGCCGCGGATCTCGCCGGGCGAATCGAGGCTTCGGATCTCGAAGGGCCGGCGCTGTTGATGGTCGGAGAGGCCCTGCGCCGGCACAACGCCCGCGGCGCGGACGCCCCCGTCGAGATCCGGGCCGAAGCCTCCTGACACGCCGCATCGTCCGGAGGACCGGGCGCCCGTGCGGCTTCCCGCGGGCTTGCGGCACGCCTTGGGCTCTGTGATGTGAGGAGTGGCGCACTGACGACCGAGGCTGTCGCTTTCAGCACAGCGTCCGGAGTCGGGGCCCGTTCCACACGGTCGTCCCGCCCCGTTGGGCCGCCTTCGTAGACACGCTTCCGAGAGCTCCATGCGTCGTCCCTCCCGCAGCGTTCTCCTGCCGCTCGCCGCCTTCGTCGCCGGTCTCGTGGCCCTCTCCGTCGCGCTGGTGATGACGCTGGTGCCGCAGCATCCCCAGAGCGGCCCGAGCGGCGTCGGCGGGCCCTTCACCCTGGTGAACCAGAACGGGGCGACGGTCACCGAGCGCGACTTTGCCGGCAAGCCCTACCTGATGTTCTTCGGCTTCACCCATTGCCCCGACGTCTGCCCGACCACGCTGCAGCAGATCAGCGATGTGCTGGCGGCGCTGGGCCCCAAGGCCGACGCGCTGAAGGTCGCCTTCGTCAGCGTCGATCCCGAGCGCGACACGCCCGAATCCCTCAAGACCTACCTGTCGAGCTTCGATCCGCGCATTACGGGCCTTACCGGCAGCCCGGAGCAGGTGGCGGCGACCATCAAGACCTTCCGCGCCTACGCCAAGAAGGTGCCGAGCCAGGGCGGCGACTACACGATGGAGCACACCGCGCTCGTCTACCTGATGGACGCCCGCAACGGCTTCGTCGGCGCGGTCAACCTCAACCGGCCGGCAGCGGAGACGGCAGCGGAGCTGTCGAAGCGGATCTGATCGCGCCGAGCGGGCGCCGCCCGAGCGCGCCGGTCCGGGAGGTGCGGGCCAGCCCGTGCTCGGTCTTGTTCCAGCGGTGCGGATGCCGAGCCAGTTCGAACACGGCGAGCCACGCCGCGACGCTGCCGAGGAGGAAGTAGACGGGTAGCAGCAGCACGAGCGGCACGAGGTCGAACCATCCCCGCCGGAGGCAGCCGACGAGGCCGGGCAGGCACATCGCCGCCAGCCCGCCGAGGAACACCGTGATCGAAGCCGCACGCTTGACGATGGCGACGCCGTCGTCCGCCTCGACCCAACTGACGAGGTCGACGAGACCGCCGAGCAGCATGAAGGGATAGAACAGGGCTGAGACGACCGTGCCGGGCAGCAGCGCCAGCACGCACAGGCTCCCCGCCGCACCGAGGCGGCGATAGAGGTGGAGCGGGCGCCAGCCATGGGTGAAGCTCGTCTGCAGGAAGCCCTTCATCCAGCGGGTGCGCTGGCGCAGCCACTTGCGCGGATGGGCGAGCGCCTCCTCGTACGTCGCACTCGGCAGATCGCCGACATCGTAGCCCGCAAGCGCCATGCGCAGGCCGAGATCGGCATCCTCGGTGACATTCCACGAATCCCATCCATGGAGATCGCGCAGGACGCGGGTGCGGAAATGTGTCGAGGTTCCACCGAGCGGCGTCGGCATCCGCCACGCGGCCAGGGCCGGGCCGAGCACGTCGAACAGGGCCGCGTACTCGATGGCGAACAGGCGCGGGAGCCAACCGTCGCCGTGATTGTCGATGACGAGGCGGCCTTGGAGGCAGGCGGTCGAGGCCGGCGCGCGGGCAAACAGCGTCGCGGCGAGGCGAAGCTGTTCGGGCGATATCACATCTTCCGCGTCGTAGACCACGAGGTGCTCGCCGCGGGCGAGCGGCAGGGCCGCGTTCAACGCCCTCGGCTTCGTGCGCGGCATGCCCTCCGGGACGGTGACGATTTCGAAGCGGGCAGGCAGCGGGGTCGCGCGGAACGCCGTGGCGGTCGCCTCGTCGTCCGCCTCCAGCAGGAACTTGATATCCAGCTTGGCTGCCGGATAGTCGAGCCGGCGCAGGGCGCCGAGCAGACGCGGCACCACCGGCGCCTCCCGGTAGAGGGCGATGAGGATCGTGTAGGTCGGAAGTTCTTCGTCCGTCAGGAGCGCCGGCCGCTTTTCGGGCTCTGCGGCGCGCAGGATCTCGACAGCCCCGATCCCGGCCGCGGTGAGGCGAAAGGTCAGCAGGGTCAGCATCAGGCCCTGGATCAGCAGCAGCAGGAGGAAGCCGGCCATCGTCGGAAGGCGAGCGAGCAGGACGACAAGGGCGAACACGCTGCCGGCCAAGACAAGGTCGATCGCCAGCGGGCCAGGGCGGCAGGACCATTCGGGACGCAGACGCCCCAGGGTTTCGGAGGCATCCTCGGCGATGGCGGCCCCGTACCGTGCGAACAGGGCCTGCCTCAAGGCCGTCGGAGTCGTGATGGCAAGAGGCTGCGCCGTTCGACCCGCCGCAATCAGGCGCGCCACCGCGGCACCGCGCGGTGCCGCGACGAGGACTTCGCCTCCCTCGGATGTCACGAGCGGCGCGGCGCCGGCCTCAAGACAGCGCCTGTACGGAACGCCCTCTCCGATCGTGAAAGATCCGGCGAGAAAGGTCGCTCCGAGCCGGCGGGCCAGCGCGCGATAGAACGCCTCCTCGGAGAGAAGTCCCTCGTTGAGGAGAGCGGTCGCGGCGTCGGTGCCGCAGCGGCGGGCGATGGTCGCGGCCCGGCTCAACGTCTCGAGGGGAACGCCCTCGGCCGCGAGGAAGCCGATTTCCGGCGGGAGCAGAGCGGACCGGTTGCTCCGTCGGCGGTCGAGATCGGACAGGGGGATAGCTCCCTGCGAGCCCGCGCCGTGCTAGGGAGAGGCATGGGCTCGGACCTCTCCATCGGCGTGCACTGCGCCACGACGACAACCAGCGCGTCAATTCTCTACCGCTGGATGCAGTGGCTGATCGTACCAGCCGTTATCATTTCATTAACCAATGTTGCATCGGCACAACAGCCGACCGATCCCGCGCCAACGCCGTCCGTGGCCATCCCGAATTTCTGGAATCCGCGGGCGCGTGGTGAGCGCGTCGAGGCGCCGCAGACGGGACGGGCCGTCCGCTTCATGACCGACGACGAATTCCCGCCCCTGCACTTCGCAGGGCCCGACGGCATGCCGACGGGCTTTGCCGTGGAACTGGCCCGCGCGGTCTGCGACCGGTTGACCATCACCTGCACGGTGCAGGCGCGCCGCTTCGACACGCTGCTCGACGCGCTCGCCGACAAGCAAGGCGACGTGGTCGCCGCCGCCGTGCCCCTGACCGCGGGCCTGCGCGCGCGCTTCCTGGCCACGCGACCCTATTTCCGCTGGCCGGCCCGCTTCGTCGCCCGCAAGGATCGCGGTCTGCCCGCCCCCTCGGCGAGCGCGCTGGCCGGGCGGAGCGTCGGAATCGTGGAGGGCAGCGCCCACGAGGCCTACCTGAAAGCCTATTTCCCCAAGGCCACAGGCAAGACGTTCACCGACCTGTCAGCGGCCGAGAGCGCGCTCAAGCGCGGCGAGGTCGAGTATCTGTTCGCCGACGGCCTCAGCCTCGCTCTGTGGCTGAACGGCCAGGAGGCGGAAGGCTGCTGCGCCTATTCCGGCGGCGACTACTTGGAGAACCGCTATTTTGGCGAGGGCATCGGCTTCGTCACCCGCACCGAGGACGCGGCACTCGCCCGCGCCCTCGACGATGCGTTGCAGCGGGTGTGGGACGACGGAAAATACGCTGAGCTCTATCTACGGTTTTTTCCGGTCAGTCCGTTCTGACCTGGGCCTGAACGCCCTAACTGCTGTAGCGTGAAGCCCGCGCCTCACGGGGCCTGCAAGCCCCGGCCGACCTAAAGGATCGAATGGATCGTCCGCGAATGCCGAAGCCGTACAGCATACAGGGACAGGCGCGTCGCCGCGTCGGCGAGCCGCAAACCGCGCAGCGGGAGAGCGATCTTTCCCTGGAGAGGCGACAAAAGCTCGCGCTAAACCGCTTCACCTATAGCGGTGGCTACGACGGCTATGAAGGCCGCATGATCCTGAAGCCGGAGCTGAGACGACGGGACGGACACCCCGACGGGTCTCGCTGACCCTCGCCGCATCGTCCACACCGTAACCGGGAGGCGGCCCCTCCCGGATGCGGTCGGTCAGCGCCGCCCAGCCACCCGCCGCATTGCCCCGCCGCCACCGGACGCGCCGGTCTTCTCCTCGAACAGCTCGGCCAGCTTCTCCGTCATCGCGCCGCCGAGTTCCTCGGCGTCGATGATCGTGACGGCGCGGCGGTAGTAGCGCGTCACGTCGTGGCCGATGCCGATGGCGAGCAACTCGACCGGCGAGCGGGTCTCGATCTCCTCGATCATGTAGCGCAGGTGGCGCTCGAGGTAGTTGCCGGGATTGACCGACAGCGTCGAATCATCGACCGGCGCGCCATCCGAGATCACCATCAGGATGCGGCGCTGCTCGGGCCGCGCCAGCAGGCGCTTGTGGGCCCAATCCAGCGCCTCGCCGTCGATGTTCTCCTTCAACAGCCCCTCGCGCATCATCAGCCCGAGGTTTTTTCGCGCGCGCCGCCAGGGCGCGTCGGCCGACTTGTAGATGATGTGGCGCAGATCGTTCAGGCGGCCGGGGTTGGGCGGCTTGCCGTTAGCGAGCCACGCCTCGCGGGACTGGCCACCCTTCCAAGCGCGGGTGGTGAAACCCAGAATCTCGACCTTCACGCCGCAGCGCTCCAGCGTGCGAGCGAGAATGTCGGCACAGGTCGCCGCGACCGTGATCGGGCGCCCGCGCATCGAGCCGGAATTGTCGAGCAGCAGCGTCACCACCGTGTCGCGGAAGTCGGTGTCCTTCTCCTGCTTGAAGGAGAGCGGCTGGAACGGATCGGTGACGACACGGACGAGGCGGGCCGGATCGAGCTGACCCTCTTCGAGGTCGAAGTCCCAGGCACGGCTCTGCTGCGCCAGCAGGCGACGCTGCAGGCGGTTGGCGAGACGCCCGACGACGCCCTGAAGGTGGGCGAGCTGCTTGTCGAGATAGCTGCGCAGCCGCGTCAGCTCCTCGGCATCGCACAGATCCTCGGCCTCGACGGTCTCGTCGAAGCGCGGATTGTAGACCCGGTAATCGGGGCCGGTGCGCTCGTTGCCGCGCTGGCTCGGCGGGCGCCAGGATTCGGAAGCCTCCTCCGATTCCGCGTCCTCGGCCTCTTCCGGCAATTCGCCGGAGGGCGCGTCGGCGGACTCGGTGGCGCCCTCGTCGAGTTCGTCAGTGGCCTCATCGGACACCTCGATCTCGGCGCGGTCGCCCTGCGACTGCTCTTCAGCCTCGCCCTCGCTCGGCTGCTGCTCGTCGTCCTGAGCCTGGTTCTCGTCCTCGTCGCTCTCGTCGTCCTGATCGAGCGGCGTCTGGTCGGCCATGTCGAGGGAGGAGAGCAGGTCGCGCACGGAGCGGGCGAAGCCGCGCTGATTGTCGATCGTGCCGATCAGGCCGTCGAGGTTCTTCCCGGCCCGCGCTTCGATATGGTCGCGCCAGAGATCGACGATCCGCGCGGCGGCGGGCGGCGGCTTCTGGCCGGTCAGCCGCTCGCGCACCATCAGCGCGACGGCATCCTCCATTGGCGCGTCGGCTCGGTCGGTGATGTTCTCGTACTTGCCGCCGCGGTGGTAGCGGTCCTCCAGCATCGCGGTGATGTTGGCCGCCACGCCCTCCAGCCGGCGCGAACCGATCGCCTCGACGCGAGCCTGCTCGACCGCATCGTAGACGGCGCGCGCCGCGGCGTTGTCGGGGGCGAGCCGGCGGTGGACGCTCGTGTCGTGGCAGCCGAGGCGCAAAGCCATGGAATCGGAGTGGCCACGCAGGATCGCGGCGTCCTCGGCGGTGAGCCGCCGCGTCGGCTCGGGCAAGCGCGCCTTGTCGCCGATCAGCGCCGGCCGGTCGCTGGCATAGGTGACCTCGATATCCGGCCGCTTGGCGATGGCGCGCAAGCAACCGGCCACCGAGCGCTTCAGCGGCTCGGCGCCGGGTTCCTTACGATCACCGGTCTTGGGGCGGTTGGTCAGGGCCATATCTTCGCGGACGCCACCGAATCGAGTTCGAAGGCCCGGTCGGGGCAATGCCATGACGGCGGGCCCCCAAAACCGGGAAGACGAGCGCCGTCCCCGTCGCCTGCGAGGGGGACGGCTGCCCGATCAGCTCAGCGCAACGTTGAGCGCGCTCTCGGGCAGCTCCTTGCCGAAGGCACGCTGGTAGAACTCGGCCACCAGCGGACGCTCCAGCTCATCGCACTTGTTGAGGAAGGTCACCCGGAACGCGAAGCCGATGTCGCGGAAGATGTCGGCGTTCTCGGCCCAGGTGATGACCGTGCGCGGGCTCATGACGGTCGAGAGGTCGCCGTTCATGAACGCGTTGCGGGTGAGATCCGCCACGCGCACCATCCGGTTCACCGTGTCGCGCCCACCCTCGTTCTGGTAGTGCGTCGCCTTCGAGAGCACGATGTCGACCTCGCGGTCGTGCGGCAGGTAGTTCAGCGTGGTGACGATCGACCAGCGGTCCATCTGGCCCTGGTTGATCTGCTGAGTGCCGTGATAGAGGCCGGATGTGTCGCCGAGGCCGACCGTGTTGGCGGTGGCGAACAGGCGGAAGCCCGGATGCGGGCGGATGACGCGCTTCTGGTCGAGCAGCGTCAGGCGGCCGGAGACCTCCAGCACGCGCTGGATCACGAACATCACGTCGGGCCGGCCGGCATCGTACTCGTCGAAGACGAGGGCGACGTTGTTCTGCAGGGCCCAGGGAAGGATGCCGTCCTGGAAGGCGGTGACCTGCTTGCCGTCACGCAGGACGATGGCGTCCTTGCCGACGAGGTCGATGCGCGAGACGTGGCTGTCGAGGTTGATCCGGATGCAGGGCCAGTTCAGCCGCGCCGCGACCTGCTCGATATGGGTCGACTTGCCGGTGCCGTGATAGCCGGTGACCATGACGCGGCGGTTGCGGGCAAAGCCCGCCAGGATCGAGAGCGTGGTCTCGCGGTCGAAGATGTAGTCCGGATCCAGGTCCGGCACGTGCTCCTCGGGCTCGGAATAGGCCGGCACCTTGAGGTCGAGGTCGATGCCGAACACCTCGCGGACGGAAACCTGGCGATCGGGCAGGGAAGCGGGCGTATCGTCGGACAGCATACGGAACCTCATCGAGGCGGCCGGGAGCGTGCGTAAGCCCGCGCGACCGCGCAATTTCGTCGTCAACTCACCTGCCGGGCAGCCCGTCGGTAAGCGGGCGGATGTCATCCTTAATCGCCGCCCGGCGGCATCGCCAAGGGGGCTCAGCCAGAAAGACGGGTCGGCCCGAAGGATGATTCATCCGGGAAGCCGGCTTCGCGAAGAAGCGGTATCGCATGGATATAGGGCGCGCACGGACATTTGCTGCCCCATCCATCGCCGGCCCGACCGGCGCCCGGCGCAAGGGCGGATAGTCTTCCCCGTGCCGAGACTGGCGCGGTCCGACGCGGCGGCGGGAGGCCGCGCTCAGCACATCCCGGCAGCGCGCAGCACGTCGTGGGCGCGGATGATGTCGCGCAAGCGGTCCTCGAAGGAGCGGTCTCCGCCATTGGCATCCGGGTGGAAGCGCTTCACCAGGGTCTTGTACTGCGCCTTGATCGCAGCGGTGTCGGCGTTCTCGTCGAGGCCCATGACGTCGAGCGCCTTGCGCACTGCCGCCGAGTGACGCGGCCGCTGCGGCTCCGGCTCGGCTTGGCGCCGCCCCGCCGCCCCGCCGCCGACCCCGTTCGCCCGCAGAATTCCCAGCGGATCGGCATAGGCCCAGTCGCGCTCGGCCTCGGGCTTGGCTCCCTTGGCCTTGCTCTCCGCTGCCCCTGCGGCAGCGTTCATGCCCATCGACCAGGTCGGCCGATGGCCGATGATCGCGTCCTTCTGGTAGGCCTCGACCGCGGCGTCGTTCATGCCGTCGAAATAGTTGTAGGCGGCGTTGTAGGCGCGCACGTGATCGATGCAGAAGCGCCAGTACTGCCCCTCCTGCTTGCGCCCCTTGGGCGCGCGGTAGAGGCCGGGATGGGTGCAGCCCTGCGCCTCGCAGGCCGCCTCGGTCGTGGCGGCGCCGGCATTGGCGCCCTTCCGCCCACCGGCTCGCGTTCCCGCCTTCGCTCCCTGCTTGGGATCGTCACAGGTCGGCTTGATGCGAATGCGGTCGAACAGCGGCGAGTTGAGATCCATGACGGGCCGATTATGAGGGGCGGACGCGCGGACGGAAAGGCCGTCGGGCCTGATGCCGCATGCTTCGATCCGGGGTTGACGCTTCTGTGCCCGAAAGGTGCCGGGCCGGCATGTCCGAAACACGTTCGCGGCGCATTTGAAGCGCCGCCTTTCGCAGTGAGGAAACGATGACCGGGACCCTGAAGGACTGGATCGCCGGGCGGCTCGACGCCGAGTTGGCCCCGACCGCGCTGGACGTGATCGACGAGTCGCACCTGCACGCCGGCCATGCCGGCGCCCGGCCGGAGGGCGAGACCCATTTCCGGCTCGATGTCGTCTCGGCGGCGTTCGAGGGCAAGAGCCGGGTCGAGCGTCACAGGCTCGTCAACGGGCTCCTCGACGAGGCTTTTAAGCGCGGGCTGCATGCCCTGGCGGTGCGGGCCCGCACGCCGGGCGAGGCGGGCTGAGGCTCTCAACGGGAAAGGGCGACCGCCGTGGGGCTCCGCTGCACGCCGCAGATCGAGATCGACGAGGCCGAGATCGAGGAGAGCTTCGTGCGCGCCTCGGGGCCGGGCGGGCAGAACGTCAACAAGCTCTCCACCGCGGTGCAGTTGCGCTTCGACGTGCGCCGCTCCCGCAGCCTGCCCGACGCCGTGGCGGTGCGGCTGATGCGGCTCGCGGGACGGCGCCTGACGGGGGAGGGCGTGCTCGTCATCAGCGCCCAGCGCTTCCGCACACAGGAGCGCAACCGGGCGGATGCCCGCGAGCGGCTCGCGGCGATGGTGGCGGAAGCGGCGGTGCCGCCGACGCCCCGCCGCGCCACCCGGCCGACTCTGGCCTCGAAGAAGCGGCGCCTCGATGAAAAGAGCCGCCGCAGCAGCGTCAAGCGGCTGCGCGGCGGTTCGAGCGACGAGGGTTGAGGATCAGCCCGCGGCAGCAGGCGCGGTCGCCGTCGGCTTCGCCTCCGGATGCGCATCGGGCTGCGGGGCGGCGACGCCCGAGACGTAGGGCGTGTCCTTGAGCCAGATCGTCAGCACCAGCGCGACCACCGCCAGCAGGGCGGCAAAGCCGGCCGGGAACAGGAAGGCCCGCTCGCCGAACCATCCGTGGAGGAAGCCGCCGACCACGGCGCCGGTGCTGAGCGCACCCCAGAGAGGTGCCTGCAGCCAGAAGGACGGGGCGGGCTTGTGCAGGATCAGGTTGGCGACGCCCGCTCCGAAGCGGACCACGGTTCCCGTGACGTAGGTGATGGCGAGGCTGCGGCCCGCCTCATCCTGAAGCGTCGCGTTCTGAATGCCGAGCGCCAGCACGATCGGGTAGGCGTGGAGCGGGAAGGCCGTGGTGCCGAAGGGGACCAGCAGGCCGATGGCGAACAGGATCGCCTGGATGATGAGCAGGACCGAGAGCCGGAAGCGACCGGCCCAGGCCGCGATCAGCGTACCAAGGAAGGCGCCGAAGCAGAACAGCGCGATCACGCTGGCAAAGCGCGTGGTCCCGTCCCAGTCGAAGCCGGCCACGGCCACGCCGAAGCGCGTGGTGTTGCCGCTCATGAACGACATGAAGAGCTGAGAGAATTCAAGAAAGCCGATCGAATCGGCAGCGCCGGCGGTACCGGCCAGCATCAGTGCGAAGGGCACCCGCGTTGCAGCACTTGCCGGAAAGGCTTTGTTCGACTCGTCGGCCATCGGTTCCCCTGATTTTGCTCCGCAGCACAACGGTATTACGGCTGTCTGGTTGCACTCATTTCAGGAGTTCCGATCAAGTGTTTGTGCAGGATTAAAAGCCGACCGGGCACGTCTATTCTCTTCTGCCGCCGGATGGCCGCTGGACGCATCTCGGCGACAACGAGTTCGGCCTGCCGCGCCTCGGCCTGCAGGTAGGCATCGGCGTGGGCGTAGCGGCCGTCGGCGCCGAGAACGACGCCGGTTTCCTCCTCCTGCGGCGACTGGACGGTGAAAACGGCCAGCCCTCCGGGCCGTAGTGCGCGGGCCATTCCGGCCAGCGCGGATGTGAGGTTTCCCAGATAGATGAACACGTCCGCCGCCACGATCAGGTCGGCTGAGGCCTCCGGTTCCCC
The DNA here is from genome assembly GCF_022179725.1 of Methylorubrum aminovorans. Taxonomy (GTDB): domain Bacteria; phylum Pseudomonadota; class Alphaproteobacteria; order Rhizobiales; family Beijerinckiaceae; genus Methylobacterium; species Methylobacterium aminovorans. The sequence goes on from NZ_BPRC01000007.1 coordinate 137,806, forward strand.
GGCAAGGAAGGTGACGAGATCGGCCTCGACGAGGCGCTCGTAGAGTCCGGTGCGGCCGGCCTGAGCGAGCATCGCCGGGGAGAGGTCGCACCCGGCCAGACGCCCGGCCCGGTTCGCAAGCGCACGCCCCATCAAGCCGGTGCCGCAGCCGAGATCGAGCACGTTCGAAAAGTGCTGCGGCGCACAAACCGGTGGTGTCCCGGGCAGCGCATCGAGTGCAGCGACGATCAGCGCCGGCCCGCAATAGCCGAGTTCGTCCACGAGGTGCCGCTCGAAGCGCGGGGCGTAGCCGTCGAACAGCGCGCGGATATAGGCCGGCGACATCGCCGCGAGGGCGTCGCCCCCGCCCAGCGCCGCCCGGTGCAGCCGGCTGCCGAGCGCATCAGACGGATCGAGGTCGAGCGCCCGCTCGAAGGCCGAGAGGGCCGCCAGCCGGTCGGCCTCGTCGCGACTCTGCCCGAACAGGGCTTCGCGGGCGCGCCCGAGCAGGAACCAGGCGGGGGCATAGCCGGGCGCGAGGTCGAGGGCTTGGCTCGCCATCTCCGCCGCCGCGCCGGGATCGCCCTCGGCGAGGCAGGCCTCGGCATAGGCGTAGCGGCGGTCGGCGAGGAGGTCACCGGAGGAAAGTTGGCGTGACATCGCGGCAGGATGGCGGGGTGTCGGTGCTACGGAAGGTTCCGCCCTATATCCCGGCCGATGTCGCAGCGCGCCTCCGATCTCCTCACCCTGACCCGCGAGGGCCTCTATTGTCCGCTCGGGCGCTTCCACGTCGATCCGACGCGGCCGGTGGAGCGGGCGCTGATCACCCACGGCCATGCCGACCACGCCCGCGCCGGACACGGCACGGTGCTGGCCACCCCCGAGACGCTGCGGATCATGGCCGTGCGCTACGGCGAGGATTTCTGTGCCTCGCGCCAGGAGGCGCGGCTCGGTGAGCGGATGCGCATCGGCGACGTCACCGTGTTCTTCGCCCCCGCCGGGCACGTGCTCGGCTCGGCCCAGATCGCGATCGAACGCGAAGGCAAGGGGGCGGGCAAGGGGCCGCGCCAGCGCATCGTCGTTTCGGGCGACTACAAGCGCGCGCCCGACCCGACCTGCCTGCCGTTCGAGGTGGTGCCCTGCGACGTGTTCATCACAGAGGCGACCTTCGGCCTGCCGGTCTTCCGCCACCCCGACACGCGAGGCGAGGTGCGCAAGCTGATCGAATCGGTGACGCTGTTTCCCGAGCGCGCGCACATCGTTGGCGCCTACGCCCTCGGCAAGGCGCAGCGGGTGATGGCGCTGCTGCGCGAGGAGGGCTGGGACCGGCCGATCCACCTGCACGGGGCCATGGAGAAGTTGACCGAACTCTATAAGCGCGAAGGCGTGCCGCTCGGCGAGACGCCGAAGGTGGTGGCAGCCGAGCGCAAGGATCTGCACGGCGCCATCGTGCTGTGTCCGCCCTCCTCGATCCAGGATGTCTGGTCGCGGAAATTCCCCGATCCGGTCACCGCCTTCGCCTCGGGTTGGATGCGGGTGCGCGCCCGCGCCCGGCAGAAGGGCGTCGAGTTGCCGCTCGTCATCTCCGACCATTCCGACTGGCCGGACCTGTGCCGCACAATCCGCGACACCGGCGCGGAGGAGGTGTGGGTCACCCACGGACAGGAGGACGCGTTGGTGCATTGGTGCGGCACGCAAGGCATCCGCGCCAAGCCGCTGCACATGCTGGGCTACGGCGACGACGGCGAGGCCGAGCCGGATCCCGGGCAGGAACCGAAGATGGAGGAGGCCTCGGCGTGAACGACTTCGCCCACCTCCTCGACCGCCTCGCCTACGAGCCGCGCCGCAACGCCAAGCTGCGCCTGCTGCAGGATTTTTTTGCCAGTACGCCGGACCCCGAGCGGGGCTGGGCGCTCGCTGCCATGACCGGCGGGCTGACCTTTCGCGAGGCCAAGCCGGCGCTGATCCGCGGACTCGTGGAGGAGCGGATCGATCCGGTGCTGTTCGCGCTCTCGCACAACTATGTGGGGGATCTCGCCGAGACCACGGCGCTGATCTGGCCGGGACCGGATCAGAGCCCTCCCTCCTGGGCGGGGGAGGGTGCACGCGGAGCGGGCGGGAGAGGGGCCGGCGCGACCTTTCCAGAAGCTTCGGGAGGGGATCACCCAGGCCCGGGCCATAACAACCCGCCGCCCTCCGTCCCGACCCTAGCAGAAGTGGTCGAGACGCTGGCCACCACCCCGAAGCGCGCGCTGCCGCAGCATCTGGCGGGCTGGCTCGATGCCCTCGACGAGACCGGGCGCTGGGCGCTCCTGAAGCTCGTCACCGGCAACCTGCGGGTCGGCGTCTCGGCCCGGCTCGCCAAGACCGCAATCGGCGCGCTCGGCGGCCACGAGGCCGATGCGGTGGAGGAGGTCTGGCACGGCTTGAAGCCGCCCTACATCGAGCTGTTCGGCTGGGTCGAGGGACGCGCTGAGCGGCCCGAGAGCCGCAACCCGGCGCCGTTTCGCCCACCGATGCTGTCGCACCCGGTGGAAGAATTCGAGGATCTCGACAAACTCGAGCCCGAAGCCTTCTCCGCCGAGTGGAAGTGGGACGGCATCCGGGTGCAGCTCGCGGGCGGGCGCGACGGCCAGGGCCGGCAGGTCCAGAAAATCTACTCGCGCACGGGAGAGGACATCTCCGAAGCCTTCCCCGATCTCGCTGACGCGATCACGTTCGAGGGCGCGATCGACGGTGAGTTGCTCATTCTGCGCGAGGGCCGGGTCCAGAGCTTCAATGTGCTGCAGCAGCGGCTCAACCGGAAGGCGGTGACGGGCAAGCTCCTCGACGAGTTCCCGGCCCATGTTCGCGCCTACGACGTTCTCTCAGCCGAGGGCGAGGACTTGCGCGGACTGCCCTTCGCCGAGCGCCGGCCCCGGCTGGAAGCCCTGGTGCGGCAGCTCGACCATGCCCGCATCGACCTCTCGCCGCTCGTCCCCTTCGCGACCTGGGACGAGGTCGCGAGCGCCCGCGCCGACCCGGCTTCCGCCGGCGCTGGCGCGGATGCCGACGCCGTCGAGGGCGTGATGCTGAAACGCCTCAACAGCCCCTACCTGCCTGGCCGCCCGAAGGGGCCGTGGTGGAAGTGGAAGCGCGAGCCCTACGTCGTCGATGCGGTGATGATGTACGCCCAGCGCGGCCACGGAAAGCGCTCGTCGTTCTACTCGGACTACACCTTCGGCTGCTGGCGCGAGGGGGCGGAGGGTGAGGAGCTGGTGCCGGTCGGCAAGGCCTATCACGGCTTCACCGATGCCGAGCTGCAAAAGCTCGACCGCTATGTTCGCAACCATACTACCAAGCGCTTTGGCCCGGTGCGCGAGGTCGCCTACGGCCGCGACGCCGGATTGGTCTTGGAGATCGCCTTCGAGGGCGTGCAGCGCTCGACCCGGCACAAGTCGGGCGTGGCGATGCGCTTCCCCCGCGTCAGCCGCATCCGCTGGGACAAGCCCCCGGCGGAGGCGGACCGGGTCGAGGTGCTGGAGCGGATCCTGGCCCGCGGCGAGCGCGAGGTCGCGCCGGGGGCGACGATGGAGGCATCGGAATGAGGCAGGCGGGCAGGAGCGCCGGCAAGATCGGATCGCTCGAAGGCTTTTCGGCCGGGGACGTGACCCGGCAGGCGAGCGCGCGGATCACGGTCGCGACGTCCGGCCAGGGCTTTACCGACATCACCGAGGCGGTGGCCGCCTTCGTCGGCGAGAGCGGCATCCGCTCAGGCCTCGTCAGCGTGTTCTGCCGGCACACCTCGGCCTCGCTGACGATCCAGGAGAACGCCGACCCCGATGTGCGGGTCGACCTGATGACCGCCCTCGACGGGTTCGCGCCGCGCCACGGGCAGTATGTCCACGGCCTGGAGGGACCGGACGACATGCCGGCGCATATCCGCACGATGGTGACCGATTCGGGGCTCACCATCCCCGTGCGCGACGGACGGCTGGCGCTCGGCACGTGGCAGGGGATCTACCTGATCGAGCACCGCGACCGCGGCCATCGGCGGGAGATCGCGCTGCACGCCGTCGGGGCGTGAGCGGGATCAGCGCCGGATCAGGATCACGCCGGCGACCAGCAGGGCGACACCGATCAGGCGCGGGCCGTCGATGGGGCGCTGGGCGAGGCCCATCCAGCCGAAATGATCGAAGGCGACCGAGGCGAGCATCTGCCCGGCCACGAGCAGCGCGATGAAGGTCGCGGCGCCGAGCTGCGGCACGAGGACGATGGCGAGTCCGATGAAGAGAGCGCCGAACAGACCGCCGCTCCAGCCCCACCACGGCACCCGCGCCGCCGCACCGGCCGCGGGCAAGGGATCGCGCAGGGCGAGGATGAGCAGCACCATGCAGGCGAGGCCGACGGCATAGCTCGCGAAACCGGCCCAGGCCGCCGATCCGAGATCCGTGCGCAGGCGCGTATTGAGCCCCTGCTGGATCACGATGCTGATCCCCGCGCCGAGGGCGAGGAGTGAGGGCAGCAGGACTCTGAGCATCGGTTTCGGCCTTCCGGGAACGTTGGATCGGCCGGCTTGCGAACGTCCGGGCCGCCGGAGCGGACCGGTTCATACCGTTTCCGGTTGGCTGTTAGGGAATTTATCTCACCTGTCATCGCCGGTGTCAGCGCGGCGCTTCAAGGCGCGACATCTCCGGAGACGGCGCGCCGTGAATCACGTCGGCTCCGCCTCGCAAGGGCAGGTCAGGGCCGAAGCGAGCAAGAGGACGCGTCCGATGCGCGCTTCCGAAGCCCGGACCGGATGCTCAGTCGAGCGCGATCAACGGTCGCGCAGCAACAGGTAGAGCGCGTGGATCGAGCCCGGCAGGTAGAACAGCAGGCAGAGCAGGATGTTGAACAGAAACTGGATCCCGATCCCGTTCGTCATCAGCACCGAGATCGGCGGCAGGAAGAACGCGATCAGGATCTTGATGAGGGTCGACAAAGGGAACTCCGATTCACTCAATGCGGTCGGGCGATGAACGAGAGCGGCGCTGTTCGGTTCCGCATGGCAGCCCTCCCTGTACGGGAGGGCGCCCAGGTCGTTACGCCGCCTGCTTCAGCGCATCGTAGAAGCGCTCCCCGGACTCGGCCATCGCCAGCAGGTTGTCCGGCGGGGTGAAGCGGGCGCCGTGCCGGGCTTCCAGGACACGGGCCAGTTCCACGAATGCCGCCGCGCCCATGAAGTCGATGTAGGAGAGCGCGCCGCCGGTGAACGGAGCGAAGCCGAAGCCGAGGATCGAGCCGACATCCGCCTCGCGCGGATCGGTCACCACGCCCTCCTGCATCGTGCGGGCCGCCTCCAGCGCCTGCACCACGAGGAAGCGGTGCTTCAGTTCCTCAACATCCAGGCTGTCCGGGTCGAGCCGGTCCGGCTGGATCTCGGCGAGCCCCGGCCAGAGCTTCTTCTGGCCGCCTTCCGGGTAGTCGTAGAAGCCGCGCTTGTTCTTGCGCCCGAGCCGGCCGTGGGTCTCGACCATCGCGACGAGGAGCCGCTTCTGATCCGGATCGACGGCGCCCTCGCCGAGCTGCGCCTCGGTCGCGCGCATGATCTTGAGGCCGAGATCGAGTGCCACCTCGTCGTTGAGCGAGAGCGGGCCGACCGGCATGCCGGCCATCCGCGCCACGTTCTCGATCATCGCCGGGGGCACGCCCTCGGCGAGCATCTTGTGGCCCTCTTTGATGTAGGCGAGCACGCAGCGGTTGGCGAAGAAGCCACGGGAATCGTTGACGACGATGCCGGTCTTCTTGATCGCGCGGACGTAGTCGAGGGCGGTGGCCACCGCCCGGTCGCCGGTCTGATTGCCGCGGATGATCTCCACGAGCAGCATCTTCTCGACCGGCGAGAAGAAGTGGATGCCGACGAATTGGTCAGGCCGCTTCGAAGTCTGGGCGAGCCCTGAGATCGGCAGGGTCGAGGTGTTGGAGGCGAAGATCGCGTGCTCCGGCAGCGCCGCCTCGACCCGGGCGATCACCTCGGCCTTCACCCGCGGATCCTCGAACACCGCCTCGATCACGAGATCGCAGTCCGAGAGCGCGGCATAGTCGGGTGTCGCGGTGATGCGGGCCAGCAGCGCGTCGCGGTCGGCGGTCTTGGCCTTGCCGCGGTTGATCTGGCCGGTGATGAGCTTGTGGCAATGCGCCTTGCCGGCATCGGCGGCCTCCTGGTCGCGGTCGATCAGCACGACTTCCATCCCGGCCTGCGCCGTGACGTAGGCGATGCCCGCGCCCATGAAGCCGGCGCCGATGACGCCGACCTTGCCGACCTTGGTCGGCTCCACGTCCTTCGGACGGCGTGCGCCCTTGTTGATCTCGCCCATGGAGATGAACAGGGTGCGGATCATCGCCTGCGCCTCCTTGGTGCGCAGGATGTGGGCGAAGTAGCGGCTCTCGACCTTGAGGCCCAGATCCATCGGCAGTTGCAGGCCCTCGTAGACCGAGGCCAGGATCGCTTTTGCCGCGGGGTAATTGTCGTGGGTCTCACGGCGGTAGATCGCGTTGGCCGGCGGCCAGATCATCATGCCGACCGGCGAGTAGACCTTGCCGGACGGCGCCTTGAACTTCGGCACGTCCCACGGTGCCACCGCCGAGCCGCCCTCGCGGATCCAGGCTTTGGCCCGCTCGACGATCTCCGCCGCCGGGGCGACGGCGTGGGCCAGTCCCATGTTCTTGGCCATGAGCGGACGGATCTGCTCGCCCTTGAACAGCATCTGCAGCGCATCGCCGGTCTGCATCAGCCGCGCCACCCGCTGGGTGCCGCCGCCGCCGGGGAACAGGCCGACCTTGATCTCGGGCAGGCCGACGCGGGTTCTGTCGTCGTCGGCAAGCACCCGGTGGTGGCAGGCCAGTGCCAGCTCGAACGCACCACCGAGGCAGAGGCCGTGCACCGCCGCGGCGAACGGCTTGCCGCAAGTCTCGAGCTTGCGGAACACGAGGCTGAGGCGCCGCGACTCCTCGAAGAAGTGGCGCATGGCCACCGCCTCGCCCTCACTCGCCTTCAACCGCTCGTACTCGACCCCGAGGCCCTGAAGCATGGTGAGGTCGGCGCCGCCGGAGAAGTTGTTCTTCCCCGAGACGATGACGCAGCCCTTGATCGCCTCGTCGGCGACGACCGCGTCGACGATCCGTTCCAGTTCCGCCATCACGTCCATGGTGATGACGTTCATCGAGCGGCCGGGCATGTCCCAGGTCGCGAGCGCGATGCCCTCGGCATCGGTCTCGAAGCGGAAATTCTCGGTGGCGGTCATCGCGGAACCTCGAAGGAAAAGAGCCTAGCCGTATCAGAATTTTAAGAGGGAGAGCTCGTCATGGCGGATGCAACGGGTGCGCGACCCGCCCCGCCCCTCCAATGCAGCCTCCGGACAGACCATGACGACGGACGCCCGATCGCGACCCGCCTGCCGAGCCTGCCGCGACGGAGCGGATCTCGACTTCGCCTTCACCATGGCCTTCCAGCCCATCGTCGACGTCGCCAACGCACGGGTCTGGGGCTACGAGGCGCTGGTGCGCGGCCCGAACGGCGAGTCCGCCGGTTCGATCCTGTCGCGGGTCACCGACGAGACGCTCTACCGGTTCGATCAGGCGGCGCGGGTCAAGGCGATCGAACTCGCCGGTCGCCTGTTCCCGCCGGGTGGCGACACCAAACTGTCGATCAACTTCATGCCGAACGCCGTCTACGAGCCGGCGGCCTGCATCCGCGCCTCGCTGGAGGCCGCCCGCCGCGTCGGCTTCGACAACGGGCGCCTCAACTTCGAATTCACCGAGAACGAGCGCTTCACCGACATCGCCCATGTCCAGCGCATCGTCACGGAGTACCGACGGCAGGGCTTCCTCACGGCGCTGGACGATTTCGGTGCGGGCTATGCCGGCCTCGGCCTGCTCGCCAATTTCCGCCCCGACCTGATCAAGATCGACATGGATCTCGTGCGCGGCATCGAGGCGGATGCCGGGCGGCAGACCATCGTCGGCGGAATCACCCAGATCGCGCGGGCGCTCGGTGTCGCAGTGATCGCGGAGGGCATCGAGAGTGCAGCCGAGGCCGAGGCGCTGCACGGCCTCGGCATCGACCTGCTGCAAGGCTACCACTTCGCCCGTCCGGCGGTGGAAGCCCTGCCGCCGGTCGCGGGCTTCGCGGCCGACGGCGCGCCGACGAAGCGCGTCGCCTGACGCTCCTCCACCGAAGCTGCCCGCCGCACCGCTCATCCTTGCGCCTCCGCCGGCTTACTTGGCGGGCATCGGCATGCCGCCGGGCAGGCCGCCGGGGGCACCGCCGGTCTGGTCGCTGGCGGCGGCGAGCGTCAGCATGTTCAGGAGCCGCGTCACCACCGCCTGCGAAAGCAGGTTCACCTCGGACTTCGGGTCGGCGTTGACAGCCTGGAACTTCTGATAGGTCTTGTCGTCGTAGATCTTGTCGAGTTCCTTCAGCTCGTCGAGGCTGAACTTGTCGGCGTACTGCTTGGACAGGCCTTCGAGCAGTTCCTTGCGCTGCTTGTCGAACTCGGCCCTGGCCTCCTTGCGCACCTTCTCCGCCTTGTCATCGGGCATGGTCGAGACGGTCTTCTCGAGCGCGCCGCCGAAACCGGTGTCGAGGTTCTTCAGCACCGTCTTCTCGGTGAGCTTGGTGGCGACGGCGAGCTTGTCCGCATTCTCGTCGGCCCGCGCCGCGAGCGGCAGGGCCAGCACGGCGGCGAGGCAGAGGGCGACTTTCGTGATCTTCATCGTGGCGTTTCTCCCAATGATGTTCTGGGACCGCGCCCAGTCGAAAAGGGTGCGGCGTGGGAGGCCCTTAGAGCCGTTCCCGATCGCGTTGCAATCGGGAACGGCTCCCGGTCTTCTATGCCGCGCTCCCTTTCGCCAAACCGGCATCCAATTTGGCGGAGAGCGCTCCGGCAGCGTTTGCGCAGCGATGGCAGGGCAGGGCGGCGGCGTGACGCCGCCCGGTCCGATCACACCCGCTCGATGATCGTCGCGGTGCCCATGCCAGCGCCGATGCACAGAGTGACGAGCGCCCGCTCCTTACCGGTGCGCTCCAGTTCGTCGAGCACGGTCCCGAGGATCATCGCCCCGGTGGCGCCGAGCGGATGGCCCATGGCGATGGCGCCGCCGTTGACGTTCACCCGCGCCGGGTCGAGGTCGAAGGCTTGCTGGAAGCGCAGCACCACCGAGGCGAAGGCCTCGTTGATCTCGAACAGGTCGATGTCGGCGAGGCTCATGCCGGCCCGCGCCAGCACCTTCCGCGTGACATCGACCGGGCCGGTCAGCATCAGCGCCGGATCGGAGCCGATATTGGCAAACGCCCGGATGCGAGCCCGTGGCCGCAACCCAGCCCGATCGCCGGCCTCGGCCGAGCCGATCAGCACGGCAGCCGCGCCATCGACGATGCCCGAGGAATTGCCGGCATGGTGGACGTGCTCCACCGCCTCGACATCGGGATGGGCATCGACGGCCACCGCGTCGAAGCCGCCCATCTGGCCCATCTGCACGAAGGAGGGCTTGAGGCTCGCCAGCGATTGCATGTCGGTCGAGGGCCGCATGTGCTCGTCGCGGTCGAGCAGGGTGATGCCGTTGATGTCCCGCACCGGCACGACCGAGTTCGCGAACAGGCCCTCGTTCCACGATTGGGCCGAGCGCTTCTGCGACTCGACGGCGTAGGCGTCGCAATCGTCGCGGGAGAAGCCGTACTTGGTGGCGATCAGGTCGGCCGAGACGCCCTGCGGCATGAAGTAGGATTTGACTGCGATCGCCGGATCGACCGGCCAAGCGCCGCCCGAGGCGCCGAGGCCGACGCGGCTCATCGACTCGACGCCGCCGCCCACCGTGAGGTCGTGCTGGCCGGCCATGACCTGCGCGGCGGCAAAGTTGATCGCGTCGAGACCGGAGGCGCAGAAGCGGTTGATCTGCACGCCGGGCACGTGAGTGCCGTAATCGGCCACCAGCGCCGCGGCGCGGGCGATGTCGCCGCCGGCCTCGCCGACCGGATCGACGCAGCCGAGCACGACGTCGTCCACTTGGCGCGTATCGAGGCCGTTGCGGTCCTTGAGGGCGCGCAGGGCCGTTTCCGCAAGGCGGAGCGCCGTCACCTCGTGCAGCGAACCGTCCGGCTTGCCGCGACCGCGGGGGGTGCGGACGTGATCGTAGATGTAGGCCTCGGGCATCTCGTCCTCCTCGAGCCGGCCGCGCACCGGCCAGGCTCTGGTATCCTTTGTCGGCGATGCGGACCATGGGGCAAGGTCGATCGGGCCTGCATCACAGCCTGCTCGCGATGGGCTAGAAATCTCGAATGCCGCTCAACCGTCGATCAAGATCGGCAATGCGGCTGCGCCATTCCGGGCCGTGACCGGCTTCGTCCGAAAGCTCGGCGATCTCAGATCCCTCCGCGGTCAATCGTGCCAGCGCCTGTCGCGCCTGTTCAACGAGCTCGACTTCACCCAGGAGCCGTTCTCGATAGAGAGCAACAATCCGGGCGACCTCTTCCGGCAGTTCATCGCCGGGGCGACCGTACGCCGATGCCAGTATCTCTGCCGCTGCCACGGCCCCCTGCCCGGCATCGACCTCCACGTAATCCGGCTCCGCCATCACGGCTCGGAAGGCGGCTCCAACAGCATCGTCCTCTCCCTCCCGCAGTTGCGCGAGCGGCTCCAACGCGCCATCGTTCTCGAACGGCCCCAGCCCCCAAGCCCCCATCGGCCGAGCCTCCCCCCGATCAGAACGCCTCGGCCGGCAGCGCCATGGTCGTCTCGGCGCCGGCCTTGATCCGCGCCAGCCGCAGGCTCGTCTCCGGCAGCATCCGCTCCATGAAGAAGCGCCCGAGCACGAGCTTGGCGTCCATCCGCTCGATGTCGGTTCCTCCTGCCTTCTTGGCAAGCGCGGCCTTTGCAATTCGGGCCCACATGTAACCGAGCACGACGTTGCCGAGCAGGTGCATCAGGTCGGTGGCCCCGGCACCCGCGTTGTCCGGCTTCGAGAAAGCGTTCTGCATCAGCCACATCACCGCGGCCTGGAGGTCGTTCAGCGCCGGCTGGAGCGGGGCGACGAAGGGTTGCATCGCCTCGTCCTCGCCGTGGTCCTTGATGTAGCTCTGCACCTCGGTGAGGAAGGCCATCATCGCCCGGCCGCCGTCTTTCGGCAGCTTGCGGCCGATCAGATCCATGGCCTGGATGCCGTTGGCGCCCTCGTAGATCATGGCGATGCGGGCATCGCGCACGAACTGCGACATGCCCCATTCCTCGACATAGCCGTGGCCGCCGAACATCTGCTGCGCCTCGACCGCGTTGGCGAACCCCCGATCGGTCAGCACGCCCTTCACCACCGGCGTCATCAGGCCGAGCATGTCCTCGGCCGCCTGACGCTCGGCCGCATCCTGCGAGCGGTGGGCGATGTCGGAATTGAGCGCCGTCCAGAGGATCAGGGCGCGGCCCGCCTCGTTGAAGGCGCGGATTTGCATCAGGGTGCGGCGCACGTCCGGATGGACGATGATCGGGTCGGCGACCTTGTCCGGCGCCTTCGCCCCGGTCAGCGCGCGGCCCTGGAGGCGCTCGCGGGCGTAAGCCACCGCGTTCTGGTAGGCGACCTCGGACTGGCCGAGCCCCTGCACGCCGACGGCCAGCCGCGCCTCGTTCATCATCACGAACATCGCGTTGAGACCGCGATTCTCCTCGCCGACGAGCCAACCCTTGGCGCCGTCGTAGTTCATCACGCAGGTGGCGTTGCCGTGGATGCCCATCTTGTGCTCGAGCGAGCCGCAGGAGACCGCGTTGCGCTCACCCAGCGAGCCGTCCTCATTCACGAGGAATTTCGGCACCACGAAGAGCGAGATACCCTTGGTGCCCGAGGGCGCGCCTTCGATCCGGGCGATGACGAGGTGGACGATGTTCTCCGCCAAGTCGTGCTCGCCCGCCGAGATGAAGATCTTGGTGCCGGTGAGGCTGTAGGAGCCGTCGCCGTTCGGCACCGCCTTGGTCTTGAGCAGCCCGAGATCCGTGCCGCAATGCGGCTCGGTCAGGTTCATGGTGCCGGTCCAGGCGCCCTCAACCATCTTGGGCAGATAAGTGGTCTTCTGCTCCTGCGAGCCGTGGACGAGCAGGGCCGCGACCGCGCCCTGCGTCAGGCCGGGATACATGCTCAGCGCGAGGTTGGCGCCGGAGCCGAATTCCTGGATCGCCGTGTTGAGCACGTGCGGCAAGCCCTGGCCGCCGAATTCCTCCGGCACCGACAGGCCCATCCAGCCGCCGGCCGCGTAGGCGTCATAGGCCGCCTTGAAGCCCTTCGGCGTCGCGACGCTGCCGTTCTCGCGGCGGGTGCAGCCCTCCTGGTCGCCGGACAGGTTCAGCGGCGCGAGGATCTCGGAGGCGAGCTTTCCGCCCTCGTTGAGCACCGCCTCGACCACGTCCGGCGAAGCCTCGGAGAAGCCCGGCAGGTTGTCGTAGCGGTGGATCGCGAGAACGTCGTTGAGGAGAAAAAGAGTATCCTCGACCGGGGCCCGGTAGCTCGGCATCGCGTCAGCCTCCCGCATCTCACTCAGGTGGGCCGCACCGGTCCGGCCGGCTTCGACCCTAGATAGTTCATATGTAAACTATCTCGCGACGGCCGCGCAAGGCCCCTTCAGGCGCTATCCGGGCGCTCGCTTCGAGGCCTGCTCCAGCGATCCATCAGCAATCATTGCCCCTGCATTTGCGAAAGTCCCGGAAAAGGGCGTGCGATCGGGGGGCATCTTAACTGACCATTTACCAAGATTGGAAAAGGTCACTCCAGTCCGATCCGCGATCCGCCGCCCTGACGCCTCCGCGCGGATTGGCAGCCCGGCGGACACCGGAAGCCGCCGACTTCGGATCTCCGCGCGATGAAACAGACTGCCTCGATCAGCCTCGACAGCTTCGACCCGGAGGTGCTCGCGGCGGCCCGCGAGGTCGCTCGGCGGGCGGGTGTGCCGTTGGAGAGCTGGATCGCCTCCGTGGCCGTGCCGGAGACGGCGAAGCCGGGCCCGCGGCGGCGACGCGCGGACGCCGCAGCTCCGGCCAAGGACGGAGCCAAGGACACAGTTAAGGACGCGGGCACGGATCAGACGCGGCGGGTCGGAGGGCGTGCGGCGGACAAGGCGGCCGCACCCCGGAAGGAGACACCGCAGCACAAGGGCCGCGAGGCGACTCCCGTCGCTGCGGCCTCCGAGGATTTTGCAGCACCGTCGCCCGCAGCCGCGCTCGAAGCGTCGATCGGCGCGATGATGCGGCGGCTCGACGCCCTCGACCGCTCGATCAGCCAGGAGCGCGAGGCCTCGAAGGCCGACGCGGCTCGGATGATCGGCGATATCGAGCGCAAAGTCGGCGAACTCGCCGGTCAGCTCAGCGCCCCCCGGCCGCTCGGCCGTCGCGGGCGCCCGCTCGCCACCGAGGTGCGCGACGCCGTCGCCGAGGTGCGCCGCCGCCAGCGCGAGCTGGAAGAGGGCATCGCCGAGTGGAACAGCGCCAGCGCGGGCGAGCCCCAGCACAGCGAGTCGGCGGCCCCGGAGGTCTCCGAGGACGTGCCTGTCGCGGCTTCGAACGCGGAGGCGGCCCACGACCAAGTGGCGGCTCACGGCCACGAGCCGTCGCCGGCCATCATCGAGCTGCAGCGCGAGACGAGCCGGCTGCGCGACGCGCTCGGCGGCCTCGCCACCGGCCGCGACGTGGGCGAGCTGGAACAGACCATGCAGGCCGTCGCGAGCGACCTCCAGCGGGCGCGCGATCCGCAGGAACTCGCCGCCATCGCCGCCCCGATCGAGCTGATGCGCGTCCAGGTGGAGCGGCTGGCCGGGGATGTGGCCGAGAACGTTCATGCCCGTGTCGCGGGCGAGGTGGAGCGCTTGGTCGCGAAGGTCGATGGCGTGCTCTCCGGCGCCCTCACGGGCCCGGCCGACGAGAGCGCCCTCGACAGCGTGTTCCGTGAACTCGACGAGATCCGCCGCCTCGTGGCGGCCCTGGCGGGTCCGGAGCGGATCCAGAGCCTCGCTCAAGGCGTGCAGGCGATCAGCGCCCAGATTGCGCAGCTTCAGCGCGACGAGGATGCGGGCATGGCCGCCATCAAGCCGCTGCTGGAGGAGATCCGCGGCGAGCTGAAGACCCCCGATCCGTCCCGCGAGTTGCCCCGCGAGCTGCTCACCCGTTTCGAGGCGCTCGCCGAGCGGCTCGGCCGGACTGAGGCGGGGCCCGTCGGCGAGCTGATCGAGCGGCTCGAAACCGTGGCCGAGAAGGTGGATCGCGTCAGCGCGGGCGGCAGCGGTCTCGACGCCCTGGAACGTCACGTCCTCGCCCTGGCAAGCCGGCTCGACGCGCCGCGCGATCCCGATCCGGCCGTGGCGCGCCTCGAACGCTCCATGGGCGATCTGCTCGCTCAGGTCGCGGCCCTGCGCAACGGGTCCGACGTCGAAGCCGCCGTCGAGCGCGCGGTCCGCGAAGCCGTGGCGGGCGCGTCCTCTCCGCTCAAGGCGGCCGGCGGCGATGTCGAGCTGCTGCGCGCCGATCTCGCCGAACTGCGCGCGAGCCAGAAGGGCTCGGACCAGCGTCTTCAATCGACGATGGAGGGCGTCCATTCGGTGCTGACGCGCCTGAGCGAGCAGCTCGACCGCACCATGACCTCCGCCGCCGCGCTCACCGCCGCCGCTCCGCAGGAACGGGCGCCCCTCGGGCTCTCCCCGAGCGAGCGCGTCTCTCAGGAGCGCCCCGCCGCCCCGAAAGCGGCGGCCGAGTCGCAGGCCCGCCCGCGCCGTACGGCGCCGTCCGAGGAGATCGGCGGGACCGAGTCGGTTCGCCTCTCCGACGAATTGCTGGAACCCGGCGCCGGCCGACCCGGCCCCGGCCGCCCGGCCGCGCCGGAGGCGATCCCGGCCGCCGGCAGCACCGACATCAAGACGAGCTTCATCGCCGCCGCCCGCCGCGCCGCGCAGGCGGCGCAGGCGGAAGCCGCAACGGAGACCCCGCTGGCGGCCCGGCTGCGCGACAAGGTCGCTCCGGCCGCCCGTATGCCGGGCTCGGACACCGCGCCCCTGTCGCGACTCCGCGGGGCCCTCGACGGCCGCCGCCGCACGCTGCTGCTCGGCCTCGCCGCCGTCGTTCTGGCGCTCGGCGCCTACCAAGCTTTCCTGGCGGGCAAGAGCGCGCCGGCCGGAGACGCCGTCTCCGCGGATGCCCGCGCCGTGGAGACGGCGTCTCCGGCCGCATCCTCCGATGCTCCAGCCGGCCGCAGCGCGGAGGCCGAGCCGGCCCCGGCGCCCGCCGCTCCGTCTCAGGCCCCGGCCGCTCAGGCGTCCTCCGAGACGACGCTCCCGGCCGCAGCCCCGACGAGCCCGGCCGATCCGACGACCACCCAGTCCATCGCCGAGCCGAAGGCCCCGACGGGCAAGCGCGCGCTGCCTCAGGTCGCCGGCATGGCCGC
This sequence comes from Methylorubrum aminovorans, assembly GCF_022179725.1. GTDB lineage: Bacteria > Pseudomonadota > Alphaproteobacteria > Rhizobiales > Beijerinckiaceae > Methylobacterium > Methylobacterium aminovorans. The sequence goes on from NZ_BPRC01000007.1 coordinate 153,208, forward strand.
ACTCGGACCGGACCTCGCCGGGCTGCCGCCGTCCCTGGCCAAGCTCAAGCAGGACGCGCTCGACGGCGACGGTGCCGCCGTGTGGGAGATCGCCGCCCGTCAGGCCGAAGGCCGCGGGGTGACGCGCGACCTCGCGCTCGCCGCCAAGTTCTACGAGCGGCTCGCGACGGCCGGCTACGCCCCGGCGCAGTTCAAGGTCGGAAACGCCTACGAGAAGGGCTCGGGCGTGATCCGCGACGTCGAGAAGGCGAAGCTCTGGTACGGCCGCGCCGCGGATCAGGGCAACATCCGGGCGATGCACAATCTCGCCGTCCTGCATGCCGAGAACCCGGCCGCCAACGGCAAACCGGACTTCGCGAACGCCGCCAACGCCTTCCGCCGGGCGGCGGAGCACGGCGTGCGCGACAGCCAGTACAATCTGGCCGTGCTCTACGCCCGCGGCCTCGGCGTCGGCCAGGATCTCGTGCAGTCCTACCTCTGGTTCTCGGCCGCGGCCGGGCAGGGCGATGGCGAAGCGGGCCGCAAGCGGGACGAGGTCGCCACGAAGCTCTCGCCGAAGGATCTCACCGAGGCCAAGAGCCTCGCCGCGAGCTTCCGGGTGAAGGCCGTCGATCCGGCCGCAAACGAAGCGCCGTCGGCGAAGGCGACCGCCACGGCGCCGATGTCCCTGATGGGCGCGCCGTCGCCGGGCATGCCGAACGGCACGTCCTCATCGGCACAGAAGCGCGTCGGGGTCTGAAAACCGTCCCGACCGGCCCGGGCCGAAGCAACCGCGCCATGCCTTGACGCGCTTGCTCGTCGGCGCGCCGCCGGATCGGGATGCGGTCCGAGCCCGTCTCACGCCGCGCGATATTCCGTGATCCAAAGGGCCGTGCTCCGAACAGGGGCGCGGCCCTTTTGCTGTGTCCGTGTGCCGTCGCTCTACCGCCGAAGAAGGCCGAAACCACGCGGTCAGCGACCCTCAGTAACGCTTCGTCTTCCTCATATACGTTCGAGCAAGAAATCTCATCCATCCAATATAAATAATATTTCTATGGATTAAAATTAATCCCATTACTGTGATAAAACACACTTCAAATCGAAAATCTGCATGTTACGTGCGCTCTTGCTTCAAGATTAATCGGAATTTGAACAAGAGAGGAGCACAACATGCTGCGCTTCGCATCATTCGCATCGGTCCTCCTGTTTGCGTTTGCGACCACGGCTACCCCGGTCTCCGCGCAGTCGGCTCGATCCAAGAAGGGAACCTGGACCGCGCTGCCCTCGCAGGTCGTGCCGCCGGCTCCGCCGCGCGTCGCCCATGGCGGCTTCGGCGCGCTTCCGTTCGCGGCGGGCGGGTCCTCGGGCTACTGCGACATCGTGGTGAAGCGCGGCGGCGGCAATCCGACCCAGGACATGACCGGCTCGATCGGCCACGCGAAGAGCTATCAGGCCGGCGGCGGCGGCCCGGCCCGGCAGCGGGTCTGCTCCCGCTGAGATCCCGGCGCTTCGAAGGAAGAACGGCGCCCTTCCCGCGAGGGGCGCCGTGGTTCGTCAGACCAGGGGTTCCGTCTCCGCCTGACGCACCGGCTTCTCCATCCCCGGCCTCTCGTAGGCCGCGACGTCGAAATCGTCGCTCGGGATGCGGACGAGGAAGCGCTCGGCCATCTCGAACATCAGGATGTCGGGGCGCACTCGCTCGACGTAAGTCCAGTCGATGCTGGACGACCAGACGAAGTGCATCTCGCGGAAGGTCTCGGCGAGGAAGCTCGTCAGCATGATCGGCGCGAAATGCGCGTAGGAATCCCCGAACAGCACCAGGGTGCGCGGGTCGGCCTGGGGGGAGGGGTTCCGGTAGATGACGTGGGCGCCGACATGCAGGTCGCCCGCCCGTCCCGCCGCCTCGTAGGATTCGACCAGCGGGCTGGCATAGCTGCGCGCGGCGTCGCGATGCACCGCCCAGTTCTCCACCGTCTCCCGCGGCCGGTCGGGCAGCTTGTCACCGAGATCCCACAACCCGTCATGGGGAAAGCGCGGGCGTTCGGCGATATCGGGCGGAGCGACCGCACCGCAGGCGCGCAGCAGCGCCCGGTAGCCGACCAGGCAGCCCTCGTAGGTCCAGTGGGAATCGGTGCGGCGATAGAGCGGCGCCCCGTCATCGCGGGCCGCGCGCAAGGGGGCGACGAGATCGACGTAGCCGCCCATCCCGGCGAGCCGCCGGGCAAGCCGGCGGGCCGGCGACAGGCGCGGGTCGTAGTCGAGGTCGAGAGTACGGTCGTCGTAGACCGAGAGCTTTTCCGGCACGACGGTGTGGACGTAGCGGATGCCGAGCGCCTGAGCGCGGGCGGCGCGGGCCTCGATCAGCCGCGCCCAGCGGCGCAGGTGCCACCAGCCGGCGAGGGAGCGCCGGTATTGCAGGAGCACCCCGTTGGTGCCCCCGATCAGGAACAGCCACCCGTCGCGCCCCCGGTGGATGATCTCTCTGTTCCTGCGGGCCATGGCTGCTTCCTAGACGGTGCGATGCCGGCTGAACAGCGCAGCTGCACCACAGCCCGCCGGCTGGATCCGCTGCCCCGCTGCTCCATCTTGGTCGAGTCGCGCCGGACGGCCGGCCCCGATCGAGAGAGAGTGCAAGGCTTGCCAGAGCCCGCGTCGCCCGAGCCCGCCCCGCTGATCCTGACGCTGCAGATGGACGAGGCGGCCTTCGCCACCTTCGACGGCCTGAGGCGGCGGCACTTCCCGGAGGCGCTGAACCACATCCCCGCCCACGCCACGCTGTTCCATCACCTGCCGGGGGAGGACGTGGCGGCCGTGACCGAGACAGTCGCCGCGCTCGCCCGCACGCAAAGCGCGCCGGAGGTGGCGGTGACGGGCGTCCGCTTCACCGGCCGCGGCGTCGCCTACGTGCTGGAATCGGAGGCTCTGTCCGCCTTCCGCGGGCGGGTCGCGGCAGCGTTCCGCGAGCACCTCACGGCGCAGGACCGGCAGGGCTGGCGCCCGCACGTCACCGTGCAGAACAAGGTGGCGCCCGAGACAGCCCGCGCGCTGCACGCCGCGCTCACCCAGGATTTCGCGCCGTCGCACTTCCACGCACCGGGCGTGCTGCTATGGCGTTACCTCGGCGGCCCGTGGGAGCGGGTCGCGACCATCGCATTCGGGGATGCGGCATGAGACTGCCTGGTTTTGCGCGCAGCAGCGGCGGTGCCCTGTGGCGCGGCTCGTCCGCCGTATGGGTCCGGCTCCACCTCAACGAGGTCGGGCCGCTGGTCTCGCTGCTCCTCGTCAGCACCCTCGGCTACGGCTTCTTCGCGCTCGCCCGCGAGGTCGGCGAGGGATCGACCGCCGCCCTCGACCGCAAGATCCTGCTCGGATTGCGTAACCCCGCCGACATCTCCGACCCGCTCGGGCCGGCCTGGCTGGAGGAGGCGATGCGCGACATCACCGGCTGGGGCAGCGTCGTCACCATCGTGTTCCTGACCGCAGCAGCGGTGATCTACCTCGCGCTGGCGGGAAGGCAGAGGGTCGCGGTGTTCGTCCTCGCCGCGGTGGGCGGCGGCGAGGCGGTCTCGACGGTGCTCAAGATGTTCTACCACCGCCCGCGGCCCGACCTCGTCCCGCACGGCATGGAAGTGTTCACGGCGAGCTTCCCCTCCGGCCACGCGATGATGTCGGCCATCGCCTACCTGACGCTCGCGACGCTGCTCGCCCGCGTCGAGCGACGGCGCAGCGTCAAGGCACTGCTGCTGGCGCTCGGTATCGCCATGACGGTGCTGGTCGGCGTCAGCCGGGTCTATCTCGGCGTGCACTGGCCGAGCGACGTGCTGGCTGGCTGGTGCGTCGGCGCCGCCTGGGCCGCCCTGTGCTGGTTCGTCGCGCTTCAGCTCCAGCGCCGGGGCGAGGTGGAGGACCCCGATCCGACGCCCGCCTCGACCGGCCCCGGCCAGATCAAGGGAACCCCCTCGGCGGGCTGACGCGTTCCGGCCTCGTATTCCACAGAGGCCGGACCCCTTCATGAGCGACGATCTCCGACTGTCCCGGCGCCTTCTCCTCGCGGGGGGCGCCGGCCTGACCGGTGCGGCCCTCGGCCTCGGCGGGAATGCGCGGGCCGCCTCCGGGCCGCCGGCACCTTCGGTGCCCGCCGATACCGGCGCGGTCCAGGGCGGGCGGATCGTCTTCCCGAACTGGCGCGATGACGGCGACGCCCCACCCCCACCGCCGCCCGCGCCGATGCCGCCCTCCGAGCGGGTCGGCTTCGCCATCATCGGGCTCGGGCGGCTGAGCCTCGAGGAGATCCTGCCGGCCTTCGGGGAGGCGAAGAAGGCGCGGGTCGTCGCGCTGATGTCCGGCTCAGCCGATAAGGCGAAGCTGACGGCGGCGCAGTACGGCATCCCGGCCGACGCGATCTACGGCTACGATCAGTGGGACCGCCTGAAGGCCAACCCGGCGGTCAAGGCGGTCTACATCGTCACGCCGAACGGCCTGCACCGGGACAACGTCCTGGCCGCCGCGGGCGCGGGCAAGCACGTGCTGTGCGAGAAGCCGATGGCGAACAGCTCGGCCGAGGCGCACGAGATGGTCGAGGCCTGCGGCAAGGCCGGCGTCAAGCTGATGATCGCCTATCGCTGCCAGTACGAGCCGTTCAACCGCGAGGTGGTGCGGCTCGCCCGCTCCGGCGAGTTCGGACGGGTGAAGATGATCGAGGCCTTCAACGGCCAGACCACGGGGCTGCCCGAGCAGTGGCGCCTGCGCAAGGCGCTGGCGGGCGGCGGCGCGCTGCCCGATATCGGCCTCTACTGCCTCAACGGCGTGCGGGCGCTCCTCGGGGAGGAGCCGGTCTCGATCCAGGCGCAGATCGTCACGCCCGAGAACGATCCGCGCTTCAAGGAGGTAGAGGAGAGCGTCGCCTTCACGATGCGCTTCCCCTCCGGCGTGATCGCGCAATGCGGCACCAGCTACGGCGTCCACGAGAGCCGCGAATTGCGGGTCCACACCACCAGCGGCTCGCTCGACCTGCACAACGCTTTCGCCTATCGCGGCCAGCGCCTCACGGTCGCTCACCGCGAGGGCAGCCATGTGCAGCGCGACGAGCCGGTGCTGACGCACAAGAACCAGTTCGCACTCGAACTCGACCACATGGCCGACTGCATCCTGAAGGATCGCCGCCCCCGCACGCCTGGCGAGGAGGGGCTGCAGGACATGATCCTGATGGAGGCGATCTACGCCGCCGCCCGCACCGGCCAGCCCGTCACCGTCGGCCCGCTCGCCGGAACGGGGCAGGGGACCGACGCGACACGGGGGCCGGCGCTGGAGGAGGGGAAGTAGCCCCTCACTCCCCCCAGCGCACGAATACCCCGATGGCGACGATGGCGAGGAGGGCGAGCAGCCACGCCTCGCCCACGGTCAGCGCGTAGGCGAGCAGACCGAAGAAGCCGAGGGCGAGGCCGAGCATGGTCGCGACGGCGACGGGATTCATGGCGGGCTTTTTGTCGTTGATCGCGTAGCCGGCCCACCGGAAGGGCCGGCCTCACGCCCAGAGTTAGAGCGCCGTCAGGCCGCCTGAAGGGCTGCCGTGACGCGGGCGAGCGGCGGCAATCCCTTGATCGGGCCGATCGCTGCGAGCGTGGGAGCGCCGCGCAGGAGGCTGCGGCCAGCCGCACGCACATGCTCGACCTCGACCGCATCGATCTTGGCGATTAGCTCCTGCGGCGGGATCACCCGGCCCCAGGCGAGAAGCTGGCGGGCGTTGCGCTCGATGCGCCCGCCCGGCGTCTCCAGGGCGGAGAGCAGGGAGAGTTTGAGCTGCGCCTTGGCGCGGGCGAGCTCGGTCGTATCGAGCCGCTCCGCCGCCTCGCGGGTGGTGGCGATGGTGACATCGACGAGCTCGGCCAGATCCGCGCCCGAGGTGCCGGCGCCGATGCCGAACAGGCCGCAATCGGTGAAGGGCCAGTGGAAGGCCTGGATGTCGTAGGCGAGCCCGCGGGTCTCGCGCACCTCGTGCCAGAGCCGCGAGGTCAGGCCGCCGCCGAGCACTTGGCTGAACAGGTGCAGCGCGTAGTAGCCGTCGTCGCGGAAGGAGAGGCCGGGCAAGCCGAGCACGAGGTTGGCTTGTTCGAGCCGCTTCTGCATCCGCCGCTCGCCGCCGCCATAGACGCCCGCCACGACCGGGGGCGCCTCGACGGGTTTAAGGCCGCCGAAATGCCGCTGGGCCGCCGCGACGATCTCGGCGTGCTCCACCGCGCCGGCCGCAGCGAGCACCATGCGATCGGGGACGTATTCGCGGGCGATATAGGTTTCGATCGCCGCGCGGTCGAAGCTCTGGATCGTCTCGGGCCGGCCGAGGATCGGCCGGCCGATCGGCTGGTCCGGGAAAGCCGTCTCGATGAAGGCGTCGTAGACGACGTCGTCGGGCGTATCCTCGACCGCCGCATATTCCTGGAGGATCACGCCCTTCTCGCGGGCGAGTTCGCCGGCATCAAAGACCGAGCGAGTCAGGATGTCGCCGAGCACGTCGAGGGCGACGCCCGCATCCTCGCCGAGCACGCGCGCGGTGTAGCTCGTGCTCTCGGTGCTGGTGGCGGCGTTGATCTCGCCGCCGACATTCTCGATGTCCTCGGCGATCTGCCTCGCCGAGCGGGTCGCCGTGCCCTTGAAGGCCATGTGCTCGATCAGGTGGCTGAGCCCGTGCTCATCCGCCCGCTCGTGCCGCGAGCCCGCCCCGACCCAGACGCCGAGCGTCGCGGTGGCCACGCCGGGAATGGTCTCGGTGGCGACCGTCAGACCGTTTTCGAGGCGACTGACGGTGAGGCCCGGCGAGGCGCCGAAGGTCGAGAAGTGCTGGTTCATGTCACCTCAGGCGCCGCGGCTGATGCGGGCATGCTCCGTGATGTAGCGCTCGATCACGGCCTGATCATTGGCCAGATTCGCGACCGTTTCCGGGCGGGTCATCAGGTCGGCGAGGTGCGGCGGCAGCACAGGGCGTCCGCCGCCGGTCGCCTGCGAGACGGCGTCCGGGAACTTGGCCGGATGGGCGGTGGCGAGCGCCACCACCGGCGTCGCCGGATCCGTCTCGAGCAGCTTGCGGGCGGCGCGCACGCCGATGGCGCTGTGGGGGTCGAGCACCATGCCGGTCTTGCGGTAGGTGCCGGCGATCTCGTCCACCACGTCCGGCTCACGTACGGCCGCCGCGTCGAATTCCTCGCGCACACTCGCCAGCACCTCGGGACTGAGCGTGAAGCCGCCGGACTGCTTCAGGCCTGCCATCAGACGCCCGAGCGCCGAGGCGTCGCGGTCGAGCGCCTCGAACAGCAGCCGCTCGAAGTTCGACGAGATCTGGATGTCCATCGACGGCGAGGTGGTGGGCTGCACGCCGCGAGGCTCGTAGGCCCCGTGCTCCAGGGTGCGCGCCAGGATGTCGTTGGCGTTGGTGCCGATCATCAGCCGCTCGATCGGCAGGCCCATCCGCTTGGCGACCCAGCCGGCGAGGATGTCGCCGAAATTGCCGGTCGGCACCGCGAACGAAACCTTGCGATGCGGAGCGCCGAGCGCCACGGCGCTGGTGAAGTAGTAGACGGTCTGCGCCGCCACGCGGGCCCAGTTGATCGAGTTGACGCCGGAGAGCTTCACCCGGTCGGCGAAGTCGCCGTGCTGGAACATCGCCTTCACGATGTTCTGGCAATCGTCGAAATTGCCCTCGATCGCCAACGCGTGAACGTTGGGCGCGTTGACCGTCGTCATCTGCCGCCGCTGCACCTCCGACACGCGCCCGTGCGGAAACAGGATGAACACGTCGACCTGATCGAGCCCTTTGAAGGCCTCGACGGCCGCGCTGCCGGTATCGCCCGAGGTAGCGCCGACGATGGTGGCGCGCGTGCCCTTCTGGCGCAACACGTAGTCCATCAGCCGCCCGAGGAGCTGCATCGCCACGTCCTTGAACGCGAGCGTCGGCCCGTGAAACAGCTCCATCAGGAACAGGTTGTCGTCGATCTGCGTCAGTGGGCAGATCGCCGGATGGCGGAAGGTGGCGTAGGCCGCCTCGATCATGGAATCGAGTTCGGCGTCCGGAATCTCGCCGTCGATGAGCGGGCGCAGCACGCGCTTGGCGACCTCGGCGTAGCGCATCCCGGCAAAGCCCGCGATCGTGTCACGGCTGAGCTGCGGCCAGCTCTCGGGCACGTAGAGGCCGCCGTCGCGGGCGAGGCCGGCGAGCAGCGCATCGGAAAAGCTCAAGGGCGCGGCGGCGCCGCGGGTCGAGACGTGCAGCAAGGATGCCTCCGGGAAGGCGCCCCCTCTACACGATCGATTTCGCCATGTCGAAGCGGAGCCGGTGCCATTTCTTGCCCCGCGCGGTCAAACCCGCTCGCCCGGCGCCTTCTTCAACTGGCATCCGGTGATGCGCCACTGGCCGTCGGCCTGGCGCTGGAGCGTGTAGAGTGCCACCCAATCGAGGCCAGCCTCGTCCTGTAGGCTCACCCCTTGAGCGATCTCGTCCTCGGCCGTCTCCTGCACCGACTCGAAGCGGTAGCTGCGCGGACGCAGGACCGGTGCGTAGCCCTTCGCCACCATGGCGATGAAGGTCTCGGCCGAGGGAAACAGGTTGCGGATTTGCGGCGCGGCCTCGGCGTAGGCCGCCGGCGCATCGTTGCGGCGGAAGGCGTCGATCTGCCGCTCGATGGTGGCGCGGGCAGCACCGCGCGCCGCATCGTCGGACTGCGCCGCGCTCCCCGTCAGAACGAGGAAGAGGAGGCTGGCAACGGTGCGCATCGAACGGCACTCCGCGGAAATCCTGCCGCGGGAGGCTTTTCGTTCCCGCGTGGGATGCCGAGATCCCGGCACCACGCGAGCCAACGCCGTCAGCCGGCTTTCGGCTCCGCCGGATCGTGCCACCGCCGCCACGCGAAAACGGAGAAGACGCCGATCAGGCAGGCGGCGATGCCGAACCACGTGAAGGCGTATTGCAGGTGGTTGTTGGGCAGATCGACCCGGAGCTGCCCGCCGCGGGGCCAGCCGCCGGGGTTCGGCGTCGCGTCCGCCTCGATCAGGTAGGGGGCGACGTTCGTCAGCCCGCGGGCTTCACTGATACCGGGGATGTCGCGGGTGAACCACGCGTCGCGCTTCGGGTCGGATTCCGGCACGAATAGCCCACGCGCCTCGCTCGCCCGCAGCATACCGGTCACCGTCGCCTCGCCCGTCACCTGACCGGCGGCGCGGTCCTCGGGACGCTTCAGCTCGGTCGGGATGAAGCCGCGGTTGATCAGGATCGTCGTGCCGTCGTCGCGCCTGAGCGGCGTGAGGACGTAGAAGCCCTGGAGCGCCCGGCCGGGCTCGCCCGGCGCCAACCCGTGCACCAGGGTCTCCTTGTCGTGGAGGAAGGTGCCTCGCGCCCGGACGCGGCTGAACTCGTCGGCCCGCGCGTCCCAGGTGTCGAAGGGGGGCGGGGCGGCCGGCGGCTCGGCGTGCGAGCGCTCGATGATGCGGGCGATCAGGGCCTCCTTCTCGGCCTTCCGGGCCAGTTGCCAAAAACCGAGGCCGAGCAGGATCGCGAGGCAGATCAGGGCGGCGAGACCCGGCGCCCAGAGGCTGCGCAGGCGGGCGCTGCGCTCGTTCGCGGACAAAGCGGCCACTAGCGGAAGCGCCCCTGCTCGGCCTTGTTGGCAAACTGCACCGCCGCGAGCACGCCCTTGAGCGGGCGCACCAGAGCCAGGCTCAGGCCGATGGCGAGGCTGCCGGCCACGAGCGCGTGAAGCCAGACCGGCGGCTCGTAGGTGAACTCCATCCACAACGCCGTGCCGACGACGACGAAACCCGTGATCGACATCACGAAGAAGGCCGGCCCGTCCGCCGAGTCGAAGGCGGAGAAATCCTGGCCGCAGGCTTCGCAGGCCGGCTTGAAGGCGAGGAAGCCGCGGAACAGGTGGCCCTCGCCGCAGGCGGGGCAGCGCCCGCGCAAGCCTGTCGAAACCGGGGAGGGAGGCGGGCTCGTCGTCGCTCGGGTCACGGGTGACTCACTCGTTCTTTCCCCCCGGTATCAGAGATCCGGCGAGGCCCTGCACGTGAAAAAGGGCGGCTCACGCCGCCCTTCCGGGGTGCCGCCCGGTCGGGGCGGCGGATGCTCTGAGCTCGTCGGCCTTAATGGGCTCCGCCGCCGGCGCCCGCGCCCCACACGTAGATGGCGGCGAACAGGAACAGCCACACCACGTCGACGAAGTGCCAGTACCAGGCGGCGAATTCGAAGCCGAGATGCTGCTTGGGGGTGAAGTCACCCTGGTAGGTGCGCAGCAGGCAGACGGCGAGGAAGATCGTGCCGATGATGACGTGGGCGCCGTGGAAGCCCGTCGCCATGAAGAAGGTCGCCGAGTAGATCGAGCCCGAGAAGCCGAAATGGGCGTGGGCGTACTCGTAGGCCTGGCAGGCGGTGAACAGCACGCCGAGGATGATGGTGAGCCACAGGCCGTACTTCAGGCCCTTGCGGTCGCCGTGCAGCAGGGCGTGGTGGGCCCAGGTCACGGTGGTGCCGGAGGTGAGCAGGATCAGCGTGTTGAGCAGCGGCAGGTGCCAGGGATCGAACGCCTCGATGCCCTTGGGCGGCCACATGCCGCCGGTGAACTCGACGCGCTGGGGCTGGATCGGATCGGCCGTGTAGAGGGCGGCCTCGAAATAGGCCCAGAACCACGCCACGAAGAACATCACCTCGGAGGCGATGAACATGATCATGCCGTAGCGGTGATGGAGCTGGACGACGCGGGTGTGGTCGCCGGAATTGGCCTCGTGCGTAACGTCGCGCCACCACGACAGCATGGTGTAGAGCACGCCCAGCGTGCCGGCACCGAACACGTAGGGGCCGATGGCGAGGCCGCCGGCGGAGAGACCCTTCATCCAGAAGACGGCGCCGAAAGCCATCAGGAACCCGGAGAACGCGCCCAGCAGCGGCCACGGGCTCGGGTTGATGATGTGGTAATCGTGGTTCTTGGCGTGCGCCCCGGCCATCGCGATGGTTCTCCCTAAGCCCTTGCCCGTCACCGCCTGACGGCCGGGCTCTGTTGCCTTGGAGGTCCGGCGGGACCGGACCTCGGTTGAAACCCCTCTATCGCGGCGCCCGAGCCATTGTCACGCTTAGGGCCCCGCGATCCCTCAAAAATTGCGCGTAGGTGCGGGCTTGGCCGCTTCCGCCACCGGCGCACCGTTCTTCGAGGGGTAGTAGGTGTAGGACAGCGTCATCTCCGAGAGGGTGCCGATGTCCGGATCCTTGCGCAGGGCCGGATCGACGTAGAACACCAGCGGGAATTCGGCCGACTCGCCCGGCTGCAGCGTGTGCTCGTCGAAGCAGAAGCACTGCACCTTGACGAAGTAGCTGCCCATCAAGTCCGGCTGCACGTTGAACACGGCGATGCCGGCCGTGGGCGCGGGGCCGGTATTGGTCACCTTGAAGAACACGGTCGCCGTCTGGCCGGGCACCGCCTCGACCCGCGACTGCTCCGGCTGGAAGCGCCAGGATAGGGCTTTGGCGACGTTGGTGTCGAAGCGGACCGAGATCGGCGCCAGGGCCTCACCCGTTGGGGCAGAGGGTGCGGCGCCGACGAGCGGGGTGCCGCCGTAGCCGGTCGCCTTGCAGAACATGGAGTAGAGCGGTGCCGAGACGGCCGCGAGGCCACCCATGCCGAGCACGACGCCGGCGCAGGCCAACACGGTCCAACGGGCGCCGCGCGCCGCTTGGCTTTGCCTCTCGCTCGTATCCGTCATCGGTTTACGCCCTCAGAGCGGCCGCTGCAGGACCTGCGGCCCGAGCTTCGCGATCGTCAGCACGAAGAAGATCAGCACCAGGGCGCCCAGCGTCAGGGCGATGGCGATCGAGCGCTTGCGGCGGGTCTTGACCTCTTCCGGCGTCAGCGGACGCACGCCTTCCGGCAGATCGGACATCACCGGCCTCACGCCACGACCGCACGGAACAGTCCGAGCCCCTGCTCGGCGAGCAGCGCCGAGAAGAGCAGGAACAGGTAGAGGATCGAGAAGGCGAACAGGCCCATCGCCGCCTTGCGCTCGGGCTCACCCTCGCGCAGCCGGTAGACCTGCACCGCGCCCGCCAGCATGCCGAGGCCACCGAGCACGCCGACGACGGCGTAGAGCCAACCGCCGAAGCCGAGCCAGACCGGAACGAGGGCGAGCGGGGCGAGCAGGAGGGAGTACCAGACGATCTGGCGACGGGTGGAATCGGGGCCGGCGACGTTCGGCATCATCGGGATGCCGGCGCGGGCATATTCACCACTCTTGACCAGCGCCAGCGCCCAGAAATGCGGCGGCGTCCAGATGAAGATGATCGCGAACAGGACCAGCGACTCGATGCCGACATGGCCGGTCACGGCCGCCTGACCCACCACCGGGGGGAGGGCGCCGGCGGCACCGCCGATGACGATGTTCTGCGCGGTCGCCCGCTTCAGCCACATCGAATAGATCACGGCGTAGAAGACGATGGTGAAGGCAAGGAGCCCCGCAGCCAGCCAGTTGGAGGCCAGCCCGAGGATCAGCACCGAGCCGACCGAGAGCACGACGCCGAAGGTCAGCGCCTCGTCGGGGCGGATGCGCCCGTCCGGGATCGGCCGCTTGGCGGTGCGGGTCATCAGCGCGTCGATGTCGGCATCCCACCACATGTTGAGGCAGCCGGACGCACCGGCCCCGACGGCGATCATCAGCAGCGAGATCGCGGCGATGACCGGGTTCACGGTGGCATCCGACACCACCATGCCGACGAGCGCGGTGAAGATGACGAGCACCATCACCCGCGGCTTGAGCAGGGCGAAGAAGTCGGAGACTTCGCCACCCGCGGCGGAGTTGAGCGACACGCGGCCGGCGTCGGCGCTCAGGCTGTTCGACAGGCTCGTCATGGAAACCGTGATCTGACGCTTGTTCTGTTGGTCTCGGATCGCGCCGTTCTCGGCGCCGCCCTTTGCGGGAGGCCTCACTCAAGCGATGAGGCCACCGGGAAAGAGCGAGGACCGCCTGAAGCGGTCCTCGCGATCCTTGTTGTCTCGACCGCCTTAGTGGGCCGGCTCGTCGACGATCTTGGGGAGCGTCTCGAACTGGTGGAAGGGCGGCGGCGAGGACAGGGTCCACTCCAGGGTGGTGGCACCCTCGCCCCACGGATTGTCCGCGGCGCGGGTCTTGGAGCGGAAGGCCAGCACGATGCCGATCACAAACACCACCATGCTGAGGGCGAAGACGTGACCGCCGAGCGTCGCGACCTTGTGCCAGCCGGCAAACGCCTCCGGATAGTCGGCGTAGCGACGCGGCATGCCGGCGAGACCCAGGAAGTGCATCGGGAAGAACAGGACGTTCGCACCGATGAAGGCCAGCCAGAAGTGCAGCTTGCCCGCCCATTCCGGGATGACGTGACCGGTCATCTTCGGGAACCAGTAGTAGACACCGGCGAAGATGATGAACACGGCGCCGAGCGAGAGCACGTAGTGGAAGTGCGCCACGACGTAGTAGGTGTCGTGCAGGTACTTATCGACCGAGGAGTTCGCGAGCACGACGCCGGTGACGCCGCCGACCGTGAACAGGAAGATGAAGCCCACCGCCCAGTGCATCGCCGCGGTGAAGCGGATCGAACCGCCCCACATCGTCGCGATCCAGGAGAAGATCTTCACGCCGGTCGGCACCGCGATCACCATGGTCGCGAAGACGAAGTAGGACTGCGTCTGGAGCGACAGGCCGACGGTGTACATGTGGTGCGCCCACACGACGAAGCCGACGACGCCGATGGCGACCATGGCGTAGGCCATGGCGAGGTAGCCGAAGACGGGCTTGCGCGAGAAGGTGGCGATGATGTGCGAGACGATGCCGAAGGCCGGCAGGATCATCACGTACACCTCGGGGTGGCCGAAGAACCAGAACAGGTGTTGGTAGAGCACCGGATCGCCGCCGCCGGCCGGATCGAAGAAGGTGGTGCCGAAGTTACGATCGGTGAGCAGCATCGTGATCGCGCCGGCGAGAACCGGGAGCGACAGGAGCAGCAGGAAGGCGGTGACGAGCTCGGCCCAGGCGAACAGCGGCATCTTGTGCAGCGTCATGCCGGGGGCGCGCATGTTGAGGATGGTGGTGATGAAGTTGATCGCGCCGAGGATCGAGCCCGCACCGGCGAGGTGGAGCGAGAAGATCGCGAAATCGACCGCCGCGCCCGGATGGCCAGCCGAGGAGGAGAGCGGCGGGTAGACGGTCCAGCCGGTGCCGGCACCGGACGATCCCGGCGAGCCTTCCACGAAGAGCGAGCAGAGCAGGCACGCGAAGCCCGACACCGTCAGCCAGAACGAGATGTTGTTCATCCGCGGGAAGGCCATGTCCGGCGCGCCGATCATCAGCGGGACGAACCAGTTGCCGAAGCCGCCGATGAGGGCGGGCATCACCATGAAGAACACCATGATGAGGCCGTGGCCGGTGACGAACACGTTGTAGGTCGCCGGGTTGGAGAAGTACTGGAGCCCCGGCTCTTCCATTTCCATACGGATGCCGAAGGACAGGAACGCGCCGATGATGCCCGCCATGAAGGCGAAGATCAGGTAGAGCGTGCCGATGTCCTTGTGGTTCGTCGAGAGGAACCAGCGGGCGAAAAAGGAGGGCTTGTGGTCGTGGTGGGCGTCATGCCCGGCATGTGCTGTGGCGGTGGCCATCGATCCTTGCCTTAATCAGATGTCTGTCGCCTCTGGCGAATGAAGGATCGGCCGGGACAGGGGCGCCCCGGCCCGATGAAGCGTCAGCGGGCGTCCGCGAGGCGGGCACCGTTGTCGATGGCGGCGTACTTGGTCTTCGCCTCGGTCAGCCACTCGGCATAGGCCTGCTCGCTGACCACGCGCACGGTGATCGGCATGTAGGCGTGACGGGCGCCGCAGAGCTCGGAGCACTGGCCGTAATAGGTGCCCTCGCGGTCGGCCTTGAACCACCACTGGTTCAGGCGACCGGGAATCGCGTCGATCTTGCCGCCGAAGGAGGGGATCGCCCAGGAGTGGATCACGTCCTCGGAGGTGACCTGCACCTTCACGATCTTGCCGACCGGAACGACCATGTCGTTGTCGGTGGCGAGAAGCTTCGGCTGCTGCTCCTCATCGACGTTGGCGTCGAAGGTGAAGCCGCCCTTGTCGCCCTCGGCCGGGTAGACGTAGGACCAGTACCACGCGTGGCCGACCACCTTGACGACGACGTCGGCCTTCGGATCCGAGAGCTGCGTGCGCAGGGTGCGGAACGAGGGGATCGCCACCGCCACGAGGATCAGGACCGGGATGATGGTCCAAGCCACCTCGATGGCCGTGTTGTGCGTGGTGCGCGACGGCGTGGGGTTCGCCTTCTCACTGAACTTGAAGATGCAGTAGAGAATGAGGGCGAGAACGAAGACCGAGATGGCGAAGGCGAGCCAGTGCAGCCCGTGCTCGAAGTTGAGGAGATCGACGGCCTCGGCCGTGACCGGGACCTGACGGCTCATCTGCCACGGCTCGGGCTGGCCGACACCGGCCGCGAGAGCGGAGGAGGACGAACCGAGGAGGGCGCCGAATGCGGCGAGCCCCCACGATGACCGATATTGCGCCTGCGTCGTCCGCATATCCCCGCTTGGCTCCCCTGATGCCTATGGTTTGTTTGCCCTTGAATTTGCCGACGAGCGTCGCAAATCCGAGGACTGCCCGACCTTGTCGCGGGCCTTGCCGGTTCCGGCGGGACCGTGTCGCTGCCGGATGGGCGGTTGCGACGTAGAACCATACTGATCGTAAAACCGCAACCGCAACAGCACGCCCAAGCGTCGCTTGGACGCGGTATCAGGCTTGCGCCACGAGCAATTTGGCTGCCTCTGGGGATACGGATGCAGGATTTCAGCCGGAAACCTGAAGATGACTTTCGCGGGGAGGGTCCCGCGACGTCGGTCAAGGTCGGAACCCTCGTCGTCGCCTACGATGCGCCCGAGGCCCGGCCCGACGCCCGGGCGCTTGCCGTCGAGATGCCCGTCAACGTCGTCTACGGCACCGTGCCCTACGCGGTGATGATGCTCACGCCGTCCGACCTCGAAGATTTCGCCTACGGCTTCAGCCTCACCGAAGGCGTGATCGAATCCCCCGACGAGATCCGCGGCGTCACCGTCGAGCCTGCCGAGGGCGGCTTGCGGCTTCTCGTCGATCTTGCCCCAGGGCGGCTGCGCGAGCATCTCGCCCGCAAGCGCGCGATCAGCGGCCGCACCGGCTGCGGCGTCTGCGGCATCGAGGATCTCGCCGCCCTACCGACCGCCAAGACGCGCTCCGGCCAAGGCTCGCATAAAGGTCCGCAGGTGACGTTGTCGGCGATCCAGGCGGCACTGACGGCACTGTTCGACCGCCAGACCCTCAACCGGGAGACCCGCGCGGTCCATGCCGCGGGTTGGGCGGGGCTCGACGGATCTCTGCTGGCGGTGCGTGAGGATGTCGGCCGCCACAATGCTCTGGATAAGTGCATCGGCGCGCTGCTGCGCGAGGGCGTGCGGCCGGACGAGGGCTTCCTCGTCATCACCAGCCGCTGCTCCTTCGAGATGGCGGAGAAGGCCGCGACGCTCGGCGCCTCGGTTCTGGTGGCGATCTCCGCTCCGACCTCGCTCGCCATCGAGCGGGCGCGCTGCCACGACATGACGCTGTGCGCCATCGCCCGCTCCGACACGCTCACCGTGTTCTCGGGTCGCGAGCGGCTCGTTCTGACCGGGGAGGGCGGCTGAACCATCGCCCCCGCCGCAGCCGATACCGCCTCAGTCGGCGGCGCCGGCCTCGCCGGTGCCGCCGGGAACGACCGTCGCCCCGCCGATCACCCGGACGTTCTTGCGCGGGCCGTCGACCGGCGGATCCTGCCAGCCCTTGCCCGCGGCCGGCGCAGGCTTGGACTCGGCGGACTTGGTGGGCTCCTTCGCGACCTCACCGGTCGCATCCTTGGCAGGTTCGGGCCTGACGGATTCCTTGGCCGGCTCCGGCCGCGCCGCATTCGCTTTCGGCTCGACTGCCCTGGCCTCCTTCGCATCTGGTTTCGCCGGCTCTGATCTGGCGGCTGGCGTCATCGCGGAGGATCCAGCGGGGCTGGAACCGAGGGAGGGTTCCGGAGCGGTCGGTGCGATTCGTGCCTGGGACGGGAGCTTGGGCGTCGGCGCAGTCTTGGCGGCCGCGCGACGCGGCGTCTCGGAACGAGCGACCGCGACCGGATTGACGCCGAGGGGATTGGCCTCCGGCCGCGGCGTCGGCGGCACACGTTCGATGCGGGCCTCGCGGGGCGCCGCCCGCTCGCTCCCGAGGGGTGCATTGCGCAGGCCGGGCACCGAGGGGATGTCGGCGGGCGGCACGATGCGCTCCGCCTCACGGATCGGGCGGCGCGGGCGCATGTCGTCCTCGGTCCAGCCGTAGCCGGGCGCCGCCGGCCGGACGCGCTCCGAGGGATAATAGACGCCGCCGAGCGGCTCGCGCCCGATCACGTCGCCCTCGCGGCCATCGACCACGAGCCGCAGCCGCTGGCCGCGCGGGCTCGTCGCCTCGACGCGGTAGTGGCGCCCGTCGTAACGGGGGCGGGCGATCTCGGTGAAGCCGCGGTCGCGCAGCTCGTCGACGACCTCGCGCGGCGGCAGCAGGCCGTCCTCCTCGAAGTAGACAGCCCGCGGCGGACCGTAGACCTCGCGGTAGAAGCCCTGAGCGGCAGCGCCCTGCAGACACGCTCCGGTCAGGAACAGGGCGGTCAGACCGAATCCGAGTCCGCGACGCAGCGCCGCTCCCTCGCGGCGACCGAGGGCACGAGGGCCGAAGACATGACGGCTCGAAGCCATAGGACCTCTCGAACCAAGCTGACTGTGAAGGAAGGTCCCGGGAGCCCGCTGTTGACCGCGGGTCCCCCGGCGTCACGGCAGACGCGATCCCCGCATTCCCTCCGTGTCGGCAACGTTTTCTAAACGATTGAATGGGGCGAGATTGCGGACCGGCTCGGAACCTGCCACGGGCATCGAAAGGTTTCCGTGCGGCCGGACACGCTGCGCCTGGCGTACCGAGAGCCGAGCCTCGGCTGCGCTGCGCGAAGTCAAGGCATGTTCAAAAGGCTGGCGGTGGCGGCCGACGGCCCCTTGCTGGAATGAATGAAATCTGGCAACGTCCCCCTATAGGACAGCAAGACTGTCCCATTTGTCGCGCTTACCTTTCGTCGTGCTTGGCCGTCGGGCGAGCTTTGGGGATTCATCACGTGATCGACGTGACGTCCGAACGAGCTGATAAACCGGCGATCGCCAAGGCGATCCGGGCGAACGCCGGCTGAACAGGCCGGGGTTTCAGCCCGCGGGTTGGCGGGCGGTTCCGGCAGGAAGAACCCCACCAGACCCGACTTGAAAACGATGGCGCCGGCCCGGTCACCGATGGTGTTCGGGCATGAAACATGCTCGCGTGCGGGCAGGGTCGGAGATCTGCGGACGATGCAAGAAATCCCGTCTGAACTGTCGGTGCCGGCCGTGATCGGCGAGAAGGCCGCCCCGTCGCGGGCCGGCGCCGCGCCGCTGATTCTGCGCGATCCGGCGCTGCCGCGGGCGCAGGGCGCCTACGATCCGGCCCACGAGCGCGATGCCTGCGGCGTCGGGTTCGTCGCGGACATGCATGACCGGCGCAGCCACACCATCGTCCAGCAGGGTCTCAAGATCCTGGAGAACATCGACCACCGCGGCGCGGTCGGTGCCGATCCGACCATGGGCGACGGCTGCGGCATCCTCACCCAGATCCCGCACGGCTTCTTCTCGGAGGAATGCTCGCGCCTCGGCTTCGAGCTGCCGCCGGCCGGCCAGTACGCCATCGGCCAATTCTTCATGCCGAAGGAGGCGGACGCCCGCGCCGCCATCGAGGCGATCGTCGAGAAGACGCTCGGCGACGAGGGCCTGCCGCTGCTCGGCTGGCGCGACGTGCCCGTCGACTCGACCGATCTCGGCAAGGCCGTGAAGGAGACCGAGCCGCATCACCGTCAGGTCTTCATCGGTTGCCCGGCGAGCATCACCGACCAGGATGCCTTCGAGCGGCGTGTCTACATCGCCCGCAAGGTGATCTCGAACCAGGTCTACGGCCTCGACGACGCGCGGGCGAAGACCTTCTACCCCGTCTCGGTGTCGAGCCGGACGATCGTCTACAAGGGCATGGTGCTCGTGCACCAGCTCGGCCACTACTATCTCGACCTGAAGGACACCCGCTTCGTCTCGGCGCTGGCGCTCGTCCACCAGCGCTTCGCCACCAACACCTTCCCGACCTGGCGCCTGTCGCACCCCTACCGGATGGTCGCGCATAACGGCGAGATCAACACGCTGCGCGGCAACGTGAACTGGATGGCCGCGCGCCAGGCCAGCGTCGATTCGGAGCTGTTCGGAAACGACATCTCGAAGCTCTGGCCGATCTCGTACGAGGGCCAGTCCGACACCGCCTGCTTCGACAACGCGCTCGAATTCCTCGTGCAGGGCGGCTACTCGCTCGCCCACGCGATGATGATGCTCATCCCCGAGGCCTGGGCGGGCAACCCGCTGATGGGCGAGGAGCGGCGCGCCTTCTACGAGTACCACGCCGCGCTGATGGAGCCGTGGGACGGCCCCGCCGCGGTCGCCTTCACCGACGGCCGCCAGATCGGCGCCACGCTGGACCGCAACGGTCTGCGTCCCGCCCGCTACATCGTCACCGATGACGGCCTCGTCGTGCTCGCCTCCGAGATGGGCGTGCTGCCGATCCCGGACGAGAAGATCGTCCAGTCCTGGCGCCTGCAGCCGGGCCGGATGCTGCTGATCGATCTCGAGAAGGGCCGCATCGTCTCCGACGAGGAGATCAAGGGCGAACTCGCCTCGGCGCACCCCTATGCCGAGTGGGTGAAGAACACCCAGATCGTGCTGGAGGAGCTGCACCCGATCAGCCCGCGCGCCTCGCGCACGGACGTGTCGCTGCTCGATCGCCAGCAGGCCTTCGGCTACACCCAGGAAGACCTCAAGCTGCTCATGGCCCCAATGGCCGTGACCGGCCAGGAGGCGGTCGGCTCGATGGGCTCGGACACGCCGCTCTCGGCGCTCTCCGATAAGCCCAAGCTGCTCTACACCTACTTCAAGCAGAACTTCGCGCAGGTCACCAACCCGCCGATCGATCCGATCCGCGAGGAGGCCGTGATGAGCCTCGTCTCGTTCATCGGCCCGCGCCCGAACCTGCTCGACATGGAGGGTGCCTCGCGCCGCAAGCGGCTCGAGGTGCGCCAGCCGATCCTGACGAACGGCGACCTCGAGAAGATCCGCTCGATATCGCATTTCGAGGACCGCTTCGACACCCGGACGCTCGACATCACCTACGCGGCCGAGTCCGGCGCGGCGGCGATGGAGGGTGCGCTCGACCGCCTGTGCGACCGGGCCGAGGTCGCGGTGCGCGGCGGCTACAACATCATCATCCTGTCGGACCGCATGGTCGGGCCGGACCGCATCCCGATCCCGGCGCTGCTGGCGACCGCAGCCGTCCACAACTACCTGATCCGCAAGGGGCTGCGCACCTCGGTCGGCCTCGTGGTCGAGTCGGGCGAGCCGCGCGAGGTGCATCATTTCGCGTGCCTGGCCGGCTACGGCGCGGAGGCCGTGAACCCCTACCTCGCCTTCGAGACGCTGGTCGCGATGAAGGACGAGTTCCCGCCGGACCTCACCAACGACGAGATCATCTACCGCTACATCAAGTCGATCGATAAGGGTCTGCTCAAGGTCATGTCCAAGATGGGCATCTCGACCTACCAGTCGTATTGCGGCGCGCAGATCTTCGACGCGATCGGCCTGAACTCCGACTTCGTGGCCAAGGACTTCTTCGGCACGGCGACGACCGTCGAGGGCATCGGCATGGCCGAGGTGGCCCAGGAGACGGTCCTGCGCCACCAGGACGCGTTCGGCGACGCCCCGATCTACCGCAACGCGCTCGATGTCGGCGGCGAGTACGCCTATCGGCTCCGCGGCGAGACCCACACCTGGACACCCGACACAGTGGCCACGCTGCAGCACGCGGTGCGCCTCGGCGCGGTCGAGCGCTACCGCGAATACGCCCGGCTGGTGAACGAGCAGGAGAACCACCTCAAGACCCTGCGCGGCCTGTTCCGGATCAAGACCGCGGCCGATCTCGGCCGCGCGCCGGTCGACATCGCGGCGGTCGAGCCGGCCGCCGAGATCGTCAAGCGCTTCGCCACGGGCGCCATGTCCTACGGGTCGATCTCGAAGGAGGCGCACGAGACGCTCGCCATCGCGATGAACTCGTTCGGCGGCCGCTCGAATTCGGGTGAGGGCGGCGAGGAGCCGCGCCGGTTCGTCACCGGCCCGGACGGTCGCTCGCGCCGCTCCGCCATCAAGCAGGTGGCCTCGGGCCGCTTCGGCGTCACGACCGAGTACCTCGTCAACGGCGACATGGTGCAGATCAAGGTCGCGCAGGGCGCCAAGCCCGGCGAGGGCGGTCAGCTGCCCGGCCACAAGGTCGACGCCAAGATCGCCAAGGTCCGCTACGCGACGCCGGGCGTCGGCCTGATCTCTCCGCCGCCGCACCACGACATCTACTCGATCGAGGATCTGGCTCAGCTCATCTTCGACCTGAAGAACGTGAACCCGGCGGCCGACATCTCGGTCAAGCTCGTCTCCGAGGTCGGCGTCGGCACGGTTGCGGCGGGCGTCGCCAAGGCGCGCGCCGACCACATCACGATCTCGGGCTTCGACGGCGGCACCGGCGCGGCCCCGCTCACCTCGATCAAGCACGCGGGCGGTCCCTGGGAGACGGGTCTGGCCGAGACGCAGCAGACGCTGGTGATGAACGGGCTGCGCGGCCGCGTCGCGCTCCAGGCCGACGGCGGCATCCGCACCGGCAAGGATGTGATGATCGCCGTGCTGCTCGGCGCCGATCAGATCGGCTTCTCGACCGCGCCGCTGATCGCGGCCGGCTGCATCATGATGCGCAAGTGCCATCTCAACACCTGCCCGGTGGGCGTCGCCACTCAGGACCCGGTGCTGCGCAAGCGCTTCAAGGGCACGCCGGAGCACGTCATCAACTACTTCTTCTTCGTGGCCGAAGAGCTGCGGGAGCTGATGGCGGCGATGGGCTTCACGCGGCTGGAGGATCTGATCGGCCGCTCCGACCTTCTCGACAAGCGCGAGGCGATCGAGCACTGGAAGGCCCGCGGCCTCGACTTTTCGAAGCTGTTCCACCGGCCCGACGTGGGTCCGGAGGTGGCGATCCGGCATGTCGAGACGCAGCACCACCCGATCGACACGGTGCTCGACCGCCGCCTGATCGCGGGTGCCGAGCGCGCCCTCGAGACCGGCGAGCCGGTCGTGCTCACCGACGTGATCCGCAATTCGGATCGCGCCGCGGGCGCCATGCTCTCCGGCGCGGTCGCCAAGAAGTACGGCCATGACGGCCTGCCCGACGACACCATCGTGGTGAAGCTGAACGGCACCGCCGGCCAGAGCTTCGGCGCGTGGCTCGCCGCCGGCGTCACCCTCGATCTGACCGGTCACGGCAACGACTATGTCGGCAAGGGCCTGTCGGGCGGCAAGCTGATCATCCGTCCGAGCGACGCGCTGAAGGCGCCGCCCGCGCGCACGATCATGGCCGGCAATACCGTGCTCTACGGGGCGATCGCGGGCGAGTGCTACATCCGGGGTGCGGCGGGCGAACGCTTCGCCGTGCGCAACTCGGGCGCCATCACGGTGGTCGAGGGCATGGGCGACCATGGCTGCGAGTACATGACCGGCGGCGTCGTGGTCTCGATCGGCGTAACGGGCCGCAACTTCGCGGCGGGCATGTCCGGCGGCATCGCCTACGTGCTCGACGAGGACGGCTCGTTCCGCGACCGCTGCAACCTGTCGATGGTCGATCTGGAGCCGGTGGAGGAAGAGGACGACATCATGCGCCGCTTCCACCAGGACGGCGACCTGGAGACCAAAGGCCGGGTCGACATCCTCGCCGACATGTCGGGCCACGACGAGGAGCGGTTGTCGCAGCTTCTGACGAACCACCTGAAGTACACGGGTTCGCCCAAAGCCAAGCAGATCCTCGACGACTGGCCGGGCTACCGCACCAAGTTCGTCAAGGTGATGCCGGTCGAGTACCGCCGGGCCCTGCGCGAGATGGAAATGGCGCGCATGCCGGTGGCGGCGGAGTAGCCAGACGTCACACGGCTGCGTTCTTTCGCGCCATACGGTCGGCGACACGGGCCGCCGACCGCCTCACAGCGATACGGACAGACGGCAAGGCCGCGTGGTCGAGGGATCCGCGCCTGCGAAGGGTTGATCGATGGGCAAGGTCACAGGGTTCCTCGAATACGACCGGCAGGAGCAGAAGTATCAGCTCGCCGCCGACCGCGTTCGGCACTTCCGCGAATTCACGCTGCCGCTCGATGAGCACGACCTGTCGAAACAGGCTGCGCGCTGCATGGATTGCGGCATCCCGTTCTGCCACGGGCCGACCGGCTGCCCGGTCCACAACCAGATTCCGGACTGGAACGACCTCGTCTACCAGTCGGACTGGGAGGAGGCTGCGCGCAACCTACACTCCACCAACAACTTCCCGGAATTCACCGGCCGCATCTGCCCGGCGCCCTGCGAAGAGGCCTGCACGCTCAACCTCGAGAACCAGCCGGTCGCGATCAAGACGATCGAGCAGGCGATCGCGGACCGCGCCTGGAACAATGGGTGGGTGAAGCCCGAGCCGTCGGCGACCCGCACCGGCAAGCGCGTGGCGGTGATCGGTTCCGGCCCGGCCGGCATGGCGGCGGCGCAGCAGCTCGCCCGCGTCGGCCATGATGTCCACGTCTACGAGCGCGAGCCCAAGGCCGGCGGCCTGCTGCGCTACGGCATCCCCGACTTCAAGATGGAGAAGCGCCATATCGACCGGCGTGTGAAGCAGATGGAGGCCGAGGGCGTCGTCTTCCACTACAAGGCCAATATCGGCGTGAACGTGCCGCTGGAGGACCTGACGAGCCAGTTCGACGCCGTGCTGTTCTGCGGCGGCGCCGAGGAGCCGCGCAACCCGCAGCTTCCGGGCCAGGAGCTCGACGGCGTGCACTACGCCATGCCCTACCTCGTGCAGTCGAACCGACGCGTCGGCGCCGAGCCGATGCCGGGCAACGGCGAGCTGCCGATCCTGGCCGCCGGCAAGAACGTCGTCGTCATCGGCGGCGGCGACACGGCGTCCGACTGCGTCGGCACCGCCTTCCGCCAGGGTGCGCTCTCGGTGACGCAGCTCGACATCAGGCCGCGTCCGCCCGAGCGCGAGGACAAGCTGACGGTGTGGCCCTACTGGCCGACCAAGATGCGCACTTCGTCGAGCCAGGCCGAGGGCGCCGAGCGCGAGTTCCAGGCCGCGACCTTGCGGTTGGAGGGCAACCGCAAGGGCCAGCTCACCGGCGTGGTCTGCGCCCGCGTGGACGAGCGGCGCCAGCCGATCGAGGGCAGCGAGTTCGTGTTGCCGGCCGACCTCGTCTTCATGGCGATCGGCTTCGCCGGCTCGGTGCGCAAGGGCCTGCTCGAGGAGTCGGGCGTGGCGATGGACAAGCGCGACAACGTCATCGCCAACGACGAGGACTACCTGACGTCGAACCCGAAGATCTACGTCGCCGGCGACATGCGCCGCGGCCAGTCCCTGGTGGTCTGGGCGATCCGCGAGGGCCGTCAGGCCGCCCGCTCGATCGACGAGGCGCTGATGGGCGCGACCGTGCTGCCGCGCTGAGCCGCGTCGCGTAGAATTAGATGGGGCCATCGCCGGAAGGCGGTGGCCCTTTTCGTTGGATCCTACGGGCGGTCAGCGAGACGCGCCGCCGGACCCGGTCGGGTCGCGCACGTCCCATAGGTAACCCGATCCGTCGCGGGTGATCCGGCCGCGGGTCGCGAGATGCATCCCGGCGACATCCAGCCCCTCGGCGGCGGCGCGGTCCAGGATACGGCGGCGGGTGGCGATCGCCTCCGCCGGGTCGGCGTCCCAGATCACGGTCCAGTCCGGATGCGGCATCTGCAGCACGCGCGAGTGCAGGATGTCGCCCCAGATCAGCAGTCGCTCCGGCCCATCCTCGATCAGCACGCCGGCATGGCCCGGCGTGTGCCCCGGCAGCGGCAGGAACGAGACGCCGGGGGCGAGCTCCGCCCCGCCGGAGACTCGGCGCACCCGGCCGGCATAGGCCGCCAGCACGGCCTGCGCGGTGTCGAAGAAGACGGCCATCGCGGCGGGCGCCCGAGACCGGGCGCCTTCGTCCGACCAGAAGGCCGCCTCCCGCTCCTGCACCAGCAGCTCCGCCCCGGTGAAGCGGGCGCGGCCCTCCGCCGTGAGGAGACCGCCGGCATGGTCCGCATGGAGATGGGTCAGCCAGACCGTCTCGATCTGATCGGGCGTCACGCGTTCCGCCGCGAGCGCCGCCGAGATCTGGCCGAAATCCGGGCCGAACACGGTTCCGCAGCCGGCATCGAGCAGCCAGTTGCGGGCGCCTCGCCGGATCAGGAACGCGTTGACCGGCTCCGGCGAGGGTCCGCCCGGCGGAAGACCGGCCCCCGTGAGCAGGGCGCGCCCAGCCTCGCTGTCGGCGCCTGGGATCATGCTCGGCTGGAGCGGAAACAGACCGTCGCGCAGCGGCGTGACGGTGTAGGCACCGACGGCGGCTCCGAATCCGGTGAACGGAGCTTATGATCCTGACCGGCCTCGTCGCGAAGGCCAGGGACGGCGGCCCGCCGTCATCAGGGAATCTCTCCCGATTCCGCTTCAACCCGCCCGCGCCGTTGCTTTTGGCCGGCATGACCGGGCGAGGAGGTCGCTCCCCACCCTTCGATGGACCCCTATCCCGGCGGCCAGCGGAAATCATCCGCTCGACCCGGCTGCGGCAGCGGCGCCGCCCCGCGTTGCAGGCTGCGCTCACGGGTGCCGGTGGCATCACCCTCCTGTGAGCGACCGGTGATCAGCGTCCCGCCCGGCGAGATTTCGGTGCGGCCGAGCGGCACCACCGGTCCCGCGGCGGGCTTGACCGGCAGACTCGGGATGCCGGGCGGCTCGGGCAGGCTTGGCAGCATCGCGGTGATCTTGCGGTCGATCGCCGCCGTGTCCTCGCTGCCGAGCCCCGCCCCGCCCTCACCGGGCGTGGCTGCGACCGCGGCAGCGGGCTGCTCGGAGGGGAGGCCGCCCTTTGCACCCATCAGGCGCTTCAGCTCCACGTCGGCGAAGTGGGCGACCTTGCGCGAGCCGGCGGCGGTGAAGTGGATGCCGTCGGAGGTGCGCAGCCGCGCCTCCTGGCCGTCCACGTCAGGGCCCGACGCCGTGAAGCGGTTGCGGTCATCGACGAAGCCCTGCCAGACCTCGGCATAGGATTGGCCGGCCCGCTGCACCCGCTCGCGCACAAGGTCGTTGATCGCCGCGAAGTCGCGACTCAGGCTCTCGCTGCGGACCGGCGGCAGTCCGACCCAGACCAGCGGCACCTTGTGCTCGGCGAACACCTTCGCCACCGCATCCACCCGTGCGCCGTAGAGCTCGCGCCACTTGTCGGAGAGCGCCTCGTAACTCTGGTCGCCCTCTCGGATCGCCTGCCGGTCGTTCACGCCGATCATCATCAGCGCGTAGGAGAGGTTGGGCGTGGTCTTGAGGGCATCCTCGGCGCTCTTGGCCCAATCGACCAGATCCTTGCGCACAAGGCCGCTATCGGCCTTCGAGCGGTCGAGCACGGCGATCTCGGCATTGTCGGAGAACGCCTCGTCGACCCCCTTGGCGAGGTAGCTTGCGAGCGAGTCTCCGAAGACGGCGATCTGGGTCGTCGGCGCCGTTTTCGGGATCTTGGCCTTGGGCTGCGCCACGGTGGGGGCAGGGCTCGGCCGGCGGCGGCGGGCGGCGCGCTCCTCATCCGAGCGACCGGTCGCCGTGGGTGCGGGTGCGGGCGCGCGGGGGCGCTGCGGCCGGGCATAGCCGGGCGTGGGCTGCGGCGGCGGGGTCGGCTGGGCGCGCGGCTGGTCCTCCCACGGCCAGTAGAACTGGCGCGGTGCCTCCTGCGGCGGCGGCGCCCGGCGGACGGGCGCCCGGCCGTAATCGTCGGCATAGGCGCCCCGCGCCCGGCGGCGCGGGGGCGGCGCAGCGTAGGGATCGGCGGCGGGCGCGTCGTAGCTGTCGCCCCATTGTGCCGCGGCCGGCTGCGGCAGCACGGACCACGCAGCGGCGAGCGAGAGGACGGCAAGGGCGAGAAGGCCGAGGA
Organism: Methylorubrum aminovorans; assembly: GCF_022179725.1. Classification (GTDB taxonomy): domain Bacteria; phylum Pseudomonadota; class Alphaproteobacteria; order Rhizobiales; family Beijerinckiaceae; genus Methylobacterium; species Methylobacterium aminovorans. The sequence goes on from NZ_BPRC01000007.1 coordinate 180,391, forward strand.
TCGCAGTCGAACGCGGGAGCGCGGTGCGATCGGTCGGGCGACGTGGCATGCGCGAAGCCTCGATCGAAGGGGAGGGGCGGAAGGACCCCGGAGTTCGACAGGATAACGCGCGGAAGCCGGCGCGTCTAAGAGTGCCTCACAAACCTCCCGGTCACCGGCCGCGCTCGCTCAGGCAAGGACGGCGCGGCGGGAGTTGTGTGAGAGACGCGCGAGCCTCGTCCTGGATATCCGATCCAGGCCGAGGCTCGGGCTCATTGGTTTTGCATCGTCTTTTCCGAAAGCCGGTGGCCACCTATCGGGACGATGCTCTATGGCCGCGCCTCCAGCCGCTCCAGCAGGGCCGGCCGAGCGTAGCCGTCCGCCGGCAGACCTTCTCGGATCTGATATTGCCGCACCGCCTCGCGCAGCTTCGGACCGGCCCGCCCGTCCTGTTCGCCGGCATAGAGCCCTTGGGCGGCGAGTCCGGCCTGAAGGCGCTTGAGACCCGGCCCGTCGAGGCGGACGGCCCCGCTCGGCCAAGCGGCCGCGAGCGCCGGACCGCCAGCCAGCCGGTCGGCGAGGTGGCCGACTGCGAGCGCGTAGGAATCGGAGGTGTTGTAGCCGCGGATCACCTCGAAATTATCGGTGATGAGAAAGACCGGGCTCCCGAGCCCGCCGGGCAGGAACAAGCTCGCCTCGCCGCTCGCCGGCAGGGGCTTGCCGTCGGTGCGGCGCACGCCACGGGCGGCAAAGCCGGCGAGGGGCCCGCGATAGCGGGTCAGGTCGAAATCCTTCGGCAGGCTGACCTCGTAGCCCCAGGACAGGCCGGGCTTCCAGCCGAGCGAGCGCAGATAATGTGCGATGGAAGCCAGAGAATCGGCCTCCGAGCGCCAGATGTCGCGCCGCCCGTCGCCATCGAAATCGATGGCCTCCCGCAGGTAGACCGAGGGCAGGAACTGCACCTGTCCCATGGCGCCGGCCCAGGAGCCGACCATCCGCGCCGGCTCGATGTCGCCGTTCTCGAGGATCTGGAGGGCTGCCAGCAATTCGTCGCGAAACAGGCTGCCGCGATAGCGGGCGTAAGCGAGGCTCGCCAGCGCCTGGACCGTCGGCAGGGAGCCGGCGCTGGCACCGAAATCCGACTCGACGCCCCAGAAGGCCAGCACGACCGAGCGCGGCACGCCGGTCTTCGTCTCGATCGCCGCAAGCGTGCCCGCGAGCCGCTTGCCCTGCGCCTGCCCCCTGGCGATCCGCGCACCCGACACCGCGCCGACGAGGTAGTCCCAGACCGGTCGGCTGAACTCGCCCTGGCGGCGGGTGCGGGCGACGACGTCCGGGTCCGGTCCGCGAAGGTCGGCGAAGGCCGCGTCGAAGGTTTTCTGTGAGATGCCGCGGGCCGCCGCATCGGAGCGCAGGGACGCGACGAAGCCCGCGAAATCGCCGTCCTGCGCCCGCGCTGGCCCCGCCAGCAGCACGAGCGCGAGGAGGAGGGCAGCGCGGAGTGTGCTCACCGGCGGTTCCGCTTCACCAGGGCGTCCTCCCAGGCCAATGCCTGGGCGACGATGGCGTCGAGGTCGTCATGCTTCGGGGTCCAGCCGAGTTCGTTGCGGATGCGGTCGGCGCTGGCGATGATCTGGGCCGGATCACCGGGACGGCGGGGCGACAGGCGCACCTCGAAGTCACGGCCGGAGATGCGCTTGACCACCTCCACCACCTCCAAGACCGAGTAGCCTCGGCCGTAGCCGCAGTTGAGCGTCAGGCTCTCTCCGCCGCCGCGCAGGTGGTCGAGCACGACCATGTGCGCGTCCGCCAGATCCGAGACCTGGATGTAGTCGCGCAGGCAGGAGCCGTCGCGCGTCGGATAATCGGTGCCGAACACCTCCAGATGCGTGCGCTGACCCAGTGCGGCCTGCGTCGCCACCTTGATCAGGTGGGTGGCCGCCGGCATCGACTGCCCGGAGCGCCCGCGCGGATCGGCCCCGGCCACGTTGAAGTAGCGCAGGATGCCGTAGGTGAAGCCGTGCGCGGCCGCCGCATCGGCGAGCATCCACTCGCTCATCAGCTTCGAGCGGCCGTAGGGGTTGATGGGGTTCGTCGCCAGCGTCTCGGGTACGGGCACGATCTCCGGTTCGCCATAGACCGCGGCCGTCGAGGAAAAGATGAAGTGCCGGACGTTCGTGCGCGCCGCGGTCTCGATCAGCGCCCGCGTCTTCACGGTATTGGCGAGATAGTAGCCGAGCGGATCGGCGACCGATTCCGGCACCACGATCTTGGCCGCGAAATGCGCGACCGCATCGATCCGGTGGCGCAGGATCGTCTCGGTGACGAGGCCTTGGTCGGCCACGTCGCCGACGACGAGCCGAACTTCCGGGGGCAGGGCCCAGTCGTAGCCGGTCGAGAGATCGTCGAGAACCACGACCTCCTCGTGCCCGGCATCGACCAGCGCGAGCACCATATGGCTGCCGATATAACCCGCACCACCCGTGACCAGAACCGCCATCGTCTCCCCCGATTCGTCTCCCGCCGTCCGTCGGCGGAAGCTTCAAGCCCTGTTTAATGACGAAATCCTGCCAATCACACCCAAGCGGGGCTGTTAGCGGCCGCCCGAGTCCTATTTGATCTCCGTCGATCAGGGCTTGCCCCGACCAACGCCAAAAACGGGTCCCGCCACATGAAACCAATCCGCAAGGCCGTCCTTCCCGTCGCGGGCCTCGGCACGCGCTTCCTGCCGGCCACCAAGGCCGTGCCGAAGGAGATGCTTACCGTCGTCGATCGCCCTGTTGTTCAGCACGTCGTCGACGAGGCGCGTGAAGCCGGCATTGAGCATTTCATTTTCGTCACCGGCCGCGGCAAGGCGGTGATCGAGGATCACTTCGACATCGCGTTCGAACTCGATCACACCCTGCAGGCGCGCGGCAAGACGGCCGCCTATGAGGAACTGAAGAAGGACCTTCCCAAAGCGGGACAGACCAGCTTCACCCGTCAGCAGGCGCCGCTCGGCCTCGGCCACGCGGTCTGGTGCGCCCGAGAGATCGTCGGCGACGAGCCCTTCGCGGTTCTGCTGCCCGACATGCTCAGCCGCGGCTGCATGGGCCAGATGCTCAAGGCCTACGAGCAGCACGGCGGCAACGTCATCGCCGTCGAAGAGGTCAAGCCCGAGGAGACTCACCAGTACGGTATCGTCGCAGTCGGCGAGACGTTCGGCCAGACCTTTGAGATCACCGGCATGGTCGAGAAGCCGAAGCAGGGTACCGCGCCCTCGAACTTCATCATCTCCGGCCGCTACATCCTCCAGCCCGAGATCTTCTCGATCCTGGAGCGGGGCGAAACCGGCGCCGGCGGCGAGATCCAGCTCACCGACGCGATGATCCGGCTCGCCGAGCAGCAGAAGTTTTACGGCATGCGCTTCGATGGTCGCACCTATGACACCGGCTCCAAGATCGGCTTCCTCACCGCCAATCTCGCCTACGGTCTGGAGCGTCCGGAGCTCGCCGATGCGCTGAAGGCAGAAATTCGGGCCCTTCTGGGCGACGCCTAAGGTTCCATGCGCGCGCGAGACCGATCCATGCGCCAGGCGCATGTGGAAACGTTATCAGCGCCCTTGCGATTTGTGCAGCGCGATGCGATTTGTGCATTGCGAGATCGCGATGGCGTCGCGGTCCCGTAGCCCTTCTTGGGCGTTTCCTCCCTAGACTTCGGGCCGTCCTTCGGGGCGGCCTTTTTTCTTGCCCGATGCGGAGACCGCACTAACGCCACGCTATCGGCCGACCGGCTCCTACTCGGCCGCCATGCGGAGGGACGACGCCTCCACCGTCTCGGCCGCGACCTCGGCGAAGACCCTGGCGAGATTGTCCGCCAGCAACGCGAATCCGACCGTCAGCGCCAGCGACTGCTCATTCATGTAGAGCGCGCGGTTGATCTCGATCTGCAGCGCGTGCCGCCCGAGTCCCGGCTCGCCGTAATGCTCGGTGATGAAGCCGCCGGCATAGGGCTTGTTGCGCACCACCTTGTAGCCCAGCGCCCTCAGGCGGCTCTCGACGCCCTCCACCAGGAACGGCTGGCAGGCCGTGCCGAAGCGGTCGCCGAGCACGAAGTCCGCCTGGGCGCTCTCGTCCCGCCCGAGGCTCGACGAGGGCATCGAGTGGCAATCGATCAGGAAGGCACGGCCGAAGCTCCGCGCCGTGCGGTGGATCAGGCCGCGCAGGGTCCGGTGATAGGGCTTGTAGAGCGTTTCGATGCGCTGCACCGCCTCCTCCACCGGCAGACGCTCCCGGTAGATCTCCTGCCCGTCGGCGACGATGCGCGGCACCGTCCCCAGGCCTCCCGCCACCCGCATGGAGCGGGTGTTGGCGAAGGCGGGCAGGCGGCCGGCGAACATGCGTGGGTCGAGTTCGTAGGGCTCGCGGTTCACATCGAGATAGGCGCGGGGGAAATTCGCCCGCATCAGAGGCGCGCCAAGGCCGACGACCGAGGCGAACAGCCGGTCGACATGGGCGTCCTCCGAGCGGCGCAGCGCCAATGCGTCGAGCCGTGAGGCGGCGAGGAAGGAGCGGGGATAATGCGCACCGGAATGGGGCGCGTTGAACACGAAGGGAATCGCGTGCTGCGCCGGCTCGTCCACGACGAAGGGTGGATCGAACGCCTCGGGTCCGTCGGGCTGTGAAGGGCTCATCGAGAGGCGGAGGCCTGCGCGTGGCGCGGAAGGGACATCGCGCCAGTTTGCGGCGCCGCGTCCGCCCTGTCCACCATGCGGCGCACAGAGCTGCGAGAGGGGCACGACAGGGTGCGGAGAGTGTCGGGTGCGGCGCGACACCGGCCCCGTTTAACGCTCTGTTTACCAAGCCGCAGCTTTATGAAATGAACACCCACCGAGCATGTCTCGCGAAGCGCCGGCCGCGCTGTCGTGCCCTCGATCGGCATGGTAGCGACCGGGCGTATCCTGAGACACTCCAAGGCGCATGGGCACCGGGACGCCGTTCGATGAAGATCCTGCTCGCGGAAGACGACAACGACATGCGCCGGTTTCTGGCCAAGGCGCTCCAGAACGCCGGCTACGACGTGCTGTCCTTCGACAACGGCCTGTCCGCCTATAACCGCCTGCGCGAGGAGCCGTTCGAGCTTCTCCTGACCGATATCGTCATGCCGGAGATGGACGGCATCGAGCTGGCGCGCCGCGCCACCGAACTCGACCCGGACATCAAGGTGATGTTCATCACCGGTTTTGCCGCGGTGGCGCTGAACCCGGATTCGAAGGCGCCGAAGGATGCGAAGGTGCTCTCGAAGCCCTTCCACCTGCGCGACCTCGTCAACGAGGTCGAGAAGCTTCTCGCGGCCTGAGCGGACGCTCGTGCGGCGATCGTCCGACGCTGTGTCCCGGCCGCAGTAGGAAGATCCGCACGGCTCGCCTATATCCGTCGCTTTCCCCCTCGGGCGCGCGACGGACCCATGCAGCCGGTCACGATCTACACCACGGCCTGGTGCCCCTATTGCTCCGCGGCCAAAAGCCTGCTGCGTGAGAAGGGCGTGTCGTTCAACGAGATCGACGTTGAGCGGACGTCGGGGGCTCGCGCGACCATGGTCCAGCGGGCCGGCGGGCGCACTTCCGTGCCGCAGATCTTCGTCGGCGACCGGCATGTTGGCGGTTGCGACGACCTCTACGCCCTGGAGCGGGCCGGCGACCTCGATCCGCTGCTCGCCGCATGACGGACCTGTCCGGATACAAGCCGTTCGTCGCCGCCTGCGTGCAGATGCGCGGCGGGCGCGACCCTGCTGCCAACCGCGAGGCTGCCGTGGCGGCGGTGCGTGAGGCGGCGCGCCGGGGTGCGGCCTACGTGCAGACGCCGGAAACGACCTCGCTGATCGAGCGCGACCGCACGGCTTTGTTCGAGAAGGTCGGCCCGCAGGAGCGTGACGCGACGCTCGCCGCCCTGCGCGAGGTCGCGCGGGCGGAAAAGATCGTCCTGCAGATCGGTTCGCTCGCGATCCGCGAGGGCGAGAAGATCGCCAACCGGGCCTTCCTGATCGACGCCGCGGGCGAGATCCAAGTCTCTTACGACAAGCTCCACCTCTACGACGTGGACCTGCCCAACGGCGAGAGCTGGCGCGAATCGGCGACCTATTCGGGTGGCGATTGCGCCGTGGTGGCCGAGACGCCGCTCGCCAACCTCGGGCTGACGATCTGCTACGACATCCGCTTTCCCGCCCTCTACCGGGCGCTGGCCGAGGCCGGCGCGACGGTGATGACGGCGCCGGCCTGCTTCACCCGACAGACCGGCGAGGCGCACTGGCATATCCTGCAGCGGGCCCGCGCCATCGAGACCGGCTCGTTCATGATCTCCGCCGCGCAAGGCGGCCGGCACGAGGACGGGCGCGAGACCTTCGGCCACTCGCTCATCGTCGATCCCTGGGGGCGCATCCTCGCCGAGGCCGAGGGCGACGCGCCGGGCCTCATCCTGGCCGAGATCGACCTCGCGCGGGTCGCGGATGCGCGCGCCCGCATTCCCACCCTGTCCCACGCGCGCAGCTTTCACGTGCGCCGCGCCTGAACCGTCCCCATCTCTCCGTCATGATCCGCTTCACCCTCGCCTGCGACTCGGGCCACGCGTTCGAGAGCTGGTTTCCGTCCAACGCGGCCTACGACGAGCAGTCGGCCCGCGGCCTGGTCACCTGTCCGTTCTGCGACTCCCCCAAGGTCGCCAAGGCGCCGATGGCGCCGGCCGTGGCGCGGACGGATCGCGGCCGGCCCGAGACGCCCGCGCCGCAGCTTCCCGTCCCGTCAGGTTCCGGCGTGCCCCCGGCGCCGGCCGAGGCGCCGATGCCGATCCTTGCGACCGAGCCGGAGCGGCAGTTGCGCGCCCTGCTGCGGGCCGTGCGCGAGCAGGTCGTCGCGAGCGCGGAGCATGTCGGCGACCGCTTCGCCGACGAGGCACGGGCCATTCATTACGGCGACGCGGAGGGGCGCCCGATCTACGGCGAGGCGAGCCCGAAGGAGGCGCGGGCGCTCCTCGACGAGGGCATCGACGTGATGCCCCTGCCGCCAGCGCCCGACGACCGACACTGAGGTTCGGCTGACAGGATGGGGGTTCAGACCTCGATGTGCCCGGCCGGGAAGCGGAGCTCGACGGTGGTGCCCGCCGGCTGCCGGGATCGGACGTGGTTCGTACCCCCGATCTGCCGGATGAGGGCATCGATCAGGGTCGACTCGAAGCTCCCGTTGCCGACGGTGGTGACGCCGATTCCGTCAGCTTCCACCGTCACGACCAGATCCTCTCCGTCGCGGACGACGCGCAGGACGAGCCGACCGGCCCGTGACGGGACGGCGTGCCGGATGGCGTTGGAGACGACCTCGTTGACGACCAGTGCCAGCGGTCCCGCCGCCTTCGGCCGGATACGGACGGGGGCCAGATCGAACGCGATCGCGAGATCGCTCCGGCCCGATGCCTCCACCAGCGTCTCGGCGATCTCACGGACGAGGTCGGCGAGATCGTGGCCCGCATGTTCATCCTCCGGCACGGGTTGGCGATAGAGCGCTCCGAAGGCATCGACGCGCCCGATCGCCTCGTCGAGCGCCGCGCGAACCGCCGGATCGGCGCTGTTCCGGCTTTGAAGCGACAGCATCGCCGAGATCATCTGGAGATCGTTGCGGGCGCGGTGACCGATCTCGCGCAGCAGCAGGGCGTTGGCGTCAAGGGCGGCCCGCGTGCGGTCGCGCTCTTCGGCGAGCGCGTGGCGCTCGCTCACGTCGAGCTGCGAGGCGAAGAAGAACAGCAGCGTGCCGTCCTCGTCGTGGACGGGGCTGATGTACAGCGCATTGTGGAAGGTCGAGCCGTCCTTGCGGTAGTTCAGGACCTCGGCACTCACGTCCTGCTCGGACCGGATCGCCGCGCGCAACCGTGCCACCGTGGCGAGATCGGTGCCCGGCCCCTGTAGGAAGCGGCAATTGCGCCCCATGACCTCCAGCCGGGTGTAGCCGGTCAGCCGCAGGAACGCGTCGTTGGCGTAGATGATCGGATTGTCGATCTGGCACGGGTCGGTGATGATCATCGCCATCCGCGTGGCCCGCACGGCCGCCGCGAACGGATCGCCCTTGCCGGAGCGAGCGCTGGCCCGGATCCGCTCGGTCAACCGCCAATCGTCGCCAGGCTCCATCCGCTCCCGATGCCCCAATCCGATCGCGGCGCATTGCCGAAGGTCGTGCCTGCCGTGTTCGCCAAATCAGACGGCGATGACCATATCAAGCGAAACCGAGCTCGGCCTCCGCTGTTTCCTTGGCCGCTCACCGGGCTTGGCGATCATCGAAGGACAATAGCGATGCTCCTGTTCCGCAAGCGCCCCGAGATGCCGGCGCCGTCCGAAGCGCTCCCCGGCCGGCCGCATCCCCTGCCCACCGCCGAGCGCCACTTCGTCAACGGCAACCCTCTCAAGGGGCCTTATCCCGAGGGCATCGAGACGATCGTGCTCGGGCTCGGCTGCTTCTGGGGCGCCGAGCGCAAATTCTGGCAATTGCCGCAAGGGGTCCACGTCACCGCGGTCGGCTATGCCGGCGGCACCACGCCGAACCCGACCTACGAGGAGGTCTGTACCGGTCTCACCGGGCACAACGAGGTCGTGCTCGTGGCCTTCGATCCGGCCGTGCTGCCGCTGGAGGCCGTGCTCAAGACCTTCTTCGAGAGCCACGACCCGACCCAGGGCTACCGCCAGGGCAACGATGTCGGCACGCAGTATCGCTCCGGGATCTACACGCGGAACGAAGCCCAGGCTGCGACAGCCCGCACGGTCCGCGACGCCTATGCGCGGGCGCTCGACGCGCGCGGCTACGGCCCGATCACGACGGAGATCGTGCCGCTCGAGACCTTCTTCTTCGCGGAAGAGTACCACCAGCAATACCTCGCCAAGAATCCCGGCGGCTATTGCGGGCTCGGCGGAACCGGCGTGTCCTGCCCCGTGGGCGTCGGCGTGGCGGCGGAATAATGCCCCACCCGGATCCTGCAAGGCGACCCCAAGCTTGACCGTCTTGCGGGGCCGGAGTCCCCGTGCCAAATCCCGGCCGCTTCGGATGGCCGGGCAGATGGCCGGGGTTGAGAGACATGCTGGAACGTGGCTTCGAACGCTTCCTTTTCGCCTGCCGGTGGCTGCTGGCCCCGTTCTACGCGGCGCTGACGGTCACCCTCCTCGTCCTGCTGGTCCGGGTGCTGATGGAGCTCGGCCACGTCGTCTCGCACACGCTCGAATCGACCGAATCGCAGACTATCCTCGGCGTGCTGGCGCTCGTCGACCTGACCTTCACCGCGTCGCTGCTGATCATAGTGATCTTCTCGGGCTACGAGAATTTCGTCTCGAAGTTCGATCACACCGACCACAAGGACTGGCCCACCTGGATGGGCACGATCGACTTCAGCGGGCTCAAGCTGAAGCTGATCTCCTCCATCGTCGCGATCTCGGCGATCCAGCTCCTGAAGTCGTTCCTTGACGTGAAGAACTACAGCGACCGCGACCTCGCCTGGCTGGTGGGCATCCACATGGTCTTCGTGGTGTCCGGCCTGCTGATGGCGCTGACCGACCGGCTCTCGGCCGGACACCACGAGAAGTGAGCGACGGCTACCGCGCGTGCAGCACCGCGCGGCAGGCGTCCGGCAGGCCGGCCAGCGTCATCGGCGGGCGGGGCTTCGGCGGCGTCTTGGGCTTGGGCGGATTCAACACGGCCGGGCTGAACCAGTAATCGAGCTCGGCGCCGCAGCCGTCGCCGGGGGGCGGGGGAGCCTGGTCGTCGCAAGAAGCTTCGCCGCCGGGGCAGGCGAGGCGGATATGGTAGTGGTAGTTGTGCCCGTACATCGGGCGCACCTTCGTGAGCCAACCGCGATCTCCGCCCGCCTCGCGGCACAAGGCCTTCTTGATCGCCGCGTTGACGAAGATGCGCGCCACCTCCGGCTGCTTGGCCGTCAGGCGGATCAACGCCGTGTGCTGGCGCGTCCAGACGTCCGGGTCGATGTCGAGCCGGTCGGAGCGCACGACGTTCGTGGCCGAGGTCTCCTCGCGCTCGGCCCGGCTCATGCGGTGATCCGGCATCGGGGTCAGCCAGACGTCCACGTCGAGGCCGAGCTGGTGCGAGGCGTGGCCGGTGAGCATCGGCCCGCCGCGGGGCTGCGACATGTCGCCGACGAGGAGCCCCGGCCAGCCGGCCTGCGGCGCGCGGGCGGCGAGCCGCTCGATGAAATCCACGAGATGAGGCGTGCCCCACATCCGGTTGCGCGAGGGCCGCATCACCTGCCAGTTTGCGCCGTCCATGGCCAGCGCCTCGCCGCCGGAGAAGCAGCCTTTGGCGTAGGAGCCGAAGGAGCGGGCCGGGCCGGCGGCCGGCCCCGTCATGCGGCCGAACAGTGCCTTGGCCGGCGTCGACGGATCGTCGGGATTGGCCAGCGGCGGCAGAGGTTTCGGGTTCACGCTGCCGCGGTCCTGCGCCGCGGCCGGCCCCAGCAGCGCCGGCAGGGCGAGAGCGAGGGCAGGGAGTGTCAGGCGGGTCAGCGGCATGCGCGTCGGCTCGTCTGGAATGATGGGGCAGGGACGGGAACGGCCGGAACGTGCCCGGCCGCATGGGCGTTTTTTAAGGCAAGCTGTAACAACGTTGCAGGGTGATCGCCATGGATCCGGTTCTTTCCGATCGAGCGGCCGATGCGGCCCCTCCTGCGCTGACCCACAGTCTGATCGCCAGCGACCGCGTCATCGGCACCGAGGTGCGCCGGGTGGACGGGAGCAAAGTCGGCCGCATCGAGCGGCTGATGCTCGACAAGCGCTCGGGCCGCGTCGCCTACGCGGTGATGAGCTTCGGCGGATTCCTCGGCATGGGCGAGGAATATTACACGCTGCCCTGGGCGGTCCTGCGCTACGATACCGGGCTCGACGCCTACGTCGTCGACATCACCGAAGAGCAGTTGCGCGACGCGCCCGCGCGCTCGCCGGAGGGCGGCGACCCGGAGGACGAGCGCGCCTGGGAGGAGCACGTCCACCGCTACTACAACGCGGCGCCGTATTGGGGGATCTGAGGACGCCCTCGCCGAAGCGCGTTCAAGGCCGCGTCAAAAACCCGATCGGCTCCCGCGGCGGCTGGCCGAGCCAGACCAGCACCGCCCCAAGGCCGAGTCCGAACAGGGCTGCCGGAACGAGGCCGAGCGGCGTCAGCAGCACCGTCTCCACCCAGGGCGCCCCCTGCCGGATCGTGGCGCCGAGAGCACTCATCCGCTCCTGCGGCAGGGACTGGATCAGTTCGGCGAGGCTCGTCACCCGCAGGCCGTTATTGGCGATGGAGCGGGCGCCATCGTAGCAGAGCTGCACGAAGCCGGCCGCCATCACCACGAGCCCGAGCGCCCGGCTGAGGAACGGCAATCCGAGGAAACGGGAGACGGTTCGCAGCATGTTCGCCCTCGCGCGGAGGCGGCTGGCCCGCCACCGCGACGCTTCCGGCCTGAGTAGGCCGAGGCCGCCGCTCAAGGCAAGCCGGCCGACCCGGCTCCGGCCTCCTGTCGCGGCGTCGCCTCTCGCGGCGCCGCGCGGGCGAGCAGCACGGCCCCGAACAGCGCCGAGAGCAGCGAGCCGCCGAGCACGCCGAGCTTGGTCTCGGTCTCGTGCAGTCCGTCGGTGAAGGCGAGCGCGCCGATGAACAGGCTCATGGTGAAGCCGATGCCGCACAGGAGCGCGACGCCGTAGACCTGAACCCAGGTTGCCCCCGCCGGGCGCGTGACGAGGCCCAGCGCGGCGGCGAGCCGCACGCTCGCGAAGATGCCGATCTGCTTGCCGAGGAACAGGCCGAGCGCGACGCCGAGGGTGACGGGCTCGATCAAGGCCCGCGCCGGCAGGCCCAGCAGCGTCACCCCGGCATTGGCGAAGCCGAAGATCGGCACGATCAGGAAGGCGACCCAGGGGGCGAGGGCGTGCTCCAGCCTGTGCAGGGGCGAGGTCGTGTCCTCCGGCCGGCCCGGGCTCGGGCGGATCGGCACGAACAGGGCGAGCAGCACCCCGGCCACCGTGGCGTGGACGCCGGAGCGCAGCACGAAGACCCAGAGCACGAGGCCCGCGAGCAGATACGGCAGGAGCGCGCGCACGCCGAGCCGGTTGAGCGCGAACAGCACCGCCAGCATCCCGGCGGAGGCCGCCAGCATCGTCGCGTCGAGCTGCCCAGTATAGAACAGCGCAATGATGACCACGGCGCCGAGATCGTCGACGATGGCCACCGCCGACAGGAAGATCTTGAGCGAGATCGGCACGCGCGAGCCCAGCAGCGCCAGGACGCCGAGCGCGAAGGCGATGTCGGTGGCCGCGGGGATCGCCCAGCCCCGGGCGCTGGGCTGGCCGGCGTTGAAGGCGAGGTAGACGAGCGCCGGCACGGCCATGCCTGCAGCGGCGGCGAGGCCCGGCAGCACCCGGTCGGGCCAGGTGCGCAGGCGCCCGTCCAAACCCTCGCGCTTGATCTCGAGGCCGACGAGCAGGAAGAACACGACCATCAGGCCGTCGTTGATCCAGTGCATTAGGCTCAAGGGGCCGAGATAGATGTGAAGGACGTCGTGATAGGTCTGCGCCAGGGGCGAGTTGGCGACCACGAGCGCGGCGCCCGCGGCGGCCATGAGCACGATGCCGCCGGCCGCCTCGTTGGTGAGGAAGCGGCGCGTCGCCGAGAGCGGGCGAAGCAGGGGACGCGGCAAGGCGCGAACGGAGCGAGGCGGCGACTTCATGCCGCCGGGATGCCCGCCAGAGACCGGAGCCGCAACCCGGCGGGCACGAAAATGATCACGCGGCGGGTGCCAGCGCCGCCCGGATCAGCCGCTTGCCGTCCTCTCTCGACCATTCCGCCGGCCCCTTCATCACGCCGAGCGTGCAGCCCTTGGCATCGATTAGCATCGTCGTCGGCAGACCCGTCGAGCCGACCGCGGACTGGATCGCCGGCAGCACCTTGCCCTCGGGATCGCCGTAATAGGTCAGGTGGGTGATACCGTTGGCCTTGAACCAGGCCGGCGGCTTGTCGAGGTTGCGGGTCTCGACATTGATCGCCACCACCTGGAAGGCGTCGCCGCCGAGTTCGGCCTGGAGACGGTCGAGGGCCGGCATCTCGGCCTTGCAGGGGGCGCACCACGTCGCCCACAGGTTCACCAGCAGCAGTTTCCCGCGCAAGGCAGCGAGGTCGGTCGGCGCCCCGTCCGGCCCCTTGAAGACGACGGCCGGCGCCGGCTTCGGGGCGGCCGAAGCGTCGAAGGCCGCGACCTCGCCGCGGGCGAGCGGCGCCAGCCGCGCCGCCACAGGCGCCGCCTCGGCGCAGGGACCCGTGGCCACGAGGTTGCCGAGGTTCGAGCCCGTCCCGTATAGGGCGAGGCCGCCGACGAGGACGGCGGCAAGGGCGCCGCCGGCAAGGATGACGGTAGGAATGTTCGGGGTCGCCTTCACGGCCGAGCCTCGTTTCGCGTGCGGAAGGTGGGATCAGCCATGAGCAACCGGATGTGGGGCGGCCGTTTCGCCAGCGGCCCGGCCGAGATCATGGAGGAGATCAACGCCTCCATCGGGTTCGACAGGCGGCTCGCGCCCCAGGACATTCGCGGCTCTCTGGCCCATGTCGCGATGCTGGGGCGCCAAGGCATCCTGCCGGCCGAGGATGTGGCAGCCATCGAAGCCGGGCTCAAGTCCGTCGAGGCGGAGATCGAGCGCGGCGAATTCGTCTTCCGGCGTGAACTCGAAGACATCCACATGGCGGTGGAGAGCCGCCTGACCGAGATCGTCGGCCCCGCCGCCGGGCGGCTCCACACGGCCCGCTCGCGCAATGATCAGGTCGCCACCGACATGCGGCTGTGGGTGCGCGACACCCTCGATGCGCTCGACGCTCAGGTCGCCGACCTGCAGCGGGCGTTGGCCGAAACCGCGCTGGAGCATGCCGGAACGGTGATGCCGGGCTTCACCCACCTGCAATCGGCCCAGCCCGTCACCTTCGGCCACCACTGCCTCGCCTATGTCGAGATGCTGGCACGCGACCGCGGCCGCTTCCGTGATGCCCGCGCGCGGCTCAACGAGTGCCCGCTCGGCGCCGCAGCGCTCGCCGGCACCTCCTTCCCGATCGACCGGCACGCCACGGCGGCGGCGCTCGGCTTCGACCGGCCGACGGCGAACTCGCTCGATTCCGTGGCCGACCGCGACTTTGCGCTGGAATCGCTCTCCGCCGCGTCGATCTGCGCGGTCCACCTCTCGCGCTTCGCCGAGGAGCTGGTGGTGTGGACCTCGGCCCAGTTCGGCTTCGTGAAACTCTCCGACGGTTTCACCACCGGCTCGTCGATCATGCCGCAGAAGCGCAACCCCGATGCCGCCGAACTGGTGCGGGCCAAGGCCGGCCGCATCATCGGGGCGCTCACGGGCCTGCTCATCGTGATGAAGGGCCTGCCGCTCGCCTACTCAAAAGACATGCAGGAGGACAAGGAGGGCACGTTCGATGCCCTGCAATCGCTCTCCCTGTGCCTCGCCGCCATGGCCGGCATGGTGCGCGACCTCGAACCCGTGGCCGAGACGCTCAAGCGCGCGGCGGGCTCCGGCTACGCCACCGCCACCGATCTCGCCGACTGGCTGGTGCGCGAGATGAACATGCCGTTCCGGCAGGCCCACCACGTCACCGGCCGCGTCGTCGCCGCGGCCTCCGCGCGCGGCATCGGGCTGGAGGAACTCTCCCTCGCCGACATGCAGGCGATCGAGCCGGGGATCACGCAGGCCGTCTTCGCGGTGCTCGGCGTCGAGAACTCGGTCGCGAGCCGCACCAGCCACGGCGGCACCGCGCCGGACAACGTGCGCCGGCAGGCGGCCGCTTGGCTGGGAAAGCTCGGACCTGTGGAGAAGTAAAAGCAGCCCTGCGGGAACGGGCACGGAAAATGCGGCGTTCAGGTTTCAGATAACCGAGCTTGGCTATCCGACCGTCCGAACCCGCGGAGTGCCGTCGATGAACGTTGAGAGTTGGATCACCGTCGAGGAAACGCCGGCCCTGGCCGCGCAGGCCATGGCGGTGATCGACGCCCGCCTCGCGCGCCTGACCGACACGGAGCGGGACGCCTTCTGGACCTCGATCCGCAAGGCCTACAACACCCCCTACAACGATCCGGCCAAACCCGCTCAGCCGAAGCCGGACGATCCGGTCTCGGCGCCGGCGGCCGTCGAAATCCGTCTCCCCGCGATCGATCCTTCGATCGACCTGCCGGCGGCGGCCCTCGCCTCCGCTTCGCTCGCAGCCGAGATGCGGGCGGCCTGACATCCACTCGAGGGGGAAGGCGGCCGCGCGGGGTGCGGCCTGTTGCCGTTTTCGGTTGATCGGGACAAGCGGGGCTTTCCTGTTCCGCCCAGCGTCGGCATCCTGACGCGCACGAAGACGGCCGGATCGTCCCCGCCGTCCGTACATACGAGTTGAGATGCTGCGGCCCCGCCTCCCGTTCCTTCGCCCGACATCCCGCGCCGGCCGCTCCGTCACGGCCCTCGTTCTGGCCGCCACGGCCCTGTCCGTCCCCTCCGAGCGGGCCTTCGCGCAACAGGGGGTGCAGGGCGCGGAGATCATCCCCGCCCGGTCGAGCCGTCGCCAGCAGAAAAGTTCGGCGCTGCCGCCCGGCATGCAGCAGGCGGTGCCGCTTGCGGTGTTCGGAGACTGGAACGTCTTCACCAACGGCGCACAGGGCCGTGACAAGCTGTGCTACGTCATCGCCCAACCGACGACGCGCAGCCCCAAGACGCTGGCGCGCGACACCGCCTACCTGTTCGTGACCTTCCCGAAAGGAGGCGCCCAGGGTGAGATCGCGGTGATGCTCGGCTTCAAGCCGAAGCCGGCGGCGGCGCAAGGCAAGCCCGGCGCGGCCGCTGCCCCCAGCGACCCTTACCTGACGGTGGGCAACACCCGTTACGGCCTCGTTGTGAAGGACGAGAACGCCTGGATCCAGAACCAGGCGGACGAGCCGCGCATCGTCACCGAGATGGGGCGGACCCAGACCGCGACGGTCCGTACCACCTCACAGCGCGGCAAGCCGACCCAGGACGACTATGCGTTGGGCGGTTTTTCGGAGGCGCTCAAACGCGCCCGCGAGGAGTGCAAGTAGCGCATTAACGGACAAGGTGCTCCCCGGCCGTTGGGACGATGCACAAGCACGCCGCTCCGGTCGAAGGCGAAGCGGACGCAAAAGTCGCGTGAGGCGGCTTCCGGCCGAGGATCTGAGGCTTGCGGCACCTCCGTCATCGCAGGCGCATGCGAAGCGATCCAGCGCGAGCCGCGCCGCCGACTTGCCTAGCCGACTTGCCTAAAAGAAAGCCGGCGGCTCGGGGGGAGCCGCCGGCTTGTTCGAGAAGCCGATCTGTGGCGAGACGCCTCACACCGCGCGCAAGCGCGGCTGGCGGTCCTTCTCCCGCGCGGCGCGGGCGGCCTGCTCCACGGTGCGGAACAGGGTGCCGTCGAGGCCGTCGAAGCGGCGCTCGGACGAGAAGAAACGGACGCCGCCGCGCTCGGGCACGGCGATGCCGGCGGTGATCTCGCCGATCTCGATCACGCGGGCGGGGGCGGCGTCGGCGCCGGAAAGGTCGAGCGCGTCGTCGTCGAGGTAAGCGGTCTGCACACGGGTCATGACGGGATGAACTCCTGCGGCCATTGTCGGCCGGTTGTCGGCAGGGCGGTCGTGGGCGCTGGATCGCGGCATCATCGGATCCCGGAAGCCGGGGTCATCGTTCGCCGCGACGCTCTAGCCCACGGATGTGACTGTCCGCCGACAACATCCCTCCGACCGGCCCTTCCAGGCGTCGGGCTGTTTCGAAGTCTTCCAAATAAAGAGACCGACCAAGGCAAGTCCTCCTCTCTCGCGAGGACCACGACGCAAGTGCGTCGTGATGCATTAGCGTTTGATAACGCGGCGCAAGCGTGCCACTACAAATCACCGCGGTGCGAAGTGTTTCGCACGTCCTTAAGATGAGCGGTCCAGGCCAAACCGTCAACGGAATGTTCTTTCGAAGTTCAGCTTGACAGGGAAAGATCGCGCCGTGATTCGCGCCCTGGTTGGCGCGTCTTAGCTGTCCCGAGAAGCGCTTAGGCACACGCGAGCCGGACCGCGCGCGGCCGTCATGCGGCGCGCGGTCGCCGGGGGCTGCGGCGCACGCCGAGGCCAGCCTGATCGAGGACGCGATTCGACGCGTGTAGGGCCTATGCCGGCCCATCGCGAACTCCGAGCCGGGGAAGCCGCGCTCAGCCCGCGGCAAGGATGCGGCCGAGCTCCGCATGGGCGGCGAAGACCGTGGAGGCCCCGGCCGCCAGGAGATCGCGGCCGTCCCGGTCGTGACCCCAATGGCCGCCGCCGGTGAAGCCGACGACCCGCATGCCCGCGGCGCGGGCCGCCTGCACCCCCGGCACGCTGTCCTCGATCACGAGGCAGGTCTCCGGCGCCACGCCCATCCGCTCGGCGGCGAACAGGAACAGGTCGGGAAACGGCTTTCCGCGCTCGACTTGTGCGGAGGAGTAGACGTGTTCGCCGAACAGCGGCAGCAGCCCGGTGAGCGAGAGCGAGCGGCGCAACCGCACCGGATCGCTGCTGGAGGCGACGCAGAAGGGCAGGGGCAGCAAGCCCAGGGCCTCGGCGATGCCGGCCATGGCGGTCAGTTCCGCCTCGAAGGCTTCGAGCGTCTCCGCCTTCACCCGCTCGACGAATCCATCCGGAGCGACGACCCCGTCCTCGCGGGCGACGCGCTCCATGATCGAGGTCATGGACGTGCCGGCGAAGCGCTCGCGCACGCTGTCGAGGCCGATCGCGAGCCCGATCCCGTTGAGGCCGCGGGTCAGAGTCGCGAGGCTGATCGGCTCGCTGTCGATCAGCACGCCGTCGCAGTCGAAGATCACGAGGGCAAGGGGAGGCGAGGCGGGGAAGGCGTCCGTCATCGGCGGCCCCTCTCGCACGGCCATCGGAGCACCGCAACGCGGTTGTCGCCCCGCCTGCCGGCGTGTAGCCCGGCAGGATGCGCACCTATCTCGGCCTCGCCACGACCTTCCACGATCCGGCGCTCGCCCTCGTCGGGCCGGACGGGACCGTGCTGTTCGCCGAGGCCGCCGAGCGCTACCTGCAATACAAGCGCGCCCCGAATTGCGAGCCTGATCCCGGCACCCGCATGGCGGGCCTGCTGAAGCGCCACGTCCCCGAGGGCACGGACCTCGTCATCGCCACCTCCTGGGGCGAGCAGTTTTCCGACTTCCTGAAGGGACAGGCCGCCTCCGGCGCCTTCGACCTGCCGGCTCTGGCCGCGCACCCCTCCACCCTCAACCGCTCCTTCGTGCCGGAGCGGGCCGAGCGGGTCTTCATCGCCGACCTCCACGCCATGCAGGCGCGGGCCGGCAACGGCACGGTGCTGGCGCTCGACAACGAGACCCGCGGGCTCGGCGGCAAGCCGCGGGCGACCATCGCCGGCCGGCGGCGCTACGCCCACCATCTGGCGCACGCCGCCTACGCCCTGTGGGGCAGCCCGTTCGAGGAGGCGACCGCGCTCATCGTCGACGGCATGGGCGAGACCGGCGCGGCGGCGATCTACCGCCTCAAGGACGGCCGGATCGAGGAGGTACGGCGCCAGCGCGGGCGCGGCTCGGTCGGCTTCCTCTACGGGCTGGTCACGGACCTCGCCGGCTTCGACCAGATCAAGGGTGAGGAATGGAAGATCATGGGGCTCGCGCCCTATGGCCGGACCGACCCCGAGCTGATGGCGATCCTGCGCCGCCTCTACACGGTCGAGGACGGACGCCTGAAGTTTTCCGACGAGGCCACCGTGCAGGCGGTCGCCGCCGAGATCCTGGCCCGGCGGCCGAAGGATGTCGGCGAGCAGGGCTGGGCCGATCTCGCCCGCTGCGGCCAAAACATCTTTTCCGAACTCATGGACGTGCTGGTGGCCGAGGCGTGGCGGCTGGCTCCGAGCGAAAACCTCGTCATCGCCGGGGGCTGCGGGCTCAACTCATCGTACAACGGGCGTGTGCTCGGGCGCTCCGGGTTCGAGCGCCTGCACGTGCCCTCGGCGCCCGCCGACGACGGCAACGCCATCGGCGCCGCGTGGCTGGCGCTGGCCGAGGACGATCCGGATTGGCGCGGACCGCCGCGCGCGGCGCGTCCGCTTACGCCCTATCTCGGCTCGCTTGTCTCGACCGAGCCACTGGAGCGGATGGGCGAGTGGGAGCCTCGCGCCCGCCGCCTCGGCCACGAGGGCGTGACGCGGGAGGCGGCGAAAATTCTGGCCGAGGGCGGCCTGGTCGGCTGGGTGCAGGGACGGGCGGAATTCGGCCCGCGGGCGCTCGGCAACCGCTCGATCCTCGCCGACCCGCGCCCGGCCCAGGCTAAGGAATCGCTCAACGCCAAGGTGAAGTACCGCGAGGCGTTCCGCCCCTTCGCGCCGTCGATCCTGGCCGAGGCCGGGCCGGACTGGTTCGAGGATTATTCGGATAGCCCCTACATGGAGCGGACGCTCGTCTGGCGCGAGGCTGCGCGCGAGCACGTGCCGGCCGTGGTCCATGCCGACGGCACCGGGCGGCTCCAGAGTGTCACGGCCGAGCGCAACCCGGCTTACGCGGCGCTGATCGCGGCGTTTGCCGAACTCACCGGCGTGCCGATCCTGCTCAACACCAGCTTCAATGTGATGGGAAAGCCGATCCTCCACACGGCGGAGGACGCGATCCTGATGTTCTACACCACCGGCCTCGACGCCATTGTTGTCGAGGACTGGATCCTGACAAAAAAGGCGCCCGCCTGAGGCGGACGCCGCTCCTCGTCACGCGCGAAGAATCCGCGAAAAGCTATTCGCAGACCTCGACCCGGCGGTAGGTGAACTCGACCTCGTCGAGCCACACCTTCCGGCGCTCGTAGTGGCAGATCGGGCCGCGGCGCGGCGGCGCGACATAGATCGGCTCTTCCTCGACATAGACCCGGCGCGCAGGCGGCGGGGGCGGCGGCGCGGCACCGTTGAGGAGCGCGCCGACGGCCAGCCCGCCGATGACGCCGGCGGCGGCACCACCGATCAGGGCGCCGTTGCGGCCGTCGCGGGCTTGAGCCGGCGCGGCGGAGAGGAGGGCGGCGCCGAGAAGCGCCGTGCAGACGCCCTTGCGGGCGAGAACGGAGAGCGACAGAGCGGGCACGAGAACCGATCCTCTGGACAACCGGACTGAGCGGGCAGGGAAACGACAGGCGAGAAAACGACAGGCCGTGCGCCCGAGTTAATCCGGTCAAGCTTAAGGATTGGCGAACGCGACGTTGCCGGCGGTTCAGATCACGTCTTCGAGGCTTTTCACGACCGCGCACGGCGGCTGGTCCGGGTACTCGTCGGGCAGCTCTTTGCGATTTACCCACACCGCGTCGAAGCCGAAGGCGGTGGCCCCGGCGATGTCCCAGCGGTTCGAGGAGAAGAACAGCACGCTCTCCCGCGCGGTGCGGAGCCGATCGAGGACCATCCGGTAGGCTTCGGGCGCCGTCTTGAAGGTCTTGACGGCATCGACCGAGAGCACCGCGTCGAGCCGCGCGTCCAGACCGGCCGAGGCCACCGCCCGCTCCAGCATCGCGGCGTTGCCGTTGGAGAACAGAGCGGTCCTCACGCCCCGCCCGCGCAGGCGCTCCAGCAGGCCGGGCACCTCGTCGTAGGCATCGAGATCGCGATAGGCGTCGAGGAGCTTTTCGCGGCAGGCCCGGTCGATCTCGGGGTGGAGGGCCAGGGCGAAATCGAGGGCACGCTCGGTCAGGTCCCAGAAACCGACATAGCGGCCCATCAGGCCGTGGACCCAGGAATATTCGAGCTGCTTCGTGCGCCAGACTTCGGACAAGGCCTGCGCCCGAGGCCCCAGTTCGCCGGCATGGCGCGCCACCGCCGCATGCACGTCGAACAGGGTGCCGTAGGCGTCGAAGACGGCGTGGCTCTTGCCGGCGAGGAGATCGGGACGGGGCATCGACGGTAAGATGAGGCGCCCGCCCGGTTCGGAAAGGCTACCGGCGGCGCAGGCGCACGCCGAAGGCGCCCATCACCGCGAGCAGGGTGCCGGCATAGGTCAGCACCCCGGCGATGCCGAGAAGCCCGAGCACGGCGATCTCGCGCAAATGGGGCAGGGCGGGCACGATCCGTTCGGCAAACGGCAGGCCGTAGACGGCGAGCGCCGCCAGCACTGCGCTCGCCACGATCACCGCGGCGACGGTGACGCCGAGCACCCGCCCCGGCGCGGTCCAGCCGCGACGCAAAGCCAGCCCGTAGAGCAGGGCCAGATTGATCCACTGGCCGATGGCGGTGGCGAGCGCGAGGCCGGCGACGCCGTAGGGGCCGGTGAGCACGAGCTTCAGCCCGACATTGACGGCGAGCGCCGTCAGCGAGGCGTAGAGCGGGGTCGTGGTGTCCTGCCGCGCGTTGAAGCTCGCCACCGCCGAGCGCACCAGCACCACGGCCGGCAGGGCCAGCCCATAGGCCGCGAGCACCGAAGCCGCACGGGCGGCGTCCTCCGCGGTGAAGGCGCCGCGCTGAAACAGGGCTGCCATGATCAGACCCGGAAGGGTCAGGAAGGCGATGGTGAACGGGGCCGAGAGCGCGAGCGAGAAGCCGGCGGCCCGGTTCTGCGCCGCGTGCGCCCCGGCCACGTCGCCCGCGGCGATGCGCCGGCTCATCTCAGGCAGCAGCACAGTGCCGGCGGCGATGGCGATGACGCCGAAGGGCAATTGGTAGATCCGGTCGGCGTAGTAGAGCGCCGAGACCGCGCCGGTTGGCAGGAAGCTCGCGATGATCGTGTCGGCAAAGGTCGCGATCTGGAAGCCGGCCGAACCGATCACGGCGGGGCCCAGGATCTTGAAGAAGCGGATCATGTCGGGATCGCGCAACGTGGGCTTCGTCAGCCGCGGGGCGTAGGCGCGGGCCCGCGCATCCCACCACACGAGCGCGAATTGCAGCACGCCGGAGACCGAGACGCCCCAGGCGGCGGCATAGGCCGCGTTCGGGAACAGGAAGGCCAGCGCGAGGGCCGTCAGCATCGCGAGGTTGAGCAGAACCGGCGCTCCGGCCGCGGCGGCAAAGCGGCGATGCGCGTTGAGGATGCCGGAGAACAGCGTCACCAGCGTCATGAACAGCAGGTAGGGGAAGGTGATCCGCGTCAGGCTCACGGCCAACGCGAACCGCTCCCCGTCCTCGGAGAAGCCCGGCGCCAGCGCGCGCACGATCCAGGGCATCGCCGGGAGCGCGAGCGCGAGCAGCAGCACCTGCACGATCAGCATCAGGGTGAAGACGCGGTCGGCAAACCGCGCGGCGGCGCCCGCCTCGCCCGCCTGCTCCAGATGGGTGTAGGCCGGCACGAAGGCGGTGTTGAACGCTCCCTCGCCGAAGATCGCGCGAAAGTGGTTCGGCAGGCGGAAGGCAACGACGAAGGCATCTGCCAGCGGCCC
The DNA here is from genome assembly GCF_022179725.1 of Methylorubrum aminovorans. Lineage (GTDB taxonomy): Bacteria > Pseudomonadota > Alphaproteobacteria > Rhizobiales > Beijerinckiaceae > Methylobacterium > Methylobacterium aminovorans. Next base: position 202,782 of record NZ_BPRC01000007.1, read on the forward strand.
GGCGCCCATCACGGCGGCGGTGACGACGTCGCGGGCAAAGCCCGTGACCCGCGAGACCAGCGTCCAGCCGCCGACGGAGAGGATCGAGCGGATCATGTTTTTGGCAGACGATCCCGTGCGGACGGCCGATCCCGCTCAGCACCTCAGGATGAGGACGCGGGTGGGATCGCCCCGTCGAAAACTTCGCCGTGCAGTAGGCCGGCTGTTGACGGCGCGACAATGACGGTGGGGTCACGCCCTGCACGAAAAAGCCGCCCCGTCGGCAAACGGGGCGGCTGCATCACGTGAGCGGGGCGGGCCGGATCAGGCCTTGGCTTCCCCGTACAGCTTCTCGACGTACTCCCAGTTCACGAGGTTCTCGATGAACGCCTTGAGGTAGTCGGGACGGCGGTTGCGGTAGTCGATGTAGTAGGAGTGCTCCCACACATCGACGCCGAGGATCGGGGTGGCGCCGTGGACGAGCGGGTTCTCGCCGTTCGGGGTCTTCAGGATGGCGAGCTTGCCGTCCTTGACCGCGAGCCAGGCCCAACCGGAGCCGAACTGGCCGATTCCGGCCTGGATGAAGTCAGCCTTGAACTTCTCGTAGCCGCCGAGATCCTCGTCAATCTTCTTGGCCAGCTCGGCCGGGGGCTGGCCGCCGCCGTTGGGCTTCATCCAGTTCCAGAAGTGGAGGTGGTTGTAATGCTGACCGGCGTTGTTGAAGAGCGCCTGGTTGGTGTTGTAGCTCGCCTTGACGATCTCCTCGACGCTCTTGCCCGCGAGGTCGGTGCCCTCCAGCAGCTTGTTGCCGGTGTCGACATAGGCCTTGTGGTGCTTGTCGTGGTGGAACTCGAGGGTTTCCTTCGACATGTAAGGGCCCAGCGCGTCGTAGGCGTAGGGCAGCTCGGGCAGGGTGAACGTCATGCGTGTCTCCTGGGTTGTCCGGGTCTCGCGGGAAGCGATGGCAGGGCGCGCGGTCCGTTTTCCGTGCGCGCCGGCGAGGTGACGGGCGGGTAGGTAAGTCGGTGGGTCGGGCTCGGCAACGCCACCGGGGCCGTATCCACGCGCCTGTCACCGGTGAAAGCGCGGCATCCACCGTTTTGCGCAGGCGCCCAGCTGTGCAAGGAGAGACAAAAAGGCCGGTTTCCAGGACAAGGAGGCCGGGCGATTTTGCAATGCGCGGGCCGGGGGTTATCCTGTTCCCTCCACGCCGCCCGCGACAGTCAGTCGAGAGTACCATGGTCGTCGCGCTGCTCGCGCTCAGTTCCGTCATGATCCTCGGTGGCATCGCCGCCGTGGTCCAGGGCTTTCCCTATGTCCGCCTGGAGAGCGGGCTCGCGATGGTGATCGGCGGTTCGACCGCGGCCTCGGCGGGCGTGGTCCTGCTCGGGCTGACCGTGATCGTCCACCGCCTGCTCAAGCTGCAGGACGTCATGTCCGACCTGCGCGCCGCATCGCCCCAGCCGAGCGTTCAGGCCGCGCTTCCCGTCGGGACGGCGCCCTGGGAGGCTTCGACGCCGGAGGCGCCGGCCTTCGCGGCGCCCGAGATCACGCCGCCGGAGCGGCCCTCCTTCGGCGGCCTCGCTGCGGCCGGTGCGGGCGCGGCCGGTCTCGCCGGCCTGTCGATCGGCGCGCTGCGGCCGGGCGGCCGGGGTTCCGAGCCGGTCTTCGAGGATCCGGCCCCCTCCGCCGCGCCGCAGCCGAGCGCGGCAGAGCCGTTGCTGCCCGATCTGCTGCCGGAGGCCGCACCGGCGCGTGCGAGCGACGACGAGTTGTTCCGCGCCCCCGAACCCGCACAAGACGGCACCCCCGCACCGGTCCCCGTCGCGTTCGAACCCGAACCGGTGAAGGTCGCCGACCCGGTCGTCGAGCCGCACGTCGAGGTTCAGCCTGCCGCCGAACCGATCGGCCTGCGCTCCTTCCTCGACGAACCGGCGCCTGCTCCGGTGCCGGACGCGCCGGCCGCACAATTCGAGCCTTCGCCCGAGCCTTCGCAAGAGCCGGGGGCCCCCGCGCCGGTGGTGCAGGAGCCGGCGTCTCAGGAGCCTGAGCCGAAAGAGGCCATCACCGAGGAGCGGCACGCGGTCGGCTCCTACGCGTCGGGCGCCAACACCTACGTGATGTTCTCCGACGGTTCGATCGAGGCGGATACGCCGCGCGGCCGCTTCACCTTCGGCTCACTCGACGAGCTGAAGAGCTTCGTGAATGCCGGCGGCGAGGAAGCGCGCGGCGCCGCCTGAGGGCGGCTTGCGGGCGTCCGCTCAGGCGAGCGGGTTGAGCGCCGGGTTGCGCGTCGGCAGCGGCGCGGCCAGCGTCAGGTGGAACCCTTCCGGCGCGTAATCCGTGGTGATCTGCGCCTGGACCTGGGTCGTCAGCACCCGCTGCAACAGGCGTGAGCCGAAGCCCTGGCGAGTCGGCGGGGCAACGGTGGGACCGCCGCTCTCGCGCCAATCGAGGTGCAGCACGCCGGCCTCGACGCTCCAGGTGATGGTGATCCGGCCGCGGCCGGTCGAGAGGGCGCCATACTTGGCCGCGTTGGTGGTCAGTTCGTGGATCGCCATGCCGATCGGCACGGCCACCTCGGAGGGCAGGTCGACCGCCGGGCCGTCGAGGACGATGCGCAGGTCCGGCGAGGTTTCGGTCTCGCTCTCGGCATAGGGCATCAGCTCGGAGGAGAGCAGGTCGCGCAGGCTCGCCGTCTGCCACGTCGCCTCGGTGAGCACGCTGTGAGTGTGGGCGAGCGACTTGATGCGGCCGACGAAGGCCTCGTGGAAGCTGTCGATGCTGGTGGCGGTGCGCGCGGTCGAGCCGACGATGGCCTGGACCGTGGCGAGCGTGTTCTTCACCCGGTGGTGCAGCTCGCGGATCAGCAGGCTGCGGCGCTCCTCGGAGAGGTGGCGGTCGGTCACGTCGGCGACGACGCCGATCAGGCGCCGCGGCAGCCCGCCCGGCCGGGTCCGCTCGAAGCGTCCCGCCATGTCGATGGTGCGCCACTGGCCATCGTCGTGGCGGCGGATGCGCCCCGTCGCGTGCAGGATCACGTCCTCGCGCAAAGCCCGTAGGATCGCCTGCCGGAAGACGGGCCGATCCTCGGGATGCAGGATTTCCTTCAGGAAGGTGGCCTTGCCGATGCTGCCCTCTTCCGGCCGGCGGCCGAAGATCGCGAACATCCGCTCGTTCTCCCAGGTCGCACGATCGTCGAGGACGTGCCACTCGAAGATGCCGAGATTGGCCACCGTGGTGGCGACCCGCAGGCGCTCCTCGCGCTCGGCCAGGGCTTCGCGGGCCTCGACACGGGTGGTGACGTCCTGCACCACGCCGACGATGCCGACCGGCGTGCCGTCGGCGGCGAGCAGCGCCTCGCCGCGGGCGCCGATCCAGATCTCGGCGCCGTCGGTGGCGCGGCGGAAGCGGGTCTGGAAGGCGTAGGGGCGGCGCTCGGCGATGGCGGCCGCGACCGCGGCCTGGATCCGCTCGGCATCCTCCGGATCGACCTGCCCCCGCATGCCCGCCCAGGTGACGGAGCGGCCCGGCGCGTAGCCGAGGATCTGCGCGGCGCGGCGCGAGAACACCATCTGCCCGGTCATGAGGTCCCAGCGCCACTCGCCGAGGCCTGCCGCCGTCAGGGCGTCGCGGTTCTGCTCGGCCCGGACCAGATCGTCGGCATCCACGACGGTCACCACCGCCACCGGTTCCGCCGCGTCCTCGCCGGAGAGAGTGAGACGCAGGTCGAGGCTGCTGCCATCCGCCCGCAGCCAGCGGCGGATGCCGGCCTTCACCTCGGGACCTACGTCGCCGAAGGCCTCGCGGCCGATCACCCGATCGATCGGGCAGCGGTCGAGGGTGCCCGGCGCGTAGCCGAGCCAGCGGCACAGGCAGGCGTTGGCGGTGCGGATCGTGCGACCGTCGGGCGTGAAGACGGCGAGGCCCACCGGCGCACCGTCGAAGGCGGCACGGTAGAGGGCGGGCGACAGGTCCGCCGGTCGAAAGCCCTTGTCCGCACTGTCGTACACGCCGCTTCCCGTTCAGCCGCCCGCCGCGGGTGCAAGCGGGACCGTCCGGAGGGCGGCACCATGACGGAGGCCGACGCGGACGACAAGATGCCCCGCTTCAGGCAAGCCTCATCGGCCGCCGCGGGTCAACAGGCCCGGCAGGGCCGTCACGAGCATTCGCCCTGCGCGGATCACCGCACCCGCGTCGCCCGGTGCGCCCCGCACCAGCGCCCGGCCGAGCCGCACCGGCAGGTTCACGGCGAGCGCGGCGGCCAGCACGGCCAGAGCGGTCGCCCGGCCGTGATGCTTGTGCGCGTAGAGCGCCTGCGCCCGCAGGAAGTAGAACAGGCGGCGATCCTTCACCGCCCCGGTGGTACCCTGGCCACGGTGGCGGATCTCGGCCTCTGCGACATGGCACACGGCGAAGCCCGCGGCGGACGCGCGAGCGCAGAGGTCGGCATCCTCCCAGTAGACGAAGAAGCGCTCGTCGAATCCGCCGAGACGGGCGAAGAGCGGACGCCGGATCATCAGGAAGGCGCCCATCACCGCATCGACGTCGCGGGTCTCGGCGTGGTCCCAGTCGAGCAGGAAGTGCGGGCGGACGCGGCCGGGCAGCAGACGGTCGAGGAACAGGGTGTGAGCGATCAGGCTCGGCCCCGTCGGATGGCGGGCGCAGGTGCGGTGCGTCTGCCCCGCCTCGTCGACCAGCCGGGCGCCGACGATGCCGGTGCTAGGCTCCGCCTCGAGCCGGGCGCGGGCGCGGGCGATGCCGTCCCGGCTCACCTCCGTATCGGGATTGAGAAACAGGATCGCATCGGCCGAGCCCAACGCGGCGCCCTGGTTGCAGGCGCGGGCGAAGCCGAGATTTTCGCGGTTTCGCAGCAGCGTGAGCGCGAGGCCCGGCAAGTCGAGACCGTCCGCCGAGCCGTCGCCGGAGGCGTTGTCGACGACGACGACGCGCAGATGCTCCGCGCCCTCGCTCGCGGCCAGGCTCGCAAGGCAGGCCCGGAGTTGCTCCCCGGCGTTCCAGTTGACGATGACGACATCGAGGGCCGCCGTGAGGGCGGCAGTCATGGCGGCGCATCTGCCGGCCGGCCGAGGCGCCCGGCCAGCCCCTGCGCCAGCGCCGCGAGAAGGCGCACCAGCACGCGGGGCGAGAACCGGTGCCGGCTCCAGTAGAGCCCGATCTGCAGCGGCAGGTAGGCCGCCTGTTTCAGCTTCCACCGGACCGGAACGTGCGGCAGGCGCCAGCCATAGGCGGTGTTGCGCACGTAAACCGCCATGCGGAAAAGCGGCTGGTCGGGCATCGCCACGGGCAGGAACCGCGCGCGGATGGTGCCGCGCCCCACGCTGTGCGGGATCGCGGTGGCAGGGTCCATCCAGCAGCTCCGGCCCCTTGCCCAGGCGCGAAAGCACCATTCGAGATCGACGGCGTCGATGAAGAAGTCCTCGCGGAACGGGCCGACCCGCGCGTAGGCGGACAGATCCACGAGCGAGCCGGAGGTCGCCAGGAATTCCACCGGCCGGAGAGTTTCGCGGGGCGGCACGCCGGGGCGCGGCGGGTAGACCGGCGCCTTATGGCCGGGCTTCGGCGCGGGCGCCGGCCCGACGAGCGCCGGGGGCGGGTCCGCGTCCGCAAGCCGGTCGAGGGCATGACCCAGCGCCCGCGCCGTCTCGACACTCGTGTCGGCATCCTGGTCGAGCAGGAAGAGGCGGGCGAAGCCCGCCGCGATCGCCGCCTCGGCCAGCGCGTTGAGGGCGGCGGCGATGCCGCGATTGCATCCTTCGCCGAGCCGGGTGAGTCCCTCCGCCGCGTGCAATTGGGCCATCGCCTCGGGCGGGATGCCGCCGTTGTCATAGACGAGCACCGGCATGCGCCCGGCGAAACGCTCGACGACCCGCTCGACCTGCTCGGGGGAGGGGCGGAAGAACACGACCGCGACGGCGGTGTCGGCTGGGAGATCGGTGGGCGTCACATCGGACCCGCTGCGGTGGGGCATCGGCCTAGAGCGCTTTCCGACGAAGTGGATGCCGGTTCGTCGAAAAGAAAGCGTGACACTACAAAGACCTAGAGCCGCCGAGCTGATGCAATCAGGTCGAGCAGGGCTCTCGGCGCCATGCACCGGGCGCGCAAGACCGCTGGACAAGACCGATGGAGCGGAACCCTATTCCACCACGAGCTTGTAGCCCTGTCCGGGCTTCACCGCAGCCCCCCGCTGCAGGCCGTTGAGCACGAGGAAGCGATCGACGGCGCGGTCGGGCACACTCATGCGGCGGGCCAGACCTTCGACGGTGTCGCCCGGCGCGGCGGTGACGATCCGCAGATGCGCCGGCTTGAGGGCGGCAGCCTCCTCCGGTTCGATCGGCCGCAGGCTTTCCAGCCAGCGCCGGAAGGCCGGCTCGGGATCGGTCGCGCCCTTGGCCGCCATGATCATGCGGTAGGTGGTCTCGCCCATGCGGATCGCCGCAAGCCGGAAGGTCCAGTCCTTGCCGCGCGACAGCGCGGTGACGGCAGAGCGCCCGCCGATGATGCGGTTCTCGATCGAACTCGCATCGATGGCGTCGTTCCAGGTCGCGCGCAGCACGTCCTCTAGGCTGCGGTCGCCGCTCGCCTCCACCTGATCGAACAGCAGGCGGCGGCTGCCCTCCGGCGTGGTGCCGAGCACGGCGTTGCGGGTGTTCTCGATAGCGAAGGCGTCCGGCACCTCGAACGCGATGCTGAGGCCCGGATGCAGGAAGCGGCGCCCGCGCACGAGGCCCTCGCCGGGATTGTCACCGTAGGCGAGCCCATCGATCGCCGCGAGGTAACGCGAGCGGTCGTCGGCGCCGAGGCCGGGGGCGCCGATGCGCCGGGCCGCGCGGGTGACGAGCGCGATCCGCTCGGCAGTGGCGGGATGGGTCGCCAGCATGTCGGGCTCGGCCGCGCTGCCGTTACCCGATTTGAGCGCCATGGTGCGCTGGAGCGCGTCGAGGAAGCGGCCGGCGCCGAAGGGATCGTAGCCGGCCTGGGCCAGCACGCGGACGCCGTTGGTGTCGGCCTCGAGCTCCTGCTCGCGGGAGAAGCGGGCAAGGGTGAACTTCGATTGGTTCTCAAGCTGCGCGCCCGTGACCGGATCGTTCAGCACGTCGGCGACCACGCGGCTCACGAGCTGCGAGCGAAGCGCCATCTCGCTGCGGGCGGTGGCATGGCGTAGCGTCACGTGGGCGATCTCGTGGGCGAGCACGGCCGCGACCTCCGAGCTGTCGCTCGCGAGCGCGAGCAACCCGCGGGTGACGTAGAGCCGGCCGCTCGGCAGGGCGAAAGCGTTGACGACGGGCGAGTCGAGCAGCGTGACCGCGTAGCTCTCTTCCGGCCGGTCGCTCACGCGCACGAGGCGGTCGGTGATCTCGGCAACCAGCCGGTGGGCGGCCGGGGCACGGTACTCGCCGCCGAAGGAGGCCACGAGCTTAGCGTGGTCCGCCTCGTCCGAGCGCGTGCGCCCCGTCGTCTTGGGTGCCTGCTCCGGTACCTTGATGACCGCAGGTGTGAGCACGGTGCCGGTCTGGTCGGCCGCGCAGGCGGCCAGAAGGCTCGCGAGCACAAGCAGCGTGCCGGCCTGCACGCCGGCCCGGCCCGGTCGCCTCCCACGGCGCCCGCACCCGCTCCGCCGCCTCGATTCGTGCTGCCGATCCCCCGTCATGCCGTTCTAGCGCCGCAGCGCCTGCTCCCCCTCGACGACCTCGATGCTCTCCACGCCGGCAAGATCGATGAGCGGTCCCCGCCCGATCTCGACCATGCCGCGGATTCTCACGAGGCGGCCCTTCAGCGTGGCCGCCGACAAACCATGTTCGCTCAGAATCCGCCAAGTGCGTTTCTGCACCGTTACGGTCAAGCCCTGCTCACCCCGGCGGGTGAAGTCGAGATAGGTCCGCGTTGCGCGTTCGCCGATATGCAGGATGCGCCCTTCGACCACCGCGAACCGCCCGGCCCGCGCGCTCAGGACCGCCGCATCGGTCGCGGCGAGCGGTCCGCCCGCCCACAGGCCGAGCCCGGCCGCCCGCGGCGCAGCTTCGAGGGTGCGGAGCGCCGGACGGCAGAGGGCGTCGGCCTCGCCGGGATCGGCATAGGCGAGCCCGGCCGCGACCAGCCCCCCGGCGAGATCGATCGGCTCGGCCTCGCCCGCGATTCCGTCGGCACGCCGGCGGCCCCAGCGATCCTCGGCGCCGCGCTCGGTCAGTGTCAAAGGCGCGCCCCGGAAGGTCAGGAGCCAAGCCCGCGCCCCGGCATCGATCGCGGGCTCGTCGGGCCAGCGCAGGCCGGAGAGCACCGCCCGGCGGCCCGAGGCGAGGATCAGCTCGCCCCGAGGCCCGACATCGGCGAGACGATCCACACGCGCGGCCAACGGCCGGCAGGTGTCCTCGGCGCGCGGGGCGGCCGATACGCCGTGAGAAGCGACGCTCCCGCCGCAGGCGGTCGCGAGGAGCCAAGCCAGACCCGAACCGCTGCGGCGGCCAGCCCGTCGCTGGTTGGGTACAATACTGCGCCCCTCGCCGCGCCCCATCACCACCGCTCGCGCTCGGCCTCTCGTGACGGGAAGGATGCCGCACGAAAAGCGCCCGGATCGCGGCACGTGAGAGCATCAGGCATTCACAATCGCGGATTGTCGCCCCGTGAGTCTCGGGGGCCACAGGCCGAACGGCCCTGACAGCAGGCGAACGGCGAGGACTGCCAGGGTTAGGCCGCTCCGCAAGCCTGCAATGCCGTCTCTTTTGGGCTCGGGGCTCAACGTCCCGGAATGCCGACGGCCGTCTCCCGCAAATAAAACGTCCGACACGTCCCCCCCGGCGCCCGGCTCCGGCCGGGATCGGACCGGTTGGCGGTCCCGTGCGATGATGCTAAGCCTTCGCCGACGTCTCCGTAGCTCAGCTGGACAGAGCACAGGTTTCCTAAACTCCACAATTGGGCGCCGCGATGGGAAACCGCGCGGCGGATCCGCTCAAATTCGGGGAAAGCTTCCGGCGCCGCGGCGCCCTGCCGATCCCGAGCCAAGCCTGAGATCCATTGAGGGTCGCGGGAAGGTGTAGAGACTAGACGGGCGGCACCTAAAGGCCTCGCACGAGACCCAGGGTGAAGGGATAGTCCAGGCCACGAACGCGCGCACAGCGCGGCGGCGAAAGCCGAAGTGGTATGAAACCTGGGGTCGCAGGTTCGAGCCCTGCCGGGGACGCCATTCTTGTATTCGATCTTGTGATTGCGGTGCGTCGACACATTCACGCCTGGATCGACCTGCGACGCCACGTCGCACCATTAACAAATGACATATTCCGTCTTGCGTCGCAGTTGCCGCTTCGGGCGGTCTTGCAACAGGAAAGTTTTCGTTCGAAGCATCGCCCAATAAATCGTGGGCAGAGAGAAGATGGCAGGCCAGAAGACCGATGAGCGCGACGTCCTTCTCGGACGTCGTATTGCCGAGCAGCGCAAACGCTCGAAGCTGACGCAACGCACCGTCGCTGACAGCTTCGGGATGTCGGCTGCTCAACTCCAAAAATACGAAAAGGGGGTCAACCGGATCAGTGCCATCCACCTCGCGATCCTGAGCCGTCTCACCAATACTCCGGTCTCCGAGTTCCTCGACGGCATTCCCCATCCTGATCCAGAGACGGAACGCGGTTTCTCAGATAATGGACAGCAGCCTTACGCGACCGATCCGTGGTCTGATCTTGCCCGCGCTTTCGCGCGCCAGTTCGTCGAAACGTTCAGCGAGGACCAGCGCCGCGAACTCTCCGCCGCGGTCGAAACCCTGAGCCGCGAACTCAAGAGCTGACGCTCACACCTCGAAGTCGTCCGTCCAATTCCCAATCTCGGCACCGTGCGCGGATCGCGGCCGGGCATAAGTACATCCCGAACCGTTCGTTAAAACGGACGATTTCGCCATTCCGGCTTGACCGTCCGTAACGCCGATGCGACAAGCCGCGCCTCTGGAGACCGGGTCAAGCGCCGTGACAAGACGAGGCGCACCCGACAATCGGGGGTGCATGATGCCTCGTTCCGACTATCTCTTCACCAGCGAATCCGTCTCCGAAGGCCACCCGGACAAGGTGAGCGACCGGATCTCGGACACCGTGGTCGATGCCTACCTATCCGCGATGCCGGAGGCCCGCCTCGGCGTCGAGACGCTGACGACGACGAACCGCGTCGTGATCGCGGGCGAGGTGCGCGGCCCCGATTCCGTGACCTTCAAGGACCTTGAGGAGCTGACTCGCGAGGCCGTGCGCGACATCGGCTACGAGCAGTCGGGCTTCCACTGGAAGAACAACGACGTCGCCATCCACCTGCACGCCCAGTCGGCCGACATCGCCCAGGGCGTGGATGCCGCCGGCAACAAGGACGAGGGCGCGGGCGATCAGGGCATCATGTTCGGCTACGCCGCCGACGAGACCCCGGCACTGATGCCAGCCCCGATCTTCTACGCCCACAAGATCCTCAAGGACCTCGCCGACGCCCGCAAGGCCAAGCAGGGTGATGCGGCCAAGCTCGGTCCCGACGCCAAGAGCCAGGTCACCGTGCGCTACGCCGACGGCCGCCCGGTCGAGGTGACGCAGATCGTGCTCTCGACGCAGCATCTCGACGAGTCGCTCGACTCGGCGGACGTGCGCGCCATCGTCGAGCCCTACATCCTCAAGGCCCTGCCCGAGGGCTGGGTCAACGAGAGCACCGTCTGGCACGTCAACCCGACCGGCAAGTTCGTGATCGGTGGTCCCGACGGCGATGCCGGCCTCACCGGCCGCAAGATCATCGTCGACACCTACGGCGGCGCGGCGCCCCACGGCGGCGGCGCCTTCTCGGGCAAGGACCCGACCAAGGTCGATCGGTCGGCGGCTTACGCGGCCCGCTATCTCGCCAAGAACGTCGTCGCCGCCGGGCTTGCCCGCCGCGCCACGATCCAGCTCTCCTACGCCATCGGCGTGGCCAAGCCCCTGTCGATCTACGTCGACCTGCACGGCACCGGCACCGTGGACGAGGCGAAGCTCGAGACCGTCCTGATGGACGCCCTCGACCTCTCGCCCCGTGGCATCCGCACAGCGCTTCAGCTCAACAAGCCGATCTACGCCCGCACCGCGGCCTACGGCCATTTCGGCCGCGAGCCCGATGCCGATGGCGGCTTCTCCTGGGAGAAGACCGATCTGGCCGCTAAGCTGAAATCGGCCTTCTGAGCCCGAACCATGATGGGGAGGGATGACAGCGTCCCTCCCGAAACGGGCGGGACGGCCGAGACCGAGCGGGCCTTCTACGGGCGCCGCAAGGGCAAGCGGCTGCGGCCGGGCCAGGAGCAGCGCCTCGAAGGGGCGCTTCCCCACTTACGCGTCGCTCTGCCCGAGCGCGGCGAGTTTCTCGATCCGCCGAGCCTGTTCCCGGTGCCGGTCGACGAGGTCTGGCTGGAGATCGGCTTCGGCGGCGGCGAGCACCTCGCCGCTCAGGCCGAGGCCCATCCGCGGACCGGCATCATCGGCTGCGAGCCCTTCGTCAACGGCGTGGTCAAGCTGCTACGCGCGGTGGACGAGCGCGCTCTGCGCAGCGTTCGCGTCTGGGACGAGGACGCCACCGCCCTGCTCGCCGCCCTGCCGGATGCGAGCCTCGCCCGCGTCTACCTGCTCTATCCCGATCCCTGGCCCAAGCGCCGCCAACGCAAGCGCCGCTTCGTCTCGGACGCCTCGCTCACCGAGATCGCGCGGGTGCTGCGCCCCGGCGGCCATTTTCGGTTTGCCAGCGACATCGACGACTATGTCGGCTGGACCCTGGTCCGCGCCGCGCGCTGCCCGCATTTGCGCTGGACGGCCGAGCATGCCGACGATTGGCGCCGGCCTTTTCCCGGCTGGCCGGGCACCCGCTACGAGGCCAAGGCCCTCGCGGCCGGCCGGTTGCCGAGTTACCTGACGTTCGAGCGGGTCGGCGCAGACTGATCTCGAAGCATAAGCTCGCCGCGTATGCCCTCTCCCCTCTGCGGGAGAGTGTGGCCCCCAAAGGGGTCCGGTGAGGGGAGCGCCGCTTCCGCCGGACCGACGCCGGTTGAGAAGCCACCGTCGCGCCGCCCCTCCCCCGTCCGCACCGCGGACACCCTCCCCCGCAGAAGGGGAGGGTTGAGGCGTCGCTCGCCTCAGCTCGCCTTCGTCTTCGCCGGAGCCTTCTTCGCAGCCGCCGGCTTGGCCGCAGCCTTGGTCGCCGTCTTGCGCGCGGCAGGTTTCTTGGCCTCGCCGGCCTCCGCCTTCTTCGCGGGTGCGCGAGAGCGGGCCGCCGTTTTGCGAACCGGCTTCTTGCCGCCGCCGGAGGCGCGCTTGGCATTGACGAGGTCGATTGCCTGTTCGAGCGTCAGGCTCTCGGCGCTCATCGTCTTCGGCAGCGTCGCGTTGACCGAGCCGTCGCTGACATAGGGGCCGTACTTGCCCGCCTTGACCACGAGGGCGGCGCCATCCGGATGCGCGCCGAGGGCGCGGCCGGGATCGGAGGAGGGGCGCCCGCGCCCGCCGCCCTGCTCCTTGGCGACGATGAGGTCGATGGCGCGGTTGGCGCCGATCTCCAGCACGTCGTCGTCCTTGCCGAGATTGGCGTAGGTCTTCCCATGCTGCACGTAGGGCCCGAAGCGGCCGAGATTGGCCAGGATCGGCTCGCCGGTCTCAGGATGCTTGGCCACTTCGCGCGGCAGCGACAGCAGGCGCAGCGCGATCTCCAGGGTCACGCTGCCCGGCGTCATGCCCTTCGGCAACGAGGAGCGTTTGGGCTTCTCCGCACCCTTCTCGGACGACGCCTCGCCGAGTTGCACGAACGGCCCGAAACGCCCGTCGCGCAGGGTTACGGGCAGGCCGGTGGCGGGATCGTCGCCGAGCACCCGCACGCCGGGCTGGCCGCCGTCGGCCGAGGAGCCGTCACCCTCGCCCTCGACGCCGGAGGCCGAAAGCTGGCGGGTGTACTTGCACTCGGGGTAGTTCGAGCAGCCGATGAAGGCGCCGAACTTGCCGAGCTTGAGCGAGAGCTGGCCGGAGCCGCAGGTCGGGCAGGCGCGCGGATCGCCGCCATCCGCCTTCTCGGGGAAGATGTGCGGCCCGAGCAGGCCGTTCAGCGCCTCCAGCACTTCCGCGACGCGCAGTTCCTTGGTGCCGCCGATGGCGGCAGAAAAATCGCGCCAGAAGTCGCGCAGCACGGTGCGCCAGTCGATCTCGGCATTCGAGACCCGATCGAGCTGCTCCTCCAGGCTCGCGGTGAAATCGTACTCGACGTAGCGCTTGAAGAAGCTCTCGAGAAAGCCGGTGACGAGCCGTCCCTTGTCCTCCGGCTGGAGGCGCTTCTTCTCGATCTTGACGTATTCGCGGTCGCGCAGCGTCTGCAACACCGCGGCGTAGGTCGAGGGCCGGCCGATGCCGAGCTCCTCCATCCGCTTGACGAGGCTGGCCTCGGAATAGCGCGGCGGCGGCTCGGTGAAGTGCTGGGTCGAGGCGATGCGCTCGCGCTTCAAGGGGTCGCCCGCCCTCATCGCCGGCAGACGCTTGGAATCCTCGTCCTCCTCGTCGTCCTTGCCCTCCTGGTAGAGGGCGAGGAAGCCGTCGAACTTCACGACCTGACCGGTGGCGCGCAGGTCGATCCGGCGCGGGCCGACGCTCGCGGTCACCTCGACGGTGGTGCGCTCGAGTTCGGCCGATTCCATCTGGCTCGCGATCGTGCGGGTCCAGATCAGCTCGTAGAGCTTGGCCTGCTCAGGCTCGAGATAGCGGGCAACCTGCTTGGGCAACCGGCCCATATCGGTCGGGCGAACGGCCTCGTGCGCTTCCTGGGCGTTCTTGGCCTTCACCGAGTATTTGCGCGGAGCGCCGGGGACGTAGTCGTCGCCGAACTCGCGGCCGATCACCCGGCGGGCATCCTGGATCGCCTCCGGCGCCATGTCGACGCCGTCGGTTCGCATGTAGGTGATGATGCCGACGGTCTCGCCGCCGACGTCGACGCCCTCGTAGAGCCGCTGCGCCACGCGCATGGTCTGGGCTGGGGCCATCCCGAGCTTGCGGGAGGCCTCCTGCTGGAGTGTCGAGGTGGTGAAGGGCGGCTGCGGATGGCGCTTGGCCGGCTTGGCCTCGACGCTCGCCACCTGGAAGGTCGCGAGTTCGAGGTCGCGCTTGAAGGCGGCCGCTTCCTCGGCATTGCCGACATCGAGGCGCTGGATGCGCTTGCCGTCGGCGCCGACGAGACGGGCCTCGAACACGCCGCCGTTCTCGGTCGCGAGCGTGGCGACGATCGACCAGTACTCGCGGGGCTTGAAGCGCTCGATCTCCATCTCGCGCTCGACGACGAGACGGAGCGCGACCGATTGCACCCGGCCGGCGGACTTGGCGCCCGGCAGCTTGCGCCACAGCACCGGCGAGAGGTTGAAGCCGACGAGGTAATCGAGCGCGCGCCGCGCCAGATAGGCATCGACCAGCGCCTGATCGATCTCGCGCGGCTTCCTCATCGCCGCGTCGACGGAGGCCTTGGTGATGGCATTGAAGGTCACCCGCTCGACCGGGATGCCCTTGAGCGCCTTGCGGGCCGTGAGCGCCTCGATGACGTGCCAGGAGATCGCCTCGCCCTCGCGATCCGGGTCGGTGGCGAGGATGAGCTTCTCGGCGCCCTTCACGGCGCGCGCGATCTCGGACACGCGCTTCGAGCCGCGATCCTCCAGCTCCCAGATCATGGCGAAATCGGCCTCCGGATCGACCGAGCCGTCCTTGGCCGGCAGATCGCGGATATGGCCGAAGGAGGCCAGAACCTCGTAATCGCGCCCCAGGTATTTGTTGATCGTCTTGGCCTTGGCCGGCGACTCGACGACGACGACTTTCATGAACCTCTGCCTCTCGCCAGAGCCTCACCGCGGGTACGGTTTTGGGGATGGCGCGGATAGCGTACCGGTCGGAGGCCGGCTCTCGCGCCGCGCAGAAGTGGGTGAGCGGCGCGGCGTTGTCAAATCGGGAGAACGGGTGAGACCCTCTCTCAAATCCCCGCGTACCACTCGTAGCCGCGGTCTTCCCAGTAGCCGCCCCCACCGTCGCCGATGCGTTTCAGGCTCTCGGTGACCTCGATCCGCATGATGTATTTCGCCTGCTTGTAGCCGAGTTGCCGCTCAACCCGAAGGCGCAAGGGGGCCCCGTTCGAGACCGGCAGGGCCTGGCCGTTGAGGTCGTAGGCGAGGATCGTCTGCGGGTGGTAGGCGTCCGTGAGATCGATGCTTTCATAGTAGCGGACCGGGATGCCCTGGGCCTCGTCGCCCTCGTCAGCCGGCGCTTCCGCCCCTGCGGCCTGCGAATCGCTTGCTTGGTTCTCGGCGCCCTCGGGCCGCGCCTCCATGCCGGGATTGGCGGTCGTGTCCGTCTCCGGCTCCTCCTCGCCGCCGGCCGCATATTCCATCGTGTCGGCGCAGTGGAACACGATGTAGCGGGCATCCGGCTTGAGGCCGGCGCGCTGCAGCACCTCCGAGAGGGGCACGCCGGTCCACTTGCCGATCGCGCTCCAGCCCTCGACGCAATCGTGCCGCGTCGTCTGAGTGCGGGCGGGCAGCGCCCGTAGGTCGGAGAGGCTCAGATCCTGGGGCCGCTCGACGAGGCCGTCGACGCGGAGGCGGAATCCTTCGAAGCGCGTGGCGGCGAGTGCCTTGTAAGCCCGGTCCGGCGGATCGATCGTCCCGTTCGGCTTGAACCAGGGCGAGATCTCCGAGTCCGGAAATTCCTTGGCGAGCGAGGCCGGCGTCAGCAGCAGGCGTTGCACGAACAGGTTGGCATCTTCCCCGAGCTTCAGCGTGCGCTGGCCCATGGGGCTCGCGGCGAAGCGGTCGCAGCCGCCGAGCGCCGCGGCGCCGAGGAGGCCGGCCGCCGCCGTGAGGAAACCGCGGCGATGGGGGCGAGGAATGTGCAGGCGGGGTCTCATCGGCCGTCTCCCGAACCGGCGGGAAGTTTCTGCCGCTCGATCACGAACCAGCCGGTGATCATGCTGCGCATGTTGTTGGCCACACCCGAGAGCAGGACGAGCAGGACGTGGACGATCACGAACAGCACCAGCAAATTCGTGACGATGAAGTGGATCGTGCGAGCCGATTGCCGGCCGCCGAACAGGTCGGGCAGCGGAATCACCGCGTTGACGCCCGGCGACATCGCCAGACCGGTGAGCAGCATTAGAGGCAGCAGCACCGCCACCACGACGAGGTAGCTGAGCTTCTGCAACACGTTGTAGCGCTTGGCCTCGTCGCCCTCCGGAAAGTGAAGCGTCAGGTGCTCGCGGATCGAGGATCCGAAACCGCGCATCTGGTCCCCGTCGGGGATGAGACGGCGGCGCAGCTGCCCCGTTCCGATGCCGTAGACGAGGTAGATCAGCCCGTTGATGACGAAGGCCCAGGCGAACAGGAAGTGCCAGCGCCGGCCCGTGGCGAGATCCTGATGCGCCGGCAGGGTCGACCATGACGGGAAGGCGCGGCCCGCGGGCCGGCCGTTGAGGTTCGACAGGCCGAGCACGCCGGTGGTGTCGAAGGTGTAGCCCGCAACCGCGACGATGCCGCGCGGCGTGCCGTCGTCCCCCTGGTCGGCGGTGATGGCGACGAACGGCTTGTCGAAGGTCGAGGCCGAGCCCCAGTACAGCGCCGGATGGGCGTTGAAGATCTGCAGCCCGCTCATCAGGAGGATGGCGAGGCAGACCACGTTGATCCAGTGCGCGAGCCGGATCACCAGCGGGTGGCGAAACATCCAGCGCCGCCGCACCGTCTCCACGATGTCCGGCCCCGAGAGCGTCGATCCTGCGGCCACGGCGCGGCTGTTCCCTGTTGCAGCACCCCGCGCCGGGGGGAGGGACCGCTCGGCACGGGAGGACTTGGAAGGCTTCATTCGACACGAAAAGGCCCGCCCGGTTTAACCGGGCGGGCCGAGGATCGCCTAGATGGCGCGTTGGTCACAGTCGGGTGACGGGTGGCTCACATCCCGCCCGCACCGGACTCCATGCCGGAGCCGGAATTCATGCGCTTCGAGCGCATCATCTTCTTGCTCTTCATCGGCTTTTTCATCTTCTTGGAGCTGCGCTTCATCGGGCGCTGCTCCTGGCCCATGTCATCACCCATGGCGCCCTGCTGCATTTGGCCGCCCATCTGGCCGCCCATCTGCCCACCCATGCCGGGCTCCATGCCACCCCGCTGCATGCCCTGAGCGTAGGCGCCCGAGGAAAGGGCGAGACCGAGCGAGAGCGCGCCGGCGGTCAGAAGAAGTCGCGTATTCATCGGCTACCTTTCGGCTTCCGGGCCCGCGGCCGAACACCGGAACAGGCATTCGACAGGCTCAGGCCCAAACAGATGTTTGAAAAACGGAAGCGAAGCCGGATCGTTCAAATTCTTCTCGATCACGGGCTCGCGATGACGAAAAAAATCTCTCAGCCGCGACCGGACCAGATCGTTTTCCCTCTGACCAGCAGCAGCACCGGCCACGGGACGCTCCGGCGCCTTGCCGCGTCCCTTCGAGACACCTATAGCGCAGGGCCGACGACAGAACCGCCGCATGACCGCTCAGACCGCACCCGCCTTCCCGCACCGACACCTGCTCGGCATCGAAGGCCTGAGCCGTCCGGACATCGAATCGCTCCTGGAGCGGGCCGACGCCGCGGTCGCCCTGTCGCGGCAGGTCGAGAAGAAGCGCAACGTGCTGCGGGGCCGCACGCAGATCAACTTGTTCTTCGAACCCTCGACCCGCACGCAATCCTCGTTCGAACTCGCGGGCAAGCGGCTCGGCGCCGACGTGATGAACATGTCGGTGGCCTCGTCCTCGGTGAAGAAGGGCGAGACGCTGATCGACACCGCGGCGACGCTCAACGCCATGCGGCCCGACATCATCGTGGTCCGCCATCATTCCGCGGGCGCGGTGCATCTGCTGGCGCGCAAGGTCGATTGCGCGGTGGTCAACGCCGGCGACGGCGCCCACGAGCACCCGACCCAGGCGCTGCTGGACGCGCTGACCATCCGCCGCAACAAGGGCGGCATCGAGGGGCTTCAGGTCGCGATCTGCGGCGACGTCCTGCACTCGCGGGTGGCGCGCTCCAACATCATCCTGCTCCAGGCACTCGGCGCCCGGGTGCGGGTGATCGGCCCCTCGACGCTGCTGCCCACCGGTATCGATCGCTTCGGCGTCGAAGTCTTCACCGACATGCGCGCGGGCCTGAAGGGGTGCGACATCGTGATGATGCTGCGCCTGCAGCGCGAGCGCATGAACGGCTCCTTCGTGCCGAGCGTGAAGGAATATTTCCGCTATTACGGCCTCGACGGCGACAAGCTGGCGCTGGCCAAGCCCGACGCGCTGGTGATGCATCCGGGTCCCATGAACCGCGGTGTCGAGATATCTTCCGAGATCGCCGACGGGGCGCAGTCGCTGATCCGCGAGCAGGTCGAGATGGGCGTCGCCGTGCGCATGGCCGTGCTGGAAGCGCTGGCGACCCACTTGCCGAACGGGTGACCCGAATGAGCGCGCTCGTCCTCTCCAACGCCCATCTCCTCGATCCGGCCACCGGCCGCGAGGGCCCCGGTGCCGTCCTCGTGCGTGACGGCCGCATCGCCGACGTCGCCTTCGGTGCGGCGCCCGGCACACCCGAGAGCGCCCAAAACATCGAGTGCGGCGGCCTCACCCTCGCCCCCGGCCTGATCGACCTGCGCGCCTTCGTCGGCGAACCCGGTGCCGAGCATCGCGAGACCCTAGCCTCGGCGAGCGCGGCCGCCGCGGCCGGCGGTGTGACGACGCTCGTCTGCATGCCCGACACCAACCCCGTCATCGACGGGCCGGCCATCGTCGATTTCGTGCTGCGCCGCGCCCGCGACACGGCGAGCGTCAACGTGCTGCCGGCCGCCGCCATCACCAAGGGGCTGGCGGGGCGCGAGATGACCGAGTTCGGCCTGCTGGCGGAAGCCGGAGCGGTGGCTTTCACCGACGGGCTGAAGGCCGTGACCAACGCGCAGGTGATGCGCCGCGCGCTGACCTATGCCCGTGATTTCGGCGCGCTGCTGATGCAGCATGTCGAGGAGCCGGACCTCGTCGGCGACGGCGTGATGAACGAGGGGGAGATGGCCTCGCGGCTGGGCCTGCTCGGCATCCCGCGCGAGGCCGAAACGGTGATGCTGGAGCGCGACATCCGCCTCGTGCGCCTCACCGGCGGGCGCTACCACGCGGCGATGATCTCCTGCGCCGATTCCGTCGAGATCGTTCGGCGGGCCAAGGAGGCGGGCCTGCCCGTCACCTGTGGCGTCTCGGTCAACAACCTCGTGCTCAACGAGGGCGACATCGGCCACTACCGCACCTTCTGCAAGCTCTCGCCGCCGTTGCGCCGCGAGGACGACCGGGCGGCGGTGATCGCGGCGCTCAACGAGGGCGTGATCGACGTCATCGTCTCCGACCACAACCCGCAGGACGTCGAGACCAAGCGTCTCCCCTTCGCCGAGGCCGCCGACGGCGCCCTCGGCATCGAGACGCTGCTCGGCGCGAACCTTCGCCTGCTGCACACCGGCGACGTGACCCTGAGGACGCTGCTGAACGCGCTCTCCGCCAATCCGGCGCGGCTGCTCGGACGCGAGGCCGGGCGCCTGGAGCGGGGCGCACCCGCCGACCTCGTGCTGATCGACCCCGATCTGCCCTACGTGCTGGACAAGCGCCAACTGAAGTCGCGTTCCAAGAACTCGCCCTTCGACGAGGCGCGGCTCCAGGGCGCGGCGGTGCTGACGCTGGTCGGCGGCCGGATCGTCCACCGCTCCGATCTTTCGGCCATCGCCGCATGACCACGCTGCTTGCGGCCGGCTGGCCGGCCCTCATCGCCGCCCTCGTCTTCGGCTACGCCTGCGGCGCGATCCCCTTCGGCCTGATCCTGACGAAGTTCGCAGGTCTCGGCGACGTTCGCGCGATCGGTTCGGGCAATATCGGTGCGACCAACGTGCTGCGCACCGGCCGCAAGGGGTTGGCGGCCGCGACCCTTCTCTGCGACGCGCTGAAAGGCACGCTGCCGGTGCTCGCCGCCGGCCATTGGGGGGAGGGGCCGGCGCTGGCCGCCGGACTCGGCGCCTTCCTCGGCCACCTCTTCCCAGTCTGGCTCGGCTTCAAGGGCGGCAAGGGGGTGGCGACCTTCATCGGCGTGCTGATCGCGCTCAGTCCGCTGACGTTGCTCGCCTTCGCCGCGATCTGGCTCGGGCTGGCCTTCGCCCTGAAATACTCCTCGCTGGCCGCGCTCGCGGCTTCAGCCGCCACGCCCCTCATACTGTGGGCGCTCGGACACGGAGCGGTTGCAGCACTCTTCCTCGTGCTCGCGGCGCTGCTATGGTGGAAGCACGCGCCCAACATTCGCCGACTCGCCGCCGGCACCGAGGGCCGGATCGGGCAGAAGGGCTGACGACGGCCCCCTCCCGTCAGGAGGGGGACCGGATGCAGCTCACCGACGGACAGCGCCTCGATTGGCTGCGGTTGATCCGCACCGACGGCATCGGCCCGCGCACGTTCCGCGGCCTGATCAACCGCTTCGGCAGCGCGTCCGCCGCGCTCGACGCCCTGCCGGACCTGACGAAGCGCACCGCCAAGCGCGCCGTGCCGCCCTCGAAGGCGGAGGCCGAGCGCGAGATGGCCGCCGCCGCCCGCCTCGGCATCCGCTTCATCGCCATGGGGGAGGCAGCCTACCCGAAGGCGCTGCACGCCACCGACACCGCCCCGCCGCTGATCGCGGTGCGCGGCGATCCGGCGGCCCTACTGAGGGCGTCCGTGGCGATCGTCGGCTCTCGCAACGCCTCGACGGCGGGCCTTGCCTTCACCGAGCGGCTCGCCCGCGGGTTCGGTGAGGCCGGCCTCGTCGTCGTCTCGGGGCTCGCCCGCGGCATCGATGCCCGCGCCCACAGGGCCACGCTTTCGACCGGCACGGTCGCGGTCCTCGCCGGCGGGCAGGACCGGATCTATCCGGAGAACCATGCCGGCCTCGTCGAGGAGATCGTCGGTGCGGGCGGGGCGGTGGTCGCCGAGATGCCGATGGGCTGGGTGCCGCGCGGGCGCGACTTCCCCCGGCGCAACCGCATCATCTCTGGGCTCAGCCTGGGCACGGTCGTCGTCGAGGCCGCGCGCCGCTCCGGCTCGCTCATCACCGCCCGCTTCGCGCTGGAGCAGGGCCGCGAGGTGTTCGCGGTTCCGGGCTCCCCGCTCGATCCGCGGGCGGAAGGCACCAACGACCTGATCCGCGAGGGTGCGACGCTGGTCGGCGAGGTCGAGCACGTCCTGTCCGTTCTCGCCCCGCTGAGGGACGGGCGCGCATCGCCCGCGGAAGGCCTGAACGACCGCCCCGAGACGTCGGGCACGTACGATTACTGGGACGAGATCGATTTCGACGGCGGCTCGGCGACCGCCCTGCCGCTGTTTCCCGACGCGGCGGACCCGGCCGGACCTTTCGCGGAGCCGCAATGCGAGCCCCAATCCGAACCGCACGACGAGCGCGCCCGGCTGATCGCCTGCCTCAGCCCCACCCCGGTCGGCACCGACGAACTCGCGCGCTCATCCGGCCTACCGGTCCGGGTCGTGCAGACGACACTGCTCGAACTCGAACTCGATGGCCGGATCGAGCGGCACGGAAGCGGAACGGTGTCCCTGGCTTCGCCGGCATGGGTCGGACGATCCGGCTCGTGAGGACGGACGCCTCGGCCCCGTTTCCGCTCTTGATCGCCGTTCAAACCGTTTCCGGTTGATTGCCTCGCGATGACGGTGGAGGCACCGGGCGAGGCGGTCTGTTGAACAAAAATCATTTCATCCGGCGCTTGGACTTAAGACTCCGTCAAACACTCCACATTGCGGTTGTGGCGAATCACGATTATTCGGCCACAATCCAATTTCGGTTCGGCTACAAGAGTCGAGATCGATAATCCTGCAAAGCCCCCCGGACGAGGTGGCATGCGGGCGGGGGCTCGAAAGCGGTGGCGCGGATTCTTCGTCTTGCTCGGATGCGGACAGTCTCCTTGAGACATCCGCGGCAGCTCATCGGCACGACGGCGCTGATGCTGGCCCTCACCCTCTCCTCGACTGCGGTTCTCGCCTACGCCGATCTGCTGCCGGCGAACCTCGACATCGATCTCGGCCTGTTCGAGGACGCCACCCCGGCCGGCCTTCCGCACGTCGCCCAAAAGATCGCTCTGGGCGGGCCGCTGACCATCATCGCTTTCGGCTCTTCCTCGACCGAGGGCATCGGCGCCAGCCATCCCGCCGCCGCCTATCCCGCCCGCCTCGAAGCCGGGCTGCGCCGCGCCCTGCCGCATCTCGGCGGCCGGGTCACCGTCACCAACCGGGGCATCGGCGGCGAGGCGGTGGACGAGATGCTGGCCCGGCTCGACCGGGACGTGATCGCCCCCCGGCCCGATCTCGTGATCTGGCAGACCGGCAGCAACGATCCGCTGCGCGGCGTCTCCCTCGACCATTTCCGCGAGGCCACCGAGACGGCGCTGGAGCGCATCCGCGCGGCGGGCATCGACGTGGTGCTGATGGAGCCGCAATGGTGCCCGGCGCTGGACGCCACGCCCGGCGCCGACCGGTTCCGCGACGCCGTGCGCGCGCTGGGCCACGACCTCGACATCCCGGTGATCCGCCGCTCGGACCTGATGCGCGACTGGATCGGCCAGGGCCGGTTGACCCGCACCGAATTGTTCGCGAGCGACGGCCTGCACATGGCGGACGGCGGCTACGCCCTGCTCGCCGAGGCGGCGCAGGACACGGTGCTCGACGGCGCCGAGGCGGCGCCGGTCGCCGTCGCGGCGGCGGGGGCGGATTGAAGCGCGCCCTTGGGGCACCCCGCCTCGTCCGTTCTCTCGCTGCCGGACTTCTGCTCGTGGCTACACCGGCCGCGGCAGTCGACACGCGCCTGCTGCCCGAAAATCCGCGCTACGCCCGCAACACGTCGTGCGCGGACGTGACCGTGGTGGCGCCCGGCCGCCGGCCCGGCACCCATCCGCTCGACGACCGGATCAGCCCCAACCCGGCCCTGTCGCCGATGAGCCAGGGCGACAGCGCGATCTGCTTTGCCTACGCCACCGCCGACATGATTTCGCAGCGCGTCGGCGTCACCGTCTCGGCGCTCGATGTGGCCACCCGCTACTACTTTGCCGACCCGGCCGGCCTGCTGCACAGCCGCGACGGCGCCCTGCGGCGCTACCTGCGCCGGCATCCGGACCTCGCGGAGGAGATCGCCGAGAGCCGCAACGACACCGAGGCGAGTCGCGAGCGCAATCCGGGACGAAAGCCCTATTTTGACAAGCTGGAGGACGGGCAGGAGGAGGCGGCGACGCTCCTCTACAATCTCGGCGGCCTGTGCCTGGACCGGGACCTGCCCTCCTTCGACGGCTACGGCCAGCACCTCCGCACCCTTGGTGCCCTGCGCTGGCGCAGCCGCGTCGCCGCCCCGAAGATCTCCTGGCGCAGCCTCGGCGGGACGGTACCGCGCCTGCGCGATCCCGAGACCGACGCCTTCAATGCCGGCTGGATCGCCCATGTCGAGCGGCGCTGCCGGCGAAAGCCGCTGCCGGTGCCCCTGATCCCGGTCTCGGATTCGATCGCCGACAACCAGCTCGACTTCATGGACAAGGCGGCGCGCCGGGAACCGGGCCTGACCGCCGGTACCGACCGGCTGATGGCGATGATCGATTACGCCCTCGACCGCGATCGTCTGCCGGTGATCGGCTATTCCTGGTACGTGCTGGAAGAGCGCCTGCCGAAGGACCCGGACATCGCCGCCGACCATTCGAGCCCGATCATCGCCCGGCGCAAAGTGGCGGGCCGCTGCCAGTACCATTTGCAGGACAATACCGGCGAGTACTGCGCCCGGATGCGGCCCGGCATCGCCGAGCGCTGCGACCTCGGCCGGGTCTGGCTCGACGAGGACGAGTTGCGCGCCTCGCTCTACAGCGTGATCTATCTGCGGTAACTTCGAGCGCAGGATACCGGACATGACGATCGAGATCGGCTTCCTCGTCTTCCCCCGCGTGCAGCAGCTCGACCTCACGGGCCCCTACGAGGTGCTGGCCATGGTGCCCGGCGCCCGCGTCCATCTCGTCGCGAAGACACGCGACCCGCTCGCGAGCGCCACCGGCCTCGTGCTGACGCCGACCGTCACCTTCGCCGAATGCCCGGCCCTCGACGTGATCTGCGTGCCCGGCGGCAGCGGGGTGAACCCGCTGATGGAGGATGGCGAGACCCTCGACTTCCTTCGCCGGCAGGCGGCGGGCGCGCGCTATCTCACCTCCGTCTGCACCGGCGCCCTGGTGCTCGGCGCGGCCGGGCTCTTGCGGGGCAAGCGCGCCACCACGCATTGGGCCGCGCACGACCTACTCGCGGCCTTCGGCGCGATCCCGACGCAGGGACGGGTGGTGCGCGACGGCAACCTGATCACCGGCGGCGGCGTCACCGCGGGCATCGATTTTGGCCTGACGCTCGCCGCCGAACTGACCGACGCGGCGACCGCGCAGGCGATCCAGCTCCACCTGGAATACGCCCCGGCTCCGCCCTTCGACACCGGCCGGCCCGAGACCGCCGGACCCGACATCCTCGCGGCCGCCCGCGAGCGCCTGTCGGCGACGCGCCGGGAGCGGGAGGCGATCGTGGCGCGGGTGACGGCTGCCGAAAGGCGGTGATCCCACCGACCGCCTCCCCTGAGGTGCCGCGAAGCGATCTCGAAGGGTCCTCAGGATGAGGCAGAGGATTGGATCAGGCTGCGCAAGGGGCCTCACTCACAGCTGTTCTCGCGACCAGCGACCGTCGATTGCCTCGTCCGCCTCCTCCACCGCACCCAGAAGCCCGCCCATCACGTCGAGGCAGCTCTGCAGGATGTAGGCGGCGGCGAGCTTGTCCACGAGTTCGCCGCGGCGGGCCCGCGATGCGTCGGCTTCGAGCAGGGTTCGGGTCACGGCGGCGGTGGAAAGCCGCTCGTCGAAGAACAGGATCGGCAGCGGCAGCAGCGGTTTCAAGTTGCGGGCGAAGCTCCGGCTCGATTGCGCCCTGGGTCCTTCCGAACCGTCCATGTTGAGGGGCAGGCCGATGACGAGGCCGCCGACGGCATGGGTCGCGCAGAGCGCCACGATCCGCTGTGCGTCCGGCGTGAACTTCACCCGCCGGATGGTCTCCAGCGGCGAGGCGATCTGCCGGCCGACATCGGAAAGCGCGAGCCCAATAGTCTTGGTGCCGAGGTCGAGCCCGATCAGGCGCGGCGCACCGGACGACGCCTCGGCGAAGGCCGCAATCTCCTCGCGGTTCACGAAGCGCTCGCTCCGAGCTTTTCGAGAGCCGCCGCGTCGTCGCCCTCGAAGGTCGCAGGCAGCGGCCCCTCGCCGTCGCCGAGAATGTGCAGGATTTCGAGCCCCTGAAGACCACGCAGGAAGGTAGCGAGGTCGGCGCCGCCGAAATGCACCAGCTCCAGATCGGCGCACAGCACCCAGATATCGTATTCGGGAAAGCCCGGCGTCACGTCGAAGAACAGGAAGTCGCCCCGCTCGGTCTGGCCGAAGAAGCAGGCCCGCTCCATCAGCCCGGCATCGGCGTCACCCTCGATGGTGAAGCGGTGCGGCTCGTCGCTACCCTCGTCGCGCAGACCGTCGAGGGCGAGCGCGACGCCGTGGGAAATGAGGTGCGCCCGCGAGCTGAGATCGGCCGCCTCCACCGGAACCGGGGTGAAGATGCGCAGATGGCCGCCGATCCGTCCGGCGCCGCAGCTCTGCGCGAAGCTTCGGTAGCTCTGGGGGAGGGGAAAGCCGAGTTCCGCCTCGGCGCGGGCGAGATCCGCCTCGCCCGAAGTCAGGCCCGGCTTCAGCTCCCGGAAGACGCTGTCCCACATGCTCCGGTCTCCCTGCATCCCCGATGACACAGGGGCTTACGCCCGCCCGCGCGGACTTGTCCACCGTGCCGTTAACCAAGCCGGACGGTTGCCCTCATCGGGAGGGAGCGGGAAACGGAAAGCGGTGTTAAGACTTCGTTAACCACACCGGAGCCGTCCCATCCCATGCCGCCCGCCGCCCGTCCCGGACCAGGCCGCTTCTCGCGGCGGCACGCGTTGATGTTGATGCTGGCGCTGGAGATCCTCGTCGTCGGCACCTACAACGCCGACCGCTACCGGCGCCCCGGCATCAGCGTGGACATGCCGACGACCTACGGCCACGTCATCGTCTGAGCGGCCTGAGGCGCGACCGCCATCGGCGTTGCCCCTGCGCGAAGGCGGGTGCTATAGCCCGGCGCATTCCGGGCGAGGCTCTTTGTTGGGCGCTTTCCCGCCCGAGGCAGGCAAGGCGGCATGTCGGTCGACGAGAAAACGGTACGGCGCATCGCGCATCTGGCACGCATCGCGGTGGCCGACGAGGAAGTCGCGCCGCTGCAGGGCGAGCTCAACGCGATCCTCGCCTTCGTGGAGCAACTCGGCGCGGTCGATGTCGAAGGCGTCGAGCCGATGACCTCCGTCACCCCGATGCGCATGAAGAAGCGCGCGGACGTGGTGAACGACGGCGGCCGGGCGAGCGACATCGTCGCCAACGCCCCCGAGACCGAGGACAACTATTTTCTCGTGCCGAAGGTCGTCGAGTAAGATTTCTCGGCATCGTCGGAGCGGCTTCACCGGCTCCTCGCGGAGGCGAAACAACGCCCGCGGGGCCGGGCGCGTAGGTCTGGAACGGGCATGACGGCACTCAACGAACTCACCCTGGCCGAGGCCCGCGACGGGCTGAAGGCGAAAGATTTCTCGGCCCGCGAGATCGCGCAGGCGCATCTCGACGCGATCGAGAAGGCCCAGGCGCTCAACGCCTACATCGTCGCGACCCCCGACCGCGCCCTGAAGATGGCCGACGTGTCGGACGCCAAGATCGCCAAGGGCGAGGCCCGGCCGCTCGAGGGGCTGCCGCTCGGCATCAAGGACCTGTTCGCCACACAAGGCGTCCACACCACGGCCGGCTCGAAGATCCTCGAAGGGTTCGAGCCGCATTACGAATCGAACGTTTCATCCCAGCTCTGGCGCGACGGCGCGGTGATGCTGGGCAAGCTCAACCTCGACGAGTTCGCCATGGGCTCGTCGAACGAGACCAGCGCCTACGGCAAGACGATCTCGCCCTGGCGCCGCCAGGGCTCCGACGCCCCGCTGGTGCCCGGCGGCTCGTCGGGCGGCTCGGCGGCGGCGGTGGCCGCCCATCTCTGTCTCGGCGCCACGGCCACCGACACCGGCGGCTCGATCCGCCAGCCGGCCGCCTTCACCGGCACGGTGGGCATCAAGCCGACCTACGGCCGCTGCTCGCGCTGGGGCATCATCGCCTACGCCTCCTCCCTCGATCAGGCCGGCCCGATCGCTCGCACGGTGCAGGATTGCGCGATCCTGCTCGGCTCCATGGCCGGGCACGACCCGCGGGACACGACGTCCGTCGATCTGCCCGTTCCGGATTTCGAGGCGGCGATCTCCCGCGGGGTGAAAGGGCTCACCATCGGCATCCCGAAGGAATACCGGGTCGAGGGCATGCCCGCCGAGATCCAGCGGCTCTGGGATCAGGGCGCGGAATGGCTGCGAGAAGCCGGCGCGACGGTGCGCGAGATCTCGCTGCCGCACACGCAATACGCGCTGCCGGCCTACTACATCGTGGCCCCGGCGGAGGCCTCCTCGAACCTCGCCCGCTACGACGGCGTGCGCTACGGCCTTCGCGTCCCCGGCAAGGACATCGCCGGGATGTACGAGAACACCCGCGCCGCCGGCTTCGGCCGCGAGGTGAAGCGCCGCATCATGATCGGCACCTATGTGCTCTCGGCGGGCTATTACGACGCCTACTACGTCCGGGCGCAGAAGATCCGCACGCTGATCAAGCGCGACTTCGAGGCGGCCTACGCCTCCGGCATCGACGCGATCCTGACGCCCGCCACCCCATCGGCGGCCTTCGGCATCGGCGAAATGGCGTCGGCCGATCCGGTCGAGATGTACCTCAACGACGTGTTCACGGTGACCGTAAACATGGCCGGGCTGCCGGGCATCTCGGTGCCCGCCGGGCTCGACGCGCAGGGGCTGCCGCTCGGTCTTCAGCTCATCGGCCGTCCCTTCGACGAGGAGACGCTGTTCGCTGCCGCGCAAGTTGTCGAGAACGCGGCCGGGCGGATCAGCCTGCCGAAGGCGTGGTGGGCGTGAACGCGGCTCCCGTCGTCCCGGTCTATTCCTTCTCGGTCTGGATCCAGGCCGGGTTCGATCCCTTGCTGATCGCGGTCGCGGTCTTCCTCGGCTGGAAGGCGGATCAGTTCGGCAAGGTGTTCATCGCGGCGATCGCCGCGCTGGCGATCTCGGTGCTGTTCGCGTGGCTCGTCACACGGATCGGCCTGCCGTGGCCCGCCCCCGTGGCGGCCGATCTGCCGACGTTCTTTCCGGTGCGGACGATATCGGCGTTCGTGTGGGCAGCGCTCGGGTATGGGGCACGGCGGGTGCTGAGGCGCTGAGGCACGTTCCAACACCGTCGCGATCCCTGAAGGACCCTTCGAGGCCGCTTCGCGGCACCTCAGGATGAGGGGATTGGTGGAATGAGCTGATCCTGGCGGAAGAACGCTTCGCGAGGAATTGCACCCTGTCCCAATCCTCTGCGATCAACGCTTCTTTCTTGGCACGGCTCCAGCCTTTGATCCGGCGCTCGGCCGCGATGGCATCGGTGATGCGATCGAACCATTCTGCGTAGACCCGTGTCACCGGGCGACGGTGATAGGTGTAGCCGATACGGGTTCCGGCCTGATGCTCGGCCAACCGTTTGTCGAGAGGTTCACCCCGGGCTGAGCCGACGTAGTAGCTGCCGTCAGCACACCGCAGCATGTAGACGAACGCGGTCAAGTCAGCCTCGGCGAAACGGGAAAGGTCTCCGACCTTCCAAGATCCGCTGCCTCGGCTCAACGGAGATGGAATCCACCCCGCTCCTCATGCTGAGGTGCGCGCGGCACGCGTGCCTCGAAGCACGCGCGCCGTCCCTCCCGCTACTCCGCCGGCACCGAGTGACCGTGGCCGGCTCTGCGGGTGTCCTCCGGCGCGGCCTCCGCGTTCTCGCCCGCGGCCACGTCCTTGCGCCGGAACAGGCGCATCACCACCACGAAGAACACCGGCACGAAGAACACCGCGAGCACGGTGGCCGAGATCATGCCGCCCATCACGCCGGTGCCGATGGCCTGCTGGCTCTTCGAAGAGGCGCCGGTGGCGATCGCCAGCGGCACCACGCCGAAGATGAAGGCCAGCGAGGTCATCACGATCGGGCGGAAGCGGAGCGTCGCCGCCTCGATCGTCGCCTGGACGATGTTGGTGCCCGGCTTCCACAGGTCCTTGGCAAACTCCACGATCAGGATCGCGTTCTTGGCCGAGAGACCGATGATCGTGATGAGCCCGATCTTGAAGTAGACGTCGTTGGGCATGCCCCGCAGGTACACCGCCGCCACCGAGCCGATCACGCCGAGCGGGATGACGAGAAGGACCGAGATCGGGATCGCCCAGCTCTCGTAGAGCGCGGCGAGGCACAGGAACACGATCAGCACCGAGAGGGCCAGCAGCAGCGAGGCCTGGGAGCCCGCCTGCTTCTCCTGCTGCGACTGGCCGGTCCAGACGTAGCCGAAGCCTTTCGGCATCCGCGTCATCAGCCGCTCCATCTCGGCGATGGCGTCGCCCGAAGTGTAGCCCGCAGCCGGCTCGCCGGTGAAGCGGACCGACTGGTAGCCGTTGAAGCCGACGATCTGGCTCGGCCCCATGCTCCACTTGAGGTCGGCGAAGGACGACATCGGCACCATGGTGCCCTGGCTGTTCTTCACCGCGTAGTTGAGGATGTCGGTCGCCTGCATGCGCTGCAGCTGCTCGGCCTGCACGTAGACGCGCTGCATCTTGCCGAGGTTCGGGAAGTCGTTGGTGTAGACCGAGCCGAGGTTGACCTGGATCGCGTCGTTGATGTCCTCGAACTTCACGCCGAGCGCGGCCGCCTTCTCGCGGTCGATGATGAGCTCGGCCTGAGGCGTCGGCGGTAGCCCCTCGATCTTCACCGCCTTGAGGATCGGGCTCTGCCGGGCCAGCGCCAGCAGTTGCGCCTCCGCGGCGGCCAGCGCCGAGTAGCCCTTCTGCGCCCGGTCCTGCAGGCGGAACGAGAAGCCCGCCGCATTGCCGAGGTTGTCCACCGGCGGCGGCTCCTGGGCATCGACGATGGCGTCGCGGTAGCCGGCAAGCGCTGCGTTGGTGGCAGCCACGAGGGCGTTCGCGGAGTTCGCCGCGTCGCGCTCGGACCAGGGCTTCAGGGTCACGAAGGCCTGGCTCAGGTTCGGCCCCTGACCCGAGAAGGAGAAGCCGTTGAGCGTGGTCACCGTGGCAACGCCGGGCTGGGCCAGCAGAAACTCCTCGACCTTGCGCACGGCCCCCTGCGTCCGGTTGAACGAGGCGCCCGGCGGGGTCTGGATGTCGACGGTGAAGAAGCCCTGGTCCTCGATCGGCAGGAAGCCCTCGGGCAGTCGCACGAAGGCGAAGGCCGTGCCGGCCACCAGGATCAGGTAGATCACCATCACCCGGCCCGACTTCTTGATGCACCACGCCGTGCCGCGGCCGTAGCGGGCCGTCTCCCGGTCGACGATCCGGTTGAACCAGCCGAAGAAGCCGCCCTTGGCGTGGCCATGGCCCTTCTCGATCGGCTTCAGCAGCGTGGCGCAGAGCGCCGGCGTCAGGGTCAGCGCCAGCAGGGCCGAGAAGGCGATGGAGGTCACCATCGCGATCGAGAACTGGCGGTAGATGATGCCGACGGAGCCGGGGAAGAAGGCCATCGGGATGAACACGGCGATCAGCACCAGCGTGATGCCGATGATGGCGCCGGTGATCTGCTCCATCGCCTTGGCCGTCGCCTCCTTCGGCGGCAGCCCCTCCTCGTTCATGATGCGCTCGACGTTCTCGACCACGACGATGGCGTCGTCGACGAGGATGCCGATGGCGAGCACCATGCCGAACATGGTCAGCACGTTCACCGAGAAGCCGGCGAGCAGCATCACCATCACGGTGCCCATCAGGGCGATCGGCACGACGATGGTCGGGATCAGGGTGTAGCGGATGTTCTGCAGGAACAGGAACATCACGACGAAGACCAGCGCCACCGCCTCGACCAGGGTCATCATGACCTTCTTGATCGAGGCCTTCACGGCAGGGGTGATGTCGTAGGGGATGTCCCACTTCAGGCCGGGCGGGAAGAACTGCGACAGCTCCTCCATCTTGGCGCGGATGGCGTTGGCGGTCTCGAGCGCGTTGCCGTCGGGGGCGAGCGTCACCGAGATGCCGGCGGCCTCGCCGCCGTTGAGGCGGGTCGAGAACTGGTAGGCGTCGCCGCCGAGTTCGATCCGGGCCACGTCGCGCAGGCGCACGTTCGAGCCGTCGGGATTGGCCCGCAGCACGATCGCGCCGAAATCGTCGACGGTGCTGAGCTGGCCCTTGACGATGATCGGCGAGAACACCGCGTGATCGACCGGGCTCGGCTGCGCGCCGACGGCGCCGGAGGCGATCTGGATGTTCTGGTTGCGGATCGCCTCGGTGACGTCGCCGGGCGTCAGCGACAGACCGCGCAGCTTGTCCGGATCGACCCAGACGCGGAGCGAGCGCTCGGTCGAGTAGAGGGTGGCGCGGCCGACCCCTGGGATGCGGCGGATCTCGTTGATCACGTTGCGCATCAGGAAGTCGCCGAGGCCGATCTCGTCCATCTTCCCGTCGGTCGAGACCAGGGTGATGATGTTGAGGGTCGCGGCCGACGCTTCCTCGACGAGGATGCCGTTCTGGCGCACCTCGGCGGGCAGGCGGGCCTCGACGCGCTTGAGGCGGTTCTGCACCTCGACCGAGGCGAGCGCCGGATCGGTGCCGGGCTGGAAGGTCGCCGTGATGTTGATCGAGCCGAAGGAGTCGGTGGTCGACTCGAAGCTCATGATGTTGGCCGCGCCGTTCAGCTCGTCCTCGATCAGGCGGGTCGTACCCGTGTAGAGGCTCTCCACCGAGGCGCCGGGAAAGGCGGTCGACAGCGCGATCGAGGGGGGCGCGATCACCGGATATTGCGCGACCGGCAGCAGCGGGAGCGAGAGAGCGCCCCCGAGGATGATGAACAGGGCAACCACCCAGGCGAAGACCGGACGGTCGATGAAGAAGCGGGCCATAAGGGGCTCGTAGCGTCGTGTCGGGTTCAAGCCGGCGAACGTCAGGTCATCCGCCGGCGGGACGGTCTTAAGGGCGATCGTTCGACGATCAGTCGGCGTATTGGGCCACGGGCTGTGCGGTCGATCCGGTCGCCGCTGCGTCCTTGGCCCCGTTCTCCGTGCCGTCGGTGTCGTGGCTGTCGGTGTCGATCGGCTTGCCCTCGTCGGTGGAGACCTCCGTCTTCCAGGGAATGGTCTTCACCTGGATGCCCGCGGTGATCTTCTGGAAGCCTTCGACGACGACCTTCTCGCCGCCTTCGAGCCCCTCGCGGATCAGCCAGCTGCCGCCGACCACGGGACCGACCTCGACCGGCTGGAGCATGACCTTGCCGTCGGGCTTGACCACCCAGACCTCCGGCTTGCCGTCGCTGGTGCGTTGGATCGCCTGCTGCGGCACGGCGATGGCGTCCGCGTCGATGCCCTGCTTGATCCGGGCGCGGACATACATGCCGGGGAACAGCTCGTTGTGCGGATTGGGGAATTGCACGCGCAGCGTCACCTGACCGGTGCTCGGGTCGGCGGTGACGTCGGAGAAGAGCAGGCGGCCGGCCGAGCCGTAGAGCGAGCCGTCATCCATGATGAGGTGGACGTTGGCAGTGTCGGCGGCGAGCTTGGAGAGCTCGCCCGAGGCGATGTCGCGGCGCAGCTTGTTCAGCTCGCCCACCGACTGGGTGATGTCGACGTAGATCGGGTCGAGCTGCTGGATCGTGGCGAGGACGCCGGTCACACCGGATTCGATCAGCGTCCCCTCGGTCAGCAGCGCCCGTCCGATGCGGCCGGAGATCGGCGCGCGCACGTCGGTCCAGGACAGGTTCAGCTTGGCCCGGTCGCGGGCCGCCTTGGCGCCGGCGACCTCGGCCTCGGCCTGCTTCTTGGCGGCAAACGCCGTGTCGTACTGCGCCTGGCTCGCGGTGTTGCGGGCGAGCAGGGTCTCCAGTCGCTCGGCCTGCTGATTAGCGAGCACCAAAGCCGCCTCGCGGTTGGCCAGCGCCGCCTCGGCGCTCGCGAGCTCCACCTGATAGGGCGCCGGGTCGATCTTGTAGAGGACGTCGCCCTCGTTGACGGTGCTGCCCTGCTCGAACAGGCGCTTGACCACCAGCCCCGAGACCCGCGAGCGCACCTCGGCGATGCGCATCGGCGCGACGCGGCCGGGAAGATCGCGGACGTAGGGGATCGGCTGCGGCCGCACGCTGACGACGCTGACCTCGGGCGGCGGCAGCGGCACCGGCGCAGCGGCCTTCTGCTCGTTGCAGGCCGAGACGGCGACAAGGACGGCGCCGACGAGGAGAGAGGCCGGCAGGGACCAGCGGGAACGGCTGCGGCCGGCCTTGACGAGACCGGGCCCGCTGCCGGGCGACTGGGTGGACGGCGTCACGATGAGGTTGCTCCTACGAGGCTCTACGGTTCGCATCGGCATGTTTCCGGCGGCGAGGCCGCCAGGCCGATGGGCCGGACGCGGGCGGCGATCTTCGTGAGAAGGAAGCCACCCCGCGCCGCGGGGACGGGCGCAGACCGGATCGGTCTCGCGCACCGTTGCAATCACCGGGCCGCCACGACGATCACGGATCGAAAGGGCCCGGACGAGGATGCCGAAAGCATCAGTGATCGGCCGTGCAGGACGACCAAGCGCGGTCGCATTGCATCCTGGGCGCGAAGTTTGGCAATCCGACGACGGCGGCAAATTGCGTCGCGCGATCGCTCAAGCCCTTCGGAATTCCCGTGTGACCGGGACGGCCGGCCGATCAGATCCGAGGCGGGCGCTCGAACGGACCGGGCTCTGCGGCGGCAGGGTTCCGGTCGGAAGCCGGCCGCGGGAGGGACGACGCATCCGCGCCATCCAGACCGGGAAGGATCGCGCTCACGCGCCCATGGCTCGCGATCTCGTCGAGTTCGAGCATCACCCGTCCGGTGCGCACGGTGGCGACCGGGTCCGTGTCGGGCCGCTGCTCGAACGTCGCCTCGGCGCGGGCCTGCGGGATGCCGCCGAGCGCTGCACCGTCGGCCGGCAGGCCAATGACGACGAGCAGGCTCAGCAGCCCGGCCAGAGCGGACAGGACGATGCGGGTCGGGAGGCCGGCAACTGGACGGCCCGGCGAGGCAGGGCGGGGCATGAGGGTCACGATGACCTCATTGTGGTGGATGAAACGTTGCCATTCAATCGACTGCGACATTCTGGCCGGCTCTCCTGAGCAGCCTCTCTGGCTTCGCCCCCTGCGGACCACGGCGGGGCCGTCGGCGGATGTGCCGGGCGGCACAGGGCTCCGGAGGAGGCCGAGGATTTGGAACGAGCGTTGCCCGTAACACACACCCTTGCCTTCCTCCTGCCGTGAGCGGCCGCCCTAAAGCGGTCGACCGGCCCGCCGGACTTCGCTCGCGGCGGTGCCTTTCCGTGGAGGATACCCGTCGTGACGACCCGATCTTTCCCGCGCCGCTCGGCGCTGCCGCGCTTCGCCGCGATGCTCGTGCTCGGCTGCACCCTCGCGACCGCCGGGCTCGTGCCGGCGCGCGCCAACCCGCTCGACAGCGGGCCGCTCGCCGACTTCATCAACGTTTTCAAAACGCAGGCCATCCCCCGCGAGACGGTGGCCTATGCCGGCAAGGAGAAGCCCGGCACGATCGTGATCTCCACGAGTCAGCGCCGGCTCTACTACGTGCTCGGTGGCGGCGAGGCGATCCGCTACGGCGTCGGCGTCGGGCGCCGCGGCTTCTCATGGTCGGGCACGAAGACGATCACGGGCAAGAAGGAATGGCCGGCCTGGCGCCCGCCGTCGCAGATGCTCGCCCGCCGCCCGGACCTGCCGCGCTACATGGCCGGCGGCCAGGACAACCCGCTCGGCGCGCGCGCGATGTATCTCGGCTCCTCGCTCTACCGCATCCACGGCTCCAACGAGCCCGAGACCATGGGCGCGGCGGTCTCCTCCGGCTGCATCCGCATGACCAACAAGGACGTGGTCGATCTCTACGACCGCGTGCGGATCGGGACGAAGGTGATCGTGAAGGATTGATGTGATGTGCCGACGCAGGAAGTTTGTCGGTACGAGAGGGTGGATTGTCGGCAGCGACGACTGAAGTTTGTCGGCTAGCAAAAATTCCCTCTTCCCCACAGCCCTGGGCGCCGTTCTTTCTAATCGGGATTGGCGCCGGGAACGGGAACGAATAGCGGGTCGTCCTTCTCTGACCTGACCGGTTGGCTTTGGGCCGGGCTGATTGAGAGGATCAGCCGGAACGGAAGGAGTCGGACATGCGGCGAGGTCAGAAGACGAGCGCGGAGCAGGTGGTGCTCAAGCTGCGCCAGATCG
>NZ_BPRC01000008.1 GCF_022179725.1 Methylorubrum aminovorans
GACCGTCTCCATCAGCTTCAGCACGGCGTCGCGGCCGATCTTCGGCTCCTTGTCCTCAAGCGCCATCAGGGCCGAGCCCTTGGTGATCGGGATGTCGTCGCCGGGGAAGTCGTACTTCGAGAGCAGCTCGCGCACCTCGAGCTCGACCAGCTCGAGGAGCTCCTCGTCATCGACCATGTCGACCTTGTTGAGGAACACGACGAGCGCCGGCACGCCGACCTGGCGGGCGAGCAGGATGTGCTCGCGGGTCTGCGGCATCGGGCCGTCGGCGGCCGACACGACCAGGATCGCGCCGTCCATCTGGGCGGCACCGGTGATCATGTTCTTCACGTAGTCGGCGTGGCCGGGGCAGTCGACGTGGGCGTAGTGGCGGTTG
Source organism: Methylorubrum aminovorans (assembly GCF_022179725.1). Classification (GTDB taxonomy): domain Bacteria; phylum Pseudomonadota; class Alphaproteobacteria; order Rhizobiales; family Beijerinckiaceae; genus Methylobacterium; species Methylobacterium aminovorans. The sequence continues at coordinate 377 of NZ_BPRC01000008.1, forward strand.
GTGGTCTCGTACTCGACGTGGGCGGTCGAGATCGTGATGCCGCGCGCCTTCTCCTCGGGGGCCTTGTCGATCTGGTCGTAGGCCGTGAAGGTCGCCCCGCCCGACTCCGCCAGAACCTTCGTGATCGCCGCCGTCAGCGACGTCTTGCCGTGATCGACGTGTCCGATCGTGCCGATGTTGCAGTGCGGCTTGGTACGGGAGAACTTTTCCTTACCCATCAGGGCCTCCTAATCGTCTGTCTCGTGGATCGAAGAAGCTTTCGGGTCGCCGTTAGGCGTACTTGGCGATGACCTTGTCGGCCTCGCCGCGCGGCACTTCCTCGTAATGGTCGAACTGCATCGTGAAGTTGGCGCGTCCCTGCGAGAAGGAGCGCAGCTGGTTCACGTAGCCGAACATGTTGGCCAGCGGCACCATCGCGTTGATGACGTTGGCGTTGCCCCGCATGTCCTGGCCCTGGATCTGGCCGCGGCGGGAGTTGAGGTCGCCGATGACCGAGCCGGTATACTCTTCCGGCGAGACGACTTCGACCTTCATCACCGGCTCGAGCAGGACCGAGCCGCCCTTCTGCAGCGCCTCGCGGAAGGCGGCGCGGGAGGCGATCTCGAAGGCGAGCGCCGAGGAGTCGACGTCGTGGTAGGCGCCGTCGATCAGCTCCACCTTCACGTCGACCACGGGGAAGCCGGCGAGCACGCCCGCGCCGAGAACCGAATTGAGGCCCTTCTCGACGCCGGGGATGTACTCCTTCGGCACCGCACCGCCGACGATCTTCGACTCGAACGCGAAACCGGCGCCCGGCTCGTTCGGCTCGACGATGAACTTCACCCGGGCGAACTGACCGGTACCACCGGTCTGCTTCTTGTGGGTGTAGTCGATCTCCTGACGACGGGTCAGCTTCTCGCGGTAGGCGACCTGCGGCTGGCCGATATTCGCGTCGACCTTGTAGGTGCGGCGCAGGATGTCGACCTTGATGTCGAGGTGGAGCTCGCCCATCCCCTTGAGGATGGTCTGGCCCGATTCCTGGTCGGTCGAAACGCGGAAGGACGGATCCTCGGCGGCGAGCTTCGAGAGCGCGATGCCGAGCTTCTCCTGGTCGGCCTTGGACTTCGGCTCGACGGCGATCTCGATGACGGGCTCGGGGAACTCCATCTTCTCGAGGATCACGGCCTTGTTCGGATCGCACAGGGTGTCACCGGTGCGGGTGTCCTTGAGGCCGGCCAGAGCGACGATGTCGCCGGCGTAAGCCTCCTTGATGTCCTCGCGGTTGTTGGCGTGCATCAGCAGCATGCGGCCGACGCGCTCCTTCTTGTCGCGCGAGGAGTTCAGGACGCTGGTGCCCGACTCGACCTTGCCCGAATAGACACGGCAGAACGTGATCGTGCCGACGTGGGGGTCGTCCATGATCTTGAAGGCGAGCATGGAGAAGGGATCTTCGTCGGTCGGCTCGCGCTTGACCGGCTCCTCGGTCTTGAAGTCGAGACCGTCGACGGCACCGCGATCCACCGGGGACGGCAGGTAATCGACGACGGCGTCGAGGAGCGGCTGCACGCCCTTGTTCTTGAAGGCCGAGCCGCACAGCACCGGATGGAAGGCGCGCAGCTGCACGGCTTTGCGCACGAGGCGGCGCAGACCGTCCTCGTCCGGCTCCACCCCGTCGAGATACGCGGTCATCGCGTCATCATCGAGCTCGACGCAAGCCTCGACCAGCTTGGTGCGGTACTCGACGGCCTGATCCTTCAGATCGGCCGGAATCTCTTCCTCGGCGAAGTTGGCGCCGAGCGCCTCGCCGGACCAAACGATCGCCTTCATCTTGATGAGGTCGATCACGCCCTTGAAGCTCGACTCCGCGCCGATCGGCAGCTGGAGGCAAACCGGCTTGCCGGCGACGCGGCCGATGATGTCGGCGACGCACTTGAAGAAGTCGGCGCCGATCTTGTCCATCTTGTTGACGAACACGACGCGCGGCACGTCGTACTTGTCGGCCTGACGCCACACGGTCTCGGTCTGCGGCTCGACGCCCTGGTTGCCGTCGAGCACGCAGACAGCGCCGTCGAGCACGCGAAGCGAGCGCTCCACCTCGATGGTGAAGTCGACGTGGCCGGGGGTGTCGATGATGTTCAGACGCTTGTCGCGCCAGAAGCAGGTGGTCGCAGCCGAGGTGATCGTGATGCCACGCTCCTGCTCCTGCTCCATCCAGTCCATCGTGGCGGCGCCCTCATGGACTTCGCCGATCTTATGGGACTTGCCGGTGTAGTAGAGGATCCGCTCGGTCGTCGTGGTCTTGCCGGCATCGATGTGGGCCATGATGCCGAAATTGCGGTAGTCCTCGATCGCGTGCGTGCGGGGCATCGGGGTCTCTCCGGGAGAAAGCGGGCTCGGAGCGCGGCCCGGTGGCCGCGCTCTACGGACGAATTACCAGCGGTAGTGCGAGAAGGCGCGGTTGGCCTCGGCCATCCGGTGGGTGTCTTCGCGCTTCTTAACGGCGTTGCCGCGGTTGTTGGCGGCGTCGAGCAGCTCGGCCGACAGGCGCTCGACCATGGTACGGTCGTTGCGGCCGCGAGCGGCCTGGATCAGCCAGCGGATGGCAAGAGCCTGACGGCGCTCGGTGCGGACCTCGACAGGGACCTGGTAGGTCGCGCCGCCGACGCGGCGGGAGCGGACTTCGATCGCCGGGGCGACGTTGTCGAGGGCGGCGCGGAACACCTCGATCGGGTTGGCGCGAGCACGGCTCTCGACGAGATCGAAAGCACCGTAGACGATGCGCTCGGCGGTCGACTTCTTGCCCTCGTACATGATGGAATTCATGAACTTGGTCAGGACGACGTCGCCGTACTTGGCGTCCGGGATGATCTCGCGCTTCTCGGCAGAGTGACGACGGGACATGTTTTCGACTCTCGAAAATATGGTCTTAAGCGCCTCGCGCAGGCCGCCTTAGCTGATCGCCGGCGACATCCTTACGAGGCCGTGGAAATGGCCGTCCGGGTAAGACTTACTTCGGACGCTTCGCACCGTACTTCGAACGGCGCTGCTTGCGGTTCTTGACGCCCTGCGTGTCGAGCACGCCGCGCAGGATGTGGTAGCGCACGCCCGGAAGGTCCTTCACGCGGCCGCCGCGGATCATGACCACGGAGTGCTCCTGAAGATTGTGGCCCTCACCGGGGATGTAGCCGATCACCTCGAAGCCGTTGGTCAGGCGCACCTTGGCGACCTTACGAAGCGCCGAGTTCGGCTTCTTCGGGGTCGTGGTGTAGACGCGCGTGCAGACGCCGCGCTTCTGCGGGCAGGCGTTGAGCGCCGGCACCTTGTTGCGCGCCTTCTGCGCCTTGCGCGGCTGGGCGATCAGCTGGTTGATCGTCGGCATCCTGTGCCCTCTTCATCCGGCCGCGCAGGGCGGCCACCGTCTGAAACCTGTCGAAGCCCCTTGCGGAGCGGTCGGTCCGCGAGCGAGCCCGCGGCAAAACGAATAGCGCCAGAGGCCGATAAAGGCCTTTGGCGATGGTGAGGCAGAGGATCACGCCGTAAAACGACGCGTTCTTACCCGCTGATCTGACGAGAACGTCAGGGTGTGATGCCGGTATCGGTCTGACGACGGTCGCCGAAGCCCCTGGCTTCGACCCGAAAGCGACTCTCGATCCACCGGAGTGGCGCGCTTCTACGCGGGAGGGTCGGCCTCGTCAATGCCCGGAGAGGATAAAGTTCGGTGAACACGTTCTCCATCAGCGGCCAAGCTAATTCTCGGCCGGAGCACCGCTATTCGGCTGCGTCCGAAAGGCGAAACGCCTCGATCCCGCGCCGGTCCGGGTTGATTTCGGCCAGCGCGCGCTTCGCGGTTTCCAGCGGATGTTCGGCGTCGATTCGGACAGATGCGAGATCCGGGCTCTTGTAGACGGTGACGACGGTGTCCATCACCTCAGTCAGCGTCGTGCGCTTGTCCTCCGGGGCGGCGATCAGGAGCTGCAGCCCCCAGGCGCGGAAGAGATCCACCAGCGACTGGCTGTTGCGCACGTCGAGCTTGGAGAAGGCCTCGTCGAGGAGGCACAGGCCGAGGCCGGGTGTCTCGTCACCGGGGCGGTCGCCGGGATAATAGGCCGAAGCCATAGAGGCGGCGATTGCCACGTAGAACGGCGCCTGCGCCTCGCCGCCCGATCCGCGCAGCGCCCGGCTCGACAGGGTGGTGCGGTTGCCCGCCCGGTCGCGCATGCCGATTTCGTAGACGAAGTAGTTGCGGTAATCGGCGAGCCGCGCCGCGCTCTCTTCGCCCTCGATCAAGGCGGTAATCTCGGCGAGCGCCGCCGCGAGCGGGCTTTTGTCCGCCCCTTCCTCCGGCCCCGGAAGAATCGCCTGCGCCGCGTCGGGCGAGCGGGCGACCTCGGTGGCGAGCGCGTGGACGGCGGCGTAGCGCCGGTCCACCTCGGCTTCGAAAGCGTAGGTCTGGCCGGTGAAGGTCTGCGAGGCGAGGCGCTCGTTCAGCGCATCGAGGCGGGCGCGCATCCGCTCGAACTTGTCGGCGAGCCGCGTCAGCAGATCCTCGGTCATAAGGCGGCGCATCTCGGCCTCGGCGCGCAGCGACTGGTCGCGGTAGCGGCGCAGCTCGTGGCCCGCCACCTCGTCGCGCTCGCGCACGGCCCAGGCATAGCCGTAGGAGGCTGGCTGCTCCCCCGAGCCCAGCGGGTTTTCGACCCGCCAGGCGGCGCAGTACTCGGCGAGGTCGCGCTCGGCGGCGCGGCCCTGGTTGCGCACACTGTCGGCGGCCTCGCGGGCGGAGGCGCGGGCTTGCGAAGCCAGCGCGGCGAGCGCCTTGGTGTCGAGTGCCGCCCGGTCGGTCCGCGCCGCGGCGATGCCGGCGGCCGTGCCCGGCATGTCGGCGGGCACGGTGCCTGTGAGGCGGATGCGCACCGTGTCGCCAGTGGTCCAGCGGCGAAGCGCGGTGCGGTAGGCCAGGAACGCGGCGCGCGCCGCCTCCTTGCCCTGCGCGACCCGCGCCTTCAGCCCGGCTTCCTCGGCGAGCAGTGCGTCGCGCTTGGGCTCCAGCACCTGCACCAGTTCGGTGAGATAGGCGGAGCGCTCCTTCTGAAGTTCCTTCAGCTCCGCCTCGATCACGCCGGCATCGGCGCGGGCGACCGTCTCCTGCTCGGTGGCGAGGCTGCGGCGGCGGCCTTCGATGGCATCCGCCTCAGCGCGCAGGGCCTCCAAATCGACCGGCGCCTCAGCAAGGCGGCTGCGCAGCAGGCTCGCGATGCGGGCAGCCTCGCGCATCACCGTGGCTTCGGCCCGCAGAACGCGCGCTTCTTCCCGCGCCTCGTCGAGACGGCGGCGGGTCTCGGCGGTGGGCCCGCGCTGGCCGCGGGTCATCATCAGCGGCACCGGGCGCACCACCGAATAGGCCATGCCCGAGGTCGAACGTCCGCTCGGCGCCACCGCCCGGCTCATGTTGCGTAGCGCCGCGTCGTCGGGTGCGAGGTCGTAGCCGCCGAGCCGCGCGGCGAGGAAAGCCTCGGCGTGGTCGCTGTCGGTCTCGATCAGCCCCATCGGCCCGTCATCGAAGCGCCGCGCGGCGCGCCGGGCCGTGTCGGTGGTCTTCACCAGAAGGCAGCGGAAGAACTGATTCTTTCGCGACTCAAGCAGGGCGAAGGCGCGGTCCAAGCGGTCGGGCTCGACTACCAGGGCCTCGCGGGCGCGGCCGAGCAGTCCTTCCAGCGCCGGGCCCCATTTCGGATCGACGATCTCGGCAAGTTCGCAGATCGGCGCGGCCTCGATGCCGAGCCGGCCCAGTTCCTCGCGAAACGCTTCCGTATCGGAGGACAGGCGCGCGGCCGAGGTGCGGCCGGCATTCACCTGCGTGTCGAGGCCGCGAACCTCGTTCTCACGCTCGCGGGCCTTGAGGGCGAGGTCTTCCGCTTCCTCCTCCAGGGCACTCGCGATGTCGGGCATCTGCGCGAGGCTGTCCAGCAGCCCCTTCAACGGCCCGTCGACCCGTAGGATGTCCTCCGGCGGCGCCTCGCGCCTGAGCCCCGAGCGGGCGCAGGCCTCGACGATGCGTGCCGCCCCCAAATCGATCCGGCGCAGGGGACCGGCAATGGCACTGAGGCGGCCGGCATCCTGCACGAGGCCGACGATGGCGGCGAGGCGGTTGGTCAAGTCGCGCCGGTCGCGGGCGGCCATGGCGAGGCCGGCATGCGAGGCGGCGAGCCGCGCCTCCGCCGCGCTGCCGACGATCAGCGCCTTGCGGGCGGCGATCTCGGTGTCGATCTCGCGCACGAAGCCCTGGCTCGTCGCCACGCTCTCGCGGGCGATGCGCAGGCGCTCCGACGTCTCGGCAAGGACGCGGCGAGCGTCCGTGTGATCGAGGATGCGGCGGCGCAGATCCGCGCTGCCTGCGCGCATCTCGTCGAGCGCGGCCGTGAGGCTCGCCCGCGCCCAGGATTCGTAGCGCTCGCAGATGCGCGAGAGGTGAGCGAGGCGCTTTTCCAGCTCCTCGATGGTCTCCAGAAGCCGCCGCCACGTCTCGATCGACTGCCGAATGCGGGCGACATCGAGCGGCTCGGCCTCCAGCACGAAGCTGCGCACGAAGGCGCTGGTGTCGAAGATCGGCTTGAACGCCACCGCGTTGGAGAAGGTGCGCAGGAACTGGCGCGGATCGGGGGTTGCCGCCCCCTCGCGCAGGGTGGCGAGCACGGCCGCGGTGAAGCGCTCGCCGGAAGTGCGGAACTCCTCGAAGCTGTCGGCCCGGCGCCGCAGGTCCGCAGCGACCTCGGCCCACGGGGCGACGAAGCTGCCCTCGCTCGTCTCGCGTACGTAATCGGCGATCTCGAAGCGGTGGCCGATGGCGACGAAGCGGGAGAGCGTCTCCTCCTTCTGTTCCTCGGAGCGGGCGGCCAGCGCCAGCCCGACGGTGACGACGCGCCCGCTCTGCGGGTTCTCGAACACGAGCGCGATGAGCGTCTCGCAGGCCTCCCGCGTCGGGCGCCCGCCCTCGGCCGGGTCGCTGATCCAGCCGAGGCAGTAGTCGCGCACCGTGCGGGCGGAGCGGCCCGAGGCGGAGGCGTTGAGCGCGAGCCGGCTCGCATTGTTGCCGGCGAGAACGGTCCCGACCGCGTCGAAGATCGTGGACTTGCCCGCCCCCGTGGGACCGACGAGCGCCGCCGCGCCCCGAATCCGGATCTGCTCGCGCCGGATGAGGTACCAATTCGAGATCGCGATATCGGTGAGGCGGTACACCGGCCCGGCCGCTTGTCCCCGAGGTTGAACGAGAGACAGGGCAATGGACGCTCCGCCCCGCTCACGCAAGGGCGGCCTCGCACGGCACGACGCCCCGCTGCCCTCGGCGCAACCGAAGGAGGTCCGACATGCCGGATGCGACCGATCCGAGCCGCCGCCAGCTGGGAAAGGACTCGGTCCCTGACCTCGCCGCGTTCCGAGAACCGGCCATCGCCGTTCGGCAAGAGGCTCTTTCACCGAGCAGTGATTTGACTGCGAGCACCGGGCGCAGATTGTTTCAACGGCAGGTTATGAGGCGCCCTCAATTACTGCATTTCACGGCGCCATACGTAGTCTGACACGCGCGAAAACCATCGATCCTGAAACGAGCCGAACTCGATCCATGCCATAAGATGGCGCGCGTTCTTCATCCGCCCGGAACATCGATCGTCGAGATGCCCGCCCACCGTCCTCGCCTGGTTTACGGGGTTCTGTTCATCGTGGCTTCGATCGTGCTGTGGGGGACGGCATCATGGATGACCGGCAGCATCATCTGGGTCTGAACGCGCTTCAGTGTGCCTCATAAAACTCCCGATCACCGACCGTTCTCGCTCTGGCGAGGGCAGCGCGGCGGGAGTTTTGAGAGAGACACTCAGATGTCCTTCTTGAAGGCGACATAGCCTCCGAAGACGTAACCGCCCTGCAACGCGCAGAGGGAAGCCGCGATCATCAGCAGGTCGGCCAGCACGATATGGCCACTGTGGAGGTGATACAGGACGCGCGCAGCGACGACGAAAAAGCTCGCAATCGCCAGCATTCCCCAGTGATAGAACAGGCCGATCAACACACCGGCGACCGTCAGAAGCAAAATCGCTAGCACTGGATCATGATCCTGCTCTGCCCGTTAGCCACCCACCAGCCTCTTCGTCGAAATGTTTCCTTACGTTATCGCCGTGCCGGAGCGCGGGCAAAGGTACGCTTGGCGTAAAAGTAGGCTAAATCTGCAACTTCCCGGTTATCAGACGACATCGTTAACACATCCGTCACCCTGACAGCCGCGTCACGGACCGCGCGCCAGCGTGGACCTTCAGCGGATGTACGGGGACCGGGGCTTCCGGAAGACAGGCGCGAAAGCAGGTCACGGCCTCCGATAGGACGCCGCACCGATCGCAGAGACAAGGCGCAAGGCGTGTTCCATCGACGCCGGCATCCGTTTTTGTTGACTCCGTCAACTTTCTCGCGCAGCCTCGATCCATGGAAGATGCCGTCACCGCACTGCGCCGCTTCAATCGGTTTTACACCGGGCTGATCGGTGCCCTCGACGAACACTTTCTGGGCTGCGACGTGACGCTGCCCGAGGCCCGCCTGCTTTACGAGATCGCGACCCAGGAACCGGCCACTGCCAGCGCAATCCAGACCGCCCTCGGGATGGATGCGGGCTATGTCAGCCGGATCGTCGCCCGCTTCGAGAAGCAGGGCTGGATCACGCGCGCGCGCGGCGAAACAGATGCCCGCGCCCGGCCGATCCGGCTCACCGAGACGGGACGCGGCGCTTTCGCCGGCCTGGACGGCCGGCAGCGCGCGGCGGTGGCGAACCTCGTCGGTGGACTCGATCCCGTTCAGCGGGCGGATCTGGCGGAGGCGCTGGCGCGGGTACGCCTGTTGCTTCGGCCCGAGACGACGCAGGGCTTCACGATCCGACCGTTCCGAACCGGCGATATGGGCTTGATCGCCGCCCGCCAGTCGCGGCTCTACGCCGAGAGCCACGGCTGGGGCCGCGCGCTGGAGATCGTCGAGGGCGAGGCCACCACCGCGTTCCTGCGTGGTTTCAAGCCGGGGCGTGAGCAGTGCTGGGTGGCGGAGATCGACGGCGTGATGGCCGGCTCCGTGTTCATCACCGACGAGGGCGAGGACATCGCGCGGCTGCGCCTCCTCTACGTCGAGCCCTTCGCCCGATGCCGTGGCATCGGTGACACGCTGGTGGCCACCTGCATCGGCTTCGCCCGCGAGACAGGCTACGCCCGCCTCGACCTGTGGACCCACACGGTTCTGGAAGCGGCCCGGCGCCTCTATGCCCGCCACGGCTTCGCCTGCGTCGAGACCGCGATCCATACCGCCTTCGGCGTGCCGGTCGAGGGCGAGACCTGGAGGCTGAACCTGCGGGGATCGGCGCAGGCGCCGGACCGGGCGGCGTGACGGGGGCACGCCCCCGCCACGCTCAGGTTGCGATGGTGTTCGCGAGCCACGCCCGGGCCGCCGCGAGGTCGGCTTGGGACAGGCCATGCCCGGCCGGGTTGACCGTGTGGGTCACCGAGGCGCCGGCTCGGCCGAGATTCGCGGCAAGCCGCTCGGCGTTGTCGGCGGGCACGATCGGGTCGAGCGCACCCGACAGCAGCAGCACCGGACGGCCGGCGAGATCGGCGGGCGGCGTTTCGGCGAACGGCACCATCGCCCGCAGCAGCACCGCCCCCGCCAGAACCTCCGGATGCAGCAGCAGGGTCGCGGCGGCGATGTTGGCCCCGTTCGAGAAGCCGACCGCCACCGGCGCGGCGAGCCCGTAGGCGTCGCGCGCCTGAGCGATGAAGGCGGCCAGCTCGCCCGCCCGGCGCCGGACATCCGCCTCGTCGAACACGCCCTCCGCGAGGCGGCGGAAGAAGCGCGGCATGCCGTTCTCCAGAACCGGCCCGCGCGGCGAGAGCAGGGCCGAGCCGGGTGACAGGGCGCGGCCGAGGGGAAGCAGGTCGGTCTCGTCGCCACCGGTGCCGTGCAGCAGCAGGAGCGGCGGTGCGCTCGCGTCGGTGCCGGGCTCGAAGCGGTGGACGAAGTCGAAGGTGACGCCGTTCGTCATGGCTGTCTCCGTTCATTACAGGGAAGGTGCGACCGCCCGGAACGATCCGGGCGGTCGCGGGGTGGGGGTCAGGCGACCTTCGGCAGCACCGCCTCGATCCGCTCGCGATGCGGCTCGAGGAACGGCGGCAGCTTCAGCCCGGTCCCGAGTTCCGCCGCCGGCTCGTCGATGGCGAAGCCGGGCGCGTCGGTGGCGATCTCGAACAGCACGCCGCCGGGCTCGCGGAAGTAGACCGAGCGGAAGTACTGCCGGTCGCGCTGCTCGGTGACGGACAGGCCGTACCGCTCGCTCAGCCGCTCCGTCATCGCCGCCTGGGCCGCGTCGTCGGCGGCGCGGAAGGCGATGTGGTGGACCGAGCCCGCCCCCTGCCGCCCCGGCAGGAAGTCGCCGACCGCCCGGAGCGTCACGAACCCGCCCAAGGCCGCCCCGCTCGTCAGCCGGATCTGGCTGCCCTCGCGGGCCGCCTCCTCGAATCCGAGCACGTCGGTGAGGATCGCGGCGGTCGCCTCCGCCTCGCGCAGCAGCAGGGTCGTGCCGTGGAAGCCGCGGATCGCCGCCTCCGGCGCGATGTCGCCGGGGACCCAAGCCGGCTCGGCCTCCGCCCCCTCGACGCCGACGAGGGCCAGAGGCATCCCGTCGGGATCGCGGAAGCGCAGCACCGTCTCGCCGAAGACGCTCACCGGCGCCTCGTGGGCGACGTTCAGCGACACGAAACGGTGTGCCCAGGTGCCGATGGCGGCCCGCGGCACGCGGAAGGCCGTCTCCGAAACCTGCCCGATGCCGACCCGACCGGGGGCGGCTTGAGCGATCGGGAAGAAGGTCAGGATCGTGCCGGGCGCGCCCGCCTCGTCCCCGAAATAGAGGTGGTAGGTGCCCGGATCATCGAAGTTGACGGTCTTCTTCACCAGCCGCAGGCCGAGCACGCGGGTGTAGAAGTCGATGGTGCGGGCGGTGTCGCTCGCAAACGCCGTGACGTGGTGGATGCCGTGTGCGCTCATGATGCGGGTCTCCTGTCGAAAGGATCGCCGCGGGGAGCCGTGTCCGGTCCGGGCTGCGATCGGTGTGAGCGCAATCTGGCCCTTGCGCAGGCCAATGAAAACGGAAACGATTGAAACGTATCGTTTCCGGATTTGACCCATGACGAAGCTCCCCGATTTCGAAGCCTGGGCCGTGTTCGCGGTGGTGGCCGATGCCCTCTCCTTCGCCCGCGCGGCCGAGGAACTCGGGCTGTCGAAGGCCACCGTCTCGAAGGCGGTGGCGCGGCTCGAGACCCGGCTTGGCGCACGGCTGTTCCACCGCACCTCCCGCCGCCTCGCCTTGACCGAGGCCGGGCGGCTCGCACGGGAGGACGCGGCGCGGCTCCTCGCCGCCGGCGAGGCGGCCGAGGCCCGCGCCCTCGATTTCAACGGCGTCCCGCGGGGCCGGGTGCGGCTCGCTGCGCCGATGTCCTTCGGGATCGCGCATCTCGCGCCGGTGCTGCCGGAATTCCTGGCCGCGCATGCGCAAGTCTCGATTGATCTGCACCTGTCGGACGCGGTGATCGATCTCGTCGGCGGCGGGTTCGATCTGGGCCTGCGCATCGCCGCGCTGCCCGATTCCTCGCTCCGGGTGCGGCGGCTCTGCGGGGTGCGCCGCTCGCTCGTGGCGACGCCGGCCTATCTCGAACGGCACGGAGCCCCGAAGCATCCGGAGGATCTGCAGGGCCGCGCCTGCCTCGGCTACGCCTATCTGCCGACGCCGGACCGCTGGCCCTTCACCAACGCCGCCGGCGAGACGGTCACCATCGTCCCCGAGGGGCCGCTCCGGGCCAACAATGCCGACGCCCTGGCGCCGGCTTTGCGGGCCGGGCTCGGGCTGGCGGTGCAGCCGGACTTCACCATCTGGGAGGATCTGAAGTCGGGTCGCCTCGAGCGGGTGATGCCGGACTGGCAGCCGCCGCCCATCGCCCTCAACCTCGTGATGCCGCCCGGCCTGCCGCGGCCGGCACGGGTTTCAGCGCTGCTAACCTTTTTGGAGCGGGCGTTCTCGACCGCCCCCTGGGCGCAGCCCGAGGGTCAGCCTCCCCTCGCCTCTCCGGCCGAGGCCCAGGCGCGGACCTGATCCATCCAGGCATCCGGCGAGAGCACGGTGATGCCCGGCATCACCATCAGCGGCGTCACCCGCTCGGCGCGGTCGCGCTCGCCCAGCCGCAGGGCGCCCTTGCGGGCGAACAGGCGCAGGATCTCGATCAGCCGCGCCTCATCCGGCGGCTCGGTGCGAGCGGCGGAGCGGATCGCGTCGGCGATGTCGTCGGTGGTGCATTCCACCGTGCCGTCGGTCGAGACGCGGTGGTCGCGCAGGCCCTCCTCGTAGGCGAGCCGCAGCGCCAGCAGCACCAGCGTCTCGTCCTTGCGCAGGCGCTCCCCTTGCGCGTCGTGGCGCACGCCGTCGGGCGGCAGGGCGAGAAACACCATCTGGTCGCGGTGGGCGACCTCGAACCGGTAGCCGAGGCAGGCGAAGTAGTCGCGGAAGAACGGCGCGTAGTGCCGGGCGAGTTCGTAGGAGCGACCGATGCCGGTGGTCGCGGCGTAGATGCACTGGCTCTTCAGCATCACCTGGAGCGCGCGGATCAGTTCCTCCTCGCTCGGCGCGGAACTGCCGGGCGGCGGCGTCTCCTCACCGTCGAGGATGGCGCGGAAGGGTTCGAGCATCGCTTCTGTCCGTTCAGCCTGCTTTGCCGGCTCTACGTCGCGCAGCCGGCGCCGGGACACGCTCGATCATGAAGTCCGGGCAGTCGAGCCAGCCGTTGGAGACGCGGCCCTCGATCCGGGCGACGCGGTAGCGCTCACGCAGCACGCCGTCGAACAGCACGTCGATCTCGCGCAGGCGTTGGAATACGACGAAGGCGTCGACGTCGTCGATCGGGATGTCCGAGCCGCGCAGGGACTTCACCTGAGAGAGCCGCGCGTCGAGATAGGCGACGATGCGCTCCGGTGTCACCGTGATCCGGCGGCGGAACGCGTCCTTGGCGGCGATGAAGGCCTCGATCGCCGGATCGATGTCGATCTCGGGCAGCGGTTCGTACTCGATGAGCCGGCGCGGCATGCGCGGGTTGGTGAGCTGCGGCGGGCCGATCGGCGTGCGCAACAGCGAGACCTGCGGCAGGGGCAGGCCAGCGAGGTCGTCCTCGCCCGCGCCGACCGCGCGAAGCGCTGCCGCCGCCCGCTCGATCCGGGCGGAATCGCGCGGATCGCGGTAGCGGAGCGCCGCCGAGATGCGCCGCTCCAGCCGCGTCACCACCTCGGCGACCGCATCGAGATGCGGGTCGAGCCCTTCGAAGATCGAGAGGATCTCGACGAGATCGGTGCGCACCATCCGCTCGGCGGCCGTGATATCGGCGGCGCGGCCCTCGCGCAGGTTCCCGTCGGCGAGCGCCCGGAGCGTCAGCGGATCGCGCAAGGCGCGGCCCGCCTCCCGTACGATGCCCGAGCGGAAGCGGAACGGATTGAAGCGGGTGTGCAGCGTCCGATAGTCGGAGACGAGGTGGCGCTCGACGAATTCCTCGAAATAGAGCCGGAACGCCGCGCTCAGATCGGGCTCGCGCAGGATGCGCTCTTCGAGCTTGCGCATGGCGCCGGCCAGTCCACGCAGATGGCCAAGGAAGGTGCGCGAGGCCTTGGCCGCGTTGCGCAGGGCCTCGGAGCGGTCGGCCGGGCTGGCGATGGCGCTTTCCAGCGCGCTCAGGACCTCGAGCACCGCGCCGCCGTAGGAGCGAGTCTCGCCGCGCTCGATCCGGGCCAGTTCCTCGATCAGCAGGCGCGCATCGGGGTCGAAGTCGACCACCGGCACGTAGCGCTCGCGCCGCTCCACCAGCCAGCCGGCCTCGATCAGCCGCCGGAACACCGCCGAGCGCCGCTCGATCGGATCTACGGGGGTGGCCTCGTCGTCGGCGATCTCGGCTTGGCTCCAGCCGACGGAGAAGTCGCCGATGGCCGCCAGCAGCTCGCTCTTGCGCAGGGGCTCGGCGGCGTCGCCGAACACGCGGGCGTGCAGGTGCAGCAGCAGGGCCGCGTTGAAGGCGCGGCTCGGCGAAGCGAGCGGTCGAAAGAGGTCGTCGGCGAGATGGGTGAACAGCATGACGGGACGGGCGCGACCACAACCCGCTCGGGCGCTGCCGGTCAATGCTCGCACGGCTCTATCCCCGCATGCATCGACCGGAGCACGCATCCGTTGTCTCCAAAGCCGCCACGCGATGGAGTCGCCGAATGCGCATCGAAACCGTCTTCCTGTTCGACCTCGACGGCACCCTGGTCGACAGCGTCTACCAGCACGTGCTCGCCTGGAAGGAGGCACTCGACGCTGAGGGGATCCCGCTCTCGGTCTGGCGCATCCACCGCAAGATCGGGATGAGCGGCGGGCTGTTCACCAACCAGCTCCTGCGCGAGACCGGGCTCGACATCGACCCGGAGCGGATCGACCGGCTGCGGCGGCTGCACGCGGAAGCCTATGGCCGGCTCTCGAAGGGCGTGGTGCCGCTGCCGGGCGCCAAGGAACTGCTCGCAACGCTCACCGAGAACCGCATCCCCTGGGCCATCGCCACAAGCGGCCGGATGGAGACGGCGGGCCACAACCTCGTCGCGCTCGGCGTCGATCCGGATCAGGTGCCGGTGGTGACGCGCGACCTCGTGAAATATGCCAAGCCCGATCCCGACCTGTTCCTCGCCGCTGCCGAGCGGCTGAACGCACCGATCGAGCACGCGGTGATCGTCGGCGATTCGATATGGGACATGCTAGCGGCCCGCCGCTGCCGCGGGCTCGGCGTCGGCCTGCTCTCGGGCGGATACGGCACCGAGGAGCTGGAACGCGCAGGGGCCGTCAGGGTCTACGATGACCCGGCCATGCTTCTGCAACACCTCGATGAGGTCGGCGGGCGCCGCTGAGCGCGACCGGCGCGATACGGCCAAGCTCAGACTGACGCCCGGCTCCTCGGAACCCGAGGCGAGGACCAATGGACCGTTCCTGACAATTGGATGAACGGCCGTGTGCACCTTCATTCATGCGACAAAACGTAATGTGAGCTTCGTCACATCGAGAGTGAACCGAATCCAGACCGTGTTCGTTGGGGTGCCAATGGATCGGCGATCCACCTCTTTCGGAGAGACTTGATGAAGAAGCTTGCGATTCTGTCCGCCGTGGCGGTCCTCGGCGTCGGCGCCCTGTCCTCGACCGATGCCGAGGCTCGTTGGCGCGGCCGTGGCGGCGGTGGCGCGATCGCGGCCGGCGTTATCGGTGGCCTCGCGGCCGGCGCGCTCGTGGGTGCTGCCGCCTCGAACAGCTACGGCTACGGCGGTTACGGCTATGGCCGCCCGGCCTATGGCTATGGCGGCTACGGGTATGCCCGTCCCGCCTACAGCTACGATTACGGCTACGCCCGTCCGGCCTACGGCTATCGCAGCGTCGGCTACTACGACGGCGGCTACAGTGGCTACTACGCCCCGCGCCGCGCCTATGGTGGCTATTCCTGGGGTGGTCCGGCCTACGATTACGGCTACGGCTGGTAAGACGAACCACCGTCACTCAGACGCGTGACGGCCACGGCCGCGCCCCACCGGGCGCGGCCGTTCTACGTTCAGGACGCAGAGGCTGCGTCGCGCGCGGCGATGGTCTCAGACCACACCACGGCGCGGCGGGCCATGCCGATGTGCTGGCGCTCGTACATGCGGCCCTCGACCTTGATCGCCGCGCGCTTGGCGTTCTCCGGCAGGTTGAAGGCTTCGATCACGAGGCGTGCGCGGCGCACCTCCTCCTCCGTCGGAGCGAACGAGGTGTTGGCGGGCTCGATCTGGTTCGGGTGGATCAGCGTCTTGCCGTCAAAGCCGAGGTCGCGCGCTTGCCGGCACTCCTCGCGGCAGCCCTCGGGATCGGCGATGTCGTTCCACACGCCGTCGAGGATGATCAGACCCTCGGCCCGCGCGGCCGCCAGGGTCAGCATCATCCAGGGCAGCATCGGCACGCGCCCGCGCACCAGTTGCGCCCAGGTGTCCTTGGCCAGATCGTTGGTGCCGAGCACGAAGCCGGTCAGCCGGTTGCGACGGTCGCGGCGCGCCTTGGCGATCTCATGGATGTTGAGGATCGCCGCCGGGGTCTCGATCATCGCCCACACCGCGATGGATTCGGGCGCGTCGAGCGCTTCGACCACGCTCTCCAGCACCGCCGGTGACGAGACCTTGGGCATCAGGATCGCGTCGGGCTTGGCCTGGATCGCGGCGCGCAGATCGCCGTCGCCCCAAGGCGTCTGCGGCGCGTTCACCCGGATCACGAGTTCGCGATGGCCGTAGCCTCCGCTCTTCACCGCGGCACAGACCTGCTCGCGGGCTAGCTCCTTTTCCTCCATCGAGACGGCATCCTCGAGATCGAGGATCAGCGAATCGGCGGGCAGCGTCTTCGCCTTCTCAAGCGCGCGCTGGTTCGATCCCGGCATGTAGAGAACGCTGCGGCGCAACCGCAAATCGGACATGTCTCGTCTCCTCCTGGGGGCGGGTCAGGAACGCCGCGCGCCACTTCCACCCTCGTTTGCACCCTTGTTTGAATGCATAATACGAACGATCCCGATCGGTTGGAAGCGGCCGGAAGCGAGGCTACTTAACCGCGAGCGCCCGGTGACCGCCAGAGGGCGCACCCCATCCCGTCTTTTGGAGAGTTTCAGATGCCCTTGATGCGTTTCGACCTGATCGAGGGCCGCAGCGACGCCGAATTGAAGGCCCTGCTCGACGCCGCGCACGAGGCGATGCTCGAAGCCTTCCAAGTCCCGCCCGGCGACCGCTACCAGATCGTGACCGAGCACAAGCCCTCGCGGATGATCGTGGAGGATACCGGTCTCGACATCCCCCGCACGCGCGACGTGGTGGTGGTGCAGATGATCACCCGGCCGCGCGGGCGCGAGAAGAAGGAGCTGTTCTACCGGCTCCTCACGGAAAAACTGCAGGCCGCCTGCGGCATCGCGCCGGCCGACGTGATGATCTCGACGGTCGAGAACACCGACGAGGATTGGTCGTTCGGGTACGGCCGGGCGCAGTTCCTCACCGGGGAATTGTAAGGCCCGGCCGTCCGCCCTCCGCCACCAGCCAGTCGATCAGTGCGGTGAGCGCGGGCGACTTGTCGGCATCGAACGGCGTCAGGGCGAAGTAGGCGGCCCGCTCGACCCGGATCTCCGGAAATGGCACCGCGAGCCGGTCTGCGGCGACCATCCGGTCGAGGATCGGGAACGGCCCGATGCCGAGGCCGGTGCCGTCCTCCAGCGCCTGGAGGGTCACGAAGTAGTGGTCGAACACCCGGCGGCGCACGCCGCCGGGCAAAGCGACGCCGGCCGCGGCGAGCCAGTCGCTCCAGTCACCCGGCCGGGTCTCAGTGCCGAGGAGGACGTGGCTTTCGAGATCGCCCAGCGTCGCGAGCGGCCGGTTCCGCAACAGGGCGGGACTTGCCACAAGGGTATCCGCCTCCGTCAGGAACGGCACCGCACGGTGCTGCGGCCACGGCTCGGGACCGCGCCGGACAGCAAGGTCGAACCCGCCGCGCAGCGCGTCCTGCAGGGTGGTCGTGGTCGTGACCCGGACCTCCGTGTCGGGACGGGCCGCGTGGAAGTCGTCGAGACGCGGGATCAGCCAGCGCATGGCGAAGGTCGCGGGTGCGCTGACCCGCAGGACGCGCGGCGCCTGGGGCCGCCCGCAGGCCTCGCTCGCCGCGGTCAGCCGGTCGAACGACAGGCTGATTTCCTCGGCAAAAACGCGAGCGGCCGGGGTCGGCACCATCCGCCGCCCGACTCGCACGAACAGTCGCTGCCCGAGCCACGCCTCCAAGGCGGCGACCTGACGGCTCACCGCCCCGTGCGTTAGCCCGAGTTCGAGGCCGGCCTGGGCGTAGCTGCCGGCGCGAGCCGCGACCTCGAACACCTGCAATGCGTGGAGCGGCGGCAGCCGACGCATCCCGTCCTCCACCCGTGAGAAAACTGCACGAAACGCGTGCAAAGAGTAGCTCTGATGCCGCGAAACTCACGGGTTTAAGGTCTCTGCGCAAGCGTCCGAGGGGCGCCAAAGGGAATTGTCCGTGTGAACCAGGCCGTTCGACTCGACCGATCAATGGAGGGCGCCGGCCGCGACCTCAAGCGGCGCAGCCTCGGCGGGGCCTGTCTCGCCCACGCGCTGCACGACGGCTACACCGACTTGCTCTACGTGATGCTGCCGGTCTGGCAGGCGGAATTCGGCCTCGGCTATGCCGGGCTCGCCGTCCTGCGCAGCCTCTACTACGCCACCATGGGCGGCCTGCAGGTGCCCGCCGATCGGCTGGCGGCGCGGTGGCCGATCCGCGTCAGCCTCGCCGTCTCGACCCTGGTCGCCGCTGCCGGCTTCTGCGTGATGGGCTTGAGCGGCGGTCTCACCGGGCTCTGCGCCGGGCTGGTGCTCGCCGGGATCGGGGCGAGCATCCAGCATCCCCGCGCCTCGCTCCTCGTGGCCCAGGCCTATGGCGGCGCGGCGCGCGGGCCGCTGGGGATCTACAACTTCGCCGGCGATCTCGGAAAGGCGGTCTTTCCGGTCGCCGTCGCGCTGCTACTCGGCGTGCTGGCTTGGCGGCCGGTCGCCGGGTTGATGGCAGCGATCGGGCTGGCCACGGCTGTGGCGCTCGCCCTCGTCCTGCCGCGGGGAGCGCTCGCCGCGGCGCCGGTGCGCGCCGGCCGGACCGCTGGCGTGGGCCGGGGCTTTGCCCTCCTGATGACGGTCGGCGCCCTCGACACCGCCACGCGGATGGGCACCCTGCTGTTCCTGCCCTTCCTCTTGGAAGCCAAGGGCGGCACCGGCACGACGACCGGGCTCGCGCTGGCCCTGGTCTTTTCCGGCGGCGCCTTCGGCAAGGCCGTGTGCGGCTGGCTCGGCGAGCGCCTGGGCGTGGTGCCATGCGTCGTCGCGACCGAGACGGCCACCGCCGGGCTGGTCGCCGCGCTCCTCGTCCTGCCGCTCGGGCCGACCCTGATCGTGCTGCCGCTCGTCGGCCTTGTCCTCAACGGCACCTCCTCGGTGCTCTATGGGACGGTGCCTGACCTCGCGCCGCGTGGCGATGTCGGCCGGGCGTTTGCCCTCTTCTACACCGCGGTGATCGGCTCGGGCGGGCTGGCGCCGATCGCCTACGGGGCGCTGGGTGATTGGGCTGGCTCGGGTGTCGGCCTGATGGCCGCCGCCGCCACGGCGCTAACCATCGTTCCGCTTGTGCTCGGCTTGCGCCGACCGCTCGCCCGGATCGAACGGGAGAATGCGCAAGAACAAGCGCGACTTTGAGCGCCGGTTTTCTTTGTAAGGCCAAGGTCCGACCAATTACGCAGCCGATTCAGGTCAACCTTTCGTCATGATCGAGGGCCAAGGGCGTCCCCGAACTGCTTTTCGAAGGGACGAACCGGATGCGAAAGACCTGTCTCGGCGCCTGTGCCGGCCTCGCGTTGCTCGCGGGCCTGTCCGGACCGGCCCAGGCCGAGAACCGGACCGCAATGGGTGTCGGCGCCGGGGCCGTCGCCGGGGCACTCGTGGCCGGTCCGGTCGGTGCCGTGGTGGGTGCGGTGGCCGGCGGCGTCATCGGCTCGAACAGCGCCACGCGTCCCCGCTCAGCCCGCAAGCGCCGGGCCGCCCTGCGCCGATCGGCCCGTGCCCCCCGCCGCGCCGCCATGGCCGAGCCGGCGCCCGCCCGCGCCGAGATACCCCGCGTCATGAACACGGGCGGCACCGGCCCCGCCGCGCCGGTCCGCTCGGGCTGGCAGGATCCGCGCTGAGCCGGAACCGGACCGGCTAGGGAGGCCACGGCTTGGGAGAGTGTCGCTTCCAAGCCACAGCCACGGAAATGCGCAAGCGTGACCGGTCCGGTGCCATTTTCATGACGTGATGCGGCGCGCAGGATCAGCCTCGTGCAATCGTCCGAGAGCGAGGAAGCGATGGCTGATCCGAGCGCCGACCCGAACCGAACGGACCGACTGCAGACGGTGTCCCGCCTCGAGCGGCCCACCGTCAGCCGGGTGACCAAGGGGGTCGCCTCCGCCATCGGCAAGCGCCTCTCCGTCGACAAGGACGGCGCCCTGCCCGATCGCCTCGCCTTTCTCGTGGATCGTCTCCAGGCCGGCCCTCTCGGCCGCACCTCCCTCAAGCATCGTCGAGTTGCCTGAATGTCCAAGTTCGAACGCGCCCTCAACGACGCCACCGTGGTTCCCTTCCCCGCCGCCGCCACCGAGGCGGTCGCCGACGAGAACGTCGCCTCGATCATCGAGGTGCTCCAAGATCAGCTCAAGCTCGCCCGTGAGGGCAAGCTGCGCTCGGTCGCGGTGGTCTCCGTGTCGAACGACGGCAGCGCCATCGGCACGCAATGGTCCTGCGCCCACGGCGACGTGGCGAGCCTGATCGGCAAGCTGACCGTGCTGTCCCACGACATGATGGCCGCGCGGAACTGATTCCTTTTTCGGTCACTCCGAACGAAGAAGGGGCCGGCGGTGCATCCGCCGGCCCCTTCTTCGTTCCGGGTGAATTCGTTCTGTTGCGCCATGACGCCGGATCGCCTCGACTTCGCCCTGCGATGAAGGGGAGCGAAAGCCCGTATCGTCATCACGTTTGTCGGCGAAGCGATCCGGGCACGGCAGCGCCCGGATCGTTGAACAACCTCAGGCGAGCCCGAGCTTCTGCGCCAGACCGATGCGCTGGAGCTTGCCGGTCGCGCCCTTGGGGATTTCGTCGAGGATCAGGATCTTGGCTGGCACCTTGAAGGCCGCCAGACGCTCGGAGGCGAAGGCGCGGATCTCCTTCTCCACCGCCTCGGCGTCCTCGCGCAGCACGATCGCGGCGGCGACGTCCTCGCCGAGCTTGTCGTGCGGCACCGCGAAGGTGACGCATTGCGACACCGCCGGGTGGTCCATCAGGACCTCGTCCACCTCGCGCGGCGAGATCTTCTCGCCGCCGCGGTTGATGATCTCCTTCAGGCGCCCGGTGATCGAGAGGTAGCCCTCGGGCGACAGCACGCCCTGGTCGCCGGTGCGGAACCAGCCCTGCCGGGTGAAGGCCTCGGCATTGGCCTTCTCGTTGTTCTCGTAGCCCTTCATCACGTTGTCGCCACGGATGACGATCTCACCGGTCTCGCCCGCGGGCAGCGGCTCGCCGTCGATATCGACCACCGCGATTTCGGGGCCGGCCGCGAGGCCGACGGAGCCCGCATAGTGGGGCTTGGGCGGCAGCGGGTTCGAGGCCATCTGGTGCGCGGCCTCGGTCATGCCGTAGGCCTCGATGACGGGCGCACCGAAGGTCTCCTCCAGCTCATTCATCACCTGCGGCGGCAGGGACGAGGACGAGGAGCGGATGAAGCGCAGCGGGTTGCGCGCGATGATCTCTTTGTTGCGCGCGGCCCGACCCAGGATCGCCTGATGCATGGTCGGCACGCCGGTGTACCAAGTGGGGTTCACCTCATCCATCCAGCCGAAGAACTTCAGCGCATTGAAGCCCGGCGTGCAGGAGACCTGCCCGCCCACCGAGAGCGGGGCGAGGATGCCGGCGATCAGGCCGTGGATGTGGAACAGCGGCATGATGTTGAGGCCGCGATCCTCCGCCGTGAAGGCGAGCGCGGTGCGGATGTTGCGGGCCGAGGCGCAGACATTGCCCTGCGTCAGCGGCACGATCTTCGGCCGCGAGGTGGTGCCGGAGGTGTGCAGCACCAGCGCGATCTCGTCCGAGCTCGCCGGGCCGCCCTTCTCGGTCGGTGCGGCGCTGTCATCGGCGAAGTGCAGCGTGAAGCTGCCCGCGCCCTTCTCCGGGGTCGGCCGCAGGCGGGCCACCGACACGCCGAGCTTTTCCGCGACGGCGACCGCGGGTGAATCCGAGCCTTCGGCCACCAGCAGGAGCTTGGCGCCGAGGTCGCTCATGTAGAATTCGAACTCGTCGGCCTTGTAGCTCGGGTTGAGCGGGGCCGAGGTGGTGCCGGCGGCCACCGCAATGAAGGCCGCCGCCATCTCCGGGCCGTTCGGCAGCACGATCGCCACCCGGTCGCCGCGGCCGATGCCGCGGGCGTTGAGGTCGGCCACCGTCCGTTCGGTCAGCGCGCGCAGCGCCTGGAACGTCAGCGGCACGCCGCCGGGGCTCGACAGGGCGGGGGCCGCATCGGCGCCGGCCTGGATCAGCTCGTGAAGAGTCGTCGCGGCCACGCTGGCCTCCTTGGAGTCGGTGGGGAGAAGGGCGGAAGTCTCGGGCAGAAGCATCGTCATGCTCCCTGGATCGCGAGGCGGCCTTTGGCGCGCTCCAGGCTCTGGGCGAGGAGCCGCATCAGGGCGAAGACGGTGTCGATATGCGGGGTCGGCGTGCCGGTGAGACGGCCGAGCTCGATCACCGAGCCGACGAGCGCCTCCAGCTCGATCGGGCGGCCGGCCTCGACGTCCTGCAGCATCGAGGTCTTGTGCGGGCCGACCTTCTCGGCGCCGGCGATGCGCTTTTCGATGCCGAGGCGGAAGGTGACGCCGAGCTTGTTGGCGATGATCTCGGCCTCGCGCATCATCTCGGCGGCGATCGCCCGCGTGTCGGGGAAGCGGCAGATGTCCTCCAGCGTCGCGTGGGTCAGCGCGGAGATCGGGTTGAAGCTGAGGTTGCCCCACAGCTTGAGCCAGATCTCGGCGCGGATGTCGCTGGTCACCGGCGCGCGGAAGCCCGCCTTGGCGAGGCGCTGGGAGAGAGCGAGCACCCGCTCCGACTTCGAGCCGTCGAGTTCGCCCAGGCCGAAGCGGTTGCCCTCGATCACCTTCACGGTGCCGGGATCGGTGAGCACGGTCGCCGGATAGACCACCGAGCCGATGACGTGCTTGGGGTCGAGATGGTCGGCGATCAGCCCGCCGGGATCGGCGCTTTCCAGCCGCGTGCCGGCATATTCGCCGCCGTAGCCACCCATGAAATACCACCACGGGATGCCGTTCTGCATCGTCACCACGACGGTGTCGGGGCCGATCAGGTGCTTGAGATCGGCAGCGATCGGGCCGACCTGATGCGCCTTCACGGTCAGCAGCACGACCTCGTGTACGCCCGCCTCCTGCATGGAGCGGGTCGCCTTGACGGTCTTCGAGTGGATCTCGGTGCCATCCTCCTCGATCAGGCGCATGCCGTCCGACTTGATCGCGTCCGCGTTCGAGCGGGCGATGAAGGTCACGTCCTCGCCGGCCTCCGCCAGCCTGACTCCGAGATATCCGCCGATGGCGCCGGCGCCGACGATCGCAATGCTCATGTCTCTCACCCGTGCTGCCGTTATCGCTCCGCCGGCCAAGCCTGGTCTCGTCGTTTCCTAGAACGCCGACCCAGCCGTTTTCGTCCGCCTACGGAGCCCTCTTTTGCTTGAGTTTCGCCTACTCGAAACGGTTACTGAGCGTTCCGATACCCTCGATCACCACCTCGACCGTGGCGCCCTTGGGGATCGGCCCCGACCCGACCGAGGTACCGCAGGCGATCACGTCGCCCGGCTCCAGCGTCAGCCCCTGCGAGAGCTGCGACACGAGCCGGGGGACCGGGATCAGCATGTCGCTGATCGGGAAATTCTGCCGCTCGCGCCCATTCACCAGGGTCCGCACGGTCAGCGCCTCCGGATCGAGCCCGGTGGCAATGACGGGCCCGAACGGGCCGAAGCCGTCGAGCCCCTTGGCGCGGGTCCACTGCGTGAAGCTCGCATCCGCCTTGAGGATCGCGGCGGAGGTCACGTCGTTCACGCAGGTGTAGCCAAACACGGCGTCGACGGCCTCCTCCTCGGTGAGATCGCGGGCGGTCTTCCCGATCACAATGCCGAGTTCGCCCTCGTAGAGCCCCCGTCCCGCCGCCTCCGGCACCGCCACCACCGCACCCGAGGGCCGGAAGGTGTTGGCGGGCTTGATCAGGAAGAGCGGCGCCTCGGGCCGGGACAGCCCCTGCTTGTCCATGAGCGCCCCGAAATTGTTCCACAGGGCGATCATCTTCGAGGGCCGGCAGGGCAGGCCGACACTCACGTCCGCGAGCGCCAGCACCTGCCCCGTGGGCTTGGCCTCGCCGAACAGGTCGCCCTCGCAGACCTCGATCCGTTCGCCGTCGAGCCGGCCGAAGCCGGACGCGCCGTTGTGGGTGAAGCCGATCCAGCGGGCCACGGGCTTGCTCCTCACTGGTTGCGGGCGACGAAGCGGGCGCGCATCGGCTTCAGCACGAAGAGCGCGAGGAAGCCGGCAACAAAGGCCATGCCGGAGGCGAGATAGAACACGTTCTGCCAGGAGCCGGTCGCGGTCTGGATCGCCAGGAAGGCGGGCAGCATCAGCGAGGCGGTGCCCTTGGCGGTGTAGAGCAGGCCGGCATTGGCGGTGGCGTTCTTGTCGCCGTAGGTGTCGGCGCAGGTCGAGGGGAACAGCGAGTAGATCTCACCCCAGGCGAAGAACACGAGGCCTGTGAGCAGCACGAAGGCCATCGGCGAGTGGGCGAACATGCCGAGCGCCAGGATGCCCGCGCCCTCGATCATGAAGGCGAAGAACATGGTGTTCTCACGCCCGATCCGGTCGGAGATCCAGCCGAAGACCGGCCGGGTCACGCCGTTGAGCACCCGGTCGATGGTGAGCGCGAAGGTCAGAGCCGGCAGGGTCAGCCCCATCAGCGAGACGGGAATCGAGTCGACCTGGAAGTCCTTGGCGATGGGGGCGAGCGAGGCGGTCGCCATCAGGCCGCCCGCGGCCATCATCACGAACATCGCGTACATCAGCCAGAAGACCGGGGTGCGCACCATCTCGGCCGACGAGTACTGGCGGCGGCTCGTGGCGTTCGGGGAGACGCGACCGGCGAGCATCCGTTCCTTGTAGGCGGCGCTCGGCGAGGAGAGCAGCAGGGCGGCAACCATCACGACGATGCCCTGGCCGAGGCCGAAGGCGAGGAAGGTCTGCTCGTAGCCGCTGTCGCGGATCATCGTGGCGATCGGGATGACGGTCAGCGCCGAGCCGGCGCCGAAGCCCGCGGCGGTGAGGCCGGCGGCGAGACCGCGGCGATCGGGGAACCACTTCAGGGCGTTGCCGACGCAGGTGCCGTAGACCGCGCCCGCGCCGATGCCGCTGATGGCGGCGGCCAGATACAGGAACCACAGCGAGTCGGCGACCGAGTTCATCGCCCAGCCGACGGCGCAGAGCACGCCGCCGAACAGCGTGACGACCTTCGGACCGTACTTGTCGACGAACCAGCCCTCGATCGGCACGAGCCAGGTCTCGGTCAGGACGAAGATCGTGAAGGCGACTTGGATCGCCGGCTTGCCCCACCCGTACTTGTCGTTGATCGGATTGACGAACAGCGTCCAGCCATACTGCAGATTGGCGATCATCGACATGCACAGCACACCGAGGATGAGCTGTCCCCAGCGCCCGCCGAAAGGCGTGTCGGCACGTGATGTCGAATAGGCACCGGTCGTGGGCAATGGATCGGCGGCTTGAACGGCCATGAAGCGTCCCTGATCTCGACTTTTCTTTTGGCGGACCGGGACGGCTGCCCGGCTTACCCGTAGTGGAATTTTGGATACCGCATACGTAACCCCTCGTGACCCGAGCGCTGACAGGAAAATATTTGGCCGTTGCGCAGATATTTTTTGAACGTTCCCGCGGAATGAATGCATTTTACCGGGCGTGTGCGGAGCGGCACACCTTATCATAGGAGTGGAACCAAGGGCCGGGGGGATCCGTTCAGCTTGCCGAGAGCGTCGCGAGACGGCGCGAAACCAACGAACGGAGAGACGCGATGAGCAGCACGACCGACAAGATCAAGGGCGCCGCCAACGAGGTCGCCGGTAACGTGAAGCAGGGCGTCGGCAACCTGACCGGCAACGAGAAGCTGCAGGCCGAGGGCAAGGCGCAGGAAGTCGAGGGCAAGACCCAGCGCACTGTCGGCGAGGCCAAGGAAGGCGTGAAGAACGCCGCCGATGCGGTGAAGAGCAAGCTCTAAGAGCCTCTCGCGTCGGCCTTTTTCAGCAGAATCCGACGGCCGGAGCCGCACCCGACCGGGTGCGGCTTCTTCGTTTCGAGCGACGGCCGCAAGGCGGCTCGGCAAAGCCAATTTGATCGAAGGAAATTCATCATGAACAGGGACCAGTTCGAGGGCGGCCTGCGCAACCTCAAGGGCCGCGGCCGCACCGCGCTCGGCGCCGTGGCTGGCCGCGCCCGTCCGCAGGTCGAAGGCGCCTACGAGCAGGTCGCGGGCGTGGCGCAGGCGGCCTATGGCCGGACCCGCGACCGGGCCGAGGATCTCTACGAGGATGGTTACCGCCTCGCCGACGAGGCCGTCTCCCGCGGCCGGCATCTTCGCGATGAGACCCTGCAGCGCGGACGCCACCTACAGGAGGAGGCCCGTGGCCGTGGGCGCCACCTCCGTCACGAAGCGCGCCAGCGCGGCCGCGAACTCGTCCTGCGCGCCGACGAGAATCGCGGCACGACGCTGGCCCTGGTCGCCGCGACGGCTTTCGGTCTCGGCTGGCTCCTCAGCCGCCGCCGCTGATGCCGGCGCGCCGCGAGGCCTCCTTCGCCACTTCCTTGGCCTCGTAGAGGGCACGGTCGGCCCTGGCCAGCAGGGCCTCGACCGTGTCGTTAGGACCGTTCGCGCGGGCGAAGCCGAAGCTGGCGCTCACCCGCACCGTTCCGGCTTCGAGGACGATGGGTGCGGCAATGGCTTCGCCAAGGATCTCACGAAGGGTCTTGCGAAGCGACTCGGATGGAGCGGGCACACCGTCCGGGCCGATCAGGACGAACTCATCGCCTCCGGGCCGTGCCGCGAACAGGCCGTGCGCGGCCGACATTTCGGCGAGCCGGCGGCCGATCTCTGTCAGAACGCGGTCGCCGGCAGCGTGGCCAAGGCGATCGTTGACCGGTTTGAAGCCGTCGAGATCGAGACTGATCACGCTCGGTCGCTGCCCGGCGGCCAACCCCTCCGCCAAATGCTCGCGCAGATACATCCGGTTCGGCAGGCCGGTGAGGTCGTCGTGGCGCGCGATGTGGCGGAGCCGCTCGTTCGCCACCTCGCGCTCGGTCACATCCCGGTCGATGCCGCGGTAGCCGAGCAACGCACCGTCAGGGCCGAGCAGCGGCACGCCGCTCGTCTCCAGCACCACGAGGCGACCGTCTTTGCGCAGGTTGCGGTTGAGAAGCTGGGCGAAGGGCCGTCGTTCGGCGGCAATGGCGGCGAAGATTCGCCCGACCCGCTCGGCCTCGTCGGGGAGCATGAAGTCGAAAGGTGTGTGCCCCACCACCTCCTCCGGCTCGCGGCCGAGCAAGGCGACACACTGGCGCGAGGCGTAGGTGTAGCGGCCCTGCGCATCCACCTCCCAGATCCAATCCGAGTTCTGCTCCAGCATCTCCCGCAGTCGGGCCAGTTCCCGGCGCATCGCCTCGGCCGAGTCGCTATCCGTCGCGCCCGGCGTGGACGACATCGCAGCGGACCTGTTCGGAGGAAGGGTATTCACGGGCTTCGGCAATGCAATCAGGACAATCCGGCAACCCTTGAGCCATCTTGACTAACGAGCGGTTGATACGGTTTTCGCTCCATCAAAGCCGGAACCGTGTCAGCAGGCCTGCGGACGGCGTCCGCGATCCGGCGTGACCACCCGCAACAACGGAGATGCCAGCATGCCGGCGCGATCCTGGCTCGACCTCACGACCACGGAGATCCGCGCCCGCGACATGGGCCGGACGATCGCGGTGCTTCCGGTCGCTGCGGTGGAGCAGCACGGGCCGCACCTGCCGCTCGGCACCGACACGCTGATCGCGGAGGGGTATCTGCAGCGGGTGGCGCGGCTGGTGCCGGAGGCACTCGACGTGCTGCTCCTGCCGGTGCAGGCGATCGGCAAGTCGGACGAGCACGATTCCTTTCCCGGCACCCTGACCCTGACCGCCGCGACCGCGCTCGCCGCTTGGACCGAGATCGGCGCCAGCCTGCACCGGTCGGGTTGCGGGAAGCTCGTGATCGTCTCCTCGCATGGCGGCAACAGCGCGCTCATCGACCTCGTGGCGGGCGAGCTGCGCGGGCGCTTCGGCATGGTCGCGGTGACGACCTCGTGGAGCCGCCTCGGCCTGCCCGACGGATTGTTTCCGGAAGACGAGATCCGCCACGGCATCCATGCCGGCGGCCTCGAGACCGCGCTGATGCTGGCGCTCCGCCCCGATCTTGTGCGGCGGGACCGCATCGAGCATTTCGAGCCTCGCACGGTGGCGATGGCGCACGACTTCTCGCTCCTGCGCGCGGGCCGTCCGGCGGCGTTCGCCTGGAAGACGGAAGACCTTCACGCCTCCGGCGCCCTGGGTGATGCCCGCCTCGGCACGGCAGAGGCCGGTGAGGCCGCGCTCGACCACGGGGCGCTCACCTTCGTCCGGCTGCTGGAGGAGGTGGACCGGTTCTCGCTGTAGCGAAACGTCGGAGGAATGGACGGGCGGTGGGTTTCAACCGTCCTTCCGGACCGTTCGGATGAAGGCTTCCACCGCATCGCAGGCCTCGGCGACGCCATCCTCCCGCGCCATTCGCGCTTTGGCCGCGCTGCAGGCCTGGGCGACGCGGGGATCGATCAGTAGCCGGCGCAAGGTGGACGCGGCGCGGGCCGGGGTGAAGTGGCGACGACTCAGGGCAGCGCCGACGCCGAGCCGTCGCAGCCAGCGTGCCTCGTCGAAGTGATCGAAGGCGACGGGAACCACCAGTTGCGGGATGCCGGCGGCGAGCGCCTGCGCCACGGTGCCAATCCCCCCGTGATGGACGAGCGCGGCACAGCGGGGCAGCACGCGGCTGAATGGGGCATAGGGGACGTGCAGCACGCTCGCGGGCAGGTCCGTCGGCACCTGCCCACCCTGTGGGGCCAGGAGGATGCCACGGCGTCCGAGCCCGGTGCAGACCCGCAAGGCGGTACGGAAGAAGGCTTGGCTGCGGGACATGGCCGAGCCGTAGGTGAAAGCGAGCGGCGGCGGCCCCTCGTCGAGAAAGCGCGTCTCGGTCGCCGAAGGCTCGGCCACGTCGCCGAAGCGATCCGCGAGCGGGAAGCCGACCTGCACCGCGTGGGGAATCCGGTGCGGCCGCGGCGCGGCGTACCATCTGGGGAAGGTGAACAGGACGTGCTGTGGGCTGCTCCACCAGCGGCGAAGGCGGCGCACCGGTGGCAGGTCCAGCCTCGCGCGAAACCCGTTCAGGGCCGGCAGGGCGGCGGGCCCGATCACAAGGCGGTCCGCGCCGCGTCCGATCCAGTGCCGCAAGCGCGCCGGCACCCGCTCGGGAAGCGGTAGGCCGGGCAGGACCGGGGGATCGGTGCGGCTCCCGGCGAGCAGCGGCATGAGATGCACCGTGACGACGTCGAGCCCAAGCTTCTCCTGCGCGACCCGCGCCCCGAGCGCCAGCGTCGAGGCGAGCACGATGCTCTCGCCGGGCCGCGCAATTCCGGCGAGCCAAGCATAGGTCGGCTCGGTGAGGCCGGAGACGTGTCGGAACAGCGCCTGAACCCCGCGCCAGGGTCGCCAGAGTTCGGTTTCGACCGCGGCGAGGCGATAGTCCTCCTCGGACCCGAGGGCGAAGAACGGCAGGCTCGCCCGGTCCGCCATCGCGGCGAAGGGCGCGGGTGCCGCCAGGGTGACGGCGTGTCCCCGCCGCCGCAGCTCGGTCGCGATGGCGAGGAGCGGCAGGACATCGCCGTGGCTGCCACAACGGCAACGATGAAGACGTGCATCGGCCTCACGCCTGGCTCGCGCGCGTCACCTGCGGCGACGCGCATCCGGATCAGAGGGGAACGGCAGGCTCAGGTTCGCTGTAAGCGTCAGGGGCGAGCACCTGCTCGCGCAGCCGCCGCGGGCCCAGGGTCATCGCGAAGAAGTCGTAGGCGCCGGGCCGCTCGTTCGCGAGGAGGAACTGGAAATGCATCCGGAACGGGCGGAAGCGCACCCGCCGGTAGGTTTCCGGACACAGAAGGTCGCGAAAGCGGGCCGAGCGCACGAGAGGGTTGGCGACCGGCTGGCCGCACAGGCGGAGCTTGAGATCGTGCAGCGGGTTGAAGCCCGGAAAGTTCATCCAGTCCTGCGGCGCGTGGAAATCGCACCAGACGATGCGACGGTCGGTAACGAGGCGCGCGATCTCTCCCCGCAGGCGGGCGGCTGCAGGCTGCATCGCCACGAGCGGCAGCCCGGATCCCAGCGTCGCCAGCGACAGGTTGGCGCCCGAGGTGCCAATCGACGTGTCGCGGGCGAGCACCCGGGCGGCGACCTCGGCCGCGGTCAGCCCGCCGGAGGAATGGCCGACGATCATCACCTCGTCGGTCGAATGGCCGGCCTCGTCCCGCGCCGCGACGGAGGACAGGATGTGCTCGGCGAAGGCATCGAGGCGCCGCTCGTAATCCGGCCGCCGGCCCTGGCCGTGCTGCCAATTGAAGACCCAATCGTTCAGGAGCTGCCAGAAGAAGACGCGGTTCAGAAAGGCCTCGATGGCCTTGATCCAGACGAGGCCCGCGATCACGCCCAGCGGCAGCGAGACCCACAGCGGCAGACCGAGGCTGTGGCCGAACCAATCGCCCAGATGCGCATGCACCAGCGCCGCGATGGCGACGGACAGCGCGGCGAGGAGGATCACCATCACGAACGGATAGAGGATGACGTTCCCGTACTTCCAGCTCAACCGATAGAAGCGGAATAGCAGGCCGCTCAGGATCGTCTGCAGCGTCCCCACGATGAGGAGCGCGACGCTGAGGAAGCGGGATCGGGCGAAGTCGCGCGCGACGATATCGTCCCACAGGAGCACGTCGTAGCGGGTCTCAGCCCCGTCGCCCTGCTCCGGCGCGCTCACGGTCCAGCTCTGGACAAGCCCGTCCTGGCTCAGCTCGGCGCGGGAGATCTCCCGCCGGCCGCCGCCGAAGCGCTTAGTGTAGCGGGTCCATTCCCGCACGAACAGCAATCGATAACGCGTCCGCGCCTCGGGATCGTAACCGGGAATATAGAAGACGATGCGGCGGCGCACCGGTTCGAGCCGCGCCTCCTGCAAATCCGGCGGCGTGAAACTCAAGGAGTTGCGCATACGCCCGAATGCCCCCATCCGGATGACTGCTCTCGTGCAGGTGCCACGCAGGTCCGTTACACGCGCACAGAGGATTAAACTTCCTTCAAGTGCACTATCATTCGTTACGATTTTTTACGAGCGGTGAAAGGCAACAGTGATTTTGCGCGCAAGCCTGCTTCGCGCCGCTGCGCAACGATCGAGGAGTTCGGCGGAATCTCGGGCAGGCCGATCATCGCCGATCGCGATGGGACCCCGCCTTCTGGTCGATTGATGTGTTCGAACGGGAGCCCGATGGTGCCGGTTGCGGGACTCGAACTCGCGACCTACCGCTTACAAGGCGGTTGCTCTACCAACTGAGCTAAACCGGCAGCGCACAATCCGCTATCAGCCTGCCTCGGACGACGCAAGCGCATCCAAGTCCATTCTCCAGGCGCCAACAAGCCATAGGCCGTATATTGCGCACAACTGATCTTCACCTCAAGGACCCAGTTCAAGCATTCGGGCTTGGCCGGCACGAGGTCATTCGAACCTAATCCGGTTAACCGCCCAACGCTCGCAGCAATGGGCCGGGCATCGGCGGCATCCGCTTCGTGCGCGAAGGGATCGGATAGGGATCCGGTCAGGCTGCTTCCGGATGCTCCTGGACCTTCCCCCGTCCCTCTTTCGGAAGCGCAAGCCGCCGTGCGGATCGACGCAGCTTGAGCTGAGGATCGAGGCGTGCCGCGGCCTCCGGGTGGCCGAACAGGTAGCCCTGCAGGTCGAGCCCGCGTTCCTTGGCGAGCAGCCGGCGCTGATCCTCCGTCTCGACGCCCTCCGCCGTCACCGCGAGGCCGAGGCTGCGCGACAGGCCGATGATCGCGCGCACGATCGCCGCCGATTGCGGATCATGCCCGAGCCCTCGGACGAAGCTTCGGTCGATCTTGAGGCGTGTGAGCGGGAAAGTGTGGACGAAGCTCAGCGACGAGTAGCCGGTGCCGAAATCGTCGAGCGCGATCATCACACCGAGCGCCCGCAATCGTCGGAGCAGACTGAGGGCCAGTTCGCGATTCTGAAGCACCGCCGTCTCGGTGATCTCGATCTCCAGCCGGTGCGGCGGCAGACCGCTCTCGGCCAGCGCCCGCTCGACCGCGTCGATGAAGAGGGCGCTGCGCAGTTGTGTCGCCGAGACGTTGACGGCCACGGTGAGATGGGCGGGCCAGGCCGTCGCCTCACGGCACGCCTCGGCCAGAATCCAGGCGCCGATCTCGGGCATCAGGCCCGCTTCCTCGGCTACCGGCACAAAGTCCGCGGGCGACATCGCCACCCCGTCCGGCCGTCGCCAGCGCAGCAGAGCCTCGAAGCCGATGGTCGCGCCGGTGCGGGCGCGCACGATCGGCTGATAATGCAGGACGAATTCGCGTCGCTCCACGGCCCGGTTCAGGTCGGCCTCGAGGGCGGACCGCGCCGCGGCCTTGTCCCCCATCGCCGGGTCGTAGAAGCTGTAGCGGTTCCGACCCTCCTTCTTGGCCTCGTAGAGAGCGAGGTCGGCGTTGCGCAGGAGGATGTCGGGATCGCGCCCGGCCAGCGGCGCGACGGCGATGCCGATGCTGGCGCCGATCCGGATCGGCAGCCGCTTGACCGCGTAGGGCCGGTTGAGGGCGTCGAGGATCGTCCGCGCCGTCTCCGCCACCCGCTGAGGCTCGGCCGGCCTGAGGATCAGCGCGAACTCGTCGCCACCGAGGCGCGCGATGACGTCCTGCCGACCCACCGTCAGCCGCAGGCGCCGGGCGACCTCCTGAAGAAGCTGATCGCCGACGGCGTGACCGAACATGTCGTTGATCGGCTTGAAGCGATCGAGATCGATGTAGAGGACGGCGCAGTCCTCCCAACGCGCCGAGGCGAGGGTTTCGGTGAGGGCCTGACGGAGCGTCGCACGATTGGCGAGATCCGTCAGGGGATCGTGCTGGGCCAGATGTTGGATCTGTGTCTCGAACCGGCGCCGCT
Source organism: Methylorubrum aminovorans (assembly GCF_022179725.1). GTDB lineage: Bacteria > Pseudomonadota > Alphaproteobacteria > Rhizobiales > Beijerinckiaceae > Methylobacterium > Methylobacterium aminovorans. The sequence continues at coordinate 33,425 of NZ_BPRC01000008.1, forward strand.
CGGTCACGTCGACGAAGGTCGAGACCCACCCGCCGGAGGCCAGTCGCCGCGTCGTCACCGACAGGACCCGCCCCCCATCCACAATCTCGGAAATTTCGGGCCAGTTGAGGTTCAGGTCGCGGCGCAGGTGGTCCTGCAGGAAGCGGAGAGACGCCGCCTCGCTGAGTGTTTCGGCCAGGACTTCTCCGATCGATGCCCCGACCAGCGGCTCGCCGCCCGGCACCGCGAGAATCGCGTGCATCCGCTCGTTGGCGAGCACCACGCGCCCATCGTCATCGATGAGGCACAGGCCCTGAGCCATGTTGGACATGGCGAGGTCGAGATTGTCGAGGGCCGAGTCGAGCTTGAGGGCGTTCGCACGCCGCTCGGTGCAATCGCGCGTGATCTTGGCAAAGCCGAAGAATCGGCCCTCATCGTCGTGGATCGCATCGATCACGACATGCGCCCAGAAGCGGGAGCCGTCCTTGCGCAGGCGCCAGCCCTCCGCCTCGAACCGGCCTTCCTGCCGCGCCGTCCTGAGGCCGCGCTCGGGCCAACCCGCGGCCCGATCTTCCGGACTATAGAAGCAGGCAAAATTGCGCCCCACGATCTCGTCGGCCGTGTAGCCCTTCGCGCGCTGCGCCCCCGCATTCCAGTTCGCGATCGCGCCATCCGGAGACAGCATGTAGATCGCGTAATCGGTTACCCCCTGAACCAGCAGGCGGTACATGAGGTCGGCGTCGTCGCGGCAGCTCGGCATTATCGAATTCTTGCGGTGCGCTTCGCGGCGAAGGAAAAGCTACAAAGGTTAAATGTTGCTGCGCTGCGTGCCCGATCCTCACGCGACCACCACCGGCTCGGCGCAGGATTATCCGCTATGAAGTTGCGCTTTCCGAATGGGGGGCAACTCCGTCTTAGTGTTACTTTCCCAACTCATGGCATCCTCTTCGGCGGAACATCACGATAGTGTGAAGATCGTCTGACGGGAGGATCAAGCAATCCGCTCGAACGACGCAACCAATACGCTTCGACCAGGCCGCTCTCGCCTTTCCGTCGCGAATCGAACTCTTCTCAGTTCCAGGGCGGTTGCCATTTGGGGAAACGGGCATCTGGCACAGCCCGCAGCAAACACGATCCCCACTCACGACTCCCAGCCGCTTCCGTTGGCTCGCGAATGGCACCGGTCGGACACGAACCGTTTCCTGTGTGCGCCGGGCGAACGGAGGCGGCGAGGGCCTCGCACATCGTCACCGAGGGTGATCACCGGCTCTCAGATGACGACGATGCTCAAGCAAAAGGATAGACCCTCGTCCTGGATCCGATAGTGAGGACGATGCTCCGGCGATGCAGAGCCCCTTCACCCTTGACGCGGACGGCCTCGTTCTCGCCGTGCGGCTGACGCCGCGGGCGGGCCGCACCGGACTCGACGGCGTGCGGATGGAGGCGGATGGACGTCCCGTTCTTTCCCTGCGCGTGGCGGCACCACCCGTCGAGGGCGCTGCCAACGCCGCCCTCACCACCTTCGTCGCCAAGAGCCTCGGGCTTCGCAAGGCCGAGGTGACGCTCATCTCCGGCGAGACCTCCCGCACCAAGCGGCTGCATCTCTCAGGCGATCCGCAGGCTCTCGCCGCGCGGGTGGGGGCTTGGCTCACCGGAGAGACGCAGACGCGGTGAGGATACCGGGTTCGGCGCAGAGAGGGATGCCTCAGGCGGCCTTGAGCCGCTCGACGATGGCGACCGCCTCGGCAAAGGCCGCTTCGGCATCGAGTTCGGTGGTGTCGAGCACCACCGCGTCCTCGGCGGCCTTCAGCGGGGCGGCGGCGCGGCTCGAATCGCGGGCGTCGCGGGCGCGGATATCGGCAAGGATCGCGGCGAGCGTCGTCTCCTCGCCGCGTCCGAGCAGCTCGCGATGGCGCCGCCGTGCCCGCTCCTCGGGGGCGGCGATGATGAACAGCTTCACCCGCGCCTCCGGACAGACCACGGTACCGATGTCGCGCCCGTCGAGCACGGCGCCCTCCGCATTGTCGGCGAAGCGCCGCTGCCAGGACAGCAGGGCGGCGCGCACCTCCGGCACCGAGGAGACCCGCGAGGCCGCCTCGCCCATGGCCCGCTCCCGCAGGCGCGGGTCGGAGAGGCGCTCGGCCGACAGGGCCGAAGCCGCCCGCGCCGCCGCGCTCGTATCGTCGAGATCAGTCCCTTCGTCGATCAGGGTCAGCGCCACCGCGCGGTAGAGCAGGCCGGTATCGAGATGCGGCAGCCCGTAATGCAGGGCGAGCCGCTTGGCGAGCGTGCCCTTGCCCGAGGCGGCCGGGCCGTCGATGGCGATGACGAGGGGCGCTTCGTCCCGCTGCACGGCGATGTCGTCCGGGATCATGCGCCGGCCCCGTCCTCGATCCGGGCGCCGAGCGCCAGCATGGTCGGGCGGAAGCTCGGGAAGCTCGTGGCGATCATCGCGCCGTCATCCACGGTGACGGGACTCCGGGCGGCAAGACCCATGACGAGGAAGGCCATGGCGATGCGGTGATCGAGATGGGTCGCCACCGTGCCGCCGCCCGTGGGCGGCGCGCCGTCGCCGGTGACGATCAGGTCGTCCTCCTCGATCGCGTGGGCGACGCCGTTGGCGGCAAGCCCCGCGGCGACCGCCGCGAGCCGGTCGGATTCCTTGACCCGCAATTCGTGCAATCCGTTCATCCGGGTCGTGCCCTCGGCGAAGGAAGCGGCGACAGCGAGGATCGGGTACTCGTCGATCATCGAGGGCGCCCGCTCGGCCGGCACGTCAACGCCGCGCAGGCGGCTCGCGCGCACCCGCAGGTCGGCCACCGTCTCGCCGCCCTCCTCGCGCTCGGCGAGGCGCTCGATGTCGGCGCCCATCTCGATCAGCGTGGTGATGAGGCCGGTGCGCAGCGGGTTCATCATCACGCCGCGCAAGGTCACCTCGGAGCCCGGCACGAGCAGCGCCGCCACCAGCGGGAAGGCGGCCGAGGAAGGATCGGCCGGCACGACCACGTCGGTGCCGCGCAGGGTCGGCTGGCCGGTCAGCGTCACGGTGCGGCCGTGACCGCCCTCGCCGTAAGGCGCCACGGACACCTCGGCGCCGAACAGGCGCAGCATCCGCTCGGTATGGTCGCGGGAGGCGGCCCGCTCGATGACGGTGGTGGTGCCCGGCGCGTTGAGCGCGGCCAGCAGCACCGCCGACTTGATCTGCGCCGAGGCGACCGGAAGCTCGTAACGGATCGGGATCGCCTCGCGCGGGCCCTTGAGCGTCAGCGGCACGCGACCGCCGTCGGCCTCGGACACGACCTGCGCGCCCATCTTCAGGATCGGATCGAGGATGCGCCGCATCGGCCGCTTGCGGAGACTGGCGTCGCCGTCGAAGGTCGCGGTGACGGGCTGGCCGCCGACCACGCCCATCATCAGCCGCGACCCGGTGCCGGCATTGCCGAAATCGAGCACGCCGGCCGGATCCTGCATCCCGCCGATGCCCACGCCGACGATCCGCCAGCGCCCCTCGCCCTCGCGGGTGACCCCGGCGCCCAGTGCCCTCGCGGCGGCGGCGGTGCGCAGCACGTCGTCGCCCTCCAGGAGCCCCTCGACCCACGTCTCGCCGATGGCGAGCAGGCCCAGGATCATCGCCCGGTGGGAGATCGACTTGTCACCCGGCGGCTTCAGCGCCCCATTCAGGGGGCCTCCGGGATGCGCGGTGACGGGCTGCGGTTCGGAATCGTGTGACACGGGGATCTTACGTCTGACTCGATCGCTGCACTGAGGCGTATCGGCTCCCACCGGGCACCGAGGCCGCCCGCCGGACAGGCCCGGCGCGACGGTCGCCCGTTAGCATGAGGACCGGTCCACGTCATCCGAAAGCCGGTCGAGGACGTCGGTACGCTCCTTGAGAGCCGCACGGGGTCTTGAAAGCCGCACGGCATGGCTCGCCCGTTCGTCTCAAGCCTCGACAGCGATCCAGCTGTGCATTATGATTCCAAATCAAATGAAACCCTGCGATAACTCGCATATCTGTAATAAACCAATCCGGTGGCGCGGCTTTTTCGAACGGACGACTTGCTTTCGCCGATCCGATCCTGTGTGGATGGGGGCGCCAGATCCGCTCCGATCCGTCATCCAGCCCTCGACAAACCCCAACATAGGTTTATGTTGACGGCCATGCAGCCCGTGATCCAGTGCCTTCGCAAGGTCGATCATGCATTCACCGTCGCCGATTCGACGGCCGGGGAACGCGTCCTCGAAGCGTTGAACGAGCTGGAAAGCGCCTATCGCCGGCCCAGCGAGCGCATCGTCGCTCTCGAAGCGGTGCTTCACGAGTTCGACCGCCGTGGCCGGGTGGACGGAACGCCCTTCAGCCGCCTCCTGCGCCTCGCCGTCGAGCGGCGGCAGAATAAGTGGTCACGCCACGCATGACGCGGCTGCTCACGCCGTTCACGGGCCATCTGCAGGAGCCCCCTGGCGGAACGGCGCGCGCGGGATGCGCAACGGTGGGCGACATGCCGTTTGACATGGGCGGAGGCTGCGACTAACGGGGCCGCTCTCCCGGACCCTTTCCCCCCTATTCGTCCCCAGAGGTTTGCAGCCGTGGCTAGACCGGAACTCGGCGTCAAACGCCAGTGCATGAATTGCGGTGCCAAGTTCTACGATCTCGACCGTGATCCGGCGACCTGCCCGAAATGCGGAACGATCTACCAAGTCGCGACCTCCCGCGTCGCCCCGCCCGTCGCCAGCCGCTCGACGGATGACGACGAGGACGAGGAGGAGAAGGGCGGTCCGGAGATCGTCTCCCTGGATGAGGCCGAGGCCAGCGAGGACGATACCGATATCAACGTCGATGACGACGAGGGCGGCGACGAGTCCAGCGGGGGTGCGGACGACGACACCTTCCTCGAGGAAGAGGACGGCGACGACGACGTCTCCGACCTGATCGACAACGACTCGGACGGCGACGAGGAGGGCTGACGCCTCCCCCCTGGCGGCTGAGCGAACCCGTTCAGCCGCCGAAGCGCTCGGTGCGGACCACGCCCGGCTTCACGCCGGCCTCCACCAGCAGGTCGGCCACGGTGCCGACGAAGCCGTTGCCGCCGCAGACGAAGGCGTGGCGCGGCATGCCGAGGCACTCGATCGCCGTATCGATCATCACGCGGTCGATGCGCCGCCCTGCGGTCGCCCCCTCGCGGGTGAGGAGCAGGGTCAGGTCGAAGCCGGTCTCGTCGCGGGAGCGGGCGGCAAGCTCCGCCCGGGCGATCGCCTCGGCGGCCTTGCGGGCCGAGTAGATCAGCAGCATCGGCACCTCGGGGGCGCGCAGAGCCCGCTCGCGCACCATGGCCAGCAGCGGCACGACGCCGGAGCCGCCGCCGATCAGCAGAACCGGGCCGCCATCCTGCGCCCCCCAGGTGAAGGTGCCGACAGGGCCGCGCAGCTCGATGTCGTCGCCGACCTCGGCCACCGTGTCGAAGAAGCCCGAGACCTCGCCCGCCTCCAGCCCCTCGATCATCAGCTCGAGGCCGGCGGGATCGCCCGGTGCCGAGGCGATGGAGTAGCTGCGCTGCGCTTGGTAGCCGTCGGGCGCGGTGAGGCGCACATCGACATGCTGCCCGGCCCGGTGCGGCCGGTCGAGGGGATCGAAGCGGAAGCTCTTCACCCGCGGCGTCACGGGGGTGATCGCCCGGATCGTCGCGGCCCGCCAGGGTGACGGCGCGGGCGAAGGGGGGGACGCAACGCCGTTCACGTCGGCCATCCTCTCAATCGCCGCTGAAACGCTGCTCACGCCAGGGATCGCCGTACATGTGGTAGCCCCGCAGCTCCCAGAATCCGGCCTCGTCCTTCTCGGTGAAGCGCAGGCCCTTCACCCACTTGGCACTCTTCCAGAAGTAGAGATGCGGCACGAGCAGGCGCGCCGGCCCGCCATGGTCGGGCGGGATCGGCTTGCCGTCGTAGAGCGTCGCCACCATTGCCTTGCCACCAGTCAGATCGGCGACCGGCACGTTCGTAGTGTAGTCGTCGTGGCTCTCCGCCAGGAGGAAGCCCGTCGGCGCCGCAAGGCCGGCCGCCGCGAGGATGTCGTCGAAGGTCACGCCCTCCCAGGCGGTGTCGAACTTGGACCACTTGGTCACGCAGTGGATGTCGCCGCTCCAGCGGGTGCGGGGCAGTTGCGCGAACTCGTCCCAGCTCCAGCTCGCCAGCGGCCGCGAGCCCTGGCGCAGGGTGAAGCGCCAGCCCTCTGTCGCAACACGCGGCGTCGGCCCGAGCTGGAGCACGGGGAAGTCTTCGGTGAGGTACTGGCCCGGTGGGAGCCGCTCGCGGATCGCCGCGGCAGGGGGCCGCCCGGTAAAGCCTCGCGTCGCCATCACGCTCCTCCGCCGTGTCGCCTTCGTCTCGCCTGCCGGAGGCCGTGCGCCCCCTCGCATCCGGCAGGAGTCCCAGGGGCGGCAACGAGGCTTGGCCCGAAAGCGTTCCGCAAAGCCTCGCTCATCCGCCACCCTCATCCGCGAGGTCGTCGCGGGTGCCGTCAGACAGGCCGGGATAGGTCGGAACGGGGAAGCCGCAGGATGCGCGGCCGCCAGATACCGAGCACGACGTTGAGGATTGCCACGGCGAGGATCACCCACAACGTGTTGCGCTCAGCCGTCAGCGCGCCCGTGAGGGTGGCCGGATCGATCTCGCCCCGGAGCGCGGCGGCGCTGCGCCGTGCCTCCTCCTGCATCGGCCCCTGGATGCCGACGAAGCCGCCCTCGAACACCAGCACGCCGGTGGCGAGCTTGACCCAGGCCCAGCCGGCCTCGCGGAAGCCCGGATGCAGCGCGACCGCCAAAAGCCCGGCGACCAGTGTCAGGGCGAGAGAGGGCAGGAAGATCCACGTCGCGACCGCACCCATCGCCCCGCGCATCAGGGCGTAACCGGCCAGCGAATCCGGCGGCGGAGTGTGGCTCAGGAGGACGACGAGGCAGGCCATCGCGCCCATCAGCCCGACGGCCCCCATCGTGTGGAGGAACTTGAGTAGGCGTCGCATGTCGGTGCGCCCCGCCGTGGCAGCCCTCAGTGGAGTGTAAACGCAACAGAGCCGGCAAAGCGAGGCCGGTCCGATCGCCCCGACCGTCCTGGCGCCTCATGTTTCGGTGATGAAGGCTGGAGAGCCGCTCTGAGCGAGCGCTGCGCGAGCCTGCTCGACCGACATCGCTCTGAACGCGAGAAAAAATCGGCCCAGTCCGCCGCTCGCTTGGTGCCCCTCGACGGTACAGAGGAAGCGAGCCAGCGCCGCGGTTCCGAGACCGGCACAGCGGACGAACAATGTCATGCGCCGGAGATCGGCGGACTCGTGGGCCGCGATGACGTGAGCGGCGGGCAGACCGGTCAAATGGGCGAGGGCGAGGAGGGCTTCCGGGATGCGGCCGTTGCTCAACCAGTGCTGAATGTCGCTCTCGTCGAGGCCGATCTTGATGCGCAGGGCAACGGCCGCCTCGGCTCTCGCGTAGTTGCGAACCTGTTGCTGACCTTTGTTCATGCGCGACCGCGCCTGTTCGTAACGTCGCTCGCGCAGCACCGCCGCCCGGCGCCTTGGATCGAGATCCGTACGGCGCTCCAATCCCGCTGCGAGAACCTCTTCGTCCTCGATGCGCGTCGCCAGCAGCAGCAGGGTCCTGTCCGAGAGCTGCGCACCCGTATTGGCAAGCAGCAGGCCGAGGACGGTCTCGTCCCCTCGGGCCGCGACGACGTCGCAGACCGCCTCGCTCAGCCTCGCCCGTTCCGCGATGGCGGCCAAATGTTCCTGGCCGCGGCTCTGCGCAAGATGAATCAGGGCCGCATCGGGAATCGCGATCCGACTGCGCAAGATCGGTGCGGCGACCGGGCCGGCCTGGTCGGCCGCGAGCTGCCGCACGAGGCCCTGCGGCGCTTCCGTCAGGGCGCCGACATGTTCCGCCACCGCCTGCCGCGCCTCGAGTCCCGCGCCGCTGATGAGGCGTCCGAACACCTCATCGAAGGTTTCCAGATGGGTGTTCGAGAGCGCCGAGGACATGCCGACGAGCAACTCGGTCACCCCCAGGAGCATCCGCTGATGGTGGGATGTGTCGGCCGTCTCCAGAACTTGGTCGATCGTATCGACGAGGTCGGCAAGGCTGCTCAAGGGAGAACCGTTCTTCGATGGGCGACGCCGAGAGCCGTATCCGACCTGATTGCATCAGACCGGCGGCTCTAAGCTTCTGCTTTGGCGCGCTTTCTTCCGACGAACCGGCATCCACTTCGTCGGAAGACGCTCTGGAGCTCGCGCAGGGTTCAACCTCACGCTGCGCGTTGCGCCGGACGTGATGCCGTTGCGTCGTGCACAGGTTGATGGACGGCATTCACCGGATCGCGCCCGGGATGTTGAGGCCAAGGCCGGACAGGAGGGGCGGGCGCCCCCGACGCGGCATCCCAGGCACGGTGCGATCCGTCTCAGCGGAGACGGGCCGCCCGCGCGCGTTCAGGCGGATGGCAATCGGGAGCGTGATCTCGGGGGACATGCTGAATGCTGATCGCGCGAGGCGCCGGTCGTGCCGACAATGCGATCATCAAAGGGCAGCGGGCTTTCCCGCCACCTAAATCCCGAAGCGGAGAACGATCATCCAGGTCACAAAAGATCTCAAATAATGGGATACTTATCTCAAAGAACGAAAACAGGCATTTATATCTCAATCAACACGCTCAATGCCTCATCGGGGCGCGTGTAGCTCGGACAACGACGTCCCCCGATCGCGCTGGCCAATTCGCTCCGCCCATCACCTGCGCGCGGATCCTCCCGCCGCACGATCGCGTCCTGATCGACACATCTCCGACTCCTCGACCAATGGGATCTACCAGTCGGACGACGCCAGAACGGGTCTTTCGGCCAAGCCCATCCGATCCCGAACCGTTGACGAGACAGCATGAGCTGAAGCGGTCTCAGTTCCAACTTAGACTTGGAATAATTTGTTGTTTCTCAGCAACGACTGATCTTATCGTGATCCCTCAACACAAAATATGCGCGCGTATGCTTGCCGCTCTCGCATTATCATACGTAAACGCGCCGTCCCGGCTCCGTGGAGCCTGCTCTCAAATCGGAACGGCCATGAGCAGCGTAGCGCAAGGGAGACCGCATCCCGTCACAGCGGGATCGGCTGCGCTCATCACAGGCTCACGTGCCCTTCTTGGCCTCGCTCTGTCCTGGCCCCTGGGAGCCCATGCACAGACCGTCCCTCCGGAGGGCGCCGAGGCGGTCTTGTCCGAACTCTCGGTCACGGGCAGCGGCGAGCGGGCGGGCGGGCCCGTCGTCGGGTACCGTGCCACGCGCTCGGCCACCGCGACGCGCACCGACACGGCGCTCCGCGACACGCCGCAATCGATCCAGGTCGTGCCGCGCGAGGTTCTGGTCGATCAGCAGAGCGTCCGCCTCACAGACGCGCTCACCAATGTCAGCAACGTCCAGCCCGGCGGCACCATCCAGGGCCGCTCCGACACCTACATCCTACGCGGCTTCCGCACCCAGACCTACGCCATCGACGGGCTGGTGCTGAACCCGGCCAATTCCTTCCAGCCGACGCAGCGCGACCTCGCCAACGTCGAGCGCGTGGAGGTGCTGAAGGGGCCGGCCTCCGTGCTCTATGGCCAGGGCGATCCCGGCGGCCTGATCAACATCGTCACGCGTCAGCCGACCCTCGCCCCGTCCGCCGACCTGACCGTCCAGGGCGGCTCCTTCGCCTTCCGGCGGGTCCAAGGATCGGTCTCGGGCGCGATCCCGAGCGTCGAAGGTCTCGCCGCCCGCTTCAGCTTCGGCACGCAGAACGAAGCCACGTTCCGCAATTTCGGCGGACCGGAAAACTCCCGGCACTTCTTCGCGCCGGCCTTCGTCTGGACCCCCGATCCATCCACCCGCGTCTATCTCAACGCCGAATTCACCCGTCAGCACAGCCAGTACGACGAGGGCCTGATCGCCTTCCGCGGCCGGGTGCCGCTCGACAACGTCCGCCGCTTCTACGGCGAGCCGTGGTCGCGCTATTACGGCGAAGCGAACTCGATCACCCTGCTCGCCGAGCACGACGTGAACGAGAACCTGACCCTGCGGCAGGCGGTCAACGGCCAGTGGGGCGCGTTCAATCTCCTCGCAACCCGGGCGACAGGCGTGAACGCCGCCGGCACCACGGTGACGCGGCGCCTCACCGAGGGCGACTCGATCTACCACTCCATCGACAGCCGCACCGAGGCGGTCGGCCGCTTCATCGATCCGTTCGGCTTCCGCCACACGGCACTGGCCGGCTTCGAGATCGTGGATGGCTTTCGTCATCCCCTGACGAGGCAAGGAGCCGCGACCTCGGTGTCCTTCCTCAACCCGATCCGAGGCTCGGTTCCGCAGGTCGGCACGCTGACGCTGCAGAACGACCTGCGGCAGAAGCTCAGCCTGTTCGGCGCTTACCTGCAGGACCAGATCGAGTTCTTTCCCGGCCTGCAACTCGTGCTCGGTGTGCGGTTCGACACTGCCGACCAGCTCTACTACCAGCGCACACCGGCCAATCCGAACCGGCCGCCTGAGCAGAACCTCACCGGGACATCGCCGCGGGTCGGCCTCGTCTGGCGCCCGGTGGAGCCGCTCACGCTCTACGGCAGCTACACCACCTCCTTCGTGCCGCAGACCGCCAACGTCCTCAACGTGGCAAGTCCGCCTCCGGAGACCGGCGAGCAGGTGGAGGTCGGCGCCCGCTTCGACCTGATCCCCGACCAGCTCACGGTGAGTGCGGCCGCGTTCCGCATCCTGCGGGCGAACGTGGCCGCCTCCGATCCGGTCAATACCGGCTTCTCGATCATTACCGGCGAGCAGCGCGCGCAGGGGTTCGAGGGCGACATCGCCGGTGAGATCCTGCCGGGCTGGAAGATCATCGGCGGCATCGGCTACCTCGATGCGGAGGTCACGCGGGACCGCTTCATCCCGGTCGGCAACCGCCTGCCCGCGGCGCCGGTCTTCAGCACCAGCGTCTGGTCGACCTACCAGTTCCAGGGCGGTCCCCTGCGAGGCTTCGGCTTCGGCGGCGGCCTCACCTATGTCGGCGAGCGCTTCGGCGACATCACCAACACCTACAAGGTCGGCGCCTATGCCCGCCTCGACGCGACCGTGTTCTACGAGATCGACCCGACCTGGCGCTTCGCCGTGAACGGCCGCAACCTCACCGACCGGCGCTACATCGAGCAGCCGTTCAACCAGTTCAACAACCTGCCCGGCGCACCCCTCACGGTGCTCGCCAGCCTGACCGCGCGCTACTGATCCGGTCTCCGCTCGATCAGAGCGGGGAGCGGATCAGCAAGCCCGCGCGGCGCATGAGCGTTGACCCAATCCGCCATCCCGAAGGGATCAACCGGATTGGGTATGAGGCGCGCCGATCGAGAGCCGAACGATCCTATTTTCGAGCGCCATGCCGTCAGCTTTCTCCCCCGTCCGCACCGTTCTGTTTCGCCTGCACTGGGCGCTCGGCCTCACCGCCGGGCTCGTGCTTGCGCTGGTCGGAGCGACGGGTGCGCTGATGAGCTACGAGGAGGCAATCACCACTTTCGCCAACCGCGATCGAGTAGAGATCGCGGCGCCGGAGCGGGCGTCGCTGGCGCCTTCGGCCCTGGCGGCTCGGATCGAGGCGCAGCGTCCGGGGCAGCGCGTCGCCGCGCTGACCCTCTCGGGCGAGACCGGCCGGAGCATCGTTCCGAGCGCCGTGGCGCGCTTCGCCCGCGCACGGGCCGGCGGCGAGCGGCCACCCTCCGTCTACGCCGACCCCTTCGATGGGACCGTGCTCGGACCCGTGCGGTTGGAGGGGTTCTTCGGCACGGTGCGGGCGCTGCACCGCTGGCTGCTGCTCCCCGGCGAGGGCAAGGGCTGGGGCAGCACACTCACCGGCGCCGGCGCCCTCGCGCTGCTCGCTTTCCTCGGCAGCGGACTATACCTGCGCTGGCCCGGACGGCACGGCTGGCGGGTCTGGCTCCGGCCGAACCTTGCCCGGCCCGGCCGCGCCCGCTGGTGGTCGCTGCACGCGGTGGCCGGGACGTGGCTGCTGCCGGTCTACGCGGTGACCGCCCTGTCGGGCCTGTGGTGGTCCTACGATGGGTATCGCGCGGGCGCGACGTGGCTGCTCACGGGACAAGCGCCGAAGGAGCGGTCCGAGCCGCGCCCCGCCCACCGCGTGTCCGAGGATCGCAACTCCGACGGCGTCCCGGCGGTCGATGCGGCCTGGGCCGACTTCTCGGCGACGCGCACGTCCGCCCTCGCGACGCTTACCCTGCCGGGACCGGAGGCGGCGGCGATCCGCATCCGCTGGCACGCCCCGGATGCGATCCTTCGCAACGAGGCCACCTACGACGCTCGCACCGGCGTCCCGCTCAGCGACCAGCGCGCCACCGATACGAGCCTCGGCCAGCGCATCGCCGACAACATGCTCGAAGTCCATCGCGGCCGCTTCTTCGGCGCGCCCGCCGCCCTGCTGTTCTGCCTCGCGGCGCTCGCGCTCCCCGGCTTTTTCGCCACCGGGCTGACGCTCTTCGCCCTGCGCCGCCGGGCCGGGCGGCGACGGACACCCGGCCGTGCGCCCCGGCCGGCCGAGGCGTCGGCGGGCGGATAACGCCTGGGCGCCCGCCGCGATCATCGAACTCGGGTTCCGCGCCGGCGTTCTGGCAGGGAGTCGAGAGAGATCGGATCCGGAAATGGGTGTGTCATCAACGGGAAACCGCCTGCTCCGAGCGCTGCCGCCGGAAGAGCTGGAGCCGCTCCTGCCGCAGTTCGAGCGCGTTCAGGTCCAGAAGGGCGACATCCTCTGGTCCGTCGGGCATCCACTGGATTTCGTCTATTTCCCCGAAGCCGGGCTGTCCTCGAACGTCGCCGTGATGAGCGAGGGGCGGCGAATCGAGGTCGGCTGCTTCGGCCAAGAGGGCATGGTCAGCACCGCCAGCGTGCTGAACGCCGACCGCGCCCCGCACGAGCTGATGGTCCAGGTCGGCGGCCCCTGGCTGCGGATGGCGGTCGGCACGTTCCGCGAGGCTCTGCGGAGGAGTCCAGCCCTGCACGATCTGCTGCTGCGCTACACCCACACGGTGATGATGACCGTGAGCCAGACGGCGATGTCGAACGGCGCCTACACCGTCGAGGAGCGTCTGGCCCGCTGGATCCTCATGGCGCATGACCGGCTGGAGGGCGACGAACTCTCGCTCACCCACGACTTCCTGTCGATCATGCTGGCAACCCAGCGCTCCACCGTGACGCTGGCGATCCAGGCGCTCGAAGGCTACGGCGCGATCCAGGCCAGGCGCGCGCTGATCATCGTGCGCGACCGCGGGATGCTCTGCGATCTCGCGGGAAACAGCTACGGTCCGGCGGAAGCCGCGTACGAGTGCCTGATCGGGCCATTTCGGCGGACGGCGGCCTCCTCCGCCTGAGGGCGCATGACGGCCGCCTCCCAGTGGACCGAACCTGACGCTTGGTATCCTCTGCCAAGGGCTGCTTTCGACTCTTCGCAGGCTGTGGGAAGGTCCGCTTCCAGGCAGCGAATGCGAGCCGCTTCATGTTCAAGAGGAGGTCGGATTGCTGATTGTCTGCCTGATCTGCCGAACATCGCGCGCTGGCGGTGCGCCAAACTGCCGAGAATATTCACGACTGAACTGCGATGCACTTTCGTAGCCGACCGAAAACGCCACATCAGACGCGCGGTGATCGCCGCCGAGCAGCAAATGCCTCGCATTTATCAAACGAATCTGCTTCTGATACTGTAACGGGGTGAGACCTGTCATCGCGAGAAAGTGGCGGTGCAAACTTGCTCGACTCATGCCGGTTGCGTCGCAGAGCGCCCCGATGCGCAAGCGAGCGTTCGAATTGTCCCGTATCCAATCAACAGCCCTGCGTATTTGGCTCAGTGCCCCCTCGGGTCGAGCAATCTGGCGCAGCACTCGTCCCTGTGGCCCCTGCAGGAGACGATAGAGCAGTTCCCTCTCTACCATGGGAGCTAGACCTGGGATGTCGTCCGGGGTGTCGAGCAGCGACAGCAGGCGCAATAAGGTATCGCGCAGCGGCCGTGTGATCGGATTGATCGTAACGCCCTCGCTCGAAGGTGCGGTGCTCGACCCCGGCGGTACGATGGAGGCGACCTCGGCTAGCAGGCCGAGGTCCAGAACCAGGGACGCCACAATGTAGGGTTGGCCACCCCCGGTGTCGACGACTGGTCCGATACGCGGCAATTCGATTGCACTGATGATGTAATGCTCGGCATCGTAGCGACGAGGATCGTCGTTGATCGCCACATACCTCGAACCCTGAAGAATGAAGCAGACCATCGAGCGGTACAGGGGCAAACCCTTGGCGTCGGTCTCGTGGCCCACACGGATTTCCAGCCGTGGGATCGAGGTCAGGGTCAGCCCCGGCGGTGCGTGACGATGCACGATGCCGAGATGGGGCGCGAGAGCGTCAGTCATCGTCGAACTATGACATCGCTTGTCCTCTGGGAATAGAGACTGAGACGATCGGGCAAGAAAGTGAGCCTATCGGGCAGGCAAGGCGCACGCAGGTCGTCTAACCCTTGCTCAACGGACGTAGGTTTTACGGTCTGCCGAAGACCGGCCGGTAACCCGTCCTGAGTGTCTATCCCGCCTCATCAGGCATTACTCTCGGTAAATCACTGATATGTCTGTAAGTCTTTCAGGTAAGACTGCGCTTGTCACAGGCGCTTCGGGGGGCATTGGGCGCGCCATCGCCCAGCACCTTGCTGCTGCGGGCGCGGAGATTGTCGTTCACTATGGAAGTGGTCATGACAGGGCTGAGGAAACGGTCCGTCTCGTCACGACGGCAGGGGGCAAGGCCAGAAGCGTGCAGGCCGATCTGAGCAAGACCAGTGATATCGAGAAGCTGGCGGGCGAATGCGCAGGCGGCCTCGATATCCTCGTCAATAACGCGGGCATCGCGCGCGGCTACACGATCGATCACACCAGCGAGGAGGATTTCGACAGTGTCTTCTCGACCAACGTTAAAGGCATCTTCTTCCTGACCAAGGCAATCCTGCCGCGTCTGAACAGTGGCGCTTCCATCGTCAATATCTCGTCGATGGTGTCCATCGCGGCTTACCCGGCCTACCTCGCCTATGGGATGTCAAAGTCCGCAGTGAACAGCTTCACTCGCTCTCTCGCGGCCGAACTTGGTCCGCGCGGCATCAGGGTCAATGCAATTGCCCCGGGCGCAACGGACACAGAATTCGTGAGCAGCGTCAGGGACAACCCTGAGATTATGGCAGGCATCAATGCTGCAACGGCACTCGGACGAATGGGAACGCCGGACGAGATCGCGCGGGCGGTAACCTGGGTGGCGTCCCCGGAAGGCGGCTGGATCACCGGGCAGGTCATCCAAGTCAGCGGCGGCATGCACCTGTAGAAGTCGATGTTGCAGGCGCTCTGGACCGTAAAAGAGTTATTTTTTCGCTGCCGCGCCTGCGACGCCTTCAACAGAATATCATCCGGTTATTTGAACTGTTGGCCGGTGGTCAAGTTGCTCACACCCATCAGATGTCCGCTTACGAGCGCGGCGTCGAGGGCAGCTCCCCGCCCTCAACCGATCTTACGGGCGTGTCCCAAGCACCGAATTCAGCCCTCTACACCAATCCCACCGTCTCCTTCGGAAACCGCATCGAGAAGACGGCCCCCCGTCCCGGCCCGTCGGAGAACGCCTCGGCGCGGCCGCCGTGGAGTTCAGCGATACGCTTGACGATGGAGAGACCGAGCCCCGTCGAGCCTTCGCCGCCGGTGGGCTTGGCTGAGAGGCGCTGGTAGCGGCCGAACAGGCGGCCAGCATCCTCCGGGGACAGGCCTGGGCCCTGATCGGCCACCGCGCAGACATAGTCGCCGCCCTCCTCCCGCACGCTCACCGTGATCGCGCCGCCGGGATAGGAATACTTGATCGCGTTCGAGACGAGGTTGTCGAACGCCTCGCGCAGCCGCTCGGCATCGCCGCAGAGATGGAGCGGCGCGGCGAGATTCAGGGTCAGGCTCTGGCCCTTCGAATCGGCGATCGGCCGGTTGGCCTCGCAGACCTCGCGGGCGAGACCGGCCAGATCGACGGGCTCGCGTCGCAGGGTGATGTCGAGGGCATCGTTCATGGCATCGGCCATGAGGCTGTCGATCATGTCGATCAGGCGCGTGGCCGAGGTGCGGATGTGATCGACCTGGGTCCGCATCGCGGTGCGTGCCTGCTCCGAGCCGGACGGCTCGCCCGAATCGAGACCGATCAGGTCGGTCAGCATCTCGGAGCGACCGAGGATCACCGAGAGCGGGTTCTTCAGGTCGTGGGCGATGGTGCCCAGGATCTCGGTCTTGAGGCTGTTGGCCCGCCGCAGGTCCGAGCGCTGCATGTCGAGGCGGCGGTTGGCGCGGATCAGCTCGGCGGTGCGCTCGACCACCCGCTGTTCCAGGGTGACGTTGGCGCGCTGCAGCCGCTCGTAGAGGATCACGTTGTCGAAGGCGACCGAGAGGCGTCCTGCCAGCAGGGTAATCAGCGCCCGGTCGGTGTCGGAGAGCGGGCGGTCGGTGTCGATCAGCGCGACGATCTCGCTGCCGCTCGCGGTCTGCACGTAGAGCGTGGAGAGACCGTCGCCGAAGCTGTGGCGGCGCGCGGCGAAGGCCTGCTCGACCAGGGGCTGGATGCCGGGATCGAGCGGCCAGCCGGGATCGCGGCCGACATAGCCGCCGTAGAGCCCCGAGCCGGCGAGCACGCTGAAGCCGCCCTCGCGCTTGTGGTCCCGCTCGTCCTCGCGCAGGACGAGGATGCCGGCGCAATCGACGTTGAGGAGCGAGGCGACCTGGGTCAGCACGCCTTCGGCCAACCGCTGCATCGACTTGTGGTCGAGCAGCATCGGCGCGGCGTCGATGATGATCTCAAGCCCGCGCCGGGTCTCGTCGAGCCGCCGGAGCTGCTGATAGGCCCGGAGCGCCGCGGTGAGGCTGGTGAAGAGCTTGTCGGCGGTGAGTTCGGTCTTCGCCTTGTAGTCGTTGATGTCGTAATCGACGATGACGCGCCGCTCCGGCGCCTGCCCCGGCTGACCCGTGCGCAGGATGATGCGGACGGTTTCCTCCCTCAACTCCCGGCGGATGTAGTCGACGAGCCGCAAGCCAGCATCGTCGGTCTCCATCACCACGTCGAGGAGCACGATGGCGACGTCGCGCCGCTCCGCCAGCAGCGCCCGCGCCTCCTGGGCCGAATGGGCGGAAAGGATGTCGAGGCCCCGCCCGTCGAGGCTGTATCCGGCAAGCGCGTAGCGGGTGCCCTCGTGGACGGCCGGATCGTCGTCGATCACCGCGATCGTCCAGGCGCCGGCGCGGGCCGGAGTCTCCGCCACCTCGTCGGGAATGAGTTCGAGCCAATCGTCGTCGGTCGCGTCGTTCATCGCATGAAGGCCTTTCGCGCTCTTCGAGGCCACCCGCATGCATCTGCCGACCGCACCGGCGTCACGAGCGCTCTCTCGTCGCTCTTGGTGCAGCGGCGCGTGCGATGTTGCCGTTCGAAAGCACACACGTCGATGTTTATCCGGAACTTGCGAAGAAATCTTAGCGAAAGGTCGATGGTCTCAACACATCTCTCACCGGCCTGCGTCGAGCGGCTTCAATGATCGCGCCCGAGGCCGCTGTCACCCGCTCCGTAAGAGCCGTTGATGGCCGCCCCGGTGGCGTCGCCAAGTCCGATTCGATCGGGCATGGTGAGAGCGAAAGCTGTCGAGTCCGGCCGGGCCCACGCTTTTCGATTCGAGGGATCATCGAGGTGACGGCAGGTTTCTCTTCATCCACGCGCATGTCTTCAGTCACGTGCATGTCTTCAATCACGTGCATGGGCGGCCGCCCATGACGCCGACCGGCCCCCACATCGCCGTCGTCGACGACGAGGCAGATGCCCGCGCCATGGTCGGCGAATATCTGCGCCTGCACGGGTTCGACGTGACCCTGTGCGAGGGCGGCCGGGCGCTGCGGGCGCATCTGCAGATCCGCACGCCGGACCTGATCGTGCTCGACCTCAACATGCCCGAAGAGGACGGCCTCTCCATCGTGCGGGACCTCAAGGCGCGAAGCCCAATCCCGATCATCATGCTGACGGCGACCGCGAGCCCGATCGACCGGGTGGTGGGGCTCGAACTTGGCGCGGACGACTACCTGCCCAAGCCCTGCGAGCTGCGCGAACTTGTTGCCCGCGTGCGCTCGGTGCTGCGGCGGGCGCAAGGCACGCCGCCGGCCCCTGCTCCAGCTTCTTCTCCAGCCTCTGCGCCGGCCGCCTCACCGGAGACCCCATCGCGAACGATCCGGTTCGGAACGAAGTGGCTCGAACTCGACGCCCTGCGCCTGCGCGATGATGCCGGCATGGAGCAGCCGCTGACCCGCTCGGAATTCGATCTGCTCAAGGCCTTCGCCGACCATCCGAAGCGGGCGCTGTCTCGCGAGCGGCTGCTCGACCTCGCCGATGCCCGCGATCCGGACGCGTTCGACCGGGCGATCGACGTGCGAATCAACCGCATCCGCAAGAAGGTGGAGCCGGACCCGGCCAATCCGCGCTACATCCGCACCGTGCGCGGCCTGGGCTACATCTTCCGGCCCGAAGGTGACTGACCGCACGGCAGACGCCGAATGTTTCGTCGGCGCCGCACGCGACGCAACAAACGCCCCTTGATCCGGTGATCCTGTGACCGGCACGCAAAACGCCGGACACGCCCCCTCCCTACAATCTTCTCCATCGACGACGGCGAAGCCGCGAGGGGGATGTCATGCAGGGATTGGTCTCAATGATTGCCGTGAGCGCGGTGCTGTCCGCCGGACTCGTCGCCGGCCTGGCTGCGACGGACGCCGCCGCCCGCCCGAAGCCGGCGGTGACCGCGGCGCCGATCGAGGCGCCGGCCCTCAAGGCCCCCGAGAGCCGCCCGTCGACAACGGTCTCGCCCTGTACCGCCGCCTGGCCCTACCAGTCAGCCGCCTGCGCTGCGGACGGGCGCAAGGTGCGCGTCATCGCGCTGACCGGGCGCTGAGGAAGGCCGCCATGCCGCATTTCTCGAAGGAAGGCCTGGAGGCCTCGCCGGAAGCGCTGGCCAAGCTGCGGGAGATCCTGCACGGGCGCCAACAGGGTGGCCGCGACGGCCGGACCGTGCCGTCGACGCCGACCAAGGAGGGCCGCTTCGGCACCTCCGGCGGCCGAGGGGCGCCGGTGCGCCGCCGGCGCCGGACGGATCTGGCGGGGGTGTGAGAGCGCCTTCGGATGCTGTCCCCACCGGGAACGGGGCGAGGCCCTTGTCGGGAGACGCGTTTCCGGCGACGATCCCGCTCCGAGGAAGGACGCTCCCGAGGGAGCCCGCGACGGGGCGAGGATGCGGGTCGGCCGGAAGATTGCCCTGGTCGGCGGTGTCCCGATCCTCGTCGCCGCGGCCATCGCGGCGGCGGGCTGGTTCCTGCTCGCCCAGGGCGAGCGCGCCCGCGCCGGCGCACTGCTCGCTGCCCGCGTCTACCACGACCTGATCCAGGCGCGGTCCGTACGCGACGACTTCGTCGCCGCCCGTCCCGACGAGCGCGACGCGATCGCGACGCGGTTCTTCGACCTGACCGGCGGGGCCGGGAACGGTCTGGAGACACTTCAGGGGCAGGCCCGCACCCGGCGACAGGCCGAGCGGGCCGCCGCGGCGCGCCAATCCCTCGACCTTTACGTGGCGCGGATGCGCGAGTTCTCCGCGGTCGCCCGCGAGAATGACGGCCTCATCGCCGAGATGGGCCGGCGCGCCAGCCGGCTGACCGACCTCGCCGAGCAGGCCCGCCAGCGCCAGCAGGCCTCGAACGTCGATCTCGCCTGGACGCTGACGGGGAAGGTGAACCGGCTGCGCGCCACGCGGGACGCGGTGACGGGGCTCAACGCCGTGCTGGCCGCCGCGTGGCAGCTCGCCCTCGGCCGGTCACGCGGCGCGTCACCGGAGACGGAGCGCGCCGAGCGCACCCGCCTCGTCCATGCCGGCCGCGACCTCGCCGCGGCGCTGCGCGCCACCTCCCGCGAGATCGAGGCCGCGGAGGCCGAGCGCCGGACCGCCCTCGACACGGCGCTCGATTCGGCCGCGGGCGACCGGCTGACCGAATGGGGCGAGCACCTGCTCAAGATCGTGACCTCCGAGCAGCGCACGCTCGACGACGAGGTGGCGCAGCTCCTCGCCTATGCCGGCGAGGCCAACGCGACGGGCCAAGCGACGCAGAACATCGGCATCACGACGCTCAAGCTCGGCCAGCGCACCGCCGAGGCGCTGGCGCGACGGGACGCAGAGGCCGTCTCCGCCATGCTCGGCGAGGGCGAGCGGCTCTCGGCGAGCGCCTCCGCCCTGCCGATCTCGCCGCTGATCCAGTCCGACATGATCGAGGCCATCGACGGCTGGCGGGCGCGGCTCGCCACCACCGTCGACGGGCTCAAGCGGCAGAACGCGATGATCGCCGAGATGGACGGCCTCGCCGCCGGCCTGAGCGAGGCCGCCCGCGCGCTGAACGACGACGCGCTCGAGGATGCCGACCGGTTCGGCACCTTCCTCGGCCAACTCCTCCTCGCCGGGGCGGCCGTCGGCCTGCTGCTCGGCGCGCTCGTCGCGCTGGCGGTGGCCCGTTCGATCCTCGTGCCCCTGCGCCAGCTTCAGGGCGACATGATCGCGCTGGCCGCCGATCCGAAGGCGGAGGGGCTCTCCGGCACGCAGCGCACCGACGAACTCGGCGACATCGCCCGCGCGACGAATTTCTTCGTGACCGAGATCGGCCGGCGCGAACGGGCGCTGCGGCGGGCCAAGGACCAGGCCGACCACGCCCTGCACAACCTCCATCAGGCCCAGGACGACCTGATCCGCGCGGAGAAGCTCGCCTCGCTGGGGCAGCTCGTGGCCGGCGTCGCCCACGAGATCAACACGCCGCTCGGCATCGCGCTCACCACCGCGACGCTGGTGCGCGACGAGACGCGGACCTTCCAGGGCCTCGTCGCCGCGGGCACGCTCTCGCGCTCGCGCCTGACCCATTTCGTCGACCGGGTCGGGGAAGGGACGCAACTGCTCTGCGCCAACCTGACCCGCGCCGCCGACCTCGTCCACGGCTTCAAGCAGGTGGCGGTGGACCGGGCCAGCGACGAGCGCCGCCGCTTCGATCTCGATGTCTGGCTCGGCGAGCTGCTGGCGAGCCTCCAGCCGATGCTGCGCAAGGGCGGCCACAGGATCGAGCGCGACGTCCCGTCGGGCATCGTCGTGGATACCTATCCCGGCGTGCTGGCGCAGATCGTCACCAACCTTGTCGCCAACGCCGTGGTGCACGGTTTCGCCGCGGCCCGGCGGCCCGGCACCATCACGGTGCGGGTCTCGCAGGCCGGATCCCTGGTGCGGCTGGAGGTGGGCGACGACGGAAGCGGCATCGCGCCGGAGCATCTCGGGCGGATCTTCGACCCGTTCTTCACCACCGCCCGCTCCCGCGGCAGCACCGGACTCGGCATGCACATCGTGCACAACCTCGTGACGGCCAAGCTCCAGGGCCGCATCGCCGTCGAGAGCGAGCCGGGCCGGGGCACCCGCGTGCGGCTCGAATTCCCGAGGACGCCCGGCGAGGCCGAGCGGCCGGGCGCGGCCCGCCGGCCCGCCGGGGTGCAGGCGCCGTGAGACGCCGCGCTCGCCCCGCGGCCCTCTTGGCCGCCGTTGTTGCCGCGGCCGCCCTCCTGGCGGGCGCGTCGACGGGACAGGCGCGCACCCTGGTCTACTGCTCCGAGGGCAACCCGGAATCCCTCGATCCCGGCCTCGTCACCACGACGACGGCGATGAGCGCGACGTGGCAGCTGTTCAACAGCCTCGTCGAGTTCGCCCCCGGCACCACCGATCTGCGGCCGGCGCTCGCCGAATCATGGCAGGTCTCCGACGAGGGACGGACCTACGACTTCACCCTGCGGGCGGGCGTGCGCTTCCATGCCCAGCCCGGCTTCACGCCGAGCCGCGCGCTCAACGCCGACGACGTGCTGTTCAGTTTTCTTCGCCAGTGGAAGCCGGACCACCCCTATCACGGGGTCGGCGGCGATTTCGCCTACTTCCGCGATCTCGGCCTCGCCGGCCTGATCAAGGGGATCGAGCGGCTCGACGAGCGCCGGATCCGCTTCCGGCTGAAAGAGCCGGACGCGACCTTCCTGCCCAACCTCGCCCAGGCCTTCGGCGCCATCCTGTCGGCGGAATATGCCGAGCATCTCGCGCGCCGGGGAACGCCGGAGGTGCTCGCCCGCGCGCCGGTCGGCACCGGCCCGTTCCGCTTCGTCGATTACCGCCCCGACGTGGCCCTGCGCTATCGCCGCTTCCCGGACTACTGGCGCCAGCCGGCCGAAGCCGGGGCGGGCGCGGTCGACGCGCTCGTATTCTCGATCACGCCGAACACCGCGGTGCGGCTGACCAAGCTCAAGGCGGGCGAGTGCCACGTGATGGCGTTCCCCGGCACCGCTGATGTCGAGGCGGTGCGGGCCGATCCCGATCTCACGCTGGTCTCGGGTGAGGAACTGAACGTCGCCTATCTCGCCCTCAACACCGCGCGCCCGCCGATGAGCGATCCGCGGGTGCGCCGCGCCGTCAGCCTTGCCATCGACCGCCGCGCCATCGTCGAGGCCGTCTACGGGCCGGCCGGCACGGTGGCGCACAACCCGCTGCCGCCGACGAGCTGGGCCTTCCACCGCGACCTGCCCGAGACCGTCTTCGACCGCGAGGCCGCGGCGCGACTGCTCGCCGAGGCCGGCTTTGCCGAGGGCTTCGAGACCGATCTCTGGTTCCTGCCGGTGAGCCGCCCCTACAATCCCAACGGACGGCGCGTGGCCGATATGATCCGCGCCGACCTTGCCCGCATCGGCATCCGCGCCCGGCTGACCACCCGCGACTGGACCGCCTACCGGGCGGCGCTCTACGGCGGCGAGCCGACGATGATGCTCTACGGCTGGACCAGCGACAATGGCGACCCGGACAACTTCATGAACGTGCTGCTCGGCTGCCGGGCGGCGGCGCCGGGCGGTGCCAACCTCGCCCGCTGGTGCGATCCCGCATACGATGCGGCGGTCCAGGCCGCTCGACGCACCGACGACCGCGGGATCCGCACCCGGCTCTACCGGGACGCGCAGGCCCGCTTCCGCGAGGCCGCCCCCTGGGTGCCGCTCGCCCACACCGTCGTTCACATGGCGGTCCGAAGCACGGTCAACGGCTTCCGGGCTGATCCGCTCGGGCGCACCCTGTTCGAAGGCGTGACGTTGGCGGAGTAATGTTTTGCAGTGCCATATCTCGCATTGCGGCATATCATATATTATCCACTGGCGAGTGTGCATGGATGCCACGCTTGCAAGGCGGGTTGCGCTGCGGCCTACCGATATCCAGATGTGCGCCTTCTCCGCCATGGCGTGCGCTCTGGCTCGCGCGTTGCAGCGGGTGTCGTCCGGCCGGATGACTGGACGAACGGGGGTGCGCCGGACGACAGGTGGGGGCCTCGTCAGGGGGACCCGACAGGGATGCGGATCGAGGCGGGCGTCGGAAAGGACGATGAGGTGAGCGAGGTCATGACCGACCCGGCCGAACAAGAGGCGAGTTTCCTCAATGAGCTCGGCCGGCGGGTACGCCATGCCCGGACGGTGCGGGGGCTGTCGCGCAAGCTGCTCTCGCAGGCCTCCGGCCTGTCCGAGCGCTACATCGCCCAGCTCGAGAGCGGCCAGGGCAACGTCTCGATCATCCTGCTGCGGCGTGTCGCCAACGCGATGGGCATGCGGCTCGACGATCTCGTCTCGAGCCAGGAGGCTTCCCCCGACTGGCGCGTCATCCGCGACCTGCTCGAACAGGCGAACCCGGACCAGATCGCCTTGGCTAAGGCGGCGCTCGCGGGCTCGACCGGCGCGGATGTGCAGACAGTCCGGCGGCGCGTGGCTCTGGTGGGCCTGCGCGGCGCCGGCAAATCGACGCTCGGCCGGATGGCGGCCGCCCATCTCGGCTGGCGCTTCGTGGAGCTCAACACGGAGATCGAGCGCGAGAACGGCCTGTCGGTCCGCGAGATTTTCGCGATCTACGGCCAGGAAGGTTACCGTCGTTTGGAGCAGAAGGCGCTTCGCGGCCTCGCCGAGCAGCCGGGCCCGATGGTGCTCGCCACCGGCGGCAGCATCGTCGCCGAACCGCTGACCTACGACCTGCTCCTCTCCTCCTTCTACACCATCTGGCTCCAGGCCCGGCCCGAGGAGCATCTGCAGCGGGTGCGCGACCAGGGCCATGTCGAGGGCAAGGGTGACCCCACCTCCGTGCTCGAAGACCTGCGCGCCGTCCTGCTTAGCCGCGAGCCGCTCTATGCCCGCGCCTCGGCCACGGTGGACACCTCCGACGTCCCGGTCGAGACCATGGCCGCACGCCTGATCGAGGTGATCGAAGATCGCTTCAGCGGCCACGACAACGGCGGCAAGCGCCCCATCGCGTAAGCGACGGCGCGATCCGCCGCAGGGTCTGGCTCGACCTCTTGATGCGGCGGCGGGCAACACCAAGCTGTAGAGCCTGCCCCGGCTGGGCGAAGACTCTTCTCCCGCTTGCCGCCCGCGCGATACGGGTCGTATCCACTTTCTCGGTTCAGCCGGGACAATCGGTTCCGCCCCGGTGTCGAGTCGCCAATGCTCTGCCGGCCGCGCACCGCATCGCGGCCCAGAGGCCGAATGGACAGCCCGCGCTGTCGAGGAGGAATGCATGTCCGCCAGTCCGTCGCTCAGCCCGGCCTCCGGGCGCGAAGGGATCGCCGGAATCGTCGATCCGCTCTGGACGCGCGTGCGCACCGAGGCGGAGACGGTGGTGCGCGACGAGCCGCAACTCGCCTCGTTCTTCGTGGCGACCATCCTCAACCATCCGAGCCTCGAAGCGGCGGTGGCTCACCGCGTCGCCACGCGACTCGGCCACGCCTCGCTCTCGACCGAACTCGTCGCCCACGGCTTCCACGAGGCGCTCCAGGACGATGCGTATATTGGCCAGAGCATGCGCGCCGACATCCTCGCCGTCATGGACCGCGACCCGGCGACCACGCGGGCGATCGAGCCGCTGCTCTACTTCAAGGGTTTCCACGCGATTCAGGCGCACCGCCTCGCCCACTGGTACTGGGGCCAGGGCCGGCGCGACCTCGCACTCTACCTCCAGAGCCGGTCCTCGGAGGTGTTCCAGACCGACATCCACCCGGCCGCCCGGATCGGGCGCGGAGTGTTCTTCGATCACGCCACCGGCCTCGTCGTCGGCTCCACCGCTGTGATCGAGGACGACGTCTCAATCCTGCACGCGGTGACGCTGGGCGGCACGGGCAAGCATGGCGGCGACCGCCACCCGAAGATCCGCCGCGGCGTGATGATCGGCGCGGGCGCCAAGATCCTCGGCAACATCGAGGTCGGGGCCTGCGCCCGCGTCGCGGCGGGCTCGGTCGTGCTCCGCTCGGTGCCGCCGCATACCACCGTCGTCGGCGTGCCGGCGCGCGTCGTGGGAGCCGCCGGCTGCGCCGAGCCCGCTCGCTCGATGGATCAACTCGTGGCGATGAGCGAGTTCGTCGACATCGCCGGCGGGATCTGAATCCGGCCTGTCGCTTTCCCGCTGGGTTGCCTGCCCACCCGCGACGTGGCAAGCCGCCGGCCACCATCCGAAGCCCCCTCAGCGCTGCCGCCGGAACCCTACGTCCCGGCGCGCACCGCCTCGCAAGAAGGTTGACGGCGTGACCAAGACCGAAGTCGCCAAGCTGCAGGACTACCTGCGCCGCAAGTTCGCCAACGCCAATATCCGCGTCGTCGCGATGAAGACCGGTGATTCCGCCGAGGTGTTCATCGGCGACGAGTCGATCGGCGTGCTCGCCGACGACAAGGAGGACGGCGACGATTCCTTCACCTTCCGCATGGCGATTCTCGACATCGACCTCGAAGAGGACGCCTGAGGCTCGCCTCGTCCCGATCACGGATATCGATTCCGACGCCGTCCCGGGCTTTCCCGCCTGTGGGCGGCGTTAGCGTTAACGAAACCTCTTTCTTAACAAGACGTAAACCTTCGGTCAGACTGCGCGTCACATCCTGAGAAGGAGCGTCGCGTCATGACCCTGAGCCCGTCTTCCCTCGAAGCCATCCAGGCGCTCATTGTCGGCCTCGCGCTGGCGGGGCTGCTCGCGAGCGCCTTCGAATATGCCACGAACCGGCGCGCGAGCTTCCGCCTGCTCGAAGCCGGTGGCGTCACCGCCTTGGTCGCCCTGCCGATGATCGCGGTGGTCGCGCCCTTCATCATCTTGCGCAACACCTTGCGGGGCCGCCGCTTCGAGCATCGGCCGATACCCTTCGTGATGATCGCGACGATGATCGCCTGCGGCTGGAGCCTGCTCTCGGGCCAGATCGCCCTCGGCATGGCCCATCGGCTGGCCGGACTGTAACCGCGCTCGCGTGCATCGTCTTTTTCGCGAAATCCGGCGGCCGCCTTTCGGGACGATGCTCTCGGTTACTGACGCACCCACATCACCCGCGCCATCCAGGCGACGTCGGCGAGCGGCACCATGCGATCCTCGTGGTCGGGGTTGAGCGAGGCCAGCTCGATGGTCCGCGCGGTGCGGCGGCGCAGCTCCTTGGCCAGCACCTCGCCGTTGGTGAGCCGGGCGACGATCCGGTCGCCCTTGCGGATGCCGGCATTGGGGGCAACGATCAGCACGTCGCCGTCGCGGTAGAGCGGCAGCATCGAATCGCCCTGCACCTCCAAGGCGAAGGCGTGGTCATCGCCGAGATCGGGAAACTCGATCTCGTCCCAGCCGGGGCCGCCCGTCGGAATTCCCTCCTCGGTGAACAGGCGGCCGGATCCGGCCTGCGTCAGGCCGACCAGCGGCACCATCGTGCGGGCCGGCGCCTGCCCGGAATCGACGAGATGCAGGAAGTCGTCGAGGCTGGCGCCCGTGGCCGCGAGCACCTTCGCGATCGATTCGGTGGAGGGCCAGCGCTTGCGCCCGTCGGGCCCGACGCGTTTCGAGCGGTTGAAGCTCGTGGCGTCGAGGCCCGCACGTCGGGCGAGGCCCGACGCGGAGAAGCCGTGGCGCTCGGCCAACCGGTCGATCGCAGTCCAGATCTGCTCGTGCGACAGCATAGCGGCCTCAGACCGGCGCGTGTGCCGTTGAGACATACGGCCTAAAGTTAGGAAACTAGAACCCGCCGAACCCGGACGCAATCGGAGCATCCGGAGAGGCGAGTGTCGCATCTGAACGGCAAGCGGTGAAGACGTGGCACCCCGTATCCGGCATCGGTTGCCGCGGGGAAGCGCGCGTTCTATCGCTCCGGAAGATCGACCCCCGGAGACCGGATGGCCCTCGTCTACAAGATCTGTCCGCGCGACCTCTGGCGGAACGCCGAGGCGCTCGGCCGCTTCACCGGTGCGCCCGTCGATCACGCCGACGGGTTCATCCACTTCTCGACCGCCGACCAAGTCGTCGAGACCGCCGCCCGCCATTTCGCCGGACAGGACGACCTGCTCCTCGTGGCGGTCGAGGGTGACGACCTCGGGCCGGCGTTGCGGTTCGAGCCGTCGCGGGGCGGCGCGCTGTTCCCGCACCTCTACGGCGACCTTCCCTTGAGCGCCGTGCGCTCCGTGACCGCCCTCCCCCTCGATCCAGAGGGACGGCACGTCTTCCCGGCGGAGATC
Organism: Methylorubrum aminovorans; assembly: GCF_022179725.1. Taxonomy (GTDB): domain Bacteria; phylum Pseudomonadota; class Alphaproteobacteria; order Rhizobiales; family Beijerinckiaceae; genus Methylobacterium; species Methylobacterium aminovorans. The sequence continues at coordinate 61,078 of NZ_BPRC01000008.1, forward strand.
GTGCCGGCATGATCGACGCGCTTTTCCCCCTCGCCCGGCCGCTGCTGCACGGGCTCGACGCCGAGACGGCGCACGACCTGACGATTCGCGGCCTCTCACTGCTGCCGCCGCGCCGGCCGCCGGCCGACGACGCGGCGCTCGCCGTCGAGGTGTTCGGGCGGCGCTTCCCCAACCCGGTCGGCCTTGCCGCCGGCTTCGACAAGGGCGCGCGGGTGGCCGACGCACTTCTGGGCCTCGGCTTCGGCTTCGTCGAGGTCGGCGGCGTGGTGCCACGGCCGCAGCCCGGCAATCCGCGCCCCCGGGTGTTCCGGCTCCCCGGCGACCGGGCGGTGATCAACCGCTTCGGCCTCAACAGCGAGGGGCTCGACGCGGTGGCCGACCGGCTCAAGGCCCGCGAAGGCCGGGAGGGCATCGTCGGCGTCAATATCGGGGCCAACAAGGAATCGGCGGACCGGCTCGCCGACTACGTCGCCTGCACCGCGCGGCTCGCCCCGCACGTCGCCTTCATCACCGTCAACGTCTCCTCGCCCAACACGCCGGGCCTGCGCGATCTTCAGGGCGAGGCGTTCCTCGACGACCTGCTCGCCCGCGTGGTCGCCGCCCGCGACGAAAGCGGATCGAGAGCGGCGGTGCTGCTCAAGATCGCGCCCGACATCGCCCTCGAGGGGCTCGACGCCATGACGGCGACGGCGCTCCGGCGCGGCATCCAGGGCCTCGTCGTCTCGAACACCACGATCGCGCGGCCCGCCAGCCTTACGGAATCCACCATCGCGAAGGAGACCGGCGGCCTGTCCGGCCGGCCGCTCTTCGGCCCGGCGACGCGGCTTCTCGCGCAGACCTATCTGCGCGTCGGCGACCGGATCCCGCTGGTCGGCGTCGGCGGGATCGATTCGGCCGAGGCCGCCTGGACCAAGATCCGGGCCGGCGCGCGCCTCGTCCAGCTCTACTCCGCCCTCGTCTACGAGGGGCCGGGGCTCGTCGGCACGATCAAGCGCGGCCTGAGCCAGCGGCTTCGGGCGGAAGGGCTGACGAGCCTCGAACCGGTGGTCGGGCGGGACGCGGCCGACCTCGCGCAGGGCGCGTGAACCGCCCCGCGCCCCACCATCCGAGCGCGGACACAATGCAGTTTTCTGCGCACTGCACTTTGTTGCAACGCATCAAATTTCCAAGTCGCTCGTTCGCCCTCTCGACGAGATGAACCCTTGAGCCATTCCAGAAATAGGCACCTTCTGGAATTGAGTTAAATTGCTCTGCGCACAACGAATACCTCCCCCATCAACGGCCACGCATCCACTCGCATCTGCGAGATGTTACGTCTCGATCCAGGCATCCGAAACCGCTCACCCGCCAGGGGGCGAGACGGCGGGCGCGGATCGTCCACAACATCTCCCACATCGCGAAGACCGGGCTCTCGGATGGACCGTTCGCAAGGCTTACCCAAGCGCTCTTCCGCCGCGGGCGGATGGGGCGCGCTGAAGAGTTGCGGCAAGTTCCTGTTGGGCAGCCGCGCTCCGCTCTCTGGGGCGCGAGCCCTGCTCAGCGCCAACCAGCCCGACGGCTTCGACTGCCCCGGCTGCGCCTGGGGCGACCCGGCCCACGGCTCGTCGTTCGAGTTCTGCGAGAACGGCGTGAAGGCGGTCTCGTGGGAGGCCACTGACAAGCGCGTGACGCCGCGCTTCTTCGCCAAGCATCCGGTCACGGAGCTGCGCGGCTGGACCGACTACGCTCTGGAGAGCGAGGGTCGCCTCACCCACCCGATGCGCTACGACGCGCAGAGCGACACCTACCGCCCCGTGGAATGGGAGGAGGCGTTTGCCGAGATCGGCGCAACGCTGCGCGGCTTCGACCATCCCGACCGCGTCGAGTTCTACACCTCCGGCCGCGCCTCCAACGAGGCCGCCTACCTCTACCAGCTCTTCGCCCGCGCCTACGGCACCAACAACTTCCCCGATTGCTCGAACATGTGCCACGAGGCGAGCGGCATCGCGCTGACTCAGGCCATCGGCATCGGTAAGGGCACGGTGCTGCTCGAAGACTTCGAGCGGGCGGACGCGATCTTCGTCGTCGGGCAGAACCCCGGCACCAACCATCCGCGCATGCTGGGCGACCTGCGCCGGGCCGCCGAGCGCGGCGCGCGCGTCGTGGTGCTCAATCCCGTGCGCGAGCGCGGGCTGGAGCGCTTCGCCGACCCGCAGAACAGCGTCGAGATGCTGCGCGGGGCGAGCCACCCGATCGCCAGCCACTATTACCAGCCCAAGCCCGGCGGCGACATGGCCGCCTTCCGCGGCATCGCCAAAGTGGTGTTCGCCCGCGACACGGCGGCGCTCGCGGCGGGCAAGCCCTCGCTTCTCGACCACGCCTTCATCGCCGCCCATACCAGCGCCTTCGACGAGTACCGCGCGGCGGTCGAGGCGACGGCGTGGGAGGCGATCCTCGACCAATCGGGTCTGACCCGCGAGGACATCGAGACCGCGGCCGACGTCTATCTCGGTGCTGAGAAGGTGATCGCGACTTGGGCGATGGGCGTGACCCAGCACCGCCACTCGGTGGCGACGATCCGCGAGATCGCCAACCTGCTGTTCCTGCGCGGTCATATCGGCCGGCCCGGCTCGGGCCTGTGCCCGGTGCGGGGCCATTCCAACGTGCAGGGCGACCGCACCGTCGGCATCAACGAGAAGCCGCCGGCCGCGCTTCTCGAAGCGCTCGACCGAGCGTTCGGCCTCACCATGCCGCGAAAGCACGGCCACAACGTGCTCGGCGCCATCGGCGCGATGCTCGACGGCTCGTCCAAAGCCTTCATCGGCTTAGGGGGTAATTTCGTGCGCGCCACGCCCGACACGCGGCTGGTGGAGAAGGCGCTGGCGGGCTGCGAGCTCACCGTCCACATCGCGACGAAGCTCAACCACTCGCATCTCGTGCCAGGCCGGGTCGCCTACCTGCTGCCCTGCCTCGGCCGCACCGAGATCGACCGCAACAGCCGGGGCAAGGTGCAGATCGTGACCGTCGAGGATTCGATGAGCATGGTCCACGGCTCGGGCGGCATCAACAAGCCGGCCTCCCCGCATCTGCGCTCGGAGATCGGCATCATCGCCGGCATGGCCGCGGCGACGGTGGGCTCGGAGCGGATCGACTGGGCCGGGCTCGCTGACGATTACGACCTCATCCGCGACCTCATCGAGCGGACGATCCCGGGATTCGACGGCTTCAACACGCGAGTGCGCCGTCCCCGCGGCTTCATGCTGCGCAACCTCGCCGCCGAGCGCGTGTTCGAGACGGCGACCGGGCGGGCGGGCTTCTCCAGCGGCCCTCTGCCGGTGGCGACCGAGCACCAGCGCGCGAGCCGGCAGGGCGACACCTTCGTGCTCCAGACCTTCCGCAGCCACGATCAGTACAACACCACGATATACGGCCTCGACGACCGCTATCGCGGCGTCTACGGCGAGCGCCGCGTCGTGTTCGCCCATCCGGACGACCTCGCCGAGCTGAAGGCGCGGGCGGGCGAGCGGGTCGATCTCGTCTGCGTCCACGCTGAGGACGGCATCGAGCGGGTGGCGGAGGATTTCCGCCTCGTGCCCTTCGACATGCCGCGCGGTTCGCTTGCCGGCTACTATCCGGAACTCAACGTGCTGGTGCCGCTCTCGGCCTTCGGGGAGTTCTCGGACACGCCGACCTCGAAGTCGGTGCTGGTTCAGGTGCGCGCCCGCGCCGCGAATGACGTGGGCAAGGCCGCGTGAGCGAGCCCGCCGCCGACGCCGAGACCTTCCTGGCCGCGACCGACACGATTGCGGCCTTGCGTCCGGAACTGAGCCTGCTGGAGGCCGGCATCCTCGCCGGCCTGCATCTGGGCCTCGCCGCGGACAGCCGCAGCTTCGCCCGCATCTTCGGCGTCGAGCACGCCCTGGTGCTGCGCGCGGTGGAGGGGCTTTCCGGCGAATCCCTCCTCACCGTGACCGCCCGCGATGGACGCACCCAGCGCACCCGCTACGCAGCGAGTGCGACGGGCAGCGCGATGCTGACGGCGCTCGCCGCCTGAACTCCGGCGAGAGCGGGCCTCACGCCGTGCTCATCTCGCCCGACCGCTCGCCCAGCGGCAGTTCGATCGCGCAGAGCAGCCGCGTCTCGCCGAGTTCGTAGCGGGTCTTGGCGTTGAGGGCGTAGGGCATCGCCCGCTCGATCAGTTCGCGTCCGTAACCGCGCCGCGTCGGGCCGTATGTCTCGCGCGGCCGGCTGATGCCCTCCTCGATCCACTCGATCAGCAGGTTCCCGTCCCCCTGCTCGTTCCGATCCGCCCGCCACGTCACCGAGAGGCGGCCGTGCTCGGTCGTCAGAGCACCGTACTTCCGGGCATTGGTGGCCAGTTCGTGCATGGCGAGGGCGAGCGTCTGCACCGATGCCTTGCGCAGGCGCACCGGCGGGCCGGCGACATGGATGCGGTCGGCGAAGTCGCCGGCTCCGAGCGCCTCCAGCTCGGTCCGGATCAGGGTGCGCAGGGTGATCGGCTCCTGCTCGGAGCGCGACAGCAAGCCCTGAACCCGCGACAGGGCGGCCAGCCGGTCGTTGAATTGCTCGCGGAAGCGCTCGGTGGGGCCGGTCTGCACCATGGTCTGGTGGGCGATGGAGCGCACGACGCCGAGCAGGTTGCGGGTGCGGTGCTGCAATTCGGCGACGAGGACGGCCTGACGCTCCTGCAGATCGTGCAGCTCGTGAATGTCCATGGCAGCGCCGATCCACTGCGTGACATGCCCTTCGGCATCGACGATCGGCGCCTGCCGCACCAGGAACCAGCGGTACTCCCCGTCATGCCGGCGGATACGCGGCTGCACCTCGATCAGACGCTGCTGCTCGCGCCCGACGCGGAAGGCCTCCTGCGAGGCGTCACGATCGTCCGGATGGATCGCTTCGAGCCAGCCGCCGTCCTGTGACTGCGGCAGGGTCTGGCCGGTATAGGCGAGCCAAGCCTCGTTGAGCGCGTTCTGTTGCCCGCTCTCGTCCGAGCGCCAGAGAAGGACGGGGATCAGACTCGCCAGGGTGCGGAAGCGATCCTCGCTCTCGCGCAGGGCTGCCTGCGCGATCTCGTCCCGGAGCCGGAGCACCTCCTCCTGCGCCGCCTTCCAGGCCGAGATCTCCTTGGTGGTGGTGGCGACCCCGTCGCCGAGCTTGACCGCGCACTGGAAGAACCAGCCGTCGAACTGCTCGTGGACATAGCGGCGCTCCGCGGTCGCGGGTTGGCCGGTCTCGATCACGCGCTTGAAGGTGTCGAAGATGCCCTCCTGAACGACGCCCGGGTTGCGCTCCAGAAGGCTTTGGCCGCTCACCTCACCGTAGCGGCTCTCGGAGGTGTGGTTGTTGAGCAGCCACTGGAAATCGACGATCTCGCCCGAGGCGTCGCGCACGGCCTTGAAGACCTGAATCATGTCCATGGAGCTGTCCATGGTGGCCTTGAGCAGGTCGCGGCTGGCCTGGAGTTCCGCCGTGCGCTCCTGAACCTGCCGTTCCAGCTCGGCCCGGAAGCGCGCCTCGCTCTCGCGGAGCGCCCGGTCCGCCAGCACGCGAGACGTGGTCTCGACCAGGATGACCAGGATGCCTGCGATCGCGCCGGAATCGTCGCGCAGCGGGCTGTAGGTCAGCGTGAACCACGCGTCCTCGAGGCGGCCCGATCGCGTCAGGGGGTAGAGCGCGTCCTCGAAGGTCAAGGTCTCGCCGGCCCAGACCCGCTCGTAGATCGGCGCGTTGATGTGCCAGACCTCGGGCCAGCAGGCGCGGGTCGGCTGGCCCAGCCCGGCCGGGTGCTTCAACCCCATCAAGTCGCGATAGCCGTCGTTGTAGACCTGGATCAGGTTCGGCCCCCACAGCGCGATCATGGGGAAGCCGCAGCCGAGGAGCAGGCTGATCGTGGCCTTCAGGCTGGGCGGCCACGTCTCCGCGGCACCCAACGTCGTTGACGTCCAGTCATACGCCCGGATCCGCCCGGCCATCTCACCGCGGACCGGCTGCACCGGTGGAGAGCCGCTCCGATCCATCCCGTACCTTCGCACAGCCTTCCGAACCGTATTCCGCAGTCGGAACGAGCGGCACGGCCCACAATCCCGGCGAGATCGTTGCGGCAATTCCTCAGGCTGGCAATAGATGGAATCGATGCGAACGGTCTCCCCCATTCGATGAGTTCGCTTGGCGCCCAAAGGTACGACCAATCACCGCTGCGATGTGAAAATACGCCTCGTGATTTCTGGATCGCCATAGCTGCCGCTGGCATCTTTCCGGATCCAAAACGCTCAATCGTGGCGATCGCGAGCGGCTTCCCTCATCGGTCCACGATGTGTGACGCGGCCGAACCGGCCGCCCCGACGCCGGTCGGATGGCTGCGATCATGGTCCGAGCACCGGCGGCTCCCCCTCGTCAGAACCGCGCCGTGAGGAAGAGCCGCACGTTGCGACCCGGCAGGACCACCTCGTCCTTGCGGAAGGAGGCGGCGTTGCGGATCACGTCGTCGAGCAGGTTCGTGCCGCGCAGGCCCAGCGTCACCTCGCTCAGGCCGTGGACCGCAGGATCGAGCGGACGGCTATAGGCGATCTCCGCCTTCAGGTCGTTGTAGCCGGGTGTCGGCGTCTCCAGCACGCCCGTCTGCGTCTGCGCGAAGGCGTGCAGCAGGCTCACCTGAGCGAACCAGCCGTCCGCCCGCAGGAAGACGCCGCCGCCGACGCGGTGGGGTGGGATGCGCGGCACGAAGCTCCCGTCATCGAACTGCGCCCGCACGAAGTCGTACTGAGCGCTGATACCGGCAAAGCCGTCGCCGACCGGCACGAGGTCGATCTGGCTGGCAATCTCGGCGCCGGTAAAGGTGGCGCCCGCCTGCGAATAGGTGACTTGGCGCAGATCCCCGCCGCCGATCCCGCACGAACCGAAGGTGTCGCCGCAGGTGAAGCCGGTCAGGCGCTTGTAGACGAAGCCGGTGTAGCGGGTGACGTAGCCGGTGGCATCGAAGCGGAACGGCCCGTCCGCCCGGCGGATCGCCACCTCGACGGTGCGGGCGCGCTCCAGCTTGAGATTCGGGTCGCCGATCTCGAAGGTCGCGGAGGCCTCGTGCGGCCCGCGAGAGAACAGCTCCGGCGAGGTCGGGGCGCGTTCGACATAGGAGCCGGTCAGGCTCGCGACGAAGCCGTAGGGCAGATCTTGAAGCGCACCGAAGCTCGCGCTCTTCGGGGCGAAGCGGCGGATGCGGCGCGATTCCAGCGGCTCGTCGCCGGGGCCGTCGGGCAGGAAGTCCAAGGGGAACAGGGCCTGGGTGCCGGCGACGCGGTTGCCCTCGATCCGGCCCGCCGCCTGGAACCGCAGGCCGCCGCCGAGCGCCAGTTCCTCGAACAGGTAGGCCGCCTGCACCCGCGTGTCGGTGGGGCGCAGGAGCCCGCCTTCCGCCCCGGAGATGCGGAGCTTGCGCCGATCAGCCTGGACGCCGAACTGACCGGTCAGGGTGCCGAACGGCAATTCGACCGGCGCGTGATCGAACTCGATCCGCCCTTCCGCCGCGCGGTTCTTGAACACCGCCTCGATTCCCTCGACGCCGTTGGCGTCGATGCCGAACTCGTTGTGGCGGTAGTTCGAGCCGCCGGCCCAGAACCGGATCGCCGCGAACGGGCCGTCGAGCGGCCGGTACTCGCCGCGCGCCTGGAGCTTGTCCTGCACCGGATCGAGACGGGTGCGTTGCGCCGCCGAACTGAGACCAGGAATGCCGTAGACCGAATCGAAGTGACTGAAGGACAGGCCGACGAAGCCGCGATCGAACAGGTAGGAGGTGCCGAAGGCTCCGCCCTGCGACCGGTTGAAGGAATTGCGCTGGATGCCGAGCGGCGTGTTGTAGTCGTTCGCCGCACTCTTGAAGGCATCGGCGTGGACCGCGACGTTGCCGCTGCCGGCGTCAACGGTCGCGGCGGCGTTGCGGCCGTTATCGACGGCCGAATAGCCCGTCGTCACCCGGCCCGTGACACCGCCGGGCGGGATGCTCGTCGGGATGCGGTTGTTCTCGACCGAGACCACGCCGCCGACGGCCTGCGAGCCGTAGCGCAAGCCGGCGGGCCCGCGGATCACCTCGATCCGGTCGTTGATCAGCGGGTTGATCGGCACGGCATGGTCCTCGCCCAGATCGGACATGTCCTGCACGCCGGTGCCGTTCTCAAGGATGCGGACGCGATGGTTGTCGAGACCGCGAATGATCGGCCGCGAGGCCGAGCCCGGCGCGAAAGTCGTCGCCGACAGGCCCGGCTTATCGAACAGAGCCTCGCCCAGCGAGGTCGGCTGCGAGCGGGCGAGATCGGCGCCGGAGACGACGCTCACCGTCGCGAAGCGGTCGGCCACCACCGGCAGGACACCGGCCAAGTTCGGCATCGGTCCCGATGCGGCGCCCTCGCGCCGGGTCTTCCGGTCGGAGGTCACGCTGATCTCGTCGAGGGACACTTCCTCGGCCTGGAGCGGCGACACGACGAGACCGGCGATGCCGATTCCGGCCCAGCGACCAAGTCCATAGCGTTTCCTCGACATAAGACCTCTCACTCGAACTTATAGCTGATGCTATATTTTCAAGCGTAGCCGTTGTCGAGAGGGAAGCGCCGCTGAAACGCGAAGCGCGCCGCCCTCCTGCGAGAGCGGCGCGCCAGCCGGTCGTTCGATGTGAGTATAGGCGCGGATCAGTAATCCTGCGGCTCGGCCTCCACCAGGATCTCACGCTTGCCGGCATGGTTGGCCGGGCCGACGAGGCCTTCGGTTTCCATCCGCTCCATCAGCGAGGCGGCGCGGTTGTAGCCGATCTGCAGGCGACGCTGGATGTAGGAGGTGGAGGCCTTCTTGTCCCGCAGCACCACGGCCACCGCCTGCTCGTAGAGGTCGCCCCCTTCCCCGCCGCCGAACTGGCCGCCATCGAAGACCGGGCCATCCTCGGACGGGGCGGCGCCGGCCGGGATCTCGCCTTCCTCCGCCGTGACAGCCTCCAGATAGGAGGGCCGGCCCTGGCGCTTGAGGTGGGCGACCACGCTCTCGACTTCCGAATCCGAGCAGAACGGCCCGTGCACGCGGGTCGTGCGTCCGCCACCGGCCATGAACAGCATGTCGCCCTGGCCCAGCAGCTGCTCCGCGCCCATCTCGCCCAGGATCGTGCGGCTATCGATCTTGCTCGTCACCTGGAAGGAGATCCGGGTCGGGAAGTTCGCCTTGATCGTGCCGGTGATGACGTCGACCGAGGGGCGCTGCGTCGCCATGATCAGGTGGATGCCCGCCGCCCGCGCCATCTGAGCGAGACGCTGGATCGCGCCCTCGATGTCCTTGCCCGCTACCATCATCAGGTCGGCCATCTCGTCGACCACGATCACGATGTAGGGCAGCGGGTTGAGGTCCATGACCTCATCCTCGTAGACCGCCTCGCCGGTGGTGCGGTCGAAGCCGGTCTGAACCGTGCGGGTCAGGGTCTCGCCGCGGGCGCGGGCCTCTTCGAGGCGGGCATTGAAGCCGTCGATGTTGCGCACACCGACCTTCGACATCTTCTTGTAGCGCTCCTCCATCTCGCGCACGGCCCATTTGAGGGCGATGACCGCCTTCTTCGGATCGGTGACGACGGGGGAGAGCAGGTGCGGGATGCCGTCATAGACCGACAGCTCCAGCATCTTGGGATCGACCATGATCAGACGGCACTCTTCCGGCTTCAGGCGGTAGAGCAGCGACAGGATCATGGTGTTGATGGCCACCGACTTGCCGGAGCCGGTGGTGCCGGCCACCAGCAGGTGCGGCATGCGGGCGAGGTCGGCGATGATCGGCTCGCCGCCGATGTTCTTGCCCAGGCACAGCGCCAGCTTGTGCTTGGATTCGACGAAGTCCTCGGAGGCGAGCAGTTCGCGCAGAAATACCGTTTCACGCTTGGCGTTCGGCAGCTCGATGCCGATGGCATTGCGGCCGGGTACGACGGCGACGCGGGCGGAGACGGCGGACATCGAGCGGGCGATGTCGTCGGCGAGCGCGATGACGCGGCTCGACTTGGTGCCCGGTGCCGGCTCCAGCTCGTAGAGGGTCACGACCGGGCCGGGGCGCACGGCCAGGATGTCGCCGCGCACGCCGAAATCCTGAAGCGTGGCTTCCAGCATGGTGGCGTTCTGCTCCAGCGCCTCCGCCGAGACCTCGGAGCCCGGCGCCGCCTCACGCGGGCGGGCGAGAAGCTCCAGGGCGGGCAGCCGGTACTCGCCAGCCTCCGGGCGGGGCTCGAGCGGGCGCGGGCGCGCCGCCGGAGCCTGCGGCAGCGGGCGCGAGACGCGGGTGGACGGTTCGAGGGCGGCCGCCTCCGCCTCACGGGCGTCAAGCGCAGGGCGCGGCGGGACGGCGCGGACGGGCCCGTCGTCCGCGTCGTCGTCCTGCGGTTCGAATTGCGGCTCGCGGCGGCCTGAGACATCGGCATGCTCGCGGGCGTGCGGCGCCCAGGGCGCCTCCTCCGGGTCGGCGAAGGCGCGGCGCGCGGCGAGCGCGGGCGAGGCGCCGGCATAGGCGAGCCCCTCCCCCTCATCGGCCGGAGCCTGCCAGGATTCGAGCCGGGTGCGCAGCGAGGCGCGGCCGCGCATGACCGCTTGGGCGAGCGCCCCCAGCGACAGGATGCCGAGGCTCGGCTCGTCGGAATCGTGACGCTCCTCGTGGGCCGCAGCGCGGCCGGGCCGGGGCGCGGGGCGCGGGGCGCCGTAGGGTCCCTCCTCGTCCTCCTCGAAATCCGGCTTGGTGACGCGGCAGGCGGCGGTGAGGCTGAGGATGGCGATCGCCGCGAACAGGAAGCCGGCAAAGTGTGCCAGCGGCCCGACCAGCATCCGCGTTCCGGCGAGCAGCGCATCGCCCGCCACACCGCCCATGCCGGTGGGCAGCGGCCAGCGGGCGGTCGCCGGCACGGCGCTCGCGACCGCGCTCGCGGAGAGCACGCCGACGAACCACAGGGCCATGCGCACCCCCCCGTGCGGCAAGTCGCGCTCGCGCATCAGCCGCATGCCCCAGAGGACAGGCGGCAGCGCGAGCATGATCGAGCCGAGCCCGAGGAGCTGCATGGCGAGGTCGGCGACGACGGCACCGGGGCGCCCGAGCACGTTGTGCGCCCGCTGGTCGGTGGCGTGGTTGAGGCTCGGGTCGTCGATCGACCACGTCGCCAGGGCGACGGTCAGGGCGACCGCGCCGGTGAAGAGGATCAGGCCGCCGCACTCCGTCAGCCGCTTGGCCAGGAAGGGCCGCAGGCTGTCGACGAAGGTGTCGTAGGGCGACGCGGAACGGCGAAGGGAACGCATGCGCAGACCGGTCCGGTGTCAACGATCCGGTAAGGCTAATGCGGGCCGGTTAACGGCGGGCTAAGTGTGCGCCCCAAAGCGATCGCGACCCCGGCGGCCGTCGAATGATTCGAGATGTACCCGGTGTCGCTCCCAAAAAGCAGGAAGCCCCGGATCTCTCCGGGGCTCCCCATATCCTGTCCCGATCTCGTCGGCGGACCGGCGTGGCCTCAGAAGGTGAAGCCGGTCTCCACCAGGTAGCGCTCCTGCGAGCGCTTGGTGCCGTCGCGGCCGAAGCCGAAGCCGGGGGTGACGTCGTAGGCCTGCACCGTCGCGAACTCGCCGCGGACGAAGTAGCGGTCCCAGGTGAAGGTCGGCGTGATGGTGAACGAGAAGGCCGAGCTGCCCGGACCGTACAGGAGGCTGGTCGCGCTCAGGGTGTCGAAGCGGCTGCCCGATTGGGCGATGTACTCGACACGGCCGGCCAGACCGAAATTCTCGTTGAAGGCGTAGCCGGCCAGCAGCGCACCGCCCCAGGTCTCGCCGCCGATGATCGGGGAGAAGTAGTTATCCTTGCGATCGACGGTGGTGTACTGGAAGTACGGCGCGATGATCCACGGCCCGTTGGCGTAGGTGTAGTTCACGCTGATGATGCTGCTGTTCTGCAGCGAGTTGATCGTCGCGAACTGGAAGCGCGGGCTGCGGGTCGAGGAATCGAAGTCGCTGAAATGCGTGCCGCCGTTGATGCCGATCGTGTTCGAGTCGTCGAGCTTGTAGGTGGCAAAGCCCGTCACCCAGTTCAGCTCGCCCGAGTAGAAGCCGTCGTTCACCGAGACTGCCGCCGCGAACGGACCGTTCGCGTAGTTCACCTGAACGCCCTGGTTGATAAAGTTCTCCTGGTTGAACACCAGACCGCGGGAGATGTTGAGGTTCTGGTAGGAGAACAACAGCTCGGAGCCGATGTTGGTGAACATCCGGCCGGCCTGGATCGACCACTCGTCGTTGATCTGCCACTTGCCGAAGGCGACCGGCACCGGGCCGAACAGCGACTGGGTCTGCTCGAACGAGGAGTAGAGCGGTAGGCCGAGCGCCGGGATCGAGTAGAGGCCGGCATGCACGTAGAACTGCAGCGGGCCATCCGCCTTCTGGATCCAGCCCTGGAGGTTCGTGAAGTCGACCCGGCCGTAGCGATCCTGCTCGACGCTCGGCGAGAGGATGCCGAAGGCGTTGGTCTGGGAATAGGCAAAGCCGGTGATCGCGCCGCCGACATAGATGTCGCCAAGTCCCGTGACGAAGCAGGCTGGGTTCGGGTTCGCCTTGATGAGACCGCCGAAGGTCGGGGTCGAGATCGCGGCCTTGCAATGCTCCTCGACTACAACCGGGGCCGACGCGGCGGCGGGCATGTCCGCGGCGAGAACTGGCAGCGCGGTGGCGCTCAGCGTCGTCAGCGCCGCGCCTGCGGCCAGAAACATTGTTTTGATTGTCATTGCGGTCAGCCCCAAGTTCGATACGGCCAAGGTGCCGAAGTCACCGCCGCGTCGCAAAATGAAGTTTTGCGCAAGTGCCCAATTTTTAGCCAGTTTTGAGCTGCATCAATCCGCGGCCGAAAAATGTTGCGCGAAGGCAACAATCCCTGAAACGGCGAGCGTTTAACTTTCTTGCGAAAATCTCCCGTTTTCCTCACGATTGATTCACGATTGGGAAGACCTGAGCCGCGGCGGCGATCGACGAAGGCTTGGCGCGACTCAGCCATCGACCCATGAAAAAGGCCCCGGCGCGGTGCGCCGAGGCCCTTTCTCAGATGCCCGCCGGGATGGCGGGCCGCCACTCAGTAGTTGTAGGCGCGCTCGCCGTGATCGGCGATGTCGAGGCCCTCGCGCTCCTCCTCCTGCGTCACGCGCAGGCCGATCGTCAGATCGACGAGCTTGTAGAGGATCGCCGAGCCGATGCCCGACCACAGGATGGTGAAGCCGACCGCCTTCGCCTGGGTGATCACCTGGGCGACCATGTCGTAAGCGCCGACGGTGAGTTCACCGGGCTTGGTGGTGTAGTCGGGGATGCCCGCGCCGCCGAGATCGGGCGAGACCAGGATACCCGTGGCGATGGCGCCGAGGATGCCGCCGACGCAGTGCACGCCGAACACGTCGAGGGAGTCGTCGTAGCCGAGCGCGTTCTTCACGGTGGAGCACATCACGAAGCAGACGGCGCCGGCGGCGAGACCGAGCACGATCGAGCCCATCGGGCCGGCAAAGCCCGCGGCCGGCGTCACGGCGACGAGGCCGGCAATGGCACCCGAGAGCATGCCGAGGAGCGACGGCCGACCCTTGGCGGCCCACTCGACGAAGAGCCAGGACACGGCGGCGGCGGCGGTGGCGACGAAGGTGTTGATCATCGCCAGGCCCGCGGCACCGTTGGCCTCGAGGTTCGAGCCGGCATTGAAGCCGAACCAGCCCACCCACAGGAGCGAGGCGCCGATCGTGGTCATGGTCAGCGAGTGGGGGGCCAGCAGGTCGCGGCCGTAGCCGATGCGCTTGCCGAGCATCAGGCAGCCGACGAGGCCGGCGATGCCTGCGTTGATGTGCACGACGGTGCCGCCGGCGAAGTCGAGGGCGCCCCACTTGAACAGCATGCCGGCATCACCCAGCACCGCGTCGTACTCGGCCTTGGCCGCGGCATTGGCCTCGCCACCGGCGGCGGCAAGCTTGCGGGCCGCGTCGGCGAAGACATCGGGACCGCCCCAGTACCAAACCATGTGGGCCATCGGGAAGTAGATCAGCGTGACCCAGAGGATCGTGAACACGACCAGCGCCGAGAACTTCATCCGCTCGGCGAAGGCGCCGACGATGAGACCGGGGGTGATCATGGCGAACGTCATCTGGAAGCAGATGTAGACGTATTCGGGGATCACGACGCCGTTGGAGAAGGTGGCCGCAACCGAGTTCGGATCGACGCCCTTCAGGAAGGCCTTGGAAAACCCGCCGACGAAGTCGTTGAGGCCGCCGCCATTGGTGAAGGCGAGGCTGTAGCCGTAGGTGACCCACAGGAGGCAGACGATCGAGGCGATCGCGAAGACCTGGGTCAGCACCGAGAGCATGTTCTTGGTGCGCACGAGGCCGCCGTAGAACAGGGCGAGGCCCGGCACCGTCATCAGTAGGACGAGGATGGCCGACAGCAGCATCCAGGCGGTGTCGCCCTTGTTGGGCACCGGGGCAGCGGCGGTGGCGGCGGGCTCGACCGTCGGCGCCTGCGCGAGCGACGGCTCGACGAGGAGGAGGCCGAGAGCGGCTCCTCCCAGCCCGAGCGCGAGAAGGTTACGAGGTTTCATGGACAGGAAGCTCCTGATCGCAGTGCGTCACGCATTGAGGAGGGAGAGGCGGCGGCGCGGCCGGGCGCGTTCCGCCGGAACGGGTGATGGGCCGTCGGGATATCGGGGAGGAAACCGAGGCGGGCGGGCTCCTCAGAGCGCGTCGACGTCGGTCTCGCCGGTGCGGATGCGGACCGCTTTCTCCAGCGGCATCACGAAGATCTTGCCGTCACCGATCTGTCCGGTGCGGGCGGCGCCGGCGATCGTGTCGATTACGTTGGTCACGAGGTCGGCCGCGACCGCCACCTCGATCTTGAGCTTGGGGAGGAAGCTTACGGCGTACTCGGCCCCACGATAGATCTCGGTATGGCCCTTCTGCCGGCCGTAGCCCTTGACCTCCGTCACGGTCAGGCCGTGGACGCCGATCCCGGTCAGGGCGTCGCGGACCTCTTCCAACTTGAACGGCTTGATGATCGCCATCACGATTTTCATGGGCGGCGCCCCCTTTGTTCTGCCTTCTCACCGCCGGTCGCGCACCGGCCGAGACCCAGCGGTTCCGCAGGGATCGGGATGACCCTGCGACTGCGCGCCTTCATTCAAGGACCGTGCCAAGCGGAACCATTTTCGGTTTCGCCCTTCTGCCCAGAACGTGAGCGAGCCGTGACACCGCGTCGAGCAGTCCGGTGGCGAAAATTGCCTTCTTGATGAGCAGGCAGCCTAACGGGTCGGCAGATCCGCTCTGATTGCCTGCTTCAGGGGCGACGCTGACGGATCAGGCCCTCCTGGGCGACCGAGGCGATGAGGTGCCCGTTCTCGTCGTGGAAGGTGCCGCGGGCGAAACCGAGAGCGCCGGAGGCACTCGGGCTGTCCTGCGCGTAGAGCAGCCAGGAATCGGCCCGGAACGGCCGGTGGAACCAGAGGGCGTGGTCGAGGCTCGCCGACTGGATCTCCGGGTCGAACACGGTGCGGCCGTGGGGGATCAGCGTCGCATCGAGCAGCGTCATATCCGAGGCGTAGGCGAGCACCGCCCGATGCACCGCCGGATCGTCCGGCAGGGGCTTCGTCGCGCGCATCCAGACATGGTAGCGGGCGGGCTTCGGCAGGCGGTCGCGATAGCGCTCGGTCTCGACCGGTCGCAATTCGATCGGCCAGGCCTGCGTGAAATAGGCGAGCATCGGCTCGGGCACGATGCTGCCGCCCTCGCGCACGAGGGTCCGCGCATCCGCCAGATCGCCCGGTCCCGGCACGTCGGGGCGCTCGGCGGCGTGCTCGTGGCCCGCTTCCGTGACGTGGAACGACACCGACATGGCGAAGATCGCCCGGCCCTTCTGGATCGCCTTGACCCGGCGCGTGGTGAAGCTGCCCCCGTCGCGGATGCGCTCGACCTCGTAGACGATCGGCACCGCGGGGTCGCCGCCGAGGAGGAAGTAGGCGTGCAGCGAGTGCGGCGGACGGGACGCCTCGACCGTGCGGGAGGCCGCGACCAGCGCCTGGGCGACGACCTGCCCCCCGAACACCCGCGGCCAGCCGATCCGGGGGCTGATGCCGCGGAACAGGTCGGTCTCCAGGCGCTCCAGATCGAGGATTGCCAGAAGCGCGTCGACGGGATCGGGCCTGAGGGTTTCGGACATAGCGGCTTCTGCGACTCCGGGATGATGTGGTGACGACGGGATGACGACGAGGGGCGAGCGGCCCCAGTGCGGGGTGTGCCCGACGCACATAGCGGCCTTGCCCAGCGATGCCACGCGGGGCGTCCGCGCCCTGAGCGGCATCTGTCGCCGCCTGCACGGGATCGCGTGCGCGCCCCGCGCGGTCTATGGGGTAGGCTCGAGGGAACACTCGGAAACGCCTCGCCGGAGCCGAGGAAGAGGAAGGCCGATGAACACAACGGATCGCCGTCCCGGACATCGTCCCGGAAGCCGTCACCTGCTCGTCGCCGGAGCGGGTATCGCCAGCCTCACCCTGGCGGTCGCCCTGAAGCGGACGCACGGCCCGGCCCTCGACGTGACAGTTTGCGATCCCGGCCTCGAGGCGGGCGCCGCGCGCCATCGCGGGCGCGCCTACGCCGTCGCGGCGGGGCCGCGGCGGATGTTCGAGCAGCTGGACCTGTGGCCGCGCATCGAACCGGCAGCGGAACCGATGCGCCGGCTCGTCATCAGCGACAGCCGCGTCGGCGATCCGGTGCGGCCGGTCTTCCTCACCTTCGGCGACGGGACCGAGAAGGAGAGCGCGGGCGAGCCCTTCGCCCACATGGTCGAGGCCGAACCGATGGTCAGCGTGCTCCTCGACGCCGCGCGCGAGGCGGGCGTCCGGCTCGTCACCGCCGGAATCCGCGGTGCGGTGCCGGGGCCGCGCGCGAACCGAGTCAGCTTGAGCGACGGCAGCACGGAGGAGGTTGCGCTGGTGGTCGCCGCCGACGGAGCGCGCTCGGCCCTGCGCGAGGCCGCCGGAATCGGCTGGGTCGGCTGGTCCTACCCGCAATCGGGTATCGTCGCGACGATTCAGCATGCTCGCGACCACGAGGGCCGCGCCTTCGAGCACTTCCTGCCGAGCGGCCCCTTTGCGATCCTCCCGCTCAAGGCGGGGGGCGACCTCGGCCACCGTTCCTCCATCGTCTGGACCGAGCGCAGCGCCGACGTGCCGGCCCTGCTCGGCGGGGACGCCACCGAGACGCTGGCCGAGATCGAGCGCCGGTTTGGGCCCGAACTCGGCCGCATCGCCCTGGAGCACGGTCCGAGCGCCCACCCGCTGCATCTCGGCATCGCCCGCAGCTTCCGGGCGCCACGCCTCGCGCTCCTCGGGGACGCCGCCCACGTCATCCATCCCCTGGCGGGCCAGGGGCTGAATCTCGGGCTCGCCGGGGCGGCGGCGCTGGCCGAAGCCGTCACCGGCGCCCTGCGGCTCGGCCTCGACCCCGGCGCCGACGCCGTGCTGCGCGATTACGAGCAGGCGCGCCGCTTCGACAGCGTGGCGATGGCGGCGGCGACCGACGGGCTCAATCGCCTGTTCTCCAACGACAGCTTGGCGCTGCGCCTCACCCGGGATTTCGGGCTCGGCCTCGTCGACCGGATGCCGGGCCTGAAGCGCTTCTTCATCGGCCAAGCCTCCGCCCTGCGAGGCGAGACTCCGCGCCTGTTGCGGGGCGAAGCCCTGTGAGAGGCCGCGCGGTCGTCAGGCCGCGCGGACGGAGGCCAGGAACCGCGCGACCTCGGCCGAGAGATGCTCGGATTGGCGCGAAAGTTCGGAGGCCGACGATAGAACCTGGGAGGCCGCCGCACCCGTATCCTCAGACGCGCGCGCGAGGCCGACCATGTTGCTCGTCACCTCGGTCGTGCCGGCCGAGGCCTGACCCACGCTGGACACGATCTCCTGGGTGGCGGCGCCTTGCTGCTCGACCGCCGCCGCGATGGCCGTGGTGACGGAATTGATCTCGCGGACCCGCTCCGTGACCGAGCCGATCGCGCCGACCGCCTGACGCGTCGCGCCCTGGATCTGGCCGATCTGGCCCGAGATCTCCTCGGTCGCCCGCGCCGTCTGGCTCGCCAATTCCTTCACCTCCGCGGCCACGACCGCGAAGCCCCGGCCGGCCTCTCCGGCGCGGGCCGCCTCGATGGTGGCGTTCAGCGCGAGGAGGTTGGTCTGGCTGGCGATATTCGAGATCAAGCTCACCACATCGCCGATCTGGGAGACGGCGCCGCTGAGTTCCTGCACGAGCGCAACCGTCCGATCCGCCTCGCTGGCGGCGCGCTGAGCCAGATCCGCCGATCCCGAGACCTGCCGGCCGATCTCCTGCACGGAGGCGCCAAGTTCCTCGGAGGCGGCCGCCACCGTGTTGACATTGACCGAGGCTTCCTCGGCCGCAGCGGCTACCGCGCCGGACTGGTTCGCGGTCTGGTAGGCCGTGGTCGTCATGCTCTCGGCCGTGGCATGGAGCTCGGTGGCCGAGGCGGAGACCATGCCGACGATGCCGCCGACCGCCTGCTCGAAACGCTCGGCCATCTGCCGCATGCCGGCTTTGCGCTGCTCCTCGGCCGAGGCGCGTGCGAGGGCGGACTCCTCCTCCAGCGCACGCGCGCGGATCAGACTGTCCTTGAAGACCTGAACGGCATCGGCAATGCGGCCGATCTCGGTCGCCTCACCCTGATGCGCGACGCTGACGCTCAGGTCGCCGCCCGCGAGGGTCTGCATGGGCCGCACCACGGAGTCGATGCCGCGCGAGACGCCGCGGACGATGACGAGGGCGAGCCCGACCGAGAGCAGGATGGCGACCGTGATCGCGCCGAGAACCTGAACCTTGGTCGAGGCGTAGGCATCGGTGGAGGCGACCTCGGCCGCCGCCGCGCCGTCGTTGTTGAGCTTGATCAGGGATTCGAGCGCCAGCGATGCGCGCCGCCGCGGGGGCACGGCCTCGGTTTCATACAGGGCCAGAGCTTGCGTCTTCTCGCCCTGACGCGACAGCCCCATGATCCGCTCGCCGACACCGGCGAAAGCGCGCCATTCCTGCCGGAACGTCTCGTAGAGCTTGCGCTCCTCGGCCGAGCTGATGAGCGACTCGTAGGCATCGGCGGCGGCATCGAGCTTCTTGCCGCGCTGAACGACATCGGTCTCGACGGTGGCCAGGCTCTTCGCATCCGTGGTCAGGACATGTCTCAGCAGGCTGGTGTTGTAGCGGCCGGTCAGCGCATCGACCTCCCCCGCGACGCGGACGCTGGGGAGCCAGTTCCGCTGGATGGTCTGAAGATGCCCGTTGATGTGTGACAGGCCCCCGAGGCTGAGGGCTCCCAATCCGAGCACCAGAATGGTGAGGATGGTGAAGCTCCCGATCAGCTTCGAGCGAATTGACAGAGTCCTGACAGGCACGACACAGCTCCCGACGCGACCCGAATTACATATGTTAGGTGGTCACAGCGGGATTTTACCGTGAGATTACTAACTCATGGTCACTTTCTACGGCGGCGGGATTAAACCGCGAGGTGCTGTCGATTGGCCGGCAAGATCCGGAGGACCCTCCGGAAGCCTCCACGTCTGCCGAGGAAGGCCGCGTTTGAGGCCGGAACTGTGCGGTTTCTGTAGAGAGGCGGATCAAGCCGTTCGCGGCAAGCCCATCCCCTGTCGCCCGCGCAGGCCCGGATTCCGTCCGCGGAGTGGATTGCCACGCAGACGGGTCGAAGCGGGAGGAGGCCGCCGGGTCGCGGCCGGTCCCTGTTGCGGAAGCGGCTCGAGCGCATTTGCGGCCACCCGGTTTTTCGTTCATGTAGCGGCACCGCGTGCCGGGCGCGTCCCGAGCGCGCCGATCTGCCACCCGAACGCATCGGGACTTTGAACTCATGGCCACACCGGAATTCGATCTCGGCGACATCAAGCGCCGCATGCAGGGCGCCGTCTCGTCCCTGAGCAAGGATCTGGGATCGCTGCGCACCGGCCGCGCGACCCCGAGCCTGCTCGATCCGATCCAGGTCGAGGCCTACGGCGCGTCGATGCCGATGGCCCAGGTCGCCACCGTCAGCGTGCCGGAGCCGCGCCTGCTGTCGATCTCGGTCTGGGACCGCTCGATGGTCACCAATGTCGAGAAGGCGATCCGCGAATCCGATCTCGGCCTCAACCCGATGACGGAGGGCCAGACCATCCGCCTGCGCATCCCCGAGATGAACGAGCAGCGCCGCAAGGAAATGGTCAAGGTCGCCCACAAATACACCGAGGAGGCCCGCGTCGCCGTGCGCCACGTCCGCCGCGACGGGCTCGACATCCTCAAGAAGCTCGAGAAGGACGGCGCCATCAGCCAGGACGACGAGAAGCGTCAGGCCGCCGACGTGCAGAAGGCCACCGACGACGCGATCGCTGAGATCGACGGTGTGCTGGCCTCGAAGGAAAAGGAAATCATGCAGGTCTGACGCCTCCGGCCTGTATCGAACGGGACGAACGGTCGGGCCGCGACGGCTAGGGGTGGCCAAGGCGTGGCCAAGGGGCCGCTGAGAAGGCGACACGGGGTGCGCCAAGAGGGGGAGGCTGCGTTGGTTCGCTCGGAAGGCGCGCGGCAGATCGGGGGTACGGCGGGTGCCGCCCCCGAGGGAGCGGCGCAGCCTGCGCCGCGGCACGTCGCCATCATCATGGACGGCAACGGCCGCTGGGCCGCGAGCCGGGGCCTGCCCCGCTTCGAGGGGCACCGCCGCGGCGTCGAAGCCGTTCGCCGGGCCGTGCGCTCCGCCATCACCCTCGGCATCGACTATCTCACCGTCTACAGCTTCTCCTCCGAGAACTGGCGCCGGCCGCCCTCGGAGATCTCCGAGTTGATGGGCCTGCTCAAGCTGTTCGTGCGCAGCGACCTCGCCGATCTGCACGCCAACAACGTCCGCGTCCGGGTGATCGGGGATCGGGCCGACCTCTCGGCGGACATCGCTGGACTGCTCGACGAGGCGGAGGCGCGCACCCGCGCCAATACCGGCCTGACGCTCGTCGTGGCCTTCAATTACGGCGGCCGCCAGGAGATCCTGCGCGCGGTGCGGCGCATCGCGGCGGCCGTCGCGGAAGGGCGGCTTCGGCCGGAGGAGATCGAGCTCCCGACGGTCACGGCAGCCCTCGACACCGCCGGCATCCCCGATCCGGATCTCGTCATCCGCACCTCCGGCGAGCAGCGGCTCTCGAACTTCCTGACATGGCAGACGGCCTATGCCGAGTACGTGATCGAGCCCGGCTTCTGGCCGGATTTCGACCACGACGCCTTTCTGGCGGCGGTCAGCGAATACCACCGCCGCGACCGCCGCTTCGGCGGCCTCAGCACCGGGGCCGGCTGATGGCACGGAACGAAGCCCCCCCCGCGCCTGCCGGGCGGCCGCCCTTCGCCAACCGCGAGTTCGGCCTGCGCCTGGCCTCGGCCCTGGTGCTCGGCGCGGCGGTGCTCGGCAGCTTGGTGATCGGCGGTTGGGCCTTCGCCGCAATCTGGCTCATTGCCGGGATTGTCGGCGCGGCCGAGTGGCTCGCCATGACCCGCTCCGAGCCGCTCCTGCCGCTGCTCGGCCTCACCGGCGTTACCCTGTTCGGCGTGCTCGCGACTGTCCTCGTCGGCGCACCGCTCTGGGTGCCGCTCCTCATCCTGCTCGCCGGCAGCCTCGGCCTGCTCGCCCTCAGCCACGGTCCGGGCCGGCGCAAGCCGGTCTGGGGCCTGCTCGGCGGTGCGGTGGTCGCCCTGGTTCCGACGCTGCTGCGGATCGATCCGGCGATCGGCATCGTCGGGCCGGCCTGGATGTTCGCGGTGGTCTGGTCGACCGACAGCGTCGCCTACTTCACCGGCCGCCTGATCGGCGGGCCGAAGCTGATGCCGCGTGTGAGCCCGAAGAAGACGTGGTCCGGCGCGCTCGGCGGGCTGGCCGCCGGCGTGATCGGCGGGACCGCGACCCTCCTCGTCGCCCGCGCGCAGGGCTGGGACGCCCTGCCCGGCCTTTCCCCGGCCGTGGTCGCGGCGCTCAGCGGCCTCGCCTCGATCCTGTCGATGGGCGGCGACCTCGTTGAATCCGCCCTCAAGCGCCGCTACGGCGTCAAGGATTCCGGCCGCTCGATCCCCGGCCATGGCGGCGTCATGGACCGGCTCGACGGCTTCTTCGCCGTCGCGCTCCTCGCCGGCCTGTGCCTTGCCGCCCAGCGGCTCCTGAATGCCTAGTGTCTCTCACAAAACTCCCGCCGCACCATCGTGCCAGGAAGAGCAACGGTCAGCGACCGGAAGTTTTGTGAGGCACTCTTGAACGGAACTGATCCCGTGAGCCTCACCGTCACCGTCCTCGGCGCCACCGGCTCGATCGGCCGCTCGACCACGGACCTCCTGTCCCAGCATGCCGGCCGCTTCCGGGCCGGGGCGCTGGTCGGCGGGCGGGACGCCGCGGCGCTCGCCAAGCTCGCCCGCGAACTGAAGCCGGATTTCGCCGCGCTCGCCGACGAGAGCGCCGGCCCGGCCTTGGCTGAGGCGCTCGCGGGCTCGGGAATCCCGAACGGCGCCGGCGAGAGCGCGGTGCTGGAGGCGGTGGCCCGCGAGGCCGACATCGTGGTGGCTGCGGTGAGCGGGGCGGCGGGCCTCAAGCCCACTCACGCCGCGCTGCGGCTCGGGCGCACCATCGCCCTGGCCAACAAGGAGAGCCTCGTCTGCGCGGGCGATGCCTTCATGCGCGACGCGACCCGCTACGGCGCCCGCATCCTGCCGGTGGATTCCGAGCATAACGCGCTCGCTCAGGCCATGGGCGACGGCCGCGTGTCCGACATCGCCAAGATGACGCTCACCGCCTCGGGCGGCCCCTTCCGCACATGGACCCGCGAGCGCATCGCCGCCGCGACCCCGGCCGAGGCCGCCGCCCACCCGACCTGGTCGATGGGCATGAAGATCAACATCGATTCCGCATCCCTGATGAACAAGGGGCTGGAGCTGATCGAGGCCCACCACCTCTTCGCCATCGAAGCCGAGCGGCTCGATGTGATCGTCCACCCGCAATCGATCGTCCACGGGCTGATCGCATGGCGCGACGGCGCGGTGACCGCCGGACTCGCCATGCCCGACATGCGCGTGCCGATCGCCCACTGCCTCGGCCTCGGTGACCGCCTGGAGATCGCCCGAGGCCGTCCGCTGGACCTCGCCGCCACCGGCAGCCTCACCTTCGAGCCGGCGGATGAGGCGCGCTTCCCCTGCCTGCGCGTCGCCCGCGCGGCGCTGGCCGAAGGCGGCGCGGCGCCCACCGTGATGAACGCCGCCAACGAGATCGCGGTCGCCGCCTTCATCCGCGGCGCGATCCCGTTCTACGGCATCGCCGAGCTGGTGGAGCGGGCGGTCGAGCAATTCGCCGCCGAGTTCGGCCACGCCCCGGAGGACGTCGAGGAGGCGCTGGCCATCGACGCGCGGGTGCGCGCCTGGAGCCTTGAGGGTGTACCCGCCACCCGCGCCGCCGGCTAAGATCGAAATTAACCTTTACGAAGTGTTGTCGGGGATGGACCGCCCGGCCCCACGGGGCGCGGGCGCGATTACATCTCGCACTCGGACGTGAGGCGTGCGACGATCCGCAACTTGCCGGCTGTGGGCTCGCTCTGCCAGGGCGGACGGTCAAGACCGGATTCGCGCCCGACGTGCACGGATCTCCCAACGCGTCTCGCGGCCTGAAGGATGATGGCCATGGAATTCTTGAGCGGCATGGGCGGCAACGCCGCCGGCTTCTTCGGGGCGGTGATCCCGTTCCTGATCGTGCTGACGATCGTCGTGTTCGTGCACGAGATGGGCCACTTCCTGGTCGGGCGCTGGTGCGGGGTCGGTGTCACCGCCTTCTCCATCGGCTTCGGCCCTGAGGTCGTCGGCTTCACCGACCGGCGGGGGACCCGCTGGAAGCTCTCTGCGATCCCGCTCGGCGGCTACGTGAAGTTCGTCGGCGACGCCAACGGCGCCAGCGTGCCCGATCCCGAGGCGGTCGCCCGCATGAACCCGCACGAGCGGGCGATCAGCTTCCCGACCCAGCCGGTCGCCAAGCGCGCGGCCATCGTCGCCGCCGGCCCCATCGCGAACTTCATCCTGGCGATCGCCGTCTTCGCCGGCGCGATCTATTTCACCGGCCGCTACGAGACGCCGGCCCGCGTCGAGGCGGTGCAGCCCAACAGCGCCGCCGCGCGGGCGGGCTTCCAGCCGGGCGACGTGATCCGCTCCATCGACGGCGAGCCGGTCAAGACCTTCAATCAGATGCAGCGCGTCGTCTCGGCTGCCGCCGGCTCCTCCCTGTCGATCACCGTCGATCGCGGGAGCGAGGTGCAGACGCTGACCGCCGTGCCCGACATGATCGAGGAGCGCACCCCCTTCGGCCGCCACCGCTTCGGCCGTCTGGGCATCAACGGGCCGAAGGCCGACGCGGCCAAGCTGGTGCATTACGGCCCCTTCGAATCCCTGAAACTGGGCGTCCATGAGACGGCCTTCGTGGTCGAGCGCACCTTCGACTACATCGGCAAGCTCGTCACCGGCCGCGAATCCGCCGACCAGCTCTCCGGCCCGATCGGCATCGCCCGGGTCTCCGGCGAGGTCGCCCGCGTGGGCGGCGTCGGCGGGCTGATCGGGCTGGTCGCGCTGCTGTCGGTCTCGATCGGACTCCTCAACCTGTTCCCGATCCCGCTCCTCGATGGCGGACACCTGATGTTCTACGCCTTCGAGGCGGTGCGCGGCCGTCCCTTGAGCGAGCGGGCGCAGGAGATCGGCTTCCGCATCGGGTTGGCTTTCGTGCTGATGCTGATGCTGTTCGCGGCCTGGAACGACATCCTCAACCTGGGCGCCTCGCTGAGCCAGCGCGGCACCTGACGCGGGGCCTTCCCCTGCAGTATCTGTTGCCCGAATCGACGGCCCGGCGAACCCGCCGGGCCGTTCGCGCTCACGGTTAACGCCAGGTTGCCGCGATTGCGACACGAACCGAAAAGTCGTGTTCGGCATCATATTTACGCCCTATTCACGCTAATCTGAGATCGATCGTAAAGGCGCTTCGCCGTTAAGTGGCGCGAAGGCCACGACCCCCCAAAATCCCGGTATGTCGGACGGCCCTCGCGTTTGCTTCGTGGGGGAATCCCGATACAAGCGTGGCCGGGACCAGAGGGCGGCGAGCCTTAAGGGCGGCCGCCCGCGGGTGCGAACCCGTGCTGAGATAAAAAGAGACGGGCGATTACATGATGTCGATGACGGGAAAGCGCCGGCGAAAGTCGGCGGAGCGTGCCATCGTTCTGGTCGCCACCGCCGCCAGCGTGATCCTCGGCGGCGCGGCCGCACAGGCGCAGCAGATCGTCGTCGAAGGCAACCGCCGTGTCGACGCCGATACCATCCGCTCCTACGTCACCGGTACCGCCTCCGGATCGCCCGAGGAGGCGCGGCGCAATCTTCTCGCCACCGGCCTCTTCTCCGACGTGCAGGTCTCCGGCCGCGGCGGCACCACCGTGGTGCGCGTGCGTGAGAACAACGTGGTCGGCCGCGTCTTCTTCGAGGGCAACAAGAAGATCGAGAAGGCTACCCTCGAGAGCGTCGTCGAGACCAAGGACCGCGGCGCCCTGAGCCCGGCGGTGATCGCCGCCGACGTCGAGCGCATCCGCGACGTCTACAAGCGCTCGGGCCGTGGCACCGCCAAGGTCAGCTACCGCACCGTCGACCTGCCCACCGGCCGCGCGGACGTCGTCTTCACCATCGACGAGGGCGACAAGACCGGTATCCGCGCCATCAACTTCGTCGGCAACAGCGTCTACTCGGAGCGGACCCTCAAGGGTCTGATGTCCTCCTCCGAGATGAACTTCCTCTCGTTCATCAAGACCTCCGACGTCTACGATCCCGACCGCATCTCCGCCGACCTCGACGTCGTGCGCCGCTACTACCTCAAGAACGGCTACGCCGACTTCCGCGTCGTGAACGCCGATGCCCGCTACGTCGAGGCTGGCGAGGAGGCCGGCTGGGTCATCACCGTCACCGTCGAGGAAGGCGCGCAGTACACCGTCGGCGCGGTGGCCGTCGATCCGCGCATCCCCGGCATCGACCGCGAGGCGCTCGACGGGCAGATCCGCGCCCAGGTCGGCGACGTCTACAACGCCGAGGATGTCGAGAAGACGCTCGTCGGCGTCACCAACGAGGTCAACCGCCAGGGCTATCCCTTCGCCCAGGTGCGCCCCACCGGCCAGCGTGACCGCGCCACCCATCAGGTGGCCCTCGGCTTCGTGGTCGAGGATGGCCCGCGCGTCTACGTCGAGCGCATCAACATCCGCGGCAACACCCGCACCCGCGACTACGTCATCCGCCGTGAGCTCGATCTGACCGAGGGCGATGCCTATAACCGCGTGCTGGTCGACCGGGCCGAGCGCCGCCTGAACGGTCTGGGCTTCTTCAAGAAGGTCCGCTTCTCCAACGAGCCGGGCACGGCGCCGGACCGGGTGATCGTCAACATCGACGTCGAGGATCAGCCCACGGGTTCGTTCTCGGTGGCGGGCGGCTACTCCACCCAGGACGGCATCATCGGCGAGGTCTCGGTCTCCGAGTCGAACTTCCTCGGCCGCGGCCAGTACGTGCGCCTCGCGGTGCAGGGCGGCCAGTATGCCCGCGGCATCGACTTCTCCTTCACCGAGCCGTACTTCCTCGGCTACCGCCTCGCCGCCGGCTTCGACGCCTTCTACAAGTACTCCGACCTGACCCGGTGGTCGCGCTACGAGACGACGGTCTACGGCGGTCAGCTCCGCCTCGGCCTGCCGATCACCGAGGAATTCGGCGTCACCTTCCGCTACTCGCTCTACAACACCGAGCTGCGGGTCCCGAACACCATCAAGCGGCCCTACAACGACTGCTCGGTGGCGATCCCCGGCTACACCGCCGTCAATCCGGCGGGAACGATCGATCCGGCGAGCGGGCGTGACGTGGGTGGCCTTCCGGCCTATCCGAACTGCGCCTTCGACGGCGAGGCCTCGATCGCGCTCAAGGGCCAGCAGGGCAGCGTGCTGACCTCGCTCGCGGGCGTCACCCTGGCCTACTCGACCCTCGATAACCTGCAGCGGCCCACCAACGGCTTCTACGGCGAATTGAAGCCCGACATCGCCGGCATCGGCGGCGACTCCAAGTTCTTCCGCGTGACGGGTGACGCCCGCTACTACAAGGAACTCTGGGAGGACGTGGTCGGCTTCGTGCGCCTCCAGGGCGGTCACATCTCGGCGCTGGACAATCAGCCGCTGCGCATCACCGACCAGTTCTTCCTCGGCCCGTCGCTGGTCCGCGGCTTCGCTCCGAACGGCCTCGGCCCGCGCGACGTCGGCATCGCCGATGCACGCTCGAACGCCATCGGCGGCACGACCTACTTCGGCGCCACGGTCGAGGTTCAGTTCCCGATCTGGGGCCTGCCCAAGGATCTCGGCCTGAAGGGCGCGGTCTTCGCCGATGCCGGTACGCTGTTCGGCTATGATGGCCGCCGCAACTTCGACGTGAACCGTGACGGCTTCATCAACGGCTTCGCACCGGGATCGGGCTGCAACTACACGAACTTCGGCGCCAGCGCGATCAAGGTCGAGCCCGAGTGCGTGAACGTCCGCGACAAGCCGACGATCCGCTCCTCGGTCGGTGCCTCGATCCTGTGGAACTCGCCGCTCGGCCCGATCCGCTTCGACTACGCCTACGCGCTGTCCAAGGACGAGGGTGTCCAGACGGCTCTGGGTAAGGTCGGCAAGGACCAGACCCAGGCGTTCCGCTTCTCCGGCGGCTCGCGCTTCTGATCCACGACACATTCGCTTGAGAGAGCCGTGTCCGACCGTCACCGGTCGGGCACGGCTCTTTTGTTTTGTCGCACGCCCTCCGTTCCGGGCGGGTGCCCCCTTCCGGCGAAGAGCGCTATAGCGGCGCTCGGACCCCTCCCCTGCCGGCCTCTTCGAATCGCATGTCAGATCCCGTCTTCATCGCGCCGAAAGGCGGCCTGACCCTCGGCGCCGTGGCCGAAGCCTGCGGTGTTGCGCTGCCCGAGGGCGCCGACCCGGCGCAGGCGGTGACCGGGGCCGCACCCCTCGAAACCGCGTGTCCGACCGAACTCGCCTACATGGACAACGCCCGCTACGGCGACGTCCTCGCCACGACGCGGGCACTGGCCTGCCTCGTCTCGCCGCGCTTCGCCCCTCGGGTTCCGGCCGGCACGATCGCCCTCGTTACCCGCGACCCCTACCGCGCTTATGCCGGGCTGCTGGCCCGCCTCTACGAGGAAGCGATGCGGCCGGGCTCGCTGTTTGCTGCGAGCGGGATCTCCCCCGGTGCACATATCCATCCGCAGGCGCGCCTGGAGGATGGGGTGCGCGTCGATCCCGGCGCCGTCGTCGGCCCCGGCGCCGAGATCGGCTCCGGTACGGTGCTCGGCCCCAACGCCGTCGTCGGGCCGAACGTGCGGATCGGCCGCGACTGCTCCATCGGCGCGGGCGCGACCCTGACCCACGCGCTCGTCGGCAACCGCGTCATCGTCCATCCCGGCGCCCGGATCGGCCAGGACGGGTTCGGCTTCGCCATGGGTGCGGGCGGCCATCTCAAGGTGCCGCAGGTCGGCCGCGTCATCATCCAGGACGATGTCGAGATCGGCGCCAACACCACCATCGACCGAGGTGCCTCGCGCGACACCGTGGTCGGTGAGGGCAGCAAGATCGATAACCTCGTGCAGATCGCCCACAACGTGGTGATCGGCCGCCACTGCGTGATCGTCTCCGGCGTCGGCATCTCCGGCTCGACCACGCTGGAGGATTACGTGGTGCTCGGCGGCCAGGTCGGCGTCGTCGGCCATCTGCGCATCGGCATGGGCTCGCAGATCGCCGGCTCCTCCAACGTCAACCGCGACGTGCCGCCGGGCTCGCGCTGGGGCGGCACACCGGCCAAGCCCGTGCGGACGTGGTTTCGCGAGATGACGACGCTGGCCCGCCTCGCCGAGCGCTCAGGCAAGGACGAGGCGGAGGGGTAAGGTTCAGGGCGAAGCCCTGAGATCCGCCCAAGGGCCTGCCCTTTGGGAACCCGTGACCGGCCTTCAGGCAGTTTCGAACAGGGTCCGGATCTCCGGCGAGGCTGCCCAGTGCTCGATCCGGTGGCAGGTCAGGGTCTCGCGCGGCTGCGCCTGGTAGATCGCGAAGCTCTCCGCGACGAAGGCGTCGAGACCGATCGTCTCGGGGGCAGCACCCCGGCGCTGGCGTCGCTTGAACACCGTCGAGCCCGCCACGCCGTAGAGCGTCGCCACCGGCGGGTAGACCGGCCAGATCGCGTCATCGAGCAGCGCGTCCGGGGCGTAGGCCTCGACCGCGACCGGACGCGGGGCGATGCCAGCCTCCCGCAGCAGCCGCGCGGCGATGTCGCCGAGCACGGTCAGGCGCGGGTGGTTGATGTTGTGCATGAACTGGCCGCCGCGCGACCAGCGCAGCAGATCGTCCGAGAGGTCGAAGCCGATCGCCCGGCTCGACGCGATCAGGTCCGCCGCGGCGAGATCCCAGGCGTCGAGATAGCCGAGCTGCGAAAAGACGGCCTCGCGGAACAGCCCGACGATCCGCTCCGGCGGCAATCCCTTGAGGAAGCCGAACAGGGTGATCGCCGAGTGGTAGGTGCCGAGCGGTGATGGCACCAGCTTCACCCGCGCCACAGAGGTGAGATCGCCGACATAGACCGCGTCCGGATGGAAGGCGGTGAAGACGATGGAGGGAAACAGCCGCATCCGCGGCAGCCGTTCGCGCAGGGCGTCCGAGCCGCCCTCAGGGAAGAACCCCGCCGGAAAGGGCTGAGAGAAGACGTGGTCGCACGCCTTGAGCGTCGCTGCGAAAGCGTCGAGGCGCTGCCCGCCGCGGCCCAGGGTGCTCATCGGGATCAGCCGCACCCGCGCCCCCGGCGCGAGGATGCGCACGGCCTCGGCCACGCCCTTGGCTTGGCAATTTCCGATCACCGCGATCCGGGGACCGTTCAGGCCGATCTCGTCCGACCCGCGCCGCCCGGTCCATGATCGAGGGACGGCGGCGAGCAGCCGCGAAAGCCGGAGGGCCAAGGCGGCGCGCCTATTCGCGCCGCAGCAGGCGGTCGACGACGAGGTCGGACCAGAAGCCGGCGCGGAAGTTTTGCGTCACGGCCTGGGGATCGTAGCTGTACTCGACCCACTCGAGGAAGCTCTGGCCGCGCGCCTCGCCCTCGCGGAGATAGGTGGCGAAGAACGCGTCGAGGATGCCGGTCTTGGCGAAGCGGAAATGGCCGTAGCGCGGCGAGAGCTGGCGCAGGGCCTCGCGCACCGGCCGTCCCTCGTGCAGGATCAGGAACAGGGTGGCGGCGAGCCCGGCCCGGTCCGCGCCCGACTTGCAATGCATCACCGCCGGATATTCGAGACCGGCGAAGAAATCGCGGGCGGCGAGCAGGGTCTCGCGGGAGGGCGCCTCACGGGAGCGCAGCACGAACTCGACGAGCGTCAGCCCCTGCCGCTCGCAGGCCTCGCGCTGGAGCGGCCAAGAGCCGTGCTCGCGTCCGCCGCGCAGAGACACGATCGTGCGCACGCCCTGGCGCTTGAACCAGGCGAGCTGGTGCGGCGTCGGCTGGGCCGAGCGCCAGACCAGCCCGGAGCCGATCCGGTGCCGGTTGAGATAGGCGAGGCGGAAGATCCCGTGATCGACGAGCAGCATGTTCGCCCAGGCTTTCGCCCGGGAGGCGGAGCCGTCGATCGGCCGCTCGAACTTCGCGATGCGGGCCATGCGCCGCGCGTATCGGATCTCGGGAGGAAGGAAGCGGTTGAACACGGATCGCTACGAGAGGCCTGTCGGAGCGTTCCTCTAACAGCCCGCGATTCGGGCGACAACGCGCCCCCACTCGGCCCGTTGCCGAACCCGCCCCTTTGCCACCATCATGCGCGGCCCGTTGGCAATCGGAGCCCGCGATGACGACGAACACGGTGAGCCTGCGCCGCGCCCGCCCTGCGGATGCCGCCGGCCTCTCGGCGGTGTTCGATGCCGCGTGGCGCGAGGCCTATCAGGGGATCATCCCGGGGGTCGCCCTGGAGCGGTTCCTCGCCCGCCGCGGCCCCGAGACGTGGCGCGGCATGATCGGCGGGCGGGGCCTCGTCGTCGTCGCCTTCGGCGAGCAGGTCGCGGGCTACGCCGCCTACGGCCGGGCGCGCGATGGCAGCCTGCGAGCGGATGGCGAGATCACCGAACTCTACATCGCCCCGGAATTCCAGGGCCTCGGGCTCGGCACCCGCCTGTTCCGGGCGGTGCGCAACGACCTGATCGACCGCGGCCTCACCCGCATCGGCGTCTGGGCGCTGGCCGACAATCCCCGTGCCTGCCGCTTCTACGCGTGCCTGGGCGGCGTCGCCGGCCCGGAAGCGGTCGAGCAGCTCTCCGGCATCGGCCTGCCGAAGATCGGCTACCTGTTTGCCTGATCGTCCACCCGAGCCCGTCCCGTGCGAGGGCTTGCTCCCGCATCCGAAGCGCGAACGAAGCGGATCGGGACGCCGCCTCATCGAACAAACCGGCATTTTATAGCGCGGGACAGCGGAGGACGCGCCAACTTGGCCGGAGGACCGATTTCATTTCCCCCCCGCACAATCTAAGACATCGGACGATGGGTGCGGCACCGTGAGCCGCCCCCGCACGATGCATCCGCCGGACGGGGCGACGCGTCCGACGGCCGGATTTCAGAGAGCACAGGCCCATGGACATCAACGCCATCTCGATCGGCAAGAACCCGCCGGAAGACGTCAACGTCATCATCGAGGTTCCGCTCGGCGGCGAGCCGATCAAGTACGAGATGGACAAGGATGCCGGCACGCTCGTCGTCGATCGGTTCCTCTACACGCCGATGTTCTATCCGGGGAATTACGGCTTCATCCCCCACACGCTCTCCGGTGACGGCGATCCCTGCGACGTGCTGGTGGCCAACACCCGCGCGATCATTCCGGGCGCGATCATCTCGGTACGTCCCGTGGGCGTGCTGGTGATGGAGGATGACGGCGGCGAGGACGAGAAGATCATCGCCGTGCCCTCGCGCAAGCTGACCCAGCGCTACAACCGGATCGAGAACTACACCGACCTGCCCGAGATCACGGTCAGCCAGATCCAGCACTTCTTCGAGCACTACAAGGATCTCGAGCCCGGCAAGTGGGTGAAGGTCGTGCGCTGGGGCGACAAGGCGGAAGCCCAGCGCCTCATCCTCGAAGGCATCGAGCGCGAGAAGGCGCAGAAGACCAAGGCCGGCTGATTTTTTCCATGACGGGTCGAGCGACGGCGGTCATTCCACCGGGCCGCTGTCGCTCGCTATCCCTCTTGCCGCACGCGGGGCGAGGGGCTTCCAGGCAGGAACCCGCCGGCTACGGCACCACGCGGGTGGAGACCGAGGCGCCCGTCAGGATCGCGTTGATCGAACTGGGCGCATGCACCGAGCCCACCACGATGGTGAGCCGGCTCTCGCGGGCGAGGGCGAAGGCAGCGGTGTCCATCACCTTGAGATCGCGGGCGATGGCCTCGTCGTGGGTGATGCGATCGTAGCGGACGGCGTCCAGGTCGCGCTTCGGGTCGGCCGAGTAGACACCGTCGACCTGGGTCGCCTTCAGCACGGCGTCACAGCGCAGCTCCGCCGCGCGCAGCACCGCGGCCGTATCGGTGGTGAAGTAGGGATTGCCGGTGCCGCCCGCGAGCACGACGACCTGGCCCTTGTCGAGGTGGTGCAGCGCCGGCTGGCGGGCATAGGTCTCGCAGATCGTCGGCATCGACACCGCCGACATGGTCCGCGCCTGCACGCCCGCGGCGTTGAGCGCGGTCTCGATGGCCAGCGAGTTCATCACGGTGGCCATCATGCCGAGCGAGTCACCGGTCGCCCGGTCGATCCAGCCGGCCTGCGAGATGCGCGCGCCGCGGATCAGGTTGCCGCCGCCGACCACCACCGCGATCTGCACCCCGCGCGCGACCGTAGCGGCGATGTCCTCGGCCAGACCCGCGAGCATCGGCGGATGGAGCCAGTAGCCGTCGGGAGCGGCGAGCGCCTCGCCGGACAGCTTCACGAGGACTCGGCGGTAGGGCGTCGTCTCCGGCATCGGATCCTCGTCGGCTCGGGCAGGTCGCGCCGCGGCTTCTAGCAACACGGAAGCCCGAACGTCGAGGGGCGGCGGCATTCCTGCCGCCGCCCCCTCAAGACGTCCTGTGAGGATCGGTGATGATGAGCGCCGTGACCGGCTCTCGTACCAAATCCGGCTGATCCCTTCGGGATGGCGGATTTGGGCTCCGCTCAAGCGCCGCACGGGCTCGCTGATACGGCCCCCGCTTTGATGAAGCGGAGGCCGTATCAGACCTTTCCGGACCGCGCTCTCTCAGGCCGATCCGGTCTCCCCTTCGGCGAGAGCGCTTAGCGCGACATGCTCGCGACTTCGGCGGCGAAGTCCGGGCCCTCTTCCTTCTCGATGCCCTCGCCGAGCGCGTAGCGGACGAAGCCCTTGATCGCGACCTCGCCGCCGGCCTTGCCCGCGGCTTCCTTGAGCACCTGGGTGATGGTCTTGGAGCTGTCGTGGACGAAGGGCTGCTCCAGGAGGGTGACCTCCTTGTAGTAGCTCTTCAGGCCGCTCTCGACGATCTTGGCCATCACGTGGTCCGGCTTGCCGGCGTTCTTCTCGCGCAGGATGTTCGACTCGCGCTCGACCACGGCCTGATCGACGCCGGAAGCGTCGAGCGCCACCGGGCTGGTGGCAGCGATGTGCATGGCGATCTGGCGGCCGAGCGACGAGAGGAACTCGACGTCGCCCTCGGATTCAAGCGCGACGAGCACGCCGATCTTGCCGAGGCCCTCGCTGATCTGGCCGTGGACGTAGGAGGCGATCACGCCCTTGCTCACTTCGAGCTTCTCGACGCGGCGCAGGGTCATGTTCTCGCCGATGGTGGCGATCAGGTTCGAGAGCTTCTCCTGCACCGTCTCGGACGAGCCGGGGAAGGTCGCAGCCTGGAGGCCCTCGAGGGTGCCGTCGGTGTTGAGCGCGAGCTTGGCGGCCTCGCGGGCGAAGGCCTGGAAGCCGTCGTTGCGGGCGACGAAGTCGGTCTCGGAGTTCACCTCGACGATGGCCGCGTGACGACCGGCGGACTCGACGGCGACGAGGCCCTCGGCCGCGACGCGGCCGGCTTTCTTGGCGGCCTTGGCGAGACCCTTTTTGCGCAGCCAGTCCACCGCCGCTTCGAGGTCGCCGTTGGTCTCGTTGAGCGCGCCCTTGCAATCCATCATGCCGGCGCCGGTCTTTTCGCGAAGCTCCTTCACGAGTGCGGCGGTGATGTTGGCCATGGCGATCCTCTCGGGGTCTGGAATTGCGGGTCTTGAAGCGAATGAGCCCGGCGCTCGTTGAAAGCACCGGGCTTTGCAGAAAGATGACGATCGGGCCGCCGGGCGAGACCCGGCGGCGAGCGTTGCAACTTACGCGGCGGCGGCCTCGACGAAGCCGCGGGACTGCGCGATCCAGCCGTCACGGTCGATGCGGCCGTTGAGCTTCAGGTCGGCGTCGAGCTTGGCCACGTCCTCGGGCTGCATGGCGGCGATCTGCCAGTAGTGCCACACGCCGGCATCGTTGAGCTTCTGCACGAGCTGCGGGCCGACGCCGGTGAGCTTGGTCAGGTCGTCGGGCGCGCCGCGGGGGGCGGCGAGCTGCTCGAAATGCTCGGTCGATTCGGCGAGCGCGGCAACGTCGGCCGGGGCGATCGCGTCGGAGGCGACGGAGGCCGCCGAGTCCGAACCCACCACGTCGTCGTTGGCCGGCAGCTCCTCGGCGGTCGGCTCCTCGGAGGCGCCGACATCGATGCCGAGCGCGCCCTGGCCGCGGCCGATGCCCTCGATCGCCGCGCGGGCGATCAGGTCGCAATACAGCGCGATGGCGCGGCCGGCGTCGTCATTGGCCGGCACGATGTAGGAGATGCCGTCCGGGTTGCAGTTCGTGTCGACGATGGCGGCCACCGGGATGCCGAGGCGCTGGGCCTCCTTGATCGCCAGCTGCTCCTTGTTGGTGTCGATCACGAACAGCAGGTCGGGCACGCCACCCATGTCCTTGATGCCGCCGAGCGCCTTCTCGAGCTTGTCCTTCTCGCGGGTCAGCATGAGGCGCTCCTTCTTGGTGAGGCCGACGGCCCCGCCTTCGAGCGTCTCGTCGACCTTGCGCAGGCGCTGGATCGAGCCGGAAATGGTCTTCCAGTTGGTCAGCATGCCGCCGAGCCAGCGGGAGTTGACGTAGTACTGGGCCGAGCGCTTGGCGGCCTCGGCAATGGCATCCGCCGCCTGACGCTTGGTGCCGACGAACAGCACGCGACCGCCGCGGGCGACGGTGTCGCTCACCGCCTGGAGGGCGGCGTGCAGCGCCGGCACGGTCTGGGCGAGATCGATGATGTGGATGTTGTTACGGGTGCCGAAGATGTAGGGCTGCATCTTCGGGTTCCAGCGGTGCGACTGGTGCCCGAAATGGGCGCCGGCCTCGAGGAGCTGGCGCATAGAGAAATCGACGGCCATGACTTTTGTTCTCTCCGGTTGATACCGCCGCGGAGGATGTAGCCGGCTTGATCGGCCGGCCACCGGAAACGCCCCATTCAGGCATGGGGCCGGCTCCGCGTGTGGAATGGGCGGGGCGTTAGCAGAGACGGGACGGGATGGCAAGGCGGCGTGCCTGCCGACGCTCGCCATCGTCCGCTCGACTGCCTCGTCGCGGCTTGGCCGATCAAGCAGGCACGCCATGCCCGACATTTCCGCTCTCCGGACGCTCGCCTCACCGGGACAACAGGCCTCCCGTCGAAAAGACAGCACAAAGCGTCTCATCTGACGTCCGGATTCACATTTGTTGCGAATCCGCTACAGCACAGCTCGATCTTTCACCCTATGACCCGAGCTGTACTGGAGATCCATTTGATAATGGAACTATATCTCACAGAAAAATCTGCCGATTTTCGCAAATAAAACCGTTTATCTGCACAAATAGCCCAACGTAAAGTTCGTATCGACACCTTTGTATCGAGTTGAAGCGAGGAGCAACATGCGGGGCCATGTATCGACGGGGCGTCTGTGGCGCTGGACCCGGTCGGGCGCGACCGGAATGCTGGCGGCTGCACTGACAACGCCTGTCCAGGCCGCTCCGACGAATGAAGAACTTTACCAGATGCTGCGCTCGGTTCAGGCCGAGCAGGAGCGGCTGAGACGCGAGAACCAGGAAGCCAAAGCCGAGCTTGTCGAGGCGCGGCGGCGTCTGCGCGATCTCCAGGCCGTCTCGCGCCCGTCGCCTTCGCGCAAGGCGACCATCGCCGAGCCGGTGCCCGTATCAGGACCGCTTCCCCCTTTGCCGCCCTTGCGCGCCGTCTCGGGCGTCGTCGGTGCGATCGAAGGCGGCGCCGGTGGCTTCCGGGCCGGAAACGGTGCCTATGCCGCGGGCTCGCTGGCCTTTCCCATCGGGCGGTCGTTCGGCTTCCAGGCGGATCTCGCGGCGATCTCGAACGGGGGCGACCTCGGCCTGGGAACGGCCGGGCATGCCTTCCTGCGCGACCCGACCAAGGGCCTGATCGGCCTCTACGGCTCCGTCGATTACGCCACGTCCATCCGGAGCTACGGCCTTCAGGATGTCGGCACGACCATGGGGCGCATCGCCGGCGAGGGCGCCCTGTTCCTCGATCGCTTCACCGTGGACGGCATCGCCGGCTGGCAGATGGGGGATCGCGCGCAGCATTTCTTCGACCAGATCGACCTGTCCTGGTACGCGACCGACGACCTCCGCTTCAGCGTCGGCCACCGCTACGAGAACCGAATCCATGCCGTCGCCGCCGGGGCGGAGTATCTGCTCCCGCTGCTGAGCCCCGTCGGCATCTCGGTCTTTGCCGAGGGGCGGATCGGCGAACGCGATTACCGTGCCGGCCTCGGCGGGCTTCGCGTCTATTTCGGCCAGGAAGACAAGTCGCTGCTGCGGCGGCAGCGCGAGGATACCCTCAAGGTTCGCTTGGTCGATCCTTTCGCCGCGCGGCCGAACGGGTTTCGCGTCGTTCCGGCGGTCGGCCCGCAAGGTCCGGCCGGGCCGCAGGGCCTTCCCGGCGTGGCCGGCGCCCAGGGCACACCGGGTGCCGTCGGATCGCAGGGGCCGGCGGGCCCCCAGGGCTCCACAGGACCGCAGGGATCGGCGGGCGCGCAAGGCACGCCCGGCGTCGCGGGAACGCAGGGCCCCACCGGCGCGACCGGCCCGCAGGGTCCGGCAGGCCCACAAGGCACCCAAGGAGCGACCGGCATCCCCGGCGCGGCCGGTCCACAGGGAGCGCCCGGCGTCGCCGGACCGCAAGGTCCTGCAGGCCCACAAGGCACGCAAGGAGCGACCGGCACTCCCGGCGCGGCTGGTCCGCAGGGAGCGCCGGGCGTCGCCGGACCGCAAGGTCCGGCAGGCCCACAAGGCACTCAAGGAGCGACCGGCACCCCCGGCGCGGCCGGTCCGCAGGGAGCGCCGGGCGTCGCCGGACCGCAGGGACCGGCCGGGCCGCAAGGCCCTACCGGCGCGACCGGACCGCAGGGGCCTCAAGGGCCTCAGGGCCCGCCGGGCTTCTTCCCTCCCGTCTAGAGCCGTGCCCGACGAGGCTAGGTCGGATCCCGCCTCGATCTCTTTGGCTTGGCGCGTACTCGCTCGGCGAACCGGCATCCACTTCGTTGAAGTGCGCTCGGGGCCCGGGCGAGCGCTCCCAAGGCGAGTGTCGGTCGGGCGTGGCGCTCGCCGCGCTCAAGCCGCGGAGGCCACCGCCGGCGAGATCATCTTCCGGGCCTTCTTGTCCTCGGTGCTGCCGAGGAAAGCCTGGGCCTCCTCCTTGCGCTCGAAGACGTGGGGGGCGACGCCGCGCTTGGTCAGGGCCTCCTCCATCTTCAGGCGGAGGAAGGCGCTGGTCGCGTAGCGGGTCGTCGTCGCGTAGTAGTTGGCCTGGAGATACTGGATCATCCCGGCATAATCGTCATAGAGGTTCTCATTGAGCCGGAAGCCGTCGTGGTTGATCACGGCGTTGACCCGCTGGCCGGCCTTGCGGCAGGCCTCGACGATGGTCATGCGCAATTCGTCCATGTCGCTCTTCACCCGGCAGTACCAGCCCTCCAGGTTGATGAAGAGGATGTTGCGCTCGGCATCCAGGCTGACGCGGGACTTCAGGTCGAGGTTGAGCAGGTCCGAGATCAGATCCATCGGCTCGTCGCGGAAGATGCGCGCGTCCATCGTCACCGGATTGCGCACCACGGGGGCGAAATCCATGTGGGCGAGGATGTCGCGCTCGATATCGATGCCCGGCGCCACCTCGATCAGTTCGAGCCCCTCCTTCGTGAGCTGGAAGACGCAGCGCTCGGTCACGTAGATCACCGGCTGCGAGCGCTCGACCGCGTAGGGGCCGGAGAAGGTGTTCTGCTGAACCTGGGTGACGAACTTCCGGGCCCGGCCCTCCTGGACGATCTTCACCTGACCGTCCTGGACGGCGATCTCCAGGCCGCCCGCGGTGAAGGTGCCGGCGAAGACCACCGAGCGGGCGTTCTGCGAGATGTTGATGAAACCGCCGCAGCCGTTGAGCTTGCCCCCGAATTTCGAGGTGTTGACGTTGCCGGCGCCGTCGCACTCGGCCATGCCGAGGCAGGTCATGTCGAGGCCGCCGCCGTCGTAGAAGTCGAACATCTGGTTCTGGTCGATGATGCAGTCGGCATTCGTCGCCGCGCCGAAGCTCGACCCCGAGGCCAGCACCCCGCCGACCGCGCCTGCTTCCGTGGTGAGCGTGATGTAGGGGGTGATCTTCTCCTCGTTCGCGACCGAGGAGATGCCCTCGGGCGCGCCGACGCCGAGATTGACCACGCCGTTGGGCGGCAGTTCGAAGGCGGCGCGCCGCGCGATGATCTTGCGCTCGTTGAGCGGCATCCGCTTGATGCCGGTGACCGGCACGCGGATCTCGCCCGCGAGCGCGGCGTCGTACATCACGCCGTAATTCATGCGGTGCATCTCGGGCTCGGCCACGACGACGCCGTCGACGAGGATGCCCGGTACGCGCACGTCCTTGGGCAGCAGGTAGCCGTCATCGACGATGCGCTCGACCTGGGCGATGACGATGCCGCCGTTGTTTCGAGCGGCCATGGCCTGGGCGAGGCAGTCGAGGGTCAGCGCCTCCTTCTCGAAGGAGAGGTTGCCCGACGGATCGGCCGAGGTGGCGCGGATGAAGGCCACGTCGATCTTGGTGGCGGTGTAGAACAGCCACTCCTCGCCATCGACCTCGACGAGCTTGACGATGTCTTCGGTCGTCAGATCGTTGACCTTGGCGCCGCCGTGGCGCGGATCGACGTAGGTCTTCAACCCTACCTTCGAGAACAGCCCCGGCTGGCCGGCGGCGCAGGCGCGGTAGAGCTGCGAGATCACCCCTTGCGGCAGGTTGTAGCCACGGATCAGATTGGCTTGCGCCGCCTGCGCCACCTTGGGCATGCGCCCGAAATTGGCGGCGATGACCCGCGAGAGCAGCCCGTCATGGTGCAGACGGCCGGTGCCCAGCCCCTTCGAATCGCCGGCACCTGCGGTCATGATCAGGGTGAGGCCGCGCGGTGAGCCGGTCTCGACGAAGCGCTTCTCCAGCGCGGCGTGCAGCGCCTCCGGGATGCAGCTTTGGACGAAACCCGTGGTCGTCAGGACGTCGTTCTCGCGAATGAGGGCGATCGCCTCCTCGGCCGTGATGACCTTGTTCTTTTTCATAGACGCCGCCGTCCTCCGCTTGCCTGACCCGGCGGGGCGGCACCGCCCGCCTCTTGCCGCGCCCGCTCGTAATATTGTCGCCCGGCCTCGCAGGAGCGGATCAATTCCATCTGCATTGGACCGTTTGAATTCTGCATGCAATGCTCATTGCAGCGCATCGATATGCTGTCGCACTGCAATAAACTGCACATCTTGTCTGTAACAATAACCGATAACCGCGGCAGCTTACGCCTGAAAAACTCTTCGTTCCAGCTTGAGAAAAATTGCAGTCCGTTCGGCAGCTGGCCGCAGCGTCGTCGCCGTGGCCGCCCCGCGGCTGGATCGGGACGGGAGCCGGGAGGCAGCTTCCCGCTCGCCGCGCTTGCCCGTGCCGCGACGCATGATTACGAGGGCCCCGATGCCCGGAAACATCTTTCGGGCCCACCGACACTCGAAGACCTTTCGGAGATCTGCCATGGGCTTTCTCGCCGACGCCCTCTCGCGGGTGAAGCCGTCCGCGACCATCGCGATGACCCAGAAGGCGCGTGAGCTGAAAGCCTCCGGCGTCGACGTCATCAGCCTCTCGGTGGGCGAGCCGGATTTCGACACGCCCGACCACATCAAGGAGGCGGCGATCGACGCGATCCGCCGCGGCGAGACCAAGTACCCGCCGGTCTCCGGCATCAACCCGCTGCGCGAGGCAATCGTCAAGAAGTTCAAGCGCGAGAACGGGCTCGACTACAAGGTCTCGCAGACCATCGTCGGCACCGGCGGCAAGCACGTCATCTACAACGCGCTGCTGGCGACCCTGAACCCCGGCGACGAGGTGGTGATCCCCCGCCCCTACTGGGTCTCCTACCCGGAGATGGTGATCCTGTGCGGCGGCACCCCGGTTTTCGCCGACACCGACATGGCGCACGACTTCAAGCTCCAGCCGGAGGAGTTGGAGCGCGTCATCACGCCGAAAACCAAGTGGATCATCCTCAACTCGCCGTCGAACCCCTCGGGGGCCGCCTACACCCGCGACGAGATGAAGAAGATCACCGACGTGCTGATGCGCCATCCGCAGGTCTGGGTGCTCACCGACGATATGTACGAGCACCTGACCTACGGCGATTTCGAATTCGTCACCCCGGCTCAGGTCGAGCCCGGCCTCTACGAGCGCACGCTCACCATGAATGGCGTCTCGAAGGCCTACGCGATGACCGGCTGGCGCATCGGCTACGCCGCGGGCCCTGAGCAGCTCATCAAGGCGATGGACTTCGTGCAGGGCCAGCAGACCTCGGGCGCCTCCTCGATCTCGCAATGGGCGGCGGTAGCCGCGCTCGACGGCACGCAGGAGCATCTCGCCCGCTTCAAGGCGGCGTTCCAGGAGCGGCGGGACCTCGTCGTCTCGATGCTGAACCAGTCGAACGGCCTCAAATGCCCGGTGCCGGAGGGCGCGTTCTACGTCTATCCGTCCTGTGCCGATCTGATCGGCAAGACCACCGAGACCGGCAAGACCATCGCCACGGACGAGGACTTCGTCACCGAACTGCTCCAAGCCGAGGGCGTTGCGGCGGTCCACGGCTCGGCCTTCGGCCTCGGCCCGAACCTGCGCATCTCCTACGCGACCTCCAACACGACGCTTGAGGAGGCCTGCCGGCGGATCCAGCGCTTCTGCGGCTCGCTGCGATAAGCCGCACGTCGGCCTTGCGTCGCCGGAAGGGCAGCGGCGTCACGGCGCGGTTGCTCGCGGCGGCGCGGACCTCTACATCGGCCCTCCCCGCGGCCGATGCGCCTGATGGTTTCGCGAGCCCTCTCGGGCCTGCGTGGCGGCGGGGCCGGCAGTGACGGGGCGGTGCGGACCAGTTCTCTGCGCCGTTCCTGTGACGCTCAGTGGGCCGAGCGGCTGCAGGTGTGTCGGAAGCGCGGGGAACAGGAACCGCGATTTCGGCGCATGGCCCACCCGATTCCCAGCCTCGCCGATCCGGGCTCCAGCCCGGATCGGGAACGGTGTTCCCGGGTTGGCGCCAGATCCGTTAACGGTCTTTCGCAAGGGAAAACCAACCAGACGCATGCAACCATTTTGCGCTTTGTCTCAGAAAGGTTGCACAATGTCTCATTCCGGTAGAGCCCGCGTTTCCGCTCGCCAGTACCTGCCGGAATCAAAGCTGGAAGACCTCGCCAACAGCCTGCGGCGGCTGGCCAACCACCGCGGCCTCGTTCGCAGTGAGATCGCCAGCCCGATGCTGCTGCGCCTGCTGCCGCCGCCGCGGCGTGCCGAGGAGAAGAAGTACGAGGCCGACCTGCGCCAGCGCCTCGCCGACGCCAATCTCGACGGGGCACGCCTCGCTTATCTGGCGGCCGATGCCGAGCGCGAGATCGCGATCGCCCACACCCGCCTGTCGGGCTGATACGGCCTCGATGCGTCCGGCGCCCTCCGGCGTCACGCGATCCCTCCGATGAAGCGCAGGGCGCAGCTTCGCCCAGCGCAGCTCGGACGGATGCAGCCGGGATCGGAGCGAGAGGCCTGACCGGCCTCGTCGATCCTCCCCGAGGACGTCCCTGAGGATGGGGCGGATTCTGGGAAACCGGAGGGAGCCGGTCTCTTCGCCGGCATCTCACAAGAACTCAGGCGACCTCGACCCGTCCGTCGAGGCCGACGACCCGGCCCAGCCCGCGCACGCGGCTCAGCAGTCGCTCGCCGTTGAGATCAGCCCAGTCGGCGGGCAGGCGCAGCACCACCTTGCCGTCCTCTACCGCCACCGGCATCCGCTTGAGCGGACCGGCCATGCCGGCCGAGACCGGGAAGGCGACGCGCATCAGGGCGCCGACGAGGCGGGCGCGGTCGAACAGGCGCGGACCGGCGAGCATGCGCAGGGTCGGGCTCGCCTTCTCCGGAGCCACGCCCTCGTGGCGGAAATAACTCGACAGCGCGAGATAGGCGCGCCCGGGATGGTCGATGCCGGCGAAGGCGGCGTTGGCGAGCACGTTGAGGCTCTGCTCGCCGCGGTAATCGGGATGGGCTCGCCAGCCGATATCCGAGAGCAGGCAGGCCGCGTGGCGCAAGCGGCGCTCGCCCGCGGTCTCCGGGCCGTCGAGGCTGGTGATGAAGTGGTCGGTCCAGTCGCGCAACTCCTCGCCGTGGCCGGGGGAGCGGGCGCGCTGCAGGTTCAGCTCCTGGGCCGAGGCGATCAGCGGATCGGTGAGGCGCGTCTCGCGGTCGAGCTGTTCGAACAGCAGGCCCTCGCGCACCCCGAAGGCGGAGATCGCGATCTCGCGGGGCCGGCCCAGACGGATGATCTCTTCGAGCACCACGGCGCCGAAGGCGAGCAGCGGCCGGCGCGCCTCGGAGATCGTCTCGACCTCCTGCAGGGTGGCGGCGTCGCTCGCCTCGACCATTTCGAGGAAGCTCAACTCGTCCGACGGCTCGACCGCGTAGCCGTGCATGACGTGAAGCGGATAGTCGCGGGCCGCTTGGTGCAGGCGGGCGAGCGCCCGCCATGTACCGCCGACCGCGTAGAAGGTGCGCCCGCGAAGGGTGTCGAGCTGCGGCTCGGCCTTCTTCAGATGCTCGCGGGCGATCTTGCGCGCCTTCTTGAGTGAGCCTTCCGAGAGATCCTGGAGCGCCAGCCCGCCGAGCGGCATGGTCACGCCCTGGCCGACCGTGGTGCCGTTGACGTCCACGAGTTCGAGCGAGCCGCCGCCGAGATCGCCGACCACGCCGTCGGGGGCGTAGAAGCCGGAGACGACGCCGAGCGCCGACAGCTCCGCCTCGCGCCGGCCGGACAGAAGCTGGATCTCCTGGCCGAGCGCCTCGCGCGCCGCCTCAAGGAACGCCGGCCCGTTGGCGGCATCCCGCGCGGCGGCGGTGGCCAGGACGAAGATGCGCGAGACCCGCATCGTGTCGCACAGGACGCGGAAGCGGCGAAGCGCGGTGAGCGCCCGCTGCACCGAATCCTCGTTGAGGCGGCCGGTGGAGAAGACGCTGCGGCCGAGACCGCACAGGACCTTCTCGTTGTAGAGCGGCGTCGAGGCGCGTTGGAGCCCGTCATAGGCGACGAGCCGTACCGAGTTCGAGCCGATATCGATGATCGCGACAGGTTCGAACGTCATGCCAGTCATCATCGGGGCCGGCCATTCGGCAGAGTGGGCGAGCGTCAGGTGAGGACGTGTCGGACCCATGCAGCCCCTCTCAGGGAGGTGCCCCCGGATGAGAGCACGATGGTGCCGGGCCGGAAACCGGCCGAACACTCACAATAGGACCGGGCCGGATACCGGCCCGGCGCAAGCCGTGGTCAGGACCGCTGGGCGCGGCGGCTGAGCGCCCGCGGGCTCGACTTCTTCGATGACTTGCCGCGCCCGGACAGGCTCGGATTCGTCATGAAGTACTTGTGCGCGTTGAACGGTTCCTCCCCCTCCGCGGGGCTGATCCGCTCACTGGCACCTGATGCCAGTACACGCCAGCTCTGCCGGTTGTCGAGGAGGTTGGCCAGCATGATCTGGTCGAGC
Organism: Methylorubrum aminovorans; assembly: GCF_022179725.1. Taxonomy (GTDB): domain Bacteria; phylum Pseudomonadota; class Alphaproteobacteria; order Rhizobiales; family Beijerinckiaceae; genus Methylobacterium; species Methylobacterium aminovorans. Next base: position 105,312 of record NZ_BPRC01000008.1, read on the forward strand.
ACCTGCTGATGCACAGTCGGGTTGGTGATCGGAAGCAGCGCCTCGACACGCCGATCGAGGTTGCGCTGCATCAGGTCGGCTGAGGAGATGTAGACGGTGGCCTTCGGATGCGGCAGCCCGGCGCCGTTGCCGAAGGCGTAGACGCGCTCGTGTTCGAGGAAGCGCCCGACGATCGATTTGACCCGGATCGTGTCGGACAGGCCCGGAATGCCCGGCCGCAGGCAGCAGATGCCGCGCACGATGCAGTCGATCTGCACGCCCTCCTGGCTCGCGTCGTAGAGCGCATCGATGATCTGGGCATCGACCAGCGAGTTGCACTTGATCCAGATCGCCGCCGGGCGACCGGCCCGGGCGTGGGCGATCTCCTCCTCGATATGCTGCAAGAGGCGCGGCTTCAGGGTCAGCGGCGACACCGCCATGCGCTCCAGTTCCGCCGGCTCGGCGTAGCCGGTGATGAAGTTGAAGATGCGCGAGACGTCCCGGGCGATGGCCGGGTCGGCGGTGAAGAAGGACAGGTCGGTGTAGATGCGCGCGGTGATCGGGTGATAGTTGCCGGTGCCGACATGGCAGTAGGTGACGAGGCGGTCGCCCTCGCGGCGCACCACCATCGACAGCTTGGCGTGGGTCTTCAGCTCGACGAAGCCGAACACCACCTGCGCGCCCGCCTTCTCGAGGTTGCGCGCCCAGCGGATATTGGCCTCCTCGTCAAACCGGGCCTTCAGCTCGACGAGTGCTGTCACCGACTTGCCGGCCTCCGCAGCCTCGGCCAACGCGGCGACGATCGGGGAGTTGGAGGAGGTGCGGTAGAGCGTCTGCTTGATCGCCACCACGTTCGGGTCGCGGGCGGCCTGGGCCAGGAACTGCACCACCGAGTCGAAGGACTCGTAGGGGTGGTGGACGATGAAATCCTTCTGCCGGATCGCGGCGAAGACGTCGCCGCCCGATTCGCGGATGCGCTCGGGGAAGCGCGGATTGTAGGGCTTGAACTTGAGGTCGGGCCGGTCGATCCCGACGATCTGCGACAGCTCGTTGAGCGCCAGCATGCCCTCGACCACGAAGATCGAATCGGGCGCGATCTCCAGCTCGTCGGCAACGAAGGCGCGCAGCTCCTCCGTCATGCCCGCCTCGATCTCCAGGCGAATGACGACGCCGCGGCGGCGGCGCTTGATCGCCGATTCGAAGTGCAGGACGAGGTCTTCCGCCTCCTCCTCGATCTCGAGGTCGGAATCGCGCACGACGCGGAAGGCGCCCTGCCCTTTGAGCGAGTAGCCGGGGAAGAGGCGGCTCGCGTATTTGGCGATGACCTGCTCGATGGCGATGAAGCGGGCGGTGCCATCGCCGGCGACGTCGGGCAGGCGCACGAAGCGGTCGAGCAGGGAGGGCAGGCGGATCAGCGCGCGCAGGGTGCGGCCGTCGCGGGGCCGCACCATCATCAGCGCGACGGTGAAGCCGAGATTGGGGATGAACGGGAAGGGGTGCGCCGGGTCGATGGCAAGCGGCGTGAGCACCGGGAAGATGTAGGACAGGAAATAGTCGTCGAGCCACGCGAGATGCTCGTCCGAGAGTTCGGCCGGCTCGGCGAGGTGGATGCCGTTGGCGTTCAGCTCCTCCCGCAGCGCCCGCCAGCGCTCCTGCTGGTCCAGCGCCAGCCGCGAGACCTCGTTGCCGATGCGCGACAATTGCTCCGCGGGGGTCAGGCCGTCCTGCGAGGGCACGACGAGGCCGGCGCGGACCTGATCGTGCAGGCCGGCGACGCGCACCATGAAGAACTCGTCCAGATTGTTGGCCGAGATTGAGAGGAAGCGCAGCTGCTCCAGAAGCGGGTGGTTCGGGTTGGCGGATTCCTCCAGCACCCGGCGGTTGAACTGGAGCCAGGACAATTCGCGGTTCACGAAGCGCTCGGGCGAGTGCCGCAGCGAGCGGCCGGCCTCCAGCACCGGCTCGCGGGCGGCCTCGGCCGCAGCACCCTCCCGCTCCGCATCCGGCTCGGCCGGCTTCTCGGCGGCCTTCTCCGCGGCGAGGATGCGGGCGGCGCGGGCGGTGCGGGCGCGGGCGGATTCGCTGCGCACGCCCCGCTCGGTGGCAAGACTCGTCTCCTCGGCCTCGGTCGTCTCCGCGTCCCGGGCGACGGCATCCGACTCCACTTCCGACAACGCGCTGGCTCCCTTCCGCTTCAATCCGGCCCGGCTCAAGGTTCTCGTGGTCACGCGCACACTTTCAATGAACCGGCATCCGCTTCATCGGCAAGCGCTCTAGCACGGGGCGACCGGACCTGTTTGACGGTTTCATGACAACGCCCGGCGGTTCACGACGCTCCTGAATCGGTGCCGGCCTCGCCCTCCTCGTCCCTGTCTTCCTCCGCCTCCTCGTCGGACGCCTCACCCCTCCCGGCGGCCTCCATCCGGTCGAGGACGGCGAGCGCCAGCGGACGGGTGATGCGGCGGCGGCGGCCGAGCGCATCGCGGTCGAGCTCGGCCACGACCTCGCGGACACGGGCGAGCGAGCGGTCGATGCGCAAGGCCAGGGCATCGACCACCGAGGTGTCGATCCCGAGTTGCCGGTCGGCGAACAGCTTGACGATGACCGCCTTGAGGAGGGCATCGTCCGGCGGGCCGATCTCGGCGCCGGGCGCGAGCCGCAGCCGCGAGCGCAGATCGGCAACCCGCAGGTCGAAGCCGTCCACCGAGCCGCAGGCCGTAAGCAGCACGGGAAAGCGCCGCTCGCGCGCGAGGTTGAGCAGGTGGAACAGGGCCGCCTCGTCGCGGCCGGCCTCGCGGTCCACATCCTCGATCACGAGGGCGCCGTTGGAGATAAGGTGGGACACCTGCTCCATCGAAACGTCCGCGGCGGTGACGGTCCAGGCCTGTGCCCGCGTCGCCCAGATCGAGGCGAGATGGCTCTTGCCGCTGCCGGGCGGGCCGCGCAGCAGGAACACGGTGTCCGGCCAATCGGGCCAGGCCTCGATCAGGGCATAGGCCTCCTCATTCGAGGGGCTGACCAGAAAATCCTCGGCGCCGTAGCGCGGGTCGAGCGGCAGGTCGAAGGCGAGCTGCTTCGGGGGGGCGTTGTCGCGCATGGCGACACCCTACACCGCTTCACGCCATCAATCGCGGGTGGGGAGCGAGGGGCTCCCGGAATCCCCGATCAGCACCGGTCCATCGCCTCGGTAGATCTTGCTCTCGAGATACCGCTCGATGCCGAAGCGCACGACGACGCCGATGGAGGCGGCGACCGGCACGGCGAGCAGCAGCCCGAGGAAGCCGAACAGCGAGCCGAAGGCCAGCAGCGCGAACATCAGCCAAACCGGGTGGAGGCCGACCGAATCACCCACGAGCTTGGGCGAGATCACGTTGCCTTCGAGGAACTGCCCGACGAGGAACACGCCGACGGTCAGCCCGATATGCAACCAGTCGCCCGAGGGCCACCACTGCACCAGGGCGACGCCGACGGAGAGCATGAAGCCGGTGAGCGTGCCGACATAGGGGATGAAGGTGAGAAACCCCGAGATCATCCCGATCAGCACGCCGAAGTTCAGTCCGACGAAGAACAGGCCGACCGCGTAGAACGAGCCGAGGATGAGGCAGACGAGGCTCTGCCCGCGCACGAAGCCGGTCACCGCGCCGTCGATCTCGCCCGCGAGGCGGCGCGCAGTCGGGCGGTGGCGCGGCGGCACCCAGCCATCGAGGGCGGCGATCATCCGGTCCCAGTCGTGCAGCACGTAGAAGGCGACGACGGGGGTCACGACCAGCAGCGAGGCGATGGAGACCAGCGCCTGGCTCCCGGTCCAGAGCGACTTGAGGAAGGCCAGGAACCACGCCCCGCCCTGCCCCACCAGCGTACCGACGGAGGATTGCAGCTCGTTCACGACCTCGCTTCCGCCGACGCGCTGCAGGAGCGGGCCTGCCCGTTCGACCAGAATGCTCTGCAGACGCCCGACCATGGTCGGCAGGGAATTGACGAGGGAGGCGATCTGGCTGGCGGCCAGGGGCACCACGATGATGAGCACCACCACGAGACCGACGACGAAGCCCGACAGGATCAGCAGGGTGGCGGTGAGCCGCCCGAGACCGAGCCGCTCCAGCCGGTCGGCGAGCGGGTCGAGCAGGTAGGCGAGCGCCAGTCCCGCCACGAAGGGCAGCATCACCTCGCGCAGTTCGTAGAGCAGGAAGACGACGACCGCGAGGATCGAGAGCCCGATGATTGCCCGCCCACGCATCGCGCGCCCGTCCCCTGTGAATCCGTTCGGCGCGGACAGTGGGAAGCGCGGCCGCCCCGGTCAAGGCGGACCTTGCCGCGAGCCGCGCGGCGGCGTTCGATAGCCCATCGACCTCGACGAGGAGATGACGCCATGGACACCGAGGATACCGACCGGATCGACGCCGCGGTTCTGGCCCTGCTTCGGCTCACGCTGCACGACGGTGATCGGGCCTGGAAGGAGCATTCCTGGGACGCGCTGGGCCGCCTCCACGCCAAGGGCCTGATCTTCGATCCCGTCAACACGGCGCGGTCGGTCCAGCTCACGCCGGAGGGTCTGGACCGCTCGGAGGCCCTGTTCGAGGCGCTTTTCGCCCGCGGCGGAGAATGATGCTGTGCCCGAACATGCCACCCGGCGCCGGTGACGGTGGCCAATCGCGCCGCGATGTGGCAGCGGGTTTTGGCATGATCAGCGATTACCGGACGACGGGGCGGCGATGACGGCGCAGGACGGAAACGGGCTCACCTACGCGCAGGCCGGCGTCGACATCGACGCGGGCAACGCGCTCGTCGAGACGATCAAGCCGCTGGTGCGCGCCACGCGCCGGCCGGGCGCGGATGCCGAGATCGGCGGCTTCGGCGGGCTGTTCGACCTCAAGGCGGCGGGCTTCAAGGACGCGATCCTGGTCGCGGCCAATGACGGCGTCGGCACCAAGGTAAAGATCGCCATCGAGACTGGGCGCCACCACACGATCGGCATCGACCTCGTGGCGATGTGCGTCAACGACATCATCGTGCAGGGTGCCGAGCCGCTGTTCTTCCTCGATTACTACGCCACCGGAAAGCTCGTGCCGGGCGTCGGCGCCGACATCGTGCGCGGCATCGCCGAGGGCTGCCGGCAGGCCGGCTGCGCCCTGATCGGCGGCGAGACCGCCGAGATGCCGGGCCTCTATGACGGTTCCGACTACGATCTCGCCGGCTTCTCGGTGGGCGCGGCCGAGCGCGGCACGCTGCTGCCGCGCCCCGGCATCCTGCCCGGCGACGTCGTTCTCGGCCTGCCCTCCTCGGGCGTCCACTCGAACGGCTTCTCGCTAGTGCGGCGGATCGTGGCCAAGACCGGGCTTGGCTACGACGCCGATGCCCCCTTCGCGCCGGGCCGGACCTTGGGCGAGGCGCTGCTGGAGCCGACCCGGATCTACGTGAAGCCGCTGCTCGCCGCCCTGAAGCGGGCCGGCGGCATCAAGGCGCTCGCGCATATCACCGGCGGCGGCTTCCCCGACAACCTCCCCCGTGTCCTGCCCGACGGCGTCGGCATCAATGTCGATCTGTCGGCGATCGCCGTGCCGCCGGTCTTCGGCTGGCTGGCGCGCGAGGGCGGCGTCGCGGAAGCGGAGATGCTGCGCACCTTCAACTGCGGCATCGGCATGGTGGTGGTCGCCGCCGCCGACGCGGCCGACGCCGTGGCCGATGCCCTGACCGAAGCCGGCGAGGCACCGGTCCGGCTCGGGCACATCACCGAGCGCGGCGCGGAGCCGGTGACGTTCACGGGGCAGTTGGCGCTGTGAGCGCTTCGACCCGAAAAAAGCGCGTCGCGATCCTGATCTCGGGCCGCGGCTCGAACATGGTCTCGCTGATCGAGGCGGCGCGCGCGCCAGACTATCCGGCCGAGATCGTGCTCGTGCTCTCGAACCGCCCCGACGCCGCCGGCCTCGACCGCGCGCGGACGGCGGGCATCCCGGCGCGCGCCATCGACCACAAGGCATTTTCCGATCGCGCCGGCTTCGACGCCGCGCTTCAGGCGGAACTGGAAGGGGCGGGCATCGAGCTGATCGTGCTGGCCGGCTTCATGCGCATCCTCACCGACGCCTTCGTGGAGGCGTGGGCGGGCCGGATGATCAACATTCACCCCTCGCTGCTGCCGCTGTTCAAGGGCACGCACACCCACGAGCGCGCGCTGGAAGCCGGCGTGCGCCTCCACGGCTGCACCGTGCACTACGTCGTGCCGGAGCTTGATGCCGGGCCGATCGTGGCCCAGGCCGCCGTGCCGGTGCTGCCGGACGACGATGCCGACACGCTTTCAGCCCGGGTGATCGTGCAGGAGCACCGGCTCTACCCGGCGGCGCTCGCCGTGATCGCGGGCGGCGGCGCCGTGCTGGAAGGAAGCCGGGTGCGCTTCACGGCGCGGGCGCGCGACGCGGGGGCCGCGATCCTCTCGCTCTGACCGGTTTCAGCTGACCGCTCTCGATTTCGAATCTCTCTTCGTCATTGCGAGCGTCAGCGAAGCGATCCAGCGGCGCGATCTTTCCGGACGAGGCAGCGCACTGGATTGCTTCGGCTTCGCCTCGCAAAGACGGGAGCGGGCACGTCGCCTTCGGCCGAGAACAGCAAAAAGGATCAGAAAAAGATCGGCCGCGCGCTCGCAGAATGCTCGACCAGCACCGCGCCGGTCACCGGATCGACCTCCTTGAGCACCGCGTCGTAGCCCCACAGATCGGCGAGGTGCTGAAGCACCCGCCGGGCGTCCTCCCGCTGCAGGGTGATGCGGTTGAGCGCCTTGTGATGGAGGATGAGCCGGCGGTCGCCCTCCAGATCGACGTCCACCACCTCGATATCGGGGTCGAGCCACGCCACGTCGTACTGCCGGGCGAAGGAGCGGCGCATCTTGCGGTAGCCGCGCTCGTCGTGGATCGCCTCGACCCGCATCTCCGGCTCGTCGGGATCGTCCACCACGTGGAACAGGCGCATGTCGCGCATCAATTTCGGGCTCAGGAACTGCGCGATGAAACTCTCGTCGCGGTAGTTCTCCCAGCAGTCGCGCAGCACCCCCATGGCGTCCCCGCGGCCGGCAATGTCGGGGAACCACTCGCGATCCTCTTGGCTCGGCTGCTCCACGATACGGGCGATGTCCTGCATCATCGCGAATCCGAGCGCGTAGGGATTGTGGCCGCCAAACGAGCGGTCGTCGAAGGTCGGCTGGCGAATGACGTTGGTGTGCGAGGTCAGGAACTCGAGATAGGCCGCCTCGCTGAGCTGCCCCTTCTGCGAGAGTGCGTTCATGATCCGGTAGTGGCAGTAGGTGGCGCAGCCCTCGTTCATCACCTTGGTCTGGCGCTGCGGGTAGAAGTACTGCGCCACGAGCCGGACGATCCGAAGGATCTCGCGCTGCCAGGGCCGCAGGCGCGGCGCCACCTTCTCCAGGAAGTAGAGGATGTTCTCCTGCGGCAGTTCGAGCAGCGCCCGGCGCCGCTCCAGTGCCGGGTCGCCCTTCTGACCGCCGGCCTTGGTCGGAAGCGTCCGCCAGAGGTCGTTGTAGATCTGCTCGCCGTGCTCCTCGCGCTCGCGCTCGCGCCGCTGCTCGCTCGCCAGATCCGGCCGCTTCTTGCGCGGGTAGCGGTGGACGCCCTGGCTCATGAGCGCGTGGGCGGCGTCGAGCACGTGCTCGACCGCCTGATGCCCGTAGCGCTCCTCGCAGCGGGCGATGTAGCCCTTGGCGAAGTCGAGATAGTCGAGGATGCCCTCGGCATCGGTCCACTGGCGGAACAGATAGTTGTTCTTGAAGAAGTGGTTATGCCCGAAGGCGGCGTGAGCGATGACGAGCGTCTGCATCGTCGCCGTGTTCTCCTCCATGACGTAGGAGATGCACGGATCGGAGTTGATGACGATTTCGTAGGCGAGCCCCATCAAGCCGCGGCGGTAGCTCGCTTCCTGCTGCGCAAAGTGCTTGCCGAAGGACCAGTGCTTGTAGAACAGCGGCATGCCGATCGAGGCATAGGCGTCGAGCATTTGCTCGGCGGTAATGATCTCGATCTGGTTCGGGTACCACGACAGGCCGAGTTCCGGCCCGGCCACCGCCTCGCAGGCGTCGTGGATGCGCCGGATCGTCTCGAAGTCCCAATCGTTGCCGGAAAACAGCAGCTCGCCCGGCTTCGGGGCGGTGGACTTCGTGCGGCTCAGGCTCGCGACCATGTCGGCCCTTCTCTTCGACGCTGTCTCGCCTCTCCTCGCGGAGCGGCCTATCGCTATGCCTCCGCCCGCGCGTCCTTGCGGCCGAACAGCTCGCGAAACACGGGGTAGATGTCGCGGCGGTGGTTTACCTTGCGCATGGCGAGCGGCTCGCCGGCCTTGGCCAAAGCCTCGTAGGTCCGCCACAGGGTGGTGCGGTGCTCGACGAAGCCGGCACGCGGGCCGTTCTCGTCGCCGACTTCGAGATAGGCGAAGTGCTGGCAAGCCGGCAGGATGTGCGCGCGCAGCAACTCCGTCGAGGTCGGCCCGTCGGAGGAGACGTTGTCGCCGTCCGAGGCCTGCGCCGCGTAGATGTTCCAGTCGTCGGGCGAGTAGCGCTCGGTGACGATGCGCTTCATCTCGACCAGCGCGGAGGAGACCAGCGTGCCGCCGGTCTCGCGGGAGCCGAAGAACGTCTCCTCGTCCACCTCCGTCGCCTTGTCGGTGTGGCGGATGAAGACGATCTCGACGTGCTTGTAGCGGCGCGTCAGGAAGATGTGCAGCAGGATGTAGAACCGCTTGGCCAGATCCTTCATGTGCTCGGTCATCGAGCCCGAGACGTCCATCAGGCAGAACATCACGGCCTGGGCGATCGGCTTCGGATAGGGCTCGAAGCGGCGGAAGCGCAGGTCGATCGGATCGACGTAGGGGATGCGCTTGGCGCGCTCGCGCAAACCGAACAGCTTGGTTTGCAGGTCGGGCAGGCGCGGATCGTTCGCGGCCTCGGCCGCGGCGATTTCCGCCTCAAGGGCCGCCACCTCTTCCAGCTTCGGCCGCTTGAGGGCGATGCGCCGGGACATCGAGTTGCGCAGGGTGCGCGACAGGGCGAGGTTCGCCGGCGAGCCCGAGACGGTGTAGCCGGCCCGGCGCAGCCCCTCGGTCTCGACGACGGCGAGGCGGCGCTTGGCGAGGTCGGGCAGTTCGAGGTCTTCGAGGAAGAGGTCGAGGAATTCCTCCCGCGTCAGGACGAAGTGGAAGGCGTCCTCGCTGTTCTCGCCTCCCTCGCCGCCTTCCCCGGAGCCGCCTCCACCCCCGCCGCCCGGCGGGCGCTCGATGCGGTCGCCCTCCACGTAGGTCTTGTTGCCGGGCAGGATGTAGTCTTGGTGCCCCGTGCCTGGCTGACGGGAGAAGCGCGGCTCGCGCACCCCGTCGCCCGGCACGGAGATGCGCCCGTCCTTGCCGAGATCCTTGATGTCCTTCTCGCGGGCGGATTCGCGCACCGCCCGCTGGGCGACGTCCTTGACCCGGCGCAGGAAGCGCTGGCGGTTGGGGAGGCTCTTTCCGCCTGGATTGAGCCGTCGATCGACGATGTGCATCCGGGGTCGCTCAGCGCCTGGTCTCACGTCCCTGGTCGAGGGACAAAGGTGCGGGAGTTGCGGCGGATGCCGGCGGGCCGAAGGCCCGCCTCAGCCCGCCTGCTTCACACGCATGTACCATTCCACGAGTCGCCGAACCTGCCGCTCGGTGTAGCCCCGGTCGGTCATGCGGTCGACGAACTCGCCGTGCTTCTTCTCGGTCTCGCTGTCCTTCTTGGAACCAAAGGAGATGACGGGAAGCAGTTCCTCGACCTGGGAGAACATCCGCCGCTCGATCACCTCGCGCAGCTTCTCGTAGGAGGTCCAGGACGGGTTGCGCCCGCCGTGCTGCGCCCGAGAGCGGAGCGCAAACTTCACCACCTCGTTGCGGAAATCCTTCGGGTTGGCGATGCCGGCCGGCTTCTCGATCTTGGTCAGCTCCTGGTTCAGGAGTTCGCGGTTGAGGAGCTGGCCGGTCTCGGCGTCCTTGAAGTCCTGATCCTCGATCCACGCATCGGCGTAGTCGATGTAGCGATCGAACAGGTTCTGCCCGTAATCGTGATACGATTCGAGATAGGCCTTCTGGATCTCGTGGCCGATGAACTCGGCGTAGCGCGGCGCGAGCTCGGTCTTGATGAACTCGATGTAGCGCTTCTCGGTCTCCGGCGGCAGTTGCTCGCGCCGGATCGCCTGTTCCAGCACGTACATCAGGTGGACGGGGTCCGCCGACACCTCCGTCGTGTCGTGGTTGAAGGTCGCGGCCAGCACCTTGAAGGCGAAGCGGGTCGAGATCCCGTCCATGCCCTCATCGACGCCGGCGGTATCCTTGTATTCCTGCATCGAGCGGGCGCGGGGATCGACCTCACGCAGCGACTCGCCGTCATAGACCCGCATCTTCGAGAACAGGTTCGAGTTGGCGTGCTCGCGAAGCCGCGAGAGAACCGAGAACCGGGCCAGCATCTCCAGCGTACCCGGCGCGCAGGCGGCCTGCGACAGCTCGGAACTCGAGATCAGCTTGTCGTAGATGCGCTGCTCCTCCGTGACGCGGAGGCAGTAGGGCACCTTGATGACGTAGATCCGGTCGATGAAGGCTTCGTTGTTCTTGTTGGTCTTGAACGACTGCCACTCAGCCTCGTTCGAGTGGGCCAGGATCACGCCGGTGAACGGGATCGCGCCGATATTCTCGGTGCCGACGTAATTGCCCTCCTGCGTCGCGGTGAGCAGGGGGTGCAGCATCTTGATCGGCGCCTTGAACATCTCGACGAATTCGAGAACGCCCTGGTTCGCCCGATTGAGGCCGCCGGAGTAGGAGTAGGCGTCGGGATCGGCCTGGGACAGCGTCTCGAGCCGGCGGATATCGACCTTGCCGACCAGCGAGGAGATGTCCTGATTGTTCTCGTCGCCCGGCTCGGTCTTGGCGATGGCGATCTGGCGCAGGCGCGAGGGCCGCACCTTGATCACCTTGAAGCGGGAGATGTCGCCGTCGAACTCGTCGAGGCGCTTCAGGGCCCAGGGACTCATCAGGCCGGTCAGCCGCCGACGCGGGATGCCGAAGCGCTCCTCGATCTCCCGGCCCATGGCCTCGGGGTCGAACAGGCCGAGCGGGCTCTCGAAGACCGGGGACACCTCGTCGCCGGCCTTGAGCACGTAGATCGGATGGACCTCCATCAGCGCCTTAAGGCGCTCGGCGAGCGACGACTTGCCGCCGCCGACCGGGCCGAGCAGGTAGAGGATCTGCTTGCGCTCCTCCAGCCCCTGCGCGGCGTGGCGGAAGAACGAGACGATCCGCTCGATCGTTTCCTCCATGCCGTAGAACTCGGCGAAGGCCGGGTAGACTCGGATCGTGCGGTTCATGAACACGCGGCCGAGGCGGGAATCGCGGGCCGTATCGACCATCTCCGGCTGACCGATGGCATCGAGGATGCGCTCGGCGGCCGAGGCGTACATCAGCGGATTGTCGCGGCAGGCCTCGAGATATTCGGAGAGCGTCATCTCCGTGTCGCGGCGCGCTTCATAGCCGCGAGCGAAGCTCTGGAACAGGTCGTTCGTCGAGTGCAGCGGCATTCGAACACCCCCTATCAGGCTGATGACAGCTTCATCCTGTCTCGGGTCGAACGCAACCGACATTGCGGGTTTTGTCGCACCGCCCACAGGAGGGCCGGTTTGCGTGGGAAACGGGACACACTCAAAGTTGGCCGGGATTTAGCGCAAGCTTAACCGGCTTCCGATAAGAAGCGCCCGCCCCCGGCCAGCGGCCGGAGGCTCTTGAAACCGATCGAAATTGCTGCGGCGCAGCGTAGCGGCGTCCGGAGCCGCCCTTCCGGATCAGAGATCGGTGCCGCTCTTCTTGTCGTCCTTGGGCTTGTCGGCCTTGTCGACGGTGATGCGGATGTCGCGCTTCTCGATCTCGCCGTCGGAATTCTTGATCTCGACCACGACGCCGTCGGAGCCGGTGTAGCCGCTGTTGGACTGGTAGAAGATCGCCTGGACCTCGGCATCCTTGTTCGGGCAGCGGTACTTGGCCGGGGTCTTGAGCTTGCCGGCTTTGGTGATGAGCGAGCCGGAGGTCGGCGGCGTCACCACCTTGATCTCGGGCATCGGACCGAGGGAGCAATCCTTCTTCAGGTTCGGCACGATGACGAGGCGGGCCTGCTTGCCGGCGGGCACGGTCTCGCTCTTGGTCACGGTGGTCTGCGCGAGAGCCGGCCCGGCGAGACCGAGCCAGGAGGCCGCAAGGGCGGTGGCGAGGGCAGCGGGCAGGGCCGCAAACGGCTTCGCGGCAGAGGTCGGCAGATCCATCGTCGGTTCCTTGAGCGTCGTCTCACACCCCGCCGGAGAGCAGCCGGACGATCCGGCCTCGACGCCGCAGGGCGCAATCGAGGATGTGGGGAGGTCGGCGGTCCGCGTCGAGGCTTGTCCGCCCGAATCTTGTCGGACGCGATGTACGGATCAGTGCTGCAACGCAGCGGCGACCGTGCCGGCCACGAGGGCGATCTGGGCCTCGTCGAGCTGCCCCGCCAGCGCATCGGTCAGCGCCTTCTCGACGCGCTCACGTTCGCCGAGATCGGCGAAGGGCACCGACGGGATGTCCCCGTCTGCAAGGTCGCAGGCTCGGCGGATGGTGTCGGCGGCTTTCAGCAGCGTTTCCCGGTCCGCCGGGCCCATGTCCCAGAGCGGCGCCCGCAGCCGGCTGATGACCCGCCGCGCGTCGCGGTACTCGCGGTCCACCGTGGTCGAGGCTTCGATCTGGCTGACGAGGAACATCAACTCCAGAACCTCATTGGCCGCTTCCGGGCAAGCGCGCACGATCCGCATCACGCGGGCGATGAGTTCCTGGGTCGGCGACATCCGGGAGCGAGGGGGAGCCATGGCGCCTCAACGCCGATCCGCCGGTAAAGTTCAGCTCATATCTGCGCGCGACGGCGCGGGAGCGGACGGAAATCCGTGAGGCGGGCCAATGCCTTGCGCACAAGCAAGTTGCAACAGGGTCAGGCGGCCTCGTGATCCGCCTCGTCGAGGCCCGCGAGCAGGGCCCGGCAGGCCCGCAGTTCGGCGAGCGCTCCTTCCAGTGCGCGACGATCCGCAGCGGCAGCCTCGACGCTGTCTTCGTCCCGGTCGGGACCGGTCGGGGCGCCGACCTCGACCTCGCCGCGGCCGAGCGCCTGGACGAAGCGCACGCCGTTCTCCTTGAGGACGCGCTGCGCCCCGCGGATGGTGTAGCCCTGCCCATGGAGCAGCCGGCGCACGCCCTTGAGAAGATCGACGTCATCGGGCCGGTAATAGCGCCGCCCGCCGGCCCGCTTCATCGGCTTGATCTGGTTGAACCGGCTCTCCCAGAACCGCAGCACGTGCTGGGGTACGCCGAGTTCCTCGGATACCTCGGTAATGGTGCGGAAGGCGCCGGGGCTCTTCTCGCCGCGCTCCTCGTCGGCGGGCGATTCGAGAGACAGGGATTCCAGCGGCAGTCCCATCGGCAGTCCCATGGCAGCGCCTCACACCGATCCTTGCGTCAACAAGCCGGGACAGCCCAGCCGGCTCACTCGTCCTCGTCCGCGTCGAGCCCGTTGACGTGGCCGCCGTTGATGCGCGCTTTGAGCACGTTCGAGGGCTTGAACACCATGACCTGCCGCGGCTCGATCTCGACCTCGACCCCGGTCTTCGGGTTGCGGCCGATGCGCTTGCCCTTGGAGCGCACAACGAACGAGCCGAACGAGGACAGCTTCACCGTCTCGCCCTGGGACAGGCAGTTGCAGATCTCGCCCAGGACCGTTTCGACCAGGGCAGCCGATTCGGCCCGCGACAGGCCAACCTGCTGGTAAACGGCCTCGCTCAAATCCGCGCGTGTGACCGTCTTGCCTGCCATGCGCTCCCCCTCCGGCCGAGTTTTTTGCCACCGCACCGTCCTTTTCGGGACGTGCGGAGGCTCTCTCCGCTCACCTGCCGGGCGAGCCCCTCGAAACGGGATCTCGCCATGTATCTCTATGATCGGACACGCTAATCGGCAGAGGGACGACGGTCAACAGAACCTTGCGGTTGACACAAAAACCTGGGGCCCAGTCCGGGACGCTTCGCGCTACCACCGGATGAGCGCGGCACCCCAGGTAAAGCCGCCGCCGATCGCCTCGATCATGACGAGGTCGCCCTCACGGATACGCCCGTCGCGGCGGGCGGCGTCCAGCGCCAGGGGAATCGAGGCGGCCGAAGTGTTGCCGTGGCGATCGACGGTGAGCACCACCTTCTCGCGGGCGATGCCGAGCTTGTCGGCCGACGCCTCGATGATCCGCCGGTTGGCCTGATGCGGCACGAACCACGACAGCTCGTCGGCGGTGGTGCCGGAGGCGCGAAACGCCTCCTCGATCACGTCCGTGACGGAGCCGACGGCGAAGCGGAATACCTCGCGGCCCTCCATGCGCAGCTTGCCGGTGGTACCGGTCGAGCCGGGCCCGCCATCGACGTAGAGCTTGGCCCGGTGGCGCCCGTCCGAGCGCAGGCAGCTCGACAGCACGCCGCGGTCGGCGTTGGTGCCCTCCCCATCGCGGGCCTCCAGCACGATGGCCCCCGCGCCGTCGCCGAACAGGACGCAGGTGGTGCGGTCCTCCCAATCGAGCAATCGCGAGAAGGTCTCGGCGCCGACGACGAGGGCGCGCTTGGCCCCGCCCGTCGCGAGGTACCGGTCGGCGGTGGCCACCGCGTAGACGAAGCCGGCGCAGACCGCCTGGAGGTCGAAGGCGAAGCCGCCCTCGATCCCGAGGGCCGCCTGGATCTGGGTGGCGGTCGAGGGGAAGGTATGGTCGGGCGTCGAGGTCGCGCAGATCACGAGGTCGATGTCGGCGGGCGAAAGCCCGGCATCATCGAGCGCCGCGCGCGCCGCACGGGTGCCGAGCACCGACGTCGTCTCATCGGGACCCGCGATGTGGCGCTGGCGGATGCCGGTGCGCTGGACGATCCATTCGTCGGAGGTTTCGATCCCGCGCTCGGCGAGGTCTGTGTTCGTGACGACGGTTTCGGGCAGATACGCCCCGCAGCCGACCACGACGGAGCGCCGATGCGCCATCAGATCCGTCCTTTTCTCACTTCTGTGCCAAGCTGGCATCGAGCCCGGCGTCCATACCGGCGGCGACCGCCGGCGTCTGTTCCAGCATGTCGCGAATCGTCCGCATCAGGTCGTAGCGCGCCATGTCGTGGGCAAGGTCGACCGCCGCCGCGAAGCCTTGCGCGTTCTCCGAACCGTGGCTCTTGATGACGATGCCTTCCAACCCGAGGAAGACGCCGCCATTGGCCCGGCTCGGATTCATTTTCTCGCGCAGCGCCGCGAAGGCCTGGCGGGCGAACAAGTAGCCGATCTTGGCCGACAGCGTCCGCCCCATCGCCGCCTTCAGGTAGGAGGCGATCTGCTTGGCGGTGCCTTCGGCCGTCTTCAGGGCGATGTTGCCGGTGAACCCCTCCGTCACCACCACGTCGGTGGTGCCGCGGCCGAGATCGGTGCCCTCGACGAAGCCGTGATAGCTGAAATTCGCCGGCTCCGACTCGCGCAGGAGCCGGGCGGCCTCCTTGACGGCCTCGTTGCCCTTCATCTCCTCGGTGCCGACATTGAGCAGGCCCACGGTCGGCCGCTCGACGTCGAGAACGATGCGGGCCATGGCCGAACCCATCACCGCCATCTCGACCAGATGCTCGGCATCCGTGCCGATGGTGGCGCCGACATCGAGCACCACGCTCTCGCCGCGCACCGTCGGCCACAGGCAGGCGATGGCCGGGCGCTCGATGCCGGCCATGGTCTTGAGGCAGATCTTCGACATCGCCATCAGCGCGCCGGTATTGCCGGCCGAGACCGCGGCCTGGGCCTCGCCGTCACGCACGGCCTGGATCGCCCGCCACATCGACGACTTGCCCCGCCCCTGGCGCACCGCCTGGCTCGGCTTGTCGTCCATGGCGACCGAGACGGTGGTGTGGCGGATCTCGACGGCGCCTTTCAGGCGCGGCTCGGCCTCGACCAGGGGACGCACCACCGCCTCGTCGCCGAACATAATGAAGTGAAGTTCAGGGTGCCGCTCGCGGGCGATCGCCGCACCGGGCACGACGGTCGTGGGGCCATGGTCGCCGCCCATGGCGTCGAGCGAGATGCAAACGCGGTTCGACATGGTTCCTTCGGGGCGCCGCGGCGAGGAGCCGGCGGGCAGCGAGCGTGAAGGGGCATCACGGGCCCCGGAATCGGCGGCGCAAAATAGCGGCAGCGCCCCGCCGGGCAAACAAAATCTCAATTTTCGTTGTACCGGCCCCTACCAAGGGGCAGGCCCACCGCTCACTCGCTGCTTTGGCCGAGCTTGGCCCGCAATGCGGCCAGATCGGAGAACGGCAGCGGATCCTCGCCGACGGTGACCGGCTCGAAGGCGACGCCGGGCTTGCGCGGATAGGGATCGAGGCCGAGCGCGAGGAACTCGGCGGTCAGCACGCCGAAATCGACGCGCCCGTTCACGATCGGATCGGGCAGATCGACCTCCTCGGCCTCGGTGCACTCTAGGATATCGGCATTGGTGAACTCCACCTCGATCGGCTCGGAAACCTTCGCCTCGAACGGCTCCAGCGTCACCGTGCAGACCTGCGTCACGACCGCCTCGACCCGGCCCACGGCGCGCAGCCGGGTGAGCGAGCCGCTCAGGGCGAAGCGGCCGATGAGGTCGCGGATCGCCGGGATCTTGAAGTCGCGGGCCAGCGCCTCGCATTCCGCGGGCGTGGCCTCGACGACGATCTCGGCGCGGTCCTTGGGCAGGCGTTCGACATTGACGGAGCGGGAGAGCGGCCCCTCGGGCTTCGGCGTCATCGATGGTCTCCTGATACATCGGGCGCGGCCGCGGGCTCGGGGAAGCGCGGCCCCTCCCCCAGCAGGCCGTCGAGATCCTGCGCCGCCAGTGCCGCCGCGGCGGTCTCGACATAGGCGGCCAGCGGGCCCGCGGCCCCGGCCTCCGTGCCGTCGAGCACGTTGCGGGCGAGCGCCGCGGCGAGCGCCGCGCGGTCGGCAGCATCGAGCGCCGCGCCATAGGCCCCGGCACGCGCATAGAACGAGGCGCCGAGCTTCTTGATGCGCTTGGGCACACCCATGTCGCCGATGCCGAGTTCGCGCAAAGAGGCGTCGAGCTGCATGAAGACGGAATCGACCAGATCCTGCGCCACGTCCGCGGCGGGCGGGGGCAACTGGCCGAGGCGGCGCAGCACGAGGATGACGTGCAGGCTCAAGGCCTCGAACCGGCCCTCCACCGTGTCGGGCACGCCGAGCGCGGTGTAGAGGCCGGGTCGACGCCCGGCCTCGCCGATCCTCTGATGCAATGCCCGGACGGTGCGGCGGCGCCGGTCGGCGCGGCGAAACAGGCCCGCGATCATACGTTCCACCGGTTGGGCCGGCGCTGTGGCCGAGCTTGCCTTGTCAAAGCCATAACCCCGCGGTACGGCAACCGCGGACCAGGGTGCAAGTCCGAAGACGCGCGAGTTGAAACGCGCCGCGGATGCAGGCCCTTTTTGGCAGGAAATCAGGGGGGCCGATGTCGCGCCGTCTCGTCTCGTCGCTTGCCCGCGCGGCCGTTTTCGGCTCCGTCGCGATCGGCGTATCAGGCTGCATCGGCGAGGATATCCGCCACGGCTATCAGATCGACCAAGCCGCACTGGCCACGGTGAAGCCGGGCATGAGCGCCGAACAGGTGCTCCAGATCCTCGGCACCCCGTCGACCGTCTCCACCGTCGGCAACAAGTCCTGGTACTATATCAGCCAGAACACCCGCCGCACGGTGATGTTCCTCGGCGAGCAGATCGAGGACCAGAAGGTCACGGCCGTCTACTTCAACGCCGGCATGAAGGTGGAGCGCGTGGCGCTCTACGGCCTGCAGGACGGGCGCGTGTTCGACTTCATCGAGCGCACGACCCCGGCCAGCGGCGCCGATCGCGCCTTCATCAGCCAGCTCTTCCGCGGCCTGACCCGCTACGAGCCGTTCGGCAGCGGCTCCGGTACCTCGGTCGTCCCCGGCGCCCGCGCCGGTCAGTAAGCACGTCGGCTCGGGCCTGCGAGGGCCCGCACCACATCGCTCGGTTCGGCAAACAGGTAGGCCGGCGCCACGCCGGCCAGAGCCTCGGGGCTGTTATAGCCCCAGGCCACCGCGGCGAAGGCACAGCCGGCCCGCGCCGCCGCCTCGGCGTCGCGAATCTCGTCGCCCACTGCCAGCATCTCAGCGGGGTCGAAGCCCGCCGTCCGCGCGACCGCGCGCAGATGGCGCGCCTTGCCGAACAGCGCGGCGCCGCAATCGAAGTGGCGGATCAGCCCGGCCGCCCCCCGTAGCGCCCGGCGCACATTCGCCTCGCTGTTAGAGCTGACGACGGCGAGTGCGATCCCAGCCGCATCGAGTTCCGCCAGCATCTCCGGCACGCCGGGAAACAGCCGCACCTGCCCGGCTTCGCGGGTCGCGAGCGCGCGCATGTGGCGGGCGATCAAGGGCACCTTCCAGACGGGAATGCCGAGATCCTTCAGGATCGCCCGCGCGCCCAGGCCGCGTAGCCGCTCGGTCTCGCCCGCCTCGACCCGGCGGAAGCGGTAGCGCGCCGCCACATCGTTGAGGTTGGTGCAGAACCAGGGGAAGGTGTCGGCGAGGGTACCGTCGAAGTCGAAGGCGACAAGGCGGTAGTCGGCGGCCGTGGCCCCCTCCGATGTGGTGACGCTCACGGGATCTCAGCCTCTAGACGGACGAAGGCGGCCCCGCTTCCGCGAAGCCGCCTTGCCTGACGATCGTGCGAGCGGCCCGCGGGCCGCTCTCGGTTCACGCCGCCTTCTGCGACGCGGTCGGATAATCGACGTAGCCTTCCGGTCCCTGGCTGTACCAGGTCTTCATGTCGTCCTTGGCGAACGGCAGGCCCTTGGCGATGCGCTGGACCAGATCGGGATTGGCGATGTAGGGCCGGCCGAAGGCGATGGCGTCGGCCTCACCCGAGGCGACCGCCGCCTTGGCGCGCTCGGCGTCGTAGTCGCAGTTGAGGATGACCGGACCGCCGAAGCGCTCCTTGATCACGGGCGCCACCGGCGGCACCGTCGCTTTGCCGAAGGTGCCGTCCGGACCTGGCTCGCGCATCTCGATGAAGGCGAGGCCGACGCGCTCCATCATCTCGGCGGCGAGACCGAAGACCTCGTGCGGGTTGGAATCATCGACGCCCTGGATCGGGCCGTTGGGGGAGAAGCGGATGCCGGTGCGGTCCGCACCGACCACGCCGGCCACCGCCTGCGCCACCTTGGTCACCAGCCGCACCCGGTTCTCGGGCGAACCCCCGTAGCGGTCGCTCCGCTTGTTGCTGCCGTCGCGGATGAACTCGTCGAGCAGGTAGCCGTTCGCCGCGTGGATCTGCACGCCGTCGAAGCCCGCCGCCACGGCGTTCCTCGCCGCGCGCTCGTAATCGGCGATGAGGCGCGGGATCTCGTCCTCGCGCAGGGCACGAGCCTGGCTGTAGGGCTTCTTGCCCGAATAGGTATGCGCCTCGTCCGGCGCGGTAGCGACCGAGGGAGCGACCGGCGGCTCGCCGCCGAGGAAGTCGGAATGGACGAGGTAGCCCATGTGCCAGAGCTGGCAGACGATGCGCCCACCCGCGTCATGCACCGCCTTCACCACCGGCTTCCACGCCTCGGTCTGCTCGTCGGACCAGATGCCCGGCGCATAGGGCCAGCCGAGCCCTTCCTGGCTGATGCCGGTGGCCTCGGAGATGATGAGGCCGGCATCGGCACGCTGGGCGTAGTACTCGGCCATGAGCGGCGTCGGTACGTGGGTCCGCGTCCCGCGGGCACGGGTCAGCGGGGCCATGAGGATGCGGTTCGGCAGCTTCAATGCGCCGAGCGTAATCGGATCGAACAATGAGGGCATTCGAGACTCTATCTGGAGGGGGCGGCTCTCGGCAGCGCTGTGGTGTCAGCGCGAGGGCGGCCTTCGGATGGCCTCAACCTTGTATTCGTCCCGCCGGTTCGCCAGTGCGCTGGCGCACCTGCGCCGCGGCGCACAAATCGGCGTGAACCGAGCGGCTAACCTTCCGTCAGCGCGATCTCGTAGCACCACGCCTCCATGCCATCCTCGTAATAGTCCGCCTTCGTCCCGGTGCGCGCATAGCCGCCCCGCTCGTAGAGCCGGATGCCGCTGCCGTTATCGGCCCGCACCTCCAAGCGCAGCCGCTGGCAGCCGTGGGCTCGAGCATCGAGTTCGGCCGCCTGCAGCAGGCGGCGTCCGAGCCCGAGGCCGATGCGGGCGGGCGCGACGGCGAGCGAGGAGAGCCGGGCGACGCGGCTCGTACGCCGCCGCTCGATGGTGGCGGCGCCGACGAGGATCTCGGCCTCGCCGCCCTCCCCCGGCTCGCGCACGACCGCGACGAGGAGGGTCATGCTGGGCGAGCGGATGGCATGGCGGATCGCCCGCCGCTCGGCCCGATCCGTGGTGAAGGCGGCGTGTTCGAGCGCGATCAGCGCGTCGAGGTCGGCGAGGCGCGCGGGCCGGATCTCCACGGGAAGCCGCGCGGCGCTACGCTCGCGGCGCGTACTCACGCCGCGCTCCAGGGAAAGGACCACGTCTCGGTCAGCGCCTGATCGCCTTTTCTCAAGTAAGCCCGCAATTCGGTGGTGCTCGGCCCGTCGAGCCGCACGTCGAGGGCGACGCGATAGCCGCCGATATGGGGGTTGGGCACGATCGAGGTCGCGGTGATGCGGCCCTGACTCGCGCTGGCGACGATCTCGGGCGGCGATGCCTCGTCCAGGCCCTTACCCAGGTCCCCGCCGCCGAAATCGATCAGGAAGCGCCGGCTGCGCAGGGCGGCCGGATCCCCGGCCTTGCGCGCGGCGCCGCTCGCGGCGGGTTCGGCGATGAAGGTGTTCAGCACCTTGCCGTTCGGGTGAAGATCCTCGCCCGTATGCGCGCGGATCGTATAGGCGAGCCGCACCGGCCGGCCGGCGGGATAGGGCTGCTTCGGGCGCCAGAAGGCGACGATATTATCGGCCGTCTCGTTGTCGGTCGGCAGTTCCATCAGCACGACGCTGCCCTCACCCCAGGCGCCTTCCGGCTCGACGAAGTAGCCGGGCCGCCGCTCGTAGCCGGCTTCCAGATCCTGGTAGTTGGCAAAATGCCGGTCGCGCTGCATCAGCCCGAACCCCTTCGGGTCGCGGTCGAGGAAGGTCGAGATCCGCCGATTCTGCGGATTGTCGAGCGGCCGCCACAGCCACTCGCCGGAACCGGTGGCGATCTGGAGCCCGTCGGAATCGTGCAGCTCCGGGCGGTAATCGTCGCTGTGGCCGCGATCGGTCTCGCCGATGAAGTACATCGATGTCAGCGGCGCGAGACCGATCGATCCCAGATCCTGCCGCGGGTAGAGCACGGCGCTCACCCGCGTCGTCGTGTTCCGTCCCGGCTCGACCGTGAAGCGGTAGGCGCCGGCGACCGAGGGGCTGTCGAGCAGGGCGTGGATCGTCAGAGCCCGGGCACCCGCAGTCGGCACCTCGATGAAGAAGGCGCGGAAGAACGGAAACTCCTCCTTGTCGCCCTCCGTGCCGATCGCCATGCCGCGGGCGGAGAGGCCGTAGAGCTGGTCCTGACCGAGGAAGCGGAAGTAGCTGGCGCCGACGAAGACGATGAGTTCGTCGAGGCGGTCGGGCCGGTTGAGCGGCGCGTGGATGCGGATGCCGGCGAAGTTCAGGTCACGCGGCAGCGTCCCCTCGATCCGTGTGCGGCCGAAATCGAACAGGGCCGGATCGTAGGCGATCGGCGTGCTGATCCCGTCGCGCACGAGACTCACCGCGACGGGCCGTGGATACAGGAAGCCGCGGTGGAAGAGCTGGAGCCGGAACGGCCCGCCGGCCTCACCGAGAAAGGCACGCTCCTTCCGGAAGCGGATGTCGCGATAGGCATCGTAATCGAGACCCGCCAGCGGCGCCGGAAGCGGTGGGAAGCTCCCATCGAAGGGCTGTGCGGCGAGCGCCTGCGCCCAACGCTCGACCACGCCGGGCTCGAATGGAAGGCTCTTGCCTTCGTCTTGCGCGAGAGCTGCGGCCGGCAGGGAGGCGGCGAGACCGAGAGCGGCCAGCCCCGACATCACGACCCGGCGGGACGGTGCGTCCATCGGTGTCATCTCGTCGGCCTGGTCTTTGGCGAAGCGGGTGCCTTTGGCGCAGATCATGACCCCATCCCGAAATGCCACGGTTCAATGGCTGCTTCGGTCGGGCTTGGAAAGGGGTCGTCCGAGCCGGCGCGACGGGTCGGTGCGTCTTCCGCGCCACAATCCTCGACTCCGCCCGTCGATCCCCGAAATCCAGAGCGAAGAGTGCCTTTTTCCCTTGTGGTCGGGGACGCTCGGCCGTATATCGCCCCTGCCCAATTTCGCACGTGCCTGTGGCCGCGTGCCGGTTGGTGGGCATCCGGTCAACTGCCGGACAGCCGCCAGGGGTCTTAAAGGATCGATGGTCGTAAAGGGTGGATCCCTACGGCCGGCATCCGGGTGGCGACACCAGACCCTAACAACAACCGGCAGCCGGAGGCGAAACCGGCGAACCCCGCTCTCCACGGGGGACGCAGCTTAAAGCAACGACGAACGGGCTTTTTTGGTCTCGCCGGCTCCTCCAAAGGCCGGCACCGAAGAGGCTTGTTTATCCTTGCCCGGCGTGCGGTTGGGGTTCCCCCATCCAATCCACGGCAGCTTCCGGGGTGCTCTCGCGCCCGCTGACCGGTTCGCGTCTCCACAGCGCGAAGCGGAAGCGACGCATCGCCCCTGACGCCGACGGCTCGTTCTCGGGCCGTCACGATTCGATCTCGCGCCCGAGCGATGGCGCCTCGAACCTGTGGTGGGGACGACCAATGACCGATCGCATCCGCGATTACCTGCGCGCGCGCCGTGACCTCGGCCGGGACGAGGGTCCGGTGATGGTGCTCGACCTCGATGTCGTGCGCGAGAACTATACCGCCTTTGCCCGCGCGCTTCCCGACACCCGCGTGTTCTACGCCGTGAAGGCGAACCCGGCGGCGGAAGTGCTGCGCCTGCTCGCCGAGATGGGCTCCTGCTTCGATACGGCCTCCGTGGCCGAGATCGAGATGGCGCTTTCCGCCGGCGCCACCGCCGACCGCGTCTCCTTCGGCAACACCATCAAGAAGGAGCGCGACGTAGTGCGCGCGCTCAAGCTCGGCATCCGTCTCTTCGCCGTCGATTGCCAGGCTGAAGTCGAGAAGATCTTCCGCGCCGCCGGTGAGGCCGGTGTCGAGACGGGTGACGTGCAGGTCTTCTGCCGCATCCTCTGCGACGGTGCCGGCGCCGACTGGCCGCTCTCGCGCAAGTTCGGCTGCGAACCGGAGATGGCGGTGAACGTGCTGGAGCACGCCCACCGGCACGGCCTGCACGCCTACGGCGTCTCGTTCCATGTCGGCTCGCAGCAGGCCAACACCGAGGCTTGGGACGGGGCGCTCGCCTCGGCGTCCGAGATCTTTCGCGAATGCGCTCTGCGCGGCATCGGCCTGTCGATGGTCAATCTCGGCGGCGGCTTCCCGACCAAGTACCTCAAGCAGGTGCCGGGCGTGGAAACCTA
This sequence comes from Methylorubrum aminovorans, assembly GCF_022179725.1. Classification (GTDB taxonomy): domain Bacteria; phylum Pseudomonadota; class Alphaproteobacteria; order Rhizobiales; family Beijerinckiaceae; genus Methylobacterium; species Methylobacterium aminovorans. The sequence continues at coordinate 128,877 of NZ_BPRC01000008.1, forward strand.
CGGCGACGCGATCTTCCGTGCGCTCACCAAGCATTTCGGCAACCGCATCCCGGAGACGATCATCGAGCCGGGCCGCGGCATGGTCGGCAATGCCGGCATGATCGAGGCCGAGGTCGTGCTCGTCTCCAAGAAGTCGGAGGCCGAGGACGAGGTGCGCTGGGTCTATCTCGACATCGGAAAGTTCGGCGGTCTCGCCGAGACCATGGACGAGTCGATCCGCTACGCGATCAAGACCGACCACGACGAGGACCGCATGGCGCCGTGCGTCGTCGCCGGCCCGACCTGCGACTCGGTCGACGTGCTCTACGAGAAGAACCACTACCCGCTGCCGGTCTCCCTCTCGATCGGCGACAAGGTGTGGATCGAGGGCGCGGGCGCCTACACCACGACCTATGCCGCGGTCGCCTTCAACGGCTTCCCGCCGCTCGAGCAGATCGTGATCTGATCACGACCTAATCCCTGGATGGCCTCGCTTCGGCGAGGCCGACGCCGGTCAGGCTTCGTTCACGCCTTTTCCGTCAGAACAGCCGCGCGCCCCATGGGGCGCGCTCTCGACGTGTCCCGGACGGCCTGCCCTTACGGCAGGTGCGAGGGCTGTTTCTTCCCGCTTGTCAGCGACCTGGGAGGGTACGGCCGTGATCCAGATCCGCGATGAGATCGCCTCCGACGTCGCAGCGCGCGAGCACCTGCTCGACGCCTGCTTCGGCTCGAGCCGCTTCCTGAAGACCTCCCAGCGCCTGCGCGAGGGGCGCCTGCCCGCGCGCGGTCTCGCTCTCTCGGCCGTGCAGGGCGAGAAGCTCGTCGGCACCGTGCGGCTGTGGGATGTCGAGACCGACTGCGGCCGTCCGGCCTTGCTGCTCGGCCCGCTCGCAGTCGATCCGGCGCTTCAGGGCGCCGGCCTCGGCGGTTCGCTGATGCGCGAAGTCCTCGCCAGGGCGACCGAGTGCGGGCACGGGGCCGTGCTGCTCGTGGGCGATGCGCGCTATTACGCCCGCTTCGGCTTCACGCAGGCGAAGGCCGACGCCCTCTACATGCCCGGCCCGTTCGAGCGCGAGCGCTTCCTCGGTCTCGAACTCAAGGCCGGCGCGCTGGCAGGGGCGGAGGGTGTACTGCGGGCGGCTGGCGCCTTCGAGGTGCTGCCGGAGGTCGCGGCCGAAGCCTCCGCCTTGGCTGCGCGACGACGCGCAGCCTGAGTCGAGGGCGGGTTGCGGCCGGCGCTCCCCGTCATGCGACGGCGCCTGAACCGGGATCCGCTCTCTTCCGAGCAGCGGGTCTCGGCCCGCCGCATCAGGTCTCGATCCATGGTCGGCCGATGGCTGTGATGCGGATCTCCCGCCTTAGCGGTGAGAGGGCCACGCCGCCGCGGAGAAGGACAACCGGCTGGCGCTCTCATGGAAGGCACGGGCCTGACCGGCGGCCGTGCGGCTCGCGCGGACGAGAGCGGAAAGGAGGGTGATGATGCCCGGATCGCGGTCGAGCGGCTCGACTTCCGGATGGAGGGTCGGTGCAGTGAGGACGGTCAGCATGGCTCAGATCCCTTGTGCGTGCTGTCTGCCCTTGCGGCGTCTCTCCCTTGTTGCACCGCAATATAGGTTGGCCCGTCGCATCTGGCTTCAGCCCCGTCTCGGCCTCAGCTCTGCACTGGCCTCATAGCTGACGCCTGAGACCTTCACGATTCTGCAATATTCTCGTGACCGAGCCGGTTGACCCCGGGGCCTCGAGCCGTCATCCGCTCGTCATTTCCAAGCATCAAAGCACGCCGCTCGCGTTTCGAGCGCAAGCCCTGAGAAGGAGTGTCCGCGCCATGTCCGATGGTCCGCAGAAGGATTGGCCTGTCCACGGCCGCATCACCGGCCCGATCGTGATGATCGGCTTCGGTTCGATCGGGCGGGGAACCCTGCCGCTGATCGAGCGGCATTTCGAGTACGACAAGAGCCGCTTCACGGTCATCGATCCGGTCGATACCCATAAGGATCTGGCCGACAAGCACGGCATGCGTTTCGAGAAGGTCGCGCTGACCAAGGAGAATTATCGCGACGTCCTCACCCCGCTCCTCACCGAGGGCGGCGGCCAGGGCTTCTGCGTCAACCTTTCGGTCGACACCTCCTCGCGCGACATCCTCGAACTCTGCCGCGAACTCGGCGCGCTCTACATCGACACGGTGGCCGAGCCCTGGACCGGCTTCTACTTCGACAAGGACCTGAGCCAGGCCGACCGCACCAACTACGCGCTTCGCGAGAACATCCTCGCCGCCCGCCGCGCCGCGCCCGGCGGCCCGACGGCTGTCTCCTGCTGCGGCGCCAATCCCGGCATGGTCTCTTGGTTCGTCAAGCAGGCGCTCCTGAACATCGCTAAGGATACCGGCTCGACCACGCCCGAGCCGAAGACCCGCGAGGAATGGGCCGCGCTGATGCGCGAACTCGGCGTCAAGGGCGTCCACATCGCCGAGCGCGACACCCAGCGCGCCAAGACCCCCAAGCCCATGGGCGTTTTCGTCAACACTTGGTCGGTCGAGGGCTTCGTTTCCGAGGGCAACCAGCCGGCCGAGCTCGGCTGGGGCACGCACGAGACCTGGAAGCCGGCCAATGCCGAGGAGCAGACCAAGGGCTCGCGCTGCGCGATCTTCCTGCTTCAGCCCGGCGCCGACACCCGCGTGCGCACCTGGGTGCCGACCGCCGGTGCACAGTTCGGCTTCCTCGTGACCCATAACGAGGCGGTCTCGATCGCCGACTACTACACGGTCCGTGAGAACGGCGAGGCGGTCTACCGTCCGACCTGCCACTACGCCTACCACCCGGCCAACGACGCCGTGCTCTCGCTGCACGAGATGTGGGGCAATGCCGGCAAGGTGCAGGAGCACCAGCACATCCTCGACGAGGACGAGATCGTCGACGGCATCGACGAACTCGGCGTGCTCGTCTACGGCCACAAGAAGAACGCCTACTGGTACGGCTCGCAGCTCTCGATCGAGGAGACCCGCCGCGTCGCCCCCTACCAGAACGCCACCGGGCTTCAGGTGACCTCGGCCGTGCTCGCCGGCATGGTCTGGGCGCTGGAGAACCCGGAGGCCGGCATCGTCGAGGCCGACGAGATCGACTTCCGCCGCTGCCTCGAAGTGCAGACGCCGTATCTTGGGCCCGTGGTGGGCGTCTACACCGACTGGACTCCGCTCACCGACCGTCCGGGCCTGTTCCCGGAGGACATCGACCCGAGCGACCCCTGGCAGTTCCGCAACGTGCTCGTGCACGGCTGAAGGCTTCGAGGCTGAAGGCCGTTGGGGCCGCCCTGTCCGGGGCGGCCCTTTTTTGTTACGGTTCCGGCCTTCGAACAGGAGCCTGAGCGATGGCTGTGCCAGCGCGCCGCGACACCCGCATGCGGGTCTCCGAGTACCGGGAATGGGCCGCAACCCGACCGGACGACGAGCGCTGGGAATTGATCGACGGGGTGCCGATGATGATGTCGCCGGCAAAGGGCCGGCATCAGCGCATCGTCATGAACATCGCCAAACGCCTCGACGACCTCGCCGAGCGCCGCGGCTGCGGCGCCTATCCCGGGCTCGCGATCCTGAGCGAGGCCATGGACGACTACGCACCGATTCCCGACGTGGTGGTGCAATGCGGCGCGCCGCCCGAGGACGGCTACACCAGCGATCCGCTGGTCGTCGTGGAAGTCCTCTCGCCCTCGACCCTCGTCCTCGATCGCGGCCGCAAGACCGAGTTCTACCAGACCGTCCCCTCGCTCGCCGTGCTCCTGCTCGTGCATCAGGACGAGGCGCGGGTGGAGGTCTGGCGCCGCGCTCCGGATTGGACGGTTCAGTTCGCCGGCCCCGGCGCCAGCATCGATCTACCCGAACTCGGCGGCGCGCTGGCGGTCGCGGAGATCTATGCGCGCCTCAGCGTCTGACCCCGCGCCGCACGCCGCTTGCCTAGCGGAAAGGCAGTGCTAGCATCGAGGCGGTTTTCGGAGGCCCCTCGATGGCGCTCGCCCTTCGGCGCGACCCCGGCATGGGGCTCGCGGAGTATCAGGCCTGGGTCGCAGACCGGCCCGACGAGGAACGCTGGGAGCTGTTCGACGGCGAACCGGTGCACATGGCGCCGCAGAGCGAGCGGCACCAGCAGATCATCGCGAACTTGGTCCGGCACCTCCGGCCGTTCGGACGCGACCGCGGCTGCCGTGCCATTCCCGGCATCGCCGTGCTGAGCGACAGCATGGACACCTTCGCACCGATCCCCAACGTGGTGGTGCGCTGCGGACCGCCGCTGAGGAATGGCTACGCCCGCGATCCCGTCCTCGTCGCAGAGGTGCTCTCGACCATGAGCCGGGACCGCGGTCGCAAGACCGACTTCTACCGGACCATCGCCTCCCTTAAAGCGTTCCTGATCGTCTATCAGGACGAGCCGCGGGTCGAGGTTTGGCGCCGCGGGTCGGATACCGGCTGGACATTCGAGGCCTGCGGCCTCGACGGCACGGTCAGCCTGCCCGAACTCGGCGGCCACTTGGCCGTTGCCGAGATCTACGACGACATCGCCTTCTAGACGACGAACCCGCGCGGGACCGGCCTTGCCCCATTTCGAAGACTACTACGCCAACAAGCTGCGCGGCTCGCTCGGGGTCACCGACGCGGAATCGGTGCTCGACCTGCGCGGGGCCAATCGCCCGACCGCGGAAGCCTCGCTGACCGACATGCTGGAGCGCAGCCGCTTCGCCAAGGGCAAGACCGTGGCGATCCGCCTGGATGCGCCACCAGAGGGCGGGGGCGAGACCCTGTTCCAGCCGATCGGGCGCCAGCTTCTCGACGCCAAGCGCCGCGGCTGGATCGAGCGGCTCCAAACCCTGCCCGCGGGCGACGGGCTCGGCTTCTACGTGGCGCTGGCCGGCAAGCCCGACCGCGAGCGCGACTGAATCCCGATGGCTTGGAGTCGCAACGACAACGCGTTGGAGCACCTCGCCCGCTTCGGCTACGGCGCCCGCGGCATCGTCTACTGCGTCGTGGGGGGGCTGGCCGTTCTTGCCGCCCTCGGTCAGGGCGGATCGGCCGGCGACAGCAAATCGGCCCTGCGCGCGGTGCTCGGCGGTCCGTTCGGCGCCGTCATCGTCGGGCTGATCGCCTTCGGGCTTGCGAGCTTTGCCCTGTGGCGGGTCGTGGAAGGAGCGACCGACGCCGACCGGCGCGGGCGCTCGGCGAAAGCGCTCGCCGTGCGCGGCGCCCACCTGATCAGCGCCGTAATCTATGCCGGCCTCGCCCTCACCGCCGGCCAGCTCGCCTTCGGCATCGGCCGCGCCTCCGCCGGCGGAGACGGGGTGCGGGACTGGACCAAGTGGCTGCTCAACCAGCCTTTCGGCCCATGGCTGGTCGGGATCGTCGGCCTCGGCATCGCCGCCGCCGGGATCGGCTACGCCGCCAAGGCCTGGAAGGGCAACGTCACCGAGCGGCTCTCCCTTCCCGCCGGCGCCGAGGCCTGGATCGACCGGCTCGGCCGGTTCGGCTACGCGGCGCGGGGGCTGGTCTTCCTGATGATCGGCGGCTTCGTCCTGACCGCCGCCTGGACGCAGGCCTCCTCCGACGCCTCGGGTCTCTCGGGCGCCTTCTCGGCGCTGCGGGCGCAGCCCTACGGCTGGGTGCTGCTCGCCATCGTCGCCGCCGGCCACTTCGCCTTCGGCGCCTTCGGCCTGATCCAGGCCCGCTACCGCCACATCGACGCCCCGGATCTCGACGAAGGGGATGGGGCGGTGGCCAGGGCGGTCCGCGCCGCGCGTTGACAATCCCCCCGATCGGCGCCGATACCGCGCTCCGCCTGGAGCATCGGCCTTCGGCCGAAACCGGTATCGATCATTCGGGCCGATGCTCTGATACGGTCTCCGCTTGATCAAAGTGGGGGCCGTGTCAGCGAGCCCGCGCGGCGCTTGAGCGGAGCCCAAATCCGCCATCCCGAAGGGATCAACCGGATTTGGCATGACACGAAGCACCATGCAGAAGCGCACCTTCAAGACGGCGGTGATGGTCGTCCACGATCTCGCCGCGACCGCGGCGGCCGTGGTGCTGACCTTCGTCTTCCGCTTCCAGGACGGGGCGCTGGCCGAGCGCCTGCACGCGCTGCCGCTGCTGCTGCCGCCGTTCCTGGCCTATGCCGGGCTGATCTACGCGTGGTTCCGGCTCTACCGCACCAAGTGGCGCTTCGCTTCGCTGCCCGACCTCGCCGGCATCGTGCGCGCCGCCAGCGTGACTGCGCTGACGCTGCTCGTGCTCGATTACGTGCTGGTCTCCTCGAACCTCTACGGGTTCTACTTCTTCGGCAAGGTGGCGATCCTCCTCTATTGGGTGCTGCAGATCTTCCTGCTCGGCGGGCCGCGGCTGGCCTTCCGCTACCTGAAATACGCCCGCTCCCGGCAGAGCCAAGCGCGCGCCGCCACCACGCCGACGCTCCTGCTCGGCCGCGGCGCCGATATCGAGATCGTGCTGCGGGCGATCGAATCCGGCTCGGTCAAGCGGCTCTCGCCCAAGGGCATCCTCTCGCCGCGGGCGGACGAGGCGGGCCAGATGATGCGCGGCGTGCCCGTGCTCGGCGGTTTCCGCGACCTCGAACAGGTGGTGACCGATCTGGCCAATCGCGGCCTGCCGGTGCGCCGGCTCGTGGCGACGCCGAGCGCGCTGGCGCCCGAATCCGAGCCCGACGACCTGATCGCCCGCGCCCGCCGGCTCGGTCTGCCGCTCGCCCGCGTCACCAGCCTCGGCGAGGGAATGCGCGATGCCGAACTCGCGCCGCTGGAAATCGAGGATCTTTTGCTGCGCCCGACCGTCGCCATCGACCGGCCGCGGCTGGAAAGCTTCCTCACCGGCGCCCGCGTGGTCGTGACCGGCGGCGGCGGTTCGATCGGTGCGGAGATCTGCGCCCGCGCCGTCGCCTTCGGCGCCGCGGCTTTGCTCGTCATCGAGAATTCGGAGCCGGCGCTGCACGCCGTCCTCAACGGTCCGGCCCTGCTCCATGCCGAGGCCGAGGTGCAAGGCGCGCTCGCCGACATCCGCGACCGCGAGCGGCTGCACGCCATCCTCCGCGACTTCCGGCCGACCTACGTCTTCCACGCCGCCGCACTGAAGCAGGTGCCCTATCTCGAGCGCGATTGGGCCGAAGGCATCAAGACCAACGTGTTCGGCTCGATCAACGTCGCCGAAGCCACCGTCGCCGCGGGGGCGCGCGCCCTGGTGATGATCTCGACCGACAAGGCGATCGAGCCGGTCTCGCAACTCGGCGTCACCAAGCGCTTCGCCGAGATGGTCGCCCAGTCCCTCGATCATGAAACCGCGCTCGACGCGGTACGCGGCGGCGCGGAAGCGACCCGGCTCATCGCCGTGCGCTTCGGCAACGTGCTGGGCTCGGCCGGCTCGGTGGTGCCCGTGTTCAAGGCGCAGATCGCCCGCGGCGGCCCGGTCACCGTGACCCACGCGGAGATGGTGCGCTACTTCATGACCGTGCGCGAGGCCTCCGACCTCGTGCTCACCGCCGCCTCCCACGCCGATGCGGAGGGGCGCGGCGATACCGGCGACCAGCGCGCGGCGGTCTACGTGCTCAAGATGGGCCAGCCGGTGCGCATCCGCGATCTGGCCGAGCGGATGATCCGGCTCGCCGGCTTCGAACCCGGCGAGGACATCGAGATCCAAGTGACCGGCGCGCGGCCGGGCGAGCGGCTCAACGAGATCCTGTTCGCCAAGGAAGAGCCGCGGGTGACGCTCGCCGGCATCGAGGGCGTGATGGCGGCCAAGCCCGTCTTCGCCGACCGCGCCGTGCTGGAGGGCTGGATCGCGCGTCTGCGCGAGGCGGTGGCGGCTGGCGACCGGGGGGCGGCGGAGGCCGTGTTCGAGGAGGCGATCCCGGATTTCCGCAATCGCGCCAGGGCCGTTCCGACCACGAAGCCAGAGAGCCTCGCGCCACCGCCCCAAGCTGCCGAGGCGGCAACCGCCTGACACCTCGGTTTCCGTGAAGCTCAGGCGCCTTCGCCGCCGCGGCGATCAAAGCGGGCGCGGGCCTCCTGGATCTCCGGCAGATGAGCGAAGGCCCAGGCGCCGAGCGCCTGGATCGGCTCCCGAAGCGAGCGCCCGAGTTCGGTCAGCTCATAATCGACCCGCGGCGGGATCGTCGGGAAGATCGTGCGCGTCACGAGCCCGTCCCGCTCCAGTCCGCGCAGGGTGAAGGTGAGCATCCGCTGCGAGATGCCGCCGATCATCCGTTTCAGCTCGTTGAAGCGCCGCGGACCGTCTCCGAGCATCATGACGACGAGGACGCTCCACTTGTCGCCGATCCGCGCCAGGACCGTGCCGACGAGGCGGCAATCCTGCCCGGAATGATCGGGCCGCCGCGGCGCGTCGGTTCCCTCGATGTGCCCGGGTTCCAAGAATGTGCCTCCTTGCGCAGGGTTGACGGTGGTTATCTATAGCGCCTCGGTTCAATTCTGATACCGAGGATCAAACATGAAGCTCCTTCACGTCGACGGAAGCATTCTAGGACCGCATTCCGTCAGCCGGACGGTTTCCGCCGCCATCGTAGACCGCCTGCGAGTGCAGCATCCCGACCTCGACGTCACCTACCGCGACCTCGCCCAGACGCCGCTGCCGCATCTCTCGGGCGCGGTCCTCGCCGGGGCACAGCCCAACGCGACGAACACGCCCGACGTGCAGCACGACGTTGATCTCGGCCGGCAGGTGCTGGAGGAGTTCCTGGCGGCCGATGCCGTGGTGATCGGAGCGCCCCTCTACAACTTCACCCTGTCGAGCCAACTCAAGGCCTGGATCGACCGCATCCTCGTGGCCGGCGTCACCTTCCGCTACGGGCCGTCCGGGGCCGAAGGTCTCGCGGGCGGCAAGCGGGTCATCGCCGTCGTCTCGCGCGGCGGCCTTTACGGACCGGGCACGCCCGCAGCGTCGGCCGAGCACGCGGAGACGTATCTGCGCACGGTGCTGGCCTTCATCGGCATCACGGCGCCGGAGATGATCGTCGCCGAAGGCATCGCCCTGGGTCAGGAGGCCCGCGAGCGGGCGGTGGCCGGTGCCCTTGAGGCTGCGGCGGTTCTCAAGGCGGCCTGAGACCTCAACCGCCCGTCCGCGCCAAAGCCGCGAGCCCGTCCCGCGACGCTTGCGCCGGCCGCCAGCCGAGGGCCTCCAGGCCCTCGGCGCGGGCGACGAGCGAGCCGGACAGCCGGTCGAAGGCGGCCTCGCGGCCGGTGGCCCGGCAGGCGAGGCCGATCAGCGGCACCGGACAAGGCAGCAGACCGGGCCCGCGGTCGAGGCCGGCACGGAGCGCGGCAAGCATCTCGGGCAGCGTCAACGGATCGGGATCGGCCACGACCAGCGGGCGCTTCAGGGGGCCGGGCGCCTCCAGAGCCGTCGCCACCGCGACCGCGAGACTCTCGACCGAGACCAGCGAGCGGCGCCCGGTCAAGCTCGCGAGCGGCAGCGGATAGGGTGTGCGGGCGAGCTTGAGCAGCGCCGCCATATTCCCCTTCACCCCGGCGCCGTAGACCAGAACCGGACGCAGGGCGACCCAGTCGAGCCCGGTCTCGGCCAATGCCTCTTCGGCGGCAAGCTTCGAGCGGCCGTAAGGATCGGTCGGCGCGGGCGCGTCCGCCTCGGACACGGGCGCCGGGGTGCTCGAACCCACCTGCGCCCGGATCGAGGAGAGGAAGACGAAGCGGCCCACCCGTGCCCGCTGCGCGGCCTCGGCGAGCGTGCGCGTCGCCTCTGTGTTCGAGTTGCGAAAATCGTCCTCGGGCGCGCCGGACATGGCGTGGGCAAGGCCCGCCGAATGCACCACCGCATCGACCCCGCTGAGCGCGGCGGCCATGTTCATCGGCCGCGCCAGATCGCCGACCACGGCACCGCTTGCACCCTCCGGAACCTCGACCGGCCGGCGCAGCAACACCCGCACCCGGTAGCCCCGCTCCGAAAGCGCCCGCAGCAGGTGGCGTCCGATGAAGCCGGTGGCTCCCGTCAGCGCGATCAGCTTTCCGCTCACCCGGTCATCCCCTCACGTGCTGGCGGTCCGCGGCGTCGTGAACCGGCGCAGCAGCCACCCGACGAGCCCCGCCGCAACGACGAGACAGGCGAGCGTGACGGCCGGAGACGGCCAAAGCAAGGTCGCGCCCGCCAGCCCGGCAAGCGCCACCTGCACGGCGAAGACCGAGCCGACCACGCTCGGAACGGAGAAGCCGTTGACGGTGGCGACCTGATAGTAGTGGCTGCGGTGGGCCTGCCAGACCGGATCGCCCCGCCGCAGACGCCACAGCAGGGTGAGCGTCGCATCGGCGAGCGGATAGAGCGGCAGGATCAGCGCGGAGGCCAAGCCCCCCTCTCCTGCGAGGCGGAACAGCAGCCATGCCACGATCAGCCCGACCGGCAGCGAACCGACATCACCCATGAACAGCCGCGCCACCGGGCGGTTGAACGGCGCGAAGCCGAGAAGGCCGCCGAGCAGGGCACCGGCGACCAGTGTCGGCTCGGGAGCGTAGCGGCCGGCGAGACCGAGGGCGAACAGGAAGGCTAACGGCGGCACGAACTCGGCCAGCGTCATCCAGTCGAGCCCGTCCATGAAGTTGACGAGGTTGACGAACCAGAGGCCGGCGAGGATCGCGACGGCGCGCTCCAGCCCCAGCGGCACGTCCGGGAACAGGCGGCCTTCGGCGGTGAGCACGACGGCGGCGACCGCGCCGGCCTGGATCACCAGCCGGAGCGAAGCCGGCAGCGGCCGGATGTCATCGACGGCGCCGATGGCGGCGAGCACGATCACGGAGAGAGCCAGCACCGGCAGCTCGACGCCCCCGAGCGCGCTCCCGGTCGGCGCGGCCAGGACGACGACCGTGAGCAGTGCGGCGGCGATGATCGCGATCCCGCCGCCCTGGGGCGTCGGCACCCGGTGGCTGGAGCGCGCGTTGGGCCGCGCGAGCGCGTAGCGCTGCAGGAGCGGCTTCAGCAGCAGGATGAGGCCGGCGGAGAGAAGCGCCGCCAGCGGCACGACGAGGAGCGGAGCGAAAATCATCGCGCTGCCGAAAGCCGCGGAACTCCCCTCCCCCCTCTGCAGGGGAGGGTTTTTCCTGGGTGCCGCGTTCTGATCGTTCGCATAGTCCCCGATCTACCGGCCCGTATCCGCCCAAGCGAGACCCAAGCGAGACCGCGGCGACCGATCCTAACTTGTTTTGGCCGCAAAGCCACGCGATCCGCGTCGCACGGTCCGCCGAAAGAGCGGTGGGTGGGCCGCGCGTCCCCGGTCGGCTCGCCTTGCGGGGGCGGGGAGCCGCCGATACGACTTGGCCGCACGCCCCCACCGCTGAAGCCGGCTGTCAAGAATCGCCCGTTGCGCACGCTTTCCCTGGCCCTTGCCCTGGCCCTCGCGATCCTGACGGCCGTGGCGGGTTCCCTCGCCGGCCTCCTCGGGACCACCACCCCCGCCTACGCGGTCGAGGCCGTGCGCGTCACCCTCGACGCGCCCGCCATCGACCTGACGCCGACGATCGAGCGCTATCGCTCGGACGGCGACCTGATCCAGATCTCCACCGCGCCGGGCAAGGACGGCATCGTGCGGCGCATCGCGGTCAAGGCGCGCGAGGCCGGCGCGCGTCCCGACTGGATGGTGTTCGCGCTCACCAACGACACCGACGAGCAGATCGACCGCCTGCTGGTCGCCCCCCACTTCCGCCTCGTCGGTTCCGGGGTGATCTGGCCCGATCTCGGCGGCTCGCGCATTGCCGCGATCACCGCGAGCGAGGGCATCCGGCCCGAGCGCGACGAGAGCCTCGACGCCGACCAGTTCCTGATCACCATCGATCCCGGCACCACGGTAACCTATGTCGCCGAGCTCAAAGGTCCGAACATCCCGCAGGTCTACCTCTGGGATCAGGACGCCTACCGCAAGAAGACCTCGGGGCTCACCCTCTACAAGGGTATCATTATCGGCATCGCCGGGCTCTTAGCGCTGTTCCTCACCATCATCTTCGTGGTGAAGGGCGCGATCATTTTCCCCGCCGCCGCTGCGCTGTCCTGGGCGGTGCTGGCCTATGCCTGCATCGATTTCGGCTTCCTGCAACGGGTGTTTCCCGTCACCGAAGCCGCCGAGCGGATCTACCGGGCCTCCGCCGAGGCGGTGCTCGGCGCGACCCTGCTGGTGTTCCTGTTCGCCTATCTCAACCTGTCGCGCTGGCACGTGCGCTACAGCCACGTCGCCTTCTTCTGGCTCACCTTTCTCGCCGGCCTCGTGGCGCTCGCCGTGTTCGACCCGCCGGTGGCGGCGGGCGTGGCGCGCATCTCGATCGCCGCGGTGGCGGGCGTCGGGCTCCTCCTGATCCTCTATCTCGCCGTCCATAACGGCTACGACCGCGCTATCCTGCTCGTGCCGACATGGCTGCTGCTGCTGGTCTGGGTGGTGGCGGCGGGCTTCGCCATCACCGGGCATATCGGCTCCGACCTCGTGCAGCCGGCGCTCATCGGCGGCCTCGTGCTCATCGTCATGCTGATCGGCTTCACGGTGATGCAGCACGCCTTCGCCGGCGGGGGCCTGAGCCACAGCCTCGTCTCCGACACCGAGCGCCGGGCGCTGGCGCTGACGGGAGCAGGCGACATCGTGTTCGACTGGGACGTGCCGGGCGACCGCGTCTTCGCCGGCCCCGAGATCGAAGCGCAGCTCGGGCTCAAGCGCGGTACCCTCGAAGGGCCGGCGGCGAACTGGCTCGGCCTGCTCCACCCCTTCGACGTGGAGCGCTACTCGGCCGCCCTCGACACGGTGATCGAGGAGCGGCGCGGGCGCATCGTCCACGATTTCCGCCTGCGCTCGGCCGATGGCCCCTACGCGTGGTATCGACTGAAGGCGCGCCCGGTGATCGGCACCGACGGCGAGGTGATCCGCATCGTCGGCACCATCAGCGACGTGACCGAAGCGAAGACCGCCGAGGAGCGGCTGCTGCACGACGCCGTGCATGACAGCTTGACCGGCCTGCCCAACCGCGAGCTGTTTCACGACCGCCTGGAGGCCGCGCTGGCTCTGGCCAGCCAGGACCCGCGCCTGAAGCCCGCGGTGATTGCCCTCGACATCGACCGGTTCAAGGCGATCAACGACGCCATCGGCCTCTCGGCGGGCGACTCGATCCTGCTCACGCTGTCGCGCCGGCTCGGCCGGCTGCTGCGCCCGCAGGACACCCTGGCGCGGGTGGCGGGCGACGAGTTCGCGGTGATCCTGCTCTCCGAGCGCGAGCCCGACCGCATCCTCTCGTTCGCCGAGATGATCCGGCGCGCCATCGCCACCCCCGTCACCTACGCCGACCGCGAGGTGTTCCTCACCGTCTCCATCGGTATCGCCCTGCACGAGGCCGGCCAAGGGAGCGCTCAGGGTGCGAGCGGCCAGGGCAGCGGGCAGACGCGGCGCGAAGAGGTGTTCAAGAACGCCGAGATGGCGATGATCCAGGCCAAGCGCGGCGGCGGCGACCGGATCGAGGTGTTCCGCGCCAACATGCGGCTGGAGCGCTCAGACCGGCTGATGCTGGAAGCCGACCTGCGCAAGGCGCTGGAGCGCAACGAGATCAAGGTGCTGTTCCAGCCGATCGTCCGGCTCGAAGACCGCACGGTGGCCGGGTTCGAGACGCTGCTGCGCTGGGATCACCCGAAGCTCGGCCGCATCCCGCCCTCGACCTTCCTGCCGGTGGCGGAAGAGACCGGCGTCATCGTCCCACTCGGCAATTTCGCCATCGAGCGCACGGCTTTGGAACTCGCCGCCTGGCAGCGCTCGCTCGATGTCGAGCCGCCGATCTTCGCCTCGGTCAACGTCTCCTCGCGCCAGCTCCTGCGCCACGACCTCCTGCACGATGTGAAGACGGTGATCGCCCGCACCGGCGTGCTGCCCGGCTCGCTCAAGCTGGAGATGGCCGAGGGGCTGGTGATGGAGAACCCGGAATACGCCGCCCAGATGCTCACCCGCATCCACGATCTCGGCGCCGGCCTCGTCCTCGACGATTTCGGCACCGGCTACTCGGCGATCTCCTACCTTCAGCGCTTCCCCTTCGACACGATCAAGATCGACCAGAGCTTCGTGCGCCAGATGGGCCAGGGGCGCAGCGCGATGCTGCGCTCGGTCCTGCGGATGGGGCAGGAGCTGGGCCTCGCCACCATCGCCGAGGGGGCCGAATCGGAAGAGGATGCGCAGGGGCTGCAGGAGCTCGGCTGCGATTACGCTCAAGGCGCGGCCTTCGGCGAGCCGATGACCGTGCTCCAGGCGCGCCAGCTCGTCGGCGCCGCGCCCGAGGCCGCGTGACCGCGCCGATCTCACGATGAGGCAGGTCCCTCAAGCTTCAGTTTAAACCTCCTTTAACCATGTTGAAGGAAGGTCCATCCGAACGATCCGGGACGCTGCTTCGGTGGTCCCGCCGGACTGAGGATGGACGATGATCGAGGCCACGAGACGCAGGAGCCCGGCCCTCTCCGGCAGCGCGATGCGGCGCCTCATGACACGCCCGATCCACGCCCATCTCGCCGTCGCGGCGCAGCCGCGTCTCGTTCCGGTGGAAGCGCCGGCGGACGTGGCGGAAGAGAACCCGGCGGACGCCGTGGCGCCGGCCACGGCGGACACGGACGTCGACCTCCTTGCTCCCTCCCAGCCCGAAGCCGATGCCGGTGAAGCGGATCTGACGCGCCTGCGCCTCGAAGTGGCGATGATGAAGGCCGCGCTCGCCGCCGAGCGCCGGGAAAGCGAAGCGCTTCGCAGCAGCCTCGGCCTCGTGGAAGCGGAAACGCTGAGCGAGGAGGCCCGCGCCGTGCGCGCACGCTGGGCCGCCCTGGTCGAGCGGCTGATCCACGACCCGCTCTGATCCCTCCAAGACACCTCTCATTTCGATCGGAGCGGGTTGCCGCCATGCGTGCTCCCATGAGCGCCCGTTGCTCGCTTGTCGTGAACGGTCAGGCCCTGCGGGTCTCTCCCGGCGACACGTCCCTGGAAACCGCGCTCGCCGACGGCGTGATCGCTCCGATGACCGGTCTGCTCGGCCAGGGCGCAGGCCCCGCCTCGCGGCGGTTGCCGGTCCGCGCCCGGCGGGCGGAGGCAGTGACCCTTTCCGTGCCCGATCCGGACGCGGCGATCCGACCCGTCAAGACGCCCGCCCGGACGCTCGTGCGCCGCACCGGCAGCATCGACACGATAACGGCACTGGCGCCGCGAGTCGTGCAGGTGGTCGCGACCCTAGAGCGGCGGCTTCCCTTCGAGCCGGGCGATCAGGTCGTCGTCACGCTCGAGGGCGGCCGCCCGGTCACCCTCACCCCGACGCTCGGCGTCGAGGGCGGGGCGGAGTTGAACGAGCTCGTCTTCCACCTGCGCGGCGAGTGCGCCGAGGATCTCACCGCCCTGTTCGGCTGCGCGGTCGAGCCCGGCCGCACGGTCAAGGTGAAGGGCCCCGTCGGCAACGGCACCTACCGGCCCGGCGGCGGACGCCTCGTGCTGGTGGCAGCAGAAACCGGATTCGCCGGCATCTGGGCCATCGCCCGCGCCGCGCGCTACGTCGAGCCCGCCCGCGAGATCTGCCTCATCGTCGGGGCCCGCGATCCCCTCGACCTCTACATGCGCCCGTCGCTGGAATGGCTGCGCGCCACCGGCGTGACCCGCATCACGATCGCCGCCGACCGTCACCGCCAGCGCGCCCCCGACGTGCGACCCGGCCCGCTCACCGCCCACATCCCCACCTTACGGGCGACCGACGTGGTGCACGCCTCCGGCTGCCCCTCGACGCTGGGTGCGGTCGAGGTTTTGGCGGCGGCAGCGGGTGCGCGGTACTACCCGATCCCGCTCGAACCGGGGGCGTAAGGCGCCTCAGAACTTCGATTCAGGGCTGCGCTTCCGCCCAGGCCATGACGGCCGAGATATGCCAAGCATATCCGGCCGCGATGAAGCAGAACGTCGCGATCATTCCGAGCCAGTACCAGTCACTGGCTGATCCCGCCTTTTGCCTGATATTGAGGAACACTCCAGGGGCTGTGACCGCCAAGATCGCCACGATTATCCAGAGGCCGACTGCCTTTGGAGCGAACCAAGTTGGCTGTCCGTTAACGCCCCATTGCATAGGCACTTTTCCGGTCTTTATGCTTCCGCCGTAAGTGAGATTGATGGCCGATATCGCGGCGATCGCGGCGAGGCACGAAAACCAAGCGAGCTTCGGCAGACGTTGATCCATGGTGCATGCGCCCCGATGCGCGGTCAGGCGAAAGCCAAGCTAGAACCGGCACCGAGGCGGAACAATCTATGATTGCATATAAAGATAACGGCTCGTCTCAACCCGATGCCGTAAAGGCCGGCACCAGTTCCAGCCGCTGCTTGCGCTGAACTCGGAAGGAACCGGGGTGAGAAACGATAGGGGCGGAAGGAGCCTCCGCCCCTCCCGCCCTGCGCGCGTCCTTGTAGGCCCTTAGGCCACCTTCACCCGCCAGATCTCCTCGGCGTATTCCCGCATCGAGCGGTCGGAGGAGAACCACGCCATCCGCGCGGTGTTGAGGATTGCCGCGCGCCACCACTGCGCCGGGCGCTTCCAGGCGGCGTCAATCTCGCGCTGGACACGCCAGTAATCCTCGAAATCGACCGTGGTCAGGTAACGGTCGCCGTGGCGCAACTCGTCCACCAGCGGCGCGAAGCGGCCGGGATCGTCCGGCGAGAACGTGCCGTTGCCGATGGCGTCGAGCGCCGCGGCCAGCCGGGCCGAGGCTGCGATCGCCTTGGCGGCGTAGTCCGGCTCCTTCACGCGCGCAAGCACGCCCTCGGCGTCGAGGCCGAAGATGAAGATGTTCTCCGCGCCGACATGGTCCTTGATCTCGATGTTGGCACCGTCGAGCGTGCCGACGGTGAGCGCACCGTTGAGCGCGAGCTTCATGTTGCCCGTGCCGGAAGCCTCCATGCCGGCGGTCGAGATCTGCTCGGAGAGGTCGGCCGCCGGGATGATGACCTCGGCCAGGCTCACCGAGTAGTTCGGCAGGAACACCACCTTCAGCCGGTCGCCGATCTCGGGATCGTTGTTGACGACATTCGCAATGTCGCCCGCCAGCTTGATGATGAGCTTGGCCTGGACGTAGCTCGGCGCCGCCTTGCCGGCGAAGATCTTGACCCGCGGCGTCCAGTCCTTGTGCGGGGCCTGCTTGATGGCTTGATAGAGTGCCACTGTTTCGATCAGGTTGAGGAGCTGGCGCTTGTACTCGTGGATGCGCTTGATCTGCACGTCGAACAGGGCCGACGGATCGACGGTGACGCCGGTGCGCTCGGCAATGACCTGGGCGAGGCGCTCCTTGCGGGCCTTGCGCATCGCCGCGTAGCGCTTACGGAAATCCGCGTCGTCGGCGAACGGCACCAGCCGCTCGAGCAGAGTCGGATCATCGAGCACGCCCTCGCCCGCCGCCTCGACGGCGAGCGCCGTCAGCTCCGGATTGGCGTTGTGCAGCCAGCGGCGGAAGGTGATGCCGTTGGTCTTGTTGATGATCTTCTCCGGCTCGATGGCGTGGAGATCCTTGAACACGGTCGATTTCAGCAGCTCGCTGTGGAGCGCCGAAACGCCATTGACCCGGCGCGAGCCGTGGAAGGCGAGCGGTCCCATGCGCACGCGCCGCCCGTGCGTCTCGTCGATCAGCGAGACGGTGGACACGTCGAACGCACCACTACGGGCATTCTTGCTCTGCTCCTCGAGGTGCAGCCAGTTGATCAGGTAGATGATCTGCATGTGGCGCGGCAGCAGCCGCTCCATCAGCTCGACCGGCCAGGTCTCCAGTGCCTCGGGCAGCAGGGTGTGGTTGGTGTAGTGCAGGGTGTGGGTGGTGATCTGCCACGCATCCTCCCACGGGAGGTCGTGATCCTCCATCAGGATGCGCATCAGCTCCGGCACGGCGATGGCCGGATGGGTGTCGTTGAGCTGGATCGCGGCGTGGTCGGGCAGGGAGCGGAGCGATCCCCGCTCGGCCACGTGCCGGCGCACGAGATCCTGCAGCGAGGCGGAGGTGAAGAAGAATTCCTGGCGTAGGCGCAGCTCTTGGCCCTCGGCGGAGGAATCGCTCGGGTAGAGCACCCGCGAGATCGCCTCGGCCCGGGCCCGGCCCGCCACCGCCCCGACATGGTCGCCGGCATTGAAGCGGGCGAGCTCGACCGGCGCGTCGGCCTCCGCCTTCCACAGGCGCAGGACGTTGACGTGCTTAGCTTTCCAGCCGACGATCGGCACATCGTAGGCCACGGCATTCACGGTCTCGGCCGGATGCCAGTGGCGGCGGATGTGGTGATCGCCCTGGCTCGTCATGGTGACGTGGCCGCCGAAGCCGATCGTGTAGGTGGCTTCCGGCCGCGCGAACTCCCAGGGGTTGCCTTCCGCGAGCCAGGTCTCCGGCGCCTCGCGCTGCCACCCGTTCTCCAACGACTGGCGAAAGATGCCGTGGTCGTAGCGGATGCCGTAGCCGACCGCCGGGATCGACAGACTCGCCATACTCTCCATGAAGCAGGCGGCGAGCCGGCCGAGGCCGCCATTGCCGAGCGCGGCGTCGGGCTCGGCACCCTCGACGTCGGCGAGATCGATCCCGAGGTCGCGAAGCGCGGCCCTGGTGGTCTCGACGAGGCCGAGATTGTTCATCGCATCCGACAGGAGCCGGCCGATCAGGAATTCGAGCGAGAGGTAGTAGACCCGCTTGTCCGGCACGGTGCCGGCCTGGGCCCGGTCGCGGGCATCGACGATCCGATCGCGCAGCGCCAGGGCGGTGGCGGCGAACCAGTCGCGCTCGCGGGCGGCCTCGGGCGTCTTGCCGATCGCGTAGACGAGCTTGGCGCGGATGTCCTCGCGCAAGGCCACGACGGCATCGGCATGGACGATTTCGCGCGGCTTAACAAAGGTAGCGGCGGCTTTCGCCGTCTTCGCCGATGAAGCGGATGTGTCCGCTTCGTCATTTCTGTCGCGAGCGGACGGAGCTTCTTTCAGCACCTGAGATTCCCCCTTCGTTGCAGCCGAAGCAGCTGAAGCATTTCGGTTCAACGCAGATCCTGCCCTCTTCTTGCGGTGGCACGATGATCCGCGACGTGGCCTGTCGCCCTGCGGGACCATGGTGTTGCCGGTGACCCGACTTGTCGAGACACATGCGTGCAAACATGTCGTTCGCAAGCTGTGTGCCCGCACGTCTGTGTCACGTTAGACACAACGCTTTCGTGTCACCCCAAGGCCCGCACGAGAGATGGCATCCACCGCTTGAAGGCTTGCTGAACGGCCCTACGCCCTCCTCTGGCCGGGTGCGCGCGGTGCCGGCAGCGTCAGGGCGGGAGGTCCGATGTCAGGTCCGGTATCCGGGACGAACCGCTCCGAGGCGGTCTGGTGGCAGAGCGGGACAGTCTATCAGGTCTATCCGCGCTCGTTCCAGGACACGGATGGTGACGGCGTCGGCGATCTTCGGGGGATCACGGCGCGGCTGGATTACCTCGCATGGCTCGGCGTCGATGCGGTCTGGATCTCGCCGTTCTACCGCTCGCCGATGGCCGATTTCGGCTACGACGTGGCGGATTACTGCGCCATCGACCCGCTGTTCGGCACACTGGCGGATTTCGACACTCTGATCGGCGAGGCGCATCGGCGGCGCCTGAAGGTGATCCTCGACTTCGTGCCCAACCACAGCTCGATCGAGCATCCGTGGTTCGTCGAGAGCCGGGCGAGCCGCGCGGCACGCAAGCGCGACTGGTACATCTGGCGCGACGCCGGCCCCGATGGTGGCCCGCCCAACAACTGGCTCTCGAATTTCGGCGGTCCGGCCTGGACCCGCGATCCGGCGACCGGTCAGTACTACTACCACGCCTTCCTGCCCGAGCAGCCGGACCTGAACTGGCGCAACCCCGAGGTGCGGGCGGCGATGCACGACGCCCTGCGCTTCTGGCTGGATCGCGGCGTGGACGGCTTCCGCGTCGACGTGATCTGGCACCTGATCAAGGATGAGGGATTCCGCGACAATCCGCACAATCCCGACTTCGAACCGCATCAGGCCGGGATCAACCGCTTCCATCAGACCTATTCCTGCGATCGGCCCGAGGTGCTCGACGTCATCGCCGGAATGCGCGCGGTGCTGCGCGACTATGGCGAGCGGGTGCTGATCGGCGAGATCTACCTGCCGATCGAGCGGCTGATGGCCTATTACGGGCCGGAACTCGGCGGGGCCGATCTCCCCTTCAACTTCCAGCTCATCCAGACACCGTGGCGCGCCGACGCGGTGGCGGCCCTGGTCGCGGAATACGAGGCGGCTTTGCCCGAGGGCGGCTGGCCGAACTGGGTGCTCGGCAATCACGACCAGCCTCGCATCGCCGCCCGCGTCGGCGAGGCACAGGAGCGGGTCGCGGCGATGCTGCTGCTGACGCTACGCGGCACGCCCACCCTCTATTACGGCGACGAGATCGGCCTCGGACATGTCCCGGTGCTGCCTGAGCGGGCCCAGGACCCGTGGGGCCGCAACGAGCCCGGTCACGGGCGCGACCCCGAGCGCACGCCGATGCAGTGGGAGGACGCGCCGAACGCGGGCTTCACCACCGGCACGCCCTGGCTGCCGCTCAGCGCGGACGCGGATCGGCGCAACGTCGAGACGATGCGCGATGATTCCCGCTCGATCCTGACGTTGTACCGCCGGCTGCTGTCCTTGCGCCGGGATCATCCCGCCCTCTCGATCGGCAATTGGCGCAACCTGACCCTGGATACGGATCTCGCCGCCGAGGTGTTCGGCTTCGAGCGCTTCGCGGGTGATGAAACCCTGCGCATCCTGCTCAATTTCAGCACGCGGGAATGGCGGGTGCCTCTGCACGAGAGAGGGGCCTGGACGATCCTGCTCTCGACCCACGCCGGACGAACGGGCGAGAGGGTTGAGGGCGGCCTCGCCCTCGGACCGGACGAAGGCGTTATCCTGAGCCCGGTCGGCGGGTAGGGGATCGCCTCCCTCGAAAGCCGGCATCCGCCTTTCGAGTCGCTGCGACGCACCCTGCGCATGCGACCCAACCGAATCCGGGAAGAATACGCAGAATGGCCGACACATGCCCGCAACGCAGACAACCCATGATGGAAACGCAGGCGCCGGATCAAAAATATTGGTCTGAACGTGGTCTGAATTGTGCAATGCAACGGAACGGATTGCCTTCCGGAGCATTTCAATGCCGAGCGCAGCAGCGGCGGGTCCCGCATACCAACAGCGGCGCAGGTGGGGCGGGGGCGAAGCGATGGCTTACGTGGATCTCGGTGCGCGCCCGTTCGCCGAGCCGCCGTCGCCGATCTCCGCCTTCGAACCCGATCACAGGCTCGGCAACGCACTCCTTCCCCGCATCCTCTACGCCACCCCCGAGATGGCGGATTTCGTGAAGACCGGCGGACTCGGCGAAGTCGCGGGCGCCCTACCCCGTGCCCTGCGCCGCCACTACGACGTCCGCGTCCTCATCCCCGGCTACGCGCGGGTGCTTGCCGGCCTCGAAAACCTGACGATGGTCGGTCGGTTCGGCGCCTTCGCCGGCGTACCCGGCTGCGAACTCGGCTACGGCACCACGCCGGACGGGCTCGGCGTCTACGTCCTTGTGGCGCCTGACCTCTACGAGCGCGACGGCACGCCCTACGGCGACGCGGACGGCGATTTCGGCGACAACGACTTGCGATTTGCTCGCCTGAGCCGCGCGGCGGCGGAGCTCGCAGCCGGGATCGATCCGCTCTGGTCGGCCGACCTGCTGCACCTCAACGATTGGCAGACGGCCCTGGCGCCGGCCTACATGTCCTGGCTCGGCATCCGCCGGCCGAGCGTGCTGACGATCCACAACCTCGCCTATCAGGGCCTGTTCCCCCGTGACAATCTTGGGCGGATCGGCGCGCCGGACTATGCTTTCCAGATGGACGGCGTGGAGTTCTACGGGCAGCTTTCCTTCCTCAAGGCGGGCATCTTCCACGCCTCGCACGTCACCACGGTGAGCGAGACCTATGCCCGCGAGATCACGACGCCCGAGGGTGGCTGCGGCCTCGACGGCCTGTTGCGCACCCGCGCCGCGCAGGGGCGCCTGACCGGCATCCTCAACGGCATCGACGAGAGCTGGGACCCGCGCACCGACTCGCATCTCGCCACCCGCTTCGAGCCCGACGATTGGAAGGGCAAGCGCGCCAATGCCGACGAGGTGCGTAAACAGTTCGGCATGGCGGTTTCCCGCGGGCCGCTCTTCGCCATCGTCTCGCGCCTCGTGCACCAGAAGGGCATCGATCTCAGCATCAGTGCCGCCGAATCGATCGTCGCCGAGGGCGGGCAACTCGTGGTGATCGGCCAGGGCGAGGGCCGGTTCGAGGAGGCCCTGCGCGATCTCGCCGGACGCTACCCTGAGAATGTCGGCGTCCATGTCGGTTTTCGCGAAACGGAAGCGCGCCGCATCTTCGCCGGCAGCGACTTTCTGCTGATGCCCTCGCGCTTCGAGCCCTGCGGCCTAGCGCAGATGTACGCGCAACGCTTCGGCTCCCTGCCGATCGTGCGCCGCACCGGTGGGCTCAACGATACGGTCGAGGATGGGGTGACCGGCTTCACCTTCGGCGAGGCCTCGCCGCGGGGACTGACCTCGGCGATCCGCCGCGCCTTCGAGACCTTCGGCCAGAAGAAGCGCCTCAACACTATGCGCCGCAGCGCCATGTCCCGCTCCTTCGGTTGGGACGGGGCAGCGCTGAACTACTGCAATCTCTACGCCCGCGCCTTCGGCAACCACACCGCCCGGCGCTGGAAGGCCGCCTGAGACGCGGCAGACGACCGACGGGCTTGCGGGAACACAGCATCCCGAGGGCGGTTTCCCGGAGAATGTCGTCGCGTTTCCATGGCACGGAACGGAGCGTTCCGCGTTGAGCGTCCATGGACGCGACCGTGCTGCCTTCACGCAGCAACCCCCTGATCCTCAGGCTTCGCCACGGCCCGGACCTCGACGCCGGCGACCGGGCCCTGCTCGCCGATATGGCCAGGGTCAAGCGCAGCCTGGACCCGCAGCAGGACATCGTGCGGGCGGGCGACGTGGCGGCTGGCGTCCACCTCATCCTCGAAGGCTTCGCCTTCCGCTACAAGATCATCGATGACGGGCAGCGCCAGATCATCGGCCTGCTCCTGCCCGGCGATTTCTGTGATCTGCAATCGATCGTACTCGGCCCATCCGACCATTACATCGCCGCGCTGACCCCCTGCATCGTCGCCGACATCCCCCAGGAGCAGGTCGATTCTCTGGTCTTCCGCGATTCCCGCCTCGCCCGGGCCCTGTGGTGGGCGACTCTCGTCGACGAGAGCATCCTGCGGGAATGGCTCGCCAGCATGGGCCAGCGCCCCGCCGACAAGCGCATCGCTCACCTGTTCTGCGAGCTGCTGCTGCGCCAACAACTCGTCGGCGCCGCCGGAGAACGGGACTGCCCGCTGCCCCTGACCCAGCCGATGCTCGCCGACATCCTCGGCATTACGACGATCCACGTGAGCCGCATCCTGCGCGACCTGCGACTGGCCGGATTGATCCAGTTGAAGGACCGTCGGCTCTACATCCCCAACGTCGCCCGCCTGCGGAGTTTCTGCGACTTCGATCCGGCCTATCTGCACCTGGTCCGGATGCCCGATCCCGACGCGGTGGAGGAGGCCGCGCGGACCGGGCCCTGACGCGCGCGCAGGCCTGCCCCCTCGGAAGGATGCCTGTACGGCAGGCAGGATCATGCCGATTCTCTCGGCCCCGCCCCCGGCTCTTCGCCCGGGCCGCGCATGAGAACAAAGACGCCATGGCAGCCCCCGATCCCGTCCCGCAGATCGCCCTCAACGATGGACGGTCCATCCCTCAACTCGGCTTCGGCGTCTGGCGTTTGCAGGAAGCCGAGACGCCGTCCCTCGTCGGCACGGCGCTCGGCAGCGGCTACCGATCGATCGACACCGCCGCGGCCTACGGCAATGAAGCCGGCGTCGGGCGCGGTCTGCGCGAGACAGTGGTGTCGCGTGCCGAGGTCTTCGTGACGACGAAGCTGTGGAACGACAGCCAGGGCTACGACGCGGCGCTGCGCGCCTTCGACGAGAGCCTCGCCCGGCTCGGCCTGGAGCAGGTCGATCTCTACCTGATCCACTGGCCCTGCCCCGACCGGGGTCTCTATCTCGACACGTGGAGAGCCCTGATCCGCCTGCGCGAGGAAGGCCGTGCGGCCTCGATCGGCGTCTCGAACTTCACCGAGGGTCAGCTCGATCGGCTCGTGAGCGAGACCGGCGTCGCACCGACCCTCAACCAGATCGAACTGCACCCGCGCTTTCAGCAGCACGCGCTTCGGGCGGCCCATGCCCGGCTCGGCATCGTCACCGAGGCCTGGAGCCCCTTGGGACAGGCCCAGGTGCTGGACGATCCCGCCATCACCCGGATCGCCGACCGCCTCGGGCGCAGCCCGGCCCAGGTGGTTCTGCGCTGGCACATCGAGAACGGCTTCGTGACGATCCCGAAATCCGCGACGCCTGCCCGAATGCACGAGAACATCGACGTGTTCGGCTTCGCCCTCACGCAGGAGGACCACGCGGCCATCGCCGCTCTCGATCGGGCCGACGGGCGGATCGGGCCGGATCCGATGACGTTCCAATAGGAGCCCGCTGGGGTCGCTCCGGGCGCCTGCTTCAGCCTGCGAGCGGAAGCGGTTTCGTGGCAGCGAGCTGCGTTCCGCCTTTCCGCTCCAGCAGGCCCGGCGGGGGCACCGGTGCCTCGATGGTGCAGACCACGCCATCGGGCTCGTAGAGCAGCTCGACCTTGCCCGCGAGCTCGCGGGCGAGACTGCGCTCGATCAGGCGCGAGCCGAAACCGCGCCGCGTCGGCGGCGTGACGGGCGGGCCGCCGCTCTCGCTCCATCGCAGGGAGAGGAACAGGTCCGGCCGGCGCTGCACGGTCCAGGTGATCGTCACCCGCCCGCCCTCTCTGGAGAGCGCGCCGTACTTCACGGCGTTCGTGCCGAGTTCGTGCAGGGCCATGGCAATGGACAGGGCCAGCCGCGGCGCGAGCCGCAGGCGCGGGCCCGAGACCGCGAAGCGTGAGTCTTGTCCCTCGGCTGCCTCCAGCGGGCGGATCGCGTCGGCCACCACGGTCTTCAGCTCGGCGCCTTCCCAACTCTCGCGGGTCAGCACGTCGTGGGCGCGGGCGAGCGCCAGCAGCCGCGCCTCGAAGGCGGCCTTGGCCGCCTGCGCCTCCTCGCCGTCGAGCCCGCGCAGGGATTGCATGGCGATCGACTGGACGGTGGCGAGCGTGTTCTTCACCCGGTGGTTCAGCTCGTTGATGAGCAGGCGCAGATGTTCCTCGGCCCGCTTGGCGTCGGTGACGTCAACGTTGCACCCGGTGAAGCCGAGGAAGGTGCCGTGATCGTCGAGCCGCGGCACGCCCTCGCAGCGCAGCCAGCGGATCTCGCCGTTGCGATCGATCACCCGCATCTCGGCCCGGAACGGGTGCCGGTGCTCGAACGCCTCCTGGAACGTCGCCCGAAAGGCCGGCAGATCCGGCGGATGCACGATCGACTCCCAGCCGCCGCCGGTCATCTCCGTGGCGGGGCGGCCGAACAGGTGGTCGAAATGCATGTTGGCGAAGACCACCTCGCCGGTCTCGTCGGTCATCCAGATCAGGGCCGGGGCCGAATCGGCCATGTGGCGGAACCGCGCCTCGCTCTCGCGCAGGGCCGTGAGGCCGCGCTGGGTCTCGGCGAGCGCCCGGTCGCGCTCCTCGCTGCGGGTGCGCAGCCGCAGCGAGGCTTCCGAGAGCACGTCGGCGAGGCGGCGGATCTCGTGGATCGGCGAGGCGACCCGCGGGATTGCCTGCCCGCGGGCGAGCGCCGGCCCCGACGCCGCGAGCTGCCGCAGCGGCTTCGAGACCCGCGACCACAGATGCACGGCAAGCACCGAGGAGGTGGCGAGCACAAGAAGCCCGAAGCCACCGAAGGCCCAGATCCAGCGCCGCAGCCGCGCATCGACCAGTTCGCGCGGGATGCTTGCCCCCACGGTCCAGCCGTTCAGGCGCGAGCGCGCCTCGACCACGGTGACGGGTTTGAAGTTTCGGTCCCGTCCCTCCCAGACGCCGGGCGTGCCCGTCGCGGTCTGGCGCAACGTCGCCAGCCGGGGATGCCCGACCACGCCCGGCATCTCGGGCAAGCGTGCGAGCACCACCGCGTCCCGGTCCGAGACGCCGGTGACCCAGCCCCGGACCTGTTCACGGCCGAGGATGCCCGCGATGCGATTCAGGGGCACCGCGAAGCTGAGGATGAAGGCGACGCGGTCATCGATCCGCACGGGCAGCGCGACGGCGTAGTGCGCCTGATCGGGCGTCGCCCCCGCGAGATAGCCGGTGACCATGGAGCGCTGCCCGCCGTCGATCAGTTCACGGTCGATCGGCAGCGTCGTCACCGGCAGGGGCGCCCCCGGCTTCAGGGCCGTGTTGACGATCTGCTGTCCGTCCGGCCGGCGCAGCACGAGATCGAGGCCGATCGCCTCGCGCACCAGACGGGCCTGATTCTCGAAATTGGCGAATTCGCCATCCCTCAGCCGCGGCGAGGTGGCGAGCGTCTGCAGCACCGAGACGAGCCCGGCCGTGTCGCGGTCGATCGACAGGGCGATCCCGCGCACGTTCTCCCGGGCATCCTGCTCGAAGCGGGCGCGTTCGGTGGCGGCGTAGCGGGTCAGCAGGATGGCGGTGAAGATCAGACCCGGACCGATCAGCGCGATCACGAGCATGATCAGGTAGAACTGCGTGGAGAAGCCACGCTGGCCGAGCCGGGAGAGCATGCGTCGGATCAAGGCGTCCCGCGGCGTTGGCCTGTACGATGTTCGAAGAGTGGCGTCCGGCCATCATGCCCCAGCGCGGGCCTGCGTGCCAACTGCTCTGTCTCAGCTCTCCCGCCCGGCTCGATCGACATGGCCGAGATCCCGCCCCGGATCGATCCGATCCCGCACCCGCTGCTTGAGCACCTTTACATCCGGAAAGCCGCCGTCGCGCACACGCTCCCAGATGACCTCCTCATCGTACGCGATCACGAACACCCCGCCGGTGCCAGGCCGCAGGGCGACCTCACCGAGATCGTCGCGAAAGGTCGAAAGGAGTTCCTGCGCCATCCACGCCGCCCGCAGGAGCCACTGACATTGGGTGCAGTAGCTGATGGTGATGCGGGGACGGGCGGAAGCGAGGGCAGGCGCATTGTTCATCACAGGAACGCCGCCGCAACCGAACACGCGTTGTCAAGCGGCGAATGTCCGCCGGCGCGAATGCGGTTGCTTCGGCACTGACCCTTCTCGCAGCCGTGGCAGCCCCTATCTCCGACAGCAGCTTCTGCCGCCAAGCTCGTTTCGGAGATTGCCCGCCATGTCCTTCTCTCTCAGTCCCGCGGCACCTGCTCGCACCAGCGTTCTCGGTCGCCTCGTCTCCGCGTTCGCCGCGCTCTGGCTGGCGACCTGCCTCTCCGGCTGCGGCGCGATCAACCGGGTGCCGAGCCTGGAGGAGCAGGCGAAATCGGCCTGGAGCGAGGTGCAGAACCAGTACCAGCGCCGGGCCGACCTGATCCCGAATCTCGTCGAGACCGTGAAGGGCTACGCCAAGCAGGAGCAGGAGACCCTGACCCGGGTGACGGAAGCTAGGGCCAAGGCCACCAGCGTCCAGGTCGATGCCTCGACGGTCAGCGACCCGGAGAAGTTCAAGCAGTTCCAGGACGCCCAGAACCAGCT
This sequence comes from Methylorubrum aminovorans, assembly GCF_022179725.1. Classification (GTDB taxonomy): domain Bacteria; phylum Pseudomonadota; class Alphaproteobacteria; order Rhizobiales; family Beijerinckiaceae; genus Methylobacterium; species Methylobacterium aminovorans. The sequence goes on from NZ_BPRC01000008.1 coordinate 156,574, forward strand.
CTCCGGTGCGCTCGGGCGACTGCTCGCCTCGGTCGAGGCCTATCCGGATCTCAAATCCAACCAGAACTTCCTGGCCCTGCAATCGCAGCTCGAAGGCACGGAGAACCGCATCGCCGTGGCGCGGCGCGACTACATTCAGGCGGTGCAGGCCTACAACACTGAAATCCGCACCATTCCCGGCCGCTGGATCGCTTCGTGGTTCTACCCCGAGGCGAAGCCGATGGAGACCTTCACCTCGACGCCGGGCGCGGAGCGCGCGCCGAACGTGAAGTTCTAGAGCGTCGATTTTGCATCGTCCTTGTCCGAAAGCCGGCGGCCACCGTTCGGGACGATGCTCTCGCACGCCCGCGCGAGGCACCCTGTCGATGACGCGCCCCGATTGGACCGCTCGGCGTCCCGCGGCCGGCCTGCTGCCGGCCTTGTGGCTCGCAGGGCTGATCTGGATGGTCCTCGCCGGACTCGCCGCGGCGGCCGAGCCCGATTTTCCTAAGCTCACCGGGCGGGTCGTGGATGCGGCCGGGATCCTCTCGCCGGAGGCTCGAACGCGGATCGACGGCAAGATCAAGGCGCACGAGGACAAGACCGGAGACCAGCTCGTCGTCGCTACCGTGCCGAGCCTTCAGGATCTCACGATCGAAGACTACGCCAACCGCCTCGCGCGGAGCTGGGGCATCGGCCAGAAGAAGACCAACAACGGCGTGCTCCTTCTGGTGGCCCCGACGGAGCGCAAGGTCCGGATTGAGGTCGGCTACGGGCTCGAAGGGGCGCTGACCGACGCACTGTCGAAGACCATCATCACCAGCGCGATCACGCCCCGCTTTCGCCAAGGCGACTTTTCGGGCGGGGTCGAGGCGGGGGTGGATGCCATCCTGCCCATCCTCGCGGGCGATGCCGACGAATGGCAGCGCCGGGCCCCGGTGCGAGCGGACACGGTCGATCCCGTCACGGTGATCTTCTGGATCATCGTCATCATCGCCCTCGTCATCGTGCTGTCGCGGATGAGCGGGGGCGGGCGCGGAGGCCGAGGCGGCGGCTTCGTGGTCATCCCCGGGCCGTCCGGCGGATGGAGCGGCGGCTTCTCCGATGGCGGCGGCGGCGGCTTTTCCGGCGGTGGCGGCTCGTTCGGCGGCGGAGGAGCATCCGGTGACTGGTAGCGCGTCGATTCTCGACACGGCCGCGCGCGAGCGGATCGCCGCGGCGATCGGACGGGCGGAGGCCGGCACCGCGGGCGAGATCGTTGTGCTCGTGGCCGCCCGCGCCGGACTCTACCGCTCCCCTGGCCTCGCCCTCGCGCTTGCGGTCGCGCTTGCCCTGCCCTGGCCGCTGATCCTGCTCACCGATCTCGGCGCGGGGGAAATCGCGCTCGTCCAGGCGGCCTGCGTGCTCGCGACCCTCCTGTTGACTCTGAACGAGCGCCTGAGGATCGCACTGACGCCGCGGCGCTGGCGTCGCGAGCGGGCGCACGCCGCCGCCCGTCGCGAGTTCTTCGCCCATGGCCTCACCGGAACGCGGGGGCGCACCGGCGTGCTGGTCTACGTGGCGCTGGCCGAGCGCTACGCCGAGATCGTCGCCGACCGGGGCGTGCGCGCGCGTATCGAGGAGGCACAGTGGCACGCCATCGTCTCGGACCTGCTTGCCGCCGCCGGTCACGGGGCGCTCGGCGAGGGTCTCGTCGCGGCGGTGGAGCGGGTCGGTGCGGTGCTTGAAGCGGAGTTCCCCGGCCGTGACGCGGACAACCAGCTTCCCAACCGGGTCATCGTCCTCGACTGATACGGTCTCCGCTTGATCAAAGCGGGGATCGGATCAGCTAGCCCGCGCGGCGCTTGAGCGAGGGTCAAATCCGCCATCCCGAAGGGATCAACCGGATTTGGTATGACGCGCCCGGTGTGGCGCGAGCGGCACGGCCCACCCGACGGGTCACGGAGGCTCACGGAAATTCCGGCAGAACGTCGACGCGCTGGCCTGCAGGCGCATGACTCACACTCTGCCAGCGAGGTAACGCGAGCTGGAAGTTGTCACTCCCCAGACGGGGGAACGCGAACCTGTGTATTTCCGGCAACTGGCTTCACCGGAAAAATTGCGCCAAACAGAACCGCGTAAGGCCGCCTGCATCAAGAATGCGGCCAATGACGGAGTGAGGCGTCGCATGGGCGCGATACAGAAGCACGGGCCTTGGGCCCTGGTCGGGGCCTTGGGTGCCGCGGCATTGGCGGTGGTCGCCATAGAGCGAGGGGAATCGATCAACGCCCTATGGGTCGTGGTCGCGGCGGTCTGCGTCTACCTCATCGCCTACCGCTACTATTCCCTCTACATCGCCAACAACGTCATGCGCCTCGATCCGAAGCGCGAGACCCCGGCCCATCGCCACAACGACGGCCTCGACTACGTTCCCACCAACAAGTCGGTCCTGTTCGGCCACCACTTCGCGGCCATCGCCGGCGCCGGCCCGCTGGTCGGCCCGGTGCTCGCGGCGCAGATGGGCTACCTGCCCGGCATGCTCTGGATCCTCGCCGGCGTCGTACTCGCGGGCGCGGTGCAGGATTTCATGATCCTGTTCATCTCTATGCGCCGCGACGGCCGCTCACTCGGCGAGTTGATCCGGGCCGAACTCGGGGTGATCCCCGGCGTCATCGCTCTGTTCGGCACCTTCATGATCATGGTCATCCTGCTCGCCGTGCTGGCGATGGTGGTGGTCAAGGCGCTGGCCGAGAGCCCCTGGGGTACCTTCACCGTCGGCGCGACGATCCCGATCGCCCTGCTGATGGGCCTCTACGCCCGCTACGTCCGGCCGGGTAAGGTCGGCGAAGTCTCGATCATCGGCTTCGTCCTGCTCATGGCCGCGATCGTCTACGGCGGCCAGATCGCCGCCGACCCGTACTGGGGCCCGGCCTTCACCTTCACCGGCGTGCAGCTCACCTGGATGCTGATCGGCTACGGCTTCGTCGCCGCCATCCTTCCGGTCTGGCTGCTGCTCGCCCCGCGCGACTACCTCTCGACCTTCCTCAAGATCGGCACCATCGTCGGTCTGGCCATCGGCATCGTTTTCGTGGCGCCGCACATGCAGATGCCGGCGATGACGAAGTTCGTGGACGGCACCGGACCGGTCTGGGCCGGCTCCCTGTTCCCGTTCCTGTTCATCACCATCGCCTGCGGCGCGGTCTCGGGCTTCCACGCCCTGATCTCCTCGGGCACGACGCCGAAGCTCGTCGACAACGAGCTCGACACGCGCTTCATCGGCTACGGCGGCATGCTGATGGAGAGCTTCGTGGCGATCATGGCGCTGGTCGCCGCCTGCGTGATCGACCCCGGCATCTACTTCACCATGAACTCGCCGGGTGGCCTTGTCGGCACGACGCCCGAGAGTGCGGCGGCGGCGGTGACGGCGCTCGGCTTCCCCATCGGCGCGGATGTGATCGCCCAGACCGCCAAGGATGTCGGCGAGCACTCGATCATCTCCCGCACCGGCGGCGCACCGACGCTGGCGGTCGGCATGGCCCACATCATCTCGTCCGCCATCGGCGGCAAGGCGATGATGGCCTTCTGGTACCACTTCGCGATCCTGTTCGAGGCGCTGTTCATCCTTACGGCAGTGGATGCCGGGACCCGCGCCGGGCGCTTCATGCTGCAGGACCTGCTCGGCCTGCTCTCGCCGACCTTCAAGGACACCACGTCCTGGGGACCGAGCGTGGTCGCGACCGCGCTCTGCGTCGGCGCCTGGGGCTTCTTCCTCCACCAGGGCGTCACCGATCCGCTCGGCGGCATCTACACCCTATGGCCGCTGTTCGGCATCTCGAACCAGATGCTCGCAGCGGTGGCGCTGACGCTCGCCACCGTCGTGATCTTCAAGATGAAGCGCGAGCGCTACGCCTTCGTCACGATCATTCCGACGGTGTGGCTGTGCATCTGCACCCTCACCGCCGGCTGGCAGAAGATCTTCTCGCCCGACCCGAAGATCGGCTTCCTCAGCCACGCGGATCGGTTCGCGAAGGCGATCGCCGAGGGCAAGGTCCTGGCACCGGCCAAGAGCATGGACGACATGCACAAGATCGTCTTCAACGATCGGATCGACGCGGCGCTGGCCGTGATGTTCGTCGGCCTCGTCGTGGCGATCGTCGTCTTCGGCGTGATGGCCTGCATCAAGGCGTACCGCGCCGACCGTTGGACGGCTCTCGAAGCCGATCCGAAGCTCGCACCCGCGGAGTGAGGCCGACATGACCGGGACCGCAGCACCGTCGCAGAACTTTCGCGATCGCCTTCGGGCCTTCAACAAGTGCGTCTGCGATGGCGCGCGGCTGATGGTGGGTCAGGGCGATTACGGGACTTATGTCTCCCACATCTCCAAGACCCATCCCGATCAGACGCCGATGACCGAGCGTGAGTTCTTTCGCAATCGCGAGAACGCCCGCTTCGGGGTCGGCAACAGCTCGGGTTTCCGCTGCTGCTGAATTACGGATGTCTCACCGGCATTCGATCCACGATGGCTAGAAGGACGCCGGGTCTTAGCAGACCCGGCGTTCGTCGTTTGGGGGTCGGGTCATCGGGCTGTCGGTTGCTCCCTAGTCATTTCAGACCAGAGCTGCCGCGATGATTTTCACGTGAAATTAACCCTGAAGGCGCCGGTTCATAGGTCTCGTCCCAACGCTTCAGCTCGCCGTGTATCGTCGCAAAAATGGCGCGAGCGATCCCGGACCCAACCTATCCGGAGGTGGTGCGCTGCCGGATCGCTTCGCTGATGTTCATGATGACGGGAAGACACGCCTGACGCGATCAAACTCGAACCGAGCCTGTCATCGAATGAGGCCCACCCATACCCGAGAGTGCCTAAATCGTTGATTGAGCACCCCGCGCTGTTGCAACGCACTCGTCGAGGATTCTAGTCTCCCAACACCAAGGGGGGACTGCGACGATGAACCAGCTTGAGGGCGTGCCGAGCCCGGCTCCGGCACGAATGGGCGCGATCGCGTTCGATCGCCGAGTGCCGGGCTTGACCGGCATCGTGGTCAAGGGATTCCTGCTTTCGCTGATCACGTTCTCGATCTACCGGTTCTGGTACATCACCAACCTTCGGCGCTATTTCTGGAGCCGCACGATCGTGGCCGGCAGCCCGGCCGAGTATCTCGGCAACGGCAAGGAGCTGTTCCTCGGCTTCCTCGTGGCACTGGCTATCCTGGTGCCAGTCTACCTCGTCCTGTTCGTCATCGGTCTCCTGAGCCCGGTGCTGGCCGCACTCGCCGCGCCGATCTCCTTCATCGGCCTGTTCGTTCTCGGGCAGTACGCCCTGTATCGCGGCCGACGCTACCGCGCGTCGCGCACGCGCTGGCGCGGCATCCGCTTGGGCCAGGACGGATCGGGTTTCGCCTATGCCGGGCGTGCCAGCCTGTGGTGGCTCGGGACTCTTCTCAGCCTCGGCCTCGCCTTCCCCTTCATGCGCGCGGCGCTGGAGCGCTACCGCATCGACCACACGCTGGTCGGCCAGAGCCGGATGCACTCGACCGCGACCGGCCGCTCGATCCTGCTCCCGTGGATGATGTTCTACATCGTCGGCCTGCTGCCGATCCTTCTGAGCATCCTGGCGCTGCTGGCGGGGACCGGCTTCGACATTCCGAGTGATCTGCTGATCCAGGATCCGGCGAGCGAGAAGAGCAAGCTCATCTTCAACCCGGCCTACGAGGACACGCCGCTCGTCTACTACGCCAGTGCCATCGGAATCGCCGCGTCCTTCTCGATCCCGCTGGCGCTCCTGCTGATCCCTTTCTACCGCGCCCGCGAGACCCGTGCCTTCCTCAATGCGACGCATCTCGGCGGGGCCCGGCTGATCTCGTCGCTCAAGGCGCGCCAGTTCTACTTCCCCTATCTCGTCTACATGCTGGCGGTGATCGGCTTCATCATCGTGCTGGGCATCATCTTCGCCCTGCTCGTGCCGCTGATCGCCCAGGATGGGGAGAATGCGGGCATTCACGCCTTCATCATCGTCTCGACCGTGTTGCTCTATCTCGGCGCGATCCTCGGCACGAACGTGCTCTACGTCCGCATCATCACCGTGCGCCTGTGGCACGCAGTGGCGACCACGATGCAGATCGAGAATCTGCCGGCTCTGGAAGCGGTCCTCGCCTCGACCCGCGCGCCCGCGAGCGGCCTGAACGAGGGGCTGGCCGACGCGCTCGATGTCGGTGGCGCCCTCGAAATCGGGCTCTGAGGTGACAATGGAGGCGATCACCACCGAGGGCACCTTCTTCGACGGAATCAGCGCCCGGCCCCGACCGGTGACGTTGCGGCTGACCTTCCGACTGGAAATCGTCGGCGAGGACATCACCCGCGACTGGAGCCTGCTCGACCTGCGCGCCGCGGACGCCGCCCCCCCTCTGATGCGGATCAACCACGCACAGGGGCCGGAGAGCGTGGAGTTCGCCGATGCACCGTTCGCGGAAGCGTTGACGGCGCGCTGCCCCGATCTGAACCGGGCTGAGGGCGGAGGCGGCGTCACTCGCCTCGTGCTCTGGTCGATCGCCGCCGGCGTGTCCGTGCTGCTGACCGCGATCTACGGCGTGCCGGCGGCGTCCGGCCTGCTCGCGCCGCTGGTGCCGCAGGCGTTCGAGGCGCAAATCGGGCGCAGCGTGGACGGGCAGATCGTCACCCTGCTCGACAACCCGCCGCTCTGCAACGAGGCCGCGGCGCGGGCCGTGCTCGACCGGCTGGCGGCGCGGCTCACCGAGGGCATGGCGTTGCCGGTGGCGCCTCAGGTCAGCGTGCGCCGCCACAAGGTCGCCAACGCCCTTGCGCTGCCGGGCGGCCGGGTGATCCTGCTCTCCGACATCATCGCCAAGGCCAGGAACGGCGACGAGTTGGCCGGCATCCTCGCCCACGAATTCGGCCACGTCGCCGCGCGCGATCCGATGCGCTCGGTCATCACGGCGGGCGGCACCTCGTTCCTGCTGAGCCTTGTCCTTGGCGACCTCACCGGCTCGACGGTGCTGGTGACGGTGGGCCAAGCGGCGATCTCGGCTGGCTACTCGCGCGACGCGGAGCGGGCGGCGGATGCCTATGCGGTCGCGGCGGTGAAGCGGGCCGGCGGCGACGGGGCGGCGCTCGCCGCGATCCTCGAGCGCATCACAGACGCCGACCACGAAAAGCCGGACGCGATCTCGTTCCTTCGCTCGCACCCATTCACGGCGGAGCGGGCGGCGCGGATCCGATCGTTGGCAGGAGAGAAGCCCGCCGGTCCGGGCATCCTGTCGGAGGCCGAATGGACAAGCCTTCAGGGCATTTGCCCAAAGCAGGCCAAGCCTGAGAAGTCGAAGCCGGACGAAGGGAAAACTCGGACCGAGAAGCTCTGATTCCGGTTTCGAAAGATCGAGACCTTTCGCGGGTGCAGGGCGAAGCCCTGCCTTTTCCCCGAAGGGACGGCGCCATGCGCCGCCCCGATTGTGCCGTCGATCAGACGATCGGGCGCGGCAGCTTGCAGCTGTCGAGGGCGTTCAGCGCCTTCGCACGGGCCGTGTCGTTGAAGTAGCCGGTGGTGCGGTAGGAGGCGATCTCGTCCTTGTCGAGGGCGGAGAGGGTGCGCTCGGCGTAGCAGCCGCAAGGAGCGGCGAGCGCGTCTTCGGCAACCTTCTGGAACTTGGCCTGGGTCACGGTGCAGGCGTGGCGCACGCGACCCGTGAGGTTGCTCTTCGAGGCGGTCTTCAGCGCCGGATCGGGCACGTAGCCTTCGAGCGAGGTGTACTGCGTCGAGCGCCCCGCCGAGTTGCAGGCGGCGAGCAGGGATACGAGGCCGGCCGCGACGAGCAGGCGGCCGGTGCGCGAAAATTTGGAGCGCATGGAGCAAGAATCCGAAGAGAGACGGGAAAGCGTCGATCGTCTGCGTTCTTCGGTCCGCCCGCCCCGCGCCGCTAGGGCAGCAGAGTCACACTCGGCCGGATTGCGCCGTCCTCGACGGTTCGAGGCCACCGCGGCGTCAGCCCCGCGCAAGCTTGAGCGTGTTTCTCGCCGGCCCCGTGCCCCGAGGCCGGCGAGGACGGCCTTACGCGGCGATATCGGCGTCGGTGAAGAACTGCGCGATCTCGAGCTTGGCGTTATCAGCGCTGTCCGAGCCGTGGACAGTGTTCTCGCCGACGGACTCGGCGAACTGCTTACGGATGGTGCCGTCGGCGGCCTGGGCCGGGTTCGTGGCGCCCATCACCTCACGGTACTTGGCGACGGCGTTCTCGCCTTCGAGCACCTGCACGACGACGGGGCCGGAGGTCATGAACTCGACCAGCTCGCCGAAGAACGGGCGCTCCTTGTGCACCTCGTAGAACTTCTCCGCCTGCTCGCGGGTCATGCGGATCCGGCGCTGGCCGACGATGCGCAGGCCGGCGGCCTCGATCACGGCGTTGACGGCACCGGTGATGTTGCGGCGGGTCGCGTCGGGCTTGAGGATGGAGAAGGTGCGCTCGTTGGCCATGGTCCGGTCCGGTTCGTTGGAGAAAGGGGTCGCGCGACGCGCTTGAATGAGGGTGGCTGGAATGCCGCCCGAGAGGCTGCCGGCGCGCCGGGCTTATAGCGGTGCAGCGATGCCCCCTCAACCGACCGGCGAGCGGGCATCAGAACAATCGCTTGTAAGCAATCACTCTGGTTTGCTGCCGGCCTCGGTCACCAGCGTTCGCCGCCGCGGGTTCAGGCTTTCGCGGCGCGAAGCGGAGATCGCCCATGCGGTCCGGATGGCGGCTAGCGCGGCCTTTTTCGGCCTCGCCATGGCTTCAGCGCAACACTGCCGAAAAATCGCCGGATTGCGAGGGCTGATTCGGGAGACGGTTCGCCTGCCCCGGCTCGCCGCCGGGGCGATCCTTTCTCCGCAAGCCACACGCCCGTATCCGGGCTCAGCCTCAGGAGCCATTTCATGCGTATCGCCCTCAGCCTCGCCGCTCTCCTGGCCTCCAGTTCGGCCTTCGCTGCGCCCAAGGATCTCTCCGGAACCTGGCTGACGGGAGATGGACGCGCCAAGATCCGTATCGATCGCTGCGGTCCGGCCGGCAGCAACGCCTGCGGCAAGGTCGTTTGGCTGAAGTCTCCGGCCGACGATGCCGGCGCGCCGCGCACCGACGTGAAGAACCCGGATCCGAAGAAGCGGGTGCGGCCCATCATCGGTCTGACGCTCCTCGACAACCTTAAGCCGGAGGATGCGGGCTTCGCGGGCGAGATCTACAATGCCGACGAGGGCAAGATCTATCAGGTCAGCCTGGAGCGCGAGAGCGATGCCGAGCTGAACGTGCAGGGCTGCATGCTCAAGGTGCTGTGCGGATCGCAGACCTGGACCCGCGTGCCGGACGTGAACCAGCAGGCGGCCGCAGCCCCGGTCGAGGTGCCGACCAAGCCCGCGAAGGCCGCCAAGCCGGCTCCGAAAGCGCCCGCCGCTCCGGCGGAGTGACCTGCGCCGCCCGCACGCGTCTCACGCACATGGAAAAAGGGCGCGGCCTCGCGGACGCGCCCTGAAGTTTGCCTAACCTGATGGGGGTCACGGCTCATCCGAGCTAGGGCCAAGCTTCCGGCCGGCAAGACGGCGCATCGCCGAAAGGGCGACAATCGATCCGGCGCCTGCTGCCGTCCCCTGTTCTTCGACGCTGACGGCGGGACCGTCATCGTCCTGTCGGATGTTTCCGTTTTCTCCCTGCCATCGTGGCGCCCGCGCAACCGTTCCGAAGCCTCGTGCTTTCCGCGGGAGCGGGCCCATTACGGCGGCAACGGCATCTGCTAGGCCGCTCAAGAGGTGGCGGCGGGGGCTGGCGCAAGTGTCCAAGGTGCGCGCGGGGAACAATCGGATCGGTCGAGTGGCTTCGGCCAGTCTCGTCGCACTCCTCGGGCTTCATGCCGGCTCCGCCGCGGCTGCAGACCTCGCCGAGCGTGCCCGCCCTCGCTTCATCGATTGGTCCGGCTTCTATGCCGGGCTGCAGGGCAGCGCCGGCGCCTCTTTCGGCAATTACGATTTCGGCCCGACCACGATCGGCCCGCGCCGGGTGCAGTCGGTCTCGACGGGCGACGCCACCGGCAGCCGCGATCTCGGCGGCGACGCCACTACGGTGGTGGGCGGCGCCTTCGCCGGCTGGACTTGGCAGAGCGGCGCCTTTGTCTACGGCATCGAGGCCGACCTCGCCGGCGCCAATCTCAAGCGGGGCGTCCGCTCCGATGCGACCGGCTTCGGCTACGAGGCAATCGATCCGCCCTTCGCCCTGATCCGCGAGAAGACGGACGTGTTCGGGTCGGCCCGCGCGCGGTTCGGCTACGCCTTCGGCAACAACCTGATCTACGCGACCCTCGGGCTCACCGGCGCCAACGGACGGGTGCTCGCCACCTATCCGGACTTGGCCGGGGGACCGGCGGCCAGCGCCGCTCGCAATGTGTCCTATCTCGGCTACACGCTGGGCGCGGGCGTACAGTTCGCGGTCGATCCGCATCTCTCGCTCGGGATCGACTACCGTTACAGCGACCTCGGCGAGAGCCGTCGCTTCGGTCTCGGCGCCCTGCCGGGCCCCGACGGTGGTCCAGTGACGACCCGCACCAGCTTCGTCTCCAACCAGATGATGGCCCGGCTGATCTGGCACCCCCAGGCACTCACCCTGGTACCGGAAGAGGAGGACGAGGTCCCGAAGGACACCCGCTTCTCGCTGCACGGCCAGACCACCTTCGTGAACCAGGGCGTGACGGGCTTCCGCTCGCCCTATCGCGGTCCGCAGAGCCTCGTGCCGGACCAGGCGCAGGCGACGACCACCGCGACGCTGTTCCTCGGCCTCAAGCTCTTCGAAGGCACCGAACTCTACTACAACCCGGAATTCAGCCAGGGCTTCGGCCTGTCGCGAACCCTGGGCGTGGCCGGCTTCGTCAACGGCGAGGCGCAGAAGGCGGGTGCGCCGTTCCCGAAGCTGCGCTCGAACCGCTACTTCATCCGCCAGACCTTCGGGCTCGGCGGCGAGACCGAGGAAGTGCCCGACGGGCCGAACTCCATCGCCGGCACCCGCGACGTCGAGCGCATCACGGTGATCGCCGGCAAGTTCGCACTGGGAGACTTCTTCGACGGCAACGTCTACGCCCACGACCCGCGCGTCGACTTCATGAACTGGGGCCTGTGGGCGTCGGCCGCCTGGGACTTCCCGGCCAACCTCCCCGGCTTCACGCAAGGGCTGATGGTCGAGTACAACCGCGCGGAGTTCGCGGTGCGTGCCGCCTACACGCAGGTGCCGAAGGAGCCCTCCTCCGACGTGCTCGATCCGCGCGTGTTCGAGCGGGCCGGCGCCGTCATCGAGTTCGAGGGGCGCCACACCCTGCCGGTGCTCGATCAGCCGGGAAAGCTGCGCCTCGGCCTGTTCACGAATGTCGGCAACACCGCGAACTTCCGGCAGGTCGTGGCTCTGACCCAGGCCGGTGCGTTCGCCGACATCAACACGGCGGTCCTGGCCACCCGCGAGCCCCGGCGCAAGAGCGGCCTCTACCTCAATCTCGAACAGGCGCTGACCGCCGATCTCGGCCTGTTCGCGCGGGCGAGCGTCAATGACGGGCGCAACGAGAGCCTGTCGTTTACCGATGTCGACGGCTCGGTCTCGGGTGGCCTCTCGCTCAAGGGAACGGCCTGGGGCCGGCCGCAGGATACGATCGGTTTTGGCGCCTCAGCGAACCGGATCTCGCCCTCCCACCGCGCCTATTTCGCCAATGGCGGGCTGGGACTGCTGATCGGCGACGGCCGCCTCGACAACTACGCCCCCGAGCGGGCGGTCGAGGTCTACTACGCCTTGAACCTGACGAAGGCCGTGACGATGACCTTCGACTACCAGCACGTCGAGAACCCGGCCTATAACCGCGACCGCGGTCCGGCCGACTTCATCGGGACGCGGCTGCACACGGATTTCTGACCCGTCCCGTCGGCACGACGCGTCGTCGGGTATCTCGGACGCGAGTGGTGGCATCCTGCGCCGGCCTCGCACCGCGGCCCAGCGCTCCCCATATGAGGGTCTGTCGAGGACGTCCGCCGCCCCTTGCGCTCGCGCCGGTTTGGCGTGATGCCGCCGGATCGGCCGCCCTCCCGCCCCTTTCACCGCTCGGACACGGAGAGCCCATGAGCTCCGGACACGCCCCTTCCTCCATGCCGTCCACGCCCTCGCTCGAAGGCGGCGACGACGCCGTGCTGCCCTTCGCCGTCGAGGCTTTGGACCTGCGCGGGCGCGCGGTGCGGCTCGGTCCGTCGATCGACACCATCCTGCGCCGTCACGGCTACCCCGACGCCGTCGCCCGGCTGATCGGCGAGGCGGCGGCGCTCACCGTGCTGCTCGGCGCCTCGCTCAAGCTCGAAGGGCGCTTCCAGCTCCAGACCAAGACCGACGGGCCGGTGAATATGCTGGTGGTCGATTTCGAGGCGCCCGACCGGGTGCGTGCCACCGCCCGCTTCGACGCGGAGCCGGTGGCGGCCCTCGGACCCAAGGCACGCGCCGCCGACCTGATGGGCCGGGGCCACCTCGCCATGACCATCGATCAGGGGCCAACCCAGAGCCGCTATCAGGGCGTCGTTGCCCTCGAGGGGCAGAGCCTTGAGGAGGCCGCGCACCAGTATTTCCGCCAGTCCGAGCAGATCCCGACGCTGGTGCGCCTCGCGGTGGCCGAGCAGATGGAGGCCGGCGAGAGCCGCTGGCGGGCCGGCGGCCTGCTGGTGCAGTTCCTGCCGACCTCGCCCGACCGGTTGCGCCAGGCCGACCTTCCGCCCGGCGACGCGCCGGAGGGCCACGAGATCCTCACCGGCGCGCCCGCCGAGGACGATGCCTGGACCGAGGCGCGCAGCCTCGTCGGGACGGTCGAGGATCACGAACTGGTCGATCCGGCGGTGTCGAGCGAGCGGCTGCTCTACCGGCTGTTCCACGAGCGCGGCGTGCGGGTGTTCGATGCGCAGAGCGTGATCGAGCGCTGCCGCTGCTCCCAGGAACGGGTGATCGGCATGATCCGCTCGTTCTCTGCCGAGGAGCGCCGGGACATGGTGGCGGATGACGGCACCATCGGCATCACCTGCGAGTTCTGCTCGCGCCGCTACGTCCTCGATCCGGCCGAGATCGAGCGGGAGATTGCCGCCGCGCCGGGAGCGTGACGGGATCTGGCCACGCGCTCTGCGCGACGTGTCGCGCCCGACGTCTCCTGGAAGCCAACGCGATCGTGGCGGTCTGTTTGATCCCACGGTGGCGTCGGCGCTCGGCGTGGATGCCTGATCTGAGTGCGGATCCCATCGACGGCTTCTCCAGGCGCACGCTGAGCCTGCCCGCGACACAGAGAGCCGCCGAGGAGGGCGCACAGCCCTCGCTGCGATCGATGAAAACGTTCTCACAAGCGTGATGCCGTTTTGGAGTCTCTCCATGTTAAGGGGACGCGGGCCCCGATCTTGCGGGCCTGTCCGTGCCGTCGATATCCGAACGAGGCGAATGAGCCATGCCGGAGCTTCACCCCGAAGTCGCCGCGGTCACCGAGCGCGTCATCGCACGCTCCCGCGACAGCCGCCGCGCCTATCTCGACCTGATCGAGCGCGAGAGGGAGGCGGGCGTGCACCGCCCGAAGCTCGCCTGCGGCAACCTCGCCCACGGGTTCGCGGCCTCCGGTGAGGACAAGCCGGCGATCATCGCGGGACGCGCCATGAATATCGGCATCGTCACCGCCTACAACGACATGCTCTCGGCGCATCAGCCCTACGGACGCTATCCCGAGCAGATCAAGATTTTCGCCCGCGAAGTGGGCGCCACGGCACAGGTCGCCGGCGGCACGCCGGCCATGTGCGACGGGGTCACGCAAGGGCAGCGCGGCATGGAGCTGTCGCTGTTCTCGCGCGACACCATCGCTCTCTCGACCGCGGTCGCCCTCAGCCACGGCATGTTCGAGGGCGCGGCGCTGCTGGGCATCTGCGACAAGATCGTGCCGGGCCTCATCATCGGGGCGCTGCGCTTCGGCCACCTGCCGATGATCCCGATTCCGGCCGGGCCGATGCCCTCGGGGCTCGCCAATAAGGAGAAGCAGCGCATCCGCCAGCTCTATGCCGAGGGCAAGGTCGGGCGGAAGGAGCTCTTGGAAAGCGAATCCGCCTCCTATCACGGGGCCGGCACCTGCACCTTCTACGGCACCGCGAACTCCAACCAGATGATGATGGACGTGATGGGCCTGCACATGCCCGGCGCCTCCTTCATCAATCCGGGCACGCGGCTGCGCCAGGCCGTGACCCGCTCCGCAATCCACCGCCTCACCGAGATTGGCTGGAACGGCAACGATTACCGGCCGCTCGGGCGCTGCATCGATGAAAAGGCGATCATCAACGCCATCGTGGGGCTTCTCGCCACTGGCGGCTCGACCAACCACGCGATCCACCTGCCGGCCATGGCGCGGGCCGCCGGCATCGTCATCGACTGGGAGGATTTCGACCGGCTCTCCGGTGTGGTGCCGCTGATCGCGCGGGTCTATCCGAACGGCGCGGGCGACGTGAACCACTTCCACGCCGCCGGCGGCATGTCCTACGTCATCGCCTCGCTGATCGATGCCGGCCTGCTGCACGACGACATCCTCACGGTGGCGGGGACGCGCCTGCGCGACCACGCCCGTGATCCGAAGCTGCTGGGCGAGAATGACGACCTCACCTTCGAGGACGCCCCCGCCGAGCCGCTGGACGAATCCATGCTGCGTCCGCCCTCGAGCCCCTTCCAGCCGGATGGCGGGATGCGGCTGGTGAAGGGCAACCTGGGCCGGGCCACCTTCAAGACCAGCGCGGTGGACCCCGAGCGCCGCACCATCGAAGCCCCGGCCCGTGTCTTCTCGGATCAGGACGACGTCATCGCCGCCTTCAAGGCGGGCGAGCTGGAGCGGGATGTCGTGGTAGTGGTGCGCTTCCAAGGCCCGCGCGCCAACGGGATGCCGGAACTGCACAAGCTCACCCCGCCGCTGGGCGTGCTGCAGGACCGCGGGCACAAGGTGGCGCTGGTCACCGACGGGCGGATGTCGGGGGCGTCGGGCAAGGTGCCGGCGGCGATCCATCTCAGCCCCGAGGCCGTCGGCGGCGGGCCGATCGGCCGCATCCGCGACGGCGACATCATCCGCCTCTCGGCGGAGCAGGGTGTGCTGGAGGTGCTGGTCGATCCGGCCGAGTGGGAGGGCCGCGAGGACGCGGTGCAGCCGCCGGACGGCCTCGGCACCGGCCGCGAATTGTTCGCCTTCATGCGCCAGGGCGCCGACGACGCCGAACGAGGCGGTTCGGCGATGCTGGCGGCGGCGGGGTTGTGACATCCACGCCGTCATTGCGAGCGTGAGCGAAGCAATCCAGCGAACGCGAAGTCTCCGGAAAGGTCGCGCCCTGGATTGCTGCGGCTTCACCTCGCCATGACAGAGAATCAATCTGAAGCGTTCGCACCGGCAGCACGGAGAGTGGAGACCCTCATGAGCACCATCGACGCGCTGATGCGCTCCGTTCCCGTCATCCCCGTTCTGGTGGTGGAGGATGCCGCCGATGCGGTGCCGATCGCCGAGGCACTGGTCGGCGGCGGGCTCACCGCCCTCGAAGTCACGCTGCGCACCCCCGCGGCGCTCGACGTGATCCGGGCGATGTCGAGCGTCGCGGGCGCGGTGGTCGGTGCCGGCACGGTCCTGAACGCGCGCGATCTCGATGCCGCCATCGGCGCGGGTGCCAAGTTCATCGTCAGCCCCGGCCTGACCGCGCCGTTGACCGAGGCGGCGATCACCTCCGGTGTGCCCTACCTGCCGGGGGTCGCGACCTCCGCCGACATCATGCGCGGCCTCGACCACGGGCTCGACCGCTTCAAGTTCTTCCCGGCGGAAGCGGCCGGCGGGCTGAAGGCGCTGAAGGCCCTGGCCGCCCCCTTCGGTCAGGTGCGGTTCTGCCCCACCGGCGGCATCACCGAGGCGAGTGCGGGCGAGTGGCTCGCCCACCCGGCCGTGCTCTGCGTCGGCGGAAGCTGGGTGGTGCCCGCGGGCAAGCCCGACCCGGCCGCGATCCGGCGGCTCGCCGAGGCGGCCGCGAAACTGCGTCCGAACCGATAGGGTTTTCACCCGGAGACCGCCCTTCGTCTCGCGAACTCGGGGATCTCCGGATGCCTCTTCGGCTCCGGAGTCTCTTCAGGCCGCCGCCGGCCGTGAGTCGCGGGTAGCCCCGCGATTTTCGCAGGCGAAATCTGACTTCGGCGTCCAAGGTCGGGCAGATTATAATGCCTCTCAATTAGCCCGTTGCCATTCCGCAACATCGCCGTCTAATTGTCTACGTTTTATCTCTTCTAGACTAAGAAAATTATCTTAAAACACATAGATTTAGATATCATACTGTAATTGCTCCAAGAAGAACCTTCGATTCTGTCGTTTGTTAAAGCCCGCTACCCGCTTGATCCCCGTCAGACGATGTCGTCATGACCGCCCAGCGGCGGAACGACGTCGTCAAATATCGACAAGAAGACGGGGGCGAGAACATGAGACGTCGCGGAACGAATGAAGTCGCCGGTGTACTTTTGACTGGGACAGCCGCTGTGTTTGCGGCGTCCGCACAGGCACAGCCGGTCGCGCCGGTGCTGGAGACGCCAGCCGCGGTGGCACTGGATGAATTGGCCGTCGAGGGTCTTGCTCGCGGTGCCCTGCGCCTCGAGCCGCAGGGCGGCGTCACGATCGGATATCTCGGCAAGGCGACGCGCACCGCCACCAAGACGCCGACGCCTCTCATCGACACGCCGCAATCCGTCACGGTCATCACGCGGGAGCAAATCCGCGACCAGGGATTCCAGTCGATCGGCGAGGCGACGCGCTACGTGCCGGGCGTGATCCAGGCTCAGGGTGAGGGCAACCGGGATGAATTGATCATCCGTGGGCAGCGCTCCAATGCCGACTTCTTCGTCAATGGCATTCGCGACGACGTGCAGTATTACCGCGACCTCTACAACATCCAGCGCATCGAGGTGCTGAAGGGCCCCAACGCGATGATCTTCGGCCGCGGCGGCGGCGGCGGCGTCATCAACCGGGTGCTCAAGGAGGCCGACGGCGTGCCGGTTCGCGAGATCGTCGCCCAGGGCGGCCAGTTCGCGAACAAGCGCGTGGCGCTCGATGTCGGCGACCGCGTCTCGGACAGCGTCTTCTTCCGGATGAACGGTGTATTCGAGGACACGGCGACCTACCGCGACTTCGTCGACATCCGCCGCTACGGCGTAAACCCGACGATGACCTTCCTGCTCGGGCCGCAGACGACGCTGAAGCTGTCCTACGAGTATTTCCACGACGACCGCACCACCGATCGTGGCATCCCCTCGCAGTTCGGCCGGCCCTACCGGTACCGCGAGAACCGGGCGACCTATTTCGGCAACCCGTTCCTGTCGCCGACCTACGTCAACGCCCACATCGCCACGGCGCAGCTCGACCACGTCTTCGAGAATGGCGTCGTGATGCGCAGCCAGTCGCGCATCGCCGACTACGAGAAGTTCTACCAGAACGTCTTCCCCGGCGGGGCGGTGAACGCGGCTGGAACGGCGGTCAACATCTCGGCCTATAATAGTCAGACCGACCGGACGAACTACTTCAACCAGACCGACTTCACCTACCAGTTCCTCACAGGACCCGTGAAGCACACCCTGCTCGCCGGGTTTGAACTCGGCTATCAGGAAGGCTTGAGCCTGCGCCAGGACGGGTTCTTCGCGACCACGGGCACCCAGAACCTCGTAGTGAATCCGCTCTCGCCGGTGTCACGCGTCGGCATCACCTTCCGCAACATCGCCAGCGGCGCCAACAGCCGGTACGATCTCGGCCTCGCCGCAGCCTATGTGCAGGATCAGATCGAACTCAACGAGCACGTCCAGCTCATCGGCGGCCTGCGTTTCGACCATTTCGACTTCGCCGCGACCGACCGACGCACCAACATCACCAATGCCCGCATCGACGATCTGATCTCGCCGCGGGCCGGCGTCGTGGTGAAGCCGCTGCCGAACCTCGCGTTCTACACGAGCTACAGCGTCTCCTACCTGCCCTCTTCGGGTGATCAGTTCAGTGCCTTGACGCCAGGGCTCGTCATCGCCCAGCCGGAGAAGTTCGAGAACACGGAAGTCGGCGTGAAGTACGACGTGTCCCCCGTGCTTCAGCTCACCGGCGCGCTGTTCAACCTCGACCGCTCCAACCAGCGCATCGCCGATCCGAACCGCCCCGGCTTCTTCCTCACCTCAGGGCAGACCAACACCCAGGGCGCGGAGATCGGCGTCAACGGCTACGTCACAGACTGGTGGTCGGTCGCGGGCGGCTACGCCTTCACCGACGCGCGCATCACCAACAATCTCTCCACCACGATCGTCGCCGGAAACTTCGTCGGCCTCGTTCCGCTGAACGCCTTCACGCTGTGGAACAAGTTCGACATCGATCAGCGCTTCTCGGTCGGCGTGGGGTTCATCAACCAATCCCACACCTTCGCGACCTCGGATCAGACTGTGCGGCTTCCGAGCTATTCGCGCTTCGACCTCGGACTGTTCTACAACATCAGCGAGAACGCGCGCGCGCAGGTCAATATCGAGAACCTGTTCGACCGCAACTACATCATCTCGGCGCATAACAACAACAACATCCTGCCCGGCGCGCCCCGCACAGTCCGGGCCCAGATCGTCGTCCGCTGGTAGGCCAGACGCCCCCGCTTCCGGGCACGCCCGGAGGCGGGATCACACCGCCCGCAAAGGCCCTTCCAGCACGCCGATGACGCGGGCGAGATCGTTGCCCCGCTTCATCACGAGCCCGCTCGCCGCGATCACCGCGTAGGCGCCCTGGCGGCGGGCGAGCTTGGGATCCTTCTCGATCCGGTAGAGCGGCATCTCGGAGGTGCGGCGGTAGATCGAGAACACCGCCTTGTCGCGCCGGAAGTCGAGGGCATAGTCGCGCCACTCGCCCTCGGCGACGCGCCGTCCGTAAAGATTGAAGATGGTTCGCAGCTCGTCGCGCTGGAAAGCGACTTGCGGGCTCGTCGAGGACGGAAACGGGATGACCTGACTGTCTCGGTCGTTCGAGCGGTGATCGACGCTCTGTCCCTCACTCATCGTCGCTCCCGTAGCGGTGCCAGCGTTCCTGCGGCGAGGGTCAGATGATGGGACTCGTCGGCGGCGCCCGCAAGGTGCTTCGCCGGCCATCGGTTATCCCCGTCGTTCACGATACGATTCCGAGGCGGCGTGAAGACTCATGTGCGTCGCCGCACGGTAAGGTGGCAAACATCACCGTCTCGCCGCGATCTCGCCTTGCCATCGCCGCCGCAAACGCTTTCACTGTGGCTTGAAACCTCGTCGGCCTGTCCATCGCGGCGGCGCCTGAACCCGAGCTCCCCAGCCCTCGGGCAATGCCGCGGATCTTCGGCGAGCCGACACCCAGAGGTTTCGAGACCCAAGGACTTCAGGCGGCCTCCTCGGAGCGCCGCCCTTTTTTCGTGGTGATGCCGGACGCGGGCCAAGGCCGCGACGACGACCATCTTGGATGATCATCTTGGCATCCGCGCCCGCCGGCGCGAGAAGCGGCGGCGATGTCCGAACTCCCCTCCCCCCCGTCGGTCGATCCGCCCGTCTTCGACGCCGCCTTCCGGGCCCGCCTCGCGGATCTCTTCGCGTGGCGACGGGACGTTCGGCGCTTCCGCGCTGACCCGGTCGACGAGGCCGTGCTGCGGACCTGCCTGGATCTCGCGGCGCTGGCGCCCTCTGTCGGCAACAGCCAGCCCTGGCGCTTCGTGCGGGTCTCCGATGCCGGGCGGCGTGCGGCGGTCGCCGCGAGCTTCGAGCGCTGCAACGCCGCCGCCCGCGCCGGCTACGCCGACGAGCGGGGCGCGCTCTACGCCCGCCTGAAGCTCGCGGGCCTGCGCGAGGCGCCGGTCCATCTCGCGGTGTTCTGCGACGCCGCCACCGAGGCCGGCCACGGGCTCGGCCGGGCGACCATGCCGGAGATGCTGCGCTACTCGGTGGCGGCCTGCATCCACGCCTTCTGGCTCGCCGCCCGCGCCCACGGCCTCGGCGTCGGCTGGGTCTCGATTCTTGAGCCCGCCGTGGTGACCCGGACCCTCGACGTTCCGGATGCCTGGGATCTGATCGCTTATCTCTGCGTCGGCCACCCGGTCGAGGTGCATGCCGACCCGGAACTCGTTCGCCACGGCTGGCAGGAGCGGTGCCCGGAAACGGTTCGCCTGCACGAGCGCTGAGGCCGTCACCGGACGCCGACCCCATTACTTAAAATTTGTCGGAAGTTCTGAGGCTGTGATTCGCTCTCCCGCCAAGAGGCCGTGCATGGAGTCCGCATTCCGCAGCGCGTGAAGCAAAGCGGCAAGCTGGAACAGTGGATCGTCTTCGCCAGTTACGCTCCAGCTCGGAAAGGCGATCTTCGATGTTCGGAACAGGCAAGTACAGGGCGCGTCTCGCGGGCGCGCTCGTGGCGGCGCTTTGCGCGGCGGGTGCCGCACAGGCCCGAGAGGTCGTCCCGTTCGCCGACGGGATCGGGCCGGGCACGATCGTGGTGCGCACCAACGAGCGCCGGCTCTATCTCGTCAACGGCGACGGCACGGCGATCCGCTACCCCGTCGCGGTCGGCAAGCCGGGTAAGCAGTGGAGCGGCGCGACCCAGATCGACGGCAAATACTACCAGCCCGACTGGTCGCCCCCGGCCGAGGTGAAGCGCGACAACCCGCGCCTGCCCAACCTCATCCGCGGCGGCTCGCCGAGCAACCCGATGGGCGTAGCGGCGATGACCCTGCGGGGCGGCGAATACGCGATCCACGGCACCAACCGCCCGCGCTCGATCGGCACCTTCGCCTCCTACGGCTGTATTCGGATGTACAATCAGGACATCGCCGACCTGTTCGGGCGTGTCGCCGTCGGCACGCAGGTGTATGTGATGCGCTGAAACGCTCGGCGGATCGCGCCGCAGCCATCCGCCGCGCCGGAAGAGGGGTGGCGGGTGCCCGCAGGCCGACCCTGGGATCCGCTGGTGAACGCATCGCCCACCCTCCTGATCGCCGACCCGGACGAGGAGACCCGGCTCGCCCTCGCCGAGGCGGTGGGCCGGCTCGATCCGGGTGCGAGGATCGTCGAGGTGGCCGATGGAAGCGCGCTGAACCGCGCGCTCGCCGGCTCCCGCATCGATCTGCTGTTCGTCGATGTGCTGCTGCCGCAGACCAACGGCGCCGACATCCGTCTCTGGCGCGAGGCGGGCAACCCGCGCGGCCTCGTCGTCCTCGTCACCGACATGCTCGCCCCCCGTTGGCCCGCCACGGCCCGACGCGTCGGCGCCTACGATGTGATCCTCAAGCCGCTGGGGGACCTCCATATCGGCCGCCTGCTGGCCGCCCACCGGATCCTGTCGCGCTCCCTCGACTGCCTCGTCGTCGATCCGGGCCAAGCGACGCGCACGCTTGTGCGCAAACTCCTCGGGCAGAGCCATTTCTCGTTCCGCATCCGGGAGGCCGCGGGCGGACGGGAGGCGATCCGGCTCGCGGAGGGAGACCCGATCGATCTCGCCATCATCGAGATGAGTCTGCCCGATTATCCTGCCCTCGAAGTCGCCTGCCGCATCAACGACCGCCATCCCGAGGCCCGCATCCTGATGACGGGACCGCGGATCGAGGAGGGAGTCCAGCGCCAGCTCGCCACCTTCGGCGCCTCCGGCTTCCTGCCCAAGCCGTTCCAGTTCTTCGACATCGACAAGGCGGTGCACGAGAGCTTCGGCCTGTGGCACCCCTACCTCATCAACGCGCTCCGGCGCGAACACCGGCTCGACGTCGAGGCGGCCGTGGGGCAGGCTGTCTAGCGCTCTCAGAGCCGGCATCGCCCTGCTCGAAAGCGCAGACCCGCAAGCCTCGAATCCTGTGTCCCAGCCGAGAGCGATGCACGACCAGACGCCGGGCGACCGCCCCGGTCCAGAGCACCCCTATTCACGCGCGCGCCTTAATGACCTCGTCCGGCGCATCGAGGAGGCCTTGCGCAGCGGGGACACGGCGCTCCAGTCGAAACTCGTCCTGCAATCGGCGGAATTGCTGACCAAGCGCTGGTCGCGTCTCCCGCCGCCGGACAAGCCGGCCTTCGACGCGATGCTCGTGACCCTGTGCGGCCAGATCGATACGGCGGCGCGCCGGGCCTTCGCCGAGCGGCTCGCCCCGTTGCGGCTCGGGCCGCCGCGCACCGCCCACGCGCTCGCTCGTGATGCCTCCGTCGCTGTCGCGGAACCGCTCCTCTCGGGCTGCTCCTGCCTCGGCGACGACCTTCTGGCCGAGGTCGCGACCTCGGGCGGCGCCGGACATCGCCGCGCCATCGCCTCACGCCCGAGCCTGCCCCCGCCCCTGACGGATCGGCTGGTGCGCCACGGCGACGGCCGCGTCGCCGTGCGGCTGCTCGACAATCCGGGCGCCCGCTTCTCCGAGTCCGGCTTCGCCGGCCTGATCGCCCATTCCGAGCGAGCGGAGGCGGTGACGCTTCGCCTCGCGCTCCGGCCGGACCTCCCAGCCCCGCACCGGCCGACGCTTCTCAAGCTCACGCGGCAACGGGCGACCGAAGCACTGGAAGCCGATCTCGGCAACGACGGGGCCGCCCGCCTGCTGGCCCAGGCGAGGGAAACCTTGGCCCGCCCGGTCGCGGAGGACCGCGTCGCGCGGTTTCGCGCCTCGCTCGAGGTCATCGGCTCCCGATTCACCGGTCCGTACCGCGGTCCGAACGCGTCTCAACTCGAACGCTGGATCACCCTGAACCGGATCGAGGACGGGCTCGCCGCAATCGCCCATGCCGCCGGCCTCCCGCTCCCCATGACAGTGGCCGCCTTCGATGCGCCCGCACCGGCAACACTCGCAGCGATCCTGCGCGGGCTCGATCATCCCTGGCCGGTACTGAAGGCGCTGCTCGTCCGACGCTTCGGCGAGACGCTTTCGCCCGCCATGGCCGACGAGATCTGGACACTGCACCGGCGCCTGCGGCCCGGCACGGCGCGCCGCCTGATCCGCTGCGCAGCGATGCCGATGGGCTGTGCGGCCTTCCTCGACGAGGCCGAGGCGGATGACGGAGCCTCGAACGGAGCCGGGCCGTAGGCGGCCTGTAGAGCATTGTCCCGAAAAGAGGCCACCGGCTTTCGGAAGAGAGCGATCCCGAAATAAAAGCCTCGAGCGGAAAAAGCGGCGATGACGCGCCGGGCGCCCTATGGAACGGCGAGACGACATCGCAGCGAGAAGGGCCTGGGATGAGGAACAGATCGCGGTCGGATCGCTGCAGCCCTCGGCGTGGCCGAGGAGGTTCGGACGCGTGAACGGCTACGAGCCCACCCCCCATTCGACGTCCGTATCCGATCGGAGCGAGCCTGGCTGGGCGGCGCAGCTCGCGCCGTTCTTCGGCCTCTACATCACCTTCGGCACCACGCTGGGCTTCCTCGTCAGCGGCGCGCCGCTGATCCTGCGGGCCCGCGGCATCGATCTCGCCGAGGTCGGCGTTCTCCAGCTCATCAACCTGCCGGTCGGGCTCACCTTCCTCTGGGCGATGCTCGTGGACCGCCTCCGCCTGCCGGGCCTGCCGCACCGTCTCGGCTGGATCGTGCTGATGCAGGGAGCGGCCATCGCCCTCCTCATCGTGCTGAGCCGAGGTGAGGCGTGGCCGCTGCCGGCCCTGTTCGGGCTCGCGCTCGCCACCTGCTTCTGCGTCGCCACCATGGACATCGCGCTCGAAGCCCTCGTGGTCGAGACGGTCGGTCCGGAGCGGCGCCCCTACATTGCCTCGGCGAAACTCTGCGGCGCCTCGCTCGGCGGCCTGTTCGGGGCCGGGGTGCTGATTGCCGAGTACGACCGGCTCGGTTGGCAGAACGCCGTGATCGCGGTGGCGATCTTGAACGGGCTCTGCCTGCTGCCGATGCTGCGCTATCCCGAGCGGGCCCTGCGCCGCCCCTCAGCCGAGTCGCCGCGCGGTGCCCCGAAGCATCGTCGCGAAGGGCGGCGACTGGCTTTCGGAAAAAGACGAGGCCAGAGCGGAGAGCTCGGCCGCCTGCGCCTGCTCGGCGGGCGCGTGCTGGTGCTCGGCCTCTACTTCGCGGCGATGTTCGCGCTGACCGGCTCGAACAACCTCGCCCTGCTCGATCTCGGCGTACCCCTCGGCGAGGTCGGGCTCGTGACCGGCGGGCTCGCCTCGGGCATCAACCTCGTCATGGCGCTGGTCTCCGGCTACCTCGTGCGCCGCGTCGGCACGCTGCCGCTCATCACCGTCTCCGCCCTCGGCGTCGCGGCCTCGGGCGGGCTCATGCTGTGGGCGAGCGCGACCGCCGCGCCGAATCTCGGCCTCGCGGCCGCAATCCTCGGCATCCTGTGCGGCGGCGGCCTCGGCGTGCCGGTCTTCAACATGATCTACCGCTGGGCCCAGGGCCCGCAGCCCGCCACCGATTATGCGCTCCTGTTCGGCGCCGCCTTCTTCGCCGCCATGCCGCTGCGGGTTGGGGCGCCGGCGCTCGCCGGGGCGGTCGGCTGGCCCGCCTACTTCGCTCTCGCGGTGCCGCTCTACGCCCTCGCCGTGCTGCTCCTGCGCGGCGCGATCGCGCGGACGCTGGCGGCCGACCGCGCGCCTTCGTGAGGGCCGCCCCGCGTCGCGGGTGCTGGCGCTTCGCCGCACCCTCGCCTATGCGCCGGACTTGCCCTCTTCCGGGCCGAAACACCCGTCACAGCCGCGCCATGCTGAAGGCCTTTCTCGCCTATTACCGGCCGCACCGGACGCTGTTCCTGGTGGATTTCGGCTGCGCCGTGCTCTCGGGCCTGCTCGAACTCGGCTTTCCGCTCGCGGTCAAAGCCTTCGTCGATCGGCTGCTGCCGCAGCAGGACTGGAGCCTGATCCTGCTTGCGGCGGCCGGGCTGACGCTCCTCTATGTCGCCAATGCCGGCCTGATGGTGGTGGTGACCTATTGGGGGCACCTGCTCGGGATCAACATCGAGACCGAGATGCGGGCGCGCGCCTTCGAGCACCTGCAGAAGCTCTCGTTCCGCTTCTTCGACGGACAGAAGACCGGCCATCTCGTCGCCCGCGTCACCAAGGATCTGGAGGAGATCGGCGAGGTCGCCCATCACGGCCCCGAGGACGTGTTCATCGCCGCCATGACGCTGGTGGGCGCCTTCGTGCTGATGTTCCTCGTCCATCCGCCGCTGGCGCTGATGACGCTGGCGATCCTGCCTCTGATCGCCTTCGTTGTCATCCGCTACGGCGGGCGCATGACGCGCAACTGGCAGGCGCAGTACGGGCGCGTCGGCGCCTTCAACGCCCGCATCGAGGAGAATGTCGGCGGCATCCGCGTGGTGAAGGCCTTCGCCAACGAGGCGCACGAGCGGGCGTTGTTCGCCTCCGACAACCTGAAATACCGCACCACCAAGCTCGAAGCCTATCGCCTCATGGCCGGTGCTCTGTCGATCAACTATCTGGGCCTGCGCCTCGTGCAGATCGTGGTTCTGCTCGGCGGCGCCGCCTTCGTGGTGCGCGGTGATCTCAGCGCCGGCGGCTTCGTCGGCTTCCTGCTGCTGGTGGGCGTGTTCTACCGGCCGCTGGAAAAGATCGGAGCGGTGATCGAGACCTATCCGAAGGGCATCGCCGGCTTTCGCCGCTATCAGGAACTGCTCGCCACCGAGCCCGACATCGCCGACCGGCCGGGCGCGATCCCGGCCCCGCCGCTCAGAGGCGAGATCCGGTTCGAGAGCGTGCGCTTCGGCTACAGCCCGGACCGGCCGGTGCTCGACGGTGTCGATCTGACGATCCGCGCGGGCGAGACGGTGGCCTTCGTCGGCCCGTCGGGGGCCGGCAAGACCACGCTCCTCTCGCTGATCCCGCGCTTCTACGAGGCGGAAGCCGGCCGCATCACCATCGACGGCCACGACATCCGCGACCTGACGCTGGCCTCGCTGCGCGGGCAGATCGGCATCGTGCAACAGGACGTGTTCCTGTTCGCCGGCACGATCCGCGAGAACATCGCCTACGGCCGCCTTGACGCGAGCGAGACCGAGATTCTCGATGCTGCCGCCCGCGCCCGGCTCGATCGCCTGATCGCATCGCTCCCCGAGGGACTCGACACGGTGATCGGCGAGCGCGGGGTGAAGCTCTCGGGCGGGCAGAAGCAACGGTTGGCGATCGCCCGCGCCTTCCTCAAGAACCCGCCGATCCTGATCCTCGACGAGGCGACCTCGGCGCTCGATACCGAGACCGAGCGCGAAATCCAGGCCTCACTGACCGAGCTGGCGGAGGGGCGCACGACCCTGGTGATCGCCCATCGCCTGGCTACGATCCGCCACGCCGACCGCATCGTGGTGGTGGCCGAGAACGGCATCGCCGAGCAGGGCCGCCACGACGCGCTGCTGGCACGCGACGGGTACTACCGGCGCCTGCACGCAGCGCAGGTGGAGGATTCTCTTTCGGACCGGCCGCGCACGGCGGCGGAGTGAGGCCTGGAATCCCCTCCCCTTGTGGGGAGGAGAGATCAGTTCAGCCCCGCTCGGCCTCCGCCAGCAGCCCGTCGACGAAGCCCGGCAGGCCGGTGCGGCGGGTGCGCTTGAGGCGCTCGGCGGTCAGGATCGCCTGGAGCGCGCGAAACGACTCGTCGAGGTCGTCATTGACGATGACGTAGTCGTACTCGCTCCAGCGCTGCATCTCGTTGCGGGCGTTCGCCAGCCGCCGCTCGATGGTCTCGGGCGAGTCCTCCGCCCTGCGCTCCAGGCGGTTGCGCAACTCCGAGAAACTTGGCGGCAGGATGAACACCGTCACCACGTCGTCCTGCAGGCGCTGCCGGACCTGGCGGGTGCCCTGGTAGTCGATGTCGAAGATCATGTCCCGGCCCTGGGCCAGCGTCCTCTCCACCGGGCGGCGCGGTGTGCCGTAGAAATTGCCGTGGACCTCGGCCCATTCGAGCAGGTCGTCGCGGGTGCGCAGATCCTCGAAGGCCTCGCGGTCGATGAAGCGGTAGTGGCGCCCGTCGATCTCCGAGGGGCGGCGCGCCCGCGTCGTCACCGAGATCGACAGGTCGAGGCCCCAGCCGCCGTCCTGGGCGATGGCGCGGGTCAGCGTCGTCTTGCCCGCGCCCGAGGGCGAGGACAGGATCAGGATCAGCCCGCGCCGGGCAATGTCCGGCCTGCCTTGCGTGGCGTCCTGCGTCATCGGCCGTTCACTCCGCTGCCCACGTTCGGCGTCCTCACTCGACGTTCTGCACCTGCTCGCGGAATTGCTCCACCACGGCCTTCAAGTCGAGTCCGATCCGCGACAGGGTGATGTCGCCGGCCTTGGCGCACAGCGTATTCGCCTCGCGGCCGAGTTCCTGAGCCAGGAAATCGAGCCGCCGCCCGATCGCACCGCCCTCGATCAGCAGCTCGCCCACCGCGTCGAGGTGGGCGCGCAGGCGGTCGAGTTCCTCGCGCACATCCGCCTTCGCGGCGAGCAGCACAGCCTCCTGATGCAGGCGGTCGGGGTCGAGTCCCCCGGCGCCGGCGAGCGCAGCCACCGACTCCGCGAGCCGGGCGCGCACCGCCTCGGGTCGGCGGGCGGGGCAGTCCTGTGCGGCCTGGGTCAGGCGGGCGATGTCGGCGATCTGTTCGCTGAGGATCGCGTGCAGCCGCGCTCCTTCCGCGCGCCGGGCCGTGACGAGGTCGGCGACGAGGCTGTCGATGCCCGCGGCGAGTTCCCGGTTCAGCGCCTCCGGGTCGGCCCCGGCCTCGCTCTCCGTCTCCACGACGCCGCGCACGGAGAGCAGCCCGTCGAGCGTCGCCGGACCGACGCCGGCGGGGCGCGGCACGCGGGCGACCGCCGCCGCGAGACTTGCCAGCAGGCTCTCGTCGATGCGCACCCGTGCGGCCGCCTCGGGCCGCGTCAGCGTCAGATTGAGCTGGCACTGGCCGCGGGCGAGCGCCTTGGAGAGGGCCGCGCGGGCCGCCTCGCCGGCCGCATCGAAGCCGTTCGGCACGCGCACGCGGATATCGAGCCCGCGCCCGTTCACGGTGCGGATCTCCCACAGCCACTGCACCGCGCCGGTCGTGCCGGCGGAACGGGCGAAACCCGTCATGCTCGCGATGGCTTTGGCCACGGTCGGTCGCTCCCCGCTCGTCCTCTCCGGCGCTCGGCCGCCCGAAGCGGGGAACGACTGCGGAGACGGTCGGTTTGTCGGATACGCGCTTTCCGCGGACAAGTGCAATGCGGTGGTCGGCGAACGCGGCAGCCGGTGTCGGAACCCGGCGGAAGGGTGCGGCGCAGCAAGTACCGCTCAATTTTAACCTGCCCAAAAAATGCACACGGCGCTTAATGATGCAGACGCTTAGTGCCGAAGCAGGCACGAATACTGTGCATCAGCTTGACGCTTATTGATTGTCTTCCTAACTTCCGAGTCGATCAAACGGGCACCGAACATTCGAGCGGGGACCGATCCATGACAAACCCCTTCGACATCAAGAATCGTTTCCGGGCACGCTTGCGTGCGGCCGACGCGCAGAAGCATCGCATCCGCGCCAAGCTCCTGCAGGACGGCACCCGGGCGCTGGCTCCGATCACCGAGGCGCTGCATCTGATGGCCGAGGTGCTGGAGGAGGACGGGATTGAGCACGGCCGCATCGATTGTCCCGTGCCCGAGGTGGACCGCGACGACTTCGTCGGCTTCACGGCGACGCTGCACAACGGCGCCGATCAGGAGCATCGGATTACCGTGAAGTACGGGCCCGTGCTGGGCGGACGCAACTTCATCGCGGTGACCGGGCTGGGGGCGGAGTACAACGAGCGGCTCCTCACCCTGGCCAGCAATGCCGCGCCGACGCTGGGCCGCTCGGTCGGCAACGACGTGCATGTCGAGGCGGATCGCGGCGGCGATCTCGCCGAGATCCTGCGCGAGATGGTCGAGGACTTCTTCGCCGGCCACAGCGAGCCGCCGATCCGCACCGGAACCTCCGAGGCGCGAGGCCGTCTGGCGCTGGTTCAATAATCCTTGCCGACAGCCGAGGAGCGCGCAATCATCGACGGAATCGCCGCGAATGAGGCGAGGATTCGAGCGCGGCTGGGAGCGATGGACGCCATCGATGGCGGTGAGTGCGACGAAGACTGGGATCAGGATCTCGCCGACGATCTGATCGGATCAACCCTCCTCGTCGGCCTGACCTATGTCGACCCCGAGGGCGCCTTGCTCGGCCGGCGTCAGGTTTTCGGGATCGTCGAGACCGTGGATGCCCGAACCGGCATCGTCATCCGGACCGGAGACGAGGGTGAGCCCTTCACGGTCGCCCCCCTGCTCGACGCGATCGAGGTGGGGGAGCCGGGTCTCTATCAACTGGCGGATCAGGACCGGGTCGTCGAGAACCCGGATTTCACGGCGCTCTTCACCGTCACCGAATCGCGCCGGAACTGACACCCTTTCCTTACGGATCGAGACGGCGGGCGCGGGCGGCGCGGGCCATGGCGATGAGTTCGTTGGCGGTGAAGCTGCGCGGCGGGCGCGTCTCGGAGTCGATCGGATGCATCTCGACCGGCCGCCGTTCCAGCGGGGACAGAACTGTGGACGGCACGCCGGGATTCCAGCCCGGCCAGAGACTGCGAATCCGAGAACGCTTCCTGGTTGCCGATACCGCCATGCCGCCTCCGAAGCCGATCGCTTAAGAGGATGATAACCAAGCCTGGGCGCGAGAAACATTCTTGACGCCCGCCGATGTGGTGCTTCGCCGATTCTTTTGTCGGCTCCGCGTCGCGGTGGAGCGGGGCCCGCTGCAGAAGAATGCGCGCCTACGAAAAAGGGCGGGCGCGATCCTGCACGATCGCGCCCGCCCCCCTCCTGTTCAGGGTCGATCGCCTTGAGGCTACTCCGCCGCGTCGAGGCGCGGACGCTCGATCTCGGCGCGCTCGCGCTTCACCAGTTCGGCGGTCAGGAAGGCCACCTCCAACGCCTGCTCCGCGTTGAGGCGCGGGTCGCAGTAGGTGTGGTAGCGGTCCTGCAGGTCGTCGGCCGTCAGCGCGCGGGCGCCGCCGGTGCACTCGGTCACGTCCTTGCCGGTCATCTCCAGATGGATGCCGCCGGCGATCGTCCCTTCCGCGCGGTGCACGCCGAAGAAGCCCTCGATCTCCTGCATCACCCGCTCGAACGGCCGGGTCTTGTAGCGGCCCGCCGCGACGGTGTTGCCGTGCATCGGGTCGCAGACCCACACGACGTTGCGGCCCTCGCGCTGCACCGTGCGGATCAGGTTCGGCAGATGGTCGCCGACCTTATCCGCGCCGAAGCGGCAGATCAGGCTGAGGCGCCCGGCCTCGTTCTCCGGATTGAGGAGATCGATCAGCCGGATCAGCCCCTCGGCCGTGGTCGAGGGCCCGCATTTGAGGCCGATCGGGTTCTTGATGCCGCGGGCATATTCCACGTGGGCGTGGTCCGGCTGGCGGGTGCGGTCGCCGATCCAGAGCATGTGGCCGGAGGTGGCGTACCAGTCGCCGCTCGTCGAATCGACGCGGGTCAGCGACTCCTCGTAGCCGAGAAGCAGCGCCTCGTGGCTGGTGTAGAAGTCCGTGGTGCGGACCTCCTGATGCGTCTCCGGGTTGATGCCGATGGCGCGCATGAAGTCGAGCGCGTCCGACATCCGCTCAGCCACATCCCGGTAGCGCGAGGATTGCGGGCTGTCCTTCACGAAGCCGAGCATCCAGCGATGCGCGTTCTCGAGGTTGGCGTAGCCGCCGGTGGCGAAGGCACGCAGCAGGTTCAGCGTCGCCGCCGACTGCCGGTAGGCTTCGAGCTGGCGCTTCGGATCGGGGATCCGCGCGTCCTCGTTGAAGGTCAGACCGTTGATGATGTCGCCGCGGTAGCTCGGCAGCGACACGCCGTCGAGCGTCTCGGTCGGCGAGGAGCGCGGCTTGGCGAACTGCCCGGCGATGCGGCCGACCTTCACCACGGGCGAGCCGCCCGCGAAGGTGAGCACCATCGCCATCTGCAGGAAGACGCGGAAGAAATCGCGGATGTTGTCGGCCGAGTGCTCGTCGAAGCTCTCGGCGCAGTCGCCGCCCTGGAGCAGGAAGGCCTCGCCCGCGCCGACGCGCGCCAAGGCGGCCTTCAGCTTGCGCGCCTCACCGGCAAAGACCAGCGGCGGAAAGCTCGCGAGCTGCGCCTCGACGGCCTGAAGAGCGCCCGCGTCCGGATAGTACGGGACCTGCTGGATCGGCAGGTTGCGCCAGGTTTTCGGGGTCCACCGCTCGGCCATGATCTTCTCTCCGCTCACCCGATCGGGTGATGCGCGCGGGCCCTCCCGCCTCGCGCGAAGCCGGGCTTATAGAGCGGTTTTTTCGAAGTTGCGAGTTTGCCGACTCGATAGCAGAGTATCGGCCCGCACATCCTCTCGCCCCTTGTTTTCGCATCGTCTTGTTCCGAAGGCCGGCGGCCACTTCTCGGAACGACTCGCTACTCCCTCAATCCCCGCCCGGCGAGCAGGCCGACAAGTTCGGCTTGGCGCGACACGCCGGTCTTCTGGAAGATGCGTTTGAGCACCGAACGGGCGGTGCTGGGAGTGATCCCGAGCTTGGCGGCGGCCGGCACCGGCGCGTCGCCCGCGGCGATCAGGGCCGCGAGCCGGGCTTCCGCCGGTGTGAGGTCGAACAGACCCTGGACCACATCCGCGCTCGGCACGTCCTGGGCCACGACGGGCGTGGCGATCAGCACGAAGCGCGCCCGGACGAAGACGTCGTGCGCCGCGCCGCGGATCGGCACGAGGTGGAGGATCACCGGCGGGCGCTCACCGCTGGCGGCGATCGGAATCGAGCGCACCGGCATGTCGCCCGCCTGGCCCGACCGCGCCACCGCCTCGCGCAGCAACCGGTCGGCGGCCGGATCAACCACAGCGAGTCGCGAGGGCTGGTCACTGAGAGTGTGGGGCATCATCGCCACCAGGGACGGATTGGCCCCGATGACCCGCCCGCCGCTTCCGAGCACGGCGGCAGGCAAGCCGAGCGCTTCGAGCGTCTGGGTCGTGGTGGTCACCCTTTCCATTTCCAGGCGTGCGGAGAGCAGGGCGGCCCGCGCGAGATGGGGGCGCAGGCCGTTGAGGGCGGACAGCACCTGGGGGCCGAAATCGCCCTCGGCGCGAGCGCGCTCGCAATGCACGATCACGCTGTCGCCGCTCGGCACCATCACGGTCGTCGCGGTGCCCGCGCCGTAACCCCGCGGGATCAGGAAGTCCTGATAGAGCGGCAACGTCGCGATCTCCTCCTCCGTCACGACGTCGAGGTCGTTGAGAAAGCCGGGATGGCGCAACGCCAGAAGCCGCTCCGTGCGGACATTGCCGGGGAAATGCAGATGTTCGGCCACCAGGGCGTCGAATTCGACCGAGGTCGTCACGAAGTCGCGGTAGTGCGTCCCGGTCGAGACGATCATCACCGCCTCGGGCGCTCCGGCGAAACGAGCGAGCTCGATCAGAACCTCACGCCACAACTCGGGCAGGGCGGCCGCCTCGTAGATCCGGTCGATCAGGGCTGCGCCCTCGTCCGAAAGCGTGACGGACGGCTCGATCGAGGCTGAGCGGATTGCGGAGGGAAGGGGGCGAGAATGGATCGTCATGAATCGGGAAAAAATGGGACGTCCGCAGCCATAGGCCGTGACGTCGACGCCCTTGTTAACCAACGAATATCGTATCCAGCCCGATAATACACTGATTTCTTCGCGTTTCTCCACCTAAGAGAACTGGAACGTGTTCGCTCATAACCGAAATCCAGCAGCCGTTTCGAAACGCGAGCCACGAAAACGGCACCGGCAGCTCCCGTTTTGACAGCAGCCTCTCACGCCTGACGTAAGTCAGATTTCGGCATGCCGCGCCTGTGAGATGCCAACCCATGCCTGTCGGCTTCATCAGGGATCCCGCGGACCTGACGGAAAAAATGCCGGAGCCGGACGATTGCCGCACGCTTCCCACGACCGAGATCTCCCCGTCAGTCAGAGGAGAGATCCATGCGGCTTCAGGTTCTCGGCTGTGGGGACGCGTTCGGCTCGGGCGGGCGCTTCAATACCTGCTTCCACGTCGATGCATCGGACGCACCGGACACCGGCGTCTTCCTCATCGATTGCGGCGCCTCCACGCTGATCGCGATCCGGCGTTTCGGCGTCGAGCCGAACCGCATCCGCACGGTGTTCCTGACGCATCTCCACGGCGACCATTTCGGCGGCCTGCCCTGGCTGATCCTCGACGGGCAGCTCGTCAGCGGGCGCACCGATCCGTTGACCGTGGTTGGGCCGCCGGGCACGGCAGCGCGCCTTCCGGCGGCGATGGAGGTGTTGTTTCCCGGCTCCAGCACGGCCGAGCGCCGGTTCTCCGTCGGCGTCGTCGAGATGGAGGCCGAGCGCCCGGTCGAGATGGGAGGCGTGCGGGCCACCGCCTTCACCATGCGCCACCCCTCCGGCGCCCCCGCGCACGCCCTGCGAATCGAGGCGGCGGGCAAGGTCGTCAGCTATACCGGCGACACCGAGTGGGTGGACGAGATCGTCGCCGTGGGCCGCGGGTCCGACCTGATGATCGCCGAGGGCTACACCGTGGAGCGGCCGGTGAAGTTCCACCTCGACTGGGCGACGCTGAAGCGGCGCCTGCCCGAAATCGGCCCGAAGCGGCTGATGCTGACCCACATGAGCCCGGAGATGATCGCTCATCCGC
Source organism: Methylorubrum aminovorans (assembly GCF_022179725.1). Taxonomy (GTDB): domain Bacteria; phylum Pseudomonadota; class Alphaproteobacteria; order Rhizobiales; family Beijerinckiaceae; genus Methylobacterium; species Methylobacterium aminovorans. Next base: position 190,184 of record NZ_BPRC01000008.1, read on the forward strand.
CCGACGGGTACATCGCGGCGGAGGACGGGCTCGTCGTCACGCTTTGACCGCGCTCCCCCATCCGCGGCTCGCGGTCAGCGCTTGCGCACGAATTCCGTGCGCAGGACGAGGCCCTTGATGCTGTCGTGGCGGCAATCGATCTCCTCCGGATCGTCCGTGAGACGGATCGAGCGGATGACGGTGCCCTGCTTCAGGGTCTGGTTCGCGCCCTTGACCTTGAGGTCCTTGATCAGGGTGACCGCGTCGCCGTCGGCCAGGATGTTGCCCGCGGCGTCGCGGACAGGGGCCCTGGCCGGCGTCTCGGCCGCCGCCGCGCCGGCGGGGCGCCATTCGCCGAGCGCTTCGTCGTAGATATACGTGTCGTCCGTATCCGGCATCGTCTGGCTCCTGGCGGACACGCCGCCGTGCCCGCGGCCATAGCGATGCCTCGAGCAGGCCGACAAGCGCGTTGCGTGCATGGCTGTGAACCGACTACCGTTCCGAGAGCCGGCGCCGGGTGCGCCAGGAACCGCTCCGATCCACTGTTGCCCGCGCGTCATCCCGCTCGGGTAAAGTAGCTCGCCCCATGCCCTCGACTGGAGAAACACCGACCATGCGCCAGGAGATGCTCTCCGGACTTCTCGGCCTCGGCCTGCTCTGCGCGCCGGCCCTCGTCACGGGCGCGGTTCCCGCCCTGGCACAGGCGCTGGCCAAGCCGGCTGCACCGACGGTCACCGCCGATCCGGAGCGTCTGGCCGCGGCGCGCGAGGTCGTGGCCGCAGCGCAGGGCGACCGCGCCGCGGTGCTCGCGGCGATGAAGGCGCCGATGACCGGCGTCATGCAGCAGATGGGCGTGACGGACCCGAAGAAGGCACAGGTGATGGTGGACGAGGTCGTCCTGCCCACGCTCTCCGAGCATTACGACGACCTGCTCGCGGTCCAGGCCCTAAGCTTCGCCGCCGTCCTCTCGAAAGAGGATCTGAAGGCGGTCGCCGCCTTCTACGCCACGCCTGCGGGCAAGAACCTCGTCAAGGCGCAGCCGCAGTTGAGCCAAGCCATGCTGACGGGAATGCAGCAATGGATGGGCACGCTGATGCCGCAACTCAAGGAGAAGGTCGAAAAGGCCGCCGCGGCGCATGGCTGGTCGAACGAGATCAAGCGGCGCTGAGACCGCGCCTACCAAATCCGGTCGATCCCCTCGGGATGGCAGATTTGGTCATCGCTCGAGCGCCGCGCGGGCTGGCTGATCCGCTCCCCGCTCCGATCAAGCGGAGACCGGATCACCGATCTCGCTCGAACAGGGCCGCGGCCTCGGGCCCCTGCGGAAACGTCAGGGGCATCCGGACCACGCCGCGATGATAGGGGAAGCGGGCGCGCTGAAGCGGCTCCGGCCCCGTGAAGATCAGGCGCGGGCGGAACGAGACCGGGCTGACGCAGACCAGGTAACTGCGCAGGTTGCGCTCGCCGGGCACGAACATCGCCGTATCGAGATAGCGCGCCTCGTGCCGCACCCAGGCCGGGATGAACGGCAGCCGCCAGCGCCGGGCGAGATGCTCGCCGACCCCGCCGAGGAAGGCGTCGGGCCGGGCCTGCCCGAGAAAGCCCGGATCCTCGGCGATCATCGCGGCCTGCGCCGCCGTCTCGCCGTCGCGTGCGTAGAAGGCGTCGAGGAAATTCTGGAGATGGTGGTCCCAGTCGCCGTCCTCGCGCGCCCGCTCGACGACCTCGCGCAGGGAAGCGGGCCTCATCGCGGTCGATCCTGAAGCACCGACCGGAAGCGCAGGCTCGCCTCGTCCGGCGGCACCTCGTCGTAGACGGAAACGTACAGGTCGTGCAGCGCCACCTCGTCACGGATGCCGAGTTGAAGGGCCAGCTGCCGTGCATCGCTCAGGTCGCGGTCGCCACGGCCAAGATTCTGTAGAGCGTGCAGCTTCATGGCGAGGAGGTAGCGCGGCGTGGCGAGCACCGTGCGCAGGCCCGGCGTCCCGTCAGCCGGGTAAAGGCCGGTGGCGGTGAACCACGCCGGATCCTCGTCGAGCGGCGTGAACATGCCGACCGCGTTGTTGAGCCAGTCGGGCGGCAATCCGAGTTCTTCCGCCACTCGCCCAACCGAGGGCGCTAGCGCCGCCTCGTCGAAGCCTTCGCGCACCACGGCATCAAGATCATCGGTGCCGCGCCGCCACGCGAATTGCAGCATCAGCGCCCCACCGCCATAGACGGCCATTTCCACGAACAGCCCGCGCGCGGACAAATCCGCGCCGAGCCGTTCGAGGGCCAGGAGGAGGCGGGTGCGGTCGAAGGCCGGGACCATGCAGGCAGTGTAGCGGTGCTGCCCCCCGCAGGAAAAGACTACTCCGCGGCCGCGGCGAACACCGTCCCGGCCCGCGGCAGGTCCAGCGTGTCCCAGGTCTCGACCAGCGCCGCGGTCAGCGCGCCGATGCGTTCGTCGTCGTGGAAGGGCGAGGGCGTGATGCGCAGCCGCTCGGTGCCGCGCGGGACGGTGGGGTAGTTGATCGGCTGGATGTAGATGCCGTGACGCTCCAGCAGGTGGTCGGCCGCCGCCTTGCACAGCTCGGCGTCGCCCACCATCAGCGGCACGATGTGGGTCTCGGTGCGCAGCACCGGCAGACCGGCCGACTCCAGGGCCGCCTTGGTGCGGGCTGCCTGGCGCTGATGCGCCTCGCGCTCCAGCTTCGAGCGCTTGAGGTAGCGCACCGAGGCCCGCGCCGCCGCGGCCACGGCCGGCGGCAGGGCGGTGGTGAAGATGAAGCCAGCCGCGTGGCTGCGGACCGCGTCGCACAGCGTCGTCGAACCGGTGATGTAGCCGCCGACGCAGCCGAAGCCCTTGGCCAGCGTGCCCTCGATCACGTCGACCCGGTGCATCACGCCGTCGCGCTCGGCGATGCCGGCGCCGCGCTCGCCGTAGAGGCCGACCGCGTGAACCTCGTCGAGATAGGTCATGGCACCGTAGGCGTCGGCGAGGTCGCAGATTGCCGCGATCGGCGCCACGTCGCCGTCCATCGAATAGACCGACTCGAAGGCGATCAGCTTGGGCCGGTCACCGGCCTCGGCGAGCAATTGCTCGAGATGTTCGAGATCGTTGTGGCGGAAGACGCGCTTCTCGCAGCCGGAATGGCGCACGCCCTCGATCATCGAATTGTGGTTGAAGGCATCCGACAGGATCAGGCAGTTCGGGATCAGCTTGGCGATCGTCGAGATGCCGGCCTGGTTCGAGACGTAGCCGGAGGTGAAGACGAGACCCGCCTCCTTGCCATGCAGGTCGGCGAGCTCACGCTCCAGATCGACCAGCGGCGAATTGTTGCCGGCGATGTTGCGGGTGCCACCGGCGCCGACACCGCAGCGGGCGGCGGTCTGGGTCAGGGCGCCGACCACCTCCGGGTGCTGGCCCATGCCGAGATAGTCGTTCGAGCACCATACGGTGATCTCGCGGTTGCCGCCCTCCGGGCGCCGCCAGGTGGCCTGCGGAAAGCGGCCCGAGATGCGCTCGATATCGGCGAAGACGCGGTAGCGGCGCTCGCTGTGCAGGCGATCGAGGGCCGCGCGGAAATGACCGTCGTAATCCGTGCGCGGACCGGCGGGGCGGACCGGCGGCCTTTCGAATCTGGCCCGGCCGTTGCTTGCACCGGTCTCGTCCACGCCGCCATCGCCGCCCACGATCGACTCGTCGGGTAGGGTGGCGCTGTCGGCAGCGTTCACGGGCATCAGGTTCACGGGCATCCGTCCTCGACGCTTTCGGCTGGCCGGGCGTTCTTCTCGGGACGCCTCGGGTAAAGAATTCGGGCTCGGGTGCCGCCCTGAGAGAGCGTTGCCGAACCGTTCGCAGCCGGGCGGTGATCTCCCAGGGTTCAGCCCCCAGGGAGCGACACGGGCTGGCCGCGCCTCATCGTCCAACCGGCGGCGCCCGCTTGGTTCCGGGACGAGTCCCTCGCCGGCGCCGCTGTGGTCGCAAGATAGGAGGTATTTTCGAACTGGTTCAAGGTGAGTTCGAGACATTCCTGCTTTGCGCCGGCTTTACACCGGCTTGAACAGCCTCGCGATCTTGTCCGTATCCGCATGCGACCATCGTGCTCGACGAGGAAGCGTCCTGTGGACCGCGCCGACGAGACCGTCTTCAGGACATCGCGCGGGAGCCTCGCGGACGACGGGTCGCACCTTCGCAGCGGGACCGCCGGTGACGATGGGTCGCGGCGCGAATCACGGCTCGGCAAATCACGGCTCGGCTTGGCAGGCCGGCGCAGCCATGGGCTCTGAACCGGCGCTGGCGAAGGTCGTGAAACCGCGATACGGCCTCAGTGCGACAGCCGGTTTCAGCGGCGGCATCGTTTCGGAACGCGAGATGGCCACCAAGGACGAGGAGCGCGCGGCACGGCTGAAGGCGGCCCTGCGCGACAACCTGCGCCGCCGCAAGGCACAGGCCCGAGGCCGAGTCGACGACGCACCCGATGCCGCCCCCGCGGCCGATTCCGAACCTGCAACGAACGAGCGTTCGGCCGGGAAGGATTAGCGGCCATTCCCGCATTCCCCGCATCGCACCGCCGATCGCGGAAGCGATGCCCGGCGCGCAGGATGGAACCGAACGGCCACGCTTCTTCTTTTTGCCGGATACCGCCTATACCTCCACCCTGAACGAGGGGCGCCCCTGCGCCCGGCACGCAAGGCGACCTCCGCGACCGGAACGGAGGGGCTCCGAGGACCCTATGGACCGCATCCACATCACGGGCGGCACGCCGCTCAACGGCACGATCCCGATCTCGGGCGCCAAGAACGCGGCCCTGCCGCTGATGATCGCGAGCCTTCTGACCGGGGAGACGCTGGAACTCATCAACGTGCCGCGGCTCGCCGACATCGCGGCGCTGACGCGCATCCTCGGCAATCACGGCGTCGATCACATGGTCGTCGGCAAGCGGCCCGGCCAGACCGCCGAGACCGGCCAGACCGTCCGGCTCACCGCCTCGAACGTCATCGACACCACCGCGCCCTACGAACTCGTCTCGACCATGCGGGCGAGCTTCTGGGTCATCGCGCCCCTGCTCGCCCGCTTCGGCGAGGCCAAGGTGTCCCTGCCCGGCGGCTGCGCCATCGGCACGCGCCCGGTCGACCTGCTGCTGATGGCGCTGGAAAAACTCGGTGCCGAGATCGAGATCGATGGCGGCTACGTGGTCGCCAAGACCAAGAACGGCCTGCGCGGCGCCGAAATCGACTTCCCCAAGGTCACGGTCGGCGGCACTCACGTCGCCCTGATGGCGGCGGCGCTCGCCTACGGCACCACGGTGATCGACAACGCCGCCCGCGAGCCGGAAGTGGTCGATCTTGCCGAGTGCCTGTCCAAGATGGGCGCGCGGATCGAGGGCGCCGGCACCTCCCGCATCGTCGTCGAGGGCGTCGCGCGGCTCGGCGGCGCCCGCCACGAGGTGCTGCCCGACCGGATCGAGACCGGCACCTACGCCATGGCGGTGGCGATGACCGGGGGCGACGTCTCCCTCGTCAACACTCGGGCCGACCTGCTCTCGTCGGCTCTCGACACCCTGGCCGCCACCGGCGCCGAGGTCACGAGCCTGCCCGACGGCATCCGCGTGCGCCGCAACGGCGGCGGCATCAATCCGGCGGACATCACCACCGATCCGTTCCCCGGCTTCCCGACCGACCTCCAGGCTCAGTTCATGGCGCTGATGACGCTGGCCAAGGGCCAGTCGCGCATCCGCGAGACGATCTTCGAGAACCGCTTCATGCACGTGCAGGAGCTGGCGCGCCTGGGCGCCCGGATCCGGCTGGACGGCGACCTCGCCGTGGTCGAGGGCGTGGAGCGGCTGAAGGGCGCGCCGGTGATGGCCACCGACCTGCGCGCCTCGGTCTCGCTGGTGATCGGCGCGCTCGCGGCGGAAGGCGAGACGCAGATCAACCGCGTCTACCATCTCGACCGCGGTTTCGAGGCCCTGGAAGCCAAGCTCGGTCGCTGCGGCGCGCAGATCGAGCGCGTCCGCGCCTGAAGGCATCCGGCGGAGCCGACCGTCGGCTCCGCCCTCGCATGGAAGACGGCCTGCACCGCATCGTGCAGGCCGCACCCGTTCGACAATCCCGAGAAATCAGCGCCCGACGGCACCGCGCTTGATGCCGAAACCGGGGATGTCGCAGGCGCAGGGCGCGTTCGGCGGCGCGAAGGCCGTCGGGCAACTGCCGCGGGCGGTCACGCAGATGCTGCCGCCGCCACGGCCGCCGCGCGGCGGACCCCGGAAGCGCGGACCGTCGTCCTCATCGTCGTAGCGGCGGCGACGGCCGTAATCCTCGCCGTAGCGGCGCTGGCCGTACCCGTCATCGTCGCGGTAGCGGCGGCCGTAACCGTCGTCGCGGCGCGGGCTGTCGTAGCCGTCGCGATAATACTGGGCGCTTGCCGGGCTCGCCACGAACCCGAGGGCCAGGACGACCCCCAAGGTGCGCCCCATGGCCAGAACTCCGCTCTTCATCGTCCTCGTCCCCTCCGGCTGTCTCACCCAGGCCGTCTCACCAAGGTCATGCTTGGGTCATGCTCGGCCTTAGCCTAGCGCTCATGAACGCGCGATGAGCCCGAAAGAGCCTCGGCCTCGCGTAACCGTACCCGAGCCTGGTGAATCGGATCCTCCCTCGCGAGCCGGCTGCCGGTTGCCGCAGGCGGGTCGCGTCGCTACCTACGCCTCGAAATCCGCTTCCCGCGCGTTCGGTCGGGGAGCCCGGAGCGTCAATGATGGAGCTTCTCAAGCTCGCCGCCCTCGACGTCGAGGATCTCGCCGTCATCTCGGCCCACCTGCAGGACGCGATCCTGCGGGCGGAGGATCTCGCATGGCTGCCGGGCGAGCACCGCTTCGCCCTGGCGGCGCGCCGCTTCGACTGGTCGGTGCCTCCGGGCGAGCCGCCCCGGCGCCGGCTCGCGGGCCTGCATTTCGAGCGGGTGCTGTCGGTGAAGGCCAGGGGCATCACACCGGGGGCGGCCTCGGGCGAGACATTGAGCCTGCTGGCCATCACCTTCGAGGAGACAGAAGCCCCCTCCGGCTTTGCCACCTTGGTCTTTTCTGGCGGCGCCGCGATCCGCCTCGAACTCGAATGCATCGAGGTGCGCCTGAAGGATCTCGGCCCGGTCTGGCAGGCCGATGGCCGCCCCGACCACGAGGCGGCGCGCAGCCTCGTCGAGAACCGCCCGTGACCCCCCTCCCCCGAACCGCCGATATGATCCGATGATCCGCCTCGACAGCCGCGACCCCGATTTCGGGGCGTCCTTCAAGCGCCTGCTCGGCCTCAAGCGCGAGATCTCGGAGGACGTGGATGAGACCGTGCGCGGTATCATCGCCGGGGTCGTCTCCGGGGGCGACGCGGCGCTCGTCGATTACACTCGCCGCTTCGACCGGCTCGGCCAGGACTTCTCGGCCGCCGCCCTGCGCATCACCCCCGAGGAGGTGGAGGCGGCGGTTGCTGCCTGTCCGCCCGAGGCCCGCGCCGCCCTGGCGCTCGCCGCCGAGCGGATCGAAGCCTATCACCGCCGCCAGGTTCCCGAGGACCACCTCTCCACCGACGACCTCGGCGTCACCGCCGGCTGGCGCTGGACCGCGCTCGAATCGGTCGGGCTCTACGTGCCCGGCGGCACCGCGAGCTATCCCTCCTCGGTGCTGATGAACGCGGTGCCGGCGCGCGTGGCCGGCGTGCCGCGCATCGTCATGGTGGTGCCGACCCCGGAAGGGCAGCTCAACCCGCTGGTGCTTGCCGCCGCGCAGCTCTCCGGGATCACCGAGATCTACCGCGTCGGCGGCGCCCAGGCCGTCGCAGCGCTGGCCTATGGCACCGAGAGCATTTCGCCGGTGGCCAAGATCGTCGGCCCCGGCAATGCCTGGGTGGCGGCGGCCAAGCGCCGGGTGTTCGGGCAGGTCGGCATCGACATGATCGCCGGCCCCTCCGAGGTGCTGATTCTGGCCGATCACCACGCCAACCCCGACTGGATCGCCGCCGACCTCCTGGCCCAGGCCGAGCACGACGAGGCGGCGCAGTCCGTGCTCATCACCGATTCGGATGCGTTGGCCGAGGCGGCTGAGGCGGCGGTGGAACGCGCGCTGACGACCCTGCCGCGTGAAAAGATCGCCCGTGCCAGTTGGCGCGATTACGGCGCGATCATCCGCGTGAGAGACTTCGACGAGGCGGTGCCGCTGGTCGACGCGATCGCGCCCGAGCACCTCGAGATCGAGACGCAGGACGCCGACGCACTCGCGCTGAAAATCCGGAATGCCGGGGCGATCTTCCTCGGCTCGCACACGCCCGAGGCGATCGGCGATTATGTCGGCGGCCCCAACCACGTGCTGCCGACCGCCCGCTCGGCACGGTTCTCCTCGGGTCTCGGAGTGCTCGACTTCATGAAGCGCACGTCGATCCTGCGCTGCGATCCGGCGGCCCTGCGGGCGCTCGGCCCCGCCGCGATCGCTCTGGGCGAATCGGAGGGGCTCGACGGTCACGCCCGCTCGGTGGCGATCCGCCTCAATCTCTGACATCAGCCGATCGGGGCGCGGACGATCACTTTTCGGGCCGCGCCTTCCGGAACGCTTGCCTGCGGAGCGGGCTTGCGGCTCATGTGACGGCAAGAGGGCGCCCGGATTCGGGTCCCGACGTGAGAAGGCGGCGGCGATGAAGGCCGAACCGAAGCAGGGGGAAGACGGGGCGCCGGAGAAGCCGAGGAACCGGCTTGCATCGGTGCGCTTCGACGAGGCGTCGATCGGCCGGGGCAATCCCGACCAGGAGCACGAGCGCGCCATCGCGATCTACGACATCCTCGAGGACAACGCCTTCACCCTGCCCGATCGCGACGAAGGCCCCTACGCCCTGGTCCTCGGCCTCGTCGAGAACAAGCTGTCCTTCGCCATCACGACGGAGGCCGGCGAGCCGGTGATGACCCACCTGCTCTCGCTCACCCCGTTCCGCCGGGTCATCCGCGACTACGAGATGATCTGCGAGAGCTATTACAGCGCGATCCGCACCGCCTCGCCGACGCAGATCGAGGCGATCGATATGGGCCGGCGCGGCCTGCACAACGAGGCCTCCGAACTCCTGCGGCAGCGCCTGGAGGGCAAGGTCGATCTCGACCACGACACCGCGCGCCGCCTGTTCACCCTGATCTTTGCCCTGCACTGGAAGGGCTGAGGTCAGCCCGGCCCCGCCGCCGGCAGCGGTCAGCAGAATGAGGCCGAGGACGCCCCGAGCGGCACGGCAGAATCCTGCCGAGACGGGGATGCGCCCGGCAAAACGATGCGCTTTCGGGAATTCCGGGGCAGTCCTATATCAGCGTGTGCACGAGCACGTCACGAAACGCCCGATCCGTGGTGCATCGGCGCGAGGGGACGGGGGCGCTTCGCGAGAGGGCACGGTGTCTGCATCGACTTTTCCGACCGGCCGGCGCCCTCTCCTCGGGACCATGCCCTCAGGCAGGGCATGACGGACGACGCCATCCCCGGGACCGGGCCGAAGAATCGGCGGGTCCAATCCGTCCTGTTCATGTGCAATTTCAACGCGGTGCGCTCGCTGGCGGCGGAGGCGATCGCGCGCCACTATTTCGGCAAGTCCACCTACGTGCAGTCGGCCGGCGTGCGCTCGGGCGAGCCGAGCGACCCGTTCATGATCGCGGCGCTCGACGAGATCGGCATCGACGCCGCCCGCCACAAGCCTCGCACCATCGAGCAGCTCGAGGATTGGGAGGGGCTGAACTTCGACCTGATCATCACCCTGTCGCCGGAGGCCCACCACCGGGCGCTCGAACTGACCCATACCCTCGCGGCGGATGTCGAGTACTGGCCAACGCCCGACCCGACCCTGATGCAGGACGGCACCCGCGAGCAGCGCCTCGACGGCTACCGCGACGTGCGCGACGGCCTGACCTACCGGATCAAGTCCCGGCTGAAGGGATAAGGGCGTCGCATGACAATCCGTTACGTCGAGGGCGACATCTTTGCCGACCCGGAGCGCGTCCTCGTCCACGGCTGCAACGCCTTCGGCAAGATGGGCGCCGGCTTCGCGCTGCAGGTCAAGCGACTCTACCCGGAGGCCTTTCGCGCCGACCGCGCGGCCTTCGAGAGCCTGGACGACCGGCAGGCGGGCCTGCCGCTCGGAAGCGCGACCTGGGTCCGCGCCGCCGACGGCCGCCTCATCGTCAACGCGGTGACGCAGCGCGACCATGGGCGGGCGAAGGGACGCGTCTACGTCGATTACGAAGCGGTGCGGACGGTCCTGCGCGCCATCGATGCGCGCGCCCGCAGCGACGGATTCGAGGCGGTCGCTTTCCCGCTCATCGGCGCCGGGCTCGCGGGCGGATCGTGGACGATCCTTTCGCAGATCATCGAGGCGGAGGCACGGGCCTTCGAGCCCTTCGTCTACCTGTTCGACGGGATACGGCCCGAGCCCTGACTCGCCGTGTCCCGACCAACTCCCCGACGCGCCACCTCGATCGGCTGCGGCGGCCGGCGCCCACCTCGGACAGGGGCGCCGGCTCGCGGGATCAGGAGGCAGCCGAGACCGGCCGGCCCTCGCTGGCTGCTTTGCTTCCCTTGCTGCTTCCCTTGCGCAGGAGGCTGACGAGGGCGGCGGCCACGGCCACGGCCAGGATCACGAGCTGGGTGCCGAGCGCCTCCCAGCTTCCGTTGCTCAAGCCCCAATCGGTCACGAAGGCGGGCACGCCGTCGGTGGTGAAGGGGATCAGCGCCTGCTCCTGAAGCTCCTGGAACGCCTCGCTGACCATCCGCAGGCCCATGAAGAACAGGAAGGCCGAGGTCACGATGAACATCGGGCGCAGCGGCAGGCGCAGGGCCAGCCACTGCATCGCCACGAACATCGCCACCAGCGCCACCGCCGCCGCGGCGAGCCCGCTCAGGAGCGAGGCGTCGAAGCCGTTAGCCGTCTTGGCCAGGGCGTGGACGAACAGGATCGTCTCGGCGCCCTCGCGGAACACCGCGAGGAAGGCGATGCCCGCCAGCGACAGAACGGTGCCCGCACCCAGCGCCCGCTCGGCGAGCCGATTGAGATCGGCCTGCCACGCCTTCGGGTCCTGGCGGACGAACATCCAGCCGCTCATGTAGAACAGCAGTGCCGCGGCCGCGAGCATGACGCCGGCCTCGAACAGGTCGCTGTGGTTGCCGTCGTAGAAGGTCGCGAACACCCAGGCCATGACCGCGCTCGCGGCGACGGCGGCAAGCGCACCCATATAGACCGGTGTGATCCGCTCCGCCGCATTCGCGCGGCGAAGGAAGGCGGCGAGCGCCGCGATCACCAGCAGAGCTTCCAGTCCCTCACGGAACAGGATGATGAAAGCCTGCACGAACGTCGATCCGTCCGCCATCCGATTGCTCCCGTTTCGATCCGCTTGACGCACGTCCCGGCGGATTGTCTGCCTCGACGGCGGCGCCATTCCACCCAGCGCCGCCAATACTTGTCACGTTATCGCAGTATTCTGATATAAATTGCAGCTTAGAAACGTTCCTAACAAGAAGATCGGATCATTTCCCGGCGACCAATCGGCGTTTTTCGCCTCGCGTGCCAGTACAACTCTTTGCACCGTCTTCGCAAGCATCCGGCTGAGATGACAAGATCGCGCCGTAGCGCCGCGGCGTTGCCGCGGATGGTAGACAAATTTTCGCCGTTTTCCCGAAATTGGCGCGAAACCCAACGGCCACGTTGGGGATTGTTGATGCAAGATGCCGTGGCGCCTGCAAGGCGGACCACCGGCCGCACCAACTGAACCGTTGAAGCGCGCCCGCCACGGCGCGCGGGCAGGATATCATGATCGCGAACTCCTCCGCCGCGGCCGCCTTCGCCGGCCTCGTCCTGATCGGCTTGTCCGCGGCCCCGGCCCTCGCCGCGCCGGCCGCCAGCCGCAGCACCACGCAGATCGCGGAGGCCACGCAGGTCTCCCAGACATCCGTGGCCGCGGATAGCGAGGAGGACAGCGCCAACTGCAACAAACAGCGCCGTCGCCTGTGGATCGAGGGGGAAGGCTGGATCGTCCGCCGCGTCACGATCTGCCGCTGATCGCGTCCGCGCAGCGAAACTGCCAGCCGCCTCAGTACTCTGCATCGGCTGGCGGGACGGGGGCCGGTGGAACGACCATGGGTGCGGCCGCTTTCATACCGTGAATCGCGTTGTGAATCGCGCGCCTCGGACTGCGCCACCGGAGAAGTCTCGATCCATGCGCCGTACCCTACGTCCCGTTCTCGTCCGCGCCGCCGGCCTGGCCACCCTGCTTGTGCTCGGCACCGCTTCGGGGGCTTCCGCCGACCCGTATGGCTATGCCTACGGATACGGCGATGGCGGGTACCGCTTCGCCGGCCCGGTGGTCGAGGGCGCCTATCTCGGCGCGCCGTTCACCCGGCTTCCGAGCACGAGCCGGATCGTGCCGCCGGCCTGGGGCTACGGCACCTACGGCGTCCCCACCGTGGCCGGCATCCGGGAGGCCCCGGCCGCGCGCCCGACGCTCACCGTGATCGAGCGACAAGGCTCGCTCGGCAGCCGCCCTGCGATCCGGCGGCCGGGTGCCCGCGTCCTCACGAAGGACTCCAAGGGAACCTGGACCGATCCGGGCCCGCGATCCGAGGGCGAGGCCGGCGTCGCTCGGGTGGTTTCGGTCCGGGTTCCGGCCCGCACGCGCTAATCCCGGTCGAGCGGCGTTCGGTCCCGCCGGCTCCACGCGGGTGGCAGCGCTGCTTTAGACGGCCCCTTAACTTGTCTTGCGCACAATCTCCCTCGTTCAAGGGGGTAGCGCCGTGCATATCGTCATCGTGGATTCGAGCCGCGTCGTCCTGCGAATCGTGGCGGGCATGCTCGAACCGCGCGGACATGTCGTGACGCAGTTCACCGATTCCGCCGAGGCGCTCGCCTACGTCACCGACAATCCCGCGGTCCGCGCCCTGATCACCAGCCTGGAGGTCCGGCCTCTGAGCGGGCTGGAGCTGTGCTGGTCGGCCCGCCTGCTGGCCGAGTCGAGCCGTCCGCTCTCGATCATCGCGATGTCCTCCGCCCGCAACGCCCGCAACCTCGCCGAGGCGCTGGACAGCGGCGCCGACGATTTCATCGACAAGCCGCCGGGCGCCGAGGAATTGCAGGCGCGCCTGCGGGCCGCCGAGCGCCTCACGACGCTTCAGGGCGACCTAATCCGGCTCGCCGAGACCGATCCGCTCACCGGCCTGCTCAACCGCCGCGCCTTCCTGCACCGCACGCGGGAAGCCGCCAACCGGACCGGCTCGTTCGGACATCTCTGCGCCGTCCTCCTCGACATCGACCACTTCAAGCGCATCAACGACGAGCATGGGCACGATGTCGGCGATGCGGCGATCAAGGCGGTGGCCGGGCTGCTCGAGTCGGAAGGCATTTCCGGGCGTCTGGGCGGCGAGGAGTTCGCGGTGGTGCTTCCCGGGCAGCGCCTCACCGAGGCGGAGGCCATCGCTTCGCGCCTGCGCCTCAAGGCCTCCGACCTGCGTATCCGTTCGCCCAAGGGCCCGGTGCGCCTCACCTGCAGCTTCGGCATCAGCGAATGGTCCGAGGGCGAGACCATCGATGGCCTTCTGAAACGGGCGGATATCGCTCTGTACGAGGCCAAGACCACGGGTCGCAATCGCGTGGTGTCGGCGGTGACCGACCTCATCCTCTCCCGGACGGCCTGACCCGGCGACGGTCCCGAGCGCGCCGCAGCGGGACCGCCACCGCGCCGAAGGGGAAACGGCCTGTTTTCGGCCATCTCCCTCCGCTTTCCGCCTCCGCTCGTCTCGAAGCGGGACAGTGGCTGCCGGGCGGCTCCGTGCGGGGTCATTTTGGCGCCTGAATCGCCCCTAAGCTGCTGGAACGACTCTTGTTCTTCTTTCTCCGCACAAGCCGCACCGTTCTGCGGCGGGACGAGAGGGGAGCGGCATGAGTCAAGCCGTCAGTCATACCGCCGGCCACACCGCCAGCAGGGCCGTCGCGTTGTTGATCGTCGATGAGGCCGCCGGGCTGGACGACCGGCTGCGGGCCGGGCTGGAGCACGCGCCGGCCCTGCGCACGATCGGTGAGGACGATCTCGTCCAGGGCGGTCCGGTGCCGGCCGTGGCGCTGGTCCCGGTGGATGGTGCCCGCGCGGAAGCGGGCTGCGTTCGGATCGCGACCTTGCGCGAGGGCCGGCCCTGGCTGCGGGTGCTGGCGGTGTTCCGGACCCTCGACGCTCCGGCGATGAACCGGCTGATCGCGGCCGGAGCCGACGCCTTCGTCGGCGCGGGCACACCGGCCGAGGAGGTCTGCGCCAGCGTGCTTGCCCTCGCGAACGGGGCGTCGCCCGCGCCGTCGGCCATCGTCCGCTCCGCGGCCGAGGACACGGCCATCGGCCTCACGCCGCGCGAGGCGGAGGTTCTGCGCTTTCTCAGCGCCGGCTTCAGCAACAAGGAGGTCGCCCGTCGGCTCTCCCTGAGCGTGCGTACGGTCGAGACCCACCGGCTGAACCTGCGCCGCAAGACGCAGACCGGCCGCCTGAAGGATCTGGTCAAGCTCGCCCGCCAGCTCGGCCTCGCCCCGGTCCTCGACGCCGAGACGCCGCGCAGCCCGGCCCGGCACACGCCCCTCTCCGCCCGAGTCTGAGAGCTCGCGCGCCGGGCCGGGCACCTCCCGGAGGCGTCAGGTCGCGCGGGCCTCCAACTGCTCGTCCAGCGCCGAGAGCGGCCGTTTGGGCTTGCGGCCGACATGATCACCCGGCACCGAGGGCTCGAACGGCTCCGGCCCTTTGCGCAGGAGCTTGGCGAGGTAGTAGCTGCCGAAGCCGAAGATGATCGCGTAGGCGATGATGAAGGCGATGAGGGAGGTCGTCACGGCCTGGGCGGTGAGCGGGGAATGGGCGTCCGCCGTCTTGAGCAGGCCGTAGACGATGTAGGGCTGCCGCCCGATCTCGGCGGTGAACCAGCCGAAGATCACCGCGCCGAAGCCCGAGGGCGTCATCAGCATGGCGCAGGTGAGGAAGGCGCGGTTGGTGAACAGCGTCCCCTTGCGTCGCAGCCACAGGCTCCACAGGCTTAAAAGCAGCATCGCCATGCCGATCGCGACCATGATGCGGAAGGAATAGAAGACCGGCCAGACCGGCGGGCGCTTGTCGGGTGTGACATCCTTCAGGCCCGGCACCACGCCGGAGAAGTCGTGGGTGAGGATGAAGGAGCCGAGCTTCGGGATACCGATCTCGAAGTCGTTGCGCTCGGCCTCCATGTTCGGGATCGCGAACAGCAGCAGCGGCATGTTGGCCTGCCGGTCCCAGTTCGCCTCGATCGCCGCGAGCTTGGTCGGCTGGTGCTTCAGCACCGCAAGACCATGCGAATCGCCGACGAAGATCTGGATCGGCGTGAAAATCACCGCGAACCACATCGCCATCGACAGCGAGACCCGGGCCCCCTGCACCTTCGCCGGCGGCTCCTTGCGGGCTCGCAGGATCATCCAGGCGGCCATGCCGGCCACCGCGAAGGCCGTCGTGAGGAAGCAGCCGAGCACCATGTGCGCATAGCGGATCGGGAAGCTCGGATTGAAGATCACCTGCCACCAGTCGGTGGCGACCGCCCGGCCGTTCTCGATGGTGAAGCCGGCCGGCGTCTGCATCCAGGAATTGGCGGATAGGATCCAGAAGGCGGAGATCAGCGTGCCGAGCGAGACCATGCAGGTCGACAGGAAGTGCAGCCGGTCGCCGACCCGGTCCCAACCGAACAGCATGATCCCGAGGAAACCCGCCTCCAGGAAGAAGGCGGTGATGACCTCGTACTGGATCAGGGGCCCCAGCACGTTGCCGGTGAAATCGGAGTAGACGGACCAGTTCGTGCCGAGCTGATAGCTCATCACGATCCCTGAGACGACGCCGAGGCCGAAGGAGACCGCGAAGGCCTTCACCCAGAAGCGATAGAGCACCCGGTACATCGGGTTGCGCGTCCACAGCCACTGCGCCTCCAGCCGCACGAGGAAGGCGGCGAGGCCGATGGTGAAAGCCGGGAAGATGATGTGGAAGGCCATCGTGAAGCCGAACTGGATGCGCGAGAGCATCAGGGCGTCGAGTTCCATCGCTTCACCTTCCTGACCGTCGAGCGGCCGCGATCCGAACGCAGCGGCGGGGATCGTGCGGCACGGCGAGCCGCGGCGATCTCTTGCTCAACCGGATTTCTGAACGGTGGTTCGCCGCCGCGGGCGATTGCGACGAGCTGCGGCGTCGCGGCGGGGTGGGCGACAGCCCCCTCGGCGGCGGCGCGGCCTCCGGGCCCACCCGACTTTCGGCTCTGAAATCTTCCCGAAGTTACGTCTTCGGCATCGGGAATGTTTCATTTTAGATCTATGTTAATCTCAAAAATGGGAAGAACGACCCACACGCAGACCGGGTCATCGCCATGGCGGTACCAGCATCAGTTCCTTCCCCGCTTCCGGGGGCGATGACACAGCAACCGGTGAGCGCGCCGACCACGATCGCGGACATGACCCGCGAAGTCGGGCGAATTGCCGGGGATCGGGTCGGACGCATCCGACAGATCACGGCCCAAGCGAAGATGCTGGCTTTCAACGCCCTGATCGAGGCGGCCCGTGCCGGAGAGCACGGGCGCGGCTTTTCGGTGGTGGCGCAGGAGGTGCGTGGCATCGGCGCCGAGATCGAGGCGCTGGCGCAGGAACTTGAGACCGGACTGACGACGCGGATCGCCGAATTGCAGCAGGGCGTCGATGCGATGACCGCGAGGGCGCAAGGCGAACGTTTGATCGATCTCTCCCTCAACGCCATCGAGCTGATCGACCGAAACCTCTATGAGCGGACCTGCGACGTGCGCTGGTGGGCCACCGACGCGGCCGTGGTCGCCTGCGCCGCCCGGCCGAACGAGGACGGGGCGGCCGACCATGCGACGCAGCGGCTCGGGGTGATCCTCTCGGCCTACACCGTCTACCTCGATCTCTGGCTGTGCAGCCGCGACGGGACCGTGCTCGCCAACGGCCGGCCCGCCCGCTACCCCGGCGTGCGCGGGCGCAGCGTCGCGGGAGAGACGTGGTTCCGGGACGCGATCCGGCTTGCGAGCGGCGACGACTACATTCCTGGCAACGTCCGCCGCGAGGCCCAGCTCGGCGGCGCGCAGGTCGCGACCTACGCCGCCGGGATCTACGGGACGGGCGGCGGACCGGCCTGTGGCGTTCTGGCCATCCACTTCGATTGGGAATCCCAGGCGAAGGCCATCGTCGAGGGCGTGCGGATCGCACGGGAGGATCGGGAGCGCACCCGCGTGCTCCTGGTGGACGCGCAACGCCGCATCCTGGCCGCCTCCGACGGCAAGGGCATCCTCACCGAAACGCTCGCCGCGGACCTGAACGGGCGGGAAAGCGGTCTCGTCCGCGATCCCCGGAGCGGCGCCGTGACGGCGTTCCATCGAACGCCGGGCTACGAGAGCTATCGCGGACTCGGCTGGTACGGCGCCATCGTCCAGAGCGAAGCCTGATCGGATTTCCATAGGGCATGGTCGGGTTCCGCGCGTCCGGCGACCGCATGCTGCCCCGTCGCATCGACCATGAAGCTTCGTCGTGATGGTGCCTGGCACTGCGGCGGACGTATTCCTTCACCGTCGTTACGACGCGGAGAATGCAGCCCGAAGCGATCCCAGCGACCGGCTCACGCCGCCCGGCGACCGCCGGAGGTGCGCTTCGTGCCGGTCGGCTTCGCCTTGCGGCCCCCGGTCTGGCGCGGCGGCGCGATCTTCGCCGTGCCGTCGGGATCGGCCGCGGCGGCCTTCGTTGCCCGCTCCAACCGCCCTCTGAGCAGGCTCAGCACCGCCGCCTCCTCCGGGCGCAGGGCATCGAGGCCGCTCTTGAGCTCGCCCTCGACCGCCTCCTTCACCTGCAGCAGCATTCCGCCTTCGAGGTAGCAGTCGAGGATCTGCGGGTGGATGTAGCACTTGCGGCAGATGGTCGGCGTGTTGCCGAGCCGCCCGGCCACCGACTCGATCGCCGCGCGAAGGTTCTTCTTGGCCTTGGCCGCGTTGTCGAATGCCTCAAACTCCCGCAGCGCCAGGGCGGCGAGCACGGTGCCGGCCCAGGTGCGGAAATCCTTTGCCGTGAAATCCTCGCCCGTGATCTCGCGCAAATACGCGTTCACGTCGGAAGAGGTGACGTCGCGCCGCTCTCCCTCGTCGTCGAGATACTGAAACAGCTCCTGGCCGGGCAGGTCCTGGCAGGCCTTGACGATCTTGGCGACGCGCCGGTCACGGACCGAGACCGACCATTCCTTGCCGCTCTTGCCCTTGAAGCGGAAACGCATCTCGGAACCGGCGATCTTCACGTGCGGATCGCGCAGGGTGGTGAGGCCGTAGCTCTTGTTGGAGCGGGCGTAATCGTCGTTGCCGACGCGGATCAGCGTGGTTTCCAGCAAGTGGACCACGGTGGCGAGCACCTTTTCCCGCGGCAGGCCGCGCTTGCCCATATCGGCGTCGATCCGCGCCCGGATGCCCGGCAGCGCCTCGGCGAAGGCCATGATGCGGTGGAACTTCGAGGCCTCCCGCGCCTCGCGGAAGCGGGGATGGTAGCGGTACTGCTTGCGCCCCTTCTCGTCGCGCCCGGTCGCCTGGATGTGACCGTTGGGGTGCGGGCAGATCCACACATCCGTGTAGGCCGGCGGGATCGCGAGGCTTTTGAGCCGGGCGATTTCTTTCGGATCGCTCACCGCCGCGCCTTTCGGATCGATGTAGCGGAAGCCCTTGCCGTTGCGCTTGCGCCGCAGGCCGGGCTTCGAATCGTCCACGTAGCGCAGGCCCGCATCCCGCGCGGCCTCGCGGGGATCGACCACGCCGGCTCCGGCCTCCTCCGACAGCATCACGCCCTCCCTGATCCGTGGGGCGACAACCGGGCGGAAGCCTGCGCTGTTCCGGAGCAGCCCCCGTGCTATGGCCACGCACGATGACCGCCTCAGCCTCTCTCTACGCCGGCAAAAACCTCGTCTTCGTCGTCACGGAGGACTGGTTCTTCGCCTCGCACTTCCTGCCGATGGCCCGCGCCGCCCTGGAGATGGGGCTCAAGGTCGCGGTGGTGACGCGGGTCCGCGCGCACCGGGCCGTGATCGAGGCCGCCGGCATTCGTGTCGTGCCCCTGGAAGCGGAGCGCTCCAGCCTGAACCCGATGGAGGCGGGCTACGCGGCCGGCCAGCTCTCGGGCATCCTGAAGGCACTGAAGGCGGACATCGTCCACTGCGTGGCGCTGCGCGGCATCCTCGTCGGCGGCACGGCGGCGGCGATGGCGGGCATTCCGCGCCGGGTCTTCGCGCTGACCGGCCTCGGCCTGCTCGGCGCTCGCGCGGACGCGACCGGGCGCCTGTCGCGCCTCGCCCTGAAGGGCCTGTTCCGGGGGCCGCTGGCGAGCCGGCAGACCCGCTTCCTGTTCGAGAACCCGGACGATGCCCGCGCACTCGGCCTCGACCCGTCCGACACCGCCGTGACCCTGGTCGGCGGCGCAGGCGTCGATCCCGATGCCTTCGCCCCGCGGCCCCTGCCGCCGCCTTCCCCGCTCAAGGTCGCCATCGTCGCGCGGATGCTGTGGTCGAAGGGCATCGACGTCGCCGTCGAGGCGGTGCGGCAGGCGCGCGCCGGAGGCGTGGCGGTGGAACTCTCGCTCTACGGCGCGCCCGACCCGTCGAACCGCCGGGCGATCCCCGAGGCGACCCTGCGGGAGTGGTCGCACGACGGCATCGCATGGCACGGCCCGACGGCGGACGTCGCCGGCGTGTTCGCCGCTCACCATGTCGGCGCCCTCCCCTCCCGCGGCGGCGAGGGTCTTCCGCGCACTCTGCTGGAGGCGGCGGCTTGCGGTCGGGCGATCCTCACCAGCGACGTCCCGGGCTGCCGCGACCTCGTCCGCGACGGCGTCGAGGGCCTGCTCGTGCCGCCGGGCAATGCCGCCGCCCTCGCCGCCGCCCTGTCCCGGCTCGCGGCCGATCCGGCCCACGTCGCGCGGATGGGTGTGGCGGCGCGGGCGCGCATCCTCGAGGGCGGCTATACGGAAGCCGCCGTCGCCGCGACCGTTGCCGGGCTCTACGCCGAGCTTCTCGCCCCGTGACGCCGGTTCGTGACCCCGTCCGCTTCATCCGCGAGCACACGGCCCTGCGCACCGTTCCGCACGCCCCCGAGATCGTCCTGCACGTCGCCGACGAGGCGACCGCGCTGTGGCAGAAGACGGAGGAGGAGCTTGAGGCGATCGGCCTGCCGCCGCCGTTCTGGGCCTTCGCCTGGGCCGGGGGACAGGCGCTCGCCCGCTACATCCTCGACAATCCTGGGACGGTGGCCGGGCGGCGGGTGGTCGATTTCGCCTCGGGCTCGGGGCTCGTCGCCATCGCCGCGGCAATGGCCGGGGCGGCCCACGTTATCGCGAGCGACCTCGATCCCTTCGCGCTGCACGCGATCCCGCTCAACGCCGCGGCCAACGGTGTGGCGGACCGCATCACCGCGGAAGGCCGCGACCTGATCGGCACCGATGCGCCATGCGTGCTCGCCGCCGACATCTTCTACGAGCGCGACCTCGCCGCCGCGGTCGGCGGCTGGCTCGGCGACCTGCACCGGCGCGGGCGCACGGTCCTGATCGGCGATCCCGGCCGCTCCTACCTGCCCCGCGAGCGGCTCGTCCCGGTCGCGACCTACGAGGTGCCCGTCACGCGGGCGCTGGAGGATGCCGAGATCAAGCGCTCCTCGGTCTGGCGCTTCGCCTGAACCGGCGCCGCGGCCGGCCTTGCCGCCTTGGCCCGGATCGCGCATCCGGCGGGAAGCTCCATCCTCCCCGCCCGGTGTGAAAAGAATGCTCGACAGGTTGCTTCACGCCGGCGCGAGCCTCGCCCTGCTGCTCGCCGTGGCATGGCTGTTCTCGGTGAACCGACGGGCGATCCGGCCGCGGGTGGTGCTGGCCGCCCTGGCGCTTCAGGTCGGGATCGGCGCGCTGATGCTGTTCGTGCCCCTCGGGCAGCGGGCGCTCGGCGCGGTGGCGGATGTCGTCACCACCGTGCTCTCCTTCGGCGACAGGGGCACCGCCTTCCTGTTCGGCGGCCTCGTCGAGCCGCGGATGTTCGAGCTGTTCGGCGGCTCCGGCTTCATCCTCGCCCTGCGGGTTCTGCCGCAGATCCTCTACGTCTCGGCCCTGATCGGCGTGCTCTATCATCTGGGCGTGATGCAGGCGCTGGCGCGCGTCCTCGGCGCGGGCTTGCGCAAGGTGCTCGGCACCTCGCCGATCGAATCGTTCTCGGCGGTCATCACCATCTTCATCGGGCAGAGCGAGATCGCCGTGGCCCTGCGCCCCTTCCTCGCGGCGCTCACCGCGGCCGAGCTGTTCGCCGTGATGACGAGCGGGGCCGCCTCCACCGCCGGCTCGATCCTCGCCGGTTACGCCGCGCTCGGCGTGCCGATGCCGTATCTGCTGGCCGCGTCCTTCATGGCGATTCCCGGCGGGCTGCTCTACGCCAAGATCCTCGTGCCCTCGACCGAGCCGACGCGCATCCTCACCACGCGGGTGGAGTTCGGCGAGGCGCGCGCGGCCAACCTGATCGAGGCCGCCGCCGACGGCACGCAGAAGGGCCTGGGCGTCGCCGTCGCCGTCGGCGCGATGCTGATCGCCTTCGTCGGGCTGATCGCGCTGGTGAATGCCGCCATCGGCTGGACCGGCGGCGTGTTCGGCTTCACCGGCCTCTCGATCGAGGGCATCCTCGGCGTCGCGCTGGCGCCGCTCGCCTGGCTGCTCGGCGTGCCGTGGGAGCAGGCGACGCTCGTGGGCGGCGCCATCGGCCAGAAGATCGCCTTCAACGAATTCCTGGCCTATGCCGGCCTGTCTCCGACCTTGAAGGCGGGCACCCTCGATCCGCGCACGGGCGCGATCCTGTGCTTCGCGCTGTGCGGCTTCGCCAACCTCACTCGGTGGCGATCCAGCTCGCGAGCTTCACCAGCCT
Organism: Methylorubrum aminovorans; assembly: GCF_022179725.1. Classification (GTDB taxonomy): domain Bacteria; phylum Pseudomonadota; class Alphaproteobacteria; order Rhizobiales; family Beijerinckiaceae; genus Methylobacterium; species Methylobacterium aminovorans. The sequence goes on from NZ_BPRC01000008.1 coordinate 212,109, forward strand.
CGCCCCCGAGCGCCGGCCCGAGATCGCCCGGTTCGGCCTGCGGGCGATCCTGGCCGGCACCCTGTCGAACCTCACCAGCGCGGCCATCGCAGGCCTGTTCATCACCGGATGAGGGGCCGCACGCGAACCTTTCGGTCCCTTTCGTCATTCTGAGAGGATGGAGAACGCGCCCCTCATGGAACAGGCCCGAGCCACGCAGACCGAACGGTCGCCCCAGCCGCAAGCCCCGGCGCCGGTCACGGCGCGCGACTGGGACGAGCGGGTCGACCGCGCCACCGCGAAGCTTCCGGAGCGGGCGCAGCGCATGGTCCGGTGGCTGCGCGAGCCGGCCCGCTTTCCCGTGCGTCTCGTGGCCGCGATCCTGCTGATGCTCGGCGGCATCTTCTCGATCCTGCCGGTGCTGGGCCTGTGGATGCTGCCGCTCGGCCTCGCGCTGCTCGCTCAGGATGTCCCCGGCCTCAAAGTGCCGATGGAGAAGTCCGCCCGCTGGATCGAGCGGCAATGGCGGCGCTGGCGCGGGCGGTAATCCCGGCTCGGCGCCCGGGGCGCTTCGGCGTTCTGCCGCGCTTGACAGGATATTCGCGGCAGACGACCCATCGCGAATGAGCCTCACCCGAGAAAGGCTCTTCGGAGACAACCTGTGATGCCGTTGCGTCTGTTCTCCCGCGGGCTTGCGGCCGCCCTCCTCGCGGCGGCTTTGCTGGCGGGGGCCGTGTCCCTCCCCTCCTCGGCGCGCGCCGAGGATGCGGTTTTCCCGCCGAGCTCCCGCTTCGGCTTCAAGCCTCCCTCGAGCATGGTGCTCTCAAAGCGCTTCACCGGCTTCGAGCGGACCGGCGGCGGCGCGATGCTCTCGGTCGTCGAACTGCCGGCCGGCGCCTATCCGGAACTCAAGCAGAGCTTCACCGACGAGAACCTGAAGACGCAGGGCCTCGTCGTCCAAAGCCGCGAGCCGGTGACGCTCGATGGCGGGGCCGAGGGCGTTCTGTTCACCGGCGAGCCGACGCCGGCCGACGGGAAGGGCATGCCGGCGGCCCGCAAGTGGCTCCTGATCGTCGGCGCCAAGGAAGTGACCGGCATTATCATCGCCCAGGCCGCCGTCGAGGCCGAAACCGACGAGACCATGCGCGGCATGCTCACGGGCGTGCGCATCCGCGGGGCGCTGAGCCTCGACGATCAGGTCGCTGCCCTGCCCTTCCGCATCGATGAATTCGCGGGCTTCCGCCCGGTCCGGGCGCTGGCGGGCAATTCCGTGCTGCTGACCCTTGGCCCGCGCGATCAGGTCTCGAACCTGGAACAGCCGATTCTGGTGATCGCCCAGGCGGTGCAGCAGGCCACGCCCCAGGAGCAGCGCGACGGCTTCGCCCGCGCCTCGCTCTACGCGAACCAGACGATGAAGGACTTCGTGGTCGAGCGCTCGCAGAGCTACCGGCAGAACGGCGTCGACTGGCACGAGATCGTGGCCCGTGCCACCGACATCCCCTCGGGCCAGCCGGTGGTGGTCTCGCAGACTATCCGCTTCAACCCGGACGGCTATATCCGCGCCGTCGGCGTCACCCGCGCCGATCAGCGGGAGCAGATGCTGCCGCTGTTCCGCCAGGTAGTGGACAGCCTGCAACTGCGCTGAAGCTCTCCCCTCCCCGTGAGAGGGAGGAGAGGAGCGGTCTCACTCGCAGACGCGCACGCGCCGGATATAGATGTCGCCGTAGGGGTCGATGGTCTCGCGGCGCTCGAAGTGGCAGATCGGACCCTCGACATAGACCGGCGGCGGGGGCGCCCGGTAGACCGGCTTGCCCGGATAATAGGGATCGTTGGCCGCTGCGATGGCGCCGCCAACGGCGAGGCCGCCGAGCAGGCCGAGTGCCGCCGCCCCGCCCGGTCCGATGCCGTCCCGTGCCTGGGCGGCGGGCGCGGCGCCGAGCGCCAGGGCGCCGGCCAGCACACCGCCGAGAAGGATGTTCCTCATCGTCGAAACTCCTCAGAATCGCGCCGAGCGCGCTCGCTTTAGCGTCGGCACCACCGCCGGGCCCGCGGCCCAAGCGTGGCAGTGCCATGGGGGAGAAGAACACCCCGTTTGAGGCCAATCTTCGGCATGCCGTCCCCCCTGCCTGCCGCCTCGCGCGGCCACCCCAGCTCGCGCGTGCGCCGAAGCACCTGAGCGGGGGCACTCGATCAAGGGCACCGGGGTGACCATACGTGTCTTGCTCCGTTTCCTCGCCCCATTGCCCTGCCGCCCCGTTTCCTTGCGCACCGCCCCCAAATCGTTGCAGAAGTGCGCGCCGTTCCGGATGTGTCCCAAAGCCCCTCGCACACCGCTCTTGAAGCGGACTCGTGAGCGGCAGCAGACAGCGGGCGGCGATCCGGAACGGATCCGGTGCCAACGTCGATCACGGTGCGAACTCCCATGACGCAGACCCTTCGCCTCGGTATCGCGGGGCTCGGCACGGTCGGTGCCTCCGTCCTGGGCATGGTCGCCCGCCGCGCCGAGGCGCTCACCGCCGCGACCGGCCGCACCATCACCGTCACCGCCGTCTCCGCCCGCGACCGGAGCCGCGACCGCGGCGTGGACCTCTCGGGCCTGCACTGGTTCGACGATCCGGTAGAGCTGGCGCGCTGGGGCGAGATCGACGTGTTCGTCGAACTCGTCGGCGGCTCGGAAGGGGCGGCCAAGGCGGCGGTCGAGGCGGCGCTCGGCGCCGGCAAGCATGTCGTGACCGCCAACAAGGCGCTGCTCGCCCATCACGGCGCAGCGCTTGCCCGCTTGGCCGAGGAGCGCGGCGTGGCGCTCGCCTACGAGGCGTCGGTGGCCGGCGGCATCCCGGTGATCAAGGCGATCCGCGAGGGACTGACCGGCAACACGATCAGCCGCGTCTACGGAATCCTCAACGGCACCTGCAACTACATCCTCAGCCGCATGGAGGCGGAGGGGCTCACCTTCGAAGCCTGCCTCAAGGATGCGCAGGCGCTGGGCTACGCCGAGGCCGACCCGACCTTCGACGTCGAGGGCTTCGACACCGCCCACAAGCTCGCCATCCTCACGAGCCTCGCCTTCGGCGTGGAGATCGACGCCGAGGGCGTCTCCGTCGAGGGCATCTCGGCGATCCAGCCCCTCGACCTCACCATGGCCGACGAACTCGGCTACCGCATCAAGCTGCTGGGCGTCGCCCAGGCGACCGCCGAGGGCATCGAGCAACGGGTGCACCCGACCATGGTGCCGAAGGCCTCGGCCATCGCCCAGGTCATGGGCGTGACCAACGCCGTCACGGTCGATGCCGACGCGGTCGGCGAGCTGACCCTGATCGGCCCCGGTGCGGGCGGGGCGGCCACGGCCTCGGCGGTCGTCGCCGACATCACCGATGTGGCACTCGGCCTCGTGCGCCCGACTTTCGGTCAGCCGATGGCGAACCTCGCAAGCCCCCGACGAGTCGAGATGCAGCGCCACGAGGGCGGCTACTACATCCGGCTCACCGTGCACGACCGCACCGGCGTCGCGGCCGGCGTCGCCACCCGGATGGCGGAGGCCAACATCTCGATCGAGAGCATCGTCCAGCGCCGCTCGGCCAAGGCCGCCTCCAGCGACCCGCAGGGCCTGTCCGGCCAGCCCGTGCCGCTGGTGCTGATCACCTACGCCGCCACCGAGGGCAATGTCCGGAAGGCACTGGCCGCCATCGACCGCGACGGCCTGCTCGCCGAGGCGCCGCAGTTGATCCGGATCGAGCGCGAATAGGCCGGAGGCCGGCCGCGCTTCCGGCAAGATGCTGCCGGAGGTAACATCCGGTTCAGGAACGAAACAGCATCACATCGCGTCTCGTCCCGCATGCGCTCGGGCGCAGCCGGGGCGATGGCCGGCAATCGGCACCGGCCGAAAACAGGCCGGCCCCTGGGGATAAGGAACGAAGCGCGATGTCGGTGGCCAATACCGGGATCTTCAGTGATCCCACGGCGCGGGGCCTGACGCTCGAACTGGTGCGGGTGACGGAGGCCGCCGCCATCGCCGCCGCCCGCCTGCGCGGCCACGGCCGCGAGAAGGAGGCGGATCAGGCCGCTGTCGATGCCATGCGCGCCGAACTGATGGTGCTGCCGATCGAGGGCCGCGTGGTGATCGGCGAGGGCGAGCGCGACGAGGCGCCGATGCTGTTCATCGGCGAGCCCGTCGGCACCGGCCACGGTCCGTCCGTGGATATCGCGGTTGATCCTCTGGAGGGCACGACGCTCTGCGCCAAGGACATGCCGGGCGCCATCGCCGTGATGGCGCTGGCCGAGCGCGGCTCGCTGCTCGCCGCCCCCGACGTGTACATGCAGAAGATTGCCATCGGCCCCGGCTACCCGCCCGGCACGGTCGATCTCGACTGGAGCCCGGCCAAGAACATCGCCTCGCTCGCCCGCGCTAAGGGCGTCGAGCCCGCGGGCGTCACCGCGATCATCCTCGATCGGCCCCGGCACATGGACCTGATCGCCGCCGTGCGCGACACCGGTGCCAGCATCCGCCTGATCTCGGACGGCGACATCGCCGCGATCATCCACTGCACCAAGCCCGACGAGACCGGCGTCGACATCTACATGGGCACCGGTGCCGCGCCGGAGGGCGTGATCGCCGCGAGCGCGCTGCGCTGCATCGGCGGCCAGATGCAGGGCCGGCTGATCCTCGATTCCGCCGACAAGCGGGCGCGGGCGGCCAAGATGGGCATCACCGAGCCGAACCGGAAATACGACATGCACGACATGGCCCGGGGCGACGTCATCGTCGCGGCCACCGGCGTGACCACCGGGGCCCTGCTCGCGGGCGTGCGGTTCAGCCCCGGCCTGATCGAGACGGAGACGGTGGTCTACCGCTCGAACACCGGCACGGTCCGCCGCATCGCCTGCGAGCACCGCCGGCCTGAGAACGCGCCGGGCTGAACGCGCCCGGCGGCGGGAACGCGATCGTCCCGCCCGCGGTCGCCGCGTGGGACGATGCCCGCGCTCAGCAGGCGACGGGCTGGCCGAACAGCGCCTCGGCGAGGCGGGCCGGCTCGATCGGCTTCTCGCAGTGGATCGCGTCCCGCAGGCGGTTCGGAACGGCGTTCTCCTCATAGCCGGTAGCGAAGACGAACGGCACGCCGCGGGCCCGGAGCGCGTCGGCAACCGGGAAGACCATGACCTCGCGCAGGTTGATGTCGAGAACCGCGCCGTCGATGCGGGGGGTTTCCTCGATCATCGCTAGGGCGTCGTCGATGGTCCCCACGGGACCGATCACCTGCGCCCCGTTCTCCTCGAACACGCGCCGCATATCGTCGGCGATGAAGTACTCGTCCTCGACCACGAGGACGCGCCGTCCGTTGAGCAGTTCGGATCCATCCGACATCGGCCTACCCTCCACTCGCCCCGATTCGCTCGGGATCGCGTCGGGACGGGAGTATAGACCGGGAAATGCGTTTCGCGGAGCCTCGCTCACAGATTTCAAGTTGCCCGCAACTGGAAGCCGGGGCCCGCCGCTGAGGCGGCCTGACGCCTCTTCGAGATTCGGCGGCCGACTTTCGGCGATGATGGTGCGGTGCGCCTTTCGACGGGGAGGTGCGCCGGCCCATCGAAAGGAGACACGTCGACGCCAGGATTGCGGACGCCGACCTGATACCATCAGGTCGGCTAAGGCGCCCGAGCCTCCCCCGAAAGGTGGTCCGCCGGCCTTTGTAAGAAGGCGATGCCCTAGAACAGGCCGCCCTGCATGCGGCCGACGCCCTGCTTGGCCACGGCGTTGTTGGGGTCGAGGCGAGCGGCCTGCTGATAGCTCTCGCTCGCTTCCTTGCGGCGGTTCGTCTTCTCGTAGGCGAGCCCGCGATAGGCCCAGGACCCGGCATCCTTCGCGTTGACGTTGAGCGCCGCGTTGAAGTCCTCGATCGCCTTGTCGTACTGGCCCAGCGTGACCAGGCTCTGGCCGCGGGCGGCGTAGGGGGCGGCAACGAAGGGGTTGCGGTCGATGGCCGCCGCGAAGTCGCCGATCGCCTCCGGGTTCTGGCCCTGCTTCTGCCGCACGAGGCCGCGGGCATGGTAGGCTTCGGCCGACTCGGGAGCGAGGCGGATCGCGACGTTGAGGTCGTTGAGCGCGCCGTTGAGGTCGCCCTGCGCGCGCTCCAGGTTCGCCCGGCCGATATAGGCGGCGGAGAAGTTCGGATCGATGGCGATCGCCTTCGAGAAATCCTGCATCGCGGCGTCGTTGCGGCCGGTCTGGCGGTAGGCGAGCGCCCGGTTGTTGTAGGCCGAGGCCGAGTTCGGATCGAGCTGGATCGCCTTCGAGAAGTCGGTGATCGCCTCGCCGAACTGGCCCGAGCGGGCATAGGCGGCCCCGCGGGTGACGTAGGCGCCGGCATCCGACGGGTTGCGCGAGATCACGTCGCTGAGCGAGGCGATGTTGACGTTGGTGGCCCCCGTGGTGTCGGTCTCCAGCACCGCGAACTGGCGCGGGGCGGTCGCGCTGCCGTAGGTCTCGCAGCCGGCCAGCGCCGCGGCGGTCAGCGCGAGGGCCCCGATCAGCCCCGCCTTGCGTCCGTCCAGCGTCATCCCGATCATCTTCACGTTCTCCCCCGCGCCCGCTCGTCCGGATCTCCGCGGCGGCCCCTCAAGGGCCCGGATCATCCCGTCGCGCGCACGCTGCCGCAACACGGTGAATGGGCGCTTAAGCGGTCTCGCAAAACATCCGCATGGCCGGCGCGGGCCGCGAAGCGAAGGTCTTTTTGAGCCGAATCCGGTGAAGAGCGGGCCCGTTCGTCCGGCGAAGACCGGAGAACGCGCACCGTGCTTTCCGCGAACGCCCTGTCCTCTCCGCTGGAACCTCGGGATGTGGCGAAGGTGTGGCCCGCGCCTTCACGCTGTCGAAGAAGGCTTCGAATCGGGTTCGACTGTGATTTGCTGTTGCGGACGGGCGACAGATTGAATGGTCAAGCTTTCGTGCGCTCTTTGCGACGCACCGACCTCCCCAATCCGGTGGCGAGCACCTCAGCCGAGTGGCTTGAGCCGGGTGACGTGACCCATCTTGCGGCCGGGGCGGGCCTCGGCCTTGCCGTAGAGGTGAAGGTGGGCGCCCGGCTCCGCGAGCAGTCCGACCCAGGAATCGGCCTGATCGCCGATGAGGTTCTCCATCTCCACCGCCATGCCGCCGGTGCGGGCGGTGTCGCCCAGCGGCCAGCCGCAGACGGCGCGCACGGTCTGCGCGAATTGCGAGGTCAGCGCGCCCTCGATCGTCCAGTGACCGGAATTGTGCACGCGCGGCGCGATCTCGTTGACGACGAGGCGAGCGGCGCCGTCAGACCCGGCGATCTCGAACATCTCGACCGCGAGCACGCCGACATAGTCCAGCGCCTCGGCGATGGCGCGGGCGATGGCGATGGCCGCGTCCCCCGTTGCACGCGTCAGCCCCGGTGCGGGCACGCGGGTGAGCGCGAGGATGTGGTCACGGTGCTCGTTGGCGCAGGGGTCGTAGGCCGCGAACGCGCCATCGGGTCCGCGGGCGGCGACCACCGAGATCTCGCGCTCGAACGGCACGAAGCCTTCGAGGATGCAGGGCACGCCCTTGAACTCGGCCAGCAGGGCGGCCGGGTCGTCGCCCTCGCGGATCATGCGCTGGCCCTTGCCGTCATAGCCGAAGCGCCGGGTCTTCAGCACGGCGGGACGGCCGAGCGCCTCCAGGGCCCGGATCAGATCCTCGACCGTATCGACCGCCCGATAGGGCGCCGTCGGGATGCCGAGCGAAGTGACGAAATCCTTCTCCGAGAGGCGATCCTGTGTGGTGAGCAGCGCCGTCGCGCTCGGGCGCAGGGTCGCGTGCTCGGCCAGCACCGCCGCCGTGGCGTGGGGGATGTTCTCGAACTCGTAGGTGACCACGTCGCAGGCATCGGCGAAGGCGGCGAGCGCCGCCGGGTCGTCGTAGGGCGCGAGCGTGTGGGCATGGGCCACGTCGAAGGCCGGGCTGTCGGCGTCGGGGGCGTAGATATGGACCTTGAGGCCGTACTGAGCCGCCGCGAGCGCGATCATGCGCCCGAGTTGGCCGCCGCCGACGATGCCGAGGGTGCCGCCGGGCCGGACATTCGGCGTGGACGTGGAAGAGGCCATGGTGATTCGTGTCGTTGTCAGGCTTGTGAAGTCAGGCTTGCCAAATCAGGCTTGCCAAATCAGGTTTGCGAAGGGTCCGGACGCTCGGCGACGGACTCGGTCTGGCGGGCGCGCCACGCGTCGAGCCGTTCGGCCAAATCGGCATCGGTCAGCGCCAGCACGGCGGCGGCGAGCAGGGCGGCGTTGACGGCGCCGGCCCGGCCGATCGCCAGCGTACCGACGGGGATGCCGGCAGGCATCTGCACGATGGAGAGCAGGCTGTCCTTGCCCGAGAGCGCCTTCGACTCGACCGGCACGCCAAAGACCGGCAGCGGCGTCATCGCCGCCGCCATGCCGGGCAGGTGTGCGGCGCCGCCCGCGCCCGCGATCACCACCTTGAAGCCGGCCTCCCGCGCGCCCTTGGCGAAGGCGACGAGCCGGTCCGGGGTGCGATGGGCCGAGACGATGCGGGCATCGTAGGCGACGCCGAGCGCGTCCAGCGTCTCGGCGGCGTTGCGCATGGTCGCCCAGTCCGACTGGCTTCCCATGATGATCGCGACCGGGGGCGATCCCAGCATCGTCGTCTGGCCCATGACAGAGGGAGCGGACCTGTCAGTCCGCAAGAGGGCCGAATAACAGGGTGCGCCGCACCCCGGCAAGGCAGGCGGCTCGGCAAGGTGTTGAGCGGCGTGTCGGTCGGCCACGCGCCGATCGCCCGAGGCCTGTAAAAATCTCGCGGATTCCCGCCGGATCGCCCGGAGCCGAAATCGACCGACCGCGTTGTGAAGGAAACGGCCATTCGTGGCCGGCCCCCTTACCTCAGCGAGCCCTCAAATGTCCTCCGTGGACCAGAACCTGCGCGCCCGCAACACGACCCATATCGACATCCACGACAGCACCACCCGCAAGCACTGGGCCGACCTGCTCCAGGTCTCCGACGAGCGCCTTCGCAAGGCGGTCCGGATGGTCGGAACCCGCGTGTCCAGCGTCTCGGCCTATCTCGCCAAGTAAACCCTTCCGTCGCGAACCTCCCGCGCCACCTCGATCGCGGGCGCGCTGGAAAGTGGCGCCGACGGGACTTTGCAGAAGGCCGGGAGGGTCCGAACCTCTTCCGGCCTTTTCTACGCGATGATGTCCGGCGTGATCTGATCTTCGAGATGGGTGATCCGGTCGCGCAGGACGAGCTTGCGCTTCTTCAGCCGCTGCAATTGGAGCTGATCGACGGCGACGCTGAGCTTCAGCGCCTCGATGGCTTCGTCGAGATCCCGGTGCTCTTCCCGCAACCGACTGAGTTCCCCGGCCGGATCCGCGACCGCATCGTTGGCAACCTCGTCCGCCATCATTGCTCGAAACACATCACCGGCCTTGACCGGGGGCGACCATGCGCCAAGCCCGACCGTGGGGCAAGGCGCAGGACCGGGTTCTCCCGCCCCGTCGAAGCTGGCAACGGTCAAGTTTAGCCCCGATCGTCACTTCGCCCCCACTCCTGAAGATTTGAAATCACCTTGTTACGGACTCATCCATTTTGCCGCCGAATGGCTTCGACACGCCCGCCATCCTGTGCCAGTCTACCCCCGTCCGAAACAGTGACAGGAGCGACACCTCATGTCCTTGCAGACGCATTTGAGCCAGCTCGCCGCCAAGCACGAAGCCCTGGAGCGCGAGCTTCACCACGCGATGCAATCCCTCGCCAGTGACGATCTCCGCATCGCCGAACTCAAGCGTAAGAAACTGCACCTTAAGGACGAAATCGAGCGCCTGCGCGGAGACACCCTCCACTAGCGGCATTCCGGCCGGCCCCGCCCCGGGAGACGCCGCTGGCCCTCTTCCTCTCCCGACTCGGACCACGACCTCACCGCCGCCTGGGACACCAGCGCGGCGGTTCTGCTGTCAGGCCGGCGCGCGGCGGTGAATTCCGCGCTATCATCGTCCTCGAACGGGCCGGATCAACCGGCCGCACGAGGAAACGCCGATGTCCGTCGCCCCGCCCGTTGACGGTGCCTACGCCGCCCTTCACGCCGCCTCCCTCACGGATCGGGAAGGCTTCTGGCTGAAGGCCGCCGCGGCGATCGATTGGGACGTTGCGCCGACCCGCGCCTTTGATGCGGAGCAGGGCGTCTACGGCCGCTGGTTCCCGGATGCCCGGCTCAATGTCTGCCGCAACGCCGTCGACCGGCATGCGGAAGGCGGGCGCGCCGACCAGGCCGCGATCATCCACGATTCGCCCGTCACCGGCACCCGGCGCACGATCACCTACGGCGCGCTGCGCGACGAGGTGGCGGTTCTCGCCGGCCTGCTGACCAACCTCGGCGTGACCAAGGGTGACCGCGTCGTGATCTACATGCCGATGGTGCCCGAAGCCCTGTTCGGAATGCTGGCCTGCGCCCGGATCGGCGCGATCCACTCTGTGGTGTTCGGGGGCTTCGCCGCCAACGAACTCGCCGCCCGGATCGAGGATGCCGCGCCCAAGGTGATCCTGGCCGCCTCCTGCGGCATCGAGCCGGCCCGCACCGTCGCCTACAAACCGCTGCTCGATGCGGCGATCGAGCGTTCCAGCCACAAGCCCGACGCCTGCCTGATCCTGCAGCGACCGCAGGCCGAGGCCAGCCTGATCGAGGGGCGCGACCGGGATTGGGCACAGAGCGTCGCGCGGGCCCGCGCAGCCGGACGCCGAGCCGACCCGGTGCCGGTCGCAGCGACCGACCCGCTCTACATCCTCTACACCTCGGGCACGACCGGGCGCCCCAAGGGCGTGGTGCGCGACAGCGGCGGCTACTGCGTCGCGCTAGAGTGGTCGATGGCCAACCTCTACGGCGTCGCGCCCGGCGAGGTCTATTTCTGCGCCTCCGACATCGGCTGGGTGGTGGGCCATTCCTACATCGTCTACGCGCCGCTGCTGCACGGCTGCACGACGGTGCTCTACGAGGGCAAGCCGGTCGGCACGCCGGATGCCGGCGCCTTCTGGCGGGTGGCGGCCGAGCACGGCGTCTGCACGCTGTTCACCGCGCCGACGGCCCTGCGCGCGATCAAGAAGGAGGATCCGCGGGCCGAGCAGATCGGCGGCTACGATCTGTCGACGTTCCGCGCGCTGTTCCTGGCCGGCGAGCGGGCCGACCCGGATTCGGTCGCCTGGGCCGAGCGGGCGCTGGAGCGGCCGGTGATCGACCATTGGTGGCAGACCGAAACCGGCTGGGCGATCGCCGGCAACCCGATCGGGATCGAGCGGCTGCCGGTGAAGTACGGCTCCACCGCCAAGCCGATGCCGGGCTACGATCTCCACGTGCTCGACGAATCCGGCCGACCGGTTCCTCCCGGCACGATGGGCACCATCGCCCTCAAGCTCCCGCTGCCGCCGGGCTGCCTGCCGACCCTGTGGGGCTCGGACGCGCGCTTCCGCCAGAGCTATCTCTCAACCTTCCCCAGCTTCTACGACACGTCGGATGCAGGCGTGGTGGATGCCGACGGCTACGTCACGGTGCTCGGCCGGACCGACGACATCATCAACGTGGCCGGCCATCGCCTCTCCACCGGCGGCATGGAGGCGGTCCTGGCCTCGCATCCGGATGTCGCCGAATGCGCGGTGATCGGCATCCGCGATTCCTTGAAGGGCGAGGCGCCCTGCGGCTTCGTGGTGCTCAAGGCCGGTGTCGCCAAAGACCCGGAGACGATCGAGCGCGAGCTGGTCGCCCGCATCCGTGAGGAGATCGGCCCCGTGGCCGCCTTCAAGCTGGCACTGACCGTGGGGCGCCTGCCGAAGACGCGCTCCGGAAAGATCCTGCGCGGAACGATGAAGCGCATCGCCGACGGCGAGGCGTTTTCCATGCCGCCGACCATCGAGGACCCGACCGCCCTGGAGGAAATCGGCGACAGCCTGAAGGCGCGCGGGATCGGTGGGTAGAGCCGCGCTCCGTCCTGCGGACTGGACGTCCTGGTTCAGTTCCGCACGGACAGGTTCAGGGACAGAATGTGATCCACCTCGGTGCCGCCCGGCGACGCCCGCGCGGTCTGGTTCATGTAGCCGATCTCGACCGTCGATTCCCCGCCGATCGGCACTTCGAGCCCGACGAAGGTGCGAACGCGATCGAAGCCGGCGCGGGTCCCCCAGTCGGTGTCGTTCAGTGCCACGAACGCCTCCACCCAGCCGACCGCCGAAACGCTGTCCTTCTCCTGTGTCAGCGGTTTGGTGAACCGCAGGTTCTCGCGCAGGCGGAAGCCCACGTCCCGCCCGGCGGATTGCCAGCGCTGCTCGAAGCGGGTGCGGGAGGAGACCTTCACGCCGGAGATCTCGCCGATCTTCCAGTTGATCTCCTGGAAGCTGCGATCCTCGAACCGCACGGGCCCCGTCCCGTCGCGGTTCTCGATATAGGCGTAGCCCTGGTAGAGGGTGAGCCGCTCGTTCACCTTCCAGCCGATCGCCGGGCGCAGGATCAGCTGATCGAGCTGCGAGATGCCGTTGCCGAAGCGCGGCTGGACCTCGGCGAAGAAGGCCAGATCCCCGACCGACCCGAACAGGGTGGTGTTGATCCAGAGCTGCCCGTCCTGAACCGTCTCGGCGGCGGCTCGCCCTCCCGACACGGCGAGGCACAGGGCAGCCAGGAGGAGACGTGCGCGTCCGATCACGATCCATTCCCCCGCGGCACCGGCCCATCGCCGGCCGCCGATCCTGTTCGAGAGGGATTAGTTCGCGCCGGAGACGAATCGTCAAGCTTGTCACGGAGGCGCGTTTCAGGCCAGGCGCTCGGACCTGAACCGGGCTGCCGCGGCGAGCAGGCGGTAGAGCACGACCGCGTTGAGGCCGTGCCAGAGGAAATGCGTGCCGAGCGGCAAACGGGTGCAGACGCTCACATCGGCCGTGCGGAAGGCGAGCGAGACGAGGAAGATTCCGGCAGTGGCGAGCACGGAGCGGGCGGTGGCGGACGACCGCCTCAGGAGCGCGAGGCCGACGCAGAGCAGCGCCAGGATCGCCGGTGCGTAGTCTATCGAGCCGTTGGTGAGGTCCGAGACCGAGCGCCCGGTCATCGCATCGAGGGCCGGCGTCAGGCCGAAACTGAGGGCGGCAAACGCGAGCGTGAGGGCGGTCGCTGCCGGTGGCCGGAGGCCGAAGAAGCGAACCATGGCCAGCGCGAAGTAGCCGTAGATGAAGACGGCGATGGGGATCACGTCGGCCAGCATCGACCAGCGGTTCGCCAGGGTGTGAAACAGGAACGAGCCGATCCCCACCACGAAGGTCACGGCAGCGAGCGCCAGGACCGGGCCGTCGCCGCGGGCGCGCCGCGCCGCGAGCCCGGCCGCGATGAGGAAGGCGGCGTTCGTCAGGGCATTGACCGGCTCGGCCCAGAAGCCGGCATCGCCGCGCTCGCAATAGGCCCGCACCGGCTCGAACCACGACGCGTCCATGATGCGCTCCTCCGCGCCCGCTTGAGCCCAGGTGCCTTGCCAGGGCCGCGCGAAGGCCCGATGACGGGAGCCCCTCCGGCCGAGCCTCCTCCGAGCCCCATGCGGATCACCACCTGGAACGTCAATTCGATCAAGCAGCGGGTCGGCCACCTGCTGGGCTTCCTCGACGAGGCCAAACCCGACGTCGTCTGCCTGCAGGAGCTGAAATGCCAGGACGCGGCCTTCCCCCGCGCCGAGATCGAGGCGGCGGGCTACGCCTGCGAGACGCTGGGGCAGAAGGCCTATAACGGCGTCGCCCTTCTGGTGCGTGCGCCGCTCCAGTACACCCAATTGCTGCGCGGCCTGCCGGGCGACGCCGAGGACGAGCAGGCGCGCTACATCGAAGCGCTGGTGCACGACGAGGGCACGGCGCCGGTGCGGATCGCCTCGATCTACCTGCCGAACGGCAACCCGGCGCCGGGGCCGAAATACGCCTACAAGCTCGCCTTCATGGCCCGCCTGCGGACGCATGCCCGCGCCCTGATGACGACCGAAGAGGCGCTGGTGCTGGCGGGCGACTTCAACGTCATCCCCGAGCCCGAGGACGCCGCCGACCCGGCCGCCTGGACGCAGGACGCGCTGTTCCTGCCCGAGACCCGCCGCGCCTTCCGCGCGCTTCTGGCGGAAGGGTTCACCGACGGCCTGCGGGCCTGCGAGCCGAGCGCCGGGCTCTACACCTTCTGGGACTATCAGGCCGGCTGCTGGCCGCGGAATCAGGGCATCCGCATCGACCACCTGCTGCTCTCGCCGCAAGCCGCCGACCGCCTCGTCTCGGCCTCGGTGCAGAAGCATCTGCGCGGGCTGGAAAAGCCGTCGGACCACGTGCCGGTGACGGTGGAGCTGACCAACGGGTGATCGGCCGCTTTTTCCTCCCCCGCAGAGGGGGAGGGTTCATGGCGGCTACCGCCGCCGCCGGGTCGAGCCTGTCGGCAGCGACTGCGCCTGGGCCATCGCGTCGATCCGGTCAGCCTCGCTCGCCGAGGCCCAGGCCTTGTCGTAGAGGTTGACGATCCAGGTATCCGCCGCGCCCTGCGCGCCGGTGCGAGCGATGGCGAGCCAAGTCAGGCCCTTCACGGTCTGGCGCTGCACGCCGGTGCCGTTGACGAGCATGTCGCCGAGCAGCGCCTGGGCCGGGCGATGCCCCTTCTCGGCGGCGAGGTTGAACCAGCGCGCGGCTTTGCGCGGATCCTGCTCGACGCCGGTGCCGTCGAGGTAGAGCCGGGCGAGGTTGTACTGCGCGTTGGGGTCGCCGAAATACGACGCCGCGTAGTTGAACATGTCGTAGGCGCGCTCGGCATTCGGGCGCACGTAAGTGCCCTTGATCCCTTCCAGGAAGTAGGTGCCGAGCGCGTTGAAGGCGCTCGCGACCACGCCGGAATTCGGAGTGTCGGGTGAGTCGTCGGTGTTGTCGTCGGCGATGCGCGAGAAATACTCGAACGCCTTGAGGTCGTCGTGGGGCACGCCGTCGCCGTCCGCGTACATGCGGCCGAGCTTCCACAGCGCCAGGGTCTGGCCCTGGTCGGCGGCGTATTCGAGCGCCCGCACGGCACCCTGCTTGTCGCCCGCGTTGTAGTCGCGCACACCGGAGCGCAGGGCGTCGCGGCCCGAGCGGTACCCCTTCTCGGGGACCGGGGTGCGGACGGTCGCGTCGAGCGCCGTGCCGGGATCGACGGCGGCGACCGCCAGCGCGAACCCCAGAAATCCAGCGAGCAGACCCGCGCGGAGCCGACCTAGATCGACCCCGGCCGGCCGCGCGGGCCGGAGAGGGACGGTCCTAGATATCGGCATAGCTCTGCGTCTCCCTGGCGCCGCCCGGATGGGTCACGGCGCCGTTCACCGCAGGCCCGACGGTCTGCGCATATTTCCAGAGGTAACCGGAGGTCGCGGCATTGCCCCGCGGCGTCCACGCGGCCCGGCGCTGGGCCAGCTCCTCGTCGGAGAGCGCCACGTCCAGCGTTCCCTTGATCGCGTCCAGCGTGATGATGTCGCCGTCGCGCAAGAGGCCGATCGGTCCGCCGATGGCGGCCTCGGGGCCGACATGGCCGACGCAGAAGCCGCGGGTCGCGCCGGAAAAGCGCCCGTCAGTGATGAGGGCCACCTTGTCGCCCATGCCCTGGCCGTAGAGGGCAGCCGTGGTCGAGAGCATCTCGCGCATGCCGGGGCCTCCCTTCGGGCCCTCGTAGCGGATGACCAGAACTTCGCCGGGCTTGTAGGTGCGGTTCTGCACCGCCTCGAAACAGGCCTCCTCACCGTCGAAGACGCGGGCCGGGCCGGTGAAGACCTGACTCGACGCGGGCATGCCGGCGACCTTCACGATCGCCCCCTCGGGGGCGAGGTTGCCCTTGAGACCGACCACGCCACCGGTGACGGTGATCGGCTGGTCGGCCGGGCGCACCACGTCCTGATCCGGATTCCAGGCCACCTTAGCGAGGTTTTCCGCAATCGTCCGGCCGGTCACGGTGAGGCAGTCGCCGTGGAGATAGCCATGGTCGAGCAACGTCTTCATCAGGAGCGGGATGCCGCCGACCTCGAACATGTCCTTGGCGACGTAGCGCCCGCCGGGCTTCAGGTCGGCGATGTACGGCGTCTTGCGGAAGATCTCGGCGACGTCGAACAGGGTGAACTCGATGCCGCACTCGTGCGCGATCGCCGGCAGGTGCAAGGCCGCGTTGGTCGAACCGCCCGAGGCCGCCACCGTGGCGGCGGCGTTCTCGAGGGCCTTACGGGTGACGATGTCGCGCGGGCGGATGTTCTTGGCGATCAGCTCCATCACCTTCTCGCCGGCCGCCGCGCAGAATTGGTCGCGGATCTCGTAGGGCGCGGGGGCGCCGGCCGAGTAGGGCAGCGCGAGGCCGATCGCTTCGGAGACGGTGGCCATGGTGTTGGCGGTGAATTGGGCACCGCAGGCACCGGCGGAGGGGCAGGCCACCCGCTCCAGCTCGTCGAGATCGTCGAGGCTCATGTCGCCGACGGCGACCTTGCCCACCGCCTCGAACAGGTCCTGCACGGTCACCGGCCGGCCGCGGAACGAGCCGGGCAGGATCGAGCCGCCGTAGATGAAGATCGAGGGCACGTTGAGGCGCACCATGGCCATCATCATGCCGGGCAGGGACTTGTCGCAGCCGGCCAGGCCGACGAGGGCGTCGTAGGAATGGCCGCGGATCGTCAGCTCGACCGAGTCGGCGATGACCTCGCGCGAGGGCAGCGAGGCGCGCATGCCGCCGTGCCCCATGGCGATGCCGTCGGTGACGGTGATGGTGCAGAATTCGCGCGGG
The DNA here is from genome assembly GCF_022179725.1 of Methylorubrum aminovorans. Lineage (GTDB taxonomy): Bacteria > Pseudomonadota > Alphaproteobacteria > Rhizobiales > Beijerinckiaceae > Methylobacterium > Methylobacterium aminovorans. Next base: position 228,881 of record NZ_BPRC01000008.1, read on the forward strand.
GTGCCCTTGGCAGCGGCGACGCCCTTCTTCACCGCTTGCGCCTGGCGCATCAGCGAGATGTTGCAGGGTGCGGCCTCGTTCCAGCACGAGGCGACGCCGACCAGCGGCTGGTGGATCTGCTCGGTGGTCAGGCCCATGGCATAGAGGTACGAGCGGTGGGGCGCGCGCTCGGGCCCTTCCGTCACGTGCCGGCTCGGCAGCTTCGACTTGTCGGTCTGACGCGCGTCCATCGCTGATCTCGTGCCCCGGTCCGGTTACGCCCCCGAGGCCGCGCCGCCTGCTACGGCTTCACGCGGAAAAACGTCCTTCGACGTCCTCGAAACTCTGCGGTAAGGCGTTGGAGCGACAGCGTTTACCGCGACCCCGGAAGTCGTCCCGGTTTATGGTGGGATTGCGGCGCTCAAAGGCACAGCTCAAGGCAAAGTCAGGTTGCTTTCGCGGTGTGTCGGACCCGCAACAGCCGAGCTTGCGCCGGCTCCGGGAAGACTTCGCACGGTCAACGTGCATCCATCCTCCCCGCTCCCGCGAGGAGATGGTTTTTCAGCCAGATTTCCGACTGTCTTCTCCCGTCGAAACCGAGATCTTGCGAGAGTCCGATGGTCACGATCGTCGCGGCAGATCAGTTTCTGCAGTGACGCCCGCTTCGGCTCCGAATGTTCCGGACGAGCGGAATGGCGAGAGCCGGTGCTTCCCCCACGACAATGCAGTCGAGCACCGTCGAACAGGCTTGGAATGCCTCACGAAACTCCCGAGCACCGAGCCGGACTCGCTCCGGCGCCGGCGGTGCGGCGGGAGTTTCGCGGAAGACATTCAGCGCGGGCCGATGACAGGATCGGGGATACTGGCCTCGACCAGTCGGTCGCTCTCATCCTTCAGGTTCACGCCCGTCAGCCCGCGAGAAAAGGCCTGGGTCAGCAGCCAGTTCAGCTTGAATGCGGCGAGTTCGAAGCTCAGGCCGGCGGGCCGGACATTGGAGATGCAGTTTCGTTCCGCATCCGAACGCCCCGGTCTCGGATCGAAGGTGACGTAGAGTCCGAGGCTATCGGGCGAGGACAGACCGGGGCGCTCGCCGATCACCACCACCACCGCGCGGGCTTTCAGCGCGGCGCCGACGGCATCCCCCAGCGCGACGCGGGCCTGCGTGGCGATCACGACCGGGGCGAGGCGCCAGCCGGCCCGCTCGGCATGGGGCTTGAACGCGGCGAGCAGGGCGGCGGCGCCCTCGTGGACCGCCCGCGCCGAGAGGCCGTCGGCGACGACGAGGGCGAGATCGACGGGCTCGCCCGCGGAGTCGGACAGGGCCTTCAGGCTCTCCGGCGAGAGGCGGCGCCCGTAATCGGGGCGGCGCAGATAGGTCGCGCGGTCCTCCGCGCCCGAGGTCACGGTCACGGTCCGCAGGTCCAGGGCCTCGACGGCGCCCGCGACCGCGGCGGCCTCCATCGGCGTGTGCACGGCGTCGCGCGCCTGGGCGTGGGCAAGGCCGAATTTCAGCACCTCGCGGGTCGGCAGGCCGGCGCCGGCGCGGCCGAGGCCGATCCGGGCGGGGGTGAGGCGGGCGAGCCGCTGCCAGAGGGGGTCGGCCTGCGCGCTCATGCGGCCAGATCCGGAGCGGCCGTGAGCAGGCGGGCCTCGGCCCCGCCGGGCAGGAGGGCTCCGCTCGCGTCGGTGAGACCGATGCGGGCGAGCCATTCCTCGAATTCGGGCGCCCGCTTCAGGCCCAGCACCTCGCGGATATAGAGCTGATCGTGGAAAGAGGTGGACTGGTAGTTCAGCATCACGTCGTCGGCACCGGGGATGCCCATCACGTAGGTGCAGCCGGCCGCCCCCAGCAGGGTCAGCAACGTGTCCATGTCGTCCTGATCGGCCTCGGCATGGTTGGTGTAGCAGACATCCACGCCGAGCGGCACGCCCATGAGCTTGCCGCAGAAATGGTCCTCCAGCCCGGCACGGATGATCTCCTTGCCGTTATAGAGGTATTCCGGCCCGATGAAGCCGACGACGGTGTTGACCAGCAACGGGCGGTAGCGCCGGGCGACGGCGTAGGCGCGGGCTTCCAGGGTCTGCTGGTCGATGCCGTGATGCGCATCCGCCGAGAGCGCCGAGCCTTGGCCGGTCTCGAAATACATCACGTTGTCGCCGAGCGTGCCGCGCTTGAGCGCGAGCGCCGCCTGATGCGCCTCCTGCAGGATTGGCAGGGTGACACCGAAGCTCGCATTGGCCCGCTGCGTCCCGGCGATCGACTGGAATACGAGATCGACCGGCAGGCCGCGGTTCATCGCGTCGAGCGTGGTGGTGACGTGGGTGAGCACGCAGGCCTGCGTCGGGATCTCCAGCCGGTCGATGATGCCGTCGAACAGAGTGAGCAGGGCGCCCATGGTCTGGATCGAATCCGAGACCGGATTGATGCCGATCACCGCATCGCCGCAGCCATAGGCAAGACCGTCGAGGATCGAGGCGGTGACGCCCGCCGGATCGTCGGTCGGGTGGTTGGGCTGGAGCCGCACCGCGAGCGTTCCGGGCAGGCCGATCGTGTTGCGGAAGCGCGTGACGACCCGGCACTTGCGGGCGACCAGGATCAGATCCTGGTTGCGCATGATCTTGCTCACCGCCGCGGCGATCTCCGGCGTCACGCCCGGCGCAATTCGCGCCAGCGTCTCGGAGGTGGCGGTGAGCAGGAACTCGCGGAAATCCCCGACCGTCAGGCCGGCGATCTCGGCAAACGCCGCCTCGTCATGGTCGTCGAGGATCAGGCGGGTGACGTCGTCTTCCTCGTAGGGAATCAGCGGACGCGACAGGATCTCCTTGAGCGGCACCTCGGCCAGGCACCAGCGCGCGGCCATGTTCTCCTCGGCCGACTCGGCGGCGATACCCGCAAGGCAGTCGCCGGAGCGCACCGGGGTCGCCTTCGCCATCAGCGTCGCCAGATCGGCGAAAACGTGGGTGCGAGGACCGACGGTGTGGCGATAGGGCATTGCGTGCCTCCTTGGCCTCGTCCGACAGGATGCAGGGGGATCGGGCGTCCTGTCGAGGTGATTTCCGGCAAGATGGTCTCGCCCGACACACGAGCTGTTCGCGCCCGCTGAGCGGGCCTTACGCAAGAATGGCGCCTGCCCGGGACGGCGATCAATCGCACGAGCGCAGGTCGGGTCGAGATCTGGCTATTGCTCAGAGACGTGTTCGAAACCGTGGCGCCGCCGCCTCGCACTGCGAAGCTCATGACGAGACATCCCGAAGACGCCGCCATGAACTGAATCTTCCGATCCGTCGGTCTTTGGCTCACCGAGGACGACGCTTCGGCGCGAGGGTCGCGGCAGCGCACTTTCCTCTACCGCGAAACCCTGCGAACCTTCACTTTGTCGCGTCAGATTGCGGTGGGGTTCCGGGATTTCATCCTCCCACGACTTCACTTTCGTGTCAGATTGCGCATTATTTCGCTTGCCTGCATGCCTGGCATACCAAATAATGCATACCACTGCCGGGGAGGAGACGGGCCCTTGGATCCGCCCGGCAGAGGAAGGAATCGCAACACCCTGCACCGACGCTTCGCAAGCAAAGCACGCCAAACCTACACAACAGGCCTTCACGTCTGTGCAGGCACGAGGGAGCACGCTCATGGCACTATCGTCCACCGCCCCAGACCGGTCGGTACCGTCTTCGAACCGATGGCTTCAAATCGTCTTCGGCGTCATCTGCATGGTGGCTGCGGCCAACATTCAGTACGCCTGGACCCTGTTCGTCCCTGAGATCCAGAAGACCTTCGGCTGGGATCGTGCCGCGATCCAGGTCGCC
>NZ_BPRC01000009.1 GCF_022179725.1 Methylorubrum aminovorans
CCGATCCAGTCACCCGGATCAGCTCCGCTCCACCAACAATCCCGAAGACCGCCAGAACCCCCGCCCCACCAACCGGTGGACCGCGGCGCCCCGTCGGTGAAAATGGGTATAGGGAGCCCGGCGACCGACGTCAATCGGAAAATCGCGAAAAGCGCGGGGGACGCCGTCAGGAGGCGTTCTCTCGCTTCGGAGCGGCATCCTGTACGCAAGGTATTCTTACACCTCGGGCGCTCGCTCGCGAGAGCGCGGTCGATTGCCATCCCTCCAGCGATCGCTCCTATTCTTGGCGCGGCTCGATTCCGGAGTCTCGGTTTCGCTGCCTCGCGGACAGGTAGCCGGTGCCATCTTCGACGTAGGGCGCCACGCTCTCGACCTGCAGGCGCCTCCACCGGTCCGGCGGACCGCAACCGAGTGCGCCGTGTCTTCCTCCGTGCCTTCGGTCATCGGCCGCAGAATCTGCTCACGATCGAGGGGCCGGAAACCACGGTTGCCTGAGCGGAAACGCGGTCTCGACGAATCTTTTTTCGGCCGCATGTCGCGAAAAGCGGACTGTCGCTCCCATGCCCCTTGCGAGGGCGGAAAGAAGCCGCCCGATCAAGGAGATGCGACATGAACAAAGTGATGATCCTCGCGCTCGTCGGCGCCGGCCTCTCGGGGGCCGGACTCTTGGGCGCCGCGCCCTCCGCCTTCGCCCAGGAAGGCACCGCGCCGACCGGCAGTCAGGAGTTCATCGGCGTCGATCTCGACAATGGCGGCGTCTATTACAACGGGCGCAATTCCGGCCGGTACTGTCTCTACCGCACGGTCGAGGTGTTCAACCGCTACACCGGCTATGTCGAGCCGCGCCGCGTGCGCCGCTGCGGCCGCGGCCTCTACCTGCCGTAGGGAGGCGCCGCGATGCTGACTGCTGTCTCACCGCTCCATCTCGCCGCCCTCGGCCTCATCCTCACGCTGTTTGCCGGGGGCTGAGCCTCGCCCGGCTCGCGCCGGGCGGGCACGGATGCACACAACGCGACATTGTTTCCCAGCCACCGAGCGGCTACCCCTGCGCAGCGTCCGAGCGCGGACGCGCCCCGCTCCAAGGATGACAGCCTCGGTCCGCGAACCGAGAGGAGGACGATCCGCATGCCGAGACAGGCCACGGTCATCGCCGCGCGCGGAGCCATCCGCAGATCCGTCCGCAGATCCGTCCACCTGGCCGCGCTCCTCCTGGCCGCCGGCCTCGGCATCGCCGCGACGGTCCGGATCGCGCCGGCTCAAGGCGCGCCCGAGGCGGCGCCCTTCGCCGACAACGCCGATTCGGTCGCGGTGGTGATCGGCAACCGCAGCTACAAGCAGACGGTCCCGGTCGATTTCGCCCACAACGACGCCGAGGCGATCCGCGCCTACCTGATCGAGCGCCTCGGCTATCGCGACACCAACGTCTTCATCCTGAAGGACGCGACCCTCAACGAGTTCAACCAAGTCTTCGGCACCGAGCGCAACCCGCAATCGGGCCGGCTCTGGCGCAGCGTGCGCGAGGGCCGCTCCAACGTGTTCGTCTACTATTCCGGCCACGGCGTGCCGGATCTCGCGACCAAGCAGCCCTTCCTGCTGCCGGAGGACGGCAACCCGAACCAGGGCGAGAGCGGCTATTCCCTCGAGACCCTCTACCGAAACCTCGACCTCGTGAAGCGCAAGATCGGCTCCGAGCGCCAGCTCGTGGTCATGGTCGATGCCTGCTTCACCGGAGAGACCGGTCGCAAGGGCGAGAGTCTGCTCGCCGTCTCGGCACCCGGTTTTGCCCCGGCCCGGCCGAAGGCGGAAAGCGGAATCACGCGCCTCATTGCCACCTCGGGCGCGACGCCGGCAAACTGGGACGAGTCGAACCGGCTCGGGCTTCTCACCAGCCGCTTCCTGATGGGCGTCTCGGGCCTCGCCGATGCCAAGGACGGGCAAGGCAACGGCGACGGGCTGATCCAGTGGCCGGAGCTGAAGGGCTACCTGCGCCGCGAGGTCGAGGAGGCGGCGCGCCGCGCCTCGGGCCGGGAGCAGGTGCCGGAGATCGACGATGCGTCGATCGTGGTGAAGGCCTCGCTTCCCGTCGCGGCGGTGGCCGGCGGCGTCGCGGCGATCCGCGACGAGGCGGCGTGGCGGCGCGCCGAGACGCTCGGCACCCGCGAGGCGTTCGAAGCCTATGTCGGCACCTGCGGCGAGGCCTGCGCCTACCGCGCCCAGGCGATGGACCGGCTGCTCGCCGGCCGCAAGCGTGACGCGGCGGCGATCGACCAGGAGAACTGGGCGAAGTTCGGGGCGCAGCGGCAATACCAGGCCTATCTCGATTCCTGCGGCGAGACCTGCGCCTATCGCAGCCTCGCGGAGGGCTATCTCGGCGGCACGAACCCGAGCAGCGATCCGCGGGTGAAGCGCTGCGACGAGTTGGCCGCCGGCACCGATGATCCCGACCGGCCGAAAGGCGTGCCGGGGGTGAAGCTCGGACGGATCGAGGCGTCGGCCGCCATCGAGGCCTGCCGCGGGGCGTCCGCCGCCTACCCGCAATTGCGCCGCCTCGCCTATCAGCTGGGCCGCGCCTACGACCGGGCCGACCGCTCCAAGGAGGCGTTCGCGGCCTACGACCGGGCGGCCAAGGCCGGCAGCGTCTCGGCGATGAACAATCTCGCCACGCTCTACGAGAACGGCCAGGGCGTGAAGCGCGCTCAGGCTGAGGCCTACCGCCTCTACCGGCAGGCGGGCGAGGCCGGGAACGTGGTGGCGCTCGCCAACGCCGCGCGGATGCTCGAATACGGCAACGGCATCCCTAAGAACGAGGCGGAGGCGGTTGCGCTTTACAAGCGCGCGGTGGCGGGCGGCGACGTGCCCTCGATCTCGAAGCTGGTGCCACACTACGCCACCGGTACCTACGGATTCCCGAAGGACCTGCGCCAGGGCTTCGACCTGTTCCGACAGGCAGCGGACAAGGGCGATCCCGTCGCCATGGCGACGATGGCGACGCTGATCGACAACGGCTTCGGCCGCTACTTTCCCGGCACGCGCTCCGCCGACATTGTGCTGCGGGCGCTCAAGCGCGGCGAACTCGGCGCGGCCTCGGTCTCGGCGACCGACACGGCGGCGCAGAAGCTGAAGCCGGAGACGATCCGCACCGTGCAGCGGGCGGTGAAGGACGCCGACTACTATTCGGGCGCCCTCGACGGTCGCTTCAACCCGGTCTTCGTCCGCGCCCTCGACCAATACGCCCGAGCGAACGAGGCGGAATGAGGCCCCTCCTCCTTGCCGTCCTCTTCGCCCTGCCCGCGGCTGCCCACGCCGATCCGACCACCGCCACGCTCAGCCCCTTCCTCGACGCGGTGGCGGCCTGCGCCGGTCGGCCCGACCTGACGCTCGCCGTGATCGGCGTCGAACCGGGCCAGACGGCGCTCTCGCGCGAGCAGGCCGAGGAGGTGCGCCTCGCGGTCGAGAGCCGGCTTCAGGCCACCGGCCGCGTGCGGCTCGCCCCCGCTGCCGACGTGGTGCGGATCAAGGGCTTGCGCGAAGGCACGACCGGATTGTTGGGTGCGGAGGCCGAGGCGCAGATCCGTGCGGCCTTCTCAGGTGATGCCAGCGTGTTCCTGGTGGAACCGCGCCGGGCCGGCGAGACCGCGGCGCTGCGACTCCAGGCGATCACCCGCAACGCCGCCTGCAAGGCGACGAGCGAGCCCCTCATCCTGCCGATCCGCGTCGGGGCCGGTGTCGCCGACATCGACGCGGTGATGGAGAGTGCGGTGAAGGCCTTCGCGGGGATGGCGCCGAACGCCGGCACGGTCGAGGTCTGCCCCTTCGTCGCGGAAGGAGGCCACTCGACCTGCGCCGGGGTCCTCACCGATCGCCTCGTCATCGCGCTGGACGCCGAGGCGCGCGCGCCCAACCGCATCCTGAAGGGCGCCCGCCTCGACGTGCGCCGGACTCCGCCCGGCACCGCCTGCGCCGGGGCGCTCACCGCGCGCGGCCGCTTCCTTACCGATCAGAACCGGCAATCCTTTATGGAGCTGGAATTCCAGCGCGACGGTGCGGTGCTGGCCCCGACCGGGCGCCGGCGGATCGGGATCGAGGGTCTCGGCTGTGACCCGACCCCGCGGCCCTTCCTCGACCATCTGGCAGCGACCGCCCGCACCGATGCCGGGCGCCTGACGGTCGCGGCCACCGCCACGCCGTTCTCGGCCGGGCAGCGCCTGGAGATGCGCATCGAGGCGCGCGCCCGGCAGAACCTCTATTGCTGGGTTGTCGCTCCCGACGAGACCGCCTTCGTCGCACTGCCGGTGCGCGACAACGCCGCCTCGGCGGCCCCGCTCAAACCTGGCGAGGCGAAGCGCTACCCGCGCGGCTACGGCCTCGACGAGATCGTGGCGGGCGAGCCGTTCGAGAACCTGTTCGCCTGCTTTGGCGTCGAGGGCGGCCTGCCGCCGGAACTCGCCGCGCGTTGGCTCGCCGCGGCGCCGGGCGCGGACGGCGAGGCGAAGCTGCTTCAGCCCCCCGACGTGCTCGATCTCCTGGACAAGATCCGCGCAACGCCCGGCGTGACCGAGGCCACCGCGCGGATCGTGGTGCGGTGATGCGGCGTCACAGAAATGGGGCCGGCATGGCGGATCGGGCGAAGGGTCTGGGTCACACGGGAGCAGGAAGGCCGCCTCGCCGTTCCGGACGCTCCGGGGTCTCCTTTTCGCGGCGGCGCGCCGGGCTCGTAGGTCTGGTGATGGTCGGCCTCCTGAGCGTCGCGGCCGGTCCGCCGGCCTTGAGCTGCGACCTCGACGCCCTCCGGCACTACCCGATGACCAAGGCACTCGAGAACCGGGCGGTGCCGCTTCGGATGCCCGACCTGTTCTTCACGTCCGACAGGCGCCCGGATTTCGATCGCTTCTCCCTGGACGCGGCCGGGGCGGCCGAAATGCGGGCCGCCCTCGCGCGGGGGCTGGCGACCTTCGCGCCCGCAGAGCGGCCCGTGCTGATGCTGGCCGCGCTCGATCACTGGACGAGCGGTGCAACCGGCCTGAAGGGCTTCTTCGTCCTCTCCGACAGCGTCTTCCTCGAAGACGCTCTCCAGGCCCTCGACGCGGAGGGACTTCCCGCGCACGCCGCGCTGCTGCGCGAGGGCGCGGCCCTGTTCGGCCCGGATTATGGCGGCAGCCAGGCCCGGCGCTACGCCCGCTGGAGCGACGGCCACGGCGAGATCCGCGACGCAGCGCTCGATGCCGCTCTCGACCGCCTGTCCGAGCGCTTCCGCGCCCTGCCGCCCCTCCTCGACGAAGCGGTGGCGCGGATCGCCCGCGCACCGGACCTCACGGCGCTTTACGAGCCGCTGCGATCGGGCGCGGACGACGACGACCGCCTCGCCTACCTCACCGGTGGGCTCTGGACGTGCCTGAACCACTACGACGCGCCCGCTGCGGTCGCGGCCCGCCTGGCCGCCCTGCCGGTGGCGCATGCGCGGATCATCGCGGTGCGCATCTTCGAGGCGGAGATGCTGAACGGCTCGGTGCACCAGGCCTTCTTCAACTCGTCGGGCGTGCTTGCCCCCGACGTGGTCGAGGCGCTGAAGGCGATGAACCTGCCCAAGCACGCCGCCGCGATCGAGCGCGGCATCGCGATGTTCCCGAAGCCCTATCCGCGCGACACCGAGGCACGCCGGGCCTTCATGGGGCGGCAGAACGAGGCCTTCGATACGGCGCTCGGCGACCTGACCGGCGACGTGGATGACGGAGCGATGCACGCGGCGATGATCGCCACCGCCCGCGCGGCCGACATCCTGCCGAGGTGACAGCCGTAGGCGGCCGCCAACACCCCGTTCGAGAGACGCCGCACTCCGCGTCGTCGTGGCGATGCGATCCGTGATTCTGCCCCCGCGAGCCCGGATCGCGCTCTGGCCGGCCCATGCCGCGGGTGGGCCGCGCGCGGCACCGGAGGGTGACGGATGGCCGGGCTCGGGATAACCATACGACGAATCGAGGGATCGCAAGGGGTTGCGCGGCGCCCCGGCATCGGGAGGCGCATGACCGGCGGATATGACGAGCGCTGCGCGGCCGATCTGGCCGCCGTCTGCGACGGCCGCGACCTCTCCCGCGAGGATCGCGCCTGGCTCGCCCGCGTCGTCACCGGGGCCGTGCGCCCGAACCGCGACAAGCCGCTCTGGGACCTCGCCCACGCGCTCGCCGCCCTGGCCCGTGCGACGGGCGCGGTCAGCGGGCGCGACCTCGTCACCCTGGCGCTCGATCCCGGCCTCGCCACCGCCTCGGCCGTGACCGCGCGCTTCTCCGGAAGCGTCGCCGCCGACACCCGCGGCCCCGTGCTCGGCGAGACGTGGGGCACGAGTTGGGCTGGGCTCGCGCGACTGCTGGCGCTCGCCGAGTTCGTGCTGACGGCCGAGGATCTCGCGCAGTTTTCCGCCGTTACGGGCTGGCTCGACGAACTGGCGGCCGCGCCCGATGCAGAGGGTGCGGTCTTCCTGGCCAAGCGCCTCGCTCGACATCTGACCGCCTACCGCAACGCCCACCTGCCGCTGGCACCGCTGGAGCGCCGCTTCCGCGCGATCCTCGGCTTCCTGGCCGGGCGCAAAACCTTCAGCGACGACGATATCCTCGGCTTCTGGCGCAGCGAGATGGAGGCGGGTGAGCGGCCGGGCTTCCGCACGGTCGCCGAATATTTCGTGACCTTCGAGGCAGGGGCCCATCTCGTCGGCGGCTTGGAGGGGCTCTCCGCTCCCATCTCCCTCGACGCCCATGCGGGCTGGGAGGAGCGGCTCGACGCCGCGTTCGGCGACCTCGCCGCCTCCGAGCCGGCCGAAACGCTCGTGGCCCTGCTCGCCGACTGGCCGGAGGGCCCGAAAATCCTCACAGGCGCCGAGCGAGAGGATCTGACCGACCTCCTGCGCCTCGAACCCTTCCACCGCACCCGCCCGCTGACGACGCTCAGGGCCGCGAGCTTCGGGCGGGTTCAATCGGGCATCGCCAACCGCCTGCGCCGGGGCGGCGGCGGCGCCGAGGTCGCCGAGCGGGCGACCTGCACGGATGCCGAGAGCTACGCGGCGCTGCAGGAGCGGGCCGGCACGCTCGCGGCCCATCTCGGCCGGATGCTGCGCATCGCGGCGACCCTGCGCATCGCCGAGCGCGACGGTCTCGGCCCTGAGACACGCGCCGCTTTGGAGGCGGCAGAGGCGGATCTGCGCCGGGTGCGCCGGGCCGGCTTCGAGGACCGCGCCGCGCTCGCCGCGGGTTTCGCCGCCGCCGAGACCGCGCTCCTACGCCTTTCCGAGGAGGCCGACCGACTGGAACGGGCGCTCGCGGGCCTCGCCCGGCAGCGCCCGCTCGACGCGGCCTTCGTTGCGGATCAGTCGGTCTTCGCGGCCGCCTTCGCGACGGCCTATGCCGGGGAGGCCGCCGCGTGAGCGACGAGGCCCGCTTGCTCGCCGAACTCCATGCCGCCCGCGCGCTGATGCGGGTGCCGGCGCCCGTTTCCCAACCCGGTCAGATCGACCGGCCGCGCCACGCCGCCCTCTGGGCGCATGCCAACCGGGAGCCCGGAAGCCCGGTCGATCTCACGGTCGTCCGGGCGATCCGCTCCGATCCCGAAACCGCGCGGCGCTACCGCACGCTGCTCGGCGCGCAATCGCTCGCCCATGCGCCGCTGGCTGCGGCGGCTTCGGATGGGGCGTTGTCGCGGCGCCGCATCGGTCCATTCGAGCTTGAGATTCTGGAGGGCACGCCCCCGCTCCTGATCCTGCGCGGACCGGACGCGGCGATGCCACGGCGGATCGAGGCTTGGCTCGGCGACGAGGCGGTGCGGCTCGATCTCGGCGCGCCGGTTGACGGCGCGATCCTGCTCGCGCTCGATCCGGCCGTTGCCGAGGCCGACCGGCTCGGGCAGATGCTGCGCGACCCCGCCTGCGCGGTGTTCCTGCTGTGAGACACCGAACCGTTCCCCGGCGGATCACGCGCGCATGACGGCTCCGTCGGTCCTCGTCGTCATCCCGACCACAGGCGGGCCGCTCCGTCTGCGGTCGCTGACCCCGCGCCCCGGCCTGCCGGCACCGGCCGCCTTCGCCGATGGCGACTACCGCCCCCTGCCCTGGTCCGGCGATTATGGCCGCCTCTGCGCACCCGGCGGGCCCGTCGCCCGGCTCGGCGGCAAGGCCGGTGCGCCGCACGAATTGCGGTTGTCCGGCTCGTTCGATGCCGGCCGCTCCTGGGAGGTGCCGGTCTGCCTTGCCCACGGCCTCTCCGCACGCGGCGCCCGCTTCGTCGGCGAGCCGGCGCAGGCCGACCTGATCCTCTGGGCGACCGGCGCGGTCGATCGCGATCTCACCCTGGTCCCCGGCGACTACGCGCTCCTCGACAAGATCGAGCGCTCTCGCGCTCTGCTCGCCGAGGCGCCGGACGTCTCGCTCGCAATCCTACTGCCGGAGGGGCCGGAGCGGACGGAGGCCGAGGCCGCCTTCCGCGCCCTCGGCCGATCCGGAGCCTTGCGGATCCTGCCGGCCGGAGATGTGCCGGCCGCCGTGGAAGCGTTGACCCGGCCCAACGGCGCGGACCTGCCGAAGCCGCAGAGACGCGGGCGGCGTCTCGTCCTGACGGCGGGCGCTGCCGCCGCGGCTTGCCTCGCCGGTTTCATCGGATTCATCGCACTGGGTGCTCGGCAGGCCCCCGTCATCGGCGCCGCGAGCGATCCCGCCACCGGCGTCGCCTCGGCCGATCCAGCGCGCAGAGCGGAGACCGCCCCCCCTACCCCGACTGTTGTGGAAGAGCCAACTGCGAAGAAATCGTCCGCGATCCGCATCGAGGAATTGCGGGCGCCGCCCGGCTCGTCCTGCCGCCGCGTGGCCTTCGGCGCCGACCCGCCCGAGCGCCGTCCCGTCGCGTCGGAGAACGGAGGCCGCCTGACCCCGACCCGGCTCTTACCCGACCTGTGCGGGCTCGCCATCGCGGCAGCGCCGGGACTGCGGCTCGAGATCGGGCCCGAGCTGCGCGCCGCCGCCCTGCCCCCGGTGCAGCTCGCCGACGGGGCGCAGGGCTTCTTCCTGCGCGAGGGCGGCCGGCAGAACCTCGTCTACGCAGTCCAAGCCTTGCCGGAGACCGGCACCACGCGGCCGGGCGAGCGACTCGTCCACGCCCTGACCCGCTGATGGGCGTGTCTTCCGCAAGTTGTGATTTTTGACCTAATCATCCGGGCCGGGCATACGACCCGGACGGGAAGGAGGGAGACGATGGTCCCGATTCGCCGCAGATGCCGGCCCGCAACGGCTGCTGCCTGCCTGCTGCTCGCTCCTTTCGCGGCCGATTCCGTGCTTGCGCAGACCGTCGGCTTCGACCCCGCCGATTACGGCCGGGCGCAGTTGCCTCTGCGCCAGACGACCGGCGACGCGGCGGCCTATGTCGATCAGAACAAGGGCGCCTTCGAGCCGATCAGCGAACTCGACCCGAAGGACGGCCTCGCCGCCCTGGCCCGGCCGATCGGCCGCGTCGACATCGTGCTGCGCAACGCCCGCACCGGCCAGCAGGTCGGCGCCTCCTGCACCGGCGCGCTGCTGCCCGGCGACTACGTGCTGACCAACCACCACTGTCTGCCGCAATCGGGCGACCTGACCCCGGTCAAGGCGTCGATCCTGATGGATTACTTGACGCTCGACGGCAAAGGCGCGCGCCGCTTCGAGATCGACCCGAAGCCGGTCGAGTTCGACGCCCGCCTCGACTACGCGCTCGCCCGCGTCGCCGGGAACCCGAGTGCCGCCTACGGCGCCGTCCGGCTCTCGGGCGAGGCCGTGCCCGGCAACCGCTCGATGCTGGTGATCCACCACCCCCTCGGGCGGCCGAAGGTGATGAGCCGCTTCCGCTGCTTCGCGATGAAGGATCAGGCCGAGGGGCCGGATCTGCGCCACCGCTGCGACACGCTGGGCGGCTCCTCCGGCTCGCTGATGTTCGACGCGTCCGTGGCCGGCATCGCCCTGCACAAGGAGGGCGGGCTCGATCCCAAGGACCCGTCGAGCTTCAACAAGGCCACGCGGCTCTCGGCGATCCTCGGGCGCAGCCGCATCCTGTCCGAGATCGCCGCCGCCCAGGGCCGCCCGGTCGCCGCTTCGTCTGCCGGTGACGCGCCGTCCAAAGCGGGTGCGGCACCCACCGCCAAATCCGCTGCCAGCCCGCCCGCGGACGGACCGCTCGACCCTGCGAGCATGAACGCGATCCTGCGCGGGCGCTGAGATTTTGTTCGAGAGCAGGCGGCGAAAGCCCGTCTGCCGGGACCAGAGATGCGTGAGACGGGGCCGCGGCAAGGCCCATGAGATGGAGACGGACGCCATGGGGGCAATCGAACGGAACGCACGCGGCGGTACGGCACGCACCGGCGTGACGACGGCACGGCCGTCGCGCCTGGGCCTCCTGCTGGCGGCGGGCCTCGTCCTCGCCCTCACGCCCGCCCGCGCCAACCCGCTCACCGAAGTGCCGGGCGCCCGCCCGCCTGACGCGAAGGCGGAGGCGCCCCCGGCCCGCGACGAGGCGACGGAGCGGGCCGAGGCCGGGGCCGTGAACCCCTCGGCGAACGCGATCATCCGCTCGCTCGCCCCCTTCGCCGACGGCAATCCGGGCCGTCCCGCCGCGCCGGTCGCGGTGTCCCCCGGCGATGGCGGTCCGAGCCTGCGGGTCGACCCCGCCCGCTCGGTCGATCTCACCGTGTTCTTCGCCTACGACAGCGCCCGCCTGACGCCCGAGGCGCAGGTTCAGCTCGAACCGCTGGGCCAGGCGCTGCAGGCCCGCGAACTCGCCGGCCACGGCTTCCTCATCGCCGGGCACACCGATGCCGCGGGCGGACTCGGCTACAACCGGCGCCTGTCGCTCGCCCGCGCCCGCAGCGTGAAGGCCCATCTCGTCGAGACCTACGGCATCGATCCGCGCCGTCTGCGCATCCACGGCTGGGGGCCTGTCCGCCCCAAGGATCCGTCCCAGCCCTTCGCGCGGATCAACCGGCGGGTCGAGGTGAGCCTGATCGCGCCTGCGCCGAGCGGCGCCCTGCGCTTCATCCTGCCGGCCTCCGAGCGGACCTGCACGGCCGAGCCTCTCGGCGATCCCCGCCGGCAGGTGCCGCTGGACCTCGACGATTTCGGCGCGGCGCCGACGCCGCTGCCCTGCACCGACTGAACCTCCCGACGCCCAATCCGACACACGAACCGACAGACAGGATGTTTATGATGCTGCGCGCCCGCGCCCGAACATGGGTCTCGACTTTCGCCGCCCTCACCCTGATCGGTGGTGCGCTCCTCGGCCTCGCCGCGCCGGCGCAGGCCCAGACCCGGCCCAACATCGTCGTGATGGGCGAGGATGCCGACGAGGATTCCGTGCCCCGCGGCAACCGCATCTTCCAGCGCGTCATCGCCGAACTCTCGGAGACGATGAACCTGCGCGGCTACAACGTCTACGACGAGACGGCGGTGGCGATGGGGATCACCCAGGCCAACCGGGTCCGCCGCCGCGACGCGGAGCTGATCGAGGTCGCCCGCGCGGTTCAGAACCCGCCGCTTGACGTGGTGGCGGTGTTCCAAGTCTACGCCTCGGCCTCGAAATCCGCCTATTCCGACATCGTGCGGCCGGAGGTGCGCATCCCCGGCCGGCTCCTCAACGTGCGTACCGGGCAGTCGCTCGGCGCCTTCGAGGTGGCGGGGCTGCAGCTTCCGCCCCTGCCCCAGGGCTGCGACCGGGAATGCCTGCTCGAACGGGTCGGCGCTGAGGCCAAGAGCATCGCCGCCGACGTGGCGGGCGCGCTCACATCCAAGCTCGACGGCGTGATCGCGCCCCGCCGCGCCGCCGATGCCGGCGCGCCACCGGCCACGCTGCCGAATGCCCTGCCCGGCGCCGAGCCTCCGCCCGCCACCGCGGCCGGTGGCGAATCGTGCGGCGGCCTGCCGACGGCCTATGTCGTGCGCCTCACCGGCTTCTCGCCGCAGGAGGTGCAGGCGGCCGAGGAGTACATGGCCGCCTTCCGCTGCTACGAGCACCACCGCCCGGTGCGCTCGGGCGGGGCCACCGCCGAGTACTGGTACGAGACCCGCTCCGACTCGGCCCGGCTCGGCCGCAACCTGCGGCTGATGCTGGAGCACATGAGCGCGCCGGGGCAGGTCCAGTTCTCCGGCAACACCTTCGTCGTCAGCCGCGTCGCCACCCGCTGATCCCCTGTGTCGGACCCAGCCGAAGCAGCCGCGCAGATGGGCTGGGAGCGGGCCGGAGCCACGGTCGAGCGCGTCGCCGCCGAGGCGGCGATCCCGGCGCGGACCGTCGCCCACGCTCGCAGCCTCGTCGCCCACGCCACCGGGCGCTGGCCGGCGCCCGACGCCGTCCAGCCCGGCTACTGGCCGACACTCTGCCTGACCTGGCCGGCCCTCGAGATCGAGATCCACGACGACCGGTTCGAACTCTACCGGTTCGGGCCGAACGCCACGCAGATCCGCGAGTGGCACTGCGGCCCGGATGCCCCCGCAGCCGATACCCTCGACGCTCTTCTGGACGCCGCCTTCGGAGAAACCGCATGACGGATCGCAACCCGCTGCACCGTTTCTTCGCCCGCCTCCGTCCCGACCGATGGGCGCGGCGGGGCCTGCTCGCCGGGCTGATATCGGCCCTGACGGCCAGTTCCGCGCCGGTCCTCGCGGCCGAGCCGGTCTTCCCGCCCGCCGGCTCGCTCGGCCTCGCGCCGCCGCCCGGCATGACGCCGGCGGCGAGCTTTTCCGGCTTCGAGCACCGCTCCGGCGCGTCGATCGTCCTCGTCGAGATGCCGCCGGAAGCCTGGGACCAGATCAACGGGAAGTTCACCCCCGAGGCCCTGGCGCCGTCCGGCTTCCGGGTGAAGGGCGGACCCGAGCCGCTGAGCACGGCAGGCGGCGAGGGCTTCGTCTTGCGGGGGAAGCAGGGCGCCAACGGGCTCACCTACACCAAATGGGTCGCCGTGGTGCGCGGCGCCGCCGGCACCGGCCTCGTCACCGTCCAAGTGCCCGAGACGGCAGCCAAGCAGGTCCCCGCTGCCACGGTCGAGGCGGCCCTGCGCACCATCGCATTCCGGCCCAAGGCGAGCCTTGCCGATCAGGTCGCAGCCCTGCCCTTCACCGTCGGTGACACCGCCGGGTTCCGACCGATGGGGGTGTTCGCCGGCAACGGCCTGCTCTTGACCGAGGGTCCGAAGGATGTCGATCCCGAACGCGAGCAGCCGGTGGTGATCGTCACGCCCTCGCTTGGGCAGGCACCGGTGCCGGAGGGCGCGGAAGCCGCTTATGCCCGCCGGCTCTTCACGGCGCAGAAGGATCTGACGAACGTCGTGGTCACCGACGAGGCGCGCAGCAACCGGGGCGATGCCGTCGTGGTCCGCCTGCGTGGGACCGGCACCGACACCAAGACCGGACGCAGGCTCGGCATCACCCAGACGACGGTGTTCGACGGCGGACGCACCCTGCGGGTGATCGGCTTCGCCGATGCCGGACGCGCCGACGCCCTCGACCGCGCCGAGCGCGTCGCCGCCTCGGTCGCGATGCGCTGAGCCTGCGAGCGGAGCCCGTCGCCGTCAGTGCCGGCAGGCGCCGTCGCGCCATGCCCCGCCCGCATCGAGGCAGGCATCCTGCGCCCATGCATCCCGCAGGTGCCAGACAGCCGCTGCGGCAACGGTCAGGGCCAAAGCCGAAACGATCCACCGCCTGATCGCCGTTCGCATCATCGCACCGAGAGCGCTCCCGTGACCCATCCTCACTCTATGCCCCGACCGGGCCGCTGGTCACCCGGCCTGATCCTGATGGCGCTTCTGGTCGCCACCGGATCCGCGGCGGCGCAGGATCGCGGATCGCCCGCCAAGAACGAGTGCCGGCACACGCCCTCGCTTTCGGAGGGACCGGCTCTCGGCTTCGGGCGGGTCGTTGCGGCGGGCCGCACCGCCTTCGTCAAGGATGGGCTGGCGCAGGACGGCTGCCCCGACGGAACCGCGGAATGCCGCGAGCGGGCCTATCTGGTGGCCGGAGATCCCGTGATTCTGGGAGAGCGGCGCGGCGGCTATGTCTGCGCCAGCTATCGCGGCACGAAGGGCGATCTGGCCCGAACCGGCTGGCTACCGGCCGAGGCGGTGGCGAACGAAGCGACGGCCCCTGTCGCCCTCGACGACTGGCTCGGCACCTGGACCCAGGCGGAGGGGCGCATCGCGGTGAAGCGGGGGGACAAGCCCGGCACGCTCTCCGTCACCGGCGACGCGACCTGGGGCATGGGCGATCCCGAGCGGGTGAAGCGCGGCGGCGTCCATCTCGGCGAAATTACCGGTACGGTCACGCCCGCGGGCGACGGCGCCAGCTTCGCCATGGGCGAGAGCGGCACCCTGCCGGTCGCCAAGGGTGGCGCGGACGACTGCAAGGTCTGGCTGCGGCGCCTCGGCCCCTGGCTCGTCGTGGAGGACAACCTCGCCTGCGGCGGCATGAACGTGACTTTTCGCGGCGTCTACCGGCGCGAGCCGTGACGGGGACGCCGAGTGTGACGGAGCGGGGCCTGCGCGTGCTCGGCCTCGGCGTCTGGCGGGACCGGAGCCCGTCATGATCGGACGCACGCTCCTCGCCCCGCTTGCCGTTCTGTCGGCCCTCGCCGCCTGCACACCGGCGCCGACGACGATGACGCCAGAGGCGGTCGAGGCCTTTCTCGAAACGCCGCTGCCGCCCGGCCGCCGCGACCTGCGGACCTACACCGAGGCGGGGATCGACCGCTTGGTGCTACTGCGCCTCGATGCGCCGGAGGCGGAGGCCGATGCCTTCGCCGCGCGCCTCCTGCCGGGCGGCCTCGAAGCGGGCGCCGATCCGGGACTCGGCTTGCTGAGCACGACATTCGAGGGCTGGATCGCGGTGCCGCCGGAGGGAAGCCTCGGCGGCGAGAGGCCGTATGACGGGCGGCGGTCGGTGAAGGTCGTCGTCGCCCCGGCTGGACCCGGCTGGCGGCGGGTCTGGGTCGCGAGCTTCACCCTGTGAACTGCTACCGCCGGCCCCACGTCACGCGCGACGGAAGGCCAGCGTCCGAGGACGGCCGGACGGGCAACGCGATCGATGGCGAGAGCACATCATGGATGGACAAATGCCAGACCGACCGCGACGGGGCCGGCGCATGATGCTCGCCGCGACCATCCTCGTCTGGACCCCGGCCCTGCTGTTCGCACTCGGCTTCGCGCTGGCCCACCTCACCGGCTGCCGAGTGGACGAGGGAAGCGCCCATCCCTGTCTCGTCGCCGGTATCGATATCGGCCGCCTGCTCTACACCCTGATGATGATGGGCTGGCTCGTCATCCTGATGCTGCCCGTCATGCTGCTGACACTGGTGATCTGGCTCGGCATCGGCCTGCGGGCGCTTTTCGGCGTATGGTTCTCATAATGCCGATGCCGCTCCCTCGCTGCGAGAGGCGATCGATCGTAACGCGTCGGAGGCTGTCAATGCCGAACCCTGGCCGCCTGCTCCTCGCGCTTCTCGCCTTCCTTCCCCTCTGCCTTGGCTGCACTCGGGCGCAGGAGATCGGCTTTGCCGCCGAGCGCGCCTTCCCCGTGGCGGGCGCCTGCTACGGACGGCGCTACGACGCGGACCATCTTGCCCGTCATCCAGGGCAGGTGGTGAGCGCGATCCATCTTTCGGGCTCGTCCCGCGGCCTGATCGGGTTGCGTCCGGAGGCCGGCTGGATCGATCCGGAACTCGGTCTGACGCTGCGCATCGCCTTTACCGACGGGGGATGGGCCGAGGGCGAGATCGGCTGCGCCGAGGCTGGCGGGCGCATCCGCCGCTGCGGACGCGGCGCGAGCTGCGCCGGCAGCTTCGCCGTCGATCTTCTGCCCGACGGGCGGCTGCGGATCGTCAACGACGACGCGGATTCGCGCATCGCCGAGCCGGTGGTGGGCGAGCCCGGCTTCAGCCCGGATGCGGTATGCCGGGGAAAGGGCCGCTTCGTGCCGCCGGATGCGCAGAACCGCGTCTTCCTCCTCACCCGCCTGCCCCTCTCCGCCTGCGGTCCGAAGCGGACCGGAGATTGACGATGCGCCTCACCCCTCCAACCCTTTTTCCCACGACCCCCGTGTTGCCGCGGCTGCTGGCGTCCCGGTCCGGAGAAGCAGAACCATATATTCGGGAGCTGTGCCGCGGCGCCCGTGGCGCAATGGCGACGGCACGTGCCGCTGGTTTCCCGGCGCGATGGTGGCACCCATTTTCGGGCGCCTGGAAGAGCCTGCGCGCCACCAGGGCAACGATCGTCCGTTCCGGCGCAAGAACCGCGCCAAGCAGCGCCGCCTGGGCCGCCATCTCTGTGAGGTCCGGGACGAGGAAGTGTCTCATCGCCAGCCTTGTCCTGCTGGGTACGCCTGCCCTCGCTCAGGAGATCGGCACGAGGGTCGGCGGGGAACTCGGCCAGCAACTCAGGCAACCGCAGGTGCGGACACGCAGCGCCGAGATCGACGCCCGCTCGTTGCGCGAGACGGCACCGGCACCGGGGGAACCCGATACCGGAGAGGCGGACCGGCGCCTGCCGTTCACCGCCTCGCCCAATCTGCGTCGGGCGACCGTGGAGCGGCATCTGCGCACCTTGCGCGCGACTAATCCGATCGCGGCGGCCGAGGCCGGCCGGGAACTGGCGAAGTACGATTACGACGCGATCTTCCGCAGCTTCCTTGACGGCACCGGCCTCGACCCGGCGGATGCCGGCGACGTGCTCACCGCCTTCGTCGTCCTGCAATGGATGGTCGCCAACGACGCGACCGTGGAGCCGAGCCCGGCGGCGCTTCAGGCGATCCGCCGCCGCTTCGTGATGCCGATGGCGGCCAAGCCGCCGCTGTCGCAGCCGGCGAGCCGGGCCGCTTTCGCAGAGCAGGTCAAGCTACGCTCGGTGCTGCACCATGCGGGCTGGAAGGCGGCGCGGCAGCTCGGCGTCATGCCCCGCTTCCTCGCCACCCTCTCGAACGAGTTCATCCCAGCCACGAAGCTGCAGGCGCTGGCGCTGACCGAGGACGGGCTGGTGCCCAAGCCGCGGCCGGCGGGGCCGGCGGGCGCCCGGCTTTCGCGCGAGCCGTCGGACCCACCTCCGCCGATGGCGTCGACGGACGTCGCCCCACCCGCTGATCCCCGGACGGCAACGCCGCCCTCTGCCGGAGCAATGGCCGACGCCGCGGCCCCGCCCCGCCACACCGCCAACTGGGACGCGGTCGAGGGCGTGTACTTCCTCTCCACCACGGGCGTCGGCGTCGGCGGCATGGTGACGATCGATTTCGAGCCGCTGATCTTCCTGCAGGACGGCACCTTTTTCGAGATCGGCGACACCGCACTCGAAGACATCGATCTCGCCGCCGAGCGGAACGCCAAGCCGCGGCGCTTCGGCCGCTGGACCCGCAAGGATCAGGGATTCTTGCTGACGGATTGGCGGGGTAACGCGAACGACTACAAGCTCGGCGACGGCAGCTTCTTCCGCGCCTTCCCGGCTGTGGCCGATGAGCGCGTGGCGCGCTCCTACCGGCGCCTGTCGGGCGGCGGCAACAGCGCGATGGGCGGCGACGTCACGGTCGCGGTCGAGAGCCGCTACGACTTCAAGGCCGACGGCCGCTACGGGCGAGGCGGTTCGGTCGGAGCGATCAATTCCGGGGCAAGCACCGGCGTCGGATCGTCGATCGGCCGGCGCCGCGCGCCCGAGGGCGGACAGTACCGCCTCGACCGCCACACGCTGACCCTGACGGGCGCCGATGGGCGCAGCCGGCGCCTGTTCTTCGCCTACAGCGCGCAGAAGGACCCGGCCGAGATCGACCGCGACATGATCTTCGTCGGCGACAGCGTGTTCTCCTCGGACGACTGAGCAACTCTCCAAAGCGCGGGCACCGCTTGCGCCACCTCGCCCGATCGGAGAAGGACGGCCGCTCCGACCTTCCCGCCACCGCGACCGAGGCCCGATCCCGTGAAGAGCGTGAACCTGCTGATCGCCGAGGAACTCGGCGCGCGCGAGGGACAGGTGGCCGCGGCCGTGGACCTGCTCGACGGCGGCTACACCGTCCCGTTCATCGCCCGCTACCGCAAGGAGGCGACCGGCTCGCTCGACGACGCGCAGCTTCGCACCCTTGAGGAGCGGCTGGGCTACCTGCGCGAATTGCGCGACCGGCGCGCCAGCATCACCGAGAGCATCCGCGCCCAGGGCAAGCTGACGGCAGACCTCGCCGCCGCCCTTGCGAGCGCCGACACCAAGGCGCGGCTGGAGGACATCTACCTGCCGTTCCGCCCCAAACGCCGCAGCAAGGCGCAGACCGCGCGCGAAGCGGGCCTCACGCCATTGGCCGAGACGCTGCTCGCCCGGCCGGAGACGGTGCCGGAACGGGCAGCGGCCGGCTTCGTGGATGCGGGCAGGGGCATCGAGACGGCCGAGGCGGCCCTGGAGGGCGCCCGGGCTATCCTGATCGAGCGGTTCGCCGAGGATGCCGACCTGATCGGCCGCCTGCGCGAGGACTTTTGGCGCGGCGGCGAAGCGGTGTCGAAGGTGCGCAAGGGCAAGGAGGCCTCGGGGCAAAAATTCTCCGATTATTTCGACTGGCGCGAGCGTCTGGAGCGCATGCCCTCGCACCGGGTGCTGGCACTGTTCCGAGGCGAGAAGGAGGAGGTGCTCGACCTCGCGCTGGCCGTCGAGGGCGAGGAATCCGCCCCCGGCCAACCGGGGCCGTTCGAACTCGCGGTTTGCCGCCGGTTCGGCGTCGCCGCGCGCGGCCGGCCGGCGGATGCGTGGCTGCTCGACACCGTGCGCATCGCGTGGCGCACCAAGATCCGCACCGGCATCAAGGCGGACCTGCGGGCGCGCCTGTTCGAGCGGGCGGAGGAGGCCGCGGTGAAGGTGTTCGCCGGCAACCTCAAGGATCTGCTGCTCGCCGCGCCCGCCGGCGGGCGCGCGACGCTCGGGCTCGATCCCGGCTACCGCAACGGCGTGAAGGCGGCGGTGGTGGATCGCACCGGCAAGGTGGTGGCGGTCGAGACCACCTATCCGCACGAGCCGCAACGGCGCTGGAAGGAGGCAGTGGCCTCGCTCTCCCGGCTCTGCCGCGGGCACGGCGTCGAGTTGATCGCCATCGGCAACGGCACCGCCTCGCGCGAGACCGACCGGCTCGCCGCCGAGATCCTCGCCGCCAGCCCCGATCTGAAGATGGCCAAAGTCACGGTGTCGGAGGCCGGCGCCTCGGTCTACTCCGCCTCGGCCATCGCCACCCGCGAATTGCCGGATCTCGACGTGTCGCATCGCGGCGCCGTCTCCATCGCCCGGCGCCTGCAGGACCCGCTGGCGGAACTGGTGAAGATCGACCCGAAATCCATCGGCGTCGGCCAGTACCAGCACGACATCACCGAGCAGAAGCTGTCGCACTCCCTCGAAGCGGTGGTCGAGGATGCGGTGAACGCCGTCGGCGTCGATGTGAACACGGCCTCGGGTCCGCTGCTCGCACAGGTCTCGGGTCTCGGCGCATCGGTGGCCGACAAGATCGTCGCCCACCGCGACGCCAACGGTCCGTTCCGCACCCGAGCCGGCCTGAAGAAGGTGCCGGGTCTGGGCGCGAAGACCTTCGAGCTAGCGGCGGGCTTCCTGCGCATCCCCGACGGCGAGGATCCGCTCGACCGCTCCGGCGTGCACCCGGAGGCCTATCCGGTGGTGCGCCGCATTCTGGAGGCGACGAAGAGCGACATCCGGGTCCTGATCGGCAATACGGCGGCCCTGCGCCAGCTCTCGCCCGCCGCCTTCGCCGACGCGCGCTTCGGCGTGCCGACCGTGCAGGACATCATCGCCGAGCTGGAGAAGCCGGGCCGCGATCCCCGCCCGGCCTTCAGGACGGCGAGCTTCCAGGAGGGCGTCGAGACCATCGGCGACCTCAGGCCCGGCATGCAATTGGAGGGCGTCGTCACCAACGTCGCGGCCTTCGGCGCCTTCATCGACATCGGCGTGCATCAGGACGGACTCGTCCACATCTCGGCGATGGCCCCCAAGCGGATCGCCTCGCCTTCCGAGGTGGTGAAGACCGGTGACGTGGTGCGCGTGCTGGTGCTCGCCGTCGATGTCCCGCGCAAGCGCATCTCGCTCTCGATGCGGCTGGACGATCCCATCGAGCCGGCGTCGGCTCCGCGCGGCGCCCCCCGATCCAAGGCGCAGCCACAGCGCCCCGCCCCCGCTGCTCCGCCGCAGGACGGCGCCCTCGCCGAGGCCCTGCGGCGGGCCGGCATGTCGCCGCCCAAGCGCTCCTGATCGACGAGCGGAGGACAGGCCTGCCTGCGAGAAAAGACGTCGCATCGCGGGAGCGCTCCGGGACCATCGTCGGCTCACGAGGGAAGCGCCGCGATGCATGGTCCGACTTCGCACCGATCCGGAGGGGCCGCCGTCCCCAGATTCGCCGCTTTTCCAGGCTTCCTGCCGGGCCATGGCGTGGAAGCCGCCTTCCCGCAACGGCGTACCGCATCTTGCCGGTCGTGCGGACGGCGATCGGCGCGTATATCCCCAGCAGCGGGCCGGCCCGCATCGTCGGCCGGCGGAGCTTATCGAACCGTGATCCGCTTCGAGAACGTCACCAAGGTCTATTCCACCTACGGGCGACGGCGCACCATCCTCGACCGGGTAAACTTCACCCTGAAGCCCGGCATCAGCTACGGCATCATGGGGATCAACGGGGCCGGCAAATCGACCACGATGAAGCTCATCTCCGGCGTCGAGGAGCCGACCCGAGGCCGCATTTCCCGGGGCCTGCGCGTCTCGTGGCCGCTCGGCTTCGCCGGCGGCTTCAACCCGAGGATGACCGGCCGGGACAACGTCATCTTCGTCGCCCGCATCTACGGGGAAGATCCGCGCCGCGTGCTCGAATTCGTCGAGGATTTCTCCGAACTCGGCAGCTATCTGAACATGCCGGTCAACACCTATTCCTCCGGCATGGGCTCCCGCCTCGCCTTCGGGATGAGCATGGCGATTCCCTTCGACACCTACCTCATCGACGAGATACTGTCGGTGGGCGATGCGCGTTTCCAGAAGCGCTGCGCCGACGTGTTCAACAAGCGGCGCGAGACCGCCGACGTGATCCTGATCTCCCACAGCATGGAGCAGATCCGCGAGTATTGCAGCCAAGCCCTGATCCTGATCAACGGGCAGGCCGTGGTCTACGACGACGTCGACGAGGCGATCACGGCCTATCGCCGCCTGAACAGTTGAGGAACCGCTTGGGCGGGCGCCAGCCGACCTCGACGGCTCGGACACGCTTTCGCCGCGAGGGCAGGCCAGAGACCGATGCGTGCGAACTGCCGCGGCGCCCTGCCGCCGCGCGACGGATCGCTTGGGGCGTGCGAGCACCGACACCATGAGCACCGAGATCACCAATCCGGGCGGCGCCCCGCTCACCACCGCCGATCGCTCGACCGCCGTTGCGGAATCGCTCAAGCGATTCGCCCGCATCGCGCGGCAATCGGACCACAAGAAGGGCATCCGCGCCTACCAGACGCATATCCGGCGCGATCCCTGGATCCCCACCCTCTTCCTGGCCCTGTTCCTGCTGCCGACGCTCATCACCGCCGGCTACTTCTACCTCATCGCCTCGGACCGCTTCATTACCGAGGCGCGCTTCGCCCTGCGGCCGGCGCTCGGCAACGTCGACAAGGTGCAGAACGACGAGACCGGCAACAACAGCTCGATGTCCAAGCAGATGGTCGCTCAGGACACGCTGATCACGACGAGCTACATCGCCAGTCGGCAGATGGTCGAGGCCATGGAGCGGCAGATGCCGCTGCGGGAAATGTTCTCGCGCGACGGCATCGACTACTTCTCGCGCTTCGATGCCGACGAGCCGATCGAGAAGTTCATGCGCTACTGGCATAAGCGCGTGTCCACCAAGGTCGAATCCAATGGTGGCATCATCACCCTGTATGTCGCCGCCTTCGATCCGGAGGAATCCTACCGGCTCGCCCGCGCCCTGATGGACGAGAGCGAGCGCACGGTGAACGAACTCAGCGTCAGGGCCCGCAATGCCGCCCTGACCGAGAGCATCCGCGAACTCAAGAATGCCGAGGCGCGCTTGCACGCCGTGCAGCGCGCCATGCGCGATCTGCGCAACCGCGCCGGCGTGCTCGATGCGCAGGCGGTCAGCAAAAACAATCTCACGGTCATCGCGGAGCTGCGCAAGAAGCGCATCGAACTCTCGATCCAGCTCAACCAGAGCCTGCGCGACCTCGCGCCCGAACGGCGCCAGATCCAGGACCTGAAGGCGCAGATTCAGGACCTCGACGACAACATCGAGAAGATCGAACGGCAGATGACCAGCACCGATCCGGAGCAGCGGCGCCTGCTGTCGGAGGCGATGACGGAGTTCGAGGGGCTGGAGAACGAGCGCAAGAACGCGCTACTCTATTACAACAAGGTGCTCGCCGCGAGCGAGCAGGCGCGCATTATTGCCAACCGCCAGATCGAGTTCTTCACGCCCGTGGTGAACCCGGTGGTCCCCGTCTCGGCGATCGAGCCGCGCCGGCACCTCATCACCAGCATCGTCGCGCTGGTGGCGATGGCGGTGTTCGGCCTCAGCGTTTTGATCCGGAAATATCTCTACAGCTGATCGCCCCGCTTCAGAGTGCTTCACAAAACGCCCGCTCACTGACCGTTCTCGCTCTGGCGAGGGCAGCGTAGCGGGAGTTTTGAGAGAGACACTCAGGCGATCTCGCTCGGCGGACGCCGGGTCGGGTGCGGCGCCGTGGGATCGGCCGGCGTGGCCCGCTCCGGCATCAGGGCCGGCTCTGGCTCCGGTGCGGGCGTTCCGGTTGCGGGAGGCGCCCCCGCGGTGCCGCCGGTCCATCCTTGCGCCCGCCAGCCCTCGGCGCGCTCATCGAGATCGATGGCCCCGCCGCGCTGCATCAGCGCGATGACACGGTCGGCAACATCGCCGTCCGCCCGCACGGTGACCAGAGTCCCGCCGCGTCGGATCCCTTCGGCGTAGGTCTCGGCATCGGCCCCGCTTAGGCCCGCGCCCGTGAGGGCACCGATCAGGCCGCCTGCGGCCGCTCCGACACCGGCTCCCGACAGAGCCGCGACGAGCCATCCCGCCGCGATCACCGGACCCGCGCCGGGAATTGCGAGGAGGCCGAGACTTGCGAGCAGCCCCGCGCCGCCCCCGAGCACGGTGCCGACGGTCGCCCCCGCGCCCGCGCCTTCCGCCGCCGAACTCTCGTGCCCGCCGGGTACGGCCGTCGGCTCACCGGTCGACGGGGTCGGCACCGCGCCCGCCGTCCGATCGGCAGCGTTCAGGGACACGATGCCGATATCCGTCTGCGGCACGCCCGCCGCCTCGATGCGGTCGATGACGCGGGCGGCGTCTTCCTGGCTATCGAACAGGGCGGTGACGGCGCGTGCGGCCATGATCGTTCCTCTCGTTTGTCTCTAGCGTCGGCTGTCGCAACCGGCGCTTCACTCGGCGGCGACTTCGCCGCGGTAATCCATGCCGACGCTCAGCGTGCGGCCAGCATGCTGGGCCCGCCCGCGCCAGATGCCCTGCCCGTCGAGATGCAGGTCGGCGACTTCGGGAAATCCCATCTCGGCGAGTCGAGCCCGCACCTGCGCGGCGGTGAAGCTGTTGGCACCGGGCTCGAGCCGCTTACCCACTGCTCCGTGCGCCCGTTCCGCCGGAGCGACCGCCGGTGAAACGGGCTCCGATGCGGCCAGGGCCGAGCCCGGCACTGCGAGGGCGAGGAAGAGAAGCGGAAGGACGCGCATCATCAGGGCTCGTCGGCGAGGTCCGGAGCCGAGCGCCGGACCGGTTGCCTGACCAAACCCCGTCCCCCGTCGAGGTTCCGCGCGCTCCGGCGTTAACGCCTCGCTAACCCTGAACCCGGCAAATCCTGCCGGGTGCGGTGGCGCGGGTGGGCCGCGCGATTCGTCTTCGGGGATTCGGCGCGATGAGCGAAGCGGCCAAGGCCGTTCCAGCGGGAGCAGGCGGGCTCGGCGGCTTCGCGGCCCTGCGCATGCCGGACCGGTCGAGCCTGCAGGCTCTCTCGAAGCGCTCGGACCTGTTCTTCGCCACCGCGGTGATGGGCATCCTCGTGGTGCTGATCTTCCCGCTGCCGGCGTTCCTGCTCGACCTTCTGCTCGCCGTCTCGATCATCCTCTCCGTGCTGATCATGATGACGGGGCTGTTCATCGACAACCCGCTCGAATTCACGGTCTTCCCGACGCTGCTCCTGGTCGCGACGTTGCTGCGGCTGGCACTCAACCTCGCCTCGACCCGGCTGATCCTCGGCCACGGCCACGAAGGCACGGCGGCGGCCGGCCACGTCATCGAGGCCTTCGGGCACTTCGTGATGGGCGGCAATTTCGTGATCGGGATCATCGTCTTCGCGATCCTGATCATCGTGAACTTCGTCGTCATCACCAAGGGCTCGGGCCGCATCGCCGAAGTGGCGGCCCGCTTCACCCTCGACGCCATGCCCGGCAAGCAGATGGCCATCGACGCCGACCTCTCGGCCGGGCTGATCGACGAGAAGGCCGCCAAGGCGCGGCGCTCGGCGCTGGAGGAGGAATCCTCATTCTTCGGCGCCATGGACGGTGCCTCGAAATTCGTACGCGGCGACGCGGTGGCCGCGCTCCTCATCACCTTCATCAACGTGGTCGGCGGCATCATCATCGGTGTCGCCCAGCAGGGGCTGGGTTTTGCCGAGGCCGCCAAGACCTACACCCTGCTCACCATCGGCGACGGGCTGGCTTCCCAGGTCCCGGCCCTGATCGTCTCGACGGCCGCCGGCATCCTCGTCTCGAAGGCCGGCGTGAAGGGCTCGGCCGACAAGGCGCTCGGCAAGCAGATGGCGAACTACCCGAAGGCGCTCGGCATGTCGGCGGGCGTCATGTTCCTGATCGCGCTCCTGCCCGGCATGCCGATGCTGCCCTTCCTCGCGCTCGGCGGTGCCTCCGGCTACGCCGCGTGGCGCATCGCCAAGACGCAACGCGAGAACCCGCCCGCGCCGGCCGAGGGCACGCCCGGCGCCGCTGCCGCCGCCGGCGCGGCGCCTGCGGAGGAGACCGTCACCGACCTGCTCAAGCTCGACGACCTCAAGCTGGAGATGGGCTACGCGTTGCTGGCCCTCGTCAACGGCGAGGGCCAGGACCGGCTCACCGACCAGATCAAGGCCCTGCGCCGGCAGCTCGCCTCGGAGCTCGGCATCGTGATGCCCTCTGTGCGCATCCTCGACAACGTGAGCCTCGAAGCCAACACCTACGTGGTGCGGGTGAAGGAAATCGAGGCCGGCACCGGCCAGGTCTTCCCCGGCCAGTTCATGGCGATGGACCCGATGGGCGGGCAGGTGCAGCTTCCCGGCCAGCACCTCTTGGAGCCGACCTTCGGCCTGCCGGCGACCTGGGTCGATGCCGGCCTGCGGGATCAAGCGCAGCTCAAGGGCTACACCGTGGTCGACGCGGCCACCGTGATCTCGACCCACCTGACCGAACTGATCAAGGCCCACGTCTCGGAACTGCTCAACCACGTCGAGGTGCAGAAGCTCCTGCGCGAGCTGTCCAAGGAGCACACGGAACTCCTCAAGGAAGTGGTGCCCGCGCAGATCGCCACCACCGGCATCCAGCGGGTGCTGCAATTGCTGCTGGCCGAGCGGGTCTCGGTGCGCGACCTCGGCTCCATCGTCGAGGGCATCGCCGAGGTCGCCGGCCACCTGAAGAATCCGCGCGACATCGTCGAGCATGTCCGCGCCCGCCTCGGCCGGCAGATCTGCGCACAGTACCAGGGTCCGGACGGGACACTGCCGATCATCACACTGTCGCCGGCCTGGGAGCAGGCCTTCCTCGAATCGATCGTCGGCGAGCGCGAGGAGCGCTACCTCGCGATGCAGCCCTCGAAGCTCACCGAGTTCGTCAACACGGTGCGCGACCGCTTCGAGCAGGCGGCGCGGATGGGCGAGATGCCGGTGCTCGTCACCTCTGTCCAGGCCCGGCCGTTCGTCCGCTCGATCATCGAGCGCTTCCGCCGAGAGACCCCGGTGATGAGTCAGGCGGAGATCCATTCCCGCGCCCGCCTGCGCACGGTCGGCTCGGTCTGAGGATGCGAGGGCCGGTCAAAGTGGCCCTTCACGTCTCAACGAGGAATGCCGATTGCAAGAATTGTTAAGACCGCCACGCTAGCAACCCAACATTGTCCCACCTCAGACATGACAAACCTGAGGCGTTCGGGTGGAGTCGTGATGGTCCGGTTCGATATTTCGAGGAAAACGTTACGCGCTGGTGGCGCTTGCGGCTCTCAGCCTGGCCGCGATCAGTGCCGTCGCCCTGACCTACCAGTACGACGCGATGTACGCCCAGCGCGTGAACCGCCTCAACCTGATGACGGAGTCGGTCGTCAATCTGATCGAGCACCATCGCCAACGCGTCGAGAAGGGCGAGACGACGGAGGCCGAGGCGCGGAAGGCGGCCTATGCCGCGATCACGGCGATGCGCCACGGCACGGACGGCTACTTCTTCGTCTACGACCGCAACGTCATCGTGACCGCCCACGTCACGCCGAAATTCATCGGTCAGAGCTTCGCCGATCTCAAGGACACGACCGGGTTCGCCTTCATCGCCGATGTTCTGCCACGCGCGGTGCGCGATGGGGTCGCCTCGGTCGTCTACACATGGAAGCGGACGCCGGAGGCGGAGGCGACATCGAAGCTCGGCCTGTTCCGGTTCTACGCGCCGTGGGGCCTCTATATCGGGACCGGCGTCCACATCGACGACCTGACGGCGACATTGTGGGAGCAGATCGGGCGCCTCGGCGTCATCGCGCTCGGCATCCTGCTCGTTCTCGGCGCGGCGTCCTGGGCGATCATCCGCTCGATCGTACGCCCG
Source organism: Methylorubrum aminovorans (assembly GCF_022179725.1). Classification (GTDB taxonomy): domain Bacteria; phylum Pseudomonadota; class Alphaproteobacteria; order Rhizobiales; family Beijerinckiaceae; genus Methylobacterium; species Methylobacterium aminovorans. The sequence goes on from NZ_BPRC01000009.1 coordinate 26,854, forward strand.
ATGAACGCCCTGCGCACGACGATGGGCCGGCTCGCCGAGGGACGCACCGACATCGCCTTGCCCGAGGCGAAGCGGACCGACGAGGTGGGCGCCATGGCTCGCGCCGTGGCGGTCTTCCGCGACAACGCCGTCGAGCGTGAGCGGCTGCAGGGGGCGCAGGATGCCGATCAGGCGCTCAAGATGCAGCGTGCCGAACGGCTCAACGGTCTGATCCAAGACTTCGAGGGCATGATCACCGGTATCGTCGCCCGCATCGGCGGAGCCGCCTCGCAACTGCAATCGACCGCACAGGGCCTGGCTGGGACAGCCAGTCAGACGGCCGGCCAATCGACCGCCGTGGCAGCGGCCGCCGAGGAGGCGACGGTGAACGTTAACACCGTGGCCGCCGCCGCCGAGGAACTCGGCACCTCCGTTCAGGAGATCGGCCGCCAGATGGACGGCTCAGCCGCCTTGTCCCGCACCGCCGTGGAGGAGGCCGGACAGACCGGGCAGCTCGTCCAGGACCTGAGCGAGGCCGCCGCCCGCATCGGCGACGTCGTGGCGATGATCTCGGACATCGCCGGCCAGACCAACCTGCTGGCGCTCAATGCGACGATCGAGGCCGCACGCGCGGGCGAGGCGGGGCGCGGCTTCGCCGTGGTGGCGGCCGAGGTGAAGGAACTCGCCTCCCAGACCGCGCGGGCGACCACCGACATCTCGGACCAGATCGCCCGCATCCAGCGCTCGACCGACACGGCCGTCGGCGCGATCGGCGACATCGCGACCCGCATCCGCGAGATCAACAACGTTTCGACCTCGATCGCGGCGGCGGTCGAAGAGCAGAGCGCGGCGACGCAGGAGATCGTGCGCAACGTGGCTCAAGCCGCGACGGGGACCAGCGAGGTCACCCACAACATCTCCGGCGTGGCCCAAGCGTCGGAAGAGACCGGGAGGGCCGCGGCGCAGGTTCTCGGGGCGGCCTCCGACCTGTCGGCGCAATCCGACCACCTGCGGGCCGAGGTCCGACGCTTCCTGACGACGGTGCGGGCCGCCTGACGCGCCACCCGGACCACCACGGGCGATCCTGCAGGTACGTAAAAGCCGAGCCCGACCGGGATAAGGTCGGGCTCGGCTTTCTATGCTTCGTGAACTCCGCCCGCCGGATTGAGTCTCACCCGTCGAACCGAGATGGCTTTCCCACGGAGGGGCAAGGGGCCGCTCGCCCCGAAGGCGGCCGGTCAGGCGTGACCCTCGATGGCGCGCAGGACGGCAACCATCTGGTCGGCTTGCGAACGCGTGAGCCCGCTGCTGACGATCGTGCCGTCGCGGCAGATCGAGCAGGTACCGTCCTCGGCAACCCGTATCTTGATCGAGGCCATGATATCCATCCGGGGGCCAGAACGCCCCCAACCCGGCGAAGCTTAACCGTTCCTGAAAGAGCGGCAAGCCCGCCTGTCCCACTCATCCACTGAGGCGGCGTGACGTAAGGATTCGCCCTTCGCGCGTCACTGCGACAAAGTGCGCATGGAACTCAGACCCCCGAAACACGAACGGCGGCCGCTCCAAGAGCGACCGCCGTCCGGATGCTGCGAGAAGGGTGGATCAGACCGCCTTCTTCTCCAGCCGCTCCTCGATCACGTGGTTGTCGAGGCCCGGCGCGACCAGCGGCGGCTCCGGCGGCGTCTTGGCCTCTTTGCCGAGCGCGTTCGACAGGCGTGAGCGCTCGAACAGAAGCACCACGACGATCGCCACGGCGAACGGAATGAGCAGGTAGAACAGGCGGAAGATCAGCACCGCGGCCAGCACCGGGGCCTTCTCGGCATCGGTCTGGAGCTGCATGGCGGTGAAGAACACGAGTTCGAACACGCCGAGACCGCCCGGCGCGTGCGAGGCCAGCGCGACCGAGAACGACGCGAGGAAGATGCCGAGCACCGCGATGAAGCCGGGGTTCAGGGCGTCCGGCAGGGCGAAGTAGATGATGCCGGCCGCACCGATCAGCTCAAGCGGCGCCGCGATGAGCTGGCGCGCCATGATGCCGGGCCGGGGATACTCGACCTTGAAGTTGCGGATCGTCAGCGGGCGGAAGCGCAGCACCGAGCCGATGACGTAGAGTGCGACGAAGGCGAGCAGACCGAAGCCGACGAGCCGGGAGGTCGCGGGGTTGGTGAGCGCGGCGGGCAGGAGGTTGTCGAGCCGGGACAGTAGGCCCGGATCATAGACCAGCACGAAGCCGCCGAGCAGGATTGTGCCGAGACCGAAGGTAAAGGAGCAGAGCGCCACCAGCACGGCGACCTGCGCCGCCGAAAGCCCCTTGGAGGTGTAGGCCCGGTAGCGGACCAGGGCGCCGGAGAAGACCGAGGCACCGATATTGTGGGACAGCGCGTAGGTCGTGAACGAGCACACCGAAACGAACATCCACGAGATGTGGCGCACGCCCAGATGCAGCAGCGCGATCCGGTCGTACCAAGCGAGCGCGGCGTAGGCGACGAGCGTGGAGAGGGCCGCAAGCAGGAAGTGATGGAGCGGGATGGCAGCGAAGGCCGCCTCAATGCTCGCCCAGGAGAGGGTCTTCAACTCACCCCAGAGCAGGTAGCAGGACACAGCCACCGCGGCGAGGCCGACCAGGCCCCAGACGATTTCACTGACTTTTTTCATGGATGCCGGCCGCCTCTCTCGGGAGCGGTCTCTCCTGCGCTACGACCGCGCGCACCGCAAGCGGAACCAGAGCCACCGTCTCGATGGGGCCCGGTCTTGCCGGCCGATCGTGACGGTTTCATGCCGAAGAATGCGAGCGGAGGCGGATTCCGTGAGGCCAGCAGGGGCGAGGCTCACGCCTCTCGTTCTCGCATCGCCTTCTTCCGATAGCCGACGACCAGCTTTCGGGACGATACGCTAGCGCGGCCGTGTGACCTGATCGATGTAGGCAGCGTTGGATCGGCTCGGCTCCGGAACACTCGTCCGGTCCCGACCGCTGCCGGACCGGCCTTTGATCGAGCCGGGAATGGGGCCTGCCGCATCGAGAAGGTTCTCGTCGGTAATCAGGCCCGGCCGTAGAGCGCCGTTACGCGGCCCCGGCGCCAGGCGCTGGCCCTCGTAGAGATTGATGCAGTCGCGCAGGGCGATCGGATCGCGAATGAAGGTACAATCATTCACATTCGGAACGGGTGCCGCGCCGTTCGGAGTGATGAGGTTCTGCGCAACCACGACACGCGAACCGGGCGATGCACCGAAGACATCGACCCGATAACCCATCCCATCTGGCGTGATTACGTTCCGGGTGGCTGCCGTCGATGTCACGTCACCCGCAGCGGTCACGATCGCCTGAGAGCCGCTGCCATCCAAAGCGATGACGTTCTGCGCCAACGCGGCCGCAGGCGCGAGGCCAGCGACAAGTGCCGCAAGCAGGATCTTGGTTCCGGACTGCAGCATCTCGCACCTATGGAGAAGCGGAGCACACGAGATCGCGGCCCAAAGCTAGCTACATAGGTTAGAACTTTACTTCCGCTTCCCGGTTCCCCGTGCGCCGACACCGAGAGCAGCCGGCCGGCATGCCGACTCGCTCCGGGGGTTCGTGGGGGTGCGACCGGGTCCCGCGGCGGCGACCTTATGAGCCGCCGACGCCGTCACCGTACCGGCCGGCGACGATCAGGCCCGCGCCCGAAGCCCGATCGCGTCCATCTCCGCCTGCTCGCGGGCGGCCTCGGCCGCGCGCTCGGCGGAGCGCTCGCGATCCTCCAGGATCTCGACCTTCTTCAGTTCTTCGAACACCTCGCCCAGCTCGGCCTTGGCCTCGGCGAGCTGACCCTCCAGGGCGGCGGCCGACTGGCGCATGTTGTCCCGGCGGCCGGTCGCGGCGCGGGCATAGGTCGGGTAGGCGAAATGGGCCGGGTCGGAGATGCCGGCGCGGGCCTCCTCCTGGGCGACCTCACGGTCGAGCTCGGCCGCCATACGGTTGAAGTCGGCCATCATCATCTCGATCTGGGCGACCCGGCGGCGCTTCTCGTCCACCTGGAACCGACGCAGCCGGATCAGCGTGTCACGCGATTTCATGTCGGGCCATCCACTCCACGCTACGCTGGAAAGCGGCCCGATCGGCGACATGGTCCTTCCGGACCGTGACCCGACGCGCTTTCGAAGCCGCCTCACCCGCCGCCGACGATGGCGGCCAACCGAGCGTAACCCTCGCCGATGGAGGTTGCTTCTTCCTTACCCTGCCCCAGAAAAGCCGTCAGATCCGGCATGAGGGCCACCGCCTCGTCCACCTCCGGCGACGAGCCGGCGCGATAAGCGCCAAGCCGGATCAGTTCCTCCATGTCGGCATAGGTCGCGAGCACCTTTCGCGCCCGGCGGACGGTGGGAAGATGCGCGGGGTCGCAGGCCCGCGGCATGGTGCGCGAGACCGAGCGCAGCACGTTGATCGCCGGATAGCGCCCCTGCTCGGCAATGCGCCGCTCCATGACGATGTGGCCGTCGAGGATGCCGCGCACCGCATCCGCCACCGGCTCGTTGTGGTCGTCGCCCTCGACGAGCACGGTGAACAGGCCAGAGATCGCCCCCTCCCCCACCCCCGGTCCCGCCCGTTCGAGCAGGCGCGGCAGTTCGGAAAAGACAGTGGGCGTGTAGCCCTTGGCGGTGGGCGGCTCGCCGCCGGCCAAGCCGATGTCGCGTTGGGCCATGGCGAACCGCGTGATCGAGTCGATCATGCACAGGACCTGCGCGCCCTGGTCGCGGAAATATTCGGCGATGGCGAGCGTCACGTAGGCGGCGTTGCGGCGCATCAGCACCGGCTCGTCGGAGGTCGCCACCACCACGACGGAACGCGCGAGACCCGCCGCACCGAGATCGTCCTGCAGGAATTCCTGCACCTCGCGTCCGCGCTCGCCCACGAGGCCGATCACCGCCACGTCGGCGGCGGTGTAGCGCGCGAGCATCGACAACAGCACCGACTTACCGACACCGGAGCCGGCGAAGATGCCCATGCGCTGCCCGCGGCACATGGTGAGAAAGGTGTTGATGCAGCGCACCCCGAGATCGAGCGGCGGGCCGACCCGTCTGCGTCCATGCGCGGGCGGCGGATCGGCCCGAAGGGAATAAATCGCGGGCCCCTGCGCCAGCGGTCCCAGTCCGTCGATGGGCCGCCCGAGGGCATCGACCGTGCGGCCGAGCCACGCGTTCGAGGGGCGGATCGCGCCCGCTGCCTCATCGCGCACCAGGGCCGGACAGCCGCGGCGCACGCCTTCCAGGGAGCCGAAGGGCATGGCGAGCGCGCGGTCGCCGGCAAAGCCGATCACTTCGCACGGCACGGTTGCCGCCGAGGCCCCGCCGCTCTCCACCACCACGTCGATGCGGCCGCCGAGCCGCATGGCGGAGACCGGCCCGGCCACCTCGACCAGAAGGCCGCGGATCGCCGTCACCCGGCCGAAGGTTTCCAGGGTCTCGACGGTCGAGAGCGCGGCGAGCGCCGCCGCCAGCCCCCCGGAGCCGCGCTCCTGCGTCATTTGCTCCGACCCCGTTAACCGCTGACCGCCATCGATCCGGCCGATGTCTTAACACCGCCGGGTCGCTCGCCAAGGATCGCCGCCATCGTTCCAGTGGCCGGATCGCCGATCGCGGAAAATGGAAAGGCGACGAAACGCCTCCGTCTCCTTTCGGCAACAGGATTGCCAACCCTAGAGAAAAGAAGGGGTTAGCCGGCAGGGCTCATCCGCTCCGTCGGGAAAGCCGGTGGGGATGGAGAACAGATCGCAAACCCTGACGAGAATCGGTCTCGGACTCGAAAGAGACAGTGCTTGCAAGCGGGATTCGGCTTTTGTTAACGGTTAAGGAATAGCGTTTCGAAAGTGGGAATGAGGGAGCGTCCGCCGGGGCCGTCGGCGGACGACCGGCGGCGGCTTGTCTCAAGCGCCCCGAAACGGCCTGTCCGGTGGGGATCACGATGCGCGTACTTCTGATCGAGGACGACAGCGCCACGGCGCAGAGCATCGAGTTGATGCTCAAGTCCGAGAACTTTAACACCTACACGACCGACCTCGGTGAAGAGGGCGTCGATCTCGGCAAGCTCTACGATTACGACATCATCCTTCTGGATCTGAACCTGCCCGACATGTCGGGCTACGAGGTGCTGCGCTCGCTACGCGTCGCCAAGGTGAAGACCCCGATCCTGATCCTGTCGGGCATGGCCGGCATCGAGGACAAGGTGAAGGGTCTCGGCTTCGGCGCCGACGACTACCTCACCAAGCCGTTCCACAAGGACGAGCTGGTGGCCCGCATCCATGCGATCGTGCGCCGCTCGAAGGGTCATGCCCAGTCGGTCATCACCACCGGCGACCTGATCGTGAACCTCGACCAGAAGACCGTCGAGGTCTCCGGCTCGCGGGTCCACCTCACCGGCAAGGAGTACCAGATGCTGGAACTCCTCTCGCTCCGGAAGGGCACGACGCTCACCAAGGAGATGTTCCTGAACCATCTCTACGGCGGCATGGACGAGCCGGAACTGAAGATCATCGACGTGTTCATCTGCAAGCTGCGCAAGAAGCTCGCCAACGCGTCGGAGGGCAAGAACTACATTGAGACCGTGTGGGGCCGCGGCTACGTGCTGCGCGAGCCGATGGAAGGCGAGGACCGCATGGCGGTCTGATCCGCCCGACCTCGAACGCGCGCGAACCCCGCTCCGGCGGGGTTCTTTCGTTTCAAGGTCCGACGATCCGCGGAGCGAGCGCTTCGACGAGGATCCGGGCGTTGCGGGAGGCCGTGGCGGCGTCGCCGGCCAGGGAGCGGATCGTCAGGAGGTCGCCGTCGCGCAGGATGATCGCGGTCGCGCCCGACATCGCTCCCGTCGCGTAGAGGCTGATCCACCCGACCGCCGGAGCCACGGACAGGCCCGTGAGCCGGCATTCAGGATTGCGCTGCCGGCAGAGCGCCTCCAGGCGGGCGACCGGCGTCTGCCCCGAGCGTACGCGCTCCTCCGTGCCGTCGGCTTGGCGGCCGAGCAGCACATCGATCATCGGAGCCCCCTCGCACTCGGTGCAGAGGAGCGTCAGCCGGGCCGGCTCGGCGCGCGCCGCGTAACGGCCTCCCAGTGCCGCCTTCGCCTCGGCGGCGACCGACGTGAGATCGCGGACGGCAAAACCCTCGGCTATGACCGGGAACGGAAGCAGGCCGATCAGGACGGCCAAGCCGAATCGCTGCTTCCTGCAGCGTCCGTCACGTCCCGCCGGCATCGACACCGTCGAATCAGGCCTCGCCCGGCTCCTCGCGGAAGTACGGCTCGACCGGCCCCTTGAGCTTCACCGTCATCGGGTTTCCGGCCCGGTCGAGGGTCTTGCCGGCCGACAGCCGCACCCAGCCCTCGCTGACGCAGTATTCCTCGACATTGGTCTTCTCGATGCCCTTGAAGCGAATGCCGACGCCGCGGGCGAGGACCGCCTCGTCGTAATAGGGGCTGTTCGGGTTCACCGAGAGGCGGTCGGGGAGCGTATCGGACATGAGTCGTGACTTCCTGGCAATCGAGCCGGCCGGTTACGGCAATCAGGGCGGTCCCGCAACGGCGCGCTCGGCCCTGACCGCCGCGATCAGTTCTTCCACCTGGCCACTCTGCAGGAGCGGTATCCAGCGCATCACCGTCGCGTGCGAAAAATCCCACCACGCGATCTCGACCAGCGCGGCGCTCGTCGCCTCGTCGAAGCGGCGGCGTACGATCCGGGCCGGGTTGCCGGCGACGACGGCGTAAGGTGGAACGTCGCGCGTGACGACGGCGTGGGCAGCGACCACCGCTCCGTGCCCCACGGTAATCCCCGACAGGATCATGCAGCCCGAGCCGAGCCAGACGTCGTGGCCGATGGTCACGTCGCCGCGCGAGGCGTGGTAATCCTCCGGCGCCTGCGCCCCCGGCCACAGCCCGGACATCGCCGCGAACGGATAGGTCGAGACCCAATCCAGACGGTGATCGCCGCCGAGCAGGATCTCGACCCGATCCGCGATGGAACAATACCGGCCGATCGTCAGCCGCCGCCCGGATTCGGGGAAGCGCACCTTGGGCCTGCCGTAAGAGTATGCGCCGATTGTGAAATTCCAGCGCCGGGCCAGCTTTTCGAGGTGGAGCCGGGTCTCGTTGTGCGGGTTGCGCCCCCGCTTCAGCCGTTGCAACAGATGCCTCAACAGCGCCCCCTGGAAAACGAGGGTGCGGGCGCGCAAAAACGAGCGGAAGAGGACGGCATCGCCATGGCCGACAATATGTCCGAGGATCTGAAGTCCGGGGCGCTCGTCTACCATCGACTGCCGAAACCCGGAAAGCTCGAGATCCAGGCGACCAAGCCGCTCGGCAACCAGCGCGACCTCGCGCTGGCCTACTCCCCCGGCGTCGCCGCCGCCTGCATGGCGATCCACGACGACCCGCAGGAAGCCGCCACCCTCACCATTCGCCAGAACCTCGTCGCGGTACTCTCGAACGGGACCGCGGTGCTCGGCCTCGGCGATATCGGCCCGCTCGCCTCGAAGCCGGTGATGGAAGGCAAGGCAGTCCTGTTCAAGAAGTTCGCCGGGATCGACGTCTTCGACATTGAGGTCGATCAGAAGGACGTCGACAAGCTGGTCGACGTCGTCTGCTCCCTGGAGCCGACCTTCGGCGGCATCAACCTCGAAGACATCAAGGCGCCCGAGTGCTTCGAGGTCGAGGAGCGCTGCCGGGAGCGGATGAACATCCCCGTCTTCCACGACGACCAGCACGGCACGGCGATCATCGTTGCGGCGGCCGTCCTCAACGCACTCGAACTCGCCGGCAAGCAGCTTTCCAACGCCAAGATCGTGACTTCCGGCGCGGGCGCGGCGGCGCTCGCCTGCCTCAACCTGCTGGTCTCCCTCGGCGCGACCCGCGAGAACATCACCGTCACCGACATCAAGGGCGTGGTCTACAAGGGCCGCGCCGAGCTGATGGACCGCTGGAAGGACGTCTACGCCCAGGAGACGGAGGCGCGGACGCTGGCCGAGGTGATTCCCGGCGCCGACGTGTTCATCGGCCTCTCGGCGGGCGGCGTGCTGAAGCCCGAATATCTCGAGAAGATGGCCGAGAAGCCGCTCATCATGGCGCTCGCCAACCCCTACCCGGAGATCATGCCGGATCTCGCCGAGCAGGCGCGACCGGACGCGATGATCTGCACCGGGCGCTCGGACTTCCCCAATCAGGTCAATAACGTCCTCTGCTTCCCCTACATCTTCCGCGGTGCGCTGGATGTCGGCGCCCACAAGATCAACGAGGAGATGAAGAAGGCCGCGGTGAAGGCGATCGCGGCGCTCGCCCGCGAGACGCCCTCCGACGTGGTGGCGCGCGCCTATGGCGGCGAGGCCCGCCCGTTCGGGCCGCGCTCGCTGATCCCGAGCCCGTTCGATCCGCGCCTGATCCTGCGCATCGCGCCCGCCGTGGCCAAGGCGGCTATGGATTCGGGCGTCGCCGGGCGGCCGGTCGAGAACATCCAGGCCTACACCGAATCGCTCGACCGCTTCGTGCACCGCTCCGGCTTCATCATGAAGCCGCTCTTCTCCAAAGCGAAGGCCAACCCGAAGCGCGTCATCTACGCCGAGGGCGAGGACGAGCGGGTGCTGCGGGCCGCCCAGGCCGTCGTCGAAGACCAGGTGGCCCGGCCGATCCTGGTCGGGCGTCCGCGGGTGATCGAGACCCGCATCAAGCGCTTCGGCCTCGACCTCAGGCACGGCGAACATTTCGACCTGATCGATCCCGAGGACGATCCGCGCTACCGCGATTACGTCGCCACCTATCTCGAAGTGGCCGGGCGGCGCGGTATCACGCCGGATCTCGCCCGGACGCTGGTGCGCACCAACAACACGGTGATCGCCGCCCTCGCGGTCCGCCGCGGCGAGGCGGATGCGCTGATCTGCGGCCTGGAAGGCCGGTTCGAGACGCGCCTGCGGGTGATCCGCGACGTGATCGGCCTCTCGCCCGATTCGATCGATTTCGCCGGGATGAGCCTCATCGTCACGAAGAAGGGCGCCTACTTCCTGGCCGACACCCATGTCCGGCAGAATCCGAGCGCGGAGGAGATCGCCGACGTGGCCATCGCCTGCGCGAACCATGTCGGTCGCTTCGGCCTAACCCCGAAGATCGCGCTGCTGAGCCACTCCGATTTCGGTCAATCGGACTCGGAATCGGCGATGAAGATGCGTCGCGCGCTCGGACTGATCCGCAGCCGCGCGCCCGAGCTTCAGGCCGATGGCGAGATGCAGGCGGATTCGGCCCTGTCCGAACTCATCCGCGATCGGGTGCTGCCGAGCTCGAATTGGAAGGGTGCGGCCAACATCCTCGTCTTCCCGAACCTGGATGCCGCCAACATCGCCTTCCAGTTCGCCAAGGTGCTCGCCGACGCTCTTCCGGTCGGCCCCCTGCTGATCGGCCCGGCCAAGCCCGCGCACATCCTCACGCCCTCGGTCACGGCCCGCGGCATCGTCAACGTCACCGCGGCGGCGGTCGTGGAGGCGCAGGCCGGGGAATCGGAGGCGGCTGCCGCCGAGGCCGAGCCCGGCACCGGACCGCTCTCGGAATAGTTTGATACGGTCTTCGCTTGATTGGAGCGGGGAACGTATCAGCCAGCCCGCGCGCCGCTCGGGCGACGGCCAAATCCGCCGTCCCGAAGAGCCCAATCGGATTTGGCATGAGACGTCTTGAGGCCGAAGCTTGCCCTGATCAGGGGCAGGCGGCCTCAAGCTTGGCTGTGATTTTGCATTCAGTTCTCGGCGACGAACGCGCTTGGAGCTTGCAATGTGCCTTGGTGACGATCCGACCTGTGCCGCCTTCGCCGAGCATCGGCTGCGCTACCGGCGGGACATGGAGCCGGAGCGGCGGGCCTTCCTGAAGAGCAGCTTCGTCGCGACCGGAGGCGCAGCCGCCCTCGCCGCGGGCGGTCTTTCCCTGGTGAGCCCGGCCCTGGCGCAGAGCAGCGCCGGCCGGCTGAAGCAGACGGCGCATTACCACCTGCCGGCGCACGCCGAGACCGTGCACTGAGGCTATTTCTCGAAGAACCTCAAGCCGCAGGTCGAGATCGCATCGGGCGATTTCGTCACCATCGAGACGCTGACCCACCACGCCAACGACGACGCCGAGCGCATGGTGACGGGCGATCCCGGCGCCGAGAGCGTGTTCCTCTGGACGAAGGAGCGGAAGGGCGTCGCCCGCCGCGGCGCCGGTCCGGAGGATTCCAAGCTCGGCCCCGGCGGCGGGCTCGGCGTCCATATCTGCACCGGCCCTGTTGCGATTCGCGGGGCGGAGCCCGGCGACGTGCTCGAGGTGCGCATCCTCGACGTGGCGCCACGCCCCTCCGCCAACCCGAAATTCCGAGGCCGCACCTTCGGCAGCAACGCCGCGGCGTGGTGGGGCTACCACTACAACGACATGCTGGACGGCAAAAAGCGCGAGGTCGTCACGATCTACGAGGTCGATGCCTCGGGCGAGCGCGACTGGGCCAAGGCGGTCTACAGCTTCCCCTGGCCGGGCGTGACCGACCCGGACGGCCGCGAGCATCCGACCATCGACTATCCCGGCCTGCCGGTCGATCACACCAAGACCAAGCGCCGCTTCGACGTGCTCAAGGGCATCCGTGTGCCGATCCGCCCGCATTTCGGCACGATGGGCGTGGCACCGGCGGAAGCCGACATGGTGAACTCGATTCCGCCGAGCTACACCGGCGGCAACATCGACAACTGGCGCATCGGCAAGGGCGCGACGCTGTACTACCCCGTCGCCGTGCCCGGCGCGCTGTTCTCGGTGGGCGATCCCCATGCGAGCCAGGGCGATTCGGAGCTGTGCGGCACGGCCATCGAGTGCTCGCTCACCGGCACCTTCCAGTTCGTCCTGCACAAGAAGCGCGATCTCGCCGGCACCTCGCTGGAGGCGCTGGATTTCCCGATGATCGAGACGAGCGAGGATTGGGTACTCTCGGGCTTCAGCTACCCGAACTACCTGAAGGATCTCGGACCGGACGCGCAGAATGCGATCTTCCAGAAATCCTCCATCGACCTCGCCATGCGCGATGCCTTCCGCAAGATGCGCCAGTTCCTGATGCAGGCGAAGGGGCTGACCGAGGACGAGGCGATCTCGCTGATGTCGGTTGCGGTCGATTTCGGCATCACCCAGGTGGTCGATGGCAATTGGGGCGTCCACGCCATCGTCAAGAAGTCGATTTTTTCCGAGCGGGCGGTCTGAGGCTGAGACCGCCACACGAATCCCTTTGACCGTCGCATCGCTGGATTGCTTCGCTGACGCTCGCAATGACGGCTTGGGTCTTCCTCGCCGTTATGGCGAGGCAGAGTCGAAGCAATCCAGATCGCGACGGTCACAGGATCGCTTCGCACGGCTTTTACAGCGCCCGGATCTTCTCCTCGATCCGCTTGGCCTCAGCCTCGTCGACCTGCACCGGCTGCCCGCTGTCATCGGGGATGCCCTCGCCGGTCTGGCCGATGGTGGTGTCACGCGGCCGGGCGTTGGGGCCGGTCGAGTCGGGGCGCTCCTCGCGCGGCGTACGGTCGTCGATGCTCATGGGGGACCTTCCTGCTCGGGTTCTTCGCTGGAGGAACGTCGGTGGCTGGTCCGGTTTCCCGGTTGCCGGGCGCGAATCAGGCCGCCGGCCACCCCTCCCCTTCCGCGAGCGACCGCGCGGAAAAATGGCCGCCCCGGAACACGGCCGCCACGCCGGGGCGTTTGAGGCGCAGGTCCCAGGCCCGCAGCTCGGCGTAGCGCAGGCCCAGCACCCGGCCGTCGCCCGAGCGCGAGAGGAAGCAGCGCTCGAAGGCGAGGAGCTGGGTCGGCATCGGCGGGTGCGGACCGGCGCCGGTATCGATCTCCAGGGTGAGCGCGGCCTGCGAACCGGCCTCGAAGGCGCGGAAGGCGTCGAGCAGGGCGTCGTACTCGACGCCGTCGACGCAGAGCTGGAGGCAGAAGCGCGGCGCGAACTCTGCCGCACGGTCGAGGGGGCTGTCCCGCAGCAGCGTCAGGACGAAGCGCCCGCCCCCGGCCTCGGGCAGGGTGCGGTTGTGATCCTCCGCCACGCCGTCGAGCGCCCGCAGGCGGTCGGGCTCGATCGGCGAAGGCGACGCCTCGCGGCCCTCCCGCCGGCCATCGGTGCGGAAATGGAGGAGCGGGTTGATCCCCGCCGCGACCACGTCGGGGTAGCGGGCGAGATAGAGGCTGGTGCTGAAACCGGGGCTCGGATCGAGGCCCTGCGCCGCGCCGATCCGCTGGTAGTGCCGCACGGGGTCGAGCCGAGTCCAGCCGCTCTGGCGACGGTAGAAGGCCGTGTCGAAATCGGCGCTCGGGTTGCGGTCCCGGCGAGCGCCGAGCCACGCGTAATGCAGGAACGGATCGAGGCCGCTGTGCGCCACGCCCGGATTGCGCTCACGGTAATAGGCGGCATCGAACAGCTTCGGCACGCGGCCGATCACGGCGCGGCGTAAGGCACCGGTGGCGAGGCTGACGAGGCGGGCGAGGGGCGAAGCGCTCATGCCACCACCTGCGCCTCACAGAGCGAGCGGATCGCCGCAGTGAAGGCGCCGGCGTCGCAATCGGCGGCGATGGTCTTGAACCCCGCCGCTTGGACCGAGTGCCACAACGCGGCGTCCTCGTGCAGCGCCACCAGCGCCGCTGCGAATGGTTTCGGGTCGCGCCAGTCGCGCACGAGGAAGCCGGTCCCGTCCGCCCAGCCGACCTGATCGGCGAGGATCGGCGTAACGACGCAGGGGAGTCCCCGTGCCACCGCCTCGTGAACCTTGTGCGGAATGCCGGCGGCAAAGCGGGTCGGAGCCAGGAAGACGCGGGCGGCGTCGAGGAAGGGCTCGGTCTGCGGTACCCGGCCCGTCACCTGCACGCCCGGCTCTCGCGCGTAGCGCTCCCGGATCTCCGGCGCGATCCCGCCGACGATCGTCAGTGCGGCCTGCGGCAGCGCCGCGCGGACGAGTGGCCAGGTATGCGCGAAAAACCAGTCCAGGGAGTCGACGTTGGGCTGGCCCTCACGCGCGAGCGCGCCGACGAAGACGAAGCCCGCACGCTCCGAAAAACCCGGCGTCGGCGCCTCGGGCAAGGTTAAGGCGTGGCCGAGCACGGTGGCGTTGCAGGCGCTGTAGCGGGCGAGCACCCGCGCCTCCGCGGGCGAGACGCAGACCACTGCGTCGGCGAGCCCGAACAGGCGCGTCTCGCGCTCCGCCTGCCATGCCAGATCGGCCGCGGTCGCGCTGCCTGCGCTCGCGGCCTCGGTGACGAAGTCGCGCAGCGCGAACAGGGCCTCGGAGTCGAAGATCACCTTCGAGCGCACGAAGCTGCGCGGATCGAGACCGGCGGCGTGCAGCGCCTGGGTGACGAACAGGATGTTGTGCGGGCGGCTCACCCAGAGCACGTCGTAATGGTCGCGCCGCTCGGCGATCAGGCGGGCAAAGCCGTCGTCGCCGCTGGCGTAGGAAATCTCGATGCGCTCATCGAGGTCGCGGTAACGCTGCGCCTCCTCGGCATCCGCCTCGTAATTCGGGAAGAAGGTCACGGCGTAGCCGAGAGCCGCCATGGCGTTGAGGATGGCGTTGGCCCGCGGCAGGCCGGCGCCGAGATCGAGATGCGGCACCCGGTCATCGACGTAAAGCACCCGCAGGCGCCACGGGTCGTGATCGAGGAGGCCCGTGCCGCGCGGCTGCGGCCCCTGCGCGAACAGACTCTGCCGGTGGCGGTCGAGGAAGCGGGCGCGGTTGCGGTCGAGCAGCGCTTCCACGTCCTCGCGGCGGGCGCTGGTGGCGTTCTCGTAGTGGATCGCGACCGCTCGCGGCTGCACGATGACGCGACGCTCGGCCTGATGGCAGCGCAGGCAGAGGTCGGTGTCCTCGAAATAGGCCGGCGCAAAGAGCGGATCGAAGCCGCCGAGCGCTTCGAACAGCGTCCGCTCGATCATCAGAACGGCGCCCGAGACGTAGCCGACATCACGGGTCGCGGCGTGCTCCGGGGCAAAGGGGTCGGCGTTGCCACGACCGTGGGGGTGGGTAAGCCCCGCGTCATCGCGAAAGCCCGCGCCGGATTCCTGCAGCACGCCGCCGGGGAAGACGAGGCGGGCGCCGACGATGCCGGCACCCTCGTGATCGCGGAAGGCGGCGACCATCGCCGCCAGCGCGCCGGGCAGGAGGTCGACATCGGGGTTGAGGAACAGGATGAAGCGCCCCCGCGCCCGCGCCGCGCCCGCATTGCAGGCGGGGCCGAAGCCGGTGTTGGTGGCGTTCTCGATCAGCGTCACCCCGTCGAGGTGCGGGTAGAGGGCGCGGGTCTCCGGTGTCGAGGCGTTGTCGACCAGCACCACCTCGAAGGTGACGCCTGCCAGCCTTTGGCCCGCGCAGAGGCGGTAGAGGGTGAGCGCTAGGAGGTGGCGGGCATCGCGGGCGACGATGACGATGGAGACGTCGGGATCGGGCTCAGGCGCGAAGGCGACACGCACGTCGTTGCGGTGGATTGCGTCGAAAATGAGCGCGGCCTCGGCCAGCGCCGCACGGCGGCCGGTGCCGGGATCGACGGTATCGAGCAGGGGGACGGCGGGAGTCTCGCTCATGAGAGGGACGCTTCCTCCGGCAACGTGATCCGGCCGATGCCGTCATCGGTGAGGAACAGAAGGCACCCGCCGCCCGCAGGCGCCGTCCCGCGCAGCGACAGGCTCACCGGCAGCGGCGCGGGCAGGCGCCCCGTGCGATCGGCATAGGCGTGGATCTCGCGACGATGGAGCGGCGTGACCCGCTCCAGGCGCAGTTCGGAAGCCCCCTCCCCCGCAATCAGGAAGATGGCGGCCGGATGGGTGCCGCTGACGAGCACGCCCGGCAGCAGGGTCGCGATCTCGATGCGGTCCCCCGCGCAGCCGACGATGCGACCCTCCGTTTCCCAATCGGCCTGCATCCGGGCAAAGGCGCGGGCGAGCGCCGTGCGGGCAGCCGGCGGCAGGTTTCGGTCACGCACCCATTCGGGCGACAGGGCGACGTCGAGGGCGCCGAGATCCGGCGCGGCACCGTCGGCCGTTGCCTCGGCGAGAGCGAACCATCGCTGCCGCAGCGGCGTGTAGACCGCCGCCATACCATGTCCGGGTCGCCGTTCGGTGGCGACGAGCACGCCGAGGTCGGCGTCGGCGGCGGGTAGGGAGCGGGCCGAGGTTTCGCAGGTCAGGACGAGGCCGCCTCCAACGGCCGAGGCCGAATCCGGTCGAGCATCCGTCTCTCCCTGCAGGTCGGGAGAGAGGGATGTGCGTTCACGTTCGTGCGCGAGCAGAAGCTCAATCAACTGCGCCTCTGCCGCCAAGGCCGTCTCGGCGTAGCGCGTAAACAGCCGCTCGCTCGCTCGCGTCAGCCGCGCCAGGGCCTCGGCATCGCCAGCAACCGCCAGCACCGCCTGCTTCACCGCCTCCGCGTCCCGGCAGCGATGGGCCGGCTCGACCGGCTCGAAGCCCTCGAGGCCGATCTCGGTGCCGATCACCGGGCGGCCGAAGGAGAGTGCCTCGCCGACCTTCATCTTGAGCCCGGAGCCCATCAGCATCGGCGCCACGACGAGGTCGGCCTGGGCGTAAAAATCCTCCAGTCGATCGAGATAGCCGAGAAGGCGCACACCCGGCCCCTCGACGCCGGGCAGGCTGCGGCAGATCTCGCCGCCGATGACGAGTTCGGGCCGGTCCGGCGTCCAGCCATCGCGCCAGGCGCGGATGAAGCGGCCGATGGAAAAGAGGTTCGGATCATTGCCGTGGCCGAGGAAGCCGATGCGCGCCACCCGCTCCGGCACGGTGAACGGCTTCTGCGCCGGGAAATGCGGTGGCAGCAGCAGGACGCGGCGGTCGGTCAGGCCCGCGAAATATTCCGCTTCCGCCGCCTGGATCGCCAGCACGACGTCGGCGCGGGTGAGCCCCGCCGCCTCGCCGGTCGTGTCGGTGTAGAAGAAGTTCGGCTCGGCGCGGAACGGCCGGTACTGGTTTTGGCGGCCGGCGAAGCGGTCGTGCGTGTCGATGAGCTTGAGCACGCCGGGCGGCACCCGCTCCAGGGCGCGCGAGAGGAAGACGTAGTTCACCAGCACCGCGCCGGTGGCGGGATAGGCTGAGAAGTACCACGCGACGAAATCGCCGACCTCGTCGGGGCACCACTCGTCGATCCCGAAGGCGTTCGAACGCGTCTTGAGCGGGATGACCGTGCGGGCTTCGATCAGGAAGACGTTCCGGAACCTCCGCTCCATTTCCAGAAGATCGGTCGGCGGGTGCTGGCCGAACCGGCGGTAGATCTGATCCTCGTGGGCGTAATAGGCGAGGTCGATGGCGAAGCCGCCGCGGGTCAGCGCCTCGCAGGTGGCCGCGAGCCGGCGCCGGTTGCCGGCGCTCACGGGCGCCGCCGGCATCGGTGCGAGCACGAGGATGGCGGGCTTGTCCGCGCTGTCGGGCGGCATCAGGAGGCCCATGTGGTCAGTGCCGTGAAGCCGTGGGCATGGAGCGCGAAGGAGCGCTCGGGCAGGCCCTCGGGCGCCGCGCCCCAGACGGGTTCGAGCGCCAGGTGCTGACGCGGATGACGGCCGAAGCGCAGGCGCGACTGCGAGACCCGGGCACCGCCCCAGCCCGCGCGGGCGCGAAACAGCAGGCCATGCGGGACCGCGGTGCCACCGAGCGACCAGCCGCCCTCCGCATCGGCGAGGTCCGGCGCATTCTCGGCGACCGGCAGCGCGGCGACCGCCGCCTCGACGAGGCCGAATAGGCGCCCGAGCGGCGCGAGCCCCTTAGTGCCCGCAGAGAGCAGCGCCCGGGTGAGCAGGGTCCGCTCGGCCGGAGACAGGGCATCACTCGCGGCCGGCTCGGGCCGTACCACGAGGTCGCGGAAGTGGGTGGCCAGGGTCACACCCCCGCGCAGGGCGGCGCTCTCCGCTTCGAGCACGAGCAGGCAGACGGGCCCGTCCGGCGCCCCGGCTTCCAGGCCGGAAAAGACCCAGGTCACCAGCCGCACATTCTCCGGCGCCGCGATATTCAGCGGAATCGGCAGCGAAGGCGGCAGGGGGAAACGCAGCACACAGGCGCCGGGCGCGGCCTCGACAAGTCGACCGGGGACGGGCTCCTGCTTCGGCCGCGACAGCGCAGCGGCGTTCATGCCGTCACGTCGTCAGTTGGGGAGACCTTCGGACCTCCCAAGCCCATCCTCATCCTGGGGTGCCGCGCAGCGGCCTCGAAGGGTCGTTCAAGGATCGTGCGCCCTCTGGAGGATCCTTCGAGGCCCGCTGGCGCGGGCACCTCAGGATGAGGGCAGCGGGTGGAATCTTCCGCTTTCATCGCAGCCGCTTATGCCGCCAGCGCCGAAAGAATTCGCGCCCAGGAACGCGTGCCCTTGTGGAAGCTCGTCAGCTCGTACTTTTCGTTGGGTGCGTGAATGCGGTCGTCGTCGAGGCCGAAGCCGATCAGCAGGGTGTCGAGGCCGAGGATGCGCTTGAAGTCGCCGACGATCGGGATCGAGCCGCCGGCACCCACCGCCACCGCCGCGCGGCCCCACTCGGCCGCGAGCGCCGCTTGCGCCGCCGCGAGTTGCGGCATGTCGTAGGGCAGCGCGACCGCCCGCGAGCCCTTGTAGCAGATCACCTCGACCGAGCAGTCGTCGGGAATGCGCTCGCGAACGAAGGCTTCAAAAGTCTTCGAGAGCTGCTCCGGGTCCTGCTCGTCCACGAGGCGGAACGAGACTTTCGCCGAGGCTTGAGAAGCGATGACGGTCTTGGTGCCCTCGCCGGTGTAGCCGCCGATGATGCCGTTCACGTCGCAGGCCGGGCGCGATTGGATCAGCTCGATCGGCAGGCGCCCGCGCTCGCCCGCCGGCTCCTTGAGGCCGATCGGCCCCAGGAACTTCTCGGGCGTCAGGCCGAGCCCACGCCACTGCTCCAGCAACTCGGGCGGCGGCTCGCGCACGCCGTCGTAGAAGCCTGGCAGGGTGACGCGCCCTTCTGTATCGTGCAGGTCGGCAATGATCCGCGACAGCACGTGGATCGGGTTCGCCGCGGCGCCGCCGAAGAAGCCGGAATGCAGGTCGCGGTCGGCGCAGGTCACCTTGACTTCGTAATAGGCCAGTCCGCGCAGCGAGGTGGTGATCTGCGGCGTCTGCCGATCCCACATGCCGGTGTCGCAAACGAGCGCGACGTCGGCCTTGAGCCGGTCGCGGTTGGACTCGACCCATTCGGGCAGGCCCTGCGAGCCGTTCTCCTCGGCCCCCTCGATCAGGATGGTGACGCCGACCGGCAGATCGCCGTTCATGGCGAGATGCGCTCGGCAGGCCTCGACGAAGGTCATCACCTGACCCTTGTCATCGGACGCGCCGCGGGCGACGATCCGCTTCGTGCCGTCCGCCTCCTCGATGCGCGGCTCGAACGGAGAGGTCCGCCACAGATTCAGTGGATCGACCGGCTGCACGTCGTAGTGGCCGTAGAACAGCACGTGCGGCGCCCCCGGCTTCGGGCGATGCGCGAGCACGACGGGATGGAGCGAGGTCTCCTCGACGCTAGTCTCGAAGCCGAGCGCCGTCAGGTTTCCTTCGAGCCACTGCGCCGCCTCGCGGCAATGGCCGGCATAGGCGGAATCCGTCGAGATCGAGGGGATGCGCAGCCACGCGAACAGCCGTTCCAGGCTGTTGTCCAGATCGCGGTCGATGTCGTTGAGGACGGGGTCGAGTGCGTCGGCCATGGCGGCTCCTCGAAGTCGGCGTGCGCGAAGCGTTAGCCGAGCTTCGCGTTCCACGTAACCCCGCTGCCTCACCCGCCCGGCCGGCAAGCGTCCGCGCGCGCCTCGCCGGTCCGTGATCGGAGCGGACCGCCCCTCCCAAGAGGGAAGCGGAACAGGGCCACCTTGGAATGGTTATCGACACGACCCGGTGCGGGCCCCGAGCCCGCGCCCTTCCAAGACGCGCTTTCCGCACAGCCACCGCGAAGCCTCGCGTGTCGTCCGTGCGGGCACCGCGCCTCATCACGGATGTCACCATGCTCATCGACAGCGGTTCGCCCGGGGCCGTCGGGACAATCGGCATCACGCTCACCATCAACGGGGAGCGACGCGCGCTTCAGGTGGCACCCTGGACCACGCTGCTCGACCTCCTGCGCGAGCGCCTCGACCTCACCGGCACCAAGAAGGGCTGCGACCACGGCCAGTGCGGCGCCTGCACCGTCCTGGTGAACGGCACCCGCATCAATTCCTGCCTCACGCTCGCGGTGATGAAGGACGGCGCCGAGATCACGACCGTCGAGGGTCTGGCCGGGCTCGCCCAGCGCGAGGGCAAGAACAGCCTGCACCCGATCCAAGAGGCCTTCGTCGAGCACGACGCCTTCCAGTGCGGCTACTGCACACCGGGCCAGCTCTGCTCCTCGGTCGGCCTGATGAACGAGGGCCACGCCAAGACCCGCGACGAGATCCGCGAGGCGATGAGCGGCAACATCTGCCGCTGCGGCGCCTACACCAACATCGTCGATGCGATCGAAGAGGTCATGCACCAGGGAGACGCCCGATGAACCGCTTCGATTACGTTCGCCCGAGCACGGTGGCGGAGGCGGTGCAGGCTTTGGGCAGCGACCCGGCGGCCCGCTTCATCGCGGGGGGCACCAACCTCATCGACCTGATGAAGTACGACGTCGAGCGGCCGGGCAAGCTCATCGACATCACCCGCTTGCCCCTCGACAAGATCGAGGAGCGCGACGGCGGCCTTCGCATCGGTGCGCTGGTGACCAACGCGACGCTGGCCTACGATGCCCGGATCCGCGAGCGCTACCCGCTCTTGTCGGACGCGATCCTGGCCGGCGCCTCAGCGCAGCTGCGCAACGCGGCCTCAACCGGCGGCAACCTGCTGCAGCGCACCCGCTGCTACTACTTCTACGATACGGCCACGCCCTGCAACAAGCGCGAGCCCGGCACCGGCTGCTCGGCCATCGGCGGCGTCGACCGCATTCACGCGATCCTCGGCACCAGCGAGCACTGCATCGCCACCCACCCCTCCGACATGTGCGTCGCGCTCGCCGCCCTGGAGGCGACGGTGCAGGTCAGCGGGCCGCAGGGCGATCGTTCAATCCCCTTTGCGGACTTCCATCGCCTGCCGGGCGACGCGCCGCAAAAGGACACCAACCTCGCACCCGGCGAGATCATCGTCGCCGTCGATCTGCCGGCCAATGGCTTTGCCGGCCCTCACCACACCTACCTGAAGCTGCGCGACCGGCTCTCCTACGCCTTCGCGCTCGTTTCGGTCGCCGCCGCGCTCGAACTCGACGGGCAGACGATCCGCACCGCGCGCCTCGCGCTCGGCGGTGTCGCCCACAAGCCCTGGCGCAACACCGAGGCCGAGGCGCTGCTTCAGGGTCGGTCCGCCACCCGCGAGACGTTCAAGTCGGCGGCGGACCTGATCCTGCGGGAGGCCAAGCCGCAGGCGACCAACGGCTTCAAGATCGAGCTGGCGCGCCGCGCCATCGTCCGCGGCCTGGAGCAGGCCGCCGCCGGTACGCCCCAGTCCCAGTCCGACAAGCGCATCCAGTAAGGAGCAGCCATGACCGTTCAGATCAGCACGGCGGCTGGCCGCGACCGTTTCGTCGGCAGCGCCGTCAGCCGCGTCGACGGCCCGGCCAAGGTCACGGGCCTCGCCAAATATGCCGGCGAGTTCGCCGCCCCCGACCTTGCTTACGGCGTGGTGGTGTCGAGCGCCGTCGCCAAGGGCAGCATCCGCAGCATCGACGCCTCGGCCGCGGAGGCCGTGCCCGGCGTCATCAAGGTGATCACCCACGAGAACCGCCCGGCCACCTCCGACAACCCGGAGGATTACCAGGACGCGGTGGCGCCCCCCGGCGCGCCGTTCCAAGCGCTGGCGACCAACCGCATCGTCTTCTCCGGCCAGCCGGTGGCCCTCGTCGTCGCCGAGGATTTCGAAACGGCGCGCTACGCCGCCTCCCTGGTGCGGGTCGATTACGGGGTCGTGGCGCCCCGCACCGACCTCGCGGCGCAGGCGCCCGAATCATACGATCCGCCGATGAAGCGGGCCGGCATCAAGCCACCACCGGAGCCGTGGGGCGATGCCGAGACGGCGTTCGACGCTGCCGAGATCCGCGTGAACGGCCAGTACCGGATGGCCGACGAGCATCACAACCCGATGGAGCCGCACGCCTCGACCGTCGTCGTGGAGAAGGACGGCACCTACACCGTCTACGACAAGATCCAGGGCGTCTCGAACACCCACGACTACATCGCCAGCGCCTTCGGCCTGAAGCCGGAGCAGGTGCGGGTGCTGAACCCCTATCTCGGCGGCGGCTTCGGCTCGGGGCTCCGTCCGCAATACCAGCTCTTCCTGGCGATGCTGGCAGCGAAAGACCTCGGCCGCTCGGTGCGGGTGACGCTGACCCGCGACCAGATGTGGTCCTTCACCTACCGCTCGGAGGCACTCCAAACCGTCTCCCTCGGTGCCGACCGCTCGGGCAAGCTCACCGCGCTCAAGCACGACGCGGTGCAGGGCACGTCGTCCTACGAAGATTACCAGGAGGTCGTCGTCAACTGGTCCGGCGTGCTCTACGACTGCGACAACGTCAAACTGACCTACAGCCTCGCCAAGCTCGACACCCCGACGCCGGGCGACATGCGGGCGCCCGGTGCCGTCACCGGCGTCTACGCCATCGAGACGGCGATGGACGAACTGGCCTACGCCACCGGCCAGGACCCGATCGCGCTGCGGCTGAAGAACTACACCGAGAGCGACCCGACCGAGGAGAAGCCGTTCGGCTCCAAGGCGCTCAAGGACTGCTTCCGCCAGGGCGCGGAGCGCTTCGGCTGGAGCCGGCGCAATCCGCAGCCGCGCTCCATGCGCGAGGGCCGGGAACTGGTCGGCTGGGGCATGGCGACTGGCATCTGGGAGTCGATGATGATGCAGTCGAGCGCGCAGGCCGTGCTCACCGCGGACGGTCGGCTCGAGGTCGGCAACCAGACGGGTGACATCGGCACCGGCACCTACACGATCCTGACCCAGATCGCCGCCGACACGCTGGGGCTGCCCCTCGACCACGTCACGACCAAGCTCGGCGACACGAAGCTCGCCAAGGCGCCCGTGGCGGGCGGTTCGTGGACGGCGGCCTCCTCCGGCACCGCCGTCATGAAGGCCTGCCGATCAATCGCCGAGCAGGCGTTCAAGCTCGCCCGCGGCATGGAGAACTCACCGCTCGCCAATGCCGATTTCGAGCGCGTGGTGTTCACGAACGGCCGCATCGAGGTGGCGGGCGACTCCTCGAAGAGCGTCGCGCTCACCGACGTCTTGAAGGCGACGGGCACCCAGAAGCTGGAGGCGACCGGCGAGGCCGCCCCGGACAAGGACTTCGCGAAAGAATACGAGGCCTACACCCACTCGGCGATCTTCGCGGAGGTGAAGATCGACGAGGAGTTGGGCCAAGTGCGCTGCACCCGCGTGGTCTCGGCCATCGCGGCGGGCAAGATCCTCAACCCGAAGACGGCCCGCAGCCAGATCCTCGGCGGCATCGTCATGGGCGTCGGCTCGGCTCTGCACGAGGAATCGATGCTCGACCATCGCATCGGCCGGTTCATGAACCACAATCTCGGCGAGTACCACGTGCCGGTGCATGCCGACATCCACGACATCGACGTGATCTTCGTGGACGAGGAGGACAAGGCGAACCCACTCGGCGTGAAGGGTCTGGGCGAGATCGGCATCGTAGGCGTGGCCGCCGCGATCTCGAACGCGGTCTTCCACGCCACCGGCAAGCGCATCCGCCACCTGCCGATCACGCCGGACAAGATCATCGGCGAGGCCTGAGGCCTATCGTTGCCGAGAACCCTACGAAGCCTGCCGGCTGCAAAGCCGGCGGGCTTCTTTTTGTATCTGCCCCGTGTCGACACCGATGCGCTAGACCTGCACGCGCCTTGCACGCCGGCGTCCCGACTGCGCCTCCATCCCGAGCCTTCGCCTTGAACACCCTCCTCGTTTTCCTCGGTGCCGGCCTCGGCGGTGTGATGCGCCACGGGATCAACCTCTGGGCTGTGCGGCTCGGATCGAGCTTCCCGTGGGGCACGCTCGGCATCAACGTCGTCGGCTCGGTACTGATGGGGGTCGTCACCGGCTGGATGGCACTACGCGGTGGGCCGCCCCAGGCGCGGCTGTTCGTGGCTACCGGGATCCTGGGTGGCTTCACCACCTTCTCGACCTTTTCCCTCGAAGCCGTCACCTTGATGGAGCGGGGCGACTGGATGGCGGCGCTCGCCTACGTGCTCGCCTCGGTTCTGGCGGGCATCGGCGGGCTCGCCCTGGCGCTGATCGTGATGCGCCACGCCCTTTAGGGAGGCTTTCGTTGAGCGACCTGCTCTCGTCGTGGCGCTTCTGGGCCCTGCTGTCGGCCGGGTTCGCCGCCGCCACCGCGATCCTTGCCAAGGTCGGGATCGACGGCGTCGCGCCGGATGTGGCGACCTTCATCCGAACCGTCGTGATCCTGATGCTGACGGGCGCCATCGTCGCCGCCGCCGGGCAGATACCGGATCTCGCCCGCGTCTCCACCAGAAATCTTGTCTTCCTGATCCTGTCGGGGCTCGCCACCGGTGCGTCCTGGCTCTGCTACTTCCGGGCGCTGGCGCTGGGGGATGCCGGCCGCGTCGCGCCGCTGGACAAGCTGAGCGTCGTGCTGGTGGCTTTGTTCGGCGTGCTCTTCCTCGGCGAGCGCCTCGCGCCGCATCACTGGGCCGGCGTCGGGCTGATCGCCGCCGGGGCGGGGCTGCTGGCATGGCGCGCCTGATGCGCACCCTTGTGACGGGCCTCGCCCTCGCTGCCGCCCAGCCCACCGCGGCGGAGGCCGGCCCCTTCGTCGATGCGAGCGGCGTCGTACCGGGTCTCGTCCTCGACATGCGCTATGCCGGGTCCAACAATTTCATCGGCCGGCCCGTGGCCGGCTACGAGGCGTCGCGCTGCCTGCTGACGCCGCAGGCGGCCCGTGCGCTGGCGGCGGTCCAGGCCTCGCTGGCGCCGGAAGGGCTCGGCCTGAAGGTGTTCGACTGCTACCGCCCGCGCCGGGCGGTCGCCGACTTCACCGCCTGGGCGCGCGACCCCGCCGACACGCGCATGAAGACCGCCTTCTACCCCCGCACCGACAAGGCGGACCTATTTCGCCTCGGCTACATCGCCGAGCGCTCCTCGCATTCCCGCGGCTCGACGGTGGATCTGACGCTGGTGCGCCTCGCCGACGGCACAGAACTCGACATGGGCACGCCCTTCGACCTCTTCGACGAGGCCTCCGCGACCGAGTTTCCGGGCATCGCCCCGGAGCAGGCTCGGAACCGCCGCCGTCTGCGCGACGCGATGATTCGCGCCGGCTTCGCCCCCTACGCGCAGGAATGGTGGCACTTCACCCTCAAGGGCGAGCCCTTTCCCGCAACGTCCTTCGACCAGCCGGTCCGCTGATCGGGCGGGCCAAGCCGAGACGCGACAGGCTCTTTTTTCGACCGATTGAATTGTTCTAAATCGATATTTCAGCGGATCAAAACAGAACTCATTTAAAGCATTTCCAATGTTTTGAAGATCACTTGCATCGGATCTACAGTTGGAGCCATGGTGAACCCATGGCACACATCCTCCCGTTCCCGAATGCTTCCCACGGCACACCGTGGCTCTCGCGTGGCGATACGCTCCCCGCGTCCCGGAGCCCGTCCGCCTGGCTCGGCGCCCTCGACGCCCTGCTCGAATCGGTGCGTCTCGCGTGGTGGGACGGCTCCGCCCTCGGTCTGAGCCGGGGCGGCCTCGAAGCCCTGGTGGGGCTAGAGCCTGGCGACGCGACAAAACCGCGGATGGTGCCGGTCGAAGCCCGCCCACGGATGCGAGCCGAGGCGCGGGCGAGAGGGCAGGCATGAGCACCGGCCTCGTCACGTCCCCGCCCGACGCGGCGGAACGGCATGCGCAGGGAACGCTGGAGCGGGCGCTCACGGTCGCCTTCTGGCAGGCGCTCCAGCGGGAGCCGATGCATGTCATGGCCGCGCTGGAAGCGGCGGCGCGCACCGTCGGCACGCTCTACCGGCAGGTGGCCGCCGCACACGGCCCCGACGGACATTGCACCTGCGGGTGGGAGCCCGACCCGGAAACCGACCTCATCGTTCTGGAAGCGATGCTGGCCGCCGCCCTCACCCGCCCCGCCCGGCGCGAACTCGCCGATATGGTGCCGGTCGGCCGGGCCTGAATCCTCAGGCCAAGCGCGGGCCGGGATCAGATGATCCTGTGACGGCCGGAGCGAGCACTCCGAATGGGCGCCGCTCCGGCCCGGTGGATCCTACGACTGCGCCACGGCGTCGGAGGCCGCCGGCCCCAGCAGGCCCTCCTCCTCGTCATCGCCGTCGATCTCGTGATCGGCTTCCTCGTGGCCGCTCACGCCGGCGGCTTCCGCGAGGTTGCGGGCGACGCGGCGCAGGAGCTTGCGCAGGCGGCGGCGCTCCTTGTTGTCGAAATCTTCGAGCAGTTCGGCCTCGACCTCATCCCAGATCCGCTCGATCGCGGCGGCCTTGGCCATCCCGGTCTCGGTCAGGCGCACGCGCACGATGCGTCCGTCGCCCGCCTCGGCCCGGCGCTCGACGAAGCCGAGGGCGGCGAGCCGGGAGATCGTCTTGGAGGCGGTGGGCGGGCGCACCCGCAGGGTGGCGGCGAGATCGCCCATGGTCATGCTGCCGGCGGCCGCCAGGGCCTGTACCACCTGCTCCTGACCGGCGAACAGGTCGAGTTCGGCGAGCCGATCACCGACGCGGGCGCGATGCAGCCGCGCCGCCTGGACCAGCGCCCAGCCGACGCTCTTGGCGGCCGGCGGGCGCAGCCGCTTGACGGTCTTGCCCGTCTTGTCCTTCGCGCCGCGACCGCTCGGCTGACCGGGGGCCTCGCCCTGCGCCGCCACGGCGAGCGCTTCGTTTGCCGCCGACATGATCCGGTTTCCCTTCGCGGACGCGCGGACTCGAACGCTGCCCGAAAGGATGCCCTCGGGCGGCCCGCGCGCCAAGCATCTGCCGACGGGCGATGAAGCTTCGATGACAAAAACGTTCCGCTTTGCCGCGTCCGGGGGGACAAGACACAACTCATTCGAGAAATCACTTCACGGCGCGGCCGATTTCATGGATTCCGGCGCCGCATGAGCGTCCACCGCAACCAAGACAACGGGCCGATCCGATGAGGCGTCGCGAGGCGCTTGGCCTCTATCCGCTGCGCGACCTCCACCGCGCCACCGATGACGGGACCTGGACCGCAACCGGTCCCGATCCGGCCTTCGCCCTCGGCCCGGCGGCGGCGGTCGCGGCGCTGTCCAGCGCGCGCATCCGCGTCCGCTGCCGCCCGGAGGTGGTGCGGCCGGTGCTTGCCGTCGAGGCCGCGGGCGAAGCGGAACCGCGCCGCTACCGACTCACCCTGCGAGAAGGCGGGACCGACGACCTGATCCGCCTGCCGCCCGGCACCCGCGCCCTGCGCCTGGAAGCCGCCGAGGCCGGCCCGCGCTTCCGCCTCGACGCCGTGCAGGTCGAGCGGGCGGGCCGGATCGCGGCGGCTGTCCTGTCGGCGCAAAAGGTCATCGAACGGCTGCCGCCGCAGGAGCGCCGGCCGCTGCGACTCCTGCGGCGTGCCTTCGG
Source organism: Methylorubrum aminovorans (assembly GCF_022179725.1). GTDB lineage: Bacteria > Pseudomonadota > Alphaproteobacteria > Rhizobiales > Beijerinckiaceae > Methylobacterium > Methylobacterium aminovorans. The sequence goes on from NZ_BPRC01000009.1 coordinate 54,453, forward strand.
GCTGGCGCGCAGTGTGCCCCCGCGAGAGATCTGGCGCCGCCTCACCCGTGCAGCGCAGACACGGCGCCCGCCCGCCACCTACGCCGCCTGGCTTCAGGCGGTCGAAGCCACAGCCCTGCCCTCGGCCGAGGCCCTGCGCAGGCAGGTCGCGGCCCTGCCGGAGCGCCCGCTGATCTCGCTTCTCATGGCTGCGGGCGACGTCGATCCGTCTCATCTCGCGGAGGCGGTCGGGAGCCTACAGGCGCAGATCTACCCGGATTGGGAACTGTGCCTCGCCGCGGAGGCATCGGCAGCGCTCCGGGCGCTGGCGGCGGAGGACAGCCGCATCCGTCTGCTGCCACCCGCCGACGGCACCGCCACTGCCCTCGATGCGGCGCTGGCGCAGGCGCGCGGCCCGTTTCTCGCCACGATGGAGCCCGGCGATCAATTGGCGCCGCACGCGCTCCTCGCCTTCGTCCGACGGCTCGCCCGCGAGCCCGATCTCGACCTGCTCTACTCGGACGAGGACCGGATCGGACCGGACGGCGCGCGCTGCGAGCCCTTCTTCAAACCGGATTGGTCGCCCGAGACGCTGGAGAGCAGCTTCTATATCGGCGGCCTCGCCCTCTGCTGGACCGCCCTGGTGCGGGCAGTCGGCGGTTTCCCGGCTGCGAGCGAGGGCGCGGCCGCGTACGACCTCGCGCTCCGCCTGACCGAGCGAAGCGACCGCGTCGGGCACGTCGCGCAGGTGCTCTGCCATCGCCGCGCCGCCGCGCCGGCCCCGGAGGCCGCGGCCCGCGCGCTTGCCGGGCGCGCTCGGCGCACCGGCGGTTTCGATACGGTCCGTACGCTGGCGCCCGAGCATTTCGCCCTGCGGCGCGTATTGTCGGAACGCCCGCTCGTGTCGATCGTGATCCCGACCGCCGGGCGCGACAGCACCATCGGCGGGCGCAGCGTCGATCTGCTCGCCGCCTGCCTCGCCAGCATTTGCGGGACCAGCACTTACGACACCATCGAGATCGTCGCGGTCGACAACGGCGACTTGCGTCCCCCGACACGCGCGGCGATCGACCGGTTCGGCGCCCGCTCCGTCACCTGGGACAGGCCGGTCTTCAACGTGGCCGCCAAGATGAACCTCGGCGCTCACGCCGCGCGCGGCACGGTGCTGATCTTCCTCAACGACGACATCAGCGTCATCACACCGGACTGGATCGAGGCGATGCTGGCGCTGCTCGCCATCCCCGGCGTCGGCGCGGTCGGCCCCAAGCTCCTGTTCGAGGACGGAAGCCTGCAGCATGCCGGCGTGGTCTTCGGCGAGGGCCTGCCGGACCACGTCCGCCGCGGATACCCCGGCGACGATGCGGGCGATCACGGCTCCAGCCTCGCCAACCGCAACGTTCTCGCCGTGACCGGCGCCTGCGTGATGGTGCGCCGAGCCGATTTCGAGGCCATCGGCGGCTTCGACGAGGGTTTCGCCATCAATTACAACGACATCGACCTGTGCCTGCGGCTGCGCGAGCGCGGCCTGCGCACGGTCTACTGCGCCGAGGCCCGGCTGCATCACTACGAGAGCCGCAACCGCATCCCCACCGTGGATCCCGCCGAGCAGGGCCGCTTCCGCAAGTGCTGGGGCGCGGGGCTCGCCCGCGACCCGTACTACCCCGACCCGTTCGGCATCCGCCCGCCCGCCTTCGAACTCGACGCTGAGCGGTTTCCGCAAGCCGCACAGCGCATGGTAGAGGCGTGGCGATGATGGCGACGACACACAACCTCGGAGACCAGCCGTGAAGGCCGTGATCCTCGCGGGCGGGCTCGGCACGCGGCTCTCGGAGGAGACCGTGGTGCGCCCCAAGCCGATGCTGGAAATCGGCGGACGGCCGATCCTCTGGCACATCATGCAGATCTTCGCCGCCCACGGCGTGACCGAGTTCGTGATCTGCCTCGGCTACAAGGGCTACGTCATCAAGGAGTTCTTCCTCAACTACCGCCTGCACCTGAGCGATGTGACGCTCGACCTCGGCCGGGGCGACGTGCAGTTCCACCGCTCGGCCGCAGAGGATTGGAAGGTGTCGCTGATCGAGACGGGCGACGCCACCATGACCGGCGGGCGTCTGAAGCGCGTGCGCGACTATCTCGGCGAGGACGATTTCTTCATGACCTACGGCGACGGCGTCGCCGACATCGATCTCAAGGCGCTTGCCGCCTTCCACCGGGCGCACGGACGGCTGGCGACGCTAACGGCGGTGGTGCCGCCGGGCCGCTTCGGCGCCCTCGACCTCGCCGGCGACGCCGTCCGCAGTTTCCGCGAGAAGCCGGCAGGGGACGGAGCGACCATCAACGGCGGCTTCTTCGTGCTCTCGCCGCGTGTGCTCGACCGGATCGAGGGCGACGCCACCGTGTGGGAGAGCGAGCCGCTGGAGAGCCTCGCCCGCGACGGGCAGCTCCATGCCTACCACCATACCGGCTTCTGGCAGGCGATGGACACGCTGCGCGACAAGAAGCACCTCGAAGAACTCTGGGCCCGCGGCGACGCGCCCTGGAAGGTGTGGTGATGGTCGCGCTGAATCCCGATCCCGCCTTCTGGGCGGGCCGGCGCGTGCTGCTCACCGGCCATACCGGCTTCAAGGGCGCGTGGCTGAGCCTGTGGCTCGCTCGCCTCGGCGCCCGGGTCACCGGCTTCGCCCTGGCGCCCGAGACGCGGCCGAACCTGTTCGAGTCGATCGGATTCCCGCCTCAACACTCGCGCATCGGCGACATCCGCGATTTGGCGGCGCTCACCGAGGCCATGACGGCGGCCGAGCCCGAGATCGTGATCCACATGGCGGCGCAGGCCCTGGTGCGGCCCTCCTACGCCGACCCGGTCGGCACCTTCGCAATCAACACGATGGGCACCGTCCACCTGCTGGAGGCGGCGCGGGCGGTGCCGGGCCTGCGCGCCGTCGTCGTCGTGACGAGCGACAAGGCCTACGAGAACCGGGAATGGCCCTATGCCTATCGCGAGATCGAGGCGATGGGCGGGCGCGACCCCTACAGCGCCTCGAAGGGCTGCGCCGAACTCGTGACGAGCGCCTACCGCGCCTCGTTCTTCGCTGAAGGCGGCCACCCGGCGCGGATCGCCAGCGCGCGGGCCGGCAACGTCATCGGCGGCGGTGACTACGCGCTCGACCGGCTGATCCCCGACATCGTCCGCGCCTTCGGGGCCGGCGAGTCCGTCGAGATCCGCGCGCCGCACGCAATCCGTCCCTGGCAGCACGTGCTGGAGCCGCTGGCCGGCTACCTGCGGCTGGCCGAATGTCTCGCGGGCGCCGACGGAGACCGCTTCGCCGAGGGCTGGAATCTCGGGCCGGCGGACGAGGATTGCCGGCCGGTCTCCGACCTCGTCGAGCGGCTGGCCCGGGGCTGGGGCGACGGGGCCCGCTGGCACCTCTCGCAGAAGACGCACCCGCACGAAGCGACCTATCTCAAGGTCGATGCCTCCAAGGCGCGTGCCCGGCTCGGTTGGGACCGGCGCCTGACCCTCGACACCGCGCTCGACTGGACCGCCGCGTGGTACCGCGCGGCCGCCGCCGGCGCCGATCCCCGCGCTCTGGCCGAGGCCGAGATCGCGCGCTACGAGGCGCTCGGCCAGCCAGGAGCCCCTCTCGGAGTCACAGCGTGACCGCCCCGTCCTGCCGCGCCTGCGGCGCCGCCCTCACCCGGACCTTCTGCGATCTCGGCCTGTCGCCGCTCGCCAATTCCTACGTCACGCCGGAGCGGCGCCACCGGGGCGAGGTCTTCCACCCGCTCCACGCCTATGTCTGCGACGCCTGCTGGCTGGTGCAGCTCGAAGCCTTCGAGAGCCCTGAAGCGATCTTCTCGGACTACGCCTACTTCTCCGGCTTCTCCGCCGGCTGGCTGCGGCACGCGGAAGCCTACGTCGACGCGATGATCACGCGCTTCGGGCTGGGGCCGGACAGCAAGGTCGTGGAGGTCGCGAGCAACGACGGCTACCTGCTGCAATACTTCGTCGCCCGTGGTGTGCCGGTGCTGGGCGTCGAGCCGGCGGCCAACGTCGCCCGCGCTGCGGTCGAGCGCGGCGTGCCCACCGAAGTCGCCTTTTTCGGCCGCGAGACCGCCCGGCGGCTGGCAGCAGAGGGCCATAAGGCAGATCTGACGGCGGCCAACAACGTGCTCGCCCATGTGCCCGACATCCTCGACTTCACCGCGGGCTTTGCCGAGATCCTGAAGCCGGAGGGCGTGGCGACGTTCGAATTCCCGCACCTGCTGCGGATGATCGAGAGCCGGCAGTTCGATACGATCTACCACGAGCACTTCTCCTACCTGTCGCTCGGCGTGGTGATCGGCCTCCTGCGCCGACAAGGCCTGCGGGTGTTCGATGTCGAGGAATGGCCGACGCATGGCGGCTCGCTGCGCGTCTTCGCCTGCCACGAGGGCGCCGCGCACGCGCCGACGCTGGAGTTGGAGCGCGTGGTGCTCTCCGAATGGGGGGCGAACCTGTTTGACCCGTCCGGCTACGCCGGCTTCGGTCAGGCGGTGGCCGACATCAAATGCGCGGCGCTTCGTTTCCTGATCGAGGAGCGGGCGGCGGGGCGGACCGTCTGCGCCTATGGCGCGGCGGCCAAGGGCAACACCTTCCTCAACTATTGCGGCATCGGCCCGGAGCTGATCCGGGCGGTGGCCGACCGCTCGCCGCACAAGCAGGGCACATGGCTGCCCGGCAGCCGCATCCCCGTGGTCTCGCCCGACGAGCTTTTAGGCATGCGCCCCGACACGGTGCTGATCCTGCCGTGGAACCTCAAGGACGAGATCGCCGGGGAGATGGCGGCGATCCGCGAATGGGGCGGGCGCTTCGCCGTGGCGATCCCCGAACTGACGGTGTTCTGAAGCTCGATGATCTTCGAGGAACTTGAGCTGCCCGGCCTGTTCCGGCTCCTCCCTGAGCCGCATGCGGACGAGCGCGGCTTCTTCGCCCGCACCCATTGCGAGAGCGAATTCGCGGAGCGCGGGCTGGTCGGACGCTTCGCGCAATCGAGCGTGTCGTTCAACCACCGTCGCGGGACCGTGCGCGGAATGCATTTCTCGAAGCCGCCTCACGCCGAGACGAAGCTCGTGCGTTGCACGGCCGGCGCGATCCACGACGCGGTGATCGATCTTCGCCCGGGCTCGCCGACCTATCGGCGCAGCCTATCCGTGACGCTCTCGGCCGCGAACCGCCACGCCCTCTACATCCCGGCGGGCCTCGCCCACGGCTTCCAGACACTGAGCGACGACACGGAAATCCTCTATATGATCGACCGGCCCTTCGTGGCCTCCGCCGCCGACGGAGTGCGTTGGGACGATCCCGCCTTCGATCTTACATGGCCCGAGCCGGTGTCGATCATCGCAGCCCGCGACCTCGCCTTTCCCGATTGGACGGGGCGGTGAAGCGGGTCCTCGTCACCGGAGCGGCCGGCTTCGTCGGCCGCCCCGCGGTTGCCGCACTGGCCGCCCGCGGCTTCGAAGTTCACGCGGTCGGCCGGACCGCGCCGGAGGGCGTCCACGCCTTCCACGCCGCCGACCTACTCGACCCGTCCGAGCGACGCGCCGCCGTGCAGGCGGCCGCAGCGACCCATCTCCTCCACCTCGCCTGGATCACCACGCCCGGCCGCTACTGGCAGGCGCCGGACAATCTCGATTGGATTGCCGCGAGCCTCGACCTCGTGCGGACGTTTCGCGAGGCGGGCGGCAGCCGCGCGGTGGTGGCCGGGACATGTGCCGAGTACGACTGGACGCGAATCGACCCACTGTCGCGCGCAGAACTCGAATCCCCTACTCCCCGCCTGCGGAGCGAGGGGGATGCAGCCGCGATCCGAATCGGCCAGCTCTTCGAATCTGCCCCCTGCGAGCCCGCAACGCTCTACGGCGCCGCCAAGGACGGCCTGCGCCGCGTCCTCGCGGCCTACGCGGCCACCGCCGGTCTCTCCCTCGCATGGGGGCGGCTGTTCTACCTCTATGGTCCCAGTGAGACGCCGGGCCGGCTCGTCGGCGATGCGGCGCGGGCGCTGCTTGCGGGCGAGCGCCTCGCCACCAGCGAGGGCCGGCAGCGCCGCGACTTTCTCCACGTCGGCGATGCGGGCGCCGCCTTCGCGGCCCTGCTGGACTCAGCGGTGGAAGGTCCCGTCAATATCGGCTCGGGCGATGCCGTGCCGGTGCGGACGATTCTGGAAACGATCGGTACGCTCACCGGCCGTCCGGACCTGATCGATTTCGGAGCGCGGCCGCTCGGTCCCACGGAGCCGGCCTGCATCGAGGCCGACATCCGGCGCTTGGCGAACGAGGTCGGCTTTTCCCCGCGCTACCGCCTCGATCAGGGCTTGGCGGAGACGGTGACGGGCTGGCGCGAAGCGCTCAGCATTGCGGCATCAGGCCCTTGAGGCGGGCCAGGATATCCTCGCCCGCGCAGGGCCGGGCGAGGAACTGAGCGCCGGCCGGCATGCGCTCGGGATCGGGTGAGGCACGGCCGGAGACGATCAGGATCGGCAGGTTCGGCCGGGCCTGAGCGACGGAATTCGCCAGTTCAAACCCATCGACACGCCCCGAGAGCTGCACGTCGGTCACGAGACCGCAGATATCCGGTCGCGCCTGCAGGATGGACAGCGCGCGCTCGGCGGAGGCGCATTGCACGGTGTCGTAGCCGCCCTCCTCCAGCACGTCGCCGAGGTCCATGATGGTCAAGGCCTCATCCTCGACGATGAGGATGACGGGACGGTCGGCTTCCGGATTCGTCGTCTCGGTCTGGCTCGCCACCTTACGCTCTCCCCGATTTGCTCCAGCGACCCGAATTGTTCGCAGACTTGTTGTTCGCGGACCTATCGCTCGCAGACTTGGCCTTTTCCCGTGACGGAAGCCGCTGCGCTGCGCTGATCCAACGAGTAACCCCGCTGCGGGTTGCAGGGTCCCGGAGAGTGCCCGTCGGTTATCCTGCGGACGAGCCGGCCACCCCTGCGCCGCGGGGCCGGCCGCTGCAAGCCGGCCTCAGGCGGTGGCCTCCGTCACCGCCGTCACGGCGGCAATCAGGCGGTCGAAATCCTCCGCCTCAATGCTCAGCGCGGGGGTGAGGTAGACGATGTCCCCGAACGGCCGCACCCAGACGCCACGCTCGACGAAGCGGCGCTTCAGGTCGGCGAGATCGGGGGCATTCGCGAACTGCACCGCGCCGATGGCGCCGAGCACCCGCACGTCCCGCACGCCGGCCACCCGACGGAGCGGCGCGAGTCCCGCCTCCAGGCGCGCGGCGATGGCGTGGGCCTGGGTCAAGCGGGGCTCGAATTCGAACAGGTCGAGACTGGCATTGGCCGCCGCGCAGGCGAGCGGGTTCGCCATGAAGGTCGGGCCGTGCATCAAGGCCGCCGCAGGATCGTCCGACCAGAAGGCGGAGAAGATTTCGGTGGTGGCCACCGTCGCGGCGAGCGCCATCGTCCCGCCGGTGAGCGCCTTCGACAGGCAGAGAATGTCGGGCACGATCCCTGCTTGCTCGCAGGCGAACATCGTCCCGGTGCGGCCGAACCCGGTGAAGATCTCGTCGGCGATGAGCGGCAGGCCGTGGCGGCGGGCGAGCCGGGCGACGGTGGCGAGCACCTCCGGCGGATGGGTCAGCATTCCGCCTGCGCCCTGCACCAGCGGCTCGATGATCACCGCCGCGAGTTCGTGGCGGTGGCGGGCGAGCGCCGCGTCGAGGGCCGCTTCCTGGCCTGCGTCGCGCGGAAGCTCGCAAAAGACCTGTGCCGGCAGGTAGGCGCCGAAGCGGCGGTGCATCCCCTCCTCGGGATCGCAAGCCGACATCGCGCCCATGGTGTCGCCGTGATAACCGCCGCGGAAGGCAAGGACGCGGGTGCGGCCGGTCTCGCCGCGGTTGAGCCAGAGCTGCACCGCCATCTTCAGCGCCACCTCAACGGCGACCGAGCCGGAATCGGTGAAGAAGACGTGGTTGAGCTCACCCGGCAGCAAGGCGGCGAGGCGCGCCCCCAGCCGCTCGGCCGGAGCGTGGGTGAGGCCCCCGAACATCACGTGCGGCATGCGCAGCAGTTGGTCGGCCATCGCTGCGGCGATGTAGGGGTGGTTGTAGCCGTGAACGGCGGTCCACCACGAGGCGATGCCGTCGATCAGTTCCCGCCCGCCCTTGAGCGTGATGCGCGTGCCCCGCGTCGCGATCGCCTCCAGCGGCGGCGCGGCCGTCTTCATCTGGGTGTAGGGCCGCCAGAGGTGGTGCTGATTGAGCGCGGTCATGGGCGGGGGATGAGGGGTGGGGGCCGCCGAGTCAAACGCGCAGCCGCCCCCTGTTCGGGCGAGGGTAGCCCCCCGAAGGCGGCCGCGTGAGGGGAGCGCCGCTTCCGGACGGGTCCGTGCCAGCCCTCGCCTCCTGCTTCGCAGACCCCTCCCCCCCGCAGGGGGGGCGGGGTTCAGGCGCGCGCTCTACTCCGCCGCCTCGCCGTAGGCTTCGGTCGGCGGGCAGGAGCAGACGAGGTTGCGGTCGCCGTAGGCGTTGTCGACGCGGTTCACCGGCGGCCAGTACTTGTCCATGCGCAGGGACCCCGACGGGAAGCAGGCCGCCTCGCGGGAATAGGGCCGTTCCCAGGCGCCGATCAGGTCCTGCACCGTGTGCGGCGCGTTCTTGAGCGGGTTGTTGGCCCGGTCCATCCGCCCCTCCTCGATCGCCCGGATTTCTTCCCGGATCGCCAGCATGGCGTCGCAGAAGCGGTCGATCTCGGCCTTGGTCTCGGATTCGGTCGGCTCGATCATCAGCGTCCCCGCCACCGGCCAGCTCATCGTCGGCGGATGGAAGCCGCAATCGATCAGGCGCTTGGCGATGTCCTCGACGGTGACGCCCGCGCTCTTCTGGAAGGGGCGCACATCGACGATGCATTCATGCGCCACGCGCCCGTTTTGTCCGGAATAGAGGATCGGGTAGGCGCCCTCCAGCCGCCGGGCGATGTAGTTGGCGTTGAGGATCGCCACCCGCGTCGCCTGGGTGAGGCCGCGCCCGCCCATCATCAGGCAGTAGCTCCACGAGATCGGCAGGATCGAGGCCGAGCCGAAGGCGGCGGCCGAGACCGCGCCCTCCTCTCCGGTGCGCGGATCGGAGGGCAGGAACGGGATCAGGTGCGTCTTGACGCCGATCGGCCCCATGCCGGGCCCGCCACCGCCATGCGGGATGCAGAAGGTCTTGTGCAGGTTGAGGTGGCTGACATCGGCGCCGATGTCGCCGGGCCGGGCCAGCCCCACCATGGCGTTGAGGTTGGCCCCGTCGAGATAGACCTGTCCGCCATGCCAGTGGACGATGTCGCAGAGTTCGCGCACCCGCGCCTCGAACACGCCGTGGGTCGAGGGATAGGTGATCATGCAGGCGGCCAGCTTGTCGGCGTGCTGCTCGGCCTTCTTCGCAAAATCCTCGACGTCGATGTTGCCGTGGGCATCGGCGCCGACCACCACCACGCTCATGCCGCACATCTGGGCGGAAGCCGGGTTGGTGCCGTGGGCAGACGACGGGATCAAGCAGACCGTGCGATGCCCCTCCCCGCGCGAGAGGTGGTAGCGGCGGATGGCGAGCAGCCCCGCATACTCACCCTGCGCGCCGGAATTCGGCTGCATCGAGATCGCGTCGTAGCCGGTGATCGCGCAGAGCTTTTGAGACAGGTCGTCGATCAGCTCCCGGTAGCCCAGCGCCTGATCCTCCGGCACGAAGGGGTGCAGCTCCGAAAACTCCGGCCAGGAGACCGGCAGCATCTCGGCGGTGGCGTTGAGCTTCATCGTGCAGGAGCCGAGCGGGATCATCGCCCGGTCGAGGGCAAGGTCGCGATCCGCGAGGCGGCGCATGTAGCGCGTCATCTCGCTCTCGGCCCGGTTCATATGGAAGATCGGGTGAGTTAGGTATTCCGAGGTCCGCTCCAGGGCCGAGGGCAGGCGTGGCTCGGGATAGGCCTCGTCGTAGGCCAGTTCGGTGCCCCCGAAAGCGCGCCAGACCGCCTGGATGATGTCGGGCCGGGTGCGCTGATCGACGCTGATGCCGATGCGGTCGGTGCCGATCCGGCGCAGGTTCACTCCGTTCTCGACCGCGCTGCGCAGGATCACGCCCTGGAAGGCGCCGACCTTGACGGTGATGGTGTCGAAGAAGTGCCGCGGCTCGACCGTGAAGCCGAGCTTTTCCAGCCCCGCGGCGAGGCGCACGGCGTCGCGGTGGACGCGGAGCGCAATGGCCTTCAGCCCGGCCGGCCCATGATAGACCGCGAACATCGAGGCGATGACCGCAAGCAGCACCTGGCTGGTGCAGATGTTCGAGGTCGCCTTCTCCCGGCGGATATGCTGCTCGCGGGTCTGGAGCGCGAGGCGATACGAGCGGTTGCCGCGGGCATCGACCGAGACGCCGACGATGCGGCCGGGCAGCGCGCGCTTGTGAGCGTCGCGGGTCGCCAGATAAGCGGCGTGCGGGCCGCCATAGCCCATCGGTACGCCGTAGCGCTGCATCGAGCCCACCGCGATGTCGGCGCCCATCTCGCCCGGCGCCTTCAGCAGCGTCAGCGCCAGCGGGTCCGCGGCAACCACGGCGAGCGCCCCGGCCTCATGCAGCGCGGTTATCACCTCGGAGAAGTCGTGAACGGCGCCGTTCACGCCGGGATACTGGAACAAAGCCCCGAAGACGGCGGAGGGGTCGAGATCCGAGAAGGGATCGCCGACCACGATGTCCCAGCCGAGCGGCGCGGCGCGGGTCCGCAGCACGGCAATGGTCTGGGGCAGGCAGTCGTGATCGACGAAGAAGGCGTTCCGGTCTGACTTCGCCACGCGACGCGCCATGCCCATGGCCTCTGCCGCGGCGGTGGCCTCGTCGAGCAGCGAGGCGTTGGCGACATCGAGGGCGGTGAGGTCGCAGACCAGGGTCTGGAAGTTGAGCAGCGCCTCCAGCCGGCCCTGGCTGATCTCGGGCTGGTAGGGCGAGTAGGCGGTGTACCAGGCCGGGTTCTCGAAGATATTGCGCTGGATCGCCGGCGGCATGGTCGTGCCGTGGTAGCCCTGGCCGATCAGCGAGACGAGAAGGCGGTTCTTGTTGGCGGTGGCGCGCAGCTTCTCCAGCGAGCGGCGCTCGGTCAGCGAAACGCCGAAATCGATGTACTCCGCCTGACGGATGTCGGGGGGCAGAGTCTCGTCGATCAGCGCGTGCAGCGACTTCGCGCCGACCGTCTCCAGCATCTGGTCGATCTCGGACAGCTTCGGGCCGATATGGCGGCGGGCGGCGAAATCGAAGGGATCGTGGCGATCGTATTTCATCGGGAAGCCTTTTCGAGCGACCGGTTGCCGTGGCGTCCCTCCCCCGCGGGGGGGGAGAGCTCGTTCAGCGAGCTACTTCGCGAATTCGGCGTAGGCGGCCTCGTCCATCAGCCCGTCCATGGCCGACGGATCGTCGAGCTTGAGCCGGTAGAGCCAGCCGCCGCCCTGCGGGTCGGCACCGACCGAAGCCGGATCGGAGACCGCCGCCTCGTTGACCTCGGTGACCTCGCCGGAGAGCGGGGCGTAGACGTCGGAGGCCGCCTTGACGGACTCGACCACGGCGGCCGCCTCGCCCTTGGCGAGCTTCGCGCCGACCTTCGGCAGTTCGACGAAGACGAGGTCGCCGAGCTGTTCGGCGGCATGCGCCGTGATGCCGACCGTGGCGACGTCGCCGTCGAGGCGCAGCCATTCGTGCTCGTCGGTGAAACGCAGCATGGTTCGAACTCCTGTCACGAGTAGGATCAGCCGCGCTTGAAGCCGGCTGGGACGAAGGGAAGCGGGGAGACGACGAGCGGCAGCCGCTGGCCGCGCAGTTCCGCGAAGACGCGGGTGCCGGGGGCGGCAAGCGCCGCCGGCAGGGTGCCCATGGCGACGGGTGCGCCGAGGGTTGGCCCGAAGCCGCCCGAAGTGACGCGGCCGATCGAATCGCCCCCGGCCTCCGCGGCGAAGAGCGGCGCATCCGCCCGCACCGGCGCGCGACCTTCCAGGCGCAGGCCGACGCGGCGGCGGGCGGGGCCCGCCTCCATCTCGGCCAGGATTCGGTCCGCGCCCGGAAAACCGCCCGCGCGGGCGCCGCCGCGGCGGCGAGCGGGGGAGATCGCCCAGGCCAGACTGGCCTCGACCGGGCTGGTGCCGGCGTCGATGTCGGCACCGTGGAGAGGGAGACCGGCTTCGAGGCGCAGGGAATCGCGGGCACCGAGGCCCACCGGCATGACCTCGGGCGCGGCGAGCAACGCCTCGGCCACCGCCTCGGCTTGCTCGGCCGGCACGGCGATCTCGAACCCGTCCTCGCCGGTATAGCCGGAGCGGCTGACGAGACAGGGCACGCCGAGGATCTCGACCGCGCGCACGTCCATGAACCGCATCGCCGCGGTGTCGGGGGCGAGGCGGGCGAGCACGTCCGCCGCCTTCGGCCCCTGGAGCGCGATCAGCGCATCCGGCAGCAGCGTCGCATCGATGCCCTCGGGCAGGTGCGCCCGGATCCGCGCGAGATCGGCCGCCTTGTTGGCAGCGTTGACCACGACGTGCAGCCGATCGGCCAAGCGCGCGACCATCAGGTCGTCGAGGATGCCGCCGGCCTCGTCCGTCAGGAAGCCGTAGCGCTGGCGCCCGATGCCGAGCCCGAGGATATCGATCGGAACCAATGCTTCGAGGGCGCGGGCCGCCTCCGCGACATCGCCGGAGCGGGGCGTCAGCGCGATCTGGCCCATATGCGAGACGTCGAAGAACCCGGCGGCCGCCCGCGTATGCAGGTGCTCCTTGAGCAGCCCGGCGGGGTATTGCAGCGGCATCGCGTAGCCCGCGAACGGCACCATCTTGGCGCCGAGGCGCAGATGAAGTGCGTGCAGCGGCGTCTGTGCCAGGGACTCAGCGGAAACGGGGGCGGCAGGGCTCACGGCCCCGGCGGCTTGCAGGCTCATCGGGCACTCCACGACAGATGGATCTTGCCCGCCGGCCGGCTGGCAAGTTGCCCCCATCTGTCGCGCTTACCTGAGAGCTTCCCTCACTCCGCGGAGCGAGGTTTCTCCTTCGGTGGACGCCGGTCGGCGCCTCTCTCCAGATTGTCCAACGATACGGTGATTGTGCCTGAGAGTTTCCGGGGGTCGTTGCTCCGTCGGCGCCATAACCCCTCTTTACGAGCGGTCTGGGCTCTCCCGTATCGTCTGTATCGGACGGCCAAAGGCTCGCACGGTGCGAACCGCGCTGCAACCCACCGGCGTGACGATCACCGCTGCATGTTGCGGAAGCGGCAATAGCCGCGAAAGCTCTGGTATCCTGCCGGGCAGCGGCGGACGCAGGCCCCGTCCGCGTATTTCAACGGCGGGCGGCAGGCGTTGCGGAAGCGCTGCTCGCCGAACAGGTAGTCCTGAGCGGGTCCGGCCAGGACCGGCGCCGGGGCGGTCAAGACACCGGCCAGCATAAGGAGGGCAACGAAGGCGCGCGTCATGGCAGCGTGTTCCGAGAGAGCAGGAGCAACGCGCCGCTCTGCACCGGGTTCGCACCGGGCGGCGGCTTGACATCCAACGGACCGCGTCGCCTTCAGGCCCCATGTCGCCGAATCCCTCGCCGAACTCATCGAACAGCCTCGACGCCTTCGCCGCGGAGAAGCTTGCCGGCCTGGAGGCTGCCGCCCTGCGTCGCCGGCTGGCAGTGACCGCCCGCGGGCCGGGCGCGACGGCGGAGCGGGGCGGCCGCGGCCTCATCTCGTTCTCCTGCAACGACTATCTCGGCCTCGCCCATGATCCGCGGGTGATCGCGGCGGCCACAGAGGCGCTGGCGCGCTACGGCGCGGGCGCGGGCGCCTCGCGGCTGGTGACCGGCAACGCGCCTCCGCTCGCGGCGCTGGAGGAGCGGCTCGCCCGGCACAAGGGCAAGGACGCGGCCCTCGTCTTCGGCTCCGGCTATCTCGCCAATCTCGGCATCGCTCCGGCGCTGGTCGGCGCAGGCGACCTGATCCTGATCGACGAACTCGGCCATTCCTGCCTGTTCGCAGGGGCGAAGATGTCGGGCGCTCAGGTCGTGCGCTTCGCCCATAACGACCTCGCACAGTTGCGCGCGGGTCTCGCCGCGCATCGCGGCGGGACGCGGCGGGCGCTGATCCTGACCGAGCGGGTGTTCAGCATGGACGGCGACCGGGCGCCGCTGCCCGAGATCCTGGCGCTCGCGGCCGAGTACGACGCCTGGACGCTGGTGGACGACGCCCACGGCCTCGGCGTGGTCGAGCCCGGCCTGCGGGCGCCGCTCGAAATGGGAACGCTGTCGAAGACGCTGGGCTCCTACGGCGGCTATCTCTGCGCCTCTCAGGCGGTGATCGACCTGCTGACGAGCCGGGCCCGCAGCCTCGTCTACACCACCGGCCTGCCGCCGGCCTCCGCCGCCGCCGCGCTCGAAGCCCTGGCCATCGTCGAGGCCGAGCCGGAGCGTGCCGCCCGGCCCTTGGCGCTCGCCCGCCGCTTCACCGCGCGGCTCGGCCTGCCCGAGGCGGAAAGCCCGATCGTGCCGGTTCTCGTCGGCGCGGCGGAAGCCGCGCTCGCCCTCTCGGCGGCGCTCGAAGCGCGCGGCTTCCTCGTCGTGGCGATCCGTCCGCCGACGGTGGCGCCGGGCACCGCGCGCCTGCGGGTGGCCTTCTCGGCAGCCCATGACGAGGCGCAGGTCGATGCCCTAGCCGAGGCGCTGGCCGAACTCGCGCCCCAGACTGTCCGCGCCGCCTAAGCGTCAGGCGGAGAAATCGAGCCGCCGGATCGAGGTGACGGTGCCGAAACTCTTGACGGCGATACGCGCGACCGCCTCGCGCAACGGCTCGACCGCCACCGCCATGTGGTGGCCGTTGGCGTGGATCAGCCGCTCGGCGTCGAGCATCAGCCCGACATGGCCCTTCCAGAACACCAGATCGCCGCGCCGCAGGCCGTCGAGCCCCGGCGGCAGGCTGTCCCCAAGTGCCCGCTCCTGCTGGTCGGCGTCGCGCGGACAGGCGCGGCCCGCATGCTCCAGGCAGAGCTGCACGAGGCCGGAGCAATCGAGGCCGAGGCTGGTGCGCCCGCCCCAGAGATAGGGCGTGCCGACGAGCCGCTCGGCGGTGGCCGCGTAATCGGCCTCGGCGGTCCCGAACGGCACGGCATGGCCCGCGAAGACGAAGCCGCCTCCGGCGAGTTGCCAATACTCGCCCTCCTGCGCCTGCGCTGCGAAAGTGGCGCCGAGGCTCAGATGAGCCACGTGCGGGCGCTTCAGATCGGGCGCTGGGTAGACGAAGGTGCGCAAGGCGGCGACCCGGTGAGTCGGCTCCGGATCGACCGCTCCCAGAGCCGATTCCGGCAAGTAGCCGACATAGCCGTCGCGGTGGATCTGCACCCAGGCGAAGCCGTCACGGATCTCGAAGACGCTCACCGCGTCGCCCATCACCGCCTCGGTATCGAGTCCAGCCTCGAGGCGCGGCGCGCGGCGCAAGGGCGCGGAGGGCACGGCGACCCGCGCCGGCGCGCCCGCGACATAGCGCTCGGCGGCGACGACGCCCCTCAGGCGAATATCGGCGAGGTCGGATCGGGCCGGGGTGAGGCGGGGATCGGAGGTGTCTGGCATCGTGTGGCCGGAGGTGCCGCAGGATCGGGGCGGGATTCGGGATGGAAGTCTCTCGAAACCGCGAAATTCCGCACGCCCGGTTGGCCGGACCAGCGCGACATCCACTTGCTGCGCTGCCGCGACACTTTGCCCATCGCGGGCCCTGCCGACCGGGCGGCCCCGTCAACGAATGTGCTGGCGGCGCTGCGGATCGGCGCGCATCCTGCATCCTCGACGAGCGGGGCGTCCGCCCGGCAGCCATGCGGCCGGCGGTCCGTCACGTCCGATGTGTGTGCAATGCACAAACCGGACGGGCCGTCCTATGATCGGTGCATGAAGACCGCGAGTCGTGCCGTGAAGAAAACGCCCAAGAGCTTCCAGGATCTGCCTCCGATCCGGGTCCGGCGCGAGCCGCCGACGGTGGCCGAGGCGGTCGCCGCCGCGCAGGATCTCGCCGACGATGTCGACCAGCAGGTGGAGATCGCCTGCGGGCTGATCGGCCTCGGCCCGGACGAGGTGCGCCCGCACGTGGTCGCCGCCGCCAAGGCCGCGGCGGCGCGGCCCGCCCATCGTCCCCAGGAGCAGCGCATCCTGGCCCCGACGAGCCCCAACCGGGCGCCGCCGCGCGCCGTCATCGTCGAGCGCCGCAGTCGCCCGACGGTGGTGGTCGAGCGCCGCAGCCGGCCTCTCGACCCGCGCCGCTGAAGCCTCACCAGGGCAGCGTTTCGCCCCGGTAGTCGAGAAAGGCGAGATCGGTCCGGCCCGCCCTCGCCTCGATCACGTCCGCCAGTCCGGCCGCGCTCGTCGCCACATCGAGATCGGCCCCCTCGCCGCCCATATCGGTGGCAACCCAACCCGGATGCAGCAGGAGCACGCCGAAATCGCGGGCCGCGTGACGCGCCGCGAAGCTCCGGGCGTTGGTGTTCAGCGCCGCCTTGCTCGCCCGGTAATTCTCCCAACCGCCCTCGGTGTTGCGGCCGACGCTACCGAGCACAGAGGACATGAAGGCGAGCGTGCTGCCGGGCGCCAGCCGGTCGCGGAAGGCCTCGGCGAACAGGAGCGGGCTCACCGCATTGGTGAGGAAGATCTGCGCATGGACGGCCCGCGATACGGCGTGGAGCGGTTGGTCCGACTCCAACACGATACCGGCCACGACGAAGATCAGGTCGAACCGTTCGCCCGCCAATCGCTCGTGCAGGGCGGTGACGGAGGCATCGTCGTCGATATCCACTGCCTCCACCCGCACGCCCTGCGCCGTGAGCGGTTCGAGGCCGGGCGCCGCCCCGCGCCGGGTCGCGGTGACCCGCCAGCCGCGCCGCAGAAAGGTTTCGGCGAGCCCGAGCCCGAGGCCGCGGGAGGCGCCGACGATCAGGGCATGCTTTTTCGAATGGGTCATGATGGCTCGTCCGCGTCTGCACGCTCCTGCGCAATGACGGCGGTACGCCCAGCCTCAAGGTCGGATCAATCCCCCGTCTGTACCGTCCAGGTCGCGTGGCGCACCTCCGGCCGCTTCTCCAGATCGGCCACGACGGCGTCGAGATCCTTGGCATGCGCCGTCCGCGCGGTCAGAGTGGCGATGACGTCGACATTGGCCTCGCCGCGCTCCTCCACCGCCGTCGTGCCGACGGGATAGTCCGCCGCCTCCAGGCGTTCGACCAGCAGGTCGCGAGCGAGGCCGGCGGATTCGGCGGGCGCCGTCACCTGCACCTCGTAGGTCGCCTCCGTGGCACTCTCGTCGATAGGGATGCGGTCGATCAGGTTGACGAGCGGACGCAGCAGCGTGTTGCCGGCCAGCACGGCGAGGGTGACGAAGCAGGCTTCCAGCGGCAGGTCGGCCCCGGAGAAGGCGCCGACGGCGGCCGAGCACCAGAGGGTCGCGGCGGTGTTGAGGCCGCGCACGTTCATCCCCTCCTTCATGATGACGCCCGCGCCGAGGAAGCCGATGCCGGAGACGACGTAGGCGACCACGCGGGTCGCCCCCTCGCCGCCGGTCAGCCGCATGCCGAGATCGACGAAGGCGGCGGCGCCCAGCGCCACCAGCACGGCGGTGCGCAGGCCCGCGCTGCGCTGCCGGTACTGCCGCTCGACCCCGATCAGGGTGCCTAGGCCGAAGGCGACCGCGAGGCTGATGCCGGAATTCAGGGCTTCGGGCGTGGGAAAGGGAAACGGGCCGGGCATCGAACCTTTCGGGGACTTTTTCGGTGTCGTGCGGTTTCTCCGCTGTCGCACGAGCGTGACGGTTGCGTGACGAAACGTCACCGATCGGCGCATCCCCGGTCG
The DNA here is from genome assembly GCF_022179725.1 of Methylorubrum aminovorans. Classification (GTDB taxonomy): domain Bacteria; phylum Pseudomonadota; class Alphaproteobacteria; order Rhizobiales; family Beijerinckiaceae; genus Methylobacterium; species Methylobacterium aminovorans. The sequence continues at coordinate 72,285 of NZ_BPRC01000009.1, forward strand.
AATACGGGCAATTTGCCCGTGGCCGGGGTCGTGATGCGGGATTGACGCGGCAAGCGGGCAGCGGGCAAACCGGCAGGATTGTGGGACCTATAAGAAAAACCCACGCTGAGGAGACGTGCATGCGGCAGGATTGTTCTCCTGCGACGAGGGCCGAGGCTCGGCCGGCGCAAGGAACGCAGGCAGAGGCGCTGGCATGAGCGTCGAGGCACTCGCCCGGCCCGCGGCAGGGGCGGCTCCGGTTCGCGACCGCATCCTCCAACTCCGCGATGGATTGAGCCACGGGCTGATCGGCGCCGACAAACTGGTCGAGCGCCTGCTGATCGGGCTTCTCACCGGCGGCCATCTGCTGATCGAGGGCGCGCCGGGTCTTGCCAAGACCCGCGCGGTCAAGCGCCTGTCGGATGGGCTCGACGGCTCCTTCGCCCGCGTGCAGTGCACGCCCGACCTGATGCCGGCCGACCTGACCGGCACCACCGTCTGGCGCCAGGATGCGGGCACCTTCGAGTTCCTGCCCGGTCCCCTGTTCCACTCGCTGATCCTCGTCGACGAGGTGAACCGCGCGCCGCCCAAAGTGCAGTCGGCCCTGCTGGAGGCGATGGCGGAGGGGCAGATCACGGTTTCGGGCCACACCCACCGCCTGCCCGACCCGTTCATGGTGGTGGCGACGCAGAACCCGATCGAGCACGCGGGCACCTTCCCGCTGCCCGAAGCGCAACTCGACCGCTTCCTGCTCCACGTCGTCGTCGAGATGCCCGACGAGGCCTCCGAGCGCCGCATCCTCGACCTCGTCGAGGGTGAGCTGAACCACCACGCCGAGGCGATGCCGGTGAAGCTCTCGGTCGCCGAGGTCATCGCCGCCCGCGAGGCGGCGCTCGCCACCTACGTCTCGCCGGCCCTCAAGGACTATCTCGTGCGGCTCGTGGCCGGCACGCGCACCGATGCGGTGGCGCCGGAGCTGCGCGCGGCGATCGAGCACCCGGCCTCGCCGCGCGGGACGCTCGCTCTGATGGTCGCGGGCAAGGCGCGGGCCTACCTGCACGGCCGCGATCACGTGGTGCCCGAGGATATCTCCGAACTCGCCGCCGATGCCCTCTCCCACCGCATCGGCCTGACCTGGCGCGCGGCGGCCGAGGGGCGCACCACGCGCGGCATCATCGACGGGCTGGTCGAGCGGACGCGGGCGCTGTAGCCGCCATGACCGCGACCGCGGCCCCCGCGAGCGACGACCCGACCGACGCCCCCGGCATCCACCTCTCCGGCGCCGGGCTGATGAGCCTGCGCCACCTAGCGCGACGCGGCGTCTCGCCCGCGACCCGCACCATCGCCGGCCTGCCCGGCGGCATCGTCACGCGGAAGCGCGGGCGGGGCTCCGAGCCCGACGACGTGCGGCCCTGGTCCGAGGGTGACGACCGCCGCTTCATCGACCGCAACGCCACCGCCCGCACCGGCGAACTGCACGTGCGCACCCACCACGACGAGCGCGACCGCGCCGTAGTGCTGCTCGCCGATTTCCGACCCTCGATGCTGTTCGGCACCCGCCGGGCGCTGCGCTCGGTGGCGGCGGCGGAGGCGCTGGCGCTCCTCGGCTGGCGCATCGTCGGTGACGGCGGGCGCATCGGCCTGATCGCAGCGGGGACGGCCGAGCCCTCGGTGGTCCGCCCGGCCGGTGGCGAGCGGGCGATGACTGCCGTCACCGGAGCGATGGCCCATGCCCACGCCGCCGCGCTTGCCCGCCCGGCGGCGGACGATCCGCCGCTGACCGATACCCTGGCGCTCGCCCGCTCGCTGCTGCCGTCGGGCGGACACCTCGTCGTCGCGACCGCCCTCGATGCGCCGGGGCCGGATTTCGAGAACCTGATCACCGCGCTCGCCGAGCGGCTCTCGATCCGCCTGCTCCTGGTCAGCGATGCCTTCGAGCGCCTCCGGCCGCCCGGCTTCTACCCCTACGCCTTGCCGGACGGACACCGTGGCACCATCCAGGCCCGCCGCGGGGCAGCGGCTCCCGATGACATCGACCCGCGTCTCGCCCGCCTCCACGCCTGCGGCGTCGAGGGCCTGCGCATCGATGTCGAGGCCGGGCCGGAAAGCTACGCCCCTCTGATGGAGCGGCTCGATGCGGTGCTGTGAGGCAGGGAGAGGGGATGCGCGGAGGGGTGAGGGATGACCGCCTCCCCCGACCTCTCCGCCCTGCGCAGCTTGCATCTGCCCACCGGCGGCACCGGCGCGGTGCAGCCCGAGATGGTGGCCGCCATTGCCATCGGCTTCGGCCTCGCGCTGCTCGTGGGCGGGATCCGCCTGCTCCGCGCACGGCGCGGTGCCTCCCTGCGCCGGGCGGCCCTGCGGGAGCTGGCACAAGCCGCGCGGCTGGAACCGGAGGCCCGGCGCGTCACCCAGGCCCGTCTCCTGCGCCGCGTGGTCCGCACCCTGAAGGGCGAGGAGGCGGCGCGCGCCCGCGGCGCCGCCTGGGCTGCGACGCTCGATGCCACCTTCGGCACCGATTTCTTCCGCACCGGCCCGGGCCGCGCCTTCGCCGACGACCTCTATCGCCGGCCCGCTTCCGTCGATTCCGCCGCCATCGATGCCGGCCTCGGCCGCCTTCTCACACAGATCCGGGCCTGACCCGAATGCCCGCCTGGTTCACGGCCCTCGTCTCCGCCTTCGACTTCGCGACGCCGCTCGCGCTGCTGCTCCTGCCCCTGCCGCTCGCCGCCCGGCTGATCCCGCCGGAGCGCGAGGGCAGCAGCGGTGCGCTGCGGGTCCCGCCCTCGCTCGTCCTCGGCGCCGAGCGCTCCGAGTCCATCGCCGCCCGCGGACGGCGGCGGCTCTGGCTCATCGGCACGCTCTGGGTTGCGCTCGTGGTCGCGCTGGCCGGTCCCCGCTTCGTCCTGCCCGCCACCGCGCTGCCGGCCTCGGCCCGCGAGATCGTGCTCGCCCTCGATCTGTCGGGCAGCATGGAACGCAAGGATTTCTCGCTCGACGGCGAGACGGTGAGCCGCCTCGCTGCGGTCAAGCGCGTCGGCGCCGAGTTCATCCGCCGCCGGGCCGGCGACCGCATCGGCCTCGTCGAATTCGCCGATCAGGCCTACGTCGCCGCCGCTCCCACCTTCGACACGGCGACCGTCGCCCGCACCCTGGAGGAGGCCACCATCGGCCTCGTTGGGCGCTCCACCGGCATCGGCGACGGGCTCGGCCTCGCCCTCAAGCGCCTCGCTCCGGCGCAGGTCGCCGCCGCGGACGGCAGCGGGCCGCCTCCGTCCCGCGACAAGGTCGTGATCCTGCTCTCCGACGGCGCCAACAATGCCGGCCAGACCGCGCCCAAGGACGTGGCGGCTCTGGCCAAGGACCTCGGCGTGCGCGTCTACACTATTGCGCTCGGACCGATCGACATGGCCGACAACCCCAACAACGAGCAGGACGTGGTCGATGTCGAGACGTTGCGGGCCATGGCCGAGACCAGCGGCGGCCGGGCGTTCCGGGTGAAGACCACCGACGACCTGGAGGCGGTCGCCAACGCCATCGACGAGCTGGAGGGCGGACGCGCCAAGGCACCGCCGCTGCCGCTGCGGCGCGACCTCTGGCCGTGGCCGGCGGCGCTGGCCTTCCTCTGCGCCTGCGGGCTGCTGGCGACGCGGCGCCGGATCTGAGCGGGAATCGCATGATCGAATCCCTCACCCTTCTGCGCCCGCTCTGGTTTCTGGCGCTGCCCGTCGTGGCCGTGCTGGCGCTGCGCGCCGCGTGGCGCTCGGCGCCGCTGGGCGATTGGAACAAGGCGATCGATCCCCACCTGATGGCGCTGCTTGCCCGAAGCGGCGCCCTGCTCGGCGGGCGGCGGCAGGCCAATATCGCCGCCGCGCTCGCCGCGGGCATCCTGGCGCTCGCGCTCACCGGGCCGGCGATCGAGCGCCCGGAAGCCGCGACCTTCCGCAACCTCGACGCCACGGTGATCGTGCTCGACCTCTCCCGCTCGGTCACCGAGGGCGGGCGCTTCAAGGAGGCACGGCAGGCGGCGCAGGCCGTGGCGGAGGCCGCGGGCACCCGCTCGCTGGCCCTGATCGTCTATGCGGGTGACGCTTACACCGCTCTCTCGCCCACCCACGACCGCGAGACGCTGGCCACCACGCTGTTCGCGCTGGACGCCGACACCGTCCCCGACCGAGGCAGCCACCCGGAACGCGGGCTGGCGCTGGCCCGCCGGACTCTCGCCGAGGCCAACGTCGTCGCCGCCGACGTGGTGCTGATCTCCGACGGCGACGGCATCGGGCAGGCCGCCGAGCGCGAGACCGCCGCGATCCGCGACAAGGGCTGGCAGCTCCACGCCCTGTTCGTGCCGGCCGCCAAGGCGCTGCCGGCCGGTGCGCCGCGTCCCGACCGGACCGCCCTCGACCGGCTCGCGACGGCGGGCGGTGGGCGCGCCGCCGATATCGAAGGTCCCCAGGCGGTGCTCGACCGCGTCGGCGCCTCGACCGCGCAGCACCTCGCGGCGGGCGGTTACGGCGTGCTCGCCTTCGCCGATCTCGGCCGCTGGCTGCTGCTGCTGGCGCTGGTGCCGGCGTTCTTTCTCTTTCGACGGAGCGCGTGATGGTGGCGCTCACTCCGCCCCGACTCTTCGCCGGCGCAACGCCTCTGCGGCGGGCTCTGCCAATCGCTTTTCCGCGCCACTGGCGCAAGCTCGCACGCATCGCCGGCCTCACGCTCGCAGGGCTCGGCATCCTTAGTCTGCTGCTCGTGTCGGAGCCGCGCACGACGCTGGGCCGCTTCCTGATGGCGGTCGGGCTCCCCGGCGCGGCGGTCCGTGTGTTCGATGTGCCGGCATGGCGTGCCGCTGCCCTCTACACGGCCGGGCATTACGGCGAGGCGATCCCGCTGTTCCGGGCGCAGGGGAAGCGCGGCGCCTACAATCTCGGCAATGCGCTCGCCCGCTCCGGCGACCTGAAGGGCGCGCTCGACGCCTACGACGAGGCGCTGACCTACAACCCGCGCGACGCCGACGCGCAGGCCAACCGCTCGCTGATCGCGAAGGCGCTGGAGGAAGAGATCGACCGCGGCAAGGGCGGCGGCATCGCCAACGCCTCGGCGCAGTACGGCGCCCGCTACAACAACACCGCCAACCAGGACCAAGACGACGATATCCGCTCTACCTCCAGCGGCGAGGGCCTGGCCGGCAACAAGGAGGCGAGTTCGTCCGCCTCGCTTCCCGGCACCAGCCCGGTGGCGCGGCGCGGCAAGGCGGAGCAGCAGGCCATCGATTCCGGCAAGGGTCAGGCTCGCGGCTCGGCGAGCGACGCGGCCGGCCGCGGGCGCCAGGGCGCCGGCTCGGCCATGGTCGCCGCCGCCCCGGAGCGCGAGGCGCGCCGGGTGACGAAGAGCTTCGAGGCGCACGAGATCCACCCTGACCGGCTCTGGCTTCAGACCCTGCCGGACGAGCCCGGCCGCTTCCTGAAGCTGCGCCTCAAGGCCGAGCAGGCCCGGCGCATCGAAGCCGGCACCGCCATCCCGGGAGGCAGCAACCCGTGGTAAAAGCCGGCACAATTCGCAGCGCGCATCCTCTCGCCTCTCTGCGGGAGAGGGGAGTGTTGGCAGCGCTGTTCCTTCTCCTGCTGGCCGTCGTCACCCCCGCCCAGGCGATCGAGCCCGGCGACCTCACCCTGACGGTGACGCCCGATCTCCCCGGCGGCGCGCAGCCCTATGCCCGCGAGATGGTGCTGCTGCGCCTGCGCGGCGTCTACCGGACGCAGATCCTGCTGGAGGAGATGCGCCAGCCGGCGCTGGTCAACTTCTCCTGGACGCAGCTCGGCCGCGATCATTGGGGCCGCACGCGGCTGCCCGACGGGCAGATGGCGCTGGAGTTCGAGCGCACCATCGCGGTCTTCCCCCAGCACACGGGAACCTTCACCATCGACCCGTTCATCCACCGCCTCACCATCAATGATGGCGGCGAGCGCAAGCAGATCGACGTCCGCTCAGAACCCGTGCCGTTTCCCGTGGCAGCCTGGACCGGAGCGGGCGGCGGCCCCGATGCGCCGGAGCCGTGGTGGCTGCCGGCGCGGGACGTGTCGATCACCGATTCCTGGGATCCTGACCCGGAGACACTGAACAAGGGCGACACCGCGCGCCGGATCGTGACCCTCGAAGCGCAAGGCATGCTCGCCGAGGGGCTGCCGCCGCGTCCCGTGATGCGCACCCGCGGGATCATCACCTTCGCCGGCCCGGTGAAGCGCGAGACCCTCATCACGCCGTCGGGCCCGGTGGCGCGGGCGACCTACCAGTGGGACATCAAGAAGGGCGTGTCCGAGGTGATCCCGCTCGACGCGATCAAGATCCCCTGGTTCGACACGCTCACCCGCACTCAGCGCGAGGCCGAGATTCCCGCCCGCCAGATCGGCGGCGGTCTCGCCGACCGGGAGGAGGACCTCAAACCCGCCGCCCCCGCCTCGTGGCCGGCCTTGGCGGCGGCGGCGCTCGCCGCCTTCGGGCTGGGGCTCGCGCTGATCGGCTTCCGCACCGGTTCTGCCCGCCTGCGCCTCGACCGCGGACAGGCCCGTCGCCTGCGCCTCGCCGCGGCCGCGGGCGACGCGGCGGCGTTCCGGGCCGCGCTCGGCCGAGCCGCGCAAGCGCAGCCGGATCTCGCCGCGCTCTGGCGCAGTGAGCCGGATCTAGCGCGCGACCTCGCCGCCCTCGACCGAACGGTGTTCGGCCAGACGGCGGAGAGCGAAGCCCCGCTCGATCTGCCCGACCTCGCCCGGCGCCTCGCCCGGCCCCGTCGGCTCGGCCCCTCGGCGGCGCTGGCGCCCGAGCCTCGCCTTGCCCCCCTCGACGGCCCGGTCGCGCAAGCGTGACCGGGCGCGGCTGAACGGCCACGCTCGATTCCCGTTTGGTCCCGGATCGATCGCGCACGAGCCGGCCGATCCTCCAAAAGAGGCTGGACGTGAGCGCCGCAAGCCCGTTTCCCGATCATATTGTTTCCGGTTGATCGCGTCGGTTCGACGCCGGCCGCCCTCATTCCCGGGCGCCGGGAACGTGCAACCCACGGATGGCCTCGGCATCATGTCCCAGCGTCGCATCGCGGCTGGATCTCGGCTTGCGCTGACCGGCCCTGGGATGACGGGAGGCCGGAGCGAAGGGATCAACCGGAAACCGTACGGGACGTGAGGCTCTTCCCATCGGGCAGGAGACCCGCATCGGAGCCGGGATGCACTGGCCTCCGGCATGGTCTACGGCCTCGATCCGGACAGGAGCCGCAAGACCGGGAGGGGGACGTGTCCGCGAGACAGGCCGGCGAGCCGGGAGCATCGATCGCCCGCGATCCGCGGCGCCTCGTCGGCATTGCGTTGATGTGCGTCGCGCCGGTGTTCTTCGCCAGCCTCGACGCCACGGGCAAGGTACTGGCCGGCACCGGCGTCGATCCGCTCCTCACCACCTTCATGCGCTACGCCGTCAACGTCGCGCTGGTGACGGCCTTCCTCAATCCGGTGACCCGGCCAGGCGTGGCCCGCTCGCGCCGTCTGCCGCTGCAGATCCTTCGCTCACTGCTCCTGTTCGGCTCGACCGCCTGCAATTTCCTAGCCCTGCGCTCGCTCCAGCTCGCCGAGACGATCTCGATCCAGTTCGCCGCGCCGCTCGCCGTGGCGTTGCTCGCCGGGCCGCTGCTCGGCGAATGGTCGTCGCGGATGCGGCTCGCGGCGGTGGCGACCGGGTTCGTGGGCGTCCTCGTGATCGTACGACCGGACGCGCTGGTGGCCAAGCCGGCGATCCTGCTCAGCCTCGGCGCGATGCTCTGCTACGCGGTCTACGTAATCGTGACGCGCAAGCTCGCGGCCCACGACTCGACCGCCACCACGGTGTTCTACACCGGCCTCGGCGGCCTTGCGGTGATGAGCCCGCTCCTGCCATGGATCTGGACGGCGCCGGATTCGGGCCGGGTCTGGGGTCTGCTGATCGCGGTCGGGCTGTTCGGAACGATCGGGCACTGGCTGCTGGTGCTGGCCCACGCGCGGGCACCGGCGAGCCTGCTCGCGCCCTTCCTCTACACGCAGATCCTGTGGTCGGTGCTGCTGGGATACCTGCTGTTCGGCGACGTGCCGAGCCTCTGGACGATGCTGGGCGCAGGGATCATCGTCGCCTCCGGCCTCGCGTTGCTCGCCGAGGATGCCTTCATGCGCCGGCACGCGCGGCGGAGGGACGCCCCTCCCCCGCGCGATGGAACCCCGCCTCAGCGGTAGCGATGGCCGCGATGATCGCGGCGGTGATGGCGGCTACGATAGTCGTGGCGGTGCGAGCGCATGCGAGTGCGGTAGGCGCGCCGGCCCGGATCGATCCCGAGCACGCCGTTGACGCCGCCCACCGCGCCGCCGACGGCGCCGCCCACGATCCCGCCGATCGGCCCGGCGACGCGGTCGCCCTCGGCCGCGCCGCGGCGCATGCCGCCCGGAATCCCCTGGGCCTGGGCCTCACCGACGATCGGCAGGAGGCAGAGCATCAGCCCCGCGGCGGCGATGGCGAGACGTCTCATGGCAGAGATTCCTCATTTGTTGTGTGGACTTACCCGTGCCCCGCACGAAGCGGATCGCGACCGGATGCCAGCCAACGAAGCGTAGCCCATCCCGGTTCCGACGGGTCGAGGCGCCATCCCCAGAGATCGGCTGTGGGGCCGTGGAGTGGTGCTGGCGGCGGCTCGGTCATTCACCCCTCACGCCGTCAGCGCGAGCAGCAGCCAAGCGATCCGGGGCGAGCCGTCTCCGGACAGGACTGCGCCCTGGATGGCTTCGATTTGGCCTCACAATGACGATCCGACACGAGTAAGCCGGCTCCCTCGCGGAAGCCGGCTTTCCTCAGTCTCGTCGATTCTCACGTGTCGCGGACGGTCAGGTCTGCTGCGTGCGCCGGGGACGGACCTGCCAGCGCTCGAACGCCTCGGTCACTTCCTCGTCGCGACCCGGCTCCTGCGGGTTGCGGATCGCGGCGCCGAGCGCCTTCGAGAGGCTCTCGATCACGTCGTCGATGCGCGCATCCGGCGCCAGCCGCTCCCCAGATTCCGACGCGGGCTTCTGGGCCTCGGTCGCCTCGGCCGGGGCCTGAGCCTCCTCAGGCTTGGCCGCCTCGGCCGCCTCGGGGGGTGGCGGCTCCTCGGCTGACGGCGCAGGCTCGGATACAGGCTCGTCGGCCCGGGGGGCCTCGGTCGGAGCTTCCTCGACCTTGAGCTCTTCCGGAGGAGACTCCGCTGCCGCCGCCGGGAGAGGCTCCTCGGCGGCCTGTGGCTGCTCCTCCGCCTTGGCCTCGGCGGGCGTTGCCGGCTCCGCCACGGCCGCGGCGAGGAGTGCCTCAGGAATCGGGGGATGCCGCGGCGCCTCGAATGAGCGGGGTGGGGTCGAGGAGTCCCGCGGCGGCGACACCGGCTTCGACGGAGCGAAGGACTGACGGTTCGAGCCGAAGCGCGGCTCGATCAGGTCCAGCACCGCATCGAGGGCGGCGTTGCTGAGGGGGATGTCGCCCGGGCTCGGCACACCGGTCAGCGCGATAGACTGACCGTCATAGGCCTTGTCCGTCGTCACCTCGGCACCGAACCAGACCGGCGGCGTGAAGTTCTGGGCCGCGGCGGCGTCGGGGAAGACGAGGCTGACGATGTCGAGGCCGGACGGGCGCACGTAGCGGTCGACCAGCGCCTCGACCGAGCCGCCGAGGGACACCGTGGTGCGCTCGTAGACGGCCCGCCCCTGGCAAACGTCGAGAAGGGCGTCGCCATGAGCGCGCGGCACCTCCGTGCGCTCCTCGGCCATCGCGCCCTCGGCGCCGGTCATCAGCACGAGGAAGCAGTTGGTGCCCTGCAGGCGCACGAACGAGGTGCGCCCGGCCTGCGGCGCGAAGTAGCCCTCCGTGACACGGGACCCGCCCCGCTCCTTCCGCAGGAGGCGGACCAGAGAGGGCGCCACGAGAAACCGGCGAACGACACTCATTCACTTCCCTCCGCGGGTCGGCATGCACCGGTCCGGGACCAGCCCGGACGCTCGGTCTTCGGGGCGCCGATCCGGGTGAGGATCGGCAGCCGCCCACCGGCTCGGCCACGGGCGGCCCGCGAAGACCGGGGCGTTAACCTCTTCTTCACACGGACCTTCATGGCGAAGTGTTGAGCCCGAAACAACCACGCGGCAAGCCTGGAGGCGGAAAAGGCGTGGAATTCATGGGGCGAAGCCCATGGATTTCGACGGGCTCAACCCTCCGGCTCGAAGCCGAGCGCGACGCCGTTCATGCAGTAGCGCAGGCCCGTCGGGGCCGGGCCATCCTCGAAGACGTGACCGAGATGGCCCTTGCAGCGGGCGCAATGCACCTCGGTGCGGGTCATCCAATGACTGCGGTCGACCTGCGTCTCGACCGCGCCCTCGAGCGGCGCGAAGAAGCTCGGCCAGCCGCTGCCCGACTCGTACTTGGTGCCGCTCTCGAACAGTGGGGCACCGCATCCGGCGCAGGAGAAGGTGCCGGGGCGCTTCTCGGCGTTGAGGCCGCTCGTGCCGGCCCGCTCGGTGCCGTGCTCGCGCAGCACGTGATATTGTTCAGGCGTCAGCGCCGCGCGCCACTCCGCCTCGGTGCGGATCTCGGGATCAGTCCCGATCAGATCGGATCCGGCCATGGTCGCGTTCCTCGGTTCGTTTCTCGTTCGGCAAAATGGTGCCGGGCATCGCTTGTCACGAGTGCGACCCGCGCGCGCAAGATCGGATGATGCACCGGTGATGCCTTGTCCGCGGCTCAGGCCGCCGCGCCCACCGTGTCGGCCATGCGCGCGCCGCGCTGCCCCAGCGGTTTCTGCGGGCTCGTGGTCGAGTCGCGGGCGGTCTGATGCTCGATCTCGGCATTGATCTCGCCCCCGAGCAGCACGATCGTCGCCGAGATCCAGATCCAGGTCATGAAGCCGATCACGGCGCCGAGCGAGCCGTAAGTCTCGTTGTAGTTGCCGAAATTGGCGACGTACCAAGAGAACAGGATCGAGGCGATGAGCCAAAGCAGGCCGGCCACCACGCTGCCCGCGCCGACCCAGCGCCAGCGCGCCCGCTCGCGGCTCGGGCCGTAGCGGTAGAGCACGGCAAGCCCGCCGAGCAGGACGAGGAGCAGCGCCGGCCAGCGCGCCATGGCGATGAGGCGGGCCCCGTCGCCGAGGCCGAGGAAGTTGAACACCACCGGCAGCACGACGATCGACATCAGCGCCAGGATGATGAACAGCAGCGCGCCCGCGGTGAAGGTGAGCGAGCGGACATTAAGCCAGAAGAAGTTGCGCTTCTCCTCCTCCTCGTAGACCACGTTGAGCGCATCGAACATCGCCTTCATGGCGGCGTTGGCGCTCCACAGCGACAGCGTCAGGCTGGTGAAGAAGGTGAAACCGAGTGCGCTACTGTCCTTGGTGGCGATGCGCTTGACCTGCTCGCCGATGATCTCGATGGCGCTCTCGGGCAGCACGCCGTGCAGCGTGGCGAGGTGGACGTTGATCGTGTTCACGTCGGCCACGAGCCCGTAGCAGGTGACGAGCGCGGCGATGGCCGGAAACAGCGAGAGCAGGGTGTAGAAGGTGACGCCCGCCGCCACCGAGAGCACCCGGTCCTTGTTGAACTCCAGGTAGACCCGCGTGGCGATGTCCCACCAGCCGGGGGACGGGATCTCGCCGGGATGGTCGGCGGCGCGCCCGCGGTCGGCCTGCGTCGCCGCCACCCATCGGGCCGCGCGGCCCTCGTGGGAATGGGCGCCGCCATTGGGCTCCTTCGCCTCGGGAGGCTCCGGCGGCGCGTCGTCGGGCCGGCGCCGGGGCGCGGCAGCGAGCGCGACCAGAGCCGCCCCCATCATCAGGGTCCAGAGCACGGAGGCCGTGCTCTCCGCAGGCAGGCGGGGCGGGATCTGAGGGGAGGACGGCATGGCTCGCGGGGTCGGGCACGCGCGATTCGGGCGCGCACCTTGGGTGAGACGCGGTTCAACCCCGGATCAGGCTTGGCCGTTCCCTCCAACCACGCGGCATCCCGTGGAAAAATCCAGAGGAGAGAAGGTGATGGCGCGCGAGGCCTGCGGCGGGCGTCTTCGAAAAGCCGTCAACCGCCCTCGCGCTCCGGCAGCGGTGCCTCAAGCGTGAGGACGAGGCCGTGGGTGCGGTAGTCGATCTTGGCCTCACCGCCGAACTCGGCGGCCAGCACCCGCTCGATCATCCGCGTACCGAAGCCGACGCGAGACGGCTTCTCCACGGGCGGACCGTCGAGCTCCTCCCAGCGCAGCGACAGGCGCTTGGACACCGGTCCCTCGACCTCCCAGTTGAGGATCACCCGACCGGACTCGTTCGAGAGGCCGCCGTATTTCACCGCATTGGTGGCGAGTTCGTGCAGCGCCATCACCACGGCCAGCGTCAGGCGGGCCGTAAGGCGCACCTCCGGGCCGCCGAAGCGAATGCGGTTGCGCGGGGTGACGCGGAACGGTTGCAGGGCGCTCTCCACCGCTTCGGCGAGGGTCGCGCCGTCGGTGGCCTCCGAGGTGAGGATGTCGTGGGCGGTGGCGAGCGAATTGAGGCGCGCGTCGAGCGTCCGGCGGGCATCGTCGAGCGAGGCGGCGTTGCGCAGGGTCTGGTGGGCGATGGACTGGACCGTGGCGATGGAGTTCTTCACCCGGTGCTTCATCTCGGCGGCGAGCAGGGCGCGCTGCTCGTCGGCCCGCTTGCGCTCGGTCACGTCGAGCGAGATGCCGGCCATGGAGAGCGGTGCCCCGTCGGCCCGGTAATAGGCCCGGCCGCGCAGCTGCACCCAGCGGACCTCGCCGCAGGGCGCCGAGACGCGGTGCTCGACGTCGTAATCGCTGCGGCGGTCGATGGCGGCCTTCATCGCCGCCTGCATCCGCTCGCGATCCTCCGGCACCACGGCCTCGACGAGGTCATCGTAGGAGAAAGGCTCGCCGAGCGGTCGGCCGAAATTCAGCTTGCACAGGTCCGAGGCGACGAGCCGGCGCTCGGCGAGGTCGAGGGTCCAGGCGCCGAGCCGGCCGGCGGCGAGCATGAATTCGAGGCGGTGCTCGCTGCGGGTGAGATCGTCGTTGCGGCGCTCGACCTCTTGTTCCAGGGCGTCGCGGTCGCGCTGGAGCCGGACCATGCGGTCGCGCTCCAAAGTCACGTCGAACTGCGAGGCGAAGAAATAGGTGAGCTGCCCCTCGTCGTTGAAGACCGGCGAGATCAGCAGGCGGTTCCAGAACACCTCGCCGCTCTTCTTGTGATTGAGCAGCTCGAGTTCGACCGGCACCCGCCGCTCGATGGAGTCGCGGATGCGCGCCACGTCGCGGGGGTCGGTCTCCTGCCCCTGCAGGAAGCGGCAATTGCGCCCGAGGATCTCGTCGCGGCCGTAGCCGGTGAGCTTGATGAAGGCGTCGTTGACGAAGATGATCGGGTTGTCGGGCCGGTGCGGGTCGGTGATGAGCATCGGCATCCGCGTCGCCTTGACGGCGGCGGCGAACGGATCGGAGCTGTCGGAGACGCGGACCAGCTCGGCATCGATCCGGTCCTGCTCGGTACTGCTGGTCACGTTCGAACGAAACTCCGCGGTTTGAACAACACACACCATGGGCGCGCAGCGGCTCGCTGCCACCGGGACGGCTCAACCTCCCGGAACCCTATGGCCCGCTCTTATCACCCGCACAGCGAAGCATCGCATCACAGGAATGAGAGCGCCAGCGCCCGGAAGGGGTCGGCATTCCGGTTCGGGAACAGGCCAATGGAGACCCTTTCGCGAGAGGGTGGATCCGCCGGCCGCCGAGCCATCCGTCGATGCGCCCTCAGCCGCGATAGAGGTCGGCGTGCGTCTCGCGCAAAAGATTTTTTTGCACCTTGCCCATGGCGTTGCGGGGCAGTTCCGATGCGAAGAGCACGCGCTTGGGACACTTGTACTTGGCCAGCCGTCCCTCCAGCGCCGCGAGAACCGCGGCCTCGTCGGGCGCGCCCTCGCCCGGCACGACCACGGCGGTCACGCCCTCACCGAAATCGGGATGGGGGAGGCCGATCACCGCGGATTCGACGACGCCCGGCAACTCGTCGATCTCAGTCTCGATCTCTTTGGGGTAGACGTTGTAGCCGCCGGTGATGATGAGGTCCTTGCCGCGGCCGACGATGTGGACGTAGCCGTCGCGGTCGATCTTGCCGAGATCACCGGTGATAAAGAACCCGTCGACCTTCAGCTCGGCGGCAGTCTTTTCCGGCATGCGCCAGTAGCCCTGGAACACGTTCGGGCCCTTGACCTCGATCATCCCGACCTCCTCGGGGCCGAGCGGTGCCCCGGTCTCGGGATCGACCACCCGCAAGGTCACCCCCGGCAGCGGGAAGCCGACCGTGCCGGCCCGCCGCGCCCCCTCGTAGGGGTTCGAGGTGTTCATGTTGGTCTCGGTCATGCCGTAGCGTTCGAGGATGGCGTGGCCGGTGCGCTGCTGCCATTCGCGGTGCGTCTCGGCCAGAAGCGGCGCTGAGCCCGAGACGAACAAGCGCATATGCGCCGCCGCCTCGCGGGTGAGGCCGGGCTCCTTCAGGAGGCGGGTGTAGAAGGTCGGCACCCCCATCATCGCGGTGGCCCGCGGCATCAACTCCAGGATTTTTTTCGCGTCCAACCGGGGCAGGAACAGCATCGTGCCGCCGGTGGCGAGCACGATGTTGGTAGCCACGAACAGGCCATGGGTGTGGAACACCGGCAGGGCGTGGATGAGCACGTCGCGTTCGGTGAAGTGCCAGTACTGCGCCAGCGTCAGCGCGTTCGAGGCGAGGTTGTCGTGGCTCAGCATGGCGCCCTTGGAGCGCCCGGTCGTGCCCGAGGTGTAGAGGATGGCGGCGAGGTTGTCGGGCCCGCGCGGCACGTCGGCGAAGTCGGGGCTCGCCGCGTCGGCGGCCTGCGCCATGCTGCCGTGGCCGGCCGCATCGAGGCTGCGGACCTGCTTCACGCCGGCCTGCGCGGCCACCGCCGACAGGTCGGCCTCGCGGGCCGGGTCGCAGACGAACAGGGCCGGCTCCGCGTCGCCGAGGAAGTAGGCGATCTCGGGCGCGGTATAGGCGGTGTTGAGCGGCAGGAAGACCGCGCCCGCCCGCACTGCACCGAGATAGAGGAAGATGACCTCGGCGCTCTTCTCGACCTGCGCCGCGACCCGGTCGCCGGGCTTCACCCCGAGGGCCTGGAGAGCGTTCGCGTAGGCGCCCGACCGGGCGACCAGGTCGGCATAGGTGTAACGCGCGCCGTCCGGCGTCTCGATGAAGACCTTGGCGCCCGGCTCGGCCGGGGCATGGCTGCGCACGAGACCGAACAGATGGTTGACGGGTCGTTCGGCCATCGCGGGGTTCCTCACCGAATGTCCTGTAATGGATTTTTGCGCCCGATCCGTGCGGATCCTTGCGACGTTTCCTGTCCTCCGCATTGGCGCGGGCGTGCGCTTCGTTCAAGCGGGAACGATCGGGAAAGATCGCCGGCGACGTCTCAGGCCGCCCGCGCTGTCAGCCTCACTCCGTCGGGATGCGCCCGACCGAACAGAGGGTGCGCAGCGCCCCCGCGCTGTCGGTGTAGCAGCTCGCCGACCAACCGTTCTGCTGGATGAAGGATTTGCGGCCCTCGCGCAGGGCTGTCTGGTAGGCGCGGGCCAGGATCGGCTCCACGGTCGCGGCCGGCTCGCCGACGACGAGTTCGGCGGCGATCGTCAGCTCGCGAAAATACTCCGCGGAGGGCGAGGGATCACCGGAGGCCGCCTGCACGATGGGCTGGGCGCGGCAGGTGAGATCGAGCCGGATGCCGCTCGCCGCGCGGACGTCAATGCTGGGACCGACCCGGCGGCCGGCCTTCTTCGCGCCGGTCGCCTGGGCGATGCGGGCGGCGAGCGCGTCGCATTCGTCGGCGCGCGCGGCGGCCTGCGTGACGGGGGACAGGAGAAACAAGGCGGCGAGGAGCGGGCGGAGCATGGCGGCAGGTCGGTCTCGGGGTCGCACGTCCCGGCTCGCCGCGTCCCGATGGGCCCTCGGCGGATCGGGCACTTCGCCGGTCTTCTTAAGGTATCGTCCCGCCCATGGCTTCCGCTTTTCTGCGGCGGCACCCGCGCAGCGCTGCCACTCACGGCGGTCGCGCGGGAGGATCTGTGGACCGTCTCGCAAATAGCCAGACGTGCGAGGACCTTGGCTTGTGGATACGCATTGTGGACGGTTGTGGACGATCGCGCGGGGTTGACCCTTGCGGGCCAGCAACCGAAACCTGCTCGCCGCCGCGCCAGAAGATGCGCGGGTCAAGATCGGAGGAGCGAGGATGCGGATGAAGCGGAGCCTGGTCGGACGGACGCCGGCATCCCGGCGAGAGCCTTCCCGCACCTCTCTGGCGATCCTCTCGCCGCTCGTGATCGCGCTCGGCCTCGCTCTCGCCGGACCGGCGGCGGCGCAGGGCGAGTCCGCCGCGTCACCGTCGCGGCCAGCCCGCGCCGGCGCGACGGCCGCGCGCGCGCCGGCCCCGCCGATCCAGATCTGGGACGCGCGCATCGAGGGCGGCAACCTCCAGGTCACCGGCAGCGTGCGCAAGAGCGGCGTGACCGTGACCCTCGACGACGACATTTCCGTCCTGTCCGACCGGCGCGGTCGTTTCGAGTTCCGGCTGCCCTACCGGCCCGCAACCTGCGTCGCGGTGATCAAAGTCGGCGAGGACGAGCGTGAGGCCGTGGTTGCCAACTGCGCGCCGGAGGGACCGGCCGGCAAGCCGGGCGAGCCGGGCCCGGCTGGGCCGCAGGGGACGGCGGGGCTGCAAGGACCGCCCGGTCCCGCGGGGCCGAAGGGGGACGCCGGACCCAAGGGCGATCAGGGACCGAAGGGAGAGGCCGGACCACAGGGCGAGCCGGGCCCTAAGGGAGAAGCGGGTCTTGCCGGATCTCCGGGCGCGCCGGGGCCGAAGGGTGAAACGGGCGCGAAGGGCGAGCGCGGCCCCAAGGGCGAGCCGGGCGCAAAGGGCGAGCCGGGCGCGAAAGCGGAGGCCGCCGCGACGGTGCCAGCCCCGTTCCGGGTCGTGCGGGCGCGCGCCTGCACGGACACCGGCTGCACGCTCACCTGCGAGGCGGGCGAGGTGCTGGCCTCGGCCACCTGCCAGACAGGCGGTGCGGCGGCCCTGGACGGGGAGGCCAAGGCCTCGTGTCCGGCCGGCAGCGGCGGCATGGTCGGGATCTGCGCCCGGCCCTGAGCCGGGCTCAGGGCTGCCGATCGAGCCAGGCGAGCATCCCCTTCGCCGCCGCCCGGCCGCTGGCGAAGGCAGCCTGGAGCAGGTAGCCGCCGGTCGGCGCCTCCCAATCGAGCATCTCGCCGGCCAGGAACAGGCCGGGCCGCGCCCGCAGCATGAACTGCGCGTCGAGTTCGCTGAAGGCGACGCCGCCCGCCGTCGAGATCGCCCGCGCGATCGGCGCAGGCGCGCCGAGCCTCAGGGGCGCCGCCTTGATCGCGGCTGCCAGCGCGGCGGCTTCCGACGGCAGAGCGTTGGCGTGTGCCTCGCGCAGCAGGCCGATCGCGGCCGGGCTGAGCGAGGCTGCCTTGCGCAGGCGGGTGGAGAGACTTTCGCCGGGCCGGCTTTTGGCGAGACGCGCCGTCAGCGCGCCCGCATCGAGATCCGGGCGCAGGTCGAGGACGAGTTCGGCGACGCCGTCGCGCTCCACCGCCTCGCGGATCGGCCGCGAGAGCGCGTAGATCACGCCCCCTTCGATGCCGTCCGCCGTGGCGACGGCCTCGCCTCGGGCGCTGGTGGCACCGATGCGCGCGGCGAGGCGTTTGAGCGGCTCGCCCGCGAAGCGCCCGGCGAAATGCGCCGACCACGCGACGCGGAAGCCGACATTGGCGGGCCTGAGGGGCGCGACGGCGACACCACTCTCCTCCAGTAGCGGAACCCAGGCCCCGTCCGATCCGAGCCGCGGCCAGCTCGCCCCGCCGAGCGCGAGCAAAGCCGCCCGCGGCCGGACGACCTGCGCCTCCTCCGGCGTTTCGAAGCGCAGCGCACCCTCCTCCAGGCCGACGAGCCGGTGCCGGGTGCGAATCACGACTCCGAGCCTGTCGAGGCGGGCGAGCCAAGCGCGCAGCAGCGGCGAGGCCTTGAAGCTTTCCGGGAAAACCCGGCCGCTCGATCCGACGAAGGTGGGCTGCCCCAGTTCGTCGCACCACGCCCGCAGCGCGTCGGGCGGATAGGCCTCGACCGCCGCCGGCAGGCGCGGATCGACCGGGGCGTAGCGTTCCAGAAAGTCCGGCATCGGCTCGGAATGGGTCAGGTTGAGCCCGCCGCGCCCGGCGATGAGCAGCTTTCGGCCGACCGATGGCATGCGCTCGTAGACCGTGACCGGCCGTCCCGCGCCGGCCAACCACTCCGCCGCCGCCAGTCCCGCCGGGCCCCCGCCGACGATGGCGATTCCGTTCTCTCGATCCGCATCCATGGTCCGCGGCAGGGCCCGGAGCGAGCCCCGCTGTCAAGCGGAACGGATTCGAAAATCCGTCATTCGCTTTGTGGATGATGGCCAGGGATGAAAATCGCGCTGCCCTTGATTCGACGCGATCTCCTCTCTAACTGCCCGGCATCGGCTGCGGGCCCCTCTGGCGGAACGCGCACCGTGCTCCTCGCGACGCTCCCGGACTTCCGGTGAGACCATTCGTCCGCCGGTTCGGCGGCCTGTTCGAGAGAGGCGCGGCAGACGCTTCCGCGATGTCGGAGCCGATGCTCTCCCGAAAGTGAAGCATCCGGTCCCGCGCGATGATGATGGAATTTTTCACCCACGAGTGGCTCGGCAAGCCCGTCTGGATGTGGCTCGGCTTCCACGCCTTGGTGGCCGGCCTGCTCGCCTTCGATCTCGGCCTGCTCCACCGAGACAAGAACCACGAGATCGGCGTGAAGGAGAGCCTGCTCCTCACCGCCTTCTACTTCACCCTCGGCCTCGCCTTCGGCGGCTGGATCTGGTGGATGCTCGGCTTCGACCCGGCTCAGGAATACGTGACCGGCCTGGTGATCGAGAAGTCGCTGTCGATGGACAACGTCTTCGTGATTGCGGTGATCCTCACCTCGCTGGGCGTGCCGCGGGCGGCCCAGCACCGGGTGCTGGTCTGGGGCATCCTCGCCGCCGTGCTCCTGCGCGGCCTAATGATCGGGCTCGGCTCCGCCCTCGTGCAGCAGGCGCACTGGGTGCTCTCGGTCTTCGCTGTCTTCCTGCTCTATATCGGCATCAAGATGCTCGTCTCGAAAGAGGAGGACGAGCAGGACATCCAGAACAGCACCTCCATGCGCCTGCTCAAGAAGTGGGTCCGCATCACCGAGAAGCCGGAGGGGCAGCACTTCATCGTCCGCAAGCCCGACCCGAAGACGGGCAAGATTGTGCGCTGGCTGACGCCGCTCGCCGTCGCGCTGGTGCTCGTCAACATCGCGGACGTAATCTTCGCCGTCGACAGCGTGCCGGCGATCTTCGCGATCACCACCGACCCGTTCATCGTCTACACCTCGAACATCTTCGCCATCCTGGGCCTGCGCGCGCTCTACTTTGCGCTTGCGGCGATGGTAGACCGCTTCGCCTACCTGAAGACGGCGCTCGCCCTGATCCTGCTGTTCATCGGCGCCAAGATCATCGTGGCCGACACGCTCGACCTGATCCACCTGCCGCCGTGGGTCTCGCTCCTCGTGACCCTGGTCCTTCTCACCTTCGGTGTCGTCTACAGCCTGTGGCGCACCCGCGCCGCGGCGGAGCCGGAAAACCAGAAGCCCCCGGCGGAAATCGCACACAGAACCTAAGGTGGCCTTCGATCCGTGCCGGCGCCTTCCCGATCCGGCACGCTGCGCCGGCAGGGTCTCGGACGGTTCGTTCACGATCTTGCGCGATGCTGGGGACAGGCCGGGGAACCGGCTGCGTCCCCAGTGTTTTCGGGCTCGACCATGCGGCGTTTCCTGACCGGCGGCATCAAGGCGATCCTGGCCATCGCCGTCCTCTCCACCGCCGCCCATTGGGCGATGCGGGTCCAGCGCGACCCCGCTTCTCCGGCCCTGCCGGTTGCGGCGCTGGCCGATCCCGTCACCACCGGCTCCATCAGCTCCCAGAAGTCCGAGCGCCCGGCCGTTCAGGCGGCGGTCGTACCGGGGAGCCTCGGTGGCGGTCTCGACCAGGACCACCTCGCCAAGCTGATGGCCGGCGCCGCCTCGGACCGGCCGAAGCTGCAGAAGGCCGTCGCCAAGCGCTGATGCCAAAACGCTGAGCGTCGATTCAGGTCTCCGCGGGCGTAAAAAAGCCGCCGACCCGAGGGGCGGCGGCCTTGTCGTGCGAGAGCGTGCGATCAGGCGGCGAGCTGGCGCGGCTCGTGGCGGCCTTCCTTCACCTCCTCGACGATCTTGGCGCAGAAGGCCTCGAGGTCGCCGGGATTGCGGCTGGTGATGATGCCGTTGTCCGTCACGACTTCCTTGTCCTGCCAGTCCCCGCCCGCGTTGATCACGTCGGTCTTGATCGAGGCGAACGAGGTCAGGGTGCGCCCCTTGACCGCTCCGGCCTCGATCAGCAGCCACGGACCGTGGCAGATCGCGGCCACGACCTTGCCGGAGGTGACGAAGCTTCGCACCACCTCCAGCGCCTTCGGCTCGAGGCGCAGCTTGTCCGGGTTGATCTGCCCGCCCGGCAGAACCAGGGCGTCGTAATCTGCCGGGTTCACGCTCTCCAAGTCGAGATCGACCGGCACGTCCTTGCCCCAATCGGTCTTGTCCCAGCCGCGGATCGTGCCCTTCGACTGGCGCGATTGCGGGCTTGCCACGGTGACCTTGGCGCCGGCCTCGTTCAGCTTCGCTTGCGGCACCGTCAACTCGCTCTCCTCAAAACCGTCGGTGGCGACGATGAGGATCTTGGCCTCGCGAATATCGGGCATTGTGTTGGCTCCGTCTGTATCGGGAGGATTGCCGGGCCAACCGGTCGCCCGGAGCGAGGTTCCGAGCACGGCGACAGCGTCGCACCCGGGCCGGTGACGCTCGAACCAGGAACGGAACCGGACCGAGGGGCACGTGTTGGACCGCCACTGCCCGAAACCAACGAAGGAGGCGGTCCATGGCCAATCCTGGCATTCCGACCCCCGAGCCCACCCCCGGCGGCCAGATCCCCGGCGATCTCCCGCCGCCGCCACAGCCCGACGATCAGCCCGATATCGGCCCGACCGGCCCGCGCACGCCCTATCCGGTCGATGATCCAGGCGTGGACGAGCCGCGCGGCCCGGGCTCCGAACCGGACTACCTGCCCGGCGGACCAACGGATCCGGGCATCCGAATGTGATCCGAAACGGATGCAACCTGCGCCGTGCCCCATCCACGGATTGGGGCGCGTTCAACTTATGTTACATTTGCGTCACGACGTCCTGAAGCTGCAGGATTTTCCCGCCATCCGGCATTCTGCACGCTTGTGTTGAGACGCGCTCGTCTCGACAACCATCCCCACCACACGCAGAGGCGGCTGGGGATATGAGGGCATGGTCAAGCAAGGTCTGGCTGCCGCGCTCGTCGCGGTGAGCGTCGCCGCGTGCGGAAGCGTCACGCGCGGCACCAGTGAGTTGGTCGCCTTCACGTCTGAACCGCCCGGCGCCTCCATTGCGACCACGACGAACCGGTTCTGCCCGGCCACGCCCTGCGCCCTCGACATCCCGCGTTCGGAAGAATTCGACGTGACCTTCGCGAAGCCGGGCTTCCGGCCGCAGACGGTGCCGGTGCGGACCAAGGTGGTGGGCACGGGCGCCGCCGGCTTTGCCGGCAATGTCCTGGCAGGCGGCGTGATCGGGATGGGGGTCGATGCCTATACCGGTGCGGCCATGGATCACACGCCCAACCCCGTCGCCATCACCCTGGTGCCGGATGCCCTGCCGAGCGCGGAGCGCACGCGCCGGCGTCGGAAGCCGGAGGTCTGATCGAAGACCTGCCCAAGGCTGCAGAAAACGGCCTCAATGGCCGCCATGCGAGGTCCTGACATCCCGCGGCGCGGCCAGAATCTCGCTGAGGCTGGCGGCCACGTGGCGGGCCTCCTCGTCGGTCAGGCGGAGTTGGAACGGCGGCAGCGCGCCGGCCTGGAGCGCCACCACCGCCTGCCCCTGCTCGTCGGTGCCAACCTCGATGGCCGAAGAGGTCACGTCGAGCATCGCGACTTCCTCGTCGCCGTTCTCATCGGGCAGGTCGACCTCGCCGTCGTCGTCGATGGCGGTGAGGAGCTGGCCGACGGCGCGCACGAGGGCGCGGGCGGCGCGGGCGTCCATGACCACCGCCGTCGACTGGTCGTCCTTCTGGAACGAGAGCTGGATGTTCGCGCCTTCGAGGGAAACCGAGATGCCCGCCATGAACCGCCTGACCGCACTGCCTTGAGGGCGGTCCCGTAACCGCCTGGATTGACGTTCATATATGCATCGGCCCCGCGCTTTGTCACAGGGTGGCTGGGGCAGGACTCCGGGCTCGGATCAGGAGGGCCGCGCGGGGCCGCGCGCCGTCGGCCGCTCATTCTGCCTTGTTAAGGCCGCATCGGCGGCCTACATACAGTTCTGACGGCCGCGGCGAGGCGAAAGGCTTCGATTGATCCGCACACCGCCCGTCATCCCGCAAAATCGGCGGACGATGCCACGTGCTCGCTTCGAGCAGATGCTTGCGCTTGGCGTTTGAAGAACGAAGGAACTATTCGTGGATACTGGGACTGTTAAGTGGTTCAACGAGACCAAGGGCTACGGCTTCATCCAGCCGGATAACGGCGGCAAGGACGTGTTCGTCCACATCTCCGCCGTCGAGCGCGCCGGCCTGCGCAACCTCGTCGAGGGCCAGAAGGTTTCCTACGAGGTTCTGACCGACAAGCGCAGCGGCAAGGACGCGGCTGGCAACCTTCAGGCGGTCTGATCCGCCTCGGGGCCGGCGCAGAGCCGGCCCGACCGTGCCACTCGAGCGCCGGAACGGCGCCCATGGGCCGGGAGCCCCCGGGAACACGTGTCCCAGGGGTGCCTTATGGCGGACGCCGCCGACAAGCGAAACAACCAAACCCAAAACAACCAGAAACGACGCCGGCCACGCCGAAACGAAGGCGCGGGATCCGGTGAGAAAGATAGAAAGCAAATGACGATCGAGTTCAGGCGCCATGAGAGCGCTATTTCGCCGGTGACCAACACGGCGACCTTTCGGGTGGGCAGCCTGGTCGACACACAGGCGCGCAACGCGCAGGCCGACCTCAGCCACCTCATCGACGCTTCCTACGAGTACCACTCCCCGCGCGAACTGCGCTGGCACCTCGCCGACCGGCTCGGGATCACCCCGGCCGCCGTGCGACTGAAGGAAGCGGCCTAACCGCACCGGCCTCGCCCCCTTCGGAGCGAGGCCATCCAGGCTGCCGCCGGGACAAGCGGCCGCCTCGACAATTCTCTCAAATCAAACCCAGCGCGGCCAGTTCGCGCCGCAAGCTCTCGGGCATCTCGGCGACCTCGCCGGCACTGGCCCGGTCGAGATCGGCCGGCGCATCGCGGGCCTCAAGATAGCGCCAGCCCTGAAACGGGCGGCAGGGACGCGGCGAGACCGGCATCACCACCGGATCGAGAACGAGGCGACACCGGTCGATCCCATCGCTGCCCGTGACCGGCTCGATGGCGCGGATCGCCTGCCGACAGCTCAGCGTCCCCTTCATCACCCAGTAGATCGAGCCGCCGCCGGCAATGGCCTGCGCTCGTTTGGGGAACATGCGGGTGACGTGCGCCGTCACCGGCTCCTGGCCGAGGCGCAGAGCCTCGGCCCGGTTATGGGCGATCCGTGCCTCCAGCTCCTCGATGGAGGCGGGACCGACGCAAAGCTTCAGAAGATGCAGGGCCATGACGCGGGCCCGTATAGACCCAATCGGCGACGATGACGCGCGCGACGGCCCGCCGCGCCCTTAGGCGAACAGCGCGATCTTCTCCTCGATGCTCAGCGTATCGAGATCGGGAAAGGCGAAGGCGAGGTCATCGTCGTCCCCCGGCGCGATGGCTGCCACGACCAGGGGCTGAGCCACCGGCATGACCGTTTCAGACGCGGCCTGGGGGGTAAGATCGGCCGGTGCATCAGCCTCGCCGGCCAACTCCATCTCTTCTTGCGCGAATGCCTCGGCGACGGCTTCCGCCTCTTCCGCCTCCAGCGCAAGACCGAGCGCGCTCTCGGCGTCCTCCGCTTCGATCGCCTCCTCGGCCCAAGCCGTGTCGAGGATCACCGGATCGGCTTCCGCCACCGGTTCGGCAGCGTCGGCGTCCGCGGCGTCGACGCTCAGCGTCTTCAAAGCCGCGAGGTCGGCCGAGATTTCGTCGGCCAGCAGCATGGCGGGGGAGATCGTCTCGAGCGGCGCCTGCGCGGCCGGCTCCTCTTCGCCCAAAAACCCCTCTTCGTGCTCCGGAAGGGGCTCCTGCGGGACAGTTTCCGGCAGAAAGGCGAGGTCGTTGTCGAGAACCACGACCGGCAGCGGCGGCCGGGTCGCCTGAGGTGGCACGGGCGCCGCTTCCATGTCGAGGAAGCGGTCGACGTCGCTCTGGTCGAGGGCTGCCGCAGCCTCCGCATGTGCATGCGGGTCGAGGACCGGCACCGCGTCGTCGGGATTGCCCCAGATCCCGATCATCGAGGCGATGCGACTCTCGAGATAGCGCAGGGTATGCACCACGCGGCTGGTGCGCTGCGCCGTGAGATCCTGGAACGAGCAGGCGGTGTAGATCTGCGTGGCGTGCCGATCGAGGGCGTCGCAGAGCTCGGAATCGACTCCGGTCTCGCGCAGCGTCCAGGCGGCTTCCTGCACCTCTTCCGCGGCACTCAGAATGTCGGAGGTCGCCCGCTCGGTGGCGCGCACGATCGCGTCGAGGGCCTCCGACGCTACGGTCAGGCGGCTTTCGCCCTGCTCGGCCGTCGAGAGGGCGGCCACCTCGGCGCGGGTGCGGGCGATGGCGTCGGCCATCTCCATCAGGTCGCCGCGGAAGCGCCCGACATCGTCCGGCCGTTCCGTCGTCGTGACGACGTTCTCGATGCGCCGGATCGCGTCCAGCAGCACCTCGGTATCGGCGTTGCGGTTGCGGCGGGCATATTCTGTGAGAAACCACCGGCCGCGTTCGGTCTCCCGGACGGCGTCCTCGATGGCATCGTATTGCGACGCGTCCAGCGGCGTCAGGGAACGGGAACTCGACATCACACCCCGCACAGACTCGGCCCCGCCGCGAGGCGTGCCGCGACCATTGACGGTCGATGCGAGATTGACAGGCGCGCTTTAACGGCGGCTTACGCTTTCGCGCGCTTCGCCCCGCCGCGCGACGTTTTCTGCCGATAAGAGGGGCGGCCCGCCTCGCCGCGATCCCGTGACACGCACAGCTCCGATCGGTGAGCCCGATCCCGTCCGGCTCGGCCTCCTCTACGCCGTGGTCTTCGTGGAGATCGGCATTGCCATGCCGTTCATGCCCGTCTGGCTCGGCGCGCTCGGGCTCGATGCCGGGCTGATCGGCCTGCTGCTCGCCCTGCCGATCGCCACCAAGGTCATCGCGACGCGGCCCCTGATGGGGCTGATCGACCGCGGCGTGCGCCCGCGCACCCTGCTCGTCGCCGGCAGTCTGACCCTGGCGGTGAGCTACGCCCTGATGCCCGTAGCGGCTGCCATCGCCGCAGCGCTGCTCGTCCCGCTGATCGTCGCAAATGCCGTGGCGCAGGCGCCGCTGGTGCCGAGCATCGACTACCTCACGCTCGCCGCCGCCCGCCGCTCGAAGCGGATCGATTACGCCCGCATCCGGCTCTGCGGCTCCGTCGCCTTCCTCGCCGCCAACCTCGCGGGCGGCGCGCTGCTCGGCGTGCTGGGCGATCAGGTCGCGGTGCCGCTGCTGCTCACCGGGCTCGCCCTCGTCGCGACCGTCGTCGCCGCCTCCGGTCCGGAGGCCGGGCCGGCCGTCTCGCGCTCCGCCGAGACGGGGGTCTCCCCGCCCCTGCCGCGGGTGCTTCGGCTCTCCATCGCCGCGGCGGCGCTGATCCAGGCGAGCCACGCGGCGATCTATGCCTTCGGCAGCCTCGACTGGGCGCGCCACGGCGTCTCGCCCCCCTGGATCGGCACGCTCTGGGCGCTCGGCGTCGCCGCCGAGATCGCGCTATTCGCCGTGGTCGGCCGCTTTCCCGCCCGCTGGCGCAGCCCGTTCCGCCTGCTCGGCCTCGGCGGGGGCGCCGCCCTTCTACGAGCCGTCGGTCTCAGCCTCGCGGACGGCGACCTCGCTCTGCTGCTGCCGCTCCAGATGCTGCACGGCCTCACCTTCGGCGCGACCCATCTCGGCGTCATGGCGGCGGTGTCCGGCTTCGCGCCGGAGGGCGCCCGCGGCCGGGCGCAGGGGACGGTCGGCGCCTCGACCGCCCTCGTCTCGGCGGTGGCCACGCTGGCCTGCGGCGCGGTCTACGGCGCGTTCGGCGGTCCCTCGACCTTCCTGATGATGGCGCCGCTGGCGCTCGCCGGCCTCGTCCTCGTCGCGCTGGCGCAACGCATCCATGATCCCCGCCGATTTGGCGGCGGCTCACCCCATACGGTATAGGCCCGATCTTGGGATTCCAGAGGGAACCTCCCTTTGGCGGGGTATCGGGGCGGCGTCCCGATCAGCGGCTTGGCCCGCCGCAGCGTCGAAACCGACGGATCGGATTCGACGCATCTTGGTAAGGATTTCGTTTCAAGAGTTTCGGAGCGGAAGCGGGAGCGGCGCGTGCGGATCGCAGACGGCTCAAGCATCGTGGAAACTGCGGGCGCCGACCTCGATGCGGGCGGCGGCCGCGTGATGCTGCGCGGCCGCTGGACCGCGGATCAGGGTCCGGCGGTGGAGAGTGCCTCGGCGCGCATTGCCGCTCAGGGCCGATCCCAGCCGGTGCTGGTGGATCTCAGCGGATTGGTGCGCCTCGATACCCTCGGCGCCTGGGTCCTCGAGCGGACCCGCGCCGAGATCGAGGCGGCGGGCGGGCGGCTCGCCTATGCCGGCGCACGACCGGAGCACCGCATTCTGCTCGGCGAGATGGGCCTGCGCGAGCCCGAGCCGGCGCCGCGCGATACGCGCAACGTCGGACTGCGCTTCCTCGATTCCACCGGCCGGCGCGTGGCACAGGGCGGCGGCGAGATCCTGGCCGGCATCGCCTTCCTCGGCGAGGTGGTGGCCGCCGCCGGCCGGGTCGCGCGCCGGCCGCAGACCTTCCGCATGGCGGCGCTGGTCAACCAGCTCGAACAGGTGGCGCTGCGCGGCGTGCCGATCATCGTGCTGATCTCGTTCCTGGTCGGCGGCATCGTCGCGCAGCAGGGCATCTTCCAGCTCCAGCGCTTCGGCGCGCAGAGCTTCGTCGTGAACCTGATCGGCCTCCTGATCCTGCGCGAACTCGGGGTGCTGCTCACCTCCATCATGGTGGCGGGCCGCTCCGGCTCGGCCTTCACCGCCGAGATCGGCTCGATGCGGATGCGCGAGGAGGTCGACGCGCTGCGCGTCATGGGCCTCGACCCGATCGAGATCCTGATCCTGCCGCGCATTCTCGCCCTCGTGATCGGCCTGCCGATCCTGGCCTTCCTCGGCTCGCTCGCCGCGCTCGCCGGCGGCGGCCTCACCGCTGCGATCTATGGCGGTATGACCGTCGACGCCTTCCTGGCGCGACTCCAGGCGGCGGTATCGTTCCACCATTTCGCGGTCGGGCTGATCAAGGCGCCGTTCATGGCGCTAACGATCGGGATCATCGCGACGATCGAGGGTTTCGCGGTTCAAGGCTCGGCGGAATCGCTCGGGCGCCACGTCACCGCCTCAGTCGTCAAGTCAATCTTTATGGTGATCGTGCTCGACGGCCTGTTCGCGGTCTTCTTCGCCGCGATCGATTTCTAGCCTCATGCGGACGGAAGACGGTCGGACAGCGCCCTTGACCACCCCTCACCTTTCCTTGAACGGGCAGGAGCCCGGCCAAAGCGACGCGATCATTCGCGTGCGCGATCTCGTGGTCGGCTTCGGCCACCGCACGGTGATGAAGGGGCTCGACCTCGACATCCGCCGCGGCGAGATCCTGGGATTTGTCGGCCCCTCAGGCCAGGGCAAGTCGGTGCTCACCCGCACCATTCTCGGGCTGGTGCCGAAGCGCTCCGGCACGATCGAGATCTTCGGCGAGGATGTGGACGGGCTTACCGTCGCCCGGCGTCGCCAGTTGGAGCAGCGCTGGGGTGTGCTGTTCCAGCAGGGCGCGCTGTTCTCTGGATTGACCGTCAAGCAGAACATCCAGATGCCGATGCGCGAGCATCTGAAGCTCTCCGAGCGCCTGCTCGACGAGTTCGCCCGCCTCAAGATCGAAATGGTCGGCCTCAAGCCGGATGCGGCCGACAAGTACCCCTCGGAACTCTCCGGCGGCATGATCAAGCGCGCGGCGCTGGCCCGCTCGCTGGCGCTCGACCCCGAGATCCTGTTTCTGGACGAGCCGACCTCGGGCCTCGACCCGATCGGCGCGGGCGAGTTCGACGATCTCGTCTCGACCCTGAAGAAGACGCTCGGGCTCACCGTCTTCATGGTGACGCACGACCTCGACAGCCTCTACACCGCCTGCGACCGCATAGCGGCGCTCGGCGATGGCCGGATCATCGCGGCAGGGACGATCGAGGAGATGCTGGCGAGCGACCACCCTTGGCTGCGCTCCTACTTCCACGGCAAGCGCGCCCGCGCGCTGACCACGCCGGCTCAGGCCGTGCCGCCGGGTTACGCCCATGCGTAAAGCCCCGATAATCGCCCACGGTGCGGTTGCGCACCGCTTCGCCCCCTCGGATCGGGATTAGGCTTGAGCCGATGGAGACTCGCGCAAACTACGTGCTGATCGGCGCCTTCACCATCGGCGTCGTGCTGGCCGCCTTCGGCTTCGTGTTCTGGCTCCAGGGCGGCTCGCGGGGGCAGGCGACCCAGGCGATCCGCATCGTGTTCTCCGGCTCGGTCGGCGGACTGGCCAAGGGCTCGACCGTGTCGTTCAACGGCATCAAGGTCGGCGAGGCGCTCGAAGTGCGCCTGCTGCCGCAGGATCCGCGCCGGGTCGTCGCCGTGGTGCAGGTCGATCCCTCGACCCCCTTGCGCGCCGACACCCGCGCGCGCCTCGATTCCGCGATGCTGACCGGCGTCTCGCAGATCGCGCTCTCGGGCGGCAGCGCCGACGCACCGGCGCTCACGCCGGGCTCGGGCGACAAGATGCCGACGATCTTCGCCGATTCGAGCGACATCCAGGACATGATGGCGGCGGCCAAGCAGATCGCCCAGCGCGCCGACGACGTGCTCCAGCGCCTCGACAAGGTGGTGGCCGGCAACGAGGGCGCGATCAACCGCACGCTGGCCAATGTCGAGGCTTTCTCGAAGACGCTGGCGGATGCCGGTCCTTCGATCGCCGGGCTCGTCAAGGCGGTGGACGGCCAGCGCCTCAACCGCGTGATCGAGAACGCCGACACCTTCTCGACCGCGCTCGCCAATTCGAGCCCCGACATCGAGGCTGGCCTTCACGACGCCCGCGCGCTCGCGGCCAAGCTGAGCGCCTCCGCCGACCGGATCGACGGCGTGCTCAAGGGCGCCGAGGGCTTCCTCGGTTCGGCCTCTGGCCAGCAGGGCTCGGGTACCTTTGCCGAGATCCGCGAGGCGGCAATCTCCGTGCGCGAGGCCGGCAAGGCGTTCCGTGCGCTCTCGGAGAATCTCGACAAGCGCACCGCCAATATCTCGACGAGCTTCAACCGCCTGTCGGGCACGAGCCGCCGCGAGGTCGAAGCGCTGTCGACCGACGGCCAGCGCACGCTCAACACCCTGAGCCGTGCCGCCCGCAGCCTGGAGCGCGACCCGTCGCAGGTGATCTTCGGCGGCAAGCCGTCGTTGCCGGAATACAACGGTGGCCGCTGAGCGACGCGGATTCAGGAGGATGTGTCAGCACGCACGGCACAGCTTGGGCGTTGGCGTATGCTCTTACGTGCTAGAGGGAAGGTAGCCTCCCCGACAGCGTATGGACGGTGCCCGAGCGTATGACGCGTCTATCTCCCTCGCCTGCCCTTCCGGGTCGCCTTCTGCGGGCGGGTGCCCTGCTCGCGCCGCTCGCGCTCCTCGGCGGCTGCGGCGGCGGCACACCGCTCACCTTCGATCTCGCTGCCCTGCCGGGGCAGGCCCGCGCCGGTACTGCTGCGCGCTCCATCGTCGTGTCCGAGCCCGTCGGCCTGCAGCCGATGGAGGCCGACCGTATCATCGTGCGCGAGCCCGGCGGCTCCCTCTCCTTCCTCGGCGGCGGCCAGTGGGCCGACCGCTTGCCGCGCCTGATCCAGACACGGGTGATCCAGAGCCTGGAGAATACCGGCCGCCTGCGCTCGGTCTCGCGGCCCGGCGACAAGGTGCCGTCGGACTACCAGCTCGTCAGCGAGATCCGCGAGTTCGACATCAACTCCGGCACCGGCGAGGCGGTGGTCGACCTCTCGGCCAAGCTGATCGCCGAGGGCAGCGGCCGGGTCGTCAACGCCCGCGTCTTCACTGCGCGCGTCCCGGTGCAGAAGGTCGATCCGCAGAGCGCCGCCGCCGGTCTCGATGCGGCGCTGAGCCAAGTGCTCGCCGACCTCGTTCGGTGGGTAAATACGAGCCGGTAGAGTGCATCGGTGTCCCGGCGCAGGATGGGCTGCGCCGCGAGGGCAAGAAGGGACTGAACCGACACCGGTCATTGCGAGGCGAAGCTGTGGCAATCCAGGGCTCCGCACGGCCCGTAGGTCGCGCGTTGGATCGCTTCGGCCAACGCGCGATCAGGCGTCTAAGGCCGCCAGCGCGGCGTCGCGCAGGGGGAGCGGCACGGCGATCAGCTCGCCGTGGCGCGGCTCCGGGCGGTTGTAGACCGCCGGCCGCCCTTTCAGGTCGCAGACCGCCCCGCCCGCCTCGCGGACGATGAGGTCGGCGGCGGCCAGATCCCAGTCCCGCGCATCCCGCGACACGAGGCCGAGATCGATCCGTCCCTCGGCCACCCGTGCGAGCCGCAGGGCCAGCGACGGCACCCGCTCGATCACCGTAACCGATGGCCTGGGTCCGAGACGGGCCGCGCCGTCGAGCAGACGATCCTGGAACGGCTTCGGGCCGGTGACGCGCGCACCCTCCAGCGTCTCCTGCGGCGCGACGCGGATCGGCGTTCCGTTGAGGGTCGCGCCCTCGCCCGCAACCGCCTCATAAAATTCGTCCGTCGCCGGCGCGAAGACGCCGCCGATCACCGGCTCGCCCCGCGACAGCAGCGCCACCGCGATCGACCAGTCCGGATGTCCCGACAGGAAGGCGCGGGTGCCGTCGATCGGATCGACGATCCAGACGAGGTCGTGGCCGAGCCGCACCGGGTCGTCGCTGGTCTCCTCCGAGAGCCAGGCGGCCCGCGGCTCGATCTGCGACAGGCGGACCTTGAGGAAGGCGTCGACGGCGACGTCGGCTTCGGTGACCGGCGACCCGCCGGCCTTGGACCAGACCCGCGCGCTCGTGTGCTCTCCTTTCCGGAAGGCAGGCAGCGCGAGCGCGGCGGCCTCCCGCATCGCGTCGTGCAGCACGGGCCGCAGCGCCGCGAAGGAGGATGTCGTCTGGGTCATGGATCCGGTCGGAGCCGTTCGTGCGAGGCCGGCCTCATGCCGATTGAACGGCGCCGACGCCCCTTCGTTCTAGGGCATTGATCGGAAAAGTGGCCATCGGTTTTCGGAAACGCAGCGATGCAAGGTCGGTTGCCGCACCCCGGCGACGGTCGATGCCGCGCCGCGACAGCCCGGCGGTCAACGAGGTTACCGGCATTTCTACCAATCCCGGCAAGGGTCCGTTGAGCATCCGACAGGCTTCAGCTCGATCCACGAACGCTTAACGCTCACTCTTAAGGCGCCTTGGGGGAGACGACTGGCACTGTGCTTGTCAGATCAGCGCGTCCGACAGAGACCGCGACACGGGATAGGGCGTCGAACCGATGATGACTTTCAAGATCGCGAATCTGAACTGTCGGCCCGGCTGCGATGAGGCCAACTCGCAGAGCATCGAGGCTCCTGTGATGCTGCTGCCGGCTCTCGGCGCGACCTATGGCAGCGGCAAGCCCGCCGGCGTGGCCCTGTCCTTCGCCGACGATGCGGCCGATGCCTGCGGCGAGGATCGCTTCGCCCTGCTCCTCGTCGACGGCGAGGGCGAGGTGGCGATGCGGCTCGGTCCGTTCCCCGAAGAGGATGTCGTGGCGGTGTGGCGCGACATCTCGAGCAAGGGCGGCCTCGCCCGGATGCTCCTGCGCGAGGACGGCGACATCGTCCCGGTCTCGCAGCAACTCGGCCCGGTCGTGCTCGGCAAGGGCCGCCAGCGCCGCCGCCACGCCGCGCTGAGCGGACGCCGCCCGCGCTTCCTCGTGCGGCGCAAGACCGCCCGCCTCCCGGCCCGGCCCTGCATCCACCGGGGCGAGAGCGAGATTATTTCGCGGAGCTGAGGCGGCTGCCCGCCTCAACCCGTTTGCTGCATCACCCCTTGTCGAGCGGGCCGTCCGGCGCGCGGTCGGCCGGGGCGCCGTCATAGCCCTCGAACCACTCGGTGCGCTCGGGCGAGTTCAGCGGATAGGGGCAGGCGTCGCGCGGGCGTCCCTGGTTGCGGGCGCGCGCGCCTTCCGCGATCGGATCGGCGGGGGGTCGGTGCGGATCTGTCTCACTCATGCGACCGGATATGGCGCGTGGCCCGTCGCCAGCGAGTCCCCGACACCGGCTTTCCTCACCCCCACTTCAGCCGACGACCAACTCGGCTCCGTACTCGATGAAGGTGGCGAGATACTCCTCGTAGTAGGCGTTGTTCCAGACGGCCTCGTCCATACAACCTTCGCGGCTCGCAGCATCCGACGTTACGCGGCAGAGAGCATGCACCCGCCGCGCATTTCGCGTCAGCCTCCCGGCATGTTCATGGAAACGGCTGATCTCGATCCGAACGCCGGCGACATCGAGTTCATCGCAAAGGACGTTGCGCAGCTCGCCAACGGTCGAGCCCATCGTGCATCCCGGCCCGAAGAGGCCGTGTCCGATACGGATGGGGATCTCGTCGAAGTACCTGACGCTGGCCGCATCGATGCAGGCGGCATCCTCCGTGCGGCGCATCGGGCCCTGCACGGTCGGCGGGAACATCCGACAGGCGGAGAGATAAGCCTCGATCTGCCTGTAATGGCGGAAGGCCGGCACCGCACAGGGCGTGCCGCGGGATCGAGCCTTGAGGAGGCTTTCGAAGATCCCGATCGTGGCAACATCGAGCTTTCTCTGGAAGCCTGCCGTGATCGTCATGATCTCCCCTTCGACGCCGAGTGTCGCCAAGCCGTCGAAGATCGGGCGGTCGTCGAGCCGGAGTTCGAGATCGACCACGTCGTTGACCGGAATGAACCCGGATGCGTTGGGATCATCGGCATCCAGCAGGACATGCAGCCGATGTGATTCGGCGCAGGACCCCTCCTCGCCCAGCAGCCGGGCGGTCAGGCGGCGCCCCCGTCCGGGTCCGTCGAGGATCGCGACGCCGATCGTCGGATTGGTCGTCATCACGCCGGTCCGGGCTTGGTGATCGAGAAGGGTCGGCAGGCGGATCCCGGCCCGGCCGCGATTCGTTCAGTGCCAGCCCTGCCACAGCGCGTCGGCGGCCAGCCCCGCGAACAGGATGAGCCCCGCGTTGCGGTTCGAGCGGAACAGTGCCAGGGCGCGCGCCCCGTCGCGCTCGGAGAGCTGCACCACTTGGCCGGCGAGATGGGCGGCGAACAGCGCGAGCCCGAGCCAGCTCAAGGGCCCGGCCCCGGCACCGAGCAGAGCCGGTACGAACAGGGCGACGGTGCCCGCGTAGCAGAGCCCAACCGCGCGGCGCAGCCGTGCCCCGAACAGCCGGGCCGAGGAGTGGATGCCGACGATCTCGTCGTCCTCGATGTCCTGCACCGCGTAGATCGTGTCGTAGCCGACGATCCAGAGGATCGTGCCAGCGTAGAGCCATAGGGCCGGTGCGTCGAGGCGGCCGAACACGGCGACCCACCCCATCAGCGCGCCCCAGCCGAAGGCGAGGCCGAGCACCGCCTGCGGCATCGGCATCACCCGCTTCATGAACGGGTAGATCGCCACTGGCGCCAGCGAGAGCATGCCGACGAGGATCGCCGTCGCATTGAATTGCAGCAGCACCGCGAGGCCGACCAGCGCCTGCGCCACGAGGAAGGCGGCGGCCTGCTTCGTCGTCACCTGCCCCGAGGGCAGCGGGCGCGAGCGGGTGCGCTCGACCTGCGCATCGAGCTTGCGGTCGGCGATATCGTTGTAGGTCGAGCCGGCGCCGCGCATCGCCACGGCGCCGATCAGGAACAGCACGAGGTGGCCCGGATGGGGACCGGGATTTCCGGCGGCGATGGCAGCGAGCGCCGCCGACCACCAGCACGGCAGCAGCAGCAGCCACCAGCCGATCGGCCGTTCGATCCGGGCGAGCCGCAGATAGGGCCGCGCCGCCGCCGGCGCGAGCCGGTCGGCCCAATGGCCGGCGACCGCGTCGGCGACGCGGCCGGAGCCGGGCTCGGAGGGAGAGGGCAAGAGTGAGGCGGCGCTGGCGGGTTAGAGCGCACCCTGCGGCATGCGGAACGAGCCGGACAGGCCGGGGCCGCCGAGCAGGCCGCCGCCACCGCCGCCGTTCTGCGCCTGGGCCTTGGCCTGGGCTTCCATCTTCGAGGCCTGGGCGGCGATACCGCAGACCTTGGTGCGGATCGTCGCGACCTTGTTGTGGTCGGCCTTGAAGCCTTCCGAGAACGAATCGGGGATCGAGCACCATTCCTTGTTGGCGGTGATCCACTTGATGCCGGTGGTGCCGTTGGCCTGAAGCTGGCCGAACAGGGAGCAGGCCTCCTGCGGCGTCATCTTCTTCTTGGAGTTCGAAGCCGAGTTGGCCTTGGCCACGAGGTTCTTGCGCTCGATCAGGGTCTTCTGGATCGCGCTGCAATCGGTCCCCGCCTGCTGCGGCACGGACTGGGCGGGCGCGGCCGGGGCCATCGGCGCGGGGATGCTCATTGGCGCACCGGCCGAGGGCGCGGGCTCGGCGGGGGTGTCCATCGACGGCAGCGGCATGCCACCCATGCCGCCCATGCCCTGGGCTACGGCCGGCCCGGCCAGCAGCACAAGGCCGAGCAGAGCGGCGGCGGTCTTTGTCGGTGCAGTTATCCTGGCAGACATTCGGCCCGGTCCTTCTCCCCGCATGCCGCGACGGGTGTGCCCCCGATCCCGCAGCGCCTACCCGGCGCGGGCCCCCGGCGCTTGACGCGACGGGACCGGCTGGGAGGCTTGAACGTGTTTCGATGCGGCAGTCTTCTGCGCACGGGATTGTGGCGCCAATGGTGCGTTCCGCCGCTCCGGGGCCACGAGCGTGGGAAACACCGCGAAACCCGCCGCGCGTGGCATTTTCGCACCACCCTCCGCGAGGAGCCGAACGGGGCTCCGATTGACAGCCGATGGCGACCACGCGACGAGACCATCCTGCTTGCGAGAGACTATGGCCGCCTACGATTTCACCGCCCCGCGCCTGTTCGTCGAAGCGGATCTGGCGGAAGGGATCGTCCTGCCGCTGGAGCGTGCGCAGGCGAACTATCTGCTCACCGTGCTGCGCCGCGCCGAGGGCGAACCCGTCCTGTTGTTCAACGGGCGCGACGGCGAGTGGCGCGCCGAGATCGTGCCGCAGGGACGCAAGAGCGCGGATCTGCGGGTCGTGGCGCAGACTCGGCCGCAGCCGGCTTCGGCCGACCTGCACTACCTGTTCGCGCCCCTGAAAACGGGGCGCCTCGACTACATGGCGCAGAAGGCGGTGGAGATGGGGGCCGGGCGCCTCCAGCCGGTCTTCACCCGCTTCACCCAAGGCGAGCGGATCAAGCTCGACCGGCTCCAGGCCAACGCGATCGAGGCGGCCGAGCAGTGCGGCATCCTCGCGATTCCCGAAATTGGCGAGCCGGACCGGCTCCCGGCCTGCCTTGATGCGCTGGAGCCTGAGCGCCTGCTCGTGTTCTGCGACGAGGACGCGCCCGTCACCGATCCGGTGGCGGCCCTGCGAGGCGCGGCCGACCCGGCCAACCCGCCGCCGCTCGCCGTGCTGGTCGGCCCCGAGGGCGGGTTCCACGCAGAGGAGCGCGCCTTGATCGCAGCCCGCCCCAATACGGTCGCCCTCTCGCTCGGTCCGCGCATCCTGCGGGCGGATACGGCCGCCGTGGCGGTGATGGCGCTGGTGCAGGCGGTGCTCGGCGACGCGCGGTGATCCGGCCCGATTCGAGGATGTCTTAAAGAATGACGCTGCCCCGCATCCTCCTCCTGTCCCTGGGCGGGACGATCACCATGACCCGGAGCCTCGAGGGAGGGATCGTGCCGACCCTGACGGCCGCCGACCTCGCGGCCTCGGTGCCGGGGCTCGCCGCGGTGGCGCAGATCGAGACGCGCTCGCCTCTGCGCCGGCCGAGCGCAGGGCTCACCCTCGACGACCTGATCGGCGTGGCGCGCACGCTCGACGCACGCCTTGCGGGTGATTGCGACGGCGCAGTGGTGATCCAGGGCACCGACACGATCGAGGAAACCGCGTTCGTCCTCGACAGCCTGATCGCCGGCAACAAGCCCGTCGTCGTCACCGGAGCGATGCGCGGTCCGGAGAGTGCCGGGGCGGACGGGCCGGGCAACCTGCTGGCCGCGACCATCGTCGCGGGGAGCGCGGCGGCGCGGGGGCTGGGCGTGCTCGCTGTCCTCAACGACGAGGTCCACGCCGCCCGCCTCGTGCAGAAGACCCACACCGCCCTCCCCTCGGCCTTCCGCTCGCCGTTGGCCGGCCCCCTCGGCCTCGTGATCGAGAGCGAGGCCCGGATCTTCATGCGTCCGCAACGGGCCCCCGTCGTCTCCGGATCGTTGGGCGACGAACCAGTCCCTGTGGCGCTCCTGAAGATGGGCATCGGCGACGATGGGCGTCTGCTCGCCGCCCTGCCGGACCTCGGCTTCCGCGGCGTCGTGATCGAGGGGATGGGCGCGGGCCACGTCCCGGAGCCCCTCGCCGAGATCGTCTCCAGCCTGGTCGAGCAGATTCCCGTCATCCTCGCCTCACGCGCGGAGACGGGCCCTGTGTTCTCGCGCACATACGGTTATCCCGGCGGCGAGATCGATTTGCTCGCCCGCGGCGTGCTCTCGGCCGGCATCCTGTCGGGGGTGAAGGCGCGGCTGCTGCTCCAGATCCTCCTTCGGGCCGGCGTCGATCGGGCGGTCTACGCCCCGTACTTCGCGGATCCGGGATCACCGGGTTTGACGCCGCAAACAGAAGCTTGAGGCATGTCTGCCATGCGGTCGGCGGGCGCGTTGTTCAGTCTTGCGGCGTCCTCTAAGGACACGACATCCGGTGAGGCCGCTGCCGGCCCCGTCCGGTGGCGGATCCTCGGCGCGCCGCTGATACCCTTCGACCGACGTTACCTTCGAGGCAGCGCATGGCGCGCGACACGTCCGACACGACCCCGCTGACCACGCGGGACGAACTGATCGCGTGGTTTTCCGCGGGCGAGAAGCCGCGCGAACGCTTCGCCATCGGCACCGAGCACGAGAAGATCCCGTTCTACACGGCCGATCACGCGCCTGTGCCCTACGAGGGCGAGCGCGGCATCCGGGCGCTCCTGGAAAACCTCGGCCGCGAAACCGGCTGGGAACCGATTCTCGATGGCGGCAACATCATCGGGCTCGCCAACAACGAGGGCGGCGGCGCGATCTCGATCGAGCCGGGCGGCCAGTTCGAACTCTCCGGCGCGCCACTGCCCGACATCCACGCGACGGCGACCGAGCTCGACGAGCATCTCGCCGCGACGAAGCGCGCGTCCGAACCGCTCGGCATCGGCTTCCTCGACCTCGGCATGAGTCCGAAATGGACCCGCGAGGCGACGCCGCAGATGCCCAAGAGCCGCTACCGCATCATGCGCAACTACATGCCGAAGGTGGGCAAGCTCGGCCTCGACATGATGCTGCGCACCGCGACCGTGCAGGTGAATGTCGACTTCGCCTCCGAGGCCGACATGGTGCGGAAGATGCGCGTCAGCCTTGCGCTCCAGCCCGTCGCCACCGCGCTATTTGCCAATTCCCCCTTCACCGACGGGCGGCCCAACGGCTTTCTGTCGCGCCGCTCCGAGATCTGGCGCGACACCGACGCCGACCGCACCGGCATGCTCCCCTTCGCCTTCGACGAGGGCTTCGGCTACGAGGCCTATGTCGACTGGCTGCTCGACGTGCCGATGTATTTCGTCAAGCGCGGCGAGACCTACCACGACGTCGCCGGCGCCTCGTTCCGCGACCTGATGGACGGGCGCCTCGCGCAATTGCCGGGTGAGCGGGCGACCGTCTCGGACTGGGCCAATCACGCCTCCACCGTCTTCCCGGAAGTGCGCCTCAAGCGCTTCCTCGAGATGCGCGGTGCCGATGTCGGCGGTCCCGCGATGATCGCGGCGCAGTCGGCCTTCTGGGTCGGGCTCCTCTACGACGAGACTGCGCTCTCCGCGGCCTGGGATCTCGTGCGCGGCTGGTCCGCCAGCGAACGGGAATCGATCCGTGCCGCCGTGCCGCGGCTCGGGCTGCATACCAGCATCGGCGGACGCTGCCTCGGTGCGGTCGCGGCGGAAGCGCTGGCCATCGCCCGCAGCGGCCTGCAGGCGCGGGCGCGCCGCGACGGGAACGGGCGCGACGAGGCGGTCTATCTCCAGCCCCTGGAAGCGATCATCGCCGCCGGGCGCAGCCACGCCGAGGATCGGCTCGCCGATTACGAGGGCCCATGGGAAAAGTCGGTGGATCCGGCCTTCACCGCCTGCACGTTCTGAATCCGAGAGTGGAGCCCAGCCCTGCCGCCTACTCCGCAGCAGCGCTCGCGGGCGGCGTCAGGTGATAGAGGATGTAGGGACCACGCGCGATCCCCGTATCCAGTGGATCGAGAGTCCAGCCGCCGCGGCGTAGATCATCCGCAAGAGAGGCCCAGAAGCGGTCGGGCGCGTCGTCGAGGATAATCGCGTGGGTCGCCCCGCTGCGCCGGACGATCGCGTCGAGGGCACGGAACCGCGCGGTCCCACCGCTCGGTGCCGTCCAGCGGCGGTGATCGGCAATGCTGTCGGGTGATTTCAGGCCGACCAGATCGGTGAGCGGGAGGTTGCTCGCCTCGGCGATCACGCCGGCATCGTGGATCAGAAGATGCGCCTGCGGCAGGTTTGCCTGCGCCCAGTGCGCGAGGGCCCTGTACTGCGCCACGCGCTCCTGCCCGGCGGCGATGTGGGTAGGGGATAGCAGGGCGACCGCGGCCTGGGTCAGAATGAGGGGACGCAGAAGGCGCAGACCGCGCCCAGCGCCGAAGCTCAGGGCCGCGAACAGGGCGATCGGCAGCAGCGCGTAGGTATAGCGGTACCCGTTATGCGCGAGCACTTCCCAGTTGGTCAGCGCGAAGCCGAGAATGAACAGACCCACAAAGCTCCAGATAGCCCAGGCCATTCTATCGCGGCCGAGAAAGGGCAATGCCGCCACCGCCGGCCCGATTCCGATCGCTGTCAGCAGCGCGGCGTAGAAGAGGTTCTCCGGTAGGCTGCCGGAGGGCTTAGGGAAGAACGCCCGCTTCGCCGCCATCGTCTGCGGCAGCAGGGCACCGGTCGTGGCGAGGCTCCAGACCAGCCAGGGACTGGCCGCCAACAGCACGATCGTCGCGTCCGCCGTGACGGCACGCAGGGCTGTCACGCGATCGGGTCCGGCCTTGAGCCGCAGCCACAGCTGCCGCGTCATCAGGATCAGCGAAAGCAGGCCGAGTTCGGGGCGCAGGAAGGGCAGGAGCCCGCAGACCAGTGCCAGCCGCCGCGACGGACGGTCGAGAGCAAACACCAGCGCCCACGTCACGGCCGCCATGACGAGGCCGGTCTCCAGACCGTTGAGGAGCTGACCGGCGCCCGAGGCTACGCCCACGAGAGCCAGCGCGGTGCCTTCCGGCCAGGGAAGGCCAAGCCGTTGCGCCAGCGTCAGCAGCCCGGCGAGGAACAGCACCAGTCCGATACTGGCGACGAGATACGCCGCGGCCTCACCCGGCAGCACCAGGCTGAAGGCCGTCACCAGGGCGAGGTGGATCGGGCTGCTCGCGCCGACGAGGGCCGGGACACCGTAATTCGGGTCGCGCCCGTCGATCAGGACACGGGCATTGTGGAGCGTGATGTAGGCATCGTCGAGGGGGAAGATCCAGCCGCCGCGTGCCCAACAGAGCAAGGCCAGGCCGAAACAGGCGGCGGCACAGAGCGCGATGCGCAGATCGGGCTCGACGCGTCGGCCGAGCTTGGCCTGCGCGATCGGCGCAGAGGCGGTTGCAGATGAGGCGGGCATCGAGACCGTGTCGTGATATGTCACGATCAGATCATGCCGGCCTTACCCGCCGATGAAGGGACGACCCGGACCCTCGATCGGCCTGCCGAAGATCGGGTTCACGATGGGGAGATCGGCTGCGGCGAATTTTCCTCGCGGGCAAGCTTTGCCGTTGGAACGCGTTCGGCACTGCGTTGTTCCTCTGCGTGTTCCTTAATGGCTAAGGAGTCCGCACCCATGTCCCGCATCACGACCCTGACGCTGGCCGGCCTCACCGCGGTGGGCCTGACCGTGACGGCCGTCCCGTCGGCCGAGGCTGCACCTCTGCCCGCGATGAACGCCGCGCAGGTCGGCGGTGGCAACACCACCGTCGACACCGTCCACTGGCGACGCGGCTACTACGGCGGCTATTACGGCCCCCGCTACGGCTACGGTTACGGCTATCGACGCCGCAATGTCGGCGGCGCGCTGTTCGCGGGCGCGGCGCTCGGGCTGATCGGCGGAGCGATCGCCGCCAGCGCGGCGCCCCGCTACTACGGCTACCCGGCCTATGGCGGTTATTACGGCTACGGCCGCCCCGTCGGCTATTACGGCGGCTATGGCTACGGCTACCCGGCCTATGGCGGCTATTACGGCTACGGCCCCTACGGCTGGTAACAGACCCTTCCAGCCATCGAGACGATCGCCCCGCCGGCCGGGTTCAGCCGGCGGGGCTTTTTTGTGCTATGCGCCGCTGCCATGCCCGAGATTCCGCAGGACGGCGCGGTCGAACTCGACCTCAGCGGCCTCAAATGCCCTCTCCCCGCCCTGCGCACGCGCAAGGCCCTGCGGGCGCTTGCGCCCGGCGCGTGCCTGGCCGTGACCGCGACCGACCCGCTCGCCGAGATCGACATCCCCAATGTCGTCCGCGAGGAAGGGGCGTCGCTGGAGGCGCAGGAACGAGACGGTCCGGCCTCGCGCTTCCTGATCCGCCGCTGCGCCGACCGGGCCTGCGAGCCCGCCCGATCCTGAACCAGCCCTCCCGAGGAGACGCCATGCCCCCCGAGATCCGCGGCACCCGCACCGTTCACGACGGCTGGGCCAGCTTCGTCGTCGCCGAGGTGACGACGCCCGAGGGCGCCGAGGTGACCCGCGAGATCGAGGATCACGGCGAGGCCGTCTGCGTGCTGCCCTACGACCCGGAGCGCCGGGTCGCCCTGCTGATCCGGCAGTTCCGTGTGCCCCCCTTCTTCACCGCGGGCGTGACCGACCTGCTCGAAGTGCCTGCGGGCCTCCTCGACGAGGCGGATCCGGCGGAGGGTGTGCGCCGGGAGGCCTTCGAGGAGACCGGCTTGCGGCTGTCGCAGCTGGAACCGGTCTCCACGGTGTGGAGCCTGCCGGGGATCTCCACCGAGCGGATGCACCTGTTCCTCGCCCCCTACGCGGAGAGCGACCGGGAGGGGCCGGGCGGCGGCCTGGCCGAGGAGCACGAGGCGATCACCGTCGTCGAGATGCCGCTTCCCACCCTCGCGGCCATGAGCGAGGCCGGCGAGATCACCGATATGAAGACGCTGGTGCTCCTGCTCTCCTTGCGCCTACGCCGCCCCGAACTCTTCGCCTGACACACCGGCTTGCGGGCCGGCCGGCAGCGCCTATCATCCTTCGCGCGCGGAACGGGTTCTCTCGCACCCACGGAGGCCGCCGCGCGGGAGATGCGCCCATGTCGTTCTTCATCGGGATCGCCGGCCCCTGGCTCGTGGTTTCCGCCCTCCTCCTGATGTGGCACCGGCGGGAAGAGGAGCGTCCGGCGCAGACCGTGCCCGCCGAGACGGGCGGGTATCCGCCCCGCGCCTGAGGCTTCGCGGGCGGCCTCGTCCACCGTTACCTCGCCATCCCTGTCCCGCACGGCGCCCCGTCCGCGTCGAACCAATGGCTACGCCACGGGTTGTCGAGGCTCTGCGCCCCGTTGCGGCCCGAGGTCACCGGCTGGTCCGGACAGCCGCGACGGATCCCGCGCATTCCGTTCGAACCCGACGTGCCGCCCTCTCCGGCGGGCCGTCGAAGCTGGAGTGACGTATGGACATCGCCCTCGACAAGGTCACCGAGATCATCCTCCGGCTGCGGGCGGTCGAGGTGAAGGAAGGGGTGACCGATCCGGATTCAGGCTCCAACCCGACTGATGACGGCTCGATCGACATCCTGACCAGCGGCACCGACGACGCCACCGAGCAGGAGATCCGCAGCATGATCGCCGGGCTCAACGAGGACGAGCGCGCCGATCTGGGAGCGCTGCTCTATATCGGCCGCGGCGACTACGAGGCGGTGGAGTGGCGCACGGCGGTCGCCTTCGCCAAGGAGCGCGAGGCGGCGGGCGATACGGTGATGCGCGAACTGCTCGGCACGCCGGACGGGGCCTCATTGCTCGAGGAAGGCCTCGACGCGCTGGGCATTCCCATGGAGCCGCCCGAGGCGACTTGAGACGGAGGTCGCGGTATCGGCGCGGAACGGAAGTTCCTCGCCGATACCTGATGACGAGCGGAAACGATCAGGGTTCGCAGGCCAGAGCCTTCGCGCCGACGGCGACGAACTGCGCTGCGGTCCGCAATTCATCGCTGATCCGCGGCGTGCGGGCCACAACGGTGGCCTCCCGCGCTAGCCGGTCGTTGCAGGAGCAAGTGGGCAGCCCCTGCCCCA
Source organism: Methylorubrum aminovorans (assembly GCF_022179725.1). Taxonomy (GTDB): domain Bacteria; phylum Pseudomonadota; class Alphaproteobacteria; order Rhizobiales; family Beijerinckiaceae; genus Methylobacterium; species Methylobacterium aminovorans. The sequence continues at coordinate 115,254 of NZ_BPRC01000009.1, forward strand.
CGGGCGGCGAGCAGGCATCGTGGTGCATGCAAGCCCGATCGAGGGCATCGACCGGAGGAAGTCCAGCGCCGCGGCTACCGGAGCCACAGTAATTGCCGTGAAAGACCAGGGCGCCTTGCGGCAGTCCGTTGCCGAGATCGGGCGGAGTCGGTGCCTCGATGGTGGGGGCCTCGACGACCGGCGGGGCGACGGATTGGGCGGAAGCCGCCGACGTCGCGAGTGCGAGAAGCGCAGCCGAGACTCCGGCGGCCAGGGAAAGGCGCCGGACGGCGGGGAAGGCAGGAGTGGTCACGGTCAAAGTCTCTCCGTTCGATACGCTCCCCTCAAAGCCTTCCGTGGGCCGGGCAGATCACCCGCCTGATGAAGGCTGAGCCGTTCAAACGATTTTCCCTGGCTGCGGTTCACTGTTTCACGCAAGAAACAAGCCAGGGACTTGATTTCAGAAACTATAATTCAGGCCGCCGCACACGACAGGGAAGCCGGGCGCTGAATGCCCGCTGTCTAATCGGTGAGAATGGTCGTGGCGTGGAAGCACAATGCTCTCGCCAAGACGGTTTTCCGGGCGGCGCGCATGGAAGTGGGCGCTTGGCCGATACCGGTAAAGGCCGGCGTCAGCGGCTGCGCAGGATCAGCCGGTCGCCGCGCACCTCGTAGGAGGGCAGCCGATCAAGGAAGCTCTGGCCGAGCAGGTTGGTGGTCAGCGCGCCCGGCCGGCTTACCATCGCGTTGACGTTTCGCTCGGTGATCGGCCCAACCGTGATCGAGTCGAGCCGGATCGGCGCTGTCAGCGCGGTGCCGTTCGCCGTGGAGACGCGCTGGGTGAAGGCGCTTTCCGGCGGGCGGATGCCGAGCCGTTCGGCGGTTGCGGCGGTGAGCACGACGCTGCTTGCCCCCGTGTCGAAGACGAAGCGCTCCTCGGCGCCGCCATTCACCGCCGCCAGCACCGAGAAATCGCCGTCGGAGCGGCGGGTGATCGTCACCTCGTCACCGGGGCCGAGCACGGCAGTGCCGGGGCGCAGCGCCCCGACCACGTTGGCGCCGACCTGCTGCGCGTCGTTGCGGTAGGTGTAACCGATGACGATCACAGCGCCGATGGCGAGCCAGATCAGGATCGAGCTCACGGTCTTTCCCGGCATCGCGAGCGCCTGCCGCCAGCGCCCGGCGGTGAGGAGGAGCAGCAGCGCCGTCGCCGAAACGAGGCCAGCGACTTGATCCGAATCGAGCCCCATCACCGGGCCGCCATCGTGGTTGGCGATCAGAACGACGAGGCCGATCCCGAGGATGGCGAGGCCGGCCCACATCATCACGCGCGGATCTCCCGCTGAGGGTAGGCCCGGCGTAGCCGCTCGGGCAGCACCGCCATGACCGCCAGACGCTGCGGCTCGGAGAGCGAACCCCATAGCCCGATCTCCTCGCGCGTGCGCCCGCAGCCCTCGCATAGGCCGGTTACGGCATCGAGCACGCAGAGCTTGGTGCAGGGTGAGGAGGGTTTGTTTGAAGGAGTCGCCAGCATCGTCCGTGCAGATGGGGCGGAGCGGGGCCGTGAATCAAGGCCTCGCCGGCAACGTCATGCCTCCCGCGGGTCGTCGGGCGGGCTGCGCTTCAACCACTGGATCGGATGGACAAGGATGCGCGTGCCCACGTCGCCCTCCCACTTGGTCCGCAACCCTTGTGCCTCCCACCGCCGCCACGATCTCGGCGGCGATGGCGGCCATGGTCTCGTCGCGATCGTCGAACGAGCCGAAGGCGATGTAGAGCCCCTGGTCGAAGACCACCGCCTCGACATCCTGACCGTGGTAGAACACGAACCCACGCGAGGCGCGCCCGCGCTCCTTACGCCGGTGATAGACCTCGGCCGCGTCCGAGATCCCGTCGGAGCGGGTGTAGCCGGCGCGATGCAGAGCGATGATGCCGGCGGCATCGAGCCTGTCGAAGGCGATGGCGAGGCGGTCGAAATCCGTCTCCAGCGGCCAGGTCGCCTCGTCGGCCCGCTTGCGCGCGAAGGCGCGGGCCACCTCCGCCTCGACCCAGCGGCGATCGTCGGGCGCGACCGCGTCGGGGTTCAGGTAGGTGTCGAGAATCGTCCCGCGCGTCGAGGCCTCGGTCTCGAAGCCGCCGCGGGCCAGGATCTCGATCTGCTCGGCCGTGTCGGCACGGTCGATCTTTTCGACGGGCATATCGGAGGACGTCCGGACCTGCGCCTTGGCCCGACGGCCGGCAAGGAGCCGACGGAGGATCCTCAGCATCGTGCCACCCTCGCCTACGCCGTTGCCGCCACCAGAGCCAGCAGCACCGCGATCTCGCCAACCTGCTGGCAGGCGCCGACGACGTCGCCGGTCTGGCCGCCAATCTTCCGCTCGGCGAGCGCGCTCAGGCCGAAGGCCGCGAGCGGCGCGAGGATCAGTGCGAGGACGAGGCCGAGCAACGGCAGGCCGAGGGCGGCCGCGATTCCGGCGATGATCAGGCAGAGCAGCCCGGCAATTCCGAGCGTGGCGCGGCTGGGCCGACCGACGGCGGCACCCGCGCCGCCGGGACGGGCGGGGTCGAGGATCGCGAGGGGGATCAGTGCCGCCGTCCGCGAGAGGGCAGCGGCGAAGAGGAGCGCGACCGCGGCGAGCGTACCGGAGCGATCGAGCAGGGTCGCGAGCATCGCCGCCCGCAGTGCCAATCCGAGGAACAGCGCGGTGCCGCCATAGGCGCCGATGCGGCTGTCGCGCATGATCTCCAGGCTGCGCTCGCGGCTCTGCCCGCCGCCGAACCCGTCGGCGACGTCGGCCAAACCGTCCTCGTGCATAGCGCCGGTGATGAGGGCGAGGGCGACGAGGGCGAGCGCAGCGGCCACGAACGGCCCGAGCCGGATCTCCCAGGCCAGCACCAGCACCAGAGCGGCCGGCAGCGCGATCAGCAGCCCAGCCAGCGGCAGCACCCGCGGCACGGTGCGGAAATCCGGTGCGGCATGGGGCGCCGGCTCGTCGGGAAGAGGCGGGATCGGCAGGCGGGTGAAGAAGCGGAGGCAGGCGGCGAGGTCATAGACCCAGTCCGCACCGGGAAACGGCGGTCCGGGATCGCGGCCGCTGCGCTCGATCATTCCGTCCCCCTTCGTCCGGCCGCCTGGACCCGCGGGCCCGTCCGCTTCTATAGCGCCGGGAGCCCCCTGCCTGCTACGCGGCGCCGTCGTCTATCCGGTGGCAATTCCCGCGCCGATCGGGCGACCTCCTTTCGCGGTGTCCCCGCCCCCGACGCGCACGAGATCTCCCATGACCTCAGACCAAGCCGCCTCCCCCTTCGCCGATATCCGCCGCCTGCTCACCGAGATGCCCGGCCCGGACGGGGACACGGTCGCCGCGATCCGCGCGCGCGACGCGCAGCTCACCAAGCCGCCGGGGTCGCTCGGGCGGCTCGAAGAGTTCGTGGAATGGCTCGGCGCGTGGCAGGGCAAGGCTAAGCCCACCCTCGACCGGCCGATGGTCTGCGTCTTCGCCGGCAGCCACGGCGTGGTGGAGCGCGGCGTCTCCGCCTTCCCGGCCGCGGTCAACCGGCAGATGCTGGACAACTTCGCCGCCGGGGGCGCGGCGATCAACCAGCTCTGCGCCGCCTACGGCCTCGGCTTCCGGGTGTTCGACCTTGCCGTCGACATGCCGACCGGCGACATCTGCTCCGGCCCGGCGCTGGACGAGAAGGGCTGCGTGGCCACCATGGCCTTCGGCATGGAGGCGGTGGCCGCGGGCACCGATTGCCTCGCGGTCGGCGAGATGGGCATCGGCAATACCACGGTCGCGGCGGCGATCTACGCCGCGCTTTACGGCGGCGAGGCCGAGCACTGGGTCGGGCGCGGCACCGGGCTCGACGCGGCCGGCCTCGACCGCAAGGCGCAGGCCGTGCGGCTGGCGCTCGAAACGCACAAGGATCATCTGAGCGACCCGCTGGCAGTGCTGGCGCGCCTCGGCGGCCGTGAGATCGCGGCGATGGCCGGCGCCATCCTCGCCGCGCGGCTGCAGCGAGTGCCGGTGGTGCTCGACGGCTACGTCGCCACCGCCGCGGCCGCCGTGCTGCACGCTGCCGACCCGCACGCCCTCGACCATTGCCTCGCCGGCCATCGTTCGGCGGAAGGGGCGCATGGCGAGGTGCTGGAGCGGCTCGGCCTCACACCCGTCCTCTCGCTCGACATGCGGCTGGGCGAAGCCTCGGGCGCGGCGCTGGCCCTCGGCCTGCTGAAGGGCGCGCTCGCCTGCCACCGCGACATGGCGACGTTCGAGCAGGCGGGGGTTTCGGGCAAGAGCGCGGACTAGACGTCTTTTCAGTCGAGGGGCTTGGCAAGCTCATCCCCCCTCATGCCGAGGCGCCGAGCCAAGGCTCGGCCTCGAAGCACGGCCGAACGGTCGATCCCGAACAGCGATCCTGTCGCGTCGGTCTGGCAGGAGAAGCGTCGCGGCGTGCTTCGAGGCTGCTGCACCGCTCCTCATCATGAGGACCGTGGTGACTGGCGGAACCGGTTGGTCGAACGGAGGCCGAAACCTCCGTCAGGCCGCCCGCGCGCGCTTGGCCGGCCCCGTCTCGGCCGGGACCCTCTCGGCACCGAGATTCATAGCGGGCAGAGTGTCCATGCCGCGGCTGGCCGGGAAGGTGACGATCACCTCGGTGCCCTCGCGCGGCTTCGACTTGAGCTGGAAGCCGCCGCCGTGGAGGTCGATCAGGCCCTTCACGATCGGCAGCCCCAGGCCCGAGCCCTGCTCGGCGGTCTTGATCGCCAGCGAGCCGCGCCCGAACGAGGACATCACCGTGCCGAGCTCGTCCTCGGGGATGCCGGGGCCGGAATCCTTGACGCTGACATACTGCCCGCCCGACGAGGTCCAGCCGACCTTGATCGTGATCTCGCCGCCGGGCGGGGTGAACTTCACCGCGTTCGACAGGAGGTTGAGCACGATCTGGCGCAGGGCCCGCTCGTCCGCCCAGAGACGGGGCAGGGAATCGTCGATGAGACTCGTGAAGGTCTGACCCTTGCTGCGGGCGCGCAGGGTCATCATGTGGCGGCACTCCTCGACCGTGTGGGCAAGTTGCACCGCCTCCTCGCTCAGGTCGTAGCGCCCGGCCTCGATGCGCGAGAGATCGAGGATCTCGTTGATGAGGTTCAGCAGGTGCATCCCGCTGTCGTGGATGTCGGTGGCGTATTCCCGGTAGGCCGGGGCGGTGTGGGCGCCGAACACCTCGTTCTTCATCACCTCCGAGAAGCCGAGGATGGCGTTGAGCGGCGTGCGCAGCTCGTGGCTCATGGTGGCGAGGAAGCGGGATTTGGCGAGGTTCGCCTCCTCCGCGCGCCGGCGCGCCTCGTCGGAATTGGCCTTGGCCTGTTCGAGTTCGGCGAAGATCGCGTCCTTCTCCGCCCGCGACTGCAGGGTGCCGACGGCGGAGGCGTAGAGGCGGCGCGCCAGACCGGCGAAGAAGACCTGGCTCGCCACCGTCATCGCGACGAGGAGCATCGTGTCCATGTCGCGAGAGAAGAGCAGCAGCGACAGGGCCGCCAGCATCAGCGGGAGCAGGCCGGACAGGGCGGCGACCGGCACGGTCGCGGCGAGCATCGTCGTCACCGCGGCGACGATGACGAGGCCGAACAGCGCCAGGGTGCGGGCATCGGGAGCGCCGACGAGCAGCAGCATCGCCCAGGCGAGGCTCTGGCCGAACTCGGCGGCGATGAAGGCGCGCCCCCACCGCTGCAGCGGCAGGCTGTCCGGCGCCTGCCGCAAGAATCGGCGGCTCAGCAGCAGCATCAGTGCGGTGGCGGCGAGCGCTCCGGCCGCCCAGAACGCCGCGGTCACGGCCGGCACCCAGATCGAGGAGGCCCCCGCGACCACCAGCGCCAGCGCCAGAAGCGGGATGCCCGCACCCACCCGGTACTGGGCGTAGAGGCGCAGCAATTCGTAGTCGAAGGCCCGCTCCAGGCCGCTCGTCGAGGTCAGCCGCTCCCGGGCCGAGCGCATGTCGCGGGCGATGCCGCGCCGCTTGGCCACTTCCTGCGAGGAGGGCCCACGCCCGCGCTGAACCATCTCCGCTGTAAGGTCGGCCATAACAGTCGAGATCGCCAATCGGGAGCGGTGCGGGGCCTGATCGTGGTCTTGCGGCGCACGCGGCAAGGTTGAGAGCCGACAGCCTGCCCGCGAACCGTTAAGAAGCGGCTTCGAGACTCCCGCGAATTGTTTCGATCCCAGTCGAGAAAAGCTCATTTCGTATTCAGGTGCGCTGCCGCACATCAGGAATCGGCGTCCGGGATCAGAATCGGAACGATTCCAAGTGCCGTCCCGAAGTGATGCGCCCGACGTGCCCTGTCCTTACGGGAGAGCGCTCGCGAGCCCCGGCGCATCGTGCGGCCCGTCGATCACGGAGTGCGCCCATGCTGACCCTCAACCTGAACGGCGTGGTCCGGGAGGTCGATGCCGACCCCGACATGCCCTTGCTCTGGGTGATCCGCGACCGGCTCGACATGACCGGCACCAAGTATGGCTGCGGCATCGCCCAGTGCGGCGCCTGCACCGTGCATGTCGATGGCCAGCCGGTGCGCTCCTGCCAGACCCGCATCGGCGATGTGGGTGAGGCCAAGGTCACGACGATCGAGGGCGTCGAGGGCAAGGTGGCCGACGCGGTGAAGGCGGCGTGGCGCGGTCTCGACGTGGTCCAGTGCGGCTACTGCCAGTCCGGCCAGATCATGTCGGCCATCGGCCTGCTCAGCGACAACCCGAAGCCCAGCGACGCCGACATCGACGGCGCCATGGAGGGCAATGTCTGCCGCTGCGGCACCTATCAGCGCATCCGCGCCGCCATTCACGAAGCCGCCCGCTCGCTCGCCTGAGCCGCCTCGCAATCCACCGCATACAGGAGCCTGGCATGCTCAAGCCCGATTTCACCGCTGCGCCCGTTCCCTCCCGGCGCGCCTTCCTCACCGGCGCGGCGGCCGGCGCCGTGCTGATCGCCTTCCGCCTCGACCTGAAGGGCGCCCGCGCCGCGGAAGGTTCGGACGCTCTGTCCAAGGCCCCGGCCCAACCCAACGCCTTCGTGCGTATCGCCGCCGACGACACCGTCACGGTGATGATCAAGCACCTCGACATGGGCCAGGGCAACACGACCGGGCTCGCGACCATCCTCGCCGACGAGCTCGACGCGGATTGGGGCCAGATGCGCGTCGCCTTCGCCCCGGCCGACGCCCGGCTCTACGCCAACCTCCTGATGGGCCCGGTCCAGGGCACCGGCGGCTCGACGGCGATCGCCAATTCCTGGTTCCAGCTCCGCAAGGCGGGTGCGGCCGCCCGCGCCATGCTCGTGGCTGCCGCCGCCGACAAGTGGGGCGTGCCGGCGTCTGAGATCACCGTCGCGAAGGGCGTGATCAGCCACAAGTCCGGCAAGCAGGCCCGCTTCGGCGAATTCGCCGAGGCCGCCGCGGCCAAGCCGGTGCCGCAGGAGCCGCGCCTCAAGACCCCGGCGGAGTGGACGCTGATCGGTCAGCGCGTGCCGCGCATCGATTCGGTCGCGAAGACCGACGGCACCGCGATCTACTCCCTCGACATCCGCCGCCCCGGCCAAGTCACGGCGCTGGTCGCCCACCCGCCCCGCTTCGGCGCCACGGTGAAGTCGGTGGATGCGGAGGCCGCACAAGGCATGCCCGGCATCGTCGGCATCGTCACGATCCCGACCGGCGTGGCGGTGATCGCCCGCGACACCTGGAGCGCGATGAAGGCCCGCGAGGCCCTCAAGATCACCTGGGACGACTCGGCGGCCGAGACCCGCTCCTCGGACGCGATCCTCGCTGAGTACCGTGAGACCGCCAAGACCGCCGGCCTCGTCGCTTCCCAAGCGGGCGACGCCGACGGCGCCCTCAAGGGTTCGGCGAAGGTGTTGGAGGCGGAGTTCTCCTTCCCCTACCTTGCGCATGCGGCGATGGAGCCGTTGAACGCCACGATCGAGCGGGCGTCGGACGGTAGCTACGACGTCTATGCCGGATGCCAGATCCAGACCGTCGAGCAGGCGGTGCTCGCCGCGACGCTGGGCGTTACCACCGACAAGGTCCGGCTGCACACGCAATGGGCCGGCGGCTCGTTCGGCCGGCGCGCGACGCCGGGCGCCGACTACTTCGCCGAGGCCGCCGCGATCGTGAAGGCCTGGGACGGCAAGGCGCCGGTCCACCTCGTCTGGACCCGCGAAGACGACATGGCCGGTGGCTACTATCGCCCGCAGGTCTTTCACACGGTCAAGGCGGGCCTGAACGAGAAGGGACAGATCACCGGCTGGCGCCACGCCATGGTCGGCAAGTCGATCATGATCGGCTCGCCCTTCGAGGCGATGCTGGTGAAGAACGGGATCGATTCCACCACCGTCGAGGGCGCCTCCGACACGCCCTATGCGCTCCCCGCCTACCGGTTCGAGGTGCACAATGCCCGCGAGGGCGTGCCGGTGCTGTGGTGGCGCTCGGTCGGCCACACCCACACCGCGCATGTGATGGAGGTGTTCATCGACGAGCTGGCGCATGCTGCGAACGCCGATCCGGTCGCCTATCGGCTGTCGCTGCTGACCCGGGCGCCGCGCCTGTCCGGCGTGCTGCGGCTGGCCGCCGACAAGGCGGGCTGGAGCCAAAAGCCCTCCGAGAAGGGCCGCGGCCTCGGCGTCGCCGTGCACGAATCCTTCGGCTCCTACGTGGCGATGGTGGCCGACGTGACGGCGGGCGATTCGAGCGTGAAGGTCAATCGGATCGTGGCGGCGGTCGATGTCGGCGTGGCGGTGAATCCGGACATCATTCGCGCCCAGGTCGAGGGAGCGGTGGGCTTTGCCCTGTCGGCGGTCCTGCGCAACCGCATCACCCTCAAGGACGGCGTGGTGCAGGAGCGGAACTTCGACAGCTACCAGCCGACCCGCATCTCCGAGATGCCGCGGGTCGAGGTTCACATCGTGCCCTCCGAGGTCGCGCCCACCGGCATCGGCGAGCCCGGCGTGCCGGTTCTGGCGCCGGCCATCGCCAACGCGGTCTTCGCTGCGACGGGTCAGCGCCTGCGCTCGCTGCCGCTCGATCTCTCGGCCCTGCGCGGCGCGTAGTCGATCCGGCCCGGCCCGCCGGATTCGATCGGGGCCGAAGCGGTTCGGTCCCGATCGTCCGGCAAGATGCTCGATCTACCCCTGCGTGCTTTACAACCGTATCAGACTGTCCCTTAGGTTGAACCCATCGAGCCACAGCGGAGTGTGGGATGGGTGCGAAGACGGATCCGCCCGAGCGGCCGTCGTCTCCCGGCACGGCGAACCGGCTGACTCGCGAGGACGATTGGGCCGAAACGCCACTCGGCCCGATCGAGACGTGGCCGGTTTCGCTGCGGTCGGCCGCCGGGCTCGTGAACGATCTGGGCGCACCGGCGGCCCTGGCCTGGGGTCCGGCCCTGACAGCCCTTTGCAACGACGCCTTCCGGACCCTGGTCGGCCCCGTCCCGGTCGGACGCGCCTTCCCCGCCCTCGCGCGCACCGGACATGACGCGCAGAGGCTGGACCTCCTCCTCCGCCGGGCCGGGTCCGGCGAAGCGATCACCGCCGCCGGCCTCGTCCTCGGCCCGAAGCCATCCGGTGCGGGGCTCACGCTCTGTCTCAGTCCGGTCCGCGGTCCCGGCGGCGGAGCGGCGGGGGTCCTGGTGCTCGTCACCGGAGCAACGGTCACGGAGGGCCGCTGCCAGGCGCCGCTCCGGGTCGGCGAGGCGACGGACAGCCCCCTGTTCCAGACGAAGGGACAGGGCTTCTGCGAGCTCGAATTCGAGCGTGATGAAGAGGGCCGTGCCGTCGATTTCCGCTTCGTCGCGCTCAATCCCGCCTGCGAACGGCTGATCGGCCTCCCGGCAGCGCTGGCGCGCGGGCGGCGGGCGCGCGAGGTGATGCCGGATCTCGATCCCTGGTGGGTTCAGACCTACGAGCGGATCGCCGCCGCGGGCATGCCGGCACGGTTGGAGCATACCGACACGCCGAAGGGGCGCTGGTTCGAGGTCTCGGTCTATCCGCAGGCGAACGATCGGCTGCTGGTCCTCTACGAAGACGTCACCAAGCGCAAAGCGGCCGAGACGGCCCTGCGGGATCGCGAGGAGCGGCACGCGTTCCTCCTGGCGCTGAGCGACGCGATGCGCACGCTGACCGAGCCGGCCACGATTCAGAACGAGGCCTGCCGGCTGCTCGGCGAGCGGCTGGAGGTCGACCGGGCCTACTACGTCGCCATCGACGAGGCTGCCGGAACCGCGCGGATCGCTTGGGACCACCTGCGCGGCGGCGCGCGCTCGATCGCCGGCGAACACCGCATCGCGGATTTCGCATGGTCGGTCGACATCCTCCGCCGCGGCCAGTGCCACGTCGTGGCCGACACGCAGACCTCGACCGCGGTCCCGCCGGCGCACCGTCCGGCCCTGGCGGCTCTCGGGATCACGGCCTGCCTGGGGGCACCGCTCATCAAGAACGGCCGTCTGGTCGGCGCGCTCTGCGTCACGCAGGCGATCCCGCGGGATTGGACGGAGACCGATGTCGGGTTGCTGCGCGACGTCGCCGAGCGGATCTGGTCGGCGGTCCAGCGCGGACGGGCGGAGGCGGACATCCGGCGCAAGAACGCGGTGCTCGAAGGGATCAACCGCATCTTCCGCGAGGCGCTGGCGGCACGCACGGAGGAGGAGCTCGGCCGCGTCTGCCTCGCGGTCGCCGAGGACGTGACGCAGAGCGCCTTCAGTTTCATGGGCGAGATCAACCACGGGAGCGGCCAGTTCGACGAAGTCTCCATCAGCGATCGCGGCTGGCACCACTTCGCGATCGACGATCCCGCCTTCCCGAAGGGCGTGCCTCCGAAAGGACTCAAGCTCCACGGCCTCTACGGCCGTGTGCTGAAGGACGGGAGCAGCCTCATCGCCAACGACCCGCAGACGCATCCCGACCGCATCGGCACGCCGAAGGGGCATCCGCCGCTCAAGGCCTTTCTCGGCGTGCCGTTGAAGCGGGATGGGCAGACCGTGGGAATGATCGGCCTCGGCAACCGGGAGGGCGGCTTCAGACCGGAGGATCGGGAGGCTGCCGAGGCGCTGGCCCCGGCCATCCTCCAGGCACTGCTGAGCCGGCGGACCGCCGACACCCTGCGCGACAGCGAGGAGCGGTTCCGCAACCTGACCGAACTCGTGCCGAGCTTTCTCTGGCACATGGATCGCGAAGGGAAGATCACCGTCGCGAACCAGCAATGGTACGACTACACCGGCCTGACGCCCGACCAAGTGCAGGACGGCGGCTGGCTCGCGGCCCTCCATCCCGACGATCAGGACGAGACGTGGCAGGTCTTCGGCGAGGCCCTCGCCACCGGCCGCGCCCTGGAGCGGCAGCAGCGCATCCGCCGCCGGGACGGGACCTATCGCTGGTTCCTGATCCGCCATGCCCCGGCCCGCGACGCGGAGGACCGGATCGGGCGCTGGTTCGGTGCAGCCACCGACATCCACGACCAGTATCTCGCGGCCGAACACCTGCGGGCGGAGGAGGCGCGCCATGCCTTCCTGCTCGACCTCGCCGACCGGCTGCAGGGCCAGACCGATCCGGTGGCGACCCTGCGCGTCGCCGTCGAGACGCTCGGCCCTCATCTCGGCCTCAGCCGGGCCGGCTATGCGCGCGTCTACGCCGACGGAGAGATCCTCGAACGGCAGGTGCGCTACAGCGCGGTCGAGGAGCCGCATCTCGGGCCGCTGCGCATCCGCGATTTCGGCGAGAGCTTTCGCGACCGGTGCCACCGGGGCGAGACGATCATCGTGAACGACACCAACGCGCTCCGGAATCCCGAATTCTACAGGAAGGTGGACATCGGCAGCCTGGTGGCGGTGCCCCTGGTGCGCGACGGCCAGTTGCGCGCCCTCTTCTTCCTCGACGACCGCAAGCCGCGGGCGTGGTCACGCGCCGAGGTGGCGTTGGCCGAGGACGTGGCCGCCCGGACTTGGGATGCGGCCGAGCGCGCCCAGGCCGAGACGGAGCTGCGCGCCAGCGAAGCCCGGCAGCGTGCCCTGGTCGAGGGAATTCCCCAACTCGTTTGGCGGGCGGATCAGGACGGCGGCTGGAGTTGGGCAAGCCCGCAATGGCACGCCTATACCGGCCAGACCGAGGCCGAGAGCGGCGGCTCCGGCTGGCTCGACGCGCTCCACCCCGACGACCGCACCCGGGCGCAGGAGGCCTGGAACGGGACCGACCCGACCAGCGCCCTCACCGTCGATTACCGCATCCGCCATGCCGCGGAGGATCGTTACCGCTGGTTCCAGAACCGGGCGCTGCCCGTGCGCGGGGAGAGCGGCATCGTCGAATGGTTCGGCACCTCGACCGACATCGACGACCTGCGCCGGCTCCAGGAGCAGCAGGGCGTGATGGTGGCCGAGCTGCAGCACCGCACCCGCAATCTCATCACGGTGGTGCGTTCGCTGGCCGAGCAGACCATGGCCGGAAGCACCTCCATGGAGGTGTTCCGCAGCCGCTTCTACGGTCGGCTCGCGGTGCTCTCGCGCGTGCAGGGCCTGCTCTCCCGCTCGACCCTCGAACCAATCACCCTGCACACCCTGATCAGCACCGAACTCGATGCCCTGGGCGCCTGGGAGGCTGCGGAGCGCATCGTCCTCAAAGGCCCGCCCGTGCGGTTGCGCAAGGCGACGGTGCAGACCTTCGCCCTCGCCCTGCACGAACTCGCCACCAATGCGCGCAAGTACGGTGCGCTCGCCGACCGCGCCGGGCGACTGAGCGTGACGTGGCAAACCTACACCGAGGGCGAGCGGGCGCGGCTGATCCTGTACTGGCACGAGACCGGGTTCGAACGCTCCGCCGAGGAGACCATTCCGCAGCGGCGCGGCTACGGCCGCGAACTGATCGAGAAAGCCCTGCCCTACTCGCTGGATGCGCGCACCCGCTACGAGTTGAGCGAGACCACCCTGCACTGCACCATCGATCTGCCGCTGACCGAGCGGCACAAGCCGAGCCGGTAGCGCTGACGCCACCTCGAGGGAGAGGGCCCGGATCGAGGATCCGGGCCGCTCGCATCCGCCTCAGTGAACCGCGGCTTCGGAGGCTACGCTCACCAACGGTAGGTGAAGCCTCCCTTGACGGCGTGATCCTGGGCGCGGGCGCCGACCTGACCGGTATAGGCCAGACCGAGCGTCGCGCTGGCCGAGACCCGCAGATCGAGACCGGCATTCGCCACCAAGGCGTCGCGGTCGACCTCTTCAGGACGCCTCTACGCCGACGCCAGCGCCCCTTCGATCGCTCGCGCGACGGCGAGCGCTCGCCCATCGTCGCCGAAGCGGGCGATCACCTGCACGCCGAGCGGCAGGCCGTCGCCCGGCACCGGAACGTTGACGCAGGGCACGCCCATCAGCGTCCAGAGCCGGTTGAAGCGTGCATCCCCCGTCGAGCCGAGCCCGTGCGGGGCACGGCCGACACTGGACACCGTCAGGATCGCGTCGACATCCGAGAACAGCTCCTTCAGCAGACGGCGCGCCCGGTGCGCCTCGCGGCGGGCGCCGTCGTAGTCGGCCGCGCTGAGATCCTGCGCCCGGTCGAGCTGGCCGCGCAGGACCGGCGGCAGGGCGTCGCGATGCTCGGCATATTCCCAGGCGAGCGCTTGGCGCGCCTCGAAATCCTGCACGGTCGGGTGCGCGGCCCAGGCCCGCGCGAAGGGCTCCGGCAGGACGAGATCGCGCACCGACGCCCCGGCCCGCTCGGCGGCGCGGGCGGTACGCTCCAGGGCAACGAGGGCGTCCGCGTCGGGGCTGCCGGCGAAATCCTGGAGACAGAGGGCGAGGCGCGGGCGCTCCGGTGCCGCCGTCTCGATGCCCGGCCGATCCGCGATCAGCGCCAGCGCATGGGCGATGTCGGCGACCGAGGCGCCGAACAGGCCCACCGTGTCGAGCGCCCAGGAGAAGGTCTTGACGCCCACCGTCGGCAGCAGTCGGAACGAGGGCTTGATCGCCGCCACCCCGCAGAAGGCCGCCGGGCGGATCACCGAGCCGCCGGTCTGGGTGCCGAGTGCCAGCGGCAGCATCCCGGCGGCGACCGAGGCGGCCGAGCCCGAGGAGGAACCGCCCGGCGTGTGGTCGGGATCGTGCGGGTTCACGGTGGCGGCGGGATCGAGGCCGGCAAAGGCTGTGGTCGCGGTCTTGGCGAGCGGCACGGCGCCGAGCGCCCGCAGCCGCGACACGATCGCCGCGTCCGCCCTCGGCCGCCAGCCGGCATGGATCGCCGAGCCGCACTCGGTCGCCATGTCGGCGGTGTCGATGATGTCCTTGATGCCCACCGCGATGCCGGCGAGCGGCCCGGTGTCAGGCACCGCCGCCTCGGGCGCGGTGCGCAGCACGGCGCCGATGCGGGCATCGCGCGCGGCGATCCGTTCGCGCGCCGCGCGAACCGAATCCGCGGCGGATAGGGTACCGTCGGCGATGCGGGTGCGGATGTCGAGGAGCGATATCATGCATCGTCGAGTCACCGCCCGTCACCCATCTGTCAACAGCGCTCCACAAGGGGTCAGGCGCGAGGCAGCATCGTTAGCGGCTCGTTTACGCGACGGTGCGCATCGTCCGGTCCATGTGGCGTAAAGCGTTAGCGTTCTCGGCCCTGGTGCTGTTCGGCGCGGGGCTCACGGGCTGTGCGATCAACCGGTTCGAACGCCGGGAGGCATGGCGCGACCAGGCCGAACAGATGTGCATCGCGCGCAAGCTGGTGCAGCCGACGGCCTATGTCTCGCTCGCCAAGGAGATCGACGGCCCCGGCCCCTGCGGCATGCAGCAACCCTTCCGGGTGACGCGGCTCGGCGGCGGCACGGTGGCGCTCAAGCAGCGCATGACGCTGGCCTGCCCGGCTTTGGCCGAGGCCGAGGCGTGGCTCGCCGACACGATCCAGCCGGCCGCCACCCTCTATTTCGGCGTGCCGGTGGCCGAGATCAACGCGGGCTCCTATTCCTGCCGCGGCCGCAACAACCAGGCCGGCGCCAAGCTCTCCGAGCATTCCTTCGGCAACGCGCTGGACATCATGTCCTTCACGCTCGCCGACGGCCACGTCATCACCGTCAAGGGCGGCTGGCGCGGCACCGAGGCCGAGCAGGCCTTCCTGCGCGAAGTCTTCGTGGGGGCGTGCGCCCGGTTCTCGACCGTGCTGGCGCCGGGCTCCAACGTGTTCCACTACGACCACATCCACGTCGATCTCGCGATGCACGACCCGCGCGGCCTGCGACGCGTGTGCAAGCCGCTGCTGAAGTTCGAGTCGCAGCTCAACGCCGCCAACGGCTCGCCGCGTCCGCTGGCCTCGCCGCGGCCGCCCGCGCGGCAGACGATGCCGACCCAGGCGCCGATCGACGTGGAGGAAGACGATCCCTACGGCGTCGCCCCGACCTCCTCGCGCACCACCGGCACGCGGGTCGCCCGCGCACCCGCCGCCCCTGCGCCGACCGCCTACGCCGCCGCACCGGCACCCCGGCGCGCCCCGGTCCCGGCGCACGACGCGGCCTATGCGCCGCTGTCGCTCGCCGCGCCCGACGCCTCGGATCACGCCTCGGACGAGCCGATCTATTAATCCGTCCGGGGTGTGCCCGGCACACCCCAGGCCGGCCCAAAAGCGGCGCCCGCGCCCGGTCGAAGCTTGACTTGAGCCAAGCGCGGCGCATCGTCTTTCGCCCATCCGGTGCCCGCCGCGACACGCCCTGCGTGGGCGGGCGTCGCGCGGTACCCTCAACAGGCGGATCAGAGCGGCATGCGCCCGAACCTTCCCCTCGCCGTCCTGGCGCTCGGCCTCTTCACGGCGTCGTCCGTGCTGCCGGCGCTCGCCCGCTCCGGCCGCGAGGAAATCTCGCCGGCCGAGGAGCAGACCTTCCCCTACGACGCCGACATTCCCGGCTGCCAGGACACCGGCGTTCTGGAAAAGGTCTCGACCCAGTTCGCCGAGAAGGAGGCGAAGTTCTGGAACTCCTCGCTGACGATCGTCTCCTACGAGCGGATCGAGCGCACGGCGTGGCGGCCCTACGGCGTCGACTTCATCCCGCGCCGCTACTGCTCGGCGCTGGCCACCACCTCGGACGGTGTGCGGCGCAAGGTCGATTACTCGGTGCGCGAGAGCCTCGGCATCATCGGCTCGACCTGGGGCGTCGATTTCTGCGTCCACGGCCTCGACCGCAACAACGCCTACGCCTACGCTACCGCCTGCCGGATGGCCCGGCCCTGATCGATGGTTGAGAAAGGTGGGCGGGCGGCGAACACACGCTTGACTTGTACTCCGCCCCCGGCATCGTCCTGAGACGTCCCGCGCCCCGAGTCCCGTCCATGCCTCGCCTTCGCCGCCTCGCTGCCCTGGCCCTCGGCCTCGCCCTGGCCTCCGGCGCACAGGCACAGGATTTCGGCGGCTTTCGCCGCGGCGGCGAGCCCGGCAGCTTCGACTTCTACGTGCTGGCGCTGTCGTGGTCGCCGACCTATTGCGACGGCGAGGGCGCGCGCCGCGACCGCAATGGGCAGTGCGCACCGGGCCGCGGCCTCGGCTTCGTGGTGCACGGGCTGTGGCCGCAATACGAGCGCGGCTATCCCTCGAACTGCTCGGCGGTGGAACGTCCCCTCACCCGCAACGCAGTGGAGGCCGCGGGCGAGATCATGCCGAGCGAGGGGCTCGCCCGCCACGAGTGGCGCACCCACGGCACCTGCTCCGGGCTCGATCCGGTCGCCTATTTCAAGGCGGTGAAGACGGCCCGCGAGGCGGTGACGATCCCTGAGGCCTTCGTGAAGCCGCAGGGCGACATGCGGGCCGCCCCGATCGAGATCGCCCGGCAATTCGTGATGGCCAACAAGGGCCTGCGCCCGGACATGATGTCGGTGACCTGCCGCCGCGGGCAGCTGCAGGAGGTGCGGATCTGCTTCTCGAAGGATCTGCGCGGTTTCACCCCCTGCCCCGAGGTCGCGCGCCAGAACTGCCGCGCGGGTGAGGTCTCGGTCGAGGCGGCGCGCTGACGCGGGCAGGACTTTCCTGTTAAGCGCGGTCCTCAGACAGTGAGGACCATGCCCTGAACTACCGCCACGCTTTCCACGCCGGCAATTTCGCGGACGTGCTCAAGCACCTCGTGCTGACGCGCGTGCTCGTACATCTCTGCGCCAAGGACAAACCGTTCCGGGCGATCGACACCCATGCGGGCCTCGGAGTCTACGATCTCGAGGCGGACGAGGCCGGGCGCACCGGCGAATGGCGTGACGGCTTCGGCCGGCTCGACGCGCCGTTCGAACCGGAGGTCGAGGCCCTGCTCGCGCCCTACCGGGCGGCGGTCGCGGCGGTGAAGGCGCGCTTCGGCCCCACCACCTATCCCGGTTCGCCCGCGATCATTCGCGAGCATCTGCGCGCGGGCGACAAAGGCGTGTTCGTGGAGTTGCATCCAGCCGACGCGCAGACGCTGGCGCAGCGCTACGCCAGCGATTCCCGCACCAAGGTGATGCATCTCGACGGCTGGACCGCCCTCAACGCACTGATCCCACCGCCGGAGCGCCGCGGCCTCGTGCTGATCGATCCTCCCTACGAGGAGCGCGGCGAGATCGACCGGCTGGGCGCGCACCTGTTGAAGGCCGCGCGGAAGTGGCCGACCGGGACATATCTCGGCTGGTACCCGGTCAAGGATGTCGCCGGGATCGACCGCATGGCGGCGGCACTCGACCAGGGACTGGAGCGGCCGGCGCTGCGCCTCGACCTGATGATCGAGCGGCCCGACGATCCGACGCGGCTGACCGGCACCGGCCTCGTCGTCATCAATCCGCCCTGGACGCTGGCGAGCGAGGCGGAACTGTTCCTGCCGGCCCTGGCGGAGCGGCTGGCCCGCAGCGGCTACGGCGCCTTCCGCTGCGAGCGGCTCGGGCCGAAAGGGTGAGAGCCCGCCCTCTCAGTGCAGGGTCCCCTCCCCCGGCTCGGCCGGATCATCCGCTGCGTCGATCGCCTCGGCGAAGGGGAATTCCAGGACCACCTCGCCCGCCTCGTCGGTGACGACGAGGATCGCCGCGACGAGACGCGGGTCACCACCCTCGTCCTCCAGACTCGCCCGGATCGTCGCCCGCGCCACCCGCCACGCCTGATCCGGATCGCGCAGCTCCACGCCATCCTCATCGGTGAGCGTGTCGGCGGCGATGCGAGTGTGGAAGAAGTAGCGCGGCACGGGGAACGCTCGCTTACTTGGCCGGAGCTGGCTGCGCGTTCTGGCCGCCTGCCTTGTCCTTCTTGTTGGCCTCGTGGTGGCCGATGACGCAACCGGCGGCGGCACCGGCCTTGCCGTGGCCGGCCATGCTGCCCGCCGCACCGCCGACGACGGCCCCTTTGAGGCAGCCCTTGGCCTCGGCCGGGCCGGCGAGGGCCGCGACGCCCAGGGCGAGGACGGCGGCGGTGAGAATTGGATGCTTCATGGCACCTACCTCTTGGCGTGAGTCCCTCATGAAAGCATCGCCCGGAAGCCGAGGCTCCGGGCCGATGCGATCGGATGAGACGCCAACCGGCTGCCGACCGCATCCGTTCCGTCGGTCAGGCCGCGACCCGGCCTTCGAGCGGGAACACCTTGGCCGGGTTCATCAGCCAGGCCGGGTCGAACACGTTGCGCACCCGCATCTGCTGTTCGAGGTCAGCTTGCGCGTACTGGAAGCGCATCAGCTCGCGCTTCTCGATGCCGACGCCGTGCTCACCGGTGAGGCAGCCGCCGACCTCGACGCAGAGCTTGAGGATCGCGTCGCCCGCGGCCTCCGCCTTCTGCAACTCGCCGGGCGTGTTGATGTCGAACAGGATCAGCGGGTGCAGGTTGCCGTCGCCGGCGTGGAACACGTTGGCGACGCGAAGCCCCTGCTCGGCGCAGATCGCCTCGATCCGCTCCAGCACGTGGCCGAGCTGACCGGTCGGGATCGTGCCGTCCATGCAGATGTAGTCGGAGATGCGGCCGGTGGCGCCGAAGGCGGACTTGCGGCCCTTCCAGATCGCGGCGGACTCGGCCTCCGATTTCGAGACGCGGATGCTGGTCGGGTTGAAGCCTGCGGCGATGGCCTCGATGCGGGCCAGCATGTCCGTGCACTCCTCGTCCGATCCCTCGACCTCGATGATCAGCATCGCCGCGGCGTCGCGCGGGTAGCCGGCTCCCGAAAAATCGTCGGTGATGAGGATCGCCTCGCGGTCCATGTACTCGATGGCGACGGGGATGATGCCGGCGGCGATGATCGCCGCGGTGCAGGCGCCGGCATCCTCGACCGAGGAGAAGCCGACCAGCGCGGGCCGCGCGCCTTCGGCCGCGCGCAGGATGCGCACGGTGGCCTCGGTGACGATGCCGAGCTGCCCTTCCGAGCCGCAGATCAGGCCGAGCAGGTCGTAGCCGGGCGCATCGAGATGCTCGCCGCCAAGCTCGACCACGGTGCCGTCGTTGGTCACCAGCGTCACGCCCATGAGGTTATTCGTGGTCACGCCGTATTTCAGGCAATGCGCCCCGCCGGAATTCATGGCGATGTTGCCGGCGATGGTGCAGGCGAGCTGGCTCGACGGATCGGGGGCGTAGAAAAAGCCCTCGTGTGCCACGGCCCCCGAGATCGCGAGATTGGTGATCCCGGCCTCGACCCGGGCGGTGCGGTTGGCGAAATCGAGATCAAGGATGCGCGTCATCTTGCCCACCCCGAGGATGATCGCGTCTTCCTGCGCGATGGCGCCGCCAGCGAGTGACGTGCCGGCGCCGCGCGGCACCACCCGCACGCCGTTGGCGTGGCAAAAGGCCATCACCGCCGAGACCTCCGCGGTCGTCGAGGGCAGCACCACGGCGAGCGGCATCTTGCGGTAGGCGGTCAGCCCATCGGTCTCAAAGGCGCGGCGCTCGTCCTCCGTCGTCACCAGGGCCTCCGGCGCCACCAGCGCGGACAGCCCCTCGATGATCGCGTCACGGCGGGCGACGACATCCGCATCCGGTGCGGGGAAGGCGATCGACATGGCCGGCATCTCCTCCAGAAATGGGTTCGGCGTCTTCGCTCGGACGCGCGTTGTCGGACCGGGCTCACTTCGATGGTGAGCTCGCGCCGGTCGGTCATCCACAGGTGCCCTGCGGGACCTTCAGCCCCGCTTCAGCCGCCTGATCCTAGGTTTTACCCGGACGACGCCGATAGCGCATTCTAGCCGAAACACGTTCGAGACGCACAAGTGGTTCCTGCCGACCCATGCAGCCACCGAAAGGAGCGTGAGCGTCTTCGTGAAGTGGCCTCGGCTGGACGACTGCCCGGCTTAGTCTATATCTGTTCTAAGGCTAAAAGCTCTGCCATAAGCAAGCCGGCTTCGGCCGTTCCAAGGAGGAAAAAAACGATGCGTCATCTCATCCTCGGCGCCGCCTTCGCGCTGCTGCTTCCTGTCGCCGCCCATGCCGAGGGCGATGCCGCCGCCGGCGAGAAGGCGTTCGCGCCCTGCAAGGCCTGCCACAACTTCGAGAAGAACGGCGTCGGCCCGACCCTGAAGGGCGTCTTCGGTGCGAAGGCTGGCGAGGGCGCCGACGGCTACGCCTTCTCCGACGCGCTGAAGAAGTCCGGCCTCACCTGGGACGAGGCCAACCTCAAGGAGTGGCTGATCGATCCGAAGAAGAAGGTCCCCGGCACCAAGATGGTCTTCCCCGGCGTCAAGGACCCCAAGAAGGTCGACGACATCATCGCCTACATCAAGTCGAAGTCCTAAGTTTCGAGCGGCGCCCGCGCGCCGCTGTTTCGAAAAACGGAAAGCCGCCCTTCGGGGCGGCTTTTTCGTATCCGGACTGCGATGGGATAGGCCCGTCATACCCGGATCGATCGGCTCCATTCGGATGGCAAAGCCGTGCCTCGGCGAGACCCATCGCGCTCCCCCTACGGGGATCTCAAGCGACGCGCAGCCTCGCCGATACGGCTTCTGTCTCGATTCAGCGGAACCGCGCTTCAGCCGGGCGCATTGGCCGCGGTCAGCTCGGTGCTGCCGGCACGGGCGTGAAGCTCGTCGCGCATCAGGGCCAGACTGTCGAGCAGCGCGCGCCGCTCATCGAGGGTCATCCCGGTCATGCCGCCCACCGTGTGAGGCAGGCAGTCCATCTTCCCCTTGAGGCCCCGCCCCTTCTCGGTGAGAAAGATGCTGACCTGACGCTCGTCCGGCCGGTCACGGGCGCGGCGGACATGGCCGGACGCTTCGAGGCGCTTGAGGAGCGGCGTGAGGGTGCCTGAATCGAGGAAGAGGCGGCTGCCGATTTCCTTGACCGAAAGGCCCTCCTCCTCCCACAGCACCAGCAGCACGAGATATTGCGGGTAGGTCAGCTCGTGGTGGGCCAGGAGGCTGCGGTAGGCGCGACCGAAGGCATGCGCCGCCGCGTAGACGGCGAAGCAGAGCTGGTTGTCGAGGGATTGCGGGTCATCGCGGCCCGTTTGACTCATGACACTCTTCCTCGGTGCGCACGCGGCGCACTGTCGTTTCGAACCCGCCGACGGATCCGACACCGGCCGATATGGGGGCGGCGAGCCGCCTTCGCGAATCGTCGGGCCGCCTCGCGCTCCGCCGACGCCTCCGAAAAGGCCCCCGTGCGGAAGGCAGCAGCCTCTTTCGGCTCTGTGATCTTCCGCGACAGGCATCCCCGCCGACGGCAGCCGCGCGGCAGAAGCCCTGCGACAGACCTAAGACTCGGACCCTAAAGAAAAATCGCCGTGGGTACAATCGAACCACGCGCATGGCTTTCGCGGCGATCCGCATGAAAGTCTCGCTTCCGAAGCCGGACCGGCAAGAAACCTCCGCGCGCGCCTTGAAAGCCGGAGGCTAACACGGCCTCCGCTTGATCAGAGAGGGGAGCGGATCAGCAAGCCCGCGCGGCGCTTGAGCGAAAGCCAGATCCGCCATCCCGAAGGGATCGACCGGATTTGGTATGAGACCCCGCTTCGCGTGTGCCGCTCCATCGTCGATCCGAGGACGCCGCGTGGCGCTTTGACACCCCTCCGGATTATCACCTCAGGTATCGCCCCGACCGTCAGCGCGAGTGACAGCGAAGCGATCCGGGACGCGACCCGTCCGGGAGGGGCGCCCTAGCCGGCGGCCGTCCTTCGGGCCAATGCGCTAGCTCTTGCCGTTCCCCGCCTCGTCCCCGGTCGGCTCGGCCGGGCTGTCGATGGTGCAGGCCACCGCCTGGACCGCCGCGTCGGCCACGGCGCGTTCGCTCGGTAGGGCGGCGATGACCCGGACCACCGCGAAGCCGCGCCGGGCGGGTGCGATGATGCGCACGTCGCGCGTCACCTCGCCGGCCACGTCGTTGGCCAGAGCCTCATCGTACTGGGCGCGGGTCATCACCACGAGATCGAGGCCGCCACGCACCGCGGCCTGATCGGTCACCGCGTAGAAGGCGCCGCGGCGGCTGTGCATCGAGACCGAGAGCATCAGCGAACCGGCCTGGGCCGAGACCCGCATCGGCCCGTCGTCGAGGTCGTAGGAGCACACGCCGACCGAGACCGCCGGATCGGGATTGGGCAGCCACGCCCCGCCGGCAGCCGGCGGGCCGCCCGCGAGGCCGTGGATGCGCAAAGGGTGGTCGAGGGTCTCGCTCGCCCGGGCGCGGGTGAAGGCGTCGCCCTCCGAGAAGCGCGGGATCGCCAGCACGGTCGCGATGTGGACGATCCCGGCGATGACGAGGCCGCAGGCGGTGGCGAGCCAGAAGGCGCTCCGGCTCATGAAGCGCACCCCGTCCGCTCGATCGCCGGCAGGCTGTCGCGGTCGAGCGAGCCAACGCTCGCGGCGACCGGCGTGTCGTAGAGGCGAAGCGCCAGCCGAACCGGCCCGCTCGGCCGCGGCATCGGCAGCCAGTTGCCGGCCTGAACCTCGGGACTGAGCAGGATCGCGAAACGGCCGTCCGTCTCGCGCAGGATCTCGGTGGAGGTGAATCCGGTTCGCACTGGTTCCTGCCCCGGCGCGGGCGCGCCGCGGCCGGACACGGTGATCGTCCAGGCACGGGCCGGGGGCGTGACCCCCGCGAGGCGATAGGTGCAGGCGGCATCCAGCGTCCGCCCGCTATCGTCGCTGGCCGCCGTCAGCAGCATGCCCTCCCCGACCGCGAGAGGAATGTCGCCGCGCCGCGCATTGACGGCGCGGGCATAGGGGTCGGAATCGAGCGAGCCGGCCTTGGGCCACGCCGTCCAACTTCCGATCGACGTTCCGCCGAAGGGATAGCCGCCGCTGGTGGCGTAGTCGGCGCTGGCGAGACCCAGAAGGCCGCCGAGGGTGAGCGCGTAGACGAACAATCCCACCCGCGAACTGCGCGAGGCGGCGCCGCGCGCGAGGCGGCGCAAGCGTGAGGACGCATCCTCGCGCCCAGGGGCTCCGGTCGCCGGGCCGACTCCACTCGACAGGGCCATCGGGAGCGGCCTCAGGGCGTCCCGAAGCCGCCGGAGGCGCGGGCGCCCTCGGCGACGTCGACGGGCGCGAGGCCCGGTGCCCGCATCCGGTCGGGGGCGACGGCGCCGGAGCGCGCCGGCTCGGGCTTCGCCGCGGAGCGGCTGGTCTCGACGGTACGGAACAGACCGTTCAGGCTCGACAGCACCTCGAAGGAGCGGCGCGAGAGCCGGCCGCTCGAACTGGCAGCCGCCGCCGCACTGTCGGCCTGGGCCTGGGCCGCCTGCGGCGCGCTCCTGCGGTCGTTCAGGCCGGGCATCGGCTTCAGCTCGATGCCCTGATGGGCAGGCGCCATGATCTCGTGCCACGTCATCGCGGGAAGCGAACCGCCGGTCATCTTGTTGGTCGGGCTGTGGTCGTCGTTGCCGTACCAGACGGCGCCGACATAATTGCCGGTGTAGCCCACGAACCATGCATCGCGGTAGCCGTTGGTGGTGCCGGTCTTGCCCGCGACCTTCACGCCCTCGATCTGGGCTTTGCGCGCGGTGCCCTCCTCGACGACCTTGTTGAGCATGTAATTCATGTCCGCCGTCACCTGGGACGAGAGTACCTGCACCGGCTTCTCGTCGGCGTGGCGGTAGATCACCTCGCCGCTGGAATTGCGCACCTCGCTGGCGACGTAGGGCTTGGCGACCCGTCCGCCATTGGCGAAGACGGCGAAGCCCGCTGCCTGATCCATCACCGTCACCTCGGTGGCGCCGATCGGCAGGGAGGGCGTGTCGGTGAGCGGCGTCGTCACACCCATCGCCTTGGCGAGCTGGATGATTCTCTCGCGCCCCGCCTTGGCCGCCTTCCACTCGTGAGTGATGCCCATCCCCTTGCCGATGGCGGTGGTGATCTTGATCGGGATCGTGTTGACCGATTTCGCCACCGCGAGCCACATCGGCTGGCGGCCGGAATAGGAGCGACCGTAATTCTGCGGGCACCAGTTGCCGACGCAGACGGGCGAGTCCACCACCGCCGTGTCCGGCTTGTAGAGACCCGAGGCCAGCGCCGCGGCGTAGACGTAGGGCTTGAACGAGGAGCCGGGCTGGCGCAGCGCGTCGGTGGCGCGGTTGAACTGGCTCTCGCCGTAATCGGCGCCGCCGACCATGGCGCGCAGCGCCCCGTCGGGGTCGAGGATCACGACGCCCGCCTCGTCGACGTCGTACTGGTCACCGAAGCGGCGCAGGGTGTTCTCCACTGCCTGATCGGCGGAGCGCTGGATCGAGAGATCGAGCGGCGTCTTCACCGTGAGGACGCGGTCGTTGCGCAGCTTGCCGGCATCGGCCAGCCGCTTCACCTCGTTGAAGGCCCAGTCGAGGTAGTAGTCGGCGGTGATGTCCTTGGTGCGGGTCACCGGAGTCGCGGGGTTGCGCAACGCCGTCTGGATCTGACCCTCGGTGACGAAGCCGGCCTCGACCATGTTGTGCAGCACGTCCACCGCCCGGCTGCGGGCGGCCGGCAGGTTGACGTTGGGCGAGTACTTGGTCGGCGCCTTGAACAGGCCGGCGAG
Source organism: Methylorubrum aminovorans (assembly GCF_022179725.1). GTDB lineage: Bacteria > Pseudomonadota > Alphaproteobacteria > Rhizobiales > Beijerinckiaceae > Methylobacterium > Methylobacterium aminovorans. The sequence goes on from NZ_BPRC01000009.1 coordinate 140,155, forward strand.
CATCGCGGCCTCCGCCAGCGTGATGTCCTGCAGACGCTTGCCGAAATAGTAATCCGCCGCCGCCACCGCGCCGAAGGTGCCGCCGCCCATATAGGCGCGGTCGAGATAGAGCTTCAGGATCTGGTTCTTGGTCAGGTGCGTCTCGAGCCAGAACGAGAGGAACGCCTCGTTGATCTTGCGCTCCAGCGAGCGCTCGTTCGACAGGAACAGGTTCTTGGCGAGCTGCTGGGTCAGGGTCGAGCCGCCCTGCATGTTACCCTTGCCGGACGAGTTCGAGACGAGCGCCCGCGCCGTGCCGATCGGGTCGATGCCCCAATGCTCGTAGAAGCGCCGGTCCTCGGTCGAGAGCAGCGCCTTGATCATCAATTCGGGGAAATCGTCGAACTTCAGGGAGTCGTCGTGCTTGATGCCGCGGCGCCCGACCTCGGTGCCGTAGCGGTCGAGGAAGGTGACGGCGAGATCCTGGGCCTTGAGCCAGTTGTCGCTGGTGAGATTGAAGGCGGGCTGGGCCAGGAACAGCAGCATCAGGGCGCCGGCCGTGCCGATGGTGACGCCCTCGCTGGTGAGGTCGAGGACGGTTCGCTTCCAGCCGCGGACGGAGAAGACCTGCATTCGCGCCTGGAAGCGCTCATAGGCCTCCGTCGTGGAATGGCTGCCCTCGTAGAGGCTCGCATTGACCCAGGCATCGAAGGCCAGGGCCGCGCGGCTGATCCGCGTCGTCAGCGTCTTGAGGCTGGGCAGGCGCAAGGCGGATTCCGGTTTCTCTCGACGTTGGCCGGGTCGGTTGAGGAGCGGTGCAGACCGACAACGATACCCCGATACGTTCTGTATCAGGACACGCGCCGGCCCGCGAGCTTCCGCTTCCGTTAAGGAACGCGAAGAACGGGCCGGCGGCACCCGGCGCCCCGTCAACCGCGCATTAACCTTAAGAAAACTCTAACCGCCGAATCCGGCCGTCGGATGGCGTGGAGAGCCGATCATCCGGCCACGCTTGCCCCCGAGGCGGCCATGCGGCAGGAGGGGCACCCTGTCCCGAAACGAGACGATCAAGGAAGGCGAGGCGCCAGAGATGGCCGAGCGCAGCGATGGGCCGTTCTGGCGCGTGAAGAGCCTGGAGGCGATGAGCCCGGCGGAGTGGGAAAGCCTGTGCGACGGCTGCGGACGCTGCTGCCTGCTCAAGCTCGAGGACGACGACACCGGCGAGATCCACCACACCGATGTCGGATGCACGCTGCTCGACACCCATACCTGCCGCTGCCGCGACTATCGCAACCGTGCCAAGCGCGTGCCGGACTGCGTGCGCCTGACCCCTGAGGCGGTGCGCACGATTCCCTGGCTGCCGCCGACCTGCGCCTACCGCCTCGTGCGCGAGGGCCGCGACCTGCCGGCCTGGCACCCGCTTAAGACCGGCCGCCGGGCGAGCGTCCACGAGGCCGGCATCTCGGTGCGCGGACGCGTCGCCGGCAACGAGGAGGAGTTTGCCGAGGAGGAACTGGTCGAGCGCATCGTCGCCTGGCCGGACGAGGCGGCGTGACGCACGGGACTCAGGCCGCCCGCGGCAGCGGAAGCTGAGGCAAGGCCGTCACGGCGAGACCGAAATCGAGGGCCGTCTCGATTCCCTCTCGCCACAGCGAGAGCGGCGTCGCCTGAGCGAGCCGGATCGTTCCCTCGTTCTCGCCCTCCTCAAGACGCATCTGCGCGCCGAAACCCATGACCAGCCGGCGCATGGCGGCGTTGTAGGGCAGACAGCGCAGATGAAGCTCGGCGATGCCGCGATTGCGGGCCGCCTCCGTCATACGCCGCAGCAGCATCGTGCCGAGGCCCGCCCGCCGGAATCCCTGCTCGACCGTGAGCGCGACCTCCGCACGCCGCGCTCCGGACGCCCCGCTGCCGAAGGGGCGCAACTCGCCGAGCGCCCGCAGGGTGCCGCCCACGAAGACGCCGACGACCATGCCGGACATCACCGTCGCCCGCTCCGCATAATCGGCCAAAGCCCTGTCCCCGACGGACGCCATGAACCGGCTCGCACGGGTCTCGGCATCGAGGCGGAGGAAGAAGGCGCGCAAAGCCGGGCCGTCGCTCGGCCAGAGGCGGCGCAGGCTCGTCTCGCCGCGACGTGCAACTGGACGGCGCGAGGAACGATCGACGGGAGAGTAGGACACGGAGGCGGAGGACATCGGGAAAGCGAAGAACTCTTGCGGTATGCCGGATCGGCGATCGGCCGCGCAGGCCCCCTCCCCGACGCGGTCACATGGGATTTGGCCCGCGACCCTTCCTATCGCAATGCACCAAAGTGCCGGATCGTCACGCCCGACCGCATGGCTGGCCTGTCGGGACCGACCTGCTCGCCGAACCGCAGGAACGCAACTCCGGTCAAACACCAAAGCCCAGGATTTCTAACATCATGTTATCTTTTATTTAAATTCTGGCCGATAGACTGCCATCATGCGGCAAGAATCGAAATACATTGAGAACGAACAGGGCTCGGCAGCCGTAGAATTCGCTCTGGTCGGCTCGGCATTCATCATCACTTTGTTTTTCATCATGGCAACGGCCTTAGTCTTGTATATCAACCAGGTGCTCGACAATGCCACGGCGCGGGCATCACGGAAGATCCTGACCGGCGACCTCCAGTCACAATCCACGGCAGCGACACTGGAGGGTTTCAAGCAGAGCGTCTGCGGATATCTGCCGGCCGCGTTCTCCTGCAACGACATCATCGTGAACCTTTACGTCGTGCCGAGATCGGCGCAGCCCAGCGGTTACTACTCCTTCGTCAGTTCCGACATGAACGGCGTCATCGTCTCCAATCTCGCGTCAGGGGCCGGGGTGCTCAATATGGGCGGCCGGGGGGACTATCAGTACCTGCAGGTCATCTATCCGATCACCTTCCTGCCCGCACCGATCTCGTCCTGGCTGAGCGGCGGAGCGACCTACAACGGCAAGCCGGCCTATCTCGCGATCTCGGCCGCGGCCTTCCGCAACGAGCAGTACTGATGGCGGTGCATCCCCCTCATACGCCCTCGCCCGCGGCGCTGCCCGTTCCGGGATCGACGCGCGGGTGCGGCCGCCGCAGCGGGGCTCTGTTGCGGGCCGCCCGAACCGGCCTTGCCCTCCGTGTCGCGCGCTTCCGTGCGGCCGAAGGCGCCATGGCCGCCGTCGAGTTCGCGCTGATCCTGCCGACCCTGCTGCTGATCATGTTCGCCAGCATCCAGATCGTTGCCTACATCGACGCGACCCGTAAGGTCGAACTGGTCGCCCATTCGATCAGCCAGATGATCTCGCAGGCGGCGCCGCCGAGGAACACGACGGTTGCGCAGGTCAACGCCGCCGACCTGCACTTCAGCTACGACTCGGCGCTCGTGCTTTTTCCCTACGTGATGAAGGATGCCAAGCGCCGCGGCGTCGCGTGGTGGCAGACCATCTCGATCAATTACGCCGCCATTCAGTTCAGGGCGAGGAACGCGGCCTGCCAGAGCCGGACCGACACCAGCGGCGACCTCAGCGCCTGCTTCGACGCCAACGTGGTCTGGACCAGCACCGGCACGCACCAGCCGGCCAGCGGCGAGAACTATCGACCCTGCAACACGGCGCAGCTGCCGGCCGACGACAATGCAGCGCCGAACCGGGCCACCCTGCCGCGCTCGTCCTACGGACCCGGGTCCCTCGTGGTGATCGATGTGGTGTTCGACTTCGAGCCGACCTTCGGCTCGGGCTTCGTTCCGGCCATCCGGATCGCGCGATCGGCCTACGTGCTGCCGCGCTACGCTTCGCTGGTGAACTACGACACGGCCAACAACACAGGGATCGCGACCAGATGTACCGGCTTTTGACCCGCGCGCGCCGGCTCAAGGGCCGGGCGAAGGCTCTGGCCTCCGATCACGGCGGCAGCATCAACGTCATGTTCGCCCTGGCGGTGATTCCGACCGTCGGCCTCGTCGGTCTCGGTGTCGATTACGGCATGGCGATCACCGGCAAGACGCGGCTCGACAACGCGGCGGACATTGCGGCACTCGCGGGCGTCGTGACGGCCAAGGAGTACATCGCCGCCAACGCGAAGCAGAGCGATGTGACAAGCGCCGGCCTTACCGCGGGCCGGAACCAGTCCCTCAAGGCCTTCAACATCAATGCCGGCAGCGTGTCGTTCGCGACAGTGAACCTGTCGCCGCCGCAGGTGACACGAAGCGGGAACGTGCTCACCGCGACAATCACCTATACGGCGACGGTTCAGAGCGTCTTCGGGAAGATCCTCGGCGTGTCGGCGTCGACCTTCAGCAACACCGTGACCGCCTCGGCGGACCTGGCAGGCTACTCCGACTTCTACCTAATGGTCGATGTGTCGGGCTCCATGGGGCTGCCGACGACGGATGCCGATGCGGAGAAGCTCGCCAGCCAGAGTGTCGAGTCCCAGGGAAATTGCCAGTTCGCGTGTCACTTCCCAACGGCGAAGGGTTGGAATCTGGCCGCGGGAAAAATTCAGTTGCGGTCCGACGCCGTGAACAACGCCGTCTGCGCCCTTCTCGACCGGGCCTCGACGCCAGTCGTGCCGAACCAGTATCGGATCGGCATCTACCCGTTCATCAACCGGTTGGCGACGCTGTCCCCGCTCAGCGACACCACCACATCGCTGGCCTCGATGAAAACCCTCGCTGAGTGCGACAAGAAGTGGCCACTGGCCTTCACCAAGCTTCTCGATACCGGCAGCACACAACTTTACACCAACAACGATCCAACCACCGGCACCGGGAGCGGCGGCACCCATTTCGAAACGGCCCTGCCGCAGATGAAATCGGCTATCCAGACCTATGGCAACGGGTCCAGCGTGACGAATCCGAAGCCGTTCGTGTTCCTCATCACCGACGGGATGCAGAACAGCCAGACCTATTCGTCCTGGAAGGACAAGAGGACCTATCCCGGCAATCCGTCAAAGTTCACAGGTTATCGCAACGCCGAATGGGACGGATCGCAGCCTGCTCAGATCGATTCATCAAAATGCACTGACCTGAAAAACGCTGGCGCAACCATTTCAGTGCTTTATATTCCGTATAATTTTGTCAAGACATATGGCAAGGACGCCACTATCGTGCGGGAAAACAACTTGGTCAACGGGTTCAGCCCGACCCTCGCCGACCCGCTGCGCAGGTGCGCCTCGCCAGGCATGTTCTTCAAGGCCGACAGCGCGGAGGGCATCACCGCGGCGCTCCGCGAGATGTTCGATCGAGCGCTGAAGGTCGCCCGCATCACGGAGTAGAACCGCCGGCTACATGCCGGAGATCGCAGTGCCGCCCCGGCGGTGCCATGGCGCGAGCTTCGGATCGGAGCGGATGTTTGCACGGTTGCCTCGTGCCGGCTTGATCGCCGTGTCGCGGCGCGGCAGAGCGGGCAAGTCCCGTCTCCGCCGGCCCGCTCGCCGAACGAGGCGCTTCCTCACGCGAACGATCGGCCGGGATGCCCGAGAGTCACGCCCCCTCCGACCCTGCCCGCGCCGGCGCGCCCCCGCCCGGCCGGGTCCGCGAGCGCTACGACGCCCTGGTGGCCTCGGGCGCGATCGAGCGCGACCCCTCGCAGATCCGCCTCGTCCAGGCCCTCGACAGGCTGGTGCAGAATCTGGAACGCCGCCGCCGGGCGAAGAAGGGCAGTGCGCTCGGCTGGCTGTTCGGTCGCAAGGACGACGATGCCGGGCCTCCGAAGGGGCTCTACATCTGGGGCTCGGTCGGCCGCGGCAAGACCATGCTGATGGACCTGTTCCACGAGGTTGCGCCGGGTCCGAAGCGGCGGGTGCACTTTCACGGCTTCCTCGCCGACGCGCATGAGCGCATCCACGCCCACCGGCAGGCGCTGAAGCGCGGCGAGGCGAAGGGCGACGATCCGATCCCGCCGGTGGCCGACGCGCTGGCGGCGGAGGCGACGCTGCTGTGCTTCGACGAGTTCACGGTGACCGACATCGCCGACGCGATGATCCTGGGCCGCCTGTTCGGAGCGCTGTTCAAGCGCGGCGTGACAGTGGTGGCGACTTCCAACGTCGAGCCCGACCGGCTCTACGAGGGCGGCCTCAACCGCGCGCTGTTCCTGCCTTTCGTGGCGGAGCTGACGCAGCGGGTGGAGGTGCTGCGCCTCGACTCCCGCACCGATTTCCGGCTGGAGAAGCTCGGCGGCAGTTCGGTCTACCATGTTCCCGCAGACGCGACGGCCGATGCCGCGCTGGACGCCGCCTTCAGGGCGCTCACGGGCCGCGCGAAGGGCAAGCCGAGCACGGTCACGGTGAAGGGCCGTGCGGTGCCGGTGCCGGAGGAGGCCGGCGGCGTCGCCCGCTTCCATTTCGACGATCTGTGCCGCAAGCCGCTCGGCGCCTCCGATTACATGGCGCTCGCCGACAGCTTCCACACCCTGATCGTCTCGGGGGTCCCGGTGATGGGTGAGGCGGAGCGCAACGAGGCCAAGCGCTTCATCACCCTCATCGACACGCTCTACGACGCGCATGTGAAACTCGTCGCCTCGGCCCAAGCCGAGCCGACCGGGCTCTACACCGCGGCAGAGGGCCGCGAGGCCTTCGAGTTCGAGCGCACCGCCTCCCGCCTGATCGAGATGCGCTCCGAGGAATATCTCGGCACGCCGCACGGCCGCGCGCCCTCGCAATCCAGTGCGGGCCTCGCCGAGACCTGAGCCCTACCCTGCCGCACCGGCGCCGGACCTTGTCCGCGGCAGCGGCCGGCTGAGATAGGGTGAGCCGGGGACGAGGAAGCGCCAGGGCGCCTCGACCCCGCGGCTGATGCCGATGCGGGTCGTCGCGGCTACGCTCACGTGTCCGACCGGCGCCACCCAGGTAAAAGGCGCCCGGTCGAGGGGCAGGCCGTCATGCGAGCGGTCGATGCCGAGGGCCTGAGCGAGCCGGCCGGGCCCGGCGCAGAGCAGGCGCGGCGTGTCGAGCCCGCGGCGGGCGCGCATCGTCTCCAGACCCGCGGTCGGTTCGAGCGCGCGCAGCAGCACGGCGCTGCCGGTCTCGCAGACGAGATTGAGGCACCAGTGCAGGCCGTAGGAGCGGTAGACGTAGGCGCGGCCCGGCGGCCCGAACATGCTGGCGTTGCGCGGCGTCGGCCCGGCGAAGCTGTGGGAGGCCGGATCGGTCCGGTCATAGGCTTCCGTCTCGACGATGCGGCCGCCGACACCGTCCGCGAGCAGGCGCCAGCCGATCAAGTCGGCGGCCACGGTCGCGGCGGGGCGATCGAAGAAGGCCGGATCCATGGCGCCCATCCCCGGCCCGATCAGGACGCCTTCTGCAACTCGGCCCGGACGCGGGCGACACCCGGCGGCTTGAGTTCCAGCGCCAGCCGCACCGCATCCTCGAGATAGGCCTGCGGGGTGATGCCAGCCCGGGCCGCCGCCCGCGACAGGGCGTTGGCGAGATCCGCGCTCAGGGCCATCGGCACCGTCTTGGATTGCACAGGCTGGGCGGGCGCCGGCGCAGCCTCGGCCGGCACGGGATCGGCCGGCGGGAGCACCGTTTCACCCGAAGCCTTCCCGCTCAGGGCCTCGCGCCGGCCGAGCGCCGCGAGACGGTCGGCGCGCTCGTTGCCGGCCTCGCCGGCATGGCCGCGCACCCAGGTCCAGCGCACGTCGCGGGCGGCGGCCAGCGCGTCGAGCCGCTGCATCAGGTCGATGTTCTTCACCGGCCCCGTGGCGGTGCGCCAACCACGAGCCTTCCAGCCGCGCATCCACTCGGTGACGGACTTGATCACGTATTGGCTGTCGCAGCGCATCTCGATCGCGGCGCCCTCGGGGAAATAGGCCAGCGCGCTGATCGCGGCGGTCAACTCCATGCGGTTGTTGGTGGTGGCGCGCTCACCGCCATGCAGCTCGACCGTGCCGGCGGGATCCTGGATCACCACGCCCCAGCCGCCGGGACCGGGATTGGGGTCGCAGCCGCCATCCGCGTAGACGATGGTTCGCATCGATCCCCTTCACTCCGAACTGATGAGCCTGCCGATTCCGGGGCGAGGCCTGGGCTCAAGCATCGTCCTCGTCCGAAAGCCGGCGGCCGGCTTTCGGGAAGATACCCTAATATTTGGCAATGACCGGCGGGGCCACCACCGCCTGCTCCGGCGGATCGACGAGGCCACAGCGGGCGGCGGCGTCCGGGGGCAGGAGCGGGTCGAGCAGCCCCCGCCGCCCTTCGAGGAAAGCGACCGCCTGCTCGGCCGGCGCCGCCTCGCGACCGGGCATCTCGACCAGGAAATGTTCGAGCGCGTAGCGGTAGCGAACGATCCGCAGGGAGGTTTCCAAGCGCATCCAGGCGACGAGGCAGCGGTTCTCGGCCACCCGCATCGCGGCCTGGCGCACGTCCCCATCGTCGAGGCTCTTGGCGAACGGCAAGGCACGCAGCCGTACCGCATCCGCCTCGAAGACGCGCCCGGCCAGTGCCGCGAAGGGCGGGATCAGCCGACCATCGGCGACAGCGTCCTCCGACAACTTTCGGTAGCGCGAATGAGGAGACCGAAACGACTCGGAGATCAAATCGCCGTGATAGGCGGGAATGTCGGGCTGCCGCCAGCGCGGCGGCAGAACGCGGGCACGGGTCAGATTGGCCAGCGCATCCTCGAAGGCGGCCCGGCTGTCGGCGGGCATCAGGAACCGCCAGGCACGGTCGCGCAGCACCCCCTCGTCGTCGGTGAGCGGATAGACCGAAGCCGGCGTGCCGCGCTCGCGGGCCGCCAGGGTCCCGGTGGTCTCGATCAGCCGGTTCCAGGCGCTCGGCGCCGGGCGGCCGAAATCCCCCTCCTGCGCGCAGGCGCTCAGCAGAAGCGGCGCCAGAAGCAGAGCGCGGGGAGGCAGGCCGAAGAGTCGCGAGCCGAGGCGCGTCACGAGCGGCGGCGGCGCGGAACCGGCAGGACCTCGACCTCCGGCATCCTCTCGTAGCGCACACCCGTGAACAGCAGGATCTGGCCGCGCGGCGCATCATCCGCCTCGCGGCGGAAGCGGCGGTTCGTCGTGGGGACGAAGGGAACGACCGAGTCTGTCGCGCCGCGATCCCGATGACCCGGCTTCGCGGACAGGGCGGATGAAGACGTCTTGGAAGAGGGCATGGGCCTGTCCCGTCGATGTGTGTGGCGGCCGGCTCCCGCCCGTCGCCGTCCGGAACGGGGGCGGCGGGTCGGGCGGGCGCTGCTCGTGAGCGGGACGGGCCCGCCCCGGCCGGGCGATCTCGGCAAAAAGCTCAGCACGACGTGGTTAACGGAGTGTTTCAACACACGCCGCATTCCGGCCTTCCAAGGGGCCGGCAGGGGCCTTCGCCAGCACGCGTGGCGTCTCCGGCACGGTCTTTGCGAGACGGATTGCGCCCATGGCGGGCGTTTCCTCCCTTGACTTCGGCCCCGCGCGAATCCCGCTGCGGGGCCCCTTTCTTTTCGGCCCTTCGATCATGGGTCGCAAGCTCAGGCCGCGCGTGTCGGCGCGCACGAGAGCGGCGGCGTGCTGCGCTTGCTAACGAGGGGCGATGCCCGATATGCGGTGCCAACTCATTTTGGATCGAGCGAAGGACAAGGCAGGATGCGTCCGGACTTCTCACGATTTGGCGGCGCGGCGCGCGGCGCGTCCACGGCCCTGAGACTGGCGCCGCTCGCGCTGCTGGCCCTGGTGGCGGCGAGCCCGGCCCAGGCCCAGCGCGAGGACCAGGGACTGCAGCTCGGCTGCGCCAACGATTATTTCCGGCTCTGCGCCGGCGTCGATCCGAACAGCTCGGATGCCGATGCCTGCATGACGCGCAATCGCCCCCGCCTCTCGCCCGAGTGCAAGTCCGCGATCAGCGACTATGACCGGCGCACCGGCGGCGCCTCGCAGCCCCGTGGCCAGCGCTAAAGCATCGTTTCTTTCCGAAAGCCGGGGGGCACCCTTCGGGATGGTGCCCGAGGACCGCCGCCATCGGAGAGCGATTGATCGGAACGGAGCGGGCTCGTCGAGAGCCCGCTTTTTCGGCGGAACGCGCACGGTAAGCCGGGGACGAGCATGGCGTTGAGCGTCGCGGTCCAGATGGACCCGATCCAGTCGATCCGCATCGCGGGCGACACCACCTTCGCCCTGATGCTTGAAGCGCAGGCGCGAGGCCACAGCCTCTACACCTACACGCCGGACCGCCTCTCGATGCAGGGCCGGCTGGTGACGGCCTATGCCCAGCCGGTGACGGTCCGGGACGTCGAGGGCGCACATGCGAGCCTCGGGGATCCGGAGCGCATCGATCTCGCCGCGGTCGACGTGGTGCTGATGCGCCAGGATCCGCCCTTCGATATGGCCTACGTCACGGCCACCCACATGCTGGAGAAGGTCGCCGGGCGCACCCTGGTGGTCAACGATCCGGCCGAGGTTCGGAACGCACCGGAGAAGCTGTTCGTCCTCGATTTCCCCGAATTGATGCCGCCGACCCTGATCTCCCGCGACCGCACCGAGATCGAGGCGTTCCGCAAGGAGCACGGTACCGTCGCAATGAAGCCGCTGCACGGGCATGGCGGCGCGGCGGTGTTCCGGGTCTCGGAGGAGGATCCGAACTTCGGATCGATGTTCGACCTGTTCACCGCCACGTTCCGCGAGCAGTGGGTGGTGCAGCGCTTCCTGGAAAAGATCACCGAGGGCGACAAGCGCATCATCCTCGTGGACGGCGAGCCGATGGGCGCGATCAACCGCGTGCCGGCCAAGGGCGACATCCGCTCCAACATGGTTCGTGGCGGTGCGGCCGGCGCCTCCGACCTGACCGAGCGGGAGCGCGAGATCTGCGCCACCATCGGCCCGGAACTGCGCCGTCGCGGCCTGATCCTCGTCGGCATCGACGTGATCGACGGGCATCTCACCGAGATCAACGTCACCTCCCCTACCGGCATCCGCACCATCAAGCGGCTCGGCGGCCCCGATCTGGCGGTCTCGGTCTGGGATGCGATCGAGGCGAGGCTCGCCGCCCGCGTGAGCCCGTAACAGCGGCCCGGGACGGCGCAGCGGAACCCGGGATCTGCCCGCGACGCCACGCTGGACATGATGTCGAGGCCCGCCATGGGTTGCACGCCTGTGGCGCGCCCCTCGGGTCCGGGCTCGCTGACCAGCGCCCCGGAATAAAGGCGGTGAGAGCAAGACCGAACCGATCGCCCCAGGAACGGTCTCAGACATCTCCTGCCCGGCGGGGCGACGCGCGACGCCGCTATCGAAACACCGGCAACCCCGAGCCGATCAGCGCGAGGCCGAGAATCAGCAGGACGCCGGCCAGGGATTCGGCGAGCGTTGAGCGCGGGCCGAAGCGGTGCGCCTGGGCCGCCAGACCAACACCCGTGACGAGGCAGACTGCGCTCGCAACCATCAGCACGGCCGCTCCCGGCCAGCGCGACCTGCCGCATCGAACCGCTTCGGCGGATGCGGAAGTTGATGTGACGGCTCGAACATTGAAATCAGCATCTGTGCCGCCTCCGGCCCATTTGCGCCAGCGGAGGGCGCGAAGATATGAGAGATCGCAAACGCGTCGCTGGACACACGCCATGACGTGACACGTGAGCGAAAGACTTTCCCGGCGCACTTCCGACCACTGCCCTCTGTCGTCGCCGCTCCGAGTCCACGATTTTTAACGCGTTTGCTTGAGAAACGCTCAAAATCTGCGGTTGTATATTTCGATCACACACAGTTATTTTGGAAAATTAGATCTATTGTCCTACATGCAACACTGAATTTCGATCAACGAACCATTTCTTCACACATGAATGTGGCGGAAAGATTATAATCATGAGGCGACAGACAGTTCATATGTCACATCATCCTCGATTTTGCGCGCGAAACATGCGTGCGAATTCACAACTCCCCGTACATCTTCCGCGCAGACCTACGACGAATTGCGCCTTCACTTCACCTCGCACTCGGCGCATTCGAAGATGAAGAGCGAGACTTCAGCGGCGCATCCTATGCCGATCACGCCTCGCCCCGCGGGGTTGCATTGAGCTCCGCCCAATCGAGCTCCTCCTCCAGCACGAAGTAGGCATCGTCGCCGATCCGCCCATCTCGGCGCAGCGCGAGGAGGCGGTCGCGGGCGGCGTGAATCGCGCGCCGGCGCGGCCGGTCGGTCGGCAGGCCTTCCGGGGCGAGACCTTCCTCGTGCGCCTCGGCCTTGGCCAGGGCGGCGTGAAACTCCCGCCGCAGGGCGTCGGCCGCCTCCGACCGGTCGCCGCTCAGAGCCTCGACCGCGGCCCCGTAGGCTTCGGCCCGCGCCCGGCCCACCTCGCGGCCGACCGGATCGGAATCCTCCAGGCCGAGCCACGCCAGGATCGGACGCAGGGTGAGGCCCTGCACCACGAGCGTGCCAATCACCACGCAGAAGGCCGTCAGCACGATCAGGTCGCGGTAGGGGAACCCGCCGCCTGGCCCGCCCTCGGGCAGGGCCAGGGCCGTGGCGATGGTGACGAGGCCGCGCATGCCCGACCACGAGACGGCGAAGCCCGCGCCGAGGCCGAGATCGCGGCTCTTACGCGGGTCGTCCCGATCTGCGGGATCGGTGCCGAAGCCGACGCGGCGGATGGCGCTCGCCGGCAGCACCCAGGCGATACGGACGAGGATCACGGTGACGACCACCGCCCCGGCGACGGAGGCGTAGGCGAATTCCTGCTCGGGCGTCATCCGCGCGAGGATCGGCCCGATCTGCTCGCCGATCAGCACGAAGGCGAGAACGTTGAGCACGAAGATCGCCGTGTCCCAAACCGCGTTCGAGATCACCCGCAGGCGCGGCGAGGTCTGGCCGGGGGCGCGGCGGGCCACGGTGATCGCGAAACTCACCACCGTCAGCACGCCGGACAATTCCAGCGCCTCGGCAGCGATCCAGAGGCCGAAGGCGGCCGAGAACTGCAGCACGATCACGCTCATCGGTTCCTCGACCCGGCGCAGGATCCGCAGGTAGACGAGCGCGGCGAGCGGCCCGGCCACGAGGCTGCCGACGACGCCGATCGCGAAGGCCGGCGCCACCTCGGCGAAGGAGAAATGGCCCGTCACAGCGGCGGCGACGCCGAGTCGGTAGATCAGCAGCGAGGCGGCATCGTTCAGAAGGCTCTCGCCGCGCAGGATCGTGGCAAGGCGGTGCGGCAGCGAGACGTGACCGAGCACCGAGAGCGCCGCCACCGCATCGGGCGGCGCCACGATCGCGCCCAGCACGATGGCGGCCGCGAGCGGCATGTCGGGGACGAGCCAGAGCGCGACCGCCGCGACCGCCGCCGTCGTCGCCGCCACCGCCCCGACCGCGAGCCCGGCGATGGGGCGGGCATTGCGCTTCAGATCTCGCAGCGAGGTGCTGTAGCCCGCATCCATCAGCACGGGCGCGAGGAACAGGGCGAGCGCCAGTTCGGGATCGAGGCTGAGACTCGGCACACCCGGGATGAAGGCGATGCCCACGCCGCCGAGCGCCAGGAAGGCCGGATAGGGCGCGCGCAAACGCCGCGCCAAGCCGGCGAGCAGTACCGCGCCGACCAGGACGCCGACGATCCAATAGAACACGAACATGAAGTCAAACGGGGCCCGACGCCCAACCGTGCCGATGACGGTGGCGTCGAAACGCCGGGCAGCCGGAAATCTTTCCGAATTTTCCCGCTCGTGTGACGTGAGCGTGATGTGAGGTCTTGGTCAGGCCGGCTGCGCGGCGATTAGGTCACGCAGGGTCGTGATTGTGGAGGAATCCGCAATCCCATCGATGCGGGCCGGGCGGAAATGGCGCTGGAAGGCGGTCACGACCGCGCGCGTCGCCTCGTCGAAGTGCCCGGTGACCGGCTGCTCGTAGCCGTAGAGGGCGAGCATCGCCTGAAGGGCCTCAATGGGCTGGCCGGTCTCACCCATGGCGAGGAAGCGCCCGTCGCGCACGGGGGCGGGCGCTACCCAGTGCCCGACGCCTTCGCGCGCCAGACGCTCCCAGGGAAAGTTTTCGCCCGGATCCTCCTTGCGGGCGGGCGCCACGTCGGAATGGGCGAGGATACGGGGGCCCGGAATCGCGCGCCGGACGACGATGTCGCGGGCGAGCTCGATCACCGCCGCGATCTGCGCCTCCGGATAGGGCGGAAGACCGCCGGCATGGCCGGGATGGGCGATCTCGATACCGATGGAGCGGGAATTGATATCGCGCGCCCCCGCCCAGGCGCCGGCACCGGCATGCCAGGCCCGGTCGGCCTCGGACACCATCTGCACGATGCGCCCGTCCTCGAAAACGAAGTAATGGGCCGAGACTTCCGCCGCCGGGTCGCACAGGCGCTCCAGTGCTCCCTGTGCAGTGGGCATGCCGGTGTAGTGCAGGATCAGCATGTCGAGGGCGTCGCCGACCCGAACGCCGCGGTTGGGCGAGGCGACGACGGCCTGCACGAGCGGGCTGTCGGAGGCGAAGCTCACTTCAATCCCCGCTCGGCCGCGATCCGATCCCAGGCGGCGTTGATGGCGGCGAGCCGGTGCGTGGCGATCGCCACCGCCTCCGGCGGCAGGCCGCGGGCCAGCGCCCGGTCGGGATGGTTCTCGGCTACCAGTCGCCGGTACTGCGCCTTGAGGGCGGCCGGGTCGGCGGAGCTTTCGAGGCCGAGCACGAGGTAGGGATCGTCGGAGAGCCGCACATGCCGGGCGGCGATCCGGCGGAAGGCGGCCTCGTCGAGGCCGAAGATGCCGGCCACCGCGCGCAGGTACTGCTCCTCACCCTCGTGGATCGCCCCGTCGGCGGTGGCGATGTGAAACAGGCCGTCGAGCACGTCCTCGAGCAGGGCCGGTTCTTCGCCGAAGGCCGAGGCGAGTTGCCCGGCATAGGCCTCGAAGCCGTCCGTCGTCGCCTTGGCAAGGTCGAACAGGCGCTGGACGCCCGCGCGCGCCTCGGGATCGACCTGCACGACGCGCCCAAACGCCTGAACCTCGGAATCGGTCACCACCCCGTCGGATTTCGCCATCTTGGCCGCGAGCGCCACGAGTCCGGTGGTGAACACCACGTCCCGCGGCGTCGGCCCGAAGGGCGCCCCCTCGCGATCGACGAGGAAGTGGCCGGCGACGCTCCCCACCAGCGCCCCGATCGGCCCGCCGACCAGCACGCCGATTCCCGCCCCGCCGATCTTACCCCACAGGCCGGTGCTCATCGGGCGCCGCCCGTGGACGGTCGAGGGGAAGGTGAGAGATCCAAGACGGGCAAGGACGAATCCGAGGTCATTCGGCGGGAGCGTTCGTCACGGCTTAACGCCGCAAACCGTACCGCGGCGCAAGCCCGATGCGTTGACAGGCCGCAAAAAGAAAGGGCCGAGGCTCCCCGCCCCGGCCCTTCCCGCAACGCACGTGTCGCAATCAGCGGCAGTAGACGTTGCCGTACTCGTCACGGAAGGTCCCATAGGGGCAGCGCGGCGCCGTGGCGGCACCGGCGATGGCGCCACCCGCGCCGCCGATCGCGGCACCGGCGAGCGCACCGCCCGCGCGGCCGGTGGCGAGACCGCCGACCGCGGCGCCCAGACCCGCACCGAGGGCCGCACCGCCCAGCGCACGATCCTGAGGCGTGTTGCAGGCACCGAGCGAGAGCGCGAGGCTGCCCGCGAGGGCAGCGGCAATGAGTCTCTTCATGGTGGTCCGAACTCCCTTGTGCATCGGCGATCGGGCCTGTTGCCGGCGCGGAGCACCGTTTGGCCTTGATTTGTCACCGGCCGCCATCGACGGCACATGAAACGGCCAAGATTGGGGCAGGTTGCATCGGCGCATGACTTTTCGCCCTGCGCCTGCCATCTGAGGGCACATCTGTTGCAAAATCGCCCGGCTTCGGCCCGTTGCCGCCGGGTTCATGACCGAGGACCGCCATGCCTAAAGCCAGCCTGATCGTCCGCAAGGCCGCCGTCCGGCCCGATCTCGTCGTCGATACGGTGACCCTCGACCACACCGCGCGGGGACAGGCGCACGCCCATCTGACCACGGCGGGTGGGCTATCGGTCGATCTCACCTTGGAACGCGCCGCGGGCCTTGAGGACGGCGACGCGTTGAAGCTCGACGACGGACGCCTCGTCGGCGTGCGCGCCGCCGAGGAGGCGCTGCTCGAAGTCCGCGCCGGCAATCCCGTCCGTCTACTGCGCCTTGCCTGGCAACTCGGGGGCGAGCACGTTCCCGCCGAGGTCGGTGCGGATGTTCTCTACGTCCCGGCCAGGGCCGCCGAACTGGTCCGCGGCGCGGGCTGCACGGCCAACCCGGTGAACCGGCCCTTCAAGCCGGAAAAGGCAGCCCACGACCACAGCCAGTGCGGTCACGACCACCATGACCATGGCCACCATCACCACGACCACGAAGCCCACGCGCATCACGATCATGGACACGACCAGGGGCACAAGCATGGGTCCGACCATGACCACGGTCATAGCCATGACCACGGCAGCTGCGGGCACGATCACAGCCATGATCACGAGCATGGCCACGGGCATCGTCATAAGCATTGAGCCCCCGGCTCCGTCGAGAGACAGCGCTGAAGTTGCGTGGGCGGCACGGGCGTAGCCCTTGCCGTTCCAGTACGGAACAGGTGGCGATGCGGGATCGTTGCCCCTGAGATTACACCCGGAGGCGGGCCGTGACGGCACTCAGCGTCTTCCAGAACGACGACGGCCTCTGGGCCGTCACCGCACAAGGTCTCGTGGTCACTGGCCTGACCAAGGAGGGCGCGGAGGCCTTTGCGGAGGCCTTCCTGCGTCTTCACGACGAGCCGCCCCCGGCAGCAACCTAGCCGGTCGGCGTCAGGCTGCCTGCCGCTGCGCAGGCGCTCGGCCTGTCATGACGTTCGCTTCTCTTCCGGCTCTGGATCAGGCGTGATATCCGGGCGCGCATCGCGGACAGCCCCCCTCAACGATGGCCTTCGGCTCGTGGAGCGAAGGCGCAAGCCGATGACCGGCCTCTCCGGATAGGGCGGTGCGCTTCCGATCGAACCGCCCCGTGCATCGATCCTGCATCGGTCCTCGCGGACGGCTCAGGGCGGACGAGAATCGAACGGAACAGGGCGCACGTGTCGACGCCGACAGACATCCCGAACGCTCTCAGCGGCTGGCGCTTCAGCGTCGCCCCGATGATGGACTGGACCGACCGGCAATGCCGCGCGTTCCACCGCACCCTGTCGCGCCGGGCTCGGCTCTACACCGAGATGGTGACGACCGGCGCCGTGCTGCACGGGGATCGGGAGCGGCTGCTCGGCTTCGATGCCGGCGAGCATCCGGTTGCGGTGCAGCTCGGCGGCTCCGATCCGGGGGATCTCGCGGCGGCGGCGCGGATCGCCGCCGATTTCGGTTACGCCGAGATCAACCTCAATATCGGCTGCCCGTCCGACCGGGTGCAGGAGGGACGCTTCGGCGCCTGCCTGATGCGCGAGCCGGACCTGGTCGGCGCCTGCGTCGCGGCCATGAAGGCGGCCGTCTCCGTACCCGTCACGGTGAAATGCCGCCTCGGCGTCGACGATCAGGATATCGAGCAGGCCCTCGACGCCGTGGCCGGCACGGTAGTCGCGGCTGGCGCCGACGGACTCATCGTCCATGCGCGCAAGGCCTGGCTGAAAGGCCTGTCACCGCGCGAGAACCGGGATGTACCCCCCCTCGATTACGGCCGCGTCGCCCGGTTGAAGCGGGCGCATCCCGCCCTGCCGATCGCGATCAACGGCGGGATCGCCGACATCGCCGCCGCCAAGGCGCGGCTGACGGAGGTCGACGGCGTGATGATCGGTCGGGCGGCCTACACCGAGCCGGCGCTGCTGCTCGACGTCGATCCCGAGCTGTTCGGCGAGCCGGCGCCCGTGGCCGACGCCTTCGCCGCGGTCGAGGCGTTCGAGCCGGTCATCGCGGAAGGCCTCGAACGCGGCCTGCGGCTTCATGCCTATACCCGGCACATGCTCGGCCTGTTCAACGGGCGACCCGGAGCGCGGGCCTATCGCCGGCATCTGGCCACCGCCGGCATGGGCGCGGAGGCCGGGATCGGCACGCTGCGCGAGGCGGCGGCCAAGGTCTCGCGGGAACGTCCGCCGGCTTCCGCAGCGGCCTGACGACTGGTCCGTCTCAAAGGGACGAAATGGCGATCGGTCTCAGAGCGCCTCACGAAACGCCCGCTCACCGACCGTTCTCGCCCTGGCGAGGACAACGCCGCGGGCGTTTTGTGAGAGGCGCTTAGGCGGCGCAGCGCTTGGGGCCGTTCCAGGTCTCAAGAAGCGCCGGAAGGGCGCTGGCCGGAACCGGCGGGCTGAACAGGTAGCCCTGCACCTCGTCACAGCCCTCCTCGCGCAGCCAAGCGAGTTGCTCCGGCGTCTCGACGCCTTCCGCGGTCGTCGTCATGCCGAGGCTGGAGGCGAGGCTGACCACCGCCCGCACGATGAAGCCCGAACCCTGCTCCACCGTCAGGTCGCGGGTGAAGGACTGATCGACCTTCATCTTGTCGAAGGGGAAGCTGCGCAGGTAGCTCAAGCTGGAATAGCCGGTGCCGAAATCGTCCATGGCGATGCGGACCCCGAGGTCCCGCAGCCCGTGCAGGATCGCCACCGTGGCGCTGCCGTTCACGAGCAGGACGCTCTCGGTAATCTCGAGTTCGAGGCGGCGGGCGGGCAGTTTGCTCTCGGCCAGCGCCTCCTTCACGGTACCGATCAGCGCGCTCGAGGTGAATTGCGCCGCCGAGACGTTGACCGCGACCTTGAGCCCCTCCGGCCAACGCGCGGCCTCCCGGCAGGCGCGCCGTAGGACCCATTCGCCCAAAGGCACGATGAGGCCGATCTCCTCGGCGAGCGGCACGAATTCGGCGGGCGAGACGCGGCCTCGCGTCGGATGAGTCCAGCGCAGCAGCGCCTCGAAGCCGCAGATGCGCTCCTGGGAAAGGTCGTAGATCGGCTGGTAGTGCAGGTCGAACACCTCCGCCTCGAAGGCGGCGCGCAGGTCGAGTTCGAGGGAGCGGCGGGCCTGAAGGCGGGCGTCCATCTCCGCCTCGAAGAACCGGAACACGCCGCGCCCGTCGCCCTTGGCGCGATAAAGGGCGACGTCGGCGCATTGCATCAGCCGCTCGGGCTCCAAGCCGTCGCTCGGCGCGAGCGCGATCCCGATGCTGACGCCGATGGTCACGGAATGATGGGTGAGGGCGTAGGGCGCGCTGACCACGTCGAGAATGCGCTTGGCCAGGGTGGCGGCATCCGCCGGCGTCTCGACTGCCGCCTGGATCACCGCGAACTCGTCGCCGCCGAGCCGGGCCACGATGTCCACCTCGCGCAGGCAGGCTCTGAGGCGATGGGCCACCGCCCGCAGCAACTCGTCGCCGACCGCATGGCCGAGCGTGTCGTTGACCTGCTTGAAGTTGTCGAGGTCGAGGCAGAGAACGGCGAAACCGGTATCGCGCCGGGCCTGGATGATCGCCCCCTCGATGCGCTCGCGCAGCAGCACGCGGTTGGGCAGTTCGGTCACGGCATCGTGCCGGGCCATGTGGGCGATGCGGGCCTCGGCGTTCCAGCGCTCGGTCACTTCCTCGAAGATCGCCACGAAGCCGCCGCCGTCGATCGGCTGGATTTCGATGGCGACGATGCGCCCGTCGGCGAGGTGCTGGATCTGGGTCGGCACGGCGTCGGCCCCCATCAGCGCGCCGATCTCGGCCAATTGCTCGGCCTCGCTCCGTTCCGGCCGGCTTTCGGCCATGACGCTCCGGCGCAGCACCTCCTGTGCCGGCATGCCCGGCGTCACCGCACCGGGCGGCAGGCGGTAGATCTCGTGATAGCGGCGGTTGATCACGAGCAGCCGGTGATCGCGATCGTAGAGCAGGAAGCCCAGGGACAAGGTGTCGAGCGCCGCGTTCAGCCGGGCGATACGGTCGCTCAGTTCCTCCTCGCGGCGCTCCAAACCCGCGATGTCGGTTGCAGACCTCAAGCCGGCCCCGTGCCCGGCCATCGCCGCACCGAGACCGCTGACGAGCTGACGCAAGGCGAGGAGCACCAGGGCGAGCGCCGCGGTACCGGCGCCGGCGATCAACAGCGCACGCGAGGCCGGTTCAGTGGAGAACGAGGCCGCGAACGCGGCGGCCGCCAATCCCGTCACGGTCAGGCACAGCCACAGGCCGGCGCGCAGGACGTTGCCGCGCATTCCACCGACGCCCCTTCGCGGGACCGACGAGCGATCCGCGGCTCCGCAACCTTCGGCCTGCGCCTGCATCAGTAGCCCGACCTTCCTCACCGTCCGCGACGACAATGCCCGGATCCGGTTAAGAGGGCCTCACGGAATCCAACCACAGATCGACCTGTCTCGGGCTCAGCCGACGGTTCGGAGCGATCCTGCCTCCCGCGCGTGCCCCTCTTCCCGGCATGCGCGTGCGCCTGTTCGAGGCGGCGATGCGCGACATCCCGGATCGACCATGAGACGGGCCGTCCCCGGAGTGGCCGGTTCAGAGTGCCTCACAAAGCTCCCGGTCCCCGACCGTTCCCGCTCCGGCGAGAATAGCGCGGCGGGAGTTTTGTGAGAGGCACTCAGAACTTGCCCAGCAGCGGAAATTCCTGGCTCAGCGTCGACTCGGCGGGCAGCGGCGCCTCGCGGCGGCGCGGCTTGCGGTTGAGCACCTGTTTCAGCTTGGTCTTCAGGAGGTTGATGTCGAACGGCTTGAGGATGAAGGCGTCGGCACCCGCGACGTGGGCGTGGTTGATGTCCTCAAAATCGAATGAGGTCTCGGTCAGGATGAAGGGCGTGTTCATCAGGCTGTCGTCGGCCCGGATCTCCCGCAGGAGCTGAAGCCCGTCCATCGGCTCCATGGCGAGGTCGGAGATGACCAGGGCGTAGCGGCGCTCCCGCATGCGGCTGAGGGCCTCGGTGCCGTCCGATACGCCCTCCACGTCCGGGAATCCGAGGCGGGACATCAATTCGATGATCAGCCGCAGCAGCTTGGGCTGGTCGTCGACGATGAGGATGGGAAGTGTGTCGCTCATGGCGTCCGAGGGCGTGTCTCAACAGGAACTCTGGGGGGCGGGCTCAGGCCGTCCGCCCGCTCAAACGAACAAGTGGTCGATGCCCTGTTTGGCCATCGATTCGGCTTGCAGCGTGATGGCCAGCCCATGAATGGCGCTGCCCTTCGGCGTACCCCGCTGCAGCATCGGCAGCAGGCCGGATTTGGCGAAGTGCGGATCGTTGGCGGGCGTGCGGCTCACCGTCGTGAACGAGCTCACGAACTCGCGCTTGGCGATCTCGCGCCACTCGACGATCTGCACGTCGCGATGGCGCGAATCGGCGGCGATGCGCTGGAAGGTCTCGTTGACCGACTGGCGCTCGCCTTCGACCACTTGGATCGCGAAATTCTGGTCGATGATCAGGAAGCTCGTGATCACCGCGAACTCGTTCTTCTTTTGAGCCTGCCGCGTGATGTCGCCGATCTGCTTCGCGCGCAGAGCCGGCTCGTTCGAGATGGTCAGGCGCGAGAAGTAGATCAGGTGGACGAGGCTCGTCCTCTTGTTCTTCATGGATGCCGTCCGACGCGAAAGCTCGGTCTCCATCCTAACGGCCGTCGCGATAACGGGCCGTAAACACGGCCGAACTGGGCAGAAACTGCCGCACAGACCCCCCAGGTAGTCCGAATCTGCCGAGATCGCGCGACACCCGGCCAACAAGATCAATGACTTAGAACTGGCATACCGCTTGCGGCCTCTCATCGACCGCCCGTGCGGCCTTAGGGAGCGAGCCAAAGCCATGGACGTCTTTTCCGCGCTTCAGACCGCGGTCTCGGGCCTGAAGGCGCAATCCTTCTCGCTGAGCAACATCTCCGGCAACATCGCGAACTCGCAGACGACCGGCTACAAGCGCATCGATACGGGCTTCGTCGACATGCTCGTCGACAGCAGCAGCACCAAGAACCAGACCGCGGGTTCGGTCGCCGCATTCTCGGAACTCACCAACTCGATCCAGGGCAACAAGGTCTCGACCGGCGTCTCCACCAACATGGCGCTCGACGGTCAGGGCTTCTTCGTGGTGCGCAAGAAGACCACCGACACGGGCGGCGGCGAGAGCTTCTCCACCGCCAACCTCTATACCCGCCGCGGCGATTTTGCCGCGGACAAGGACGGCTACCTCGTCAACGGCGCGGGCGCCTATCTCGTCGGTGCGAGCCTCGACCCGGTCACCGGCCAGACCAACGGCACCGGGCCGATCCGGATCTCCAACGCGATCATCCCGGCCAAGCCGACGACGACGATCACCTACTCGGCCAACCTGCCGAAGACACCCGCCACCACCAACGTCGCCTCGACCAACGGCATGCTCTCCACCTTCAGCGACGGCTCCGATGCGCGGGTGACGCCGACCAACGGCAGGACCGGCGGCACCGTCTCCCAGGCCAACGCGCAGAGCCTGATCGACAACAGCATCGCCGGCCCGGCGCTGACCGTCTACACCGCCTCCGGCGCGCCCGTGAGCGTGCAGAGCCGTTGGGCAAAAGTGGCCGCCGCCGACACGGCGACCGGCACGAGCGACACCTGGAACCTGTTCACCGCTGACAATGCCAGCGTCACCGGCAACCAGACAAGCTGGACCAATATCGGCCAGGCCTTCACCTTCAGCGGCAGCGGTCAGATGACGGCTCCGACCGGGGACACGGTTCCGATCAACAACCTGACGGTCGATGGCGTCAACGTCGGTACCGTCAGCCTCAATCTCACTGGTGGCCTGACGCAGTACGCCGCCGCCTCCGGCTCGGTGACGACCAACGACCTCAAGCAGAACGGCTACGCCTCGGGCTCGCTGAATTCCGTCGAGGTCGGCGAGAACGGCATCATCAGCGGCAAGTACTCGAACGGCTCGGTGATCGGGCTGGCCCGGATCGAGGTGGCGCAGTTCGTCAATCCCGACGGGCTGAAGCCGGATTCGCTCGGCAACTACCAGCAGACCGTCGCCTCCGGCGAGGCGATCAGCGGCCTTAAGGACTCGACCGTGGTCGGTGCCAACCTCGAACAGTCGAATACGGACATTGCTGCGGAATTCTCAAAGATGATCGTTACCCAACAGGCCTACTCTGCCAACACCCGGGTGATGTCCACGGCGCAGACGATGATCTCCGATCTCCTGAACGTCATCCGCTGACCGGCTCCTGAGCGAGGAGAGACGCCTTGGCCCTCGATGCGTTCAGCACGGCGACCGCCGGCCTGCGGGTCACGCAGGCCCAGATCGGGGTCGTCTCGCAGAATATCGCCAATGTCGGCACGGCGGGCTATGTCCGGCGCACGCTCTCGCCCGTCAGCTCAGGCCTGGGCAATGCGGGCGTCGCCACCGGCACGATCGGGCGTGCCCTCGACGCCGCGGCGCTCAAGCAGCTCCGCTCCGAGACGTCGGGCGCGGCCTACACCTCGCTGATGTCCAAGACCCGCACGCAGCTCGATACGCTCTACGGGCGGCCCGGCGACGCTTCCGCGCTCGACGGCGTGTTCAACCGCTTCACGCTCTCGCTGCAGACGCTCGCCGCCAACCCGACCTCGACGGCGGCGCGGGCGACGGTGCTCAGTGCGGCCAACGACATCGCCAGCCGCATCGGCAGCGCCGCCAACGGCGTCCAGGCCCTGCGTTCGGGGCTGGAGACGCAACTCGGCATCGACACCAGCAAGGCGAGCGACCTGCTCGCGCAACTGGCCAAGCTCAACACCCGCATCGTCGCGACCTCGGCCGGCGATCCGAGCCGCCCCGAGCTGGAGGATCAGCGCGACCAGGCGCTCACCAGCCTGTCGGGCCTGATCGACATCAACGCCGTCACCCAGAGCGACGGCAGCGTGAGCGTGCTGACGAGCTCGGGCGTCACCCTGCTCGACCGCTCGAATGCCGCCACACTCAGCTTCGATGCCCGGGGCACCCTCTCGGCCAACGCCCTCTACGACAGCGATCCCTCGCGCAGCGGCGTCGGCACCATCGTCGCGACGACGCCCGGCGGCGGCAAGATCGATCTGCTCGCCTCGGGAGCGATCCGTTCCGGCTCGATCGCCGCGGCGATCGAGCTGCGCGACACCGCCCTGCCGCAGGCACAGCGCCAGCTCGACGACCTCGCCGCGGGCCTGTCGCGGGCGATGTCCGACCGGGTCGCCACCGGCACCGTTCCCACCGACGGCACCCAGGGCGGCTTCGACATCGATCTCACCGGCCTCTCGGCCGGCAATGCCATCACTCTGACGGTGCAGGACGGGAGCGGGACGCAGCGCAACCTGATCCTGATGCCGTCCTACCAGGCGCCGCCGCCGGCCGTTCCCGCCGGGGGCACCGAGGACGCGAACGCTACGATCATTCCCTTCACGATCCCGCAGCCCGGTTCGGGCCGCGACCCCGCCTCGGTCCGCAGCGCGATCGCGGCCGCCCTGGGCGGGGGTTACAGCGTGTCGAGCGCGCCGGGCGGCGCGGCCGGCGCGATGCGGATCCTCTCGACCGGCGGCGCCTCCCTGGTCGCGGCGAGTGCCAGCGTGACCCAGGTCACCTCGGCGGGCGACATCAAGGGTGCCGCCACGCAGCTTCCGCTCTTCGTCGACGGCGCCTCCGCCGCGCTCTACACCGGCTCCTTCGACGGCGGCTCGCAGCTCACCGGCTTCGCGCAGCGCATTGCCGTGAACCCGGCGGTGGTCGGCAGCGCCGGCAGCCTCGTCGGGATTACCGGGGCCGGCACCGGATCGAGCGTCGGCGACGGGACCCGGCCCCAGGCCATGTACACCGCGCTGACGAGCACGCAGCGCCTGTTCTCCTCGTCGAGCGGCATCAGCGGCATCGACGCGCCGACGCGCTCCAGCGTCGCCGACTTCGTCCAGGGCGTCATCTCGGTGCAGGGCGCCGCGGCCGCGGCGGCGCAGGATCTCGACGAGGGCCAGAGCATCGCCCTCTCGACGGCGCAGGGGCGCTTCGCCTCCGCCTCGGGCGTCAACATCGACGAGGAGATGTCGAACCTGATCGCGCTTCAGCAGGCCTACGCGGCCAATGCCCGCGTGCTGACCGCGGCGCGCGACATGATCGACACCCTGCTCAGAATTTAGCTGCGGAGCCGCCGATGACCATTTCCGCCTTCGCCGCCGGCACCTACCGCTTCGACCGCCAGTCGGCGAGCCTCGTCGGCATGAAGAACCAGCTCGACGGGCTGGCTCAGCAGCTCTCGACGGGGCGCACCGCCGAGACCTATGGCGGCCTCGGCGTGGCACGCACGACGAGCCTCAGCGCCCACGCCGCGATCAGCGCCCAGGACGGCTACGTCGCGGCGATCTCGTCGGCCGAGACCCGGGTGAAGCTCACGAGCGCCAGCCTGACCCAACTCAAGTCGCTGTCCGACAACACCCGCTCCAGTATCAGCGGCAACGTCACCTCCCGCAACGAGAAGCTGCCGGCCACCACCGTGCAACTCGCCGCCAACAACCTCGCGGCGGCCGTCGATGCCCTGAACCAGCAGGCGGGTGGGGTCTACGTCTTCTCGGGGCGGGCCACCGAGACGCAGCCGGTCGTCTCCCAAGAGGCCATCATGAACGGCATTCCGGCGGAGGGCCTGGACGGACTCAAGGCGCTGATCGCCGAGCAGAAGAAGGCCGATCTCGGCCCATCCGGGAACGGACGCCTGATCCAGGGCACCGGCACCCGGACGGTCAGCCTGTCGGAGGATGCCAACCCGGAGGCGCGGGCGAATTTCGGCTTCACCCTCATGGCCGCGTCGAGTTCGAACAGCGCCTCGCTCGGCGCCACCTTCTTCGCGGGGGCGAAGCCCGATGTCGCCCTCAACTTCGCGCAGCAGCCCGCCGACGGCGCCCAGGTGCGGGTCGTCGTGCAGCTCGCAGACGGCAGCCAGAAGACCCTCGACCTGACGGCCCGCGCGGGGGAAGCCGGGAACGCGGCCGGCGCCTTCGCCATCGGCAACACCGCGGCGGAGACGGCCGCGAACTTGAAGCGGGCGCTCGGCGGCGCCGACATCGCCAGTGTGCAGAGCGCGAATCCGCCCGGCGTGACCGCCACCTTCTCCAACGGGCAGGCTGCCTCGACCGTTTTCACGGTCGGGAGCGGCATCGCGGCCGGCGACGCCATCACGCTCAAGCTCGGCCTGCACGACGGCACGACCCGGACGATCACCCTGACCGCTGCCGAGACGGCCGCTTCCACCTCGACGACGACCTTCGCCCTCGGCGCCACCCCGGACGACACCACCGCGAACCTGTCGCGGGCGCTCCAGAACGCCCTGACCTCGGCCGCCAACACCGACCTCTCGGCGAGTTCGACGGCCCGCGCCTCGCTCAACTTCTTCGAAGGGTCGCCGGTGGCGGGCCTGAGCCCGCGGCGCGTTGCGGCGGACGGCAACGGCTACGCCGAGACCGCGAGCGCCAAGACCTTGATCTGGTACAAGGGCGACACCGCCGCCGACCCGCGGGCGACGGCGACCGTGCAGGCCGGCACCAGCCGGACGGTGGCCATCGGTGCCCAGGCCAACGAGGAGGCGATCCGCCGGACGCTGGCCGGTATCGCCGCGATGGCCGCCGAGAGCTTCACCAGCGGGACCGGAGCCGTCGATACGGCGCGCTACGAGGCGGTGTCCAACCGGGCGTCCAGCCTGCTCACCGCGGGCGAGAACCAGCAGAGCCTGGAGCAGCTCGGCACCGATTTCGGCCTTGCGGCCAGCAGCATGGCCAATGCGAAGGCGGTGGCGAACACCACCAAGGCGACCCTGGAGGCCTCTCTCGACGGCGTCGACACCGTCTCGACCGAGGAGGTCGCGGCCAAGCTGCTGAGCCTGCAGACGCAGCTGCAGGCGAGCTACAAGGTCACCTCGATCCTCTCCGAGATGAGCCTCGTGAACTATCTGCGGTAGGATCCCGGCCTGATCCGCTCGATCTCGCGAAGAGCGGCCGAGGGTCGGCCGAGGGTCGGGAGCCGTCATTGCCTCCCCCGGTCGTCGACGTTGGCTTCGCATCCATCTCGTCGTCCGATCAGACTACCAGCGACCCCTGCGGCACAGCGCGAGCAGATATCGAAGCCGTGGATCGGCGTTTCCGCGGCGGGCCATCGCGCGCCCGTTGGCGCAAGTCTGCCGGGTTCTCGCCTCACTCGGCTCGGTGCGTCGTGACCGGACACCCCTGCGCTCGGCGTAGCCGCGTTCGGCGTAGCCCCGCGCCATACCGGAGAGCACCTGTCCCTGTGCGATCATTCCCGGATCCAGGGCGAGTGCGACGGTCGGCGTCGCGATCATGAGCGCCGTGGCCAGGAAGAAGGTCTGCCGCATCATGTCCTCCGATCGCCGGCCGGATCGGGCACGCGCCGCTCGCGCGAGCCGGTCCACCCCTGACATCGGCCTATGCCTCATCGACAGCCTGGAAGCAGGCCTTTCCTAGGGCCGGAGCGGGCGGTCGTCTGACGAAAGCCGGCGGCTGTCGCTCGGGACGCCGCGTGACGGCCGGGCGCAACGAAAACGGCCCGAAGTTTCCCTCGGGCCGCTGATCCTGTCTTGGTATCTCTCACAAATCGCCCGCCGCGCTGTCCTCGCACGTGGGAGAACGGTCGGTGACCGGGCGTCTTAGTAAGGCACTCTTACTCGGCCGCGTCCGGCGTATCCGTCTGGTCGGGAGCGGCCTCACCCTCGGCACCCTTGTAGCGGGTTCGACGCCGCCGGGGCTTGGGCGCCGGCGCGTCGTCGGCCGCGGGCACCTCGGCGCTGGGGGCCGCTTCGCGCGGCTCCGGCGCGGAGCGCGGGGCCGGAGCATCGGCCGGAAGCGGAGCGGGATTGCGGGTCGCCGTCATCAGGAAGGCGGGCAGTGCCGACGGATCGGCTGCTTCGGCCGCCGCCGCGCGGCTGGCTTCGCTCGCGCGGCCACGCCCGCGCCGCGGCGCCGGGCTGTCGGGACGCACCGGTCCCTCGGAACGTGGGGAAGCCTCGGCGCGGGTCTCCTGACGCGGCTCGACCGGGCGCGCCTCTTGACGCGGCTCCTGCCGCGAGTCCTGGCGAGGCTCCTGACGCAGCGCCTCGGAGGGTTCGGGACGACCGTTCTCGAAGCGCGCGGCGTCGCGGCGGTTCTCACGCGGGCCCTCGCGGCCTTCCTGAGTCTGCGGCCCGAAATCCTGCCGGTAATCCTGCCGCCGGTCCTGCCGGTAATCCGGGCGATGACCGTCCTGACGGGGATAGTCCTGGCGGTCCTGACGCTCGGGCCGGTCCTGACGCTCGGGTCGGTCTTGCCGATCCTGGCGGAAGTCCTGCCGCGGCTCGCCGCGGTTATAATCCTGCCGGTTGCCCTCGAAGCGCTGGCCCCGGTCGTTGCGGTCGCGGCCCTGGAAACGCTGGTTCCGGTCTCCGCGCTCGTTGCGGTCGCGGCCCTGGTTCCGACCGTCGAAGTCGTGGCGCTCGAACGGCTGCGGCTGCTGAGTCGGGTCGCCGTACTCGTCTGCGCCGTAGCCGAAGCCCTGGCGGCCGCCCTCGGGGCCCTGGCCCTGACCCTGGACGGTCTCGTCGTCGCCCTCCTCGTCCTCGTCGAAGCCGTTGCGGGCATAGCCCTGGCTGACCTGGGGACGGCCCGGCTCCTGGGCACTGGTGATGATGCGGAAATAGTGTTCGCCGTGCTGGAAGTAATTCTCAGCCGCGACCGGATCGCCGCTCGCCAGCGCGTCGCGAGCGAGCTGCGCGTACTTGTCGGCGATATGCTGGGCGGTGCCGCGGATTTTGACGTCGGGACCGTTCGACTCGTAGGAGCGCGTCAGCGGATTCGGACCCTTGGGCCGATTGCGACCCCGCATCCGTCGATTCTGGTTTGGTCTCATCGGCCTCGATTGACCCTCGTTAACCTGTCGCTCAGCGTGACTGACAGCGCCGGAGCCCTGCTCGCGGGCGAAGCGGGCCGGGCGCGAGGCACCCGAGCGCGCACATCCCGCGATGTTTGCCGCTCGTCCGGTGGCTGCGCTCCGTTCGGCGCGCCGCGAGACATCCCTCGACTGTCAGGTTCGATCCCACCGAGCCTGACCGCGACTGCCGGAGCGCGTCCGCTCGATGGTGGGAAGACCGTCCGAGGCCGGAGGACACGGTCAAAACCGATCCTGCCGATACCGTCTTGAAGAGTGCCCCACAAAACTCCCGGAATTCGGGAACCCCTTGGCCGTAACGGCGCAGCGGGTGTTTTGCGAGAGACGCTCAACGGGCCGTTGGCGGTCTGCATATCTAAGCTAGTGACTGACGCCCTCGACAACAAGCATTTTTTCGGAGCAATGGCGGCTTATGCCGAATTTCTGCGGCGTCCGTGGCATTTTGCGGGGCGTTTTGCACCCTGCCGCACCGGCCAATCCACTTCTTCGTTCCGTCACCTGCCCGCCAAGGATGGCCGAAGCGTGACGACCCGGTCATTGCCGGCGAGATCCCGGCCGACATTCACATCCTCGAATCCCATCGCCCGCGCGAGGTCGACGAGCGCCGCCCCCTGATCGTAGCCGATCTCCAGGACGAGGGCGCCGCCCGCGGCGAGCAGGCCGGGCCGACGCGCGATCCCGCGAAGAATCGCCCGGTAGGCGTCGAGGCCGTCGGCGCCGCCGTCGAGTGCGGCGTGCGGATCGTGCAGGCGCACCTCCGGCGCGAGCGTCGCGACGACGGAGGCAGCGATATAGGGCGGGTTTGAAACGATCAGGTCGAACGGCCCGGTCAGGGCATCGAGCCAGGAGCCGCACAGGAAGGCGGCCCGGTCCCCAACGCCATTATCCGCCGCGTTCCGGCGGGCGACCGCGAGCGCGCCCTCCGCCCGGTCCACACCGATGCCGAAGGCTTTGGGGCGCTCGTGCAGCAGCGCCACGAGGATGCAGCCGGTGCCGGTGCCGAGATCGATCAGGTGCAGCGGACGATCCCTCTCGGGAAACAGCCGCAGCGCGGCCTCCACTACGCTCTCGGTGTCGGACCGCGGCACCAGCGTCTCCGGTCCGAGGGCGAAGGGCAGCCCCCAGAACTCCCAGGCGCCGATAATCCGCGCCACCGGCTCGCCCGCGCACCGCCGCGCCGCTGCGTCACTCAGAGCGCGCGCACCGGCCGCGCCGATCGGCTCGCGCCCGCGGAGCGACAGGTCGAGAGGGGTGAGCGCGAGGGCGTGCAGGGCGAGGAAGCGGGCGTCCGTGCGCGCGTCCGGCAGGCCGGCCTCTTCGAAGACCCGGACGAGATGGCGCAGGGCGGCTTCACGGGAGAGGGTGTGATCGAAGCTCATGCCGGACAGCGCGGGACGTGTCCGCGCCTTCTCCCCCATCCCGATCGGGCCCGCCCGGCTTGAGCACACGCTCGCAGGTCTCGGGCAAGCCCGCGGTCCGGCGCGGAAAGGGTTTCGTAGCGTCCCACTCGATCAGGGATCACGCCATCCCCTCGGCCGCCAGCAATTCGGCCTGATGCTCGGTGACCAGCGCGTCGATCACCTCGTCGAGCGCCGGGCCGGCCATGACCTCTTCCAGCTTGTAGAGGGTCAGGTTGATGCGGTGGTCGGTGACGCGCCCTTGCGGGAAGTTGTAGGTGCGGATGCGCTCGGAGCGGTCGCCGGAGCCGACCTGGGCCTTGCGATCGGCGGCCCGCGCCGAATCCTTGGCCGTGCGCTCGGCGTCGAACAGCTTGGCCCGCAGCAGCGCCATGGCGCGCGCCCGGTTCTTGTGCTGCGAGCGCTCCTCCTGCACGAACACCACCACGCCGGACGGGATGTGGGTGATGCGGATCGCCGATTCCGTCTTGTTGACGTGCTGGCCGCCGGCGCCCTGCGCCCGCATGGTGTCGATCTTCAGATCGGCCTCGTTGACGACCACATCGACCTCCTCCGCCTCCGGCAGCACGGCGACGGTGGCGGCGGAGGTGTGGATGCGTCCCTGCGTCTCGGTGTCGGGCACGCGCTGGACGCGGTGAGCCCCGCTCTCGAACTTGAGCCGCGAGAACACGGAACGGCCCTTCACCTCGGCGACCACCTCGCGGTAGCCGCCGACGGTGCCCTCGCTCTCCGAGATCACCTCGACGCGCCAGCCCTTCGACTCGGCGTATTTCGCGTACATCCGGAACAGGTCGCCCGCGAACAGGGCGGCCTCGTCGCCGCCGGTGCCGGCGCGGATTTCGAGGATCGCGCTCTTCTCGTCGGCCGCATCCTTGGGCAGCAGCATGAGCTGCAGCGCGCGGTGGGCCGTCTCCAGCGCCTCCTCGGCTTCGGGCTTCTCCTCGGCCGCGAGCGCGCGCATCTCGGGATCGCCGCCGGGCTCGTCGATCAGCGCGCGGATGCCGGCGAGGTTGGCCTCGGCCGCCCGGTAATGCTGGATCGCCGCGACGACGCCGTCGAGTTCGGACAGTTCGCGGGAGAGCTGCACGATCGTCTCGGCCTCGGCCGAGCCGTCGGCGAGCTGCGCCGTCACAAAGGCGTGCCGGGCCAGGATGGCGTCGAGGCGATCGGAAGGAATGGGTGTCATCGCCTGCTGGAATACTCGTCGATGGTGCGCGTCGGATCGGAAAGAGACGGGGCGGATCGCACGGCCGCTTCGGCTGGCTCGCCGGAACGGCAGCGTTCATGGCGGTCCGACCGGCACCCGTTACCCGTGCGGCGACCGCGAGGGAAGACGTACCCGCATAAGCCGTGGGCCTGAGGGATCGTTTACGGGCCGCTCACGCCGCGGCGGACCACGGAGAGGCGGCGAGGACGACATCCGCCGGCACGTTCACCCAGGTCTCGCCCTCGGGCGCAGGATTGGCAGCGAGCCAGTCGCCGACGATCCGGTAGCCGAGAGTGTAGCCGAGCCAGCGCGGATGACGGCCGCCCGCGCCAAAGAACCAGCCGGCGTGATCCTGATTGGGCGCCCGCAACTCCGCCGCACTCGGGCGATGGGCGCGCAACGCCGCGTCGTCCAGGGCGCATTCCCAAGGTTCGGGGGACGCGTCGAAGAGCGTCCCGGCGAAGTGCCCAGCCAGTCCCTCGCTGACGAGCGCCTCGCCCAGCGTATCACCGTATCCGGGTCCAGCGAAGCGACGGCAGTGATGCACCTCATGGGCGATCGTCCGCCGGATGTCGCCGTGATCGAGGCTCACGGCGAAGTTCGGATTGAGCGGATCGACCGTGAGCGAGCACAGGCCCGGACGGTAGGCGCGGCCGGTCGTCCCGACTTCCGGAATGACCGCGCCGGTCACGCGCTCGACGAGGATGTCCAGCTGAAACGGCGGCAGGATGCCGGCGACGGCCTGACGGGCCGCCTCGATTTCCAGGCCGATCCGATCACGCCAAGCCGCAAGGTCGCCCTCGGCTTCAAGCCAGTGCAGACGCCAGTCCAAACAATCCTCCGACGCTAGATCGGCACGCCGTTCGCCTTCGCATAGGCCGTGAGCGCGGGCCGGACCGAGGCGCCGTCGGTCACGCGGGTCAGTTCGGACTCGATCAGCTGCGCGACCTCGCCGGCATGGGCGGAGAGGACCATCGCCTTGACCGGGCCGATCGCGGCCGGCGACATCGAGAACTCGCGGAAGCCGAGGCCGATCAGCGCCAGCGCCTCAAGCGGGCGCCCGCCGATCTCGCCGCAGACGGTGGCGGGGCAGCCTTGGGCGGTCGCACGCTCGGCGATCAGGCGGAAGGCACGCATCGCCGCCCCACACAGGGGATCGAAGCGGTTGGCCACGCGCCGGTTCTCGCGATCGACCGCGAACAGGAACTGCATCAGGTCGTTGGAGCCGACCGACAGGAAATCCGCCTCGCGGGCGATCTCGTCGATCTGGAACAGCAGCGAGGGCACCTCGACCATCGCGCCGAGGCGGCAATCGCTGGGCAAAAGGTAGCCGTGACGGCGCAAATGCGCCTTCTCGCGCTCGACGATGTCGCGGGCGCGGGTGAATTCCTCGACGGTGGCGACCATCGGGAACATGATCTTGATCGGGCGGCCCGCCGCCGCCTTGAGAAGCGCCCGCAACTGCACCCGCAGCAGCGCCGGCCGGTCGAGGCCGATCCGGATCGCCCGCCAGCCGAGCGCGGGGTTCTCCTCCTCGAGCGCCGGCATGTAGGGGAGGATCTTGTCCCCGCCGATGTCGAGGGTGCGGATCGTGACCGGCAGGTCGCCGGTGGCCGAATAGACCGCCTCGTAGAGCGTCTGCTGCTCGGCCGCCGAGGGCATCCGCTCGGCGATCATGAATTGCAGCTCGGTGCGGAACAGGCCGACGCCCTCCGCCCCGGTCTCGTGCAGATGGGTGAGATCGACGAGCAGGCCCGCATTGAGGTGCAGGCCGATCTTCACGCCGTCGCGGGTGACGGCGGGCACGTCGCGCAGAGCCCTGTACTGCTCCTGCCGCCGGGCGCGCAGGCGCACCATCTCGGCGTAGGAGGCCTCGACCTCAGGGGTCGGCCTGATCTGGACCTCGCCGGAGAGGCCGTCGACGATGATCGCGTCGCCCGAATCGCACAGGCCGGTGGCGTTGGCGATCTCGCCCACCGCCGGAATGCCGAGCGCCCGGGCGACGATGGCGATGTGGCTCGTCGGCCCCCCCTCCTCCAGCACGACGCCACGCAGGCGGGCCCGGTCGTAGTCGAGGAGTGCGGCCGGTCCCATGGAGCGGGCGACCAGGATCGCGTTCTCCGGCAATCCGTCGCCGCCCCGCCCCTCCTGGCCGACGAGGCGGCGCAACAGGCGGTTGGCGAGGTCGTCGAGGTCGTGCAGGCGGTCGCGCAGGTAAGGGTCGCTCTGGCGCAGCATCCGGGCGCGGTTGTCCGACTGCACCCGCTCGACCGCGGCCTCCGCCGTCAGGCCCGACTGCACCGCCTCGCGCATCCGCCGCAGCCAGCCCTTGTCGTGGGCGAACATGCGGACGGTCTCGAGGATCTCGCGGGACTCGCCCGAACTGAGGCCGTCGCCGCGCTCGACCAATTCGTCGATGGCCGAGCGCACGTCCTCGATCGCCGATTCCAGCCGCTCCATCTCGCGCTCGACGTTCTCCGCGATCAGCGTCTTCACGACGATGCGCGGCTCGTGCAGCACCACGTGGCCGAGCCCGATCCCGTCGGCGAGCGCCACGCCGCGCTGGCTCACCGGGCGGCGCGCGGCAGTGCCGGCGCCGGGGGCGAGCGCCTGGAGTTCGCCGGAGGCGATCAGCTCCGCCAGCACCATGGCGGTGGTCTGGAGCGCCTCGATCTCCTCCTCGGAATAGACCCGATAGGTCTTGTTCTGGACCACCAGCACGCCGAGCGTATTCCCGGCCCGCAGGAGCGGCACGCCGAGAAAGGCGTGGTAGATCTCCTCGCCCGTTTCCGGCCGATACGAGAACGAGGGGTGCGACTGCGCGTCGGACAGCGCCAGCGGCTCGGCGGTCTTGGCAATCAGGCCGACGAGGCCCTCGTCGGCGCGCATGCGGGTGATGTGGACCGCGTCGCGGTTCAGACCCTCGGTTGCAAACAGTTCGAGAGTGTTGTCATCGCGCACCACATAGACCGAGCACACCTCGGCGATCACGTTCGCCGCGATGAGGACGACGATCCGATCGAGGCGCTGCTGCGGACTGACCGGCTCCGCCATGGCTTCGCGGAGCCGGCGCAGCAGCAGGCGCGGGCCTCCGGGCGCAGCGGGCATCGTGTCGTCAATCCGGGTCGGCCGGCGCAACCCTGGCTGGTGAGCCGTGGGGCCGACGCCGACGAGAACGGTCAGGCCTGGTCGAGGCCGTATAGCGAGTGGAGCGTGCGCACGGCAAGCTCCGTGTAGGCGGCGTCGATCAGGACCGAGAACTTGATCTCGGAGGTGGTGATGGCGCGAATGTTGATACCCTTCTGCGCCAGCGCCCGGAAGGCCTTGGCTGCAACGCCCGCATGCGAGCGCATGCCGACGCCGATCGCCGACACCTTCACGACATCGGTGGCGCCCTCGATCTGGCCGAACTGGATCGTGTCGCGTTGAGCGTCGAGGATGGCGCGGGAGCGCTCGTACTCGGCCGCCGGCACGGTGAAGGTCATGTCGGTGGTCGATTGGTCGCCGGACACGGTCTGGATGATCATGTCGACGTTGATGTTGGCATCCGCCAGCGGGCCGAAGATCGCCGCGGCGATGCCGGGGCTGTCCTTCACGGCGCGCAGGGTGATCTGCGCCTCGTCCTTCGAGAAGGCGATGCCGGTGATGATCTGCTGTTCCACGATTTGGTCCTCGTCGCAGATGAGGGTGCCCGGCCGCGCGGCATCGGGGGGATCGAAGGAGGAGCGCACCGTGGTCGGCACCCGGTGCACCATGGCGAGCTCGACGGAGCGCACCTGGAGCACCTTGGCGCCGAGCGACGCCATCTCCAGCATCTCCTCGAAGGTCACCCGCTCCATGCGCTGCGCTTTGGGCACCACGCGCGGATCGGTGGTGTAGACCCCGTCGACATCGGTGTAGATGTCGCAGCGCTCGGCGCCGATGGCGGCGGCGATGGCCACGGCCGAGGTGTCCGAGCCACCGCGTCCGAGCGTCGCGATGCGGCCGGTCTCGGCGTTCACGCCCTGGAAGCCGGCGATGACGGCGACCTCGCCGCGCTTGAAGCCCTCGTCGAGGTTCTTCGGGTCGATGCCCTCGATCCGGGCCGAGCCGTGGGCATCCGAGGTGTGGATCGGGATCTGCCAGCCCTGCCAGGAGCGGGCCTTGATCCCGTCCTTGTTGAGCGCGATCGCCAGCAACCCCGAAGTCACCTGCTCGCCGGACGCCACGACGGTGTCGTACTCCGCTGCACCGTAGAGCGGATCGGCGTCCTTGACCCAGCCGACCAGCTCGTTGGTCTTGCCGGACATCGCCGAGACCACGACCGCGACTTCGTAGCCGGCCGCGACCTCGCGGGCGACGTGGCGCGCCACGTTGCGGATGCGGTCGACGTTGGCGACGGAGGTGCCGCCGAATTTCATCACCAAACGGGGCATGTCGCGTCCGGTCTGCTCATCTTGTCCCCACGGTCCCGGCCGCGAGGCCGGCGCGCCGGCTTCAGGAAAACAACACGGCGCGGCTGTACCGGGAATGCGCCCGGCGGGTACAAGGGCCCCCCGGCCGTGTCAATCGGACGGACCGTAGGTTCAAATGATGCGAAAGTGAGCCGGATGACGGGTGCCTCGATCGATCGGGACGAAGTGGCGCGCTTCGACGCCCTGGCCGCGCGCTGGTGGGATGAGCGCGGGCCGATGGCGGTTCTGCACAAGTTCAATCCGGTCCGGGTCGGCTATATCCGCGACGAGGCCTGCCGGGTCTTCGACCGCGACCCGGCTGCGCCTTTCCCCCTCGAAGGGCTCAGCGTCATCGACATCGGCTGCGGCGGCGGCGTGCTGTCGGAGCCTCTGGCCCGGCTCGGCGCGACGGTCACGGGCCTCGATCCGGCGACCGGCAACATCGTGGCGGCCCGCGCCCATGCCGAGGCCGAGGGGCTGACCATCGACTATCGCGACGAGACCATCGAGGCGGTGGCGGCGCGGGGCGAGCGCTTCGACATCGTGCTTGCGATGGAGGTGCTCGAGCACGTCTCCGACCGCGCCGGCTTCCTGCGCGCCTGCTGCACCACCGTGAAGCCCGGCGGGCTGCTGTTTGCCGCCACCCTCAACCGGACGATGCGTTCCTTCGCGCTCGCCATCGTCGGCGCCGAATACGTGTTGCGCTGGCTGCCGCGGGGCACCCACGACTGGGAAAAGTTCGTGACGCCGGCCGAACTCGCCGCCGACATCGCGGCGGGCGGCCTTACCGTCACTGACACCACCGGCGTTGTCTACAATCCGCTGGGCGATTCCTGGCGCGCGAGCCGCGACACGGGGGTGAACTACATGGTCGCGGCCCACCGCCCCGCCTGAATGTCTCTCACACAACGCCCGCTGCGCTGTGCTCGCCAGAACGCGAACGATCGGCGACCGGGCGTTTCGTGAGGCACTCTGAACGAAGCCGGGCGGCGTTCGTTGAGGGTTTTTCGCAGGATCAGCGGAGACCGTCGCCCATGCTCGAAAAGCTGCCGCACGCCGTCGGTGAAGCCCTGTCCCGCGTCAGGGCCGGTGCGGAGAAGGCCGCGTTCCACACGGTCGCCGCGGAGGCCTCCGCGACCTTGCGCGTGACGAGCCAAGCCTTCGCCGACATGGCGCCGATCCCGGCCCGCTACACGGCGGACGGGGAAGGGCTCTCCCCGCCGCTCGCCGTCGCCGACGTGCCGAGGGATGCGGCGGCCCTGGTGCTGTTCGTCGAGGATCCGGACGCCCCCTCCCCTCACCCCCTCGTCCACCTCATCGCCTGGAACCTGACACCGGAAGACCAGGGCTTTCCGGAAGGGGCCTTCGCGAGCCCGGCGGGCGACGGCGCTCGGCACGATCTCGGCCGCAACTCGTTCCTGAAGGACGGCTGGTTGCCGCCGGACCCGCCGACGGGGCATGGGCCGCACCACTATCTGTTCCAGATCTTCGCACTGGCCCGCCCCGCGGAACTGCCCGCTTCGCCGGGCCGCGGCGCGCTGCTCGATGCACTCCGGGGCAACGTGATCGCCAAGGGCCTGCTGACGGGGACCTACGAGCGGGCGTGAGCGTCTTGCGCTCAAGCCGCGCCTGCAGGCATGAGCGTCGACGAATGCGTCGTTCGTCACGAGGTTTAAGGGAGACGACCCGGACATGAAGGCCCTGGTGTGCAGCCGGCTCGGCGGGCCGGAGGATCTGAGCATCGCGGATCTGCCCGATCCGGTGCCGGGGCCCGGCGAAGCGCTGGTGCGCGTGCGGATCGCCGCGCTGAACTTCTTCGACACCCTCATCATCGCCGGCCGCTATCAGGTGAAGCCCGAGCTTCCGTTCTCGCCGGGCGGCGAGGCCTGCGGCGTGGTCGAGGCCCTCGGCCCCGGCGCGGAAGGCTTTTCTGTCGGCGACCGGGTAATGGTCCATCTCAGTCACGGCACCGCCCGCGAGCGCATCGCGGTTCCGGTGAAGCGCCTCGCGCGGGTGCCGGAGGCGGTCTCCAACGCCGTCGCCGCCGGGCTCTCGATCACCTACGGCACCACGCTCCACGCGCTGCGGGACCGCGCCGACATCCGGCCGGGCGAGACCCTCGTCGTGCTCGGCGCCTCGGGTGGGGTCGGGCTCGCCGCGGTCGAGCTTGGAAAGCTGCTCGGCGCCCGCGTCATCGCCTGCGCCTCCTCGCCGGAAAAGCTCGAGATGGCCCGGGCCCACGGCGCCGACGAGCTCGTCGACTACCGGGCGAACAATCTGCGCGAGGAATTGCGGCGTCTGACCGGCGATTGGGGGGTCGACGTGGTCTACGACGCGGTCGGCGGGGATCTCGCCGAACCGGCCATGCGCGCGCTCGGTTGGAAAGGCCGCTTCCTCGTGATCGGCTTCGCCGCGGGCGAGATCCCGAAATTTCCCCTCAACGTCATCATGCTCAAGGGCATCGACGTGCAGGGCGTTCATTGGGGCGCCTTCGTCGAGCGTGAGCCGGAAGCGCACGGGGCGAACCAAGCTCGGCTGCTGGCCTGGGCGGCGGAGGGCAAGCTCACCGTGAAGGTCCATGGCACCTATTCGCTCGAAGCCTACGAGGAGGCCCTCGGCGTGCTCGTCCGTCGCGAGGCGGTCGGCAAGGTTCTGCTCGACCTGAGAGGCTAGAACACCGGTCGATCGGAGGGGATGGGGGGATGCCCGCCAGTCTCCCCCTCCCAAGCGTCGAGCGCGGAAGATTTCCTTCGCCCACCCGTGAAAATCGGACACCCCACAACGTGCCCTGAGCGCGCGACCGAGCCTCCGAGAGGAAAGATACAGATTATATTCTTACTTCCGTCGATTTATCATCTTTCTGTGACGCATCTAGGATTCGATCAATACTAGAAAATTGACAATCGTCGTACAATCGCAAAATTTTTAAGACTTATATTTGATAAGTGATCGCAACAGCGGCAGTTGCGTTTTCAGGTCGTTCCGATGCGTTCAAAGTTTAGCTTCATCGTTTCGATGCAGCTCTTCGTCGGCTGCCTCGCTCTCGCACCCGCGGGGGCTCAGAGCCTCGACGCCGTCAAGGCCGACTACAAGCGGCCGACCCACATCCCGTTCCCGGAGGATGCGCCCTACTCGCCCCAATTGGCGACGATGGGCAAGATGCTATTCTTCGATCCCCGCCTGAGCGGCCAGCAGAACCTGAGCTGCGCCAGCTGCCACAACCCATCCTTCGGCTTCGAGGTGCCGGTTCCCGGCGCGATCGGCGCCACCAACAAGCCTCTCGCCCGCAAGGCCCCGTCGGTGCTCAACGCGGCCTGGATCCCGACCCTGTTCTGGGACGGGCGCGCGCCGAACCTCGAGACGCAGGCGATGGGTCCGATCACCGCCGATGCCGAGATGGACGGCAAGTTCCCGGAGATCATCGCCCGCCTCAAGCGCATCCCCGAATACAAGACCTCCTTCGATGCGCTCTTCCCCGGCAAGGGCGTGACGCAGGACACGATCCTGACGGCCATCGCCACTTACGAGCGGACCATCGTCTCCGGCTGGGCGCCGTTCGACCGTTGGGTCGAGGGCGACGAGGCGGCGATGTCGAGCGAGGCCAAGCGCGGCTTCGCCCTATTCACCGGCAGGGCGGCCTGCTCCGGCTGCCACACCGGCTGGAACTTCACCGACAACAAGTTTCACGACCTCGGGATCGAGACCAAGGATATCGGCCGTGCCGCCTTCGACCCGGATGACCGCTACGCCAAGCACGCCTTCAAGACTCCGGGCCTGCGCAACCTGAGCTACCGGGCACCGTTCGGGCATGCCGGCCAATTCGCCGACCTCGACGCGATCATGGCGCACTACGAATCCGGCGGCGTCCCGCGTCCCTCGAAGTCGCCGCTGATGAAGCCGGTCGACCTCACGCCGAGCGAGCGCGCGGACGTGATCGCCTTCCTGCGCTCCCTCACGGCGGATCAGACCGAGACGGCTCTGCCGAACCTGCCGAACTGACCGGCCTCCGCCGCCCCCGCATCCCCATTCAGACGAACGACGAGACGACCCCGCGATGTCGATTCGCCATAAGATCCTGTTGCCGCTCCTCGGCTTCATGCTGCTCGGGGGGCTCCTGTCGGCGATGGCGGGCCTGACGGGCCTCTCCGCCTTCGGGGAACTCTC
Source organism: Methylorubrum aminovorans (assembly GCF_022179725.1). Lineage (GTDB taxonomy): Bacteria > Pseudomonadota > Alphaproteobacteria > Rhizobiales > Beijerinckiaceae > Methylobacterium > Methylobacterium aminovorans. The sequence goes on from NZ_BPRC01000009.1 coordinate 180,128, forward strand.
GGGCCTCGCCGGGCGCGCGGTGGAGGCCAGCGAGGCCAGCCGCACCGCCCGCGACCGCTTCCGCCGGGCCGAAGCCCTGGTGGCGCGGGTCACGGCCATGACCGATCTCCTCGATATAGGCCGGATCGGCAGCGAGTTCACCGCGAACGCCGACGCCCTCGAGGCGGGTCTCGGCCGCTTGAAGGCCTCGGCGCTCTCGGAGCGGATGCTCACCCTGTCCAACACGGCCGAGGCCGAGGCCCGGCAGTGGCGCGCGGGCGCGGAGATCCTTCTCGGGCTGCGCAAGGCGCGCGAGATCCCGACCCTGGCCGTCATGGCACGCTACAGTGCCGCGATCGGCCGCGACCTCGACGAGGCCGTGGCGCTGGCCGGCCAGGAGGCTCAGGCCCAGATCGGCGCCACCGGTGCGGCGATGTCGTGGAAGATCGGGCTCATGCTCGCTCTGTCCGCCGCGACCGTCGGGGCGGGTGCGGGCGTGGCCTTCTGGCTGGCGGGGAGCCTATCGAAGCCTCTGGTCGTCCTAGCCCGCGACACCACCCGGCTGGCGGGGGGCGACCTCGACGTCGTCCTGCCGGCCACCGACCGCCGCGACGAGATCGGGGCGATGGTCGCCGCCGTCCGGGTGTTCAAGGAGAATCTCATCCATAGCCGGGCTCTCGAAGCCGAGACCGCCCAGGCCGGCGCGGCCGCCGAGCGCCGGGCGATGGTGCGCAGCCTCGCCGACGGTTTCGAGGCGTCGGTCGTCCGGATCGTCGGCACGGTCGGAACCTCCGCCGCTCAGCTCCGCGAGACCGCGCAGACGATGAGCGTCACCGCGCAGCGCACGGCCGAGCGGACCACCCGGATGTCCGCCGCAGCCGGCGCGGCCGCCTCGAACGTCGATGCGGTGGCGGCGGCGACCGAGCAGCTCGGGAACTCGGTCGTCGAGATCGGCCGCCAGATGCAGGCATCGGCGGACCTCGCGCGCGGGGCGGTGTCGGATGCCGACCGGACGGCCGGCGTGGTGCGGGAACTGAGCGCCGCCACGGCGCAGATCGGCGAGATGGTCGCTCTGATCTCCAACATCGCCAGCCAGACCAACCTCCTGGCGCTGAACGCGACCATCGAGGCGGCCCGCGCCGGCGAGGCCGGACGGGGCTTCGCGGTGGTGGCTTCCGAGGTGAAGGCGCTCGCCACCCAGACCACGCGGGTGACGGACGAGATCACGTCGCAGATCACGCGGATCCAGGGCGTCACCGGCCAAGCCGTTTCGGCGATCGGCGGCATCACGACGCGGATCGGCGAGATCGATACCGTGGCCGTCTCGATCACCGGTGCCGTCGGCGAGCAGGGCGCGGCCACGAACGAGATCGTGCATCGCGTCGGCCGAACCGCGCAGGACACCCGTGCCGTGACCGGCCACGTCGCCGAGGTCGCGGAAGCCGCGGAGCGGACCGGTCTCGCCGCCGACCACGTCCTGCAGGCCGCCTCCGACATGTCAGCTCAGGCCGACCAGTTGCGGCAGGAGGTCGCCCGCTTCCTCGTCAACGTCAGGGCCGCGTGAGGCAGTCCGGCCCGCAAGTCGGCCGGGTCTGACCGCCGCATGATCCCCGGTGTCGGCCGGTGCTACCGGTCGAGCCGCGCCAGCGCCGCGGCGATGCGGGCCGCGCCCGGCCCTCCCCCGGCGGCGACGCCGTGGCGGCGGTCGAGGGCGATGGCGCCGCGGTGGCTCGCATGGGTGATGGCGATGGCCAGCGCGTCGGCCGCGTCGGCGAGCTTGAACTCCGCCTTCGGCAGCAGGAACTTCACCATCGCCTGGATCTGCACCTTCTCGGCGTGGCCGTTTCCGGCCACCGTCTTCTTCACGAGGTTGGCGGCGTATTCCGCCACCGGCAATCCGGCGAGGGCCGGCACCAGCAGGGCCACGGCGCGGGCATGGCCGAGCTTGAGCGTGGCCTGCGCATCCTTGTTGACGAAGGTCTCCTCGACGGAGACCTCATCGGGCGTGTGGGTCGCGATGACGCGGGTGAGACCCTCGTGCAATTCACGCAGGCGCAAGGCCAGGGGCAGGTCGCCGTCGGAGGTGACGACGCCGCAGGCGAGGTAGGACAGCTTGCTGCCCCGCGCCGTGATCAGCCCCCAGCCGGTGCGGCGCAGGCCGGGATCGATGCCGAGAATGCGGATGTCCGTGGTCATGGCCTCGGCCTCCTTCAAAGCAGCGATCCGGTACGGCACGTACCGTGAACAAAGCCTTGCCGCAAACCCTCGGCCCGCGCCGGCGGCGTCTACTGGAGCTTGAACTCGCCCTCCAGCCGGAGCGCCACCTCGTCGCCGAGCAGCGGCAGGAAGGCGTTCACCCCGAAATCGGAGCGCTTGATCACCGTCCAGCCGTCGAAGCCCACGGAGTAGATCTTGTCGACCGGGTTGACGCCCGCCTGGTTGAAGGTGGCGTCGAACGAGACCGGCTTCGACACGCCGCGCAGGGTGAGCGTGCCGTTGACCCGCGCGGTGGTCGGCCCCGTCGGCTCGATCGATTGGCTCACGAAGGTGGCCTCGGGAAACTTGCCCGAATCGAGGAAGTCCGGCGTCTTGAGGTGCGCGTTGAGCTTGTCGTTCAGCGCGTTGGCGCTGCCGGTACCGATCTTGACCGAGAGGGTGCTCTTGGCCGGCGCGGCGGGATCGAGGACGAGCTCGCCCGTCACATCCGTGAACTGGCCGTAATAGGTCGAGAAGCCGAGATGGCTGATCGACCAAGTGATCTTACCGTGCGCGGTATCGAGGCGGTAGCGCCCGGCCTTGACCTGACCCGGATCCTTGGTCAGGGCCGGGGCGGCCTCCTGCGCGTGGAGACCGCCGGGCCCTGCGAGGGCGAAACCCGCCAGCAGGAGGGCGGCGAGGGCGAGCGTGCGCTTCATGCGGTCACCTTGTCGGTTGTGCCGCCAAGACGGATATGGCCTTAGGCCAAGCGCGGCAACGGCCCCGAGGGAAGCTCACGCTCACATGATCGGCAAACTCAAGGGAATCGTCGATTCCTACGGAGAGGATTTCGTGATCCTCGACGTGAACGGCGTCGGCTACGTCGTCCACTGTTCCGCCCGGACCCTGCAGCGCCTGCCTTCGCCCGGCGAGGCCACGGATCTGGCCATCGAGACACATGTGCGCGAGGACATGATCCGCCTCTACGGCTTCCGCTCCGATGCCGAGCGGGAGTGGTTCCGGCTGCTTCAGACAGTGCAGGGCGTCGGCACCCGCGTGGCGCTCGGCGTGCTGTCGGTGCTGGAGCCGTCCGCCCTCGCGACCGCCATCGCCACCGGCGACAAGGGCTCGGTCGCCCGCGCCCCCGGCGTCGGCCCGCGACTGGCAGCCCGCCTCGTGGCGGAGCTGAAGGACAAGGCCCCCGCCTTCGCCCCCGTCGATCCCGCGCTCGTGGCACTCACCGGCGCCGTCGAGGATCGCACCGCACCGCAGCCGGTCGCGGATGCGATCTCGGCGCTGGTCAATCTCGGTTATCCCCAGGTTCAGGCCTCGGCTGCCATCGCCGCCGCCCTGAAGGGCCTGGGCGACGGTGCCGACACGGTGGAGGCCAAGACCCTGATCCGGCTCGGGCTGCGGGAGTTGGCGCGCTAGAGCATCGTCCCGAAAGGTGGCCACCGGGTTTCGGGAAAAGATGGTGCGGAAACGAGAGGATAGAGCATCGAGCTCCTCAGCCGCCCTCGTCGAACGGCGGCGGCTGCAGGCGCTGCCAGGCGGAGGCGATCCGCTCCGGCCGCACTTCAAGTGCCTCGGCACAAGCCAGCAGCGACGGTTCGTCGCTCATCACATGATCGAGAACGGCACCGAGAAAGCTGGGATCGTGCATGCTCTCGCGCAGCGTTCCGGGTTCGAGGCCACTCGCGGCCACGAATCGGAATAGCCGATCCTCGTCGGCGGCGAGCCATCCCAGTACCTCGACCGCAAGACGTTCGCTTGCGGCATCACTATGATCAAGTTTGCGTTTCATCAACGAGTAGCAGTTTAAGAGAGTACGAGGGCCGGGCCACGGGGTGGAACGCCATCGCGACCGCGCCGGAGCAGGTCATGAAGAAAACCGTTCTCATCGTTGAAGACAACGAGCTGAACATGAAGCTCTTCAACGATCTGCTGGAGGCGCACGGCTACGCGACCCTCAAGACCGCCAATGGTATCGAGGCGATTGAACTGGCGCGCGCGCACCACCCAGACTTGATCCTGATGGACATCCAGCTTCCCGAAGTCTCGGGCCTGGAGGTGACAAAATGGCTCAAGGACGACGACGACCTTCGTAACATTCCCGTGATCGCTATCACCGCTTTTGCAATGAAAGGCGACGAGGAACGCATTCGTGAAGGGGGCTGCGAGGCGTATTTGTCCAAGCCGATCTCGGTTGCCAAGTTTTTGGCAACGGTCCGTCGCTACATTGGCGATGACGGCACTCCCTGAGACATCCTCGGACTGAGTACCGTCGCGGTCGTGACGGCCGCGCATCGGAGGAACGATGTCCGCTCGCGTTCTGATCGTGGATGATCTCTACCCCAACGTCCGGCTGCTCGAGACGAAACTGTCGCTCGAGTATTTCGACGTGGTCGTGGCGATGAACGGGCCCGACGCCCTGGCGATCTGCGAGAAGGGCGCCTGCGACGTCGTGCTGCTCGACGTGATGATGCCGGGCATGGACGGGTTCGAGGTCTGCCGCCGGCTCAAGTCCAACCCCGCCACCGCTCACCTGCCGGTGGTGATCGTCACCGCCCTCGACCAGCCCGCCGACCGGCTGCGGGGTCTCGACGCCGGCGCCGACGACTTCCTGACCAAGCCGATCGACGACACTGCGCTGATGACGCGGGTGCGCAGCCTCGTGCGGCTGAAGGCAGTGACCGACGAGCTGCGCTCCCGCGCCCTCGCCACGCGCGAGATCGGTGGTCCCGATCCCCTGGTTCTGGCCGCGGCCGATACGGGTGAAGGTGCGCGCATCCTCCTCGTGGAGGACCGGCCGAGCGCGATCGACCGCATCGGCACGGCGCTCTCCCAGTATCATCAGGTCACCGTTGAGACCGATCCCCACCGCGCCCTGGTGCGAGCGCCCGAGGAGCAGTTCGACCTCGCCCTGGTGAGCCTCGACCTCGAAGGGTTCGACGGCCTGCGCCTGTGCAGCCAGCTCCGCTCGCTGGAGCGGACCCGCAACATGGCGCTGATCATGATCGGCGAGATGCACGAGAAGGCCCGCATCACCCGCGGCCTCGATTTCGGCGTCAACGACTACCTGCTGCGCCCGGTCGATCGCAACGAGTTGGTCGCGCGGGTGCGAACCCAAGTGCGGCGGCGGCGCTTCTCGGAGACTCTGCGCGGCGCCCTCCAGGCCTCGATGGAACTCGCGATCACAGACGACCTGACCGGGCTGCACAATCGGCGCTACCTCGACCGGCATCTCGGCCCGGTCTTCGGTGAGGCGGCCCTGCAGCAGAAGGGCCTCGCCTGCCTGCTTCTCGACATCGACCGCTTCAAGCTCATCAACGACACCTACGGTCACGAGGCCGGTGACGAGGTGCTGCGCGCCTTCGCCGAGCGCATCCGCCAGTACGTGCGGCCGATGGACATCCTCGCCCGCTACGGCGGCGAGGAGATCGTGATGGTGGTGCCGGGGGCCGAATTGCCCGACGCCCGCGCCATCGCCGAGCGCATCCGCGAGCGGATCGAGGCGACGCCCTTCGCCATCGACGGCGGCACGCGCGACATCGGCGTGACCGTCTCGGTCGGCGTCTCCGTGCGGCGCGCGACCGATACCGGCCCGGCCGACCTGCTCAAGCGCGCCGACACCGCTCTCTACCGCGCCAAATCCTTCGGCCGGAATCGGGTCGAGGCGGCGGCAGCCTAGTCGAGTCAAGCGCCCTCGGGCTCGGGAATTCCCGCCGCGGGAGCCGGCGGGAACAGACCGAGCAGCCGCGCGACCTCGTCGCCTTCCGCCCCGCCGAGAAGGTCGGCCAAGGTGTAGCGGTCGAGGACCGCCAGGAACGCCGCGAGCGCCTCGCCCAGGGCCCGCCGCAGACGACAAGGTGCGGTGATCGCGCAGGAACCGCCAGAGAAGCACTCGACCAGGGCGAGGTCGTCCTCGGTCGCCCGGACCACGGCGCCGACCACGATCTCGGCCGGTGGCTTGCCGAGGCGCAGGCCGCCGCCCCGCCCCCGGATCGTCTGGATCAGCCCGAGCCGGCCGAGCTGATGCACCACCTTCGTGAGATGGCTCTCCGAGATCCCGTAGGCCCGCGCGACCTCGGCGATCGAACTCTGCCGCGGCTCACGCAAGCCGACATAGATGAGGGTGCGGAGCGCGTAGTCCGTATAGCGGGTCAGGCGCATGACGGATCCGACCGGTTTTTAAGGTACATTTCAGTTGCATCTTTTTAAGCTGTGCGGCAAAAGGTTCATTTCGAATGGATCTTTGGATTCGCCCATGCCCGCACCGCTCTCCCCCCAGACCGTCGCCCTCGTCAAAGCCACCGTTCCGGCCCTCGAGACCCACGGACTCGCCATCACGCGGCGCATGTACGAGCGCCTGTTCGAGAATCCCGAGATCCGCGACCTCTTCAATCAGTCGCATCACGGCGAGACCGGTTCGCAACCGAAGGCGCTCGCTCTCGCTGTTCTGGCCTATGCCCGCAATATCGACAATCTCGGCGTGTTGACGGGAGCCATTGAGCGCATCGCTCAAAAGCATGTCGCGCTCAACATCCTGCCGGAGCATTATCCTCACGTTGCCGACGCCCTGCTCGCGGCGATCAGTGACGTGCTCGGCGAGGCGGCAACGCCCGAGATCCTCACGGCGTGGGGCGAGGCGTACTGGTTCCTGGCGGAACTGCTGATCGGCCGCGAAGCGACGATCTACCGGGATCAGGCGTCCAAGTCCGGCGGCTGGAACGGATGGCGCGATTTCGTGGTCGAGAGCGTCACCCCGGAAAGCGAGACGATCCGCTCCTTCGTGCTGGTGCCCAGTGACGGCGGTCCGGTGCTGCGACACGAGCCGGGACAGTATCTCGGCTTCCTCGTCGAGCTGCCGGGCCGGGGTGTGCTGAAGCGGAACTACTCGATCTCCTGCGCCCCGAACGACCGTGCCTACCGCATCAGTGTGAAGCGCGAGGTCGCGGCGGACCGGCCGGACGGCTTGGTCTCGAACTGGCTGCACGCGGAGGCCCGGCCCGGAACCGTGCTGAAGGTCGCCGCCCCCGCGGGCGACTTCTTCCTCGATCGCTCGAGCGCCGAGCCGGTGGTCCTCGTCAGCGGCGGCGTCGGCCTGACCCCGATGGTCAGCATGCTGGAGAGCCTCGTGCAGGAGGCGCCCGAGCGTCCGGCCTGGTTCGTCCACGGCGCCATGAACGGACGGGTCCACGCCATGCGCGAACACGTGCGCAGCCTCGTCGCCAATCGCGAGAACCTGTCCGCCCGTACCTTCTACGCCGAGCCGGAGGCGCAGGACCGGTCCGGCGAGCATTACGACGAGGCGGGGTTGGTGACGGCAGAGTGGCTCGCGGCGAACACGCCTTCGGATCGAGCGACCTATTATCTGTGCGGTCCCAAGCCCTTCCTGGCCGCCCTGTCGAACGGCCTCACCCGTGCCGGCGTGCCGGCAGAGCGGGTCCGCTTCGAGTTCTTCGGCCCGGCAGACGAGCTTCTGGACGAGGCGCCGAGACAGGCGGCCTAAGGCGCGGACGGGACCGGATCAAGTACCGGTTCAGCCGGCGCCCGGATCGGTCTCGTCGCCCTGCGACGGCACGCCCGGCTTGCCGTCGGTCTTCTCGTTCGGGTCCTTGACCGCGTCGGGGGCGCTGTTGGCGGGTTTGTCCCCGTCCCGGCGCTCCCGATCCTTTTCGCGATCGTCGCCATCCTGCCCGTTCATCGTGACGCTCCCTCAGGAATCCGGAATCGTATCGGGGCCGCTCAGGATCGCTTGGCCCGATCGGGCTCGCCCGCGACCGGCTCCCCCTCGCGCGGACCGGCCGAGGCCTTGCGGTCGGAATGGCCACCGGACGAGCCGCCGAGCGCGGGCGGGGTCCGTCCCTCCGCGTCGCTTCCCTGACTGCCCCCGCCCCACTCGCCGCGCCGCTCCGCATCGGATCGCCCGCCGGAGCCCTGGCCGGTGATCGCCGCCTGCTCGGGCGTCTGATGGCCGCCGCCGGCCGGATGGGGGCCGGGCGAACCGACGGCCTCGTCGGGCTTGCGGGTGCCGGTGTTGCTCAGATCCTCTTCGGGTCGGTTCTCATTTCCCATCGCGGCCTCCATCACACGCGCCGTGGCGCGGCGGCTCTTCCTGGCCGACGGCGGCGGTGGCGCGCTCGATCGCCTCCTGCGCCGTCGCGTCGGGCTGGGTCCGGGAAGACGGATCGGACATCCGGCGCAGATCATCCAAGCGCGTCTCGGCTTCGGTCCGCGCTACCGCGTCCCGTGCGGCGGCGGGGCGATCCGTGCCGAACTCCTGGCCGTTGGGGTCCGCATCGGCCGCCCTGGGCGACGGCCGGTTGGGAGACGTCTCCGTCATCATCATCCTCCAGGTCTGACCGGGACAACAATCCGGGACGGGAGGAGTTGCGGTGCGGGCCCCTCGCGGACCCGCACCCTGCGGGCGTTAGCCGATGCCCTCGAACAGCACCGAGGAGATGTAGCGCTCGGCGAACGAGCAGGCGACGGTGACGATGCGCTTGCCCTGGAACTCGGGGCGGCCCGCCAGCTCCAGCGCCGCGGCGACGTTGCCGCCGGTCGAGATGCCGCCGGGAATGCCCTCGAACTTGGCGAGGTCGCGGGCGGTGTCGATCGCCTGCTGGTTCGACACCTTGAGCACGCCGTCGAGGATATCGGTGTGCAGGTTGTCGGGGATGAAGCCGGCGCCGATGCCCTGGATCTTGTGCGGGCCGGGCTGACCGCCGGAGATGACGGGGCTGTCCACCGGCTCCACAGCGAACACCTTGAGGCCGGGCAGACGGGGCTTGAGCACTTCACCGACGCCGGTCACCGTGCCGCCGGTGCCGACACCTGCCACGAAGGCATCGAGATGGCCTTGCGTGTCGTTCCAGATTTCTTCGGCGGTCGTCTTGCGGTGGATCTCGGGGTTGGCCGGGTTGGAGAATTGCTGCGGCATCACCGCGCCGTCGATCTCGCGCAGCAGTTCCTCGGCACGGGCGATGGCACCCTTCATGCCTTGCGGGCCGGGGGTCAGCTCGAGCTGCGCGCCGAGGAAGGCGAGCATCTTGCGCCGCTCCAGCGACATCGTCTCCGGCATGACCAGGATCAGGCGGTAGCCGCGGGCGGCGGCGACGAAGGCGAGCGCGATGCCGGTATTACCCGAGGTCGGCTCGACGAGCGTCCCGCCGGGCTTGAGCCGGCCGGAGGCTTCGAGCGCATCGATCATGTTGACGCCGATGCGGTCCTTCACGGACGAGATCGGGTTGAAGAATTCGAGCTTGAGCAGGATCTCGGCGTCGACGCCGCGCTCCTTGGTGAGCCGGTTGAGGCGCACGAGCGGCGTGTTGCCGATGGTCTCGGTGATCGAGCCGTAGACGCGGCCGTGACCGGGCTTCCGGACTTCCGGGGTCGAGGTGTCTGTCATCGTCTGTCCGCTCCCTGAGCGCTTCCGTGCCGACGCGATCACCGGGCCGGCGCAGGAGCACGCGCCACCACAAGAAGGCCTTCGCATCGGTCCGAGGAGATGACCGGCATTCGGCAAAGCCGATGCGAAACCAGAAACTTACCGCTCCCGCCGAAGCAAAAGCCGCTGCGGCGACGCGTAGCCGATTTCACAGGCTCCGTCGAGCTTCACAGCTGCCGGATACCAGCCTTTACACGGGGAGCACACAGTTGAGCTTGCGCGGAGAATTTTATTTTCTTTTCTCGCGCTCGGACGACAGTATTGTCATCCTCGATGCACCGCTTGAACGGCATTGTACCATCGCCGCCGCGGCTCAGACCCCGAACAGGGGCGCCGCAAGGATCAGAACGGCGATGCCGGCGCTGGTCGCGAGAGCGACGAGGGCCGCGGCACCCTCGTGTTGGGCACGGAGAAAGTCGTAGCGCGTCGCGGCGGAGCCTGCCGGCCGCACCTTCGGGACGACGCGCTGGTGAACCCGGCCGATCCGCATTCCGTCTCTCCGCCTGATCGGTCGCGCGGAGCGCGACCGGGGGCTGCGAGGAAACGGCCCGGAGGCCTGACGGAGAATGAATCCGGACCGCCGTCCGCGAATCATCGTCAACGGGGTCCTAACCGCGATCTTGGAGAGGCGTCGCGCCGGCTCGTTCGCGAGGCCGGCGCGATGGTCGGAAACCTAGCCCCTACAGCGCCCGGTCGAAACGCAGCTCGCCATTCTGGCTGCGGATCACGAGCTGCGAGCCGTCGAGGTCCCACTTACCCGCCGTGCGCAGCGCGATGAGGAAGGCCTGCTCGGAAGCCGCCAGGGCCTTGTCGCAGGTCTTCTTGGTCAGCGCCAAGGGACCGACGGCGAGGTGTTGCTCACGCAGCGGGAAGGCGGTGGCGGTGAAGGTGTTGCAGCCACCGTAGCCGCGGGCGCGGTACTGCGCATCGATGATGAAGCTCGGACGGTCGGCGCCGGTGAACGGCTTGCCGTTCATGCTGACCGCGGTCCACATCGAGCCGAGGGGAAACATCTTCTCCTGCGGCTTGGCGCCAGGGACGTATTGCGGCTTCTTCTCCGGCTGCTTGCCGCCACCGAAACCGGACGGATTGCCACCGCCCATGCTCATCTGCGCCATCGCCGGCGCGGCCGCGAACGCGGCAACCGCGCAGGCCAGCGCGGCGGTCAGCATCCTGTTCATCGTTCAGCCCCCTTTCTGCTCGGCTGCCTCACCCCGGAGCCCGGCTGGCCGCACAGCGCACGGACACGGCTCTCGACTCTTCGCCCATTGCGGCGCGCAGGCTCCGAACGGTTCGGGCCGCGCACCCGGTCTTGGCATCTGGTTCTGGGCGCTAGGGGGAATCGACACAGATTCAAGCACAATTATGGTGAAGACCCCTCCGGGATCCGGTTCGGCAGCGATCCTGTCCTGTTCCAGGCGCCGCAAACCTTGTGCGTCAGGACGCTTCGGCGAGCGAGCCGGCCGGACCATGCGAAATGCCGTTTCTCACAAGCTTTGCCGAAACGAACCGGCCCTTCGGACGGTTGATGGCCAGTTGACGCTCCCGCGCCCGTCGATGCGCGGCGACGTCGAAGGCAGGTTGCGAAAGGTGAGGAGAACGGTTTGACCGGATCGGATGAAGGCGTGTCGAGCGGAGCCTCCCCCAACACGATGAATGCGGCCCAGTGCCGGGGCGCCCGCGGGCTGCTCGGCTGGTCGGAGACGGAATTGGCCCGTCGTTCGGGGCTGGACGAGGGTTTCGTGAAGGGGTTCGAGGCGGGCACCGGCGATCCCGCCTCCGGCCAGGTCGAGGCCCTGCGCAGCGCCCTGATGCAGGGCGGTGTCGTCTTCACCAACGGCGCGACGCCGGGCGTGCGGCTCTCCGAGCAGCAACGGGGCGGCGACGAGGGCACGCGGGTCGATCAGCTCACCACCGAGAACGACCGCTGAGGGACGGCCTTACCCCGTCGCCAGGGCCTTGAGGTCGAAGCTCGGGTCGGCGGCCTGTTCCGGCGTCAGCGCCTTGCCCGAGGCGAGCAGGCGCCGGGCGGCCATGTGGTCGGCGGGGCGATCGACCGATTCGACGGCGCTGAGGGCGGCGCCGCGGAAGCGGAACACCGAGAAGCCGGCACCGATGCGGCGCAGGACGCTCGCGTCGCCCGGCGCGGCAAGCCCGGCGATCTGCAGCTTGCGCGGTCCCTGGTCGGTCCAGAACCACGGCACCGCGTCGTAGGCGGCGGCCCGCCCGGTGAGGCGCGCGGCGAGGCAGCGGCCCTGATCGACCGCGTTCTGCACCGATTCGATCCGCACACGGTCGCCGCCGGGCATTCCGGCCGCAAAGCGGCTGGGGAAGCGGACGCAGTCGCCGATGGCCGAGATCGCCGGATCATCGGTGGCGAGGACAGCATCGACCTCGATGCCGTCGCGGACGGCGAGGCCGGCTTCCGCAGCGAGTTCCTGGTTCGGCACCACGCCGATGCCGACGAGCACGAGGTCGGCGGGCAGGCTCTGCCCGTCGGCCGTGCGGATCGCAGTGGCCCGCCCCCCTTCGCCCTCGATGGCGGTGACGCCGGCCCCGAACAGGAAGCGGACGCCCGCCTCCTCGTGGAAAGCGCGGAAGGCCTCCGACGTCTCCGGCGCGACCGCCCGCGCCATCACCCGCTCGGCCGCCTCGATCACCGTGACGGCGAGGCCTCGGGCGGCGCAGACCGCCGCGAATTCCAGGCCGATGAAGCCGGCCCCCACCACCACGATCCGGCGCACGCCCTCGATCGCGGTACGAAGGGCATCGGCATCGTCGAGGGAGCGGAGCTGACGCACGCCCGCGAGATCGGCCCCCGGCACCGGCAATGCCCGGTTTCGGGTGCCCGTTGCGAGGATGAGATGATCGTAGGCGAGATGCCCGCCGTCCGAGAGCTGCACACGGCGCTCCGCCCGGCCGATCGCCGTCACCCGTGTTCCGGACCGGTGGTCGATGCGGTGCTCGGCGAAATAGCTCTCCTGCCGCAGGAGCAGGCCGCGGGCGTCGGTCTTGCCGGCGAGATAGGCCTTGGACAGCGGCGGACGCTGGTAGGGCAGCGCGGCTTCCTCGCCGATCAGGGTCAGGCTGCCGGCAAATCCCGCCTCACGCAGCGAGGCGGCGGCCTGGAAGCCGGCCTGTCCCGCCCCGACGATGACGATCGACTCCACGGCTCCGCTCATTCGCCCGCCTCGGCCGGACTCGGTACCGCCTTGGGCGCCGGTGCTTGCGCCGCCCCTTCCGCGAAGAAGCCGCCGGGGATGGTCGGCAGGAAGCGGCGCCCCTCATGCGCGAGATAGTCCCAGAACGCGTCGGAGGCCGGGCCGAGCACCTTGTCGGCGCGGCGCACGACGTACCAATCCCGACGGATCGGCAGGCCCTGCACGTCGAGGACGACGAGGCGTCCGCTCTCGATCTCCGCCGCCACCGAGTGGCCGGACAGGAGCGCGATGCCGAGCCCGGCCATCACCGCCTGTTTCAGCGTCTCGTTCGAGCCCGAATCGATCCCGAGCTTGGCCCGGCGGATCATCACACCGCTCATGAACTCCTCGAACACGGAGCGGGTGCCCGAGCCTTCCTCGCGCACGAGGAAGGATTCCTCCGCCAAATCCGCGCGTGTCAGTCCGCGCCGCTCGGCCATCGGGTGGTTGGGGGCGGCGATCAGCACGAGGGGATGGGGCCCGAAGGTCTCCGCCTCGATGGCGAAGTCCCGCGGCGGGCGGCCCATGATGGCGAAATCGATGTCGTAGTTGCGCAGCGCCTCGATCGTGTCTTGGCGATTGCCGACGGTGAGCGAGATCTCGACCTTCGGGTGGCTCTCCAGGAACCCCGCGATCACCTGCGGCGCGAAGTACTTCGCCGTCGAGACCACGCCGAGCCCGACTCGGCCGCCGCCGCCGCCCTTGAGCGTCCGCAGCCGGTCGGTGCAGGTCTCCAGCACGGTGTTGATGCTGTTGATCGCCCACAGCATCTCGCGGCCGGCATCGGTCGGCTTGAGGCCGGTCGGCGTGCGGTCGAACAGGAGGAGGCCGGCCTCCTCCTCGAGCTGGCGGATGCGCGCGTAGAGCGCGGCGGAGGTGACGTTCAGCTCCTGCGCGGCCCGCGTCATGGTGCCGAGCCGCGCGACCGCGGCGACCGCCTGAAGCTGCTTGAGCGAGAGATTGCGCATGCCTCGTTTTTAGTTTTTTTGCGGGGCACCACAAGTTTTTTTAGAAAACCTTCGACAGCACTCCCCTGCCGTCTGGCGTTGCCGCCTCGCCGCAGCGTATCATAGCGACAGACGGGCCTGCACGCCTCCGCGCACGCATGGCCGGCAAGAACGCCGCGCAGGACCTCAGGTGTCCCGCGGCCGTGACGGGAGCGAGCCTTAAAACGATGACGAAGCCGTACGGGTCATCCCTCGACGATCATCTCGACGCCGAGGTCGCGCGCGACGCCTCGCTGGCCGACACCGCCGCCACGATCCGGGCGTTGGCCGCCGCCGCGATCGACGTGAGCGAGACCGTCGGCCGCGGCTCGCTGGCGGGCGACCTTGCCGCCCAGGGCGAGCACAACAGCGACGGCGACGTGCAGAAGGCGCTCGACGTGATCGCCCACAAGCGCTTCATGCAGGCGCTGGAGGAAGCACCCGTGGCGCAGGTCGCCTCGGAGGAGGCCGAGGACGTGGTCGAGCTGAAGCCCGACGCGCCGCTGGCGGTGGCGATCGATCCGCTCGACGGCTCCTCCAATATCGGCGTCGGCATGGTGGTCGGCACCATCTTCGGCATCCGCCCCGTGACGCGGGGCGAGGACCCGAACGCCTCGTTCCTGACGCCAGGAACGACGCAGACGGCCGCAGGCTTCGTCGTCTACGGCCCGGCCACCACCTTCGTCGTTACGCTCGGCAACGGCACCCGCATCTTCACCCTCGACCGGACGGACAAGGTGTTCCGCCTGACCCACGACGCGATGAAGATCGTGCCCACCGCCAACGAGTACGCGATCAACGCCTCGAACGTGCGGCACTGGGACGGGCCGGTGAAATCCTTCATCGAGGATTGCCTGCGCGGCTCGGAGGGCCCGCGCGACCGCGACTTCAACATGCGCTGGACTGCCGCCTTGGTGGCGGACGCGCAGCGCGTGCTGATCCGCGGCGGCGTGTTCCTGTATCCGGGCGACAACCGGAAGGGCTACGCGCAGGGGCGCCTGCGCCTGCTCTACGAGACCGCCCCCATCGCCTTCCTGATCGAGCAGGCGGGCGGCGCGGCCACCGACGGCCAGCACCGCATCATGGAGCGCGTCGCCTCCAAGATCCACGAGCGCTCGCCGCTGGTGTTCGGCTCCACCGAAGAGGTCGAGTGCGTTGCCAAGTACTATGACGGGCGCCAGCCCAGCGCCGGCCGCTCACCCCTGTTCGGCCAGCGCGGCCTGATGCGCAGCTAGAGCGTCAGCGCCCTTACAACAGCAAACCCATGTCGGCGCGTCATCCCATCATCTCGGTCACCGGCTCCTCAGGGGCCGGGACCACCTCCGTCCGCAACACCTTCGAGCAGATCTTCCGTCGGGAGGATGTCAGCGCCGTCTACATCGAGGGCGACGGCTTCCACGCCTTCGACCGCGACACCATGCGCGCGATGATGGCGCACGAGCCGACGCTGAGCCACTTCGCGCCGCGGGCCAACCTTCTGCCGGAGCTGGAGGAGGTGTTTCGCAACTACAGCGAATCCGGCACCGGCCGCACCCGGCACTACGCCCACGACGACGGGGACGCGGCCCGCTACGGCGTGCCGGTGGGCTCCTTCACGCCGTGGGAGCCGTTCCAGCCGGGCTCGGACCTGTTGTTCTACGAGGGCCTGCACGGCTGCGTCGTCGACAACAACGTCGATCTCGCCCGCTATCCCGATCTCAAGATCGGGGTGGTGCCGGTGATCAACCTCGAATGGATCCAGAAGCTGCACCGGGACCGCTCGACCCGTGGCTACTCGACGGAGGCCGTCACCGACGTGATCCTGCGCCGGATGCCCGACTACGTGCAGACGATCTGCCCTCAATTCTCCTGGACGGACATCAACTTCCAGCGGGTGCCGACGGTGGACACCTCGAACCCCTTCATCGCCCGCTGGATCCCGACCGCGGACGAGTCGATGGTGGTGATCCGCTTCAAGGACCCGAAGGGGATCGACTTCTCCTACCTCGTCTCGATGATCCACGACAGTTTCATGAGCCGGGCCAATTCTATCGTGATCCCCGGCGGCAAGCTTGACTTAGCGATGCAGCTCATCCTGACGCCGATCATCATGCAGTTGGTGGAACGGCGGCGGCGGCTGGCGTGAGCCGTCTGGTCACCGCGAGGCCGAGCCGAAGCAATCCCGAGCGCTGACCTCTCCGTAAAGGCCGCCCCCTGGATCGCTTCGCATCCGCTCGCGATGCCGACGAGGATTGCACTCCTCATACGGTCTGCGGTTGATGGCTTCGGTGTCACCTCGTCATTGCGAGGCGAAGCCTTGGCAATCCAGGGCTCCGTACTTTCCGGAGATGTCGCGCCCTGGATCGCTTCGGCTTCGCCTCGCGACGACGGCGTTGGGCATAAACCGAAGGGATCAACCGGAAATCGTATCAGACGCTCGACAATTCGACGTCGGCGGTCGCTCCCTCTGCATCGAGAAACGCCGCAACAGCCTGCGAGAATTCAGGGGTACGCAGGTAGCCGTAGGACTTGTGGGGATTCACGCTGCCGCGCGGGCGCCGGTAGGCGTTGATCACCGGGCAATCGGTGACGCCGACGCCCGCCGCGTTCGGGGCATAGGCTTCGGCGAGCGTCGTGCCGACGGTCGCCACGTCGTCGCGGTCGCCGAGATTGCTCCAGCGGGCGACGGCGTAGGGCACGCGCAAGGACCCGTGCTCCTCGGCCAGCCGGTGCTTGATCTCGGCCAGCCCCAGCGGGGCGCCCAGGGTGACGAGATGGTCGATCCGCGGGCAGCGCCCGTCACGTTCGAGCTGCCGCAGCACGTCGTAGGCGATCAGCGAGCCCATGGAATGAGCCGCGATCAGCAGCGGGCGCCCGGCGTGACGCTCCAGCGCCTCCCGCAGCCGGTCGCGGGCGGCCGCGCGAAAGATGCTGTCCTCGTAATAGCCCCAAAGATCGTCGAGCCGGTGCTCGATGATGAGATCGTCGAGGACGAGACGCCCGGTCTTCTCCTGCGCCCATTCGACGATGCGGTAGAGACGATCGGTCAGGGTCGGAGCGCAGGCGCCGTCGGCACTCGGGAAAGGCCCCCTCCCGCGTGCGGGATAGTAGGGCTCGCGGTTGTGATCCTCGGAGAGCGGGGCGTCGTAGCGCAGGTCGGCCCAGTAGACGAATTCGAAGGCCAGATCCGGCCGATCCTCGCCGAGATTGCGCCGCAGACCCTCGCGGATCGCGGCGGCCCACCAAGCCTGTTTCTCCTCTTTCGGCGGCTTGTTGGCGAGGCCATGGATGCCGAGGATGAGTGGGCGGTCCTGCATCGATCGGAAATGGGAGCCTGGCGATGGATCGTTCGCCGGCTCGGCACCGGCATTGCCGGGCATATAGCGCGCAGACCCGACCGATCCGCGCGACAAATCGGCAGCTTGGTTCCCCTGCGGGAAATCTCCTCCCCATCAGCGGAGAGGAACAACCCAAGCGAAGACGGCGTCGGCCTTGCCTACGCCCCCATCTTCTCCACAAGCGCGTCGGACAGGGCGAAGTTGACGTAGACGTTCTGCACGTCGTCCTGGTCCTCGATCACCTCGACGAGGCGGATCAGCTTCTCGCCGGTCTCGTCATCGACGTCGATGGTGTTCTGCGCCTTCCAGATCAGACCCGTGCGGCGCGGTTCGCCGAACCGGCCTTCCAGCGCCTTCGACACGTCGCCGTAGGCATCCTGAGCGCAGATGACCTCGTGGCCCTCGGCATCCGAGCGCACGTCGTCGGCGCCGGCCTCGATGGCGGCCTCCAGCATCGTGTCGGCATCGGCGACGTCGGGGGCAAAGGCGATGACGCCGACGCGGTCGAACATGAAGGCGACGGCGCCGGTCTCGGCGAGGCTTCCGCCGGACTTGGTGAAGGCCGAGCGCACGTCGCTCGCCGTACGGTTGCGGTTGTCGGTCTGCGCCTCGACGATCAGCGCGGCGCCGCCGGGGCCGTAGCCCTCGTAGCGGATCTCCTCGTAGTTCTCGCCTTCGTTTCCGGCCGCCTTTTTGATGGCGCGCTCGATGTTGTCCTTGGGCATGTTCTCGGCCCGGGCCGCGAGGATGGCGGCACGCAGGCGCGGGTTCATCGAGGGGTCGGGCGTGCCGAGCTTGGCCGCCACTGTGATTTCGCGGGCGAGCTTGCTGAACACCTTGGAGCGGACCGCGTCGACGCGGCCCTTGCGGTGCATGATGTTCTTGAACTGGGAATGCCCGGCCATGGCGGGTTCATCTTCTCGTTCGTGCGGGCGGAGGGCTCCTTTGACGGGAAAGGATCCTCGACGTCGCGCGGGATGTGTCGGGGGCTCCGCTTATAGGCCGCCGCCGCCCCCCGAGGCAACGCGAGGCGGTTACGGCTCGGTCTCGATCGTCTTGGCGGCATGCCGCCCGATCCACCACGCGCCGTCCTCCCCTGCCGCGACAGCGAGGAAGCCGCCAAGCCAGAGGGCGGCGAGGTGGGGCCCGAGCGTGTCCTTGAAGGCGAAGAGGCCGACGAACCCTGCGGTGAGGGCGATGGAACCAGCGAGCGTCAGCAGCTTCAGCAGCATGATGGCGATCAGGATCGGCACGTCGCCTCCCATCTTGCCCCGGCGCCGACGCTCGCCGGAAGCACGGCCGAGATGATAGATCAGATGGGCGGCGACGAAACCCCCTCTTCACAATTTCCGGTTGGACGATTGCGATGCCGACGACGCAAACGGGCAACTCCGGCCCGCGACGCAAGCCCTGGAGACTCGGTCTCGCCGTGCTCCTGGGCGCCCTGGCCGGCGCGACCCTGTTCCCGAGACCGGCCAAGGGTCGCGAGAGAAAAGGCGGCGCGCGGGTCGATGTCAGGGCTGATCCTGCTCCAGCAAAGCCCGATAGCGCGCCGCGGAACGGCTGACGACGACGCTCGCCTCCTCCGTGATATGGAGGCCGAAGGCACCGTAGAGGCGGGCGAACGCCTTCTCTTCGAGCCGTTTCGCGATGCGGGCCACGGTGCCTCCCGAGAGCGGCAGCCAGTTCGGGTAGCTCCACAGGAAGGAGACGCTCTTCCGGTCGGCGCCGGGTTGGACGATGTCGCCCGCGAGCACCGCGCCGCGCCCCTCCGCTCCGTCCCGCCAGTGCAGCACGGTGCCGCCGGGGAAGTGGCCGCCGAGACGCAGCAGGGTCAGGCCGGGAGCAAGAGCGCGCTCGTCCTCGGGCCAGAACACAACGCGGTCGTCGGGCCGCATCACCAATTCGCGGTCGCGGGCGTGGAGGTAGACCGGCGCGTCGAAGGCCGCGGCCCAGTCGGGCATGGTCGTGTAGTAGTGGGGATGCGAGATGGCGATGCCGGCAAGGCCGCCGAGCGCCCGCACCAGCGCGACTGTCGCCGGGTCGAGAAGCGCGAGGCAATCCCACAGGACATTGCCCTGCGGCGTCCGGATCAGGAAGGCACGCTGGCCGATGCCGAAATGGGGTTGGGTCTCGATCTCGAACAGGCCGGGCTCGACCTGCCGCCACGCATTGGCGTGATCGGCCGCGAGCGCCTCGGGCGTCGTCCAGCGCTGACCGGCAGCGGGCACGTATTGCCGCTCCTCGTCGCAGATCGGGCAGCGCTCGGGCGGGGTCGGGGCGTCGGGGAAGCTGGTCCCGCAGGTGACGCAAATCGGAATCGCCACGGGCTCACTCCCGCTCTCATTCTCTGAACGCTCAGCCGCCGCGAGAGCCCTGACCACCCGCGGAGGCGGATTCCTCGCGCGGCGAGGATGTCTCCTCGTCGCGCTCAGCCGCCAGGTCGCCCGGTTCGGTCGGTGCCGGGGAGCGGTGCCCCGGCACCGGGGCGGCGACCGGGCGCTGCTCGTAGGTCCGGGCGCTCGGGGTCTCCACGGGATCGTCGGGGCGGGTCGCGTCGGTCGGGCTCAAAGGTCGTCTCCGGGTCTTTTCGGTTGAAGAACCCCAGGATCAGCCCGGTTCCCATTCGCAAGACACGCGCGGGATTTATTGGCGGACGCGCTCGCGAACCGGCTTGGCGCCGGGGCGTTTCACGGGGCAGAACTCGGGCTCCGCCCTCTGGCCCGCATAAGGCCCCACGACGATGCCGCGCTCACTCTCCCTCATCCCTCACACCCTGTGTCTCGGCGCCGCCGTCTTCGGTCTTGCCGTCACCGCAGCCTCGGCACAGGAGCGGCCCTACACCCCTGCCCTCACCTGCGCCGCGGTGCAGGCGCTGGTGGCCCGGCAGGGTCGCGTCGTGCTCGCCACGAGCCCCCACGCCTATGAGGCGGTGCATTACAAGAGCGGCGATTGCCGGAACGAAGTGACCGCCCGACCCGCGTTCGAGCCGACCCTCGACGACCCGAACTGCTTCGCCGGCTATCGCTGCGTTCAGCGCAACAACAGCGACAACTCGGCCCGCTAAGCCCCGCTGAGGGCTTGCCAAGGCCCGGAAAGCCCCTCGGGCGCGGTGTCATCAGCCCCGCCGCAGCAGCCGCTTGGCCTCGGCCCTGGCGCGATGCTCGAACCGGGCGAGGCGCAACCGCCGCTCCAGGGAGATCCGGCCGGCGCCCGGCGGCAGGGCAATGATCTCGGCGATGGTCTCGCGCTCGGGGTAAAGACTCTCCAGCGCCGAGCCCGGCATCGTCGCCGAGTCGAGCCGCCCGGCAAATTCCTCCGTGTGCAACGCGCGCACGATGGCGTCCTCCAGCACGAGGCCGGGAGCCTGGGCGCGCAGACCTTCGTCGTAGGCGGTCTTGAGCAGGTAGGCGGTCCCGCCGCAGACCAGGGCGAGGCTCGCCGCGACCGTCCGACCGTCGAGGCGCAGCCCGTCGGCTCGAACCGTCACCGGCCCCTTCTGCGGCCGGAACAGGGTGCGGGCGAAGGCCTCCGTCCGCGGGCGGCTTCGCAGGGCCGTGCCGGCCTCGCCCTTCCAGCCAGCGGCCTCGAGGGCGAGGAAATCTTCCAGCGCCCGCTCCAGCGCCGTCCCCTCCGTCGCACTCTCGACGATCAGCGTTCCCGCCTCCTCCAGCCGGCGACGGCGGCGGCGCAGGTCCTTGAGGCGGCTTTTGTGGGGATGGCCGGCAAGGAAGGCGTCGTAATCGGCCCGCCGGTCGAGAACCGGGCGCTCGAATTGCGCGACGGTACCGGTCTGCCAGCCGGCCCGTCCCATGGCGGTGAGGAGCCCGGCCCCGAGGCGGGTCTCGACGGCAAGCAGCGGCCAGCGCCAGGGCCGCCCGCCCGAGGCGCGCGCGAGGCCCTCGACCAGGGCGTCGAGCCGCCCTTCCAGGCCGGGACCGTCGGCGACGAGGGGTGTGGTCGACGTGACGTAGGGCGAGTGGAAGGGCTGCGCGACCGCCGCGCCGAGGCCGGTGATGTCGGGTCGCAGGCCGAAGGGCAGCAATGCCGCGATGTGCCCTCGCTCGCGGACGACCACCGCCGAAAGGCGGGGCGCGCACAGGCCATGAGCGCGGTGCGCCGCGACGACCGCCCGCGCGTAGAACGGGTGGGGTGCGACGGCTCGGACGGCCAGCGCATCCCAGGCCGCCGCCTCCGCCGCGAGCGCGGCGACGGGCTCGACGGCCATGTCGAACGGTCCGGAGAGAGAGTCGGACGGCCCGGAAAGGGACAAGGCGCGCATCACCGGGCGGCACTCCATTGGGGAAACCCGACGACCGGCGTCGCGAGGCCGTGAAGGGAGCGGGCGCCGAGCGCCAGAACGAACCCGCGCAGGGTTTGGGCGAGTGCCACCGCGATCGCCGCCCCGGCGACGCCGAGCCAGGGGACCAGGGCGAGGCAGAGTCCGACGGCGAGGATCAGCATCGCCAGGGTGATCCCGGCGCAGAGCCGCTCGCCGCCGAGCATGGTCAGCACGTCCTCGGCGGGTCCGAACAGGCTCGCCGCGACGCTACCGGCCACGAGGATCGCCAGCACCGGCAGGCTGGCGCGAAACCCCGCGCCGAACAGGCCGAGCAGCAGCGGCGACACCGCGAGGATGGCAAGGCCGACGCCGGCCGTGGCGAGAAACGTCCAGCGCGCCTGCATCCGCACAAGACCGGCGAGCCCGGCCTCGTCGCCCCGCGCGCGGGCGGCGGCGAGGCGCTGGGCCGTGGTGGCCGAGGCCGCGTAGTGCACGAAGGCGACGAATTGCTGGATGCGGGTGGCGGCGAAGTACAGGCCGACGGCCTCCGGGGCTGCGAGGAAGCCGAGGATCACCACATCGACGAAGCCGAAGGCGCTGGCGGCGAGGTCGCCCGCCGCGATCGGCAGGCAGGCGGTGAGCCACAGCCGCCAGCGGTAGAGGCGCGGGCCGGGCGGCAGATGCCGGCGCAGGCGCGCCAGCAGCAGCCCGGCCTGAACGGCGGCGGCGAGGCCGGTCGCGGCCAGCGTGCAGGCGATCGCGACCCAGGCCTCGGCCGGGGCGCCCGCAAGCACGGCGCCGATCATCGCGACCATGATCAGGGCTTGGCGCAGCAGGTAGGGCGGCGCGATGGCGAGCAATGGCCAGCCCTGGCTGCGGGCCACGCCCTCGAGATAGTCCTGGAAGGCGAAGAGCGGCACGACCAGAGCCGCGACGAGGATCGGCGTGCCGTAGAGGCCCGCGAGCAGGCCCCCCTGCAAGAGAGCCACGGCGAGACCGCCGAGCGACAGCACGAGCCCGCCGCCGAGGCTCGCCAGCGCCCCGCCGAGGAGGAAACCGCGCACGCTGTCGAGTCGGTCTGTTGCTTGATCGGCGGGCAGGAAGCGGCAGGCGCCCTGGGACAGGCCGAAGGTCGCGGTGTGGCCGAGAATGGCGATCCAGACCCAGACGGTGGCGAAGATCCCGTATTCCGCGCCGCCCATCATCCGGGCCATCAGGACCTGCGCCCCGTAGGCGAACCCGGCCGCGCCGATGCGGACCGCGAACACGCCGAGCGCGGAGGCGGCGGGCGTGGCGCGCGCCGCACGAACCCGGACGAGAAGCGTCTCGAACGAGGAGGGCGGGAGGCCGCCCGCGATCACCTTGTCCGCTGCCATGGGGCGCCATCCGGAAGGGCGCCGGGCGCAGATGTGGCCGGCACGCTCGGCGATCAGCCTACGAAGCGCGGGATTGCAAGCCGGTTAAGAGCACCTGATAAAACGCCCGTGCCGTCTTACGGCTGTTTCGGGGTCGGGCCGGCGCCGGGTGTCCCGGTCTGGGCCGGATCGGTCTTCGGGACCTCGGATGTGGCGTGATCCGTCTTCACCGCATCCGACTTGCCCGCATCCTTGGCCGCATCCGGCTGCAGCAGCGACAGGGTGATCGCCCGCGTGGCGTGCTCGGCCATGCAGCGCAAGCCCAGATCGTTGAGCCGGAAATGACGGCCCAGCATGTGCGCCTCGGTGGTGCGCTGGGTCGAGAGGAAGCGCATCGCCGCGTAGCGGTGGACCAGCGGCACCGCCTCGCGGCGGGCCACATCCTGCACTGTTCGCACCATCTGCGTGTAATAGGCGTCGTCGGCCAGGCTCTCGGTGAAGACAGGGTCGATCAGCACGATGTCGATGCCGTGCGACTTCACCCACTGCACCGACTCGTCGAGCGCCTCGCCGAAGGCCTCGATATCAACGCGGGCCAGCGCATCGTTGGTGCCGACCTGCCAGACCACGAGGTCCGGCTCCATCTCGGCCACCATGGACCGGAGCCGCTCGCCCGCCCCGCTCGCCACCTCGCCGGGCAGGCCGCGGGCCTCGACCTCGATCTGGACGTCGGGCAGCGCCTGCTCGAGGGCGTTCTCCAGCTTCACCGGGTAGCTCGCGGAGGCGCCGAGCCCCGCCGAGGAGGACCCGATCGAGAGGACGTGGATCACACGCTTCTCTTTGAGCGCCGCCTTGACCGCCTTGAGGCGGGCCAGGGTGTAGAGCTTCGAGCCCGGCACCCGGCATTCGGGCGACAGGCTGAGGTCGAGCGCCTCGACCGTCGCGGTCTCCGGCGCGGCCGGCATCGGTGCGGCGCCCGAGGTCTCGCCGAGGGCGGGCGAGACGAGACTCAGGCCGAGGAGGACGGCGAGTCGGCGGGCGAGGCGGTGTCGGGAGCCTTGCGCGTCGGCCGCGGTCTGCGGGAACGCCATTCGACGAACCATGCGGTGAAACCCAGTGCGATCAGGCCGAAGCCTACGACCGAAATGTCAACGAAGATACCGCCACCGGTTTGGAAGCGCACGAACTGTCCGCCCAGGCTCAACAGCGATCCCATCGAGAACACGGCCAGCGAGTTGCGCCCCAAACCCGACAGAAACCGGGCAAGGCGCCCGACATATGGGGCGATGAGGGCGTAGACGCCCTGGAAAGCCAGCACCATGCCGCAGAAATGGATCAGCCGCGCGGGCGAGAGGTAGGTCTTGTCGAAGGTGAAGACGAGGCGCGGGTCGGGCGCCAGCATCGGATCGGGCCGCAAATCGAGCACCGCGAGCACGACGCCGACGAAGACGATGACGACGCCGAGCGGCATCAACCGCGGCCAGAGTCGCCGCAGCCGCTCCGAGCCGTGGGTCGCCTCGTTGGCGAGGAAGCCCAGCACCAGCAGCAATTGCCAGCAGAGCGGGTCGAAGAACCAGTCGCCCTCGCCCGGCCAGGAGGGGAAGTTCCACTCGAAGACGAGGCTCGCGCCGTAGAGCGAGAGCGACAGCGCCAGGAGCAGGACCCGGCTGACGCGGCCGATCAGCACCACGGCCGGCGCGATGGCGATCAGCACCACGTAGAGCGGCAGGATGTTGAAGAAGCCGAGCTGATGGGTGAGCAGAACAACGCCGACCATGGTCTGGATCGGGTCGGCGAAGAAGCCGCCGGCATTGTGCCATTCGAGGATCAGCGGGTTGTCGAGATAGAGCGCGCAGCCGGCGATCATCGCGAGCGCCAGCGCCATGATGGTGATCTGCGCCCGGTACACCTCGACGGTGCGCGACAGGAGCCGCAGCACGGTGACGAGGCGCGGCTCCGGCAGGCCGTCACGCCCACGGGTGGCGAGCCCGATCGACCAGCCGGCCAGGAACACGAACAGCTCGGCGGCATCCGAGATGCCGTATTGCGAGAAGGTGTAGCGCTCGAAGAAATTGCCGGGGATGTGGTTGATGAAAATCGTCACCAGCGCGAAGCCGCGCCAGAAATCGATCGCGTTCGGCTCGCGCATCAGGCTCCACGGTCCGGCGGTGTGACGTCGAAGTGGTCGGTCGCGGCCTCCCACGCGGCGCGCGAGGCGACCGGTGCGGCGCCGTTCCGGGACCCGCGACCCGGAGCGGAAGGCGGCCGTCCTGATAGACTGCACCGGGGCGGGTTGGGAAGCGGAACCGCGGTGACGCGGACGCGATAACGGCCCTCAGAGCATCATCCCGAGAGGCGGTCGCCGGCTTTCGGAAAAAGATGATGTAAAAACAACGATCTAAAGCTTCGTCCTGGATCCAATATCCAGGACGAAGCTTTAGGCCGCTCCGCGCAGGTGCCCCGCATGCCAGTCGCGCAGTGCTTCCAGCGTCACGACGCCGCCCGGCCAGACATGGCCCTGGAGGTGCTGGTGGGGCGCGTCCGGCTCGCCGAGATCGGAAACGGCGGAGAAGGCGCCGTCGAGGCGGTGGCTCTGTGTGTAGCGGCTGCGCGTGGCGAGCACCGGCAGGCCGGCGGCGAGTGCCGAGCGGATGCCGGCCGCCGAATCCTCGAACGCGATCGCCTCGGACGGATCGATGCCGAGGCGGTGGACGGCGAGCGCGAAGATGTCGGGGGCGGGCTTCTTTTGCGCCGCCTCGTCGCCGGCGGCGATCACATCGAAGGGTTGCGCGTCGCCCGGAAAGTTGAGCCTGAGAAGCAGATCGATGTTCGGCCGGCTGGTGGTGGTGGCCACCGCCAGCCGCACGCCCTGCGCCCGCGCCTCCTCGACCAGGCGCCGCACGCCGGGCCGCAACGAAAGGCCGCCGCTCTGGGCCAGTTCGCCGTAGAAGCGCGTCTTGAGATCGTGGATCTCCGGCATCCGCACTTTCAGCGCCTCCGCCTCCTCGGCGTGGAAGCGCTCGATGTAGTGGACCAGCCGCTCCTTGCCGCCCATCACCTTGAGCAGTTCGGCGTAGAGTTCCGGCGACCACTGCCAGGGCAGGCCGAGCGCCTGGAAAGCGCGGTTGAAGCCCTGGCGGTGAAGGTCTTCGGTCTCGGCGAGCGTTCCGTCGACGTCGAAGATCAGTGCCCTCAGCATCGCACGCCGTCCCGCCCGGCGGCGGCATCGGCCGCGGCGCGGATTGCCGCGACGTTCGTCTCGTACTTGTCCGGCCCGCCCTTGAACGCGGCCGAGCCGGCGACGAGGATATTGGCGCCCGCCTGCGCGGCGGGTCCGGCGGTCTCCGGGGTGATGCCGCCGTCGACCGAGATGTCGATGGAACGACCCGCCGTCATCGCCTTGACGCGGGCAATGGTCTCGAGCGCCGAGTGGATGAAGCTCTGGCCGCCGAAGCCGGGATTGACCGTCATCACCAGCACGAGATCCACCATGTCGAGCACCGGCTCGATGGCGGAGGCCGGCGTGCCGGGATTGAGCGCCACGCCCGCGCGCTTGCCCGAGCCCCGGATCGTCTGGAGCGAGCGGTGGATGTGCGGGCCGGCCTCGACATGGACCGTGATCGCGTCGGCGCCCGCCTCGGCGAAGGCGGCGAGGTAAGGGTCGGCCGGGGCGATCATCAGGTGGACGTCGAAGACCTTGTCGGTCCAGGGCCGCAGCGCCTTCACCACCGCCGGGCCGAAGCTGATGTTGGGCACGAAATGCCCGTCCATCACATCGAGATGGATCCAGTCGGCGCCGGCTTGCGCGATCGCCCGCGTCTCCTCGCCGAGCCTGGAGAAGTCGGCGGCGAGGATCGAGGGTGCGAGGATGGTCATGGGAACAGCTCGAAGCAACGATGCGCCGGCCCGCGGCAAGAACGCGGGCGGCCCTGGGAGGGAGGGGCTTCCTGCAACCGATCTAGTGCATCGGAGGGAAAGTTGCTCGCCGGCTTCACGCAAAAAAGCGGGCGCGGATAGGGCAGCCCTGCGGTCGTCACCGTTTCCGGCGGATCGAATTCTCCCTTTGTCACGAGGACGGAAACGAAATGGCCCGTTCCGGCCGGTGCCACGCGTTCGGCTGATCTTCCGCCCCGGTGCCCAGCGGACATTGCACGATGACGCTGTCACTCCAGCGCCCGTACTTGTAGCCGATCGCCGGAAGGTATCCGACGCGGGCGAACCCGCAGGCCTCGTGCAGGCGCAACGAGGCCTCGTTGCTCGCGTCGATATAGCCGATCATCTGCCGGTAGCCGCCGGCAGAACAGGCCTCGATCAGCGCCGGCAGCAGGCGGCGCCCGATGCCGGCGTGCAGGTGGTCGGGATGCACGTAGATCGAGTGTTTGAGGGCGTAGCGGTAGGCCGGGCGCTTGCGGAACGGCACGGCGTAGGCGTAGCCGGCGATCTGCCCGCCCCGCTCGGCGACGAGGTGGGGCAGGCGCTTGCTGCGCATGTTCTTGCGCCGCCGCCGCAACTCGTCGGGGAGCAGGCGCTCCTCCTCGAAGTCGCCGGTATCCCCGACGCCTCTCCGGATATGGCGCTCGTAGATCGCGATCATCGCCGACACGTCGGCATCCGACGAGGGTCGGATCACCACCTCGGCGTGAGCGGAGATCGCCGCTGCGCCCTCCGCCATCAGGCGCCCTCGCGCACGACGTAGGTGTGGAAGCGGATGCGCCCGTCCGGATCGGTCTCGCGGTAGACGCCCTGGATCTCGGCCTCGAAGCCGGGGAACAGGTTGGCGGCCGCCTCGAACATCTTGAAGTAGTCGAGCATGGGTTTCGCCCGCTCATCCAGACGCTCGCCCGGCAGCACAGTGCCGATGCCGGGCGGATAGACCAGCATCAGGGTGGTGGCGATGCGCCCTTCCGCTTCCGCGATCGGCACGTAATCGACCCGGTTGCGCGTCAGCATCTGCGCGGCGGCCTTGGGCGGCATCACCATGTCGGGCAGGTGCTCGGGCATGAACTGCTTGCGCTGGAGCGCCGAGGTGCCCGATTCGCGGTGGAAGCTGTGATAGTCGGCGCACAGATCGCGCAGGCCGACGCCGTGGTAGCGCTTGGGCCGGCGGGCGACGAATTCCGGCATCGCCTCTTCGAGCGGCACGTTGTCGTCGTGCAGGCGCTTGAAGGCGACGAGGCCGGAGATCAGGGTACCGGCCTTCGACGACTCGACGCCCGGCGTCAGCAGGAAGAGCAGCGAGTTGAGATCGTTCTTCTCCGGCACGATCCGGTTCTCGCGCAGGTATTGCGCGACGATCGGCGCCGGCACGCCGTGCTCGGCATAGGCGCCGGTCTTCCGGTCGAAGCCGGGGGTGAGCACGGTGAGCTTGTTGGGGTCGGTGATGGCAAAGCCCGGCGCGACATGGGTGAAGCCGTGCCAGGCCGCGCCCGGCGTCAGCTCCCAGTAGCGGGCATCGGCGGCGAGCGCGTCGGTCGGCACCGCCTCCCACGGGATTTCCGTGCCATCCGGGCCGGTCACCACATCGGGCACGAAGGGGTCGAAGAACCAGCGCCGCTTCGGATCGGCCTCGCGCTCCTCGAACTCCTTGCGGATGGCCCGCGCCTTCTTGCGCCACTCGATGCCCAGCCGAATGGTGTCGTCCCACAGCACCACGCCGGAGCGGCCCTTCATCATCTGCGCGCCGACATCGAGCGAGGCGAAGATCGGGTAGAACGGCGAGGTCGAGGCGTGGACGAGGAAGCTCTCGTTCAGGCGCTTGTGCTCGACCCGCCGGGTCTGGCCGCGGATATGCCCGTCGCGGGTGTGGATCTGCGAGGCCTGGCTGAAGCTGGCGAGCTGCTTGTGGGTCGATTGCGTGGCGATGATGCCCGGCGAGGTCTCGTCGAGCCCGGTCAGGCCCATGGCGAAGCGGCGCTGGTAGAGCGGGTGGAACTTCATGAAGCCCGCCCAGGCCTCGTCGAACAGGATGTAGTCGCACAGGTGGCCGATGCGCTCGACGAGCTCCTGCGCGTCGTAGATCGTGCCGTCATAGGTGCATTGCTCGATCACCGCACAGCGGAACGGGCGCTCCCGGCGCCACGCCTCCTTGTCCTTCACCAGCGGGTTGTCGCGGATCTTTTCGCGAATGCGCTGCTCGTCCAGAGCCTCGTGGTAGATCGGCCCGATCAGACCGTAGGCGTTGCGGTCGGTCTCCAGGAAGATCGGGATGCCGCCGGCGAGCAGCAGCGCGCCGTGATGGGCAGCCTTGTGGTTGTTGCGATCGAACAGGACGAGGTCGTCCTCGGCCACCAGCGAACCCAGCACGACCTTGTTCGAGGCCGAGGTGCCGTTGAGGACGAAGTAGGTCTTCTCCGCCCCGAAGATCTTGGCCGCTTCCTTCTGCGCCTTCAGCGCGGGCCCCTCGTGGGTCAGCAGGTCGCCGAGGTCGAGCACCGAGTTGTCGAGGTCGTCGCGAAAAATCGCCTCGCCCAGATGCTCGACGAAGATGCGGCCGATCGGCGAGCGGTTGTAGAAGATGCCGCCGTTATGGCCGGGGCAGGTCCAGAGCTGGTTGCCCTCCTCGGCGTAATCGACCAGCGCGCCGAAGAACGGCGTCTTCAGCGTGTCGGCGTACTGCGTCACGCGGGAGACGAGGTTGCGGGCGATGAATTCCGGGGTCTCTTCCGCCAGGAAGATGTAGCCGTCGATGAAGTCGAGCAGCTCGACCGGGATGTCCTCCAGCCGCTTGCGGCGGACCATGATGACGATCGGCATATCGAGGCCGCGCCGGCGCATCATGTCGATGAGGGCGGCGGCCTTGCCCTCGAGCCCGCGCTTGCCCCAATCGACCACGAGGCAGCCGACCGCCGAGTCGGTCTGCACCGCGATCGAGGCGTCCTCGACGCGCCGGGCCCGCACCACCTCGAAGCCGCGCGACTCGACCGCTGCGACGATCTGCTCGACCCGCGCCCCCTCCAGATCATCCGGATCGAAGGCGGGCGTGCACATCAGCACGGTGAAACGGCGGTGAAAATCCATGGAGCGGCGCTCTTCTCGCGAACGGAACGCCTGCCTTTCCGATCCATCCGCGACGATTCGATGACATCCGTCCGCGTCGCTGGATCACCGTAGCGTCAGGGGGAAGCTCAGCTCCGTAAAACCTTCAAGCGTGAGCAGCCCGGCCGGCGGCGGCGGGAAGGGTGCAGCCGCCTGCACGGCGCGGGCCGCGCGTTCGCCCAGCGCCGCCGGTCCCTCCTCCAGCACGATCCCACCGAGCGCGCCGTCGGCCTCGATCCGCACCCGGATCGTCACCTGCCCACCGCGTCCCGGCGCGGCGGCGCGGTCAGCCATCCCGATTCGACTGACGATTCCGGCCACCCAGGTCTTCGCCCGCGCATCGACCCGCGGCGCGGCCGAGAGCGGCGCGAGTAGCGCGCACAGCATCAGCGCGGCGAGGAGGAAGGGCCGTACCGGGGACGGACGCAAGGACGGGGACTCCGCGGACAAGAATGGCGCCTGCTGGCGCCGTCTTTGGGGAAACGGCGCCGGCTCGCAGCCCGGCCGTCCTGAAGCGTAACGCCATCCGCGACCTGAGGTGCCGCCAAATGACAGTGCCGCCGCGCAATTCGGATCACGACACTCGGACCGCCCCCGCGCTGCGGGGTCGACTTGGTTGAGGCACGACGCATCCGCGGTGGGCGCTGCGGCGCCAGATTGCTCCATATCCGCCAGCGACGCGCCCCCTTGGACGCTCACATCGTCGCGGCGGCGCCCCGGCGCAGGTGTTCGTCGAGGCGCGGCATGATCTCGACGAAGTTGCAGGGGCGGTGGCGGTAGTCGAGTTGCTGAGCCAGAATGCCGTCCCAGGCGTCCTTGCAGGCGCCGGGCGAGCCCGGCAGCACGAAGATGTAGGTCGCCCCCGCCACGCCGGCGGTCGCCCGCGACTGCAGGGTCGAGGTGCCGATCTTGTCGTAGGAGATCCGGTGGAACACCGCCGAGAAGCCGTCCATGCGCTTCTCGAACAAGGGCTCGATGGCCTCGGGCGTCACGTCCCGCCCGGTGAAGCCGGTGCCGCCGGTGGTGATGATCACGTCGATGCTGGGGTCACGGATCCAGCCCTCGACCCGTTCCCGGATGGACACGGCCTCGTCGGGCACGATGTCCCGCTCGGCCAGCCGGTGCCCGGCCCCCGTCAGCCGCGCAGCCAGGGTGTCGCCGGATTTATCGTCGGCGAGCACGCGGGTGTCGGACACCGTCAGCACGGCGATCGAGAGAGGGATGAAGGCGCGGGACGTCGGCTCGCTGTTCATGCTGCCGATGTTGCTCCGCGGGCCGGCTCGGTCAACCGCTCCGTGACGTCGCGGGGGAGCCATGCACATCCCGGCCAGGCGGCGCGTTGAGGCTCCGGGCCGCGCCGTGCTACGCGCGGAGCGATTTCGCGAAACCGCGACACGTCCGAGGCACGGAAAAACATGATCCCCCGCTACTCCCGTCCCGAGATGACCGCGATCTGGTCGCCGGAGAGCCGGTTCCGGATCTGGTTCGAGATCGAGGCCCACGCCACCACCGCTCTTAGCCATATCGGCGTCGTGCCGAAGGAGGCCGCCGAGAAGGTTTGGGAGAAGGGCCGCGACGCGACCTTCGACGTCGCCCGCATCGACGCGATCGAGGCGGTGACGAAGCACGACGTCATCGCCTTCCTCACGCATCTGGCCGAGATCGTCGGGCCGGAGGCGCGCTTTGTCCACCAGGGCATGACCTCGTCCGACGTGCTCGATACCTGCCTCAACGTGCAGCTCACTCGCGCCGCCGACATCCTGATCAAGGATCTCGACGCGCTGCTCGCCGCGCTGAAGCGGCGCGCCTTCGAGCACAAGCTCACCCCCACCATCGGCCGCTCGCACGGCATCCACGCCGAGCCCGTCACCTTCGGCCTCAAGCTCGCCCAGGCGTATGCCGAGTTCGCCCGAGCGAAGGACCGGCTCATCGCCGCACGAAAAGAGGTCGCGACCTGCGCGATCTCGGGCGCCGTCGGCACCTTCGCCAACATCGATCCGCGGGTGGAGGAATACGTCGCCGAGCAGATGGGCCTCCAGCCGGAGCCGGTCTCGACCCAGGTGATCCCGCGCGACCGCCACGCGATGTTCTTCGCCGTGCTGGGCGTGATCGCCAGCTCGATGGAGCGGCTGGCGACGGAAGTGCGCCACCTGCAGCGCACCGAGGTGCTGGAGGCGGAAGAGTTCTTCTCCGAGGGGCAGAAGGGCTCCTCGGCCATGCCGCACAAGCGCAATCCGGTGCTGACAGAGAACATCACCGGACTGGCCCGCATGGTGCGCGGCTACGTCACTCCGGCGCTGGAGAACGTCGCGCTCTGGCACGAGCGGGACATCTCGCACTCGTCTGTCGAGCGGATGATCGGCCCGGACGCGACCGTCACCCTCGATTTCGCGCTCGCCCGCCTCACCGGCGTGATCGACAAGCTGCTGATCTACCCCGAGCAGATGCAGAAAAACCTCGACCGGCTCGGCGGCCTCGTCCACTCGCAGCGTGTGCTGCTGGCGCTGACGCAGGGCGGTCTCTCGCGCGAGGATTCCTACCGGCTGGTCCAGCGCAACGCGATGCCGGTCTGGCGCGGTGAGGGCGACTTCCTGTCCCTTCTCAAGGCTGACCCGGAGGTGACCGCCGTGCTGAAGCCGGAGCAGATCGAGGAATGCTTCGATCTCGGCTACCACCTCAAGCACGTCGACACGATTTTTTCGCGGGTGTTCGGCCAAGCCTGATCCGTCCTGCACGGAACCTGCTTCGCGCCGAACCACCGACGAACGAGACTGCTCGAAGAGACGACCATGAGCCGCACCGCCTACCTCAACGGCCAGTTCCTCCCCCTGGACGAGGCCCGCGTGCCGGTGATGGACCGCGGCTTCCTGTTCGCCGACGGGATCTACGAGGTGGCCGCCGTGCTGCACGGCCGCCTCGTAGACAATGCCGGGCATCTCGCCCGGCTCGACCGCTCGCTCTCCGAGATCGGCATCCGCAACCCGCACTCCGCCGAAGCGTGGGAGCGGCTGGAGACGCAGCTCGTCGAGCGGAACGGCGTGCGGGAAGGCCTCGTCTACATCCAGGTGACGCGGGGTGTGGCCGAGCGCGACTTCTCCTATCCGAAGGGCGACGTGGCCCCGACCGTGGTGATGTTCACGCAGGAGAAATCCATCGTGAACAACCCGATGGCCGAGACGGGCGCGAAGGCGATCACCGTGCCGGACCTGCGCTGGAAGCGGCGGGACATCAAGTCGGTGGCGCTTTTGGCCCAGGTTCTCGCCAAGCAGCAGGCGGCGGAAGCGGGCGTGGCCGAAGCCTTCATGGTCGAGGACGGCGTGGTGACGGAGGGCTCCTCCTCCACCGTCTTCATCGTCACCAAGGGCGGCGCGCTGGTGACGCGCCCGCTCTCCCACGCGGTCCTGCCCGGCATCACCCGCAAGGCGGTGCTGGCGCTGGCCGAAGAGACCGGGCTCGCCTTCGAGGAGCGTCTCATCAACGCCCGCGAGCTGCCCGAGGCGGCGGAAGCGTTCTACACCTCGGCCTCGGCCTTCGTGATGCCGGTGGTCGAGATCGACGGCAAAACCCTCGGCGACGGGCGGCCGGGTCCGGTGGCGCGGCGCCTGCGCGAATTGTACTTCGCCTTCGCCGAGGGCGCGAAGGCCTAGCCTGCCAGGAAGGGCCTAACAGGAACGCGAGGGCGCACGCATCCGTTGGTTCCCAAAGGACCATTGAGGACGCGATGACCTTCAAGAGAACTTCCTTACTCGGCGCCGCGCTGCTCGGCCTGATGAGCACGGCGGTCCTGGCCCAGGATCCGTCGGTGCCGCAGCGCGGCCAGGACAGCGACCCGAAGCTTCCCCCGCCCCAGGAACAGGTGCCGGAAAAAGTCCGGCCGGAGAGCGGCAATTCCGGCGCCTCGCTGAGCGAGAAGCTCGAGAAGTCGGACGGCGTGATCAAGCCACCCGCGGGCGTCGATCCCGAGATCAAGACGATCGCGCCAGAGCCGACCCCGAACTCGACCCCCGTGATCAAGCCGCCGGGCAACGCCAAGTAACGGCCGAGGCCAAGTAGCCGTCGAGGCCGAGTAAACGGCGACAGCGCATCAGCCATGCGGGGCGCTCCCCAGCGCAGGTCCGCCCATCGCTTGACCTGCCTGCCGAGATCGCCGAAGACGCCCCCGTATGCTCGATCCCCGGCTCGACAGCCGGGGTTTTCGCGCGTGGCGCAACCGGTTGGCGCCCGCGCCAGCGATTGCGAGACAGGTCAGACGCGCATGGCGAACGTCGTCGTCGTAGGCGCCCAGTGGGGCGACGAGGGCAAGGGCAAGATCGTCGACTGGCTCTCCGAGCAGGCCGACATCGTCGTCCGCTTCCAGGGCGGCCACAATGCCGGCCA
The DNA here is from genome assembly GCF_022179725.1 of Methylorubrum aminovorans. Taxonomy (GTDB): domain Bacteria; phylum Pseudomonadota; class Alphaproteobacteria; order Rhizobiales; family Beijerinckiaceae; genus Methylobacterium; species Methylobacterium aminovorans. Next base: position 214,305 of record NZ_BPRC01000009.1, read on the forward strand.
CACGCTGGTGGTCGGTGAGGCCGTCTACAAGCTCTCCCTTCTCCCCTCCGGTGTGGTCCGGCCGAACACGCTCGGCGTGATCGGCAACGGCGTGGTGCTCGACCCCTACGCGCTCGCCTCCGAGATCGACCGCCTCGCCGGCCAGGGCGTCACCGTCACCCGCGAAAACCTCCGCGTGGCCGACAACGCCACCCTGATCCTATCGCTCCACCGCGAACTCGACGCCCTGCGCGAGGACGGCGCGCCGGGCACCAAGATCGGCACGACCAAGCGCGGCATCGGCCCGGCCTACGAGGACAAGGTCGGCCGTCGCGCCATCCGGCTGATGGATCTGGCCGAGCCGGAGACCCTGCCGCCGAAGATCGAGCGGCTGCTCGCCCACCACAACGCGCTCCGCCGCGGCTTCAGTCTCGAAGAGATCTCCGAGCAGGCGATCCTCGACGAGTTGACGGGCATCGCCGAGCGGGTGCTGCCCTATCAGGACACGGTCTGGCGCCTGCTCGACGAGGCGCGCCGGGGCGGCAAGCGCATCCTGTTCGAGGGCGCGCAGGGCGCGCTGCTCGACGTCGATCACGGCACCTACCCGTTCGTGACCTCCTCCAACACCGTGGCGGGGCAGGCGGCAACGGGATCGGGCCTCGGTCCGCGGGCGATCGGCTACGTGCTCGGCATCGCCAAGGCCTACACCACCCGCGTCGGCGAGGGTCCGTTCCCGACGGAACTCCACGATGAAATCGGCCAGCGCATCGGCGAGCGCGGCCACGAATTCGGCACCGTGACGGGGCGCAAGCGCCGCTGCGGCTGGTTCGACGCCTGCCTCGTGCGCCAGACCGTGCAGACCTCAGGCATCGACGGCATCGCGCTGACCAAGCTCGACGTGCTCGACGGCTTCGACGAGATCCGGGTCTGCACCGCCTACGACGTCGACGGGCAGCGCTTCGATCATCTCCCCGCGAGCCAGGCGGCGCAGCAGCGCGCCGTGCCGGTCTACGAGACGATCCCCGGCTGGAGCGGCACCACCGCGGGCGCCCGCTCCTGGGCCGACCTTCCCGCGCAGGCGATCAAGTACGTGCGCCGGATCGAGGAGCTGATCGGCGCGCCGGTGGCCCTGCTCTCCACCTCGCCGGAGCGCGACGACACCATCCTGATGCACAACCCCTTCGAGGATTAAGTCCCGGGACAGCGGGGAGAGACAGGCAGATCCGGGCACGATGGCCGACTATTATCCGTTGCTGGCACGCGCGCTCGACGCCTTGCCCGATCGATCCCCGGCCCTGCGCCGCGCCGTCTACGATCGCGCGCGCAGCGCCCTGATCGCACAGCTCCGCTCGCTCGACCCGCCGGTGCCGGAGGGCGATATCGACCTCGAACGCCGGGCGCTGGACACCGCGATCGGGCGGCTCGAGGCCGAGTACGGGGCGCCCCCGGTTGTGGCCGAGGAGCCGGCGAAGGCGCCCGAACCGGCGCCGGCGCCGCCCCCTCCCCCGGTCTCCGAACCGGTCCGGCCGGAGCCGCTCTCGCCCGGCCCGCTGCCACCGACGCTGCCGGAGCCCGAACCGCCGCAGAATCCGGAGGAGCCGCTGGTCCTGCCGCCCGCCTCGGTGCCAGCCGGGATCGGATCGAACCTCGGCCCCGGGGAGACCAAGCCGGTCGGCGAGACGGTGCCGTTCATGCCGCCGCCCCGCCGGCTGCGGCCGGACGAGACCGCCCGATCCGCGCAGGAGACGGCCGCAGCGGAGACCGCAGACGGCTTCATTCCGCCGTCGCCTCCTGTCGAAGCCGGGATCGAAGCCGAGGCCGGAACGGGGGCCGACTCCGCCTCCTCCGACGCCACCCCGGAGATGAACGGCCGCCAGCGGCCGCGCATCGATGTGGTGGCGCCGCCCGAGAGCCGTTCGCGCCTGCTGCGCAATCTGTTCGTCGGCGGCGTGCTCGCGACGGTGATCGCGCTGATCGCGGTGGCCGCCTTCTTCCTGCGCGACAAGCCGTCCGACCTTCAGCAGAGCGCGGCCGAACAGGAAGCGCCGGCCGAGCAGCCGGACGCGAAGTTCTCGGATCGGGTCGGAGGCGAACGCAGCGAAACCGAGGCACGCCCGAGGCCGGCCGCTCCGGGCGCCGCACCGGCGCAGCCGGAGGTCACGGTCTCGCAGCGGGGTATCCTCTACGAGGAGAACCAGAGCGACCCCCGCGCCCAGCCGATCGCCACCAACGGCCACACGGTCTGGCGGGTGGAGGCCGTGAACGGCGCGCAGGGCGAACCGCTGCAGACGGTGCTCCGCGCCAATGTAGAGTTCCCGGATGCGGGGCTGACGCTGGCGATGACCATGCGCAAGAATCTTGATGCGACGCTTCCTGCGTCTCACACGATCGAACTCGCCTTCACCAATACCGGTGAGGCCGGCGCCAAGCGCGCGGTGCAGAATATCGGCCTGCTCCAACTCAAGGACGAGGAGGCGGCGCGTGGCTCGCCCGTCTCGGGGCTTCCGGTGCGGGTTCGCGAGAACCTGTTCCTGATCGGCCTGTCCTCGCTGAAGAGTGACGTGGACCGCAACACCGAGCTGTTGCTGCACAAGAACTGGCTCGATCTGGCTCTGACCTACACGAGCGGCCAGCGGGCTGTGATCACCTTCGAGAAGGGCAATGCCGGCAATCAGGCGCTGCAGAACGCCTTCAGTCAGTGGCGAGACTGATGCAGTCCGCTTGGAGCGGCTGACGGTCGCTCGCACACTGTGATGCCATCGCTCCCCGTGAGCCCCATGAAAAAACCCGGCCCTCATGGGGCCGGGTTTTTCATGTCATCAGGTCGCATGTGTCGACAATGTCCGCGTCGGCTACGTGATCCGCGCCTCGGTCCGAGGCAGCTCGCGGGTCGCGAGGTTGCGCTTGACCGCCTCCTGTACCTTCTCGAAAGCGCGCACCTCGATCTGACGGACGCGCTCGCGCGAGACGCCGAACTCGCCCGAGAGATCCTCCAGCGTGATCGGGTCGTCGGCCAGCCGCCGCGCCTCGAAGATGCGCCGCTCGCGCGGGTTCAGCACGCCGAGCGCGTCGCGCAGGGCCGAGAGACGGTTGCGCCCCTCCTCCTCGCGAGCGAGCACGGTCTCCTGGCTCGGGCTGTTATCCACGAGCCAGTCCTGCCACTCGCCCTCGCCTTCCTCCCGCAGGGGCGCGTTGAGCGAGGTGTCGCCGGAGAGGCGGCGGTTCATGTCGATCACGTCCTGCTCGGGCACGCCGAGCGAGGTGGCGATCTGCTGCACTTGGTCGGGGCGCAGGTCGCCCTCGTCGAGGGCCGAGATGCGGCCCTTGGCCTTGCGCAGGTTGAAGAACAGCTTCTTCTGGTTGGCGGTGGTGCCCATCTTCACCAGCGACCACGAGCGCAGGATGTATTCCTGGATCGCCGCCTTGATCCACCACATCGCGTAGGTGGCCAGCCGGAAGCCCTTGTCCGGATCGAAGCGCTTCACGGCCTGCATCAGGCCGACATTGCCTTCCGAGACGACTTCGCTGATCGGCAGGCCGTAGCCGCGATAGCCCATGGCGATCTTGGCGACCAAGCGCAGATGCGAGGTCACGAGGCGGTGGGCGGCTTCGCGGTCGCCCTCGTCGCGCCAGCTCTTGGCAAGGGTAAACTCTTCCGCCGGCTCCAGCATCGGGAACTTGCGGATCTCATCGAGGTAGCGCGAAAGGCCTCCCTCATTGGCGAGCACGGGCAGAGCGCCGGCCATGTGCACCTCCTTCAACAGCCCCCCTGTCGGGCGGGCCCCAAGCGAATGGCCGCTCTCTTGAGCCGGCCACGCCGCTTCCCATCTTTAATGGAAATCCGAAATGCCCGGTAGCGACCAACGCTGTTCACGCAAGGGTCCCAACGCGCGAACCGGAGTCCGGGTTTAACGTGTCACGGGCGCGCAGGGGTCGCAGTGCCGAAACGCACCTTTCTTAGCCCCCTCTCGACCTTTCGCCGGAACCCGATCGGCCGCGGGCAGCGTCACGCACCGAGGCGCTGAACACGGGCCTCAACGCCGGCGAAGGGGTGCGCGTCGAGGAGGCGCAGGACATCGCTCGCCGACTGCGGGCGGGCGAGATGGTAGCCCTGCATGAACGGGCAGCCCATGGCCTGAAGCGTAGCGAGATCGTCCGCCGTCTCGACCCCCTCGGCCACGACCTCCAGGCCCAGCGCCCGGCCGAGACCGAGCACCGCCTGGACGAGGCCGCGCTTGTCCTCGGCCTCGGTCAGACCCGTGACTAGGCTGCGATCGATCTTGACCCGATTGGCCCGGAGTTGCCGCACCGAGGCGAGCGAGGAGTAGCCGGTCCCGAAATCGTCGAGCGCCATCCGGATGCCGGCCCGTGACAGCGCCATCAGCTTGCCCTGCACCGCCTCGATGTCGAGCGCCGTCTCCTCGGTGATCTCGATTTCCAGGGCGGTCGCCGGCAGGCCGAGCAACCGGAGCCGGCCGAGCACGATTTCGTCGACGGCGATCTGCGCCATTTCTCGCGGCGAGACGTTCATCGCCACAGAGAGGTCATGACGCCCCCGGTCCCGCAGCGCGCACAGCTTCCCGCAGACCTGTTCCAGGATGAAGCGCAGCAGCGACTCGGTCAGCCCCGCTATGGCAGCAGCGGCGATCAGGTCGGCGGGCGGCACCCAGCCATGCACCGGATGGTGCCAGCGCACCAGCGCTTCCAGGTTGGTCACGGTGCGGCCGTCCCGGCCGAAGATCGGCTGGAACCACACCTCAAGCGTCCCCTCGGCCAGAGCTTGCGAGAGGTCGCGCTCGCAGTCGCGCCGCACCTCCAAGCGGGCGCGCAGGCCCTCATCGAACAGGCGGAAATGGTTTCGGCCGGAATGCTTGGCGGCGTAGAGCGCTTCGTCGGCGCAGCTCAGAAGATGAGTCAGGCTGTCGGCCGGCCGCGGGCAGATGCCGATGCTCATGCCGAGCCGCCCCGTGTCGAAGCTCTCGAACGGCTCGGCCACGATTTGGATGAGGCGCTCCGCCAGAGCCGCCGGACTCTCGACCACCCGCGCGCTGTCGTAGACGAGAGCGAACTCATCTCCGCCGAGGCGCGCGGCGTCGCAATCCGCCGGCAGGGCGGCCCGGATGCGGCGCGCGACCTCGGCGAGCACGCGGTCCCCGGTGCTGTGACCGTAGACGTCGTTGACCGATTTGAAGCCGTCGAGATCGAGCAGCATCAGGCACAGCGCCTCCCCGGCGGTCAGCCGCTCCTCCGCCCGCTGAATGAAACCCGCGCGGTTCAGGAGTCCGGTCAGGCCGTCATGGGTTGCCCGTTCGCGCATCTCCTCCGCCAGGGCGCTCGCGCTGGCATGGGCGGCCTTGCGCGCCTCGGCGAGCGCGGTCGCCTCATTCTTCAGGCGGCTGGTCTCGCGGAAGCTCCGCTCGGTCGCGATCGTGCTGCGGATCAGCGCGGCCAGGTACAGCAGGACGGTGGCGGCGAGACAGTTCCGGTCGAAGCCACCGACAGCGAGCAGGCAGAGCGCAACCGATAGAAGCGGCGGCGTGATGAAGCAGATCGGGATGCGAGCGTAGGCGATGCCGTGCGTCACCGCCCCGGCGGTGATCCCGCAGGTGATGGTCAGATAGAAGAGTGTCTGCGCCGTCGTGTAGCCTTCGGAGAGGATCGGCAGAAAGGCCCAGACGGAACCGGAGCACAGGGCGGCGAGACAGGCCAGCAGCAGGTGACGGTCGACCGAGCGGGCGGCCGCCCCTTCCGCGGTCGGGCTCTCGTCCGCGGCAATTGCCAACCCCGCGCAGGGTGCGCGGCACAACCCCAAGCGCAGCAGGTTCACGGCCATGGAGGCGGAGAACCACACTCCACCCGCCACGCCATACCCCGAATGCAGGGCCACCAGGAAGCTCGCCAAGCCGAGCAGCATGTTGATAGGCAGCGCCTGCTGCACGCTGGCACGGACCGCGTCGAGCTGATCGCGGCGGATCTGCCTGTCGAGATGCGGCCCGGTGCTCGGACGTGAGCGCATGGAGAACGAGCCTGTCATACGCTTCGAAGATGAAGCGTACTGCTTCTACGGGCAAAGACGTAACAGATGGTTGAAGCCCACCTCAGCCCCGCGTTGCGCGTCGAGACGATGAAATCGCGGGCTCACGTGCGACCTAAACTTAGCCCCACTTAATATGATCTTTCGGCAATGGATGATGAGCCGGAACGATGACGTGGGGACAGCCATGCTCGTCCGCGCCCTCCCTGGTCCCGCCGCGGCGCTTCCGCTCAATGAGAGCCGGCAGCCAGGAAGTTCCGCCCAGCGATGCTGCCTTCGGTCGCGCTTCCACGACGCCCTCGCGTTCTACTTGCCCGTTTCGACCGCGCCGACAGGCCGGCGCCACGGCATTCGAAAGGTCGTCATGCAGGTTCTCCATTCGATCGGTCAGGCTTGCGGCGGCGGCCTGCGCGCCGGCGTCGGGGGTTTGATCGCGGCGCTCGACCGTCTCACGCTTCTCGTCGGGCGTGTCTCCGAGGGTGTCGAGGCCAGTTTGGCGCGACGGACGCCCCACCTTAGATCGCGCCGCCGGCCCGACGGCCGCCAACCGCTCGATCTGCCCTTCCTACACTTCTGATCCTCCGCTGTCCGAACGTGCGGGAGCGTGTCACCCCTTCTTGCGTAGGGGCCTCACGAAGCAGCCGGCGCTTGGGGTGAAGCCGGTCGCTGCGCAGAATTCCGGCAGGCCGCTCCCCTCGGCCGCCAGAAGCTGGAGCGCGTCGCATCCGGCCATCCGGGCGGCCTGCGCGGCGGCTTTCAGCAGTTGTCGGCCAATTCCGCGGCGGCGACCATCGGGAGCGACCAGCAGCATGGTGATCTGCGCCATCGGCGCGCGCTGTTCGAGCACCGGGTACCAGTGCAGCACCACGATCCCGCTCGGGGGTCCCCATTCGAGGGCGAGCATCGCCGTGCCGTGGCCGTAGCGGAGCGTGTCGAGCTGCTCGGCCAGCACATGCGAGGGCACCGGATGGCCCGAGGCGCTCAACATCTCCGCAAGCCCCGGAGCGTCGGCGGGCAGCGCCGAGCGGATCTCCAAACCGTAGCGGCTTCCCAAAAGCACCTCCCCTCGGGGCCGTCTCGCCAGACCACCCCACCCAGCAACGCGAGAGCGAGGGCCTCATACCAAATCCGGTTGATCCCTTCGGGATGATAGATTTCGCCGTCGCTCAAGCGCCGCGCGGGTTTGATGATACGATCGCCGCTCCGATCGAGCGGAGACTGTATCAGAGGCTCTCCCAAGACCCACCGGACGGGTGAACCATGGTCGCGGCCTCAGGGCGAGGCGACGCCTCTCTCAAACGCACGCCCTCCGCCCGCGGATTGGAAACGAGCTCTCTCCCGTAGAGTCCATAGCCATGAACGTTGGCAGCGCGCGGATCATCTGACCAAATCTGGCCGATCCCTCGGGATGGCGGCGTCGGACGTCGGCGTCATCCTCGCGCTGGTGCGATGAGGGCTGCTCACGGGCGCGCTGGGACAGCTTTCCGCGTTGATCGAACGGAGACCGTCTCAGCCAAGGGCTTCGAGCAACCTCGAAAAATCCTCTGGAATGGGGCTCTCGAAACGCAGGCGCTCGCCGGAGCGCGGATGAAGGAAGCCCAGCTCGACCGCGTGCAAAGCCTGCCGCCCAAGATCCTGCAGGGCAGCGCGGGCGGGATCCGTGAGGCGGGCCGCCTTGGTCTTGAAGGCGCCGCCATAGACGGGGTCGCCCAGGAGCGGGTGCCCGCGATGGCTCAGATGCACCCGGATCTGATGCGTGCGGCCGGTCTCCAGGCGGCAGCGCAGCAGCGCTGTGACACTGTCGGCACCGGGCAGGGCTTCGACCCGGTAATGCGTGATCGCCTCCCGCCCCTCGCCTTCGCGGACCACGGCGATCTTTTCACGGTTGTGGCGCGAGCGGGCGAGATTCGCGCGGATCGTCCCCGTCCTCGGCTCGGGCACCCCCCAAACCAGAGCGAGATAGGCCCGCTCGAGGGCTCCGCTTCGGCCGTGATCGGCGAACTGGGCGGAGAGGCCCTGGTGGGCGAGATCGTTCTTGGCCACGACGAGCAGGCCGCTTGTATCCTTGTCGAGACGGTGGACGATGCCCGGCCGGCGCACGCCACCGATCCCGGACAGGCTTACGCCGCAATGGGCGATCAGCCGGTTCACGAGAGTGCCATCCTCGTGCCCCGCCGCGGGATGCACGACGAGTCCCGCCGGCTTGTCGATGACGATGAGATCCTCGTCCTCATGGACGACCGTCAGCGGCAGCGCCTCGCCCTGGGGCTCGGCGGCACGCGGCACCGGAACGCAGACATCGATCCGGCTCCCGCCCGCGACCTTGCGCGCGGGGTCACGCACCACCGTTCCGTCACACTGCACAAGGCCATCGCGGACCAGCACCTGAAGCCGGGCGCGTGACAGATCGTCGAAGGTGCGAGCGAGGACGCGGTCGAGCCGCTCGGGAGCCGCTCCCTCATCAAGGACCAAACTGCGTGCCTCGTCCGCCTCGGGAGTCATGGAAAGTACCGTGGAGGACACCGTCGGGAATCTCGTCGTTTCGCCCCGGAAAGCGCTTGCGGGGTCGGAGATGCCTCGCTATACGAACCCCCGTCGGCCCGGAAGCTCTCATCGTCGAGCGGTCTAGGTTTTCTTCATACCCCTACCTTCCTACCGAGTGTGTAGGCGCATGGGGTTAGGCTTGGTAGTCATACTAGGCCGCACGGTTACCTCAGACGGCTCACAATGGTTGACTGTTCCACGGTGCGGATGCAGTAAGAGAGTATTGGTTAATAAAGCGCCTATCGTCTAGCGGTTAGGACAGGTCCCTCTCACGGATCAGACCGGGGTTCGATTCCCCGTAGGCGCGCCAAACCAAATCCTTCTCCCTTGAATGTACTGCGGCGCTGCTTCTTGCGCTCTTCGTCCATCGGTCAAGACATCAGCCTTTCACGCTGAGGACGGGGGTCGATCCCCCTCGAGAGCGCAGCTGGCTAAATTCCTCCCAGGTTTGATTTTGTGCTTCGCTAAAGCCGATAGTTTCAGGCTTGTCATCGAGTGTTGCGCACCCAGTATTGGCGCGAAACAGATCTCTATCGGCACACAACACAGTATCATTGGAGTAGCGGGCGATCAGAACAGAGCCCGGCGATGTCGACAATCCCTGCAGCCGTCCATTTCGTAGGCGCGGCGACCTCGACGGCATCAAGACCGTGCGACGCCTCCTCTCCCCGCACTTTTTAAACCGTTTCCGCCTGTGTCCTTCCGTCCGCTCTCCCCGCCATCTCATGGCCGCGCAGCGGAACTCAGAATCCACCCGTACTGCGCGATCGGACGATGATGTCACGGTCTGTCGTGGCGTGCTGACCCGCCGTACGGCTGTTCGAATCCGAACAATCGGATTAGGCGCTCGACACAAGCCCCCTCCCCTCTCCATGGAGAGTAGGCGCCGGAGGAAGCGCGGAACGGCAAAAGGCTTGGTCCGGTGAAGGATCGGCGCGGTTCGATCCGACGCACTTTGGCGCCGGGTCATGAGCCCCCTGCCCTTTCCGGGTCTCCAGCGTGCGGGTCCGGGATGCCAGCCGCCGTGGTGCGAGGGCTCTGAACGGCAATCAGCCCGCGTGGCTTTGGCCAGCGGGCTGTGTGTCTGTTGTCGTGTGTTGTGTTGGTTGCGGGGGCTGGATTTGAACCAGCGACCTTCAGGTTATGAGCCTGACGAGCTACCGGGCTGCTCCACCCCGCGCCGAAGCGCTGTGCGTGAGGAGGGAATGTATGAGTTGCTTGTGCTGGGCAGGCCTGGCGGCGACCGACTCTCCCGTGTCTTGAGACACAGTACCATGGGCGCTGGTGCGTTTGACGGCCGAGTTC
>NZ_BPRC01000010.1 GCF_022179725.1 Methylorubrum aminovorans
CTGCGCGTCGCTGAGAACCAAGCGATCCTGAACGCTCAAGGCTGTCCTCCAAAAGACAGCCTTGAAGCACCGCTTACCCCGTCCGTGAACCCCAAGAGTCCACGCGGCCTAGCCCGACCTTCGGCAGGATCAAGGCCTGCGCGAAAGAATGGTCGGAGTGGCCGGACTTGAACCGACGACCCCCTGTCCCCCAGACAGGCTCTAAATGCTGAATATCAACGGCAATTCTGCAAAAGACCGAAATTTAGCCGCTAGGTTCATCAATGGGTTAGACGGGTTTCGCAAAGCGAATATCGCCCGTCTTGGCACCTGAGACATGGTCGCGCTGGCGGCCCTGAGTCCCACCGGTTAGGCTCGCCGGATGGCTGATTCCTCCCCACCGTCGGCGAACTGTTCAAGGCCAAGGCCGTCACCGACGAGCAGGTGAGCGCGGCCGTCCATGCCTTCCTCGCGGATACGGAGGCAAGCACCTTTCCAATCGCCGATGGCTATGTCGTTGATCTCGACGCTGCGGTTGCCGGACATTTCGGGGTCAGCCTTCTTGTCGCCGACGAGGAGGCGAGTGTGAACCAGAAGCGTGAGGCTGTCCGCACGGCGATCCTGCTGGCGCGGGCGCAGAAGGCGTGACGACTCCTGTGGAATACACCATCGAAAAGAGCGCCAACGGCTACTTCATCGTGAAGGTCGGCGAGGGCGTGGCCGGCTACGTGTCCGAGGACGTCGAGCATCCCGGGCTCTGGGTTATCGAGGATGCCGACGGGCACCTCATGGGCCGGCATCACGATCGAGAGAACGGCGCGGCGTTTCTGGCTACGTGGTTCGGCGCGGAAGTACAGAATTGGTCATGACCGAAGATGATCGCGCGGCCGCCGAGATGCGCAGCCTTCTCGGCTTCGCCCGCGGGCTCGGCCTGGATGAGGCGACTGTGCGGGAGATCTACGAGGCCGTCGGGCGAGAGGCCATGGTGACAGGCGCCAGCGACGACACCCGCATGGCCGAGGTGCGGAAGCGGATGCTCGCGGCGGTGTGTGAGGGCTGAAACAGTTGAGCCGGGCGCTTGTGGAAGCGGCCCGGCTCAGGTCACCATCGTTGGTGCGAATCAGACGATGGATAGCCTTACTCTATGAAGAAACCACCGAAGCGCAAGCCTCAGCAGTCTAAGCCCAGCCTGCAGCAACTAACAACTTCCACCAACCATAAGACGCCAACGCAATCGCCCACGGAAGCACTGAAAGCGCCGCCAGCAGAACGAGAAGCCAAATTAACCTTTGGATCCGTCTGGAAGGATTTTTGGTCATATGTAGGGCCATTAATCACCATTCTCGGGCTGATGAACTATTATTGGCCATCCATATCGATCGCATCCGGGGTAAACCTTGATCCGAAGCAGGATTTTCAGACGCAGTTTGTAGTTACAAATACGGGAAACGTTCCCGTCCATGGCGTTTCATTCGCCTGCGCCTTAGTTGGGCATCGGGTCAGCATCGGCAAACTAGTTGGAGGAGGAAACACCCTCTCCCCAATTGCTACCCTTACACCCGGAGAACCCGCATCGCGCGGCTGCTTTACAAAGAGCCTCAGCATAGACGGTCCGCTGCTAAAAGTGACAACATACTACCGTTGGCCGCTGATCGGCGCGATCGCGAGCAAGCACGCATATTTTTCGGCTCAACGAGGCACGGATGGCGTTTTCTTGGTGCCGGAGGCTGCGCCTTCGCCAGAGCCGCCAACTTTGCTACGGATTGGCGATAAGCCCGAGCAGTAGGCAGACGGTTGCCGAAACGAAAAACCCCGCCGCGGCTGAGCCGGGCGGGGTTGCGGACTAGCAATGTAGCGTCGCAGTATCGGTATACGGGATTGAAAAGCGTGATTCCGCGCTTTCTGCCTCAAGGGACACTTTCATGCCCCCAGAAATCATTATCGGCGATGCGGCAATCATTAGCTCCGGAGCGTTCTTCTTGCATTCGCTGGAAAAGATGGCGACAATCTCATTGGATGACGCCGCCTTCATAATCCATGTCTTCGATCCAGAGGCGGGCGAGTCCGCGCCACAGCTTAACGTCGATAGCAACACCGGCGCGCATGCTTTTATGCCTAAATCTTTCGCCATGATGCAGTTTGGGCCGGGAGGGAAATACGGCATCCGAGTGAAGGTCGATCATGCTTTCGAGCGTGGGAACGGGTTGTACTTGGTGCATTACTCCGTTCACCACAGCTACCCTCCCGCGGCTGCCTAACGACCGGAATAGAAATCCCTAATCCAGCGGCTCCAGGCTGAGCGCGATCTGTGGACAAAAAAGGCCCCGAGGCCGAAGCCCCGGGGCGGTATGTGGACAGATGTGGATAGCGGGGAGAGTCAGGAAGGCGAGCGCCCCGTGATCGCCTTGAGCATCGTCTGGCGCGTCTCCTTCATCTCGTCGCGGACCGAGGAAACAAGGTCGTCGATGCGTCGCTCGAGACGGGTAATGACGTCGCCAGTCACGTAGGTTCGGGCGACCTCGATCTTGAAGGCGTTGAGCTTCTCGTCGAGCTGCCGGATCTCGATCTTTGCCGCCGCCATGTCGATGGTGAGCGGGGACACCGCGTCCTTCGTGCCGGCACGCAGCTTGCCGATGACCCAATCTGCCCCCTTGCCGAGGGCGAACAGGAACGCGGCGAGCGCCACGACCTGCGCCCAGGTGATCGGGCCGGGCGAGAGGAACGAGGTGTCCATGGGATCAGGCCTTCAGCAGGCGAGCGGCGCCGGCGCGGGCCAGCGTCGTGAGCGGCGAGGAGACAAAGAAGGCCGTTAGGATGGTGGCCTCGATCGCCACGTACTCGGTCGGCAGCGGCTCGATGGGCCAGCCGAGGGCGAAGGTCTTCGAGAGGCAGATCGCCCCGAAGTGGACGGCCGGCGGAATGCCGATGCCGTAGATCAGCCCCTTGAAGGCAGGTGCGATCGCCGCCTTCGCTTGGTTGGCCGCGATTTCGGCCTGGACGACCTGCACTGCGACGTCGCGCTGCGCGTTCTGGCCGTTCTCGATCCCCTTGAGGATCGGGGCCAGCACCGAGTTGCCGAACACCTTGATCAGGCCGGAGCCGACGGCGCCGAGGGCGGAGCCGATCGGGTTCGAGAGCCAGCCGAGGAGGTTCATCGGGGCGGCTCCCGCGCCGGCATCGCCGCGAGCTTCGTCGCGTAGGCGCGGGCCGCGAGCCGGGCGACGGCCAGGAACGCGGCCACCTTCGTGCCGGGCAGCCAATCCGGCAGCAGCGGCGCCAGATCGACGCCGGGCAGTGCATCGAGGACGTCGGGCAGAGCCATGAAGGCGGCCAGCAGGTAGACGCGCCAGCCGGCGGCCGCACGCCAGCAGCGGCGCAGGCCGAGGCGGGCCCGCGCGAGGAGGGGACGGGGCGCCATGGTCAGGCCTTCCGGAACGAGGTGTGGATCAGGTCGTAGAGCCCGGCGAGGCCGGAGCGGACGGCGCCGCCGGTCGCCTGGACCCCGGAACGAAGAAGCCCGCCGGTGGGGGCGGGCTGGACGGGGTCGTTAATTTTCGCAGCCACGATCGTGGGGGCAGAAATTAGCGTGGGACTTGGAAGAGAGCCAAGCTCCGTGCCCGCCGCCGTCATCGGCGCCAGTGGGTCGGGCGCCGGCTCGCCCATGCCGGGCGACCAGGGCGTGTCCTTGATCTTCGACCACTTGGCGAAGGCGGCCGCGAGCTTGGTGTGGTAGCCGTGCTTGGCGTAGCCGGCCCCGTTGTAGCCGCGGGCGAACCCGGCCCAATCGTGCCGGCGCAGCTCGTCGTCAAGACCGTTGGTGACGATGAAGCGGACCATCGCCGCGAGGTGCTCGGCCTCGCCGCCGTTGCAGAATGCCAGCACCATTGCCTGCGGGGTCGCGTAGCCCGCGGCCTTGTGGTTCTCGCCGAGGATCTGGCCCAGCCCCCAAGAGGAGGCCTTCAGCGCGGCCGTCTCGTTGATCGCCATCGCTTGCATCAGGCGCGGATAGCTATCAGTCGGGTAGGCACCGGGCTTCCAGGACGCGTAGGCGAGGCCGAGCGAGGCCGCCCGCGTCCGCTCGGCGCCCGAGAGGTTGCGCCAGAACACGTGCGGCTCGAACAGCATCTTCGGCCGCTTGAGCCGATCGAAGCCGCTGCCAGAGGCCTCCACGTCCATCACGGCGTGGATCTCGTCCTCGCCGACGCCGATGGTGTGACCGATCCGGGGGAGGTCGTAGTCCGTGAGCCGGGCGGCGGCGCAGATGAAGCCGGCGGCGCGCAGGCGCGTGAAGGCGCCCGCGTCTGGGGACGAGGTCATGATCGGCTCCAGGTCAGAGAAGGGGGACGCGCGCCCGGGCGAGTCCGCTGTGCGTGGTGCCGACCGCGGGCCGCGCCGAGCAAGAGGTCGATCAGGCGGCCGAGGCGCGGGTGGGGGCGGCGGTCGTTGACCCGCACATCGACGTGGCGGCCGGTGGCCACATCCGAGACCCGGACGGCGGTGCCGTGCAGCAGCGTCTTATGAGCGGCGCCCAGGGCCCGGGCACGACCGGCTTGCCGTCGGCACGGCGAGAGCCGGATTTTTGGCCGTAGAACGATGCGGTCTGGTCCAGTTGGCACGAGCCGGTGTCATGCTCAGCACGAGGCACGCGAAAGCGGGCCGCACCGCGAGGCGTTGCAGGGGCATGGTGGGTCCGGTTGTCGGAGGGAGGAGGCTCGGGCCGGGTGGCGGGATGCCCTCAATGGCGGCGGCCACGCACAGCGTGTGGTTGACACGATTGGCCGGGCTCAAATAAGCACGACGTCTTACTCTCCAGTCGCTCAGCTTCATCACACAAGGCCGGCAAATGATGTCTGCGGATGGCTTGTCTTCGACGCTAAATGGCAGTGTTTTAGCTGAGTTTACCGACGAGTTCGGCAATGTATTAGGTCGGATGACACCAGAAAGCCTCTCCGTGGTATCTTCCGACAACCCGGCCGACTATGTTGAAGTCGATTTTCTTCTTCGCTCCGTCCTGGCCTGCGGCGGGCGGTACAGAATGATCTCACTCGGTGCATCGCCGGGTGAGTGGACCATCCGTGCCGACAGAGCTTGCGCCAAGAGGTGGCCCGATTGTGATTACCTATCCCTAAGTGTCGAAGCAGATCCTGTGCATCTGCGCATCATGTACGACTACTTCATCAACAATTCTGTCGATGAGAAACGCAACGTGATGGTCTACGGAGCAGTTGGCCCGAAAGACGGTTTCTCCTACCTCCCCATCGTTGCGCAAAACAATTGGGGGGCAGGTGTCGTTGCATTCTCTGATGAGAAAGCAGGATCAGCCAACATTGACGTGCCGGAGCATAAGAAGGTCGGCCATCTCAGCGACACCAATCGTACAGAGTTGACCTATCGTTGCGTTATGACATTTGGGCTTGATAGCCTGATAGAGAGGGTTGGCCTCACCGACTTTCTGCACGTCGACATTCAGCACAATGAGATCGACGTGCTGCCTCCTCACATCGAAATGCTCGGGCGATCGGTCAAGGTTTGCTGCATATCCGTTCATTCGTCAGAGATTACGAAGCAACTTAAAGCAGCGTTCGACAACGGGGAGTGGAGGCTGGCGCGAGACATTCCGGGGCACTTCATCCAAGGTCCGCACGGCGAAGAAAATCACAAAGACGGAGTGCTGATCTTTATCAATAACAGTCTGTGCCGCGGGGATGGCGCTATCTTCGATTAGCGCCATCCCACCTCCGCAATCACTGAGAAGTCAGCTGCGCGCAGGACGTTGTCGCGCCAATGATAAAGCACAGTTTGTTGGCCTGCCCGTCGACGTACATGGGGGCCATTCCGCTGACCGGCGATGTCTTCGTTGTTGGTTGGCCGTTGGTGAGCGGGATGGATGGAACGTCTGCGGTTGAGGTCGCTGCCGGCTTGCCAAGCCCAACTGCGCCGCCGTTCGGATTGACCAAGCACGGCAGCGTGAGCGAACCTGGGGAGGCGCACTGCATCCAACCGCTCGTATTTGTCTGGGAGCCAAGGAAAATTCCGGTGTCCGAAGTCGCGCCGGTTCCCGACGAAATCTGGACTGTTGCGCCCCCTGCACTTGCCTGGGATGGCTGGCGAGAAGGGCCGACGATCGTCACAAGATTGCCCGGCGCGTTCGTGCCGACACCGAAGTTAGCCCCATTGAAGGCGTAGGGCGCCCCCCTTGCAATGACGGTCTGGTCCGATCCCGTTGCCCCGTTCGACAGGGCGCCGGTCACGTTGCCGGTGAGGTCGACGTTTACGATGCCGAAGCGATTGCCGGAGCCCGGCGCAACCTCGATCCCGTATTTCTGCCGGTTCGTTGCGGTAAACCCGGTGCCAGCGCCTGACCGTCCGCCAGTGATCGACCAGTTTGAAACCCCGGCCGCGACGTAGATACCGGAATAGGTGTTGTTCGCGAACAGGCCATTAAAGCCGATCTGCGGATTGCTGATGTCGATGTAGGCGCCACCCTCGACGCGGATACCCTCGCCGCCGTTGTTGAAGGAGCGCGGCCCGTTGAACGAGACGGAGCGAACCGACGCCGCCGTACCTTGGACGAGTGCACCTGCCTTGCCGGTGGTCTGTCCGTTCGTCGCAGACCAAAGATCGGAGAACTGGCTGTCGACGACGACGCCCGTCCCAGTCGGAGCGATCTTGAGCCCCTCCTCGACGCTGGTGTCGAGGTAGGTCCCTCGCGCGTAGAGAGCGAAGACCTTCTGCCCATTCCCCGGCGAGACCAGCAAGGCGTTCTTGTTGGTGAGCAGATCGCCACCATTCAGCTGAACGCCGCCGGTCGACGCAATCTCGATGCCGGCGCGGGTTTGATCGGAGATTATGGGCTCGTTGATGAAGATGTCTGCTGGGCCACCGTCGGCATTCCCGAAGCCAACACGGATGCCGACGTAACCTGCGGCCGGAACCATGATGCGGTCGACGTGGATCTTGAAGGCGTTCGGACCGCTGTAGATGTCGACGCAGACATAGGGGTTCACGTCACAGGTGACGTCGGCGACCTTGGCATTGAAGGTGCCCCGCAGCGCAACCGCAGCGCCCGAGGTGCGGGTGATCGAGGACCGGAAGGTGACGTTGCGGACACCGCTATTCTGGTTTGTCGTCGTGCCATCGCCAAAAGCAAACACGTCTCCATTGAAGTTCGAGGTGATGATGGCCGCGCTCCGGCCCTCGCCTTCGACGGAAACGTTGCTGTTGAACTGATGCTTGGCGGTGATCGTGTACCCTGCGGTCGAGAACGGCAGCAGGATACGCCCTCCGCCCGCCCCAAGCTTGGCCTCGGCAAGCCCTAGCGCGGCGGTGATATCCGTTGAGCCCAGCGGCATGAAGTCAGTGATGTAGACCGTGCGGCCGAGGAGCGCGGACAGGGTGTTTGCGGTGGTTGTCGCCGAAGGCGTCACGCTCATGCCATCGACTGGCCCGGACGAGCCCGGCCCCTGGATCTGTAGGCTGTCCGGCGTGATGACGGTCTTGTTGCCCTCGCGCTTGCCGAGCTTCAGTGCGTTGCCGAAGGTGATGTCGCCGTTCGAGCGGATCTCGCCGGGCGGGAGGGCGCGGGTCTGGGCCAGGGCTGGAGAGGCCAGAGCCACAACCGTAACGAGGGCGGCAAGGAAGCGCTTCATCACAGGCGAATCCACAGGTTGGAGGCGCCGCGGCGAAAGCGGACGGCCTGATAGGGACTGGAAAGGACGATGGTGGCGGCGCCCTCGGGGCCGCCGATTACGTCACCGGTGCTGGGACCGGGCTTGATGGTAATCGTCAGCACGTCGGAACAGGCGCCGCTCTCATCAGCGATGACCAGATCTTGCCCCAGCGGGAACAGATCCACATCCGGCAGAGAGATGGTGCGAGGACTTGTGAGCGGCTTGAGGCCGACCTGCACGTCCGACGACAAGCATTGGTAATCGGCATCTTCGACCAGGGTATGGCCGCCTTTTGCCAAGGGTATACCACCCGGCGTGAAACCGTCATGGAAGCGAAGCGTGTCGACACCGACGACCAGCTCGCGAGGTGGCCCGGTATAGGCCGCTACGGCAGCTTGGTTCGGAAGATCACTTGCGCCGATACCGGCGACCTGGCGAGGCTGGCGAGGCATCACGCGTTCCAGTCATTGGTTGGATCGAATTCGGATTCAAAGTTGAAGTCGAAGATCACGCGGCCGACCTGCGCGGCGTAGGCGGCAGCGTTGGCGGCGAAAATCGCGGCTTCAGACGCGCGTTGGGTCGCTGCAGCACGCTCCGCGGCGGCGATGTCGCGAGCGGCTTCGGACGCCGCCTTAGCTCCAGTCGAGGCGGCGGCCTGGCTCGCGGCGGCCTGCGCCTGCTGCTTGGCAAGGGTGACCTGCTCCGCTCCCGCCTGCACAACCAACGGGACCTGCGCGGCAGCCTGCTCGGCCGCAGCCTGCGCTTCTACGGTGGTCTGCGCGGCGCTCGCCTTGATCGCGAGCCCAGTCGACCAATCGCCGAAGCTGTCGGAGAGCTTGGCATAGAGCGTCCATTCCGGACCGGTCGGCAGATCTGAGATCGCAAGGAAGGTTGTGCCTTGGGGGGCCTTATCGTGCGCGCCGCGCTGCCCCAAGGTGCCGGTGAAGTCGGGCGTGACGCCGGTGGTGCCCGGTCCGCCGAGCTGCGTACCGAGCCAGATGCCGCGCGTGCCGTCGTAAACCACACGCTGGAGCGAGTCCTTCTGGATCACGCCATCGGCGAGCGGACTGCCGTTGGCGTCGCGCCACTGCGCTCGCGGGCTGCCGTCAACGCTGAGCGTCGGCCCGTTGGGGCCGGTCCGATCCATGCGCAGGAGCAGCGACAGGCCATCGAACAGGCGGATCTTTCCCTCCGGACTGGAGACGATGAAATCTGGGCCAGTGCCAGAGGTCACCAGGACGACGTCGCTCAGCGAGACGATGGTCGAGGTGTTGTTGCGCTCGATGCGAATGCCGGGGCCACCCCGTACATCAAGCGGGGCGGAAGGCATGGATAGGGCGGGAATCATGGAGGCTCCGGAACGATCAGCGGAGTTCGACCGGCTCGCTGAAGATCAGCGCCGTCTCGGGGCCGACGGTCGTCAGGACCCGCACATCGTAGAGGCCGGGCGGGACGCAGGCGGACCAGCCGGTGGGGAACAGCGCCTCGACGATGCCGGGGTTCGAGACGAAGAGCGTCCCGGCCGAAGCCGAGGCTGTCAGAAGCGGCAGATGGTCGTGGCCAGTGCAACGACCGTCGCGTCGCACGACATGAAGCGCCACATCGGAGGCTGCCGAGAAGTCGATCAGTCCCGCTTCGGAGAGGTCGAGCCGTCCATCAGAGGAGCCCGTGCGCAGCACGAGACGAAGCCGCCACTGCCCGCAGCGCGGGACGGCGCCCAGAGTGTTGAGGAACGCCATGCTCAGAGCTTCAGGTAGAAGGTGCCGAGCCGAATCGGCGGGAGGTTCGACACTGACTGGCCGCCGCTGGGGTTCGCGTGCGAGACGGTGAATTCCCGGGGGCCTGGCGGGGTGGTGTCGGCGTTCTTCACCCCTCGCAGCAGATCCGGGATGGTTGTCGACGCGCCAGCATCGCCGAAGGCAATGGGCTGGACCTTGTCCGGGGCGACATACTGATGAGCCGGGTAATCGACGGTCACCTTCCCATCGGGCAGGGCCGTCGGCAGGTTCCTCGTCGAGAGCGTCGAGAGCGCGTCGCCGCCGATCTGGCCCGGAGTTTGGACGTCACCGAAGAACGAGAAGCGCGCTAGGACTGCGCCGGTCGAGCCGGCCGCTGCAGGCTGTGAGAGCGTGATGGCGTTGCCGTTGATGTCCGCGATCGTCGTACCGGCCGAGATGCCGGGCGCGATCACGGACATGCCAACGGCCAAGCGGTTGCCGCTGAAGGCGGTCGCACTGGTCGAGCCGGCGGTCAGGTTGAGGACCGTGCTCGTTTGAAGCCGGTTCGCCGGACCCGTCCCCATGTCGTCGAGGCCGCCCGGCAAGAGGCCCTGCATCGTCAGGATGCTGATGACCTTGCCGGCGGCGAAATCGTCGCCAGCCGATGCGCCGCGGCCGCCGACCACGGGAGCCATGCTGTCGGGGAAGTTCAGCCAGAGATAGAGGTAGAGGTTCCGCGTGTCCTCGTGTCCCCGCTCGGACGCGCCGGACTGCCCGTTGCCGATCGTGCCCTGGTTCATCCGCACCCAACCCGGCTGCACCGAGTTGTCGAGGCGCCACTTCACGTCGCCAGTTCGGGCGCGGGCTGTCGGATCGTCGGGCCCGTCGGGATCAGTCGGCTCCGTTGGCGGGATCGGCTCACCGAGCCCATCGTCGCTCCACAGCAGTCCCGCCGACAGCGAGTAGACCTGCTCGCGGTAGAGGCCTTCCGGCAGGTAGACGCGCGGGAACCGGCCTGCTGCGTCCGGAGCGATCTCGGCGGGATGCGGCTGCGTCCGACTCGGATCTGCGTACACCGCGAGCGGCGTGTTGGATCCGGACTGGAAGAAGCTCGCACGCACATCGAGACGCGGGCGCCCGTTCAGGTCGAGCACCTGCTGCCGCGAGAGCGGCCAGAAGATTGTCATGGGGGCATCCGAAACGACGAAGCCCCGCACGGGGGCGGGGCTCAGTCAGGGCCGGCGCGTAGAGCGCGGCACGGTGATCAATTCGCGGGTTTTGCCTCAGGGGTCAAGGGCGAAGACTGGCGGAGCCGCGCGGCCGTGCTACCGTGCGCTATGCCCTCCGCCCGGTCGAACACCCTATGGTGCCTCGCGCAAGCCGCGTTCATCGCGGCGCTCACCTACGGCATGTCCGTGCCACCCGAAGGCAACCCGGCGCCGATCAATCCGGCGCAGGTCCTCGTCAGCTTCGGCGTCTCGGTCATCATGGCGGCCTTCTTCACCGCCCTGGCCACGCGGCTATGGGACCGCGCGCACCTTAAGCTGAAGAGCCTCGCGGGCGTCGCGGTCCCCGCTGCCAGAGCCACGGGCGCCCAGCATCACGAGCCGGTTCAAGAGCGAGATCGTATCGGCGCCGGGCTTGGCGTTCGCGAGATCCGCAAGACGCCGTCCTCCCTCTGGCGTGGTCAGCAGCGCGGCTAACCGCTCGACGTTCCGACCGGCCTGCCAGTTCTCGATGCCCTGCGCGATCCGCTTCGGCAGGTTGAGGCCCCCCGTTGCGAGCGCCTTGTTTGCCTCACCGCCGAGGCTGCCCTTGCGCAGGTCCGCCAGCGCCTCGTTGTTGAACGAGGTCCGCGAGCCGACGCCCTGGCGCGTGCCGGTGGCCTCAAAGATGTCGAGCAGGCGCGAGAAGCCGGCCGCGAGCCGCTCGCCATCCGGCAGCGCTCGGATCGCGGCGAAGATGTTCTCGCCGGCCAGATCGTTGCCCCGGATGCTGGCCGCGAACTTGGCCCCGCCGGCCTGATTGGCCCCGCTCTGGAGATCCTTCGTCTTCGCCGCGAACTCGGTCCCGAGATAGGTGCGGACGAGCTCGCGCGCGGCCAGCGGATTGCTGCGCGAGATCGCGCCGACGGCGGTCCCGACGTCGGCCGCCGAGCCCTCGACGGGCTTGGTCGGGAACAGCGCCTCGATCGCGTTCTTCACGTCCGGTCGTTGCGCGATGCGGCCCAGCGGCGAGCGCTCCACGGCCTCGCGGCCCTGGTGGGCGAGGGCGAGGCGCTGGAGCCGACCGCGCGCCTCCGGCAACAGGGCGAGGAGGTCCTCGTTTTGGCGCATCGCAGCACGGATGCGTTCGGCCGTAGCGCCGCCCTGTCCGCTCACCCCGTCAAGAATGCGCGTCACCTCGCGCGCCTCGAACGCGTTGCGCGCCGCGGGCGTGGCGTTGGCCAGGAACTCGCGGGCCGCCGTGGCGCCCTCCAGGTGGGACGGCACCTGCTCAGTCGGAGTGGCCATCCGCCGGGTTAGCGGGTCGCGCTGCGTCACCCTGCCGAGAGGGGCGTTGCCGGCGAACGGCTCCAGCGGGCGGCTGTTGGCGGCGAAGTTCGCATCCGCCGTCGCCACCTCTGGCGCGGCCTTGAGCTGCTCGTCGAGCGTGGAGCGCACGGACTGGAGGTCGCGCACCTTCGTGCCATCACCATCCGCCTGCGCTCGATTAATCCGCTGGTCGAGCCGTTCGCGGGCATGCAGAAGCCCCTCGATCGACAGGTCGGTCTCACGGACGCCCGACACCGGATCGGCGCCGTACTCCATGAAGTCGCGGCGCACCTGCTCCAGCTCGGTCCAGACGTCACCCTTGGCCGTGCGCGCCTGCCGGTCGAGCGCGTCGAGAGCGGACTGCGGGTTCACCTGGCCGAACCGGGGGGCGGAGATCTCCTCGGTCACCGTGGTCGGCACCATGCGCGAGGACGGGCCGCTCGCGGGCTCCTTCGAGGCCATCACGACGCGCTCATAGGCCGACAGCGGATCGGTCTCATCGCCCCGCATCAGCGCCGCGGCCGCTCGGTCGAGCGTACCCTTGTCGACCGTCTTCGGATCGACACCGGCTTCGGTGAGGGCCCGGCGAATGTCGGTCGTCGCTTGGCTGGCGGAGGCCTGGAACTCGTCGCGCATGGCGCCGAACCCGGACCGGTCGTCATGGCCCAGCCAATCCCACGGATAGGTGCGCCGGCCGCGGGCTTCCTGCTCCAGGAGGCCGATCAGCTCGTCGTGGATGTTGCGCGCCATGCCGCCGTCGCGGTCGGGCGGCAGATAGCCCTCCTCGATCAGCCGCTCGCGCCAGAAATTGTCGATTCCCTTGCCGTTCTCCTGAACGAGGTTCGAGACGCCCGGCTGCCGGAACCGGTCGAGCCCGGCCGCCTTCACGTCTCCACGCTCGAGGCCGATGCCGCCGTTCTCCGCGATGAAGCGGGCGAGAGACTTCGTGCCTGGCTCTAACGGCGGCGCATCGGGCCGCTTCGGCGCCATCGAGCCGATGGTGTCCGGACCCTGCGGCGGTGGGTCGTAGCGCAGCGGGCCGCCGGCGCCGTTGTCGAGCGTCTGAAGCATCGGCTCGCCGGGACGCTCCACCTCAACGGTGCGCTCGATCCCGATCCGCTCCGGTGCGGCGCGGGCGGCGGCATAGTCGCGGGCCGCCTGTTCGGAACGTGCCGTCTCGCGGGCATCGGCGACACCGCGCATCTCGCGCTGGATCACCTGTCCGGCCTGATCGGGGGACACGCGCGAGCCGGCCGCCTGCGTCGCGCGAATGACCCCCTGTCCCTCGGGCGTCGCGGCCACCGCATTGCGCGCGGCGGCCTGGACCGCCTCACCGGTGCGGGCGGAAGAGGGCAAAGCCGGCGCGATCGCGTCGAGTCCTGCCTGTCCGGCCGCGTTGATCTGGCCGGGGCGGGCAGCGAAGAACTCGGCGAGGCCGCCCTGTCCTTCGACAACGCGCTGGAGGTCGCCAAGGCGGCGCGGGCCAACGACCTGCTGCAGCGCCTCCGCCCAGGTCAGCGAGACGCCGCGCGCCGCCGCATCGTCCACCAGCGAGCGAACGGCCGTCACCTCGTCGGCCGAGATCTTGCCCGCACCCGCATCGAACAGGCGCTCGGCCGTGCCGGGACGGCGCGCGAAGGCCTGTGCGGCGCCACCGGCCACGCCGCCGACGAGGCGCGCCACCGGCTCGGCCGCGGTGCCCTTCATGACTTGGCCGGCCGTCTCCGAGGCAGCCGCCGGCACCAGGGCGTTGCGGACCGCCGTCGCGACGGTCTTCCCGGCGCCGGGCACGAACTCGGCGACCGTGCGCGCATACTCGCCCGCCGTGGTCTGGGGCTCGTAGAGCTTGCCCGCCGCGGCTTCGAGCGCGCCGATCGCTGTCTGACCCGGCATCGGAAGCTCTGACGGCGAGGGGAGCCCGCCCTTCACCGCAGCGCGGGCCGCAGCGGCTTCAGCCTCCGGCAGCGGCTCCTTACCCGCCAGCGCGCGCGCGCCCTTGGCCACCTTGTCGGTGAGGTAGCCGATACCGGTCTCGGCGAGGCCGAGCACGGTCTGCGGCAGGTCCGGGAGGCTTGCGGCGCCGCGGATGATGCCGGCGCCCGCCGACTGGACGACGTCGCCGACCACCGAGGGGGCTTCCGCCGCGGGCTTCCTGCCGTCGGAGGACGAGGGGCCGGACGCCTTCGGCGCATACTTCGCGAAGGGATTCCCGTCGGCCGCCGGCGCGTCGCTCGGCGCCTCGGCAGGCTTGCGGGCGTATTTCTCGAACGGGTTCTCGCTCAACGTTTGCTCTCCCGTTCGGATCAGGGGCCGACGAGCACGTCGTCGAGCGTGGTCTTCTGCGTGCGGCGTCCGGCAGGGCCGATGACGCGCGCCGCCGCGCCCTCACCGAACACCGCGTCGAACTGTGCACGGGTTTGGGGCGTGTCGGGAAGCGCCCGCAGGTCGCGAACCGCGTCCATGGGGATGCTAACCGGGCCTTGATTGGCCTTCGCCCCGGCCTCGCCGGTCTTACCGCTCGGCGGCGGCTTGCGACCGAGCTTCGGCCCCACGAGGCGATCCGGAAGGGCGACGACGCGGCCCTCGTCGAGGCCTTGCCCCTTGGCGAGATCGCGGTAGCGGACGCCGGTCTGCTCGGCCTGCTGATAAGCCTGCCCGTAGAGCCGCCCAGCCGTGTCGACGAAGTCCTGGCGCTGGCCGTCGGTCAGGAACTCGCCCTGGATCGCCTTGTTGTAGGCGTTTCGCACCCGATCCGGGATGCCGGCCGCGTTCTGAGCCGTCGCGTACTCGCCCTCGCGCACGACCGAGCCGGGGTCCAGCATCTTCATGTAACCGAAGATCAGGGCGATGTCCGACGCGGGCGAGACGCTGTTCGGGTTGGCCTCGCGCTGCTCCGTCGCCGCGATCAGGCGACGGTAGCCATCCTGCACATCGGTGAAGGTGCCGAGCTGCTTCGTGAACTCGCCGCGCAGCCTCGCCTCGCCTTCGTTGGACTTGTCGCGATCCGGGGCCGTGAACAACGGCTTGCCGTCCGGGCTCACCAGCGAGGCGCCGGGTGCGACCGTAACCGGTTTCGCACTCTCACGGTCGGGCGCCTGATAGATCACTTGGCCACCAGGTCCCACCAAGGCGCTGCCGGGCGAGACCGTGGTCGGCTTCTCCTGCGCCGCGTAGACCACTTCGCCCGTCGTCGCGTCCACGAGAGTGTTGCCGACGGTCGCGGTGTTCCGCTTGGCCTGCCCGATGGGGAGGATCTGGCCGTTGCGGGTGTTCACCCAGGCGCTCTGCCCGTTCACCTCCTTCAGATCCCAGCCGTTGTCGCTGCCCTTGAGCAGCTGCCCGAAGATCTGCCCGGCCATCGCGCGGGTCTGCGGGTTCCGCCACGCGGCGTTGAGCGCGGTCTGAAGCTCCGGCGTCATGCGGGTGGCGCCGGCGCCCGGGAAGCCCGAGAAGGACTGTGACGGGGCCGCGGCCGGAATGCCCCCCTGCGGGACCATGAAGCCGGCCGGCTGTGCACCCGCAGCGGGGATGTTCGCGGCGTCGGGTTCGGCCGAGGCGACCTGCGCCGGGGGCGCGGCGGGCGCCGGAGTGCTACCGCCGCCGCGCCGTCCGCCCATCCAGGCGTAGACCTCGCCCGCGGTCTTCGGCGAGCCGTCCTTGTTGAAGAACACGGTGCGGTTGGCTCCGGCCACCTTCGGGCCGACCAGGGAGGCGGCCGGCGCGTCGGGATTGCTGAGCGCGCTCGGGATGAACGAGGTCGCGCCGCCAGCCCCGAGGAAGTGCGCACCGTAGAGGTTCTGCGGGTTGATCGGGATGCCGGCGGCGGTGAGGGCCCGCGCGTTGTCGCGCGTGAAGGCCTGCATCGCCCGCTCCTGCTGCGCGGGATCGGTACGGCCGTTCGGCGTCAGGCCGAGGTCGGGATACTGTTTCGCGAGCCCGGCCCAGGTGCCCTCGGTGAACTGGTAGCGTCCGAGCGCGGTGCTGTTCCGATTGGCCGCCAGATCGTTGCCGCCGCTCTCCTTCGCCCGGGTCGTGGCGAGGTAATCGCCCATGCCGCCGCCGGTGGCTGCGAACGTCGGAGCCGCCGCGACCGGACCGGGCTGGACCGGCGCGCCAGCCGGGCCAGCGCCGGGCACAGCCGGCACCGCCGCCGCCCCGCCGCCCTTGTAGGCGTTCATCAGGTTGGAGATCAGCGTCGGCGCCTCCTCCTCCTGCGCCTGCTTGCGGGCGTCCGCGTAGGCGCTCCCGAAGGCGTCACCCAGGCCCGACACCATCTGGAAGACGGTCGCACCGTTCATCGCGTCACCCAAAGATCGAGAAGGCAGAGGAGAAGTTGCTGCCGACGTTGCTCAGCGCAGCCGGGTTGCCGGCGAGCCCGCCGATTCCCTTCGCGAGGAGGTTGGCGCCGCCCATCAGGGCGCCGAAGCGGCTCTCGGCCGCCTGCTGCCCGGCCATGAGACCCTGCTGCCCGATCTGTGCGAGCCCCCTCGCCGTGTCGGTCGAGATCCCGGCCTTCGCCACGCCGGTCTGGACGCCGACATTGCCGAGCCCGGTCTCCGCGCCAGCCTGGCCCGAGACGGCGGTCGCCCGCTTCGTGTCGAGGTTCGCGAGGTTGGCGAGCCAGTTGTTGAAGTCCTGGCTGGCGAGGCCGGAGGCGAACTTCATCGCGTCCGTGTCGGCGCCGCCGGAGGCCAGGGTGCCGTTGACGGCCCGAGCGCGCGAGAGCGCCTGGAGCCCCTGATCCATGTTGAAGGTGTAACCGGCGCCGGTGGTGTAGGCCGAGCGCGCCGCGGTGGAGGCGTCGGCGCCGTTCACGCCGAGGGCGTCCTGATAGAGCTTGGCCCCGCCACGGTACTCGTCGGCGAGGTTGCCGAAGAGGCCCGAGGCCTTGCCGTACTGCTCCTTGGCGAAGCCGAGCCCTTGGTCGAGCGCGTCCTTCGCCTCGTTCTCGCCCTGCTGGAGCTGCTGCGCGCCCCAGATCGCCGCCTGACGCCCGGCTTTGCCCGAGAAGATGCTGGCCACGGATCAATCCTCCAGAGCGGCGATGCGGGCCTCAAGCTCCGCCGTGTAGGCGAGCAGAGCCGCGAAGAAGAGGACCCACTCGCGCGGCAGCGGCAGCGAGGCGGCGTTCGGAAAGGTGGGCTTGGTGCTCATTCGGTGCGGGCCTCGACCGCCATCGCCCCTCCAAGCAGGGCGCAATAAACCGGGTCGGAGACGTCCACGCGCCATGTCCGACCCTGCACGCCGGTCAGACCGGTGCGCAGCACGTTGACCCGCGTCCGTGTCCGCCCCATCGAGCCGAGCTTGCGCGTCAGCGGGTTCGACCAAGTCGCGCCGCCGTCGTCGGACCACGAGATCCCGACGACGGGATCGGTCTGGGTGACATCGCCCGTCGGCAGTCCCCGCCCGACCACGAAATCGAAGTCGGCGCGGGGGATCGCGAGACGCTGCGGAAATGCCTCGCCGGGCAGGGACTCGACGCGCATCCGCAGCGGCAACCCGGCATCGGTGAAGGCGGCCTCCGACACCTCGAGGAGCGAGTTGCTGCGGCGGTCGCCGACGAGCCAGCGCCCGAAGGCCTTCACGCCCTGCGTCGCGCGCCAGCGGGTGTTCTGATGCCCGACGCGCTCGTGCCAGAGGCCGGTGGTCAGATCGAAGACCCAGGTCCGGCCCGGCAGCGAGAGCGCCCAGAAGGCATGTCCCGCAACCATGAACACCGAGGCCTCGATCTCCTCACGGTTCACCCGGGCGGCGGCGGCGACATCTCGCTCGACGTCGTGGGTCGAGATCCGCTCCGGGCTGTAGCCATTCAGCCGGTAGACGACGGAATCGTCCCCGACCCAGATCAGGGTGTTCGACCAGCCTTCCTCGTGGCCCGCCACCGCCCACGGCCCGATCAGGCCGCGTGGAATGCCGGTCAGACGGGCGAGGGGGAAGCCGTTGTTCTGCGCCGGCCCGCCGTAAACGCCGATCTCCGACGGGCCGAACAGGAACAACTCGGACCGGAAGCCGATCGCGCGCATCAGGCCGGCGGAGCGGCCTTGCTCCTTCGTCCGGTCGAGCGTGTTGAAGCTCGTGCCGTTGAGGGCCGAGGCGTAGCAGGTGCCGTCGCCGCAGGTGAAGAAGAAGAACCCGAACAGGAACTCGACGGAGTTCGGGGCCGGTAGCGCTGTCGGGATCGGCAGCGGAGACGCCGAGCGGCCGGCCGAGATCTCGAACGCCCCATACTCGGTAACCGCAACCACCTGCGGGACCGGCGAGCGGTTGTTCTTCGCCATGGTGACCCTCGCGGAGCCCGGCAGGTCGCCTGCGTCCCGGCTCACGCCGGAAGCGTCGATCGAAACGAGCCGGCCGCGCATGGCGGCGAGGAGCCGGGCGCCGGCCACGCGAGCGCCGCGAAGACCCGGGTGTCCTGTATCGGCGAAGGGGACGAGCCCCGGCGCCCGCCGGATCACCGAAGGCGCCCGTCCGCCCTGCCCGATCTCTTCAACGTAGGCGTTGATAAGCCGGCCCGCGCCCTCTTCAGGCGACAGCCCGGGACGCGACGACAGCGGCCACGCGATGTCCGGCATCAGACGATCCAGCCACCGCGGCGCCGACCGCCCCAGAAGCGCTCCAGGCGCATCGCGGGACGGACGTCGTAGACGAAGGATTGGTAGCGGAGGATGTGCTCCTGCTCCGGCACGGCTGCCATGAGCATCGCGATGCGAGCCGGCGGCACCTCGGCGAACGAGGTCGCGCAATCGGCCGCAAGCAGGCGCGCGAAGGCGCCCTGCAATTCGGTGGAGAGCTGCGACAGGTCGGTGACGCCGCAGATGTCGCGCCCGCGCAGTTCCATGAACTTCGGCTGGAGACGGGCTCCGACGACGGCGCGATCCTTGGCCGAGGCCGTCTGTCCGGCCGACACGATGCCGAGATGTTCGAGCGCGACCTGCACCGGGTCGAAGACACCCGAGACCGCGACACCGGTATCGAGTTGGCGGGCGAGCGCTTTCAGGGAGATTTCCGCCTTCGCTGCCTCTCCCGCGAGGAGGGTGCGGGTCGCAGCATCTTTCCCGAAGGCCTGCGAACAGGCCGAGGTCAGGATCACCGACAGGTGGATCAGCACACCCGGATCAGCGGCCTCGATCGACGCGAGATTGACGATTTCGCGGAGCCGCAGGTCGCCGAGCATCGGCGCGATGCGGGCGCTCACCACGGCCCGATCCTTGGCCGAACCGGTGTAGCCAGCCATCACCACGCTGAGGTTTTCGAGCACCGCCTGCACCACGTCGAAGGTGCCGCCGGTGGCAACGCCGCCGTCGAACTGCCGGCCGATGACCCGAAGGGCCGCTTCCGCCTGTGCCGCGGCGGCCTGGAACGGAAGCAGCGCCTCGCCAATGACTTTGAACGGCAACGCACAGGCGAGCGCCAGGATCGCGGCGAGGTGGAGTTGGGTCGAGGCATCAGCCGCAGCGATCGACGGCAGGGCAATGATTTCGCGTTGGCGAAGGTCAGCGAGCATGGGATCGACGCGAGCCGAGACCACGGCGCGGTCCTTCGCGGATGCGGTTTGCCCGGCCTCGACGACCCCAAGCGCTTCGAGGACGGACTGCACCAGGTCAAAGGAGCCCACCGTTCCCGTGCCGGCATCGAGTTGACGGGCGGACGCGCGAAGGGCGGCTTCGGCCCGTATCTCCTCCGCTTTCAGGCCGCCGAGAAGTGGATCGCCGACGCCGAATAGGAGGGCGCAGCGGGCGGCGAGGATTGCGGCGAGGAAGTGCTTGGTCGAGGGGTCCGCCGCATCGACGGAGGGCAGATCGATGACGTGGCGCGCGCGCAGGTCAGCCAGCAGCGGGCCGAACCGAGCGGACACGACCGCGACGTCCTTCGATGTGGCCGTCTGGCCGCCGCCGACCACGCCGAGCAGTTCGAGCACCGACTGCGCAACGCTGAAGGTGCCTGACGTGCCGACGCCCGTATCGAACTGGCGCTGCATCACCCGGAGCGCCACCTCGGCGCCGGTGGCCACGTCTCCAAGACGGTCACCGACCGCCGGATCCACGTTGAAGCTGCCGGCGCAACTGCCCGCAAGGATATTAGCGAGATGGCGGAGCTGGGCCGGGTCAGCCTGAGAAAGGTCCGTCAGGGCCGTGATCTCGCGCGCGCGAAGATCCGCCAGCATGGGCGCAATGCGGGCCGACACGACGCCGCGGTCCTGCGCAGACGGGTCCTGCCCGATCGTGACGACGCCCAGCTTTTCCAGAACGTCGCGCACGACGTCGAAGGCGGCCGTCGCAGCCGTGGCACTGAACTGGCGCGATAGCAACTTCAGCGAGGCTTCGGCCTCGGCCGCCGCGCCGGTCAGCACCTCGGCCTTGTTGCCGGTGATCCCGAATGGGACCCGGCAGGCCGAGGCGATGATATCCGCGACGTGGAGGAAGACGGCCGGATCAAGCGCATCGGCATTCAGCCCGACGAAGATCTCCCGCTTGGCGAGCTCGGCGAGCTTCGGGTCGATCCGGATATCGACGGCCGCGCGATCTTCGATCGACGCCTCCTGGCCAGCCGCCAGGACGCCCACGTTCTGGAGGACGAGGGTGATCAGGTCCTGGCGGGTGTAGGCCATGGGCGGAGCGCCTTACTTGCCCTTGGCGGCGGTGGCCGGCTTCGGAGCTGTCGCGGCTTCGAGATCCGCCTGCGCCTTGGCGAGGTCGGCGGTCAGCGCCTCGACCGCGGCCTTGGCGGCATCGCGCTCGGCGGCGTTCACGCGACCGTCCTCGTGTGCCTTGGCCAGGGAGTCGCGCAGGTCGGCCATCGCCTTGGCGGCCTCGTCGAGCGCCTTCTCGGCCGCCTCGATCTCAGCGACGAGAGCGGCGTTCTCGGTCATGCCGGCTTCGATCACGCCCTTGAGGCGGTCGATCTCGGCGAGGGCGTTCGCCAGCTCGTCGGCATCGACCGCAACGGCCTCGCCCTCGACGCGGAAGCCGGACACCGCATCGGCGACGGCCGGCACGTAGGCGCGGCCCTGAAGGGCGGCGGACAGCGCGTCGGCGGTGGCGAGCGCGGGATCGGTGATGCAGGCCGGGGAGTCGTGCCAGCCGTCGGGCAGTCCCTCGCCGGGCGCGAGGTCGAAGATCTGGCCGGAGCCGTCGGGCTTGTAGCCCCAGGTCGGATTGGTGGTGCTCATGAACGCCTCGTGTGGGTCTCGGGGCGCTCACGGGCCCCAGAACGACGAAGGGCCCCACGAGGGGGCCCTTTCGTCTTCAGTCGGTGGTGGAAAGCGGCTTAGCCGCTGATGCGGGTCGCGAGGCGCGGGTCGATGGCCTTGAAGCCGTACAGAACATCCAGACGCCAGTTCGAGACGTCGTTGGTGCCGTCGTAGTACGGGATCACGCGAACCGAGATACCCTTGTAGTTCGCCGAGCCGACGTCGACCGCGCCCGGGGGCTTCTCCATCGGGACCATGCACAGGGCGAACGCGTTCTTGTGGAAGGCGAGGCTCTGCGAATAGTTCATGTTGGCGACGCCCATGAAGGACAGAGCCGCGCCGGTGGCCGGGGCCGCCGAGACGGTCTGGAACGCGCCCGAGACGATGATCTGGGGCGAGATGGTCAGGGTGGCAGCGCCGGTGCCGTCGGTGT
Organism: Methylorubrum aminovorans; assembly: GCF_022179725.1. Lineage (GTDB taxonomy): Bacteria > Pseudomonadota > Alphaproteobacteria > Rhizobiales > Beijerinckiaceae > Methylobacterium > Methylobacterium aminovorans. The sequence continues at coordinate 21,525 of NZ_BPRC01000010.1, forward strand.
TGGCGTCGGCGGTGACGACGAACTGCTGCAGGTAGGGCAGGGACTTCTTCGTCACCGGGTTGACTGCGAACACGCCCGCGATCGTGAACACGTCGCCGGCCCGATAGGCGCCAGTGACCGACGCTGAGGCGCCGTTGATGTTCAGGGTCTGGGTGTAGGTGTTCATCACCGCGCCATCGTAGACGACGGCCTGACCGTTGCCGTTCACGACCGGGGCACCGCCGCGGGCGCCGGTCGTGAGGGTCGGCACATTCTGCGACTTGAAGGTCTCGAAGTCGCCGATGCGACCGAGCTTCGCCATGCGGTAGGCGTCCTTGGCCGCGTCCTGCATGTAGAGGCCGGTCTGGGTGCCGAGGAGCGCCCACTGGTCGGCCGGAGACAGGACCGCGGAGCGTGCGTCACCGGGGACCGCCATCTCGTCCATGCGCTGACCACCGGCGCCGAGCTTGGCGAAGGTGTTGATGACGTTCCCGGGGGTGCCGACCCAGTTGTAGACGCTGGAGTAGAGCGACATCAGGTCGGTATCGATCGCGTTCACGATCTGGACGAGGGCCGGCTTGATCACGCGCTCGGACAGCTCGCCGATTTTCAGCGTGAGGTCGGACGACGTGAAGTTGAAGTCGACGCCGACCTGCTGATCGACGGTGATCGCGGTGGTGCCTTCCTTCACGTCCTGCGTCTGGGCCTGCGCGCCGCGACGCGCCTTGAACTGCGCCGGCTTGCGGATGGAGACGGTGGCGCCCGGCTTGTAGCCGTTGACCTTCTTCTCGTAGTCCTCCTCGTGAGCGCGGTGCACCTGGTTGGCCATCACGAGCGCGTTGTCGAGGATAACACAGGCTTCCTTGGCGACGATCGCCGGGGTGATGATGCTGTTGGGCATAGTTCGACGGTCCCGATGGTGGGGCGCAGTCCGATCGGATCAGCGCTGTGGGGTGGAGGTCAGCCGTTCTTCGCGCGCCACGCCGCGTATTCAGCCATCGACATCTTCGACGGATCAGCGGACGGGGCGGCGGCGCCGGACACCTGACGGGCCGGGGCGGGGGCTGACGTTGCGGTCTTGGATTTCGCCAGGGTCAGGCGTGCTTCGAGCTTGCCGACGGTCTTGGCCGCCTCGCGCTCGCTCATCCCGTTGAGCTTGGTGAGCACATCGGGGTTCTTGGCGAGGTAGTAGGCGAGCAGGCCGCCCTTCTCGCTCTCGATCACCAGTTCGGTGACGTGGGGCTTCACCTCGCGCCCCTTGGCCTCGTTGAGCGCCTTGTCGAAATCCGGGATTTTGCCCCGGGTGTCGTCGAGACGATCCTGGAAGGCCTCGAGTGCGGCCTCGCGCTGGGCGACCTGCGTGGCGCTCTGGCGACGGGAGGCATCGGCCGCCCGGTCGTCGAAGCGCTGCTCGGCGAGTGCCTTGCGGATGCGGTGCTCCGCCTTGGCATCCTCGAAGGCCGCCCAATCCTTGAAGTCGTCCTCTTTCGGGGCCGGGCCGATCTCCTTCTCGATGGCGGCAGCGCGATCCTCGCCGGCAGCCGGAGCCGCGCTGCGAGCCGATGCGAGCTCGTCTTCGAGCCGGGCAATCCGGTCCTGCATCCGCTGGATGCCGGAACGCTTCTTCGGGCGCTCCTCGCCGCCTTCGCCCTCGCCCTCGACCTTCGCAGGCTCCGGCTTCGGCTCGGCAGCGGATTCGCCCCCTTCTTCCCCTGGCGTGGCGGCGCCCGTCTCGATCTCGGCCGGCTGGCCTTCGATCGGTTCGGCCGTCGCGTCCGAGGTCTCGCCACCTGCCGCCAGCGTTTCCACCGGCGCGCCCAGCACGATCAGATCCTCGTCCATGTGTCGTTGGTCCATGAAAAAACCCGCCGCGCTGAAAGCGGGCGGGTTCGGTGCATCCTCGCGGCCTGGCAGCGGGTCCGCCGGCCTGCGGGATCGGAGAGGGCGCAATTCGCCCCACGGTGGGGCGCGCCGATCAGAATGGTGGGATTGCCGCTGACGGGCCCGTGCCCGCACGTCTCGCGACGGATAGTCCTTGAGGCCGTTTCGCCTCAGGGGTCAAGAGGATTCGCGCTACTGCGTCGGGTCAGCAGCCCAGAGGTTCACCTTCACGCCCGAGGCGGGGGCGCCCAACACGTCGAAGCTGAGAAGCGCCGACAGGGACAGCAGCACCGCCGGCAGGACGCGCGAGCGCTGCGCCTTCACCGTCACCGCCGCGTGCGTGTCCGTGCCGGCTGCGGCGTCGCTGGTGAAGGAGCGGGCCACGATCTGGACCACCACGGGCGAGCCGAGGTCCTCGACCATGTACGTGATCGGCGGCAGCTTACCGGCCGGGCAGACGATGGGCCGCGCGAAGGTCCACAGGTACGTGCCATCGGCCTGCGTCGTCACCACCGTGCGCTGGACGCGCGCCGCATGGGTGTGGTCGGCCCGAGCGAACTCAGCCGAGGTGCCCTGCTTGCCGTCGAGAGCCGTCGCGGGTGGCATCTCCTTCGACGGCGCCGGGATGCCGGCGTTGGCGATCGCAGCGGCAACCTCCCCCGCCGACATGCCGGTGCAGTAGCCGGGCATCGTCAGAACCCTCCGCCGACGGTGATCTCGACGTCCGGCGCGCCACCCTCGCCCAGGACGGCGACGAAGCGCTCCGTCTGCTGGATGGTGCGGATCTCGACCGCGCCGGCCGGCAGCGCCATCGAGGCCACCGTCGGCAGGTCCATCGCCGCCTTGTTGCCGAACTCGACGCGCGCCGGGACCGTGCCGCGGTTCCAGAGGCGCACTTGCGTCCCAGAGCCATGCGGCAGGTTCGGAGGCATCACCGCGGAGCCCGCGACGGTGTTCGCGTTCAGCCGGAGCGTGCTGAACGGTGTGGGGCGGAACGGCTGGATCATGCGGGCTGGCCCATCATCTCGGGCGCGGGCTGACCGAGCGCGCCGGGGTCAAAAGAAAAGGCGCCCGGAGGCGCCTCGTTGAAGTCCGTGGGAAGCGCCATGAGCGGCGGCTCCGGTTCGGCGGGCGGTGCCGGCGGCGGAGGTTCCACGACCGACATCTCCTCCAGGATCATTGAAACCACTTCGGAGAGCTGCGCGACGGCGGCGCCGATGGCGTCGAGGCGAGGGTCGGCATGCGTGGCGCCGGGCTGTGCTGCACCCATCTGCGCCTCGGCGAGGAGGCGATCCGCTTCGGCCTGGATCTTCGCCATGTCGGTGCGCAGCTTCTCGCGCTCGACCTCCAGCTTCTCCATGTCCACCTGCAGGCGACCGGCTTCGAGTTGCTGCTGGCGCTCCTGTGCCTGCATGGCGGCCTGCTGCTCCGGTGAGGGCGGCATCGGCGGCGGCGGTGTTTCGCCGCTCTCCTGCGCCTCGAGGGCCTGGATCTGGGGCGGCAGCATGGTCCGGATCCGCTTGGCGACCTTGTCCGCCATCGGCCAATCCTGCGCCTTGGCCAAGATGTCGAGCACGAGCGGGGCCGACTGCGGCGCGGCCTGGATGAAGGCGTTGATCCCGTCGGAGGCCGCCTGCTGCTTCGTGCTGTAGCTCGCGCCCATCTCGAACGAGACATCGTAGGCGCCGACCGTCACGTCGTTCTTGATAGTCTGAGACACGCCATCGACCGCGAGGCCCTGCGGCTGGTTCAGCTTCACCAGATCGACCTTGCCGTCCTCGCCCACGATCCGGAGCGTGCGCGCCGTGTCGTAGACGTGCGGCACCATCGAGTTGATGATCGCGCCCGTGTGCCGGATCGAGCGGTTGAAGTTCTCGATGTAGACGAAGGAGCCGACGTCGCCCTCGCGCTGGCGGGCAAGGATCGCCTTGCCGCTCGACTCGTTCGAGGGCGCGCCGAGGCTGGCGTCGTAGATGCCGGTGACGCCCTTGATGTCCTCGGCCGCCTCGCGGCTCAGTTCGGCGAGGCCGGACGAGGCGACCGGCGGCGGCACGCGCTGCGGCATCGCCGTCGGCGCCTTCGGGTCGGCGTTGAACGGCAGGAACGCGTGGTTCTCGCTGTTGGCCGTCGCCCAGACGTCCTCATAGCCCTTGAACTGCGCCTCGGTGCCGACGAACGGCGCCTTGGGCTGGAGCGCGACGACCTCCGTCTGAGTCGAGCGGGAATAGTTGTAGGCGCGCTGCGCGTCCTTCGCCTTCCGCACGACGCCACGCCGGGTCCGCTTCTTGCCGATGACCTGCTCGACGCCGAACACCGGCACCACCGGGATGAAACGGCCGGGGATCAGCACGGGCCCTTCGAGCACATCGCGGGCGTTGATGAGGTAACGCTCGACCTTGTGCCCGTCGCGGGTCTCGATCCGAGCCTGCCCCTGCGCGGCCAGCGCCTCCGCCTCGGCCACATCTTCGGGGTCGGCATTCGTCAGGTCCCGGACCTCGCCGTCCGGCATCATGGCGAGGCGCTTCTTCACCGGGGTCTTCACGTAGTACTCGGCGAGCCGCACCACGTCGGGCGTCGACCAGTCCGAGGCGCCCGTGAACGAGGCGTCCCCGCCGCCGATCTCCTCGCAGGGGTGATCCGGATATTCCTCCTCGTAAGCCGCGCGATCCTTGTCGACTGGGATGAAGCAGAACCTCGCGTCCTCGCGCGTCTTCTTCACCGCGTCGGGGTCCCAGCGGACGCCGATACCGTCGGGAATCGGCGCGACCGCGATCTCCTGCTCGAAGGTGGAGTCGGAGCCGTATTCGGTGATGACCTTCCAGTGCCCGACGCCGGCCGGCACCTGCTGATCGGCCGCCGCGAAGTAGATCGCCGCGGCGTCGGAGCGGTTCTCGACATACCGGATGATGCCGGCGATCACCTCGGCGGTGTCCTTGTCGCCGCGGTCATCGATCGCCACGACCTTGATGGCCGGGCGCATCTGGCGAATGTCGCCCGTGATCTGGGCGACCGTGGTGCCGAGGTGGTCGAACTCCAGGCAGGGCCGGCCCGCGCTCTCGCGCAACTGCCGGATCTGGGTCTCCCACTGCCCGCCGGGCTCGAGGAATTCGAGATCCTCGTAAGCGCGCTCGCGGTTCTCCCGGTCAGCGGCATCGGCGCGCGCCCACCGCTTCATTGCGGTGGCATGGACCTTCGCGAGGTCGGGCTTCTTCGGGTTGGCTGCTGCCTCGTCCTCGGGCTCAGCCTCGGACGCGAACGGCTTGCGCAGCCGCTTGGACAGCATGTCGGTAAAACGGCCCATCGTGTCAGGCACCCATCCAGCCGCCGCGGCGACGGCCGCTCGCGCTGCCGATCTTGAGCGGGGCCGTCGGCTCCTGGAGCGCAACCGCGAGGTAGCGGAAGGCGTCGGCGCCGTGGCTGGCCCAATCGTGCAGCGGGTTCTTCGAGAATTGTCCGGTGTTCGCGTCCACGTCGTACCGGTAGTTCCGCAGGCATTGCAGCCCGTCGGCACAGGCATCAGCGTCGAACCAGCAGCGCGAGAACAGCGTGCGGGCCGCGTTGATGCCCTCGGCGACGCCGAGCTTCGGCGTGATGCGGACCTTGAAGCCCGCCGCCTCCATCTGCTGCGCGATCGTGCGCTCGGAGCCGAGCAGCTCGTTGGTCGCGTCGTGCGGCAGCCAGTGGTCGCCGTGGACGTACGGGCGGCCCTGGAGATGCTTCAGGTAGTGCCCGAGCGCGTGTCCGCGGTTCTGGTAATAGTCGATGACCCGGAACTCGAAGCCGACGACCTGGGCGAACCAGATCGCGGTCATGTCGGCCCGGCCGAGATCCCAGAACGTGTGCACCGGCTTGGTGCCGTCGTATGGCACGCGGGTGAAGCGGTTGGCCTCCGTCGCGGCCATGATCTCGTTGGCGTAGATCGCGCCGTCGAGCACCACCTTGCAGTGACCATCCCAGACCGTGAGGTAGGCCGCCGGATCGCGCGCCTTCAGGTCGAGCGCTTCCTGCTTCAGGACGTCCGGGAACCAGGGATTGTCCTGCCAACCGATCTTGACGACCTTGGCGCCGGTCGGCGGGGTCTTCACGAACCGCTTATAGGTCTCGTCTTCCTCCAGCTCCGGGTTGAAGCTGATCCAGATCTCGGACCCTTCCTTGCGGATGGTCGGGATCAGCACGTCCCAAGAGGATTTCGAGACAGTGCGGGCCTCCTCAACCCAGCAGACGTCGATGCCCTCGGTCGATTTCACCGAGGCGACGTTGTGCCGGAGCCCCTTGAAGATGAACTCGGTCCCGTTGGCGCCGAGGATGCGCTTCTCCTGGATCTCGTAGAGGCCGGAGAGGCCGAGAAGGTCGATCTGCTGGCTGAGCAGCGCGTGGGCCGACTCGGCGATCGAATTCTGGAACTCGCGGGCGCAGAGCACGCGGATCGGACGCTGGGCGCCGATGATCAGCAGGGCGCGGGCGAAGCCCCACGACTTCGCGCCGCCGCGGCCGCCATAGGCGATCTTGTAGCGGGCTGGCTCGAATAGGACCTGAAGCTTCTCCGGGAACTCAACCTGCATCGGGGAGTGCCGTCGGCTTCAGGAACGTGACAGTCAGGCTCGTCGGGATCGCGCTCCCGCCCGGGCCGCTGTGCTCGACCTTGTCCTTCCACATGCCGAGATGACGACCGAGAAGCTCGACCGCCTTGTCCTGCGATCGGAGCTTCATCTCCATGCCGTCCTTGGTGACCTTGACGCCGCTGTAGAGGCGGCGGGCCCGAGCGCTGGCGCGACCGGTGTCCTTGAACAGAGGGCGGCCGACACCGTCGCCGAAGCATTCTGGGCATTCCGGGTTCGGCTCACGGGCCGCGTGGTAGCCTTCGCCGCCCTCCGGATCGAAGAGCGTCGTCGGCTCGCCTTTGCGGATCGCCTCCTCGTTCTTCTTCGCGTGCGCGGCCTCGGCACGCACAAGCTCGCCTCGGGTGCGCTGGTAGCGGAAGCCCTCGCCCCAGCAGTACCGGCAGCAGCCGACACGGTGCTCGACCAGGTCGTTCACGTCGCCGAGCGCGACGTCGACCAACTCGCGCAGGACCTCGTCGGCGGTGATCTGAACCCGCTTGGAGCGCTCGGCCATCGCAGCCGTGATCGCATCGGCGATGTCAGGTTTTGTCAGGTTCTCGCAGCCGATCGCGCGAGCGGTCTCCTCGCTGTAGCCGGCACGGATCGCGGCCTGCGTCGCGTTCAGGTCGACGAGGTATTCCTCGACGAAGCGGGCCTGCTTATCCGTCAGCGACACAGGTCAGCCCTTCCGCCGCTCGCAGACGATCTTGTGCCGCTCACCCGGCGCGAGGCCGAGATGCGTTGCCAGGACCTCGCCGACCTTGAGGCAGTCGAAGGGGCCGGCGGGCTGCACCAGCATGTCGGTCGCGTTCTCACGCGAGCAGGCGGGCGCCTCGACGCCGACCGGGCAGGAGAGAGCGACCGCGAGGAAGCCGTCGGCGGCGAGCGCCGGACGCGGGGCCGCGAGCAGCACGGCCAGCGGCACCACGCCGAAGAGGAGCCACGCGCGGTCGAACCGCGGCGGGCGGGGATCAGCGGTGCGGGTCATCGCTCGTCCCTCGGGTGGATGAAGCCGATCGGGCCGATGCGGTCCCGGCGCATCAGCGGCGCACCGGCGGCGTCGAGGAGCCCGCTGTCCTGCCACTCGCCCGCAGGCTCGAAGACGGTCATGTCGCGGACGACGGCCATGTCGTCGAACTGGTCGAGCACGATGTCCGCACGCGGCCGGCGTGTCGCGGGGATGGCGCGGTACTCACGCATCAGTGCACCGTGCGCGAAAGCGGGAACACGAAGGCCGGCGATGGGCGGGCCGGGCGGCGTCCGACGGCAGCCGCCGCGACGCCGGCCAGGACGAGGAGGGCGACGAGGCGGGGCATCAGTGCTTGAAGCCTTCCGCGAACGCCATGAGGACGAGGATGCCGCCGACAGCGACGACAACCAAGGCGACCACGCCGGCGACGGCACCGACGGCAGCAGCAATCGAAACGGCCATGGGAGCTACCTCTCTCTGCTGGAAGGATCAGCGACCGCAGCCGTTGCTGAGCACGCGACCGGCGCGGATCACGCGCGGTGCATTGGCGGTGGGCTCGACCGGCGCGGGCGCCAGGAGGCGGCGCAGAAGGGTGATGTACTTCACAGCCGAATCCTCGTGAGAACGTCGCGGGCGACCTCCGCCAGGACGGCGCTGGCTTCGTCGCGGGGCGTGGTGTCGAGCAGGGCGACCGGCTCCGGCAGCGGGCGGAGGATGCCGTTGCGGCGGAGGTGCGCGCCGTAGGCCGAGGCCGCGGGGTCGATGCGGCCGAGGCGGACCGCCTCGTCGTAGGAGGAGGCGGGGCGGGCGGTCATAGGAACTTGCGTCCGGCGTGATCGTCGAAGGCGCGGGCGCGCCGGTCGTATTTCTGCAGCGTCGTCACCGCGGTGTGCCGGGTGACGTGCATGACCTTCAGGACGTCGGCCCCCGCCGCGAGCGCCGAGGTGACGAAGCCGGCGCGCAGCGAGTGGCCCGAGAACAGCGAGGCATCGAGCCCGGCCGCCCCGACATGGCGCTTCACGATGTCCGCGACCGAGCGGTCGGTGAGCCTGTCGGCGCCGACGCGCCCGCCCTTGTTGATGGGGCGGAAGACCGGGCCGGCGGTGATCTTCGCCGCCGCGAGCCACGCATCGAGCGCGTCGCAAGGCTTCAGCTTCCCGCCGCGCGGAACCGCGATCTCCTGGCCTTGGCCATCCTGGTCCGTCTTCGAGCGGCGGACGTGGACAATGATGCCGTCCGGCACACGCTCCAGGTCGGCGACGTCGAGCGCCACCAGCTCGGAGCGCCGGAGCGCCGCGGCGAAGCCGAGCAACAGGAGCGCCCGGTCCCGCGCGCCGGACAGGTCGTCCGGGATCTTGCGCAGCGCCTTCTTCAGGGTCTCGGCCGTGACCGGCGCCTTGCGGGTCTGGCGGGTGCCGAGCGTCCGGCGGACGCCGCGCTGCGTGGCCTTCACCGCCTCCGAGGCGGTCGGGACATCGAAGCCGCCCGCCCGGTGCACCGCGGCGATCGCGGCGATGTGCAGGTTGATGGTCGCCGGCTTCCGGCCGGTGTCCGCGAGGTGGGCGACGTAGGCCGCCACCGCCGTCGGCTCGGCCGGCACCGGGCTGGCGCCGACGCTCCGGCACCAGGTGACGAACATCCCGAAGGCGGAGGCGTAGGCCTTGCGGGTCCGATCCGACCGCGCCTCCGCCGCGTAGGCTTTGGCCCGGTCGAGCGACACGACCTCCGCCGGTGCGGCGGGCACCGGCAGGAGGTTCATGGCTTTTGATCCGGTTTTGATTTCGAGGCCAAATCCGCCGGAAAATCAAAGCCGGCCGGCAACTTGGTTTCTTGACCGGGTTTTGATCCGGAGGCCGAAATAGCTTCCGACAACAAAACTTAGCGGAAGCGATCCGCCTCACTCTAAAGCCCGTTTTCGAGTGCTTTCGAGTGGCGGATCAGCCCGCCTTTCGAGCCCGCGGCATCCGCAGTTCGACGCTGAACGACCGCCCGCCGAAGGTGCGCCGGCCGGTGCCGAAGGACAGCATCTCGGGGACACCGATCTCGCGGCGGAGCTTCCGCACAAGCGCCCGGACCCGCTTGCAGTGCGCGTCCTTCGCCTCGAGGTAATCGGCTTGGTCGGTGAAGCGCCGACGGCAGAAGGCCTCGGCCGCCTGCTCGATCGCCGTGAGTGTGGCGTGCGCGCTCATCTGGGGCCGATCATGGCACAACGGTCCGCCCGCGTCTGCCGGAGCAACGCTTAAGCCGGTGGGCGGTTCGCGATGTGATGGAGGGGAGCAGACAGCAAAACGCTCGGCGGCGGTGAGGCCCCGGGCGCGCGTCTCGCGACAATAATCAGATGCAGGGTTTCGCCCGACGGGTCAAGCCTGCGTCAAGGGTGACAACCCTTAAACCTTCGGTAGGATCAGGCTGAGAATCGGGGGAATCATTGTGAGCCAGGAAAACGAAACCGCAAAAGGGAAACTCTGTTTTGTGGTGGGGCCGATAGGGAGCTCTGGGTCGGAAGTACGCAAGCATTCAGACATGGTGCTACATGCTATAATCAAGGAAGTTATTGACTCACTAGACCTCAGTTACGAGGTTCGCCGCGCCGATGACGATGTAAGACCTGGAATGATCGGCGACCGCATTATACACGACATTATAAATTCAGATTTGGTCATTGCTGACCTAACCGGCTTAAACCCAAACGTTTTTTATGAGCTGGGGATAAGGCATGCTGTTGGGCGGCCTACTATTCATATTGCGAAGATTGGAACGGTACTTCCTTTCGACAACTCTGGGCATGACACTCTTTTTGTTGACGTTACGGATTGGCAAGATATTGTCAGAACACGCGGTCGGCTTTCCGCGTCAATCCGAGCCATAAATGATCCGAATTATCGAGTAAGTAATCCAATAACTCAATCCAATGCGTCATATGCACTGAAAAGCAGCGAAGATCCCAGGGATATTGTTTTAGCTGAAGTAAATGATCGCCTCAGTGCGCTAGAGACAAAGCAGTTGGCGGGACCATGGAAACAGCGCGGAAGAAGAACCCATGTAAACTCGGACCGATTGATCGACGAGTTTATTGAAATGTTTATGTCTCGCATAAAAAATGTAGAGGCAGAAAATGAAAAAGTGTCTCTTGCTTTCAACTATGGCGAGCTGCTTGGTCTAGATATAGCCAACGTTAGGATCAAGGGGGACAAGTTGCAGTTTAACGCATCTGGAAGGCTGATCTCGATCGCGCTCGATGGAACAGAAGCGTCAATACTGTTCGACGACGATGGAACGGCGTCGGTTCGAATGGAAAGAAGATAAGCTGTCGCGGGCTGCGGGATCACTTCGTTCTATGGCAGCACGGTGTTCCGCGTCGCCCTGATGTGCTGCCCGTCGGCTCCGGTCGCGGTGTGCAGGTGCTCCGCGACCTCGTTCAGCAGCCACCGGAACCGCTCACCGATCCGGGCCGCTCCGCGCTCGCCACCACCGACGGTGCAGGCGGCATAGGTGCCGAAGGTGTGGCCCTCGACGAGGATGGCGCGGAGGAGACGGAGGCCGACCCGCCCGACAATATGCTCGATCTTGAGATCAAGCTGCGCCACAGCCCGAGCCCGGAAGGTCTCGCGCAGCATCCCCATTTCGCGGGACGGGAGCGGGCCGTCGTCACCGCCGGAGGAGACCACAACGCCAAGCCGGGCAATGGATTCCATCCGACGATCGCCGTCCTTCCGTCCGCCCCAGGCATCCTGCAGCAGCCGGCCGATCGCGAACTCGACATCGGAGATCCGCTGCGGGCGGGCCGAGTGCTCCATCGTCAGCACGTCGAGCTGCCGATTGACCTGGACCTCGATGAACTCGCCGAGCGTGGTCGGATCGGTGACCAAGCGGCGCCCGAGCTTGATCGCGGCGTCACGCTCGATGTGCGGGTTCTTGCGGAGCAGGCTAGCCCGACGCCGCTCCAGGGCGGTTGCCGGCTTGCGGCGTGCGCGATCGTCGGCCGCTCGGCGCTGGATGCGGTCGAGCACCGCTACGCAGGCGGAACGGTCGGCGGCATCGGCCGCGTCGGCGGCTTGAGCGAGCTTGGCGCCGAGGGCGGCGCGCTCGGCCTTCGCGGCAGCACGCTCTTCCGCTTTCGCCTTGATCAAAGCGCGGCGATCGGAGGATGTGGGGCGGGCCCGCACGGTCGGAGAGGTGGAGGAAGACGAAGCGGCGACGGACACGAGCCAGACCCCGGAAGGAGCGCGACCGTTCTGGGCGCTCGGTGAAATCATGGGTCGATTGTCCGTTTCCTCACTGTCAAGAAGAATATTCCTATGGGATGACTGCGCTGTCGTCGCATCACCGCGTTGGCAAGCCAAGCAAACCAGTGACTATGCCGATATAGAATCCGACGATAGTACGCATCATGTTGTCGGCGAATTTCAGCTTCTCCGTGTCCTTCGTCATGCAGTACAAACCGATACAAAATAGGAAAAATACGGTTATAGCTCCAATGATTGTAATCATGACGGTTGGGCGCAAAGCATCAATTGTCCAATCGGGCACTGGTTGTGCCGGGACGCCTAGTGAAGACGATTGAGCAAATGCGGAGCTTATGATGCCGAAATCCCATTCGGCCTTTTTTTCTGTTTTTGCGCCAATTGCTTGCTTAGCAACTGCCAATGCAACAGCACTCGAAAGCGCGGCAGATTTGTTTCTCGCCTCAAGTTCGTTAACGGCAGCGGATAGTTTGGGACTTATTGTCACAACGCCAGTGGGTCCGCCTGCACTAAACTCTTCTCTTATCATTGAAATAAGTTCCAGTGATCTATTTGCATCCTGTTGGAGGCCAGAAAGATTTGTAACCACCAATTCGAGCGCTTGAACGTTGAACAGGTATTGTCTTTCTTGGGCGGCGGACGACCGCGATGTCTCAAGTTGATAAAATGATATAGTTACCGACATAAAAGCCGTAAAAAGTGCGGCGATAAATCCGAAATTCGACACGAGCTGCAACAGCCTCTCTCTTGGGCTCATGCGTGAGAGCTCTTGTATCTTGTTTTCTGATACTGACATTTTATTTTCAACCATAACTGATTATCTCTATGCTTGAGGGCGCCATTAGTCGATAGTTGTACGAGTATGGCAGCGGACTATATGATTATTGCGCTCAAATGTGCGCCGCTAGCTATCTGAGTAGCGGCCCACTGCATTCTTTGCCGCTGCGATGTTCTCGCAGGCCTTGATCCGGCGCCGGTCGAACGTGGCACGGGACCATCGCGTGCGCCGGCAGAACTCGGCGATCGATCCGCCTACCTCGCCGTTGGTGGCCACGGAGCGGGCCCAGAGAAGCACGACCTGCCGGTCCTCGCTCTTGTCGCCGAGCACGGTGCCGGAGAAGGCGACGATATCGAAGGTCGCGTCCGGCACGTCGCCGGCCGCCGCCTGGAGAGTGTTGCCGCGCGGGGCATAGATCGGGGTGAGCGGCATGGCCCGGAAGGCAGCCTTTAGCCAGCGCTCGACGTCCGCGCGGGTCCATGGTTCGGCGGAGCGTCTGGGCGGGTCAGGTCCTTCCGGGGGAGCGAGCATCAGGCTCCGGGTAGGCCCCTCACTCCGCCGCTTGTTTCCGAGCGCGCCCACCAAGACGGCCGAGACCAAGGTCCTTGGCAAGCGCCGACCGTCGCTCCGAGTAGCTAGGGGCCGTCATCGGGTAATCGGAGGACAGGCCGTAACGAGCGCGATAGCTGTAGGCGTCGAGCCCGTGCAGACCGAGATGCCGCTTCAGCGTCTTGTAGGGCTTGCCGTCGATGAAGCTGATCAGCGCGTCGGGCGTGATCGACTTCTTGATCGCCGCGGCTGTCGGCTTTTCGACCTTTGGCTCGGCAGCAGCAGCGGGCGCGACTGTTCCGCTCAGGCCGGCGAGAGCGGCGTGTACTTCCCCGATCAGCACCGGCAAGTCCTTGGCTGGAAGGACGTTGTTGCTGACGAAAGCCATCACAATTTCGGCCGCGAGTTTGGCCTGAGCATAAGTGGCTTCGCTGGTGTCGTTACTCACGATGTACTCCTCATGGTGAAGTCGGCGGAATAGAGCCTGATGGCGCCCGCGTCACGCACACCCACAGCGAAAGCCAGCCGGCGCGGCGCTTCTGCTCCACGCGGCCGGCCGCCTCGCAGTCCTGCATCGTCGGGAACGACTCGGCCGCGATCGAATGGTCGGCGCTCGGCGTGGCGCCGGACAGGAACAGGATCAGGACGACGGACACGGGCGGGCTCAAAACGGAATGTCGTCGCTGTCGTCGGCGCGCGGGATGCGCGTGCCGGGCGGGCAGGGAGCGTTGCGCAGGCTGAAGCGGTCGAACCTGCGGACGCGGACCGCCTCGGTTGCCTCCAGCACTACGAAGGTCGTTCCGGGGCTGACTTCGGCGAGGCGCTCGGCTTCGCGCAGCGCGGAATGCTCCGTATTGTGAAGGACTGTCGGCCCGCGCGTGCCCAGCCCGTAGACCATCCAGAACGGCTTCAACTCGGTGATGTCGCGCATCGCTCTCCTCACTTCCCGAACTGCCAGATCGGCACGCTGTCGGCGGGGTTGGTCAGGCCGCGGAAGGTCTGAATCGACCCGCGGCGTTCGAGGGTGATTTCGCGCTCGCACATCGCGACCACGCGGCGAGGGAAGACGGTCACCAGGGCGCCGGTGCTGTCGGCCCGGACCGCGGCGGCGAGGCGATGCACGCCGAAGATCTGCTCTGTACCCCAGCCGAGATCCGCGGCCGGCTCGCCCCACTCGTCGAGGAAGTCGAGCATCGCCTTGCGGACGTGGAACCAGACGCCCTCGCGCCCGCCCGCACCGGCCTCGCGCCAGATCATGCCGGGGCAGGGGATGCAGTCCTCCGGCAGGCTGAGCACGCCGGCCCGCCAGGAGGCGACTAGGCGGGCGAATTCGGTGAGGGCGAGGGCGGCGCTCATGCGGCCGCCTTCCCGCTCCGATCACGCCGCGCCGGCAGACCGTTCGCGTAGACCGCCCGCTCCCGCTCCACCGCGAGCCGCGCCTCCTCAATGACGTCGGCCGCAGTGGTGCAGGTCGGGTGGCCGGGGCGCATGTCGTCGGGCCAGCCCTGACGCCACTCGTCGCGGAAATGGGCCGTCGCCTTGGCTAACCGATTCCGGCGGTCGAGCTCCGGATCGACAGGGGGCTTGGCGACAGTGCGCGCCGTCGGCGCCGCCTTGGCCTCGGCTTCGAGCCGGTCCTTCGCGGCGCCGCGGACCCAGCCGACGAGCTGCGACCACTGCCGGGGGCGGAAGTCGGGCTTGGCCATAGCCGCGGCGATCCCGGCCTCGACGTCGGCGAGGGTGCAGCCCTCGTCCAGCAGCCGAGCGAGCGACTGCGTGTCGTGGGCGAACAGCACCGGCTCCTGGCCAACGAGGGTTCGGATCCAGGCAGCGAACTGTGCCGTGTCGGTGATCATGGGTCGGCTAGGCGGCGCCTCGCGTGCGCTCGCACGCGTAGCGGCCTCTCCCTGTCCCTGTCCCTTATATTCCCTTTCGGGATTGCTCCCGGCATGCTCTGGCAATGCTCCCGGCATGCGGTCGCACTGCTTCTGCATCCGGTCGGATGAGCGTGCGCTCTTCTTCGGCGCCGGGTCGGTCGGTTCGGTCGGCTCGGGCTGGTCAGTCTTGCTCCACCGAGCCTGCGCGGCCGCTTTCGCCTGCTCCGCTCGCGAGGCGGCTCGACTCGTGAATTCGGCCTTTTTCTCCCAGGCCTCGATCGCCTTCTCGGCGACGACAGGATGATAGAGGCGCCCGTCCGAACACTCGATCCAGCCGTAGAGCGCCCCTTCGGCCACCCTGTCCCACTCGGCTACGACACGGCCATAACCGGCGAACTTCGAGAGTTGCTTTGGGTCGTTCGGCAGCGAGCCTGCAGGCACCTGGTGCCAGGACGCGCACCACAGCAGGATCGCAGCACGGAACTCGTCGCCGGAGATCTCGTCAACGATCGCGGAATCACGCAGGCGCGCAACCTCCAGAGGCATGAAGGGGAAATCGCGCAGGTCGATGTGCGCGGGGACCAGGGGTTCCACGGTCATGACTGCTGCCAATTCCGGATCGCGTTGAGGGAAGGATCGACCCACGCGCGAACGACTTGGTTGGCGCCGCCTGCGCGGTTCTTGTCGATGATGATTTCGAGGACGTGCTTGACCCGCTCGTGCTCGTCTTGGGCGGCCGGATCCGCGTCGCGGAAGGCTTGACTCCGCTCGATGTAGTAGGCCGGCCGGTACAGGAAGATCACCGCGTCCGAGTTCTCCTCGAAGGCGCCGGCGCCGCGGATATCGGAGAGCTGCGGACGCTTGTCCTCGCGCCCTTCGGTGCCGCGGTTGCACTGCGCCAAGAGGAAGACGGGGCAGTCGAGATGCTTCGCCAGCGCCAGTGCGCCGTCGGCGACTTCCTTCAGCCCCTCGTCCTCGCGCCGGAACGCCCGGCTCGGCTTCACGATGTGTGCGTGGTCGATGACGATGCAGCCAAGCGGCACGCCCTTGCGAGCGTAGTGGTTCGCGAGACGGTCGGAGGCGGCGGCGATCTCTCCGATGGTGCGCTTACCGCCATCCTCGACGCGGAACGGCATCTGGCGCTGCTCGTGCACAACGCCGGCCACCATCTCCGCCTGCTTCGGCGTGAGGCCGCCGCGACGCATGATCTGGCCGTAGGGGAGATGGATGCCCCTCCGCTCCAGCTCGCTCGACGCGAGGCGCGCGGCCACCTGCTGATGGCTCATCTCCAGCGAGTGGTAGATCGACGCCCGGCCCTGATCCGCGATCGCGCCGGCCGCCTCGATCCCGAAGATGCTCTTACCCATTGCGGTGCGGCCCGCGATCGTCAGCATCGTCGAGGGCTGCGGCCCGCCGCCGATCTCCCGGTCGAACAGCTCAATGCCGGTGGTCGCAAGCACCGGGGCCGTTCCCTGCAATTCTGCCGTGATGCGCTCCATGAGCGCATCGCTGGCTTCGGCAAAGCTGTAGGAGGTGGACTTCCGGGTGACGAACGACGCCCGGATCTCATCGATGCGCCCATAGATCGCCTGAAGCGCGACGCTCGGCACGAAGCTGGCGGCCTCGCGTACATCTGCCGTCGCGATCGCCAACTCGCGGAGCTGCCAGAACTGCTGGACGACGCGAGCGTACTCCTCGGCCGATCCGGGCGTGCACGCCTCTTTGGCGATGCTGGCAAGGTACTGAAGCACGTTCAGCCCGCCGAGATCGGTCTGGAGCAACTTCGGCCCGATTACGCTCTTCACGCGCATCAGGTTCGGTGTCTCCCCGGCATCGGCGAGCGCGAGCATCGTCCGCCAGATCGTGGCGTGCGTCTCCTGCGCGAAGTGCTCGGGCGCGACGAGGTGCTGGACGAGGGGCAGGATGTGCGGTTGCGTCAGCACGCCGCCGATCAACGCCGCCTCGGTGTCGAAGCTGGCTTTCGGAAGGTCGAGTAGGGTGGACCGCGCCGGGAAGGAGACGATCTCGCCGAAGCCGGTCGGATCAACGTGCTCGTTCATACGGCCAGCGCTTCCCGGCGCGCGGGCTCGGGGAAGGCGAGGGTGATGAAGGCGTCCCAGGCGCGAACGGCGGCAGCCATGTCGCGGAGGTGCCGCGTCTCGTCTGCCCGCGCCTTAGCCTTCGTGTAGGCGAGAAAGGCTTCGCTGGCCCTGGCCTCGCGCTCGGCCTGAAGGTCGATCACCGACATGGCAGATACTCCGCAGCCGCCGCGAGGAGGGGGCCGGGCTCCGGCACCGCAGCGAAGCGGCGGCGATCATCCGTCCGGCTCAGCGCGCGGCGGCATCCAGGGGGAATCCAGAAGGGAGGCAGGGACGCACGACCCCGAACCCAAACGAACCATGCGTAGGCGGTGGCGGTGGAGGCGTCGGGGTCCCAACGCCCCTTCGTCATCGGCACACGCTCGACGAAGGGCGCGAACAGCGTCGGCGGCTGATCACGGAAGAGGGTCTCGTAGCGCTCCACGCCCTCGATCCAGGCCGTGCGCAGCAGCATCGCCACCACCGGCGCCAGCGTCAGGGCTCGTCGCACGAAGGCGGCAGCCGGGCGGAAGGGCGGGTTGCTGATGTTGAACTCGGGGTGCGGCCTGTCTGGCGGCGAACCGATCACGGTGCGCTCGTCGAGGAAGTCCTCGACGCGGTAGCCGCGGCCGTAGTCGAAGATGTCGGAGCCCCAGCCGCCGCCGCCGAAATACTCCAGCAGCACCTCGAACATGTGGCCCTCGCCGCAGGCCGGGTCCCAGCAGGCGGAGAAATCCATGTCCTGCATCAGGCCGAGATGAGGGAGGACGTGCTCGCACAGCGCGCGCGTCGCCCAAGGCGGCGTCGGGAAGAACTCGAGGCTGTCCGGAGGCTCCCGGCGCGAGGCCATCACGGCGGTGTGTCCGGAGGGGATCATGCCCGGCCCCCGATCTGGGTGCGCCGAATCGCCGGGGTGAGCGTGAACCCGCGCTCCAGGCGCGGCGCCCGCTCGGTGCCGTCGGCATGGAAGGTGCGCTCGCAGGCGAGCATCCGCTCGGCCGTATCGAGTGCGCTGAGGTAGGAGCCGCGGAAGATCTCGCGACCGCCGTTGCGGAGGATCCAGAGCATCAGAACTCCTCCACCTCCCAGCCGCCACCCTTGCTCTTCGGCAGGGCGCGGATTGCCACGAAGCGGAACGGGAAGAGGCTGGCCGCGACCTTGATCTTTACGCGCGCGTCGTCGGACCAGTGGCCTTTGACCTCGTGCATCTCGATCGCGCCGTCGGCGCGCATCACGGCGAAGTCGGGCGAGTAGAACGTGTTGTCGGCGAGCCGGAGCTTCACCGCCTCGAACATGAACCACGCGACCGTGCCGACGCGGCGCAGGCCTTCGAGGTGGCCGCTGTAGGCCGTCTCGGTCTTGTTCATCGCCCCGGCCTTGAGGCGACCGAGCGCGAGCACGGACGCCCCCGGACCGACCCGGCGGGATGGAACGGGGGCGTTCATGGTCAGGCGGCCTCCGTCTCGCAGATGTGCCGGCGATTGCGGCCGCGCGGGGAGGATGACTCGGGCTGGCCCTCGTCCTCGTCGGCACCGAGATCCATGCGGCGCTGATCGGGATCGGGCCGGGCTGCGCGGCGCTCGCCGAAGAACTCGCCCGGCTCGGCCAGAACGAGGACGGCCGCGCCGGCCCCGTGCTCGCTGATCTTGGTCGCGTTCGACTGGCTGAAGGCGGCGCCGACGGTCAGCTCGATCGAGCCGTCGCCCCACTTGCCCTTGCTGCTGACCCGCACGTCGATCGCCGGGAAGCCCTGATTCGCGACAATGTCGACGCTCCCGCGCACGACGTGCTGCGCCGTGCGGTCGATCGCCTCAATGATGTCGCGCTGCCGGGTCTCGGACAGGAGCGAGAACGGCTTTTCCAGATCTCGGATATGGGTGAGCAGTGCATCGCGCACGTCACCGCGCAGGGTATCGGCCGCTAGCTCGCGCTCTTCTTGCGCGAAGGTGGAATTTGTGGCTTCCATTGCTCTCTCCAAAGCACGGGCACAGCGCCCGATCTCATTGACCGCCCGGTTCCCCGCTTCGCGGATGGGGAGCCGGGCGGTTCGCGTTTCAGGGGTGGTAGCGACCGGGCGGCAGGCGCTCGCCGTTCGCCGGGCGCGTGGGATCGCCGTCGAGGGGCGCACGCCGCGGAACGCGGGGCTCCTCGATGACCGGCAGGTCAGTGTTCCGGAGCGGCGTCTCCGCCGGGCAGGCCGGGCGACCGGTCCGCATCGCGCTGTGCGACGCGATCAGAAAGCCGATCGGGTCGTCCCCGGCGCCGACGTCCGGCGCGATCTCAAGCAGATAGCCGACGACCCGCATCTCGTCGGCGCGGTACGGATCGACGTCGAGGTTGCGAGCCGCAGCCATCGTCAGGCGACCCGGCCGAGATCGTCGTGGGCGCGGTCGCCGAGCGCTTCCTCGTGCAGGCGTTCGCGGAGCAGGTAGCCCTCGAAGGCCCAGATCTTCTCGCGAGCGTTCTTCCGCGCGATCTCGCGGCCGATCACCTCGTCGAAGTTCTCGACGCTGGCCGAGGCGCTCTCACCGGTGACAGTGAAGCCGTTGCGCAGGGTGAGCGCGCAGACCGTCAGCGTCGTGCCGGGAAAGCGATGGTACTGCGCATCGACGATACAGGCGTCGATTAGGTCAGGCGTTAGGCGCCGGGCGTTGAGGCCCTTCGCCTGTAGTGTTTCTTCCAGCTTAGACTCGTCGGTCGACATGCGCTCTCCTCTCGCTCAGCAGCTACGGCCGCGGCTCCATCGCCCCGAACAGGGGCAGATCGGTCAGTTCGGGGGCAGCCGTCCGCCGCGGCGTGGATGCTGCGGGCGTGAAGCTTCGGCCCCTACGGCGGATCATGTCCTCGGCGAGCGAGCGTTCTCGGCTGGCGGTGTCCGACGCGTGCGTGCTCGCCCGGACCGCTCCCTGCGCGAGTGCGTGCCATTCGTCAGCGAAGATCCGGCGGCCGGGGCGGTAGCGCATCCGCCAGAGCAGCGTGTTCGGGACGCCGAACGTCTCTCCGGGCTCGGTCACTCGGACGCCGGACGAGCGGATGATGATGTCCGCGAGCTGCCGGGCCTCCTCGACAGTAAAGTGCCCCTCCGGCTCCTCCGCACGAGGCGAGAACCCGTTCGCGATCAGCCCCGAGGAGAGAACACGGGAGATGAGATCGCGGACGACATCAGAGTCGCGGAACCACTCGCCTGAGATCCGATAATCGGCGAGCGCGTTGTGCACCTGCCGCTCCTGCGAGCGGTCGCCGGGCACATCCCCTATGAGGCTCAGGCTTCTCGGATTGGCGACACCAAGCCCAGCAAGCCGCCGGTGGACATCCGCCGAGACACCGATCTTGATGGAGCCGAAGCCGTCGTCGGCAAAGTAGAGGCGCAAGGTCATTAGCGCCCCCGATCCATCTGGAACAACGGAAGGTCGGTCAGTTCACCCGCGGCCTTCTTGCGGAGGCGAGGCGCTGCAGCAGGCGGCGCGACAGGTGCCGAAGTGGTCGCGACTCGCTCACCGAGCGGAGCCGCTTCCGAAGCCCGAGCCACAGCCGATCCGCTCGCTCGCGCAGCCACCGTCCGATCGCCGCTAAGAGCCGCATCGAGTTCCCTCCGAAGTTCTTGGTTCTCCGCCGCGAGGGCGTCGGCCGCGTTCTCGACCCGAGCGCAGAGCCGCTCGTAGGCGGCGCGGATGTTCAGCGCGTCGTGCAGGCCAACCGTCACGTCCGGGGCGCGACCGAGCACCTTCCGGATCCAGGTCGGCGAGCGCCCTAGCTTCGAGCCGAGGGACTCGTAGGCGCGCATCCGCGAGCCGAGCGTCTGCTCTTTCACAGCGATGATCGAAGCGAGATCTGGACGGATCTGCTCCAATGCTTGGTCGGCCGTCATCATTGCGCGGCCACTCCCCAACTTTGACCGCATTCGGTCAGCCCTCCGTGCTTCAAGAAGATCGAAGCAACGGAGCGCGTTAGATGCGGGAGGTGAGAGGAAGACGCAGGTACACAGGCAGCAGCGCGACGGCCGACAGCTTGGCGGCGGAGGCAGGCGCGCGAGTAGAAATGGCCCGAGAAAAGGGCCGCCCCCGTGGGGACGGGAGCGGCCAAGTCCTTGGGAGGAACGCCCACGAAGGGCGCGTCAGTCGCGGGGCGACGGACATCGAGCGCGCCGCGGGAACGGCGCGAATGGGGGACGGGTCCGCCGACGTCCGAAACAGTGACGACGGACCCGACCGGCCGGTTCATTCCGGCGCGGTTCGAAAGGGGAGCGCGGCGGGGACCGGGGGGCATCGGCGCACCCACCGCGCACGGGAGGCCGAAGCCGCCCGATCTGGAAAGGGGGAGGGGACCGCTCATGGCAGCCACCCGGCGAGCCAGCACAAGCCGGCTGCAGCCGCATCGACCACGCCGACAGCGAGCGCCGAGGGCGAGCCGTGCAGCGCAGCGCGAGCGAAGCCGACGACAGCGAGGGCGCCGAAGATGAGGGCGAGCGCGACCATGTCAGGCGCTCCCCGCAACCGGCAGCAGCCAGAGCGCCAGGACCCCACGCGGCGTCGCGAGATGCCACCCTTCGACATAAGGACAACCGCAGACGGCGATGCCGGCGACCAGCATGGAGCCGTCGTCTTTGAACCGGACGCGGACCCGCACGCGGTGGACTCGGCGGGACGGGGATCGTGCCGCGCCTGGACAGGTCGGCGAGGCAGCATCGACGTCGAGGGGGAGGGCGCGCATCAGGCGGCGACCTCCGGCGCGGGCGTCTTTGCGGGACGGGCGACGTCCGACGGCCACGAGGCGTCATGCTCGGGCGGCCAGTTGTCGGAGAGCCACTGCAGGGCCTTCTCGTACCGGGTGACCTGGATGTCGGCCCCGGCCTCGAGCGCACCGAGCTTCTTCGAGTCGCCGAAAAGCCTCCACGAGAGCGTGGTGGTTTCGAGACCTGAGATCTCGCGGAATGCCGTCGTGACGGCGATGAAGCGGGCGATGGCGCTCATGACCGAACAATTCGGTCAATCTACCGGACTTGTCAACGGTCATATTACCGGATGAACAGCCGGACGCTTACGGTAAGGCTACCGGCCTATGGATATGCCCATGGTCCTTGCGCGCATTGAGGAGCGCCTGAAGGCGGTCGGACTGTCGGCCGATGCCGCGTCGCGGGCTGCCGGCACCCCCGACGCAATCCGCAATCTGCGCAGGGCTGTGAAGAATGGCGGCCGTCAGGGCGTCACGATGACGACGCTCGCCGCCCTTGCTCCGGTGCTCCAGACCACCGCCGGTTACCTGTTGGAGGGTGGCGAGTCGCCCGCAATGTTCGACGCCGTCAGCGACGGTCGCCGGCCGACCTCGATACCCGTAGTGGGGAAGCTTGCGGCCGGCGTATTCCGCGAAGTGATCGAGCACGACGACGGCGATCAGGAGTTCATCTTCGATGAGCCCGACCCGGAGTTTCCGAGCGCCCGCCAGGTGGCCTTCACCGTAGAGGGCGAGTCGCTCAACGATCTGAAGCCGCGGCCCATTCTCGACGGCGACAAGCTGATCTGTGTCGATTTCGACGACACCGGCCTTCCGCTGATCCAGGACATGATCGTCGTCGTGCAGCGGACCCGCGACGATGGCCGGACGCTGGAGTGGTCGGCCAAGCAGGTCGAGATCCACCCAGGCCGAACCGAGTTTCACCCGCGATCTACGAACAAGGCGCTGAAGCCGATCGTGGTGCCGGACGATCCCGACACCGATACCGGCGAACGCGTCGAGGTGATCGCCTTGGTACGGCGCACGTCCTACGCCCTGCCGAAGGCGCCGCCGCGCCGCCGCTGAAGCTCACCCATCACGCCCAGCCCCCTCGACCGGAGCCCAGCCGCCGGCGTAGGGGGCGCTTCTGTGGCCGTGCCAAAGGTTTCGCCTTCTTCCAGAGGGCGCACGCCAATGAGCGTTGAGACTGGATTGTCGCAAATTTCGCATGGATAGAACTGACTATTGAGCAAATTGCTTTCTAGCAATTCCTCAACATCTGCCGGCGCGTCCGCAAGATTTGGCGAGACCAACTCCCGGCACATTACTTGTCTGCAATTGGCACAGCGGAAGCGAAGCGCGAAACGAGCGCGGACGGTCGGGTGTTCTATGGACAAAACTCGCCTCCCTAAAAATCTGTTCCCGTTTTGTGCTAAATCCTAGGTCTGCGTCGAGTCCCATTTTCGCGTTTTCCCTGCCGGTCTCAGTCCTGTGGATAAGATCGGCCAGGCTACCGGATGAGGAACCGCCTGCGACCGATTTTTCCGGTCAAACTACCGGAAAACGGTTGACCCGGTAAAATGACCGGAATACAGTTAGCCCATCGCCGCTCAACGAGCCGATGGAGCCGCACGGTGCCCCAGCCCACCGATTACTGGATCGACCGCCTCGACGGCGCCTTCGCCGTCTTCTCTGCCTCGGGCATCGAGCTTGAGGGCATCGAGAGCCGCGGCGACGCGCAGAACCACATCCTCGACCTGATCGAGCGCGACCGCGTGGCGGCCCAGGAGGAGATCGCCTCCCTCGCCGACTTCGAGGCCCAGCACTTCGCCGAGGCCGCGTGATGGTCGCGTTCCTCGAAAGCCTCCCGGCGCTCCAGGCCCTTGCGGTCGTGGCCATCGGTCCCGGCGTCGCCGTGCTCGGCCTCGCCTTCTTCGTCTACGACGCGGGCCGGCTGGTCCGCCTCGCGATCACGGGGCGGCTGTGATGGCGACGCCGACCCATCCCGATCCCTGCGGCGCCCGGTGCGAGACGGCCGACGCGCTGCGCACCCTGCGCAACCTGCTTGAGGCCGCTGCGAATGAGGCCGCCCGCATCCGTGCCGGTGCGGCCCTCGGCAACGCCGACCGCTTCCATGTCAACGAGGCGGTGGATCTCGCCCACGAGGCCCAGGCGCTCGCCAGCATCCTCGGTGCCGTGCCCGCCGCGGCGACCGACGCCGATCCCTCCCTCACCACCGATTCCCGCGAGGCAGCATGAGCGCGCTCTCGAACTTCGTCTGGGTCGCCGTGCTCGCCCTGCCGCTGATCCTCATCGGCATTGCCGCGCACATGGCCGGCGCCGACCGGCGCGCCCGTTCCTCGCGCGGGGAGGGCCGCGGCCGTGGCTGATCGCACCCCGTACAGCCTCACCGTCGAGCGCACTGCCGATGGCCCGCGCCTCGTCGCGATTGGCCCCGACGGCGAGCGCGCCGCCGAGTTCGACATGGCCCGCGACGGCGCCCGCCTCCTCGCCCGCGAGCTGCTCGCCGCTTCCGGCGACGGCACGGAGCGCACCTTCACGCCGGAGGCCGCTCGTGGCTGATCGCATCCCCGAGCAGCAGGCATTCGCCGACCTGTTCCTGTCCCTCGGCGTCCGGCTCCCGCTGCGCGTCGGCGGACTTCTCGGCCGCGAGATCCGCGACGCCGACGGGCACACGTTCTTCATCGTCCTGCCGGCCGGCAGCCAGTCCGACGACCGCGCCCGCGCGCTCGCCATCGTCAGCGCGGTGAACATCGCCACCGGCACGCCCGACCACGAGGCCGGCCCGCTCCCGGTCCTGCGCCCACTCACCGCCGACGTGATCCGGGCAGCCGAGAACCCCTTTGACCCCGAGCACCTGATCGCCGTGGCGCGCGCCGCCCGGCGCAACCCTCGCGCCGACGCAGCGGAGTAAGAGCCCATGAAGATCATCGAACTGGCCGCCGAGAACGTGAAGCGGCTGAAGGCCGTCGCGATCCGGCCGGACGGAAACCTCGTCGAGATCAGCGGCCGGAACGGACAGGGTAAAAGCTCGGTCCTCGACGCGATCTGGTGGGCGCTCTCCGGAACGTCGCACATCCAGGCCGTCCCGATCCGGAAAGGCGAGACCGAGGCGCGCATCCGCCTCGACCTCGGCGACCTGAAGGTGATCCGCACCTTCAAGAAGCGTGAGGACGAGACCTTCACGACCTCCATCGTGGTCGAAAGCCAGGAAGGTGCCCGCTTCCCCTCGCCGCAACGGATGCTCGACAGCCTGCTCGGCGAGTTGTCCTTTGATCCTCTGGCCTTCAGCCGCATGGACGGACGCCGGCAGCTTGAGGCGCTGAAGCGCTTCGTCCCCGGCGTGGACTTCGCCGCGATGGAGAAGGCCAACAAGGCCGATTTCGACAAGCGAACCGAGGTAAACCGGCAGGCAAAGACGCTCCGGGCGCAGGCGGCGGTCATCGTCGTGCCGGCCGATGCTCCGGCCGAGCGGATCGACGAGTCCGCCCTCGTCGAGGAGATGGAGCGGGCCGGCGAGCACAACGCCGACCTTGAGCGACGCAAGATGCGGCGCGAGCAGGCCGCCCAAGACATCGCCACGAAGCGCCGGGATGCCGAGCGCGAACGCGGGATCGCTGCGGACCTGCGCAAGCAGGCCGAGGCGGCAGAGGCTCGCGCCAATGTCGAGGACGGCGTCGCGAACGACCTGCAGAGTAGGCTCGACGGCGCAGAGAAACTGCCGCAGCCGATCGATACCTCTGCCCTGCGCCTCCGGATCGACGAGGCCCGCAGCCAGAACCACGCCGTCGGACTTCGCGAGCAGCGCACCGAGATCGAGGCAAAGGCCCGCGAGGCCGAGGAGGCTTCCGCTGCGCTCACCAAGGCTATGGACGAGCGCGCGGCTCAGAAGCGCGAAGCCATCGAGAAGGCCGACCTTCCGGTGCCCGGCATCGCCTTCGGTGACGAAGAGATCCTGCTGAACGGGGTGCCGTTCGATCAGGCGTCGTCGGCCGAGCAGCTCCGCACATCTGTCGCCATCGCGATCGCGGCCAATCCGAAGCTGCGGGTGATCCGCGTGCAGGACGGCTCGCTCCTCGACGAGGAGGCGATGGCGATCCTCGCCGAGATGGCAAACGCCGCCGACTGCCAGGTCTGGGTCGAGGTGGTGCAGTCCGGGCGCTCCACCGCTGTCGTCATCGAGGACGGGCAGGTGCGCGGCGCCATGGCCGTCGCCTCTCAGGCTGCGGAGTGACGGCGATGCGGATTATCGAACACACCGCAGGTCGGGTCTCTGCCCCCGGCCTCTACCGGATGCCGGCCGAGGTCTACCACGCAGATCCGGCACCTGAGCCGTCGCTGTCGTCGTCGATCGCGAAGCTCCTCATCGACCGCAGCCCCGAGCACGCCTTTCACGCGCATCCTCGGCTGAGCGGTCCGCAGGAGGAATCCGACCCGACGCGGCCGAAGGAGATCGGCACCGCCGCGCACAAGCTCCTGCTCGACCAAGGCCGCGATCTCGTCGTGGTCGAGGCCGAGGCCTGGACGTCGAAGGATGCGCGAGCCGAGCGCGCCGCCGCCTACGCCGCTGGCGACTGCCCGATCCTGCGTCCCGATCTCGACAAGGCCGAGGGCATCGCGAACGGGGCCTTCGACCGGCTCGCCAAGATCCCCGGCTGCGAGGGATTCCGCGCAGCGGATGCCGAGATCGTCGCCGTGGCTCGCGACCGGTCCGGCGCGTGGCTCCGGATCATGATGGACAAGGTCGAGATCACCGACCAGGGCGCGATCATCTGGGACGTGAAGACTGGTGAGCAGGCCGCCGCGCCGCAGGGCCTTGGCCGCCGCATCGAGGGCATGGCGATGGAGGTGCAGGCCGCCTTCTACGTCCACGTCCTCGGGCTGCTGCTGCCGAAGCTGCAAGGCCGCATCCTCTTCCGGTGGGTCTTCATCGAGAACGACCCGCCGCACGCCGCTACCGTGGCCGAGGCCGACGGTGCGGGCATGCACGTCGGCGAGCGCAAGGTCGCCCTCGCGCTTCACCGCTGGAACGCAGGCCTGCGCCGCGGCACCTGGCCGAGCTACCCCGCCCAGATCATCCGCGCCGAATACCCCGAGTGGGCCGCCCGTAAGTGGGCCGAGCGCGAGGAACTGGACCCCTCCGTCGCGGACGTCGACTGGTCCCTCGACAAGAGCCCGTGGCGCCCCCTCGACATGGAGAATGCCGCGTGAGCTTCACCTTCGCGCCCGCCGCCTCGTTCACGGAACGGGCCGGCCTCTTCGTCTCGCTCACGGGGGGGACCAACTCGGGGAAGACCTTCTCGGCGCTGCGCCTCGCGCGCGGCATCGCCGGCCCCGGCGGCAAGGTCGCCGTCCTCGACACCGAGGGCGGTCGCACGCTGCACCTGAAGGAGGCGTTCGCCTTCGACGCGAACGTGATGGACCCGCCGTTCCGCCCCGAGCGGTTCGCGCAGGCCGCGCTTGCCGCCGAGCAAGCCGGCTACGACGCCCTCGTGATCGATAGCTTCTCGATGGAGTGGGTCGGGCTGGGCGGCGTGCTCGATTGGCAGGGCCAGGAGCTTCAGCGGATGGCCGGCGACGACTTCCGCAAGCAGGAGCGCATGAAGATGGCCTCCTGGATCAAG
Source organism: Methylorubrum aminovorans (assembly GCF_022179725.1). Taxonomy (GTDB): domain Bacteria; phylum Pseudomonadota; class Alphaproteobacteria; order Rhizobiales; family Beijerinckiaceae; genus Methylobacterium; species Methylobacterium aminovorans. The sequence continues at coordinate 48,837 of NZ_BPRC01000010.1, forward strand.
CCGAAGACCGCGCACAAGGCGATGGTCTACTCGCTCCTCCAGCGGCGCATCCCGATCATCTTCTCGATCCGCGGCGAGGAGAGCGTGAAGCCCGGCGAGGCCGGCGAGAAGCCGACCAAGATCTTCAAGTCGGTCTGCAACTCGCAATTCCCCTACGAGGTGACGGTCTCGTTCCGCCTAGAGACCGAGCGAAAGGGCTACGTCGATCTCTCGGACCCGCGCTCCTACAAGATGGAGGGCGCACACGAGGGCATCTTCCGGAACGGGGACCGGATCAGCGAGGAGCACGGCGCGGCGCTGGCGGCGTGGGCGCGCGGTGAGCAGCCAGCCCGCCCGGCGCCGCAGGGGGAAAAGCCCCGGCGGGGCAAGGACGCGCTCTTCACCGACGCCCGCGCGAAGGCTGAGGAAGGCTCGTTCGCCTACCATGCATGGCGGGCCGACCTGCCGGACCGGGCGCGCACGGCCCTAGACGAAATCGGCGACGAGCTCGCCGCCATCGCCGACGCCGCCGACCAACGCGACGCGGGCGGCTATGGCCTCGACGACGAGCGCGGGGAGGCAGCCTGACATGGCCCGCCCCTCCCTCGTCGACGACCTCCTCATCGGCCGCGCGCTCAACGACGCGCGCCGCCGCCGCGGTCTCCGCCAGAGCGAGGTGGCGGTCGCCACCGGCATCCCGCTCCGCTCCCTCCAGGATTACGAGCGCGGGCGCAGCAGCGTGCCGCCGGCCCGCCGCCAGAAGCTCGGCGAGGCGCTTGGGCTCGACCCTCTGGTGCTCGGTGCGCCGGTCGCCCCCGCACCGATCGCCGAGCCCCTGCCCGCCGACGAAGCCGCGTGGCTCGCGCTCTACCACAGCCTGCCGGCCTGGATGCGCGCCCTCTGGCGCCGCCGCGTGCCGGCTCCCGTGCTCGCGCAGGAGGGTGCCTGACATGGCTCGGCTTCCCGTCGATGCTCCGCTTCGCGCAACCATGCGCCGTCTTAGGGCGGAGGGGCGGTCTCTGCGAGAAATCGCGGTCCGTGTCGGTCGCAGCAATGCTGTCGTGTTCCAGCACGTCTCGGACATCGACATCCGGCACATCAGCAAGGCCGGCGTCCCCGTGACCAATCGCGAGCGGGAGACCATGCGCCGGCTGCGCGAGCAGGGAATGGCCTTGGAGGAGATCGGCGCGCAGGTCGGCCGTTCGATCCACTGCGTCCACGATCACGTCAGCGATATCGCCATTCGTTGCCGCCCTGGAACGAAGGGGCTTGGCGCCGACGGGTATGCCCGTCTCCTGGCCGCAGCCGAAGGCGGTGTGCCTCGCGCTCAACTCGCCGTCCGTTTCGGACTGGCTGTGAACAGCGTGGGTCCAATTCTCACCCGGGCTCGCCAGCAGCGCGAGAGAGCTAAGGCAGCGCAGGAGACCCGCGCATGCTGAGCCTCCCCGATCTCGCCGGTATCGACCCGGCCGACCTCGCGGCGCGCCTGCAGGCCGCAGCGCTCCATCAGGATCAATGTCGCCGGCAGGCGGCGCGCCTCAAGCTGCCCGAGGGGTTCGAGCACACCGCCGAGGCTATCGCCGAGATGGACGAGCACGCTGCCTCCATCGCGGAGGGCGCACGGTTCGCGGCACTGGTCGCCCGTTTCGTTGCCGACGAGAGCAGCGGTCGAGCGGCGCCGACTCGTCGCTTCGTCCCGCAACCGTCCCGCGCCGGCTTCCTCGCCCGCATCGTTGCGAAGCTGACCGGCGCCCCCACTCGCGCGGGGGCAGCCGCATGAGCGCCCTCGGCATCTACTGCCCGATTGCGGCACCGAGTGCGAGCGGATCACCGGTCGCGAGGCCGGCGCCCGCGAGCCGGACCTGCTCGACGCCCAGGTCTGGGCCTGCACGGTCTGCCCCGAGTCGTGGTCGCCGTGCGCGGCCGACGGTTCGGCGGTCGGGCTCCCGGCCGGCGCCGAGACCCGCAACGCCCGCGCCATGCTGCGCGAGCGCCAAGTCGAGCGACTGATCGGCGAGGCCCTGCGCCACTGCCCGAACGGCCGGACCATCGCCGAGGAGCGCGTCGCGTCCTTCCTCGCGCACGAACTGCGCCTGCCGCTCGCCGAGGCAGCGGTCGAGCGCCTCAATCTTGAATGGTGCCGCCACGCGTGGCGGGCGCTCCAGGGCGCCTCCTACGCCGACGTCACGAAGCACGCCCAGACCTATCGCCCGAGGAAAGCCGCCTGATGGGTTCGCCCGCCTCCACGCCCGCACCGCGCCTGCGCGTCCTCTCGCTTGGTGCCGGCGTCCAATCGACGACGCTCGCGGTTGCAGCGTGCGGCTTAGGTGAGAACGTGGGGCTCCAAAGAAGCCAAGAGCGTGTTCACGCGGCTCTCTTCTTTTTCGATGGCCTGATAAAATTGAGATCCGATCGAGCGGATTTCATCCAGCCCTTGTTTGAGCTTGTCGAAGCTAGGTTGGAGATCCTGACGTTTTTCTTCAATAGGGTAGGCCATCCGGCCGCTACGCATGACCGCTCTTACTTGAGTTCTTGCCGCAGAAGAATCGAAGGCGAAATTGTTGAGTTTTCGGAGCAATTCCCTTCGGACTTCGCGGGTTTGCGCATCACCCCATGCGGGGCCGATACTCGATGGCAAATTATCGGATGCATCGGTGAGCGCCGTTACGGCCTGATCGAAGGCATTGAATTTGCGCTCACTGATGTTGCCATCTTCTGTGAATTGAATAATCGACCGCATTTCTCCGTATGCGTGGTACACCCTTCCCTGTATCTGCCAAAAAAACTCCTTTGTTCCTTCTATTTCCTCACCTCTAACGCGCAGAGTATCGAAAGACTTTTGGATAGACTGCTTACGCATCTCGGCGAGTTGTGCAACAGCAGGGCGCACAGCAACTGCGGCCGTCGCAAATGCGAGCGCAGCAGCAACCAAAGTCTGATATCGATTGAACCAAAACTCGAAGCAGTTGAGCGCTCCGTCTTTGGTCCTTTCTTTCAGAACCGCAAGCACATACTCGGAGCTACAGAGTCCCGTCTGCGACGTCCCCCAGGTAAATCCGAGCAGGAGCGCGAGCATCAAGAGAAGGAAAGCGGAGAAGCGCCAATTCATGCGCTGATATCTCGGGCGAGTCGCATCCGAGCGCAACTGTTGAGCGCCGCCGCCCACACTCTCCAACAGGTCGGGGAGTGAGGGCGTGATCCACTACCACGGTACTCCCATTACGCCGATCGCCACGCTCTACCAGCTCGCCGGCCGGCACTTCTGCGTCAGCCACGCCCGGCCCGAGCAGGTCGCCCGCGTCCACGAGATCGGCCAGAGCGTGATGCTCGACAACGGCGCCTTCTCGAAGTGGAAGCGCGGCGCCGACACCGACTGGCCCGCCTTCTATGCGTGGTGCGAGCGCTGGCTCGGCTACCCGACCACGTGGGCGGTGATTCCCGACGTGATCGACGGTGGGTCGCAGCTGCAGGACGCCCTCGTGCGGGAATGGCCGTTCGGGCATCGCGGCGCGCCGGTCTGGCATATGGACGAGCCGCTGCACCGCCTGCTGCGCCTCTGCCAGGAATGGCCGCGCGTCTGCATCGGCTCGACGGCCGAGTTCCGGGTCGTGCTGTCCGACCCGTGGCGGCGCCGCATGGACGAGTGCTGGAACGCGCTCGCCCGCGAGCACCGCCTTCTGCCCTGGATCCACATGCTGCGCGGCATGCAGTGCGCCGGCCGGGAATGGCCGTTCGCCTCCGTCGACAGCACCGACATCGCCCAGAACCACAGCCGCCCGCAGAACACGCCGCGGGGGATGGCCGACCGCTGGGACGCCATGCAGACGCCCGGCGCGTGGGAGTCGCGGCCCGAACAGATGGAGCTCGTCGCGTGAGGCAATCATTCGACCGTCACATCGTACTCACGGCAGTACTGCTCTCCGAGCGAGATCGCCCGACTCATGATGTCGGCCATGCTGCCGTTATTGATCACGTAGCCAAGGCCAATCAGAGGAAGCTCGCTCTTCCGGTCGCCGAATTCCAACGTCACGTCTTCGACGTGTTCCCCATTCGGCATCGACTTCACCTGCTCCAAGATCAGAGCTTCGATTTCAGACTTGGTCTTGGTTTCGCGGGGCATGGGACACCTCAATCAGGGGGCGTTTTCATAAAGACGGCGCGTCCGAACGCAAGCCCACTCTCCTGCTGTTCAACCGGAGGCGCACGTGGCTGAGCACAGCACCATCGAATGGACCGACCACACGTGGTCACCCTGGATCGGCTGCACGAAGGTCAGCCCGGCGTGTGACGGCTGTTATGCCGAGCACCTGATGGACACCCGCATGGGCCGGGTCGAGTGGGGGCCGCACGGCGAGCGCTCGCGAACCAGCGCCGTCTATTGGCGCAAGCCACTGGCGTGGGACCGTGAGGCGAGGGCCGCCGGGCGCATGCTCCGCGTCTTCCCGAGCTTGTGCGACCCCTTCGACAATCGGGCCGACCCGACGTTGCGCCGAGAGTGGTTCGACCTGATCCGGGCGACGCCGCACCTGCTCTGGCTGCTGCTGACTAAGCGGCCGCAGAACATCGTCGCCATGTGCGAGGCTGCCGGCGGACTGCCCGAGAACGTCGCGCTCGGCACCACATGCGAGGATCAGAAGCGGGCCAACATCAATGTGCGGCACCTGCTGGACGCGGCACGCGACCTGCGCCCGGTCCTGTCCTTCGTCTCGGCCGAGCCGCTGCTGGGTCCGATCGACTTCACCCGGATCATCTACGGCAAGGCGGACGACTTCGTAATCGTGCGCGACGCCCTGAAGGCATCCGACATCGAGCGCATCGATTGGGTCATCACGGGCGGCGAGACAGACCAGGGCCGGCACGCGGCGCGGTCAACGCACCCGCAGTGGTTCCGAGACATCCGCGACGCCTGCGCATCGGCCGGCGTGCCGTACCTGCACAAGCAGAACGGCGAGTGGATCGGCGACGACCCCGACAACCCGCGAGCCTTCCCGAACGGATGGCGGGCCCAGCGGGCGCACTCGGACGGGCCGGCGCGGCGTGAGGAACTCTACCCTGAAGCCGGAGCCGCGTTCGTCTCCCGCGTCGGCAAGAAATCCGCCGGCCGCCTCCTCGATGGGGTCGAGCACAACGGCATGCCGGAGGTGCGGATATGAGCGCCCGCGCCCCGAAGCCTCTTCCGCCGCCGACCGACGAGGAGCGCCGCGTCGCCGGTGAGGCTGCCCGCGCCCTCCGCGCGGCGATCGCCGATCCGACCACGAGAGGTGCCGAATCCGTCGTGCATATCGACCTCGCCCGCCCGCGCCGCGGCGAGTGGTGGACGATGTGGGCGAACCTGCCCGGCTTCATGCGCGTGAACGGTCGCGGCGGCCGGTACTCGCACGCCTGCCTGCCGGGCTGGACCTACAGCCGGGCCGAAATCGTCGCCGAGATGATCCCCGACCTCGAGGCGCTGGCCGAGCACGGCGTGCGGCCGACCGAGGCGACGAGCACGGCAGGTGCGGCATGAGCGCTTGGACCCCGCGCCCCCGGAAATGGGACTGGCGCGCCTTCCTCACCGAGGACGAGGCCGCCGAAGTCGCCGCAGCCGACAAGGCCAAAGCCGATTGGCAGCGCCTGCAGGTGATCCGAGCAGGCATCCAGAACCGGGCGATCCAGCGGGCGAAGTACGCCGCTGGCGCCAAGATCCCCACCCCCAAGAAGGCTGCCCGATGAGCACGGAACACGATCCCGTCCCCCTGCGCGAGCGGCTCCGGGACCCAAACACCGGCCGCGACCACGAAGTGCTGTCGCGCGACGCGGAGTTCGCCTCGTCCACCGTGCTCCGCCACGGCGCTAAGGTCGTCGTCCTGCGCGAGATGCTGAACGCCCCACTGCAGCTGCCGGCCCCTTCCAAGGATGGAGGCGCACATGGCTGATTGGCCAACGCTCGCCGCCGAGGCATTCGCCCGCCGCGTCCACGCGGGCCAAGTCGACAAGGGCGGCGCACCGTACACCGGGCATCTTGGCCGGGTCGCAGCTCGCGCCCGCGCGCACGCCGAGGCGATGGGGCTGCCGATCCAGCACGCCGAATGGTGCCAGCAGGTCGGATGGCTGCACGACACGATCGAGGACACCGGCACCACCGGCGACGACCTCCTCGACGCCGGTTTCGACCCAGCCGTCGTGCAGGCTGTTCAACTGCTCACCCGGCCTGCGGGCAAGCCCTACCTCGAATGCGTTGCGGGCATCATCGCCAGCGGCGACCGACTCGCGATGATCGTGAAGCTCAGCGACAACGAGGACAACCTCGACCCGTCGCGCAGCTTTACGGCCGCCTCACCCGAGCACGAACTGCGCTACCGCCGGTCGGCGGAGATGCTGCGCGCGGCGCTCGCCCTGACCCCTTCAACCCCTACCGCGCGAGGCGGAGATGCGTAGCGCCAGCACCACGGGCGGCACCGGGGGCAAGGGCGGATCGGCGAGGCTTCCGGCCAACATCGCGCCCCGATGCCTGACACGCGCCCAGGCGGCCGAGTACTGCGGCTGCGAGACGGTCGAGGCGTTCGACGGCTGGGTGCGCAAGGGCATCGTGCCGGGGCCGATCAGCGGCACCCACCGATGGGACCGGCGGGCGATCGACCGCGCGCTTGATCGCCGCTCGGGCCTGATCTCTGATGCGACCACGTCCATCGACGAATGGCTGGCCGAGAATGCGAGTTAGGCTGCGGGGCATCAACACCGTCCGCGCGAAGCTCGCGGATGGGACGGAGAAGGTCTACCACTACCACCGCGCCACCGGCACGAAGCTCGTCGGCGAGCCGGGCACGCCCGAGTTCATCCGTTCGTTTCAGGACGCCGTCCGCAGCACAGCCCTGGCGCGCAGCGAGGGCACCGTTGAGTGGCTGATCTGGCAGTACAGGGAATCGCGGGCCTGGACCGAACTCGCCGCCAAGACGCGGGAGAGCGCCGCCTACGACCTGAAGGCATGCGAGGAGCGATGGGGCTCGACGCTGCTGACCATCGTCGAGAACCCGCGGAGCCGGCCCGCCTTCCTGAAGTGGCACGACACGCTGGCCGAGAAGCACCCGAAGGCTGCCGACGCGAAGCTCGGGCGGCTGGCGCGTGTCTTCGCGTGGGGCGTCGATCGCGGGCACATCCGGCATAACCCGGTCGCAAACTTCGAGCGCGCCTACCGCTCAGACCGCGCCGAAATGATTTGGATGCCGGAGCACGTCGCCGCGTTCGAGGCGGTCGCCTCGCCCGAGATCAGGCTGGCGATGATGCTGGCCCTCCACACCGGACAGCGGCAGGTCGATCTCCTGACGCTGCCATGGTCGGCTTGGGACGGCACGGCGGTGACCGTGCGCAGCCAGAGCAAGAGCCGTCGCCTCGTCTACGTGCCGGCGACGCGCGCCTTGAAGGCGGCGCTCGACGCCGCGCCGCGCCGCGCCACCACGATACTGGTCGCGCCCCGCGGCGCAGCTTGGCGCAAGCGACGCTTCCACGAGCTATGGAGCGAGTCGTTCGCGGCGTCGAAGATCGCCGAGGACCTCCACTTCCACGACCTGCGCGGAACGGCGGTGACGATGCTGGCGGAAGCGGGCTGCACGGTGCCGGAAATCGCGACCATCACGGGTCACTCGCAGGCGCACGCTCAGAAGATTTTGGACCGGTATCTCGCCCGGACCCGGACCCTGGCCGAATCGGCGATCGCAAAGCTCGACGAACACCGCCGGAACAGAAACTTGCAAAACGCTCTGCAAAACGGCGGCGGGGCGAAGGGCTGAGGCTGCCCTAAGTCGTTGGTAAGTAATGGTCGGAGTGGCCGGACTTGAACCGACGACCCCCTGTCCCCCAGACAGGTGCGCTACCGGGCTGCGCTACACTCCGATGCCCTTGCGGGGCTCGCGGCTCATAGCGGTCCGCTTCCGGCAGCGCAACCCCTACCGATCGCCACGGATGCCCCCGTGCGCCTCGCCGGGCGGATGATGTGCACGAAGGTGCCCCTTTTCCTGAAATTTGAGCGGGCGCATTGTTTCACCGCACTGCATCAAGCATGACAGCAGACAAGGCGTTGCAGCGTATTTTCTGTGTCGAGCCCCTCGTGAGGATCTCAGTGAGGCAACCTGAGTGAAATTTTCGGCCTCCCTTCTCAAGAGCGGCCGAGCGACTTATCGTGATGGGAGAGCGATCGTTTTGCGCGGCCATGTCTAGAAAATCACTCGACCTGACGTTGGAAATCCTCAAGTCGCTCGACCGAGCACATTCGCGTGAGGATATCCTGCGAGCGATCATGCCGCGGCTCAACGCGCTGGGGATCGAATACGTTATCTCGGCGATGATACCGCTCAAACGTCTACCGGCGCGGACGCAAAAGAATTACCTCATATTGGAAAATACATCCGACGAGTGGAACCGGCTCTACTTCTCGAAAGGCTACATGTATACGGATCCGATCGTGCAGACGACGCTAACCAGCACGACCGGTTTCCGTTGGTCGGAGATCGAGCCGGCCGGCGTGCTCGATCCCCGCTCGCGGCAGGTGATGAACGAGGCGAGCGAGTTCGGCCTCGGAGACGGCTTCACCGTGCCGCTCGCCACGCTCGAGGAGGAGCGCGGCGGACTGACCTTCGCCGGCCGGCAACTCGAGATCAGCCCGGGGCAACGCGGAATGCTGACCCTGCTCGCCTCCTACGTGGTCGGGCAGACGCTGCTCATCGACAACGGCCCCAGCGAGCGCCGGATGGGACTGACCCCGCGCGAGCGCGAGAGCCTGCAATGGGTCGCCGAGGGCAAGACCGATTGGGAGATCGGCGAGTTGATGGGCATCTCCCGGCACGGCGTCGATTTCCATCTGCGCTCCGCCCGAATGAAACTCGGCTGTATCTCGCGCACCCAGGCGGTGGCCGAGGGATTCCGGCGCGGCCTGATCGTCTGATCGGGCCTGTCCGCATCGCGGACGCGGGCGGACGCCTGATCGGAGCGCGCGTGCGCTCGCCGCGCCCGAGACACGCATCGCGGAGCCGGGACGCGGCACGATTGCAGCGCCGCGCGCCACAGTGGGCAGGGTGCCTCGGCCGGTCAGGCGATCGCGCAGTTTCGGAAAAGACAATGCAAAATTGAATGTCTGGCGCATCGCCCCCGATGCGATACCCGGACTGGTCGGATGGTCCGGAGACATCGTCCGCCCGCGCTCGCGGCTGCGCGGATCGAGGGCCGATCGGCCTGAGCCAAATTTTTCTCTCGATCGGCGTCTTCTGTATTGTTTTCGACATACAATCCAAGATAGAGACTTCGGTAGCGCAATTCATATACCTTTGGTAGAAGCGCTCACGATCACATCCCTTTCCCGAGTCGCGGCCGCCTCATCGAACGAAAACCTACGGATTCCCGTAGTGCCGCCGCTCGACTGAATTTGGGACGAACACCTCAGGTTTCTGAAGAGGTGTTCCGATGATCCATGTCGTGACCGCTGAGAACATGCAGGACTATGCCGGTGCCCTGGATCAGGCCTTCCATCTGAGGCACCGGGTCTTCGTCGAGGAGCTGGGCTGGTCCAACCTCGCCCGGCCCGACCGGCGCGAGATCGACGAGTTCGACGACGAGCACGCCATTCACCTGCTCGCCCTCGACGAGAGCGAGACCGTCATCGGCTATTCGCGCCTGCTGCCGACGACGCGGCCTTATCTGCTTCCGATGGTGCTGCCGCAGCTCTGCGAGGGAACGGCGCCGTCGGGCGCACACATCGTCGAATGGGGCCGCATCTGCGTGGCCGAGAGTGCGCGGACCTCGGGCCGGCGGCTCAATCCGACGGCGCTGGCCCTGATGACGGCCATCGTCGAGTGGGGGCTGCCGCGGGGGATCACCAGCTTCGTCTCCGAGATGCCGACAAGTTGGATCCTGCGCCTGCTCCAACTGCACCTGCGCGCCATCCCCCTCGGCCTGCCGCACGAGATCGAGGGCGAGGAGATCGTCGCGGTCGAGGCGGCCTTCGACCGCCGATCGCTGCGCCAGCTCCAGAACAAGCGCGGCGACATCCGCTCCGTCCTGGCTCCGCCGCGCACCAGCGTCGCCCGCCTCGCCTCCTGACGAACGCAACGACGGAGTCCCCGGCCTCCGTCGCCCGACATCGGCACCGCCGCTCGACCGCGGCGCCGGACGCACACCTTCAGCCTGACGCATCACGCGCGGGGAGTAGTATCGTGAAACGCAGACGCAGTGACGCCCGACGCGCAACGGCACCGGGGATCGTCGGATCGCTGGCGAAATCCGAGATCGTCGGAACCTGGGAATGGAACCCGGCGACCGGCTGCTTCCTCCTCGATTCGGAAGCCGCCGAACGGATGGCGGGCGATGCCCGTCTCGCCGCACGTCCCCTGCGCAGCGAGCAGGCGACGGCCGGTCTCGAGGCCTCGGAGGCCGCCCGCTTCCTCGGCGAGGTCGGCCGGGCTGCCGAGCAGGAAGACGACGTCGCCATCGACCTGTGGGTCGCGTCCTCGTTCGGTGCCGCGCGCCAGGTTCTGTGCCGCGGCCGGATCCATCGCGATGCACGGCAACAACCGGTTCGCGGGGAGGGGACCCTGGTCGAGCTTGCCGATCCCGGCGCCGAGATGCGGAGCTTGCGCGAGTTGGAACGTGCGGCTGCGGCGGAGGCCATCGACGAGGCGGCCGAACTCCTCATCGCGGCGCGCCGGGCGATTGATGCGAGCGGCAGGCCCCGGCTGCGCCAACTCGTGGATGTCCTCCTGCTGGAGGTCGCCCGCGAGATCGCGAGCCACAGCGACACGACCGAGCCTCCGGCGAACTGAAGCACGGCGCCGGATCTCGGATCCGGCACGGTGTTCCGGCTTCCTGCGTCGCATCGTCCTCCACCCAGAGCCCTCTTTCGGGATGACGCCAGGGGCTTAAGACGAGCGATCGGCGCTCGGCGCCGGTCGCCAGGGTGACGGGTTCCGGTCTATGCAGCGGCCCATGCAAGACTGTCTCGCCATCGACCTGACCCGTCTCATCACCCGGCTCCGCCACGCCAGCCCAACCGGCATCGACCGGGTCGACCTCGCCTATGCGCGGCACATCCTGTCCGGAGGCACGGAGGCGACGCGCTTCGGGCTCGTCTCGACGGCACTGGGTCCGCGCGTGCTCGACCGGAACACCGCCCGCGGCATCGTCGAGGCGGTCGCGGAGGGCTGGACCGAGGATGTCACGGCCGGGGCTGATCCGGTCTTCCAGAGCCTCGCGGCCTCGCTCGCCCTCGCCCCCACCGCCGAGGACCGCCTGCCGCGGAGAGGGAACCGGCGCCGGCGGGAAGGGGGGCTCGACCGGCGCCGCCTCCAGGCCGAGACCGCCCTTCGAGTGCTGCGCTCCGGCGGCACCGAGCGCCTGCCCGAGGGCACGATCTACGTGCACACCTCACATCTGCGGCTCGACCGGCCGGAGCGCTTCGACTGGCTCTACACAAGGCGCGACGTGCGGCCGGTCTTCTTCGTCCACGACCTGATCCCGATCTCGCATCCGGAATACGGCCGGCCGGGGGAGGCGGAGCGCCACGCGGCGCGAATGGAAACTGTCGCGCGCCACGCCGCGCACGTGCTCGTCAATTCGGGCGATGTCGGCGCCCGCTTCACGGACTACGCCCGCCGCCGAGGCCTCGGCGCCAAGCCGGTGACCGTGGCGCCCCTCGGCGTCGAGCCCGTCTTCTCGGACGGCGCGGGCGCGGCGGAGCTGCCGGGGCTCGCCCGGCCGACCTTCCTCGTCTGCGGCACGATCGAGCCGCGCAAGAATCACCTCCTGCTGCTCAACCTCTGGCGCGACCTCGCCGGGCGCCTCGGTCCGGCGACGCCGCGGCTGGTCCTGGTCGGGCGGCGCGGCTGGGAGATCGAGAACGTCGCCGACATGCTCGACCGCTGCGTGGTGATTCGCCCTCACGTCAGCGAGGTGGTCGGCCTCTCGACTCAGGGCCTGGCGGCCCTGATGCGCGGCGCCACCGCCCTGCTGATGCCCTCCTTCATCGAGGGCTACGGCCTGCCGGTAGTCGAGGCGGCGGCGAGCGGCCTTCCGGTCGTGGCCTCCGACATCCCGGTCCACCGCGAGATCGGCGGCCGATTCGCCCACCTCCTCGATCCGCTCGACGGCCCGGGCTGGACGCGGGCCATCGAGGCTCTGAGCGAGCCGGCCTCCGGGCTCAGGACGGAGCTTGTCGGACGCCTCGCGGGCTACGAACCGCCGCGCTGGGCCGGGCATTTCGAGCGCGTCGATGCGGCGCTCGCCGGCCTGCCGGCCGCGGCCTCGCCGATGTTGCGCGGCGCGGGCGAGAGGACTTAAGACATCCCCGGACATCCCGACGCATTTCGATCCGCCCTTTTTCGGCGGCCCCTCTCTCGGAAAGATCGGTTGCGATGAAAGTGGTCGACCTCGACCGCGAGACGGTCAAGCAGGGCTTGGCGGACGGCTCGCTGCTGCTCATCGATGTGCGCGAGGATCACGAATTCGCCCGCGGGCGCATTCCCGGCTCGGTCTCGCACCCACTCTCGACCTTCGATCCCGCGGCGCTGAAGGCGCTGATCGAGGCGGATGGGCGCCGGCCGGTCTTCTCCTGCGCCTCTGGGGTCCGCTCGGTCCACGCGATCGCCGCGGCGCAGCAATCCGGGATCGACGTCAGCGAGCATTACGCGGGCGCTTTCAAGGATTGGTACGCCGCAGGTGAGCCGGTGGAGGCGTAGATCAGGCATGTCTGCGCTGCAGAGCGTCTGACCGTTCCTCTCTTTGAGGGCCGCCATGTGCGCGGGCGCACGCCCCATACTAGGTTGCCGGGACTAGGCCGCGCCATGCAGGGAACCGAATGATGCGCAGCCTCAGGCCTCTTCTTCTCGCCACACCGCTGATCGCCTCCGTGCTGCTGGCGGCCGGGCCGGCCGGCGCACAGATGCCGGGCGCGCCGCCCCCCGGCGTGACCGTCGCCAAGCCGGTGGTGCGCGAGATCGTCGAGCAGGACCAGTATACCGGCCGCTTCGACCCGATCGAATTCGTCGAGGTCCGCGCCCGGGTGACGGGATACCTCGACAAGATCATGTTCCAGGACGGCGCCAACGTGAAGAAGGGCGAGGTGCTCTTCATCATCGACCGCCGGCCCTACAAGGCGGCTCTGGAGCAGGCCCAGGCCGCACTCACCTCGGCCAAGGCGCGGCTCTCCTTCACTCAGACCGACTTGGAGCGCGCCCAGGTTCTCTCGCGCGGCGGCAACATCTCCGAGCAGGTCACCGACCAGCGCCGTCAGGCCTCGCAGACTGCCCAGGCCGACGTCGACAGCGCGGAGGCCGCGCTTCGCAACGCCCAGCTCAACTACGACTTCACGGAAGTGAAGTCGCCGATCAACGGGCGAATCAGCCAGCGCCTCGTCACCGAAGGCAACATCGTCAGCACCGACCAGACGATCCTGGCCCGGATCGTCTCGCTCGATCCGATCTATTTCGGCTTCAACGTCGATGAGCGTTCGTTTCTGAAGTACCAGGGCTCGCTCGGGATCGGCATGGGCCAGATGCAGCGCGGCAAGGGCGCGCCCGTCCAGATCGCCCTGTCCGGCGAGGAGAAGCCGACCCGCAAGGGCACGCTCGACTTCGTCGACAACCGGGTCGATTACCAGACCGGCACGATGCTGCTGCGCGCCACCGTCGAGAACCCGGACGGGTTCATCAAGCCGGGCCTGTTCGGCATCGTCTCGATGCCGGCCACCAAGCCGTTCCAGGGCATCCTGATCCCCGACGAGGCGGTCTCGGCCAACCAGGACAAGCGTATCGTCTATGTCCTCGGCGAGGGCGACAAGGTCGCAGCGCGGACGATCAAGCTCGGACCGATCGTCGATGGCTACCGCGTGGTCCGCGACGGCCTGAAGGGCGACGAGTTCGTGGTCATCAACGGCGTCGCCAAGGTCCGCCCGGGCGCGCAGGTGAAGCCCGAGACGGTCGAGCTGCCCCCGACGAAGAAGTGATACCGCGCCGTCGCGGGGGCGAGGCGGAAAGCGGACGAGCAAGATTCGAGCGCCGACGCTCCCGGACCGACCGGGCGGCGCCGGCCTGGACGCAGACGGCAAGCCGCACGGATCGCGCCAGCGCGCGCACCGGCCGGCGAGAGGTTTGAACGATGCGTTTCGCCCATTTCTTCGTCGACCGGCCGATCTTTGCCTCGGTCACGTCGATCATCTTCCTGATCGTCGGCTTCGTCGCCTACGAGAAGCTGCCGGTCTCGCAATATCCCGAGATCGTGCCGCCGACCGTGACCGTGCGCGCAAGCTTCCCCGGCGCCAACGCCGAGACCGTGGCCGCCACGATCGCGACGCCGCTGGAGCAGGAGATCAACGGCGTCGACAACATGCTCTACATGACGTCGTTGTCGACCAACGACGGCGCGATGCTGCTGACCGTGACCTTCAAGGTCGGCACCAACCTCGATATCGCCAACGTGCTGGTGCAGAACCGGCTCTCGGTGGCGCAGCCGCGCCTGCCGCCGGATGTGCGCAACCTCGGCGTCATCGTGCGCAAGGCCTCGCCCGACCTGATGCTGGTCGTGCACCTGCTCTCGCCCAATCGCACCTACGACCAGAACTATCTGGCCAACTACATCTATCTCAACATCCGCGACGAGCTGCTGCGCCTCGACGGCGTCGGCGACATCTCGATCTTCGGCGGCAACGAGTACGCCGAGCGGATCTGGATCGATCCGCAGAAGATGGCCGCCTACGGCCTGACCACCACCGACGTGACGAGCGCGCTGCAGGAGCAGAACGTGCAGGTCGCCGCCGGCCAGCTCAACGGCCCGCCCGCCGCGCCGGGCGCCGCCTTCCAGCTTGTGGTGCAGTCGCAGGGGCGCTTCCAGACGCCGGAAGAGTTCGCCGACGTCATCGTCAAGGCGAGCGACGGGCGCCTCGTGCGCGTGCGCGACATCGCCCGCGTCGAGATGGGCCAGAAGGACTACACCACGAACTCCTTCCTCAACGACACGCCCGCGGTCGGCATCGGCGCCTTCCAGCGGCCGGGCACCAACGCGCTCGAGGCCGCGGACTCGGTCAAGAAGACGATGGAGGAGCTGAAGAAGCGCTTCCCGCCGGACGTCGAGTACCGCATCGCCTACAATCCGACGGAGTTCATCGAGGAATCGATCCACGAGGTCTACAAGACCCTGTTCGAGGCGGTCCTCCTCGTCGTGATCGTGGTTCTGGTCTTCCTCCAGAGCTGGCGCACAGCGCTGATCCCGGTGATCGCGATTCCTGTCTCGCTCGTCGGCACCTTCGCGGTGATGTCGGCGCTCGGCTTCTCGCTCAACAACCTGACCCTGTTCGGTCTCGTGCTCGCCATCGGCATCGTCGTCGACGATGCCATCGTCGTGGTGGAGAACGTTGAGCGCAACATGGCCGAGGGGCTCTCGGCCGGCGAGGCGGCCCACAAGACCATGGACGAGGTGGGCGGCGCCGTCATCGCCATCGCCCTCGTCCTCGCGGCGGTGTTCATCCCGACCGCCTTCATCCCCGGCATCTCGGGCCAGTTCTACAAGCAGTTCGCGCTCACCATCGCGGCCTCGACCATCATCTCGGCCTTCAACTCGCTGACGCTCTCGCCGGCTCTCTGCAAACTGCTCCTGAAGCCGCATCACGAGCACAAGCCGCCGAAGTTCTTCCTGGCGCGCTTCGTCAACTGGCTGGCGCACCTGTTCAACCGCAGCTTCGACTGGCTGTCGAACGTCTACGGCCACTCGATCCGCGTCCTGACGGGGACGGTCATCGGCGTGATCGCCATGCTGATCCTCTATGCCGGCGTGATCGCGGGCACGCTGCATCTTGCCCACACGACGCCCACGGGCTTCATCCCGGACCAGGATCAGGGCTACCTGATCGGTGTCGTGCAGTTGCCCGCGGGCTCCTCGCTCGACCGCACCACCGACGCGGTGAACCGGGCCGCAGCGATCGCCCGCGGCGTCGACGGCATCACCAACACCGTCATCATCGCGGGCTTCGATGGCGCGACCTTCACCAACACCACCAACGCGGCGGTGATGTTCCTCACCCTCAAGGGCGCCAAGGAACGGGCCGCGCAGGGCCGGAGCGCGGCCGTCATCACCGGTGACGTGCTGAAGGCGACGGCGGGCATCCAGGAGGCGCGCATCATCGTCATCCCGCCGCCACCGGTGCGTGGCCTCGGCCAGGGCGGCGGCTTCAAGATGCAGATCGAGAGCCGCCAGTCCTCGGAGATCGGCCCGCTGCTCGCGGCGGCCGGCGAGGTGATCGGCCAAGCCAACCAGAGCAAGGACGTGACGCGGGTCTTCACGACCTTCGGCAACGACACGCCGCAGCTCTACCTCGACATCGACCGCACCATCGCGCGCATGCTCAACGTGCCGCTCGCCAACGTCTTCTCGACGGTACAGACGGCGCTCGGCGGTGCCTACGTCAACGACTTCAACACGCTGGGCCGCATCTATCAGGTGCGTGTGCAGGGCGACGCGGTCTACCGCATGTCGCGGCGCGACATCGAGCAGCTCAAGGTCCGCTCCTCCACCGGCGCCCTGGTGCCGATGGGCACGCTGGCCTCGATCCGCGACATCGCCGGCCCGCAGATCGTGCAGCGGTTCAACCTGTACTACTCGGTGCCGCTGCAGGGCGTGGCGCAGCCGGGCGTCTCGACCGGCCAGGCGCTCGACACCATGGAGGAGATCGCCAAGCGGGCCCTGCCCGAGGGCTATTCCTACGACTGGACCGAGATCGCCTACCAGCAGAAGGCGGCGGGCGGCACGGCGATCTACGTCTTCGCGCTGGGCGTGCTCCTCGTATTCCTCGTGCTCGCCGCGCAGTACGAATCCTGGGCCTTGCCGCTGGCGATCCTGCTGGTGGTGCCGACAGGCGTGCTCGCCGCCCTGTTCGGGGTGCAGTTGAGGGGGCAGGACAACAACATCCTGACCCAGATCGGCCTGATCGTGCTGATCGGACTGGCTGCCAAGAACGCGATCCTGATCGTGGAATTCGCCCACGACATCGAGAAGAGCGAGCACAAGGGGCCGGTGGATGCCGCCGTCCAGGCCTGCCGCCTGCGACTGCGCCCGATCCTGATGACGGCCTTCGCCTTCATCCTCGGCGTGCTGCCGCTTGTCATCGCCACGGGCCCCGGCGCCGAAATGCGCCAAGCGCTCGGCACCGCGGTGTTCTTCGGAATGATCGGCGCGACCTTCTTCGGCCTGTTCCTGACGCCGGTCTTCTACGTGGTGATCCGCAAGGCGGTGATCTGGATCGGCCGCAAGCGCGGCAAGGATCCGCACGGGAAGGATACACGCGGCGAACCGCACGGAGTCCCGGCCCACGGCTGAGGCAACTCGCTGAGGGACGCACGGCAGGGGATGAGAATGCGGCCGGGAGCACTAGCTTCCGGCCGTTCTCGTTTTCTCTGAAGCAGGTTTGCCCGTGCCCGGTTATCTGCCCTTCGCGGGCGCCCTGAAGCTGCCCGCCTACACCTGCGACAATTGCGGTTTCTGGCAGCGCCATTTCGCGCCGCCGCCGCATTGCCCGATGTGCCTCGACGCCCGCCACGTCGTGCCGCAGGACGGCTGGCGCTTCCGCACCGCGCGCGAGGCGCAGGAGGCCTTTCCCTGCCACTGGGAGGAGTTGGAGCCCGGCGTCTGGCGCTTCTGGAACGAGCCGGTCTCCGGCATCGGCCCGAGCGCCTACCTGATCCGGACCGAGAACGGGAATATGGGCTTCGAGGGCTGCCCCGTCTTCAGCGAGGCGGCCCTCGACCAGATCGAGCGGCTCGGCGGCATGCAGGTGCTCTCGGCCTCCCACCCGCACTCTTACGGAGCGCTTGTGCAGCTCCAGGATCGCTTCGACCCGGAACTCTGCCTGCCGGCGGCCGACTTCACCTGGAGCGCGGCGCTCCAAGTGTCCTGGCCCTACGACGACTTCCTTGAGCCGCTGCCCGGCCTCGAACTGCACCGCACCGCCGGCCATTTTGACGGCCATGCCGTGCTGTTCGACCGTAAGCGGAAAATCTGCTTCTGCGGCGATGCCCTCAAGTTCGAGCTCGATCCGGGCGACGTCCGCAAGGCCCTGACGATCTCGGCGCACAAGGCCTTCGTGCGCGGCGTGCCGCTGACGGTGAGTGAGCTGCGCCTCTACCGCGACGTGTTCGAGCGCCTCGACTTCACACAGACCTGGACCCCGTTCGAGCCGGCGGCCAATGTCGGCCGGGCGGAGGTTTTGGCCCTGATCGACGCCATGCTCGGCAGCCGGCCCCATGCCGCGCCGGTGCCGTTGACGGATCTTGGCCGCGACCGCTGAACCGCCACGGCGACCTCCGCTTCACACGAGTACGAAGGCGATGGCCCGACATCGCCTTCGATCGTGGGCACACCCTGACCCAGCGCGGCGCGATCTGTAATTAGCAAATGTTACATCGGAAGCCTGGCTATTTCCCACAACTCGAACCGATCGCAGAGCAACAATGCAGAATTGTTGCCATGCACAGGCTTGGTGTTAATCATAAATTTACCGCCAAACCGAACATTTGCTGCAGGCACGAAGTCAAATAATTGGCAATCCAGCCAATGATTCGTCGCCACGTTCTGGCAAATACTATTCTGCATATTTCAGATAATGCGGAACAGGTTTGTCATGGGGGCTGTTCATGTTTGGCAAATCAAAATATAGTGAGGCACAGGCGAAGCTCGATGCTCTGGATCGATCGCTCGCTACCATTGAGTTTGCGATGGACGGCACCATCGTGGATGCCAACCAGAACTTCCTGGCCGCCGTCGGCTACGGGCTCGATGAGATCAGGGGGAAGCATCACCGCCTCTTCGTCGAAGCCGCCTATGCCGAGAGCGCCGAATACCGCGCCTTCTGGGACACGCTACGCGCCGGGCAATACGCATCGGGCGAGTTCCTCCGCCTCGGCAAATCCGGACGCAAGATCTGGCTGGAGGCGACCTACAACCCGGTGCTCGGGGCCGACGGTGCGCCGGAGCGCGTGGTGAAGTTCGCGACCGACATCACCGCCAAGAAGAACGAGACCAGCCGGCTCCTGACGATGATCGACGGCATGCCCGTCGCCGTCATGACCGCGGATCCGAAAGACGAGTTCAAGATCAACTATCTGAACCGGACCTCGGTGACGACGCTCTCCACGATCGAGGAGCACCTGCCGATCAAGGTTTCGGAGATGCTGGGGCGCTCCTTCGACGTGTTCCATAAGAACCCGCACCATCAGCGGGCGATGCTGGCCGACAGCCGCCGCCTGCCGCACCGCGCCAAGATCAAGGTCGGCCCCGAAACCCTCGATCTGCGTGTCTCGGCGATCAACGGGCCGGAGGGCGAGTATGTCGGTCCGATGGTGACGTGGTCGGTGATCACGGCTCAGGTTCAGATGTCGGCCGATGTCTCGCAGGTCGTCGAGGCGGTGCGGTCGGCGGTGGAGCGGATGGGGCACTCGGCGGAGGAATTGTCGCGCTCGGCCGAGGATGCCCGGCAGCGCGCCGCCTCCGTTGCCGCCGGCTCGGCCCAGATGACGGCCTCGATTCAAGAAATCTCGGGGCAGGTCGGCAGCGTCTCCGAGCGCGCCCAGAGGATCGCGGCGCAGGCCGAGACGACGGACGCCACCGTGCGCCAGCTCGCCGAGAACGCGCGCAAGGTCGATGCGGTGGTCGGGATGATCCGTTCGATCGCCGACCAGACCAATCTGCTCGCGCTCAACGCCACCATCGAGGCGGCCCGCGCGGGAGCGGCCGGCCGCGGCTTTGCCGTGGTGGCCGCCGAGGTGAAGGCGCTGGCCGAGCAGACGGCCCGGGCGACCGGCGAGATCTCCGGGCAGATCGCCGCGATCCAGAACGCCACCAGCGAGGCGGTCGAGGCCATCGGCACGATCACCGCGGCGGTGACGGATCTCTCGGGGCTGACGCTCGCCATGGCGAGTGCGGTCGAGGAGCAGGCGGCCTCGACGCACGAGATGTCCGGCAACATCGTCGGCGTCTCCTCGGCGGCGGATGCCACCGGCAGTCATGTCAGCGCGGTCCGCGCCATTGCAGAGGATCTCTCGACGCATTCCGCCGGGCTCGGCGCCAGCGTCGAGAAGTTCCTCAAGGCGAGCTGAGGACGGGACGGGGGATCGGGCCGATCGGGCGTGAGGCCGATGTGCCGAAGGTCACGAGAAGCGACGGCGTCATGCAACCGGTGGGCATCAGGAGGCTTATAACCACTTCAGCCCTCCGGGCGATCCGAACCCGTCACGCGTCATGATCGACAGCACGCGCCTTCTTCCGCCGGTCTCCGGCCTCTCGACCAACCCGATCCTGTTCGGCGTGTCGGAAGGCCTCGCCCGGCTTCTGCCGCTGCCGGAGGACGACACCTTCGCGTCTCTCCGGCCAGCGGCACTTGGAGAGGATCCGGCGCCCGGTCCGGCCCCAGCCGCTCCCGTGGTCAAGGCAGGGCCGACGGCCTGACGGGGAGGGCAGGGCCGCCCTGTTGCGGCCACGTTCATGGACAGACTGCGCCGCGACACGTTCCGCGGAGCCATTTCATCCCATGTCCTTCCTCCAGGGACTGCCGATCGCCGATCTCATCGCCCATTACGGCTATCTCGCCGTCTTCGTCGTCGTCGCGCTGGAGAGCGCGGGCGTGCCGATGCCGGGCGAAACCATCCTGATTTCCTCGGCGGTCTATGCCGGCAGCACCGGCAGCCTGAACGTCGTCCTCATCGTTGCAGCCGCGGCCGCGGCGGCGATCCTCGGCGACAATGTCGGCTATTGGGTCGGACGCCGTTGGGGCATGCCGCTGCTCTTGCGCTACGGCCACCTCATCGCCCTTGACCACGGACGACTGAAGCTCGGCCAGTACCTGTTCCGCGAGCATGGCGGAAAGATCGTGTTCTTCGGTCGCTTCACGGCGATGCTGCGCGCCTATGCGGCGGTGCTGGCCGGGGTGAACCGCCTCGATGCCCGCCGCTTCATGCTGTTCAACGGACTCGGCGGCCTCGCCTGGGCCGGCATCATGGGTTTCGGCGCCTATGCCTGCGGCCGCTCGATCGAGCACATCGTCGGCCCGGTCGGCCTCGCGCTACTGGCCTTCGTCGTCTTTGGCGGGGTGGCACTCTGGCTGTTCATGAAGCGGCACGAGGAGCGGCTGCTGGTCAAGGCGGAAGCGGCGATCCCCGGCCCGCTGGCGGACTGATTTTTTCCAACGGCACCCATGACGTCAGCCGCGAGAGCCCCTCGCCCCGCTTGCGGGGAGAGGGGGAAATCGACTCGGCGACCGCCGTCCTATCCCACCGCTGCCTTGATCGCCGCCGCGACGCGCTTCACGCCGCCGGAGACATCACCGCCCTTGAGATGAACTCGCAGCGCCCGGCGCTTGCGCTCGGACAGGACGGCGAAATCGCCCCGCGCCTGCGCCGCGATCACCGTCTTGAAACCGAGCTTGCGTCCGGGGATCGGCAGGTCGGCCGAGGGGTCGGCGGTGATCTGCAGGAACACGCCGGAGGCCGGACCGCCCTTGTAGGCCTGCCCCGTCGAGTGGAGGAAGCGCGGACCGAATTCCAGGCAGGTCGCGACCCGGCGCCCGTCGCGCAGGGCGAGACGGGCCTCCTGCAGGGGCGCGTGATACGCCTCGTTGCGTTCCACGTAGGCGAGCACGGCGACGTAGTCGCACGGCTTCACCCGCGCCAGATGCGCGGCCACGATCGCCTCGAAGCCTTCACCGGAGCGCAGGGCCTCGGCATTGGCGGCATCGGCGTAGAGCGCGACCGTCTGGTCCTCGAAGATCGGCGTCTCGGCCGGCAGCGCTCCGGTCTCCTCGGCCGCAGAAAAGAGCTTCTTCGTCTCGATCTTGCTCGCCTCGACGTCGGGCTGATCGAACGGATTGATGCCGAGCACCGCGCCCGCCACCGCCGTGGCGATCTCGAAGCGGAAGAATTCCTGCGGCAGCTGCTCCACCTTGTCGAGATCGATGCGCACCACCGGCTGCGCCTCACTCTCCAGGATCTTCACCGCCTCATCCTGGCGGGCATCGGCTTGGGCGGCGAGGCGCAGATACACGAACAGGCGATCCTCGCCGTACACGGCCGGCACGCCCACCGGCTCACCCTCGATCGGAATGATGCCAACGCCTTCCTTGCCGGTCGATTCGGCGATGAGCTGCTCGGCCCAGGTACCGAAGGTGTCGATACCAGGTGAGGCGATGATCGTGATCTTGTCGCGCCCGAACTCCTTGGCCGCCACGCCCATCGCCGCGCCGAGGCGCACGCCGGGATTGGCCGCGGGCGGCACCGCCGGCCCGCAGGAGCGGACCATCATCCGGGCGCTGTCGAGGAAGTCGCGGATCTCGACGCCGGCCGCCGCGGCGGGGACGAGACCGAAGGCTGACAGCACCGAATAGCGGCCGCCGATCTGCGGCACGCCGAGGAAGATCTTTCGGAAGCCGTCATCCTTGGCGGCCTTCTCCATCGCCGAGCCCGGATCGGTCACGGCAACGAAGTGGCGGCCCGCCTTGTCGGCCCCGACGACCTCCTTCATCCGGCCGAGGAAGTAGTCGCGGAACACGTTGGGCTCCAGGGTCGAGCCCGACTTCGAAGCGACGATGAAGAGGGTTTTCTCGAGGTTCACCGCGGCCTCGACGGCGCGCACCTCGTCCGGATCGGTCGAGTCGAGGATGCGCAGTTTCGGATAGCCCTCGCGATGGCCGTAGGTCGCGGCGATCACTTCCGGCCCGAGGCTGGATCCGCCCATGCCGAGCACCACCGCATCGGTGAAGCCCTCCGCCCGGATCTCCTCGGCGAAGCTCTCGTAGAGATCGACCCGCTCCAATTCGTCCTCGACGATGCGCAGCCAGCCGAGCCACTTATCCTCGTCGCGGCCGGTCCAGACGCTGGCATCGTGGGCCCAGAGGCGGCGGATGGCGCCGCTGGTGCGCCAGGATTCGACCGCTTTGTCGGTGGCCGCCTGGAGCGCGTCGTCGAACTTGAAGGTCTGGGCGTCGAGCCGGTGATCGAGGAAGGCCGTGCGCTTGCCCGCGACGGCGCCGAGCAGCGCGTCGGCGGCATCGACGAAGAGCTGCACGCCCTCGTCCACGAGCTGGCGGGCCACCGACTCGATGTCGATTCCGGCCTCAGCGAGCCGCGCCATCACGGTCTCGGCCTCGCCGATATTCTCTTCCAGCGTCGCCCGCACCCGGCCATGGTCGCGGAACGCGTCCATAGTGGACGGCGGCATCGTGTTGACGGTGTTCTTGCCGATCAGCTCCTCGACGTAGAGCACGTCGGAATAGGCCTTGTTCTTGGTCCCCGTGGAGGCCCAGAGCAGGCGCTGCGCCTTGGCCCCCTTGGCCTCAAGCGCCGCCCATTTCGGCCCGGAGAAGATGCGCTTGTAGCGCTGGTAGGCGAGCTTGGCGTTGGCGATCGCCACCTTGCCCTTCAGATCCTCGTAGCCGCCGATTTCGTCGAGCCGCTTGTCGACGAGGGTGTCGATGCGGCTGATGAAGAAGCTCGCGACGGACGCGACCCGCGAGACGTCGCCGCCCTTCTCTCCGAACTCGGTCAGGCCGTCGATGAAGGCGTGGGCGACCTCTTCGTAGACATCCTGCGAGAACAGCAGGGTGATGTTGACCGAGATGCCCTCCGCCGTGAGCTGGCGGATCGCCGGCAGGCCCGCGGGGGTGGCCGGCACCTTCACCATCAGGTTGTCGCGGCCGACCGCCTGATGCAGGCGGCGGGCCTCATTGAGGGTCTCCTCGGTGTCGAGGGCGAGGTAGGGCGAGACTTCGAGGCTGACATAGCCGTCGGCGCCGTCGCTCGACTCGTAAACGGACCGCAGCACGTCGGCCGCTGCCTGGATGTCGGCGATGGCGAGCCCCTCGTAGAGGTCGATGACGCGGGCGTCGCCGTGATCGAGTGCAGCCTTGAGGCTGTCGTCGTACTCGGCCGAGTGGCCGATCGCCTTCTCGAAGATCGCCGGGTTGGAGGTGACGCCGCGCAGGTCGTCCTTCTCGACCAGCGCCTTGAGTTCGCCCTTGGCGATGAAGCCGCGGGCCACGAAGTCGAGCCAGACCGCCTGCTCGTGCTCGGAGAAGAGGGCGTTCAGCGCGTTCATCTCGGTCGTCCTCGCGTGAAATTCTTTAAGGCGTCCCACACCGGTAGATAGGGCGATGCAGGCGCTTCAGCCCTCCCCGCTCTGCGGGGGAGGGTGGCCCGCGAAGCGGGTCGGGCGAGGGGAGCGCCGCTTCCCGAGAGTGCGGAGCCGGCCCCTCACCCGCCTGCTCCGCAGACGGGGAGGGTTGGAATCCGTGCTCTACTTCTTGTGCTTAGCCACCTGCGCGCGGGCGGCTTCGATCACCTTCTCGGCGGTGAAGCCGAACTTGCCGAGCAGGTCCTTGATCGGGGCCGAGGCGCCGAAGGTGTGCATGCCGACGATCGCGCCCGAGGAGCCGGCGTAGCGGTCCCAGCCGATGACGCTGCCCTGCTCCACCGCCACGCGCGCCAGCACGTCCGGCGGCAGGACGCTGTTGCGGTAAGCCTCGTCCTGGCGCTCGAACAGGTCCCAGGACGGCATCGAGACGACGCGGGCCTTCACGCCCTCGCCCTTCAGGGTCTCGTAGGCGCCGACGCAGAGCTGCACCTCGGAGCCCGTGCCGATCAGGATCACGTCCGGGGCGCCGTCGCAATCGGCGAGCACGTAGGCGCCCTTGGCGGTACCTGAGGCGGAGGCGTATTTCGAGCGGTCGAAGGTCGGCAGCGGCTGGCGCGAGAGCGCCAGTACCGCCGGCTGGTTCTTCAAGGAGAAGATCACCCGGTAGGCCTCGGCCACCTCGTTGGCATCGGCCGGGCGCAGCGTCACGAGACCGGGGATGCAGCGCAAGGACAGCAGTTGCTCCACCGGCTGGTGGGTCGGCCCGTCCTCGCCCACACCGATCGAGTCGTGGGTGAAGATGTGGAAGACCGGCAGTTCCATCAGCGCGGCGAGCCGGATCGGCGGGCGCATGTAGTCGGCGAAGACGAGGAAGGTCGCGCCGTAGGCCCGCAGGCCGACGAGGCCGAGGCCGTTCACGATCGAGCCCATGGCATGCTCGCGCACGCCGAAATGGATGTTGCGCCCGCCCGGCTCGAACGGGGTCAGCGAGCCCGCGCCCTCGAAGGTGAGGTTCGACTTGTTCGACGGCGCGAGATCGGCCGAGCCGCCGAGCAGGAACGGCACGTGCCGAGCGATGGCATTGAGCACCTTGCCCGAGGATTCGCGGGTGGCGAGGCCCTTGGCGTCGGGTTCAAAAACCGGGATGTCGCGGTCCCAGCCCTCGGGCAACCGGCCCTCGAGGAAGGCGGTGAGATCTTCGGCATGCGCCGCATCCGCCGCCTTGGCCTCTTCGAAAAAGCCCTGCCACTGGCTGTAGAGCGCGGCGCCGCGCTTGCCGATGCCCTCGGAGAAGGTGTCGTAGACGCCGTCCGGTACCAGGAATTCGGCATCCTCCGGCCAGCCATAGGCGCGCTTGGCGCCCTTGACCTCGTCGGGGCCGAGCGCGTCCGAGTGGGCCTTGGAGGTGTTCTGCTTGGTCGGGGCGCCGTAGCCGATGATCGAGTTGACGATGATCAGCGTCGGGCGATCGCTCGATTGCAGGAAGGTCTCGAGCGCCGAGGCGATGGCGTGGGTGTCGTTGGCGTCGGCCACCCGCAGCACCTGCCAGCCATAGGCGAGGAAGCGCGCGGCGACCTCCTCCGAGAAGGCGAGTTCGGTGTGGCCCTCGATGGTGATGGTGTTGTTGTCGTAGATCCAGCACAGGTTCGACAGGCGAAGATGCCCGGCGATCGAGGCGGCCTCCTGGGAGACGCCCTCCATCAGGTCGCCGTCCGAGCAGATGGCGTATACGTTGTAATCGAACAGCGGCAGGTCGGGCCGGTTCAGGCGCTCGCCCTTAAAGCGGCCGCCGATCGCCATGCCGACGGAATTCGCCACGCCCTGGCCGAGCGGGCCGGTGGTGGTCTCGACGCCGGTGGTGAAGTGGTATTCCGGGTGGCCCGGCGTCCGGCTGTCGAGCTGCCGGAACTTCTTGATGTCGTCGAGCGAGATGGCGGGCGCGTTGCCGCCGTCCTTCTCGGCCACGCGCGCCAAGTGCAGCAGCCCGTAGAGCAGCATCGAGGCGTGGCCCGCCGAGAGCACGAAGCGGTCACGGTTGGGCCAGTGCGGATGGGCCGGATCGTAGCGCAGATACCGGTTCCACAGGGTGTAGGCGACGGGCGCCAGCGCCATCGGCGCGCCGGCATGGCCGGAATTCGCCTTCTGCACCGCGTCGATCGCGAGCGTCCGGATCGTGTCGATCGCGAGCTTGTCACCCTCGCTCAGCGCCGCCTTCGGGCTCGTGTCTGCACCGCTCATGGAGTACCCGTCTTTCTCGCTTCCATTGCCCGTCTGCCGAACGGGATGCGCCTACTGCGCTGCAACGGATTCGCCTACCCTCGACTCGGAATGGTCCGCGCCGCTGCCTCGTTCCGTCGCCGGACCGATCGCGCGGCTGTAATTGAGGATCGTGTTCACGAGCGCAACATGCGTGAACGCCTGTGGGTAGTTCCCCACCAGCCGTTTTTCGCGCACGTCGTACTCCTCCGAGACCAATCCGAGATCGTTGCAGACGCCGATCAGGCGCTCGATCAGCGCGCGGGCCTCCTCGCAACGGCCGAGCCCGATCAGGTTGTCGGCGTACCAGAAGCTGCAGGGTAGGAAGGCGCCCTCGTTGCCGGGTAGCCCGTCAGTGGTCTGGCCTTCGGTTTCGTAGCGCAGGATGAAGCCGTCGCGCATCAGCTGCCGCTCGATCGCCGCCACCGTGCCGATCACGCGCGGATCGTCCTGGGGCAGGAAGCCCATATGCGCGACCAGCAGCAGGCTCGCGTCGAGCGCCTTGCTTCCGTAGGACTGGACGAAGCTGTTCAACTCCGGGTCGAACCCCTTCTCGCAGACCTCGGCGTGAATCTCGTCGCGGATCGCCTTCCAATGATCGACCGGCGGTTCCACGGAGTGCAGATCGTCCACGCCCATCATCTCGACGCTGCGGATCGCCCGATCGAAGGCAACCCAGGCCATCACCTTGGAGTGGACGAAGTGGCGCCGCCCACCGCGCACCTCCCAGATGCCTTCGTCAGGCTCGCGCCACGCGGTCTCGAGGTGCTTGATCAGCGCCTGTCCGACGCGCAGGCCCTCCTTGTTCTGCCCCATGCCGCCGGCGCGGGCCTGAAACAGCGCGTCGAAGACCTCGCCGTAGACGTCGAGCTGGAACTGCGCGATCGCCGCGTTGCCGACGCGCACCGGCTTTGAGCCCTCGTAGCCGGGCAGCCAGTCGAGTTCGATTTCCGGCAGGAGCCGCTCTCCGGCGATGCCGTAGAGGATGTGCGCCTGCTCCGGGTTGCCGGCCACCGCCCGGGTCAGCCAGTCGCGCCACGCGCGGGCCTCCTCCATGTAGCCCGAATCCATCAGTGCGAGCAGCGTGAAGGTCGAGTCGCGCAGCCAGCAGAAGCGATAGTCCCAGTTGCGCACCCCGCCGAGTTCCTCGGGCAGGGAGGTGGTGGGCGCGGCGACGATCCCGCCGGTCGGGCGGTAGATCAGCGCCTTCAGCGTCAGGAGCGAGCGACGCAGGATGTCGTTCCAGGGCGTCTCCAAGGTGCAGCGGCTCGACCATTCGCGCCAGAAGCGGTTGGTGTCGTCGAGCCAGCGGCGCGGCTCGATCGGGGCAGGGTCCTCCTCGTGCGAGGCGCCGTAGCTGAGGACGAAGCGGACCGCGTCGCCCTTGTAGACCGTGAATTCCGAGACCGTGGTCTGGCGGGTGGAGCCGCGCATCGGCGCGTTGGTGCGCAGCACCACCTTGTGCGGCCCGGAGATGGCGCGCAGGTCACCGAGTTCGCTGCGCGACACCCACGGTACCGCCGAGCCGTAATCGAAGCGCACCGCCAGTTCCATCCGCATCGCCATCCGGCCGCGCACGCCCTCGACGAGGCGGATGACGTGGGAACCGTCGCCGACGGGCATGAAATCGGTGACGCGGACCTCGCCCTCATGGGTCTTGTGCGTCGTCTCCAGCACCAGCGAGCCGGTGCGGTAGCGCCAGGAATGCTGCGCGCCCCCCGCTGCGGGAGCGAGCTTCCAGAAGCCGTGCTCCTCCGTTCCCAGCAGGCTCGCGAACAGCGCCGAGGCGTCGAAGCGCGGCATGCACAGCCAGTCGATGCTGCCGTCGCGCCCGACCAGGGCGGCGGTGCGGCCGTCTCCGATCAGGGCGTAATCCTCGATCCGTCCCGCCATCCCGGTCTCCGTCGTCGCGCCCGAGCCGAACGGCGCGGGGGATACGCGGGCTTCGGCTCTCTGACAGGGCATCACGCGCGCAAAGGCCGCCTCGCTGCGGAGGCGGGCGCAATCGCAGCTGTGCCCCGCGCGAAGTGGCGCAGCGGCCGCGCTTCGCAAGGTTTCCGGACTAAACGATTCTGAGAACGCCGGGCCGGTGCGCGGGCTCAGCGCAGTTCCGACACGAGGCTGACGACCGAGCTGCCGAGGCTCGTCACGCCGGTCGCAACACCCGTCGCCGCCCCGGTGCCGGCCCGGCGGGCCGCATCCCAGGCCGCATCGACGGCGGCGAAGGGGAGGGCGCCGGTGGGCAGGAAGCGGTCGTCCTCGTCCTCCGCGCGGGCCATCGCGGCGGGCGCCGGGACGACCGGCTCCGCGTTCTTCTGCGGGCTTGCCGGCTGGGTCGTCGCCATCCGGCTCGCGGGTGCGCGGCGGCGCTCGGGCCGGGCGGCGACGCGCGGAGGACGGGCCGCCGCCGGCGCGGCCTCGCTCGCCGCGACGAGGGGCATGAGGCGGGCGAAGGCTTCGCTGGCCGGCCCCGCCTCAACGTCGGCGAGGAGCGCCTTGCCCGGATCGAACACCGCGAGGCCAGGCGCCGCGGCCATGGCCGGAACCGGCCGCGACGAGCCGGCCGGTTCCATGGTCGGTCCCTTGGCCGGCTCGCGGCAGGCGAGCGACAGCAGCGCGGCCACCACGGCGAGGCCGAGCGTCGGAAGGAAGGGGGGAAGCACGGGGCGAGGGGTCGCGGACACATCCGGCTTCCGCAGCGGATCGACGACGCGCATGGACCGGCCCCTCTCGATGGATTCGTGAACGGCTTGAGTGTGCGCCCCGGTTTGCGGCAGAAGCGGGGCCGATCGATGTCCGGTTCGTAACGGTCGTCGCAGATCGTCGCGGATCGGGCGGCGCACGGCTTGCGTGTCAGCCGACCTGTGGTGCCATCAGCAAGTTCTTGAACATCTGCTCCTCCAAGTCCCACCCGCACGTCCTCCTCGAACGGATCGAACCATTCGGGCCTCGATGACCGAGACCAGCCTCACCGTCGCCGTGATCGACCCGAGCCCCGCTCGCGCGGCCATCCTGGAGGAGGGCCTCCGGGCCTCCGGCGTCGACAGGGTCGTCGTCCTGCCCGACGGGCCCGATCTCCAGGCACGGGTGGCGGGCCTCAAGCCCGACGTGATCGTGGTGCATCTGGAGAGCCCGAGCCGGGACGTGCTGGAGCAGATGTCGGGCCTGTCCCGGCAGGCGGAGCGGCCGGTGGCGATGTTCGTGGACCGCTCGGACCAGACCATGATGCAGGCGGCGGTCGATGCGGGCATCTCGGCCTACGTGGTCGATGGCCTGCGGACCGAGCGGATCCGCTCGATCCTCGACATCGCCATCCTTCGCTTCAACGCCTTCGCACGGCTCCAGCGCGAACTCGACGAGGCCCGCTCCGAACTCGCCGACCGCAAGCTGATCGAGCGGGCCAAGGGCATCCTGATGACGCGCAAGGGAATGAGCGAGGACGAGGCCTACAAGCTCCTGCGGCGGCAGGCGATGAACGAGAAGCGCAAGATCGTCGACATCGCCCGCGCCATCGTCACCGCAGCGGACCTGCTCGGATGAGAATCAGGCTCGGATACGTCCCGCTCACCGATGCCGCCCCCGTGATCGCGGCGGTGGAACTGGGCTTCGCGCGGGCCGAGGGGCTCGAGATCGCGCTGTCGCGCGAGCCGTCCTGGGCAACCCTGCGTGACCGGCTGGCGCTCGGCCATCTCGACGCCGCGCACATGCTCGGACCGCTCGCCATCGCCAGTGCGTTGGGGCTCTCGGGGCCGCAGGCGGACATCAGCGTGCCGATGGCGCTCGGTCTCAACGGCAATGCGGTGACCGTCTCGAACGCGCTCTGGGCGGCGATGGCCGCGAAGAGCGACGCACCTGACCAAGATCTCACCGATGTGGCGGCGGGCTTCGCCCGGGTCGCCCGCGCGCGGGCCGGGGAGGGACGTCCGCTCACCATCGGCACCGTGCATCCCTTCTCCAGCCATTCCTACCAGCTTCGCCTGTTCGCGGGTCTCGGCGGGCTCGACCTCGACACCGCGGTGCGCCTCGTCGTGGTGCCACCGCCCGATACGGTGGATGCGCTCCGGCGCGGACGCATCGACGGCTTCTGCGTCGGCGCGCCCTGGAACAGCGTCGCGGTCGCTGCCGGCCTCGGCCGGATCGCGGCGCTCGGCTGCGAGATCGCACCCGATTGCCCGGAAAAGGTGCTGGCCCTGCCTGCCGAGGGAGCGGAATTCATGCGTCCCCTGGTGCGGGCCGTCCATCGGGCCGGGCTGTGGTGCGCCGATCCGGCCAACCGCGTCGCCCTGAGTACCCTGCTCGCCGCGCGGGCCGAACTCGATTCGGATGCCGCGCTCATCGCCCGCACGCTCGCCGGTGCGCTGATCGTGGATGGCGGCGGGCGCGAGCGTGCGAACCCGGCCTATCTGCGCCTCGACGCCGCGACCCATCGGCCCGACCCCGCCCATGCCCGGTGGCTGGTGACGCAGATGATCGCCTGCGGGCAGGTCGCACCCGGCGGCGATGCGGCGGACCGGGGGGCCGCGCTCTACCGGCCGGACCTCTTCGAGGCGGCTATCGGCGGCTGAGCTGCGTTCGAGCGCGCCGAACCCGCTTGGGCTGCGCATCGCGGCATCAGCAGCCCATTTTTTGTGCAGCGCCGTCGATCTCTCGCCTGTCGAGCGCGTGCAATGCAGCAAACGACACGTTACGGCGGCCCCGCTTCGCCACCGTGGCCGCCCTGAATGTGTCCCCGCATCGGTCTCATACCCGTCCCGGTCGATTGGTCCGGTTCAGCGCCGCCCGTCCGGGGCGCTGCCAAGCGAATCCGGGATGACGCAAACGGCACCGAAGCGATCGAGCCGAGACCGGACCACGCTTCAAACCGCACCTGACACCTTCTTTGGCACGGCTCCTGCAAAGCCGTTCGCACGGGCTCGCCAACGGTGACGGGCCTCAAACGTCAGCAAAGCCGCTGATCCGGAATGCCCGCACGCGACGAATGTCGATCGCGCAGGCGATCCCCGGACAGCGGCTTTTTTCATGTGCAGACAGCGCACCGGAGCGAAGAGCGGATGAGCATCGATCACGGCAACACGACCCGTCGCGGCGTCCTCAAGGGAGCGGCGGCCGCCCTCGCCCTGGCGGGTGCCGCCCGCGCCGCCCTGCCGGCCGGTGCCTTCGCGCAGGGCGCGGGACCCGAGGTGAAGGGGGCCAAGCTCGGCTTCATCGCGCTCACCGACGCGGCCCCGCTCTTCGTGGCCAAGGAAAAGGGCATCTTCGCCAAGTACGGCCTGCCCGAGACCGAGGTGCTGAAGCAGGCGAGCTGGGGCACGACCCGCGACAACCTCGTGCTCGGCTCCGAGGGCAACGGCATCGACGGCGCCCACATCCTCAGCCCGATGCCCTACCTGATCTCGGCGGGCCGGGTGACGCAGAACAACGTGCCCGTGCCGATGTACATCATGGCCCGGCTCAACCTGAACGGTCAGTGCATCTCGATCGCCAAGGAGCACATCGACCACAAGATCGGCCTGGACACCAAGCCGTTCAAAGCCGTGCTGGAGGCCAAGAAGGCGTCGGGCAAGGCGGTGAAGGCGGCCATGACCTTCCCCGGCGGCACCCACGACCTCTGGATCCGCTACTGGCTCGCCGCCGGCGGCATCGACCCCGACAAGGACATCGAGACCATCGTCGTGCCCCCGCCCCAGATGGTGGCGAACATGAAGGTCGGCACGATGGACTGCTTCTGCGTCTGCGAGCCGTGGAACGAGCAGCTCATCCACCAGGGCATCGGCTACACCGCGATCACCACCGGCGAACTCTGGAAGGATCACCCGGAGAAGGCCTTCGCCATGCGCGCGGCCTGGGTCGACAAGTACCCCAACGCGGCGAAAGCCCTGCTGATGGCGGTGATGGAGGCCCAGCAATGGTGTGAGAAGCCCGAGAACCGCGACGAGATGGCGGCGATCGTGGCCAAGCGCCAGTGGATCAACGTGCCGGTGGCCGACGTCGTCGACCGGATGAAGGGCAAGTTCGATTACGGCACCGGCCGCATCGTCGAGAACAGCCCCTTCACCATGAAGTTCTGGGCCGACAACGCCTCCTACCCGTACCAGTCGCACGACCTCTGGTTCCTCACCGAGGACATCCGCTGGGGCAAGTTCGATGCGCAGACCGACACCAAAGCGCTGATCGGCAAGGTCAACCGCGAGGATCTGTGGCGTGAGGCCGCCAAGGCGCTGGGCGTCTCGGCGATCCCGACCTCCACCTCGCGCGGCGTCGAGACGCTGTTCGACGGCAAGGTCTTCGATCCCGAGAACCCCGCCGCCTACCTCGCCAGCCTCGGCATCAAGAAGGTCGCGTGATGGCTACCGGAGCAACCCTCGCGGCCACCCGCGAACGCGCCGCCGCCAAGGCCCGCGCGCCCTTCGTCACCCTGGCCGGCTTGCGCGGCGTCGCCGCCCGTGTCCTGCCGCCGCTCGTCGTCCTGGCGGGCTTCCTGCTCCTATGGGAGGTGCTGTGCTCCTCCCCCACCGCCGGCCTGCCGCCGCCCTCGCGGGTGGTGGCGGAGGCCTGGGACATCATCGTCGATCCGTTTTACGACAACGGCGGCACCGACAAGGGCCTGTTCTGGCATATCGCCGCGAGCCTGAAGCGCGTGGCTTTGGGCTTCTCGCTGGCAGTCGTGGCCGGCGTCCTGCTCGGCACGCTCGTCGGCCAGTCCGAATGGGCGATGCGGGGCCTCGACCCGATCTTCCAGGTGCTGCGCACGATCCCGCCGCTGGCGTGGCTGCCGCTCTCGCTCGCCGCCTTCCGCGACGGCCAGCCCTCGGCGATCTTCGTGATCTTCATCACCTCGATCTGGCCGATCATCATCAACACGGCGGTGGGCATCCGCAACATTCCGCAAGACTATCGCAACGTGGCCGCCGTCATCCGGCTGAACCCGATCGAGTTCTTCTACAAGATCATGCTGCCCTCGGCGGCACCCTACATCTTCACCGGTCTTCGCATCGGTGTCGGCCTGTCCTGGCTCGCCATCGTCGCGGCCGAGATGCTGATCGGCGGCGTCGGCATCGGCTTCTTCATCTGGGATGCGTGGAACTCCTCTCACATCTCCGAGATCATCGTCGCCCTCGTCTATGTCGGCCTCATCGGCTTCGTCCTCGACCGGCTGGTCGCCGGCGTCGGCGTGCTGGTGACCCGCGGCACCTCCGCAAGCTGAGGGACCAGAATCATGGCTCATCTCACTCTCTCACAGGTCGGCATCACCTTCCGCCGCGGAGCTAAGACCTCGGAGGTCCTGCGCGACGTGAACCTCGACATCGCCAAGGGCGAGTTCGTCTCGATCATCGGGCATTCCGGCTGCGGCAAGTCGACGGTGCTCAACATCGTCGCCGGCCTGCTCAAGGCCTCCACCGGCGGCGTGCTCCTCGACGGCAAGGAAGTGAACGCCCCCGGCCCCGACCGCGCCGTGGTGTTCCAGAACCACTCGCTCCTGCCCTGGCTCACCGTGCGCGAGAACGTGGCACTGGCCGTCGATAAGGTGCTCAGGGGCAAGAAGACCCGGACCGAGCGCGCTCAGTGGATCGAGCACAACCTCGCGCTGGTGAACATGATGCACGCCGCCGACAAGCGTCCGGCGGAGATCTCCGGCGGCATGAAGCAGCGCGTCGGCATCGCCCGCGCGCTGGCCATGGAGCCGACCGTGCTGCTGATGGACGAGCCGTTCGGGGCGCTCGACGCGCTGACCCGCGCCCACCTCCAAGACCAGCTCATGGAGATCCAGACGCGGCTCAGAAACACCGTCATCATGATCACCCACGACGTGGACGAGGCGGTGCTACTCTCCGACCGCATCGTGATGATGACGAACGGGCCCTCGGCCACCATCGGCGAGATCCTGCCCGTGCCGCTGGCCCGTCCCCGCCGCCGGCTCGATCTCGTGGAGGACGCGACCTACGTCCACGCCCGCGCCGCGGTGCTGGAATTCCTCTACGCCCGCCACGCCAAGCCGGCGCTCGCGGCCTGAATTCGTGAAGGGGGATCACGGGTTCATGAGCTCGAAGGACAGACTCGTCGTCGCCGGCAACGGCATGGCCTCGCTCCGCTTCCTCGAGCGGCTGACGGAGCGCGCGCCGGGTCGCTACGACGTGACGGTGGTCGGCGCGGAGCCGGTGGCGGCCTACAACCGGGTGCTGCTCTCCTCGCTGCTCGGCGGTGAGGTGGACGAGTCGGCCTGCAGCTTCCGCCCGCTCTCTTGGTACGAGGCACACGGCATCCGCCTCGTCACCGGCGCGCCGGTGACCGAGATCGACCGGGCGAACCGCATCGCGATGGTCGGGCAGACGCATGTCCTGCCCTACGACAAGCTGGTGCTGGCGGTGGGCTCGCTGCCGATCCGTCTGCCGCTGCCGGGCATCGACCTGCCGGGCGTCCTGACGTTTCGCGATTTCGCCGACGTGGCGGCGATCCGCAAGGCGGCGGTGGAGCACGCCAAAGCGGTCGTGATCGGCGGCGGGCTTCTGGGCCTGGAGGCCGCGGTCGGGCTCGCCCGGCTTGGCGTCGACACCACGCTGGTCCACGTCATGGACCGGGTGATGGAGCGCCAGCTCGACCACGCCGCCGCCCGCCTCGTGCGCGCGGCGATGGAGGCCCGCGGCGTCCGGGTGATGCTATGCGCCGACACGGCGGCGATCGAGGGCGACGGACGGGTCGAGCGGTTGGTGCTGAAGGACGGCACGGTGATTCCGGCCGATCTCGTGGTGATGTCGGTGGGCATCCGCGCCTCGACGGCGCTGGCGCAGGGCTGCGGGCTGACATGCGGGCGCGGCATCACGGTGGACGACCGGATGACCACCTCCGACCCGGCGATCCACGCGCTCGGCGAATGCGCCGAGCACCGGGGCGTCGTCTACGGCCTGGTCGAGCCCGCCTACGAACAGGCCGAGGTGCTGTCGCGGGTGCTTCTCGGCGAGGCGGCGGCCTATCCCGGCACGTCCCTTGCCACGAGCCTCAAAGTCTCGGGCCTGCCGGTCTTCTCCGCCGGTCTGGTCGACACGCCCGAGGGCGCCGAGGCGGTCGTGATGCACGACGCCGCCGCCGGGCTCTACCGCAAGCTGATCATCGTCGACGACCGCCTCGCAGGGGCAGTCTTCGTCGGCGATATCGCGGAGCAGGCACGCTGCAAGGAGCTGATCCGCTCCGGCGCGCCGCTTTCCCCCGACGACCGGGACGACCTGATGTTCGGCCCGGCCCCGAAAACCCTCGCAGCGTGAGTGAGGCAGCGATGGCAGACGAATTCAACGCCGAGCAGACGCGGTATCTCGAAGGCTTCGCCTCGGGCATCGCCGCCGCCCGGATGACCGGCGGCCTCGCGATCGGGCAGGGCGCACCCTCCGCCCCGCCCGCCGAGCCCACGGGGCCGGACGCGATCCACATCAAGGCGCAGGAGCGCACCGTGAAGGCGGGCGGCAAGCTGTGCGACCAGGAGAAGTGGAAGCGCGCCGAGAACCCCTTCGACGGCCATAATCGTCTGAAGGCGGAGGCCGCCACCGGCAAGGCTCCGAAACCCGAGGACAATTTCCGCTGGCGCTACCACGGCATGTTCTGGGTCGCGCCGAACCAGGTCTCCTATATGTGCCGGATCCGGGTGCCCAACGGCATCCTGAACCACTGGCAGTTCGCCGGCATCGCCGACCTCGCCGACGCCCATGGCGGCGCCTACAGCCACGTCACCACCCGCGCGGGCCTGCAGGTGCGCGAGATCAACCCTGAGCACGCGCAGCCCTTCCTCGACGGACTGACCGATCTCGGCCTGACCGCGCAGGGCGCGGGCGCCGACAACATCCGCAACGTCACCGGCTCGCCCGCCGCCGGCATCGATGCGCGGGAACTCTTGGACACGCGGCCCCTCACCAAGGCCTGGCACAACTGGATCCTGAACGACCGCTCGCTCTACGGATTGCCGCGCAAGTTCAACGTCTCGTTCGACGGCGGCGGCGTGACGCCGGCCCTGGAAGAGACGAACGACATCGGCTTCCAGGCGATTGAGGTGCTGGAGGGGGCAGCCGTCGCGCCGGGCGTCTGGATGCGCCTCGTGCTCGGCGGCATCTCCGGCCACAAGGATCTGGCCCGCGACACCGGAATCGTCCTCAAGCCCGAGGACTGCAATCGCGTGGCCGACGCGATCATCCGGGTCTTCATCGAGAACGGCGACCGGACCAACCGCAACAAGGCCCGGATGAAGTACGTCCTCGACGCCTGGGGCTTCGACAAGTACATCGCCGCCGTGGAAGAAAAACTTGGGCGCAAGCTCGACCGGGTCGATCCCGCCCACGTCGCGCCACGCCGGCCGACCGACCGCTTCAGCCATGTGGGCGTGCACAAGCAGGTCCAGCCCGGCCTGAACTGGGTCGGCGTGGTGCTGCCGGTGGGCAAGATGACCACCGACCAGATGCGCGGGCTGGCGAAGGTCGCGGCCGAGTGCAGCGACGGCCAGATCCGCATGACGGTCTGGCAGAACTTCATCTTCTCGGGCGTGCCGGATGCCAAGGTCGCCGAGGTCGAGGCCCGCGTCGAAGCGCTCGGTCTCACCATCAAGGCCGCCGGCATCCGCTCCGGGCTCGTCGCCTGCACCGGTGCCCGCGGCTGCAAGTTCGCGGCCTCGGACACGAAGGGCCACGCGATGATCATTGCCGACCACGTCGAGAAGACCGTGCCCGCCCTCGACGTGCCGGTGAATGTCCACCTCACCGGCTGCCACCATAGCTGCGCCCAGCACTATATCGGCGATATCGGCCTGATTGGTGCGAAGGTCGTCGTCTCGGAGGAGGGCGACACCGTCGAGGGCTACGACATCGTGGTCGGCGGCGGCTTTGCCGAGAATCCGAAGATCGGCACCGAGATCTGGAAGGCGGTCAAAGCCGAGGACGCGCCGTCCCGCGTCGAGGCGCTGCTCAACGCCTATCTCGCCCGCCGCCAGGGCCCGGAGGAGAGCTTCCAGGCCTTCACCGCGCGCACCGGCCCCGAGGCCCTGCGCGACGCCGCCGAAGAACAACCCGCCCTCAAGGCCGCCGCATGACCCAGCACGTCGCGCCCCCGCTCGTTCTCATCCCCGAGAGCGCCCCCTTCAACGCCGACCAGCGCTCCTGGCTGTCCGGATACTTCGCCGCGCTGCTCGGCCCGGCGGTCGAGGGCGCCACCGCGCTGGCGCCGGGCGAGGCGCCCTCGACAGGCCCCAAGCTCGCCGACAACGACGACGCGCCCTGGCACGACCCGTCGATGCCGATCAACGACCGCATGGCGATCGCGAAGGATCGCTCGGAGCCGCAGAAGCTGATGGCCGCCATGGCTCAGCAAGATTGCGGCCAGTGCGGCTACAACTGCGCCGACTACGCCAACGCGATCTTTCTGAAGAGCGAGGAGCGGCTGAACCTCTGCCAGCCCGGCGGCAAGGAAACGCTCCGGATGCTGAAGAAGCTGGAGGAGGAATTCGGCGCCTCGGCCGGCACGGCGGTCCCGAAGGCGGCGGCCGACGCGCCCAAGAAGGAGCCGGAACTCGGGCCGCTGGGCTATTGCCGCGAAAACCCGGTCGAGGCGACCTTCCTCTCCCGCACGCGGCTCAACGCGCCGGGCGGTGAGAAGGAGACCTGGCACATCGAGATCGACCTGAGGGACACGCCGATCGAGTACGAGGCCGGCGATTCCCTCGGTCTGTTCCCGGCCAACGCCCCGGCTCTGGTCGATGCGGTGATCGCCGAACTCGGCACGCGGCCCGAGCGGAAGATCGGCGGCAAGACCCTGCGCGACCGACTGCTCACCGACTACTCATTGGGTTCGGCGCCGGACAACCTGTACCAGCTCCTGTCGCTGCTGACCTCGGGCGAGGCGCGCAAGAAGGCGCAGGCGCTGGCGGCCGGCGAGGATCCGGACGGCGATGCCGCCTATCTCGACGTGCTCGGCGCGCTCCACAAGTTCCCCGGCGCACGGCCCGATGCCGAGGTGTTCCTGGAGGCCCTCGACGAGCTGCAGCCGCGGCTCTACTCGATCTCGTCCTCGCCGAAGATGGATGCCGGCCGCGTCTCGCTGACCGTCGATGCCGTGCGCTACAACCACCGCTCGCGGCTGCGCCTGGGCGTCGCCTCGACGCATCTCGGCGAGCGTCTTCCCGAGCAGACCAAGGTCCGGATCTACCTGCAAAAGGCGCACGGCTTCGGCCTGCCGGAGGATCCGGGCAAGGACGTGATCATGTGCGGCCCCGGCACCGGCGTCGCGCCGTTCCGCTCCTTCCTGCGCGAGCGCGCGGCGACGAAGGCGCCCGGCCGCAACTGGCTGTTCTACGGCCACCAGCGGCAGGCGACCGACTTCTTCTACAAGGACGAGCTGAACGGCCTGAAGGACGAGAAGGTGCTGACCCGCCTCTCGCTCGCATGGTCGCGCGACGGCACGGAGAAGACCTACGTGCAGGACCGGATGCGCGAGAACGGCGCCGAACTGTGGAAGTGGCTGGAAGGAGGCGCCCATTTCTACGTCTGCGGCGACGCCAAGCGGATGGCCAAGGATGTGGAGCGGGCGATCATCGACGTCGCCGCGCAGCACGGCGGCAAGAACCCCGACGAGGCGGTGGCCTATCTCGCCGCCCTGAAGAAGGCCGGGCGTTACCAGGCCGACGTGTACTGAAGCATCGGTCCCGTCGTCATTCCGGGGCCGCGCAGCGGAACCCGGGATGACGGAGAGGCATACCCGAACGGATCAACCGGAAACCGTATCACC
This sequence comes from Methylorubrum aminovorans, assembly GCF_022179725.1. Taxonomy (GTDB): domain Bacteria; phylum Pseudomonadota; class Alphaproteobacteria; order Rhizobiales; family Beijerinckiaceae; genus Methylobacterium; species Methylobacterium aminovorans. The sequence goes on from NZ_BPRC01000010.1 coordinate 87,948, forward strand.
CCACCGGGTTCACCCGCGGATCGGCGCGCAAGTGGGCCACGGCGAGATCGACGAAGGCGCGGGTCTTGGCCGGGGCCCGCCGCCCCTCGGGGCTGACCACGTGGATCGGGACCGGCGCCTCCTCGTCGTCGCTGAGCAGGATGCGCAGGCGCCCCTCCGCCACCGCCGACGCGGCCTGATAGGACAGCAGCCGCACGATTCCCCACCCGTCGAGAGCCGCGGCGAGCGCCGCGTCGACGGTGTTGCAGGTGAGGCGGGAATGGACGGCGACCGCGATGCGCCGCTCGAGTCCGAACCGCCATTCCGGCAGAGCACCGGAGTTCGACGTGCCGATCACCGCGTGTTCGCGCAGGTCGCGGGGCGTTTCGGGCACGCCGTGCCGTTCGAGATAGCTCGGCGCGGCGCAGACGACCCGGCGGACGCTGCCGACGCGGATCGCGCTCAGCCCGGAATCAGCGAGGTGCCCGATCCGCACGCCGACATCGATGCCCTCCTCCATCATGTTGACGATCCGGTCGAGGAACAGCGCGCGGATCGATACGGCCGGATGGCGCGCGAGATAGTCCGTGACCACCGGTAGAACGTAGAGGCGGCCGAAATGCACCGGCGCCGTCAGCGTCAGCACACCGGTCGGCGTCGCGGTCGAACCGGCGGCGGCAGCCTCGGCCTCCGCGATCTCGGACAGGATCCGGCGGCAATCCTCGAGATAGCGGCCGCCCGCGTCCGTCAGCTTGACCGAGCGCGTGGTGCGGATGAACAGCCGCGCGCCGATGGCGGTTTCGAGCGCGGCAACCGCACGGGTGACGGCGGCCGGACTCATGCCGAGCGCCCGGGCCGCTCCGGCGAAGCCGCCACTCTCGGCGACCCGTACGAACACGCGCATTCCCTGCAGCCGATCCATGACGGCTCCCTCCGGAAACCCTTCGTGGCGAGCAGAGTGGCGATTGTTCCGCACAACGCAACAGTGGCTTGTCGATTATGCTGGTTCACCTCGCGGCCCAGAGAGAGTGTGATCGATCCACAGCCGATCCTGCGGCTCGCGGAGACACCCCATGAAGCTCTACAGCCTGACGCTCTCGGGCCACGCCCACCGAGCGCGCCTGTTCCTGTCGCTGCTCGGTCTGCCCTTCGAGACCGTCGAGGTCGACTTTGCCGGCGGTCAGAACCGATCGCCGGACTTCCTGGCGATCAATTCGTTCGGGCAGGTTCCCGTCCTGGACGACGCTGGCGTGATCGTGCCGGATTCGAACGCCATCCTCGTCTATCTCGCCAAGAAGCTTGGGCGCGGCGACTGGCTGCCCGAGGATGCGGAAGGAGCGGCACGCGTCCAGCGCTGGCTCTCGGTTGCGGCCGGCCCCATTGCCAACGGCCCCTGCGCCGCCCGGCTCGTCACGCTGTTCGGGGCGCGCTTCGATGCAGCGGAGGTGATCGCCCGCGCCCATCAGATCCTGGCGCTGATCGATGCGGAGCTGTCGGCGCGCGACTGGCTCGCCGCCGAGCGGCCGACCATCGCCGACGTGGCGCTCTACAGCTACATCGCCGCCGCTCCTGAGGGGAACGTCGATCTCGCGGCCTACGGGCATGTCCGCGCGTGGCTCGCCCGCATCGAGGCGCTGCCCGGCTACGTGGCGCTTCCGACCTCGCCGGTCGGCCTGAACGCGACGGGAGGTTCGGCATGAGCGCGCAGACCGCAGCCCCATCCTGGCCCTGGCACCGGGGCGAGGTGGCGCTCCAAGAGCATGTCGGCATCGCCGGGCGGATGGCGGAACTCGGACCGCGGATGATCCGCGATCACCTGAACGCGCAGCACCAGGCGTTCTTTCCGCTGCTGCCGTTCGCGGTGCTGGGCAGCGTGGACGGGGAGGGGCGCCCCTGGGCGACCCTGCATGAGGGTGCGCCGGGCTTCCTCCACGCGCCGGACCCGCTCCACCTTCGGGTGGAGTCGCCCCGCGATGCAGACGATCCCGCCGAGGCGGGATTGGGGGATGGAGCGGGTGTGGGTCTGCTCGGGATCGAGCTGGCCACGCGCCGCCGCAACCGCCTGAACGGACGGATCGAGCGGAGCGGTCCGGAGGGGTTCGCAATCCGGGTCAAGGAGAGCTTCGGCAATTGTCCGCAATATATCCGCGTTCGGCACGAGGTGGATCCGGATCGGGCGCGCGAATCCGGGCCGCGCCCTCGCGTGTCGGACCGGCTCGACGCGGCAGCGCGAGCGGTGATCGCGGCAGCGGAGACCTTCTTCGTCGCGAGCGCCGTCGAGGCGGCAGATGGCGGATGGCAAGTCGATGTCTCGCACCGGGGCGGTCCGGCCGGCTTCGTGCGGATCGGAGCCGACGACTGCCTCACGATCCCCGACTATTCCGGAAACCGCTGCTTCAACACCCTCGGCAACATGTTGGAGAACCCGCGGGCGGGCCTCGTCTTTCCGGATTTCACGACCGGTGATCTGCTGCAGATGAGCGGGCGCACCGAAATCGTGCTCGATCCGGTGGAGGAGGAACGGAGCAAAGGCGCCGAGCGCCTGTGGCGGTTCGTGCCGGAGCGGGTCGTTTTCCGGGCGGGCGCGCTGCGGCTGCGGTTTGTCACCGATGTGGCGTAGAGACTCGTTCTCGTGCATCGACTTTTTGCCGAAAGCCGGCGGCCACTTTTCGGGACGATGCGCGAGCCGTTCGTCAATCGGATTTGCGGCTGCAGCGGATGTAATTCGCTTGGCCCTTGCCGCTGCTCCAGGTGAGGCGGTCATGCTCGACGAGGAGGCGGACCTGGGAGGTCCAGCGGCGGCCGCGCTCGCTGCAATCGGCGGCCATGGTCCAGGCGCTGCCTTCGCGGCGGTTGTTGCGGAAGCGGCAGACGGTGCGCCCGGCCTTGGCGCCGTCCTCCGTGATGGTGGCGGGCAGGAAGCCGCGGCGGCGCTGGCGCTGGCCGCAGGCGACCGGATTCGGTCCCCAGATGCCGACGAAGGCCGCCCGCTCCACCAGCGGCGCTGCGGGCCGCGGCTCGGCCGGGGCGACCACGGTGTCGAGCGGCGGGGCAGGTGCCGCGACCGTCAGCACCCGCGCCGGGGGGTTGGCAGCGGGCGTGGCCGGCCGCTCCGGCTCGGGTAGGCGAACCTCCGGCACGTCGATCCCGTCGGCGGCGGCAAGCCGGGTGTGTCCGGCGGGTGCCGCAACCGGCCCGTCATCGGTGAGCACCACCAGCGTGTAGGCGAACAGGGCACCCCAGCCCGCGGCGAGGACGACAGGGATCACGAGACGTCGCGACAGGGCGGTAGCGGGAGCCTCCCGCGTCGCGTCCTTCCCGTCCGCGTTGTGACCGTCGTCCGCCATCGCCGTCTCGCCGACCGTCCCTTGCGTCTCTGCTCCCGACATCGTCATCCTAGCGTCCGAAAATACCTTTCAGGAAGCAGAACCTGCCGGCGCAGTCGATTTGTAAGCCTAGGAGTCAGGATAGACTCCCGGAATGCGGCAGAGGCACGGCAACCCCTTCCCGGCGCAAGCGGAACCTGCCATGGTCAAGCTTGGCGGCCGCAACCGGCCGTCGGCCGTACCCGCGTGATGAAACCTGTCACCCTCGCCGTTCTCGGCTCGGCATTGGCGCCCCTGCTGACGTCGCCCTTCGCCCTTGCTCCCGCCTTCGCCCAGTCGCGCACGCAGACGGCGCGGCCGACCTGCGCGGAGGCGATGGCCGTGGTGAAGGCGGAAGGCGCGGTGACGCTCGGCTTCGGCGGACGCCCGCCTGAGCGCTTCGTGCGCGACCGCAGCTTCTGCGAGATCACCGAGATTGCCGAGCTGCGCTTCGTCCCCACCCGCGACAACCCGCAATGCCCGATCGGCTACCGCTGCCGCGAGCCGGATTACGGCGACTGGAACTGGGACGCGAACTGATCGCGACGACGACGCCCTTCGAGAAATCCTGCCACGGTGTCGCACCCGACCACCCGCGACGCTGGTGAACGGCGGCTCCGGCCCGCGACATGACCGAAATTTCACGTGACAGGTGCGGCTCCGCGCCACGTTCTCGCCACGACGGATGGCCAGGGGCGCGGCATTCGGCGATTGAACCCGTCCGCCGGCACGTTCCCTCCGTCAGGGGTGGGGCTGGGCCGGCGCAGCGAGAAGGAGTGACCCGCGTGGCCGCATTCAAGAGCAGGCTCGGCATCCAGGCCGTGCTCACCGCGCTCTTCGCGCTCCTGCTGCTGGCCCTGCCGGTCATCGTGCCGGGGATCCCGAGCCCACCGCTCTACGTCTCGCTCGCGGGCTTCGCGATGGCGGGCATCCTCGTCGCCGCGAACAACCTCTCGGCCTATCTCAAGATTTTCGTCTCGGTCTACGGCATCGGCTACCTCGTTCTGGCCGGCGCCAAGACGCTCGCCGCCATGGGTGCACTGCCCGCCACCGTCGCGGCGCTGCTGCCGCCGGATTTCGCGGCGACCGGCTCGGTGGTGTTCGGCGGCATCGTGCTCGCGATCTCCTATTGGAAGCCGATCCGCGACATCACCCTGATCGCCGACCCCTATTTCGCCAGCCACGACAAGCCGAGCCGGGAAGTCGGCATGTTCCGCCGCTTCGGGCGCACGGAAGGGCAGATCGGCCGCAACCTCGTCGCGCTGTCGATCTTCGTGAACTTCGCCGATGTCGCGCTGACGCTGCGGTTCAACTTCTTCTATCGCGACATGTACAATGCGCTGCAGGAGTTCGATGCGGCGGCCTTCTGGTATCAGCTCGGCTACATCTTCGTGCCGCTGGCGATCCTCAACGTCGTGATCGGCATGATCGACATCTACGTCGATTCGGGACTGCAGCTGCGCTGGCGCACCTGGCTCACCCATAACCTGTACGAGCGCTGGCTGGGGAAGGGCACGCATTACCGCATTCCGTTCGTCGACGAGCACGCCGACAACCCGGATCAGCGCATCCAGTCGGACGTCAACAACTTCATCGCCCAGACGACGACGCTTTCGACCCGGCTGCTGTCGCAGGCCGCGCAGCTCGTCTCCTTCATCGTCATCCTGTGGACGCTCTCGCGCGACTTCGTGCTGCCCTTCACCGACACGGTGATTCCGGGCTTCCTGGTCTGGCTGGTGATCGCCTACGCAGTGGTCGGCACGTGGCTGACCCACCTGATCGGCAAGCCGCTCATCGGCCTCGACTACCGGCAGGAGCAGGTCGAGGCGGATTTCCGCTTCGCGCTGGCCCGCAACCGCATCTACTCCGAGCAGATCGCCCTGCTGCGCGGCGAGCGGGCCGAATCCTCGCGGCTGGCCACCCTGTTCCACGCCATCGTCGACAACTACGTCGGTATCATCTTCCGGCGCATCAAGCTGATCGCCTTCACCTTCAGCTACCGGCAGGCGAGCACGATCTTCCCGCTCGTCATCGCCGCGCCGTCGTTCTTCGCCAAGAAGATCACCCTGGGCGCCCTGCAGCAGACCTCGAACGCCTTCAGCAACGTTCAGAATTCGCTGAACTTCTTCATCAACTCCTACACCATCCTCGCCGCCTACAAGGCGAACACGATCCGTCTCGGCTCGTTCAAGCGGGCGATGACCAAGGCCGAGGCGCTGGCGGGCGCCGGCTACGGCCTCGCCAACGGCAACGACACCGCCGGCGCCGTGACCGCCCGCGACCTGACACTGGCTCTGCCCGACGGCCGCGAGATCGTACAGGCATCCTCGTTCGAACTGCCCAAGGGCAGCGCGACGCTGGTCGCCGGCCCCTCGGGCTCGGGCAAGTCGACCCTGTTCCGGGCGATCGCCGGGATCTGGCCGTTCGGCAAGGGCCGGGTCGATGTGCCGGCCGGGCAGTCGGCGCTGGTCCTTCCGCAGCGGCCCTACCTCCCGCTCGGTTCGCTGCGCGGCGCGGTGGCCTATCCCAACACCATCGATCACTTCTCCGACGAGGCGATCCGCGAGGCGTTGCTCGCCGCGCGGCTGCCGCAGCTCGCCGACCAGCTCGACACGGTCGATAGCTGGGACCGGCGCCTGTCGGGCGGCGAGCAGCAGCGGCTGGCCATCGCCCGGGCGATCCTGGCCAAGCCCGATTGGCTTTTCCTCGACGAATCGACCGCGGCGCTGGACGAGGAGACCGAGGCCGAGATCTACCGGATGCTGCGCGAGACCCTGCCCGGCACCACCATCGTTTCGATCGGCCACCGCTCAACCCTGAACAAGTTCCACGACCGGCGCGTCGAGATGAAGCCGGCGAGCGAGGGCCGGTTCGAGCCGCGGATGTCGGCCATGCCGGCTCCGGCGGAGTAGGGGCGCCGCATCGCGATCGGAGGTGGTGGCCATACCAAATCCGGTTGATCCCTTCGGGATGGCGGATTTGGCTTCGCTCATGCGCCGCGCAGGCTTGCTGATCCGATCTCCGCTTTGATCAAGCGGAGATCGGATCAGACGCCCGCCGCCTCCAGAACCCCCTCGACCATGCCATCGTAGCCGGCGCCGAACAGGCGCCGATGCACCAGGGCCGGCCAGAGCTTGTAGATCGGCGCCCGCTCGGCCGCGCCGGGCTCGAGCGTCCCGTAGGCCGCGTGGAAGGCGGGACCGGGACGGCCGAACAGGCTCAGCATCGCCAGATCGACCTCGGCATGGCCATGATAACAGGCCGGGTCGATCAGCCCCGAGACGCGCTCGCCCGCGTAGAGGACGTTGCCGCCCCAAAGGTCGCCGTGGAGCAACGCGGCGCGGGGCCGCTCCGGCAGGCGGTTGGTCAGGTCATCCGCCAGCCGCTCGACCCGCCGGAAGAGGGAAGCGGGAAGGTGGCCGGCATGGCAGAGCAGGCGTCGCTCCCTCCAGAAGGCGGGCCAGTCGTCGCCCCAGCCGTTCTCGATGGCCACGGAACCGAAGGCGTAATCGGCGTGCCAGCCGTAGCGCGGACCCTCCGTCACGTGCAGACGGGCAACGACCCGGCCGAGATCGGCCTCGGCTTGCTGTCCGGTGCCCGTCGCGGGCAGGCATTCGAGCACGAGCACGGTCTCGTCGGCGGCGAGCACCGCGGGCGCCGGTGCGCCGCTCGCGGCGATCGCCGCGAGCATCCGGGCTTCCTCGCGCGGTGCCGGCCCGGACTTCGCCACCACGTCCCGCCCATCCGCCAGCCTGAGGCGAAGGCATGGGGAGAGGTCGCCGCCCGCCATCGGCCGAGCCTCGGCGACGGGGACGCCGAGCAACTCCGCCGCGCGTCGGGCAAGCGCGTTCATTCCGGCCCTGCGAGCCGGCGGGCCAGCGCGCGGGCGCCCGCGGTGACGTCGGCCCAGGTGGTGTCGAAGCCCTCATCCGCGCCGTAATAGGGGTCCGCGACGGGCTCGCCCTCGCGGCCCGGCACATGGTCGAGGAGCAGGCTCAACGCGGCCCGCGAGCCGGCCGGCCGCAGGCCGCGCAACTTGGCGAGGTTGGCACGATCCAGGGCGACCACGTGGTCGAAGCGCGCGAAATCACCCGGCGCGACCTGACGCCCGCGATAGCCGGAGATGTCGATGCCGTTCGCCCGCGCCACTGCGATCGCCCGAGGGTCCGGCGGCGCGCCGACATGCCAGTCGCCGGTGCCGGCGGAATCGACGGCGACATCGAGCCCGATCCGCTCCGCCTCCCGCCGGAAGGCGGCTTCGGCGAGCGGCGAACGGCAGATGTTGCCCAGGCACACGAAGAGGACGGCGGGCTTGTGCGGCCCGCTCACGCGGCGTCCTCACCGAGCGGTCGCGTCGCCGCCTCCAGCCAGTCCCGCGTCGAGCGATCGAGGTCGGGCGACAGGGTCGCGCGCACCCGCGCGTGGTAGGCGTCGAGCCAGGCGGTCTCGGCCGGACCGAGCAGCACGGGATCGATCAGCCGACGGTCGAGGGGGGCGAGCGTCAGGGTCTCGAAGCCGAGCATCGGCCGGTCGCCGCCGGGAATGGCGCGGGTCTCGACCAGGATCAGGTTCTCGATGCGGATGCCGTAGGCGCGGCTGCGGTAGTAACCGGGCTCGTTCGACAGGATCATGCCGGGCTTCAGCGGCACCGTGCCGGTCTTGGCGATGCGCTGCGGCCCCTCGTGGACCGAGAGAAAGGCGCCGACGCCGTGGCCGGTGCCGTGGTCGTAATCGAGCCCCGCCTCCCACAGGCTGATGCGGGCGAGGGCGTCGATCTGCGCCCCCGTCGTCCCCTCGGGAAAGACCGCGCGGGCGATGGCGATGTGGCCTTTGAGCACACGGGTGAAGCGGTCGCGCATCTCCTCCGTCGGCGTGCCGACCGCGACGGTGCGGGTGATGTCGGTGGTGCCGTCGGCGTACTGCGCGCCGGAATCGATCAGGAACAGTTCGCCCGGCTGCGCGGTGCGGTCGGTGGCGCGGGTGACGCGGTAATGGACGATGGCCCCGTTCGGACCCGAGCCGGAGATGGTGGGGAAGGAGACGTCGCGCAGCCCGCCGCCCTCACGGCGAAAATCTTCCAGCGCCTCGACGGCGGCGATCTCGCTCACGCCCTCGGCGGCGGCGCGGTCGAGCCAGGCGAGGAAGCGCGTCACGGCCAGCCCGTCGCGGTGATGGGCAGCGCGGGTGCCGGCGATCTCGGCGGCGTTCTTGACCGCCTTCATCGCAGTGATCGGATCGGCACCGACATCGGCGACGCCCCCGGCCGCCTCCACTCGATCCTTCAGCGCCGCGGCACCCGTCGCCGCATCGAGCCGCACCCGCGCGGCATTCTTGCAGAGACCCGCCAGATCCTCGGCGAAGGCGCTCCGCGGGCGGAGATCCGCCAGCGGTTCGAGAGCCGTGCGGAGGTCGGCGTCGATCGCCTGCGAGGTGAGGTAGAGCGCGGCCCGCCCCTCGCGGGGGACGAGCGCGTAACCCAGCGCCAGCGGCGTGTGCGGGATGTCGGCCCCGCGCAGGTTGAAGGCCCAGGCGAGATTGTGCGGATCGGAGATGACGAGGGTGTCGATCCCGCCCTCGGCCAGCGCCGCGCGGATGCGGGCGAGTTTTTCCGGCACCGTCTCGCCGGCCAGATCGTCGGGATGAGCCACGACACGGCCGGCCGGCGGGCGGGGCCGCCCGGCCCAGACCGCGTCGACGAGGTTGTCCGGCAGGGGCCGCAGCGACGCGCCCGCCTTCAAGGCGGCGCGTTCCAGGCGAGCCACGCCGTCGGGCGTGAGGAGCCAGGGATCGTAGGCGAGGGTCTGGCCGGGCTTCAGATGCGTGCCGAGCCACGCCTCCGGCGTCGTCTCGGCGAGCGGCACGACGGTAATCGTGCCCGTATCGACTTGCTCCGGTGCCTGGAGGGTGTAGCGACCATCGACGAACAGGGCGGCCTCGTCGGCGAGCACGACCGCCAGGCCGGCCGAGCCGGTGAAGCCGGTGAGCCAGGCAAGCCGCTCGGCATTGGCGGGCACGTACTCGGATTGATGCTCATCGGCCCGCGGCACCACGAACCCGTCGGCGCCGATCTCCCGCAGGGCGGCGCGCAGGGCCTCGATCCGCTCGGGCCCCTTGGCGTGGCTCGGATCGTCGAAGGTCTGGAAGCGGGGAGGCGTCATGAGGCAAAGGGTTACGCTGGCTCAAGAGAGCCGACAACCATGCGGCACTCAACTCCCCCGCAGGAGATCCGAACGATCCTGCCTGGGACCGAAGACCCGCAGGACGACCACGTCGCCCTCCGAGATGTCGCTCTCCGGCTCGACTTGGTAGAGGATACGATAGCTGCCTGCGCCGGCTTCCCGAACGCCATCGTGTTCGCCGAACGGCCAGCGCAGCGGAGCCGTGCGAAGCTCGAGGATCACCACACGGATCTGCCTCAACCGCTCTGCGGCCCTTCTGCCGGCACCCGGCTGCCTCAGCCATCGCCGCGCGGCCTCGATGTCGAGTGCCGCTTCACGCGACAGGATCAACCTGCGGGGCAAAGGCACGTCAGCCGTCGGCGAGAGAAATCTTCAGGAGCGATCGCTCGTCGGGCGAGCCGTCGGGATCGGAAGCGGTTCGTCGCTCTCGATCATTCGGTCGAGCCAGGCTTCGACCTCGCAGTCCGGCACGACGTTTCCATGGGCGACCGACTCACGCGCCTGTGCAAGCAGGGCCCGCTCGCGGGCAAGGCGCCGCCTATCGACTTCGGCGGACAGGTTCTGAGCATCGGCCCGGTTCGGAACGCTCATCGTCATCTCTCCACGTCACCATCCTAACCGATTGCGCGAGAAAGATCAGCGCGGGCGCGCCGCCGCCCCGCCCCGGCGCAGCACCAGCGTCGCCCAGCCCTCGATCACGCCGGAGCGGGCGAGGTGGAAACCGCGGTGTCGGTAGGTCGAGAGCACGCCCGGCACGTCGCGCTCGATCAGGCCGGAGAGGATCAGCACGCCGTCATCGGCCACCACGGCGGTGAGCGAGGGCGCGAGCCGCTTGAGCGGACGCGCCAGGATGTTGGCGAACACCACGTCGAAGCCGCGGGGCCGGTCGGCGAGCCCGTGGCGCACGCCCGGCGCGTGGTAGAGGCGCATATAGGGCCCGAGCCCGTTGAGGCGGGCATTGCCGCGGGCGGTGGTGACCGCCTCGGGGTCGAGGTCGCCGGCGATCACGGGCGTGCGGAGCGCCTTGGCGGCGGCGAATCCCAGGATGCCCGTGCCGGTGCCGACATCGAGCACGCGAGCCGGGCGCCGCCGCTTCAACTCGTCGACCAGGGCCCGTAGGCAGCCGAGCGTGGTGCCGTGGTGGCCGGTGCCGAAGGCGAGCGCCGCCTCGATCTCAATGGCGAGATCGTTGGCCCGCACCTGATGCCGGTCGTGGCCGCCATGGACGAGGAAGCGGCCGGCGCGGACCGGCTTCAGTCCCTCCAGCGAGGCACGCACCCAATCCTGCTGGTCGATGGTCTCGAAGACGGCCTCATCCGCCTGTGCGCCGAGCATCGGGCGGATCAGTTCGCGGATCATCTCCGCGTCGGGCTCCTCCGAGAAGTAGGCCTCCAGCCGCCACGCGCCGGTCTCCTCCACCTCGAAGGCGGCCACCGCCGTCTCCATCGGGTCGAACATCTCGCCCAGCAGCTCGGTCATGGCGCGAGCGGAGGGCTCGTCCGTGAGCAGGCGCAGGACGTGCGTGGGTCGGTGCGGCGGCAGACCTTCGAGCATGGAGCGCCCTCTACCACTCGCGCGCTTCGAGAGCCACGGTCTTCACGTCCGCCCGATCTCGATTCAGGAGGCGGCGAACGGCGCGGCTCAAACAGCACAGGCAAGACAAACCCTGATTAATCCACAGGCATAATGTTTGATTTCTAGACGAAATAGGCGGAACCGGAGACGAAAGGCGGCGTTCAAACCGTCCGAAGCGCCTCGAGCCTGCCCCTCGTCGATCTCCCGATCGGCGGGGCCATGCCCGGTTGACGGACCTTGCGAGGGGCGCTTCCCGTGCCGTTCATCATGCGCCCTCGAGTGCCTATCGCGTCATGACACCCAGATCCGTCCGCCGCCGTTCGCCCGTCGTCGTGAAGCGTGAGCCGCGGCCCGACCGCGGTCGCCCCACCCGGGCGGACATCCTCGCGCCGGGCGCCCTCGAAGCGCCGTTGCCGGGCTCGCTGCTCGTGCTGCTGAGCCGGCTCCACCGCGCCGAGGTCAAGCCGACCCCGGACTCCGACTCCGTCGTCTGAACCCGGCGAAGCATCCGCGGGAACCGCGTCCGCTCGGGCACGCTTCTGTTCCCGCGTCCTCCGGCCCGGCGACGCGCCGGGCGGGCCCGCATCGAGAAAGGATCGGTCGATGGCCGTCGTGTCGAGCAAGATCTTCGAAGAGGGCAAGGCCGCGAAGGCGATGGGCCGGCCCGATTCCGCAAACCCCTACGAGGCCGGTTCGCAGGAAAGCCTGGACTGGCTCGAAGGCTACACCGCCGACGAGCCCGAGCCGTCCGCCGCCGGCCCGGACGAGGACTGATCGGCGCCCCCTCGACGCGCAGAGGGCATGGCTGCATCGACCGGCCCCGGCTAGAATCAGGATCGCGCCCTCGCGACGCCGCCCCTCATGGCAGAGGTGGCGTCACGGGATCGGCGCGATCGTGGCCGGATCGTTCGAGGGGGATCAGCATGTCGGCGCCGCACCTTCACTGGACCCGCCGCGCCGGAATGGCCGGCCTGCTGCTTGCGCTCGCGGCTTGGTCGTCGCCGGGTTCCATGGCCGCCCATGCCGCGGACGAGCCCATCGTGGTCTTCGCCGCCGCCAGCCTCAAGAACGCCCTGGACGAAGCCAGCGCCGCCTGGGCCAGGGAGACGGGCGGGACGAGCCGGATCTCCTATGCCGGCTCCAACGCGCTGGCCAAGCAGATCGAGGCCGGCGCCCCGGCCGACCTCTTCATCTCCGCCGACCTCGCCTGGATGGACTACGCCGAGAAGAACGGCACGATCCGCGCCGACAGCCGCGTCAACCTCCTGCGCAACGCCATCGTCCTCGTCGCGGCCAAGGGGTCCGGCCAGCGCGTGACCCTTGAGCCCGGCATCGACCTCACCGCCGCCCTGGCCGGCGGTCGGCTGGCCATGGGCAACGTCGATGCGGTGCCGGCCGGCAAGTACGGCAAGGCCGCGCTCGAGAAGCTCGGCGCCTGGGACCGGATGAAAGGTCAGGTCGCCCAGGCCGAGAACGTGCGTGCGGCCCTGCTGCTCGTTTCCTGCGGCGAGGCGCCGCTCGGCATCGTCTACGCGACGGATGCGGCGAGCGACCCCGGCGTCGAGGTCGTGGCGACCTTTCCCGCCGACAGCCACCCGCCGATCGTCTACCCCGCCGCGCTGACGCGGGATGCGGCCGGCGCGACCCGGGCCGCCTCCTTCCTGAGCTTCCTGCGAAGCCCCGCCGCGCGCCCGATCTTCGAGCGCCAGGGCTTCGTCGTCGTCGGCGCCGAGAAGCGCTCCTGAGTTAACAGGGGCGGTGGCCAACCAGCCCCGCTTCGCGCGGATCAGGAGGCGAGGGCGCGCTCCAGTTCGCTCTTCGTCATCTTCGAGCGGCCCGGAATGTCCTGCTTGCGGGCGCGCTGCATCAGCTCCGCCTTGGTCGAGCCGCCCTTCTCCGACGTCTTCCTGTCCGACGTCTTGCCGGTCTTACCGCCCGTCTTGCGGGCGGAGGCCGCCTTCTTCGCCACGTCGGCGGGTTGCTTCGAGTGCTGCTGGCCCTTGGCGGAGTCGGCGCGCTTCTTGGCGGTCGAGCGCTTGTATTCCGAGTCGGAAAGTTTCTCGCGCGCCTTCTTGGGCAGGTAGCGCTCGCCGGTCTTGCCGCTCTCCTTGCCCGATTTCGTGCCCCACTCCTCGTCGGTCCACTGCTTGAGACTGTTGTCGTCGGACTTCTTGCCGGCGTAGCCGCCGCCCTCCTTCTTGTATTCGCTGGTGGCCATCTGCGCCTTGCGGGCCGACCATTGTCCGGGCTTGCCGCCCTTGGACGACTGCGTGACCTCTTTCTTCACCTTGTCCCAGAGCTTCGGATCGGTCTTCTTTGCGGCGCCTGACATGGTTTTCGCCTCCTGAGCGACATTCGGCTGTCAACAGAACCCGTCATCGTCAGTTCCGGCCGCGCCGAACCTGTCCAAGGACAAAGATCCGCGAGGGCGGCCGAGGGAAGCGGATGCAGGGTTTGCCGGGGGCGTTGACAGGGGAAGACGAAGCTTCCACCTCCGCGCCACCGACGAACCGCGCCGCCGGCGGCGCCCCGCATCCGGGACGCGCTGCCCGCCCTGTGTTTCAGAATGGCCCGGATCAGGGCCGAACGAGGATTGTTGCGATGTCCGACGGCGTCAGCGCCCCGAAGGTGTTCATCGATGGCGAGGCCGGCACCACCGGACTCGGCATCCGCGAGCGCCTGGAGCGCGAGGGCAGGGTGCGTCTCGTCAGCATCCCGCATGAGAGCCGGAAGGATGCCGGCGCGAAGCGGGCGATCCTCGAAGAGGTCGATCTCGTCGTGCTCTGCCTGCCCGATGAGGCCTCCCGCGAGACCGCGGCGCTCGCCGACAGCCTGCCGGACGGTGGCCCGAAGCTGCTCGACGCCAGCACCGCCCACCGCATCGCGCCGGGTTGGGTCTACGGCTTTGCCGAGATGGCGCCGGAGCAGGCCGAGGCCATCCGTGCCGCGCGCCGCGTCGCCAATCCCGGCTGCTACCCGACTGGGGCGATCGCGTTGCTGCGCCCGCTCGTCGAGCGTGGCCTGATCCCGTCGGATCATCCCGTCAGCATCAACGCGGTGAGCGGCTATAGCGGCGGCGGCCGCAGCATGATCGAGAGCTACGAGCGCGGGGAGGGGGCCCCGTTCCAGCTCTACGGGCTCGGCTTCGGCCACAAGCACCTGCCGGAGATCGAAGCCTATAGCCGGCTCACACGGCGGCCGATCTTCATCCCCTCCGTCGGCAACTTCCGGCAAGGCATGCTGGTCAGCATCCCGCTCCATCTCGGCGCCCTGCCCGACCGCCCGAAGCCGGGCGATCTGGAGGAGGCGCTGGCCGATTGGTACGCGGACACCCCGCTGGTGAAGGTCGTGCGCGGCGCGGAGGAAGGCGCCCATCGCGAGCGCATCGAGCCGGAAGCCCTCAACGACACCGACCGGCTCGAACTGAGGGTCTTCGGTTCCGACAATCACGGCCAAGCCGTGCTGGTCGGCCGCCTGGATAATCTCGGCAAGGGTGCCTCGGGAGCGGCGGTGCAAAATCTTGGTCTGATGCTCGGTCTCGACTGAGCATCTCTCACAAAGCTCCCATCGCGCTGTTGTCGACAGAGCGAGAACGGTCGTGACTGGGCGCTTCGTAGAGCACTTAGAGCCTCGGACCCTTGCTCGACCGAACTGAGCCCGACATCGGCCGCCGCACGCAGTGTCGGAATCCCTCGCACTGACATCACGCACCACCGTCATCACGCGTCGCAGAAGCGAGGCGGCGCAAGCAGATGCGCGGAGCATCCCACTTCACCAACACTCCCTCGCGGTCTTTCAAGCATGCGCAGCGCTTCAAGTTGCGGCAGATCTCGGACCGTCTGATCGGGACCACCGTTGCGCAGGTTTCCGGAGATGCCTTTTCAGGAGCAGAACTCTCCGATCAGCCACCAAACGGCGGTCCCGGCACTCTTTTCCGCTCTATAGGCAGCCAGCCTTGTACTTCCGCCCTGTCAAGGTGGATCTCCGGCTCTGCAACGCCGGGCCAAAACGTTTTGCTCGCCCCAAACCTCTGGCACATCCGGTTCAGCCCTAAGGCAATCCACAGAAAATACGTAGGCGTGCGGCTGGGTGTCGCAATCATACCGCGCTTTACGCGGCCGTCTCGTTACATTGGGTTTCGTACAGATCGGCCAGCTACGGCGACGGTAAAACCGCTTGGCCAAGCGAATTCTCAACCTGTTGATTCAACATCATTTTCCGCAATACGGCAGACACATTCTTAACATATGCAATATTTCATCCGACTCTTTCGGCTTAACCGCAAGGTAGACACAATCGTTTTTTTCGCAGTGACACATCGCAGATTTTTCCATTCGAGCTGCATAGAAACACGCGCTACGTTCCATTCCGTTCGACATGATTGCGCTCGAATTCAACCATGATGACTTGCCCCTTAGCGGCTCTGAGCTTACCGTCTTCCAGGTAATCCTCCCGCACAGAAGATCGCACCATGGAACCCAGTGAACAGGATGCGGAAACGGCCCGCCTCGTTACCCTTACGGCCGATGTCGTTTCTGCCTATGTCAGCAACAACCACGTCCAAAGCGCCGATCTTCCGAAACTTCTCGGAGAGGTGCACGAAGCGATCCGCTCGGTAACCCTCAGCGGGCGGCCTTCCACCGAGACCGGGCCGCCCAAGGCGACGCCGCAGGAGATCCGCAAGTCGATCAGCCACGACTTCCTGGTCAGCTTCGAGGACGGCAAGCCTTACAAGACGCTGCGCCGCCACCTCACCCTACGCGGCCTCTCGCCGGAGCAGTATCGGGCGAAGTGGGGCCTGCCCAACGACTATCCGATGACCTCGGCGAGCTATTCCGAGCAGCGCTCCGAGCTGGCGCGTGCCCTCGGACTGGGTCAGCAGCGTCGCCGGGTCGCGGAGCCGGAGGCAGCGCCCGAGCCGGTGGCCGCCGAGCCGGAGCCCGCTCCGGAGAAGAAGCGCCGCGCCCCGCGCCGCAAGAAGGAAGCACAGGCCTGAGGTCGGATCGGCCCGAATGGTATGGTCTCCGCTCGATCAGAGCGGGGAGCGGTTCGGCAAGCCCGCACGACGCTTGAGGAGGAAATCCCATCGCGCGGGCGCGATGGGATCTCGCCGAAGCCAAATCCGCCATCCCGAAGGGATCAGTCGGATTGGGTACGACGCGGGCTCGGCGCCGCCAGACGCACGGCCTTCGTCGCGCCGTCGTGGCGGGGTCCGGATCTCTCAACGATTTCGGCGTCCGCTTCATCCGCGGGCGCCCACGGCACCTGCCCTGCGCCGGGATCGATTGAGGCCGCGTCATCGAGCCGGCAAACGCTCCCTGGGAGGGCGTCTGCCGATGGTCTGGGCACAAAAGCGGATTGCGGCCGAAGAGGTCGGGTCGGTCGCGCTTCTGTTTCGCGAGCAGGCGGCCTCCTTCGATCCCTCCCGCCGCATGCTCCTCGTCAGCGTGGACGAGGAGTGGCCGATGGTCCGTCTCTGGGTCTGCGTTCCCGAAGCGGACCTGCTGAAGCCCTATTACGGCTTCACCCTCTGCACCCGCGCCGACCTTCCCCTGGCATCGACCCTCTTGGCTGGCTGCCCGGATCAGTTCGGGCGCGTCCTCCAGGGCTGATCATCCCCCCGGACGGTGGCCAACGGCTCTCCCAAGCCGAATGTAGCCCCGCGCCGGCCCCTAAACCGTCCGCCGCGACGGGGTGAGCCGCACACCCGGCGCCGGGCGCTCCAGCAGAACCTCCCGCCGAAATCGTACAAGCCGGGCCGGACGGCCGGCATTGCCGCTGGTCAGCGCCTCGGTCTCCTCGACGAGGCCCTGCTGCGCCACGAGGCGGCGGAAGTTCTGCTTGTGCAACCGCGTGCCGGAGAGCGCCTCGACCGTGCGCTGAAGCTGAAGCAGGGTGAAGGCGGGCGGCATCAGCTCGAACACCACCGGGCGATACTTGATCTTGCCGCGCAGGCGTCCGATCGCGGTGGCGAGCACCCGGCGATGGTCATGCGCCATCGGCTGGCCGGTGATCGCGAGGTCGTCGGGCACGGCGGCGCCGTTCTGGCCGCTGGCCTCGGGGATCAGGCCGGCCTCGAACAGCAATTCATAGCGCTCCAGCACCCGCTCCTCGTTCCAGGCACCGCCGATGCCGAAGCTGAGACCGACCCGGTCCTCGCGCAGGCGCCGGAGCTTCGGGTCGGTGGCGGCAGCGACCCAGGCCATCAGGCGCGGCTCGATTTCGGCGAGCGCCGGGGGTCGGCCTTCGCGAAAATCCTCCCAGGGCAGGTAGCGGTACCAGTTGCGCCACGCGGCCTCCGCAAGGCCCGCCGGGCGCAGCTCGCGCACGAGCGCGAGGTAGGCCACGGAGAGCAGATGCACGCCGTGCTGTCCGTCCTCCCGGTCGCGGTCGCCGAAGGTGTAGAGCTGTTCGACATAGCCGAGGCGCTGGTGGGTCTGCTGCTCGACCCAGGCGCGCAGGCCCCGCTCCAGCGTGGCATGCTCGGGCACCAGAGGCCCTGCGGGCAGGGCGGTCTCGCGGCCCTTGGCCTGCCCCCCGACCTGAACGGTGAGCGCGCGCGGTTCCCCGTCCGTTGCCGCGACGATCACGGCGACGAGCCCCACCGAGGACGCGCTGGCGTCGCGCATCCCCGCATCCGCCACGGCGGCGGTCACATCCGGTTCGGCCGTGCTCATGCGTTCGTCGGCCTTGAGCCCCTGTCCTCGGGCCTTCCTCGGCGGCGAAAGCGGTTCCGCCCCACCGCCTCGCTCTTGCCGGATCGGCCCCTTCATCGTCAACGGAGGCGACGGCCTCATCCGCAGCCGAGTACGGTCACGGTCGCCGCGGGGGGCCGATCCTGCTAGACCGAAAGCAGGATCACCGAAGGAAGCGGCCATAGGAAGCGTCGATGGCGCTCGGATGGCAGATGCTCGAACGGGATCGGGGGGGCAGCATGAGCATCGGGGCGGGGCAAGAGAGACGGCAGGACGCGGGGCTCGGCTTAGCCCGGCCGTCTGCAGGCATCGCGGTGGACCTGCGCCTCTACGGCATCCTCGATACCGGCGTGCTCGGCGACGATGCGGCGGCGCTCGCCGCCCTGGCGGCGGAGGCCGTGGCCGGAGGCGCCACCCTGCTCCAGTACCGCGACAAGGACCTGACGGATGCCCGCGCGGCGCTGGCGCGGATTCGGGCGATCCACGCCGCGGTCAACGGCCGCGCGCCGCTGCTGGTCAACGATCGGGTCGATCTCGCCCTCGCAGCCGGCGTCGAGGGCGTGCATCTCGGCCAATCGGATCTCCACCCGGAAGAGGCGCGCCGCCTGCTCGGACCGCGCGCAATCATCGGGCTCACCGTGAAGACCGGCGCCCAGGCCGACGAGCTCTACCGGCTGCCCATCGACTATGCCTGCATCGGCGGCGTCTTCGCCACCGCCAGCAAGGACAACCCGGATCCGCCGGTCGGCCTCGACGGGCTGCAGCGGATCGTGTTCCGCGCCCGGCTCGCCCGCGGCCAGGCCCTCCCGCTCGGTGCGATCGCCGGGATCGACGCCAGCAACGCGGCCTCCGTGATCCGGGCGGGCGCCGATGGGGTGGCGCTGATCGGCGCGCTGTTCAAGGGCGGCGCCACCGAGGCCAAGGCACGGGATCTGCGTGCGCGGGTCGACGAGGCCCTCGGGCAGCGCGGCAACGCGGGGATGCGCTAGAGCATCGTCCCGAAAGGTTGTTGCTGGCTTTCGGAAAACGATGATGCACAAACAACGCGATGGAGCATCGTCGCGAAAGGTGTCCGACACAAAAAGATCGACGACGGGAGACGCCCATGACCGCCATCGCCCTGACCATCGCCGGCTCTGATTCGAGCGGGGGCGCCGGCATCCAGGCCGATCTCAAGACCTTCGCGGCCCTTCGCGTCTACGGCGCCAGCGTCGTCACCGCTCTGACAGCGCAGAACACGACGGGCGTGCAGGCGATCCACGACGTACCCGCCGATTTTGTCGCCACGCAGATCGACTCGGTGTTCGCCGATCTCGCGGTGGGTGCGGTGAAGATCGGCATGCTCTCGCGGCCAGAGACGATCCGGGCGGTGGCCGAGGGTTTGCGGCGGCACGCCGCCGGCATTCCGGTGGTGCTCGATCCCGTCATGGTCGCCACCAGCGGCGATCGGCTGATCTCGCAGGAAGCCGTCGAAACCCTGCGCAGCGCGCTGATGCCGCTGGCGACCGTCGTCACGCCCAACCTGCCGGAGGCGGCGACCCTGCTCGACGAGGCGGAGGCCGGACACGAGAACGAGGCGGTGGGCCAAGCCCGCCGGCTGCTGGGGCGCGGGGCGCGGGCGGTGCTGATCAAGGGCGGCCACGGCGAGGGCCGCGAGAGCGTCGATCATCTCATCGCGGCCGACGGGACCCTGCGCCGGTTCGCGGCGCCGCGCATCGAGACCCGCAACAGCCACGGCACCGGCTGCACCCTCTCGGCAGCCGTGGCGGCCGGTCTCGCCCGCGGGCAGGGCCTCGCGGAGGCGGTGGCAGGGGCGAAGACCTACGTCACGGCGGCGATCCGCGCTGCCGATTCCGTGCTCGTTGGCCACGGCCACGGTCCGCTCCACCATTTCCACGCGCTCTGGCAGTAGTTTCGCGCTCCGGCCATCACTTGGCACCGGGATGAAACCTGGTCCTCGCCGTCGATTTGCGTTTGACAGATCAAACGCTCGTTCGGATAACGGAACGCCTTTCAGTGCCCCGCCCACGATTTCGTGATCCGATCCGCCCGTGAAGGTGTCTTCGGCGCGGAGGGTTTGGCGGGCACTCTCAGCGGACCGACGTGATGCAGGACATAGCGGCAAGCCTCGAACGCGGACGGCCGAAGGATCTCGCCAGCGGCGCGCAGGTGCTCTCGGGCCAGCTCGGCAAGACGATCCAGCGGCTGCGCAAGGCCTACAACCTCTCCCTCTCGGAACTCGCCGAACAGTCCGGCGTGGCGAAGTCGATCATCAGCCAGATCGAGCGCAACGAAACCAATCCGACGCTGGCCACGATCTGGCGCTTGAGCCAGGCGCTCGACGTGTCGATCGAGCGGGTGCTCGCCACCTCCGACGAAGAGCCCTTCATCGAGCGCTTCTCCCGCGCCGACACCCCGCGGCTCGTCTCCGACGACGGAAAGGTGCGGCTCGCCATCATCGGCTGGATCAAGACCGTCGAGTGGCTGCAATGGTACGACGTCACTGCCGATGCCGGCGGCGTGCTCGAATCCGACGCGCATCAGCGCGGCTCGGTCGAGTCGCTGTCGGTGCTGGAGGGCAGCTTCGAGGTCGAGGTGGCCGGCGAGGTCCAGCGGGCCAATGCCGGCGAGACCCTGCGCTACCGCTGCGACCGCCCGCACAGCATCCGCTGTCTCGGCGACGAGCCGGGCCGGGCGACGATGGTGGTGATCATGAAGGCCGCCGTGATGGAGTGATCCGGCCACGGCGCGATCGGTTCGATCGACCGGTGCCACCCTCGTCCCGCATGTGGGGAGGGAGGCATCCCGGCAAGGCCGAAGTGATCAGCCGGAATCAGGACGAAACGGCTCCCTCGGAACAGCGACACGAGACAGAAAAGGCCCCCGGCGCATGCAAGCGCCGGGGGCCTTTTTCGTTGGACGCTCCGGTCAATTACGTCCCGAGGCGGACTTCGGCGGGCTCGGGGACACCGAACCCGCCTCATCCGGTCCTCACGCCTCAGGCCTCGTCGAACCGGCCGCTGGCATGGGCGAGCATGGTGTAGACCTTGCCCGTCTCCGAGGTGAGGTAGGCGTCCGCGCGCTTGGTGTCGCGGTCGTTCTTCGTCACCTCGCCGAGCAACCGCTCGAACTCGCCGACATAGCGGTCGACCGTGCGGCGGAACTCCGCATCCGACCGGTAGCGGCGCTGGATCTGCTCGAAGGTCTGCCGGCCCTGCGCCGTGTAGAGGCGACCGTCGAACAGGTTAGTGTCACCACGGCGGTAGCGCTGCCAGAACTCGACCGAGGCCTGATGATCGACCATCCGGGCGATATCGGTCGAGATGGCGTCCAGCGAGATCCGCTCCACCGGTCCCTTCGTCTCGGGCGCGGGAGCCGGGGCGGGGATCGCCTCGGCGCCGTCGTCGTCGAGCGAGGCGCGGGTCAGGAGATCGGACAGCCAGCCGCGGTTGTCGCGGGTGCCGGGCCGTCCCTGGACGGGGGTCTGGGCTCCGGCCGGAGCGGCGGCCGGGCTCGCCGGACGCGCGGGGGCGGGAGCCGCCGCCTGGGGCCGGACCGCCGTCGGTGCCGCAGCGCGGGCCGGCGCAGGCGCCGGCTGCGGTGCGGCGACGGGCGCGGAGGCGGCGCGGCCTCCCTCGGCGGTGCGGCGCTGCTCGGCGCCCCGGGCCTGCGCCGCCGGCTGGGCGACATCGACCGAGCGGTTGGAGCGGGCGACGAGCGCCGCCAGCTCGTTCAGCGCGTCGATCTGCTCGGCCACGACGCGGCGCATCTCGCCCGTCGCATCCTGCGTCTCGCGCGGCAGGTCGAGGACGCCGCGCTGCAGGTCGGCGCGGGTCGCGTCGAGCTCGCGGCGGATTTCGGCGGCCATCGCGTTCATCCGCGCGACCGAGTCGCCGAACTGGCCGGAGGCGGCCGCGAAGCTCTCCATCATCTTGGCGGAAGCCGCCTCGATGGCGCTACGGACCGCCCCCGCCGTGCGGGCGCTCTCCTCGTCGGCGCCGCTGCGCAGGCGCTCGAAGTCGCCCGCCACCGCGGTGCCGGCCTCGCGGGCCGCGCGGGCCACGCTCTCGCTGAGTTCGCGGGCGCGGGCCTCGGCCGCGCGCAGCGTCTCCTCGACCACGCTGCCGAAGCGGCCGGTTTGGGCCTCGATGGCCTGGCTGCGCTCCTCGAGACGGGCCAGCGCCGCCTCGATCACCGCTTGCCGGTTCGTCAGGCTCTCGGCGAGACGGCCTTCCACCGCCTCCAGGGTGCCGGCGGCCTGCGAGAGCGCGCCGACATGGGTGCCGGTGTGCTCCACCAGGGCCCGGCCGCGGGCGTCGAGCGTCTCGGCGAGATCGGACGCCTGGGCGAGCGCCCCCTGCGAGGCCTCGCGCAGGGCCACGACCTGCGTCGAGACCCGGTCGGACGCCTGCGCCGTGTCGGCGGCGACCCGGTCGAGGGCCGACTGGATCTGCTCGACGCGGGCCGCGAGCCCCTGCTCGACCGCCGCGAGGTTCTCGGAGGCGCCGCCGACGAGATCCTTCAGCCCGTCATTGGCATTCTCGATCCGGCTGAGGAAGCCGGCGACGTCGCGGCGGACCCGCTCGTTCGCCTGGGCGATGGTGTCGGCAGAGGCCGCCGCGCCCTCGTCCAGGGCCGCGCGCAGGGCCTGAGCCGACTCCACGGTGCGAACGACGATGGCATCGGTGCGCTCGCGCAGAGCCTCGACCAACGGCGTGCCCTTGTCGGCGATGAGCCGGTCGAGGGACTGCTCCCGCTCGGCCAGCGCGTCGGCCAGGGCCGCGGCCGGGCCATCGATCAGGCGGGCGAGCGCGGCGTTGCGCTGCTCCATCGTCTCGGCCAGCGCGGCGACGCGGGTCTGAACCTCGGCGGCGTGACGATGGGCGCGCTCCTCCAGCATCCGGCCCATGCGGATGATGCCGTCCTCCACCAGCGATGCGTAGGCGCCCTGGCGCTCATCCAAGGTCTCCGCCAGCGCAGCCTGCCGCTGGGCCCGCTCGTCGAGCGCCGCGACCATCCGGGCGGTGCCGCCGTCGATGAGGGCCGCGTAAGCCTCCTTCTGGCGATCGAACGCCTCGGCCAGCACCGCGTGACGGCGCGCGCGCTCTTCGAGAGCGGAGACCATCCGGGCGGTGCCCTGCTCGATCAGGCTCGCATAGGCGTCCCGCTGCCCGTCGAAGGCCTCGGTGAAGGCCGCCTGCCGCTCTGCGCGCTCGTCGAGAGCCGCGACCAGGCGGGCCGTGCCTTCCTCGATGAGCCTTGCGACGGCCCGCTGTCGCTCTTCCACCGTCTCGGCCTGCGCCGCGTGGTGGCGCGCCCGCTCTTCGAGTGCCGCGACCATGCGGGCCGTGCCCTGCTGGATCAGGCTGGCATAGGCGTCCCGCTGTCCGTCGAAAGCCTCGGTCAGCGCCGCCTGCTGCCGGGCGCGCTCGTCGAGCGCCGCGGCAATCCGATCGGTGCCGGCCTCGACCAGAGCGGCGACGGCCTTCTGGCGCTCCTCGACCGTCTCGAACTGGGCGACGTGCTGACGGGCGCGCTCGTCGAGCGCGGTGGTCATGCGGGCCATACCCTCGTCGACGAGAGCAGCGTAGGCGTCCTGGCGCTCGTCGAAGGCATCGGCCAGCGCGTTGGCGCGGCTCGCCACCACGGTGGCGAAGGCGCGAAGGCGCGCGTCGATGCGAGCGGTGAAGTCCTCGCTGCGGCTGTCGACGGTTTGGGCCAGGGCGGCGGCCTGACGCTCCACGAGTTGCGCGAAGGCGCCGCCGCGGGTTTCCACCAACCCATCGAGGCTCTGCATGCGCTCGTCGAACAGGGCCGCCATCGCCTGGGTCTGGCCGTCGAGACGGCCGGTCAGCGCGGTCGAGCGCTCGTCCACCAGCGCGCCGAGGCGGGCGTGGAACTCGTCGAACAGGCGGACCAGCTCCTGCGTCCGCTCCTCGACCGTCTGCGCGACCTGCTGGCCGCGACCGTCGACGATGCCGCCGAGGACGCCGAGGCGCTCGTCGAACAGGGCCGCGAGGCTCCGCGTGCGGGTATCGACCTCGCCGGCGGCGCGGCCGATGCCGCCCTCCAGCGTCTCGACGAACTGGCGCGCGCCCTCGGTCAGCGCGGCCTGGAGCGGCAGGATCCGGCCCTGGAAGCCTTCGTCGAGGCGGCCGGCATGGCCGTCGAGCAGCCCGCGGATCTCGCCCGTGCGGTGGTCGAGGATGTCCTGAACCGTGCGGGCCCGCTCGTCGAGCGTCGTGCGCAGGTCGTCGCCGCGGGCATCGAGCATGGCGCGGATCTCGCCGGCGCGGCTGTCGAGCAGGTCCTGCACCGTGCGGGCCGGCTCCTCCAGGGCAGCGCGCAGGGCGTCGAGCCCGGTCTCGAACTCGCCGCGGACACGGCCGGCGCTGCCGTCCACGAGGCCGCGCAGCTCCCCGGTGCGGGTGTCGAGGGTGTCGCGGATCTCGCTGCTGCGGGCGTCGAGCAGGTCGCGCACCGTGTGCAGCCGCTCCTCCAGCACCCTCTCCAGGGCGCCGAGGTTGGCATCGAACGCGCCGCGCACCTGCCCGGCACCGCCCTCCATCAGGCCGCGCAGGTCGTCGGTGCGGTGATCGAAGGTGTCGCGGATCTCGTTGCTGCGGGCGTCGAGTAGGTCGCGCACCGTGCGCAGCCGCTCCTCCAGCACCGTCTCGAAGGCACCGAAACCGGCTTCGAGCTCGCCGCGCACCCGGCCGGCGCTGCCTTCCATCAGGCCGCGCAGGTCGTCGGCGCGGCTGTCGAGCAGGGTGCGGATCTCGTCGGCACGGCTGTCGAGAGCGCTGCCGAGGCGGCCCGCGCCCTCGCCGAGGAGGCCGTCGACCTGCCCGACGAGGTCGCGCAGGGCGGCGAGCAGGGTGGTGCCGCGGCGGTCGAGCAGAGCGCCGAGCGAGGCGCCGCCCTGTTCCAAGGCCCCGGTGATGTCGGAGAGACGCCCCTCGAGGCCCTCGACCGTCGCGCGGCTGCGCTGGTCGAGATCGGCGACAAGCGCAAAGCCGCGCTCGTCGAACAGGTGGTTGAGGCTCTCGGCCCGCTCGTCGAACAGGCGGGCGAGTGCCTCGACATGGCCGCCGAGCGCCTCGACCGCGAGGCCGCCGCGGCGCTCCAGCAGGGCGACGAGGTCGCGGATGCGGCCGGTCAGCTCGCCGTCGATGGTGCGGGTGCGGCTCTCGATCAGGCGCACCGCTTCGAGCGCCTGGATGCCGAAGGACTCGTCGAGGTGGCGGGTGCGCTCCTCCAGCGTGCCGCTGAGGGTGTCGAGGCGCGCGACCACGCCGGTATCGAGGCGCTCGGCGCCCTCGTCGAGGCGGCGGGCGAGATCCTGGGTCGTCTGTTCGAGGCGCTCGGCGATCTCGGCGGCGCGGGCGGCGAGGACATCGCCCACGGCGCGGCCGCGGTCGGCGATGTCCTGCGCGGAGCCTTCAATGCGCCGGTCGAGGGATTCGCCCAGGATGCGGTTGCCCTCGTCCAGGGTGCGGGCGATTTCGGAGGTGCGCAGCACCAGGGTCTCGTTGAGGGCATTGGCGCGGGCGCCGAGCCGCGTGTCGACATGGCCGACGAGGGCGGCGAAGCTCTCGCCGATCTCGGCGGCGCGCTTGGCCGAGAGCGATTCCATCTCACCGATACGCGACTCGACGGTCTCGCTGGCGAGGCGGGCCCGCTCGGCGAGGGAATCGGCAAGTGCATTGCCCTGCACGGCGATGATCCGGTCGATCTCGGCGAGACGCGAATCCAGGGTATGGCCGAGCGATTGCGCGTTGCCGGCGATCCGGTCGGCGAGGATGTCGCCGCGGGCGATGGTCTCCTGGAGCACGGCCAGCCGGCTGCCCAGCGCCTCTTCCACCGCGCGGGCGCGGCCGTCGGCGGTCTCGACGAAGGCGGCGTGGCTGCGGTGGAGCGCATCGCCGACCTGCGACGCGTGGCCGGCGATGGCTAGCGCCACCTCGCGGCCCGCGCCTTCGAGACGGGCCTGCGCCTCGTCGGACTGGCTGGCGATGAGCGCGGCGGCGCCGCGGCCGTGACGATCGAAACCTTCTTCCAGGGCGCCCAGGCGGGCCTCCAGCTCGGAGCCGACGCCGTCGGCCGTGCGCGACAGCGCCTGCGCCGTGGCGTCGCCGCGGGCGGCAACCTCGTCGCCGAGGCGGCGCAGGGTCTCGCGTAGAGTCTCCAGGGCACTCTCGGTGCGGGTGCCGACCTCGCCGCCGGCCTGTTCGGCCGCTTGGGCCAGCGCCGCGGTCGCCTCGGCACTGCGGGCGGACAGCTCGTCGCCCATCCGGATCAGGGTTTCCTGCAGGCTTCGCAGCGACGTTTCCGTGCGGCTGCCCACGGCGCCGCTGGCCTGCTCGGCCGCGCGGCCGAGCACAGCGGTCGCCTCGAGGCTGCGGGCAGACAGTTCGTCGCCGATCCGGTCCAGCGCGTCGCGCAAGGTCCGCAGCGATTCCTCGGTGCGCGTTCCGACCTCGCCGCCGACACGCTCGGCGGTCCGTGCCAGCGCCTGCGTGACCTCGGCGCTGCGGCCGTCGATCTCCTCGCGGACCTGATCCAGAAGGGCGCGCAGACCCTGCGCCGATTGATCGGCACGGCTGCCGATGTCGCCGCCGGCCTGGGCCGCGGCCAGCGACAGGGCGACGCTCGCCTCCGACCCGCGAACGGCGATCTCATCGGCCACCTGCCGAAGAAGATCCTGAAGCGACTGCATCGACTGATCGGTGCGGTTGCTGATCTCGCCGCCGGCATGGGCCGCCGCGAGTGCCAGCGCCCCGGTCGCCTCGGCGCTGCGGGCGGTGAGTTCGTCGGCCATCCGCTGGATCGCGGCGTGGAGCGTCTGAGACGCGCTCTCGCTGCGGCTGCCGAGTTCGCCGCCGACACGCTCGGCGGCGGCCTGGAACCGGCCGACCACGTCGTCCGAGCGGGTCTCCACGGCGGCGGCGGCCTCGTCGGCGGCCCGGCGCAGCGTCTCGGCAGCCTCGGCGAAGCGCGCGGCGACCGCGGCGGCCTGTGCCTTCGCGGCGCCGGAGGTCTCCTCTGCGGTGTGCAGCATCCGCGCGGTGGATTCGGCGGTGCGCTCGGCGAGCAGGCCGCCCACGGTCTCGATGGCCTCGCGCAGGCGGCGCTCCAGGGTCTCGACGCTGGCGCCGACGCTCTCGGTCGCGGCCTCGGTGTTGCGGCGGATGCCGTCATGAGCGGCAGCGGCCCGAGCGTCGAGGTCGTCGCCCAACCGGGCCACGGTCTCGCGCAGGCGCTCGGCGGTGCCGGAGGCCTTCGCGGCGAAGGACGAGCCGAGCCCGGCAAGCGCCCCCTCGACGGTGGCGGCGGCCTGCGCCGCGCGGTCGTTCATCAGCCCGGCGACGCGCTCGCCCGCCGCGTCGAGGTTCGAGGCCAGAGCGCCACCCTGGACGGTGATGACGTCTTCGACGCGGGAGGCTGAAGCCTCGATGCGGCCGGCCAATTCGAGTCCGCGGTCGTCCATGGTCTCGGCCGCGCGGGTGGCGGAGGCCAGGAACGCCTCGCGCACGCCGTCGATGCGGGCGGAGAAGTTGTCGGCGACGCTGCCGGCGGCGAGCGCAAGCGCCGCCTGCGCGTCGCGCCCACGGCCCTCGATCAGTTCGGACACGCCGGTGCCGGCGGCCTCGATCTCGGTGCGGAGCAAGGCACCGCGGGCGGCGATGTCCTCGGAGATCGCCGCGCCCGTGGCGGCAAAGTGGCGGCTCAGACCCTCGCCGGTCTCGGCGAAGCGGGCGGTGATCGCGCCGCCGGTCTGGGCGAAGCGCTCGGTCAGCTCGGTCCCGCGCGACAGGAACGCCTCTTCCAGGCCCTTGGTCGAGCGTTCGAAGGTCTCGCGGACGGCGCCGCCCTGGCGGTCGAGCGCCTCGATCAGGCCGGTACCGGTCTCGGACAGGGATTGCGCGACGGCGCCGGCATTGTCGGCCAGCGTGCGGGTCAGCGCCCCGCCGGTGCGTTCGAAGGCCTGCGTCACCTCGTCGGCGCGCTGCTGCAGCGCGCTGGTCAGGTTGGTGCCGATCTCCTCCAGGCCGCCGCGCACGCCCTCGCTGGTGGCGGTGAGCTGGCGGATCAGGTCGTCGCCTCGCGTCGAGACGTTGCCGACTACCCGCTCGCCGACTTCGCCCAGCGCCGTGGTGATCGCCTCGCCGCGGGCGTCGAGCGCGCCCGTGACGCGCTCGCCCGCGCCGTTGATCGCCGCGACGATGCGCTCGGCCGCGCCCTCCAGCTCGCTCGACAGGTTCTCGTGCGAGCCGGTGATCGCCCCGCGCACCCGGTCGGCGCTGCCGACGATGGATTCACGCTGGGCGATCAGCTCGTCGACGAGGCTGCGGATGCGGATCTCGTTGTCGGAATAGGCCCGCTCCAGGGTCGAAATCTCGCCGCGCACCAGGGTTTCGAGTTCGCCCGCGCGGGCCAGCGCCCGCTCCACGCCGTCGCCGACGGCGGCGACCTCGCGGCGCACGGTCTGCGACATCGTGAGCACGGCATCCGTCGAGAAGCTCTCCGGCTCGGCGAGCCGGATCGCCACCTCGCCGACGGCACGGGCGACGAGGCGCATCTCGTGGGCGCGCACCGCCAGCATCGCCGTGATGAGGAACAGCACGATCGGCCCGGCGATGGCGGTGGCCACCACCGCCGCCTGAAGCGCGGTGAGCCCGGTGATGAACGCTTTCAGGTCGCCGCCGGACTGGTTCCAGGCGAGCGCCACGAGGCCGTTGAGCCAGAAGAAGGAGGCGACCGCCGCGACGAGGTACGGCTTGCGCGAGGGCCGCACCCGAAGGGTCTGCTGCAGGATGCCGATGTTCTGGCGGTCGTCGTTGGCCACGAGCGAGCGGTCGGGCGGCAGCAGGCCGCCCTCGCGACGCGAGCGGCCGCGCTCCGGCAGGGGAAGCTCCGAGGCGGCGGGATCGATGTCGAGGTTCGGGGTGCGGCGTCCCCCGGCCTCGGAAAAGGGATCGGCCAGCAGGTCGCCGTCGCCGACATCGGGCAGCCGGGGCTCGACGCGGGCGGTCTCGCCCGGCGCCGGGATGTCCAGATTCAAAGCCTGCTCGATCGCGGAGAGGGCCGCCTCCGCCGGATCCTTCAGCTTTTTCTCGGTGGCCATGCAACCCTCGTACGCATCGCCGTCCAGTGCGGAGCTCGCGCTCTCCGCAATGGAGACGGATTTACCCGACGTCCCACGGAACTTTAGTCCCTGGGAACCCGCACCCGATACCCGATCGGCCCGGCGCACCCAAGAAACCTTAACGGAATGGTTACCAAGCCGGGTCCCGTGATCCGGCATATGGCCCAAGTTCTGACGCCTGCAGCGCTAAACCGGTACGCCTCGGGCCGCCCTGCGCTGTGGATAGCCCGCGCCGCCCACAGGCAGCTCGCCGCGCCGAGCCCGTTTTCCGCGGAGCCGGGCGGATCGGACGACCGTTGCAACCCCGAATGTCGATCAGAAAGCGGACGAAGAGAACGGACGTGGACCTTGAGAAACACCCCGCCCCTCTGCTCGACCACGCGCATCTCGAGGCGCAGACCTTCGGCGACGCAGATCTCGCGCGCGAGGTGCTGAGCCTGTTCGAGGACCAGTGTCGCCGGCTGCTGCCGACGCTCGCGGAGGAGGAGCGCCCGGCCGAAGACCGGGCCGACCTCGCCCACACCCTCAAGGGTGCGGCCCTGGGCGTCGGGGCGATGCGGGTCGCGGAGGCGAGCGCGACGGTCGAGGCGGGGCTTCGCGCCGACGGCAGGGCCGATCTCGAAGCCCTGCGAAGCGCCGCGGCGCAGACGCTGGAAGCGCTCGGCGCCTCCGGCCCGGCGGCGTGAGCGGCCGGGACTCCGGCCGGGGCCGCCGATCCTCGCGCTCGCACGCCCGGGTCAGCAACCAGCGGGCGGCGATCCGGGCATTCGGTGGAGGGCAGCCAGACACGCCCCTCTCGCCAGCGTGCCCGTCGGCGCGACGGAAAAGCGCCCGCTTCCCGCTTGCATTCTGGCGCCGCCGCCCGCAAGCAGGCGCCACGCCGCCCCTCGAAGGATCGCAGGCGGACGCCGACACGTCCCGGAGCAAGGTATGCCCAAGATCACCTACGTCGATCACGCCGGCACGGCCCGCACGATCGATGGTGAGGTCGGCTCGACCGTCATGGAGACGGCGATCCGCAACAACGTTCCGGGCATCGATGCCGAGTGCGGCGGGGCCTGCGCCTGCGCCACCTGCCACGTCTACGTGGACGAGGCCTGGGCCGACAAGGTCGGGCCGGCCGAGCCGATGGAGCAGGACATGCTCGACTTCGCCTCGGACGTGCGCGCCACCTCGCGCCTGTGCTGCCAGATCCGCGTGACGCCCGAACTCGACGGCCTCGTCGTGACGACCCCGGCCCGTCAGGGCTGAAGCCCTGCCTCGGGGGTGCGCCGCCCGGTGGCTTCCGTTCTCGCGATCCTGCTGTTCCTGCCCGTCCCGCTTCTGCAAGGGCTGGGCTATACGGGAACCTGCACGCAGAACGACATCGATCCCTTCCTGACCGGCGCGGTTCTGAGCCTCCCCTTCGGGACCGCATCCCTCGGGCTCGCATGGCGTTCGCGGCGCCGCGCGCGAAGCCATCCCGAGGCAGGCGCGTCTTGGCTTATCTGTCTGACGAGCCTCGTCCTGGCCTGCCTCGGCGCGCTCGTCCTGCTGATGAACGCAGATCTCGCGCGGGATACACTGTTGTTCGGACGCTCGCCTTGCGGCGCCGAGCACAGCCAGGCAGCGTTCGAACCGGAGCATGTCGTGATCGGTGCCGTCTACGGCGCCATGCCGCTCGCGGTCCTCGTCACAGCCCTGGCGGCCTTCCGGGCGGCCCGGTCCGCCACCGCTCGGCGAGCCTGACCCGGACGGACGGCTTCGGCGGCCGACGCTGACGGCGTCGCCTATCGCAGCAGGGCCCGCATCGCCCCGTCCAACCCTTCGAGCGTCAGCGGGAACATCCGGTCGGAGAAGATCCGGCGGACCATGCCGATCGACTGCGTGTAGGCCCAGTGCTCGGCCGGAACGGGGTTGAGCCAGACCGCCTTCGGGAAGTGATCGAGGACGCGGCCGAGCCAGACCTCGCCCGCCTCCTCGTTCCAGTGCTCCACCGAACCGCCGGGATGGGCGATCTCGTAGGGGCTCATGGAGGCGTCGCCCACGAACACCACCCGGTAGTCGGACGGGTAGGTGCGGATCACGTCGAGAAGCGAGATGCGCTCGTCGTGACGGCGATGGTTCTCGGTCCACACCGCCTCGTAGGGGCAGTTGTGGAAGTAGTAGTGCGCGAAGTGCTTGAACTCGGAGCGCGCCGCCGAAAAAAGCTCCTCGGCGAGCTCCACGTGCCAATCCATCGAGCCGCCGACATCGAGGAAGAGCAGCACCTTCACGGCGTTGCGCCGTTCGGGACGCAGCCTCACATCGATGAAGCCCTTGCGCGCGCTCTCGCGGATGGTGCCATCGAGGTCGAGTTCCTCGGCCGCTCCCGTGCGGGCGAAGCGGCGCAGGCGCCGCAGGGCCACCCGCATCGAGCGGGTGCCGAGTTCGCGGGAATCATCGAGATCCTTGAACTCGCGCCGGTCCCACACCTTCACCGCGCGGAAGTTGCGGTTGCCGTCCTGGCCGATGCGGATGCCCTCCGGATTGTAGCCGTAGGCGCCGAAGGGCGAGGTGCCCCCGGTCCCGATCCATTTCGAACCGCCCTGATGACGCCCCTTCTGCTCGGCGAGACGCTGCTTCAGGGTCTCGAACAGCTTGTCCCAGCCGAGCGCCTTCAACTCGGCCTTCTCCTCCTCGGTCAGATATTTCTCGGCGAGCTTGCGCAGCCACTCTTCCGGGATGGCGGCGGGCTCGACCGCCTCGCCGAGCGTCTCCAGCCCCTTGAAGACCGAGGCGAAGACCCGGTCGAACCGGTCGAGGTTGGACTCGTCCTTCACCAGCACCGTGCGGGCGAGGAAGTAGAATTCCTCCACCCGCTTGTCGGCGAGGTCGCGCTCCATCGCCTGGAGTAGGGTAAGGTATTCGCGCAGGGACACCGGAACGCGGGCCTCGCGCAGACCCGTGAAGAATTGCAGCAGCATGGGACCTACACGCCCGAGCCCGGCCGGCGGGTCAAGCCGGACGCTCTCTCGCCGGTCGCAGCACGGCACCGCTCCGTCGTCCGGAAGCCGACCAGGACGACATGGGCGAAATCTTCGGCACCTGTGGACGACGCCGGTTTCCAGTGGATATCGCCCGGTATCGCCTTTGCGCATGAGGAACAACCGTCATCTCAGCGGACCTAAGGTGCGTCGCGCAATGCAGGATGAGTCCGTGACTTGACGATTGGATGGACGCCATGCCCGTGGTCTTGCGGTCTCTGAGCGATTTCAAGAAATTTCTCCGCAAGCCCGGGGCGACCCTGCAGATCGTCCAGAACACCTTCGTCGATCGGCAGGACGAGGCGTCCCGCGCCGCCTATCGCCGCAAGGGGCTCTTCGAGCCGCGGACGCTCCGGGCGATGTCGAAGAAGGCCGCCGTCTTCGACGTGAAAGGCCACGACACCACGGTCTGGCTCTACTGGGATCGGGGCACCCGCAACTGGCGCTTTTCCGGCGACACCGTCACGGTCCCGCTCAACGCCACCCTGGGACCGCCCGACGCCGTGGTCTATCGCTGCACACTGCCGACGCAGCCGGGGCGTGGAAGGCAACGCCGCGCGGCCTCCCGGCACGAAGATGATGAGATGACGCGGCCGGGCATGTAAACACGGCGAACGGCCGCTCAAATCCAGCCACACCGACGGAGAGAGACGGTCCTGAACCTGCCGCAATCCTTGAAAGCGGCGCGCTTCACGGAGCGAGATCAGCGCCAATCCCGGATTTGCCTCTCACGATTTGTTGAACAGCCGAATCACACCACGCTCATCATGACAATGATCGAACCTCAGCTTGCACGCACCACCTTGAGACCCCCCAACCTGTCGTCTCATCCGGTCTGATCGTAGACAATATCGACCGGATCGGCACTTTTTCTCGGTTTTGCAGTCGTTTTCCGGGAAAACTCCTTGATCCGGCCTTGAAACTTTCCCAAATCCTTTTAGCTCACAACAACGAGGGGTTAACAGGATTACGGACAATGTCAGAAACAAGTCAGGTCTCACAACAGGATCACATCGAACTCGCCGCCGATCTCGTCTCGGCTTACGTCTCGAATAACTCGCTGCCTTCGCCCGAACTCCCGGCCCTGATTGTTCAGGTCCATGCTGCGCTCGTCGCCCTGTCGGCGCCGCAGGTTCAGAAAGAGGAAGAAGTCGAGCGGGCCACGCCGGCCCAGATCAAGAAGTCGATCACGCCGGACGCCTTGATCTCCTTCATCGATGGCAAGCCCTACAAGACGCTCAAGCGCCACCTGACGACGCACGGTCTCGATATCGAGGGCTATCGCCGCCGCTACGGCCTGCCAGCCGACTATCCGACCGTCTCTTCCAACTATTCCGCCGCCCGTTCGGCGCTCGCGAAGGATCTCGGCCTCGGCCAACAGCGTCGCAAGTCGTCCGCGAAGGCCACCGAGCCGGCGGACGAAGTCGTCGTGGAAGCACCGGCCGAGCCGCGCCGCAAGAGCGCCGCTTCGGGCGAGGGGCGCAAGACCGGCGGCCGGCGCAAGGCGGCGTGACAGCAAGGCTTGAACCGGCAGGGTCATTTTCTCTGCCGGTCGGCTCGATTTCATCACCGCGCAGATGGTTCGGTGAAGCAAAGCTTTCGGTCGTCCAGACCTGGGACGACCTGATGATCCTGTCCGGCTCCACGCCGCAGATCCGCACGCCAATTCACGTCGTCTCAGCGCCGATCCCGGGCCAGAAACGCGGAGTCGCGGCCTCCGATCATTCGGCCGTCATGTCGCGGCCACCCCGCAGAAGCCGAAAGCGATCTGCGATGCGAGGTCGATCGCAGCTCCGCGCCCGGTCGCGGACGGTACGGCTCCCGGCGTACCGCTTCAGACCCGGTTACGCTCGTCTGTTTCCCGGAACGAGCGGGCTTCGGGTGACAGCGGCCGGGCGGCCTCGAAGTACGAGCCTGCCCAACTCACAGCCACACGGCCCTTCCGGTCAACCGCCGCTTGCGTCCGCGCCGGCCCCTCAGGCGTCCGGCATCGCCGACTGGATGAAGCGGTCGGAGGAGAGATCCTCCTCATCGTAGCCGAGAAGTTCGGCGAGACGCCCGCGGGCGCGGCTGACGCGGCTCTTAACGGTGCCGACCTTGCAGCCCATGATGGTCGCGGCCTCCTCGTAGGAAACGCCCTCGGCGCCGACCAGCACCAGAGCCTCGCGCTGGTCCGGCGGCAGCTTGGCGAGCGCCGACTGCAGATCCTCGACGTCGAGCCGGTCGCCCTGGTGCGGCGCGGTGGCGAGGCGGGCGGCATAGGAGCCATCCTGGTCCTCGACCTCGCGGACGCGCTTGCGGTGGTCCGAGTAGAAGATATTGCGCAGGATGGTGAACAGCCACGCATTGAGGTTGGTGCCCGGCTGGAAGCGGGCACGGTGCTGCCAGCCCTTGAGCAGGGTGTCCTGCACGAGGTCGTCGGAGCGGGCCGGGTTCGAGGTCAGCGACAGGGCGAACGCGCGCAAGGACGGCACCGCGGCGAGCAGGCCGTTGCGGAAGTCGGGATCGACCCGCTCTCCCTGGGCCTTGAGCGCCGCTTCGAGCTTGCCGATCAGCTCGGAGAAGCGGACCGGCGTGTCCTCGCCCGCGCCCAGCGTGTCATAGACACTGCGAAGGTGATCGCCGAGATGGCTGCGGATCGAGTCGGAAAGTTTGGGACGGCCGTCTGTCATCGCGGGACGATCCAGGGTGGCTTCGGTCTCGTTGCGCATCGGGTACTTCGCGGTCGGGGCATTTCGGCAAACGTCGGGACGGCCCGGCACGCGGCGATGGCCCCGGCGAGGCGCTTAACATAGTTGTAGCGCATCGGCCTCGCACCGCACACCCGCGCCACGCGAAATACTGCCACGCTTGCACACAACACGATTCGCTGTGGCGCGAAGGGCAAAACCCAAACTCGCTATTCCGAACGGCTTCAATCGGGTTCGGTTTGAGTTGATCGGCCGATCCAGCGGCGTGAATGCGGCAGATCGACAGCATCGTTCGCGGCGCTCAGTCCGCTCCGCGTCAGGCGGCGCCGCGCATCTCCGACTGTGCGCGCCGCGCGCCCTTCAGCACACGGACCGCCCCATCGGTGAGAACCAGGGTGTCGCCGCGCTCCAGCTCGGTCCAGGTCTCGTCGCGGGTCAGGGCCCGCGTGGCGATCACGGTGACGATATCGGTCTCGGTCGTCTCCTGCGCGAAATCGACCCGCCAGTCCTCGTCGATCAGAGTCGCCGTGCCGAACGGTGCCCGGCGGGTCAGGTAGCAGAGCCTCTTGCCGCAATGGGCGTAGAGCACCCGGCTGTCGGTGAGCAGCATGTTGAACACGCCGAGTTCCGACAGGGTCAGCGCGTAGCCGGCGATCGCCGCCTCAAGGGTGGCCGTGCGTGGCGGCTTGGGGAACCGCTGCTGAAGCTGCGACAGGATCCAGCAGAAGGCGTGCTCGCTGTCGGTGGTGCCGACCGGCTCGAACCGCTCAAGCGGCAGCCGTTTCACGCCCTTGAGCTGGCCGTTATGGGCGAAGGTCCAGGGCCGGCCCCACAACTCGCGGGAGAAGGGATGGGTGTTCTCCAGGCTGACCCGTCCGCGATTGGCCTTGCGGACATGGGCGACGACGATGCGGCTCTTGATGGGATAGCGGCGCAGCAGCTTGGCGAGTTCGGAGCGGGCGCTCGGCTCTGGGTCGTGGAAGGAGCGGCAGCCGCGTCCCTCGTAGAAGGTGATGCCCCATCCGTCGGCGTGCGGCCCGGTCTCGCCGCCGCGCCGGGCCAGGGCCGCGAAGGAGAACCGGATGTCGGTGGGCACATTCGCGCTCATTCCGAGCAGTTCGCACATGGTCGCCGGGGTCTTCTCAAGTCGCGCGAGGTCGGGGTGGGGTGAGGGAAACTAGGAAGCTTCGGGGGGTCGAACAACCGATTTGCGGCGCGTGTCCCCCGCCGCCGCTCCCATGCGCCCCTTCAGGCGCTCCCGGCCCGGCCAAGCCGGCGTGACGGCGAGCCCCGGGATCAGGCGGCGGATGGCGGGCGCCAGCCCCATGGCCAGCCCGGTGACGCCGGCGAGCGCCAGAAGGTCCGTGAGGCCGAGGCGGAAGGTGCCGCGGAAGGCCGGCGTGACGAACCAGAACAGCTCGGCGAGGTGGAGGCCGACGGCGAGCGCCGCCACGAGCCGCGTGCGGTTCTCGCCGGGGCGCAGGATCAGGGCGGCGGCGAGCGCCACGATGCCGGCGCCGGACAGCGCCAGGACACGGCCGTAGAAACTCGACCGCAGCCGGTACCAAGCGGCGGCCTCCGGATCGGCGGCCGCGCCGAGCATCAGGAACTGCACCGCGTGCAGGCCGGCCCAGACGAGGAGCAGCACGGCGAGCGGCGTCAGGCGATCGTGCCGACGCCGGGCCGG
The DNA here is from genome assembly GCF_022179725.1 of Methylorubrum aminovorans. Classification (GTDB taxonomy): domain Bacteria; phylum Pseudomonadota; class Alphaproteobacteria; order Rhizobiales; family Beijerinckiaceae; genus Methylobacterium; species Methylobacterium aminovorans. The sequence continues at coordinate 124,272 of NZ_BPRC01000010.1, forward strand.
CCCGACATCGGGCGGCGCGACGAGGATCGCCGCGGCCAGCGCGAGGCTCGACCAAGCCGCGAGCACCAGAAGGCCGAAGGCGCTGGCGTGGAAGCGCAGGCCGGGATCGGTGCCGACCGCCATGACGAGATCGAAGGCCGCCAACGTGCCGACCACGGTGTGGAGGCCGAGGCCGAGCGCGGCGCGACCGTCATCGATCCGCCCGGCCTTGGCCCAGGGCTCGCCGCCGCGGCGGGCGAAGAGCAGGGCGAGCCCGGTCCACAGAGCGAAATAGAGGCCGAGACGGGCGGCAAGGAACAGCGGCGCGTTGCCGAACAGGATGAGCGGCCCGTCCGGCCCGGCGCTCTCCGGGGCCGGGTAGAGCAGGGCGGCGACCAGCGGGATCGGCAGGGCGAGGATCGCGGCCACCGGCATCAGCACCAGCAGGCCGCGCAGGGTTTCCAGCAGGGCGGTCTCGGGCTGCGGGCGCCACGCATCCGCCCGCTCGATCATGATCGCGACAGGCAGCGCCCCGGCGGGGAGCGCGAGGAGGCAGGTCCAGGCGGCGAGATAGGAGGGCGCGAGCCGCGGCAGCCCGGCATGGTGGAACGCCAGCAGCAGGCAGCCCAACCCTACGGCGAAGGCCGCAGCCGGTCGCCGGGCGGGATCGCGGAAGTAGCCGCTGGCGGATTTCGCCCCCGCTGCCTTGCGAGCGGCGGCGCCTTTCTCCTCGGCGCTCACCGCCGCGTCCCCAAAGCGGCGGGACCGTAGAGGGCGAGGGGTCGTCCGGCCGCCTCCGGCAGGGCGTTGAGGCGCCGCACGAGGGCGGCCGGGTTGAACGCCCCGCGAGAGGGTTCGACCGGGGGGTCGATCGTCAGGACGAAGCGGTTGGCGAGAGCGGAGGCCGGCCGGCGGCCTGTCCGCCCGGCTCTGACAGCCGCGACGAGCGCCCCCGCGAGACCGAGGACACCGCCCATCGCGCCGGCCGAGAGGGCCGGCACCGCCGCCATGGCCCAGGAAAGCGGCCATGAGGCCGGCCATAGCAGCGGTGATGAGAGCCCCCAGGAAGCGGACCAAGTGGCAGGTGAGGCGAGCGACGCCACGTCCGAGAATCCCTCAGGCATCGCATCGGCGAGGCCGATGATGCGGGCGACGACGAAAGCCGCGACACCGAGGAAGGCCCCGCCCAGCGCGAAGCGGTTCAGGCATCGCCCACGGGCGTGCAGCGCGGCCGCGGCCTCCGGCATCGGCACGGGACCGTAAGCGCCGAGCCGCGACGGCGTGTCGGGTCCCGAGAGGCCCCGCACCCCCTCGGCCAGCTCGGCCTCAGCGGCGAAGACCGCCAGAAGGCCCGGCCGAAGCCCTTGATCCGGCGAAACGTCGCGACCGGATTCGAGCCCCGCCTCCGGTGCCCGGAGCGCCGCGTGCGGGTTGTGGGCAAGGGCGAGTTGCCGCGTCTCGGCGATCGAGACCGGAGGCACGAGGCGGAACAGCACGAGCAGACCGAGGACGAACAGCCCGGCGGACCCGAGCGCGGCGGCGGCGGTGGCGAGACCCGCAAGATCCATCCCCGCCGTTCCGGCCCGCGCGGCGAGCACATGATCGGCGCCGAGGCCGGCGGCGACAAGGCCACCGAGGGCGCCGAGGGCGATGGCGCTGCGCCGGACGGGTGCGATCCAGAACAATTGCGTGGGAAGAAGGCCGGCGAGCATGAGCGTCCAGAAGGCGGGAGCCTCGTCGCCGAGGATCCGGCGGGTCAGGCGTGCCCGCTCGGCCGCGTCGCCGTAGAGGAGCGCGGTGACGTTCTCGGTGACGTGGCAATAGAGGGCCGCGAGTCCGAAGGCGAGGATCAGTCGGCCCAGGATGTCGAGGTGCCGGCCGGTGATGAGCCCGTCGAGCCCGAGACTGCGCCGCAGGGCCACCGCGAGCGCCGCGATCAGACCCGCGCCCGAGAGCACCGCCTCGACCAGCAGGGCGACCGGAAGCAGGGTGTCGTGGCGATCGGTGCGAAAGGCCGCGGCCAGCGCAAGGTCGATCAGCACCGACACCGCCGCGAGGATGGCGAGCAGGGCGAGCCCGCGGCAGGCCCGTTCCCAAGCGAGCCACTGCCGCACCGAGCCGCACCAGCCGGCCGCGAGCGCGCGGTAGAGGCGCGTGCGGGGGCGATCCGGCTCCGCAACGAGGCGGTCGCGCAGAACCGCCAGATCCGGCAGGAGCGCCGCCGCCCAGAGACCGCCCGCCGCCACGAGCAGGGCCGCGAAACTCACCGCGTGGAGCGGTGCCGGGTGGAGGGCGGCGAGACCGGCGCAGAGCAGGGCGGCCGTCTGCGCCAGCCGGCCGATTCCGCAGCGCCACGCAACGTCCGCGAGCAGCAGCAGCCCCGAGATCAGCAGACACCCCGCGGCGAGCCCGATCCACCACCCGGCTCCGGCCGCGGCCAGCGCGGCGGGCACGGCCGGGCGCAGACCGGCCCAGAGAAGGATCAGGGCGAACATGCCGGCCACGGCAAGCCACCAGCGGCGGCCGCCGGGCGCGAGCACGGCCCCCGTCAGTGCGGCACCGATCGAAGAGACCGTCTCGCCGGCCCCGATCACCGGCATTCCGTAGAGAGAAGCCGGCTCGGAGACAGGCTCATGCACGGGTTCGCTCATCGGCTCAACGACCGGCCGACGAGCGCGGACGGCGGCGGAGCCGCAAGGAACAAGCAGGTGCTGGGATGTCTCGCACGGGCATCCGGCATCGTCCGGTGAGAGGGGAGGGCGTGGCCCCGCCGAACGGAATGACGGGGAACCGGGCGAAAGGCAGGCCCTCCGCGCGGATGACGCAGGAACGTCCCGCCCGCCATGTGCTCTCCCGCACCAAAGAGCAACGCGCGCGCGGGATTGCAATGCGACATGCGGGCCGGCCGGGCTTGCACCGCAGGGTTTCCGTGCGAAGAGGGCGCTCCGTGACGGGCCTCCTCACGCGCCTGCCCGCCGGATCAGCCTTTTACGACGCCGAAGCCCAAGTCACCGGTAGCCTTCGCCCGATGCCGCTTCCCTCTCCCGCCAACCTGCCCGGCCCATCTCGGCCCGGTGCCCGGAATGCCGATGGAGCGTAACCCCGTCCGGTTCGCCTTCGCCTCGTCGCCGCGCCGGCACGCGGCGGCGCTCGGGCTGGCTGTGGGCTTGGGCGGACCGCTGGTGCTGTTCGTGCTGCTGTGCCTGCGCGACCTCATCGCGGTGCTGACCCGCAGCAGCCCGAACGTCCTGCCCTTCCTGCGGATCGCCCTGCCGCTTCCGGGCCATCACGACAGCGAGGCGCCGATCCTGTTTCAGGGCTGGAGCCTATCGCCGGCCGAGCTGCCGCTGATCGCGCTGAGTTCGCTTGCCGCCGCGGCCCTGCTTCTCGCGATCCTCGGCGCGGCGGTCGCCTATCTCTGCTTCTCCGTCCAGGCGCGGGCCACGGCGCGACTGCGGGCGCGGGCCACCGAGGCGATCCTCGCCTCGCCGCCGGGCGCCCGCGAGGACCTGCGGGCGCTGCCCGGCCTCGTCGGCCAGGCGCTCGCGCGGATGGGATCGCTTGCGGCGGTCGGCATCGTCGTGCCCGGCCTGACGTTCGCCGCGATCCTGCTCGCCCTGGTGATGGCGGAACTCGCCGCCCCGCGCCTCGTGCCGGTGATCGCCCTGCTGCTCGCCGCCGTCGGATTGGCCCGGGCCCTGCTCGCCAGCCGCACCGCCGCCCGCGGCAGTCTGCGCCGCGCCGACACCGCCGCCACGGAAGCGGGCCTGCGCGACCTGATCCGGCGGATGCCGGCGGTACGCGCCCACGGGGCGGCAGCGTTCGAGCGGCGCCGCCTGGGCCTGCGGGCGCGCGCGGCGCGTTCGGCCCTGGTGCGGGCCGAGGCCCGGCTCGCTTATGCGCGGGCCCCGGCACTCGCCCTCGTCGTGATCCTGCCCGCGCTGCTCATCGCAACCGCCCTGTGGCAGGGCGAGGCGGCGACCGAGGCCGACAACGTCCTGCCCGGCGCGCTGGTCGCCGCGGCCGGCGCCTTCGCCCTGGCCGCAAGCCTCGTGGCGATCAGCATGCGGCTCTGGAACCAGTACCGCACGGTCGCCCCCCTGTTTCGCACCATTGCCGAGACCCTGGACGCGCTCAATCCGCGCCTGCCGGGTGACCGCGCCCGTGCGGCCGCCCCGTTCCCCGAGACGGGCGCCCTCGTCGCGAAAGGTGTGGGCGCCTACGATCCCGGCAGCGGCGAGCGGCTGACCGGCGTCGACCTCGCCCTGCCGATGCCGGCGCATGTGGCGATCGTGGGTCATCGCGGCAGCGGATCGCGGGCGCTCGCGGCGCTGCTTGCCGGGCAGATCGAGCCCACCGCAGGCGCCGTGACCTATGGCGGCACCGACCTGCGCGCCTTCGACTCCGCCGAGCGCGCCCGGCGAATGGCACTGGCCGGCTCCGAGGCGATCCTGATCGAGGGGACGCTGCGCCAAAACCTGCTCTACGGCGCCCGCAGCGGCGACCGAGAAGCCTCGGGTCTGGCCGAGCGCATCGCCATCCTCAAGCTCACGGGCCTCGACGCCTTCGTCTACGAGCGGGGCCTGGAGGCCTCCGTCGATCCCGAGGACGATCCCGCCACCGCCGAGGCTGTGGTCGCCGCCCGCTGGGCCGTGCGCGAGGCGCTCGCCCGTGAGGGCATGGCCCGCCTCGTCGAGCCGTTCGACCCGGCCCGCTACAACCATCAGGCGGATATCGGCGAGAACATCCTGTTCGGCGAGGCGGTGAGCCCGGCCTTCTCGCAAGGACGGCTCGCGGCACACCCCTACCTGCGCGCGGTGCTGGAGGCGGAAGATCTGACCCGCACCCTGGTCGATGTCGGGCTGCAGGTGGCCCGCTCGACCGTCGAGATCTTCGCGGATCTGCCCGACGACCACCCCCTGTTCGAGACCTTCTCGCTGTTTCCGGCGGCGGAGCGGGGCTATTTCGAGGATCTCGTTGCGCGCCAGCCCGAGGCCCGAGGCTTTCGGCGTGGCCCCGCCGGGCACCGCGACCGCGAGCGGCTGATCGGGCTGGCGCTCCGCTACAGCGAGACGCGCCATCGCTTCGGCCTGATCGATGCGGCGCTCGAACAGCGTCTGGTCGGCGCCCGGCACTCCTTCGCGGCGATGCTGCCGCCGCGCTACCGCGAGAAGGTGGAGTTCTACGACCCCTCCCGGATCACCGCCGCGGCGAGCCTGGAAGAAAACCTGCTGTTCGGACGCATCACGCAAGGCGAGGCCGGCGCCGAGGCGCGGGTGCGCGCCCTGGTGCGACGGGTGCTCGCCGAGCAGGGCCTGGAGCCCACCGTCTACCGGCTCGGCCTCGCGGCGCGGATCGAGGCCGGTGTCGCGGTCGCCGGACAGGGCCAGCGCGCGGTGCTGGGGGAGGGCGCTCTCGGACCGCGCGAGCGGGTGGCGATCGAGTTCGTGCGCTGCCTCGTGCGCCGCCCTGACATCCTCGTGGTCGGCCTCTCGCTCGACGACCGCAAGCCCGACGAGATCACCGCCCGAATCGAGCGCCTGCGGGCGCTGCGCGCGGGCGCCGCGCTCATCGTCTGTCTCCCGGACGAGGACACCCTGAACCGGCAGGCGCCGTTCGACGCCGTGCTTCGGGTGGAGCGCAACACCGTGGTGACGGGCGATCCGCAGGAAACCGAGGCGGTCTCCGCCTGAGCACTTCCGTTTCCCGCAAAACCGCCCCAAAGCTTGGGCACAATCCGATTCCGTCGCCCTTGGGCGCCGCCGGTCGAACCCGGCCTCGATCGAGACGGTATATGCCTTCCCCGAACGGATCCCGACGCCTTGCGAGGTTTTGCCTGCGCACCCTCGTATCGGCCGTGATCGGGCTGCTGTTCGTCTCCGCCTCGAACACGCTCGCCCTGGCCGAAAAGGCGAACGCACCGATCCCGGCCGCGACCCTGGCGCTGATGGCGGCACGCGGCACCGATGCCGCCTCGCCGATCGTGCTGCGAGCCTACAAGAAGGAATCCGAGATCGAGGTCTGGAAGCGCAACGCCGCCGGCCGCTACGTGCCGATCAAGACCTATCCGATCTGTCGCTGGTCCGGTCAGCTCGGGCCGAAGACCAAGACCGGCGACCGGCAGACGCCGGAGGGGTTCTACACCGTGGCCAAGAGCCAGATGAACCCGAACTCGCGCTACTACCTCTCCTTCGACGTCGGCTACCCCAACGCCTACGACCGGGCGCACGGCTCCACCGGCTCGGCGGTGATGGTCCACGGCGTCTGCTCCTCCATGGGCTGCTTCGCCATGACGGATGCCGTGGCGGGAGAACTGTTTTCCATTGCCCGTGAGGCCTTCTCCGGCGGGCAACGGGCGTTTCAGTTCCAGTCCTTCCCGTTCCGCATGACCGCTGCGAACATGGCCCGGCACCGAACCGACCCCAACATCGCCTTCTGGCGCCAGTTGAAGGAGGGCTCCGACCGCTTCGAGGCGACCGGCGAGGAACCGGTCGTGAGCGTCTCGGGCGGACGCTACGCCTTCGCGCCCTCGCCCGATCCGGCCAAGGAGGCGGCCTTCACCGCCCTGCACAAGGACGAGACCGACCGCATCGCCGCCCTGGTGGAGGAGGGCGCGGCGGCCGTGCGCACGACCTATTCCGATGGCGGGCAGCACGCCTTCTGGGCCGCCCGCATCCGCCAGGGTTTTCCGGTGGGCGACATCAGCCGGCCCGAGGCCCTGGCCTATGCCGGCCAGGAGGTCGTGCTGATCCCCGCCCGGCGCCGGCCGGCTCCGCTCCCGCCGGTGCCGGAGGCCGTCTGGGCCGTCTGGATCGGCGCCGGCAGCCCATCGTTGGCGGTGCGGACCGCGGATTTCGTGCCACCCTACGAGGCCGGAACGGAGCGCTTCGCGCCACGCGCTGCGGGCTACGCGCAGAGCTGGCCGAGCTTGGCCCGCGCTGCCATCGAGGCGACAATGCCACTGCCCGAATTTGCATCTCCGCAACCATCGGTTGAGAAGGTAGCACAGCGCTGACCTGGACCTCCTCAAAACGGCGTGTGCGAGCACGCACACAGACCCGAATGGCGGGGCCCCATCTCAGCACTGTACACTCCGTGCCCGAAGAGGGGCCGAAGGACAGCCGCGAAAACGTGCGCGGATGCGCACGGCGGCGCCACTGCTACCCGAGAAAGCCCGGCATGAAACCGGGCATTGGTGCCGATCCATGACCCTGCCATATCCAGCCAAGGACGACGCCCTCGTCCTGCGTTTCTGGGGCGTACGCGGCTCCACGCCGGTCAGCGGCCCCGAGACCGCCGAGTTCGGCGGCAACACGCCGTGCCTGGAGATCCGCTGCGGGGATCGCCTGTTCGTCATCGATGCCGGCTCCGGGCTCAATGCCTTCGGGCGCAGCTGCCGCGAGTCGCTGCCGCAGGACATCGACCTGCTGTTCAGCCACCTCCATCTCGACCACACGGCCGGCCTGCCCTTCTTCAAGCCGGCGGTGATGAACTGCGGCCACACGATCCACACCTATTGCGGGAATCTCGACGGTGCCAGCGCGCAGGACGCGCTCGACCGGCTGTTCTCGCCGCCGCTGTTTCCGGTGACCCTCGACGTGCTGCCCTGCACCTTCAAGCATCACGGCTTCAAGGCAGGCGAGTCGCTGACCTTCGCCGACGGCATCCGCGTCGATACGATCCTGCTCGACCACCCGCAGGGCTCGACGGGTTACCGCTTCGATTACGGCGGCAAGCGCCTCTGCGTCATCAGCGACATCGAGCACGGCACGAACTGGCCCGATCCGGAGCTGTGCCGCTTCGTCGAGGGGGCCGACCTCCTCGTCTATGACGGCATGTTCACCGAGGGCGAGTATCCCTGCTGCAAGGGCTGGGGCCACTCGACCTGGCAGAAGGGTGTCGAGCTGGCCAAGGGAGCGGGGGTCAAGGCACTCGGCATCATCCACCTGCACCCGGCCCATTCCGACGTGCAGTTGCGCAAGGTCGAGGCCGAGATGCAGGCCGAGATGCCGACCGCTTTCATCGCCCGCGAGCGCCAGTCGATCGAGGTGGGCCGCCCCCTCATCGGCCTCGCCGAGCCGCCGATGCTGGCCCTGGCCCGCCGGGCCTGAAAACTGGCTTGAACGCGGTTTCTGGGCAGGCCCATCGCTGCTCAGGCTGCCGGAACGGCTGGCTGGCTCGTGATCCCAAGAAATTGGATCAAGACCAAGTCTGGGACCCTACGCGTCCCAACGCTGAATCGTCCCAACGCTGAATAGAGAAGGGCCCACCCGATGCGTGTCGGATGGGCCTCTCGTCATGTCATGGTCCCACGCGAGTGAGACCGACCGCCGACCTCACATCGCCGTCGTCGCGCCCGCACCCTCCTCGCGGCCGATGCGGCTGTGCTTGCGGCTCCAGGCGAAGTAGATCACGAGGCCGATCGCCAGCCAGATGATCAGGCGCAGCCAGGTATCGCCGTCGAGCGAGAGCATCATCGCAAGGCAGAACAGCGCGCCGAGGATCGGCACGAACGGCACCAGCGGCGTGCGGTAGGCGCGCGGGGCGTCGGGCTGGGTGCGGCGCAGGATGATCACACCGGCACAGACGAGGATGAAGGCGAGCAAGGTACCAATGCTCGTCATGTGGCCGAGCTGCGAGATCGGCAGGAAGCCGCCGAGCGCGCTGGTAAACACCATGAAGAACAGGTTCGAGCGGTAGGGCGTCTTCCACTTCGGATGGATCGCCGAGAAGAAGCCCGGCAGGAGGCGATCCTTCGACATCGAGTAGAACACTCGGCTCTGGCCGAGCAGCAGCACGAGGATCACGGTCGAGAAGCCGCAGATCACGCCGAAGGTGACGAGGCTCTTCAGCCACGGATACGGGGTCGCGGCGATCGCGGTGTTCACCGGGGCGGCGTCACCCCGCATGGCGTCGTAGTGGACGAGGCCGGTCAGCACGCCCGCAAACGCGATGTAGAGCGCGGTGCAGATCGCGAGCGAGCCGAGAATGCCGATCATCATGTTGCGCTGGGGGTTCTTGGCCTCCTGCGCCGCGGTCGAGACCGCGTCGAAGCCGACATAGGCGAAGAACACCACGCCGGCCGCGCGCATCACGCCGCTCCAGCCGTACTCGCCGAAGGTGCCGGTGTTGGCCGGCAGAAAGGGGTCGTAGTTCTGGGCCTTGATGTAGAACAGGCCGACCCCGATCACGGTGATCACCACCGCGAGCTTGATCAGCACCACCACGCCGTTGACGCGCGCCGAGGAGCGGATGCCGACGATGAGCAGGGCCGAGGTCAGGACCACGATCAGGATCGCCGGCAGGTTGACGAGGCCGTGCGCCATCGTGCCGTCGGCGAGCTGGTAGGTCTCGAAGGGCGAGTGCACGAGGGAGCCCGGCAGGTTGATGCCGAGGGTATCACGCATGAAGCGGGTGACGTAGCGCGACCAGCTCACCGAGACGGTGGCGGCGCCGACCGCGTATTCGAGCACCAGATCCCAGCCGATGATCCAGGCGATGAATTCGCCCATCGTGGCATAGGTGTAGGTGTAGGCCGAGCCCGCGACCGGGATCATGCCGGCCAGCTCGCTGTAGCACATGCCGGCGAGCGCGCAGCCGATGGCGGCGATGGCAAACGAGAGCGTCACGGCCGGGCCCGCATGCTCCGCGGCGGCGATGCCGGTGAGCGAGAACAGGCCCGCTCCGATCACCGCGCCGATGCCGAGACCGACCAAGCTCCAAGGGCCGAGATGGCGTTCCAGCTTGTTTTCGCCGGATTCGGCGTCGGCGTTGAGCCGTTCCAGCGTCTTGATCCGAAAGAGATCACTCGCCAAGCCTGACGCCATGTCCGTCTCACCCCCCGCTTGATGCCGCCGCTCCCGATGAGAGGGAAGGCACGGCGTCACATCTCGTAGATCAACCGCGAAACCGGCATGTGCGCAACGGCCGGCCGTGACAAGACCGTGCAAGGAAACGGCCAAGATGTCGCGATCCGCTGTCGGATTCGCGTCACAGCGGCCAGGAAACGTCGCGGTAGGCCCCGTCCCAGAACCCGTATTCGAGGCGGGTCGCGTGGGTGTAGGCCGCGTGCATGCGCTCCCGCAGGAGGGGTGAGGCGTCCGCCGCGGCCTCGTCGGTCGCGGCGATCATCGCGGCCACCGCCGCGCCGAATTCCTCGCCGGCATAGGTGTCGATCCAGGCGCGATAGGGATTGTCGGAGTCCGCGCGGGAGAAGATGTCGCGGCCGACCTCGGCATAGATCCAGAAACAGGGCAGGAGCGCCCCGAGCACGACTTCGTAGGGCTCGGCATAGGCCGTCGCCGTCAGCCACGCGACGTAGTGGTCGCAGGCGGGCGAGAGCGGCGTCGCGGCAAAGGTCCGAGCATCGATGCCGTAGGCCTGGAAGAAGCCGCCGTGTAGGGCCCGCTCGACCACGATGGCGGTCTCGGCGCCGCGGGCGAACTGCACGATCCGGTCGGGGTGCGGCGCCTTGGCGGCGGCGAGCGCCAGCGCTCGGCCGAAGCCGATCAGGTAATGCGCATCCTGGACGATGTAGCGGCGGAAGCGCTCAGGGCTCAGCGAGCCCTCCGCCAGTTCCGCGTTGAACGGCATCCTCCGGATGGTCTCGTAGGCCGCGAGATTGCGGGCCCAGGCCTCCTGCGTGAAGCGCCCGGCAGAGGGGGTATCGGCCAAGAACGGCGCTCCGTCTTCGAGGAAAATCAGCCCTGCCGTTGCGCCTGCGTCACCGCCACGTGGATCAGTTCGGCCAGCGTGCGCACCTTGAGCTTCTGACGCATCTGCGAGCAGGCGTTGGTGACGGTCTTGTAGCTGACCGAGAGGTCGGCGGCGATGGCGCCGTAGGACTTGCCCTGGGCGAGGCGGGCGAGGATCTGCTGCTCGCGCGGCGTCAGCTGGGTCTCCGGCGTGCGGCGTGGATCGGCGCGCAGCATGGCGACCTCGGTCGCCAGCCGCCGGTCGAGATAGACCTCGCCCGCACGCACGCGTTCAAAGGCCTGGAACAGCTCGTTCGAGGCGTGATCCTTCAGGACGTAGCCGAGCGCCCCGGCCTCCAGCGCCCGCGAGACGATGACCGGATCGTTGTGCATCGAGAAGACGAGGACACGGGTCTCGGGCTCGATGGCGCGCATGCGCCGGATCAGGGCGAGGCCGGCCAGCCCGCTGCCCTGGAAGGTCAGGTCGCAGATCACCACCGGCGGGCGCAGACGGTGGAAGGCGCGGTAGCCGGAGACGACGCCGGTCGCCTCCACCACGGTCTCGATCCCGGCATCCTCCAGCACGCGGCGGCAGCCCTGCAGGACGATCGGGTGATCATCGATGACCAGAACCGGGACGGGTCCGCCCTTGCTCGACGCCGCTTTCATCACGGGGCTGCTGACCGGGGCGTTCATCTGACACGCATCACTTGGGTTGCGGCGCGGGCGGAGGCGGAACCTCGCTGCCGTCGCGCTCGGGATCGATCGGGAGGGTGATCCGGACAACGGTTCCGGAGGCGCCGTTGTCAAGAGAAGCCGTGTCGAGGCGGAACTGGCCACCGAGCGCCTCGACCCGCTCGCGCATGCCGGACAGGCCGAGGCCGACGCGGTGGCCGGGCGCGATGCCGGTGCCGTCATCCTCGACGCTGATCCGAAGAGTCATCAGACCGGCGGCGTCGGACTCCTGCGCCACGCGGGCCCTGACATGGCGGGCATCGCCATGGCGCACGGCATTGGTGCTGCTCTCTTGGATGCAGCGGAACACGGTGAGGTCGACGATGTCGCCGTAGCCTTGAGCCAGCCCCTCGAACGAGCCCTCGAAACGCGTCTCGGGATGGCGCCGCTGGAAGTCGCGCAGGAGGAGGTTGAGGCAGTCGGCGAGCGGCACCTCGCCGAGGCCGTGCGGGCGCAGCCGGTTGAGAAGGTCCCGGTTGAGGACCTGAACCTGACCGACGATGCTGCCGATATCCCCGGCGCGCGAAGCGAGCCGACCGCGGTCGATCTCGCCGGGGCTGGCGGCGAGCCGCGCCACGGAGGCCGCGTTCGCCTCCAGGGCGAACAGGCAGGGACCGAACTCGTCGTGGAGTTCCAGCGCGATACGGGCGCGCTCGTCGTCCTGAGCCGTCAGGAGCTGGCGGTTGAGACGGCCGTTGGCGGCCCGCGCCTCTGACAACGCCCCGGCCACGCGATTGAACCGTTCGGCGATCACCGCCAATTCGCGGGAGGCGGGCGGGTCGAGATGGGCGGTGTAGTCGTGCCGCTCCAGCCGGGTCAGCCCGTTCGCGAGGCGGCCGAGCGGTCGCAGGATGCGCCCGAGCGCCAGGGTAAGGGCGGCGAGCACCGCGAGGTTCAGGATCAGGCTGGCGAGCGCCAGCGAGCGGGCATAACCCCACACCTCCTCGATCTCGTCGAGGGGCTGGGTCGTGATCGCGGCGGTGCCGATCCGCTCGCCGCGCACGATGATCGGCAGATCGTGCTGGTGCGGCTCCGGGGCGATCAGCCGGACGAACCAGCGCGGCGCCGTGCGCTGCTCGCGCCCCTGCTCGGACGGACCGAAGCCGACCCGCTGCCCTTCCGCATTGAGGATCGTCACGCGCACATGGCGCAGGGCCTGAAAGCGCAGGTCGAGGGTGTGGAGCACGCTCTCGGGACTCGGGCTGCGCAGGGAGCGGATGGTGTCGGCCACCAAGGGCTCGACGGTGGCGAGACTGGCCGCCATCTCGACCTTCACGGCACTGCGCGCGGTCAGAACGATCACGCCGCATGAGACCAGGGCGGCGACGACGTCGATGGCGAGTACGATCAGGATCAGGCGCGTGCGCGTCGGCCAGCCGGCCCAGAACGGCACGGCGGCCCGATCCTGCGCCGCGTCGGCGTTGGGATCGGACGTCGGTTGCGCCATCATCGGCGACAGATCGGGTTGCAGTGCGGCGGGATTCGGCACGGGCCCTCGCGGTCGGTCAGGCCACCGCCCGCCGAGGGCACCGCGGACCGGCTCGGCCCGGGACAATTCGGCAAGCCGACATCGGATAAAAGTCTCAGATCTCTACTCTTTCGGCACGGACGGCACCGTGGCCGATCGCTCGGCGAAAGTCCATGCCGGGGCCGCGCCGCAGGGTCGCACGGCCCACTGATGTTTCTCTTATGGTCGCCGGCCTCGAAAGCGGCGCGAGCGCTCTTGCGGGTTACACGCTCCGTTAAATCGCGTCCGATAAGAACGTCGGCGAGAACAGATCGGGGCGAGACTTGTCCGCGGCACATGCCGTCCGGTCAGGTTTGTCCGCCTCGGAGATTCCGCTAGATTCGTGTGGATGGCCGGCGCCTGAATTCTGTTCAGGCCGCGCGGACATCTTGCCGCCGCATTGCCGAGGCCGTGTTGTTGCAGGGGTACAACGTGCAAGAGGCCGGCCGCATGTCGGTGGCGATTCATCCGTCCGAAGCCCGTCCGTCCGAGGCGAGAGCCCAGGCCCGGTTCCGGCTGCCCGTGATCGCGGGCGTCGCCGGCGGGGGCGTGGCCCTCGTCGTCTTCGCCGTCGGGGCGTTCTCGTTCTTCTCCGATCTCGCCGATCCGCGGAGCCGGCCGACCCGGATCGCACCGGTCGCCTCGCAATGGCCCGACCTGAAGGACGGTGTTCCGGCCCTGGCGCCAACGACGGGCGGACCCGTGATCGAACCGCGCCGGGCGAGTCTTCCGTCCGCCGAACCCGCGCCGGCGCCATCGCCTCCTCTGCCGGTCCAAGCAGCGGCCGCCATCCCGGTCGCGGCACCGGCTCAAGCCACGGCGCCCGCCCAAACCGCACCGACGGCCCAAGCGACCCTGCCCGCTCAAGCCACGCCACCGACCCAAGCCGCACTGCCCGCCCGAGGCGCAGCGACGGTTCAAGCCGCCGCGGCGTCGCCGGCGCGGGGCACCCCTCCGATCGAACCCGCCTCCACGCTCCCGGCCACGGGCCGCACGGCGGCAGCGCTGGCCCCCGCCAAGGTCACGGTCCCTCTGCCTCCGAGCCGGAGCGAGACCGTCCGGGCCAAGACGGAACAGCCCGCCAAGTTCGTCTCGCTGCCCGCGCCGAAGGCGAAGCCTGAGATCGCCAAGGCTGAGGCCAGGGTTGAGGCTAAGTCTGAATCCAAACCCGAGGCGAAGGCCGAAACCGCGAAAGCCGATGCCGCCCGCAAGGCGATGCCGGCTCCCCGCAACCGGACGGCGGAGACGCGGCCGACCCAGACCGCTTCGGCGCAGCCGCCCGCAGCCAACCCGGCGCAGGATTCGGCGGACGAACCCGAACTGCTCGGCGTCAAGATTCCGGGCGGTCGCCAGATCCGCGAGGGCTGGGACGCCGCCGTGAGCGGCCTGCTCGGCAAAAAGTCCGGCAACGAGTAGCCGTTCGTAGACCGATCGGCCGCCAGCGCGCCGATCGCGAGCTTTCCCGACGATTTTCCGTTTAACCGCCTCGGTCTCGCCTCCGTCATCGCGGGGCGACGTCGTGGCGCGACCTACCCGAAGAGGTTGCGCCCTCGATCGCTTCGGTTCGCCCCCACCGCCGTCATTCCGGGCGACGGAGGCGTTCAAGCCACGACGGGCTTCCACGTCCTGCCCCAGCGCCGAATCGTGGGTGGATCCCAGGCTTACGCCGTGCGCCTCCGGGATGACGGCGAGAGGGCTGATCCCTAACGATCCGCCGGCAATGCGATCGCCCGGCGGCTTCGCTCAGCCGCCCCGGCCGGTCTTGGTCGCCTCGCGGCGGTGACGCTGGGCTCGGGGGCTCTTCGGCGCCTTGGCGGGTGCGGGACCATCCCCCTGCATCCGCTCGATGCGGACATCCGCCGGCCCGCGCCGGGCGAAGGCGGCAGCGAAATCCTCCGCGGCGCTGGCTCGCACCTCGAAGGCGGTCTCGTTGTCGAAGATCCGGATCGCGCCGATATCACCGCGGCCGATCTGTCCGCGACGGGTCAGCATCGGCAGCAGGCGGCGCGGCTCGACCCGGTCGCGGCGGCCGAGATTGAGCCGGAACCAGGCGGCCGGCTCGTCCTCGCCGATCCGCGGGGCGCCGACCGGAACGCCGCGAGAATCCGGGCGACGGCTGGTCTCGTAGGCCGGATCGCTGACTTCTTCCGGGACAGGGATGCGCGAGCGGTAGAGCCGGGCGAAGGCGGCGGCGAGACGCTCGGGCGGGCAGCGCTCCATCAGCGCCTCGGCCCATTCCCGCTCCCACTCGCGGTCCTCTTCCGTCTCGGGCTCGGCGAGCAGCGGATCGGACATCATCCGCTCGCGGTCGAGGGCGCGGATCTCGTCCGCATTCGGCGGGCCGCTCCAATCGGGGCTGACCTTGGCGATGGCGAACATCTGCTCGGCGCGCCGCCGCCGCGCGGGCGGCACCAGCACGACGCTCGTGCCTTTGCGGCCTGCGCGGCCGGTACGGCCGGAGCGGTGCTGCATCACCTCGGCATCGTGCGGCAGGTCGGCGTGGATGACGAGGTCGAGCCCCGGCAGGTCGATGCCGCGTGCGGCGACGTCGGTGGCGACGCAGACGCGGGCGCGACCGTCGCGCAGGGCCTGGAGCGCCGCGTTGCGCTCGCCCTGGCCGAGTTCGCCCGAGAGCGCCACGGCCGAGAAGCCGCGCTCGGTCAGCGAGGCCTGGAGATGGCGCACCCCGTCGCGGGTGTTGCAGAACACGATCGCCACCGGCGCATCGACGTAGCGCAGCACGTTGACGACGGCGTGCTCGACCTCGCGCGGCATCACACGCACGGCGCGGTAGACGATATCGGCATGCCCACGGGTCTCGCCGGCGACCGCGAGGCGCAGGGCGTCGCGCTGGTAGCTCTCGGCGAGTGCGACGATGGCCTTCGGCAGGGTTGCCGAGAACAGCAGGGTGCGGCGGTCCGCCGGGGTTTCAGCGAGGATGAATTCGAGATCCTCGCGGAAGCCCATATCGAGCATCTCGTCGGCCTCATCGAGGACGACGGCGCGCAGTTCGTCAGTGACGAGCCGGCCCCGCTCCATGTGGTCGCGCAGACGCCCCGGCGTCCCGACGACGATGTGGACACCGGCCTCCAGCGCGCGGGCCTCGCGGCGCGGGTCCATGCCGCCGACGCAGGGAACGACCCGCGCCCCGGTCTGCGCATAGAGCCAGGTCAGCTCGCGCTGCACCTGAAGCGCCAGTTCGCGGGTCGGCGCGATGACGAGGGCCAGCGGCGCGGCCGGCGGCGGTAGGGTCTCCTCGGGCCCGAGCAGCGTGCCGGCGATGGCGAGACCGAAGGCGACAGTCTTGCCCGAGCCGGTCTGGGCCGAGACGAGCAGGTCACGGTCCGGCGCGGCATCGAGCACCGCCTGCTGGACGGGGGTCGGCTCGGCATAGTTGCGCTCGGTGAGCGCCCGGGCGAGGGGGGAGGGCAGAGACGGAAATGGCAAGGGAGGTGCGCCTTCGGACCGGCGATCATCGGCCGGATCGGAATCAAGCGCCGCTTCTAGCCGCAAGCGGACGCGCCGACCACTACCTGCACCGCGTGGGGGCGTTGCATGCGGGCCAGAGCCGCTCGCCTGCGTGATGAACTGCGGAACGACGAGCGCGCTTACGCCGCTCGCTCCTCCACCAGGGCGACGATGTCCTCCCAGCGCGAGAGGAAGGCGGCGACGCAGGCCGGGTCGAAATGCCGCCCGGACTCGGCCTCCAGATGAGCGCGCGCCCGGTCCAGGGACCATGCGGGCTTGTAGCTTCTTGCGGAGATCAGCGCGTCGAACACGTCGGCGACGGCGACGATCCGGCCGGAGCAGGGGATCTCCTCGCCCCTGAGGCCGCGGGGATAGCCGGTGCCGTCCCAGCGCTCGTGGTGGGTCAGGGCGATCTCGGCGGCGATCTGAAGCAGGCGCGAGGAGCTGTCGTGCAGCATGTGGTAGCCACGCAACGCGTGCTGGCGCATCTCCTCCCACTCCTCGGGCGTGAGGGGGCCGGCCTTCATCAGGATGTGATCGGGAACCCCGATCTTGCCGATATCGTGCATGGTCGAGGCGAGCGCGACGTCGTCGGCTTCCGCAGGTGACAGGCCGAGCCCCTCAGCCACGGCGATGACGCAGCCGGCCACGCGGGTCAGATGGTCGCCGGCCCGGTCGTCGCGGAACTCGGCGGCCAGCATCAGACGGCGGATCAGCTCACGCTCTCGCGCCACCGCTTCGGCCGCCGCCCGCATCGCGTCGCGCCGCATCGCCTGCGCGCGGTCGTCGTTCTCCCGGCGCGCCAGGGCGAGATCGATCAGCACACCGACCCGGTCCTGCAATTCGCCGGCATCGAAGGGTTTGGACAGCACGTCGGTCGCGCCGGCCTCCCGGCCGATCCGGCGCAGGGTCCGCGCCTCACCGCCGGCCACCAGCAGGAGGGGCGTGCGCGCGAGGCTGTCCTGCTCCCGCAGGGCGCGGATCAGGGCCGGGGCGTCGAAACGCTCGGGCTCGGCTTCCACCACGATCACGGCGGGCGCCTCGGCGACGAGATCCTCGACGACGCGACCCGAGACGGCGACGATGCTGGCGCTGCAGGGCTGGCCGCGCAGGGCGAGGACCAGGGGGGCCGGGGTTCGCGCCGCCACGACAGCGACGACCGCGTTCCCGCTTCCTTCCGCGCCGCCCGTCATCGCGTCATCCATGGCGATCCCGACGCGGCCCGCCGCCCGCCGACTCCCGATCGCCGCATCATGCGTGCCTGAACATGGTTAACCGAAATTGAAACGATTCGTCCGATCTTCGAGCGGTCCGGGCCGCCGTGCAAGCCGCAGGCCGGCCGCTTCGTTCCGGGCCGGCACCGGTCTCCCGCCTCGCACCGGCTGGTCCGGAAACCGGCCACCACTTGTCGGGCTGGCACCGGTCTCCTGCCTCGCGCCGGCCGATCCGAAAACCGGCCACCACTTTTCGGGCCGGCGCGCTAGATCCCCGGCATGACCGACGCCTTCTCCCTCGATCCGCGGCTTGCCGCCGACACCCATCCCGTGGGCGATCTCGCCCTCTGCTCCGTCCTCCTCATGGACGATGCGCGCTTCCCCTGGCTGATCCTCGTGCCGCGGCGGCCGAACCTGAGCGAACTCACCGACCTCACCCCCGAGGAGGCACGCCTCGCCTTCGAGGAAATCCGAATCGCGGTCGGGGTCGTGCAGTCGCTCGCACGGCCGGACAAGGTGAACGTCGCGGCGCTCGGCAACGTGGTGTCGCAGCTCCACATCCACGTCGTGGCCCGCTTCCGCTCGGACCCGGCCTGGCCCGGACCGGTCTGGGGCGTCGGCGAGCCAAAGCCCTATCCGCCGCATGCCCGCGCCGCCCTGCTCGAACGGGCTGCCGCCCTGTTCGTGGCCGCGTGAGGAACTTGGCCATGACCGGCTCGCCCGACCTTACCAGCCGGGACGCGCTCGCCTACGCCGCGAGCCGCCTCGTACGCCACTCCGCCGAGTTCGGCCCGGCGCCCGTCCTGGCGGAGGCCGGGCCCGAGGCACGCCTCGTGCTGATGGCGGGCGAGACGGTGATCCTGCGCACTGACCCGGAGCAGACCGGGACGGCTCTGCTGGGGCCCGACGAAGCGGAGCGGGCGGGCGCGCGCGCCGTCGAGATCTTCCTCGGCCGGGTCGAGGGGTGGCCCGTCTTTGCCGGCGCGGTGGCGGAGGAGGCCACTTCCCTGTTTCCGGCGCCGGGCTACCGCGCCCTCGACCTGCGGGCGCTCGCCGCCGAGGGCGCCGTCGCCCGCGAAGAGCAGGGACTGATCGCCACCGCCAAGTCTCTGCTGGCCTGGCACGCGCGCCACCGCTTCTGCGGCAATTGCGGCAGCCCGACTGCCATCGCCGCCGGGGGCTTCCGGCGCGAATGCGGAGCCTGCGGGCTGCACCACTTCCCCCGCACCGATCCGGTGGCGATCATGCTGGTGCGGCGGGGCGACGCCTGCCTGCTCGGGCGCGGCCGGCACTTCAAGCCGGGGATGTATTCCTGCCTCGCCGGCTTCATCGAGCCCGGCGAGACGGTCGAGGACGCGGTGCGCCGCGAGACCCGCGAGGAGACCGGCATCGCGGTCGGCGCGGTCGCCTATCACGCCTCGCAGCCCTGGCCCTTCCCGGCCTCGCTGATGCTCGGATGCGTCGCGGAGGGCCTCACCGAGGATGTCCGGACCGATCCCGACGAGTTGGAGGATGCCCGCTGGTTCCCACGTGCGGAGGTGGTGCAGATGATCGCGGGCACGCACCCGGAAGGCCTCACCGTACCCCCGCCGACCGCCATCGCCCATCTGCTGCTGCGCGACTGGGTCGACGGCGTCATCGCAGCTCCGCCGGCCCCGCAGGGGTGAGCCCGGCCCGCACGCGCTTCACGGACGCGTGCGGATGGTGTAGGCGCCCCCACTTGGCCGAGAAGTCGGCCATCGAAATCGGCCAAGACAATCGGCCGGGGAAGCCGAGCCTTGTCGGGTAGCCTGGGGACACCGTGTCCCGGGCCTCACAGGCCGGATGGGCCGCCGGGAGCGAGAAGCATGACCGCCCGCATCGATGCCGCTTTCGCCCGCTGCCGCGCGGAAGGACGGGCCGCCCTCGTCACCTACGTCATGGCGGGCGATCCCGATCCGGAAACCTCGCTCAGGGTGCTCGAAGCCCTGCCGAAGGCCGGGGCCGACATCGTCGAGTTCGGCCTGCCGTTCACCGATCCCATGGCCGACGGGCCGGCGATCCAGGCGGCGGGCCTGCGCGCCCTGAAGGCGGGCCAGGACCTGCGCGGCACGCTGGCGCTGGTGCGCCGCTTCCGCGAGGGCGACGACCGGACGCCTGTGGTGCTGATGGGCTACTACAACCCGATCCATACCTACGGCGTGCCCCGCTTCCTGGAGGACGCGAGGGATGCCGGCATCGACGGCCTGATCGTCGTCGACCTGCCGCCGGAGGAGGACGAGGAACTCTGCCTGCCGGCCCGGGAGAAGGGTCTCGCCTTCATCCGGCTCGCAACCCCGACGACCGACGACCGGCGCCTGCCGGCCGTGCTCGCGAACACGGCGGGTTTCGTCTACTACGTGTCGATCACCGGCGTGACCGGCACCGCGACCCCCGATTTCGGCCGCGTCTCGCAGGCGGTCGGCCGGATCTCGGCGCAGACCGACCTACCCGTCGTCGTCGGCTTCGGGGTGAAGACCGGCGCGCATGCCGCCGAGATCGCCCGCGGCGCCGACGGCGTCGTCGTCGGTTCGGCCCTCGTCGATGCGCTGGCGCGCAGCCTCCAGCCCGGCGACCGGGCCGGCAGCGGCACGGTGGAGGCGGTTTCCGCCCTGGTGCGCGAGCTGGCCGAGGGCGTGCGCAGCACCAGAAAGGCGCCGGCCGAGGCCTGAGCGCCCCTCAATCCGCCGCCCGCCTCGCCGGACGACGCACGCGAAGAGCCCCTTCGAAGCGTTCTTTGGCATCGAGGTGGCGGCGATCCGATATCAGCGTGGCAAGCGACCGCCGTCCGGCAGGATGCGGTCAGACGGAACGCGGTCAGACAGGGAGTCCGACGCCATGGTCGAGCCGATGAACTGGATCTCGGAGGTCGTACGGCCCCGGATCAAGACGCTGTTCAAGCGCGAGACGCCGGAGAACCTCTGGATCAAGTGCCCCGATACCGGCCAGATGGTCTTCCATAAGGAAGTCGAGCAGAACCACTGGGTCATTCCCGGCTCCGAGCACCATCTCAAGATGAGCGCGACGGCGCGCCTGAAGATGATGTTCGACGAGGGAACCTGGATCGACGTTCCGCTGCCGGAGGTGCCGGCCGACCCGCTCAAGTTCCGCGACGAGAAGCGCTACGTCGACCGCCTCAAGGAGGCGCGGGCCAAGACCGGCATGGCGGACGCCTTCAAGATCGGCTTCGGCCGTGTCGGCGGCCTGCCGATGACGATCGCGGCCCAGGAATTCGGCTTCATGGCAGGCTCCCTCGGGATGGCCGGCGGCGAGGCCTTCGTCCGCGGCGCCGAGACGGCGCTGGAGAAGCGCACCCCCTACGTGCTGTTCGCCGCCTCCGGCGGGGCGCGGATGCAGGAGGGCATCCTCTCCCTGATGCAGATGCCGCGCACTACGGTGGCGGTGCGCCGGCTCAGCGCCGCGCGGTTGCCCTACATCGTGGTCCTGACCAATCCGACGACGGGCGGCGTCACCGCCTCCTACGCCATGCTCGGCGACGTGCACCTGGCCGAACCCGGCGCGCTGATCTGCTTTGCCGGCCCGCGCGTCATCGAGCAGACCATCCGCGAGAAGCTGCCCGACGGCTTCCAGCGGGCCGAATACCTGCGTGAGCACGGCATGGTCGATCAGGTCGTGCATCGCCACCAGCTCAAGGAGACGATCAGCCGGCTCTGCGGCCTGCTGATGGACGTCCGGCAGGCCCCTGCCGGAACGCCGCCGGCGCCCGTGGCTCCCGAGCCGCTGCCGGACGCCGCCTGAGTGTCTCTCACAAAACGCCCGCTGCGCTGTCTTCGCCAGAGCGAGAACCGTCGGCAATCGGGCGTTTTGTGAGGCACTCTGAAACCGATTCGCGACAGAAGGTCTTCGCGCGAGATGGACTCCTCCGATGCGCTGATGGCGCGCTTCCTCGCCCTGCATCCGCGCACGATCGACCTGTCGCTCGGGCGCATCCAGCGCCTGTTGGCGGCCCTCAACCATCCCGAGCGGCGCCTGCCGCCGGTGATCCACGTCGCCGGCACCAACGGTAAGGGCTCGACCATCGCCTTCATGCGGGCGATCCTCGAGGCGGGGGGGCTGGCCGCCCACGTCTACACCTCACCCCACCTCGTGCGCTTCCACGAGCGCATCCGATTAGGGGGCATCGGCGGCGGCCACTACGTCGCCGAGGACCGGCTCGCCGACGCCTTCGCCCGGTGCGAGGCGGCCAACAAGGGCGATCCGATCACCGTGTTCGAGATCACCACGGCGGCGGCCCTGCTGCTGTTCTCGGAATGCCCGGCCGACGTGCTGCTGCTCGAAGTCGGCCTCGGCGGCCGGGTCGATGCCACCAACGTCATCGACCACCCGGCCTGCGCCGTCGTCACCCCGATCGGGCGCGACCATGCCGAATATCTCGGCGACACCGTCGAGGCGGTGGCGATGGAGAAGGCCGGCATCATCAAGCGCGGCTGCCCGGCGGTGATCGCCGCCCAGGATTATTCCGGGGCCGATGCCGTGCTCTGCCGCCAGGCCGAGCGGGTCGGCGCGGTGCCGGTGCGCGTCGGCAACCAGGATTTCTCGGTCCACGAGGAGAGCGGGCGGCTCGTCTTTCAGGACGAGACCGACCTGTTCGACCTGCCGCGCCCCCGGCTGGCGGGGCGCCACCAGCTCACCAATGCCGGCACCGCCATCGCGGCGCTTCGCGCGGCGGGCTTCGGCGATATCGGCACGGCGGCCCTGGAGGCGGGCCTGCGCAACGTCGATTGGCCGGGCCGGCTCCAGCGCCTCGTGCGCGGCGCACTCGCCGAGCGGATGCCGAGGGATGCCGAACTCTGGCTCGACGGCGGCCACAACGCCGATGGTGGGCGCATCCTCGCCGCGGCGATGGCCGATCTCGGCGAGCGCAGCGACGCGCCGCTGGTCCTCATCGTCGGGCTGCTCGGCACCAAGGACGCGGAGGGCTTCCTGAAGAACTTCGTCGGCCTCGCCCGCTCGCTCATCGCGGTGCCGATCACCGGCCAGGTGGCCGCACGCCCCGCCGAGGAAGTGGCGGAGATCGCCCGCACCGTCGGTCTCGCGGCGGAGGTCGCGCCGAGTGTCGAGGCGGCAGTGGTGAGCCTGTCGGACACGGTCTTCCAGCGTCCGCCGCGCGTCCTGATCTGCGGTTCGCTCTATCTGGCGGGCGCCGTGCTGGAGGCCAACGGCACGATTCCGGTCTGATTGTGATTCCCGCCCGCTCGTGCGGACATCGCATCGGCGAGTCCGCGCGGCGGCTGAGCGAAGGCTCCGACCGGCCGCACGGTGCGAGCGAACGGAATGTGCCGGGCAGGCTATTCGGCCGACGCGAGCGGGTAGTGGGCAGACGAACAGGTCCGGCTCGAGCCGCCAGAACAGCACATCCGCACCGGAAAGCTGTTGCACGCGAAAGCCGCAAGCCAAGATCGGCTTGCCCGTACCTTCCACCGATCGACCCCTGAAGCATCGCGGCCCGGCGAAGGATCGTCCGCGAGCGGGTTCATGCGGCCGGAACCTTCTGCGATGCCGCGGCTCGACAAGTTCCTGAGGGCTACCCTCTTCGGTCCCGAGGCATCCGATGCGTCCGCCGCGGCGCGAAGTCTGGTTTCGACCATGCCCCGAGCCAGTTGCGACCGCCCGTCAGCCAGGTTGTCTCACCGCCAGTGTGTCCTGCTCGCTACATCTCGGGCCGGAGAAATGGTCTAGCTTGCGGTCGATAGGGTTTCTGCTGGGGATCAAAAAATGAAAAAGCTTCTGACCTCTCTCGCCGCCTTCACGGCGCTGACCGCCGCGGCCTCCGCCGCCGACCTGCCGCGCCGCGCCGCTCCGCCGCCCGTCTTCACGCCCGTCCCGGTCTTCACCTGGACCGGCTTCTACGCCGGTCTCAACGCCGGTTACGGCTTCGGCGTCGAGGACTCCCTGGCCCCGACGCAGGTCGTCACGATCGACCGCCGCGTGATCGGCGGACCGGTCGGCGCGATCGGCGGCTTCGCCTTCGACAACGGCGGCCGCAGCGACGGCTTCGTCGGCGGTGGTCAGATCGGCTACAACTATCAGTTCACCCCGGGTTCGGGTGTGGTGATCGGTATCGAAGCCGACGCCCAGTACGCCGACCTCGGCGGCCGCTTCGGCCGTAACGGCCTCTGCGGCACCAGCGGCATCGCCTGCGCCGTGACCCCGGGCGCCTTCGTGCAGCCGGGCGTGACCCTGATCAACCCGACCGGCGTCCAGGGCCTCGACTTCTTCGGCACCGTCCGCGGCCGTATCGGTTACGCCTTCGACCGCGTCCTGTTCTACGGCACCGGCGGCTTCGCCTACGGCAGCTTCGGTGGCGGCCGCGCCGTCGACACCGACGACTTCAAGACCGGCTACGCGGCTGGCGGCGGCGTCGAGTACGCGCTCCCGACCGACTCGTTCCTGAACTTCTTCCGCTCCTCGGCGGTGACGCTCAAGGTCGAAGGTCTGTACGTGAACTTCGACGGCAACAACAGCCGCTACGGCTTCGCCAACGCCAACGGCGTGATCGTCTCCGCGACCCCGCTGACCGCGGCCGGCCCGATCTCGCCCTCGACCATCCTGAACAACACCGCCCGCCGCGACGTCGACTTCGCCGTCATCCGCGCCGGCCTGAACTACAAGTTCGGCAGCTACTAAGCCGAACCTCCCATAAAGGGTCTCGAAACCAGGAAGCCGGGCCGCAAGGCCGGGCTTCTTGCATTTCATACGGCATCCGCCCGCGACTTCGGTCCGCATCGCGAGGCGAGGCCGAAGCGATCGACCGGAAACGGTATGACGTATCGTCGAGGGCACCCGGTCGCTGGGCAATCGGCGGACATGAAAAAGCCCGGCCTCGCGGCCGGGCTGTCTCGGATCGGTCGGGCCGGAATCCGGCGTAGGGTCAGGCGCTCGCCTGGATCCAGCGGGAGAGGTCGCCCTTGGGAGCGGCGCCGACCTTCTGGCTGGCGAGCTTGCCGTCCTTGAAGATCATCAGCGTCGGGATCGAGCGGATGCCGTAGGTCGAGGCGATGCCGGGATTCTCATCGACGTTGACCTTGGCGATCTTCACCTTGCCCTGGAGATCGACGGAGAT
The DNA here is from genome assembly GCF_022179725.1 of Methylorubrum aminovorans. Taxonomy (GTDB): domain Bacteria; phylum Pseudomonadota; class Alphaproteobacteria; order Rhizobiales; family Beijerinckiaceae; genus Methylobacterium; species Methylobacterium aminovorans. The sequence goes on from NZ_BPRC01000010.1 coordinate 148,971, forward strand.
CTCCTCCAGCGCCGGGCCGATCTGCCGACAGGGGCCGCACCACTCCGCCCAGAAATCCACCACGACGGGCTCGGCGGACTGCAGAACGTCCTGCTCGAAGCTCGCATCGGTCACTTTCACGGTCGCCATCGTAGGTCCTTTCGACACGCGGTCCCATGCGGGTCCATGGAAGGCTCCCGCATGGAGGGCACCGGGGAGTGGGTTCGGCGCCACACGGTGAGCCGAGAATTGGCGACGCCCCGCCCCCCGGTCAAGGCGTCGCGCCCCGGTCACGGGTCTGAGGCGCCAAACCCACATGGATCCGGCGCGGCTCATCCCCGTAATTCTTGCTCGTGGTTCTTGCCTACAATCCTCGCGCAAAACCGCCGCCTCCGGGCGCCTGCGGCGCCACAGGCCTCGCCATGGGCCGCCCGCGCCCCATTTGGCGGGCAGGATCGGCGACCCGCACAAGGATCAAACGACGTGACGCGCACTCTTTCCGTTCTGCTCGCCACCGTCGCGGCCCTCGGCCTCGATGCCTCCGCCTTCGCGCAAGCGCCCTCCGGTCAGGGCGCTGGCGAGGACACGCGCGCCCCGCGCATCCAGGGCGAGTCGTTCCAGGCACCGGCCGCGCCGAGCGCCGGCACGTCCGTCGCCGAGAAGGAGCCGCAGAATACCGAGTACAAGCCGCTCCTGCCGAACCAGACCCGCGCGCCCGAGCCGGCGCAGAAGACCGAGGTCGAGACCGCGGTCGTGGCCAAGGGCCTGGACAGCCCCTGGGCGATGGAGTTCCTGCCCGACGGGCGCATGATCGTCACCGAGAAGGCCGGCAAGATCCGCATCGTGGCCAAGGACGGCACGGTGGGCCAGCCGGTGGCCGGCGTGCCGAAGGTCGATCCGAAAGGGCAGGGCGGCCTGCTCGACATCGCCCTGAGTCCGAGCTTCGCCGCCGACCGTACAGTCTACTTCAGCTACAGCGAGCCGCGGGACAAGGGCAACGGCACCACGGTGGCCAAGGCCAAGCTGGTGGAGAGCGACGGCAAGGCCCGGCTCGACGACGTCAAGGTGATCTTCCGCCAAATGCCGACCTATGACGGCGACAAGCACTTCGGATCGCGCCTCGTCTTCGCGCCGGACGGCAAGCTGTTCGTCACGGTCGGCGAGCGCTCCGACAAGCAGACCCGCGGGCAGGCGCAGGACCTGACCAGCGGGCTGGGCAAGGTCTTCCGCATCGACACCGACGGCAACGCGCCGAAGGACAACCCCTTCACCGGCGGCGAGAAGGCCAAGCCGGAAATCTGGTCCTACGGCCACCGCAACATCCAGTCCGCCGCGCTGGACAATCAGGGCCGGCTCTGGACGGTCGAGCACGGGCCGCGCGGCGGCGACGAGCTGAACCGCCCGCGTCCCGGCCTCAACTACGGCTGGCCGGTGGTGACCTACGGTATCGAGTATTCCGGCGAGAAGATCGGCGACGGCCAGACCCAGGCCGGCGGCACGGTGCAGCCGGTCTATTACTGGGATCCAGTGATCGGCCCCTCGGGCATGGCACTCTACGACAAGGACGCGTTCCCCGCCTGGAAGAACCAGTTCCTCATCGGCGGCCTCGTCAGCACGGGCATCGTCGTGCTCAAGCTCGACGGCGACAAAGTGGTCACCGAGGAGCGCATCCCGCTAGAGCACCGCGTCCGCGACGTGCGGGTCGGCCCCGACGGCGCCGTCTACGCGGTCACCGAGGATGACGGGCAGATCGTCAAGCTGACGCCGAAGAAGAGCAGCTGAGGCGACGCAACCGTCCTTGCGAGGCGGAGCCGAAGCAATCCAGTGCATGACCTCTCCGAAAAGGTCGCGCTGCTGGATCGCTTCGCATTCGCTCGCGATGACGGCGAGGGTGGTCAGACGGTCCGCTCCACCCGTCGCACCACCGGTCCCGAGGTCCAGACAAGCAGGGCGGTGATGGGGTGGTCGGGCCAGATCGCGGCAGCCAGCCGCGCGTAGAGGGCGACCTGCGCCGACTCGCGCTCGGGCAGCGGGGCATCCTCCGCCGGCGGGCGGCCGGTCTTGAAGTCGCACAGGATCACCCGGCCGTCCTCGACGACGAGGCGGTCGATCCGGCCGGTGACGTCGCGCTCGACGCCGTCCACCACGATGCGGCCCGACAGAGCCACCTCGGCGCGGGCCTGGCCTGAGAACAACGGCGCAAGGTCCGGCGCCTCGATCAGCCGCAGAACGGAGCGCACGAGGTCCCTGCGTTTGGCCTCCTCCAGCGCCGGCGCGCGGGCGCGGGCGAAACGCTCGGCGGCTTCGGCCCGGCGGGCCGGCTCGATCCGCGGCAGGTGTTCGAGCAGCGCGTGAACCAGGGCGCCGCGGCGGCGGGCCTCGGCATCGCCCTGTCGGCGTTGCGGCTGGCGCTGGCCGTCGGCCGCGCCGAGGGCGCCGGACGGGCTCAAGGGCGGTGCGGCCTCGGCCTCCGGCGCGGCCTTCGCGAACAGCCAGTCCGGCACCGCCTCGGGCTCCGGCGGGGCCGTGGCCTCCGCTGAGGCGGCAAACGCGGCGGCCGAGCCGTCGCGCCAGATCGTGATCGGCCCGTGCTCGGTCTCGACGGCCTCGCCGGGACCCAGCCCCCGCTCCAGGCCGATGCGGACCATCTCGCACCACGAGGCCGGCGTCTCCCGCGTCGCCCCGCGATAGGGGGCGATGACAAGGTGGTCGGCCGCGCGCGTCATGGCGACGTAGAGCAGGCGGTTATGCTCCTCTCGCGCCCGCGCTTGGAGTGCCGAGCGGGCGGCCAGCGTGGCCGCGCAATCCTGCGTGCGTCCGCCGGTCCAGACCGGGGGTAGCGGGCCGTCGGCAGCGTGGTCGAGGCCGAGCAGCGGCGGGTCGTTGCGCCCGAGCGGCTCGCAGCCGTCGATGACGACGACGACCGGCGCTTCCAGCCCCTTGGCGCCGTGGACCGTCATCACCCGCACCTCGTCGCGGCCGGCCTCCAAGTCGCGCTTGACCGAGAGGCCGCTCTTTCCACGGCCGGGCCGCACCACGTAGTCAGACAGGAACGCTTCGAGGCAGGGGGCGTCGCCCCCGTTCTCGGCGTCGGCGGCCTGGGCGAGGAACACGTCGATGGCGTCACCCGCCTCGCCGCCGAGCCGCGCCACCAGCCGGCTGCGCCCGCCATGCGGCCCCAGGAGGGCGGCATAGAAGCCGAACGGGCCGTTCTCCGCCGCGAGCTGGATCCAGAGCTGCAGCGCCGCGCGGCCGCGGATCGCCGCCCCGTCACCGGCCTCCGCGTGGCGGGTCAGCGCGTCTTCCAGCGTCTCGGAGAACGGACGCCGGGCGGCGATGCGGGTAAGGTCGTCGTCGGTCAGCCCGACGAGCGGGGTCTTGAGCGCGGTGGCGAGCGTCAGGTCGTCGGCGGGCAGGAGCCCGGCGCGGCCGACCGCGACGAGGTCGAGCACGGCGATGTGGCCCGCCACCTCCAGCCGGTCCTGGCCCGCCACCGGCACGCCGAGCCCTTTCAGCGCCCGGATCACCTCCTCGAAGGCGGCCGAGCGCTTGCGCACGAGGATCAGCACGTCGCCCGGCCGCCAGACCCGGCCACAAGCATCGCCCCGGGTCGTCCAGGCTTTCACCGCGCGGGCGATGCGGCGGGCGGTGACGATGGCAGGCGCATTGGGTTCCGGCGCATCGACGGGGGCGGCCCAGGCATCGGGCTCTTCCGCTTCCGCCGGCTCCTCGATGCCCCAGAGCTCGACGGCGCCGGGCACACCGGCGCGGGCGGAGGCGTGAACCGTGCCCGGCGCGCCCGCGTCGAAGGAGAGGCCGGCAAAGTGCTCCGGCACGCCGAACACGGCATCGACAGCGGCGAGCACGTGGTTCGCGGTGCGGAACGAGAGCCGCAGGCTGACATCGGCGAAGTCGTGACCCGCGCCTTCCGCCGCCCGGCCCCAGGCGCGGCGGGTCAGCTCGAATTCCCGCGGGTCGGCGCCCTGGAAGCTGTAGATCGACTGCTTGGGGTCGCCGACCGCGAAGCGGGTGCGGGTGAGGCCGCGGGCACCTTCGCCGGCCGCGAACTCGGCCGTGAGCGTGCGCAGGATCTCCCATTGCTGCGGGTTGGTGTCCTGCGCCTCGTCGACGAGGACGTGATCGACGCCGCGGTCGAGCTTGTACAGGACCCAGGAGGCGCCGACCCGCGAGAGCAGGTCGAGGGTCTTGTGGATCAGATCGTCGAAATCGAGGGCGCCGAGCCGGGTCTTCTGGGCCTCGACCCGGCGGTGGATCTCGGCGGCCAGCCGAAACAGCCCCCGCGTCCGGGCCAGCGCCCGTGCGGCGCGCAGATCGTCGAAGAGCGGGATGAGGCGGGCCTGCTCGTCGAGCAAAGCCTGCTTCACGTCGTCCGGCACCGCCTTGGTGCCGAAGGATTTCGCCGCGCGCGGCTCGTCCTTGTCGGTGAAGAAGACCGAGCGGTAGGGTGCGAGCGCCTTGCCCAGGCCGAGGGCAGCCTGCGCCTCCACGAGCCCGTCGGCCAGCCGCTCGTCCGTCGCCTTGCCGGTGCGCAGCCTCGCCGCGATCTCGCGCCAATCGCCGAGGCTACTGCCCTCCAGGATCTCCCGCTCGATGGTCTCGACGCTGGCGCCGTCCCGCAGCGCCAGCGCGCGGGGCAGCCGGGCCAGCGCAGGCTCCAGGGCGCGGTGATCCGAGAACAGGGCGCGGGTGCGCATCGCGGCGCGGATCGCCTCGCGCAGGGTATCACCGGAGGCTTCGGCGCCGACCACGGCAAGCGCGTCGGAGAGGTCCTGGTTACCGCCGAGGATCGCGTCGGCGAGGACGTTGTCGGTCTCGATCTCGAACGCCTCGCGCGACTGGTTGTCGTCGAGCACGACGAAGCGGGCCGGCACGTTGGCCTCGAACGGGAACATGTGCAGCAGCCGCTCGCACAGCGCGTGCAGGGTCTCGATCTTGAGGCCGCCCGGCGTCTCGACGGCGCGGGCGAACAGGCGGCGGGCCAGCCGCAGGGTGTCGCGGGCGGGCCGCTCGCCGGTGAGTTCGATCAGTTCCGCGCTCAGCGCCGCGTCGTCCAGCGTGACCCAGCGGCCGAGGCGCTGGAACACGCGGATCGACATGTTGGCGGCCGCCGCCTTGGTGAAGGTGAGGCAGAGGATGCGGCCGGGCGGCGCGCCGTCGAGGAGCAGGCGCAGCACCCGGTCGGTGAGCACCTTGGTCTTGCCCGCGCCCGCATTGGCCGAGACCCAGGCCGAGAGGCGCGGGTCGGCGGCCCGGCGCTGGGCCGCCTTGGTCAGGTCATCGACGGTGAAGCCGGTCAGCGGGGCGTTCACGCAGCCTCTCCTTCGCCGGCCAGCGACCATTCGAGCACGCGGGCGAGGTGATCGTACTCGTTATAGGCGCGCACATATTGCGGGTAGGGCCGCGATAGATAGGCTGCCTCGCCGGTCATGTAGCGGGCGATCAGCCCGCGCAGGCGCTCAAGATGCTCGGTGACGATGGCCTCGACCGGGCGGCCATCGCCGGGAGGCGGCTTGATCGGGATCGGCCGGAACGGGTCGCGCCCGCCCGAGGCGTGCACGTAGAGCAGATCCGGGGGGGCGGTGGCCTTCAGCCCCTCGAACGCGCCGTGCATCAGCATCGCCGCCTCCAGGGTGAGTTGGGGCGAGAACCCGGCGAAGACCGTGCGATTGCTCGGCGGCGTGCCGGTCTTGAAGTCGACGATGCAGTAGCCGCCGTCGGCGCGGGCCTCGATCCGGTCGGCACGGGCCGAGAGGGTGAAGGTCCGCTCGCCGAGCGGGATCGTCAGCTTTCCGGATCGCTCGGCGTGGATTGCCCGCAGGCCCTGGCGCTGGCTCGCCTCCCATTCGAGGAAGGCCACCGCCATCCGCTCGTAGCGGGGAAACCACTCGGCGTAGAGTTCCGGATACTGGTCCTGAAGCGGTCCGAAGGCCTCGAAGGCGATGGTGTAGAGCAGGGTCTCCGCATCCGTCGGCAGCGGGCCGGGATGGGCCTGCGAGAAATCGCCGAGGATCTTGTGGATCAGGCTGCCGCGCTCGGCCGCGCCCGGCACCACGGCCATCGGCTCCAGCGCTTCCAATCCCAAAATGTGGCGGGCGAAGATCGAGTAGGGGTCGCGCACCAGGGTCTCGATCTCGGTGACGCTGAGCCGCTCCGGGAACAGGGCCGGATCGGGCCGCGGCGCGGGCCGCTTTAGGCGCGGCGGCGGCGCCTCCTGCCCGCGGTCGAGGATGGCCGCGAGCCCGCGCAGGCGCTGCCCGCGGGCGAGGGCACCGGCCCAGACCGCATCGCCGCCGAAGGCGCGCAGGCGCTGGAGGAAGCGCGAGGGCACGGTCGGCGAGCCCTCGCGCTTGGCCGCGCGGGTCACCACGGCATCGTGGGTGCCCAATCCCTGGACGAAGTCGTGGGCGGCCTGCCCGATCCGGCGCTCCGGCGGGCTCAGGCCAACATCCCCGCGCATCGGCCGGTTGAGGAAGGCGTCGGTGGTCTGGCGCACCGGCCAGACCGCCTCATCGAGCCCGCCGAGCACGATGCGGTCGACGGAGAGCAGGCGCGCTTCGAGCGGGCCGAGGATGCGCAGGCGCGGATGCGCGTTCCGCTGGGCGCAGGCCACCGTGCGGTCGCGGGCGAGCGCGGTGAAGAAGGCGGCATAATCGGAGAATCGCCCCGGCAGTTCCTCCTGCTCGGCCGATTCGAGGTCGTCGAACAGGCCGTCGAGGGCGTCGAGGGAGGGATCGTCGATCGCCTCGTCCGCCTCGACGCCGCCCATCATCCGCTCGCAGGCCTCGCGATGGAGAGCGGCCAGCGCCACGAGGTTGCCGGTGGCGGGGTGGAGGTCGGTGCGGAAGGCGTCGAGCGCGATTTCCAGCCGGTCGAGGATGTTCTCGGAAAGATCCCAGTCGATCGGCTTCAGGCGCTTCTTGGCGCGCGGCACCCGCTCGGTGGCGTTGCGCTGGAGCGCCACCGCGGCGCGCATGCCCTCGAAACTGTTCTTCGGGATCGGGGCGGGACCGCGCAGGCCGCCGATCTCCAGGGCGGCGGCCGCGCGCACCACCTCGCTGCGGGAGAGCCCCAGCCGGACGAAGGGATGGGCGAGCAGCGCGATGACACGGGCCGGGGACACCTCGGCGGCGAGTTCGGCGACGAGCCGGGCGAAGCGGCCGGCCTGCGAGCGGGCGAGGCTCAGGCCCGCCGAATCTTCCGCCGCGATGCCCCAGCGGGCGAGTTCGGCGGACACGCGCAGCGCCAGCCCGCGGTCGGGCGTGACGAGGGCGGCGGTGGCGCCGGGCGTCTCCAGCGTCTCGCGCAGCGCCAGCGCGGCGACCAGCGCCTCCTCGCACTCGTCCGCCGCCTCGACCACGGCGAGGCCGGCCATCCCTTCCCGCGCGAGGGTCACCCGTTCGGCCGGGTCGAGCCGGGCCCAGGCATCGGTGGTCTCGGCCGGGCGCAGGGCCTGCGACAGCAGCTTTTCCCGCGCCACCGCCTCGGGTGAGAGATCGCCGAGGGTCTCGACCTCCGTCCGGCCGGCGGCCAAGCCCCTCGGCCCGGTCAGAGCGTGCAGGATCGCCTGCGGATGGCCGTGGGCGATCTCCTCCCGCGTGCCGCCCGCGCCGTCGATCGCCTCCCAGCCTTCTTCGTCGAGATGCAGGTCGAGCCCCGGCAATACCACGGCGCCGCGGGGGAGGCGGGCCACCGCCGTGATCAGCCGGGCGGTCGCCGGGACCGAGCCGGTGGAGCCCGCGACGATCACCGGATCGTCCGGCCGGTCACGGTCGAGCCGGGCGGCCTCGGCGAGCACGAGGCGCCGCGCGCGGGCGGCCGGGTCGGCGAGCGAGCGGGCGGCGAGGATATCGGGCCAGTGCTCGGCGGCGATCCGCAGGAAGTCGAGGGTGAGGCGGAAGTAGCGCGAATGCTCGGCCTCCACCGCGGAGGCGATCTCGCTCCAGGGCAGACCCTCGACGGTGAGCGCATCCATCAGCCCTTCGAGGTCGGCGGCGAGCGCCACCGCGTCGGCGGGGGAGGAGGGCACGAGGAAGGGCACCTCGTCGTCGATGGGCAGCAATTCGCGGTCCACCGTCTCCGCCCATTTCTGAACGAGCCGTGCCAGGATCAGCCGGCGCTCGAGCGCGGGGATCGAGGGGTAGAGCAGGTCTTCCGGCGTCTCCAGAAGCGAATTGGAGGAGAGGTCGAGTTCGGCCTCGTCGGCCTCGCCGAGCGGGATCATCCGCGGCAGCAGGGCCGCCCCGCCCAGGCGCTGTGCGAGCACGGTCGAGAGCGCCCGCACCGCGCGCTGCGTCGGCAGGTAGAGTGTGACCGCGGCGAGCGCCAAGGGATCGTGGCCGACCGCGCCGACGAGGCGGCCGGAGACCAGGGCCTCCGCCAGCGTCGGCAGGAACGGGGCCCCGGGAGGAATCGTGAAGACGCGGGGAGCGGCGCGCGCGGACATGCTCGACGGTATGAGACCTGACCCTCGGGAGGTGTGTGCAACCACCTGAGGACAAGATGGTGAAGGCTTTCGAAAGGCGGCGGCCGCGCCGTCTCCCGTTCGAGGTTTGTTCTAGCACGGGGCGGCAATCTGTGGCGAGGCGCCTGTTCGCCGCCCCAGGCTTGGCTTATCTCCTCGGCCATTCCCCGACAGGGCAGGGCGGCAGGCGGACCGGTGGAAGAAGTTCTCACCCGATGGCTCGGCACGACGGCCTCGCTACGCACCGAGATCGTCGCAGCCATCGGCCTCGTGATCTCAGTGGGCGTCAGCGTCCACGTGCTGCTGCGCAAGCGGGTGGTCGGCGCGGCGATCGGCTGGATCGGGCTGGCTTGGCTCGCGCCGGTCTTCGGCAGCCTCCTCTACATCACCTTCGGCATCAACCGGGTCGAGCGGCGGGCCCGGCGGTTGAAGCGGCGCCCCTCGCAGACCGTCGACGACACGCCGCAGCCCTCAGCCCACGTGCCCGAGCCGTACCGCGCCCTCGACCGGGCGGTGCAGGCGATCACCGGCCTTCCCACGGTGGCGGGCAACCGCTTCGCGATGTTCCGCAACGGCGACGAGGCCTATCCGGCGATGCTGGCGGCGATCGGCGAGGCCCGTACCAGCGTCGCCCTGTCGAGCTACATCTTCCGCGACGACGCCACCGGCCGGGCGTTCTGCGACGCGCTGAAGGCGGCGCAGGACCGGGGCGCCGAGGTGCGGGTCATCCTCGACGGCATCGGCAGCGGCTACTTCTTCCCGGCGGCGTGGCGGCGCCTGCGCCGGCTCGGGGTGCCGGCGGGCCTGTTCATGCATTCCGCGCTGCCCTGGCGGATGCCCTTCCTGAACCTGCGCACGCACAAGAAGCTGCTGATCGTCGACGGACGCGTCGCCTTCACCGGCGGCGTCAACATCTCCGACGGCAACCGCGTCGCCCAGAAACCGGACTTCCCGATCCGCGACACCCATTTCCGGATCGAGGGGCCGGTGGTCGAGCACCTGACGCAGGCCTTCATCGCCGACTGGCTGTTCGTGGCCGACGAGGAACTGGACGGCGAGGCGTGGCTGCCGCCGCTCGCGCCGGCCGGCGGGGTCACCGCCCGCGTCGTCACCTCGGGCCCCGACGCCGACATCGAGAAGATCGCCACCGTGATCCTCCAGGCGATCACCTGCGCGAAGGAATCGATCCGGCTGACGACGCCGTATTTCCTGCCCAACGACCTCATCGTGAACGCGCTGTGCCTCGCGGCGACCCGTGGCATCGAGGTCGACGTGGTCATCCCGAAGAAGAGCGATCATCGCTTCGTCGATTGGGCGACCCGCGGCCATATCGACCCGCTGCTCAAGAGCGGCGTGCGGATCTGGATCGACGGCCCGCCCTTCGACCATTCGAAGGCGATGACCGTCGACGGGCAATGGTGCTTCATCGGCAGCGCGAACTGGGATTCGCGCAGCTTCCGCCTGAACTTCGAATTGAACGTCGAGGTCTACGACACGGAGCTCGCTCGAAGGCTCGAAGCCTTCATCATGGGGAAGCGCCAGACCCGTCTGACGCTGGACGACCTCGACGCCCGCCTGCTCCCCGTGCGCCTGCGCGACGCAGCCGTCCGACTGCTTCTGCCATACCTCTGAACCGGCCGACCGCGGCGGCGCCCTCCGGTGCGGGCGAGAGGCGCACCACGATCGGATGATGGTCGGACAGGCCTCGGGGCAGTACGGCCCGCTCGTGACAGACGAGGCCGCGCACGAGGCAGCGGTCGAGCCGCAGGGGCACCACGTCGACCATGGCGTGGGTGGGACGCCGCGGGCCGACATCGCGGAAGCCCGGCAACAGGGCCGGGCCGACGATGTTGTAATCGCCGAGCACCGCCGCGCGGACCGGCAGATGGCTCTCGATCCGCCGAAGCTGGCGCCGGTTCAGAACCTGCCCGTGCGAGAGATGCACGTTGGCGACGCCGAACGCGCCCCAATCGAGCACTTGGCAGACCCGGTCGATCAACACGCCCGGGGGAAGAGTGACGATCTCGGGCGGCTTGCCCCATTCGACCGGGCTCCACATCGCCAGCCCGTGGATGCGTCCCGGCAGCTGTGCCCAGGCATAGACGCCGCCGACCCGATCCTTCAGGGCGGCGATCTCCTTGGTCGCCTCCTGCATCAGCAGCAGGTCGGGCCGCTCCTGCTCGATCAGCGCGACGAGGCAATCCACCGCCGCGCCGGTGCGGCGCAGGAGGTTCCAGCTCACGATCTTTTTGGAGTCGGGACCGGGCGCGGGGAGGGTGATGGCATTGCGGCGCAGGAGCATGAGGCTGTTTCGCGCGATCTCGTGTCGGCAGTGGGGCCGTCGGAACGGTCACCCTTGGCCGGAGATAATGCACGGGGTCGCGCGGGGTTCGCGGCGGCATGCCGTCCGCCCTTCAGAGAGACCGACATGAGCGGTGAGCCCTTCGCCGGCCCGGGGACGCACCTCATCGAATACGACAGCTCTTCTCGCACAAGGCTCGATGCGTCGAGATCGGCCGCCTCTCAAAAACGCATCAAATCCTCGAGGGAATCTCTACATCTGCGAGAACTATCGATTTTTTGTCGCGACACCAGATATAGATCTCGGATTCGAGCGCAACATCACCAATCAAGATAATGGTCGAAGATACGGCCGCAATAAAAATGACACACCACTCAAACCCGAAACCCCAGGCCATCAACGCAGGCACTTTGAAACAGACGGAAAAGATGGCGAAGAGCAATAAGTTTGATAGATAAATGCGCCACGCGGCCCCTTTAGTGAGCCAATTCGTCCAACTCAGACTCACTACCTGCCAATCGACCGCGATTGCCGGCAAGATCAGGCTCCACCTTATGTACCAAAATACACAAAAAGGCACAACAATAATCATAACAACCACGTAGAAAAAAAGGAAAGCCAAATTGTTTGTTATCGATATTGGGGAAACCAGAATAACTAAAGCAAAAATAGGCAAGATCCTAAAAATTACATACGCAGCGCAATAGGCGAGGGCTGCTTCGATGCTTTCCCGAAAACTCCGCTGCATCCTATCTTCGCCGTCGATCAAGAATCGATACGCCGGCAACGCGAAAATCGCCCTGACAGCAACTATCAAGACAAAATAGAAATAGGCATCCGAAATATTCCATATTGTGAAATCTTCTGTTTTGAATGTATCTCGAGATGGCTTGTAAATTTTTATAATCAGAAATACTAACATTACCGTCATGCATAGGACGGGCATCTTCATGATGATGCCAGCTATATCTCTCAGGGCAGACTTCAACGTCTTAAGGACGGGCAGACGATGCTCTTCCATCCCCGATCTCCCGAGAGGTCGCACAACGATGGGCTGCGCGTGCAGTCTCAGCGTCGGGATCAGGTGAGCGAAACACCGAATCGGAGACGTTCGACGGGGTCACAGAGCCGACATAACAGGCACCGATCAATCGAAAAATGTATGTAGCAACATATATTATCTGAGGTTGCATTTCACGGTTCAAGTTTGAAACGCGGTCCGTCAACGCCCCTTACGGCTGAGGAAAGCCCCGATCCCCTCCTCCGCCGCGCGTGCCAGCATGTTCTCCAGCATCACTCGGCCGGCATGGGCGTAGGCGTCGGCCAGGGGCATCTCCAGTTGCTCGTAGAAGGCGCGCTTGCCGACCCGCACCGTATAGGGACTGCGGGCCGCGATCCCTGCGGCCAGCGCCTGCGCCGCGGGAAGCGCGCCGCCCGCCTCCACCACGTCGTTGACGAGGCCGAGGCGCTGCGCCTCGTCCGCCTCGGCCATGTCGGCGGTGAGCAGCATCCGCATCGCCGCCTTGCGCGAGAGATTGCGTGAGAGCGCCACCATCGGCGTCGAGCAGAACAGGCCGATCTGCACGCCCGGCGTGGCGAAGCGCGCCTGCGCCCCCGCCACCGCGAGATCGCAGGACGCCACGAGCTGGCAGCCGGCGGCGGTGGCGACGCCCTCCACCGCCGCGATCACCGGCTGCGGCAGGGCCGGGATCGCCATCATCACCGCCGAGCAGAGCGCGAACAGCTCCTCGAACCGCTTCGCGCCGCGGTCGGCCTCCCGGCGGTAGCCGGTCATCTCCTTGAGGTCGTGGCCGGCGCAGAAGGCGGGGCCGGCCGCCGCCAGCACCACGGCGCGCACGCTGCGGTCCTCCGCCAGACCGGCAAAGGCGTCGCGCAGGGCTTCGAGCAGGCTGAGCGAGAGGGCGTTGCGGGCCGCCGGCCGGTTGAGCGTCAGGGTGGCGACGCCGTCATGGTCCGTGCGCAGCAGGAGGGGGGTCTGGCCGGTCTCGCTCACGGGCATCCTCGTCGCGCCGCTGTCATCCACGTCGATCTCGCACATCGTTCTCGCACATCGTTCTCGCGCGCAGCGAGGGGCGCGGCAACACCACCCCCTAGCCCGCGCTTGTGCACTGCCATACCGTGCGCCGCACCATCATCCTGCCAGCCCGGAGACCGCCCCCGGTGACCGAAGAGCCGACCCGCCCCGTGACCCGCACGCCCGATCACGCCATCGAACCGATCTTCGCCGAGCGCTGGTCGCCGCGTGCCTTCACCGGTGAGGCGGTGCCCGAGGCCGAGTTGTTCAGGATGTTCGAGGCAGCGCGATGGTCGCCTTCGGCCTACAATTCCCAGCCCTGGCGCTTCCTCTACGCGCTGCGCGGCACGCCGGACTGGGACACCTTCTTCGACCTCCTGGTGCCGGGCAATCAGAAATGGGCGAAGGATACGGGCGCCCTCGTCATCCTCGTCTCGAACAGCCGGATGAAGGTCGGCGACGAATTCAAGCCGTCGGCCAGCCACTCGCTCGATGCCGGTGCCGCCTCTCTCGCCTTCGCGCTGCAGGCCAACCGCCAGGGCTGGCACGTCCACGGCATGGGCGGCTTCGACAAGGAGCGGGCGGTGACGGTGCTGAACGTGCCCGAGCATCATCGGGTCGAGGCGGCCTACGCGGTCGGGCGCGCGACACCCTGGGCAGAATTGACGGAGGAGCAGCGCGCCAAGGAGCGCGCGAATGCCCGCCGCCCGATCACCGATTTTGCCTTCCACGGCGGCTTTCCGCAGCGCGAAGACTGAGCCCGCGAGGTCGGGCCCGCAACACTGCGTGTCGAACGCGGATTGCGCCGGCTCCAGCCAGAGCGGATGAGACGCGATCGACCCCGCTGCGACGCTGCGCGGCCGGGCGGACGAAGTAGGACCGGCGCCGGGGGCCGCCGCAGGTTCGAGGACATGGCCGTGCCGGAGCCAGCCGACACTTACGAACGACTCGTCGCCGATTTCCGCTGGGAGATCCCGGAGCGCACCAACATCGCGGCCGATGTCTGCGACCGCTGGGCTCTGAGCGAGCCCGACCGCACCGCACTTCTCGTCCTGGGCGCCGACGACCGGCCCGAGCCGGTGAGCTACGGCCGTCTTCGCTCCGATTCGCTGCGGCTCGCGGCGGCGCTCGCGGCGCGCGGGATCGGACCGGGCGACCGGGTCGCGGTGCTGCTGCCGCAATCGGCGGCGGTGGTGGTGACCCACTTCGCCACCTACCGGCTCGGTGCGATCGCGCTTCCGCTCGCCGGCCTGTTCGGCGTCGAGGCCCTGCGCCACCGCCTGACCGATTCGGGCGCGCGGGCCATCGTCACCGACGCGGCCGGGCTGACCAAGCTGGAGCGGTTGCGCGCCGACCTGCCGGATCTCACCACGATCCTCTCGATCGATGGAGCAGACGGGCACGCGGAGGATTTTTTCGCGGTCCTAGCGGACGCACCGGACGGGTTCGAGACGCGGGCGACCGGGCCGGACGATCCGGCGCTGATGATCTACACCTCCGGCACGACCGGGCTGGCCAAGGGCGCGCTGCACGGCCACCGGGTCCTGCTCGGCCATCTGCCGGGCTGGACCCTGATGCACGGCTTTCCCGCAGAAGGGACCAGGCTGATGTGGACACCCTCCGACTGGGCCTGGGCCGGGGGGCTGCTCAACGTGCTGATGCCGTCGCTGCGCCTCGGCATGCCGGTGGTCGCGAAGGCCTCGGGCCGGTTCGAGCCCGAGGCGGCGTTCCGGCTGATGGCCGATCTCGGCGTCACCCACGCCTTCCTGCCGCCGACGGCATTGCGAATGCTCCGCAGTGTCGCGAACCCGCGCGCAACCTTCGATCTCTCCGCTTTGCGCAACATCGCCTCGGCCGGCGAGGCGCTCGGGGCCGAGACCTTCGAATGGGCGCGAGCCGCGCTCGGCCTCACCATCGGCGAGGCCTACGGCCAGACCGAGTGCAACCTCGTCCTGGCCTCCAGCGCGCGGATCGGCGTGGCGCGGGCCGGCGCCACGGGCAAGCCGGTGCCCGGCCACCGCGTCGCGGTGCTGCGCGCGGACGGGACCGAGGCGGATATCGACGAGACCGGCGAGATCGCGGTGCGCGCGCCCGACCCGGTGCTGTTCCTCGGCTACTGGAACCAACCCGAGGCGACCGCGAAAAAATTCCGAGACGGCTGGTGGATGACGGGCGACCGGGCTCGGCGCGACGCTGACGGCTACATCCGCTTCGTCGGCCGCGAGGACGATCTCATCACCTCCGCCGCCTACCGGATCGGCCCGGCCGAGATCGAGGCCTGCCTCTGCGCCCATCCGGCGGTGGCTTTGGCCGCCGCGGTCGGCATGCCCGACCCGCTGCGCACCGAGGTCGTGAAAGCCTTCGTCACCCTGCGCGCCGGCTTCTCGCCCTCCGACGCGCTCGCCGTCGAGATCCTCGCCTTCGCCAAGGCCCGCCTCTCCGCCCACGAGGTGCCGCGGACGCTGGCGTTCCGCGACGCCCTGCCGATGACGACCAGCGGCAAGATCATCCGGCGGCAATTGCGGGACAAGCCGGCTTAGGCCGCCGGCCCCACCCTGGAATTAAACGCATAAAGACATCTTTATGTCTTGATTGCTCCCTAAGCCGCGCCCTGCTACAGGGATGGCCGACCCGGCCGGGTGAACCGGCCGATGCGCCGGAACGACTGGCCGTTTCGCGCCGGCCACGACTGAAAAGGGATACCGAGATGGCAGCTGCCAAGGATTACATCGTCCGCGACATCGGGCTGGCCGATTACGGCCGCAAGGAGATCTCGATCGCCGAGACCGAGATGCCGGGCCTGATGGCGACCCGCGCCGAATACGGCGCGAGCCAGCCGCTCAAGGGCGCCAAGATCGCCGGCTCGCTGCACATGACGATTCAGACGGCGGTGCTGATCGAGACCCTGAAGGCGCTCGGCGCCGACATCCGCTGGGTCTCGTGCAACATCTACTCGACCCAGGACCATGCCGCCGCCGCGATCGCCGCCGCCGGCATCCCGGTCTTCGCCGTCAAGGGCGAGACGCTGACCGAGTACTGGGACTACACCTCGAAGCTGTTCGACTGGCATGACGGCGGCATGCCGAACATGATCCTCGACGACGGCGGCGACGCCACCATGTTCGTCCACCTGGGTCTGCGCGCCGAGAACGGCGACACCGCCTTCCTCGACAAGCCGGAATCCGAGGAGGAGGAGGTCTTCTTCGCGCTCCTGAAGAAGAAACTCGCCGAGAAGCCGAAGGGCTGGTTCGCGGGTCTGGCCGACTCGATCAAGGGCGTCTCCGAGGAGACCACCACGGGCGTGCACCGCCTCTACAACCTCGCCAAGGAGGGCAAGCTGCTCTTCCCGGCGATCAACGTGAACGACTCGGTCACGAAGTCGAAGTTCGACAACCTCTACGGCTGCAAGGAATCGCTGGTCGACGGCATCCGCCGCGGCACCGACGTCATGATGGCCGGCAAGGTCGCCATGGTCGCGGGCTTCGGCGACGTGGGCAAGGGCTCGGCCGCTTCGCTCCGCAACGCCGGCTGCCGCGTGCTCGTCTCCGAGATCGACCCGATCTGCGCCCTGCAGGCGGCGATGGAGGGCTACGAGGTCGTCACGATGGAAGATGCCGCGCCCCGCGCCGACATCTTCGTGACCGCGACCGGCAACAAGGACATCATCACGATCGAGCACATGCGGGCGATGAAGGACCGCGCCATCGTGTGCAACATCGGCCACTTCGACAACGAGATCCAGGTCGCCGGCCTGAAGAACCTCAAGTGGCAGAACATCAAGCCGCAGGTCGATGAGATCGAGTTCGCCGACGGCCACCGCATCATCCTCCTCTCGGAGGGCCGCCTGGTGAACCTCGGCAACGCGACGGGCCACCCGTCCTTCGTGATGTCGGCCTCCTTCACCAACCAGACGCTCGCCCAGATCGAGCTCTGGACCAACCCCGGCAAGTACGAGCGGCAGGTCTACACGCTACCGAAGTCCCTCGACGAGAAGGTCGCGGCACTGCACCTCGAGAAGATCGGCGTGAAGCTCTCCAAGCTGCGCCCCGATCAGGCCGCCTATATCGGCGTGTCGCAGACCGGGCCGTTCAAGCCCGAGCACTACCGCTACTGATCGGCGTTCAGGCACCCGGCTTCGTTCAGGAAGCCGGGTCGCCGGACCGATCGATTCCACTATAAGATTCGCGCAAGAAGCTCGGCCATGGCCGGGCTTCTCTCGTTTTGCGGGTCAGCTGGCGCCAGCACCGGCCGGAAGTCGCGATTGCAGCGAAACTGTTTTCACGTCTGCATCGGAGACTTGACTTAGGATCACGGCCCCATATGGCGCGGTGATCATTCCTAAGACTACGTCAAGAGACCATTTCGGTGGTGTGGCTTTTGGGTGCTGTGTGCCGCCCGAATGCAGGGCCGACCCCCTCGGGGCGATAAAGGCGCTTCCAGCCGGAATCGACCCCGCGTTACAGTGGCGCGAATCTTCGGAAGCAGGTGCCTGCGCGGCGGCGGCAAGCCGGTCGCGGCGGCCGGCATTTGCCCGGCGTGTTCGGTGAGCTTGCCGAGCCGTGGGCGCGAGCGCCGCGGAGCGCCGGGTATGGGGTGGGGGCGGGACATGGGTCTGGAACGGGCGGCGCGCGTCCTGTCGCGCGTCGGCGTCCTCGTCGTCGCGGCGCCGGTCGCCGCACTCGCCGAGGGGGCTCCGTCCATCGAAGCGAGGCCGATGCTGGGAGCGATGCAGACGCACAACGTTGCCGGCCTCGCCGTCGTCCTCGGCCTCATCCTGTTCGCGACCATCCTGTCGCTGGTCTATCTGCGCGAGCGCGTCGGCTGGACGCGCAAGGAGCGCGCGCTTCAGGACGAACTCGCTCAGCTCCGGGGCGCGCACGACCGGGCCGAGATGCTGCTCCATTCCGAGCATCAGGTACTCATCGCCTGGGCCGGACGCGGCGAGCCGAGCATCGTCGGCGATGCCGGCTTCGCCCAGGATTTTCGAAACCAGGACGCCCGCGGGATTCAGGGCGCCTCCCGGCACCTGCTGACCTTCGGCACCTGGCTCACCCCCCAGGACGCGCAGCTCCTCGAAGCGGCGGTCGCCACGTTGCGCGAGCGCGGCACCGGCTTCCGGACGAATCTGCGCAGCCTCGCCGGGCGCTTCATCGAGGCGCAGGGACAGGCGGTGGGCGGCCGGGCGCTGCTGCGCCTGCGCGAGACCACCGAGGAGCGCCGCGAGCTGATCGAGCTGCGCCATACCCTGGACGAAGCCAAAAGCCGCCTCGCCGCCCTCGCGGGTCTGCTCGACGCGATCCCGCAGCCGGTCTGGCACCGATCCCAGGACGGGGCGCTCACCTTCGTCAACGCCGCCTACGCCGCCGCCGTCGAGGCCCCGAGCCGCGAGACGGCGTTGCATCACGGTCTGGAACTCCTCGACCGTAGCGCCCGCGAGCAGATCGCCCGCCAAGTGCGCCGGCCCGGCCTTGCCCCCCAACCCTTACGCCTCTCGGCGGTGGTGGCGGGCGCGCGCCGCACCCTCGACGTCAGCGAGAGCACCCTGGAGGCCGGCCGCGTCGGCATCGCCGTCGACGTCTCGGAGCTGGAGAGCGTGCGCGCCGACCTGCAGCGGCAGATGGACGCCAACGTGCGCACCCTCGACCAGTTGCCGACCGCGGTGGCGATATTCGATGCGCGCCAGCGCCTGATCTTCCACAACGCCGCCTACCAGCGCCTGTGGGATCTCGACCCCGCCTTCCTCGAAGGGCGCCCGCTCGACGGCGAGATCCTCGACCGCCTGCGCGCCGCCCGCAAGCTGCCCGAGCAGGCCGATTTCCGCTCGTGGAAGGCGGACGTGCTCGCCGCCTACCGCGCGGTCGAGCCGACCGATACGCCCTGGTACCTGCCCGACGGACGGACGCTCCGCGTCGTCGCCGACCCCAACCCGCAGGGCGGCCTGACCTATCTCTACCACGACGTCTCGGAGAGCATGAAGCTCGCCTCGCGCTACGACGCGCTGATGAAGGAGCAGGCCGAGACCCTGGAGGCGCTCAAGGAGCCGGTGGCTGTGTTCGGCGCCGACGGGCGCCTGACGGTGGCCAACCGTGCATTCGCCGCGACCTGGCGCCTCGATCCGGCGACGCTCGCGGG
This sequence comes from Methylorubrum aminovorans, assembly GCF_022179725.1. Lineage (GTDB taxonomy): Bacteria > Pseudomonadota > Alphaproteobacteria > Rhizobiales > Beijerinckiaceae > Methylobacterium > Methylobacterium aminovorans. The sequence goes on from NZ_BPRC01000010.1 coordinate 167,901, forward strand.
CAAGCCGCATGTCGATGCGGTGATCGCCGCTTGCCGGGCGCTGACGCCGGACCAGAGCCCGTGGGCCGGCATCCGCCAGTCGATCACCGGCCTGTCCGAGACCCGCAGCGGCCATGGCTGCCGCCTCGACATCAACGACGGCACGGTGCTCGACTGCTCCTCGCAGCCGCTGCCGCTCGGCGCCACGCTGCTGACCTTCATCGACGTCACCGCGAGTGCCAATGTCGAGCGGGCGCTGACCGAGAAGAACGACGCCCTGGAGCGCGCCTCGCAGCTGCGCGACACCTTCGTCCACCACGTCTCCTACGAGCTGCGCTCGCCGCTCACCAACATCATCGGCTTCACCCAGCTGCTGGGCGACGAGACCGTCGGTGCGCTGAACGAGCGCCAGCGCGAGTATTCCGAGCACATCATGCGCTCGTCCGCCGCGCTGCTCGTCATCATCAACGACATCCTCGACCTCGCCTCGATCGATGCCGGCTCGCTCGAACTGCAGCGCGAGACCATCGACGTGCGCTCCACCGTGGAGGCCGCCGCCCGCGGCATCGAGGACCGGCTGGCCGAATCCGATATCGGCCTCGACCTCGACGTGCCGGAGGACATCGGCAGCGTCTTCGCCGACGGCAAGCGGGTGCGCCAGATCCTGTTCAACCTGCTCTCCAACGCGGTCGGCTTCTCCGCGCCCGGCCAGCAGGTCCGCGTCGAGGCCCGGCGCGAGGGGACGGCGCTGCGGCTGACCGTGATCGACCGCGGCCGCGGCATCGCGGCGGAGGTGATCGACCGGGTGTTCGACCGGTTCGAGAGCAACACGCTCGGCACCAAGCATCGCGGCGTCGGCCTCGGCCTCTCGATCGTGCGCTCCTTCGTCGAGCTGCACGGCGGCCGGGTCGAGATCCACTCGGCGCCGGGCGCGGGCACCCGCGTCACCTGCTTGTTCCCGGTCGAGACGCCGCCCGGCAAGGGCAGCCTCGCCGAGGCCGCCGAGTAGGGCATCCGCTGCTTCTGAAGGCCGACCGACCACCTTTCGGGACGATGCTCCCCTCTTGTCTTTGCATCGTCTTTCTCCGAAAGCCGGCGACCACCTTTCGGAACGATGTTCGGGCGGCGACCGCTCACAGGATCGGGATGAAATTGGCTCGCGCCGGCAGGCGGGGCTCACCGCAGGTGCGGAAAAAGGTTTAAACATCCCTCGATAGAAGGGTTGAGGCTTAACCCTGAGCGGGGTGGCCGTTCGCGGCTTTGCGGAGGATTGGGGCGTTGAGCGAGGTTCCGGACAGCACGGCGGGAAGCCCGCGGCCCGGCCCGTCGCAGGGCGAGGCCCAGATGCCGTCGACGTCATCGCCACCGCGACGCGCCGCCTGGGAGGTGCTGCTGCCCGAGGAGGGCGCGACCGAGGACATGGCCGCCTTCCTCGCCGGCATCCTGCGGCCCGGCGACCTCGTGGCGCTCTCCGGCGGGCTCGGCGCGGGCAAGACCACGCTCGCCCGGGCGATGATCCGCGAACTCGCGGGCGATCCGCGGCTCGAAGTGCCGAGCCCGACCTTCACCCTGATGCAGCCCTACGAGACCCGCTCCGGCCGCACGGTGATCCACGCCGATCTCTACCGCCTGCGCGGGCCGGACGAGCTGGTGGAACTCGGCTTCGACGAACTCTCGGAGACCGCGATCACCCTGGTCGAGTGGCCCGAGCGGCTGGGCCATCGCGAGAATTCCACGCTCACCGTCGAACTGTCCCTGCGGGCGGAGTACGGCGAGGAGGCCCGCCTCATCCGGATCGACGGCACCGGCGACATGCGCGAGCGCATCGATCGCGCCCGCGCCATCCGGGCTCTGCTCGCCCGCAGCGGCTGGGACGAGGCGGAGCGCGTGCTGATGCAGGGCGACGCCTCCTCGCGCGCCTACGAGCGGCTGGTGAAGCCGGGCGGCGAGACCGCCGTGCTGATGATCTCGCCGCCCCGTCCCGACGGGCCGCCGGTGAAGGACGGGAAGCCGTACAGCGCCGTGGTCAAGCTCGCCGAGAGCATCCACGCCTTCGTCGGCATGGACCGGGCGCTGCGGGCGATCGGCTTCTCGGCCCCGAAGATCCTGGGCGAGAACCTCGATGCCGGCCTGCTGATCCTGGAGGATCTCGGCTCCGAGCCGGTCATCGAGAACGGCGCGCCGCGCCCCGAGCGCTACGCCGAGGCCGTCCGACTGCTGGCCAAGCTCCACGCCACCGATCTGCCGACGACCGTGCCGGTGAGCGAGGGGATCGACCACGCCATCCCGAACTACGACCTCGAAGCCCTGCTGTTCGAGGCCGAGCTGCTGCCCGAATGGTACGCCCCGGCGATCCGCGGCACGACTCTGTCGCCGGAAGCGCGGAGCACCTACCGCGATCTCTGGGCGGACGCGCTGAAGGACCTGATCGCCGAGCCCGCCACCTGGACCCTGCGCGACTACCACTCGCCCAACTTGATCTGGCTCCCCGAGCGGACCGGGCTGGAGCGGGTCGGCGTGATCGACTTCCAGGACGCGGTGATGGGCCACCCGGCCTACGACGTCGCCTCGCTGCTGCAGGACGCCCGCGTCGATGCCAGCGCCGATTTCGAGCTGCGGCTGCTCGGCCTCTACATCCGCGAGCGCCGCGGCCGAGATATCGGCTTCGACATGCAGGCCTTCGCCCGCGCCTACGCGGTGCTGGCGGCGCAGCGCGCCACCAAGATCCTCGGCATCTTCGCCCGCCTAGACAAGCGCGACGGCAAGCCGGGCTACCTCGCCCACCTGCCGCGGATCGAGGGCTATCTCGCCCGCAACCTCGCCCATCCGGCGCTGGCGGCGGTCAGAGCGTGGCACGAGACCCACCTGCCGAGCCTCGTCGCACCGCGGCCGGATGCCGAACCCGCCGCATCCTGAACGCTTCTTTTCAACCGGACCGGTCGAGGCGGCATGAGCGCTGAACCCACCCCGAAAAAAATCACCCGCGCCTTCGTGCTCGCGGCGGGCCTGGGCAAGCGCATGCGCCCGATCACCGCGACGGTGCCCAAGCCCCTGGTCGAGGTCGCCGGCAAGGCGCTGATCGACCACGCCCTCGACCGGGCGGCGCAGGGCGGTATCGAGACAGCGGTGGTCAACGTCCACTGGCTCGCCGACCTGATGGAGGGGCATCTCTCCCACCGCACCGGCGCGCCGGCCATCGTTGTCTCCGACGAGCGGGACGCGCTCTTGGAGACCGGCGGGGGCGTGAAGAAGGCGCTCGACCGGCTCAACGGCGAGCCCTTCGTGGTGTTCAACTCTGACTCGTTCTGGCTCGAAGGGCCGCGGCCCAATCTCGGGCGGCTGATCGAGGCCTGGAACCCCGACACGATGGATATCCTGCTCCTCGTCGCCCCGACCGCGACGAGCCTCGGCTACGAGGGCGCGGGCGATTTCGACATGGACTCGGACGGCCGGCTCTCGTGGCGCGGCGAGCGCGAGGTCGCGCCCTTCATCTATGCCGGCGTGGCGATCCTGAAGCCGGAGCTGTTCGCCGACACGCCGGAGGGCTCGTTCTCCCTGACCCTGCTGTTCGACCGGGCGGTCAAGCGCAACCGCCTCCACGGCCTGCGCCTCGACGGGCAATGGCTGCATGTCGGCACGCCGGAAGCGATCCAGGCGGCCGAGGCGCGGGTGCAGGAGAGCGCGCGGATCGTTTGACCGGCAGCCCCGTTGTCGGGGCTCTGCCACAGGGTTTTGTACGAGACATGGGCCTTCTTCACGCGGCGATCGAGCAGTTCCGCACCACCCTCAAGGCCTATGCCGGCGACGAGGCGCTGATGCAGGCGGCGGTCTCGGCCTGCGCCAACGTCGCGGTCGCCGACGGCGAGTTGATGACCGAGGAGTTCGAGACCGCGCTCGCCGGCATCCGCGCGAATCCGATCATCGAGAAGGGCTACGACAGCCTGATGCTGGAACACGCCCTCTACGAGGGGCTCGGCCGCGCCCGCACTCGCGCCGGCCGCGCGGAGAACCTCGTGCGGATCGGCGCGATCGCCGAGCGGCCGGAGGAGCAGCGCCGCAACGTCTTCCTCGTCGCGGCCGACGTCGCCGACCACGAGGGCATCGGCCGCGAGGAGCACGCGGCGCTCGCCGAAGTCGGCGCGGCGCTCGGGCTCAATGGCGAGGCGCTGCTGCGGCGGTTTCCGGAGGTGTGAGCCGGTCTCCGCTTGATCGCTTCGGTGTCTCTTCGTCATGGCGAGGCGAAGCCGTGGCAATCCAGGGCTCCGCATTGTCCGGAGATGTCGTGCCCTGGATCGCTTCGGCTTCGCCTCGCGATGACGGCGTTGGGCAAAAGCCGAAGCGATCAATCGGAAACGGGTTGAACCGGTCTCAGCATTCCCTCGCCCGCTTGCGGGGGGAGGGCGTGACCGACCTTGTCGTTGGTCAAGCGAGGCGACAACCGAAGGTGAGGGGGCTTCGCCGGAAGAGCCGCTGTCGGAAGCGCCCCCTCACGCTTCGCCTTCGCTTCCTGCAAGCCCGACGAGGTGCCTGCGGGCCACTCTCCGCGGGCGGGGCGTGGGGATCCCTAGCGGCACCGAAACGGCAAAATCCCGCCGATTCCGCTCATTCCCCCTTAAGCCTCTTTCTCAAGCGGCGCTTCACGCCCGACTGGCATGGTTGTTCCTCTGACGAGCCCGGCTTTCGGCCTCGGCCGGCCCTGGGGGACTTTCGTGGAACCGATGACCCTTGCGGTGAGCGTGATGGGCCTGACCATCGCCGCGGCGATGCTGGCGCTGATCCTGGTGTCGCTGCGCCGTCGCGGATCCGTCGTGCCGGATACCGACATGACGGAAGCGCTTCAGGACCGGCTCTGGCAGATCGCCGAGAGCGAGGAACGCTACCGGGTGCTGGTCGAGGCCACGACGGAGGTCGTGGTGCAGCGGGACGGGCAGGGGCGGATCACCTTCGCCAGCGAGGGCTTCGCTGCCCTGCTCGGCGTGAGGCCGCTGGAGCTGATCGGCTCGACGCTGAGCCCGCAGGTGATCGAGCGCGGTGCCAGCACGCTGCGCGCCGACGGCGTGCGGGTGGTCGAGGAGCGCCTGATGCCGGTGGACGGCGTGCCGCGCTGGTTCTCCTTCATCGAGATGCCGGCGGCCGGCCGTGCGAACGGGCCGAGCTGGCTGCGGGCCGGCCAGGACGTCACCGAGCGTGTCGAGGCCGCGCGCTCCCTCGATGAGGCGAAGAGCCGGGCGGAGGCCGCCAACGTCGCCAAATCCCGCTTCCTCGCCACCGTCAGTCACGAGTTGCGCACGCCGTTGAACGGCATCCTCGGCATGGCCGACCTGCTGCTCGAGACGCGGCTCGACCCCGAGCAGCGCACCTATGTCGAGGCGTTCCGCACCAGCGGCAAGGCGCTGCTCGGCCTCGTCGACGGCATCCTCGACTTCTCGCGCATCGAGGCCGGTCGTCTCGACCTCGCCGCCGAGCCGTTCTCCGTCGCTGCCCTGGTCGAGGGCGTGGTCGAGCTGCTGGCGCCGCGGGCACAGGACAAGGGCCTGGAGATCGCCCTCGACATCGCCGACGACCTCGCCGCCTCACACGTCGGCGACGCCGACCGGGTGCGGCAGATCCTCGTGAACCTGGCCGGGAACGCCATCAAGTTCACCCAAGCCGGCGGCGTCGGCGTCAGCCTCGCGCGGGCGGGGCAGGGTCCGGGGGAAGGGCTCGTCCTCACGGTCGAGGATACTGGGCCGGGCATCCCCGAGGAGCGCATCCCGATCCTGTTCGAGGAGTTCGAGCAGGGCGAGGACAGCGCGAGCCACGAGGGCACGGGGCTGGGGCTGGCCATCACCCGCCGCCTCGTGGAGCGGATGAACGGCACGATCGAGGCCCGCTCGACGGTGGGGCGCGGCTCGACCTTCCGGGTGGTGCTGCCGCTCCCGGCGGCGGACGGTGCGGAGGCCGCCCGGGTCCCGCGCCTCGCTCCGCGAAAGGTGCTGATCGTTGCCGACTCGCCCTTCCAGGCGCCCTTCCTGGCGCGCCGGCTCAGCCGCTCGGGTGCCGCGGCGGTGGTGGTCGACAGCGCGGATGCCGGGCTCGACGCGCTGGCGGGCGTCGCCTTCGATGCGCTCATCGCCGACCGCAGCCTGGGCGACGCCGCCGTGCGGCGTCTCGCGGCGGAGGCCACCCGCAGCGGCGTGCGCTGCAGCCTGATCCTGCTCTCGCCCTTCGACCGGCGGGAGTTCGGCGCCCCGAACGCGGCGGGGTTCGACAGCTACCTGATCAAGCCGGTGCGCGCCCGCTCGCTGTTCGACCGCCTGCTGGAACCGGGATCCGCCCAGGCCCGCCTCCCGACCGACGCGACAGCCCAACCCGCGCCCGCCGAGCCGGCGCCGGCCGCCGCACCGGGCCGCCGGGTCCTGCTGGCGGAAGACAACCCGATCAACGCGCTCCTCGCCACCAAGGCGCTGGAGCGGCTCGGTGCGCAGGTGATCCTGGCGCGCGACGGGCTCGAAGCCTTGGCGGCGGCGGAAGGGCAGGGGCCCTTCGACCTCGCGCTGATCGACATCCGCATGCCCGGCCTCGACGGCCTGGAGGCGGCCCGCCGCATCCGTGCCCGCGAGGCCGAGACCGGCGCGGCGCCGCTCCATCTCGTGGCGCTCACGGCCAATACCGGCCGCGAGGACGTGGCTGCGGCCTTCGCCGCCGGCTTCGACGGCTTCCTGCCCAAGCCGCTCAACTTGCGCGCCCTGCCGAGGCTGCTCGACCGCCGCCAAGAAGCCGCTTGAGAGGCCGCTTGAGGGGCCACCTGAACGCAAAAAGAGGATTTCATCCCCTCGCCCTGGTGTGAATTCTGCCTCATGGTCCGGCGCCGAACCGACGGGGAGCGTATGACCGGACCGAAGGCACGATTCCGCAATCCATCGCCGGGGAGGGGCCGTCGATGAAACTGATTCAGTGGCTCGCCGCGCTGCCCGCCCTCGGGATGCTGGTGGGACCGTTCTTCCTCAACCGGGTCGAGCCGATGGTGCTCGGCATGCCGCTGCTTTTGGCGTGGCTCGTCGGCTGCACGGTCGCGACCTCGGCCATCATGGCGCTGATCTACCTCACCGATCCCGCCAACCGGGAACCGGAGGAGGGGCCATGAACGCGGCGCTTCTCATCATCGCGCTGGCCGTCGTGGTGGCGCTGGGCCTGGGCCTCAAGGCGCGCTCGGGCCACGACATGGACATGGAACAGTGGAGCGTGGGCAAGCGCGGCTTCGGCACGCTGCTCGTCTTCCTGCTGATGGCGGGGGAGATCTACACCACCTTCACCTTCCTCGGCGGTTCCGGCTGGGCCTACGGCAAGGGCGGGCCGACCTATTACATCCTCTGCTACCTGACGCTGATCTACGTCATCTCCTACTGGATCCTGCCGCCGGCCTGGCGCTTCGCCAAGGAGCGCAACCTGTTCTCGCAGCCCGATTATTTCGCGGCGCGCTACGACAGCAAGAGCCTCGGCATCCTGGTGGCGCTGGTCGGGATCGTGGCGCTCGTCCCCTACATGGTGCTGCAGCTCAAGGGGCTCGGCATCATCGTCGCCACCGCCTCCTACGGGGCGATCTCGCCCACGCTCGCAATCTGGATCGGCGCGGCGGTGCTGACGGTCTACGTCATGGTCTCGGGCGTGCGCGGCTCGGCCTGGACCGCGGTGCTCAAGGACTTCATGATTCTGTTCGTGGTGATCTTTCTCGGCGTCTACCTGCCGTATCACTACTACGGCGGCATCGGCGAGATGTTCACCGCGATCGATCAGGCCAAGCCCGGCTTCCTGGCACTGCCGGACCGCGGCCAGAGCGCGACGTGGTTCGCCTCGACCACGCTGCTCACGGCACTCGGCGGCTGGATGTTCCCCCACATCTTCGCCTCGATCTACACCGCGAGCGATGCGCGCACCTTCCGGCGCAACGCGGTGTTCCTGCCCCTCTACCAGCTCATGCTGTTGTTCGTGTTCTTCGCGGGCTTCGCCGCCGTGCTGCAGGTGCCGGGGCTGACGGGTCCGGACGTCGATCTCTCCCTGTTCAAGATCGCGCTCCAGACTTTCCCGCCGTGGTTCGTCGGCATCATCGGCGCCACCGGCGTGCTGACCGCCCTGGTGCCGGGCTCGATGATCCTGATCGCCGGCTCGACGCTGATCGCGCAGAACCTCTACCGGCCGCTGGCGCGCAACGCGACCGACGCAACCACGGGTCGGCTCGCCAAGGGGATCGCACCGATCCTGGCGCTCGCCTGCGTCGGCTTCACCCTCTACGGGGGCGAGACCATCGTGCAATTGCTGCTGATTGGCTACGCCGTCGTCACGCAGCTCTTCCCGGCCTTCTTCTTCAGCCTCCTACCCCGCAACCCGCTCACCCGCGCGGGGGCCATGGCGGGCATCCTGGCCGGGGTGGCCGCGGTGGCGGTGACGGTGGTCGGCGGCTACACGCTCGCCAAGCTGTTCCCCGGCCTGCCGGGGCCGGTGCAGGATCTCAACATCGGCGTCGTGGCGCTGGCGCTCAACCTCGCGGTGGCCTTCGCCGTCAGCCTCGCGGGCGGCGGCGCGCGGCGGACGGCGCTGCCCTGAATCCCGGAGGAGGGCCGGGCGGTCAGCGCCCGGCCGCCTCCGACTCGCCGGTCCGCTCCTCCGCCGCCCCGGGCAGGGAGTCGCCCTCCCGTGCGTCCTCGAAGGCGGCGCCGGTCCAGACCCGGACGGTGACAGTGGCCCGTCCGTCCTCGATGACGATGCGGTTATAGGCGTTGGGCTCGTTGCCGCGCAGCCGTGTCGAGGTGGCCGAGCCCGCCTGCACCGCGAGCAGCCGATTGCCGCCCGCCTGCGCCCGGCCGCGATCGACTGTGACGGTGTCGGGCTCGGCACCCGTCTCCGGCGCCTCGGCGAAGCGGGCGTAGTGGCGGTGGAGATGGCCGGCCAGCGTCAGCCCGACGCCGTGGCGGCGGAAGGCGTCGAGCGCCTCGTCGGCGCGGCCCACGAGGCGGGCCTCCGCGTCCCAGGGCGGCGGCATGAACGGGTGGTGGCCGACCACGATCCGGAACACGTGGCCCGGCAGCGCGGCCAGCCGCTCCTCGGTGCGGGCGATCTGCGCCCGCGTGATCTTGCCCTGCGACCAATCCGTCTCCGGCGCCCAGGTCCGCACGGTGTTGAGGCAGACCACCGCGATCTCGTCGTCGAGGAAGGTTGGCTCGGTGTCCCGCGCGATGAAGCGGCGGTAGCGGCCGAACGGGTGGAAGAAGCGGGTGAAGAGCTTGAAATAGGCGATGTCGTGGTTGCCCGGCACCGCGATCCAGGGCGCGGTGAGCCGGTCGAGGAAGGCGCGGGCCTGCGCATATTCGTTGCGCCGCGCCCGCATGGTGAAGTCGCCCGAGGCGACGATCAGGTCCGGCGGGTCGCGGTTCAGCTCAGCCGCCAGCCCCTCGACCACCACCGTGTCGGTGCGGCCGAAATGCAGGTCGGAGATGTGGGCGATCCGTCTCACCGCTTCGGCTCCGCGACGATCACGGTCAGGGCTCGGGGCATCAGGCGGTAGCGCAGGGGCGGGGCGATCAAGCGGACCTCTCCATCATTCATCACCCGCAGCGCACCCCTCCGGGCGGAGACGGCGAAGCGGGTCGCACCGCGGCGTTCCAGCCCCACTCCGTCGCGCCAGCGGCCGAGCCCGAACCCGAGGGCCAGCCGAGCGAGACGCCACGGCGAGAGTCGGCGGGCGATGTAGAGCGTCAACTCGCCGCCATCGACCTGGCTCCGCTCCAGAATCTTTCCCGGCCCCTCGGCATAGTCGTTGTTGATCACCGCGAGCAGGCGGACGCGCAGCCGCGTCCGCCGCCCACCCTCCGAGATCACCGTCGAGAGCCGGGGATAGGGCCCGAGATGGCGTAAGGCTGCCGCCGCCAGCCGCAGCAGCGCCGAAACGCCGAGGCGCCGCCCACGAAACATCTCGCGGTGGCGGACCATGCGCGCGGGCATGCCGAGCACCGAGTTGATGAGGAAGAGGTGCCCGTTGACGTAGCCGACATCGACGGCGCGGGTCTGCCCGGCCGCGAGAACGGCAATCGCTCCGTCGAGATCGAGCGGGATGCCGAGATCCTTGGCCAGCAGGTTCATGGTGCCGAACGGCAGGATGCCGAGCGCCACGCCGCTGCCCGCGAGTAGACCGGCGGCGCAGTTGAGCGTGCCGTCCCCGCCCGCCACCGCGACGGCCGCGACGCCCTCCGTGTGCAGCGCGGCCCGCAGGCGGTCGGGCAGGGGCAAGGTCTCGTCCGGCTCAGGGGCGAGATCGAGCCCCGTCGCCCGCAGCCGCGCGCGGATCGCGTCCGGCGTCACGCCGTAGGCGAAGGCGCCCGACGCGGCGTTGGCGACGAGGACGATGCGCATGACGTTTCGAGACCCGCCCGCGTCCGGCCGAACACGGTGCGGACATGGCAGGCTCCGGCGTCGGGCGTGTGACGGGCGGCGCGATCAGCCCGGCGGCGGGCGCCGCTGCACGAAACGCGCCTGGAACCAGTCCCGCAGCACCTCGCGCTCGTAGAAGAAGGTCTGTCCGGACGAGAGGCGGTTGGCGCGCAGCAGGAAGTTGATGTCGCTGACAGCCTCCTCCGCCGCCAGCACCGTGCGGCCGCGCTCCTTCAGGGCGTAGCGCAGGCGGAAGCGGGGCGGGGTGATGTCGGTCACCACCCGCACGCCCTGGGCCGGGCCGAAGCTCGGCTGGTCGAGTCCGGCGAGGTCGATGTCGAGCACCGCGATGTCGAGCGTCTGGCCCGGCGCCAGCACCGGGTTGCCGAGCGTCTCGAACAGGCGGCGCATCTCGGCGAGAACGACCCGCAGCGACGGGCCCGAACCGAAGCGGTTCTGGGCGTCTGTGTAGCGCTCGGGCGCGACGAAGGTCACCCGCACTTGCGCCACCGCGGGCGAGGCGGCGAAGGCGGTCAGCGCCGCGAGCAGCGCGAGCGCCGCCGCCCTCATTGCTGCGAGCGCTTGAGGATCGCCTGCAGGGCGCGGGCGACCGGCTCAGTGATGGTGCGCCGGTACTTGCGGTGGACGAGTTGGCCGTTGTGGTAGATGTCCTGCTCGACGTAGAGCCGCTCGCCGTCCCACCGGACGACGTTGTCGGATTCCGTCGTCTCCTCGACACCCAGATCCCGGCGGAGGATCGGTGCGCCGGATGTCGTTTGCATGGAGCGGCCTCGGCCTTCATTTCAGGGAACGTCCGCCCCCTGTTTAGGGCCTCGGCGCGCGCTGTACCAGGGTCGGATGCACAGTGCGGCCACTGCAGAGCGCTCCGCTGGTTTCTCTCAGGCCCGCTTGTCTCCAAGACCGTCGCTGTCTCGCCGATCGATCCGCGCTCTTGGCGACGGGGGCGAGCCGCCGCCTAACGTCACCGCGCCGTCACCTGATCCTTGATGCGCTGGTAGGTGGCGCGGTTGAGGACGCGTTTGGAGAGGAGCTGGTCGACGGAGGCGTAGGGCCGGTGCTGGATGATCGTCCGGCCGATGGCGCCGCCGCCCTTCAGCCCGTTCAGTTCGGCGAGCGAGGCGGTGTTGAGGTCGATCAGGGCGACCGCCGCGGGCGGCGCGTTCTCCTCGACCTCGGCCACCGGATCGGGAGGCGGCGGGGCCGGAGCCGTTCGCGCCGCCGGAGACGTCACCGGCTCGGGTGAGGGATCGGCGCGCGGTGCGGCAACAGCAGGCGACGCCTCGGCGGCCGGAGCTACCGGCTCCTTAGCCGCCTCCCTGACCGGCTCGGCCGGCCTCACCACTCGCACCGGCTCGGGCGGGGCAGGCACGCCCGTCGGCCGGGCAGGGCTCACCGTCGCCGCCGCGGGCGGGCCGGCCGGCCTTTCGGGCCCGTGCAGCCAGAACGCCTGGACGATCCAGGCCAATCCCGCCGCCGCCACGATCAGGAGGAGGACCCGCAGGATCACCGATCCACTCAGCACGGGCGCCTCCCGCCGCGGAGGCGGGACGATATCGAGGTCTCGTGCTCGGCACCGGACATTGCCGCGATCCTAACCTACGGACACGGCACGAACATATGACAAATCCGAGAGGTCGGACACGGCGCCCTGCCGACGCTTCGCGACAGTTCCGGCGAAAATCGCGACGACAGTCCCGCACAAGCGAGCGGGCGCAGGAGACCCGCAATTGTTCCGTCGGGGCCACTCCTGCCCAGGTTGTGGCAGCGCGGCATCAGCCCCCATGCAAGCGAGGCCGTGCTGTGCGGGAACGCAATACGGCCAAGCTCGTTTGGTGTAGGCTGGCCCCCTTCCACGGGCTTGTTCAGGTCATGTCGATGCCAAAGGGTTTCCGCTGGTCGCGCCTGCTCCTCGCCGCGCTGGTCGCCGGGCAGGCCGCTTCCTGTTCCTCGTTGCCGCGGACGAGCTACACCAAGGATGAGGCGGAAGCCGCAACCGTGCCCGGCATGGTCGGCGTGCGGGCCTATGCCGATGCCAGCGCCGCCGACTTCGTGGCGATGGCCGCCGGCCCGCAGAAGAAGCGTCAGAGCTTCAGCTATCTCGCGCTCTCGGGCGGCGGCGGTGACGGGGCCTACGGGGCCGGCGTTCTCAACGGCTGGACCGCCTCGGGCAAGCGGCCGGACTTCACCATCGTCTCCGGCGTCTCGACCGGTGCCCTGATCGCGCCCTTCGCCTTCCTCGGGCCGGCCTACGATCCCTATCTCACCGACATCTACACCAGCGGCGCCGCCGAATCGCTGGTGCAGAGCCCGAGCCTCGCCAACGTGCTGTTCGGTTCGGGCCTGTTCGGCGACGGGCGTCTGCGCACCCTGATCGCCCGCTACGTCACGCCCGATCTGCTCCAGGCCGTCGCCGAGGAGCATGCCAAGGGCCGCCGCCTGCTCGTGGTGACGACGAATCTCGACACGCAGCGCGCGGTGATCTGGAACATGGGTGCCATCGCTTCGAGCGGCGCGCCCAACGCAGTCTCGCTGTTCACCGACGTGCTGACCGCCTCGGCCAGCATCCCGGCGGTGTTCCCGCCCCAGCTCCTCGACGTGCAGGCCGAGGGCCGCGCCTTCCAGGAGATGCACGTGGACGGCTCGGTGGTGACGCCGGTCTTCACCCTGCCGCAGTCGTTCCTCGTGCGCGACGGGCGCTTCCGCAACGCCGGGAAGGCCGACATCTACGTGGTCATCAACGGGCGGCTGGAGCCCGAATTCGAGGTGACCAAGAACAACACCCTGTCGATCGTCGAGAAGTCCTTCACCACCGCCAGCCGCGCTCGCTCGCGGGCGACGCTGGTGGCCACCGACGCCTTCGCCCGGCGCAACGGGATCGGCTTCAACCTGGCCTATATCGACGAGACCGCGCCGCAGACCACCACGGCCCGCGGCTTCGATACCGCCTATATGCGCAGCCTCTATCAGTACGGCTACGAGGCCGGCCGCACCGGCCAGTTCTGGCATCCGAGCGTGCCGGCCGCGCCGCTGGTCAAGAGTGTGGTGCGGGAGGCGGTGGCGGGGCGCTGAGCCCGCGCCACGACGCTCACAGGGCGATGCGCAACGGCTCGGCGCTGAGGCGGACCGCGCCGGCGCGGCGTCCGGTCTTGCCGACCGCATATTGGAACGCCGCCTCGCGGCTGCGGAAGTAGCCGCCGCCGAGGCCGTGGCTCTCCAGGGCGACCCAGCGGCCCTGACCGTCCTGGCCGACGATGTAGCTCGGCAAGCCTTGGATCGCCTCGGTTTCGGCGCGCGGCGGTTCGGTGGCCGGGGCGACGTGGGGCAATGGGGACATGATCGCAGATCGGCTCGCGCGGTTCGGTGAGGTGAACCGCGGCAGACGCCTGGGCCTCAAGCTGTGGGGATTCGAGAGCGAAAGAGGGGCAAGGGCATAAAGGCCTCATCAGGAAAAGACCACCCCGCAAAAGGTCATCCCTCCTCATGGCGCCGAACTTGAAAGAAAAGGGCCGCACCGCCCTTTCGGACGGCCGGCCCTCGGATCAGTGTCGTGTGGCGCGATTCCGTGTGGTGCGATTACTTGCGCAGGATCTTCGTCACGAGCCGGCCGATCGGGGAACTCGAGTCGGCGTTGCGGTCGTCGCGGACGACGGCGCGGTCGTCGGTGCCGAGGATCTTGGTGACGATGCGTCCGATGAGGCTCATGGTTCGGGCTCCTTCGTCGTCGGAATGAAAAACGGTGCAGCTTCGACGGGATAACGGGCACCGCCGGGGCGCCGTTCCGTGCCGCCGCAATCGATCTCAGCCCGCCGGTCCCCGCACGAGGCTGCGAACCACCGGCACCGCGAAGAGCGCGAACAGCAGGCTCATGGCGACGGCGAACCCCTGGGGCGGGGCGAGGTCCATGCCGCCACCGATCAGCGGCGGTCCGAGCATCAGGCCGGCATTGTAGAGCATCACGAAGGCGGCGTTGGCGCCGGCCAGATCCGGTCCGCGCAAGGTGGCGCCGAGATGGGCGAGGCCCACCGTGTAGAGCGTGCCGACGATCCCGCCCCAGACGAAGAGCAGGGCTGTGAGCCCCGGCAAGGAGGCGGACGCCCACGGGATCAGCGCCGCCCCGAGCGCGCCCGCGAGGCTGCCGCCGAGCAGGACGAGGCGCCGATCCACCCGGTCGGCCAGCAGCCCGACGGGGATCTGGAACACCACGTTGCCGAGCGCCACCGCGCTCACCAGGGCGGCGGCGACCTGCGCGTCGAGGCCGATGCGCAGGCCGTAGAGCGGCAGGATCGCGAAGGCGCCCGCCTCGACCGCGCCGTAGAGGGCGGCGGCCAGCACCGCGAGCGGCGCGAGGCGCAGATAGGTCACGATCCCGCCGCCCTCGCCGTGCCCGAGGGCGGGCGAGAGATTGCGGGCCAGCACCAGCGGAGTGAGGCCGAGGAAGAACAGGGCCGAACCGGCGAGATACGGCGCGAACCCTTCCGTGCCGAGCAGGGTCAGCAGGGTCGGGCCGATGGCGAAGCCGATCGCCAGCACCGTCGCGTAGATGCCCATCACCAGCCCGCGCCGCTCAGGGGGCGCCGCGTCGTTGATCCAGAACTCGGAGAGAACGAACAGCACGCCCATCGTCGTCGAGAAGACGAAGCGTAGGGGGAACCACAGGACGAGGTGGGGGAAGAGCTTGAAGGCGGTGAGGCACAGCCCGCCGAGCACGATCGCCAGGATCAGCAGACGCACCACGCCGACCTTTGCGGCGAGCCGCGGCACGAACGGCACCGTGAGGATCGCCGCGAACCCCGCCACGGCCGTGTTGAGGCCGATGACGACGCTCGACGCGCCCATCCGCTCCATCTCGAGCGAAAGTAGCGGGATCGACAGGCCGAGCCCCGTCCCCACCACCGCCACGCAGGCGATCGCGGCGGCCATCGCGCCGAGGCGGTCGCGATCGGAGACGGGGGTGGAGAGGGCGGGCATGAGCTTGGAACGGCGCGTCAGGGTTGCAGGGCGCCCGCCTCAGCAGGCCCCGGCTCCCACCGCAACCCCGCAGCCGTCAGGCAGCGTGCCGATCCGCACCCGCGCCGAAATGTCCGATATAACGAGCGGAGATGGCCGAGACCGGCAGCACCACGAGCACGTCGGTGGTGCCGAACTGGCGGTCCACCACCGCACCGTCGCCGAAGGTCGCCCCGACCCGGAGATAGCCCTTCACCAGCGGCGGCAGCGCCATCAGCGCGGCCTTGGGATCGACCGCCTCCTTGGCCAGCCGGTCCATCGCGACGTAGCGCTCCGGCAGGGCGCAGGCGCGCCACGCCTCGGGGGCGCGGGCGTGGTGGTGCAGGAAGCTCAAGGGAAGCGCGAGGCGGTCCGGATCGGTGCCTTCCAGGCTGGCGCAGCCGAGCATCGCATCGATGCGGTGGTGCAGCACGTAGGTCCAGATGCCGTGCCACAAGAGTTCGACGGTGCGCTTGGTGCGGTAGGGCTTCAGCACGCAGGAGCGGCCGAGTTCGAGGAAGCGTTTTCCCGGATGGCGCTCCAGCAGCGGCGCGAGGTCGTACTCGCCCGAGGAGTAGAAGCCGAAATGCGCCTCCGCCCGGTCCTGGCGCAGCAGCCGGTAGGTGCCGACCACCTTCGGCCGGGCCTTGCGGAAGGGCTTGGCCTCGGTGGCGGTGTGGTCGATCACCAGGAGGTGGTCGCAGATCGCGTCGTAGGCATCGACGTCCCGACGCTTGAGCGCGGCCATGCCGGTCGGCACCGCCGACATCTCCTCGTAGAACACGCGGAAGCGCAGGCGCTGCGCGCGGCGGATCTCGGACTTGGTGGTGGCGAGCCGCACTTCGAGCGGGCCGATGCGGCCGAGGCTGGGGTCGAGCCCCGGCTCCAGCAGAGAGCGCTTGGCCTTGGACTTCAACAGGATGGGTGCAGCCCCGGGAAGCGCGAGGTCACCGCCCTCGAAGGTCTGCCGGAACCGGGCGAAGGGCGCCTGGACCTTGGTCTCCCAACCGGCCTTCCACGCCGCCGTGGCCTCGCGCGGAGAAAAATTCGGCAGCATGGGCGACACGATCCTGTCGTGGCGGAGGCCGCGCGATGCGTCCTCTTGCGCGGCGACAACATCATGAAGGCCGCACGCTTTTATGACGGAGATTTTTCCGTTTTTACAGAGACTTGCGCGAAGCCGCTGCGAGGCTCCGCGCAAAGTCCCCATGCTAGCCGGCGAATGAAAACCGGCTAACGATCACAAGGGCTTATCGAACGACCCTGCCGCCTCAGACGAACTGGTTCAGCCCCGGGATCGAGCCGACGATCGGCCCCATCACATCCTCGCCGGCCTTCTCGCGGCCATAGGCGAACAGCTCCTGGCCGAGCGGCTGCATCTGGTTCATCGGCACGCCGGCCGAGATCAGCTTCTGGCCGAGCGCCATCACGCCGCCGCCCATCATCCCGCCGAGCATGCCCATCAGCCCACCGCCGCCTTCCGAGGCGTTCGCTTCGGCGAGCGCCGTCTCGGAGCCCGGAAGCGCGGCCATCAACTGGCTTACCTCGGTCGCCGGCCCCTCTTTCTGCAGGAAGGCGAGGATGTGCCCGATCGCGGTCTTGGCGGTCGCGGCGTCGAGGCCCGTGCGGTTGGTGACGCGGGCGATCAGCTCTTCCATGAAACATGTCCTCTCTGGCAGGTTTTCGTCTGTCCGATGCGTCGGCGGCGAAATCAAGGGTCGCTCGTGGTCGCGGGCCCTGGATCGGGCATGCGGGACGCCATACCCTGTCTGCCACAACGGTGACGGTTCGAACGAGGACAGCATGGCGGCGGGCGAGGGGACGATTCTGGTCGGCCGGAGCACGGGCCCTCGGCCGAAACCCGAGGTGCTGACCCTGCGGCTGGCCAACCGCCACGGCCTCGTGGCGGGGGCCACCGGCACCGGCAAGACCGTGACCCTGCAGGTGCTCGCCGAAGGCTTCTCCAACGCGGGCGTCCCGGTCTTCGCCGCCGACATCAAGGGCGACCTCTCGGGGCTTGCCGCCGCCGGGGAGGCGAAACCGCATTTCGTCAAGCGGGCGGAGGAACTCGGGATCGCCTACGAGCCCGACCGCTTCCCGACGGTGTTCTGGGACGTGTTCGGTGAGCAGGGCCACCCGATCCGCTGCACCGTCACCGAGATGGGTCCGCTCCTGCTCGCCCGCCTGCTCGAACTCAACGACATCCAGGAGGGCGTACTCAACATCGCTTTCCGCGTCGCCGACGAGAACCAGTGGCCGCTGATCGACCTGAAGGACCTGCGCGCGCTGCTCACCTTCCTCTCCGAGAACGCCAAGGAGCTTTCGGCGGCCTACGGCAACGTCTCGGGCGCCTCGATCGGCGCGATCCAGCGATCGCTCCTCGTGCTGGAGAACCAGGGCGCGGACAAGTTCCTCGGCGAGCCGGCGCTCAACCTCGAAGACTTCATGCGCACCGACCGGGAGGGCCGGGGCTTCGTCAACATCCTGGCCGCGGACCGGCTGATGCAGCGGCCGCGCCTCTACGCCTCGTTCCTGCTGTGGATGCTCTCCGAATTGTTCGAGCAGCTCCCCGAGGTGGGCGACCTCGACAAGCCGAAGCTCGTGTTCTTCTTCGACGAGGCGCACCTGCTGTTCAACGATGCGCCCAAGGCGCTCCTCGACGCCGTGGAGCAGTTGGTGCGCCTGATCCGCTCGAAGGGCGTCGGCGTCTACTTCGTGACGCAGAACCCGCTCGACGTGCCGGAGACCGTCCTCGGCCAGCTCGGCAACCGGGTGCAGCACGCCCTGCGCGCCTTCACCCCCCGCGACCAGCGCGCCGTACGCGCGGCGGCCGAGACCTTCCGCCAAAACCCCGGTTTCGATGTCGGCCGGGCGATCACCGAACTCGCCGTCGGCGAGGCGCTGGTGAGTTTCTTGGAGGCCAAGGGCACGCCCTCGATCGTCGAGCGAGCCTTGATCGCCCCGCCGCAGGGCCGGGTCGGACCGCTGACGCCAGCGGAGCGCGCCGCGATCATCGGGCAGAGCCCGCTGCGTGGAAAATACGACGAGGCGGTCGACAACGAGAGCGCCTACGAGATGCTGGCCCAGCGCAAGCACTTGGATTCCGCCCCGGCTGAGGCCGCGAGCCAGAGCGAGGGCGGGCTGTCGGGGATGCTCGGCGGCCTGATCGGCAGCATTTTCGGGGGTGGCGAGGAAGCGCCGAAGGGCAAAGGAACCGGCAAGGGAACCGGTCGTGGCCGGCGTCCGCCGCCGAGCCTCGCCGAGCAGGTCCTCGGCAACGCCGCCCGCTCGATGGCCCGCAAGGTCGGCACCGAAGTCGGCGACGCGATCCTGCGGAATGTGCTGGGTGGGCTGACGAAGCGATAGAGCATCGTCCCGAAAGGTGGCCGCCGACTTTCGGAAAAGACGATGCACAGACAAGAGGATAGAGCATCGTGCTGGATCTGACATCCAGCACGATGCTCTGGATCGCGTCCTCCGCGAGGCCCGGCTCCCCGGACGGCCTCCGTCTCCGCCGCGGCGGAGGCCGCCCGTCAGGTCACTGAGCCCGCTTGAAGCGGATGACGCTGTGCGAGAGGTGGCCGACATCCCAGTTCGGCATCTTGCGCCAAGGCGTGACGACATCGGCATAGTCACCATCCAGCTTGATGGTGCGCCGCTGTTCCGTTCCGACCCATTCCGGGGCCCAGGCCGTCTGGACACTCGTCACCCACTGATCGCCCTCGATGCGATAACGCCCGATATAGGCGACCAGGGTCTTCATCAGTTCGGCCCGCTCGGCTTCGGTCTTGGCGGGCTGCCGGTCGCTGCCTTCGAGGTTGAATGCGACCCAGCCGTCCTTGGTGAAGATCACCCGGCCACGCGGCGTCGGCCCCATCGCCTCGATCAGCTTTCCGGTGTCCTTGTCCTCGACCTTGTAGGACACGAGCTCCCAGGTGCCGACGATCTTCTCGGCGAGTTCCGTTCCGGTCGGGGACGCGGCAACCTTCTCCTCGGCAGAGGCCATTCCGGGCAAGAAAGCCAGGCCTATGCTGAGCACGAAGGGCAGGATTGTCAGTATTTTTCTCATTTTTCAAGCCTTACACTATTATAGTGCGAACATTTATCTATGATAAATACCTGTTGAGGCCAGCGCGATTGGAAGACGATTGGCCCGAATTGTATCGCGATGCGCGAAAGGAGCCTCGTGCAGACCTCTCATCTCCCTGCGCGCTCGCCGGCCAGGGTCCGAATGTCCCGAGGGAGTCCGGCTGCGAAATACGACCGGTAAGATGCCCGATCCGTGCGGGTTCGATCGATCCACGGTCAGGGCGCGGATTGACACGCTGCCCACCACCGACTATCCGACCGGCTCCGCGCGGCTTCCTCGACGAAGTCCGCGCGTTTCGCGTTCGTGCGCTCACGGCTTGGCCTATGCCGCGCGGATGACCTGAACAAGAAGACGGTCCAGGCCCCTCGCGGCGCCGGAGGCCGGCAGAGAACACGAGAGAGAACGATGTTCGCAGTCATCAAGACCGGCGGCAAGCAGTACCGCGTTGCCGCCAACGACGTCATCACCGTGGCCACCCTCGAGGGCGAGGCCGGCGCCGCCGTCACCTTCGGCGACGTGCTGCTGTTCACCGACGGCGATGCCACCCAGATCGGCACCCCGCTCCTGTCGGGCATCGGCGTCACCGGCGAGATCGTCCAGCACGGCCGCACGCGCAAAGTCATCGCCTTCAAGAAGCGCCGCCGCCAGAACTCGCGCCGCCGCCGCGGCCACCGCCAGGACTTCACGGTCGTGCGCATCACCGAGATCAGCGCCGGCGGCAAGACCTCGAAGGCCGAGCCGCGCAAGACCCGGAAGGCCGAGCCGGCCGCCGAGTCCGCCCCGGCCGCCGCCGAGTAATCGGCCGCTCGTCCGAACGCAGATCTAAGCAGAATTCTGGAGCAATCCCATGGCACATAAAAAAGCAGGCGGCTCGTCCCGCAACGGCCGCGACTCCGCCGGCCGGCGCCTCGGCGTCAAGAAGTTCGGCTCGGAGGCCGTCATCCCGGGCAACATCATCGTGCGCCAGCGCGGCACGAAGTGGCATCCCGGCACCAATGTCGGCATGGGCAAGGACCACACCCTGTTCGCCCTCGTTCCCGGCAACGTGCAGTTCGAGACCCGCCGCGGACGTGCGTTCGTCACCGTCGTACCGCTGGCCCAGGCCGCGGAGTAACGGCGGACGCTTGTCGCTGACGACGAAGCGAGCGTCCCGCCGGTGTCCCACACCGAACCGGCGGACGAGTCGCTAAGGCTTCAGGCGAAGCTTCGAGCGGATCGGAACACGGGGGAGGATGGGGCACCATCCTCCCCCTTCGTCGTCCCGGACGGCGCCGCGCGCGCCCTCACATGACCGGCTCACGATGTTCCCCGATCTCACCCGCGACGACGTCTTCCGCATCGAGACGCGACGGCTCTGGCTGCGCTGGCCCACCGCCCGCGACGCCGAGGCGGTCTCGCGGCTCGCCGGCGATCCGGCAGTCGCCGAGATGACGGCGCGGCTCACGACGCCGCTTCCGCTGCACGAGGCCGAGGGCTTCGTGATCCGGGCGCGCGCCGCGAACACCGCGGGCGACGGGCTGATCATGGCGGTCTGCCGACGGGCAGCACCCGCGAACCTGATCGGTGTCGTCTCGGTCGAGGACCGGCCGGACGAGACGGAGCCGCATCTCGGCTACTGGCTCGGACGCCCGTTCTGGGGCGAGGGGCTGATGACCGAGGCAGCCGAGGCGCTGGTGGATGCCCATTTCGCCTATGCCGGCGGACGGGCGCTCGTCTCCGCCGCGATGGTCGGGAACCGCGGCTCGCAACGCGTGCTGGAGAAGTGCGGGTTCCGCCGCACCGGGGAATCGGCGCCGGTCTTCGAGGCGCGGGGCGGCGCCGTGCCGAGCTACACCTACCGGCTCGACCGGGCGGCGTGGCTGGACCGGCGCGGGACGATCGCAGGAGGACCCTCGCTATGAGGACACGGACGATCGCCGGCCTCGGGGCCGGCCTCACCGCGATCGCCCTCGGCAGCTTGATCTTCGCGATTACCCGCGAGGGGCCGCCGCCGCCGATCGAGCCCGTGGCGGCGCCCGCTCCGAAAGCTCGGGGAGAAACCCGGCTCTACTGTGAGTTCTACAACTTCGCGGGCCGCACGCCGAAGGTCGGCTTCTATTTCGCCTCCCCCGCGGGCGGCGGCACCGCCTACGGGCAGTTGTTCCAGCGGGAGGCGGACGGATCGCAGACCCTGTTCGACGAACGCCCGACCTGGACCTACGATCGATCGGGCGAGGCGCCGACCCTGCAATCGCCGGACGGTGCGATCCGGATCAACCTCTACGGCGATGGCGGCGCCAACGGCCGTCAGCCGGATGCCGGCGGCTGGTTCGAGGCGGGCCTGCGCAGCATCCAGTACCTCAACCTCGACGGCCAGTGCCGTCGCACGGAGAGTTGAAACAACCGTGCAGGCCACCCGACCTTCGGTCGAGCGGCCTGCGTCCGGCGGATGGCCGCCACCGCGCATTTCGCGCGGGCGAGGGGTGATGATCGGGATCATCACCCCTCGATGACCGGCACTATCCGCGTCCCGCACCTGAGAGAAGCACCGTGAAATTCCTCGACGAAGCCAAGGTCTACGTCCGCTCCGGCGACGGCGGTCCCGGCTGCGTCTCGTTCCGGCGGGAAAAGTTCATCGAGTTCGGCGGCCCCAACGGCGGCGACGGCGGACGGGGCGGCGATGTCTGGATCGAGTGCGTGCAGGGCCTCAACACCCTGATCGATTATCGCTACCGGCAGCACTTCAAGGCGAAGAAGGGCGAGCACGGCATGGGCTCGAACTGCCACGGCGCCAAGGGCGACGACGCGGTGCTGCAAGTGCCCGCCGGCACGCAGGTCTTCGCCGAGGACGGCGAGACCCTGATCGCCGACATGACCGAGGTCGGCCAGCGGGTGCGGCTCGCCAAGGGCGGCAACGGCGGCTTCGGCAACGCCTACTTCACCACCTCCACCAACCGCGCCCCGCGCCACGCCAATCCCGGCCTCGAAGGCCAGGAGATGTGGCTGATCCTGCGCCTCAAGCTCATCGCCGATGCCGGGCTCGTCGGCCTGCCGAACGCGGGCAAGTCGACCTTCCTCGCGACCGTCACCGCCGCCAAACCGAAGATCGCCGACTACCCCTTCACCACGCTCCATCCCGGCCTCGGCGTGGTGCGCTCGGACGAGCGCGAGTTCGTGCTCGCCGACATCCCCGGCCTGATCGAGGGTGCGCACGAGGGCGTCGGACTCGGCGACCGCTTCCTGGCCCATGTCGAGCGCTGCCGGGTGCTGCTCCACCTCGTGGAGGGCACGAGCGAGCATGCCGGCAAGGCCTACAAGCTGGTGCGGCGCGAACTCGAAGCCTATGGCGGCGGCCTCGCCGACAAGCCGGAAATCGTGGCTTTGTCCAAGGCGGACGCGCTCGACGCCGAGACGCTCAAGCAGCAGATGGCCCGGCTCAAGCGGGCGGCGGGCGGCAAGCCGCTGGTGCTCTCGGCGGCCTCGGGGCAGGGGGTGCAGGAGGCTCTGCGCGCGATCCAGGCGCAGCTCGACGGACAGCACGCGACGGAAGAGGCGGAGGTGCCGGCCGAACCCTGGCACCCGTGACCCCGCCACCCGTCCTCGGAGCGGCGCTACGCCTCAGCCCGCTCCCGGAGACGGGCCTTGGCGCTTCGGCCTAACATCGGGCCATGCGCAGCTGCCTCGCCCTTCTCCTCGGCCTCGCCGCCTCCCCCGCCTGGGCGGAGGCCTCTTGCGATGAGCTGATCGAGCGGGTGCAGGCGGCCACCGGGGCCAAGGTCGCCGAGCGCAACGCCGACTTCGCCCGGTTCGATGCCGGCCCGCAAACGGCGCTGACGCTCTCCTGCGCAGGCGACCAGTCCTCCGTCGGTGCGCAGATCAAGGGCGAGACCGTGCCGGAGACCTACGACACGCTGTTCGCGCAGGCGGGCCATGCCGTGACGGGGATCGCGCCGGACCGCCTGAGGGAGGCTGCCCGGCAGGCCCGTCACGGCGCGCAGGCCAAGCGCCACAGCACCGTCGATGCGGAAGCCGCCCGCGTCACCTGCGCCGTCATGCGCCGGGAGTCCGGTCTGCTCACCCAATGCGCCCTGCTTCAGCGGCCCCGCACCTGATGCCGGAGGAAAGAATTGCGGGGTGCTGCCCCGCGACCCCGCTAATGGGATGATCCCTTCAAGATCCCGGCTTCATGGACTCGGCAGCAACGCCGGGACGGGATCGTCCGCGTCGAGGGTGCGGGCCACGGTGCGGGCGACGTTGACCAGCGCGGTCACCATCGGCGTCGCCGGATCGCGGCGCGGGGCAACGAGGCCGATGGCGTGGCGCAGGTCGGGCTCGACGATCGGGATCGCCCGCAAGCCCTCGGTCGGTCCCAGTGCGTCGGCGAGGATCGCCGGCATCACGCTCGCCCATTGCAGCGTGCGCACATGGGTCATCAGCACGACCATGGAGTTCGATTCGAGCGTCGGCGCCGGCTCGCCGCCGGCCGCGCGGAGCTGCTGGTCGATGATGCGCCGATTCTGCATGTTCGGCGTCAGCAGGCAGAGCGGAATCCGGGCGAGTTCCGCCCAGGTGACGCTGGCGCGGTCGTCGTAGGGCCCGCCGGCCGCGGTCAACAGCTGATAGTGTTCGGTGTAGAGCGGCACGGCGATGACGCGACCCAGCGGCTCGTTGTCGAGATAGGTCAGTCCCGCATCGGCCTCGAGGTTGTCGATCTGCGAGAAGATCTCTTCCGAAGTCGTCGAGATCACGCTGAAGCGCACGTTCGGGTAGCGTGCCCGGTAGGGCGTGGTCAGAGCCGCCACCATCGGCAGCGCGGTCGGCACGGCAGCGATGCGCAGGTGGCCCGAGAGGCCCTTGCGGAGCGCCGCCACGTCGTCCTGCATCGCACGCGCGTCGCCGACGATGCGCCGGCCCCAGGCGAGCACCCGGTCGCCCTCGGGGGTGAAGCCCTGGAAGCGCGAGCCGCGCTGAACGAGGCGGACGCCGAAGCGGTCCTCCAGGCTCTTCACCCCTGCCGAGAGCGTCTGCTGAGTGACGCCGCAGGTCTCGGCCGCGCGCCCGAAATGCTGCTCGCGGGCGAGCGCCAGGAGGAATTCGAGCTTGTCGATCACGTGTGCGCCGCCCGGACACCCGCAGAGAGGGCGGGCCTCCGCCGTGGTAGGCCGATTGCGAAAGCCTGCTCAAGACATCGGGATGAGATGCGTGTCAGCCGGCGTCGCTAGCACCCTCGCCCGCGAGCTGCGGGTTGCGGGTGGCCGGGCGCACCGGGCTCTCGGTCGTCGGCTCCTCGCGCAGGGCCTTGTGAACGAGGGCATCGAGCCGCTCGCCGGCCTCGTCGGCGTAGCCTTCGAGGTCACGGCGCATCTTCGGCGTCCAGAACGCCACGATGTGCTTGTGGATGCCCGACACTGCCTCGTCCTCCGGATAGGACCGGAAGAACAGGGCGATCTGGTTGGCCATGCGGACCAGCTTGTCGTTGGTTGTCGTCGCGCTCATCGCCTACTCGGGGTGTCCGTGTTTCGTTGTGGTCGTCCCAGCCTTTCCCTCATCCGGAGGCGCCGAAGCGCAGAGGAGGCCTCGAAGGCGGGTTCCAGCACGCTCGCGATCCCTGGCGCCCTCCTTCGAGGCTGCTGCACAGCACTTCAGGACGAGGGGGGATGAGTGGGAGAGGAGCGGGCCGTCGTCCGCCCCCAAGTCCCAAAGACTACTCCGCGGCTTCCGCGATCCGGGTGAGCGAGAAGTCTTCCTCGTAGAACTTCGCCTGCCAGTCTGAGGGCCGGTTCGTGCGCCGCACCTGCACCGCCGTCACCTTGTATTCGGGGCAGTTGGTGGCCCAGTCCGAATAGTCCGTGGTGATGACGTTGGCGCCGGTCTTGGCGTGGTGGAACGTCGTGTAGACGATCCCCGGCTGCATCCGCTCGGTCACTTTGGCCTTCAGCGCGATATCACCGGACCTGCTCTCCAACGCAACGAGGTCGCCGTCGACGATGCCGCGCATCTCTGCGTCGAAGGGGTGGATCTCCAGCACATCCTCCTCGTGCCAGCGGGAATTCTCGGTGCGACGGGTCTGCGCGCCGACATTGTACTGGGAGAGGATGCGGCCGGTGGTGAGGATCAGCGGGAACTTGCCCGTGGTCCGCTCGTCGGTCGGCACGTATTCCGTGATCATGAAGCGGCCCTTGCCGCGCACGAACCGGTCGACGTGCATCATCGGGGTGCCGAGCGGCGCCTTCTCGTTGCACGGCCACTGGATCGAACCGAGTTCCTCGAGCTTCTCGTAGGAGACGCCGGCGAAGCTCGGGGTGAGGCGGGCGATCTCGTCCATGATCTCGGACGGGTGGGTGTAGTTCATCTCGTAGCCGAGCGCGCGGGCGAGCAGGATCGTGCCCTCCCAGTCGCCGTAGCCGCCGAGCGGCACCATCACCTTGCGCACGCGGCTGATGCGCCGCTCGGCGTTAGTGAAGGTGCCGTCCTTCTCCAAGAACGAGGCGCCCGGCAGGAAGACGTGGGCGTACTTCGCCGTCTCGTTCAGGAAGATGTCCTGGATCACGATGCACTCCATGGCCCGCAGGCCGGAGGTGACGTGATGGGTGTCGGGGTCGGATTGGGCGATGTCCTCGCCCTGGATGTACATGCCCTTGAACGTGCCGCCGACGGCCTCGTCCAGCATGTTGGTGATGCGCAGGCCCGGCGCGTTGTCGAGCTTGGCCCCCCAGATCGCCTCGAAGCTCTCGCGGGTGGCGTCGTCCGAGACGTGGCGGTAGCCCGGCAGCTCGTGCGGGAACGAGCCCATGTCGCACGAGCCCTGCACGTTGTTCTGGCCGCGCAGCGGGTTCACGCCGGCGCCCACCATGCCGATATTGCCGGTGGCCATGGCGATGTTGGCCATGCCCATGACCATGGTCGAGCCCTGGCTGTGCTCGGTCACGCCGAGGCCGTAGTAGATCGCCGCCTTGCCCCCCGTGGCGTAGAGGCGGGCCGCGGCGCGGATCTCGGCCGGATCGACGCCGGTGATCGCCTGAGCCGCTTCCGGCGAGTTGCGCTCCTCGGCGATGAACCGGGCCCAGGACTCGAACTCGGCCAGATCGCAGCGCTCGCGGACATAGTCCTCGGCGATCAGCCCTTCCGTGACGATGACGTGGGCGAACGCGTTTATGAAGGCGACGTTGGAGCCGGGCTTCAAGGGCAGATGATGGTCGGCCCGGATGTGGGGCGACTTCACGAGGTCGATCTTGCGCGGGTCGGCGACGATGAGGCGGGCGCCCTCGCGCAGGCGCTTCTTCATCCGCGAGCCGAAGACGGGGTGGCCGTCGGTCGGGTTGGCGCCGATGACGAGGATCACGTCGGATTCCTCGACCGACTTGAAGTCCTGCGTGCCGGCGGAGGTGCCGAGGGTGGACATCAGGCCGTAGCCGGTCGGCGAGTGGCAGACGCGGGCGCAGGTATCGACGTTGTTGTTGCCGAAGGCGGCGCGCACCAGCTTCTGGACGAGGTAGGCCTCCTCGTTGGTGCAGCGCGACGAGGTGATGCCGCCGACCGAGTCGCGGCCGTATTTCGCCTGGATGCGCTTGAACTCGGAGGCCGCGTGGTTGATCGCCTCCTCCCATGAGACCTCGCGCCACGGATCCGTGATCTGGGCGCGGATCATCGGCTTGGTGATGCGGTCCTTGTGGGTGGCGTAGCCGTAGGCGAAGCGGCCCTTGACGCAGCTATGACCCTCGTTGGCCTTGCCGCCCTTGTAGGGCACCATGCGCACGACCTTGTCGCCCTGCATCTCGGCCTTGAAGGCGCAGCCGACGCCGCAATAGGCGCAGGTTGTGACCGCCGCATGGTCGGGCTGGCCGTACTGGTGGATCGTCTTCTCCTGCAGGGTCGCGGTCGGGCAAGCCTGGACGCAGGCGCCGCAGGACACGCATTCGGACTGCATGAAGTTGGTCGGACCCGCCGCCACGCGGCTGTCGAAGCCGCGGCCCTCGATAGTGAGCGCGAAGGTGCCCTGCGTCTCCTCGCAAGCGCGGACGCAACGGTTGCAGACGATGCACTTCGAGGGATCGTAGGTGAAATAGGGGTTCGACTCGTCCTTGGGCAGGTAACGGTCGGAGGACGGCTTGACGTGGTTGTCGCCGTCATAGCCGTAGCGCACTTCGCGCAGGCCGACCTGACCTGCAGTATCCTGCAACTCGCAATCGCCGTTGGCCGCGCAGGTCAGGCAGTCGAGGGGGTGGTCGGAGATGTAGAGCTCCATCACGCCCTTGCGCAGGCGGTGCAGCTTGTCGGTCTGCGTGTGCACGACCATGCCGTTCTCGGCCGGCGTGGTGCAGGAGGCGGGCGTGCCGCGGCGTCCATCGATTTCCACGAGGCACATCCGGCAGGAGCCGAACGGCTCCAGCGAGTCGGTGGCGCAGAGCTTGGGGATCTTGGTCCCCTTATGCATCGCGGCCGCCATGACTGAGGTGCCGGCGGGCACCGTCACGCTCTCGCCGTCGATGGTCAGCGTCACCGTCTGTTCGGAGAGCCGGATCGGCGTGCCGTAGTCGATTTCCTTGATGAGGGTCATGCGAGGGCCTCCTCACTCGGCCGCGACGGGCCAATCGCCCGCGCGCCGAAAATCCTCGGGGAAGTTGGTGATCGCGCTCATCACGGGCATCGGCGTCAGGCCGCCCATGGCGCAGAGCGAGCCGTCGGTCATGATCTCGCAGAGATCCTCGACGAGCTTGAGATTGGCCTCCGTGCGGATGCCGGAGATGACCTTGTCCATGGTCTCGACGCCGCGGGTGGCGCCGACGCGGCAGGGGGTGCACTTGCCGCAGGATTCGGTGGCGCAGAACTCGAAGGCGAAGCGGGCTTGGCGGGCCATATCCACGGTGTCGTCGAACACCACGATGCCGCCATGGCCGACGAGGCCCTTCTGGGCAGCCATCGCCTCGTAATCCAGCGGCGTGTCGAGCAACTCGTCGGGGAAGTAGGCGCCGAGCGGACCGCCGACCTGCACCGCCCGCACCGGACGGCCCGAGGCCGTGCCGCCGCCGAACTCCTCGATCACCTGCCGGATGGTGATGCCGAAGGCATACTCGATCAGACCGCCCTGGCGGATATTGCCGGCGAGCTGGATCGGCAGCGTGCCGAGCGAGCGGCCCATGCCGTACTCGGCGTAAGCCTTGGCCCCATGCTCCAGGATGTAGGGCACGGCCGTGAAGGTCATGACGTTGTTGACCAACGTCGGCTTGCCGAGGAAGCCCTTGAGCGCCGGGATCGGGGGCTTGGCCCGGACGATGCCGCGCTTGCCCTCAAGGCTCTCCAGCAGCGAGGTCTCCTCGCCGCAGATATAGGCGCCGGCGCCGAGCCGGACTTCCAGGTGGAAGCTCTTGCCACTGTTCAGGATGTTGTCGCCCAGCACCCCGGCCTTGACGCCGTTGGCGATCGCGTCGCGCAGGGTCTTGAAGGCCTGCGGATACTCGGAGCGGCAGTAGATGTAGCCCCGCGTGGCCCCTGTCGCGACGGCGGCGATGGTCATGCCCTCGATCAGGTTGAAGGGGTCGCCCTCCATCATGATCCGGTCGGCGAAGGTGCCGGAATCGCCCTCGTCGGCGTTGCAGACCACGTATTTCTGGTCCGCCTTCGCCAGCATCACCGTGTTCCACTTGATGCCCGCCGGGAAGCCGGCGCCGCCGCGCCCACGCAGCCCCGAATCGCGCACCTCCCCGACGATGCCCTCCGCGTCGAGCTTCAGCGCGGCTTCCAGGCCGCGGTAACCGCCATGGGCCCGGTAATCCTCGACCGAGAGCGGATCGACCACGCCGCAGCGGTGGAAGGTCAGCCGATGCTGCCGGGCGAGGAAGGGGATCTTCTCGGGGTCTCCGAGGCGGAGCCTGTGCTCGCCGCCCTCTGCGAAATTCGCATCGAGCAAGCTCTCGACATCGGCCGGGGTCACCGGGCCGTAGGCGATGCGGCCCTCAGGCGTGGCCACCTCGACCATCGGCTCCAGCCAGAGCATGCCGCGGGTGCCGGTGCGGACGATGCGCAGGTCGAGGCCGCGGGCTTCCGCACCGGAAAGGATCGCGCGGGCGACGCGGTTGGCGCCGAGTCCCAGGGCGACGGCATCCTGCGGGACGAAGACGGTGATGCTCACGCGCGGGCCTCCTTGAGGGCGGCGTCGAGGGATTCGGCGGAGAGGCGGGCCAGCGGCTCGTCATCGACCAGGGCGGCGGGACCGTTGGCGCAGAGACCGAGGCAGTAGACCGGCTCGACGGTGACGCCGTCGGCACTGGTGCCGTGCCAGTCGCAACCCATGCGGGAGAGGATCTCGCCGTGCAGACGGTCGGAGCCCATGGCCTGACAGGCCTCGGCCCGACACAGCTTCACGTGGTGGCGCCCTGCCGGCGGCTCGCGGCGGAAGTCGTGGTAGAAGGTCAGGCAGCCGTGGACCTCGGCGCGCGACAGGTTCAGCGCGTCGGCGATGATCGGCACCGCTTCCGCGTCGACGTAGCCGAAGGTCTCCTGCAGAGCATGCAATATAGGGAGAGTCGCGCCCTCAAGGGATTGCAGCTCCGCGACGATCCCAGCGGCACGTGCGGCGTTCCAAGGCTCGGAACCAGCCATGTTTTCCTGCCCAACTTGGTTTTGTTCTAAGGCCGGATCCAAACAGGGCTGGCACTAAAGTTCAATCAAGCTGTCTCGTCGCTTGACAAAAATCGTTGGTCAAAACGAGCAGTTTGCATTGCATCAATCGATCAAACGGGGCCTAAAAATATTTTTGATACCCGTCTGATTTTTCTTTGGCCTCAAGGAGATACCACCGTTGCGCGAGGGCTGGATCGCGGGGCGGCGAATGGGCGGTGGCCCGAGAGCCACCGCGCACCGTGCTCGCTGGCTCGGTGCTACGACACGCCCCGGACCGCCCGGAACTGCGCGTAGCGCTTCACCAGGTCGTTGATCACCCGCTCACGATTGTAGCCCGTGACGTCGTGCGGGCGGTCGCCCTCGGAGGTCTGGACCAGGGCCCGGTAATGGCGTTCGCCCGATGCCTTCGACGGATTCTCCGCCCAGGCGAAGCTCGGCGTCCGCAGGCCGCGCACGCGGATGCCGTACCGGAAGGCGCCGCGGTCGCTGTAGGGAACGATGAGGTCGACCCGCTCGGGCGACCGCACGACTTCGGGCGACAACCCGCTTTCCCGCATCTGCTCCGCCACCGCTTCCAGAGCGGGGGCGGCGGTCCCTTCGAGGAAGGCCGTCACGTCCTCCTTGCGATAGGAATGGGTGATCGCCGCCAGCCTCTCCTGCCAGGACAATCCGCCCGACGCCCCGGCAGCCGCCGAGGACAGGTCGAGGCCGCCGCTGCGCCCCTCCATCTGAAGCGCCCGCAGCAGGCCGTAGCAGATGAAGATCATCACCACCGAGAAGGGCAGGGCGCTGGCGATCGCCGCGGTCTGAAGCGCGTCCAGCCCGCCCGCCACTAGCAGCACCGCGGCGATGGTGCCGCCGCTGATCGCCCAGAACACCCGCTGCCAGAGCGGCGGATCGTCGGCCGCGCCCGAGGTGATCATGTCGATCACCAGCGCACCGGAATCGGCCGAGGTGACGAAGAAGAAGATCACGAGCAGCGTCGCCAGGCCCGAGGCGATCGTGCCCAGCGGCAGGTGCCCCAGCATCTCGAACAAGGCGACCGGCATGTTGTCCTTGACGATCTGCGTCAGGGCCACCGCGCCGCTGCGATCCATCTCGATGGCGGTGTTGCCGAACACCGTCATCCAGAAGAAGGTGAACAGCACCGGCACCAGCAGCACGCCGGAGACGAATTCGCGAATGGTGCGGCCGCGGGAGATGCGGGCGATGAACATGCCGACGAAGGGCGACCACGCGATCCACCAGCCCCAGTAGAATAGCGTCCAGCTCCCGAGCCAGTCGTTGGGCCGATAGGCGTAGGTCTGGAGCGTGCGCTCGACCACGGCGCCGAGATAGGCGCCGATATTCTGGACGAAGGCCTGGAGCAGGAACACCGTGGAACCGGTGACCAGCACGAAGACCAGCAGGAGGACGGCCAGGACGATGTTGAGTTCGGACAGGACCTTCACGCCTTTGTCGAGCCCCGAGGCGACGGAGAGCGTGGCGCAGCCGGTGATGGCGGCGATGAGAATGATCTGAACGACGATGTTGTTGGGGATGCCGAACAGGTGGGTGAAGCCGGCATTGACCTGAAGCACCCCGAGCCCCAGCGAGGTGGCGACGCCGAAGATCGTGCCGAGCACCGCGAAGATATCGATGGCGTGGCCGATCGGACCGTTGATCCGGTCACCGATGAGGGGGTGCAGGGCCGAGCGCACCGTCAGCGGCAGCCCGCGCCGGAACGCGAAATAGGCGAGCGCCAGCCCGACGACGATGTAGATCGCCCAGGCATGCACGCCCCAGTGAAAGAAAGTCAGCACCATCGCCCGCTGCGCGGCCTCGATGGTCTTGCCCTCGCCCACGGGGGGCGAGGCGTAGTGCTGGATTGGCTCGGCCACGCCGAAGAAGATCAGGCCGATGCCCATGCCGGCGCTGAACAGCATGGCGAACCACGACAGGTAGCTGTAGTCGGGCTCGCTGTCGTCCGGCCCCAGTTTCACGTCGCCGTAGCGGCTCAGCATCAGGAAGATCGCGAAGCCGAGAAAGCCGGCCACGCTGGCGATGTAGAACCAGCCGAACTCGCGCACGATCCCGGCCTGAAGGGCATCGAAGATCGACTTGGCCTCGGCGGGAAACAGCGCGCTGAGACCGGCGAAGGCGAGCGTCAATCCGGCCGAGGTGAAGAAGACCGGCGGATTGACCTGCATCCTCGGGCCCCTGCGGCCGAGCGGGTTCTGCACGGTGAGATCGTCCATGTCCGGGGCTGATTCCCTTCTTGCGTTCGAACGATCCGGTTGCGGCGGATGCGGGCAGCCGCGCAGCCTCGGAGCGGAGACGCGCTCCGCCCGACACCGGGAAAACGCCTATCGGACATATGTTAATCGCCGCGCTTCCGTTCCCGAGATGTGCCCCGGGGGCCGTTCAACTCTCGATGGCGGCGTAGGTCAGCACCCGCAACTCGCGGCGCAGGGGCAGGGCGGAGGAGGGGATGAGCTGGGTCATCAGCACCACCGCCATGTCTTCGTCGGGATCGACCCAGAACGAGGTGCTCGCCACGCCGCCCCAGGACGCCTCGCCCGGCGTGCCGAGGATCTGGGCGCGCGCGGGATCGAGCATCACCGACACGCCGAGCCCGAAGCCGATACCGGCGTAGGAGGATTCGGCGAAGCGCGGTTGGCCCATAGCGGCCAGGTCGCCGGGCAGATGGTTCATCAGCATCAGTTCGACGGTCTTGCGCCCGAGGAGCCGCACGCCGTCGAGCTCGCCGAGATTGAGGAGCATCCGGCAGAAGCGCAGGTAGTCGGCCGCCGTCGAGACGAGCCCGCCCCCGCCCGAGGCGAGCGGCGGCGGTGTGAGGAACCGGCTGTCAACGCTGTCGTCGTAGATCCGGAGCTTCCCGGCCCGGTCGAAGACGTAGTTCGCCGCAAAGCGCGCCTGCTTGTCCTCCGGCACGAAGAAATCGGTGTCGTCCATGCCGAGCGGGCGTAGGATGCGCGTGCGCATGAAATCGGCGAAGTCCTGGCCCGACACCACCGCCACGAAATGGCCGAGCACGTCGGTGGCCACCGAGTAGTTCCACTCCGCCCCCGGCTGGGTCAGGAGCGGCTGCTGCGCGAGCCGTGCGACCAGCTCGCCGAGCGACAGGGTCGAGGTCTGGAAGTCGATCTCGTTCTGGCGGTAGAGCGCGTCGACGAGGGTCGCCTCCATGAAGCCGTAGGTCAGGCCGCTGGTGTGGGTGAGGAGGTCGCGGATCGTGATCGGGCGCAGCGCCGGCTCGGTCTCGATCTTGGCCCGGTTGCCGCCGGTCATCACCCGCATCTGCGCGAATTCCGGCAGGAAGCGCGCGACCGGATCGTCGAGCTGGAACCGCCCCTCCTCGTAGAGCATCAGCACCGCGAGCGAGGTCAGCGGCTTCGTCATCGAGTAGATGCGGGTGATGGTGTCGGCGGCAAACGGTTTGTCCCGCGCGAGGTCCGCGTGCCCGTGCGCGCGGAAGAAGGCGATCCGGCCACCCCGCAGCACGCTCACCGAGAGGCCGGCCAGCCGCCCGCTCTCGACATAGCCCCGCATCCAGGTGTCGATCCGCTCGAGCCGGTCGGGGCAGAGGCCGACTTCTCGGGGATCGGTTTCGACCTGCATGCACGGCTCCTCGCGTTCGTATCCGAGAGCGGTGTAGCGGCCTCGCACGGCGTGGCGCCAGCCTGAAAACCGTTACCAGCCCATCGTGCCGGGTCCGCCCTTGAACGGGCCGACGAGCCCCGGCGTGATCCAGCCGCCGTAGAAGCCGCCGGGCTGCGGCTCGGCCCGCACGTCACCGACAAGGCAAGCCTCCATCGGACCGGCATAGAAGGCGACGTAGCCGGCGATGGACCGGAAGCCCGGCGTCGGGTCGGGATAGGCCCAGGCCGCCCCCGGCGCCCGTTCGCTGCCGCCCGTCACGTCGAACAGCACGGCCCGGCCTTTCCACTCGCAGATCCCGCCCCGGCGCGGGGGCCCGAGGACGCTGTCCGCAATGTCGGCGGGTGGAAAGTAGTAGGTCGGCGGATGGCTCGTCTCCAGCACCCGGAAGCCGGCCGTGGTCGCAGCAATGGTCTGCCCGCCGAAGATGACCGCCAGCCGCTCCGGCACCGGCTCCAGCCGGGGTGGGCGGGGGTAGTCCCAGACGCTTTCCTGCCCTGGGCCGGGGCGGACGGGGATGGGCCGCACGGGCGCCTCCGTTGGTGTCGCATCACCGGTTTGTCGCAACCGGCCCTCATGCTAGCGCAGGAACAGCCCGAGAGAAGGACGATGCCGTGAGCGAAACCGCAGATTACGCCCTGTTCCTCGATTTCGACGGCACGCTGGTCGAGATCGCGCCGCGGCCCGACGCGGTGCGGGTCGATCCCGATCTCGTGCCCGCTCTGGAGCGGCTGCGGGAGCGGCTCGGCGGCGCGCTCGCGATCGTCACCGGGCGCCCGGTCACGGTGATCGACGACTTCCTGAACCCCGCCCGGTTCGACGTCGCCGGACTGCACGGGGTCGAGCGCCGGGTGGACGGGACCTTGAGCGGCGGACGGCCGGAGGATCACCCGGATCTGCGCGCGGGCGTCGAGCGGCTGCACGCGGAGACGGCCCGCTACGAAGCCGTGCTGATCGAGGACAAGGGCGCCTCGGTCGCGGTCCATTGGCGGCTCGCCGCCCCCGGCGATGCGGAAGCGGCCGAGGCGATCGTCAAGGCGGTGGCGCGCGATCTGGGCGCCGCCTACCGGCTCCAGCTCGGCAAGGCCGTCGGCGAGATCGTGCCGGCCGACGCCACCAAGGGCCACGCGATCCGCGCCTTCGGAGAGGCCGCCCCCTATGCCGGCCGCCGGGCGATTTTTTTGGGCGACGACCGCACCGACGAGATCGCCTTCGCTTCCGTGAACGAGGATGGCGGGGTCAGCGTGCGCATCGGCGAGGGCGAGACCGTGGCGAGCCGCCGCCTCGCCGACCCGGAAGCGGTGCGCGCCCTGATCGCGGCCTGGGCCGAGGGCGCGCCGATCGACCCGGACGCACTGCCCGCTGCCTGACATCGTTCACCGCTGGGTTCACCGCTTGCCGAACGGCCCGCGCACCCTCTGTTAAGGTCGCGGCAAAGCACGGCGAGACGCGAGAGGCGGATGTTCGAATTCCCGGTGCTGATCGGCGATATCGGCGGGACCAATGCCCGCTTCGGCCTGATCGAGACGAAGGGCGCGGCCCCGCGTCTCCTCTCCCGCGAGGCGACCCACGGCCATCCCGATCCGAGCGCGGCGATCCGGGTCTCCCTGGCCGGAAGCGGCGCCCCGGCGCCCCGCTCGGCGATCCTGGCGATCGCGGGCCGGGTCGATGCTCCGGCCGTCCAGCTCACCAATGCCGACTGGCTGGTGGACGCCGCCGCGATCGGCCGGGATTTCAGGCTCAGCCGCGTCGCCCTCGTCAACGATTACGTGCCGGTGGCCGCCGGTGCCGCCGGCATTGCGCCCGACGACCTCACCCCGATCGGTCCGGTCTTGGGCGACGCGCGCGGCCCCCGCCTCGTGCTGGGGCCGGGCACCGGCTTCGGCGCCGCGGCTCTGATCCCCTACGAGGACCGCCTCGCCATCGTCTCGACTGAGGCCGGCCACACCGATCTCGGGCCGACCGACACGGGCGAGGCCGAGATCTGGCCGGCGGTCGAGCGCGTCGAGGAACGCGTGACGGTGGAAACGCTGCTCTCCGGTCCGGGTCTCGCGCGACTCTGCGCCGCGATCCGCGCCGTGCGGGCGGGCGGCGACGGCTCCCTGTGCGACCCGGCCGAGATCACCAGCACCGGCCTCTCGGGCGAGGATCCGCACGCACGCGCCGC
The DNA here is from genome assembly GCF_022179725.1 of Methylorubrum aminovorans. Classification (GTDB taxonomy): domain Bacteria; phylum Pseudomonadota; class Alphaproteobacteria; order Rhizobiales; family Beijerinckiaceae; genus Methylobacterium; species Methylobacterium aminovorans. Next base: position 203,807 of record NZ_BPRC01000010.1, read on the forward strand.
GCTCGCGCTGTTCAGCAAGATCCTGGGCCGCGTCTGCGGGGATCTGGCGCTGACCTTCCTCGCCACCGGCGGCGTCTATATCGGCGGCGGCATCGCGCCGCGGATCGTGCCCATCCTGCGCGAGGGCGGCTTCCGCGAAGCCTTCGAGCGCAAGGCCCCCTTCGCCGAGCAGATGCGCGCCATCCCCACCAGCGTCATCACCGTGAAGGACCCCGCCTTCGGCGGTCTCGCGGCCCTGGCGAGCGAGGGCGGGCGCTTCGTCTATCATGGACAGAGCTGGAAGCCCGCGGGTTGAGCCAACCCCGCTCCCTTCTTGCCGCTGGCGTTGGCCGAACGGTCTGTTAACCATGGGTGGCGATAAGCTCGACTGTCCGGCCCGCCTCGTCCCGAGACGGCCGGAGCGTGGAGCCGCCCAGAGTCCCGACCATGCGCGCCAAGCCTTCCCTTTGCGCCCGCTTCCTCATTCTCGCAGGGGCGCTCGCTCTCCCAGTGGCGGCCGAGGCCGCGCCGCGGTCCCACAAGGCCAAGGCCGCGCCCGCGGGCGTCGCCGTCGATTACAGCGTCAACCTCGCCGGCATCCCGATCGGCAACGCCCAACTCACCGGCGCCTTCGACGGCCCGCGCTACCGCATGGACGTGTCGGCGGTGCTGACCGGCCTCGTCGGCGCGGTCACCGGCGGCCAGGGCTCCGCCCGCTCCTCCGGCAGCATCGCCGCAGCGCCGCTGCCGAGCGCCTTCTCGATCGCCACCCGCACCAGCAGCTCCGGCATCGCCGTGCGCATGGCGCTGGCCAACGGCAACGTCACCCAGGCCGAGATCACCCCGCCGCTGCTCGACACCGGCGACCGGGTGCCGGTCACCGCCGCGGCCAAGCGCGGCGTAATCGATCCGGCCAGCGCCCTGATGATGCCGGCCCGCGCCCGCGCGGACCTCACCGATCCGGAGAACTGCAACCGCACGCTCCCCGTCTTCGACGGCGCCACCCGCTTCAACGTGGTGCTGAGCTACGGCGAGACCCGGCAGGTGGAGAAGCCCGGCTACAGCGGCCTCGTTCTGGTCTGCAACGCCCGCTACGTCGCCATCGCCGGCCACCGGCCCGACCGGCCGGGGGTGAAGTTCATGGAAGAGAACCGCGACATGTCGGTCTGGCTCGCGCCGGTCGAGGGCACGCGGGTGCTGGTGCCGCTGCGGATTTCCGTGCGCACGACGCTCGGCACCAACATCATCGAGGCGACACGCTGGACGCGGACCGGCACCGCGACGGCCACGGGCGGCGAAGCACAGCCGGCCACGGTGGCCGATGCGAGCCTGTCGCAGCGGTAGCAAGTGGGGTCTGACGTGAGGTGCTTGGGCTGGGAGCCAGTATTGCCTGAGACCCCTTAAGGCAGCGAATGCTGGCAATTCGACGCCGCAACCGGAGGATCGTCATTCCGGGGCGCTGATGAGCGAACTCGGAAGCCACGATTGGCCGCGACGAGACTCGCGTTCAGGTCTCGACCGGGCATCACGGGTGGTTTCCGGATTCCGCTACGCGGCCCCGGAATGACGGCTGAGGCAAACCGGACGGAGCCGCCTTTCGCGGAATCCAATGACAGGCATCCTCCACCTTTCGGAGGGATGCTTGGCCCATCGAGGCCGCCGGGAGAATTGCGATGTTTCGACTTGCGGCCACCATAGCCGGCACGAACGCCGTCCGGATCGTCTGCATCACCCTGCCGCTCCTCGCTTCCGGCACGTCACTGGCCGGCGGCCCGCTCACGACCGGCCCCGATTGCGGCCCGGACGCCTTCTCCTCGGCCCAGGTGATCGAAGGCCGTCCGCCGCGCCGTGGCCCGCTGACAGTGATGCCCGACACCCTTTGCACCGATCTGACGCCGCAGCAGCCGCAGCCGCGGATCGACATCTACGCCTATCCCGCGATCAATGCGCCGGCTGGCGCGCCGGGGCCGGGCGTCCCATATGAGGGAAGGCCGCCGCGGTTCGTCCCGTCCCGCTAACGGCCGTTCTCCGCCGCAGGGTTTTTCCAGCCCGGCGACCCTCCGCTCCGCCGCCGGCCCTCAGCGCCGCAGGGATCGCTCCCTCCGCATGACGCTCCGCACCCTTCACCGCGAGGCCCGCGCGCGCGGGGTCACGGCTGTGCTCGGCCCGACCAATACGGGCAAGACCCACATGGCGATCGAGCGGATGCTCCTGCATCCGACCGGCATGATCGGCCTGCCGCTGCGGCTGCTGGCCCGCGAAGTGTACCTTCGCGTCGTCGCCAAGGTTGGATCCGAGAACGTCGCACTCGTCACCGGCGAGGAGAAGATCAAGCCGGACCGACCGCGCTACTGGATCTGCACCATCGAGGCGATGCCGCGCGATCTGGAGGTCGCCTTCGTGGCGATCGACGAGATCCAGCTCGCGGCCGACATGGACCGCGGCCACGTCTTCACCGACCGCCTGCTCTACCGCCGCGGGCGCGAGGAGACGCTGCTGATCGGCTCCTCGACCATGCTGCCGCTGGTGCAGGCGCTGATCCCCGGCGTGCAGACGACGACGCGGCCGCGGCTCTCCAGCCTGACCTTCGCGGGCGAGAAGAAGATCTCGCGGCTGCCCCACCGCACGGCGATCGTCGCCTTCTCGGCGGAGGAGGTCTACGCCATCGCCGAGCTGATCCGGCGCCAGCGAGGCGGTGCGGCGGTGGTGCTCGGCGCGCTCTCGCCCCGCACCCGCAACGCCCAGGTCGAGCTCTACCAGTCCGGCGAGGTCGATTACCTCGTGGCGACCGACGCGGTCGGGATGGGCCTCAACCTCGACGTTGATCACGTCGCCTTCGCCGCCAACTGGAAATACGACGGCACCCGCTTCCGCAAGCTGACGCCGGCCGAGATGGGCCAGATCGCCGGCCGTGCCGGCCGTCACATCGCCGACGGCACCTTCGGCTCCACCGGGCGCTGCCCGCCCTTCGAGCCGGAGATGGTCGAGGCGCTGGAGACCCACGACTTCGATCCGGTGCGGATGCTGCAATGGCGCAACCCGGATCTCGATTTCGCCTCCCTCGAAAAGCTGCAGGTGAGCCTCGACGAGCACCCGCACGAGCAGGGGCTGACCCGCGCGCCAATGGGCGAGGACCAGCAGGCACTCGAGATCCTGATGCGCGAGGACGACATCCGCGACATGGCCAAGGGGCCGGCGGCGGTGCGGCGCCTGTGGGACACCTGCGGCGTGCCGGACTACCGCAAGGTCCATCCCCAGACCCATGCCGACCTCGTGGCGCAGCTCTACCGCTTCCTCATGCGCGGCATGGCGGGGCGCATCCCCAACGACTGGTTCGCCCGCCACGTGGCGATGATCGACCGCACCGACGGCGACATCGATGCCCTGTCCCAGCGCATCGCGCAGGGGCGCACCTGGACCTTCGTGGCGAATCGACCCGACTGGTTGCTCGATCCTCTGCATTGGCAGGGCGAGACGCGTCGGGTAGAGGACAGATTGTCCGACGCCCTGCACGAGCGCCTCGCGAGCCGCTTCGTCGACAGGCGCACCAGCGTCCTGATGCGGCGCTTGAGAGAGAAGACGATGCTGGAAGCCGAAATCACCTCCGGCGGTGACGTCACCGTCGAGGGTCAACATGTGGGCCGTCTTCACGGCTTCCAATTCGTGCCCGACCCTCAGGCCGAGGGCCACGAAGCCAAAACCCTGCGCTCCGCCGCCGACAAGGCGCTGGCCGGTGAGATCGAGGCGCGGGCCGACCGGTTCGCCTCGGCGGCCGACGCCGCCCTGGTGCTCTCGCATGAGGGCATCATCCGCTGGACCGGAGATCCGGTCGCCAAGCTGACGCCGGGCGACAAGCTGTTCGAGCCGGGCATCCGCCTCATTGCCGACGACAGCCTCGCCGGCGCATCGCGCGAGAAGGTCGAGGCGCGGCTCGCCGCGTGGCTGCGGGCGCATGTGGTGCGGTTGCTCGGGCCGCTGATGGAGATCGAGTCGGCCGCCGACCTCACGGGGCTGGCCCGCGGCATCGGCTACCAAGTGGTCGAGGCGCTCGGCGTGCTGGAGCGGGCCAAGGTGGCGCACGAGATGCGCAGCCTCGATCAGGACGGACGCGCCAATCTCCGCCGCCACGGCGTGCGCTTCGGCGCCTACCACATCTTCCTGCCCGCGCTCCTGAAGCCGGCGCCGCGCACGCTCGCCGCCCAGCTCTGGGCGCTCAAGAGCGGCGGCCTCGACCAGCCGGGCCTCGACGAGATCGCCCATCTGGCCAGCTCCGGCCGCACCTCGATCAAGGTCGATCCGGCCATCGCCAAGGGCCTCTACCGCGCCGCCGGCTTCCGGGTCTGCGGCGAGCGGGCGGTGCGCGTCGACATCCTCGAGCGGCTCGCCGACCTGATCCGCCCGGCCATCGCCTACCGCCCCGGCACCACGCCCGGCGAACCGCCGGCCGGCACCGCCGACGGCGACGGGTTCGTGGCCACCGTCAACATGACCTCGCTGGTCGGCTGCTCGGGCGAGGATTTCGCGTCGATCCTGAAGTCGCTCGGCTACGTGGCGCAGAGCCGCCCCGGCCCGGCCATCACCGTGCCGCTGGTCGCCGCCGCCCCGACCGTCCCCGCCGCGCGCGCCGCCGAGGCCGCGCCGGAGGAGACGGCTGCGGAAGGCCCGACCGGGGAAGCGGCTCAGGACGCCGCGCCGGAGACGGCCGAGGGTGACGTTGGGGCCGAGCCGGCGCTCGCATCTGCCTTCGAGCCGACCTCCGACGAAAGCGCCGAGGCCTCGACCGAGACGGCGGCTCCCGAGGCAGAGCCGGCGGAGGCATCCACCGAGGCGGAGGCTCCGGCGGACGAGCCGGCACCGGCCGAGACCGCGACCGAGGCCGCTGCACCGGAAGCGTCTGCCCCGGAAGCGTCTGCCCCGATGCCGGCCGAGACCGCAGCCGCCGCACAGGACGCAGCCGCGACCGGTGAGGTCGAGGCTGTCGATGCCGCCGATTCGGCACTCCCCACCGAGTCCGCTGCCGAAGTGCCCACACCGGAGACGACGGCCTCCGAAGCCGGCGCCGAGCCGGCCGCGCCCGAGACCGTCGAGGTCTGGCACCTGCATCGTCCGCAACGCCATTCCGGCCCGCGGCACGGTCGCGGCCAGGGTCGCCAGGATGGGCGCCCGGACGGACGGCAAGAGGGGCGGCAAGAGGGACGTCAGGATGGCCGCCAGGGCGAGCGCCGGGGCGATGGTCCGCGCCGTCCCCGCGAGGATCGTCCGGAGGGCGGACGTCCCGCCCGGGCCGAGGGAAGGGGCGAGGGGCGCCGGGACGGCCAGGGGGAGGGCGGCCCGCGCCGCGATCACCCCCGCAACCGGCCCGACCGCCGCGACGACAACCGCCGCCCGAACGCCGAGCCGCGCCCGCCGCGCCGCGAGCGCCAGCCCGATCCCGACTCGCCCTTCGCCGCGCTCGCCGCCCTGAAGGCGAAGCTCGAAACCGACGGGGGCAAGCGCTGAGACCGCCTCTCCCGAGCGCGGAATGAGCGAGGGGCGCCAGCGCCTCGACAAGTGGCTGTGGTTCGCGCGCTTCGCGCGGACCCGTTCGATGGCGGCCCGGCTCGTCACCGACGGCCATGTCCGGGTGAACGGCACTCGCGCCGACGCGCCGGCCAAGGCGGTCCATTGCGGCGACGTGCTCACCGTCGCCGCGCCCCACGGCACGATGCTGGTGCGAGTGCTCGATCTCGGCGAGCGCCGGGGTGGCGCCCCTGAGGCGCAGCGGCTCTACGAACCCGTCGGCGACGGCGCCGCCTGAGGGCTCAAACGCGGCAATTCTCTCTCCCGGCGAACCTGCCGCTTGATCATCGCCGCGCAAGCCTCTAAGCGGACCGCGCCTTTAGTGTCTCTCACAAAACTCCCGCTGCGCCGTCGCGGCCAGAAGGAGGGCTCCCGAGACCCGGGAGTTTTGCGAGGCACTCTTACGCCCGGCTCATGCCCGGTCCCGCGGTAGGATTGCACGATGGCCAAGGAAAAGTTCACCCGTTCGAAGCCGCACTGCAACATCGGCACGATCGGACACGTCGATCACGGCAAGACGTCGCTGACGGCGGCGATCACGAAGGTTCTGGCGGAGTCGGGCGGGGCGACCTTCACGGCC
>NZ_BPRC01000011.1 GCF_022179725.1 Methylorubrum aminovorans
GGTGCCGCAGCCGAGCCCGGCCTGATCGGCCGGGGCCACCCTCTCATCCAGCCGCCGCCCTCGTCCGACCTGCACCCGATCCAACTCGACCGCGAGTTTTTCAACAAAATCCGCCATGAGCGGACCGTCCGCCGGTTTGCCCGATCGATCGAGCAGTTGCCCGTAATCCCGCAGGGCCGGGCCCGCGCCGGTCCTGGCCAAGAAGGTCCGCTGTTGCGAGGAGGGCTTGCAGGGGGCTTCGATCCCTGTCGAGAGGAAGCCCCTGTGCATCCCGTGGACTCCGCAGCGCAGCAGACGTCAGTCGCCTAGCCTGCTCGCCACATGGAACCCGTGAAGCCTATCTCCGTCCGCCCAGACGTTGGCCCAGGCACGAGCTTGGCTGCCTCGAATCCTTCGTTCGCCTATGGAAGCCAGATCCTCGGGCAGCCCTGCCCTGTCGTCAGGCCTCTGTATTGCAACCTCCGTAAAATCTGACAAGATGACAGCTCAACCATAGGTAGTTGGATTCAGTATCGACCGAAGTTCCCCGCCTAGGGAGGACAGTATGGAAAAGGAAGAGGCGCCAGCCGGTGACGGCGGCGGCAATAATCCCCCTTGCGCTCATGAATACCACGTCGCCAGTGAGCCACCTTTTGGTCAGGTTTCCCCTGAGGCCAGCTTCTGGGATGAAGAACCGATCTTGCGCACGGTCAAAATCGGCGAAGTCATCGAACGCCTGGGTGGTGTCAAAGAAATCGAGCGCAAGTGGCAGTTCAGCTGTCCCGATCCCACCCATGAGGAAATCGAGGAGCTGACTACGGGCGAGTTTGGATACAACAACCGGTACAAGGAATTCACCAACAGGTATCGCGAAAACCGGCTGGGTGTGTTCCTTACCCATCCGGCTTTCGTTGCCAGGCCACCAGCTGGGACCGTGATCAACAACCGGATCATGACCGGCCGGCTGCCGATCGTCCGCAATGGTGCGGAACTCGCCTCGATGTTCGAGGCCGAGAAAACCGCCGTCTGGCACCAGCATGTGCTGCTGACGCTGATGGAAATGCCGGGCCAATTCTCGCTTCCTGATGGACGCGGCGGCCACAAGATCGTGACGGTGCGTCTCCGCGAAGTCATTTCCCCGGTTCGCCAAGCCTTGATGCAGGCGGCGCTGCATACGGTCACACTGAGTGCTCTGACGGCGATCTGGCGGTTCAAGTGGCGCAGGTTCCCGACAGACCTCAGGGATGAAGAGCTTCTGGTCGCTCGGCGTGAGTGTCCATCGGAGTACTTTGAGCGCATCAACAAGTCGCATCCCGGAAAGTACGATTTTCAGGTTCTTTTCGACTCGGAAATCCGCTTCAACGCGGATGGCGATATCCTCCGCAATATCGACGAAGCCAAGCGAGGGCAGCCCAACGCTCCCGATTATCTACCTGGTACGCCTCGGCACCCAGCCTTTGGCTCCGGCCACAGCACCTACTCCAAGGCGGCCAGTGAGATCATGAAGGTGTTCTTGCCGGATTGCTGGGGGGTCCCGGTGATGACCGGCGTCCCGCCGATCGAACAGATTCCGCAGCCGGCAGTCGGCGGGCAGAGGCGCCGTGCACGCGTCGATCACCACGTGCGGCCCGCGATAGCTGCCGATGAGGATGCCACCCGCCTCGAGCAGGATCTCCCGCTCCGATACGAAAGTCTCGATCACGGCCTCCACCTTAGGATCGATCTGGACGAGGCCGCCCTCGATCGTGCCCAGAATCACGCTCCACCTCCGCAGGCGGGACAGGCATGGACAGAGGTTGGACTGCCATCCTGCACCTGAAACGCCCGGCGGCCATCGAGCGTGAGCGAGCGAAATCGATTGCCGGGATTGCCGTTCGCCCAGTCGATGGCGAGTTCGCAGGCGAGAGACGCCGCCGCGACGGAGCGCGACACCGGAAACGGCAGGTACTCGGCGTCGCCGCAACCGAGATTGGAAATGGTCTCGAGGCTGGCTCCCGGTCGCATGGCCCGGTGCCGAGGCGGGCCCGCAAGTTCGGGCTTGAGGCATTTCAGGCAGGCGCGTTCGGATTCACCCGTCAGGATGCATTGGGCGACCGCCCCGTTGCCCAGAAGCCAGACGTGGAGGTGGGGCGGGAAGGCGGGGCGGCTCCGAACTGCACGCTCGTTCAGGGCCAGGGACAGAGCTTCCTCGCCAGTCGCATCGATCACGAGATCGTAGCGGTCCCAGGGCAGCTTCTGCGTGCGCGCGTCGCCGGGATAGCCCTCGATGGCCAAGAGCGGGAGCTGTTCGAGCAGGAACTCCGCGCAGGCCTCCGCCTTGTTCCGCCCGAGATAGGGCACGCCGAGAAGATGCCGGCCGAGGTTGCCCGTGGTCAGCACGTCCGGATCGACCAGCGACAGATAGCCTTGTCCTGCCCCCGCTCCGCACTGGGCGAGCTGCTGCGCGAGAAAGCCGCCAATTGTACCGCATCCGATCAGCAGGATCCGCTTGTCGACGAGATTCCTCATGCTTCCCAGGTTCCGGCCGAAGAGATAATCGGCGTCGGCGCGGACACCGATGAAGCGGTCCAACGGCGTGCCCGAAGCTTGACGCTCCATCGCCTCCGGCAGCCTGCTGCGCCGGTTCTTCAGGAACTCCGGCTTGCGGAGGTGCTGCGGAACGGAGATTCGATAGCAGAAGAGGCCGTTCGGAGCCCTGACCAGGACGGTCGCCGAGAGGCAGTCTTTCGAACGCAATACATCCTCCAGCCGACCGACCAGAGCAGGTGCGGTCCGACGCAACCAGAGATTCAGCTCCGCCAGCGTCTTGGGTGGCCACGACCCGGAGGCGGCGACCGTCACGGGATCCGGGACCGACACGACGATCACGGGGTCCCCGGACGGCTCGCCGCGCTGTACGCGCTCCAGGTCTGAAACCAGCCAGGATCTTCCGCTCGACACGACCAGAGCCGACGACCCGTCCTTCCGGTCGAGCGCCGCCGCCTGCAGCCGGGCTGGGCCGACATATCCGTCGGGAAGATCCACGTAGACGAAGGTGTTGCTCCAGTAGACCTGGAACTCTTCGGCGAAGTCGGCGTCCGATCGACCGCGGATCGCGTCTCTGAGAACCCTTTCCGCCTGATCGAGGCATTGCAGGACGGTCCCGCCGGGATCGTATCTGTCGAGGACGACCGACCCTTTGCCGTAGTAGCAAATGGACCTGTCGAGACCGAGCAGGTGAGGCACGGCGCGAGCCGGCATCGGGTAGTCCGGATCGATGCGGATCTGCGGGTATTCGACGAAATCGATGTCGTCGACCCGCATCGAGATGGGGATCTTCAGAACGCTCGGATCGAGCAGTCCCACGTAAGCGGGACCGCCTTCGGCGTCGAACGCTCTCTCGAAACCGCGCTGCTTCAGCGCGTCGTGGATCAGCAGGCGCGACGCGGCTTTTCGATCAGCCACTCCGCGACCGTCCCACGACGGGGGCCGGCACCGTCTTCTTCGGATGGGCGTTGATCGAGGCCTGCGCCGCGACCGGCAGACTGACCTGATCGGGCCTGTCCGGCACGCGCTCGCCGAACGCGAGACGCATCAGGTCCACGGCACGACGCTTGTCGGAGCAGAATCCGACCGCCTCCTTCAGCCGGTTTCTCAGCTCCTCGGCCTTGGTCGCGGCGCTTTCCCGCTCCTTCGGCGACATCCGGTTGAGGTTCTCGCTCTTGCACGCAGGATTGGGCATGTCGTTCCGAAGCATGGCCGGCAACCTCTCGGCCACGCTCAGGAGGCGCTCGTCCTCGCGTTTGGGCAGCGCCGTCGCCATCATGGCTTCATAGGCGGTCCAGGCGCAGGCCATCAGCAGAATCGACGAAAGATGTAGGTCGTCGAGATGATGATGGTCTCGCCATGCCTTGAGGAAACGGCAGTCGCGCCGCAGGCACTCGCCATAGAGATCGACCGCATCGATGAACCACTTGTGGATCTTCCGCGGGTCGGATTCCTTCCAGCCCTCTTCCCGGTGGGCCAGGAGGACTGCATCCGAGGGAAGCGCCTCCCAGTGATCCGGCGAGACCTTCGTGGCCGTCTTCCGGGCCTGTTGAGTCGCACGATCCTCCAGCTGCAGGAACTCGCGATCCGGGATGGCATAGAGCGGCACGTCGACATGCGCGTCGTCGGCGATCTCGAGACGCACGCAGGTCGGCTTCCTCACGAGCGTCCAGCCTTCCTCCTCCGCGAGATCGCCCAACGCGGCGTCGACGAACTCGAAGAACAATGCGGCAGCCCTGGACGGCCGCTCGCCTCTGACGAAGGAGAGGGGAAGGTAGCAGCCGTCGTCGAGATCCTTCTGCTGGCCGGGCGGCCATGCCGGATCGTTCAGCGTCCGATAGCTGCTGCTGCCCTGCGTGAAGAAACGGGGGCGGATCTCCTGTCCGAATCGGTCGCGACCCGCCCTGCCGAACTCCTTCCGTAGGTGCGCGCGTATCTTCGCCTTCGCCTCCCTGAGGAGGGTGGCGTCCGCGAAGAGATTTTCGAGGAAATTGTCGGAATCCGTCGTCGTATGGAGAAGCTTGGATACGTCCGCCACGCAGGACTCCTCGGCAGCTGCCGTTCCGGCCCATGTTCACATCTGATAGGGTGAGGATGGTGCAGTTCCGGGAACGGATCAAGAACCCGGCGCTCTGTCAGGGAAGCTATCCACGCAATGACGTTCCAGATCCTCTCCCTGAGCGGCGGCGGCTACCGGGGGTTGTTCACCGCGGAGATCCTGGCTCGCCTCGAGGAGCAGGCAGGTCGACCCATCGGCGGGTGCTTCGACCTGATCGCCGGCACGTCGATCGGCGGGATCATCGCGATCGGCCTCGGGATGGGCAGGACCGCCAGCGATATCCGAGATGCATTCCTTGAAAACGGTGAGGCGATCTTCCCGCCGCGTCCTTCGCCGCCCAAGGATAGGCTTCGCAGCATGATCGCCAAGTACCGCTGGTTCATCGGAGGTCCAAAGTACGATGGCGTCGAACTGAGGAAGACGATCGAAGCGATCATCGATCCGGACGCTCTCCTCGGGGAGGCGCGGACGCGACTGCTCATCCCTGCGGTCAACATGACCGAAGGGCGCGTCCAGATGTTCAAGACACCGCACGCACCTACTCTGCGGGTCGACCAGAGCCGCAAAGCCGTGGAGATCGCTCTGGCAACTTCGGCGGCTCCGACGTACTTCCCTCTCGCCAAGATCGGGAGCAGCTATTTCGCCGACGGCGGCCTGGCGGCGAACTCGCCCGACGCCTGCGCCGTGCACGAGGCGAGCCATTTCGCTGGGCAGAGCCGAGAGGATGTGCGGATCCTGAGCATCGGCACGACCTCGGCGAGATTTGGCTTGCCTGCTTCGCTAGGACGACGATTCGGCCCAGCCGAATGGCTTGCCAACGAGCGTCTCGTCTCGACGATCTTCGGCGTGCAGCAGCAACTGGTTGATTTCATGATGAGCCATGAATATCGCGATCAGTATATCCGTATCGATGCGGAAACCTCGGCAGATCACGCCATAGATGTCGGTCTGGACGTGGCCACCAAGGAGCGGAGGGAAACCCTTCAGGCACTTGCCGAGGGCGCCTACCAGCGGTTCTGCACACACCCCTTGGTCTTGAGCGCCCTCGCACATCGACCCGACCTGCCGGAGTTCGTGGGAACCACGGCTTCGGCCAGGTCATAGGAGCGTGACAGCCGGCGTCCCGGCCTTCGCGATGGGACCGCATCCATCAACGGCAGAGTCGATGGTTTGTCCGACCGCGCCAGGGAACCATCGTGCTCGTTCCGGCGAAGGGGCAAGCGCAAGCGTCGCTTCGCGACCCCTCCACCTGCACTGCGCGCAGTGGTCCTCGGAACCCAGGTCGGCTCCGAGGAACGGTCTCCTACCGATCCCACCAAGGGACATTTCATGGGGACCGCCGATGCATCGCTCTCTAGGCGTACCTAGCTCTATGGCTCTAAACACCCGTGTTGTAGAACGTTTTCATGTCTGACAGCACCGCTCCGCTCGACGAGGACGCCCGCCTCGACTACGTCGCCCGGGAGATGGTTGCCGAAGCGACCGCTGCGTCTAGTCCCAATATCCTGTCCGCCAGCGGTTTCGCGCGCGAGAACATCTCGATCTTGCACCAACAGCGTCGCGTTGCGAACCTTGCTTGGGCATTGTCCCGACTTCGGCGAGTGCAACCTGGTGACGTCGTCGCGATCGTTGGCGGCTCATTCTCCGGACTCATGCTCGCCACCATCTTGGCAATGGTGGACGATGCAATCGTCTACATCTTTGAGAAGGAAAGCAGTTTACTTCATCGCTTTCGCGACAAAGCACATCGGCACCTATCACCCATACTCAATTCCCGATCGCTCGGTAAGCGCTTTGATCCTCAGGGATCTGTTCCGCATTTTCGTTCGCCGATCTTCGCTTGGGAAGCTGGCAGCGCGACTGATGTAAGAGCAGAGTGGCTGAACGAATTCGCCGGCTATGATGACAGGCTGCCAATCTTTACTCTCGCGGGGCATGAAGTGAGGGCGGATATGGTCCACCCTCGTCCGGATGGAGTGGATATCGATTTTTCCGTCTGTGATCCTGACTGGTCCTGCGTCGCGGTCGATCTGCTAATTGATGCTACCGGATTCGGCGAGGAAGCAAATCCGCTCGACGTGCTGGACTTTAGCTACTGGGAGTCTGGCCACAGATTGATCTACGATCACCTTCCGACGCCAGCGAAAGTGCTAATCTCTGGCTGCGGAGACAGTGGCGTGATTGAGGGCCTGCACTATGCCTTCGCCGACTTTCGCCATGAGTATGTAACCGCCCTCTGGCGTTCGCATTCAGGTCTGGAAGCACGCATCGACCTCGGCTTGGAAAACGCTCGGCTTACTTCGATCTTCGCCAGTGAGGAGCCGGAACGATACGGGGGCGGCATTCTTTCGGAGGTTGTGTGGTGGCTCGATCAGCGTCATTTCATGGAATTTAATCGGGCTCCCTGGCAGTATGATAACGATCCGTTTATTTCGGCGATCTATGAACAGCTTAACAACTTGATCAAGCCGCTCTATGAAGCGACTGGTGCCAGCGAACCCTTTGAAACAGCAGATTGGTCGGGTCTCGAAGCTTTCACGCTGTCTCTACCTCTCCCTGCACAGTTCGACATTCGCGAGTCCGTACGTCCACTTGCCGACGAAGTCATTAGCCGGCTGATCGACGAGCTGGCAACCTCAATTGATCTGCCGCAGGACTTCAATGAATTTACCGCACTGACACGCCCCGGGCTATCGATCACGATAAATGGGCTGATGCCTACGGCGTACACTAGACAACTTTCGCCCTACAACATCTGGACGATGCGCTTGCTTCTAGCGCTTCCTGGAGTCCGTTATCGACAAGGTGCAATCGAGCAGGTGATGCGACGGGGCGGCAACCGTTTCGAGGCGATTTTTTCCGACGGAAGCCGCGACGTATTCGATCGCATTGTGACGCGCTACGGACCTGGGAAGCGCGGTGAGTCAGTAATCGCGCACCGAAACCGCCGCGACACGTTGAGCGGAGACTGGTTGCTTGTGGAAGTCGAGGCGGAAGTCTCCGATCCTCAGGACGTTTCGCAGCGGCGCATAGTCGACCCGGCTCGAGCAGCGATCATAGATGGCCTGGCCGAACTCGACTCAAGACCTTTAGAGGCAAACACGCTCAGTAAGAATCTGGTGGCTCGTATCATTTCTCTCGGGCAGGGAAATTTTCCGCTGAACGATCCGATTTACGACGATCCCATCAGGTGGCTCGCCAACGAACTGAGGGCCGGTCGGCGCCCACATTACGGTTTGGACCGGAGGGCCAGAACGGCCTTGGTGCGACGTTGACTTTCGGGGCTCGCTCGTTGCTCAGCCACGGACCCCGCGGCCCGAGACCATGACGGCCTCAATGTGCCGGCAGCGGGCGAGCTACTCCCGGAGGCCTTGGATCTCCGTCCTCGGAGCGGCACTGTGCTGCTCCAGCTGGACGATGCGGCGGTCGCGGCGGTCGGCTTTGGGAGTGGCCTCGGGCTCGTCCGCGGGCTCCTCCGGAGACTGAGCCAGACCGCGGGCGTCCACGGCTTCCTGTGGGAGCGCCTTGGCTGTCTGGTTCTTGTAGAGCGTCTGCCGGTCGAAGCCGAATGCGATCGCGATCGTCGGCAGGTTCGGGCGGCCGTTCCCGGTCGAGGCCGTGTCAAAACGCATTGATCGTGGTCGCCAGCGTTTCCAGGCTGCTTCGGAGGTATCGGCTGCGAAGCAGGAGCCGCGGTCGGTCGGCCCATGCGTCAAGGCTAGGCTGCCCGGATCAATGCGGTGACAGCTTGGCCCGGGCTCGGCAGACCGTACGCAGCCATTTCTCGAATTTGGACGGAGCTCTCGGCGACAGGACCTGGATCGCCGGTGAGCAGCGATCCGTGGCCGACGCATATCTCTTCGTTCTCCTGCGCTGGTACGAGGATCTGGGGCTGAATCTGCAGCATTTCGAGAATCTATCGAGAGTGTTTGATTGTCGGCGGGGGGATCCTCAGGTTGCGCGCGCTTCGCGAGGAGAGGAGCGGACGCCGCGAGACCTTCGCGACCGCCGTCGCTTAGTACTCCGGACTGCATTCTCGACAGCCGAGTGGGTCTCGTCGCGCCGCAAACGGACGAGAGCCCGCCGCCGCGCATTCGTCGGATCTGTAGACGATCCATGCTCGATCCGAACTGTTCCTGAGGCAGGCGCGCTCCAATATACTCGATGAGGCGGCCGAAAACTGTCGGAGACGCGAAGGCCGCCGCGCGAGACCCGGGCCTGAGGCTCCCCATCCGCCGCCTCCCGTCCACTCGATGCCAGCACCCACATCGCGATGGTGGCGGATCGCGGCGCGGCAGGCGAAATGTCGAGGTTGGCTCTACCGGGCCCGTGTTCGTCCGAGCGAAGCCGAGGGGCTCAGCCTTGGGCCTGGGGTAAGAGCAGGGACGGCTCCTCCGAATCGCGCTTGCGATCTCTGATCCTCGAGCCGATGACTTGGCGGCACCGCGCGTCGCGCCGCGGGTCGCTTCGCATCCCGAACTCTTTGTCCTTCGGAACGGTAGTTGAGTGAGCCGCTCTGCCGCTCCTTTGGAGGACGGAAACGGTCGCCCCGATCCGATCGTTGTCTACACTTCAGATTATGTTCTGAGTCACCAAAGCGGCAGCCTTGGCCGGTTGGCGTTCCGCTGACACTTGTCGCGATGCGGGATTCGCGACCAAGATGTCGGTATCTCCACAAATTCCGGCCGTGCGGTCCGGCAGAGATGGCTAAGATGACCCGGTTCGAACTTATACCAGCGCTTCTGCTGGAAGTGGTGCTCAAGGCCTAAGGGCCAGCCGTCGAACCTTTACGGTAGGCGTGCCTCCAGAGCCCTACCGCTTCTCCAGCAGAACCCTCCGCGCCGCTGAGACGGCGCAACCCGATTGAACCCGGACACGGGCGCGATCGGTCCCCGGTCCGCCGACTGGGCCCCTCCGCGGGATGGGCCCAGGCGGCCGGGAATTCACCACCGGACCCTCGCGGTTCAGGCCCACCCTCCTCACCGGTCCTTCCGGGCCACTTCGCCAGCAAGGCGAAGCCATGCCCGGAATGCGTCCGAAATCCATCTGGAAAATTCGGAGTCTTCCATGCGCCCCCATTCAGACGATCCCAGACGAAGACGACGGGCGAACCAGCCTATTGGGCCACCATGACCCAGGGCGGTGAAGCGCCCTAGGGACCGACGCCCGCAACAGAAGGACGAGATGAGAATGGATCCGAGAACCCGACACCCAATCATCGATCCACGTGCACGAGGCCCACCACGTCCCCAGAGGGGCAGTCTCCAAGATCCGGGCAATCCTGCAGGGAGGACGAGATGAAGAGCCTTCATTTCGGCGAACGGCAACCAAGAAGCTGGGCCGAAGCGCGAGGTCCACCAAGCGATGCCGCCGAGGCCGACGATCCGGCGTCCCCGGCGGCAAACGAAGAAATGACCGACTTTGGCGGAGCGGCGAAATGAGACCCAATCCCATCGACCAGCAACAGCCGACAAGCTGGGCTCAACCGAGAGGGCCACCAATGCTCGACGGAGGCTTCGGTCTCCGTCGAGCTTCGTGAAATGAATCCGTTCGAGAACTTACAGGAAGGGGGTGAAAGCCATGTTCGCATTCCGACACGCATCCGCGCCGGCGGAGATCAACCGGCCCGGCGATCGGACCGAGTTCCGGTTGCCCTGGTCGCCGACCGACCGCAACGATCGGTGGACCAGCAGCATGTCGTCGTAGGAACCGATCCTCGACGCCGGTCGGGTGGGCAGTGCCTTGTCCAGGTCGCCATGCCTCGAATGCTCGATGGTGCGTCGGCGCTGCCGCCTGGGCGGCAGCGCCCGAGCGGCCCGCGCCTTCGGACCGTCGCCTTCCCGTCCGGGTTTGGCAGACCTTTCGACGGACGGGAGGCGTCGGGGGCACTGCTTCGAACCGCGTTCCGGAAAGAGACGCAGCCGAGAGCATTCCGATCGAACCCGGCGCCCAGTCGTCGGCGTCCCTCGCATCGCAGATCAAGCCGAAGCCCATCGTTGGGAGACCTGATGCCCCTAGACTTCGACGACCGCTTTGCCGCCGTCGGTTCCTTTCGCAGCCACCATGCGGATGCCGAGCGAGAGCCTGGTCCGGATGGCCGGTCGAAGACCGGGAATCCGCCCACCGTTCTCGGCCGTCCCTCGGAAGCCGATCTCACCTCGGTGAACGAAGATCCGTTCGACGCCATCGACGGCAGTTTGCCCGACGACCTCGATCGGCCGCGGCATTCGGCGAAGGAACCGGAAATCGAACCGGACCGCACCTCTCCCGGGAGATCGAGATCTTCGTCCACGTGGCGAACAGTGCCTCGACCTTGGGTGCCGCGCACGGCTCCGCTTCGTATCCGGGAGCACCTGGACTGGGAGCCGGCCTACTCGCTGGTCGAGCGGCTCGCGGCGCGAAACGGCACCCGGGTGGCCAGCCTCGCCAGCGACTACGGACTGTCCCTGAAGGGGATTCAGAGCGGCAAGCGCATCGACGTCGAGCGACTGGCGTTTCTTGCGGGAGTCGACGCGACGAAATTGTCACAAGGCACCATGAGCGTCGGCGGGCCTGCGAAGGTTGCCAAGCAACTGAGAGGCGAAATCTTCAATGCCCGGTACAGTGAACGCGGACGCGACGTCGTCTGTCAGGGCTGCCTGACCGAAGATCGCTCCGCCGATCCCCTGCGGATCGATGGAGGCATACGCCGCAGAGTATGGTGGGATCTGAAGCCCCTCCACCACTGTCCTCGACACCGATGCCGGCTCGTGCCTTCGCATGCGGGGGCTGTTCCTCGCGGCAACGACAGCGAAAAGGCGATTGGATCGGACGACTGCGCCTGGGAAGGGTACGTTCTCGGACGACTGGGCTTCGGTGATCGGATGGCGTCCGATCTTCTCGACGAACTCGGTATCGAAGCTGTCTTCGATCTCGTGGCGGCAAGCGGGGCCGTCGCCGTCCACGGCACCGATTGCCGCCGCACCGCCTCGGATCGACTCGGCGACCCGGCCGTCATGAAGGCGGGCTTCGAAGCGGTTCGTACGAAGGAAGCTTTCCTGGCGGCGCTGGCTGCTCTCCAGACGGCTGCCTTGTCGGGGCAACGCAGCAGAACGCCGAGAGAGATGTTCGGCCTGATCTTCGACCTGCTCGACAAGAAGCGGGATGGATCGATGGACGCCGTCGCTAGCCTGATGCTGGCCTTCGTATCCGCCAACGTTCCCAGAACCAGTCAGCGAAGGTTGCTTGGACAGCCGATCAAGTGGGTGACGGTCGAACCGGGCAGATATTGGGACCATGACTCGACGAAGCGCGTTCAGATTACGCGCAAGCGCGTGATCCGGATCGGCAGATCCCTAGGGTTCCTGAAATCGGAAGATCGCCGAAATGTCGCCTCCGAGTCCAAGATGCCACAGACCGTCGTTGATGCAGTCGCCGAACTCTTGAAGAGCACGGTGAGCTCGAGCGAGGTCCGAGAGGAACTCAGACTGACCGAGAGCCAGTGGCAGATCCTCATGAATGCCCACGTGATCGAACCGGTGCACCGCCTCGCCGGCAAGGACAAGGCAAGATACCGGTATGCCGAGGGTGCGAGTAGATTGTTTCTGGAGCGCCTTGCAGGATGTGCCCCCATCGTGGAACGCGGCGAGGCGGGCTGCACATCCGTGTTCGACGCAGCCAGGGGGTGCCTCTCCGGCTTGACCATCATCGAGGCGTTGCTGGACGGCCGGCTGCGCGCGAGGTGCCGCCTCGAGGCGATCCATGGCGTACGATCAATCCTTGTTTCCTTGGATGATGTCCGGCAACTGGCGCGGGAAATCAACAAGCCCGAGGGCGCGATCTCCGTCGACCAGTTCGCAGGACGCCTGGGCATGCATCCCAACATCGTCCGACGCCTGATCGTCCACGGGGCCATCCGGACGGTCGATGGGCGGTCGAAAAGACAGCGTTGGGTAGCCGAGGAGGAGTTCGACCGATTCGACGCGACCTTCGTTCAATCGACGAAATTAAAGCAGCTTCTCGGAATGAAGAGCTCGACCCACGTGTCGGTCCTCCACGAAAAGTACCGCCTCGAATGCGCAATTCCGGACGTGAAGAAGCACCTGTGCTTCTACCGGAGATCGGATCTCGAGCGGGCAGGTCTGCCGATCCCGGCTCCATACGGCAGCTGACGTCGCGCTCCATATGCGACGAAGTCTCCGCCTGCGGCGGAGGCTATGGCTTCCCTCTGCGCTGCCTCTCGAAAGCGGATTGCTCGACGCCAGGGATGCACCGACCGGACGGCATCAAGCGGATTTGCAGTCGTTGCGCTCAAAGAGGCGAACTTCGACCCTTCCCCGAGGCGCCAACTCGATTGCCGGGTGAATACCAGCCGCGGCGAGTTCTGAAAGAACCGCCTTCGCACTCGTTCCGCGGGCGCGGGCTAGTTCTGTCGTCGACACGTACCGGGCCTTGAAGCGGTCGACGTCTGCGCGGCAGAGCAGGCGATGGCCGCGCACGTCCTTGATCGTCCGGATGTGGCCCGAAGCGAGGACCGGGATGAGGCCGTTCAGGCGCATCCCCAGCGCCCTACGGCCTTCGGGCAAACCCACCCATGGCGAGTCGGCAGGCCGTCGGAACTCGGTCAGACCGACAGTCCGGATGTGTATCGCTTGGAGGCCCTGGAGGCCTTCGACGCGTCCGCAGGCGGCGATCCTGCCGTCGAGCAGTGCTCTGCACAGTGGCACGATCCCGACGCTCCGAGCCGCGGAAGCGACCGAACTCGATTGGGGCGGTGGGGTTTGAAGCAGCGGCGCGCGTCCCGCCATCCGGGCGAGGATGTCCTCGATTTCGACTGGATCGAACTTGGGGTGTCGGGATGCCGCCCGCGCCAGCGGATCCGGCGACAGGATGCCTGCCTTGCTCAGTTTGCGGACGGAGGCAGGGGTGATGCCGATCGTCAGTGCCAGACCCTCGACGTCGATCAAGCGGCCGACCTTTGCCGCAAGGGTCTCGACATGCCGCCGATCGATCGTTGGCCTGCAGCGGACATCGATGTCGGTCCGAAGGCCAGCCGCGTCCAGGATCGCGACCGTGCGGTCCCACCCGCGATCGAAAAAGCCCTTTGCCTGACTGGCCGAAATGTGGTCCCGGACCGGCGGCGAAGAGACGTGCCGCTCCCAGTTCTGCCAGCTGATCCGATTGCGCCGGACGACATTGGCGATCCTTTCGGCCAGCCATTCCTGGAGCTCTCCTTTCGGAAGGGCTGCGAACCAGCAGTAGAACTGGCCGAGTTGAATTCGGAGTTGGTCCAGTTTCCCCGGTCCTTCCAAAAGAGCCTCGATCGCGTCTTCGACATGCTCCTCTCCCAGTCGGATCGCTTCGAAGCCTGCGAGCATCATCGCGGGCCGATGCTCCTGCCGCACCCTGCTCACCCGTGCGTCGCGGCCGGCGGTCAGGCAGCATCCGAGCCTCTGCATCAGCGCGATGGCATCGCCCAACGGCAGACGATCCAGCACGGGATCGGGACAGTTTGGCGCGCCGCCCAGCCTTCCGACGACATAGGCGTCGGCCGCTATGGCTTCTCGAGCGACCGTCGCGCGTGGGCCGCGGGACAAGTCCGCGCCGCAATGGCAGGAACATGGGCCGCCGGCGCCTCGGTTGTTCGTCCGCCCGCATTCGTGGCAACGATCGTTCAGTCGGATGCAGTGGATCGGACAGGCGGACAGCGTCGCGACGGACCACCAGCAGCGGACATGGCGCCGCCCACGCGTCCGGTCGGGATCGTCGGCGACATCGTCCGCCCAGCATCCGACGCAGAAGCTTTGCCGGCCGTAGAGGATCTGGGCCGATTGGAAGGTCTCGCCGTGGAGCAGAACCTTGCCAGATTGGATGGACCGGGGCGTGAACCGTTCGATCCGTTCGACCGTCTCGCGGCCCAGGATCGGGATCAGTGCCGACGTCCTGCCATGCGCGAGGTCGTTCATCGGGATGCCGCGACTGGCGAAGCTCGATCTCCGCCAGTCGTAGCCGTTCGCTTCCGCGAGCCGGAGCATGTAGCCGCAGGCCGGCTCGCCGGGAATATGAGGGGGACGGATCGGGAAGATCGCGCCCCCCTGCTCTGGCGCCGGGTTCACGCCTTTCGCGCCTTCTTGTCGTAGGTCGGTTCGGACGGCTTGCCGGTCAGGGAGCCGCGCATCCGCGTCGGCTGCGGCGGACGGCTGTGCCGCCGGGTCGCCTGCTGAGGGCCCTTCGGCTGCGCGAACGGGTTCGTCCTGTCGCCGGAGGCCTTCAGGATGTCATGCGCATAGGCGAGCCACTTCTCGTCGATGCGCACCTCGTCCGCTTCGAGCGCGTGCTCGAGTGCGATCGACAACAGGCGGGTGATGCGACCGACGATGCCACCTGTCGAGGCGTGGATCCGGGCGGCGAGCGCCGGATCGGCCAGGTTCCAGGGAGCCGACAGATTCATGCCGTTCTCCAACTCGTCCAGGAAGTCGCGAAGCGGCTTCTGGTCGGCCTCGTCCACCCCCCACCCGAACGGCACCAGCGGGAAGCGGTGGCGGCACCTGCGGTCGAGCTGCGGGTTCGCGTCGACGGGCCTCGCGGCCAGCGGCATGCCGCTGAGCACCATCTGGACCTTCGTCTCGACCAGGATGTCCTTGACGAGCTCCGACAGTTCCCAGACGACCGTCTCGCTGTGCGAGACGAGGTGGTGGAACTCGTCGATGAACAGAACGCGTGTCTTCTGTCCGACGAGCTGCACCCTGAGGCGGTCGAGGACCTGATGGCGCATGAGGTTTCTGGGCACCTCCGCACCGAGTGCCCGCAGAAGCTGCGTGGCGAGGGCCGTCGTCGATCGCGAACTCGGTGCATTGACGAAGATGGCCGGCCGCTCGTCGCCCTCGGGGCCGTCCGGAATATGGAGGCCGTTGGGAGTGATGCGCGGCGGACGACCGGTGGCCTCCTCGATCCGCGCATATTCCTCGCGGATGAATTGCCGCATGATCGTCGTCTTGCCGGTACCGGCGGCGCCGGTCAGCAGAACGAACGATCCCGGCTCGTTGCGGTCGTAGGCCGTGCCGAGCCGGTGGATGGCCTTCACGCCATCCACCAGATCCGGATGGCTCGTGACGAGCAGCCGCTTCATGCGCGACAGCATCGCTTCGGATTCGGGCGACAAGGGGTGGAACTCAAGCGAAGTCGACAAGGGCGGCACTCCTGTTGCGGCGGGGCATGACGTCGGCGGCGTCCTCGACGACCACGGACGGCATCTCGGTGTCGGCGGCCTCGGGCGCGTCGGAGACAGGGGGCGCCACGTCGGTCGTCGAAAGGGGGTCCACGTCGACGACCTGCGTCTCGACGGTCTCGTCCGGCAGCACGCCGGCGTCCTGCAACGCCGGCGCGGCGGGTGCAGGGAGCTGAGGCCTTGCAGGCACGAGCTCGTAGTCCGCGGTCAGCACGCCGTCCTCGAACACGTCGCCTGCATCGTCCAGGCCGAGAAAGGCCTGGAAGTCGTCCTTGATCCTGGCCAGGGGATCGACTTTGGCGGCGAGGAAACGGGCCGTGCGGCTGGACACCCGCTTCGTCTGGCGGCGATCGTTCACCGCTTCCTGAGGTGCGCGCAGAACCCGCTTGGCGGCATCCATGTCCGCCTGCGTCACGCGTTCGGTCGCCTTTTTGCGCGAGCGCGCCTCCGCACGGATCACGAGATGATCGTGCCGCGTGCGTCCGCGTGCATCGGGGTCGGATGCGAGAAGCGTGATCCAGCGTCCGTCGGGACCGAGCAGATAGCCCCGGCCGACGTCCATCGTGTCGATCTTGAACTGGTACTTGATTCTGCCCGGTCCGTGCCGGTCGATGAGAGCCTGCAGCTCCTCCGAGCCATGCCCATAGAAGAGGCCCATCCACTCGATGCCGGTATGCTGGATCGTGGCGACCTTGGTCGAAGAGATCAGCGGGATCAGCTGATCGACCGAGGGCGCCATGTCGACGTGGTACAGCTCGACGAGCTTGCGCCACTTCTCGGCCGGGGTATCGTCGATACCCTCATGCCATTTCTGCATGTAGATGTCGCAGATGTACTTGCAGACGGCCCAAGCTGTCTGTTCGAGATCGAGTTTCGCGTTCCCGGCCGCGTCGTATTCGGGTCGACGTTCGCCGTTCTTGAACAGGCTCCCGGGCATGCCGGAGAACAGCACCTCCTTGACCTCTCGGAACTGGCGTTCGACGATGCCCTTCAGATCGGGACGCCCGGCAGGCGCGTGCAGCAACCGGATGCCGAGCTGTCCGCAGGCCATGACGAGGTCGTTCGAGCGGTAGTCCGCGCCCTGGTCGGTGATCGCCTTCCCGGGCCTGCACGTTCCCATGACGGGGTGGTCGATGCCCGGCAGGTTCGCCAGCCAGGTCTTCGGAAGCATCGCCATCCGAAGGGCTTCCTGGATGGTCGGGTAGCCCTCCTCGAGGCCGATGTAGAAGCCGATGATCGCGCGCGTGGCGAGATCGATCACGATTGTCAGGGTCACCTGCTTGAAGCGAAGGCCCGTCGCCGGATCGCGCACGACGATCGGCAGCTTCGTGGAGTCGATCTGGACCGCCTCGCCCGGGCGCTGGTAGCGCGGGCCCCGCCCCTTGATCCTATGGGTGCGATCCGCCTTTGTCCGTGCGTCGCGGTAGTAGGTCTTCTCCCGGGACTCGATCTTGGAGATCGTCCGGTAGAAGGACTGAATGTCCGGAATCACGGACTCGATCTGTGCCGCATCCATACCGGCCTGGCGTGCCACGCGCCGGATCTCGTCGCGGACCATGCAGAAGATGTCGGTCGCCCTCGGACGTTCGGGCTGCAGATACTGCGCGACCGCGAACCGGTTCATGATTTCGTAGGCAGGAGTCCACAGGCGCGGCTTGCGATTGCCCTGGTGATGCCTCTGCGGGACGAGTGCCGAAAGACAGCGGCCCGAACGCTGGTAGCGGCGGTACCATTGCAGGAGTGCGGCTCCGCTCGGAGCATCCGCCACGCCGTTCGGCTCGATGACCTTCGCGACTCGCTCGCATACGAGATCGAGCGACTGCGCCTTCAGGACGATGCGCGAAGGCTTTTTTGCGTGTGCGGGGCGATACTGCGCAGTACGGCGCATGTTCCGCAGCGACAGCCCGAACTCGAGGGCTCGCACGTAGCGGAGGCGGCGCAGCGCGATCTTCTGCTGATCCTCGCCGAAGCTCGAGATGTCGCGACGCATGTCCTCGACGAGCTTCCTGGGAAGCCCCTTGCCGAATTCGGGCTCGATGCGAAGCCGCTCCTCGAGCCACAACTTCGTCAGCTCGTCCCACTGGTGCGGTTTGGATGCTCCCCCGCCCTCGGGCCTCAGAGCGATGCCGTTCACGAGGAGGGTGGCGGGAGCGAAGCGAACGCCGTCGATGATGACGACATCCTTTTCGGTCAGACGGAACGGGTTCATGCGAAACCTCTCTGTTCGCACTCCGGAATCGAAGTGCATTGCGACGGGATGGTTGATCGAAGCCGTGCGGCGGCGGCCTATCGGTCGAGTGACGCGGCTGCTGCGGACCGAAGCGGGCAAGGCGAGCCGCGCGGTCCCGGATCGGTCGGGGACGCGACAGGAGCAGCGTCCCCTGCGAAGCTCGTATTCCGTACGTTCAGTCGAGGAAGGTCGGCCGGACGAGCGCACGGGCGTCGATCGGTCGTTCGAGGTCGAGGTCGACTTCGCGGCGCATATGAAGTCGAAGGACGGCCTGCATGGCCCGGCTGCCGATCCCGGAGACTTCCCGCACTTGGCCGACGGTCAGGAGCGAAGGGGCTGCTTCCCGCAGGACGCTGCGGACCCGGTCGAGTGCCTCGACGTCTTCGAGGGGGCCGGACTGGTCGAAGAGGAGCTCCGCGTTGGCAAAGCGCGGCTGGCGGCGGATCACCTCGTCGGTCCAGACTTCGAAGGTCAGGCCCTGCGCTCGGAAGCCGGCTTCGATCAGTGCCAACTCGTCGGCCATCTCGTCTGCGACGACCTTCGGCTTGACCTGGACGTAGACCGGCTTCGGCACGAAGCGGCGCCTGAGGGCGAAGTCCGGTGTATGCACCCTCCACCGCTGCGAGCGGGGATCCCACCAACCGACCTTCCGGGGCTGCGGGCGAACGCTCGTCGTGATGCCGTCGGACCGGATGAGGACCAGAAAGTCGTGCTCCAGCAGCGACTCGAATTCAACGAGGCCTTCGATCCGGGATCCACGCTGCCCGGAGGGAGCCATGAGGTTGTCGAGATCGAACCAGGGAACGACGCCGCAGAAGCTCCTACGGTTCGTGGCCTTGTCGGCTTTGCGGACGCCGCGGATCCGGGTCAGCCTCTTGGGTGTGAAGGCGATGTTCAACGTCGTGTCCCTTTCCTAATCGTGGTGGCGATCGGCTCCTGCCCCGCGCCGGCGGACGGCGCGGCTGCAGCGCTCGCGGGTGCTTCGGGAAGGCGCCCGTCGGAGCCCGACGGGTCGGGCTCGGGGCCGGGCTTGGTCGTGGGCTCCCGTCGCCGGCTGCTCTTCCGAGGGTCGAAGTTTTGCGGGAGCGCAGGCACGCGACAGGGAGTCGACGGCGGCTGGAGCGATCAGCGCGATGCATCGGACGTCTCCTGAATGTTCCGTCGGACCTGCGTTCCGACCCTGGCGAAGGCGGCCAGGAGCAAAGGATTGACCTGGTGCTGCGGAGTCGCCTCGGACGCAGGAGTTCGAGATCTGCCGCACTCGTCGAACGACCCATCGGCAGTCCGCGCAGGCCTTTCGTGCCCGGAGGCGGGAGCCCGGTCGCGGAACCGTATGATCCGCGCGTCGGTCCCCTGCCGATCCGGTACGTCCGGCGTGCGGAATTCCCGTCCGCGGCGCGCAAGACCGGAGACCCGGTTCTCGCCCTGCTCCCGGTCCGTCGATGCCTCGATCGAAAGCGTGTCCTCAGGTTTGGCCGCGAACTGCTTCAAGAGTTCGAGGTCTTCTTCCGTCATCTCGAACTCGTCGTCGAACTCCGCCATGGGCCGATGAACGTTCCGGCCGGCTGCCTTGCGGCTCTCGGCGACGAGCTCCCAGTACATGTCCTCGACGAGCTGTGCCGAGGGTGCCTCGCAGTCCTTGCGAAGGATTGCGACGAGAGCGACGATCGCTTCGATCGGCACGTCGTCGCGACCGGAGCGCCTCATGAAGTGAACGGCTTCCGCATATTGGCGATGCCAGAGATCGACGAGCCCGGGGCTCGTCGCGACTCTGCCGTCGCGGTAGGCGTGTTCGAAGGTGCGGTCGTACATGGCGGAGTCTCCTGCCGGCTGCTGCGGCTTCAAGGGGCTGAGGCGTCCCCGGCACACGGCCGGGGACGAAGATCGAAGTCGTCGCGTCACTCGAGGAAGCCGTCGTCGGACCACGGCTTGCGGCGCCGGGGCGTCGCAAAATCGGTCATCGGATCCCGCTCGAAGGGATGGCCCGCTTCCTGCTCAAGCAGAAAGAAGCTGGCGTAATCGCCCCCGAACCACTGGAAAGTACTGGCCTTGTTGCGACGGCTTGACATCTCGATCTCCTTTTCGACAGAAACGGCTTATCGGAACGCTCTCAGTACTTGATACAATGAGCGTGATCCGGTCGATCTCGACCACGTTGCGCAGTCGTGCAATCAAGAAGCGTCTGGTCCGAGGCTGCCGCGGCCGATCTCCGGGGCGCAGCGCCCTGCGGTCCTCCGAACGGACATCGGGCGAGTTCCTGAAACCGGTTCCAATCTCGACGAGCGACGAAATCGGTGCCGAAACGCAGGAGCTTCGATGCCTTCGAACGGAGGTCCGGCCGGGAGTTGCCAGTCTGGACCGGTGATTTCCGGGGCCTCGATCCGTATCGCACTACGGTCGACTGGCGGGCCGGAGACGACCTTCAGCCGCTGCGGGGCCGGGTCGGTTGGCGCCTCGGCGCCGAGAACTTCTTCGGAGGATGTCCGGGGCGGCGGCTCGGCGCGCCACCCCATCGGCAGGGTTCGACGGCCGGCTTTACGCCTGGCGAACAAGCTTCCGAAGAAGCGTTGGTGGAAGGTCGAACCGGGTCATCACAGCCATCTCGGGGCGTTGCCTTTTTCAAGACTGGCTCCAACTTGCAGCTCTGGCAACGGATTTTCCCATTCCCTGGAAGATGGGCTGATTGTTGGTGAAGAGCGAACTGCTCTAGAACTTAAAAATGCAGCTTTCGGGGCGGTTCTTTTGCCGCCGGTCCAAAAACTATCTTTCGGATGTTGGCCGCACGAGCGGAGCACCGGACCATTGCATCGCGCCAGCAAGTACCGCGCTTGGCCGGATCGTCGTATCCAACGAAAGATGCGATCGGGCTTCGATTGCGGCTTGTCCTGCGCAGATCAGGGCAAGCACGACTTCGACCGGATCCGTTTCGCGGCCGCGAACGCAGTCCATCAGACGGCCGAGGGGCAATCCTTCGGCATGTTCCGAGAGCTCTCGGAGGATCCGGATGCGGTCGCCAGGCGGAACGATGACGTTGCGGGTCGCCCAGATCTCCCGCGCCACGGAGCAGCGGGGCTCCTGCAGGACGAACGATCTGGTGACGACGAGGCTATCGGGTTGAGACGACGCGGAATGGACGTCTGCTTGGTCTCGGACGGCTATGAGGAGACGGCGCTTGCCGCCGAACCAGACGAAGATCGTGAATGGAGCATGAAGCTGGGCTTCAGCCGGAACGGGCGCGATTCGGCTGACCGCGGGATCGAGGGTTGCCTGTACGAGCAGATCCCGATGCCAGCGTTGCGGATAGGCCACGGGCGCGGCGGTCTTGAAAGACCGAAAGCCCGGCCGCTCAGGTCGCGGCGGAGAGATACCTCCGCATGCGGACGTAGATGTTTGATGAGGGGACATCGTTAGGACTCCGCCTTCGACGACGTCGACTGGACGGGACCCGAAGGCGGCGGTTCCGTCGAGATCTAGGGGAACAGGTTGCACAACATTTCTGCGGACGCCTTGGAGGTCGTAGTCGTGGACCTCGGTTGTTTGCCGAGCACTTCTGCTGTGGCAGGGCAATGATCGAGATACTGAAGGCCAAAATGGCCTTTATCAACGAAAAATTAAGTGCTGGATTTTTCTGTGAATTCAGTTAGTTGCGTTGAATGCTGAATTTTATTGATTGAATATTAGCGAAATTATGCGCCGCGGGCGCCCGTGTGCTCGTAGATCGATCTCGAGTTCAGGAAGCGGGATCGCTCGTGTCGCGAAGCCATCGGCCGATGCTGAGCAGGAGAGCCTGTCGGCGCGCGCTTCCGGCGGCGTTCTCGAGGCGGTCCAGGTTGGCTCTGACATGGCGATCGAAAGCCGCGAGATCTCCGTCGGCACCGGGTAGATCGAATGGCCGTTCGAGAAGAAGCAGCAGGTCGAGAAGACGTTGGACCTCCGCAGGCGGCCCCGATGCTGCCCAGTTGTGTACGGTCCTAAGGGCTACTTCGGTCTCCGACGCGAATTCGACTTGCGTACGACCGAGCAGCTTGAGTCTCGCCTTGAAGCTGGCTCCGTCCATGGCTGCTGCTGGGAAAAAAGAGACCTGTCGATGCGGCGAGCCTACAGCATGGCATCGGCCGAGCGATCCTGCCAGTCCTTCGTTCTTCGGCAGTTCCTCCAATTGAATAACTTCATTCCTTCGATCCCAGTCGGATCGAGGCGAAGGGGAGGCGCTCCCGTTCACCGTCCCTTGATGAACTCAGGTCTCGGCTCGGAAGCTCAGCCATCTTCGTAATCTGCTGAACATGCAGGGTTTTGTGATTTTCGTCCCTATCCACGAGCATGCTGATTCGGCCTGATGGAGGCAGGGCTCATGTTCGACGACGGCACGGCGGAACGCATCGCTATCCCGGCTGCAGATCAAGAGACGCAGCAAACGCTTCCGCCGGCGAGATCGGCATCCAACCAATGGGTCAGCGTGACCGACATGTGCCGAGCGACGGGTATGCATTACTCGGCCGCGGTACGGCGAGCCTGGATGCAACTCTATGCGGTGTCCCAGAAGGGAGGCACTCCCGAGGTGGGTGGCCGAGCCGTACGCATGGCCTATTGCGACCACAGCACGGACGCCCGCACACCGCATATCGGCATGCATATCGACGATGCCCGCGCCGTCTGGAGCTCCTTTCCTGCCCTGGTCGCCGTCGCTGCGGAGCAGCTGGTCCAGGAGTACGGGCGCTACAGCCGCAAGCGGCACGCGGATTGGCTGCCGATACCCGAACTGCTCGAAGCCATCGGAGCCGCGTCTTCGCCCCAAGCCTACGACGGCATGTGGCGCCATCTTCGTAGTTGCATCCTGGAGAGGCGGCCGATCAGCATTGCCGGTCAGCCAGTCCGGGCTCGGCTGATGATCCATGCCGAAGGACGTGTTCGAGTCCACGTCCATCGCGACGACGCGCGCATTCTCGACTGGCGCAGCTACCAGGGCGATGGACGTTTTCTGTCCCTTCGTCAGATCGTCCATCACTTCAATGATAGAGATACGTGGTTAGGGACGGTCGCCGAAAAGCTGATGGACAAGGTTCGCAGGGGATACGACAGGACAGGCGAGTTTAGTGCGAATGGAGTCCGGCTCGGCAAGGTGATGGTTCCGACTTCGAGAGGATTGGAGGCGGCCATTCCCGCCTCTTCCCTTCCCAGGCTCGAGAGGATCGTCCTGCAGGTCTGCCAGCGTCGCATCGCCTACGACCTCGAACGCGCTCCGCCGACCGAAGCGAATCTCGGCATGCTGGTCGATTGCCGCGAACTCGAACCGGGCAACCTGACGATGATGCCCATGTGAGCGTGACCGTATATTCGGGTCGCGCGAGCGTCGTCACCGCCGGGTCGATCGAGATCGGTCTGAGCTTCTGTCCGGGTCTCGTTCGGCGTGAATTCGATCGATCCAATCGTTGCGAGCATTCCCGGAGCGACGCGGAGAATGCGCGGACGCGTGTCGACCCGACACCTACGATGTCTTTGCCCGACATCGACCTGCGTGATGGGAGGGGATGCCGATTTCATGCTCGACACGTTCGTCTGCGGTCATCGCTCCGTCGGAGAACTCGTCGGTTCCGGGGGGCAGACACTCTCTGTCCAGCTCCTCGTCGTCCCACCCACCTTCATCGACCTCGTCCTGTCCGACCCGCGCGATCGAGCTCCCTGCCGGATTCCGTTTGCATCGCGGTCGATGTTGACGATCTCCCCACGCCCAGGATGACCACACCGGTCGGCGAGTTGCATCATTTCGTCTTGAAAAGCCGAATGGCGTATGCGGCGGTCGCGAGGACATTGCCCTTCGGCCCCACCGCCATGATTGCAGCGCCCTCGGGCGAGATCCGGGTGACACCGTCCATCACGACCTGGTCACCCTGCACGCGTCCTTGCCAGAGCAACCCCTCTTCCGTGCTGCTGAAGAAAATCAAATCCTTCGTTCCGCCGGAGTTCGGAACGGCGACGAGATCGACGTCGAAGTTGAAGACCTGTGCCCGTCCGGAGTCGAGAACGAGGTTCTCGCTGTCCGAAAGCACCGGACGGCCCTGGGAGAGATCGAAGAGCCAGATGTTTCTGTCGCTTGCTCCGACGGCGCAATTTGCCACGAGCAGCTTGTCTCCGACTGC
The DNA here is from genome assembly GCF_022179725.1 of Methylorubrum aminovorans. Lineage (GTDB taxonomy): Bacteria > Pseudomonadota > Alphaproteobacteria > Rhizobiales > Beijerinckiaceae > Methylobacterium > Methylobacterium aminovorans. The sequence goes on from NZ_BPRC01000011.1 coordinate 24,138, forward strand.
GGAAAGACCGTTGATGCCGCGCTGGGCCTTCGCGTTGTAACGATGGCGGAAAATCTCCCGGCCCTCCGGGATCGTGATCGCAACGAGGTCTCCGTCCTCGGAACCGGCGATCAATCGGTCGCTCTGCCAGCGAACGAGGCCCCGCACGTTGCGCAGGCCCCACGGATTGGATGGAGCTTCGGGGGAACGCACATCCACCGTCGCGGCAAGTTGATAGTCGTCATCCGCCATGCGGCGCCAGACGAGCACGTGGCCGCTTTCGTGACCGGATATGAGATATCCAACCCCGTTCGACTCGAACGCCAGTCCGCTGTTGGCCGTCCCGATCGATGGATCGTAGCCGAGACTGGCGGCGAGCTTGAAAGGCGTGCCGGCTGCCGGGCGCCGCCAAAGCGCCAGGCTTTGCGCTCCGTCAGACGTGACGAAGGCCGAATTGCCGACAGCTGCGAGCATCTCGATGCCCCTGCCCGCTGGGGTCGACATGGCCTGCAGGATGACCGGACCGTATTCCTTGGCCTCCGGAACCCTGAAGACGGAAATGGTGCCGTCCCACCGGCCGACGGCGAAGACGTCGTCGCCGATCCAGTCCAGGGTCTGCGCGAAGTTGACGGTGGCGCCAGCGGGTTTGACGCTCTGGACCGGTCGTTCATCGGCCCACGCATTCGTGGAGGCGAGTACGATGGCAATGGCGACGAGAAGACGTCGGGCTACGGCGGGGATGGCATCGCGAATCTGCATGTGACGCTCCTAGAAGTGTTCACGACAGTCGATCGGTTTCGCAGCAGGTCGGTCACGTGCGATCGCCAGGATGGCATCAAGATCCAGCTCCCTTTCGACCTCGTCCGCTATGCCGTCCAGCGATGATTCGATCTGCGCTTCGTAGCGGGTGGTCGAGGCCAACCCGAAGCCGGACAGGAAGGCGCTTCGGAAGGAATCCTCGGCGAAGATGCCGTGGAGGTAGGTCCCCGATACGCGGGCGTTTCTCGAGGTCGCACCCTCGGGCCGTCCGTCGAGCTCCAGGAACGGCCGATGTTCGTCCGGGCCGGTCGTCCGGCCTTGGTGGATCTCGTATCCTGCCACGGGAGATCCAGTGAGGACGTGCCGCCCGGCGACCATCCGTGTCGTTTTCGCAGCTTCCAGAACCGTCTCGACGTCGAGAAGCCCGAGCCCATGGACCGTGCCGGCCGGCCCCTCGAGACCGTCTGGATCGGACACCGTACGTCCCAGCATCTGATAGCCGCCGCACAGACCGAGCACGCGTCCTCCGCGTTGGACGTGCCGCGACAGATCGACGTGCCAGCCCTGCGAACGCAGGAACGCCAAGTCGGAGATCGTGGACTTCGACCCTGCCAACACGATCAGATCCGCGTCCGTCGGAACTGCTTCGCCCGGCGGAACGAACACGATGTCCACGCCCTCCTCCTGTGCAAGCGGATCGAGATCGTCGAAGTTGGCGATGCGAGGAATGAGAGGCACCGCCACCTTCACGCGAGCGGCGGCCGATGCCGTCCGCATGCCGATGGCATCCTCGGCCGGCAGCCGCAGCGCATCCGGCATCCAAGGTAGCGTGCCGAGACTCCGCCAGCCGGTCAGGCGCTCGACGGCCTGTCTGCCGCCCTCGAAAAGGCTTCTATCCCCACGGAAGCGGTTGATCACGAAGCCTTTGATCAAGCGTCTCTCTTCCGGCGGCAGGACTGCGTGTGTCCCGACCAGGCTGGCTATGACGCCGCCTCGGTCGATGTCGCCCACCAGTATGGCCGGCACGCCCGCCGCCGTCGCGAATCCCATGTTCGCGATGTCGCCGTCGCGCAGATTGATCTCTGCCGGACTGCCTGCGCCCTCGACGAGTACGATGTCGGCCTCCCCCTCCAACCGGGCGAAGCTGTGAAGCACGTTGGAAAGGAAGGACTTTTCGCGTGACAGGAAATCGCTGGCGCGCAGCTTGCCCGCGGCACGCCCCTGGACGACGACCTGCGCGATCGTATCGGTCTCCGGCTTAAGCAGAATCGGGTTCATATGGACGCTGGGGTGGGCGCGGGCCGCACGGGCCTGTACGGCCTGGGCGCGTCCGATCTCGCCGCCGTCCACGGTGACGGCTGCGTTGTTCGCCATGTTCTGCGGTTTGAAGGGCCTGACCGAGAGGCCACGTCGCGCGAAAGCACGCGCCAGAGCCGCGACGATCGTGGACTTTCCGACGTTGGTGCCGGTGCCCATCACCATCAATGCTGCCGTGCCACATCGCGTGGAGGTGTCGGCTGCCGGTTGCGGAATCCGAGTCGTCATGCCTCGGTTTAAGGGCTGGCCGGGCATTCCGATACCGGAGTCGCGTGCGCCCAGCATGAAGACGCGACGGTACAGGATGGAATGGGCAAGTTTCCGCCGCGCCGGGATGCGGAAAGCCTAGTAGGCCGCTGCTGCGAGTGCGAATCACGGTCCGGCTATCTCGCTGGCGAGAAGAGGTAATGTCGCGACTATGGAAATTTGCATGTTTGCAGAATGGATCGGAAAATCTACATCCGACACCATATCGGCCTAGGCAGGGGGCAATATTATCAGAAAAATCCAAAACATCTATCGATGAATAAGAAATATAGCAAGGTGGAATGAGAGGCGAAAATGAAACGATCGGAAATAGAAAGCTGGAGAATTGGAGAAGAGGATATGGGTCATTTTTCGTGCAATTTTCATTGGGTGCAACGATTATGGCCGTACTGATATGCGGAAAGTAAGAAAATAACTTCATTATTGGGTCATGCTACACGGGCAATCACCGCCGAGCCGACGGAGACGGTGAGCCGGCGCCCACGGACGGCGCCGGCCACCGCGTTCAGGGCGTAGTCGGTGGCGTTGCGCACGAGGCGCTCGACCAGCGCGTCGGTGACGAGGAGGCGCAGGGGGCCCGTGAAGCGGGCGAGCGCCGCCGCAAGCGCCGCGACGAGCACCGGCGTCAGCAACGCGGTCGCGCCCTGGACCAGGGCCAGCACGGCATCGCCCCAGGGCAGGACGAGCGCGGCGGTGTCGGTCGGGAGCGCGGTCGCGTGCGCGGGCGCGCAGCCGCCGAGCAGGAGGAGCGGCGGCAGGACGGGCCCGACGAGAAAGACCCTGGCGCCGGTTCGGGCGAAGACGAGGGTGGGTGCCATGGCTGCGATCCTTTTCAGGGGGTGGCAAAGGACGCGTTCAAGGGACGCGTTTAAGGGAAGCGTTCAGCGGGCGGGGCAGCCGGTCCCACAGGCGGGCACGCCAGCCGGATCGGGCCGCGGGCGGCGAGGCCGGGGCGGCGGGCGCCGAGACCGGCTGCGCGTCACCACGCCGGGCCCGCGGCAGGGCGGTCTCGTAGGGGGTGAGGAACTGGTCGAACTCGCCCTGGCGGCGGGGGATGATCGCCGCCGGGCGGTTCCACATCAGGATCGCCTCGCCCGCGCCCGCCCGGTCGCCGGCCCGCAGGCGCCGCAGCACCGTGGAACGCCGGAAAGCCGCCGGGCCGATGTTGAAGCAGAGCGAGACCAGCGCGTCGAAGGCGTGCTGCGGCAGCGGCTCGGGGATCGCCTCGGCCACGGTGCGGACGAAGGCCGCCACGTCGCGGGCGAAGATCGCGTCGGCTTCCGCCGCGCCGATGCGCAGACCCGCCCGCGGCACCGGCGGCCCGGCGGCGGCGGTGTGGCCGACGCCGATGGTCCAGATGCCCACGCTGTCGCGATAGGCCTCCAGCCGCCGCCCCTCCCGGGCGATCAGCACGGCGCGGCCGACGGCGCTGAGGTCCATCGTCGTTCTCCGATGTCGAGGGGGGATGAGACGTGAGGAACGGGCGGCCTATTCCAGCCCCTCGAACAGCAGCGAGAACAGGATGTTGGTCGTGGCCGCCGCCCCGCCGCTCGAGACGATCTTGAGGCACCAGCGGTCCGAGCTCTCGAAGGCCACGCTGTTGACGAGGTCGGCGGCCTGATTGGAGCCGGCCCCCGAGATCGAGCAGGTCAGGGCCGTGTCGGTGAAGAGTTTCTGGAGCGTGAAGGTCCAGCTCTGGCCGGCGCCCGGCGCGCTCGGCGTCTCGATGCGCAGATGCCGGAAGCGCCCTCGCCGGCCGGCGGCGGCGTAGACCTCGCTCGGATGGCCGCCGACGAGAGCGTTGGTGAAGTACCGCGTCGTCCCGGCCGTGACGGTCCCCGACCCACTGTTGCCCGCGATCACCTGCGCGGTCAGCACCGGCACGTTCGCGACCGTGACGCGTCCGGGAAAGGCGACCTGCCCCGTCGCGCGGTCGATCCGCAGCGCCTCGAACCAAGTGCCGCCGTTTGGGGACACCTTGACGCGGAGGTCGTCGTCGCCGGTCAGCCCGATCTCGGCGCGGGCGGAGAATCCGGTCTGCATCAGCAGGGAGAGGACGTTGCCGGCGGCCTGCTTGTTGAGGGTGTAGCGCAGATCCCCGCTGCCGCCCTCGGCGCTCGTCAGCGCGGTCCAGAGCGCCTTGTTGAGCTTGGCCGCGAAGGGGTTGTCCGCATCCGCCCCAGTGCCGAGCCCGAGGCGGGTCAGACCGTCGAGGGCGGTGAGCGTCGCGCGGAACGGCCGCCAGGCCGAACCGGTGAAGGTATAGAGTTCGGCCTCGTCGGCGACGAAGGCGGTCCAGCCTGCCTGCGGCCTCAGGGACAGCCACGCCCCGTCCTGAAACCGGACGATGCGGCCGGCTCAGCCGGTCCAGGCCCCGCTCGGGTCGTTCGCGGCGATCAGGTAGCGGTCTCCCTCGGCGGGACTCGCGGGTGGGGCAGTGCGGTCCTTGTCGAGGACGGCGAGCTGCACCAGCGTGTCGAGCAGGGCCAGCGCCTCGTTATGGGTGACGTGCTTCTGCGCTTGCCCCCCCGCGATCAGCGGCAGGGCGAGGCTCGGGGTCGTGTCGGCCATGGGCCACTCCGTCGAAGGTCACGTGCGATGGTCGGGTACGAGGGTCAGACGGTGCGCAGGCTCACCCGCGCCCGGCGGGCGGGACCGGGGCCGGCCAGCGTGCCGATCTGCGCCACCGCGGCATCGATCTCGGTGCGACGCGTGCCGAAATCGGCGATCTCGTCGGCGCTCGCGTACAGGACGCTCGTCGTGTCGGCGCTCAGGCTGCGCAGGGTGCGTCCATCCTCGGCGAGGATGTCGAGGCGGTAGGCCTCCCTCCCCTCGCCGAGTGGCACGTCGGCCGGCTCCCAGGCATCGGCGTCGCGCCGCGCCCGCCGGGTCCAGTCGAAGCGGATGCCCTCGGCCGTGCGCCGGCCGCGCAGATGGACCGGGCTCAAGGGCACGAAGGCGGTCAGGTCGGCAGTGGCCGCGAAGCCGACGAAGGCGGGGTCGGCCGGGTCGCGCTCGGCCGGGCCGACGCGGTAGAGGAAGCGGCGGCCGGCCTCGTCGAGCCGGTCGACGAGCGGCCGGACGGCCCCGTCGTCGAGGCGCACGATCAGGCTGCCCGCCCCTACCGGCCGGCCCGCGGCCGCCTCGCTGCCAGCCAATCCCCGCAGCAGGCCCGAGAGCCGCCACGTTTCCGCTCCGATCAGCTCGGCTCGCGCCGCGGACAGGATTTCGATCGCCCCGTCCGCACCGATCACGGCAAACAGGTTGCCGCCCGCCAGCGCCGCGGCCTCGCCGATCGCGCTCAAGCCCTCCGCATGGCGCAGGGTGACGTCGAGGCGAGTGGTGCGGTCGACGCGCCAGAGCGGGCCCGGCGGCAGCGGGGCCAGCGTGCGGCCAAGACAGGCTGGATGATCGATGGTGCGATGGAGCGTGAAAGGCGCTCCCTCTCCGGCCGAACGCCAGACCGCGACCGCGCTGGGCCAGGGATCGGCCGAGACCGCGAGATACGAGAGCGGCACCGGATCGCCCCGCTCAACCGGCAGGACCAGCGGCACGGCGAAGACCGGCCCCGGCACCGCCGGCGGTGTCCGGCCGGCCCGCGCAACCGGCGCGGGCGATGCGGGATCGGGCCGGGGCAGCGGCACGGCCCGGCTCTCGATCCGGCGCCCCGAGGGCGTGTCGTCGATGCGGGTGATCCGGTGCAACGCGCCGCGGGTCTCGCCCGGCAGGGCGACGAGGTCGCCGGGCTCCAGGTCGATCCGGCGCGGGCTCACCCCGAAGGCGGCCGTGTCGCGGCCCGCGAGCGCCGCGTCGAGGACGGCTTCCGCCAGCACCTGCGCGGCCTCGCGGCGGGTGACGACCGCCGCCTCGACACGCGCCTCCTGCCGCCGCGCTCCGGCCGGGCGCGCGGCGGACACGGTGGCGCGACGGTAATCCGGGCTCTCGCCGTCGGAGAAGCTGACCGCGACAGAGCGCGGCAATTCGCTCTCCTGCGCCCGCACCCGGCGCAAGGGGGCCGCCTCGCCCTCGCCGAGAACGAGGTCACCCGCCTCCAGCACCGCCGGCGTGCTCATGCGCCCGTCGCGGATGCGCAAGCGTCCGGCCGAAACGGCGACGTCGAGGCCGAACAGCCGGGCGAGTGGTTCCAGCGCCTCGCGGGCGGTAAGCGGCCGGTCGAGCACGGCGCCGTCGAGGAAACCGGCGACGTCGATGTCGAGGCTCGTGTCGATGCCGAGATCGGTGAGGATCGCCGCGATCAGCCGGTCGAGTTCGACCCCCTCGATCCGGCCGGTGATCCAGTGGCCGAGCTCCCAGTTGGCGGCGTCCGCCCACACAGCGGTGAAGTCGGGGAAGGCCGGAAAGGGCCGTGCATCCCAGGCCCAGACAGAGATGCCGTTCACCGGGATCATCCGGCCGCCATAGATCGGCGAAACCGGATTGTGAGCCGGCTCGAAACCTTCCGCCGCGGCATCGAAGCGTGAGTAAATCGCGTCGAGGCCGCGGGCCTGGATCAGGTCGTCGCGGGTGCCGCGGGAGAAGGGCGGGCGGGCGTCCTCCAACGATTTCGGATCGGGGAAGACGTTCGGCCCGTTGGTGCCGCGATCGACCGCCGGGATGCCGATCTCGGTGAGCCAGATCGGCTTCCCCTTCGGCACCCAGGCGGTTGGCCCGGTCTCGACGCCCCCCTCGCGCTCGACATGCGGGTTCGACCACCACGCGACGAGATCCTTGGCCCGGTAGATCCACGGCTTGCCGTGGGCGCCGTCGGTGATCGGCGTGCGGCGCTGCGCGAGACGGTCCTCAGGGCTGGCATAATACCAGTCGAAAGCCTCGCCGGCGCCGAGCCGGGATTCGAGATAGGCGCGATCGTAGAGGCTCGCGGCCTCGGCCGCGTCGCGGTGGTCCGGACCGTCACGCCAATCCGAGAGCGGCGGGTAGTAGTCGATGCCGACCGCCGCGACGGCCGGATCCGCGAAGAGCGGATCGAGGGGAAAGCGCACCGAGGCGCCGCCCTCGCGGATATGGGCGCCGTACTCGGTCCAGTCGGCGGCGTAGACGAGGCTCACCCCGCCACCGAGCCGGGCGCGGACCTCGGCGGCAAGGCGGCGAAACCCCTCGACCGCCGGGTGGGCGCTGCCCGGTCCGCGCACCCGCGTGAGGCCGACGAACTCGCTGCCGAGGATGAAGCCGGCGAGCGGCGCTCCGGCTGCCGCCCAGCCGGCGGCAAGGCCGGCATAGTGCAGGATCATCGCCCGGTAGCCCTGCGGCCCCTCGAAGAAGGACGCCACCTGAGTGGCCGCTGCGGCGGTGCCGTCCGGGCTGCCGGGCCGGTCGGGGGCGGGGTCGCAGGTGATGCGCCCGCGCCAGGGATAAGCCGGCTGCGCTTCACCGAGCCGGTACGGGTCCGGCAGGGTATTGCCCGCCGGCACATCCATCATCACGAAGGGATAGAGCACGACCTCAAGGCCGCGGCGGGTCAGCTCGGCCACCAGCCGCCCGAGCCCGGCATCGGACGGCGTGCCGCCATAGGCCGCCGCGCCATCGGCCTGTGAGACGGCCTGGGCCGCGGCGCGACTCAGCCCGGCCACGGCCCAGGGTTCGCCGGTCGTCGCCTTCGCCGCCGCATCGACTCGAGGGGTCACAGTGCAATGTCCGGCGCGCAGGTCGCCGCCGAACCAGCTCGTCACCACCGAGATCCGTTCGAGCCGCGGGCACAGGGCCTGGAGCGCGTCGAGGGAGGCGACGACATCGCTCGCCCCCTGGAACTGGAACCGATTAGCCGGCTTTGTAGCGCCGAAACCCGCATCTTCGCTGACGGCGAGCGGGTCGAGGCCGAACTCGGTGGAGCCGGGGATCAGGCAGACCGCACGGATCTTGGCGGCCAGCCCCGCGACCGGCCGGATCACCTCGAAGGCGAATTGCGGGATGCGGTTGCCGAAGGCGGCGAGCGGCAGCCGCTCGAACACGATGTAGGCCAGACCCCGATAGGCCGGCGCGTTGTCCGCGCCCTCCTTGGCGACGATGAGCGGGTCGGGCGCCTGCATCGCCGAGCCTGTATGAACCCGGACGTTGAGCGTCGTCAGGTCGATCTCGCTGCCATCCGCCCAGACCCGGCGCACCAGGGCGATCTCGCCGGCGCAGAGCCCGACCGCGAGATCGATGAAGGTGCTGTAGGTGGTGCGCACCGTCTTCTGCCCGCCCGATCCCCCTTTCGAGCCGGAGGCGGAGCGCTCCACCGTGGTGTTGGCAACCTCAAGCGGACGCGTCGCCCAGATCAGGGTGCCGCCGATGCGGGCGCGGCCGTAGACGCGGGGCACCGGCGCGCCCTCGGTGGAGGCGAGGCCGCCGAGTTCGGAGAGCCGCGGCCCCTCGACGAAGCGCGGGCTCGTGCCGGCGCCGAACAGGGCGTCGTCGAGTGCCGCGCCCCCGGCCGCGCCGGCCACGCGCCCGATCATCCCGCCGATGGGGCCGCCGAGCGCGTTGCCGACCGCCTCGCCGGCGGTTTGCAGGACGAGCGTCGTCATGGCGGGGCCTCCGGCGGGCGCAAGTGTCAGGGCGATCGGGTCAGGGCGGATCGGGAAAGCGGAAGGCGTGAGCGAGGTGGCGCCGCCACCAGGGCGTCAGTGCGACCTCGGTCACCGAAGCACCATCGTGGGCATGGATCATCGCCGCCGGCCCGGTGGCGATAGCACAGTGCTTTGCCGGCAAATGTGCACGGAAAGCGAAGAGCAGGACGTCACCGGCACGGGGCCGATAGGCTGTCGGCGGCTCCACGATCGGCACGAGGTGCCGGCGCGCGGCGTCGAGCAGCGGGTCACTGCCGGAAAGCGCCGACTCGGCCCAGGAGGCGGCATACGGCGGCGCCTCCTCCGGTTCGGGGCCGAGCACCCCGCGCCAGACCCCGCGCAACAGGCCCAGACAATCGCAGCCGACGCCCTTCAGCGAGGCCTGATGCCGATACGGTGTTCCGGCCCAGGCGCGGGCTTCCGCCACGATCCGCGTGGGCAGCGGCGATCCATCCCCATCCATGGCCGCCTCACCGGAACAGGCTGGAGCCGTCGAGGCGGGCTCCGGCGTTGGGACCGGCGCGCAGCACGAAGTCGTTGCCCGGCATGTGCGGAAATCCCTGGAAGTTGAGGGTGTTGACGAACTTGCTGCGGCAGGCGGCAAGGCTCTTGTCGCAGCCGGCGACGAGGATGAAGGCGTCGCCCGGTGCGCTCGGGCGCGGCGGCGGGTCCCACAGGTCGAGGCTCACGCTCTCGCCGTCGCGGTGATGGCCCCGCAGGTCGGCGGCCTGTCCGGCATTGGCGCCCGTCTCCCAGGTGAGGCGCCCGCCGGAGAACCAGCCCGTGGGAAAGCTCTCGGCCAGAGCGACGGCGAGCCGGCCGGGCTCGGAAGCGGCCCGGACCGTGCCGGTGGTGCGGAAGCGGGGATCGCTCAGATCGACGCGGCAGCGGGCATCGCCGAGATCGGCATCGCAGGCGGCGCGGAAGCTGCGCCCGACCGTGACATCGAGGCGGTGCATCAGCCCACGCAGCTCGGCCACGAAGGCGCCGCCCTCTCGGCGGATCTCGCCCAAGGTCGCGACGTCGAGGAGCAGGCGTGCCTCGGGTTCGGCCCAATCGACGAGCCAGGTCTCGACCCCGGCCCCGTCGTAGAGCCCCGCCGCCACGTCGGCCTCCGTGATCCCGGCCGAGGTCAGGGCGCCGGCCACCTCGCCGCCGCCGACGGCGAAGCCGAGTTCCGCACTTGCCTCGGCCGCCTCCAGCCCGCTGCGGGCGGCGTAGGTCACCCCAGTGAGGACGAGATCGCGGTCGTGGTCGGTGAAGCCGAGGACGAGCCCGTCGCGGCGGCGCAGGGCCCAGCAGCGGCAGAGCGTCGTCGCGCCGCTCTCCAAGCGGGCTGCGAGGCGGGGCGGGACAGTGCGCATCGGCTTCCCCTTCAGGGCACGATTTCGATCAGCGGAATCCGCGGCACCTCGCCGGCGGTGAAGGCGGCGAGATCGACGGTGAGTTCGTCGGTGTCGAAGCGGACCGGCACGTCGAACTCGAAGCCGGCGGTGATGGCGGCGCCCATGGGCGGCACCGCGTCCGCGGCGAAGGTGAGCTGCCCCGTCGTTGAATCGACCGAAACCGTCTGGGCCGCCACCTCGACGCCGTTCACCGCCACGCGCGCGCTGCCAGCCACCGGCTTGTGAATCGTCCGGCGGTAGGCCTCCGGCCCGTTTCCGTAGCTCTTGGCGAGCCGGAAGACGCGGGTCGTGCCGTCGCCGGTGCCGATCCGCTGGTCGGTCGGCGCGAAGGGTCGCGAGGGCGGGCCGGAACGGTGATCGACCCGGTCGCGGTAGCGGAACCCGTAGAGCCGCCCGCGCCGCTCCTCGAAGAAGCCGAGCACCGCGTGCAGCGCGTCGAGGGTGCGGATGCCGAGCCCGGCATCGTAGCGGCGGCGCGAATCCGCCCAGCGGCTGTTGCGGTGCTCGCGGCCCGACGCCAGCGTGACGATTTCAGTGCGCCGCACCGGGCCGCCGCTGCCGCGCAACGCGACGTCGAGGGGAAAGCGGACTTCGTGGAAGTCGGCAGGCATCGCGGTGCTCCTCAGAGCGCGCGCCGGCCGCGCGCCACGGCGCGGGCGAGGCGGGCGGCGACCTGGGCCTCGGAGCGGCGGAAGCCCTCAATGTCGGGTGTGGCGATGTTGACGGTGACGGAAACCGGCCGCTCGGCTCCGCCCGCCGCGACGCCGAGGCGGCCGTCGCTGCCGCGCCGGAGCGGCAGGATCGCCTCAGGCCCGGCCTCGCCCATCAGACCGGTGCCGCCCTCCGGGCCAGCCAGCGGAAAGTAGGTTGGCGCCGCGACGACGCCGCCGGCCGCGAAGGGGCGGATGCGCCCTCCCCCGAGGACGCCACCGAGGCGGAACGGCACGATCCGCCCATCGGCGACGAGGTCGCCCCTGGCCAGCGCCGTGGTGCCGCCGGCTCCGGAGGCCGCGCTCAGCAGGCCGTTGACGAGGCTCGTCACGCCCGTCTTCACGGGCGCGAGCGCCGCCTTGACCGCGACGTTGGAGAGTTTGCTCGCCAGCGAGGCCAGGACCCCGTCGAGCTGGCGCCCGGCATTGAGGTTCCGGTCGAAGGCCGAGGACAGGGTCTGGCCGAAGCGCTGGGCCAGACGGTCGAGGGTTTCGAGCTGCCTGGCGCGCTCCGTCGTGCCGCGGTCACCGTCTGACATCAGAGAACCCCCGGATCGGGATGGGCGGCCAGCAGCCGGTCGAGATCGGCCCGGCTCGGCGCGTCGGGCGACGGACGGATCAGACCTGCTGCGGCGGCGAGTTCGCAGGGCGTGGCCGCCCAGAGGTCGCGCGGGCGCCAGCGCAGGGTCGAAAGACCGAGCGCCAGCACCGCATCCCACGGGAAGGCGGAGACGGGCGTCTCCGGCGCGTGACGTCCCGTGAGGATCAAGGGTCCATGGGGGGGGCCTCGCCGAAGGCCGCAACCAGCGCCTCACCGAGCGCCGCGGTGACCGCACCGAGGCCACCGTCGAGCGGCAGGCGGGCAACCGCCTCGTCGTCGAGGGCGTGGCCGCCGCCGCGGAGCGCCGCGCCGAGCAGCGCGATCACGTCGCGGGCCGCGAGCCGGCCGCTGGCGAAGCGCTCGGCAAGGCCCGCGAGATCGCCCGCGCCGAGCGCGTCCTCCAGTTCGGCCAGCGCGCCCAGAGTGAGGCAGAGCGTGTAGCGCTCGTGGCCCAAGGTCAGCGGCACCTCGCCGCGTCGGCGGTTGGCCATGCTCACGCCCCCGTAAAGCTCAAGGGCCCGGCGGAATCGAGGGCGATGTCGAAGGTGACCTCGCCCGCATGCTCGCCGCGGTACTCGAGGCTGGTGATCTGGAACAGGCCCTCGATCGTGCCGAAATCGGGGACCACGATCTGGAACAGGTCGATCACGCCGTCGAAGAACGTCTGGCGCAGGCGCGCGTCGGAGGCCTCGTCGCGGAACACGCCGGAGCCCGCAACCGCGGCGCGGCGCACCCCTGCACCGGCCAGCAGCTCGCGCCAGCGGCCGGCGGAATCGGCGTTGGTGACGTCCACCGTCTCGGCATTGAAGGCGAGTTGCCGGGCGCGCAGGCCCGCCACCGCGACGAAGCCGTCGGCCCCGTTACTGACTCGGACCAGGAGGTCCCTGCCCTTCTGTGCGCCCATGCTCGCGGCTCCGCTGTTTTCGGGGAAAATCAGACGGCGACTTCGGTCACCGCCTCGAAGGAGAGGGTTGCGCGCGCCTCGCCGGTGCGCTCGTCGCGGAGAGCGGCGAGGCTCTTGAGGCGCAGGAAGACGAGGGCGTGACCGCTCAAGGCGAGGTCGGCCTCGTCGAGGCGGGCGCCGATGTGCTCGGCCACCTCCAGGGCCGAGCGGGCCGAGCCCGGCTTGGCGAAAACGGTGAGGGCGAAGGCGTGGCGGTGGCGCCGGGCGCCCTCGACCGCGTCGTCGCTGGCCTCGCTCGGTCCGAACAACGCGTAGACCGGTGCGGCGCCGCGCGGCGGCTCATCGTAGAGCCGCAGGCGGCCGCCCATCAGCGCGGCCAGCGGCGCATCGCCGGCCAGGCGTGCGAGAAGGCCGGCCCGCAGCGCCAGCAGGGGGCTCGATCGCGTCACGGCACCGTCTCCTCAATCATCTCCTCGACCTCGCAGACGAGATCGCGGCGGCGCCCGTCCGGGTCGGCGGCGGCGCGGATCGCGAAGCGGCGTGCCCCGTCGGCGAGGCGCATCGCCGGGGTGACGCCGGGGCGGTAGCGCAGGCTGGCCCGGTAGAGGCCGGGCCGGTCGTCGCGTCCGCCGCGGGATGCGCCGACGCTGCCGAGCGCTTCCAGCGATCCCCACAGAACCGGCCCGGCGACGTAGCGCCGGAGCCGGCCGCCGAACCCGTCGGGCTCGTCGACGGGGAGTTCGAGCACGAGGCGGCGGCGCCGCGCGCCGAGCGGTCTGTGCGTCATGATCGGTCTCCGAGGTTCGGGATCAGAGCCGCATCCGGCGGCAGGCGGCGGCGAGGCCCGCGGCCTCCGGCGGCAGCGGCCGGGGCACGCCCTCGCGGCCCGCATCGCCGCGGTTCTCGAACCAGTCCGCGACTGTCAGGCGCAGGGCCTGGACCAGGGGCTCGGGGACCGGCGGCCCCTCGCTTCCGCAGCCGGCGCTCACCTCGACCAGTGCCGAGGCCGCGCCGAGCGGCGGCAAGTCCGGCCCGAACAGGAGACAGGGCGCCTCCCACGGGTCGGGACCGATCCGGATCGGTCCCGGCTCGATCGCAGTGAGGGTCCCGCTCTTATCGACCCGCCCGGCGCGCAGCACGGCAACGAGGGGGCTCAGCGGCAGCGGCAGCAGACCGAGCCGAGGCCAGGCCGCCAGCACCACCCGGAAACGGGCGGGCCGCAGCAGCCGACGGGCGGCCGCCTCGACCGCCGCCCGCGCCGCGGGGATCAGGCGGGCGATCAGGGACTCTTCGGCAGTCTCATCGGAGGAGAGTCGGAGATAGCCGCGCATCTCGGCCACGCTCACCGGCTCGACGCCGGTCTCCTCGACGCGTATCGGGATCATACCAGTCTCTCCTGAAAGCGTTCCTCGCCCTCGATGCGTGCGCCGACCCCGCCCGCCGCCCGCCCGGCGCGCCCTGCCCTCCGGGCCGCCTCCCTCGCGGTCCTGCTCGCCGCCACGCCGGCAGCCGCCATCGTCGGCGGCCGCGAGGGCGCAGAGGTGCCGGGCGCGGCCTCGGCGGTGATGGTGCTGACCGCGGGCGGCGGGGTGTGTTCAGGGATCGTCGTCGCAGCGGACGCGGTGCTCACCGCCGGCCATTGCGTGGCGGGCGCGGGCGAGAACCGCGTCCATTATCGCGACGAGACGGGGCGCCCGGTGCTGGCCGAAGTCGCTGCCCGCAGCCTCCATCCCGGCTACGACGGCGACGCGATCCGCGGGCGCACCCGCTCCATCGATCTGGCGCTTCTGCGCACCCGCGAGCCGCTGCCCGCCCGCTTCGTGCCGGCGGATTTGCGTGCGGCGATGCCGCGCGCCGGCCAGAACCTGACGCTGGCCGGCTACGGCGCCACGCGGGGCGGCGACCGGCGCTCGATCGGCCGCTATCGCGGCGCCCCCCTCACGGTGATCGAACCTTACGGCCCGAGCCGCATCCTGGTCTGGATGCAGGCCGCGGGGGCGGGCGGCTGCCAGGGGGATTCCGGCGGGCCGATTCTGGAAGGTGCCGCGGTGCTGGCGGTGGCCGCCTGGGTAAAGGGCGCGTGCGGCGGCCTGACTCAAGGCATCCTGCTCGGGCCGCAGCGGGCGTGGATCGACCGGACGCTGGCCGGCTGGGGAGCGTCCGCGCGTTGGTGACGTCCTTAACCGATCGTGATCCTGCCGCCGACGCCGACGCGGAACCGGAGCTTGGCCGCCGAATTGGCTTCGGATACGCTTCACCCGGTCCGGGATTCGGCCGCAGCATCCTGCGGACCACGCCCAGACCCTGGAGAACGAGAAAATGGTTGCGAGCCCCCTTCGCGCGTGCCTGTTCGGTGCCCTGCTGGGACTTGTCCCGCTCTCGGCCCAGGCCGTGGTCGAGGGCCGCACCTCGCGCGATCCCGGGGGGCTGCGTGCTTCGGTGGTGCGCATCGAGAGCACGCAGGGCGAGATCTGCTCCGGCACTCTGATCGCGCAGGACATCGTGCTCACCGCGGCCCACTGCGTGATGCACAAGGCCGGCTACAACGTGGTCGTGGTCGATCCGAATTTCCGCCAGCGCCGCCTGCGTGCCGTCGCGGTCTCGATGCATCCCGAATTCGTCCCCGGCACGACGCCGGAGGAGCAGCCGGGCATCGACCTTGCCCTGATCAAGCTGGAACAGCCGGCCGGACCCGGCTTCCGCCCGCTCGATCCCCGCGGCGGCGCGATCACCACCGGCGACAACGTGGACATCGCCGGCTTCGGCGTGCTCGCCGAGAACCGCCGCAACACCGCGCGGACGCTGCGCACCGCGCATCTTGTCTCGATCGGCTCGCTGCAGGTCGCCAACCGCGTCACCGTCGTCACCGATGCGCGGCGCATGGCCGAAACCGCCGGCGCGGGTGCCTGCCTGGGTGATTCCGGCGGCCCGATCCTGCGCGGCGGCCAGATGGTCGGCGTGGTGAGCTGGTCGAGCGGCGCCATGCGCCAGGATCGGCGCGCCCGCACCGCCTGCGGCGGCTTCACCGCCGTGACGCCCACCGGCGAGCACGCGAACTGGATCTCCTCGCGCGCCGCCGAGATGGAGGCGATGGCCCCGGACATGGCCGCCGCACAGGCCGGGCGCACCGAGTGGATGGCCCGGCCCGGCCGGCGGCGGGCTTACTGAGGGAGCGCCGCTCAGGCGAACCGCAGCAGCTTGATCGCGGCGAAGTCCTGCACGCCACCGCCGACGCGCTTGGTGGTGTAGAACAGCACGTAGGGCTTGGCGGAATACGGATCGCGCAGGGTCCGCAGGCCCACGCGATCCACGACGAGATAGCCGCGCTTGAAGTCGCCGAAGGCGATGGAGGGGTTCCCGGCGCCGAGGTCGGGCATCGCCTCGGCCTCGACGAGGGGGAAGCCCATCAAGGTCGCGGCGCGGTCGGCGGCCAGCGGCGGTTGCCAGAGATAGTTGCCGTCCGCGTCCTTGAACTTGCGGATCGCGCTCTGCACCCGCCGGTTCATCACGAAGCTCGCGCCCTGGCGGTAGCCGGCGCGCAAAGCGTAGATCAGGTCGAACAACACGTCGCTCGGGTTGCTCGCGGGGAAGGCACCGGCCGCCCCCGTCGCCACGAAGCCGAGCTTGCCCGGCTCCCAATCGGCGTTGGCCACCGTGTCGTAGCTGAGGAAGCCCTTCGGCCGGCCGACGCCATCGCCGGTGACGAAGGCGACGCTCTCCTGCTCGGCGAACGCCGTCTCGACTTCCTCCGCGAGCCACGCATCGATGTCGAGCACCGCGTCGTCGAGCAGCGTCTGCGTCGCCGCCGGCATGGCGTAGAGTTCCATCGCCGGGAAGCTCAGCTCGGACAGGCTCGGCGCGTCCGTCTGCGGCCGGGGTGCCGTCTCGGCAACCCAGCCCGCGGCGGGACCTTTGACCGAGACCGCCCGCTTGTACTGGCCGCCGGAGACGGCGCGGACCGTGGCGATGGCGCGGATCGGCGAGATCTCGCCCAAGCGCCGCAAGACCTCGCGCTCGATCGTCGGGGGCACGAGATAGCCGCCATCCGGTCCGGTGCCGGCGGAGAGCGCCTTCTCCTCCAGCCGCTTCAGCCCGGCGCTCTCGCCGGCGCGGACGTAGAGGTCGAAGGCAGCCTTGTGCTCGGTGGCGGAGGCGTCGCGCGGCGTATCCCCACCAAGCGGCGGCCGGGCACGGTCGAGGCTGATCCGGTCGAGCCGGTTCTTCGCCTGATCGAGGGCGGCATCGATGCGGGCGAGCTTCTCCTCGGTCACGACATCGGCGGTGAGCCGAGTCTCGATCTCGGAGAGCCGCGTGTCGTTGGCCTCCTTGAAGGCCTCGAAGGCGCGGGCGAACTCGTCGAGCACGGCGTCCGTGCCGAAGGTCGCCGCCTTGTTCTCGGGCAGGCCGATGGGGGCCTTGGTCTCGAAACGCATCTCGGTCATGGCATCCTCGTTGGTGGGACGGGAAGGGTCAGGCGCGCGCCGCGAGCGGCGGGGCGGCAAGGCGCGGACGCGGCGGGACGATGGGGCGCGGGGCCGCGGCGCGGATCACCCGCGCGTCGGGCTGCAGCGGGAAGGTCACAAGCGAGACCTCCCACAGATCGACGGCGATGAGCCGGCGCCCGCCGCGCTCGGGCGAAGACCGCACCACGCGAAATCCGATCGAGAGGCCGTCGAGGGCGCCCTCGCGCATCAGCGCGTCGATCTCGCGGGCGCGCTGAACCGCGAGATTGAGCCGGCCGGCGACGCGCAGACCCCGTCCGTCCTCCTTGAGGGAGAGCCAGGAGCCGATCGGCTCGGCCGGATCGTGCTGCCACAGCATCCGCACCCCGCGCGGCCCCCGCCGGGCGAGGCTCGCGGCAAACGCCCCCGGCGCGACGGTGTCGCGGCCGAGATCGGGCACGCCGAACAGGCTGGCGTAGCCGGTGAAATGGCCATCCATCGAAAGACCTCGAAGAGAGGAGTGAAGAGCGGGCTCTGCCCGGATCGTGCCGGGGCCTCAGGCCGGAGAGCCGGTGCCCTGCCCCGGTCCTTGCGCCGCATAGCCGACTGCTTGGCGCTTCTCGGCCTCCGACAGAAAGTCGGCACCTTGCACCCGGCGCCACAGCGATTCGCGCTCGGTCGCCAGCGCCTCGACGGCGTCGAGGTCCGGCTCCAGCCGGGCGGGGCCGAAGGCCGGCTCCAGCCAACGGGCGAGGGAATCGGCGGTGCGCCGCACCAGCGGGATCACCATCTGGCGGTAGAAGGCGCGGTTGGCCTCGGCGTAGTTGGCATGGGTGTTGTCGCCGGGAAGGCCGAGCAGCAGCGGCGGCACGCCGAAGGCCAACGCGATCTCGCGCGCGGCCGCCGCCTTCGCCTCGACGAAGTCCATCTCCTTCGGCGAGAGCGAGAGCGGGCGCCAATCGAGCCCGCCATCGAGGAGCAGCGGCCGGCCGGCATTGGCGCTGCCCTGGTAGCTTGCCTCCAATTCCGCTTTGAGGCGGGTGAACTGCGTGTCGCTGAGCGCCGCGCCGGTCGAAGGAGCGAAGACGAGCGCACCGGATGGACGCGCCGCGTTGTCGAGCAGCGCCTTGTTCCAGGCGCCGGCCGCATTGTGGATGTCGAGCGGCACCGCCGCCGCCTCCATCGGCGAGAGGCCGTAATGGTCGTCGAGCGGATTGAACAGCGTCAGGTGCAGGATCGGCGGCACCGGGCCGGTCTGCTCGTAGCGGAGGCGACGGCCGCCCACGGCATACGCGTAAGCCACCGGCCAGCCATCGGCGCCGGCCACGACCTGCATCCGGTCCGGCCGCAGGGAGAACAGTTCACGCGGCGTGCCGTCGATCTCGACCGCTTCGATATAGGCGTTGCCGGAAACCAAAAGGTGTCCGTACACCCCGTCGAGGAAGCGCATGCCGCCCTCGCGCGGATTAGGGCGAGCGAGCAGCGCCATCAGCGGATGCGCGTCGCCGGCGCCTTCCAGCGTCAGCGGCAGGGAGGCGGCGGCCTCGGCGACCAGACGGACGGCGCGATGAACGACGGCGTTGCGCTGAAAGCCTTCACGGGCCAGAGCCGCGTAATCGCGCGTGGTCCAGACCGCTCTGCTCTCCCCGTATAGGGCGAAAGCCGTGGCTGCTTTGGTTGCCGGCACGAAGCCGGCGGCCCTGGCGAGCCGCGCGATGAATCCAGGCATGGCACGCTCCTCGCCAGCAATGTTTCACGTGAAATTAACCGCGGCCGTCAGAGCCGGCGGATCCGCGGCTCCGCCGAGGGCGCGAGCATCAGGTGCGTGAGCGCCCAGACCAGCGCGTCGAGCCGATCCGGCGAGCCGCCACCCGACAGACCACCGGGACCGAAGGCGCACATCTCATCCTCCAGTGCCGGCAACGGGCCGACATGGCGGACGCGCCCTTGAGCGTAGAGCAGCGAAACCGGCTCGGCCCGCAGCCACTTGCCTCGTGTCGCCCGCACCGTGGCGACGGGTACGCCGGGGTCGGCCTCGGCGAGCACCGCGACGACCATCTCGCCGCCCTGATTGACCTCGGCCACCAGCGCGTCGGCCTTGAGCCGATGATACAGGGCGAGCGCGGCGCGCGCCCAGATAGCGGGCGCGGCCTGTTCCAGGGTCGCGTCGGCCAGGACATAGGCGGTTCCGTCGGCCGCGAGTCCCGCCGCGACGATCCCGCAGGCATCGGCCCCGGCCCGCGACGAGGCCGGCGGATCGACCGCGACGACGATACGCTGCAGCAGCGGCGCCTCATGGACCCGCCCTCGCTCGATGGCGTCGCGGGTCCAGAGCGCGTCCGGCCGATCCTCGATCAGTTCGCCGTCGAGTTCCTGGCGGCCGAGCCGGGTGCCGGCATAGCGCCCGACCACATCCTCCAGAAAACTCGGCGCGAGGTTCGCTGCATTGTCGGCGGTGCGCGAGCGCGTCACCACCGTGCGCGGATCGGCGATCAGCCGGCGGATCAGCGGCACCGGACGCGGCGTCGTCGTGACGAGACCGCGCGGATGGCGCCCGAGCCGCAGACCGAACTGGATCATGTCGTAGGTGGTCTCGGCCTCGCGCCACTTGGCCACCTCGTCGGACCAGACGGCGCCGAATTGCGGCCCGCGCAGGGAATCCGGCTCCTCGGCCGAGAAGGCGAGCGCCACCGCGCCGTTGCCGAACACCACCCGCCGCCGCGAAGGCTGCCAGACCGGCGGCGGCCCGCCGAGCCGCGGCAGAGCGAGAAGACCGGACGGCCCCTCGATCATCACGTCGCGCACGTCGGCAAAGGTCTCGCCAACGAGCGCGATCCGCTCGACTGGCTCCAGCGAAAAGACCGGGTCGCCGTGGGCGAGGCCGCGGACCCATTCGGCGCCGGTCCGGGTCTTTCCGGAGCCCCGCCCGCCGATCACCGCCCAGGTGGTCCAGTCTCCCGGCGGCGGAAGCTGGTCCTGCCGCGCCAAGTGGAGCCAATCGGCCTCAAGCAGGCGCAGATGCGCCGGCGTGAGCCGGGTCAGGAACGCCAGCGTCCGGTTCCGCTGCCGCGAATGCAGCATAGCGGCGCGCGATATCCGCTCGCATCGCCACGAGATTGACGGCGGACAGGGATGATCGGCCGGCCGCGCCATCCGTCCCTCCCTCTCGCGCGGCCCGGTCGGCCGCCTTCATGTCGTCGAGCAGGTTCTTCAACCCGCCGAGATCCCGCAGCACCTTTCCGGAATCGAACCCGGTGGGCGGCGGCTCGGCGTTGAGAGCGGCATCGAAGCGCTCGATCTGCCGTTCGATATGCGTCCGCAATCGCGCCCGCAGCCGCTTGGCATCGGGTGCACGCTTGCGCGCTTTTCGAGAGTTCGGCTGCGAATGGGCGCTGGGCCCGGGCTCACCGCGTGGTTCGGAGGGGTCCGGCATCGCGGCGTCTCCATTCACACTTCTTGAGCGTGCCCTTTACCTACACGAAGAGCGTTGCGCTGTCAAACCATAAATTCCTATTAGTCGCGCATATCGGAATTTAGTCCGCAGAGTCGCCTGCCCATGCGGCGATGCGGGGGCGCGTTCCGGCTATGAATTTTCACACAAAGGAGGAACGCAAACCGAGCTTCGCTAGTCATTGTGGCAAGGTGTGCGCATCACCGCACCCAACAAACGGGAGTCAGCAGATGCTCAAAGGTGGCCTTCTCTGGTTGATCGGCATTCCCCTGCCGATCATTCTTCTGCTGTGGTTCTTCGGCGTATTCTAGGATTGCCTCATAAAACCCTCGATCAGCGATCGTTCTCGCTCTGACGAGGGACGCGCAACGTGGGTTTCGTGAGAGATACTTCAATTCTCTCCGGCGTCGGGATCGGGGTTATCGAGCCTCGGCCGACGCCTTCCTCGACTTCGAACATTACCCCTATCGGCCTCCGCGTCAGGCCGGCACGCTCCGCGGCGTGTAGACGAAGGGCAGCCGTCCCTCCCGCTCGATCAGCCGGGTCGTCGGCGCACCGATGATGACCATGGTCGCCATATCGGCCGGTGCGGTGCGGGCCTCATCGAGGGTGAGCACCCGCAGGGCTTCGTCCGGCCGGGTCACGGCGCGGGCGAAGATGACCGGCGTGGCGGGTGGTAGGATCTCGGCGGCGAGCGCCAGGGCCCGGCCGAGCTGCCAAGGGCGCGCCGACGAAATCGGATTGTAGAGGGCCACGCTCAGCCCCGCCCTGAGAACCGCCTCCAGCCGGGCGGTCACGACCTCCCAGGGCTTGAGGTTGTCGGAGAGCGAGATCGCGCAGAAATCGCCGCCCAGCGGCGCACCGAGACGGGCAGCGGCAGCGAGCATCGCGGTGATGCCGGGCTCGACACGAATCTCGAGGTCGCGCCATTCCGCGGGGCCGCTCTCGACCGCCTCGAACACGGCCGCGGCCATGGCGAACACGCCGGGATCGCCGCCGGAGACCACGGCGACGTGCCGGCCGGACATCGCGAGTTCGAGCGCGTGGCGGGCGCGGTCGACCTCGACCCGGTTGTCGCTGGCATGGCGGGTCAGCCCCGCGCGCTCGGGCACGCGGGCGACGTAGGGAATGTAGCCGATCAGATCCTGCGCCCGGTCGAGGGCAGCGCGGGCCGATTCTGTGAGCAGGCGCGGATCGCCCGGCCCGAGGCCGATGATCGTGACGCTGCCCTTGCCCCTTGCCTCAACCCTTTCCGGCGCGCTCACGGGCGCCTTCCCTCTCCGGGCACCAGCACCATCGAGAAGTAGGGTGCGACGTCGTCCGCCTTCTCGGCCAGCGGCACCACCTGCTCGCCCGCCATGGTGCCGCGCTCCACGTAGACGGCGCGCGCCAGAAAGCCGGTCTCGGCCAGCACGCCGCGCACCTTCGGAAGGTGACGCCCGAGCTTCATGATGACGGCGGCGTCCGTTCCCTTCAGCCGCTCCACCAGGGCCTCGCGCGGCAGGGTCGCGGGCAGGATGGTGAGCACGTCGTCGCCCCAGGTGATCGGGGTGCCGGCCCGCGTCCAGCAGCCGGACATGCCGGTGACGCCGGGGATGACTTCCACGGGGAAGCGGTCCTTCAGGCGCCGCCAGAGATGCATGAACGAGCCGTAGAAGAAGGGATCGCCCTCCGACAGGATCGCCACGTCGCGCCCGGCGCCGAGATGGTCGGCGAGCCGTCCCGCCGCCTCGTCGTAGAAGCCGGCCAGGGCCGAGACGTATTCCGGGTGATCCGGGTGAAGCTCGGTGGTGTAGGGATAGGCCAGCGGAAACTCGCGGACGGGATCGCACACCACCGCGTCGGCGATGGTGCGGGCGTTGCCGCGCTTGCCCCGCTTGCAGAAGTGAACGAGCACGGGGGCGTGCTCCAGCACCCGCATCGCCTTCACGGTGAGGAAATCCGGGTCCCCCGGCCCCATGCCGACGCCGTAGAGTGTGCCGGTCTTGGCCATGGCGGGGGTCTCGCCCGCGCCGTCCGCGGTCTCGGCCGGGGCGTCGATGCGCACGCTCCCCTCCATCACTCGATCTCGTTGGCAAGCGCGTTGACGGCCGCCGCCGTCATGGCGCTGCCGCCACGGCGGCCATGGACCACGACGAAGGGCACGCGCCCGTCCCGCGCCAAAGCCTCCTTCGATTCCGCCGCGCCGACGAAGCCGACGGGGATGCCGATCACGGCGGCCGGGGGCGCGACGCCCTCGTCGAGCAGTTCGAGCAGGCGGAACAGGGCCGTCGGCGCATTGCCGACGGCAACGACGCTGCCGGGCAGCTTGTCCCGCCACAGCTCCATCGCCGCGGCCGAGCGGGTTGTGCCCATCTCCGCCGCAAGGCCCGGCACGCGCGGGTCACCCAGCGTGCAGACCACCTCGTTCTTCGCCGGGAGGCGGGTTCGGGTGACGCCGTCTGCGACCATGCGGACATCGCACAGGATCGGCGCGCCGGCCTTCAACGCCGCCTCACCCGCCGCCGCGAAGGTGTCAGACATCTCCACGTCCCGCGGCAGATCGGTCATGCCGCAGGCATGGATCATCCGCACCACGACCCGCTCGGCCGCGCCGGACCAGCGGGCGAGATCGGATTCGGCGCGGATCATCGCGAAGGAACGCGCGTAGATCGCGCCGCCGTCGCGGATGTAGTCGTGGCGGGCACTCATCGCACGTTATCCTGACACGTCGTCGCGAAACACGGGGTCCAGCCCCGGAAGCCCGGCGGCTGCGGCCTTCCTTATCCGGTCCAGCGCCGCCTCGAAAGCGAGACGCGTTGCCGGCTCGCCAGAGGGGGGGCCGGCGAGCACCACGTCGTAGGCGCCGTCCCGGCCGACCAGGGTGAGATCGGCGGGGCTCGGATGGGCGCAACCCTTGGCGCAGCCCGAGACATGGGCGGTGAGCCCGGCGAACGGCGCCAGCGCCTGCGCCAACCGGGCGGCGTGGTCGGGCACGGGCGTGGTGCCGGAGCGGCAGGCCGGCGCACCGGGGCAGGCGGCGATCCGGCGGCGCGGATCGTCCGGCGCCACGATGAAGCCGGCCTGCGCCAATTCCTCTTGGAGCACGGCGGTGCGGCTCGCGGGGGCGATCAGCGCGAAGCCGCGCTCCGCGCTCAGGCGCACCTCCCCGTCGCCGGCCAGAGCGGCCACCTGCTCCAGCCGGTCCGCGGTGCAGCGGCCGAAGGGCGCCTGCACCAGGAGCGCCGCAATCTCTCCGCTCAAGGCGACGCGTCCCGGTGCGCCAGGAACGCGCGTGGGCGCGAGCGGCGTCGGCGCGAACGGGAAGAAGCCGGCCACCGCCGCGATCACGGCCCGCTGGTGCGGATCGAGGTCGCGCACCCGACGTCCGCCGATCTCGGCGAAGGCCATGAGGGCGAGGCCGAGGACACCGGCCGCCTGACGCTCCGGCAGCACGCCGCAGCGGAGGGCACCGCTCGCATCCGCGAGCCCGAAGGTGACTTGCCCCGGCCTCTCGGCAAACAGATAGAAATCGGCTTCCGCCCCGCCGAGGCCGTGGGCACCGCAGCCGTCGATCGCCACCAGGGTCTTCGCCGGCAGGCCCGGCACGGCGCGCCCCGCGGTCTCCACGGCGCGGGCGAGCGCCGGCACGTCGATCTTTTCGTCCGGATCGAGGCCGGCGAGCGGCGCGGTGAGGGTGAGGCGCTGCGGGCCGCCATCGTCGCGGATGTCGCCCAGACCCGCCGCCGCCAGGGCGCAGGCGAGGCGCGGCGCGCTGGCCTCGCTGACGCCGCGGATCTGGAGGTTGCCGCGGGCGGTGACGTCGATATGGCCGTTGCCGTAGGCGCGGGCGCCGTCCGCCACCGCGCGCAACTGCGCGGGCGTCAGGCGCCCGAGCGGCGGGTGGATGCGGGCGAGCAATCCGTCGCCAGTCGGCATCGGCCGGGCGAGCGAGGGACACCAGCCGCGGCGGGCGCCCTCGGGCAGGGTGCGGCGGGGGCTCATTCGGCGGCCATCATGGCATCGGCAGGCGCCGCGTTGCGCCGGCTCTGCCACAAGCCACGGGCGCGCATCTCATCGAAGCGCTCGAGGATGGCGCGGGTCGCCTCCGGATTGGCCGCCTTCAGGGCCTCGAACGTCTCCGGATCGGCGATCCAGGCGCCGTAGAGCCGGTCGAGGTCGGCGCTCGACACCGCATCCGTCGCGGCGGCGAGCACGAACACCGCATCGATCCCCTGCGCGAATTCCTGCGCACCGCGATAGCCGTGGCGGAGCTGGGCCGCGATCCAGCGCGGATGGCCGAGTCGGCCGCGGATCAACCGGGCGATGTCCTCGGCAGCGGTGCGGGTGCGCGGCGCCTCCGGGTTCGAGACGTCGAGGCTGTAGAGCGCAGGGACCCTCCCCTCCCCGGACGCGGCGGCGAAGAAACCACCCATGGCGTCGGCCGCCGCGTCGCCGTCGAGCAGGTCGCGCTCGGCGACATCGAAGGCATGGACATAGGCGTCGGCGGCCGCGACGCGGGCGGCGAAATCCGCGTCCGCGCCCTCCGCGTCGCCGTAGGCGTGGGTGGTGGCAGCGAGATAGGCCTGACCCAGATCGCTGCGGCCCGCCCAGGCCCGGTCGAGGGCGATCTCGGCCGTACCCGCGCCGTAGCGGCCGGGGGCGCCACCGTAGATGCGCGCGGCGGATTCGCCCCGGCGCCGGGCGGCGGCGAGCGGGTTCTCCTCGTCCTCCTCCTCGCGGGCGGCGACGGCACGCGCCGCCCGGTCGAGCAGCGACAGGGTTTCCGGGAACGTGTCGCGGAACGCGCCGGAGACGCGGCAGGTCACGTCGATGCGCGGCCGGTCGAGGAGGGCGAGCGGCAGCACCTCGAAGCCGGTGACGCGGGTCGAGGCGTGGTCCCAGATCGGGCGCACGCCCATCAGCGCGAGGGCGTGGGCCACGTCCTCTCCGCCAGTGCGCAGCGTCGGCGAGGCCCAGAGATCCATGACGATGCGGGCGGGATACTCGCCCTCGTCCTGCAGGTAGCGGCGCACCACCGCCTCCGCCGCCTTGGTGCCGAGCATGGTCGCGGCGCGGGTCGGCAGGGCACGCGGGTCGAGCGTCGTCAGGTTGCGCCCGGTGGGCATCACGTCCTGTCGCCCGCGCGAGGGCGAGCCGGCGGGGCCCGGCGCGACGAAGCGGCCGTCGAGGGCGGCAATCAGAGCGGCGCGCTCGGCCTCGGCGCTGGCGCGAACCGGCGCGACGGCATCGGCCGGGGCGCGGCCGAACACGTGCAGGCCGTCGCGGAACGGGGTCTCACCGAGATCGCACAGATGCGCGTCGAGCGCGGTCAGCGCGTCGGCCATCGGCGTGTCGCCATCGATGCCCGCCCCTGCGAGCAGGCCGTTGGAGGCCGCTTCATCCAGGATCGCCTCGGCGATCAGCCCGGCCCGGCGCGGATCGAGTACGCTGGCAGTGGAATATTCCTCCACCAGTTCACGGAGCGCCGCGGCCTCAGGCGTGAGCCCGGCGGCCTCGACCGTGGGAGTGAGATGGCCGAGCGCGATCCCGCCGAGTCGGCGCTTGGCTGGCGCGGCCTCGCCGGGATCGTCGACGATGAAAGGATAGACCACCGGCAGCGCCCCGATGGCGAGCGCCGGCCAGCAATCGGCCGCGAGCGCCACCGCCTTGCCCGGCAGCCACTCGGTGGTGCCGTGGGTGCCGAGATGGATCAGCGCGTCGAAGGCTGTCCGCAGGCCCAGGTAGAAGGCGAGGTAGGCGTGGGTCGGCGGCTCGTCGGGGTCGTGGTAGCCGGCCTTGCGGTCGGTGCTGCGGCCGCGGTCGGGCTGGAGGAAGAGGGCGAGGCTTCCGCCGCCGCCAGCATCGCGCGGGGCGTCGAGCGCATCCCCTCTCCCCGCCTGCGGGGAGAGGGTCGCGTTTCCCCCTTGTCGGGGAGCGCGGCGAGGCGGCAGCCGGAGGTGAGGGGGCATTTCCGATAGAGACTCGGCCTGAAGCGCCCCTTCACCCTCGCTTCCGCTCGTCGCGCCGACGACAAGGTCGCCGCGACCCTCTCCCCGCGTACCGGGAGAGGGGATGTGCGCGGCAGCCGCGCGCACCATCCGGAACCGGAACGCGCCGTCGCGGCACACCGGATCGTCCTCCGGTGCGCCCCAACGCTCGGTGAGTTCCACCCGCCGCGCCTCCGGCAGCCTCTCGAACCACGCCGCATAATCGGCCAGCGGCACGCAGAAATCCGGCTCACCCTTCGTCAGCGCCTCCATCAGCGCGCCCGCCTCGGGCAGATCGCCCGCCGCAAAGCCCGCCGCGGCGAGGTCGGCAGCGATGGCGCGGGCGCTCTCCGGCGTGTCGAGGCCGACCGCGTAGCCGGCCCTTCCCCCACGGGCGGGGTAGTCGGACAGCACCAGCGCGAGCCGACGTTCTTCACGCGGCGCCTGCCGCAAGCGGACCCATGCGGCGGCGCGGTCGGCGAGCGCGGCGATGCCGGCGGGATCAGGCACGGCGCGGCGTTCCGAAAAACCCTCGACGGCCTCCGCCTCCTCCTTGAACGAGATGGGAAAGCCCGAGAGGCGCCCGTCGAATTCCGGCAACGCGACCTGCATGGCGAGGTCGGACGCGTTCATGCCGCGCGCCGACGCGGCCCAGGCGCCGCGCGGGGCGCCGATCGTGTAGGCCTGGAGCACGGGGCAATCGGCGGCGTCGAGCACGAAGCCGGCATCGTCGCGGGCGGAGAAGGCGGTGGCGGCGAGCACGATGTCGGGGCGGCGCTGCGAAAGCGTCGCGCGCAAGGTCGCGACCGCCTCCGGGTCCTTCAGGCTCGACACCGCGAGCGTGACGCAAGCCATGCCGCGTTCCTGCAAGGCGGCGGCGAGCTGCACGGCCGGCGCGGTCTCACCGGAGAGCACGGCCGAGCGGTAGACCAGCAGCAGCGCCAGCGGCCCCGGTCCGGCAGCCTCCATCGCCGCCTCGATCGCGAGAGGCCCGCAGCCGGGGCACCACGCGAAGCCGCGCGGCAGCGCTCGCGGCGGCTCCGGTTCGACGGCGGCGCCCGCCTCCCTTGCGAGGCTGCGCAGCAGGTTCTTGAGGTTCTCCGGTCCGCCCGCGCGAAAATAGGCGTCGAGGCGGATGCAGGTCTCGGGCGGCAGGGTCGAGAAAGCGTCGAGGCGTGGATCCGGCCGATCGTCGCCGGGCAGAACCGCGAGCCGCACGCCGTGGGCCCGCGCGGCGGCGGCGGCGCGCTCGATGCCGTAGCGCCAGTAATCAAGCCCGCCGAGGCAGCGGATGACGCAAACCTTCGCGCGGGCGATCACCGCATCGACGTAGAGATCGACCGACATCGGGTGGCGCAGTTGCGCCAGCTTGGCGAGCCGCAGCGAGGGCAGGCCGGGCTCGTCCGCATGGGCCCGTGCGACCGCCGCGAGATCGGTGTCGGTGAACGACAGGAACACGATGTCGCCCGGGCTCTGGCCGAGATCGACCGCCGCCTCGCCCTCGTCGAGGGAGACCGTATCAAGGCGGATCAGGTGCATGGCGCGGGCGCCCTCACGGCTCCAACGGGACGCGAGCCGGATGGGCCCGCTTGCGCCGGATGCGCCAGACCAGCCGGAGGAGCAAGGCGGCAAAAAGGACAATCGGCAGCCAGGGCAGGCTCGCGACGGTGAAGCGAAGGGCAGTGGCCGCGCTCTCGCCGAGGATCGGGCCGGCGCGGGTCCAGACCTCCTGCACCGGGGCGAAGGCGCCGGCCCGCGCCTGACTGGCGCGGAAGTTCACCGTGACGATCTCGGTGTCCACCCGCTGATCGAGGGTGCGGCGCGTCCCTTCCGCCTCCTCGATCTGGCTCTGGACCTGCGCCAACTCGCCTGCGATCTTGATCAGATCCTCGGCGCGGTTGTCCGGCTTCTCGGCGAGTGCCGTCAGGCGGGCGCGGTAATCGTTGAGCTGGGCGAGCCGCCGGCCGGTATCGGCAATCGAGGCGGTCAGATCCTCGGCGCGGGTCGCCTGCTCGATCAGGGCGACGTCGCCCGCCGCCTCGCCCGGCAGGGGCGCGGTGACGAAGGCGACGTAGGGAGCGACCGCGGCATGCGGCAGCCGCACCTGAACCTGCGCCTGTGGCGGGCGGGTGCTGCTGCCGTCCCGGATCGAGGAATTCAGCAGCGTGCAGGTCGCGGACTCGTTGAGGCAGCGGTCGCGTGCGGCAGCGAAATGCGGCGCCACCCGCTCGGGCGCGAGCCCGACGGTGAGATCGTGACGGTAGGCGAGCTTGGCCGCGCTCCCCTCACGCGCGGCGGAGACGAAGGGCGCGGGCGCAGGAGCCTGGGCCATCCGCATCTCCCCGTCCGCCTCGCGCCGGCTGTCGGAACAGCCGGCGAGCAGGGCGAAGACAGGAACCGCGAGCCAGAGCCCGCGCGGCAGCCGGCTTGCGGCCACGCCCCGGCTCATCCGCGCAGAGCGGCGGCGACCGCGTCCTGATCGAACCCTTTCAGGCCGATGACGACGAGGCGTCCGTCGCGGGGCTCCGCGCCCTTCCAGGGGCGGTCGTAATGGGCGGCGACGCGCCGGCCGACACCCTGCACCACGAGGCGCATCGGCTTGCCCTTCACTTCCGCAAAGCCCTTGATCCGCAGCACGCCCTCGGTCTCGGCCGCCTTTTCCACGCGGGCGGACAGGTCTTCCGGGCTGCCGGCGATACCGACCGGGATCGCGACCGACTCGAAGTCGTCGTGGTCGTGGTCCTCGCCTTCACCGTGATGCGAGGGGCGGGCGTCGAGGTCGTCTTCCGCCGCCGCCGCGATGCCGAGCAGCACCCGCGGATCGAGACGGCCGTGCTCGGTCGCGACGATCTCGACGGCGCGCGGCAGGTGCGCCTCGATCTCGGCACGCACCTTCTGCTGGCCAGCCTCATCCAGCAGGTCGGCCTTGTTGAGCACCACGAGGTCGGCGCAGAGGATCTGGTCCTCGAACACCTCCTCCAGCGGATTGTCGTGATCGACCGATTGGTCCGCCGCGCGCTGATTGGCCAGCGCATCGGGGTCCTCGGCGAACAGCCCCGAGGCGACCGCCGGGCCGTCCACCACCGCGATCACGCCGTCCACGGTCACCCGCGAGCGGATCGCCGGCCACTGGAAGGCCTGGACCAGGGGCTTGGGGAGCGCGAGGCCGGAGGTCTCGATCAGGATGTGCTCCGGTGGCTCGGGCCGGTCGAGAAGCTTGGTCAGCGCCGGCACGAAGTCGTCGGCCACGGTGCAGCAGATGCAGCCGTTGGGCAGCTCCACCACCGAATCCTCGTTGCAGCCCTCGATGCCGCAGGCGGCGAGGAACGAGCCGTCGAAGCCGAGATCGCCGAACTCGTTGACGATGATCGCGAGCCGGCGCCCGCCCGCATTCTCCACGGTGTGGCGCACGAGCGTCGTCTTGCCGGCCCCGAGGAAGCCGGTGACGATGGTGCAGGGGATCTTGTCGACGAGGCTCATGGGTCAGGACGTCCGGTTCAGCGGCGGGATGCGGGCGACGACGCCCTTGCGGAACGCCTCCGGGCGCTCGCGCCAGGGCACGACGCCGTCGGGCGTCTCGAGGTAGCGGCGCAGGCCCGTGAGCAGCGTGCGGGCGGACGCCTCGGGATCTTCCAGGGCGTCGAAATCGCCGTAGACGTAGGTCCAGCGGTTCGGTGAGACGACCGCCACGGTGCAGGGCCGCTTGCAGACCGAGAGGCACTCGGCTCCCTCGATCGTCAGGCCCGGCACCGGCTCGCGTTCGGCTTCCGCCCGCAGCGCGGCCAGAAGCCTGGCTCCGGCGCGCGGCTCGGACGTGTCACCCGCCGCGCGGCAGGTGATGCAGACGGAAAGGGTCGCGGTATCGGGATCAAGCATGGGCGCGGGCGCCCGCCTCACGGCCGAACAGCCTCCAGGCCCAGCCGTAAGCAAGCCCGATTACCGCCCAGAACACGAAGCCGATGGCGAGCGAACGCGCGGCGAACTGCGCCGCCGCGGCCGGGGGCACCTGCGACGAGACCGTGTCGACCGATTGCGGCGCCCCGGCGAGGTGCGGCGCGACGATGAGGACGAGGCCACCTAAGATCGTCAGCGGCACCCGCCGCACGGCGATCAGATAAAGGCCGAGCCCGGTGGCGATCACCGTCATCAGCCACCACGATTGGCGCAGCAAGAGCGGCGCGGCGCCCATGCCCGGCAGTTCCGGCGGCAGGCCGATGGCGGGGGCGAGCGCCACCGCGAGGAAGCCCGCCACGCCGACGACGAGCCCGCTCTGCGGCGTCGGCTCGCGGCGCAGCGCCAGCATCACCGCCGCGAGCAGCAGCGCGTAGCCGACGCCGCCGACCAGCGTCGCGAGGCCGGTGAAGGCCATGCGCTGCAGGCCCGGCGCGGGCTGCCACTCGTCGGCCTTGCCATGGGCATGGCCGTGATCCTGGCCGCCCCCGCCATGAGCATGCTGCGAGGGCGCGTGGGCCGGGACGATCAGGGACGCGAAGGGTGCGGAATCATGGGAAGGCGCGAGGGCGGCGTGTGCGCCCTCACCCTCGTAGGTCTCCGCCTGGAGGATCAGCGGGGAGGTCAGCGCGAGCTGCAGGCCCGTCGCGACGACGGACGCGAGGAAGCCGGCGACGAGCGCCGCCGACAGCAATCGGGTGATCATGGAAGGGCTTGAAGCCGCTGGAACGCGGATCAGTGGCAGGGGAAGTTCTGCGCGTGGCGGAAATCGTGCGCCGCGTTGTGCAGCACGCTGGCCGGGGCGAAGCCCGCCACGAAGACGAGACCGAGGCCGAGGAAGGCCGCGACGAGGAGCGCGCGGGCGCCCTCGGCCGAGCGGGCGGTGGCCTGGGTCTGAAGGGTCGCAGTCGTCATCGGGTCACGGGCTCCGGCCGCCCCACCGGCGGCGTTCGAGAACAAAAATCGTCGGACGGCAGGTCTCCTGGCTCGCGGCTGGTCTCGCGCCTGCCGCCTTCCCGGATTACCCGGTGGCTCGTGGCAGGAACTCGCCGCTTACAGTTGCGGGGGCAGCCGCGGAATCGAGGTTTTGGCGAAACCTCTCACCACATTCCCTTTTCACCCCGTTGCCGGGGCACCGTCACTCGCCGCTTGTAACGCGGAGCGGCGGGCCTTGCAAAGCGCCATTGCGTGAACGGGCAGGCTCGGTGCAAACCGGCGGCCATGACGGATGCGGCGCCCGACCGGATGACGCTGGTGCTCGGCGGCGCGCGCTCGGGCAAGAGCGCCTATGCCGAGCGGCTGATCGAGGCCTGCCCCGCCCCCTGGCTCTACATCGCCACGGCCCAGGCCTGGGACGACGAGATGCGCGCCCGGATCGGCGAGCACCGGGCTCGGCGCTCAGATTCCTGGCACACCCTCGACGTACCTCTGGCCCTGCCGGAGGCGGTGGCCGCCGCGACCGGACCGGTGCTGGTCGATTGCCTCACGCTCTGGCTCACCAACCTGCTGCTGGCCGAGGCCGATCTCGATGCCGCGACCGAGGCGCTGGCGCGGGCCTGCGCCGCGGCGGCGGGTCCGCTTGTACTCGTTGCCAGCGAGGTCGGCCTCGGCATCGTGCCGGAGAACGCGCTCGCCCGCCGTTTCCGCGATGCGGCCGGGCGGCTGCACCAGCGGTTGGCGCGCGAGGCCGACCGCGTCGTCCTCACGGTTGCCGGCCTGCCCCTGACGGTCAAACCCTCACGCGAGACTCCTTAGATGACCGAAGACGACACGCGTCACCG
The DNA here is from genome assembly GCF_022179725.1 of Methylorubrum aminovorans. Taxonomy (GTDB): domain Bacteria; phylum Pseudomonadota; class Alphaproteobacteria; order Rhizobiales; family Beijerinckiaceae; genus Methylobacterium; species Methylobacterium aminovorans. Next base: position 56,241 of record NZ_BPRC01000011.1, read on the forward strand.
CGAAAAGATGGCCAAGCGCAAGGCGGTGCAGGACGCCGAGGTCGCCTCCAAAAAGATCGAGAAGGGCTTGCTGATCGTCCATACCGGCCCCGGCAAGGGCAAGACGACGGCCGCCCTCGGCCTCGTGCTGCGGATGCTCGGGCGCGGGCACCGCGTCGGCGTCGTGCAGTTCATCAAGGGCGCGTGGGACACGGGCGAGGCCCGCGCGCTCAAACGGTTCGGCGATCAAATCGCGTGGCACGCGCTCGGCGAGGGCTTCACCTGGGAGACGCAGGACAAGGCCCGTGACATCGCCGCCTGCCGCAACGCCTGGGACACGGCGAAGGCGCTGATGGCGGATGGCAGCATCCGCCTTCTCGTCCTCGACGAGCTGAACATTGCGCTCCGCTACGATTACCTCGATCTCGACGCGGTGCTCGCCGACCTCGCCGCCCGGCGCCCCGACCTCCACGTCGTCGTCACCGGCCGCAACGCCAAGCCGGCCCTGATCGAGGCCGCCGACCTCGTCACCGAGATGGGCAGCGTGAAGCACCACTTTTCGGCGGGCGTGAAGGCGCAGGAGGGGATCGAGTTCTAAGGTTGCACGCGATTCTAGGCCAAAGCCAATCATACCAAATCCGGTTGATCCCTTCGGTATGGCTATCCCCCGTCATCCGGGACCGCGCAGCGGACCCCGGGATCCGCCCGTGATGCGGGAGGCCCGTCCCCTGCGAGGCCAGTCGTGGATTCCGAGTTCGCCTGCGGCGCCTCGGAGACTGAGGTCAATGCAAGGCCGAACTCTTTAAGCGGAAACAGTATCAGATCGACGTTGCAGGGCTGCTAAGGGTGGAAAGCAGCCCTGCCAGCTGGCCAGGACATTTTGGCGAAAAGCGGTCGCCTATTCTTCGCGCATTGATTCCCAGGTTTTTGAATAATCTATTTGATCTGCAACTATGACAATAGTTGCAGATTTCTGTAGTGCGCCAAGCCTTTGCCTGAACTAGGCTGCGCGGACGTTCGCGAGAAACTGCTCCATTTCGACGCGTAGCGCATTGGATTGCCCTGCCAGGCCTTTGGCGGCCGATGCAACGGCTTGAGCGGCATGCCCGGCGCCCTCAGCCTCCTGCGCGACCTCGGCGATGTTCGTGGTCACCTCCGAGGTGCCAGCCGAGGCCTGAGCCATGCTTCGCACGATCTCCTGCGTCGTTACACCCTGCTCCTCAATCGCGGTCGCGATGTTCGTGGTCACGCCGCTCATGGACTGGATCTGGCGGGCGATATCCTGGATTGCCTTAGCAGCGCCCGTGGTCGCTGCCTGGATCGCAGCGACTTGCTGGCCGATCTCGTCGGTCGCACGGGTCGTTTGGCTCGCCAACTCCTTCACCTCCGCAGCAACAACCGCGAAGCCGCGTCCGGCCTCACCCGCACGCGCCGCCTCGATCGTGGCATTGAGGGCAAGCAGGTTGGTCTGACTCGCAATGTTCGAGACTAGACCAACGACGTCCCCAATGCGGGTCGCCGCCTGGGCAAGAGCCGCCATCGTCTCCTCGGTGCACGAGGCTGCCTGCACGGCAGAAGCCGACATCCCGGCGGCCTGCTCTACTTGGCGGCCGATTTCCTCGACGGTCGCGCCGAGTTCCTCCGCCGCGGCCGCCACGGCATTGACGTTGTCGGCTGTCTGATGCGCTGCGCCAGCCACACTGGTCGAACGCTGTGCCGTTCCGGCAACCGCGTTTTGCATCGTGGCAGCCGAGCCCTGCAAGTCTGCGACCGCTTGTGCGACGCTGGTGACGATGCCCCCAACGGAGCGCTCAAACCTGTCCGCGAGGTCGCGCAGCAAGGAGCGGCGAGCCTGCTCCTCACGCAAACGCGCGGCCTCCGTGGTCTTGAGTTGCTCGGCAGCTTCTTCCAGTGACATGTCTCGGATTGTCACCACTGCTCGGGCGATGTCGCCGATCTCGTCGGAGCGCCGGCTGCCGGGAACCTCTGCCAGCGCCTGCCGGGCCGCGAGTGCCTTTAGAGCCCGGGTGAGCGCATCAAGAGGTGTGACGATCGACCGGGCGAACAGCAGGCCGAGGATAGCCGTGCCGACAAGTACCGCCAGTGCGATGAAGGCAAGTGTCCGCGACAGGGTCTGTACGGCACCGATTGCCTCGGCCTCCGCCTGCTCGGCCACGACCGTCCAGGGCGCGCCGAGCACCGACACGGTGGCGCTCGCTGCCATGTGAGTGCCATCGGCGCCCGGGTAGGTGAAACTGCCGCCCACAAGTTGGGCTGCTCTCAAGCCGAGGTCCGATATAGGCGCGCCAGCCTTCACACTGGGGTTGAGCGGTGGGTTTGAGCGTAGGCGCCCATCTGTGCCGGTCGCCAAGATCTGCCCGGTCTCACCGAGCCCTGCACGCTTCGTCAGCGTCCGATCGAACAGCGCCGGGGTGACGCGCAGCGCGACGAAGCCGATCCGCTCCGCGGCCTGTGCCGTGCCCATGGCGACGTTGGCGCGCTTGGTCATCGCGCGGCCGATGAAGGCCGAGGGACCCGTGCCGACCGGGTATGACGCAAAATCCTCGAAGGTCGTTGCCGCCGGATCCTGCCCCTTCAGACGTTCGACGAGACGAGCGAGGCCGGTTTCCTTGATGTTCGGATCATCGAGCGACTTGGCAAAGTCTTCGCCTTTGGTCGTCGTATAGACGATGCGGCCACTCTCATCGAGGAATATCAGGTCCGCATAACCCGGCTCGGCCACGATTCGGCGGGCCACCTCCTGCACCTTGGCGTGACGGCGCCCGTACATTGCTGTTGTCGGTGTGCTGTCGAGTGCAACCCGCGCCTCGACGGTTGCTGGCGATCGGAAAGCCTCGACGATCCCGGTGAAGTCGGGCTTGGCTGGGTCGAGGTTCTCGATGAGATCAGGGAAGTTCGAGACGATTTGGGGGTGTCCAGCTGCGGCCAGGAAATCGGCCTGCATGCGGTCCGCTACCAGTTCGATGCCGTCGCGCCGGGCCGCAGCTGCCAGTTCAAGGCGCGCACCTGCCGCCTCAATGAGGCCGGACTTAGCGGACGACCAACTGAAGCCGCCCATGGCCGCAGCGCTGATAAGGGCAAGACCGATTGTCGTTGCAGGCAGCCGGATCCCGAGCCGGGATGCGTTGATCATGGTGTTGCGTCTCGACGGCATACTCAAGAGATCGCTGGAATGCCCAGTCGAATCTTAACTTTCGTTTAAGTTGCATAAAATTACGCATCGCCTGCATAGATACATCACTGCTGAACGTTAGGCGCCGAATGCATAATCAGGCTGCGACTTTCCGGCCCTGCGAAATGACGCTCAGCCGTAGCACGCAGTCTATCCGCAAGCCCAGTCCCGACTCAGCTCAGGCCTTCAAGGGCCTGATGCACACGCCTGAAGTACGGTTTCCTGATAACGTAGGGAGGGCAGCTTAGGGTCGAAAGCGGCCAGGTCTTAGGGGCACGCTAATTCAGTAGAGACCTTGAAAGCCTGCCATGGAGATCCGCCCGATCCGCACGGGTGTCGACCTGACCGAGGCGTTACGAGAAATCCGCCGGCTCCGGGGCCCTGTGGGAACACCGGAGGGCGGCAAGCTCGATGTCTTGGTCACGCTGGCGGGCGCCTATAAGCGGGCACAGCCTCTGGCGCCGGAGAGCGATCCCGTCGAGATCCTTCACTTCGCCATCGGCGAGATGGGGCGGTCGCAGGCCGAGCTGGCCGGGCTTCTCGGCGCCCGCTCGCAGGCCTCCATGATCCTGAACCGCAAGCGTCCGCTCAGCCTGGAGCAGATCCGGCGGATCGCGGAAGGCGTGGCGGCTGCCGATCGCCGCCCTGGCGAGACCGTATCGCCTTGAGCGGGACGCGGCCTGAGCCGCGCCCCTCACCGACAAAGAATCAATACTCGATGATGTCTTCGAGCGCGTAGTGCTTCACCGTCTTGCGGTTGGCGATCAGCTCGTCGATCGTCGGCTCGCCCTTCATGGCGCGGGCGATGGCGAGCTTCGTCGCCTCGTAGTTGGTGCGGTAGAGATCCTTGCGGTCGAGGTTCTCGTCCTTGCCGCAGCGCTCGTCGAGCCAGATCGTGATGATCATGCACAGCTCGTCGAGCCCGTCCTTCGGCAGGATGCCCTCGATCACGCAATCGACGATCGCATCAGCCGTGGCCGCCTGGACCACGCCGCCGAGAAGCTCGGCGTACTCGGCCGTATGGATCGTGACCTTGGTGGTCATGATCGTGGCGGGGCGCACGAGCTGGTTGAGGTCGCGCACCACGAACATGCGGGTGTGGCCCTGCACCTGCCCCAGCATGCTCGCGAAACCGTGGCCCACGGGCCCGCGGGTGGAGCCGATCAGCACCTCCGGCATCGCGTCGGTGAACTGTCCTTCGGCCGCGAGCACGGTCGCCTCGCCGGTACGGAACCAGATCTCGGACATGTCGGTCATCCCATGATGGTGTGAGGTCGCGCCCGGCGGGCGGTCGGCGCGCAGACACCATCCCCGGCCACGCGCGTCAATCGCCTGCAGGCGCATCGGCGGCCTGCCTCGGCGGCTCTCCTTGGCGGGTCTCGGCGGGACCGCGACCGTCGCTTCCCGCGCCGAATGTCCCGCTGAAGCGACGCCCCTGGTCTGCGACCGGAAAATCGCCCAAGTAGAATCTCCGCTGTAGAATTGCCCGTGCCAGGATCGCACGAAACCGGAAGGACCGATTCGATGAGCGAGCCCGGCCAGGGCGACCGAAGAGGCGACAGGCGCGGCGAGCGGACGGGCCGCGAGGCGGGCTGGAGCCTGTCCGCCACGCCGGAGGGCGAGGGCGTGCGCCTGGAACTTGGCCTGCCCGATCTCGGCGGCCGCCCCGTCACCGCGGTGATCCGCCTCGACCGCGGCGAGGCACGGGCCTTCGCCCGGGCGCTGCTGGCTGCGGCGGGCGATGCGACCGAGCGGACCTTCGTCGAGCCCGACCGCTGATCCGGTTCAGCGCTGCGTGCGCCGTCCGGGCAGGCGGGGCACCACCGTGCCGCGCGGCTCCACCGGCGCATCGCAGGCGTAGGCGAACTCGGTCTGCAGGTCGCTGAACACCGTCTCGCCGGTGATCTTGCAATCCTCGCGCACGGTCTCGTCGAGATAGGTGCGCGCCGCCGTGCGGAAGCGCGCGGCGCGGGTCTCGGCGGGCGGACGGCCGGCGCCGAGGCTGCCGACGTCGCAGCCCGTGGCCTCGCGCAGGGCGTTCGAGACCACCAGAACCCGGCGGCGCTGGCGGTTGTCGTAGATCTCGTAGGGCTCGTTGCAGCCGATGGTGACGACCTGCGGCACTTGGCTGACGTAGGTCTGGGAGATGTAGCCGAAGCCGGTGCAGCCCGAGACGAAGAGGCTGACGCCCAAAGCGAGCGGGAGTGCGAGTCGCCGAACTGTCGTCGCCATCTGCCGCCTCATACCCGCACCATCGTCCGCCCGTCAGAATGGGCGAGAACCGGCGCATTGAAACAGTCCAGCTTGCCCGGTCAAGCCGGTGGCCGCGCGATGGCGTCCGCGCCTGTCCCGTGCAGGCCGGACTTCGAACCCCACGCCGCACGGCAAGCCCGAGCATAACACTCGGCGCCGTCGGCCTCCGTCAGCATCGCTCATACGGCACGGCCTGCGACCGAAATCAGCACCACGTTCGGAAGCTCAAGATAATCCTTCATCTTCGAGCAGGCCCTGCGGGAGCGATCTCTCGGGCCGCACGAAATAAACGGATGATTATTCCGTTGACCCGGCGCGCTCGTCACGGCGACATTGATGTGCGGTCCGGCCTCGACTGCACGCATCCGGCAACAGCCTCCCGAACGGGACTGATCTGCGGCGGGCGATCAACGAGGACGGACGGCCCCAACCCTCCCGAACCCGTCCTCCCGGAGCCCACGCGGCTCCGAACGACCTCGGCTGCCCATTCCGGAGCTTGTCCCGTGCTGCGCAAATCCGTCTTCCTGCTCACGATTGCCGCGGGCCTTCTCGCATCGACAGGCCTGTCCGCCGCGCCGGAGACGGCGGCCAGGGACAACACCACCAAGCCGGGCGCCGCGCAGGACAGCCCCCTCGTCTCGACCGAGTGGCTGGAGAAGAACCTCGATGCCAAGAACCTGCGGATCGTCGAGGTCAGCGTCGAGCCGGGCGTGTTCGAGCGCGGCCACATCCCCGGCGCTCAGAACGTCGCCTGGCACACCGACCTCGTCGAGACGGTGAGCCGCGACATCGCCGGCCCGGAGAAGTTCACCGCACTCGCCCGTCGCCTCGGCATCGACCGGGACACGACCGTGGTGCTCTACGGCGACAACAACAACTGGTTCGCCGCCTGGGGCGCCTGGGTGCTCGCCCAGTATGGCCTGACCGACAACGTCAAGCTGCTCGACGGCGGGCGCAAGAAGTGGGAGGCCGAGAAGCGTCCCTTCGACACGCGCAACACCGAGGTCGCCCCCTCGATCTTCACGGCGCAGGCGCCCTCGGGCAAGCTGCGGGCGCGCTTCGCCGACGTGCTGGCGGTGGCCAAGCGGGAGCGCGACGAGCAGATCCTCGACATCCGCTCGCCCGACGAGTTCAGCGGCAAGGTCATCGCGCCCGCCGGCGTGCAGGAACTGGCGATCCGTGCGGGCCACATCCCCGGCTCGGTCAACATCCCCTGGGCCAAAGCGGTGAACCCGGACGGCACGCTCAAGTCCAAGGAGGAGCTGAAGGCGCTCTACGCGGCGGCCGGCATCGATGGTTCAAAGCCGATCATCACCTCCTGCCGCATCGGCGAGCGTTCGAGTCACTCCTGGTTCGTCCTGAGCCGCATCCTCGGCTACGACGCGCGCAACTATGACGGTTCGTGGACCGAGTACGGCAACGCGGTGGGCGTGCCGGTGGTCAACCTCGCCGGCACCGTCTGGGGCGGCAAGTGAGCGCCGGACCCGCGGGAGAGGCGCTGCCTCTCCCACCCCAAAGCGTGAGCGCGTCCGGAGCCGGGCGCGCTCTTCCCGTTCGGGAAGCCGTTGCCGCGCTCATCGCTGCCGGGCTCGCGGCGGCGTCCTGGCGCCTCTCGGGCGAGCCCGGCGGCACGCGGCTGGCCCTGTCCCTCGTCTTCGGCGCGCTGTTCGGCCTTGTGCTCCAGCGCAGCCGCTTCTGCTTCTACTGCCAGTGGCGCGATTACCTGGTCGTGGGCGACCCGCGGGGAATGCTCGGCATCCTGGCGGCGCTCGCGGCCGGCGCGGCGGGCTACGCCGTGGTGCTCGGCGCCTGGATGCCGGACCCTTCGGGCACGCGCCTGCCGCCGGACGCGCATATCGGCCCGGTCGGGCCTGTGCTCGCTCTGGCCGGGCTTGCCTTCGGCGCCGGTATGGCGGTCTCGGGCTCCTGCATCAGCGCCCATCTCTACCGCCTCGGCGAGGGCTCGCCGACGGCGCCCTTCGCGCTGCTCGGCACCGGGCTCGGCTTCGCCCTCGGCTTCGCGAGCTGGAATCCGCTCTATCTCGCCAGCCTCTCCGAGGCGCCCGTGCTGTGGCTGCCGCGCCATCTCGGCTACGGCTTCAGCCTCGCGCTCACGCTGGCCCTGCTCGCCGCCCTGGCCTGGCCGCTGCTGCGCCGGCTGCCCGAGCCGGAGGCGCCGACCCGGCGCGATCCCTTCCACGCGGTGTTCGTGGCCCGCTGGCCGGTCTGGCTCGGGGGCCTCGCGGTCGGGGCGCTCGGGACGCTCGCCTATCTGCGGGTCGGCCCCCTCGGCGTCACCGCGGAGATCGGCGGTCGCTCCCGGCAGGCGGCGGGCGCGCTCGGCCTGCTGCCGGACCGGCTGGAGGGGCTCGACACCTTCCGCGGCTGCGCCACCGCCGTGCGCGATGCGCTGCTCACGCCCAACGGCCTGTTCATCGGCGGTCTCGTACTCGCCGCGCTGGCCGCCGCCCTCGTCGCCGGCCAGTTCCGGCCCGCCCTGCCGACGCGGGGTCAGGTCGTGCGCGGGCTGAGCGGCGGGATGCTGCTGGGCTGGGGCGCGATGACGGGGCTCGGCTGCAGCGTCGGCACGCTGCTGTCGGGCATCATGGCCGGCGCCGTCTCGGGCTGGGTGTTCGGCCTCGCGATGTTCGCCGGCGCCGCCGGGACGCTGTGGCTCGGGCGGCGCCTGGGGTGGCTCGCCTGACGCCGCTCGCGTCTTCCGTTCCCGGTCTCGATCCGCGATGATCCGCGCATGAACTGGAACGACGTCCTCGCCGTCGGCTTGGTGCTGCCGGAGATGGAGGCCGCGACCTCCTACGGCACGCCGGCGCTCAAAGTCCGCGGCACGCTCGTGACGCGCCTGCGGACCGAGGACGACAGTCTCGTCCTCCTCGAAGTCCCGCCGGACGAGAGCGACATGCTGATCGCCGCCGATCCCGAGACCTTCCACATCACGCCCCATTACGAGGGGCACGCGATCGTCCTCGCCCGGCTGGCGGCCCTGGAGCCGGAGCGGCTCCGGCCCTTCCTCCTGCGCCGCTGGCGGGCGGTGGCACCCAAGCGCCTCGTTGCGCGCTTCGAGACTGCGCAGGAGGAGGCGTGAGGCGCCGGCCCGTCGCGCGCGGCATCCCTACCCGCGTGAGATGATCTCGCGGATGCGCAGGCCGAGCGTTTCGACCACGAACGGCTTGGTCAGCACCGCCATGCCCGGTTCGAGCTGGCCGTTGCCCACCGCCGCGTTCTCGGCGTAGCCGGTGATGAACAGCACCTTGAGATCGGGGCGGGTGACGCGGGCGGCATCGGCCATCTGGCGGCCGTTCATGCCGCCGGGGAGCCCGACATCGGAGATGAGCAGGTCGATGCGCACGTCCGATTGCAGCACCTGGAGGCCCGAGGCGCTGTCGGCCGCCTCGATCGCGGTGTAGCCGAGATCCTCCAGAACCTCGGTCACCAGCATCCGCACCGTCGGCTCGTCATCGACCACGAGCACCGTCTCACCCCGCTCGGCGCGGGGCGCGTCGACCAGGGCGCCGAGCGCGTCCGGCGACTCGGCCTCGCCGTGGAAGCGGGGGAGATAGATGCAGACCGTCGTGCCCTGGCCGACCTCCGAGAAGATCCGCACCTGCCCGCCGGTCTGCTTGGCGAAGCCGTAGATCATCGACAGTCCGAGCCCGGTGCCCTGCCCGGTGGGCTTCGTCGTGAAGAACGGGTCGAACGCCTTGGCCCGGACGTCCGGGCTCATGCCGGTGCCGGTATCGGTCACGCACAGCGAGAGATAGGGGCCGGGCATTACCTCGTGCTGACGCGCGGCGCGCGGATCGAGCCACGTGTTGGCGGTCTCGATGGTGATGCGCCCCCCCTCCGGCATCGCGTCGCGGGCGTTGATGCAGAGGTTCAGGAGCGCGTTCTCGAGTTGCGGCGGATCGACCAGGGAGGGCCAGAGCCCGGCCGCGCCGACGACGTCGATGGTGATGGTAGGGCCGACCGTGCGGCGGATCAGATCCTCCATCCCCATCACCAGCCGGTTCACGTCGGTCGGCCGCGGGTCGAGGGTCTGGCGCCGTGAGAAGGCGAGCAGGCGATGTGTAAGCGCGGCGGCGCGCTTGGCCGCTCCCTGGGCGGCGCCCATGTAGCGATCGACATCCTTGAGCCGCCCTTGGGCAATGCGGGTCTGCATCAGCTCCAGGCTGCCCGAGATGCCGGCGAGCAGGTTGTTGAAGTCGTGGGCGAGCCCGCCGGTGAGCTGGCCCACCGCCTCCATCTTCTGGCTCTGGCGCAGGGCCTCCTCGGCCTCGGCCAGGGCACGGGCCTGCTCCCGGATCGCGGTCACGTCGCGCACCGAGGCGTAGATGAGGCCCTGGCGCGGCACGGTGTTCCAGGAGAACCAGCGGTAGCCGCCGTCGCGGGCGCGGTAGCGGTTCTCGAAGCCGAGCTGCATCTCGCCGCGGGCGAGGGCGGCGGCGGCCTCACGCGTCCGCTCCCGATCGTCGGGGTGGATGAAGTCGAGAAAGGGGACGGCCTTCAGCTCGGCCTCGCTCCAGCCCAGCGTGGCGCTCCAGGCCGGGTTGAGGCTGACGAAGCGGCCCTCGAAATCGGCCACGGCCAGAAGGTCGCTCGACGCCTGCCAGATCTGGTCGCGCTCGGCGGTGCGCGCCGCGACCTGCTCCTCCAGCGTCTCGTTGAGCCGGCGCAGGAGCACGATCGCCCGGTCGCGCTCCTCCGCCACGGCGCGGCGCTCCTCCACGTCGATGAGGACGCCGGGGAAGCTCAGCGGCGTGCCGTCGGGGCCATGATCGACCCGGCCGTTGGCCTCGATCCAGTAATAGCGCCCGTCGGCCCGCCGCACCCGGTACTGGTGGGCGTAGGCGCCGCCGCGTGCGATGGCGGCGTTGATCGCCTCCGCTAGCGCCGCCTTGTCGTCGGGATGGACCGTCTCGACCACCTGGGCGAGGCTCAGGCCCTCGCGGCCGAGCGCCGGATCGAGGCCGAAGGCGCGGGCGAAGGCCTCGTCCACGGTGAAGCGGTCGGTCGTCAGATCCCAGAGCCACGTGCCGACGATGGCGCCGGCCGAGAGCGCGAGCTGGACCCGCTCGGCGTTGACGCGGGCAAGCGCCTCGCTCTCCCGCAGCCGCCGCTCGACCTCGACCCGCTCGGTCACGTCGAGTTCGGCCACCACGCCGCCGACGATGGCGCCCGCGCGATCGCGGATCGGCGCGGCGTTGTTGAGGAAGAGCCGCCGCCCGCCGCCGTCGAACCGCTCGATCTCCACGAGTTCGCCGCGCACGGTCTCGCCGTTGAGGAGGGCGCGGGCCATGCCCCATTCCTCGGCGCTCAGGCGTTGGCCCGTCTCCGGCCAGTAGCCGACCCACTCGCCGTAGCCCTCCCAGTTCGCGGTCTCCGGCGGCACGCCCCAGAGCTCGCGGTTGGCGGGGTTGTCGCGCACGATCCGCCCGTCGGCATCGGCGATGATGACGCCGACGGGCAGCCCCTCCAGGGTCGCCGTGAGAAAGGATTCGCTGCGGCGCAGGGCCGCCTCGCTCTCCCGCTGCCGGGCCTCGGTGCGGACGCGCTTGGTCGTCTCGTTGGTGAAGATGAACAGGCCGGCGACGCGGCCCTCGCCGTCGAGAACCCGCGAGTAGGAGAAGCTCCACCACGTCTCGGCCTCGCCCCGGTCGGTGGCGAGCTTCCACGGCAGGTCCTCGAAGCGGCGGCTTTTTCCGGCGAAGGCGTCGTCGATGATCGGCTTGGCCTGGTCCCAGCCATCCGCCCAGACCCGGTCGAAGCGCTCGCCCATGGCCCAGGACAGGCGGGGGCCGAGCAGCGGGAAGTAGGTGTCGTTGAAGAAGAAGTGCAGATCCGGCCCCCAGGCCAGGATCATGCTCTCGGGCGAGTTGAGGATGAGGCTGAGCGCCGTGCGCAGTGATTCCGGCCAGGTCTGCGGGGGCCCGAGAGGATGATCCGTCCAGTCGCGCTCGGCGATCATGCGGGCGGCTTCACCGCCGCCGGCCAGGAACGGGAGGGATTCGATCATGCCCGACCGGCTTTACACAGGTGAAGCCCGGTCGGACAGAGCCATCTCAGGTCAGGCCGCGCGCCCGCGCCGCCCCTCCACCAGCCACATCGCCAGCACGGCGGCGGCGAGCGCCACCAGTGCCCACAGGCCGATGCCGAGGGGATAGACCTCGACGCCGCGCACGGTGGCGCTGTCGCTCGGGCGGAAGCCGATCCAGTCGGCGCCGCCGAGCCGGCCGCCGCGGGTGATCTGGAGCCGCGGCACGTCGAGGCCGCCACCCGTCGCCGCCACCCGGCGGATCGTGCCGCCGGAGCCGTCGGCGACACCCTTCAAGCGCTCGGTGTCGCTGAACACGTCGGCGAGCTCGCGCGGGTTGGCCGGGCCGACGCTGACGAAGGCGACGAGGTTGCCCGAGCGGATGGTGTGGAGCCCCAGTTGCTCGGCCTCGAAGGTCGCGGTGAACAGGCCGGTCTCGGCCTTGGTCAGGTCGAGGCTCCGCTCCCTTCCGGTCGGGCCGGTGATCGTGACGGGGCCCGCCTCCTCGGCCATGGTCTGGCGCTCGATGCGGATCTCGCGGCCGCGCCCCGTGGTCTGCGCGCGCAGCGCCTCCTCTTCGAGGGCCGGCTCCTTCATCAGCCAGTGGGCGAGGCGGCGCAGCAGGTCGAGATAGGGTCCGCCCTGCTGGTAGCCGCGGGCCCAGAGCCAGGCCTGATCCGACAGCATCAGGGCGACGCGGCCCTTGTCCTCGCGGGACAACGCCAGGAGCGGCAGGCCGTTGGCGCCGGACAGGATCGGCTGAACGCCCGGCCGGGTCTGCGCCGAGACGATGCGCAGCCAGTCGCCCCAGGCCGGCGGGTTGGCTTCCGAGCCCGGCAGCGCCCGGGTGACGGGGTGGCGGTGCCCGGTCTCGGTGAGCGCGGCCTTGAACGGCTGCTCGACCACCTTCATCGAGGGATCGCCCGGCAGGATCGTCGCGAGCCGGGTGCGGGCGAGGCTGGCGGGGCCTGCGAATTCCGGCCCGGCGGCGATGAGCAGCGCGCCGCCCTCGCGGACGTAGCGGACGATGTTGTCGAAATAGGCCTGCGGCAGCACGCTCTGATTGGCGTAGCGGTCGAAGATGATGAGGTCGAAATCCTTGATCTTCTGAACGAACAATTCGCGGGTCGGGAAGGCGATCAGCGAGAGTTCGGAGATCGGCGTGCCGTCCTGCTTCTCCGGCGGCCGCAGGATCGTGAAGTGGACGAGATCGACCGAGGCGTCCGACTTCAGCAGGTTGCGCCAGGTGCGCTCGCCCTGATGCGGCTCGCCGGAGACCAGCAGCACCCTGAGTTTTTCGCGGATACCCTCGATGGGGAGCACCGCGCGGTTGTTCACCGTGGTGAGCTCGCCGGGCAGCGGCTCGACCTCGATCTCGACCACGTTCGGGCCGCCATGCTCGATATGCGTGGTGAGCGAGAACGGCACGCCGGTCGCGATGCTCTGCCGGTCGATCGCCTCGCCGTCGCGGCGCACGGTGACGGTCGCCGTGCCGGTGCCGCCGCGCTCCATCACCTCGCCGCGCAAGGTCACGTCCTTGCCGACGATGCCGAAGCGGGGGGCCTCCAGCATCTTGATCTGACGGTCGCGCTCGTCCGGGCGGCCGGTGACGAGGACGTGCAGCGGCGCCTTCAGCCCGAGGGCGCTGAGCGAGGCGGGGATGTCGTGGACCACGCCGTCGGTGAGCATCACCACGCCGGCGATCCGCTCCGGCGGCACGTCGGCGAGCGCCTGGGTCAGCGCGGTGAACAGCTTGGTGCCGTCATCGCCCTCCGAGCCCTGCGCATCGCCGACTTCGATGAAGCGGGGCTCGATGTTCGTGAGCGTGCCGAAGCGGCGTTCCAGCTCGGCCTTGACCGCATCGGTCATAGCCGGGCGATCACCCAGGCTCTGCGAGCCGGAGCGGTCGACGACGATGGCGGCGACGTCCTTCACCGGGTCGCGGTCCTCGCGCACCAGCGAGGGGTTGGCCAGCGCGAGCACGACGAGGCCGAGGGCCACCGCCCGCAGTAGGGCCGTGCGCCCGCGGGCGAGCACGGCGACGACCGCGAGGATCGCGGCGAGCGCACCGAAGGCGGCGAGCACCGGCCAGGGGATGAGGGGGGTGAAGCTGAGGCTCAGCATGGGCTAGGGCCTCCTGTTGCAATGGCGGAAACCCCCTCTGCCCGCACGCGGGGAGAGGGGAAAACACGAAGGAATCGGCGCGCAGCCATCACTGTCCCAACCGCTCCAGCAGGGCCGGCACGTGGACCTGGTCGGCCTTGTAGTTTCCGGTCAGCGTGTAGATCACGATGTTGATGCCGCCGCGGAACGCCATCTCGCGCTGCCGCTGATCGCCGTTCACGGGGTAGAGCGGCTCGCCGTTGCGGCCGAGCGCCCAGGCGGCAGCGAGGTCGTTGCCGGTGATGATGATCGGGGTGACGCCGTCGCCGGCGCGCGCCGGGCGGCGCTCGCCGCCCTCGCCAGCGGGAGGAATCGTCTCGACCCAGGTCTGGCCAGTGCCATAGCGGCCGGGGAAGGCATCGACGAGGTAGAAGGCCTTGGTCAGCACGTGGTCCTGCGGCACGGGCTCGAGTTCCGGCACTTCGAGGGTCGCGAGCATCTTGCGCAGATACGCCGTCTCCGGGGTCGGCGGGCCGCCGGGGCGGGCGGTCTGGGCGTCACGGGTGTCGAAGATCACCGTGCCGCCGTTCCTCATGAAGGCGTCGATCTTGCGGATCGCCGCCTCGCTCGGCTGCGGACGCCCGGCGACGATCGGCCAGTAGATCAGCGGGTAGAAGGCGAGTTCGTCCTTCTCCAGGTTCAGGCCGGCGGGCTCGCCCGGCTCCAGGGCGGTGCGGGCGGCCAGCATCTGGCTCAGGCCCGATAGGCCGGCGCGACTTGCGGCATCGGTCGCGGCGTCGCCCGTGACGACGAAGGCGAGCCGCGTGGCGAGCGCCGATTCGATGCCGTTCGGCCGGTTGGCGGCCGGCTCCTGCGCCCGCACCGGCAAGGGAGTGCAGGCCAGCGCGAGGCCGACCAGCGCCGGCAGAAGCAGGGCGGCCGGCGCCGCCTTCCCGGGCGAACCTCGGCCGAAACTGCGAAAAAAGCCGCCGAGCCAGAGGCCGGCCAGGGTGTCGAGGGCGAGCAGCGCCAGCGCGAGGCTGAACAGCAGCGCGCGCAGGTCGAGCGTCTCGGCGCCCGCGAGCGAGCCCATCCGTGCCCCCTTCAGGCCGGTGAGGTCGAGAGGTTCGAGCCGATCGCCCGGCACCAGCGCGTTGACGGCGATGCCGCCCTCCGCCGTGCCGTAGAAGCCCGGCGGGTGCTCGGGGCCGGCGCGGTCGGCGAAGTCGGCGGGCACCGCGGTGGCGCTCGCCGGGGGTGAGCCGAGCGCGCCGAAGCCGTCGAGGGTCAGGCGCGGGGCAAGCAGCGCGGCCTTCGCCTGCCGCCCGTCGCCCTCGCCGAGCTTGGCCGAGGGGCCGGCCAGCCCGACGACCCGGCGCAGCATGTCCACGAAGAGCCCTGAGAGCGGCAGGTTCGACCACGTGGTGTCGGCGGTGACATGAAACAGCACCACGAGTCCCTGCCCGCGCTTGCCGGCCGTGACGATCGGCGTGCCGTCCTGGAGCGCCGCCCAGGTCTTGCCCGGCAGATCGCCGTCGGGCTCGGCCAGGATCTGGCGGCGCACGCCGATATCGGCGGGCGGGTTGAGGCCGGCGAAGGGGCTCTCGGGGGCGAAGGCCGCCAGCGTCTTCGGCCGGTCCCAGGAGAGGGTGCCGCCGAGCGAACGCCCACCCCGGCGCAGGCGCACCGGCACCAGCGGGTCGTTGCCGGCGGCGAGCCGCGGCCCGGCGAAGCGCAGGAGCAGCCCGCCCTCGTCCACGAATTGCTCGACCCGCGCCAGCGTGCGGTCGTCGAGCGCGCCGACATCGGCGAGCGCCAGCACCGAGACCTGATTGTCGAGCATCTGGCCGATGGACTCCGCCGTGCCCTGACCGGCGCGGGGCTGCTGCACGTCGGCGAAGGGGGTGAGCGCCTTGGCGAGGTAGTAGGTCGGCGCCAGCAGCGGCTGGGCTTGATCGAGCGTGCCGCCGAAGACGAGCCCGACCCGGCGGCGCTTGCCGCGCTCGTCCATCAGCACCACGGCGCCGGCCGAGCGCTCGCCCTCGATTTCCAGGCGGGCGATGGCGTTGCGCAGCTCCACCGGCAGGTCGAAGCTGACGCTCGTCTCCCGCGCCTCGGGCGGGAGCGTGAACCGGCTCTCGGCGAGCGGCAGGCCCTTCTGGTCGAGGGCCCGCACCAGCCCGGTATCACGGCCGTTGGCTTCGGCCCGCAGCACCTGGGCCGAAAGTTTTTCACCCGGCTGCACGGGAGAGCCTTCGAGGGCCAGCGCCGGAGAGCGCTCGGCCTTCAATACGGACACCGCGCTGCCGTGACGGCTCGCCAGTTCGCCAAGCCCTGTCGCGAAATCGCCGCTGCCCGCGCCGCGCACGCCGTCGCTGATCCATACGATCGAGGCGCCGGGCATCCGCTCCAGGAAGGTGCCGATCGAGGCCAGATGCGCGTCACGGTCGCCGAGATGTGGGCGCGGCTGGATCGCGCGCAGGCGCTCCAGGGCCGCGGCCGGGGCCTTCGCCTCGAAGGGTGCGGGCGCCTCGGCGCTTGCCACCAGGGCCACCGGGCGCCCGTCGCGGGCGGCGGCCTCGATCTCGTCGGTGGCCGCGCGCAGGCGCTCGCGCCAATCGTGGGCGGCGACGACTCCGTTGTCGAGGATGAGGAGCAGGGGGTTGCGTCCCGCGGCGGCGCCGATGCCGCCGGGATTCCACACCGGTCCCGCCACCGCGAGAATCAGGCAGGCGGCGGCGAGGATGCGCAGGAGCAGGAGCCAGGGCGGGGTGCGGGCCGGGGTCTCGCGCTTCGGCAACAGGTCGGCGACGAGCGCCAGCGGCGGGAAGGCGATGCGGCGCGGGCGCGGCGGCGTGACCCGCAGCAGTACCCACAGCGCCGGCAGCGCGACGAGGGCGGCCAGCGCGAGGGGAGCGGCGAAGGTGAGCGGAATCCCGAGCAATACGGTTCGCCTTTCAGCCGAGCCCGCGCGCGGCGGCGACGAGGGTGAGGACGCGCAGGGCTGCCTCGCTCGCCGGCCGGTCGGTGCGGTGGATCGTCAACGTCCAGCCCCGCTGCCGGGCGATCTCGGACAGGCCGTCGCGGTGCGCCGCGATGCGGCTCCGGTAGGCCTCGCCCCAGGCGCCGGCCTCACCGATATCGAGGCTCGCACCGCTTTCCGGATCGTGCAGCACGGCTTGGCCGGTGAAGGGGAAGCTCTCCTCCACCGGATCGACCACCAGCACGAGGTGGCCGCGGTTGCCGTGGACGGAATTGGCCTGCACCGCCTCGCGTACCCGGTCGAGGGGAGTCAGGAAATCGCTCACCAGCACGACCTCGTCGACGCGGCCGGGGCTCGCGTGCGGCGGCAGATCCTGGCTCAGCCCGGCCCGGTCGTTGACCAGCGCCTGGGCCAGGGTCTCGACGATGCCGCGGGAGGCGCTGGCGCGGGTGAGCCCGAGCAGGCCGACGCGCTCGCCGCCCTCCACGAATGTGTCGGCGAGCGCCAGCCCGAGCACCAGGGCCCGCTCGACCTTCGAGGTCTGGGCGAGATCCGAGGCGAAGCCCATCGAGGCGGAGCGGTCGATCCAGATCCAGATATTGTGGGCAGCCTCCCACTCGCGCTCGCGCACGTAGAGCCGGTCGTCGCGGGCGGAGCGGCGCCAATCGATGCGCGCCGCCGCCTCGCCGGTGACGAAGGGGCGGAACTGCCAGAAGCTCTCGCCCGGCCCGGCGCGGCGCCGCCCGTGCAGGCCGTGCGCCAGGGTGCCCGAGACGCGGCGCGACTCGAGCACGAGCCGCGGCATCACCTCGGCGAGCGCCAGCGCGCCGCCGGTCTGCGCACCGCCGGGGCGGCGGCTCTCGGCTTCGACGAGCCGGGTGGAGGCCATCCGCGCGGAACTCAGAGCTTGGCGGCGAGCTGGCCGATCAGGCCGGTCACCGTCTCGCCGTCGGCGCGCGCGGCGAATGTCACCGCCATGCGGTGCTTGAGCACCGGCTCGGCGAGCGCCTTCACGTCGGCGACGGAAGGGGCGACGCGGCCCTCGATCAGCGCGCGGGCGCGCACGGCCAGCGTCAGCGCCTGGCTGGCGCGGGGGCCGGGCCCCCAGAGCAGCTTTTTCGCGATGGCCGGATCACCACCCTCGGGACGGGCCGAACGCACGAGGTCGAGGATCGCGTCGACCACGGCATCGCCCACCGGCAGGCGCCGCACGAGGCGCTGCGCCGTGAGCAGTTGCTCGGTGTTCATCACGGTCTTGGCCCGCGCATCCTCGACGCCGGTGGTCTCGATCAGGATGCGGCGCTCGGCGGCGCGGTCGGGATAGCCGACGTCGATTTCCAACAGGAAACGGTCGAGCTGCGCCTCGGGCAGCGGATAAGTGCCCTCCTGCTCGATCGGGTTCTGCGTCGCCAGCACGTGGAAGGGGCGCGGCAGGTCGTGGCGCTCGCCCGCCACCGAGACGAAATGCTCCTGCATCGCCTGAAGCAGGGCCGATTGGGTGCGCGGGCTGGCGCGGTTGATCTCGTCGGCCATCAGGAGCTGGGTAAAGACCGGCCCCTTGACGAAGCGGAACGAGCGGCGGCGCTCGGCATCCTCCTCGAGAATCTCGGTGCCGAGAATGTCGGAGGGCATTAGGTCGGGCGTGAACTGCACCCGCCGCGCATCGAGCCCGAGCACGGTGCCGAGCGTCTCGACCAGCTTGGTCTTGGCCAGACCGGGGAGGCCGACGAGCAGGCCGTGGCCGCCGGCCAGGATCGTGACCAGGGCCAGATCGACGATCTTCTCCTGGCCGAAGATGACTCCGTGGATCGCCTCCCGCGCCTCATGAATCGCGGCGAGGCAGGTCTCGGCGGTGGCGACGATCCCGTCGTCGAGGCTCGTCGTGCTGGCCGGTCCGGCGCCCTGTGCCATGAAGTGAACCTTGCGATGACCGGGCGCGGTGGCCCGAAAGTGCCTGAGTCTGGCGCCGAACGCCGGCCGAACGCAAGCGCGGCGCTGCCGCGCGGCAGTTCGGCACTATATGGGCGGTCCAGGCGCGGCGGGCAGGACGCCCGCGACATCGTGCATCGCGGGGGGACGAGACCTCCGCAGTTCGGGGAGGCAAGATCGGATGACGGACGAGGAGCGCGCGGCCTTTCCGAAGGGGTGGGAGGCCTTCACCGATCCCGGCTTCATCGCTCATGTCGGGCCGGTCTATCACCGCACGGCCGGCGGTCGGAAGGAATTTGCCTTCCGTACCGACGAGCGGCACGGCAACCTCGTCGGCATCGTCCATGGCGGCATGCTGCTGACCTTCGCCGACCGGGCGCTCAGCATCGTCGTGCGGGACGCCTGCGAGGGCGCGCGGGCCGTCACCATCGAGATGTCGAGCCAGTTCGTCGGCGCGGCGCAGATCGGCGACCTGATCGAGACCGTGCCGGAGATCGTGCGCAAGACCGCCTCCCTCGTCTTCGTGCGCGGCACGCTGACCAGCGGCGGCCGGCCGCTGGCGGCGGTGACGGGAATCTGGAAGGTTCTGCGGGACAAGCCCGGCGACAAGTCATGACCCAGCCTCCCTCCGACGATCCGGCTTTGGCCCGCCTCAGCGCCGCCCTCGGCGAGGTCGGCCAACGCGGCCTGCCGCCGGTGGAGCGCTGGAACCCGGAGCATTGCGGCGCGATCGACATCCGCATCGCGGCCGACGGGACGTGGTTCCACAACGGCTCGCCGATCCGCCGGCCGAAGCTCGTGAAGCTCTTCGCCTCGATCCTGCGCAAGGAGCCGGACGGCTCGACCGTGCTCGTGACCCCCGTCGAGCGGGTGCGCATTCAGGTCGACGACGCGCCCTTCGCCGCCGTCGAGATGGCGGTGGAGGGCGAGGGCGAGGGCCGCCGCATCGCCTTCCGCACCAACGTGGACGACCTCGTGCCGGCCGATGCCGACCACCCGATCCGCTTCGCCGACGGGGGGGACGGGCTCAAGCCCTATCTCCATGTCCGCCGCGACCTCTGGGCCTTGGTGAGCCGCCCCCTGACCTACGATCTCGTGGAGATGGGCGAGGAGCGCGAGATCGACGGGCAGGCGTGGTTCGGCCTCTGGGCCGGCGGCCATTTCCACCGCATCGCCCCCGCCGGCGAGGCCGCATGAGGCTGGACGAAGCGGCGGGGCCATTGGAAGCGGGATCTTCGGAAGCGAGGTCCGCGGAGGGTGCGTCCCCGGATGCGTTCGGCCTCGACGGCTTCCTCGCGCGGGCGGAGACCCGCCTGAGCCACGTGCCGCCGGGGCCGGGCGTGCCGCTGTCGAACCCGCGCGGCGACCACGACCTCCAGCCGGAGGGCTTTGCTGTCGCGCCCGCCACGCCGCACCGGCCGGCCGCCGTACTGGTGCCGGTGATCGACCGCCCGGACGGCGTGACGCTGCTGTTTACGAAACGGGCCGCGCATCTGCGCGACCATTCCGGCCAAGTCGCCTTCCCCGGCGGCAAGGTCGATCCCGAGGACACCTCGCCGATCGACACCGCTCTGCGCGAGGCGCGGGAGGAGATCGGCCTGGAGAGCGAGGCGGTGCGTCCGCTCGGCTATCTCGATCCCTATCTCTCGGGCACGGGCTTCCTCGTGATGCCGGTAGTCGGCCTCGTGGCGCATGAGGCCGTTCTCATCCCGAACCCGGCGGAGGTGGCCGCCGTGTTCGAGGTGCCGCTCGCCTTCCTGATGGACCCGGCGCGGCATCTCGTCCGTTCGGCGGAATGGAAGGGCCGGACGCGCTACTTCTATGCCATCCCCTTCGCGGAGCACCTGATCTGGGGCGTCACGGCTGGGATCGTGCACAACCTCCAAGAACGCCTCTATCCCACCGCCTCGATCCCGGAACACCTCGACGCTTGACGGGCGCCCCGCGGCCCCTCGCAGATTGCGCCATCCATGCTCCGCCTCGTCCTTCAGGAAATCCTCCTGTTCTCCCTGCCCTTCCTCGCCTTCGCGGCGTGGCTGCTGTTCGCCCGGCGCTCGCCGCTCGACCATGCGGAGTGGAAGCCGCACTGGACTCGGCTGGTCCTGGCCGGGTTGTTCATCGTCATCGCCTCCCTGGTCATGGTCGGCCTGACCGGGGAACGCACCCAGGATGGCTACGTGTTGCCCCGCTTCGAGAACGGTCGGCTGGTGCCGGGCCATTTCCGATGAGCGCCAATCCGCTGCCCCCGCCGCTCCCCTCGCCGGTCCCACCTGCCCTTGCCGCGGACGGCCCCGCCCGCCTCCTGGCGCGGGCGGGCGTGCAGGCCTGCCTCGCCGCGCTCGATGGGCCGGGGGAGGAGACGCGTCTCGTCGGCGGTTGCGTACGCGACGCGCTGCTCGGCGCAAGCGTCAGCGACATCGACCTCGCCACCACGCTTCTGCCCGAGGCGGTGATGGCGCGCGCCCGCGCCGCTGGGATCAAGGCGGTGCCGACAGGGATCGAGCACGGCACGATCACCCTCGTCGTCGAAGGTCAGCCGCACGAGGTGACCACCTTGCGCGAGGATGTGGAGACCGACGGGCGCCACGCGGTGGTGCGGTTCGGCCGCGATTTTTCGCGCGATGCCGAGCGGCGCGACTTCACCATCAACGCGCTCTCGCTCGACGCGCAGGGCCGCCTGCACGACACGACGGGGGGCTTGGCCGACCTAACAGCCGGCCGGGTGCGCTTCATCGGCGAGGCCGCCACCCGTCTGCGCGAGGACGCCTTGCGGCTCCTGCGCTTCTTCCGCTTCCATGCCCGCTACGGACACGGCGCGCCGGACCCGGAGGGCCTCGCCGCCGCGATCGCGGCCCGCGACAGCCTGGACCGGCTCTCGCGGGAGCGGGTGCGCGCCGAGTTCCTGAAGCTGCTGCTCGCCCCCCGCGCCGTCGAAGCGGTGGCCTCGCTCAGCGAGACCGGTCTGCTGCTGCGCATCCTCGGCAGCGTCGGCGAACTCGGCCGCTTCGCCCGCAGCGCGGCGGCCGAGCCCGGCCTCGATGCCGTCGCTCGCTTCGCGGCGCTCGCCGTGCGCACGATCGAGGATGCGGACCGGCTGCAGGAGAGCCTCCGCCTGTCCCGCGCCGAGCACGCCCGCCTCACCGACTACGCCGCGGCGCTTGCGATTCTCCACGACCGGCCGGTGATC
The DNA here is from genome assembly GCF_022179725.1 of Methylorubrum aminovorans. Taxonomy (GTDB): domain Bacteria; phylum Pseudomonadota; class Alphaproteobacteria; order Rhizobiales; family Beijerinckiaceae; genus Methylobacterium; species Methylobacterium aminovorans. The sequence continues at coordinate 77,917 of NZ_BPRC01000011.1, forward strand.
GCGGTGGAGGCGGTGCCGGCCCTGGTCGCGACCCACGGCACCGGGCCGTTGCGCACTCTCCTCTCCGCCCTCGACGGTGAGCCGCGCCCGCTCGTGACAGCCGAGGCGCGGAAAGTCCTCGACCGGATGGAGGCCTCGGGCATGCAGCCCCTCTTCCCCGTCACGGGCGCCGACCTCGTGGCGCGCGGCGTGCCGCCGGGCCGGGCGGTCGGAGCAGGGCTGAGGGCGGCCCGAGAACTCTGGCTCGCCAGCGGCTGCTCGGCGGATGCGGAGGCGCGGGAACGGCTGATCGCGCGGGCGCTGGAGGTGGCAGGGGCGCCGTAAGACGGGATCCGCCTGGTTGGTTGCGCCTCTCCGCCTCGCGATGACGGGATCGGGCAAAACCTGGGGCCATCCACCCGAAACGCGACAGGATGGCTTCCGCACACCGCCTCGCGAGCGCGCACGTCTTCCGCGAAAACGAAAAAGGCGCCGGTTTCCCGACGCCCTCCAAAATCCGAAACTCCGAAAAGACTCAGAGGCTCAGCGTGTGCTTGGCTTCCTGCATCTGGACGATCTGAGCGTTCAGGGCCTCGCGCTTGGCGTAGTCCTGGGTCGCGTCGCGGGCCAGCTCCGCCGCCTCGATCTCCTTGTCGAGCATGGCGGGGGTCAGCTCTTCGATCGGCGCGGCGCGCTCGGCGAGCACCGTCACGGAGGTCGGCCCGATATCAGCGAAGCCGCCCTGGACGTAGATGCGCTTGCCGTTGCCCGCCGTCTCGGTGACGGTGATGACGCCGACCTTGAGGGCGGTCAGCACCGGGGCGTGGCCCGGCAGCACGGTCATCTCGCCCTCGGCGCCGGGAAGCTGCACCGCCTCGACCTCACCGGAATACAGCGTCCGCTCGGGGCCGACGAAATCGAACTGGAAGGTGGCCATGCGTCAGGTGTCCGCGAGAGGTTGAGCGGTGCGCGGACCGGATCGGTTCCGCGCACCGGGTTGGAAGCGTCGGCCGTTGTTAGGCGGCGAGCTTCTTGGCCTTCTCCTGGGCCTCCTCGATGGAGCCGACCATGTAGAAGGCGGCCTCCGGCAGGTCGTCGTACTTGCCCTCGACCAGGCCCTTGAAGCCCTTGATCGTGTCCTCGAGCGCGACGAGCTTGCCCGGCGAGCCGGTGAACACCTCGGCGACGTGGAACGGCTGGCTGAGGAAGCGCTCGATCTTGCGGGCGCGGGCGACGGTCAGCTTGTCCTCTTCCGAGAGCTCGTCCATGCCCAGGATCGCGATGATGTCCTGGAGCGACTTGTAGCGCTGCAGGGTCTGCTGGACGCGGCGGGCCACGTCGTAGTGCTCCTCACCGAGGATCGCCGGCGAGAGCATGCGCGAGGTCGAGTCGAGCGGGTCCACTGCCGGGTAGATGCCCTTCTCGGCGATCGAGCGGGAGAGCACGGTCGTGGCGTCGAGGTGGGCGAAGGAGGCGGCGGGCGCCGGGTCGGTCAGGTCGTCGGCCGGCACGTAGATCGCCTGCACCGAGGTGATCGAGCCCTTGGTCGTGGTGGTGATGCGCTCCTGCAGGGCGCCCATGTCGGTGGCCAGCGTCGGCTGGTAGCCCACAGCGGAGGGGATGCGGCCGAGAAGCGCCGACACCTCGGAGCCCGCCTGCGTGAAGCGGAAGATGTTGTCGACGAAGAACAGCACGTCCTGGCCCTCATCGCGGAACTGCTCGGCGATGGTCAGGCCGGTGAGCGCCACGCGGGAGCGGGCGCCGGGCGACTCGTTCATCTGGCCGTAGACCAGCGCGCACTTGGAGCCCTCGGCCGAGCCGTTGTTCTCCTTGGGGTTCTTGTTGACGTTGGACTCGATCATCTCGTGGTAGAGATCGTTGCCCTCACGGGTCCGCTCGCCGACGCCGGCGAACACCGAGTAGCCCGAGTGGGCCTTCGCGATGTTGTTGATCAGCTCCATGATCAGCACGGTCTTGCCGACGCCCGCGCCGCCGAACAGGCCGATCTTGCCGCCCTTGGCGTAGGGGGCGAGCAGGTCCACCACCTTGATGCCGGTGACGAGGATCTGCGCCTCGGTCGACTGCTCGTCGTAGGACGGCGCCGGCTGGTGGATGGCGCGCAGGGTATCGGACACGATCGGGCCGGCCTCGTCGATCGGCTCGCCGATGACGTTCATGATGCGGCCGAGCGTGTTGTGGCCGACCGGCACCCGGATCGGCGCGCCGGTGTCGGAGACCTCCTGGCCGCGCACGAGGCCTTCCGAGGTGTCCATGGCGATGCAGCGAACCGTGTTCTCGCCGAGCTGCTGCGCCACCTCGAGCACGAGGCGGTTGCCCTGGTTCTTGGTCTCGAGCGCGTTCAGGATCTCCGGCAGGTAGCCGTCGAACTGCACGTCGACCACGGGGCCGATGACCTGGGTGATGCGGCCCTTGGAGTTGGAGGCCGTGGGGGAAGCGGTGTTCGCCATTGCGATGATTCCTCTTATGCGGCGGTCAGAGCGCTTCCGCGCCCGAAATGATCTCGATGAGTTCCTTGGTGATCATGGCCTGACGCGTGCGGTTGTAGACCAGCGTCTGCTTCTTGATCATCTCGCCCGCGTTGCGGGTCGCGGAATCCATGGCGCTCATGCGCGCGCCCTGCTCCGAGGCGGCGTTTTCCAGGAGCGCCCGGAAGACCTGGACGGTGAGGTTCTTCGGCAGCAGCGTCTCGAGGATGGTCTCCTCGTTCGGCTCGAACTCCATCGCCGCGTCCGATCCGGCGGCCTTGGCGGCGGCCGCGTCGGTCTGCGGTAGCTCGGCCGGGATGATCCGCTGCGCCGTCGGGATCTGCGAGATCACCGAACGGAACTCGGAGTAGAACAGGGTCGCCACGTCGAACTCGCCGGCCTCGAAGCGATTGAGGATGTCGTCAGCGATCTCGGCGGCGAAGGGATAGTCGACCGGCTTGTTGCCGCGGATGTCGCGCGAGGCGATGATCTGGTCGCGGAACTGGCGGCGCAGGATGTCGAGGCCCTTCTTGCCGACCGTGATGATCTTCACGGTCTTGCCCTCGGCCATGAGCCGGTTGGCGTGGTCACGGGCCAGACGCGCGATCGACGAGTTGAACGCGCCGGCGAGGCCCCGGTCGCCGGTGCAGACGACGAGCAGGTGGACCCGGTCCTGGCCCGTGCCGGAGAGCAGGCGCGGAGCGCCGACGCCGCCGATCAGGTTGCCGGCGAGGTTGCCGAGCACCAGAGCCATCTTCTCGGCGTAGGGGCGGCCGTTCTCGGCGGCGTTCTGGGCGCGCCGCAGCTTGGCGGCGGCGACCATCTGCATCGCCTTGGTGATCTTCTGCGTCGCCTTCACCGAGGTGATGCGGTTGCGCAGATCCTTCAAACTCGGCATCGGCGGATTTCCAGATCGCTCGCGGACGTCTCGGCGACGGCCGCTTCCCGGAAAGCGGCCGTCTGGCGTTGCTCTTCTAGAGCCCCCGGCCTGATCGCATCATGCCGAGGGCTCTAGCCCTTTGTTTTGACGCGCATTCTGACGCCGAACCGGCGGCCACGTCGTCGGAATGCGCTCCGATCGACCGCCTTACGCGAACGACTTGGCGATGTTCTCGATCACGCCCTTGAGCGTGTTGGCATTGGCGTCCGACAGGTCCTTGGAGTCGCGCACCGAATCGAGCCAGTCCTGATGCTTCGAGCGGAGCGTGCTCAGGAGCTGGTCCTCGAAGGGACGGACCTTCGCGACCGGCAGCTTGTCGAGGTAGCCGTTGACGCCGGCGTAGATCACCGCGACCTGCTCTTCCATCTTCAGCGGCGAGAATTGCGGCTGCTTCAGGAGCTCGGTCAGGCGGGCGCCGCGATTCAGCAGGCGCTGGGTCGAGGCGTCGAGGTCGGAGCCGAACTGGGCGAAGGCCGCCATCTCGCGGTACTGCGCCAGCTCGCCCTTGATCTTGCCGGCGACCTTTTTCATCGCCTTGGTCTGGGCCGAGGAGCCGACGCGCGAGACCGAGAGGCCGACGTTCACCGCCGGGCGGACGCCCTGGTAGAACAGGTCGGTCTCAAGGAAGATCTGGCCATCGGTGATCGAGATCACGTTGGTCGGGATGTAGGCCGAGACGTCGTTGGCCTGGGTCTCGATCACGGGCAGCGCGGTCAGCGAGCCCTTGCCGGCGGCGTCGCCCATCTTGGCGGCGCGCTCGAGCAGGCGCGAGTGGAGGTAGAACACGTCGCCCGGATAGGCCTCGCGGCCCGGCGGGCGGCGCAGGAGCAGCGACATCTGGCGGTAGGCCACCGCCTGCTTGGAGAGGTCGTCATACACGATCACGGCGTGCATGCCGTTGTCGCGGAAATACTCGCCCATGGCGCAGCCGGCGAACGGCGCGATGAACTGCATCGGCGCGGCGTCCGAGGCGGTGGCGGCGATGACGATGGAGTATTCCATCGCGCCCTGGTCCTCGAGGACCTTCACGAACTGGGCGACGGTGGAGCGCTTCTGGCCGATGGCGACGTAGACGCAGTAGAGCTTGGCGTTCTCGTCGGTGCCCGAATGGGCCGGCTTCTGGTTGAGGATGGTGTCGAGCGCGATCGCGGTCTTGCCGGTCTGGCGGTCGCCGATGATCAGCTCGCGCTGGCCGCGGCCGACGGGGATCAGGGCATCGATCGCCTTGAGGCCGGTGGCCATCGGCTCGTGCACGGACTTGCGCGGGATGATGCCCGGCGCCTTCACGTCGACGCGGCGGCGCTCGGTCGACTGGATCGGGCCCTTACCGTCGATCGGGTTGCCGAGGCCGTCGACCACGCGGCCGAGCAGGCCCTTGCCGACCGGCACGTCCACGATGGCGCCGGTGCGCTTGACGGTCTGGCCTTCCTTGATCTCGCGGTCGGAGCCGAAGATCACGACGCCGACATTGTCCTGCTCGAGGTTGAGGGCCATGCCGCGCACGCCCGACTCGAACTCGACCATCTCACCGGCCTGGACGTTGTCGAGTCCGTAGACGCGGGCGATGCCGTCGCCGACGGCGAGCACCTGCCCGACTTCCGTCACCTCGGCCTCCTGGCCGAAATTCTTGATCTGCTCTTTCAGGATCGCGGAGATCTCGGCGGCGCGGATGTCCATCGTCGGGCCTCTTTAAAGGTCGGGTGCGTGTCTGTTCGGGTGTCGGGTCGGTCGCGAGGGGTCAGGCCCCTCAGCGGGCTTCCCGCATGGCGAGACGGATGCTGTTGAGCTTGGTCCGGAGCGAGGCATCGACCATGCGCGAGCCGATCTTGACGACGATGCCGCCGATCAGGCTCGGGTCGATGTGGAGGTCGAGATCGACCTCGGACTTGGCGACGTCGCGCAGCGAGGCCTTGATCTCCTCGATCACGGCGTCGGAGGGCTTTTCCGCGACGCGGACCTCGGCACGGACGATGCCCTTGGCCTCGCGCACCTGCTCACGATAGGCGCGGATCATGCCCGGCAGGGCGAAGAGGCGGCGATTGGCGGCCGCGAGCTTGATGAAGTTGGCGGCCAGCCCCGAGATGCCCGCTCGCTCAAGCAGGGCGCCGACGGCAGCCGTCTGCTCCGAGGTCGAGTAGGCCGGGCTCTTCACGAGGCGGCGGAGATCCGCGCTCTCGCGATAGAGCGCGTCGAACGCATCGAGGTTCTTGGCAACGTCGTCGACCTGACCCTCGTCGCGGGCCAGCTCGTACAGGGCCAAAGCATAGCGGCCCGCCACACCAGCCAGCAGGGGACCCTCGGAACCGTTCTGCGCCACCCGTCGCTCTCTCTTATCCTTGCCCGCCGGTCCTTCTCGCCCGCCCGATCCGGCGGTGGCTCAAAGTCCGTGGGGATTGGAATTGCACCGGGCTCGGAAGGCCTTGAACGGTCTCCCCGCGGCGCGGCTGTCGCCTAGCATGCGATCCAGGGGGGCGCAAGGCAACGTTAGGGCCATGGTTGAGCGGATTGAGAGGGTCCCGTTTCCCGGAGCGGTGGCAAGATGGGGCGAAGTCCCCTCTCACTCATCATTCCGAGCCGCTGGTCGGCGGACCCGGACCCGAAGGCCCGCGCCGGAGACGTGCAGGCCACGACCAGCCTCGACGCCATGGCTCGGCCGCGCATCACGGATGGATTCCGGGTTCCGCCGCGCGGCCCCGGAATGACGACGCGGATTGCGAGCGGCCGGCGCCGCGGCCGCGTCAATCAGGATGCAGGCTTCTGAGCCGGAAACGCTCAGATCCAGCCCTGCAATTCCCGCCGCACAACGTGCTCGATCACCCGCATGCCGAGGTCGGAATCGTTGAGGCAGGGGATGAAGGCATATTTCTCGCCGCCGTTCTCCTCGAAATAGTGGCGGTTCTCGCCGTCGAGTTCCTCCAGCGTCTCCAGGCAGTCGGCAGTGAAGCCCGGCGCCACGATCGCCATGCGCTTGACGCCGGATTTCGCCAGCGCCTGCACGGTCTCGTCGGTATAGGGCTTGAGCCATTCCTCGTTGCCGAAGCGCGACTGGAACGTCACCCGCATCTGCTCGGGGGTGTAGCCCATCGCCTCGCGGATCAGCCGGCCGGTCTTGAGGCACTGACAATGGTAGGGATCGCCCTTGAGCAGGTAGCTCTTCGGCACGCCGTGGAAGGAGGTCAGGATCACCTCCGGCTCGAAGTCCAGCTTGGCCAGCCCCTCGCGGATCGAATCCGCCATGGCTTGGATGTAGACGGGGTCGTCGTGATAGGGCGGCGAGACCCGCACCGTCGGCTGCCATCGCATCTGCATCAGCGCCTTGAAGGCCTGGTCGCAGGCAGTGGCCGAGGTCGCGGCCGCGTATTGCGGATAGAGCGGCACGAGCAGGATTCGGTCGCAGCCCTGGTCCAGCAGCGCCTGGATGCGAAGGCTCACCTCGGGCTTGCCGTAGCGCATCGCCCAATCGACCACGACGGAATCGCCCATCGCCGCCTGCAGCTTCTCGCACTGGCCGCGGGTGATGGTCTTGAGCGGACCCTCGTCGCGCTCGTTGTTCCAGATGCTGGCGTAGTCGCGGCCCTTCGGCCCCGGCCGCTTGGTCAGGATGATGAGGTTGAGGAGCGGCCACCAGATCAGCCGCGGCACCTCGATCACCCGGCGGTCGGAGAGGAATTCCTTGAGATAGCGGCGCATCGGCCAGTAGCTCGTGCCCTCGGGGGTGCCGAGATTCATCAAGAGCACGCCGACGCGGCCGGTCTTCACCGCCGGGTGATCGGGCGGCAGCGCGGTGGGCGCGACCCGCACGGGGTTGCGCAGAAGGGTTTCGGGTTCGACGCGTTCGTTCATCGGATTTCCGGTCACGGGCGTCCCGCCTTCCTCAACGCGGCCTCAATGCGGCAAGCGATCCGGTTGTGCGGGCCGGCCGTTCGATCTAGAGCAGGCGGCTTTCCAAGGCCAAGATTCTCCGAAGTTCCGCTCGGAGCGTCCGGCCTTTATCTTGCGCAAACCCTTTGCCCGAAATCGCTCCGGAGGCCAGCGCGACATGCCGTCCCCCCGCTACTTCCTGAAGCACTTCGTGCCGTTTACCGGCTACCCCTACGAGGGGGCGCCGGCCGCGTGCAACCTGTGCGGATGCCGCGACGCCGTCACCGTGGCCGAGACCGACCGGCGGCTCAAGACCCTGCGCTCGATCGCCTGCACCCAGTGCGGCCTGATCCGCACCGACCCGATGCCGACGCCGGACGAGCTGGCCGAGTATTACGCGAGCGCCTACCGCGCCGATTACCAGCTCGCCTTTGCCGGCGGCCCGCCGCGCCACCACCTCAACCGCTCCGCCCGCGAGGCGAAGTTCCGCGCCGACCTGCTGGCGCCGAAGCTGAAGGCGGGCGCGCAACTGCTCGATTTCGGCTCAGGGTCGGGCGAGTTCCTGGCGGAAGCCAAGAGCCGCGGCTGCGAGGTGATCGGCGTCGAGCCGGGCCGCGACTACGCGACCTATGCCCGGACCCATCACGGCGTCGAGGTGCTCGACGAGGCCGAGGATCCGAACCGCTTCCCCGCCGGCCATTTCGACGTGATCTCGACGCACCACGTGCTCGAGCACCTGCGCAACCCGGCCGAGACGATGGAGCGGCTGGCCCGCTGGCTGAAGCCCGACGGCATCCTCTACGCCGCGGTGCCGAATATGGCTGCCACCGGCAAGCCGCCGCACGAGCGCTTCCACTTCGCTCATGTCCACGGCTACGTGCGCGAAACCTTCGACCTTCTCGCCCGCCGCGCCGGCCTCGTGCCGCATACCGAGTACTGGCGCGAGGACACCACGGTGGTCTACCGCAAGACCGACGCGCCCGCCGTGCCGCTGACGAATCCGGGGCTCGCCGACCGGCTCGCCGTCGATCTGAAGCCGATGTCGGCGGGGCTCTACTTCGCCTCGGGCGCCTGGATCTGGCCGGCGCTGCGGCGCAACGCCAAGGCGGTGCGGGACGGGATGGCCAAAGACGGGGTCGCCAAGCGCTGAGCCGGTGATGCGCCCGACCCGTCGGCAGACCGTCGCCGGGCTCGGCGCCAGCGTCTTTGCAGCCGGCACCGGGGCGGCGCTCGCGGGCACGCCGACCTTCACCCTGCTCCTCGTCAACGACATCTACGCGATGGAGGCGGTGGAGGGGCGCGGCGGCTTCGCCCGGCTCAACGCGGTGGTGAGGGCCGAGCGCGCCCGCGGCGTGCCGCTGCTCTACGCCCATGCCGGTGACAGCTTCTCGCCCTCGCTGATGTCGGGCTTCGACCGGGGCGCGCATATCGTCGAACTCCTGAACCTGGCGCCGCCCGACGTGTTCGTGCCGGGAAACCACGAGTTCGATTTCGGGCCAGCCGTCTTCGCCGAGCGCCGGAACGAAGCCCGCTTCCCGTTCCTCGCCGCCAACCTGCGCGGGCCGGACGGCGAACGACTGCCCGGTCTCGAGGATGCGCGGCTGATCGAACTCGGCGGCATCCGCGTCGGCCTCGTGGGCATCGCCCTGCAATCGACGCCGGAAAAATCGCAATCGGGAAATCTGCGTTTCGGCCCCGAGATCGAGACGCTGGCCCGCGAGGCGGACACCTTGCGCAAGACCGGCGCGCAGATGATCGTCGGCATCGCCCACACGGCGCGGGTGACCGACGACGCGATCGTGCGGGCGCGCCTCGTCGACATCCTGCTCTCGGGCCACGACCACGACCTCTGCGTCCGCGACGACGGGCAGGCGGTGCTGGTCGAATCGAGCCACGACGCCCACTACGTCACGGCCATCGACGTCTTCGTCACGCCGCGAGCCGACGGATCGGTGCGCTGGCGCGCCGCCTTCCGCATCCACGACACCGCCGAGGTGACCTCCGATCCGGAGACGGAGGCCGTGGTGCGGCGGCTCGCGGGCGAGCTGTCGCGGGAGCTCGACGTCGTGCTCGGCACGACGGAGGGGCCGCTCGACAGCCGCATCGCCACGGTGCGGGCGCGGGAGGCGAGCTTCGGCGATCTCGTCGCCGACGCGGTGCGGGCGGGCACGGGCGCCGAGATCGGCCTGATGAACGGGGGCGGCATCCGCGGCGATCGGCTCTATCCGGCCGGCGCAAGCCTCACCCGGCGCGACATTCTCAGCGAACTACCCTTCGGCAACACCACCGTGCTCGTGGCGATCGACGGGGCGACCCTGCGGGAAGCCCTGGAAAACGGGTATCGCGATCTCGGCCGCACCTCGGGCCGGTTCCTGCAGGTCTCGGGGATCGACGTGACCCTGGACCCGAAGGCTCCGCCCGGCCGGCGCGTCGTCTCGGCGACGGTGGGCGGGGCGTCCCTCGACGAGGCCCGCACCTACCGCGTGGCGGCCAACGATTTCATGCTGGGCGGCGGCAACGATTACGGGATGCTGGCCAAGGGCCGCGTCCTGATCGGTGGCACCGATGGGACCCTGCTGGCGAACACGGTGATGGCCTATATCCGCGCCCACGCACCGCTCCCGGCCGAGACCGGGGGACGGATTCGGGTTCTGCCATAGGGGATTTCGCGTGACCGGACCCGTCGAAGCCGCGCTCGAAGCGTTCCGCGCCAGCGGCTCCCCCTGGCTCGACCTGCCGTTCTTCCGAGAGGGCGCGGCGGACCGGGTCGCGCAAAAGGTCGATGCCCGCGTCGCCACCGGGGCGACGGTTCTGCCGGAGCCCGCGGCGATCTTCCGGGCGCTGACGCTGACGCCCCTGCCCGCGGTGAAAGCGGTGATCCTCGGCCAGGACCCCTATCCGACGCCGGGCGACGCCAACGGGCTCGCCTTCTCCTATGTCGGCCCGCGCCGCCTGCCGGCCTCGCTCAAGGTGATCCTGGCCGAACTGGTCCCCGAGGGGAAGACGCCCGACCTCTCCAGCGGCGACCTCACGCCCTGGGCGGAACGCGGCGTGCTGCTCCTGAATTCGGCGCTCACGACGGAGGCCGGCAAATCCGGGGCGCATCTGCGACTCGGCTGGGCGCAGCTCACCGACGAGGCGGTGGCCGCCGTCTCCGCCCGCGCCGAGCCGGCGGTGTTCCTGCTCTGGGGCGCCCAGGCCCGCGCCCGCGAGGGGCTGATCGACACGCGCCGCCACGGCATCGTCGCCTCGGGCCACCCCTCGCCGCTCAACCGCGCGCGGGATTTTCCGGGATCGCGCCCGTTCGACCGGGCGAATGCGTGGCTCGAAGCGCAGGGTCGCGCGCCGATCGACTGGCGGCTGCGTTAGGGCTGAACCCATCTCTTCGCGACGATGCAGGGGCCCGCTTCGGAACCTGCTTGGACCGCCGGAGTCCCCCTTGCGGGCCATCCGATCCGGGCCTTCGGGTGGACCGAACAGGCCGGAAGCGGGTCCTCTCCCTCGCGGCTGAGGGAGCCGCTGAGCGGAGCATCGCAAGATCCTGGATAGATCGCGACAGGCAACCGTCCGTGCCCGCCGGTCCGGCAGAGCGCGCTCGAACAAGGCCCTCCGGCGGCCAGCGCCGGAGGTCGCGCCTTCACCCGTAAAAACGCAGCAACATCGTTAAGAAAAATGCAACCATCGTGCGATTCCAAGGATCCGCCATGGCATTCCAAGCGTTTTCGCGGTTAATCATGAAGCAACTCATTTCACTTGCTTGAGCTAAATGCCTGAGCCAACAAGGCGCCGCGACGCCGTTTCAGGATGATGTGGCATGTTTTGGAACACGCGTGCTGTTCGCATTCTTGTTGGTCTGGCACTTCTAGCCACAGCCATCGTCGTGATGCTGCCGGGACTCACGGGTTATACTAGCCTCGATGGCACCGTGAACGCGCGCTTCGCCGTGCTGTCGGCACCGATCGAGGGGGTCGTGTCCGATACGCCCCCCAAGGTGGGGACGGCGCTTCCCGAGGATGCGGAGATCTTCCAGATCACGAACGATCGCATCGCCCGCACGGCGGAGGCGCAGCTCGATGCGGATCTCGGTGCGGCGCGCGAGCGCCTGAAGGCCCTGGAGGGGCAAATCGGTCAGCTCACCGCCCTCAAGAAGGAGCTCGCCGGGCGCCTCGGCGACTATCAGAAGGCGAGCCTGCAGAGCATCCAGCAGGAGATCATCATCCGCCAGCAGCGGATCAGCACGGCTCAGGCCAACCGTGTCTCCGCCGAGGCCGACCTCAGCCGCAAGCAGACGCTCGGTGCGACCGGCGTGGTCGCCAACAGCTCGGTCGAGGCGGCGAGGGCTGCGGCGGTCGCCTCAGGCAACGAGGGCACGATCGCCAAGGCCGAACTCGACCGCCTGCATCAGCAGCTCGACGCCCTGAAGCGCGGCACCTTCGTGGGCGAGGGCCGCAACGATGTTCCGTACTCGCAGCAACGGGGCGACGAGGTGGCGATCCAGCTCGCCAACGTCGAGGCGCAGGCCAAGATCGAACGGGCGCGGGTGCAGCTCCTGGAAAAGCAGCTTCTGATCGAGCGCGCCCGCAACGACAGGCTGTCGAGCGCCTCCATCCGGCTCCCGTTTCGCGGCGTGATCTGGCGCAACAACGTCGTCGGCGGCTCGAACGTGGTCGTCGGCAACGAGCTGACCCGCCTGCTCGACTGCCGGGACCTGTTCGTCGACATCCTGCTCGACGAGGTCGATTACGACCAGATCAAACCGGGCGATCCCGCGGAAGTGCGCCTTCTCGGAACCTCGGACGTGATCGCCGGACGCGTGAACTCCGTGCGCGGGTCGAGTGCGGCGGTGGAGGAGGTGACGCTCGCAGCCGTCCCGCCGAGAAGCAAGGGCAAGAATGCCCGCGTCCGGCTCATCCTCGATCAGAACGCGATGCAGACCGACTACGAGAACTTCTGCCATGTCGGACGCACCGTCCAAGTCCGGTTCGCGCGGTCCGCGGCCACCCTTCCATTCGTCAATTGGGTGAAGAGCCTGTGGTTCAGTATCTCCTAGAGCTGGACCTCGCTCCTCTCGCGCCGACCTGCCTCGTCGGAGCTTTCTTCTACATCTTCGCGACGAACTGGCCGCGGCAGAAGACCTGGGCACGGAGCATCGCCTGCGCCTTCGTTCTCGCGGTGGCGGTGCGTTATCTCCTCTGGCGCTTCTTTCACACCGTGCTGCCGCATCCCGCCGACGGCAGCTTTGCCTTCATCTGGACTTGGGCGGTGTTCTGCGTGGAACTCGGCGCCTTCGCCGACATCCTGCTCTTCCTCGTGGTGATGAGCCGCTCGGTCGATCGGAGTGCCGAGGCGAGCCGGCTGGAGCAGGCCTTTTTCGCGCGTCCGGAATCGGAATTGCCGACGGTCGACGTCTTCATCCCGACCTACAACGAGCCGCTCGACGTTCTGGAACGGACCATCGTCGGAGCGCTCGCACTCGATTACCCGCGGGACAAGTTCAAGGTCTACGTCCTCGACGACAAGCGGCGCGATTGGCTGAAGACGTATTGCGAGGAGAAGGGCGCGATCCACGTCACCCGGCCGGACAATTCCCACGCCAAGGCCGGCAACATGAACAACGGCCTCAAGGTCTCCACGGGCGATTTCGTCGCGATCTTCGACGCCGATTTCGTGCCCTACCGCAACTTCCTGCGCCGCACGCTGCCCTTCTTCACCGACCCGACGATCGGCATCGTTCAGACCCCGCAGCACTTCTTCAACAAGGATCCGGTCCAGTCGAATCTCTCGCTCGAAAAGGTCTGGCCCGACGAGCAGCGGCTGTTCTTCGACGAGATGGCCGCGAGCCGCGATGCCTGGGACGTGAGCTTCTGCTGCGGCTCCTGCTCGATCGCCCGGCGCGCCGCGCTCGACGTGATCGGCGGGTTTCCCCACGACTCGATCACCGAGGATCTGCTCACGACGCTGGCCATGCTCAACAAGGGCTACAAGACCCGCTACCTCAACGAGCGCCTGTCGATGGGCCTCGCGGCGGAGAACCTGAAGGGATACTTCGTTCAGCGGGGCCGCTGGTGCCGCGGCGGCATCCAGACGATCTACCTGCATAACGGCCCCCTGCGCGGGCCGGGCCTGAACCTGTTCCAGCGGGCGATGTTCCTGCCGCTGTCGTGGCTGATGCAATACACGACGCGGTTCGTGATTCTCGTGGTCCCGGCCGTCTACCTCTGGACCGGCGCGGCACCACTCTACTTCACCGGCTCGCAGGACATCGTCTTCTATCAGCTGCCCGTGCTCACGGCCTACTTCCTGCTGATGGGATGGCTGACGCCGACGCGCTACCTGCCGCTGGTATCGAGTGCGGTGGGCACCTTCGCGACCTTCCGCATGCTCCCCGTGGTGATCTCCAGCGTGATCAAGCCGTTCGGCGTGCCGTTTCGCGTGACGCCGAAGGGCAGCGGCAACGAGGAGAACGCCTTCGACGCCTACACCTTCTTCTCGATCGCCTTCTGGATCGCCGTCACGGCGCTCGGCCTCGTCATCAACATCGTGCCGGAATGGTCGCGCATCGGCGAGGGCGAGTTCTCGCTCGTCTCGGCCTACTGGGCGGCCCTCAACATCCTCGTTCTGCTGGTGGCGGCCCTGATCTGTTTCGAGAAGTCGCGCCCGCTCCTCGACAGTTTCGCGACCGACGAGCCGGCCCGAATCGTCGTCGCGGACCGGACCCTGGATGCGCGGATCGTCAGCCTGTCGCTCGACCGGGGTGTCGCGTCGTTCCCGACAGATCCCGGCCTGCGCCCCGGTGACCGGATCCGGATCGAGATGGAGCACTTCCCCCACCTTGACGCCACGGTCGAGGACGTGACGCCCGGCCGGCGTCGCAAACCGGCCTGCCTCCGCTTCTCCTACGCTCTCGCAGGCGAACGCCGCGACGCGATGATCGTCAGACTCTACACGGGCCAGTACTCGCAGGATATCGACGACATCGACAAGTCAGCCATTGCCCACGGCCTGTGGCACCGCCTTTTCGGGCGAGGCGGAACCTATGGTCCGGCCTGAGCCGACCTTCGCTTAGGCGACACCGAAGCCCCTGACGGCCGGGATCAGCGCGAGGCCGAGTGTCGACTGAAAGCGGCGATCCGATCACGGCTTCCCGCCCGCAACAGCTCCTGTCGGATCGCGTCGGTTGATCTCGGTTCGAAGAGACGCGCCCGATCGCACGGCGTTTAAAACGAAGCCGCCCCCGGCCGGGTGGCGCGGGGGCGGTTCTGATCGTCCGAAGGGGAAAGAGGTCAGGCGGCGATCTTGGTCGCGCCGACGATGGTGTTCTCGTTGGCCAGCCGGACGGCGGTGGCCGGAGCGCGGTGGGTCGCCTGGATGCTGGTCATCTCGCCGGCGGAGACATGCATGCCACCCTCGGAGCCGAAGCGCTCGGCCAGCATCACGACCAGGGTCACGTTGGCGATGGCAGCGGCGAGAACGATAAGGGCGATCATGGCGGGCACGTCCTTTGGTGCGATGCGATAAAGTCTATATCGCACCGCACCCTGGATCTTGGTATACCAGATACCGAAAGTCCGACATGCGGCCGGCGCATGCCGAAGCGCCGGCTCTCTCCGCCATTCCTACACCCACTTGCCTTACGGCTTCTTGGTCTCGCCCGCGGCCGGGGCGTTGCTGCCCGAGCGCTCGACCTTGGCCGCCTCGCGCAGCTTGACGATGGTGTCCTGCTGCGCCTTGCGGGTGAGGTACTGGTCGATCTGCTCCTTCATCTCGTCGAAAGTCGGCACCGGCTTCGTCCGCTTCTCCTCGACGCGCAGCACGTGCCAGCCGAACTGGGTCTTGACCGGGTCGGAGACCTGGCCCGGCGCCATCTTGAAGGCGGCGTCCGCGAACGGCTTCACCATCCGCTCCTGGGTGAACCAGCCGAGATCGCCCCCTTCCGTCTTGGAGCCGGGATCTTTCGACACCTCGCCCGCGATCTTGGCGAAATCCTCGCCGCCCTTGATGCGGGCAGCGATCGCCTTGGCCTCGTCCTCGCTCTCGACGAGGATGTGGCGGGCTCGCACCTCCTCCTCGGGCTTCATCGACTTCACGGTCTGGTCGTAGAGCGCCTTGGCGGCCTCGGGCGTCACCGCCTTCTTGGCCTCGCGCTCGAGGTAGTCGTCGAGCAGGAGCTTGTCGCGGAAGTAGGCGAGCTTGCGCTTGAACTCAGGCGCGTCGCCGACCTTGGCGGCCTCGGCCGCCTGCGCGCCGACCTTCAGATCGATCATGTAATCGACCAGCAGGTTCTGCTTGGCGCTCTCGTCGACGCCGGGCAGCGACAGGGCCGGATCCTCGCCCGCGAGCGCGAGGTCGGCACCGGTGATCGGCTGCCCGTTGACCCGCGCCACCACCGTGTCGGGCGAGGTTGCCGCGGGCGCCGGCGTCGCCGCTTTCGGGGCGGGCGTCTGGGCGAGGGCGACGCCGGACAGGCACGGCGCGGCGAGGATCAGCGCGAGGGCGCTCGCGCGCCGGAGGGAGAACGGAATCGGCATCGGAAGCGTCGTTCCTTGGGCGTCGTCCCCGCCGGGCCGGTCTTTACGCCGTCCGGCTTCGTCCCGCGGGGCTCGTCGGGATGCGGCAGGTGCCGCGAAGCGCGGACACAGGTGGAATCTCTTCGGGGCAAAGGCAAGCGTGGCCTTGATCGCCCCGCGCGCTCGTGACCGCCGGCCGGTGACGCTCGCGCGCGAAGAGCGCCGCGCGGAGCGAAAGCCTGAACCTGCGGCGGCGGGCGCCGGCGGTTGCAGCCAGCCAAAAAGCAGGGCCGGGCCACCGCTCGGTTGTCCGGTCCGGCACTACCGGATGCGCCTGCGGATATTTACCTCTATAAGCCCGCCCCATGACAGGCCGGCGGCCCCTGAAAATGCCGCCCGCGACGACCTCACGACCGCAGGTTCACGATGCTCGGTGCCCTCGCCAAGAAGATTTTCGGCTCGTCCAACGACCGCCGCGTCAAGGGTTTTCGCCCGCGCGTCGCGGCCATCAACGCGCTCGAACCGGAAATCAGCGCCCTGTCCGATGAGCAGCTGCGCGCCCGCACGCAAGCCTTCCGCGATCAGCTCGCCGCCGGCACCCGCCTCGACGACCTGCTGGTGCCCGCCTTCGCCACCGTGCGCGAGGCGGCCAAGCGCGTGCTCGGCCAGCGCCATTTCGACGTGCAGATGATCGGCGGCATGGTGCTGCACGAGAGCGGCATCTCGGAGATGAAGACCGGCGAGGGCAAGACGCTGGTCGCGACACTCCCGGTCTACCTCAACGCGCTCGAGGGCAAGGGCGTCCACGTCGTCACCGTCAACGACTACCTCGCCTCCCGCGACGCCGAGTGGATGGGCCGGGTCTACCGCTTCCTGGGGCTGACCGTCGGCACCATCGTGCACGGGCTCGACGATGGGCAGCGCAAGGAGGCCTATGCCTGCGACATCACCTACGGCACCAACAACGAGTTCGGCTTCGACTACCTTCGTGACAACATGAAGTACGAGCTCTCGCAGATGACGCAGCGGGGGCACCACTTCGCCATCGTCGACGAGGTCGACTCGATCCTCATCGACGAGGCGCGCACGCCGCTCATCATCTCGGGGCCGGTGGACGACCGCTCGGAACTCTACGTTGCCGTCGACACGATCATGCCGCGGCTGGCGCCCGAGCATTACGATCTCGACGAGAAGCAGCGTCAGGTTTCGCTGACGGAGGCCGGCAACGAGTTCATCGAGGAGGAGCTGCGGGCGGAGGGCATCCTCAAGGAGGGCGACCTCTACGACGCCCACAACGTCACCCTCGTCCACCACGTGAACCAGGCGCTTCGTGCCCACACCCTGTTCACGCTGGACAAGGATTACATCGTCAAGAACGACGAGGTCGTCATCATCGACGAGTTCACCGGCCGCATGATGCAGGGCCGGCGCTACTCGGAAGGCTTGCACCAAGCGCTCGAGGCCAAGGAGCGGGTGACGATCCAGCCCGAGAACCAGACGCTCGCCTCGATCACCTTCCAGAACTACTTCCGCCTTTACAAGAAGCTCGCCGGCATGACCGGCACGGCGTCGACGGAAGCCGACGAGTTCGCCGAAATCTACAAGCTCGACGTGGTCGACATCCCGACCAACAAGGAGATCGAGCGCGTCGACGAGGACGACGAGGTCTACCGCACCGTCGAGGAGAAGTACGACGCCATCATCAAGGAGATCGACAAGGCGCATAGCCGCCTGCAGCCGGTGCTGGTCGGCACCGGCTCGATCGAGAAGTCGGAGCTGATCGGCGAACTCCTGAAGAAGGCCGGCTACACGCTGCTCGACTATTCCGACCCGAACGCGCTGACCGACGTCTACAAGGCCGCCCGTGAGAACCGGGTGACGAAGCGCTTCGCCGTGCTCAACGCCCGCTTCCACGAGCAGGAAGCCTATATCGTGGCGGAAGCCGGCGTGCCGGGCGCCATCACCATCGCCACCAACATGGCCGGCCGCGGCACCGACATCAAACTCGGCGGCAACCTCGAAATGCGCATCGAGAAGGAACTCGGTCACCTCGCCGAGGGGCCGGAGCGCGATGCCGCGATTGAGGCGCTTAAAAGTGAGATCGCCGAGAACCGCGCCAAGGTGCTGGCGTCCGGCGAGAAGGCCGACCCGGAGGCCGGCCGCAAGAAGGACCTGCCGGGCGGGCTCTACATCATCGGCACCGAGCGCCACGAGTCGCGGCGCATCGACAACCAGCTGCGCGGCCGTTCCGGCCGCCAGGGCGATCCGGGCCGCTCGAAGTTCTACCTGTCCCTCAAGGACGACCTGATGCGCATCTTCGGGTCCGACCGCATGGACGGAATGCTGCAGCGGCTCGGCCTGGAGCAGGGCGAGGCGATCATCCATCCCTGGATCAACAAGGCGATCGAGAAGGCGCAGCAGAAGGTCGAAGCGCGCAACTTCGACATGCGAAAGAACGTGCTCAAGTACGACAACGTGATGAACGACCAGCGCAAGGTCGTGTTCGAGCAACGCCGCGATCTGATGGGTCAGGACAGCGTGCGCGACACCATCGACGAGATGCGCCACGGCGTGATCGACGACCTCGTCGCCGTCCACATCCCCGAGAACGCCTATGCCGAGCAGTGGGACGCGGAAGGGCTGAAGCAGCGCGCCCTCGACGTGCTCAACCTCGATCTTCCGGTCGAGGAATGGGTCAAGGAAGAGGGCATCGCCGACGAGGAGATCCGCGAGCGCCTGCGCAAGGCCTCCGACGAATCCTACGCCGCCCGCGTCGAGCGCAACGGCGCGGAGGTGATGGCCTATGTCGAGAAGCAGGTGGTGCTGCAGGTGTTCGACCACCTGTGGCGCGAGCACCTCGTCTCCCTCGACCACCTGCGTCAGGTGGTCGGCTGGCGCGGCTTCGCCCAGCGCGACCCGCTCAACGAGTACAAGTCGGAGGCGTTCGAGCTGTTCAACGGCCTCGTGGCGGCCCTGCGCGAGCAGGTGACGGCGCAACTCGCCCATGTCGAGATCATGCAGCAGCAGCCCGAGGATTTCCCCGGTGCCGGCTTCGAGGGGGCAGGTCTCGGTGAGCCGCAGCTTCCGCCGATGTTCGCCGAGCATCGCGACCCGACCACCGGCGAGAACGAGTTCGCCTATGGCGGCAGCGAGGGCGGAGCGGGCGGCGCCTACGGCTTTGCCGCGCGCGACCTCTCGGCGGATACGGCAGTGCTGGAGCGCAAGTCCGACGACCCCTCCACCTGGGGCCGGGTCGGCCGCAACGAGCCCTGCCCCTGCGGCTCGGGCAAGAAGTACAAGCACTGCCACGGCCGCTTCGCCACCGAGGCGTGAGCCTTCCGTGAGCGGCCCCATCGTCTACGGGCTTGAGCCGGATCTCGACGCGGAGACCTTTCAGGGTGTCCTCGTCGAATCCGGCCTCGCGCCGCGGCGGCCGGCCGAATATCTTGAGCGGCTCGACCGGATGCTCAGGGGCTCCGACCTGATCGTCACCGCCCGACGCGACGGGCGTCTCGTCGGTGTGGCGCGCACGCTGACCGACTTTGCCTTCTGCGCCTATCTCTCCGATCTCGCGGTCGCCCGCGACTGCCAGGGTCTCGGCATCGGCCGCCGGCTCATCGCGGAGACGCGGGCGGCGGCCGGGCCCGAGACCTCCCTGCTGCTCACCGCCGCGCCCGGCATCGAGGATTATTACGAGGCCATCGGCATGCCGCGCGTGCCGCACGCCTTCCGCTACGACAAGGAACGCTGAGCGGGCTCAAGGCGCCTCGTCCGCCAGCGCCTCCAGCACGGCATGCGCCGCCGCGATGCGGGCCGGGATCGGAAAGGCGCGGTTGGCGAGCATGACGAGACCGATGCGCTTTGCGGGCACGAAGGCGACATAGGCGCCGAAGCCGTTGGTGGAGCCGGTCTTGTTGAACAGCGTGGCGCCCTTCGGCGCTTGCGGCGGATCGAGCCGCGCGGCGGGCTGCGCCTCGAACCGCACGGAATCGGCATTGGCGGCCTGAAGGCGCTCGAGCGTGAGCGGATAGGGCAAGAGTTCCCAGCCGAGCGCCTGCACCATCTCCCCGGTCCGGGAATACCCGACACCGGTGCCTTCGACCGCCCGCCGTAGCGGCGGGTCGAGGCGGCCCGGATCGAGAAGATGGGCCTCGACGAAGCGGATCATGTCGGCGGCGCTGGATTTGACGCCGTAGGCCTCGGCATCGAGCACGCCCCGACTGACCCGGATCGGCCTGTCATTCCGGCCGTAGCCCCAGGCGTAGCGTTCCATCTCCGAGGCCGGCACGCGGATGAAGCTGTGCGCAAGGCCGAGCCCCGGAAACAGCCGGGTCTCCATCAGGTCGGCGAAGTCACCACCCATGGCCGCCGCGGTGGCGGCTCCGAACAGGCCGAGGCTCGGGTTGGAGTAGAGCCGCTGCGTTCCGGGCGGCGCGGAGGGCCGCCACTCGCGGAAATAGGCGATCATCGCCGCCGCGTCGGTGACGCCGCCGGGGAATTGCAGCGGCAGGCCGCCCGCGGTGTAGGTGCCGAGATCGAGCAGGCTGACGCGGTCGAGGGCGCTGCCCCGCAGCGGCGGCAGGAACCGGCTCGGCGCGTCAGCGAGCGAGAGCCGGCCGAGCGCCTGCGCGTAAGCGGCAAGCGTCGCGGTCAACGTCTTGCTGACCGAGCCGATCTCGAACAGCGTGTCCCGCGTCACCGGCCGCTGCCGCTCCCGGTCGGCGAGGCCGAAGGTGAAGACCGCGGAGTGCCCGCTCCGCGTTACGGCGACGGCGAGGCCGGGCACGTCGTATTCCTTCAGCAGCGGGCGGTAGGCCCGCTCCACGGCGGCGGCGATCCGTGTCAGCGGGTCTTCGGCCGCCGCGGGCCCCGAGCCGCACAGCAGGCCGCTCAGGACGAGGGCGAAGAGCCCCACCTTTCGCATTGCGGAAATGGCGCGTTTCCTTCTTGGCTGAGGCGAGCGAGGCGGACGGGCAGCCATGACGGGCGAGGAAAGTGCCGAAAGCGCGGCAGGACCGGAGGCCGCCCGCCCGCTGGTGCGGAGCCTGCGCCTCGGCCTCGACGCGCCCCGGACCGGCCCGATGCAGGCCGCGCTCGCCCTCGCCTGCGCCCCGCTCGACTGGCTGGACGCCCATCGCGCCGGCTTTCTGCACGCGGACGAGGAGGCGCTTCTCACCGACCGTCTCCACGCCCGGCGCCGCCACGGCCTGCTGATCGGGCGCTACGCCGCCAAATGCGCGCTTGCCGCGCTCCGGCCCGATCTCGATCCGCGGGCCCTGGCGATTCGGCCCGGCGTGCTGGAGCAGCCGGTCCTGTCCGGCGCGAGTTCGGAACAGAATCTCGGCATCAGCCTGTCCCATGCCGGCCCGGTCGCGGTGGCCGTCGCCTTTCCCGAGGCCTGCCCGATGGGAATCGATCTGGAGCGGATCCGGCCGGCCAACGTCGCGCTTCTGACCAGCCAGACCCATGCGGCCGAGCGGCGCCTCCTCGCCGCCCATCTCGCGGTGCCGGAGGCCGAGCGGCTGACGCGGCTCTGGTGCCTGAAGGAAGCCCTGTCCAAGGCCCTGCGCTGCGGCCTCACCGTGCCGCTCGACCTTCTCGCCGTCGGAGGCGTCGAGGCGAAGGCGACGGGCCTCGGCGCCACCTTCGCGAACTTCGCGCAATATCAGGGCCTGAGCCTCGCGGCCGGCAATCTCGCCGCCGCCCTGGTGCTGCCGCGCCCGCCGGCGGTGACGCTTGCGATCGATGCGAGGGAATGGGCAACGTTCCGGCACGCCCTGGCCGAGGCCGCGGCGTGGGAGCCGGGTGCGTAGCGTGCCCCGTCCGCATCCGCTCGCGACCAGGGCAGAGTGACACCGTCTCCAGCTGCTCGCTTCGCGTTGACCTCACCCGTCATCGCGAGCGGCAGCGAAGCAATGACGATCGCGGGACCGAAGGAATCGAGCGGACGTCGCATGGAAGGGATTGAACGATCATGACCACCTGGCGCCCGCCTCAAGCCATCCGCGTCAAGGTGATCGGGCTGGCTTGGCGCGGGGATGCGCTGCTGGCGGTCGAGGTCCTCGACGATAGCGGCCGGATCAAGGGTGTGCGTCCGCCGGGCGGCAGCGTCGCCTTCGGCGAAACCCGCGAGCAGGCCCTGGAACGGGAGTTTTCGGAGGAACTGGGCTGCGGCATCTCGATCGCCGGCCCCTGGACGGTGTTCGAGAACATCTACCGTCACGAGGGCGCGCTCGGCCACGAGATCGTCTTCGCCGCCGACATCCGCCTGCACGACGCGGCCCTCTACGACCGCGACGTGATCCGTTTCAGCGAGGACGACGGCACGGCCTGCACCGCGCGCTGGCTCGCCCCGGCCGCCCTGCCGGACGGCGTCGCCCTGTTTCCCGATGGGCTCGCGGCGGCGCTGGCCGCGCGGTGAAGGGTTACCCCTGCGCGCCCGGCAGGCGGTGGCTCAGGAAGAAGTCGAGCATCGCCCGCGAGGCATCCGGTCCGTTCGCGTCGGTGTAGCTGCCCGCCGGGCTGCCGCCCGACCAAGCGTGGCCCGCGCCCTGCACCGACCACGCCTCGACCTGTACCCGGCCCGCCTCGTCGGCGTAGCGGGTGCGGGTGTAGCTGTGGCCGCCCCCGTTCCCGCTCTCCCGCTTCGGCGTCAGCGCTTCGACGCCGGCCTGCGCCAGAACGGCCTCGGCGTTGCGGGGATGGACGGTGCCGTCGCCCTCGCCGTGGAAGACGATGGTCGGCACCCGCAGGGCCTGCGTCACCGAGCCTGCGCCGAAGCCGGCGGCCCCGCCGGGCTCGGCCGCGCCGGGCGCACCGACCCGCATCGCGGAGAGCGCCGAGGGCAGGTCGCGGGCACAGCCCGCCGCGAGCCCCGAATGCACGCCGAGCCCGGCGAACAGATCGGGATAGGCCCGGGCGATGTTGGCCGCCGCCGCCCCGCCCGCCGAGAGCCCGGCGATGTAGATGCGCGAGCGGTCGATCGGGTGCTCGGCGCAGACCGCGCGGACCAGCCCGGCGATGATGCCGGCCTCGCCCGATTCCCGGCCCTGGTCGCCGGGCTCGAACCAATTCCAGCACCTTTGCGCGTTGGCCCGGCTCGATTGGCGGGGATAGACGACGTAGATCCCCTCCTCCTCGGCGAGCACGTTCATGCGCGTGCCCGCCGCGAAATCGTCCGGCGACTGGGTGCAGCCATGCAGCATCACCACGAGCGGGCGCCGTCCGCTTCGCGGGCTCGGGATGAACAGCTTGTAGTCCCGCGCGCCCGCCGCGTTGGAGAAGCTGCGCGCGACGAACTGGCCGCCCTCCGGCTCGACGCCCTCGGATTCGAGGCCGTCGGCTCCGGGTGTGTGCCGGCCGCCGCCCACCAGCTCCCGCATAGAGGGGGCCAGCGTGCGCAGGCTCTGCATCATCTGGTCGATGCTTCCGCGCAGCCGCTCCGGGATCGGCGCCGCGTGCGTCGCATCCGTCTCCGCATCGAGCCGGCCCGCCGGGCCTTCGAGCCGCGGGAGAGCGTGGGGAGCCGCCGACGGATCGGTCGGTTGCGGCCTCTCGGACGGCAAGCCTGCGGCGCCGAGGCTGCGCTGGATCAGGGCCGTCGCCTCGCCGAGCCGTCCGGCCTGAGTCAGGCGGGTGGCCTCTGCCATATCGGTGAAGAAGGCGTTGTGACGTTCGGTCATGCGGGTCTCGCTTTCCGGGTCGGCGACGGGCGCGCGCGAGCGCAGCGGGTCACGAGGGGAGAGAGGTGTCCGGATTCATGGTTGTCCGGGGTCAGAGCAGGCGATCGGCCAGGGCCCGCTTCACGGCGGGACTGGCCTGGAGGCTGCCGAGCACTTCGATCGAGGCGATCGCGACGCTGGCGAGGTCGGCGGGAACGTCGTCGGCGATGACGGCGAGGCCGAGGACGCGGATGTCGAGCCGTGTCCCCATCGCCCGCGCCGTCTCCAGTTCGGCCCGGCCGTAGCGGCGCAGGCCGACTTCGATCGGGTTGCGGGCGACCGATTGACGGGTAATGTCGGCGTGCCGCTCGATCTGGTTGCGGACCGCCGTGCGGATGAAGTCGCTGCGGTTGGCGTAGACGCCTTCCGCGACGAGCAGATCGACATGCCCGAGATCGACGAAGCCGAGATTGACCGTGATCTTCTCATGGTCGCCGGATCTCGCCCCGCTCCGCACCACGATCGGGGCTTCGGGCCGGCTCGCCTGCATCCCATCCATCATCGCGCTCATCCCCGCGCCATCCACAGGGATGGTATGGGAACGCTCATGCTGCATCGCAAGGTAAAATTTTTTGCATTGCAGCAAGAGGGGGGGCGTCGGCTTCGATGGATGTCGGCGATCGTCCTTGGCGAACCGTCGGACGATCCAACGCGGAAGCGCGCGTTCGAAGAGCGACTTAGCGAGGCGTAACGGCAGAACGCCGCCTCACGGCTCCAAGTATTCCCGCCAGACGGCGTTTGTTCCGAGGCTCTCGACAAAGCTGCCATGCCGCAGGCGCTCCGCTTCGGTGAGCCGGCTGCGTATCGGCCGGGGTCCGACAGAGCCCGAATCAGGCAAGGCCGCGACCGTCACGCTTCCGGCGGGTTCGGCGATGCTGAGCCCCAGGCTGGTCTGCTTGCCTCCCAAGAGTTCGACGTAGACCTCGGCCAGGATCTGCGCGTCGAGCAGCGCGCCGTGCTTGACCCGGCGGGTGGTGTCGACGCCGTAGCGGTTGCACAGGGCATCGAGGTTGTTGGCCGCGCCCGGATGCTTGCGGCGGGCGAGCAGCAGGGTATCGACCACGTCCTCCAGCGGAATCGGCTTCGGTGCGGCGGGCCCGAGCTTAGCGAACTCCATGTTGAGGAAGCCGACGTCGAAGGGCGCGTTGTGGATCACCAGCCGCGCATCGCCGCAGAAGGCGACGAAGGCATCGACCACATCGGCGAAGACCGGCTTGTCGGCGAGCATGGCATCCGAGATGCCGTGGACCGCGAACGCCCCCTCGGACACCGCCCGCTGCGGGTTGATGAGCTGGTGATAGAATTTACCGGTCTGGACGTGGTTGATCAGCTCGACGCAGCCGATCTCGATCAGCCGGTCGCCGTTCTTGGCGTCCGTACCGGTGGTCTCGGTATCGAGGACGATCTCGCGCAGCATGTTTTTGGTTCCGTGGCCGGCGGGAAGAGTGCGATGGGCCATTGTCATCGGAAAGCGTTACCGAGGCAGGCAAGGCTTCGAGCTACCTCTCAGAGCGCAACCCTACTCAGCCGCAGCAAGGGCGGACGATCATGACGACAAGGCCTGACGGGTCTGAGCAGGGCTGGAGCTGATACGGTGCCATGTCAGATGAGGAGCGGCTCACCGCGGTTCGGGCCGATCCTGATGAACAACCTTCAATGCAGCGGATGCCACGAACGGCGCTGGATCAACCGACGGCGCGTAAGGGCGTGTGCGTGGGCTCCGGGATTCCATGGCCGAGTTCGCGTGCCATCTCGATCCAAGCATCGATCGCCTCGCGCACGTTCCGAAGCGCCTCCTCCGGGGTGTCCCCATCGGACATGCATCCGGGCAGGTCGGGCACCGTGGCAGCAAACCCGCCGCCATCGTCGGCGGTGAGTGGGGTGATCACGACCGGATAGGTGAGTTCGTTCATGGAGCGTCTCTAACTCTGTCGATGAACCGAACGAGGTCGCGGATGTAGATGGGTTTGATGGGTCTCTTCGCGGGAATGGTCAACTTCTCGCGTTGTGTCGGGTGACCCACCCCAAAGTGCGAACCACCGCCACGAGCGGATCGGCAATCGATATTGAACTCTGAGCAAACCGCTTTCACGTCCGCGATGGTCCATCCAGCCTTCGGATTGGCTCGCATCGCCTCAAGGCGCTTCGACATAGCGAATCATCTCCCAACAAATTGGAGACGATTTTTGCAAAACAGCCTTAAAAAGCCCTTTAGCGCGGAGTTTGCATCAATCGGGTTAAAGGGCTGTTAAAATAAAGCCACGCTTGGCTCCTCCTGAAGCCTTCTCATGCGGAAGGGATGGTTTGGGTTGTCAATTGCGAGACGATCCGCCCCACCTCGGCTTCCGCGTGGTCGAACCCGCGGCTCGTGTCGATCACGAAATCCGCCCGCGCCCGCTTCTCGGCATCCGGCATCTGCTTGGCGCGGATCGCCTCGAACGCGGCCTCGGTCATGCCGGGGCGGGCGAGCACGCGGGCTCGCTGAACCTCCAGCGGCGCGGTGACGACGAGGACGGCGTCGCAGCGGGCCTCGGCCCCGGTCTCGAACAGGAGCGGGATGTCGAGGACGACGAGCGGCGCGTCCGCGTGGCGAGCCAGGAAGGCGCGGCTCTCGTCGCGGACCAGCGGATGCACGATCGCCTCCAGCCGCGCGAGCTGTTCGGAATTTCCGAGCACCGCCGCGCGCAGCGCCGGCCGGTTGACGCCGCCCTCCGGCGTCAGGGTGCCGGGAAAGGCATCTCCGATCGCCCGCGCTGCGGCGCCGCCCGGCCCGTAGAGGGCGTGGACCGCCGCGTCCGAATCGTGGACCGGGACGCCGCGGGCGGAAAACATCGCCGCGGTGGCCGATTTGCCCATGCCGATCGAGCCGGTGAGGCCGAGCACCACGGGGCGGCGGGGTGGATCGGTCGCGCTCATGCCGCGGCAAGGTCCGCGACGATCTTTTGGCGCAGGGCCGGCGTCACCGCCGGGCGCAGGCCGAACCACGCGGCAAAGCCCGGCACCGCCTGGTGCAGCAGCATGCCGAGCCCGTCGACCGCCGCGAGCCCCCGCGCCCGCGCCGCGGCCAGAAGCGGCGTCTCAAGCGGCACGTAGACGATGTCGGCCACCGCCGCGCGGTCCGGGAGCGGGGCGAGGTCGAGCGCGAGCGGCGGATGCCCGGCCATGCCGAGCGAGGTCGTGTTGACGAGGAGCCCGGTCTCGGCGAGCGCCTCCGGCACGGCCTCCCAGGCCAGCGCCGCGACGTGATCGGGGTCGAATTCGGCCAGCGCCCGCGCCCGCTCGGGGCTGCGGTTGGCGACGCGGACCGAGAGCCCCCGCTCTACCAGACCGACGACGATGGCCCGCGCCGCGCCGCCCGCGCCGAGCACGAGGGCGGTCCCGCCGGTACGCTCGGCCCAGCTCTCACCGAGGCTCTGATCGAGATGGGCGATGAAGCCCGGCGCATCGGTGTTGTCGCCGCGCACGCGGTCGCCCTCGACGATCAGCGTGTTCACTGCCCCGATTCTTTGCGCACGCGGTGTCAGCGAATCCGCGAGGCGGTAGGCCGCCTCCTTGTGCGGGATGGTGACGTTGCCGCCGGCAAAGCCCGAACCGGGCAGCCCGCGGACAAACGCCTCGAAGGCGTCGGGCGCCACGTCGATGCGCTCGTAAGTGCCGTCGAGCCCGTGCTCGGCGAGCCAGTGGCCGTGGATCAGCGGCGAGCGGGAATGCCGGATCGGGTGGCCGACGACGAAGGCCCTGAGGGTCATGAAATCCTGCCGAAAACGTCGAGGGACATCACGCGGCGCAGCCCTTCGGCAGCGTGCAGGCGGTCTGCCCCTCGATCTCGATCTGAAGGGTGGCGTGGCCGATCCCGAAGCGCACCCGCAATTCGTCCGCGGTCTCCTTGAGGAAGTGCGGATGGTTCGCCTCGCCCGCCACGACGAGATGGGCGGTGAGCGCCGGCTCGGTGGTGCTCATCGGCCAGATGTGCAGGTCGTGCAGTCCGCGCACGCCGGGGCGAGCGGCGAGGTAGGCCCGCACCGCCTCCGGGTCGATGCCCGGCGGCACCGCGGCGAGCGACATCGCCACACTGTCGCGCAGCAGGCCCCAGGTCGCGGCGATGATGAGCGCGGCGATGACGAGGCTCACCAGCGGGTCGAGCCAATCGAAGCCGGTGGCGAGGATGACGAGGCCCGCGAGCACCACGCCGGCCGAGACCGCCGCATCGGCGACCATGTGCAGGTAGGCGCCGCGGATGTTGATGTCGCCCTTCGCGCCGTTGGCGAACAGCCAGGCGGTGAAGCCATTGATGCCGATGCCGATCCCGGCCACCACCATCACCGTGGTGCCGGCGACCGGCGCCGGTTCGAGGAAGCGCTGCACCGCCTCGACGATGATGCCGCCGGTGGCGACCAGAAGCACCACTGCGTTGAACAGGGCGGCGAGGATCGAGGAACCGCGCAGGCCGTAGGTGAAGCGGGCCGAGGGCGCGCGCTTGACCAGCACCGCGGCGATCCAGGCGGCGACGAGGCCGAGCACGTCGGAGAGGTTGTGGCCGGCATCGGCCACCAGTGCCATCGAGTTCGACAGCCAGCCGTAGAACGCCTCGACCCCGACGAAGCCGAGATTCAGCGCGATGCCGATCGCGAAGGCCGGCCCGAAATTTTTGGGGGTGTGAGCATGCCCCCCATGTCCGTAAGCGTGGGCATGGCTGTGCCCGGCCTGATCGTGGCCGTGATCCGAATGGGCGTGATCGTGCTGATGACCTTGCCGCTCACCCTGCCGATGGTCGTCCATCGTCCCTCGCCGTGTCAGAACGCCAGCAGGCCCATGCCCCGCAGCCGCGCGAGGAGAGGTGTAAGCGGCAGGCCGAGGATGGTCGAATGGTCGCCCTCGACCCGCTCGAACAGGTGGATGCCGAGCCCCTCGAGCTGGTAGGCGCCGACCGAGGTCGTCACCGCGACGCCCGCGAGCCGCAGATAGGCGTCGATGGCCTCCGCATCGAGGGGGCGCATAGTCAGCCGCGCCGTCTCCGCGAAGTCCTCCGCCCTGCCGTCGCGCAGGATCGCCACCGCCGAATGAAGCTGGTGGGTCCGGCCCTGGAGCCGGGCGAGATGGGCGTGCGCGGCCTTGAGATCGGCGGGCTTGTGGAAGATCCGGCCCTCGCATTCGAGCACTTGGTCGGCGCCGATCACGACGCGGCCGGGATGGCGGGCGGCCACCTCCGCCGCCTTGGCACGGGCAAGACGCCGCGCCAGGTCCACCGGGACAATCTCGCCGCCCTCGGCCTCCAGCGCGCGCTCGTCGATCCGCGCGGGCGCCGTCTCTACCGGCAGGCCGGCGCCCGTCAGGAGGTCGCGCCGGGTGGCGCTCGCCGAGGCGAGAAGGAGGGGCGCCGGGGCGCGCCAGAGGGAGGAGCCCGGGAGATCGACGGGCAGATCAGAAATCCCAGTCATCGAGGCACTGCTTCAGTTGGGTGGGGCAGATCGTGAAATCGGACTGCATACCGAGGCCCGGCCGGTCGCTGGTCCCGTGCAGGGCGTGGTAACCTCCACCCTTGAGGCTCGTCAGATCGAAGAAGAAATCATCGATCATGTCTCGGTTGGTCATGGCGAGGAGGCGCAGGCCGTCGGGCGCGAACAGGATGTTGGCGAGCGCCGCCCCCATCGCGCCGACCACCCGTTCCGCTCCCGCGAACAGGGCGACCTGATCGCGAAAGCTCAGCGTTTCGGGATGCACGGTGCGATAGCCCCGCTCGGCGAGCAACGCCTCGACCTCGGCCTCGTTGATCAGCCGCCGACGGCCCCAGCGGTTGCGGCTGACGTAGAGGCGAGCCGGGCCATCGCCGTCACCCATCGCCGTCCGGAGCCGGGCGGCGGCCTTCAGGATGAGGGGCGACTTCACCCAGGGCTGGACCGTCACCGGCGTCGGGTAGACCAGTTCGCGGAACCGTACCTCGCGCCGGCCGAGCCAGATCGCCTGTTCAGGGGCGATCCCAAAGGGCGCGAGCGAGTCGAGATAGACCGTCCGCATTCCCGGATGATCGTTGAGCACCACCCGGACGCGGCGCAGATCGACGGTCTCGCCCGCCTGCACGATCCTCGGCAGGCCCTCGACGATCCAGTGGCCGTAGTTCTCGTCCCATTCCTGGGTGAGCAGGACCGTCGTCTCGTCGACGTGCAGGGGCGCCGCCTCGGGGCCGGCCGTCTTGGGATTCGCAATCTCGACATGGGCCGTGCCGTCCGCGTGGAAGCGCAAGCTCTCGTTCTGCTCACCGGGCGGGATGTTGGTCAGGCTCTCACGAACCAGATGCTCGCCGCACCGGATCATCCCGGAGCGGAACACCACGGCGTCGCGGAGGGTGCAGACCAGGGATTCGGGCGGCACCACGGCCTCGTCGGCGTGTTCGGCGACGATCGCGGCGACCCAGTCCGGCGCACCGACGATCCGCGGCACGCCGCGGCGGTAGGACGGCCGGCCGAAGCTGCGTGCGGGCGGATCGGACAGATCGCGGGCGTCGGCGAGACGCAGCCGCCGGATCGCGCGGCGATGCTTCTTGAGGACACAGCCCCGATCCCGGACGCGGACGTGATCGGTTTCGGCGAGGATGGTCTCGGCCGCTCCGTCGTCCGTCTTCCGCGCCGGTTCCCCGAGCAGGCGGCGGGCCACGCCCTCGACGAAGCGGTATGGCTCCGGATCGCTGCCGAGGGAGAGGTCCGCGATGAGGTAGATGCCGCCTGGCGCGAGTTGCCCATAGAGGGCGCGCAGGCATGCGACGTGGCCCCGGCTTGCGCGGGCGCGGTGATCGGCGATGACGGCGGGCGCCGAGGAGAAGGCGAGCCGGGTGGCGAGGTCTTCGAGGAAGGCCGGATCGGCGTGGTCACCGGTCTCGACGTGCAGGCGGGTTGTGAAGCGCTCGGGCGCGGGCTCCGGCACGGCGCGGCGAACCGCGATGATCCGGGCCTGCGGGAAGAAGTCGTGCCACACGGCGACGTCTTGCCAGCCCTCATCGACTAGAACGACGACGACGATCGGTTTCAGGCGCACCGATGCGAACAGTTCCTCGTAGAAGGCGATCGCGTCGTTTTCGCCTTCGACCGCCGGCACCGGCTCGCTGCGACGCCATCGGCGCCACAGAGGGCGGAGCCGGAAGCGGCTAGGCCGCCCACCGGAGAGCCAGCTCACATCCGCATCTGGCATTGGTGGAAGATCCTGCGCGCCTCGTCCGCCGGCGACGGCGGCGGGCCGCGCGCCCCTCAAAGAAGGCCTTCGAGCCAGTCGAGGCCCATGTCAATGTCCTCAGACGCGATCGAGAAGCGGCCGTTAAGCCCGCAGGCGGTACCCACCACGTAGCCGCTCTCGTGTCCGAGGGCGTGGTCGAGGGAGCTTTGCAGGAAGCCGGTGTTCTGGCCGCCCTCCTGCAGGGACAGGATCCGTGCGCCGAACGGCACGAAGAGCGTGTTGTGCAGGCCCGATCCGTACTCGCCGCAGATCGTGCCGGCCGTCCGGAACAGCGCGACCTGTTCGCCGATGCCCATCGACTCCGGCCGGACGATGCTGAAGCCGCGCGCTTGCGCCTTGGCCTCGAACATCTCCCGTTCCACGAGATGGCGCCGGCCGAGCGTGCCGGGATTGATAGAGCGCGCGACGAGCAGCTTGCGCCGTTCTGGCTGTCGGCGACGCGCCGCGAAGGGCCAGGGGAAGCACGGCCCTGACCGGTTGCGTCCGCCCGGCAGGCGGCTGAGCAGGAAATCGCGGACCCGTCCCATGGTCGGCGAGGCCCGGCCCAGGAAGCGTAGCAGCGTCGGCACGACCAGAACCCGACATTCGACGAGTTCTGCCAGCCTGTCGTAGACAATGATCTGATCGTCGGCGATTCCCAGCAGCCGAAGCCATTGCCGCGCGAAGGCCGGGGTGTCGGCAGGCAGGAGATATCTCTGGCGGCGAATGTCGTAGCCGGCCTCCTCGAGCAGGACGAGTTTAGGTAGGAAATCGACCAGCCAGTGCCCGTAGAGCAGATGCCCGGCGCCGGCGAGCAGCACGACCTCGCCCTCGATCCGGCGCCGGCTCAGGCTCGTCCAGAGCCGCGCGATCTCGCGAGTCGCGTTCGCGGCGTCCTCGGGCGTCACGCCGAGCTGGTACGACCAAGCGAGCGCGCCATCGATCAGGATGTGTCCCGCCGCCGTCACCGCCGCCGGCCCAATGCGGTAGAGGCTGGTGCCGAGCTCGACGCTCTGCCCGAAATACTGCCGCAGCAGCAGGGGGGTGACCTGCCCGATCAGGAAGTCGGGCGGCCGGATCGAGGCACGTCGGGAGAGGCTGAGATCGGTCACGCTGCCGTGACCTGCCTCGACCGCCGTCCGCAACTCGACGATGGGCGGTGCTGCCAGGGTCGGTTCCATGCGCCTTCAGGTCGCGATGAACTTGAGGCGGTGCTCGCGGTAGAGGTCGAGGATCGCGGCAGCCGTCTCCTCGATCGAGCGGCGGGTCACGTCGATGGTCGGCCAGCGGTACTTGGCGCAGAGCCGGCGCGAGGCGGCGATCTCGTCGGCCACCGATTCCCGATCGACATAGGCCGAATTCTCGTCGGCCTTGAGGCTCAGCAGGCGGTTCTGGCGGATCTGCACGATCCGCTCCGGACTGGCGATCAAGCCGACGATCAGCACCTTCCTCGCCCGCTCGAAGCTCGGCGGCAGCGGCATCGACGGGACGAGGGGGAGATTGGCGGTCTTGAGCCCGCGATTGGCAAGATAGATCGAGGTCGGGGTCTTCGAGGTGCGGCTGACGCCGATCAGCAGCACGTCGGCCTCGTCGAGGTCGTCGGGCAGCGCCCCGTCGTCGTGGGCGAGCGTGAAGTTCATCGCGTCGATGCGCTTGAAATACTCGGCGTTGAGCATGTGCTGCGCGCCCGGTCGCTCGGTCGAGGTCGCGCCGAGATAGGAGCGCAGCAGCGCGTGCACCGGCTGGAGCACGTTGAGCGTCGGCGATCCGGTCTCGCGGCAGGCCTCCTCCAGGCGCTCGATCAGCTCGTGGCCGACCAGCGTGTAGAGCACGAGGCCCGGCGCCGCCTTGATCTCGGAGATCACCCGTTCGAGCTGCGCGCCCGAGCGCACCAGCGGGTAGACATGCTCGATCGCCGAGATGCCCTCGTACTGCACCGCCGCGGCACGCCCGACATTGATCAGCGTCTCGCCGGTGGAATCCGAGACGAGGTGGAGATGGAAGTAGCTGCGGCTCATCGTCGGCCCGTCTCTGCCATGACGCGTCGGTCACAGGGACGACTTGGCCGCCCCTGGGGATGCTTAGAGCATTTTTTCGCGCCAAGGCGATGCCGAATTGCCGGGCCGCCGTGGAGGCACCGGCGGCGCGCGGATGAATAGGCGGTCGCCGCGGTGCCTGGATCGCGTCCCTGAGCCTTGATGAGGATCGAGGCGGCACGCTCCGTCATCGCGCGGCTCGGCGAGAGCGATCCAGCGGCCCGACGCCACCGGTCAAAGCCGCCCCATCTCCACGCATTCCGCTGTGTTTTCAGAGGTTTGGAACGGGGCCACCCCCACGTGGTCCCCAGGGCGCGTCCAGGGAGTCGACAAGTGGGGACAATCCAGCCCTTTGGACACGCGACGGCGGGTTGTCCCGAAAACCGTCGACTCCGCCCTCAACATGCCGACCGCGAGCACATGTTGGAGTCGCCGGATTGGGAGAATCCGGGACCGAGGCGGCCATCAGGGCAGGCAGGCCCACGCAAGCCTCTGCTGAGCTTGGCCTATCGTGGACATTAGATCCAATCCGTTAAGAGGCGATTAACGCCGCGGCTGTGGGGAGGGCCTGTGGACGCGCTTGCGGCATCACGATCCAACGTCCAAGAGAAAAAACAGAGATTCTAGAATCTCTCTTTCTTTGAGTAGGGCCGGGGTGGGGATGGCGCGGTCGCGACCTCTCCGGACTCCCCCGAACGGCAACCAGGCAGGATGCGGGCTTCAGGCATGGCGGAGGCAAGGACGGCGGACAGGCCGGTGCTGCGGGTGATGTCGGGGGAGGCGATCTCCCCGCCCCCGGCCTGGATGATGCGCCAAGCCGGCCGCTACCTGCCGGAATATCGGGCGACGCGGGCGGAGGCCGGCTCCTTCCTCGACCTCTGCTACAATCCGGCCTTCGCCACCGAGGTGACGCTCCAGCCGATCCGCCGCTTCGGCTTCGAGGCGTCGATCCTGTTCTCCGACATCCTCGTGGTGCCCCACGCGCTCGGCCAGGACGTGCGCTTCGTCGAGGGCGAGGGCCCGCGCCTCGACGCGCTGCAGGGAAGGGCGCAGTTCGAGCGGCTGCGCGAGGCCGGCGACCCGGCGATCTTCTCGCATCTGGCGCCCGTCTTCGAGGCGGTGGAGCGCATTCGGGGTGCCCTCCCGAACGAGACCACGCTACTCGGCTTCTGCGGCGCGCCCTGGACCGTGGCGAGCTACATGATCGGTGGGCGCGGCACGGTGGATCTCGCCCCGGCCCGCGCGCTGGCGGTCTCCGACCCGGCGCTGCTCGACGCGCTGCTCGACCGGCTTGTCGCCGTCCAGACCGAGTATCTCGTGCGACAGCTCCGCGCCGGCGCCGACGCGGTGCAGATCTTCGAGTCGCATGCCGGCGTGCTGCCGGCTCTTGAGCAAAAAGCCGGCGTGCTGCCGGACTCCTCCGACGGCGATGCGCTCAAGCGCTTCTCGCTCGGGCCGATCGCGCGGATGGTCCAGGGCATCCGCGCGCAGGTGCCGGACGCCAAGATCATCGTCTTCGCCAAGGGATCGGGGCTCGAAGGCCATGCCCGGGTCGTGCCCGAGACCGGCGCCAGTGCCGTCGGTGTCGATTGGGGGGTCGATCTCGCGGCCATGCGGGCCCGTGTGCCGGCCTCGACGGTGACGCAGGGCAACCTCCACCCCGAGACGCTGATCGAGGGTGGGCGGGCCCTGGACGCGGCCGTGGACGCCATCCTGGAGGCGACGGCGGGCCTGCCGCACATCTTCAACCTCGGCCACGGCATCACCCCGCAGACGCCGATCGCCCATGTCGAGCAGATGCTGACCCGGCTCCGGGCCGGCCGCTGACCGTTCTTTTCGCGTTGCGTATCGAGGAGTTTCTCAGCCGGTGCTCGAGACCCTGTACCCCTGGATCAAGGCCTTCCACGTCATCGCGGTGATCGCCTGGATGGCGGCGATGCTCTACCTGCCGCGCCTGTTCGTCTATCATGCGGCGCTTCCCGCCGGCTCGCGCGTGCAGTCCGAGACCTTCAAGGTCATGGAGCGGCGCCTGCTCAAGGCGATCATGACGCCGGCCATGATCGTCACGTGGATCCTCGGGCTCTGGCTCGCGTGGCAGAGCGGCTACTACGCCGCGCCCTGGCTGCACGCGAAGTTCGCCCTGGTGCTGGCGATGAGCGGCGTGCACGGCTTCCTCGCCCGCACGGTCAAGGACTTCGCCGCCGACCGCAACACCCGGAGCCAGCGCTTCTACCGGGTCATCAACGAGGTTCCGACGCTCCTGATGATCGGCATCGTCATCCTCGCGATCGTGAAGCCCTGGAGCTGATTCTTTTTCGCAGAGGCGGGCACCGGGACGGGAACGGGCCGTTGGAAGGACAAAGCGTGGCCGTAGCCCGCGATGGAGCCTGTCCGATGCGTACCCCGTTTCTCGCCCTCGCCTTGAGCCTCGCCGCGGCCTCCCCTGCGGCGGCGGCCAGCTTTCCCTGCGCCAAGGCCGAGACGCCGGACGAGAAGACGGTCTGCGACACCCGTGCTCTCAACGATCTCGACGTCGAGATGGCGGTGCGCTTCGACATCCTCAAAGACCTGCTGCCGATGGGCAACCGCACCAAGATGCAGGACGATCAGGAGGCGTGGCTCAAGGACCGCCGCGCCTGCGGCACCGACGTCGCCTGCCTGACGGCGGCCTACGAGGGACGGCTCAAGGTGCTGCGGGGCGTGCTGTCGGAATTCGCCAAGCAGGGCGGGCAGTAGTCCGCATCGTCATCGCGAGGCGGAGCCGAAGCGATCCAGTGCGCCGCCCGATCCGGAGAGGTCGCGCTTCTGGATCGCTTCGCCATTCGGCTCGCGATGACGACGCGCTACAACCGCGCCAGCAGCCGCTCCGCCAGCGGGTTCTCCGCCGCGAAGGCGTAATCGATCCGCCGCACCGTCACCGCCCGCGCCCCGGCCTGGACCAGGGCGTCGGAGAGGTCGAACACCGCGTCCACGGGACAGCGCATCACGATCTCGCCGTCGGCGCCGCGCGGGGCGCCGTAGGGCAGCTCCGCCTCGTGCAGGCCGGCGAGGGTCGCCAGATCGATCCCGCCGGTCTCGGGCAGGCCGGCGCGCACTTCGCGGGTGGTGCGGGCGCGTTCCTCGGCCGCGATCCGGCCGAGCACGGTGCGTAAGGCGGCCCGCGCCGTCTCGCCCCAGGGCGCCTTCAGCGAGGCGACGAGGTTGGCCTCCGAGCGCAGCATCACCCCGTCGTCCAGAACCTTCAGGGCGTTGGCCGCGAGCGTGGTGCCGGTGGTGGTGATGTCGACGATGATCTCCGCCGAGCCCGCCGCCGGCGCGCCCTCGGTGGCGCCCAGGCTCTCGACGATGCGGTAATCGGCAATGCCGGCCTCGGCGAAGTGACGGCGCGTCAGGTTCACGTATTTGGTGGCGATGCGCATCCGCCGGCCCTGGCGCAGGCGCATCTCGCTGGCGACCTCGTCGAGGTCGCTCATGGCGCGCACGTCGATCCAGGCCTGGGGCACCGCGACCACCACGCTGGCATGGCCGAAGCCGAGCGGCGTCAGCAGCTCGACGCTGCCGGCCGGGTCGGGCAGCATCTCGCGGATCAGATCCTCGCCGGTGACGCCGAGATGGGCGGCGCCGCTGGCGAGCTGGCCGGCGATCTCGGAGGCCGAGAGGTAGCGCACCTCGACGCCGGGCAGGCCGGCGAGCGTGCCGCGATACTCGCGCCCGCCCGCCTTCTGCACGAGCTTGAGCCCGGCGCGGGAGAAGAAGGCGCTGGCATTCTCCTGCAGCCGGCCCTTGGAGGGGACGGCGAGGACGAGAGGGGAATCGGTCACGCGACACCTCCTTCAGCGCTTCCGTCGGTGCAGCGCGACAGCCAGAACGCGCAGCCCACCGCCGGCAGCGGCACCGGACTGCCGAGCTGCTGCAGCAGACCGTCGTAGCGACCGCCGCCGACCAGCGTCGGCCCTCCGCGCGCACCGGTCACCTCGAAGATGAAGCCGGTATAATAGTCGAGGTTGCGCGCGAACCCGCCGCTGAAGCGGAAGCGCTCGACCGCCAGGCCGCGGGCCGCCATGAAGCCGGTGCGCTCCTCGAACAGGGCAAGTGCGGCCTCCAGCCCCTCGTGGGCCAGCCCCGCCTCGCGGGCGAGCGCCCGCACCGCCGCCGCCGCGGCGTCGGGATCGCCGGAGATCGCGCAGTAGCGCTCGATCAGCTCGCGGTTGCCCGCATTGAGACCGGCACCCCCGTGCGCCTGCGCCGAAGCCTTGGCGAGGAAGCGCTCGGCGATGGCCCCGGCGCTGCGCCCGCCGACCTGCGAGATACCGGCGATCGACAGCACGTCCTCGACGAAGGCGCGAACGGCGCCCGCATCCTGGCCCTGGATCGCCGCGAGGAGGCCGGCGTGGCGATCTTCCGTCTGCGCGGCGTTGGCGACTTCGTCGAGGGAGCGCCCGGCGGCGATGGCCCGCAAGGTCCGGCGCTTGGCGACCGGCGGCACGGCGAGCGCGTCGAGGAAGGCGTGGGTCAGGCCCATATCGCCGAGCCGCACCGCGACGTCGGCGCGCCCGAGCAGGTCGAGCCCTTCGAGCGCGAGCCCGAGCACCTCCGCATCCGCCGCCGGGGTGTCGCTGCGCCCGATCGACTCGATGCCGCCCTGCACGAACTCGTCGGGCTCGCCCGCCGCGACCCGGAAGACGGGACCGAGATAGCTGTAATCGGCGCTCTCGCCCGGCCGCGTCGCCTGATGCAGGCGGCAGACGGGAATCGTGAATTCCGGACGCAGGCAGAGTTCGGCCCCGGTCGCGTCCTGCGTCACGAAGATGCGCCGCCTTATGTCCTCGCCCGACAATTCGAGGAAGGGCTCCACCGGCTGCAGCACGGGGGGTGAGGCGGGCACGTATCCGCAGGCGGAAAAATGCGCCGACAGCCGCACATGGCGCAACGCCTCCGCCCCGCTCGGGCCGCCTGCCTCCGGTCTCGTCATCGTCTCGGATCCAGCTTGATTTCGGCCCCCATAGCAACCGCGTCACCGGTTGGCGACCGGGGAGAGGCATTTCCGCAAGGATCCGACTGCGTAAGGGCCGCCTCGCCTACCAGACCAGACGCTCGATCACCGCGTCGGGCCGCACGGGTTGGCGGCCGAGCCATTCGGCGATGTCGCCGAGGCTGTGGTGCTCGGCCGTCACGCCGAGTTCCTCCGCGTGGATGCCGCGGGCGACCAGGATCGAGGGGATGCCGTAACCGGCCGCGCCCGCGATGTCGGTGCGGATCGCGTCGCCCACCGCCACGGTGCGGCTCACCTCGGGCGCAGGCCTACGATCGAGCTCGCCGGCCATGGCGAGCGCCGTTTCGTAGACCGGCCGGTACGGCTTGCCCGCATAGACGACCGACCCGCCGATGGCTTCGTAGGCCTGGGCGATCAGGCCGGCGCAGGGGATCAGCTTCTTGTCACGCTCGACCACGAGATCGGGGTTGGCGCAGATCATCGGCACGTTCCGCTGGCGGAACTCGGCCAGCGCCTCGCGGTAATCTTCCGCCGTCTCGGTGTAATCGTCGAACAGGCCGGTGCAGACGATGCGCTGGGCGTCGTCGGCCGAGACCAGAGTGAGGTCGAGACCGTCGAAGACCGGCGCGTCACGCTCGGGGCCCAAGTGATACACCCGCTCGCCCGGATGTTCGGCAATCAGCCGCCGGGTCAGGTCGCCGGAGGTGAGGATCGCATCGTAGGCCCCCCGCGGAACGCCGTAGCCGTCGAGGATTTTCTGCACGCCCTGCCAGGGTCGCGGGGCGTTCGAGACCAGGATGACCCGGCGCGGCCGCGGGCCGGGCAGCTCCCGGAAGCGGATCAGTGCCTCGCCGGCCGCGACGTGGCCGCGCGTTCCGTCATGCAGCACGCCCCACACGTCACACAGGATCAGGTCGTAGCGCTCGGCCACCGCCTCGAAGTGGCGCAGCGTCGGGACGGAGGGTGCGGTCATCGAAGGGTCCGGTCGCGGTGAGAATGCGGGCTCTATAGCGGGGTTTGCGGACCGCTGAAGGCTCTAAACCTTCCCCGCAGAGGGCCGGGTTGCAATCCAGTTCAACTTCGCCGTCATTCCGGGGCTGCCAACGGGATTGCAAAAATCACCCGAGAAATCGCCCCACCAGCAGCCGCGCCAGATCCCGCGGTGGGTCGGGGGTGAGCACGGCGAGCTTGCGCGAGGTCGAGAGCGAGGCGAGCCCGTGCAGGGCGGCCCAGAGGGCGGCCACCGCCCGGCGGCGCTCGTCCGGTTCGGCGATCAGCGGTGCCAGCACCGTGTCGACGAGCCCGACCGGCTCGGCCAGGGCCGCGGCGTACCAGGGCGGAAACGGCTGGTCCGGTGCGGCGAGGTGCTCGAACAGGAGGCTCCAGACCCGCGGGTCGGCGGCGACGAAGACGAGGTACGCGTCGGCCAGCGCCAGGGCATTGTCCCGCGGTGCCCGTTTCGGATCGATCACCGCCTCCAGAGCCGCGTGCAGGCGAGCGAGCGTGCGGGCATTGACCCGCAGCACCACCTGATCGAGATCGCCCACGGCGTTGTAGATCGAGTTCGGCGCGTAGCCGATCGCCGCCGCCAGCCGCCGCATGCCCAGCGCGCGAAAGCCCTCGTTGCGCACGAGGCTCTCCGCCGTACCCGCGACGAGGGCGATGAAGCCCTCGCGATCGTGCTCGCCCCTCGGACCGGTGCCGCGCGTCTTTCCCGCCAATTCAATGCCTCGCTGCTGGGAGTCACTCGCCATCGTGCGGGCCCGCACCCGACATCGGGGTTAGATTGCACGATGTTCAAAATCAAGCTTGCGCGGCTTTCGGCCCCGTTTAATTTGAACATCGTGCAAAAAGCGGATTTGACGCCTAAGCCGTCGGCAGGCAGTCATGCCCGGAGCCGGGAGAGACCACGATGTTCCGCACACTGATGACGACGCGACGCTTCGCGCCGCTGTTCTGGTGCCAATTCTTCTCCGCCTTCAACGATAATTTCCTCAAGAACGCGCTCGCCCTGCTGATCCTGTTCCAGGTCAGCGCCCAAGGCGAGAGTTCGGGCGGGGTGCTGGTGACGCTGGCGAGCGCGGTGTTCATCGGCCCGTTCTTCATCCTCTCGGGCCTCGGCGGTCAGATGGCCGACCGCTACGACAAGGCGCTGCTCGCCAAGCGGCTGAAATTCGCGGAGATCTTCGCGGCTCTGCTCTCGGTGCTCGGCTTCTGGCTGCACTCGGTGCCGCTGCTGTTCGGGGCGCTCGGCCTGTTCGGCATCATCGCGGCGCTGTTCGGGCCGATCAAGTACGGCATCCTGCCCGACCACTTGAAGCGCGAGGAACTGACGGCCGGCAACGCGCTCGTCGAGGCCGCGACCTTCCTCGCCATCCTGCTCGGCACCATCACCGCCGGGCTCGCCATGGCGATGGGCGGCCACGCGCTGGGCTTGAGTGCCGGGCTGATGGGCATGGCGGTTCTGTGCTGGCTCGCCGCGCGGATGATCCCCGCCACCGGCGAGGGCGCCCCGGACCTCGTCGTCGACCGCAACGTCGCCCGCTCCACTGCCGAACTCCTGCGCGACCTGTGGGCCGATACCCGGCTGTGGCGCGGCTCGGTGATCGTGAGCTGGTTCTGGCTCGTCGGCGTCGTGATCCTCTCGCTGCTGCCCGTGCTGGTGCGCCAGACGCTGAACGGCACCGAGATCGTCGCCACCACCCTGCTCGCGATCTTCTCGGTCGGCATCGCGGTGGGCTCCGGCCTCGCCTCCTGGCTGGCGAGCGGGCGCATCGTGCTGCTGCCGACGCCGGTCGGCGCGGTGCTGATGGGCCTGTTCGGCCTCGATCTCGCCTGGACCGTCTCGCACCTGCCCCCGCCGGCCGGCGAGCCGATCGGCGCTCTCGACTTCATCACCAGCGGCCACGGCCTGCGCATCGCCGCCGACTTCTTCGGGATCGCTGTGGCCGGTGGGCTCTACGTCGTGCCCTCGTTTGCCGCAGTGCAGGCCTGGACCGAGAAGGCCAAGCGCGCCCGCGTCATCGGCGCGGTCAACGTGCTCACCGCTGCCTTCATGGTCGGCGGAACGCTCGCCCTTGCCGTGCTCCAGGGTGCAGGGCTTTCCATGGCCCAGCTCCTCGGCCTCGTGGCGGTGCTCAACCTGATCGTCGGCGCGGTGATCCTCGTGACCCTGCCGACGAACCCCCTGCGCGACGCCCTCTCGATCCTGTTCCGCGCCTTCTACCGCCTGGAGGTGAAGGGCCTGGAGAACGTCGAGAAGGCGGGCCCGAACGCGATCATCGCCCTCAACCACGTCTCCTTCCTCGACGCGCCGCTGGCACTCTCGCTCCTCGACCAGGAGCCGGTCTTTGCCATCGATCACGGCATCGCGCAGCGCTGGTGGGTGAAGCCGTTCCTCAAGGTGACGAAGGCGATGCCGCTCGACCCGACGCGCCCGCTCGCCACCCGCACGCTGATCAACGCGGTCAAGAGCGGCGAGACGCTGATCATCTTCCCCGAGGGCCGGCTCACCGTCACCGGTAGCCTGATGAAGGTCTATGACGGCGCGGGACTCATCGCCGACAAGTCCGGCGCCATGGTCGTGCCGGTGAAGATCGACGGGCCGGAGCGCACGATCTTCTCGCGCCTGAAGCGCGATCAGGTCCGCCGCGCGTGGTGGCCGAAGGTGACGGTGACGATCATGCCGCCGGTGCGCCTCCACGTCGATCCCGAACTCAAGGGCAAGAACCGCCGTCGCGCCGCCGGTGCCGCGCTCTACGACATCATGTCGGACCTCGTCTTCGAGACCGCCGACATCGAGCGCGGCGTCTTCTCCGCCCTGATCGAGGCGGGCCAGCTCCACGGCTGGCGGCGCACGGCGCTCGAAGACCCGGTGACGGGCACGATGAGCTATGCGCGCCTCGTCATGGGCGCCAACATCCTGGGCCGGAAGCTCCAGGCGCTCCTGCCCGACGCGAAGAAGCCGGTCGGGCTGATGCTGCCCAATGCCAACGGCGCGGCGGTGACGTTCTTCGCGCTCGCCAGCGCCGGCCGCGTGCCGGCGATGATCAACTTCTCCGCCGGCCCCGCCGCGGTGCTCTCGGCCTGCCGTGCGGCGCAGGTCGACACCATCCTCACCTCGCGCGCCTTCATCGAAAAGGGACGCCTCGGCACCCTGATCGAGGGCATCCAGGGGACGATCCGCCTGATCTATCTGGAGGACGTGCGGGCGGGCGTCACCACGGGCGACAAGATCCGCTGTTTCTTAAGCCCCCGGCAGCCGCTCGTCGCGCGGAAAGGGACCGACCCGGCGGCGATCCTGTTCACCTCCGGCAGCGAGGGCACGCCGAAGGGCGTGGTGCTCGCCAACCGGGCGATGCTCGCCAACACCGCGCAGGTCGCCGCCCGCATCGATTTCGGGCCGCGCGACAAGGTGTTCAACGTGCTGCCGGTCTTCCACGCCTTCGGGCTGACGGCGGGGCTGGTGCTGCCGCTGATCTCGGGCGTACCGGTCTACCTCTATCCGTCGCCGCTGCACTACCGGATCGTGCCCGAACTGATCTACGGCACCAACGCCACGGTCCTGTTCGGCACCGACACCTTCCTCACCGGCTACGCCAAGATGGCCCATTCCTACGACCTGCGGAGCCTCCGCTACGTCGTGGCCGGCGCCGAGCCGGTGAAGCAGGCGACCCGCAAGACCTGGGCGGAAAAGTTCGGCCTGCGCATCCTGGAGGGCTACGGCGTCACCGAATGCGGGCCGGTGCTTGCCCTCAACACGCCGATGTTCAACCGCTTCGGCACCGTCGGCCGGCTGCTGCCGGGGATCGAGTCGCGGCTCGAACCGGTGCCCGGTATCGACGAGGGCGGACGCCTCGCCGTGCGCGGCCCCAACATCATGCTCGGCTATCTGCGCGCGGAGAATCCCGGCGTGCTCGAGCCGCCGCCGGACGGCTGGTACGACACCGGCGACATCGTCGCCTTCGACGCCGACGGCTTCATCACGATCAAGGGCCGGGCCAAGCGCTTCGCCAAGATCGCCGGCGAGATGGTGTCGCTGGCCAGCGTCGAGGCGCTCGCCGCCGAACTCTGGCCCGACACGCCGAGCGCGGTGGCCGCCGTGCCCGATGCCCGCAAGGGCGAGCGCCTGATCCTGTTCACTGAGGCCAAGGGCGCGACGCGGGCCGCCTACCAGAGCCACGCCAAGGGCCGGGGTGCGGCCGACGTCGCCATTCCCGCAGAGGTGGTCGTCGTCGAGGCGCTGCCGATGCTCGGCACCGGCAAGATCGATCAGGTGAGCGTGACCAAGCTCGCGCGGGAGCGGGCGGCGACGGCGGAAGCCGCGTGAGAATCGGGATGCGCGGCCGCTCCCCTTCGCTCCTCTCATCCTGAGAGGCTGCCGGAGCGGCCTCGAAGGATCTTCCGGATCCCGCGCAATTTCGGGGTGATCCTTCGAGAGCGACGTTTCGCGCTGCCATCTCAGGCTGAGGGTGAGGACAGGAAGCGGCCGCTGCTCATCCTTCGCGCGGTGACCACTCGGTCATAGCGGCAATCCGTCCTCGCCGTAGAGGAAATCCTGGCTGCGGGCACCGTCCGGTCCAGCGAGCGCTGTCACGACGGCGGAACGCCGAACCTCGTCCAGCACGGCCCGCCGTGCTCGGCGATCCGGCACACGCCGGATCGGTTCGATACGTGCGACGGGCTGCCCCTCCCGCGTGAGGACGATGGTCTCGCCCGCTTGGGCGCGCCGAACGAGGTCCCGTAACCGACCCTCGGCATCCGCCACGGAAACGCACATCGGCCTCTCCCATCGCAACGCTCCAGCCTCGGCCTTCGCG
Source organism: Methylorubrum aminovorans (assembly GCF_022179725.1). GTDB lineage: Bacteria > Pseudomonadota > Alphaproteobacteria > Rhizobiales > Beijerinckiaceae > Methylobacterium > Methylobacterium aminovorans. Next base: position 121,462 of record NZ_BPRC01000011.1, read on the forward strand.
GAAGTCGAACTTAAACCATTCTTGACCCTATCCTCGGCCGCCTCACCACCCGCTGGTCCGTTGCCGATGCCCCTCTCCCGCCGCCGCTTCCTCGCCTCCTCGCTCGGCCTCGCCATCGCCGGCCCGGCCGCCGCGCAGAGCTACGGCCAGACCTTCAAGGTCGAGAACGACGAGGGCCGGCCGGTGGCCAACATGCGGCTGCCCGGCGAGATCACCGGACAGATCCAGGAGTTGCGCGGCGTCACCTATGTCGGCCCCCGCGAGGCCGAGGTGACCCTCTACGAGTTCTTCGACTACAACTGCCCCTGGTGCCGCAAGGCCGCCGCCGACGTCACCGCGCTCGCGGGCAGCGATCCGGGCTTGCGGATCGGCCTCGTCCACAACCCGATCCTGTCGCCGATGTCGGCCCAGGCCGCCAAGGTCTCGCTCGCGGTGCAGCGCAAGCTCGGCTCGGCGGCAGCCTTCGCCTTCTACGGCCAGTTGCTGTCGACCAAGGGTCAGATCGACGGGCTCAAGGCGCTGGACATCGCCGCCAAGACCAGCGCCAAGGCCGGCGTGTCGCGCGCCGAACTCGAACAGATCGCCGACAGCGACGAGGTGCGCGAGGCGATGCGCGCGCACATGAACGTTGCGGCCAATCTCGGGCTTTCCGCGACGCCCTCCTACGTCCTCGGCAATACCGGCGTGCTCGGCCATCCCGGCGTGAAGTCTCTGGCAAAGATGATCGCGGCGGTGCGGCGCTGCGATCAGATCGCCTGCGGGTAGACCTGCCTCAGGTCCCGCCGATGAGGATGCCCGTCGCGAGCACGAGGCCGCCGCCGAGAACGATCTGGAAGGCCGCCCGCAGGAAGGGCGTCTCCATGTAGCGGTTCTGGATCCAGACGATGGCCCAGAGCTCGACGAAGACCACCGCGAAGGCGATGCTCGTCGCCAGCCAGAAATTCGGGATCAGGTACGGCAGCGCGTGGCCGAGGCCGCCGATCGCCGTCATCACGCCGGAGGCGAGGCCGCGCTTGAGCGGCGAGCCGCGCCCGGAGATCTTGCCGTCGTCGTGGGCGGCTTCCGTGAAGCCCATCGAGATGCCGGCGCCGATCGAGGCCGAGAGGCCGACGAGGAAGGTCGTCCACGGGTTCTGCGTGGCGAACGCGGTGGCGAAGATCGGCGCCAGCGTCGAGACCGAGCCGTCCATGAGTCCGGCGAGCCCCGGCTGGACCCAGGTCAGGACGAACTGGCGGTGGGCGACCGCATCCTCCGCGTCGCGGCCGGCTCCATCGAGATGCTGCTCGCTCAGCGCCTCGGCCGTGCGCTCGTGCGCGCTTTCCGCCGCGGCGAGATCGCCGAGCAGGGCCCGCGTGTCGGCATCGGTCGAGCGGCGGGCGGCAGCGAGATAGAAGTCGCGCGCCTGCCGCTCCATCGCGGCGGCCTCCTCGCGGACGCGGTCGAGCCCGAGGTTTCGCATCAGCCAGACCGGCTTGCGGGCATAATAGCCGGCGATGTGCTCGCGGCGGATCGGTATGATGAAATCGCCGAAGCGCTGCTTGTAACGCGCGATCAGGCGGCGGCGGTGCTCGTCCTCGGCCTCCGCCATCGCGTCGAACAGGGCGGCGGAATGGGGATAATCGGCGCGCAGGCGTGCCGCGTAGGCCCGGTAGATCTGGCCGTCCTCCTCCTCCGAGCCGATCGCGAGCGCCAGGATCTCCTGCTCGCTCAGATCGTCGAAACGCCGCCGGCCGCCGAGCGTCAGCATCGAGAGACGGCTCATCATCGGTGCGTCGATCCCCAGAAAGGGCGCATCGCAGCAGGTCTGAGAGACGTCACCCCTCCTGCTCCTGCAGGAGCCGATACTCGCGGCCGTGGCGGCAATAGCCCTCGACGATATGCGCCATCAACGCGCGCTTCTTCGCGTCGAGCGTGCCGAGGATGCGCGCGGGCCGCCCGCCCCAGAGATGGCCGCCCTCCAAGAGCTGGCCCGGATCGGTGGTCGAGCCACCGGCCAGCATCACGTCGTCGGCCACCACCGTGCCCGGCGCCAGCACCGAGCCGATGCCGATGAGGGAGCGGGCGCCGATCCGGCAATCGGCCATGCGCACGTTGTGGCCGATGGTGGTGTCGCGCCCGATCACCACGCCCTCGCCGCGGCTGCGGATCACGGTGTTGTCCTGGATGTTGGTGTCCGCGCCGACCACGATCGGCCCGACTTCCGCCGAGAGTTCGCAGGAGAACAGCACCGTCACCCCGGCGCCCAGCGCGATGCGGCCGGAGAGCCGGGCGGTGCGGGCCACGAACACGCTGGCGTCGGTCTCCGGCGGCTCGGTCGGCGCCGGGGGGCTCGCCGTCTCGCCGGAGGCCTCGCGGAGGCGCTCGGCCCGCTCGGCCAACTCCTCCGGCGTGACCGGGCGCAGGCGCTTGGCCGGGTTGCCGCCATAGGCGAAGCCACTCTCGAGAGTCGAGCGGGGGAAGATGGTGGCGCCCGCCTCGATCAGCACGTTGTCGCCGACAATCGCCCCGTCGAGGATGATCGCGTCGTCCTCGATCACCACGTCCGAGCCGACGGTGCAGGCATGCACCACCGCGTTGCGGCCGACCGTGACCCGGTCGCCGATATGGGTCGGCAGCGATTCGGTGGCGATGTGGACGGTGGAGCGGGCGCCGAGCCAGAAGCGGTCGCCCGCGGTGATCGGCTGGCCGTCGCTGCGGATCACGCTGTCGTCCCCGAGCCAGGCCTGGGACCCGAGGGTGGCGGTGCCGATCACGGTGCTGGCGCGCCCGCACCAGACGGGGCGGCTGGCGAAGACGGGCAGGATGCCGTCATGGGGCAGGATCAGGTCGGGCGTCACGTCGCGGCTCGCTGTTCTTCGAAACGGCGCCGGTGGCGCGGTCCTCTTCTTGAGCCATATAGGCCCACGGGCAAATGGAGTAACGGGCCGGCGCGAAAACGCTCTCGCCGGACCATCCCTGCCCGCGTACGCGTTCCCGAAGAGGCGGTCATGACGGTCAGCATCCAGTCCGAGCCCTTCGACACCGCCGCCGAGATCGCCCGGATCGAGGCGGAGCTGGCCGGGCGGGCGGGGGCGGTCGTGACCTTTTCCGGCCTGTGCCGCGACGAGGCGGGCCGGCTCGCCGCGCTGGAGCTGGAGCATTATCCCGGCATGGCCGAGGCGGAGATCGCCCGCGTGGTGGAGGAGGCGCGCGCGCGCTGGCCGGTCCAGGCGCTGCGGGTGATCCACCGCCACGGGCTGGTGCGGCCGGGCGAGGGCATCGTCCTCGTCGTCACGGCCTCGCCCCACCGCAAGGCCGCCTTCGCGGCGGCCGACTTCCTGATGGACTACCTCAAGACCCGCGCGCCCTTCTGGAAGCGCGAGCACCTCGCCGACGGCACCACCGGCGGCTGGGTCGAGGCGACGGAGGCCGATGCCGCCGCCGCGCAGGCTTGGACGTGAACATCCGGACCTGAACATCTGGACCTGAACGATCGATCGTCCCGGGCCAGCCGCCTCACACGAACCGCGAACGGATTCCCGACCTCATGACGGCTCCCCCTTTCAGCCCGCCGGCCAACCCGCCGGGCGCGCGGCGCCTCGCGGTCGCCGGCATCGCGGTCGTGGCGTTCGCCGCCGCGCTCTGGCTCGCCTGGACCGCGGCGGCGACGCTGCTGCTGATCTTTTCCGGCATCCTGTTCGCCGTCTTCCTCGACGGGGTCACCCGCGGTCTCGGCCACGTGCTGCCGATCGGGCGCGGCTGGCGCCTCGCCCTCACCTGCCTCGTGCTCGCCGCCCTCGCGCTGGGTCTCACGGCCTTCGGCGGCGCCACCGTGGCAAGCCAAGCGCGCGACCTCGGCACCACGGTGCGCCAGCAATCGGAGACCGTGCGCGATTGGCTGAAGGAGCGCGGCATCGAGATCGACCTGTCTCAAGCGACCCCGGCGCCCCAGGGTGCCGGTGCCGAGTCCGGTCAGGGCGAGAAGGACGAGGGCCAAGCTGGAAAGAGCCAAGCTGGAAAGAGCCAGGACGGAAAGAGCCAGGACGGAAAGGGACAGAAGCAGGGCGGTCTCGCGGGCCTCGCCTCGGGTGCCCTGAAGAGCCCCGGCTCGCTCCTCTCGGATGCCGGCAACGTGCTCGGCCCGGCCACGACCGTGGTGATCGCGCTGTTCAACGCGCTCGGCAACGTGCTCGTGATCATCTTCCTCGGTGTCGCGATCGCCGCCGATCCGGGGAGCTACCGCGACGGCGCCCTGCGGCTCGTGCCCCGGCGCCACCGCGAGAAGGCCGCGCGCGTCCTCGACGGGTCGGGCGAGACCCTGCGCCACTGGCTGTTCGGCCAACTCGTGACCATGGCGGCAATCTTCGTGCTGACCTGGGCGGGGCTGAGCTTCCTCGGCATCGGCGGCGCGCTGATCCTCGGGCTCCAGGCCGGCCTGCTCGCCTTCGTGCCGACGATCGGGCCGCTGATCGCGGGCGTGGTGATCCTGCTGAGCAGCCTCGCCTCCGGGCTGAACGGCTTGCTCGGGGCGCTCGGCGTCTACCTCGCGGTGCAGACGGCGGAGAGCTACGGACTCACGCCGTTCATCCAGCGGCGTGCCCTCGACCTGCCGGCGGCGACCATCTTCGCCGGCCAACTCCTGTTCGGCGTGCTGTTCGGCCTGTGGGGCGTGGCGCTCGCCCTGCCGCTCGTGGCGGTGATCAAGGTGCTGCTGGACGAGCTTTACATCGAGGACGGGGCGGAGGGAGCCTGACGCGGTGTCCCGCTGATCGCTCCGGGACAAGTGGTATTCCCCCTCCCCCACATGCGGGGAGAGGGGGATCAACGGCTTCCGAAATGATCATCCGGAAACCGTTCGATCGTCTGATCCGACCGCCTTACGGCGCCATGTCCTTACGGCGCCATGTCGGGGACCGGCTTGACGGTGCCCATCTCGGCCGCGGGGGTCGGCCGGGCCGGGGTGCCGATCTGCGGCGGCGGAGTGAGCTGCAACTGCTCGCTGGTATAGGCGAGCTCCTGGTAGACCCGCTGCGGATCGTCGTTCAGCTTGGTGCCGTAGCTCGGCACGATCTGGCGGATCTTCGCCTGCCATTCCGGGCTGGCGACCTGCTTGGCAAACACCTTCTCCAGCACGTTCAGCATGATCGGCGGGGCGGTGGAGGCGCCCGGCGAGGCGCCGAGCAGCGCGGCGATGCTGCCGTCCTTGGCCGACACCACCTCGGTGCCGAGCTTCAGGACACCGCCCTTTTCCGCGTCGCGCTTGATGATCTGCACGCGCTGGCCGGCCTGGACGAGGCGCCACTCGTCCTTCTTCGCGTTGGGGAAGTACTCGCGCAGGGCTTGGTAGCGGTCCTCGTCGGACAGCATCACCTGGCCGGCGAGGTACTCGATCAGCGGGTACTGCTCCACGCCGACGCGGACCATCGGCCAGACGTTGCTGGTGGTGGTCGAGGTCAGCAGGTCGAAATACGAGCCCTCCTTCAGGAACTTGGTCGAGAAGGTCGCGAACGGTCCGAACAGGATCACGCGCTTGCCGTCGAGCACGCGGGTGTCGAGGTGCGGCACCGACATCGGCGGCGAGCCGACCGAGGCCTTGCCGTAGGCCTTGGCGAGGTGGCGCATCGCCACCTCCGTGTTCTCGGTGACGAGGAACGAGCCGCCGACGGGGAAGCCGGCATAGTCGTCAGCCTCGGGGATGCCGGTGGCCTGGAGCAGGTGCAGGGCGCCGCCGCCCGCGCCGATGAACACGAACTTGGCATCGACCGTGGACCGGGTGCCGTCCTTCAGGTTCTTCGACGTGACGCGCCAGGTGTACCCGTCCTTGCCGTCCTTGATGCGCTCGAAGCTCTCGACCTCGGTCGAGAGGCGCAGGTCGAATTTCGGCTGGCTCTTCAGGGAGGCGATGTACTGACGGGTGACCTCACCCCACTCGCAATCGGTGCCGAGCGGCGACCACGTGGCGGCGACCTTCTGTTTCGGGTCGCGCCCCTCCATCATCAGGGGGACCCATTTCTTGAGCTGCTCGGGGTCGGTCGAGAACTCCATTCCGGCAAAGAGCGGGCTGGCTTTCAGCGCCTCGTAGCGCTTGCGCAGGTAGGTGATGTTGTCGTCGCCCCAGACGAAGCTCATGTGGGGCGTGGAATTGATGAAGCTGCGCGGGTTCTTGAGCACGCCCTGCCGGACCTGCCAGGCCATGAACTGGCGGGTGACCTGGAAGGCCTCGTTGATCTCGACGGCCTTCTTGATCTGGATGTTCCCCTTGGAATCCTCCGGCGTGTAGTTGAGTTCGGCCAGCGCCGAGTGGCCGGTGCCGGCATTGTTCCAGCCGTTGGAGCTTTCCAGCGCCACGCCGTCGAGCCGCTCGACCATCTCCAGCGACCAGTCGGGCTCGAGTTCGCGCAGCCAGACGCCGAGCGTCGCGCTCATGATGCCGCCGCCGATCAGCAGGACATCGACCTTGCGGGCCTCGCCCGCGGCGAGCAGGGGCGACGCCGGCAGAGCGGTTGCGGCCAGACCGGCCAGGGCGCCGCCGAGGACTTGACGCCGGTTCATCGGCATTGGGCTATGTTGCACATTGGCGGAGCGAATGTGCATTTTATCGTCAGCGTTCATTTTATTTTACGCGCCGCTCAAAAATTTATTGGTCCCGCGGGTGCGCTACAACAGGATTGGGCCAGCCACAATCCGGTGATTACATGGCTGCCATGCCCTGAAAACTTGAACAGGGACGGCGGATTGTCAGGCCTCACGGGAGAGGTCCGTTCGGCCCCGCCCGGGCCTGAATCAAGGGCGACCTGAGATGACTGGCGTTCCTCTCTTGGAAACGTCAGCGTGCGGCTGAGCGCTCGACCCGCCGCATGCTGGCGAGAATGGAACGGGCCGCTTCGTGCCGGACCGCGCCGGTCTCGCAAGTCTTGCAGATCGCTCCGAGATAGCGGCCGTCGACCACCGTCTCGGCGAACAGGCCCGACTTGAAGCGCGGCGCCGCCTCGGTCTCGACCGCGATCCAATCGCGGGCGCCGAATCGCTCCGGCCCGAGCGGCCTGCGGATCGAGGCGCTCGCGCTCGTGCTCTTCAGGACCGCGCGCAGGCGGACATAGCGGGAGAGCGGCGTGGCGTGGAGGCCGGCGAGGCGGGCGGCGTCGTCCTCGCCCTCGACCGCCTTCGGGCGCAGGCGAAGCGTGCAGGCCTCCCTCGTGCGGGCACAGGCCGGGGTCTCGCACACGATTCGCACCACGCGCCGTCCGGAGGCATCACCGGGATCCCCGCCCGCCTCCTCCAGCACCCAGCCCGGCGGCAGATCGAGCCGGAAGCCCTGATCCAGGCGCAGCGTGATCGGGTCCGCCGGGGTGTCCGCCGAATCCGTACTCACATCCGGTGCCGGGTCCTCGGTCGAGTCCGGCATCTCTTCGGCCCGGGCCGGGGTGAAGGCGGATAAGCCGGCCAACAGGCAGGAGGCGAGAAGGGCCGCGCGCAGGCGGTGGGCGGGCGCATCGGTCATCGGGCGCGTGTCTCCGCTGGGATGTGGCGTTCGGCGAGAGCCTCGACGCGGGCGCGCGCCTCCGGCTCGAAGATCCGCAGCGGCACGGGCAGCACCTCGTCCCAGCGCATCGGCAGGATCATCAGGTCGCCGACGCGCTCGCGCCCGCGGAACAGCGACCAGCCGAGATGCGCGCGGGCGCCGTCCTTCGCGGTGGTGATGCCGGATTCGTCGATCACGATCTCGGCCTCGCCGGGCGGCGCCTCGGCCTCGAGCTGACGGGCGAGATCGCCGGCGAACCAGCGGCTCGCGCGGGGATGGACCGCGAAGAACCCCACGATTACCGCCGCGGTGAAGGCGGCGGGCTTCCAGACGTCGTTCGCGACCATCTCGGCGAAGAGCAGCAGCGCGTCGGCGAGCGGCACCCGGTAGGGATCGACCGCCCAGAGCATCGCCAGCAGGGCCGGATAGAGCAGGGTCAGGCCGACGAGCCACGCGGCGGCGCCGGTGAGCCGGGCGCGGCGGGCCCAGGGATTGCCGAGGCTGCGCAGGATGAGCGGCACCCGTTCGTCGGCCGTCAGGCGCATCGTCGCGCGCACCGCCTCGGGCCCGGCGGCCGGTTCGGTCGGCGGCAGTGCGGGAGCGGGTCGGCCGGCGCAGGCCTGGACCCAGCGCTGGATGCCCGCGATCGTCTCCGGGCTCAGAGACGCCTTGGGCAGGACGATCGGGACCTCGCCGATCTCCGTCGGCAGGAAGAGGTGGTGCCGGTCCTCCCCGAGCGCGCCGATGCGCGGCCAGGGCACGAAGCTCGTGAGATCCGGCGCGGTCTGGGTCAGCCCGGCGCCGTCGAGCCGGTAGCGCACTGGCACGGGACCCGGATCGCGACCGTCGCCGCCCGGCGGCCCCATCAGGGCCCGCACCCGGCGGCGGGCAAACCAGGGGTGGAGCGCGTAAGTCGCGAGCAGGGCGAGCGTGATCAGCCCGAGATAGGCGGCGAGTGGCAGCGGATCGAAACTGGACAGGTCGCGCCAGAACGCGGACAGCGTGCGGCGCCCACCTGCCGTCGCCCAGCCCGAGACCGCGCCGAGCAGGATGAGAAACCACACCACCGGCAGGCCGAGGGTGAGGATGCGCCGCCGCTGCACCGCGAGCGGCCCCCGCTGCGCGTAGAGGTTGCCGGTGATCCGGTCCGCGAAGGTGAGCGGCACCTCGAAGGTGAGCGGCGCCTCTGGAACGGGCGGGCGGCCGGAAATAGAGGGGACGACGGACAGGGTTGGACCTCGTGGGCTGGAGCGCTCTCGGCCGAAGCGGATGCCGGTTCAGCGGCGCAGGCGTCGAGCCGAGACTGGGGAGCCACTGCCGAGTGCCGGATGACGCCTGGTAGGGTCAGCAGTTGCATTGTGGGACGCGCTGCCCGCTCTACATGCGCGCGCATGCCGATCCGACATTCGCCCCCCTCGCTTCGCCGCCTCCGAACCGGGTGGCCGGCCGGGGCGCTGCTCTGGGCGGGGGCGGCCGTGGCCGCCCCGGAGGCTCCGCCCGCTGCGGCGGGACCCGATCCGATCAGGATCCCCATCGGCGACGCGGTGCATGTGGTGCGCCTCGACGCGCTCCAGCGCTTCGGCGCGACCCCGCTGCCCGAGATCTGCGAGGGGCCGCCGGAGACGGAGACGATGCAGGCCTTCCTGCTCACCCTGATCTGCGACGCCGAGCAGGGGAAGACGACCGAGAACGGCAGCGGGGCGCCGAGACCGGGCGAGGCCGCCCTGATGCTCGCGGCGGAAAGGCTCGACGCGTTGAAGGATCGGCCTGCTGCAGAGCGCGAGACGCCGCTGCGGGCGGTGAACGGGCTGATCCTCGCCGGTCTGCGCCGCGGCGAAGGCGGGCTGCTCGAATCCCTGGCCAGCCGCTTCTCCGACCTCGGCGAAGAGGCCCGCGACGGCACTCCTTTCGCCATCGCCGGCGAACTCCTGCTGGCCCGGACCGCGTTCTGCGACGCGGCCGACGGGCATTGCCGCGCCGGGGCCGAGACCGCTTCGGCGGATGAGTTCGTGCAGGCCTGCCGCTGGCACAACGACGTCGATCAACTGCGGCGGGCCGGCGAGATAGCGGAGCGGGCCGAGCGCGGCGAGGGGCCGGAACCCCGCCAGCTCGACGAAAGAGGGCTGTTCAAGGCCCGCAACGCGGCCGGCGCCGCCTACAGCTACGCCGCGGCCTTCGCCGAACCGGCGGAGCGCCGGCCCTTTATGGAGCGATCGGTGGCGGCCTACGAGCGGGCGCTGCCGAGCGCGGAGGCGCAGGCGCCGTCCTTCGCCTCGGCACGGCTGTGGCACAATCTCGGCGCGGCCTATGTCGACCGCGCGGCGCTGACCAGGAACCTGAACGATTTCGAGCGTGGCGTTGCTCTCTACGAGCGGGCGATCCCGCTTTTCGATCCCCGGGACGACCGGCGGGCCCTGGCCCGCGCGCGCTCCAATATGGGCCGCGCCCGCAGCCGGATCGCGACGCGCACGCGCGACCTCGCGATCCACGACCGGGCGGTGGCCGACCAGCGCGCGGCGATCAAGGGCTACGAGGCGGCCTCCGAGACGTTCGACGCCGCCTTCGCCCGCTACCGGCTGGCGCAGGATCTTTTCGACCGGGCGAAGACCGCCGACGGTCTCGCCCGCGATCTCGCGGCGAGCCGGGCCGGCGACGCGGCGCTGCGGCGCGACGTGCTGATCCGGATCGCTGCGGAGAGTCGCGAGCAGGCGCTGGCCCGGATCGCGCAGGCCGTGCCGGTGCTCGAACGGGCGGGCGCGACGCAGTATCTCGAATGGGCGCGGGAGCTCGAAGCGGAGATCCGCGTCGCCGAGCCCAAGATTGAGCCCAAGATCGAGTCCAAGACGAGATGAGAGGCGGGCGGGCGGCGCCATCGCCATCTCAGCCGTCGCCATCTCAGCCTTCTTGGGCAGCCGGGACGGCGGCGATGCCGGCGCCCGCGGCCCAGGCGTTGAGATCCTGCTTGCGGATCGCCGCCGCCATCATGTCGGGGAAGAGGTCGGGCGTGCAGGCGAAGGCGGGCACGCCGAGCGCCGCGAGCCGTGCGGCGAGCCCCCGGTCGTAGGCCGGCGCGCCCTCGTCGGAGAGGGCGAGCAAGGCCACCACCTGCACGCCGGCTCCGACGAGGCGCTGCGCCTGGGCGAGCAGGCCGGCCTCGACCCCGCCCTCGTAGAGGTCTGAGATCAGCACCAGCACCGTGTCCTCGGGCCGGGTGATGCGCGAGGCGCAGTAGCCGACCGCCCGGTTGATGTCGGTGCCGCCGCCGAGTTGGACCGAGAACAGCACCTCGACCGGATCGTCCATGGCGTCGGAGAGATCGACCACCTCGGTGTCGAACACCACGAGCCGGGTCGAGACGGCCGGCAGCGAGGCCATCACCGCGCCGAAGATGCTCGAATAGACCACCGAGTTGGCCATCGAGCCGGATTGGTCGATGCACAGGATCACGTCTTTGAGCGATCCGCGGCTTTTTCGCCCGTGGCCGAGGCGGGTCTCGGGGATGATGGTGCGGTACTCCGCCTGATAATGGCGCAGATTCGCCCGGATGGTGCGGTTCCAGTCGATCTCGGCGTGGCGCGGGCGGCGGTTGATACTGGCGCGGTCGATCGCCCCGGTCACGGCCTGCCGCAGCGGCTCCTCCAGCCGCTTCATCAGGGCGTCCACCACCTTGCGCACCACGAGGCGGGCCGTCTCCTTGGTGCGCCCACCGAGCAGGCTGCGCATCGAGATCAGGGTCGAGACGAGGGACACGTCGGGCTGGACCGCCTCCAGCATTTCCGGCTCGGTCAGCATCCGCTTGAGGTCGAGCCGCTCGAAGGCATCGCGCTGCATCACCTGCACCACGGAAGCCGGGAAGTAGTCGCGGATGTCGCCGAGCCAGCGCGGGACGGACGGGGCGGAGGCCCCTAAGCCGCCCTTGCGGTCGGAATCGTAGAGGGCGCCCATCGCCCGGTCGAGGCGCCCGTCGCGCTCGCTCAGGGTGCAGCCGGTGCCCTCGGCCGCCCCGCCGCCGAGGACGAGGCGCCAGCGGCGCAGACGTTCCGCTTCGCTCATCCTCATGCGGCGTCTCCCGTGGTTTCGCCGGCGGATTTGGCGGGTTCGGGGCCGAGCAGCAGGCGCAGGATCGGCAGCACTTTTGCCGCCCGCGTGGCATCGAAGCCGTGAGACCCTTCCGCCTCGCCGGGAGCGGCTCCGCCCGGCCGGGCCAGCGCCTCGCCGATCGCCCGGCGCTCGGCCGGCGCCAGGGTCGCAAAGGTGCGGCGTACCAGCGGCAGCAACTCGGTGAACAGCGCCTCGTCGAGGCCGCAGAGCCATTCATCGACCACCGCGAGCAGTTCGCGCCCGTGGATCAGCACGGTGCCGCTGTCTTCCAGAAACCCCTCGATCCAGGCGGCGGCCGGGACGGCGCCCGAGGCCCGCGACAGGGCGAGGCGCAGGCGCTCGCCGGCCTCGGTGGCGGCGATGGCGCGGTCATCGAACAGCAGGCGCACGGCGCGGCCGACGACGCGGCCGTGAACGTGTTCCTGGTCGGCCAGCGCTCGCAGCGCCTCACGCCACACCGCCTTCAGCTCCGGCTCCTCGATCAGCGCGACCGCGCCGGAGACGGCGACGATGCGCGCCTTTGCGGCGGCCGCCGCGTCGTCGTCGAGGCTCTGGCAGGCGGCGACCAGCCCGGCGGCGGCGCGCGGCACGAGGCCCCGCACGACGGCGAGCACCGGTTCGGTGTCGGAGGAGCGCACGGAGCCGTAGCGGGCGAGTTCGGCGAGCGCGGGCAGCGCGTCCATCAGGTCGAACACGTCGGCCGAGACTGCGGCGCGGTCGTTGAGCGCGCGGATCACCTCCGCCGTGGCCTCGGCGAGGTCGGCGTCGAGCAGCGTGCCGATCAGGCCGGAGAGGTCGGCGACGCGGGTCGCCTCGCGGGCGCGAACCCGCACCCGGCCAGCGGCCGCCTCGGCGACCGTGCCGCCCTCGGCCGACGCCGCCACCAGCTCCACCACCCATTCCGGTTGCCAGGCGAGGAACCACGCCTCCTTGAAGGTGCCGCGCCCGCGCGCCTCGCGCCGCTCCCCCCACGGGATGCCGATCAGGGTGAGCCGGTTGAGGAAATGGCTGCGGGCGAGATCCGTTTCTTTCCGCAGATCGAGGGTGATCTCGCCGGCGGACGCGCCGGGCTTCAGGCGCAGACGCTTGCACTGCGCCTCGAAATCCGCCTCCACCGGTGTGCCGGGGCTGTCAGGCGGGGTAGCGCCGAGGCGCTCGCCGATGACGAGCTTGCGCCGGATCAGACCCATCGGCGCCGGGTCGGCGAAGCAGAGCGTGGCCTGCGCCGCCTCGTCGAGGTCGTCGAGGGAGGGCCGGGACCGGCCGCGAAAGCCCGCCAGCGCCTCGGCGAGCCGGGCTGCCTCAATCACCGAGGCCGGCGAGGCGTCGAGATCGTTTTCGCGCAGCAGCGCGGCGGCCCGCGCCAGCCAGCGGGCGGCGACGCGCCCCTCGTGGTGCCACAGGGTGTCGTACCATTCCGGTGAGAGCACCCCGGCGCGGTAGCCGGAGGCGAAGGCCAGCCTCTCGTAGGACCAGGGCGCCCAGGCGGCGGCGACCTTGGTCTTGGGCAGGTTCTTCAGAGTTGCGGTGTCGGCGCCGGCCTGGCCCTTGGCATCGTGGCGGGCGAGCGCCGGCACGTGCCACGCGCCGCAGATCACGGCGATGCGCTCGAATCCCTCCTTGGCCGCCTTCCGGATCGCGCTGCGCATATGCGCCTCGCGCGCCTCCTCGCGGAAGGCGTCGTCGGGGTCGGGCTCGGCACCCTCGCGGAGCGCTCCCATCGCCTCGCCGATCGCGGCGAACACGTCGCCGTCGGCGCCCGCGCGGCTCTCGACCAGCGCGTCCCACCAGCGCTCGCCGTCCGGGTAACCGGCGAGCGTGGCGAGTTCGCCGAGCGGATCGCGCCGGATCGCGGCTCTCGCCGGATCGGGCCCGTGCTCGGACGGCGCTTCGGCCGCCTCGGAAACCGGCTCCCCATCGATCGGCGCGGCCTCGGGTGTGGCGTCCGGCACGCCGAAACCGTCGGCGAGCTGGTTCGCGTGCGGCAGGTCGATGAAGCGCACATTCGCGCCGGCCGCGATGCCATGGTGCATCGCCACCCATTCCGGCGAGAACGCCGCGAAAGGGAAGAAGGCGCAGTCGCGGGGCCGGTCGGGCCGATAGACGAGGAGCGCGACGGGGGGCGCCATGCCCTCCCGCGCGGCAAGCGGGATCAGCGCGTCGGCGTCCGGCGGACCCTCGATCAGCAGGCAGTCAGGGGTGAAGGCTTCGAGCGCCGCCCGGAGTGAGCGGGCCGAGCCGGGGCCGTGGTGGCGGATGCCGAAGAGACGGATGTCGGACATCGTTCGGGTCACGCGCTCGCGCGGGCGGCCTTGTAGAAGTCCTTCCAGTCTGCGCGCTCCTTGACCACCGTCTCGAGGTATTCGCGCCAGACGATGGCGTCCTGCACCGGGTCCTTCACCACGGCGCCACTGATCCCCGAGACGAGGTCGTGCGCCGAGAGGCGGCCGTCGCCGAAATGCGCCGCGAGCGCCAGCCCGCTGCCGACGACGCTGATCGCCTCCGCCGTCGAGAGCGTGCCGGAGGGCTGCTTCACCTTGCTCTTGCCATCCGCCGTCACCCCCTCGCGCAATTCGCGAAAAATCGTGACGACGCGGCGGATCTGGTCGGCGCCCGGCGGCTCGGCGGGGATCTCGAAGGCGCGGCCGAGCGAGGCGACGCGGGTCTCGACGATGGCGATCTCGGCCTCGATCGTGGCGGGCGGGGGCAGCACCACGGTGTTGAAGCGGCGCTTCAAGGCGCTCGACAATTCGTTGACGCCGCGATCCCGGTTGTTGGCCGTGGCGATGAGGTTGAAGCCCTTCTGCGCCGCCACCTCCTCGTTCAGCTCGGGGATCGGCAGGGTCTTTTCCGAGAAGACGGTGATGAAGCTGTCCTGCGTCTCGGAGGGGATGCGGGTCAGCTCCTCGACGCGGGCGATGCGGCCCTCGTTCATCGCCCGCATGATCGGCGAGGCCACCACCGCCTCGCGGCTCGGGCCCTTGGCGAGCAGCAGCGCGTAGTTCCAGCCGTAGCGGATCGCCTCCTCGCTGGTGCCGGCGGTGCCCTGGACGATAAGGCGCGAGGTGCCGCAGATCGCCGCCGCCAGATGCTCGCTGACCCAGCTCTTGGCGGTGCCCGGCACGCCGAGCAGGAGCAGCGCCCGGTCGGTGGCGAGTGTGGCCACCGCGACCTCCATCAGGCGCCGGTCGCCGATATACTTCGGGCTGACCTCGAAGCCGGAGGCGAGTCGGCCGCCGAGCAGGTAGGTGACGACGGCCTGCGGCGACATCTGCCAGTTCGGCGGGCGCGGCCGGTCGTCGGATTCGCGCAGCGCCGCGATCTCCTCGGCGAAGGCATCCTCGGCGGCTTGGCGCAGCTGCGCGGTCTTGACGGCGTGGGTCGATGTCATCCTTGGGCCGTTCCCCCTGTGGTGGTCTCCGGTCGGAAATCGCGCCGGATCGCGGCGCGCAGTTCCAGCACGCCGGTCAATCCCGTGAGCTGCGTGCGCAGGCGATCCGCATCCTCCTCCGGCAGCCGCGCCAGGATGGCGGCGGCGGAAGCAGCACTGTCGTCGCTCGGCCAGAGCCGGTCGCCGAGACGCGCGATCACCCAGGGCTTGGCCAGATCACGCCGCAGGGCATCCGAGCCCCGGGTGACGAAGGCGAGCCAGTCGAGCAGGGTGGCGCTGAAGCTTTCCGAGAAATGCTCGGGGCCCTGGGCCAGCACCGCCAGCACCACCTCGATCTTGCGGGCGCGGATCAGCGCGCCGACGCGGGCCTCCCACGCGGCGTCGGGCAGGAGGTCGAGCGCCTCCGCCCACATCCCGAGCACCTCGTTGGTGCGGCGGACGCCGGTGACCTTGCCCTCGTAGGCCTCGGCAGTGATGTCGGCCATCGCCTCCGCCCAGGCCGGGTCGAGGGTGCGCTTGGCCGCCGAGAACAGCCCGTGGAAGACCGGGTCGGCCCACTCGCTGCGGAGTGCCAGTTCGATCCAGAGCCGCGGCGGATGCGCGGCGAAGGCGTGCAGCGGGGCGCGTGCCAGGATCGCCCGCAGCAGGCCGGCACGGGCGCCGCCGCCGCGCCGCTCCCATTGGTTCGCTTCGATGCCGTCGCGGGCCAGTTCCGGGCTCTCCTCCGGCAGGGTGACGACGAGGCTGTGCGTGGTGCCGCCCAGCAGCTTGCGCTTGCTCTCGACGCTCAGTGCGGCGCGGGCGCGCGCTGCCATGCGCTCGGCATAGCGCGAGTCGGGAAGCCTCGGCAGCAGGTGCTGCGCGGCCAGCCGCACCCCGTTGGCGCGGTCATCGAGACAGGCCTCGAGGAAGGGCTCGTCGGCCTGCGACAGGCCGGTCGCCAGGGCGTGGACCAGGGCCTCGCGCGCGTCGGCTTTCTCCTTCCGGAAGACCGGCTCCAGGGCGGCGCGCGCGCCTTCCGGATCGCGGACGCGGAGGGCGGTGAAGGCGGCGCGGCGCTCGGCCACCGTGCCCTCGGTCCAATCCGACGCGTCCGCGGTCTCCGCTCCTTGGTCCGGTGCCTCGCCGCAGGCGCGGGCGAGCCAGTCGAGTTCGGCGCCGATGACGGCGGGGGCGGTCGTCGGCAGGCTGTCGCGCTGCTGCATCAGCACCTGGAACAGCCAAGCGGGCGGGCGCGAGCCCGCGGCGGCGGCGAGTTCGAACCATTCCTCGACGCGGCTGCGCGCGCTGTATCCCTCGGTGAGGAGGCCGTAGAGCCGCGTGGCGGCCGCGGGCGGACATTCGGGCCCGAAGGCCTCGCGCGGTTCGATCGGCGCCAGCGCCTCCGGCCCGAGTTCCGTGCCGGCGAGATGGTGGACGCCCTCCGCCGCGAGCCGCGCCAGCAGGGCGGCGCCGGGATCGCTCTCCGCGACGAGTGCGGTCAGCAGACCGGGCGCGGGCGGCGGGGCGCGCTCGGCCCCGAGAAGCGCGGCGGCGAGCGTCGGCTCCCAGCCATCGGTGACGCGATCGGCAGCGTCCATCAGGCCACCTGCAGCAGGACCGGCTGCGCACCCTGCGCCGGCATCGCGTAGAGGCGGCCTTGCGCGACGAGGGCGAGCGGATGGAGGCCATAGCCGTCGTAGAGGCCGAACAGATCGACCGGTCGGCCCGCCGCCACCGCGAGCAGGCTCGGCAGGCGCGGGTCGGCCCCGAGCGCGAGGCTGCCGGTCTCGTCGCCTGCCGCGAAGGCAACCTTGCCGCCGGCTGCGGTGGCGAGGCGCCCGAGCCGGACATTGGCGAGCCGCACCGGCCAGCGCTCCAGCCAGGGCGCGCGAGCCAGCACCTCTGCGAAGGTATCCCGCGCCGCCGCGACGCTGGCTGCGCTGGGTAGCACGGCTTGCGCCGCCGGGCCGGCACGGCCCTCGCGGAAGACGGCGCGCAGCGGCGGATCGCCGGGCTGGAAGGCGAGGCTCCCGCAAAAATCCTGGCCGGCGGCGGGGGCCGGCGGCAGGGGCGAACCGGCCGTGCCGTAATCGATCACCTGGGCCAGGGCGCCGCTGGTGCGGCCGACGAGCCAGACCGAGCGGGCGGTGAGCCGATCCTCCTCCTCGACCGCGTGGGCCAGCACCGCCCAGGTGTCGGCTTGGTCCGGGCGAGCCGCCATCTCCTCGGCGGTGACGGGGTAGCCGAGCGCGGCGCGCACCCCCGCCGCCTGCTCGGGCGCCAGGGCGTCGAGGCGACGCGCGGCGCGCAGCAGCAGGGCGAGCCGGCCGAGGCCGAGCCCGAGCGCCGCCTCCGGCCGGGGGGCACCGGCTCGAGGTGCCGCCGCGATCAGCCCCGGCAGGACCCGCACCCGGCGGGCGAGGCCCGGCGCCTGCCCGTCCACGAGGCGGCCGGCCATGCGGTCCCAGAAGGCGTAGGGCTCGGAGCGCGCGGCGCCGAGCCCGCGCCGCATCAGGTCGCGCAGCCAGAGATCGAGCTCGTCGAGCGACGCCGCGACCCGGTCCTCGCGAGCCTGCCGGCGCTTGGCCTGCGCCCGCTCATCGACCGGCTTGGCGGGGTCTTTCGCCCGGGTCTCGGCCGCGGCGGCGCGGGTCTCGCGCCCCTTCATCCAGGCGGCGGCCCAGTCCGGCGGCTCGGCCTCCGCGATGGTCGAGATGGCATCGACCAGCATCAGGCCGAGCGCATGCTTGCAGGGAAATTTTCGGCTCGGGCAGGTGCATTTCGAGGCGGGGCCGGCGAGATCCGCCACCGTGCGGTAGGGGCTCGCTCCGCTGCCCTTGATCTCGCCCCAGATCACCGTGCCCGCCCGGCCGAGGCCGGCCCATTTCTGCGGTTTCGCCTGATCCTGCCCGGCCTTGCGGCTCGATGCGTCGGGGGCGAGATCGAGGATCTGGGCAGTCGTCAGGCTCATGCAGCGGGCGGTGTGGTGTCCGTCAATCGAATCGGATGATCAGGCTCAGTCTAGACAAATCGGACCGACGGGCAAGTTTGATGCGGAATTCTCTCCTGTTCGAGCAAGCCGGCAAACGTCTCGCCGACGAATGATTCGCGACTAATCTAAGAATTATTCTAGAATATCCGCGGATAGGTCGTCGGCGATCGCATCGGTGACGGCGCAGCCGGCAGAGCTGAGCTGCTCACCGCGATCGGGCGTCTCCCGGACATCGGGCGTTCCTCTTCGAACACGACGGTACGGCAGGCGCTTTGCGAGCACCCTGACCCTTTGGATCGTGGTCGGCGTTCAGCCCTGCTCGTCGGTGTTGCGCCATTCCCGCTCGAAGGGCAGGCGCCAGGCCTGCGGCGCCACGAGCTGGTGGATCGATTTCGGGCCCCAGGAGCCCGGCGCGTAGAGCCGCACCGGCGGGGGCGCCTCGAGCAGCGGCGTCGAGACCTCCCACAGCCGCTCGATGCCCTCGGCCGTGGTGAAGAGCGTGTGGTCGCCGCGCATGGCGTCGAGGATCAGCCGCTCGTAGGCCTCCAGCACCTCGCCCATCAGGCCGGTGTCCTTCATGTTGAACTGAAGCGAGAGCTTGTCGAGCCGCATCCCCGGCCCCGGCCGCTTGCCGTAGAACGAGAGCGACATCTTCGAGGCGTCGGCGAGATCGAAGGTGAGGTGGTCGGGTCCCTGTGCGCCCACACCCGAATTGACCGGGAACATGCTTTTGGGCGGTTCGCGGAAGGCAATCGAGATGATGCGCTGCCCCTCCGCCATCCGCTTGCCGGTGCGCAGGAAGAACGGCACCCCCGCCCAGCGCCAATTGTCGATGCGGCACTTGAGGGCGATGAAGGTCTCGGTGTCCGATTGCGGATCGACGCCGGGCTCGTCGCGGTAGCCGGCGTATTGCCCGCGCACCACCTCGCGCGGGTCGAGCGGGAGCATGGAGCGGAACACCTTGTTCTTTTCCTCCGAGATCGGGCCCGGTTCGAGCGAGGTCGGCGGCTCCATCGCCATGAAACCGAGGATCTGGAACAGGTGGGTCACCACCATGTCGCGGTAGGCGCCGGTCGCCTCGTAGAAGGCGGCGCGAGTGCCGAGCCCGAGCGTCTCCGGCACGTCGATCTGCACGTGGTCGATGAAGGTGCGGTTCCAGATCGGCTCGAACAGGCCGTTGGCGAAACGGAAGGCCAGGATGTTCTGCGCCGGCTCCTTGCCGAGGAAGTGGTCGATGCGGAAGATCTGGTCCTCGGAGAAGACTTCGTGCAGCCGCTCGTTGAGCGCCACCGCGCTCTCCAGATCGGTGCCGAACGGCTTCTCCATGACGATGCGCGAGCCGGCCGCCAGATCCGCCTCGGCGAGCAGACGCACCACGGTGAGCGCGGCCGCCGGCGGCACGCTGAGATAGTGCAGGCGCTGGCTCTCCTGCCCGAGGCTCGCCTCGGCCCGCCCCACCGCCTCGGCGAGCGCCGCGGCGCCGGCCGAGAGCGGCACGTAGTCGAGCCGCTCGGCGAAAGCCGCCCATTCCCCGTCCCTGGCCTGTCGGGTGAAGAACCGGTCGATCGCCTTGTGGGCGCGTTCGCGGAACGCCTCGACGCCGATGTCATCGAGCGACACGCCGACGATCCGCAGGTCGGGGATGAAGCCGGCGCTGAACAGGTGGTACAGGCCGGGCAGCAATTTCCGCTGGGCGAGATCGCCGGTGGCGCCGACGAGGACGACGACCTGCGGATGTTTCGGGCCGACGCCCGCCCCCAACCGTGACGCGCGTGAACCTGCCAAGCGGGCCTCCCTCAGCGCGCCGGATGCGCGCGGTAGGTGAGGTAGGGCCTGCGCGATTCGTGCCAAGCTTGTGCGGGCAATCCTGCAATCGATGGAGGCAGGGCCGCCCCGGAGCAACAGCGACCGCATCCTGCTCGTGGCAGCGCCCCGCCGGCCACGCGGCATCGCACGGTCCTTTCGCCGGGCCGCCTCGTGCCGGCCAAGACCCGTCTGTTCGTGGAGGCGGTCGCCCACGGTATCCGTGCGGGCTGGGCGCGGTGACGCATCGCGCGCCGCAACTCGGCCCCGTTGGCCCGCCGAGATTGCAAAATACCAAAATCGGGTACACGTTGCCGCTCGGAGGGCGCTTCATGCCGCGAAACACGTCCGTCTCACTCGGCGAGCACTTCGCGCAGTTCATCGACCGTCAGGTCGAGGGGGGACGTTACGGGTCTGCAAGCGAAGTGGTTCGCGCAGGCCTTCGCCTGCTCGAAGAGCGAGAGGCCGCCGTCGAGAGGCTGCGGGCCGCGCTGATCGAGGGTGAGGAGAGCGGTCCGCCGGAGCCCTTCGATCCCGAGGTCTTCCTCCGGGAAAAGCGTGCAGGCGCGGCCCGAGGGTGAGCGTCCGCCTCTCGCCGAGGGCGCGTGCGGATCTCGGCCGGATCTGGGACGACTCGGCCGAACGCTGGGGTGCGGATCAGGCCGATCGCTACATCCGCCTTCTGGCCGGAAGCTTCGCTCGACTGGCTGAGGGGTCGGTCCAAGGCCGGACGGCCGACGAGATTCGCAAAGGCTATCTCCGCCTCTCCGTGGGGTCGCACATTCTGTTCTACCGCATGGGCGCCGATGGCGGCGTCGAGGTCATCCGCATCCTTCATCAGCGGATGGATTTCAAACGCCATCTCTGAGGAAGCCGGGCGATTGTGCCGACGGGCTTCGGGCGCGGTGACGCATCGCGTGCCCGGCCGACCCGCCCCATCTTCCAGGCGATGTCCGTCGTCTCCGAAAAAACCTTCGACGCCACCGTCGCCCGCCTGCGCGCCTGCCGGCTCTGCCGCGACGCGCCGCTCTCCGGCGCACCCCTGCCGCACGAGCCGCGCCCCGTGGTGCAGGGCTCGGCCACCGCGCGGCTGCTGATCGCGAGCCAAGCGCCGGGCAACCGGGCGCATCGCAGCGGCATCCCGTTCAGCGATCCGTCGGGCCGGCGCCTGCGGGCGTGGCTCGGGCTCGACGAGGCGGCCTTCTACGATCCCGCGCGGGTGGCGATCCTGCCGATGGGTGCCTGCTTCCCCGGCCTCGACGCCAAGGGTGGCGACCGGCCGCCGCGTCGCGAATGCGCGCCAACTTGGCGGGCCGACCTCCTCGCCGGTCTGCCGCAGCTCGATCTGATCCTGGTGATCGGCCAGTATGCGCAAGCCTGGCACCTCGGGCCGCGACCCGGCGGCCTCACCGAAACGGTCGCCGGCTGGCGCGCCATCCTCGCGGCGTCCGCCCGGCCGCGGGTGCTGCCCCTGCCGCATCCCTCCTGGCGCAACAACGGCTGGCTCCGGACGAACCCATGGTTCGAGGCCGAGCTTCTGCCGGTGCTGCGCGCCGAGGTGGTACGGGTGATGGCGGATACGCTGGCGTGAGGCGGCTCGCTCGCCGCTCGCGTGAACGGCGAGCCGCGGCAGGGCATCCGTCAGGCACCCGTCCTTGCTGAGGACGTGGATGGGGCGGGGTCGTCGGTCTCGGGAGAATCGGAAGCGGCCCTTCGGTCGTACCAGAGGGCGGCGGCCTCGCCGGCTAGCCGGCGCGCGGCCATGAGGTCGGCGATGTCGGCCTCCGTCGGCGCTGCCCCGAGAATCCGGTCGGGGGCATAGAAGGCGATCTCGGCCTCGGTGCTGGCGATCCCGGCGGCACGGCGGGTCGTCGCGATCAGCGCCGGGTCCCCCGATAGGACGGCGTCGAGATAGGCCCGGTTCGCCGTGAGCGCCGCACCGGCGAGCGCTGCCGTGGAGGCCGGCCGTTCGGGCCAGACGAGAACCGTCGCCGTGATCGCCGCGAAACTCCCGAGGATGTTGTCGAGCATGCGCGCCGACGCGATCCCGTGGCCGGGATTCAGCACGCCCATGGTCAGGACGAACAGCAGGGTGAGGAAGACGACGAACAGCGTGTAGTTCACCGAACGCACCGCGATCGTGGCGGCCGTCGCGGCCACGATGATGCCGATGAGCAGCGGGGACGAGGACACGAGTGTCAGCAGCATCTGCGCCAGGATGCCGCCGACCACGGAGCCGACCATGCGCTCGATGGCCCGGCTCCAGCTGATCCGCCGCACCGGGGACAGGACCACGACCACGGCCATGGCAGCCCAGTACGGATAGCCGAGTGCGAACCAATGGGCGACGAGCGTGACGATGCCCACGCCGGTTCCGCTGCGGATCGCGGCCTGGAGGATGCGGCGGCTCGCATCGGCCGAGGCCTGTTCGCGGGCGAGCGCAGCCTCGGGTGAACGGTCGTTCGGGACGGCCAACGCCGCCGCCATGGCCCGCATGGCTGCAGCCGCGGCGCCGCGCCGCCCGGCGACGCGCTGCCTCAGCGCCTCCGCCTGGCGCGCGACCTCGGCGGCTTCGGTGGCCTCGGACCCCCGGCTCGTCAGGGTGCCGCCGCTCGCGCGCAGCAGCGGCGGTATCGCCTCCAGCATGGCCTTCGTCTCCCGATCGAGCCGCGGATGCAGGTGCTCCAGCGCCAGGAGCGCGTGGAAGACTTCGTCTGCGGCGAGCAGCGCCTTGCGCAGCCTGACCGCGCCGACCGCGTCGTCCCCCTGGATCCGGGCCAAGCGCAGGTGAGCGCGTTCGAGGGCGCCGCGAACGGCTCTGCGGTGCTGGGTCTGCCCGATATGCGGCTTGTCCGCGCGCCGATGCACGAGATCCGAGGCCATGTCGTGGAGCCGTGCATAGACGGCCGTGACGGCCTGGCGCGTCGGCAGCCAGCGATCGGTCCGCCAGACCAGGATCCCGATCACGAACGCCCAGGCGCTGCCGCACAGGAACGCGCCGGCCAGCACGGCGGCCTCGACGGCCGGTCTCGGATAGCCGACCGCCACGACCGCCACGACACCGAGCAACGTGGCCACGAGGGACGAGGCGTTCCACCGGATCGGCAGGAGCGCGGTCATGACGACGAGGACAGGTCCCGCGGCGAGGGCCGCCTCCGGACTCAACCCGGCCAGCCACGAGGCCACGAAGGTCGTGAGCGTGCCGAGCAGCACGAAACCCGCCAGCAGCGCGCGCCGGGTCCGCTCGGGGCCCCCGGTGTCGGCGAGACATGTCCAGAAGGCCGCGAAGATGATCCAGCCGAACCCTCGTTCCCCCGTGGCGGCGATCAGCACGAGAGGAACGGCGATGATGAATGCCGCGCGCGCGCCTTCGGCCGGATCGAAGTATTCCGGCATCAGCCCGACGGCCCGGAGCTCCAGCCAACGCGCGAACCGTCGCAGCCGCGTGATGACATCGACGCCTCGACGCCCTTCGTTCGCGAACATCACTCGCCATTCGTTCGAGCGCGTCCGCCCCGGCTGCAGCCGGGAGCAGACCAGCGCCGGGGCGGGGGAGCACCCGACGGCCCGCCGTCTCTGCCGCGGCGGCGGGCGCGGAATCAACGGTTCCCGCGACAATCCGGATCGACTGTCTCGCCCCCGTCGGACGATCGACCGGCCGACATCGCCCTCGCCGCGTCGCCGCCATTCCGTCATTGACAGGCAGCCCCCGCAGGGGGATCGCTGCCGCGCCCAAGCCACCGACGCGTGTCACCGACGAGAGCCCGATGCCGGAGAGTGCCGACCCCCGCGACCGCCTGATCGTCGCCCTCGACCTGCCCGACGTGGCGGCGGCCGAGCGGCTGGTCGCGCGCATCGGCGACGCCGCGACCTTCTACAAGATCGGCTATCGGCTGGCTTACGCGGGCGGGCTCGATTTCGCCGCGCGGCTGGCGCGCGCGGGCAAGAAGACCTTCCTCGATCTCAAGCTCCACGACATCGGCAACACCGTCGAGGAGGGGGTGCGCTCGGCCTCCGCGCTCGGCGCGACCTTCCTGACGGTGCATGCCTATCCGCAGACCATGCGCGCGGCCGTGCGCGGTCGGACGTCGGGGCTGAAGATCCTCGCGGTCACCGTGCTGACCTCCTACGACGATGCGGATGCGGCGGAGGCCGGCTACGCGCTCCCCGTCGCCGAACTCGTCGCGCGCCGCGCCGAGCAGGCGGCCGAGATCGGCATCGACGGCATTGTCTGCTCGGCGGCCGAGGCGGGGGCGGTGCGCGAGCGGATCGGCCCGTCGCGGCTGATCGTGACGCCCGGCATCCGGCCCGCGGGCGCGGAGGCCGGCGACCAGAAGCGGGTGATGACACCGGGGCAGGCGCGGGCGGCGGGCATCGACCACGTGGTCGTCGGACGCCCGATCACCGGGGCCGACGACCCCCGCGCGGTCGCGCAGAGAATCGTTGCCGAGATGGAGGACGCTTAGACATGACCAAGGGCTACTGGATCGTGCGGGTCGATGTGAGCGACGCGGAGGCCTACAAGGCCTACGCGGCGGCCAACGGCGCCGCCTTCGCCCGCTTCGGCGGCCGCTTCCTCGTGCGCGGCGGCGCCTTCGAGGCGGTGGCGGGACAGGCGCGGGCGCGCAACGTCATCGTCGAGTTTCCGAGCTACGACGACGCGCTGGCCTGCTGGAACTCCGACCTCTACCAATCGGCCCGCGCCCTGCAGAAGGGCGGCGCCGAGGCCGACATCCTGGTGATCGAGGGCTATGACGGCCCGCAGCCCGTCGTCTCCGAGCCGGCCCCGACGCCGGGCACCGCCTCTGAATAAGCGTGCCTCGTGAAACTCCCGGACACCGGCCGTTCTCGCTTTGACGAGGACAGCGCAGCGGGCGTTTCGTGAGACATACGAAGCGGGTCTCGAGAAGCGGGTCTCGACGAGGTTCCTGCAGCTCTCCCGGCCGGCCGCCTCAGCGGCCCGCCGCCCGCAGGGCGCCGAGCAGGAAGGCGATCATCACCGGCAGCGGCGGCTCGATCGTGTTGGGCTGCCGGCCGACCAGCATCGGATGGCAGTAGCGGGTGACCCCGGCCTGAAGGCAGGCTGCCGCGCTCTTCGGGTCGGCGACGGTGAAGGCACCCTCGCGCATCCCGTCGGCCACCACCCGCGCGAGCACGGCGCCGATGCGGTCGACATGGGCCTGGCACACCCCCCAGCTCTCGCTCATCGCCGCCTCGACCATCTCGTGGACGCGCGGATGCGCCTCGAAGCGGCGGCGGCAATCGTCGTGGAGCGCGGTGATGATCCGGCTGAGCCGCTCCGGCGCATCGAGGTTCGGCGCGTCGGCGATCGTGGCGATCATTGCCTCGATCTCGCCGGTCAGTTGCTCGACCACCGCCTCGTTGATCGCCTTCTTCGACTCGAAGAACCGGTAGACGTTGGCCGGGCTCATCTTCAGCGTCCGGGCGATGTCGGCGACCGTGGTCTTCTGATAGCCGATCTCCTGGAACGAGCGGGCCGCCGTCTCCACGATCCGCTCGCGCGTCGTCGGGGTGGCATCTTCGACAGGAGGAAGGATCTGGGCCGTGGCGGCGGACATTGTTGTTCGTACCTAAGCTTCGACACCGGCCGCGTCAAAGCGGATTGATGCGAACGGTTGGCTTCACAAAGCACCAGAGGGGCAGGCTGTTCCAACGCCTCCGCTTGCGTCCCGGAACCGGGTCGCTCCGGCCGTGATTGCCCTGGAATCACCGCTTCCGAAAGCGCGTGCCGGCCATGCACGGTGCATCGTCGCAACCATCGGAGAGCGGCAGTTTTCCGCGGATGGAACGTCTCATGAAGCTCGAAGGCAAGCGGGCCCTGATCACCGGCGCCGATTCCGGGATCGGCCGGGCGACGGCGATCCTGTTCGCGCAGGAAGGCGCGGATGTCGCGATCACCTACAACACCGATGCGGCGGGCATCGCCGAGACCGCATCCCATGTTGAGGCCGCCGGCCGAAGGGCGCTCGTCATCCGGAACGATGTCGGCGATCCGGCCTCGGTCGCCGCGACCTTCGACACGGCCGCACGCGATCTCGGAACGCTCGACATCCTGGTCAACAATGCCGGGCAGGCGATGGGCGGTATGGAGGTCGCCGAGATGGACGACGCGGTGCTGGAGCGCATCCTGCGCGTCAACCTGATGGGGCCGCTGTTCTGCGCCCGCGCCTTCATCCGCATGCGCCGCGCGGCGGCCGGGAACGGCAAGCCCGCCGGCGGCAAGATCGTGATCGTCTCCTCGGTCGCCCAGCACCTGCCGACCCCGGGCAGTGCACCCTACGGCATGTCGAAGGCAGGCGTCGGCTCGCTCTGCCGCAGCCTGTCCCGGGAGCTCGCCGAGGACCGGATCAACGTCAACGCCATCGCCCCCGGCCTGATCGAGACGCCGATGACCGCCGACCGCTTCGAGCACACGGAGACGCTCGAACAATCGCTCGACCGGATCCCGTGGCACCGCGCCGGGCAGCCGGACGAAATCGCCCGCGCCGCGCTCTACTTGGCTTGTGCGGATTCGGATTACGTGACGGGGCACACCCTCGTGGTCGATGGCGGATTGACGATGCAATGGGGCGGCGCCTGAGAGGCGGCGCGCTCGTCATGTCGGAGAGGATGGCGTGTGGCCCTTGCGGCGTTCATTTCTTCGCAAGGTCACGGCACTGGCATTGGAAGCCGGGCCGCGCCAGCCTGCCGGCTTGCCCAGGCATCGTCGTGACGCCCGAGCACCGTGTGCCGGACTCGACTACGAGCCGAACTGCGAGCCGAGCTGTTCCAGATACTCCGCGAGATCGAGGCCGCCGACGCGCCGGCCGTACTCGAAGCGCATGCCGCGCCGGATATCGACCTGGGTCGAGCGGGTGTTGAGCGTGAAGGGTCGGACGCAGACCCAGGCACCGTCGGTCCGGTGCTCGAAGAAGCCGAGGATGTCGTGAGGGGCGGCCATGGTTCATCTCGCGGGTGGATGCGGAGAACCAACGGAAGCGGCGCAGAAGAGTTCAATCGTCCTGCGGCCCTTTCTCTCGATTTTCGCTCGGCGAAGCTTGTCTTGATATCGCTCGAGGCTTCGAATGGCCAAGATTACTCTTCGGCAGACTTGTACTTCGGGGCTTAGCTAGGCCGTATTCGGGGTCCGAGCAGGTCCTGTCTCAGCGCCGACCGGTCGAGCCGAAGCCGCCCTGCCCGCGTCCGGACGGTGGCCCATCCGGCTCCGCCGCGCCCTCGCGGATCTCGAAGTCCGGCCGCAGGACGCGGGTGAAGACGAGCTGCGCGATGCGCTCGCCCGGCTCGATGAGGATCGCCGCCCGGCCGCCGGACGGGTTGCGGTTCCAGGCGGAGATCATCAGCGGCCCCTCGTAATCGGCGTCGATCACGCCCGTGCCGTTGCCGAGCACCAGCCCTTCCCGGTGCCCCAGGCCGGAGCGGGCAAAGACCAGCCCGCACCAGTCGGGATCGCCGATCCGCACCGACACGCCGGCCGGGATCAGCGCCGGCGGCGCCTGCGGTTCGAGGAGCAGCGGCGCGTCGAGGCAGGCATGCAGATCGAGCCCCGCGGCCGCCGCGCTGCCCCAGCGGGGGAAGCCCCATCCGGTCAACCGCGGATCGAGGAGGTGGAGGCCGACCTTCGGGAGGGAATCTGGCAAAGGGGTCTTCTCGACGTCTGGATGAGCGTGCGGGACGAGCTTTCCGCGAACCGGGCGGTCAGGGCAATCCTGGGCGGGGACGGATCAGGGGAGAGACGAGCGGATGGCGCGCTGGGTGGCGGGGCTGGACGGGTGCCGCGGGGCCTGGGCAGGTGCCCTGATCGATCTCGACGATCCGGCGCGCTGGCGCTGCGCCCGTTTCCCGCGGGTGATCGATCTGCTCGACGGGCCGGAGGCGCCGGTCTGCGCCGGCATCGATGTGCCGATCGGCCTGCCCGACCGGGTAAGCGGTGGCGGGCGCTCAGCCGATCGGGCGGCGCGGGCGTTCCTCGGGGCGGGGCGTTCCAGCGTCTTCCCGGTGCCACCCCGCGCGGCGGTCTATGCCCCGAGCTACGATGCGGCCAAGGCGCTGTCGCGGGCCGCATCCGAGCCGCCCTTCGCGCCCTCGATCCAGTGCTGGAACATCCTGCGCTACGTCCGCGAGGTCGATGACTTGCTCCGCGCGCAGCCGGATCTCGCGACGCGCCTGCACGAGGTGCATCCGGAGGTCGCCTTCTTCCGCCTCAACGGTGACAGGCGTCTCGCCGCGGGCAAGAAGGGCCCGGCCCGCCTCGAAGGGCTTTCCGCGCGCCGGACCTTGCTGATCGCCGCCGGGCTTCCCGAGGCGCTGGTCCGATCGCCACCGCCGACAGGCGTGGGGGCCGACGACCATCTCGACGCCATGGCGGCTCTCGTCGTCGCCCGCGACATCTTTGCGGGCCGCGCCGAACCGCTTCCCAACGCGATCGAGCGCGACAGCTATGGTCTGCCGATCGTGATCTGGGCGCCCGCAGCCCCGTGACCGCCCCGATCCGGCCCTGTGCCGTGAGGAGTTGAGCCCGTGACCGACCGCCCCGACGCGGACCTGCCCACAGATCTGCCCGCAGACTTGCCGACACGCGATATCGCCCGCGCCCTGGTCTTCGACCCGGCGAACCGCCTGCTCCTGATCGAGTACGAGGCCGTTCGTCCCATCGACCCGGCCAGGCCCGAGGCCCGCGGCTTCTGGTTCATGCCCGGCGGCGGACTGGAGCCGGGCGAGAGCCACGAAGCCGCGTGCCGGCGCGAACTCTCGGAGGAGATCGGCGTCACGGAGGTGGAACTCGGGCCCTGCGTCGCCGTCTGCGACGGGCCGTTCCACCTGTTCCGCAAGCCGCGCTGGGCCCGCGAGCGCTACTTCGTGGTCCGGCTCGCGAGCGACGCCGTCGATACGAGTCGGCTGGCCGAGACCGAGGACAACCCCGTGCGCGGCACCCGCTGGTGGCCGCTCGCCGAACTCGCGGCCTCGGCCGAGCGCATCGAGCCCGCCGGACTGGCCGAATTGGCGCAACGAATCGCCTCCGGCGACGTTCCGGACCAGCCCGTCCGCCTCGACTGGCAGAACGCCTGACCCTCTCACGCGAGAGGCCCGCCACCATCCGCGGCGAGGCCTGCTGACGCGTGCAGGTCCGGCGCCTGACGCGTCGCTGGCAGGATCGTGTTCGATCCGGCCCTTTCGGGCGCGCCATGAAATTACGCCCGCTACTCAGGATGTGCGCAAGCGCATCTGCCGGAGGGGATGGATTTCGAGCGTCAGATCGTTTGGTTAGCGCGTCCCACGACAGCAAGGATGAAAGGATAACCGACCATGTTCCCGCAGGTTCTGACCGATGGCTATCGCAGCTTTCTCGGCGAGCGGCTCCCCAGCGAGCGGCGCAAGTACGAGACGCTCGGCAAGGAAGGCCAGGAGCCTGAAGTGCTGCTGATCGGCTGCTGCGACAGCCGCGTCGCCCCGGAGGTGATCTTCGACACGGGGCCGGGCCAGATCTTCACGATCCGCAACGTGGCCAACATCGTGCCGCCCGCCGAACACGACACCGCCTATCACGGCACCTCCTCGGCGATCGAGTTCGCGGTCCAGGCCCTGAAGGTGAAGCACATTGTCGTGCTCGGCCACGCCACCTGCGGCGGCATCAAGGCCGCGGGGCTCGGCGCCGACCCGCTCTCGTCGGGCAACTACATCGGCCGTTGGGTCTCGCTGGTCGAGCCGGCGAAGAAGAAGCTCGATGAGGCCGGCGACACCCCGGACAAGGAAGGCTTCCTCACCCGCCTCGAATACGCGATGGTCGCCCAGAGCCTCGAGAACCTGATGACCTTCGACTTCATCCGCGAGGCCGTCGAGGCCGGCCGGCTGCACCTGCACGGCGCGCATTTCGGCATCGTCACCGGCGAGCTGCGTATCCGCGACCCGAAGACCGGCGAGTTCCAGTCGGTGGTCGAGCGCGATGGTCAGACGCTCTCCGCCTCCGCCCTGATCGGCTGCACCCAGGCGTAGGACGCCTCGCGGCCGCTCCAACGCCTCCGACACGTCTGCGGCGCCTCCGATCTCGGAGGCGCCGTTTTCGTGTTCGTACGCCGCGATAGGCGAGCGGCGCTTGCGGCTCGTCCATCAGACCCGCGCAGACCCGCGCACGAAAAGAGGCGGCGGACTCTCCGGTCCGCCGCCTTCAATCCCTGTCATACCAAATCCGGTTGGTCCCTTCGGGATGGCGGATTTGGCTTTCGGCGTGATCCCATCGCGCCCGCGCGATGGGATCTCCTCAAGCGCCGCGCGGGCTTGCTGATCCGATCCCCGCTTTGATGACGCGGAGACCGTATCAGAGCGCAGGACCGTCGCCTTAGCGGGCGCCGGGCAGGCGCTGGGCCTGGGCGTAGTGCTGCTGGAGCACCGGCAGGGCCTGCTGGGCGTAGTTGCGCAGGGCCGGATTCGGGCCGGACTGGGCGTAGGACTGCGTCATGCTGATCGACATCTGGTGCGCCATCACCTGCTGCTGACCGTAGAGGCGGTCGAAGCGGGCGCCGGGCGGCGTGGCATTCAGCTCGGCCAGCATCTGCTGCTGCTGCGGGTTCGGCTGCACCACGGTGGTGCCCGCGGTGGTGTCCGGGTCGAAGGCACGGGCGCCGGCGGCTGCGCCGCGGCTCAGGCCGGTGCCGGCGCCTTCGATCGCGCCGACCGGGCCACCCTGCAGGGTGCCGCCGACCACGCCGGTCGCCACACCCGTGGCCGCGCCGACCGCGCCGCCGGCGATGGCGAGCGGGGCCTCGACCAGACCGCCGACGAGGCCGCCGGGGCCGGCCTGACGGGCGGCCATGTAGTTGCGCTCGCCGCCGGCCAGGGCGACGTTGGCGGCCTGATGGTCACGCAGGGCCTCGCGGGCATAGGCCCGCACCGTCGGGTTACGGCTCTTCTGCAGCGCGATCTGAGCGGACTGGATCTCGAAGGCATTTGCCTGCATGGCGTCCAGGCGGAAATCGCCCCCGACCTGGGCGAAAGCGGGGGTCGCCATGGCAACGACGAGAGCGGACGCAGCAGCGTATTTCTTCAGCATACCTTACCTCAAATATCGGATTGTCGACATGCGGACTGGCCTCGACGACCGGATGGACCGGTCGAGGCCGTGAAGATCACTTCGACGCGTCAACGACGACCTTCCAGGCTGGTTCCCCAAATTTGATTAAGCTTTTTCATCCCGATCCCATTCGGGGAAAACTGGTCCTCGTACAAGGGCTTCGTGCCCTGGCTGCGCTGATGGTGGTCGTTCACCATGCGCAGAACGAGGCCGCGATCCTGGCCGGACGGACGGGAGCTGATTTCATTCCGCGCCACTGGCTGCCCTGGCCGGCGGGAGTCGACATCTTCTTCGTCATTTCCGGTTTCATCATCGTTCACGCGGCGGGCCCGCTCTATGGCCGACCGGGCGCGCGGAGCCGCTTCATCGCCCACCGCGTCGCCCGGCTCGTGCCGCTCTACTGGCTCGTGACCGGGCTCTATCTCGCCCTCGGTCTGGCCATGCCCGCCCTGCTCAGCGGCGAGGGCGGACCGCCGGACGCGGCGCGCACCCTCGCCTCCTTCCTGTTCTGGCCGATGGCCCGGCCCGACGGTGCGGTGCTGCCGCTCTACGGGCTGGGCTGGACCCTGAACTACGAGATGGCCTTCTACGCCCTGTTCGCCCTCGGCCTCGGCTTCTCCCGGCGCGGGGCTGTGGCGTGGCTGGTCGGCGCCCTGGCGCTTGTCGTGCTCGCCGGACAGCTGACCCCCGCGGCGCCGGTCCCCCTCGCCTTCTGGTCCGACCCGATCGTGCTCGAATTCGCCTTCGGCGCCGGCCTCGGCCTTCTGCGCGCGGATGGGTTTCGCCTCCACGCGCCGTCCCGGGCCGCGCTCGCCGCCGCCGGCCTGTTCGGCCTGGCCCTCGCTCCCTCCGAGACGAGCGTCCGCCTCCTCGCCTGGGGCCTGCCCGCGGCCTTCCTCGTCGCGGCGGCGGTGCTCGGCCGGGACCGGCCCGAATCCGTGCCCGGCGGCGGGGCCGCCCGCCTCCTCGGTGCGGCCGAGCGGCTGGGTGATGCCTCCTACGCCCTCTACCTGCTGCATCCTTTCGTTCTGCGGGCGGTCCGCGAGGGGCTGCTGCGCACCGGTCTCGCGGCCCCGCTCGGCCCCTGGCCGAGCCTCGTCCTGTTGGTCGTGCTGACCCTGCCGGCGGCGCTCCTCGTCCACCGTTGGGTGGAGCGGCCGCTGACCCGCCTCGTCCGCCGCCGGCTCGAACCCGCCCAGCCGGCCGCGGCGCCGGACAGCGCGGTGACGCGTGAGCGATGACGGCGGGAACGGCGACGCGGGCGGGGATGACGGCCTGCCGCGCGGTTTTCCCAGGCGCCGTTTCGATCTAGCCTTTCGGCGCCCGACACGTCCCTCTCGCTCCTCGCCGTTTTCGGAGGCCGGCCATGAAGACCCTGCTCGTTCCGGTCACCCTCCACGACGCCCTGCCCTCGGTCTTCGCCACCGCGGTGCTGGTGGCGCGCCGCTTCGGCAGCCTGATCGAGGGCGTCGCCCTGCGCCCGGCGCTCGCCGAATACGTCCCCGTGGACATGGTCGGCGGCATGACGTGGCTGCGCGACGAGGAGGCCGACCAGGCCGAGGCGCAGGATGCGGGTCAGCGCTTCGTCGCGGCGATGGAGGCGGCGGGGCTCCCCCGGCGCGAGCCCGGCGCCTCCTGCGCCCCGGATGCGGTGGCCAATGCCGGGCCGCGCTACCGCTGGCAGCCCGACGTGCCGCCCGGCGACGCCTTCCTCGGCCAGTACGCGCGGCTGTTCTCGGCGACCGTGGTCGGGCGCCCCGGCGCCGATGACGGCGCGCCGCGCATGACCACCTTCGAGACCGCCCTGTTCGAGAGCGGGCGCCCGATCCTGCTGGCGCCGCCCGCGGCTCCCACCTGTCTCGGCGAGGCGATCCTGATCGCCTGGAACGGCTCGACCGAGACGGCGCGGGCCATCGCCTTCGCCATGCCCTTCTTGCGCCGGGCCCGGCGCGTGCTCGTGCTCAGCGCCGAGGGCGGAATGGTGCCCGGCCCGAGCGCGGAGGACGTGGCCCGCTCGCTCGCCTGCGAGGGGATCGAGGCCGAGCACAAGGCGCTGCCCGCCGGCCGCCGCACCCCCGGCGAACTCTATCTCGACACCGCCGAGTCGTTCGGCTGCGACCTCCTGATCAAGGGCGCCTACACCCAGAGCCGCCTGCGCCAGATGATTTTCGGCGGGCCGACCAGCCACATCCTGTCGCATGCGACGGTGCCGGTGCTGATGGCGCACTGAGAAGCGGCGCTCGCGCGTCCACGAGCCCAGGATTTGGGCCTGCGCGGATTTCGCGTTTCCGGTGAACACGTTCGACGCCGGACCGATCGACCCGTGAGCCGGCTCCGGGGCGCCACTGCCGTTTCGCGGCCGGCCGCGGCGAAGGCTCGCGCCGTATTCAATTGGGCCCTTCAGGAGTTGCCAGGACCGTCTTCGATGGCTAAATTCCTGAAAAGGTTGAAGTTTTCAATCATTCTAATCTGCACTCGCCTCAAATCGGCCTGTTTCCGGTGGCTTTGAGCGACGCGAATGATCGGAAGGCTTCGGGCTCCGCCGGTTCTCACGGGCCAGCATTTCCGACAGGCACGACAGGTTGCGATCGCCCGCATGATTGTCTGCTCTTGCAACGTCCTCTCCGACGGACAGGTGCGCGCGTGCCTGCAACCGGGGCCGGGCTGTCCCCGCACCCCGGCCCAGGTCTATGGCTGCCTCGGCTGCAGCCCGAAATGCGGACGCTGCGCCCGCACCATCCGTTCGATCCTGCGCAAGGCCATGGATGAGGCCGCGCCCGCTCACGCTTGCTCGACCGCGTGCGAAGCGTCTTGCAGTTTGGGATCATTCCAAACTACAAGGGAGCGGGAGGGCGTCGCAGCCTGAGACGAGCGGTCGCTCGTCCCGACGCCTCACGAGGAGAGTGACGGATGAAGGGCGATGCCAAGGTCATCGAGTATTTGAACCGGGGCCTGCGCAGCGAGCTGACGGCCGTCAACCAGTACTGGCTGCACTTCCGTCTGCTGAACGACTGGGGCTACGTCGACCTCGCCAAGTTCTGGCGCAAGGAATCGATCGAGGAGATGAACCACGCCGACCGGTTCATCGACCGGATCCTGTTCCTCGACGGCTTCCCGAACCTGCAGGAGCTCGACCCGCTGCGGATCGGCCAGAACGTGCAGGAGATCATCGAGTGCGATCTCGCCGCCGAGAACGAGGCGCGTGCGCTCTATCTCGAAGCCGCCAAGTACTGCGATTCGATCAACGACCGCGTCTCCAAGCGGCTGTTCGAGGATCTGGCCGAGGACGAGGAAGGCCATATCGACTTCCTTGAGACGCAGCTCGACCTGATCGGGCAGATCGGCCTGCCGCTTTACGCCCAGCGCCATGTCGGCGGCCTGGAGCAGATCGCGCCCGAGAAGGAGTGATCCTTCCTGTCCCCTCCCCGCGCGGGGAGGGGAGCCCCGGTCAGGCCGGCGGGCGGCCGACCAGCACCGGCTGGGCGTTCGCCCGCTCGGGGAACAGCGCCTTCAGGTCCCGCAGCTTCGGCGCGTCGTTGGCGACGATGTAGCTGTTGGTCGGGTGGAGCGTCATGTAATCTTGGTGGTAGCCTTCCGCCGGGTAGAAGGCGCCGGACTCGATCTTTGTGGCGATGGGCTTCGAGAACGCCTTCGCCCCATCGAGCTGGGCGATGTAGGCCCTGGCTACCCTCGCCTGCTCCGCATCCGCGGGAAACAGCGCCGAGCGGTATTGCGGGCCGGTATCCGGGCCCTGCCGGTTCACCTCGGTCGGATCGAGCGCCACCGAGAAGAAGATCTGCAACAACTCGTCGTAGCGCACCACCGCCGGATCATAGGTCACCTGCACCGCTTCCGCGTGGCCGGTGCGGCCGGTGCCGACCGCGTCGTAGCGGGCGCTCGCCTGCGTGCCGCCGGCATAGCCGGAGACCGCGTTCTTCACGCCCTTCACGTGCTGGAACACGCCCTGCACGCCCCAGAAGCAGCCGCCGGCGAAGGTCGCCGTGCGCAGGTTCGCGCCGCCCTTCGCTTCATCCCCGGCTAGCTCCTGGGCCGTGATCGCCGCCTCCGGCAGGCGCCGTCCGCCCTCCTCCGCCGTGGCGGAGACCGGGGGCAGGGCCGCGCCGGCGAGAAGGGCGAGGCCGGCCAAGCCGCCGATGACGTAAGAGGTGAGCGGGCGGAAGCGTTCGCGCGTCATGGTCGTGCTCCTCGGATGTGGTCCTCGTTCCAGCCCGCCTGTCAGGCTGGGCCGTCGGCGGCGGGCTCGAAGCGCAGGGAGACGCCGTTCATGCAGTAGCGCAGGCCCGTCGGCTTCGGTCCGTCATCGAAGACGTGGCCGAGATGGCCGCCGCAGCGGCGGCAATGCACCTCCGTGCGGCGCATGCCGTAGGCGGTGTCGACCTGCGTGCCGACCGCGTCGGGAAGCGGTTCGAAGAAGCTCGGCCAGCCGGTGCCGCTCTCGAACTTGGTCTTGGAGGAAAACAGCGGCAGGTCGCAGCCGGCGCAGGAGAAGCGGCCCGCGCGCTTCTCGCCGTTGAGCGGACTCGTATAGGCCCGCTCGGTGCCGTGCTCGCGCAGCACCCGGTAGGCCTCGGGCGAGAGCCGCGCGCGCCACTCGGCCTCGGATTTCTCGATCTCGAAGCCTGCCGCGGCAGCGGGAGAAGTCGATAGGCCCGCGAGACGGGCGGCGGCGAGCAGGCCGAGCAGCGAGGCGCCGGCTCGCAAGGTCTGGCGGCGGTTCATGCGCGGAACTCCGACTGATCAGGCCCGGCGGCGCGCGAGGGAGACGATCTCCCCGGCGGTGCGGGCGGCACGTACAGGATCATCAATCGCGCGCAATCGATAGCACGGAAGGGCCTCGGCCGCCGCGAAGACGAACCGCCGCAGGTATCCGTGTGGGGATGCGGGCAGCCTCGCTCACACCGGTGCGAAAAGAGCAAAGAAAACCCCGCGGCCGGTGAAGGCGCGGGGCAAGGAGGGTTGGTGTATGACATCCTCGGAGGGACATCCGAGGCAGGAGCAGCGTTAAGGCGCAGCCGCTTGGCCTGCATTGACATCCGTTAGGGTTGTGCCGGCCTCGGAGGCTCGCTGTCGGGTTCGATCCGCCCCAGGGCCTCGCCGCTCGCGGCCACATCCCGTCAAGCGCGTTCCAATCCGGCTCGGTTTCCGCTCCGCAGCGGGGCAGCGCATGGCGGCGGAGGGCCAGAGTCGAGGGCATGTGCGCCGCGGCACCGTTGTCCGGTCCGCCCACCGCGTCGCCGCGCCCCGGCGCGTTGACGCTCGGGGATGCGCACATTACCTCCTTGGGGCAGCCGGCCAAGACAGGCTCTCAAGGTACGCGCGCGGGCGCAACCGTGACCGCCCGCACGACCGGCGGGACGGTCGATGCCGGGCCGCTCGGGACCGGTTCCAGGGCCGGCACCCGGGACATGCCATGGATTCCACCCTCACCCCGAACGCCGAGCGCGACGCCGAGACCGTCCGGCAGGAGAGCGCGCGCCGGGCGGTCTACGAGGCCTCGCCGGCCTCCGACCCGCGCAGCCCGGTGATGCTGTTCTCCGCCGACGAACCGCTCGCGATGGATTCGGGTGCGCGCCTCGGGCCCTTCCAGATCGCCTACCAGACCGCCGGCACCCTCAATGCCGCCCGCTCGAACGCGGTTCTGATCTGCCACGCCCTCACCGGCGACCAGCATTTCGGCCAACCCCACCCCGTGACGGGCAAGCCCGGTTGGTGGGAGACGCTGGTGGGGCCGGGCAAGCCGGTCGATACGAACCGCTACTTCGTCGTCTGCTCCAACGTCATCGGCTCCTGCATGGGCTCGACCGGGCCGGCCTCGCTCAATCCGGAGACCGGCCGCCCCTACGGGCTCGACTTTCCCCTGGTGACGATCCGCGACATGGTCCGCGCCCAGGCGATGCTGCTCGACCGGCTCGGCATCTCGGACCTGTTCCTCTGCATCGGCGGCTCTATGGGCGGGATGCAGGTGCTGCAATGGGCCTCGCTCTTCCCCGAGCGGGTCTTTGCGGCGATGCCGATCGCCACCGGCGCGCGCCACTCGGCGCAGAACATCGCCTTCCACGAGGTCGGCCGGCAGGCAATCATGGCCGATCCGGCCTGGGCCGACGGGCGCTATCTCGAAGCCGGTACGCGGCCGGCCAAGGGCCTCGGCGTCGCGCGGATGGGTGCGCACATCACCTACCTGTCCGAGCCGGCCCTGCACCGCAAGTTCGGCCGCCGCCTGCAGAACCGGGCAGCGCCGACCTTCTCCTTCAACGCCGACTTCCAGATCGAGAGCTACCTGCGCCACCAGGGCCTCAGCTTCGTCGAGCGGTTCGACGCCAACGCCTACCTGTATCTCACGCGGGCGATGGATTATTTCGACCTCGCCGAGGACCATGGCGGGGTGCTGGCCAACGCCTTCCGCGGCTCGAAGACCCGCTTCTGCGTGATGTCCTTCACCTCGGACTGGCTGTTCCCGACCGCCGATTCCCGCGCCATCGTCCACGCGCTCAATGCCGTGGCGGCCCCCGTCGCCTTCGTCGAGGTCGAGAGCGACAAGGGCCACGACGCCTTCCTGCTCGACGAGCCGGCGATGTTTTCCGCGGCACAAGGCTTCATCGACGCGGCGGCCCGCGCCCGAGGACTCTAGACACGATGAGCGAGAGCTTCACCGACGCCGCCTCCGGCGTGCCGTGGGACGCCGCCGAGTCCCTGCCCCGCGGCGAGGGCGCGACGCGTATCGACCACATCGTCGTGCTCGGCCTCGTGCCACCGGGGGCGCGCGTCCTCGATATCGGTTGCGGCGACGGCTCGCTCCTGGCGCTCCTGCGCGACCGGCGCGGCGTCGATGGCCGCGGCATCGAACTCTCGCGCGAGGGCGTCAACGCCTGCCTCGCCCGCGGCCTGCCGGTGATCCAGGGCGACGCCGACACCGATCTCGCCAACTACCCCGACGACGCCTTCGACGTGGTGGTCCTGTCCCAGACCATCCAGGCGACCCGCAACCCGCGCATCGTGCTGGAGCACCTGCTGCGGATCGGGCGGCAGGTCATCATCTCGTTCCCGAATTTCGGCCATTGGCGGGTGCGGGCCGAACTCGCTTTCCGCGGCCGGATGCCCGTCACCGAGATCATGCCGGAGACGTGGTACGAGACCCCCAACATCCACCACTGCACGATCCGTGACTTCGTCGGCCTCTGCCGCGACGTCGGCGCCCGCATCGAGAAGGCCACCGCCCTCGACGCGCGGGGGCGCCCGATGCGCTTCTCGATGCCGTGGTGGTTCTGGAACCTGATCGGCGCGCAGGGGGTGTTTTTGCTCAGGCGCGGCGGAAGGGAGTAAGAGTGCCTCACAAAATTCCCGGTCATCGACCGTTCTCGCTCTGGCGAGGACAGCGCGGCGGGAGTTTTGTGAGAGACACTAAGTTCCGGGTCTCCCGAAGCTTTGCGAGAGCTGGTCAGCCCGCTCTCTCCTTCGCCCGCACATAGCTCTTGAGCACGGCGTTGATCCGGGATTGATAGCCCTTTCCGGTGCCCCGGAAATGCCTGAGCACATCGGGATCGAGACGGAGGGTGATCTGCTCCTTGGTCTCGACTTCGACGGGCTGTGCCGTGTTCCAGAACTCGGCCGGGATCATGCCGGCATCCGGGTCAGCGGCGGCACGACGCTCGACCTCGTCGTCGGTCAACGCGTTGAAAGCACCGCTCAGCGGTGCGGCGGGCGGCATGTCGTCGAGGCTGTCAAACCGGACGAGCTTGTCGTGCGGTCGTGTAGGCTTTTCGGTCATGTCGGCTCGCCTTCCATGCTGAGATGATGCGAACGTCCCCATCGCGCAGGGTGTAGACCACCCGAAGCACCTCGTTGTCGTACTCCCCAAGGGCGATGAAGCGGCGTTCGCCATAGTCGCGCCGGGTGTCTTCGCGGATCAGCCGGAAGCCCCGAAAAATTTCAGCCGCCTGACGGAAGCCGATGAGGTGCTTGGCTTGGTTGGCCGCATCCTTCTCGAGGTCCCACTGAAAGCCCATGCTCGAGGCGTAACTACAAAACGTAGTTCCAGCAAGATCGTTTCATGTCGGCCCGGTGAAACCGATCCCATCCTGTCGATGGACCGGCCTCACAGCGTCCCCGACGTATCCACCGATGGCGCCGAGCCGCCCATCGCCACGGCGACGGGGTGACCGTGGCGGGCGAGATCGGCGCGCCCTTCCGCGAGCAGCGCGTCGGAGGCCGTCTCGATCCGCGTCTGCACCTCTTTGAGGAAGTCGCTGCGGGACAGGCCCGGCGGGATCACCGGCAGGAACTCGATCACCGTCGTGCCCGGCATCCGGCGGAAGCCCCGGCGGCGCCAGTACAGGCCGGTGTTCAGCGCCACCGGCAGGCAGGGCACGTTCAGGGCCGTGTAGAGGTGGGAGGCGCCCTGCTTGTAGGCCGGCGGTGCCCCCGCCGGACGGCGGGTGCCCTCGGGGAAGATGATGAGCTGGCGCCCGTCGCGGATCGCCTGCGCCGCCGCCTTGTTCATAGCCGCCATCGCCCGGGCGCCCTTCGAGCGGTCGATCGGCACCATGCCGCCGCGGGCGAAGTACCAGCCGACCACCGGGACCCACATCAGCTCGCGTTTGAGCACGTAGCCGAAATCATCGAACGGGATCGTCAGCGCCAGCGTCTCCAGCGCCGATTGGTGCTTGGCGGCGACCAGCAGCGGACCCTTCGGGATGTTCTCCAGGCCGCGGAACTCCACCCGCGTGCCGCCGACGACCCGGAGCAGCCACAGCACCGTGCGGCCCCAGAACTGCGCCACCCGGATCACGCCCTTGCGTGTGACGAACGCGGGCAGTCCCAGGATCGCGATCAGAGCGGTCGCGACGTAGAACGAGAGGTTGAAGGCGAGCGAACGGAGGAGGAGCATCGGTGGTCCGCGTGAGAGTGCCGCTCCTTTATCGCGGGTGCCCGCTCTTGCCCACCGTCGCTCGGCGGAAACCCCTCGCCGCTCGATGTGAGCTGTCACACCGACCGCCACGCGTCTCTCCCGCAGGCTGTCGATGCGGTGAAGGCCATCGCCCGGACCAACTC
Source organism: Methylorubrum aminovorans (assembly GCF_022179725.1). Lineage (GTDB taxonomy): Bacteria > Pseudomonadota > Alphaproteobacteria > Rhizobiales > Beijerinckiaceae > Methylobacterium > Methylobacterium aminovorans. Next base: position 161,387 of record NZ_BPRC01000011.1, read on the forward strand.
GAAGCCGGTGACGTCGATTGGTGGTCCGATCGAGCGGGGTGTGCTTCTGCGCACATCGATGTCAGTATATCTTTTGATTAAATAGGATTTAATTCAGAAATATTTCGACTTCGTCAAATGTTGGAATATTTTACGCGGACTTGTTCTGTATCGTTGCTTAACAAAAGGCATTTACACTTGATCACCCTGTTGGTATCGCTCGGTTAAGGGGACGCAGAGGGCATTCGCGAGCGAAAGGACCCTCCTTGGAGCGCGCGGGGAGCGGCATCCATGATCTGTGCCCCGTCCCTCTCCTTCTCTTGCCCGCTCGGCTTTGTGCCGGATCGCATCGGGGCCGGCCGTTCCTCGGAGGTGTTCGCCGAGGGGCCGGACCGGGTGGTGAAGCTCTACCGGCAGCCCTTCGAGCCGCAGGCCGTGGTCAACGAGTTGGCGGCGAGCCGCCTCGCCCACGGCTTCGGCCTGCCGGTGCCGCGAGCCTTCGGCCTCGTCGGCCGGGCCGGGCGCACCGGCATCCTGTTCGCGCGTCTCGACGGGCCACCGATGATGGTGCGCTACGCCTGCAACCCGTTCGGGCTGCTTCTGGCGCTGCGCCGCATGGCGCGGATCCAGCACGCGATCCATGCCTGTCCCGCTCCGGGCCTGCCCTCGCAGCATGGCCGCCTCCGCCACCAGATCGCGGGGGCGCGGGTGCCCGAGCCGCTGCGCGCGGCGGCGCTGGCCGCCCTCGACCGCCTGCCGGCAGGCGACCGCCTCTGTCACGGCGACGTGCATCCCGGCAACGTCATCGCGACCTCGGCCGGGCTGCACCTGATCGACTGGCAGAAGGCCGCCGCCGGTAATCCTGCGGCGGACGTGGCCCGCTCCGAACTGATGCTGCGCTACGGCCGGTTCGGACCGGCCTGGTTCAGCCGGCTACCCCCCGTGCGGACGGCGCGCCGGCTGATCGCGGCGTGGTACGTGGCGAGCTACCGCGCGGCGAGCGGCCTGCCGCAGGAGGCGATCGCCGCGTGGCGCCTGCCGGTGGCGGTCGCGCGCCTGTTCGGCCAGCCCGCCGGCACCGACGCCGAATTGCTGGCCGCGATCGAGGCGCTGGCCCGCCAAAGTCCGGAGTTCGAGAAGGCGATCGTTTTCGCGGGTCTAGGGCAGAACCCTGGTTGAGGGACCGTCCCTCACAATCCTTCGGCCAAGGTCCCGCGCTGACGCGGATCGGACGCGCCCGCCAGCAGGCCGTCCTCGGCCATCACCGAATTGGCCGAGCCCGAGGTCGCGCCGACCTTCACATTGTGGCCCTTGGCCCGCAGCAGGGCGAGGGTATCGGGCGAGATCCCCTCCTCGGCCATCAGCACGTCGGGCTGCCACTGGTGGTGGATGCGCGGGGCCGCGACGGCTTGCGCGAGGTTCATGCGGAAATCGAGCACGTTCACGATGACCTGGAGCGTGGTCGTGATGATGCGGCTGCCCCCCGGACTTCCGGTGACAAGGAACAGCCGGCCGTCCCGAAACACGAAGGTGGGCGTCATCGAGGAGAGCGGGCGCGCTCCCGGCGCCACGGCGTTGGCCTCGCCGCCGACGAGGCCGTAGGCGTTCCGCGCCCCGGTCTTGGCGGAGAAGTCGTCCATCTCGTTGTTGAGCAGCACTCCCGTGCCTTCGGCGACGAGCCCGATCCCGTAGGAGAAGTTCAGCGTATAGGTGTTGGAGACGGCGTTGCCCTCGGCATCCACCACCGAGAAATGCGTGGTCTGGTCGGATTCGTACGGCAGCGGGTTGCCGGCGCTCACCTCGGCCGCGGTCTTCGCCCGCTCCGGATCGATCTTTTCGCGCAAGCCGGCGGCGTACGCTTTATCCGTGAGCCCGGCGACGGGGACCTTGGTCCGCGAAGGGTCGCCGAGCCAGGTGGCCCGGTCGGCATAGGCCGGCTTCATCGCCTCGGCCAGCGTGTGCAGGGCCCCGGCGCTGCCTGCCCCCATGCCGGCGAGGTCGTAGCCCTCCAGGATGTTGAGGATCTCGATGAGATGCACCCCGCCGGAGCTCGGCGGCGGCATCGAGACGATCTCGTAGCCGCGATAGGTGCCGCGCACCGGCGTGCGGATCTCCGGCCGGTAGGCGGCGAGGTCGGCCGGCGTCATGATCCCGCCCGCGCCCTGCACCGCCGCCGCGATTTTTTCAGCGATCGGCCCCTCGTAGAAGGCGTCCGGCCCGCGCTCGGCGATCGTCTTCAGGGTGTCGGCGAGGTCGGTCTGGCGCAAGGTCGCGCCGCGCGGGAGCACGTGGTCGCCGTCAAAGAACACCGCCCGGCTCGACGGCCACTGTCCAAGGAGCCCCGAGGCCCGCGGCAGGGAATCGGCGAGCCCCGATTCGACCGGGATGCCGTCGCGGGCGAGTTTTTCCGCTGGGGCGATCAGTTCGGCGAGCGTCAGCTTGCCCGAGCCGTAGCGCCGGTGCGCCTCGGCGAGGCCCCGCACCGTGCCGGGCACGCCCACCGCCTTGCCGGAGCGGGTGGAGGCGGCGCGGTCGGGCTCGCCCTGCGGGTTCAGGAACATGTCGGCGGTGGCGGCCGCCGGGGCGGTCTCGCGGTAATCGATCGCGATCGTTTCCCTGGGCGTCGCGCGATGCACCATCATGAAGCCGCCGCCGCCGACATTGCCCGCTCGCGGCAGGGTCACGGCCAGCGCGAAACCGACCGCCACCGCCGCATCGACGGCGTTGCCGCCCTTCCGCAGGATCTCGACCCCGACGCGGGTGGCGAGCGCGTCCTGCGACGAGACCATGCCGCGGCTGGCGAGAACCGGCAGGAGGCGGGCCTCGTCCGACTGAATCGGCGGCGTCTCGGGCGCAGGCGGCACTACCGGCGCTTGGACTGGCGCTTGGGCCTGCGTCTGGGCCTGGACCGTCCCCGCAAGGGAGGCGGCGAGGACGAGCGCGAGGGCGACGCGAGCGGGCGAGGTCGGATTCATGGCCCGAACTTATCGCAAATGCGAGGCGCGGCCATGCGGCTTGCTGCGCCTGACGTGCCGCGCGCGTGTATCGTCCCGAACGGTCGGCCCCGGATTTCGGGGCAGCCGATGCTCTATTGCCCACTTAAGGACGGGCCGCCCGCGGTGCCGCCGGTGCCGGGTGGTCCGCTGGTCGGGGTGCCGCCGATCACCGCGCCCGGCGTGCCGCCGACGACCGCCGGCTCGTTCGGGGTGCCGGCCGGAGGGACGCCCGTATCCGGACCCGGCACCGGCCGCGATCCCGTGGCCGAGGCCTTGGGGCTCGGCGGTGAGGGACGTCCCTCTTCGGCCGCTTGAACCGCGGCCGCCGTCGGGATGCTCAGCGCCAGCGCCAGCACGATCGTGGTGAGCCGCATGGGGTGTCCTGTGCGAGGGAGATGCGAGGAAAGGCAGCCTCCCTCAACCCGATGGCTTCCGGAAAGTTCGCGCGGGTCCGTTCCGGCGCGGGCGCGAACCGGATGCGAGGCCCGGTCGCGGTGCCACGGCGATGGACGCCGCGCCGAGGCCGAAGGCACGGCGCCGGTATCCCACTCCCGAACGGCTCGAGAGTGGGTATCGGCACCGGCCGTCCTGCGGTAGCGGGGCGCGTGGGTCAGGCCTCTCCCACCTCGTCCCCGTCGAGGATCGATTCCAGATCGCCCGTGAGCGCGTCGAGCTGCTCCGAGGTCGCCCGGATCTTGAACTTCGTTCCGTCCTCGGCTTCCACCGCGATCTCGATGTGGTCCTCGACCTTCGCGGCGAGCGCCTGTCTGAGGGTGTAGGTGGTCACGTCCTTGGCCATGCGGTCTCCCGTAGCGGCGTTGATCGTCGGGAGGTGGGAAGCGCCGTGGAGCGGACTCGTTCCTTCGACGGCCCGTCATCGGCTCTCGGGTCGCTCGCTCGGCGATCCGTTAAGTCGGTCTTGATGGCTTCGGGAGCATCTCGCCGCCATGAACGCGCCGAGGCTCCTCACCGCTCCGTTCGTTGCTCGATCCAAGGCTTCGTGCTTGGCTTCGTTCTTGGCTTCGTGCTTGGGTTCGTTCTCGGCCTTGGTCCCGGTCTTGTCGCTGGTCTTTTCGCTGGTCTTGGCCCTGTCCGTGATCGGCGGCAGCCTCGGTGCCGCGGCGGCCGGCCTGCACGATCTCGACACCCTCGAAGCGGCTTGGCACGGCTGCGTGCGGGAGGCCTATGCCCGGCAGCGGCCGGAGCAGGGCCGGGTCGGCGCACAGCGCAACACCCTCGACGAGTGCCGGGAGCACGAGGACCGGCTGGTGGCCGCCACGATGCGCGAACAGGTTCGCGCGGATGAGGCCGCGCGCCGGGCCGGCCTTCCCCTGAGCGTCCGGGCCGGCGCTTGGGCGGCCTCGGTTGCGGCCTACGTGGTCGATCCCGTGAGCTCGTGGTTGCAGGGCTGGCGCGGCGCCGCCCGCTGAGGGCGGCTTCCGCTCAGAAGCGGTAACCGACGCCCGCGCCGATGATCAGCATGTCGAGCCTCACGGTCGTGCTGCCGGCGCCGATCCGCGAGACCTGTGCCGGCAGGAAGATCTTCTTGATCTCCATGTTGGCGTACCAGTTGCCGACAAGGTGATAGTCGAATCCGGCCTGGAGCATCGGTCCCAGTTGCGGATCGGCCTTCATCTTCGTGACGAACGGCTTCGCCGGCTCGTAGGCGATCGGATGGGTGTAGCCGGCACCTGCGCCGAGATACGGGTTGAAGGCGTTGCCGGGCAGGAAATGGAACTGGACCGCGCCGGTCATGGAGAAGCTCCACGTCGAGCCGATCGGCAGGTCGCCGATGAACGACCCGCGGATCGAGGTCCGGGTCGACACGACGCCGGCCTGGGCCGCCACCGCGAAATGATCGGACAGGAAATAGGTCACGTCGAGATCCGGCAGGGCGCGCGCGGGGGTGATGACGCGCCCGCCGATCGGCTCGATGCGCGAGTACTGGCCGACCGGGATCGAGCCGATGACCCGGCCCCGAACGAGGAGGCTCCCGGCGGTCAGCCCCCCCGCGGGCGCCGTATCCGCGGCCGGCTCGGCTGCCTGACAGGGAGCGGAGGCCCCGAGCAGGCAGAGCGCGGCTGCAAGCGAGAAGACCCGCCGCGCCGCCATCGACATCGGTTCAGGGAGCCCCTCCCTGCTCTTGCCGCGCGGTGGCGGCCGGCGCCGGAGCGATGTCCGATTCTGTGCAGGCCCCTCGGCAGGACCCTCGGCAGGACGCTCGGCAATGCACTCGGAAGGAGGCCCCCGCCGGGAAGAGGAGAGAGACAGGGCGATACGGTCGAACATGGATCGTTTTTTCAGGAACCCGTGAGAAATCGTTTCAGGCTGGCTCGGACCGCGGCTGTCCGGCGATCTGGATGGCGTCCATGGCTCCGCGAAGCCCGGAGAGCGGCTCCGTTCGGGCGGCTTTGATGTCCGGCTGAGACAGGGGCCGTTCCAGGCAGACCCGATTGCGGCCATCCCTCTTGGCGGCGTAGAGGGCCGCGTCCGCACGGGCCAGGGCAGGCTCGATCCCCACCTCGCCGGCCGCCACGATCGAGACCCCGATGCTGGCGGTCACGGTCACGGCCGCTCCGTTGACGGTGAAGGGCTGCCCTGCCACCGCACGTCGCAGCCGCTCGGCGGCCGCAACGGCGGGGTCGACGTCGTCGGTGGCCTGATCGAGCACGATCAGGAACTCCTCGCCGCCCCAGCGGGCGATGATGTCGTTCTTCCGCACCACGTTGCGCAGCCGCTCCGCGAAGCCGATCAGAACCGCGTCGCCGCCATCGTGTCCGTAGGTGTCGTTGAGCGACTTGAAGTGGTCGATGTCGGCCAGCAGAATCGCGCAGCGCGGCGGGGGAGAGGCGGGGCTGGCCCGCCGATTGATCGCCGCGAACAGCCCGCGCCGGTTCGCGAGCCCGGTGAGGGGATCGGTCTCGGCCAGGCGGCTGATCTTCAGGTTCGCGCGCTCGCCCACCATGGCGAGGTAGCCGACCTGGATGAAGACCCCGCACCATAGATCGAACACAAGCGGGTAGATGCCGCTCTCGGGCGAAGCGAGGCGCTCGCTCGCGAAATGGACCGCGCCGATCGACAGCAGGAAGGTGCAGAGATACCCGCTGAAGCCCAAGAGGACGACGTATTGGGTCCACAGGCGCATCGAGGCGGGAGTCCTCAAGATCTCCAGGATGCACAGCGCGGTGCTCAGTGCGATGCAGCCGAACACCGTGGTCAGGCTCCACGGCATCGATGCCCCGGCCTGCTGCAGGACGCCGTAGGGCAGGCCGGAGGCGAGGGTGAGCACGATGGTCAGCGGAATGCGGGGTGTCCGCTCGTAGAAGAGGCGCAAGCCCACCCAGGACAGGGCGAGGCTCGCGCCGTACAGGATGTAGACGACGCTTCCCTTGGCGGCATTCAGCGGAACGCTCGGCGGATCTCCCAGCATCAGGAACGAGGCCACCAGCGAGCTGCACAGCGCGCTGGCCCAGACACCGAAGTAGATCTCGCGCGGATGCCGCAGCAGAGTGACGAGAAACACCATGACGAAGGCGAGGCGAGAGCTGATGCTGGCGACCTGAAGCGTGGTTAAGTCGAGCATGGCCGTTCAAATCCTCTGAGGAAGGCCGGCACGTCTGGGTGTCTCGGCGCAGGAGCGGATGGCCGCTTCTGCGAAAGGCACGTCACAAAGGCGGTTCGGACCCGATCCTGCCGGTCGTCCGAGCGTGACCGGCCGAGCGTGACCGGCCGAGCGGGGCGGCACATCACGGGGCCGCGCGTCTCGTGGATCGCCGTTGTCGTGCGGCCTCGCTCCGTCGCTGCCTGCGCGCCTCCTCCCGGAGAAGAGACGTCGCGGCCGCGCTCGCCAGGGGACGGCTGAACAGGAAGCCCTGCAGCTCCGCGGAACCGATTTCGCGAAGGATCCGCGCTTCGTCCTCGGTCTCGATTCCCTCGGCCGTCACCGCCATCCCGAAATGATGCGCGATGTCATGCATCGTCCGGATCAGGAAGCGGCTCTCCCGTCTCTCGCTCATGGCTCGGATGAACGAGCGGTCGATCTTGATCCTGTCGAAGGCGAAGCTCTGCAGGTAGCCGAGCGACGAGAATCCGGTTCCGAAATCGTCGAGGGCGATGCTGACACCGAGCGCGCGAAGGCCGACGATGCTGCCGAGTGCGACGGCCGCGTCCCTCATCAGGACGCCCTCGGTCAGCTCCAGTTCAAGGCGGCCGGGCGCCAGTCCGCTCGCGTCCAGGGCGGCGGCGACTCGGGCCTCGAAGCCCGGCTCCTGCAACTGAACCGGTGAGACGTTCACCGAGACCCGGCAGATGTCCGGCCACGCCGCCGCCTCCCGGCAGGCGGTTTCGAGAACCCATGCGCCGACCGGGATGATGTCCTGCGTCCTCTCGGCTACCGGCACGAAGAGTGCGGGTGAGATCGACCCCAGGGACGGATGATCCCAGCGCAGCAGTGCTTCGCAGGCCGTGATCGCCCCCGTCGCCGCCGACAGGATGGGCTGGTAGACGAGCGAGAACTCTTCCTCGGACAGGGCCGTCCGGAAATCTGCGCTCTGTAGATCCTCGATGCGAGGTTGGATGGACCGGGCGCCCGCGACGCCGTCCCCGGTCGATAACATCGTATCGAGGCTCCGCGCCGCCAGACCGGACACGGCCGAGTGCGCGATCGGATCGGGAGGCGGCCGGCCCTCTCCAGAATACGAGCCGTCCGGCGGCAGGTCCGGCTCGCTTCTCATGGCCGAAGCTTCGTGAGGGATGCTGCACGCATCGTGTTCCAGGCCGCCCCGCGCATGTCCCGAGCCGAGGCTGCCGGGCATTCTATGCAACAAAAGATAATCGGCGGGACCTAAGGAAAAGTTATCGTATGTTGGCCTATCTCCACGAATTCGGCGGTCGCCAAGGGCCGGAGGCGGACATCGGATGCGGAGGTGTATTCGCCGGCTGGATGCGCAGGGCGGATGCGCTCATTCGGTGACGCGCGTCCGGTATCAAGCCTCTTTGTTGCGCGTCGGCAGAAATCGCGTCGCCGCTTTCCAGGCCGGTGCCAGAACCTTGCCGGCGAGCGGGATCAGCGCGAAGCCCGCGATCAGCCCGATCACGCCCGCGCCGGCGGCGGTGACGAGCCATTCGATCGCTCCTCCGATCGCCGGCACGGCCTTGCCCGCCGCCACCGCGGCCTCGTGGATCAGGTGTTCGGGACCGGCGAAGCCGTAGCCCGCGAGGCTGTGGACGATGATGCCGCCGCCGACCCACACCATGGCCGCCGTGCCGAGAACGGCGAGGCCCTTGAGGAACACGGGCATGCCGCGCACCAGCCCGCGGCCGATCGCGGCGAGCACGCCGCTGCCGCGCTTGGCCAGGGCCAGACCGATGTCGTCGGCCTTCACGATCAGGGCGACCGCACCGTAGACCGCGACCGTGATGCCGAGCGCGACGACGGCCATCACCACGGCCCGCGACCAGACCGTGCCGTCGCTCAAGCCCGACAGGGTGATGGCCATGATCTCGGCCGAGAGGATGAAGTCGGTCTTGATCGCGCCGGAGACCCGCTGGTTCTCCAGGACCTGCGCATCCGGCGCGGACGCCTTCGCCGCCTCCTCGTGCGCGTGGGCCGCGTGCGGCGCGATCATCTCGTAGACTTTCTCGGCGCCCTCGTAGGCGAGATAGAGGCCACCGAGCAGCAGGAGCGGCGTGATCGCCCAGGGCGCGAAGGCGCTGAGCAGCAGCGCCACTGGCAGCAGGAACACCAGCTTGTTGATCAGCGAGCCGCGGGCGATGCGCCAGACGATCGGCAATTCACGGTCGGGCGAGAAGCCGACGACGTAGCGGGGCGTGACGGCGGCATCGTCGATCACGACGCCGGCCGCCTTGGTCCCGGCCTTGGCGGCCTGGGCCGCCACGTCGTCCAGCGAAGCGGCCGCGACCTTCGTCAGGGCAACGACGTCATCCAAGAGGGCTAGCAGTCCGACGCTCACGATCGCCTCATCCGTTCCACGCTCGGCGACCATATGGCGCGGCATAGCTTTTGGGCGAGGACGCATCCCGTCAGGACGGATCGTCCTCGCGCCGACAGCGGGCGGCGAGCGGGCTTGCGGCAGGATGCTGGGACGTCATCGATGGCCTCGCGCGCCGTCCCGAAGCCGGCACGGCGCGCGAGGGGCGATCGGCGCGCGTCAGGTCCGCGGCAGGCTGTGCAGCGCTTTCAAGAAGACGTCGACCTCGGCGCGCATGTTGTAGAAGGCGAGCGAGGCGCGCACCGACTGATCGACGCCGAAGCGGCGCAGGGCCGGCAGGGCGCAGTGATGGCCCGAGCGCACGGCGATGCCGTGCCCGTCGAGATGGTGGGCCACGGCCTCGTTCGCCTGCCCCTCGATGGTGAAGGACATCACGCTCGCCTTCTCCCGCGCCGTGCCGATCAGGCGCAGCCCCCGCACCTCGGCAAGCCCTTCTTGCGCATAGTCGAGCAGGTCGTGCTCGTAGGCCGCGATGGCCGGCAGCCCGATGCTCTCCAGGTAGTCGAGGGCCGCGCCGAGGCCGACGGCGCCTGCGATATCGGGCGTTCCGGCCTCGAACTTCTCCGGCGCGCCCTTGTAGACGGTGCGCGTGAAGGTGACGTCCTCGATCATGTGGCCGCCGCCCTGCCAGGGGGACATCGCTTCGAGCAGCGCGGTCTTGCCGTAGAGGGCACCGATGCCGGTCGGGCCGAACACCTTGTGCCCGGAGAAGACGAGGAAGTCGGCGTCGAGCGCCTGCACGTCGAGCGGCATGTGCGGCGAGGATTGCGCCGCATCGACCAGCACCGGCACGCCGTAGGCATGCGCCAGCGCGATGATCTCGCGGATCGGGTTCACCGTGCCGAGGGCGTTGGCGACATGTGTCACCGAGACGATCTTGGTGCGGCCCGACAGCAGCGCCGCGTATTGCTCGAAGATGATCTCGCCGCGGTCGTTGACCGGGATGACACGGATCGTCGCGCCCGTCGCTTGCGCCAGGAGCTGCCAGGGCACGATGTTGGCGTGGTGCTCGATCGTCGAGAGGATGATTTCGTCGCCGGGGCCGATGTTGGCCCGCCCGTAGGAATTGGCGACGAGGTTGATCGCCTCCGTGGTGCCGCGCAGAAAGACGATGTCGTCCTTGCTCGGCGCGTTGAGGAAGCGGCGCACCGCCTCGCGTCCGCCCTCGAACAGGTCGGTGGAGCGCGCCGCCAGCGTGTGCGCGGCCCGATGGATGTTCGAGTTGTGCCGGCCGTAGAACTCCGAGGTCGCGTCGATCACGTCTCGCGGCTTGTGCGTGGTCGCGGCGTTGTCGAGCCAGATCAGGGGATGCCCGTTCACGCTCTGGTGCAGGGCTGGGAAGTCGCGCCGCACGCTCTCGACATCGAAGGGCGCGGCGACCGGGCTCGACCCGTGCGAGAGCGCCCGCGGGGCGGGACCCGGATCACGGCTCGGCTCGACCCGCGGGGCGGCCGGCGCCTTACGGGCGGGGCCGGGGCCGAGGTTCAGGAAGTAGTAGTCGGACGCTGGCGCTTCGGGCGTCCGCGACAGGCGCCCGGTCTTGCGAAACCTTTCCTGCGCCTCGTCCACATCGGCCCGCGACGGGTCGGCGGGAACGAGATGCGGCGCCAGCGCATGCGCGAAGGCGTTGGCCCGCGGATGGTCCGCCGCGATCTGCCGGTGCAGGTCCAGACCGCCGGGCAGGGTCGCCGCCAAGGCTGGCGCGCTGGGAAGCGTACCGTTCGCGAATCCGAAATCCGGCAGGCTCGGCCGCGGGCTCGCCGGATGGACCGGCGGGATCGCGGCTGTGTCGAGGAAGGCCGGGCTCGCGGGGGCGAGATTCGGCAGGCTCGGGCCGGAGAGGCCCGGCACACCGGCCGGCGGCGCCCCGAAGGATCGTGCCGCGCGTGCCGAGGCGTCCGGCTGCCCGCCGGAGGGCTGCCCCCCGGCCGGGGCCGAGGGGAGGCCGATGGCACCGCTTGGGAGCGGCGCGCCGCCCGGCCCCTGGGGCAGGCTCTCGAGGGCCTGCGGCACCTGCGGGCCGGCCGGCAGCGTCGGGGCGAAAGGCTGGCTCGCGGCCTGCCCCTGCCCGTAGATCTCGCGGGCGAGCCGCCCGACGAGATCCGCGTGCAAGCTGGATTGGGCGAGCTCGCCCGGATTCCCCGAGGGGATGCCGGGAGCGGACAATCCCAAGGGTCCGGCCTCAGACGTAGTCATGGTAGTTGCCGAGCAGCACGTTATCGAGACGGGCGATCGCGTCCTCGACCAGCACGGCGGCCGAGAAGTAGCGGGTCACGAGGTGCGAGGCGATGGAGTGGTCGTTGGTGCCCATGTAGCGCACCGACAGGCCCGGCTCGATCTCGCCGGTGACACCCGACTTGTGCAGGCCGACCACGCCCTGCTCGCCCTCGCCAACACGCACCAGCAGGATCGAAGTGGTCTGGGCACCCGTCACCGGGTCGATGTCGATCGGCAGCTTGTCGCTCGGCACCAGCGGCACGCCGCGCCAAGTGATGAAGGGCGCGCCGAACAGGTGCACCACGACCGGCGGAACGCCGCGACGGGTGGCTTCCCGGCCGAAGGCCGCGATGGCGCGGGGATGCGCCACGAAGAAGGCCGGCTTCTTCCACACCAGCGTCAGCAACTCGTCGAGATCGTCCGGGGTCGGCGGGCCGCCGCGGGTCGGGATGCGCTGGCGTCCGCTCACCTCGTTGAGCAGGCCGAAAGCCGAGTTGTTCAGAAGCTCCCACTCCTCGCGCTCCTTCACCGCATCGACGGTGAGGCGGATCTGCTCGCGGAGCTGGTCGATCTCGTTCGAGTAGAGATCGGTGACGCGGGTATGGGTGTTGAGGATCGTCTGGATCGTCGAGAGATGGTACTCGCGCGGATCGACCTCGTAATCGACGAAGGTGGTGGGCAGGCGCGGCTCGCCGGCATGCACCGCCAAGAGCTCGATGCCCTGCTCGCCGTAGGAGTTGGTGTGGCCCTTCAGGCGGTCCCGCTCCTCTTGGTGCTGGGTGATCTTGGCCCGGATCTCGTCGTTCTCGATCGCGGCGCGGTCGAGGGTCAGAAGGGTCACGGCCGAGAGAGCCTTTACTGCCGGCGCCGGGGCGGCCTCGCCGACGAGGTCGTCGTCGCCGAAATAGTCGCCGCGGGTGGCGAGCCCCTGGCGCAGCCGGCCCTTGTAGGGGCCCGACAGCGTCAGCTCGACCGTGCCGTCGGCGACGACCACGAGGCTGCGGCCGGTCGAGCCCTCCTCGTGGATCACCTCACCGGCCTTGTGCCGGCTCTCGGTGAACTTGGCCGCGAGTGCGGCGAGTTCGGCATCACCCAGGCGGCTGAACAGCGGCACGGCGCGCAGCGAGCCCGGGCGCACGACGCGGCCCTTGTCCTCCACGCCGAGGTCGATGCGGCCGGGCTTGGCCAGCACCACCGCCCTGCGGTTCACACGGTAGACGCCGCCCGGCACGTCGACGAAGGGCAGGAGCCGCAAGAGCCAGCGCGGCGTGTTGGCCGCGTTCTGGACCGAGGTGACGGTCGCCGTCGCAAGATTGCGTGCGGCTGAGGCGCTGACGCTCAAACCCGGTCCGCTCATCGTCTGTTGTCTCCGTCGTCTTCGGCTGGTGGCTTGCGCGGCGTCCGGCCCGCGAGGGGCCGCGGCACAGGACGGTGCGGCCGCGATGAAGCGATCCGCGCGAAACCTGACAAACAGGTCGCGAGGATTGGTGTCGGCGCGCGGACATGCGCGCCGATGCAAGTTGTCGTTTGCGGTTTTGCGGCTGAATCAGTCTTTCTGCGCCGCAATTCAGGGATAGGCGAGGCGATAAACCTGGGTCAACGAAACAATATTCTAAATTTTAGCGAGTGTGGAGATGGGTTTGCCTGTCGCACGCCTTAACGAAGAAGATGCCGCTAAAAATCGGGTCAATCATAGAATTACGTTCTCGCGCCGGCCGGGGCGTTCCGGGCGAGGGAGGGCGATCTTGCCGGATAGAATTTTTCTTCGAGGCGGCTTGGAGCGTCTTACGAAGCGACCAATCGCCGACCGCCTCTCCTCTGACCATGGCGACGCGGCGCGCGTTTCACGAGAGACTCTCAGATCCCGTCGCCGAAGCCGAAGGACTGGTCCATGCTCAGCGCGGGCGCCTCGCTCGCGGAAAGGCGCGAGACAACCCGGGCCGGAACGCCGGCCACTGTGGTGTGCGGCGGAACCTCGTGCAGCACCACGGCGGCGGCAGCGACCTTCGCCCCCTCGCCCACGCGGATGTTGCCGAGCACCTTGGCCCCGACGCTGAGCAGCACGCCGCGCGCGATCTTCGGATGGCGGTCGCCGCTCTCCTTGCCGTTTCCGCCGAGCGTCACGGATTGCAGGATCGAGACCTCGTCGGCGATCACCGTCGTCTCGCCGATCACCACCCCGGTGGCGTGATCGATGAACACGCCCGAGCCGATCCGGGCCGCGGGATGGATGTCGCAGCCGAACACCTCGGAGATGCGGCTCTGGACGTGGAGGGCCAGCGTCGCCCGCCCCTGATGCCAGAGCCAGTGCGCGACCCGGTAGGCTTCGAGCGCGGCGAAGCCCTTGTAGAACAGGAACGGGTCGAGATAGCGCCGGCAGGTCGGGTCGCGCTCGCGGATGGCGATCAGGTCGCGCACCGCGTGCGCGCCGGCATGCGGGTCCGCCTCGAAAGCCGAGAGGCAGAGGTCGCGCATGGCGAGCCGCGAGAGGTCGCCGTCGCCGAGGCGGTGGGCGAGGCGGTAGGCCAGGGCCTGGCCGAGGCTGCGCTGGTCGAGGACCGTCGCCTGGACGATCCCCGCATAGAGCGGCTCCTCGATCAGCGCCGCCTCGGCCTCAGCCCGGAGCTCCGTCCAGACATCGGCTTCCCGCGTGCTGCGGCTGGTGGTGCGCAGGGGTGGTGGGAAGGGCGGCGGGATCGCCGCGTGCGTCGCGATCTCGGTGCCCGAATGCGCCGTGGTGTGCGCCGTCATGGTCCGGCCTCCTCGGCCGATCAGTGAACGCGGCGGAACAGGTCGGGCAGGTAGCGCTGCAGGGTCTCGTGCCCGTCGAACTTCACGTCGATGGTGGCCAGCCCCCGGCCCTGCCCGTGGATGCCGACGACCCGGCCCCGGGCATGGCGCCAGATCCCGAGGGCTTCGGCGAGGTCCAGACGCTCGAACACGACCTGATCGCCGGGCGTCACCGTCGCTGCAGCCATGGCATCGAACTCCCTCAAGCGGCCGTTTGAAGCGGCCTGATTCCGGTTATGCGGTTGCGGGTGGTCCTGGTGATGGTCTCGATACCGGGTCCGAAAACGGTCTTCCGAATGTCCCCGCGCAGCGAAGAAGATTTCAGTCGTGAAAGGGGCGGATGGAAGCATGTTATTTGCTAAGGCATTGTCCTATATTGATAATTGTAGATATGGCGCGGTTTTTCAAGTCTCGATCAGGCACGCGAGCCGGCGGCCGGGCCGCACCGGCGCCGCCGCGGCGGCAAGCCCGGGGCAGGACCGGCGACGGGTTGAGACGACGGTTCTCACTCGTCCCGTGCTGGGAGATGATCTGTGCCGGAGGAGCTGAATTCTTGGCAGGACCTTCGCAGCAACCTCGACAGTATCGTCGCCGCCGCTCGCACCGAAAAATCCGCAAGGCCTCGCAGGTCCGGCGCACCGCCGATCGACCGCGCGCCGCCGGCTACTTCGTGGTGGCGACGGTGACGCCGTCCCAATCGGCGGGCGGCGGCTCCCGGCGGAAAGTCTCGGCGCGCTCGGCGTAGAGCGCGTAGAGGCCGTCGATCCGCAGCCCCTCCGCCAGCGCCCGGCAGGCGTGCGCGGCCGCGCCGGTCTCGTCCCATTGCCGGGCGTGATAGGCTGCGATCATCGCGCCGTGCCGGGCCGCGAGTTGCCGGAACGGCTCGGACCGTCGAAAATCCTCATCCCCGACGAGGGTGAAGACGGTCTCGGGCTCGCTCTTGCCCTTCACCCGGACGCGATCGAGTTCGAGCACCGGGAAGCGCGCGCGGATGGCGTCGGCCGTCGCCGCGCCGAGAACGATCTTAACCCCGTAGAGCTTCGATTGCCCCTCGAGCCGGGAGGCGACGTTCACGGGGTCGCCGAGCACCGAATAGTCGAAGCGCAGGTCGGAGCCCATATTGCCGACGACGCAAGGCCCGGTGTTGATGCCGATGCCGACATCGAGCGGCAGGACAGGGTGCCCGCCGGCTTTCGCCTCGCGCTGGCGCGCCGCGTTCAGGGCGTCCATCCGTGCCAGCATGTCGAGGGCGGCCGCCGCGGCCTGGGCCTCGTGGTCCGCGACGGGCAGCGGCGCGTTCCAGAACGCCATGATCGCGTCGCCCATGTATTTGTCGATCGTCCCCTGCCGGTCGAGGATGGCGTTCGTCAGCGGGGTGAGGAAGCGGTTCATCAGGGCCGTGAGCCCGGCGGGGTCCGTCTTGTAGAACTCCGCGATCGCGGTGAAGCCGCGCACGTCCGAGAACATGATCGTCAGGCGCCGCTCCTCGCCGCCGAGCCGCAGCGGCTCGGGCGAGTGGGCGAGCTGCTCCACGAGGTCCGGCGACAGGTAGCGGCCGAAGGCGGTGCGGATCCGCTTCCGCCCGGCCTGCTCGCGGAAGTAGTTGGTGAAGACGAGGGTGAGGTAGACGAGGAAGGTCGTCAGCAGCGGGTAGGTGGCATCGAACAGGATGCCGTGGGCGGAGAACCGGTACCACGAGACGAAGACGAGCTGTCCTGCCACGAGGCTGCCGAACAGCAGCAGGCCGAGCGCGCCGAGGATGGGGGCAAACAGGATGATGGCGAGCGACACCGCCGCCGTCGCGCCGACCTCGATCAAGGTCGCCTCGTTCGGCACGGTGAGGGTGGCGCCGGTCAGCAGGTTTTCCAGGAGCTGCGCGTGGATCTCGACGCCCGGCATCGAGCGGTCGAGCGGCGTGGTGCGGTTGTCGAGCAGGCCGACGGAGGAGGTGCCGACGAGGACAATTTTGTCGCGCAGCCGCTCCGGCGGCACCGTGCCGTTGAGGAGGTCGCGGGCCGACACGTAGAGTCCCGGATCGTGCAGGCTGAAGCGCACCCAGATCTGCCCGTGCGGATCGGTCGGCACGGTGAGCTCGGGCAGGCGGATCGAGACGACGCCCGCCTCGTCGGTGCGGATCAGCAGGGTGTCGGCCCCGGTCGCAACCCGCAGGATGTCGAGTGCCAGGGTCGGTACCACGGTGCCGCCAGCCCGCAGCACCAGCGGCACCCGCCGCACCACCCCGTCCCGCTCGGGGCTGATGGTGAAGACGCCCCGCCCCGCGGCGGCCCGCTCCAAGACCGGCAGGTTGCGGATCAGACCCGGAAATCCGATCAGCGCCGTCTCCGGATCGAAATCCGTCCCCACCACGGCGGTGCCGGTCTGCGGCGGCGGCTCGCGTCCGGTCCAGGCGACGGGCGTGCTCGCCGCGGTCTGGCCCAGCACCACGGGCAGGTGTCCGATCGCCTTGGCGAAGACCGCGTCGCTGTCGGGCTGCGCCCTGAGGTCGGCGCGGGCCGCCTCACTCAGGTCCGGTAGGGTTTCGGCGAGCCGCGGCGGCGACAGCCGGTCGGGCTCGGAGAAGACGATGTCGAAGGCGGCGATGAGCGCCCCGCCCTCTTGGAGCTTGCGGCACATCGCGGCGAGCCGCGTGCGCGTCCACGGCCACTGGCCAAATTCCCGCAGGCTCGCCTCGTCGATATCGACGATGGCCACCGGGCGATCGGCCGGCGGCACCCGTGGCGAGAGCACCTGCAGCGCGTCGAAGGTGCGCACGCGCAGGGCCTCGACCGGCGGCGGATCGGTGATCCGCAGAGCGAGCAGCAGCAAGAGCAGGCCGCTCGCCAGCAGCCGCCCCGGCCCGATGCGGCGGCCGATCCAGCCGAAGGCGGCCCGGCCTGCGGATAGGACGGGCATGACGGCCTTCCGCATCCGCGGCCCCTTCCGCCTGTCCTCTTGCAAAAGAGACGTCAGAACGCGTAGCGCACCGAGGCGCCGCCGTGGATGGTGTCGCCGACCGGCTGCGGCCCGAGCGTGCCGAGGATGAAGCCGTCGAGCGCCAGATCCTGCTGCAGGCGGTAGCTGATCCGTGCCCCGTACTCCACCCAGGTGAGATCCTTGATCGGGGTCGTGAACGGCACATCCGCCACCGTCCCGTTCAGGCCGCTCTTCAGGCCGAAGCCGTGGGTGACGCCGAGATTGGCTTGTGCCTCGATCGCGGCGCCGAACAGGCGCGTGTACTGCCCGCCGATCTTGGCGATGTTGATGATGTCGGTGCCGCCGCGGCTCGCCAGGGCGTAGGGATTCGGGGCGAGCAGGCCCTCATTGTAGGCGCCGGCATATTGCCAGCCGCGGCTATACTCGACGGCCGCCGCGACCTCGTCCTGCGGCGACAGCCGCGCGACGTAGCCGACCCGGCCGAAGACCGAGCCGCCGAGGGTCGATACCCGCCCATTGCCCTGGCCGGCCATGGTGCCGAAGGTGTAGCCCCGGCTGTAGCTCGTGTTCTGGCTCGGCGCGAACAAGCCGCCGACATCCACGAACGGCCGCGCCGAGCCCAAGCCCGCCGGATCGTAGCGCAGCAGGCCGGCGAAGATCGGCCCGCCGGAGACGCGGACCCGGCCGCTGTCGTAGCCGGTATAGGCGAAGCCGCCGATGGCGATCAGCTCGTCGGTGAGCGCCCTGCGGCCCTGCGCGCCGACGCTGTAGGAGCCGGCCATGCCGAAGCCGCTGAAACAGTCGCCGCAACTGATCTGCTGGTTGAAGCCGGTGAGCACGCTGCCGAGGATGCGCTGCGTCACGAAGGCGCCGAAGCGGTCGCGCGCCAACCCCTGGGCCGAAGCGATCGCGCTGGTCAGGTCCGGCCCCGGCTCGGTCGGGCGGCCGGGCTCGGTCTCGCCGAACTGGAGGTAGGCGCTGTTCGCGTCGTAGCCGACGACCGGCTGCAGGCCCCGCACCGGCGCGGTGAAGGTGACGCTGGTGAACTGGCCGGTCAGCCCCGCGCTCGCCACCAGGATCGGCAGCCGCACCGGGGTGGTGTAGGCCAGCGCCGAGGGCGTGATCTGGAGAATGCCGCCCGACGCGATCGTCGCGGTGGCGGGCGTGACGAGCCGGCTCGCCGCCGTCAGCGACAGGGTCGTCGCCAGGGTCGAGCCGGCGCCGAGTACCACCGGCCCCTCCGCCGTCAGCGCGCCGATGGGGTTGGCCGCGTTGCCCGGCGCCACGAATCCCCCCGACTGGACCGTGAGCGCGCCGACGCGGCCGGTTCCGGTCAGGCCCGCGCCCGGCCCGACCGTGAGGATCGACGAGCCGGTGAGTGCGCCATCGACCTGGAGGATGCCGGCCGTGACCGCGGTGGCGCCGGCATAGCTGCCGGTGCCGGACACCACCAGCGTGCCGAGGCCAGCCTTCTCCAGGCTGCCGGGCCCGGAGATCTGCCCGGACAGGGCGATCGTGCCCGGACCGGAATCAATCGTCGCGAGGCCGGGATTCGCCACGCGGATGGCGTTCTCGACCGTGTAGCCGCTGCCGAGGAAGGCGAGGCGGGTGCCGGTCTCGAGGGCGATGGCGCCGCTGCCGGCCGAGCCCGGCCCGCCGAGCGCCAGGGTGCCGCCCGCCACCGTGGTTCCGCCGCTGAAGGGGCTGGCCCCCGTCAGCGTCAGCGTACCGGCCCCGACCTTCGCCAGGGACAGCGCGCCGCTCCCCGCGCCGTCCTGCAGAACGGTTCCGGCCGTGCTGCCGGAGCCGAGCGTCAGCGTCGCAGCGGTGGCGGCGCCGTTCTGTATCACGCCGCCCTGCCCCGTCAGGGTGCCGATGCCGAGGGCGTTGCCCGCGAGGCTCACGGTGCCGGCATTGCTCAGCCCGGTGAGGTCGGCCAGCGGACCGGACAGGGTGAAGCTCGCCCCGGCCACGTTCGTCACCGACCCGGCGATCCGCCCTTGCGCCGTGACCGCGGCGGCATTCGTCAGCGCGCCGTTGACGAGGCTGCCGGGGCCGAGCGCGAGGCTGCCGCCGTTGATCGCCACCGCGCCGTTCAGCGTGCCGGTGTTGGTCACCGTTCCCGCCGTGCTCGTCAGCGCCCCGGCGGTACCGCGATTGACGAAGCTGCCGTCGTTGGCGACGGGGCCATTGATGGTGCCGTCGTTGCTGGCGAAGCCGGCATTGGTGAGGCCGCCGTCGACCGTTCCGGCATTGGCGAAGCGGCCCCCGGCCCCTGTCGCCATCGGGCCCGCCAGCGATCCGCCGGCGGCGAGCGCCAGGGTTCCCGCCTCGACGGTCGTCGCGCCGGTATAGCTGCCGGCGCCCGCGAGCGTCAGCGTGCCGGATCCGAGCTTGCGCAGGCCGATCCCCGCCGCCCCTCCGGTCAGCCCCGTGGCGATGGTGGCCGAGACGCCGGCATCGACGGTGACGAAGCTCTGGCTCGGCGTCGAGAAGGGATCGCCGGTCAGGAGAAGCGCGCCCGGCCCGGCGAGGCGGTAGCCGTCGCTCGTGAATTGCAGGCCCTGCACAGCCTGCGTCCCGGCCACCGTCACCGTGCCGGTGCTGCCGCCGAACAGGCCGACGCCGGAGCGCCAGAGGTCGTTGATCTGCCCGCCGGGCAGGCGCGTCCAGTTGGTGCCCCCCGCGCTCCAGGTGCCGCTGCCGCCCTGGGCGCCGGCGGCGGCGCCGGTGGTGTCGGCGCCGTCCCAGAGCTGCACCGACTGGTTGCCGTTGGTGACGAGCACGTTCACCTGACTCGGGATGTCGGTGTAGACGAGCGCGCTGGTGCCGGCGCCCGGCGTCGTGACGCCGGCAAAGGCGCCCGAGACCGTGCCGCCGTAGTTGAACAGCCGGTAGGCGCCCGAGACCGGCGGGGCCGTAGCGCC
Source organism: Methylorubrum aminovorans (assembly GCF_022179725.1). GTDB lineage: Bacteria > Pseudomonadota > Alphaproteobacteria > Rhizobiales > Beijerinckiaceae > Methylobacterium > Methylobacterium aminovorans. The sequence continues at coordinate 181,241 of NZ_BPRC01000011.1, forward strand.
GGCGGCCGCGACGAGGCTGAGCGTGCCGCCGAGCCCGAGATTGCCGCCGACATTGATGAGGTCGTTGCTCGCCCCGCCGACGATACCCGGCGCGCCGAATTCGAACAGCGAGGTCGAGCCGGGATTGAGGGTGTAGTTGCCGGCGACCGTCAGCGTGCCCGGCGAATTGCCGGCCGAGACGGTGCCGCCGTTGACGGTCACCGAACCGGCGATCGTGCCGGACCCATTCAGGGTGCCGCCGGACTGGACGATGACGCTCGCGCGGTTGCCGGCGGTGTCGCCGAAGGTGCCGTTGATCGCCAGCGTCCCGGCCTGCACGTTGGCCGTGCCGGTGAAAAGGGCCGCCGGGCCGTTGCTGCCGGTCAGTGTCGTGATGCCGGTGCCCGACTGGTTCAGGATCCCGGAGCCGGAAATGACGCCGGCAAAATCTTGGCTGTCCGAGCGATTGAGCGTGAGCGTGCCGTTGGCCACGACATTGCCGGGGATCGTGCCGGCCGTGCCGCCGTCGCCGACTTGCAGGGTCGCGCCGGCATTCACCCGCGTGTCGCCGCCGTAGCTGTTGGCGCCGGTCAGGACGACGCGGCCGGCCCCGCCCACGGTGAGGCCGCCGGAGCCGCCGACCGCGCCGGTCAGGGTGAGACTCGTGCCCCCATCCGGCGCCAGCGTTCCGCCCGACGCGCCGAGGGCGAGCGCGCGGCCGGTGGTGAAGCTTGCGCCGGAGGCGAGCGTGCCGCCGCCGAAGCTCAAGCCGCCCGTCGCCGCGCCGAGGCTGGCATCGCTCGACACGAGAACGGTGCCGCCGTTCAGCGCCGTGCCGCCGCTATAGGTGTTGGGGCCCGACAGCGTCAGAATGCCGGGGCCGACCTTGGCCAGGGACAGCGCGCCGCCGCCCGCACCGTCCTGCAGCACGATTCCCGCGGTGCTGCCGGCGCCCAGCGTCAGCGTCGCCGCCGTGGCGGCGCCGTTCTGGACCACGCCGTCCTGCCCGGTCAGGGTGCCGATGCCGAGCGCGTTGCCGGCGAGGCTCACGGTGCCGGCATTGCTCAGTGCGGTGAGGTCGGCCAGCGGACCGGACAGGGTGAAGCTCGCTCCGGCCGCGTTCGTCACCGACCCGGCGATCCGCCCTTGCGCCGTGACCGCGGCGGCGTTCGTCAGCACGCCGTTGACGAGGCTGCCCGGACCAAGCGCAAGGCTGCCGCCGTTGATCGTCACCGCGCCGTTCAGCGTGCCTGTATTCGTCACCGCTCCCGCCGTGCTGAACAGCGCCCCGGCAGTACCGCGGTTGACGAAGCTGCCGCTGTTGGCGACGGGGCCATTGATGGTGCCGTCGTTGGTCGTGGAGCCGGCATTGGTGAGGCCGCCGCCCACGGCGCCCGCATTGGCGAAGCGGCCCCCGGCCCCTGTTGTCACCGAGCCCGTCAGCGCGCCGCCGGACGCGAGCGTCAGGGTGCCGCCGGCCACGTTCGTGACGCCGTTGAAGCTGCTCACGCCCGCCAGGGTCTGGCTCCCGCCGGAGAGCACCACGTCGCCGATCCCGGTGATCGCACCGGAGAACGTGCCGGAGGCGTCCGTCAGGGTCAGGCGGTTGGTACCGAGCACCACCGTGCCAGCCTGGCCCGCGGCGGTGTCGCCCAGGCTCCGGATGGCGGCGCCGTTGGTCAGCCCGGCGATGTCGAAGGTGGTGCCGCTGGCCAGGGCGATCCCGCTCGATGCAGCGAGGGTGCCCGAGCCCGCCAGCGCCAGCGTGCCGGCCTCGATCCTCGTCGCGCCGGTATAGCTGTTGGCGCCGGTCAGGGTCAGGGTGCCGAGTCCCGTCTTCGTCAGCCCGCCCGTGCCGACGAGCGGTCCGCTCGCGGTCATCGCGACGCCGGGTTCCGTCCGGATTGCTCCCCCGGCCGCGCCCAGGGTGACGGTGCGGCCGGTCGAGAGAGCGGCGGTGGCCTGCAGGGTTCCGCCATTCAGCAGGACGCCGCCCGACGGCGCGCCGAGATTGGCATCCGCGCTGACCGCGAGCGTTCCGCCGAGCACCTGCCAGGGCGTCGCCGCGGGCGTCGTGCCGGTGAGCGTCCACGTGCCGGCATCGGCCTTCTGGAACACGCCGAAATTCTGGAACTGCGCACCGATCGCCGCGGCGGAGAACGTGCCGTCGCCGGTTCCGCCGAGGATGAGCCGGTCGGCGGCGCTGAAGGCGACGACACCTCCGTCGATCTGCGAGGTCGCGGTCAGGGTCAGGCTGTTGAGCCCGCCGGTGAAGCTGATGGCCCGGCCCGTCTCCACGGCGGCGGGGCCGGTGGCGCCGGCGCCGACGGCGATGAGGCCGGAATTGACGATGGTGAGGCCGGCGCCGACGATCGCCGTTCCGCCGAGCCCCCCGCTGCCCGCGGCACCGCTCGCGCCGGAGGCTCCGGCGCCGCCGGTGATCGTCCCGAGATTGATCAGGGTGCCACCCGCGGGGGCGAGCACGCCGATCCCGCCCGCACCGCCGGCCGCGCCCGCGCCGCCGAGGCCGCCGGTCCCGCCCGCGATGCGGCCGAGAGTGGTGTTGGTGAGGCGGGTGGCGCCTTCGAGCAGGAGGCCGGTGCCGCCGGTGCCGCCGCTCCCGGCGAGGACGACCGCATCGAGGCCCGCCGCGGGATCCTGCGCGCCCACGGCTCCGCCCGTGCCGCCCCCGCCGCCGGTGATGAGACCGAAATTACCGAACTCGGTGCCGGTGATCTGCGCCCCGGTCCCGCCCGCGCCGCCCCGGCCGCCGGCCCCGCCGCGGCTCTCCGCTGCGAAGCCGGCCTGTCCGCCGTCGCCGCCCCGTCCGCCGTCGCCGCCGCGAACGGTTCCGGCATTGCCGAGGGCGGTTCCGCCGCCAATCCGCAGCCCGGTGCCGCCGGTGCCGCCGGTGCCGCCGGCGCCGCCCGCGCCGCCGCCGGAATTGTCGACCACGCCGGGCGGCCCCTCGAAGAGGCTGCTGGGCAGGCCGCCGAAGCCACCGGTGCCGCCCGCACCGCCGGCCAGGGTGCCGGTATTGCCGAAGCCCTCCGCGCCGATGAGCTGCGCGCCGGTCCCGCCGCGACCGCCGACGCCGCCCATTCCCCCCGTGCCGCCGGTGGCGACCGGCGCCCCCGACGGTCCCGTGATTTCCAGGAAGCCGCGCGTGCCCTCGGCGCCGCCGCCCCCGGTGCCGCCGGTGATGGTGCCGGCATTGGACAGGTTCGCGCCGGTCGCTCCGGAGAATCCCGCGCCGCCCTCGCCGGCCGCGCCGAGCGCCGTCGGTGGGGTCTGGCCAGTGAAGTTCCAGCCGCCGCCGGTTCCGCCGGCCCCGCCGAAGACCGTGCCCTCCGCCGCGTTGGTGAAGAGGCTGCGGCCGGACAGGAAGACGCCGATCCCGCCCGCGCCGCCGGCCCCCGCGATCCCGTTCAAGGCCCGCTCCGTGTTGCCGCCTTTGCCGCCGCCGCCGCCCAGGATCGCCCCGGCATTGGTGACGGCGCCGGTTCCGGCGTTGCGCAGCCCGATGCCCCCCTCGCCGCCGCCGCCGCCGGCATGCGCGTCGCCGCCCGCGCCGCCGGCCCCGCCCTGCAAGGTGGCGCCGGCCCGGTTGGTGCTTGGCCCCACGCCCGTGACGATCGCCCCCTCGCCGCCGGCTCCGCCGCCCCCGCCGCCCTGGAAGCTGCCGGGCTGTGCGGCGTCGTAGCTCGCCGCACCGCCGCCCCGGCCGCCGTTGCCGCCGGTCAGCCCCACGGCATTGTCGATCTGCGCCTGTCCGGCGGCGCCGTTGCCGCTGGCGCCGCCCCCGCCGCCGCCTGCCCCGCTCGTGGAGAAGGGCGCATCGCCGCCGTCGCCGCCATTCGGCGAAGCGGTCGTGCCGCCGGCCCCGGCCGTGCCGCCCGGGATCGCGATCAGCGGTCCTTCGCCCTCGGGGAAGGTGTAGCCGCTGCCGCCGCTCCCGCCGGCGAGACCCGGTCCGCCGCCGCTGCCGCCCCCGCCGGCCCCGGAATTGTCGAGACTGCCCTCGGGGTCGGAGCTGCCCGCGGGCGCGTCAGTGCCGGGCCTGCCGTTGCCCAGCGTGTCGCCCGAACTCCGCCCGCCGGCCCCGCCGCCGGCCGGCCATGCCGGTGCGCCGGGGAGCAACAGGGCGAGGACGGCGCTTCCGACGAAGACGGTCGTGAGCAGCGCGTCGCGCTTATGCTGAGCCATGCCCCCAAATCCCGTCCCGCCGGCCCCACCGTCGCGCATTTTCAATCGCGGGCCGGGTCCGAGCCTTATTTTTCAATTTGTCTCACGCATAGTCGATACTTCAATCGATGAGCCGATCCCGTTGATTGCGCATCGACGGGTCCGAACCTGCGCGCGCCGGCAGAAAGCTTGCCCGGATCGAGACAGCCCTTGCGCGGAGGCAGGCCTTCCCTCGGCATGATTGGACCTTTGTTGTTCTGCCGCGTGGACGGCTGATGAACGATACCGTCTCGCCCTCCTTCGATGAAGCCGAATAGGGCCGGTCACTCTCGTCTTCCGCAGGCAAATCGGGTGAGAAGCCCGCGAGGTGTGTGTCTTCCGCAACAGGGCTGCGAGAGGGTTCTGGAAGGGTGGCGGCCGGACGGGCCATCCTGGCGAGGGCCGCCGATCGTGATTCGCCGGGCCTCGGCGGCGGGCAGGCTCCGGCACGGACGGCAAGTCCCGGCACGGACGGCAAGTCCCGGCACGGACAGCAAGCCCCGACCGGACGGGGAGAGGGGGAGGGACGGATGCCGACGATCGGCCTGTGCATGATTGTCAGGGACGAGGCGCATGTCGTGGAGCGCTGCCTCGACAGCGTCCGGCCCCTCATCGACGGCGCCGTCATCGTCGATACCGGCTCGCGCGACGGAACGCCGGAGATCGTGCGGGCCTATCTCGGCCGCCACGGGATTCCCGGCGCAGTGGTCGAAGAGCCGTGGCAGGACTTTGCCCACAACCGCAGCGCGGCACTCGCGGCCCTCCGTGAGGACGCAGCCATCGACTACGCCCTGGTGATCGATGCCGACGACCGGCTCGCCTTCGCTGCCGGCTTCGACCCGACGGCCTTCAAGGCCGGCCTCACCGCGGATGTCTACGACCTCGACATTCATCACGGGGGAACGGTCTACCGCCGGCCGCAACTGTTCTCGAACCGACTCGCCTTCCGCTACCGCTCCGTCCTGCACGAGTTCCTTGAGGTCCCGGCCACCGCGCGGTCGCATGGCGTGGCGGCGGGGCTCTCCATCGTCTACGGCGGCGACGGCGCGCGCTCATGCGATCCGCAAAAGTTCGCGCGGGACGCCGCCCTTCTGGAGACGGCGCTGGCGGGCGAGGCCGATCCGTTCCTGCGCGCCCGCTACACCTTCTACCTCGCCCAGAGTCTGCGCGATTCCGGGCAGTTCGAGCGGGCGATCGAGGCCTATCGCGCACGGGCCGAACTCGGCTTCTGGGATCAGGAGGTGTTCGAGAGCCTGCTCAACGTCGGCAAACTGATGGCGCGGCTGGGGGCGCCGACGGAGGATGTCCTGGCCGTGCTCGAACGCGCGAGCGCGACCGTGCCGGAGCGCGCCGAGGCGCTGCACGCGGCGGCCCTGATCTGTCGGCAGCGCGGCGCGTGGGCGCTGGGACTCGCGGCCGCGGAGCGCGGGCTCGGTCTTCCCTTGCCGGAGGCCGGTCTGTTCCTCCAGCCCTGGATCTACGCGATCGGCCTTCTCGACGAGTTCGCGGTCAACGCCTACTGGGCGGGCCGCGACATGGACTGCCTCGTCGCCTGCGCGATCCTCCTGTCGCGCGACGACCTCGACGCTCCGACCCGGGAGCGGGTGCGGACCAACCGCGTCTACGCAGAGGACCGCCTGCGGGCGCGCGCCTCGCTCTGGTCCGGGACCCTGAAGGACGGCGCCCCTCGGATCGCCGTGGTGACGGCCTACCGCGGGGACGATGCCGAGACGCTGCGGCGCTGCATCGCCTCCGTGGCGGGCCAGAGCGTGGCGGTGGACCATATCCTGATCGCGGACGGCCCGCCGCAGGAGGTGCTGGATCAGGCGCTCGCCGCCGGGGTGGCCGACCACATCCGCCTCGGCGGCACGGGCGAGGCGCACGGACGCGCGGCCTGGGCGGCGGGCGGCCTGCTCGCCGCCGCGCGGGGTTATACGGCGATCGGCTTCCTCGATGCCGCAAGCTGGTACGATCCGGACCATATCGAACGCTGCCTCGTCGCGGCCCTGCGCGTCGGGTTCGAGCGCTGCGGGCTGGTCACGGCCTCCCGGCGGCTCCGGCGGCCCGATCTCAGCGTCATGCCGCTTCCCGAGGAGGACCCGGACCGCTTCGTCGATGCCAGCAGCTACCTGTTCCTGCCGGCGGGCTTTCACCTGTTCGGGCACTGGGCGCTGACGCCGGGGCCGCTGGCCGAGATCGACGACCGCCTGTTCCTGCTCGCGGCGAAGGCGAGCGGCCTTGCTCTCGGCCGGACCCGCTCGGCGACGCTCAACGGCATCGCGACCTACGCGGCGGCCTATCAGGCCCTGGGCGAGACGCCGCCGGTCGGCGCCCGGGACAGGCCCGATCACGCCCGCTTCCGGGCCTGGATCGAGGCCCTGCCGCCGGAGGCGATCGCCACCCTCCGGCACCGGATCGGGGCCGATCCGCGCGGCCTCTACCGGGCCGGGCCTCCCGGTGGGGAAATCGCCGAGGTTCAGTAGATTCCGCGTCCCGGTCGGGGATGAACAGTGCGAAGAGGAGGCGCGGTCTTGCCGTCGATTTGCAACAGCGCCGGGAAAAGCCGCCAATAGAGTTGCCGCCGCCGCCGGTTTCGCGTCTACGATGGGGCGATTGCCCGATGGACTGCCCCGCGATGCGCCTCGTCAGACGGATCTGTTTCGCCGGCCTGGCCGGCGGCCTCGCGCTGAGCCTGCCGGCCTCGGCCCAGCAGATCGGCGCGACGACGGTGGTGAAGAACGACGTGTCCCGCCTGAAGGGGGCGCAGAAGAACAGCCTCGCCGCGGGCGATACGGTGTTCCGCGACGAGGCGGTGCAGACCGGCGCCGACAGCCTCGCCAAGATCGTCTTCCTCGACCAGACCAATCTCTCGATCGGGCCGAACGCGCGCATCGCCCTCAACCAGTACGTCTATTCGGAGGAGCGGCCGGCGGGGAAGGTGGCACTCAACCTGTTGAAGGGCACCTACCGCTTCGTGACCGGCGACCTCGACAAGAAGGCCTACGAGATCAAGACTCCCGTCGCGACGATCGGCGTCCGCGGGACGGTGTTCGACGTCTGGACCACCGGCGCACGCTCGGTCATCACCCTCACCGAGGGCGAGGTTCGGGTCTGCACCCGCAAGGCGAGCCCGCAGGCCTGCCTCACCCTCGACCAGCCCGGCGCCGTCGCCATCGTGACCGCCGGCGGCGTGACCTCCGGCCCGCCCGGCTCCGCGACGCGCTTCGGCTTCAACGGCTATTGCGGCGCCAATCCCGGCCTGTGCACGCCGACCCGCTTCGCGGAGGGCGGCGGCGAGCCGCAACCGGCCGCCTTCGCCGCTCTGTGCGGCCGCTGACACCGGTCGAATCGCGCCCGACAGGTGGCTGACGGCGTCCGGACGAAGACGATGCTCGAACTCATTGTCTTTGCATCGTCTTTTCCGAAGGCCGGCGGCCCCCTTCCGGAACGATGCTCTATGCCGCCCAGGCGAGAATCAGCACGCCGCTGAGGAACATGGCATAGGTCGCGAGCAGCGCGGAAATCTCACGATGCTTGGACACGACGGCGCGGGAGACGGACAGCATGACGGCGATCAATCACGAGGTGACCCGATCAGCCTGATAGCCAAACTTTGACGGATTTGGAGAGGTTTGACGCCGGTTTCGCAGGAAAAGACGAGGTGTTGCGCGCCGGAGACTCGTCCAGGCGGCGTAACCCGCCGCGCGCGCAAGTCTTACCCCTCCGCCCGCTTGCGTTGTCCTCCGTCGAGGTCGGGAATGGACGATGCGGACCGGCTCAACGAAAAGAAAGGCCGCCGCGGTGCGCGCCGGAGAACGGTGCGATTCCAGACCGAGCCCGAACAACGAAGTTCAGGCCGGGTTGCTCCTGCAGAGAACGACAGGAACTGTACAGGAGCCGCCATGAAAAACCCACCGACGATCACTTGCGTGATCGGCTTCGCCCTTGCCGCCGTCGCCTGCTTGCCCGCCACCGCGCAGCCTCGGCAAGGATCGGGCGTGATCGTGACGGATGACGGCAGCGTCACCGGCGGCCGCGACCGCGGCGTGTCGGTCTCGCGCGGCGCCACGGGCGCCGACACCATCACCAACAACGCGGCTGCCGGCGGCAACGCCAACCAGCCCGAGCGCGCCGTTCCTCAGGGCAGCGCCGGCGGCGGAAGCGGCAACGGCCCGGGCCAGTAGGCCGCCAGGATCCTCCGTCACGATCCTCCCTCACGACTCTCGGCCCCGCCCGGTTCCGCCGGTGCGGGGTTTTCCGTGTCCGGCAGCCCCTGTGAACGGTCACCGGGCCTGCGGCCCGTCGAATCGAGGCCGTTGCCTTTTCCGGGACGGACGCATCGTGCCGCTGGATCTGCGGTCCCCGCCTGTGGTGTAACGGCTCCGGCCCGAAACGTTCGGGCACTTTGGTCCAGCCCCGACGGATCGCTTCGCAGAGGGTCGGGCCGCGCGTTCTCTCAGGCCTGCGCATGACGACGGGCTCGGGGGACGGTCGAGGGAGTATCCGTGAGCCAACAGAACCGTCCGCAAGGCGAGCCGGTCGAGGATCCTCGCACCACCGCCGTTCTGATGCTCGTCGCGATTCGTGAAGCCAGCGCTCACCTCGGCAAGCTGCTCCGGCTGGCGCGAACGGAAATCCGCGGCAATCTGCGGGCGGTCGCCTCGCTCGTGCTGCTGTTCGGCGGCGCGCTCCTGCTGGTCGTCGCCGCGCTGGTTCTCCTGCTGTTCGCCCTGCGGGACGCAGTCGCGGTGCTGATCGGCAGCGAGACCGGGGCGGCGCTGATCGTCGCCCTGCCGTTCGTGGTCGCCTCGGCGATCTTGTCGGTGTGGGCACAGAGGCTCTGGAGCCGGCCGTCGGTCGAAGGCTGACGCACCCGGCACCGGGCCCCGTCACCCCCTCACCCGGCCGGCGCCCGTGCTGTCCGAGCCCACCGAGCGCGCGAGGCCACCGGTGCCGAACCGGAGCGCCGGCATCGGTGAGAGCGACGGCTACGGCGCTTCCTGTCGAGCCGCGGCAATCAAGCGATCCCCGTCCTCGCGCAGCAGGAGGCGGTCCGTCACGAGAGCATCGACGGACTTCGTCACGGCCGCGATGTAGGCGGCGGCATCCGGATAACGCTCTTCGATGGACTGTCTGGGATCACCTTTCGCGGTCCGATCGGCCTGCGTGGCCGGGAACGGGATCTGGCTGCCTTCCCGGTCGCACAAGGCGTCGGCGGGGAAGGGATCGGCATAGAGGTTCCAGCCCGTGAAGGTTGCCCGCGGTGCCGCGACGGCCGGCAGACGGATGCCGGCCACGTCGTTGCCGTCGGCATCGACGCGCGGGACCAGCGGGCGATATTGCGGCCCGCTTTCCGGGCGCGGGTCCAGGTAGGTGCTGAAGCGAGCGATCGCATTGAGCGCCGTCGGAACGGGGACGCCGACCATGAACGGAAAGCCGATCTCCGCCGCCTCGACCAGAGTCCCGTCGGACAGGCGGGGAACACGGCTGTCGGGCGGGGCCTTGCCGTCCTTCACCCACTCCTCCAGCGCGACGAGCATCGCGCGAACCGCCGGGGCCGGATTCAGGGTGCTGCGTGGGTTCGTGCAGGGTCCCTTGGTCGAGGTCAGGCCCGCACGCCCGTAATGGAAGCCGCTCGAGACCAGATAGGCGCGCGCGGTGTCGGGCAGCGGCACATCGCTGCGGCCGACCGGGTCGGTCGTCAGGAGGGAGGCGCCCTTCTGCCAATATTCCGTGCCGGTGTTCGCTTCGATCAGCAGCGGATCGAAGCCATCGTCCCGCAGGATGCTGCCCGTCCGCCCGGTGATCGGATCGTGCAGGCGGGCGGCCGAGAATGGGAAGGTGTTCTCCGGATAGAGGTGGTCTTCGTGCTGCGTGTTGGTGCGCGAGGGCTGACCGAAGCGGGCATTGAGGAACACCCCGCCCACGCCCGCGATATGGGACAGCACGCCGTCGAAGACCCGCTTGCCGGCCTCGTCCCGATTGAAGCCCTGCTGGATGAAATCGCGCAGATAGCGCCCACTCTGCGAGATGCCGAGCGCGAGGGTGTGCCTGATGGCGCCGCCCGCCGGATTGGACGCAGCCTCTCCCTCGCTGCGGAGAAAGGCCACCACATCCCGCGTGGCGGCGAAACCGATCCCGAGCACCTTCGGCTCGGTCGCTTGGTAGGTGAATTCGTAGAGCGAGCCGGGCAACGGCTTGGTGCCCTTCGGCAGGAGCTCGATCTGACGCGGCGTGGCGTAGTGCCAAGCCTCCGGCGGCACCGGCCGCGGCGGGTCGGCCTCCCGGCGCCGCACGGTGAGCCGCGCGCTCGTCTTGTCCGGGCTGGCTGTCTTGAAGGTCAGGGCGAAGGGCGCCTCCGGGGGCCCGCGGGTCGCGCTGACGAGTTCATCGCGCACGAGCTCGACGATCGGCTTGCCGCCGCGCGTGGCCACCGGCACGTCGATGGCCATGCCGCCCTGTTGGCGCAGGGCATCCGCCTCCCAGCCGGACCAGACAAGGGTGTAGCCCCGGCGCAGGACGAGCCCGGTCCCGGCATCCGTGGCGGTCTTCGGATCGTTGACGGCCTGCACGCCTTGGGCCGGCGCATCGAGGACCCAGTTGAAGAGGAACTTGCGGCCCCGGTTCAGCACCTCGAACAGGAGCGTTCCGCTGCCGCGGGCCGGATCCTTGGGCCGCAGGATGAACAGGTCGGTCTTGTACTCGACCATGCCGCGGGCGTTGCGGGGCGCCAGGGCGATGTCGACGATGCCGGCATTGGCGGGATCGGCCGGGTCGAGCTCGCCGCGGGCCGTGCCGACGACGCGCTCGTAGCTGCCGGCCGCGCCGAACTCGGCGCCGTCGGCAAAAGGCTCGACGCTGGCGATCTCGATGCCGGTGATGCCCGCCTGGGCCGGCGCGGCCCCCAGAGCGCAGCCAAGTGCGCCGACCACAACCCAACCGTTGCGCATGTTCGCTCCCTATCCGGCTCGTACTGGCCGGTCTCCTCAGCAAACATGCCCGGAGGGGGCACGTCGAGAGAAAGGTCCGGTCTCATCCCGTATTCTCCTTTGCCGTCTCCGGTCGGCGCGTCGTGCCGATCGGTTCGAAGCCTGCAGGCCGCCACTCTGTGGGGCCGGCAAATGGCCTGACCTCGAACGCCCGCAAGCATGTCGTGCAGCGTGGGTGGCGAGAGTTGCCTCGGGCGCGACCCCCGACATCGCCAAAGCCGTGTGACGTTATTTTGCAGTGATGCGGCGCGCAGCCTTTTGCGTGCGCCCATAGGATCGGTATGATCGTGCCGAAATGTGATGCGTGGGAGCCAGCCGTGACATCGACACTGACATCGACACTGCCGCAGGGGGCGAAGCCGGGCGATATCGTGACGCCGGACGGCAAGATCCTGTGCCGGGATCGAGAGCTTCACGAATACGGCTACTTCACCGTCACCTACGAGCAGGCCCAGGTGGCGCGCCAGCACGGCTGGGGCTGCCGGTCCGGCGTCGTGCTCGACGGGGAGCATTCCGACGAGTGGAGCTGGGACTACGCCGAGGAAGAGCGTCGCACGGCGCTGGAAAACGGCGATGAGCCGCCCCGGGTGCGGATCTATCGAGAGCCGCCGGCCTCCTGCCCCGTCGAGACGGCCCCCTCATGCCGCCTCGAGAGCCGGTAGACGAACGAGGCGCCGCGCCGGCCGCCCGAGAACGCTCGTGACACTCATCCCGAAGTCCGGGGCCGGCCCCGGACTTCGGGACGTGTCCGACCTGATTGCAGCGGGCCGACGACTCTAGGCCCTTCCTTTGTCGGCACTTTCTTTCGACGAGCCGCAAGCCGCTTCGTCGGAAAGCGCTCCGAGACCGCGCAAGGTCGACGGTCGATGCGCTTGTGCCGTTGGTATCGACGCAGGCACGACCTGGCCTACGCAGCTGCGCTCGGCTTGTTTGGCAGCGGCGCCCGCCCTGGCGAGGGCCATTCGTGTGCCGCCGAAAATCGAACCCTGGACGTCACCGATCCGCCGAGCGCGGCGGCCTACCAGCGCGTCAACGTGAGGTTCAAGGTTCGGGACACGGTCCGTCGGCGATGGACGGCCCGCCCAAGGGCTGATGCCGGCGGGTGCCGGGTGGCACCGGGCTGGATGGCGGCTGCCGCGCCATCACGATGATATCTCAGCCCTTTTACGCCTGAAACAAGACGCAGAAGATTGCAAATTGAGCAATCGAAGCGCATCAAATACAAGGCGTCGCGTTCACAGCAATTTAAGCCCAGAGCCCCATCCTGCGATGGAAGAGGCAATTCGAGGGTGTTTTAAAATATTAAAAATTTCTCATCTGTATCGGGTGGCCTTCCATGAAATGCACGCGTCACGTGATATGCTGATTTCATTCCCATCAGGCGCCAGTCGTGAAAACGAATCTCTCGACGCCAACCTGAAAGCTCGAGTCCGTGTGGAGCAGCTCGACGTTGCTCTCCGTCTCGTTCCTTTCACGGTGCTCGTCAGCCTGAGCGTCGTCCAAGTCATCGTCTACCTCTTCTGGAATCCCGCCAATCGCGCGTATCTCGGCGTGCTCGAAGCGGTCATCCTGCCGCTTGCGATTGTCGTGCTCCAACAATGCTGGCTCTGGCGTTCGCGTCCCAAGCCGCGCGAAGTGTCGGTCTCGTTCATCCGTCGCGCCGTCTTGGCCGCCTACATCTATGGCGGTCTGCTCGCCTCGATCCCGGTCATGCTGTTCGTCGGAGCCGATCCGGACGGGCGCCTGCTCATCGCCGCCAGTTGTGCAGGCCTCATCGCGACAGGGATGAGCGCCGCCGTGCTGCCGCGTGTCGCCATCGGCTTCTCCGGCCTCATCATCGCCGGATCCTTCTTCGGGTTGGCGGCGACGGGAGAGCGCTTCTACACCTACGTCGCGATCCTGCTCTTGTTCTACGCGGCCTTTGTCTGCTTCACGATCCTGCATCTCAGCCGCCTCTTGAAGATGCGCGTCGTCGCGCAGGTCGACTTGGAGAGGCAGCAGGAATTCACAAACCTCCTGCTCAACGAATTCGAGGAGAATGCGAGCGACTGGCTCTGGGAAACGAACGCCGAGCTTCGCCTCCAGCATGTGTCGCCGCGGTTGGTCGAGGTCGCTCGCTCCTCGGAGCGCCAACTCCTCGGCCTGCCTCTCGAGCAACTGCTGTTTCCCGCGGTCGCTCCGCCCGACGGGCACCCGAGCACGGTTCTGTGGACCTGCATCGCGGAGCGCCGCACCTTCCGCAACCTCGTCCTCCCGCTCAACATCGCGGGCGAGCAGCGCACGTGGCAACTGAGTGGAAAGCCGATCTTCACCAACGGTGTCAGCTTTTCAGGATATCGCGGTGTCGGGTCCGACGTGACGGAGAAACGGCGGTCGGAGGAGCGCCTGTCCTATCTCGCGCTGCACGACTCGCTGACGGACCTCCCGAACCGGGTTCAGTTTCAGCAGCTTCTCGAAGCGGCGCGCGAAGAGCTCGGCCCGGACGGGCGATTTGCGGTGCTTGCGCTGGATCTCGACGAGTTCAAGAGCGTGAACGACACGTTCGGGCACGCGGCCGGCGACGGGCTCCTGCGGGCCGTTGCCGAACGTTTGCGGCGTTTCGCGTCCTCCGACGTTCAACTCGCCCGCCTCGCAGGCGATGAGTTCGCGATACTCGCGAGAGGGGCGGCGGCGAGCGATCGCCACGCGATCGCGTTGCTGGCCAGCGACATCGTTGCGGCGGTCGCATCCCCCTTTATGGATGGCCCGCCCCTCACCGGGCTGCCCTGCTAGGCTGGCAGGGTAGCGGAGATGAGGAACGGAGCGAGACGATGCCGATCACGGTGTTGGGGATCGACCT
>NZ_BPRC01000012.1 GCF_022179725.1 Methylorubrum aminovorans
TGCGCGTCGCTGAGAACCAAGCGATCCTGAACGCTCAAGGCTGTCCTCCAAAAGACAGCCTTGAAGCACCGCTTACCCCGTCCGTGAACCCCAAGAGTCCACGCGGCCTAGTTCATTGTTTGCGCATCGTCATTTTTTGAAAACTGGCGCCCTCTTTCGGGGCGATGCTCTTGGGCTTCTCGAAGCGAGCCTGGACAGCGTTCCCATGAATCTTGCCCGACAGCTCGACCTTCGCACCTCAGGGCGTTGGGGCCATGAGGTCGGCGACGAACTTGTTCGGCGCAGTCGGCTTGAGGGTCAACGTCTCCGTGTTGCCGCCTGACTGGACGAAGTCTTTGACCGTCAGGCCGGACGTATCCGTCGGAGTGCCCTCCACATTGATCACGAAGTCTGTGACGCCGGTCTTCAGTCATCACGAACGCGATCGGATGGTCGTCCGTGACCGTGGTTGGCGGCCGTTCGGGGCTGCGGCGAAGCTGGGGGAGGTGACGGTCGGGGCGGCACCACGGAGGGTGGCCCGCAAGAGAGTGCGCATAGTGCTTTCCTGGAACGAGGGGACTGCCTTCAGAACGCCTCGAGCGGGGAGCGGTCGGGGGCCTTCGCGGAGGGTGCGGGGCGTTGACGGATCTCGTGGCGCAACCGCTCCAGGGGCTTGCGACCGAAGGTCAAAAACAGGATCGGCGTCAGCACCGTGTCGAGCAGAGTCGCGCTGATCAGGCCGCCGAAGATCGTCACCGCCACCGGGTGCAGGATCTCCTTGCCCGGAGCATCGGCGCCGATGAGCAGCGGCACCAGCGCGACGCCGGCGGAGAGCGCCGTCATCAGGACCGGCGCGAGCCGCTCCAGACTACCCCGAATGACGAGTTCGCGCCCGAACGGCATGCCCTCGTGGATGGCAAGATTCAGGTAGTGGCTGATCTTGAGGATGCCGTTGCGGGTGGCGATGCCGGTCAGCGTGATGAAGCCGATCATCGAAGCCACCGACAGCGGCTGCCCGGCGAGCCACAGCGCGGCGACGGAGCCGATCAGGGCGAGCGGGATGCTGCCGAGGATGATCAGCGTGAAGGTCACCGAGCGGTAGCGGCTGTAGAGCAGCGCGAAGACCAGGGCGAGCGAGAGTAGCGAGAGGAGACCGATCGTGCGGCTCGCCTCGGCCTGCGCCTGGAACGAGCCTTCCAGCCGCGTGGTGTAGCCGTTGGGCAGGTTCGCCGCGGCAACATTCTCCCGAATGGCCTCGACGATCTTGCCCATGTCGGCGCCCGGCTGCGTGTTGGCCTGCACGACGATGCGGCGACGGGCGTTCTCGCGCAGGATCTGGTTCGGCCCGTCGGTCTCGCGGATGTCGGCGATCTGGCGGGCCGGCACCCAACCGGACGGCGTCTCGATCAGAAGGTCTCCGAGGTGCTGCGTGGTGCGCATCGCATCGGAGAGCCGCATCACCACATCGAAACGGCGGTAGCCGTCGACCACACGCGAGACCACTTGGCCGTTCGAGAGGCGGCTCAGCTGCTCGACCAGGGCGGCGGGCTGCACGCCGTAGAGGGCCGCGCGATTGTAATCGACGCGGATTTCGAGCTGCGGGATCAGTACCTGCTTCTCGACCTGCAGGTCGGCGATGCCGGGGATGTCGGCGAAGCGCTGCCGCAGATCCTCGGCCAGCGCCCGCAGGGTGTCGAGATCCTCGCCGAAGATCTTGAGGGCGATCTCGGCGCGCACGCCCGAGAGCATGTGGTCGAGCCGGTGCGAGATCGGCTGGCCGACATTGACGTTGACCGGCAGCACCGCGAGGCGCCCGCGGATGTCGGCGACGAGATCGGGCTTGGGTCGGGCCCCCGGCTTGAGGTCGATTTCGAGGTCGGAGGAGTGCACCCCCTCCGCGTGCTCGTCGAGTTCGGCCCGGCCGGTGCGGCGGCCGATCGACCGGACGTCCGGCATCTCGAGAAGCAGGCGCTCGGCCACGAGGCCGATGCGGTTGCTCTCAGCGAGCGAGATGCCGGGGTTGAAGGTCATGTTGACCGTGAACGAACCCTCGTTGAACGGCGGCAGGAACGTGCGCGGCAGGAAGACCGCCCCGACACCGGCCGCCGCCACCGCCAACGCAGCGACCGCCATGAGGGGCCGGGCATGCCCGAGCAGGCCCCCGAGCAGGGCGGCGTTGCCGCGCTTGAGCGCTTTGAGGAAGCGGCTGTCGTGCTCCTCCAGGCGTTTGAGACCGGGCAGCAGATAATAGGCGAGCACGGGTGTCAGCGTGATCGAGACGAGGAGGCTCGCCAGGATCGAGATGATGTAGGCTTGGCCCAGCGGCGCGAAGAGCCGGCCCTCGATGCCGGACAGCGCGAAGAGCGGCACGAAGACCAGCACGATCACCATCGTGGCGTAGACGATGCCGGAACGCACCTCGTTCGAGGCCGAGACCACCACTTCGAAGACGCTCTTCGGGTTGCCGGCCCGCCGGTTCTCACCGAGGCGTCGGAAGATGTTCTCCACGTCGACCACGGCGTCGTCGACGAGCTCGCCGATGGCGATGGCGAGACCGCCGAGAGTCATCGTGTTGATGGAGAGCCCGAAGGCGTGGAACACCACGGCGGTCGCCAGGATCGAGACCGGGATCGCCGTGAGCGAGATCGCGGTGGTGCGGACGTTGAGCAGGAAGGCGAACAGGACGATTGCGACCACGACCACCGCTTCGACCAGCACCGTTTCGACGTTGCGGATCGACGTCTCGATGAAGTTGGCTTGGCGGAAAATGATCTGGTCGGCGCGCACGCCCTTGAAGGCGCAGGCCTCGCCGGCCGGTTCGGCACCGAGCTGACCCGGACTACGCTTGTCGGCGTCGGGACCGCAGGTGTTGAGGCTCGCCGTGATCTCGGCGAGCGCCGCCTCGACCTCGCGGGTGAGGCGGACCGTGTCGACACCCGGCTGCTTCTCCACCGAGATCACGACGGCGGGCGCGCCCATATAGCCGCTGTCGCCGCGCTTCACCCGCGCCGCGAAGGAGACGTCGGCCACCTGCCGCAGGTAGACGGGCCGGTTGTTGACCGTCGCGACGACCATGTTCCGCAGGTCGTCGAGGTTCATCGTCCGTCCGAGATTCCGGATCAGGTACTCGCGGGCATACTGGTCGGTGAAGCCGCCGCCGGTATTGGTGCCGAATTGCGCGAGCGCGGTTTCCAGCTGCGCATGGGTGACGCCGAGCGCCCTCAGGGCCGTGGGTTGGGGCGCGACGCGGAACTGGCGCACCTCGCCGCCCATCGGGATCACCTGCGCGACGCCCGGAATGGAGAGCAGGCGAGGCCGGATGGTGAAGTCGGCCAACTCTCGCAACTGCATCGGCGAGACCGAGCCGCCGCTCAGCGCCACCATCACGATCTGCCCCATGATCGAGGAGACCGGACCCATCATCGGGGTCACCGTGGGCGGCAGTTGCGGCCGTACCATCGCCAGGCGTTCGGAGACCTGCTGGCGGTTGCGGTAGATGTCGGTGCCCCAGTCGAACTCGACGTAGATGACCGACAGGCCGACGCCCGAGACCGAGCGCACCCGCGTGACGCCGGGCAGGCCGTTCATCTGCGTCTCGACCGGGAAGGTGACGAGCTGCTCCACCTCCTGGGGCGCGAGCCCCTCGGCCTCCGTCATGACCGTGACGGTGGGGCGATTGAGGTCGGGGAAGACGTCGACTGGGAGCTTGGTGGCCGTCAAGGCGCCGTAGACGACGAGGACGGCGGCGAGCGCCAGCACGAGCAGGCGGTTGCGCAAAGACTGGGTGACGAGGAGCGTGAACATCGGCGGGGCTCCTCAGCGGACCTGATTGAGGAGTTCGGCGCCCTGGCTGACGATCCGCTTGCCCGGAGCGATCCCCGACACCACGAGGACGCGGCCGGCATCAAGCGGTTCGACCCGCACCTCGCGCGGCTCGAAGCGCTCCGGCGCGGTGTGCTCGTAGACGATGCTCTGCCCGTTGCCGCCGCGGACCACGCTCGTGCGCGGCAGCGCCAAGCCCTCCTGCTGCGCATCGGTCGCGGCCAGCACGGTGATGAACTGTCCGGTGCGCAGCTCAGGCGGGCCTCCGAGCACGGCGAAGTGCATCGGCACCGCTTGGCTGCGGTCGGCCAAGCCCGCTCCCATATAGGCGAGCCGCAGGATCCGTCCGTCGGCCATCCGGGCCGTGGCGTCCTGCCCGCCGGCCAGCGCGTCGAAGCTGAGAGCCTCCACCCAGAGGCGGCCCGGATCGACGATCTGGAAGACCTGCACCCCAGGGCTCGCCATCTGGCCGGCCACCGCGTTCGCCTCGGCGATGACCCCGTCGACCGGCGCCTCCAGGGCTTCCGGCTTCTGACGGATGTTATCGAGGGCCGCGCGGCGGTCGAGCAGGCCCTTGAGTTCGGCCTGCGCGTCCTCGAGCTGGACCTGCGAGACGGAGCCGCCCGGCGCGAGCTTGCGATAGCGCTCGACCCGGCGCTCCGTGATGGCGATCTGCTGGTCGAGCTCCCCCTGCCGTTGGCGCATGTCGGAGGCATCCACCGCCTGCACCGGCGGTGTCACGTAGGCCAGCACCTCGCCCTTGCGCACCGGCGTGCCCAGGCGCGGGAAGATGCCGGATTCCGGCGGCGAGAGCCGGCCGCCGACCGAGGATTGGACGACGCCGCTGGCGCTCGGATCGGGAACGATGCGGCCCGGCAGCTCGACCGTGCGGCGGAGCGTGCCGGAGGCGGTCAGCACGGTCCGGACCGCGAGCACCCGCTGGGTCGGCTTCGGCACGAAGATCGACCCGTCCGGCAGGCGGCGCGCCAGATCCTGTCCGCCGGCCGACGGCGCGGCCATTGGCAAGGTGTGGGACGCGGGAACGCCGCCGTGGTCGTGACCGTCGGCCGCGAAGGCACGAGGCGCGAGCGCGAGAACCACGACGAGGGCGACCAGGGCCGTGGCGGGCAGGTAGCGCCGCCTGCGCATCAGCAGCGTAACGGCGATCCCGAGGATAAAGCCGCCGCCGCCGATGGCGAGCGGAAGCGGATCGGCTTCCTTGAGGTGGCTCTGGAAGTCGTGAGCCGCCGCGAGGCCGGCTGCCCAGGCCGAGGCGCCCGCAGCGGGTGGCGCCGGCGGCGGCTCCGGGACATTCAGTGTCATCGGGAACAGGTCGGCGCTTCCGTTCATCGTTACGGTGAAGAGGACATCGTGCGCGCCGGAATGCTGGCTCCAATGCGCGTCGAGCCCGTAGCTGCCGTCCGGCAGCGGCAGGGCTTTAGCGGGGCCTTCCGGCGTCTCGGCCTCGACCACGGCGTCAGTGACCGGCTCATTGGAATCCACACGGTCGAGGAAGACCACCAGCCGGCCATTGCGGGCGATGGCGACGAGTTCGAGCGCGTCCGTGCTCGATGAGCCGCGCGGCGCGGCGGCCACCGGTGCGGCCGGCGCCTCGTTGCCGTGATCATGGCCCTCATGGGCAAGGGACATCGTCGGCGCCCCGGCCGACAGGCCGAGCGCGAGGACAGCCATCCGCACGGCGGCGGCGGAGAATAAACGCATGGAGAAACCGAGCCTTCGCCAAAGAGGCTGGCGGCAGCCGTGGGGGGCAGCCGCTCAGAGCGCGTGTCGGAGCGCGGACCTCAGGCGATGGTTCGAGGGGGTTCCGACGGCATCTCGCGGGTCACGCTCTCGAACGCGACCGTCGGAATTCCGGATAAGGTTCGGCCGAGCTGCGGCGCGACCGTCACGGCAGCGGCGTCCAGGCGGAGGAACGATGCGTGACAGCAGCACGGGCTGCATGCACCGCATGCCGCCTTGTCGCCGACCGGCTCGGCATGATCCGCGAGGCTACGGAGCGCCTGCGGTCCGGCCGCTTCCGCATGAGCGGCAGCGGCGACCGCGGCATGGCCGGCATGCGCCGTCCGCGCGTGCGAGTGCCCGGCACCCGCCACCGAAAAGGCGACGAGTGCCACGATCTGAAAGACCGTCAGCAGCGAGCGCCAGAAGGATCGGGTGGCCGACATGATGCGGCGTGCATAGCATTTTCGCGCCGGTCGAGCATGGGATTTTTTCGGCGCGTGCCTGGCCGGTACGACGGAGGCCGACGCCAGCCGATCGATCCCGATCGATCTGCGTCTGCCATTTCGTCAGGCTCTCTTCTCCGTCAGGCTCTCTTGGGCGCGTCGTTCAGGCGCCGCTCACGGAGCGGCCGGTCCTCGTCCGAGACGGCTCGCGCGGCGTCCAATTCGTCGATCCTCTCGTCGATGGCGTCTCGGCAGGAGGCGTGTCCGCCGGGCGCGGTGACCGGTCGGCGTGTCTCAGGCAAGGCGTCGAGCATCAAGCCGTCCTGGTCGATGGACATGCGCCAGCTTCGAACCGCCCCGTCGCGGGCCGTCATGGCGGCGGCGCAACGGTCGAGAAAGTCCAGCCGGAGCGCATCGCTTCCCGCCGCCATGCGCAAGGCCTCGCAGATCAAGTCGGTCTCCTGGCGCGTGAGCCACACCGTCGACGTTCCAAATCCCTGGCGCTCGGCCGCGATCATCTCGCGCGACAGGCGGCTTGCCAATGTCTGCTGGGGCGAGTCGGGAGCGGTCGCGGGCCGTCGTCCATGCATCCGGTTGCCCCTCTCTCCCGTCTGCCGACGAGGTTTCTCGATCATCGCGCCCACTGGGAGAAGTCGGATCAACACGTCTTCGCGGGTCGCTGCAAGTCAACGCGATGAGATCGTCCGAGATGCGGCGTGCGCCGCAGGATAAGGGCGTCGGTGGTATTCTTTCGATCGCTTGCCAGTCCACCTCGATCACGCAGCGGAGACCACCTTTGGACCTCGGCAGCCGATTGCCATCCAAAATGAGCGAGGTGAAGGGAGGGATAAGAACTTTCGCCGGGACGTCAGGTGAATACGGTTCGGTGGGACGATGCATCCGTCGAAGATCGTTCGAGGCGGATGCCGCGACACAGGACATGCGCCCGATCTTCCATCCCTGCAGGTATGCAAGGGGCCGGCTCCGCGGCCGACGATCCTGACCTGGCGAGTGGCGGCTTCACGAAGACACGTTCATCCGCTGAAAAAGTCGGGCTTCTCGATTCAGCGGACTGCACGAGGCCTGCACTGCTCATACGGCCGCGAAGTCGGACCTTATAGAGGGAAATAGCGGGCCGGCACGTTGAGAGTGCCGACCCGCCATCCGCTGGCCCGACAGAATCAGCGCAGCGCCAACACTTCGCGTGACGAGCTCCTCAATCGTCAAGCTTCCGTCGCCCCTTCTGACAAGATCGTGATCCGGGGCGGGTCGGAAGGTCCGATCGCGTCACCCCGCCGCTGACCGCGAAACGCCCTCAAACGAAATGAGCAGTCGGCTTCGTCTGCCCGACCGTCCCGAATCCGTGTTCCGAAGCGCCACGATCCGCGAAGCGGATTCGTCGAGTTGGATCGATCTCGGCACGGTCGAGGCAGATCGACCGCCACATTCGATTTCCGTTCATACTTTCGGGGCGCGGACGGTCCGGCCGGTCTCTCAAATTGGACAAGTCGCATGCACGGCCCGGCAACCGCGGCGCCATACAACGCCATCATGGGTCTTCCTGATTCCGAGCTTCGACTGCTGGGCGTGGCCGCGGCCGTCGGCGGCCTCCTGGTGATGATGCTCGCCGGTCAGCCCTCGGCCGCATCGCTCGGTTGGGGCTGCCTGGGGTTGCTTCTCTTCGGAGTGTCGCGCCTCATGCCGCGTCCGCGCCGGAAAGCCAGGCCCGCCATCGTGCCGAGCACGGTGGCGACGCCGCTCGAAGGGGACGCGCCGGCAGGCAGTGCATCCGAGGACGCGCCGGCCGCGCTTCCGGGCGATCTTCACGCCGTGCTTCAGCGCAAGGTGCGTGTTCAGCGTCCGATCAATCCGATCATCGCCTCGTCGCTCCTACCGCCATCCCGCGCTTCGCGGTCTCCCTCGACGAATTGATCGCTCGTGCGGGATCCGCCCGGCATCGACCGTATCGCGCTCGGTGTGACGGCCGATGCGCAGCACCAACGCGCCCGCCAAGATGAGCACGACGGCCACCGCCGCCAATCCGTCGTCGAAGCGCCCGGTCGCGTCGCGGACCCAGCCCATGAGGGCCGGTCCGGCGAAGCCGCCAAGACTGCCGAGCGCGTTGATCAGCGCGATGCCGCCCGCCGCCGCGGTTCCGCTGAGCAGCCGCGTCGGCAGCGTCCAGAAGGTCGGCAGCGCCGCGAACACTCCCAAAGCCTCCGCGCTCAGCGCGACGATGGTGAGGAGCGGCGTGCCGGCTTGGCTCGCGGCGAGGAGAGCGAGGCCGGCGGCAGCGGTCGGGATGGCGACGTGGCGGACCCGCTCCCCCCTGCGATCGGAGCGCCGCGTCCAGGCGAGCATCCCGGCCGCCGAGACGATGTAGGGAATGGCGGTGACGAAGCCCGTCGCTGTCGTCGAGAAGCCGAAGCTGCTCACGATCTGCGGCAACCACAGGCCGACGGCGTAGAGGCCGGTGCTGAGCCCGAAATAGACGAGCCCGAGCCCGAGCACCCGCGGGTCGCGCAGAGCATCCCCGAGATGGGCCGTCCGGCCCGGCCGCAGGCGATGATCCTCCACCATCCGCGCGATGAGGGCGGCCCGCTCCTCGTCGGTCAGCCAAGTGGCGCGCTCGGGCCGGTCAGTGAGGACGAACAGGGTCGCGAGGCCGAGAGCCAGACTGGGGGCAGCCTCCAGCAGGTAGAGCCACTGCCATCCCGCCAGCCCGAGCCAACCGTCGGTGAGGCTCATGACGAGGCCGGAGAGCGGCGCACCGATGGCCGCCGAGAGCGGCACCGCCATCATGAAGGTGCCGACGATGCCCGCGCGTTGCGCGGCGGGAAACCAGTAGGTCAGGTAGAGGATGATGCCGGGAAAGAAGCCGGCCTCGGCAAGCCCGAGGAGAATGCGGACGAGGTAGAACGACCATTCGCCGGTCACGAACGCCGTCGAGGCGGAGATCAGCGACCACGTCACCATGATCCGCGCGATCCAGATCCGCGCGCCGACCCGCTCCAGGATCAGGTTGCTCGGCACTTCGAAGGCGACGTAGCCGAGGAAGAACAGCCCCGCGCCGAGCCCGTAGGCCGTGGCCGAGAGGCCGATATCCCGGTTCATGGTGAGAGCGGCGAAGCCGACATTCACCCGGTCGAGATAGGCGAAGAAGTAGCACAGCATCAGGAAGGGCAGCAGGCGCCGCGCCACCTTGCCCGTGAGCGCATCCGCCATTCGCTCGTCCTACCCTTCCCATCGTCCGGCCCTCGTAACGAACTTGCCGGCAGCCGGATAGAAGCGGCCTCAGATCGAGCGGTGCCGGCCTGATCGTACCGCGGAACCGCCGCTGCGCCGCCGGGCTTCTCTTGTCACGGGTCCTGCTCCCGCACGGCCCCGACAATCGTGACAGGAGGACGCCATGGGTCTGTTCACGAAGGACATCAAGTCGCTGGACGACCTCTTCGTCCACACCTTGCAGGACGTCTATTACGCCGAGAACCAGATCACCAAGGCTCTGCCGACGATGATCGGGAAGGCGACGAACGCGCAGCTGCGCCAGGGCTTCGAGACGCATCTGCGTGAGACGGAAGGGCAGATCAAGCGCCTGGAACAGGTGTTCGAGATGCACGGTCACAAGCCGAAGGCGGTCAATTGCCCGGCCATCGACGGGATCATCAAGGAGGCCAACGAGACCGCGGGCGAGGTCGCCGATAAAGAAGTGCTCGATGCGGCGCTTCTCGCGGCGGCGCAGGCTGTGGAGCATTACGAGATCGCCCGCTACGGCACCCTCGTTGCCTGGGCCAAGCGGCTCGGCCGGGACGATTGCGCCGCCGTGCTCCAGCAGACGCTCGATGAGGAGAAGGCGACCGACCAGAAGCTCACGGCTTTGGCCGAGAGCCGGGTGAACCAGAAGGCCGCTTGATCATGGCCGAGCCGGAGCGTCCCGTTTCCGACGATCGTTCCGTGCCGCCAGCGCAGGGGCCCGTCCCGGGGATCGACCGGCCGCGATCCGATCCGCAGCCCGGTCCCCATTCCCTGCCCCTACCGACCGAGGATGCGGCGCGGCCATCGAACAAGGCAGGGAGTGGCTGAGCCGCCCCTCGCTTCCGTTCGGCCGACACCGTCCCCGACGGACGGGTGCCGGCCGGCGAAAACGGGCGCGGTCTCTTCCGTCTCGAATGCCGCAGTCGAGCGCCTTGGAAATTTCCGGACGCGGCGCTGTCGATCACTTCCGCGCGGCGTCGCCGCGCCGGAAAAGTGGGCCGACAATGTCCTAAGCCGCTTCGACGGCAGGACTCTCTGGCAGCGATGTCGCGCCGGACGACGCCGTGAAATCACGGGCGTGGACCTTGCGCGTGTCCGCGCGGTTCCCTCTGTTCTGTTTCGAGTCTTTCCCGCGCCGGTACCGCCGATGACCGCCCTCTTCCCCTTCGACAACAGCTACGCGCGCCTGCCGGACCGCTTCTTCAAGCGGATCGCGCCAACGCCGGTCGAGGCACCGCGGCTGGTACGGCTCAATCGAGCGCTTGCCGAGGATCTCGGGCTCGACGCTGTGCGGCTTGAAAGTCCGGAGGGTGTCTCCGTGTTGGCCGGGCAGCACGTCGCGGAGGGCTCCGAGCCGCTCGCGGCGGCCTATGCCGGTCACCAGTTCGGACAATTCGTGCCGCAGCTCGGCGATGGTCGGGCCATTCTGCTCGGTGAGGTCGTCGGCCGCGACGGGCGGCGTGACATCCAGCTCAAAGGATCGGGCCCGACGCCGTTCTCCCGCCGGGGTGACGGGCGTGCCGCCCTCGGACCCGTACTGCGTGAATATCTCGTCAGCGAGGCCATGCATGCCCTCGGCATCCCGACCACTCGCACGCTGGCCGCCGTCACCACGGGCGAGCAGGTGATCCGCGAGACGGTCCTGCCCGGCGCCGTCCTGACGCGGGTCGCATCGAGCCATATCCGGGTCGGATCGTTCCAGTTCTTCGCCGCCCGCGGCGATGTCGAGGGCCTTCGCGCGCTCGCGGACCACGCCATCGCGCGCCACGATCCCGCGGCGGCGGAGGCTGACAACCCCTACCTTGCCTTTCTCGAAGGCGTGATCCGCCGGCAGGCCGAGTTGGTGGCCCGCTGGCTCACGGTCGGCTTCATCCACGGCGTGATGAACACCGACAACATGTCAATTGCCGGCGAGACTATCGATTACGGTCCGTGCGCCTTCCTCGACACCTACGATCCGGCGACCGCCTTCAGCTCGATCGATCGCCACGGGCGTTACGCCTACGGTAATCAGCCCCGCATCGCCCTGTGGAATCTCACCCGACTGGCGGAAGCGCTGCTGCCGCTCCTGTCAGAGGACGAGACGCGGGCAGTAGCCGAGGCCGAGGCGGCGCTGAGCGGCTTCGCTGGACTGTTCGAGACCGCCTATCACGGTGGGCTGAACCGTAAGCTCGGGCTCGCCACGACGCGGGACGGCGATGCCGCCCTCGCTGGCGACCTCCTGAAAACCATGGCCGAGAACGGGGCCGACTTCACCCTCACCTTCCGGCGCCTCGGCGAGGCTGCACCGGAGGCCGGGAGCGATCCCGAGCCGGCCGCGATCGAGGCGGTGCGCAGCCTCTTCATCGATCCGACCGCTTTCGACCGTTGGGCTGAGCGCTGGCGCCGCAGGCTCACCGAAGAGCCGGATGTCGGCACGGCGCGGCGGCAGTCGATGCGCACGGCCAATCCCGCCTTCATCCCGCGCAACCACCGAGTTGAGGCAATGATCGAGGCCGCGGTCGAGCGGCAGGATTTCGCACCGTTCGACACGCTGCTGACCGTCCTCACCCGGCCCTACGACGACCAGCCCGACTTCGCGCAGTATGCGGAGGCTCCGGAAGGCGGCGGACGCGGCTATCGCACTTTCTGCGGGACCTGAGAAGAATTCTTTCCTTTCATCACCGCTTTATATTCGGATCTGATGAATATAATTTCCTTAGTGTATGTTAATTTGCACTATGGGTCAGTTCATTCGAGATCAACCATTCGGTAACGACACGCCCTTACTTCCCATCCTCGACGCATCATCTTCAGCGATGCGCTCGAGGAATACATCATGGCGGATACCGTTCGCTCGCGTCAGACGATTCGATTGTCGCTGGCTGCCCGCGTTGCTCTGCTCGGCAGCCTCTTCGTTCTGGTCGCAACCCTCGCGGTCGGCGGCAACCTGCTGCTCGAAGCACGCGCCGTCATGCACGCCCGGGCGGCGGACTCATTGGATAGCTCGATGCGCCTGCTCCGGGCCGGCATGGAGCATGCGGCCGGAGAAAAACCGGACCTCAACGCCGCCGTCGATCGTGTCGAGAGCGTGACCGGCGGGACCGCGACCGTCTTCACAGGCGAGGTCCGATCCGCCACCACGGTGCGCAAGGCCGATGGCAGCCGCGCGGTCGGCACCCGGCTCGCCCCGGGCCCCGTTCACGACACCGTGCTCGGCCGCGGCGCGATCTATCGCGGCGAGGCGGACATCCTCGGCTCGCCGTACCTGACTCTGTATGAGCCGATCCTCGGCGCGGACGGCCATGTCACCGGCATCCTCTATGTCGGTCTGAAGCGGGCCGACGTGCTGGCCGGGCTCGACCACATGACCCGTCAGGCGGCCCTGGTGGGCGGCGGCATGATCGCGGCGGCGATGGTCCTGCTCTGGCTCGCCATCCGCCGCACCCTGCGTCCGCTCGACGGATTGGGCCGGACGATGACCCGGCTCGCCGAGGGCGATGTCGGGGCCGAGGTGCCCGGCCTGAGCCGGCGGGACGAGATCGGCGCCATGGCCGCCGCGGTGCAGGTGTTCAAGGAGAGCCTGATCCGCACCCGCGAACTCGAACGAGAGGGTGCGCTGGCCCGCGCCGCCTCCGAGGATGAGCGCAAGCGGGCGCTCGGCGCCATCGCCGAAGGGTTCGAGCAGGCGGTGGGCGGCATCGTCGACATGGTGGCCGCCTCCGCCACGGAGCTGCAGGTCACGGCCGAGACCATGGCGGCGACGGCGCGCCAGACCGCGACCCGATCCGGGCACGTCGCCGGCGCGGCCGAGGAAGCCGCCTCGAATGTCGGCACCGTGGCGGCCGCCGCCGAGCAGCTCGGCGCTTCGGTGCAGGAGATCGGCCGGCAGGTCTCGAACTCGTCCGACCTCGCCGCAGGCGCGGTCATCGAGGCGGATCGGACCGCGATCCTGGTCCATGAACTCGACGCCGTCGTGAACCGGATCGGCGACGTCGTCAGCCTGATCGCAACCATCGCGGGACAGACCAACCTGCTCGCGCTCAATGCGACCATCGAGGCGGCGCGCGCCGGTGAGGCCGGCCGCGGCTTCGCGGTGGTCGCGGCCGAGGTGAAGGAACTCGCCAACCAGACGGCGCAGGCAACCGAGGAGATCTCCGGCCAGATCGCCCGCGTTCAGGGAGCGACGGGCCAAGCCGTCGCCGCGATCGGTGGCATCACCGCCCGTATCCGCGAGATCAGCGACGTCGCCAACGGGATCGCGGCTGCGGTCGAGGAGCAGGGTGCGGCGACGCAGGAAATCGTGCGCAACGTCGCCCAGGCTGCGAGCGGCACCGGCGCCGTGACCTCGAACATTGCCGGCGTGGCGCGAGCCTCCGAGGAGACGGGGGCCGCCGCCGCACAGGTGCTGTCCTCCGCGTCAGAATTGTCGCGCCAATCCGAGCATCTCAGCGCCGAGGTCACTCGCTTCCTCGGCACCGTGCGGGCGGCTTGAAGTAAAGCGGCGGCGCTCCGCATAAAATGCGGGCGCCGCCGCAAAGACGAGCGGCGCGGATTGACGGAGCGATGCGTATCGCTTACTCCCCGCCCCTCACTTGCTGAGAAACCCTCGCCAGAATCCGGCGAGGAAGCGGCGAACGGATCGACGATGCGCACGGTTCTTATCGTAGTGGAAGCGCCACGGACGGGGCGGGCTTGATCTCAAGCCCGACAGGCCCGGTCGGTGGCGCATGCAGGGTCCCCTAGGGGCCCTTTTTTATTGCGCGAAATCCAACGGGCCGACATGCGGATCGGAACACGAAGAACGGATTGATGGAGGAGTCGATGAGCGGCGAGGTCATGACCGGGGCCCAGATGGTGATCCGGGCGTTCCAGGATCAGGGTGTGGACACCCTGTTCGGCTATCCGGGCGGTGCCGTGCTTCCGATTTACGACGCGCTCTTCGACGAGACCACCATCAAGCACGTGCTGGTGCGCCACGAGCAGGGCGCGGTCCACGCTGCCGAGGGCTATGCCCGCTCGTCGGGCAAGGTCGGCGTCGTTCTCGTCACCTCGGGTCCGGGTGCGACCAACATCATCACCGGCCTGACCGACGCGATGCTGGACTCGATCCCGCTCGTTGCCGTCACCGGTCAGGTCCCGACGCACCTGATTGGCTCGGACGCCTTCCAGGAATGCGATACCGTCGGCATCACCCGGCACTGCACGAAGCACAACTACCTCGTCAAATCGATCGAGGATCTGCCGCGCATCCTGCATGAGGCGTTCTACGTCGCGAGCCACGGCCGCCCCGGCCCGGTCGTCATCGACCTGCCCAAGGACATCCAGTTCGCCTCCGGCGTCTATTCTCGGCCGGAACACGAGGGCCACAAGACCTACAAGCCGCCGGTCAAGGGCGATTCCGAGAAGATCCGCGCCGCCGTCGAACTGATGGCGGGTGCGCGCCGGCCGATCTTCTATACCGGCGGCGGCGTCATCAATTCGGGGCCGGAGGCCTCGCGCCTGCTGCGTGAGCTGGTCGCGGAGACCGGTTTCCCGGTGACCTCCACGCTGATGGGCCTGGGCGCCTTCCCGGCCTCCGACGACAAGTTCCTCGGGATGCTGGGCATGCACGGCACCTACGAGGCCAACCTCGCGATGCATGATTGCGACGTGATGATCAACATCGGCGCGCGCTTCGACGACCGCATCACCGGTCGCCTCGACGCCTTCTCGCCGTACTCGAAGAAGATCCACGTCGATGTCGATGCCTCCTCGATCAACAAGGTCGTGAAGGTCGATGTCGGCATCCTCGGCGACTGCGCTGCGGTTCTCGAGGAGATGCTCGCTCAGTGGCGTGCCCTGCCGAAGCAACCCGACAAGGGCCGAATGGAGGACTGGTTCAACAAGATCAGCCGCTGGAAGTCGCGCGACTGCCTCGCCTACTGGCCCTCTGGCACGATCATCAAGCCGCAATACGCGGTGCAGCGGCTCTACGAGGCCTGCAAGGATCGCAAAACCTTCGTCACCACGGAGGTCGGCCAACATCAGATGTGGGCGGCGCAGTACTTCAAGTTCGATGAGCCGAACCGTTGGATGACCTCCGGCGGCCTCGGCACCATGGGCTACGGCCTGCCGGCGGCGATCGGGACGCAGCTCGCCAACCCGGACGGGCTCGTCATCGACATCGCTGGCGAGGCGTCGATCCTGATGAACATTCAGGAGATGTCGACGGCGGTGCAGTACCGGCTGCCGGTCAAGATCTTCATCCTGAACAACGAGTACATGGGCATGGTGCGCCAGTGGCAGGAGCTGCTGCACGGCTCGCGCTACTCGCAGAGCTACTCGGAGAGCCTGCCCGACTTCGTCAAGCTGGCCGAGGCCTACGGCGCCAAGGGCATCCGCTGCGAGAAGCCCGGTGAGCTCGACGCCGCGATCCAGGAGATGCTGGACTATGACGGGCCGGTGATCTTCGACTGCATCGTCGACAAGACCGAGAACTGCTTCCCGATGATCCCGTCGGGCAAGGCGCATAACGAAATGCTGCTGTCCGACTATCTCGGCGAGACCGGGGTGGAGCTCGGCGACGTCATCTCGGCCGAGGGCAAGATGCTGGTCTGATCGGGCCGGCATCCGTCACGCGGCACGCGCGCCATGGACCGGACGCCTCGATCGGTGGTGGCGGGCCCTTCCCTATCGGAAGGTCCGTCGCCAGCGCCGCGGAAGCCGTTGGCCGATGCGCTGCGGCCATGTCGGCCGCGGCAGGGCGTCGTGGCGGTGCGGATCGAGCCTCGGCACGCTCGCGGCGCGCTCCGCCGCCGTCCGGTCGCTGCGCTTGCGCAGGAGTACGAAGAACTCGCTCTCCCACGGACGGGTCGGCTCGAGGGCCGCGCACTCGAACGGCAGCAGGTCGAGGCCGATCAGCTCCGCGAGGATCTCCGCGAAGCTGCAGGGCGTGAACACCGCGCAATGTACATCGACCGAGGCGCCGGTCTCGGCGAGACCGGCGGCGATCGACAGGGCTTCGGCCGGTCCGCCGCTGATCGGCCGCAGCGGCGCGGGTCGGCCGCGCCAGACCGCTCCGGCATCGACGGGACTGGCTCGGGCGAAATGCTCGTAGACGGTGGCCAGCGGCGGCTTGCGCAGGCCGGCGAGATGGGCGGCGATCAGCGCGCCGGCGGTCGTCGGGGTGCGGAAATGGTCGAAGGTGAAGCGCTTGTCGGGCACGATGAGGCAGAACACACCGCCCTCCCGAAGGGCGGCGCCCGCCTCGCGCAGCCAGCCGATGGGGTTGGGGACGTGCTCCACGACGTGCGAGGCCACAATGTAATCGACCGGCCCGCGCGGTCCGAGCGCTTCCGCCAAGCCGCCCTCCCCCAGCACGATATCGACGGGATGGATGCCGTCGGTGCCGGCCGGGCCGAGCGTCGGATGGCCCTGGTACTGGCGGCGCAGCGCGTCCGTCGGCAGATGGTCGGCGTAGAGCACGTCGCCCTCGTCCTTGCGGATGAGAGGGTTCGTGAGGGGGCCGATCTCGACGCCGGTTCGGCCCTGCGGCAGGACGAGATTCAAAACACGCTGGCGCCGATCCATGGCGCGGCCGGTATCACGCCACCGGCAGGTGGGTCCAGCATCACGGTGCCGACCTTAGGTGGCGAAGGCAGAAACACACAGGGTTCAAGTTGAGGAACGCCAGACGATGAACGCGATGAACACCCACTATCCCGAGCCGACGCGGATCGAGACCGTCAACCGTCACACCCTCGCGGTGATCGTGGACAACGAGCCCGGCGCGCTCGCCCGCATCGCCGGCCTGTTCTCTGGTCGCGGCTACAACATCGAGAGCCTGACCGTCTCGGAGACGGAAGAGGCGCGCCACCTCTCGCGCATCACCATCGTCACCACCGGCACCAATGCCGTGATCGACCAGATCAAGGCGCAGCTCGACCGCCTCGTGCCGGTTCACCGCGTCGTCGATCTGACGCTTCAGGGGCAGGCGCTGGAGCGGGAGCTGTGCCTCGTGAAGGTGGCCGGCACCGGCGAGCACCGCAGCGAGGCCCTGCGCCTCGCCTCCGCCTTCGGCGCCCGGACCCTCGATGCCACCCTCAACTCCTTCGTGTTCGAGCTGACCGGCTCGACCGAGGAGATCGATCGCTTCATTCGCCTGCTGACGGTGATCGGCCTCGTGGAGATCTCCCGCACCGGCATCGCCGCCATGGGGCGCGGCGCGGAACCCTTGTAACTGCACGTTCGAGCGGGCGGCGCTATCTAACGACAGGCGTCGTCCGCAGCGATACGAAGGCTCCATGACCGCCCGCACCCTCTACTACGCCCCCGGCGCCTGCTCGCTCGCTTCCCACATCGTGCTGGAGGAGATCGGCGCGCCCTACGAGACGGTTCGCCTCGACCTCACCAAGGGCGACCAGCGAGCGCCGGAATATCTCGCCGTCAACGAGCGCGGGCGCGTGCCGGCGCTCTACGAGGATGGCTGGGTGCTCACCGAGAACGCGGCGATTTTGCGCCATCTCGCCCGCTCGCATCCCGAGGCCGGCTTGCTGCCCGAGGACCTGCGCGGGCAGGCGCTGGCCGACGAATGGATGGCGTGGCTCTCGACCGGGCACCACACCGCCTTCGCCCATGTCCGCCGTCCCGAGCGCTACAGCGCCGACGAGGCGGGCTTCCCCGAAATCCGAGCGAAGGGTGCCGACACCTTCGGCGATCTCTGCACCATGACCGAGGTGCGTCTCTCGAATGGAGACTGGGCGCTCGGCGAACGCTACTCCGTCGTCGATGCCTACCTGATGGTGTTCTGGATCTGGGCTCGCGGTCCCGTCATCGGCTTCGACATGCCGGCCCGTTTCCCGGCCTGGACGGCGCAGGCCCGCCGCATGGCCGAGCGCCCAGCCGTTCGGACCGTCTTCGCTCGCGAGGGGCTGACGCTGCCGGCCTGAGGCGCCGGCCCGGCCACGATCCCTCGTTGACGGGCGCCCACCGCCACATCCGATGATGGCTCGAAAATCGCTTGGCCGGAGCGGGCCGGGCCGCTTGGCCGTGCGGTATCGAACGCGGGCTGGGGTTTCGCGGGCGGAAGGGAACGTGTCGGGCGCCGCCCGGTTCTCACGCTCAGGTTCTGGCACCGAGCACGAGACGAGGACGGCCGGCGGCGATGTGCGGGATCTGCGGAGAGATCAATTTCGGCGGGGCGGCCGATGCGAACGCCGTTCGGGCGATGATGGAGGTACTGCGCCCGCGCGGCCCCGATGCCGGCGGCCTTCATGGCCAGGGCGGCGTGCTGTTCGGCCATTGCCGGCTGAAGATCATCGACCTGTCGGAAGCCGGCCAGCAACCGATGATCGATGCCGAGCTCGGCCTCTCGATCGTCTTCAACGGCTGCATCTACAATTACAAGGACCTGCGCGAGGAGCTTGTCGCCAAGGGCTACCGCTTCTTCTCGACCAGCGACACCGAGGTCGTGCTCAAGGCCTTCCATGCCTGGGGCCGTGATTGCGTGAAGCGCTTCCTCGGGATGTTCGTCTTCGCCGTCCATGAGCGCGATTCGGGCCGCGTGACACTTGCCCGAGACCGGCTTGGCATTAAGCCGCTCTACTACGCGGAGACAGGCCGGCGCTTTCGCTTCGCCTCCTCTCTGCCGGCGCTCCTCGCCGCGGGGGAGGTCGACACCACGATCGATAAGGCGGCTCTCCACCATTACATGAGCTGGCACGCCGGCGTGCCGGCCCCGCTGACGATCCTCAAGGGCGTGCGGAAGGTCCCCCCGGCCACGACCCTGACCTTCGAGCCGGACGGCTCTCGCCGGGAGGAGACCTACTGGACCCTGACGGTCGGTCCGCGTGACGAGGACCGCCACATGACGGAGGCGGACTGGCGAGCGGCGGTGCTGGACTCGCTCGGCATCGCGGTGGCCCGCCGCCAGATCGCCGACGTTCCGACCGGCGTCCTGCTCTCGGGCGGCCTGGACTCGTCGGTGATCGTGGCGCTGCTGGCCAAGAATGGCCAGACCGGGCTGAAGACCTTCTCGGTCGGATTCGACGCGGTGAACGGCGTCGAGGGAGACGAGTTCAAGTATTCCGACATCATCGCCGATCGTTTCGAGACCGATCACGCCAAGCTCGTCGTGGATGGCACACGCACGCTGGAGGCGCTGCCGGCGGCGATCCACGCCATGGCCGAACCGCAGATGAGCCACGACGCGGTGGCCTTCCTCCTGCTGTCGCAGGAAGTGGCGAAGCACGTGAAGGTGATCCAGAGCGGTCAGGGCGCCGACGAGGTGTTCGGCGGCTACCACTGGTATCCGAAGCTGATGGGCTCGACCGACCCGACCGCGGACTACGCCCGCGCCTATTTCGACCGCGACCACGCGGAGATGCGCGAGGCGCTGACCCCCGAGTTCGTCGACGAGGATTACAGCCGCGACTTCATCGCGCGCTTCTTCGCTGAGTCGAAGAGCGCAAGCGCCATCGACAAGACCCTCGACCTCGACCAGCGGGTCATGCTCGTCGATGATCCGGTCAAGCGGGTCGACAACATGACCATGGCCTGCGGGCTCGAAGCGCGCGTGCCCTTCCTCGATCACGAACTCGTGGAGCTTGCCGCCCGCATCCCCGCCGAATTGAAGGTGCGTGACGGTGGCAAGTTCATCCTCAAGGAGGCCGCCCGCGCGGTGGTGCCGGCCGAGGTGATCGACCGGCCGAAGGGCTACTTTCCGGTCCCCGCCCTCAAGCATATCCGCGGACCGTTCATGGACTTCGTGCGCGACGTGCTCGACCGTCCGGCAGCGCGCGAGCGCGGCATCTTCAACCGCGCCTACGTCGATCGCCTGCTCGCCGATCCCGACGGGACGCTGACGCCGAAGGGCAATTCCAAGCTCTGGCAGGTGGCGCTGCTCGAAGCGTGGCTGCAATCGCACGGCATCTGATCCGCCGCTGCCGCGTTGCCCGCATGCCCCGTCGCGTCGGATCGGCGTGGACGGCTGCGCTCAAGGTGACGCGGATTCTCCACGATCATCCCCGATGCGCGATGCGCTGGAACGCTGCGGGAGACCCGAAACGATGTGTCGCTGGATCGCTTATCGAGGCCTCACGATCCCGCTCGAACATTACGTGACCGAGCCGGCGCACTCGCTGGTATCGCAGAGCATCAAGGCGCTCGAGTCGACCGCGAGCACCAATGGCGATGGCTTCGGCCTCGGCTGGTACGGCGACCATCCCGAGCCCGGCCGCTTCCGCGAGGTCCAGCCGGCCTGGTCCGACGAGAACCTGCGCTACATCTGCCGCCACCTCCACTCGCACCTGTTCTTCGCCCATGTGCGGGCGGCCACCGGCACGCCGATCACCAGGCCGAACTGCCATCCCTTCGCCTGCGGACCTTGGCTGTTCATGCACAACGGGTATGTCGGCGACTGGGCGCGGCTGCGCCGGCCGATCGAGGCGCTGATCCCGGACGAGCTCTATCCCTCGCGCAACGGCACCACGGATTCGGAGGCGCTGTTCCTGGCGATCCTCGGGCAGGGTCTGATGGCCTCTCAGGTGGAGCGCGACCCGATCACCGCGACGGCTCTGGCGCTGGCCAAGGTCACCGAGATGGTCGGCGGCATCGAGGGCGGCCACCCGTTCCGCTTCACCGCGGCGCTGGCCGACGGGCGCGACCTCTACGCCTTCCGCTACGCCGCCAACGATGCGGCCAACAGCATGTATTACCGGCAGTCGGCGGACGGTGTGGTCGTCGTCTCGGAGCCGCTCGACAAGGAGCACGCGACCTGGACGCCGGTGCCGGACAACAGCGTCGTCATCGCCCGCAAGGACGCGCTGGTCGAGGTCGTGTCACTGAAGGAATTCGGCCTTGCCCGGACCTCCCGACTGCCGCAGCTCCAGTTGCAGATGAGCGCCTGACGGGAGCGGGCGCCGAGCCCGGCTCGGCGCCTCAAGTCGCCGACGGTCAGGCCATCCAGGTCGAGCCGCCGACGGCCGAGAGCGTCATGCTGTCGGAGCCGACATCGGCGGCGCTGTAGCCGAGGATCTGCGCGAGCTGTTCGCGCGCGCGCCAGACACGGCTCTTCACCGTGCCGATGCGGCAATTCATGACGGTCGCCGCTTCCTCGTAGCTGAGGTTCTCGATCGCTACGAGGATCAGCGCCTGCCGCATCGGCAGCGGCAGCTTCGCGAGCGCTGTCTGCGCATCCATCAGATCGACATGACCCGATTGCTCGGGCGCGGCGGCGAGGCGCTCGGCGTAATCGCCGTCGCTGTCGGCGACCTCGCGCACCTCCTTGCGGTGACGCGAGTAGAAGGCGTTGCGCATGATCGTGAACAGCCACGCGCCGAGATTCGTGCCGACGGTGAAGCGGGAGCGGCTGCGCCACGCTCGAAGGAACGTGTCCTGCACGAGATCGTCGGCGGCCGACGGGTTCTTCGTCAGCGACATGGCGAAGTTGTAGAGTCGCGGGGTCATCTCGATGATGGCAGCCCGGAACGACTCTTCGTCCTTGCCCTCTTGGGCGACGAGGACGGTCTCAAGCCGAGCCAGAAGTGCGTCGAAGCGGCCGGCCTCCGCATTCGGGTTGCCCGGCATTCGCGCATAGGCTTCGGCGAGAAGGGTTCCGAGGCGTTGCTGGACCTCAGGGGGCAGCGTTGGAACCTCGTCATCAACGGGCGAGGCAAGGTCGTCGAAGGCAGTCTGTTGCATCAGGTCCTGTGGCAGATCACGGACTTGGGCAGGGGCTCGTGCCCCGCTTCGGACTTGTCCCGCGATTTGCTCTGCCCTGCGCCAACATAGATTATCAGGGCTACAAAGAGCGTATCGTTGTTCAGATCCTTGTGAAGGCGCCGGGAATCCAGCCGCGCGCATCGTATGTATCTCGTCACGTGCAACCTAACCTGCGCTATTCTCAGCCGCAGCTGAGATCGCTTTCCAGATAAGGTTGTCGGGAAACGTTTTTTGCTCCCATTGCCGCGAGGAATATGCGCCCTAATGGCTTGGCCACTTCGTATCATCGTGATCTCGGCCGTTGCCGCCGGTGCTGTCATCGCGGTCAGTGCCGTCGCCCGCGTCAGCTACGCGCCGATGCCGGACGAGGGGGATCTGCTGAATCCCGGGCGCTACCCGCTGCAGACCGCCTACGACATCCTCGGCCGGCGCGTGGCGCGGGACGAGGCTGAGCGGCTCAAGGCCACACCGGAGGGGCGCAACGATCTGTCCGCCGAGAAGGGCGCCGTCGCCATCGACGACGCGCTGGTGAAACGCGGCCGGGACGCCTTCTACCGCGAGACCTTCGGCAACGAGGTGTTCCTCTCCGACGTGATGGGCATGCTCGACGGCGGCGTGACGCCCTACGAAGTGGCCCGCGCCATCCTTCTGCTCGGGGGCGCGGGCACGACCAATCTCCAGGTCCGCATGGCCCGCGACGTGACGGTCGGTGACAGGGTCTGGAAGGCGGGCGAACTGGTGCCGACCGGGCTCGACGTGCCGCGGGGCTCGGCCTTCATCCTCGGCATCCGCACCTTCTACGACCGTGGACGCCTGCGCATGGGGATCACCTGCGCGCTGTGTCATGCAGCCTTCGATCCGGCCTCGGGCAAGGTGGTCGAGGGCGCGCCCAACACCGACCTCAATGCCGGCCTGCTGATGGCGCTGGCGAGCAATGCGACCGCCTACTTCATGCATGGCAGCGCCGACCCGTCCGCCCATCCGGGCGATCCATCCCGGAGCGTGACGACCGAGGAGGGCGGGCGCGCCCCGCTGCCTGATCGGGCCGCGTTCGAGGCTGCGGCCAAGGTCGAGGTCGCGAGCTGGCCCGCCGGCAGCTTCGATTCCTCCGCCGACCGCGAGACCAACCCGACCTCGATCCCGTCGAGCTTCTCGGCCTATGCCGAGCCTTACAGCTGGAGCGGTCGAGCCGGGGTCGGACCCTTCAAGGGATTGTCGGCGCTCAACAACAACGTTCACGCCGCCAATTCCGATACGACGCAGCAGACGCAAGCCGCCAAGACCCTGTTCGGGCTCGATCCGCAGGTCTATCTCGGCATGGTGCTGCAGGGCGCCGCGGCGCCGTCGCTCCACTACGATCCGGCCTCGGGGAAGCGCCCGACCGAGGTGCTGGAGGCCGCCGACCCGACGCCGGGGACACCGGGTCTGAACAGCTACGCCGTGCTGCCGAGCTTTCCCGCCACGAACTACATGACCGATAACGGACTTCTGGCTTCCGTGCCGGGGGAGCCCGCCAACTATGCCAACAATGCGATGTCGGCCTTCCAGAATCTCCTGCGCGCGCCCGATGTCTCTGCCGACGCGGAGCGGGTGAAGCGCGGCCGTGCGGTGTTCGAGCGCGTGGGCTGCGCCGGCTGCCATGCCGGGCCGGCGCTCAGCAACAACCGGGTCATCCCGGTGGAGGAGATCGGTACGCAGCCGAGCCGCGCGCGCTCGACCGTGCGGATGGAGGCGCGCCTCGCACCCTCGGCAGTCTTTGCCACCGACACGCCCTTCCCGCTCCCGCCCGATCCGAAGCTCGTCCCGATTCCCATGGAAGGCGATGCTCTCAAGCAGCTGCAGCTCGCCTGGGCGCATGCCGGCACAAGGGGCGGTTACAAGGTGCAGAATCTCGTCGGTCTCGCCTGGAGCGCGCCCTATCTCCACGACTCAGGCGTGGCGGTCGGTCCTGATGCAGAGAGGCAGATCGGCGTTCCAGGCACGCTCGACGCCGGCATTGCGCCCGATCCGACCAACAGCCTGAGGGCTCTCGTCGATCGCGGCCTTCGCGCGAGGGTCGTCGCGGCCAATGCCGGCTCGCAGAAAGCGCGCACCGCCCGCGTCACGGGTGAAGGCCACAGCTACTGGGCGGATGCTGCCGCCGGCGTGAGCGGCACAGAGCAGAGCGACCTGGTCGCCTACCTGCTGTCGGTCAACGCGCTGACCGAGCCGGTCCCGGTGCCATGATCGTTCTGCCGACAGACCTGTCCTGCGACGCATCGCCTTCGGACTTCAAGGTGACCGGATGGAACGACGATGCGTTGATCTCCATACGTCCGGCCTCGGCGGCCCGAACCGCTATCGCGAGAGACCCCGAACCATGAGCGCCCTGGATCTGCTCCCGCTCCTGGCCTTCCTGGCACCCATGCCGCCGATCCGACCGGAGCCGCCCTCGTCCCGGCCGATGCCGGAATGGTTTCCCGCCTTCATCATGGGCATGACCGTGTTCATCATGGTCGCGCCGATGATCGCCATCTGGGGCTTTCACCGCTCCGAACGGTCGTTCCGATCGACCTGCGAGGCGGCGGGCGGGCAGATCGTGCACGCTTCCCTCACCGACGAAGCCGTTCGCTGCCGCCGCTTCTGATACGGTGTTTGCTTGATCAATCGGGGATCGGATCAGCAAGCCCGCGCGGCACTTGAGCGACGGCCAAATCCGCCCTCCCGAAGGGATCAACCGGATTTGATATGAGCCCCCGGCGACCGGTCTTCGATCAGCCCAGCCTTGGGGAAAAAGAAGCCCGCGCCGACAGGGTCGGGCGGGTCGAAGTCTTGGGAGAAACAGGCAGCACATCTGCCGCTCGGGTAACCGGCCTCGGCGGGTGCGGTTCATCGAACGCGATAAGAAATAGAGTCTGAGGCCACGCTTCCATGGAGCTGTCCGCAGCCAGATCTTCGGAAGGCATTGCTTATCGTTTTCTGCGAGCCGAGGTTATTGGCCGAACCTGTCCATCGCTCGCTGGAGCGATCATCCGAGATCAGGTTTGGAAGGACAGCACGGCCCGCGTCCCGATCCGACCGGGGGCATAAGTCAGGACGGAGCGCAGGTTGGAGGCCATCGCTCGAATGATGCGCGAGCCCAGGCCCGTCCCCCTCGCCTCGCCCTCCCCCGTCCAGCCGATGCCGTCATCCTCCACCGCGAGGGAAAGCGTATCGGGACCCTCGCGCACGACGTGCACGCGGATCTCGCCCTGGGTCTCGGACGGGTAGGCGTATTTGTAGGCGTTGGTGACCAGCTCGGTGACGACGACGCCCAGCGAGACCGCCTTGTCAGTGGCGAGCCGGATCGGCTCCGCCTGGAGGCGGATGGCGTGGTCGCGGCCGGACGCCTTCATTGCAAGCTGCAGCTCTTCGACGAGCCCCGTTAGGTAGGCGTCGAGTTCCACGGCCTCCACGTCCTGCGAGGTGTAGAGCCGGCGGTGGATGCCGGCGATGGCCGAGATGCGGGACTGCATCTCCTCCAGGGCCTGCTTGGCGGCCGGATCCGCCACCGCGTTGGTCTGCATGCGGGCAAGCGCGGCGACGAGAGTCAGCGAGTTGGCGACCCGGTGATTCACCTCGCGCAGCAGAAGCTCCGCCCGGTCCCGCGCTTCGCGGACGGCGGCCTCCGCCCGCTCCTTGTCCCGCCGCAGCGCCTCCTGGCGCAGGGCCGTG
This sequence comes from Methylorubrum aminovorans, assembly GCF_022179725.1. Lineage (GTDB taxonomy): Bacteria > Pseudomonadota > Alphaproteobacteria > Rhizobiales > Beijerinckiaceae > Methylobacterium > Methylobacterium aminovorans. The sequence goes on from NZ_BPRC01000012.1 coordinate 25,617, forward strand.
TCGACCGCCTCGCCGAGCAATTCGCGGAATTGTCCCTGGAGGTCCTTCCAGACGTAATCGACCGCTCCTGCCTTGAGGGCCGCCACGGCCACGCGGCTGTCCTCGGAGCCGGTGACGTAGACCACCGGCGGCGCGTCCGGCAGGCTGCGGAGCAGCGGCAGCAGGTCGAGCCCGGTCCGATCGGGCATGTGGTGGTCGAGGGCGATGAGAGCGATTCCCCCCGATTGCGCCCGCGCCAGCCCCTCCTCGCCGCTCACCGCCAGCTCGACCCGATAGCCCCGTGCCTGGAGCGAGCGCTGTACCAAGCGCCCGAGGCCGGGATCGTCGTCGATGTAGAGGATGAGGGCTGGGGCCGCGTCGCTCATGAGTTCCCGGGTACCTGAATGACCGAGAAGAACAGCCCGAGCTGACGGATCGCGTTCGAGAAGCCTTCGTAGTTGACCGGCTTGGTGATGTAGACGTTCGCTCCGAGGTCGTAGCAGCGCTGTATCTCGCGGCTGTCATCGGTCGTCGTCAGGACGACGACCGGCGAACGCTTGGTGTTCGGATTGGCCTTGATCCGCTCCAAAATGTCGATGCCGGTCATGTCCGGCAGGTTGAGGTCGAGCAGAATCAGGAGATGGCGCCGGCTGCTGACCTCACCCGAGCCGTCGGCACCGAACAGGAATTCGAGCGCCGAGGTGCCGTCGCGGAAGGGCACGATCTCGTTGTTGACGCCCGCGCGGCGGATATTGCGCTCGATGAGCCGGGCATGACCCTCGTCATCCTCGATCATCACAATGCTGACGGCATGGAAGGGCGGCTGCATGGTCACTCCGCGGCCAGGGACATCGTCTCGGGAGAGTTCGATGTCGCCGCCTCGCTTCGGCCTGTAACCGGCTCTCGGGGCAGCGTCACGACAAAGGTTGTGCCCTTCCCCGGCTGCGAGGATACCTCGATCCGTCCGCCGAGTGCGCGCACCAGCGCCTTCACGCTGGCGAGCCCGATCCCCTCCCCCGGCTGGTCCTGCGTGCCGGAGCGTCGAAACAGTTCGAAGATCCGGCCATGATCCCGGGCGGCGATGCCGCGGCCGTTGTCGGACACGGCAAATCGGATCCGGTTGCCGGCCGCGGGCTTGGCCGAGATCTCGATTCGACCGGGTCGGGAGGGATCGAGATACTTGAGAGCGTTGTCGATGAGGTTGCCGAACACCTGCTCGACGGCGAGGCGGTCGGCGACGATCTCCGGCAGCGCGTCGGCAACGGTGACCGTCGCACTCTGACGGTCGGCCTGATGGCGCTGCGCATCGGCGATGCCGCGAACGAGGACCGTCATGGCGAGCGGCTCCGGATTGAATCGGCGCCGACCCTCCCGCGACAGCTTCAGGATCGCCGCGATCAGCCGCTCCATCTTGATGATCGCCGCTTGGATGAAGCTCAGCGACTCGCCGATGTCGTCGTCGATCCGCTTACCCTGCGGATGGTCGCGCAAAAGGGTGCGCAATTCCTCGCGAACCGCCTCAAGCTCGCTCGTGAAGCCCATCACGTTGACGAGCGGCGCGCGCAGGTCATGACTGACGATGTAGGCGTAGCGCTGGATCTCCTCGTTCGACTCCCGCAGCTCGGCCTCGGCCTCGCGCTGCTCGGTAATATCGGTATGGACGCCGACCCATTCGCGGATGGCGCCCTGGGCGTCGAGCACGGGAACGGCGCGGATGGAGAAGTGTCGCCAGAGCCCGTCGCGGGCGCGCACCCGGTGTTCGTGGACGAAGGTGCTGCGGGCCGCCACCGTCGCGTTCCAGGCCTCGACGCTGGGCTGCCGGTCATCCGGATGTACGGCGTCGGCCCAGCCGAAGCCCTCATACTCGGCGCGGGTCTGGCCGGTCAGCGCGGCCCAGCCGGGCTGCTCGCCGGTCATTCGCCCCTGCGGATCATTGGTCCACAGAACGCCGCGAACGGCTTGGACGGCGGCCCGAAAGCGTTCCTCGCTCGCCCGCAATTCGCCTTGGATCCGCTGCTGGTCGAACGCCGAGGCGAGCATGGCGAGGAACAGGATGACGAAGGTGACGCCCGCGACGGACAGGGCGAGGTTCTGCTGATCGACGCTCGTGGCGGCGAGATGGGCGGAATGGATGCCGGCTTCCCCCGCGGTGATCGTGGCCGCCGCCATGCCGGTGTAATGCATGCCGGCCACCGCCAAGCCCATGACGAGAGCGGCCACGAAACGCTGCCAGACGCCGGTCGGCCGGAAGGTCAGCCACAGGGCGACAGTCGCGGCCACGACGGCGATGCCGACGGACAACGCCACGATCGGCGGGCTATAGGCGAGGTTGCCGGGCATCCGCATTGCGGCCATCCCGGTGTAGTGCATCGCCGCCACGCCGATCCCCATGACGGGACCGGCAACGAGAACATCCCAGCGGCCGGCTTCGCCGCGACCGAGCCATGCCAGGGCCGCGCCTGTCACACCGATGGCGATCAGCAGCGACAGCAGCGTGCTGCCAAAGTCGTAGGCCGCGGGAAGGCCCATCTCGAAGGCCAGCATCCCGACGAAATGCATCGACCAGATGCCGCCTCCCATGGCGAGAGCGGCGCCGATGAGCCAAGCCCAGCGCGCGCGTGACCCGGTGCCGCGCATGCGCCCGCCGAGGTCGAGCGCCGTGTAGGAGGCGAGCACTGCGATGGCGACGGACAGCGCCACGAGAGCCGCGTTGTAGCCTGTAGGAACCATCGTCGTGTGGGAACTCGGGTGTTCGTCGACTGCGCCTCGGGCATTGCCGGATCAGCGTCGCCAATCGCAGCGATGCGACCCAGGCGCGGTGCAACCGCCCAAGATTGACGAAAGTTACATCGCCGCAGCGTCTGACGCTATCGTGTCCTTCCGTCGGGCTCGGAGCTGATTGTTTGGTTGCGAAAGATCCCTAAAACAGCGTCTTCCGGAGTGCTGGCACAACCTTTTGGCATGGGGGACTACCTAAGGTAAGTGCCGGATGCGACGTTACAGGCCGAGCCGCATAGTCCGGCAGCCTGTGACATCGAGTACCGAAAACGTATGCGGCCACTTCATCCGAATCGCCTCATCACATCCGTTCTCATGCCTGCGCCGGTTCACGCACCGCCCGATGAGAAACAGGCTGTCGATCCTCGCCACGATCACGAGGCGACACTCCGGACGGGCGTGATTGAATCCGAGTCCGGTAATCCTCTGCGACGCAAGCTCGCGGCGCATGTGGAACTGACATCGGGCGATGTCCGGGAACTCGACGGCTTGGCGGCGGGTGCTCGCCGCTACCCGGCGCAAACTCCGCTCCTCCATCAGTCGGACATCCCGGAAAGCGCCATCCTGGTCCTGGACGGGTTCGCCTGCCGCTACAAGTTCCTGCCGAACGGACGGCGCCAGATCACAGCCTATCTCCTCCCCGGCGACCTATTCGAACTCGATCTCGATTTCCGGCTTCCGCTCGACTGCGCCCTCGGAACGCTGACGGCCTGTCGTCTCGCCCTCATTCCGCGCCCGGAATACGAGGACCTCATCCGCCGACGCCCGAGGATCGCCCGCGCTCTGCAAATGGCCCGGCTCACCGAGGCCGCGACGTTGCGGGAGTGGATCACCAATCTCGGGTCCCGGTCCGGCCCGGAGCGTCTGGCCCACTTCCTGTGCGAGATGCTGCTGCGGCTCCGGACGACCGGGCTCGCGTCGGAGAACCAGTACAGTTTCCCCATCACGCAGGCGGATCTCGCCGATACGCTCGGAATGTCGTGCGTGCACGTCAACCGCGTCCTGCAGAAGCTTCGTCGCGATGGGCTCATCGAGCTTTCCGGCCGCAGGCTCACGATCCTCAGGCCCGAGGGGCTCAAGTCACTGGCCGAGTACGACGGGTCCTATCTCAAGCCTGCGGCAACGCCGCTCCGCCCCTCCTCGAGCGACCGCCCCGCCGCTTAGGGCCCCTCCCCATACGGGGCGGTGCGCCCCGGGGGGCGTCCGGCGGGACCTTGCTAGGTCCGTCAGAGGTCGCGGGTCGGTTGCACCCCGGCTCTGGCTGCCATCAGCACGGCTTCCGGCAGGGTTTTGACCCCGAGCGCCTCCATGACATGGGCTCGGTGAATCTCGACGGTGCGGGGACTGAGGCCAAGGGCCCGGCCGATCGACTTGTTCGTGCCCCCGGCGAGCAATCCTTCAAGAACCTCCCGCTCCCGCTGCGACAGGGCTCCGATGCGAAGCTTGGCGTCGTCGCGCGCTTGGCTTCGCTCGGTGTCGGTACGCAGTTCGGCCAAGGCGGCCGATACCGCGGTCAGCAGCGCCGCGGGCTGCCACGGCTTTTCGAGATAATCGACGGCGCCAGCCTTCATGGCGCGCACGCCGAAACCGACATCGCCGTGGCTGCGCCCGATCATGACGACGGGCAAGGAGAGCCCACCGGCCTTCAGCGCCTTCGCGACTGTGAGGCTTTCGGGGCCGGCTGCCTCCATGTCGAGGATCACGCAGCCCGGCTGCAGAGATCCCGCGATCTCCGCCAGGGCCGCGGCATTGGCGAAGACCTGAACCTCGTAGCCGGCCGGCTGCAGCAATGAGAGCAATGCCTGCCGCGAGCCCGGATTCTCGTCCACCACGTACATCCTGGCACCGGTACGGCCAGTCACATCCTCGGCGATGCCGCCCATGTGGCGGATGCGGCCATCCTCGCTTCGAATCGGGAAGAAGGTGTCACGGATGCGCCGAACGGTGCCGTCGGAAGGGCGCAGGATGCGGTACTCCAAGACGGCGACGTCGCCGCCGCCCACGCGCTCGACCGTCCGATACGCGGTGTCCCGGTCATCGGGATGGATCGTCGCGAGCCAACTCTCGATCGACGTCAGTTGCTCGGGCGCGACGCCCCAGACGTGCCGAAGGGCGCGGCTGAGATAGGTCAGGCGCCGGCTCTCGAGATTGGCCTGCCAGAGGACGTTGGTCGAGTGCTCGGCAAATCGCCGAAAGCGCTCCTCGTTCTCGCAACGGATGGTTTCCTCTCGCTTCCGTTCGGTAATCTCGAGCCCGACGCCGACAAAGCCAATCGGTCGACCATCCTCGAATTCGGTACGACCGTGCATCGCCACCCACCGCTCGACCTCGTCCTCGATCCCGATCACGCGGTGCTCGATATTGTAGATGCCGTCTCCGGCCGGGTCGCTGCAGCGGGCAATCGCATCCTCTACGCGCGGCCGGTCCTCGGGGTGGATTGCCGAAAGCCAGGCGGAGCGATCGACCTGCGCATCGGGTGGCAATCCCCAGATCGCCTTGAGGCGCGCGTTCCAGTTCAGCGCCCCTGTAACCGGGCTCCAATCACAGGGTGACAGACCGATCAGATCGACGGCGGCCTGCAGTCGAGCCTCGCTCTGATGCAGCGCGTCCGCCGTCCGTTCCGCCTCGTGCTCCTCCTCGACGATCAGGAGCACGGCCGGCGCGGGCGGGTCCGCTTGCCATGCCGGCGCGGTACGACTTCTGAGAGGCAACCCGCTGATACGCATCCAGCGCTCGAAACCGTCGTCCGTCCGATAGAGGAAGCGCGTGCGCAGCGTGACGTGGCCGCGCGATGCCCTTTCGAAAGGATGTTCGCGCGGATTGAGGACGGTGCCGTCCGCCGCATAACCGGCCCACCGCGGATCTGTGCCGAAGTCCGCGCCGGGGATGCGGCCCTGCCGGAGGAGCCGACGAAGGATCGGGTTATCGAGGAGGACCTGGCCATCCGGTGTGAACAATCCGGCAGCGATCGGCAGATGCTCGATCACAGTGGCGAGCGGCTCCTCATCCCTAGAGGATGCGATCACCGCGTCGTCGTACGGCGCATCCGACGGCCCGGACGATTGACGCTGCGCGTCGAGCTGCAAGCCGATCAGTTCGGCGAACTGCCGGAATATCTCTCGTATCTCCGTCTGGTCCAGTCGGGCAGGCCTCGTCCCGAAAGCGCAGAGGGCTCCGAACAGGCCTCCGTGCGACAACGTGATCGGGAAGGCGATGCAGCTTCGAAAGCCGAAGCGCTCCGAATCGGAAAGCCGACGGATCGCCTGATCGTCCCCCGCATCGTCGATGACAATCGGCCGCTGATGCATGTGCATCTCCTGCCAAGGGACGGCATCGATACGGAACACGTCGTGCTCTCGTAGGCTGAAGCCAACATCATCCTTTACGCTGCAGACCTTCCACGCATCGTCGTTGATCTGCGCAACGGCTGCGATGCCCAAGCCGGCGATGCGGCAGATGATTTCGAGCATGACCGGCAAGGCCGCGATACCCTCGGCTGCCACGCGATCGGGCGAGCGATGCCACTGTTGGTCCTGACACATCGCTGAGGCGCTCATCGGCTGAACTCCCGCACCGGTCGTGCCGCAAAACGCTGCATCGATCGAACCATACGCAAAGAAGGGGATCCGACACGGCCAGCAGCCACGCCTCGGTTCGGTCACACCGATGGTGAGACGGAGTTCGATCTCACCGTGTCGAGAGTACTCGGAAGATAATCACTGAAAATCCAAGCATTACGCGCCCGATCGAATTGCTAAAATTGCTAAGATTGATTGTCATTCTTTTCTTGTCCCAGGCAATGCATTGTCATCCGATGTGAATTCAAGATAAAAATCCTTTACTGGACCGTCTCTGTCGCAGAGGGAATCCTGCGTGATTGGCAGCTATTCGACCTATAACGCGCAAGCGCAGATGCGGTGCCATGCGCGATATCAATCAAATCGTCACCGTCGAGCTCGGGACAGTTAATATCCCGATCCAGGTGCCGCATCCTACGATTTCGGCAACGCACGGCCTGCGGAAGACGCTGTGTTATCGATCGAAGGCGGCCAATTTCAACAGTATTTCACGCGGAATGAGCTGATTTAATTTTTATATATATATATTTACAATATAAGATGCGCGTTTATTTGACTTGCTGCGATCGAAATCAGGATCGTGTCCTGTCAAAGTGCCTGATTGTCAGGTGTGATCCTGATTGACGGATTTTCAGCAGGCCTGTGGCAAGCGCGTACTGGCAATCACTTGTCTTGGGACAATCCATCGACGCACAACGCAACTCCGGACCCAAAGGTCAGGGTATTCGCGGTCGCGCCGGAAATGATGATGGGGGGAAGAATGGTGCTGCGAGAGAGGATTGAACTCTCGACCTCCTCATTACCAATGAGGTGCTCTACCACTGAGCTACCGCAGCGCGGTGTCGGGGGGCGATGCCGCCGCCGAACTGAACGGGGCATTAGCCGATCGAATTCCGCTTGGCAACGCTCTTTGGCCGAACAAAATGCACGAACGGTGCGCGAAACGGCCGGCGTGACGATTTGTTGACGGATCACGGGGGCATGGCTATAGAGCGGCCTCCACGTCCGGCCGCAGCACTGCGCCCGGTCGTTTCGCCTTTGCTTATCATCAGGCTGCGCTGACCGACACGGGATGCTCCCGGACCGGGTCGTTGCCGCCACGACCAGACGAGGATGCCCCATGGCCAACACCGTGTCGGCCAAGAAGATGACCCGCAAGATCGCCAAGCGTACCGCGATCAACCGCTCGCGCCGTTCGCGGATGCGCACCTTCGTTCGCAAGGTCGAGGAGGCGATCGCCACCGGCGATCAGGGCCAGGCCCTCGCTGCCCTCCGCGCCGCCGAGCCGGAGATCATGCGCGCCGCCCAGCACGGCATCGTTCATAAGAACAACGCCTCGCGGAAGGTGTCTCGCCTCGCCGCCCGCGTGAAGTCGATCGCCGCCTAAGATTTGGCGGGCCTTCCCGCCGACCGGAAGGTCGTCAGGAAGGCGCGCTGTCCAGAATATCGATCAAGCCCGGCCCTTCGGCCGGGCTTTCTTTTTTCGAGCACCGCCGATCATTGAGCGCCGGCGCCAGCTCGGCTTGGTCGTCCGGAGCCGCGGCTCCGGCGCCATTCCTATGATGCCTGGCGCGTCTCACGCCGCTCAGTCTCGCATCCTTCGCGCGGCGGACTCACAGCCGTGTCCGTGCCGCCTCGTCCGCCGCGAAGAATTTCTGGTCGCTCTCCATGGCGGTCATCCTGTTGTCTCGGATACGGACGACGATCTTCGCCGATCCGATCCGGGTGATAGACTCGCCTTGATCGAGGGGCTCGATGTTCAGCCCATCCGCGACGACGATTTCCTTGAGCATGCCTTAGGCCCTCAAGCTCTCCCTTCGCGCCATCGAGCAGCCTGGAGGCCCTCCGGCCGCGATCCTTCGTCCGATCCGTGTCCGTGATTCTGGGCCGGATCGCCGGGTCCATCCGCGGTGGCGTCGCGACGACGTCGCCTGTCGACATCGAGGGTGAGGAACGGCGTGGCGAATCCGTGTGAACCCTGGGCGGGCGCTATGGCGTTCGGACGCGCGGCCGTGGAGGCGCAAGGGCCTCCGGTGCCGAACTTGTGCACCGTGCGCGTCGTCTTCTCCACAGGTGCGGTCCGGTTATCCCGAATCGCAGGTTGCGTCCGTCCGGAAAAGGTGCCGACAACGCAACGTTAACCATAGGGCAAGGGTTCTTCGTTGCGCCCGCTCCTCCGCACCGTGTAGATTAACAAAACCTTGCGGCAGGAGAGCCGGTCCAAGTCGAGCGACGAATCGGCCCGAGTCTTCCCCAAGTTGCGGGCCGGGCTTCGACTCTTCGACCCCAGGCGCAGGACTCGCCGCGCGCGCAGATGTTTTCCCCGATCGTCCCGCTGTTAGGAGAACGATAGAGGATTGTTGATACACAGCCATCTTTAGCGGTGGCCCGCGGCGTTGGTCTTGACAGCGCTGCGGCCATTTCCGGCACCGCCCGAGTCGGGCGTGGCCTTCTCTCGTGTGGCGTATGCGTACGCATCCCCTCCGGTCCGCCGGCTTGGATGCGAGGAGACACGGTGATGCACCTCGACGGCAGCATGTCGGACGGCGATGGCGGAAACGGCAGGGGGACCATCGATATCCCCGCGGCCTGGACGCGGGTGAAGCGGCGGCTGCGGGCGGAGCTTGGCGAGGACGTGTTCGCGAGCTGGTTTGCCCGTCTTGAGCTGGAAGACGTTCAGGGCGGCGTTGCCCGTCTCACGGTGCCGACCCGGTTTCTCAAGAGCTGGATCGAGTCGCATTATCTCGATCGGGTGCTGACGACCTTCCGGGCCGAGGCCGACGATATCAGCCGCATCGAGGTCGGCGTGCGGGGGGCCTCCGCGCCAGCCCGCCCAAGTGCCGGCAGCCAGGCGAAGCCGAACCCGACGAGCGGGCCGCTGAACCGGCTCCACGCCACCGCGACGGCCGCCGCTCTCCAGGGACCGGGTCCGCTGGTCGAGACCGAGATCACCTCGCCCCGCGGCGAATCGGGTTCGGTCGATCTCAACGGCGCACCGCTCGATGTACGGCTCACCTTCGCCAACTTCGTCGTGGGCCGCTCCAACGCCCTGGCCCACGCGGCGGCGGAGCGGATCGCCCGCAGTGACGGTGACGGCGCGCTCTACAACCCGCTCTACGTCCATGCCGGCGTGGGTCTCGGCAAGACGCACCTGCTCCACGCTGCCGGCCATGCCGCCCGCGAGGCGGGACGCCGGGTGATCTATCTCACCGCCGACCGCTTCATGTACGGCTTCGTCAATGCCCTGAAGACGCAAAGCGCGCTCGCCTTCAAGGAGCGACTTCGGGCGATCGACCTGCTGATTCTCGACGACGTGCAGTTCATTCAGGGCAAGTCGATCCAGACCGAGTTCGGCCATACCCTCAACGCCCTGATCGATTCGGGACGCCAAGTGGTGGTCGCCTCCGACCGTCCGCCGACGGAGTTGGAGGCGCTCGACGAGCGCGTGCGCTCGCGCCTGGCCGGCGGTCTCGTCGTCGAGATCGGCGGGCTGGATGAAGGCTTGCGCGCCTCGATCCTCTCCGCCCGGCTCGACGCCGTGCGGCAGAGCCACCCGAACTTCGAAGTCTCGCCGGCCGTCTCCGCCTATGTCGCCCGCGCGATCACGGCCAACGGCCGCGACCTCGAAGGCGCGGTGAACCGGCTCCTGGCCCACGCAACGCTGACCGGCGCGCCCGTCACCGTCGAGACCGCCGAGACCGCGATCCGCGACCTCGTGAAGAACCGCGAGCCGAAGCGGGTGAAGATCGAGGATATCCAGAAGCTGGTGGCTTCGCGCTACAACGTCTCGCGCTCCGACATCCTGTCCGAGCGGCGCACCGCCGCCGTGGTCAAGCCGCGCCAGATCGCGATGTATCTCTCGAAGGTGCTGACCCTGCGCTCCCTGCCCGAGATCGGCCGCCGCTTCGGCGGGCGCGATCACACCACCGTGCTGCACGCGGTGCGCAAGATCGAGAAGCAGATCGGCGAGGATGCGGTGCTCGGCGATGAGGTCGAACTGCTGAAGCGCATGCTTCAGGATTGATGCCGATCGGAGCGGAGCCGGGATCGTCCGGCTCCGCTCCGCAAGGGCCATCGGCTGTGTCCTTCGATGTGAGGAGCGGTCCGGCGCGGATCGACACCCTCAGGGATGAGCCCCTCGAGGGACGGGACAGCGCGGAGGTCGCCCTTGCCTTCGTGGGAGCGCTTCGCCAAGCTGTTCAGCCCGCTCCGCACTGGCGTGCCTCGCGAAACGTCCCGTCACCGACCAGCCCTCCGGCCGCGATGGCGGGAGGGGCGTTTCGAGAGAGTCGCGCCGTTTTCGGGCCTGACCGACGGCGGACCGGCCGATTGTTCAAGAGACGACGGGTTTTCCGATGAGAGTCACAGTCGAGCGCGCGGCCCTCCTGAGATCGCTCGGCCATGTCCACCGGGTGGTGGAACGGCGCAACACGATCCCGATCCTCTCCAATGTCCTTCTCCGCACGGGCGAGAACGGCCTGCAGTTGAAGGCGACCGACCTCGACATCGAGGTGACCGAGACCGTCGCCGCGGACGTGCTCGACGCCGGCGCCACCACCGTCCCGGCCCACGTCATCTACGACATCGTGCGCAAGCTTCCCGACGGCGCACAGGTCTCGCTGGAGACCTCCGGCGAAACCGGTCAGATGACGATCCGCTCCGGCCGCTCGCGCTTCGCGCTCGGCGCCCTCCCTGAGGGCGATTTCCCCGACCTCGCTGCGGGTGAGCTGCCGCATTCCTTCGCGATTCCTGCGTCCGAACTGAAGCAGCTCATCGAGAAAACGCAGTTCGCGATCTCGACCGAGGAAACGCGCTACTACCTCAACGGCATCTACTTCCACACCGTCGAGGTCGAGGGCGCGCTCAAGCTGCGGGCGGTGGCGACCGACGGCCATCGGCTCGCCCGGGTCGAGACCGAGGCGCCGGAAGGAAGCCGCGGCATGCCGGGCATCATCGTTCCGCGCAAGGCGGTGGCCGAGATCCAGAAGCTCGTGGACGATGGCGGCGAGAGCGTGCAGGTCGAACTGTCGCCTGCCAAGATCCGGCTGACCTTCGCCGGTGGCGTGACCCTGATCTCGAAGCTGATCGACGGCACCTTCCCCGACTATCAGCGGGTAATCCCGACCGGCAACGACAAGCGCCTGACGGTGGAGCGCGATGCCTTCGCCAAGGCGGTGGACCGTGTTTCGACCATCTCGTCCGAGCGCGGCCGCGCGGTGAAGCTCGCCATGGGCGATGGTCGTCTCGCGCTATCGGTGACTAACCCGGATGCCGGTTCTGCGACCGAGGAGCTCGATGTCGATTACGAGGCCTCCGCCCTCGATATCGGCTTTAACGCCCGCTACCTCCTCGACATCACCGCGCAGTTGCAGGGTGATACCGCCCTGTTCAGGCTCGCTGATCCCGGCTCGCCGACTTTGATCCAGGATCGCGAAGGGGCGCCGGCGCTCTACGTGCTGATGCCGATGCGCGTGTAAGTCCGCTTCCGGCGCTCGCCGGATCGGATATATCGCTCACGATGGACACGCTGCCGGGAGGCACCCGCCTCACCCGCCTGATCGCCCGCGACTTCCGCAACCACGTCGATCTCGACCTCGCCACGGCGCGCCGCTTCGTGGCGCTCATCGGCGAGAACGGGGCGGGCAAGACCAACATCCTTGAGGCGGTCTCGCTGTTCTGCCCCGGTCGGGGTCTGCGCCGGGCCGATCTCGCGACCATGGCGCGGGTCGGCGGGCCGGGCGGCTTCGCCGTTTCGGCGACGTTGGAGACGGCCGAGGCCGAGCACCGGCTCGGATCCGGCTACGAGCCGCCGGGCTATGACGGCCGCGGCACCCGCGTCTGTCGCATCGATGGGGCGCCGGCCCCCTCCCCCGTCGCCTTCTCGGAATTCCTGCGGATCGTCTGGCTGACGCCGGATTTCGACGGACTGTTCCGCGGAGCGGCCGGTGACCGGCGCCGCTTCCTCGACCGGCTGGTGCTCGCCGTCGATGCCGGCCACGGCGCCCGCGTCTCGGCGATGGAGCGGGCCCTGCGCTCGCGCAATCGACTCCTCGACGAGCGCCCCGACGACGGTCGCTGGCTCGACGCGGTCGAGCGCGAGGTGGCCGAACTGGGCGTCGCCGTGGCGCTCGCCCGGCGCGAGACGGTCGAACGCCTCGACCGACTGATCGCCGACACACGCGACGATGCCGCGCCTTTCCCCTGGGCCTCCCTGCGGTTGGAGGGTGATCTCGACGACCTTGTCGCGGTCTGGCCGGCGCTGGAGGCCGAGGATCGCTTCCGCCGTGCGCTGATGCAGGGCCGCCACCGCGACCGGGCCGCTGGCCGTACTCTAATCGGACCGCAGACCACCGATCTCGTCGTGCGCCACGGCCCGAAAGACGTGCCCGCCGCCACGGCCTCGACCGGTGAGCAGAAGGCGCTTCTGATCGGCCTCGTGCTGGCCCATGCCAGACTCGTTCGGGCGATGAGCGGCCTCACGCCCCTCATTCTTCTCGACGAGGTGGCCGCTCATCTCGATCCGCGGCGGCGCGCTGGGCTGTTCGACGCCCTCGAAGCACTCGAGGGGCAGGTCTGGATGACGGGCGCCGACCCGGCCCTGTTCGTCGAGTTGGAAGGGCGAGCCGACATCATCAAGATCGCGGACGGACGTATCGTCACGTCGAGTGTTGACTGAGAGGTCGAATGCCTCTGTCGAGCATCATGCTGTTCGCCGCCGTCTATGGGGTCGCGGTGGCCTCTCCCGGACCCGGCGTCTTCGCGCTTGTCGCCCGTGTTCTGGCGCGCGGCACGCGCGGCATCCCAGCCTTCGTCGCGGGCTTCATTGTCGGTGATCTGATCTGGTTCGCGATGGCGGCGACCGGATTCGCGCTTCTCGCGCAGAGTTTCGCGACACTCTTCATCGCAATCCGCTACATCGGCGCGGCTTATCTCGCCTACCTTGCATGGTGTGCCTGGACCGCGCCGGTCGAGCCTCTCGAAGGTGATCCCGTGCGTGGGGAAACCGGAATGCGCCTGTTCCTCGGCGGTTTGGCCCTGACGCTCGGCAATCCCAAGGTCGTCCTGTTCTTCCTCGCTCTATTACCGACCGTGATTGATCTCGAACGTATCAGTCCGCTCGGGATGATCGAGGTTGCCGCGACGATCGTGGTCGTTCTCAGCACGACCTTCGCCGCCTACACCCTGGCCGCTGTCCGAGTCCGGCGTTTCTTCGACTCGGTTCGTGCGCGGCGGGCGGTAAATCGCGGAGCCGGTACCGTGATGGCGGGTGCCGCTCTCGCCGTTGCAACGCGGTGAGCCTCAAGGACCGAGCGGGGTGGTATCCCGTTCTGCCACACCCGTCTGCCTTCGGCCGGTACAACGCGACTTCGCGCACCGTTGTCATCTCGGAGAGCCGCAACGCGTTGACGAGGGCGACCCGCAAAGCTTCGATCTTGTCCACCCGCCGCAAAGCCGCCAGATCGTGATCCAGCCGATCGGTCTCGTCGATCACAAGGGACCTGGGGGCGAAACCTCGACTGCCATTGCCGCGCCGCTCCTGTAACGTAGACCCCATCCCGGATCGGTGTCAGTCGCCGCGTCCTTTCTTCCTCGCCCGAACCTCCGAGTCCCGATGTCCCAACGCCTCGACGAGGCCCGTGCCGCGCTGAAAAAAACCTTTGGCTACGACGACTTCCGTCCCGGCCAGGACGAGGTGATCGGCGCCGTGCTCGACGGCGCGGACGTGTTCGCGGTGATGCCGACGGGCTCAGGCAAGTCGATGACCTACCAGCTACCCGCACTGGTGGATGCGGGGCTCACCGTGGTGGTCTCGCCCCTGATCGCGCTGATGCACGATCAGGTGCAGCAGATGCACGCCTTCGGCATCGAGGCCGCGACCCTGAACTCGACGGTGGCCGAGGTGACCTCGCGGGAGACGTGGCGCAAGATCCGCTCCGGCGACCTACGGCTACTGTTCGTCTCGCCCGAACGCCTGCTGATGGACTGTTGCATGGAGGCCTTGCGCGGGGCCGGCGTGCGGCGGCTCGCGGTGGACGAGGCGCACTGCGTCTCGCAATGGGGCCACGACTTCCGACCCGAATATCGTGAGATCGCTCGCGCCCGCGAGGCGCTCGGCAACGTCCAGACGCTGGCGCTGACCGCCACCGCCGACGCGGCGACCCGAGCCGAGATCGCCGAGCGGCTCTTTCCCGCCGGCCGTTCCCCCAAGACTTTCGTCCACTCCTTCGATCGGCCGAACATCCGGCTGACCTTCCAGCCGAAGGACAACCCGACCCGCCAGTTGGAGCGCTTCTTGCGCGACCGGCGGGCGGAGAGCGGCATCATCTACTGCTCGTCGCGCAAGCGCGTGGAGCAACTCGCCGATACCCTGAAGGCGGACGGATTCAACGCCCTGCCCTACCATGCCGGTCTCGACCAGGGCACGCGGGCGCGCAACCAGGACACCTTCCTGCAAGAGGACGGCGTGGTGATGACCGCCACGATCGCCTTCGGCATGGGCATCAACAAGCCGGATGTGCGCTACGTCTGTCACGCCGACATGCCGACCAACATCGAGGGCTACTATCAGGAGATCGGCCGCGCCGGCCGCGACGGGCTGCCCTCCGACACCCTGACTCTCTACGGCCTCGACGATATGGCGCTGCGCCGCCGCCAGATCGATGAGAAGGAGATCTCGGAGGAGCGCCGCCGGGTCGAGCGACGCAAGCTCGAGGCGATGATCGCGCTGTGCGAGGGCGCCGCCTGCCGCCGTCAATCGCTGCTCGGCTATTTCGGCGAGGCGAGCGAGCGCTGCGGCCGCTGCGATCTCTGCCGCAGCGGCGTCTCGCTCATCGACGGCACCGTGGCGGCGCAGAAGCTGCTGTCGGCGATCGTGCGCACCGGCCAGCGCTTCGGCGCGGCCTATGTCTGCGACGTCGTCCACGGGAAGGAGAGCGAGCCG
This sequence comes from Methylorubrum aminovorans, assembly GCF_022179725.1. GTDB lineage: Bacteria > Pseudomonadota > Alphaproteobacteria > Rhizobiales > Beijerinckiaceae > Methylobacterium > Methylobacterium aminovorans. The sequence goes on from NZ_BPRC01000012.1 coordinate 40,893, forward strand.
ATCCGCCGCAACGGCCACGCCGCGCTGAAGACCTTCGGCGTCGGCAACGACAAGCCGGTGGCCGCGTGGCGCGCGCTCCTGCGCCAGCTTTTCGCAGCCGGGGCGGTCGCCGAGAACACCGACGGCTATGGTGGCCTCGTCATGACCGAGAAGGGCGAGGCGATCCTGTTCGGACGCGAGAGGATCGAGGTCCGGCCCGACCCCGAACCGAAGAAGGCCGAGCCGAAGAACCGCCGGCCTGCAGCCCGCGACGACGACGCCAATGCGCTGAGTGAGGCGGACGAGGCGCTGTTCCAGCATCTGCGGGGCCTGCGCGCCACCATCGCCCGGGCGGAAGGCATCGCCGCCTTCATGGTGTTTCCCGATCGTACCCTGATCGAGATGGCGCGCTCGAAGCCCGTCGATCTCTGGGCGCTGCGCACGGTCCACGGCGTCGGCGAGCGCAAGCGCGAGGCCTACGGTGAGCGGTTCACCGACGCGATCCGCGAGTTCCTCGACGACGCCAAGAAGGCCGGCTGACCGGCGTCGTCCCCTCGCGACCCGAGCTGAAGCTCTCCTGTCGGACGAACCGGCGACTCGGTTGGACCCCCCGTCGCACGCAAGCGGACTTGCCACGCAAGGGTTATCCACATATTGTCCACAGGAAGAACATAACGCGAACATCGGCCGTCAGCTGAGGCGGCATTCTTCCGTCCACGGACCCGGTCCACAGCCTGGGGACAACCATGAGAACCGCCGACAAGCAGATCGCCGACATCCTCGTGCGCTATGGCGAGCCCTTCGCGGGCAATGTCTGGCGCGTGCAGGGCACCGCCGTCATCTATCACAAGACGCTGGAACGGATTGCCGGCCACACCAAGATCCGCTTCGATCCGCCGACCCTGCTGCGCAGCGAGCGCGACGAGGCGGTGATCCTCGTCACCGGCCGCATGCCCGGTGAGAAGGCCGGCGAGGAGCGGGTCGAGTGGTCGATCGGCGAGGCGCTGGTCAACGTGAACTACCGCGTCTCCGGCCGGCAGGCGGCCTATGTCTACGCCATGGCCGAGAAGCGGGCGAAGGACCGGGTCATCCTCAAGCTGATCGAGCTGCACGGCCTCGTCTATTCCGAGGAGGAGGCGGACGAATTCCGCCAGAACCAGCCGATGGCGATCCGCGCCGTGGATGAGGATTTCGACGCCTCCCCGGCCTTCGACGAGGTGACCGAGCAGGAAGCCGACCTCAAGCGGCTGATCGATGAGGCGGAAACGATCAACGCCGTCACCGACCTGATGCTCGACGAGCGCACCCAAGCCACCCTCAACGCCATGCCGCACGGCACCCGCGAGGAGGTGCGCGACTACGCCAAGGCGCGCTTGCGGGCGCTCGGCTGGCCCCCGGCCAAGAAGGCCGGACGCGGCAGCCGCGCCGCCTAATCGGTTCCCGAACGAGAAGCCGTCTGGCGGAGCCTCGGCCATCCTGGGCTCCGCCCTGGACCCGCGAAAGGTCTCGACCTTTCGAAACCATGACGGGGTGTGAGCATGAACGCGCCGGTCCGGCCGCCCGATCTCGACCTGCTCGCCGGCTCGGTCGAGCGGGTGACGTTCCATAGCGCCGAGACCGGCTTCTGCGTCCTCAAGGTTCATGCGCGGGGCAAGCGCGACCTCGTGCCGGTGGTGGGCCACGCCCCCGCGATCGCCGCGGGCGAGTGGCTGACGGCCTCGGGGCGCTGGGTCACCGACCGCGAGCACGGCCTCCAGTTCCGTGCCGACACGCTCCAGGTGACGCCGCCGACGGGGATCGAGGGCATCGAGCGCTATCTCGCCTCCGGCCAGATGCGCGGCATCGGCCCGATGATGGCCAAGCGCATCGTCGCCGCCTTCGGCGAGGCGGTCTTCGAGATCATCGAGGCGGAGCCCGCCCGCCTCACCGAGGTCGAGGGGATCGGCCGCAAGCGCGCCGCTCGTATCGTAAAGGGCTGGGCCGAGCAGAAGGCCGTGCGGGAGATCATGATCTTTCTGCACGCACACGGCGTCGGTACGGCGCGGGCGACCCGGATCTTCCGCACCTACGGCGGGGACGCGCTGAAGGTGATGGCGGAGGATCCCTATCGCCTCGCCCGCGACATCCGGGGCATCGGCTTCCGCACAGCGGACGCGATCGCGTTGCGCCTCGGCCTCGCCCGCGAGGCGCCCCAGCGGCTCGCCGCCGGCGTGTCGTACGCGCTCCAGACGGCAATGGACGAGGGCCATTGCGGCCTACCCGTCGAGCGGCTGGTGGGCCTCGCCGCCGATCTCCTCGACGTCGCGCCCGATCTCGTCCGCGTTGCCGCGGCGTTGGCGCTGCGCGAGGGTCGCGAGGTTGTGGCCGATACGCTGCGCGGCGAGCCCTGCCTGTTTCTCAAGGGCCTGCACGGCGCCGAGCGCGCCATCGCGATGCGGCTCGCCGAGCGCGCCGCCGGCACCCCGCCCTGGCCGCCGATCGACCTCGCGATGGCTCGCCCCTGGGTCGAGGCGAAGACCGCCAAGACGCTCTCCGCCTCGCAGGCCGAGGCGGTCGAGCTGGTGCTGCGCTCCAAGCTCTGCGTGCTCACCGGTGGCCCCGGTGTCGGCAAGACCAGCACCCTCGACGCAATCCTGCGCATCCTTACGGCCAAGGGCGTGCGGGTGCTGCTCGCCGCCCCCACAGGCCGCGCGGCCAAGCGCATGGCCGAGCAGACGGGGCTGGAGGCCCGCACCCTTCACCGCCTGCTGGAGATCGACCCGCGCAACGGCGGCTTTCAGCGCGCTGAGGACAATCCCCTTGATTGCGACCTCCTCGTCATCGACGAAACCTCGATGGTTGACGTGCCGCTGATGAACGCCGTTCTCAAGGCGGTGCCGGACCATGCCGGCCTGATCCTCGTCGGCGACGTCGATCAGTTGCCCTCCGTTGGCCCCGGTCAGATTCTCGCCGACGTGATCGCGTCGGGCCGGGTGCCGGTGGCCCGCCTCACCGAGATCTTTCGCCAAGCGGCGGAGAGCCGGATCGTCGTCAACGCCCACAGCATCAACACCGGCCGGATGCCGGTCACGGCGCCCAAAGGCGAGGCGAGCGACTTTTACCTCGTCGAAATCGAGGATGCGGACCAGGGCGTCGAGACACTTGTCGAGCTCGTGACCCGGCGCATCCCGCAGCGCTTCGGCCTCGATCCAGCCCGCGACATTCAGGTTCTGACGCCGATGATCCGCGGCTCGCTCGGCAGCCGCAACCTCAATCACGCCCTGCAGCGGGTGCTGAACCCCGCGCCGCCGGCGCAGGTCGAGCGCTTCGGCTGGCGCTTCGCCCCCGGTGACCGGGTGATGGAGACCCGCAACGACTACGACCGCGACGTGTTCAACGGCGATCTCGGCACGGTCAGCGCCATCGATTCCGAGGAGGAGGCGCTCGTGGTCGATTTCGATGGGCGCCCGGTGATCTATCCCTTCGGTGAACTCGACACGCTTGTGCCGGCCTTCGCCACCACGATCCACAAGGCGCAAGGCTCGGAATACCCGGCGGTGGTGATCCCGGTGGTCACGCAGCACCGCACCATGCTCGCGCGCAACCTGCTCTATACCGGTGTCACCCGTGGGCGCCGCCTCGTGGTGCTGGTCGGCCAGCGCCGGGCGATCGGCATGGCGATCCGCGAGGCGGCCTCGCGGCGGCGCTGGACCAAGCTGCGGGAATGGCTCGAAGCGGGCTGAGCGGAATGTTGTCACCGTATTGCCCTCGCCCCAGGCCTTGCTCATCGTGTAGGCAGCGGGTGAACGGGCGGCGCGGTCGGCGTGCCCGGCCCTTTCAAAAGGCGAGCGACCCACCATTCCTGATCCCGACTCCACGCAGCCGGTGCGGCAGGTTTTCTATCTGCCGGGTTTTGATCCCCGCGAGCCGGAAACCTATTGGGGCCTGTTTCGCCGCGAGAGCCGCCTCACGGCCGAGCGGCGCGGCATGGCGATCACCGTCGGCGAGCCGGTCCGCTCGGCGGACGGCATCAGCCTTGATTGGGATGTGGAAAGCGAGGCCGACGGCGCCGCGACGCGGGTGCGCTACAGCCTCCTGCGCTGGGACGACATCGTCCGTGACCGCTTTCCCCGCTCCAACCTCCGCCGTCTGACAAGTCTGCCGGGATTGTGGTGGCGGCTGTGGCGCTCCGGCTACCTGCGGACGTTCAAGCGAGAAGCGCGCCGCTTCTACCGGGTCATCGTCAGCGTCCATCAGTTCTACGGGGTGTTCGTCCTGGCGAGCCTTGCGCTCGCCGCCGCGGCGGTGACGCTGACGCCTCTGGCGCAGTGGCCGCTGCCGGCCCGCGTCGCACTCGTCCCGGTCCTCGCCTACGCGATCCTATCGCTCGTGACGCATCTGACCCGCGGAAAGCCGCTCTACGTCACCCATCTCGTCGACGATACTGCCTTCACCCACGATCATGCCTCCGGCCGCGAGACTGTGATGCGCGAGCGTCTGGGGCCGTGGGCAGAGCGCATCCGCGCCGCGGAGGGCCGAGCCTCCGAGATCGTGGTGATCGGTCATTCCTCATCGAGCTTCCTCGCCTTCGAATGCCTCGATCGCATCCTGAAGGCCGATCCCGGATTCGGCCGGCGCGGCACGCCGGTGACGCTCGTGACCATCGGCAGTGTCATCCCTTGGATCACCCTCGATCCGCAGGCGAAGGCGACGCGGGCCGCCCTCGACCGGATCGGCCACGAGACGGCGATCGGTTGGCTCGACGTCCGCGCCCAATGGGATTGGCTCTCGATCCACCTGCGCGACCCCGTCAGCGCCTCGGGCCTGCCGCCACCACCCCGCGACCGCTTTGCGGTGATGCGCGTCGAGATCGAGGATCTGATCGAGCCGGCGCTGGTGGCGCGGCGGCGCTGGAACCTGTTCCGCATGCATTTCCAGCTCCTGATGTCGAGCCGGTCCCGGGATGTCTTCGACTACATCGCCCTGGTGGCCGGGCCGGAGCCGGTCCACGAGGCGGTAGAGCGCTGTCGGAGGCGGCGTGTCGGAGCGGCGAGCCCGGAATTGACCTAAAAGAAAAGGTCGAACCAGCTTGTGCGCAACCCGACCGGATCGGCGCCTGCCCTTGGCAGCCGGTGCTGATCCGCTCTAGAGCGAAGCGCAAAGTCAATTCGCGTCGCAGCGAACCTATCCGGTCCGCCATGGACCGTTTCCGGCCAGCGCCGGATCGACCTGCGACGGAGGTTTGGGATAGAGCCTTCGGATGTTTCGCAACGATGTTCCGATCACGCCCGAGCTGGTGCGGCAGCACGGCCTGACACCCGACGAGTATGAGCGCTTCCGCGCGCTCGTCGGCCGCGAGCCGAAGCTGACCGAACTCGGCATCGTTTCGGCGATGTGGAACGAGCACTGCTCCTACAAATCCTCGCGCAAGCACCTGCGCGGCCTGCCGACCTCAGGTCCCCACGTGATCCAGGGGCCGGGCGAGAATGCCGGCGTCATCGATATCGGCGACGGCCTCGCCTGCGTCTTCAAGATGGAGAGCCACAACCACCCGAGCTTTATCGAGCCCTATCAGGGCGCGGCGACCGGCGTCGGTGGCATCCTGCGCGACGTGTTCACCATGGGCGCGCGGCCGATCGCGGCGCTCAACGCCCTGCGCTTCGGCTCGCCGGACCATCCGCGCACCCGCCACCTCGTCTCCGGCGTCGTCGCGGGCGTGGGCGGCTACGGCAATTCCTTCGGCGTGCCGACGGTGGGCGGCCTCGTCGGCTTCCACAAGCGCTACGACGGCAACATCCTCGTCAACGCCATGGCGGTCGGCCTCGCCCGCACCGACGCGATCTTCTACGCGGCGGCCACCGGCATCGGGAACCCGATCGTCTATCTCGGCTCGAAGACCGGCCGCGACGGCATCCACGGCGCGACCATGGCTTCAGCCGAGTTCGACGATGCCAGCGAGTCGAAGCGGCCGACCGTGCAGGTCGGCGATCCCTTCGCCGAGAAGCTGCTGCTCGAAGCCTGCCTCGAACTGATGGCCTCGGGCGCCGTCATCGCCATTCAGGACATGGGCGCGGCCGGCCTGACCTGCTCGGCGGTGGAGATGGGGGCCAAGGGCGATCTCGGCGTGGAGCTGCACCTTGAGAAGGTGCCGACCCGCGAAGAGGGCATGACCCCGTACGAGATGATGCTCTCGGAGAGCCAGGAGCGCATGCTCATGGTGCTCAAGCCCGGCATGGAGGCCGAGGCCGAGGCGATCTTCGTGAAGTGGGGGCTCGACTTCGCCGTCATCGGCCACACCACCGACACGCTGCGCTTCGTCATCAAGCACAACGGCGAGACCGTCGCCGACCTGCCGATCAAGGAACTCGGCGACGAGGCGCCGCTCTACGACCGGCCGCACATCGCCAACACGCATCAGCCGGTGATCGCCGCCGCGAGCGTCGAGGCGAGCCTGCCGAATGCGGACGCGCTCAAGCGCCTGATCGGTTCGCCCGAACTCGCCTCCAAGCGCTGGGTCTACGAGCAGTACGACCACTTCATTCTCGGTAACACCGTGCAGAAGCCCGGCGGCGACGCCGCCATCGTCCGGGTCGAGGACGGCCCGAAGGGCCTTGCGCTCACCACCGACGTGACGCCGCGCTACTGCGAGGCCGATCCGGTCGAGGGCGGCCGGCAGGCCGTCGCGGAAGCGTGGCGCAACATCACCGCCGTCGGCGGACGTCCGCTCGCCATCACCGACAACCTCAACTTCGGCAATCCGGAGAAGCCTGAGGTGATGGGCCAGCTCGTCGGCTGCCTGAAGGGCATCGGCGAGGCCTGCCTCGCCCTCGATTTCCCCGTCGTGTCTGGCAACGTCTCGCTCTACAACGAGACCAACGGCGTCGGCATCCTGCCGACCCCGACTATCGGCGGCGTCGGCGTCTTGGACGACGTGGAGCAGCACGCGACGGTCGCACTCAAGCGCGAGGGCGACGTGCTCGTGCTGATCGGCCGGACCGAAGGCTGGCTCGGCCAGTCGCTCTATCTCTCGGAAATCGCCGGCCGCGAGGAAGGTGCGCCGCCCCCGGTCGATCTGGCGGTCGAGCGTCGCAACGGCGATTTCGTGCGCAGTCTGATTACCTCCGGCATCGCCGACACGGTCCACGACCTCTCCGACGGCGGCCTCGCCGTGGCGCTCGCCGAGATGGCGATGGCCGGCGGGATCGGCGCGGCGCTGCCCGCTGCGCCAGATGGCGTTCCGGCCCATGCCTACCTCTTCGGCGAAGATCAGGCCCGCTACCTGATCGCGGTGCCGGCCGAAGCGGCGGCCGACCTTCTCTACAGCGCCTCGGCGCAGGGGATCGACGCGGCGACTGTCGGTATCGTCGGCGGCGACAGTCTGGTGCTGCCGGGCGAGGAGACGATATCCGTTGCCGATTTGAAGGCCGCGCACGAGGGCTGGTTCCCCGCCTACATGGCGAGCCAGCCGGCCGCTCCGGCGGCGTAACGAGACGAGAGCAAGCGGAGAGCCCCGATGCCGATGGATGCGCGCGAGATCGAGTCGATGATCCGCGAGGCGCTGCCCGACGCCCAGATCGAGATCAAGGATCTGGCGGGCGACGGCGACCACTACGCCGCGACCGTCATCTCCTCCGCCTTCAAGGGCAAGACCCGGGTGGCGCAGCACCAGATGGTCTACGGCGCGCTCCAGGGACGGATGGGGGGCGTGCTCCACGCCCTTGCGCTGACCACCGGGGTTCCGCAGGATTGAGCCGATCTTGAAATCGGGCGGACAGGTCTGATTTCACTCCTGACCGAGACGACGACACAACGAGGACCGTGCGATGACCGACGTCAACACCGCCATCAAGACCGAGATCGACTCCCAGGACGTGGTCGTGTTCATGAAGGGCACGCCGCAATTTCCGATGTGTGGCTTCTCCGGACAGGTCGTCCAGATCCTCAACTACCTCGGCGTGCCGTTTAAGGGCGTGAACGTGCTCGACGACATGGCGGTGCGTGAGGGCATCAAGGCCTATTCCAACTGGCCGACGATTCCGCAGATCTACGTGAAGGGCGAGTTCGTCGGCGGCTGCGACATCGCCCGCGAGATGTTCCAGTCTGGTGAACTGCAGCAGTTCCTGTCCGAGAAGGGCGTGCCGGTGAAGAGCGCCGCCTGAGCGGCGTCTCTTTCGGGAAACACTTCGCCTTCACCGGGCTTGTCTCTCGGCGGCTACGCCGGGAGATCAACATGCACGACGTCATCATCGTGGGCGGCGGCCCGGCCGGGCTCAGCGCCGCCCTGATCCTCGGTCGCGCGCGCCGCAAGGTCCTGCTCTGCGATGCCGGCGAGCCGCGCAACGCCGCGACGCCACGCACCTGGGGTCTGTTCACCCGCGACGGCACCCCGCCCTTCGATCTGAGGGCGCAAGGCCGGGCCGATCTCGAGCGCTACGAGACGATCGAGTGTCGTGAGATCGCCGTTCGTGAAGCCTCCCGCGACGAGGACGGCTTCACCATCCTCCTGGCCGACGGACGCCGCGAGCGGGCACGCCGCCTCATCCTCGCAACAGGCCTCGCGCAGGACATCCCCGAGATCGAGGGTTTTGACACTTACTGGGGCACCGGTGTCCATTCCTGCCCCTATTGCGATGGGTTCGAGGTGCGAGACCGTCCGCTCGTCGTCTACGGCCGCGGGCATGGCGGCTGCGGACTCGCCCTCGAACTGACCGGTTGGAGCCGGGACGTCACGCTCTGCACCAATGGCGGCGACGCCGATCTCTCGGACAAGGACCGCGACCGGCTGAACCGCAATGGCGTGCGGGTGATCGAGACGGAGATCGCGCGCCTTGAGGGGGACGGCTCGCGACCCACCTGTCTGCGCTTTCGCGATGGCAATTCGACGCCTTGCGCGGCGCTCTTTCTGATGCCGTTCGCCTGCAGCCCCTCCCCGCTGATTTCCCAACTCGGCTGCGAACTCGACGAGACCCGCAGCGTCGTGCCAACCCGCGAGTACGAGAAGACCAACGTGCCCGGCCTCTACGTCGCGGGCGACGCCTCGCGCCGGGTGCAGTTCGCAGTGGTGGCCGCTGCGGAGGGCGCGATGGCTGCCTTCGCCATCAATGCCGAGTTCGTGGCGGAGGCGACCCGGTAGAACGAGGAGAATAGGCCATCCGGCCGCGAAGGCGAAGGAAAGAGCGGCGCGACGGCGCGTTGTTGCAAGCGAAGCCTTGCGCCCCTCCCGTTCATGCTCCGGAGCCATGATGACCCCACCCGTCCATCCCCACACGCCGCGCGTCGCCGTTGCCTGCGGCTGCGCTCTCGGCGAGGAGGTCGTGTGGGATGCCCGCGACGGGTCGCTGCTCTGGGTCGATATCGAGAACCCTGCGGTCTGGCGGCACTGGCCCGCAACGAATGAAACCACCCGCCTGCCGCTCGATGAGAAGATCGGCTTTGCCCTGCTCACTCGGGATCCGGACCGCGTCGTCGCCGGCTTCAAGTCCGGGGTGGCCGCCTTGCGCCTTTTGGACGGATCCCGCACCCCGCTGGTGCGCCCGGACGACTATCCCGAGAACAACCGGCTGAACAGCGGACAGGTCGGGCCGGACGGGCGGCTCTATTTCGGAAGCATGGATGATGGGGAGGAGGCGGAGACCGGCCGCTTCCACCGCTGGGACGGGAACCGTCTCGAGACCTTCGGAGAGGCTGCCGCCGTGACGAACGGTCCCGTCGTCAGTCCGGACGGCCGCTGTCTCTACACGATCGACACGGCCCACGGCATCGTGCGGATTCACGACCTCGAAGCAGATCGGATCGGCGAAGGTCGCCCCCTCCTCCGCTTCGAGGATGGCTGGGGCAAGCCGGACGGCCTGACGATCGACGCCGACGGCCACCTCTGGATCTGTCATTACGGCGCCGGACGCATCACCCGCTTCACGCCGGACGGACGGATTGCCTATGTCGTGCCGATGCCCACACCGCTCGTGACGAAATGTACGTTCGGAGGAGACAATCTCTCGACTCTCTACGTCACGACCTGTCTACGCGGCCACGATCCGAAACTCGATCCAATGGCCGGCCATCTTTATCAAGTCGAGACGGAATTCCGCGGGCTCCCGCCAAGCCTTTTGGAACTACCGCAGACATGAGCTGTACAACTCTTGCGACGCTCGCGTGCGGCTTCGCACCGCAATAGCATCCGTTGCGGCGCAAATATGAAAGTGCGGTTAAGGCGTAAGAACTGGCGGAACTTATCCCCAATTCGTCAGTTTTTCGTGAACGGTCGAGCTTTCGCTCGTAAACCGCGTTCCCTCATCGAGGGCGAGAGCGGATCATGCCAGTCTTCGATGCGAGGAATCTGACGGAGCAATGTAACGGCGAGGCACTTCTCGCAATGATCCTCCACGCAACGCCGAAGGCGCGCGAGGAGGCCCGCGAACGTGGTCGGATGCGCTTGGAGCGGGCGACCATGCTGGCCGAAACGGCTCCGGTCGTGCCGGGTGCCACCCTCGCTGCGCTCCGGCCCACCGAAGTCGCACCGGCGACCTGAACCGCAATCGTTCGGCCACGGGCAGAATCTTACCAAGCCTGGGGCGTGATGATGCCCTGGCGCGTGACGACGACCCATTGCCGGCCACGACGTTCGATCGCCTCGACCCGGCCGATGCCGGGCACGGCGTCGCCTCTCCCGACTTCGACGAGCCGTCGCCGCCGATCTTCGAGGATGGCAACGCCATCGTAGACGTCGCGCAAGGCCCAGCCCCCCAGGGTCTCGGTCTTCGGTTTGTCCGGGAGACTGTCGGTCTGCGTCGGCTCCGTCGTGTGCGGCTCGGCTTTTGCCTCTGATTTCACCTCGGGCTTGGGCGAAACGGGGGGTGTCGCGGCCTGCGACTTCTTCTCAAGCCCCGCAATCATTCCGGAGAAGCGCTCTGTCTGCTCGCGCTCGCTACGGCTCATCGTCTCGGACAGGTTTGCCAACCGCTTGTCGAGCGCCTGCTCGCCGCGACCGATCCGCTCGCCGAGTACGGCAGCAAGCGCCTTGGTCTCACCGCGAGCGGCCTCGCTGGCCTCGCGCAGGGACGTCGCGATCCGGGCCAGCCGGTCCACCTCCTGCGCGAGCCGAGCCGATTCTACGCGTCCCGCGGCCAACTCGCTCCGGATCTGCGCGATCCCCTCGTCGGCCTGCCCTTGCGGTGCGGCGAGAAGGCCGAGGGACAGTCCGCCGATCAGGGCCACGGCACTTGCTGCGGCGAGACGGCCATGGGCGCCGAGGCGAAAGCTCTTGCGCGCGAGCAGCGCGGCGGGCGCTGTTGCCGGCCCGGCCTTCGCGCCGGCCACCGCCTGCTTCAGCAATTCTTCGGGCGAGATCGTTCCGGTCGGCACTTTCGCCCCGTTCTTGCCCGCTTGGACCGTCTCCGACATGGCACAGTCTTTCCGCTGACGAGGTCGGCAGACCTCGAACGATGATCGACGCGACGGGTCGTTCGGAAGCTACCGGCTTCGATTCGACGTCGCTGCCCGATCGTGGTCGTTGCGGCGAGAGTCAGCCGAAAGCCATGTCGCCGGGCGTTCAAGGATTTCGTTAAGGATGTTTGTTTACTGAAAGGTTACCGGCGCGAAAGCGGCCCCGCTCCCGAGCCTCCCGCAGCAAAACACGCGCCGCTTCGCCTCCAAGGCTGGGGTTTCGGTGCTGTCAGCCCTCTTGCAGTTCAGAGCCAAGCTCGTCCTTCGTGCTGTCTGCACTGCGATTTGCCGCAACTTGAGCATCACCTGCGCGGCTCTCACCTTCTGACCTCGCTTCGTCACCACATGCGTCGGTTCCGGCTGATCCGCTCATCGGCTCGGTCGAAGCCAGCTGGTGAGGTCACATCGCGATCATGCGACTGCTCTGCAATGGAAGTGGAAAAAACCAGGGGTTGTTGATGGCCTCCTGGCTATACAAGCTTTCTTAACGGACGAACGCAATCCTCGGGCGACGAAAAGGATCGCTCCCGATGCGTAAAATTGTTTCGATCATTGTCGGTTGCACCGCTCTGGCGCAAATGTCCGGGCTGGCACAGGCACAGGAACTTTCGAGCCTGCTGACACGGGCTGAGGCGACAATGCAGGACATCGAGAACGGCGCCCTACGAAATACAATGAACCGTGTAGCGCCGAGCCTCGATACCGCGCCGAATCCAGGCCAAGGCAACGCCTTCTACGGTGTGCAGGATGGCATGTATAACCGGATCGACGCGACGCAGACCGGCATCGGCAATCTCATCCGCATCACGCAAAGCGGGATGTCCAACAACGCCGTCATCACGCAATCCGGGTCGTACAACCAGATCACCCTGAGACAGGGCCGCTGAGGCGGGGGCGGTCGCGCGGTCGGATCTGACGCGACCGCACCCGCACCATCCCTTCACGATATCGCTCTCGGGCCGATCGCGCTCGTGATCAATATCGGCTGAAGTTGAGACATTGTGCGGCCGAGTTCAGCAGGGCCGCACAGGGATTGCTCGCACCCGCCGACCGCAGAACGCCTCCGGCCGCGGCACGAAGCTGCGCGGTCGTCAGCGGTGCGCCGGTGCCGTCCGCCGGCTTCGTCCCCCGCTTCGCATTAGTCCCCGTCTCGCGGCGATCCGATATCCGGATCTGGGTGGCGTCAGACGCGACGCTGAACAATGGGATCGGCGGCGCGAGGGATGCGAGCTGAAGTGGCCAGCCGGGTCCGGCCGGACGATAGGCCGATGGCCAACTCGCCGTGTTCACGCCGGTGATGTTGGCGACGTAATCCACCGTCTCCTTCGGCAGCTCCAAGCGGCCGACCAACCAAGCGTCGACCCGGCCGGGCCCTGCATTGTAGGCAGCGGCGGCCAGCGCCCAGTTTCCGTAGCGCTGGCGCAGATCGCGCAGAAGTTCAGCCGCCTTCGGAATGGCCTGAACCGGGTCGAAGGGATCGGCCAGACCGCGCTCGGCCGCCGTCGCCGGCATGAATTGCGCAATGCCGAGGGCGCCCTTCGGGCTCACGGCCATCGGGTTCAAGCCGCTTTCGCGCTTCAACAATCTCAAGAGAAAATCGGACGGGACGCCGGTGCTGGTGGCCGCCTGAGCGATCAGCGTCGCGATCGCCGAGACCGGGGCTCCCGGTGCGATCTTCTCGACGATGGCGATCATGCCCGCGCTCTGCGGTTCGGTCGACGCAACGGTCTGCGCCGGTGTGGTCAGATCCAGCACCGCGGCGCGGGCGCGAACATCGGCCTGCGAGGGTGAGGCGACCAGGGCGACCGCCGCCAGGGCCGGCGCCATCCGTGCGAGCAGGCCGCGCATCGTCTTCAGTTCTTCGCGACTACGACGGCTTCCTGAACCACCTCGGTGGTCGGACTCACCGGCGGGAGCGGCTTGTCCCGCTCGATATATTCCTGGAGCAGGCGCTGCCCGATCGCCGGATCGCGGAACTTCCAGAGGCCCTTGCGAGCCCCTTCCATGAGCGTCGAGTAAACCGCCAGTTCGATCGACTCGCGCACGGCGAACTGGGTCGGCTCGTTGCGCGTCACGCCCGCATCGAACTCGAACAGCTTGTTCACCGCGACGTAACGGAACGTGTTCGTGGCGAGACCGATCGAGTAGATTGTTTTCGTCGTCGTGACGCTGGTGAGCACCTCACCCGACTGCACGGACACGATGCGCATGCCGACCGTCACGACGTCGCGCCGGTAGCGGATGTCGCCGCCGATGCCGAGATAGCGGGCGCCGATGCCGCCGGTCACGAAGTTGGCGTCATAGGCGAGGATGCCGCCTTCGACCAGCAGGCCGGCGAAGCGGATCGGCGGCAGGGGCTTGGCCTGATCCTGATCGAATTCCTGGCGTGTTGCGCGGATGAGCTGCCGCTCCTGCAGGATGTTGGCGAGGCTGCCCCGCTCGACCACCCGGAACCAGCGGCCGCCGCCCGTCCGACGCAGGGCATCCACGAGGAAGGCTGCACCGCCCTGCGTCACGGCCCGCGAAAACTCGGCGAAGTTGTCGCTCGGTTTGTTTTGACCGGTGAGATCGGGGAAGCTGTAGACGGCGAGGTCCACCGCCTTTGCCGGCGGTGGTAGCAGCTCGAGATTCAGGCCCGTCGGCGATGTCTCGGTCACGGTCGGCGCCTCGTTGAGCGGTTCACGCTCGCCGATGGCAACGCACCCGCTCAAGCCGAGCGTCGCGCAGACGAGACCACCGACGACGAGACGCCGGATCGAGAGATTTTCAGCCCGCATAAGGATCTATAATCCCGACCATGACCGAGCTGCTTGGAACAGCCTTCGGATTATCGTGACACAACCACCGTATCCATTTCGTCCGAGTTGGTGTCGGCACAGTCTTGGACCCGATGATGGAAGACTTGCCGAGGCTCAGGGACCGGCAGGCACCACCACGGTGCTGGTCGTTTGGCCATCGAAGATCTGGATACGTACGTTCGCGCCTTCGCGAGCGAAGTTGATCGTCGTACCCTGGAACTCGAACGTGCCGTTCTGCTGAGCGTTCTCGCCGAAGATCGCTCGCGTGATCTGGTTGGCAAGCGAACTGAAGAGCTGTGACTGCAACTGCTGGGCAAAGAGCTGCCCCTGCGTCAAATTCAGACCGTTCCGGCCACCCTGGGTGCCGAACAGCTGGTTGAGACGCTGCTCACGGGCCTGCGGAATATTCTGAGCGGTCGCTTCGCTCTGCAGCCAGCCGCCGTTGAGTGGACTTCCGCCGAAAGCGGGGTTCACCGGCTGGTAGATGAGATTGCCGGCCAGGACCGGACCGGCCGAGAGGGCCAGTAGAACACCCGCCGCCAGGAAACGCGTCTTCATGGTGCAGTCTCACTTTCTGGAGCGTTCTGGACCGCAGCTCAGCGGGCGCGGACTTGCTGGACGCTGATGTTCTTGGGAACACCGACTTGGGTTACGTCGGCGGAAAGGCCGTTGCCGACCTGGTTCACGACGACGTTGGCTGCGCCCGGAACGGAACCGGTCAAGCTGTTGCCGTTGCCGTCCTGCCGCAATTGGAGGTTCGCGCCCCCGGGCGCGTTCACGCTCAGGTCGGCCTGATTGCCGATTCCGGTCTGCTGCAGATCGAAGCGGACGCTCGACCCGACCAGCAAACCCTGTCCGACATTGTTCGAGCCCCGCTGCGCGATCGCCGCCGAATTGCCGTCGCCGAAGATCTGGATCGCGGCCGCGTTGCCCCTACCGGTTTGGCTGATGTCGGTCCGGTTCGCATTGCCGACTTGCAAGTTGGTCGCGACCTGACCGCCGGTACCGCCGTTGAGGCCGAGGATCCGGATCGGGAGCGAGACCGACCCGATGGTCGCGTACTCGACGGCCACTTCGGTCGGAACAGGTTGTCCGCTCGACTGTTGAGCTGATGCGGTCGTCGAAAACGACAGTAAAAGCCCGCACGCCGTTAGACGAACGACAGAATGACGGGGCGGCAATCTATGAATGGTCTTCGTCATGTCGATACTTTGCCCAATTCTGCTTAGAGAATTCCTAGTTGATATTTCATTGTACTGATTTGCGTCGCGGATTACTTTTTTGATAACTTGCTATCTGGGGAATAGATTTCCGAGATGGTTATCCGATCTTTGTTACATTTGTATTGTGTCACGGGTAGAGTGGAGTCAATGTGGAACCGGTCTTGCTGATGTCGTCCTGACCGCTCCTGCGAGCCAGCGTGACCCGTGCGCCACAGCCGACCGAGCGGCCTGGATGGCGCCGCTCGTCTCAATGGCTCCGCCTTGTGTCGATGGCCCGGGCGTCCCGTCAGGGCGGATCGGACACATTCGGCCCCTCATGCTCGCAGATATATTCGGCGTCACCGGCATGGATGACGAGGCGGGCTCGATAGTGCCCTTCAGGTTCGATCGACAGGCGTGGTCCCGGAATTCGCAGCGTGGTGCCCGGTGCAAGTGCGAGGTCGGATTGCTGGCTGAGCTGTGCGTTGCCGGACGATCCCCGCTTCGAAACCACCAGGCGGTAGGTTCCCGATTGCGATGTGGTCGAGCGGATCTCCGCGTCGATTCGAACCTGTGAGCCCTGCCGCTGTTCGGAAAGGGTGCAGGTGATGGGCGGAGGTGGAAGGTCGCCGTGCATGGTCGTTCCGCACTTCGCTATAACGCTCGAACCGTGGCCGGATCCCGGAGGGCGCAGCTTGTCCGGGATGTTCGAACCGGCCGGCTTCAGCGCGCAGCGGCCGAATGCAGTGTTCCGTGAAGATGTCCGATGCATCTTTTCCGGCAGGCCGAAATCCGGTGATCAGCCGAAGATCATTCCTGAAAGGGAAGAGCCACCGGCCTGACGAGGCAGGTCGATGGCCTTTTTCAGTCGGTGGGCGTGACCCCATTTTAGTCAGAGATCACGCCTGTGTTCGTCTGCGACGACTTACTTGCTGTGCTGAACGATCGTCGCGGTGTTGCTGGTGCCGTACTGCGCGCTCAGGATGGTGCTGCCCACATTGTTGTACTGCGCGGCCGTGAGCGAGTTGCCGATGCCGAGCTGGGCGCCCGTGATCGTGCTCGCACCCGAGTTATCCTGCGTGAGGTTCGCGTAGTTCAGAGCGCCAGACTGGAGCAGGTAGATGCCTGCGCCATTCGAGTTGTTCTGAGAGATGTCGGCGACGTTGCTCCAGCCGTACTGCTGCGTGGAGATCCGGGCGCCATTCGAGGCGGTCTGCGTCGCGACCAGGAAGTTGTCGAAACCGTACTGGTCCGCGATGATGTCGCTGCCCTCTGAGCCGCTCTGCAGAATAGCAGCGCCGTTGAAAGCACCGGACTGCGAGAGGCTCGCCGTGGAATTCCGATTACCGGTCTGTCCGACTTCCGCGTAGTTGGCAGATCCCCACTGAATGACGTTGGCGTGCGTGCCCGTCGAGTCATCCTGGGCCACGTTGGCCGTGTTGAACTCGCCGGCCTGGCCGACATACATGGTGGAGCCGGAGACATTCCACTGCGAAGCGTAGGCTTCGTTAGTGGTCAGAGACTGATCGATGACAATCTTGGAGTTGTTACGGGTGTCGTCAGCCTGAGTCGCGACAGCGACCTGGCTCTGACCGACCTGCTTGACCTCGATCTCCGAGTTCTGGGTGCTGTCCTGCTGCGTGACAGCGAAATGGCCGGCATCTCTGGGCGCGGTGCGGGCGGTATCCTGGTTGATCGTCGTGGTGGCGTTGCGGCTGCCGGCCTGCCCGCTGGCGGCGTAGTTGAAGCGGCCTTCCTGCGTCAGGTCGATCAGGTTGCGGGAGCCATCGGTCTGATCGCCGTCGAACGCGTTCCGGCTGCCGTTCTGCTCGACAGTGACGGTGTTGTACGTGCCAGACTGCGTGAGGTCGAGCGTGTTGCTGTAGCCCCGCTGCTCCGTGGCGGCCTCGTTGTTGCCGGCGGCGAGAGCAGGCGCACCAACGAGAAGCGCGAGCGTGCTGATCGTGGCGACGGTGAAGTGCTTCATGACTAGTCCCCTGTAAGTTGATTTCTGTCATTCGGCAGTCGCCTCGCCGGATTTTACCGACTGTTGACCAGTCTGGCGGGTGAGGCGGCGGCTTCGTGCAGTCGTTAACGGGGTCTTAAATACGAGGGGCCGCCGAAAGCCGCATCATTCATTCGAATGATAAGATGCCATTTTGGATGGAAAGGATCCGTTTACCTTAACCTGCTGGCAAAATTTGCGAAGATCTCAATGAGCCTTGTCTGAAGTGATTGAAAGCTTGGGCATGACTGATAAAAATATCAGTTCCTATCGTTTTAACATTCGACGATCGAGGCAAGCGCAAATCCGGTCGCGAAAGAGGCAAAATCCCTTCAGGAATATTTCGAAATGTTGCTGATCCGCAGTACAACGCTTGACTGATCTACGGCAGATCTATCGCGCAAGGCGCGAAGTGCATAGACTTGTACGGTAATCTGGCAGGCTTATCGCGAATCTATGCCAGGATAGAAGCCGTTCATGCAGGAACGTGCGTAGTTTGACGTTGTGCGAAACACCACTTCGTCGGTACTCACGGGTAGTGACCTGAGCGCATCACTGCGCTTATATCGTTAATGTCATCGAGGCTGCCGCTTGTAGATTCACGAAGTGGTCGTTCATCCGGCGAGTGCGGCGTGATGTGAAGTTTATGGTAATTAAAAATCCCGAAGATTGCCGAATATGCCGGACAAATATGCCCTGCTCAATGTTCTCGATAAAGTCGGATCTGCGGCGGTATTGATCAATTGCCGCGCACGGACGACGGATTGCAATCAGCTTGCGAAGCGGATCCTTTCGAACCATGCCGCCGATATGGCATTCCCGGACGCCGAGCCGTTCACGGGCCGAATGATCAACAGCGCGCTGACGGAGCCGTTCGGAACCGTCGAGCTCGAGCGGCCACGCAACGATCAGCGGCTGGTCTTCCAGGCGATGGACATCACCGCGATGGGAGAAGCGCACCGCCTGCTGATCCTGATCGATCTTGCCGTTCGCGCCCAAGTCTGCGCCCCGGTGCTGGAAAAGATTTTCGGCCTCACGGCCGCCGAGGGGCGACTTGCGGCGGAGATCAGCCGGGGTTTGCCGCTGGCCACGATCGCGCAGAGCCGCAAAGTCAGTATTGCTACGCTGCGCTCACAGCTTGCCTCGATCTTCGCCAAGACGGGAACCTCGCGTCAGCCAGAGCTCGTCGCATTGCTTGCCCGGGTGTGCCAGTTCTCACCGACGTTGGATCCGGTCACTTAACCATCTATCGCCAACATTTTTTTTGATCGCACCACCAAACATGTTTTATCGCTTGCGATAGCCGGGACGATCCGACTGGTTATATCGGGAGGTCCCTGTCTGAGATCGACCATCCGCCGTTTCAATTGACGGTGCCTCTCTTATGATTTTACAGGCGCGCGTACTCCATTTGCATTTTGGCAACAGCCATGGGCAATGATTAGTCCGGGACCGAGAAAGTGGCCGTCCACGAATGATCGATAGTGGTTGAGGCCGAAAAAGGCGTTTATGGGTCGCCAAGCCCGCTGCCGTTCGTTGCGGCTGGGCGCCGGCCTGCTCGCGCGGGTGAGGGAGAGTTCGACGGATGACACGGATCGTGGCGGGACGGGGGGCAGGTCGGGCCTTGTCCTCGTCTGGATGGACGCGCACCCTGGCCTGTATCGGTTGGCTCGGATTGGGCCTGCTCTCGGCCTCGGCTCAGGACGTAAAGCCCGATCCCAAGCCGGGGCCGGCTGAGGGTGCCAAGGCCGGGTGTGATGCGTCCTGTGCGCGCCAGGCAATCCCTGCGGCCGTCCAGGCCTGTGTTCCGGGAATTGAGCGGCAGGCACCGACCGACTTCGAGTGGATGAACCGGCCGACGGGAAGCGTCTTCCAAGAGGCCGAGCCCCCGGCCGGAGCCGATACCGTGGTGAAGTTCCGCGGCGACTCCGTGCGGTTCCTCAATCCGCAGGGCCAGTGGGTGCGCATCACCTACGAGTGCGATTACGATACGGCCGGCCGGTCGGTTCGTGGCGTCAAGGTGCGCGTCGGACGGATCGACGGTAAGGGGGCGAATACGAGCGCGGCCGTGCTTCCTGCCGGCTCGGGCAGTGCGGGACGCGGACAGGCTGCTCCGGCGGCGCCTCAGGCGCAGGTGAAGCGGCCCCGACCAAGCGAGCCCAGCGAGGTTGAGATCCGCCAGGTCGCCCCGTCGGCGGGCCGCTGAAGGCGGCTCTGTCGGTGGGAGGACGCAAGATTGGGAGGCTGGCGATGCGACGGATCTTGACGGCTTTTGTCGTCCTGTTTTCGGCGTCGCCGGTGCCAAGTATGGCTCAAGCCATCACAAACGTGAACGAATGCACGTTCATCACCGATCCGATTGCGCTCCGACGCTGCATCGACGGGTTTCAGCTGCGCGGCCCGGCGGCGCAGTACCCGCAATCCGCGCCCATCCCGGCCGTCAAGAGCCCTGCCCAGGCTGAGCGCGACCAGCTCAACAGCAAGACGCCGCCGGCTGCGGATTACAAGGAATCGCCCGAGTGGCTTGGCAGCGCCGACAAGGCGCCAAATCGATCCCCGCCGAAGCGCGGGGTGATCGATCTCAACAAGTAGCGTGCCTCGCGACGACCAGGCCGCCGGTTCGTGCAAGGAATGCACGTCGGATCAGGGCGCTGGAGACGTGATCCGGCTCGATGGTCTCGGTGCGGCTCTCTGGCGCCGACGCCTCGGTGCGTGACCTCCGCCGAAGGCGCAGGCCGTTCGACCATTCATCGGTGTGGACGACGACCGTACCACGCGACCCATGGCGCGTTTCCGCGCCGTATCAGGCCCTTTCGCCGCCGAGCACCAATCGGAGCGATCGGGCGAGTTCGTCGCGGCGGTAGGGCTTGTTGAGCACCGGAAGCTCGCCCTGACCGATGATTTGTCCCTCGTCGAGATTCGCCACGTAGCCCGACGTCAGCAGGATCTTGATGTCGGGCCGAATGCGCCGTGCCTCAACCGCAAGTTGCGAGCCGTTCATCCCTCCCGGCATGACGACGTCCGAAAACAGGATGTCGATGCGCTCGACGCCGTGCAGATACGCCAGAGCCTCGTTCGCGTTGCGGGTCACGATGACCCGGTAGCTCAGCTCTTCCAGGCTCTCGACCGCCATGCCGAGCACATGCTCGTCGTCCTCGACCAGCAGCACCGTCTCACCCTCGCCGGCGCGGCGCAGCGGGATGGCGCCGACCGGGCCGGTCCCGACTTCCTCACCGGCCGGGTCGGTCGAGCGGGGAAAGTACAGGCTGACCGTGGTGCCCCGGCCCATCGCCGACTCGATCTGCGCGAAGCCCTTGGCGCTGCGGGTGAAGCCGTAGACCTGGCTGAGCCCCAGTCCGGTTCCCTTGCCGACCTCTTTGGTGGTGAAGAACGGCTCGAACACGCGCTGGAGCTTGTCGGCGGGGATGCCGCTGCCGGTGTCCGTGACGGAAACCAGAACGTAGGGGCCCGGCGGCACGTCCTTGTCGGCGACCGCGGCCGTACCGAGCCGGACGTTGCGGCTCGTGACCGCGATGTGCGCCGGTCCGTCCCGACCCTCCAGGGCATCGCGCGCATTGACGACCAGATTCAGCACCGCCGCCTCGAACTGGGCCGGGTCGATGCGGATCGGGTCCAGGGCCGGGTCGAGATCGAAGGTCAGCGCGACGGCGCCGGTGGCCGCGCGCTCGGCGAGCGGTCGGAAATCCAGCAGCAACCGGTTCGGGTTCAGCGTTTGCGGCCGTAGCATCTGGCGGCGGGAGAAGGCGAGGAGCTGCTGGGTCAATTGTTCGCCGCGCCGCGCCGCGCCCATGGCCGCCTCGGCCAAGCGCTTCACGCGATCGGTCTGCTCAGGACGGCGCAGCATCATGTCGAGGCCGCCGACGATCACGGTCAAGAGGTTGTTGAAGTCGTGCGCCACGCCGCCGGTGAGCTGGCCGATGGCCTCCATCTTCTGCGCCTGCCGCAGCGCCTCCTCGGTGACGTGCTGATCGCTGCGATCCATGAGAATGCCGGCGACACGAGAAGCTTGGCCGGCTCGGTCGCGCTTGACCTGCCCGCGCATGGCGATCCAGCGGACCGCCCCATCCGTGCGCCGGATGCGGCATTCGAGGTCGAGCCGGCCGCTCTCGACGATGCCGGCGAAAGCCTCCTCAGCGATGCTCCGGTCCTCTTCGAGCACGTGGGCCAGGAAGGTTTCGCGGTCCCAATCCCGTCCCGCACCCTCGTAGCCGAACACGGCATCGAAGCGCGGCGAGCCGCGATGGATCCCGGTCACGACGTCGATATCCCACGAACTCATCCCGGCCGCATCAAGGGCGAAGGCCAGGGTTTCGTGGGCCGCCGCGACCTCGCGCGTTCGCTCGGCCACGCGCCGCTCCAGCTCCTCGTTCGCCAGTCTAAGCTGGTGCTGGGCTCGCTCCCGCTCGAGGAGATGCGCCCGTGCCTGATACTGTCGCCGTCGCGCACGCAGGGACGAGACGACGGCGCTGGTCAGTGTCTCGGCGTTGATCGGGCGCTCCAGCAGGACCACGTTGCCGAGCTGCCTTAGCAATTCGGCCGCGCGCCGGGTTCGCGGCCCGGCTTGGCGCGTGGCCAGCACGACGAGGGGAAAGTCCGACCAGGGCGCCTGCGCATCGAGCCAGCGCGACAGGTCGGCGATGTCACCCTCGGCCAAGGCCTCCTCGGTCACGATCGCGGTTCCCGCGCCGGAACGTAGGCATCCCACCCACTCCGCCACGTCGGTGCAGACGACGTTGTCGATGCCCGAGCGGTTCAGCACTTGCTCGATGACGGCGGCATCCCGCCCACGCGGAGCCAGAATGAGGGCCCGCTCCTCCGTGGGGTCCCTCACGCCCTATTCCCCGGTGCCTCGGGATCCTGCAACATCGCCACCTGCCCCCGATAGGCCGGCAGACCCGTGAGCACGCCTTCGAAATCAGTCAGAGCTTCACCGACACGCAACCCTTCGGTCGAGAGCCGCAACTCGCGAATCGTGCGCTCATGCGCGTTCACGCGGCTCTTCACCACCGAAAGCGCGGTTCGGATCTCGGCCCGCGCTTCGAAGAAGCGGAACAGCAGGATGCAGTCGCTGAGGTAGCTCAGATCGATATCGGTGCGGACCTCGCCGATGACGCCGTGCTGCCCGAGCACGAGAAGCGTCATCACACCCTTCTGGTTCAGGTAGCTCAGGAGTTCGTGCATCTGGAGGACGAGGTACTCCTCGCCCGGCATCGCGTGCAGGTACGCGTTGAGGCTGTCGACCGCGACGAAGGTCGATCCGCGTTCCTCGACCGCCTGTCTGACGATGGAGGCGAACTCCCCGGGTGACAGCTCCGCCGGGTCGATCTGGGTCAGAGTGAGCCGTCCGGCCTCGAGATGCGGGCCCAGATCCATGCCGAGCAGGGCAGCCCGGGTGATCAGCGTGTTAAGCCCCTCGTCGAACAGATAATACGTCGCGGTCTCGCCGCGTTCGAGCGCGGCCAGCATGCAACGCACCGCGGTGGTCGTCTTGCCCACGCCCGACGGGCCGAGCAGCAGCGTGTTGGTACCGGGTACGAGGCCGCCGCCGAGCAGCAGGTCCAACTCGGCCGAGCCGGTCGGCCGTGCGGTCGCGTCGAAGGTCGCGTGGTGGTCGGCGGCGACGAGGCGCGGGAAGACCTCGACGCCGCCGGTCTCCATGACGAAGTCGTGATAGCCGCCGCGGAACTTGATGCCGCGCATCTTGACGATGCGCAGGCGCCGACGCTCGGAGCCGAAATCACGCGGGGTCTGATCGAGAGAAATCACGCCGTGGGCGATGCTGTGAAGCTGCAGGTCGCCGGCCTCGGAGGTACGGTCGTCGAGCATCAGCACGGTGCAGGACCGCTTGGAGAAGAACTGCTTCAGGGCCAGGATCTGACGACGGTAGCGCAGCGGGTTTTGCGCCAACAGGCGCAGCTCCGACAGGCTGTCGAACACCACGCGCTCTGGCTTCACGGTCTCGACGCGAGCGATAACCTCCCGGACGGTCTCACCGAGTTCGATTTCGGACGGGTGCAGGATGGACTGCTCGCTGTCGGGATCGAGGCCCATCTCGTTGACCAGTTCGTAGACGTCGATTCCGTCGAGGGACCATCCGTGGCTCGCCGCCGCGGCGCGGAGTTCGTCCGCGGTCTCCGAGAGCGTCACGTACAGGCTTCGCTCATCCTGTGCCGCGCCTTCGAGGAGGAACTGCAGCGCCAGTGTCGTCTTCCCGGTGCCGGGAGTGCCTTCAAGCAGATAGAGCCGGTCCGGCGTCAGGCCGCCGCCGAGAATCTCGTTCAAGCCGGGGACCCCGGTCGAGATCCTGGTATCGGAACCCGGCCGAGCACCCGTTACCCCTCTCGCCTCGCTCATCGGTTCCGACGAAGCTCCCATGCCGTGTCACGGCTCTCGCCAAAATTCGTGTAGACGTCGCGAAGGCGGGCGTCTTCTCTGGCGATAACACACTGACGCGGCGGTTGGCCTCATTCCTGTGCAGGACGAATTGGCGTGGCGGAGGCCTCCGCCAATCCTATCCGGTTCGTCCCGCTCGGGGCCGCGGGGCGATCGCCTTGCAGAGGGCTTGCGAGACCTGTTCGGCTGAATAGGGCTTCTGCACCAGCGGAAAACCGTGTGCGCCTTCCTGAGCCAGCACATGGCTGTATCCTGAGGTCAGGATCACCGGGAGGTCCGGGTGGGTGCGGCGCAGCCGCTTGGCCAACTCGATTCCGCCCATGCCCGGCATGACCACATCGGAAAACACCGCTTCGAACGCCGCAGGCTCGGACCCGAGCGCGGTCAGCGCCTCCTCTGCATTGGCGGCCCACCGCGTCTCGAAGCCCAGATCCTGCAGGATCTGGGTCGCGAACCGTCCGACCTCGACATTGTCCTCGACCACCAGGATCCGCTGGCCGGCACCGATCGGCGGCGCGTCGCCCTGTCTCCCTGGTTCCTCGGCTTCCTGTAAGGCCGCCGTCTCGGGCAGGTAGAGGGTGAACGTCGTGCCGTAACCGACCACGCTCTCGACCGAGACGTCGCCGCCGGATTGCTTGGCGAAGCCGAAGACCTGGCTGAGGCCGAGACCGGTCCCGCGCCCGACCTCCTTGGTCGTGAAGAAGGGCTCGAAGATGCGGCCGATCCGCTCTGCGGTGATGCCCGAGCCCGTGTCCGACAGCGAAATCGCAGCGAACGGGCCCGGAGCGCCGGCATGCCCGCGAATCGGCGGCATGGGCACGGAGCAGGCCAGCCGCAGCGTGAGGGTGCCCTCCCCTTCCATGGCGTCGCGGGCGTTGACCGCCATGTTGATGAGCGCGGTCTCGAACTGGCTGAGATCCGCGCGGACGTGACAGGATGTGTCCAGTCCTTCCGTCACGACCCGTATGCGAGCGCCCGTCACGGTGTCGAGCATGTCGGCAACCGCGTGCAGCCGCGCGCCTACGTCGAACACCTCGGGCTTAAGCGTTTGGCGGCGGGCAAAGGCTAGGAGCTGCCCGGTGAGCTTGGCAGCTCGGTCCACTGTTTCGGAGACGGCGTCGAGATAGCGCGCCTTGCGGACCTCCGGCAGTTCCGGGCGGCGCAGGAAGTCGATCGAGGAGCGGATGATCGTCAGGAGGTTGTTGAAGTCGTGCGCCACGCCGCCGGTGAGCTGGCCCACGGCTTCCAGCTTTTGCGACTGGCGAAGTGCCTCTTCGGCGAAGCGTTGCTCGGTGATGTCCCGGCCGAACCCAAAGAGGAGGTCGTCCCCCGGCACGACGGTCCAGGAGACATGGCGCGGGCCGCTTTCCTTCGTGAGAAGTGTGAGTTCGATGTCGCCGGACGCGGGCGTCGCAGCCCGCAGCATCAGGTCGGAAGCGGCCTGCTCCCGTCCGTCGGGCGTGACGAAGTCGAGCACGTTACGCCCGATGGTCTCCTCTTCCGACCAGCCCAGCGAGCGCGTCCAAGATGGGTTGACGGAGCGGATCTCGCCGTCGTGGCGCGCCACGAATTTGAGGACGGGCGAGAGGTTCCAGATCCGATCCCGTGCCTTCTCCTGCTCGGCAACCTGCGCTTCGAGCTGCTGAGCCCGCTGGGCGAGCAGTTCCTCGGTCTGCTTGCGGTCGGTGATGTCCTGCACGAACACGTAGATGCCGACGACCGCTCCGGTCGGGCTCAGGTTCGGAATGTAGCGGATCGCCGCTTCGCGCGGCCGACCGTCCGGATGCGGCCAAGACCGCTCGAACTGGACGTCCGCACCGGCCATGGCCTGTTCGATATGCGGGCGGCGGGCCTCGAACTCGGCTGTTCCGAGGAGTTCCTCGATCGTGTGACCCACGACATGCTCGGGCCTTCGGCCGATCCATGCCTCGTAGGCGGCATTGGCGAAGCGATAGGTGAAGGTGCGGTCGATGAACGCGATCAGCGCCGGCATCGCGTCGGCGATCAGGCGGAGTTCCGCTTCGCGCGCCGCGAGATCGGCTTCCGCCCGCTTGCGGTCCGTGATGTCGATGACGAACTCGAAGCCGCGGCCATCCTCCAGCAGCGTGGCGCCGAACATCGCCCAGAACCGGGAGCCGTCCTTACGGAAGTACTGTTTCTCGTAAGGGGTTGTGCGCCCGGTGGCCTTCAGGTCTTCGAAAGCGCGCCAGGACACGTCGAGCCATTCCGGTGGTGTCAGCACCTGCCAACTGAGGCGCCCGGCGTTGAGATCCTCGCGGCTGTAGCCGCACATCGCCAGGAAGGCGTCGTTGGCATCGAGAAGCTGGCCGTCCAAGTCGAAGTAGATGCCGCCCACCGTCGCGATGGTGAGCGCTTCCCGCAGCCGGGCCCGGCTGGCCGCTAGGGTGGCGGCGGGCATGGCATGCGGATCGATGTCGTGGCCGCGGTTCTGCTCCTCGAGCGCTTCCCGTAGACGGGCTTTCTCGGCTTCCAACGCGGCCACATGCTGGCGCAGTTCTTCGGCCTCAGCGTCCGTCACGCCTCGAGATCCTTGCTTCCGGAACGGGTCGGTGCAGGCACCGCGACGGATCCGCCCGCCATCGGCGGACCGCCTCGAACGTGCGTTTTCATGGCGCTCGCCGCGAGGGAGACGGCTGGATGATCGAGGAGGCTGCTCGAATCCTATAGGATAAAAATCTGCGCGAACCGATCAAAGGCATGCGCCTTCGTCACACGGTCGGAACGAAGATGTCAATTGAAGATAGACATTCCAAGCCACGATCCTAGGCCGGGTGGATTTGCGGCCTATTCGGTTTTTAGCGTTTGATACTCGAATTTCTTCGATAAACGCTGAGCAATCGTAGCAACGAGCCACAAGATACAACCGAACCGTTGTAACTGGCAGCGACAGGAGCGCTCGGCTCCACCCCCAGCACGTTTCCCCCTTCATTATAATCCCGTAGGGGACGATCGGCCGCGCGATACAGAGTGGTTCGCGTGCGTTGTCGCTGCGGACCGCGCGAATGGCGCGGCGTTCGGGTCGAAGGTCCCTTTGATGCGTATGAACGGCACGTATGGTCCTAAGGAACGTGCGATTGTGCTCGAGCGGCAGCGCACGCTCAAGATGGCGCAGTCGGCCCATGCCTACGTTCGCGGCAACACCCTGAAATTCTACGAGTGGCTCGATGGTCTGCCGCGCGGCACCCTGCCGGAGGGCCCGCCGGTCTGGATCTGCGGTGACTGCCATCTCGGCAATCTCGGCCCCCTCGCCGACGCCGACGGTCGCGTCGATATTCAGATCCGCGACCTCGACCAGACGGTGATCGGAAACCCGACGCACGATCTCGTTCGCCTCGGGCTGTCGCTCGCGAGCGCCGCCCGCGGCTCGGATCTTCCCGGTGTCGTCACGGCCCGGATGCTGGAGGAGATGATCGCGGGCTACGCGGTGGGCCTGCACGCGGACGAGGATGACAGCCACCCGCCCGAGCCGGATGTGGTGCGCTCGGTGCGACGCCGGGCGCTCGGCCGGCACTGGAAGCACCTCGCCCGGGAGCGTCTCAAGCGCGTGGAGCCGGCCATTCCGCTGGGGCGCAAGTTCTGGGCTCTCGATGCGGGCGAGCGCCGGGCGCTCGACGAGCTGTTTCAGGAAGAGGCGGTACGCCATCTCGTGCTGGCGCTGAACGGGCGAAGCGAGGGTGCCGAAGCCCGCCTGATCGACGCGGCCTATTGGATGAAGGGCTGCAGCTCGCTCGGCTTCCTGCGCTACGCCGTCCTCGTCGGCATCACCGAGCCGAATGAAAAGCGCCGTCTCGCGCTGGTGGACCTGAAGGAAGCGGTCGAGACCGCCGCCCCGCCCGCGCCCGGTGCGCAGATGCCACCCGACCCGGCCGAGCGGGTGGTGACCGGGGCGCGGGCGCTGTCACCGAATCTCGGGGAGCGCATGCTGCCGGTTCATCTGCTCGGAAAGCCGGTCGTGATGCGCGAACTCGCGCCGCAGGATCTGAAGCTCGATGTCGATCAGTTCGGCCGCGAGGAGGCGGTGCGCGCCGCGCATTACCTCGCCTACGTGGTCGGCAAGGCGCATGGCCGTCAGATGGAGGCCGGAGCGCGGTCGGCTTGGCGCGCCGAGGTCACGAAGAAGGGCGCCACGGATGAGGGGGCGCCGTCCTGGCTCTGGTCCAGCGTGGTCGAACTCGCCGGCCGCCACGAGGTCGGCTACCTTCAGCACTGCCTTCGCTACGCCGGCCGGCAGGCCGCCTAAAACGCGGGTGCGCCCCTCAGGATCGGCGGCCCGTATGGCGTCCGCCGAGGACCAGGGCTGCCGTGGCCGCTAGTCCGGCCGCTAGTCCTGCGGTGGCGAGCGGGTGCAGGGTCGCGCGGGTGTAGGCGCTCGTGCGCATGACGTAGACCGGCGGGTCGCCCCGCTCCCGACCGGCGCCCTCGGGCCTGTGAAGCGCGCCCTCCGGGTTGCGCGGCGGCTCCGACCGTTTCTGCAGGGCGATGATCGCCGGGGCGAGTTCGTCGTAGGCTCCCGGCGCGAATTCCTTGCCCATGACGAAGAGCTTGCCGCCGCCGCCCACGATGATGTCCCGCTGCGGGTGAACGGCAGCGTGCAGGATCGCGTTGGCGACCTCCTGCGGCGGGTAGATCGGCGGGGGCAGCGTCGGCTCGCGATCCATGTAGTTGCGCGCCCGGTTCGGGAGCGGTGTGTCGATCGAGGCGGGTTTCACCAGCGTCACCGAGACCGGAGCGCCCTCCGCCCGCAACTCCATCCGCAGCGTGTCGGTGAAGCCTTTCACCGCGTGTTTCGAGGCGGCGTAGAGCCCCTGGAACGGGAAGGCGAGATCGGAGGCGATGCTGCCGACATTGATGATGGCGCCGCCGCGCTCGCGTAAGTGCTCCGCGGCGATGAGCGAGCCGTAGACCGTGCCCCAGAAATTGGTGCGGATCAGCCGCTCGTGGTCCTCGGCGGCGATCTCGCGCAGCGGTCCGTAGACGGTGAGGCCGGCCACGTTCACCCAGGTGTCGGACCCGCCGAAGGTGGCGAGGGCATGGTCGGCAATCGCCTGGACATCCTCGCGCCGGCCGACATCCGCGACGAAGTGGGTGGCCCGCGGCCCGAGCTCGGCGGCGATCTCGGCCAGGATCGCCTCGCTGCGGGCCGCGAGGACAACCCGGGCGCCGCGTCGCGCGGCCATGCGCGCGGTCGCGAGACCGATCCCGCTGGATGCCCCGGTGACGACGATGACCTGCTCGCGCAGAGGCTTGTGTCCCATCCCGGCCCGCTCCTGTCCTGTCGCTTCGATGCGATCGCGAGGGGGGTACGCGCGACGGGCCCAACTGTTTCGGCCCGCGCGCAAACCGCGCAGGCCACCGGATCATCTCAGTCGCTGGCGTGTTCGGCGACGTAGCGGCCCAGCGCGCTCGCCGCGTTGAGCATGTGGGCGCGCATGCGCCGCGCCGCGGCGTCGCCGTCGCCCTCCGCGATCGCCTGGAGAATCTCGCCGTGTTCGGCACGGGAGCGCAGGATGCGTTCGCCCTGCCGCAACTGCGTCCGGCGGAAGGCCGACAGGCGCGAACGGATCGACAAGGCCTGCTCGGACATGAAGCCGTTATGGGTCGCCCGGTAGAGCGTCTCGTGGAAGACGCGGTTGAGGGCGTCGTAGGTGTCGTAATCCTGCGCCGCCACCGGCTCGGCCGATTGCTCGTGCAGGTCCATCAGCGCGCTGAGTTCGAGCGGTGTCATCCGGTAGGTAGCGAGGCGCACGCAGAGCGCCTCGAACTCGGCGGTCGTCTCGAACATCTCCATGATCCGCTCGGGCGTCATGCGGGTGACGACGACGCCGCGCCGCGGCCGCATCTCGACCAAGCCGCTTGAGGCGAGCTGGCGCAGGGCCTCGCGGACGGGAGTGCGCGAGGCACCGAAGCGGTCGGCGAGATCCTGCTCGTCCAGCGCGATGCCCGCCGCGAGGACACCGGAGGCGATCTCGTCCGTCAAGGCGTTGCGGATCTGGTCGGAAAGCAGGCCACGCCCCTCGGCCATACCGTCCATCGCGCCGCCCTCCCCCATCCGCACCATTCTACCAGGGCCCGCACGATCCCAACCAGCGGTAACCGGCCGACGACGCAGCCGATGCCGATGCAAGCGGCCGCGGTCAATGCGCCCTCGGCCAAGTTGGCCCAACCTGGCACGGCAGCTCCGCGCAGGCATCTGCATGCAATGGCATTCCGCTTCCAAGCTCGCGTATATCGCTGCGTGCGTCGCCACGGCCATCGTATGCAAATAATTGACGTCAGCGCAAATATGAATACGACAATTGCGTCTGATTGCGACGGCGCATACGCCGCCGGCCTTCGGACCCGCGGGTGTATGCCCCGTGAGGCTATCACAGGGAGCGGACCGGATGAGCGGCTGGCGTTCTGAGCGGCAGGCCCGCGATGCGCGGATCGAGGCGGGCCGAGTCCATGCCGCAGGCAAGGTCGTGGCGGCCTCAGGCGTGGTCGATCTGCTGGAGGCGATCCTTCGCCCCGGCGACCGGGTCTGCCTGGAAGGCGACAACCAGAAGCAAGCGGATTGCCTCGCGCGCGCCCTCAGCCAGTGCGACCCGGCCCGCGTGCACGACTTGCACATGGTCCAGTCCGGCATCGTGCTCCCCGAACATCTCGACATCTTCGAGCAGGGAATCGCGCGGCGGCTCGATTACTCTTATTCCGGGCCGCAGGGCGGGCGGATCGCCCGCATGCTCTACGGGGGGCAGATCGAGCTCGGGGCGGTGCACACCTACCTCGAACTCTTCGCCCGCTACTTCGTCGATCTCACCCCGAACGTAGCGCTGATCGCCGGCGTCTCGGCCGACCGGGACGGCAACCTCTATACCGGGCCGAACACCGAGGACACGCCGACCGTGGTGGAGGCGACCGCCTTCAAGAATGGCGTCGTGGTGGCGCAGGTCAACGAGATCGTCGAGCGCGTGCCCCGCGTCGACATCCCCGGCGACCGGATCGACTTCGTGGTCGAGGCGGACAAGCCGTTCTACGTCGAGCCGCTGTTCACCCGCGATCCGGCGGCGATGACCGAGACCCAGATTCTGATGGCTATGATGGCGATCAAGGGCATCTACGCCGAGTACGGAATCCGCCGGCTCAATCACGGCATCGGCTTCGGCACTGCGGCAATCGAACTCCTGTTGCCGACCTATGCAGAGCGCCTCGGGCTTAAAGGTCAGATCGCCACGCACTGGGCGCTCAACCCGCACCCGACGCTGATCCCGGCGATCGAGTCGGGATGGGTGAAACAGGTTCACTGCTTCGGTTCAGAAGTCGGCATGGACCGCTATATCCGCGAGCGCTCCGACATCTTCTTCACCGGTGCGGACGGCTCGCTCCGCTCGAACCGCGCCTTCTGCCAGACCGCCGGACTCTACGCCTGCGACCTGTTCATCGGCTCGACCCTGCAGATCGACCTTTCCGGCCATTCCTCGACGGTGACGCAGAACCGCGTGGCCGGCTTCGGCGGCGCGCCCAATATGGGCTCCGACCCGCACGGGCGGCGCCACCCCTCCGACACTTGGATGAAGGCGGGGCGCGAGGCGCAGGTGACGGGCGATCCCGCCCTGATGCGCGGGCGCAAGCTCGTGGTTCAGATCGTCGAGACCTTCGGCGAGGGGCTGGTGCCGGCCTTCGTCGAGCAACTCGATGCGCTCGAACTGGCACGCAAGATCGGATTGGAGCTCGCTCCGGTGATGGTCTACGCCGACGACGTCACCCACATCGTCACCGAGGAGGGCGTCGCCAACCTCTTGCTCTGCCGCACTGCCGACGAGCGCGAGCAGGCGATCCGCGGGGTCGCCGGCTACACCGAGATCGGCCGCGGACGCGACCGGGCCATGATCGAGCGGCTCCGCCAGCGCGGTATCGTGCGCCGCCCCGAGGATCTCGGCATCGAACCTCTCGACGCCGACCGCTCCCTGCTCGCGGCGAAGTCGATCAAGGATCTCGTGCACTGGTCCGGAGGGCTCTACGAGCCGCCGGCCAAGTTCCGGAACTGGTGAGGCCGCGATGGAAAAGCTCAGCTTCCGACACGTCACGTCCCGCGCCCTGCCCGGCGCGAAGGCGCAGGCCATCACCGGCGTCGTCGCCTCCGGCAACCTCGAAGTGCTCCTGGAGCGCGCTCTGGCCCCGACCGAATGCTCGGTCGAGATCGAGACGCCAATCCGCGGGTACGGCGATGTGTGGTCGGCGGTGGTCGCCGATTTCGTCGCCCGTACTCAGCCCGGCGGCTTGCGTATCACGATCAACGATGGCGGCGCCCGCCCCGACACCGTGTCCCTGCGCCTGCTCCAGGGCGCCCGGCTGATGGAGGTCTGACGATGGGCGAACGGATCATCGACCCCGCTGCCAGAGGCTGGGCGACCAGTTGGTACGAGGCTACCGCCCGCGCCCGCATCGATGGCCTTCTGGACACTGGCAGCTTTCGCGAGTTCATCGGCCCCGAGCAGCGCCGGATGAGCCCGCACCTGCCGCTGTTCGATCTGCCGCGCGCCTTCGACGACGGCATGATCGTCGGCTCTGGCCGCCTCGACGACCGGCCGATCCTCGTGGCCGCGCAGGAAGGCCGCTTCATGGGCGGGGCCTTCGGCGAGGTCCATGGCGCCAAGCTCGTCGGCCTGCTGCGCGCCGCTTTGACGCTGAAGCCTGCCGCCGTGCTGATCCTGTTCGACACCGGTGGCGTGCGTTTGCAGGAGGCCAATGCCGGCGAGACCGCCATCGCCGAGGTGATGCGCGCGATCACGCAGGTGCGGCTGGCCGGCGTGCCGGTGATCGGACTGATCGGCGGCCGGGCCGGAGCCTATGGCGGCGGCGGGCTGATCGCCGGCACCTGCTCGCAGCTCGTCGTGTCCGAGAGTGGGCGCATCTCCGTCTCGGGTCCGGAGGTGATCGAGACCAACAAGGGCGCCGAGGAGTTCGACTCCCGCGACCGCGCCCTGGTCTGGCGCACCATGGGCGGCAAGCACCGCCGCCTCACCGGCGGCGCTGACGCCTATGCCGACGACACGGTGCAAGCCTTCCGACAGGCGGCGCTCGACGCGATCGGCCGCGCCCCAGGCCTCGACCTCACCACGCTTGAGGCCGAGCAGAGGCGGTTGGAGGACCGCCTCGCCCGATTCGGTGATTGCCGCGACGCCACCGAGATCTGGGCGCGCCTCGGCGTCAACGATCCGGAGGCGGTGCCGGCGCTGACCACGGCCGATTTCGACGCCCTTCTCGCCAATCTCGGGAAGACGACCCATGACGCTCGTTGAGATTCTGGCCTCGCTGTTTCCCGAAGGCCATTCCGTCACGGTCGAGGATGGACTCGTCAGCGGCGAGGGTCCGTTTCGGGGCGGCCGGCTCGCAGTGATTGGCATCGACGGCGACACCGCGCTCGGCGTTGATGGCGCCTGTCGGCTCGCAGGCGACGTCCTCGCCGTCGTGCGCCGGGGCGGCGGCACGCCGATCCTCGTTGCGATCGATTCCGACAGCCAGCGCATGAGCCGGCGCGACGAGCTGCTCGGCCTCAACGAATACCTCGCCCACCTCGCCAAGACGCTGCTGCTCGCCGACGCCCAGGGCCATCCGACCGTCGGGCTGATCTACGGCCACTCGGCGGCGGGCGCCTTCATCGCCACGGCGCTCGCGACCCGCGTCCTCGTCGGGCTGCCGGGGGCGAACCCCAGCGTGATGGACCTGCCCTCCGTGGCGCGCGTGACGAAGCTACCTCTCGACCGCCTGGAGGCGATGGCTAAGGACACGCCGGTCTTCGCGCCGGGCCTCGACAACATGGTGCGCACCGGCGCCGTGCAGGCGGTCCTCGACCCGGACCGGCCCCTGGCCGAGCAGATCGCCGCCGTAATCGATGCCATGCCCGCCGAAGACGTTCGCGACCGGCTCGGTCGGGAGCGCGGCGGGCGCCCCGTGGCGGAAGAGATCGCCGCGCAGGTGGTCCGGGATGCGGCCTTTGGCTGAGGCCTATCGGCGCCACGACCTGCTCGATGTCGAGCCGGGTGCCTGGGCGGCGGTCATCGCGGAGCGAGCCGACCTAGCGGGAGTGCCGCATGTGGCGGCCTGGGTGGAGAACGGGCGGCCGGTCATCCTGCGCCGCTCGCATCCGGGCGAAGACGGGAGGTTCGTCCCGGTCGGCCTTCCGCTGCCGCCGCGGGACGGCAAGCGCCGCATCGGCCTTGCCCTCCCCCCGGAAGCGGTGCGCCCTCGCCCACCGGTGCTCTTCGTTGAGGCACTGGCCGCCTGCCCCCCCGCCTGGGCCGCGACTCTGGAGGCGCTCGCCATCCTCGCTCGGCGCCATGGCCTCGCGCCGCGCCTCTTCGGCAGCCTACTCTGGCAGAGTTTGACCGACCTGCCCTATCTCTCCGAGGGCTCGGACCTCGATCTGCTGTGGCCGATCGAAGGACCGGTGCCGCCTGTGCTCCTCGACGGTCTCGCAGAGATCGACGCGCAGGCGCCGATGCGCCTCGACGGCGAAATCCTGCTTCCTGATGGGGGCGGCGTGAACTGGCGCGAGCTGTACGCCGCTGCGCCCGGCGACAGAGTTCTGGTCAAGCACCGCGACCGCCTCGCCCTGCGCAAGGCCACTGACATTCTCACGAGTGGTGCGGCATGAGCCCACTTTCGGCGCGCCGGCCTCACCCGAACGAGGACATCGATCGATCGGCCATGGCCGACACGATTGCGCGGGCGGCCGCCGAGGCTCTCCGTCTCGAACTCGAAACCTATCCGAAGCCGGGCCTCGTCAGCCCCATCGATTCCGGCAGCCATGCGGACATGGACGCGGGGACGTTCCGGGCGAGCACCGCGGCGATCGCACCCTTCTTTCGAGACCTCGCGCTTGCGGGGCGAGCGGGCGCGCCGATGCCGGCCCTGCGCCGCATCGGCCTTCAAGCGGAGGCATCGATGCGGGCGGCGACGGGTGGCGTGAACACGCATCGCGGCGCCATCTTCGGGCTCGGACTCCTCTGTGCCGCCGCCGGTGCCGTGCCGCGCCCGGCCGCCGGAGCGCTCGGCGCCCTGGTGCGCGACCGCTACGGTGCGACCATCCTCGACGGCCCGGTCCTTCTCCACGCCCCCGGCGCGCGGGTGCGCCGCCACCATGGCGTCGGCGGCGCGCCGGCCGAGGCGGCCGCCGGCTTTCCCAGTCTCTACCGGGTCGGTCTGCCGGCCCTGCGGCGCGGCCGGCAGTTCCATCCCGGCGACGGAGAGGCTGCGCGGGTCGAGGCCTGCCTCGCCCTGATCGCCCATATCGAGGACACGAACCTGCTGCACCGGGGCGGTCCCGACGGCCTCAACTACGCGCGGGCCGAGGCCGCGCGGTTCATCGCCGAGGGTGGTGTGGCGCGGGCCGGCTGGCGCGGGCATGCCGAGGCGCTGCACCGCGCCTTCGTTGCCCGCAACCTCAGCCCTGGAGGCGCGGCCGATCTGCTGGCCATGACGCTGTTCGTGGATGCCGTCGAGGCCCGTCCATGACGCTCGCGGTCCTCCTCTCCGGCCAGGGCGGCCAGCATCCGAGGATGTTCGACCTCACCGCCGACTGGCCCGCCGCCGCACCGGTCTTCACGGTGGCCGAGCGGGTCCTCGGACAGGATCCGCGGGACTTCGTCCGCGCGCCGGGCGCGGACCTGCACGATAACCGCACCGGGCAGATCCTCTGCTGCGTCGCGGCGCTGGCGGGCTGGACCCTCGTGGAGGCGGCGCGCCCGGCCCGCGTGATCGTTGCCGGATACAGCATCGGCGACCTCGCGGCCTGGGGCTGCGCCGGCCGCTTCGACGCGGAGGCCATCCTGCGCCTGGCCGCCGCCCGCGCTGAGGCGATGGATGCGGCCAGCGGCGAAGGCTTCGCACTGGCCGGCATTCGCGGGCTGCGCCTTGCCGAGATCGAGACGATCGCCGGACGCCACGGCTGCCACCTCGCCATCCGAAATGCCGCCGACAGCGCCGTCGTCGGCGGTCCGCGCGGGGCGCTCGACGCGGTGTGTTCGGCCGCCCAAGCCGCCGGGGCGCAGCGGGCCGTGATCCTGTCGGTGCGGACGCCCTCGCACACGCCGCTGCTGCGCGCGGCAAGCGGTCGTTTCGAAGCGGCACTCGCGGCCGAGCGCCTGCGACGTCCGCCGCCGGGAGCACCGCGTCTGATCAGCGGGCTCGACGGCGCCCCCGTCTTCGATGGCAAGGCCGGTTTGTCGAAGCTGGCGCGCCAGATCTCGGAGACGATCGACTGGGCCGCCTGCCTTGTCGCCTGCCGGGAATACGGCTGCGACACCGTGCTCGAACTCGGCCCCGGCCACGCGCTCGCGACCATGGCCCGCGAGGCGATCCCGGAGGCCCGCATCCACGCCCTCGAAGAATTCCGGTCCGCCTCGGGAGCCGCCGACTGGATCAACGGTCGCTGAGGATTGCCGCCGCTCACGCCTTCGCGGGCGGCAACCGCACGGCGACTTCGTTCCGCCGCAGGAAGGGGATCGAGAAGGGCGGGTCATACCCCATGAAGAAGGGCGGCTCCGCCGGCTTTCGTCCCGCTTTGTCCAGCACCTCTGCGAGGATGCGGGCTTGTGCCTCGCGCGCCTCGGCGGTGGCGCTGCCGGAGAAGCGCAGAACCGCCAGCCGTTCGGGCGGGATTCGTGTCAGCCGGACGCCGGGCTCGGTCGGTTCGGGCGCCCCGGCCTCCGCGACCGTCCGGGGCAGGTAGAACCGCATCGTGCCGCCCGCGCCCTGTTCGACCGGAACGGTCATCGCGATCAGGCGGCCTCCGGTCTCGACCGGTGCGGTCATCGCGATGCGCGCGCCACCGTCATTTGCCCCGGTGATGTACCGGAACAGACGCCCGAACGCCTCACCGTCCTGCTGGCCGCGGGCGTCGGTCTCCACCGACACCCGGCCGTCATAGGCGCGGATCTCCACCCCGCGGTCGAGCCGCTCGACCACGGCGTAGCGGGGCTCCTCGTAGGTCGCGCGGATGCCGACGACCGACAGCGCGGATTCGAGCAAGGTGACGAGATAGTAGAGGAACTTGTCCATCGTGAGCGGGGCCGGAGAGCAGGGTCCACGAACAATTGCCGTTCGCCGGAAGCCGTTCCGTCACCGGGCGGCGCCTTCCTCGTTCGGCCGTATGCTTTGCGGTGATACCTTGGCCGACCTCGCCGCGGTGATCGGATCATCCCGGCGGTCGATAGACGGTCCAGTTACTTCTTCGGTTCGGAGCCGAGATAGACGTATTCCGGTGCGGCGCGGAGTTGGTCCTTGTCGGTCTCGATCACTGCGTCGAGGCTCCCTCCATCCTTGCGCGACAGCTTCAGGGTCTCGGGCGCCACGGCGACGTACTTGGCGTTCAGGCCGAGGAAGCCGCCGACGCTGACGACGTAGGATTTTACCGCGCGCCTCTCGTCGAACACCACGTCGGCCACGGAGCCGATGGTTTCGTTCGCGCCGTTGCGGATGCTCAGGCCGATCAGCTTCGAGGCGACCACGTCCTCGGGCGCCTGGGCCACGAACTTCGCCCGAAGGTCGTCGTTCAGCGTTGCCGGCTGCGCGGCGACGGGCGCGGGCTCCTGGGCCAAAGCGGGTCCGCTCGCCAGGAGCAGAAGGGCACACGCGATCGGGCGGAACGTCATCGGGTTGGGGTCTCCAGCGGAAAAGGGGAAAGCGATGGGAGCAGATGGGCGAACCGGGCGGATCGCGCCCGGTCCGGGACGGTCAGACCGGCAGGCGCCCGTCCGGTGAGTACCGATCGACCGCGGAAGGAAGTTCGCGTGAAAGTCGCGACAGCAACGCAGCGCGGCTCAGGCCGGTCTGCTGCGTGAGGTGGTCGAGCGTCTCTTCCCCGATCGCGCGCTCCAGATCCGCTTCGGCAAGTTCACGGTTCGGTCCCTGCCGGACCCAGGATTGCGCGGCCTCGCCGTGGCCGCCCTTGGTGAAATGCTCGACGAGTTCGTTCAGTCCGGAGGCGATCAGGCCGCCGACGCCGGCCGAGCCGATGCCGCCAAACAGCCCCGCGAGGTTGTCGAGGGCACTGGAGCTGCCCTGGCTTGGGGCGGAATTCGGGATCGGCGGGACCGAAGCACGCCCTGCCCGGTCCTGGTGGCCTTTCAGCAGCTCGGCGATCTTGTCCCGATTCTGGTAGCCGGCAATGGCCAGCAAACCCAGCAGGGCCGTCATCGACGGATAACCCTTGCTCATGGCGTGTTCGCTCCTGTTTCGTGAGGTCGCCGGTTCGGTTCAGCGCCGATGGCGGGGCGGGGCCGCGGTACGGCCGGTGAGCCGGCGGCTGACGAAGGCGATGACCCTCGGCAACACGAGGGCGGTGAGAAGCTTGCGGATCATGGCGATGCTTCCGGTCTAAATCGTTCAGCGAGTGGGACGCGCGAGCCAGCCGAGCGCGAAGGCGGTGGCCACGAGTCCGAGCAGGGTGGAGATGCGGTGGGTCTCGGCGTAGCGGACGGCGCGGCGTCCGTACTCCCGGCCGTGGCGCCGCGCCTCACCAACGGCGTGCCGGCCGTCTTCGATCCAATTGTCGGCCCGCTCGCGGGCGGCGTGGGCGATGTGGCGTCCGTCGCGGGCGAGATCCTCCGCCCGGTCGCGGGCGCTGCCGTAGGCATATTGCGCGCCGCCGGCGACCTGATTGACGGCACCGCGCATCTGGCGGACGGGGTCGCCCGCGACGCCGCCGAGAGCGGTCTGGGCGCGGCCCTTGATGTGACGGGACGCGCCGCGGAACTGATCGCGGTTCATAATGCTCTCCTTCCGTTGCAATGGGATTCGGGCGGGCGGGGCCGGAGGCCGACCCCGCGCCTTCGGGTCAGTGCTTGCCGGTGATCTTGTCGGCGAGGTTCTTGGCGCCGTCCTTGACGTCGCCGACCGTCTTCTGCGCCTCGCCCTTGAGCTCCTGCGCCTTGCCCTCGGCCACGAGCTTGTCGTTACCGGTCACATTGCCGACGCCCTGCTTGATGTTGCCGACCGCCTCGTTGGCGAGGCCCTTGATCTTGTCGGTGGTGCTGCTCATCGGATGGACTCCTGTCTGGGTTGGTCATCACCGGCAAAGCCGGTCGGGACGGCCCCCGCCGTGACGACGGGAGCCGAAGGGGGAAGCGGTCAGGCGCGGCGCGCGTCGTAGGCACTGAGAGCGGAGACGGGGGCCGGGGCGCCGAGGCGCCCGCCGAAGAAGGCGGCGAGCGCACCGAGGACCAGCGCCAGGGCGGCGTAGAAGGCGCCCTGCGTGGCCGCGGACTTGGCACTGACGGCCGCCGCCTCAGCCTTCTGCTTGGCCGTCGCCACGGCCTGCTCGTACTGCTTCTGGTACTCGTCGATCTGCGTCTTGGCCTGATCGGGGGAAATGCCCTGCGCCTTGGCGAGCGCATCGGCCGCGCGGCTCTTGGCCTGCTCCTTCTGCGCGGCATCGCCGGTCAGCATGGCCCGGACCGCGGCGACCGCCGCATCACGCGCCGCTTGCGGGTCCTGGCCGGCGGATTGCTCGCGGACCTTCTGCTCGATTCCATCGAGCGGGTTGGAGATCTTGGACAGCGACGGGGCCGCTGCCTGAGCGGCCGTCTGCACCGTTCCACCGACGAGGTTGCCCGCGCCGCCCAGCGCACCCGAGACGGTGCTCAGCGTTCCGCCGACGAGGCCGCTCGCCGCCGAGGTCAGCAGATACAGGACCACGAGCGTGGTGACCGCCCAGGACACGAGGCCGTGCAGGGCCGCGGAACCCGGCAGCGACTTGCCGGAGAGCCGACCCGCGACGAGGCCGCCGACGAGCGAGGCGACGACGCCGGAGCCAACGAACCACAGACCCGCGCTCAGCGAGAAGGTCGAGGCAGCCGGGTTTTCAGCACCATTGGTGCCGACGGACGCCAGGCCGACCCCCACGCCGACGAGGTTCAGGACGACCTGCGTCACGATGGCGATGACAGTGCCGGCGAGGATGGCACCCCAGGACACCTCGTTGAGAAGGACGGCCCGCGTGTCGGCGGACGCGACAGCGGAAGGGTTTGTGATCGTGGTCACGCGTGTACTCCGATGGTCAGGGAAGTCGGGATGCGGGAGGGTCAGAGCTTGCTGACGAGCAGGCCGAGGCCGAAGCCGATGGCGCCCGCGACGAGAAGCGAGGCGACGGGCGCGTCGGACACGTATTCGCCGACCTCGCGCGAGCTTCCGCGCAGGTAGCGGCGCCCCTGCTCGTAGGCGTCCTCGGCAACCTCGTAGGCATCGTCGGCGGCGTGTCGCACCGCGTCCTTGGCCTGGCCGTAGAGGTTCTCGGCGCTGCCCTGGGCTTCGCGGAAACGGCCCTCGACCGCGTCGCTGCGCGAGCCGGTCAGGTCGCCGACCGCACCTTGCACCTTGCCGCCGAGTTCCTTGGAAGCACCCGTGATCCTGTCCGTATCGACCATAACGATCTCCTGTTCGGTGTTCGTGGTGAGTGG
Source organism: Methylorubrum aminovorans (assembly GCF_022179725.1). GTDB lineage: Bacteria > Pseudomonadota > Alphaproteobacteria > Rhizobiales > Beijerinckiaceae > Methylobacterium > Methylobacterium aminovorans. Next base: position 81,172 of record NZ_BPRC01000012.1, read on the forward strand.
CAGCGCCGCGGGACGGCGCCGGGTGGAATCCGGTTCAGTCGCGGGTCGAGACCGGTGGGGGCGGTCGCGTCCGGCGCTTCTCCGTTCGGCCCTCGGCTTCAAGCCGGGCATACCCGGTGAGCTTGCCGATGGCTTCCTTCAGCGAGCCCGCGGGCGGGCTCGGCGAAAGTCGTCTTCACGCGCTCGGTCACCTGCATCTCTTGGTGTCCAGAAAGTCTCCGGCCCGCTTCAGATGCTCGGTCGATTGCGCTATTCAATAGTACGAAAACACCAGTAGGCCGGTTTTTAAGTACTGGGCGATGGAAGTGGAAAGCCGTTCTCGCGCCCCCAGATCACCGCTTCCGCCCGTTTGTGGACGCCGAGCTTGCGGTAGAGGGCGGCACCGTGGTTGCGCACGGTGTTGCGCGAAAGGTTGAGCCGTTTGGCGATGGCGTCGTCGGCAAGCCCCGAGCAGATCAGGTTCAGGATCTGGCGCTCGCGCACCGTCAGCGTCGGGCTTGCGCCATTGCCGTCCGGCTGCCCGGGCTGCCGCAGATTGGCGAGCTTCTCGATCAGTCCGCGGCTGAACCATGAGGTGTCGGCCATGACCGTCTCGATGGCCTCGAACAATTCCCGCTCGCCGCGCTTGCGCTCGGTGATGTCCTGAAGGACCACGAGCGCGAAGGTCGCGTCCCCGATCTCGATGCGCTCGCCGGAGGCGAGGCAGTCGAGCTCCGTTCCGTCCTCGTGGCGCAGGCAGACCTCCTGCCCCGCGACGAAGCCGGTCCGCCTCACCATGTCCTCGAACCGTTCGCGGGTTGCCCCCGCGACCCACAGCCCGACTTCGCTGAACGAGCGCCCGACTATGCCATCCTCGCCGTGGCCGAAGACCCGCGTGAACGCCTCGTTGATGGCGGTCACCGTGAAGGTATCGAGGCGCGACAGCAGGGTCGGGACGGGCGTCAGACGGAACGCTTTGGCGAAGCGCTCCTCGCTCTGCCGGAGGGCCGTCTCGGCCTTCCGGCGGAGTTCGAGATCGGCGAAAGTGAAGAGCATGCAGGGCTCGTCGCCCATCTCGATGGGCTGGCCGGCCACGATGACGAAGCGGCTGTCGCCGTCCGGCAGCGTGAGGCAGGCCTCCATCTGCGGGATGGTGGCACCCTCGTTCAGGCGATTGATGGCCAGCTCGCGGTTGCGCGCGCCGGTGAGGACATCGACCTCGTAGACGCTGCGGCCGATGACGGCATCGCGCGTGTGGCCGGTCATTTCGAGGAAGCCGGCATTGACCTTGACGTGGCGCAGATCCGACAACCGCGTGATGATTGCGGGTGCCGGGTTCGCGTTGAACGTCGCCTCGAAGCGCTGCTCGGCCTCGAACTGGTCCGAGACGTCCTTCAGGATCAGGGCAAGGCAGCTCGGACGACCCTCGCGATCCGTTGCGACGAGACTGCGCAGGGAGTGGACGAAGTCGACTTCCGGCTGATCGGCACGCCGGACCTCGACGACGACGTCGTGGAACTGCTCGCCGGCCACGACCCGTTCGATCGGATAATGCTCCGGTGTCCGGTTGTTGCGGTAGCGCAGGGCGAAGCGCTCGCGGTAGGCATCAACATCGCCGCCGAGTTCGTCGATGCTGGTGACCCCATGCATCGCCAGGGCGGCGTCATTGGCATAGGCGATGGTCTGATTGGGCTCGACCAGGATCACGCCTTCACTCAGGCCGGCGATGATCTGCCTCAGCTCATGCCTGTCGATGTCCGCCGTCACGCGCACGCCGCTCCGTCGCACCTGAAACTGCCAAGACGGCAGCGGTGCACAAACGAGTTGCGCACAAATCGGTTCCGGTCGGCTTCTGGTATCGCAAGATCACGTTTCTGATACTGACGGACCCCAGAACTCGCTGGAGTAGGCGCGTCGCATCACCCCGCACGGGCTCGCGGATTCTAGCTCCTGGCCGGTGCGCTCGTCGGAATGGGATGTGATGGCCATCGCTGCCGAATGCCCAGACGCCGGCAATATGGTCAGCCGCAAACGACAAAGCCCCGGACGGTTAGTCCAGGGCTTCAAGTTTCGTGCCGAGTCAGGCCGAAGGTTTGTGGTAGCGAGGGAGGGATTTGAACCCCCGACACAAGGATTATGATTCCTCTGCTCTAACCAGCTGAGCTACCCCGCCACAACCGCGAACGGCGCTGCGGCGTCGTCCGGTGGGCGCGGTATATGGAGAAGGGCGTGGCGGTGTCAACGGTCTGTTGCGACCGCTGCACCCATTCTCCCGCTCAGAGCGTCTGTCCGAAGATCTGAGCGACCTGCGGGATGTCCTTGTCGCCGCGCCCGGACATGTTCATCACCATCAGGTGCTCGGCCGGCTTGATCGGCGCGAGTTCAAGCACCTTCGACAGGGCGTGGGCGGGCTCAAGCGCCGGGATGATACCTTCCAGCATCGAGCACAGCTTGAACGCCTCCAGCGTCTCCGAATCGGTCGCAGACAGGTAGGTGACGCGGCCCATTTCGTGCAGCCACGCGTGCTCGGGGCCGATGCCCGGATAGTCGAGACCCGCCGAGATCGAATGCGCGTCGGCGATCTGGCCGTCCTCGTTCATCAGGAGGTAGGTGCGGTTGCCGTGCAGGACGCCGGGCTTGCCGCCGGTGAGTGAGGCGGCGTGGAGGCCGCTCTGCACGCCGTGGCCGGCCGCCTCGACGCCGTAGATCTCGACCTCGCGATCATCGAGGAAGGGGTGGAACAGCCCCATGGCGTTCGAGCCGCCGCCGATGCAGGCGACGAGCGAATCCGGCAGGCGTCCCTCCATCTCCAGCATCTGCTGCTTCGTCTCGATACCGATCACCGACTGGAAGTCGCGCACCATCGCCGGGTAGGGATGCGGACCTGCGACCGTGCCGATGCAGTAGAAGGTGTCGGCGACGTTCGTGACCCAGTCGCGCAGAGCCTCGTTCATCGCATCCTTCAGGGTGCGCGTGCCCGATTGCACCGGCACCACCTCGGCGCCCAGCATCTTCATACGGAACACGTTAGGCGCCTGCCGCTCGACATCGACGGCGCCCATATAGACCACGCATTTCAGACCGAAGCGGGCGCAGAGCGTCGCCGTGGCGACGCCGTGCTGTCCCGCGCCGGTCTCGGCGATGATCCGCGGCTTGCCCATGCGGCGGGCCAGCAGGATCTGGCCGAGCACGTTGTTCACCTTGTGCGAGCCGGTGTGGTTCAGCTCCTCGCGCTTGAAGTAGATCTTCGCGCCCTTCCCCGCCGGCGCTCCGGCGCGCAGGTGCTCGGTGAGTCGCTCGGCGTAGTAGAGCGGGCTCGGGCGGCCGATGTAGTGGGTGCCGTAGGACTCCATATCCGCCTTGAACGACGGGTCGGCCTTGGCGTCGGCATATGCCTTCTCCAGGTCGAGGATCAGCGGCATCAGCGTCTCAGCCACGAAGCGGCCGCCGAAGATGCCGAACCGGCCGCGCTCGTCCGGCCCGGTGCGGAAGGAATTGGGAGCGGGGTTCAGCGTCACGGGGACGGTCCTTCGCGAAAAATCGATTGTCGGCTCGCGTGCTAGACCCATGGGACGACGGCTGCAATGCGTCACAGCCGGACAACTCGTCGGACCGTCCCCGCGTGGGGGTGGAATGGGAGGCCGACGGTCAAGCCCGGCGGCGCGCGGCGGCGACGAAAGCGGTGATTCGAGCCGGATCCTTCTCGCCCGGACGAATCTCGACGCCCGACGAGACATCGACGGCCGCGAGGCCCGTGCGGGACAAAGCGGTCCCGACATTCTCGGCATCGAGGCCGCCCGACAGCATCGTGCCCGCGGGCAGGACCACGCCGCGCAGGATGTCCCAGTCGAAGCTGCGTCCGTTGCCGCCGGGTAGGTCGGCGCCGGGAGGCGGCTTGGCGTCCAGCAGAAGCCGGTCGGCCACTTCGGCGTAGTCGGGCAGCGCGACGAGATCGGCCGCGGCTGCGACGCCGACCGCCTTCAGAACGGGCCGCCGGGTCCGCGCGCGGATCTCCGCGACGCGCTGCGGGCTCTCCTTGCCGTGAAGCTGGATCCAGTCCGGATCGAGTGTCTCGGCGACGGCGGCAAGGAGCACATCGTCGGGATCGACCAGCAGCACGACCCGCTGTGCCCTCCCCCGCGCTCGCCCCGCGAGACCGCGGCCCTTCTCCAGGCTGACGTGGCGCGGGCTCTTGGGGAAATGGACGAAGCCGACGAGGTCGGCCCCCGCGTCGAGTGCCGCGTCGAGGGTCGCTTCGGTGCTGAGACCGCAGATCTTGACGTGCACCTCGGCCATCGCAGGGGAATGCTCCGGATTCTCAGCGCGCCGCCGGGGCCGGAAGCGCGGTGTGCGTGCCGGCGCCGGCGTAGCCCGGCTCGAAACCGGGCGTGCCGAACGTCTTCAGTTCCGCCGCCTCCTTGGCGAGGCGGTCGGCCTCGCGGCGGTGGTAGCGCGCGCGCTGGCGCGTTCCGGCCTGTCCGAGCCAACTGCCGATGCCCCCGACCAGGATGCCGAGCGCCACCGCGCCGAACAGCACGGCGTAGAGCGGCAGGACGAGGCTGAACACCGGCTCCGGCGAGAACGGATCGAAGGAGAGCGTCACGGGCTCGCGGTTGGCGACCGCAAGCAGAACGACCACCACCGCGATCGGCAGCAGAACCAGCGCCTTTAGAAAACGGATCATGCAACGGATCTCCGACGGGACGGCAGGAGCCTGCGGTCGGCTCCGCCCGATGCCGCGAACGGCGTTCGAGCGGGCGCCTCTCGCGGCTCAGACCGCAGAATTAGAGCGCAAGACGACGATGGGGATGGCGTTTCGGCGCATGGGATCATCGAACCGGGGACCGAGACGGAAGATCGGCCGATACGATCAGGCGCTCGGCTGCTCGTCGCCGATGCCGGCCCGGTTGAGGCGCAGGCGCATCTCCTTCCCGGTCTTGAAGACCGGGATCGCCTTCTCCGACACCGCCACGGACTCGCCGGTGCGGGGGTTGCGGCCGCGCCGTGCCTCGCGGCGTTTGACCGAGAAGGCCCCGAAGCCGCGCAGCTCCACCCGGTCCCCCTGGGCGAGCGCATCAGCGATGGTGTCCAGGATCGCGTTGACGAGGGTCTCGACGTCGCGCTGATAGAGGTGAGGATTCTGCTCTGCGATCTTGAGCACGAGTTCCGACTTGATCATGCGGCTCTCTTCCGGATGAGGGGCGTCGCGGCAGGGTGCGAAACCTCAGGGTGCCGGGCGCCAAACGGCGAGAAGCCCGCCCTGGGCGACACCCGCGGCCTCGTCCTCGACGGCGCGGAGGCGGCTGGCGAGCCCATCGAGACCGAGAAGGTCCGCGCCGACGCCGAGGGCCGACCAGAGCTTGAACCCGCCCTCTGCTTTCGGCTTCCAATCCTTCACCGGAAGGTTGGCAGGAACCTGCTTCTCCTTTTCCAGCCACGCTACGGCCTGGCGCTCGCCGCCGAGCTCGTCGACGAGCTTGAGCGGCACGCTCTGGCGGCCGCTGAACACGCGCCCGTCTGCAACGGTGGAGATCTCGCTCTCGTTCATGCCCCGGCGCTCGGCCACGAGGCCCTTGAACCAGCCATAGGTATCGAGAACGATCGAGGACAGGGCCGCGCGGGCCTCGGGAGAGGTCGGGCTGAAGCCCGACGGCTCTGCCTTCAGCGGCGACGACTTCACGGATTCGACCTTCACACCGACCTTGTCGAGCAGGCCGGAGACGTCGGGATACTGAAACAACACGCCGATCGAACCGACGAGCGCGGTTTCACGGGCGACGATATGGTCGGCGGCGATCGCGGTGATGTAGGCGCCCGAGGCGGCGGTCCCGTCCACGAAGGCGACGATCGGCTTCTTCGCCGCCAGCGCGCGCAGGTTGCGATAGAGTTCCTCCGAGCCGGTCGTGGTGCCGCCGGGCGACGAAATGGAGATCACCACGCCTTTGACCGCATTCGACTCCCCGACGCGCTCGATCAGCTTACGGGTCGATTCGCTGCCGGCGATGAAGCCGCCGATCGAGATCCGGGCGATCTGGTTCTCGGTCGCCGGAAACAGCCGGCCCTCGCCGACCCGCGCGCGGTAGCCCAATGCGCCCACGGCGATGATCGCGGCTCCGATGCCGAGCATCCGCCACAGCGTCAGCTTGCGGCGCAGACGGCGGCGGTCGATGAGAAACTCGGCGTCTGCGGCCATCCGACGATCAACTCCTCTCCGAGCGGTCCATCCGGACCGTTGTTCTGTTGGGATCGTCCCGGCCGCGTCCTGTCCGAACGCAACCTCGACCGATCCGCGGATCGGCTCGCCTCTCCGAGACGGGTCGATCCCACACGATGTCCCGGAGCCGGTGCCGCCCGTCGATCCAGATGCCGGCCAAGTCCTTGATGGACTTGGATTCGATCGCGCCTACCGAGTCCGGGGTTGTGTTTAACGCCCCCTGTGGCAGACGGGCAAGAGCCTGTTCCGTCCGAGCCCGGACAACCGGCACCCGTCGTCGCCGAAAGCGATGTTGTCAGGCAGCGACGGACTCAGCTCCGAGCGTAGACTTCCTCGACGTAGCCGTCGCGCATCCAGAACAGGTTGCGACTCAAACGCCGATAGCCGCCGTCGCGCGCCACGAGTTGGGGGACGATAACCTGCCGAAACTCATCCGTGTTCGGTGCTGCTGCTTCCTGATTGATCGAATAGAACAGGGGAGCGATCGTTCGAATACGGGAAAGGTACATGGCCGCCGTCTCCGGAGGCATCTCGGGGAGGGAATCCTGGTTGATCACCAGATCGTAACGCTCGTCCCGTTCGATCTCCCACCACGGCAGGACACGGATCGCGGCCTCTGGCTCCCCGGCCAGAGACAGGTCGAGGCCTGCCTTGAGCAGAAACCAGCCCTGTAGAACGTTGGTGAAGGGCAGATCGAGGATCGTGTAGCGCCGGTCGGGGCGGCGCAGGAACCATGCGAGACCGCCGAAACCGCCGCCGATCTCGACGATGCGGTCAACCACGCCGATCTGCCCGATTCGCCACGCGGCGTAGGCGTGGCTGAAGGCGTGCTCGGGCAGGATGCCGGCGCCGAAATGCACACCGAACGGCGCGCCGACCTCGGGGAAGGTCAGGGGGAAGCCGAGTTCGGCTTCGAGGCGTGCCGGCTCCGGGTAAACGGCGGGAGAACCGTTGAGGGAAGCGGCGAAATCGCCCTGCTCCGGCGAGCGGACGGGGACGAGGCCGAGGGCTTCGGAGAGCCGCAGCATCCGGTCGCACCAGCTTGCGGAAAAGGGCGCCGGAGCGTGACGGGCCAGGGTCGCCATCGTGCGTCCCATCGCGATGCCGTGGGAGAGATGGGACTGGAACAGGTTGTTCAATTGGTCGGCGAGCGCGGCAGCATCGCCGCTCCGGAGCGCGTGATGGAAGGCGGAGAAGCCCTGTGTTCGGGCTGCCCACATACCGGCGCTGTCGGCTTGAATGGGCGACCGTTCGGCACCGGAGCGCCAAGCGGCGATGAGCCGGCGCGCGATCACCTCATCCTCGGGGCCGGGGCGGGGCGGAGCGAAGGCGATCTCCGGCAGATCCGGCCAGGCGCGGTAGGGATAGCGATAGGTCCACAGCCCGGCGATCCCGCCGCCGAGTTCACCGCTTGCGGACGGTACGCGGTAGGGGCGGCCCTCGCGGCGGCCGAAGAGGCGGTAATGCTCTTCCGCGGAGGCGATGTGGCCGGCCTCGATCGCCATCGCCACGTCGGCATTCAGATCGAGATAGGCCTCGGCGGCAAAATCGGGGGGGAGCGGGTCGGGGTGCCGTCTTCCGGGCCCACCCCTCAACCATCTCAAGCCGGCACCCAAGCCCGGGAGGCGGTTTGCCATCGCGCTTCGCCTCAAGACGCTTCGAACAATCGGAATTAAAAAAAGTTCGGGGCCGGCAGAGCCGGCCCCGAGGCATTATGGACAGGCGAGGCGAGTCTTACTCGTCGTCGCCCTTCTTCTTGTTGAAGGCGGCACCCAGGATGTCGCCGAGCGAGGCACCGGAATCGGCCGAGCCGAACTGGGCCATCGCTTCCTTTTCCTCGGCGACTTCCAGCGCCTTGATCGAGACCTGCACGCGGCGGGCCTTGCGATCGAACTGGATGACGCGGGCATCGAACTTCTCGCCGGCGGCGAAACGCTCGGGACGCTGGTCACCGCGGTCACGAGCGAGTTCGGCGCGGCGGATGAAGGTCTGCATGTCGGTGTCGACGAGCTTCACCTCCAGGCCCGAATCCTTCACCTCGACGACCTCGCAGGTGACGACCTGACCCTTCTTGATCTCACCGGCTTCCGCGAAGGGATCGCCGCCGAGCTGCTTCACGCCGAGCGAGATGCGCTCCTTCTCGACATCGACGTCGAGAACCTGGGCGCGGACCATGTCGCCCTTCTTGAACTCTTCGATGACCTGCTCGCCGGGACGGTTCCAGTCCAGATCCGACAGGTGGACCATGCCGTCGACATCGCCCTCGAGGCCGATGAACAGGCCGAACTCGGTCTTGTTCTTGACCTCGCCCTCGACCTCGGAGCCGACCGGGTGCTTCTCGGCGAAGGCTTCCCAGGGGTTCTGCAGGGTCTGCTTGAGGCCGAGCGAGATGCGGCGCTTGACCGAATCGACCTCCAGGATCTGCACCTCGACCTCCTGGGAGGTGGAGACGATCTTGCCCGGATGGACGTTCTTCTTGGTCCAGCTCATCTCGGAGACGTGGATCAGGCCCTCGATCCCCGGCTCCAGCTCCACGAAGGCGCCGTAATCGGTGATGTTGGTCACGCGGCCCTTGAGCTTGGCGCCCTCGGGGTAGCGGGCGGCGATGCCCTCCCACGGATCGGCCAGGAGCTGCTTGATGCCGAGCGAGATGCGGTGCGTCTCGTGGTTGATCTTGATGATCTTGACCTTCACCGTCTGGCCGATGGTCACGACCTCGGACGGGTGGTTCACGCGGCGCCACGCCATGTCGGTGACGTGCAGCAGGCCGTCGATGCCGCCGAGATCGACGAAGGCGCCGTACTCGGTGATGTTCTTGACGACGCCGTCGATGACCTGACCTTCCTCAAGGTTGGCCACCAGCTCCGAGCGCTGCTCGGCGCGGCTCTCTTCGAGCACGGTGCGGCGCGACACGACGATGTTGCCGCGGCGGCGATCCATCTTGAGGATCTGGAACGGCTGGGGCGTGCCGAGCAGAGGAGTCACATCGCGCACCGGGCGGATGTCGACCTGCGAGCGCGGCAGGAACGCCACGGCTCCGTCGAGATCGACGGTGTAGCCACCCTTGACCTGGTTGAAGATCGTGCCGGTGACGCGCTCGTTGGCTTCAAAAGCCTTCTCGAGCTTGACCCACGATTCCTCGCGGCGCGCCTTGTCGCGCGAGATAACGGCCTCGCCCAGCGCGTTCTCGATGCGGTCGACGTAGACTTCGACCTCATCGCCGACCTTGAGCTCGCCCTCGCGGCCCGGGCCGGTGAATTCCTTGAGGGGGACACGCCCCTCGGTCTTGGCACCGATATCGATGACGGCGACATCCTTCTCGATGCCGACGACGGTACCCTTGACGACCGAACCCTCGGTGATCTCGTGCTGGAGGAAAGATTCCTCGAGCAGGGCCGCGAAATCCTCGCGGGCCGCGGAGCTTGCGTTCAGACCAGCAGACATTCTTTCTCCTGAATGGCCTCATTTCGTGAGGCCGCGCCGGCGGCTCGTGTTGCGAAATGCCCCCGTCACCGCCGCCCGCCGGATGGACGATCCGGCCGGGCTCGCCTCCTCTCGGAGGGCCGACGCATGCTGTAAGCGATGGTCGAGGGCCGATCTCCCCGGCGATGCGGCCGCCGGGCACGAGACCCGGATCATGACGATACCGATGAGGAAATCGGTGCGAGCGATACCGGATCCGCGTCGCCGACGCAACGCCTTGCGCGGGTTGATGATCGGCCGGCCGGCGGCGCCCTGGCGCGACGGCGCCGGCTCTCAGTCCGTGGGGCCGTCCGGACGGGTGAGGGCGTAGAGCGTGATCGCCGCCGCATTCGAGACGTTGAGACTTCGGATGGCACCCGTCGCGTCGATGCGCACCAGCAGGTCGCAGCACTCGGTGGTGCGCTGGCGCAGGCCCTTGCCCTCGGCGCCGAGCACGAGCACGGCCGGCCGTCGCGGACCGACAGCATCGAGCGAGGTTCCGGCATCCGAATCGAGTCCGATCCGGGTGAAGCCGCGCTCTCCGAGCGTGATCAGCGCCTCGGCAAGATTGCGCACGATCACCAGCGGCACGTGTTCGAGGCCGCCCGAGGCGGATTTCGCCAGGACGCCGGTGGCATTCGGCGAGTGGCGGGCCGTGGTGACGATTGCGGTCACGCCGAAGGCTGCCGCCGTGCGGACGATGGCGCCGACATTGTGCGGATCGGTGATCTGGTCGAGGGCGAGCAGAAGCGCGTCGTCCGGCATCGCGTCGAGTTCGGGCGCGGCGAGCGGCTCGGCTTCGGCGTAGAGGCCCTGATGCACCGCGTCCGGTCCGAGCAGCTTGTCGATCGCGCTCGGGCGGACGATCTCGGGCTCGATCGGCAGCGTCACCCCGGCCTCGTTGAGGCGTGCCAACGCGTTCTCGGTGGCGAGCAGCCGGTGGAAGTGGCGGCCGGCATTGCTGAGCGCCTGCGACACCGGATGCCAGCCGTAGAGCACGACATGGTCCCTCCCCTCACGGGCCGTTGGTCCCGGCGGATGCTGCGTTCGCGGGCGGGGCCGGAAGCCGTAAGGCTTGGCCGGGCGGTCGCGCGGCGGGGTCATGGGCGGATCTTTCGCGGCAGGTAAGGGGCGGCGTGTCTCGCGTCCGAGAAGCCGATGCGACCGCCTCGCGTCAAGCGGCGGAATCATGCGGCAAGACCGTTGCCGTCGGCGGAGAACCCGACTATAGACCGGGCGCCGTCGGACAGCGCCCTTCGTCTATCGGTTAGGACGTCAGCCTTTCACGCTGAAAAGGCGGGTTCGATTCCCGCAGGGCGCGCCACGCGCATTGTCTGTTATCGAGCCAATATAATTCCGACTCGATGCCAATATAACAGCGACTCGGCTTCCAGGATAAGACAGACTCGATCTCCGCGATAAGAGCGTCGCGGCCTTCAGGATAGGACCGACTCTGTTTCCAGGATAAGAGCGTCGCGGCTTCCAGGATAGAAGCGACTCGATACGAGCGACGCCGTAGGCCAGGGCGGGGTACCAGCTCCAGGATAAGAAAGACTCGGTCGGGGCCATAACTCAGGCCAGGACCGGGGCGTTTCCAGAATAAGAGCGTCTCGCTCGTCGCCGATGCCTTCCGTGTGATGCACGGCGCCAGTTCCAGGATAAGAGCGACTCGATCAATCGACACACGGCCGAGCCATCACCGACCATCCCGTTGGTCGACATGGGTCTCCGCCGTCACCGCCGCCTCCATCGCCTGCCAAGCTTTGAGCACAGCCGGAGCCGTCCTGAGAAAGGCCAACCCGGCCTGCGACAAATCGCCAGATCTGCGGACGCGGATCACGAAGAATGGGGGGCTTTTGAGCGCCGCTTCGACCCGGTCGATAGCCTCTTTCACGACGGCTGAACTCACCCCGCGGGAGGCTGCAGTCCGGCCCAGCGCACCCCGGCCTTTGCGGTTCGCCTCGTCGGCCGCCTGCCACGCGGTGGCGATATCCAGGATCGAAGGTCGGGCGGTCATACCGCGAGTGTGACGGGAAATTCTTGGCGAAACGCCAACGGCCGTTTCGGTCACCTTCTTGGCTGATGGCCAACAAACTCAAAACGCCTCGCGACCCTTTCTTGGCTACCAGCCAAGAAACTTCTTCCGCGTTCGACGGGACTTTGTTGGCTATCGGCCAACAAAGAAGTTGGGCTTACCCGCCTTGGGCGTGGAGTTTGTTGGCCGGTAGCCAACAAAGCTCCCAGGGGCCATCAACAGGTTTGTTGGCTGTTGGCCAACAAACTCGTTCCGCTTTTGGACGGGAACCATTACGATAGGCAACTTCCAAAAACCGCGGGCTCAAGGGTCGGGAGCGTCGCCTTTTCAGGCGCGCAAAACCCTTGCCTGAAAGCATGCAAGCCTGGTCGGCCGTCGGCCTTCGAGCCCGCGTTTCGGGGGTTCGTGACGTCGACGTTGAGACCCCGAAAAGCCGCGTCTCGCGGGCCTGCCAGCGGCATGCCCAGACGTGCCCTGACCGGTCCGACAGACCTGTCGAACGGGGGCTAAATCCCCGGCCCGACTCGCCGATCGCCGGCGCCGAGGGGCTAGCCGAGCCGATCAAATCGAGGCACGGTCGTGGATATACGGCGACTAACGACGGGGGTCGGGCACGATGTAGCGACGAGGTATCCCACAAACGAAAACCCGCGACCGGTCAGGTCGCGGGCTCGCCAGGTTGAAGTCCTCTCAAGGCCCGTGGTCATTCCCTGAACAAGACTACCAGGGGCCTCAACCGGGGGGATTTCATCTGAGGCGGCGACGAGATGTCGCCAGCGCTGCGATCCTGCCACCGCGGGCTCGCCCGCGCAAGCGCGCCTCTGCGCCCCGACCCGGCGGCCCGACTGACCGTTCCGCGACCTGACTTGGCTTCGGCCGGCGCACTGCGTCCGGCGACGGAGGGCGTGCGCGTGTTCGAGATCGACAGCGACATCCTGCAGATGCGCGTGACCGCGCGGATCGTCGAAGACCCCCGCGGCGGGCCGATCCGCCGCATCATCAACGGGCGGCACCATAAGCCCACGGGCCGGTACGCCTCGACGAAGGCCCGGCGCTCCCTCCCGTGGGAGGACATCCGCGAGCTGCGCTACTTCTACCATTGCGAGGTAGACAGCCGGGTCCTCACGTACCTCGCGCAGCCCCACCGGATCGAGATCCTGGTCGGGCGACCGCGCCCGCTCGTCTATTTCCCCGACATCCGCCGCGACCTAGCGGACGGCGCGGTCGAGATCCGCGAGGTCAAGAGGCTCTACGACCCGGAGAGCGACCCCGATTACGACCTGAAGCTCGGCCTTGCCCGCGAGGTCTACCGCGGGCTCGGGTGGTCGTTCGACATCGTCGAGGCCGCGACCATCGAACATCCGGTCACGCTCCGGACCGTCGAGGAGATCCAGCGGAACCGGGACCTGCGGATCACCGCGCACCATGTCTTCGCGGCCCTCGACGTCACGCGGGCCAATGGCGGCGCGGCTCCCTTGGCCATGGTCGCTGATGCCCTCGGCGGTGGCCTCGTGGGCGAGGCCCTCGTGCACGCCCTGGTCGTCCGCCGGTACCTGTCCGTGGACATCACCAAGCGCCTCGGCCCCTCCGCCCTCGTGGCCGCCGTCGAGGGCAGCCTCGACGCGCCCCGTCCCCGGGCCTGAGGCTGCCATGGCTCTTCAGGGCGATCACGCGGTCGGCGACATCTGGATCATCACCGACGCCGAGGGCGGCGAGCGCGAGGTCGCGTTCGTCATGGAGCTCCCGGGGCGCCAGATGGTGCTTCAGGACCGTCGCACCGAACACACGCAGTTCATGGGCGAGGCCGATCTGGACGCGCTTCATGCGGCGGGCCAGGCACGGCGCTTGAGGCCCCACCGCAACGCCAAGGGCGAGATCCAGCGGACCGATGTGGCCGGCGACGTGCCGCCCGAAGGTGCGAACGATAAGGAGCGCGCCCGGCAGTTCTACGTCAGGAAGTGGGACGAGACGCCAGGGGTCGGCAAGGGTAAGGTCGGCCTCGACCGCCTCATCCGCTTTCATAGGTCCGAGGCCGCGCGGCTCGGCATCGTCTGGGTTCCGAGCGACGGCGCCCTGCGGCGCGCGATCACCGAGCGGGGCGAGCCTGGCCGACGTCCTCTCCGCGTGATGCAGGACATGCGCGGGCAGGGTCCGCGCAACCGTTGGCCGAGGCTTGTCAGGAATGCGCTGGACCATGCCGTCGCGTGGTTCTACGCGGCCCCCGCGCGCGACCACGGCGATTCCTACGCCTGGCTGGTTCGCCTGATCCGCCGGTTGAACGGGATCGGCGCCCGTCGCCATGGCGCGAGCTGGCAAATGCAGCCCACGCCCTGCGACGAGGTGCTTAGGCTGCGCGTCCACGCGGCCGCCTCGCTGGAGACCTTCACCGCCAAGTGGGGCGAGCGCGAGGGGCGCATGCGCTACCAGGGCGTCGTCCGCGGCCTTGAGGCCAAGCGCATCCTCGACCTGATCATCATCGACGCCACCGTCGCGGACGGCTGGTGCGCGGTCGACGACGAGACGCGCACACCACTGGGCCGGCCCACCATCACCTACTCCGTAGACGTCAAGAGCAGGGTCTGCCCGGCCTTCTCAATCACGTACGGCGGGGAGAACGTCTACGGCATCATGTCCTGCCTGCAGAAGATCTGCACCGGCAAGCACGAGGTCATCGCCCGGCGCCCCGACCTGGCGCCGCTCCTTGAGGACATCTGGGGCAAGCCCGAGGAGATCGTCGTCGACAACGCCTGGCGTCAGACGGGCGTGTCCATGCAGGACGCCTGCGAGGACGCCGGCATCTCCGTGCGATGGGCAGCGGTCGCGAACCCCGAGTACAAGGCCATCGGCGAGCGGTTCGTCCGCACCGTGAACCAGATGCTCCTGCACAAGATGCCGGGAGCGGTGCCGGTCGACGTGGCCATGTGCCGGAAGCTCGGTATCGATCCGCAGAAGACGGCCTTCATCCTGACGTCGGAGTTGGAGGAACTCCTCTACCAAGCCATCGCCGATTGCTACCATCACGAGGAGCACCGGGGCACGGGCGTGGCGCCGCTGCTCGCTTGGCGCAAGGACCTGGCGTCCGGCATCCGCAAGGTCATCGACGACCCGAACTTCCTCAGGTCCGTCTTCGGGGCCTACGGCGAGGGTCTCCTCGACCGCTCCGGCATCCAGTTCAAGGGGGTGACCTTCCACGACCCCGTCGTCACGACGGAACTGCTCAACGACCTCGCCGGCGCCACGCCGGTACGGACGCGGCGCAAGCGGGGCAGCAGCGCCACCGCGAAGGTCAAGATCAAGTATAACCCGGCTACCGTGGCTGGCATCTCGGTCTGGAACCCCCGCAAGCGGCGATATGTCTGGCTGCCCTGCTGGGACCGCAGGTTCGCAGGCATGGAAGGGGCGAGCTTCTGGCTGGCAGAGCAGGCGCATGCCTTCGCCAGGGAGGAGAACCTCGCCTTCCGGTCGGACGAGGACAAGTGCCTCGCCCGCGACCGGCTGCGCGCCGCGTTCGAGGCCGCGGCGCCGCACATGAAGTTCGCGGCGATGCGCCGGAAGCGCCGGCTGCACGAACCCGACCGCCCCGTGCTGGGCGGGGATACCGTGCTGATGGCGCACGAGATCCCGAGCATCTCCGGGATGAAGGCCAACGACGTGCCCGTCGTGCTCGCTGCGAGCGAGCGCGAGGATGCCGGCTTCCCGGAGAAGGGTCCCCGCCGCGGTGGCAGGAAGGCCACGGAGAAGGCCGCCAGGACGCGGGCGGCCAAGAGGGCGGCCCGGTCGAGGGTCGGAACCGGCCCGCCCGCGCCTCCGCAGCCCTCGACGGAACGGACGACGGGCAGCCTCCTGACCGTCAGCGACCCCGCCGCCGTCATGGCCGCCCTCAAGGCGCGCATGGCCGCCGCCAAAGGCAAGGAGTGACCACCATGGACACCGCCGCGTTCGTCGCGAGGATCGAGGTCGAATTCGCGAACTTCCGCATCCCCCACCCACGTCTGGTCGAGGTCGGTAAGCGCCTCGACGAGATGCGCAACGTCGCTGAGGCATCGCGTGCCGAATGGATCGCCCGAGGGCGACCGAAGAAGCGCATGCCCATGAAGTTCCTGCCCGTGATCGCACCAAGCGGATCGGGCAAGTCGACCTCGGTCGCCATGTATCTGGAAGACGTCGTAGGAAAGGAAGCATTCGGTAAGAACCATCGCCCGGTCGTGCATGTCACGCTCTCGTCCGAGGCGACCACGAAGCGCCTCGGCTCGGACATCCTGGAAGAGTTCGGGGACCCCGATCCCGAGACTGGCACCGCACCCCAACTGATGCGCCGCACCTACAACGCCCTGGAGGTTGCTGAGACGGACGTTCTCGTCATCGACGAGATTCAGCACCTCATCCACGCGGACACGGGCCAGCGGACGGCTTGGAGCGTCACCGAGACGCTCAAGCGAATGCTGATCCGTGGTGCGTGCCCGTTGGTGCTGATGGGCACCCCGGAAGCCAAGTCCGTGCTCTTGTCCAACAACCAGATGAAGCAGCGCGCCCTGGAGCCGGTCTTCCTCGAACCGCTCGACATCCAGGTCGCTGAGGAGCGCACGATGTTCATCGAGCACGTCGCGGGCATCGACCTCAAGATGGTCGAGCACGGCCTCGCACAGGAGCCGTCCGGCCTCGTCGTCGGTGACCTGCCCGCGTGCTTCTACGACGTCTCGAAGGGCGTCATCGGCACGGTCTCGAACCTTGTGATGGTCGCCGCCAAGCACGCGGCCAGGGACGGTCGCCGGGGCGTCACGCGCGAGGATCTCAGCCACGCGACCCGGCGCTGGGCAATCCCGACCGGGATCTCCGACCACGACCCGTTCGCGAACGGCGCGCGCGACCTCAAGCAGCTCAAGGCCGCGGCATGACGGGTGACCTCGGTGCTACGGACGCGCGCATCCAGACCATCCCGCGACGACGCGGGCTCATCATGCGGCCGCTCGCCTTCAGCCTCCCGGATGTCCCGGCGGAAGACGCGAGCCTGCTCGGGCTGGTGGCGGATGCCGCGTGCCTCAACGCCGTCCCGTTCCTCGGTAGGGTTCTCGGCTACGCCGACATCGATACCCTCTTTCCGGCCTCGCTCCCGGTCACCGAGGACGCCCCCGTGGACAGTCTGGCCTTCGTACTGAGGCTGGAGACGCACGAGGTGCTGTCACGGATGTACCCGGTCGAGACCATTCCGGGCCGGGGAAAGTTCATTGACTTCTTCGGCGCCACAATCCGTGCCGACCATCGCGAGAGCCGGCACCGTCGGGTATCGCCTCGGTCCCTGCGCATGGCGGCCCATCATCGGGCGCTGTGGGAGTTGAGACCGTTCGCCTTCTGCCCGGACAGCCGCGAGGAGCTCATCGACCGCTGCCCGGTCTGCGAGCGCCATCTCGGCTGGAAGCGCACGGCCGGGGTCGCCTTCTGTGATTTCTGCGTCGATGAGGACGGAGACCCGACCGTCGACCTCCGTGACCATGCCGGCCGCATCGTGGAGGCGAGCGACGAGGCCGCGCTCACCTTCGTCTGCGACCTGATCCACCCGGTCGGCCATAGGCGGGAGCGGGCTCGAAAAGCCCTCCATCCCGAGTTCTCGAACTTGGGGCCGGGCGAGGTGTTCGAGATGATGCTGACGCTGGCCAGCGCCGTGGAGACCATCTCGGAGCGTCCCGGAGACGACCTCAAGCTGTTCGAATCGCGCACCAGTTACGCGCGCCTGACCGCCTCCGTGATGGCTCGGGCCGCGCGCGTGATCCTATCCTGGCCGACTGCATTCCGGGATCTTGCCGAGGAGATCCGTCAATCGGCGCCGGCGCGGACAAGCGGGACACCGATGGTCAGGGAGTTCGGCGCGCTCGCCCAGACCGCCCGGGTGCGGCACCTTTCGCCCGACATCCGGGCGGTGTTGCTGCGGGAACTCGATGCTGCTTGGCTGCACCGGACCGGCGTCGGGGCCGCCGACGCTTACCGGAAGGGCGCTCCGTTGCCGGAGGGCCATATCTCCCAGGTGGAAGCCGCGGCGCGCATCGGCATGGGGGTGAAGACGTTCGCGAGGAGGGCCGAGAAGGTCGGGCTCGTCGCTCACAAGACCGGCACGGGCCGACGGGCCGTCATCCTGTACCGAGAGGATGACGTCGAGCGGTTTCGGAAAGGATGGAACGACATCGTCGATGCCCAGGCCGTCGCCGTAAGGTTGGGCGTCCCTCCATCGGCGGCGCCGACACTCGCCGAGATGGGCCTGCTGGAAACCGCCTCGGGTTCGGCGCTCGGTCGCCTCTACGAGGGCGGTCTCTACGCCCGCTCGTCGCTGGAGCGGCTAGATGCCGACCTGCGGTCCCGCCTTCGTCCGGGGCAAGGACCCCTACCCCGGCTCTGGACCAGCGTGAGGGCCATGTCGCTGATGCACATCCCATGGGCCGAGGTGCTCGATGGCGTCATCCGTGGGGCAGTTGCCGTGGCCGGCGGGGAGAGACCCGGGCCGTTCGCCCGGCAGGTCACGCTGATCGACGAGAAGGCATTCACCCAGTTCGTGAAGGAGGTCGTTGTCCGTGCGGATCGCACCGACTCATCCGGCATGACCGACGAGGAGGCGTGCCTCGCCCTGGGTGCGTCGCCCGGTATGCTCATGTGGCTCGTGGGCGAGGGTATCATGGAGACCAACGGCCAGCGTCGCCGGCGCAATTCCGAGCGCACGGTCGCGGACTTCAAGGCCAGGTTCGCCTTGACGCGCGAGATCGCGGACCGGGTCGGGCTTGAGCCGCGCCAGGTTCGCCCCCTCCTCGCGGCAGCAGGCGTCGAGCCTTTCGCAGCCAAGGGGAAGCTCATGGTTTGGGAGCGGGATGCCGCTTCGGCCGCCCTGGCGCGGATAGCCGAACGGGCCTGCGCCTACCTCACCCAGAGGCAGGCGGCGGCGCGTCTGCTGACCAACGAGGGGGTCGTGCGCGCGCTGCGTCGTTCGTGCCTGATCACGGCCAACGGACCCGGCAGAGCGACGTTTTGGGAAACGGACATCGTCTGGTTCGAGGAGCTCTACATGCTGAGCAGCATGGCGGCCAAGGTGCTTGGGGTAAGAACCGGCCAGGTTCGCGACCGGATGGCCAAGAGGGGTTTCCGTCCGGCGTCGGTCTGCGCGCCGGGCGCAGCGGTCGTTTGGCACCGCCGAGACGTCGACCGGGCATCTGAGAAATCCTAAGCCTTTATGAGGCTTCTCCGGTCGACTATGTTAGGACCGACCTCAATTCGTACCATTCCTCGGGAACGGCCATGATCCTCACGAAACTCATTCGCGAGAACGCCGAGGCCATCAGCCAGGTTGGTGTCCGCGCCCTGGAAGAGGCTAAGCAGGCGGGCGTTCCCGCCTATTACATGGACCCCTCCCTCGGCGACGGCATCATCCGGGAGTTACCCGACGGCACGCGCGAGCGCATCGAGCGTCAGGATGGCCGGGATGTCGTCACGGAGGCCTATGGACCGAGGCTTTGAGGATCGCGAAGCCGTCGCGGTCTGTACCATCCTCGGTGGCCCGAATGGGTCCGGCAAGTCGAGCATTTACCGGGCGCTTGCCCCGCCCGGTGAGTTCGTGAATGCGGACGTCATCGCGCGCCGCATGAACCCTGATGATCCTGAGGGGGCCTCACTCTCTGCAGGGCGGGCCGTGCTCCAGCGGCTGGATGAGCTCGTCGAACAGCGACGGGATTTCGTCTACGAGACGACGCTCAGCTCCAACCAAGCGCTCAGTCTGATGCGTCGGGCTCGCGGCGCCGACTATGAGATGGGCCTCGTCTTCGTCGCCTTGGCGAGCGCCGACCTGAACGTCGACCGTGTGGCCCAAAGGGTCAGCCAAGGCGGACATCACATCGCGGAAGACGTCATCCGCCGCCGCTACGAAGCCGCCTTTGGCAAGCTCGCGCAAGCCATCCCGCTCGCCCACCAGACGGTGATCTTCGACAACACCGAGACGGCACCGGTCCTACTCATTCGCATCGTGGGCGATGTCATCGAGGAGAACCGCCTCGACGAGGCCCAGAGCCTGCACTTGAGGATCTGTGAGGCCGTGGCTGAGGCGCTGGGTATCGGCACGGACGAGGTGTTCAAGGCCGCCCGTTACGACTGATCTTGGCCTCCATCGAGTCGCTCCTGGACTGGATGCGCCCAATGCGATTCGACCCTATCCTGGAAGTCGATTCAGACCAAAAGGCCCACGGCCAGGGATTTCAAACCCTTAACCGAGTCGGGCTTATGCTGGGACGACAGTCTGCCGCTGAGTCGCGCGGCTTCTCCATCATCGCCGCCAGCGAGGCTCGCAGGCCACCGTCCAATCGTCGGTTATCGCGAGGCGAGACGGGATGAGAGGGAGGCTTCGAGGCGGCCGCGTCAGTGCCTGACCTGTCTCCGCCGACCCGTCTTAGCCGGGCGAGTACGTTACGAGATGGTTCACCGGCTCGCCACGAGCTTAAGGCCCGGCACGCGTTGCGCATGAAGGGCCGCCGCAACCTTGCGCTCGAGCTCGCCGTCGAGGAACGGCTTCTGTACGATCCGTTCCTCGCCGATGCCGCCGCGGGTCAACGCGGTCTGATCGGCGTATCCGGTCACGAAGATCACGGGAATCGTCGGCCAGCTTCGACGGATCTCGGCGGCGACCTCGACGCCGTTCATGCCGGGCATGGCGAAATCCACCACGACGAGGTCGAAGCAGGGATCGTGCTCGAGGATATGGATGGCCGCTAGCCCCGAGCCCGCTTCCCTTGTCACGTAACCGGCCTCGGAGAGCTTGGTCGCGGTGATCTCCCGGACGGCGCTGTCGTCGTCCACGACGAGAAGGACCGGCTTGTCGCCGGGCTTGCGCAAAGCTGCGCAATCGAGCTCGCTCGGGGCGGTCGGCTCGGAGCAGGCCTCTGCCGCGACCCGCGGAAGGTAGACCCGGACCGTGGTGCCCTCGCCGAGCTTCGTCTCGATCCGTACCCCGCCACCCGATTGCTTGGCGAAGCCGTAGACCTGGGCCAGACCGAGGCCCGAGCCCTTCCCGACTTCCTTCGTCGTGAAGAACGGTTCGAACACCCGCTGAAGCACGTCCGCGGGAATACCGGACCCCGTATCGCTGACGGCGATCATGGCATACTCGCCCGGAGGCGGCTCCTCGGGGCGCGACGGGGCTGCACTCAGACGGACATTGGCGGTCTCGATCGTCAGGCAGCCGCCGACGGCCATCGCATCGCGGGCGTTGATGGCCAGGTTGAGGATGATCAGCTCGATCTGCGTCGCGTCGACCAAGGCGGGCCAGAGATCCGGCTGCAACGTCATCTCGATGCGCACCGCACCGCCGATGGAGCTCTGAAGCAGGTCGCGCATGGAGGCGGCCGTCTCGTTGAGCCGCACGGGGACCGGATCGAGGCGCTGCCGCCGCGAGAAGGCCAGCAACTGGGCGGTCAGACGGGCGCCCCGCTCGGCCGCGCCGCGCATCATTTCCAGGCGGCGCTGCGAGCGCTCATCGGTGACCGCGCGCGCGAGAAACTCGATGTTGCCGGCGATGACGGTGAGTAGGTTGTTGAAATCGTGGGCGACGCCGCTCGTGAGCTGCCCAACTGCTTCAAGGCGTTGGGCCTGCCGCAGGGCTTCCTCCACGCGCTCGCGCTCGACGATCTGCCGCCGCAGTGCGGCATTCGCGTCGGCGAGTTCCCGTGTGCGCTCGGAGACCCGCATCTCCAGCGTCTCGTTGAGCGCGCGGAGGGCCTGCTCGGCCGCACGGCGCTTGGAATGAGCCTGCGCCTCCGCAAGCGCGCGGACAATCACCCTCGGCAAGCGGTCAAGACGCTGCTTGGTGACGTAGTCGGTCGCGCCGTTCTTGAGAGCCTCGACGGCGATGTCCTCGCCGAGCGTTCCGGAGACGAACACGAACGGGATCTCGGGGCAGTGCTCGCGGGCGATGGCCAGCGCGCTGAGGCCGTCGAAGGTCGGAAGGACATAGTCGGCCAGGATCAGATCGTGGCGGCGCTCGACGGCGGCGGCCGTGAAGGCCTCGCGGGTCATGGTGCGATCGAGCCGATAGGCGAGACCCGCGCCATCGAGCACGACGGCGAGAAGTTCCGCGTCCAGATCGCTGTCTTCGAGCAGCAGGATGTCCAGGGTTGCCTCGGCGCCGCGCGAGGCGCCGTCCTTTAGGTATTCGATGGCCAGCCTCCCCGATGCGGTGGCGGTTCGTTCAGCACGGCCCAGAACACACCGAGGTCCTGGATGGCGTCGAAAAATTCCTTGAACCCAACGGGCTTGACCACAAAAGCGTTCACGCCGAGTTCGTAGGAACGAACGAGATCGCTCTCCTCCCGCGATGAGGTCAGCATCACGACCGGAATCGCGCGGGTTCGCGGATCGCCCTTCACCGTTGCGAGCACCTCCAGCCCATCGACCTTCGGCAGCTTAAGATCGAGCAGCACCACGGCCGGGTCCGACACGTCCGGACGGTCGTAGATGCCGCGCCGCTGGAGGTAGTCCAGGGCCTCGGCTCCGTCACGGCAGATCACGATCGCGTTGGCGAGTTGGCTCTGCTCCAGGGCCGCGAGCGTCAGCTCGATGTCGTTCGGGTTGTCCTCGACGAGAAGGATCGGCTTCAGATCGGCCATGTCAGCGCGCCCCCTCGCGCAACGGTAGCGTGAAGTGGAAGGTCGCACCCCGGCCGAGAGCGCCTTCGGCCCAGGTTCGGCCGCCATGCCGCTCGACGATGCGGCGGACATTGGCGAGGCCGATGCCGGTGCCCTCGAATTCCTCGACCCGGTGCAGGCGCTGGAAGACACCAAACAGCTTGCCGACATAGGCCATGTCGAAGCCGACGCCGTTGTCGCGTACGTAGAACACCGCCTCGCCGTCCCGATCGGGCTCGCGCCCGATCTCGATCAAGGCCTCAGGCCTGTCGCGGGTGTACTTCACCGCGTTCGAGAGCAGATTCTCGATGACAAGGCGCAACATGACCGGATCGGCATAGACGCGTCCGAGCGCGCCGACCTGCCAGCGGATGGCGCGGCCCGGCGGAACGTCCCGCAGGATCTTGCGGCGGACCTCCTCGACGAGCTGGTTCATGTCGCCGGAGACGCGGTTGAGCGCGTTCCGACCCATCTGCGAGAAGTTGAGGAGGTTGTCGACGAGCTTGCCCGCCGACAGGGCAGCCTCGGCGATGGTGTCGACGTAGCGCCGCCCCGTCTCGCTCAAGTTCGTGCCCTCGCGCGAGCGCAGGAGTTCCGAGTAGCCGACGATATGGCGGAACGGAGCCCGGAGGTCGTGGCTGACGGAGTAGGAGAAGGCCTCCAGCTCCTTGTTCGAGCGTTGCAGCTCCTCGCTCAGGGCCGCGAGCTCCTCGGCCCGGCGCAGCACGATGCCGAGCACGGCCGCGCGCAGGTCCTTGGCGGCGTCGATCTCAGGGCCGGACCAGGGCAGCGACCGGCCCTGCACGGTCTCCTTCCACGTCTCGAACGATTTGCGCGGATGCAGCCGGTCCGGCCCGCCCGCCGGATCGGGAGTCGCCGGCTTACTCGGATTGCCGCCCCAGCGCACGGTCTGCACGACTTCCGGTCGGAACCAGAGAACGTAGCTCGCGTATCGCTGCGAGATCGAGATGGCGAGAAGGCCGCTGGCGCGCTCGGCGAAGGCGCGGGCCGGCGGGTAGTCTTCCCCGAGACTGTCGGTGACGAAGACGCCGTCTCGGATCGGCTGGCTCGACACCCAAGTGTGGAGAGCTCGAATGTCGTCGGCGGCCGGTGTCGCACCGAGCAGTCGGCAGCTCTCGGCGGTGACGACGGCGGCGCCTGCTGCATCGACGAGCGCCAGCACGTCGTCGGGATGGTTCAGTAGGCCGTCGATGAACTGCTCTTCTTCGGCCATGTAGCCGAGGAGGCGCGCCTGAATCATGCCGAGCCGGATGCGCTGCTCGGCCAGCGCACCCCGTTCTCTCGCGGCAAGCTGGAGAGCGAAGATCCGGGTGAGGAAGTCGCAGGCGTTGCGGGCCTGGAGCGGCACGCGGTGCGGTGCCTTGTTGTGGCAGGAAATCAGACCCCAGAGCGCGCCGTCGACGAGGATCGACACGGACATCGAGGCCATCGTGCCCATGTTGCGCATGTACTCGACATGGACGGGGGAGACCGAGCGCAGGACCGATTGGCTGAGATCGAGCGGCGTGCCGGTCGAGAGTGTGTGTGAGGGGAGGATCGGAACCGGCTCGTAGCCCGCATCGGGAATGATGCGCAGGCGGTTGCGCCGGTAGAGCTCGCGCGCCTGAGCCGGGATGTCGGAGGCCGGAAAGCGCAGGTCGAGATAGGAGGGCAGCCTGCCGTTGCCGGCCTCGGCCACGACGGTTCCGTGCCAGTCACGGTCGAATCGGTAGACCAGAGCGCGGTCGAAGCCGGTAATGTGGCGGACATCCGAGGCGAGCAGCGCGCAGAGTTCCGCCACCGAGCCGGCGGCGTGAAGGCCTTCCACGAACGCGTTCAGGCGCGGATAGAGCGCATCGAGGCTCTGGATGGAGGCGGCTTCGCTGGCGACCGCCTCGAATTCCAGAACGACGAGATCACCGATCCGGTGAGCCGCCAGATCGTAGGAGCCGGCCCCCTTCCCGCGCTCCAGAGCCAGGGTGGTCAGGTAGGCCGCCCCCTCGGACGGCTGGGCTTGCGCAAGGTAGGACTCCAGCGCCGGAACAGCCTCCGGGAAGGCCGTGCGGATCGACTGTCCGAGGACCTCCTCCAGTCTCTCTGCCGCCGGGCGGCGGAGACGATCGGGGAGGTTCGTGCTTGCCTGAACGATCCGAAGATCTGGCCCTTCCAGCACGAGAAGGAAGCCATGCGGCTGAAGCGTTCCGAGAAGATGAATGGGTTCTCTGTCGCACGCAGTCAGATCTGCTGCTCCAGGCGACGGAGCGCCGGAACGGATCATAGGGTCTCCCGCCTCGTCGGAGTGGAGCGGGATCTTACAGCGAGAGGCTTGCAAGCGCGACCCACCTGCCGGATTTTGCCGCAGCGAAGGCGGGCGTCACCGGCCGGCCCTCTGTCCCAGTCCGACTTCAGGCACTGAGAGAATCAGCCTCACCAAGCCGGTGACTCGTCCGCGACGGTGACCGAGATCGATCATCGCATCAATGCCGTGCCTAATCATGAAAACGGCCCGGCCTGCCTCGACGCCCCCTCTCTCCGCCTTGCGCGAGGGACCGGATCGACGAGCCACGCACAGCCCTCCAGTCTTGCTTGCGCGTCCATCCATCTCCTCGTACCCCGGTCCGAGGATCGATGTGCAGTCGCGTGTAAGCCTGATGCGACCCCGTGTGCGAGTTCGGTCCACATCCTGATTCACCCGTCGCGGCGCAGGACAGCCGTCGGGGCCGGCCGTCTCTCGGCGAGGCCCGAATCGGTCTTCGACCGCAAGAGCATCATCTCGAACGCCTGTGCCCGGGTTTCGGATGATGACGATGCGAAAACAACGTCACGGAGCATCGTGCCGGATCGGACATCCAGCACGATGATCGAGCGGCCGATGCCAAGCCGTGCCGGGACATCCAGGCTTCACAGTACTGTTGCGGAACGCGGCTAGCGGAGAACCCGGCTGGCTTAGATCGAAACGCGGTCTGCGTGCCGTGAGCGTCCCTTTGGCAGGGCGTCCATGACCACTGCGTCTTCTCGCATCCGGCCGAGGATCAACCCTTGGCTTTGCACCGGGCGACCACGGCGCCCGGCCTGCTCGGCTGCCTGGAGAGTGACATGGCCACGAGCCTCGCCGCCGGCGACATCGCTCTTGTCGGATACGATGCCGACAATCCCGACGACTTCGCCTTTGTCATCCTGCGCGAGATCGAGGCCGGCACCAGCATCACCTTCACCGATAACGGCTGGAACAGCAGCACCAATGCGCTCCTGTCCAATGAGGGCAGCTACACCTACACCGCGCCAACCGCGCTCGCCGCCGGCACGGTGATCCACCCGGCGGCCGACAGCGCGGCCGGGGGAGCGAACACCCCCGTCTACACGGCGACCGACGCTCCGCGATTCTCATTCAGCACGAGTGGCGACCAGATCCTCGCCTATCAGGGCAGTGCGGCGAACCCGACCTTCCTGTTCGCGATCAATTTCGCCGACGACAGCGGGAGCTTCGCGGCCGACGGCACTGATGCCAACACCTCGGCGCTTCCGCCTGGACTGATCCTCGGGCAGACCGCCGTAGCGCTCGGCGCCGATAACGGCCGCTACAATGGCACCGTCTCCGGCACTCGCGATCAACTCCTGGCGGCAATCGGCACGGCCGGATCCTGGAGCCAGGACAATGCCGCCCGCATCGGAGCCGGCAGCGACAGGGCCTTCACGGTCACCGCCGATGCGGTCGTTCCCGCCCTGTCGGTCGACAACGTGCAGGTCAGCGAGGGCGATTGGGGCGTGAAGCAGTTCGTCTTCACCATCTCGCTGAATGCACCCGCGCCCGCGGGCGGCGTGAGCTTCGATATCGCCACGGCCGACGGCAGCGCCGCGGCCGGCAGCGATTACCTCGCCCGGGCGCTCACCGGCCAGACCATCGCGGCGGGCCAGACCCGCGCGACCTTCGCCGTGGATATTCTCGGTGACACGGCGACCGAGCCGACCGAGACCTTCACGGTCGCGGTCTCGAACGTCCGTGGGGCGACGGTGGCGAACGGCCAGGGCACCGGCACGATCCTCAGCGACGATATCGGCACCCGCATCGACGGCATCACGGTCTTCGATGCGGCACCCTCGCTGCAGGGCCTCTCCGGCGCCACGGCGACGGCGGCGCCGGCCGCGACGAATGCGCTCCAGCTCGTGCGTCTCGGCGCCTATGCCGCGACCAACGACCCGGCGACACAGGCCGCTCCCAACGCCGAGGTGGTGGCCTACGATTCGACGACGAGCCGCCTCTACATCCAGAACACCGGCGAGAACCGCATCGAGATCGTTGCGCTCGACGCGACCAGGGCCCTGACCAAGACGGGCGAGATCGGCCTGTCCGGGCTGGAGCAGTACGGTGCGGTGAACTCGGTGGCGGTCTTCAACGGTCTCGTCGCCGTCGCCTACGCCAACGCGACCGGTGACGCGCCGGGCCGGGTCGCCCTGTTCAACGCCGACGGCACCCTGCTGCGCTCGCTCACGGTCGGCGTCGGGCCGGACCAGATCGTCTTCACCCGGGACGGCGGCCGCCTGCTCGTGGCCAACGAGGGGGAGCAGGCCAGCGCCGGCAGTAACCCGGTCGGCGGAATCTCGATCATCGACGTCGCGGGCGGCGCGGCCAACGCCGCCGTCACGGCCACCGTCGGCTTCGAAGGGCTCGACGGCAGCGAGGCGGCCCTGCGCGCCCGCGGCCTCGCCATCACGCCGGGCAAGAGCGCGGCGGCCGATATCG
Organism: Methylorubrum aminovorans; assembly: GCF_022179725.1. Lineage (GTDB taxonomy): Bacteria > Pseudomonadota > Alphaproteobacteria > Rhizobiales > Beijerinckiaceae > Methylobacterium > Methylobacterium aminovorans. The sequence continues at coordinate 108,249 of NZ_BPRC01000012.1, forward strand.
AACCGGAATACATCGCGATCTCGCCCGACAACCGCTTCGCCTACGTCACCCTGCAGGAGGTGAACGGCGTCGCCATCATCGATCTCACCAATCCCGGCACGGCGCCGATTGCGATCCAGCCGCTCGGCGCGGTCAACCATTCGCTCGCCGGCAACGAGTTCGACGCCTCCGACCGCGACGGGCCGGGCGGCACCGCCTCGATCCGCATTGCGGCAACCCCGGCCAACACACCGATCTACGGCCTGCTCCAGCCCGACGCCGTGGCCTCGTTCGCCGCCGGCGGCGCGACCTACTTCGTCACCGCCAACGAGGGCGACCAGCGGGTGATCGGCGGCGCTGACGACACCGGCGACGTGGCCCGCCTGAGCAACATTCCCAACAGCCGGCTGACGCCCGAACTCCAGCGCCTCAAGGCCGACCCGGCCTATGCCCGCCTCAACGTCCTGCTGCGCACGGGCGATACCGATGGCGACGGTGTGATCGACCAGCTCCATACGCTCGGCGGGCGCGGCATCTCGATCTTCCGCCAGAATGCCGACGGCACGCTCACCAAGGTGCGCGAAACCGGCGGCGAGTTCGAGAAGATCTTCGCTCAGATCGCGCCGGAGCGGTTCAACAACGATCAGGTGCTCGCCAACACGTCCAACGACCGCTCGGATAACAAGGGGCCGGAGCCCGAAGGCATCACCATCGGCACCGTCAACGGCCGGATCTACGCCTTCGTCGGCCTGGAGCGGCAGAGCGGCGTCATCGTCTACGATGTGACCGATCCGGCCAACGCGGCCTACGTCTCCTACGTCCCGCCGCTGCTGGGTGCGACGAGCGATCTCGGCCCGGAGGTGCTGACCTTCATCGCCGCTGACCGCAACCCGACCGGCACTCCCCTGCTGGTCAGCGCCAACGAGGTCGCCAATGGCGGCGCCGTCCTCTACGCCGCCCTGCCCCAGGGCTACACGCAGGAAGTCGGCTTCGCCGCGAACGCCCTCACGGTCAGCAAGGCAGAGGGCAATGCGGGCGAGAGCGTGTTCACCTTCACGGTCGAGCGCAGCAACGGCACGCTGGGTGCTGTCTCCTTCACCGCCGAGCTGACGGGCAGCGGCGCCAGCGCGGCCGATGCCGCCGATTTCGCCGGCGCGCCGGGCCTGCCCCTGACGGTCGTGGGCACGATCCCCGCCGGCGCCGCCACGGCGCAGGTCAGCGTGACGGTCCGGGCCGACGCCCTGCCCGAGGCTGACGAGACCTTCGCCCTCACCCTGCGCTCGGCCGCCTCGGACCAAGCCGGCATCACGGCCGCCGTGCGCGGCAGCGCCGCCACCGCGACCGGCACGATCGTCAACGACGACGCCAGTCTGATCTCGGCGGTGCAGGGTGCGGGGACGGCGAGCCCGCTCGTTGGCCGCACCGTCACGATCGAGGCCATCGTCGTCGGCGACTTCCAGAACGCCGACGCCGACGCCAAGCGCAATCTCGGCGGCTTCTACCTGCAGGAAGAGGCGACCGATCAGGACGGCAACCCGCTGACCTCGGAAGGCGTCTTCGTCTTCGAGGGTACCGGCAACCGCCTCGTCGATGTCGCCGAGGGTGACCGCGTTCGCGTCACCGGCACCGTCGCCGAATTCAACGGCGAGACGCAGATCACCGTCCGGAACGCCGCGGCGATCCAGGTCGTGACGCCCGGCGCGCTGACGCCCGAGCAGGTCAAGGCCTTGGCGGTTGCCGTCGAACTGCCGGCGGCCGGGACGATCGGCACCGGCACGACGGCGCAGCCCGACCTCGAACGCTACGAGGGCATGCTGGTCCGCTTCCCCCAGACGCTGTCGATCACAGAGCAGTTCAACCTCGACCGCTTCAACGAGATCCGCCTCGCCGTCGGCGGACGGGCCGAAACTTTCACCAACGAGTTCGAGCCGAACACGGCGGCCTACGCCGCCTACCTCGCCCAGACGGCGGCGCGCACGATCACCTACGACGACGGGCAGAATGCCCAGAACCTCCCGGTGGAGAACCTCGACGGCTTCGGCCCGGCCTACGGCACCGCGAGCGCGCCGCGCATGGGTGACACCCTCACGGGGCTGACCGGCACGCTCGGCTTCGGCCCCACCGGCGCCTACCGGGTGCGCGCCATCGACGACGGCGACAACCGCTTCGCGGTCGCCAACCCTCGGCCCGCCGAGCCCGATCCGGTCGGCGGTACGCTCAAGGTCGGCAGCCTCAACGTTCTCAACTACTTCACTACCCTGGACACCGGCTCCTCCGCGCGCACAGCGATCGGCCAGCAACCGCGGGGCGCCAACAGCGCCGGTGAACTCGCGCGTCAGACCGAGAAGCTCGTCACGACCCTGATCGGCACCGGCGCCGACGTGCTCGGCCTGACCGAACTGGAGAACCAGTTCCGTCCAGGCGACCCCGGCAACGCGCTCGAATACCTGGTCGGGCAGCTCAACCTGCGCGCGGGCGCCGGCACTTACGCTTACGTCAATCCCGGCGCGCAACTCGACCAGGGCCAGTTCCTCGGCGGCGACGCGATCGCGGTCGGCTTCATCTACAAGCCGAGCAAGGTCAGCGTGGCGATCAACACCACGATCGAGCGGCTCGACGACACCGATGTGGCGGCCTTCAACCCCGCACTGCTGCAGCAGAGTACCCTCGGCCACATCTTCAACGGCGCCAATACAAGCCGCGCCTCGCTCGCGGTGACCTTCAACGAGATCGCCACTGGCGAGACCTTCACCGCGGTCGTCAACCACTTCAAGTCGAAGGGTGGCACCGGGACCGGCGCGGATGCCGACCAAGGTGACGGCCAGGGCGCGTGGCAACAGCAGCGCGAACTGGCCGCGACGGCGCTCGCCCAGTGGCTCGCCCTGCGGCCGACGGGGAGCGGCGACAGCGACACGCTGCTACTCGGCGACTTCAACGCCTACATCAAGGAGGATGCGCTCGACATCCTCAAGGCGAATGGCTTCACCAATCTCGCCGAGGATCGGCTCGCCAACCCCTATTCCTACGTGTTCGACGGGGCCTACGGCGCCCTCGACCACGCGCTGGCCAGCGCGAGCCTGAACCGGCAGGTCACCGGCGTCACCGAGTGGCACGTCAACGCCGACGAGGCGGACGCGATCGACTACAACCTCGATTTCGGCCGGTCGCCCAATCACTTCGACGGCCGGTCGCCCGCGCGCGAATTCGATCACGATCCCGTCCTCGTCGGCCTGCGCCTCGACCAGACCGCGCCGATGCTCGTCGCCGCGACGCCGGCCGACGCCGCCGCCAGGGTCGCGCCCGGCGCCGACATCGTCCTTCGCTTCAGTGAGGCGGTGCGTGCGGGTGCCGGCAGCATCACCCTCACCGACGGCGCGGGCGACACCCGCACCATCGCGGTCTCCGACACCGCCCAAGTCCGGATCGACGGCAGCACGGTGACGATCAACCCGAGCGCCGACCTGCGGCCTGGCACCGCCTACGACCTGATCGTGCCGGCGGGCGCCTTCACCGACGCCACCGGCAACGCCTTCGCCGGCATCGCCCGAGACAACCTCGATTTCACTACGGAGCAGGCCACCCCCATGACCTACACGCTTCAGATCCTGCACGCCTCGGACTGGGAAGGCGGATTGCTCGCGACCGAACGGGCCGCCAACTTCGCCGCCATCGTCGATCGGCTCGAGGATACGACGCCGAACTCGATCACGCTCTCGACCGGCGACGGCTGGATCCCGAGCCCGTTCTACATCGCGGGCGCCGACCCGCAGATGGCCGCGACCTATAACGGGGTCTACAACCAGTTCTACGGGCTCTCGGGCGCAGCCGCCTACGGCCGCCTCGCCGCCTCGCCCGGCCGGGCCGACATCACCATCCAGAACATCATCGGCGTCCAGGCGGGGGTGTTCGGCAACCACGAGTTCGATGCGGGACCCAACGAGGTCGCCAACATCATCGGCGCTAATCTCGGCAGCGCGGCGGGCGCCGCCGACGACACCTGGGTCGGCGCGCTCTTCCCCTACCTCTCGACCAATCTGAACTTCTCCCGCGAGGCCGCCCTATCGGGCCTCGTCCATCGCGACGGCGACCTTGCCACCTTCGCGCAGACCGGCCCGACCTCGACCCAGACCGGCACCGGTGCGGACAAGATCGCCAAGTCGACGATCCTCGTCGAGAACGGCGAGCGGATCGCCTTCATCGGCGCGACCACGCAGCTCGAGCCGCTGTTGACGACGCTCGGCAACGTCACGGTGGACGGGTTCACCGGCCGCGACGAGATCGCGCTCCTGGCGAGCCAGATCAACGCCGAAGTCGATCGCGTGCTCGCGGCCAATCCCGGCCTCAACAAGGTCATCGTCGGCACGCACCTGCAGCAGCTTGCTAACGAACAGGCGCTCGCCCCGCTCCTGCGCAACGTCGACGTGCTGATCGGCGGCGGCTCGCACACCCTGCTGGCAGACGGCAATGATCGCCTCCTGCCCGGAGACAAGGCCGGCGGCGCCTACCCGCAATTCTTCACCAACGCCTCCGGCCAGACCCTGGCCCTTGTGAACACCGCCTCCGAATACTCCTATGTCGGCCGGCTCAACGTCACCTTCGACGATCAGGGCAATGTCATCCGCAACTCGATCACGCCGGAGAATTCCGGCGCGGTGGCGGTCGATGACGCCTCGGTCGCTCAATTGTGGGGCTCGAAGGCAGCAGCCTTCACCCCCGGTTCGAAGGGCTACCTCGTGCGCGAGGTGATCGAGGGTCTAGACGCCAACAACGACGGCATCCAGGAGACGGCGGGCGTCGCCGACGTCATCCGCCAGCAGGACGGCAACATCCTCGGCCGCACCAGCGTGTACCTCGAAGGCCGCCGCGGCGAGGTTCGCACCGAAGAGACCAACCTCGGCAATCTCAGCGCCGACGCCAACCTTTGGTACGCCAAGCAGTTCGACGGCACGGTGACCGTCTCGATCAAGAACGGTGGCGGCATCCGCGACTCGATCGGCTCGTTCTCGACGGCCGGCGGCGGCACCGCGGAGCTTCCTCCGGCCGCCAATCCGGCGGCGGGCAAGGCGGCCGGCGACATCTCCCAGCTCGACGTCACCAACTCGCTGCGCTTCAACAACGCGCTCGCCATGGTCACCGTCACGGCGGCCGAACTGGAGCGGGTGCTCGAACACGCCGTTTCCTCGGTCGCTCCGGGCGCGACCCCCGGCGCCTTCCCGCAGATCGGCGGCATCAGCTTCTCGTTCGACGCGACGAAGCAGGCGCAGACGCTCGACGCCAACGGCAACGTCACCCGCGAGGGACAACGGATCCTCTCGGCGGCGATCGTCGATGCCGACGGCTTCCTCGTGGACACCCTGGTGCAGAACGGTCAACTCGTCGGCGACGCCAACCGGGGCATCCGCGCCGTCACCCTCGATTTCCTCACCACGGGATCGAGCGCGGCGCCGGGCTTGGGCGGCGACAACTATCCCTTCCCGGCCTACGGCGAGAGCCGCGTGGCGTTGAGCAGCGCCACGCCGACGTCGCTGCCCAACACCGAGACCTTCGCGGCACAGGGCACCGAGCAGGACGCCATCGCCGAGTATCTCAAGGCGTTCCACAGCGTGACGCCCTTCGGCCAGGCCGATACCGGCCCCGCTGCCGACACGCGGATCCAGAACCTTGCCGTGCGCGGCGACAGCGTCCTGGCCCGTGGTGTGAGCCAGCCCGGAACCAGCGGCAACGACGTACTGCAGGGAACGGCCTTCGCCGATCGCCTCTCCGGCGGCCTCGGCGACGACGTCATCACCAATAGCGCGGGCAACGACATCCTCTCGGGAGGGCGCGGCACGGACACGCTCGTGTTCAACTCGTCGTTTGCCAACGTCACCGTCACGGAGGCCGGGCGCTTCACCGCCATCACCGGCCCGGAAGGCCTCGACCTCGTGGAGAGCTTCGAGCGCTTCTTGTTCTCGGACGCCACCATCGTGGTGAACGACGGCAAGCCGCTCGTCGATGACCTCTACTATCTCGCCCGCAACAAGGACGTGTTCCAGGCGGGCCAGGACGCCGACACGCACTTCGCCCAGTATGGTGCCCGCGAAGGTCGCGACCCGAACGCCTTCTTCTCGACGACGGGCTATCTCGCGGCCAATCCCGACGTGCGGGCCTCCGGGGTCAACCCGCTCGAACAGTACGAGCAGGCCGGCTGGAAGGAAGGCCGCGATCCGGGTGCCCGCTTCGACAACGAGTTCTACCTGGCGGCCAACCCGGACGTGAAGGCCGCCGGGCTAAACCCGCTCGCGCACTACCTCCAGTACGGTCAGAGCGAGGGCCGGGCGATCCACGAGGCGGTCGGCCGAGCGAGCGACATCCGCGGCGGCTTCGACGCCGAGTTCTACCTGCTGGCCAATGCCGACGTGGCCCAAGCCGCAGGCACCGGCAACACCTTCGCCTTCGCCAGCCAGCATTTCGAGCAGTTCGGCTGGAAGGAAGGCCGCAACCCGAACGCGGTGTTCGACACCAAGGGCTACCTCGCCGCCTACAGCGACGTGAAGGCGGAGGGCATCAACCCGCTCACCCATTACGACCAGTACGGCTGGAAGGAGGGCCGCGACCCGTCCGCCTCGTTCGATACGGCGACCTACCTCTCGACCTACAAGGACGTGGCCGCCGCCCAGCTCGATCCGATGCAGCACTTCCTGCAATACGGCCTCTACGAGGGCCGGTCGGACTTCGCCGACGGCGGCTTCCGGTTCGGCACCCTCGTCTAGACGACCTCGTCTCTGCCAACCTGTTTCGGCTGATTGGATCGGACCGCGCGGCTCGCGCGGTCCGAACGCTTTTCGAAGTGCCGGCTTATCGGTCCACGGCTTCTGTCGTGTAGGCCGACGCGATCGGCCGAAAACGCGGTGATCCCTTCCGCCGCGCGGGCGTTGACCCGGTCCTGGGACAGCGGCCGAAGGATCTCACGCATGACGAAGCTTTTCATCGCGCGGGTGCGCGGCACGGGCGGGGAGCGCCCGCTGGTGACGGTGCGCGCCGCTGCCGAAGGCGAGGCCCGGTTGTTCGTGGAGGCGGCCTACCCGGAGGATGAGGTCGTCGAGATTGCAGAGCCCGGCGAGTGGGTAAGCGACAGCGATACCGGAACCCGCAACGGCGACGTGCGCGAGCATCCCGGTACCGCGTGGCAGGCGCCGTCGAGCCGGGCATAGCGCGCCGCCATGGCCTGCCTGCCGGAGGATGTGCGTGCCCTGGCGCTCCTGCTGCCGGAAGCGATCGAGGGCGCGCATCAGGGTCATCCCGATTTCCGGGTCGGCGGGCGCATCTTCGCGACGCTCTGGACCGACGAGGCGCGGGTGGTCGTCAAACTGACGCCCGAAGCGCAGGCGCACCTGCTGGAGGCCGAGCCGGTCGTGTTCGAGCCCGTGCCGGGCGCGTGGGGCGCCCGAGGCTGGACCAGCCTCGACCTCGACGAGGCCGAGGAAGAAATCCTCCGCGAGGCGCTGCTGTCCGCTTGGCGGATCGTCGCGCCGCCCGGTCTCGTTGCGCGTTACGAAGGTCTCGCGCTCGATCCCTGAGCGGTGGTCAGCTTCTCAGGCCCGGCGCTTCCTGGCCGGTGCTCGCCACGTATTCCGAATAGCCACCGCCGTACTGGCGGACGCCCTCGCCCGTCACTTCGAGCACCCGGTTCGACAGGGCGGCGAGGAAATGCCGGTCGTGGCTGACGAACAGCATCGTCCCCTCGAATCCGGAGAGCGCGTCGATCAGCATCGCCTTGGTGGCGATGTCGAGGTGGTTGGTCGGCTCGTCGAGGACGAGGAAGTTCGGCGGGTCGTAGAGCATCTTGGCCATGACCAGCCGCGCCTTCTCGCCGCCGGAGAGCACCCGACAGGGCTTTTCCACGTCGTCGCCGGAGAAGCCGAAGCAGCCGGCCAGGGCCCGCAGCGAGCCCTGACCCGCCTGCGGGAAGCTGCTCTCCAGATCCTCGAACACCGTGAGATCGCCGTCGAGCAGATCCATGGCGTGCTGGGCGAAGTAGCCGAGTTTGACGCTGCCGCCGACGGCGACCGTGCCGGCATCGGGCTGGGCCGTACCGGTCACGAGCTTCAGCAGCGTCGACTTGCCGGCGCCGTTGATGCCCATCACGCACCAGCGTTCCTTGCGCCGGATCGAGAAGTCGAGCCCCTCGTAGATGATGCGGCTGCCGTAGCGCTTGTGCACGCCCTTGAGCATCGCGACATCGTCGCCCGAGCGCGGCGCCGGCTGGAACTCGAAGGCGACGGTCTGGCGGCGGCGCGGCGGTTCCACCCGCTCGATCTTGTCGAGCTTTTTCACCCGGCTCTGGACCTGCGCGGCGTGGCTGGCCCGGGCCTTGAAGCGCTCGATGAACTTGATCTCCTTGGCGAGCATCGCCTGCTGGCGCTCGAACTGCGCCTGCTGATGCTGCTCGTTCAGGGCCCGTTGCTGCTCATAGAAGGCGTAGTCGCCGGAATAGGTGGTGAGCGTGCCGCCGTCGATCTCGATCACCTTGGAGACGATGCGGTTCATGAACTCGCGGTCGTGCGAGGTCATCATCAGCGCGCCGTCATAGCCCTTGAGGAAGGATTCGAGCCAGATCAGGCTCTCCAGGTCGAGGTGGTTGCTCGGCTCGTCGAGGAGCATCACGTCGGGGCGCATCAGAAGAATTCGGGCGAGTGCCACGCGCATCTTCCAGCCGCCCGAGAGCCGGCCGACATCGCCGTCCATCATCTCCTGCGAGAAGCCGAGACCGGCCAGCACCTCGTAGGCACGGCCCTCCAGCGCATAGCCGTCGAGTTCCTCGAACCGGGCCTGCACCTCGCCATAGCGCTCAACCAGGGCGTCCATCTCGTCGACTCGCTCTGGATCGGCGAGCCCCGCCTCCAACTCCTTCAGTTCGGCCGCGACGACGCTGACCGGGCCGGCGCCGTCCATCACCTCGGCCACGACCGTGCGTCCGGCCATTTCGCCGACATCCTGGCTGAAATAGCCGATGGTGATGCCGCGCTCCGACGAGACTTGGCCCTCGTCGGGCTGTTCCTGGCCGGTCAACAGGCGGAAGAGCGTGGTCTTGCCGGCACCGTTCGGGCCGACGAGACCGGCTTTCTCACCCTTCTGCAGGGCGGCCGACGCCTCGATGAAGACGATCTGCCGACCGTTCTGCTTGCCGATCTTGTCGAGGCGAATCATGCGTCCGCGAGGCCTGATGAGGATGGGGTGGGCGGGCAGTCGGAGGAGGTTGCGAGGGGCCTTACGCCATGCTCGACGCGATCGGAAGACGGCGCGGCCGCAGGGCAGACGAGCGGCGTGGCCGGTGATCGGTCCGGTCCGCTCAAGCTGCGCGATAGCGCCGGCCACGGATGAGCGTAAAAAGTTTTTCCCGAAAATGCTGTTACTGAGACAGGTGCTCAAATAGCGTTGTTTATAAGATAACATAGATTATAAAACGATACATTCCAAACCTATTTATCCAGTTGCTTCTTGTTAACCGCCCGTGCCTCACATGATCGTGATCCGGTTTGGCGGGGGCGGCCAGCGGATGCTTCTCTCAAAGTCTCGCGACGCAGACAGATGCGCTGGTTTACCAATCTCAAGCTCCTCGGAAAGCTTGCCATTCCCGCCGCCCTGGTCGCGCTGGTCGCTGCCGGAATCGTCATCTTGGCGCGTGACACGCTCGACCGCTTGGAGCGCACGACTCAGGAGGTCGTGGATGTCCGCGCGGCGCGGGCCATCACCGCGCTGCAAACCGCACTCGCCATCGACGAGGCGGTCATCAGCGAGAAGAACATCATCATCGAGATCGACGGGCCGGCACTCGCCCTGCATCACAAGCGCTTCGAGGAGGCGCGGGAGCGGGCCCTCGGCGGCATGGACCGCCTGATCGCCATGGCGGAATCCGATGCGCGCCGCACGATGCTTGGCGAAGTCAAGGCCACGGTCTCGGTCTTCTTCACGACGGCGGAGCGCTCGATCGAGCTGGGAATGCGGAACCAGAACGCTGAGGCGGCGAAGGTCTCCTTCGAGGTGGTCCGCCCGGTTCGGACGAAGGCGATCGAAGCGATCGAGAAGCGCGTCAGCGCTAATATCAGCGACCTCGAAGCGGCAAAGCGCCAGGCCAACGAGGTCGGCCGGTCCGCGACGCTCGCCCTGACCGGGATCGCGGCGATCGGCCTGCTCCTCGCCTTCGCTCTGCTCGGTCTGATCGCGATCGTCGGCGTTGCCCGGCCGATCAATCGCTTGGTCCGCGTGCTTCAGCGAATGGCCGAAGGCGAGATCGAGGCCGAGATCGTTGAGGCGCGCCGCGGTGACGAGATCGGTGCCGTCGCCCGCGCGGTCGAGGGGATCAAGGCCCTGGTCGCGCGCAAGGCCGCCGAGCAGGCCGAACTCAAGCGCGTGGCCGACGAGGCGGCCGCGATCGAGCGGCGCCGCACCATGATCGAGCTGGCCGACGGCTTCGAGCGTGCCGTGGGCGACGTTGTCGGGATGGTCTCCTCCTCGGCCACCGAATTGCAGGCTACCGCGCAGCAGATGACCGCCACGGCCACGGAGACGGCAAGCCAGTCGACCACCGTCGCGGCGGCAGCCGAGGAGGCTGCCTCCAACGTCAGCACCGTCGCCGCTGCGGCCGAGGAACTGGGTGCCTCCGTGCACGAGATCGGCCGGCAGGTCGGCAGCTCGGCCGACATGGCGCAGCTCGCGGTCGGCGAGGCGGACCAGAGCGCCAGCCTCGTTCACGAACTGAGCCAGGCGGCGTCCCGGATCGGCGACGTGGTCAACCTCATCGCCAACATCGCGAGCCAGACCAACCTGCTGGCCCTCAACGCGACGATCGAGGCGGCCCGCGCCGGGGAAGCCGGCCGGGGCTTCGCCGTGGTGGCAAGCGAGGTGAAGGAACTCGCTGCACAGACCTCGCGGGCCACGGAGGAGATCTCCAGCCAAATCGCGCAGATACAGGGCGCCACCGGACAGGCGGTGTCGGCAATCGGCGGCATCACCGGGCGTATCCGCGAGATCAACACCGTCACCGCGACGATCGCGGCGGCGGTGGAGGAGCAGGGCGCGGCGACTCAGGAGATCGTGCGGAACGTTTCCCAGGCGGCGGTCGGCGCGGGCGAGGTGACGAGTAATATCGCGGGCGTAGCCCAGGCCTCGGAGGAGACCGGCGCCGCCGCCGCCCAGGTGCTGGCATCCGCTTCCGAGCTTTCGCGGCAATCGGAGCATTTGCGGGCGGAGGTCGCTCGCTTCCTCTCGACGGTGCGCGCGGCCTGAGCCATTCATCACCCGAAGAAGAGAAAGGGGGCGCCGGGAGCGCCCCCTTTTTTATTTGCCGAGCATGCGCGTTGATGATTCCGGTTCGAGTTTTCGGATCGTGTCGAAAGCCGGAGACCGTGTTTCGGGACCGAGCTCTAACCGGGCACTTTCTTGTGGGTCACGGCGGTCGCGACCTCGTCCGGCCGGGCCTCGTCGCCGGCCACGGCACCGGACAGCGCGGCCGCGTGGAGCGCCAGGACGGGTACGAAGACGAGTGCCATCATCAGCGCGACGACGAGCACGACGCTGCTGTTGCGGCCGGACTTCGCCACGCGGGAGCGGGCACGCCGGGAAATGGTGGTGGAGTCAGTCATGGCTCACCTCTTGTCGGACCAGCCGCCAAAGGCCGGTCGCGGGTGAGCCGGATCAGACGATCAGGCGCAGATCACGCGGGTGGCCGAAGGCGGCGTGGTCGATCGACTACTGTCGTCGGGCATGGGGGTCGAAAGTTCCTGTGGGGCCGCACATCGCGCACGCAGCGACGATGGGCAGACAACGCGCGCTTGCCGGAAGAGTTCGATTCGGTCAAGCCCGAACCGGGATGGGCGGTGTGAATGGACGCAAGCGTCGCATCGCGAGCTCACCCTCGGGGCCGCCACCGCACGTGCGGCGCGGTAAGCGTTAAGAAATCATGTCGGAATCCATGTCAGACGTTTCATCGAACGGCAGGATCACCTGGACCCAGGACGGGATCTCCGAGGTGCCCCTGCAGCGCTTCACCGGCCGGGTCGGCGCGATCGAGGTCGCCACTGTCGAGTTCGACGGATCGAACCGCCTCTGGACATGGTGGAGCCCACTGTCTGACGACATCTGGGGCCACGCCAAGGACGCGGACGGGGCCAAGCAGGCCGCCGACGTCTGGCTTCGCGAATGGTTGGAGAACTTCCGGACCTTCTTCGAAGCCGGCCGTCGACGCGATCACGCGGCGGCGGGGGCCGTATCCCGGGTGCGCCACATGTAGCGGGCCAGGATCGAGCGGTAGGGCGCGAAGCGGGCAGCTGTCTCGACCGTGTCGTCGCGCTCCGTGAGACGCCGCAGGACACCGACGGCGGCCACGTCGCCGACGGGCCAGATGTCGGGATCGAGAAAATGGAAGATGCCGGCCATGTCGGCGGTCCAGGGGCCGACGCCGCGGATGCGGCACAGCACGGCTGAGCGCTCGGCATGTGGGAGCGCGGCGAGGTCCGCACCCAGCCATCCGGCCTCCTCCGCTTCGCGGATGGCCTGCAACGCGCGCACTTTGTTTGCTGACACGCCGCAGCCGCGCAGCAAGTCCTCGTAGCCCGGCACGAAGAGATCGCGCGGCGCGACGGCTTGCGCGGAGGCTGCCGCCTCGACGCGCGTCCAGATCGAGAGAGCGGCCTTCGTCGACAGCTGCTGGTTGACGACCTCGACGAACAGGCGCTCGGCGAGGCTCGCGTGGGATGGCGGCGCGATCTCGATCAGGCCCACAGTCGCGATCGCGGCCCGCAGCGGCTCCGAGATCGTGGCGGCGGTGCCGATCAGCCGGTCGTAGATCGTCGCCTCGAGCATGGGTCCCCGGTCGTGATGACAGGGTGGAAAACACCCGGACACGCTCTCCGGTGCCAAAGCCGATCATCGTTCGGCTCCCGCCCGAACTTGAGACATTCCGAGCAAAGCGTCGGAACTATGCTGCAATGCGGCGGCGAATTCGGCTTGACGCACGTTTCAAACGGCAGGATATTTCTCGAAAGGAAGCCAGAATTCCTTTCAAGAACGATTCTCCGGGAGGAGATCTGCCATGCAGGATGCGCGCGTCGCAGCCATGTTCGGTCGGGATCGAGCGGCAGCCATTTTCGCTGTTGGGATGGTCTGGCTCGTCTACGCCTTCACCTTCTGGACCATGCGGCAGGCCTGCGACGCCTGCGGGGTGACGTTTCTCGTCCTCGGCGTCGGCGCCTGCGTCGTGCTGCTCAACACGGCAGCGATCGCCGCGATGATCCGGCACTACCGCGAGGATCGCGACGCGATCTACGGCACCGACCTCTACTACCTCGATCGCCTCCGGGAGATGCGCCGGGCGGGGGAGGCCTGAGATGGCCGGCCGCACGCCCTACGAACCGCCGGTTCAGTCCGTGGTCGGGCAGATCGTCGATGCCGTCCTGATGCTGGTTCTCGTCTTCATCACCCTCTACCTGCCCCTGCTGTTCAAGCTGGCCGGCGGCGGCACGACGACGACCACGACGCCGAACCCGACCTGGGAGTCGCTCGGCCAGAATCCGACCATGGCGGGCCAGTGGGAGAAGCTCGGCTTCACGCCGGAGAAGGCGGCCGGGATCATCGGCACCCGCTTCGACTACGCCTTCAACTGGGGCCTCGTGGCGCTCACCGCCGCGATCATCGTCGGCTACTTCATCTTCATGTTTCGGTACTCGGACCGCGAGTACCGCGAAGTCATCGCCGAGCGTTTCGACGGCGCGCCGAAGGCCTGAATCGAACGGTCCGCCGCTCGACCCACCTTCCTAAGCTGCCGAGGTCGTCGGCCCAATCGTCCTGCAGATCGGGGGGAACACGTCATGGTGTCCGTGATGAATTGGGGCGCCTGGGCGGCCGCGACCGCCCTCGCCCTCTGGATGGGGTTCGACCTCCTCCGCACCAATCGAACCTATGACGAGAGCTTCCTCCTCTCCTCCGAGGAGGGTGAGATCGTCGATTCCGAGGTCGGCGAGACGGCGGCGAGGTCGTGATGACGACAGGCCAACCGATCGCGGAGCGGGTCGCCGCTCAGCCGCCCGCCGAAGCGAGCACGGCCCCGGCGCCGGCCGTACCCCGGAAGGTCGCGCTGCTGCGCGTGCTCGGGCCCGGCCATGTCTGGGCGCTCGGCGTCGGCATCGTCCTCGTCGGCGAATTCATGGGCTGGAACTTCGCGGTGGGTAAGGGCGGGGCGGTCGCGGCTCTGGCCGCCTGTTGGCTCGCCGGCATCCTCTACACCTGCGTCGCGATGATCGATTCCGAGATCACCTCGACGGTCGCCGCCGCCGGCGGGCAGTATGCCCAGGCCAAGCACATCATCGGGCCGCTGGCGGCCTTCAATGTCGGCCTCTACCTCGTCATGGCCTACACCATGCTGGAGGTGTCGAACGCCATCGTCACGGGCGATCTGATCGAGGCCTTCGCCCAGAGCCTCGGGCTCGAAGGGACGGTCGACAAGCGCGCCTTCATGGTGCTCACCGTCGTCGCGCTCGCCTTCCTCAATTATCGCGGCGTGCTCGCCACGCTGACGCTCAACCTCGTCATCACCTCTGCCGCCTTCGCCGCGATCGTGGTGCTGTTCGTCGCGACCCAGCCCTGGGCGCCGGGCGCGGTGCTGAAGCACGAGGCGCTACTGGGCGCCCTGCCCTATGGCTCGCTCGGCATCCTCGCGGCGATGCATTTCGGGCTGTGGTTCTATCTCGGCATCGAGGGCACCACCCAGGCCGCCGAGGAGGTCCGCTCTCCGGCCCGCGCCCTGCCGCTCGGCACCATGACCGGCATGATGACCCTGCTGATCGCCGCGACGCTGACGTGGTACGTCTGCTCCGGCCTGATGCCGTGGGAATATCTCGGCCAGGCGGTGACGCCGCTCTACGACGCGGCCCGTCTCACCGGCAGCCGCTGGCTGGAGCTGTTCCTGTTCCTCGGCACGCTGTTCGCCACGGTCGCCTCGGCCAATGGCTGCATCAACGACGCGTCGCGGGCGTGGTTCGCCATGGGCCGGGACCGCTACATGCCGGTCTGGTTCGGTGCCGTTCACCCGACCTACCGCACGCCGTATCGCGCCATCGTCTTCTTCGTGCCGATCGCGATCCTGTTCGCCGTCTCGACGCCGCTCGATCAGACCATCACCTTCTCGATCCTGTCGGGGCTGCTCGGCTACACGCTGATGGCGCTGTCGATCGTGCTATTCCGCCGCAAATGGCCGCTCGGCTCGATCCAGCGCGGCTACGTGCATCCGCTCCATCCGCTGCCGGCCGTGCTACTGCTCGTCCTGTGCGTGGTCACCTACCTCGCGGTCTTCCTCGGCTACGGCACGCAGCTTCTGGCAATGATGGCCTTCTACATCACCGCCTCGGCCTGGTTCGTCCTGCACCGCTACAAGTATGTGCGCCGCGGCGACCAGTTCACGATGCCCTGGCCGAAGCCCCGCGGATATTGAAGGCGCGGTGATGCTGATCGGCCTCAGCCTCCTGATCCTCCTGTCGAGCGTAGCCTTTTGCCTGCGCCAGCACCGGCGAGAGGCAGCGTGGCGGGGCGGTCTCCTCGACGACTGCGCCGGGCAGGTCGCGACGCCGCGCCTCGGACGCGACCGGGCCGGCTTCGCGACGCTGCGCGGCCGCCTCGGATCGGCGGCCGTCGATATCCGCTTCGTTCCCGACACCCTGGTGCATCGCAGGCTGCCGCAGCTCTGGCTCCACGTCACCCTCCGGGTGCCGCTCGCGACCGGGGCGATCCTCGATGTGCTGCGCCGTCCGGCCAGCGCGGAATTCTACGCACCTGATCGGCTTCCGCTGCGCCTTCCCGTCCCCCAGACATGGCCGGCCGATACCCTCGTGCGCGGGACGCCGGGCGCGGAGGCGCTGCTTGCCCGCATTGGCCCCGCGCTGAGTCGCCTCTTCGCCGATCCGACGGTAAAGGAGGTTCTGGTGACGTCCGACGGACTTCGCCTCACGGTGCAGGCGAGCCAGGGCGCGCGGGGCACCTACCTGCTCCTGCGCGGCAGCCGCTTCCCCCTGTCGCGCCTCGCCTCGGACCGGCTTAGCGGCACGCTACGCGACGGTTTGGATCTCGCTCGGATCCTGTCCGAACCATCCTCGGAGACGCGGCATGCGCGCGCTGCCTGATCCCACCCGCGTCCTGCTCGTCGCGGCCCTCCTGCCCGGCATCGGCCATGTCTGGACGGGGCGCGCAGCGCGCGGGCTCGGCTTTGCCCTGTTCGCGCTCCTCGGCGGCTGGCTCACCGCCCGCTTCGCCGCGCCCGATGCAAGCCTCGTCGGGCGTCATGCCGGCGGCTTCTTCGTTTGGGCTTTGTCCATTCCGGACGCCTATCGCGGTGCCCGCCTCGATCGGGCTTGGGCGGACCGGGTCCCACACTGACGCCGATTCGGGAAACCGATTCGGAGGTAGCCTTGGCGACCCGTCAGAACCGTGTCGTGAGGGCCGTGAGCCAGTCCGGCGAGGCGTTCACCAGGGCCGTTTCCAGCGCCCGGTCATACCCTGAGAGGATCAATCCGCTCGAGACGAGGAGGACGGCACCGAGAGCCGCCTTCAGCCCGCGGCCGAGGCCGAGCATCCGCTCGCGCCAGCGCATCAGGATCTCACGCGACAGCATCCCGAGGGCGACGAGCGGCAGGGCCGCCCCGAGCCCGAACAGCAGCATGGTCAGTGCGACGCTGCCGAGATCGCGTCCCTGAGCCGCCAGGAGCGAGGCAGCCCCGAGGGTCGGGCCGACACAGGGGCTCCAGACGGCGCCGAGCAGCAGGCCGACGGCGAACTGGCCCGGCAGGCCGGCGGTGGAGAAGCCGCCGAACCGCCGCTCCGCCCAGTCGCTCACCGGCCCGCCCGCGGCGGCGAGCCGGGTCTGCGCCGCCGGCACGAGCAGGACGAGGCCGAGCACCATGAGCATCGCAGCCGCGGCTTTGCGGAACAGCTCGCCGTCGAGACCGATGGCGAAGCCGATCGTCGCCACGAACAGGCCGATCGCGACGAAGGCGAGCGCGAGGCCGGCGGCGAGCGCCACCGGCCCGAGGCGATGCTCCGTCGCAGCCGCGCCGAGCACGAGAGGCAGCAGCGGCAGGACGCAGGGCGAGAGCACCGAGAGCAGGCCGGCGAGGCTGGCGAGGCCGAGCTGCATGGTCATGGTGCGCGCGAACCCCCTCCCCCGATTCGGCTCAACCGTGCCCGTGGGCCGGCTGGGCGGCGTTGCCGCGGATCAGCTCGCGACCGGCATAAATGCCGCCCACGACCTGAAGGTCGAGACGCTCCGCGTCGCGCCGACGAACCTCTTCCATGATCTCCCCGGCCGCCTCCGGCTCCGAACCGATGGTCACGAGCGCCTGCTGGCCAAAGGCGAAGGCCGATTCGAGCGTCTCGCGAATCTGGTAGGCGACGCCTGCCTCGATCAGCTCGACCGCGTGCTCGCGATCGCGGGCGCGGGCCAGGACCGGCACCAGCGGGAATTCCGCTTTCGCCAACTCGGCGATGCGCTTGGCCATCGCGCGGTCGTCGATGCAGATCAGGATCGCCCGCGCCGTGGCGGCACCGGCCGCGCGGAGAATGTCGAGACGGGCGCCGTCGCCGTAATAGACCTTGAACCCGAACCCTTCCGCGAGGCGAATGTTGTCGGCGTTCGTGTCGATGATCGAGACCGAGCACCCGCGCGAGATCAGCGGCTGGCTGACGATCTGCCCGAAGCGGCCGAAGCCGATGATCAGGGCGCTGCCGACGAGATCCTCCGGCGCCTCGAGGCCATCCGTGGAGGCGGATGCCTTTGGGCCGAAGCGATCGAGGGCGATCACGGTGAGCGGCGTCAGCGCCATCGACAGGATGACGGTGGCGGTCAGGATCGCGTTGGTCGTGCCGTCGATGATGCCGGCGCTCGCAGCCGCCGCGTAGAGGACGAAGGCGAATTCGCCGCCCTGCGCCATCAGCGCCGTGCGCTCCAGCGCCTCGGCATGCCCTGCCCGCAGGAGGCGGGCGATCACGTAGATCACCAGGCTCTTTACCGCCATGTAGGCGGCGACGCTCATCAGGATCAGGGCCCAGTTCGCGGCGATCACGGCGAGGTCGAGGGACATGCCGACGCCGAGGAAGAACAGGCCGAGCAGGATGCCGCGGAATGGCTCGATATCGGCCTCGAGCTGGTGACGGAAGCTCGATTCCGAGAGCAGGACGCCGGCCAGGAAGGCGCCCATCGCCATCGAGAGACCGCCGAGCTGCATCGCCAGCGCCGAGCCGAGCACGACAAGGAGCGCCGCCGCCGTCATGACCTCCCGCGCCTTGGCCGCGGCAAGGAGCCGGAACAGCGGGTTGAGCAACCAGCGGCCGGCCGCCACCAGCGCGGCGACGGAAACCAGCGCGATCACGATGGCGGTCGCGCGCTCCATCCCGCTCGTCTCGCCACCGCCCGGCGCCAACAGGGCGACGGCGGCCAGAAGCGGCACGATGGCCAGATCCTCAAGGAGCAGGATGGCGACGATCCGCTGGCCTTTCGGGGTCGAGAGCGCGCCGCGCTCATCGAGCAATTGCATGACGATGGCAGTCGAAGTGAGCACGAAGCCGGTGCCGGCGACGAAGGCGACGACGAGCGAGAATCCCATGGCGACGCCGACAAGCGTCAGGGCGGCGATGCAGGCACCGACCTGCGCCAGGCCGAGGCCGAAGATCTCGCGCCGCATGCCCCAGAGGCGCGAGGGCTCCATCTCCAATCCGATGATGAAGAGAAACATGACGACGCCGAGTTCGGCCACGTGGAGGATCGCGTGGGCGTCGGTGAACAGGCCCAGCCCGAACGGTCCGATGGCGAGCCCCGCTACGAGGTAGCCCAGGACCGAGCCGAGCCCCAACCGCTTGAACAGGGGGACGGCGACGACGCCGGCGGCGAGGAGGGCGACGACCTGAACAAGCTCGCTCGCGGCCCCGGTTGCTTCAACAGCCATGATCTGGACGAGCCTCTTGGTCGAACGTCGGACGTGGGGCACGGCGCCGCCGACCGGGGGCTGCCGCATTGGTCGTCAGCGGGTGCGCGGGTCTATGGCAGACCCGCGCGCTGTTGCTCAAGGATAGCGGACCGGCTGGGGCTCTTCCGGCAACGGGATGAACTCGGCATCGTTGGGCACCGTATCGAAGCGGCCTTGGCGCCAATCCTCTTTGGCCTGGGCGATCCGCTCCGGCCGCGAGGATACGAAGTTCCACCAGAGATGGCGCGGGCCGTCCATCGGCTCGCCACCCAGAACCATGAATCGGGCGCTTTGCGTCGCACGAATACTGATGCGGTCGCCCGGCCGGAACACCAGGAGCTGGCCGGGACCGAAGCCGTCTCCGGCGATCTCGATCGCCCCCGCGACGGTATAGATCGCGCGCTCGTCGTAGGTCGGATCGAGCGGCAGGACGGCGCCCGCCTCCAGCATCACGTCGGCGTAGACCATCGGGCTCGAGGTACGGACCGGCGAACGCGCCCCGAACGCCTCACCCGCGATCAGGCGAACCGTCTTGCCCTCACCGGTGACGATCGGAAGTGCTTCTGCCTCGTAGTGCTCGAAAGCCGGGGTGTTCTCCTCGTCCTGGGCTGCCAGGGCGACCCAGCTCTGGATGCCGAACAACCGCGAGCCGGTCTGGCGCAGCGTCGGGGCGGTGCGCTCCGAATGGGTGATGCCGCGCCCGGCGGTCATCCAGTTCAGTTCGCCCGGCCGGATCGGCAGCTCCGTGCCGAGGCTGTCGCGGTGCATGATCTCGCCGTCGAACAGGTAGGTTACCGTCGAGAGGCCGATATGCGGGTGGGGGCGCACGTCCATGCCTTGGCCGAGCAGGAACTCGGAGGGGCCCATCTGATCGAAGAAGATGAAGGGGCCCACCATCCGGCACTCGGTGGACGGAAGGGCGCGGCGAACCGCGAAGGACCCGAGATCGCGCGATCGCGGCACGATCAGGGTCTGGATCGCATCGCAACTGAAATGGTCGCCGGGGATCGGATCATCCGCACTGTGCCAGCTCATCGCTCTCCTCCCATCGTGATCGGGGACCGGCGGGACGCACAAGCCTCCGCCGCCATGCGGGGCAACGCCACCATACCGCGCGTCGCAGGAGTGAC
Organism: Methylorubrum aminovorans; assembly: GCF_022179725.1. GTDB lineage: Bacteria > Pseudomonadota > Alphaproteobacteria > Rhizobiales > Beijerinckiaceae > Methylobacterium > Methylobacterium aminovorans. The sequence goes on from NZ_BPRC01000012.1 coordinate 128,344, forward strand.
TTATGAGGCAAAGGAGATAGATCGAAAACAGAAACGAACGAAATGCATCGTTTCTTAAAATGCGCCCCTATGAGGAAGGGGCCGGCAGATCAGCAGCCTTCGCTCGACTGCCGTGTCCACAGCGCCTGCCGGCAATCGCGCAGGGGCAACCGCCACCGATCAGCCGATATTCTCAACCGATTGAGAGGGGCGGCATCCGCGGCATGCATTCCAGTCAACTGCCGCTGGACGCCTTTGCCAATTCGCGTGCCAGGGGTCAGTGCCTCGCCCGTCTCACACACGATGTTCCCCTGCCAGAAGTGACAAAACTGGAATCCGGCCCGGCGAACAGCCCGACGCCCACGCTCTCCGGCCTGTGCTTGGCCTACACCAACCATTCCCCCGCCGTGGAATCCTTGATCGACAGCGGCAGACGGCGCGGCTGATTGTGTCCAAGTGCGAGATCGGCACATCTGGCGAGACCCGCATGGGGCCTGCCAATCTCGACGAATCTAGGCCGATACGACCTGCCGAGTTGAGCCGGCGCTGCGAAGGGTAACGTTGGGTTGTCTCGCAGGGCGACAGCGCAACACAGCAGAAGGGCGCCGATCAACACCACTGGGTTTGTCTTGCCAAGCTCTCGCTTCTGCCTTCAGGTATCCTGCCGGTACGCTGAACCCGAGCCGGATCAAGCGGCGGGGAGCGCCCGGCAATGGTCGAGATGACCCCGGTCTGATGTTCGAGAACGCGACGGCCACGGCTTTCCCCTTCCTCGCAGGCGGCGGGCAAATGGGCGCGATGATGCGCTCCCACGCGTGGTCGCGCTCGCCTCTCGGGCATCCGGAGGCCTGGCCGCCCTGTCTGCGCTCGACCGTCAGCCTGATGCTGGGCTCGCGCTTCCCGATGTTCGTGGCGTTCGGAGCCGAACTCGGCTTTCTCTACAACGACGCCTACGGCGAGATCCTGGGCGACAAGCATCCGCAGGCGCTCGGTCGGCGCTTCCGCGAGGTCTGGCCGGAGATCTGGCCCGACATCGTGCCGCTCGTCGAGAAGGCGCTGTCCGGCGAGCCGACTTGGTCCGAGGACATGCCGCTGACCATGAACCGGCGCGGCCATGAAGAGCAGACCTGGTTCACCTTCTCCTACTCGCCGGTGCGCGACGAGGAGGGGCAAGTCGCCGGCATGTTCTGCGCCTGCACCGAGACGACTGGGCGCGTCCGCGCCGAGCTCGGCCTGCGCGAGACGGAGGCGCGTCAGCGCGCCCTCGCCGACCATCTGCCGGGCGGCTACGTCTACCAGATCGCCACGCCCCGCGACGGGTCGGAACGCCAATTCCTCTACGTGTCGCAGGGCTTCGAGCGCTTGACCGGCCTGCCGGCGGAGGCGGTGCTCGCCGATCCCGCCGCCGCCTACAACCTCTTCCTGCCGGAGCATCGCCACCGCCTCGCCGAGGCCGAAGCGGTGGCGATCCGGGACGTCGCACCCTTCGATGTCGAGGCGCCGATTCGCCGTCCCGACGGCGGCATCCGCTGGACGCGCATCGTCTCCGCGCCGCGCCCCGTCGGCGATCATCTGATCTGGGACGGGCTCCACCTCGACGACACGGCCCGAAGGCAGATCGAGGAGCAACTGCGCGAGAGCGAGCGGCGCTTGCGGCTGGCGACCGAGGCGGCCGAGATCGGGCTCTGGGACGTCGATGAGGTCAAGGGGACTCTGTTCTGGCCGGCGCGGGTGAAGGCGATGTTCGGAATCTCGCCGGACGTGCCGGTGACGATGGCCGACTACTATGCCGGCTTGCACCCGGACGACCGCGAGGCCACCAGCGCTGCCTACGCCGCCGCAGCGGATCCGGACCGGCGCGCGGTCTACGACGTCGAGTACCGCACGGTCGGCAAGGAAGACGACGTCGTGCGCTGGGTGGCCGCCAAGGGCCGGGGCATCTTCGAGGACGGGCGCTGCCTGCGCATGGTCGGCACGGCCATCGACATCACGGCACGCAAGCAGGCGGAAGCCGCGCTGCTGGATCGCGAGGCGCGCCTCAAGGCCGTCTTCGCGCAGGCCGGCGCGGGCCTCGCACTGTCAGATCTGGAGGGCCGCTTCACGGACGTGAACGAGACCTATTGCAGCATCGTCGGCCGCTCGCGCGAACAAGTGCTCGGGTCTCGCATGATCGAGATCACGCATCCGGACGACCGCGCGCGCAACGCTCCCGCCTTCGCGGCGGCTGCCCGTGACGGGACGGCGTTCGACATCGAGAAGCGATACCTCCGTCCCGACGGCGAAATCGTCTGGGTGCGCAACAGCGTCTCCGCCGTGCGCTTCGACGACGGCACGATCGCCGCCATGCTGGCCGTCAGCGTCGACATCACCGACCGGGTCCGGGCCGAGGTCGCGCTGCGGGAGAGCGAGGAGCAGTTCCGTGTGCTCTCGCAGGTGATGCCCAATTTCGTGTGGGCCACCGACGCGAAGGGGCGGGCCACCTGGTTCAACGAGCGCGTCTACGCCTATGCCGGGCTTAGCCCGGGCGCACTCGATGCGGAAGGCTGGCGGGCAATCATCCACCCCGACGACCGTGATCGCGTGGCCCGCGAATGGCTCGTCGCGGTGGCCTCTGTCGGCAGCTACCAGAGCGAGTATCGGCTGAGGCGGGCGGACGGGGTCTACCGCTGGTTCCTGGGCCGCGGACAGCCCGTGGTGGCGGCCGACGGTGCGGTGCTGCGCTGGGTCGGCACCAGCACCGATATCGACGACCAGAAGCAGGTGATGGCCGACCTCGTGCGCTTCAACGAGACCCTGGAGCGGCGCGTCGCCGAGCGCACGGCCGAGCACGACCGGGTCTGGCGCAACTCGCGCGATCTTCTGGTGGTGGTCAGCGCCGACGGCATCTTCCGCGCCGCGAACCCGGCTTGGGAGACCATCCTCGGCTATGGCCCCGCAGAAATCGTGGGCCGCCACTTCGCGGAGTTCATCTGGCCAGACGACCTGGAACTGACCTATGTCGCTCTCGAGAGTGCCGTTCGCACCGGTCCGCTCACCGATTTCGAGAACCGCTACCGCCACAAGGACGGGGCCTCGCGCTGGATCTCCTGGCGTACCGCGATCGAAGGCGATCTGGTCTATGCCTACGGGCGCGACGTGACCGCCGAGAAGGCGCAGGGAGAGGCGCTGCGGCAGGCCGAGGAGGCTTTGCGCCAGTCCCAGAAGCTGGAGGCCATCGGGCAGTTGACCGGCGGCGTAGCCCACGACTTCAACAATCTGCTGACGATCATCCGCTCCTCGGTCGACTTCCTGTGTCGCCCCGACCTGCCCGAGGAGCGCAGGAACCGCTACCTCACCGCGGTCTCGGAGACGGTGGACCGGGCGGCCAAGCTGACCGGTCAGCTCCTCGCCTTCGCGCGGCGGCAGGCCCTCAAGCCGGAAACGATCGATGTCGGCGCCCGCCTGCGCAGCGTGGCCGACCTGCTCGATACGGTGACGGGCGCCCGCATTCGGGTCGTCACCGCGCTTCCGGACCGGCCCTGCTTCGTCAAGGTGGACCTCAGCCAATTCGAGACTGCCCTGGTCAACATGGCGGTCAACGCCCGCGACGCGATGGAGGGCGAAGGCACCCTGACGCTGCGCCTCGATTGCGGCCAGTCGCTGCCCACCATACGGGGCCATGCCGGCGCGCCGGGGCCGTTCGCGGCAGTCTCGCTGCACGATACCGGCGCCGGCATCGCGCCCGATGTGCTGGCCCATATCTTCGAGCCGTTCTTCACCACGAAGGATGTCGGCAAGGGAACCGGTCTCGGCCTCTCTCAGGTGTTCGGATTCGCTAAGCAATCGGGCGGTGACGTCGCCGTCGACAGCGCGCCTGGCCGCGGCACCACCTTCACCCTCTACCTGCCCCAGGTCGAGCCCGAGGCGAAGGCCGGCGAGGAGCGTGGCAAGGCGGGTTCGATCGAGCCCGGCGGCTTCGGTCAGCAGGTTCTCGTCGTCGAGGACAACATCGAGGTCGGACGCTTCGCCACGCAAATCCTCGAGGACCTCGGCTACGTCACGACCTGGGCGGCGAATGCCGACGCGGCGCTGGCCTATCTCGCGGAGGGAGGGGCCGATTTCGACGCCGTGTTCTCGGATGTGGTGATGCCCGGCATGAACGGGGTCGCGTTGGCCCATGAGATCAACAAGCGATTCCCGGACCTGCCCGTCGTGCTGACGTCGGGCTACAGCCACGTGCTGGCCCAGGAAGGCAGCCACGGTTTCGAGCTGCTGCAGAAGCCCTACTCGGCCGAGCAACTCTCGAGCATCCTTCAACGCGTCACCGCACGGCGCGTCTGACAGCCCCTCTCCGCTTCGGCCGGGCTTTAGAGCATCGTGCCGGATATCAGATCCAGCACGATGCTCTATCCTCCTGTATCTGCATCGTCTTTTTCCGAAAGCCGGTGGCCACCTTTCGGGACGATGCTTAGCGCGCGCCGCTGCGCCGGACGCGGGTCAATCCGAGACGTCTCCAGCCGATCACGACGCCCGACACGGAGATGATCAGTCCGGCGGCGCAGAGGAGCCAGAGCACGGCGTCCCAGGCCGGGCGGTTCTTCACCAGCAGGCGAAAGTCGAAGCTGTGGGCGGCGTTGAACAGCCAGCGATAGGTCCGCGAGGAACGGTCGGCTCGGTTGAGAACCTCGCCCGTTTCAGGGTCGAGATGGAACCACGTCGCGTCCGCGTCGGCGAACTTCACCCGCAGCACCGGCAGGCGACGCGGCTGGTGATGGGAGTACCAGTAGGCATCCTCCTCGGTCAGGAGCGCCGCTTCGCGGATCGCGGCATCGGGCAGGAGCTGGCGGGCAGCCTTCACCAATCCGGTGATCGTCGGGGTGGCCCATGCCGAGGTCGAGCCATCCCGGCAGGCCAGGATGGCCCGCGACTCGCCGCCGATCCAGCCGAACCGCGCCTCGACGGCATCGGGGCAGGCTGCGGCGCGGAGGGCGGCCAAGTCCTGTCCCCAGCGGGCTTCCGTCACGCCGGCGAAGCGTTCGAGCATGGCTTGGCTCGGCGCCCTCGCGCCGAACCAGCGGTTCGGGTTCATCGACAGCCAGCCGCTGGCGACGAAGGTCAGCAGGGTCAGGCCGCCGACGAGACCGCCGACATGGTGCAAGGCCGCCCAGCCCCGATAGGGCGAGACCGAGCCCGCCGCGTAGGGTCGCCGCAGCCGGACACGCAGCAGCCCGACCCATAGACCCGACACCGCACCGGCGATGGCGATGCCGGAGACCCAGAGAACCACATCCCGCCACAGGGCGGCCTGCGCCCGCAGGGGCGTCAGGTAGACCCAGTGCGGGATGGCGCCGAACCAGTTCCAGAACCGCTCCCGCCCCGTGGTGTCGAGGGCCACTTCGCCCGTGCGGGCGGAGACGTAGAGGCGGGTATCCTCGGCGTCGCCGAGGGCGATGAGATGGAATGGCCGCAACGGGTCGTAGCGCGCCGTCACGGACCACTGGTCGCGGTCGATTTCGCCGAGCAGCCGGGGTCGCGTCGCGCGCCGGTCGTGCCGGGCGATGGCGAGCGTCTGTCCTTTATCGATGCCGGTAATCAGGCGCCGGCGGGTTGCCGAGACGGTCGCCTGCCCGCCATCCCAGCCGACGATGCGGTAGACAGGCTCCCCGTCGAGCATGGCGAGGCGCAGGTCCCGCGGGAATCGGGTCTGGCCGGCGGCTTCGAGTGCCTCGCCCGGCGTCACCGCCACCTCGTCCCAGGCAAGGCGCGGCAGGCTACCGCGGCGCTCCGCCTCGGTCAGGCTGGGGAAGCCGACATACATCATGACGAGGCCGGACACGAACCACGTCACGAAGAGGAGGCAGGTCACGATGCCGAGCCAGCGATGGGCGAGATAGAGCCACCGCTTGCCGCGCTTAAGGAGCGCACGCGTCACGATCGATTCCCCGGCCGCCGGTTGCTGCGGCCGCCGAGCCGGGGCCGCCCGCCCTGCGCGAAACGCATCGGCACGCGCCCTCAGAAGGCGATGCTGTAGGCGACCTCGACCGAGCGCGGCCGACCCAGCAGCCACGCCGCCGAACTCCCCGTCACAGGGTAGATCTTGTCGAGCAGGTTGTAGGCGCGCAGGCTGAAATGCGAGGTTTCGCTCACGCGGTAATCCACACTCGCATTGACGACCTCGTAGGCCGGCCGCCGGGCCGTGTTGGCGAAGTCGCTGAAGGTCTCGCCGACGAATTGTATGCCGGCCCGCGCTTCCCAGCGCGGCGCGAAGGCCCAGCTCAGCCAGAGATTGGCGACGCGCTCGGGGACGTTGATCGGCTGGTTGCCGGCGAAGTTGACGGCGACGCCGCCGACGGCCTGCTGGAAGTCATCGTACTGGGCGTGCAGCAGGGCGATGTTGCCCTCCACCGTCCAATTCTCCCATAGGCCAAGCGAGGCGAACGCCTCGACACCATGCGAGGATTGGCTGCCGACCTGAACCGACACGGACGGCCGCAGCGGATCCACGGTCAGAAGGTTGTCCTTCTTGATCCGGTAGCCGGCCAGGGTGAACTCGCCTCGGCCTTCCCAGAACGTCTGCTTGTAGCCGACCTCAAACTGCTCGCCGGTCGAGAGTTGGAAATCCTTCTGCGCCAGCGTCAGCGTGATGAGGGATCCCACCGGATCGACGGCGGTCGCATAGCTTGCGTAGAGCGCACTGTCCGGCGTCGGGTTGTAGACTGCACCGAAGCGATAGCTCACCGCGCTGAAATCCTTGGTGAACCCGGCCGACGGGCGGCGCGGATCCTCGCGGCGGACGGTGGGCGCGTCGTAGCGCACGCCGGCGATCAGCGAGAGCTGGTCCGTCAGCTCGATGCGATTCTCCGCAAACAGCGAGTACTGGTTGGAGTTCGTGAGATAGCCGAGCGTGGTCGGATCGAGGCTGGTGAAGATGCCCGGACTGAAGACGAACGGATCGACACTGCTCTCGCCGCGATAGGGCGAATTGTTGATGTGCTTGAACCGGATGTGGTTGACGTCGAAGCCGGCGACAAATTCGTTGCGGAAGCCGAACAGCTCTCCCTTGAAGGCGGCGTCGAAGCGATTGCCGATCTGCTCCTGGTTGTGGAAGATCTCGATCGGGTCGGTTCGGCGAATCAGGCCGGTGCCTGGCACGAAGCTGTAGGTCTCGACATTGCGCCAGTGCCGATCCGACACGAGACGGTAGGCTGTGTTGCGGATCGTGATGTCGGCGGTCGGCGTCCACTCGGTCTTGAACTGAGTCCAGTTGTCCTTGAAGACAATGCGGCTGTCGTTGACGTTGTAGTTGTTGAATCGGATCCGTGGATCGATCCGGCCGCCGATTAGCGGCGTCCCGAAGTAGCGCAGGGGCTCCTGGTAGCCGTAATCGTGCGATAGGGTGAAGGCGAGGTCGGGCGTTGCCTGGAAGAGCACGGCCCCCGAGACCGCAAGATTGGCGAAATCGCCGTTCTGGCGCAGCCAGCCATCGGCCTGATTGGCGCTGACGTTGAGGCGGTAGAATACGCTCTCGCCGACCGGGCCGCCGCTGTCGAAGGCCAAGCGCTTCACGCCGTCCGATCCGAGAGCGGCGCGAGCCGCGTTGATCGGGACGGCCGTCGGCTTTTTGGGCACGACGTTGATGACGCCACCGATGGCACCGTCCCCATAGAGGACCGAGGCCGGCCCGCGTAGCACCTCGATCCGATCGACGTTCCAGGTGTCGAAGGGGTAGGTGACCGTTCCGGCGCCGACATAGAGCCGGGTGCCGTCGTAGAGCTGCATCACCGAATTGACGCCAGCAAAGCCCCGTGAGGTGTAGGCGCCGAGACCGTTGCCGGGCGCGCCGATCGTCGTAATGCCGGCCGCGTTCTGGGTGATCGCCTCCTGCACGGTTTCCTGACCGCGCTCGCGGATCTTCTGGCCCGGAATTACCTCGATACTTGCGGGAGTCTGCAGCGGTGAGAGGTCGAGGCGGCTGCCGCTGCGGTTCGGCGCGGTGAGATTGAGGCCGGTCGGCGCCGCCGTGTAGGGCGTCCGCGCCATCAGCCGCGTGCCGGATCCCGTCCCCTGCACGGCGAGCTCCTCCAGCGCGACGGCGTGCGCTTCGCCGGCACTGTCCGCGCGGTCCTGAGCCGCCAGGGAGGTCACATGCAGAATGAGGGCGCCGGCGGAGAGCAGCAGGACAGCCGGCAGGTGCTCGACAGACGAGCGGGGGCGATCATCGGACAACATGGTACAGGGGGCCTCGGGCAACGGCAGTGGCACGTCACCGCGAACGAGGCCTCGGGCCGCACCTCCCCAAGGGAGTGGCGCGCCTTCGACACCCGTCAGGACACCCCGCCCGACGCGTTTCGCGTGTGACCACGACTGACGGCAGGTCTCCTGGCTCGCGGGTCGCTGCCCTCTCACCGTCTTCCCGGGCGAGGCTGCCCAGTGACATGGTGGCGGAAGGCTCGCCGCTTACAGTTGCGGGGGCAGCCGCGTCATCGGACTGACGTCCTCACCGCGTTCCCTTTTGATCCCCGAGGGGAACCGTCGAAGCCTAGCTATTCGGCGTCGGCAGGGAGTGTCAATTCCGATCACGGAACCCGGTGTTCGATCGATGTGGCTAACGGTGCAACCGTCGCTGGGTCGGGCTTCGCCTGCAACGCCTCGACAGCGGGGGGCTGCGGATCGGTGACGTCGGTCACCGACTGCGGCCGGGCGGCAGGATCATTGCCGTGTCCGGGTCCGTGACATCGCCCTCCTGCTGCTGCTCGACCGTCAGCTTCGCGGCGAGTTCGGGTGTCTTGCCTCCCGCCAGCTCCTGGGTTGCCGCGACCTGCTTCTCGCGCGCCTGTTCCGGCGTCAGCTCCCCTCGCACCACCGCGCGGGCAAGATTCAGGCTCAGCACGTTCTCCGCCTCGTCCGCGCCGTAGGCCGTAAGCGTGCCCCGCGTCCGATCCAGAATCACGCTGCCGTTGAAAGTCGCCACCGCGCTGAAGAGGTTGAGCGGCACCTTGTAGGGCAGGCTCTGTTCCACCACGTCGCTGTGTTTGGCCGGGAAATCGTGCTCGGCCCCGACCTTGTGCACCACGGTTCGAATCCACGGCCCGTTCCGGTGCCAGATCAGCAGGGTCGCCGTCTGCTCCTGAGGCGCGCCGTACTTCTCCGCAATCGCTGCCGCGGCCTTGCGAGCGGGCTCCGGCCAGTCCGCCGCGATCGGTTCGGCGGCACCGGCGCCGCTGGCTGTGAGGACGAGCGCGACGGCGAGTGCGAGGCGGCGGAAGCCGGGCGGGGACATGGAACCTCCCTGATGACGCCGGGCCGGATCGGGATCGCACGCGGCGGTGAGAGGGTTGCCGCGAAGGGGTCGCGTTGCCCCGGCCCTGCGCCGGGTATAGGCCTTCTCCATAAGAATGGTTCCAGGGAGACGCCCCATGGCGCAGCCGATGTCGCTGGACGTGAACGGGCGCGCGACGCCCGTAACGGTGGACGACCCCGAAATGCCGCTGCTCTACGTGCTGCGCGACGATCTCGGGCTGCACGGCCCGCGCTTCGGCTGCGGGCTGGGCCAGTGCGGATCCTGCACGGTGCATATCGACGGCCAGGCCGTGCGCTCGTGCGTCACGCCGGTTTCCGGCCTGAAGCCGGGAGCGAAGATCGTGACCCTCGAAGGCCTCGGCGGACCCGACAAGCTCCACCCGGTGCAGGCCGCCTTCATCGAGGAGCAGGCGGCGCAATGCGGCTACTGCATCAACGGCATGATCATGCAGTCGGCCGCGCTTCTCAACGAGACACCGAAGCCCGACGAGGCGGCGATCCGACAGGCGCTGGCGCAGAACCTCTGCCGATGCGGCACCCATCTGCGGATCGTGCGCGCCGTCCAGCGCGCCGCCGGCACGCTGTGAGGGAGGCTGACGCCATGAACGCGCCCACCCTCTCCCGCCGCCATCTGCTTCTGCAGGGCGGCGCCCTGGTCGTCGGCTTCTCGCTCTCCGGCGGCAAAGCCGTCGCGCAGACGGTCTTCGCGCCGGTGGCCACCAACGGCTTCGCGAAGCCGGTCGCGCCGGACCAGGTCGACAGCTTCCTGGCGCTCGGCGCCGACGGTCGCGCCACCATCTTCTCCGGCAAGGTCGATCTCGGCACCGGCATCCGGACCGCGATGGCCCAGATCGCCGCGGAAGAACTCGATCTGCCCCTCGACCGGGTGACGGTCGTGCAGGGCGACACCGCGCTCACCCCCGACCAAGGCCCGACCTACGGCAGTCTCTCGATTCAGAAGGGCGGCGTCGAGATCCGGCAGGCGGCCGCGACCGCCCGCGCCCGTCTCGTGCAACTGGCCGGCGAGCGGCTCGGTCTCTCCACCGACGCGCTGGTGAGCGAGAACGGCACCGTGCGGCCGAAGGCGGGTGGAGCGGGCGTCTCCTATGCCGAACTCGTCAAGGACGGGCGCCTCGACCTCAAGGTCGACCCCGCCGTCAAAACCAAGGACCCGGCGGACTTTGCCCTCGTGGGCAAATCCGTGGCGCGGATCGACATCCCCGACAAGATCACCGGCCGCTTCACCTACATGCAGGATCACCGCGTGCCCGGCATGGTGCATGCCCGCGTGGTCCGCCCGCCCGCCATCGGCGCGGAGCTACAGGGCGTGGACGAGGCGTCGGTTGCGGGCATTCCCGGCCTGATCCGCGTCGTCCGGCAGGGCAATTTCCTCGCGGTCGTCGCCGAGCGGGAATGGGCGGCGGTGAAGGCGGCCGGACAGCTCAAGGCGACGTGGTCGCGATGGGAGGGCCTGCCCGAGCAGGACAAGCTCTGGCAGCATGTGCGGGCCACCAAGGTCACGAAGGACGACGTCACCAGCAGCACGGGCGATGCCGAGGCGGCTCTGGGCCGGGCCGCCCGCGTTCTGGAAGCGAGCTACGACTTCGCGATCCACACCCATGGCTCGATCGGGCCCTCCTGCGCCATCGCCGAGTTCAAGGACGGGTTGCTGACCTGCTGGACAGCCTCGCAGATGACGCACGCGCTGCGCAAGCAGCTCGCGGCGATGACCGGCCTCGCGCCGGAGGCGGTGCGCTGCATCTACGTCGAGGGCTCGGGCTGCTACGGCCGCAACGGCCATGAGGACGCGGCGGGCGATGCGGCGCTGCTGGCCCGCGCGGTCGGCCGGCCGGTGCGGGTGCAGTGGTCGCGCGCCGACGAGCACGGCTGGGACCCGAAGGGACCGCCGACGCTGATTGACCTGAAAGCGGGGCTCGACGGCGAGGGCAACGTCGCGGCGTGGTCCTCGCAGTTCCACGTGCCCGAGGGCGCGGCTGGTAACGTGCCGCTGGTGGCGGCCGACCTCGCCGGGCTCCCGCATGAGACCACGATGTCGCCGGGTAACATCATCCAGAACTCGGCCCTGCCCTACGCCTTCCCGAACGTGCGCACGGTCTGCCACCGGCTGGCCACGACGCCGTTCCGGCCCTCGTGGATCCGGACGCCGGGGCGGATGCAGAACACCTACGCCAACGAGGCCTTCCTCGATGAGTGCGCGGCGGCCGCGGGGATCGATCCGCTGGACTACCGCCTGCGCGCGCTCAAGGACCCGCGCGGCATCGAAGTGCTGAAGCGGGCCGCCGAGATCGCGCAATGGGAGGCCCGCCCCTCGCCGGTCAGGGACGTCTCCGGCGACGTGCTGCGTGGGCGCGGAATCTCCTACGTGAAGTACGAGCTGAACCGGACCTACGTGGCCGGTGTGGCCGAGGTGGAGGTCGATCGCCGCACCGGGCGCGTACGCGTGCCGCGCTTTTTCGTGGTTCAGGATTGCGGGCAGATCATCAACCCGGACGGCGTGCGCAACCAGCTCGACGGCAACGTCATTCAGACGGTGAGCCGCGTCCTGCTCGAAGAAGTCACCTTCGACCGCGGCGCGGTGACGAGCCTCGACTGGGCGAGCTACCCGATCCTGACCTTCCCCGACGTGCCGAAGGTGGTGATCGACCTGATCGATCGACCGACCGAGAAGCCGTGGGGTGCAGGCGAGCCCTCCGCGGCCATTGTTCCGTCGGCGGTATCGAACGCGATCTTCGACGCCACCGGCGTCCGCCTGCGTTCAGTGCCGTTCACGCCGGCCAAGGTGAAGGCCGCTCTCCAGGCGAGTTGACGCGACGACGGCCGCCACCGCCGACTCCGGAGCGCCTGCTGATTCGCGCAGCAGGCGCTCGCCGCGACGTGATCCGTGTGAGGCCGGGACACGCGGAGACCGCGGTTCAGCGCGACCGGCTGCGGCTACGGCGTGAGGCGCCTCACGGACGGTCCGGTTCGACGGGCACCAAGTCCCGCAGGAAGCGCTGGCCGTTGCGGACATACTGCTCGGCCGCCATCCGCGACATTGCGGTGATGTCCATATCGCGGGTCGGCACGGCCTTGGCGGGCACCCCGACGATGAGGCTGCCGTCCGGAATTTCAGCGCCCTCGCGGACCAAGGCGTTCGCGCCGACGATGCAGCCTCGGCCGATGCGGGCACCGTTGAGCACCGTGGCGCCCATGCCGATGAGGGTGTCGGCGCCAATCGTGCAGCCGTGGACGATGGCGCCGTGCCCGACGGTGACCCCCTCCCCGATCGTGAGGGGAAAGCCGGGATCGGCGTGCAGCACGGCCCCGTCCTGGATGTTGGTGCGATCACCGATCTCGATCGGATCGTTGTCGCCGCGGATCACCGCCCCAAACCAGATACCGACGTCGAGGCCGATCCGTACCCGTCCGATGACGTTGGCGCCGGGCGCGATCCAGATTCGGGTCGCGTCCGTGATGTGCGGGGCGTGCTCGCCCAGGCGATAGAGCGCCATGGTCCGTCCTCTCCAACCATATCCGCCACAACCCGACCGGTGCGGGCGGTACAGGATATCACCATCAACCGCATCCTGGCCCGAGCAGATGCCGCCATCCCAGAAGCCGCCGGTCGCATGCCCGATCTCAGCCTCGATGCCGGTGCTCTCATCCCCACGTCGATGCCCTCGCGAAGCCGCGCCGTATTCAACCTCGGAGAAAACTTCTCCCCTGCCGAGCGGTGAGAGAAGAAGTCTCTCGAACGCGTCGAAAATACGAAAAACATCACCATTGCGTCCGGGCTAGGCTCGACCAATCTTTCGAGGTGTATGCCGGTCTATCCACAGACCGTCTTCTGCCATTCCATTGGTTGCCATGCGTCCCGTCCAGTTCGATTCTTTCGGCGAGCCTGTCGCCCAGGCGATCGACGAACAGCCCACCACCGCGTCGCGCATCGCCCTGCGGTCGGGCGTCGGCCTGTTCTGGGCGGCGGTGGTCGCCATCGTCGCCGCGCGCGCGATTTATTTCGATCCGGCCCTGGCGGAGCGGTTCGGGAGCGTGGCCGCTCTTCTCAGGACCGTCGTCGGGGTCTGACCCCCCTGCCTCGAACAGCATCGCTGGTCGGACATGAAGGCGCCTCGGGCTCTCCGCAGCGCCTTTTTCTGTGCGGCATCCCGCGGCGAGCACGCTCCAACACGGTCCAGGCCTGACGCCGATCGCCGCTGCGTTGCTGCAGCCTCAGGGCCTGGATCGGCCGGAGAAGGCTCGAGCCCAACTCTTCGATCCGGACACCACAAAGAGCGTTCGACGCCATAGAGGGGGTATAGGAGATATCTATATGCACCCCGTGCAGAACAGATGAATTCTTCTATGAAGGCGGCGTGAAAGCGATGCCGTGATTCGGCATCAAGGGACGACGATGCTGCAGACGAACCGCCTCTTGAGGCCGCCGGAGCCCCGCTTTTCCGCGTCGCGCCTGAAAGAACTGGCGCCCGGCATCGCACTGTGCCTTGCGGTGACGTTGGTCTCAATTGGTCTGCAGTACCTCGAAGAGAGCGCCTTCGAGCACCCCTATATCGAAGCATTGGTGATCGCGATCCTGCTCGGCATGGCGATCCGAACTTTTTGGTCACCCAGCCCGGTCTGGCGCTCCGGCATCGCCTTCAGCGCCAAGCAGCTTCTCGAAGTCGCGGTGATGCTGCTCGGCGCCTCGATCAGCTTCGCGGCGATCGTCGCTTCCGGGCCGGTCCTGCTCGCGGCCGTCGTCGCCACCGTGGTCCTGACGATCGCCGCGAGCTACGCGATCAGCCGTCTGCTCGGACTGGGCGAGCGGATCTCGATCCTCATTGCCTGCGGCAACGCGATCTGCGGAAATTCGGCCATCGCGGCGGTCGCCCCCGTGATCGGCGCCAACAGCGACGACGTCGCCTCCTCGATCTCCTTCACCGCCATCCTCGGCGTGCTGATGGTGCTCGGCTTGCCGCTGCTGATCCCACTGCTCGGCCTCGGCGCCGGCCAGTACGGAATCTTGGCCGGCCTCACGGTCTACGCGGTCCCGCAGGTTCTCGCCGCCACCGTGCCGGCCGGGCTCGCCGCGACGCAGATCGGCACGCTGGTCAAGCTCGTGCGCGTGCTCATGCTCGGCCCCGTCGTCGTCGCCCTCTCGCTCCTGGCTCCGAGCCTCGGCGCGACCGCGGAAGCCGGCGGAGCGCGCCGGTTCGATCCGTTCAGGCTGGTGCCGTGGTTCATCGTCGGCTTCCTCGTACTGGCCGCGTTCCGCTCGCTCGGGCTCGTGCCCGATGTCGCGGTCGGCCCGATCACGCGGACTGCCGGCATCCTCACCGTGATCTCGATGGCCGCCCTCGGACTCGGCGTCGATGTACGGGTGATCGGACGTGTCGGCGGGCGCGTCACGGCGGCGGTGACGTTGTCGCTCGCGCTGCTGCTGCTGGTGAGCCTCGGGCTGATCCATCTGCTCCGGCTCGGCTGAGTCCGGTCCGCAGACGCCGCTCTCAATCTCGACCTCCCCGACAATCCATCCCATAACCGCCCATCATGGCGCCCCATCCGACACTCTTCGACGAGGCATCGGCGCATCTGCCGCTCTTCGACGACCTGAGCGATGCGACCGTCGATCGTCTGGCTGTCGGCGGCTTCGGGCGCGGGCTGCTCACGGCCTCGCTGCGGGCCCGCCTCCGCAAGGGCGGCTTCGCGCATATGGGGGCGCTGGCGCTCGCGACGCCGGCTGGCCTGATGGCTTTGCGCAAGGTCGGTCCGGTCCGTGTCGGCGCGATCCGAGCCCATATCCTCGATGAATTGGCCCGGTTCCTCCCAGACGCGCGAGCGATGCACGATCGAGTCACGACGGATTGGCGCCGCCTGGACCGATTGCGCACCGTGCCCGTGGGCGCGCTTGGTCTCGTCCCGGCTCTTATCGAACGGTTCGGTTCAAACGGGCCCGGTTGGGCTGATCTTGCGGCGCTGCGGCGCATTGAGGTCGCGAGGACGCTCGGCGTCTCGGGCGCGGAGGTCGACGGAATCGTCTCCGCTCTCGTCCGCGCCGTTCGGCCAGATCCGCGAAGCATGCCGTCGCCCCGGACGCTGCGCGAGGGCGACACGCCGTGCGGGATGGACATGGGGAAGACAGAGGCCGAACTGTTGCGCGAGCGAGACCGCGAGTGGGATGAGGCAGCCCCCGAGAGGCGCGCGCTATCGCGGCAAGCCACCTGAGGACGTTCCGGCGGACGGTGGGCCCCACCGGTTGTCGGCGCGAAGCGGGTGCCACGCGGAACGCCCCATTCCCATTGAACGTACGGTCGCTTCAACGCACGCCGATGTCCAGCAAGAGCCGATAGTGAGACATGATGCGGGCAGGCATCATGCGTCGGCCCTTTGAGCCGCCACTGGCTTCGCGTTCGTGGCGGACACGAGGCGAAACACCAGCATGCCGACGGCCATGGCGGCCACGAAGGTCGCGGCTTGCGCCGGTAAGACCGTGAGGAGGGTCAGCGCCGGGCCGGGGCACAAACCGACAAGCCCCCAGCCGAGGCCGAAGACCGCGGCACCGGCGATGAGGCGCAGATCGATGCTGCGACGCGTCGGAAGGTCGAGCCGGGAGGCGAGGACCGGATGGCCGCGCCGCCGCGCGACGCGATAGCCGACGGCCGAGACGGCCACAGCGCCTGCCATGACAAACGCGAGGCTCGGATCCCAACGTCCGGTCACATCGAGGAAGGCGAGAACCTTGGCGGGATCGGCCATGCCCGAGACGATCAGGCCGAGCCCGAACAGCAGGCCAGCGGCGAAGGCGGATGCGGTCGCGGCCATGGCTCAGGCTCCGAGCAGATGATGCGTGACGAGGACGGTCAGGATCGCGGTGACCATGAACGTGAGGGTCGCGGCGAGTGAACGAGGCGAGCCGCGCCCGATGCCGCAAACACCGTGGCCGCTGGTGCAGCCAGCCCCGAGCCGAGCGCCGAAGCCGACCAGGAGGCCGGCGATCGCCAGGAGTGGGAACGAGGCTTCGATGGTCACCGGTGGTAGGCGGCCTCCTGAGACGGCATAGGCCAGCGGCGCCAGGATCAGCCCGGCCAGGAAGGCGATCCGCCAGCTGAAGCCGCGCGAGACAGGGGCGAGTAACCCACCGAGGATTCCGCTGATCCCGGCGATGCGTCCGTTGAGCAGCATCAGCAGAGCGGCGGAGGCGCCGATCATGAGGCCGCCGATGGTGGCACTGAGCGGTGTGAAGCCGTCCATCGGATCACTCCTGAATTGCGACCCTGCCGCATCCGTAGGCACCGTGCGTCCCTCACTCTGCATGCACGGAAGCAGTGGTCGAACGAGCCGGTACCCGCCTTCATTGAATTAGATACCACTCAATTAGCGATCTCTAACTTAATGTCAAACGCGAGCGGGCTGACTGTGACCGGGCCGGCGGAGTGAGATCCGCTTCGCTTCGGCTTGCGCTTCGACCGCCGTATCGAGACCAACCTCGATCCGAGTCATCGCTTGTCAGGAGTTCTGCGAAGTTGAGTTCGCTCCGAGCGAGCCGGTTCAATGCGGACCACCGCGTCCTCCGCCGCATTCTGATCAGGACAGAAGATATCCTTCAAGGTGGCGAGAACACGCGCGGCCCGTGGGTCTGCCAATCGGTAGTACAGGGTCTGGCTCTCACGTCGAAAGGCAACCAGATCGTCTTCACGCAGCTTGGCGAGGTGTTGCGACAGAGCCGATTGGCTTAGCTCGACCGCCTCGGCAAGGCTAGAGACGTCTTTCTCGCCATGGGCGACCAGCAGGCACAGGATGAGCAGGCGCTTTTCGTTCGCGAGGAGCCTTAGCAAACGCGCCGCGTCGGCCGCCTTGTCATGAAGGCGCAGAAGGTCGGTCGGCGTCACGGCATCCATCGGACCGCATCCCAGAGCGTTAGGTTCATCTTATTTAGGTGAATCTAATGTTTTTCGAGAGGAACGTCCCGCGTCGCGCCCCGGTCTCGACGCGCGCTTCGGCCGCGGACGGATCAGTCCGCCTTATCGTCGCAAGCTTGCGTTGAACCGCCTCCGGGAATCCAGAGGCCTAAACTCTCGCAATGATGGCGCCCTGACGAGGCGAACTCGACTGTTCTTCCCCATGTTCGTACGACCGTTCTCGATCCAGCTAAGGGCTACGGATGTGCGGATGACGCCATTTGATCCGGCTTCGTCTATGCGTCGTTTGATATCGACGGTGTCGCCCGCAGGATGATCGGCTTAACTGTATCCCGATCGGCCCCGCGGACTTCGTACTTGATGCCCTGGACTCGGCGCTGCAGAGGTCACGACGATGCGCGCTCACTGTGCTCAGGTCATTCATCGATTGAAGATGCGTGAAGCGATCCCCAGGGGGTGCCCCGTTCCAACTACTTGGGAAACGGCGATTCAGGTCGACACGAGCAACAGCAGGAAAAGCAACGCTCCATAATAAGCTAAATGTTGCACTGTCTAATATTTTATATTTCGATATAATTTAAGTTGATCCGATGTTGTGGCAATATGTCGGGAGTTTATATTTATATTGAAATTAATAAATCACATCGAGGTGTTCAAGAAGCGCTGGAACAGCCCCACCCGTAAGAACTAAGCCGCGCTTCACTACTCGCTCGTGAAGGAAAAACCCTCACGCGAGAATTTTTCCCTTCTCGTTAGGTATTTTTTAACTCCAGCCAATCCGCGCCGCTGGTGGAATGCTGCGGCCAGTTCGGAGCCGTCCCCGGTCACAAGGGGCGCCCGACCCTTCACCAGACCGGCTGCTGCTCGCCGGTGCGCGCATTTGGGAGGTGGCCATGGCCGTTAAGCTCAATCTCCAGGATCTGACCTTCATCCTCAAGCAGATCAAGATCGCCGAGGCGCATGCGAGCGGCATCAAGCTCACGGAACTGCGCCTCGACGCCGCTGGCACGCTGCTCGTGGAGCGTGGACTCTACGACGCCACCGGCAATTGGCTCGGCGATGCGGCGGCGCCGAAGGCGATCCCGGACCCCCACGTGCCCTACGGCCTGCGCACCGTCGACGGCACCTTCAACAACATCGTGCCCGGCCGTGAGACCTGGGGTTCGTCCGGCCAGCCGATGCCGCAGAATTTCGATCCGACCTACCTCAACGATGCGGACGGCGACACGATGGCGCTCGGACCGGGCGCTCCGGTCATCACGAACAACAATTACGGGCTGCCCGGCTCCGTGGCCGACGCCGATCCGCGCATCATCTCGAATCTCGTGGTCGATGCGAGCCTCGACAACCCGGCCGCCATTGCTGCGGCGCTGCGGATCGCCGGCTCGGAGAACGTCATCGCCGATCAGCGCGCCATCACCGCTGCGCACGAGGCCCTGAAGGCCGCCAAGGCGGCGGACCCGGCGGGCGACCACACGACCCTGCAAGCGAACCTCGATACGCTGCTGGAGCAGACCGGCGTCACCGTGACCAACGGCTCCATCGACGTCCTCAACGTCTCGCCCGACGAGGGCCTGTCGAAGCCCTTCAACGCCTGGATGACCTTCTTCGGCCAGTTCTTCGACCACGGCCTCGATCTGATCTCCAAGGGCGGGAACGGAACCGTTTATGTCCCGTTCGCCGCCGACGACCCGCTGGTGCTCGGACAGGATGGCGTCGCCGGTACCGCCGACGACCTCGCGCCGCATCTGCGATTCATGACGCTGACGCGCGCCACACCCGTCGAGGGCTCGCAGCGCAACGTCACGACGCCCTTCGTGGACCAGAACCAGACCTACACCTCGAACGCCTCGCACCAAGTGTTCCTGCGCGAATACGCGCTCGTGGACGGACGGCCCATCGCGACCGGGCGCCTGCTCGGCGGCGCGGACGGAGGCCTCGCCACCTGGGCCGACGTCAAGGAGCAGGCGCGGACGAAGCTCGGCATCGAGCTGACCGACGCTGACGTTTCCGCCGTCCCGCAATTGCTGGTGGACGCCTACGGCGAGTTTGTCCGCGGTGCCAACGGTCTGCCGCAGGTGATGGTCGGCATCGGGCCGGGAGGGCAGGCCGTCTATGCCAGTGGAAGCCTGGCCGAGCCGCTCAAGCTCGCGGCGATCCAGCTTCCCGTCGGCACGGTGCTGTTGGGACCCAGCAATACCCAGAACGTCATCGATGCCGGTGAGACGGTCGCGGCGGCCCGCACCCTCAACGCCTTCCTCGACGACATCGCCCACAACGCGGTGCCTGTCGTCGTCAACGGCGTGCTCCGGCCCGATGCCGACGCGCTTACCGGGAATGCGGTTCCGGTAGGCCAGACCGGCCGGAATCTCGAATACGACAACGAATTGCTCGACCGGCACTTCGTCACCGGCGACGGGCGCGGCAACGAGAATATCGGCCTCACGGCCGTCCACCACATCTTCCATTCCGAGCACAATCGCCAGGTCGATGCTCAGAAGCTGACGATCCTGCAGTCCGGCAATCTCGCCTTCATCAACGATTGGCTGGCGACCGACATCGCTGCCCTGCCGGCGAACTTCGCGCAGATGACGCCGCTGGCCCAGCTCGCCTACGCCAACACGCTGTCCTGGGACGGGGAGCGATTGTTCCAGGCGGCGCGCTTCGCCACCGAGATGCAGTACCAGCACCTCGTCTTCGAGGAATTCGCCCGCAAGATTCAACCGCTGGTCGATCCCTTCGTGTTTAACTCGGTGACCGAGATCGACCCGTCGATTTTCGCCGAGTTCGCCAACACGGTCTACCGTTTCGGTCACTCGATGCTGACCGAGAACATGCCGCGGATCGGAGCCGACGGGCAGGCGCTCGATGCCGGTCTCGGGCTGATCGAAGCCTTCCTCAACCCGGTAGCGTTCGACAACGACGGCGGTATGTCCCACGACGAGAGCGCGGCCGCGATCATGCGCGGCATGACGATCGAGCGCGGCAGCGAGATCGACGAGTTCGTCGTCGGCGCCCTGCGCAACAACCTGCTCGGCCTGCCGCTCGATCTTGCCGCGATCAACATCGCCCGAGGCCGTGACACCGGCAGCCCGACGCTCAACGAGGCGCGCGCCCAGCTCTACGCCGCGACCGGATCGACCTTCCTCACCCCCTATACGAGCTGGGTGGAGATGGCGGCCAATCTGAAGAACCCGCTCTCGGTGGTGAACTTCATCGCCGCTTACGGCACCCACGCCACCATTGCCGCCGCGACGACGCTCGACGCCAAGCGCGACGCGGCCATGGCGCTGGTCTTCGGCGGCGAGGGCGCGCCGGCGGACCGCCTCGACTACCTGAATTCTCGCGGGAGCTGGGCCGGCCGAGAGACAGGCTTCAACGCCGTCGATCTCTGGATCGGCGGCCTGGCCGAGAAGCAGATGCCGTTCGGCGGCATGCTGGGCTCGACCTTCAACGCCATCTTCGAAGCCCAGATGGAGAACCTCCAGGACGCCGACCGCTTCTACTATCTCACCCGCGTCCAGGGGCAGAATTTCCTCAACGAGCTGGAGCAGAACTCCTTCTCGAAGATCATGCTCGCCAATTCGAGCCTGTCGCTGCCGGGTCCTGACGGCATCCGCGGCACGGCGGACGACATCGTGCCGCGCCATATCGGCGTCGATGCCTTCGCCGATTACGACTTCGAGCTGGAGGTGAACGCCGCCAACCAGCTCGACCAGAACGGCGCGGCGCCGGGCCGGGACCCGACCGGTAACGACCCCGTGCTGGAGGCGATGGGCCTCGGCAAGGTCGTGCGCGACGACCCCGGCACCGCCGCCGACGAGGGCGCGAGCGGCTTCCACGCCTCGATCAACGCCTTGGTCCGGCGCTACGACGCCGACGGCACCCCGGCCGGTACGCTCGTGGACGGCAGCGAGGACGGCATCGGCGCTGCCGGCAGCCCGGTAACCTGGGCCGACCTCAAGGCGAACGCGGCCAAGCTCGGCATCGCCCTGACTCAGACCGACATGCTGGACGCGCCGATGCTGCGGATCGGCACAGACGGGCGCCTCGCCTTCGCGCCCGGTTCGTCCGTGCCCCAGGCGGTGACGGTGGCGAACGGCAGCTTCGAGGGCTTGGCGCTGGTGGCCGGCCAGGAAGGCGTGATCCTCGACGGCAACGGCAACTACACCACCACGAGCCCGGCCGGCTGGACCATCGCCGGGGGCGTCGGCGGCCTCTTCGCGCCGTCCGACACGGTCATCGACCCGGCGGTCCGCGACGGCGCCAACGTCGTGTGGCTGCGCGGCGGCGCCACGCTCTCGCAGGAGGGCGTGGCCAGCCTCCAGGCCGGCGTCACCTACACCTACAGCTTCAAAGTCGGAGACCGCACCGACTTCACGTGGCCGGGTGCCGAGGCGCGCCTCGTGGCGGTTGGCGGGACGAACCCCGTCACCCTCGGAACGCTGACCCTGACGGAGCCGGCCGACGGGCAGTGGGGGACGTTCACCCTCGCAACGGGCGTCGTCCCGGCCGCGCTCGCGGGCCTTCAGCTCCGCCTGGAGATCCGCAACACCGGCAGCGGCGACGCCCAGATCCTCGTGGACGACGTCGAACTCGTGCGAAGCGCGCCGGCCTACCGGTCCGATCTGACCCCGGCGCAGACGCCCGGCTACGACCCGGCCGCCGACCCGTTCCTGCGCGACGCCGCCGGCAACGTCCTGCGCACCGGGCAGAGCATCGCCACCCCGGCCGCCGACATCGACGCGACCGTGATCGATCCGGCCGCGCTCAACCAGCCGTTCTCGACCGGGCATTACCTGCGCTTCACCGGCGGCGAGCACGTGTTGGTGGGCGGCACCGACGGCAACGACACCATCATCACCGATTTCGGCGATGACGGAATCTGGGGCGATGCGGGCGACGACCGCATCGAGGCGGGCGCGGGCGTTGATCTCGTGAACGGCGGTGCGGGCGACGACATCATCACCGATACCGGCGACACCGGCGACTTCCTCAAGGGCGAGGACGGCAACGACGTCATCGCCAACTCCAACGGCATCGACATCCTGATGGGCGGGCGCGGCAAGGACGCGATCTTCGTCGGCGTCGATGCGACCGAAGTCTTCGCCGGCGAGGGCGACGACTTCGTGATCGGCGGCGACGACGCCGACCTCCTGATGGGCAACGAGGGCGACGACTGGATCGAGGGCGGCGGCGGCTTCGACACCACGGCCGGCGACAACTCGGAGCTGTTCTTCAACTCGACCATCAAGGGCCACGACGTGATGTTCGCCGGTGGCGACGAGCATGATTTCGACGGCGAGTCCGGCGACGACATCATGGTCCAGGGCGAGAGCGTCATGCGCAACGAGGGCATGTTCGGCTTCGACTGGGCGATCTACAAGGGCAACCAGATCGCGGCCAATGCCGATATGCGCATCCCGATCTTCACCACCGAAGAAGCCGACATTCTGCGCAACCGCTTCGATAAGACGGAGGGGCTCTCGGGCTGGCGGCTGAACGACACGCTCATCGGCGACGACCGGACGGCGGCGGCCGACGCGGATGCCGAGGAGCCCGCCGGCGCACCCGTCAACGCGACCAATGAGGGCGTGTTCTTCAACGACGGTCTCGACGCGGCCGGCATCGCCCGGATCTCCGGTCTCAACCAGATCGTGTCGCTCGCGCCGGGTCAGCAATTCTTCGAAGCCGGCAACATCCTGCTCGGCGGCGCGGGCAGCGACACGCTCCAGGGCAACGGCGGTGAAGATATCCTCGACGGTGATCGCTGGCTGAACGTGCGTATCAGCATCCGCAATCCTGCGGATGCCAGCCAGGAAATGGCGACGGTCGACAGCCTGAAGCACGTCTTCGACAACAGCGCCGCCAACCAGGCGCGCGGCTGGGCCGGAAAGTCGCTGTTCGAGCTGATGATCGACCGGGCGATCAGCCCGACGCAGCTCACCATCGTCCGCGAGGTGATCACCACCGGCGCGACGGCGGCAGACGTGGACACCGCCGTATTCAACGATATCCGGGCCAACTACACGGTCACCCGTGCCGCCAACGGCACGCTGACGGTCGCCCACACCACGCTCAGCGATCCGGCCGTCGATGACGGCACGGACACGCTGCGCAACATCGAGAAACTGCGCTTCGCCGACGGCACGGTCGATGTCGCGTTGGTGCTCAACCAGCCCTTCGACAGCCTCACCATCACGCCGCTCGACGCGGACGGCGACGATTCCTCGACGCTCGTCGCGACGCTGGTGAACCGGGTGAACGCGAACACCCGCCCCGTGAGCCTGCAGTGGCAGGTCCTGGGCGACAACGGGCAGTGGCGGAACGTGACGGGTGCGGACGGCCAGCTCACAAACCAGGGCACGCGCTTCACGCCGACCGGCGCGACGGGCCTCGAGATCCGGGTGGTCGCGAACTGGACCAGCACGGTCGCCGGCAGCACCGGCCTGCAGCAGACGGCCTCCGTCCAAACCGCTTTCGTCGGCACCGCCGCCGCCGAGGATATCTTGGGCTCCGCGAGCCCAAACGTCATTCTCGGACGCGATGGTGACGACGACATTGAGGGCGATGTCGGCAACGATGCCATCTACGCCGGCAGCGGCGACGACCGGGTCGATGGCGGCGAAGGCGACGACATCCTTCTCGGCAACGACGGCGCCGACACCCTGATCGGCCGGACCGGAAACAACACGCTCGACGGCGGCAACGACGACGATCAGCTCTCCGGGGGGCACGGCAACGATCGCCTGATCGGCGGCGCTGGCACCGA
The DNA here is from genome assembly GCF_022179725.1 of Methylorubrum aminovorans. Classification (GTDB taxonomy): domain Bacteria; phylum Pseudomonadota; class Alphaproteobacteria; order Rhizobiales; family Beijerinckiaceae; genus Methylobacterium; species Methylobacterium aminovorans. The sequence goes on from NZ_BPRC01000012.1 coordinate 152,290, forward strand.
CACCGCAATCTTCTCGGGCCCGATCGCGGCCTACAGCTTCGAGCGGAACGCGCAGGGCGAGGTCGTCGTCAGCGACAACCTCGGCGCGGAGGGCGACGGCATCGACACCCTCGCCTCGATCGAGCAGATCCAGATGGGCGAGGACATCACGCCCTACGCGCTCGGCGCCAACGGCACGGCGGCCATCGATATCGTCGTCGGAACCACCGGCAACAACACGCTGAGCGGCGGCGCGGGCAACGATCTCGTCTTCGCGGGAGCAGGGAACGACAACGTCCTGTGGCGGACGGGCGACGGCCGCGACTTCGTCGATGGCGGCACCGGCACGGACAGCTTCCGGATCATGAACGGGACCGATCCGGTCCAGCAGCTCACGCTGGCTCAGGCGAGGGCGCAGTTCGCGAACCTTTCGTTCCGCGACGACACGCAAACCGTGGTCGTGCGCAACGGGATCGTCATCGCCGAGCTCAAGAACGTCGAGGGGGTCGTCGTGAACAGCGTCGCGACCGGCGCACCCGTCGTGACGGACCCGACGCCGACCAACGGCCTCGTCTCGCCGACTGAGGGCCAGCCGCTCAGCGCGCTGGTCGCCGCGATTCAGGACGCCGACGGTCTCGGAACCTTCGCGCTCCGCTGGCAGCAATCGGGCGATAACGGCCAGAGCTGGACCGATATCGCGGGCACTGCGGCCGGCACGCTCAACTACACGCCCGGCCAAGCTCAAGTCGGCGATGTCCTGAGGCTGCGCGTGAGCTTCACCGACGGCGCCGGCAATCCGGAAGAGCTGTTCTCGAGCCCGACCGGCGTCGTCGGCGACACCTTCAACGGTACGGCGCTCACCCGGACCTTCAATGGAACGGCTGGCGACGACATCGCCAACGGTGCCGACACCGCCCTCTTCGGCTTCCTGCCGAACGACACGATGAACGGCGGCGGCGGCAATGACATCCTGAATGGTCGTGGCGGCAACGATACGTTCAATCAGGTCAGCACCGACGGGCGCGACCGCGTCGATGGCGGCACCGGCACTGATACGTATCAGTTGAACGGCGTCGCGGGGTCCGAACTCTTCCGCATTTACAGCCGCTCGGCCTGGCTGCAGGTCGCCGGCAACACGGATGCGCAGCTTGCGGCTTCGACCGAGATCGTCATCACCCGCAACGGCACGGGTGCCGGCGCCATCGTCGCCGAACTCGACAATGTCGAGGAGATCCGCGTCAACGCGCTCCAAGTGACGTCGCCCGGCGGCCAGAACGGCGGGGCCAATGGCGGCGACACGATCCAGGTGATCGGCAGCTTCACCGGCACCAGCCTGAACTTCAACACCATCACCATCGACGGCTCGTCCGGTGACGACACCGTGGACATGGCCGGTCTCGCCTCGGCCCACCGCATCGTCTTCCGCTCGAACGGCGGGCACGACACCATCGTCGGCACATTGCGGCCGCAGGACGTGATCGAGTTGCCGGCCGGCTCGAACCGGGCGGACTACGTCACGACTGCGGGCGCGAACGGCATGACGACCCTTACCAACGGGTCGCACACCATCACCTTCTCGGCCACGGGCGGCATGCCCCGGATCGCGGTCGAGGCGGACGGCAGTGGGGAGGGTGACGGTGTCACCGGGGCCTTCGCCTATACGCAGGGCGACATCGACGGGCTGGAGGCGCTGGTGCGCGGCCAGCGCCCGGCCAATGCGGGCGACGACGACGTACCGACGGGCTACCGCGAGCTCAGCGGGCACGGCAACAACCTCGACCATGCGACCTGGGGCAGCGCCGACCAGGCCTTCATCCGCCTGACCCAGGCCCGCTACGGCGAGCCCGACGCCAACGGAAACCGGGCGATCAACCCGATCTTCAATGGCCTCGACGCGCGCACCATCAGCAACATCCTCGGCACGCAGGAAGCCGGCCTGCCGAAGGCCGGAAATGACGCCAATATCTTCTTCATGGCGATGGGCCAGTACATCGACCACGGGCTCGACTTCCTGCCCAAGGGCGGCAACGGCTCGATCGTGATCGGCGCGCCCGGCGGCGGGGCGCCGGGCTCCAACAACCCGGCCGACCTCACCCGCGGCACGGTCATGGCGACCGATGCCAACGGCATCCCGCAGCACAAGAACCAGACTTCACCCTACATCGACCAGAACCAGGCCTACGGCTCCAACGCCATGGTCGGCCAGTTCCTGCGGGAGAGCGATGGGGCGCAGGGCGTCGGCATGCGGCTCCTGGCAGGGGCACCGGACCCGTCCAACCCCGCCTTCAACCTGCTGCCGACGCTGCGCGAGCTGGTCAACCACCACTGGCAGGCCGACACGATCTTCGAAGGTCCGAACGGGCCGATCAGCTTCCGGACCTATTACACCAACTTCGCCCTGTCCGAGGGGGTGACGGGCACCCTGTTCAACACGGAGACCGGCGCCTTCGACCCGCAGGTCCTCACAAAGCTCGTGGGCGACTTCATGGGTTCGGGCCACCCGCTACTGCTCGACACCAATCCCTTCATCAGCGTCCTCGACCACTTCGTGGCCGGCGACGGGCGAGCGAACGAGAACTTCGCCCTCACCTCGATCCACACGATCTGGGCGCGCAACCACAACTACCACGTCGAGAAACTGCTTGAATCCGGCTTCGAGGGCACGCCCGAGCAGGTGTTCCAGGCCGCAAAGATGGTCAACGAGGCGGAGTATCAGCGCGTTGTCTTCGACGAGTACCTGGAGACACTGATCGGCGGGCTGCGCTCGGACGGCACGCACGGCTTCGAGGCCTACGATCCGAGCGTGGATGTCGCGATCAGCCACGAATTCGCGGCGGCGGTGTTCCGCTTCGGCCACTCCCTGATCGGACAGACGCTGAACGTGAAGGGCGCGGACGGTCAGACCATTCCAGTCAGCCTGTTCGACGCCTTCCTCAACCCGAGCAACGATCCCTCGGTGTTCACCGCACCGCTGCCTCCCGGCTACGTGCCGCAACCCGGCTACGCCCAGTACGGCGTCGGCGGCATCATCGGCGGCACCATCGAGCAGGCGGCCGAGGACGTCGACTTCAACATCGTCGACGCGGTCCGCAACGACCTCGTGCGCATCCGGGCCGACCTGTTCGCCTTCAACGTGGCCCGCGGCTGGGACGTGGGCCTCGGCACCCTCAACCAGGTCCGGGCCGATCTTTCCGCCTCCACCAACCCCTACATCCGGGACGCGGTGGGTTTTGCCGGCGGCGACCTCTCACCCTATGCCTCCTGGGAGGACTTCCAGGCGCGCAACGGCCTCAGCGACGCGGTGATCGCGCAGTTCCGGCAAGCCTATCCGGACCTCGTCCTTGCCGCGGCGGACATCGCGGCCTTCCGGGCGGTCAACGGCGATATCGCGGTCGCGATGCAGGCCGACGGGACCGGCGTCGTGAAGGGGATCGACCGGCTCGATCTCTGGGTCGGCGGTCTGGCCGAGAAGCACATCAACGGAGGCGTCGTCGGCCAGACCTTCTGGGTCGTGCTGCACGAGCAGTTCGACCGGCTCCAAGACGGCGACCGCTTCTACTACCTTGAGCGCTTCGACAACTTCGACTTCTACGAGAACTTCATCGACGGCCAGGGCTTCTCGGACATCGTTGCCCGCAACACCGGCCTGACCGTCCTGCCGGAACACATCTTCGAGGTGTCCGACGAGGACGGGCCGGGGACGGAGCCCGGCGACGACGATGACGACGACGGCGCCACCGATCCCGTGGGCGGCGGCGAAGACGACGAAGACGACGACGGCCCGACCGATCCGGTCGGCGGTGGCGACGAAGATGATGATGATGACGATGATGACGGCGTGACGGACCCGGTCGGCGGCGGGGATGATTCCGGCGACGACGATGATGACGACGACGGACAAGGCGACGGGGACGGGACGACCGACCCGGTCGGCGGTGGCGACGATGGCGAGGACGACGGCGAGGACGGGCCTGGCACCAATCCGCCCGTGAATCACGTCCCCGGCGTGATCGCCGGTGGGGCGATCGGGGACGTCCTCAACGGCACGGCCGGAGCGGACACCATCCTCGGCCTGGACGGCGACGACAACATTCTCGCCGGCGGCGGCGCCGACGTCGTCCGAGCCGGGGCGGGCAACGACTTCGTCGACGCCGGCGAGGGCCGGGACGTGGTGTTCGCCGGGGCTGGCGACGACGATGTCCTGGCCGGGGGCGGCGCCGACATGGTCTACGGCGACGGCGGCAACGACCGCATCCTCGCCGGGGCCGGCAACGACCTCGTGACCGGCGGCGCTGGTCGGGACACGGTGATCGGCGGCGAGGGCGACGATCTGTTCGTGGTCGAGATCGGCGACGGCGACGACACCTACTGGGGCGACGAGATGGGTGGCGGCGTGGGGAGCGACACGCTCGACATGTCGGCCATCACCGCCAACATCGCGGTCAATCTCGGGACGGGCCTGGCGGGTCGCGGCAGCGCGACGAGCACCCAATCGGGTCGCGACGTGCTCTGGGGCGTCGAGAACGTGGTCACCGGTTCCGGCAACGACGACATCACGGCGAGCGAGGCCGTGAACGTGATGGATGGCGGCGAGGGCAGCGACACCTACCGCTTCGGCTCCGCGGCGGCGGCGGACGGCGACACCATCGAGGGCTTCCGGCCGGGCGACAAGATCGACCTCAGCGCGGTCGACGCCAATGCCGGGGCAGCTGGGAACCAAGCCTTCACGCTGGCCACCGGCGCCGCCTTCACCGGCGTCGGTCAGCTCTTGGTGACGCAGGAGACGCGGGACGACGGGGATTACGTCGTCGTCCAGGGGAACACCGGCGGCGATGCCTCCCCGGAGTTCAAGCTGTCGATCAAGGGCAACACGGCCCCCACGGCCGCCGACTTCGCGCTCTGATCCTGGCCGGGCCCCGGCCAGGGGCCCGGCCCACCTGCCTGACGAGGGGGAGAGCCTGCCATGCGTTCCAGAGATCAGAAGAAGCTCGCTCAGCAACGGTGCGCCGAGCAGCTCACCCGGAGCATCCGGGGACCCTTCGTCTTCCTGTTCGGAATGTCCGGGATCATCAACATCCTGGCGCTGACCGGCTCCTTCTACATGCTGCAGGTCTACGACCGCGCCCTGCCGAGCGGCAGCCTGCCGACGCTCGTCGGGCTGTCGATCCTCGCCATCGGCCTCTACCTGGCGCAGGGCCTGTTCGACGTTCTCCGCTCGCAGATCCTGGTTCGCCTCGGGGCGCAGTTCGATCGCCGGGTCGCCCCGCTGGCGCAGCGGGTCGGGATCGACATGCCGCGCTTCGGCTTCTCGACCGCGGAGGCGATGGAGCGTGGCCGCGACGTCGATACCGTCCGCGGCTTCCTCGGCAGCCCCGGCCTCGTCGCCCTGTTCGACCTGCCGTGGGTGCCGGTCTTCCTCATCTTCGTCTACATGCTGCACCCCTATCTCGGCGCTCTCACCGTCGCGGGGGCTGTCGTCCTCGCCCTGCTGACGATCGTCGCCGAACTCCTGACCCGGCGCTGGACCGGCGCCACGCAGCAGGCCGTGGTGGCCCGCAACGCCATCGCGGATTCGAACGCGCGCAGCGCCGAGGTGCTCAAGGCGATGGGCTTCGCCGACCGGGCGGTGGACCGCTACCGCCGCGCCAACGACGAGCACCTCGATCTCCAGACCCGCACCACCGACATCAGCGGCACCTTCGGCGCGATCGCGCGCGTGCTGCGCATGATCCTGCAATCGGCGGTGCTCGGGCTCGGCGCCTACCTCGTCATCGGCGGCGAACTCTCCGCCGGCGCCATCATCGCCGCCTCGATCACCTCCGCCCGCGCCATGGCGCCCATCGATCAGGCAATCGGCAACTGGAAGGTGATCCTGGCCGCGCGAACTGCCTTCCGGCGCCTGAAGGAGACCGTGATCGCGCTGGCCGCGGCCGAGCCGCCGATGCCGCTGCCGCCCGCGCGCCGGTCGCTCAGGGTCGGCCACATCACGGTTGCCGCCCCCGGAACGGGCCGCGTGCTCCTCTCGGATGTCGGGTTCGAGCTCAAGGCCGGTCAAGCGCTCGGCGTGATCGGGCCGAGCGGCGGTGGCAAGACCACCCTCGGCCGTGCGCTGACCGGGATCTGGCCGCTGCTGCGCGGCAGTGTGCGGCTCGATGAGGCCGACCGGCCGCAATGGGACGAGGGGAGCCTCGGCGCGATGATCGGCTACCTGCCCCAGGAAGTCTGCCTCATGGACGCGACGGTCGAGGAGAACATCGCCCGTCTGGCTGAGGACGCCGACCCGGCGCTGGTCGTGGCAGCCGCGCAGGCGGCGGGCGTGCACGAGATGATCCTGCGCATGCCCGACGGGTACAAGACGGAACTCGGGCCGCTCGGGACGGCACTCTCGGGCGGGCAGCGGCAGCGGATCGCGCTGGCCCGCGCGCTCTACGGCAACCCCTTCCTCGTCATCCTCGACGAGCCGAACGCCAATCTCGATGCCGAGGGCGAGGCGGCGCTCGCCGCGGCGATCCAGGGCGTGCGGTTGCGCGGCGGCATCGCGATCGTGATCGCCCACCGCCCCAGCGTGCTCGCGGCCGTGGATCTCGTCGCGGTGATTCAGGACGGCAAGCTCACCGCCTTCGGGCCGAAGGAAGCGATTCTCGGCAAGGCTGCCCGCGATAGTGCGGCCAGGCTCGACGCCGCCCAGGACAACAGGGAGCGCTCCATGCCGGAGCGGGTGCCCGCATGACCATCGAGATTAAGGGCACGAAGCCGGGCCGCGACGCGGCCGACGGGGCCGAGCGCTACGTCTCGCGCAGCGCCGATCGGCGCTCGGGCGCCCCCTATTACGCCGCCATCGCGGTCGCGGCCGTGGCGGCCTACCTCAAGTCCCTGTTTCTGCCCCGCGCGACCCTGGCGGAAGAGGTGGAGCCGGAGGCCGTGGCCGCCCGCGCCGACGCCCTGCGCCTCGTCCATTCCGAGGAGATCGCCGCGCCGGTCTCGGGAAAGGCCGCCGAGGCGCCGAGGCCGCTGGCCGAGCCGCCCTCCCCGGTTCTGCCATCCGGCATGTCCCTGTTCGACGACGGGCACGAACTGTTCTCGCGCGGGCTCCGTTTCGCAAAGCCCGACCCGCGTCCGGACCTCAGCGACTTCAAGGCGTCGCCGATCATCCCCCAGCCGATCAACGACAATGGCGGTTCCCTCGCCGCCGGATCGGGCGGGCGCGGCGGCGGGCAGACGAGCGGCAGCGGCCGGCCGCAGGACGCAGGCCGCCCGCAGCCGCAGGAGACCGGCGACGGGACGCAGTCGCCCCCCGGGCCGAACGGAGAGGACAAGGGCGACAAGCCGGATCAAGGGACTGACGGGCAAGGTGGATCAAACCCGCAAGGGCCTACCCCACCGGAAGGCGGTGTCCGGGTGCCCCCCGGTTCGACACCGGGCGGCGATCCCCCCTCCCCCGATCCGGCGACGCCTCCGCGTGGCCGGGATGACGGGGCGACCGCTCAACGCAACCGCGCGCCCGTCGTGAACGGCCCGGTCCAGCTCGGTGACGTCGCGGGCTGCGCGCTCCTCACCATCGCCCTAAGCGATCTCCTGCGCGGCGCCAACGACCCGGACGGGGACGTACTCACCGTCCGCGACATCCGGGTCTCCTCCGGTACCGTGACGGCGGATGGGTCGGGCTGGGTGTTCGACGCCGACGCGCCCGGACCGGTCACGATCACCTACGCGGTGACGGACGGCGAGTTCTCGGTCGCCCGCACGGCCCATCTGACCGTCCTCGAACGGGCCCTGATCGGCGGCACCGACGGCGACGACCTCATTCTCGGCTCGCCCTGCGCGGACGACATCGCGGCCGGCGAAGGCGACGACAACGTCGATGCACGGGGCGGCGACGACCTCGTCGAGGCCGGCAGCGGCAGCGACCACGTGATCGCTGGGGGCGGGGCCGACACGGTCTTGGCCGGCGCGGGCGACGACGTCGTGTTCGCAGGCACCGGCGCGGATATCGTCTGGGGCGGCGCGGGTCACGACCGCCTGTTCGGTGAGGCGGGTGACGACCTCCTGTTCGGTGAGGCAGGGAACGACCTGCTCGACGGCGGCGAGGGACGCGACATCCTGGATGGGGGCGACGGCGACGATCTCGTCCTCGGCGGCGCGGGCGACGACCGCCTCTACGGTGCTGCGGGCGACGACGATATGTCCGGCGGCACCGGCGCGGACGTGCTCGTCGGCGATGCGGGCAATGACCGACTGCAGGGCGGCGACGGGGCGGACGTGATCTCGGACGGTGCCGGGCGGGACGTCGTCCTGGGCGGAGAGGGCGACGACCTTATCGTCCTCGTCCTCGACGGTCAGGAGGACGCTCTCGACGGCGGTTCGGGGCGGGACACGCTCGATCTCTCGGACGCCACGGTCGATCTCGTGGTCGACCTGATCAGCGAGACCGTGTCCGCTGGGGAGCTTGGCCTCGACCGGATCGCCTCGGTCGAAGCGATCATCGCCGGATCGGGGGACGACCGCTTCGTGGTCGGCGAGCGGGATCTCGTGCTCACCGGCGGTTCCGGGCGCGACGTGTTCGCGTTCGCCGCGCCTATCGAGCCTCGAGACGACACCCAAGTCGTGCAGATCACCGATTTCTCGGTCGGGGATTACATCGACCTCGTCCGCTACGCCCTGTTCACGGACACCGCGGCCGGTCGCCCGCTCGCCGATTCGCTGCAGGGCGGGAGCGATGCGCCGACCGGAATCCTGTGCCGGTTCGATCGGTTCGAAGGCCGGGACTGCACGCTCGTCTCGGCCGACCTCGACCATGACGACACCTTTGAGACCACCGTCGTTCTGGATGGCGAGCACGCGCTGCGGTTCACCCCGGTGCCGTTCACAGAACCGCCGACGACCCACCCCTGAGATCGAAAGACGGAGAAGGACCATGCCTGCATCTCCCGATCGGACGCCCCGCCCCTTGAGGCGGCACGATCCGCAATCCCGCGCGGACCTCGCATTCTCGGTCGGTCCTCGCATTGTCGCGGGCTTCATCTTCGGCGTGGCCCTCGTCGGCGGCGTCGGCGGATGGGCCGCCACCACTGATCTCAGCGGCGCGATCCTCGCCTCCGGGACCGTCGCGGTCGATCAGCGGGCCAAGTCCGTGCAGCACCGCGACGGCGGCGTGGTCGGCGAGATCCTTGTGCGCGACGGACAGCCGGTCACGGCCAACCAAGTGCTGCTCAGGATCGACGACGCGCAGACCCGCGCCGAACTTGCGATCGTCAAGGGCCAACTGGTGGAACTCGCCGCCAAGAAGGCCCGGCTCCTGGCGGAGCGCGACGGGCAGCGCGAGGTGAGTTTCCCGCAGGCTCTGCTTCGTCCGGATGTCGAGGTGCAGTCGATCCTGGAGGGCGAGCTCCGGCTGTTCCGCGGCAATCTTGCCAGTCGCGACAGCCAGCGCCAGCAACTCGAACTCCAGATCGGGCAGATTGCCGAGGAGATCGCCGGCCTGACGAAGCAGCGCGACGCCAAGAGAGACGAACTGACCGTCCTCACCCACGAGCACGGCAAGCTTTCGACCCTTGTCGAAAAGCAACTCTACGAGAGTTCCCGCTTCCTCCCGATCACCCGCGACAAGCACCGCCTCGCCGGCGAGCAAGGATCGCTGGAGGCCTCGATCGCGCGGGCCAAGACGCGGACGAGCGAGATCCGCGTCCAAATCATCGCGATCGGCGACACCGCACGGACCGAGGCGCAGCGCGAACTCAGTCAGGTCGATGCCAAGGCGGCGGAGCTGAGCAACCGCCGCGTGGCGCTGGAGGACCGCCTGACTCGTACGGAGATCCGTGCCCCCGTCACCGGTGTCCTGCACGAGTTGAAGACCTTCACGGTCGGCGGCGTCGTCACCCCCGCCGACATCCTAGCGACCGTGGTGCCCGAGGATGCGCGGCTCAGGATCGAGATCCGAATCCCGCCGACCAGCATCGACCAGACCGGCGTCGGCCGCGCGGCCCGGGTCCGCTTCACGGCCTTCAGTCAGCGCACGACACCGGAACTCAAGGGGGTGCTGACCTACGTCTCGCCCTCAACGACGAAGGGCCCACGGGACGAGGCGTTCTATGTCGGACATATCGAACTCCAAGATGGGGAGCTCGAGCGATTAGGAGGCTCCAGCCGCCTCGTACCCGGAATGCCGGTCGAGGTTCAGGTCGCGACAGATGAGCGGACGGCGATGTCTTATCTCATCAAACCGCTGCAAGATCAGTTTAGTCGCGCATTCCGTGAGCGATAGGTCCGATTTCAACTCAAAATCCCGATTTCACCTCCTAGCCCTCGGCACTCTGTAGCTTGGCCGGATACTCCTAAATTTCCACGCTTAGTAACCAAGGCATAGTACGAACTATTGATGCTCATATGAGAGCCGTGATATCTATCGAACGTGGCGCTGCTTGGGAGGCGGCAGTGGAACAGGTAGTGACGGCTTCACGCGGTGATTTCGGCAGTTCACCGATCCCTTTGGATCGTGAAATATTCATGGATCTCGTGGTGACGACCATGGGGTCCCTGTTCGAGGAGACGGTCGGATCCAGCGAGGCGGGAGGCTTCATCAGTTTGGTCGGGCTCGCCGTCGGAGAGAAAATTCAGACGGCATACCTTGCGTCGAACGGCGCGAGCCAACTCGATCGGAAGGGCATGATCGAAGCCCTGCTCGACATGAAGCGGCGAATCGGCAGCGACTTCTACGTCGTAGAGGAATCGGAGCAGCGCATCGTTCTCGGAAACAAGCGCTGCCCGTTCGGAGAGTTGGCGAAGAAATGTCCTTCGCTGTGCATGCTGACGGCGAACGTGTGTGGGCATCTGGCCGCGGAGAGTCAGGGATATGCACGAGTCGATCTCCCCGAGACCATCGCCGCGGGGGCGTCCGAGTGCCGGATCGTCATCAACCTCGAACCTGATCCATCCGGCGGCGGGCGGCGATATCACCGGCGAGCCTGGGCCTGAGGCCGATTTCGCCGCGCTGTTCGCCTTCGTTGCGGACCCCCTGATCCTCGTGCGCCGGTTCGGATTGGTGGAGGATGCCAACCCGGCCGCGTTCGACCGGGTGCCGGATCTCGCTATCGGCCTTCCCCTGCCGGTCGAGCAGACGCAGCGCGAGCGGATGGGCCGCTACCTCGACCTGTGCTCGCGGACCGAGAATCCCGTTCCCGGTGCGCTGTTCGTCCGCGACGGAGTCGAGGGCTTCAGCCGTCATCCGTGCCGGGGCGCGCGCATCGTCCTGCGCGCGTACAATGAAGAGCCGCTCGTCCTGCTGCATCTCACGCCCACCGGCCTGGAAGGCCGGCTCGGCCTCCTCACCGATCGGCTGAACGATGCCCGGCGCGTGATGCAGGAGCGGAAGCGGCGTGAAATCGAGATGCAGGCGCTCCTGGCCGAGCGCAGCCGATTGCTGGCCCATCTTGAGGAGGATGCGCAGGCACGCCAGCGCGCCGAGGCCGAGCGGGACGCCGTTCTATCCAAGCTCTATCGAGCCGGACAGGACGAGCGGCGGCGCCTCGCGCGCGACCTCCACGATCATGCCGGCCAGCAGCTCGTGACGCTGACCTTCGGCCTGAGAAAGATCGCCTCGCGCCTGTCCTGCCCGACGGCGCTCCATGAGGTGGAGCAACTCCTGCGACACACCCAGGACATCGGACAATCGCTCCGGCGAGTGACCCTCGAACTCCGGCCGGCGGCCCTTGAGGAGTTCGGCCTCATCACTGCGTTGCGGTCGCTGGTGGAGGAATGGAACCGGGTCACCGAGATCGTGACCGAGTTCCAGATCGTCGGCCAGGAAGGCGATCTTCCGCTCGAGACGGCCGTCACGCTCTATCGCCTGGCGCAGGAGGCGCTGACGAATGTGGCCAAGCATGCGGGGCCGGGCGTCGCCGTCTCGGTCGTGCTGCGGTTCAGCGCCTTACAGGTCACGCTGACGATCGACGATAACGGCGGGGGATTCAGAGCCGACGAGGCTTTGACGAGCCATCTCGTCTCCCAGGGCAAGCTCGGCCTGCTCGGCATGCGTGAACGACTGTCGCTGGTCGACGGCACCTTGAACATCGAGTCCGCCCCCGGTCAGGGCACGAGCATCGTTGCGCGAGTCTACCGCTCCCCTGAGGGGCGCGGCGATGCCTAGCCCGCTGATCCAGGTCGTGCTGGCGGACGATCATCCGGTCTTCCGTCACGGGGTGAAGAGCCTGATCGCCGATTCCGGCGAGATCGTCGTCGTGGCATCCGTCGAGACGGGAGCAGCCGCCTATCGGGCGATCGTCCAGCATGAGCCGGACGTTGCCGTCCTCGACATCAACATGCCGGAGATGAACGGCGTGACGGTCGTGCGCAATCTCCTCAAGTCCGGAAGCCGCACCCGAGCTATCATGCTGAGCGTCTACGAGAGCCGGGTCTACGTGGATCAATCCTTCGAGGCGGGCGCGCGCGGCTATGTTCTCAAACGCTCGGCCTTCCAGAACATCGCCAGCGCGGTGCGGGCGGTGCACGAAGGTGGCATCTATCTTGATCCGGCGCTGCCGGAACGCACCGTTCCGCATCGCCTGCTGCATGCCAGCGTCGATGAGTCGGCGAGTTCGACCCTGAGCGAGCGTGAGAAGGACATCCTCCGATTCGTCGCCTTCGGCTTCACGAGCAAGGAAGTCGCCGACCGACTCGGAGCGACCCCTAAGGCGATCGAGACCCAGAAGGCCCGGGCCTGTCTGAAGCTCGGCCTGACGAGCCGGGCGCAGATCGTCCAGTTCGCCATTCTCCAGGGCTGGCTGCACGGAGAAATCCCCGTCCGCTGAAGCGTTCTCTCCGGAGGCCGCGGGGTAGCGTCACGCAGAGTCGCTTCGGTTTGCCGGGAAGTGTCGCCGCCCATACAGGCAAAATCGCCCGAGGTTCACCTTGGAAGAACGATACGTCGAGCGTTTCGACGAACGATGACCCGGCGGTTGTCGAACGGTGGGATCTTCTCCATCCGACAACCGCCGGTCCTCGAACAACCCCTTTCCCGATACGCGAGGCGCCACCTTCTTCGTTCAGGCGCGCCGCGCGATCTTCTTAGCGGCGCGCCTGAACGTACCGCTCCTTCAGGGTCTGGTCACTCGGCTGCCATTGGTGCGGCCTCCACAGGGGCGACGCGCGCGGCGCAGAACTTGAACTCCGGGATCTTGCCGAGCGGGTCGAGGGCCGGGTTGGTCAGGAGGTTGGCGGCGGCCTCGGCGTAGCAGAAGGGCATGAAGATCATGCCCGCCGGCACGTCGCGGTCGGAGCGGACCTTCAACTCGACGGCACCGCGGCGCGTCTCCAGCCGCATCGCACCGCCGGGACGCAAGCCCAGGCGATAGAGCTCCTTCGGGGCCATGAAGGCCACAGCCTCGGGCTCCAGCGCATCGAGCACACCCGCGCGCCGGGTCATCGAACCGGTGTGCCAGTGCTCCAGCACGCGGCCGGTGGAGAGCACCATCGGGAACTCGGCGTCCGGCACCTCGTCCGGCGGCACGATCGCCGCGGGGACGATCTTGGCGCGCCCGCTCTCGGTGGGGAAGCCGGCGTAGAAGATGATCTCGTTGCCGGGCCGGTCCGGAGCATCGACCGGGTAGGTCACCGCCCCCTCGCGCTCCAGGCGCTCCCAGGTGATGTTGTTCAAGGACGGCATCACCTGGGCCATCTCGGCGAAGATGTCGGCCGGGCCGCCGTAGTTCCAGTCGAGATCGAGGCGCTTGGCCAGCTCCTGAATGATCCACCAATCCTGGCGCGCGTCGCCGGGGGGCGCGACCACCGGCTGGGCGATTTGCACGCGACGGTCGGTGTTGGTGAAGGTGCCGGCCTTCTCGGCGAAGGCGGAAGCCGGCAGCACCACGTCGGCGTGGAAGGCGGTCTCGGTCAGGAACAGGTCCTGCACCACGAGGTGGTCGAGCATCGCCAACGCGTGGCGGGCGTGGTTGAGGTCCGGATCGGACATCGCCGGGTTCTCACCTTCGACGAACATGCCCTTGATCTCGCCCGCGTGGATCGCACGCATGATCTCGACGACCGTGAGGCCCTTCTGCGGATCGAGCTTCTGTCCCCAGAACTCCTCGAACAGTTCGCGCACCGCATCCTTCTCGACCGACTGATAGTCCGGATAGACCATCGGGATCAGGCCGGCGTCGGAGGCGCCCTGGACGTTGTTCTGGCCGCGCAAGGGGTGCAGGCCGGTGCCCGGCCGGCCGATCTGGCCGGTGATCAGGGCGAGCGCGATCAGGCAGCGCGAGTTGTCGGTGCCGTGGACGTGCTGGCTGACGCCCATGCCCCAGAAGATGATCGAGGACTTGGCGCGGGCGTAGAGCCGGGCGACTTCGCGCAGGGTCTCGGCGTCGATGCCGCAGATCGGCGCCATCTTCTCCGGCGTAAAGTCGACGATCTTCTCCTTCAGCGCCTCGAAGTTCTCGGTGTAGCCCGCGATGTACTGCTCGTCGTAGAGGCCTTCCTCGACGATGACGTTGAGCATCGCGTTGAGCATCGCCACGTCGGTGCCGTTGCGGAACGCGAGGTGCTTGTGGGCGTGGCGCGACAGCGATTGGCGCCGCGGGTCCATGATGATCAGCTTGGCGCCGCGTTGCTTCACTGCGTTCTTGAGGAAGGTCGCGGCGACCGGGTGGTTCACGGTCGGGTTGGCGCCGATGACGATGATGACCTCGGCGTCGAGGGCCGCCGAGAAGGGCGCGGTGACGGCGCCCGAGTTCAGGCCCTCCATAAGGGCAGCCACCGACGAGGCATGGCACAGCCGCGTGCAGTGATCGACGTTGTTCGTACCGAAGCCGAGGCGCACGAGCTTCTGGAAGAGGTAAGCTTCCTCGTTCGAGCCCTTGGCCGAGCCGAAGCCGGCGAGCGCCTTGCGCCCGTCGGTGTCGCGGATCCGCTTGAGGCCACCGGCGGCGCGGTCGAGCGCTTCCTCCCAGGTCGCCTCGCGGAAGTGGGTCCAGGGGTTGGCCGGATCGACCTGATCGTTGGCGTCCTTGCCCACGTTCTCCAGGCGGATCAGCGGTACCGTCAGGCGGTGGGGGTGGTGGACGTAGTCGAACCCGAAGCGGCCCTTGACGCAGAGTCGGTTCTGGTTGGCCGGACCGTTGACACCCTCGGCGTAGACGATCTTCTCGTCCTTGACCTTGTAGGAGACTTGGCAACCCACGCCGCAATAGGGGCAGAGCGACTTGACCTCGCGGTCGGGATAGACCGTCCGGGTCTGGTTCGCATCGAGATAGGCGGACGGCATCAGCGCGCCGGTCGGGCAGGCCTGGACGCACTCGCCGCAGGCGACGCAGGTCGAGGCACCCATCGGATCGTCGAAGTCGAACACGACCTTGGCGTCCGCCGAGCGGTAGGCCATGCCGATCACGTCGTTGACCTGAACCTCGCGGCAGGCACGGACGCAGAGATTGCACTGGATGCAGGCGTCGAGGTTGACGCTCATGGCCGGGTGGCTGACGTCGCTCGTCCAGCGCTCGGAGGCCGGGAAGCGGCTCTCGGAGACGTCGAGATAGTCGGCCTGCACCCAGAAATGGGATGAGGGATCGTGCGAGGTCGCGCGCTCGGGCTGGTCGGCCACGAGCAGTTCGAGCACCATGGCGCGGGCCTTGGTGGCGCGCTCGGTGGCCGATTTCACCTTCATGCCGACGGCGGGCGTGCGCTTGCACGAGGCGGCGAGCACGCGCTCGCCCTCGATCTCGACCATGCAGGCGCGGCAATTGCCGTCCGGACGGTAGCCGGGCTCAGGCTTGTGGCAGAGATGCGGGATATGGGTGCCGAGCCGCTTGGCGACGGCCCAGATCGTCTCGCCGGGTTGCGCCTCGACCTGCTGGCCGTCGAACTCGAAGGTGATGGTCGCGGGCGCGATCGGGCGATCCTTGATGCCGTAGAGGCCCGACGGCTCGGGCGCCGCCTGTCCGCCGGACTTGGCGCCCTGCGAGTAGGCGCCGCCGGCACTCGGTTGCGCGCCATTGGCCGGGCCGCCGGCATCCTGCCGGCCGTTGGCGCGGATTTCGGGCTGCTCGATCTTATTGCCGTGCTGTTCGGGGCCGTTGCTCATGCGTCCGCTCCAGGCTCTGGCATCTTGTGAGGAGTCATCGTCGGGCGTTGGCCTACTCGGCCGCCACGGCCCGCGGCTCCGGGAAGAGGTCGGGGAAGTATTTGATCACGGAGCTGACGGGGTTCGAGGCCGCCTGGCCGAGACCGCAGATCGAGGCGTCGCGCATGCATTGCGCCAACTCGCCGAGGAGTTCGGTGTCCCACACGCCGTTTTCCATCAGCATGCGGGCCTTCTGGGTGCCCGAGCGGCAGGGCGTGCATTGACCGCAGGATTCATCCTCGAAGAACCGCATCAGGTTCAACGCGGCACCGCGCACATCGTCCCGGTCGGACAGGATCACGACCGCGGCCGAGCCGATGAAGCAGCCGTATTTCTCGAGCGTGCCGAAATCGAGCGGGATGTCGTTCATCGAGGCCGGCAGGATGCCGCCCGAGGCCCCGCCCGGCAGATAGGCCGCGAAGCTGTGGCCGTCGGACATGCCGCCGCAATACTCGTCGATCAGTTCCTGAATCGTGAGCCCGGCCGGCGCGAGCTTCACGCCCGGCTCCTTGACGCGACCCGAGACCGAGTAGGAGCGCAAACCCACGCGGCCGTTGCGGCCGTGGCTCTTCCACCACTCGGCGCCGCGCTCGATCAGGTCGCGCACCCAGAACAGGGTCTCGACGTTGTTGATCAGGGTCGGGCGGTTGAACAGGCCGACCTGGAACGGGAACGGTGGCTTGTGCCGCGGCAGGCCGCGCTTGCCCTCCAGCGACTCGATCAGCGAGGATTCCTCGCCGCAGATATAGGCGCCGGCGCCCCGGCGCAGATGGATTTGGGTACCGCCCTCAGGGAGCTTGGCGATCTCGCGGGCCAGGATCTCGCGGGAGATCGGGTACTCGTCGCGCAGGTAGATGTAGACGTCCGTCGCCTCGACCACGTGAGCGCCGATCAGCATCCCTTCGAGGAAGCGGTGCGGATCGGTGTTGAGGTAGAGCTGGTCCTTGAAGGTGCCGGGCTCGCCCTCGTCACCGTTGACCGCCATCAGCCTCGGACCCGGCTCGCCGCGCACGGAGCGCCACTTGCGCCCCGTCGGGAAGCCGGCACCGCCCAGACCCCGCAGACCGCCGTCGTCGAGCACCTTCAGGACGTCCTCGACGGCTAAGTTGCCGCTGCGCAGCCGCTCCAGCGTCGCGTAGCCGCCGCCGGCCCGGTAGGCGTCGTAATCGACGTAACCCGGGATGTGGGCATGGGTGTCCTCGGCCTCGACCGCGGCGCGGACGGAGGCCAGATCGGCCTTGTGCAGGAAGTTGTGGCCGACCTCGACCGCCGGAGCATGGTCGCACAAGCCGACGCAGGGGGCGCGCACGACGCGCACCGCGTCGGAGGCCAGCTCGCGCTGGAGCGTCTCGACCAGTTCGTCGGCGCCGAACATCGCGCAGGTGATGCTGTCGCAAACCCGCACCGTCAGGCGCGGGATGTTCGCTTCGCCTTCCTTCACGACGTCGAAATGCGCGTAGAAGGTCGCGGTCTCGAATACCTCGGCGAAGGCGAGACTCATCTCGTCGGCGAGCGCGGCGAGATGGTCGGCACTGATCTGTCCGTAGGTGTCCTGGATCAGATGCAGATGCTCGATCAGAAGGTCGCGCTGGCGCGAGCGGGTGCCGAGCAGGCCCTCGATCTCGACTTTGGCTTGCGGATCGACCTGACGGCCCTTCGGCACGGCGCGGGCGACGTTGCGGCCACGGCCCGGATGCGCGAAGCGCCGGACAGTCCCCGTATCCTCACTCATGGCGTGACCTGTGTTCCAGCTTGCTTGATGTGCGAACGGACGTGATGTCGCCGGGACAGGGCGCTATTGGCCACCGAACGCGCGCAACGGCTGCCCGGCTTCCGAGCGGTAGCGGGTCGTGACCACAGCCGAAGCCTCGTCGACCGATGCGATCCGAGGCCCGACCACGGCTTGCAACTCCGCTTCGAACGCATCGAGCGCAGCGTTCAACCGCTCCAGGCAGTCGGCCTCCGAGAGCACGCTCGTCCCAGCGTCGAGAGCGGCTACGAGGGTTTCACGCACCCTGGCGACCAGTTCCTCGGTGAGCGGCGGTTTGGCTTCCGCGGCGTAGGCATCCGCCGCAGCATTCGCCAGTCGGCTGGCATTCATGACTAGGCTACCTGAAAACCGAAAGCGGGACGCTGCGCAGTCTGAGCTCGTTCATGCCACATCCCAAAGCGCCTGCGTTATAATGCAGGTCATATGTCGAACTGTCATTATAGCAAATTGCATGTGGAGCATACCCCGCCAGCGTCTCACGCATCCTAGGAAGAGCGGACGAACGTGCTGGCTGATGCATGTTGTCGTTCCCAGCTCAACCGGTCAGTCATAGTTCTTTTGAAGATCTGTTTCGAAAATTATCAATTTGCAATTTTCATTTTATCCGCTTATATCGTGATTTTACTCGATTATAATTTTGTATTTGAGAAATATTATTTATATTCAAAATCGCGTAACTATGCCTATTTTACAGCTATCGGAGTTATAGGACCATAGCTGCGACGGTAACACCGGCGGCGTAGTTGTGGACCTTCTTTTCGTATCGGATCGCGACGCGGCGGAGCTGCTTGACCTTGGCGAAACAGCACTCGACGAAGTCGCGCTCCGCCTAGTGAGCCTTGTCGTGGTCGTATTTCTTCGCCCGTGACATGGTGTTGGGGATGACGGCCCGTGCGCCTTTGCCGGCCACCAGCGTGCACAGCCGGCCGCTGTCGTCGGTGGCATCAGCCAGGATCACGTCGGCCGGCAGACCCTTCAGCAGCGCCTCGGCCCGTGGCGCGTCGCCCTTCCGGCTCCGGCGACTGAAGCGGCGGAGGAACGCGCTATGCCACTCGCCGAGGGCGTCCGGCCGATCTCGCCTGGATGAACCGGTACGCACGATCCACCGCACCCCTTCAACAAACATCCGGTTGTCGTGTCCGGTCGAGCTCCGCTGATCGGGGCGGCCGGTGATCAGGAGCGCCATGCGCGCCCACTGCGCGTCGCTGCGAACAAGGCGATCCGAAACGTTCAAAGCGGCCCCTAAAAACAGGCTTGAATCACTTCGCATGACTCACGTGAACCCCGAGACTCCACGCGGCCTGGGGGTCAGGCGGGCTTCAAGCCGGCGGCTAAGCGCTCGCGCCGCTGCGTTCGACGGCCGGGCTCCGAGGTTGCATCCAGCCAGATGACGAGGGCGAGCGCGATCAGGGCCGGGGCCCCGAGCGCCAGGAACGAGCCACTCCAGCCGAGAACAGATTGGGCTAGGCCGCCGTACCAGGCCGAGAGCGCGCCACCGATGCCCTGCACCGCGTTGACAGTGCCGAGCGCCGTCTGGGTTCGGCCTGAGCCCCAGGTAAGATCGGCCACCACCACCGGCACGGCCACACCAACGATGCCGGAAGCCACTCCGTCGAGGATCTCGGCCGAGATCAGCCACACCGGATCGTCGATGAAGGCGGACAGGGCTGCGCGCACGGGCAGCACCGCCAGTGCGACCAAAAGGAGCTTGCGACGACCGCGCTTGTCGGCGAGCGAGCCCGCGAAGAGCGCCACCGGAATCATCACCAATTGCGCCACCATGACGTAGCGGGCGGTCCAGGCCGTTGCGTCACTTCCGGCGGCGACGAGCTTCTGACCGAGCAGGGTCAACATACCACCGTTGCCGAGGTTGAACAGGGCGAGCGCCACCGCCAGCACCATCAGCTTGCGGTTCGAGAGCACGCTGCGGGTCGTCGCGCGCTCCGGCCTGTCGTCTGGGTCGTCTTCCTTCCAGCCGACGGCGCGGCGCCCGTTGTAGCAGTGGCCCGGCGTCGTCAGCGTAGCCACGATGGCCAGCACCGCCATCGCGCCGAGCACCCAAAAGGCCACGGCCGCCCCGAAGTAAGCGGTGCCGAAACTGATCAGGCCGGCCGCGATCAGAATACCGAGATGGTTGTAGGCTTGATTACGGCCCTGCTGCTTCGGGAAACGGTCCTTGCCGACGATGCCGAGGGTGAGTTCGGTGATGGCGGGTAAGAGCAGCACGCCACCGGCGGCGGCTACCATCTGAGCGGCGAACACGGCCGGGAAGGACTTGGCTGGCAGGATGAGCAGCGTGCCCGTGAGGATGGCCACGCAGGCGGCGGCGATGAGCAAGCGGGGCCGTCCGATCCGGTCGACGAGGGCTCCGGCAGGCCCGCTCAGGAACAGGGCGCCGACCCCTACCAGTGTCGTGACGAACCCAACACGCGCAGGCGACCAGCCTCCAGTCTCGGCGAGCCAAGTGCCCAGAAACGGACCAAGACCTCCCTGGATGTCGCCGGTGAAGACGTTGATGAGGGCGAGGTGAGTGGTGGCGAGCATGCTCTCGGACCAAAGCGCCTCATAGCGCGAGGACAGGTCACGAAAGACGTTCTGAAGGCAGAAACCGTTCCGAAGCGTCTGTTGACGCAGGAAGTGGGAGGTGCAAGCGACGAAAAATTGGCGTACGCGAACTCTTTGAGCAACGTACTTGCTCGATCGGAACGGTCTGCATTCGAAGAAAGTTCTGCCGGAGGTGTCCGGATACGAAGATATACCTTAGAGAAACCCTCCTTGGCCTTGAGCCCAGGACCCGCGCCAGCGATCAGCTCCGCGGAGCCTGGTGGGGGTGGTCGTATCCGAGTCGGCCGCGATGCCCTTCGATCCGGTCCAGCACTCGATCGCTCCGTTGCCGCTCGCCCGGTCGAGGGTGCGCCGGTCATGCAACGCCCCAAACGAGCCGAAGATGTCGTCACGGACGACAGCAGGTCGACCACCAATGACCATGCCGCTGCTCCGCGGGTGGGATCGTTCATCTCTACCTGCGGCTCTGGCTTGGCTCAGCCCTGGATCACATTCCCGATTTCGCAGGTATCCGGATCGATCATGTGGATGTCGTCGAGCATGAGAATGTAGCGGACGCTCCGGTATGCCGGCACAAGGCCCAGCATAACCGCCGCCAGGGTGTGCGCCACGACCGCGCGCCGGATCGCGGTGCCGACGCTGACGCCGAAGTTCACGTCGTCGATCCGGCTGGCGACGCCGCGCGTCATTGACTGGCGGAACTCGGTCCGCTTGCTGCGGTCTGGGCGGCTCACCGTGCCACGGGCCTCGGGACGGCCGCCGACTTCGCCGCGTGCGAAGCGCCGCAGGGTATCATTCTGCGAACAATCCTCGCACCCAGAACCATAGATGACAAGAAGTTGAGCGAATGTGACTACATTTTAGCCACATTTCCGCCAGTCGAGTGCACTGCAACTTTGAATTGGATTTACTTCTACGCTGTGAGGAAGCCGTCTATTCGAGAATATATTCTCGCAGTGCGACGTTCAATTCGAATTTAACGAAAAATTTTCGCAACCCTTTCGGCGCCGCAGCAATTCAGGGGGCGTCGCACGGCCGGCGATCCGAACGCTTGCCGCCCGCAGAGCGACCCATTCCACGCGCCTGGAGTTGGCCTTTTGTCTCAGCCTACCCTCACGTCTGCGCCCGAGCACCGCCATGGCCGGCTCGTCCGCGTGTCGAGCGTCGGTCTTGCCTCGGTTCTGGCGATCCTGATCGGCACCTCAGTGCTTCCGCCCTTGGTGGCGGACCAATCCGATCGCGCGGTGGTCAACGCCCCGGTCACCCTGCTCACGGCCCCGATCGCAGGCGATATCGGTGCGATTCCGGTCGCGGCCGGGGACAGCGTCGAGCGCGGTTCGCTGGTGGCCCAAATCACCAACGACCGTCTGGACCGCGCCACGGCGATCCAGCTTGCCGGGCGGGTCTCCGAACTCCGGGAGCGCGCGCTGGCCGCCGAGAACAAGCGAACCTCGAACGAGGCCTACCTCGCCGCTCTCGAGCGAGCGATCCGGGATCAGTCCGCGCAGATGACGCAGGTTCTCCGCGCGCAGGTGGAGGAGCTCAGAGCCAAGATCGCCTCGGCCAACGCATCGGGCGAGGAGAAGCGGGTGCTGATGGAGCGTCAGGTCGGCATGGTCGCCCGCGACGTGGCGAGCCCCGACATGGTGAAGTCGACGACGCAGGCCTTCAATGCCGCGATCCAGGAGAAGAAGGCGGCGGAGGCCAAGCTCAATCAGAAGACGGTCCAGCTCGAGGGACTGGCTCGCGGCCTGTTCCTGGGCGACGAACTGCGCAGCCTCGCCGACCTGTCGCAGAAGCAGCTCTCCATCACCTACGACACGCAGCGCCTTGCCATCGAGGAGAAGGAGTTGAAGGCCGCGATGGTCGATCAGCAGGCCTTGCTGACGCGGGAGAACCAGCGCCTCGACCGGTTGACGACGTCCGAGATCAAGGCGTCGGCCAAGGGCGTCGTCTAAAATGTCAACGCGACGACCGGGCGGCATGTCGGAGCCGGCGACAGCCTCGCCTCCGTCGTGGATTGCGAGCGCAGCTTCGTCGTCGCCATCTTCTCCTACCGCCAGGGCCAGAACCTGCGGGTCGGAAGTGCGGTCACGATCTCCGGTGGATCGGCCGAGCCTCGCCGAGGCATCGTGACCGAGATTCTGCCCAAGACCAGCGACACGGTCGACGCGACCTACGCGGTGCCGTTCCCGCAGACGGAGCGGCGTGAGCTCTACGTCCTGGTCAAGCCCGAGCCGCTCCCGGCCAGCGCGGCTCGATCCGAGAGCCCGGTCGAGGCGGCTTGCGGTGTCGGGCGCTGGGTGACGGTCACGCGGGAATCCGGTTGGGTGCCGTCGACCTCCGTCGTCTGGCGCGATCTCGGCGACGGCGCGAGCGGCCTCGTGACGAAGGTCGCGGCCGCCGCACCCGATCTCGCGCAAACCGTGGCCGATCACGCCCGATCCATGGTCGTCTCCGCGAGCGATGTTCTGAAGCAAGTCGTCGCTGCCGGGGCGGATGTCGTTGGCCCATCGAAGGCCGGTCACGACGTCCCGGTTCGACCGGAGACCGGAAAGCCCCCTGCCAGCGCAGCCGTCGGCGGGGAGCGGACCGCGACGCAATCGGTAGCCATCGCACCCGCTCTCTCCTCGGAGGCGCCGGCCGATGTGCCCGTGATCTCCGTAGAGAAGCCCGCAACCGATCGCATGGCCCCGATTCCGGCTTTGCGCATGGGGCCGCAGCCTGCTGACGTCACGCCCGAGCGCCGCATTTCGATGCCGCCGCTCCCGCCGGTACGGCCGAGTTCGTTCCAGAGCGAGGCTCCGAAGCAGACCGGTCGCACGGCCCAGGAGGCACGCAGCTGAGGGCGGCCGCTGCCGCGCTCGCTCTCATGTTGGGATTTTCGGCCCCGACCCGGGCGGATGATCTCGGCCGAGAGCTGTGCCGCGCCCTGTCCGGCGCCGTCGAGAGGACGGCGCCCGATGGGGAACCCATGTTCCTCGCGAGCTACGAGCCCGGGCCGAACGAGAAGTCGGTTCCTCTGCCGCTGCGCAGCACCGCCTTCTCCTACGACAACGCTCTGGCGGCCACGGCGCTCGCGGCCTGCGGCGACCTGCGGCGCGCTCGTCAGATCGGCGAGGCCTTCCTCGCGGCGATCGAGAGCGACCGCACCTTCGAGGACGGTCGGATCCGCAACGCATACCGCGCCGGCCCCGTGCGCGAACGTCCCGTCCTCCTTCCGGGCTGGTGGGATGCCGCGAACAACCGCTGGTTCGAAGACCGCTATCAGGACGGTACGGCGACGGGCAACGTCGCCTGGGTCGCGCTGGCGCTGCTCAATCTCCGCGACGCGACGCAGGACCCCCGCTTCGAGGAAGCGGCCTCCCGTCTCGCGGGCTGGATTCGGACGCGGACGGCCCGCCACGATGCGCCCGGCTTCACCGGCGGGCTCGACGGTTACGACCCGGATCAGGCTCCGCTGAGCTGGGCCTCGACGGAGCACAACCTCGACATCGTCGCGCTCGGGACGCGACTCGGCAAGGCGGATGACCGCGTCATGGCTGGTTCGGCGCGGACGTTTCTCGATGCCGCCTTCGATGAAGAGGCCGGCTGCTTCCGGATGGGAACCGATCCCGACGGCCGCATGCGCGGCGTCGAGGCCGTCGCCCTCGACACGCAGCTCTGGCCGCTGCTCGGGGTCGCCGACCCGCCGCAGGCTTGGCGGCGCGCTCTCAGCTGCGCGACCGCGCGGATGGGCGTGCCGGGCGGGTTCGACTTCAACGACGACCGCGACGGTCTCTGGGTCGAGGGGACGGCGCAGGCGGCGCTGACCTACCGCGCCGTCGGGGACGAAGCCGCGGCGGAGGCTCTGCTGCAGACCCTTGCGGGCCAGCGTGCGCCCTCGGGCTGGCTCTACGCGAGCCGCGAGGCACGGCTGACCACGGGCCTGCGGATCGGGCCGACGAGCACGCAGGACGACTTCTTCTACTTCCGCCGTCCGCATCTCGGCGCGACGGCATGGGCCGCCCTGGCCGCGCTGCGCCACAATCCCTTCACAGGAGGCCGCGTCCGATGATGTTCCCCTCCCCCGGCGATGCGGCCTCCGTGCTCGCGCTCGCCTTCGGCATCGCCCTCGGTCTCTTCGCGCTCGCCGGCCTGCTGCGGCCCGAGCGCGCCTTCGATCGCCTCCTGTTCGGAGCGCTGACGGCTGCCCTCATCGCCACCTACGCCCGCTGGCGCTGGAGCGACACGCTGCCGCCGCTGACCCCCGAAGCCGGCGCGATCTGGTCCTACCTGTTCTTCGCCGCCGAAATGGTGGCCGTGGTCTACACCCTGCTCTCGGTCGTGATCCTGCTGCGGTTCAAGGACCGCTCCGCGGAGGCCGACACCGCCCAGGCGCGTCGCGAGGCGAGCGGCGATTGGCCGGCCGTCGACATCTTCATCTGCACCTACAACGAGCCGCGCGATGTCGTGGAGAAGTCGATCCTGCCCTCGCTGGCCATCGATTACGGGCCCAAGACCGTCTGGGTCTGCGACGATACCCGCCGCGAGTGGCTGCGCGATTATTGCGAGGCGGTGGGCGCCCGCTACATCACGCGCCCGGACAACAAGGGGGCCAAGGCCGGCAACCTCAACAACGCTTTGCAGCACACCGCCGAGCGGACCAACGCGCCCCTGATCCTCGTGCTCGATGCGGATTTTGCGCCGCAGCCGGACATCCTCAAGCGCATGGTCGGGCTGTTCGATGATCCGAAGGCCGGCGTGGTGCAATCGCCGCAATTTTTCTTCAACGCCGATCCAATTCAGCACAATCTCGCGGCGTCCGACAGCTGGGTCGACGACCAGCGCATCTTCTTCGACGTGTTCCAGCCGGCAAAGGACGCCTGGAACGCGGCCTTCTGTGTCGGCACCTCGTTCATCGTGCGCCGCGACCGGCTCGGTGAGATCGGCGGCTTTCCCGATGCGGCGATCTGCGAGGACCTCAACCTGTCGCTCGGCATGTCGCGTCGCGGCTACGAGACCCATTGGTTGAACGAGCGCCTGAGCATGGGCCTTTCGGCCGAGGGCCTCCCGGAATACATCACGCAGCGCACCCGCTGGTGCCTCGGGACGATCCAGATCGCGCTGCTCCCCGACGGACCGTTGCGCGGGCCGGGCTATACCCTGATCCAGCGGATCCACTTCCTGCACGGCGTGCTGAACTGGGCCTGCAAGCCCTACATCGTGCTGATGCTGCTGGCCCCGGCGGTATACTGGATTACCGGCCTGCCGGCCTTCGAGGCCGATGTGCTGTCCTTCCTGCGCTACGGCGCGCCGCCGCTCTTCGCCTTGTGGGCTTACAGCGGCTGGGTCTCGCGCTCGCGCACGCTGCCGATCTTCATGGAGGTGACTCACGCGATCAGTGCGCTCGCCGTCACCATGACGCTGATCCAAGCGGCCGTCCGCCCCTTCGGCCGACCGTTCAAGGTCACGGAGAAGGGCGGTGACCGCTCCCAGATGCGGGTCCGCTGGCGCATGGCTTCGGCCTTCGGCGGCCTCTCCCTGCTCTCGGCCTTCAGCATCGTTTGGGCCTTCATCGCTCCGACCGCACCGGCCGAGATCTCGGATATCGACTATTTCAACCTCGTTTGGGCCGGGGTGGCGATGGTTCTGACCTTCATCTGCTTCCTCGTCTGCTTCGAGCATCCACGCGTTGATCTCGCCTTCCGCTACGAGGCAGATGCCCGGATCGAAGCCGGCGGAATCACCCGCGCCTGCCGCATCGCGACCCTCTCGCCCGGCCGGGCGACGCTCGCCGGAGACTGCGAGCCGGTCTCCGCGCCAGGTGTGCCGCTCGTCCTGCACCTTCCGGGCATCGGCGCGGTCGACGCGATCTCGGACTCAGCCGGCCTTTCGCTCGACCCATCGCCGGAGCAGTACCGGGCTCTGATCGTGGCCCTTTACGCGACGCCGCGCGACACCATCGCCCGCGCCGCCCGGTTCGCACCGGCCGTCGGCGGCCTTCTCCGTCGAAGCCTCGGTCTCGGCTGAGCGGGATGGAGGGCGAAGCGCGTTGGCAAATGCTCCTGAACGTTTTCCGACGGAGTGGTTGCCGGTGCGTCCGCAAGATCCCGGGCCGGACCGAGAGGCTGGAGACGCCCGCCTTTGGCGAGCAGGCCGGATACGGCTCGAAAGCATCTTGCTGGATATCGGATCCAGCACGATGCTCTATCATCTTGTTTTCACATCGTCTTTTTCTGAGAGCCGGTGACCACCTTTTCGGGACGGTGTTCTAGGTCTGGTGATAAAGGTCGTGCATCGCATGCGCCTGATCCGAGACCCCGATCAGGCCGATCGCATGATGGGACGTTGCCTCATCCGGCCCTTGCGGAAGGGCCGATGGAACCGGATCCTTCTGGGCGTCCGTGTGGAACACGAGATTGCCGTCGGCGTCGATCGCCGCGGGCGGAGGGCTTGGCCGGCCCGGCTTCGCTTGACCGGACGTCCCATGGGATGCCGCGGAGCTGGATTGGCTGGTCGGTGAAGGCCCGTCCGCCCGATCGGCTTCGACCGGCACAGAGGGCACGGTCGGCGAGTCGGCGCTGACCGGCGGGGCCGCATGTCCGGGCGCCTCCCGAACGGCGCGGCCGCTGACCGAAGGGCTGTCATCGAATTGGGCTCGATCGGCTTGGGCCGTCGCGATCTCGTCCTGCGAAACCGGTGCAGGGGGCGAGGTCGGATTTGAACCGGCCGACGGAACGGACAGGCCGTTCTCGTCCACGCCATGAACCGTCGCCTTCGGGCCCGCTGCCGGGCTCGCGCGAACGACCACGGGTCCGGTGCCGTCATGCGATCCGTCAATCTCGGCTTGGGTTTGCTCACCCTTCGCGGAGGCATTCAAAGCATCCGATCCCAGTGAAGCGCCGTGTCCAACAGAGTTTTCCGACACTGCCCGATCGCTTCCCCGATCCTGTAAGATCGGGTCACGCGCAACTGACGCAGGAACGGGAGCCTCCGCAGCGGGATCGTGCCCATGCGAAACCGGCTCGTCTTGAGCATGCGACGCCTGTGGCCCGGCGCCGCCGACATGGACGTTCGATGACGAGGCCACAGCGGTGTTGTTCGGCCCGGATCCGTGCTCCTTCGTGCCGGCCACGTCCCCGTTGGTCTGCTCCGAGGCTGCCGCGTTCGAGGCGTGATCGGCGCTCGGCCCGATCGAATTGCCCCGTCCATGGTCGGAGGGCGACGATGTCAGCTTCTGAGCGGGCCCATCCGCCGCCACGGGTGTCTGTTCAGCCGCTGCGGCATGCTCTGGGGCTGCCCGGTCAATCGGTTCGCGCCCGCCATCGGGGATCTCGGTCGCGCTGGGCTTGTTCGATCCGCGGGTGGCAGAGTCGGAATCAAGCGGTGGATGGGCCTTGGTGGTCGATGACGCATCCGACGGTGCATCGCCGGGAGTGTCTGGCCTCCCGTGATTTGAGACAGTGTCGGCCGCGCCGGGACCCTGCGCTTCGGGCATCCGTTGGTCGCTCCGCTCGGCAGGGGCCGAGCTGTGCCCATTGCCGCGATCGGCCTCCTGCTCCGCCATGGGACGAGCGGCCTCGGCCTGATCCGTTGACCCCCGCTCGTTGGCGTCGCTTGGAGACCGATCGCGGCTGATGGCAGGCCCGCCTGACCCCGGCTCACGCTGCGCGACGGGCTCTGGCTTCGAGTGGCTGCCAGGGCCCTGGCCGTCGTTGCCGCCTGTCGTTTCGATCCGCGGATCGTTGCCGGGAGCCGCCCCGGACTGCTGCAGCGAACCTTGCTCGGTGGCATTCTCTTGGCCGTTGGCGCGACCGGCCTGTTGAACCTCGGGACGATCGTCGACGGCCTCGGCCCGCGCGCTTCCCGGACCGGACACTTCGGCACGGCTTTCACTCGGACCGGCCTGCGCGGGGCGCGGATTAGTTCCTGCCGCCGCCTCGGCCTGTGGGGGCCGGTCCCGAGCGACACCACCGGCATGGCTACTCCCTTGGCCGGTCTGTGCGACGGGTGAGGGAGTCCCAGCTTCAGTCTGAGCGGGCGCGACTTCGTGCCGAGCGACAACACTGGCGTGGTCGTTGCCGCCGCTGGTCTGGTCGATCTGTGGCTTGCTTCCGGTCGTCGTCTCGGCCTGCGAGCCCCGCTCCTGAGCAATGGCACCGGCGTTACCGCTGCCACGGCTATTCGGCTCGACCGGTGGGCCATTCGCAGCTTTGGCCTGTGCCGGCGCGGCTTCTCCCCGGGCAAGACCACCGGTGTGTCCATTGCCACCACCGGCCGGTACGGTCTGCGGTTCGTTCCCGCTCGCCCCCTCGGGCGATGAAGCTCGGTCCGAACCGGCGGGGTTCACTTGGCCGTTGATGGGGCCGGTTTGCTCGGCCCGCATTTCATGGGAGGCTGCACTCGACGCGGCCGGATCCTGACCTCGAGCGCTGGCCTGACTCGGACCGGGGGCCGCCTGCTCGGCGTTCGGGCTACGTCCGACGGCCGCCATCGCTGACGCGCCGCGGTCCTGATCGGCGCGATCGGCGGGACCTTGACCGGGGCTGGCCTGCTCGGCCGGCGGAGTGTTCCCGGTTGCTGTCTCGGCTGGAACACCTCGTCCTTGACCGCTGCCGGCTTGGCCATGACCGGGAGCAGCTTGATCCTTGGACTGATGGGTCTCGTCGGCAGCCTTGGCAGAGGGTTCGCGATCCCGGCCCGCGCCGTCGACGCGACCGTTGCCGGGACCCGTCGGATCGACCTTTCGGCCGTTTCCGAGCGCAGCTTCTGCCGGTCGGCCGTGGCTCCGATCCTCGGCATCACGCGACGCGTCGGGCGACGGCATCCGGCTCGTCATGGTCTGGGTCAGGTCGTTGACCCAAGCCGGCCGGGCGGGTCCGCTTCCGGTGCTGGCCGGATCAGACGATGCGGCCTGTCCAGGACGGGCGTGGGAGGCGGGCTCGGCGATCGAGGCCGATACGGATCCGGCGCGCTGATCCCTCGAGGCCGGCCCCGGCTCGTCCGATGCGGGCGCCGGGCTCTCGCTGCGCGCCGAAGTCGACGCTTGGTGACCGCTGGATTTGGCGGCGGACACCTCGGCCGATGTGCCGGTCAGCGCGACATCGCTGCCAAATCCCGGCGCCAGCGGTTGGTTCTGTGAGGCTGGGGACTTCGGCGCTTCGGTCGCGAATTCGGTCCGCGCCACAGGAGCCGGATCGACTCGGCTCGGCGCGGCGATCGTGTCGGAAGCGGACTGAGGACGAGCGTCGGGATTCGCGCCGCTTCCCTGCGCCGTCAGAACGGCCGGCTGAACCGAAGCGCTCCCTCGGCCAGAGCCCAGCGCGGTGTCCGGCGTCAGCGTCGCATCACCCTGCGCCGTCGGGCTCCAGGCGTTGCCCGCCCCGCCCGCGACGTCGAGATCCAGTTCTGCGCCCACGGCGCGGTGATCGACCGCCATCGCCTCGGCCGCGAAGATCATCGCCGAGAGGATGATGGCTTCGAGCTGCTTGCGATCGGTGTCCCGATCGCCGGACCCGCCGCTGGCCTTCGGCTGTGGCTGGCTCAGCGGGGGCCTGCCTCCCTCGGAGGCGGGCGCCGCCGACACGCCTTCGCCCGGCACGAGCGGCCCCGCATGGGCATCCTCGGACGACAGGCTCAAGGCGGCCGCGGCCACCAGAGCCGCGAGCAGTGCGGCCGGATGAACCACGAGCGTCGTCGCCGTTCCCGTCGCCGGGATCGGGAGCAGGTGCGGATGCAAGCGGGCGATCTGGTCGATCAGCGTACGGAAATCTGTCCCCCGCACGGGTCGGTCCAGAGCCTCCGAGGCGATGAGATAGCTGCCGTCGATCTTGGCGAAATGGATGATCGCATCGCCGTCCGGCCGGCAGAAGACGAACCAAGGCTCCCCCTCGTCGCTGAGGCCGTGGTCGCTCGCGATACTGAAGCCGGCCCGGAGCAGGGCCGCCTCGACGCGGTAGAACTCGGCCAACTCCTGTTGCGACCAGTTGCCCTGTCGCGCCGATGCCGGACGGAAGAAGGGAATGACCGTGCTCATCGTCATCTCACCCCGTCGGCTCGTTGCGTCCCTTGGCGGATGGCGTCGCCTATCATGGCGGAGCGACCGCGCGCGGCGCTAGCGTTCATGGAAGGCGCGTCCCATCGCGTCGAAGAAGGGCGCAAACAGATATTCCAGGGCCGTGCGCTCGCCGGCCGAGACCACCACCTCGGCCGGCAATCCGGCGAGAAGGCGGTGTCTGACATCGGCCGGAAGCTGGTGTTCTTCGATCTCCACGGTACCGGCGAAGTAGGCCTGCTTCGTACCCTCGTCCACAAGACGGTCCCGCGACACCACCGTGAGCTTTCCGAAGACCGCGGGCGTCCGGCGCGCCTGAAAGGTCGGAAACTTGATCTCCGCCCGCATGCCGGCATGGACGGCTTCGAGGTCGTTGGGCGAGAATTGGACGTTGACCACGAGCCGGTCCGCCGTCGGGACGATCTCCATCAGCGGCTCGCCCGAGCGGACGACCTGCCCGGTCGCGACCACCTTGAGCGCCTGAATGACGCCGTCGTGGGAGGCGCGGATCTCGTGGCGCCGGAATACGTCCTGCGCGACGACGAGCTTTTCGCGAAGCTCGCCGATTCTCTGCCGCGTTTCGAGAAGCTGGCCGGTGACCGTCTCCTGAAGCTTCTGCTTCAATTGGGTGATCTGCAGTCCGGCCTCGCTGATGGCGTTCTCGGCCTTGGCCCTCTCGGCCACCGAGCGCCCGATCACTCCCTCCAACCGCGTGCGCTCCCGCTCCATCACGAGGAGGCGCGACAGAGGGATCAGATTCCGCTCGTGCAGGCTGCGCAGGCCCTCCAGCTCCTGCCGGATGAAGCCGACTTGCTGCTCGACTGAGGATTTCTCGACGGCAAGGCCGGAGATCTCCGTCCTCAGCTGAGTGACTTTGGCCTCGATGAGGGCGAGTTGGCCCTTGAGCGTCGTCCTCCGTTCCACCAACTGCCCGGCTTGATCGCCGATCATGCGCGCGAGGGCGGGCTCGTCGCGCCGCGCGGAAATGTCGGCGGGTAAGTGCAGGTCGTCGGATTGCGCCTGCTCCGCCCGCAGCCGCGCCTCGAGAACGAGAGCGGCGTCGAGCTGATTTCGGAACAGGTCTGCGCTCGCCTGGGACTGGACGGGATCGATCCGCAGAAGGACATCACCCGCGCGGACCGTCTGTCCATCCCGCACCAGCACGGCCTGGACCATGCCGCCCTCGAAATGCTGGACGACCTTGCGGCTGCTCTCCGCGACGATGACGCCGGTGCTGATGACGGCGCGATCCAGGCGCACCGTGGCCGCCCAGGCACCGGCGACACCGAAGGTGGCCGCGATGAGAGCGTAACCGGCGATTGCGTAGCGCTGCCACGCGATCGGAGAGACGGCGCCGTCCTCTCCGCTCCCACCCAGTGATGGCGAGGAAGCGTCGGGCGACGTGATCGGGATCGGGGCAGAATGCGTGCTCATGGCTCAGCCCGCGCTGCGCTGGACTTCGGGCACTCTCTCGTTCTCGGGCATGGCCCGGCCACCGGTCGCGACCAGCGCTGGAACCGGGCGGGGACCGGAGACTTGGGCGAGGATCTGGTCCGCCGGGCCAGAGGCCCGCAGCGTTCCGCCATCCAGCATCAGGATCAGGTCGGCGCTCGCCAGCAGGCTCACCTTGTGCGTGACGATGACAACGGTCGTCCCGCGCTCTTTAAGGTCCGCCACTGCCCGCATCAGCGCAGCCTCTCCGGCTTGGTCGAGGCTGGCATTCGGCTCGTCGAGGACGACCAAGCTCGGATCCCCGTACATCGCGCGCGCCAGGGCGATGCGCTGACGCTGGCCGCCGGAGAGACCGTGCCCGCCTGGGCCAATCCGAGTGTTGTAGCCCTCGGGCAGAGCCTGGATCAGGTCGTGGCAGCCCGCGCGCTGCGCGACCGAGACGACCGCGGCATCGTCCTGAACATCGAAGCGCGCGATGTTCTGCGCCACTGTGCCATCGAACAATTCGACATCCTGCGGCAGGTATCCGAGATGCCGCCCGAGCGCCTGAGGATCCCAGTGCCGGAGGTCGGCTCCGTCGATGCGCACGGCGCCGGATACGATCGGCCA
The DNA here is from genome assembly GCF_022179725.1 of Methylorubrum aminovorans. Lineage (GTDB taxonomy): Bacteria > Pseudomonadota > Alphaproteobacteria > Rhizobiales > Beijerinckiaceae > Methylobacterium > Methylobacterium aminovorans. The sequence goes on from NZ_BPRC01000012.1 coordinate 184,810, forward strand.
CACGCCCGTGATTGCGCGGACCAGCGTCGATTTTCCGGCCGCGCTCGGACCGATGATCCCGACGACGCTGCCGGGCTCCAGCCGCACGCTGACGTCGTGGAGGATGGTTCTCGACGTCCCCGGCGCCGCGACGACCAAGTTCTCGGTCTCGATCAGGCCGCGCGGGCGCGGCAGCATCACGCGCTGCGGCTCGAGCCCGATGCGCGCGACGATTTCCGTCAGCCGGGCGTGGCTGCTCCGGGCCGCCGTGAAGCTCTTCCAATGTCCGACCACCGCCTCGATGGGCGCCAGCGTCCGGCCCATGATGATCGAGGCCGCGATCATCGAGCCGGCTGAGATCTCGCCATGGATGGCGAGATAGGCGCCGACACCGAGGACCATCGTCTGTAGGAACATGCGCGTGAACTTCGTCGCCGCGGCGATGAGGCCGGCGCGGTCGCTCGCCCGAGCCTGCAGCAGGATCGCCTCATCGTGACGCCGACGCCAACGGGACCGCAGGGCGCCCAGCATGCCCATGGCCCGCAGAACCTCGCCCCCGCGGACCGTCGCGCGGGCCTGCTCGCCCGCCTCTCGGGCGGCCTGGCTCGCCACGTCGAGAGGCCGGCGGGTCGTGAGATCCGTGAGGAGCGTCAGCCCCAGGAGCGTGCCGCCCCCGAGCAAGGCCATCCAGCCGAACCACGGATGGAGGATGAAGCAGGCGACCAGGAAGAGCGAGGCCCAGGGCAGATCGCAGAAAGCCAAAATCGCGCCGCCCGTAAGAAACTCGCGCAGGACGTCGACGTCGCGAAGGGCCGTTTCGTGCCCGGCTCGCGGCTTGAGCAACGCGGCCCGGTGCACGATCTCGAACACTGGACCGGCAACCTTCCGATCGAAGATCATCCCGCCCCGCACCAGCAGGCGCGAACGCAGCATCTCCAGCGCGGCATAGACCGCGAGCGCGAAGGCCGCGATCGCCGTGATCCCGAAGAGCGTCGCCTCGTTCCGGCTCAGAAGGACGCGGTCGTAGACCTGCAGCATGTAGAGCGGGCCGGCGAACAGGAGCAGGTTCGTGAAAAAGGCGAAGACGAACACCGTCACCAGGACGGGACGGATCGAACGCAGCCCATCCTTCAGGACGGACCCAGCGAGAGGGTCGCTCATGGCACCTCCCGGCGCGCTGGTACGCTCGAGCCGGATCCTGCCTCCAGGTAACCGGCTTGCGGGTGCCGGCCACATTCCGCCCAGCGCCGGTTCGGCTCCGGGAGGACCGATACCGCTGCCTGAGGCCTGCCCTCAAGAAAATGTGACCCGTGCCGCCGCATAACGTCTGCTTCCCCGGCCCGCGTGATCGCGTGCCGATCCATGAATCTTAGCGCAGGCTTATTGTATTCCAAGAAGCCGCACCGTGGCCGCCGAAAATCACGCGAACCGAGAACTGGACGTCGGCTCATGAAGCGACATATAGGGATTACTGTACCATTCGGCGCTGACGCGTTCGAGCGCTGGCGGGAGCCTTCCCTTTGTATGTCCACCAGCAACGTCTCGGCTCCGAGGAGGTGCAGGAACTGCGCCGCGAAGGTGGCCGTTTTCTGAAGGAGCTTCGGGAGAAGCGCGGCCTCTCGCAGAGGCAGCTCGCCGCGCAGGTCGGCGCGGAATATTACACCTTCATCTCGCAACTGGAGACCGGGCGCGGCCGTGTCCCCCCGGACCGGTACAAGATCTGGGCCGAGGCCCTTGGGGTCGATGCGAAGGATTTCGTGAGGAGCCTGATGCGCTTCTACGATCCGCTGACCTTCGAGATCCTGTTCGGCGACTGACCGGGCACGCTCAGAGGCCGAGGTCCTGCCCAGGGCGGCGCGGAATGTCGGCCCTTGGTCCCTATTCCGCGGCGAGGCTGAGCGCCTCCGCCTCGACGAGGACGGCGCCGCAGGCCGCCATCAAGTCGCGGAGCATCGCCAGCGCGGTTTGCACATCCACCGGATTCACCAAGCCTTCTCGGACATGCGTGCCGCCCCCGGCCAATGTCACGGCGATGTCGAACCGGCCATCAGGGCGTTCGATGATCCGATACGACGCGTGGCGAGGCATGAGCACGAATAAGGAGCGGGGCTGAGGGCGGAAGGGCCGCTCCTGTCATGCGTCGCCGCTTCATGCAGTTCAAGCTATGAACTTCACTGTAGCTGGCTGTCCTGTCACGGGCTTGGCCAGCATTGATGCGCAGTATACCGCGCGCCACCACGGATTGCGGACGATTTCATACGGTGCTCGCGGCAGATCCGCATCGCTGCCACGATGCACTCAATTTGCTTCAATGTAAAAAGAGACTTAGATCGGCAAGTTGGTGGATGGTGTACCCAGCCGCTCGACCAAGTAGGAGCGGGCACGGCTCACCCGGCTCTTCACCGTTCCGGTTTGACAGCCCATGACCTCCGCAGCCGCTTCATAAGTCATGCCTTGCGCTCCGACGAGAAGCAGCGCTTCGCGTTGAGGCGCGGGCAATTGCGCGATGTGCGACATGACGACCTGAAGGTCCGATCCGTGCTCCTGTGCCGCCAGGGCGACCTGGCGACCCGCCATGACGCCGTCCACGTCCTCGACTTCACGCCTGTGCTTGCGCAACTCGGTGTAGAAGTGATTGCGGAGGATGGTGAACAGCCATGCCTTCAGATTGGTGCCTGGGACGAACCGATCCTGATTGGCCCACGCTTTCAGCACGGTCTCCTGCACGAGGTCATCGGCCCGTGCCGGGCTTCCCGCAAGTGACTGTGCATAGACGTGCAGGGCGGGGAGCGCCGCCGTCAGTCCCTTGCGAAAAGCGGTGTCGCGCTCCCCGGCGAGGAACGCGAGCGTCCCCTCGAGTGCGCGGGTGAGCTCGAGCAGATGCTGCGGCGCATCCGACGCGCCGATCTCAAGATAGGTCGTCTGCAACTGCGCTCCGAGATGCTTCTGCACGGCCAAGGGCAGTTTGGCAGCGCCTGCCTCCCTGTTCCGGTCCGAGCGAACCGGACCGAGTCCGCCTGCAATCAACATGTCGATCAACCCATGTCCTCTGTCAGAGCGAGCGGCAGAGGCACGCCTGAAACAGCCCGCCCCGCCGTACAGTGAACATGTAACTCACGGACTCGGAGGATCGATCCATTCGGCGGCTGCGTTTGGGAGCGTCCTGAACAATCGCATGGTCGAGGTGATGACGCGTCCGGTGACATACAGAATCGTCGACTGCCCGGACGGTCACTTTGCGGTTGTCGCCATGGCAAAGTCCGGTACCGCCTACTGGCGCGGCGGGCTGCTCACGCTCGCGGAGGCGGAGGCCTGCGTGGAGGATCTGCGCGCCATGCTGTCGCTCTGCGGCGCGGCCCTCGCCTGCTCCGACCATACGCTCAATCCGCACACACCGAATTGGCCGCGTCCGCGGGGGCAACGGGCCTGACCCTGACCGAGCAAACTGGTTGATCCGCGCCCACTGAAGTGGTCCGTCCTGAGGTATGGCTTTTGAGCCAGATGAGGACGGACAGATGGGAACGAAGCGGCACAAGCCGGAAGACGTGGTCGCCAAGCTG
>NZ_BPRC01000013.1 GCF_022179725.1 Methylorubrum aminovorans
TGCGCGTCGCTGAGAACCAAGCGATCCTGAACGCTCAAGGCTGTCCTCCAAAAGACAGCCTTGAAGCACCGCTTACCCCGTCCGTGAACCCCAAGAGTCCACGCGGCCTAGGGCGGAGGGCGCTCCTCGCGATCAGGCCGGGAGACCGATGGCCAAGGCCGCGGCGCTCGGCGGCGTCCGTGGGCGTGGCATCGCTGCTGCCGGGCAGGGCGGCGGATCGTCGTCATCGTTCCGGCGCCCAGAGCGCGGGAACCGGCGCAGGCTCGACCAGCGCCGCGCCCGACGGGGCAGAGCGCGGCCTCCCGGAGGAGCCGCTGTCGCCGGGGGCGCCCCCCGGTCGAGCGTGCCGAGCGCGGCGAGGACGGCATCGACCGGCACCGGCTCGGCCCGGCAACCGGTCAGGCACCGCAGCGCGGGCGCGTTCTCCAGGGCGCAGGCATCGGAGGCCCAGGAGGCCAGGATCGCCCGCTTGTCCGCACGGGACAGGAGCGGGTGGGCCAGCACCTCGCGCGGATGGCGGAACACGTCGCCGGGGGCGACGAGCGCCTGCCACGCCTCGAACGAGGCGGCCGGCGTACCAGCCGGGTTCATGGGGCCGGAATGGGGTGGAAACGTCTCGATCATCGTCACGGGTCATCTCCCTGAAGGCACGGGGTGGCGTGCGAAAAGGAAGCGATCCCCGGGAAGCGCGGGCTCCCGGGGAGGCCGGCTCGTGCTGTCGTTCGCGCGTCGGGTCAGGCGGCCTTGGAGCGATCCACGACCTGCGCCGCCTTCTCATTTGGCGTGTTGTCCTGCCCGACGGCGGTCTGCGTGCCGCCGATGGTGATCCGGCGGGGCTTGAGCGCCTCCGGCACCTCACGTTTCAGCTCGACCGTCAGCAGGCCGTTTTCCAGACTGGCACCCGTGACCCTGACGTGCTGGGCGAGGTTGAAGCTCTGGCGGAACGTGCGCCCGGCGATGCCCCGGTGCAGGTATTCCCGCTCGCGCTCCTGTCCCTTCTTCTGGCCCACGACGAGGAGCGTGGTGTCGTGCTGGGTCAGCTCGATCTCGTCCTGCGCGAAGCCGGCCACCGCCATGGTGATGCGGTAGGCGTCCTCGGACAGCTTCTCGATGTCGTAGGGCGGCCACGCGGCCGAGGTCTCGGCCTGGTCGAGCCCGGAGAACAGCCGGTCGAAGCCGACGGTGGAGCGGTAGAGGGGAGCGAAGTCGAAGGTTCTCATGACCACATCCTCCTTGGAGCAACGTGATGACGAGGGCCACCGGACACCCTATCCGGCGCCCAACCCGCGAGCCCGTCAGGGCCTCGCACGCGCGTAACGCGCTGGCTCGGGCCGGGTTCCGGGCTGCCGACGTTTTTTCGCGGATCTCGATACGAGAGCGCTCCGTTGCCGTCCCGGCCCGAGGCGGGAGGTCGTTGCCCTGACCGGATGCCGGCATGACGGGCGGGCCCGCCTCACCGGCTCTCTGCCGCCACGCCCCGCAGCAGCGGCACGAAGGAGACCGGGCCGAAATCGGTGCTCTCGAACCGGTCCGGCCCACGCCGGGTCAGCCGCAGCAGCGTCTGGCCGCCGGGCGGGCCGACCGGGATGACGAGGCGGCCCGCCTGCTTGAGCTGGGATTTGAGCGCCTCCGGGATCGCGGGGCCCGCCGCGGAGACGAGGATCGCGTCGAAGGGCGCGGCCTCGGGCCAGCCCGCCCCGCCATCGCCGACGCGCAGGTGCACGCCGGCGAAGCCGAGGGCGGCGAGGCGGGCGCGCGTCGCCTCGGCCAGGGCCGCCTGGCGCTCGATGGCGTAGACCTGCGCGCCCATCCGCGCCAGCACGGCGGCCGTGTAGCCGCAACCGGCCCCGACCTCGAGCACCCGCTCGCCGGGGCGCAGCGCCAGCGCCTCGATCATCAGGGCGGCCATGTAGGGCTGGGAGATCGTCTGCCCCGCACCGATCGGCAGCGGCCCGTCGCTGTAAGCCTCCGCCGCGCCATCGGGCGGCACGAAAGCCTCGCGCGGCACATTTCCCATCGCGTCGAGGACGGCGGCATCGCGGATGCCGCGGGCGATCAACTGCGCCTCGACCATCCGGGCGCGGGCCTCGTCCGGCACCGTCTCACTCCGTGCCGGCCCCGTCCGTCCGGTCGTCGGACGAATCGTCGGCGGGAGGCAAGGTCGGCGGCGGCAGGCGGCCGGGGCTCGGCGGTGTCGGCAGGCCGGCATCCTCATCGGCCGGCGGGAGCGGGGCGGGTTTGGTCTCGGGCATCGATCCATCGCAAGCTGCGGCGGCGCCGGGCGCGCCGCCTTCCCGAACTCAACGCCGAGAGGACGGACCGGTGTCATACCGGATCCGCTCCCCGGTCCGGGCCGCTCCCTGCACCCGGAGGAGAACCCTGCGCATAACCGCTTGCCCCAACCTATTCGCCGGCCTGCCGGCGCAGGCGGATGAGGAGATCTTCGAGACGCTGCTCGCGCGGCCCGGCCTGCGGGTCGAGCGCATCCTCTCGGCAGGTCAAGCGAGCCCGCCGGGCTTCTGGTACGATCAGGACGGGGATGAATGGGTGGCGGTGCTTCAGGGCAGCGCCGAACTCCGCTTCGCCGACGAGCCCGCGCCGCGGCTTCTCGCGGCGGGCGATCACCTGCTGATCCCGGCGCATCGCCGGCACCGTGTCGAGCGCACGGCCAATCCGACGATCTGGCTCGCGGTCCACTGCGCGCCGCGCTAGAGCATCGTCCTGGACATCGGATCTAGAACGATGCTCTAGGCCTCTGGTTTCGCATCATCTTTTTCCGAACGCCGGCGGCCGCCGTTCGGGATGATGCTCTCGATCCTTGTTGCGACGCGCATTCTTGCGACGACCCGGTTGCCACTTCGTCGGAATGCGCTCTAACGCGTTGCCTCATGATCGCGTGCCGCATCGAGCCGAAGGGACAGATCGAGCCGGAGGGGGAGGGCGTCTGGCGCTCCACCGGTTCCGATCCGCAATTCCGGCTGACCCATCCCCGCGGCGGGCGGCTGTTTCCGCTCCGGCTCACGGGGGGATGGGTGCGCATCCGCGCCGACCTCGAAGGGCTGGGCACGACGAAGCCGGTGCCGCTCCTCTACGTCGATGACGGCTCGGGCTTTCGCGAGGAGGAGGCGGTCCGCCTGGAAATGCGGGACGGCGGCATCGACGACCTCGTACACCTGCCGCGCCGGGTGCGGGGCCTGCGCCTCGATCCGCTCGCCGCGAGCGGTCGGTTCCGTCTCGCGCGCGCCACGCTGGAGCCTCTGCCGGGTCCCGCGGCCGCGCTCGCCGTCGCCCGGCGGCTCGTGGCGCGGCTGCCGGAGGAGGAGAGGGGGGGCAGGGCCCTGCTCGGCCGCCTCGCCCGTCTCGCCCTGAGCCGGCCGCCCGCCGCCCTGTGGCGGGCGTTCTGGGACAGCGCCCGGCCGCGCCCGGCGGCGGCCTCCTACGCCGCCTGGATCGCGCAGGTCGAACGCCCGGCCCTGCCCAGCCCGGAGGCGATGCGGACGGCGATCGCGGGTTTTCGCCTGCGACCGCGCATCTCCATCGTCATGCCGGTCTACAACACGCCTAAACCCTATCTGGAGGCGGCGCTCGCCAGCATCCGGGCCCAGGCCTATCCCGATTGGGAGCTGTGCCTCTGCGACGACGCCTCGACCGCCCCGCATATTGCGCCGATGCTCGACGCGCTGGCGGCGGAGGAGCCGCGGGTGCGCCTGCACCGGCGGACCACGAACGGTCGCATCGTCGGGGCGAGCAACGACGCGCTGGCGCTCGCCACCGGTGACTGGATCACCCTGATCGACCACGACGACGTGATCCCGCCGCACGCGCTCTTCGCCCTCGTCGAGGCCCTGAACGCCGATCCGCAGACCGATTTCCTCTACTCGGACGAGGACAAGATCACGATTCAAGGCGAGCGCTACGAGCCGTTCTTCAAGCCGGATTGGTCGCCCGAAACGCTGGAGGCCTGCATGTACACGGCCCATCTGGCGCTCTACCGGCGGGATATCGTGGCCCGCATCGGCGCCTTCCGGCCGGAATGCGAGGGCGCGCAGGATTACGACTTCGTCCTGCGCTACACCGAGCACGCGACCCGCGTGCGCCACGTGCCGCAAGTGCTCTATCACTGGCGGGCGATCCCCGGTTCGACCGCCCAGGCCATGGACAACAAGGGCTACGTGGTCGCCGCCGCTCTGCGGGCGCTCGAAGACCGGGCGCGGCGCACCGGCGGGCTCGATTCCGTGCGCCCCACGGCGTTTGCCGGCAGTTTCCACCTGCGCCGGCCGCTGCGGGAGCGCCCGCTCGTCTCGATCGTAATTCCCACCGCCGGGCGCGACAGCGCGGTCCGCGGCCGCACGGTCGATCTGCTGGCCGCCTGTCTTGCCAGCATCCGCGAGCGCAGCAGCTACGAGGCGCTCGAGATCGTCGCGGTCGATAACGGCGATCTGCGGCCGACGACGAAGGCCGCGCTGGAGCGCTACGGCGCCCGCTCCGTCACCTGGGACCGGCCGGACTTCAACGTCGCCGCCAAGATGAATCTCGGGGCGCGGGCGGCAACCGGCGAGGTGTTGGTTTTCCTCAACGACGACATCGAAGTGATCAGCCCCGACTGGATCGAGGCGATGCTGGCGCTGCTGCAGATTCCCGGCGTCGGCGCAATCGGCCCGAAACTCCTATTCGAGACCGGTGAGTTGCAGCATGTCGGCGTGACGGTGATCGATGCGACGCCCGACCATCCCCGCCGCTCCTATCCGCGGGAAGACCCCGGCCATTTCTTCTCGACCGCGGGCAACCGCAACTACCTCGCGGTGACGGGGGCCTGCGTGATGGTGCGGCGGGCCGATTTCGAGGGTATCGGAGGCTTCGACGAGGCGTTCGCCGTCAATTACAACGACGTCGATCTCTGCCTGCGCCTGCGCGAGCGGGGCCTGCGCAGCGTCTACTGCGCGGAGGTCGAACTCTATCATTACGAGAGCCGCAACCGGGCGCGCACCGTCGCGGCCGATGAGCAGGCCCGCTTCCGCGCGCGCTGGGCGGAGAAGATCCCGAAGGATCCCTATTACAGCGAGTGGTTCGAGGCGCTGCCGCCGACCTTCGAGCTCGATCCGGCAAGGTTCTGAGTGCCGGTGCCGACTGGGCTCCCCCGTCTCCCCGCGTGCGAGGAGAGGGGATGCGCGGCCAAGAATCTACACACGAAGACCGCGGCTGCCCCCTCACCGCGAGTTGATCATCTCCTTGATGCGCGCGGCGAGCACTTCCATCACGAAGGGCTTGGTGATGACCTGCATGCCGGGCTCCAAGTGGCCGTTGCCCACCGCCGCGTTCTCGGCGTAGCCGGTGATGAACAGCACCTTCAGGTCCGGCCGCAGCACGCGGCCCGCATCCGCCACCTGCCGCCCGTTCATGCCGCCGGGCAGGCCGACATCGGTCACGAGGAGATCGATGCGCACGTCCGATTGCAGCACCTTGAGGCCAGAGGGGCCGTCGGCCGCCTCGATCGCGGTGTAGCCGAGATCCTCCAGCACCTCCGTCACGAGCATCCGCACCGTCGGCTCGTCGTCGACGATCAGCACCGTCTCGCCCTGCTCGGCGCGGGGCGCGGCGGCCAGATCCGGGGCCGCGTCCGGTTCCTCCGCCGCCCCGTAATGGCGCGGCAGGTAGAGGCACATCGTCGTGCCTTGGCCGACCTCCGAGTAGATCCGCACCTGCCCGCCCGACTGGCGCACGAAGCCGTAGATCATCGACAGACCGAGCCCCGTGCCCTGGCCGATCGGCTTGGTGGTGAAGAACGGATCGAACGCCTTGGCGATCACATCCGGGCTCATGCCGGTGCCGGTATCGGTCACGCACAGCGAGAGGTACTGGCCGGGATCGAGATCGCGCTCGCGGGCGCCGCGATCGTCGAGCCACTTGTTGGCGGTCTCGATGGTGATGCGACCGCCGTCCGGCATGGCGTCGCGGGCGTTGATGCAGAGGTTCAGGAGCGCGTTCTCAAGCTGGCTCGGATCGACCAGAACCGACCACAGCCCGCCCGCGGCCACCACTTCGAGGGTGACCGACGGGCCGATGGTCCGGCGCAGCAACTCCTCCATCCCCATCACCAGCCGGTTCACGTCGGTGGGCTTGGGGTCGAGGGTCTGGCGGCGTGAGAAGGCGAGCAGGCGGTGCGTCAGGGCCGCGGCGCGCTTGGCGGCGCCCTGCGCGGCGTTGACGTAGCGGTCGATCTCGGTGATCCGCCCCTGCGCGAGGCGGGTCTGAAGCAGTTCGAGCGAGCCGGTGATGCCGGTGAGCAGGTTGTTGAAGTCGTGGGCGAGGCCGCCGGTGAGCTGGCCCACCGCCTCCATCTTTTGGCTCTGGCGCAGGGCCTCCTCGGTGCGCATCAGTTCGGCGGTGCGCGCCGCCACCTGCTGCTCCAGGCTGGCGTTGAAGGCCTCCAGCTGCGCCTTGGCCCGCAGCTCCGCCTCGATGTTGCGCGCCTCGATCACGGTGCCGATCGGTGTGCCGTGCTCGTCGCGGATCGGGCTCGCGGTGAAAGCGACGGGGTAGAACGAACCGTCGCGGTGGACGAAGACCTCCTGGCCCTGCTCCTGGTTGTTCTCGGGGAAGGCCTGATCGATCGGACATTCGTGGAGCGGGTAGGGGCTCCCGTCCGGCCGGGTATGGTGGACGACGTCGTGGAGCGCTTGTCCCAGCGTCTCGTCCAGGCTGTAGCCGGTCAGCCGCTCGGCGGCGCGGTTCATGTAGGCGCAGTGCTGGCGCTCATCCATCATGAAGATGGCCTGCGTCGCGTTGTCGAGCACCGCGTCGAGGCGGCGCGTGGTCTCGACGAGACGCTCCTCGGTGATCTTGCGCGCGGTGATGTCGATGGCGCTGCCGACGCCGCGCAGGCAGCGCCCCTCCGCGTCGAACACGCCGCGCCCCTTGGACGCGATCCAGCGGACGGCGCCGTCGGTGCGTCCGATCGCGCGGAATTCCTCATCGTAGAGAGCGCGGGTCGAAGGATCGAGCGCGGCGGCGAAGGCGGCGGTCACCCGTGCCCGATCGTCCGGGTGGAGGCCGTTGGCGAAGTCGTCGAAGGTCACATCCGCTTCAGGGGCCAGCCCGAACATCGCCTTGATCCGCGGCGGCCAGAACAGGGTGCCGGCTTGGGGATCGAAGTCCCACAGACCGATCTCGCCGCTCTCGACGGCGAGCCGCAGGCGCTCCTCGCTCTCGGCGAGCGCCAGCTCCGCGGCCCTCCGCTCCTCGATATCGACCACGGAGCCGATATAGCCGAGGAAGCTCCCGTCGGCGGCAAAGCGCGGACTCGCCGTGTCGATCGCCCAGCGATAGGCGCCGTCGAGGCGGCGCAACCTGTATTCGAGGCTGAACCCCTCGCGCCGGGCATTCGCCCTCAGGAAGGTCTCACCCGACCAGCCGCGGTCGTCCGGGTGCACGGCCTCGAGCCAGCCGAGGCCGAGCGCCGCCGCCTCGCTCTGGCCGGTGAACTCGTACCAGCGCCGGTTGAGGTACTGGCAGGCGCCGTCCGGGTCGGTGACCCACATCATCACCGGCGCGTCGTCGGCCATGGTGCGGAAGCGCGCCTCGCTCTCCGCGAGCACCGCGTTGCCGGTGATCCGCTCGGTCACGTCCGAACCGTCGACGAACACGCCGGTGATCGTCCCGCCCGCGTCCCGCATCGGCTGGTAGACGAAATCGAGGAAGCGCCGCTCGGGCACGCCGCCGGGCTGGCGCAGGAGCGTTACCGGCGCCCCATGCGCCGTGTGGCTGCGGCCGCTGGCGAACACCTCGTCCAGCAACTCGAAGAAGCCCTGGCCCTCGACCTCCGGCAGGGCGACGCGCACCGGCTTGCCGAGGACGTCGCGGTGAGCGACGAGCCCGCGATAGGCGGCATTGGCGAAGGTAAAGACGTGGTCCGGCCCGTCGAGCACCGCGACGAAGCTCGGCGATTGCTCGAACAGCCGGGCGAAGCGCTCGCGCTCGGCCTGCATCTGCCGACCGGCCCGCACCGCGGCGGTGGTCTCCGAGCAGGCGCAGAACATGCCCGCCACGCTGCCGTCCTCGACCCGCACCGGCGTGTAGCCGAAGGCGAAATGCGTCTCCTCCGGATAGCCGTTGCGGTGCATCGTGAAGGTGATGTCCTCCATATGCGTGGCCTCGCCCGCATAGGCCCGCGACAGGATCGGCTCCACTTGGTCCCAGATGTCGTGCCAGACCTCATCGAAGGGGCGGCCCAGCGCCTGCGGGTGGCGGGCGCCGCACATCGGCGCGTAGCCGTCGTTGTAGAGCGTGACATGGGCCTCGCCCCAGACGATCAGCATCGGCTGCTGCGAACCGAGCATGACGCCGACCAGGGTCGTGAGCGCGGTCGGCCAGGCCTCCGGCGGCCCCAGCGGCGTCTTCGCCCAATCGAGCCCGCGCATCAGCGCACCGGTCTCGCCGCCGCCGGCGAGGAAGTAGGGCATGGCGCTCACGCCGCCGGCGTCCGGAACAGCAGCGGCTCGCCGGGACGCGGATAGGGCCGAAGGGCGAGCGAGCAGGGAAGGTTCGGACAAGCGGGCCAGCGCGGAGACGGGAGGGAAGCGGGCGAGGGGATAGGCAAGGGGACGGGCAAAGGGGCAGACACGAGCGAAGCGGGACCGTGTGTTCGATAGCGTTCAACGCGGTAGCTGGCCGGCTGTGCCATCGCCGGGGGTCAGACGGCGCGTCGAACGCGTTCCCGGCACCTGCCATGGCGCCAACTCATGGCCATGCCAAGGCGTTTGATCGACACGGTCGATCACGCCGGCCGCTCGGAGGGGTTTGAGGATGAGGGCGCCTTGCACGAGCGCACCGGCCGCGCCAGCATCCGGTCACCGCGGCGCGGGATCGGCGCCGCATGCCGGAAAGCCTGCCTCGCGAATGGATTTCCGGCCGGCGTCCTGCAACGCGGCCTGTCGCCTGGGAGAGCCCTTTTCGTGGACGCGCTGCCTTCCTTCTACGACGACCTCGACGGCTTCCGCGCCGAGGGCTGGCGCCGCCTCGCCGAGGGCGTGACGAACCGGCACAGCCCGTTCCATACGCCGTCTCTCGCGACCGTCGATGCGGCGGGCCGGCCGCGGCTGCGCACGGTGGTGCTGCGTGCGGCGGACGCCGGGGCGGGAGCCTTGCGCTTCCACTGCGACCGGCGCTCGGACAAGGCGCGGGAGATCGCCGCGAACGGCCTCGCCGCCCTCCACGTCTACGATGGGAGGGCCAAGCTCCAGCTCCGTATCGAGGGGCGGGCGCACCTGCACCAGGACGACGCGGTGGCCGACGCCGCCTGGGGCGCCGCTCTGACGATGAGCCGGATCTGCTACGGGGTCGAACCCGCCCCCGGCACCGCGCTCACGGCGGGCGACGCCTACACCATGCCCGACGAGGACCCGGAAGCCCGCATCGGCCGCGAGAACTTTTGCGCGGTGGTGCTAAGCGCCGAACGGATGGATCTGCTCTACCTCGACCGGCGCGGGCACCGGCGGGCAGTTTTTCGCCGCGGAACCGAGACTTGGACGGGAACGTGGGTGGCGCCTTAGGCCGCCCCCATCCGCGCGAACCCGGCCTCCAGATCCGCCTTCAGATCCTCCGGATCCTCCAGCCCGATATGGAAGCGCAGCGCCGGGCCGCCCGGCTGCCAGCGTGTGGCGGTGCGGTAGACGGTCGGGTCGAAGGGGATGACGAGGCTCTCGAAGCCGCCCCAGGAAAAACCCATCCCGAACAGTTCGAGCCCGTCGAGGAAGGCGGCCAGGGCCTCTTCCGAGACCGGCTTGAGGATCACGCCGAACAAGCCCGAGGCGCCTGAGAAGTCCCGTTTCCAGATCGCGTGGCCGGGATCGTCGGGCAGGCCCGGATGCAGCACCCGCAGCACCTCCGGGCGCGTCTGGAACCATTGGGCCATGGCGAGCCCCCGGGCGCCGTGCTCGCGCAGGCGCAGGCCCATGGTGCGCAGGCCACGGAGCCCCAAAAAGATGTCCTCGGGACCGGGGCAGTTGGCGAAGTGCTCGTAGGTCCGCTTGAGGGCGGGATAATGCTCCGCGTTGGCCGAGACGAGGCCGAGCAGCAGGTCGGAGCCGCCGCTGAGATACTTGGTGCCGGCCTCTACGGCCAGATCGACGCCGCGCTCGTGCGGCGGGAACAGCAGCGGCGTCGCCCAGGTGTTGTCCATCACCACCGTACCGCCGCGGGCGTGCATGGCCGCGGCGATGGCCGGCACGTCCTGCATCTCGAAGGTCTGCGAGCCCGGCGCCTCCACGAGCACCGCCCGCGTGGTGTCGCGCATCAGCCCGGCGATCCCGGCCCCGATCACGGGATCATAGTACTCGACCTCGACGCCGTAGCGCTTCAGCACGCCGTCGCAAAAAATGCGGGTCGGGCGGTAGGCGGAATCCGTGACGAGGAGGTGATCGCCCGCGCTGACGCAACTCATCAGCGCCAGGGTCAGAGCCGAGAGGCCCGAGGGCGCCAGCACCGTGCCGGCCGCGCCCGCGATCTCGCTCCAGGCCTCGCACAGCGCGTCCATCGTCGGCGTGCCCGACGTGCCGTAATTGTAGCGCCCGCGCCGGTGCTTGATGTCGTCGTAGGTCGGGTAGAGGACCGTCGAGCCGCGGTAGATCGGCGTGTTGACGAAGCCGTGCTGGGCGCCGGGGTCACGCCCGGCCAGCACGAGGCGGGTATCGGCGCCGAAGCGGCCGCGATCGCGGGGAGGGGTCTTGGACATCGGCCTCGGAGGACGTGAGCAGGCGTTGCGGCCCTTTCAGCCCTCCGGGGCGGGAGGCGTCAAGGCATCCCTTACGCCGCCGGGTCGTCGGCGGCCGCCTCCTCGTAGGCCTGGATCCAGGCCGCGCGGTCCTGGGAGCCCTCCGCATAGGGGCATTCATCGATGCTCTTGCCGTAGAGCCGGGCGTTGCGGCCCTGGATGAAGGGACTATCGCTCGCCGTCGCCTGCTCGTTCATGGTCAAGCCCTCTGCCCGTTGCTGTGTCGGTGTCCTGAATAGGGCCGGTCCGCACTGCGTCCGCCCTTCGGTTCATTAACGACACCGGGCGCATCCTGTTTCCGGGGCCGCGTTCACGGTCCCGCGTAACCCGCGTATCCGAGTTGCCTATCGTGAGCATTCTGCGCGTCATCACCTTCGGCACGGTCATCGCCTTCGGCACGCTGTCGGTCGTCCTCGTGAGTGCGGACCGCATCGCGCATCAGGCGGTCGCCGCGGTGCCGGCGCCGACGATGACGCGGGCCGCACCGATCCTGCCCGATCCCGTCACGACCGGCACGGTGACGCAGGGCCCCGCGGCCGAGTCGAAGAAGGAGCGCATGCTCACCGGCTTCGACACCGAGCGCCTCAACGCGCTCATGCGCGGCGAGATCGCCCCGGCCCCCGCCCGCAAGCGCTGACCGCGCCGCCGCTCCGGGCTACAAGCGGCGCCCCGCCACGCCGCTGACCGTGCAACCTTGGGCCTGATCTACGCGCTCGCCGCCTATCTGAGCTGGGGCCTCGTCGTCCCGGTGCATTTCCGCCTCCTCGACGCCATCCCGCCCGGCACGATCCTGGCGCAGCGCATCGCGTGGTCGGCATTGCTCGTCACCGGCCTGATCGCGCTCCTGCGCAAGCGGCTCGCCAACCCGTTTCCGTTACGCCCGCGCCACGGCCTGCTCGTCGTCTCGGCGGGGCTGATCGCGATCAACTGGATGCTCTACCTCGTGGCGGTATCGAGCGGGCACATGCTCGATGCGAGCCTGGGCTACTTCATCAACCCGCTGGTCTCGGTGGCGCTCGGCGCCCTCGTCCTCGGCGAGCGCCTGCGCCCGGTCCAGACCGTCGCGGTCGCCATCGTCGTGCTCGGCGTGGTGGTCGCGGTGGCGATGGCGGGGCGCCTGCCGCTGCTGTCGCTCGGGCTGGCCGTCACCTTCGCGCTCTACGGGCTGGTGCGCAAACTGGTCGCCGTCGACGGCACCGTCGGCTTCTGCGCCGAAACCTTCCTGCTCCTGCCCGCGGCTCTGGCCTACCTCGTCTTCGCCGCGCCCCCCGTGCCCGACGACGCCCGCACCTGGGGCCTGCTGGCGCTCACCGGCGTGACCACGGCGCTGCCGCTGATCTGGTTCGCCGCCGCGGCAACGCGCCTGACCCTCGCGACCCTCGGGCTGATGCAGTACATCGCGCCCTCATGCCTGTTGGGGCTCAGCACGCTGGTCTACGGCGAAACCCTGACGCCGGATCGCGTCGTGCTGTTCGGGCTGATCTGGCTGGCGCTGGTGCTCTACGCCTACGATGCGATCCGCCACGAGCGCCGGCGCCGCACGGCGCTCCCGGCCGCGCGGACGGCACCCCTGGCAGGAGAGAGGCGATGACCCGGCTCAACCGTATCACCGACATCTCCGGCATCCGCGTCGGCCATGCGGAGGACGAACGACTCGCCAGCGGCGTCACCGCGCTCGTGTTCGACACGCCCTTCACCTGCGCGGTGGATGTGCGCGGCGGCGGCCCCGGCACCCGCGAGACCGACCTGCTCGATCCCGCCTCCACCGTGCAGGCGGTCGATGCCCTCGTCCTGTCGGGCGGCTCGGCCTTCGGGCTCGACGCGGCCGCCGGCGTGGTCGCCCATCTGAGGGAAGCGGGGCGCGGCTTCGCCATCGGCGACGTGCGGGTGCCGATCGTGCCGGGCGCGATCCTGTTCGACCTGCTCAACGGCGGCGACAAGGCCTGGGGCCGCTTCCCGCCCTACCGCGACCTCGGCTACGCGGCGGCGGAGGCCGCGCGGGGCGGCGCGATTTCCCTCGGTTCGGTCGGGGCCGGATTCGGGGCGCGCACCGCCAACCTCAAGGGCGGCCTCGGCTCGGCCTCGAGTGCCGTGTCGGGCCTCGCGGCCCAGGTTGGCGCGCTGGTGGCGGTCAACGCCTTCGGCCGGGTGACGATGGGGCAGGGGCCGCATTTCTGGGCCGCCCCGTTCGAGCGCGGGGCTGAGTTCGGCGGACTCGGCCTGCCGCAGCCGATGCCGGACGATGCCCTGTCCTGGCCGCGCGAGCCGCTGCCCGGCGCCAACACCACGCTGGCGGTCGTCGCCACCGACGCGAGACTCACCAAGGCGCAGGCCAAGCGGCTCGCCATCGCCGCGCAGGACGGTCTCGCCCGCGCGATCCATCCGGCGCACACGCCGCTCGACGGCGACGTGGTGTTCGCGGTCGCCACCGGCGCGGTGCCGCTCGCGGACGAGGTGGCCGATCTCGCCCGCCTCGGCGCGGTGGCGGCCGAGACCCTGGCGCGGGCGGTGGCCCTCGGCGTCCACGCCGCGACCCGGCTGCCCTGCCTCGACCTGCCGACGTGGCGGGAACTGTACGGACGAGGGTGAGCCCCATCGTCATCGCGAGCGAATGCGAAACGATCCAGAGGCGCGCCCTGTCCGGATACGGGGCGCACTGGATCGCTTCGGCTCCGCCTCGCGAGGACGGCGTGAAGACTTACAGGTTGGTGTAGTTCGGCCCGCCCGGTCCCTCCGGCGTGACCCAGTTGATGTTCTGGTTCGGGTCCTTGATGTCGCACGTCTTGCAGTGGACGCAGTTCTGCGCGTTGATCTGGAAGCGCACGCCGTCGCTGGCGGCCTTATCCTCCACCCACTCGTAGACGCCGGCGGGGCAGTAACGGCTCGACGGACCGCCGTAGACGTCGTGCTCGGAGGCCTTCTGCAGCCCCATATCCTTCACCTGGAGGTGGGGCGGCTGGTCCTCCTCGTGGTTGGTGTTCGACAGATAGACCGAGGAGAGCCGGTCGAAGGTCAGCTTGCCGTCGGGCTTCGGATAGACGATCGGCGTCACCTCCGAGAGCGGTTTCAGGCAGGCGTAATCCGGCTTGCCGTGGCCCAGCGTCCCGAACAGCGAGGCGTCGGCGATCGCGTTCATCCACATGTCGAGGCCGCCGAGCCCGACGCCGACCAGCGTGCCGTATTTGGACCAGAGCGGCTTGACGTTGCGCACCGGCTTCAGATCGCGCCCGATCGGGCTGTCGCGCCAGCCCTCATCGTAGGCGGTCAGTTCGTCGCCCTGGCGGCCCTGGACGAGCGCGTCGAAGATCGCATCCGCCGCCTGGATGCCGGACAGGATCGCGTTGTGCGAGCCCTTGATGCGCGGCACGTTCACGAAGCCGGCCGAGTCGCCGACGAGGCAGCCACCGGGGAAAACGAGCTTGGGCACCGATTGCCAGCCGCCCTCCATGATCGCGCGCGCGCCGTAGCCGATGCGCTTGGCGCCCTCGAAGGTCTCAGCGATCATCGGGTGGGTCTTGAAGCGCTGGAACTCCTCGAACGGCGACAGGGTCGGGTTCTCGTAGTTCAGGTGCGTGACGAAGCCGACCGAGAGCAGCCCATCGTCGAAATGGTAGAGCCAGGAGCCGCCACCGGCCTTGTTCGGCAGCGGCCAGCCCATCGTGTGCTGCACCAGCCCCGGCTCGAACTTGTTCGGCGCAAGTTGCCAGAGCTCCTTCACTCCCAGCCCGTATTTCTGGTGGTCGCTGTTGCGGTTGAGTCCGAATTTGTCGATCAGCGTCTTGGTGAGCGAGCCGCGGGCACCCTCACCGAACACCGTGTACTTCGCCTTGAGCTCCATGCCGCGGGTGAAGTCGTCGCGCGGCTCGCCGGTGCGGGAGATACCGAGATCGCCCGTGGCGATGCCCGTCACCGTGCCGCGCTCGTCATAGAGCACTTCGGAGGCCGGGAAGCCGGGATAGATCTCGACCCCGAGCGCTTCGGCCTTGGCACCGAGCCATTTGACGGTATTCGAGAGCGAGCCGACGAAATTGCCGTGGTTCGACAAAAGCTTGGGGAAGAACAGGTTCGGCATGCTGACGCCGCTGTTCTTGGTGAGGAACAGGAACTCGTCGCGCTCCACCGCCGTCTTCAGCGGGCGCTCCGGATCGTCGCGCCATTCGGGGAGCAGGGTGTCGAGGCCGATCGGATCGACCACGGCGCCGGAGAGGATGTGTGCGCCGACCTCGCCACCCTTCTCCACCACCACCACCGAGATCTCCTCGCCCTTCTCAGCGGAGAGCTGCTTGAGGCGGATCGCGGCGGCGAGACCGGCGGGGCCCGCGCCGACGATCACCACATCGAAATCCATGCCTTCGCGTTCGGGCAGCGCCATCCTCGTCCCTCCTGCGGCCGTTGGTTCGGGCGCCGTCCCAGGCCGCCCCGGCCCCTGCAATTGTCAAGATGTCTCTCAAGCGATTCCAAGGTAGGAAGGCAAGGCCGTTCGGGTAGCGGCAGGGCGGCGCAGGAGGCGCCCGTGCGACGATCCGCAGGGCACGCTCGGGCGTTGTCCACAGGGCGCCCCCACGCCACATGGAACCGATGACTGCCAGCCACGCGGATACCGACGCCCGAGCCGACTTGATGTCCTACCTCGACTTCCACGTCGAGGCGGGCGTCGACGCGGCCCTCGACGAACGTCCCCACGACCGTTTCGCCGAAGCCGAGGCGGCGGCTCTAGCCCCCGCGCCCCGCGCCGAGCCGGCCCCGCCCCGCGAGCCCTTGCCCCGCGAGCCCTTGCCCCGCGAGCCCTTGCCCCGCGAGCCCTTGCCCCGCGAACCCCTGCCGCAGCGCGATCCCGCCCCCGGCGAGGACGCGCCCCTGGAGTTCCGGCGCGAGCTGCCGAGCCGCGATCCGCCGCCGCGCGAGCCGCCCCGCACCTACGGCAACGCGGCCGGCGCCAAACCCGGCGAGGCGGCGGACGACGCGCGCGCGCGCGCCGCGCAGATGACGACACTCGCGGAGCTGGAAGCGTTGCTGCGCGGCTTCGAGGGCTGCGGACTGCGCTTCACCGCGAAAAACCTCGTCTTCGCCGACGGAAACCCGCAGGCGCGAGTGATGTTCGTGGGCGAGGCGCCCGGCGCCGACGAGGACCGGATCGGCAAGCCGTTCATGGGCCGCTCGGGCCAACTCCTCGACCGGATGATGGCGGCGATCGGCCTCGACCGGTCGAGCGCGTACATCTCCAACGTCGTACCCTGGCGCCCGCCGGGCAACCGCAACCCGACGCCGCAGGAAATCTCGATCTGCCGGCCCTTCGTCGAGCGCCAGATCGAACTTGCCAACCCCGACATCCTCGTCTGCCTCGGGGCGCCCGCAACGCAGACCCTGACCGGCACCAAGGACGGCATCCTGAAAGCGCGCGGGCGCTTCTATCCCTATCGCCTCGGCGACGGCCGCGAGATCCGGGCGCTGGCGACCCTGCATCCGGCCTATCTGCTGCGCCAGCCGGTGCAGAAGCGGCTCGCCTGGCGCGACTTCCGCATGCTGAAAGCGGCCCTCGACGGGAGCGCCGCGGGCCGCTAGGCCCGGGGCGGGCGCCAAGCGGAACCGTAGGCTCCGCCTCGCCATTCTAGAAGACAGGCCCGGTCTCTCGATGAGGCCGGACAAGACGCGGGCGGGCGGGAGACTCTATGCGCTGGGACGATTTTCGCGCCTCTGAGAACGTCGAGGACCGGCGCGGCGAGGGCGGTGGCGGCGGCGGGTTTCCCGGCGGCGGCATGGGCGGCCTCGGCATCGGCACGATCGTCGTCGTGCTGCTGATCTCCTGGGTCACCGGCATCAACCCGGCGATCCTGCTCGGCGGCGCCCAGCAGATGGCCGGCGGCGGCCAGCAGCGCGAGCAGCGGGTCGATCCCGAGACGCAGGCGAAGCGCCGCGAGGCACCGACCGACCGCGCCGGCCAGTTCGCCACCAAGATCCTCGGCAACACGGAGGATGTCTGGAACGAGATCCTGCCGAACCAGACCGGTCGGCAATACAAGCCGACCACGATGGTGCTCTACCAGGGCGGCACCCGCTCGGGCTGCGGCATGGCACAGGCTGCGATGGGCCCGTTCTACTGTCCGCTCGACAAGAAGGTCTATATCGACCTCGGCTTCTTCAAGGAGATGCAGACGAAGTTCGGCGTGAAGGGCGACTTCGCCTACGCCTACGTCATTGCCCACGAGGTCGGTCACCACGTGCAGGACGTGCTCGGCATCCTCGGCAAGGTGCAGAGCCGCCAGCAGAACGCGAGCAGCAAGACGGAGGCGAACCAGCTCTCCGTGCGCGTCGAGCTGATGGCCGATTGTCTCGCCGGCGTCTGGGCCAAGAACTCCAACGACCGCTGGAACTCCCTCGACCAGAGCGACATCCAGGAGGCGCTCAACGCGGCGAGCGCCATCGGCGATGACAAGCTGCAGGAGAAGTCGCAAGGCTACGCCGTGCCGGATTCCTTCACCCACGGCTCGTCCGAACAGCGGATGCGCTGGTTCATGACCGGCTACAAGAGCGGCCAGACCAAATCCTGCGACACCTTCCGCGCCAGCCGCGGCTGATTCTTTCGAGATTTTCGGAGAGGCGGACATGGCCGAGACCGCGCGCGAGCGGATGCTCGCCGGACAACTCTATCGCGGCGACGATCCGGAGCTGGTCCAGCTCCGCAACGCCGCCAAGAAACGTCTGCTGCGGCTCAACGCCATGGAGCCCGAGGACGCGGCCGGCCGCGAGGCGGTGATCCGCGAGCTTCTGGGCGCGGCCGGCCGCAACCCGACCATTTGCCCCGGCTTCGCCTGCGACTACGGCGGCAACATCACCGTGGGCGACGACTTCTTCTGCAACTTCAACTGCGTCTTCCTCGACTGCGCTCCGATTACCATCGGACACCGGGCGCAGATCGCCCCAGCGGTGCAGATCTACACCGCCGAGCATCCCCTCGACCGCGCCAGCCGCGCCGCCTTCTGGGAATCGGCCCGGCCGGTCACCATCGGCGACGACGTCTGGATCGGCGGCGGGGCCATTCTCCTTCCGGGCATCACCGTCGGCGACGGAGCGGTGATCGGTGCCGGCGCCGTGGTGACCCGCGACGTGCCGCCGAACGCGGTCGTGGTGGGCAACCCGGCGCGGGTGGTGCGGTGGACGCAGGAGTGAGCCGGCACTAGGCCATCGTCCCGAAAGGTGGCCGCCGGCTTTCGGAAAAGACGATGCAAGAACAATGAGCTAGAGCGCGGTCCTGGATCCGATATCCAGGACGGCGCTCTAGCGGCGAAAGCGGAGCCGGCACGGCGATCGAGGGATCGGCGATGCGAGGAATGGAACCGGCGGAGGCATGAAGCGGATGGGCACCTGCACGGACACCGTGCGATTGTCCGGTACCGGAGGCGGCGGCAGGGGGCTCGACAACTTGACCGCCACGAGCGCCGCCTCGTCGAAGACAGCTATCCCCGAGCTCCGAACGGCTGAGATCGGCCCGACATAACCGTCGGCACTGACATCAAACTTCACGACGACCACGACGCCGCCTGCGGGCACGTCGCGCGCGCGCGGATCGCGCGGATACTGGATGTTGCACCTGACGAGGCGGGAGGCGACATCGTTCCATTCGGCCATCGTGCCGACCGCATCGGCCGGAACGGGAACGAGCGGCAAGGCCGCGAAAGCCAGTACAACCGCGATGATCGTCCGCATCTCCCGCCCCCCATTCCTGGGCGCAGGCTGTAGAGCGGATCGTCACAATCAGGAAGTGCAATGCCGGGCCTGCGCGTGCGAAGAGCGCGCAGTGCTATCCCACCCGCACCCAGCCCTGCGGCATCAGGCGCTCCTGCGGCAGGAACTTGGCCTTGTAGTCCATCTTGCGGGAGCCATCGACCCAGTAGCCGAGATAGAGATACGGCAGGCCGAGCGCGCGGGCGCGCTGGATGTGGTCGAGGATCATGTAGGTGCCGAGCGAGCGGCTGGCCTGCTCGGGGTCGTAGAACGAGTAGACCATCGACAGGCCGTCGGCGAGCACGTCGGTGAGGCAGACGGCGACGGGGGCGCCGACGCCGCGGCCGTGGATCGCGCTATCGGGACCGCGCTCGCGGTAGACCACGAGATGCGTGTCGACGTGGCTGTCCTCGATCATCATCGCGTAGTCGAGCACGGTCATGTCGACCATGCCGCCGTCGCCGTGGCGGGCATCGAGGTAGCGGCGGAACAGGGCGTATTGCTCAGAGGCCGGACGGTTAGGCTCCGGCGTGCCGATCAGCCCGGCATTGCGCTGGAGGATGCGCCGCTGGCTGCCGGTGATGGCGAAATCCTCGACCACGACCCGCACCGAGACGCAGGCGCGACAGGATTCGCAGGCCGGGCGGTAGGCGATGGTCTGCGAGCGGCGGAAGCCGCCCTGGGTCAGGATCTCGTTGAGGTCGCGGGCGCGGCGCCCGACGAGGTGGGTGAACACCTTCCGCTCCTCCTGGCCCGGCAGGTAGGGGCAGGGGGAGGGCGCCGTGAGATAGAATTGCGGTGTGTCGCGCGGATGGCTCGTCACGCTGGGAAGGCTCGCCCTCGGGGCCGGCGGCATCGGACGCCGAAGGCCTCCGTCAATGTAGCGGGATCGCGGCCGCGCTCAACCGGATTGATGGGGGATCGATCATCCATGGCGGCGGCCTTCCGCCGCCATGGGCTCACCCGAAGGAGGGATCAGTCGCGCACGACGGCGAGGCCGAGCAACAGGTCGTGGCCGAGGCGCCGGTCGGAGCGGACGAAGCCGAACAGGACGTCGAGGCACCAGAGCAGGAAGGTCGAGATCGCCACGTAGAACAGCAGCGCGTGAATCGCCGCCGTCAGGACATCGACTGGGCGGCCGCTCTCGGGCGCCACCACCCGCAGACCGAGCATGCGCATGCCGAGCGTGCTCTGTTTCGGGCCGCCGGCCGTGATCGCGCTGTAGAGGATGCCGCTGATGCCGAGGATCGGGAACAGGACCCAGGCGAAGCCGAAGGTCAGTACGCCGAGGATCGCGATCGCGGTGGCGAGCACGGCGGTGAACACGAAGATGAAGGCGAGGTCGAGCAGGTAGGCGACCGTGCGCCCGCCGAGGCTCGCCCGCACATAGGGCACGGGAAAGCCGCCGGAGCCCGGCATTCCCGCCGGGTTGGTGTAGCCGGGCTGATAACCGGGCCGAAAATCCGTCATGGTCGGTGTGTCCTCGACCGTTGCTTGCACATCCGGTCAAGTGGGGAGGCCGCGCGACGCTGCCAAGAGCGGGACAGGGCGTGATGCCTTCACCGGGTGCCGGGATCGGCGGCCTCCGCCTCGGGCGTCGCCAGATAGTAGCGCCTGAGCAAATAGAGCGAGGCGCCGTTCACCGGCCCCTGCTCGGTGGTCAGCGCGGTGAGGTCGTCGCCCGCGCCGAACTGGCAGACGAGATGGCGGGGCCGCATCGCCTCGGCCTTCGGCAGCGATCCGGACCCGCCCGTGAGGCGGTAATCGACGCGCACGCTGCCGCTTCTCGCGCCCGGCCCGACCCGCAGCAGGTCGATCTCGGCTCCGGGCGGGGCGAGCGCCGGCACCGCCTGGCGGCAAAGGGTCGCCCGGCGCGCATCGAGCGCCGTGTCGCAGCCGGATCCGGCCACGAGCCAGAGGGCGAGGCCCCCCAGCAACGCCGCGACGCGGCCGCGCCGACGCCGCCGAGGCATGTTCGTCCGGTTCCCGTAGGCAGGCCGGTCAGGCGCCGTCCCGCAGGCGCTCGGCCACGCGGGGCGCGTAGTAGGTCAGCACCCCATCGGCCCCCGCCCGCTTGAAGGCGAGCAGGCTCTCGGTCATGGCGCGCTCGCCGTCGAGCCAGCCGTTGCGGGCGGCGGCCTCGATCATCGCGTACTCGCCCGACACCTGATAGGCGAAGGTCGGCACGCCGAACTCCGTCTTCACCCGGGTGATGATGTCGAGATAGGGCAGCCCCGGCTTGACCATCACCGAGTCGGCGCCCTCGGCCAAGTCGAGGGCCACCTCGCGCAGGGCTTCCGCCGCGTTGCCGGGATCCATCTGGTAGGTGCGCTTGTCGCCGACCAACGCCGCCTTGGTGCCGATGGCGTCGCGGAACGGGCCGTAGAAGGCGCTGGCGTATTTGGCGGCGTAGGCCATGATCTGAACATCGCGAAACCCCGCCCGGTCGAGGCCGGTACGGATCGCGCCG
Source organism: Methylorubrum aminovorans (assembly GCF_022179725.1). GTDB lineage: Bacteria > Pseudomonadota > Alphaproteobacteria > Rhizobiales > Beijerinckiaceae > Methylobacterium > Methylobacterium aminovorans. The sequence goes on from NZ_BPRC01000013.1 coordinate 20,961, forward strand.
ACGCGCCCGTCCATCATGTCGGAGGGGGCGATGATGTCCGTGCCGGCCTCGGCCTGGATCAGGCTCTGCTCGACCAGCACCGCCACGGTCTCGTCGTTGAGGATCGCCCCGTCCTCGATCAGGCCGTCATGCCCGTGGCTGGTATAGGGGTCGAGCGCGACATCGGTCATCACGCCGATCTCAGGCACCGCCCGCTTCACCGCCCGCACCGCCCGACAGACGAGATTTTCGCGGTTCAGCGCCTCGGAGCCGGTGGGGTCGCGCAGGCCCGGCTCGGTGTAGGGGAAGAACGAGACCAGCGGGATGCCGAGCTTTGCGGCGCGTTCGGCCTCGCGCACGACCTCGTCCACGCTCAGGCGCTCGACGCCGGGCATGGAGGCGATCGGCTCGCGCCGCCGCTCGCCCTCGATGACGAAGAGCGGCCAGATCAGGTCGTCGACGCTGAGGGTATGCTCACGCACGAGACGGCGCGACCAATCGGCCTTGCGGTTGCGGCGCGGGCGCTGGGTCAGGCTCAGCGACCCCGAGCCCGGAGCGGCTTCGCGCGCGGTTTCGATGGCGAGCGGGCGCGGGGTGGCGTCTGACATGGCCCTCAGGACTCCGGTGTTCCAGCACGCTCTCGAGCCGAAGGGGGCGGCGGCTCGGGGGCAGTTGCGCATCGCGACAAAGACGTCAGAGCCATGCTCGAAGGCAAGTCGATCGGCGATGGCCCGAGGCGGAGCATTCCGGGCTCGCATCCCCGAGACCGTCCGGCGACCGGAGGTTTTCCGCGGGACGAAACGGTGGGAGAAGCGCCGCGGCACGCGCAGCCATAGGGTGTCCGCCTAGCACATCCCGATTCGGCCCCGAAAGGCGCCGTTGCCGCAGGGCAGGTTCCCCTTTTCCGGGCGGCTCGATGCCGTCCGGCGGCGATAGCATCCCGCTCGTCCCCCGTTGAGGCCGGGACGGCCGAGGCTTCCCCCGCAACCGCGTCAGCCGCCCGCCACGTCCTCGATCTGACTGACGAGGCGCAGGCGCATCACCGCGCGGTCGGGTCCGTCGCGCACCGTCACGACGACGACGCCGGAGCCGCCGAGCTTCTGCGGATCGGCGGCGAAGGCGGCCCCGCGCGCCAGCGCCTCGGCCCGCGCGGCGGCGCGATCGGGCAGATCCCGGCCGTTGATGTCGATGACGACGGCGTCGTCATGGATATCGAAGTAGTAGCGAGGCAACGTCCAACCCTTCCGCCTCGTCCGGGACGTCGGTCCGCGCGGCCTCGATGGGCCAAGCACCATCGTCCCGCCCTTCGAAGGTGCAGAAGATACGGGCAGGGCTCAACAACAAATGCGCGCGCCTTTGCAACCGAGACCACATTCCGACGAAGGGACAGCGGGTCGTCGCTAGCATGCGATCGGTGCAAGTCACTTAGAGTTGAATCACCCCGATGCGATCGGGCCGATGCGGTTCCGGTTTCGGGGATGGATGGGATTTCAGCTCGCTGCATCCGAGATCCGAACCCCCCTCTCGTACGGGTGCCGTCACGCGGCTTCGCTTTCGGTGTTCAGCCTATCCTGTCCCTGAATTGGGCGCCTCACGGGAGCTGCAATGCACGAGACCTGCAACGGTCGCGATGCCGTCGGTCCCGTTGTCACGCCGACGCGGCGACCGAGATCAGCGACGCCCCCGATAATCGCCGCGCACGGCGGATGCTGGCTGCGTCGCGGTGGTTTTCCGGTGCAGGCAGGATTTCCCCCAAGGATGCCCGCTGCGGCGCAGCTCTGACCGGCCGGAACCCATGCACGCGCTGCGTTGACGCCCTGGCCCGGACTTCGTCTAAGGGGCCCGCGCGGCCGGTACCGCGGGCATGACGTGGCCGAGCATCCGGCGTCCGCTCGGGAGCGGCCTGGCGGAGTGGAGCACGGCGGTGGAGCGCGGAATGTTGGGTGGTCAAGGGAGCGGGCAGGGGATCGGGCAAGGAATCTTGCGGGAGGACGTGCGCGCGGATTTGGCCGAGCCCGAAATCGCCTTCGAGACCCGCGGAGAGGCCGGGCTGATCACCCTGAAGCGGCCGAAGGCGCTCAATGCCCTGACCCTGCCGATGGTGGAGGCAATGCACCGCCAGCTCCGGGCCTGGGCCGGGGATGCGCGGGTCTCTCGGGTGGTGGTGCGGGGCTCGGGCGGCCGCGCCTTCTGCGCCGGCGGCGACATCCGCCAGATCCACGCCCTGGGCCGGGCCGGGCGCCACGCCGACGTGATGGCGTTCTGGCGCGGGGAATACTGGCTCGACGCCACCGTGAAGACCTTCCCAAAGCCCTACATCGCCTTGATCGAGGGCATTGTCATGGGCGGGGGCGTCGGCATCTCGCTGCACGGCGACGTGCGGGTGGCCGCCGAGAGCTACAGCTTCGCCATGCCCGAGACCGGCATCGGCTTCTTTCCCGATGTCGGCGCGACCTACGCCCTGCCGCGCCTGCCCGGCTGCACCGGGCGCTACCTCGCGCTGACGGGCGCCCGGATCGGCGCGGGCGACGCGCTGGCCGTGGGGCTCGCGACCCACGCGGCGCGGGCGGCGGATTTCGAGACCCTCATCGACCGGCTCGCGGGCGGCGGGGCGATCGCCGGCGCCTTCGAGGGCCTCGATGCGCCCGCACCGGAGACCGGCCCCCTCGTCGCCGAGCGGGCGTTGATCGATGCCTGCTTTTCCGCCGACACTGTCGCGGAGGTGCTCGCCCGCCTCGACGCGGCGGCGGGGGAGGGCTCCGCCTTCGCGGCGGCGAGCGCGAAGACGATTCGCACCCGCTCGCCCACGAGCCTGACCATCGCCCAGGCGCTGATGCGCCGGGGCGGCGAACTCGGATTCGCCGAGGCCATGCTCGCCGAGTACCGGCTGGCCGAACGGGTGATGCGCGGACATGATTTCTACGAGGGCGTGCGCGCGGTGATCATCGACAAGGACAATCGGCCGGCCTGGCAGCCCGCCACCCTGGACGCGGTCGACGGTGCGGCGATCGAGACCGCCTTCGCCCCGCCCGATCCCGCCGAGCCGCGCTTCGACGGCAGCCAGGGCCCGCGCGATGCCGCGCCGGCCGCGGGAATCCGGTCGTGAAGGCGCTCGCCAAGGTCGGCACCACCCTCGACGGACGCGGGCGGCCGAGCACCGGGAACGGCGACCGGATCGAGGGCACCGCCCCGCGGGCGCAGACCCGCTGGGACGTGGTGCTGGTCTGGTTCATGCGCATCACCGCCCTGGTCTGGCTCGCCAAGGGGCTCGCCACCTGGGGCGAGATCCTGGACCTGATCCCCGACCGGACGCCGTTCGCCGACCTGCCGATGGGCCGGCAATCGGCGATCGTCTACTTCGCGGTGATCGACTTCGTGGCGGCGGTCGGCCTGTGGCTGACGAGCGCCTGGGGCGGGGTGGTCTGGCTGCTCGCCGCGACCTCGGCGCTGACGCTGGCGCTGCTGACGCCGCAGCTCCTGCCGATGTCGATGCCGCTGATCGCAGTGCAAGCAAGCATTGTCGCCGTTTACTTCGTGTTATCCTGGCTGGCGGCCCGCGATGTAGGCTGAACAAGAGGTCAACATCATCGTTTCATTTTGCATTTACCGACAGAAGTAAATCGCGAGTTCATCCTGTCGCTTAAATCGGCTTTCATCGGTGGGGGCTAGGTTCACCTCATAAGCGAGGCCGGCCAGCAAGAGCCGGCACGAACCGACAGGAAGGCACTACGATGAGCACGAAGGCCGCCAACACCGCCCTCAAGACCACCGACGCCGCCCCCGAAGCCCAGGGCGCCGCCGGCTCCTATCTCGAGGCGCTGCACCTCGTGGAGCGGCTGCATCGCCGCCTCCTCGACGTCATCAAGGACGAGTTCGACCGGCGCGGCCGGGAGGACGTCAACAGCGTCCAGGCGCTGCTGCTCTACAACATCGGCGACAAGGAGCTGACCGCCAGCGAGCTGCGCTCCAAGGGCTACTATCTCGGCTCGAACGTGTCCTACAACGTCAAGAAGCTGGTCGAGGCCGGCTTCCTGCACCACGCCCGCTCCAAGACCGACCGGCGCTCGGTGCGCATCAGCTTGACCCCGAAGGGCCGCGAAGTCCACGACCTGATCCAGGGCCTCTACGACAAGCACGCCCGCACGATCCAGCCGATCGGCGGCATCTCCGAGGACGATTTCGGCCGCCTCAACCTCGCGCTCTCCCGCCTGGAGCGCTTCTGGACCGACCAGATCCGCTACCGGCTGTGAAGAGCGCTGGACTGGGTTCGATACTGGCAAGCACCTCGCCCCTCATGCTGAGGCGCCGAGCGAAAGCTCGGCCTCGAAGCACCCCGGAAGGGCCGATCCCGTAGCATCGGTCTAACGGGATGAACGGCGCGGCGTGATTCGAGGCCCGCTTCGCGGACGCCTCAGCATGAGGAGCGTTGTGGAGGCCGGTAACAGACGGCTCAATCAAGCTCTGAGCTCGGAAGCGGTGTTTGAAGAGCATGAGAGCCGGCAGGGGCGCCCCTGCCGGCTCTCATGCTTTTCGGCGTGACGCCGCAAACGAAAAGGGCGCCACCCTGTTCGGATGACGCCCTCGATCTCACCGGATGAGCCCGGCGACAGCCTTCTTAGTTGAAGGTGTCGATCTCGGCGGACTCGTAGGAGGTGACTTCCATGCCGACGCAGATCTCGGCAACGACGGGAGCGGACCACTTCATGATGTTTCTCCTGTTGGACGAAAGGATAAAAACCGAACCGACCCGAGGTCGGCGACCGCCTTCTTAGTTGAAGGTATCGATCTCGGCGGACTCGTAGGAGGTGACTTCCATGCCGACGCAGATTTCGGCGACGACGGGGGCAGACCACTTCATGGCGTGTCTCCAGATGACGATTTGAATACGAAGGTCGGTCTCGTGACCGTCCCACCTCGAACTGAGGTGGTGGCCGTTCGGTTGCCGGATCCCTCGTGTTCGACGCCCTTGATATAGACAATCCGTTGGGCGCAATTCAAGCGGACCCTACACTTATATTTCTCATAGAGAGGTCTCAGAAACGCCCAAGCTGGCATCCGAGGGCCGTCGCCTCCTGTCGAAGGCGCGGAAAAGTGCCGGGATTATCAACGATATGGTGCCGGCCCCCGTGATCCACAAGCCGGAGTGGCGGGATCATGCGCAGTGGTCCTTGCCACTCTCTCCCGGCTCTTTTTATCGGAAATCCGGTGCCTTGCGCCCCTGCTAGCTCGGATCCGATGTCCCCGACCCGGTGCGTGCTGGCGTGCCCACTCTTGTGATGCGGGGGGCGATGCGGCAAAGCGGAGCCCTCGCGCGCACAAGACCTCAAGAGCCCCGAAATGCACGACATCCGCGCCATCCGCGAGAACCCGGAGGCCTTCGACCGCGACTTGGAGCGCCGCGGCCTCTCGCCCCTGAGCGTCGAGCTGATCGCCCTCGACGATGCGCGCAAGGGCGCCGTCTCGGCGGCGCAGGCGGCCCAGGAGCGGCGCAACGCGCTGTCCAAGGAGATCGGTGCCGCTAAGAAGGCGAAGGACGAGGCCCGCGCCGCCGAACTGATGGCCGAGGTCGCCCGCCTGAAAGAGGAGGCACCGGCTCTGGAGGCGGCGCAGGGAGAGGCTGAAAAGGCCCTCGACGCGCGCCTCGCCGCGATCCCAAACCGGCCGAAGGCGGACGTGCCCCCCGGCGCCGACGAGCACGGCAATGTCGAGTACCGCCGCTTCGATTCGTCCCGCGAGCGCCTGACGGAAGGCCGCCAGCATTTCGAGCTCGGCGAGGCCACCGGCCTGATGGATTTCGAGGCGGCCGCGAAACTCTCCGGCTCGCGCTTCGTGGTGCTCAAAGGGCACCTCGCCCGACTGGAGCGGGCGCTCGGCCAATTCATGCTCGACCTGCACACGAGCGAGCATGGCTACACCGAGGTGGTGCCGCCGGTCCTCGTGCGCGACGAAGCGATGTTCGGCACCGCGCAACTGCCGAAATTCCGCGACGATCAGTTCGCGGCGGGCGACGGCTTCTGGCTGATCCCCACGGCCGAGGTCCCGCTGACCAACCTCGTGCGCGAAAGCATCCTGTCCGAGGACGAGTTGCCGCTCCGCTTCACCGCGCTCACTCCCTGCTTCCGCGCCGAGGCCGGGGCGGCGGGGCGCGACACCCGCGGCATGCTGCGCCAGCACCAGTTCAACAAGGTCGAGCTGGTCTCGATCACCGCGCCTGAGCAATCGGCCGAGGAGCACGAGCGGATGCTCGCCTGCGCCGAGGCCGTGCTGAAGAAGCTCGATCTCAGCTACCGCGTCATGACGCTCTGCACCGGCGACATGGGCTTTGCGAGCCAGAAGACCTACGACATCGAGGTCTGGGTGCCGGGCCAGCAGACCTACCGGGAAATCTCGTCCTGCTCGGTCTGCGGCGAGTTCCAGGCGCGGCGGATGAATGCGCGCTACCGGGCCAAGGAGGGCAGGGCGGTCAACTTCGTCCACACGCTCAACGGCTCCGGCGTCGCGGTCGGCCGCGCGCTGATCGCCGTGATGGAGAACTACCAAAACCCCGACGGCAGCGTCACGATCCCGTCGGTGCTCCAGCCCTACATGGGCGGCCTGAACCGGATCGAGGGACCGAACACCTGATGCGCATCCTGGTCACCAACGACGACGGCATCCACGCGCCGGGACTGGAGACGCTGGAGGGGATCGCCCGCGAACTCAGCGACGACGTCTGGGTGGTCGCGCCCGAATACGACCAGTCGGGCGTCTCGCACTCGCTCTCGCTCAATGATCCGCTGCGGCTGCGGCAGGTCTCGGACAAGCGCTTCGCGGTGAAGGGCACGCCCTCCGACTGCGTGATCATGGGGGTGTCGCATATCCTCAAGGATCACCGGCCGGATCTGGTTCTGTCGGGGGTCAACCGCGGCCAGAACGTGGCTGAGGACGTGACCTATTCCGGCACCATCGCCGGCGCGATGGAGGGCACGATCCTCGGCATCCGCGCGATCGCGCTGAGCCAAGCCTACGGCGCGGGCGGACGGGCCAACCTGAAATGGTCCTGCGCCGCCGCGCACGGGGCAGGGGTGATCCGCAAGATCCTGGAAATCGGGATCGAGCCCGGCATCCTCGTCAACGTGAACTTTCCCGATTGCGAGCCGGATCAGGTGCAGGGCGTGGCGGTCTCGGCGCAGGGCCAGCGCAATCAGGCGCTCCTGCAGATCGACGCCCGCCACGACGGGCGCGGCAACCCCTATTTCTGGCTCGCCTTCGCCAAGGCGCGGTTCGAGCCGGGCAACGGCACCGACCTCAAGGCGATCGCCGAGAACCGCATCTCGGTGACGCCGCTGCGGCTCGACCTCACCGACGAGCCGGAACTGACCCGCTTCGCCGCGGCGTTCCGGACGTGAGCGGCGGCGGTCGATCTGGCGGCAGTTTGGAGCCCCATGCCGCCTGAGGCCGACGGTCCCGAGGCGCTGGCGGAGGCGACCGGCAACGCCGCCTTCGTGCTGGCCCTGCGCGAGCGGGGCGTGCGCGACACCACCGTGCTGCGGGCGATGGAGCGGGTGCCGCGGGAGCGCTTCGCCCCGCCGGCCCTGCGCGCCCATGCGCGGCGGGACATCGCCCTGCCGCTCGCCTCCGGACAGACCATGACCGCGCCGAGCGTGGTCGCCGCCCTGCTCGGCGCCCTCGACGTCGCCCCCGGCGCCCGGGTGCTGGAGGTCGGGACGGGCACCGGCTACGTCACCGCGCTGCTGGTTCAGCTCGGCGCGGCCCATGTGCGGAGCCTGGAGCGCTACGAGGGGCTCGCCCGCGCCGCGCGGGCCCATCTCGGGCGCGACTTCGACGCGGCGAGTGTCGAGGCCGCCGACGGGCTCGCGCCGGAGGTGGTGCGCGGCGGGAGCTACGACCGCATCCTCCTCAACGGCAGCCTCGCCGCGCTGCCGCCGCACCTTCCCGCCGCGCTCAAATCCGGCGGCCGACTGGTGGCGGGGTTCTGGACCGGGCGGGGGAGCCGGCTCGTAACCCTGACCCGCGACGGCGCGGCGGCGTTCGCGCGGAAGGAAGGACCGGCCCTGCGCCTTGGGCCCCTCACCTCGGGGCGGGCACTCGCGCCGTAGCCCGGACCGCGTCGGCGGGGTGGGCCGCACGCGTCGAAGACGGGATCGGCACCGGCGCGAGAATTCCTCAACCTTTACGGATCAGGCGCGAAATCGATCCGTGTGAGGATCTCGGGAACGGTTGCTTAACCTGAATCCCGTTTGAATAGCGCATCACGTTGCGTCAGTGTTCAAGCGGGTGCGTCGATGCGGGTTCGGGGGAAAGTTCTGGGCTTGAGGACGCTGTCGCGCTTCGCCCTTATCGGAATGATCGGCGGCGGCACCGCCGCCTGCTCGTCGGACGCCTCGCGCCTCGGCGATCCCTTCACCAACCCCTTCTCCTCGCTGACGGGCGAGCCCTCGGCCACCGGCAGCCTGCCGGACGAGGGCGCGAACGGCGAGATGGCGGCCGCTCCGGCGATCCGCACGCCGCGTATCCAGTCCCAGGCGCTGCCCGCCCCCGGCCCGGCCCTGTCGCCGCGCCCCGGCGCGATCAGCGCCGCCCCGGTCAAGACCGCGACCCGCGTGGCGACGGCCGAGCCGATCTCGGGCGGGATGGCGAGCAGCGTGTCCGGCCTGAACCCGGATGCGGGCCGCGCGATGACGCCGCGCGCCTCCGCCCCGGCGCCGCAGCCCAAGCTCCAGTTCGGCAAGCCTGCAGACAAGGCCGCCGATAAGGCTGCGGAGAAGCGCGCCGCCGAAGCCGCTGCCGCGAAGGCGCTCGATGCCCGCCGCGAGGCCGAGCGGCAGGCCGCCGCCGCCAAGATCGCCGAGGCCAAGGCGGCGGAAGCCAAAGCCGCGGAGAAGGCAGCGCAGTCGAAGAAGCTCGCCGCCGACAAGGCCGCCGAGGCGAAGAAGGCCGCCGAGGCCACCAAGCATCCGGGCCAGAAGGCGACAGAGAAGGTCGCCAAGGCCGAGACGAAGGTCGATCCGAAGGACGCCGCCAAGGAAGCCGCCAAGGCGGAGGCCGCCCGCAAGGCCGAGGCCGAGGCCAAGCAGGCCAAGGCGGACGCCGCCAAGAAGCTCGCCGAGGCCCGCGCCGCGGAAGCGGCCGCCAAGGCCGCGGCCAAGGAGAGCAAGGAAGCGGCCAAGGAAGCCGCCAAGGCGCCTGCGAAGGAGACGCCCCCCGCCGCCCCGGTGAAGGTTGCCAGCGCCGACGCCTCGGCCCCGATCCCGTCGGCGGCCCCGCAGGCTCCGGCCGAGTCGTTCCGCTGGCCGGCCAAGGGCCGCATCATCAACGGCTACGGCTCGGGCGGCAACGAGGGCATCAACATCGCCGTGCCCGAGGGCACTCCGGTCAAGGCGGCCGAGGACGGCACCGTGGCCTATGCCGGCTCCGACGTGAAGGGCTACGGCAAGCTGGTTCTGGTGCGGCATAACAACGGCTACGTCTCGGCCTATGCCCATAACGGCGAGCTCGACGTGCGCCCCGGCGAGAAGGTGAAGCGCGGCCAGACCATCGCCAAGTCGGGTGCCACCGGCAACGTCACCTCGCCCCAGCTCCACTTCGAGCTGCGCAAGGGCGCGACCCCGGTCGATCCGATGCCCCATCTGGGCGGCTGAGGCTTTCGACTGACGTTAAACAACAACGGCGGCTCCGCGAGGGGCCGCCGTTTTCGTTTGATCATTTCGATTTCCGTCATTGCGAGGCGAAGTCGAAGCAATCCAGTGCGCGACCTCTTCCGAAAAGGGCGCGGTGCTGGATCGCTTCGCATGCGCTCGCGATGACGGCGAAGCGGCTTCGATCATCCAGCCACAACGTTACCCGTCGAGCCGCTGGCCCAACCGCCCCGCCAGATCCTGGATGAACTGGAACGCCGTGCGCCCCGAGCGCGAGCCGCGGGTGGTGGCCCATTCCAGCGCCTCGGCCCGCACCCGGTCCGGCTCGACCTGGAGCCCGTAGCGCTCCACGTAGGCGGAAATCATCGCCAGATATTCGTCCTGGCTGCATTTGTGGAAGCCGAGCCAGAGGCCGAAGCGGTCCGAGAGCGAGACCTTCTCCTCCACCGCCTCGCCCGGATTGATCGCCGTGGAGCGCTCGTTCTCGACCATCTCGCGGGCGAGCAGGTGGCGCCGGTTCGAGGTGGCGTAGAACAGCACGTTGCCGGGCCGCCCCTCGATGCCGCCGTCGAGCGCGGTCTTGAGCGACTTGTACGAGGTGTCGTCGGCATCGAACGAGAGGTCGTCGCAGAAGACGAGCCAGCGGTGCGGGTCGTTGCGCAGCAGGCTCATCAGCTCGGGCAGGGCCTCGATGTCCTCGCGGTGGATTTCCACGAGCTTCATCGGCAGCGCGCCTTCCGGCCGGCGGGCGTTGATCTCGGCATGCGCCGCCTTGACCAGCGAGGACTTGCCCATGCCGCGCGCGCCCCAGAGCAGGGCGTTGTTGGCCGGCAAGCCCCGGGCGAAGCGCTCGGTGTTCTCGACCAGGGTGTCGCGGGCGCGGTCGATGCCGGTGAGGATGCCGATCTCGACCCGGTTGACCCGCGGCACCGGGATCAGCCGGCGCTCCGGCCCCCACAGGAAGGCGTCGGCGGCACGCGTGTCCACCTTCGGGACGGCGGGGGGCGCGGCGCGCTCCAGGGCTGCGGCGATCCGCTCCAGGAGCGGAAGAAGGTCGGCGGGGGTCGGCTCTGCGGCCATGTTTAAACGGGTCCGGTTGCGGGGGAGGGCGGCGGCCTTCGCCGAGGTGGCGCCTTTTAGGCCGAGGGCGGACGAAAGGGGAACCTCGGGGGGAGCAGCCCGGATGCATCGCCCCGCCGTTGCTTTCGAATCGCCCCTCGCTATAGTCCGCGCGCTTTTCGGCAGGCTCGTCGTCGCAAGGCTCCGGCGTCGCCGGGCCTCACGAGCCCTTGCCCTCGATCAGGAGTGTTCGGCGTTGATCACCCCCGCCTTCGCGCAAGGAACCGGTGCCGGAAGCGGCGCGGACGTCGCGTTGCAATTCGTCCCCTTCGTCCTGATCTTCGTGATCATGTACTTCCTGATCCTGCGCCCGCAGCAGCGCCGGCTCAAGGATCACCAGAACATGGTGAAGAACGTCCGCCGCGAGGACACCATCGTGACCACGGGCGGCCTTGTTGGCCGGGTCACCAAGGTCGCGGATGACGCCTCCGAGATCGAAGTCGAGATCGCCCCAAACGTGCGCGTGAAGGTGGTGCGCACGATGATCTCCGAGGTCCGCGTCAAGGGTGCCCCGGTCAAGGCCTCCTGAGCGCCACAGGCGTGTGCCGGCCGGAATGGCCGGCACCCATGACAGACAAGTCGGAACCGGGCGGATGCTGCGCTTCTCGAAAACCAAGATCGTCGCGACGCTCGCCGTCATCCTGATCGGCCTGAGTCTGGCGGTGCCCAGCTTCATCCCGGCCGACAGCCGCAAGGCCTTCATGGCCTCCCTGCCATCGTGGTTCCCGAGCTGGATCATCCCGCAGCGGGCGATCGTGCTCGGCCTGGACCTCCAGGGCGGCTCGCAGATCCTGCTCGAGATCGACCAGCCCGACCTCGTCCGCTCGATGGTCACGGGCCTGCGCGACGACGTACGCCGCATCCTGCGCGAGGCCTCCGTCTCGCCCGAGGGCGGCATCCGCGTGATCAACCGCGGCGTCGAACTGCGCATCCCCGATGCGGCGGCCCGCGCCAAGGTATTGCCGAAGCTGCGCGAACTCGCCCAGCCGATCAACAATCCGCTGGCCGCCGGCGGTCAGACGCTCTCGGTCAACGAGGCCGAGAACGGCACGATCCAGCTCGTCCTGACGGATGCCGGCATCAACGACCGCACCCGGCGCGCGGTCAGCCAGGCGATCGAGGTCGTGCGCAAGCGCATCGATTTCGGTGGCACCAAGGAGCCGTCGATCCAGCAGCAGGGCGCCGACCGCATCCTCGTCCAGGTGCCGGGCCTGCAGAACCCGCAGGAGCTGGAGGACCAGCTCGGCAAGACCGCCAAGCTCGAATTCCGCATGCTGGCCGATTCGCCCTCGGGCGACGTCGACATGCTGCCCTCGAAGGATGAGGGCGGCGCCAAGGTGCCGGTCGAGCGCCGCGTCATGGCCGACGGCAGCGATCTCACCGACGCTCAGCCTGCCTTCGACCCGCAGACCCACGAGCCGATGGTGAGCTTCAAGTTCAACCTGCGTGGGGCGCAACGCTTCGGTCAGGCAACCTCGGAGAATGTCGGACGGCGGATGGCGATCGTGCTCGACGGGGTGATCCAGTCGGCCCCCGTGATCCGCTCAGCGATCACCGGCGGGTCGGGCCAGATCACCGGCAACTTCACCGTCAAGGACGCCAACGACCTCTCGGTGCTGCTGCGGGCGGGCGCGCTGCCGGCCAAGCTCACCGTGGTCGAGCGCCGCGTCGTCGGCCCCGGTCTCGGACGCGACTCGATCGAGGCTGGCAAGATGGCGACCCTGGTCGCCGCCGGGCTCGTCATCGCCTTCATGTTCGCGACCTACGGCACCTTCGGCTTCATCGCCAACATCGCCCTCATCGTCCACGTGGGCCTGATCCTCGGCCTGATGTCGGTGCTGGAGGCGACGATGACGCTGCCCGGCATCGCCGGCATCGTGCTCACCATCGGTACGGCGGTCGACTCCAACGTGCTGATCTACGAGCGCATGCGCGAGGAGGCCCGGTCCGGCCGCTCCCTGGTCTCGGCGCTCCAGGCCGGCTTCGATCGGGCGTTCGCCACCATCATCGACTCGAACTCGACCATGGCGATTGCCGCCCTGCTGCTGTTCTTCATGGGCTCCGGCCCGGTGAAGGGTTTTGCCGTGGTGTTCATCCTCGGCATCCTCACCACCGTCATCACCGCCGTGACGCTGACGCGCATGATGATCGCGGTGTGGTACAATTGGCTCCGGCCCAAGGCCCTGCCGTTCTGATCGAACCCCGCTCGGGGACCTGAGGCGGCCCGCACCGCGTGGGCCGCGATACCGCTTCGTAAGGCTCAAGGCGCCGCGCGCCGGCCTTCATGATCTGAGACCGACCATGCGCCTGCTCCGCCTCTGGCCCGACGAATCGCATTTCGACTTCATGCGGTTCCGGCGCGTCACCTTCCCGCTCTCGGCGGTGATGTCGGTCGTGACGCTCGTGCTGTTCATCACCGTCGGGCTCAACTACGGCATCGACTTCAAGGGCGGCACCCTGGTCGAGCTTCAGGCCAAGCCCGGCCATACGGCGGACGTCGCCGAGATCCGCCACACCGCCAACGGCTTCGGCTTCGGCGAGACCGAGGTTCAGGAACTCGGCGGCCAGGGGCAGGTGCTGGTGCGCTTTCCCCTTCAGGCCGGCGAGCAGGGCCAGACCGCGGTGATGCAGAAGGCGCACGCCGCCTTCGACGCCGGCTACGATTTCCGCCGCACCGAGACGGTCGGTCCGCGCGTCTCGGGCGAGCTGGTGCAGTCCGGCACGATCGGCGTCGTGCTCTCGGTGCTCGCCGTGCTGGTCTACCTGTGGTTCCGCTTCGAGCGGGAGCTGGCGCTGGGTGCCATCGTCGGCACCCTGCACGATATCGTGCTGACGGTGGGCGTGTTCATCATCACCCGCATCGAGTTCAACATGACCTCGATCGCGGCGATCCTCACCATCGTCGGCTACTCGCTCAACGAGACCGTGGTCGTGTTCGACCGGACCCGCGAGCTGATGCGCCGCTACAAGACCATTCCCGTGGTCGAGCTGCTCAACCTCTCGATCAACTCCACCATGTCGCGCACGGTGATGACCTCGCTCTCCACCACCCTTTCGCTGGTGGCGCTGGTGCTGTTCGGCGGCGAGGCAATCAACGGCTTCGCCGTGGTGATGCTCTGCGGCGTGGTGATCTGCACCTATTCGGCGATCTTCGTCTCGACGCCGGCGCTGATCTATATCGGCCTGCGCCTGTCGGGCTCGAAGGCGTCGCAGCAGGCGGGCCTGCCGCAGGCGGCCGAGTAAGTGTCTGCTGCAAGGCGCCCGCGGCACCGTCGCAGCCGACGAAAAGCGGTCGGTGACCGGGCGTCCGACATCGTCCGATACGGGATGAGGGGAGACGCGGCGTGAGTGAGGGACGGGTCCCGGGTCAGATCCACGACGGCTTCCTGCCCGGCCGCCACGGCATCGACGCCTACGGCAATGGCGGCTTCCGCTTCGGGCAGATGTCGCATCGCGGCTCGATCCTGCTGCTGCCCTCGGGCGTGCGCGCCTGGGATGTGAGCGAGCCCGGCGCCATCGATGGTGCGAGCCTCGCCCCCATCCTCGCCGAGGCCGAGGGGATCGAGCTGCTGCTGATCGGCACCGGCGCCGACATCGTTTTCCTGCCCGATTCCCTGCGCCAGCGCCTCAAGGCCGCAGGCATCGGCCTCGACACCATGCAGACGGGAGCGGCGGCACGCACCTACAACATCCTGATGGCCGAGAACCGCAAGGTCGCGGCCGCGCTGATCGCCGTCACCTGACTGTCGAACGCCGCATGAGCCCCGCTCCATGACGCGCCCCGAGACCAGAACCGAGACGAACCCGGAGGCCGGCCATGACGGGCTCGCCTTCGCCTTCCGGCACTGCGAGGAGTTGGTGCGCGAGGGCGACCCGGACCGCTACTTCGCGGCCCTGTTCGCGCCCGCCGCCTTTCGCCCGCACCTGTTCGCGCTGGCCGCCTTCAGCCTCACCATCGCCCGCATCCGCGAGGCGGCCTCGAACCCGATGGCCGGCGAGATCCGCCTGCAATGGTGGCGCGACGCACTCCAGGGCGAGGCGCGGGGCGATGTGCGGGCGAACCCCGTCGCGGCGGCGCTGGAGGACGCCATCGTCACGCGCCGCCTCGGGCGCCAGCCCTTCGTCGACCTGATCGATGCCCGCGTCTTCGACCTCTACGACGACCCGATGCCGCGGGTGAATGATCTGGAGGGCTACTGCGGCGAGACCGCCTCCGCGCTGATCCGCCTTTCCGGCCTCGTGCTCGCGGAAGGCGCCGAACCCGGCGGCGCGGCGGCGGCCGGGCATGCCGGCGTCGCCTACGGCATCACCGGCCTGCTGCGGGCCCTGCCCTGGCACGCGCGCCAGGGGCAGATCTACCTGCCCGGAGACCTGCTGCGCCAGAACGGCGTCACCCGCGAGGACATCGTCTCGGGCCGTGGCGGACCGGGATTGGTGCGCACCTGCGCCGAGTTGCGGGCACTGGCGCGGCGTCATCTCGCCGCCTGCGAGGCGGCCCGCGCCACCATCGCCCCGGCGGCCCGGCCCGCCTTCCTGCCGACGGCCCTGGTCGAGCCATATCTCGCGGCGATGGAGCGGCCCGGCTACGATCCGCTCAACAGCGTGATCGAGATCGCCCGCTGGCGCCGCCTGTGGCGGCTGTGGCGGGCGGCGCGCATGGGGCGGTAGGCGCTTTCCAAAGGCAAAAATGGCTCCTCCCCATCCGGGGAGGAGCCCAATGTGGCTGACTCAGCGCGCCTTCTTCGTCAGCTTCTGCGCGATCTCGAACATCTCCTCCGGCGCGTAGTCCGGGGCGAAGGCTGACGGAATACCGGTGAGCTGGTGGATCTTGCCGCCATCGGGCATGCCTTCCACGACCTCCAGTTCACCCGGCGGATCGCCGGGCAGGGCGTGCTCGCCGCTGTTCCAGATCCCGGCGATGTCGCGGTAATCGTTCGGGCTCCAGGTGTAGAGGCGGCGGTGCGAGCCCTCCTGCAGGTATTTCTGGCACTCGGGGATCTTGTCGAGGTTGATGTTCGGCGTCGGCAGGAACTTGTCGAGATCGACGCCGGTGATCTGCTTGAGCGCCAGCGCGTAGGCGTGGGCGTGGACCGAGCCGCGCACCAGCAGGTAGCCGCAAACCTCGCGGCCGGTCGGGTCGGACAGGGTCTCGTAGACCCGCAGCTTGTGCAGCCGCGCGCCGCATTCGAGGTGGAAGTTGTGCAACAGATCGACGACGACGTTGCCCGTCGAGGTGATGAAGTCGTTGTTCCACGAGGCGCCGTTGCTGTTGATCGGCGCCGCGCCGCCGCCATTCGAAAGGAAGGCCGCGGCCAGCCGGATGTCCTTCATGTCCTCGAACGGCGCGCCCGAGATATCGCCGCCATCCGTCGTATCACCGTCGTTGTCGGGCCCGTTGTTGAGCATGGCCACGCCGTTGCTCACGAGCTCGACATGGCCGAGTTCCTCTGCCGTGATGCTGGCCACCAGGCTGTAGAAGGGCTTGAGCTTGTCCTTGCTGCGGAAGTTGAAGCTCTGGAACATGTAGTTCCCGAGCGTGGACATCTCGCCGTACTTGCCGCCGAGCAGTTCCTGCAGCGCGGCGGCCGCGTTCGGATCCCTGCGTTTGGGGGCGGGAAGCTCGGCCTGTAGCTTGTCGACGCGCATGAACATGGGAGGATATTCCTCTCGGTGCGTTCGGGGATCGCCCGGGGGCGTCCAGCGGGAACTGGTGGTGTCCCGCCCAGTTCCTCACCGCGCTCGAACAATCGCCCGCATCGGCACGAAAAGGCGGGTGGTCTCGTCTTGCGCGCGTCGTGTCGTCGCGGTGCCAAAAAAGCGTCACCCGCAAAACATCGCTCGGGACGCGGATTGAATACATGATCACGTACGTTGAGCGGGCTTGGCGGCTCTGCTAGCACCCTGTGCCAGAAGGTCCCGGCGGAAGATCGGGATTTGGGAGGAGGGCCAAGCCCGTGACACCCTGGAATCAGGTCTACGATCCATTCGGGAGCCAGTGGCTCTCGACCTTTGTCGCGTCGCTGCCTGTCATCGCCCTGCTCGGCATGATCGCCAGCGGCAAGATCAAGGTCCATATCGCCGCCGTTCTTGCCCTCGTCGTTGCCTTCCTCGTCGCCGTGGTCGCCTTCGGCATGCCGACGGACCTCGCCGTGCGCGCCACGATCCTGGGCATGGTCACGGGCATGTTCCCGATCGGCTGGATCATCCTCAACGTGATCTTCCTCTACCGCCTGACGGTGGAGAAGGGCTGGTTCGCCATCCTCCAGCAATCGGTGGCCGGCATCACCGAGGACCGGCGCATCCAGCTCCTGCTGGTGGCCTTCGCCTTCGGCGCCTTCTTCGAGGGCGCGGGCGGCTTCGGCACCCCGGTCGCCGTCACCGGCGCCATCCTGATCGGTCTCGGCTTCTCGCCGCTGGCTGCCTCCGGCCTGTCGCTCATCGCCAACACCGCCCCCGTGGCCTACGGCGCGCTCGGCGCTCCGGTGCAGGGGCTCGCCTCGGTGACGGGCTACGACCCCTACGTGCTCGGCGCGATGATCGGCCGCCAGTTGCCGTTCTTCTCGGTGATCGTGCCGTTCTGGCTGATCTGGGTGTTCGCGGGCTTCCGCGGCATGATGGCGGTGTGGCCGCCGATCGCGGTCTGCGGCATCTCGTTTGCCGCCGCGCAGTTCCTGATCTCGAACTACATCAACCCCTGGATCGTCGATATCGGCGCCTCGCTGGTTTCGATGGCGGCGCTGGTCGCCTTCCTGAAGGTGTGGCGCCCGTCCCAGGTCTGGACCTCGCCGGCCCTGCGCGGCCATGACCCGTCGATCGGCTACGGCGAGCCGCGTCCCGCCTCGCTGGGCGCGGGCGTCCCCGGCGACCTGCCGAAGGTGCATGTCGGCGGCCGCACCGCCTCCTCGCAGGAGATCCTGATGGCCTGGGTGCCGTGGATCATCCTCTCGATCATCGTCGCGATCTGGGGCACCGGCTGGTTCAAGGGCATCGTCAACCCGATCTTCTCGTGGAAATACGAGGTGCCGGGCCTGCACAACATGATCATGAAGGTGCCGCCGGTCGAGGCCGCGCCGAAGGCCGAGGCCGCGATCTTCAACTTCACCTACATGTCCTACACCGGCACGGGCGTGCTGTTCGCCGCGATCATCTCCGGCCTGATCATGCGCTTCTCGCCGGTGCGTCTCGTCACCGCCTATTTCGAGACGATCTGGGTGCTGCGCTACTCGCTCATCACCATCGCGGCGATGCTCGCGCTCGGCGTGCTCACTCGCTACGCCGGCGTCGACGCTACGCTGGGTCTGGCCTTTGCCGGCACGGGCATCCTCTACCCGTTCTTCGGCACCCTGCTCGGCTGGCTCGGCGTCGCGCTGACGGGCTCGGACACCGCCTCCAACGTGCTGTTCGGCGGCCTGCAGCGGATCACCTCCGAGCAGCTCGGCCTGTCCGGCATCCTGATGGCCTCGGCGAACTCGTCGGGCGGCGTGATGGGCAAGATGATCGACGCCCAGTCGATCGTCGTGGCCTCCACCGCCACCGGCTATTTCGGCCAGGAGAGCAAGATCCTGCGCTTCGTGTTCTGGCACTCGATCGTGCTGGCCTGCCTCGTCGGCGGCCTCGTGATGCTCCAGGCCTACGTCTACCCGTTCACCGAGATGGTGATCCACCCGCCGGCCGGCCTCGCACCCGTCGCGCACTGACGCTCGGACCGATGCCCGCATGACGAAGCCCGCCCCGATCGCTCGGGGCGGGCTTTTCGATTCCGACCGGTCCCGCCGGGGTCAGCGCGGCCCGGGCGAGTCTGGGTTCGCGGCCGGTGCGGAGGCCGCGGCCGGCCGCGCGAGCCGTCCCTCCTCGGCCCGGTGCACGTACTGGCTCGCCACCAGCCATCCCTTGAAGAAGCGCAAGGGGAGGGTGCAGGTGATCAGCACCACCGGAAGCGTCAGGACGAAGTGAAGCCAGAGCGGCGGGTCGTAGGTCAGCTCCAGCCACAGGCCGAAGGCGACCGCCGGGATCGCGGTCGTCATCATCACGAAAAAGGCCGGGCCGTCGGCGGGGTCGGCGAAGGAGAAGTCGAGCCCGCAGACGTCGCAGCGCGGGGCGATGTTCAGGAACCCCTTGAACAGGTGCCCCCGGCCGCAGCGCGGGCAGGCGCTGCGCGCCGCCACGGAGAGCGGCGCCTGGGGCTCGTACCTTGTGCCGTCACGGGTTTCGGTCATCACAAACTCCTAGCGGGGCAACCGGCGCCCCCCGCGATGGTTCGCGCAGCCGGCCCGCACACCACCCATGCGGGAGCGGCGGGATTTTTTCGAGCCGAGATTTTTCTCAGACAGCCGGGATTAACCGGCAGCATCGGCACGTTCACATTGTCACGCGCGCCCCCACATCCCCGGCCATGTTCTTCCGTCGCGCCCGCCATGACAGCCTGATCGGCCTGCCTAGCCTCGAGACCGCGCGCTTGGCGATCGCGCCGCTCGGGCCGGAGAATGCGCCGGCGCTGCACAGGCTCACCGACGATCCGGCGATCACCGGCGCGGTCGACTTCCTCGCCACGCCCTTCACCCTAGCGGATGCCGAGGCGCTGATCGCGTCGGGCCGGCACGGGCGTGACCGCTTCCTGGGGGCCTGGAGCCGCGAGGAGGCCGCCCCGCTCATCGGGGTTGTCGGCGCCCATCTGCGGGGGGAGGGGGCGGTCGAGATCGGGTACTGGATCGCGGGCCGCGCCCGCGGGCGCGGCTTCGGGGCCGAGGCCGTCTCGGCGACCATCGATTGCCTGCGCCGCCGCTTCCCGCGCCGGGTCGTCGTGGCCGAGTGCCGCCCCGGCAACGTCGCCTCCTGGGGCCTGCTGCACAAACTCGGTTTCCGCGAGACCGGATCGGAAGGGCATCGGCCGGGCCGGCGCCAGCTCGTGCTCGAAGGGACGTGACCGGGGCAGGCGCGGCATCGCCGCCGAAGCTATGAGCACCGATCTGCACCAAGTCTCTCGTGCATTGTGGTCTTGCGAAAGCCGGCAGTCACCGTTCGGCGCGATGTTCTTGATCGCTGTCGACGATGCTCATGAACTTTCCATCGATTGCGCAAAAGTCGACATAGAGAATTCACTCGATCCTGCCACTTCAGCTCATCGAGCCGGACGAAGAGATCTGGTGAACAGAAACGGCGAAACGGCTAGGCCCAACCCAGCCGGATGACCGCAATCTTTGCTTTACGCATGTAACATAAGCATGGTCCGTCTGGATTTATGGGCGGATCACCGTGCTGAGAAACCTTTCCATCCGAGCGCGCCTCATCGGCGCCCTGCTGATGCTCCTGGCCCTCATCGGCGGGCTTGGCGGGATTTCCTATTGGAAGCTCAGCACCCTCAGCCGCGCTACCGATGTCCTGGCCGGGAACGTCCTGCCGTCGACGCGCCTCCTGGGCGCCCTCGCCACCGATTTCGAGACGCTGCGCAGCCGGCAACTGGCCTATCTCATGTCGAGCGAGGATCGCCGGCCGAAATCCCTCGAGCGTCTCCGGTCGACGATCACCGATATCGGCAAGGGCCTTGAGGCCATCGAACCGTTCGTCACCGCGGAGGAGCGCAAGGTCTGGGATACGGTCAGGAGCACGGTCCCGGCCTATTCCGACATGGGAGAGGAGTTCCTTCAGCGCCTGCACCGGGGCGACGTGAAGAGCGCGACGGATTACCTGCTCGACGGGATGCTGCCCGCACTCAACGCGGCACGGGCGGCTCTGAAGGCGGAACTCCAGTTCAACGAGCGTGAGGGCGCGGCGAGTGCGCTCCTGGCGACCCGCGAGGGGGAAAGCGCCCGCATCGGCATCATCGTCGCGCTGACGCTCGCCGCCCTGACCAGCCTGCTCATCGCCTGGATGTGCATCGCCACGATCTCCAAGCCGGTTCGGCGGATCGCCGGCATGATGGGCCGGCTCTCGGCCGGTGACACCAGCCTGCCGGCGCCGCATGCGGGCGAGCGCAGCGAGATCGGCGCGATGGCCGATGCGGTCGAGGTGTTCCGGGCGAACCTGATCCACACCCGCGCCCTCGAAGAGGAGACGGCCCAGGCCCGCCGCTCGGCGGAGGAGCAGCGGCGCCAGGCCACGAGAACCCTGGCCGACGGCTTCGAGCGCGCCGTCGGCGGCATCATCGGGGCGGTCTCCTCCTCGGCCGCCCAGCTGCAGGCGACCGCCACGGCCATGACGACGACCGCGGGGCGCACGGCGGGACAATCGACCTCCGTCGCCGCCGCCGCCGAGCAGGCCGCGGCCAATGTCGGCACGGTCGCCGTGGCGGCGGAGGAACTTGGCGCCAGCGTTCAGGAGATCGCCCGTCAGGTCCAGGGATCGGCGGCCCTGGCGGATGCCGCGGTCGGCGAGGCGAACCAGACCGGGCACCTGATCCAGAATCTCTCGGCGGTGGTTTCTCGGATCGGCGACGTGATCGGGCTGATCTCCAGCATCGCGGCCCAGACGAACCTTCTGGCGCTGAACGCGACCATCGAGGCGGCGCGCGCCGGCGAGGCCGGACGCGGCTTCGCCGTCGTGGCCGCCGAGGTGAAGCTGCTCGCCGACCAGACGGCCAAGGCGACCGAGGAGATCGGTGGCCAGATCGCCCAGATCCAGGCCTCGACCGGTCAGGCGGTCGGCGCGATCGGCAGCATCACCGCCCGGATCCGGGAGATCAACGCCGTCGCGATCGCGATCGCCTCGGCCGTCGAGGAGCAGGGCGCGGCGACGCAGGAGATCGTGCGCAACGTGACGGAGGCGGCCGCCGGCACCTCGGAGGTGACCACGAACATCACCGGGGTGGCCGGTTCGGCGGAGGAGACCGGGGCGGCGGCCTCCCAGGTGCTGTCCTCGGCCTCGGCCCTGTTGCAGCAATCGGATCATCTGACGGCGGAAGTCGACCACTTCCTCCGGACCGTGCGGGCAGCGTAACGGCATCGCCCCCAAAAATCGGAGCGAGGCCCTAAGTTATTGTTCTAGCATCGTCTTATTTCGAAAGCCGGCGATCACCTTACGGGACGATGCTCGAAGCTCCTGTCCTCGCGCCGTCGCCGATCCCGGCGCGGGGTAGACGAAAGACGGGCAGCGGCTTTGCCCGAAATGCCTTAAAACGGTGCGTGAAAGAAGCCGCATGCCGGGGCGTGCGGCCCGCCGGAAGGCAGATCGCGATGACGGCCCAACCAGGATCGGACTTCGAAGCTGCCCCCGGGGCAGCGGCCCCGCTCCCCCTCGAGGGCGCCCTGCGCCTCCTCCTCGTTGATGACCATCCGCTCTTCCGCGAGGCGCTGGCGAGCGCCATCGCGCTGGCCTTTCCGAAAGCGGCCTTGCACGAGGCCGACGGCATCCGCGCGGCCTGCGAGATCTTAGGCCAGAACCCCGCCATCGACCTCACCCTGCTCGACCTCTCGATGCAGGGCGTGACCGGGTTCGAGGGCCTCACGACGATCCGCGCGCGCTTTCCCCGCGTGCCGATTCTGATCGTCTCGGGCGTCACGGAACCACGGGTCATGCAGGAGGCGCTGCGCCACGGCGCGGCAGGCTTCGTGCCGAAGGCCGTCGATAAGGCGACCCTGACGCGGGCGATCTCCGAGGTGCTCGGCGGCGCCCTGTTCATGCCCCCCGACCTGGCCGCCGCGCCGCCCGCGGCACGGGGGAGCGACAAGGCGCCAATCGCCGAGCGGGTCGCCCGCCTGACCCCGCAGCAGATGCGGGTGCTCGGCATGATCCGCCAGGGCAAGCTCAACAAGCAGATCGCCTACGAGCTGCAGGTCGGCGATTCGACCGTGAAGGCGCATGTCTCGGAGATCCTGCGCAAGCTCGAAGTCATCAGCCGGACGCAGATCGTGATCGAAACGGCCTATCTCGATTTCGACCAGACGGCCGGCTTCTGAGAGTGCCTCACGTCAGGCGAAGCGCTTGGCGGCCACGACGCACAAGACCACGCCAGCGGCGACCGCGACCATCGCGCCCTCGACGGGCTCGCCCAGCAGGAGGCCGGCCAGCGCGAGGCCGAGGAAGGGCTGGAGCAATTGCAATTGCCCGACGCCGGCGATGCCGCCGAGCGCCAGTCCGCGGTACCAGAACACGAAGCCGACCAGCATGCTGAAGACCGAGACGTAGCCGAGCCCAGCCCAGGCCGGCAGGCCAATCCCGGTCCAGGTCTCCGGCCAGGTTGCGAGGGCCAGCGCCGCCATGGCGGGGACGGCGAGCAGCAGCGCCCAGGAGATCACCTGCCAGCCGCCGAGCCGGCGCGACAGCCGGGCGCCCTCGGCATAGCCGAGACCGCACAGCCCGATCGCGCCGAGCATCAGCCCGTCGCCGGTGATGTCGCCGCCATCGCCATGCGCCAGGGCGAAGCCCACGACCAACAGGCTGCCCGTTCCCGAGAACAGCCAGAAGGCGGGCTTCGGACGGTCGTCGGCGCGCAGCAGGCCGAACAGGGCGGTGGCCAACGGCAGCAGGCCGATGAAGACGATAGAGCGGGCCGAGGTGATGTGCCGCAGCGCCAGGGCCGTCAGCAGGGGAACGCCGAGCGCCACCACCGCGAGCGGCCCAAGATCGCCCCGTGCCGGCCGCTTCTGCCGCAGCAGGGCGAGCAGCGCGGCGCCGAGCCCGGCGGCGATGACCGCGCGCGAGGCGGTGAGAAAAAGCGGTGTGAAGCCGCCCACCGCCACCCGCGTCGCCGGCAGCGACCCGCTGAAGATGACCACGCCGAGGAGGCCGTGGCCCCACCCGTCCCATCGCCTACGGCTCGCATTGTTCCTGTGATGTTCGGGCATCGTTCGTCTCGAAGGCGATCCGAGGCTAGATGACGAACCCAAGCGGTGACAGATACAGTTCCGCACGGATGGAATCGAACTGTATGGCCATCTGCATCGACATGCCTGAGCAATCACACCATGGCGGATGAGATCGGTACCCGTACGGCAGCGGTGGCGGCGGCGATCCGCGACAGGCTCGCCACCCGCGCGCTGGCTCCGGGCGAGAAGCTGCCCTCGATCCGCCGGTTCGCGGCGACCATGGGCGTCTCGCCCTCGACCGTGGTCGAGGCCTACGACCGGCTGGCGGCGGAGGGGCTGATCCGAGCCCGGCCGGGCTCGGGCTTCTTCGTTTCGGGGGCGGTCTCGCCGCTGGCGCTGACCGAGGCGGAGCCGCGGCGCGACCGGGCGATCGATCCGCTCTGGGTCTCGCGCCAATCGCTCGATGCCGGGCCGGACATGCTCAAGCCGGGCTGCGGCTGGCTCCCGGCGGAGTGGATGCCGAACGCGGCGATCCGCCGGGCCGTGCGCGGTCTCGCACAGCAGGCCGGGGAGGCGGTACTGACCGATTACGGTGCCGCCCGCGGTGCGCTCACCCTGCGCCGCCACCTCGTGCGCCGGCTCGCGGGGGAGGGGATCGACCTGGGCGCGGACCAGGTACTGCTCACGGCCTCGGGCATGCAGGCCATCGACCTGATCGGCCGCTTCTTGCTGCGGCCCGGCGACACGGTGATCGTGGACGATCCCTGCTACTTCAACTTCCAGGCCCTGTTGCGCGTGCACGCGGTGCGGCCCGTCGGCGTGCCCTACACGCCGACGGGGCCCGACCTCACGGCCTTCGCCGCGGCGCTGGCCGAGCATCGCCCGCGCCTCTACGTCACCAATTCCGCGCTCCACAACCCGACCGGCGCGACGCTCACGCCGCAAACCGCCCACCGGCTGCTGACGCTCGCGGCGGCGCATGACCTCACCATCGTCGAGGACGACATCTTCGCCGACCTCGAACCCGAGCCCTCGCCCCGGCTCGCCGCGCTCGACGGCCTCGCCCGCGTGATCCGCGTCAGTAGCTTTTCCAAGACACTCTCGGCCTCGATCCGCTGCGGCTACGTCGCCGCGCGCGCCGACTGGATCGAGGCGCTGGTCGATCTCCAGGTGGCGACGGGCTTCGGCGGCCCGAGCCCGGTCGCCGCCGAACTGATCGCCGCGACGCTCACGGATGGCAGCTACCGAAAGCATCTGGAGGCCCTGCGCCGCCGCCTGTCGCGGGCGCGCCGGGAGGCCGCCGCCCGGCTGGAGCCGCTCGGCATCGCGCCCTGGATCGTGCCGCGGGGCGGCTTCACCCTGTGGTGCCGCCTGCCCGAGCGGCAGGACGCGGGAGCGCTCGCCCGCGCCGGTTTGGCCGAGGGGCTGGTGCTGGCGCCGGGCAACGTCTTCAGCGTCGCGCAGACGGCCTCTGGCTTCATGCGCTTCAACGTGGCGCAGATGACGGACCCGCGGGTCTACGAGGGTCTGGCGCGGGCGATGGCACAGGCGCAGACCGATTCCCCACCCACGCCTTCGCCTTGAGGCAGCGGGTCGGAGGAAGCAGGCCAAGCCCTACGGCGACAGCTTGTCGATCAGCCCCTGGATCTGGCCCGGCAGCGGCGTGCCGTCCTGCCGGGCGTAGAGGTCGCGCAATTGCCGGCCGATTTCGGAGAGGCTCATCGAGCCCTTCATGATCAGCCGGTCGGCCTGGGCGCCGAGACTCTCCTTCTCCGAAGGGGTGATCTCCTTGGCGGTGAGCACGACGACGGGGATGTTGTCGCCGTCCGGGCGCCCGCGCAGCGCCCGCAGGAAGGCGAAGCCGTCCATGACTGGCATCATCAGGTCGAGCAGGATCAGGCTCGGGCGTTCGGCATCGAGGCTTTCCAGGGCGGCGGCGCCGTTCTCGGCCTCGCGCACCTGCCACCCGTCGCGCTGGAGCGTGCGGCGGACCCGCTCGCGCGCATCCGCATCGTCGTCAACCACGAGCACGCTGCCCTCGCGGTCGACGGGGCGGTAGCGCTCCATCGCGTCCTTGAGCGCGCTCCAGTCGATCGGCTTGACCATGTAGTCGGTGGCGCCGAGCACGTGGGCGAGGCTGAACTCGTTGACCACGCTGGTGATGATGACCGGCGTCTCGGCGATCTCGGGATCGGTGCGGATCGCGTGCAGCACCGCCCAGCCGTCCATGCGCGGCATCTCAATGTCGAGCAGGATCGCCCGCGGCCTCAGGGCGCGTGCCAGCGTCAGCCCGGCCCGGCCGTCATTGGCGGTGCGCACGCGAAACCCCTCACGTTCGAGGAAGCGTTGGAGCAGGTCGCGGGCGGCCGGGTCGTCGTCGACGAGCAGAACCACATCGTGCAGGTGCGCCTCGCCGTCGGTGATCTCCTGGACCCGGGCGGCAACGCTCTGCGCCTCCACCTCCTCCTCGTGGGCGTCGATTTCGGCCGGCAGACGGATGGTGAAGGTCGCGCCCTCGCCGAAGGTGCTCGTAACGCCGATCGTGCCGCCCATGCGCTCGACGAACGCGCGGGTGATGGCGAGCCCCAGGCCGGTGCCGCCGAACTGGCGCGTGGTCGATTCGTCCGCCTGAGAGAAGCGCTCGAACAGCCGGCCGATCTGCTCGTCCGTCAGCCCGATGCCGGTATCGGAGACCGCAAAGCTCATCCAGTCGGCACCGTCCTGCCGGAAACGCCGCACCGAGAGGACGATCTCGCCGTCTTCCGAGAACTTGGCGGCGTTGCCGATCAGGTTGATCAGCGACTGGCGCAGCTTGAGCTGGTCCTGATGCATCGCGCCGAGGCCGATCATCGGATCGCCCTCGACGTCGAGGCGGAAATGGTTGCGCTTCTTCATGATGAGCGACTGCGTCGCGGCGGTGACGTCCTCGATCAGCGTCGCCACGTCGAAGGTTTCCGCCGCCAGCGTCAACCGTCCGGTCTCGATCTTCGAGATGTCGAGCACGTCGTTGATGAGGCCCAGCAGGTGGCGGGCCGAAGACTCGATCTTGCGCAGATCCGGCAGCAGCTCGGCCTGGCCGAGATCCTCGAGCTCCTCACCGAGCATCTCGGAATAGCCGATCACCGCCGAGAGCGGTGTGCGCAGCTCGTGACTCATGTTGGCCAGGAACTGGCTCTTGGCGAGGTTGGCGGCTTCCGCCGCGGCGCGAGCTTGCTCGATGGCGGCTTCCGCCTCCTTCCGGGCGGTGATGTCGATGTTGAGCCCGACCCATTCGCGGATGGTGCCGTCCTCGCTGAGCACGGGCACGCCGCGCACCTCCATGTCGCGCCAGACCCCATCATGGCGGCGCAGGCGGTACTCGACCTCGTAGGTCTTCGCCGCCTCGACGCATTCGGCCCAGACCTCGGCGGCCCGCGCCCGGTCGTCGGGATGGACGGCATCGACCCAGCCCCAGCCCTGGTAGGCTTCCTCGCTCTGCCCGGTATAGGCGGCCCAGCGCGGCTGGGGCGGCATCAGCTCGCCCGTGGCCGTGGTGTTCCAGATCACGGCCGCCGAGGCATCGACCAGCGCCCGGAAGCGCTGCTCGGAATGGCCGAGCGCGTCCTGCGCGAGGCGCGTCTCGGTGACGTCGGTGTTGGTGCCGTACCAGCGCACGATGACGCCCTCGGCGTTGCGCACCGGCTCGGCCAGCGACAGGAACCAGCGGTACCGGCCGTCCTTGCCGCGGAGCGGAAACGTGTCCTGCCAGGATTCGCCCGCCCCGATGCAGGCGGAGAAGCGCGCGGCGGCGCGCTCGAGATGGTCGGGATGGTGCAGCTTGCGCCAGCCATGATCGGCCATCTCGGCCGGCGTGGTGCCGGTGTAGTCGTACCAGCGGCGATTGTACCAGACGATGTTGCCGTCGGCCTCGGCGATCCAGGCGAGCTGCGGCAGCGCGTCGGCAAGGTTGCGGAAATCCGCCATGGTCGGCCCGGTGGCCGGCACCTTCCCGTCCTGTACGGTCACAGTGATGTCTCCCGTCGTGACGTTGCCGTCTCGGCTTTGCTGTCCCGGCATCGCCCGCGAAAGCTGTGGCCGGCTTTCGCGGGAATGCGAAATCAAAAAGTCGGAGCCGCCGCTCAGCGCCGCAGCCGGTTGCCGAGGACGAAGCCGAACAGGCCCATCAGCACGATGCCCGCCGCCCCCTGAAGCCCGACCAGCAGATTGGTGACGCGCCCAATCGGCTTCACGCCGATCTCAGGCGGGTTGGCCGTCATCATGTTGAGCGCGCTGTAGCTGACGAGATCGAGGGGGTTGTAGGTCGGGATGTTCTCGCCCTCGTGAAAGAGCCCACCAGTCGCGCCGTAGGCCCCGGCGAACAGGAAGATTCCGATCAGGAAGGCGCGGGCGATCCGCGACAGGCTCTCGCCGTAATCGCACAGCCACTCGACGAAGCGGTCGGCGATCCAGCGATAGCCGTGGCTCAGGGTTCCTCGGATGTCGCGGGTGAAAAAGGCCTCGCGGGCGCGCTGGCCGGCATGGCGGCGGCCCATGCGGCGCCCGCGCTTGTAGGCCCAGCTCGCCCCCTCGGGGCTGCCGATGCTCTGCAGGTTGCGCTCGAGGGCGAGATAGCTCGCCTGCGCCGCCTCGTACTCGCCCGCCTTCTCCTCGCCGACCATGCCGCCGATCTGCTCGACGGAGAGCCGCACGCCCTCCAGCCACGCCCCGGCAAAGCGCGCATGGTGCAGCTTGCACGCCGTGAGGTCGAGCCGCACGAGGCTGGTGCGGGAGAAGTCGGCTCCCGACAGGTCCGCCCCGTCGAGCCGGGCGCCGGAGAAGTTGGCCCCGCGCAGCCGCGAGCCGACGAGCCGTGCCTTTTTCAGGCTCGCGCCCTCGAAGTCGGCGCCGGTCAGGTTGCAGTCGGAGAGGTTGGCCTCGTCGAGCCGGGCCTTGCGGAACACGGAATCGTCGGCATCCGCGCCCGTGAAGTCGGTGCCCCACAGATCGGCGCCCTCGAAGCAGGCGCCGTCGAGCAGAGCCTTGTCGAGCCGGGCGAAGCGCATGGTCGCGCCGGAGAAATCGGCATCCTCGATCATCGCCTCGCGGAAGGAGGCTTGGCCCCCGGCGATCCCGGCAAAGCGCGCGCCGCTGAGGTCGGCGCCGGAGAAATCCGCCTCCTCCACGCAGGCGCCCGCGAAACCGGCCGAGCGCGCGAGCGCGCCGGCGAGCGAGGCGCGCCGCAGGTTGGCCCCCGACAGATCCGTCTCCTCCAGCCGGGCGTCGGCGAGATCGGCGCCTGCCAGATCGAGCCCGCCCGACCCTTCCACCCACCAGGACGGCGGCGCCTGCGGATCGATGCTCGGATTCAGGGCGTCGCGCCCGAGGGCGAGCCCGGCGAGGTCGTCGCGCCCACGGATCGAGAACGGCGCCTCATGCTCCGCGAGATACGCGAGCAGCGCCGTGACGCGCGGATCGCCGTCCTCCGCTCCGCCATCCCGCACCGCGTTCGCCCCGTATGCTCCGCCCGTGCGCCCCCCTTAGCCGTGCGGAGCCGAGCGAGACAAGGCGGCGAATATGACAAGGGATAAGGATTGCGCGCAGCCCCATGAGACCGCAACGGGTTTCCGCGCGTTAGGTCGCGGAAAGCGCGCAGCGCGAGTGAGGGGTTCGGGCGTGTCGGGAAAAATCCTGCTGGTGGAAGACCACGAGGAGATCTGGGACTTTCTCTCCCGCCGGCTGAAGCGGCGCGGCTACGAGGTCGTGCTCGCCCATGACGGCGAGGCGGGCGTGCAGCAGGCCCGCGCCGCCCAACCCGACGTGATCCTGCTCGATATGAACTTGCCGATCCTAGACGGCTGGTCGACCGCCCGTGCCCTCAAGGCCGCGCCCGATACGCGCGCGATCCCGATCATCGCGCTCACGGCCCACGCCATGTCGGGCGACCGCGACAAGGCGATCCAGGCCGGCTGCGACGACTATCACCCGAAGCCGATCGATTTTCCGAAATTGCTGACTCAGATCGGCACGGCGATCGGGTCGGGGGAGTGAGAGGCTGGACCACCGATCTCTGATCCCATCCACCTCCTCATCCTGAGGTGCGGCGAAGCGGCCTCGAAGGAGGGTGAGGATGGGATCGGCCGTGCCTCCTTGGAAGCCAAGGCCCCTCTGCTCCTCTCGACACGTGTGAGTACGCCATCATGAGGATGTCATGACCACCGATCCGGTCACCCAGCGGCTCCTGCGCCAGGCGCTGCCGGTGGTGACGACGCTCGCCTCCCTGCTGCTCGTGGTGACGGTCGCGAGTGCGCTGTATTTCGGCCGCGACATTCTCGTGCCGGTGGCGCTCGCCATCCTGCTCAGCTTCGTTCTGGTTCCTGCCGTTCGAGGGCTGCGGCGCCTGCGGGTGCCGCGCGTGGCCGCCGTGCTGCTCGTGGTGCTGCTCGCCTTCGGCACTCTCGGCGCGGTGGGCAGCCTGATCGCCCGGGAAGCCGCGCAGCTCGCCGCCGACCTGCCCCGCTACTCGCTGACCCTACGCGACAAGATCACGGCGTTGCGCACCGCCACCGCCGAGCGGGGCGGCCTGTCCGACACCTTCTCCGGCTTCTTCGACATGGCGGAAGAGATCGGCAAGGAGCTGCAGCCGCCCGTCAAGTCCGAGACCGAGACAGGCGCGGCGCTCGGCACGGCGGCGCGGCCGATGCAGGTCGAGATCCACGCCCCCCGCTCCGGTCTGCTGAAGACGCTGGGCAGCGTGGCGGGTGGGGTCCTGCACCCGCTGGCGACGCTCGGCCTGATCCTGCTGTTCACGATCTTCATCCTGCTCCAGCGCGAGGATCTGCGGAACCGGGCGATCCGGCTCGCGGGATCGAGCGACCTGCGCCGCACCACGGCGGCGATCGACGACGCCACGAGCCGGCTCAGCCGGTTCTTCATCGCCCAGCTCATCCTCAACCTCGCCTTCGGCCTCGTGATCGGGGTCGGCCTGTGGTTCATCGGCGTGCCGAGCCCGATCCTGTTCGGCGTCATCGCCGGCATCTCGCGTTTCGTGCCCTATGTCGGCGCTGTGATCTCGGCGGTGCTGCCGCTGGCCATCGCGGTCGCGGTCGATCCCGGCTGGTCGATGGCGATCCAGGTCGCGATCTTGTTCGTGATCGTCGAGCCCATCGCCGGCCACGTGGTCGAGCCGCTCCTCTACGGCCACTCCACCGGCATCTCGCCGATGGCAGTGATTCTGGCGGCGACGATCTGGACCTTCCTGTGGGGGCCGATCGGCCTGCTGCTCGCCACGCCGCTCACCGTCTGCCTCGTGGTGCTCGGGCGCCATGTCGAGCGGCTGTGGTTCCTCGACGTGCTCCTCGGCGACCGCCCGGCGCTGGGCCCGCAGGAGATCTTCTATCAGCGCATGCTCGCGGGCGACCCGGCCGAGGCGATCGAGCAGGGGCGGCTGTTCCTCAAGGAGCGCGCGCTCGTGACCTACTACGATGAGGTCGTGCTGCCGGGCCTGCGCATGGCCCAGGAGGATGCGGCGCGCGGCATGCTCGACCGCGAGCGACAGGGCGAGGTGGGCGCGGGCTTCCGCACGGTGGTCGAAACGCTGGGGCTGGCGCGCAAGCGCGGCATGCCGCGGCGCTCCCGCAAGCCGAGAGGCGCCGAGGCCGAGGCCGCGTTCGCGGCGGTGGGGCCGGACCGGCGCGCGGCGGGCATCGTGCTCGGCCCCGAAGACCTGGCCCCGGCCTGGCGCGGCGCGGCGCCGGTCATGTGCGTACCGAGCGGGAGCGCCTTCGACGAGGCGGCGACCCTGATGCTGGCCCAGACCCTCTCCCGTCACGGCCTGGGCGCGCGGGTAGCGACGGTCGACGCGTTGCGCGACGGCCTGCCCGAGGGCGAGCGCCCGGCGATGATCTGCTTCTCCTATCTTGACCCGATCAGCCTGTCGCAGATCCGCCTCACCATCCGCCGCGCCCGAAAGGCGGCGCCGGGGGTGACGATCCTCGTCGGCTTCTGGCGCGAGCGGGACCCGGCCTCCCTCGGGCGCCTGCGCCGCGCGACCTCGGCCGACCTGCTCGTGACCTCGCTGAGCGAGGCTCTCGATGCGGCGCTGGAGCGGGCACGCACCGGCACCGCGCCCGCCGCCCCACCCCGGCTCCGGCAGGCGGCGGCGTAGAGGGGCAGGGCAAGACGTCGCTCAGAACAGCGCCACGAGGGCGACGCCCGCGATCATCAGCCCGCCGCCGACGAGGCGCGCGAGGCTCGCGGGATGGGTGGCGAAGCCTTCGAGCCCGAAATGGTCGAGGGTGATCGAGGTGACGACGCCCGCGGTGACGAGGAGGCCGAGAAAACTCGCCGCCCCGATCCGCTGCGCGACGAAGAGCTGGGCCAGAATCACGCCGGCCCCGAGCACCCCGCCGCCCCAGGCCCACCAGGGCGCGGCGCCCGCCTGCTGAAGGCTCGGCAGGTGCAGCCGCCCGGTCGCGAGGCCGATGACGAGCATGGTGGCGGTGCCGACCAGCATCGAGACGAGCCCGGCCGCGAAGGGCTCACCGAACGATTTGGCGAGCTGCGTGCTCTGACCGGGCTGCATCGCCGTGGCGATGCCCGCGAGCAGGGCGATGCCGTAGAGAAAAATCATCGTGGTCTCAGCCCCTGCGGCGCGAGCGATACGGGTTCGAGACCGCGTCAGTTCTTCGGCACCTTCTCCTTGCCCTTGCCGGGATTGGAGGTGTTCACGAGGTCCGGCGCGAATTGGGCCTTCAGCGTCTGCCGCTGCGCCTCCGTGTCGATGCGCCGCCGGCGCGTGAACGGCTCCAGCGTCACTGGTCCGCCGCTCTCCAGCGCCTTCAGGATGCCCTCGATCACCCGCAGGTCGGCGTAACCCTCCTCGGCATCGGGCTCCGGGTCGGTGCCGTTCAGGATGCAATCCGAGAAGTATTTCAGCTCGCCGCCGAAATGGTCGGTGTTCTTGAAGCTCTCGTGGCTCTTCGTCTCGCCGAGCGTCACCGTGCGCTCCAGCGGCTTGCCGTACATGTAGGCCGGATTGACCTCGACGCTGCCCTTGGTGCCGACCACGGCGTAGGTGTCGAGCACGTTGCCGTAATAGGACAGCACGAACTGCGCGAGGCGGTTCTGCGGAAAGCGCAGGGTGACGGCGACGGTGTCGTCGAAATCGCCCAGGCCCGCCTCGGGATGGCGCACGCCGACGGCCGAGACCACCTCGGTCGGCTCGTCGCCGAACAGGTAGCGCACGGCGTTGATCGGGTAGGGGCCCATGTCGAAGATCGGCCCGGCCGTCACGCCGCTCGTCGCCCGGTGGTTCTCGGGCGAGACCATCTGCGTGAAGGTCGAGGAGAAGGTCAGGATCTCGCCGAGTTCGCCCGAGCGGATCAGGTCGATCGTGGCCAGCGTCGCCGGCTCGAAATGCAGCCGGTAGGCGACCATCAGCTTGGCCGTGGAGGCCGCCTGCGCCGCCATGATCTCCCGGCATTTTTCGCTTGAGATCTCCAGCGGCTTCTCGACCAGGACGTGGATGCCGGCCTTGAGAGCGGGGATCGCGAACTCGGCGTGGCGCCAGTTCGGCGTGGCGAGGTAGATCGCGTCGATCGTGCCCGAGGCGAGAAGCGCGCCGAACTGCTCGTAGCCGTAGGTCTCGGTGACGCCGTAGCGCTCGCCGACCCGGCGCGCCTTCTCGGGATCGCCGGTGACGAAGGCCGTGACCTCGGAATTACCGGTATGCGCCACGCCCGGCAGCATCGCCTCCTGCGAGATGTCGCCGAGCGCCACGACCGCGTAGCGGACCTTCTTGCCCGAGGTCAGGCCGAGGGCGGACAGAACGCTCATGCGGGAAACTCCTTGGAGGCGGGGTGAGGAACGCAGAGGGGGGCCGGCCCCGCGCGGGTGGGGCGCGTCGGGCGGGCGTCGGCAGGCTTGGGAAGGCAGGCTTGGGGAAGAGCGGGGGGACGGACGGACGAAGGCCAGGCGGTTGCGGGTTGAGCGGAGAACCGGGGGCAGCGGGCCCTGTTCCGCCGCGCGGGACCATCAGCCGCGGTTCATCAAGCGTGGCGTAAGGAGGGCGCGAGACGCTGGATGGCACCGGGTTCCGGCCCGTCCAGCGCCCCTCTTCGGCCTTCCCGGAGCCCGTCCGTGCCGCCCGCCTCTTCGATCCTCGATACCCTGATCGCCATCCCCGTGCGCAACGAGGCCGAGCGGATCGCCCGCTGCCTGAAGGCGATCGACGGGCAGGCCGGCCTCACGCCGGGGCGGCTCGGGCTCGTCCTGTTCCTCAACAACTGCACGGACGGCACCGAACGGATCGTGGCCGACCTCGTGCCGCAGATGTCGATTCCCGTTCGGGTGATCGAGCGTGTCCATGCCGGCGCGCATGCGGGATGGGCGCGGCGCGCGGCGATGGATGCGGCGGTCGCGTGGCTCGAAGAGGCGGGCACGGCCGAAGCGGCGACCCTCCTGACGACGGATGCCGACAGCATCGTGCCGCCGGACTGGGTCGCGGCCAACCTCGCCGCCCTGGCGGCGGGCGCCGATGCGGTCGCCGGCCGGGTCGAGCTGATCCCCGAGGAGGCGGCCCTGCTGCCGCCCTCGCTGCCCGCCCGCGGCCGGCTGGAGGACAGCTACGACGCGCTGATCACCGAGATGGAAGCGCGCATCGATCCCGATCCGCACGATCCCTGGCCCTGCCACCGCACCACCATCGGCGCCTCGCTCGCCGTACGCCTTCCCGCCTACACGCAAGTCGGCGGCATGCCGGAGATCCCGCTAGGCGAGGACGGCGCCTTCGTCGGCGCCCTGCTGCAGAGGGGTTTTCGCGTGCGCCATGACCGGGCGGTGCTGGTCCTGATCTCGGCCCGCCTCACCGGCCGGGCGGCCGGCGGCGTCGCCGACACGATCCGCTCCCGCTGCGAGGAACCCGACGCCCTCTGCGACGCCCGGATGGAGGCGGTGCCCCGCGCCCTTCACCGCTACGCCTGGCGGGCAAGGCTGCGCCGCCTCTACAACCAGGGCCGGCTCGCCCGCGATCTCGGCTGGGCGCGCCGGCTCGGCATCCCGGAGGCGGAGGCACGCCGCATCGCCGCCCTGCCGCGGGTCGGCGAGATCGTCGCGGCGGTGGATCGCGCCAGCCCGCGCCTCGCCTACCGTCCGCTGATGCCGCGGCAATTGCCGGGGCAGATCCGGCTCGCCCGTCTCGTCCTGCCGCTGCTGCGCGCTGGCCTGCGCCTGCGCAGAGCGATGCCTGCCACTGTCCCTGTCATCCCCTCGGCCACCGCCGACGCGTAGAGTCCCGGGTATCCAAAGGGATCATCCCTTTGGCGGGGTATAGGGGCAGCGCCCCGATCTCCCTTCCACCAGGGCTCCGCCCTGGACCCGCGAAAGGGCTTGCCCTTTCGAAACCCCTCACTTCGGCTACGGCGCCTCGTCGCGGGTCGGGCCGAAGATCGGCTCGAAGGCGGCGCGCAGCGCCATGTCCACTTCGGGCAGGCTGACGATGCGGCCGAGATCGGCCAGGCTCGTGACACCGTGCTCGCGCACGCCGCAGGGCACGATGCCGGAGAAGTGGGAGAGATCCGGCTCGACGTTGAGGCTGATGCCGTGCAGGCTCACCCAGCGCCGCACCCGGATTCCGATCGCCGCGATCTTGTCCTCGACGGTCGGCCCCTTGTCCGGCCGGCGCACCCACACCCCGACCCGGTCCTCGCGGCGCTCCGCCCGGACGTTGTAGGCATCGAGCGTCGCGATCAGCCACGCCTCCAGGCTCGCGACGTAGGCCCGCAGGTCGGGTTTGCGCCGGTTGAGGTCGAGCATCACGTAGGCGATGCGCTGGCCCGGCCCGTGATAGGTGTACTGCCCGCCCCGCCCCGTGCGGTGGACGGGAAAACGCTCCGGCTCCACGAGGTCGGCGGTCTTGGCCGAGGTGCCGGCCGTGTAGAGCGGCGGGTGCTCCAGGAGCCAGACCAGTTCGTCCGCCTCGCCCCGTGCGATGGCAGTGGCACGGGCCTCCATCTCGGCCTCGGCCTCGGCGTAGCCGATGAGGCTGTCGGTCACGCGCCAGACCACCGGCGGCGCGCCCACGCGCGGCAGGAATGTCGCGGGTGCGATCGAAAGGCGGGATGCGGGTGCCGTGAAGGAATTGTTTACCAAGACTTCACCCTTGCATGCGGAAGGTTTTCCGAACGTTGAGAAAGGGAGCATCCGCGCGTGGCGGTCCTGGACGAATTGCAGGTCGATCTCAAGGTCGTGCTGGGGCGCAGCCACATGCCGTTGCACATGCTGCTGCGCATGGGTCGCGGCGCAGTGATCGAGTTGGAAGCCACAGAGACCGACATGGTCGAGATCCTCGCCAACGATCACCCGATCGCCCGTGGGCAGATCGTGGTGACCGGCAACCGGATCTCGGTGGAGGTGACCGAGCTGATCCGCAAGGCCGACGTGGTGCGCACCCCCGGCGTGACGATCGGCGAGGGCGCCGTGCCGATCCTCGACGACGCCGAAGCAGGGTTCTGACACGTTTTCGAGGCAGCAAAATGCGAAGAAGCGAATCCGGCGCTTGTGCCTGCCCCGGGCATCTGTTATCCGCTGCGCCGCCCACACAAGACACCGGCCGCTGACGAAGCGGCACGGCGGCAAGGGCGGCCATGGCGGAATTGGTAGACGCGCTAGCTTGAGGTGCTAGTCCCGCGAGGGGTGGAGGTTCGAGTCCTCTTGGCCGCACCAACCTACTTCATGTTTTGAAGTCAAAAGGTTGGTCCTTACAATGGGTTGGTGAGAACCGCGCTTTCACACAGCGGTTTCACACATGGCCCTCATGACAATCCGACCTTGGAAGCCCGCGAAGACCGGGACGCATGACCTGCGTCAGCGCACGCCGCTTGATCTTCTCCACAGCGTGAAGGGTCAGAGCGTGGCTCTGCCGGTGGGCGATGCCTTCATCACTGTGAAGGTCGGTGACGCTATCCAGGCATCGCTCCTGACTTTGATGTTCGGCGCTCTCGACAAGCATCCCGCGGCTCGGCATGGAGAGGGCAAGGTGTCTCGACAGAGACTCAAGCTCTCTCCCTCAGGATCAACACTTTGCGTAACCGCGTCCGGCGGACATTCACCGTCGAAGCCAAGTCGAGCGGCACAGCCCGCTACGTCTCCATTCCCTCCAAGCAGCCCCGAGAGCCGCACAAGCGGCCGAGACAGCTCGAAGCGGCGGCCCTGTGGCCCTCGCTCGATGCTGCCGCTACCGCCTTTCAGCCCCTCGCTGAGGCTGCCCCGGAGCATCGCCGCATCCTGCCGAGCCTCCTCATAGCGGAGGTGCATGAGCCCGAACCGGAGGCCGCGGTCGAGCCCGAGGAGCTTCCTCGCGTTCGCCGGGCCTCGTCACCCATCGCCCCGACCGAGAGCGCTCCACGTCGCCGCGGCAGGCCCCGGAAGGTGCCAGCCCGGGAAGGCGCTGAGGTGGCCGTTGAGGTGGTCGAGCAAGCGGCCCCGGAGCCTCCTCAGCCCGCGGCGGAGACAGCCCCCATCGTCGTCAGCCGGCGTCGGCCGGACAGAGCTGGGAGCGAGAAGCTACGCCTCGGAGAGCGATGGAAGCGGCGCCTGCCCAAGGCGTGCTGGTAGCCCGTCACGGGCCGTAGGGCGCCCTTCCAGGCCACGTCTCGGGCCTCCGAGGGATGGGGGCCGGGGCCGCCCTCCGCGGGCGCTTACGTGCCGCTGAACGCGCCTGCGCGTAAGCGCGACCGCGCGTGTAGCCGAGCATCGGCTCCTCAGCCCGCGCCGTAACCGCCCTTGGCGTTGTCCGTCGAATGATCCGGCGATTGCCGGTCATACCCACCGGACTGAGGGCCGGGCTTCTCGCCCTCTACCGTAGCCGGCCCGGTTGGTCCCAAATCCGGCTGCTCCTCGGGCTTGCTGCCTTCACCGAGCGGGCGACCGGGCGGCACCGAGCCGGCGGCTTCCCGTTCCGTCTTCGCGACTGCCATCTTGAACCTCCTGGGCTTCCGTCAGGGAAAGGCAGGGAGAAGCCTCGAAGTTTCTTCGCGGGGATGCTTATTGGCGATACCGGACGCGGAGAGGGCCGCGACTCCGCGCGCGCCTTGAGATAGGGGAAGCTTCAACCACCTCATCCATCTCGACGCCCCACGACTACCTCACCGGATCATTCATGGCTGGCCTCAAGGACAAGCGCGGCTTCATCGACAAGGACCGTCTCGACCTCAGCGAGCGCAAAGCCGTCGAGTTCTGGATGAAGCGGTGGGGCGTCACCCAGGACCAACTCACCGCAGCGCACCGAAAGGTCGGCCGTATGACCAAGGACATCGCGGCCGAGTTGGGAAAGAAGCGGTAGGAGGGACCGCCGGGCATCGTCATAACGTACGTGAGAGGGCAGGGTGGTCGGACGCACACGGCACGCGAAGCGCCGCCGGATTGACACTCACACATCGCTTTCACACAATGTCGGCACACGTTGTTTCTAATGCATTGTAAAATAAGGGATTAACTCGATCCATGGAGGTTTGAGGCCTCTTGGTCGCACCAACCTCTTTCCTGAAGAATCGGAAGGAGTTGGGCGAAATCCGAACTGAGAAGAACCATTGCACACGGATGTCCGGGAAGCGGTACGCCGGTGCAGGAATACCGTCGGACCGAGGCGTCCGTCGGGGTGGCGATCGTCGCTCGGATCGCCCCGTGATGCGCGCACAGCGCGGGCATCCTCGCCGTTGACCGCGCCCTCTCGCTCACCGGCGGATCGGCCCGCCCAATCGGTGGAGCGCCGGCCGGTTCGGCTCAGGCGAGGGCAGGCTGCGGCCGGCGGGGTTTATACCGGCGGCAGAGAACGAACAGACAGTAGAACTGGAAGATCGTCGACATCCGGTTGTGCGCCAGGAAAATGTAGTTGGTCGCGCTGTTGAGGATGAAGGTGATCAGAAGGGCCGAGAGCAGGAAGGCCGTGCTGCGCTCCAGACTCGGATGGGCGAAGATGCAGGACGAGGAAAAGAGCAGGACGAGATAGAACGCGCCTCCGACGAGACCGAGGCCGACCAGGGTGTCGAGGAAGGTGTTGTAGAAGTCGGGCGTGAAGAAATACATCTCGCGCTCCCACACGGTCCAAGCCTTCGAGAACGGATCGGTGTTGAAGAAGCTCAGATAGCCGTGGCCGAACAGCGGCCGGTCGCGGAAGACTTCGAGGGCGTAGGGCCAGAATTTGCTGCGACCGGTGAAGTCGGGGCTGCGGCCGAGTGCGACGGCGATGTCGCCGACCCCGATGAAGGGCAAGATCAGCGAGAGCAGGATCGCGAACCCGGTTACCGTCGCGAAGATGACTCGGCCGCAGCCGGGGAGCAGCCGAGCGGCGAGCAGCGTCACGCCCGCCACCGCGATGGCGCTGACGGAGGACGCCGAGTTGGCCAGGATCAGCCCGAGCGCGAGGATGCCCAGCGCCGGGACCCGCAATCCCCGCGGGCTTGCGCCGGGCAGGAACAGCAGGATCAGCATCGCGCTCGCGGCGGACATGCCGTGCAGGGTCTTGCTGCCGTAGGCGCCGAACAGCTCGCCCGACATCAGCAGGCCCGGCCGGGTGATGTCGGTGCGCACCGCATCGGGCATCACCACCACCATCACTAGGGAGGACGCCACCAGGAAGACGTTGGTCCAGGCAAACAGGCTCAGGAACACCGCCGGATGGACGATGGAGGCCAGGGCCGCGGCGATGGCGATGTTCAGGACGAGCATCCCCGCGGGAACCAGCGAGGCCCAGCTATCGGTCGCCCAGCAGGTAGAGAGCAGGATGTATCCGGCGAGCGGTAGAACGGCGATCAGGCAGAGGTCGATCCCGTTGCGCAGCACATCGCGCAGGGTCACGCAGACGGATAGGGCGTAGAGAGTGAGCCAGAGGCCGACATAGAGCAGGTTGTTTCGGTTCGACGGCATCAGCGTCTTCGTGTTGCCAACCTCGTTGTTGCTGCCGAGGAAGACCACGTAGAACGCGTTCACGCACATCATCACCGCGAAGACGACGAAGGCGAGGCGCCACCGCTGGCCGGAAAACCCGCTCAGGATCGAAGCGGCGCGCAGCCCGGCGACCGCCGGATTCGCGACAGGAAGGCCGGTGGCGGGACGACTCGTGGCGGTCATGCAGCGAAACCTGACGCAGGGCGCGGAACGGTGTCCGGGGCCCATCCCGAAGCGCGGCGCCCGGGACGAGAGGAGGTATCAGGCACGCGCCGCCTCGCCCGATCCGGTCGGAGACCGTGCGGCGGTCGCCGCCTCGCCGCGCAGGACGCCGAGGGCGACCGCCGCGAGGATGCCCAGCGCGAGACCGACCAGCGTACCGAGGGCGAGGACGATGACCTTGCTCAGGTTCGTCGGCTTCTCCGGCGGGATCGCCGCGCCGATCACGCGGATGTTGTTCACGTTGACCTGCGTCTGCTCGATCAGTTCGCGGGAGCGCACGAGGTACTGGGTGACCTTGCCGTCTGTTTGCCCCCGTTCATAACCAGAGTCCGTTCTGGTTCTGGTCCTGTTTGGACCGGGTTGCAAATGCGTTCGGGGTGCGCCCGCCAAGGCTCGTGTGAAGGCGGCAGGTGTTGTAGTCGACCCGCCACGCCTCGATGAGGGTCCGGGCCGCCGGCAGGCTCCGGAAGAGATGCTCGTTCAGGCACTCGTCGCGCAAGCGCCCGTTCAAGCTCTCGACAAAACCGTTCTGCTGCGGTTTGCCGGGGGCGATGTAGTGCCACTCGACCGCACGCTCCTCCTGCCAGCGCAGGATGGCGTGCGAGGTCAGCTCGGTGCCGTTGTCCGAGACGATCATCAGCGGCTTGCCCCGGCCCGCGATGATCCGGTCGAGTTCGCGCGTGACCCGCTGTCCAGACAGCGAGGTGTCAACCACCAGCGCCAGGCACTCCCGCGTGCAGTCATCGACCACGACGAGGATGCGGAAGCGGCGTCCGTCGTCGAGCGTGTCCGAGATGAAGTCGAGGCTCCAGCGCTGGTTCGGCTCCTGGGGTACGGCGGCCGGAGCCCGCGTGCCCAGTGCTCGCTTGCGACCGCCGCGCTTGCGCACCGACAGCCGCTCCTCCCGATAGAGGCGAAAAAGCTTCTTGTGATTGAGCGTGAGACCCTCCCGCCGCAGCAGAATGAGCAGGCGCTGGTAGCCGAACCGGCGGCGCTCGCCGGCCAGGCTGCGCAGGCGTACCCGCACGGCCGCGTCATCGCTGCGGGTCGAGGCATAGCGGTACGTCTTCGGCTCCAGGCCGATCAGCCCTCAGGCACGACGCTGCGAGTAGCCCTTCTCCTCGATAGCCCAACGCACGGCTGTTCTCCGTGCGCCGGGCGTCAGAAGTTTTTTCTCAACGCCTCGCGCAGCGTGGCGACGTCGAGCATCGCCTCGGCCAGGAGCCTCTTGAGCTTGCGGTTCTCCTCGTCGAGTGCCTTCAGGCGGCGCGCGTCTGAGATCTCCATGCCGCTATAGCGTGAGCGCCACGTGTAGAACGTCGCGTCGCTGATGCCATGACGGCGACAGATCTCAGCGACCGGCAGCCCAGCCTGCTGCTCCTTCAGGATGCCGATCATCTGCTCTTCGTTGAACCGGCTCTTCTTCATCGTCCGTCTCCTGCTCGACGGACCCTAGCTTCAGAATGAGGGCAGACCAGGGGGCAAGGTCAGCCGCAATCGGCCCCTCGCGTTGAGCGCGCGCCCTCGGATGCCGGATGGCCCTGAGACACGCCGAGGTCGCTCGCGCATCCATGCAAGGGCTCGGCCGGCCCGATCGTCCCATCCAGGGACATGCGGAGCCCGCCGGGCCGGCGCCGCCGGAGACGGGGGATCGGGTCGGGAGGAAGGCTCCCTCCGATCCCGCCCTGGACCGTCTCGATTCGGGATCGTCCGCCACCCCGGTGCCGGTTCGTCCCTGCGCATTGCCGCGCGGGCGTCCCTTTCGGACGGGACGCCCTCTATATGAAGGCCGTCCCTTCCCGCGGAGATGGCTCATGGACCTCGACGTTTCGCTTCACATCGCCGGCCGCTGGCGCTCCGGCAGCGGCGGCGAGACCCTCTCCATCCTCAACCCGGCCACCGGCGAGCCGATCGGCCGGGTCGCGGTCGCCAGCCAAGCCGATCTCGACGAGGCGCTGGAGGCGGTCGAGCGCGGCTTCGCCGCTTGGCGGCGGGTCTCCGCCTTCGATCGGTCCAAGGTTCTGCGCCGCGCCGCCGCCCTGATGCGTGAGCGCGCTGAGGCGATCGCTCGCACCATGACGCTTGAGCAGGGCAAGCCGCTCGCCGAGGCGCGCGTCGAGACGGGTATCGCCGCCGACATCATCGAGTGGTTCGCGGAAGAGGGCCGGCGAGCCTACGGCCGGGTCATCCCTGCGCGGGCCGAAGGCGTGCTTCAGATCGTCACCCGTGAACCGGTCGGGCCGGTGGCGGCCTTCACGCCGTGGAACTTCCCGATCAATCAGGCCGTGCGA
Organism: Methylorubrum aminovorans; assembly: GCF_022179725.1. Classification (GTDB taxonomy): domain Bacteria; phylum Pseudomonadota; class Alphaproteobacteria; order Rhizobiales; family Beijerinckiaceae; genus Methylobacterium; species Methylobacterium aminovorans. The sequence continues at coordinate 62,871 of NZ_BPRC01000013.1, forward strand.
AAGCTTTCGGCGGCGCTCTGCACCGGCTGCCCGGTCATTCTCAAGGGTCCCGAGGACACCCCGGCCTCCTGCGCCGAACTGGTGCGCGCCTTCCTCGATGCGGGCGTGCCCGGCGAGGCGCTCGCCCTCGTCTACGGCGATCCGGCCGAGATCTCCGGCGCCCTCATCCCGCATCCGGCGATCCGCAAGATCACCTTCACCGGCTCGACCACGGTCGGCAAGCATCTCGCGGCTCTGGCCGGCCAGCACATGAAGCGGGCGACGATGGAACTCGGCGGCCACGCCCCGGCGATCGTGTTCGACGACGCCGATATCGACACCGCCGTGCGGGTGCTGTCCGCCAACAAGTACCGCAATGCGGGCCAAGTCTGCGTCGCCCCGACCCGCTTCCTTGTGCAGGAGCGGGTGTACGACCGCTTCGTCGACGGATTCGTCGCGGCCTCGAAAGCGCTCAAGGTCGGCGACGGACTCGACCCCGACACGCAGATGGGCCCTCTCGTCCACGGCCGCCGGGTCGAGGCAATGGAGGCCTTCGTCTCTGACGCCGAGGCCAAGGGCGCGCGGCTTCTCACGGGCGGCAGCCGCATCGGAAATCGCGGCCACTTCTTCGAGCCCACCGTCTTCGCCGACGTGCCGCTTGACGCCCGGATCATGAACGAGGAGCCGTTCGGGCCTCTCGCGGCGATCCGGCGTTTCTCGGGGGACGAGGAGGCCTTCGCTGAGGCCAACCGCCTGCCCTACGGGCTTGCAGCCTATGCCTATACCCGCTCGGCCGCCCGGGCCAACCGAGTGGCCGAGAGGATCGAAGCCGGCATGATTTCGATCAACCATCACGGCATCGCGCTCCCCGAGACGCCATTCGGCGGCGTCAAGGATTCCGGCTACGGCAGCGAGGGCGGCTCGGAGGCGATCGAGGCCTATCTCGTGACGAAGTTCGTGACGCAGGCCAACCCCTGAGGCCGCATCGTCGGGCGAGACCGCGCGGGTCTCGAGCAAGGTCCATGTCCGCCCTCCCGAAGGGATCGACCGAATCGGGTCCGATAAGGCGATCCGCCAACATGCGGATCGCTGGCCAGGACGGATCGTCCCGCATGGCTAGCAGTGCCGCCTGAGCGCCCGCGCCGGGCCATGTCATGGGCATGGCCATCCCAGGCAATTGATGGCGGTCGAGGAAAGTGGCCGTACTCCCCTCTTTTCTTTCCGATTCTCAAGCTCGGGCAGAGTCGTCAACAGGGGGGATCTTGTAGAAACGAAACCTTTTCTCAGGTCGGCGAGTTGCACTCTCCACCAACGGAAGAAAAGGACAGCTTGGATCAAGCGAGCTGCTCCAGGGAAGCGCTCGCATGCTGTACCCTCTTTACGAGGCTGGCCATCTCATGCTCGCACCGATGCGCCTGGCGGCGGAAGCCACCCGGTTGGCCTGCGAGAATCCCTTCAATCCCTTCTTCTACGCCCCTCAGAGCCGCTCCGTCGCTGCCGGCTGCGAGATGTTCGAGCGCGCCACCCGCGTCTACGCCAAGCCCGCCTTCGGGCTCGGCGTGCCGGAGCGGATCGTCTGGGAGCGCCCGTTCTGCCGCGTCATCGCCTTCGGCGAGCCGTCCGCGGAGCTGGAGGCCAAGCCGAAGCTTTTGATCGTCTCGCCGATGTCGGGCCACTACGCCACGCTGCTGCGCGGCACTGTCGAGGTCTTCCTCGACAGCCATCAGGTCTTCATCACCGACTGGATCGATGCCCGTCAGGTGCCGGCGAGCGCCGGCCGGTTTGGTCTCGATGACTACATCGATACCTGCATCGCCCTGTTCACGGAGCTCGGACCGGATCTCCACGTCGCGGCCGTGTGCCAGCCCTCCGTGCCGGTGCTGGCCGCCATCGCCCGGATGGAGGCGGAGGATCATCCGCTCGTGCCCCGTTCGGCCGTGCTGATGGGCGGGCCCGTCGATACCAGCCGCTCGCCCACCGCCGTCAACGCACTGGCCCAGGAAAAGGGTTTCGCGTGGTTCGAGCGGCACTGCATCCACACCGTGCCGCCGGGCTATCCCGGCATGGGCCGCGCCGTCTATCCGGGCTTCCTGCAGCTTGCCGGCTTCATGGGGATGAACCTGGAGCGGCACGCCGATGCCCACCACGCGATGTTCGACCATCTCGTGCGCGGCGACGGCGATTCCGCCGCCCGCCACCGGGCCTTCTACGACGAATATCTCGCAGTGATGGACCTGACCGCCGAGTTCTACCTCGAGACGATCGAGCGGGTCTTCATCCGTCACGACCTGCCCCGCGGCACCCTGCGCCATCACGGCGAGCCGGTAGATCTCGGCGCGATCCGCCGCTGCCACCTAATGGCGGTGGAGGGCGAGAAGGACGACATCACCGGGCTTGGCCAGACCAGGGCCGCACTCGACCTCACGGTGAACCTGCCCGAGGCGGCCAAGTCCTACCACATGCAGCCGGGCGCCGGGCATTACGGCATCTTCAACGGCTCGCGCTTCCGCCAGGACATCGTGCCGCTGGTGAAGAGCTTCATGGAGCGCAGCCTACGGCCTGCCGCCATGCGGCCGGCCCCCGTGGTGCCGGCGCCGGATGCGCACCCGATCCTGCTGCGCCGTGGATTCGAGGTCCGGCCCCCGAGCGCCTCATCCGAGCGTCCCATCGTGCTGCCGGAGCCCGTCCTGGCGGACCGGCACGGTGCATCGGAAGCGATCCCGCAGCGGATCGCCCTGTAGACGGCTCCCGACATGTCCGCGCGAGAGAAGCGGCCGCCGATCCCATCGGCGGCCGCCTTGCCTTAGGCCCCGCGACCTCGTCGCGTTTGACCCGACCCCGCCCGAGAATTATGAATTCAAAAACGTCTCAGGGTCATCCAGGGCGAGGCGAGGGGAGGTTCAACTTGGGCGCGAGCGCGAAACCGGCCGAGGCCGCTTCCGAGGTGCAGGCGCCGAGCGCGCGGGCGAAGGCTCGCAACGCGGCCGGGTTGCCGCGCAAGCTCGCGGAAGTCTTGCAGGGCGAGGCCCGCTTCGACGCCTTCACCCGCGGCCGCTACGCCACCGACGCCTCGATCTACCAGATCATGCCGGCGGGCGTCGTCTTCCCCAAGAGCGCCGCCGACATCGCCGCGACCCTGAAGGTGGCGGCCCAGTTCGACCTGCCCGTCATCATGCGCGGCGGCGGCACCTCCCAGAACGGCCAGCCGATCGGGTCCGGCCTCGTGGTCGATTGCTCGCGTCACTTCAACGGCGTGCTGGCCTACGACGCGGAAGGCGGCACCGTCACGGTCGAGCCCGGCCACGTGCTGGAGCGCCTCAACGCCCGGCTGAAGGCGGACGGCTGGTTCTTCCCCGTCGAGCCCTCGACCGCGACCCGCTGCACCATCGGCGGCATGGCCGGCAACAATTCCTGCGGCGCCCGCTCGCTGCGCTACGGCAAGATGAGCGACAACGTGCTGGCCCTGGAGGCGCTGTTCCACGACGGCGCCGCCTTCGGCTTCGGGCTCACCGGCAACGCGACGAGCGCGGTCACCGGCGGCGCCCGCGCCGACGATCTGGCGCGCCGGATGCTCGCCCTCGCCGACGCGCACCGCGACGAGATCGAGAAGATGTACCCGCGGGTTCAGCGGCGGGTCGGCGGCTACAACCTCGATTCCCTGATCGAGCCGCGCCCGAACCTCGCCCATCTCCTCGTCGGCTCGGAGGGGACGCTCGCTGCCACCACCTCGGTCACGCTCAAGCTCTCGCGCCTGCCGGCCCATCGCGCCATGGGCGTGTGCCATTTCCCCTCGTTCCGCGCGGCGATGGAGACGACGCAGCACATCGTCGCCCTCGACCCCGTGGCGGTCGAGCTCGTCGACAACAACGTGCTCGTGCTCGGCGCCGACATCCCGCTGTTCCGCACCACGCTGGCCGACATCACCCGGGGGCAGCCGAACTGTCTGCTGCTCGCCGAGTTCGCCGGCGACGATCTCGCTGCCCTGAAGCGCGACCTGAAGCGCCTCGACCAGTGCATGGCCGATCACGGCTTTCCCGACGCCGTGGTCGAGGTGGTCGAGCCGAACCGCCAGAAGGCGGTGTGGGAGGTGCGCGAGGCCTGCCTCAACATCATGATGTCGATGAAGGGAGACGCGAAACCCGTCTCCTTCATCGAGGATTGCGCCGTCCCCCTCGATCATCTCGCCGACTACACCGACGCCGTCACCGAGGTGTTCACGCGGCACGGCACCCGCGGCACGTGGTACGCCCACGCCTCCGTCGGCTGCCTGCACGTACGCCCGATCCTCGACATGAAGCAGGGCGGCGACGTGAAAAAGATGCGCGCCATCGCCGAGGAGACGGCGGAGCTGGTGCGCCGCCACAAGGGCTCCTGTTCGGGCGAGCACGGCGACGGCATCTCGCGCTCCGAGTTCGTCGAGCCGTTGTTCGGCGCCAAGCTCACACGCGCCTTCGAGACGGTGAAGGACGGCTTCGACCCCGACAACCGCCTGAACCCGAACAAGATCGTCCGCCCGCTCAAGATGGACGACCGCACGCTGATGCGCTTCGGCACTGACTACGCGGTGACCGCCCCGCGAGAGACCGCGCTGGACTGGTCGGATTGGGGCGGCTTCGGCCCGGCGGTCGAGATGTGCAACAACAACGGGACCTGCCGGAAGCTCGCCGGGGGCGCGATGTGCCCCTCCTACCGCGCCACCCGCGACGAGCAGCACCTCACCCGCGGACGGGCCAACTCCCTGCGCCTCGCGATCTCAGGACAGCTCGGGCCGGACGCGTTCCTCAGCCCTGAGATGAAGCGCACGATGGACCTGTGCGTCTCGTGCAAGGCCTGCCGCCGGGAATGCCCGACCGGCGTCGACATGGCCAAAATGAAGGTCGAGTTCCTGCACCATTACCACGCCCGGCACGGCCTGCCGCTCAAGGAGCGGCTGGTGGCCGAGATGCCGCGCTATGCCGGCGTGGCGGCGGCGCTGGCGCCGCTCTTGAACCTGCGTAACCGCTATCCGGCGCTGGCCCGCTTCGGTGAGACCTGGGCCGGCTTTTCCGCCCGCCGCTCGCTGCCCGAATGGCGCCGGCCCTGGCGGGAGACCGGTGAGGTCGCCCATCTGGAGGACGTGGCGGGCGATCATCGCGACCTGATCCTTTTCGGCGACACCTTCAACCGCGCCTTCGAGCGCGAGAATCTGGAGGCCGCCGAGCGGGTGCTGCGGGCCGCCGGTTACCGGCTGCACCGCGTGGTCGCCCATCAAGGCCGTCGCCCGCTCTGCTGCGGCCGCACCTACCTCGCCTCCGGCCAGACCGACCGGGCGCGCGCGGAGGCGCGCCGCACGCTCGACACGCTGCTGCCCTTCGTGCGGGCCGGCGCCCGCGTCATCGGCCTGGAGCCCTCCTGCCTCCTGACCTTCCGCGACGAGTTTCTGTCATTGCTGCCGCGGGAGGAGGCCAGCGAGCTGGCAGGCAAAGCCTTCCTGTTCGAGGAACTGCTCGCCGCCGACCTCGCCGCCGGCCGCATCACCCTGCCGCTCGCCGACCAGAACGGCCGGGTCGCCCATCTGCACGGCCACTGCCACCAGAAGTCTTTCGGGGCGATGGGTGCCGTCGAGACGGTGCTGCGCGCGGTGCCGGGGCTCGATGTCCGCGTCATCGAGTCGAGCTGTTGCGGCATGGCCGGCGCCTTCGGCTATGGGAAGGACACGATCGACGTCTCCTTCGCCATGGCCGAGCTGTCGCTGTTCCCGGCGCTGCGCAAGGCAGGCGCCGACGACCTCGTGGTGGCGGACGGCACCTCTTGCCGCCACCAGATCCATGACGGTCTCGGCCGCGATGCGATCCACGTCGCCCGCGTGCTCGACACGGCCCTCGTGCTGGCGGGCTGACCGCGGCCCAGGGTCGCCGCCACGGAACGGTGGCCCCCGCATCCGGTTGTCGCGGCAATCCCCGAACAGGAGCCGTGATGACCGATCCGCTGACCAAGTACCCGCGCCCACCCTTCGACACGCAACCCCAGAGCTTCCCAGGCCGAACGGGCAAGATGGCTCCGGAGCCCGATCACGGCGAGGAGAGCTACAAGGGTTCGGGCAAACTCACCGGCAAGGCCGCCCTGGTGACGGGCGGCGACAGCGGCATCGGCCGGGCGGTGGCCATCGCCTATGCCCGCGAGGGTGCGGATGTGGCGATCTCCTACCTGCCCGAGGAGCAGAAGGATGCGGAGACGGTCGGAGCCTGGATCGAGCGGGCGGGCCGGCGCGCCCTGCTGCTGCCCGGCGACATCAAGGACGCTGCCTACGCTCGCGAGATCGTCGAGCGCACCGCCAAGGAATTCGGCCGGCTCGACATCCTGGTGAACAACGCTGCCTTCCAGCAGCCGAACCAGAATGTTGCCGACATCGACGACGCGATCTTCGAACAGCACTTCCAGACCAACATTTTCGGCCCGTTCTACGCCACCAAGGCGGCGCTGGCGCATCTCAAGCCCGGCGCCTCGGTGATCTTCACCTCCTCGGTCAATTCCAAGCACCCGGTGCCGACGCTGTTCGCCTACAGCGCCACCAAGGGCGCGCTCAGCAACATGGTGCTCGGCCTCGCCCAGCTCCTCGCCGAGACCGGCATCCGCTTGAACGGCGTGCTGCCCGGCCCGATCTGGACCCCGTTCATCCCCGCTGGGATGAGCGAGGATGCGGTGAAGACCTTCGGCAGCCAAGTGCCGTTCAACCGCCCCGGCCAGCCGGCGGAACTCGCCTCGGCCTACGTCATGCTGGCGGCCGAGGAGAGCAGCTACACTTCCGGCGCGCTCATCACCGTCGCGGGCGGCATGCCGATCTTCTGAACCCAGGTTTCGAAAGGACGAGTCCTTTCGCGGGTCCAGGGCAGAGCCCTGGAAAGATATCGGGGCGCTGCCCCGATACCCCGCCAAAGGGATGATCCTTTTGGGATCCCGGACACTCAGGGGTAGGACCGCATCCAGCCGAGACCGGCTTCGGTGTTGGCGGTCGGCAGGTATTCGCAGCCGATGAAGCCGTCGTAGCCGAGCCGGTCGAGGGTCGCGAAGGCGGCGGCAAAGTCGATGCCGCCGGTGCCCGGCTCGTGGCGGCCGGGGGCGTCGGCGATCTGGACATGGGCGATCCGGGCGCGGTGGGCGGTGAGACTGTCCACCAGATCCTCGCCCATCCGCGCCATGTGGTAGAGGTCGGCTTGGATGAAGAGGTTTTGAGACTCCGCCGCCTCGATCACCGCCGCGGCGTCGGCGAGCCGGTTGAGGAAGAAGCCCGGCATGTCGCGGTCGTTGATCGGCTCGACCAGCAGGCGGATGCCGGCCCGTCCGAGCGCGTCGGCGGCATAGGCGAGGTTTTCGACGAGCGTCGCGCGCAGGCGCGCTCGCTCGGCATCCGGCGGCGCGAGGCCGGCAAGGCAGTTGATCTGCCGGCAGCCGAGCGCCCCGGCGTAGTCGATTGCCCGTGCGACGCCTTCGCGAAACTCCGCGCTCCGCTCAGGAAAGATGGCGATTCCGCGCTCACCTGCGGCCCAGTCACCGGCGGGCAGGTTGTGCAGAACGAGCGGCAGGTCGGCCTCGGCGCGACGCGCGGCCAAGACCTCCTTCGTCTCGGCATAGGGAAACTGCATCTCCACCGCTGCGAACCCGGCCGCGCGGGCCGCCGCGAACCGGTCGAGCAGCGGCACCTCCGTGAACAGCAGGCTCAAATTGGCGGCAAAACGAGGCATACAGGACCATTAAGTCGCGCAAAATGCATTCAAAAATGCTGGAAAATCACCTGTCAGGCGCTCTCGCCGGCCGCGATTTCGCTGGGGACGGGCGCCGCGGCCTCGCGGTCGGCGGCAGCCTTCCGCTTGTTGCGCAGGTGGCGGAACAGGATGTCGCTGAGCTCCGCTCCGGCGCGCCGGCGCAGGGCGTCGAGGATCTCCTCGTGCTCGCGCATCGCCTCGCCCCAGCGGTCGCGGTTGGCGTCGAGATTGGCAGAGTAGCGCGCCCGCCGCAGCCGCCCCGCGAAGCTCGTGTAGGTGGCACTCAGGGGCGCGTTGTCGGCGGCCTGCACGATGCGGTCGTGGATCGCCTGGTTGCAGGCGAAGTAGCCGTGCAGGTCGCGCCGCAGGTAACAGCCATACATCTCGTGGTGGAGCCGCTCGATCTCGGCATAGGCCTCGTCCGTGATGCGCTCGCAGGCGAGCCGGCCGGCCAAAGCCTCCAGGCCGCCCATCACATCGAACAGCTCGACGATCTCGCGCTCGCCGATCCGGCGCACGCGCGCGCCGCGATTCGGCAGGAGATCGATCAGCCCTTCCGAGGCGAGCACCTTCAAGGCCTCCCGCAAAGGCGTTCGGGAGATGCCGAAGCGATCGCAGAGCAGCCGCTCGGGCACCCGCGCGCCGGGATCGAGATTGCCCTCGACGATGAAGTCGCGCAGCCGCGCCAGCACCTCGTCGTGGAGGGAATGCACGAGGTTTTCCCGAGGCCTCGCGGACAGCTTGGCGGGCGCCGCGACCGAAAGCGCGGCGGGGAGGGAGATCGGGCCGTCCGCCCCCTCCGATTCGGCTGCGGCGAATGTCGTGGCGGAAGTCATGGCGAATTCGTAGCAGCGGGCTCGGCCGACGTCGATGGGAGGATTGAAGGCATGATACTTCTTGTCTCAGCCTAAAATGAATGCAAATTGGAGCGGATGAAACGATCGGGCGCGACCTGAAGCGCCCGGCATCCGGCCCGACGGGAGGAACCATGACGAGCCGCACCGGACGACACTTCCTGCATATTCCGGGGCCGAGCCCGGTGCCGGAGCGCGTGCTGCGCGCCATGGACCGGCAGGTGATCGACCATCGCGGGCCGGAATTCGGCGCGCTCGGCCGCGAGGTGCTGGAGGGCTGCCGCACCATCTTCCGCACCCGGGGGCCGGTGGTGATCTATCCGGGCTCCGGCACGGGAGCCTGGGAGGCCACGATCGTCAACACGCTCTCGTCGGGCGACCGGGTGCTGATGTTCGAGACCGGCCACTTCGCCACCCTGTGGCGGCAGATGGCGGCGCGCTGGGGCATCGAGGTCGAGTTCGTGCCCGGTGACTGGCGCCACGGCGTCGATCCGGCCCTGGTCGAGGCCAAGCTCGTGGAGGACCGCGGCCACACCTTCAAGGCGGTGATGGTGGTCCACAACGAGACCTCCACCGGCGTGACGAGTCGCATTCCGGCGATCCGCAGGGCGATCGACGCCGCCGGGCACCCGGCGCTGCTCTTGGTCGACACCATCTCCTCGCTCGGCTCGGTCGATTACCGCCACGACGAGTGGGGCGTCGATGTCACCGTCAGCGGCTCGCAGAAAGGGCTGATGCTGCCGCCGGGCCTCGGCTTCACCGCGATCTCGGACAAGGCGCGGGCGGCCGGACAATCCAACAACCTCCCCCGCTCCTACTGGGACTGGGAAGAGATGCTGAAGCCCAACGCCAACGGCTACTTCCCCTACACGCCCGCCACCAACCTACTCTACGGACTGCGCGAGGCGGTCGCGATGATGCTGGAGGAAGGCCTCGACAACGTCTTCGCCCGCCACCAACGGCTCGCCGCCGCGACCCGCGCCGCAGTCGAGGCCTGGGGCCTCGAAGTGCTGTGCCAGAACCCGGACGAGTACTCGCCGGTGCTCACCGCGGTGATGATGCCCGACGGCAAGGGCGCGGACGCCTTCCGCGCCCTGGTGCTCGAAAAGTTCGACATGTCGCTCGGCGCCGGGCTATCGAAGCTCGCCGACAAGATCTTCCGCATCGGCCATCTCGGCGAGACCAACGACCTGACCCTGATGGGCGCCCTGTCCGGCGTCGAGATGGGACTCGCGGCAGCCGGCGTGCCCCACAAGAGCGGCGGCGTGCTCGCCGCAATGGCGCGCCTGCGCTCCGGCCTCGACGGCTGATTCCGTCGATCGCCTCCGCGCCTCGGGGAGCCGCGCGCCAGACGCGGGCTCGGGGCGCGTTTGCCCATAAAAAAATCGGAGGAGATTCCCGATGATCACGATCCCACGCCGCGTGACGGCGCCGGGCATGGTGCTGTTCCTGCTCTGCCTGATGTACTTCATCACCTATGTCGATCGGGTCAACGTCGGCACCGCCGGCCCGGCGATCAAGGGTGAACTCGGCCTCACCAACACCGAACTCGGCCTCGTCTTCTCGGCCTTCGCCTACCCCTACGCGGTGTTCCAGATCATCGGCGGCGCCATGGCCGACAAGTGGGGGGCGCGGCGCACGCTGTTCATCTGCGGCCTGATCTGGGCGGCGGCGACGGTGGCGACCGGATTTGTCGGCGGCGTGGTCTCGCTGTTCCTCGCCCGCTTCGCGCTGGGCTTCGGCGAGGGCGCTACCTTCCCCACCGCGACGCGGGCGATGCAGTCCTGGGTCGCCAAGGACCAGCGCGGCTTCGCGCAGGGCATCACCCACTCGTTCGCCCGTTTCGGCAACGCGATCACGCCACCGCTCGTCGTCCTGATGATGGCCTATGTGGGCTGGCGCGGCGCCTTCGTCGTGCTCGGCATCGTGAGCTTCGCCTGGGTGCTGGTCTGGGTGTTCTACTATCGGGACGACCCGCGCGAGCATAAGGCCATCACGAACGAGGATCTGGAGCGGCTCGCGATCCATGACCGGACCGCCAAGCCCGCCGCCAAACCGCCGGTGCCGTGGCGCCGGCTGATCCCGCGCATGGCGCCCGTGACGCTGACCTACTTCTGCTACGGCTGGTCGCTGTGGCTCTACCTCAACTGGCTGCCCTCGTTCTTCAAGGACGGCTACGGCCTCGACATCAAGAACTCGGCCCTGTTCGCCTCGGGCGTGTTCTTCGCGGGCGTCGTCGGAGACACGCTCGGCGGCGTCGTCTCCGACCGTATCCTGAAGAAGACCGGCGATCTGCAGAAGGCGCGCCGCAACGTGATCTGCCTCGGCATGCTCGGCGCCGCCGCCTGCCTCGCGGGTGTGTTCTTCACCAAGGAACTGACCCTGGTGGCGCTGCTGCTCAGCGGCGGCTTCTTCTTCCTTGAACTGGTGATCGGGCCGATCTGGTCGGTGCCGATGGACATTGCGCCCCAATATGCCGGCACGGCGAGCGGGCTGATGAATTTCGGCTCGGCCTTTGCCGCAATCGTCTCGCCGCTCACCTTCGGCCTGATCGTGGATCTGACCGGCAACTGGATCCTGCCGTTCGCCGGCTCGATCGGGCTGCTTCTGCTCGGCGCGGGCCTCGCCTTCACCATGCACCCCGAGCGCCCGTTCGAGAACGAGCCGGCGCCCTTGACCCCGCGGGTGGTGCCGGCGGAGTAGGCGTCCGCTCCGTTCTCGCCCCGTCGCCGCTCTCCTCACGGTCCTTGCGGCGACGGTTCACGGCGCGGGGAAGCGGCGTTGAAGGTCAGCCAGGATCTCGACCGCCTCGGCGGAGAGGCCCGATTCCCGCACGGCCTTGAGGCTGCGGTCCTCGGGTCCCGGCGCGGTCGCCGGCTCGAACTGGCGGCGGTGGGCCTGATCGAGGATGTCGGCGATCCGGTCGCCGACCGCCATGGCGATGGCGGTCGAGTCCGGCCCTTCCGAACGGTGGGCGTGCATGCGCTGGAGCGCATCGGCGATCTGCCGCTCGAAAGCCTGGAACAGCGCGTCGGCGGCCTGCGGGTTCATCCGCATCAGGGCGCCCGCGGCCGCGCAATAGGTCTCCTTCAGCATGTACAGGGTCAGGCGGTCGATGGCCTGCTCGTCTTCGTCCCCCGGCTTCGCCATGCGCCCTCTGTCCCGCATCCTCTGGTCCGAACCCGTGCCCGGCCGAAACGGTGGGGCACGGAATCGTCCCCTCCTTTACAGGATGGGGGATGGGGCCTGCCAAGCCTGATCGCCAGCCGAAGTCGCCGGGGCTCTTGCCGGCGGCGCGCCACCGGCTCGATGCAATCGGACGGGAAGGGGCCTCAGCCTGAGGGCGGGGTCAGGATGACCTTGCCCTCGAACGGGTTGCTCCGGCTGTTGGCGCCGGTGCAGGCGAAGGTCTGCTCGCCGGCCGAGACCGTGCGAAGCCGCAACTGCCCGCGCCCGTCCCGCTTGACCGTGTAGCCCTTCTCGCTCGCCACGTGGACGAGGTCGCCGTCGGCGTGGAGCACGCGGCCGTTCTCGAACTGGCCCGGCATGGTGATCGTCACCGGCTGATCGGCCCGGCTCACCACGTTGAGCGCCACGTTCGTATCGGCCGGCAGACGCAGTTCCGCCGGCTGGCAGACGGGATGTCCATCGCGCATCTCGACGGTCAGTTCGACCGGCGGCATCGCGTCGCTGTCCGGCGGCGGCAGCGGTTTCCCCTGCGCCTGTGCGACGGCCGGCAGGGTAAGGCCGGTCACAGCGGCGAGCAGGACGGCCGGGATGCGGAGACGGGTCGAACGATGGGGCATGCGCGAATCCTTCGCGGTGGGTCCAGGGTGCCCTCAGGCACGGCAGCCCGTCGGGCGCGGCCGCGCGGGGGCGACGGTTCCTCCAGCAAGAAGCCATCCCTCGACCCTGTTCCGATCCGCGACGCCCCGCCGCGTGACCGGCCGGCTTAGCGGCTCTCACAAAACTCCCACTGCGCTGTCGTCCCCAGAGCGAGAACGGCCGGTGATCGAGAGTTTTGTGAGGCACGCTGACCCGCGGCCGAGCGCGGGCCGGTTCCGGACGCCCCTAAGACGGCCGCTCGCTCTTCCGTCCGTCATCGCGAGGCGAAGCCGAAAGGACGACGAACCCGGGGCGATCAACGAACCGGTCTGACGGGGGATCCGAGGCCTTGCCTGCCGCCTTCGGCGGATCCGGGGCGCGGCCGGGGCCGGCGTCCCCGCCGTCCGAACCGGGACGGCGGGGGGTGTCGTTCGCACGACCGAGCCGATACGCAACGTGGCTCCCCCGTAGAATGACCGCGACCGGTTAGCCGACGGTCAATGCCGGAAACGGGCGACGTGCCGGAACGGGACCGTTTCACGTCTCCGGCGCGGCGGGCGGCGGCACGAGCGGGGGAGCGGGGGCGAAGACGAGGCGCTGGTAGACGAGGCCGATGGCGATCAGGCAGGCGCCGAGCCCGAGGAAGGACAGGGCCCGCAGCGGCCCCTCCAGCCCCGAAAGGTCGAGCAGGAATACCTTCAGCGTCGCCAGCCCCACGAGCACGGCGGAGGCCAGCCGTGCGGTGGCCGAGCCGCGCAGGATGCCGTAGCCGAGGGCGATCAGGCCGAGGCCGAGCCAGGCTGCCGAGTAGGTGTACCACTCGGCCTGCCCGGTCGCGCGGTCGAGCCCGAGCCGCTCGCCCTGGAAGCCGTGCCGCACGGCGAGGCACAGGGCGAGGAAGCTGAGCGCCAACCCGAGACCGCCCGCCATCCGCACGAACCACACGGGCCGCACGCCTTGCGCCACCCGCGCCAGCGCGAAGGAAGCCGCCGCCGGAAGCGCGTAGGCGAGCACGGCGTCGTTCAGGACGAGCCCGCCCGCGACCGGCTCGTCGGTCAGGAGGGGGTTGGCGGCGAGCCCGAGGCCGAGCGCGCCCTGCAGCAGGGCGAGACAAGCGAAGGCGAGGCCGCCGAAGCGGATCACCGGCGAGGGCGAGGGGCCGGAAAACCGCGTCAGCACCCCGGAGAAACCGAGGGCGGTCAGCGTCGTCAGGCCCTGCTCCAGCACGCTCGTGCCGGGGGCGGTGAGGTCGCCGCCATGGAGCGCGTGGCGGATCTCCAGGAAGACGAACAGACCCGAGAGGAGCAGGCTCAGGGCCTGCGCCACCTGTTCCGGGATGTCGGCCGGCCGCCCCGGCCGACAGATCACCCAGGCAGCGAGGCCGAAGCACAGGGCCGGCAGGCCGTAGGCGGTCACGAGCCCGTTGAGGATCGGCGTGCGCGACAGATCCGCCCCGATGAGGGCCGGATCCCAGGCGAGCCGGGCAGCGACGAGGGCGGCGAGCCCGGCCACGCACCAGCGCAGCGCCGGGATGTCGAGGCGCCGGGCAATCAGGCCGGTGGCGAGGGCCGCCCCGGCCAGGGCCGGTGTCAGCGAGCCGCCCGACAGGGCGAAGACGAGGCCGAGGCACAGGCTCGCCACCGCCGCTGCGGCGAAGGCGCCGAGCCCGAGCGCCAGGGCCGGGGAGGGGGTCTGGTCGTCCTGGCGCCGGCACAGGGCGGCAAGGCCGCAGAACCCCGCGGCCAGGGCACCCGCCGCGGCGGCGAAACCCGGCGCCACCGTCCCACCCGCGATCCGCCAATAGACGATCGCGAGCGCGGCGAGCGGGGCCGCCGCCGCGCCGGCGGCGAAGGTCAGCGCCGTGGCGTAGGGCAGGCGGCTGCCGCCCAGGAGCCGCAGCGCGCCGAGAGCGGCGATCGTGAGCGATCCGGCCGCGGCCAGCGCGATCAGCAGGCCGGGATTCTCGGCTCCGTACCAGAGGAGAAAGGAGGTGCCCGACGGGTACGCCGTCTGCGGCCAGAGCATGAGGGCGCCCGCGAGCGTCAGGGCCGCAACGACGCTGCCGGCGGCGGCGGGCGCGGCCACGAGGCCTGCGAGCGCAGGCAGCACGCTCGCGGCCAGGGCCGCGCCGGCCCAGCCCGGACCGCCGTCGGTAGCCGTCAGGCCGAGCACCGCCAGCGCCACGCCGCCTGCGAGCGCGAGGGCGAGGGCGGCGAAGCGATCGAGCCGTGCCTGCGCATCGGGCACGCCGCGGCCCGGCAGGACGGCGAAGACCAGTACGGCCAGCGCCTGCTGCAGCACGAGGTGAGCGTGCACGGCCACGCTCTGACCGGGCAGGAGCGTGAGGAACAGGGCCCAGGCCGCCGCGCCGATGCCGGCCGCCACCGCCAGCGCGCGCCAACCCTTCAGCCAGGCGAACGCGTAGGCGCTGCCCGCCACCACCGGCAGGTAGAGGGCAAGCGGCCACAGGCTCGTGCCCCCGCCGCCGACGAGGAGCGGCGTGGCCAGCGCCCCGACGAGGCCGATCCCGGCGAGCGCTGGCCCGTGCAGCAGGGCGGCGAACATGGCGGCAAGGCCCGTTGCCGCGAGCCCGGCGAAGGCGAGGCCCGGCCCGACGAAGCCGTAGAGCGCGTGCGCCGCATAGACCGCGCCGAACAGGCCGACCGTGCCGGCGGCGGTGACCATGGCCGGCACGTCGGGCCAGGTCGGGGGGATCGGCGCGGCGCCGCGCAGGCGCCGTCTCAGGACCTCGCCCAGCCCGACGAGACCGAAGGCGAGGGCGAACCCGCCGACGATCCGCACGCCCGGCCCGAACAGGCCGCGCTCGGCCGAGTAGCGCACCAGCAGAACCGCGCCGAAGGCGAGGGCGAGGCCGCCGACCCAGACGGTCCAGCGGGTGCCGAAGCGCTCCTCGATGGACGGCGCGGAGGAGCGATCAGGAGCGCGGGAAGGGGAGGGGGCAGTTCCCGGCTGCCCCAGCGCCACGGCCGGAACGGTGCTGCGCGGCGGCGTGGGTTCGGACGACGGCTCCGGCGGCCGGACATCGCGCGGCTCCGGCGGCGCAGCGGGCGCTTTGCTCGGCGTTGGCGCTACGGCCGGGATCGGCGTTGGGCCGGCGATCGGACGCGCCTCCACGAGAGCGAGGCGCCGCTCCAGAACCTGGATCCGATGCCGCTGCCGGAGCGCCAGCAGCAGGGCCGCCGGACCGGACAGGGCGAGCGCCAGCGCGATCAGCACCGCACTCAGGAAAAGTCCATCGTCCATCGACCGCCCGTCCGCTTCGAGAGCGGCGAAGCTAGCCTCGTTCCCGAACCGGATGGGTGCGGGGGCTCACACGCTCGTGAATCGTCGCGCCACGCATCCTATGGATCGCGCGGTCTTGCAAATGCCGAGCGGACCGGAAGTCGGCAGGGCCGCCGCCTCAGCGAACGAATGCAAGATAAAGGCGGCAGCCTTCGCGCTCGACCACGGCGCAGCGACAATCGATCTTCAGACAGGCAATGGATAAGCGCACGGAATCAGGAACGATGACATCTGCACCGACCTCGACATCGACGCCATCGGGTGTCTCGTCCCAAACGAGGCATCCAATATCACTACGGCTCTCTGAAGATGAAATCAGTCCTACCTTGAAAGCGTCCTGCAGAAATAAGTCACGGTAACCTTCCAACATCGGTTAACTCCGCGATTGCCTCAGATCCGCATCAAAAGGTTACGGTTAATTCTTCCTGAAATCACGCAGAAAATGACTTCTCACAGTGCAAAAAACCTGTTGCACGGCGGACAACTTCATGGAAGCCAATTGGGTCTGGCTATTCGTTCTTCGGCTAAGTGCCTATCAGTTTAGCCTTTTAGCGCCATTACAGCCTGTGGAGGGCCCGAATCAGCGGGCGCGCCCCGAGCGCGCTCCGGGACCGGGTTTTGCCCCCCGTGCGGCCCACGGAAGAGGACGAGGCACCGCGCCGTCCACCTCAATCGTCCGGTCGAGGCGAACGGCGACTTGACCCGCCCCGGCGGGAGCCTCACCATTCAGTCTACGCGCGTAGACTAAGGTACAAGAGGCGTGGCGACAGGCCGGTTGGCGAGCATCCCGTTCTTCAAGGAACCGGGTGTCGATCTCTCCCCATTCGAGACGCGCTGCCATTGGCGGCGCTTCGACGAGAACGAGACGCTCGTCGATTACGACGACATCTCGACCGACGTGTACTTCCTCGCCATGGGCGAAGTGCGCATCCTCAACCGGTCCCAATCCGGCAAGGAGGTCATTCTCGGCGAGATGCGCACCGGCGCTTTCTTCGGCGAGTTGGCGGCGCTGGACGGCATCGGCCGCTCGGCCAACGTCACGGCGCTCACCCGCGGCGAGGTCTGCGTGGTGCCCGCCCCGGTCTTCCGCCAGATCGTGTTCGCCTCTGAAGCCATCGCCGACCGGCTGTTCCGCCTGCTCGCCAAGCGCGTGCGCGAGCTGAACACCCGGCTGATGGAGCACGCACTGCTCGACCTGCGCCACCGACTCTACGCCGAACTGCTGCGCCTCTCGGTGCCGCGGGCGGGACAGGACGGCGAGCGGGTGGTGACGCCGCCGCCCTACCACCACGTGCTCGCCGCCCGCATCGGCTGCCGCCGGGAGCAGGTGACCCGCGAGTTCACGGTAATGGCGGGCGAAGGCCTGATCGACCGAACCCGCGGCGCCCTCGTCATCCGCCGCCCCGACCTGCTGGAGGCGCGGGTGCAGGAGGCGCTGCGCGAGGACGCGTGACGCGTCCCCGCAGGAGCGTTGTTTCGAGTCACCTTCCGCAACAGACAAGTCGCCGCGATCACGCGGGACGCCGGTCCGAAGATCCATCTTGCACGCCAGCACCTCCCATCCGGAACAGAGGCTCCGCCTGGAGCGAGTCACCAAGCGCTTCGGCGCGCACATGGCCGTCGATGCCGTCTCCCTCGATCTCGCGGGCGGTGAGTTCTTCTGCCTGCTCGGCCCGTCCGGTTGCGGCAAGAGCACCCTGCTGCGGATGGTGGCCGGATTCGAGCCCCCCGATTCCGGCACGATCCGGCTCGGCGAGACCGACCTGACTGCGCTGCCGCCGCATCGGCGGCCAGTCAACATGATGTTCCAGTCCTACGCGCTGTTCCCGCATATGAGCGTGGCGGCCAACCTCGCCTACGGCCTCAAGGGCCTGGGCCTCGGCCGGGCCGAGAGCGCCGAGCGGGTGAAGGCGCTGCTCCGGCTCGTGCGCCTCGAAGGGTTCGAGGCGCGCCGCCCCGACAAGCTTTCCGGCGGACAGCGCCAGCGCGTGGCGCTCGCCCGCGCGTTGGCCCGTGAGCCGCGCCTGCTGCTCCTCGACGAGCCGCTCGGGGCGCTGGACCGGGCGCTGCGCGAGGAGACGCAAGGGGAATTGCGGGCGATCCAGCGGCGGCTCGGCACGAGCTTCGTCGTCGTCACCCATGACGCCGAGGAGGCGATGGCGCTCGCCGACCGGATCGGCGTGATGGAGCGCGGGCGCCTCGTGCAGGTGGGGCCGCCGCGCGAGCTCTACGAGCGCCCGGCGAGCCGCTACGTCGCGGGCTTGCTCGGCGACGTGAACCTGATCGATGGCCGCCTCGGGCGCGCGGAACCGGGCGGCGTGCGTAGCGTCGAGACCGCCCTGGGCTTCCTGCGCGCGAGCGGCGAGGGCGAGGCGGGCAACCCGGTCGTAATCGCGGTCCGTCCCGAGCGGCTGGTCGTGAGCGGGCAGGGAGAGGGCAAGGGGGAGGGGCTCCCCGGCAGGTTGACCGAGGCGACGTTCCTCGGTGACCGCATCCGCTACCGGGTCGAGATGGCCAACGGCTCGACCCTGCGCGCCTCCGCCGCCCTGCCGACCGCCGGCCCGATTCCGGCCGTCGGCGAGACCGTCGCCGTCGCTGTGCCCGCCGACGCCGCGCGGATCCTGCCGGCATGAGCGGCCTGTCGCCGCAACAACCACCAACCGGCGATGACCGCGCATCGCCGGTTGACCCCGCAAATGCGGGGCGGCGGGCGTCCGCCGAACGCGGGGAGGCCGGCCATCGGTCGGCGTCCCTGCAGCGTAAGATCGGCCGGGGTCTCGTTCGGGGCCTGCCGCTGCTGTGGCTGGCCCTGTTCTTCCTTGTGCCCTTCGCGGTGACGCTGAAGATCAGCTTCTCCTCGCCGGCCACCGCGCAGCCACCCTACCTGCCGGTGCTCGAATGGGATGGCGGCCTGGAGGGCTGGCGCGAGTTCTTCGAGGCGCTGGACTTCCAGAACTACGGGATGATCGCGGCCGACGCACTCTACCGCGACGCCGCCCTCTCCTCGCTCGGCTACGCCGCGCTCGCCACCGCGATCCTCGTTCTGATCGGCACGCCGACGGCCTACGCCATGGCCCGCGCCTCGGCGCGCTGGCAGCCGGTCCTGGTGGCGCTCGTCATCGTGCCGTTCTGGACGAGCTTTCTCATCCGGGTCTACGCCTGGATCGCGATCCTCAAGCCCGAGGGGCTGCTCAACGCGGGCCTGCTCAAGCTCGGCCTGATCGCCGCGCCGCTGCCGATCCTCGACGGCCCCTTCGGCGTGCTGATCGGCCTCGCTTACGCCTACCTGCCCTTCATGGTGCTGCCGCTCTACGCGGTGATGAGCCGGCTCGACCCAGCGCTGACCGAGGCCGCGGCCGATCTCGGCGCATCGCGGGCACGGGCCTTCTTCACCGTGACGCTGCCGCTGAGCCTGCCCGGCCTCGCCGCCGGGGCGCTGCTCTGCTTCATCCCGATGGTCGGCGAGTTCATCATCCCCGACCTGCTCGGCGGCTCGGACACGCTGATGCTCGGGCG
Source organism: Methylorubrum aminovorans (assembly GCF_022179725.1). Classification (GTDB taxonomy): domain Bacteria; phylum Pseudomonadota; class Alphaproteobacteria; order Rhizobiales; family Beijerinckiaceae; genus Methylobacterium; species Methylobacterium aminovorans. The sequence goes on from NZ_BPRC01000013.1 coordinate 82,090, forward strand.
CGTGCTGTGGAGCGAGTTCTTCTCCAACCGCGACTGGCCGCTCGCTTCCGCCGTGGCCGTGCTGCTGCTGATCCTCGTGGTCGGGCCCGTGGTGCTGTTCCGCGAGGCGGAGCTGCGCCGGGAGGAAGCGGCGGAGGGGGCCGGCCGATGAGCCTCTTCGCCCGCACGGCGCTCGCCCTGGCGCTGACCTTCCTCTACGCGCCGATTCTCGTCCTGATCGTCTACTCGTTCAATGCGTCGAAGCTCGTCACGGTCTGGGGCGGGTTCTCGACCCAGTGGTACGGTGTGCTGTTCCGCGACGGGCCGCTGATCGCCGCCGCGCTCGTCTCGCTCAAGGTCGCCGTCCTCTCGGCCAGCATCGCCGGCGTGCTCGGCACCTGCGCCGCGCTGGCGCTCGACCGGCACGGGCGCTTCTTCGGGCGCGGCGCCTATACGGGCCTCCTCTACGCGCCAATGGTGATGCCGGAAGTCATCACCGGCCTGTCGCTGCTGTTGCTCTTCGTCGGCATCGGCCTCGACCGAGGCATCGCGACTCTGGTCATCGCCCACGCGACCTTCGCCACCGGCTTCGTTGCGGTGGTGGTCGGCGCACGCCTGAAAGGTCTCGACCGCTCGCTGGAGGAGGCCGCCGCCGATCTCGGCGCCGGGCCGGCCCGCGTCTTTCTCAGTGTCACCCTGCCGCTGATCGCGCCGTCCGTCGCCGCCGGGTTCCTGCTCGCCTTCACCCTGTCGCTCGACGACCTTGTCATCGCGAGCTTCGTCTCGGGGCCCGGCGCCACCACCCTGCCGATGCGGATCTACAGCCAGGTCCGGCTCGGGGTGAATCCGGAGATCAACGCCGCCTCGACCCTCATGATCGCCATGGTCGGCCTCGTGGTGCTGGCCGCCTCCTGGCTGACGGGACGGAAGGGCGCGGCGTTGTAGCGATGGTCGCGCGCGGCCCTTCACTGTGCTAGCCCCGCCCCATGTCGAGCGATGCGCCGCGGGGCGTCTTCATCACCTTCGAGGGCGGGGAGGGGGCGGGTAAGTCCACCCAGATCGCACGCCTTGCCGAAGCCCTGAGGCAGGCGAGCGGGCGCGAGGTCGTGACCACCCGCGAGCCCGGCGGCACGAAGCGGGCGGAGGAGCTGCGTGCGGCGCTGCTGCGCGGCGCGGCCAAGCCCTACGGGCCGTTCGCCGAGGCGCTGATGTTCGCCGCTGCCCGCATCGATCATATCGAGGGGCTGATCCGCCCTGCGCTCGCCCGCGGCGCGATCGTGCTGTGCGACCGCTTCTCCGACTCGACCCGCGCCTACCAGGGCGCGGCCGGCGGCCTGGAGCCGGGGCTGATCGCCAGCCTGGAGCGGGTGACGCTGGAGGGCCTGCGCCCCGACCTCACCCTGATCCTCGATCTGCCGCCCGAAACCGGGCTCGCGCGGGCGCAGCGGCGCGGGGAGGGCACCGCCGCCGACCGCTTCGAGGCGGAGGGCCTGCGCTTCCACGAGCGGCTGCGGGCGGCCTTCCGCGCCATCGCTGAAATCGAACCGGAGCGCTGCCGCCTCATCGATGCCGATCTCGGCCCCGACGCGGTCGAGGCGATCATCCGCGAGGCCGTCTCCACGTGGCGGCCGGACCTCCTCGCGGCCGCGGGGGAGGGCCACGACCATGCGGCCTAGTTCCGCCCGCGACGCTGCCCGCACCGAGGCCGAGGCGGGCGATCTCGCCCACATTCCGCGCCCGCGCGAGCAGACTCGCCTCCTCGGCCATGCCGCGGCGGAGGCCGCCTTCGCCAGCGCTCTGGCCGCGGGCCGGCTCCACCACGCTTGGCTGATCGGCGGCCCCGTGGGCATCGGCAAGGCAACGCTGGCCTACCGCGTCGCGCGCCGGCTCGTCGCCGACCCGCGCTCGCTCCCGGCCTCCGAATCCCTCGACGTGCCGGAGGATCATCCGGCCGCGCGCCAGGTGGCGGCCCTGTCGCATCCGAACCTCGTCGCGCTCCGCCGGGTCCAGGCCCCCGGCGCCAAGACCCTGCCGACCCGCATCTCGGTCGATGCCGCCCGTGAGGCGCTCGCCCTGTTCGGCTCGACCGCGGGCGGGGAGGGGGGCTGGCGCGTCTGCATCGTCGACAGCGCCGAGGATCTCAACGCCAACAGCGCCAACGCGCTCCTCAAGATGATCGAGGAGCCGCCGCCGCGGGCGATCTTCCTCATCGTCTCGCACGCGCCCGGCCGCCTGCTGCCGACGATCCGCTCCCGCTGCCGGGCGCTCTCCCTGCGCGCCCTCGCGGCGTCCGACGTGCGCACGGTGATCGAGAGCTTCCCGCCGCCCTTCGCCCAGCCCGACGCGGCGGCCCTGGGGCGAGCGGCGGCACTGTGCGAGGGCTCGGTCGCCCGCGCCGTGGCCCTGCTCGATCCGGCCACCGCCGCGGTCGAGGCGGAGGTGTCGGCGCTGCTGGCCGGCCTGCCCGAGCCCGACGGGCGGCGCGTCCTCAAGCTCGCCGAGACGCTGGCCGGCCGCGACGCCGAGGGGCTGCTCGCGACCGCCCTCGACACGATCCAGCGCCACGTCGCGGCCGAACTCGACCGGCGCCAGGGCGAGGGCCCGGCCCGCCTGCTCGGGCTCGTCGAGGCAGCCGAGCGGATCGCGTCCTCCACCCGCGAGGCGGCGATCTACAACCTCGACCGCCGGCCGCTGGTGCTCGCGGCCTTCCGCGAGTTGGCCGCCGCCGCACGGGCTTGAGCGGAGACCGAATCCGCCCTCCCCCGGAGTTCCGGATTCGGCATGAGACGCGTTCAGCGCCCCAGCACGGCCATCCGCCCCTCCGTATCGATGGCGAGCACGAGCGGAGCCGGGTCCGCCGCGCAGGCGGCGGTGGGGATCTGCATCAGGAAGCCGATCCGGCCCGGCCGCGTCGAACCGGTCACAGCGGCGAGGTCCTTGCGCCATCGGCGCGGCCGGTCGAGGCCGATCAGGCGGCCGGAGCAGTAGACGGCCAGCAGGTAGGTCTGCTTCGGCCGCGCCGGATCGTAGGCGTAGGCCGAGACCACGAAATCGACCGGCGAGGCCGGCTCGATACCCTCCAGCGCGCCCTGCATCGATGGGGGAAGCGCGAGGCCGCGGCCCTCGATCGCCGCTTTGGCCGCCCTGAGGTCGGTCCAGGCCTCAGTGGGCAGGGCGGCCAGCGCCGCGCGCGCCCGCCGCTCGTGCCAATCGTTGCGGGCGGTCTCGGCGCTGCCCCAGGCGGCACAACCGGCAAATATCAGCAGGTAGGCAGCGAGCCAGCTTTTGAGGGTGGCGGGCGTGGCCGCGTCGATGCGGCGGCGCAGGGCGCGGTAGAGCGCGAGATCGAAGGGCCCGAGCAGCGCGGCGAGCCCGAGCGCGGCCATGACGGCGGTGAGTCCGTAGGCGAACCCGGACCAGTGGGCGGGCACCGCCGAGGCGGTCAGCGTCAGCACCGGGACGTGGATGAGGTAGAGCAGGTAGCTCGCATCCCCGAGGGCGAGCGCCGCCCGCGTCACGGCGCCCTCGCCCCTTGCCTGACGGGCCGAGGCCGCGGCCCCCACGAGCAGCACAGCCGCGATCCCGCCGAGCCAGCGCGCCGCATCGCGCTCAACGAAGAGGCAGGCGGCGAACAGCGGCAGCGCCAGCAACCCGGCCACGGGTGTCATCCGTCCGGAGGCGATCAGCCGGGGCAGCAGCAGGCCGCCGGCGAAGGGCACGCAGGCGGCCACCACGGGAAGCAGGTAGGCCGGCGGCAGGACCAGGTCGCGCGAGGCCGCCGGCAGCAGCAGGGAGGCCGCCGCCAGCAGAGCCAGCCAGAGGACGGCCAGCGGCACGATCCGGCGGGCAAGGCCCGCACGCGCGAGCAGGAACAGGCCGACATAGAAGCTCGTCTCGTAGACAAGCGTCCACTCGACGTTGAGCGCATAGCTGCGCGGGCCGGCAGGCGCGAGCGACAGGGACAGCAGCGCGAGACCGCCGAAATTCAGGCCGAGGGCTGCGAACACAGCGGCGAACAGCGCCACGACCGCGAGATAGGTCGGGAAGATCCGCGAGATCCGGTGCGCCAGAAACACCAGGGGGCGGTCGCGCACCACGAGACCCGCCATGAGGCAGCCCGAGATCGCAAAGAAGACGGCGACGCCCCACAACCCCATCATCGCGTCGAAGGTCGGGAACAGACGGTCCGCGCCGCGCAGGAGCTGGGCGTAGACCGCCGCGTGATGGACGAGCACCACCGCCGCCGCGACCCCGCGCAGGATCTGGATGTTGGCCAAGCCGGCGGCCGCGCGGCGACCGGCCGGGGCGGAGACGGCCTCAGGGGCGATGCTCGGTGCGAGGCCGGTCGACGGATGTGCGGCGACCAGCGGCGCCGTCCGTGCGGGCCTGGACAGCATCCTGGCGAGGCGTGCGAGCATGACGGTGCGTGGTCCAACTCCGGCGGGCGCGACGGATCCCCGCCGGCTTACGGACTCGACCCGTACCGAAAACTTGGGCGGTTTTGGTGTGGCGGCGGCGTTCCTCGGCGCCTGCTGCCGTTCGGCCACAGGCTGCGCGGCAGACCTGCCGTTCGGGGAGGCGGAGACGCGGAACCGGCCCAGACCGCCGACGTTCCGTCCCGGCCGAACAGGAAACCGCCATGCTCGATCTCAACACCGCGACCGCCGAGGAACTGGATGAGGTGCCGGCGCTGAAGGGCCACGGCTTCGAGATCGTGCGCTACCGTGAGGAACGGGGCCGCTTCACCAGCCTGCGCCAACTCGATGAAGTGCCGGGCCTCAGCGGCAAGACGGACGGCATCGCCGGACAGGTGGCGGTTGTGGAGGATTGAGCCGTTCGCGGCGTGATCGGGAGCGCCAAAGGTTCCCGGAATTTTGCAGTCTTTCCCCCGATCATTTTCGGACCCAGGCGCCGAGCTTCGCGTTTTTGCAGGACCGGCTGTCGGTGAGCCTGCTCCCGCGGCCCACTCTTTCAGAAAAACGGAGATATCTTACTATGGCCAACAAGCAAAAGACCTTGCACGACGCGTTCTACGAGACGCTGAAGGATGTTTATTATGCGGAAAAGCAGTCCGTACGTGCGCTGAAGAAAGCGACCAAGGCGGCCGAGCACGAGGAGCTGCGCCAAGCCTTCGAAACCCACGCCGAGGAAAGCGCCAATCAGGTCGAGCGGCTGCAACAGATCTTCGAGATCATCGGCAAGCCGGCGCGCGCCAAGACCTGCGAGGCGATGCAGGGCCTCACCTCCGAGATGGAGGAGGATCTGGAGGACTTCGAGGACAGCCCGGCGGCCGATGCCGTGCTGGCCGCCTGCGCGCAGGCAGTGGAGCACTACGAGATCGCCCGTTACGGCACGCTGAAGACCTGGGCGAGCCAGCTCGGCTACGCCGACGCTGCCAAACTACTCGATGAGACCCTGCAGGAGGAGAAGAAGACCGACCAGTTGCTCACGCAGATCGCCGAGAGTCTCAATGCCGAGGGCTCGGACGGCGCCGACGAGGGGGGCGACGGAGAAGCTAAGGGCAAAGGCCGTCGCAAGGCTGCCTGAAACGGGCTGCCTGAAATCGGTCCTCGATCCACTGAGACGAAGAAGGCGCCGAAAGGCGCCTTTTTTCGTTGTCAGCGATGGGCTGCGAGCCGACGATCCGAGGCGTCGCTCAGATCAGGGCACCAATGAGCGTGGCGGCCCCAATCAGCGCCACGCACGCACCGAGCTGAACGGTGCGAAAGGTTTCGGCCGATAAGCGGCGATTATCGTTGGCGGCCTGGCCACGTGTGTGCAGCAGGTACCGCTCAAGGTCCGGCTCCGGAAGCTCGACCCACTGCTCGTCGGTCTCGCGAATTCTGGCGATGGACATGCAGACATTCCCCGAAGACGCCGGCGATGACCGCTCGACGCTTCTGAATCACGCTCAAGCCGCACTATTCGGCCGCCTCAATGGCAGCGAGGATTAAACTGAGGCCTGATCCCGTGTCCATGCAAAATAGATCATTTTGCAGATTAATGTGCATCATAATGCAATGACGTCGGGGCTCGCTCCTGCTCAGCCGCGATCCATGCATTCAGCGAATATCTGGCATTTGGTGTCTGGTATACCAAAAGGTGCGCCGCGGTGGCACATACGCTGCAACGCAACACACCGCAGACACACCGGACAGGACGCTTCCCATGATCTCTCTGGCTCTCCTCGCTGCCGTCGCTGCTGGCGCCGTCAACATTGCCCTGGTCACCCTGGTGGCCAACCGCCTCGGCCCGAAGGCCGGCACGGCTTCCGCCGGTGAATTCGCCGCCATCGGCGGTGCGGCGCCCACCGCCCAGCGCGGTGCGGTCAAGGTCGGCAACGAGAACCTCTCCCCCCTCGCCGTCCGGCGCGCCGCCTGAGCGCCTTCCACGGATCCATCACGATCGAGAAAGCCCCGCCGGGTCCCCGGCGGGGCTTTCTCGCGTCTGGAACTGGCCGCGGCGGGTAAGTGGTGTCGTGCCCTCGAGGCGTGGGGTCCGGTTGCGTCGCGGCATGGTTTCGCGCCACAAGGCTCTTCAGTCTGACCGACCCTTCGTATCCGGGACATCCTCTGACGTGAGCGCGAGCGAGAAGGCGAACGAGCCCTTCCTCATCACCACGGCGATCTCCTACCCCAACGGCGCGCCGCATATCGGCCACGCCTACGAGGTGATCGCCACCGACGCCATCGCCCGCTTCCACCGCCTCGACGGGCGCGACGTGCTGTTCACCACCGGCACCGACGAGCACGGCCTCAAGATCCAGCAGACGGCCGCCAAAGCCGGCGTGACGCCGCGCGCCTTCGTCGACGACATGGCCGGGCGCTTCAAGGCGGTGGCCGACCGGCTCGACTGCACCTACGACCGCTTCATCCGCACCACGGAAGCCGACCACTACGCCGCCGCGCAGGAGCTGTGGCGGCGCATGGAGGCCAAAGGCGACATCTATCTGGCCAAGTATGCCGGCTGGTACTCCGTGCGCGACGAGGCCTATTACGACGAGGCCGAGACCGTTCTGGGTCCCGACGGCGGCCGCCGCTCGATCAAGACGGACACGCCCGTCGAGTGGATGGAGGAGGAGAACTACCTCTTCCGTCTCTCGAAGTATCAGGAGCCCCTGCTCAAGCTCTACGCGGAGCAGCCGGACTTCCTCGGTCCCGAGACGCGGATGAACGAGGTCGCGAGCTTCGTGCGCTCCGGCCTCAAGGATCTGTCGATGAGCCGCACCACCTTCGACTGGGGCGTGCCGGTGCCGGATCATCCCGGCCACGTCATGTATGTCTGGGTCGATGCGCTCACCAACTACCTGACGGTGACGGGCTTTCCCGACCCGGCGGCGCCCAACGCCCGGTTCTGGCCGGCGAGCCTGCACATCATCGGCAAGGACATCGTCCGCTTCCACGCGGTGTACTGGCCGGCCTTCCTGATGTCAGCCGGGCTGCCGCTGCCGAAGCGGATCTTCGGCCACGGCTTTTTTCTGAGTCGCGGCGAGAAGATTTCGAAGTCGCTGGGCAACGTGGTCGATCCGCTCGATCTCGTCGGCACCTACGGCGTCGACCCCGTACGCTATTTCCTCCTGCGCGAGGCTCCCTTCGGCGGCGACGGCAATTACGACCACGAAGTGATCATCAACCGCATCAATGCGGACCTCGCCAATGATCTCGGCAACCTCGCCCAGCGCTCGCTCTCGATGATTGCGAAGAACTGTGAGGGCATGGTGCCCGAGCCGGGTACGTTCACCGAGGCCGACGAGCGCCTGCTCGCGGCCGCCGCCGCGCTGCCGGACAAGACGCGGGGGCTGATGCAGAATCTGGCGCTCCACGCGATCCTGGCCGAGATCTGGGCCGTGGTCGGCGAGGCCAACCGCTACTTCGCCTCCGAGGAGCCGTGGAAGCTGCGCAAGAGCGATCCGGCGCGCATGAATACGGTGCTCTACGTCACGGTCGAGACCCTGCGCCGGGTCGGCCTGATGGTGCAGCCCTTCGTGCCGACGGCGGGCGCGGCTCTGCTCGATCTCCTCGCCGTGCCGGTGGATCGACGCAGCTTCGCCTTCACCGGAGAAGAGCACCGCCTGCGGGGCGGCACGCCGCTGCCCGCCCCGGCGCCGATTTTTCCGCGGTTCGAGAAGCCGGAGGCGATGGCCTGACAGGGCCGTCGCTCCTTCCTCCAAAAGATCCATCAAAAGCGACGATGCTGGTCGACAGCCACTGCCACCTCGACTTCCCGGACTTCGCGCAGGACATCCCCGGCGTGATCGCCCGCGCGGCGGAAGCCGGCGTGACGCGCCTCCTCACGATCTCGACGCGGGTCGCCAAGGCCGACAGCTACCGCGCGCTCGCCGAGGCGCACGCGGCGGTCTGGTACACGGTGGGCACCCACCCGCACGGCGCCGCCGAGGAGCCGGACGTGCCGGCCGAGACGATCGCCGCGCTCGCCGGGGCTCCGCGTTGCGTTGGCATCGGCGAGGCCGGGCTCGACTACCATTACGAGGACGCCGCGCCGGAGGCGGTGCAGGAGCGGGTGCTGCGCGCCCATATCGAGGCCGCACGCCTCTCCGGCCTGCCGCTGGTGATCCATTCCCGCGATGCCGACGCCCATATGGAGGCCGTGCTCACCGACGAGATGGCGAGAGAGCCGTTCAAGGCGGTGCTGCACTGCTTCTCGTCCGGCGCCCGGCTGGCTGAGGTCGGGGTCGAACTCGGCCTGTCGGTCTCCTTCTCCGGCATCGTCACCTTCCGCCGCTCGGACGCGCTGCGCGACATCGCCCGCAACGTGCCCCTCGACCGCATCCTGGTCGAGACCGACGCGCCGTTCCTCGCGCCCGAGCCGCACCGGGGCCGGCGCTGCGAGCCGGCCTACACCGCCGACACCGCGCGGGTGCTGGCCAAGGCGCTCGACCTGCCCTTCGAGGATTTTTCCGCGCGCACGACAGCCAACTTCTACCGGCTGTTCTCGAAGGCCGCGGCGATCGAGGGCGTCCGCGTATGACGAGGGGGGAGGGCGCATGCCGGTCTTGAGCCTGCGCATCCTCGGTTGCGGCTCGTCCGGTGGCGTGCCGCGGGTCGGCTACGGCTGGGGCGCCTGCGATCCGACCGATCCGCGCAACCGCCGCCGCCGCTGCTCGCTGCTGGTCGAGCGGCGACCAGGAGACGGGCAAGAAAACGAAGGGGAGGGGGCCACCACGGTGCTGGTCGACACCTCGCCAGACCTGCGCGAGCAGCTCATCGATGCCGGCGTCACCCGCCTCGACGCCCTGCTCTACACCCATGCGCATGCCGACCACACTCACGGCATCGACGACGTCCGGCCTCTCGTCATCCACATGCACCGGCGCATCCCGGTCCATGCCGATCCCCTCACCCGCGCGATGCTGATCAAGCGCTTCGGCTACGCCTTCGAGACGCCGCCGGGCAGCCTCTACCCGCCGATCCTCGACCTGCACGAGATGCAGGCGGGCGAGCGCCTCGCCATCGACGGCGCGGGTGGGCCGATCGAGGCGGAGGCCTTCCGCATGGAGCACGGCAACGAGATCGCCCACGGCTTCCGCTTCGGCCCCGCCGCCTACGCGCCGGACGTCAGCGTGATGCCCGAGGCGGCCAAGGCGCGCCTGCACGATCTCGACCTGCTCATCATCGATGCCCTGCGCGAGACCCCTCACCCGTCGCACTACTCGGTCTCGGATGCACTGGCGCTGATCGAGGAGGTGGCCCCGCGCCGGGCCATCCTGACCAACCTCCACACCGATCTCGACTACGCGACCTTGGCGAGGAAGCTGCCGGCGAACGTGGTGCCGGCCCATGACGGGCTGAGCGCGACCGTCGATCTCTGAGGGATCAGGCGCGAACGCCGCGCATCTCGGGCCGGAAGAACAGGCCGGCCTTGAGGCTGTCGCCGATGCGATGCGCCCGCTCGACGATCTCCGCCGCGATTGCCGGCTCGAAGACCTCTCGCGCCGTTTCCTCGAACAGGCCAAGCCAGCGCGCGAAATGGGCCGGCGCAATCCCTTCGATACCGAGATGGCGGCCGAACGGGTTGCCCTTGTAGCGGCCGGTCTTCAGCAGCACCGAGGACCAGAAATCGCGGATCGTGGCGAGGTGGCGCGGCCAGGCCTCGTCCGGAATTCTTTCCGCGAAGACGGGCCCGATCAGGGAATCGCGGCGCACCCGGGCGTAGAAGGCGTCGAGGAAGGCGGCGAGCGTCGCCTCGGTCAGTTCGGTCTGCTTCATGGGACGGACCGGCAAGGCGGGGAGGGGGCTTTCCAAGCGAAACGACATCCCTGCCCCGGTCGGTTCCGGGGTCAGTTCCGGGCGAGCGAGGGCTGGATCAGGCCGGCGCCGACGAGGATCTGGGCCGCGGCCGCCTTGGCGAGTTGGCGATACCCGGCATCGGTCATGTGCAGGCCGTCGGGGCCGATCATCTGGGCCGGGGTCATCAGCCCGTGCGTGACCCAGGACTGCATCAGGGCGCGGCGGCGGATCATCGGCACGCCGAGTTCGGCAGCGAGCGCGTGAAGCGCCTCGCCGTAGCGCTCGGCGCCTTCCACGCCCGTGAGCTTCTGGCACCATTGCTGGTCCATCAGCACCACGTCGGCACCCGTCGCCCGGATCGCCAGGATGCCCGCACGGGTCAGTTGGACGAAGCGCTCCAGCGGCACCCCGGCGAGCGGATCATTGCTGCCGGTCTGCCAGACCACGAGATCCGGACGCTCGGCCAGCACGTCGCGCTCCAGGCGCCGCGCCATCGCCTCGGAGGTGTCGCCGCCCTTGCCGCGGTTGATCACGGTGATCGAACGCGGGCTCGACGCGCCGATCTGGAGGCGCTCCTCGAGGTCGCGCTCCAGCAGGGCAGGGTAGGCCATGGCCGGCGACGAGGCGCCCGCCCCTTCCGTCGAGGAGGAGCCGAAGGCCACGATCCGCACCTCGCCGTCCCGTCCGAGCAGGGAGGCGAGCCGGACGAGCTTCGTCGGCAGGCGCTCAGAGGAGGCCGGCTTCTGCGAGGCGGCGACCGAAGCCGAGATCGGCGGCGCATCGGGCTGCGCGCAGGCGCCGGACAGGCCGAACGGGCCGGCGAGGGCGGTGGCGAGGATCAGTCCAGGAAGCGTGCGGAACGACATGGCGAGGTGTCTGACAGCCGGTTCTGTTTCCCGATCGTCTCGCTGTTGCCCGACGATTGTGACGATTGCGAGGGATCCCCTCCGCGTTCCGCGACAGAGAGCCCAGCCTATTCGGCGCGCGGCTGGTCCCGCGCCGCGGCCACTCAACCGGATCGGCAGCCAGGGGCGGAAAACCGAAAAATCCCTGGCATTTATGGTTAATGAATACCGAAAAGGCGGCCTACACGCGCCCTCAGGTTCCATAATATATCTTATGCGAACAGCTTGGATGCAGCTGGAGCAGGCTTGTCGGGCGACCGGATCGCCGGACGGTCGGCAGCGGCTCAATCGTTTCGCGGACGCTCACGACGGCGCGGAGCCAAACCCGAAGCGATCGACCGGAAACGGTATGACGTCACACGCCACGGAGGCGCCCTGCCCCGGCCGGCACCGCCCGACGCAGTCCCGTCAGGCCGCAGCGGGCGCAGGTCCGGTGGCGAAGACGAGACGGACGACCGTGCCGCCCTCGTTGGCGTAGGACAGCGTGCCGTCGAGCTGCGCGGCCAACCCCTGGACGATCCGGAAGCCGAGGCTGCGGCTCGCCGCCGGGTCGAAGCTCGCGGGAATGCCCGGCCCGTCGTCGGCGATGCTGAGGGCCGCCTGTCCCCCGTCGAGAGTTTCGAGCCGGATGGTGATGGTGCCGCGCCCGCTCCCCTGAAAGGCGTGCTTCAGGGCATTCGTCACCACTTCCACCACGAGCAGCGACAGGGTGGTGAGGCGGGCGAGGTCGAGGCGCACCGGCGGCACGTCGACGAGGCAGACGATGTTGCGCGCGCCCGTGGCGCCGAGCAGGTCGGCGCAGAGCTCCTGGAAGTACGGGCCCACGGGCTGGTCGGCCAGGGCGGGGTCGTAGAGGCGGCGATGGATGCGCGCGATCGTCTCCAGCCGGGTCTGCGCCTCGTCGAAGACGCCGACGGCTTCCTGCGGGTTCTCGACGACCTTGCGCCGCTGCAGGGCGAGAAGGGCCGCCACGAACTGCATGTTGTTGGCGACCCGGTGCTGCAGCTCCTGGAACATGGTGCGCTGCTGCTCGTAGAGCTGCGCGCTGACCGCCCGCTCCGCGCTCAGACGATCGCCCGCGACGCGCATCAGGTGGATGAGGGCGATGTCGACGGCGACGATGAAGGCATAGAAGCCGAGCGCCAGCCCCGTCTGCGCATCAAGTAGGAAGGTGCCGGCCTCGCCGATGAAGAAGTACCACGCGGCGAGCCCCGAGAGCACCGCGCAGACGATCCCCGGCCGCAGGCCGAAGAAGAACGTCGTCAGGATCACCGCCGGGAAGAAGGTCAGGAACGGGAAGCCCGGCGGCAGCACGTCGTCCAGGGCATGGCGCAGGGCGACCGCGACCCCCGTCGCCCCCAGGGCGGCGGCGTCGCCGAGCCACGAGGGCGCGGGCGGCCGTCCAGCGGCTGGGGCGAGGGGGGACGACATTGCGATGGGAAAGATCCACGACGGTGATTCGAAGGAACTCTAACGGGTTTTGAGGCCCATTCTGTGTCCCGGTCACCGCGGTGCCGGTTTTTCGGTGCCGGTTTCTCCCGCCCGTCCTTCGATCGGCCGGGGATGACATCGCTTCCGGTCGCCTCCTTCGGTCCCGCCTCCCCTGTCACCAGCCCCGCGCGGGACGGGGCCGCGCCCTCCCCTTCCCCGAGACCGTCGCTGACTTTGCCCGCCTTCAGCCGGTCCTGGCCCGCGCCGCGCGCCGCCCGGCGATCTCGGCGATGAGGATGCCGCCGAGCACGAGGAGGAGCGCCAGCGTCTCGGCCCCGCCGAAGGGCTCGCCCGCCAGAAGCACGGCGAGCCCCGCGCCGAAGACCGGCACGAGGTTCACGAACAGCCCGGCCCGGTTCGGGCCGATCAGTTCGACGCCGCGGATGAAGGAGAGCTGCGCCAGCAGCGAGGGACCGAGCGCGACGAAGGCGACGATGGCCCAGGCCGTCGCGGTGGTGGGCCAGATCGCGCGGCCGAGCGCCCATTCCGCGGCCAGCGGCGGCAGCGAGGTGAGGAAGGCGGCGAGCGCCAGCGCGGTGAAGAAGGCGAGGCCCGACACCGGAGGCCGCCCGGCCAGCGCCACGGTGTAGCCGGCATAGACGAGGCTTGCCGCGAGCATCAGCCCGTCGCCGCGATTGAGGCCGAGATGGGCCAGCACCGCGAGATCGCCGTGGGTGGTCGCCACCGCGACGCCCACCAGGGTGACGGCGGCGCCCAACACCTGCCCGGCCCGCACAGGCACGCGGCGCACGGCGAAGTTCAGCGCCATGACGAAGACGGGAACCGCCCCCTGGATCAGCGCGACGTTGACGGCGGTGGTGTAGGTGCCGGCGGCGTAGAACAGGCTCGCGAAGATGGTGAAGCCAAAGGCCCCCATCAGGAACAGGTAGGGCCAGCGCTGCATCAGCCGGTCACGGTCCGCCAGGATGGCGCGGCGCGCCACCACCGCCAGCACCGCGAAGGCGAAGGCCCAGCGCAGGGTGGTGAGCACCTGCGGCGAGACCTCGCCGACCGCCCACTTGCCGGCCACCGTGTTGCCCGCCCAGAGCAGGGTGGTCAGTGTCAGGATCGGGTAGGCCGCGGCGGAGGCGCGGGCGCCGGGAGTGCCTTGGGTCACGCAGGAAATCCGTGCTCGGGGCTCGTACCGGTCCGATGCCATGCCGCGCAGGTCGCGGAATAGCCAGGGGAGGGCACGGCAGCCATTCGGCGGAGGGATCCCCCCTCCCCGCCGTCGGGTTCACCCTGAGGGTTGCTGCGCGAAGCCGCTTGAGCGGCTTCGCGGCGCGAGCCTCGGCTTTTGGCCGAGGCGTCGAGCAGAGCGAAAGCCTGAGCCCGCGGAGGCGGGCACCGGTGACTGAGGCCAGCAAAAAACCGGTGCGATCGCTTCAAGCGATCACACCGGGTTCACCCTTTCGTCGGCTTGACGTTCCTCCTCGCCTGCCCGACTCCTCCCGCCGCACCGGAGCCGAACCCCTGTCCGATTTCAGACCCTCGCGCCGCCACGCCGATCTCGGACCCGACTTCTTCGACGTCGTGGCGCCCGCCGATTTCCCCTCGGCGATCCTGCGCTACCGCAATCAGGCCTGGGCGCGCCGCGTCGGGCTCGATGACCTGTCGGACGAGGCCTGGATCGCGCATTTCGCGCGGTTCACCCCCCTTCCCGGCTCGTTCGAGCAGCCGCTGGCCCTGCGCTATCACGGCCACCAGTTCCGCTCCTACAATCCGGATCTCGGCGACGGGCGCGGCTTCCTGTTCGCGCAACTCCACGATCGGCGCGATCGCCGGCTGCTCGATCTCGGCACCAAGGGCAGCGGCACGACGCCCTGGTCGCGCGGGGCGGACGGGCGGCTCACCCTGAAGGGCGGCGTGCGCGAGGTGCTCGCCACCGCCATGCTGGAGGCGCTCGGCGTCGAGACCTCGAAATCGTTCAGCCTGATCGAGACCGGCGAGGCGCTGGAGCGGGGCGACGAGCCCTCCCCGGCGCGATCGGCGGTGCTGGTGCGGCTGTCGCACTCACACCTGCGCATCGGCACCTTCCAACGCTTCCTGTTTCTCGAACAGCCGGAGGCCATCGGCCGCCTCGTCGATCACGTCGTCGAGACCTACTATCCCGCCATCCAGGAGGCCGAGCCGGCCGAGCGCGCGGCCCAGTTCTTCGAGGCGATGGTCGCGCGGGTGGCGCGGATGGGCGCGCAGTGGATGGCCGCGGGCTTCGTCCACGGGGTGCTCAACACCGACAACATCAACGTCACCGGCGAGAGCTTCGATTACGGCCCCTGGCGCTTCGCGCCCGCGCACGATCCGGCTTTTACCGCCGCCTATTTCGACGAGTGGGGCCTCTACAGCTTCGGTCGCCAGCCCGAGGCCCTGTTCTGGAACCTGAGCCGGCTGGCCGATTGCCTGCTCGGCCTCGTGCCGAAGGAGCGGCTGGAGGCGGGCCTCAAGAGCTTCGGCCCAGCGCTTCAGGATGCGTTCGCCGAGGCGATCCTGGCCCGGCTCGGGGTGACGCCCGCGCAGGGAGAGGGCGAGGGGGCGGTCCACCGGCTGGTCGGCGCGTTCTGGGCCTTTCTCGAGACCAGCCGCGCCCCGTTCGAGCAGGTCTTCTTCGACTGGCGCGGCGGCTTGGCGAGCGAGCCCCGCGCCGCCCGAAGCCCGGCGGGCGAGCACTATGCCGGCGACGCCTTCCGCCCGGTCCATGCCGCGTTCCAGGCGATGCGCCCCGCCGCCGGGGCCAACCTCGAGCACCCCTACTTCGCCCGCGAAAAACCCTGCACGATGCTGATCGACGAGGTCGAGGCGCTCTGGGCGCCGATCGCGGAGGCCGACGACTGGTCGGCGTTCCACGCCAAGCTGGCCGCGATCGAGACCATGGCCGAGGCCACCGGCACGCGCCCCCTCCCCCCGGAGGCTTGAGACGCGATGGGACAGCGCTTCGTTCTGCGGGGCCGCACCGCCCTCGTCACGGGGGCGGCGAGTGGGATCGGCGCGGCTCTGAGCCTCGCGCTGGCCGAGCGCGGCTGCGCCCTGGCGCTCGCCGACCGGGACGCGGAGGGTTTGGCCCGGACGGCGCAGTCCGCCCGCGCCGCCGGTGTCGCGGTCAGTGAACACGTGCTCGACCTGACCGACCGCGCGGCGCTGCTGGCCCTGCCGGAGGCGGTCCGGGCCCGTCACGGCGGGCTGCAGCTTCTCATCAACAATGCCGGGGTGGCGCTGGGCGGGCGGTTCGAGGAGACCGACCCGGCCGATATCGACTGGCTGATGGAGGTGAACCTGCACGCGGTGATGCGGCTGACCCATGCCTGCCTGCCGCTGCTGCGGGCCGCACCCCAGGCGCAGATCGTCAACCTGTCGAGCCTGTTCGGCATCATCGCGCCGGCGGGGCAGGCGGCCTACGCGGCGAGCAAGTTCGCCGTGCGCGGCTTCACCGAGGCCCTGCGCCACGAATGCGAGGGGACCGGGCTCGGCGTCACCCTGGTGCATCCGGGCGGCGTCGCCACCGCCATCGCCCGCAACGCCCGCAGGCCCCGCGCCCTGGATCCGGGCGAGGCCGCCGCCGGACTGGCCGCCTTCGAGCGCCTGCTGACCCTGCGCCCGGAGACGGCGGCGGCGGCGATCCTGCGCGGGATCGAGACGCGGGCGCCCCGCGTGGTGATCGGTTCCGATGCCCGCCGCGCCGTCCTGATCCAGCGCCTGATGCCGGTGCGCTACTGGTCGCTGATCCGCCGCGCCCTCCGAGACACGTGATTGCGAGACGAACGACCATGGCGAGCCTGCGCGCCCACCTCTACGATCTCGCCATCCGCCTCGCGGTGAAGCGGCGGCTCGGCCGGACCCTCGACATCTACGCGATCCGCCGCGCCTTCGAGGGCGCCCGATTCCCGACGCCTGCCGGCGTCGCCTTCACCCCCGGCACGGTCGGCGGCGTGCCCGGCGAGTGGGCGCAGGTGGAAGGAACCAGCGGCGAGCGCCCCACCCTGCTCTATCTCCACGGCGGCGGCTTCATCGCCTGCTCGGCGCAAGTCTACCGTCCGGTCACCGGGCATTTCGCCAGGGCCGGCTTCCGGGTGTTCACGCCGGATTACCGGTTGGCGCCGGAGCACCCCTTCCCCGCCGCCGTCGAGGATTGCGCGGCCGTCTGGGCCGCGCTCGCGCCGGCTGGGCCGGCAGTCGTGGCCGGAGATTCCGCGGGCGGCACCCTGGCACTCACGACGATCATCGAGGCGCGCCGCCTCGGCCTGACCCCGCCCTCGGCCGCCGCCCTGTTCTCGCCGGCCACCGACCTGATCGGCCGCAGCGCCTCGTTCCGCACGAATGGGCGGCGCGACGCGATGTTCCGCCCGGAATCGCTGATGCGGCTCGTGCCGGCCTACCTCGCCGGAGCCGATCCCGCCGACCCGCGCGCCTCACCGATCCAGGCCGACTTTTCCGGCTTCCCGCCGCTCCTGATCCATGTCGGCGCCCGCGAGATCCTGCGCGATGATTCCGTGCGGCTGACCGAGAAGGCTAGGGCCGCCGGCGTACCGGTCGAACTCACCGTCTTCCCCGTGGTGGCGCATGCCTGGCAGCTCGCCGAGAGCTTCCTGCCCGAGGCGCGCCGCTCCCTCGACGGGGCGGCAGCATTCCTGCACCGTGCCCTCCGGGCGGACGCCCAGTCCGAGACGGGGTCCGCCGCGTGAGCGAGGCCCCTCTCGACC
Organism: Methylorubrum aminovorans; assembly: GCF_022179725.1. Lineage (GTDB taxonomy): Bacteria > Pseudomonadota > Alphaproteobacteria > Rhizobiales > Beijerinckiaceae > Methylobacterium > Methylobacterium aminovorans. Next base: position 99,406 of record NZ_BPRC01000013.1, read on the forward strand.
TCGTCATCGTCGGCGCCGGCTTCTCCGGGCTCGCCATGGCGATCCGCGCGCGGCAGGCCGGGTTCGACCGCCTCGTCGTGCTGGAGAAGGCCGCGGGCGTCGGCGGGACGTGGCGGGAGAACACCTATCCAGGCGCGGCCTGCGACGTGCCCTCGCAACTCTACTCCCTTTCCTTCGCCCCGAAATCCGACTGGAGCCGCCTGTTCGCGCCCCAGCCCGAGATTCAGAGCTATCTGGAGGGGCTCGTCGCCGCGCACGGCCTCGCGCCGTTCCTGCGCCTGGAGACCCGCGTCGAGCGTGCCGTCTTCGATGCGGCCGCGGGCCTGTGGCGGGTCGAGACCGACAGGGGCGACTTCTGCGCCCGCGTGCTGGTGGGCGCGATGGGCGCCCTGCACCACCCGGCCCTGCCCCGCCTGCCCGGCCTGGACAGTTTCGCCGGCACCGCCTTCCATTCCGCGAGCTGGGACCATGCCTGCGACCTGCGGGGGAAGCGCGTCGGCGTCATCGGCACGGGGGCGAGCGCGGTGCAGTTCGTGCCGGAGATCGTCGACCAGGTCGCCCACCTCACCCAGTTCCAGCGCTCGGCCCCCTGGATCCTGTCCCGCGGCGATCGCCCGGTCGGAGGCGGGCGCCGTCGCCTGATGCGGTTCGCGCCCCTGCGCCGGCTCTACCGCGCCTCGCTGTTCTGGCGCCGGGAGGCCGCGGCGCTTCTCGGCTTCACCCGCGTCTCGACCATCACCGCACTCGCCGAAGCGGGAGCACGCCGGCACCTCGCCGCTTCGATCGCCGACCCGGACCTGCGCGAGCGGCTCACGCCCGATTACCGCCTCGGCTGCAAGCGTGTGCTCCTCTCCGACGACTATTACCCGGCCCTGGCCCGGCCCCATGCGAGCCTTGTCACCGCCCCGATCCGCGCGGTGCTGCCCCACGGCGTCGTCACCGCGGACGGGACCGAGCATCCGCTCGACGTGCTGATCTTCGCCACCGGCTTCTCTCCCGGCGGCAGCCTCCTGCGCACCGAAGTGATCGGGCGCGACGGCGTGAGCCTGCTGCAGGCGTGGAAGGACGGCGCCGACGCATTCCGGGGCGTCTCGGTCGCGGGCTTTCCGAATTTCTTTCTGCTGCTCGGCCCCAATACCGGACTCGGCCACAACTCGGTCCTGCTGATGGTCGAGGCGCAGGTCGCCCACGTCCTCGACGCGCTGCAGCGGCTGCGTGAGCACCCCGGCGGCGTAATGGAGGTGCGGCCCGAGGCGCAAGCGCGCTTCCGCGCCGAGGTCGATGCCCGGATGGAGGGCAGCATCTGGACCGAAGGCGGCTGCGGCAGCTGGTATCTCGACCGGTCGGGGCGCAACCGCACGCTCTGGCCCGGCACCGTGGGTGATTACGTGCGCGGCACCGAGCGGATGCGGGCGGAGGATTACAGCCTCACCGACTCTCCGGGGCTCTGTCCCGGACCCGCGAAAGGGCTCGCCCTTTCGAAACCCTGATTATCTCGGCACGTCCTGCTTGCGCTCGACCTCCAGGCGTATGCCCCGGCCGGCCAGGAGAATCTCGGCGAGGAAGGCCAGGATCGCCAGGATGGTGCAGACGAGCGCGAGGCCGAAGCAGGCGAACAGCACGGAGGCCGCGGAGGCGTCGCGCAGCGCGCCGACGAACAGCGTCAGCACGGCCGCCCCCGTCATCACACCGCCGAGGCTCGCCAGCACCACGGCGCCGTCGAGCAGGAGCGAGCGGCGGCGCAGGTAGGCGAGGCGCAGGGCCAGCGTCGCCCGCGCCTCGGCGTCCGCGCCGGGCAGGCTGGCCGAGAGCGCATCGACCTTGTCGGCGACGCGGCCCAGCCGGGTCGAGAACACGTTGAGCAGGGTCGCCAGCGCCGAGAGCAGGAAGGCCGGGGCGAGCGCCACCTGGATGATGTGGGCGATGCTCTCGGGATCGCCCGTCGCGCTCTGGAACATGCCGCCGGGCTCGTCTCAGGCCCGGCCGGCGCGGCGCCGCTCGCGGAAGATCAGGGCGAGGTTGCGCAGGTAGATGACGGTCGAGAGGCCCTGGCCGATGATGATCACCGGCTCCCGGCGCACGAAGCCGTAGACCAGGGTCATCAGCCCGCCGAGGATCGACAGGAACCAGAACGAGAGCGGCATCACGCTCTTGCCCGCGCGCTCGCTGGCGATCCATTGCAGGATGAAGCGCGAGCCGAACACGAGCTGCGCCCCGATGCCGAACACCAGCCAGAAATCGAAGCGGGTGACGAAGACGTCGTAGAAATAGGCCGGGAGGTCCTCGGCGAGCTGGATCAGCATGGGGTCACCGGGTCTCGCTGTGCGGCACGTCCTCGGGCACATCCTCGGCCCGCGGGGCCGGGCGCCGCCGCCGGATCAGCCACCACACGCCGGCCAGATCGAGGATGCCGACCCAGAGCCGGTCGAACATCCCGTAATTCGAGCGGCCGGTGAAGCGCGGCCGGTCCACCACGTCGCGGTGGACCACCCCGAACCCCTCGCGGGTGACGAGCGCCGGCATGAAGCGATGGAGCGCATCGAAATAGGGCAGCGCGAGGTAGACCTCGCGGCGGAACACCTTGAGGCCGCAGCCGGTGTCGCGGGTGGCGTCCTTCAGGATCGTTCCGCGCACGCCGTTGGCGATCTTCGACTGGAACTGCTTCCAGGCACCCTTGCGGCCGATCCGCTGGCCCTGGGCGAGGCCGACACCCGCGCCGCCCTGGTCGAGGGCGGCGAAGAGCACGGGGATGAAGGACGGATCGTTCTGGCCGTCGCCGTCGAGGGTGGCGATGACGGGCGCACGGGCGCGCAGCACGCCGCTGCGCACCGCCCCGCTCTGGCCGCCGCTGCGGTCGTGGCGCACCACCCGGAGCCAGGGATGCTTGCCCCGCAATCCCTGGAGGGTGGCGAGGGTCTCGTCGGTCGAGCCGTCATCGACGTAGATGACCTCGAACGGCGCGAGGTTGTGGCAGGCATGGCCGATCTCGGCCACCAGCGCCTCGATATTGCCGGCCTCGTTCTTCACCGGCACCACCACGCTGAGGCGCGGCGGCCGAACATCAGGATCGGCGGACTCGCTCGTCATGCTCATGGTCTGGCGCCCGGCAGCGCGGCGTAGGCGGAGATTCCGACCGGCTTGCCGCCGTTGATGTTGAAGCCCGTGACCCGGCCGGCGGGGCTCGGCGGCTGCCCGCCTTCCGCGGCGGCGAATTCCGCTGCGAACCGATCCTCAACCAGCACGAGGCGGCAGCCGCCCTCACGCAGGAAGGCGGCGGCCTCCGCGCCGGAATTCAGCATGGCCAGATCCGTGCCGATGGTGAAGACGAGGCTCGGCTCGCGGAGCCCCAGGCTCGCCACGCGCGGAGCCTCGCAGGGCAGGGCGTCACGGATCGCGGCGAGACGCGGCGAAACCTTGAGACTCTGCAGCACCGGTTGGGTCAGGCCGAACACGGCGGCCGACAGCACCACCGAAGCGGCGATGCCGAGGGCCAGAGCGCCCTCCCCGGCCCGCTGCCCCGCCTGTTGTTCGGCCACTTGCCGGCCGCCTTGCGCGAAGGCGGCCCAGGCGAGCGCCACCAGGACGCAGGCGGCGAGCAGAAGCGGCAGGGCAGCTAGCGGCAGCACGTGATCGAGGCGCCATGCGGCGAGGCTCAGACCCAGCGTCAGCCCGACCGGGATCAGCACGACGAGACCCGCCACCCAGCGCGCGCCCGGACGGCGCGGGTCGAGCGCGCCGCGCGACAGCGCCAGCACGGTGAGGATCGCCACCGCCGGCATCAGCGGCAGGACGTAGTGCGGCAGCTTGGTCGGCACCGCCTCGAAGACCAGCCACATCGGCACGATCCAGGCCAGGAGCAGCGCCACCGCCTCCTCGCCCCGCCGCGCCCAGGCGAAGGGGATGGCGAGGGCGGCGAAGGCCGCGCCGGGCCAGAAGGTGGCGAAGAAGGCGAGCGCGTAGGCGCCGGGTGGTCCCCAATGCTTCTCGGCACCGGAGCCGACCTTGCCGAGCATGTCGCGCCCCACCGCCTCGCCGAAGAAGGCGCCGCCGCTCTTCCAGGCGATCGCCAGGAACCAGGGCGCCACCACGACTAGTGTGATGAGGAGACCCAGCCGCGGCCGGAGATCGAGGAGCCAGCGGGCGGAGCCCTCGCGCAGGGAAAGGACGAGAGCGGCGAGCCCGGCAAACAGCGGCACCATCGGCCCCTTCACGAGCACGCCGAGGGCGATCCCGAGCCAGAAGACGAGCGCCGTGCCGAGCGAGGCCGGGCCGCGGCGGCGCTCCAGCCGAGCGCGGCCGAGCCAGGCGCGGGCGAGCGCGCCGAAGGCGGCGACCGAGCAGGCGGTGAGCAGCGCGTCGGTCTTGGCCAGCCGCGCTTCGGCCGAGAGCATGATGCAGGCGGAAAACAGCGCCGCCGCCAGCAGCGCCCGGCGCCGGTCGAGCAGGGCCAGAGCAGCCCAGTAGGTCAGCAGGATCGCCGCCAGCGCGCCGAGGAGGGAGGGAATGCGGTAGAGGCCGATCTGCGTGCGCGCCCGCGGGATGCCGAGCGCCTCGCCGGCGGCTACAGTGGCGGCCTGGGCCCAGTAGATCCCGACCGGCTTCTTGTGGCGCGCCTCGGCCTGGAAGCGGATATCGACGAGGTCGCCCGTCTCCAGCATCTGCTTGGAAGCCTGGGCGAAACGCGGCTCGTCCCGGTCCATCGGCTGGAGCGAGGCGAAGCCCGGCAGGAAGCTCGCGAGCCCGATGAGCAGAAGCAGGAGGCAGGCCCGGACATGGCTCGCCGCCCCGAAGGACAGCGCCCGATCCACACGGTTCAGGAGGCTGGCCAGCAAGGCGGCCAGCGGCGGGATCCCCTCCGCCTGCGCCGACGCGGCCGGCGCGACGCCGAGATCGATCATGGGCGGCATCCGCCCCATCTCGCGCCCCATCTCGGTGCGGTCCGGCTCTGGTGGGGAGGAACGGGCATCGGCGGCTCGGGCGCGGATGAAAAGGGCCGGAGGACGGCCCGCGCCCCGGCCGGGCGCCGTGTCGATGATCCGCTTCGGATTGTCAAATGCGAGGGCCTGACGCGCCGCGGCGGCGGGCTCGCCCGCGAAAAGCAACGCAACCATGCACCGGGTGGGTAGCCGGACCGGGAGGGCGTCCCTATATCCCACTCATGGCAAACAACAGCGCAAATCCCTACACCCTCGAAATCGAAGCCTGCGAGCGCCCCGCCGGGCACTTCACCTGGGCCATCCGCCGGAACGGCAAGCTGTTTCAGCGCGCCGATCGGGTGCAGACCACGGAAGAGGCTGCCGAGCGCAGCGGGCTCGCCGCCCTGGAGAAGCTCCTCAGCGGCCGGGAGCGTTGATCGGCCCTTTTCGGCCGCTCTCGCCCTCCCCCTCTCGAACCTGATCCGACAAGGCTCCCGGGCATCTGCCCGTGGGGCCTTTTCTCTGTGGTTTCGCCTGATCACTGTCGTTTCGCCTGCGCAGCTCGGATAATCTCCCCCGAACAGGGAGGCGAGGCCGATGACGCGTGCGACGATCTACGATCGGGATCTCGATCGAAACCCCGCCAATTATCAGCCGCTCACGCCGCTGACCTATCTCGATCGCGCCGCCCGCACCTTCCCGGACCAGGTCGCGGTGATCCATGGGTCCCTGCGCCGTCCTTACGCCGAGCTCTACGCCCGCTGTCGCCGCCTCGCCGGGGCCCTGGCGGCCCGCGGCATCGGCCGCGGCGACACCGTCGCCGTGCTGCTGGCCAACACCCCGGCGATGATCGAGTGCCACTACGGCGTGCCGATGACGGGGGCCGTGCTCAACACCCTCAACACGCGCCTCGACGCGGCGGCGCTCGCCTTCTGCCTCGACCACGGCGAGGCCAAGGTGTTCATCGTCGACCGCGAATTCGCGCGGATCGGCCGCGAGGCGCTCGACCGGGCCGGGGTTTCGCCGCTGGTCATCGACTACGACGATCCGGAATTCACCGGCGAGGGCACGCCCCTCGGCGAGACCGGCTACGAAGCGCTCCTGGCGGAGGGCGATCCCGATTACGACTGGGCGATGCCGGGCGACGAGTGGGACGCGATCTCGCTGAACTACACCTCCGGCACCACGGGCGACCCGAAGGGCGTGGTCTATCACCACCGCGGCGCGGCCCTGCTCTCGCTCGGCAACGTCATCACTGCCGGGTTGCCGCAGCACGCGGTCTATCTCTGGACCCTGCCGATGTTCCACTGCAACGGCTGGTGCTTCCCCTGGACGCTCTCGATCGTGGCCGGCACCCATGTCTGCCTGCGCCAGGTGCGGGCGCCCGCGATGTACGCGGCGCTGGCCGAGCACGGCGTCACCCACCTGTCGGGCGCGCCGATCGTGATGTCGACGCTGCTCAACGCCCCCGATGCGCAGAAGCGTCCCCTCCCCCAGCGCGTCCACTTCCTCACCGCCGCCGCGCCGCCGCCCGAAGCGGTGCTCGCCGCCATGGGCGAGGCCGGCTTCGACGTCACCCATCTCTACGGCCTGACCGAGACCTACGGCCCGGCGGTCGTGAATGCGTGGCACGAGGATTGGGACGCGCTCGCCCCCGATGAGCGCGCGAAGAAGAAGGCGCGCCAGGGCGTGCGCTACCCCGTTCTGGAAGGGCTCGACGTGCGCGACCCCGAGACGATGGAATCGCTGCCCGCCGACGGGACGAGCCTCGGCGAGGTGATGTTCCGCGGCAACGTGGTGATGCGCGGCTACCTGAAAAACCCGGCCTCGACGCAGGCCGCCTTCAAGGGCGGCTGGTTCCGCTCCGGCGATCTCGGGGTGAAGCACCCCGACGGCTACATTCAATTGAAGGACCGCTCGAAGGACATCATCATCTCCGGCGGCGAGAACATCTCCTCGATCGAGGTCGAGGACGCCCTGTTCAAGCACCCCTCGGTCGCCGCCGCCGCCGTGGTGGCCAAGCCCGACGCGAAATGGGGCGAGACCCCGTGCGCCTTCATCGAGCTGAAGGAGGGCCGGGAGGCGACCTCCGAGGAGCTGGTCGCGTGGTGCCGCGAGCGGCTCGCGCCCTACAAGCTGCCGCGCCACATCGTGTTCGGCGAGTTGCCGAAGACCTCAACGGGCAAGGTGCAGAAGTTCGTCTTGAGAGAGAAGGCGCGGGAGGAGTGATACGATCTCCGCTTGATCAGAGCGGGGATCGTATCAGTAAGCCCGCGCGGCGCTTGAGCGACGGCTAAATCCGCCATCCCGAAGGGATCAATCGGATTTGGTATGATCCGGCGTCCGCTTGATCGCTTCGATGCCGCTTTCCGTCATCCCGGGGCCGCGCAGCGGAATCCGGGATCCATAGGAGCCGGCCGGCTCACCCCACGCCCAATTGCTGCGCGGCGCTCATGATCGCCGTCATGCGATAGGGTTTCATCACCAGCACGCTCTCGCTCACCTGCCGGGGCTGCTCGCTGCTGTAGCCGGTCACGTAGATCACCGGCAGGGCCGGATGGAGCAGGCGGGCGCGCTCGGCGAGGTCCCAGCCGTCGAGCTGGCCCGGAAGGCGGATGTCGGTGAAGAGGAGATCGACCCGCGCGGCCCCTTGGAGCAGGCCATAGGCCTCCTCCGCGGTGCCCGCGCTGAGCACGGCAAAGCCGGCATCCTCGAACTCCATGGTCACGGCGTTGAGCAGCATCTCTTCGTCCTCGACGACGAGCACCGTCCGCTTGTCGATCATCCCTCGCCTCTCCCTCCCTCTCGTTGCCTTGAAGGCCACCGCGCCTCGAACCTGCAGAAGGTAGCGAAGACCGCGAAGAAATCCTTAGAGCATCGTCCCGGATATCGGATTGAGGACGATGCTCTATGTTATTTTTCTGCATCGTCTTTTCCGAAAGACGGCGACCCGTCTCAGGACGATGCCCTAGCGCCGTGCCCTGTCGCGCTTTCTTTCGACGAACCGGCACCCACTTCGTCGGAAAGCGCTCTAGCCCGCGACCACCACCGGCGGCAGCAGCGGCGGCGGGACGCCGGGTTCAACGACCGGAACCGGCCGCGTCGGTGCCGGGCGGTTCGCGGCCGACCCCTGTGCCGGGAAGGACAGGTGCACCGTCGTGCCGGGCCGGTCGCCGCGCACGAAGGTGGCGTTGCCGCCCGATTGCTGCGCGAAGCCGAACACCTGGCTGAGCCCCAGGCCGGTCCCCTCCCCCAGCGGCTTGGTGGTGAAGAACGGCTCGAAGGCCCGAGCCTCGACCTCCGGCGTCATGCCGGATCCGGTGTCCGACACCTCGACAGTGAGCCCCTCGCCCCCCGGCAGCAGCCGGGTGGCCAGCGTCAGGGTCCCACCCTCCGGCATCGCGTCGCGGGCGTTGACCGCGAGGTTGAGGATCGCGTTCTCGAGCTGGTTGGGATCGATGTTCACCCGCGGCAGGTCCGGAGCGAGATCGGTCTCGATCCGGATCCGCGAGCCGATCGTGCCGCGCAGGAATTCGGCGAAGGAGGCGATCTGGGCGTTGACGTCGGTGCTCACCGGCGAGAGCGGCTGGCAGCGGGCGAAGGCCAGCAGCTTGTGCGTCATCGTCGCCGCCCGCTCGGCACCCTTCATCGCATCGCCCAGGCGCTTGCGCAGAGGACTCTCCGCGGGCAGGCCGCGCTCGACCCGGTCGAGGTTGAGCAGCACCACGTTGAGCAGATTGTTGAAGTCGTGGGCCACGCCTCCGGTGAGCTGGCCGATCGCCTCCATCTTCTGGCTCTGGCGCAGCGCTTCCTCGGCGCGCTGGCGCTCGGCATTGGCGGCTTCCAGGGCGGCGAGCGCCGCGTCGCGCTCCCGGATGCGCGCCTCCAGCGCCTCGTTGGCCTGACGGAGCTGGGTGGGCGAGGGCAGCGTCAGCGCCTTCGGCATCAGGACCCAGAGCGCCACCGCCGTGCCGATGGAGGCCATGCCCGTGAGGAGCTTGACGGCAGCCTCAAGCCCGTAATCCGGCACCCAGAGCGTCCAGATCGCCATGAGATGCGTCGCGCCGCAGGCGGTGATGAAGACGGCGAACGACCAGAAGATCCAGCCGAACACCACGTCCCGGCGGTGGGACACGAAGTAGGCCAAACCGACGGGAATCGAGAAATAGGCGAAGGCGATCAGGCTATCGGAGACGACGTGCGTCCAGATCAGCTCCGGGCGCCAGAGCAGACAGATGCCGTGGGGCGAAAGATTCTCGACCTCCCACAGCCGCCGCAGAAGTTCGAGCATCGCTTCGGCCCCGGCCCACCTGGGCGCGATCCTACAGACCGCGCGGTCACATGCTCAACAGGAATTGGGTCCTCCCGCCAAGGCCGCCTCCCCTGCCTGCGATTCTCTACGCGAGACGCCCTCGGCCCCCAAACGTTAAGCTTTGCTTAACCCTATTCGCTCATCAAACGGGGTGGTTTTCGAGGGCGGGCGCGAGTGTCGGCGCAACGGGCTATCACGCAAGCTGAGGCGTCGCCGAGGGCCTTGCAGGACGCTCTGCAAGGGGCCCTGCAACGCGCCTTGCAGGGCGCGTTGCAAGAGGCCGCACAAGGGGCTTCACAAGAGGCCTCGCAGCAGGCTTCGAAGGATGCATCCGACAAGCCCGCGGGCTCGGCGACGGACGCGGTCCCCGATGAGGCTCCGCCTCGGGCACAGGTCGCCGCCCCGCAGAGGCGTGTCAGCCTCGCCAGCCTGCTGAACGCCACGGCCCGGCGCCATCCCGACCGGATCGCGGTCGTCGATCCCGCCGACAAGCCGGATTGGAGCGACCGGCCCGCCATCACCTGGACCTATGCCGCCGCCGCCGAGATCGTCGAGCGCCTCGCCCGCGGCCTGCGCAGTTGGCGCCTGCCGCCGGGAAGCCGCATCGGCCTGTGCCTGCCGGGCTCGGCCGAGAGCGCGCTGGCGATCCTCGCCGTCGAGGCCGCCGGCCACGTCGCCTGTCTCCTGCCGGTCTCCTGGGACGAGGAGCATCTGCTCACCGCGGCGCAGAACGTGGCGCTGAGCGCGGTTCTGACCCAGGCCCGGCTCGGCTCCGCCGCACCCGCGCAACGTCTCTGCAATGTCGCCGCGCGCTATTTCGGCCTGCGCTACCTCGCCGCCTTCGGTCCCGACGTGCCGGACGGGGTGATCAACCTCGACCGGTTCGTTCTCGACGGCCCCGCCGGAGAGCTCACCGGACCGGCGCCCGAATCCGCCGGCCTCATCAGCTTCGTCGGCGGCGATCCCGAGCGGCCGGTCTACCGCAGCGGTGAATCGGTGGTGGCGGCGGCCGCCGCGCATCTCGTAGCGATGCGGGTCGCACCCGCCGAGCGCATCCTCAGCCTGATCGCCCCGCATGACCTGCGCGGCCTCGCCACCGGGCTCGCCGCCGCCCTCGTGGCGGGCGCGAGCCTGGAAACGCTTCCGCTTTTCGACGGCGCGGCCTTCGCGGCGGCCCTGCGCCGACCAGGGCCGACCCATCTCGTCGCTCCCGCCTTCCTCGAGAAGAACCTCGCCGGCCGCGACATGCCGGCGGATCTGCGCTCGGTTGCCCTGGTTCACCGGGCACCAACCCGTCTCCCCGGCCGCAGCCGCGCCGTGGGCCTGCCGCAGAGCCTGCGGCTCGACACGGTGGTCGATACGATCGTCTTCGATGAGACGGCACTGCTTTCCGGCCGACGCGGAACCTCGGGCGATCTGTCTCTCGTGCTCGGCAAGCCGGAACGCCTCTCCCTCCCCGCCACGCTGATGGCGCTGCGACACGGGCCGGACGGGCGTCTCGCCTTCCGCGGCCAAGCGTGCTCCGTGCGGGCGCTGCAACGCGGAAGCCGGCCCGACGCGCCGGACAGCGCTTGGCGGGAGACCTCCTACGCGCCGGTGCTGTTCGCGGGCCTCGCCACCGCGATCGAGACGGTCGAGACGCCCGACTCCACTGCGTCCCCGGAAAATTTTGCGCCCGCGTAATCCGGTCCGTCTGCCGCAGCGCAGGCGGAATCCCCGCCTTTATTGCGGCGGAGAAAAGATCAGAGAAATCAACGGGTAATCGCGCGAGCCACGCGCCGCGGCGCCCTTCATCAGGGCCTGTGCAGTGCAGTTCATCAGACCTTCAGCCGAGCGGTTCCATGTTGAATTGATCTGCATGGCCGGCGAACCAATCGTGACCGTGCGGGTTATCCGGGGTGCCTCTTCACACGAGGCGCGACATGGGGTAACGCTGAAGCTTATGGGTGCGCTGCAACAAGTGCTCGTCGTAGACGATGGCCGCCGGGCCGTCGACCGCTCTCTTGCTGCCGACCTTGCCGGGCTCGGTTACGCGAGCGTGACCGCTTCGATCGAAGCGGCCGACGACGTTCTCGCCGTGATCGCTCGCCCCGCGGCGATCGTTCTCCAGCTCTCTTCCAGCCCGAACCCGCAGATCGCCGCCCTGGCCAACCGCCTGCGTGAGCAGATGCGCGTCGGCGGCATTCCGGTGATCGAAATGGATGACGCGGGCCCCCGCGCCGGTGCCCCCGTCGATCTGAAGAGCCGGATCGGACCCTACGTGCTCAACGAGCCGGAGCTGTAAGGCTTTCCCTTAACGGGACAATGACGGGCGGGCCGAGGGCCCGCCTTTTTCGTTTGTGCGGAGACGAGCGATTATGCCGCCGCGACGATCTCGCTCTCGCGGACGGCGCGCTCCGCCGAGCCCGAGCGGATCCGGTAGGACGGCTCACCGGTCGGATCGTCGGGCATCAGGCGGACGACCTCGCTGATCGCGCCGAACCCCAGTCGCTCGTCGAGGGGCGAGGATTGGGCGCGGCGAACGCGCTGGCCGAGCTTGAACTTGTGCATCATCGGTATTCTCCTCGAACGCTGTCCGCCGGAGCGTCGAAGACGGCTTCGGGCGGAGGAGAGCCCCATCGGGACAACGAACGAGCGCCGATCGTGGCCTTAAGCGGGGATCGAAATCGGCCCCGGCGCCGTGCCGGGGCGGGTTCCGCGCGTCGGACGGGTCCGGCTCGCGGTCAGGGCTGCCGGCAGGCGGTCAGCGCCGCAGCTTGATCTTGGCCTTGCGGGCGGCGTAGCGAGCGTCCCGCTCTTCTTTCTGCTTGGCCTGGGCGAGGCGGGCGCGCTCGGCGGCGGCCTCGATCTCGGCGGCCTTGCGCGCGGCCTCCGCCGCGCGCTCCGCGGCGGCGATGGCGGCCAGCCGCTCGGCCTCAACGCGCCGCTGCATCTCGCGCTCCTGAACCCGCTCTTCGCGAGCGACGGCGATCGCGCGGCGCTCGGCGCCGCGGGCCTGCACGGCCGGGTCGTCCTGGGAGGGGCGGGCGCGGAAGCGGGCGAGCATGGCCTCCCGTGCGGAGGCAGAATCCTGGCGACGGTCGTCGAAGGAGTTTTGTTTGCTGAAGCTCACAGAGTGTCCTTGATCGTGCCGGGCGCGAGGAGCGAGCCGCGGCCTAAAAAGCGCAAAGCCGCTCCGGTCCGGAGCGGCTTCGACATGTCGGGTTCAGGCGCGGATTACGCGACCTGGAGCTGTCCCGCCGACTGCTTGCCGGAACGGCGGTCGGTTTCCATCTCGTAGGAGACCCGCTGGCCCTCGGTGAGGCCGCGCAGGCCGGCGCGCTCGACGGCGGAGATGTGGACGAAAACGTCCTTCGAGCCGTCCTCAGGCTGGATGAAGCCGAAGCCCTTCTGCTCGTTGAACCACTTGACGGTGCCGGTGCTCATAGAATGTCCTTGTCTCCGCAGGATGCAGCTAGCGAGCCTCCGCGCCCTGCGGCACCGAGGCTGTGTCGTTCGACCGATAACGAAGGAAAATGAGAACCGCCCTGCGGAGGCGTTACGGCCCAGAAAATCCGGCCTCGCATCGATGAGAACTTATATGCAATTGGAATGGAGCTTTATCAAGGCGGTATTTTATTTTTCGTATCGCAATAATTGTTGGCAGATCGCTTGAAACGACCTGCCTGCACCCGCGATTCTTCAATTCGTAGCGCGTGTTGAGGGCGAGAATCTCCTCGCCCCGCCACGTCTTCACGCCGCCTTCTTCGCCCGCTTGGCGATGGTCACGAGGCCGCGCATGATCTGCGTGGTCTCTTTCAGGCGCTTGGGCACGGTGTCGAGTTCGCGGATGAACACGACGCTCATGTCGGGACGGACCTTGGCGAAGGAGCCCTGCTCCACGACCATGGCGGCCAGCCCCTGCGGGTTGGCGAAGGACTTTTCGCGGAAGTGGACCACGACGCCCTTCGGCCCGGCCTCGACCTTTTCGACATTGGCCTCGCGGCACAGGATCTTGATGGTCACGATCTTCAGGAGCTGCTCCACCTCCGGCGGCAGCGGCCCGAAGCGGTCGATCAGCTCGGCCCCGAAGCTCTCCATTTCGGCGTCGTTCTCCAGCGTCGAGAGGCGCCGGTAGAGGCCGAGCCGGACGGTGAGATCCTCGACGTAATCCTCCGGGATCGTGACGGGGGCGCCGAGCGCGATCGTCGGCGACCACGCCTCCTCCACCGGCTCCTCGATCCCGGCTTTCAGCGCGGTGACGGCGTCCTCCAGCATCTGCTGGTAGAGTTCGTAACCCACTTCCTTGATGTGGCCGGACTGGGCGTCGCCGAGCAGATTGCCGGCACCGCGGATGTCGAGATCGTGGGAGGCGAGCTGGAAGCCGGCGCCGAGCGTGTCGAGGCTCTGGAGCACCTTGAGCCGCTGCTCGGCCTGGGTGGTGAGCTGACGGTTGGCCGGCGTCGTGAACAGAGCATAGGCCCGCGCCTTGGAGCGGCCGACGCGCCCGCGGAGCTGGTAGAGCGCGGCCAGCCCGAACATGTCGGCCCGGTGCACGATCAGCGTGTTGGCCGTCGGGATGTCGAGGCCGGATTCGACGATGGTGGTCGAGAGCAGCACGTCGTACTTGCCCTCGTAGAACGCGGTCATGACGTCCTCGAGCTGGCCCGCCGCCATCTGGCCGTGGGCGACCGCAACGGTGACCTCCGGCATCTCCTGATCGAGGAAGCGCTTGACCTCTGCCAGATCCTCGATGCGCGGCACCACGTAGAAGGCCTGTCCACCGCGGTAGCGCTCGCGCAGCAGCGCCTCGCGGATCAGCAGTGGGTCGAACGGCGTCACGAAGGTGCGCACGGCCAGACGATCCACCGGCGGCGTGGCGATGATCGAGAGTTCGCGCACGCCCGTCATGGCGAGTTGCAGCGTGCGCGGGATCGGGGTGGCCGAGAGCGTCAGCACGTGGACGTCGGCCTGGAGCGCCTTCAGCCGCTCCTTGTGAGCGACGCCGAAATGCTGCTCCTCGTCGACGATGATGAGGCCGAGATCCTTGAAGGCGACGTTCTTGGCCAAGAGCGCATGGGTGCCGACCACGATGTCGACCTTGCCCTCGGCGAGCCCCGCACGGGTCTGGCGCTGGTCCCCGGCCGAGACGAAGCGCGAGAGCTGGGCGACGTTGATCGGCAGACCTTTGAAGCGCTCGGCAAACGTCCGGTAGTGCTGGCGCGCGAGAAGCGTCGTCGGCACCACCACGGCGACTTGCTTGCCCGAGATCGCCGAGGCGAAGGCCGCGCGGAGCGCCACCTCGGTCTTGCCGAAGCCGACATCGCCGCAGACGAGGCGGTCCATCGGCCGCCCGGCATTGAGGTCGTCGAGCACCGCGTCGATGGCGTTGGCCTGATCCTCGGTCTCCTGGAAGGCAAAGCGGGCGGCGAACTCCTCGTAGAGGCCCTCCGGCGCCTTGAGCGAGGGCGCGGGCTTCACGAAGCGCGCGGCGGCGACCTTGATGAGTTCGCCCGCCATCTCGAGGATGCGGCGCTTCATCTTGGCCTTGCGGGCCTGCCACGCCCCGCCGCCGAGGCGGTCGAGCGCGACCTCGGAATCCTCCGAGCCGTAGCGGGTCAGTAGCTCGATATTCTCCACCGGCAAGAGCAGCAGGCCGCCGGCATATTGCAGTTCCAGGCAATCGTGCGGCGCACCGGCCGCGGTGATGGTCTTGAGGCCGACGAAGCGGCCGATGCCGTGGTCGGCGTGGACCACGAGGTCGCCGGGCTGGAGCGCCTGCACCTCCAGGATGATGTCCTGGGGCCGCTTGGACTTGCGCTTCTGGCGCACCAGGCGGTCGCCGAGGATGTCGCCCTCGGCCACCACCGCCAGCTTGTCGAGGGTGAAGCCCGCCTCCAGGCCCCAGACCGCGACCGCTACGTCGGTGCCACGCTTGAGCGCGTTCACGGCCGTGAAGGTGTTGATTTCGATCGGCTTCTTGAGGCCGTGGTCGGTCAGCACGCCGCAGAGCCGGTCGCGGGAACCGTCGGACCAGGATCCAAGGATCACATGATGCCCGGATGCCTGGAGGTCGCGGATATGCGCCACCGCAGCGTCGAACACGCTGGCTGCCTCGTCCGCCCGCTCGGGCGCGAAGTTGCGGCCGGCCCTGGCGCCGCAATCGATCACCGCCCGCTCATCCGAATCCGGCTGGGCGAAGGGGCTGAGCCGCGCCACCGTGCCGGCCTCGACCTTGCCCTTCCACTCGTTGGGGGTGAGGTAGAGCGCGCGGGGCGGCAGCGGCTTGTAGGGCGCCACCCCCGATTGCGGGTTCTTCAGCGCCGCCTCGCGGGCCTGGAAATAGTCCTGGATCAGCGAGAGCCGCTCGGACGCCGCCTCCTCGACCTGCGGGTCGAACAGCATCGGCACGTCGCCGAGATAGTCGAACAGGGTGTCGAGGCCGTCGTAGAACAGCGGCATCCAGTGCTCAACGCCGGCATAGCGCCGCCCCTCGCTCACCGTCTCGTAGAGCCGGTCGTCGCGGGTCGCCGCGCCGAAGCTCGACAGGTAGCCCTGGCGGAAGCGCCGGATCGTCTCGGTGGTGAGTTGCACCTCGCTCATCGGCACGAGGTCGAGGGAGCGGAGCGAACCCACCGTGCGCTGCGTCTCCGGATCGAAGGCGCGGATCGATTCGAGGGTGTCGCCGAAGAAATCGAGGCGGATCGGGTTCGGCAGGCCCGGCGGCGACAGGTCGAGGATGCCGCCGCGCACGGCGTATTCGCCGGTATCCCGCACGGTCCCCGTGCGCAGAAACCCGTTGGCCTCGACCCAGGCGACCACCTTGTCCATCGGCACCACGTTGCCGATCGCAGCCGAGAAGGTCTCGACCGCGACCCGAGCGCGCGGCGGCACCCGCTGCACCAGGGCGTTGACCGTGGTGCAGAGGATGCGCGGCTTCTCTTCCGAGGAGCGCGAGCGGGTCAGGCGCGAGAGCGCGGTCATGCGCTGCGCGGCGATCGCGGCATTGGGCGAGACGCGGTCGTAGGGCTGGCAATCCCAGGCCGGGAAGCTCATCGCCTCGATCTCGGGGGCGACGAATTTGAGCGCGTTCTGGAAGGCGTTGGAGCGCCCGGAATCTCGCGCGACGTGAACCAGCACCGCCGGCCCCTCGAAGGTGCCCGACAGCGCGCGGGCGAGGTCGGCCGCCACCAGCGCGTCGAAGCCGTCGGGGACGGAGGCCAGCGTCGGGCTGTCGCCACGCTTGATCGCATCGAGCGCCTTGGTCAGCGGCGCCGATTTCGGCAGGGCGAAGCGGGCGGTCTGCGGCTTCGGAGCGGGAGCGGGCGGCTTGGGCTGGGGTTTGGCCATCAGGATGTCGGTTGTGGAAAGGGCTCGACCAGGGTTCCCCTCCCCCCTCTGCAGGGGAGGGTGGCCCTCGCGTGCAGAGGGTCGGGAGAAAGGAGCGCCGCGTCCGGAAAGACCTGAGCCGGCCCCTCACCCGCCCGCTCCCGCTTCAGGGGAGAGGGAAGGCCGGCGCATAACAGGAAGCTGCCCGCGGCGGCGAACGTTCAGTTATGAATGGGCGCGTCGTGCCGATGGAACGCTTTGAGTCGGCGATAGACGGCGGTGTCGTAGTTCTCCGGCGTCGGGTCCTCGCCGGTGAGCCAGCGGAACAGGTCGCGGTCGGGCACCTCGATCAGCGCCTCGAACTGCGTCAGCTCTTCCTCCGAGAGCTCACCAATCTCGGCATCGGCGAAGCGGCCCATGATCAGGTCCATCTCGCGGATGCCGCGGTGCCACGCGCGGAACAAGGTGCGGCGGCGGCGCGGGTCGAGGTCGGCGCTGGTGCGGGTGGTGCCGGACATGGACTGTCCCCTGGTAATCCTGAACCCGCATGTAGAGGGGCAGGCGGCCGCGGGCAAACGGCGCGTCGGCGCATGCCGCGACCATCTGGGTCACGG
Source organism: Methylorubrum aminovorans (assembly GCF_022179725.1). Classification (GTDB taxonomy): domain Bacteria; phylum Pseudomonadota; class Alphaproteobacteria; order Rhizobiales; family Beijerinckiaceae; genus Methylobacterium; species Methylobacterium aminovorans. The sequence goes on from NZ_BPRC01000013.1 coordinate 116,556, forward strand.
GGCCGGTGAGATGCACGCGCGTGATGCCATATGCGCAGATGCGGCGAAGGCAGGAAGCGGGGTATACGGTGGCCGCGCATCGCCACGCTCGAAAGGTTCTCGAACCCGGTCACATGACCTCGGATATCAGCCAGACCCTCGGACCTCCTGCGGAAAACGCCCCTCCCCGCCCCGGCGGGGATGACGCCCCGTCCTTACGCCCCAGCATCCTCGATCCGCTCTTCGCCCCCGCCCGCGGCCTGCCCGGCGTCGGATCGAAGATCGCGCCGCTGATCGAGAAGCTGCTGGGCTCCGAGGAGCGGCCGGCCCGCGTCGCCGACCTGCTGTTCCACCTGCCCCAGAGCGGCGTTGCCCGGCCGCTCTGCGGCTCGATCCGCGACGCGCCGACGGGCGAACCCGTGACCCTCGGCGTCACCGTGGTGGCGCACCGGCCGCCGATGCTGGGCAAGCGCGCCTTCCGAGTGCTGGTCGAGGACGGGACCGGCGACATCAGCCTCGTCTTCTTCGGCATGCCGCGCGGGCGCATCGACAAGATGCTGCCCATCGGCAGCCACCGCTACGTCTCGGGCCGGATCGACCTCTGGGACGGCACCCGACAGATGGTGCATCCCTCCCGCATCCTCGACCAGGAGGGGCTCGCGAGCCTGCCCGCGGTCGAGCCGATCTACGGCGCGACCGAGGGGCTGACCTCGCGGGTCATCAGCAAAATCGTTCACGGCGCGCTCGATCGGCTTCCCGTGCTGCCGGAGTGGCAGGACGCATCGTATCTCGCCCGCAACCGCTTCCCGCCGTTTGCCGAGGCGCTACGCATCGAGCATCGGCCGGAAGAGGCTCCCCCTCCCCCGGTCGAGGGACAGGCGCCGCCCGCGAGCCCCGCGCGCAAGCGCCTCGCCTACGACGAGCTGCTGGCCTCGCAGCTCGCGCTCGCCCTGGTGCGGGCCCGGCAGCGGCGCAAGGCCGGCCGGGTCAATGCCGGCGACGGTCATCTCAAGGAACAGGTCGAGGCCGCCCTGCCCTTCGCGCTCACCGGGGCGCAGGCGCGGGCGGTGGCGGAGATCCGCGCCGACATGGCCGCCGAGCGGCGGATGCTGCGCCTGCTCCAGGGCGATGTCGGCTCCGGCAAGACCGCCGTGGCGTTGCTCGCCATGGCCTCCGCCGTCGAGGCCGGGCGGCAGGCCGCCCTGATGGCCCCGACCGAGATTCTCGCGCGCCAGCATTACGAGCGGCTGGTGCCGCTGGCCGGCGCCATGCGCCTGCGGCTGCTGACCGGCCGCGATCGGGCCGCCGAGCGCCGGGCGACGCTGGCGGATCTGGCCGCCGGCGAGATCGACATCGTGGTCGGCACCCACGCCCTGTTCCAGGACGCGGTGGCCTTCCGCGATCTCGGCCTCGCCGTAGTGGACGAGCAGCACCGCTTCGGCGTGCACCAGCGCCTCGCGCTGGGCGCCAAGGGCGAGGCGGTGGACATCCTGGTGATGACCGCGACCCCGATCCCGCGCACCCTGGCGCTGACCTTCTTCGGCGACATGGACGTCTCGGTGCTCGACGAGAAGCCGGCCGGGCGCCAGCCGATCAAGACCATCACCGTGCCGGTGGAGCGCATCGACGAGGTGGTGGGGGGCCTGCACCGGGCGCTGGCGGCGGGTGACCGGGTCTACTGGATCTGCCCGCTGGTCGCCGAATCCGAGTACGTCGATCTCGCCGCGGCCGGCGAGCGCTTCGAGGATCTCAAACACCATTTCGGCGACGCGGTCGGCCTGATCCACGGCAAGATGCCGGGGCCGGAGAAGGACGCGGCGATGGAAGCCTTCGCAGCGGGGCGTACCCGCGTGCTCGTCTCGACCACGGTGGTGGAGGTCGGCGTCGACGTGCCGGAGGCCACCATCATGGTGATCGAGCATGCCGAGCGCTTCGGGCTGGCCCAGCTCCACCAGCTCCGCGGCCGGGTCGGGCGCGGCTCCAAGGCCTCCTCCTGCCTGTTGCTCTATCGCGGCCCGCTCGGGCAGGTCGCCAAGGCGCGGCTGGAGATGATGCGGGGCAGCGAGGACGGCTTCCGCATCGCCGAGGAAGACCTGCGCCTGCGCGGCGAGGGCGAGGTGCTCGGCACCCGCCAATCCGGCGCGGCCGCCTTCCGCCTCGCCCGGCTCGAGACCGACGGCGACCTGCTGGAGGCCGCCCGCGACGATGCCCGGCTGATCGTGGAGCGCGACCCGCGCCTCCAGAGCGAGCGCGGCCGGGCGCTGAGGGTGCTGCTCTACCTGTTCGAGCGGGAAGCCGCGATCCGGCTGATCGGGGCGGGCTGAACGGAAACGTTCAGGGTTTCGTTCAGAATCACCGGAATCTGAATGGCCCGTTCAGGAACCCGGCCCTAGCACGAAAGGGTGAACGGCTGCGGCAACGCTGCGCGAAGCGACAGCGTTTTTCGTTTTATATCAACGGTTTAGAGGACGATCTTGACCCCGCAACCGAGGGCTCGTCCGGGCAGAAATATCGAAGATACCTTGTATCTGCCCAAATTGCCGCTTAACTGAAGATGAACAAACGGCCTCGTAGACCGGGGTGCCACTGGAAAAAAGGAGGATCGCGATGTCGATCGCACCGTTCCAACGCCTGCCGGGTTCCTCCGAGAATTGGGGAGCCGACACGCTCTCCGTCGAACCCTGGCTCATGCCGATCTCGGATCGCGCGGCGCGCGACGAGACCACGACGGACGCTTTGGCGAAGGCCGTGCGGCAATCCTCGCGCCGGCTCTGGCTCGCGGCCAACGCGCTCTGCGCGGGCCTCGCCCTGCTGCTGACCGCCCAGATCGCGACCGATTGGTCCTCTTCGCCGGTCGCCCGCCCCGTGACCGGCCATCAGGTCGCCGACGCAACCCCGCCGACGCTGCCTGTCGAGAAGGCCTCGCTGCACCACTAAGGCGCAGACGCCTCGAAGATCGCCTCAGAGATCAGGGCGCGCCGGTTCCCGGCGCGCCTTTTCCGTCTCTGGGGCCGCCTCGCTCCCCGTCACCTGCGCCTGGCGCAGGGATGCGGCCATGGCGTGGAAGCCGGCCCGTGGATCCTCCGGCTGGATCACGCCCGCTGACATCACGAGCTTGGCAGCGTCGTCCACGCTGATATCGACCTCCACGACCTCGGCGCGCGGCAGGTAGAAGAAGAATCCCGTGGTCGGGTTCGGCGCGCAGGGCAGGAACACGCCGACATAGTCGTGCGCGCCGCCCTCCTTGGCCTGCAGCGCGCCCCGCACCTCGTTCGCCGCAGGCGCCGAGAGGAACACCACCGACCACGTCCCCTTCACCGGGAACTCGACGAGTCCGACGGTGCGGAAGGAGGTGCCGTTGGCCGAGAACAGCGTCTCGAAGATCTGGCGCAGGCCGCGGTAGAGCCCGGAGATTGTCTGTTGGCGCTCTGTTAGGAAGAGGCCATCCCGCAGCCGCGGGGTGCCTGGTCCGGGTGGCCACCCGGACCAGGCGCGGGGCGCCGACCGTCCCGGAATGGGGCT
>NZ_BPRC01000014.1 GCF_022179725.1 Methylorubrum aminovorans
GGCCGTGAGATCAAGCTCGTCTACGAACAGGTCGACGACGCGCACCGGATTGTCTTCGGACACATAGTCGTCCAACCGGTTCGGCAACAGCGTCACTTGGTGGCGATCCGCGCCACAGATGAACCGCGCCATACACGCCTCCGCTGTCCCGCAGAGACTATCATAACCGCTACGTTTTCACACAGCCTCCACCCTTTTCTGACTTTCCGAGCATCCGCTCCCGGGTGTTCCCTTCGAATGTTCGGGCTGCGCCTCACGAAGCCGCCATTCGTGCAAGTTGCAATGACAGCGGCAATGATGATGCGGGTTTACGGGCCGTGGTGCCTGTATTGAGTAGGATCACGCCTATCGGCACTGCTCATCGAGCATCCTCGCGATGTCGAGCCCTCCGAACGACATGCCGGGCTTGAACGGCGGTCCAGGAGAGATACGGACACGACCGCTTTCGCTGAAGAGTTCGAGCGGTTGCTTCACACTCCACGATCCGTCCGTATTGTGCGTGAACCGTGAGCAGTCCAACTCTGTTTGGCCCGTCGGCTGCTGCGCATGGGCCGAACCCGTGACGAGCGCCAATGCGGAGAGGCTCAACAGAGCAGATCGCGACAGCATGAACGGCTCCTCAGCGCAGCGCGCTCTGCCGAGGTTAGGAGGTTCACCTCCTGAATGCCAGCCGAGATATCCTACCCTCGCCTGCGCCGTACATCCGCTTTCCACCCATCCGGACCTTCAGGGGCCGCAGCTTGAAGGTCCGCTTTGGGTCACGAGTTCGCCCCAGCTTGTTCAGCTTCGCGCCATGAGCCGACATTTGGTCGGCAAGCGCCGAGCCGCCCCTCCCGCCCCTACTCGGACGCTAGGAACGTCTGCTTGCTGGCAATGTGAACGGGTTGAGACATTCGATCGTTTCGCTCAGCTAGATGTCGCTTGCGGGGCTCGGGGGCAGCTTGCCGAGGGCGAAGCGCATGTTAGCTAGAAAGCGCGGACGCTCCGCCTCCGGCACCTCCCCACCCTCTAGGGCGCGCAGGCTCGCATCAAGGGATTCGCGGTAGCGCCCGCACCAATAGGCGTTGACCGCGAACTCGTCATAGAGCCCGTAGGCGTAGATCCATGTCTCGATGAACAGTCCGTCCGCCGGCGCCGGAAGGCCGAGCAACGGCTCGGCGAGGGAGCACCCTTGCGCATGCCGGGATAGGACGCGGCAGAGACGGCTGGCAGCGTGGGCGGCCTCGGCCCGCCCGGGCACGGCGGCGTTGGCTCGGGCATAGATCGCGAGGATAGAGTCAGGTGGGCGGCCCAGCCGCTCCATCATCCGCCCGGCTTGGAGCAGGCTGACGTAGACCTCCTCGCCCCAGAAGCCGAGTTCCGCTCGGCGCAGGTAGGCTTCAATTGCCTTGGTGAGTTGGCCGCAATCGCGGTAGCTCTGCGCGAGATAGAAGGTATAGCGCGAGACGAGGAAGGGGTCCGACTCGGTGGCGAGAGCGCGTTCGAGTACCTGCGCGTCCTGACCGTAGGTCTGCGGGTCACGGCGGCGAGCGCCATCGTGGTTGCGCACCATCGTCACCGGCAGCGTGCCGGCGGTGGTGGTCACGTCCCCGCAAGTTAAGAACTCATGCAGCACGCCCCGGTAGCGCCAAGGCAATGCCGAGCGGACGATCTGCGTACGCTGGTAGATAATTCCTTCATCGGCGATGTCGAGGAAGTAGGCGTCTGCTTCCAGATCCGGCAGGACGAAGCTGGGCGGCATGCGAAGCGTGTCGTCGGCGTCTATGATCAGCGTAAAGGTACCGTGTGCCCGAGCGAAGGCGAGTGCCTCACTGCGGTTGTGCGCGAAATCCTGCCAGGGACGCTGGTGGAGGGTGCCAGGCAAATCGCGCAATGCATCGCCGATGATCGCCTGCGTCCCGTCCGTTGAACCCGTGTCGACGATGATCCAATGATCGATAATCGGTCGGACTGAGGCAAGGCAGCGGCGGATGACGGGCGCCTCGTTCTTGACGATCATGCACAGGCAGACAGTCTGACCAGTCGGCGTCACAAGAGCTCACCTCACACGTGGAAGAAGGGGAGGTCGACAGAGCAGGGCGTCCTGGCGGCATCGTATGGCTGCAACCGGCGCCTGCCAAGGCAAGATATAATCGATGCAAGTTTTGCGCATCAAAAGATAATCTCCGCAAAACATCACTTTATGTCAAGAATAGTCAGATTCAACTCATCCTATTATCGGCGGAGCCTGCTATATACACTTTCAGAAGATCCTGTTCAGGAGCTGCGACATTGCGTGTCCAGGTGGTGGACGAGAGGTACGCGCAGATCGGCCTCTGCCCAGGGTGTGCGCATCCCCGGGGGTGGATCCGTCATCTTTGAATGTCGGTAACGCTCCGAGTCGAAGTACGGCGACGGATCGATGTCTCGTACGGCCCCGAAGCGCAGGTGGTGCGCAAACGGATCGCGATTCGGACCGATCTCGACACCGTAACGGTCGAGATAGAAAGCGAGATCGAAGTTTGGGTTTGGCGCGAAACGCTGACTGCGTCGATGAGTGAGGAAGTGGGCCAGCGCGCAGACTCGACGTGGCAGCCCGTAGGTTCGCGCGTACCAGTGCGGATCGAAGTAGCAGACTGGGCGGCAGCCAGACGCCTCACCGACCGTGAGGTAATGCACGAGCGGGTTCTGGTCGGCTCCCTTGAGGTAGCGGTCGCGGTACCAGAGTGGGTCGAAGTAGAGGTTGGGCCGTCGGCCCTCGCGCCAGCCGAAGCGGCAGAAATGCTCGATCGGCTCCGCCTCCTCGCGCATGACGTCGGGAGCTTCGTAGAGATAGAGCGTCTCGTCAAACAGCTCGGAGCTAGCGATCAGGCGACGCTCCCTGAGCAGCCGAAGCTCTGCGGACCAAAAACGGGCAGCCGCCCTCCATCGACGAAGCCGCTTGGCCATCGCATCTGTCTCAGCTGAGGCCGCACAGGCTCCGGCGCGGCAAGTGAATGGGCCTCGGGCGACTCAACGCCCTGCGGGGCGGGCAGGCCGAGCGCGGTTATTCGCCAAGCCTCGACCGATTGTCGGAAGCGGGTGGATCCGTACCGTCTAGAGCATCGTGCTGAATATCAGATCCAGCACGATGCTCTATCCTCTTGTTTATGCATCGTCTTTTTCCAAAAGGCGGTGGCCACCTTTCGGGACGATGCTCTATTTGTCAGAAAGTTCGGCGCTGAGGAGGCTCAGCGCCGAACAGTCGTCAGGCGATTGAGCGGCCGAGGCCGTGACGTGCCCGCCATCCAGTGTGCGACCGCTGCTCCATCTCCCGGACGTCAGCTTGCCGCTCAAGTTGCGCCCGCACCTTCTTCAGCTTAGCCCCAGCGATCACGTAGGGCGCACAGCCCCCCTCATGCGCCATCGCTGCAAAGGTCGGGTGCAGGATCAGCGGCGCCTCGCCATTCTCGAAGAATCCGCGGTTGTCCACGTCGAGGTAGCTCTCCGTCGGCAATCCTTCAGCAAGCAGGAGCGCATGCTGCTCCAGCTCGACGTGAAGATACTCGACCGAGGAGACCGCCACCCGCGTGATTGTGCGGTCATTTACGAGGCAGATCGCAGGGATGAGAACGCCGTCGCAGTAGAGGCCGTGGCCGGGCGAGACGATGAGATCCCGAACCGGCAGGCCCTGGCCGAAGGCGCGGGCGGCGATCCGCACGGGATGGGCAGTGGAAGGCTGCGGATGAGTCCGCAGGTCGAGGTGCCGACGGCCGATCCAGCGCACGATGGCAACGGCACCGTCGGCCAGACGGACACTATCGCCGGGCCGCAGATCCTCGATCGCCGTCTCGCCATCAGGCGTCGCGATGCGGGTGCCGGGAGTGAAGCAGATTACCGGGCCCGTGGCTCCGGTACCACCTGTGGCTCCGGTACCGCCCGTGGCTCCGGTACCGCCCGTGGCTCCGGTACCACCCGTGGCTCCGGTAGCACCCGTGGCTCCGGTAGCACCCGTGGCTCCGGTAGCACCCGTGGCTCCGGTACCACCCGTGGCTCCGGTACCGCCCGTGGCTCCGGTACCGCCCGTGGCTCCGGTACCGCCCGTGACTCTAGCGTTATAATCTCCGAGAGCACCATTGCTGTCGGCAGTAAACCGCGTCCTCGTCGTTCCGGCCGGGGGATTTGATCCATACAATTGCGTATTTGACAGAAGGTACCGGTAAGTTCCCCGATCTGTCTCGCCGGGGGGAATTGCATTACTTGTGAACAAAATCATGTCAGAGTTGTCATACTGCGTCGCGGTGAGCTGCACCGACGTCCCAGCAAATCCGGCCGGCGCATCCGCTCCATAAGTGAGATTCACCGTACTGCCCGGACCAGTAACTGTGCCGTTGATGCTCACAGAGTAGGTGGATGCAGCATCGACCTGGAAACTGGCAGACGCACCGCCGTCATCGGTGCCGAGAAATCCGGCAGCATATACAGTATTATTAAAATTTATCGGCAGAGCCATCGCGTTATCTCCCTGGATTGAACAATTTGAGCTTCCGCATTTGCAAAATGCAAGCTGCGCTAGTAATTGTAAGCTCAAATTAGCTCTTGTTAGTTATTTGCAGACGACCCTGAAGACGTGCTTCACCGTTCGCCTCTCCTAGAAGGATGCCGCGAACCTGAGCGGCCAGCAATCCCTCGAAACATATAGTTCGCCACAAAACTTATTATATTCTTGCATTGAACCGTGCCTGTGTTTCATTTGCAACATATTGCCGCACTATTTGCACAGGAATGACGAATAGGAAAAGTATTCGGGATATATAGGCAATTCATATTCCTAATTTGCCCGTCACCTGCCACCCGCAGTCTGGTGGCACCGGTCCAGCACGATATGCGCTACAAGGTCCATCAAAAATTTGACCAATGATTATCTATGTAGCTCTGAATGTTCCACAAATATCAGAAGGAACTCTATATTTAAAAGCTTGCAATTCAGGAATTATAAGTGATGTGTCCAGATCCTACATAGATCCTCGTGTCTGCTCTCCACTCCGTCCGGACCTTCGGCGAAAGCGGCTCGAATGTCCGCAAGGGGTCAAGAGCGGCGGCTCGGCGCTTGCCGACTCAATGTGGGCTTCTGGCGCATCAATGCGAAAGCGCAAATACTCCGCGTCTGTGCACAAGTCATTTTACGCGCCAGCGCACATGTTCTAGTTATGTTCTAAGCCTTGTCGTCGCCTATGAAGCAGGCGATCTCCCGAACCCGACGCCTGCCGAGTGTGTACACCGCGTCCCAGGATTTGCGGATACATCCCAAACGTCTGCGAAAGATCCTCTAGGCGACCGGCATCCTAACAAAGGAGCAGGCTGAGCTTCCAAACGGTAGTGCATTGTTCGACGCCGTCGCAGCATCCCCGACTCTCGCGGACGCCGCCGACGGCTTGTTCATGACGGAGGTCAAGGAGTACCTCGGCGCTGGCCGCGTCCAGACGAAGCTGCTCGTCGACGGCGGGTTCATCAAGCCCATGTTCCCAAAGCGGCCGGAACTCGATCACCTGTTCAGGCGCCGCGACCTCGACACGTTCCTGACCAGGCTGTTCGCCGATGCCGTGCCCGTCGCGGAGCCCGACGAGGACATGGTCGACATTCAGAGAGCGGTGAAAAAAGTCTGCTGCAGCACCGCCGAGATCCTCGATCTCGTCCTCGGGCGCAAGCTGGCCTGGGTCGGTCGACGGAGAGACGCTCACGGTTTCTCGGCTCTGCTCGTTCGGGTGTCCGAGGTTCGTGATCGGACGCGAGGCTCCATGGACGGTTGTACGACAGCCCGAGCGGTTGAGAAGGTGATGCGCACGAACTCCGCGGTCGTCCGCAAGCTGATCGATCTAGGCTTTCTCCAGACGACAACGATCGTCAGTCCTTTGAACCGATGCCCCGTGAACGTGATCAGGGAAGCCGACCTCGAGGCATTCCGTGCGGAGCACGTCACCCTGTTCGAAGCGATGGCAACAACGGGGATTCACTTCCGGCAGATCCAGAAGCGACTGACCGCACTCGGCATCGAGCCACAGATCCGGCGCGAGGAGGTAGGGGCCGCCTTCTATCGAAGATCGGACTTGGCGCGTATCTAAAGAGATCGCCTGAACGAGGTCACAAGCCCCCGCCGAGAAATCCGCGGGGGCTTTTTCGTCGTGTCGATTGTAATTCATGTGGGCCTTCGGCGATCCAATGGCCGGCCTGCCGAGCATCTTATTGTGCTGGAATGAGCATCTTTCGTTATTTCTCCAGATCGATCGCAGAAATAATTTCTATAGATCAATGACTTGGAGGCTACATAGATTCCATGTTTTGCCTCAAGCCATAGGAGATCGTCGCTGTCGGCGACATCTCCGAGACCGAGCGCGGCCTTACCGTGACAATCGAAGGGGCGCATCGGGAAACCGATGCGCCCCTCCTTTCATGGACCTGTGAGGCAGTCGATCGTGGTCGATACCCCGCGACTGAGCCCTCGCTCAGTTGGTCTTCGGGTCGGTCACGGTGAAGGCGAGGGTCGCGCCGTAGCTGTCCGAATCGGCGAGCGCCGGGGTCTGCGAAGGGGTGACGCGGTGGCTGACGCCGAGCACCTGCGGGCCGGCGCGGCGCAGCGCGACGACCGCGACGCCCTCGGCATCCGTCGTGGCGCGAGCCTGATCCGCATCGCTCTTGAAATTCACGCCGTCGGTGGCGACCACGCTGGCCCCGTTGAGCGGACGGCCCTCGAACAGCACCCGCACCCGGATCTTGCCCGAGGCCGAAGTCGGCGCCTCCAGCGGAACGATCTCCAGCGGTTGGCCGACGATCTTGTCCCAAGGTGCCGCCGGGCCGGAGACCGCCTTGGCGAACTTGACCGACCACAGGCTCTTGTCGGCCTGCGGCAGCATCCGCTTGCTGGCATTGCGGTAGCTGCCGTCGGGCAGGCGCACCCAGTAGCCGTTGTCGTAGGCGGCCGCGAACAGCGCGTCGCCCTGATGCGCGGCCCTGAGCGCCGGCGCCGGGCCGGATTCCAGCTTGGCCTTCAGCACCACGGCGTCGGACGGCTCGTAGGCGGTCAGGCTCATCAGCTTGCCCGCGCTCGGCAGTTCCGGCTCGTGGGGATGCCCGTAGAGGATCTGCACGCCGCTGCCGGTCGGGTCGAGCCAGATGTCGTGGGCGGAGGCCGGTGCGCCGAGGGCGAGGAGGCCGGCGAAAGGGGCGGCCAAGCAGGCGGCCGAAAGGGCTTTGCGTCTCATCGTGCTGGTACTCCCGTTGGAAAGCCGTAGGTGATGCCGGCCAGCAGCGTCAGGCGCGGCTGCGGGCTGGTGAAGATGTCGGCTGCCGTCGCGGAGACCGACGAGCCGAAATTGAAGATGCTTTCGCTGGTGCGGTCGCCAGGATACCAGGTCGCTTGACCGTATGTGGTCCAGCCGCTCGCGTGAAGGTAGGCGAGCCGGCCGCTCACCCGCGGATAGGGCGAGGAGCGCAAGCCCCCGTCCTCGGTCAGCGGTTTGGCGCCGGTATACGTGAGGTACGCCGCGCCGGTCAGGCGGCCGGGGCCGAGCGAGGCCGGCGCGCCGACGTCGAACTCGGCGCCCACGGTGGCGAGGAAGGCCGGCACGTTGGGGACGAAGATCGACGGCGCCCCGTTGAGCAGTCGGGCGGAGACGCCCGAGTAGTTGGCGAAGACGGCGACCCGGTCGAGGCCCTCGCGGTAGGCGAGGATTTTCGCCTCGATCTCGAAGCCGTCGCGACGGGACTTGCCGAGGTTCTGCACGGGAAGGCCGGGGGCCGGCTGGAACGCCTCGTTGGCGATGTCGGTGAAGAACACGGTGCTGAGCAGGCTGACGCGGTCGAACACGAGTCGGCCGCCGCCCTCCGTGCTCTCGATGGTGAGCGGGGTGAGGCGCGGATTGCCCGTCAACTCGCTCGACGCGGACGGGCTGCGGAAGCCCTGGCCGTAATTGGCGAACAGCTCCAGCCAGTCGAAGGGCGTGAGCGCCGCCCCGCCCTTGGGGGAGACGACGTTGGGGCTGACCCTGGGCGAGAGGGCGGAGTCGAGGTTATTGCGCACGTCGTAGAAGAACTGGTCGAAGCGGGCGCCGCCGGTCAGCTTCAACCAGGGCGTCGGCTTGACCTGCACCTGCGCATAGGCCGCGAGGTTGTGCTGGAGGATGCCGAGATCGAGGCTGCGCGCGGTGAAGCCGCGCGCGACCGAGGGGCCGGTGTTCACGTCGAGCGCGTCCGTGCGCCAGTCGCCGCCAACGAGGATTTGGGCAGGCACGGCATCGAACAGGCTGGTCGTCCAGACCTTGCGCAGGCGCCCGCCGACGGTCTCGCGCTCCTCGACCTGTCCGCGCTGGCCGGCTCCGAAATCAGAGAAACGGCTGAACACGTCGTGGCTGGCGTAGAGGAGTGCCGACAGCGCGTCGTCGGGCCCGCCGTTGACGTAGTTGGCCACGAAGGTCTGCAGGGTCTTGCCGCCGCCATCGGTGGGGTTGGCCGCCGCGCGCGGCGAGACGAGGCCGGCCCGCACGCGGTCGCGCTCCAGATAGCCCGGCTGCCCGAAGCCCGTGCCGTACATCTGCACCCGCAGCGACAGGCTGGAGCCGAGATCAAGGGGAATCGTGACCTTGTTGAAGGCGTTGTAGCGCCCGAGATCACCGTTCTCGCGATAGCCGCCCGTGCCGTAGCCCTCGTAGGCGAGGAAAGGCTGGATGCCGGGGCTGAGCTGGCTGAAGGTGGCGAGGCCGCGCGCCATGCCGAAGGAGCCGCCCGATACGCCCAGCGTCGAGAACGGCTCGGCCCGCTTGGTGTCGATGAAGATCGCACCGCCGAGATTGGCATCGCCCGCCTCGACCGAGAACGGCCCGCGCACGATGCTGATGGAGGCGATGGTCTCGGGAATCAGCGAGTTGAGATCGATGTAGTTCGGGGTGTGGATCGAGGAGACCTCGTTGATCGGCACGCCATCGATGAAGACGGCCACGTCGCGGCCGTGCTCGGCATCGCTGAAGCCGCGCAAAGCGATGCCGTAGCCGACGCCGCCCTGGCCGTAATTCGAGACATCGAAACCGGCCACCGGACGGAAGAGGTCGCCGTAGCTCTGCACCGGCAGGCGAGCGATCTCTGTAGCATCGATCACCGTGGTGTTGCCCGGCAGGGCCGAGACCGAGGGGGACAGGGCGGCCTTCAGGCTCGGGGGCGGGCCGGAGATCGTCGTCACCGGACTCGTCGGTGCGGATTGCGCCGTGACTTGCAATTCCTCCAGCTCCACCGCGGCCGGATCGAGCGCGTGACCGGGGAGCGTGGTGCAGCCGAGGGCGCCGACCGATGCGAGCAGGCGCGTCAGGAGCGGCGACATCGTGCAACCCGGGGCTCAGGTCATCCGAGCCGTACTAGATCGCAAATAGTCGGTATGCACAAGTCAGAAGTTTTTCATACACCCGCTTGGGCAAAGCGAGGGTCGACCTAACAATTGCTGGTCGAGAACCAACGACGAGGACGCCAATCCATCCCGATGAAGACCGCCGCGATGATCGGTCCGCTTCACGAAACGGACGGAGCCGGCTCATCGCCTTAGGCCGCAGCCTCGTTGCGCGGCTCCTGCATCGATGCGAGCGGCGCCTCCAGGCGGCAGATGAGGCCGGCCGGCGCGTAGGTGAGCTTGACCTCGCCGCCGACCTCAGCGGCGAAGCTGCGCTCGATCAGGCGCGAGCCGAAGCCGCGGCGCGAGGGCTGGGTCAGGATCGGCGGCCCGCCCTGCTCGGACCATGTCAGGCAGAAGCGGGGTGTCTCGCCCTCGTGCACCACGTGCCACCGCAGATCGACACATCCCGCCTCGTTCGAGAGGGCGCCGTACTTGGCGGCGTTGGTGGCCAGCTCGTGCAGGGCGAGCGCCAGCGAGAGCGCCGCCCTGGCTCCGAGGAGCACACCCGGCCCGCTTGCACGGATGCGCGCCGTGGCCGCGCCGCGGTGGACCGCCAGGGCCCCTTCTACGACCTCGAGGATCGGCGCCTCGGTCCAGCTCGACCGGGTCAGGATGTCGTGGGCGCGGCCAAGCGAGATCAGGCGCGCGGCGAAGGCCTCTCGGGCGGCCTCCGGGTCCGAGGCGTTGCGGAAGGTCTGGCTGGCGATCGCCTGGACCAGGGCGAGCGTGTTCTTGACCCGGTGCTGCAGTTCGCCGGTGAGCAAGCGCTGGTGCTCCTCGGCCCGCTTCCGCTCGCTGATGTCGAACATCGCCCCGATCATCCGCACCGCCGTGCCGTGGCCATCGCGGATGACGTAGCCCCGGTCGAGGATATCGGCGTAGCTGCCGTCCGCGCGCAGGAAGCGATACTCGTCGCTCCAGGCGGTGCCGGTCCCATCGATGACGGCGTGGATGGAGGTGTCGATTCGCGCCCGGTCGTCGGGATGGATGTGGGCGATCCACCAATCGCCGGTCGGATCGACTGCCTCCGGCGGATAGCCATGGGCGACCGTCAGCGCCTCGTTCCAGAGGACGTGGTTCGTGGCGAGGTTCCAGTCCCAGATCGCATCGTTGGTGGCACGCGCCGCGAGACGGTAGCGCTCCTCGGTCTCGCGCAGAACCTGCTCGGCGCGCCGGCTCTGCGTGACGTCGCGCGCGGTGCCGATGAAGCGCACGGCGCGGCCGTCGGCGGAGAAGGCCTGACCCTTGGCGGCGACCCAGCGCTCGACGCCGTCCTCCAATCCAATGGTCCGGTACACGATGTCGTAGCGGCCGCTGCCGGCCGGATCGAGGGCGGCCTGAACGGCCGCATCGACCCAATCCCTGTCATCCGGATGCAGCCCCGCCAGGAAGACCGCGTAGCTGACGGGCGCCTCCGGCCGCAGGCCGAACAGGGCGCGGGTCCGTGCATCCCATTCGAGCGTGTCGGTGACGAGGTCGTAGTCGAAGATGCCGGTCCCGGTGGCCTCGACGGCGAGGTAGAGTTGCTCCTGCGCCTTGCGCAGATCCTCCTCGGCCTGGCGGCGGTCGTGGATCTCGCTGTTGCTGCCGAGCCAGCCCACCACCGGGCCGCCCGCGTCCCGCAACGGCTCGGCCCGGATTAGGAACCAGCGATAGGTCCCGTCGTGGCGGCGCAGGCGCGCCTCGGTGTCGTAGACGATCTCACGGCTACGCGCCGTGTCCCAGGCCCGAAGCAGACCTTCGAGGTCGTCCGGGTGGATCGCCTCGCCCCAGCCGAGCGGCAGCGCCTGTTCCGGCGTCTGGCCGGTATAGGCGTACCAGCGGTCGTTCAGGTAACTGAGGCTGCCGTCCGGATTGCCGAACCAGATGATTGCCGGAGCCAGTTCGGTGAGCGCCTCGAAGCGCTCCTCGGCGGTCTTGCGCTCGTGGATGTCGAGGGTGGTGCCGATCCAGCTCCTCAGATGGCCCGCCTCGTCGCGCACCGGCCGCGCCCGCGACAGGAACCAGCGATACTGCCCGTCGGCCCGACGGAGTGGGAACTCGACCTCGTAAGGGCCCTTGCTCCGCGCCGCCGAGAGCCACGCCTCGCGAACGCGCTCGCGGTGATCGGGGTGGATCACCCCCATCCAGCTCGCCTCGCCGGTCTCGCCGGGAGGCAGCCCCGTGTAATCGTACCAGTAGGCGTTGCAGTAGGTGATGTTGCCGGCGTCGTCGCCGAACCACACCACCTGCGGGCTGACCTCGACCAGGGAGCGGTAGCGCATCTCGCTGTCCCGCAGCGCGGCTTCCGAGGCGCGCGGCCCGGTGCGGTCGCGCAGGATCTTGAGGTAGCCGATGAGGGCGCCGCCCTCGGCGGTCAGCGGCATCATCTCGCCCGAGGCCCAGAAGCGGGTTCCGTCCCGGCGGATGTGCCAGCGCTCGTTCGGCGCGCTGCCGTTCTCCCTCGCCAGGCGCATCTCGACCTCGGGCCGGCCCTCCGCGCGATCCTCCGGCGTGAAGAACGCGTCGATCGCCTGCCCCAGCATCTCGGCCTCGGTCCAGCCGAGGATGCGCTCGGCGCCCGTGTTCCAGCGGGTGACGCGGCCGCCGGAATCGGTCGCCACGATCGCGTAGTCGGTGGCGCTGTCGAGAATGCGCTCGTGCAGCAGGCGCTGCTCCGCCTGCTCCCGGAGCGCGCGGCGCAGTTCCATCTGCGCCATGGCCTGGCGGGCGAGCCGCATCAGGCCGCGGCGCTGCCGCTCCGAGAGTTCGCGCGGCCGGGTGTCGAGGACGCAGACGGTGCCGATCGGCTGCCCCTCGGCAGTCTTCAGAAGGGCGCCGGCGTAGAAGCGCAGGCCGGGCTCGCCGCTGACGAGCGGATTGCCGGCAAAGCGCGGATCGTGCGTCGCGTCCGGCACGTAGAGGAAGTCGTTGTGCAGGATGGCCTGCTGGCAGAAGGAGGTCTCGAGCGGCGTCTCGCGCACGCCGAGGCCGACCTCCGCCTTGAAGAACTGCCGCCCGTCGCCGACGAGGTTGACCACCGCGATCGGGGCCTCGCACAGTTCAGCGGCGGCCTCCGCGATTTCGTCGAAATCCTGCTCGCGCGGCGTGTCGAGCAACCGGTAACGGTCCAGGGCGCGAAGGCGTGCGGCCTCTCGCTCGCTCGTCGGGGCGGGGTTCATCGTTCAGACAGGCTTGGGGGCACCGGATTGTTCCACCATGCGAGGCCGGCTCAGGCGAAAGTGAGGCCGATCGAACGGCGATAGCGGCGCGTCAACGGACGGACGGCGTCGAGGGCGCCCGCCCTGCCGTCACACTTTCTTGCTGCCAACTCTCTTGCTGCATTGAGCGGCAACCGGTGGCCGACCACCCCGGTTACAATCGACGAGGTACTGAAACGGCGCAGGCCGAAAGGCTCGCCCGCAATGAATCGACAGGTTATCCCACCGCCATGCTTGGCCTTCCCTCTCGAAACCTGCCGCACCCGACGGGCGCGGTTCGACCGACCCTGACCGGGCGGAGGGCCATCACCGGGCACGACGCCGTGGATGGGTTGGCCCGTGGTGGTGTTCAGGCCGCAGGCGTGCCGCGTCATGGCTGATGCCTTCGCGTTCCTGCCGCCCGGAGGAGAGACCGGCGCCGAGATCCGCGCCCGCGACTGGTCGGCGACCTCGATCGGGCCGCCGGAGCGCTGGCCGCACTCGCTGCGCAGCACGCTGTCGCTGATGTTGTCCTGCCCCACGGCGATGTTCCTCGCCTGGGGACCAGACCTGCTCTGCTTCTACAACGATGCCTACCGGCCGATCCTCGGCTACCGGCTCCCGACGGCTCTGGGGCAGCCCTTCCGCCAGGTCTGGGCCAGCATCTGGGACGAGATCGGGCCGCTGGTGGACGCGACGCTCGCGGGTGAGAGCCAGACCCTCACCGACGTCATGCTGGACCTCTCCCGCGAGGGAAGGCCCGAGCAGGGCTGGTGGTCCTTCACCTACTCGCCCGCCTACGACGAGGCCGGCGCCGTCGCCGGCTTGTTCTGCGTCACGGCCGAGACGACGGCCCGCGTCCTCGGCGAGCGGCGCCTGCGCGAGAGCGAGGACCATTACCGGCACACGGTCGAGCTCAATCCGCAGGTGCCCTGGACCTGCGACCCGCACGGCAACATCATCTCCTACTCGAACCGGTGGCTCGAACTGACCGGGCAGGCGCCGGGCGAGCCGGAGGGCGCCGGCTGGGCCAAGGCGCTTCATCCCGATGACGTTCCCTGGACCATGACCGTGTTCGCGAACTGCCTCGCCTCGGGCGAGCCGGTCGATGTGGACTACCGCATCCGCATCGCCCGCACCGGTGCGTACCGCTGGATGCGGGCGCGGGCCCGGCCGCGGCGCAACGAGGGCGGTGCGATCATCCGCTGGTACGGCGTCGTCGAGGACATCCACGATCGCAAGCTCGCCGAAGAGCGCCTGCAGGACATGAACGCGACGCTGGAGCGGCGCGTGACGGACGCGCTCGCCCAGCGCAAGCTCTGGGCCGACGTGTTCGAGACCACCGACGCTCTCGTCGCCGCGCTCGACGACGATTACCGCGTGCTCGCGGTGAACCGCGCCTATGCCGACGAGTTCGAGAGCCTCTACGGCGTCCGGCCCGGCGTCGGCGACAACCTCCTCGCCCTGCTGGCCGACCATCCCGACCATTGCGCCGCGGTGAAGGCGGTCTGGTCCCGTGCCCTTTCCGGCGAGGAGTTCACCCTCGTCGAGGCGTTCGGCGACCCGGAACGCAAGCGGCCCTCCTACGAGCTACGGTTCACGGCGCTGCGGGACGCGCAGGGACGCCGGATCGGCGCGTTCCAGTATGCCCAGGACGTCACCGAACGGTTACGCGGCCAGGAGCAGCTGGCCCGAGCCGAGGAAGCGCTGCGCCATGCCCAGAAGATGGAGGCGGTTGGGCAGCTCACCGGCGGCGTGGCGCACGACTTCAACAACCTCCTGACCATCATCCGCTCATCGGTCGAGTTCCTGCGCCGGCCGAACCTGCCCGAGGACCGGCGCAGCCGCTACCTGGAGGCGGTCTCGGACACCGTCGATCGCGCCGCCAAGCTGACGAGCCAGCTCCTGTCATTTGCCCGGCGGCAGCCTCTCAAGCCCGAGGTGTTCGACCTCGGCGGGCGGCTTCGCGGCGTGGCCGACATGCTGAACGCGGTGACCGGCGCCCGCATCCGCATCGTCGCGCAGGTGCCCGACATGCCCTGCCACGTGCGGGTCGACCCGAGCCAGTTCGAGACCGCGCTGGTCAATCTCGCGGTCAACGCCCGCGACGCGATGGCCGGCGAGGGCACGCTGACGCTGGAGCTCGCCTGCGGGACGGCGCTGCCCTCGATCCGCGGCCATGCCGGTGCAGCCGGGCCCTTCGCCGCGCTCTCGGTCCGCGACGATGGCACCGGCATCGCCCCGGAGCATCTGACGCGCATCTTCGAGCCCTTCTACACCACCAAGGCGGTGGGCAAGGGGACCGGACTCGGTCTCTCCCAAGTCATCGGCTTCGCCAAGCAATCGGGCGGCGACATTGACGTGGCGAGCGAACCGGGACACGGCACCACCTTCACGCTCTACCTTCCCGAGGTCGATGCGCCCGCGCCGGAGGCGCAGCAGGGGGATGACGCGGCCGAGCCTGTGACCGAGGAGCGGGCGCTCTGCGTGCTCGTGGTCGAGGACAACCTCGATGTCGGACGCTTCTGCACCCAGCTCCTGGAGGATCTCGGCCACTCGATCGTCTGGGCACACGACGCCGAGACGGCGCTTACCGAATTCGAGCGGGTGCCGTTCCGGTTCGACGCCGTCTTCTCGGACGTGGTGATGCCGGGCATGGGCGGGGTCGAACTCGCGCGGCGGCTGAAGGCCGGCCACCCGAACCTGCCGATCATCCTGACCACGGGCTACAGCGACGTGCTGGCCCAGGACGACACGCACGGCTTCGATCTCGTCCGCAAACCCTACTCGACCGAGCAGGTCGCGCGCGCCCTGCGCAATGTCCTGAACCGGCGTTCCCGGTCAGTGGGCGCCCCCAACCACCGACCGGTCTCGGCCTGAAGCGGGGCGCGAGGCGACCGCCGCCGCCCCGCTGGTCCGTCCGCACCCGCTCGACCGGCAGCCTGCCGGGATCAGGCCCCCGTCGGACCGGTGGCCCCGCCGGGCGGCTGCGGGCTGCTGCCGATATCCGGGGCCGCCGTGCCGTCCGCAGCGGAAGACGCGGCTGGCTCTGCGCTTCCGGGCATCGACACCTCCGGTCCC
Source organism: Methylorubrum aminovorans (assembly GCF_022179725.1). Taxonomy (GTDB): domain Bacteria; phylum Pseudomonadota; class Alphaproteobacteria; order Rhizobiales; family Beijerinckiaceae; genus Methylobacterium; species Methylobacterium aminovorans. Next base: position 15,652 of record NZ_BPRC01000014.1, read on the forward strand.
GACAAAGCCGCCTGGAGCCGGCTTTCCTGCTCTGGCGAGAGCGAGGAGCGGATCACGCACCCCCGGAACTGCTTCATCTCCGCGAGGACCTTCTCCGGCTGCGCCTTGCGCACGAGGATGAACAGGGCCGAGGTGTTCGGCTGAACGGCCTCGGCGACGGAGCGGATGAAATCGTCGTTGATGCCGTAATCGGCGAGCTTGCCCGATAGGGCCCCTGCTCCCGCCCCGAGCGCCGCCCCCGTGGCGAGGCCGAGCAGCGGGTTCAGGAAGAGGAGGCCGACCAGCGAGCCCCACATCGCGCCCCAGATGCCGCCGGAGGCCGCTCCCGCCCCGATCAGATCGACGCTCTGCTTGAGCCGCAGCTTGCCGTCCGGGCTCCGCACGGCGACGACCGCATCCTCCAGATCAATCAGATACTCGGTCTGCAGGCGTGCCAACTCGTTCAGGGCGCTGTCCGCTTGTTGCGGATCCTCGAATCCAATCACCACAAGCTCGGCCATTCATTCCTCCTCGATGAAGACGGTGCGACGGGTGTCGTGGGCCGTGGCACGGTCAGGGTGGCGAACCGAACCCGCCGGTTCTCGCCAAGCGCGGGAGAATGGCGGGCACGCTGTTACGGGCGCACGGAGGCAAGCCTCCGGGCGCCCGCCGAAACTTGAGCGCGGCGGGCACGCCGTGGGATCTGATCGTCTTCCGGCGTCGCGCACCGTCGGGAGACAGGTCACCGAAGTGATGACAGCACATGGTCACTCTTCCATGCCGCAACCGGCAAAACGCCTCGATCACTCCAACGGATCTTCAGACAACAGCCTACTCTGAAGCAAGCTTTTGCTTTAATAATCGATAAATTAGTTCTTCGCCAAAACTTGAGAGCCGATTCCCAACCCTACCTCACAAATCGGCAGCATCAATTGATCTGCCTCATTGGAAGACGCAGCCCACGGGCCGAGATGAGGCTCCGGCCGGGAGCCGAGGTTTCACCCGTGCGTCGAGCAGGCATTCGTCCGAAAGCCATGCCTGCGACGGCGAACCGATGACCGCCTGATCCGCTGCGCCGGAACAACGACACCGTCCGCTTTCCTCGGAGACGCGCAATGGCTGGGGCCCATCCAGGCGAAGAAGGCCGCGATTTTACCGTCGAGGCGGATGCATCGGCAGCCTATTGGCACCATCGGCCCGACAACACGCTTCCGCCCCCGGACATGATGGGCGCCTACATGCGCAACCGCCCCGTGCCGGGTCAGCGGGTGGAGGGGCGCAAGGCCTGGATCATCGGCAGCGGCATCGCCGGCCTCGCCGCCGCCTTCTACATGATCCGCGACGGCGGCATGAAGGGCGAGGACATCACCATCCTCGACGCCTTGAGCGTCGAGGGCGGCTCCCTCGACGGCGCCGGCAATCCGCAGGACGGCTACATCATCCGCGGCGGTCGCGAGATGAACTGGAATTACGACAACCTCTGGGACATGTTCCAAGATATTCAGGCGCTGGAACTGCCCGAGGGCTACAGCGTCCTCGACGAGTACCGGCTCGTCAACGACCGTGACCCCAATTACTCCAAGGCGCGGCTCATGCACCAGCAGGGGCAGGTCCGCGACTTCTCGAGGTTTGGCCTCACGAAATCCCAGCAATGGGAGCTGATCCGGCTGCTACTCAAGCGCAAGGAAGATCTCGACGACATCACGATCGAGCAATATTTCAGCCCCGGATTCCTCGAGACCAATTTCTGGTTTCTCTGGCGCTCCATGTTCGCGTTCGAGAATTGGCAGAGCCTCCTCGAAATGAAGCTCTACATGCACCGCTTCCTCGACGCGATCGACGGACTGACGGACATGTCGGCGCTCGTCTTCCCGAAATACAATCAGTACGACAGCTTCGTCCGCCCGCTGGTGAACCACCTTCAGGCCCGCGGGGTGAAGGTGCGGTTCGGCGCGCGGGCCACCGATCTCGCGATGCGCGTCGAGGGCGAGACGCGGACGGTCACGGGCATCCACATCCGGGCGGACGGCAAGGATGAGGTCATCCCGGTCGCGGCCGGGGACGTGGTCTTCGCCCTGACGGGCTCAATGACCGAGGGCACGGCCTGCGGTGACATGGACCATGCGCCGATCCTCGAACGCGGCCGGCACGATCCGGGCGAGGACAGCGATTGGACGCTGTGGAAGAACTTGGCCGAGACGTCGCCGATCTTCGGTAAACCCGTAAAATTCTACGGCGATACCGAGAAATCGATGTGGGAATCGGTGACGCTGACCTGCGAACCGTCGCCCCTCGTCGAGCGCTTGAAGGAGCTGGCGGTCAACGATCCCTATTCGGGCAAGACCGTGACGGGCGGGATCATCACCTTCACGGACTCGAACTGGGTCCTGAGCGTCACCTGCAACCGTCAGCCGCATTTCCCTGAACAGCCCAAGGATGTGCTGGTCCTCTGGGCCTACGCGTTGCTGATGGACAAGGACGGGAATCATGTCCGCAAGCCGATGCCGGCCTGTACCGGCCGGGAGATCCTGAACGAACTCTGCTTCCATCTCGGGATTGCCGATCAGAGCGAGGCGGTTGCGGCCAAGACGAAAGTGCGCCTCGCGCTCATGCCGTACATCACGGCGATGTTCATGCCCCGCGCCGCGGGCGACCGGCCGCATGTGGTGCCGAAGGGCTGCACGAATCTGGGCCTGATGGGCCAGTTCGTCGAAACCGCGAACGACATCATCTTTACGATGGACAGCTCGATCCGAACCGCTCGCATAGCTGTCTATACGCTGCTCGACCTGAAGAAGCAGGTGCCGGATATCAGCCCGGTCCAGTACGACATCCGCAACCTCCTCAAGGCCGCGCGCGCACTCAACAACAACGAACCCTTTCCCGGCGAACGCCTGCTGCATCGCTTGCTCGGGCGAACCTACTACGCGCATATCCTGCCGCCCCTGCCGGACCTCGAAGGGCCGCCCCGCGGATCGGCTCAGCTCGAAATGAAGCATCTGCTCAGCATGCGGCGTCAGGCCCTGAACGCCATCAGCACATCCTTCGAGCAGATCCGAGGGCACGTCCGACCTCCCAGATGATTGAGGCCGCCCATGATACAGGCCAAAATATTTATATCGTCATTTCACCAATAATCACAAAATATTTCATATCGATACGTCTATTTCTATGATTTGGAGAGCCACGAATTCAGTCAGAAGCAAAGTGCCAGATCCGGCCGGCCTCTGGGCGATGCGCAACCAGCGCGCGATCCCATCACAGTCCAGGGCTCGCCCGGCCCAAAGTCCGCTCCGGTTTTACCCCTGCCCGACCACGATCTCGCCCCAGAATCGCCGAGTGCCGCCGCACATTTGGTTAACGACAGATTGACCGGCGGCGAGGGCCTTGCGCCCGTGCCGACAGGTCGGTTCGGGGGCGAAGGCCGCTCCAGGACGGGATTTCGGGCGGCGCAGCATGGCACATCCTCTCTTCTCATGGGCGCTGCCCACGGCAGCCTATCTGAGCGCGGCGCTGATCCTCGCCTCCTCCGCCCCGTTCGTATCGCTCGGTCTGCCGCCCCGACAGGCTGTCGTGGTGCCGCCTGCGGCGGAACCGGTGCCGGAGGCTCTTGCGGAAGCGGCGGTCGAAATTGTTGCCCAGGCGCCGGTCGAGGAACCGCTTCAGGTGCCGACCGCGACGCAGGCATCCGCGCCGGAAGCCGCAGAGTCACAGGACGTCGCACTCGCCGAATGGGCGCCGCAAACCCTGTCCGCACCTATCGACGCCCGCTTCGGGATGGCGGCGCTGTTCTGGCTTCCGGACCCTCCGCAGGAGGCGGCCGTCGCCCAGCTCGTGCCCCTCCCCGTGCGGCGCCCGCCCGAGCTGACGAGTCTCGGTGCGGCGGCGGCCCTGCGCCGGGCGGAGCGGCTCGCCGCGCGCCGGTCCACCGTGGCGGTCGCGCCGGCCGAGGTGGAGGACACCCGCACCTTCTTCGAGCGGCTGCTCGGCGTCGAGCGACCCGCCGCCCCTGCGCCGGCCCTCGCCTACGCCGCCCTGGAGAACGGCGCGGCCGAGTCGGCTGCCCGCCGTCCGCTCACGGCACCGGCCCCGGTCACGCCGCCGACTGGCGACGGCGGCATCGCGGTCTACGACATCAGCGCCCAGAGCGTGGTGCTGCCGAACGGCGAGCAGCTGGAGGCCCACTCCGGCCTCGGCGAGAGCATGGACGACCCGCGCTTCGTCCACCTCAAGATGCGTGGGCCGACGCCGCCGGGCACCTACGACCTGACCGAGCGCGAGGCGCCGTTCCATGGCGTGCGGGCGCTCCGTCTCACGCCGGTCGGCGGCAGCGAGGCGATCTACGGCCGCGTCGGCCTGCTGACCCACACCTACCTGCTCGGACCCAACGGCGCCTCGAACGGCTGCATCTCGTTCAAGGATTACGACAAGTTCCTGCAGGCTTACCTGCGCGGCGAGATCCGTCGCGTCGTCGTCGTTGCGGGCCGCGGCCGTGACCCGAACGCGGTGGTTGCCTCACGCTGAAAGGGCACCGTATCGCCTCTTCTTTCTTTGGGAGAAAAATACATTCTCATTACGCTCGATTCTGGCCCGATCTTCGCATAGAGTCCGGCGGGTGATCGGAAACCGTCCCGCGGTTTCGGCACCTCAAGGATGACTTCGCCCGCGCGCCGGGTGGAGCGGCGTGTGCATTGGAGTCGTGGCGTATGCGTGTGATCCAACGCGTTCTGGGCAGCCGGTCGGAGGCTGGTCTGGCCGAGCGCCTGCATCATCTCGAGCATCACGGCGCGGTGGACATCCTGCCGGTGCCGAGCGCCGATATGGCCCGACGCCGCCTCAGGGCGAAAACAATCGCCGGCGAGGAGATCGCGCTCGCCCTGCCGCGGGATCAGGCCCTGTTCGACGGGGCCGTGCTCGTCCTCGACGATCATCATGCCCTGGTCGCCCGCGTCGGCACCGAGCGCTGGCTTCGTCTCGTAGCGGCGAACGCCGCTGACGCGCTCGAACTCGGCTACCATGCCGGCAATCTGCACTGGCGGGTCCGCTTCGACGGCGGGGCCCTCCTCGTCGCCCTGGAGGGGCCGGTGGAGGATTACCTCGTCCGGCTCGGCGCGCTGGTGACGGAGGGCCGCGTCACCCATTCCGTCGATGCGAGCGAGGAGGGCTGAGCCGTTGCTCGCCGCCCTCACTGCGCTCCAGCAGGCCGACACCGCCTTCCCGAGCGGCAGCTTCGCCTTCTCCAACGGCCTCGAAGGCTTGATCACGGGCGATCCCGCCTTTGACGAGGCGGCGCTTGCCCGCACCGTGGCCGCCGCCCTGCGCTTCCGCTGGGCCGGGACCGACCGGGTCGCGCTGATCCTCGCCCATCGCGCAGGTCCGGCGATCGAGCAGCTGGCAGTGATTGACGCCGCGGTCGAGGCCGCCTCGCTCGCCGAGCCGATGCGGGTCGGCAGCCGCCGTAACGGCGCCTCGCTGCTCGCTTCGCACGCCCGCCTCGGCACGCCGGGCGCCGCCGATCTGCGCGCGGCCGTGCGCGCAGGGAGGCTCATCGGACATCTTCCCACCATCCAGGGCGCCCTGTGGCCGGGGCTCGGCCTCGACGAGCGCACGGCGGCCTCCGTCTCCGGCTACCTCTTCGCCAGCGGGCTGACCTCGGCGGCGGTGCGGCTCGGCGCCATCGGGGCGATCGAGGCGCAGCGGAGCTTGGGTGCCGCGCTGCCGATCATCGCCGAATTGCTGGAAGAGCCCGTGCCAGATTCGACGGGCGAGATCGAGCTCACCGGCTTCACCCCGCTGATCGAGATCGCCGCGATGCGCCAGGCCCAGGCCGAGCTGCGCCTGTTCGCGAATTGAAGGAGCCGAGTTGATGCTGCTGACGCCGACCGAAATGGAACGGCTCACGATCTTCACCGCCGCCGAACTCGCCCGCAAGCGGCGGGCGCGAGGGCTGAAGCTGAACTACCCGGAAGCGGTGGCGATCGTCACCGACGAGATTTTGGAGGGCGCCCGCGACGGGCGCTCGGTCGCCGACCTGATCGGCTGGGGCTCGACCATCCTGACCACCGGCGACGTGATGCCCGGCGTCGCCTCCATGATGCCGATCCTGCAGGTCGAGTGCGTCTTCCCCGACGGCACCAAGCTCGTCACCGTGCACGAGCCGATCCGTGCGGCCGAAGGCGCGGAGCCCGACACGCTGGAGCCCGGCGCGATCCTGCCGGCCGAGGGCGAGATCGAACTCGCCGCCGGCCGCCCGCGGGTCACGATCGAGGTCGTCAACACCGGCGACCGGCCGGTGCAGATCGGCTCGCACTACCACTTCTTCGAGGTCAACCGGGCGCTCGACTTCGACCGCGCCAAGGCGCTCGGTTTCCGCCTCGACATCCCGGCGGGCACGGCGGTGCGATTCGAGCCGGGCCAGCGCAAGACGGTGACGCTCACCGGGTTCGGCGGCGCGAAGGAGCTCACCGGCCTCAACAACCTGACGCAGGGCAAGCTCGACTCGGATGCGGCCCGCGCCGAGGCGCTGGAGCGCGCCAAGGCCCGCGGCTTCAAGGGCGCCTGAGGGAGAGGGGAAAAAATGGTCACGATCCCAAGGCGCGACTACGCCGCCCTCTACGGCCCCACCACCGGCGACGGCGTGCGGCTCGCCGATACCTCGCTCGTCGCGGTGGTCGAGCACGACCACGCGGTCTACGGCGACGAGTGCCTGCACGGCGGCGGCAAGACGCTGCGCGACGGCATCGGCATGGCGCCCGGCGTCACGGCGGCGCAAGGCGCGCTCGACTTCCTGCTGTGCAACGTTCTCGTCATCGATCCGGTGCTCGGCATCGTGAAGGGCGATCTCGGCATCAAGGACGGGCGCATCGTCGGTCTCGGCAAGGCCGGCAACCCGGCGATCATGGACGGGGTCGATCCGCACCTGATCGTGTCGGCCGGCACCACGGTGCGCGACTGCGAGGGACTGATCGCCACCCCCGGCGCCATCGACGTGCATGTGCACTTCGATTCCGCGGGCCTGCCCGACCACGCCATTGCCTCGGGCATCACCACGCTGCTCGGCGGCTCGCTTGGGCCGATCACGGTGGGCATCGATTCCGGCGGGCCGTTCAACACGGGAAAAATGCTTCAGGCGGCGGAAGCCTGGCCGGTTAATTTCGGCTTTCTGGGACGGGGCAACACCCACAAGCCGGCGGCCTTGAAGGAACAGCTCGAGACCGGCGTGCTCGGCTTAAAAATCCACGAGGATTGGGGAGCGATGCCGGCGGCGATCGATTCCTGCCTCAGCTTCGCCGACGAGCACGACTTCCAGGTTCAGCTCCACACCGACACGCTCAACGAATCCGGCTTCGTGGAGGACACGCTGGCGGCGATCGGCGGGCGCACCATCCACATGTACCACACGGAAGGTGCCGGCGGCGGGCACGCGCCGGACATCATCCGCGTAGCGGGGCTGCCCCACTGCCTGCCCTCCTCGACGAACCCGACCAACCCCTACACGGTCAACACGTTCGACGAGCACCTCGACATGACGATGGTGTGCCACCATCTCAACCCGGCGCTCCCCGAGGACGTGGCCTTTGCCGAGAGCCGCATCCGCGCGCAGACCATCGCGGCCGAGGACGTGCTGCACGACATCGGCGCGATCTCGATGCTCGGCTCCGACAGCCAGGGCATGGGCCGCATCCACGAGGTGATCTGCCGGACGTGGCAACTGGCCTCCAAGATGAAGGACCAGCGCGGAAGCCTGCCCGAGGAGCGGCCGGGCTTCGGCGACAACGCCCGGATCAAGCGCTACATCGCCAAATATACGATCAACGCCGCGCGTACCTTCGGCATTCAAGATCACATCGGCTCGCTGGAGCCCGGCAAGATGGCCGACATCGTGATCTGGCGCCCGGCCTTCTTCGGCATCAAGCCGGAACTTGTGATCAAGGGCGGCTTCATCGCCTGGGGCGCCATGGGCGACTCTGCCGCCTCGCTGATGACCTGCGAGCCGATGCTGATGCGCCCGCAATGGGGTGCCTTCGGGCTGGCCAAGCAAGGGCTGTCCGCCTGCTTCGTCCACCCGCTCGCCATCGAAGGCGGGCTTCGCGAGAGCCTGGGACTGCGAAAGAACCTGCTGCCGGCCCGCGGCACCCGCACGCTCACCAAGGCCGACATGCTCTGGAACGACGCCTGCCCGGACATCCGGGTCGATCCGCAGACCTTCGAGGTCTTCGTCGACGGCGAACTCGCCACCTGCGAGCCCGCGACCGTCCTGCCTCTGGCCCAACGCTACATGCTGCGATGACCGTATCCGCCCTCCCCTCCCCTGCCCTGCCCGAGACCGTCACCGCCGCCCGCATCGGCATCGGCGGCCCGGTCGGCTCCGGCAAGACCGCGCTGATCGAGCGTCTGATCCCGGCGCTTCAGGCGCGCGGCGTCGATCTCGCCGTGGTCACCAACGACCTCGTCACCAAGGAGGATGCCGAGCGCCTGCGCCGCTCCGGGCTGATCGACCCGGCGCGCGTGGAGGCGGTAGAGGCCGGCGCCTGCCCGCACACCGTGATCCGCGAGGATCCGACCCTCAACATCGCCGCGGGCGACGATCTGGAGACGAAGTTTCCGGGGCTCCAGCTCCTGATCTTCGAATCGGGCGGCGACAACCTCGCCTCGACCTTCTCCCTCGATCTGGTCGATTGGTGGATCTTCGTCATCGACGTGGCGGGCGGCGACGACATCCCGAGGAAGCGCGGCCCCGGCGTGCTGCGCTGCGACCTCCTCGTCATCAACAAGACCGATCTCGCGCCCCATGTCGGCGTCGATCTGCCCGGCATGCTGGCGGAGGCCGCACGCGTCCGGGGTACGAAACCGGTGGCCGCCACCAACGCCCGCTCCGGCGAGGGCGTCGAGGCGGTGGCCGACGCGATCTGCCGCGCCGTGCTGTTCGCGCCCTGATGGCCCTGTCGCTGGACGACGTTTCCGAGGCACCCGCCACGACCCACGCTCCGACCGGGCGCAGGGTGCAAGCGGCGCTGGTCTTCGCCCGCGGCGGGGGCACCACCGTGCTCTCGCGGCAGGGCGTGCCCTACCCGTTCCACATCACCCGCGCCTTCCGGATGCATCCGGAGAGCCCGGATCTCGCCACGCTCTACCTGCAATCGGCCTCGGGCGGCCTCTACGCCGCCGACCACCTTACCCTCGACATCGCGGCGCGCCCCGGCGCGCGGGTCCACGTCACGACGCAGGCTGGCACCGTGGTGCATCGCGGCGGCCCCGAGCCCACGCGCCAGGAGACGCGGCTGACCATCGCGGCCGATGCCCTCCTCGCGCTCAATCCCGATCCGCTGATCCTGTTTCCCGGCGCGCATCTCGCGGTCTCGACCGAGATCACCGCAGAGCCGGGTGCCCGCGCCATCGTCACCGAGAGCGTAGCCTGCCACGATCCGCTCGGCCAGGGGCGGCCGTTCGACCGGCTCGACCTCGGCCTGACGATCCGGACGCTCGAGGGCCGCCCGCTGGTGCGGGAGCGCGGCCGGATCGACGGAGCCGCGTTCGCGGGAGCGGCCTCGCCGATGGGGCCTCATCGTGCCTACGGCACGATGGTCGTGCTCGGCGCCCCCGACGACGCGCGCTTGGCCGGCCTCACCTTGCGGCAGGCAGGCGATGCCGCCGGATGCCTGACCGGCGTGAGCCCGCTGCCCAACGGGGCCGGCCTCGGCCTGCGCCTGCTCGCGCCGGACGGCGGCGCCCTCTCGGCCGGCATGGATGCGGTGTTCCGGATCGTGTTCGAGGCCTTGAGCGGGTGCGCGCCCGGCCGGCGCCGAAAGTAGAGATGGCTGCGAAACGATCATCCGGGCGGCACATCGCAAGAAATATGGGCAGGCCGCACAGCAATTCCCCTTGATACAAATCGGTTTCCTGAGACGAAATACAGGCGGGGGCATTGGTCTTGTCTGGCGGCCACATGGCCGTCATTCGGGCCGATCGACTGGATGACGTTCGAAGGATTTCGAGAAGACATGCGCTCGCGTGACCGAAACGACGCCCACTTCCATCTCCGTCGCCGCCTTCTCCTCGGCCTTGCCGCCTCGCCGCTGCTGGGTGCCCTGCCGGGGCGCGCCTTCGCGCAGACCGGCGCGGGCGCGCTCGCCGTGACCGACAAGGAGGTGACCGTCGGCATCCTGCACTCACTCACCGGCACGATGGCGATCTCCGAGACCGGGACGACGCAGGGCGAAAAACTCGCCATCGAGGAGATCAACGCGGCCGGCGGCGTGCTCGGCCGGCAGATCAAGATCATCCAAGAGGACGGCGCCTCCGACTGGCCGACCTTCGCCGAGAAGGCGCGCAAGCTCGTCGTCAACGACCATTGCGCGGCCGTGTTCGGCTGCATGACCTCGGCCTCGCGCAAGGCGGTGCTGCCGGTCTTCGAGCAGTATAACGGCCTGCTGTACTATCCGACCTATTACGAGGGCCTGGAGCAGTCCAAGAACGTGATCTATACCGGCCAGGAGGCGACGCAGCAGACGCTGGCGGGCCTCGATTGGGTCGGCAAGGAGAAGGGTGCCAAATCCTTCTTCCTGGTCGGCTCGGACTACATCTGGCCACGCACCACCAACAAGATCGCCACCCGGCACATCACCAGCGTGCTGAAGGGCACGGTGGCGGGCGAGGAATACTTCCCGCTCGGCCACACCCAGTTCAACTCGGTCATCAACAAGATCAAGTTGAAGAAGCCGGACGTGATCTTCTCGACCGTCGTCGGCGGCTCGAACGTAGCGTTCTACAAGCAGCTCAAGGCGGCCGGCATCGATCTGAAGAAACAGATCCTCGTCACCGTCTCCGTCACCGAGGACGAGGTGGACGGCATCGGCGGCGAGAACATCGCCGACGCCTATACCTGCATGAAGTACTTCCAGTCATTGAAGAACCCGGCCAACGAGAAATTCGTCGCCGCCTTCAAGAAGCGCTGGGGCGAGAAGACCGTCATCGGCGACGCGACCCAGGCGGCTTACTTGAGCCCCTTCCTGTGGAAGGCGGCGGTGGAGAAGGCCGGCAGCTTCGAGATCGACCGGGTGATCGAGGCCTCGCCCGGCATCGAGATGAAGGATGCGCCGGAGGGCTTCGTGAAGATCCACGAGAACCACCATCTCTGGTCGAAGACCCGTGTGGCGCGGGCGCGCGCGGACGGCCAGTTCGACGTGGTCTACGAAAGCCCGGAGCTGATCGAGCCGAACCCCTTCCCGAAGGGGTATCAGTAACCTCAACCTGTCCCCTCTCCCCGCAGGCGGGGCGAGGGGATGCGCACGCAAAGCGGTCGCTCCCCGGATCTCGGCCTTTACAAGTAGCTCAACCCCGGCCACGCGCTGCGCCGCTTCAGCCGCACCATCCAGAGACAGGCCGGGTAGAGGGCGAGCGCGAAGGCCGCCGCGATCGGCCAGATCTGCCACGGCGCCCCGGCCTCGATCCGGCCGGAGGGGCCGGCGAGGTCGAGGGCGGTGAGGCCGTCATAGACGAGGCGCAGGGCCCAGAGATGGGCGAGATAGAAGAACAGCGGCGCCCCGCCGAACACGGCGAGCCAGCGCAGGCGCCGATCCGGCAGGCGCTCGAACAGCGCGAGCAGCAGGAGGCCGGGGCCGAGGGTGGCGAGCAGGAAATCGGCCGAGGGCGGATACTTGGTGAGATTGATGAAGGACAGGGCGCTCGCGATCCCGTCCTTGCCCGCCTGCCAGGGATGCGGGTCGCCGTAACCGTTGAGGCCGCGCAGGATCAGGAACGCCGTCAGGCTCGCGAGCCCAAGGGTGACGAGGCGTCGGCGGCGCCGGGCTGGGTCGATACCGGATGCGTAGAGTGGCCCGAGCGCGTAGCCCGCCGCGATGACACCGATCCAGGGCAAGACCGGATAGGAGGTGCGCGCCGCGCCCCAGGGCAGCGGGATCATCCCACGCTGATGCAGCACCGCCCACAGCGCGTAGCCCGGCTGATCGGGCGCGAGCACGATGCCGTCGAGGGCGTTGTGCCCGAGCATGATCGCCAGCGCGACGCCGATCAGAACCGGGCGCGGCAGCCAGAGCAGGAGGCCAAGCGCCACCATGCTGAGGCCGATCGCCCAGATCACCTGCAGGTAGAGGATCGGCGGCAGCGGGTTGAGGGTCCAGGCGAGGTTCACGAGCGTCACTTCGAGGACGATCAGGAACAGCCCGCGCTTGATCAGAAAGGCGGAGGTCGCCACCCGGCTGCCGTGCTTCTGCCCGTAGAGGCTCGCCGAGAGCCCTGTCAGCAGCAGGAAGACCGGCGCGCAGAGATGCGAGGCGGCCCGCGTCAGGAACAGGTCCGGCGGCGTCGCCGCGAGGTTGACCGGGTCGCTCACCTGGGCGTGCAGGTAGAAGAATTCGCGCACATGATCGACGAGCATCAGGAGCATTACGAGCCCACGCAGGGCATCGATGGCGCCGATGCGGCTGCGCGGAACCGGGGCGGCGCCCGACGGAGCGACCATCAGAACCGCACGCTCAGCGTGCCGGTGAAGCGCCGGGGCGAGCCGGGATAGACCCGGAAGCGGTTGAGCGAACTCTCGTAGTACTCGGTGTCGAACACGTTCTCGACGTTCAGCCCGAAGCGGAAATTCTCGTAACGGTAATAGGCCAGTGCATCGACGGCGATGTAGGCCGGCAGCGCGAAGCTGTTGACCGCGTCCGCCGGCCGCTCGCCGACGCCGCGCACGCCGCCGCCGAGGCCGAGGCCCTTCCACGGACCGGCCTGCACCTCGTGGACCGCGAGCAGACTGCCCGAGTGGCGCGGCACGTTGATGAGCGGCGAGCCCACCGGCAGCACGTTGTCCTTGGTCACGAAGGCGTCGGCATAGACGTAGCCCGCGAGAATCTTGATCTCCGGCGTGATCTGGCCGGCGGCCGTCAACTCGAAGCCTTCGCTCCGCACTCCGCCGGTAGCGAGCGAGAAGGCCGTGTTGTTGGGGTCGGGCGTCAGCACGTTCTCCCGGTCGACCCGGAAGGCCGTGGCGGTCAGCGCCAGGGCGCCGCCGTAGAGGTCGATCTTGCTCCCGACCTCGTAGCCGATGCCCGTCTCCGGCGCGAATGGCCCGGACAGCGCCACGGCGGCCGCGTCGGGCCCGATATTGGGCCGGAAGCTCGTGCCGACATTGGCGAAGAGGGCGAGTTCCGGGGTCGGCTGGTAGACGAGGCCCGCTCGCGGGGTCGCCGCGAAGTAGGTCTGATCGACCTGGGAGCGCTCAGTGCGCTCACGGAAGGATTGCTCGAAGAAGTCGAAGCGCACGCCGACGAGCGCCTTCCATTCCGGGCTGAGACTGATCTGGTCCTGCGCGTAGAGGGCGGTGTTGGTGATCCGCTCGAGGTTGTTGCGCGGGATGGTGAGCGGCGGCAGCGGCTGGCCGTAGCGCGGATCGTAGATGTCGATGGCGTAGGGGCTCGTGCGGAAGTTCGAGCGCAGGTAGAGCACGCGGCTGTCGGTGCTCTCGCGCTCGAAGCCGAGCAACATCGTGTGGCCGATGCCGGCGGTGTCGAAGCGCCCCACCACCTCGGCCTGGCCGATCGCCGTGTCCCAGCGGTAGTCGCGCAGGTTGCGGTCACGGGAGACGGTGCGGTTGTCGGCGGCGATGGCGCGGATCTCGGCGGATTCGCCCTCCAGCGTGCCGGTGTTGAAGTGGGTGGCGAGCCGCATCTGCCAGTCGGCGTTGAAGCGGTGATCGACCCGCACCTGCATCGTGTTGTTGGTCTGGTAGGTGCTCTGGCCCGGCTCGCCGAGGAAGCGCGAGATCGGCAGGATTCCGAGCCGCCCGTTGAGGGCGATGACGCCGCGATCGAAGATGATGCGGTTGCGCAGGAACTCGGTCTCGACGGTGATCCGGGTGTCCGGCGTGATCTGCCAGCTCAGGACGGGCGCGACGAGCAATCGGTCGCTGTCCACGAAATCGCGAAAACTTCCCTGGGCACCGGCGGCGAGGTTGAAGCGGTAGAGGAGCGTGCCCTCCTCGTTCAGCGCGCCGCCGGAATCGACCGTGCCGCGGAACTGCCCGAACGAGCCCCACAGCCCGCCCATCTCGACGAAGCGCTCGACCGTGGGCTGCTTGGTGATGATGTTGACGAGCCCGCCCGGATCGCTGCGGCCGAACAGACCGCCGCCGGGGCCCTTCAGAACCTCGATGCGCTCGACGTTCTGCGTATCCGGCGGGGGCGGCGTGCCGCGGTTCAGGGGAAAGCCGTTCTTGTAGATCTCGGAGGTGGTCACGCCGCGGATGGCGTAGCTGAACACCGAGAGGCCGCCGAAATTGTTCTGCTGCGCGACGCCCGGCGTGTAGTTGAAGACACGGTCGACGCGGGTGGCGTTCAGATCCGTGATGACCTCACGCGGCGCCACCGTGACGATCTGGGGCACGTCGCGCTGCGGTGTGTCGGTCTTCGTGCTGCTCACCGCGCGGTCGGCGCGGTAGCCCGGTGTCGGACCGATCAGGCCGACCGTACCGGCCGCCGCCGTCCGGCCGTCAGGCGCGCCGTTGCCGACGCCCTGGCCGCGCCCCTCCCCCTCGACCGCCAATTCCTCCAGGGTCACCGCTTCCTGCGCCCGCACCTGCGGGCCGGGCAGGCCGGCGCAGAGCAGGGCGGCCAGCATCCAGCGCGGGCGCCGGACCGGCCTCGCAACATCGGTGGCATTCAGGCTCGTCCGAACTCTCACAGGGCGCGCTCTGGCTGTACGGGCGCGGGCCCAAGCGGATGCCGAGCCGCACGCGCGTGGAGACACGCTCGCCGCTCAGGCACGCCGCCGGAACACCCCGCCCGGGGGACATCGTCACGCCAAGGCAGGTCTCCTGGCTCACGGGTCCGCGCCTCCGTCCCGGCCTTCCCGGTGCGGCGCACCAGTGACCATTCCTGACGGGGCTCACCGCTCACAGTTGCGGGGGCAGCTTCGGCTTCGCCCGGACGGGCTTACCGAATTCCCTCTTAGCCCCCGAACCTGCATCCGGGGGAACCTTGACCGCAGCAACTTCGCTGCGCCGCGATGCAGGGTCAACAGGCCGCCCGATGAGATGTAACAACATTACACAACTTGTGACCCACGAGGCACACCGCCCTATGCGGCAAACCGGAACGCCGGTGCATCGATGCCCCGCGACACCACTCGACCCTGAAAATCGTGATCGAGCGTTTTTTAGCGGGCAGGGCTACGGTTTAGGCAAGATTAACCAAGATCCCGTTCAATACGGAAAGGCTTAAGGTTGATCATTCCCTAATCGGCAAAGCCATCTCGATCGTCATTCTGGCACAGTTAAGCCGGAAACGACGGCGGGAGGCCGTGTGGGATCCGCGTTGTCGAGTACCGCCCGCATGGACATCGCCGAGCTCGTCCAGAGTCGCTCCGCCCGGCCCGTCGTCCGCCGTCGACGCGGACCGCCCCTTGCCGTTCTCGCGCTCACCGCCCTCGGCGGCCTTGCGCTGGCCGGTCTGCTGCAGCCGCAGGATGCCGAGGCGCCCTCGCCCGCCGCGACCGTGCAGGTGTCCGGCGAGGCCGAACAGGCGGAGGCGGCGCCGGTCGCACCGAGCGCCCTGGCCTCGATGTTCGATCCCGCGCCGGTTCTCGACACCGCCACGCGGGGTTTCGTTCCACAGGCTCCGAAGACCATCGCCTTCCGGACGCCGGCGGCGCCCGAACCGGCCGCGGCCCTGGCCGCCCTCCCCGCGGCGGCGATGGCCGAGGCGCCGCCCGCCGTGACACCGCGCCCGGCCGCGCCGGCGGCCCGCGTCGCGCTCACCGTGCCCCTGCCGATGCGGCGCCCCGAGGAGTTCCGCTACGAGCCGCGGATGCAGACCGCCCGCGCCGCCTCGAACCGGATCGCCACGGCGCGCGCCGCCACCGAGCCGACCCGCAGCGTGTTCAGCGCCGCGGTGACCGACGACCGCTCCTTCTTCGAGAAGATGTTCGACCTGCCCGGCTCCTCGGCGCCCGCACCGGCCTCGAACAAGGCGATGGCCTATGCTGGGCTCGACAGGGGCGCGGTCGACTCGGCCGCGCGGCGGCGGGTGGTGCCGGGTCCGGTCTCCGAGCCGGGCGTGGCCGTCTACGACATCAGCGCCGCCACCGTGACCCTGCCGAACGGCGAGGTACTAGAGGCCCATTCCGGCCTCGGCGTCGCTCAGGACAACCCGGACTACGTCCACGTCCGGATGCGTGGCGCCACTCCGCCCGGCGTCTACGACCTGCGGGAGCGCGAAGCTCTGTTCCACGGGGTGCGGGCGATCCGCCTCAACCCGGTCGGCGGTTCCGCCGCCATCCACGGCCGCGATGGCATCCTCGCTCACACCTACATGCTGGGCCCGAGCGGCGCTTCGAACGGCTGCGTCGTGTTCAAGAACTACACCCGCTTCCTCCAGGCCTACCTGCGCGGCGAGGTTCGGCGCATGGTCGTGGTGCCCGGCACCGCCCCCGGCGTCTTCGCCAACCGGCGCAGCACCACGCCGCGCCGTTCGGCCTCTGCGGATTGAGGGATCCCAAAGGGATCATCCCTTTGGCTGGGCGCCTGGGTGGAACCCCGGCCTCCCTTCAACCAGGGCTCCGCCCTGGACCCTATGAAAAGGACCCGTCCTTTCGAAACTCCTGACGTCAGCCCTTCGTGACCGGCTTGATCTTGAGCTGGTCGATCGCCCAGCGCCACGTGCCGTCCGGCTGCCGGCGGGCCGACTCGACCGAGAGCGCACCGTTCGGCAGCCGCGCGAAGGTGAGCGCGAGGTCGCCGTTGCGGATCGCCGGCAGCGTCTCGGGCTCAGGAAAGTCCGACTTGCGGGCCAGCAGATCCGTGTAGAAGCGGCGGATCTCGTCGTGCCCACTCGCCACGATGTCGCCCGCGGCGACCACAGCCTGCGGCTCGTACAGGGCGACCAGCCCCTCGGCGTCGCCGGCATTGGCCCGCTCGTGGAAGAGCCGGGCCAGATCCTCGGGCTCGCGCGCCACGTCCCTCTCGTTCTCGCTCATCGTTGCTCCTCCCTGTTCGTGAGACGTGTCTATTTCAGGCGGTTACCCTGCCCGTCCCGCACCGCGACCGCCACCGGAACCCCGGCCTTGACGCTCTCGGATACGGTGCAGAACTGTTCGAACTGAGCGAGAACCCGGTCGAGCCGGTCCATCGACTCGGCCGATGCGCCAAGGGCGATGTCGACCTCGATCCCGACGAGGCGCAGGCGGCCTTCCGCGTTGCGGGCCACCCGCCCGATCGCCTCGGCGCTCACGCCACCGCCCTCCTGCCGGTACTTGCCGAGCGCGAAGGCGAGGCTCGCGCACAGGCAATTGCTGACGGCGGCGATCAGCACCTGCTCCGGCGAGGGACCGGTGCCGCCGCCGATCGGCTCCGGCTCGTCGGTCATGAGCGGCACGAAGGCTTCGCCGAACTCGATCCGGAAGGCGTAGGCCTCGATCTGCCGGATCTTGATGCTGTGCTTGTCCGACATTCCGGCCTCCTCGCCTCCCTATCAACCGCCCCGCCGCGATCTCGTTCGAGCCGCGCAGTGCGCCTTGACCTGCTATTCGTATCTGGTATACCAGATGCCAATCGATGAGCCACCGCAAAGAGCGGCCTCGATCTGGGACACCCGGAATTCGGGAAGCCCAGGACCCGGGAAGCCAAGGAGGCAACGCCTGCCATGACCGAACGCGGCATCCTCGACCGATATCGTCTCTCTCCGCTCGTCATGCGGCCTCTGGGCTAGCAACGGCACAAAGGAGGCGCGAATGGCCCCATCGCAGGCCTTCGATACATCAGGGCTCGTCGCGGCAATCGGCGACGCGGTGGTGATCTCCGACGCGGACGGACGGATCGTCACCTGGAATCCGGCCGCGGAGCGGATCTTCGGCTTCTCGGAGGCCGAGGCGATGGGCGAGACCCTCGATCTCATCACCCCGGAGCGTCACCGCAAGCGCCACTGGGACGGCTACGCCAAGACGATGCGCACGGGCGAGACCCGCTACGGCACATCGCTGCTCAAGGTCCCCGCCCTGCACAAGGACGGCCGGGCGCTCTCCATCGCCTTCACCGTCGCGCTGCTGCACGGCGCGGAAGGCGAGGTAACCGGCATCGCCGCAATCATCCGCGACGAGACCGAGCGCTTCCAGGAAGAGCGCGCCTTACGCCGCCGCGTCGCGGAACTGGAGGAGGCTTTGGGGACGCTGGTCTGCGCCTGAAGTGGACACAGCAGACCGACGTCATTCAGAGATATTGCCTAAAGCATTGTTTTCCGACTTTCCAACAACGCCAACTCACAACGAAGTCGAAAGAGGGAGAAAACCAAGATGACCCAGCCGCTCGACGGGATCAGAATCATCGATTTCACGCACGTCCAGGCCGGCCCCGCCTGCACCCAGCTCCTCGCGTGGTTCGGAGCCGACGTGATCAAGGTCGAGCGTCCGGGCTCCGGCGACGTGACGCGCACCCAGCTCCGCCACGTCGAGGACGCGGATGCGCTCTACTTCACGATGCTGAACTCCAACAAGCGTTCGCTGACGCTGGACACCAAGACCCAGCAGGGCAAGGAAGTCCTCGAGAAGCTGATTCAAGAGTCCGACGTGATGGTCGAGAATTTCGGCCCCGGCGCACTCGACCGCATGGGCTTCACCTGGGCCCGCATCCAGGAACTCAACCCGGGCATGATCCTCGCCTCGGTGAAGGGCTTCTCGGACGGCCACCACTACGAGGACCTGAAGGTCTACGAGAACGTGGCGCAGTGCGCGGGCGGTGCCGCCTCGACCACCGGCTTCTGGGACGGTCCGCCCACCGTGTCGGCCGCCGCGCTCGGCGACTCGAACACCGGCATGCACCTGGCCATCGGCATCCTCACGGCGCTGCACGCCAAGAACAAGACCGGCAAGGGCCAGAAGGTCGCCGTGTCGATGCAGGACTCGGTGATCAACCTCTGCCGCGTGAAGCTGCGCGACCAGCAGCGCCTCGACGCCATCGGCTACCTCGAAGAGTACCCGCAATACCCGCACGGCGAGTTCTCGGACGTGGTGCCGCGCGGCGGCAACGCGGGCGGCGGCGGCCAGCCGGGCTGGGTGCTCAAGTGCAAGGGCTGGCAGACCGACCCGAACGCCTACATCTACTTCACCATCCAGGGTCACGCCTGGGCCCCGATCTGCAAGGCGCTCGGCCGTGAGGAGTGGATCGACGATCCGGCCTACAACACGCCCCGCGCCCGCCAGGACAAGATCTTCGAGATCTTCGCGATCATCGAGGATTGGCTGGCCGACAAGACCAAGTTCGAGGCCGTCGACATCCTGCGCAAGTTCGACATCCCGTGCTCGCCGGTGCTGTCGATGAAGGAGATCGCCGCCGATCCGTCACTGCGCGCCAGCGGCACCATCGTCGAGGTCCCGCATCCGAAGCTCGGCTCGTACCTGACCGTCGGAAGCCCGATCAAGTTCTCGGACCTGAAGGTCGACATCAAGGCTTCGCCGCTGCTCGGCGAGCACACCGATGAGGTCCTCGCGGGCCTCGGTTACTCGCCTGAGCAGATCGCCGCGATGCACGAGGCTCGCGCGGTCTGACGGGTGACGGCGGGCAGTCCCTGGACTGCCCGTACTGAGAAGTGCCTCACGAAACTCCCGGTCGCGGACAGTCCTCGCTCTGGCGATGGCGGTGCAGCGGGACTTTCGTGAGAGACACCCGATGGCCGGCCCCCTTCGGCCATGAATCTCCCGGGACGGGGCATCGCCCCGGGAGCGCTTGACCGGGCACGGTGCCCGGGTTTTTTCCTCCTCCGATGACTTGCCCGGGCCGACCCTGTCGGTCCGGGTTTTCCGTCTCGCGGCCCCGGTTGCCGCGGCGCGTCGCCCCCCTCGCCCTGCCTCCGGGCTGCGCTCGGAGCCGGGTTGCTGGCGCTGATCGCGCCGACGGACCCCCACTCTCCCCGCCGTCCCGGCGTGCCCACTGGCCTCGCCCGGCGCTGGCAAGTGAGGCTGGGCCGCACCTCGCACGGCTGCGCCGCCGGCGTGATGACCACCGAGGTCGAGAGCCAGAGCGACCTCGTGGCCGCGCTTCTGAGCGAGGCGGCCTGCACGACGGCGGCGTCGAAGAGCCCGGAGCCGCTGCCGACGTTGCCTGAGCATCGTCCTGAAAGGCGGCCACCGGTTTTCGAAGAACACGATGTCCAGACAAGAGGATCGATCACTCTCCCGGACCGGATATCCGGGAGAATGATCGAGCGCAGGCCGGTTACTCAGGCGAAGAAGTCGCCGAGGAAGAAATCGACGGCCTGGGCCACCACCTCCGGATTGTAGGCGTGCGGGCCGTCATACTCGACATAGGTCAGATCGTAGCCCGCACCCCGCAGCAGCCGGGCGTGGGTCCGGGCGCTGCGGTCGATGCCGATCTGCTCATCGCGCGTCCCGTGCGACAGGAAGATTTTCGGCGCCCCCGCCTGCACCTGCACGGACAGGAAGCCCGCCGAGGACACGATGATGTGGCTGACTCGGTCGCCGTTGGTGAGGCCGAGCGAGAGCGCGTAGCTGCCCCCGTCCGAGTGCCCCGCGAAGGCGAGATGACCGGGATCGATCAGGAAGCGGTCGGCGACCTCGGCGAGCGCCCGGTCGAGCCGTTCCCGGTCGGGGCCGTTGCCGGCGATCACCAGATCCCAGGTCGGATGGAGCGATTGCGGCGCGAGCAGCAGGAAGCCGCGCGACTTGGCATGATCCTCCAGCATCGGCAGGATCTTTTCCGCATGCCCGCCGCCGCCGTGGAACAGGACCACCAAGGGTGTCGGCAGACGCGCGTCGATGTGTTCGGGCACGCAGAGGACGGCGTCGCGGGTCTCGAACAGGCCGAGCGCGTGGCGGCCGGGGGGAAGCGGCGGCTTGGTCGGCAGGCGCGGCAGGAAGGCGAGCCGGCCGGTCAGGCGCGGATCGAGGGGAGCGGTCGGGTCGATCCCGGAGGCCATGGGGCATCTCGCTGAGGGAGCCCACCCCGCTCCTCATGCCGAGGTGCCCGCGAGGGCGGGCCTCGAAGCACGCTCGAACCGTATCCCGGGCACCTCGGCGGGCGCGCGTCGGGGCAGGGTCTGGGCAGTGTCCCTGGGTGCTTCGAGGCTCCGCTTCGCTGCGCACCTCAGCATGAGGGAGGTGGGGGGTTACCGGAGCCGGAGTGCCGATCGGCAGCTCTGGCCGTGAAACGAGGAGGACCGCGGCGCCGGGGGCACCGCGGTCCTTTCAAGGCGCGAGGGCCTCGCCTTACTTCTTCTTTTTCAGCGTGCTCTGCGGGTTGAGGCTGCCGATGTTGCCGCTCTCGCTGCCGGCCTCCGGATCGATCACCGCGTTGATGAGGGTCGGCTTGCCGGAATCCATGGCCTCGTCCACGGCCCGCTTCAGCTCGTCCGGCGTGGTGACGTTCACGCCGATGCCGCCGAAGGCTTCCATCATCTTGTCGTAGCGCGAGTCCTTCACGAACACCGTCGTGCCGGGGTCGCGCCCGGTCGGGTCGATGTCCGTGCCGCGATAGATGCCGTTGTTGTTGAAGATCACGATGCAGACCGGCAGCTCGTAGCGGCAGATGGTTTCCACCTCCATGCCGGAGAAGCCGAAGGCCGAGTCGCCCTCGACCGCCAGCACCGGCTTGCCGGTCTCGACGGCGGCGGCGACGGCGAAGCCCATGCCGATGCCCATCACGCCCCAGGTACCGACGTCCAGGCGCTTGCGCGGCTGGTACATGTCGATGATGCCGCGGGCGAGATCGAGGGTGTTGGCGCCCTCGTTGACGAGGATCGCGTCGGGCCGCTCCTTGATGACGGTGCGCAGCGCGCCGAGCGCCGAGTGGAAGCACATCGGCGACGAGTTCTTCATCAGCTTCGGCGCCATCTTGGCGATGTTCGCCTCGCGCTTGGAGCGGATGGTCTCGAGCCAGTTCTGGGGCGCGCCCTTCCAGTCCTTGCGGATGCCGTCGAGCAGTGCCTCGACGCAGGAGCCGATATCGCCGACGAGGGGGGCGGCGATCTCGACGTTCGAGTCCATCTCGCGCGGCTCGATGTCGATCTGGATGAAGCGCTTGGAGCCCGGCTCGCCCCAGGTCTTGCCCTTACCGTGCGAGAGCAGCCAGTTGAGGCGGGCGCCCACGAGCACGACGACGTCGGAATCCTTGAGTGCGGTCGAGCGCGCCGCGCCCGCCGAGAGCGGGTGGGTGTCGGGCAAGAGGCCCTTGGCCATGCTCATCGGCACGTAGGGGATGCCGCTCTCCTCGACCAGCGCGCGCACCGCCTCGTCGGCCTGGGCGTAGGCCGCGCCCTTGCCGAGGATGATCAGCGGACGCTCGGCCGACTTCAGAAGGTCGAGGGCGCGGGTCACCGAGGCCGGGGCCGGGATCTGGGCCGGAGCCGGATCGATCACCTTGACCAGCGAGCGCGCGCCGAGATCGGCGTCGATGACCTGCGAGAAGAGCTTGGCGGGCAGATCGAGATAGACGCCGCCGGGGCGGCCGGACACCGCGGCGCGGATGGCACGCGCCACACCGATGCCGATATCGGCGGCGTGCAGCACGCGGAAGGCGGCTTTGCACAGCGGCTTGGCGATGGCGAGCTGGTCCATCTCCTCATAGTCGCCCTGCTGAAGATCGACGATCTCACGCTCGGAGGAGCCGGAGATCAGGATCATCGGGAAGCAGTTGGTGGTGGCGTTGGCCAGCGCCGTCAGGCCGTTGAGGAAGCCCGGCGCGGAGACGGTGAGGCAGATGCCGGGCTTCTTGGTGAGGAAGCCGGCGATCGCGGCGGCGTTGCCCGCGTTCTGCTCGTGGCGGAAGGAGATGACCCGCATGCCCTCGGCCTGGGCGAGGCGCCCGAGATCGGTGATCGGGATGCCGGGCACGTTGTAGATCGTCTCGATCCCGTTGAGCTTGAGCGCGTCGATGACGAGGTGGAAGCCGTCCGTCAGCTCCGCCTCCTCGTGGGGCACCGCGCCCGCGGTGATCGCGTCGATGTTCTGGGCCTGGACGGTCATGCGGCGTTCTCCCTATTGATTGGATGTCGTGTCCCGCTCGGGGCCCAATGGCGTCGGACCGATGCGGCGCGGTGCCTTGCCAGTGTCTTGGCCGGTGCCTTGCGCAACGCCTTTCCCGGCGTGCGGACCGTGCATCGGACGGCCGGTCTTGTTGCGACAGATCTGGCATACCAAATACCAAATGGCCGGTCAAACGGAACCGCCGCCTTTTATCCCACGCGTTGCAGGCACCCGGCCGGTTCTTCCTTCGCCCCCTCCGGCAGCATGCGGACGGAACGCTGGCTCTCCACGAAGACACGCGCCGGGCGTCATCCGCCACGGCGCGTGTCTTCTCAGTCGGTGCGGCCGGCCACCAATGCCCTCAGGCGAGCTTGACCGCCCGCGCCTCCGCCGCCTCGGCGATCTCGGCTTCCGCCGCGAGGTAGCGCCGCCGCATCGGCTTCAGAACGAAGACCGCGAGCGCAGCGGCCAGGATGTTCAGCCCGATGATGAGGCCGAACACCGCCGACCAGCCGTAATGCGCCGACAGGACGCTGGCGAAAGGAACGAGGAAGGCCGCCGTGCCCTTGGCGGTGTAGAGCAGGCCGGCATTGCTGGCCGCATACTTCGAGCCGAAGGTGTCACCACAGGTCGCAGGGAACAGCGAGTAGATCTCGCCGAACACCCCGAAATACATCGCCGTGCACAGAACGAAGATGATCGGGTTGCGGCCATAGCCCAGCAGCAGGATGCAGGCCGTCGCGGCGATGACGAAGGCGATGAACATCGTGTTCTCGCGGCCGATAGTGTCGGACACCCAGCCGAAGAACGGCCGGCCGAACCCGTCGAAGATGCGGTCGAGGGAGATGGCCAGGGTGAGCGCGGCCATCTGCAGGCCGAACAGGTTCATCGTCACGCCCGCGACCTTGAAGTCGTGGGCGATGGGGGCGATCTGCGCCGCCGCCATCAGGCCGCCGGAGGCGACCATCACGAACATCGCATACATCGTCCAGAACACGGGCGTGCGCACCGCCTCTTTCGGGCTGCGGTCGATTTTGGTCTGGGGCAGGCGCAGGTTCTTGCGCCGGATCGGCACGGCGACGGACGGTTTGCGCAGGAAGAGCGACAGCAGGAGGACGATGGCGCCCTGGCCGAGCCCGAATACGAGAAACGCCCTCTGGTAGCCGCTCGCGGCGATCATGTTGGCGATCGGAATCACCGTGATGGCCGCGCCCGCGCCGAAGCCCGCCGCGGTTGCCCCCGCGGCGAGGCCGCGCCGGTCGGGAAACCATTTCAGGGCGTTGCCGACGCAGGTGCCATAGACCGAGCCCGCCCCGATGCCGCCGATCACGGCCGCCGTGTAGAGCAGGAAGAGCGATTCGGCGTAGGCGTTGAGCGTCCAGGACAGGGCGATCATGAGGCCGCCGAAGCCGACCACGAGGGTCGGACCGTAGCGATCGACGAACCACGTCTCGATCGGCACCAGCCAAGTTTCGGTGGCGACGAAGATCGTAAAGGCGAACTGGATCGCCGTGCGGCCCCATTGGTGCTGCGCGTCGATCGGATCGACGAACAGGGTCCAGCCGTACTGAAGGTTGGCGATCATCGCCATGCAGAGCACGCCGAAGGCGAGCTGCCACCACTTCGCGGAAGGCGTGTCCGAAGGCGTCTGTTGACGCGCGTGCTGCTCTGCCGGTTGGAAAACCATCCGGTATCTCCCTTTAGCGTTTCCGGTGTTCCCCCTGGCGCCGCATCGGGCATGACGATGCCGGGCAGACGGTCTGCCAAGGAGATGGAGGTCAGGCGGGAAGGCTGCGGCACCCCGGCAGGCCGACGAGGGCGCCGACTCGGGCGCGCCTCGTTCGATCGAAGGCCGAGGGTCCGCGGTGAGGACCCGTCGGCGCGCGCCGGGCGGTCAGGCCCGGTGCGCGTCGATAATCGTGGTCAGCCGGACGAGCTGTCCGGAGGCGCCGCTCAGTGCGCCGTGGCCGTCTTCGGCTCGGCCTCCACCGCCGCCGCATCGCGCGTATAGGCCTGCCGCATCGGCTTGAGGACGAAGATCGCCATCAGGGCCGCGAGGATGTTGAGCGCGGCCGCCGCCAGGAACACCGCGTGCCAGCTCCCCGTCATGGTGGTGAGGATGCTGGTATAGGGCACGATCAGCGCCGCCGTGCCCTTGGCCGTGTAGAGCAGGCCGGCATTGGTGGCGGCGTATTTCGAGCCAAAGGTGTCGCCGCAGGTCGCCGGGAACAGCGAGTAGATCTCACCCCAGGCGAAGAACACGAGGCCGGTCAGGATCACGAACATGATCGGGTCCTGGCCAAACTGGCTCAGCATGTAGATGCCCACGCCCTCGATGCCGAAGGACAGGAACATCGTGTTCTCGCGGCCGATATGGTCGGAGATCCAGCCGAAGAGCGGGCGGGTCACGCCGTTGAGCACTCGATCGATGGTGGCGGCGAAGGTCAGGGCCGGCAGGGTGATGCCGAACAGGCTGACCGGCACGTCGGCGATGTGGAAGTCCTTGGCGATCGGGCCGAGCTGCGCGGTCGCCATCAGGCCGCCGGCGGCCATCATCACGAACATCGCGTACATCACCCAGAAGATCGGGGTGCGGACCATCTCGCCCGGCGAGAAGTCGCGACGGCTCTGGCTGACGCGGGCGATCGCGGGCACCTGCCCCTTCTTCGGCGCGACGAGGAACAGGGCGATCAGCATCACGACGACGCCCTGGCCGAGGCCGAACCAGAGGAAGGCCGACTCGTAGCTGTAATTGTGGATCACGGCCTGGATCGGCACCACGGTGAGCGCGGAGCCCGCACCGAACCCCATCGCGGTAAGGCCGGCGGCGAGGCCACGCCGGTCGGGGAACCACTTGAGTGAGTTGCCCACGCAGGTGCCGTAGACCGCGCCCGCTCCGGTGCCGCCGATGACGGCGCCGATATAGAGCAACGTGAGCGAGTCGGCGTAGGCGTTGACCACCCAGGCGAGCCCGCACATTAGGCCGCCGACGAGCGTCACGACCCGCGGGCCGTACTTGTCGACGAACCAGCCCTCGATCGGAACGAGCCAGGTCTCGGTGACGACGAAGAGGGTGAAGGCGACTTGGATCGCGGCACGGTCCCAGCCGTGCCGCTCCTGGATCGGGTTGACGAAGAACGTCCACCCGTACTGCATGTTGGCGATCATGCACATGCAGACAATGCCGAACAGCAATTGCAGCCAGCGGTTCTTGGGCGCTGAAGCGCCTGTTGTCGATAGATCGGTCATGGACGTATCTCCAGTGTACGCTCGATTTTCCGAGCTTTTTGGTCAGCTTTAGTTCAGCAATGTTTTTATGAAACGACCATATTATTTCTTAAAACCGGTCGAGACGCAGACAACCGATCGGCGCCGCAATAATTTTCATGAAATTCCGAAACGTTACGAGTGACACCTCCGCCAACGGGCTCTGCCGAATTCGGGACGATGGTCTTGCGCGAGGGCCGAGGGCTCTACCGGCCCCGGTTCAATGAGAGGCATGCTGCCGAGCTTGTCGCGCGGCCCCATGGCTTGAAGGTTCGGTGGCTCGATCTTGCCAGCCGGCCCGGACGCGGCGGCACCATAATTCAAAATGTCGGATTGACAATAGGTATGCTGTATACCAGCCTGCAGACCAAGGCGGCCCCGGTCGAGAGGCATGCCGAAGGAGGAGCGCCGTGTTTGGAACGATGCGCCGTGAGCCGGATGCGGCGGGCGTCCGCACCATTCACAGAGACCGCTCGGTGGCCGAGGCGGCGCAGCTCCTCGCCCAGCCGGGAACGGGCGCCCTCGTCGTCGTCGAAGGTGAGGCCGACGGGACGGTGACGGGTCTTCTCACGCAGCGCGATATCTTCCGCGCGGTGGCGGCCGAGGGTCCCGAAATCTACAGCCGCAGCGTCTGGCTCATCACCGACCCCGATTTTCCCGCCGTCGATATCGGGGCCTCGGCGCAGGAGCGCCTGAAGACCTTCTGCGAGCGGAGGGTCGATCACATCGCCCTGATGGAATCCTGCCGCATCAGCGCAATCCTGAGCATCTGGGATTGTGCCGGCCAAGACATCGATAAAGATATCGGCCAGGCGCGGACCGCGGCGACCCCACAGGCATCATCGCATCCGTGAATGCGTACGGCTCCGCTTGCATGCGGTGGTCGCCGCGCACGACGCATCGGCACCGTAGACCGCATCCGACGGAGCGGGCACAAGGCATCGGGCGTTGTGCGAAAAAGAACCGGAACCGGTCGGACAACATCTCCGAGAAAAGGCGCCCGCCATGGAAACCCCGATGAAACATCTGACCGTCGTCGAGTGTCCGATCGTCTTTCCGGGCGAGAACGAATTCGGCGCGTCGAGCGTCGACATGCTGCCGCGCCTCGGCATCGCCGGCGGGCTGGAGAGCCGCCACATCCGTGTTCTCGACGAGCGTGTCATCGCCGTGTGCATCTGGCGCAGCTCGTTCTGCGCCAAGCTGTTCTTCGATGCCGCTTGGCACGAGCGGGCGACGACCCTCTGGGGCGAGGCCTACCAGATCCGGTTCGAGGCGATCGAGAACGCCTCCGCCGCCTGATCAGCACAGGCTGGCCGCAGCAAGGAGGGCCGGCGCGATGAACGAAGCCGCGCCGACCCTCACGGAGATCGGCTCCACGGGAGCGCCCGCGGACGCGTCGGCTTTCCACGCCTGGAATCCGGGGCTCGAACCCGGCTTACCGCGGGCGATGCGCCCGTTCGCCACGCTGTTCCGCCCCGAAAACGTTGCGCTGAGCTATCCCGAAATCCTCGAACTCTCCGACCTGAGCGGCCTGCCCGCGACCCAGATCGCTCCCTTCCGACCCGAGCGCCTCGCCGTCCACGAAGTGCTGATCCGGGTGATGGCCGACATCTCGGTCCCGGTCGGCGAGGTCTATGCCGATCTCGGGCTGAACTTCCGGCGCATCGTCACCACCCTCCTGCGCGAGGGCGTGGCGCAGCGCCTCGACGCGGTCGTGGCGACATATGAGACTGTCCGCGCCGAGGCCGACGCGATCCTGGACCGCGAGCTGTCGGCCCTGCTCGACGAGCCGCCCGCTCCGGTGCCCGAGCCGGCATCCGGCTGGGGGCGGTGGCTTGCCCGCCTCGGTGCGCGCGCCCCCCCCTCTCCTCGGAGTGCCCCACCGGCCGGCGATGGCCAAGCCAGTGTCCTCGCCCGCCTCGACGCGCGGTGCGCCGCCGCCGATGAAGCCGACACCCTGGAGAGCTCCGTCCGCGAGGCGCTCCGCACGGTGTTCGACCACGTCATCGCTCGTCAGGGCATGCTGATCCGCGATCGGGCGCTGCTGCGCCGGCTCGCCGGGATCCTCGTCACCAACCGCTGCGGCAGCAACCGGATCGGCGCGCTGATCGCGCCGTGGATCGAGGCCATCGCCGAGGCCGAGGGCTACCATCGCCCAGCGCCCCAGGCGCAGCCGGTGGTGATGACGGTCAAGGGTGCCTCGGCCTCAGGCAAGAGCACGATCCGGCCCTACCAGCGCGGTCTCGCCGAGCGGATCGGTGCCTCCTGGCAGGATTTCGCCGTCATCACCCCGGATGTCTGGCGCAAGTTCCTGCTCGACTACGACAGTCTCGGTGCCGTCCGCCGCTACGCCGGGCCGCTGACCGGCCACGAGGTCGAGATCGTCGATGCCAAGCTCGACCGCTACATCACCCGCAAGGCTGCCGATGGCCGCCTCTCGCACCTGCTGATCGATCGCTTCCGCTTCGACAGCTTCTCGACGGAGGCCGGCAGTGACGGCGCCGGCCAGCTCCTGACCCGGTTCGGCCACCGGGTCTTCCTGCAGTTCATGGTCACGCCGCCCGAGGAAACGGTGGAGCGGGCCTGGAAGCGGGGCGAGGAGTTCGGGCGCTACAAGGCGGTGGAGGATCTGCTCGCGCACAATGTCGAGGCCTATACCGGCATGCCGCGGCTGTTCTTCAACTGGGTCCTGCGCCGCGACCGGCCGGTCTTCTTCGAATTCCTCGACAACAGCGTGCCCAACGGCGCCCGTCCGCTCACCATCGCCTTCGGTACGAACGACACGATGACGATCCTCGACGCGAGAGCCCTGCTGGCAATCGAACGCTATCGGCGGATCGACATCCGCGCCCGCAGCGCAGCCGATGTCTATCGCGGCGCCGACAAAGCGCCGGAGGCGGATGCAGGCTTCCTGCGGGAGGTGTTGCGGCGGCTTGCCGTCGTGCGCTTCGCCGACCGCGAGACGGGCCGGGTCTTCGCGCGTTTCGAGCAGGGTCGGCTTCTCGGTCTCGACCGGGCGGGCCTGGCGGCCGCACTCAGCGAGGCCGGGACCGCGCAGGCGCTCTCGGCGGTGGGCCTGCGGGAGCGAACGGATGAAGTTCCGCCGCTTGACGAGAGCCTTTCCCCATCCGAGACATCGACGCTCGGAGCCTGGGGTCGCGAACTCGTTCAGACGACCCGCTGACCGCCGCGCACGGCCAATCGCGATATTCTCGGAGGCCTGTCTGGCGACCTCCGTCCCCGGGGGCTGCTCGACCATGTCACTCGACCAGATCACACATTGGTGTTCGACGGCGCGTGACATCTACCCGAATCTGATATTTTGTACTTCATATTCCAAATAGTCGGGCTATCTCATGTGCACTGCACCATAGCCCACTGCAAGCGCGCATCGTCGGAGACCATCATGCTCGCCACTTGGCTCGCCGCGCTCCTTTTCTTCGGTGCCCTGCAGGCGCTGCTCGTCGTCAAGCTGGCCGACCGTCTGACCGTCTCCGACGCAACTCTAGACAATCAGGCCGCCCGCAATGCCAAGGCGCGGAAGACCGCCGGCCGCTTCGCCGGCGCGGCTTGAATCGCGTCAAAGACGGCACGCGGAGCGACGCTAGAGCGCTTTCCGACGAAGTGGATGCCGGTTCGTCGAAAGAAAGCGCGCCAAGATAAGCGTCTAGAGTCGCTGGCTTGATGTCATCAGGTCGGGAACGGCTCTCGCAGGGAGCGGCAATGGGAGCGCGCCCGAACCCCACTCTGTCGCAGCGAGGCCTGCATCTGAGCGCGGCGTACCATCGAGGAAGGCCTGCATCTCGGCCTCGGAAACGTGCCCGAACGCCTCCACGAGATCGGCCAGGGCGTCGTCCAGAGCGTTTTCGGTCATCACCGCATCCTCCGGATACCGAACCGGAGAGAGGTAGCATCCTCTGCTGCCGATCAGGCCCATCATCTTGGTAGCTGGCACACCAAATCGTCGGAAATCAAAGTCCGACCGCAGGGCGCGGCAAAACAAGTCTTCGCGCTACTCGGCGGCGATGCGGTGGACGCCGCCGACGGCGCCCGAGCCGAGGATGTCGCCGATCTCGGCATCCGTGCAGCCCAACACCTCGCGCAGGATTTCATCCGTATGTTCGCCGAGAAGCGGCGCACGGGTGACTTCGGTCGGGCTTGCCGACAGCTTGATCGGATTGCCCACCGTCAGGTAGGCGCCGCGCGTCGGGTGCTCGACCTCGACCACCGTTCCGTTCGCCCGCAGCATCGGATCCTCGGCGATCTCCTTCATCGACAGGATCGGCCCGCAGGGAATCTCGTAGGCGTTGAGGATATCCATCGCCTCGAACTTGTCGTGCTTCATCGTCCAGGCTTCGATGCGCGTGAAGATCTCGTTGAGATGCGGCAGTCTCGCCTTCGGCGTGGCGTAGGCCGGATCATCCTTCCAGCCGGGCTCGCCGATGATGTCGCAGATCGAGCCCCAGACCGCCCCTTGCGTGATGAAGTAGATGTAGGCGTTGGGATCCTGCTCCCATCCCTTGCACTTCAGGATACGGCCGGGCTGGCCGCCGCCGGAATCGTTGCCGGCCCGCGGCACCGCCTCGCCGAACGGGACGCCCTCGCCGTACTGGCTGTATTCCATCAGCGGGCCGTGGCCGAGACGCTGTTGGTCGCGCAGCTTCACCCGGCAGAGGTTGAGCACCCCGTCCTGCATCGCGCAGTCGACCCGCTGGCCCTGCCCCGTCTGGGTGCGCTGGTAGAGCGCCGTGACGATGCCGAGCGCGAGGTGGAGGCCGGTGCCGGAATCGCCGATCTGCGCGCCCGAGACCATCGGAACGCCGTCGCGCCAGCCGGTGGTGGAGGCCGCGCCCCCGACGCATTGGGCGACGTTCTCGTAGACCTTGCAATCCTGGTAGCGGCCGGGGCCGAAACCCTTCACCGAGGCCAGGATCAAGCCCGGATTGGCCGCCTGCAGCTTCTCCCAGGTCAGCCCCATACGGTCGAGCGCGCCGGGGGCGAAGTTCTCGACCAGCACGTCGCACTCGGCGATCAGACGCCAGAGGATTGCGTTGCCTTTGGGATTTTTGGCGTCGAGCGTGATCGAGCGCTTGTTGTGGTTCAGCATCGTGAAATAGAGGCTGTCCACGCCGGGAAGGTCCTGCAATTGCTGGCGCGTGGCGTCGCCCGCGCCCGGCCGCTCGACCTTGATCACGTCGGCTCCGAACCAGGCGAGCAGTTGCGTGCAGGTCGGACCCGACTGGACGTGGGTGAAGTCGAGGATCCGAACGCCTTCGAGCGCCTTGCTCATCGCAGGTCTCCTCCCCAGGAGAGTGGCCATTTGGTCTGCGCCCTTCGGCCGATGGCGTCGGCCGGAGCGCATTGTCGAGAAGCCGGGCCGGTCTCGAACACCGTGCACACCAGACACTTCCTCTGGAAGGCTGCTCTGCACACAGCGAATGCCGAAGCTCTCGACTTCAAGGTTTCTTTCTGGCATACCAGATGCCAGACGTCAATGTTTGCGAGTCTCCGGATCTCGATCCGCGCAGGCTCTTGAGCAGAATTTCGAGGCATAAGCCGGACGCATAGGTGCGGTCGGCTTGTCTTCCCCGAGGCGAGGCGCCATGCTCGAACGGCTCGATGCCCCATCTCCGGACCCGCATCCCCATCGGCATCAAGGTCGATCCGAAACGATGGAAAATCTTTCGATCAAGCCGATCGTTCCGGCGACGAGCCTGAGAACGCTCGCCTACGAGGCGCTGAAATCCGCCATCACCAACATGGACATCTACGGCCAGTCCGGAGATGTGCGGCTGGACGAGCGCGGCCTTTCGCAGACGCTCGGCGTGAGTCGCACGCCGATCCGCGAGGCGCTGACGGTGCTGGAACAGGAAGGGTTCGTGCGCAACGAGCCCCGGCGCGGCGTGTTCGTCGTCAAGAAGACGAAGCGCGAGATCGTTGGCATGATCCAGGCCTGGGCGGCGCTGGAGAGCATGGCGGCCCGGCTCGCCTGCACCGCGGCCTCGGACGAGGATCTGGCCTGCCTGCGCCGTTCCTTCCCCGAGTTCTTCGACGGCAAGCCCTACGAGCATCTCGGCGAATACTCGGAAGCCAATATCCGCTTCCACCAGAAGATCATCTCGCTCGGCCACAGCGAGGTGATCAAGGATCTGACCAGCAACCTGCTGATGCACGTGCGCGGCATCCGCAACACGGCGCTCCGCCAGGGCGACCGCGCCTCGAAGTCGATCGAGGAGCATGTGCAGATCATCGAGGCGCTGGAGGCCCGCGACGCCGAGCGTGCCGAACGCCTCGTGCGCGACCACGGCCTGGGCCTCGCCGACCATGTCCAGCGCTACGGCAACCATCTCGACTGAGGTCTCCCCTCGCTCTGTCCGGCCGAGTGGGCGTGGCGAGGCCACAGCATCGTGCTGAGAGGTGGCCTCCGGCCTTCGGAAAAAGACGATGCGGAAACAAGAGGATAGAGCATCGCGCTGGATCTGATATCCAGTACGATGCTCTAACTGTTTTCGCGACGCCTGTCGCTGCCTCGACCATCCGCCAGAGCGCCGCAAGGCGCGCCGTCGACCGCAAGCCGACCCTGGGAGCGCCCCGCAAGAGGTGGCTGCGGCCGGGCCCGATCATGCGGATTCAGATCTCCAAAGCCGCCGAAGCCGGTCGACCGATTCGGACGGCTGCGCTTTTTTTCGCAGACAGCTGACGCCGGAACGCCGTCGATCGCCTGCGTCACTTTTATTCCTTCTCCTCTTCGTTTCCTGAAGGGTTCGTTCATCGGGCGTTCCTAGAGCACGGGCGATGGTGCGGGCGAAAGCCTAGCCATTGGACTGGTTCCTCAAGTCCTCCACGCCGCCGACTTCGGACAACGCCCTTGAAGATCGCCGTCATCGCCCATCTCAAGTTCCCGATCGGACAGCCCTATCTGGGCGGCCTCGAGATGCACACGCATCACTTGGCCGGCGCGCTGCGAGCGCGGGGCCACCGGGTGACCCTATTCGCCTCCGAAGGTTCGGATCCGGCCCTAGTGCCCAACCCCGTCTGTCCGCCGACCGGAGACGCCCTGGGCGATCCGGTGGCCTGCGAGCGGATCGAGCGGGCCGAACTCGCGGCCTACGAGCGCATCATGGAAGCAATCGCCCGCGGCGGCTTCGACATCGTGCACAACAACAGCCTGCATGATTTGCCCCTGCGCGCGAGCCACACGCTCCCCGTGCCGATGACGACGGCGCTCCACACGCCACCCTTCGAATCGCTGGCCGAGGGCGTCCGCGCGGCCAAGCCCGGCATGATCTTCGCCGCCGTCTCGCCATCGCTGGCGCAGGAATGGCAACCGCTTGTGCCGGATGCCCGCGTTATCGGCAACGGCATCGACCTCTCGACCTTCGCCTTCAGCCCATTCGCCGACCCGGCTGCCTATGTGTTCTGGAGCGGGCGGATCGTCCCGGAGAAGGGCACGCATCTGGCCATCGACGCGGCGCGCGAGGCCGGGATCCGTCTGCGCTTCGCAGGCCCGAAGCCGAACCCGCGCTACTGGGACGAGTGGATCGCTCCGCGGCTCGGGGACGACGTCACTTACGTCGGTCATCTCTCCCATCGCGAGTTGGCGCGCCAGCTCGGCGGCGCGCGGGCGGCCATCGTCTCGCCGCGCTGGGAGGAGCCTTTCGGTCTCGTCGTCGCCGAGGCGCTGGCCTGCGGCACGCCGGTCGCCGCCTTCGGCCGCGGCGCGATTCCCGATATCGTCGATCGCCTCTCCGGGGCGCTTGCCCCGGCCGACGACGTGGCGGCGCTCGCCCGCGCGATCCAGCGCGCCGTCACCCTCGAACGCCGCGCCTGCCGCCGCCGGGCCGAGACGCTCTACGACGCCGACGTGATGACTGACGGCTACGAGGAGCTCTACCGCGAGGTGCTGGCCGGAGCACCGGCCAACAGCACCCGCACCGCCCTGTTCGAACGCCCGGCGGCCTGAACGCCATGTCCGTGCGCCCCGGCCCGGCCGTCGTCTGCATCCCGGCCCGCAACGAGGCCGAGCGCCTGCCGCGCCTGCTGCGGGCGCTCGCCGCGCAGGACGGGTTCTCGGCGGATGCGCCCTTGAGGGTCGTGATCGTCGTGAACAACTGCACCGACGGCACGGTCGAGGCGGTGCGCGCCCTCGAAGGTTCGGGCGCGCTCTCCACCCTCGCGCTGCGCCTGATCGAGGCGACCTTTCCGGCCGCTGAAGCCCATGTCGGCACCGCCCGCCGCCGTGCCCTCGATGTGGGCGCCGCGTGGCTGGAGAGCGAGGACGCGCCCGATGGCGTGCTCCTCACCACCGATGCCGATGCGCGGCTCGCCCAAGGCTGGGTCGCGGCGAATCTGCGTGCCCTGGAAGGGGCGGAGATCGTCGGCGGCCGGCTGGTGATCGACGACGAGGGCAACGCGGATCCTGCGCTCGCCGCCTTCCACGCACGGGTCGAGCGCTACTGGTCGGGCGTGCGCGCCCTCGAAGATGCACTCGACCCACCGCCCCACGACCCCGCGCCGCGCCACGGCGACCATACGGGGGGAAGCCTCGCGCTGCGCGCCTCGCTCTACCGCGCGGTGGGCGGCTTGCCGCCCCTGCCGCGCGGCGAGGACAATGCCCTGGTCGGTGCCGTGCAGCGGGCGGGCGGGCGCCTGCGTCACTGCCCCGATGTGGCGGTGCTCGTTTCCGCCCGCACAGCCGGCCGGGCGGAGGGCGGCATGGCGACCGAGATGCTGCGCCGTGCCCGCGTCGTGCGCGAGGGCGAGGCCTATCGTCTGCCGGTAGCGGCCCATTGGGAACAGATCATCCTGCGCCGGGCCGCCCTGCGCCGTGCCTATCGCGAGGGTGCCGCGCCCTCCGCCCTGTACGCGCTCGGCCTCAATGCGGAAGATCTCGCCGCCATCGATCTGCCGGCCTGCCCCAACGACATCGCCTTCGTGGAGCGCGCCCATGTCCGCCTCGAGGCGCGGGACGGTCCGGCGCCGGAATGCAGCCTCGACGACGCGCTGGCGGCGCTCGATGCTCGCGTCGCGGCCCTGCGGCGCGACCGGGCGGCTTGAGTTCGGCACGATGCTGGCCATGAGGTGAGAGTGTCGTTGAGACGGCCTCCGCCTCGCACCGCACTTTTCTCGGAACGCGCATGACTCGTCCGGTCGGCTACTACGTCCACCACCAGGGGGCCGGGCACCTCCAGCGGGCGATTGCGCTCGCGCGGGCGCTCGATGCGCTGGGGCGGCCCTGCACCCTGATGGGCAGCTTCAGTGGACTCGACACCGCGGGCGCCCCCGGCCCCGTACTCGATCTGCCCGACGACCGCCTGGACCGCAGCTTCGACGGGCAGGACGGCGCGGACCAACGCCCCGAATGCTTCCACTACGTCCCGCTGAACCATCCCGGCATCCGCGCGCGGATGGGCCGGATCGCGGCCTGGGCGGCGGAGAACGATCCGGCGCTGATCATCGTCGACGTCTCGGCGGAGGTGGCCTTGCTCGCCCGGCTACTGTCGGTGCCGAGCCTCGTCGTGCGCCTGTCCGGCACCCGCACCGACCGGCCGCATCTGGAAGCCTTCCGGGCCGCCTCGCGCCTGCTCGCTCCGTTCCCCGAGGCGCTCGACGGCGGGCAGGTGCCGGATTGGGTGCGCGAGAAGACGCTCTACGGCGGCTTTCTCGGCGGCGCGCCCGCACGGCTCGCATCCGAGGAGGACGGACGCATCATCGTGGTGTTCGGCCGCGGCGGCGAGGGCGGGCGGCTGGAGGCGCTGATCGAGGCCGCTGAGGCGGTGCCGGAGCGCGCGTGGCACGTGCTCGGGCCGGTCACCGGCACGGGGACGGTACCGGGAAACCTGAACCTGCACGGTTGGGTCACGGATGTCCGCCCGCATCTCGCGCCTGCCTCTCTCGTGATCGGAGGGGCGGGCGACGGGCTCGTCACCGCGGTGGCGTCCCTCGGCAAGCGCTTCCTGTGCCTGCCCGAGCCGCGCGCCTACGACGAGCAGGAGGCCAAGGCGCAGGCTCTGGAGCGGCTCGGCGCGGCGGCGGTCCATCGCGGCTGGCCGGAACCGACGGCGTGGCCGCACCTCGTGACACGGGGTCTCGGCCTTGATCCGGAGATCATCCGGCGCCTCGCCGAGCCCGATGCGCTGACGCGGACGGCCGGCGCGATCGAGGCGCTGTGCCGGGACGCGGACTGACCGACGTTGACGCCGGCCCCCTCGCCCAGCACCGGCCCGTGCGGGCCGATGCTCTATCCCATTGTTTTGCATCATCTTCTTCCGAAAGCCGGAGGCCACCTTTCGGGATGATGCTCTAACGTGCCGGTCAGCGCTTCGGGGTAGAGCTCGGATCGCTGATGCGGCGCAGGTTTTCCGGCGGGGTCGCGGCCTCGATGGCCTCGACCGACTCGATGCTTCCACCGGCAATCGCGTCGCGCCGGTCGAAGCCGGAGGCGATGCGCGCCGCCTGCGCCTCCCCGCCCGGATCGTCCTGCAGGGCCCGTTGAAGTTCGGCGGGGCGGGCGACGTCGAGGGGGCTGTCCTGCCCAAAATCCTGCCCGTTGCGGTCGGCATATGCGCTGAAGTTGCGCAGGGAATCTCGATTGGAATCGGGCTTGCCGCGGCTCTCGTCCATGGCTGTTCTCCTGATGCGAGGCGGGTTGGTCCGCTCGATGTCGGTTCGACGCGCCGCCTTTAATGGGAGCGGTCGGTGCGGTCGGGGGCACGGCCCTGGTTGCTGTGAGTGTGGTGCGCGTCGCGCTCGCCGCCGCCTCCGGACACGCCGGACTTGGATTGGTTGGTCGAGCTGCCCGGCGTCGGACCGTGATCGGGCTCGACATAGGGCTCCGACCGGTCCTGGTGGCTGCTGCCCGGCCCACCGTGATGGCGGTTGGTGTTGGGATGCTTCGAGGATGTGCTCATTCAGCGATCCTGCTGGTAACCCTGATGGGTGGTGTTGACCTTCGAATTGCCGGCCTGACCGATCTTGTCCGGGTCCTTCGTCTGCGACGAGGCCTGTCCCTGAACGGTGGCGGTCTCGGGTGCGCTGCCCGGCCCCTTGTCGGACCGGTTGGCGGGCGGAACGGGCGGGGGCTTGGTGCTCATCGAAATTCCGGGGTTCGCGTGTCGGCGAGGATGTCGGAAGAACCGGCGATCCCCCAAAGAGTTCGGATCGATTTTTGAAACTTTTTAGCCAAGCCTTCGATCAAGACCTTGGATCCTTCGCCAATATGCAAGATCTTTCTGCGGCATAGGCGATGCGCCAAGCGCCGGCACGAGGCGAAGATGCTATCCAATGTGACTGCGTGTGCTTTCCAGGTGCATCGTCTTCGAGAGACCTTCAGCTCCAGAACTGCGAGACGGCACAGGCTGTAGCCAGCCGCATCCGGATCGTCGTCTCCGGCATGAACCGCGAGCCGATCCGATCGGTTTTGCCGCGAAGTCCGGCGGCACGGCCGTCGGTGCGAGGAGGGAGCCGAGGATGGCCATGGCACGAGACGGCGAAGACCGGGCCGAGGGGTTTGCCGGGCAGAGCGTGGCCGGCACTTCCGGACATCCGAGCCTGAGCAGCCCGGACCACGCCGAGGCCGGCGACGGCAGCCCGAGCCACCGCAGCTTGACAGGCGGGACATCGCCGCGGCCCGCCAGGAGTGAAACGACCGGGAAGGACGAAGCGGGCGGGACGGAACCGGCCGATCCGCCCTCCGGCAGCCGGTGAGGCTCCGGCTTCCGCTCAGAACGGCCGATCCGGTGGCACGCGGGCGGCGGCGATTTCCTCCGGGCTTGGGCCGCGCAGGAGGGTGATGTCGGGCTCGCGGCTCGTGCCGATCAGGCCGAGCCGGGCGAAGGCGTCGAGCCAGCCGTCCATCGGCCAGAGCCCGTGCCGGGCGCGGAAGCGGCGGGCGTTGCGGACGATGTCGGCAAAGTGCTGCAGCGGCGGGTCGCAGGAGAGATGGTGCTGATGGAAGGCCGGCGGCGCGCCCGCCAGAAGCACCGGCACGCCGATCTCCGCGGCGCGGAAGGCGAGATCGGTGTCCTCCGCGCCGTAGCCGTCATAGCCCTCGTCAAAGCCGCCGAGCCGATCGTAGGTCGTCGCTCGCACCGCGAAGGCGAGCGACCAGAAAAGGCCGGGATTGCGGGTCTCCCTCACGCCGCTGTCCGGGAAATCCCGCGCCGGGTGGAGGATGCCGGCCCGTAGGAGGTCAGCCTCCTGCCAGCCGTCGCGGACCGCGCCCGCGGGCAGGTAGCGGATCGGCCCGCAGACGAGTCCGTCATGGGCGGCTGCCGCCGCGGCGAGCGCCGGAACGAGGCCTGCGGAGGGAATGCAATCGACATCGAGAAAGACGAGGATGTCGCCGGACGCCGCCGCCCGGCCGGCGTTGCGCGCAGCGGCGAGCGGCAGGCCGGCGCTCGGAAAGCCGACCCGCCGCAGCGGAAACGGCGTCTCCGGCAGCGGCTCGGGCGCGAGGCCCATCTCGACTACGATGCATTCCGCCGGGGCGGAGCCGCGGGCGAGCCCCTCGATCAGGCGCGCGAGATGGGCATCGCGCCCCTTGTTGAGCGTGACGACGCTGGTGGTGCTCACGGGGTTTCCAGTCCGGCCAAGCTGTCAGGTCGCACCCGTCCTGCCAGCCTCAACCTGAAACGCGGATGAAGGGGATCAGCGCAGGGTAATGTACCATTCGTGCGGGCCGCAGAGCCTGTCGATCATCGCAGGCTGCAACTGGAAGCCGGAGGGATCGTCCTCGATCAGGCCGAAGACTTGAGAGGCATGCGCCTCCACCGCCCGGCGCTTGGCCGCGCGCTCCGCCTCCACGGCGAGGCGAAAGCCCTCCGGCGCCGGCCCGACCTCGCGCTCCGGCGGCAGGGTCCAGCCCCAGACCGGGTAGGCGTAGGCCGCGAGTCCGGGGAGCCGGGCGCGGGCGAGATCGACGATGGCGGCGGACGCCGTGTGGTCGCAATGGGGATCGTGGCGCCACGTCACGAACAGGGCGCTGGCGCCTGCCGCGCGGGCGATCTCGGCGACCTTGTCCGCTGCCGCCTCGGCCTCCGCGCCCTCGCTCGGCACGCCGCCATCGGGTAGGCGCAGGAAGTGGACATGCTCCGCGCCGAGCCCGAGTTCGGCCATGGCCCGCACGGTTTCTGCCTCGCGCAAGCTCCGCAGGCGGTCGTGCGGATAGGCCTTGGAGTTCGGGTGAGAGCCGCAGCCGTCGCTGACGATGACGACGCGCACGGCGCGGCCCTGCTTCAGTACCTGCACGATCAGCCCACCGCAGCCGAGGCTCTCGTCGTCCGGATGGGGCGCGACCACGACGAGGCCGCCCCCGTTCGGCACGAGAGTCGCGAGATCGGCAACGGGCAGGGCCTTTACGGCCTCGAGGAAAGCGTCGGCGCGCATGGCTCCTCCTGGGTTCGAAACGTGGAACGGGCTCGAAAGCTCAACGCATCGGCGATCGCTATCGACCCGACCGTGCCGGAGCAACCGGCAATCGGCAGGCAGGGCATGGGCACGGCGGCCTGTCACGGCTCCGGAAGCAGGGCCTCCGTCCGGCCCCGCAGGGCCTGGATGCTGCGGTAGCCGACCGAGGCCGCCACCTGCCGCGGGGCCACGCCGTCGGCAGCGAGCGCCAGGGCCCGCACGACCCGGGCCCTCGCCCGCCACTGCCCGAAGGTGAGGCCCGTCTCGCGGCGGAACCCGCGCGTCAGGGTGCGGCGGCTGAGGCCGGCGCGGTCGGCCCAGGCGTCGAGGTCGAAGGCTGTCGCGGGCGCATCGATGAGGCCGAGGCAGATCCGGCGCAGCCGCGCGTCGTTGGGCAGCGGCAGGGTGAGCTTGGTCTCCGGCGCCCGGCGGATCTCGTCGAGGACGAGCGCGGCGAGGTGGCCACCGCGTCCGGCCTCGTCGTAGAGCACGGGCTCGCGCGTCAGGGCGGCGAGCGCGGCGGCGAGCAGGGGCGAGACCTCGATGACGCGGGCGCGGTCTGGAAAGCCGGCAATCGCCTCGACCGCGAGATAGGCCGAGCACATCGCGACCGCGCCGTGCATCACCACCGCGTGCGGCAGGCGCGGCGGGATCCAGAGGGCATGCCCCTCCGGCACGACCCAGGTCCCGTCCTCGGCGCTCGCCATCATCAGGCCAGCGGTGGCGTAGAGGAGCTGCGCCCGCGGATGGAAATGCCGCTCCGTGTGGCTGCTCGCGGCGAAGGTCTTGGGCATCACCGCGACCGCGCGCGGAACGTCCTGATAATCCTCGGCTCGGATCGAACGCGTGATCGAAGGCATGCCGACGCCCCGTTTGGCCCGATTGCGTACACCTTCGGCCCGACAGCATGCAACGGGTCATGTAGGAGAGGCAGGCTTGTACCAAGCTGCACGCGACCCCGCGGATACCCGCCGCGCGGGCCCGTCGGCGATGAGGCGTCATCGTCGATGGGGATGCCGGAGATGCCCGCCCGATGGATGCCGAGACCCTGTCCCGCCGCACCCTGCGCTTCGTCAACGTGGCGCACGGCCTCGACCATTTCGTGCTGCTGATCTACCCGACCGCCGTCCTTGCCATCGCCACGCAGACGGGCCTGAGCTACGGCGAGCTGATCGGGCTGGCGACCGGCGCCTTCGTCGCCTTCGGGCTCTGCTCGCTGCCGATGGGCTGGCTCGCCGATCGGTTCGGCCGGCGCAACCTCCTGGCGGTCTTCTTCTTCGGCTATGGCCTGTCCTGCCTCGGCGTGGCGAGCGCGGCGAGCCCGACCGGCTTCGCGGTCTGGCTCTGCGTGCTGGGGCTCGCCTCGGCGATCTACCATCCGGTCGGCTCGACCATGCTGGTCACCCATGCCCGCCGCCTCGGGCGCGACCTCGGCGTGAACGGGGTGTGGGGGAATGCCGGCGCGGCTACCGCCTCGGGTGTCACGGCCCTGCTCGCGGCCGGCCTCGGCTGGCAGGCGGCCTTCATCGTGCCGGGCCTGTTCTGCCTCGCCGTCGGTGCCGCCTTCCTGGCTATGGTGCCCGGCGACGGCGAGGCCGGGGGTGGCAAGGCCGGGGGCGCCCCGCTCATTCCGGTGGCGCGGCCGCGTCCCCTCCTCGTCGTGTTCGCCTTCGCCATCATCGCGGGCGGGATGACCTTCAACATCACCACCATCGCCCTGCCGAAGGTCGTGGACGAGGGCGTCGGCGCAGCGCTTCCGCTCGCCTTGATCGGATCGGTGGCGACCCTCGTCTTCGCCTTCGGCGCCCTGACTCAGCTCGCAATGGGGCGGCTGATCGATCGCTACAGCCTGCCGACCCTGTTCCTGGCCCTCTCCGTCCTGCAGCCGCTCGGCCTGGGATTGGCGGCCGCGAGCACCGGCCTGCCGCTGCTCGCCGGCCTCGTGCTGACGATGGCGGCGCTCTACGGGCAGGTCGTCATCAACGATGCCATGGTGGCCCGCTACGTGCCCGCCGCCTACCGGGCCCGGGCCTACAGCGTGCGCTACTTCCTCGGCTTCACCGTCAGCGGATTCGTGGTGCCGATGATCGCCGTGCTGCACGATCGCGGCGGGTTCGGGCTGGTGCTCGGGATCGCGGCGGGTTTCGGCGCCGTCATCGTCGCGGCGGCGCTCGGCTTCTTCGTGCTCACCCGCGGACCGGCCCCGCGCCCGCTCGTTCCCGCGGAGTAATGGAGCGGCCTGCCCGGCGGACGGCGGCGCCTTCGCCGGCTGGCCAGGCTCATCCCGCGCGGGCCGCGAGATACCGCGAAAACCCCTTGGCGCGCAGGTCGCAGGCCGGACAGGTGCCGCAGCCATAGCCCCAATCGTGGCGCTGCCCGCGCTCGCCGAGATAGCAGGTGTGGCTCTCCTCGACGATGAGATCCACCAGCGCCTGCCCTCCGAGGCTTTGGGCAAGCGCCCAGGTCTGCGCCTTGTCAATCCACATCAGGGGCGTGTGCAGCACGAAGCGGCGCTCCATCCCGAGATTGAGCGCGACCTGCATCGCCTTGATCGTGTCGTCGCGGCAATCGGGATAGCCCGAATAATCGGTCTCGCACATGCCGCCGACGATGTGGCGCAGGCCCCGACGGTAGGCGAGCGCGGCGGCGAAGGTGAGGAAGACGAGGTTGCGGCCCGGCACGAAGGTGTTGGGCAAACCGTCCCGCGCCAGAGCGATCTCGCTGTCGCGGGTGAGCGCCGTGTCGGAGATGTCGCCCAAAGCCGCGAGCGAGAGCGTGTGATCCGGCCCGAGCCGGCGGCCCCAGGCCGGATCGAGGCCGGCCAAACCCTGGCGCAAGCCCTCGCGCCGGTCGAGTTCGACCCGGTGGCGCTGGCCGTAATCGAAGCCGAGGGTCTCCACCTGCGGGAAACGATCGAGGGCCCAGGCGAGACAGGTCGCCGAATCCTGGCCGCCGGAGAACAGCACCAGGGCGCCCTCCCCCTGCACCGCCGGCGAAGGCTCGGCAGTCACCGGCACCGTCACTCGCCCTCGTACTCGGCCCAGGAATACGGCGTCTCGAAGATCCGCACGCTGGCAAGCCCCGGAATCGACGGCTTGGCGCGGTGCCAGATCCAGGCCGCGATATGCTCGGCGGTCGGGTTCTCCAGCCCCTCGATCTCGTTGAGGCAATGGTGGTCGAGCCGCTCCAGGAGCGGGGCGAAGGCGCTCTCGATGTCGTAGAAATCGACCACCCAGCCCGTCGTCGGATCGACCTCGCCCGCCACCGTCAGCTCCACGCGGTAGGAATGCCCGTGCATGCGGTGGCAGCGGTGGGTCTCGGGCACGTTCGGCAGGCGGTGGGCCGCCTCGAAGGTGAAGGCCTGGGTGATCTTCATCGCGCGATCTTCACGGGGTCTGGAACGGTCCCGCCGCGACAGGCTGCGGGTTGGCGGCCGCCCGCGGGCGCACCGAGATCGTGGATATGTCACCGCCACCGACGAAATGCACCCTCTATCCGGTCCCTCGCGTTGCGATAGAACATCGCCGCAAAGGCGGCCGCCGGCTTTCGGGAGAAGACACTGCAAGCGGAAGAGGATGGAGGATCGGGCGGGATCCGATATCGGCCCCGATGCGCGAGCGCTGTCACTCACGCCGCGGCATTGGCCTCGGCCGGCGCCATCGCGACGAAGGCGATCAAACCGATCAGAACCAGGATCGGCAACGTGATGCAGCCGAAGGCGAGGTGGGCGATCCCGAAGGCTCCGCACAGGGCGCCCGCGGCGAAGGTCAGAATAGCCGGCAGCACCCGCAGCAACCGCGCGCGCGCCGGAGCGGCGCTCCCGGACGGTTTGAGAACGAGATCCGTCGCATCGATGACGGCTTGACTCACGCTCACGGTCATCACCGTCGTCGGAGCCAGATGGCCGAGCGAGAGACGGCCGATCGCGTTCTGCACGCCCATGGCCGCGACGGCGAGCATGCCCACGATCAGGGCCGAGGCACCGTCCGGCGCGTCGAGTGGCAACGCCAAGGTTCCGCACAGGCCGAACCCCGCGAGCAGGGCGGCCTCCGCGGCGAGCAGCCAGGGCAGCGGATCGGCACCGCGCCGCTCCAGGAGCAGTGCGAGGAGGCGGGTCGCCGCCACAGCCACCATGAAGACGG
Organism: Methylorubrum aminovorans; assembly: GCF_022179725.1. GTDB lineage: Bacteria > Pseudomonadota > Alphaproteobacteria > Rhizobiales > Beijerinckiaceae > Methylobacterium > Methylobacterium aminovorans. The sequence goes on from NZ_BPRC01000014.1 coordinate 59,424, forward strand.
GCAGAGCCAGGACCTTCGCCAGCACGCCGCTCGAACTCGCGACCAGTTCGGCGCCGATCAGGACGAAGTTTCCGGTGACATGGGCCGTGAACAGGCCTGTCAGCGCGATGAAGGCCGCGGCATCGACGAAGCCGGCCACGAAGGCGAGGGCCGCTCCGGCGGACGTGCCGCCACCCGAGGTCTGCCACTTCACGAGAGCTTCCTACATTGATCGGCGTTGAACGCGTTTCGACGCACGAGAGCTGTGCCCGACCCGATTGCGTCAGGCCGGCCGCTCACGATCCTTGTGTTGTCGCGCGCTCTCTCGACGAACCAGCTCCCACTTCGTCGGAGGGCGCCCTAATCCCGGGGCGAATCGACGATCACGGTGACCGGCGCCCGAGGATTGGCAAAGTAATCCGGCCATCGATCGCAAAGGACCATGATCACCGTCACCAGCAGGACGGTCGCCAGAAGGAAGGCGAGCGCTTCCGTGACCTGATGCGCCCATCTGCCGAAGGCCGGGATCGCGACGAATCCGCCGATGAAGATCATGGTTATGGCAAGGGGAGCGGTCATCGGAGGAAACCTGGCGCTGATGGTGGACTGCCGGTTCGATCTGGACCTTAAGCCTGCCGGGCTCCAGAGCCATAAGGATATCGGCTATCACGAACCATGATAAGCAACCTGAACGTCGATCAGATCCGCTCGTTCCTGGCCGTGGTTGAGAGCGGGGGCTTCACGGCCGCTGCGCAGATGCTCGGGGTGCGGCAATCCACGGTCAGCGGGCATATCGCGCGGCTGGAGCAGGCGCTGGACCGTTCGCTCCTCATGCGCGACACCCATCGGGTTGCCCCGACCCCGGATGGCCAAGCCATGATCGGCTTCGCGCGCGAGGTCGTGGAGGCGCACGATCGGCTTCGCGCCTTCTTCTCGCCGGGCGGCCTGCGCGGCCGCATCCGCCTCGGCGTCTCCGAAGACTACACGCTCTCGGCCCTGGCTCAGGTTCTGGCGCGATTTGCCGAGCGCCACCCGTCGGTGGACCTGCAGCTGACAGTCGGGCTCAGCCGGGCCCTCTACCAGGGCTACGATGCGGGCGAACTGGATGTGATCTTCTGCAAGCGCCGACGCGGCGATCCGCGCGGCGAACTGGCTTGGGCGGACGAGCTGATCTGGGCAGGCCGACCGGGCCTGGTTCCCGATCCGGCGCTGGCCTTGCCCCTTGTCCTCTATCCGCCGCCTTCGATCACGCGCACCCTGGCCCTCGATGCCCTCGAAGCCGCGGGCCGTTCCTGGCGGATCGCCTGCACCAGCGGCAGCCTGATGGGGCTGCGCGCGGCCGTCGAAGCGGGGCTGGGCATCGCGCCGCACTCGGCCAGGGTGATGCCGGCGGGACTGGCGCCGATCCCGGAGACGGCCGGCCTGCCGCCGATCGGCGAGGTAGAGTTCGTGGTGCTCGGCTCAGGCCGCCAGCATGCCGTCGCGACGGCGCTGCAGGAGACGCTCCTCGCGAGCACGGCGGAGCTTCAGGCCGCCCCGGAGGGGTGAGCCTCCCCCTGTCGAGCAACGCGGCCGCACGTCGCCTGCCGAGCACGGGGCGCCCGAGTCATCGGAGGGCTCGGGGCGCGGATCGATGACGAGGACGATGCCGGGAAGCGGGCCTTCCACGCATCGAAGAAGAGCCGAAAGCAAGCGTCGCGTCGCCGCCTGCTCGGGATTGCCCCTACCGCTCACGGATCGGCCGCAGCGGACCGTTGAAGGGACCCGGCTTCATGCCGTGTTCGCGGGCGCGTGCACCGATCAGCGCCTGGCCGCCCAGCAGAGAGGCAATCGGCGCGGACTGCATCTCGACGCTGTTGAGGGCGCGCCCGATCTGCCGCCCCTCCCACCAAAGCTCGGCGAAGAGAACGGCGAGGAGTCCGAGCAGCCCCCAGGTCGTGAGATCCCAGCCGAGGATATAGACGCCGTAGGGCGGCGACAGGGCGGTCCCGAGATACGACAGGCCGATCGCCGCCGCGAAGCCGAGGACGAGGATCAGGGGCAGGCGGATCATCAGGCGCCGGTAGTGGCGCAGGGCGAGGTTGAGGTCCTCGACGGAGGAGTGATCGAGCCCGAGCACCGGGGAATTTGGCAGCGTGGAATCAGGCGTCATCGGGCGTCCTTCGGCCGTAGGGGCGCCGGCCGGGGCCGGCCGCGCTGGCGCGCGAACGTGGTCGAGGCGGACGCGAGATGCAATCGCCGGCCGCATCGATTCGGCCGGCCTACCATCATCGGCTGCGGGAGCCGGGCGGCGCCGTCACGGAATCCCGATGATCTTGTGCGTCTGAAGCGAGAGCCGCCAGCGGGCATTCGCCCGACAATAGGCCACCGCCGCCGCGGTGTGGACGGCGGCCTCCGGCCCGTCCATGGGCTGCAGGAAATGGTGCCGGAAGGGCAGGTCCGAAAAACGCTCCGGCGCGGCCTCGGCCTCCGCCTGCGGGAAGACCAGCTTCAACTCGTCGCCCGAGGTCTGGACCAGCGGGTTGCCGGCCTTGGGGCTCACGCAGATCCAGTCGATGCCGGCCGGGGCGGGAAGCGTCCCGTTGGTCTCCACCGCGACCTCGAAGCCGCGGGCATGGGCAGCGGCAATCAACGCCTCGTCGAGCTGCAGCAACGGCTCGCCGCCTGTGAAGACGACGTAGCGGTTGGCATCGCCCCCGGCCCAGGTCGCGGCGATGGCGTCCGCCAAGGCTTCGGCCGAGGCGAAGCGCCCGCCGCCCTCCCCGTCCATGCCGACGAAATCGGTGTCGCAGAAGCGGCAGGCGGCGCCCGCCCGGTCCTCCTCGCGGCCGGACCAGAGATTGCAGCCGGAAAACCGGCAGAACACCGCCGCGCGCCCAGCCTGGGCGCCCTCGCCCTGAAGTGTGTGGAACAGTTCCTTGACCGCGTAGGACATCGTCGCGCTTTTCTGCCAGGGCTTGCCCTTACCCTCGCCAGGCCCAGAAGACCAAGCCGCGCACGATTTCGCGGAACGCAACCCCGGTCAGCAGCTTAACCGTGGGCAAAACCCCTTGGTCTGCCATGCTCTCGCCACGGAGGGCACGTTGATGAACGGGTCTCCTCGATCCGACGTGTTCCGGACGCATCCCTCGCGAACGTCCGGGGCCGGCAACGAAAATCCTGATCCGCGGCGTCCCGCGCCCTCACACCCTTTCGAGATTGGCCCGATGGTGAACCGTGTTTGGGGACGGCTGATCGGCACCCTCACCGCCCTCGGCCTGATGGCCGGAGCGGCCTCGGCGGTGACGGCGCCGATCCTCGTCGTCGATGCCGATTCCGGCAAGGTGCTCTACAGCCAGGGCGCGACCGACCCATGGTATCCGGCCTCGATCACGAAGCTGATGACCGCCTACGTCGCCCTCGACATGGTGCGCCAGGGCAAAGTCTCCCTCGACACGCTGCTCACGATCTCACCGGCCGCCGCCGCCGAGCCGCCCTCGAAGATGGGCTTCAAGCCGGGCACGCAGATCACCCTCGACAACGCCCTCAAGATCATCATGGTCAAGTCGGCCAACGACGTGTCTTGGGCGATCGGCGAGGGTCTCGGCGGTTCCGTCGAGGGCTTCGCCGACATGATGAACGAGACCGCGCACCGGATCGGCATGCGCGAGAGCCGCTGGTACAATCCCAACGGCCTGCCTGAGCCGCGGCAATGGACCAGCGCCCGCGACATGGCGATCCTCGCCCGCGCGCTGATGCGCGACTTCCCCAACCAGCAGGCCCTGTTCTCGATCTCGGCGATCCAGTTCGGCCGGTCGGTGATGGCCAACCATAACGGCCTGCTCGGGCGTTATCCCGGCGCCGACGGCATGAAGACCGGCTTCATCTGCTCGGGCGGCTTCAACGTGGTGGCGACCGCGACCCGCGGCGGCCGGCGCATCATCGCCGTGGTGATGGGCCAGCCGAGCGCCCGCGAGCGCGACATCAAGGCGGCCGACCTGTTCGATTACGGCTTTGCCCAGTCGGCGGGCTGGACCGCGCCGACGCTCGAATCGCTGCCGGCCTCCAGCGTCGCCACCCCGCCGGACATGCGCCCCTACATCTGCGACAAGCGCAAGCCGATGCCGGTGGACGAGGGCCCCGGCGCCCTGACCGCCAGCGGCCCCGGCGCCGACAGTGCGGCGACCCGACTCCTCGGCTCGGCCACGCCCGACGCCGCCAACCTCGCCTTCGCCGCGCTCGGCAACGCCAATGTCCGCGGGCGCACCCTGCCGCCGCGGGCGCCGCTGCAGCCGATCCCGGTCTGGATCGGCAGCAGCCCCACCGAGGGCGCGATGGCACTCGCTCGTCAGGAGCAGGAGGCGCAGGCCGCCAAACAGGCCGCGCTGGAAGCGGCCCAACGCAAGCGCGCCGAGGCCAAGGCGGCCAAGGACGCGGCCAGAGAAGCGGCCAAGCAGGCGGCCTCCGAGAAGGCCGCCAAGGCCCGCGCCGCCGCGGTAACGGCGCCGAAGCCAGCCGCGAAGACTGCGGCCAAGGAAAAGAGCGTGCCGGCCGCGACCAGCGCCTACACGGCTGTCGAGGCCGCGCCGAAGGCGGCCGCGAAGCCGGCCCACAAGCCCGCTGCGTCCGCCGCGAAGAAGCCGGAAGCGAAGAAACCCGAGGCAAAGCCTGCCGCCAAGAAGGCGGACAAGAAAGCCAAGAACGACGAGTCGTAAAGGGTTTCCGCGGGCGTCCGGCGCGATCATATCGGGGCCGAGACACAGACTGCGACCCCACATGCCTCACATCGAACAACCCGGCCGCCCTGAGCCGATCCCGCTCACCGTGCTCACGGGCTTCCTCGGCGCGGGCAAGACCACCCTTCTGAACCGCTTGCTCGGCGATCCGGCGCTCGCGGACACCGTGGTGATCGTCAACGAGTTCGGCGAGGTCGGGCTCGACCACTTGCTGATCGAGACGGTGGACGAGGGGATGATCCTGCTCGGCGCGGGATGCCTGTGCTGCACCGTGCGCGGCGACCTGATCTCGACCCTCGAAGACCTGCTGCGCCGCCGCGACAACGGCCGCATCAACCCGTTCCGCCGGGTCGTGATCGAGACCACAGGGCTGGCCGACCCGGCGCCGATCCTCCACGCGCTGATCTATCACCCCTATCTCGCAATCCGCTTTCAGCTGCAGGGGGTGGTGAGCGTCGTCGATGCGGTCAACGGCGCCGGCACCCTCGACGCGCATCCCGAGGCCCTGCGGCAGGCGGCGGTGGCCGACCATCTCGTGGTGACCAAGGCCGACTTGCCCGGCGCCGAGGCGGAGGCACTCACCCGGCGGCTCGCCGCCCTCAACCCCGGCGCGCGGATCCACGCTCCAGACGTGCCGGCCGAACGCTTGCTCGGCGGCCTGTTCGGCCTCGACGGAAAACAGGACGACGTGCGCGCCTGGCTCGGCGCGGAAGATCCGGCGCACGCCCATCACCATGGGCATGACCACGGCCACCATCATCACGATGTGAACCGGCACGACGCGGCGATCCGCGCCTTTCATCTCACCAGCGACGCGCCGGTGCCGCGTCCGGCCTTCGAGATGTTCCTGGATCTCCTGCGCTCGGCGCACGGACCCAAGCTCCTGCGCCTCAAGGGTCTCGTGGCGCTCGCCGACGATCCCGAGCGACCGGTCGTGGTGCACGGCGTGCAGCACGTTGTCCACGCACCGGTGACGCTGCCCGCCTGGCCCGATGCGGACCACCGCTCGCGGCTGGTGCTGATCGTGCGCGACCTCGACCCGGCCTTCGTCCGCCGGATCTGGGACGCCTTCTTGGGCAAGCCGGCCGTAGATACGCCGGACCGCGCGGCGCTGACGGAGAATCCGTTGGCGATTCCGGGGGGTTAGGAGGCGTTCGCGCAGGCGAGAAGGCTGTCACGAAGTGGCAGCCTCTTCCGGCTCTCGCTGCGCCGTGGATTGCTTCGGCTCCGCCTCGCAATGACGGCGAAGTCGATTCACATCGTCATTGCGAGCGAAGCGAAGCAATCCAGGGCGCGACATCCACAGATTGTATCGCTACAATCAAAACGGGAACGGACTGGCCCCGAGGCGCGATCGATGCGGCACCCTGTCGTCTACATCATGGCGAGTGCTCGCAACGGGACGCTCTATACCGGCGTCACTTCGAACCTTCCGCGCCGTGCCTACGAACATCGAGCCAAGCTGATGGAAGGCTTCACAGCCCGCTACGGCTGCAAGCTTTTGGTCTGGTACGAGCCGCACGAAACGATGATCGAGGCCATTTCCCGCGAGAAGCAGATCAAGGCCGGTTCACGAAGCAGGAAGCTGGCCCTGATCGAGCGACTCAATCCCGATTGGCGCGACCTTTATCCCGATCTCGCCTGATATCCTGCGCGCGTCGGGCCATTGTTGCGCCCCGGGTCGTTTGCAACGGACCTGGCGATGCCGGGTGAGATGAAAGACTACTCGTCCTCGCCGAACCTGCCGGCGAGCAGCGCCTCGATCGCGTCGAGGGCAGGCGTGGCGTCGTCGCCCACGGCGACCACGGCGATCGTGGTGCCCTTGGCCGCACCCAGCGTCAGCAGGCCCATGATCGAGCGCCCGCCGACGGTCTCGCCGCCGCGGGTCACGGTCACGCAAGCGGAAAAGCGCTCCACCGTCTGCACGAACTTGGCCGAGGCGCGGGCGTGCAAGCCGCGGCGGTTGATGATCGGCAGGATCCGGACGAGACCGCCCTCGGGCACCTCCGGCTGCGGCTCGACCTCGCCGTCCACGCTCTCGCTCATCGACTCCGGCACTCCCTCCCCCGCCGCTTCCGTGCGGATCGCGACGCGTCGGGGTGCGCCGTTCCGGATGCGGGACGACGTGGTTAAGCCGGGAGCTGGGCGAAGGAAAGGCCGCGTGGTGGAGAGATCGGGCGACTTACCCGCAAACTATTTGCCCGCAAGAACCCGCGACGCGACGTTGATGTATTTGCGGCCCGCCTCCTGGGCGTGGAGCACGGCGTCGCCGAGGCTCTCGGCCTCGCGCACGCTGGCGAGCTTGATCAGCATCGGCAGGTTGATTCCGGCGACCACCTCGACCTGGCCGCCGTTCATACACGACAGGGCGAGGTTCGACGGCGTGCCGCCGAACATGTCGGTGAGAACCACGACGCCCTGACCGGAGTTGACCCGGCCGACGGCGGACATGATGTCGCCGCGGCGCAGCTCCATATCGTCCTCTGGGCCGATCGTGATCGTCTCGACCTGCTTCTGAGGGCCGACGACATGCTCCAGGGCGGCCTTGAACTCGGTCGCCAACAGCCCGTGGGTGACGAGCACCATTCCAATCATCGAAGCGTGTTCCAACGCCCTGTGAGCGGAGACGCCATCTTGTGCAGCGCAAAGTGAAGCGCAAGCGGGTCGCGTCGTTTTGCGCGACACAACAGCCTCACCATGACATGGCCGCGGCTGCCGCGCTACACATCGCGGTCGCCGCCGGGCACGAGAGCGGCGGGGTGCGTCCGCATTGCCACGCCGGCTCCAAGCGCCTCGCGAATCAGGTATTCGCGGGGATGACGCGGTTCAAGGGTGAGGCGCGGCACTGCGACGCCGAGGAGCCGGGCGGTGTCGGCGGCCTCCGGTAGGCGCTCGACCGCCGCGACGAGATCAACCACGAGCCGCACCACCGCGGCCGGCGCATGGGCCGCGAGGCGGCGCGGGCCGAGGCCGCGGATCTCGATCAGACCGGCGAGCGCCGGGTGGGGCTGGGCGACGAGGCGGCCGTGATGGGCCTCTAGCCGGACGCGGTCGTCGCCGACGAGGCGCGCGTGGCGGCCTTCGAGGAAGAAGCGGTCGAGAAGCGCGAGGCAGAGCGCGGACTTGCCGGCCCCCGACGGCCCTCGGATCAGCACGCCGGCCTCGTCGAGGAGCACGCAACTCGCATGCACCGTCTCTCGTGGCCGCTCTTCCCCTGCGGCACCCTCCCCGCTCATGCGGCGAGGTCGTCCTCGCCGTAGCGGTCGGCCCGGGGGGCCACGGGCAGGCGCACGATGAAGCGGGCGCCACGCACGGTCGGATGCCCCTCCTCGTCGGCCGGGCCGGGGCGGTTCTCGGCCCGGATCGAGCCGTGATGCGCCTGGATGATCTGCCGCGAGATCGACAGTCCGAGCCCCGAATTCTGGCCGAAGCCCTGTTCAGGCCGGTCTGTGTAGAAGCGCTCGAAGATCCGCTCCAGGGCGTGCTCGGGAATGCCCGGCCCCTCGTCCTCGACCACGAACTCGACCTCGTTCTTGAGGCGGCGCAGGGCGACGCGCACCTTGGCGCCGGGCGGCGAGAACGAGCGGGCGTTGTCGAGCAGGTTGTTGACGACCTGCCCCAGTCGGCTGTCGTGCCCGATGATGCGGAACGGGTCCTCGATCTCGGCACCGGGGCGCTCGATGTCGAACTGGATCAGCGCCGCATTCCCGCGCCGCCGCTCGTTGGCGACCGAGGTCACCGTGGTGAGGAGTTTGCCGAGATCGACCCGGCGCGCCTCGGCGCGGGCGAGCTCCGCATCCAGGCGCGAGGCGTCGGAGATGTCCGAGATCAGCCGGTCCAGGCGCTTCACGTCGTGCTGGATGATTTGCATCAGCCGGCTGCGCGACTCGTCGGTCTTGGCCAGCGGCAGGGTCTCGACGGCGCTGCGCAGGGAGGTGAGCGGATTCTTCAGCTCGTGGCTGACATCGGCGGCAAAACTCTCGATGGCGTCGAGGCGCCGGTAGAGCGCCTGGGTCATGTCGCGCAGCGCGCCCGAGAGATGGCCGATCTCGTCGGTGCGATTGGTGAAGTCGGGGATCTCCTGGCGCGACTTGATACCCCGCCGCACCCGCTCGGCGGCGTCCGCCAGGCGGCGCACCGGCCCGGCGATGGCACCGGCGAGCAGGATCGACAGAACCAGCATCACGGCCGCCGCGACGAGGAACACCTGGAGCAGGCCGAAGCGCTCGGAGGCGATCACCCGGTCGATGTCGCCCCCTTGCGTCGAGACCATCAGCACGCCGCGCACCGAGCCCGCCCGCTGGATTGGCACCGCCACCGAGACGATGGTCTCGCCGCGCTCATTGCGCCGGGAGATCGTGCCGCGCGAGCCCTTCAGCGCCGCCTGGACCTCGCGGAAGGCGCGCCCGTCCTGCGGACCCGCCTCCTCCTGGGCCGAGCGCTCGCTGACGACGAGGCCGAGGACGCGGTTGCCGATGAAATCCCAGATCCGCTCCAGCACGTTGGGCTTGGGCGGTTTCACCGCGGTGTCGCTGCGGGCAATGTCGCCGCGGGCGTAGAGCGAGCGGGTGTCGAACAGCAGGCTGCCCTCGCGGTCGTAGACGCGGGCGCGGTTGCCGGTCGGCGTCACGAGGCGGCGCAGCAGGGGGGCGACCTTCTCGGGATTGAGCGAGAAGGCGAGCGAAGCGGGGTCGTCCTCGAAGTCGCGGCCCTCGCCGGCCTGCTGCTGCAGCAGCTTGTCGGGATCGACCCGGATCGCATCCGTATCGACCGAGGCCTGGGCGGCGATGGCGCCGGCGATGATGTCGCCCTGGATCAGCAGGCTCTGCACGCGGGCCTGGATCAGCCCCTGGCGGAACTGGTTCAGGTAGAGGAAGCCGAACAGCAGGACGATCAGCCCGACGAGGTTGAGCACCACGATGCGGCGCGTCAGGCTCGACGAGGCGCGCTGGCCGACCGCGTTCCAGAGGTCGCGCGGCCAGGTCAGCGGCGGGCGGGTGAGGGAGCCGAGCACCCGCGCGAGGACGCCGCGGCGGGCGTGGGCCTCATCGGAATCGGGCTGGCGGGACAGGGGGGCGAGCATCGACGGACGGGACCGCGGGAAAATCGCCTCAACCCTCCTTGAACCGGTAGCCGACGCCGTAGAGCGTCTCGATCATGTCGAAGCTCTGATCGGTCACCTTGAACTTCTTGCGCAGCCGCTTGATGTGGCTGTCGATGGTGCGGTCGTCGACATAGACCTGATCGTCGTAGGCCGCGTCCATCAGGGCGTTGCGGCTTTTCACGACGCCGGGGCGCTGGGCCAGCGCCTGGAGGATCAGGAATTCGGTGACGGTGAGCGTCACCGGCTCGCCCTTCCAGGTGCAGGTGTGGCGCTCGGGGTCCATCATCAGTTGCCCGCGCTCGAGCGAGCGGGCGGCGGCATCCGCCTCGCTGCGGGCGGCCCCGCCGGGGGCAGCGTCCTTCGGAGCGAAGCGGCGCAGCACCGCCTTGACCCGCTCCACCAGCAGGCGCTGCGAGAACGGCTTATGGATGAAGTCGTCCGCGCCCATCTTGAGCCCGAACAGCTCGTCGATCTCCTCGTCCTTCGAGGTGAGAAAGATCACGGGAAGGTCCGATTTCTGCCGCAGGCGTCTGAGAAGCTCCATTCCGTCCATGCGCGGCATCTTGATGTCGAAGATGGCGAGATCGGGCGGGGAGTGACGCAAACCGTCCAGCGCCGAGGCGCCGTCGGTGTAGGTCTGGATGCGGTAACCCTCGGTCTCCAGCGCGATCGAGACGGAGGTCAGGATGTTGCGGTCGTCGTCGACGAGGGCGATCGTGGGCATGCAGTTTCCCTGACTTGACGGCGCGCGCGCCGCCCCTGGCGCGTCGTTTTGCGGGCCCGCAACGGACGGGCAGCCCCCCGCAAATCGGGGACCACCGACCGTGCGGAGGGTCTCGTCCTTTACGACCATCGTTCGAAAAAAGCGAGCGGCAGTCTAAGCTTGGCCGTATCGGACGGCTCGGCTGAGGGTCCCCGAGACGAAAAATAGGGCGGACAACGCGCCGCGCCCGACCGTGCCGTCGGCTCTTCTGCGCGCGCCCCGCACCGCGCTATGCTCGTTACCGAAAATTCGGGAGAACAGTTTCCATGGCCAACGACGCGACGCCGCCGGCACAGGAACGGCGCGGACCGGCCGAACCCCTGCCCGCATCCGAGGCCCCCTTCGACGCGATCGGGCTCGCCCGGCACCTCTTGCGCAGCGTGCGCTCGGGAGCGCTCGCTACGATCGATGCGGCCGACGGCACGCCCTTCGCCTCCCTCGTCACCATCGCCACCGACAGCGACGGCACGCCCCTGATGCTGCTCTCGCGGCTCTCGGCGCATACGCGCAACCTGGACAAGGACCCGCGCGCCTCGCTGCTGTTCTCGGTCGGCGGCAAGGGCGATCCGCTGGCCCATCCGCGCCTGACCGTGACCGGCCGCGCCGCGCGCACGGACGAGCCGCGGATCCGCGAGCGCTTCCTGGCGCGCCACCCCAAGGCCAAGCTCTACGCCGACTTTCCCGATTTCGGCTTCTTCACCCTCGCCCCAACGGCCGGTCACCTCAACGGCGGATTTGCCAAGGCGGCGACCCTGACGCCGCAGGAACTGCTCCTCGACATGGAAGGCGCCGAGGCGGTGGTGGCGGGCGAGCGCGGCGCCGTCGAGCACATGAACGCGGACCATGCCGACGCGCTCGCCCTCTACGCCGCGGGCGCGGGCGAGGCCGGGACCGGCTGGCGGCTGACCGGGCTCGACCCGGAGGGCCTCGACCTGATGGCCGGCGAGCGCACGGCGCGGGTGCCCTACCCCGAGCCTGTGCGCGACATGGGGAGCTTGCGAAAAGTCCTCGTGGCGATGGCCGCCGCGGCGCGGGCCGCGGACACGCCTCAATCCGAGGCCTGAAGAGGCCGATGCGCCGATCTTCGCGAGGGCCGCACACCCCGCGGCCTCGCCCCGCCTTGGCGTGCGTGCCCGCCGCTGCTATGCCCGCCCCGGCCAATCCCGACAGACCTGCCGTGCGCCGCGCCAGCCCGCAACGGGTTCGCCGTGCCGGAGACCCTGATGACCACGCGCACCATCGACAACATCCGCAACTTCTCCATCGTCGCGCATATCGACCACGGCAAGTCGACGCTCGCCGACCGGCTGATCCAGCAGACCGGCACCGTGGCGCTACGCGACATGAGCGAGCAGATGCTCGACTCGATGGATATCGAGCGCGAGCGCGGCATCACCATCAAGGCCAACACCGTCCGCCTGGAATACAAGGCGGAGGACGGCCAGGACTACGTCCTCAACCTCATGGACACGCCCGGCCACGTCGATTTCGCCTACGAGGTGTCGCGTTCGCTCGCCGCCTGCGAGGGCTCGCTGCTGGTGGTCGATGCCTCTCAGGGCGTCGAGGCGCAGACGCTCGCCAACGTCTATCAGGCGCTCGACGCCAACCACGAGATCGTGCCGGTCCTCAACAAGGTCGATCTGCCGGCCGCCGAGCCCGACCGGGTCAAGGAGCAGATCGAGGAGGTGATCGGCCTCGACGCCTCCGAGGCCGTGCCGATCTCGGCCAAGACCGGCCTCAACATCGAGGCGGTGCTGGAGGCCATCGTCAAGCGCCTGCCCCCGCCGAAAGGCGACCGCGAGGCGCCTCTGAAGGCGCTGCTGGTCGATTCCTGGTACGACGTCTATCTCGGCGTCGTCGTGCTGGTGCGCATCGTCGACGGCGTGCTGAAAAAAGGCATGACCATTCGCATGATGGGGGCCGATGCCGCCTACGGCGTCGACCGCATCGGCGTGTTCCGCCCGAAGATGGCCGATATCGGCGAACTCGGACCGGGTGAGGTCGGCTTCTTCACCGGCTCGATCAAGGAGGTGGCCGACACCCGCGTCGGCGACACCATCACCGAGGACAAGCGCCAGACCACGCAGATGCTGCCGGGCTTCAAGGAGGTCCAGGCGGTGGTGTTCTGCGGCCTGTTCCCGGTGGACGCCGCCGACTTCGAGAATCTGCGCGGCGCCATGGGCAAGCTGCGCCTGAACGATGCCAGCTTCTCCTACGAGATGGAGACGAGCGCCGCGCTGGGCTTCGGCTTCCGCTGCGGCTTCCTCGGGCTGCTCCACCTCGAAATCATCCAGGAGCGTCTGGAGCGCGAGTTCAACCTCGACCTGATCTCGACCGCGCCGTCGGTCGTCTACCGCCTGATGATGCGCGACGGCGAGCTCAAGGAACTGCACAACCCGGCCGACATGCCCGATCCGATGAAGATCGAGACGGTCGAGGAGCCGTGGATCCGCGCCACCATCCTCACGCCCGACGAGTATCTCGGCGGCGTGCTGAAGCTGTGCCAGGACCGGCGCGGCATCCAGATCGACCTCAACTACGTCGGCAAGCGCGCCATGGTCGTCTACGACCTGCCGCTCAACGAGGTGGTGTTCGATTTCTACGACCGCCTGAAGTCGATCTCGAAGGGCTATGCCTCCTTCGACTACCACGTCTCCGACTATCGCGAGGGTGACCTCGTGAAGATGTCGATCCTCGTCAACGCCGAGCCGGTCGATGCCCTCTCCATGCTCGTCCACCGCACCCGCGCCGAGAGCCGCGGCCGGGCGATGTGCGAGAAGCTGAAGGACCTGATCCCGCGCCACCTGTTCCAGATCCCGGTCCAGGCGGCGATCGGCGGCAAGATCATCGCCCGCGAGACCATCCGGGCGCTGTCGAAGGACGTGACCGCCAAGTGCTACGGCGGCGACATCTCACGCAAGCGCAAGCTTCTGGACAAGCAGAAGGAAGGCAAGAAGCGCATGCGCCAGTTCGGCCGCGTGGAGATCCCGCAGGAGGCGTTCATCGCCGCCCTGAAGATGGACGATTGAGGCGAGGCTGGCGCCCAGGTTTTACTCGCCGGGCCGCCACCTCGAAAGGACGACACGAACGACGCGCGAGAAAAATCCCGCCTCCGGTTTCAAATCGGCGCCGTTATTTCATTTGTAAGAAACACGTCCCGTCATACCCCCGTCAAGCCGCCACGGTAACGGCGTAATTCGGGCGCTTCGGTTGCGCGCAAGCGATAGCCGAATCAACCGGCACGCAGCGCGCCCGTCGTGACATCGCGGCGCTGGGTCGAAGCGGGACGAAACGACGATGGGCGGGGCGCACGAGGAAAACCTAACGCCGCGGACGATGCGGTTGCGCACGCAACTCCTCGTCGCCTGCGTGCTGGGAGCGGGGGCGGCGGCCGCCCTGTGGTACGGGCGGCCGAAGGAAGTCGATGCCGCGGTGCCGACGCCGGCCGCGGTCACGCAGACGACGCCCGGACGCTTCGTGCTCACCGAGGGCCAGCTCGCCACCGTCACCACCGTGCCGGTCGAGCAGCGCCTGTTCTACGAGGACATCGCCACCGAGGGGAAGATCAGCGTCGACGAGTACCGCGCGACGCCCGTCTTCTCGCCCTATGCCGGCCGCGTCATCACCATCTTCGCCCGCTCCGGCGAGAAGGTCCGCCAGGGCGACAAGCTGTTCTCGCTCCAGGCCAACGAGATGGTCCAGGCGCAGAATGATTTCCTCGCGGCGCTCAACGTGCTCAACAAGTCGCGTTCGCAGCTCTCCTACGCCACGAACACGGAAAAGCGCCTGCACGACCTCTACGATTCCCGCGTCACGACGCTGAAGGAATTGCAGACGGCACAGAACGACCTCGCCACCGCGCAGAACGACGCCAAGACGGCGGAGGTCGGCCTGGAGGCGGTACGCAACCGCCTGCGCATCCTCGGGCTCGCCGACGACGACATGAAGGCGCTCCAGACCAAGGGCGCGATCAACCCCGAGACGACGATCTACGCGCCGCTGTCGGGCACCGTGATCCAGCGCAAGATCGGCCCGGGCCAGTACATCAACACCGGCGGCTCCGATCCCTCCTACGTCATCGGCGATCTAGGCCGGGTCTGGATCGTCGCGCAGCTGCGCGAGACCGACGCGGCCAAGGTCGATCTCGGCGAGCGCATCCGCTTCCGGGTGCTCGCCTATCCGAACCAGAGCTTCGAGAGCCGGATCAACTATATCGGCGCCTCGGTCGATCCCGCCACGCGCCGCATCGTCGTGCGCGCGGAGGTCGACAATCCCAAGGGGCTCTTGAAGCCCGAGATGTATGCCAGCGTCCACATCATCAACGAGCGCGAGACCGTCTCCCGCGCCGTGCCGCGGCAGGCGGTGATCTTCGAGGGCGACAAGGCACGCGTCTGGGTGCTCGGCGCCGGCAACGCCGTGGAGAGCCGTCCGGTGAAGACCGGCTTCATCGACGGCAACAACATCGAGGTCACGGAAGGTCTCTCCGTCGGCGAGCAGGTGATCTCGAAGGGCGCCCTGTTCATCGACGGCATGACCGACCAGCCCGGCTGAGGAAGCCTGGCCAGCGTTTCCCGCGAAAAGAAGCATTCCGAGCCGGGGCCGTCCCCGGCCGCGCCGTCACGGCGCGAGGCTGGAACCGACCCCATGAACGGCATCGTCGCGCTCGCGCTCCGGCAGCGGCCCCTCGTCATCCTCGCCTTCGTGCTGTTGGTGGTGGGCGGGCTTGCCGCCTTCCAGAACCTCAACATCGAGGCTTATCCCGACCCCACCCCGCCGATGGTCGATGTCGTGACCCAGACCGACGGCCTCTCGGCGGAGGAGATCGAGCGCTACGTCACGATCCCGATCGAGCGCATCACTTCCGGCATGCCGAACCTGCGCCAAGTGCGCACGATCTCGCTCTACGGCCTGTCCGACGTGAAGCTGCAATTCGGCTTCGAGTTCGACTATCTCCAGGCCGAGCAGCAAGTGCTGAACCGCCTGCAGCAGCTCGATCCGCTGCCGGCGGGCGCCAAGCCCACCATCTCGCCGATCAGCCCGATCGGCGAGATCTTCCGCTACAAGCTCACCGCGCCGCCCGGCTACAGCGTGCTGGATCTCCGCACGCTCCAGGAATGGATGCTGAAGAAGCGCTTCCGTGCGGTGCCCGGCGTGATCGACGCCATCGGCTGGGGCGGCAAGACCAAGACCATCGAGCTCTCGGTCGATCTCGACCGGCTGATGGCCTACGGCCTGACGCTCTCGAACGTCGTCAAGACGCTCAACGACAGCAACCTCAACGTCGGCGGCAATCGCGTCGCCATCGGCGGCCAGTCTGCGGTGGTGCGCGCGGTCGGCCTGATCCGCGACGTGGACGACATCAACGGCACCGTTCTGACCCAGGTCGGCGGCGCCCCGGTGCTGGTCAAGGACATCGCCACCGTCACCATCGGCCACCAGCCGCGGCTCGGCATCGCCGGCATGAACGACGAGGACGACATCGTTCAGGGCATCGTCCTGATGCGCCGCGGCGAGAAGAGCACGCCGTCGATCGAGGCGGTGAAGGCGGAGGTCGCCAAGATCGAGGCCGCCGGCATCCTGCCGCCGGGCGTGAAGATCGAGCGCATCTACGACCGCGCCGAGCTGATCGCGGTCACCACCCACACCGTGCTGCACAACATGGTGGTCGGCATCCTGCTGATCCTCGTGATCCAGTGGCTCTTCCTTGGCAATCTGCGCTCCGCCTTGATCGTCGTGGCGACGATTCCCTTCGCCCTGTTCTTCGCCGTCCTCATCCTCGTGGCGCGCGACGAATCCGCCAACCTGCTCTCGGTCGGCGCGCTCGATTTCGGCCTCATCGTCGACGGCACCGTCATCATGGTCGAGGCGATCTTCCGGCGGCTCTCCGGCCACGGCATCCCCGGCTATCCGCCGCCGGGGCTCGACGCGAAATCCGGGCGCATCGCGCTGGCGGCCGGCGACGTCAGCCGCTCGATCTTCTTCGCGGCGGCGATCATCGTCACCGGCTTCCTGCCGCTCTTCACGCTCACCGGCGTCGAGGGCCACATCTTCGGACCGATGGCAACGACCTACGCCTACGCCCTGCTCGGTGGCCTGATCGCCACCTTCACCGTGACCCCCGCCCTCGCGGCCTACCTGCTGCCGGCGCATATCGAGGAGAAGGAGACGATCCTGGTCCGCGCCCTCGACCGGCTCTACCGCCCGGTGGTGCGCGCCGCGCTCGGGGCCCGGCTCGTCACGATGGCCTGCGTCGCGCTGATCGCGGTCGGCGTGGGACTGGCCGGGCGCAATCTCGGCACGGAATTCCTGCCCAAGCTGGAGGAGGGCAACCTCTGGGTCCGCGCCACCATGCCGGCGACGATCTCGCTGAGAGAGAGCAACACCTACGTCAACGACATGCGCCGGATCATCGCTCAGCTCCCCGAGGTCGAGCGCGTGGTCTCGCAGCACGGGCGCCCGGATGACGGCACCGACGCGGCCGGCTTCTTCAACGCCGAGTTCTTCGCGCCGATGAAGCCGCTCGACCAGTGGCGCCCCGGCATGGACAAGGAGAAGCTGACCGAGGAGATGCTGCACAAGCTCCAGGCGGCCTTCCCCGGCGTCGATTTCAACCTGTCGCAGTACCTTCAGGACAACGTCGCCGAGGCAGTCTCCGGCATCAAGGGCGAGAACTCGTTCAAGATCTTCGGACCCGACCTGCAGACGCTGACCGACACGGCCAAGCAAGTGCAGCGGGTGCTCTCGACGATCCACGGCGTCGAGGACCTCGCCGTGTTTCAGTCGCTCGGCCAACCCACCATCGAGATCGACGTGGACCGGGTGCGCGCCGCCCGCTACGGCCTGACGCCGGGCGACATCAACACCACCGTGCGCACCGCCATCGGCGGCGACTCGGCCGGCGACCTCTACGATCCCGGCTCCGAGCGGCACTACCCGATCATGGTGCGCCTCCAGCCTCAGTTCCGCCAGAGCATCGAGGCCATCGCCAACCTGCGCATCGCCGGCCAGAGCCCGGCCAACGGCGCCCCCGTGCAGTTCCCCTTGAGCGCGGTGGCGAAGGTCCAGCTCGTCTCCGGCCCGGCCTACATCTACCGCGAGGCGCAGGAGCGCTACCTGCCGGTCAAGTTTTCCGTGCGCGGGCGCGATCTGGGCAGCACCATCGAGGAGGCGCGCGCCCGCGTCGCCAACGAGGTGAAGCTGCCGCCGGGCTACCGGCTGGAGCTGGTGGGCGAATTCAACAACATGAAGGGCGCGATCGCCCGTCTCTCCGTGACCGTCCCGGTCGCGATCGGCATCATCGCGATCCTGCTGTTCATGAATTTCTCGTCCGTCGTGGACTCGCTGCTAGCGCTCAGCGTGATCCCGATGGCGATGGCCGGCGGCATCCTGGCGCTGTCGCTCACCGGCACCTCGTTTTCCGTCTCGGCGGCGATCGGCTTCATCGCGCTCCTTGGCATCGCGGTGATGGACGGCATCATCGTGCTCTCCTCCTACAACGGCCTCCTGGCCGCGGGCGTCGCTCGCGTCCCGGCGATGCTGCGCACCTGCTACACACAGATGCGGCCCGTGGTGATGACCTGCGTGGTCGCCGGCGTCGGCCTGCTGCCGGCGGCCTTCTCCACCGGCGTCGGCTCGCAGGTTCAGAAGCCGCTCGCGCTGGTGGTGGTGGGCGGCATGGCGCTCGCGCCCCTGCTGATCCTGCTCGTGCTGCCGGTGCTGATCCTCACCTTCTCACGCCGCAAGCCCGCCGTGCATTCGGAGGCCTCGGACCGGGTCGCCGCCGCGCAGGCGCATGCCGGGGCGCATTGACGGGTCATTGGAGGGCGTGAGCGCCCCTCACCCGCGCCGCGTCGAGCCCCGCAGCACCGCTCGCCCGCTGAGCGTCACCTTGCGCACCGGCTGGCCCGGATGCTCGATGCGCTCGAACAGGAGGCGCATCGCCTGGGTGCCGATCTCGGCCACCGGCTGCTCGATCACGGTGAGGCCGGGCTCGATCAGATCGGTCCAGGGCTCGTTGTCGAAGCCCGCGAGCGCGAGATCCTTCGGGACGCCGAGCCCGAGGGTGCGCGCCGCGCGCACCGCGCCCATCAGCATCAGGCCGTTCGAGAGGATCAGCGCCTCGGGCCTGTCGGGCTGTGACAGCCAGCGCGCGGCCTCCGCTTCCGCCGCGGTCGCGTTCGGCGCCACGGAGCGGGCGAGCGGCGCGAGGTCGTAGCGGAGCATCGCCGCCGCGTAGCCCGCCTGCCGCTCCCGCGCCGTCGAACTCGTCGAGCCGAACAGGCCGCCGATGCGTTTGAAGCCCTGCGCCACGAGGTGATCGA
Source organism: Methylorubrum aminovorans (assembly GCF_022179725.1). Classification (GTDB taxonomy): domain Bacteria; phylum Pseudomonadota; class Alphaproteobacteria; order Rhizobiales; family Beijerinckiaceae; genus Methylobacterium; species Methylobacterium aminovorans. The sequence goes on from NZ_BPRC01000014.1 coordinate 78,306, forward strand.
CCAGCGCCGAGGCGGCCTCCGCGTTGTCGAGCACCACGCTGTCATGGCTGCCGGGCAGCCCCGAGCGGTCGATGAACACGGTGGGGAAGGACAGGCTGTCGGCCTTCAACGCGTCCGCCGTCACCTTGGTCGGCGCGAAGATCACGCCGGTGACGCGCTCCTCCTCCATCAGCCGCAGATACATCGCCTCGCGGGCGGGATCCTCGTCGGTGTTGCACAGGATCACCCGCATCCCGGCGGCGTAGGCAGCATCCTCCACCGCCCGGCTCACCGCCGTGAAGAACGGGTTGCGGATGTCGGCCACGATCAGGCCGATGGTCTGCGCCGCCTTCGAGCGCAGGCGCCGGGCCGACAGGTTCGGCCGGTAGCCGGTGGCGCGCACCGCCGCCTCGACCTGCTCGCGCACGGCATCGCTCACCGGGCCGCGGCCGAGCGCTCGCGACACCGTCGCCGTCGAGACGCCCGCCAGCCGGGCCACATCGCGGATTCCCACGCTCATCGGTCAGGAAACGTTTTCATCGACATGAAACAGTTCTGCCACTCGCGATGAGGAGTGACAAGCGCAGCACCTGCACTTTGATGCAGGAGGCTGCTTGACACATGTTGTGAAAACGTTTTCATAAAGAACAACAGGTCAGGCTGCGACGCCGAAGACCGACGAGCCCGGCGAAGACGTCCGGGAGTCCCCGTGAGGAGAGCACGCCATGCTCGCGCTGACGCCGACCTTTTCGCCCCAACGCACCGGACCGCGGCTGATGGTCCGCCTCGGCGCCGACCCGGCGAGCAAGGAGGCCGCGATCCGCGAGGCCGCCGGGCTGCTCACCGCCGCCGGCTGCATCGACGGGGCCTACGGCGAGAGCATGCTGCGCCGCGAGGGCGTGGCGAACACCTATCTCGGCCACGGCGTCGTGATCCCGCACGGTATGGTCGACGACCGGCATCTGGTGCGCGAGAGCGGGCTCGCCGTCCTGCAGATCCCCGGCGGCATCGAATGGCACGACGGCCAGACCGCCCATCTCGTGGTCGCCATCGCCGCACAGTCGGACACGCACATCACGGTGCTGCGCCGCCTCACCCGCCTGATCCAGGACGAGGCCCGGCTCGAACAGCTCCGCACCACCGGAAGCGAGGCGGACATCGCCGCGGCGCTCACCGAAGACGCCGCCGCGCCGGCCGCCGCCGGCCCCGTCACCGACCTGCGCCAGCGCTTCGACTGGACCGTCGATTACCCGAGCGGGCTGCACGCGCGCCCCGCCGCGCACTGGGTCGAGACCGCCCGGGCGCTCCCCGCCCGCATCCAGGTGCGCCACGGCGATGGGGTGGCCGATGCCAAGAACCTGATCGCCCTGCTGCAACTGGGCCTGCGCTGCGGCGACGAGGTGACGATCTCGGCCGAGGGCGACGACGAGGCCGGCGCGCTGGCCAAGATCTGCGCCGCGGTGACATCCTTGAGTGCCGGCGAGAAGGCCGCCGCCCAACGCGCGGCGGAGGCCGCGGCCAAGGCGGCCGGGCCGGTGGCGGGCTGGAACCCTGCCGACGGCCCACGGGTGCTGGCCGGCATCGGCGCCAGCCCCGGCCTCGCCATCGGCCCCATCCACGTTCTGGCGGCGGCCGAGGTCGCGGTGCCCGACGAGCCCGAGCCGCTGACCTCCGGCGCCGACCGGCTGCACCGGGCGCTCGCGACGACGAGCGGCCAGCTCAAGGCGCTCGCCGACGACACCGAGCGGCGTCTCGGCAAGGCCGATGCCGGCATTTTCACCGCACAGGCCGAGTTGATCTCCGACACCGACCTCATCACGCTGGCCTGCCAGCTCATGGTCGAGGGCCACGGCGTGGCGTTTGCCTGGAACGCCGCGGTGGAGCGGATGGCGGGCCAGCTTTCGGCGCTCGGCAACCCGGTTCTCGCCGGACGCGCCGCCGACCTGCGCGATGTCGGCCGCCGGGTTCTGGCGCAGATCGACCCGGCGCTGAAGAGCGGTCACGACCTGCCGGACGTGCCTTGCATCCTGATCGCCCCCGATCTTGCCCCTTCCGACACGGCGGGGCTCGACCCCACCCGCGTGATCGGGCTGGCCACGGCTCAGGGTGGGCCGACCTCGCACACCGCGATCCTGGCCCGCACACTGGGCATCCCGGCCGCGGTCGCAGGCGGGCCCGGCCTGCTGGCGCTCGCCAACCGCACAACAGCGATCCTCGACGGCACGACCGGCCGGCTCTACCTCGACCCCAGCGAGGCCGATATCGCCTCGGCGGGAGCGTGGCAGACGCGCCAGCGCGAGCAGGCCGAGGTCGAGACGCGAGAGCGGGCGAGGCCCGCCGAGACCCGCGACGGCCACCGCATCGCCATCGGCGCCAACATCAACAACCCGGAGCAGGTGCCGCTGGCCCTCGATCAGGGCGCGGAGGGCGTCGGCTTGATGCGCACCGAGTTCCTGTTCCTGGAGCGCGGCGACACCCCGTCCGAGGACGACCAGTACGCGACCTATTCGGCCATGCTGAAGGCGCTGACCGGCCGTCCGCTCATCGTGCGCACCCTCGATATCGGCGGCGACAAGCAGGTCGCCCATCTCCATCTGCCGAAAGAGGAGAACCCCTTCCTCGGCGTGCGCGGCGCCCGCCTGCTCCTGCGCCGGCCCGACCTGATGGAGCCGCAACTGCGCGCCCTCTATCGGGCCGCCAAGGACCACGTGCCGGCCGATGCACGGAGGGGCAAGGACGCGCCGCTCTCGATCATGATGCCGATGATCACCTCGGTGCCCGAGGTGCTGCGGCTGCGCGCGATCTGCGAGGGCATCCGGGCGGAGATCGGCGCGCCGGAGGTGCCGCTCGGCATCATGATCGAGGTGCCGGCCGCCGCGATCCAGGCGGACGTGCTCGCCCGGCATTGCGACTTCTTCTCGATCGGCACCAATGACCTCACCCAGTACACGCTGGCCATCGACCGCCAGAACACCGAGCTGGCACCGGAGGCCGACTCGCTCCACCCGGCGGTGCTGCGCCTCATCCGCCTGACCTGCGAGGGCGCGGCCCGGCACGGGCGCTTCGTCGGCGTCTGCGGCGGCATCGCGGGCGATCCGTTCGGGGCCAGCCTGCTCGCGGGTCTCGGCGTCCACGAACTCTCGATGACGCCCCGCGACCTGCCCGGCGTGAAGGCGCGCCTGCGGGCCTGCGACATGGCCGAACTCAAGGCGTTGGCGGCACAGGCCTGCGCCGAGGAGGACGCGGCCGCCGTGCGCGCCCTCGATACCATGGCCGCGGGAGCCTGAGCGATGCGCCTCGTCACCCTCACCCTCAACCCGGCGATCGACCAGACCGTCACCCTCGACGCACTGACCCCCGGCAGCGTCCATCGGGCCCGTTCCGTCTGGTCGGATGCCGGCGGCAAGGGCGTCAACGTCGCCTGTTGCCTCGCCGATTGGGGTCTGTCGGTGGCCGTTACCGGCGTGCTCGGCCAGGACAACGCCGCGCCCTTCGCGCAGCTTCTCGCAGCCAAGGGCATCGACGATCGCTTCGTCTGGATCCCCGGCGAGACGCGCACCAACCTCAAGCTGCTCGATGCCGGCAGCGGCGAGACCACCGACATCAACCTGCCGGGTCTCGACATCGGCCCCTCGACGATCGAGGCGGTGCGGGCGGTTCTCGCCGACCTGACCGGCCCCGGTAGCCTCGCGGTGCTCGCCGGCAGCCTGCCGCGCTCGGCCCCCGCCGACACCTATGCCCGCCTCACCGCCGAACTGAAGCGGCGCGGCGTCCGCGTCGTCCTCGACGCCTCCGGGCCGGCACTCGCCGCGACCCTGGCGGCGGGGCGGGACAGCCTGCCCGACGCGATCAAGCCGAACCGGCACGAACTGGAGGAATGGGCCGGGCGTCCGCTTCCCGCGATTCCCGACGTGCTCGACGCCGCGCGAACGCTTCAGCGCGGCGGCCTCACCCTGGTCTGCGTCTCGCTGGGCGCGGAGGGCGCGCTGTTCGTCTCGTCCGAGGGCGCTTTCCGAGCGCTGCCGCCGCCGACGCGGGTGGCCAGCACGGTGGGTGCCGGCGACGCCCTCGTCGCCGGCCTCGTCGCCGGGCTGCACGACGGGCTGCCCCTGCCCGACCTCGCCCGCCGGGCGCTGGCTTTTGCGGCGGGCAAGCTCAGCCGCACGGGAGCGAATCTGCCGGGACGGGCCGAGGTTGAGGCGATCGCGGGCGAGATCCGGGTCGAGCCGCTCGGCTGAGCGTGACGGGCGGCCAACGACCAGGCAGCAATTCGAGGAGGAAACCCATGGCACAGCTTCTGGCCGTGGTGGGAGGCGGAGACCTCTCCACCCACGCCGTCCTCGCCGCCGAGGCCCTGCGCAAGGCGGCCGGGCGGCGCAACACCCCGATCGCCCTCGAAATCCGCGGCAAGGGCGCGAGCAGCAATCCGCTGCCCGATGCGGCCATCGCGGGGGCGAAAACCGTTCTGCTCGTCGGCGAGGGCGATCTCGGCGAGGGCCGATTCGGCGAGCTGCACCGGGCGCGGGCGGCGATCGGGGACGTGCTCACCGACGTCAACGCGGTGTTCGACCGCCTGAGCGTCGGTGCGGAGCCCCCCTCCCCCGCAGCAACCGCTGCGGCGACTCCGAAAAAAATCGTGGCGATCACGTCCTGTCCCACCGGCATCGCCCATACCTTCATGGCGGCCGAGGGCATCCAGGCCGCGGCCCAGGCGCTCGGCCATGACGTTCGCGTCGAGACGCAAGGGTCGGTCGGCGCCCGCGACGCGCTGACCGCGGCCGAGATTGCGGCGGCCGACATCGTGCTCATCGCCGCTGATACCGGCGTCGACCGCGCGCGCTTTGCCGGCAAGCGGGTCTACGCCACCACCACCAAGGCGGCGATCCGCGACGGCAAGGGCCTGATTGCGACCGCACTCGCCGAGGCGAAGATGCAGGCGGCAGACGGAGGCCAAGCGCAGGCCGACGGCCCTGCCCGCCCGGCGGCGGCCGAGACGAAGGCGGGTGCCTACAAGCACCTGATGACCGGCGTCTCCTTCATGCTGCCCTTCGTGGTGGCGGGCGGCCTCTTGATCGCGCTGGCCTTCGCGGTCGGTGGCATCGACGCGATGAAGCCGGAGAATGCCGGCACGCTGGGCTACGCGCTCGGCGAAATCGGCGCCAAGGCGGCCTTCGCCCTGATCGTCCCGGCGCTCGCCGGGTACATCGCCTATTCCATTTCCGACCGGCCCGGCATCGCGCCGGGCATGATCGGCGGCATGCTCGCCGCCAACCTCCAGGCGGGATTCCTCGGCGGTATCGCGGCGGGCTTCATCGCCGGCTACACCACGCGTTTTCTCAATAAGCACATCCGCCTGCACAAGAATCTGGAGGGCCTGAAGCCCGTCCTGATCCTGCCGCTTCTCGCCACCATGATCACCGGCCTCTTGATGGTCTACGTCGTCGGCATGCCGGTGGCCGCCGTGCTCGCCGCGCTCACCGAGTGGCTCAAGGGCATGCAGGGGGCGAGCGCCCTGCTGCTCGGCCTCGTGCTCGGCGGGATGATGGCCGTCGATATGGGCGGGCCGATCAACAAGGCGGCCTACGCCTCTTCCGCCGCGCTGCTCTCGTCGGGTGTCGATGCACCGATGGCCGCGGTGATGCTCGGCGGCATGACGCCCCCGCTCGGGATCGCGCTCGCCACCCGGCTGTTCCCGTCGCGCTTCACTGCGCCGGAGCGCGAGGCCGGGGGTGCGGCGGCTGTGCTCGGCGCCGCCTTCATCACCGAAGGCGCGATCCCGTTTGCCGCCGCCGACCCGCTGCGGGTGATCCCTTCCATGGTGGCCGGCTCCGCCATCGCGGGTGCCATAGCCCTCACCTCGGGCGTGACCCTCAAGGTGCCCCATGGCGGCCTGTTCGTGCTGCCGATCCCGAACGCCGTGACCAACGTGACGGGCGCCCTGATCGCGCTTGCCGCCGGCACGCTGGTGACGGGCCTGCTGGTCGGACTTCTCAAGAAGCGCGCGGCCTGACCGGGCGGCGGGCGCCGGAGCCTCCGGCGCCGGCACGCGAACACGAAGCCTCGCGGGTGAGCCTCGTCGCGCTCTGCGGGCATCAATACAACTTCTGGTAAAATTCTGATCGCGTCCGGGCAGCCCGACCGCGAGGACGTCGAGGGGGAACGAGATGAAGGCTGGAAAGGCAGCATGGATGGCGCTCGGCCTCTGCACGGCACTGGCGGGCGGAGCGATGCGGGCCGAGGCGCAGGAGCCGCCCACGCCCCCCGGTCTCGCCGGATCCCGGATCGGCGTGCCGGCCACGATCCGCCGCCCGGCTCTGCGCCGGGTCGCCCGCCGCCCCCCGCCCCTTCGAACCTTCGGTGACGACGGCAGCGCCGCCGCCGCCGCCGACGTGCTCGGCCAGAGCGCCACGCCTCCCACCCTGCCGCCGGGCACGTTCGACCTCGGCAACGGTCTCTCGTTCCTGCTCAACTATACCGGACAGGGCGCGACCAACCCCGTCGGCGGAATCCGCCAGGGCGCGGCCTGGGCCGGTCAGCTCTTCTTCGGCATCGATGCCGACCTGCAGCGGCTGGCCGGGATCGAGGGCGGCTCGTTCCACGTCGCGGTCACCAACCGCCACGGCCGCAGCCTCGCCAACGACGTCATCGGCAACAACACGAGCGTGCAGGAGATCTTCGGCGGCGGCCAGACCACGCGGCTGACCCTGCTCTCCTATCAGCAGAAGCTGTTCGACAACCGGCTCGACATCGAGGTCGGGCGCTTGGTGGCGAACATCAACTTCCTGAACTCGCCGATCTACTGCAACTTTCAGACGAACTCCGCCTGCGGCAACCCGACCTTCGTGTTCAAGACCTCGAATTTCACCTTCTGGCCGGTGGCGAGCTGGGGCGGGCATGCCAAGGCGTGGCTGACCGACAGGGTGTTCTTCCATATCGGCGCCTACGAGGTGAACCCGCTGCACCAGCAGCCCGGCGATAACGGCCTCGACTTCTCGACCAAGGGCGCGACCGGCGCGATCATCCCGTTCGAACTCGGCTACGCGACGACGTTCGCCAACGACGCACTGCCCCGCAATTACGGCATCGGCGGCTGGGTCGACCGCTCGGATTACGCCGATCCGGTGCGCGACGGGGCGGGCGGGCAGGCCGTGCTGACGGGGCTGCCCCCCGCGACGCGCTTCGGCCGCTCAGGGATCTATGCCCGCTTCGACCAAATGGTCTGGCGCCCCGATCCGAACGGCATCGGGGGGCTGACCCTGTTCGGCGTCGCCATGGCCGGCACCGGCGGTCGCCTAATCGAGGACTACTTCCTGGAGATCGGAGCGCTGCAGACCGGCACCTTCGCCGGTCGGCCCTACGACACGGTCGGCTTCGTCATCAACACGCAGGCCTTCAGCCCGCTGGCGCTCGGCAACATCGCGGCGGCGCAGGCCTCGCTCGGCCTGTTCCGCACCATCCCGAAGCAGCAGATCATGATGGAGCTGAATTGCGGGATTCAGGTCACGCCCGCGATCCGGCTGACGCCGAACCTGCAATACATCGTCAACCCGGATCAGACCCGTTTCCCGTACTACCCGAAGAACATCCCCGACACCCTCGTCGTCGGCGCCAAGCTCTCGGTGGACCTGTTCACCCTCGCCGGCCTCGCCAGGGGTCCGGGAAGCCCCTGAGGCAGTAGCCCAACAAAAAGCGGCGCGCCTATGGGGCGCGCCGGCTGAGGTAACTCGCGGTCTCAGGAACGAGTCGGATGACTTTATCCAATATACCAGCCGCTGTCTGTAGCCCCGCGGCGACAGCGGTATCATTGCGCACGGTTTTGTAAGGAATGGATGACACCGCCGAACGTGGGTGGCCCGAACCCGGGTCGCTTGGCCTGGGTCACCGCTTCGCCAAGGCGTCGGCGAAGGCGACGATGCGGTTGCGGGCGTAGGTCGGCACGCCGGCGCTGATCGAGGTGCCGGTGTTAAACGAGGAATTGCCCATCAGAACCTGCACCGGCAGCAGGTTCTTCAGCACCGGCACGCGGGCATATTCCTGCTTGCGCTCCAGCACGTCGGCCTTGATGGCGAGCGCCATGTAGGTCGTCACCACGGTCCGGTTCGGGTCGTCGGGAGCCGGCTGCATCACCGCCAGGAATTTGCCGAAGCGCAGGATCTGGTTGACCCAGAAGATCGTCTGTTCGAGCCCGCCGGCCACCGGCGTGTCGATCTTGGTGAGCGCGGCGAGGCCCGCCGCCTCGGCCGGCGGCAGCACCCTCAACTCGCTCTGGAACGAGACGAATTCCGCGACCTTCTTGGAGGAGCCGAGTTCGAGCTTGTTGGCGAGCTTCACGCCGAGCGGCAGCTTGCCTTCGAGATCGTAGCGCGACTCGATGCAGACGCCGCCCGCCCCACACCAGGGCCGGTCGGGGCGCTTGGCGAAAGCGGCCGCCGGGTCCTTGGTCGGCGTCACCTCCGCCGGTTCGAGCCGCTTGTGGCGGATCACCGGGTCCATTCTGGCCAGGAAGTCGAGATTGGCGAAAGCCGAGAGATCGATGGCCGAGGGCGGCTTGGCCACGACGAAGCGCCCTTCGGCGACGTAGACCTTCAGGGTCTCGTGGCGCTGCTTGGCGACGCCGTTCACCGTCTGAGTGTATTCGGGCTCGGCATAGCCGGGCCAGGGGCTCAGCGCCGCGGCCTCCTGCGGACGGCTCTTCCGCCACGCATCGAAGGCGATCAGTCCGCTCTCCGGGTTGGTCGAGGCGGCCTCGCGGCGATCGCTGAACAGGACCGTGCCGGGCTTGAGGCTCGCGGCGTCGCCGGGCGCCAGGGCCGGCACGTCCTTGACTCGGTCGGAGACCAGGGCTGCGGGCTTGGGCAGGTCTTTGGGGGGATCTTTGGGGAGATCCTTCGCCGCGTCCTGCGCCCGGGCCGGCACGGCCAGGGCGAGCGCGACGAGGAGGGCGGCCGGAAAAAGCCTGGGCAAAGCGGACCTCGGAGCAGTCGATGAGGAGAAGGCGGCGAAGAGGGCGGCCTCAGTAGCCGGGGTCGTCGCCGAACAGGTAGTCGGGATCGCGGCGGCGCTGGCGGGCGCGGCTGTCGCCGTCATCGTCGAAGGGCGAGCCGAACGGCACCGGGTTGACCTGTCCGTAACGGTCGCGGCCGGGCCAGGCCTGCGGCTCCTCCCGCCGATCGCGGCGCAGGCCCCAGGGGTCGTCCGTCTCGGCGCTGCGGCGCTGCGCGAACGGGTCTTCGGTGGTCCGGCGCCCGCCCGGCAGATTGCCGAAGAGATCGCCCGCGACATCCGCCCCGTCCTCGGCATTGCCGTAATCGCCGTCCTCCGCGTCCGGGCGCATGGCGTAGAGCGTGTCGCGAGGGACCAGCGCGTATTGCGTGTCGGCGACTTGGCCCCCTTTCAGGCGGAAATGCTCGATGAAGCCGCCGCCTGCGACGCGCTGGCCGCTCCGCGGCTCGATCGGCAGGTCGGCAATCAAGGCCTTCGCCTCCGGAGAGGGCGGCGCCAGCGGGGTGCGCGGCACACCGTTGGCCCAGGCCGCCTGGAAAATGGCCCGCGCAATCGGCACCGAGACGTGGCCGCCGGTCTGGCCGCGACCGAGCGTGCGGCGCACGCCATCGGCGTTGTCGTAGCCGGCCCAGACCACCACGGTGATCTCGTTCGAGAAGCCGGCGAACCACGCGTCGTTCTCGTTCTCCGAGGTGCCGGTCTTGCCGGCGACGTATTGCGAGATGCCGGAGAGCGCCGCGGCGGTGCCGTGACGGGTCACGCCCTGGAGCATGGTCTTGAGCTGGTAGAACGCGACCCGGTCGGCCGAGCCGATCCGCACCGGCGGCTTGTCGGGATGGCTGTAGACCGGCTTGCCGTCGCGCTCGACCGATTCCAGCGCGTAGGCGCTCGGGCGCGCGCCCTCATTGGCGATGGCCGCGTAGAAGCTCGCCAGATCGATCATCCGCACCGGCTGCGCGCCGAGCACGAAGGGGTAGTAGCGCTCGCACTCGGCGTAGAGCTGGGCCTCCAGCGCGATGTCGCAGACCCGTTGCAGGCTGTCGGGCGCCTTCGGCGCAATGCCGCCCTGGAGCAGGCGGGCGGTGACGAGGTTCTTCGAGAACTCGAGACCGCGCCGGATCGTCGTCGCGCCGGAGCCGCCGCCGTCGTAGTTCTTGGGCGACCAAGAATCGCCGATCCCGCCGATGGGCGGCAGGGTCACGGCAGAATCCATTACCAGGGTGTTGGGCTGGAGGCCCGCATTCAGCGCGGCGAGATAGGTCAGCGGCTTCAGGGTCGAGCCCGGCTGGCGCACGGTCTGCGTCACCCGGTTGAGCTGGCTCAGGGGGTAGGAGAAGCCCCCGCTCATCGCCAGGATCCTGCCCGTGCGGTTCTCCAGGACGATGGCGGCGCCCTGGACGGTGGGGCGCACCCGCAGGTCGGCGCGCAGGCTGCCCTTGCCCTCGCGCAGGCGCACCCGCACGGCGTCGTAGAGCTGGAGTTTTCCCCGCGCGGGACCGGCCTCGAGACTCGCGACCCGGCCGTCGGGAAGGCCAACCCGTGTACCGTTTTTGCCAGTCTGGAGCACCACTGCGAGGGGCCAGCGCACGTCGTAGAGCGGCGGCCGAGCGGAGACGAGCGCGCGCTGCCAAGCAGGCTGGACCACGGGCTTGGCCAGCGCCTTCGCGGCCGCCTTGGCGCCCTTCGTTCCCTTCGGCGCGGGCGGGGGCTCGGTGGCGGGCTCCGGCGCCGGCGCGGCGGCCTCGATGCGCTTGACCGCCTCGGCGAGGTTCAGCTCCGGTCCCTCGTAGCGGGCGCGGCCGGTGCCGCGCTCGTAGGTGGCGAGCCCTTCCTGCAGCGCGCCCTCCAGCGCACTCTGCAGGCCGGCATTCACCGTGGCGCGCACGGTGAAGCTCGCGCTGGTGAGCGACTCGAGCCCGGCGAAGCTGCGCGCCTCGCGGGCCACCTGATCGACGAGGTAGAAGCCGGAATCCTGGCGCGCGGCGTCCGGCGGCTTGATACCGAGGTCGGAGACCATCGCCGCATTCATCTGCGCCTCGGTGATCGTGCCCTCTTCCTTCATCCGGCTGAGGACGTAGGCGCGCCGCTCCCGCGCCCGCTCGGGATACTTGTCGGGGCTGTAGTAGTTCGGCCCCTTCGGCAGGCCGGCGAGCAGGGCGGCCTCGGGGAGCGTCAGCGCGCCCACCGACTTCCCGAACCAGCTTCGCGCCGCCATCTCGATGCCGTAGGCACCGCGGCCGAGATAGATCCCGTTGAGGTAGAGCCCGAGGATCTGCGGCTTGGTCTGGAGCTTCTCCAGCCGCGAGGCCACGATCATCTCGCGGATCTTGCGCTCGTAGGTGACGTCGTCACCGACCGAGAGGTTCTTGACCACCTGCTGCGTGATGGTCGAGCCGCCGGCCGGGCGCCCCGGCGAGGCGAGGTTGCCGACGAAGGCGCGGATCACCCCGCGCTCGTCGATGCCGTGGTGCTGGTAGAAGCGCTTGTCCTCGGCCGAGACGAAGGCCTTCTGCACGAGGTCCGGCACCGTGCCGATCGGCACGATGAGGCGCCGGCCGCGGGACTCGAAGGTCTCGGAGAAGGGCTTGCCCGCCCCATCAAGGATCACGCTGGCGCTGGGGAGCTTGATGTCGCGCAGGGCTTCGGCCGAAGGCAGGTCCTTCACGGCGTTGTTGTAGAAGGCGATCACCGCCCCCGCCTCGAAGGGGGAGTTGGCCGGGTTCTCGCCCTTGCAGAACTGCTTGTAGCTCGTGTTCAGCTCGTTCAGATCGAGCCCGTGCAGGATCTTGGGCGCGTTGTCGCCTGCCACCGCGCTCGGATCCTCCATCGCGGTGGAGATCAGCTCGTCGAGGTTGATGTCCTCGATATCGAAGGACTTGCGCATGTGGGCGCAGCCGTCGCGCAGGATCGCCACGACCTCCGGGCCGTCCTTGGCGGGGTCGAACTGAGTTCGCACCGCGTCCGGCCGCGTCGTGACCTGGGACAGGGTTAGCGCGGTCGCGAACAGCTTGATCAGGATGACGTTCATCGAGCGTGTCAGGATTCCGGCCGGCACGCGACGGGCAGCGTGTCGGCGCCGATCAAGCGGCGCACAACGCGGCTGATTTATGGACGCGCTTGCCCGAACGCCACGGGGCGGGGATGCGCCTCGGGCGGGTGAACGAGGGCTCGGACAACGAAAAGGGACGACCGCTCCGTGCGGTCGCCCCCGAACCCGTACGTCTTGCGGCGATCTGCGATCAGCGCAGGAGCTGGAGGATGCCCTGCTGCGCCTGGTTGGCGAGCGAGAGTGCCGAGATTCCGAGCGACTGACGCGTCGAGAGTGCCTGGGAATTCGCCGCCTCCTCGTTGAGGTCGGCGTTGGTGAGGTTGGCCGCGCCGGTATCGAGGATGTTGACGATCCGCTTGGTGAAGTCCTGCCGGTTCTGCACCACGGAAAGGTTCGAGCCGAAGGTCGAACTTGCCGCGCGCAGGGTGTCGGAGCCTGCCGTCAGCTTGGTCAGCGTACCCTTGATGTCGGTGTCGAGCAGGAAGTTGCCCTGGCCGTCCGCCGTCGCACCCGAGTTGCCGGTGATCGAGGTCAGCTTGAGGCCGTCGGCCGTCAGATCCTGGCCCTGGACCTCGAGATTGGCGGTGTCGCGTTCGTTGAAGGCGATGTGCAGCTTGTTCGAAGCGTCGCCGTTGCTAATCAGATTGATGCCGTTGAAGCTCGAATCCTTGGCGAGCTGCGTGATCTGGATCAACAGGCTGTTGTACTGCTCAGCAAGCTTGGCGCGGGTATCGACGCCCGAGATGGTCAGGTTGGCGCTGTCGCCCGCGACCGTGTTGCCGGTGCCGTACTTGTCGGCCGTGGCCGTGCCCGTACCGGCGGCAAAGCCCAGAGCCGTCTGCCCTGCCGTGCTCGCGAACTCGACCGCCGCGCTGGCGTTCAGCACGATCTTCTTGCCGGTCGTGTCCTTGGAGAACATCGTCGAGCCAGCCTGCGTGTTGAGCGCGGTGATGGCTGCGTCGATCGTCGAGTTCGTGGCGATGGTCGCCGTCTTGCTCGCGCCGTTGACGAAGAAGGTGACAGAAGTCGATGTCGTGGTGCTGGCGGCGAAGTCGCTGGCGGCGGTGCCGGTCGTCGTGATCTGCGTCGACAGCGCCTGGTTGGCGGTGGATTTCGCCGAGTCGATCAGCTTCTGGATCGAGGTGATGCCCTGGTTGGCCGCCTGGATCGCCTGGACGCCGTTCGAGATGCCGTCGAGCAGGCCACCCAGATCGGTCGAGCGGTTCGACAGGTTCTGCGCGGTGAAGAAGTTGACGGGGCTGTCGAGGGCGGAGGAAACCTTGAGGCCGGTGGCGAGGCGGTTCTGGGTGGTGGCCGTCAGGGATGAGGTGTCCTGCAGCGAGAGCAGGTTCTGACGGGTGACGGCCGAAAGCGTGATGCCGGAAGACATGGGGGCGATCCTTGTGGGTCTTGATGCCGCCCTTTTGGCGACACTCGGGCCCTCCACCCTGCGCCTTGCCGAGATCTTAATCCGATTGCCAGCTTCATGGGCTTTCGCCCGCCAAACAGGAAGCAGAGCGAAAAGCTCTGCGATCATGGTTAAAAGAATTTCGTCGCCTTTGCTTCGGCTCGACCTATCAAGGATTTGTTCACCATGGCCCTGCGCATCGAACTCAAGCCTCAGGAGCGACTGATCATCAACGGTGCGCTGATCCGCAACGGCGACCGGCGCTCGACCTTCGTGATCGAGAACCAGTGCAAGTTCCTGCGCGAGAGCGAAATCCTCACCGAGTCCGAGGCCGACACCGCCGCCAAGCGCCTCTGCGTCACGCTCCAGTTCATCTACCTCGCCGACAATCCGCCGGAGGCCGAGGATCTGTTCGTGCGCCAAGCCACCGAGATCATGAAGGCATCGCCGAGCATGGCGCCCTACATCCTCGCGATCCAGGACGAACTCTCGGCGAGCCAATACCACCGCGCGATCAAGCGCGGGCGCGAGCTGATCGCCTACGAGCGCCAGCTCCTCGACCATCTCGCGGCGAGCCAGGAGGCGGACGCGCCGCAGGCCTGAGCGGGGCCCTTCGCGCGATGGCGATCTCCACGGGATGTATGGGTCAGACGATGCCGCTCTTGTCGTAGGGCCAGGGCTTGCCGAGATGCGCGGCGACCCTCGCCGCGTCGGAGCCGACCGCCTCGACCGCCGCCTGCACCTGCTCGGCCGACACCTCGAACCGGCGCGCCCAGTAGGCGCGGTCGCGCGGCGCGTCGAGCACCACCTGGGCGGGATCGCCGCTCACCCCGTGTCCCGCATCGGACGCTTCCTGCACCATCCTCCGGTCTCCTTCGATCGCGCCCGCAACGGCGGGCGGCCAACAGGGACAAACCGGCGAGCAGGGCAGGAAGGTTCCGGAGGCCCGGCCTCTCAGTTCAGGCCTCGCGCGGCGCCACCGCCCCAGGCCGAAGGCGCGACGGGGAGGCCGGGGCGGCCGCGATGTGGAAGGCGGCCGGGCGCCGGAACAGGACGTCGAAGCGTGTGCCGCGCACCAGCCGCTCGAAGGCGAGTGGCACCGTCACCGCCGCCACGGTGACGACGAGGCTCGCGAGACCGACATTAAGGGCGAAATCGGGCAGCGCCCCGTTGAACCGGGCGATCACGGTGCGGGTGAGCGCCATCGGCAGGAAGAAGCCGAGATAGATCACGATGGAGCGCTCGCCGCAGGCGCGCAGCGCCGCGGTCACCGGGCCGCCCGCCCGCGTCATCAGCGCGGCGAAGGCGACGATGGCGAGCGCGCCGACCGTGCCGAGCCCGAGGCTCACCACCGGCAGGCGCGCGAGCGTCGGCATGCTCTCGATCCCCGTCGGCGTGAACACGAACACGGCCTCCAGCGCCGCCCACAGGGCGAGGCCCGCGAGCGCCAGCCCCACCCGCTCGCGCACCCGGTCGGCGAAGCGGAAGATCCACTCGGCGAAGAGGTAGCCGCCGAGGAAGTAGACGTAGCGCTCGCAGAACTCGTCGAGGAGTTCGGGCAGGCCGTGCGTGGGCAGGATCTGCAGCGCGGCCGCGGCGACGAGGAGCACGACCGGCGGCACCCGGCGATGGAGCAGCTTCGTCACCACCGAGAACACGGCGAGCAGGTAGACGAACCAAAGCGTCGAGTAGGGCACCACCAGCGCCTCGGCGAGGTGCAGGCCGAACGCGGCGAGCGTGTCCGCCGGCCCGTCTGCCCCCGCGACGATCGATCCGGCCTTGAACAGCGACTGGATCACCACCCAGAGCGCGTAGAAATAGGCGAAGTGGACCACCCGACGGTCCGCGAACAGGCGCCAGTCGCGGTCGATCACCCGGCCGAGGAAGAGCCCCGAGAGCAGGAAGAAGTCGGGGATCCGGAACGGCCGGGCAAATTCGACGACATCGTGCAGGAAGCCCTCGCCGCCGAGCGCCTCGCCGGTGCCGAGCGTCGAGTGCATCATCACGACGAGGATGATGCACAGGCCCTTGGCGACATCGACCCAGGCGAGCCGGGCGGCCTCCTTGGGATGCGGGCGAAGGGGGCGAGTGGCCGCGGTGGAGGCTGCGGTCATGGCGGGCGGACCTCGTCCGGACGGGATCGAGCCCCCACCCTCGCACCCATGGGTTAAGCGCCCGCGAGCCGCGCCCGGCTATCTCGCCGTGCAGTTAATGCCTCACCAAAGCGATCGACGGATTTCTCGTAGGGATCGCGCCGGCTCTCCAGAGAGGCGCCGGTCCGGTTGCCGTGCCTAGAAGCACCCCCGTTTGGCGAGTACACGCCCGACCGCCCACAGCAAGGCATCGACCGCCGGACGCAGCGCCGGCTTCTCGTGTTCGCCCACCTCATCGATTGTGCGCCGGGCCTGGAGCGCGCAGGCTGCGAGGCGCTCGAGCGGCGGCTCATTCCGGTGCAGGATGAAGAAGGCGCGGTCTCCGACGGGCCGTTTCAGCTTGCTCTCGGTGGTGTTGACGACGATGCCGCGTCCGACGACGTCGCCCGTACTGTCATCGCGCTCATAGTACCCCCGCGCCAGCACCCACCGTACGCCGCTCGCTGCCGAGCACACGCGATACTCGCCGACGAACAATCCGCCATGCTCGCTCACGCGATCGATGTTGGTGAAGAACTCCTCCCGGTCGGCCGGCAGGATCGCCTCGGCATAATCCGCCAGCGGCAATCCGATCGCGGCCTGCCATGGATCGAGATTGAACAACCCGGCCGTGATCGCGTCGGCGACAGTGCGGTCGTTTCTCAAGTCTGTTTCCCAAGCTCCAACTTGGGAGGCAATTGAGGTGTCGGGCAGAGACCCCAGCCAGTATCGACCTGTATCATATGGCATGCCCAAACACCCTACGCACGTTAATCTAGGATGGCGCCCAAAGGGAAATCCTGCGTCAATTTGCTGATCATGTGTCCGTTGAGCGGAAGAGGGCGAAGGACATGCGCGCATTCCCTCCCCGGACTGAGGCTGGCCAGCTTCCATGACGAAATCAGATCGCCTGCGTGAACTCGCAGATGTGCTTGGCGTTCCAGTCACTGCGTTCCGTGATTCGAAAGAGATTCATCACCTGCATGTAGATGCGGACGGCAAGCGCTGGCTCTTGACGCTCGACGCGCAGGGCAAACCCATTGTGTGCAGCACTGGCGGAGATGTGGGCCATAACACTGCTGGGGAGAGCGTCTCCCTGTTCTTGCGATGCGGTGAAGAAAGCCCGCAGCGTGACGCACTGACGGCGCTCATCGATCAGCTTCTCGCGGCGCATCTCAAGCATTGATGCAATCCGCCCGCCCCCAGCGCAGGGCAATCGACGACAGGCGATCGACTTGGTTTTTGTTGGTCTTATTCGTCGGCGCCCGCCTTCGCGAACACAAGCTCTCGCGCCGCGATGCCGCCCGGTCGCCCTCCTGCCCCTTGTCACCCTTTCCGCCGCAGGCCGCCGTTGCCGCGGCGCGCGCGGGTCAGGCGCGTGGGCGCATGGAAGTCTTCGGGCTTGCCGTGCACCCATTCGAGGAAGCGGGCGATCTCGGGATCGGCGCGGAGCGCCTCGACCTCGGCCAGCCTGCGGGCGATCTCGGCCTCGCTGTAGCGGGCATGAATCGCCGAGTGGCAGATCTGATGCAGCCGTACGGTCGCTCCGTGGGCGCCGCCCTTCAGCTTCGGCGTGAGGTGATGCAGGCTCTGCCGCGCATGCGCCGGGATCGGGCGCTCGCAGAGCGGGCAGATCGGCAGGGCCGCCGGCTTCGGCCCGTGCGTCTCCGGATCCGCTTCGCGCCAACGATGGGAGCGCCGCCCGACCACCTTCGTCACTCCATTCAGCGCCCCGGTCCCGCCGGGCGCGGGAGGAAACGGCCGGAACGGCCGCGCGGCTCCCGCCCTCGCCCTGCGTCACCTCCGCCGGCGACCCTTCACCGGTCGGATGCCTATGTGAGGCAGCCGCGGCTCGGCCCACGCCTTGTTGCGGCAGGGAGCGCAGGCTACCCCTGCGCGCGAGGGGTCAGCACCGGCCAGGGGCAGCAGGAGCGAGCGGCATGAAGCGGACGACCATCGATTCCAAGCTCACCGTGGCGCATCAGCCGAGCCTCGCCGAGATCGAGGCGCTCGGAGCCGAGGGCGTGCGCCTGCTCATCAACAACCGTCCCGACGGCGAGGAGCCGGGACAGCCCGGCGCGGCGGCCGAGCGCGTGGCGGCGGAGGCGGCGGGCCTGGGATATCTCGATCTGCCGGTGACCGGCCCCACCCTCACCCGCGTGGCGGTAGAGCGCTTCCACGCGGCGGTCGAGGCGGCGCCGGGTCCGGTCGTCGCCCATTGCCGCAGCGGCACGCGCTCGCTGACACTCTGGGTAATCGGCGAAGTGCTCGCCGGACACCTCCGGCGCGACGAAGTGGCGGCCTACGGCGCTCGCCATGGCTACGACCTCTCCGGCGCCGAGCGCTGGCTCGAGGTCAACGCGGGCTGAGCTCAGCTTACTGTCCCGTCATGGTGAGGATCATCGGCCCGTTGCGGGTGGCGACGACGGTGTGCTCGTACTGAACCGTGAGGGCGCGCGGCCGGCTGTAGAGCGTCCAGGGATCGTCGCCGTCCTCGGCGAAATCGGCGCCCAGCGACAGGAACGGCTCGACCGTCAGCACCATGCCCTCGCGCATGATCCGCCGCTCGGACGGGTCGGGCCAGGTCGCGATCTCGGTCGGCTCCTCGTGCAGCGACAGGCCGACCCCGTGGCTCGCGAGGTTGCGCACCAGCGTGTAGCCGTTCTTGTGGGCGAAGCTGCCCACCGCCCGGCCGATGCCCGCGAGCGGCTTGCCGGCCCCGACCTGCCGCAGGCCCGTCCACATCGCCCGGCGCCCGTCCTTGCACAGCCGCTCGACCGCGCGCGTCACCGGCGGCACGGCGAAGGACGCGCCCGTATCGGAGAAGTAGCCGTGCATCTGCGCCGAGACGTCGATATTGACAAGGTCACCCGGCGCGATCCGGCGCTCGCCGGGGATGCCGTGGGCGATCTCCTCGTTGACGCTGATGCAGGTCGCGCCGGGAAAGCCGTAGACCGTTTCCGGCGCCGATCGCGCGCCGGCCGCCTCCAGGAAGGCTCGCCCGACGTCATCGAGTTCGCGCGTGGTTATGCCGGGCTCGATCGCCTCCCCCATCACCGCCAGCGTGTCGGCCACGATGCGTCCGATCCGCTTCAGTCCCGCCAACTCGTCGTCGTTCGACACCGTCATGTCGCGTCCTCTCGCACGGGGGCCCGCCGCCCCGTCCTGACCTTGGCCAAGCGCAGGAGGCCTCTCGGACCGAAGCTCCGGCCAGACGCTTCTGCCATCTCCAGGCGATTCCGCGAAGTCACCGCCGCGGGCCGGTGCCGTGCCCGCCGAGGACGGGCGATCCGCTCGGGCGGGCACGGGGCAGACGCCACGCCGACCGGACAGGGACAGGGCAGCCCCTTCGATCCCGCACGAGATTTTCGGAAGTCCGGTGAAACGGCGCGGGCGCGCAATCCGGAAAACGGAGAGAATCCGGCTCCCGAATCTCCCTTGATGCGCGAGAATATGCGGCCGGCATCGAGAGATTTGCGCGCCAAGACGACGGGATCACCGGAAACGATACCCAGAGAAGGGACGGGAAACGGGGTCCTGCCGCAGGAAATCCGATTGCTCTGAAGTGAGCTCCCGCGAATTGGCTCGATGCCCCGTCTCCGACAACGGGAAACAGGGAACAGACATCTCTACGTTGCGTTGCGCAACCGATGGCAGGTTCGCGCTCGGCCTAGTCGCAAAGCCGCCATGCCCGACCTTGTCCGATCGCGCCGGAGGAGCATGTCATGGCTGGAGCGTCCGAGACATCCGGGGTGGTGCCCCCATCCGACCTGCCGCAAACCGGGCCGGCCCGCCTCGATGCCATGAGTGCCGTGCTGGCGCGCAATTGGTGGCTCGTGGCCCTGCGCGGCCTCCTCGCGATCCTGTTCGGAGCGATCGCCTTCGTGGCGCCGGGCGCGTTCGTGCTGTCGCTGGTGCTGTTCTTCTCGGCCTACATGCTGGTCGACGGCGCGTTCGGCATCGTCGCCGCGGTGCGGGCGGCGCGGCAGCACGAGCGCTGGGGCTTCCTGCTGCTCGAAGGCCTGCTCGACATTGTCGTCGGCGTTGCGGCCTTCCTCGTGCCGGCGGCCGCGGTCTGGGCCTTCGTGCTCCTCGTCGCGGCCTGGGCCATCCTCTCCGGTGGATTGATGATCGCGGCAGCCTTCCGTCTCCACCTGGATTACGGCCGCTGGTGGCTCGGTCTCGGCGGCTTGGTCTCGGTGCTGTTCGGGATCGTGCTCCTGATCAATCCCGGGATGTCGGCGCTGGTGCTGACATGGTGGCTCGGCGCCTACGCCGTGGCCTTCGGCGTCATGCTGCTGATCCTCGGCTTCCGTCTGCGCTCCCGGCACGCGGCAACGGGGCGCCCCTGACGCCGCCCACCGCCCCGGACGGAGCCTCGAGCGTGCCCGAGCGGCCCTGCGATCGGGCACGCCTCATCGTCCGATGAGCGTCGGTCCGGCGGCAGGGGCACGGATGGGCCCGCTTCATACCGTTCCCGGTCGATGGATTCGGGCCTGCTGCTCCTTACGTCAGCGCGAGCATCAGCGAAGGAATCAAGCGGAAGCCGGTTTCAGACTTGGCCCGAGCGTGCTTTGCCACCTGCGCTTCGATCAAACAGGGCCGCTCCCGGCCATCATCGCCCGCGCGGTGTCGGCATCGGCCAGCGGGCGCCCGAGTCCGTGGGCGCCCTCGGCGGCGCGGTGGATCTGGGCGGCGTTGCTCTCGGCCGGGCGGCCGTCAGGGGCGAGCAGGCTGTTCTCGAAGCCGACGCGCACATGCCCGCCCAGCCCCGCCGCGACGAGGGCGCAGGCATTCTCGCGCGGGCCGAAGGCGCAGATCGCCCAGAGCGGCAGCCCCGCCCCGGCCGCGGCGAGGAAGGGCAGCAGGTCGGCGGGCCGTGAGACCTGGCCGGGGGTGTAGCGGCCCAGAACGAAGAGCGGGAAATCCTCGCCCTCGCCGAGCACGCCGCGGCTCTTGAGCTCGGCGTAGCGGGTCACTTCGGCGGCCTCGTAGAGGATGATCTGGAGCAGGATGCGTTCGCGCCGGGCGAAGGCGAAGAATTCGGCCGCGGCAGACTCGGCGGCGGCGTCCGGCACAATCTCGCGCAGCGCCAGCGACACCGCCTCGGGGCGCACCGCGCGCACCACCGCCATCTGCTCCGGGGCTTGGTAACGCCCGGCGGCCTCCGAGGTGATCTGCACCACGAGGCGGTTCCCCACCTCGGCGCGAATCGCGGCGGTGACCGCGCGGTAGGCCTCCGCATCGAGGAGGTGGCGGCCCTCTCCGTCGCGGACATGGACGTGGATCAGGGCGGCGCCGGCTTCCGCGATCTCGGCCGCGGTGCGGGCGATCTCGGCCGGGGTGATCGGCAAGGCCGGATGGTCGGCCTTGGTGCGCGTGGCGCCGTTGGGGGCGTTGGCGAGGATGAGCGGCGGCCAGCCGGAATCGTGCGTCACAGGGTCGGTCTCACGTTCGAGAAAACTCGATCTTTGTTTTTGCATCGTCTTTTTCCGAAAGCCGGCAGCCACCTTTCGGGATGATGCTCTAATCGCCCGCGCTCAGGCCCAGACGCCGCATGCGGTCGGAGAGGGTCTTGCGCGGCAGGCCGAGCGCCCGGGCCGCCTCGGCGATGCGCTGGCCGGAGGCTTTCAGCGCGTCCTCGATGACGAGGCGCTCGACCCGGTCGAGCAGGGCGTCGAGCCCCGGCGCCGCCTCGGGGCCGCCGGCGAGATCCGGGCTGAGGAAGCCGAGCACGGCCCGCTCGGCGGCGTTCTTGAGTTCGCGCACGTTGCCCGGCCAGTCGGCGAGCATCAGCGAACGGCGCAGCGACGGCGGCACCTCGATCACCGGACGCTGGTACTTCACCGCCGCCTGGACGAGGAAGCGCTCGAACAGGAGCGGGATATCCTCGCGGCGCTCGCGCAAGGGGGGCAGGGTCAGCGTCACCACGTTGAGCCGGAAGTACAGGTCGCGGCGGAAGCGCCCGGCCTCCGAGAGCGCGTCGAGATCCTCCTTGGTGGCGGCGACCACCCGCAGGTCCACCGGCACGCCGGTGTTGGAGCCGAGCCGCTCCACCCGCCGCTCCTGGAGCACCCGCAACAGCTTCACCTGAAGGGCGAGCGGCATGCTCTCGACCTCGTCGAGGAACAGGGTGCCGCCGCTGGCATGCTCGACCTTGCCGATGCGGCGCTTGCCCGCTCCCGTGAAGGCACCGGCCTCGTGGCCGAACATCTCGCTCTCGAACATGCTCTCGGGGATGGCGCCGCAATTGATCGCCACGAAGGGCTTGGCCGCCCGTGCCCCGCCCTCGTGCAGGGCGCGGGCGACCTGTTCCTTGCCGGCCCCGGTCTCGCCGAGCACCAGCACGTCGGCCGCTGCCGAGGCCAGCGAGGCGATGTCCTCACGCAGGCGCCGCATTACGGGGGACTGGCCGACGAGGCAGCGCTCCACCGCGCTGCCCGGCGCCTCGCCCCGGTCGAGGGCGCGGCGCAGGCGGCGGTTCTCCATGACCAGCGCCCGCTTTTCCAGCGCGCGCCGGACCACCTCGACGAAGGCGTCGTTGACGAAGGGCTTCTCGATGAAGTGGTAGGCGCCCTCGCGCATGGCGGCGACCGCCATGGCGATGTCGCCGTGGCCGGTGACGAGCACCACCGGCAATTCGGAATCGCGGCGGCGGATCTCCGCCAGCAGCGCGAGGCCGTCATGGCCCGGCAGGCGCACGTCGCTGACGACGATGCCGGAGAAGTCGCGGGTGATGGCCGGGAGCGCCGCCTCGGCACTGTGAAAAGCCTCGACAGCGATGCCGCCGAGCTGGAGCGCCTGCTCCATGGACAGGCGGACCATCTCCTCGTCGTCGATCAACACGACGCGCAGGGTGGCGGCCGGCTCGGCCTCAGGAAACATGCGGTATCCTCTGGCGCCCCCTCTCCGGCGGGGCCATCCCGGCCGAGTCCTGAGCCATCTCGCGCGCCACGTCCATCACGAGGTCGAAGGCGAGACCCCCGCCCGCCATCGGCCGGGGCTGGAGGCTCGCCCCGAACTCGCGGGCGATGGCGAGCGAGATCGGCAGGCCGAGTCCGAGCCCCTCCCCCGCCGGCTTGGTGGTGAAGAACGGATCGAAGATGCGATTGAGCGCCGCCGCATCGAGGCCCGGCCCGTTATCCTCGACGCTGAGCACGACATGCCCGTCGCCGGCCCAGGCCCGCACCGCGACTTCCGCGCCCGGACGGCCCTTGACCGCGTCGAGGGCGTTGCCGACGAGGTTGATCAGCACCTGCGACAGGCGGATCGGCTCGAATACCACCCACTGCGCCGCCGGATCGAGATCGGTCGTCACCCGCGCGCCCGCGTCGCGGATGCGGGACGACAGGATCGCGAGGCTCTCGGAGACGGCCATGCCGACATCGACCGCGACCCGCTCCGTCCCCGAGCGGCGGGAGAAGCTGCGCAACTGCCCCGTGATCTTGCCGAGGCGGTCCACCAGGGCGACGATGCGGGTCAGGTTGGCCGCCGCCTCTGCCTCCCGGCCTTGGCGCAGGAAGGCGGAAGCGTTGTCGGCCAAGCCCCGCAGGGCGGCGAGCGGCTGGTTCAGCTCGTGGGTGATGCCGGCCGCCATCTGGCCCAGCGTCGCCATCTTGGCGGCCTGGACCAGTTCGCCCTGCGTCTCCCGCAGATCGCCCTCGGCGCGGGTCCGTTCCTCGATCTCGCCCGCCAGCCTGAGATTGGCCGCGCGCAAGTCGGCGGTGCGGGCCGCGACCTTCGCCTCCAGCTCGCGCTGCGCTGCCCGGTTCTCGCGCACGCGCCGCAGGTGCTGGCTGCCGTAGAGGCCGATCAGGCCGAGCACGATCAGGGCCAGGATCGCCCCAACCCGCGCGCTGCGCCCGGCGATCGCCACCGGCCCGGCGTCGGCGAAGAGCAGCAGTGTCCAGCCATAGGCCGGCATCGCCTGCTGCTCGAACAGCGCGCGGCCCCGCGGCGCCGCCTCCGACTGGCTGACCAGCGGCACGCCGCCCACCTCTTCCGTCCGGCCGAAACCGATCGCGCGATAGTCGTCGCGCCCGTATTGGCGCGTCCGCTCCATGCGCGCGCGGGCGGCGGCGTCGAGCGGCTTGGTCGCGCGGAACTTGAGGGCAGGGTCGGAGGCGAGGAAGACGATGCCGTTCTCGTCGGCCACGAGCACGCGGTCGGTGCCCTCACGCCAGATCGCCTCCACGGAATCGAGGCTGACCTTGGTCGCCACCACGCCGCGTACCGTGCCGTCGATGATGACCGGGGCGCTGATGAAGTAGCCGGGCACGCCGGTGAGCGTGCCGATGGCGTAGAACCGCCCGACCCGCCCGCCGCGCGCCTCCGTGAAGTAGGGCCGGTAGGAAAAGTCCTGGCCGACATAGGTCTGGGGCGTGTCCCAGTTCGAGGCGGCGATGGTCAGTCCGGAAGGGATCAGCAGGTAGACGACGCCGGCGCCTGCCTCGCGGCTCAGCCGCTTGAGATAGGCGTTGACGGTGGCGACCTGCGCCGGATCCTCCGGCGCGGCCAGCAGCGCCCGGACCCGCGGATCGAGGGCCGCCGCCGCGGGCAGGAAGCCGAAGCGCTCGATGGCGCCCTCCAGGCTCTGCGCGTAGATCTCCGCGCGCTGCCGGGCATCGCCGGCGAGGCTGGCGGCGACGCGGTCCTCTGCCACGTCGCCGGCCTTGATCACGACGAGAAGCGCCGCCAGCGCCAGAACGGCGAGGAGCAGGGCGCGCACGGCCTTGGTGCGGGGGAAGGGGATGTGTCTCATGGAGCAGACAAGGCTTTGAGTCGCCGCCGTGATGCGCGGCAGGCGACCCCGGAGCCTAACATGGCAACGCTGCGCCGCTGGATTGCGTTGCTCCGCGCGCAATGACGGTGAGGATGGTCTGAACCGTCATTGCGAGGCGAAGCCGAAGCAATCCAGAGCGCGACGTCGGCCGACCTCGCACCGCGGCGGAAGGAAGCCGCGGCGTCGATGCTCAATCCGTCGTCAGCCCTTTCATCTCCACCTCCTCGAAGCGGTGCTGCTCGGCCGTCACCAGCGCCGAGAGGTCGCGCTTCAGGGCGTTGAAGGCGGCCGAGGCGCTGTCGCGCGGGCGTGGCAGCTCGACCCGAATGTCGCGCTTGATCGTACCGGGGCGGTAGGTCAGCACCACGATGCGGTCGGCCAGATAGATCGATTCCTCGATCGAGTGGGTAACGAACACGATGGTCTTGCCGGTGGCCGCCCAGATGCGCAGCAGCTCATCCTGGAGCGAGCGGCGGGTCAGGGCGTCGAGGGCGCCGAAGGGCTCGTCCATCAGCATCACCGGGCTGTCCAGCGCCAGCACGCGGGCGATGGCCACGCGCTGGCGCATGCCGCCGGACAGATCCTTGGGGAAGCGGTCGCGGAACTCGGCGAGCTTGAGCATATCGAGGAGTTCGGCCACCCGCGCCTCGATCGCGGCGCGGCCCATGCCCTTGATCTCGAGACCGAAGGCGATGTTCTGCGCCACGCTCATCCAGGGAAACAGGGCGTATTCCTGGAACACCATGCCCCGGTCGGGACCGGGCTCGGACACGGCACGGCCCTCGACGGCGATGCCGCCGCGGGTCGGGTGGGAGAAGCCGGCGATGGCGTTGAGCAGCGTCGACTTCCCGCAGCCCGAGGGCCCGAGCAGGCAGACGAACTCGCCGCGGTTGATGGTGAGGTCGATGTCCTTGAGGGCGACGACCTCGCCGCCGGGGACGGGGAAGACCTTGTCCACGCCCGAGACCACGATGTGCGGCGCGGCGGTGGAGGCCATCGGCGGCGCGACGGGCACGGCGTCCTGCGTCACGGAGGCGATGGGATGCGGTTGCACGGACATGGGAGACCTCACGATTCCAGGCCGCGGTGCCAGCGGAGCAGGTGGTTGTTGAGGCGGCTGACCGCCATGTCGATGACGAGGCCGAGCGCGCCGATGGTCAGCATCCCGGCGATGATCTTGTCGGACCAGAAGTATTCGCGCGCCTCCAGGATGCGGAAGCCGAGGCCGTTGTTGACCGCGATCATCTCGGCCACGATCACCACGATGAAGGCGGTGCCGATGCCGATCCGCGCGCCCGACAGGATGTAGGGGGTGGCCGCCGGCAGAATGACCCGCCGGAAGATCGTCATCCGGCTGGCGCCGAGGCTGCGGGCGGCGCGGATGTAGATCCCGTCCACGTGCCGCACGCCGGCGATGGTGTTCATCAGCACCGGGAAGAAGGCGCCGATGGCGATGAGGAACACGGCGGGCGCGTTGCCGAGCCCGAACCACAGGATCGAGAGCGGGATGTAGGCGATCGGCGGGATCGGCCGCAGCACCTGCATCAACGGGTTGATGTGGCGGTAGATCAGGTCGCTCGAGCCCATGAACAGGCCGAGCGGCAGGGCGAGTCCGGCGCCGACGGCGAAGCCGACGACGACCCGGTACAGCGAGGCCATGGCATCGTGCAGCATCTCGCCGGAGAAGAGCCAGAGGAACCACGAGCCGTGCGCCGGATCGTAGTCTTCGAGCGGCGCGAGATAGGACCACCATCGCACCGCGACCGCCGCCGGCGAGGGCAGCACCATCGGGTTGACGAGGCCGGCCGTGCAGGAAAGCTGCCAGATCAGGAGGACGGCGATGGGAACCGCGAACCCCTCGGCCAGGGGTTTGAGACGGGAGGCGTTCATCGACTGAGCCTCCTCAGTTCGTGCCGGCGGAAGCCTTGGCGGCCTCCAGCAGATCGAGCTTCACCCAATCGACGGCCTTGGCCGGCTTCGACATCTTGCCGATGCCGTGCTCGGCCATGACGTCGGTGGTCTTCTGGATGTGGTCGGCGCTCATCTCCAGGGTGTAGGGCGAGTTGGCGAGCGCGTCCTGGAACTCGGGACCGGTGAGCTGGCCCTTGAACACGTCTTGCGTGACGAAGGTCTCGGCGGCCTTCGGGTCGTCCATGAAGGTCTTCTGGGCCTTGACGAAGCATTCCATGAACTTGGCCGCAGCCGGCTTCTTCTCGTTGTAGAACTTCTCCGTCATCACCAGCGTACGGATCGGTGAGCCGACCGGGGTGTCGTAGGGCTTGATCACCTCGACGCCGAAGCCGCGGGCGATGGCCTGGGCCGATTGCGGCTCGGTCTGCATGATTGCGTCGACCTGCTTCTGCAGCAGCGCCTGGTTCAGGTCGGGATAGCCGAGGAAGATCAGGTTGACGTCGCGGTTCTTCAGGCCGTGCTTGGCCATCTCGGCGCCGAGCAGCACCTCCTGGATCGAGCCGCGGGTGACGCCGACCTTCTTGCCCTTGAGGTCAGCCGCCGACTTGATGCCGGATTCCGGCGTCGCCAGCAGGCGGGCGCCGCCCTTGGCGAAGCCGCCAACGATGTAGACCTGGGCGCCGTTGCCGCGGGCCGAGATCGCGGCCTCGGAGGCGGTTGCGCCGACATCGAGTTCGCCGGCGAGCATCGCCTGCATGATGTCCGGGCCCTTGGCGAAGATCTTGAGATCGACGGTGATGCCGCAGTTCTTGGCGATCTCCTTGACGTAGGAGACGCCGGCGAAGTGAGCGAGCTTCAGGTTGCCGACGCGGATCACTTCCTGCGCGGAGAGCGGAAATGGTGCGAGCATCGCGGCCGTCGCGACAGCGAGGGTGGCGAGGCGGCGGCGTGTGAGAGGACGGCAAACGGGCAAGAGGCTTCTCCCTGATGGCCCGGCTCTACGGCCGGCGCAGATAGCCCTCTCCCTTTTGCACGGCGCATGCCAGCCATGCAGGATACGCCGATCTTCTCGTAACCGCTTGTAGAGAATTTCGTTTTTTCAGCCGGGACGATGCGTGCTCCGATCCGGGGGCGGCGGATTTCCGCCACGTGAGCCGAAAGGCCGGCGGAATGCCGCCGTGGATGCACCGCACGATGAATGATCGATCCGGAGCCGCGACATCAGTCGAGCGGCACGAGGACGATCGCATCCCCTTCGAGCCGCGCCTGCACCGATTGGCCCCAGCGGCTGCCGCCGAGATCGTCGGCGGTCTTGTAAAGACCGTCGATGGCGATGAGTTCCGGCTCGAACTTGCGGGCGAGGATGCGTGCGGCGGGATCACCCACGGCGCCGGCGATCGCCCGGCCGCGCAGGGCGCCGTAGACGTGGATCGAGCCGCCGGCGATCACCTCGGCGCCGGAGGCCACCGAGCCGAGCACGGTCACGTCGCCGTCGAGATGCTGGATCACCTGCCCCGAGCGCACCGGCGCGTCGAGAACGAAGGAGCGAGGCCGGGGCGGGGCCGGGGGGGCCACCAGGGCGGGAGCCGCAGCCTGGGCCGTCGGCGCCTCGGCGGGAGCGGACGCTGCCGCACCGGACTCCGGCGGCGCGATGTCCTCGACCGGCTTGCCGCCCACCAGCGGCGGCGGGAAGCCCGGCCCGAGCGAGGTCGGGCCGATCCCCTCGATGCCGAGGATGGTGATCGAGCGCCGGTTCAGCTCCTCGCAGAGATGGGCGAGATCCGAGCGCTCGAAGCGCAGGCCGGTCACGTCGAGGATGATCGCCCGCACCGCGAAGAAGGCGGGCGCCCGCTGCTTGAGCGCATCGAGTTCGGCGAGCCACTGGTCGATCGGCGGCACGGGGGCCAGCACCATCGCCAGGAAGGAGCGGCCGCGGAAGCGGATCGGAGGACGGTCGGTCACGGGCAGGTTCGCGGCGCGGGGATCATGCCCGCAAGCTTATGGCAGATCCCTTGGGCGTCCGGCCAGGAGGCTGCATTCCTCAACAGCAAAGTGGCGCGCATGGAGTGCAGCTTGCCGAGGTGGAGGCCCGCCCCGGCTCAGGCCGGGCGTCCGTCGCGGGCCAAAATAAAATGGTGGTGGGAATGGTACCGAGGCGCCTCACGTGTCCCGAACCCGCCCGACCCGGAGCGACAGAGGCCAGCGCACGTCCCTGATCGTGTCGGGCTCCCCCCACGCCGCAGCGAGATCAGCACGGAACCTCTCGATGGGTCCGCGCCCGACGGACGTCTCGGCGGCCCGCACCGCCGACCACGTCTCGACATAGCCGATCAGGTCCGCGAGCCTCCACCTCACCTCGATATCGAGGGCCGGGGTCTCCAGTGCCGCGAAGGGGAAGGGCAAGGCGCGATAGCCGTCCTCGACATGCTTGCGCTCCGGCGGCCAGAAAGGCCCGATCACGTCCTCGTAGAAGTGCCGCACGACCCGGTCGGCCGCCGCGTCGGCGAGGTGGAGCACGCCGTAGGTGATGAGAGCCAGGACCGCTCGCGGCCGGGCGGCGCGGCGGACCTCGTCGTAGAACGGCGCGAGGTCGAGCCAGTGCGCGGCTTGCGCGACGGTGATGAGGCTGGCGCTCGAATCCGGCAGGCCGGGACGCTCGGCCGGAGCCACATGGTAGCGCACACGCTCAACCGGCGCCGCCGCCGCGATCTGCCCGGCACTGGCATCGATGGCGACGACCTGTGCGAACCGCCGGGCGAGGAGCGTCGAGAGCTGGCCCGTTCCGCATCCGACATCCAGCGCGAGATCCCGGTCCGGCGCCGCGTCCGCCAGGAAATCCACCAGGGCGGGCGGGTAGGCCGGGCGGTGCGCGGCATAGCCGGCATTGTTGGTCGAGAAGTGATCCTTGAACGCGGTCATTCGGATCGTCCCGGAGGGCAGCGCGACCGCAGGACGAGGCCGCCCCGCACCTTGGCCCCATGATCCGGAGCCGGCAACGGCGGATGTCCGCCCCACCCTTATCCGACGACAGACATGCCCTCCTCGCAGGGATGTTCTTGCCCGCCCTCGTCCGCACGCCCTTGCCGGATCGAGCGACACCTTATATTGCGACGCGATACCGCCCGAATCCGTACCCTGGCGTCACGACCGTCGAAGCACGGCCCGCGACACGCCGCTTTATGGCCGGGCTCCACGTTTTTCGAACGTTTCCGAGACCCCCGATGAAGCTGCGCAACATCGCCATCATCGCCCACGTCGACCACGGCAAGACGACGCTGGTCGACAAGCTGCTCCAGCAGTCGGGCACCTTCCGCGAAAACCAGCGGGTCGAGGAGCGGGCGATGGACTCGAACGACCTCGAGAAGGAACGCGGCATCACGATTCTCGCCAAGGCGACCTCGGTCGTGTGGCAGGATACCCGCGTCAACATCGTCGACACCCCCGGCCACGCCGATTTCGGCGGCGAGGTGGAGCGCATCCTCTCGATGGTCGACGGCGTGATCGTGCTGGTCGACGCCGCCGAGGGCCCGATGCCGCAGACCAAGTTCGTGGTCGGCAAGGCGCTGAAGATCGGCCTTCGCCCGATCGTCGCGATCAACAAGGTTGACCGGCCGGATGCGCGCATCAACGAGGTCGTCAACGAGGTGTTCGACCTGTTCGCGGCGCTCGACGCCACCGACGAGCAGCTCGACTTCCCGATCCTCTACGGCTCGGGCCGCAACGGCTGGATGGCCGATTCGCCGGACGCTTCGCCGGATGTCGGCCTCGCGCCGCTGTTCGACCTCGTGCTCAAGCACGTGCCGCAGGCCCGCGTCGAGGAGGGTCCGTTCCGGATGCTCGGCACGCTGCTCGAAGCCAACCCCTTCCTCGGCCGCATCATCACCGGGCGCATCGCCTCGGGCACGGTGAAGCCGAACCAGTCGATCAAGGTGCTCTCGCGCGACGGCAAGGTCGTGGAGACCGGCCGCGTCTCGAAGATCCTCGCCTTCCGCGGCCTGGAGCGCGCTCCGATCGACGTGGGCGAGGCCGGCGACATCGTCTCCATCGCCGGTCTGCTCAAGGGCACCGTGGCCGACACCTTCTGCGATCCGGCCGTCAACGAGCCGATCCAGGCCCAGCCGATCGACCCGCCGACCGTCACCATGTCCTTCATCGTCAACGATTCGCCGCTGGCCGGCACCGAGGGCGACAAGGTCACGAGCCGCATGATCCGCGACCGCCTGTTCAAGGAGGCCGAGGGCAACGTCACGCTCAAGATCGAGGAAGCCGCCGACAAGGATTCGTTCTACGTCTCCGGCCGCGGCGAGCTGCAGCTCTCGATCCTGATCGAGACCATGCGCCGCGAGGGCTTTGAAATCGCCGTGTCCCGGCCGCGCGTCGTCCTAGAGAAGGACGAGAACGGCGAGGTGATGGAGCCGGTCGAAGAAGTCGTGATCGACGTCGACGAGGAGTATTCCGGCGTCGTCGTGCAGAAGATGTCCGAGCGCAAGGCCGAGATGATCGAGATGCGGCCCTCGGGCGGCAACCGGCTCCGGCTCGTCTTCCACGCTCCGACCCGCGGCCTCATCGGCTACCAGGGCGAGCTGATGACCGACACCCGCGGCACCGCGATCATGAACCGCCTGTTCAAGGCCTACGAGCCCTTCAAGGGCGAGATCGCCGGCCGCCGCAACGGCGTGCTGATCTCGAACGACAAGGGCGAGGCCGTGGCCTACGCCATGTGGAACCTCGAGGACCGCGGCCCGATGATGATCGAGCCCGGCGCCAAGGTCTATCAGGGCATGATCGTCGGCGAGCACAACCGCGAGAACGACCTCGAAGTGAACGTGCTCAAGGGCAAGAAGCTCACCAACATCCGCACCACCTCGAAGGACGAGGCCGTGCGCCTGACGCCGCCGATCCGGATGACGCTGGAGAAGTCGCTGGCCTGGATTCAGGACGACGAGCTGATGGAAGTCACGCCGAAGTCGATCCGCCTGCGCAAGATCCACCTCGACCCGAACGACCGCAAGCGCTTCGAGCGCTCGAAGGAAGCGTTGACGGCTTAAAACGAGCCGTTTCGCTCTCAACGAACACGGAAAGGCCCCGGTGCAGCCAGCGCACCGGGGCCTTTTTGCATGTGAACCATGTCCGGAACCTCCCCCCGGATGCCGCGGCTCCCCTCCTCTTCCCACATGCGGGGAGAGGCGATGCGCTCGAACCGGATCGAAGAACCGGAAAAGGTGATGCTCGCCTCAGGCCGCCCGGATCGTGTGGAGGAAGTGGCGGACCTGGCCGTCGAGGTGCTCGGACTGGCGCGACAGCTCGGAGGCCGAGGTCAGCACCTGGCTCGCCGCCGCACCGGTCTCCTCGGCCGCCGCCGCGACGCTGGCGACGTTGCCCGTGACCGCGCCGGTGCCGGCGGACGCCTCGGAGACGTTGCGCACGATCTCCTGGGTCGCCGCCCCCTGCTCCTCGACCGCCGCGGCGATCGATCCGGCGAGCCCGTCGATTTCCCGGATGCGCGCCGCGATGTCGCCGATGGCGTTGACGGCCTGTCCGGTGATGGTCTGCACCTGCCCGATCTGACCGGAGATCTCGTCCGTCGCCCGCGCGGTCTGGTTGGCGAGCTCCTTGACCTCGGCGGCGACGACCGCGAAGCCGCGGCCGGCTTCACCCGCGCGGGCCGCCTCGATGGTGGCGTTGAGCGCGAGCAGGTTGGTCTGCCCGGCAATGGTGGAGATCAGGCCCACCACGTCGCCGATCTTGGCGGCCGCGACGCTCAGGTCCTGCACGAGCTGCGCGGTGCCCTCGGCCTCGACAACGGCCTTCTGCGCCAACGCGGTCGAACCGGTGACCTGCCGGGCGATCTCCTGCACCGAGGCGCCGAGTTCCTCGGCGGCCGCGGCGACCGTCCCCACATTGGCTGCGGCCTCTTCCGCGGCGGCCGCGGCGGCGTTCGATTGGGAGGCCGTCTGCGAGGCGGTGCCCTCCATGCTCTGGGCGGTCGCCTGCAGCTCGGTGGCGGCGGCCGAGACGGTGCCGCTCACCGCCCGCTCGAAGCTGTCGGCCATCTCGCGCATCGCCGCCTTGCGCTGCGCCTCGGCGCCGGCCCGCGCGAGCGCGGTCTCCTCCTCCAGGGCACGGGTGCGGATCAGGTTGTCCTTGAACACCTGAACCGCGTTCGCCATCGCCCCGACCTCCTCGCGTCGCTCGCGGAAGGGAATTTCGACGCCGGCATCGCCTTCCGCGAGGCGGCTCATCAGCCCGGTCATGCGGCGGATCGGGCGCGCGACGAAGCCGTTGAGCAGCAGGATGCCGAGACCGGCGACGAGCAGAAGCGCCGCGAGGCCCGCGCCGACGGCGAGGCGGGACGCGCTCGCGGCCTCCCGGGCGACCTGGGCGCGCGTCTCCAGCAGGGCCGCCTCGGCGCCGGCCATCGCGGCGGCGACCTTGCGCACCGTGTCCATGGCGGTCTTGCCGGCCCCGGACGCCTCGATCCGGCGGGCCTGCTCCTGGGTCGCCTCGTCGCGCATCAGCGCGATCTCGCGCTCGGCGACGTCGCGGGTCCATTGGCCGGCGGCCGCATCGAGGGCGTCGAGGCGGCGCAATTGCTCGGCATT
Source organism: Methylorubrum aminovorans (assembly GCF_022179725.1). GTDB lineage: Bacteria > Pseudomonadota > Alphaproteobacteria > Rhizobiales > Beijerinckiaceae > Methylobacterium > Methylobacterium aminovorans. The sequence continues at coordinate 111,172 of NZ_BPRC01000014.1, forward strand.
GTCGGCGACGAGGTTGCGCAACCGCCCCAGCGTCTCGCCGTAAGCCTTGGTTCCGGCATGGAACGGTTCGAGGAAGGCAGCATCGGCCGAGACGAGATAGCCGCGCAGGCCCGTCTCCCGGTCCACCATGCTGCCCGTCAACCGGTCGAGTTCCAAGAGCACTTGGTAGGTGTGGTCGCGCCATCGGTTGGTTTCCTCAATCGTGCCGAGGCTACGCCAACTGATGAATGTGGACCCGCAGACCGCGAGGATGACCAGCGCGAAGACGACACCGAGCTTGGCGACGATGGAGAGATGGGCGACGGCACGCATAACGCTGATCCAGAATGGCAAATGCGCTGCACGACGGCGGCGCTTCAACAAATGATGGCTTTTACGAACCTAAGGCCCCGTTAATCCGCGCTGGCACAAGACAATTGCGCGCTTATGCGGCGATGCCGTGTGGCCGGATTGCCTGATTCGCGCCGATCACAGGATCCGGCGATCCGACAAGCACAGGCCGGCTCGAAGGTTGTTTCCGAAGGCCGATTTCGGCCAAGCCCCTGCCCAACCGAGAGTTTTCCGAATCGAAGGGGTGTGGTGGGAACATCTTGCCCGGCAATTCTTGCCCGGTGCGCCCAAAAATTAACCCGTCGGTAACCATCCGGGCGGTCAATGGGTGTGTCGGTAAGGAAACGTCAACGCCCGTGACCAGCCCCGCTCCCACCCGTCCTTCACTGCCCCTGCGAGGCCGCGTGTTCCGCGCCGTCTCGCTGGCGCCGGAAGCCCCCCTCGCCGATTGGCTCGCCCTTCTGGACGCGGCCCTGAAGCGATCGGCCACGCTGTTCGACGACCGGGCCGTGATCCTCGACGTCGCCGGCCTCAAGCCCGCGCCGTCCGAGTTGGAGACCCTGATCGCCGAGCTGTCGGCGCGGAAACTGCGCATCCTCGGCATCGAGGGCGCGGAGGCCCCGCTGCCCTCGCTCCTTCCACCGCGGCTCGTCGGCGGCCGTCCCGTCGGCGATGCCTTCGAGGCGCCGGCGTTCGAGGAAGACAAGCCGGGCGTGTCCTCCCTCACCATCGAGGGCTCGGTGCGCTCCGGCCAGAGCATCGTCCACCGCGAGGGGGACGTGACCGTGATGGGTTCGGTGTCCTCGGGCGCCGAGGTCCTCGCGGGCGGTTCCATCCACGTCTACGGCGCCCTGCGCGGGCGGGCCATCGCGGGCGCCGCCCGCAACCCCCGCGCACGCATCTACTGCCGCAAGTTCGAGCCCGAGCTTCTCGGCATCGACCGCCTCGTCCGCACGGCCGAGGATATGGGCACTCACCTGCGCGGCCAAGCGGTCCAGATCTGGTCCGACGGCGGCGCGATCAAGATTGCAGCCTTGGGTTAAGGGGAAACGAGAATGGCCAAGGTTCTTTGTGTCACGTCCGGTAAGGGCGGCGTCGGCAAGACCACCACGACGGCAGCGCTCGGTGCGGCGCTGGCGCAGGCCGGCGAGAAGGTCTGCGTGGTCGATTTCGACGTCGGCCTGCGCAACCTCGACCTGATCATGGGCGCCGAGCGCCGCGTGGTCTACGACCTGATCAACGTCACCAACGGCGACGCCAAGCTGCCGCAGGCGCTGATCCGCGACAAGCGCCTCGAGAACCTCTCCCTGCTGCCGGCCTCTCAGACCCGCGACAAGGATGCGCTCACCGATGAGGGCGTCGAGCGCGTGATGGGCGAGCTTCGCGAGAAGTTCGACTGGATCGTCTGCGACAGCCCCGCCGGCATCGAGCGCGGCGCCCAGCTCGCCATGCGCCACGCCGACGTCGCCGTGGTGGTGACGAACCCCGAGGTCTCCTCGGTGCGCGACTCGGACCGGATCATCGGCCTGCTCGACTCGAAGACCGTGCGCGCCGAGCGCGGCGACACGATCGAGAAGCACCTGATTCTGACCCGCTTCGACCCGGCCCGCGCCGACCGCGGCGACATGCTCAAGGTCGATGACGTGCTCGAGATCCTCTCGATCCCGCTGCTCGCCATCATCCCGGAGAGCCTCGAAGTGCTGCGCGCTTCGAACGTCGGCTGCCCGGTGACGCTCAACAACCCGCTCTGCGCGCCTTCCCGCGCCTACATCGATGCCGTGCGTCGCCTGAAGGGCGAGACCGTGCCGATGGCGATCCCGTCTGACCGCAAATCCCTGATCAACAAGCTGTTCACACGGAGGGCCGCATGAGTGTCCTGACCTTCCTCAAGCCGCGCGGCTCCGGTTCGGTCGCCCGCGAACGCCTGCAACTGATCCTCGCGCACGAGCGCGTGGAGAACGGACGGCCCGACCTGATCATCACCCTGCGCGAAGAGATCCTGAACGTGATCGCCAAGCACGTCACGGTCGAGCGCGACAAGGTGCAGATCAAGCTGGAGCGGGGCGAGGGCGTCTCGACGCTCGGCGTCGATATCGAATTCCCCGTCGATGCGGTTCTCAAGCCGAAGGCGAAGGCCAAGCGCGCCATCGCCTGATACGGTCTCCGCTCGATCGGAGCGGGGAGCGGATCAGCCAGCCCGCGCGGCGCTTGAGCGAAGCCCAAATCCGCCATCCCGAAGGGATCAACCGGATTTGGTACGAGCTGCCAGCCTTCCGAACGACCCACCACCTGCGGCCCCGAACGGGTGCCGCAGGTTTTTTCGTTTCGCGATCCTGTCCGGGGCCGCCTCGCGATGGACGACCGGGCGCGGGCGATCGGAAACGACCGGGCGTTGCCCTGCGGCAACATATGTCGTTTTTGCGGACCCGCCCAAGATGGGCACAATAGAAGAACAAACTCTCCGGCAATCGATTCCCGCAAAGCCTTCAAAGGCTTGTTTTGATTTAGAAGAATACTCTAGAACACATACAAACTATCTTCCCGGACTTGTTCAATGCGTGTTTTACGTCTCTCGTAACGGCCAGGAGCGGTGCCGTCGCGCGCCTTCGTGGGTTCGGGGTTGGTGGGATGTCGGCGGGGTTGATCGAGGCTCTGCATCGGTGTGAGGGCGCGCGGCTGCAGCGCTTCCTCACGCGTCTGCTGGGCAATCCGGCCGATGCGGCCGACGCGGCGCAGGAAACCTATCTGCGCCTCGTGAAGGCGTTCGACCGAACGGAGATCGAGCAGCCGCGCATCTTCCTGTTCTTCGTGGCGCGCAACGTCGCGCTCAATCTCGGGGCGCGGCGCCGTCTCGAGAAGGGGCTGTTCTCCCCGCTGACGGACCTCGACCTCGCGGAGGTGGCGGACGGGCAGGCACGGCCCGAGCAGCAGGTCATCGCGCGCCAGCAGTTGCGCCTTGTCGCGTCCGCCATCGACAGGCTGCCGCCGCGCTGCCGCGAGGTCTTCCTGCTCAGCACCCTCGACGGCCTGCCCAACGGCGTCATCGCCGCGCGGCTGGGGATCAGCCGCAACATGGTCGAGAAGCACCTGATGAAGGCGTTCCTTCACACCCGCCGCACCTGCCGCGACTTTTTCTGAAGGCGGCACATCAGGATTTTCCAACCTCGCCGGTCTTTACGAGAGACGGGACTCGCACCGACCCGGACGGGCATGCGAGACGAGCGCGAACGAGAACCGGCAAGAACAGCGGGATGAACGAGCGCACGCCCCCGGACGCGCCGGAGGAGGCCGAGGATCCGGTCTATGAGCAGGCCGCCCTTTGGGTCGCGCGCCTCTCCTCCACGGACGCGACGGAAGCCGACCATCGTGCCTTCGAGGCGTGGCGCGCGGCCGACCCTGCCCATGCCGAGGCCTATGCCGAGATGGAGGCGTGGCGCCGCACGATGAAGCGGGCCCCCAATCCGCGGCGGCCTCACCTGCCGAAGGGTCTCGCGGCGGTCGCCGCCGCCCTCGGCCTGGGCGCCTTGCTGAGTGATCCGCTCGGCTGGGTCGACCGGATGCGGGCGGATGCCTGGACCGATCGCGGCGGCATCGAGACGACCACCCTCCCGGATGGCAGCCGGGTCGATCTCAACACCGATACGGCCCTGGCTCTGCGGTTCACGCACAGTGAGCGCAGCGTCGCGCTGCTGCGGGGCGAGGCGGTGTTCGATGTCGTGCCCGATGCCGGGCGCCCCTTCGTCGTGAGCGGGAACGGGGTGCGGGCCCGCGCAGTCGGGACGCGCTTCTTCGTCCGGGTCGATGGCGCGGCCGTCCCTGTCGGCGTGGCCGAGGGCCGGGTCGATGTGGCGACCAGCGCCGGCGAGACGCGGCTCCGGGCCGGCGAGGTCGCGGTTCGGGGCGAGGACGGCCGTCCTCTCGCCCGCGCGGGCGACGTCGCGCGGGCGATCGCGTGGCGCGAGGGCCAGCTCACCGTCTCGGGTCAGCCGCTCTCCCAGGTCCTGAGCGAACTGGAACGCTACCGGCGCGGTCGCCTCCTGCTGACGGATTCAGCCCTCGGCAGCCGCCGCTTCAGCGGGACGCTCGACCTGCGCGACACCGACGCGTCGCTCGACGTGCTGGCCGCGGCGATGGGGCTGCGCCTCACCCGGCTGACGCCGCTCCTGATCCTCGTCCGACCGGCCTCCTGAGACGGCGTCCGGTTGATACCCTCGGTCGTCATCCTCGCGATGACGGAGTCCGGCACAATCCGAAGCGATCAACCGGAAACGGTTGAGATCCATCCGGAAAATTTTCGCGCCGAAGGTCAGGAGTTTCGCGGCTCGCCTGTCTACCGCTGCAGGGGATCAAGAGAACGCGAGAGCGCGCCGCCCCGTGGACGGACAGGCGGGGTATGAGGATGCAGGATCGTTGGGTCGGATTGCGGCGCTGGCAAGCCCTGGCGGGCGTGCCGCTGATCCTGATGGCTCACGCCGCGGCGGCGCAGGAACGGATCTCCGCCGACCGGCCATCTCAAGCCCTTGAGCCGGTGAGCCTCGCCCGCGGTCCGATCCCCGTTGCCGGACGGCTGTCCGAGAACGCGGCCGCGCGCATCAGGATCTCGATCGAGCGAGGACCGCTCGAACCCGCCCTGGCCGTTCTGTCCAAGCAGGTTCCCCTGAAGCTGGCCTATCAAACGGCACTCACCGAAGACCGGTTCACCGATGGCATCGACGGCGAGTTCCAGCCCCTCGAAGCCCTGACCAAGGTCCTGGAGGGGACCGGCCTGAGCTACCGCGCCGTTGACACCTCGACGATCACGCTGGTGAACCCACGCTACGTTCAGCTCGCAGCCCCCGCCGGCACAACGGACGGCGTCGTGCTGGATGAACTCTCGGTCGAGGGGCGGCCGACAGGCCCCGCCGTCCCCGGCCCATCGCAGGTTCCCGCTCCCTATGCCGGTGGCCAAGTGGCCCAGGGCGACCGGCTCGGCCTGCTCGGAAACGTTGCCACGGCCAAGACGCCCTTCAACGTCACGAGCTACACCGACACCTTCATCCGCAACCGACAGGCGAGCACGGTGTCGGAGGCGCTGGCCCTCGACCCGTCCGTGCGCGCGACGCAGACGACGGGGGCACCGTTCGACTCGTTCTACATCCGCGGCTTCCCCATCAACGAGAACACCAGCGGCGAATTCGCCTTCGAGGGCGTCTACGGCGTCGCCCCGAGCTTTCGCGTCTTCACCGACTACGTCGAGCGCATCGAGGTTCTGAAGGGGCCGGCGGCCGCCTTGTCCGGCGTCTCGCCCAACGGCGGCATCGGCGGCGTCATCAACATCGTGCCCAAGCGCGCCAACGAGGAAGTGACGCGCCTCACGCTCGATTACGGCTCGGTCGCGCGCGGCGGGGGGCAGTTGGACGTCGCGCGGCGCTACGGTGCGAACCGCGAATGGGGGGCCCGCTTCATCGGCAGCCTGCGCGGCGGAAACACGCCCTTCGACCGGCAGAGCGAGACGACGGGCGTTGGGGCGCTGGCCCTTGATTATCAGGGCGACCGGTTCCGGGCCTGGCTCTACCTGCTGGCGCAGACCGACCGGTTCGACGCCCCCTTGCGTCCGTTCCTCCTGCGGGCCGGTGTTCCCGTGCCGAGGGCGCCGGACGGCCGCCGGAACCTGACGCAGCCCTGGGAATACTCGGATATCGACGATCGCGGCGGTCTGCTGCGCCTGGAATACGACCTCACGGACCAGATCACGCTGTTCGGCAATGTCGGCGGCTCGATCAGCAATGTCGAGCGCTACTTCGCGTCCGCCCCAACCATCACCAACGCCCGCGGCGACACCACCACGACCCCGCAATTCTACGATCTCGGCGTCGGCCGCACGACGTTCGACGGCGGGTTCCGTGCCCGGTTCGACACCGGCTTCGTCCGCCACGCCTTCGCCGTGCAGGCGTCCCGCTACAGCGAGGACACCGCCCGCCGCCTCCCGGCCGGGCGCGGCAGCTACCTGTCGAACATCTACGATCCGGTGCTCGTGCCCCTCATCGCGCCCCCCGTGATCGATTCCCGGCCGCGCCTGTCCGACAGCACGCTGACGGGGCTCTCGGTCGCCGACACCCTGTCGGTCTTCGACGAGCGCATCCTGCTGACGCTCGGCGTGCGTCGGCAGGGCATCGAGGCGCACAACTACGTCTCGAATGTCGGCACGCTGGCCTCCTCCTACGACAGGAGCGCGACGAGCCCCTTCGTCGGCCTGGTGGTGCGGCCGTGGGAGAACGTCTCGCTCTACGGCAACTACATTGAGGGCCTGAGCCGCGGCGACGTGGCCCCGGCTGCGGCGGCCAATGTCGGCGAGATCCTCGCGCCCTACGTGGCGCAGCAGGTGGAGGCCGGCGTGAAGCTGGATTTCGGCCGGCTCGGCACGACCTTCAGCGCCTTCGAGATCACACGGCCGATCGGCGAACTCGGTCCGCAGAACCGCTTCGCCCAGACCGGCGAGCAGCGTGTCAGCGGCCTGGAATTCAGCATCTACGGCGAAGTCGCGCCGGACATCAGGGTGCTCGGCGGTCTCACCTTGCTCGACGGGGTTCTGACGAGGACGGCCGTCGCCGCCAATGTCGGGAACACGCCGATCGGCGTGCCTCGCCTCCAGCTCAACCTCGGCGCCGAGTGGGATCTGCCGGCGATGCCGGGTCTCAGTCTCAGCGGCGCCGTGATCCATACGGGGCGGCAGTTCGTCGATGCCGCCAACACCCAGTCCCTGCCGGATTGGACGCGCCTCGATCTGGGCCTGCGTTACACCACCCTCTTGGACGGGCGGCAGGTGACGCTTCGTGCCAACGTGCTGAACGTCACCGGCGCGCGGTACTGGACCGGCGTGGCCTCGTTCGGCACGTTCTTCCAGGGCGCGCCCCGGACCTACCTGCTGTCGATGGCGCTCGACCTGTGATGCCGCCGGATCCGATCGTGCGCCCCGAGGGTCAAAACCCGATCAGCTTGACCACGCGAGGAGCCGCTTTCGCTCCATTGCGGACATCTACTCGGCTGCACTCGCACCGGGAAAGCTACCATTCACACATCAATGCTAAATTAGCCGGATGAGATTAGTTCAACGTATCTGCTTATCCCCTCAATCTATAGCCATGATTGCGGCTATCGGCCTTACACTATCGGCCTGTGATGAGGACGGCACTCGGCCCGCCCCTGACGTGCATCGTCTTGCTGCCAACGTTCATGTCTCGATCGCGGAGCACGATCTTGTACTCCCATTCATTGCCCTCGAAGAGTACGCCTACCGCGGTCCGTCCTTCTCCCTCAATCCTGAGCGAGACACGCAGCAGGCGTCGCGTGCAGCGGACACGCTGCTGCGCGAGGCAGCGACACCCGACCATCCTAGACTCTTCTCTTCGCTCGCGATCGTGGTCAGACCCTATGGTTTAAACGACTTCGACACGCGGCAGATCACACTCTGCCCCCTGCTGACCCGCGAGTGGTCGCGGTCAGTCTGCGACAATCCGGGGGCCGCCGTTCTACAAGCCCTTCCCGTCAATCGGTTCAGGCTGGTCGACCTGCGCGAAGCGCAGAAGCACTTGAACTGCGTCGGCGAGGACCGACCGAGGAATCCCGTGCCCTCGACGCCCAGGCAAGCAACGATCGTCTGCCGAGCGAAGGTGTACCCGGCGGGGGAGAATGATTTCCACACGGCGGCCGTGCGGATCAGCGGCGAACTTGGCGCACTCTGGACCGTATGGGGGCACGGTCAGTTCGTGGAGACCGCCGAGGCCATGACCAAACGCGAGGGCGAGGCGATTGTCGCCCTTGTACAGCACGCTCTCGGACCGGCCGAGAATTTCGCAGCACTCGACTCCATTATGTGCCGATCACGCCGCCCAGGCCCGGCCGACAGTCCTCGCCGAGCGGATTGCCCGAAAGGGTAGCGAAGCTCCCTTTGCGGATAATTGCGTGCTCGATGCACCGAATGTCTGCTTCGATATCTTTCGCATCAGCAACGGCATGTCTCCTTCCCACCGAGACTGTGTGAGAACGCGTTTTGGTCGATCGGTGCGGGGCGGAGATGGTGCGCGAGGTGCGGCGTGCTCTCACGCCCGGAGGGTCGTGAGGAGCGGTTCAACTCC
>NZ_BPRC01000015.1 GCF_022179725.1 Methylorubrum aminovorans
TCCTCGGAGTTGAACCGCTCCTCACGACCCTCCGGGCGTGAGAGCACGCCGCACCTCGCGCACCATCTCCGCCCCGCACCGATCGACCAAAACGCGTTCTCACACAGTCTCGGTGGAAAGCGGGCTCTGCCTTGGCGCCCGGAAACCGACATCGAGGCTGCGGGCGGTCAGACGTAGCGCACACGCGTCCTCGGGCTGGCTCGACGGTCTGCCGGGGGACCCGTGTTGGCGACCAACCTGGCAGCACATCCCCAGGCGGCCGGCCTTCGGGTCACCTCGGAACATGACATCGGACTGATAGGCCCTCCCTCAGCCAATCGGCTCCATGTCCTGGCGCGCGAGGGCACGTTTGACACCCTCGTCCGCCTCCATGCGTGCGCGATGTGCCTTCAATGCCGGATAGTCTTCAATGGATAGCGGCGTCTTCTCGATCCAACGCGTCAGTACGTAGAGGAAAGTGTCAGCAAAAGACCGCTGCCCGAGATACCACTCGCCACCGTTCTCACTCAGGATGCCATCCATCCGCTTATAGTGACCGATGAGGGTTTCGTAGGTCTTTCGTTTGACCTCTTCCCGCGCGGCTTCGCTCTCGGCGAGCTTCTGAGTATTGAAGTGCCCCCCATAAGCGGCATGGACCTCCGAAGTCATGTACGACAGCGCCTCGGCTTCCTTGCGGCCGAGCCTCGTGTCGCGGCCGTAGCCCTCCTTGCCGTGCGCCGCGCCAAGCCAGGCGAGGATGGCCGACGCCTCCGTCAGCACATCACCGTCATCGAAGCGTAGCGCTGGGACCTGGCCTTTGGGGTTGATGGCGAGATAGGCGGCCTTCTTCTGATCGCCGTAAGCTATGTTGTGAACTTCGACCGGCGCGTCGAGCCATGCAATGGCGATGTTCGGCGAAAGCGAACAGGTACCCGGCATCGTGTAGAGCGTGGGCATGACGTTCTCCTCAAGTGTCTTCGATCTGCCGGAGCTACCGTGATCGGCGGGTCACGGTCTTCCTACAGCCCGGTCGTACCGAGCCGCAATTCCATGCCGTCGACCGGAACCCCCTCGTCTGAAGTCCTCGACTGGAGAAGAGGTGGCGGCAGCCAACACAACTGCCGCCAGTTCCGTTCACCGGCCTCGACCTAAGCCGCTTCAGCCGCCTTTTCAGGGTTGAAGCCGTCGAAGCTGGAATCTCGGCCTGATGCCCTTCGCCTTGAACGAGGCGACACGGTTCATCAGCCCGACGAAGACCCCCGAATTCCTGGCCGCCGGGCTGCAGGTGATCTCGACGCCCATCGTCGACGTGCTGCGGGATTACGGAGAGGCAGGATTGGTCGCTGTCGCCGAGACGCCGGAAGCCGTCGTCCTCTCCGCCGAGGCGCTTCTATTCCGGTCAAAGGACGCTTGGCTCGAAGCGGTCGACCAGCGCCTCGCGACTCATTCCTGGGACCTGACCTGGGCCGCGATGCAGGCGCTCATGGCGGATGCCCAGCGCCGCAGCGGAGCCTTGGCGGCTCCGCTTCTGCACTCGGCCACAACCGCGGTCTGAGCTCTATCCCTGCAACCCTGGAGGTCGGGATCCATGTTCGATTGGCTGATCGTCGGCGCGGGATTTGCTGGCAGCGTGCTTGCGGAGCGGCTGGCGAGTCAGCGCGGCGAGCGCGTCCTCGTGATCGACCGGCGCCACCATGTCGGCGGCAACGCGTATGATAGGCTCGATGAGGCGGGTATCCTCATCCATCAGTACGGGCCGCACATCTTCCACACCAACGCCGACAGTGTCGTCGACTACCTGTCCCAGTTCACCGCGTGGCGGCCCTACGAGCACCGGGTTCTGGCGATGGCGGACGGGATGCTGGTGCCGATCCCGATCAATCTCGACACGATCAACCGCCTCTACGGCCTTTCCCTCACCTCGGACGAACTCGCAGCATGGTTCGCCGCCCGCGCCGAACCGATCGCGGAGATCCGGACCTCCGAGGACGTCGTTGTCTCAGCCATCGGCCGGGAACTCTACGAAAAGTTCTTTCGCGGCTACACGCGCAAGCAATGGGGACTCGACCCTTCCGAACTCGACCGGCAGGTGACGGCACGGGTGCCCACCCGCACGAACCGCGACGACCGCTACTTCACCGACACGTTCCAGGCCATGCCGGCTCAGGGCTATACGCGGATGTTCGAACGGATGCTGGCGCATCCCAACATCAGCGTGATGACCAATGCCGATTTCGGCAGCCTGCGCGAGTTCATCCCCCACCGGCGTCTGATCTATACTGGCGCCATCGATGAGTATTTTGGCTTACGTTTCGGCCGATTGCCCTACCGCTCCTTGCGCTTCGTGCACACGACACTCGATACCGACCGGCACCAGCCGGTGGCGGTGGTAAATTATCCGCAGAGCGAGGCCTACACGCGGATTACCGAGTACAAGCACCTGACCGGCCAGGCGCACCCGCAGACATCCCTGACCTACGAGTATCCGAGCGCCGAAGGCGATCCCTATTACCCGGTGCCGACGCAAGAAAATCAAGCCCTGTTCAAGCGCTATGAGCGGCTTGCCCTCGCACAGCCCGATGTCTGGTTCGTTGGTCGGCTCGCTACCTACCGCTACTACAACATGGACCAGATCGTCGGGCAGGCACTTGCAACATACCGACGGATCGACGCCCAACTCGGCCGTTCCTCCGCCAGTCTGCCGCGACCGGCGCGCCCGCTTTACACCGCGCCGCAGCCAACCGTGCCGTGATGAAGCGGATTAGGCTGGCTGACTATCGTCCAAGACATACAAATTATATAAAAAAGGGGTTTTGCTTCGTTAAATTTGGAAGGGCCTGGCTCTAAATGAGTCAGCGACTTGGATCGTCTTGCATTGTGATAAGGTGCCCGCGGGAACGGCCGGCTCCTGCGAAATGAGGAAGCTATCATTCACCGGCTGCATGCGTTTTGAGTGCGCATGAGAGCTGCCGAGACTTTTTCGCGAACGCGAACGAGAGGTCCCCTTCATGACCTGAAGCGGACTTTCAGGTGTGTGGTGCCGAAGGTCCGGAAGGGGTCAGGAGTTCGCTCGCCGTTTGCCCGGCTCTGCGGTATGAGTGGACCCAGCGCCGGTTACACCAACCATCCGCTCTGGTCTCACAGGCGGCTACACGGACGAACCTGCAGCATCGAACGGATCCGCTGAAGGGTCCCATCCGATCACCCAACGTGGGGCTGCACGGCGAAGCAGGAGGCCAGGAACGGCCAGAGCAGCCAGGACGCCCGCTGCAGCGCAACCCCGCCCTGGCTGTCGCGGCGGCCGGCCGTTGAGACGGTAGCCAGAGACAGAGCGCCATAGGTACCGGTGAGTGCATGACGCTTGCGGCCGACCACGCCCAGGGCCGGATCGCGGCCGCGCTCGCCCTGACGCCGACGCCGCCTGGGCGCGCGGTCTGCGCATCGAGGAGGGCACCGGTCGAGCCGGCTTCGCGTCCAGCCCGCCCGTGGTCGGCCAGGGTCTGGATGTCCCCGTCGATGTCCTCAACCGGAGCTTCGTCGCTTCGAGGGCGACGACGAGGTGATGATCGGGAATCGCTGCCGCTCGAGTTGCGGCATTGCTTCCTGCAAGGGCAGCGCCATGCGCGAGAACATCATGCTTCACGGATCGCTGCGGGCGAGTTCGGAAAGACGGGGGACGAGATCGTGACCTCGATACGCATGATTCTGCGAACGGCAATTGCTGCGCTGAAGCGGGCTCCACCGAAGGGCTACTTGCCGCCGATTGTCTCCGGAAGACGCGCCTGAAACCGACTTCCGCAGCCGGAGCAGATCAGTCAATGCGATCAAGGGGGGCGAAATCGTCGCCAGCCTCGTCGGTCACATCCGACGTCGACCCGGTGGCATGAGGCATCTGCGGCAGCCGGCCTGCCGGGTGCCACGATGTGGGCAGATAAGCGGCGTCCCGTTCCATCCTAGCGAAGGACTGAAGGAACGGAAATGATCTCTGGTGCGAATCAACACATTCGACAACCGGGGCCGCTCAAGGCGTCACAACACCCCAATATGCCGGTGCAAAGGACTGAGGTGCTAGACCTATACCTTCTAGCCGTCGTTTCGACGAGCAGAAACGTGAAGCCTCGGTGAGGCCTCTAGATATTCGGGACGCGGCTTCGCTGACCGAATTAGCCCTAAAGGCTTGGAATGGTTGGGAAACTGGAGCGGGCGAAGGGATTCGAACCCTCGACCCCAACCTTGGCAAGGTTGTGCTCTACCCCTGAGCTACACCCGCTCTCTTGTCCGTCCGTCCGGCGCCGTGGGCGCCCCCGTCGGTGGAGGTGTGTAAACACCATCCCGCCGGCGGATGCAAGCGCCAAGTTCGGGGCAGGTTCGAGATTTTTTCCGGGGCTCACCAAAGCTCGGCCGGAGGCTGCCCCTCGCGGATTTCGGCGAGGCGGGCACGGGTGGCGCGGGTGGTGTCCGTGGGAAGCGCGTCGAGGGGGAAGAAGCCGGCCTCGGCGATCTCGCGGTCGGGCCGCTTCGGCCCCGCCACGGTGAAGGCCGGGACGACGTAGACGGCGATGTGGTCGCGGCGCATCGCACCCGGATTGAGGAAGAAGCCGTGCAGGCGCAGAACCGCCTCGGGCGCCACGATGATCTCGGCCTCCTCGCGGAACTCGCGGGCCATCGCGGCGGGCGCGCTCTCACCCGGATCGATCCCGCCGCCGGGCAGGTGCCAGCCGCCGACATAGGTGTGGCGCACGAGGCAGACCCGCCCCTGCCCGTCGATGGCGACGCCGCGCACCCCCAAGGTCATGCCGCGGGTCAGGAGCGCGACGCGCAGGGACAGGCGGTGCAGCCAGGGACGGTCGAGATTCAGGATCATGCCGGGTCTTGTAGACGGTGGCGTCGCGCCCGTCCCGCTCACACGACCCGCAGCGCGATCGTCCCGATCCCATCGATGCGCGCACGCATGGTCTGCCCGCGCTGCACCGCCCCGACGCCCGACGGCGTGCCGGTGAAGATCAGGTCGCCGGGATGCAGCTCGAAATAGGTCGAGAGCAGCGCGACCTGCTCCGGCACCGACCAGATCATCTCGGACAGGTCGCCCCGCTGGCGCTCCTCGCCGTCGACGGCCAGCGTGATCGCGCCGGAGCGGGGATGGCCGATGACGCCGGCCGGCCGGAGCGGACCGATTGGGGCCGAAAAATCCGCCGCCTTGCCGAGCTCCCAGGGCCGTGCCTGCCGCTTGGCCTCGTCCTGCAGGTCGCGCCGGGTCATGTCGAGGCCCACCGCATAGCCGTAGACATGAGTGCCGGCGCTCTCCACCGGGATGTCGCGACCGCCGCGACCCAGGGCCGCCACCAGTTCCACCTCGAAATGGTAGTTCTCGGTGCGCGGCGGGTAGGGATGCTCGACCGTCGCACCCTTGGGCACGACCTGGATCGTATCGGCCGGCTTAAGGAAGAAGAACGGCGGGTCGCGCTCGTCGGCGCCCATCTCGCGGGCATGGGCGCGGTAGTTGCGGCCCACGCAATAGACCCTGCGCACGGGAAACAGGTCGGAGCAGCCCTGGATCGGCAGCGTGGCGCGCGACGGGTTCGGAATCACGGACAGCATGGCGCCTCAAGCCTCGTCTTCGGTCGGACGACGATACGGAATCGATCGGGCGGCGATCCGCCGCGGCAAGGAAACCCGCGAGGGGCCGGAGCGTGCCATCTCGAGAGCCGGGCTCGACCCGATTGCATCAGGTCGGCGGCTCCCAGGCCCTGTCGTGTCGCGCCTTCTTTCGACGAACCGGCATCCACTTCGTCGGAACGCGCTCTCGCTCACGCCTCCCCGCCATCCACGGTCCTCGGTGCAATCCGCGTCCGCCCGGCCTATCTGGGGCGGAGGATGCTCTTGCCCGCCCGCCGATGACCGACGCCCGCCCCACCCATGACGGCCTTCTCGCCGCGCTCTCCGAGCGGCTCGGGGCGCGGCACGTCCGCACCGAGCCGGCCGAGATCGCGCCGCACTTGGTCGAGTCGCGCGGGCTCTATCGCGGCCAAGCCCTCGCCGTGGTCACGCCGGGCTCGACCGAGGAGGTCGCCTTGACGATGGGGGCCTGCGCCGAGGCACGGGTGCCGGTGGTGGCGCAGGGCGGCAATACCGGTCTCGTCGGCGGCGGCGTGCCCTTCGGCGGGATCGTGCTGTCCCTGAACCGCCTCGCACGGCTGCGGGCGATCGATCCGCTGGGTGCCAGCATGACGGTGGAAGCCGGCATGATCCTCGCCGACGTCCAGGCGGCGGCGGCGGAGGCCGGGATGCTGTTTCCGCTCTCCTGGGCGGCGGAGGGCACGGCGCGGATCGGCGGCGGGATCGCCACCAATGCCGGAGGCCTCGCGGTGCTGGCCTATGGCAATGCCCGCGACCTCGTGCTCGGGCTCGAAGTCGTGCTCGCTGACGGGCGGGTCTGGAACGGGCTCAAGGCGCTGCGCAAGAACAACGCCGGCTATGACCTCAAGCACCTGTTCATCGGGTCGGAGGGCACCCTCGGCATCATCACCGCCGCGACCCTGAAGCTGTTCCCCAGGCCGCTCTCGACCTGCGTCGGCTTCGTCGGGCTGCCCTCGGCACGGGCGGCGCTCGCCCTGTTCGCGCGGCTGCGGGCCGGCGCCGACCGGGGGCTGACCGCCTTCGAATACATGCCCCGCTTCGGCCTGGAAATCGTCCTGAAGCACGGCATCGACGTACGCCCGCCGCTCGCCGGCGCCCATGCGGCCTATGCCCTCGTCGAATTGTCCTCGCCCCGCCCCGGCGCCGACAGCCGCGCCGAGATGGAGGCTCTCCTTGCCGAAGCGATGGAGGCCGGGCTGGTGGAGGATGCGGTGATCGGCGGCAGCGCCGCGCAGGATGCCGCCCTGTGGCGCCTGCGCGAGTTGCTGCCCGAGGTGCAGAAGGCGGAGGGCGGTTCGATCAAGCACGACGTCTCGCTGCCGCTCTCGCGGCTGGCCGATTTCCTGGAGGAGGCGACCGCGGCCTGCGAGGCGGCGATGCCGGGCCTGCGCCCCTGCCCGTTCGGCCATTTCGGCGACGGCAACATCCACTTCAACCTGACCCAGCCCCTCGGCATGGAGAAGGCCGCGTTTCTGAGCCAGTGGAGCCGCTTCAACGGCATCGTTCATGGGATCGTCGAGCGGATGGACGGCTCCATCGCCGCCGAGCACGGCATCGGCCTGATCAAGCGCGACGAACTCGCTCGCACGGCCGATCCCGTGGGCCTCGACCTGATGCGGCGGCTCAAGGGCACTCTCGATCCCCACGATCTCCTCAATCCCGGCAAGGTCGTTGCCCTCTCGGACGATCCACCGCCGGCCCTCCCGGTCTGAGGTACGGGCCCGGGCGCCGTGTGACGGACCACACGTGGGAACGCGGCGTGTTGTTCAGGGGTTATTGTGCGACGCACAAGAGCGCGGCATGATCCCTGTTCCGCGAAGGGGATGAGCCTTGCGCACAACCGGAATCGCGCGCCGGATGATGAGATCGTTAACCTCTGCGACACGACAATCGCCCTCTGCGGTGGCTCGAGGCGGAAGGGACTGCCTCGGTTTCGTCGCATGACGATTTTAGTCCCTCATTCCATATGCTGCGTTGCGGCGTCGTTTCCTCGAAAAGCGATGCGCTGCAGCAACGGGAGTGGGAAGCATCCGGGACCGAATTCACGGGCGTGCTCTTCGCGCGCTCCCCACTGCACCGACTTTGAAGGAGACCATCGATGCCCATCTCGCAGGCCCGGGTGCCGACTGCGGAAGCGAGCCGCTACCTCAAGCAGCTCTGCCGCCACTGGAGCCACAAGTTCCCCGTTGAGGAGAGCGGCGACAAGGGCCGCGTTCCGTTCGGCGAGGACCGCATCTGCACCTTCGAGGCGAGCCCCGAGGCCCTGCTGCTGCAGGTCGCGACCCCCGACCCCGCCGGCCTGACACGGCTGGAGAATGTCGTCTCCGACCACCTCCTGCGCTTTGCCTTCCGCGAGAATCTGGGCGAGATCACGTGGTCGCGCGCGGCCTGAGCCGCGTGAGGATCTGACGCCCGCATCGGAGCCGGGGGATCGCGCGCGGCGAAACAGCGTGAGGATCGCCCCATGAGCCAGATGCCGGGAACGGCCGCCCTCCCATTCACCGAGCGCCTCGACCGGCTGGCGGAGGTCGCCGTGCGGGTCGGCCTCGGGCTGCGGCCGGGCCAGGAACTGGTGATGACGGCGCCCCTCGAAGCGGTGCCGCTCGCCCGCGCGATCACCGAACACGCCTACAAGGCCGGCGCCGCGCTGGTCACCACCTTCTACGCGGACGACGCCGCCACCCTCGCCCGCTTCGCCCACGCATCCGACGAGGCCTTCGACAAGGCCGCCGGCTGGCTCTACGCCGGCATGGCCGATGCCTACCGCAGCGGCGCGGCCCGCCTCGCCATCTCCGGCGACGACCCGTCCCTGCTGGCGGGCCAGGATCCGGCCAAGGTCGCCCGCGCCAACCGCTCGCGCTCCCAGGCCTACGTGCCGGCCCTGGAACTGATCGCGGGCTTCTCCACCAACTGGACCATCGTCTCGGCCGCAACCAAGCCCTGGGCCCGCACGGTCTTTCCCGATCTGCCCGAGGACGAGGCGGTCGCCCGCCTGTGGGACGCGGTGTTTTCTGCCTCGCGCATCGACGGGCCCGATCCGGTGGCCGCCTGGGGCGAGCACAACCGCGATCTCGCCCGCCGCACCGAGCGGCTCAACGGATCCCGCTTCTCGGCCCTGCACTTCCGCGGCCCCGGCACCGACCTCACGGTCGGCCTCGCCGACGACCACGAATGGTGCGGCGGCGCCACGACCGCCAAGAACGGCGTGGTCTGCAACGCCAACATTCCGACGGAGGAGGTGTTCACCACGCCGCACCGCCTGCGGGTGGAGGGCACCGTCGCCAGCACCAAGCCGCTCTCCTATCAGGGCACCCTGATCGACGAGATCCGCGTGCGCTTCTCGGAGGGACGGATCGTCGAGGCGCATGCGCGCACCGGCAGCGACGTGCTCGCCAAAGTGCTCGACACCGACGAGGGCGCGGCCCGTCTCGGCGAGGTGGCGCTGGTGCCCGCCTCCTCGGCGATCTCGGCGTCGGGGCTCCTGTTCTACAACACGCTCTACGACGAGAACGCCGCGAGCCACATCGCGCTCGGACAGGCCTACTCGAAATGCTTCCGCAACGGCGGCGAGGGCCTGAGCGAGGCCGATCTCGCCGCGCGCGGCGCCAACCGCAGCCTGATCCATATCGACTGGATGATCGGCTCGGCGGAGATCGACGTGGACGGGATCACGGCGTCCGGCGAGGCCGTGCCGGTGATGCGCCGCGGTGAATGGGCCGACTGATCCGATTCGCGTCCGTCCTTGCGAGGCGGAGCCGAAGCAACCCAGGGCGCGACTCTTCCGGAGAAGTCGCGCTCTGGATCGCTTCGCTGACGCTCGCGATGACGGAGAGAGCAGAAAGCCGGGGCGTCGCCACCGCGCCGCACACTCTGAGCGATGGAATGGCGCGCTGTCAGGCGGTGTGCGTCGATGTCCCCTTCGGCAGCATGTTGGGCCGCCAGCGGCGGTGCATCCACAGCCACTGGCCGGGATGCTCGCGCACCCATCCCTCGACCACATGCGTCATCGCCTGCATCGCACCTTGAACGTCGATGAGCCCATCGGGGCCGCGGGGCAGGTCGAGGGGCGGCGTCAGTTCGAGCAGGAAGCGCCCGCCCGGCTTGCGCACCACCCGCGCGCCGTGGACCGGGCAATCGTGGTGCCGGGCGAGCTTGCCGAGCAGCGGGTTGGCGAGAACCGGGCGGCCGAAGAACTGAACCACCACGCCGCGGGTGAAGTGCTGGTCGATGAGCTGGCCGAGATGGCCGCCGCGCTCCACCACCCCCTGCATGGCGAAGACGGCGCCGGGTCCGGAGGCGGCCAGCCCCCCCATGGTCTTGCGACGCACCTCCTGCACCAATTGGGCGGCGGCCGGATTGTTCGGCGGCCGAAACACCGCGGTGGTCTCCAGGCCGAATTTCTCCGCGCAGATCGCCGGCAATTCCCAGTTGGCGAGGTGGGCCGAGAAGATCAGCCCCGGCCGGCCGTCGTCGCGGATCGCGAAGAACTGCTCCAGCCCGCGCACGTCCATGCGCTGCGTGGCGAGGTTCTCGGGATCGAAATCGAAGATCGTGTCGAGATGGGCGTATTCTGCGCCGGTGCGCCCGAGATTCTCCCAGGCCTCCCCGGCGATTGCTCGCAGCCGCGCCTCGTCCTCCTTTGGATAGGCCGCGCGGAGGTTGGCCATCGCCGTACGGTGAGAGGGCAGGAACGGGCCGACAAGACGCGCGAGCCGGCCGCCGGCCGCACTCGCCCGGTCGGTGCCAAGCATCCGCGCGAGAAGGAACACCGCCCGGATCAGCGGAATGGTCGCGAGGCCCGCCAGTCGGGGCAGGTTCCGCCGCAGGATCAGCGCGAGGCGCAGCACAGCCGGTTCATCGATCGGAGGATTCGGGGAGGTGGGAACGCGGGATAAGGTATTTTTCTTGGGCAAGCGAGCATCTTGCCCGAAAATGGCGAAGGCCGCCGGCCCGTCGAGCGGACCGGCGGCCTTGGGAAGGCGCGGGACGAGGACGTCGATCAGACGAAGTGCTGGCCGCCGTTGATCGTCAGCGTCGAGCCGGTCACGAAGCCGGCTGCGTCGCTGGCGAGGTACTCGACCGCGTGGGCGATCTCGTCGGCCTCGCCGAGGCGACCGGTCGGGATCGTCGAGATGATCTTGTTGCGGATGTCCTCCGGCACAGCCATCACCATCTCGGTGGCGATGTAGCCGGGGGCCACCACGTTCACGGTAATGCCCTTGGAGGCGCTCTCCTGCGCCAGAGCCTTGGCGAAGCCGATCACGCCGGCCTTCGCCGCCGAGTAGTTGGTCTGGCCGGCCTGGCCCTTCTGGCCGTTGATCGACGAGATGATGATGATGCGCCCGAAATTGCGCGAGCGCATACCGTCGATCAGCGGACGGGTGCAGGTGAACATCGAGTCGAGGTTGGTCTTGATGACCGCCTGCCACTTCTCGAAGGTCATCTTGTGGAAGGCGCCGTCGCGGGTGATGCCGGCGTTGTTCACCAGGATGTCGATCGGGCCCAGTTCCGCCTCGATCGCCTTGATGCCGGCCTCGCAGCTCGCGAGATCGCCGACATCGAACTTGAACACCGGAATGCCGGTCTCGGCCTTGAAGGCGTTGGCGGCCTCGTCGTTGCCGCCGTAATTGGCAGCGACCTTGTAGCCCTTATCCTTCAGGCGCTTCGAGATCGCGGCGCCGATGCCGCGCGTTCCGCCCGTGACGAGGGCGACGCGTTCCTGAGCCATGGTTTCCTCCGTGCTCCCGTATCGGGTTGTTGTTAAGCCGGTTCGCGAAACACCCGCTAGGCGTGTGGCGGACAGGACAAGGATCCTGTCACCACCTTGGCGGGAGCGGGTCTCTGCGCCTTGCCCGGTCTGTGTAACCGGGCGACCGGACGCTGGCACCGCATTTAAATTTCACAAACTCTCAAGCCGTTTTCGTCAAATTCAGTTTGAGGTCAGGGCAAGCCATTTCAGAGGAAGAGAGGGCAGTGGATGCCCTCCCCTCCGAAGCCGGTCGCTCAGACCCGCTCGACGCACATCGCGACGCCCATGCCGCCGCCGATGCAGAGGGTGGCGAGGCCTCGTCTGGCATCGCGGCGCTTCAGCTCGTGCAGCAGGGTGATGAGGACGCGGGCGCCCGAGGCGCCGATCGGGTGGCCGATGGCGATGGCGCCGCCATTGACGTTCACCTTCTCGTCGTCCCAGCCCATGTCCTTGTTCACGGCCAGAGCCTGGGCGGCGAAGGCCTCGTTCGCCTCGATGAGGTCGAGGTCGGCGGGCTTCCAGCCGGCCTTGTCGAGCGCCTTGCGCGAGGCCGGAATCGGGCCGGTGCCCATCACCTTGGGATCGACGCCCGCGGTCGCCCAGGAGACGATCTTGGCCAGCGGCTTGATGCCCCGGCGCTCGGCCTCAGAGGCCGACATCAGCACGAGGGCGGCGGCGCCGTCGTTGAGGCCCGAGGCGTTGGCGGCGGTCACGGTGCCGTCCTTGGTGAAGGCGGGCTTGAGCTTGGCCATCGCCTCGACGGTGGCGCCGTCGCGGATATACTCGTCGGTGTCGACGATCGTGTCGCCCTTCCGGCCCTTTACGGTGACGGGGACGATCTCCTCCTTGAACCGGCCCTCCTTGCGGGCGGCCTCGGCCTTGTTCTGCGATCGCACCGCGAACTGGTCCTGCTGCTCGCGGGTGAGCTGGAAGGCCTGCGCCACGTTCTCGGCGGTCTGGCCCATGTGGTAGCCGTTGAAGGCATCCCACAGGCCGTCCTTGATCATCGTGTCGACGAGCTTGAGGTCACCCATCTTCTGGCCGCCGCGCAGGTATTGCGCGTGGGGGGAAAGCGACATCGATTCCTGGCCGCCCGCCACGATCACCTTGGCGTCGCCGTTGGCGATCTGCTGCATGCCGACGGCGACCGTGCGCAGCCCAGAACCGCAGACCTGGTTGAGGCCCCAGGCGGTGGCCTTCTCCGGGATGCCCGCGGCGATGGCGGCTTGGCGCGCCGGGTTCTGGCCGGCGGCCGCCGTGAGCACCTGGCCGAAGATCACCTCATCCACGTCGTCCGGCGAAACGCCCGCCCGCTCCAAAGCCGCCTTGATCGCCACCGCGCCGAGTTCGTGCGCGGGCACCGAGCCGAAGGCGCCGGCGAACGAACCCACCGGCGTGCGCGCCGCCCCGACAATGACGATATCTTCGCTGGCTGCCATCGTGACGTTCTCCTCGTTCGGCTGCGCGATATTTGGTAGACCAGAATGTCCGGTGCGCGACTTGCCGTTCACCGGATGAAGAGCGCAGCACTCGCGAAGTCAAGCGTGCTTTCGGACAAGATGGCCGGAACGTCGCACCGCGTCGCACCGGCATAGACACGTGCCGTCGGATTCTGCGGGGACAGAGATAAATTGCTGTTTTCGCCGCGTCGCGTAAGCCTTAAGGTCGGAGCCGAAGAATGCAGGACCCGGCCTGCGCAGGCGGGCAGCCGATCATGGCGGAGCGTTGAGCTTTGCGCAGACTCATGACCGAAGCGGGAGGTGTCGCAACAATGGCCGAGAACGGCAGGGCGCATCAGACCGTCATCAAGAAATACGCCAATCGCCGGCTCTATCACACCGGCACATCCACCTACGTCACGCTCGAAGACCTCGCGACGATGGTGCAGAACGGCGAGGACTTCATCGTCTACGATGCGCGCTCGGGCGACGACATCACCCGCTCGGTCCTGACCCAGATCATCTTCGAGCAAGAAAACAAGGCCGGCGAGGATAACTTGCTGCCGGTGGCCTTCCTGCGGCAACTGATCCGCTTCTACGGCGACAGCATGCGCACGATGGTGCCGAGTTTCCTCGAATTCTCCATGGCGAACTTCGCCAAGGACCAGGATGGCCTTCGCGAGAAGATGGCTCAAAGCTTCGGCCCCTCCGCCTTCCAGCAGGCGCTGCAGGAGCAGGTGCGGGCCAACATGACCTTCTTCGGCGATGCGATGAAGATGTTTACCGGCGGTTTCGGCCCCCCTGCCCCGCCGTCGGTGTCGGGAACTGCGCCCGCCTCGCCGCCGGCCGCCGTTCCTGCCGCTACCGGCGGAGGAAACGACCTCGACGAATTGAAGAAGCAGATGGCGGAGATGCAGGCCCGCCTGGAGTCGCTGGCGCGCAAGTAGCGCGGCGGCAACTTAACGGCGTCTTCCAGGGGTATCGCTCGAGGGCGATGCCCCTTTTCTTCGTTTCACCACAAACGCCTGCGGTGGCCTCCACAGCCTCGACGTCCGCTCCGATCGACGTCCCTCCGGCTGTTCTGGCCCCTCGGACGTGCTGCGTGGGGCGTGTCCGCGTGCGGCCGGCAGGGCCATCGCTCTTCGAGCGATTCCTCAACGTCCGCACCTGCCGGCGCGAGACAGTTCGTTAAGATCCGGTTAACGTCGGCCCAGGCCTTGCACGAGATCGCGTGCGGGGCCGGAGATGCGACGCGACATGGACCGTTCCAAGACCGATTGTGCCGATCAGGGCCACACCGCCTCAGGCGAAGCCGCCGGTCCCGAAGCCTCCTCGCGCGCCCTCGTGGCCCCGTCATCTGCCGGGGCAGGCCCCCGTCTTCGGGGCGGTCGCCCGATGGCGAACTTTCTGACCCAGTTGATCGTCAGCGCCGACCCTGCCCTGCGTCCGGCCCGCCTGGAACGCACGAAGGCCGCGGCCGCGCTCTACGCACGGGCCGCGGCCTCCAGATAACGGATCCGTGGCCGCCGGACAGGTCCGGCGGCTCTCGGTCCTTACGCCTCGGCGGACTTCACCTTCAGAACCTGACGGCCGCGATACATGCCGGTCTTCAGGTCGATGTGGTGCGGGCGGCGCAGCTCGCCAGAGTCCTTGTCCTCGACATAGGTCGGGGCCTTGAGGGCGTCGGCGGAGCGGCGCATGCCGCGGCGGGAGGGGGAAGTCTTTCGCTTCGGAACGGCCATGGGAGTGTACCTCAGGCAAAAAGGGCGCCCAAGGCCCATCCCCTTAATCGGGGGATCGCCGATGGCACCGCGTTGAGTGACGGAGATTCGAGGCGGGCTGTATAACCGCAGGAAGGGCGACTGGCTAGAGCGCCCGTTCCTCTATGGACAGGCGGCTGATGCGCGATGGGCGCACGGCGTGTTCAGGGCGTGGCGGGGGCCGCCGAGGCCTCCCGGATCGGGGCGGGCTCGGCGGGTTTGCGGGCCACCACGATCGGCGCACGGACGATCGCCGCGAGCACGGTCTCGGAGGGGCGGCGCGGCGGCAGCGGCACCTCGACGGAATCGGACACGGCCGCATGTTGTCCGGCGGCAGCCTGCGGGATCGGCTGAGGCTGGCTCGGTACTTGAACCGTAGCTTGAGCGGCGGCCTGCGGCTGTGCGGCGGGCTGGGCGAGGCTTGCGACCTGCAGCGCCGGTTCGGCGGCGAGGGTGGCGGGCCGTCGCGGCGGGAGCGGCACCTCCACGGCGTCGGTCGGGCCCGGCCCCGGTGCGGCGTAGGCCAGCGCCTGCGAGGTGCCCGCGGCCGGTGCGTTGCCGCGAAGGGCGAACAGGCCGTCGAAGCCGTTGGCCGAGCGGGCGCTCGTGCCGGCGGCCGGCGCGGCGGAGGCCACGGTCGTCGTCCCCGCATCGTCGGGCGGCGTGGCGTCGATGCCGAGGCGCTTGGCGGCGTAGTAGTAGCCGCGGCTGTAGTAGCGGTAGGCCTGCTCCACGTCGCCCTTCGCAGCGCGGTAGGCGCCGGCGAGATAGGCGATGCCGTATTTCAGGTTGGTCTCGGGATCGAACAGCCCGGCCGCGTCGCCGTTGTAGCCGAGGCCCCGCGCGGTGGCGTGCTTGATCTGCATCAGGCCGAGCGCCGAGCCGCCCTTGGCGCGGGCGTTGTAGTTGCTCTCCCGCTTGACCACGCGATGGACGAACGCCTCGGGCACCTTGTTGGCCCGGGCCTGCTCGGCGATCAGCGCATCGATGTTGTCCCGCGCCGCCGCTTGAGCGAAGGCCGACGCCGGGGCGGCGGCAAGCAGGGCGGCGAGGAGAAGACGCATGGGGGACCCGGTCGTTTTTGGGTGCCTCGCTTCAGCCTCCCGTAGACCGGCGGCCCACCCCTGACGGGGAGCGGCTGCCGCGGGAGCCTCGCGAGGGTCACTCGTTACGGCTCAGTTTGTCTCACCTGGGTCGGGGTCAAATGAGGCGGGAACGTGGAGCCCGCGCAAATCCCTGCGGATGCCGGGGCGCGCGGCCCCGACCCTGTCGCAGAAGAGGCACAGCCGCCCGCCGCGGCCGGAGGCACGGGCCTCAGGTGTCCCCGAACACGAATCGGTTGATCGCGCGGGCAAATCCGTCCTCGTTGTTGCCCAAGGTCACCGCGGAAGCCGCCCGCTGCACGGTGGCGGCGGCGTTGCCCATGGCGATCGACAATCCGCTCTCGCGGAACAGGGCGATGTCGTTGGCCGCGTCGCCCAGCGTGGCGATTCGCTGCCGCGGAAGGCCGAGCTGCCGCCCGAGATCGGCGACGAAGCTGCCCTTGTCGATGCCGGGCGGCGTCACGTCGAGGTAGTAGGGCTGCGAGCAATGTACGGCCGCCCGCCCGTCCAGCTCCGCCGCGAGCGTCGCCTCCAGCCGCGCAAGGCCGGAATGGTCGCGGCTCACGCCGACGATCTTGGCCGCTCGCCCGAGGAGGGGCGACAGGTCCGGCATCACCGTCGGATCGGTTTGCAGGGTGCGGCGCTCGAGGTCGGTATAGGGTGCCTGCGCGTCGCGCAGGTTCCAGGCGCCGTCGGCGAAGACCCACATGTCGATCCCGGCTGCGTCGAGGCGCGCGGCCGCCTCGCGGGCGACCGCCTCGGGGATCAGCCGCTCCGAGATCGGCCGGAGATCGGGCGCGCAGACGGTGCTGCCGTTGAAGGCGCCCATCGGCAGGCGCAGGTCGAGACTTTCGGCGAGTGAGCGCAGGCCGACCGGCGGTCGGCTGGAGGCGAGCGTGAAGCCGATCCCCGCCGCGCCGAGCCGCCGCGCCGCATCGATCGTGGCCCGCGTGAGCCGCTTGTCGTCGGTGACGAGCGTTCCGTCGACGTCGGAGACGACGAGGGCGATGTCCATTCTGTTCATACCTATCCGCAGATGTCGCCGGCCGGGATGCCGAGCCGCGTGGCAACCGCCGCGACGATGGCGTCGGGGCCCTCCTCGATGCCGACGGTGATCGGGTCTTCGTCCGGTCCCGGCGGTTCGAGGGCAGCGAACTGGCTATCGAGGAGCGTGGCCGGCATGAAATGGCCGTGACGCGCCCGAATCCGATCTTGGATGAGCTCCCGGCTCCCCTCCAGGAAGACGAGGCGGATGCGGGGGGAGGCACCGATCAGGGTCCGGCGATAGGCGCGTTTCAGGGCCGAACAGGCGACGACCGCACTCTCTCCGGCCGCGAGTCGGGCGTCGATCCAGGCGCGGATGCGGCCGAGCCAGGGTTGGCGCGCCGCGTCGTCGAGGGGGTGCCCATCCCGCATGCGGGCGATGCTGTCGGGTGTGTGGAAATCGTCGCCGTCGGCGAAGGTCCAGCCGAGCCTCTCGGCCAGCAGCGCGGCCACCGTGCTCTTGCCGGAGCCGGAGACGCCCATCACGACGAGAACGGTCGGGGCGGTGGGTCGAGGATCGGTCATCCGGCTCCCTGCCCGGCTTCTTGGAAGAACGGTTGCGGCGCGTGTCCGGGGGGGGCGCGACACGGACACGCGCCGGTCGGCGCCGGCTTGGCTGGACGCGGACAGTTAGTGGATCTTGTCGGCAGGACCATCCTCACGCGCCCGTCTCGTTCTCGGAGAGGCGGGAGCCGCCATCCGGAGCGCGCGGGAGAAGTGTGGGCATCGGGGACAGGCCGACGCATTCCCTGCTCCCGCGTCCGGTGTGGCGGCCTCGCCACGGACAGCTTGGCCACTTTCGGCTACCCACCCGATGAGAGAAACCGTCAGGCGACCTGAATGCGCGCTCTAGCCCTTGCCCTCCTCGCCGCCACGGCGGTGTCGGGGTGCTCGATCCTGCCGGCGGCGGGGCCGACCACCTCGGCAATCGAGAGTGGCGCCGACATCGCCACCGCGGAAGGCCTGTTCGCCCGCTACGAGATCATCGACGTTACTCCTGCCCTCGTCGAATCCCTGCGCACCCGCCCCCTCGACAGCCTCCTCGTCACCTTCGGAGACAACCGGCCGGCCCTTGAGCCCGTGATCGGCGTCGGCGACTATGTGGCGGTCCAGGTCTGGGAGGCGGGCTCCGGCGGCTTGTTCTCCGGTCCGCTGGTCGCCGACCGCTTCTCCGCCGGCTCGAAGTCGGCCATGATCCCCGAGCAGGTGGTCGGGCCCGACGGCGGCATCACCGTTCCCTATGCCGGCCGCATCAAGGTCGTCGGACGCCGCACCCAGGACGTCCAGGCGCTGATCGAGACCGAGCTCGCCGGCAAGGCGATCCAGCCGCAGGTGCTCGTCTCGGTCACCAAGCCGATCTCGCAATCGGCGACCGTCACCGGCGAGGGCGCGATGGGCATGCGCGTGCCGCTCTCGGGTCGCGGCGACCGGCTGCTCGACGTCATCGCCCAGGCCGGCGGCGTGCGCACGCCCGTGGCCGAGACCTTCGTGCGACTGTCGCGCGGCAACCGCACCGTCACCGTTCCGATGAGCACGGTCGTCGCCAACCCGCGCGAGAACATCTTCGTGCGGCCGAACGATACGCTGACGCTAGTGCGCGATCCGCAGACCTTCCTGTCTGTGGGCGCGCTCGGCGCCACCACCGAGGTGCCGTTCTCCGCCGACGGTCTGACGCTGTCGCAGGCGCTGGCCCGCGCGTCGGGCCTGCGCGAGACCCAGGCCGATCCGGCAGGCGTGTTCATCTTCCGCTACGAGCCGGCGGCGGTGGTACGCCGGCTGCGGCCGAACTCGCCGCTTCTGGCCTCGCCGCAGGTGCCGGTGGTGTACCGGGTGAACCTGCGCGATCCGCAAGGCCTGTTCCTGGCCCAGAGCTTCCGCATGCGCAACCGCGACCTCGTCTATGTGTCGAGCGCACCGTTCGCGGAGCTGGGCAAGGTGCTGAGCGTATTCTCGACCGTGACGGCGCCGGTCTCAGCCGGCGCCTCGCTCTACACCGTCACCCGCTGATCCGGCGTCGCGGTTCGCGAGGGCGCGGGGATGGCACCCGGTACGGTTCTGGCGGTGATGGGTCTTGCCCGCGAGGCCCGCATCGCCGCGGGCTCCGGCGTCGAGACGATCCAGGCCGGCGGCAATCCCGCGCGCCTGAGGCGGGCGCTCGACGAGCGTCCCTCGCACGGCCTGCGCGCGGTCGTCAGCTTCGGGATCGCCGGCGGCCTCGATCCTGCCCTGAGGCCGGGTGACGTCATCGTCGCCACGCATCTCGATGCGCAGACGCGGTTTCCGGCCGATCCCGCGATCGGCCGCCGCCTGTTCGAAGCCTTGCACGGGCTGCCGGGCCGCGTCGTCGCCGGCGGCCTCGCAGGCTCCGACGTCGCGGTCATGACGATTGCCGACAAGGCGAGCTTGCACGCGCGTACCGGCGCCCTGGCGGTCGATATGGAGTCGCACGTGGCCGCCGCCTATGCGGCCCGCCACGCCCTCCCCTTCGCGGCGCTTCGGGTCGTCTGCGACCCGGCCGAGCGCGCCCTGCCCGCCTTCGCGGCCACGGCCCTCACGCCGGAGGGCGAGCCCGACATTCGGGCCGTGCTCGGCGCGCTCCTGCGGGGCCGCGCCCGGATCAGCGAGCTGATCCGGCTCGGCCGCGATTCCTCGGCGGCCTTCGCGTCGCTCGCCCGCTGCCGCACCCGGCTCGGACCCGATCTCGGAGTGGCGTGAACGGCCGCCTCGTCGCCGAGCGAGAATCCGGAAACGAGAAGACCCGCGCGGCCGGTACCGCGCGGGTCTTCTTGCATGCGTTGGAAAGCTGGGCTCAGGCAGCGGTGCGCTTGCGGGCTTCCTGCTTGGTATCGACGCCCGAGGCTTTGATCTCGGAGAGCTTCTGGGCGACGTTGCGCGAGAACACGAACTCGGCCGGGCGCTGGTTCTCGAGAGAGATCTCCGGCGCCATGTCGCCTTCGGTCTTGATGCCGCGGATCGCGTGCACCAGCGGCTTCCACGGCTTCTTGACCGAATCGACCACCGAGGAGGCCTCGTAGCCCGAGTGGACCATGCAATCGGCGCACTTCTCGTAGTTGCCGGTGCCGTAGGCGTCCCAGTCGGTCTCCTCCATCAACTCCTTGAAGGTCGCCGCGTAGCCTTCACCGAGCAGGTAGCAGGGCTTCTGCCAGCCGAACACGGTGCGGGTCGGGTTGCCCCACGGGGTGCAGTGGTAGGACTGGTTGCCGGCCAGGAAGTCGAGGAACAGGCCCGACTGCTGGAAGGTCCACTTCTCGCGGCCCTTCTCCTTGCCGTGCCGGAACACGCCGCGGAACAGGTCCTTGGTCGCCTTGCGGTTGAGGAAGTGCTTCTGGTCCGGCGCGCGCTCGTAGGCGTAGCCCGGCGAGACGGTGATGCCGTCGATGCCCATGCGGGTCACCGAATCGAAGAAGTCGGCGATCTTGTCGGCGGACGAGTTGTTGAAGAAGGTGCAGTTGATGGTGACCCGGAAGCCCATCTCCTTGGCCTTGGCGATGGCCGCCACCGCCTTGTCGTAGACGCCGCGCTGGCACACCGACTGGTCGTGCATCTCCTTGTCGCCGTCGAGATGGATCGACCACGTGAAGTACGGGCTCGGCTTGTACTCCTTGATCTTCTTCTCAAGCAGCAGCGCGTTGGTGCAGACGATCGCGAACTTCTTCTGCGCGATGATGCCCTGCACGATCTGCGGCAGATCCTTGTGGAGGAGAGGCTCACCGCCGGCGATCACGACCACGGGGGCGCCGCACTCGCGCACCGATTCCAGCGCCTCGTCCACCGGCAGGCGCTTGTTCAGGATCTCGTCGGGGTAATCGATCTTCCCGCAACCGGCACAGGCGAGATTGCAGCGGAACAGCGGCTCCATCATCATGACGAGCGGGTAGCGCTTCCGCCCCGTGATGTGCTGCTTGAGGATGTAGCCGCCGATCTTCGCGACGTACCGTATGGGGATTCCCAAGACGCGGCTCCTTAGATGCTGTGGTTCCGGACTTAGCCGGGCTGCTTAGCGTGAGAAGGACAGGAATTCCAGCGCATTAGGCTGGAACTGTTCCCAAAGGGCGCTTGTCAGGCGCGATTTCGAGGGAGTGTGGCCTGCCGGTTTCGCGGCCGTCCGCCGGCTTCGGAGATGAAGCCCGCGGCCGTGCGATCCGGAGCGGAATAACCTTCTGATTTCCGCCTTCTGCGGCGGATTTTTGACCTTTTCGCGCGCATGCCAAACTGCACAGGCAAACTGCATAGGACCGAACGAGTTCACGATTTCTCGTGCATGCCTCGTGCCGGTTCCCGCGGCCCATCCCTGCCCGACCCGAGCGGATCGTCACGGCGTCGCATCGGGTCGACGTTGTGTCGACATCAGCCGGAACGCTTGTGCGAAGCGATAATCCTGCGCAATCCGGGTGCAGTGCGCAATCGCACCCACCCCACAGGAGCGGGCCGGTTTGCCGGGGCGCGTTGCATTCCCCCGCCGGGGCAAGTAGGTAGCGCGCCAACGACACGGATGATCGGAGTGGAGTCCGTTCGCGTCTCCTCGCGTCTTTCGTGTCCGCTGGACGAGGGGCTGCCGGCCGGTGGTCCCCATCCGGATTTCTCGCTCGCGAGGGTCACGTCCCGCGGGCCATGACGAGGATCGATTCGGCGCGTCGCCGCCTGCTTGAGGACGCCGCGTTCTGTGTCGCGGGGAGGACGGGACTTCGAATGTCCCGGCCCGTCGTCACGCGGGGACAGGCCGGATCGTTAGGCAGGCAGGGTTTTACGTGATCGAACGTCTCGTCGCGTTTTCCGTCAGGCGCCGCTGGCTGGTACTGGTGGCCGCGGCGCTCCTCACGGTGGCGGGCGCGGGCGCCGCCGCCCACCTGTTCCGCATCAACACCGATGTCGAGCGGCTGATCGAGCCGAGCGTCCCGTGGCGCCAGGACGAGATCGCCTTCGAGAAGGCGTTCCCGCAGCGCACGAACCTCGTGGCTGCCGTCATCGACGGCGAGACGCCGGAGATCGCCGAGGAGGGGGCCGCGCGCTTCGCCGAGGCCTTGAAATCGCACCGCTCCGAGATCGAGACCGTCTACCGGCCCGATGGCGGCCCGTTCTTCGATCGCAACGGCCTCCTGCTGATGTCGCAGGAGGAGCTGGAGCAGACGACCCAGCGCCTGATCGAGCAGCAGGGCCTTCTCGGGCCGCTGGCCGCCGACCCGTCGCTGCGCGGCGTGATGCGCGTGCTCAGCCTCGGCGTGAAGGGCGTGAAGAGCGGCGACGCCAAGCTCGAAGACCTCGCCCAGCCAATGACGCAGATCGACGAGACGCTGCGCAAGGCTCTCGACGGGCAGCGCGCCCGCATGTCGTGGCAGACCCTGCTCGCGGGCGGGCGCAGCGAGACCACGGACAAGCGCAAGTTCGTGATGATCCAGCCGGTGCTCGACTACAACGCGCTGGAGCCGGGCCGCGAGGCGACC
Source organism: Methylorubrum aminovorans (assembly GCF_022179725.1). Lineage (GTDB taxonomy): Bacteria > Pseudomonadota > Alphaproteobacteria > Rhizobiales > Beijerinckiaceae > Methylobacterium > Methylobacterium aminovorans. The sequence continues at coordinate 22,174 of NZ_BPRC01000015.1, forward strand.
AAGCTGATCCGGCGCGTGGCCGCCGAGCAGAACATCGACGCGGCCCACGGCCTGCGCATCCGCCTGACCGGCCCGGTGGCCGTGGCCGACGACGAGTTCGCCACCCTCGCCGACGACGCCTTCCTGAACTACTCGCTGACGACGGCGGCCATCGTCCTATTCCTGTGGCTGGCCCTGCGCTCCGGCCCGCTCGTCGTCGCGGTCCTGATCACCACCTTCTCGGGCCTCGTCGTCACGGCGGCTCTGGGCCTCCTCATGGTGGGTGAGCTGAACCCGATCTCGGTGGCCTTCGCTGCCCTGTTCGTCGGCCTCGGCATCGATTTCGGTATCCAGTTCGCCGTGCGCTACCGGGCCGACCGCTACGAACTCGGTGACGTCGATTCCGCGCTTCGCGGCGCGGCGCGGGGCGTCGGCTGGTCGCTGACGCTTGCGGCGATCTCGCTGCTCGCCGGCTTCTTCGCCTTCCTGCCCACGAAGTTCCGCGGCGTGTCCGAACTCGGCCTCATCGCCGGCGTCGGCATGATCGTGGCCTATTTGTTCTCGCTGACGCTGCTCCCGGCCCTCATCGCGGTGCTCAACCCGCGCGGCGAGAAGCGGGCGGTCGAGACGACGTGGATGGCGGGGGTCGATCACTGGATCATCGAGCACCGCAAGTGGGTGCTGATCTTCGTCGGCCTCATCACCGTCGCCGGCATCCCGCTGCTCCTGAAGCTGCCGTTCGATTCCAACCCGATGCACCTTCGCAGCCCGAAGGTGGAATCGATCGCGACCTATCTCGACCTGATCAAGGATCCGGCGACCAGCCCCAACTCGATCGACGTGCTGGCCCCGAACGTCGATGCGGTGCCTGAACTGACCAAGCGCCTGGAGGGGCTCGACGCGGTCGCCAAGGTGATCTCGATCGATACCTTCGTGCCGCGCGACCAGGATCAGAAGCTCGCCACCATCCAGGAGACGGCGCAACTCCTCGGCCCGGCGCTCAACCCGGCGCGCAAGCCGCCGCCGCCGACGGATGCCGAGAACGTCAAGGCGCTGAAGGACACCGCCGCGGCGCTGAAGACCATCGCGGGCGGCGATTCGGCCGGCGCCAAGGCGGCGGATCGCCTGTCTGGCACACTCGACACGCTGGCCGCCGCCCCGGCGGAGAAGCGCGAGGCGGCCAGCGTCGCGCTCACCACCGACCTGAAGACGCTGATGAGCCGCCTGGCGGGGCTGCTCGATCCGAAGAAGATCACCCTCGACAACCTGCCCAAGCCGCTCAAGGCCGAGTGGGTGACGAGCGACGGGCGTGCCCGCATCGAGGTTCACCCGAAGGGCGATTCCAACGACGACGAGGTGCTGCGCCGCTTCGCCAAGGAGGTGCAGACGGTCGATCCCCACGCCACGGGCGCCCCGATCGCGACCACGGAATCGAGCTACACCATCCTCGGCGCCTTCGTGCAGGCGGGCCTGACTGCGCTCGCGCTGATCTTCATCCTGCTCTCGGTGGCCCTGCGCAAACCCTGGGACGTGGCGATGACGCTCGGCCCGCTGGTGCTGGCAACCCTGTGGACGCTGATGGCGCTCAAGGTCATCGGCATGCCGCTGAACTTCGCCAACATCATCGCCCTGCCCCTGATGCTCGCGGTCGGCGTGGCCTTCCACATCTACTACGTCATCGCGTGGCGCGCCGGCGTCGTCGACATGCTGGCGTCCAGCCTGACGCGGGCGATCTTCTTCTCGGCGATGACCACGGGCACGGCCTTCGGCTCGCTGATCCTGTCGAGCCATCCCGGCACCGCCAGCATGGGCGAGCTGCTCGCGCTGTCGCTGTTCTTCACCCTGATCGCGGCGTTCTTCGTGGTGCCCGCCTTCCTCGGGCCGCCGCCGAAGCATCCGGATGTCGACCGTCCCGAAGGCACGGAAGCCGGCCGGCCCGCCGGCGAGGTGACGCGTGAGCCCGCGGCGGTGAAGTAGAAGCTCGGTTGGGTGGGTGGCCTTAGTCGCCCGCCAGCCGCGCCTGGATCGCCTCCAGAATCCAGGCGTCGCGGGTCTTCCCCGCCTTGGCGGCGGCGGCATCGATCTGCAGCGACAGCGCCGGCCTGACCGGCAGGCTCAGGATGAATGCGGTCTCGCCTTGGTTCGGTTCGGGAGGATCGTAGACGAGGATCGTCAGCGTGGAAGCGAAGCGGCGGACCGCCTCGCGCTGGCGATCGAGCGTCAGGCTCCCGTCGCGGGCGACCAGCGGACAATAGGCGGCGACGGCGCGGTCGACGATGACCGCACGGGGCACGCCCGCGCTCGTGAGACGCCGGACCGCCGACGCGAGGGCCGTGCTCGCCTTCTCGTCGAGCCGCGGCGAGAGGATCGCCTGAGTCAGGACGGTATCGGCCTCCGGTTGCGGCGCCGAGGGCGGACCGCAATCGAGGCCGGCGGATCGGGCGGGCGCAGCCGCCAACGCAACGGCCAGGCTCGCCGTGAGGCCGAGCGATCCAAGGATGGCGCGTCGTCTCATGGATCTGGGTTCTCCCGGCCCGCGCAGGCGCGTCCTGACGCCGTCGATCTTCGGGGCGCGGCTTCCTGCTCAGGATGCCTCCCGGCGCGTCGAACGGCGTTGATTTCGATCAGCGTTCGACGGTGGCTCTGACCGGATCCGGCCCGCCCGTATCTCGAGGCTGCGCTCGAGGGCGGTCCGCTCGATGATGTCCGGGGTGTCTCAAGAGGCGGAATGCGGGCTCTCACGTGCCGCGGCTCCACACCGATGCCGGCCGTCCCGTCGCGACACGGCTCAGGCAAGAAAATCCGAAAAGCCGCCCCGCTCGGCGCCGCTGCGCTCGGCGGTGTCCCGCGCCTGCGGTGCGATCAGGGCGTCGCGCTCAGCCGCATAGAGATAGCCCGGCGCCTCGCCGGGGAAGCCGCCAGCCGTCGCGGGATGGGTGTAGAGTTCGGTCAGCCCGTCCGGCAGATGGCGCAACAGGGCGGTGACGCGCTCCGGCGTCATCGCGCCCGACCATGCGAGGCCGAGCGTCCGGGTCGGGATCAGCAGGCCAGCCTGCCGGGCGCGCACGGCGAGCAGCGCCGCCCAGGGCGCGGTGTCGAGGGCGGGTTTCGGTTGGAAGCCGGGCTCGGCGCGCCGCAGCAGGTCGCGCGGCTCGCGCGGCACCCGCAACGCCCGCATCCCGTAATCGCGGCCGATCCGCAGCACGAGGCCGGCGATCAGCGGGTGGATGTGGAAGTGCTTGTGCGCGTTGACGTGATCGAGCGGTAGCCCGGTCGCGCGGAACGCCTCGAACTGCGCCCGGATCTCGGCGGCGAGCTGCCGCCGGGCCGGCGCCTTCAGGGCGAGGTCGAGGCCGAGACGCTCCATGTCGCGCCGCATCAGCCCCTGCCCGTCCGTCAGGTCGGGCAGCTCCGCGGGCGGGAGGGTCGGCCAAGCCTCGACCAGGACGAGGTGCAGCCCGACCCGGAGGGACGGCGTGCGCCGCGCACGGGAGACCGCATCGGCCGCACCGGGTGCCGACACCATCAGGCTGGCAGCGGTGAGGATGCCCTCGCGATGGGCCTGCTCGACGGCCTCGTTGACCTCGCGGCTGAGGCCGAAATCGTCCGCGGTGACGACCAGTCGCTTCAAGCTCTGCCCCCTCTCTCGGGTGTCGAGAGGGCAAGCCCTCTCGCGGGTCCAGGGCGGAGCCCTGGAAACGGAAATGGCCGGGCCCAAGGCCCGGCCATTCCGGTTTTGAACGTCCCTGATCGGCGTTACGCGGCGGCCTTGCGGTCCCGCAGGAAGTGCCAGAACTCGACGCCCTCGCGCAGACGGCGCTTCATCATCTCGGGCGAGCGGACCATCTCGTTGACGATCGAGGCGATCTTCGGGGCGCGGAAGTAGAACTTCCGGTAGAACTCCTCGACCGCCGAGAAGATCTCGGAGTGCGACAGGTGCGGATAGTGGAGCGGCGCGATCTGCACGCCGTTCTCATCAACCAGCTCGGCGTTCTCGACGTCGAGCCAGCCGTTCTCCACCGCCTGCTTGTAGAGGAAGGTGCCCGGATAGGGCGCGGCCAGCGAGACCTGGATCGTGTGCGGGTTGATGCGCTTGGCGAACGCGATCGTCTCCTGGATCGTCTCCTTGGTCTCGCCGGGCAGGCCGACGATGAAGGTGCCGTGGATGGCGATGCCGAGGTCGTGGCAGTCCTTGGTGAACTTCTCGGCCACCTCGACGCGCATGCCCTTCTTGATGTTGTTCAGGATCTTCTGGTTGCCGGACTCATAGCCGACCAGAAGCAGACGCAGGCCGTTCTCTTTCAGAACCTTCAGGGTCTCGCGCGGCACGTTGGCCTTGGCGTTGCACGACCACGTGACGCCGAGCTTACCCAACTCGCGGGCGATCTCTTCCGCGCGCGGCAGGTTGTCGGTGAAGGTGTCGTCGTCGAAGAAGAACTCCTTCGTCTGCGGGAACTCCTTCATGCAGTACTTGATCTCTTCGATCACGTGGGCGACCGAGCGGGTGCGGTAGGTGTGCCCACCGACGGTCTGCGGCCACAGGCAGAAGGTGCAGCGGCTCTTGCAGCCGCGGCCCGAGTAGAACGAGATGTAGGGGTGCTTGAGGTACCCGATGAAGTACTTCTCCATCTCGAGGTCGCGCTTGTACACGCTCGTGACGAAGGGCAACTGGTCCATGTCCGTCATGATCTCGCGGTCCTCGTTGTGGACCACGACGCCGTTGGCATCACGATAGGAAAGACCCTTGATCTCCGACATCGGCACGCCGTCGGCGACTTCCTTGACGGTGAAGTCGAACTCATTGCGGGCGACGAAGTCGATCACCGGCGCCTGCGCCATCGAGCCGGCGGCATCCACCGCGACCTTGGCGCCGATCAGGCCGGCGATGAGCTTGGGGTTCGCGGCCTTGAGCGCCTCGACGGTCTTCACGTCCGACTTGAAGGACGGGACCGAGGTGTGGAGCACGACGAGGTCGAAATCGTTGGCCTGGGCCACGATCTCGTCGAGCTTGATGTTGTGGGGCGGCGCGTCGATCAACTTCGAGTTCGGCACCAGGGCGGCCGGCTGGGCCAGCCAGGTCGGGTACCAAAACGACTTGATCTCGCGCTTGGCCTGATAGCGGGAGCCGGCGCCGCCGTCGAAGCCGTCGAAGGTGGGGGCCTGCAGGAAAAGCGTGCGCATGGGGTTCAAGGCCTCAAGGCTCGAGACAGTATTGATGTGAGGTTTTAGGAGTTCAGACCGAGGTGGCGCGCGACTCGCGACCGAGGCCGTGCTCCGGAATCAGCGTACCGTCCGCAACCACACGGTAATCGTGACCTTTCCATGTCACCGCACCCGAGACGAAGCTCCAGGTGAAGTTGACGAAGGAGAGGATGTCGCGAATCGGCAACAGCCAGTAGGCGTGGGGCGCGAGCCCGAAGGCGCGCTCGATGCGAAGGCAGAGCCCGATGCGGCAGGCGAGCGCCAGGGCGGCCACCGCCAGCGCACCGGTCCCGGCGCCGGGAATCAGCGCGGCGAGCAGCGCCAGCGGGAAAGCGTGGGTGACAACCGAGCCGGCATAGCCCTTGGGATCGACGTTGCGGATGGTGCGGTTCCAGCGCAGCTCGTGCCGCCACAGGCCCGACAGTTCGGTATCGACGCAGGCATGCCCGATGGTCAGGGCGGGGATCGCCACGGTGCCGCCCTCAATGCGCAGGGCTTCGCCGATGGCGTAGTCGTCGGCGAGATCATCCTTGAAGGCGCGGAAGCCGCCGATGCGGGCGAGCGAGGCCGCCGTCATGGCGATGGTCGAGCCGAAGCAGGGCCGAGCGAGATCGAAGGTGGTACCGAGGATGACATTGGGCACGAACTGCACGTCGATGGCGAGCGCCGCGAGTTGGGCGCAGACGCCGCGGTCACCCGGCACGCCGTGATAGAGGCAGGTCACGCCGGAGACGCCCGGTTGCGACAGGGCGGCGACGACGCGCTCGAGGTAGTCGGGCCGTACCGACATGTCGCTGTCGGCCAGCACTACGACGTCGTGGGCGATCTTGTCCGACATGTTGATGAGGTTGGAGACCTTGCGGTTCGAGCCGTGCTGGCTCGCATCCACCACGAGGTCGATCCGTAAGCGCGGATGGGCTTCGCGCAGGCGTTGCACCACACTGAGCGCCGGGTCGGCGGCGTTCTGGACGCCGAACACGACCTGCAGCGGGCCGGCATAATCCTGGCGGCAGAAGGTTTCGAGGTTCTCGAACAGGTCCGGCTCGAGGCCGCAGAGCGGCTTGAGGATCGTCACGCTCGGCCGCGGCGCGTCTTTTGCAAGAGGCGGCGAGGCTTGGGCGGCGAAGCGGCCGACGAGAACGGCGGCGAGCAGGGCATAGACGCAGCCGGCGAGCGCCGTCAGCAGAAGCACGGGTGCGATCCAGGCCGGCAGCTCGTTCAGGTCCATGGCGCGGCGTTGCTCGCTGCTGTCGTGGGTCGGGGGCCGCGGGCGGCGGCCTGAATCGGTCAAGGCCCGGATGCCGCCCCAACCGGGTCGCGGTCGGCTCCGGGCCTTTGTCCTGACGGTCGCGTTGCCGCCGAATCGGTCGGCGCTTCCGCGGGAGGGCTAGCTTCTAAGCCCCTACTCTCGGGGCGAGACTTTGGCGGCGAGCATTCCGTCGGTGCGTTCGCGCATAAATTTCAACAGGCCGTCGGCGCCGCCCTTGAGAGGATCGGAGAAGCTCGCCCGCATCGAGGCGACTTCACTGACATTGCCGTTGAGCAGCACGTCCTGCACCCGGTTGCTCGCGTTGACGACGTAATCGACGTCCGACTCGTCGCCGTCCTTGTTCGAGACGCGGGTGAAGACCACGCGGTTGGGACCGCGCGCCTCGCTCTGCGGCTTGACCTCGAACTTGCCGCCGGCCGCCTGCGAGAGGCGGTTGGCGTAGAGCGTGACGAAATACTTGCCGAAGGTCTCGGTCAGCGCGTCCTGCTGTTCGGGCTTGAACGTCTTCCACTTCGGGCCGACGGCGGTGCGCACCATGGCGGGCGTGTCGAAGGTCGCCGCCAGGGTGTCCCCGACGATGGCCAGCCGGCTCTTGAGGTCGCCCGCGCCGTTCTTCAGAGCCTCTTCGAACTTGGCGTAGAGACGCTTGATCGGCTCGACCGCCGGATCCTCGGCGGCACGGACGATCTGCGGCGCCCCCGCAGCGGCGAGGACCGCGGCGGCGGCGAGGAGGGTGCGGCGGTTCAGGCGCACTTCTGGAGCGCTCCAGCTTCGTTGTCGGGGGAGAGGGTGGCCGGATTCCGGGCGGCGGGAAAGCCGTAGGCGGGAGCCAGGGGAGCGGGCGCGAGGCGGCGGCCGAGCCGTGCCCGGATCGCACCGAGTCCCTCGCGGACGGCGTCGGCGCCAGCGGGCTCGGTCGACACCGCGGTCTTGCGCTCCATCAGGTTCCACAGGGCGAGGCTCGGCAGGCCGACGGCGAGGTCGGCGACGCGCTTGACCAGAGACAGAGCAAGTGCGGCTTCCGGCGGGATGCCGAACAGGGCGCCCAGCGCGATCAGTCCGCCTTCCTGGGCGCCGATGGCGCCGGGCACGACGAAGGCGGCGCCGCGCACGGCCTGAGCGAGGCTCTCGATCACCAGGGCATCGACGAAGCTGATGGAATAGCCCATGGCGTTCAGCGCGATCCACACCTCGACGGTGCCGACGACCCAGCCGACGAGGTGGATCAGCAGCGCCGCGCCGACGCGGGCGCGGTTGCCGTAGAGCCGGCGCAGGTTTTGGTAGAGCACGTCGATCGCGCCGAGCGCCCGCCACTCGCGGCCGGCAGCGAAGCGGCTGAGCGCCGCCTCGATCAGGCGGTGACCGCTGCGGCGCTGGACGACGTAGAAGGCGGCGAGCGCCGGGATGGCAAGCAGCACGCCGCCCGCGACGGTGCGGACCAGCGGCCCGTCACCGGTGATCTGCATCAGCAGGAGGAGGCCGGCGATGGTGAAGACGAGCTGCGTGACCGCCTGGGTCATCAGGTCGACGAACATGCTGGCGCCGGCCATGCCGCCGGGCGTGCCGCGGCGGGTGAGCAGGCGCGCGCCGATGAAGTCGCCCCCGACCTGCGCCACCGGCAGCAGCGTGTTGATGCCCTCGCGCACGAAGCGCAGCGAGATGCAGTCACGCAGGGTCGGCCCGGCGCCGCGGGGGAACACCGTGTGCCAGCCGAAACCAGCCCAGGCGACGGCGGCGAAGCGGGCCAGCACGACGGCGAGCGTTCCCCAGCCCGCGCTGACGACGGCGGCCGTGACATCGGACACGCCGGAAGACAGGAACAGCGCGAGCGCCGTGCCTAGTCCCACGATCGATGCCAGTGTTGTGAGACGCTTCATCAGCCTCTTTCGAGTGATCGCCAAGGCTTGTGTTGTCGAAATCCCACCCGAAGCGACCATCGAAGCTTAGCCGGTGGCGGGAAGCGTTCCGGCAGGTTGCAGCTTTGCCCAGCCCTGTCTATCACCCGATTGACACACCGGGGAGCAAAGCGGCGCCCGCGGTGGACGCTGGCGACGATTGTCGCGCGATGCCGCTTCTAGGGAGCCTCAAATGGATCGCGAGCCGCAGATCACGGCGGATTCCGCCCTGATCGACGACGCCTCGGCGAACGGTTTTTCGCAGGGCTACGAGGGCCGCCACGCGTTGGAAGGCCGCTCGCCCGCCACCCGCAGCCCGGTGATGGCCTGGAACGAGTGGGATCCGCTGGAGGAGGTGATCGTCGGTTCGCTCGACGGCGCCACGATCCCGACCCATCACCTCACCGTGATCTTCAACCTGCCGCGGGCGGCCCAGCCGTTCTACCGCTTCGCCTCCGGCTGGAAGTATCCGAAGTTCATGAAGAAGCTGGCTCAGCAGGAGCTGGACAACTTCATCTCGATCCTGGCCGGCGAGGGCGTGAAGGTGCGCCGTCCCGATCCGGTCGACTTCTCGAAGAAGTTCAAGGCGCCGCGCTGGACCTCGCGCGGCTTCTGCGTCGCCTGCCCGCGCGACCCGTACCTCGTGATCGGTGACGAGATCATCGAGAGCCCGATGTGCTGGCGCTCGCGCTACTTCGAGGGCGACGCCTACCGCTCGCTGTTCAAGGAATACTTCCGCGCCGGCGCGCGCTGGACCTCGGCGCCGCGCCCGCAGCTCACCGACGACCTCTACAACTACGACTACCGGGTGCCGAACCTGAAGGCCGGCGAGCCGATGCAGTTCACGGTCAACGAGTTCGAGCCGGTCTTCGACGCCGCCGACTTCGTGCGCTGCGGCCGCGACCTGTTCGTGACCCGCTCGAACGTGACGAACCTGATGGGCATCGAGTGGCTGCGCCGCCATCTCGGCCCGGGCTTCCGCATCCACGAGATCGAGAGCCGCTGCCCGCAGCCGATGCACATCGATTCGTCGTTCATGCCGCTGGCGCCGGGCAAGGTGCTGGTCAACCCCGATTACATCGACGTCGAGAAGCTCCCGGCGGTGCTCAAGAAGTGGGACGTGCTGATCGCGCCGCGCCCCGACCCGGTCTCGGGTTTCATGAGCAAGATCTCGATGTGCTCGCCCTGGACCTCGATCAACGTGCTCGCCATCGACGAGAAGAAGATCGTCGTCGATCAGAGCCAGCCGACCCTGATCAAGGCCCTGAAGGATTGGGGCTTCGATCCGATCCCGGCCCCGTTCCTGTCCTACGGCCCGTTCGGCGGCTCGTTCCACTGCGCCACGCTCGACGTGCGCCGCCGCGGCGTGCTGAAGTCGTACTTCTGAGCGATCGCCTCGCCCGCGGGGTGGGGCTTTCATCGACCGGAGCCCGCCGCGAACGCCTCGCGACGGGCTTCTTCATGTTCGGTCGCCGTCGTGCTCCCGGCTTGTTTCGGCTCCGCCTCAGGATGACGGCCTGGATCAACCGCCCCGTCATCGCGAGCGTCGGCGAAGTGATCCAGAAGCGCAACGTTTCAGGGTAAGCTGCTTGGTTAGAAGAGTTTTACCCGCAGGCGCGGATCACTCGCCCAGCAGCTGGTCCGGCACCCGCGTCGCCCGCCGATAGGTCGTCCGCGCCAGCACCAGAGCGCCGCCGTATTGCAGAAACCCGTTCTCGGCGAGCCCGTCCGGTGCCAGATGAGCCTGGAGCGCGAGGCGGGTCAGCGCATTGAGCGCGATGACGGCAAGGCAGAAGACGGCGGATGCGAGTGCGGCGGCGACGAAATCGGGCATGACGGGCCTCCCGGATGGGACAGCCCAAGCTTAGCAAGGGCCGAGCCAGCCGGAAGACCCCCGATGGGCTAACCCACCGGCGGGCGCGTGGCCACCATGGCGGGCCGCTCCCCGAAGCGGGCGAACCACGCGGCGAGCTTCGGCGCGTCGTCGCGCCAGGCGATGTCGGAGAAGCGCAGGTCGAGGTAGCCGAGCGCGCAGGCGAGCGCGATGGTGCCGATATCGACACGCTCATCCAAGCTTTCGGCATGCTCCTCGAACCATGCCAGCGCGCTCTCGATCTTGGCGGTCTGGCCCTCGATCCAGGCGGCCGAGCGCTCGGATTCCGGCCGCGCGGTCAACTCGTAGCGGATCAGCAGGGCGGCATCGAGCACGCCGTCGGCGGTGGATTGCTCGTTGAGAGCCCGCCAGCGTGCGGCCCCCTCGGCCGGAAACAGGCGCCCGCCGCCCAGCACGTCGAGATACTCGCAGATCACCCGGCTGTCGGCCAGGCTCTCGCCGTCGTCGAGGATCAGGGTCGGCACCTGGGCGAGCGGGTGCTGCGCCAGCACCGAGCGGTCGCGCTTGACCGGGTGGACGGCGCTCGGCAGCAACTCCAGCCGCTCGGCCAGGCCGAGTTCGTGGGCGACCACCATCACCTTCCGCACGAAGGGCGAGCTGTGCGAGTGGAACAGCTTCATCGGCGTCAAACAATCCTTTGCGGTTTCGAACGGGATGCGGTGCTCAGCGCTGCACGGCGGCCGGCGTTGCCGGCACCTTCGGCGTCTCGACGCCGAGGCGCTTCACCGGCCAGCCGTCGCCCCAGCGGCGCATGTCGCTGAAGGCGGGGTCGTTCTTCAGGCTCTGGGCGTCCTTGCCGGCGAAGGCGGCAGTCGCCGCCATGTCGAAGGTGCGCCAGAAGGCGAGGAAATCGAGGCTGTCGGCGCGGGCGTTGTTGATCTGCGAGACCAGCGTCGTCTGCTCGCCCGAGAGCGCCATGTCGGCCGACCAGCGGAAGGGCGGCGGCTTCTCGCCCGGCGGATCGGGCGGCAGCTTGATCGCCCCGCTGTCGTAGGCGGTATCGAGCCCAGCGGGCGAGGCCAGCGTCGCGGTCAGCGCCGGGAAGCCGTGATCGTCGGAGAGCGCCCGCACGAACAGCTTGCGCTCCGGCGGCACGGTATGGGCGTCGCGCAGGATGCGGCGGGCGGCGGCGTCGGCGGCGCGGGCATCCCGGTCGCCGATCACCGTCACGAGCAGGGTCTTGGGCGACATGCCGTCGAGATCGCCGAGCGGGATGCCGCGGGACTTGGCGTCCCGGGCGATGCCGCCGGGCATCACGACGTAGACGAGCTTGGGCGCCGGCAGGCCCTCCTGCCCGGCTTCCGCCGCGAGGTGGGCGGCGAGCGGCGCGCCGGCCAGATGGCCGATCAGGGCAAGGCGGCCGGTATCCGGCTTCGCGTCGGCATCGCTCGCCAGTTCGGCGAACGCGGATTTGAGCAGGCGTGCGGCGATGGCCGGCGCGTCGGAGGGCCGGGTGCGGTTCACCTCCTGGAAGCGCGGGAACAACACGAGCCAGCCGTGGCGGGCGAGGTGGTCGATCCAGGCGCCGTAGGCCTGCGGGTTCGGCGCGCCCCAGGCGTGCAGGAACACCGCCACCGGCCGTCCGCCCTCGGGCGCCGGACCCGCCTTGTAGAAGGCGTACGTTGCCGAACTGGCCTTGCCGACCGCGCGCTTGGTGATCGTGGCGGCCTTGTCACCGACGCCCCCCGGTCCCTCCGTCGGCTGGGCCGGTGGCGCGGCGGCGAGGGCCGGTCCGGCGACGGACAGGGCGGCCAGCAGGCCCAGGGCGGGCCAAGGCAGGGCAGCGAGTCCGGACTTCAGGCGCATCAGTCTCTCGACGATCGGCGAAAATCTGTGCCGGACCCACCCGCTCACGCGGAATTCAGGACTCGGCCGCGCCTGAATAGCAGATTCCGGCGCGGTGGCGACGCCGGACGGGCAACGGTCCGCGCTATTCGCGTTGCTTCACCCGGCGGCACTCGGTCTTGAGGTAGCTCGTCTTGCCGACCTCGTCGCGCAGATCGGTGCGGGCGATGATCTCCTGCCAGCCGCTGGTGCAGCCGAGTTCATTCGCGACGCGCACCTTGCGCACCTCGCTCGCCCGCTCGTCGGTGCAATCCGGCTGCGGGATGGCGTTGGCGCAGACGAGCACGACGGCGATGAAGGCGTTCATGGCGAATCTCCCGGGTTTTCTTGTCGGTTTTGCCTGCTCGGCGGCGGCCGGGAGCTTACGCGCGATGTCGTCATCGGGTTGCGCCGATCGGGCGCGTCATCCCAGCTCGACGATAAGGTCGCTGCGAAACGTCTTTCCTTCCACGGGGTTGGCGAGCCAGCGGGTGCGTCCGATCCGCATGTCGTGCCCGGCATGGAAGTGGCCCGAGATCCAGAGATCGGGGCGGTCCGCGTCGGGGAGATCGTCGAGGACGGTGGTGGCGTAGAAGGCTGGCACCCACCAAGGCACGCCGGGCGCGTTGCGGAACGCGTCCGCGGCGCGCGGGCTCGCAGGATGGTGCGTGACCGCGACCGTCGGGCCCTCGTGCGGCCGGGCCAGGGCTTCGAGCAGCGCCGCCTTCTCTCGGGCATGCGCCTCCATCGCGTCCGCGGGCGACCAGGGCGCACCGTCGGCGCGGCGGATCGAGCCGCGGTACTCTCGCGAGCCGGTGACCGGGTCGGTCATCCGCGCGGCGGCGAAGGCGACCGGATCGTCCGGCCGGTCGGGCGTGTCCTCGGTGAGCCAGCGCCCGGCGAGCGACCAGTCGCTCCACAAGGTCGTGCCGACGAACCGCACACCGCCGATCACGACGGCCTGCCCGCCCTGGAGCAGGTGGATGCGGGCTCCCAGCCCGTTCAGCCGGGCGACCTCGCGCTCGAGCGCGGCGAGGAGTTCGGGCGCGCTGCGCCCGTCGCCGGTCGGGGCGTAGTGCTCGTGGTTGCCCGGCACCAGCACCACCGGCCGCCCGCCCGCGAGGGCCCGCACCGTGGCGAGCCCGGCCTCGGGCTGGCCCTCGTGCAGGTCGCCGGCGCAGACGAGCACGTCGAAGGGGGACGAAGGCGGCGGGATCATTTCCGGGCGCCGCCGTTCGAGATGCAGGTCGGAGAGGGGGAAGAGGCGCAGCACGGGGTCCGCAGGGTCGAAGGAAAGGGGAAGAAGGCTCAGGCACGGGCCTGCGACGCGGCTTCCTCGGCCGCGGCCCGCCATTCCCGGCGGGCGGCCTTGAGCACGTCGAAGGCGGAATCGGCGTTGAGGACGGCGATGCCGGCCGCCGCCACGAGATCCGGCCAGGGCGAGAGCGTCACCGCGGTGACGAGGCCGGCGACGATGATCGCCACGTTGGCGGCGACGTCGTTGCGGGCGGAGAGATAGGCGGCCCGCGTCAGGCTGCCGTGGCCGTCGCGGTGGCGGGCGAGCATCAGCGCGCAGGCGAGGTTGACCCCCAGCGCGCCGAGGCCGGTCAGCGTCAGCGGCACCGGGGCCGGTGCGGTGAAATCCGCAAACTTCTCGTAGGCCGCCCAGGCCGTGGCGAGGCCCGGCACCAGCAGGATGCCGGCGAGCAGGGTGCCGAGCCGCGCCCGGTTACGCACGCTCCAGCCGAGGCCGGCGAAGATCAGAAGGTTGATCGCCGCGTCCTCGAGAAAATCGAGGCTGTCGGCAATCAATGCCACCGAGCCGATGGCGAGTGCCGCCGCGATCTCGATGCCGAAATAGCTCAGATTCAGCGCCGCCACGCGGGCGACGACCGGGCGCAGGCCCGGCGAGGGCGTCAGACGAGGCACCGAGGGGTTCCCGAAGGTGGAGCGCGCCGGTGATTGCCCGAAGCGCCGGGCGCTGTCGAGAACACTTCCGAAAGCCCTTCCAAGAGCCCTTACCCCCGCAACCCCGCTCGGCCTTTTGTCCGTCTGGATTTGCGCGCGCGGCTGTGCAAGGCGAAGGGATTGCCAAAGGATAGCCAAGCCGCCCGTCGAGCGGCTTTCCGGACCGGGAGGCCTTGAGAATGTTGCCCGAACTGCGCGTGCTCTATTTCGAGGATCTCGAAGTCGGACTCACCGAGATCCTCCGCAAGGAGATCTCCTCCTCCGACGTGGTGGGCTTCGCCGAGATCACCGGCGACCGCAACCCGATCCACCTCTCCGAGCACTTCGCCGCGCGCACGCCCTTCGGCACCCGCATCGCCCACGGCCTCTACACCGCCGGCCTGATCTCGGCGGTGCTCGGCACCCGCCTGCCGGGGCCGGGCGCGGTCTACATCTCGCAGACCCTGAACTTCCGCGCGCCCGTGCGCATCGGCGACGTCGTCGAGGTGAAGGTCGAGGTAGCCGAGCTGATTCCCGAGCGCCGCCGCGCCCGGCTCGCCTGCACCTGCTCCGTCGGCGACGAAGTGGTGCTCGACGGCGAGGCCCTGGTGAAGGTGCCGAAGAAGGAGGAGGCCGACCCGCTCGCCATGCGCATGGGCGGCGGCCGCGCCTGAGAGTGCTCACAAAACTCCCGTTCACCCGTCGTCCAACCTCCGGGCATGGCGGCGCAGCGGGAGCTTTGTGGGAGTCACTCAAGCCTCGTCCCGAAAGGCCGTTGCGGCTTTCGGGGCAGGACGATGCGAGAGCGAAAGTCGACCCGCGCGTGTTCGAGCCGATCGCCATCGATGATCCGGACGATCCCCGGCTCGCCGCCTACCGGTTCGTGCGCGAGCGCGACCTCGTGGGGCGGCAGGGCCGCTTCATCGTCGAGGGCGAGGTGACCCTGCGGCTGCTGTTCTCCTTCAGCGCCCGCTTCGCGGCGGAATCGGTGCTGCTGGCGCCCGAGCGCTGGGCCGGCCTGTCCGACCTGTTCGCGCAGCGCGCAGGTCGGCCGCCGGTCTATCTCGCCGGCAGGGACGTGATGAGCGCGGTGGCGGGTTTCCCGATCCATCGCGGCGTGCTGGCGGTGGGTCTTCGCGGCGCGGAGCCCGCGCCCGCGGCGCTGATCCCGCCGGCCCCCGCCCCGGCCCTCGTCGTCGGGCTGGTCGGGCTGACCAACCACGACAATGTCGGCGGCCTGTTCCGCAACGCCGCCGCTTTCGGCGCCGACGCGGTCTGGCTCGACGCCGAGACCTGCGATCCGCTCTACCGCAAGGCGATTCGCGTCTCGGCGGGCGCGGCGCTGACCATGCCCTTCGCCCGCGCGGCGAGCGGATCGGCGCTGCTGGACCTCGCCGAGCGCCATGCCCTGACGCCGCTCGCACTGACCCCCGGCGGCGATGAGACCCTCGATGCGCTGGAGCCGCCGTCCCGCGCACTGCTCCTGCTCGGCACCGAGGGGCCGGGCCTGCCGGATGCGGTGATGGCGCGTGCCCGTTGCCTGCGCATCGCCATGGCGGTGGGCTTCGACTCGCTCAACGTCGCGACGGCGGGGGCGATCGCGCTGCATCATCTGGCAGGGCGGCGGCTCGCGGGCTAAAGGCTGGTTCTCGAGAGACGCGTGCGGCCTCCCGCCTGTGGACGGCCCGCGCCGCCGCGGACCCCGCCCGCCCCGCGCATGTTAGAAGCTGCGGGCGCCAGCGAGGTACGGGATGGGCTACGAGATCGATCTGGGGCGGGCCGGCGACAGGCCCGGGACGATGGACCTCACCGAGCTGCTGGCGACGCGCCTCCTCGTCCAGGGCAATTCCGGTTCGGGCAAGTCGCACCTGCTGCGCCGCCTGCTGGAGCAGAGCGCGGGCCTCGTGCAGCAGGCGATCATCGATCCGGAGGGCGATTTCGTCACGCTGGCCGAGCGCTACGGCCACGTCGTGGTCGAGGCCGACGGCAACGAGGCCGAACTCTTACGCATCGCCGCCCGAGTTCGCGAGCACCGGGTCTCCGTCGTGCTCTCGCTCGAAGGGCTCGACGCCGAGGACCAGATGCGCGCCGCCGCCGCCTTCCTCGGTGGCCTGTTCGATGCCGACCGCTCGCTCTGGTACCCGATGCTGGTGGTGGTGGACGAGGCGCAGCTCTTCGCCCCCGCCGCCGCGGGCGAGGTGTCGGACGAGGCCCGCCGCCTGTCGCTGGGCGCCATGACCAACCTGATGTGCCGCGGGCGAAAGCGCGGATTGGCCGGCATCATCGCCACACAGCGGCTGGCCAAGCTCGCCAAGAACGTCGCGGCGGAAGCCTCGAACTTCCTGATGGGCCGCACCTTCCTCGATATCGACATGGCGCGGGCCGCCGACCTGCTCGGCCTTGACCGCCGCCAGGCCGAGACCTTCCGCGATCTCGCCCGCGGGCATTTCGTGGGCCTCGGACCGGCGATCTCGAAGCGCCCGCTTCCCATCGCCATCGGCCCGACGGTGACCGAGAGCCGCAACGCCGCCCCTGCCCTGCTGCCGCTGCCGACCATGGGCGAGGAGGCCCGCGCCCTGATCCTCACCGCGTCGCCGGAAGAGGAGGCACGGCCCCTGCCCGCGCCCCGGCCGAAGCCGGTGCGTGCTCCGGGCCCCGACGTGCTGGTCCAGCTCGCCAATTACCGCCCGCCGGTGCGCGAGGACCTGCCGGAGGAGGAGCCGATGGACCCGGCCGAGCGCGAGGCGGCGATGGCCGAAATCCTCGCCTCGGTCCTGGCGGATTCGGACGCCGCCGCCTGCACGCCGGCCACGCTCTACCAGGACTTCACCGTCCGCTGCCGCATCCGCCGGATCGGCGGCGAGGCGATGGGCCTGCCCGAGTTCAAGCGGCGGCTCGCCGTGGCGCGGGCCGGCGTCCAGGGCGCCACCGCCGAAGGGCCGGGCTGGGAGCGGGCGCAGGAGATCGCGGCGTCTCTGCCCGAGGATCTCGCCGGGCTGTTCCTGCTCATCGCCCGCACGGCGCTCGAAGGCTCGCCCTGCCCGTCCGACGCGGCACTGGCCGAGGCTTACGGCACGAGTTCGGCGGGCCGCGCCCGGCGGATGCTCGGCTATCTCGAAGAGCGGGGCGCTATCGTCATGCGCCGGGACCTGCGCGGCGCGCCGATCATTGCCGTGCCGGATCTCGATGCCGAGACAGGGCCGCAGATCGGTGCCGCCGCGGTGGTACCCCTGCGGCGGCGCGGGCGGACCTGAGCTCCGTCGCTCTGCGGTCCGGCGCATGGCCTCGAACCTTCCGAGCGGTGGAGGTTGCGGGCTCGATCCGGGTGGTCCCGATCAGGGTTAACGGTTGGAAGCTGTTGAGGCCGGGGATGCGCGACAATCCGCACCCCTTGCCGCCTCAGCGCTTCCGGCCAAGATTGGGCCTCACGTTTTCGTGCCGATCGAGGAGCCTTGGGGGCGTTGTTACAGTCGCGTGAAGGGTTGCGCACCCTGTCGGGCCGCCGCGTCATCGTCGTCGGGGCGGGGCCGGGAGGGCTCGCCACGGCGCTGCTCCTGGCCAAGGCCGGGCTGCACGTCACCGTGATCGAGCGGGATGAGGCCGTCGGCGGACGCACAAAGACCGTCGAGGCGCCGGGCGGCTACCGCTTCGACATCGGTCCGACCTTCTTCCTCTATCCGCAGATCCTGGCCGACATCTTCGAATCCTGCGGCGAGCGCTTGGAGGACCATGTCCGCCTGGAGCGCCTCGATCCGCAGTACAACCTCGTCTTCGAGGGCGAGAATGGCATCTCGGGGCAGATTCGCGCCACCGGGGACGTGCCGCGGCTCAAGCAGGAGATCGCCCGCCTCGCCCCGGCCGACGCGGAGAACGTCGAAAAGTTCTTCGAAGAGAACCGGACCAAGCTGAACTACTTCAAGCCGGTGCTGGAGCAGCCCTTCGACAACTTCCTGTCGATGGCGAGCCCGGCCATGCTTGCCGCGCTCCCCCATCTCCACCCCGGCCGCAGCGTGGACAAGGATCTCAGGCGCTACTTCGCGGACCCGCGGGTGCGCCTCGCCTTCTCGTTCCAGACCAAATATCTCGGGATGAGCCCCTTCCGCTGCCCGAGCCTGTTCACGATCCTCTCGTTCCTCGAATACGAGCACGGCGTCTATCATCCGGTCGGCGGCTGCGGCGCGGTCTCGGAGGCGATGGCCGGGCTGGCCCGCCGCATGGGCGTCGACATCCGCCTCGGGCAGTCGGTCGAGCGGGTGCTGTTCGAGGGCAAGCGCGCCAACGGCGTGGTCGTGAACGGCGAGACGCTGAAGGCCGACGCGGTGGTCGTGAACGGCGACTTCGCCAAGGTGATCCGCGACCTCGTGCCGGAGGAGCGGCGCCCGCGCTGGCGCGATGCCAAGATCGGCAAGGCCCGTCTCTCCTGCTCGACCTACATGCTCTACCTCGGGATCGAGGGCAAAATGCCCGAGAGCCTCGGGCACCATACGATCCTGCTGTCAAAGGAGTACGAGCGCAACATCAACGAGATCACCGGCGGCACCCTGCCGATGCAGCCCTCGATCTACGTGCAGCATGCCGGCTTCACCGATGGCGGCATGGCGCCGCCCGGCCACACCGCGCTCTACGTGCTGGTGCCGGTGCCCAACCTCAAGTCGGGGATCGACTGGGAAGCCGTGGGGCCGAGCTACCGCAAGCTGGTGCTGGAGCGCCTGAAGCTCTTGGGCCTGCCCGATATCGAGAGCCGGATCCGCTACGAGCGCGTGATCGACCCCCGCGATTGGCAGGAGGAGTTCGCCGTCCACGAAGGCGCGACCTTCAACCTCGCCCACGACCTCATGCAGATGCTGTGGTTCAGACCCCACAACCGCTTCGGGCCGGGGCTCTACCTCGTCGGCGGCGGCACCCATCCGGGCTCGGGCCTGCCCGTCATCTACGAGGGCGCGCGCATCTCCGCCCGGCTCCTGATCGAGGATCTCGCCAAGGAGAAGGCGCCCGCGATCCTGGCGGACCTGCCGACCACCTCGCCGCTCGCCACGCAGGGCGACCCGAGCTGATGCGGGCGGTCTTTGTTCCGGGCCTTGTTGTGCTGGCCGCGCTGGCGGGCCCGGCGCGGGCGGCGAGCCTGGAGGTCAACGTCGAGGGGGCGGAGCCGGGGCCGGGCGAACTCTACGTCACCCTGTGCCAGGGCGGCTTGAGCGAGGCCGCCTGCCCGATCGGCCGCAGCGTCCCGGCCCGCGGCGGTGCCGAGCGCTTCGTCTTCACCGACGTGCCGCCGGGCGTCTGGGCGGTCGCCGCCTTCCAGGACGAGAACGGCAATGGCCGCCTCGACCGGACGGGCCTCGGCTTGCCGCTGGAGCCCTACGGCTTCTCCGGCGCGGTCGGGCGGCGGGCCCGGCCGGACTTCTTCAGCGCGAGTTTCGACCTGCGCGAACCCGGCGCCGCGGTGCGGGTCCGCCTCGCCCGCCCCCTGCCGCGGCGCTGACGGACGAGTGATGCGCACCGAGGACACGCCCCTCGCCGCCGTCGAGGGGGCTGCCTTCGCCTATCGCGGCCGTGCGGCCCTCCACCGGCTCGACCTCACCCTTGTCCGCGGGACGACGCTGGCGCTGCTCGGCCCGAACGGGGCCGGCAAGACCAGCCTGATCCGCCTGCTCGCCGGACGGCTTCGGCCCGATGCCGGCTCCGTGCGCGTGCTGGGCGGCGATCCTCATGCGGATCGGGCGACGCGACGAAAGATCGGCTTCGTGCCGCAGGAGATCGCGCTCTATCCCCGCCTCACCGTCGCGGAGAACCTCGACGTGTTCGCCCGGCTCGCCGGCCTGAAGCGGGACGAGCGGTGCGGGGCGGTCGCGGCGGCGATCGGGCGCTGTGCCCTCCTCGAGGTGGCCGGGCGCGTCGTCGCCACGCTCTCGGGCGGTTATCAGCGCCGGGTCAACATCGCCGCGAGCCTGCTGGCCTCCCCCGACCTGATCCTGCTCGACGAGCCGACGCAGGGCGTCGATCTCGAAGCGCGTGCGGCGATCCACGCGGTGCTGGCCGGTCTGCGTGCGGCTGGCGCTGGCCTCGTCGTCAGCACCCACGATTTTTCCGAGGCCGAGCGCCTTGCCGACCGCGTCGCCATCCTCGCCGATGGGCGGATCCGGCTCACGGGCCCGCTCGCCGCGCTGATGCGCCCGCTCGAAGCTGCTCCGCCCGAGCATGAAGCGGTGCTGGAGGGGGCCCCCGATGCGGCGGCCGAGGCGGCCCTGCGTCGCTCCGGCTTCGCGCCGCTGCGCGGTGATGCGCGGTTCTGGCGGGCCGATCACGGCGCGGCGGGCGGGCTCGACGGCGCTGCCCTCCTCGTGGCGCTCCGCGCGAACGGCGTGCCGGCCGCCGAGATCCGCGTCCGCCGCCCCGGCCTCGAAACCCTGTATCGGGATGCCCTCGCCGAGGGGCCGAGCCTGGAGACGGCAGCGTGATCGCGGCGGCCTTCCGGGTGATGTGGCTCTCGCTGCTGCGCGACCGCGCGGCGCTGACCATGGCCTTCGTGCTGCCGACCGTCATCTTCGCGATCTTCGCGGCGATCTTCTCCGGCGCGATCGGCGACCGCATCCGCATCCATCTCGGGCTCGCCGACCTCGCGGGCACCGCTACCACGCAGCGCCTCGTCGCCGCGCTGGAAGCCGAGCCTTCCTTACGCATCGAGCGCCTGAACGTGGCGGATGAGGCCGGTGCCCTCCGCGCCGTGCGCCGCGGCGAGGTCGATGTCGCCCTTGTGCTGCGCGGCGACCTCGCGGCACCGGCAGGCGCGGAGCAGGCAAAAGCGGCGCCGAGCCAGCCGGTTCTGCTGATCGAGAGCCCGTCTCGCGCGCTCGCCACGCCGATCGCACTCGGCCAGCTCCAGCGCGCCCTCAACGACGCCCTGCCCGACGTCGTGCTCTCGCGCATCGTCGCGGACGTGGAGCGCTCCGGCAAGATCGGCCCGGACGAGCGCGCCTTCCTCGATGAGGCGTTTGCCGAGCAACGGGCGAAGAAGGAGCCGTTCTCCTTCACCCGTCTCGTCGAGACCCGCACCACCGCGAGCGGGCGCGGCAACGAGCGGGTGAGCTACTACGCGGGGGCCATCGCCGCCGTGTTCCTGCTGTTTGCGGCGATGCAGGGCGCGCTCTCCCTGGTGGACGAGCGCGAGGGCGGGCTGGCCGACCGCCTCGCCGCCGGCCCCGGCGGCCTGCCGGTGATCGTGCTGGGCAAATTCCTGTTCCTGCTCGGTCAGGGCATGGTCCAGGCCGGCTTGATCTTCGCCGCCGCCGCTTTGCTGCACGGCGTCGATGTCTCCGGCCACTGGTTCGGCTGGATCGTCACCTCGATTCTCGTCTCCGCCATGGCCGCCGGCCTCGCGCTGGCCGCCTGCGCCCTCTCGGCGACCCGCCAGCAGGCACATCTGGCCGCGACCTTCGGCGTGCTGCTGCTCTCGGCGGTGGGCGGCAGCATGGTGCCCCGCTTCCTCATGCCGCCCTGGCTGCAGCAGGCCGGCTGGCTCACCCCCAACGCCTGGGCGATCGAAGCCTATCAGGCGGCCCTCGGCGACGGCGTCTCCGCCGCCTTGCCGGCCTGGGGTGTGCTGGCGGCGTTGGCGATGGCGGGGCTGGCGGTGGCGCTCGCAGTGGTAGGGCGCAGGCGCATCTGAGGCGGATCGCCCCGCGGCGACCTGCGGCCGCGACCTAAGGGCTTGGATCAGGCAGACGCACGGCCCCCGACCTGTCTCTTTCGGAACCGCCCGATTTCCATGACGAAACCGATGCTGCGCCTGCTGATCGCCGACGGCAACGACCGCGACGGTCGCGCCAAGCGCGCGGAGGCGGTCGGCCAGACGACCTCGCAGGCCTTTGCCGCCGTGGTGGCCGATCTCGCGCCCGAGGCGGCCTGCACGCTGCTGAACCCGGCTGATGCCGAGACCGTGTGCGGGGCCGATTTCGAGGGGTTCGACGGGATGGTGCTCACCGGCTCGACCCTGCGGCTCGCCGAGGACGGGCCGGCGGTGCGGCGTCAGCTCGACCTGATGCGCGCGGCGCTGGAGGCCGGCCTGCCAGTCTTCGGCTCGTGCTGGGGCATGCAGGTCGCTGCGGCGGTGGCGGGTGGGGATGTCGGCGCCAATCCGCGCGGGCCGGAATACGGCTTCGCCCGACGCATCGCGCGGCCCGAAGAGGCTGCCGCACACCCCTTGCTCGCCGGCCGTGGCCCCGCCTGGGACGCGCCCGCGATCCATCTCGATGCCGTCATCGGCGCCCCGCCCGGCGCGCGGGTGCTCGCCGCCAACGCCGTCCTCGACGTGCAGGCAATCGAGATCCGCTACGGAGGCGGCCTGTTCTGGGGCACGCAATACCATCCGGAGACCGATCTCGACGAACTTGCCGCGATGCTGCGGCTGAGCGCCGAAAACGTCGTCGCCGCCGGCCTCGCCGCCGACCATGCAGCGGTCGAGGCCTATGCGCAGGAGGTTGCGGACCTGGCCGACGACGACGGGCCCGCTCGCCGCCGGCGCGCGTGGCGCCTCGGGATCGGCACCGATGTGCTCGAATCCGGGCAGCGGCGCCGGGAAATCGGCAACTTTTTAAAGGCGCTGTCCACAGCCCGCGGCCTCGAATGGCCGGAGCGCGACCGGGTGGCACGTTGACCCGCCCCCATCCGCGTCTAGCTTTGCTTTGATGACCTTCCTTCGGGCATCGCGGGAGACGCGTTTTCAATGAGCCAGGGTTCTTCGGTCGCCGTTGTCGGCAGCGGGCTCGGCGGTCTGGCTTCCGCCTGCGTGGCGGCGGCCCGCGGGCATCGCGTCACGGTCTACGACAAGAACGACTGGATGGGCGGCAAGGCCGCGGTGCTGCACGAGGGCGGCTTCCGCTTCGATATGGGGCCGACCATCCTCACCGTGCCCCGCGTGCTGGAGCGCATCTTCGCCGAGGCCGGAAAGTCAGTCCACGATTACATGGATCTGCGCCGTCTCGACCCGCAATGGCGCTGCTTCTTCGATGACAATTCCCGCATCGACCTGATCGAGGATGTCGACGCCATGGCCGCCTCCATGGACCGGTTCGCGCCGGGCCAAGGGGTGGGCGACGGCTACAGGAAGTTCATCGCCGTCTCCGAGCACCTGCACGGCGTCTCGGAGCGCTTCTTCTTCTGGAAGGCGGTGCAGGACCTGTTCGACACGATCGACATCCGCGCCAATATGAACCCCGGCACCCTGCGCGACGTGCTCAGCCTGCGCATGCACGCCACCGTCGCGAGCACCATCCGCGGCAAGGTCAAGGATGCCCGCCTCGCGCAGATGCTCGACCACTTCGTGCAATATGTCGGCTCCTCGCCCTATGGCGCGCCCGCCGTGCTCTGCGCCATCGCCCATATGCAGACGGCGGAAGGCGTGTGGTACCCGATGGGCGGCACCCGCGCGGTGGCCGAGGGGCTGATGCGGCTCGCCACCGAACTCGGCGCCACGATGAAGCCCGCCGACGAGGTGCTCGGCCTCGATATCGCGGATGGAAGCTTGCGCGGACTGCGCACCCGCGACGGGATCAGCGCCTATGACGCGGTGATCTCCAACATGGATTCGGTGCGCACCTACCGCGAACTCGTCGGCGGCGAGGTCGGCAAGGCCTACGAGAAGAAGAGCTTCGAGCCGGCCTGCTCCGGCGTGGTGCTCTATCTCGGCCTGAACAAGCGCTACGAGCACCTCGCCCACCACGACTTCGTCTTCTCCCGCGATCCGGAGGAAGAGTTCGACTTCATCTACCGCAAGGGCGAGCCGGCCCCCGATCCGACCGCCTACCTTGCCGCCCCCTCCTCCACCGATCCGAGCGTGGCGCCGGAAGGCGGCGAGGCGCTCTACGTCCTTGTCCACACGCCGTATCTGCGCCCTCACCACGACTGGTCGAAGATGTTCCCGGCCTATCGCCGGACGATCCTGGAGAAGCTGAAGCGCACCGGGGGCATGCCGGACATCGAGGAGCGCATCGTCGTCGAGCGCCACCTCACGCCGCAGGACATCCACGACCGCTACAAGGTTCTGAACGGCGCGATCTACGGGCTGGCCTCGCACGGGCGGATGATGGGTGCGTTCAAGCCCGGCAACCGCTCGCGGGAGGTGCGCGGCCTCTATCTCGCCGGCGGCGCCGCCCATCCGGGACCCGGCATGCCGATGGTGATGATGTCCGGCTGGATCGCCGCCGATGCCCTCGATCAGGATTTTCGCAGTCGCGCCGAGCCGGATCTGCGCAAGAGCGCCTGAGCGTCCCCGTCATGCCGCGGTCGATCAAGCCGCCCGAGCGCTCACCACGGTTCTGGCGGTTCATGGCGGCCTATTTCGACCGCTTCGTGCGGCGCCACCTGAACGCCCTGCGGCTCGCCCGCTGGGGCGTTCCGGCCGAGGTGACGGGCGCGGGGCCACTGGTGATCTACGCCAACCACCCGGCGTGGTGGGACGCGGCGATCCTGATCGTCGCCGCCGACCGCCTGTTTCCCGGGCGCGAGAGCTTCGCGCCGATCGACGCCGCGATGCTGGAGAAATACGGCATCTTCCGCAAGATGGGTGCCTTCGCGGTCGATCTCGACAGCGCCCGGGGCGGCGCGCAGTTCCTCTCGGCCTCCCGCGGGATCCTCGGCGCGCCGAACCGTGCGATCTGGATCACCGCGCAGGGCCGCTTCGCCGACGTGCGCGTCCGGCCTCTCGGGCTGAAGCCCGGCGTCGCCCGGCTTGCCGAGATCGCGCCGGAAGCGACATTCCTGCCGCTCGCCGTGGAATACGCCTTCTGGGACGAGCGCGGCGCGGAAGCCTTTCTCGCCTTCGGCCCCCCACTGTCGGCCGCCGCGCTGCTGGCCCTGCCCCGCCCGGAGCGCCTCGCCCGGCTGGAGGCGGCGTTGACCGCGACCCTCGACCGGCTCTCGGACGATGTGATGATCCGCGACCCCGACCGATTCGAGACGCTGTTGGCGGGCCGGCGCGGGGTCGGCGGCGTTTATGACGGCTGGCGGCGGCTCGCGGCCGCGCTGGCCGGCCGACGCTTCGAGCCGGGACACCGGAACGACGATGGTGCGGAGACGCGGACCCGATGACGCTGGCGCTTCTCATCCTCGCCTTCGTCGCCCTGGCGCTGGCCCTGCTCCCGGCGGTGCTGGCGGCAGTCAACCTCGCGATCCTTCGCACGCCTGAGCCGACGCCGACCGACGCACTCGTCTCGATCCTGATTCCGGCCCGGAACGAGGCGGCGGTGATCGAGGGCACGGTGCGGGCCGCGCTGGCGAGCCGCGGCGTCCCGGTCGAGGTTCTGGTCGGCGACGACCACTCGACCGACGACACCGCGGGAATCGTCGCGCGCGTCGCCGCGAGCGATCCGCGCCTGCGGCTGATCTCGGTGCCCAATCTGCCCGAGGGCTGGACCGGCAAGAACCACGCCTGCGCCAGCCTCGCCGCGGCGGCGCGGGGCGAGCGCCTGCTGTTTCTCGATGCCGACGTGACGCTGGCGCCGGACGGCGCGGCGGCGCTCGCCGCGCACGCGGGCAGGAGCGGGGCCGATCTCGTCAGCGGCGTGCCGCGGCAGGTGATGGAGACCCTCGGCGAGCGCCTCACCGTGCCGATGATCGACTTCCTGATGATCGGCTACCTGCCGATCGCCATGATGCGGGCCTCGCCCCGGACCTCGCTCGGCGCCGCCTGCGGTCAGATGATCCTGATCGCGCGCGAGGCCTACGTCGTCACCGGCGGGCACGGTGCGATCCGCACCTCGCTGCACGACGGGGTGCGCCTGCCGCGGCTCCTGCGCGAGCGCGGCTTTCGCACCGATCTCGTCGCCGGCCACGCACTCGCCGCCTGCCGGATGTACCGCGACTTCGCGCAGTCCTGGGCCGGCTTCTCGAAGAACGCGCATGAGGGCATGGCGACGCCCGCCGCCCTCCCCGTCTGGACGCTGCTGCTGTTCGGTGGCCATATCCTGCCCTGGCTCGTCCTCGCCGTAGCCCTCGCGCTCGGCGCCGGCACGGCGGCGACGGTCGCGGGCATCGCCTCCCTCGTCTCGCTCGCCACCCGCGCGGCGATCACCCTGCGGGTCGCCGAGCCCCCGGTGACGATCCTCCTCCACCCGCTTACGGTCGCCACGGCGCTGGCGATCCAGTGGAACGTGCTGCTGCGCCCGGCCCGCGCCGGGCGGGCGGTGTGGAAGGGGCGCAGCTACGCCGTCGGTGGAGCGGGCGGTGGAGCGCCGAAGCCGCAGCGGGAGCCGGGCTGATCCCTTTCAACGCGGGACAATCCATGCGGCAAATCGTGTGAGGCCGCCCATCCAGCCTTTGCAGTTCCCGGATAACGCCTGTAGCCTTGGTGCCACGATGGCCCGGCGCCTTGCCGGGCCGCATCGCCAGGAAGTTCGGTCGCGTCGATGAGGGATGAGAGCGCCGCCGCCGTGTCGGCCCGCCCCACCGCCGACCCGCAGACATCGCGGGAGGGATCCCGCACGGTCACGGGCGGACGCCCGATCGAGAGCTACCCCTCGCGCTACGAGACCAGCCGCCACGGCCGCCGCGACGCCTACGCCGCGCTCGATCTCGGCACCAACAATTGCCGCCTGCTGATCGCCGAGCCGACTCCCAACGGCTTCCGCGTGATCGACGCGTTTTCCCGCATCGTCCGCCTCGGCGAGGGCCTCGGCAACTCGAACCGCCTCACCGAGGCGGCGATCGAGCGCACGGTGGAGGCCCTGCGCATCTGCCGCGGCAAGATGAAGTCCCGTGCGGTGGCCCGCTCCAAGGTGATCGCCACCGAAGCCTGCCGGCTCGCCGTCAACGGCGCCGAGTTCGTGGACCGCGTCCGCGCCGAGGTCGGGCTCGACCTCGAGATCGTGGACCGTCAGACGGAAGCCTATCTCGCGGTGACCGGCTGCGCCGCGCTCGCCGACCCGCGGGCGGAATCGGTGGTGATCTTCGATATCGGCGGCGGCTCGACCGAGATCGCGTGGCTCGATGGGGCCGCGGCCAACCCTTCGACCGACCCGACCTTGCGCATCCGCGCCTGGGATTCGCTGCCGGTCGGCGTGGTGACGCTGGCCGAGCGCCACGGTGGCACCGAGGTCACGCGCCGCACCTTCGAGGGCATGGTCGAGGAGGTCGGCGACCTCATCTCCCCGTTCGCGATCCGCGCCGCGGCGGCGGCCACCGCGCCCTATTTCCACCTGCTCGGCACTTCGGGCACCGTCACCACGCTCGCCGCCATGCACCTGCGCCTCGCCCGCTACGAGCGGCGCCGGGTCGACGGGCTCTGGATGAGCGACGGCGAGGTCGGCGACGCGATTGAGGACCTGCTCGACACCCGCCTCGAACAGCGCGCCGACAATCCCTGCATCGGCCGCGACCGCGCCGACCTCGTGCTGGCCGGCTGCGCCATCCTGGAGGCGATCCGCCGGGTCTTCCCCTCGGACCGCCTGCGCATCGCCGACCGCGGCCTGCGCGAGGGCCTCCTGATGAACATGATGCGCGAGGACGGCGTCTGGCGCCGCGGGCATTACCGCTAGACCATGTTCCGCCGACGTGGGCGCCGGTTCGGCGTAAGACAATGCGGCGGCATCAAAGCTCTCGCGCACTTCACGGACCGGGCGGACCGGGATAGGGACGGGCCCGTGAAGGAATCGAGATCATGACCGACCGGCGAGGCGGAACGGGCGGCCTGCGCGGCGACCTGAAGCAGCGGGTGAAGACCGGCCGCGGGCGCACCCTCTCCCAGAAGCGCTGGTTGGAACGCCAGCTCAACGACCCCTACGTCGCCCGCGCCAAACGCGAGGGCTACCGTTCCCGCGCGGCCTTCAAGCTCATCGAGATCGACGAGCGCTTCAAGCTCGTGAAGCCCGGGCAGCGCATCGTCGATCTCGGCGCCGCACCTGGCGGCTGGTCGCAGGTGGCGGCGAAGATCGTCGGCGAGAGCGGGCGCATCGTCGGCATCGACCTGCTCGACGTCGAGCCGATGGCGGGCGCCACCTTCATCACCCTCGACTTCCTCGACGACAGCGCCCCCGGGCGCCTGACCGAGCTTCTGGGGGGCAAGGCCGATCTCGTCCTGTCCGACATGGCCGCCAACACCACCGGCCACAAGAAGACCGATCACTTGCGCACCATCGGGCTGGCCGAATCCGCCGCCGCCTTCGCCGCCGAGATTCTGGCGCCGGGCGGCGCCTTCCTGGCCAAGGTGTTCCAGGGCGGCACCGAGGGAGGCCTGCTGGCCGACTTGAAGCGCGACTTCGCGACTGTCCGCCACGTCAAGCCGGCGGCGAGCCGGGCCGATTCGAGCGAACTCTACGTGCTCGCCACCGGCTTCCGCGGGCAGCCCGGCGACGCTGCGGCAGACGACGCGGACTGACGCGTCGCGGGCGGCTGCACCCCGTCCGCTTCCATGGCACGATGCCGGCGGGGTCGCTTCCGACCAACGCGCACCGTGCAGGTTCCGATGACCGCCAAACCCCTCAACCGATTTGCTGTCGCCCCGCTGGCGCAGATGACGCGGCGCCTGGCCGAAGTCGCCTCGGCCCGCGCCGAGCCCGATCTCGTCGTCACCGGGGCGCGGGTGCTCTCGACCTATTCCGAGCGCATCCTGCCCGACCGCGAGATCTGGATCGCGGGCGGGCGCATCGCCGCGGTGAAGCCGGCGGGCCGGCATCGCGGCGGCGCCCCGCGCTACGACGCGCGCGGTGGCCTGATCGCGCCGGGTCTGGTCGATCCGCACCTGCATATCGAGAGCAGCATGGTGACGGCTTGCGCCTACGCCGAGGCCGCGCTCGTCAACGGCACCACCACCATCGTCTGCGACAGCCACGAGATCGGCAACGTCCTCGACGTGAACGGCGTCGAATGGATGCTGGAGGACGCCCGGGCGGCGCCGCTCAACATCTTCCTCACCGTGCCGAGCACCGTGCCCGCCACCACGCCGGATCTCGAGACCGCGGGCGGCGACCTGACGGCGGAGAAGATCGCCGGACTGTTCGATGCCTGGCCCGAGGCGATCGGCCTGGGCGAGAAGATGGATTTCGTCGCGGTGGCGAGCGGCGACGAGCGGGCGCACGCCATCCTCCGCGCCGCCCTGGAACGCGGTCGCCCGGTCTCGGGCCACGTCTACGGCCGCGACTTCGTGGCGCCGTATGCCGCGAGCGGCGTCACCGACACCCACGAGGCCGTGGACGCCGACATTGCCGACGATCTCTTGGAGGCCGGTCTCTGGATTTTCCTGCGCGGCGGCCCGCCGACGACCCCGTGGCACTCCCTGCCGAAGGCGATCGGGACGGTGACCGAGTACGGCGCCGCCTGGAAACGGGTCTGCGCCTGCACCGACGACCGCGACGCCGACGACCTTCTCGCCTTCGGTCTCGATTGGGTGGTGCGCGAGGCGGTGGCCCGCGGCATTCCGAAGCCCGCCGCCTGGGCGATGGGCTCGCTGCACGGCGCCACCCGCTACGGCCTCGACAGCGAGGTCGGCGGCCTCGGCGGCGGGCTGCGGGCCGACCTCGTGCTTCTGAACGACGATCTCGTGCCCCAGGCGACGTGGTACGGCGGCGAACTCGTGGTGGCGGACCGCAAGCCGACGCCGCGACTCGAAGAGGCGCTCGCCCGGCCCTACCGCTATCCGGCACCGGCCTACGCCACCGTGCACCTGCCCGACCCCCTGCCCGCACTGCTTCCGCCGCTGCCCGCCGGGCCCTGCACGGTCAACGCGATCCGCACCACGCTGCCGGGCATCGAGTTGACCCACGAGCGCGTCGCGCTCGTCCCCGGCGCCGACTGGCCGGAGACGCTTGCCGCGCACGATCTCTGCCACGTCGCGGTGATCGAGCGGCACGGCCGCTCCGGTGGGGTCGCCCACGGGCTGCTCTCCGCCTTCGGCCTGAAGCGCGGCGCGGTGGCGAGCAGCGTCGGGCACGATTCGCACAACCTCATCGTCGCGGGGCTGAACGAGGCCGACATGCGGGTGGCCCTCGACGCCATCGCCGCGCGACAGGGCGGGGTCTGCGTCGTCGAGGACGGACGGGTCGTCGCGATGGTGCCGCTGCCGGTGGCGGGTCTTCTCTCCGACCAGCGCATCGGCATGGTCGCGGACGACATGCGGGCTCTGAAGCGGGCCTGGGAGAAGGCCGGCTGCAGCATCCCCTATATGGGCTTCAACCTGATCCCGCTCTCGGTGATCCCGCAGATCCGCATCACCGACAAGGGGTTGGTGCTGGTGCCGGAGATGCAGCAGGTGCCGCTGTTCGAGGCGGCTTGAATGGCTTCCGTCATCGCTTCGCTGACGCTCGCGATGACGGGAAGTGGATGAGGCGATCGAACCGAGCTTCAGCGCGCTGCGGAGACGCCCGGCCCCTTGTCGGTCCATTCCGGCGGCAGGCCGATCATGTCGCCGAGGATGCCGTCGAAGCCGGGCGCCCGGCCGAAGGCCTCGCAATCCGGGTCAAGGGGCGCCTCGCCCAGCGTGGTGATGCGGATGCGGTCGTAGGTGGGCAGCTGCAACTCGCCCTTGAACGGGTCCTTGCCGGTGGCGAGGTAGGAACCGAAATCCTGGCCGAACTCGCCCGCGAGGTCGTAGGCATCGCCGGCCGCGGAGAAACGGGCCTGGTTGGTGAAGGAATTGGCCGCACCGGCCCAGATCATCGCCGCGCGCTGGCGGTTGCGGGCGTCGAGCGCCTCGGCCTCGATGGTCAGGCTGCCGAGCCCGATCGGCACCCGCGGCACCGGGATCCGGCCGATCGAGTTGGCGAAGCCGACGCCGACCTGACCGGCCACCGAAATCGCGGTCGTCGCGGCAACGGTCGCGCTCGACGCCGGCACGTTGGTGACATCGACCCGCGTGATCGCCGAGCGCACTGTGAGGTCGGCGCGCCCCGAGGACACGATGTCGTAGCGCAGCGACAGGTCGTAGCAGAGCGCCCGGTCTGCGGCGTTGGCGATCACGCGCCGCTCGATCGGCGTCAGGCCGGGGCCGGAGACCGCTTCGGTGAATACGGTCGGCACGATCCGCACGGTGCGCACGGTCTGCGGCAGGGTCGGGTCGATGAACAGCTTCGACTCGGAGGCGACCGCGCCGCTGGTCACGAATTGGTCGCGGCGCGAGAGGGAGCCGCCGTCGGTGAGCACGACGTCGCCGCAGCCGGCGAGCCCGGCGAGCAGGGACGCGGCGAGTGCGAGGCGGGAGAAGCCGGAACGATGATTCGACCGCAGGGGCATCAGGCTCTTTCGCGGGCTGTAGGGCCGGCGCCGTCGGGCGCTCGGGGATGCGCGCCCTGCCGAGGCCGGACAGCATCGCTTTTCGGGCGGAAGCCTAGCTGTAAGGCGGCGGTCCCGGAAGGATCCGGCGGGCGGCGGCGCGCGTATCCCGCGTGCCTGTGACCGTTCCGCCACGGCGTTTCATCCGCCCCTGCGACGCGAGGTTTCAGCCCCCCAGTCCGCACAACGCCTCCGTCGCCCCTCCGATACAGGGGCGCAACCCTTCGGCGCGTCGTGCGCTTCTCCCTGCCGATGCGTCCCGCCCAGATCGTCCCCCTCGTCGTCGCCACCGCGCTGTTCATGGAGAACACCGACTCGACGGTGATCGCCACGGCTCTGCCGGCGATCGCGGCGAGCCTCGGCGTGGACCCGATCGCCCTCAAGCTGGCGCTGACCGCCTACCTCGTCAGTCTGGCGATCTTCATTCCGATCTCGGGCTGGGCGGCCGACCGCTACGGTGCGCGCAACGTCTTCCGCGCGGCTTTGTGCGTGTTCATGGCCGGCTCGCTCGCCTGTGCTGCCGCCAACTCGCTCACCGGCTTCGTCGCCGCCCGCTTCGTCCAGGGGATCGGCGGGGCGATGATGGTACCGGTCGGCCGCCTCGTGATCCTGCGCTCCGTACCGAAATCCGAACTCGTCGGGGCGCTGGCCTACCTCACCATCCCCGCGCTGATCGGCCCGATCCTCGGGCCGCCGCTGGGCGGCTTCATCACCACCTACGCCGATTGGCGCTGGATCTTTTTCATCAACATCCCGATCGGGCTGGCCGGCATCGTGCTGGCGACCCTGTATTTCGGCGATATCCGCGAGGAGACGCGTCCGCCGCTAGATGTGACGGGTTTCCTTCTCTCGGGCGGCGGCCTCGCGCTCCTGATGCTCGGCTTCGCCTCGACCGGGCGCCATCTCCTGCCGGACGGCGTGTCCTGGGCCTGCATGGCCGGCGGGGGCGTCCTGGTCGGGCTCTACCTGCGCCACGCGCGGCGCACCGACCACCCGCTGATCCGCCTCGATCTCTTGAAGCACCAGACCTTCCGCGCGGCGGTGACGGGGGGCAGCCTGTTCCGGATCGGGACGGGGGCGATCCCCTTCCTGCTGCCGCTGATGCTGCAGATCGGCTTCGGGCTCGACCCGCTTCATTCGGGCCTCATCACCTTCGCCGCCGCCGCTGGCGCGCTGCTCATCAAGATCATCGGCCCGCGCATCCTGCGCGCCCACGGGTTTCGCCGGGTGATGGTGATCAATGCGCTGCTCGCCTCGGCGTTTCTGGCCGTCAACGGGCTGTTCACGGCGCAGACCCCGCACTGGATCATCATCAGCGTGCTGTTGCTCGGCGGCTGCGTGCGCTCGCTGCAATTCACCTGCGTCAACGCCATCGCCTACGCCGATCTCGAATCGCGCGAGATGAGCGCGGCGACGAGTCTGGCCAGCGTAGCGCAGCAGCTCTCGCTCAGCCTCGGCGTCTCCATCGGCGCCCTGGCTCTGGAGGGCGCCGCCTCCTGGCACGGCCATTCCGGAATCGAGGCGGGGGATTTCCCCCTCGCCTTCCTCGGGGTGGCCGTGATCTCGGCGGGCTCGTTCTTCGTGTTCCGGCGGCTGGCGCCGGATGCCGGCGCCGAGGTCTCGGGCCAGCGACGGGTCGCGGAGTCCGTGCCGCGTCCCGCCGATGGTTCGCCTCAGAGCCTCGTCCCGAAAGGTGGTGATCGGCTTTCGAAAAAGGACGATGCCACAACAAGGAGCGAGAGCCTGGCGCCGCTCACGCCGCCGCCCGCGCCGGAGCCCGGCCGCCCGTCCGCTTGACGCTGCCGGATCTCGGTCGTGCCGGGGCCTTCTGTGCCGCCTTGACGCTTGCCGGCGCCGGTGCGCCGCCCGTACGGAAAAAGCCCTGCCAGCCCCAGGCGCCGGGTCCGGTCATCGCGTACATCAGGAAGGCGCCGGCCAGCCCGAGATCGGCCAGCAGGAAGCTGCGCTCCGTGACCGCCGCGGCGCCGACATGGAGCCAGAACGGGTGCAGCAGGGCCGCCATGCCGGCCACGAAAGCGGCCATGACGAGCCCGGTGATCCGCGGCATCACGCCGAGGATCACCGCGAGCGGCCCGAACACCTGCACGATCACCGCTGCGGTTGCGACCGCGTTCGGCGCAGGGCAGCCGGCGCCAGCCAGCGTCACCGCGAAGCCGGAGACGTTGAGCGCCCGCGCGATGCCGGTCGGCAACAGCGCCGAGGCCATGAGGAGACGGGCGGCGAGAAGCACGCCGTTCTGGGCAGAACCGAACACGGGCCGAGGACTCCGGGAGAGAGGATGCCCGGCAAGCCTCGGGTTTCAGCGTGAATCACGGGTTAAGCGGACCGGGCGAAGGCGCGGATGCCTGGGGATCGTGCAGAGTCGTCGCTCGAGACGATCGCTCTGGTTTTTCCCTGCCTGAGTCGCCGGCGCCCGCCTTCGCGGGCTTAGGCTTTCGCTTCGCTCTATGCTTTTCAGAACAACCATCCTGAAAAGCCCGCTGCGCGCGGCTTCGGCAGTCGCGAAGGGGTTCGGCCGGCCATGGACTTGCCCGCTCGATGGGCTTAAGCCCGCAAACCGAGACCAGCGCGGGACGGTTCGAGGGGTCGAGAAGCCGTGGTTCAGTCGATGGCCGACGTGCGGGAGGCGATCTTCGCCTTCATCGCGGCCCGCAACCCGGGCCTTCCCTCCGGCGCCGTCACCGGGGAGACGTCCCTCGTGACCAGCGACGCGCTCGACTCGATCGGCATCCTCGACCTGATGATGCATCTGGGTGATCGCTTCGGCGTCGAGATCGACGAGGACAGCTTCGACCTCGCCAATTTCGCCAGCGTCGACACGCTGGCCCATTTCATCGACGACCGGCGTTCCGACGTCTGATCCCCGCCTGATCCGTCCCATGGCCCCGACGCTGCTGCACCACCTGCTCGAAGGAGCCGGCGCGGACGATTCCTCTGCCATCGTCGAGGGGGCCGAGACCCTCACCTATGGCGGCTTCCGGGCTCGCGTCGCCGCGCTGGCGCAACGTCTGCGCGCCCTCGGGCTCGCGCCGGGCGACCGGGTCGCGATCCTGCTGCCGAAATCGATCCGCGAATGCGTCGCGATCTTCGCCGTCAGCGCGGCCGGCGGCGTGTTCGTGCCGGTCCATCCCTCCTTACGCCCGCGCCAGGTCCACCATATCGCCGCCGACAGCGGCGCGCGGGTGCTGCTGACCGATCCCGTTCACGCCGCCGGGCTGGAGGGCGCACTCGACGACCTTCCGGACCTGCGCGTCCTGACCGAGGAGGTGGGGGAGGACGGTGCCGCCCTCCGGCCCGGCGAGCCGGCGCCCGACGGGCTGGCGGCGATCCTCTACACCTCGGGCTCGACCGGCCTGCCCAAGGGCGTGATGCTGTCCCACGCCAACCTGATCGCCGGCACCCGCATCGTGCGGACCTATCTCGGGATCCATCCCGCCGACCGCATCCTCTCGGTGCTGCCGTTCTCGTTCGATTACGGCCTCAACCAGCTCCTCACCAGCGTGGAGCAGGGCGCGCGGATCGTGCTCCTCACGCCGCGGCTCGGCGACGACGTGGTGCGGGCGCTGGAGGCGCACCGCATCACCCTGCTCGCGGGCGTGCCGACGCTGTGGACGCTGCTGACGCGCGCCGCACCGCATCTGGCCAAGGCCGACCTCTCGGCGCTGCGCGCGATCACCAATTCCGGCGGCAGCCTCGCCCTGCCGACCATCGCGCGCCTGCGCGCGCGGCTGCCCCATACGGCGATCGTGCTGATGTACGGCCTCACGGAAGCCTTCCGCTCGACCTACCTGCCGCCAGAAGAGATCGACCGGCGGCCGGATTCGATCGGCCGGGCCATCCCCGAGACCGAGATTTTCGCACTCACCCACGACGGACGGCGGGCGCGGCCGGGCGAGCCCGGCATCCTGCACCATCGCGGCCCCACCGTCTCGATGGGCTACTGGAAGCGGCCGGGGGATACCGCCCGCGTGCTGGTGCGCGATCCGTTCCCGTCGCCCGGTTCCGCGCCGGGCCTCGTCTGCCGTTCCGGCGACCTTGTGGTGGAGGATGAGGACGGCTTCTTCCGATTCATCGGCCGCGAGGACACGATGATCAAGACGCAAGGATTCCGCGTCAGTCCGACTGAGGTCGAGGCGGCGCTGATGGAGACCGGCGCCTTCCGCGCGGCCGCCGTGATCGGCCTGCCCGATCCGAGCCTCGGCCAGCGCATCCACGCCGTCACCGTGCCGGCCGAGGGTGCACCGGGCACGGCGGATGTGCTGCAGCGCTTGCGCTCAGCGCTGGCGCCCCACCTCGTGCCCCGCACCATCGAGGCGGTGGCTGCGCTCCCGACCACGCCCAACGGCAAGGTCGATTACAAGCGCCTGACCGCCGAGCGGGCGGCGGCGGAAATCGAGCGCCGATGACCGATGCTCCCGACCTCGCCGCCGCGCTGATCGCCGAGAATTTTTCGCGCGATGGGGGCGGCGTTCTCCATGTCGGCGGCCTGCCGCTGACCGATCTCGCCGAGGAATTCGGCACGCCGCTCTTCGTCTACGATGCCGAGGTGATGCGCCGGACCTACCGGGCGCTGCGCGCGGCTTTGGCCGGCTTCGCCGAAATCGACTACTCCGTGAAGGCGAACCCGAACCCGGCCGTCATCCGCGTCTTCCACGAGGAGGGGGCGGGCGCCGAGATCGCCTCCGGCGCCGAGTTCGCGGCAGCCCTCGAGGCCGGCGTCCCGCCCGAAAAGATCCTGTTCGCGGGGCCGGGCAAGGGCGCGGCCGATCTCGACCGGGTGGTCGCCGGCGGCATCGGTGAGATCCACCTCGAGAACCGCGAGGAGATTCTCCGCGTCGCGGCGGCGGCGGAGCGCCACGGTGTCACCGTGCGGGTGGCCCTGCGGATCAATCCCGGTGCCGCCGCCCAGGGCGGGGCGATGCGGATGGGCGGCAAGCCCTCCCCCTTCGGCTTCGACGAGGAGGAGATGGAGGCCGCCATCGATGCGGTGGAGGCGCAAGGCCCGCTTCGCCTCATTGGGCTTCATCTCTTCGCCGGCACGCAGGGGCTGAAGGCCGAGACCCTGCTCGGTCAGTGGGCCTACGGCCTCGGCCTCGCCGCGCGGATCGCGGGCAGGACCGGCCGCCCGTTGGAGACGATCGACCTCGGCGGCGGCCTCGGCATCCCGTACTTCTCCGGCGACGCCGCCCTCGACCTCGCCACGCTGCGCGCCGGGATGCCCGACCTGATCGCGACGCTGCGGGCCGACCCGTCGCTGGCGGGGGCCCGCGTGGTTCTGGAGCCCGGCCGCTACCTCGCCGGTCCGGCGGGGCTCTACGTGGCGCGGGTGTTGGCGGTGAAGGAATCCCGCGGCAGCCGCTTCGTCATCACCGACGGCGGCATGCATCACCACCTCGCCGCGAGCGGCAATCTCGGCCAGATCGTCAAGCGCGACTTCCCCCTGGCGGCCGTGACGGAGACGGGCGGCGAGCGCGCGGCGACGGCCGTGGTCGGCCCGCTATGCACGCCGCTCGACATGCTGGCCCGCGCCGCTCCCCTGCCGCCGCTCGCCGAAGGCGACCTCGTCGCCGTGCTGCAATCGGGCGCCTACGGGCTGACCGCGAGTCCCACCGGCTTCCTGAGTCATCCGATGCCGGCCGAACTGCTGGTCGACGGGGGAGCGGCAACGGTGATCCGGCCGTCCGAATGATGCGTTCCCGCTGAAGCCTCGCCTCACGGACGGCTCGGCGCTTCAGCGCGGGGCCGGGGGATCGGTTCGCGGTTTTCTGCTCACGGTCCGGGCCTTGCGCGCTCGCGCCAGCAGGATCGCCGTCTGAACCGCGGCCCGCTTCAGCAAGGGGTGGGTTCGCGGATTGGCCGCGGCCCGGCTCGCCCAGCCATGTCCCGCGACGGCCGCGGCGAGATCGACGGTGTAGCCCTCCGCAATCGGATGGGCCGACGTCTCAGGCGCGGCGAGGTACCGCTCGACCGCCGCGTTCACCTGCTCATCGGTGACGGCCTTGGCCTTGAAGAGATCGCCGACGGTCAGAGAAGCAGCCATCCTTCCTGGATCCGGATCGATCCCGATTTCGCAGCGAAATCAGGCGTGAAGGGAATGTGCGAACGCGGGGGGCGCGGGCCGCATCGCATGGTCCTCGGCGGCCAGGCGTTTCTCGACCCGGGTCACCTGCATCGGATACCAGCGGTCTCCCCGCGCCGAGGGGACTCCGAGGGCGTTGAGCGCGTTGGCGACCTGCTCCAGCGTCAGCGCACCGGCGGCGCGGATCTCGCTCAAAATCGGCGCAACCTCCTCCGCTCGTCTTCGACTGCGCTGCGCACTGACGGCCAGGCCGCTGGCTCCGAGACCGCTTGCGGCTCGGCCGCAGCCCGCCGATGAGGCGCGCGGTCGAACCGTTGCGGCGGCCGCGGCAGCGCCCTTGCCGGCTGTCGGCAGCGCCCGCCCTTCGCCGGTGATGCGCGCGTAGAATGCATGGCGGCGCGCCACCATCTCCGGGCTGCGGCTCACGCCCCACCGGTCCTCGATCTCGGCCAGGGCCGCCATGATGCCGAGCGTCACTTCGCTGGCCTCGGGCCTGTCGGCGGCGGCAAAGCGCAGATCCAGACGGCGCAGTTCGGCACTGAGATTGTGCAGGAAGGCGGCGTCCTCGCCGAAGGCGCTGAGATCGGCCATCAGCAGTGTCGCGCCGTGGCGGCGGCACAGGCTCAACGCTTCGCGCAGGCGCAGCCCGATCAGGCCCTGCCCTTTTTCACCGGTTTCGACGATCTCGGCGGCGAGCAGCCCGCGGCCGCGCCGATACCGGGCAACCGCAGCGCGCTGGGCGGCCAGGGGCGTGCCGGTGCGGCCGTCCCCGGACAGGCCGGTATGGAGATAGGCGACGAAGGAGTTTGAGAACATCTGAGGGGGGCCGTGATGCATCTCGGCGGCGACGCGCGGGGATACCGGGCGCCGAGCCGCGACAGGTCTTCAGCTTTTGAGCTATCTGATGTGCTCGACAATTGAAGGCCCATCAATATGAACGAATTTGCCGATGGGGTGTCCGTTGCTGTGGCGGTCAGGCTTGGCGGTACGCTGCAGATCGGTGCGAACAGGGTCGAGGTGCTCGATCTTCTCGTGGTGTTCGACGCCATTCGACGGACGGGGTCGATCAAGGGCCTCGCCGACACGCTCGGCCTCTCCTATCGCGCGGCCTGGGCGCGGCTGCAGGCGTATGAAGCGGCTCTCGGGCAGCCACTCGTGCGTAAGACCCGCGGCCAGGGCTCGGAACTCACGGAATTCGGAGCGGCTCTGGCGGACTCGTTCACCTCTGCGGTTCCGGGGCTCGATGCGAGCCTCGGGCGCGAGACCCGCGCCATCGAGCACCGTGTGCGGCGCCTGCTCACCGGCCGGGCCGGCACGCTGAGGCTCGCAGCAAGCCATGATCCGCTGCTGATCGCGGTCCTGCGCGAGATCCCGGCCGAGCAGGGCGCGATCGAACCGTCGGTGATGGGCAGCAGCGCGGCGGTGAAGCTCCTCCTCGACGGCGGGGTCGATGCGGCGGGCTTCCACTGCGGCGTGCTCGATCCCGAACAGGCCGATGCGCCGTTCTCGGAGCTGGCAACGAGCGCCGGGCTCGTGACGCACAGGCTGTTCGAGCGCGAGCAGGGTCTGCTGCTCGCCCCCGGCAACCCCCTCGGCATCCGCACCCTCGCCGACCTGACGGCGGAGGGCGTGCGCTACGTCAACCGCCAGCGGGGATCGGGCACGCGCAACTGGTTCGACCGCATGCTGGCAGAGACCGGCCTCTCGCCCGACGCGATCCACGGCTACGCGGACGAGGAGTTCACGCATCAGGCGGTGGCGGCGGTGATCGCCTGCGGCGCGGCCGATGCCGGGCTCGGTGTGCGGGCGGCGGCCGAGAGGCTCGGTCTCGATTTCCTGTCGGTCGGCTGGGAGACGTACTACCTCGCCGCGAGCCGCGCCCTCGCCGGCTCGGCGTTCGACGCGTTGATCGCCGCCGTGAGGACGCGTGCCGCGGGCACCTCCGGCTACCGGCCTGCCGGTCCGGAAGCGGCCGATGGCCTGGCGGAGTCCGCGTCACGCGGTGGACTTTCAGGCCGGTGAGGTGACGGGGGCCGAGCGTCTCCGGGCTCGCCGCGCCCCCGTCGCAGGCCCATCCGGTGAGACGAAAAAAAGCCCCGGCCTTGCGGCCGGGGCTGAAGTCGGTCTCGAACTTCTGGCAATCCTAGAAGAAGCCGAGCTTCTTCGAGGAGTAGCTGACCAGCATGTTCTTGGTCTGCTGGTAGTGATCGAGCATCATCTTATGGGTCTCGCGGCCGATACCGGACTGCTTGTAGCCGCCGAAGGCCGCGTGGGCCGGGTAGGCGTGATAGCAGTTCGTCCAGACGCGGCCGGCCTGGATCGCGCGGCCGAAGCGGTAGGCGCGGGTGCCGTCGCGGGTCCACACGCCGGCGCCGAGGCCGTAGAGCGTGTCGTTGGCGATGGAGAGCGCCTCCTCGTCGTCCTTGAAGGTGGTCACCGACAGGACGGGCCCGAAGATCTCCTCCTGGAAGATCCGCATCTTGTTGTGGCCCTTGAACACCGTCGGCTGCATGTAGAAGCCGTCGGCGAGATCGCCCTCGCGGGTGCCGCGGGCGCCGCCGGTGAGGCACTCGGCGCCCTCCTGCTTGCCGATATCGACGTAGCTGAGGATCTTCTCCAGCTGCTCGGAGGAGGCCTGGGCGCCGATCATGGTCGCCGGATCGAGGGGCGAGCCCTGCGTGATCGCCTCGACGCGCTTGATCGCGCGCTCGATGAAGCGGTCGTAGATCGACTCGTGCACCAGCGCGCGGCTCGGGCAGGTGCAGACCTCGCCCTGGTTGAGGGCGAACATGGTGAAGCCTTCGAGCGCCTTGTCGAAGAAGTCGTCATCCTCGTTGGCCACGTCCCCGAAGAAGATGTTCGGCGACTTGCCGCCCAGCTCCAGCGTCACCGGGATCAGGTTCTGCGAGGCGTACTGCATGATCAGGCGGCCGGTGGTCGTCTCACCGGTGAACGCGATCTTGGCGATGCGCGGCGAGGAGGCCAGCGGCTTGCCGGCCTCCAGGCCGAAGCCGTTGACGACGTTGATCACGCCGGGCGGCAGCAGGTCACCGATCAGTTCCATGACCACGAGGATCGAGGCCGGGGTCTGCTCGGCGGGCTTGAGCACCACGCAGTTGCCGGCGGCGAGCGCGGGGGCCAGCTTCCACACCGCCATCAGGATCGGGAAGTTCCACGGAATGATCTGGCCGACGACGCCGAGCGGCTCGTGGAAGTGGTAGGCCACGGTGTCGTGGTCGATCTCGGAGATCGCGCCTTCCTGCGCCCGCACGCAGCTCGCGAAGTAGCGCCAGTGGTCGATGGCGAGCGGGATGTCGGCGGCGGTGGTCTCGCGGATCGGCTTGCCGTTGTCCCAGGTCTCGGCGAGCGCGATCAGATCGAGGTTCTCCTCCATCCGGTCGGCGATCTTGTTGAGGATGCGCGCGCGCTCGGCCGGCGCGGTGCGGCCCCAGGAATCCTTGGCGGCGTGCGCGGCGTCGAGCGCCTTGTCGATGTCCTGCGCGTCGGAGCGGGCGACCTCGCAGATCACCTTACCGGTAATAGGGGAAGTATTTTCGAAGTAGCGGCCGCCGACGGGAGCGGCCCACTGGCCGCCGATGAAGTTGTCGTAACGCGCCGAGAACGGCGACTTGGTCTTGGCGTCGGCCAGGAATTCGGGCTTGTTCATCGCGTTTCCTCCATTGCGCTCGTTCATCGACCGCACTGCCGCGTTATCGCGGGAGACAAGAGCAGTCGCTCCGTCTGATCAAGCTGGACTTTGGGCCAACGCGGCTTCTGGCGGCCGCCGACTTGATCGTTTTCGCAACACTTTTCGCAATTGTTGTCTCTTGCCGCCGGGGGGCGGGAAGACCGCCGGTGCGAGTGGCGGCATGTCCTTCAGTTAGACCTTTTCGGGTTTGGTGGCGACCCCGCCCTTGGTCCAAGGCGCGAGGCCGGGCTGCCCTCTTCGGGCAGACGAGGCGCCTCGGTCTCGAGGCCGTTCTGATGCAGGATCAGGCCGGTGATGCGGCCCGCCTCGTCGGCGGTGAAGGTGATCTGCGCGTCGAGCGTGCGCAGGAAGAAGGCGCGCTCGCCCTCCGGGACAAGCTCGTTGCGCGGTTGCCGCGTGCCTTGCGCGAAGATCCGCCCGTCCTCGACGCTCACCGCGATCTCGGAGCCCGGCGCCAGGGCGTAGCGGCCGGCGAGCGCCGGCAGGCCGGAGCGATCGATGGCGACCTCCCTGTGCTCCCGCGGCGGCTCCGCGAGCACGGCGATCGCCTCCGCTTCGCTCACCCGCGGCCCGGTCCGGTCGCGGTGGTCGCGGTGCAGGATCACCCCGGTGGGCGTGCCGTCGGGCTCGGTCTCGAAGGTCAGGCGCATGTCGGCGACCGGCGAGACGAAGGTGCGGTCGCTCTCGGGCACGAAGGGAAAGGCGGGTTCGCGCAGGCCGGGCCCGTCGAGCCGCGCCGTCAAACCCTTGCCCAAGCCCTTGCCCTTGCCTTCGCGGGCGACGGTGAGGACGGCGCGCGGACCGAGGCGGTAGGTGCCGGGATAGCGGTCGAGGATCACGTCCTCCAGCACGATGGCGTCGGGCGCCTCGTAATGGCCGAGATGGAGCGCGGCGAGGTCGCGGGCGATCTTCTGGGCCGGGGCCGTCTCGGTGTTCGAGAGCACGATCACGGTGAGCCGGTCGTCGGGATAGACGTCGTTGATCGAGAGGAAGCCGGGGATCGACCCGGCATGGCCGACGAGGCGGTGGCCGCTCGCTGGGGCGCCGGGCTTGCCGAAGACGCGGGACACGAACCAGCCGAGGGCGTAGCCGGTGCCGTTGTCGGCAAACATCGCCGTGCGCGAGGCCTCCGAGAGCAGGCGCGGGCCGGCGAGCGCCTCGTCCCAGGCGAGCAGGTCGTCGACCGTGGAGTAGAGCGCGCCCGCGGCATAGGCCGAGCTGGCCGCCATCGGCATCGCGTTGCGCCAC
Organism: Methylorubrum aminovorans; assembly: GCF_022179725.1. Lineage (GTDB taxonomy): Bacteria > Pseudomonadota > Alphaproteobacteria > Rhizobiales > Beijerinckiaceae > Methylobacterium > Methylobacterium aminovorans. Next base: position 64,498 of record NZ_BPRC01000015.1, read on the forward strand.
TGCGCCCGCCCCCGCCGGTAGCCGGCCGCCCGCCGCGGCAGGATCGCGGTCAGGTCGTCGTAGCCGGTCTGCTTCAGCCCGAGCGGCGCCAGGATCGTCTCGCGCAGATATGCTTCGTAGGACCGGCCCGAGGCGGCCTCGATCACCATGCCGAGCAGCACGTAGTTGGTGTTGCTGTACTCGAAGCGCTCGCCCGGCGGGAACAGCAGCGGGTCGCCCGCCGTGAGCGCCACGATCTGCGCGGGCGTGTGATCGACCCGCGCGATCTGGTCGTAGTAGTTCGGCAGCGCCGTAAAGTTGATGATGCCGGAGCGGTGCTGGAGCAGGTGGCGCAGGCTCACCCCGGCCCAGGCCTCCGGCACGGTGAGGACCCAGCGGCGGACGGAATCGTCGAGCCCGAGCCCGCCCGCCTCCGCGAGCTTCAGCATGGCGGCCGCGGTGAAGGCCTTGGTCAGCGAGCCGATGCGGAAATGGGTCTGCGGCGTGTTGGGGATCTCCCATTCGCGGTCGGCCAGCCCATAGGCGCGGCGAAAGACCGGCTGCCCGTCCTTCGCCACGAGGATGACGCCCGAGAACAGGCCGGCCTCGATATAGGGCGTGACGAGGGCGTGGGCCCGCTCGGCGAAGTCCTCGGCGCGCACCGGAGCGAGCGCCCCGTGCGTGAGGGCAGCAAGCAGGGCGGCGAGCCAAACGGCGAGGCGAAACAGCGCGCGGTGCGGGCGGGCGCTGGGCCATCGGCATTCCGGTCTCCAAGAGGTTTGGCTCACGGAGGTCTGGCTCACGGGGCTCTTGTCTCCTCTCGGCAGGCGAAGCGAGCAGAGGCGGCCTTTGCGGCCGGGGCGTGGCGCGGTCCGTCCCCGTGCTGCGGGTGGGCGCGGGCCTGCGATCACGGTTTCGCCGCGAGCCGTTGCAAGAAGCGCGCAGCCCGAGGCCGGAGCCGCATCACGCGTGCGGAACGAGGCCCGGTGCAGCCGACGAGTCATCAGAGGCCGACGATCATGACGATCTTTTCGCGCGCCTTCCGCGCCGCTTCCCTCTCCGCCCTCCTCACCGGGGCCGTGCTCGCCCCCGCAACGGCGCTCGCCCAGGCCCGGCCCCCCGCTCCGGCGCCGGATCGCGTGCCGGCCGGGGCGCCGGAGCCGGGCAAGGAGATCGCGCTGACGCAAGCGCAGATCGACGGTCTCCTCGCCGCGCAGCCCGAACTGGCCAAGCTGTCCGGCGCTGCGCCCGACAAGCCCGATCCGAAGGCCGAGGAGCAAGCCCAGGGTCAAGCTGAGGCGATCGTGAAGCGCAACGGCTTCGAGAGCCTCGAAGCGTTCCAGGATGCCAGCGACACCGTCGATGCGGTGCTCGGCGGTATCGATCCCGAGACCAAGAGCTATGTCGGCCCCACGGCGCTCCTGAAGAAGCAGCTCGCCGCGGTTCAGGCCGACAAGGGGATGCCTGCCAAGGAGAAGGCCGAGGCGGTCAAGGAGATCAAGGCGGCGCTGGCTGCGGGCGAGTCGGCCAAGCCTTCGCAGGGCAATATCGCGCTGGTGACGAAGAACTACGCGCCGCTCAGCGCGGCGATGGGGGACGGTGAGGGTACGCAGAAGTAAGCGCGACGATCGAACGCTCCTCCCTTTTGGGGAGCAGGCCGCAGCGGGGCCGGTTCAGGTCTTTGCGGAAACGGTGCGCCCCTCACCCGGCCCTCTTCGGAGGCCACCCACTTCCGCAGAGGGGACGTGGAAAGCGCCTCGCTCCCGAACGTTGAAGACACCGGCACCCGAACCCGGCCGGCACCGCCGCTGAAAGCATCCCCAACCGTGACACCCTCCCCTCGGCCCGCGCCCGGCAGCCCCGCCCCCGAGGCCGCATCCACCGGTGCGCCCGTCTGGGCCGGGCCGGGCTTTGCCGAGTTCGTCGGCATCGTCGCCCTGATGATGGCGGTCACCGCCATGTCGATCGACAACCTGCTGCCGGCCTTCCCCGCCATCCAGGAGCGGTTCGCGGTCGCCGACCCCAACAGCCTGCAACTGCTCGTCTACGTCTACATGATCGGCTTCGGGGTGGCGCAGATCGTCTACGGGCCGGTCTCGGACGCGCTCGGACGGCGCCCGACCCTCTTGATCAGCCTCGGCATCTACACAGCGGGCTGCATCCTCTCGATGCTGGCGCCGAGCTACGAGTGGCTGCTCGCCTCCCGCGTCATCCAGGGCATGGGCGCCGCCGGCGGTCGCGTGCTCTCGACAGCGATCGTGCGCGACCGCTTCTCGGGCCGCGAGATGGCGAGCGTGATGTCGCTCATCATGATGGTGTTCCTGATCGTGCCGATGCTCGGGCCGGCGATCGGTGCGACCATGCTGCTGCTCGGCTCGTGGATCTACGTGTTCGTGTCGATGCTGGCGCTCGGCGGCGTGCTGACCCTGTGGTTCGCCCTGCGCATGCCCGAGACGCTGCATCCCGAGTACCGCCGCCCGCTCTCGCTCCGGTCGACGGGCCAAGCCCTGCTGACCGTGCTGCGCACCCGCGCGGCCATCGGCTACGCCACGGCGCTCGGCCTGCTGACAGGCTGCATCATGGGCTATGTCGGCTCGGCCCAGCAGGTGTTCGACACCGGGCTCTACCATCTCGGCGGGCTTTTCCCGGTCGCCTTCGGCATGGTGGCCGGCGCCATGGGCGCGGCGACGCTGATCAACTCCCGCCTCGTGCGCCGGCTCGGGATGCGCACGCTCTCGCATGCCGGCGTCACCGCCTTCACGGCCGTGGGGGTGATCCAGGTCGGCATCGGCCTGCACTACCAGGGGCATCCGCCCCTGGTGCTGTTCCTCGCGGTGCTGGCGCTCAACCAATTCCTGATCAGCTTCGCCCTGCCGAACTTCAACGCGCTGGCGCTGCAGCCCCTCGGCGCCATCGCCGGCACGGCCTCGTCGTTCCTCGGGTTCTACACCACGATCCTGGGCGCCTTCTGCGGCTTCCTGATCGGGCACGCCTTCGACGGCACGGTGATGCCGGTGGCCTACGGCTACGCCGTTCTCGGCGGGCTCGCCCTCGCCACCGTCGCCTGGACCGAGCGCGGACGGCTCTACCGCGCGGGCGTCTCGGGCTGATCGGCGGCCCTCAGGCCGCCTCATCCTCGGGGATGACGTCGACCTCGACGGTCAGCTTCTGCGCCCCGGCCGAGGCGACGATCCCGTCGACCGGCGCCACGTCGGCGTAGTCGCGGGCGCGGGCCACGACGATGTGGTCGTCGCGCACGATGCAGGCATTGGTCGGGTCGAGGCCGATCCAGCCGCCCTCCCCTGCATCGGGTCCGCACCACAGGGCGACCCAGGCGTGGCTGGCATCGGCTCCGCGCAGGCGCGGGCGGCCGGGCGGCGGCCGGGTGCGCAGGTAGCCGCTGACATAGGCCGCCGGCAGGCCGAGGCCGCGAAGGCCGGCGATCATCACGTGGGCGAAGTCCTGGCAGACGCCCGCGCGCAGGGTGAAGGCCTCCGCCAGCGGCGTCGAGACGGTGGTGGCCTTGGCGTCAAAACGGAAATCGTCGCGGATGCGGTGCATCAGCTCGACCGCGCCGCTCAGCGCGCTGCGCCCCGGCGAGAAGCTCTTGCGGGCGTAGTCCGTCACCTCGGCGATGAGGGGCACTCGCTGGCTCGGGAACTGGAAATGCGCCGGCGCGTCCGATCCGAGGGACGGCAGCGTCAGGGCGGCTTCCCGCACCCGCTCCCAGGCGAGGCCGGATTCGGGCGGCGGCGGGGCGGCCCGCTCCACCGCGACGCGGGAGACGGCCTCGACCGCGAATTCGCGATGGGGCTCGTCCAGCGTCAGGGTCAGCGTGTCGAGGCCGAAGAAGTCGCGCCGCTCCAGGCGGCGGGTCGGCTCGGGCGTGACGTGCAGCGCGCTCTCCAGCACCCGCTGCCCCTCGCCGTCGCGGGGGCGCAGGCGCAGGTTGCAGCGCGCGAAGCGGACGGTCCGCGCGTAGCGGTAGGTCGTCAGGTGACGTAAGCTGTAGATCACGCGAGACCCGTGAGCTTCTCGGGCCTGAGCGCGTCGGGGCCATTGGGGAAATAGCGGCCGGCGATTCCGTCGGCGAGGCCCTCCAGATCCGTCTCGAACCGCTCCAGCGCCTCGGCGTCGAACGCGGCGGCCTCCGCCGTCTGGAGCGTGGCGGCCAGCGTCAGCGCCCGGCGGCGGTGCGGCTCGGGCAGCCCGTCGGCGGCCAGCGCCGGCAGGGCGTCGAGATGCGCGGTGATGGCCTGGAGCTGGTAGGCGACCGAGCGCGGATTGTGGGGATCGAGTACCGCCATGTCGCAGACCGCGTCCCGGCTCACGCCGACGAGGTAGCGCGCGCCGTAGGCGATCTGCGAATCGGCCAGCGAGAGCATCACGCCGAGATCCTCGGCGCCGGCATCCGGAGCACAGAAGCGCAGTCCGAAGCCGCAGGTGTTGATCGCCCGCTCGATGCGCCGGCCCATATCGGCGAAGCGCCAGCCGGCGGCGTGGCCCATATTCTCGTGGATCAGGCCGGACAGAGCGGCGAGATGGCCCAGTGCCCGCTCGGCCTTGCCGAAGAGCTGCGCCTCGTTCGGCGCCCAGGCCTCCGTGTAGACCAGGGTGTCGCGCAGGTCGGCCAGCGCCCGCCAGGATTCCGTCGGTAGCCGCTCGCGCAAGGAGGCGGCGATGCGGCGCGCCTCCAGCACGTGGGACAGGGCCGAGCCGTAGACGACCTTACCCGACAGCGCCTCCCCGGCGAGCGCGGCGGGGCTGAGATCGGCGGCGCTGACCGAGCCCCAATCCTTGAGCAGCGCGCGGATGGTGAGCGCGGTCGGCGCGCCCTCCGCGCCGGAGGCATCGGCGGCCACCGCCTCGCTGAACACGCCGAGATGGGCTTGGACGAGGCGGATCACCGCCTCCGCCCGCTCGAGGTAGCGCCCGAACCAGAACAGGTTGTCGGCCGCTCGCGACGGCAGGTGGCCGGCGATGCGGCGGATGCGGGGCGTGCTCGCGTGCACGAGGGTCGGCGTGTCGACGGGGGTGTCGGACAGAACCCAGACATCGGCCGAGCGGATGCCGGCGCGCATCTCGCTCGGATCGGCGCCCTCGCGCTCGGCGACGCGGCAGAAGGCGCTCGGCAGCACGCGCCAGCCCTCCGGTGTCGCGGCGGCGAAGACGCGCATCACGAACGGACGAGGCGCCAAGCGCCCGTCCTGCCATGCTGGCATGGTCGAGAGGGGGGCCGCCTCCTGCGCCACCCAGTCGAACGGGCGCTCGCGCAAGGATGCCACGGCGCGGGCGCGGGCGGCGTCGAGGGCGGGGCCGGCGAGCATCGCGTCCCGCTCCGGGCCGCGCAGTGGGGTCGCGGCGGGGCGCAGCGTGAGGCTGTCGAGGTTGGCCAGCGCATGATGGAGGCCGCCGGGATCGCCGCACCACCACGTGCGGGGGCCGGTGAGCCGCAGCTCCTCGCCGGTGAGCCGTCGGGCGATGGCCGGCAGGTAGGGACTGAGCGCGGCCGATTCGAGCACGCCGGAGCCCGGCATGTTGCCGACGACCGTGCCGCCCCGGCGCAGCACCTGGAGAATGCCGGGCACGCCGAGGCGTGAATCCGAGCGCAGCTCCATCGGGTCGAGATAGTCCGCGTCGATCCTCCGCCAGACCGCGTCGGTGCGCTTGAGGCCGGCGATGGTGCGCACGTGCAGGAGCCCGTCGCGCACCACGAGGTCGTCGCCCTCGACCAGCAGGAAGCCGAGATAGCGGGCGAGCGCGGCCTGCTCGACATAGGTGCTGCTGTAAGGGCCGGAGGTGAGCAGGCAGATGCGCGGGTCGCTTCGCTCGCACGCCGCGGCCACACCGGCGCGGAACGCCTGGAAGAAGCCGGGCAGGCGCTCGACGTGGAGGTCGGCGAACAGGTCCGGGAAGGCGCGGGCGAGCACCATCCGGTTCTCCAGCGCGTAGCCGAGGCCGGAGGGCGCCTGGGTTCGGTCGGCCAGCACCTGCCAGCGCCCGTCCGGCCCGCGACCGACATCCGCCGCGTAGATCGGCAGCCAGCGCCCGCCCGGGGGCGCGATGCCGTGGACGGGCCGAAGGAATTCCGGGTGTCCGGCCACGACGCCCGCGGGCAGGAAGCCTTCCGCGACGAGCCGGCCCGGCCCGTAGATGTCGGCGACGATGCGCTCCATCAGGCCGGCGCGCTGGACGATGCCGGCGGACAGCTCCGCCCAGTCGGCAGCGTCGATGACCAGCGGCAGTGAGCCGAGCGGCCAGGGATGCTCGCGCCCGTCGCCGTAGACCCGGTAGGAGATGCCGGCGTCGCGGATATGCCGCTCGGCGGAGAGGAAGCGGGCGGCGACCTCGCGGTCGTCGAGCCGGGCGAGACGTTCGAGAAAGCGCGGCCAGCCGCCGCGCAGGGTCCCGTCCGCCTCCATCAGCGCGTCGGCGAGGCCGGGCCGGGGCGCGTAGCCTTCCGTCCAGCGGCGCATGCGCGCGGCCGGATCGTCGGCCGCCCAGGCGGAGGCGTCGGGCGGGAGCCCGTCCGCGAGGGCGCCTCCAGGTTCTTGTCTTGTCGCGCTCTCTTGCGACGAACCGGTGACCACTTCGACGGAGAGCGCTCCGGCACTCATCGGGGCGCGGGCGTGCGCAGGTCGAGGGTCAGGGGGAAGTCGCCCGTGCGCTCCTCGGCCGGCATCGCGATGCGGCCGGGAGTGTGGCCCATCGCCTCGAACCGGGCGAGGCGGCGCCCCTCCGCCTCGTAGGCGTTGACGGGGAAGCTGTCGTAGTTGCGCCCGCCCGGATGGCTGACATGGTAGCGGCAGCCGCCGAGCGAGCGGCCGCTCCAGGCGTCTAGGATGTCGAAGGTCAGCGGCCCGTGCGGCGGGATCGTCGGGTGCAGCGAGGAGGCGGGCTGCCACGCCTTGAAGCGCAGGCCCGCGACCGCCTCGCCGCTGGCGCCGGTCGGCGTCATCGGCAGGCGCCGGCCGTTGCAGGCGATCACGTGCCGGCCGGGGACGAAGCCCTCGACCTTCACCTGAAGCCGTTCGACGGATGCATCCACGAAGCGCACGGTTCCCCCGGCGGTTCCCTCTTCGCCCAGCACGTGCCAGGGCTCGAGCGCCTGGCGCAGTTCGAGGCTCACGCCGCCCTGCTCCACCCGGCCGAAGACGGGGAAGCGGAACGCGGCCTGCGCCGCGAAGGCCTGAGGGTCGAAGTCGTAGCCGCCGGCACGCAGGTCTTCCAGCACCGAGAGGAAGTCGGCCCAGAGGAAATGCGGCAGCATGAAGCGATCGTGCAGGGCCGTGCCCCAGCGGACACAGCCGCCGGTCTGCGGTTCGCGCCAGAGCCAGGCGACGATGGCGCGCAGCAGGACTTGTTGCGCGAGGCTCATGCGCGCGTCCGGCGGCATCTCGAAGGAGCGGAATTCGAGGAGGCCCAGGCGCCCCGTCGGCCCGTCGGGCGAGAACAGCTTGTCGATGCAGATCTCGGCCCGGTGGGTGTTGCCAGTCACATCCGCGAGGATGTTGCGGAACAGCCGGTCCACCAGCCAGTGCGGGATGTTGGCCTGATCCGGCCCCGGCACCTGGGCGAGCGCGATCTCCAACTCGTAGAGCCCGTCATGGCGCGCCTCGTCCATGCGCGGGGCCTGACTCGTCGGGCCGACATAGAGGCCGGCGAACAGGTAGGACAGGCAGGGATGCCGCTGCCAGAACAGCACGAGGCTCTTCAACAGGTCGGGCCGGCGCAGGAACGGCGAGTCGGCCGGGGTCGCGCCGCCGAGCACGACGTGGTTGCCGCCGCCGGTGCCGGTGTGGCGCCCGTCGATCATGAACTTTTCGGCGCCGAGGCGCGTCTGGCGGGCCTCCTCGTAGAGGCCGGCGGTGATGTCCACCGCCTCGCGCCAGGAGGCGGCGGGGTGGACGTTGACTTCGATCACGCCGGGGTCGGGCGTGACCTTGATGACCGAGAGGCGCGGATCGTAGGGCGGCTCGTAGCCCTCGATATGGATCGGCTGGCCGATCGCCTCCGCGGCGTGCTCCAGATGCCCGACGAGATCGAGATACTCGTCCGCCCGCTCCATCGGCGGCATGAACACGCACAGCACGCCCTCGCGGGGCTCGACCGCCAGCGCGGTGCGCACCGCCACGCCCTCGATGCCGCCGCCATTGGCGCGGTCCGAGCCCTTGGGCAGCGGCGCATCCTTGAGCCCGCCGGGCTCGGCGGGCAGGTCGCCGCGCGCCTCCATCGGATCCTGCGGGTGGTAATAGGGGTAGGAATCCGGCGGCACATAGGGAAGCGAGCCGAGCGGCAGACGGAAGCCCAGGGGCGAGTCGCCGGGGTTGAGGTAGGCGCCGCCGCGGCGGAAGGCCCAGGCTTCCGAAATCCAGGCGCGGCCCTCGCCCAAGGCGAGGTTGGCGAGCGGCAGCACGTAGCCGACGGGCGTGTCGAGGCCGCGGCCGAACACGCGGCTGAACCGGGCATCGGTCTCCGGGCTGCCGGTCTGCGGCGCCGCGGGCGTGACGTTGACCGGCAACTCGCTCTCGCGCGCCCGCCAGTAGACCGCGTCCTCGTAGGCCGGGAAGACGAAGCGGGCGAGTCCGAGCCGCTCGGCCAGCGCCCCGATCAGGCGCTCGGCATCCGCGATGGTCGCCGTCTTCGGACCCTCCTCCACCGCGATCCGGTCTGCGTTCTTCCAGACCGGCACGCCGTCCTTGCGCCAGTAGAGGGCGAAGGCCCAGCGCGGCAGGCTCTCGCCGGGATACCACTTGCCCTGTCCGTAATGCAGCATGCCGCCGGGCGCGAAGCGGTCGCGCAGGCGCCGGACCAGCTTGTCGGCGAGGCCGCGCTTGGTCGGGCCGACGGCGGCGACGTTCCATTCGGGCGACTCGAAATCGTCCACCGAGACGAAGGTCGGCTCGCCGCCCATGGTCAGGCGCACATCCTGGGCGGCGAGATCGACGTCGATCCGCTCGCCGAGCCGGTCCATCGCTGCCCAGATCTCGTCCGAGAACGGTTTGGTGATGCGCGGCACCTCGGCCACGCGGCTGATCGTCATCTCGTAGGCGAACTCGACCTTGGCCGGCTCGGCGAGCCCGGAGATCGGCGCCGCGGCGTTGTAATGCGCCGTGGCGACCAGCGGGATGTGCCCCTCGCCGGTGAGCAGGCCGGAGGTGGCGTCGAAGCCGATCCAGCCGGCACCGGGCAGGTAGACCTCGGCCCAGGCGTGGAGGTCGGTAAAGTCGGTGGTGGTGCCGGCCGGGCCGTCGACGGCGGTGGTGTCGGGCACGAGCTGGATCAGGTAGCCCGAGACGAAGCGGGCGGCGAAGCCGAGCCGGCGCAGCACCTGCACCAGCAGCCACGCGGAATCGCGGCAGGAGCCGCTCTTGAGCGTCAGCGTCTCAGCCGCCGTCTGCACGCCGGGCTCCATCCGGACCCCGTAGGCGACGTGCGCGCGCACTTTCTCGTTGAGCGCCACGAGGAACGTGACCGTGTGGGTCTCCTCGGGGACATCGGCGAGGAAGGCATCGATCTCCGGTCCCTGCGCCTCATCGAGGACGAGGTAGGGCGCGAGCGCGACCTTCAGGTCCGCTTCGTAGTCGAACGGGCGGCGCTCGGCGTAGGGCTCGACGAAGAAGTCGAACGGGTTGATGACCGCGAGCTCGGCGGTGAGATCGACTTCGACGCGGAACTCCGTGGTCTTCTCCGGGAAAACGAGCCGGGCGAGCCAGTTGCCGGCCGGATCCTGCTGCCAGTTGATGAAGTGGTTCTCCGGCGTCACCTTCAGCGCGTAGGCCGGCACCTTCGTGCGGGCATGCGGCGCCGGACGAAGCCGGATGGTCTGCGGCCCCAGCGCGATCGGCCGGTCGTAGCGGTAATGCGTGACGTGGTGCAGGGCGGCTTGGATCGACACGGAGGCTCCGGACTTCTTCGCGGTCTCTCGACGCGATGGGGGCGGCGCGCTCTGCCGCTGGTTGCGCGCGTTAGAGTGCCTCACACGACTCCCGGTCTCTGACCGTCGTCACTCTGGCAAGGACGGCGCAGCGGGAGTTTTGTGAGAGACGCTTATACATCCCGCTGATCGGAATGGAGCGACCGAAAAAGCAAGAACCATGCAGCCGCCGGGGGCTGCGCGCGGCGGCACGGCCCTGCGGAACCTCACCCGGCTCACGACCCTTGGTCTGACTGCGGCCCGGTTCTTGTCTGGTCCCCGCCGCGGCCGGAGCGGGGCGTTCCATGAAGATCTTCCAGTGTCAGGCCTGTGACCAGCCGGTCTCCTTCGAGAGCACGGTCTGCGAGAGCTGCGAGCGCCGGCTCGGCTATGTCTGCGACCGTCACGAGGTCTCGGCGCTGGAGCCCTGCGGCGAGGATGCCCGCGGCTCCCTCTTCCGCGCCTACGCCCATCCGGGCGGCAAGTACCGCCTCTGCGCCAACGCGGCCCATGACGCCTGCAACTGGATGGTGCCGGAGGATTCGCCCGAGACCTACTGTGTCACCTGCCGCCACAACCGGGTGGTGCCGGACCTCAGCGTGGCGGCCAACCTCGACCGCTGGCGCCAGATCGAGGCGGCCAAGCACCGGCTGTTCTACTCGCTGCTGCGCCTCGACCTGCCGCTGGTGACCCGGGCGCAGTATTCCGACGGCCTCGCCTTCGATTTCCTCGCCGAGTCGGCCGGGCCGCCGGTGATGACGGGCCATCTCGACGGGCTCATCACCCTGTCGATCGCCGAGGCCGACGACGTCGAGCGGGAACGCCGGCGCAAGATGTTCGGCGAGTATTACCGCACCCTGCTCGGCCACTTCCGCCACGAGATCGGGCACTATTTCTGGAACCTGCTGGTGCGCTTCGATCCGAGCTTGCCGATGTTCCGCGTGCTGTTCGGCGACGAGACCCTCGATTACGGCGCCGCGCTCCAGCGTCATCACACCGAAGGACCGCCCTCCGATTGGCAGGACTCCTTCGTCTCGTCCTACGCCACCGCGCATCCGTGGGAGGATTTCGCCGAGACCTTCGCCCACTACCTGCACATCATTGATACGCTGGAGACCGGCAGCGCCTTTGAAATCCGCATCAAGCCGAAGCTGCGCGTGGCGGCCGAGCCGGAGGCGCCATCGACCTGCGTCGATTTCGATCCCTACGAGACGCCGGATTTCGAGCGGGTGGTGGAGGCGTGGATCCCGCTCACCTACGCGGTGAACTCGCTCAGCCGCTCCATGGGCCAGCCGCCGTTCTACCCGTTCAAACTGACGCCCGCGGTGATCGCCAAGCTCGCCTTCGTGCACGAGCGGATCTACGCCGCGCGCACGCCCGGCGGCCTTTCGGAGACGGCCAGTGACGAGATGCTGAAGGCGGTGATCGCCGGCCTGCGCCAGCGCGTGGCGGCACCGACGGCGTGATTTTTCAGCCCCCTCCGGTCCCCCACCACCGTCATTCCGGGGCCGCGGAGCGGAACCCACCCGTGATGCGGCATCGAAGATGTAGCCCCGCGGCATGGCATCGAGGCCAGTCATAGTTTCCGGGCTCGCCTGTGGCGACCCGGAATGACAGGCATGGGGTGGTACGAAAGGGACGCTGCGTTCAGAAAGCGCATCCCTCAAACCCGCCGTCGCAGCCCTGACGCTGTGCCGGGAGCAACGGGCCGCTTACTGCGCCGGGGCCGGCGCGGCCGGGGCCTTCGGCGCGGCGGGCTTCGGAGCCGGCTTGGCGGCGGGTGCCTGGCCGGCGGTGCCGGTGGCCGCCGGGCCGTTGGCGGTCGCGCCGGGGGCGGCCTTGGGCGCCCATTCCGCGTCGGCGCGGGGGCCGTTCGGACCGTTGGTCGGGCCGGTGAGCTGGCCGGGCAGCGCGTCGCTCACCCGCTTCCAGCTCTGCGACTGGCACAGGAAGGCGATCAGGCAGCCCTTGACCGTCAGCTCCTCCGGCTCATCCGACCAGATCGTCACATCGTAGAACTTGCCGTCCTCGGCGTTGTAGATCTTGCCCTCGTAATGGGCCTCGTCGTTCAGCTTGAGGCCGAGGATGAGCTGGTGGCCGAGGGAGGCGCGGGTGCGCTTCTTCGGATCGGGGTTGCGGAAATCGACCCGCGGCTTGCCTTCGTCGTTGAGCGGCGTCTTCAGCCACACGGCGTAGCCGCACAGGTTCTTCTCCTGCGGGCCGCATTTCTCGACGCGGATGCGCGCCTTGCCGTCCTGAGTCAGCCACGTGCCGCTCGGGTCACGGGCGGGTGCGGCCGCCGAGGCGGGAACCGCCGACAGGGCAGCCAGGCCAGCGAGACCGGCGGCGAGGGCCGCGGCGCGGCCGGTGCGGAGGAAAGGCGCGCCTGCACCGATCGGTCCGAAGATCATGCAATCATCCCCACTCGGGCGCGGCGGCACGTGCGGGCCACGCCGTTCAACCTGATGGCTGGGCCGTCCGCTGACGGACCGTTGCCCCTTCGCCGCAGCCATCGAATCGGAAGGTGACCGGATCATGACCGCCGCGGGGCGGTTGCGACGCAATTCGCCGGTGTTTGCGCGACGCACGCAAAAAGGGCCGGTGCGCGAGGCACCGGCCCTTCCAGACTAAGACTCTCGGACCCTGACTTACTCGGCCGGGGTCAGGTCGGCGGTGAAGTGGCCGCACCAATCCTTGGAGGCGACGACCGGCCACAGGCCCTGGCTCTGCGGATCGGGCTGGCTCACCGGCGGGTTGTAGCGGCACAGGCCCTGGTCGCCCGCAGCCTGGGCGCCGTTGGTCTTGTGGTCGTCGAAGAAGCGGCAGCTCTGGCAGGCGGCGTTGCTCGAGGTGGCCATGATCTCTCTCCGTTTCGTTTGGTCGTCGCGGGTCGGCGGTTCCTGACCCTGAGCCCTCGGCTCCGGTGTCCCGCCCTCACGGTTCTTAATTAGAACAAGTCCAAACTCTCGTCCAGCTCTTTAGAACGATTCCGATTTGTGAGACGGCAATGGACAGTGACGCCGCATCCGGGCGCGAAAGGGCAATGAAGGCAGCCGCTTATGCTTCGGCACTCACCGGACGCCGGAGCCGCCGCTACGATCTGGGGTTGTCACGAATGCGTGAAGCGGCGGAGAGCCGGACTCTCCGCCGCTTCGGGACGATGCCTTGATGGCTGGGTCAGGCCGCGGCAGCGCGGTCAAGATCGGCGGCGACGAGGCCGGCCAGTTCCGCCGCCTCGTTGCGGATGTCGGGCACCGCGGTGCATTCCCACAGGACGCCGCGCAGGAGCGGCCCGAGGATCCAGAGCGGTCCCCCGCCCTCCCCGACCGCTCCGCCGACCGCCCGGTAATCCGCGCCGGCATCGAGGCCGAGCCCGAACGGGCCGGGGCGCACGAAACCCCGTTCCAGCAGGCGACGCAGCAGCGGATCGCGGCTCTCCTTCAGGTGACCGAAGCCGGTGGCGTCGATCATCGCCTGGACAGCGAGTCGCTCCGGCCGCTCGGCGCCGCGCAGGCGCAGCGTCACCACCGCCTGTGCCGCCTCGTCCTCGGCCGCGAGCAGGCGCCCGGCCCGCACGGTGAGCGCGCCGCGGGCGATCTCCTCGGCGATCGTCCGGGCGGCCGGCGGAGCGGTGCGGTGGCGATGCACGTCCCAGAACGGGCGCAGGTGGCGCTGGAACCGGGCCTGTTCGCGCGGCGGCAGGCTGCGCCAGATCGTGTCGGTGAGCGGACGCAGGGCGTCGATGACGCCGTGCCAGCCGATCCCCGCCTGCGCCGCCCGCGCCACCTCCCCGCGGATGTGGGCGACGAGCCGCCTCAGGGAGGCGAGGTCGGCCGGCGTCAGATCCGGAGCGGGCCAGGCGGCGGCGGGGGCGTGGGCGTTCGGTAGCAGGCCGCGGCGCGACAGGGCGAGGATGGCGCCGGCAAAGCCCTGCGCCCGCAGGCTTGCCACCGCGTCGAGCATGGTGAGGCCGGTCCCGACGATGAGGACCGGCGCGTGGGGGTGGAGGCGCCCGAAGCTCTCGGGCGCCCAAGGGTCGAGGCTGTGGCGGCTCCTGCGGGCCGCCGAGGCGAGGTTGCCCATGGCGAGCACGGCCCCGGCGACCCGGTGGGTCTGCCCGCCCTCGGTGCGCAGCACGAAGCCGCCGCCGCGCGGCTCCAGATCGACCACCGCGTCGTGGACGAGGCGCAGGCGCGGCACGCCCGGTCCGGTCACCGCCGCGGTGAGCAGATCGGTGAGGTAGCTGCCGTAATGGCCCCGCGCCACGAAGGTGCCGGCCGGGGTCTTCACCACGCCCTCGCCGAGATCGGCGCCTGAGAGCCATTCCTCGAAATGGCCCGGCCTGTCGGGGAAGGCGCTCATGTTGGCCGCGCGCACGTTGAGGAGATGCGCCGGATTGCCGGTGCCGTAGGCGAGGCCTCGGGCAAAACTCCCCGAGCGCTCGCACAGCAGCACCGGACGCTCCGGCGGCAGCACGGACAGCAACTGGAGCGCGGCCATGGTGCCGCTGAACCCCGCGCCGATCACCGCGATGGGGGGCAGGCTCGCCTGACGGGTCATCGTGAAGGTCCTCAAGCTCCCTCTTCCTTATCGCGACGCTCAGCGCGACGGCGGCTCCCAGACCGGCAGCGCGGCGGCATCGACGGCGCGCGGCAGCAGCCCCTCGGCGCGGAAGGCGTCGGCGATGGTCTGCTGCTCGGACAGCCCGTCGCGGCTCACCGGCTCGACCCGGTAGGAGCGGCGGGCATTGGCCCGCTTCACGACCTCGGGCTCGATCTTCCACAGGGCGGCGAGCCGCGCGGCCGCCGCGTCGGGATTGGCCTTCACCCAAGTACCGGCCTCGCGCAGCCGGGCGACGAGCAGGGTCAGGACGTCGGCGCGTTTTTCCGCGTAGGCGTCGGAGGCGAGATAGTATCGCTTGTAGGCCGAGAGCCCGGTGCCGTCCCGCAGGATGCGTGCCCCGGCCTGGATCTGCGCGGCGGAGAGGAACGGGTCCCAGGCCACCCAGGCATCGACGCTGCCGCCGGCCAGCGCGCTGCGTCCGTCCGCCGGGGTGAGATAGGCCGGGGTGATGCTCTTGAACGGCAGCCCCTCGGCCTTGAGCGCGGCAAGCAGCAGGTAGTGGCTGCCCGCACCCTTGGTCACGGCGACCTTGCGGCCCTTGAGATCCGCCACCGTCTTCAGCGGAGAATCGCCCGGTACCAGGATCGCCTGCGCCTCCGGCGAGGCCGCCTCCTGGGCGATGTAGGTGATCTTGGCCCCCGCTCCCTGCGCGAAGACCGGCACGGTGTCGGCGACATCCGCCGAGACGTCGATGCGGCCGACGTTGAGCGCCTCCATGATCGGCAGGCCGCTGGTGAACTCGTGCCAGGAGACGGTAACGCCGAGCGGCTTCAGGGCCGTTTCCAAGGCCGCGTCCTCACGCAGCAGCGAGATCAGCGCCGAGGAGCGCTGATAGCCGATGCGCAGGGTGGATTCTTCCGCCGCGGCTGGGCTGAGGCCGAAGGCGGAACTGAGCGCGAGACCAGCGAGGACGAGGCGGGCGGCGGACCGGCGGTTCATGGTGGGCTTTCGATGGCTCTCGGACGATGCCCCTCCCCCTTGCAGGGAGGAGCCAGGGGTGGGGGTGGTTCAGGATGAGGAAGTGCGGTGCCTTCGGCGCCTCGCCGCAGGCGGCGAAGCGCCTGCTCAGCTTCCCGGCTTGCGCACGGCGCCGGCGATATCGACGGTCTTCGGCACGAGCTTGAGCCCGTGGAAGGTGTCGGCGATGCGCTGCTGTTCCCGTGTCACGGCCTCGTCGAGGGGGCGGATGCCGTAGGTCTGGCGCCTGAGGGCGACGGCGAGGATCGGCGCCGGGATGCCGACCGAGGGGCTCAGCTCCTTAGCCACCGCGTCGGTGTTGTCCTTCGCCCAGGCATCGACCTCGGCGACCGCCGCGACGATGGCGTCGAGCGCCGCGCCGTTCTCGGTCGCGAAGCTCTTGGACGAGAGGTAGAACTGGTGGTTGGGCACGAGGCCGGTGCCGTCGGCCAGCACCCGGGCATTGCCGCCGGCTTCGGCTGCGGCGAAGTAAGGGTCCCAGATCACCCAGGCATCGACCGCGCCGCGCTCGAACGCCGCCCGCGCATCGGCGGGCGCGAGGTAGACGGGAGTAATGTCGGCGAGGGTCAGCCCGGCCGCCTCGATGGCGCGCACCAGCAGGTAGTGCACGTTCGAGCCCTTGTTGAGCGCGACCTTCTTCCCGCGCAGGTCGGCCACCGACTGGATCGGGCTCGCCTTGGGCACCAGGATCGCCTCGCCCTTGGGCGCGGCCGGCTCGTGGGCGACGTAAGTCAGCGCGTCGCTGGCGGCCTGGGCGAAGATCGGCGGGGTCTCGCCCGCAGAGCCGAAATCGACCGCGCCCGCGTTCAAGGCCTCCATCAGCGGCGGGCCGGAGGGAAACTCCGACCATTGCACCCGGTAGCCGAGCGCCTTCAGCTTCGGTTCCAGGGTGCCGCGGCCCTTGAGCAGGACCAGCGTGCCGTATTTCTGGTAGCCGACCCGCACCACCCGCTCCGTCTGTCGGCTCTCTTGCGCGTGGGCAGCGAGCGTCAGGCTGGCGAAGATCAGCGCGGCGAGCGCCAGCCACAGGCGCGGCAGGAGCGAAGGCGCGAGGACGGCGCGGGTGCGGGCAGGCATCGAACGTCCCCCTGGCTCAGTGGGCGCCGACGCGGCGGGTCGGGACGATGTCGTTGGCGATGACCTCGCCGAACGGGCCGTTGTTGCGGGCCGTGCTCGGGGTGGTGCCAGTGGTCGCGCGAAGCGGTAGCTTCGGGAAGACCAGTTCGGCGAAGCGGTAGGCCTCCTCCAGATGCGGGTAGCCGGAGAGGATGAAGCGGTCGATGCCGAGATCGATGTATTCCTTCATCCGGTCGGCGACCTGATCCGCCGAGCCGACGAGCGCCGTGCCCGCGCCGCCGCGCACGAGGCCGACGCCGGCCCAGAGGTTGGGCGAGACGACGAGCTTGTTGCGGTCGCCGCCGTGCAGGGCCATCATCCGGCTCTGGCCCACGGAATCCTGGCGCTTCAGGGTGGCCTGCGCCTGGGCGATGGTGTCGTCGTCGAGCCGCGAGATCAGCCGGTCGGCCGCCTCCCAGGCCTCGGCCTCGGTCTCACGCACGATGACGTGCAGGCGAATGCCGTAGGAGAATTTTTTGCCCTTCTTCTCGGCCGCCTCGCGGGCGCGGGCAATTTTCTCCGCGACGCCGGCCGGGGGCTCGCCCCAGGTGAGGTAGACCTCGCAATGCTCGGCCGCGACCTCGATCCCGGCGGGCGAGGAGCCGCCGAAATAGAGCGGCGGATAGGGCGCCTGGACGGGCCGAAAGATCACCCGGCCGTTCTCGGAGCGCAGGTGCTTACCCTCGAAGTTCACGGTCTCGCCGGCCATCAGTCCGCGCCAGATCTGCAGGAACTCGTCGGTGACGCTGTAGCGCTCGTCATGGTCGAGGAAGACGCCGTCGCCCCTGAGTTCGACGGGGTCGCCGCCGGTCACAACGTTGATGAGGAGGCGCCCGTCGGAGATCCGGTCCAGCGTCGCGGCCATGCGCGCGGCGACGGAGGGCTCCTGCAGGCCGGGGCGCACGGCGACGAGGAAGCGCAGGCGCTGCGTCAGGGGAGCCAGCGCCGAGGCGACGACCCAGGAATCCTCGCAGGAGCGGCCGGTCGGCAGAAGCACGCCGTAATAGCCGAAATCGTCTGCGGCCTGCGCGATCTGGCGCAGATAGGGCAGCGAGACGTCGCGGGCGCCTTCCGAGGCGCCGAGATAGCGGCCGTCGCCGTGGGTGGGCAGGAACCAGAGAACGTCGGTCTTGCCGTCGGTCTGTACGCTCATGGAAATACGCTCCAAAGAAATGCAGAAATTCAGGCGCGGTGGCCGAGAAGCCGTTCGAGGATGCGGCCTTCGAGTTCGGCGAGCGCCGGGTCGCCGCGGCGGCGGGGGCGCGGCACGTCGACATCGACATTGAGCGCGATGGCGCCCTGCTCGACCACGAGGATGCGGTCGGCCATCGCCACCGCCTCGCCGACATCGTGGGTGACGAGGATCGCGGTGAAACCCTGGTCCTGCCAGATGCGCTCGATCATCGCCTGCATCTCGATGCGGGTGAGCGCGTCGAGCGCGCCGAGCGGCTCATCCAGCGCGAGCAGGGCCGGTCGGCTGACGAGCGCGCGGGCCAGCGCCACCCGCTGACGCTGGCCGCCGGACAGGGTCGCGGGCCAGTTGCCGGCTTTTGCCGCCAGCCCGACTTCGTCGAGGACGGCGAGCGCCCGTCGCCGCCGCTCGGCGCGGGGCGTGTCGCGTCCGAGCCCGACCGCGACGTTGTCGGCGACCCGCGCCCAGGGCAGCAGCCGCGGCTCCTGGAACATGATTCGCTTCGAACTCCGGTCGCCACTGATGGCGACGCGACCGGCGCTCGGCTCTTCGAGGCCGAGGATCAGGCGCAGCAGGGTGCTCTTGCCGCAGCCCGAGCGGCCGACCACGGCCACGAACTGGCCGGCGGGGATGTGCAGGTCGAGCCCGCGGATGACGGGGGCGCCCCCCTCGAAGCTTTTCGAAAGGCCGCGCAGGGTGATGGCGAGGCCGGCATCGCGGTCTCTCGCGGATGCGTCTTCGACGCGCAGGGCAGCGGACATGGGGGTCACTCGCGGGACAAGAAATCAGGCGTTGCGGTAGGCCGGGTTCCAGGCGAGGCAGGTGCGTTCCAGCGCCCGCGTCAGGCTGTCGGCGAGCTTGCCCAGCGCGGCGTAGATCAGGATCGCCAGCACCACGACGTCGACCAGCATGAACTCGCGGGCCTGCATCGCCATGTAGCCGAGGCCGGAATTGGCCGAGATCGTCTCCGCGACGATGAGCGTCAGCCACATGATGCCGAGCGCGTAGCGGATGCCGACGAAGATCGAGGGCAGCGCGCCCGGCAGCACCACGCGCCAGAACAGTTCGCGCCGGTTCATGCCGTAGACCCGGCCCATCTCGATCAGTTGCGGATCGACCGAGCGGATGCCGTGCAGGGTGTTGGCGTAGACGGGGAAGAACACGCCGAGTGCCACGAGGAAGAGCTTGGCGCCCTCGTCGATGCCGAACCACAGGATCACCAGCGGGATCAGCGACAGGTGGGGCACGTTGCGCACCATCTGCAGCGTGGTGTCGGTGAGCCTTTCGGACAGGTTCGACAGCCCGTTGGCGAGCCCGAAGAACAGGCCGATGCCGCCGCCGATCAGGAAGCCGGCGGCCGCGCGGGCGAAGCTGACCCAGAGGTTCTCCCAGAGTTCCCCGGTCTGCGCGAGGCGCCAGCCGGCGGCGGCGACGTCGAGCGGCGCCGGCATGAACCGAGTCGAGACGAGCCCGAGCGAGGCCGCCGCCTGCCAGCCAACGATGACGAGGGTCGGCAGGAGCCAGGGCAGGAGCTTCGCCGTCGGCAGGCGCAGGGGCTTGCGTAGCGGTGCGGCGGACTCGGCGCGGTGCGCGCGGCCGGGGAGCGATCGGATCGCGGCGGAATCGGCCATGGCTCGGCTCACCCGTTGTTCTGGGTCTTGGTCGGGGTCCCGGCCGGCGTCCAGATGATGTCGGACACCCGCACCGGGCGGGGGATCACGCCGATGGCGTGAAAGCGGTCGGCGATCCGCTGCTGCTCAGCGGTCACCGCCGCATCCATCGGCGCGATGACGAAGCGGATACGGTCCACGGCGCGGCGCGTGGCGGCGAGCGGCACGCCGGTGATCTTCGACAGGCTCGCCGCCACGCTCGGGCGGTTGCCTTCGCACCAGATCGCGACCTCGCCGAGCGCGGCGATGGCCGCCCTCAGTACCTCGGGCCGCTCCTCGGCGAAGGCGCGGTTCGCCAGGAAGAAGTTATTGGTGGGGGTGATCTCCGAGGCCTGCACGAGGATGCGCGCGCCCTGCCCCTCCTCTGCAATGGCGAAGTAGGGATCCCACACCGTCCAGGCGTCGATCGTGCCGCCGGCGAACGCCGCCGCACCATCGGCCGGCGCGAGCAGGACCGGAGTGATGTCGCGGTAGGTGAGGCCCGCTGTCTCCAGTGCGGCGACGATGAGGTTGTGCGCGCTCGATCCCTTGGCGAAGGCGACGCGCTTGCCCTTGAGCTCGGCGAGCGAGGCGATGGGGGAGCTCTTCGGCAGCAGGATCGCCGAACCCGAGCCGCCGTTCGGCTGGGCCGCTGCGTACACAAGGTTGGCCCCCGCGGCCTGGGCGAAAATCGGCGGAGCGTCGCCGGTCTGGCCGAAATCGATCGCGCCGAGGTTCAGCGCCTCCAAGAGCGGCGGCCCGAACGAGAACTCGACCCAGCGCACAGCCACGCCCTGCGGCTTCAGCGCGGCCTCGATCGCCGCCTGCTCGCGGGCAACGGCCAGAATGCCGTTCTTCTGGTAGCCGATGCGGATCACGCCCGGCTCGCTTGCGCGGGCGCGGCGGCGCGGGAGCGCGGTGCCGGCCGCGGCGAGGCCGGCGGCGAGGACGAGGCGGCGGTTGAGCATCGCAGGGCTCAGCGCGCGGCGGCGGTGGCGAGCGGCGCGGACGCCGCGGTGGATCGGGCGGCGCCCTGGGCGACATCGAGGAGGCGGGCGAGTTCGGCGGCGGCCTGGGCGACGCGTTCGCGCACGATCGGGTCGGCGACGCGACCCTCGCTGATCTCGGTGTCGCCGGCATAGACGGCGGTCGGCGCGGTCTGCGCCGAGAAGAAGCCGAAGAGCGGGCGCAGGGAATGCTCGACCACAAGCGCATGGCGCGGGCCTCCGCCGGTCGCGGTCAGCACCACCGGTTTTCCGATCAGCGCCTCGGGAGAGACGAAGTCGATCAGGTGCTTGAACAGCCCGGCATAGCTGCCCTTGTAGACCGGCGAGCCGACGATCAGCGCGTCGGCCGTCTCGATCGCCTCGACGATCCGCGCAGCCGGCAGCGGCAGGGCCGAGCGGCTCGCCACCGCGATGCCGGTGCCGGCATCGACCAGATCGTAGACCTTGAGGTCGATCGGCCGCTGGCGCGACAATTCGGCGGCCACCGCCTCGACCAGGGTGCGGGTGCGGGACGGGCGGTGCGTGTTGCCGGAAAAGGCAACGATCCGTGCGGGCATTGCGAAAGATCCGAGGCAGGACCGCAGTCACGAAGGACCGACGCTCGAAATCTCCGGCAGGAGCATTTCGAAGCTTCGATATTCGAGAATATGCGGCGTGTTGTTGGGTCGTTGTTGCCCTGAAATGTAGAGACCTAAGATGGGTCAAATCAACGGATTGTTTTTGCGTTGTTTTTGTAGGTCGGAGGATGGTTCTACCGTTGCGCTCGCTGGCGCAGGGAAAATCTTTCCGCTCGCGAGTGATGCTCCCGGATGGTCTCGATCACCGGGTCAGGCGCGCTGCCGAGGCGGAGGCCCGCGCTGAACGGCCTGACCTGAGCGCAGGCCTGCCTCCCGGTCACGCGGGTGTCGCGCGTTCGGCAGATGACCATGGTGCGGCGCTCATCTTGCAGCGCAGCAACTGCGCCGCCTCGGAGCATCCCGCATGGTACCCCTGCCGATTCTCGCGCTGGCCGTTGCCTCCTTCGGCATCGGCACGACCGAGTTCGTCATCATGGGGCTTCTGCCCGAGGTGGCGCGCGATTTCGACGTCACCATCCCGCAAGCGGGCCACCTCGTCTCCGGCTACGCGCTCGGCGTGGTGGTCGGCGCGCCGATCGTGGCGATGGCCACCGCGCCCCTGCCGCGCAAGGCGGCCCTGCTCGCCCTGATGGCGGTGTTCACGCTGGGCAACCTCGCCTGCGCCCTGGCGTCGAGCTACGAGTGGCTGATGGCCGCGCGGGTCGCCACGGCCTTCGCGCACGGCGCCTTTTTCGGCATCGGCGCCATCGTCGCCCGCAACCTCGTGCCGCGGGAGAAGCGCACGCAAGCGGTCTCGCTGATGTTCGCGGGGCTGACGCTCGCCAACGTGCTCGGCGTGCCGCTGGGCACCGCGCTCGGCCAAGCGTTCGGCTGGCGCTCGACCTTCTGGGCCGTGGTCGTCATCGGGCTCGCGGCGGGGGCGGCCATCGCGCTCGCCCTGCCGGGCGGGATGCCGGGTACGCGCGGCGGGCTCGCGCGGGAGTTCCGGGCGCTCGGGCGCTGGCCGGTGCTGCGGCCGATGCTGGTCTCGACCCTGGCTTCGGTGAGCTTCTTCACCGTCTTCACCTACATCGCACCGTTCCTGCTTACCGTGACGCATCTGACGCCCGGCGGCGTGACGGGCGCGCTGTTCGCGGCGGGCCTCGGGCTCACCGTTGGCAACCTCGCCGGCGGCTGGCTGGCCGACCGCAGCCTGATGCGCACCGTGCTCGGCAGCTTCGTCGGGCTGATCGCGGTCCTCGTCGCCTTCGCCCTGGTCGCGCCCTTCCCCGTGCCGGCGCTCGCGGTGCTGGTGCTGTGGAGCGGGCTCGCCTTCGCCCTGGTCTCGCCGCTCCAGGTCTGGGTGGTGGAGGCGGCGAGCGACGCGCCGAACCTCGCCTCGACCCTCAACCAGGGCGCGTTCAATCTCGGCAACGCGATGGGCGCGTGGCTCGGCGGCACGGCGCTCACGCTCGGCGCGGGCTATGCGGAGCTGCCGGCCCTGGCCGCAATTGTCTCGTTGCTCGGGCTTGGGCTCGCCGCCACGGCGGCGGCGCGGCCACTCTGGTCGTCCCTGGCCGGCAACCAGGGACGGTCGTGACGCTGGCGATTTACGAAACGGCGTGAGACCCACGGTGATCGACCGGACGCCGGATCAGGCTTCCGATCGCCCTCAATCCTCGATCCCTGCCGCCCGGCGCCGGGCGGCGCGGATCTTCTCCATGCGGGCGACCGAGAACACGGAAGCCTCGTAGAGAAGCAGCATCGGAATCGCGAGCGAGAGCTGTGAGATCACGTCTGGCGGCGTCAGGATCGCCGCGGCGACGAAGACGAGCACGATGGCGTAGCGCCGCTTTTCCCGCAGGAAGGCCGCATCGATCACGCCGATCTGGCCCAGAAGCGTCAGGATCACCGGCATCTGGAACGCGAGCCCGAAGGCGAAGATCAGCGTCATGATCAGCGAGAGGTACTCGTCGACCTTCGGCAACAGCCGGATCGTCGCCTCGCCGGGCTGCCCGATCTGCTGCAGCGAGACCGAGAACTGGATCAGCAGCGGCATCGCCAGGAAGTAGACGACCAGCGCGCCGAGCAGGAAGAAAACCGGCGTGGCGACGAGATAGGGCAGGAAGGCCTGCCGCTCGTTGCGATAGAGGCCCGGCGCGACGAAGGCGTAGACCTGCGTGGCGATGACCGGAAAGGCGAGGAAGCCCGCGCCGAACACGCTGAGCTTGATGTTGGTGAAGACCTGTTCGAGGAAGTGGGTCGCGATTAGCTCGGCGTTTTGCGGCCCTACGATCGAGACGTAGGGGTGCACGAGCACGTTGTAGATTTGTTTCGAGAAGAAGAAGCAGCCGAAGAACATCACGATGAACGCGAGCAGCGACTTGATCAGTCGCGACCGCAGTTCGATCAGGTGCTCCAGAAGGGGTGCCCGCGAGGCCTCGATCTCGGCCTCATCGCGCTCGTCGCTCATGGAGTCGGGCCTGTCTCGGTCTTGGTGCCGGGGGTGGCGGGAGATGCCTCGGCGGCGGAAGACGCCGAAGCGCCGTGCATCTGCGCCGCTTGCTGTTCGGGCGTCGGCCGCGGCACGTCGAAGCTGCCGGTATCCTTCGCCCCGGCGTCCTTCGAGCCGGCGCCGGGACGGCTCTCGACCGCGCTGCGGATCTCGTTGCGGATGGTGTCCACGGGATTGAAGCTCGGGCGGGCGGCATCGACGGTGCGCTTGACGCCTTCGACGTCGCGGCGGACCTCTTCCAGCTCCGCTTCGCGGATCGCTTCGTTGAACTGCGACTGGAACTCGCCGGCCATGCGCCGGACCTTGGTGGTGATCTGGCCAAGGGTCCGCAGGGCCTTCGGCAGATCCTTGGGTCCGATGACGATCAGGGCGACGCCGCCGATCAGCATCACCTCGCCCCAGCTCATGTCCAGCATTGCGTCGTCCGTCCCGCGGGGCCGCGCCTGATGTGGACGGGCGCGCGGCCCGCGCTATCCTGCCCGGAGCCGATCTTCAACCGTGCCCGACCACCGTCCAGCCCTTGCGCGCTGTCGTTCAGACGGCCTTGTGGTCGCCCGCCGGCACGTGCGGCTGCACCTGGGGCTGAACGACTTGGGGCTGAACATGCGTCTGCTGCGGGGCGGTGCCCGGCGCACCCTGGTGCGGAAGCGTGCGGACCGGATCGTTCGGACCCACCGGCGGGACGGCCGTCGTCGTGCTCGGCTGGGTCTCGTCGTCGGCCATGCCCTTCTTGAAGGCCTTGATGCCCTTGGCGACGTCGCCCATCAGCTCCGACACCTTGCCGCGGCCGAACAGCAGCATGACGACGACCGCAACGATGACCCAGTGCCAGACACTCATGCTGCCCATGGCAACCTCCTGCACCGCACGAACTCCGGCGGCGCCTCCACGTGAATTGGGGCGAACCTAGGGATCGAGTGGCGCGAACACAAGCAGCGCAGGGCGCACGCGCGGGCAAAGGCCGCGCAGACCTTGCCCTACTTTGTCGCATTCTGCCTGGTGACCGGGCGGGCCGCCGGACCATCGGGCACGAAGAACCCCCGTGGAGCGAAAGCCGAGGCTGCTGAAGCAACTGCCGCCGTTTGAGGCTAGAAAAGAAGCGGCGTAACCGCTGTTACGCGACCGCGAAGGCCGCCTCGAAGCGAGCGCGGGCCTCAGCGACGTCGAAGGCGTCTGGCGGCGCGAGGCAAGCGAGCGCGGCTTCGGCGCGGCGGGCGCCCTCCCCCATCAGGTCGGGGGTGGCTTCAGCCACCGCCCGCATCTCGTCCATGCGTCCATTGCAATGGAGAACCACGTCGATGCCGGCGCGGTAGGCCGCCTCGGCGCGCTCACGGAACGGGCCTTGGAGCGCGTGCATCGACAGGTCGTCGGTCATCAGCAGGCCGTCGAAGCCGATCTCGCCGCGCACGACCTCGCGGATCACGCGCTCCGACAGGGTCGCCGGCCGCTCCGGGTCGAGGGCTGTGAAGACCACGTGTGCGCTCATGGCCAGCGGCAGGTCGGCGAGTGCCCGGAACGGCCGGAAGTCGCTCGCGCCCAGGCTCGTCCGGTCGGCCCCGACCACGGGCAGGTCGAGATGGCTGTCGCAGGTCGCCCGGCCGTGACCGGGGATGTGCTTGATGACCGGCAGCACGCCGCCCGCCATCAATCCCTCGGCCACCGCGCGGCCGAGTTCGATCACCCGCTCCGGCGTGTCGCCGTAGGCCCGGTCGCCGATGATGTTGTCCGAGCCCGCCACGGGCACGTCGAGCATCGGCGCGCAATCGACGTTGATGCCGACTTGCGCCAGATCGTGGGCCATCAGCCGGGCGCCGAGCCGGGCGATGTCCGCGGCCTTCTCCCCGAAGGCATTGAAGCGTCCGCCGGCCGGGTATTTCGGCCAGTGCGGCGGACCCATGCGCTGCACCCGACCGCCCTCCTGATCGATCAGGATCGGCGCATCCGCCCGGCCGAGCGTGTCGCGCAGCGAGGCCGTCAGCGCACGCACCGCGTCGGGCGTGCCGATGTTGCGCTTGAACAGGATGAAGCCCCACGGCCGCAGATCGCGGAAGAAGGCCGTTTCCTCAGGTGTCAGCACCGTGCCGGAACAGCCGAGGATGACGGCGCGAGGCGGGGAGGCTGAGGTCATGGGACCGGCATTCCACGGATGGGCAGGACGGAAGAGGCTGACGTGCAGCCGTCACAAGGGCAGAGCACGGATTCGATCCCATTCACGCCCTCATCCTGAGGTGCCGCGAAGCGGCCTCGAAGGATCCTCCAGATCCCGCGTGATGGCTGGAGGATCCTTCGAGGCCCGCTGACGCGGGCACCTCAGGATGAGGGATCGAATGGGACGGTCGAAGTCGAGCCGGCTGATGCGGCGGGCTCCCGCCTCAGTTCTTGGCGACGAAGCACTGGCCGCCCGCGCCCTGGAGCGCGCTGCACAGGCTTGCGGCCTCGGTCTTGGCCAGCGGCCCGACGCGGACGCGGAACAGGGTCTTGCCGTTGACCTCGGCCTGCCGGATCAGCTCGGGCTTGCCGGCGAGCTGGCTGTACTTGCCCTGCATCTCACGGAAGGCGGCTCGCGCCTCGCTCTCGCTGCCGCGCACGCCGAGCTGCACGGAGTAGCCGCTGACCGGCGCCGTGAGCGAGGCGGAGGCGGGTGCCGGCTCGGTGGTGCTGGCGGTGGTCTCGGGCGAGACGGAGGCGAGGCGCTGCGGGGCCTTCGGACGCGCGGCCGGCGCGGCGGGTGCCTCCGGCAGCGCCTCGGCGACGGGCGCCGCCGGAGCCGGAGCCGGATTCGAGGCCAGGGTGCGCGAGGGCAGCGCGGCGGGCTTCCGGGGCTCCGCCGCCGGCGTGGTGCCGCCGGAGGGATCGGGCATCGTCATGGTCGGGATCGGCGAGGCTGACGCCTGGGCTTGAGCCTGCTCGGTCTGATGCACCGGCATATCCGGTTTGACCGAGACGGTGCGCACCCGGCGCGGCTCCCCGAACAACTGGTCGGAGGGCGTGCTGCCCTGGCCGGGGGTCGCCCCGCCCTGCCCCAGCTCCGCACCTTCGCTGCGCGCAGCGGCGGTGCGGGCGGCTTGATTGACGTCGAGGGGCTGCTCCTCGCGGTTCACGATCTTGATCTGACCGTCCTTGGCATTGCGGTCGTAGATCTGCTTGTTCTGGTCGGGAATCTCGACGCCGTCGGTGGCCGTCGGCTGCACCTTCAGCGGCGTCTTGTCGGCGAGCACGGTGATCGGGCCGCTGCTGCCGCCGATGCCGTGGGTACCGCGCCAGGCCAGGGCGCCGCCGACGCAGACGGCCACCACCGCGAGGCCGGCCCCGACCTGAACGAGGCGGTTGCGGGCGCGCGGACGCTCTGCCCGGCCCGTGCGATAGCCCTCATCGGACTGGGCAAAGGCGGCCGGATCGGCCGGACCCTCGGCGTACATGCCCTGCTCGACGGAGGCGAGATACTGGTCGAAGGCGTCCGCCGGGCTCTGGGATGGGTGCTGGGACGAGCCCTGCAGCGGAGCCTGGATCTGCCCGTGTGCCGGGCCGTGCGCATCCACGAAGGTCGGCTCGACCCGCGCCGGACGGCCCGTTTCGGCTGCGCGTGGCGCCGGAGCGGAGTGTGCCGGCTGGGCCGGCGCGTCCTGGGCCGTGTTCTTCTCCCGCGCCTCCAGCAGGGCGCGGAAGGGATCGTCCTGCCCGACGATGCGGGCCAGTTCGGCGAGCGGGTCGCCCTTGGGGGCTCCCTGCGGCGCCTTCGCCCGGATCGCCTCCTGCGACGTCTGACGCAGCTCACGCTCGAAGGCGTCGAAATCGACCGTCGCGCGCGAAGCGTGTCCCGTCATGGCCTCATCCTCTCAACAGCCGTCCTCGGTCACCGCATCTCGTCGGGTGCGGAGACGCCCAAAACCGCGAGGCCGGAGGCAAGAACGCCGCCCAAGGCCTCCACGAGGGCCAAGCGGGCCCGACTGGACTTTCTGTCGGTTGGATTAACAATCCGTAATTGCGGCAAGTCTTTGCCCTTATTCCAGAAACTATGAAGCGAACTGGCCGTTTCATAGAGGTAGAACGCGATTCGGTGAGGTTCGTGCGCCGACGCCGCTGATTCGAGCACCCGCGGATACTGAGCAATAAGCCGCATCATCTCGATCTCTCCGGGATCGGTGAGCAGCGCGAGGTCCGCGTCGGCGAGAAGCGCCTCGCGCGAAAAATCCTCGCCGGGCAGTGCCTCGCGGGCCTGACGCAGCACCGAGAAGCGGCGGGCGTGGCCGTACTGCACGTAGAAGACCGGGTTGTCCTTCGACTGCTCCACGACCTTGGCGAGGTCGAAATCCAGCGTCGCGTCGTTCTTGCGGTAGAGCATCATGAAGCGGATCGCGTCGCGCCCGACCTCGTCGATGACGTCGCGCAGGGTCACGAATTCGCCGGCCCGCTTCGACATCTTCACCGGCTCGCCTGCGCGCAAAAGCCGCACGAGCTGGCACAGCTTGACGTCGAGCCGAGCCTCGCCGTCGCTGACCGCCTTCACTGCCGCCTGCATGCGCTTGACGTAGCCGCCATGGTCGGCCCCGAGCACGTCGATGAGCTCGTTGGCGCCGCGCAGCCACTTGTCGCGGTGATAGGCGATGTCCGAGGCGAAGTAGGTGTAGGAGCCGTCGGACTTCAGCAGCGGCCGGTCCACGTCGTCGCCGAACTGGGTCGAGCGGAACAGGGTCTGCTCCCGGTCCTCCCAATCCTCGGGCAACTGCCCCTTGGGCGGCGGCAGGCGCCCCTCGTAGACGAGGCCTTTTTCGCGCAGCGCCTCGAGCAGTTCCGCGACCCGGTTGCTCCCCTGGTCGCCGTTTCCGCCCTGGAGCGTGGCTTCGGAAAAGAACACGTCGTGGCGGATGCCGATCGCCGCAAGATCCGCTCGGATCGTGTCCATCATCGCGTCGATGGCGAAGCGGCGTACCAGCGGCAGCCACTCGTGCTCGGGCCGGTCGAGCAGCGCCCGGCCGTGCGTCTGCGCCAGCTTCTCGCCCACCGGCTTGAGGTAGTCGCCCGGATAGAGCCCCTCGGGGATCGTGATCGTTTCGCCGAGCGCCTCGCGGTAGCGCAGGAAGGCCGAGCGGGCGAGCACATCGACCTGCGCACCGGCATCGTTGATGTAGTACTCGCGCGTCACCGGCCGGCCGGCGGCGGCGAGCAGGTTGGCGAGCGCGTCGCCGAACACCGCACCGCGCCCGTGGCCGACATGCATCGGCCCGGTCGGGTTGGCCGAGACGTACTCGATGTTGACCGGGCCGCCCGGCATGTGTCCGCGCCCGAAATCCTCGCCCTCGCGGAGCGCAGCCCGGATCACCTCGTGAAATACCTCCGGCGCGAGCCGCAGGTTGATGAAGCCTGGCCCCGCCACGCTCGCCTCGACGATGCGCGGATCGCTGCGCAGCGCCTCGGCCAGCGCCTCGCCGAGCGCCTTCGGGTTCTGCTTCGCCTCCTTGGCCAGCACCAGGGCGGCGTTGGTGGCGAGATCGCCGTGCGACGGGTCGCGCGGCGGCTCGACCACCACGCGCGACAGGTCGAGCCCCTCGGGCAGCCCGCCGGAGCGGGTAAGCGATTCGAGCGCCTCGCGCACGCGCGTCTCGAAGAGGGCGAAGATGTTCATGGGGCTCAGGTGTTCGTCGTTTCAGCGTGCCGGCCGGCTCGCGCGTCGGGCGGCCGGCGTCGGGGCGGCATAGCAATGGCGGGCGGGAGTGTCACGGCACCGGAGGAGTGTCGGCCGCGAGTTCCGTCAGCACCGCCCGCAGCCGCTCCGGCAGCGGCGCCGGCCGGCGGGTCTCTCGATCGACGTAGACATGGACGAAATGCCCCTGCGCGGCCGCCTCCCCGTCATCATCGCGAAAGATCGCGATCTCGTAGCGCACGCTGGTGCGGCCGAGATGGGCCACCCGCACGCCGGCGGTGATGCGGTCGGGGAAGGCGACGGACGCGAAGTAGCGGCAGCCGGTCTCCACCACGAGGCCGATGACCGGCGAGCGGGCGATGTCGAGGGCGCCCGCCTCCACCAGGATCCCGTTCACCGCCGTGTCGAAGAAGGCGTAGTAGACGACGTTGTTGACGTGCCCGTAGACGTCGTTGTCGCCCCAACGCGTCGTCAGCGGCACGAGCCGGGGATAGGCGGCGCGGGTCTCGCGCGGGGCTCGGTGTTCGGCGCTCAATCGATCCTCCGCAAACGGTCGTCCGGTCCCAATCCCTCGTCGCCGCGGGGACAACGCTTCCTCTCGGTAGAATGCAGCGTTGCACGCAGCGCGCGAATGGCGGCGTTGTCGAGGGTGAGATCCCCTATGGAGGCCACCCGATGAAGTGCTTCGCCCTCGCCGCCACGGCTCTTTCCGCCCTCGCCGCCACGGCTCTTTCCGCCCTCGTCCTCGCTCTCGCAACGGCCGAGGCCCGCGATTTCGGCGGTCATGGCGGCTATGTCGGCGGCGGCCGTTCCCATGGCGTCTACGGCCATCACGGCTACGGCGCACGCTTCGGTCATGCCGGCCGAGTCGGCGGCTATCGCGGCGGGTTCGCCGGATACCGTCACGGTTTCGCGCATCGCGGCTTCGGCGATCGGGGCGGTTACGGATACCGTGGCTACGCCGCGCGCGGCTTCTACGGCCGCGGATACGGCTACGGCCGAGGTGTCGGGGTCGGCCTCGCGGGGGCCGGGATCGGTCTGGGCCTGGGTCTCGCCGGGGGCGCGCTGACGGGCAGCTACGGCGGCTACGCGGCGCCGGCCTACGGCTACAGCTATGGCTACGCGCCCGTCACCACCGGCTACGCCCCGCTCTACAACACAGGCTACGGCTTGAACTGCGTCTGCGACTGACGGGCATTCGACGCCGCCGACGGGGCCTCACGGCTCCGTCAGCGGCAGCCCTCGGCTCGGCGGGCTCCAGTGCAGGTTGGGCGTCACCGGGAACAGCCTGCCGTGTTCGAGCACCGCATAGGTGTCGGTCATGCCGGCAATGTAGTCGGCGATGCGCCGGGCGATGCGGGCCTCGCTGGCATTCTCCAGGCCCTCCGACCATTCCGCCGGCATCCGCGCGGGATCGGTGCGGAAGGCCGAGAAGAGGTCGCCGACGATGGTCGCGGCCTTGGCGCGCACCGCCATCACCTCGAAATGGCGGTACATCCGCGCAAAAAGGAAGCGCTTGATGTCGGCATCCGCCGTCGCGATGGCGGGCGAGAAGGCGATCACCGGCTCGGAGGCTGCGCGGATGTCGCCGACGCTGCCCGGCGCCAGCCTGGCGAGGCGCGCCTCGCTTTCGCGGATCACGTCCTCCACGAAGCGGGTGATGACGCGCCGCGCCAGTTCGTGGATTTTTCGCGACGGCTCCAGGCCGGGATGCAGGGCGTCGATCTCGTCGAGCAGCCCTTTGAGGAACGGCACCGTGGCGAGGTCGGCGAGGTCGAACAGCCCGGCCCGCAGGCCGTCGTCGAGGTCGTGGGCGTCGTAGGCGATGTCGTCGGCGAGCGCGGCGGCCTGCGCCTCCGGACCGGCGAAGCGCGACAATTCGAGGTCGTTGCCGGCGTTGTACTCCAGCACCGCCGCCGGGATGCCGCTCTCGGCGTAGCGCCGGACTGGTGCGCCCGATGCGTCGAGGAGCGGGCCGTTGTGCTTGACCAGGCCCTCCAGCGTCTCCCAGGTCAGGTTGAGCCCATCGAAGCCGGCATAGCGCCGCTCCAGCCGAGTGACGATGCGCAGCGCCTGGGCGTTGTGGTCGAAGCCGCCGTAAGCGGCCATGCAGGCGTGCAGCGCGTCCTCGCCGGTATGGCCGAAGCAGGTGTGGCCGAGGTCGTGGCTGAGCGCCAACGCCTCGGCGAGATCCTCGTCGAGGCCGAGCGCGCGGGCCAGCGCCCGGGCGATCTGGCTCACTTCCAGGCTGTGGGTGAGCCGAGTGCGGTAATGGTCGCCCTCGTGATGCACGAAGACCTGGGTCTTGTGCTTGAGCCGCCGGAAGGCGGTGGAGTGGATGATCCGGTCACGGTCGCGCTGGAAGTCGCTGCGGGTCGGCGAGAACGCCTCGGGGATCAGGCGCCCGCGGGTCGCCGCCGGATCGGTGGCGTAGGGCGCCCGCCAGCGCTCGCCGTTCTGCCGCACCTGCACAGTCGATCCCCTTTCTCGCCGCGTTGCGGCCGGCCCTCGCGCCTCATATCTTGTGTGGTGCGACGCCCGCGGCAATCGCGGGCGCTCGCCCTTCATGACACCGGTTTACGAACGGGGCCGTACCACGATGGCCGACATCATCCTCACTGCCCGCGCCGCCAAGCGCATCAACGAGATCATGGGCTCCGAGCCCCCCGGCTCGTCGCTGCGCATCAGCGTCAACGGCGGCGGCTGCTCGGGCTTCTCCTACGCCTTCGACATCACCCGCGCCCGTGAGGGCGACGACATCGTGATCGAGCGCGATGGCGCCACCGTGCTCGTCGATCCGGTCTCGCTCGAATATATGGGCGGCGCGACCATCGATTTCGTGAACGACCTGATCGGCCAGTCCTTCAAGATCGAGAACCCGCTGGCAACGGCGTCCTGCGGCTGCGGCACCTCCTTCGCGATCTGAGGCGGCGTGATCGAATACGGGAGGCGAAGCGTCCGCCGCGTGGCGCGGCCGCAATTGCCAGGCCTGTGGAAAACCGGCAGGGATGGACGCCTCACGGTCCATCCCGCTCTCCCGCCAGCCTGCGATCCAACCCAGCCATGACGTCATCGACGCGCCGTCCCGTCCTCATGCGGGCACTGCTCGCCTCGGCCTGCGCGGTGGCGCTGCTGACAGGGCCCGTGCCATCGGCGCCGGCCATCGCGCAGGAAGCGGCCTCCGCCGTCCAGGATCTCGTCCTCGACAACGTGAGCCTCGCCTTCGGCGACACGCTCGTCACCGCTCCAAAGGTGACGGTGAGCGGCACGCGCCTGTCGCGTGACGACCTGCTCGCGATCCTCAAGGCCGATGCCAAGGACGGCAAAGATCCCAAAGAGTCCTGGCCCGCCCGGCTCCAGCGCCTCGATGCCGGCAGCCTCACCATGCCGGAACTGCGGGTCGAGCGTCGGGACGGCGAGAAACGGCAGGTGGTGACCTATCGCGAGGTAACGGCGCGGACGATTCGCGCCGGGCGCATCAGTGAGTTGACCGCGGCCGGCGCGACGCTCTCCGTCGAGGGCGCGCCGCAGTCGGGCAGCGGCAGCTACGGCCGGATCCGTGCCGAGGAGGTCGATCTCACCGCGCTGGCGCGCCTGTACAGCGAGGCCGGAAACGCGGGCAGCCCGTTCCAGCGCCTTTACGCGGCTCTGTCCGTCGAGAGCATCGCCTTCATCGATGAGCGCGGCACCACGGTGTCGATCGCCCGCCTGACCGGCCGCGACCTCGCCGGACGCCAGACGCCGGCGACCTGGCGCGGCGCCGTCGAGGCCCTGGGCGACGGCGGCCTCGCCGAGGACGACCGGGCCAAGCGCGCCCGCGCCGCCGGCCTGCTCGCGGATCTCGCCGAATCGGTCTCCGTCGGCAGCCTGGAGGCGACGGGCCTGACGGTGAAGGAGGTGAAGGGCGAGGACCCGCTCTCCTTCAGCATCGGCCGCATGAGCTACGCAGGCGGAACCGAGGCCGGGATCACGCTGGCCGAGATCGGCTTCGGCGCCAAGGAGGCGCAGGGCAAGGTCGGGCGCCTCACGCTCACCGGCTTCTCCCTCGAACCGACCATCGCCGCCCTGCGCCGCCTCTCCCAGGTGCCGCCCGCTGCCGACAAGACCCTGCCGAAGGGTGCCGCCCCAGCGCCGGACCTGCAGGAGGCGGAACTGCGCCGCCTGACGCCGGTCATCGGTACGCTGACCCTGTCCGATCTCGGGCTCGATCTCGCCCAGGCGGGCACGGTGCCTGGACCCGTCGTTTCGGGCGATCCGCTCAAGGCACCGAAGCTGATTGCGCTCCCGCCGCTCCGGATCGGCCTGCGCGGCGCCAGCATGAGCTTCGGGCCGCCGAAGGACGGCGTGCCGACGCAAACCCGCTTCAGCCTGACCGGCCTCACCCTGCCGGCCTCCGCCGTCGAGGGCGTGCCCGGCCTCGGCTCCCTCGGCCTCTACGGCTATCGCGACCTCGACCTCGATGCCACAGCCGACACCGCATGGAATGAGGACAGCCGGGAGCTGAGCTTCAAGGAGCTGTCGCTCTCCGGCAAGGATATGGGCCGCCTCCACCTCAACGCCACGCTCGGCGGCATCGGCCCCGAAGTGTTCGATCCGGATGCCGCGGTGTCGGGCTTCGCCATGCTCTCGGCCACCGCCAAGGCGCTCGACCTGACGCTGGAGAATGGCGGCCTGTTCGAGCGTTTCATCGACGCCCAGGCCAAAGTGCTGAGCCTCAAACCCGACGAGCTGCGGAAGGAATACGTCACGGCCAGCGTGATCGGCGTGCCGGTGATCCTCGGCAACTCGGCCGCCGCCAAGGCGATCGGCGCGGCGATGGGCAAGTTCGTCGCCAAGCCCGGCACCCTCTCGATCAGCGCCAAGGCGAAGAACGGCGAGGGCCTCGGCATGGTCGATGTCAGCACCGCCCCGACCCCGGCGGCAGTGCTCGACAAGCTCGAAGTGAACGCCAAGGCCGAGTAGTCGTTTCGGGTCGGCGCACCGCATCGGCACGCCGCCCGAAGCGGGGCGGCGTCAGTTCGCTGCCGCCACCTGCGAGCGCTTCAGCTTGGCGCCGGACGGGCCGGGGGCTTGAGCGACGGCCGTCTTGGTTGCTGCCTTGGCGGCAGGGTGTGCGAGTTTGGCGCCTGGCGCCGGGGCGGCGCCAGCGAGCTTGGCGATCGCCTGCTTCGAGGGGGCGGGCATCACCGCGAGGCGCGGAGCGGGCTCCGCGGCGGTGGCCCGTCCGGCGGACTTGATCGCGCCCTTGGGAGCGCTGTTGGCCGCTACCTGCTGGACCGGCGCCGCCTTCATCGCGGCCGGCTTGATCGGCACCGCTTGCGCCGTGCGGACGGGAGCGGAGAGGCCCTTGGCCGGCGTGGCGGCTACACGCGTAGGCGTGACCGGGTTGGGCGCTTCCTTGAACCGGCCGTGCATCGGCGAGGCGGAGCGGCCGGCCTCGGCCACCATGGTGCGCGGCTCGGTCGGCTTGGCGGGCGCGGAGGGGGCGGCGGCGACCGCCACCGGGCCTGGGCGGAAGGGCGCGGCGCGGGCGGCGGTCGGCTGAACGGCGGCCGGGACGGCGACGGCGGCGCTCGCCAGCACGACCGGCGCCGGCCGGCTCGGACGCGTGGCAGGGCTCGCGGTCTCCGTGGCATCGTCGTCGCGTTCGCCCGCCGGGCGGAAGGCGAGCGCGCGGGAGGTGCGTTCGAGCCGCTCGGGCGCGGGATCGGGCTCGGAGGGGCCGAGATCGGCCATCATGACCGGTGCCCGTCCGATCGCGGCGGGCCGGCCGTCCGTGCGCAGGGTCGCGAGCAGCTTGCGGTCGTCGCTGCCTGCGACAGAGGCCTTTCCGGCATACTCGACGCGTACCCGCGCCGTGCCCCGACGGTGGAAGTCGAGGGCGCGGGCGGCCTCCTCGGACACGTCCATTAGGCGGCCGGCATGGTAGGGCCCGCGGTCGTTGACGCGCAGGATCATCGAGTTGCCGTTGTCGAGGTTGGTCACCCGGACATAGCTCGGCAGCGGCAGCGTCGGGTGCGCGGCGGCGATCGAATGGCGGTCGAAGATCTCGCCGTTGGCGGTGACGCGGCCGTGGAAGGCGCTGCCGTACCAGGAGGCGAGGCCTTCGCGCACATAGCCGCGGGCATCCTCGCGGGGCACGTAGGTCTTGCCCGCCACGACGTAGGGCTTGCCCGAGAATCGGCGTCCGCCGCCCTTCGGGATCACGTCGCCCTCGTTGTAGAGGCGGCGACTCGCCTTCACGCCGTATTTCGGATCGATCTCGCTGCCCGACGAGGTGGCCGCGCCCGCGAGCTTGGCCGGATTGTTGGCGCAGTTGGCGGTGGTCAGCGCGACCGCGCAGACCGCCAGCAATTGCAGGGCCGGCCGAAGGACCGGCCGCGCACTTCGCGCCGGATCCTCCGGGGTCTTCCCGCCCCGTGCCCAATCCCGTGGCATGACATGGGTCATGTCGCCCGCCCGCTCCCCGCCTACGCCACAGGCTCCCGCGAGACCGCGGAAAGCTGGGCCTCAGGGGATCACGCCTCACTCCGGCCGGAAGACGTCCGGCCGTCCCCAGAGGATCGTCCAGACGCGGTAAAGGAAGGCTGAACGGCGCGCCGACCCAGCGCAAAAGCGGATACGTCGCGCGAGCAAAGCCCCGCAAGCGGTTCTGAGATTGGGGAAAAGACCACTGTGTTTTCCGGTGGACCGGCCCGCCTCACTCGGCAGACGCGGCGCACAAGCCTCGACCCGAGAAGCGGCAATGCGGGCGGGCAACCCTCGGTGCCTCGTGCCTCCCCCAATCGGGGCGGGCCGGCGTGGTGCGGATGTCTCCGCACCCCATTTGTGCATCGTGCCGTGAAGGCGGCGTAAAGCGTGCCTTGCACGAGGCCCAATCTGAGCGCGACTCAGCGCGGGTTCTCGCCCAGCACCTGCTCGATCGAGCGGGCGCCGCGCTGCTTGAACAGCAGATCGAGCGCTTCGAGCATCAGGGCGTGCATCTTGGTGCGCTCGGCGTAAGCCAGATCCCGCAACTGGTCGTAGACGGGGGGTTCCAGATAGACCGACATCTGCTTGGCGCGCTCCTTCAGCGTCCCGGCGCGGGCCGGGGACGGGTCCGAGGACGCGAGGTCGAGGCGGACGACCTCCGCCCCCGTCGGCGCGTTGGCCTTCGCAGCCGATCGGGTGCCGGCCTTTCGCGGCCCGCCGGCCGGGCCGGCGGAAGCGACGATCGAGGCGAGGTCGAGCTTAGGCGGCCTTGACATGCTTTCTCACGTCCTTGCCCGTTGCCCTGGCCGGCCGCTGCACCGCCGCCTGCATGCGG
This sequence comes from Methylorubrum aminovorans, assembly GCF_022179725.1. Taxonomy (GTDB): domain Bacteria; phylum Pseudomonadota; class Alphaproteobacteria; order Rhizobiales; family Beijerinckiaceae; genus Methylobacterium; species Methylobacterium aminovorans. The sequence continues at coordinate 100,977 of NZ_BPRC01000015.1, forward strand.
CGCTCGATCCAGCTCCACAGCCGGCGGATCTCGCCCGCCGCCTGACCCTTCGGGTTGAACTCGGTGACGCCCTGGCCGACGCCGATGGCGTCCTGATGATCGTTGCGCGCCACGATGTTGACGTCGGGCAGGATGCCGAGCACCGCGAGCCCGTCGGCGGCGTCGCGGATGCGGTAGGAGCGCGGCGGGGTCTGGTTCAGGACGAAGGCGAACTTCTTCTCCAGGCGGTAGACGGCGGCGAGCGTCGGCTTGAAAGCGCGCAGGTCGGCGGGGGTCGGCCGGCAGGGAATGATGCAGAGATCCGCTGCGCGGATCGCCGAGAGCGTGCCGTTGGAATCGACGCCGGGGGTATCGATGAACACGTAGTCGTAGGAGGATTCGGCGAGCCGCTCCATCACGAGGTCCATCTGCGTGGCGTCGATCTGCGCCACCTCGGGGCCGTCGGCGGTGCGGTGGTCGAGCCAGTCGGTGATCGTGGCCTGCCGGTCCATTTCCAGGATGCAGACGGCGTGTCCGGCTTCCTGCGCCGCGACCGCGAGCGAGATGCACAGGGTGCTCTTGCCGCTGCCTCCCTTCTGCGTGACGAACGTGATCGCTTTCATGCCGGCCACCCCACCGTTTTCGGTTTTTTGCAGGCTGTCCGGTCCTGTGATGCCGGGATGCCCAGATCCCGGATTTCGCCGATCATGGTTAACCGGCCGTTAAAGGATGGGCGCCCGCGATCTGCGCGCTTTGTTCACCTGAAGTTGGTTTAATCTTTTAATGCTACCTCAGCTCTTTACGCGTCGGGCCTAGGGCGATTAACATACCTTAAGGGCGATGCGGCGCAGAAAATCACCTGAGGTTGCCTTTGTGATCCGACTTCGCTGCAAGCGCCGCCCTGGTCGAGTGAAGCCGCGGCTCGCTGTCGAGCCGCCGGTTGCGGCCGTTCGTGCCTGGAGACGTCGTGCCGAGTTCCGAGATGCCGGCTTTCGAACCTGACCTTCCTTCCGCTTTCGCGAGTTCCGCCTGCCTGGGGGCCTGGGCCCACGATCCGGGTTCCGACCGGCTTGCCCTATCGCCGATCCTGGCGCGGCTGCTGGCGGTGCCCGACGATGCTGCGGCGGGAGCGCCGCTGACGCTGGCGCTGGCGGCGGTGGAGGCCGAGGACGCCGTCCGCCTGGAGAGCGTGCTACGGGCGGCGGGAGAGGATGGCCGACCCTTCGAGGCGGAGTTCCGCACGCGCCCAGGGCCCGGCGGTGCGCGCTGGCTGCGCCTGATGGGGCGATGCCGCCGCGATCCCGATACGGGCGCGCGCACGACGCAGGGGCTCGCCTTCGATTTGACGGAGGAGCGGCGCCCCGTAGGCTCGGAGGGGGACCAAGCCCAGCGGCAGGCCAACCGTCTCGCCGACCATGCGGCCGCAATGAAGGGACTGGTCGCAGGCCTGCGCAATCCGCCGCTGGCCCGCCTCGTCGACGAGGTGGCCGTCGAGATCGGTCACGAACTCGCCCGCCGCCTTCGCGGCACCGGAGAACGGCAGATGCATTGAGGCTGCAGGCCTCAAGCGATCATTGCGGCAGCGCGGAGGCTTCCAGCGCCGGGCGATCACGGGCCGGCGCTGCAGGGAACAGGAGCGGGCGCAGGGCCTGGGCCGCCTCGGGCACAGGCCGGGCCAGGGCGACCGCGAAGGCTTTTCGCAGGGCCGTGCAGCCGCGTCTCCGGATCGGTCCCGCCGACGTCGCTTGGACCTCAACGGACCCGACCCGATCCTCTCCGCGCGCGTCCCCAGGAGCCTCCGTCTCATCGGCAGCCCGCAATCCGAGCGCGCGCGACAGGATCATCCGGCCGGTGGCGAGCTGCGTTCGGTCGAGCCGCAGCCGGGCCAACACGGCTCCCGCCCCGTCCCTGGCCGCCGCGCAGACGCGTGTCCTGCCCGGGTGCGAGCGTTGCATCGCCCGAACGATCATCCGGCCGAGTTCGACCAGCGTCTCCGGATCGGCCTCGCCGAGGCTTCGCGCCAGGGCATGGGCGGCCATGCGGCGGACGCCGTCCACCGCCTCCCCTTCCGGGCGGCCCCTGTGGTAGCCGTCAAGATACCACGCAGCGATTGGCGCGATCGTCCCGGGTGCGCCCGCCTCCACCGCGTCGAGCAGCGGCACGTCGTACAGCACCACGGCTCGGGCCCGGTCCGGGTCGGCGCTGTCGTCCAGACTGGAATCGGGGAAGCGGTCGGCATCAACGATGCCTGTGGCGACACCGGCCTCCACCAGGATGTCGGTGCCGGGAATCATCAGATCGTCCGGGCGGACTTCGAGCGCGGCATCGACGAACTCGGCCCGAACGCCTGCGGCGAGATAGGCGGCGCGCTCGGGGGCACTGTCGACCGCGATCTCGACGCCGACCGGGTCGGTCTCGTAGGGGGCATGGAAGCCGAGCCGCGCATCCGCCCGGACGAGACGCTCGCGTCCGCGCACGAACGCCAGGGTGCAGGCGGAGACGCAGTAATCCGGCACGTAGGTGACGAGGCCGTGCGCCGCGATCAGCGCGCCGATGGCCGCGCCCTCATCGACCAAGCCGCCCTCGCTGGTGAGATGGATGCGCTCGATCCCGCGATGGGTGTCGAGGAGCCGGGCGAGACGTTCGGCGGCCCCTTCGGTCAATTCGCCCGACAGGCGCACGTCGCGCCCCTTTGGCCCGAGTCGGATGCGGGTCGGCCGCTCCTCCGGCGCGGGTGCCTGGGGAGCGGCGTGGGTGACGCGTGCAACGTCGGCCGGATCGAGGGCTCCGCGCGGACCCGCCTGTCCCGAAAACAGGACCCCCACCAGCAGCGCGGCGGCCAGCCCGATCGAAGCGCAAGCCACACCGCGCACGGCCCGCCGCGAGCCAGCCGCCATATCTCGCCCCCAAAGGATGGTCGGAACTTCGTTCGACCCTCGAAGTGTCCCTCGCGGGAGCGGCGAAGCAAGGCCCCTGCCAGGGACAAAATGCGGGCGGAGATGCTCTTGCCAGCGTGCGGAGACGCGACGGAAGAAAACGGCCTGAGACAGGCTCGTCGTGGGAGGCGCTCCCTCGCCCTGACACCATGCCGCAGTGCGAAAGCGACCCGGTCGCGGGCTCAGGCCGCCGGTCTCAGCAGCAGATAGATGTCCATGATCCAGCCGTGGCGGGCGCGAGCCTCCGCGCGCACCCGGCGGATGTCGTCCGCCACGTCGCCGAGCCGGCCGGCGACGAGCAGTTCGTCCGGCGTGCCGAGATAGGCGCCCCAGTGGATCGTCAGATCCGGGTCGAGCCCCTCGAAGCGCGGGTCGCCGTCGAGCATCACCACGGTGGCGCCGGGCACGTCGCCCAAACCGTCGCGCAGCCGGCGGCCGGTGGTGATCTGCACCGGCTCGCCGATCCGGTGGAGCGGGACGCGGTGGGCGGCGGCGAGCGCCTGCACGGAGGTGATGCCGGGAACGACGTCGTGGGTGAAGCCGACACGCCCGCGGGCGAGCACGCGCTCCAAGATGCGCAGGGTGCTGTCGTAGAGGGAGGGGTCGCCCCAGACGAGGAAGGCGCCGCGCTCGTCCTCGCGCAGATGCTCGACGATCAGCCCTTCGTAGAGGGCCGCGCGGGCAGCGTGCCAATCGTCCACCGCCACGCCGTAATCCGCGGGCCGGCGGTCGCGCTCGGGGTCGGACGCCTCGATGAAGCGGTAGGGCCGGCCCTCGATGTAGCGGTCGCAGATCTGCCGGCGCAGGGTGAGGAGCCCGGCCTTGGCCTCCCCCTTGTCGAGGGCGAAGACGGCGTCGGTCGCCTGCAGCGCGCGGATGCCCTGAATCGTCAGGTGCTCCGGATTGCCGGTTCCGATGCCGATGACGTGGATGTGTCGCAAGGTTCACGCTTCCGGCTGGGGTCGGTCCCGGCGACATCCCCGCAGAATCCCGCGGAGGAAGAGAGGGAAGCGGCTTCTTAACGGATCCGGGTCATAAGGGGAGCGTCCGGATCGAACGAGCGTCAGCCGACCAGCGCCGTCAGGCAGGTGCCGAAAAGGGTGACGAAGGTCATCGTCGCCATGAACTTGATGTCTTCGATGCGCTGGCTCATCGCCTGAACTCCGTCGCGGCTCCTTCGTGGCCGCCTCGATCCGTTAAATAACCCCTAACCTTGTGCAGGGGGATTGCGCGGTGCGTTTCGTCACCGTTGCTCACGCAATCCCACCGACAAGCGGACGAAACATCCTTAACGACAACTTGGCCGTTGACTGTTGCCGCCCGGATGATCTCGGACATGCTGAACGCGGAGAGCCGTCCATGGTTGCAGGCCCCAACGGCCTGACCTCCGCAGACATAATGCGCAAAAATGAAGAGCCCCGCCGTGGCGACCACGGCGGGGCTCTTTTCTGAAGACGGTTCGCGCGGACGGCTTACTTCGGCGCGGCGTTGGCGGCCGGAGCGGCGGGAGCCGGGGCGGCGCCGGCCGAGCCCTGCTGCTCCAGCTTCTTGCGCATCTCTTCGCTGCGCTTCTCCATCTCGGACTGGAGCTTCTTCTGCTGCTCCTCCAGCACCTTCGGGTCGATGGCCGGGCCGTCGAAGGCCTTGCCGAAGCCGGCGAGCGGCACCGCGAACACCACCTCGCGCTGGGTCTGGTTCTGGACCCGGACATTGAGGGTGGTGCCCTTCTTGAAGCCGTTCAGCAGCTCGTTCGAGACGCCGCCGGCCTCGGCGAAACAGCCGTTCGGGAAGCAGACCGCGAACTTGCCGCCCGTCACTTCCTTACCGTCGACGTCGAAGCGCATGCCGGGGGCCAGCATCAGGCCGAGCGGCAGCAGGAAGCGGACGACCTTCACCTCCTGCTTCGTAGCGGCGTTCTTCATGTCGTAGAGCGCGACCGCGAGCACCGGCTGGCCGGAATCCGACACGAAGTCGCGGGTGGTGTAGCAGACATCGGTGCCGGAGCCCTGATCCTTGCCGCAGACCTTGGTCCAATCGGCCTGGCTCGGCTCGGACTTCACGTTGATGAGCTGCGGGCCGGCGCCTTGCGCCTGCTGCTGGGCGGGGGCCGCAGGCTGGGCCTGCGCGGGAGCCGGGGTCGGGGCGGCCGGCTTCTTCGCCTGGGCGAAGGCGGTCCCGCCCAGGCCGGCGCCCAGCCCCGCCATGGCGAGGAACGCGGCCACGCGCAGCGGGCGCGCGGAAGGCTTGGCCATGGAAGACTTGGCAAGGAACATCGGCGTTATGACCCCTTCAACGGATGGCGCGTAAATCTCTGACGCAGTGCTCACTCGGGCCGCCGCAGCCCCGCGGGATGGCAGGCCCGGCCGGTCGGTCCGAGGCGCGGCCTTCCTGGCGCGGTGCGCCGGATCACCGTGCGCTGCCTCGGGCGCAGCACGATTGCAGAACGATCCCTGCCCGAACGAGACGGCGGCCTGCTTCCCCGTGGAATGCGGCGAAGGCATGACGCCTGCGCCGTACACCCCTGCATGCGATGCCTCAAGTCGTTTGCTCAATTCGCTGAACGATGATCGCCCGACGAGCGACGAGAGCGTTCAATCCAAATCGCGCAGGTGCCGCGCCGCGACCGCCGAGGCCGCGGTGCGGTTCTCGACGCCGAGCTTGGCGTAGATGCCCTCCAGGTGCTTCGTCACCGTGCGAGGACTGAGACCCAAGATCTCGCCGATGTCGCGGCTCGACTTGCCGCGGGAGAGCCAGAGCAGCACCTCCGCCTCGCGGCCGGTGATCGGCAGGTGCTCGCGCAGGCGCTCCAGGCCGGCGGCCGTGGGATCGCCCGACAGCCGCAGCAGAATTTCAGGGCCGGTGCGGCCGATGAAGCTGAGCGCATGGGCGCGTCCCTCCGCATCGGTGAGGGCCAACGGCGCGGTGGTGCTGCCGGCGAGGCATTTGCGCAGCCAGTCGCGCCCGCTCGGCGGCAGGCTCAACGGTTCGGGCTCGCCGAGCACGGCCAGCACCCGCGCGGCCTGCGGCGTGCACCACAGGACCGAGCCGGCGGCGTCCACGGCGAACAGCGTGCGCCCTGCGGTGTCGAGCGCGGCCCGCGCGCTCTGGGCCGAGCGGGCATTGGCCAGATGCACGCGGATGCGCGCGAGGATCTCGTCGGGGGCGATCGGCTTGGTGACGTAGTCGATCCCGCCCGCTTCCAGCCCCTTCACGATGTGCTCGGTCTCGGACAGGCCGGTCATGAAGATGACGGGGACGTGGGCGAGCCGGCCCTTGGCCTTGAGGCGGCGGCAGGTCTCGAACCCGTCCATGCCCGGCATCACCGCATCGAGCAGGATGATGTCGGGGGTGATTTCCTCGACGAGGTCGAGGGCGAGGTCGCCGCCCACCGCCACCAGCACGGTGGCGCCCGAGCGCTCGATCGCCTCCGTGAGGAAGCTGAGGGTGTCGGGGGAATCATCGACGACGAGGACGATGTCGCGCTGCGCCTCAGGCATCGCGGGCCAGCCCCTCCAGCACGCCGACGTAGCGGCGCATGTCGTAGGCGGCTACCAGTCCCCGCATCCGCGCGACGAAGGCGGCCGGCACGGCCGCATCGCTCTCCAGTTCGGTGAGCTTGGCCTCGATACCGCGCACGTGGCCGATGCGGCCGAGTCGCAGCAAGGCGGCGATGTGCTCCGCCGGCACCATCGCGCCGCTCGCGGCCGCTCCGTTCGGGGCGTCTCCCGCCGGGTTCTCGCCCGCCGGTGCGTCGGCAGCATGGCCGGGCGGTACGATCGGGTGGGCTTCCGGGCCGGGCAGCGGACGGGCGGTGCCGAGAAGCCCCGTGATCCTCTCCAAAAGATCCTGCATGTCGAACGGCTTGGCAATGATGTCGTCGTGCGGCGCGTCCGCCCCGCGGATCGGGCTGATCTCGTGGACGTTGGCCGACATCATCGCGATCCGGGCGGTGAAGCCGGTCTCACGCAACGTCCGCGCCACCTCCCAGCCGGTCATGCCCGGCATGGCGATGTCGAGCAGGACCAGCGCCGGCTCGCATTCCCGCGCCAGGGCAAGGCAGGCGGGGCCGTCCGGCGCCTCGGCCACCGTAAAGCCGAGGGGTTCCAGGATCTCGCGCATCAGGGCGCGGTGCGCCGGGTCGTCGTCGGCGATGAGGATGGTGCGGCCGGGCTCGGCCAAGGCGGGCCGGGTCACCGCCGCCGGGGCCGGCATCGCCGCGGGCGCCGGTCGGTTCACCGAGGCCAGCATCAGCCGCACCCGGAAGCAGGTGCCCTCCCCGACCCGGCTCTCGACGGTGATCTCGCCGCCCATCACCTGCGCCAAGAGACCCGCGATGGTGAGCCCGAGTCCGGTGCCCGGCGCGGCGCGGGCAGCGGGCATCGAGCCGCGCTCGAACGGCTCGAAGATCCGGCCGAGATCGGCCTCCGGGATGCCGAGCCCGGTGTCGCGGATCGTGAAGACCGCGACCTGGCCGCGATAGGTCATCTCCAGCGCGACCTCGCCCTGGGCCGTGAACTTGATGGCATTGGAGAGGAGGTTGAGCAGGATCTGGCGCAGGCGCTTCTCGTCCGTCGCCACCACAGCCGGCAGGATCTCGGGCCTCGTGAAGCGGAAGCTGAGGCCCGCGCCCTCCGCCTGCAGGCGCACCATGTCGACGATCTGGGTCAGGAAGTCGGCGAGCCGGATCTCGTTGCGGTGGGTCTGGAGCCGCCCGGCCTCCATGCGCGAGATGTCGAGCAACCCGTCGATCAGGCCGGAGAGATGCTGCGCGCTGCGGCGGATCACCCGGATGCCGTTGCGGCGCGGCTCCGGAATGCCGGGATCGCCCTCCAGCAACTGCGCGTAGCCGAGCACGGCGTTGAGCGGCGTGCGCAGCTCGTGGCTGATGCCGACGACGTAGCGGCTCTTGGCGAGATTGGCGGCCTCCGCCGTCTCCTTGGCCTGCTGCAGCTTGGCGTCGGTGACCTTGTGGGCGGCGATCTCGGCCTCGTAGAGGGCGGTCTGGCGGGCTGTCTCCTCTTGCGCCACCCGGCGGCTCTCCTGCGCCAGCACGAACAGCCACGCCACCACGCCGAGGATGACGATCAGGATGAAGAACAGGCTGGTGAGCGCGGCCTGCAGCGTCTCCGCGTGCTCCGGATGCCCGGCGGCGGCGCCGGCATGGACGATGGCCAGGATCAGCCCGATCACCGTGACGAGCGTCAGCATCAGGGCGAGGTAGCGGCCGAGCGGCGCGCCGATCCAGGCGGCGGTGCGGGCGGGCAGGACGCGGGCAAGGGTCTCGCGCGCTTGGTTCTCCAGGCGCCCGTGCGGCTTGCACAGGTCGCCGCAGCGGGCATCGAGCGAGCAGCAGAGCGAGCAGATCGGCCCGGAATAGGCCGGGCAATGGGCCATGTCCTCGGCCTCGAACGGGTGCTCGCAGACCCGGCAGGTGATCTCCGGCCGGACCCAGGCCGTCTGCGGTTCACGGGCAAGATAGCGCCTGCCCCCGGTCGCCCAAGCGATGGCGGGGGCCGCGGCAAAGGCGGTGGCGAGCGCCAGCATCGGCGCGAAGGGCTGGAGCGCTGGCCCGCACAGGCCGGCATGGATCAGGCCGCCGGCGACGAGCGAGAGCACCATCGCCCCGGTGCCGACCGGGTTGATCGCGTAGAGATGCGCCCGCTTGAACTCGATGCCCGGCGGCGAGAGGCCGAGCGGCTTGTTGACGGCCAGGTCCGCCGCCAGCGCCCCGACCCAGGCCGAGACCACGCAGGCATAGAGCGGCAGGGTGCTCTCGATGGTCTTGTCGATGCCGAGTTCCATCAGCAGCAGCGCGATGGCGACGTTGAACACCAGCCAGACCACCCGCCCCGGATGGCTGTGGGTGAGGCGCGAGAAGAAGTTCGACCACGCGATCGAGCCGGCATAGGCGTTGGTCACGTTGATCTTGAGCTGCGAGATCACCACGAACAGGCCGGTCAGCGCCAGCGCGACGCCGGGCGAGGCCGAGACGTAGCCGAAGGCGACGGCGTACATCTGCGTCGGCTCGGCGGCGCGCTCCGGCGAGACGCCGTGGCCGAGCGCCAGCACCGTGAGGAAGGCGCCGAGCAGGATCTTCAGCATCCCCGGCACGATCCAGCCGGCGCCGGCCGAGAGCACCCCGGTCCACCAGCGCCAGTCGCCCTTGCCGCCGGAGGTCTCTTGCGGCGGCGGCATGAAGCGCAGGAAGTCGACCTGCTCGCCGACCTGGGCCAGCAGCGCCAGCAGGATGCCGGAGGCGAGCCCGAACAGGCGCAGGTCGAAGCCCGCGCCCGCGGCCTCCAGGCCGGGATAGCCGGTGAAGGCCTCGAACGGCACCGGGCCCGAGAGCCAGATGCAGACGAGCGGCAGCAGGTTGAGGCCGATCCAGAGCGGCTGGGTCCAGAGCTGGAAGCGGCTGATCAGGCGGATGCCGTAGACGACGAGCGGGATCACCGCCCCCGCACTGACGATGTAGCCGATCCAGAGCGGCAGGCCGAAGCAGAGCTGCAGCGCCAGCGCCATGATCGCCGCCTCGATGGCGAAGAACAGGAAGGTGAAGCCGGCATAGATCAGCGAGGTGATCGTCGAGCCGAGATAGCCGAAGCCCGCCCCGCGGGTGAGGAGATCGATATCGACCCCGTAGCGCGCGGCGTAGATCGTGATCGGCGCGGCGGTGGCGAAGATGATGAGCCCGACGACGAGCACGGCGGCGAACGTGTTGGTGAAGCCGGTCGCCAGCACCAGCGTGCCGCCGATCGCCTCCAGCGCCAGGAACGACAGCGAGCCGAGCGCCGTCTGCGCGATGCGGAAGGGGGACCAGCGCCGCGCCTTCTTGGCGGTGAAACGCAGGGCGTAGTCTTCCATCGTCTCGTCGGCGACGAGGCGGTTGTAGTCGCGGCGGATCGGGATGATGGACCGGGCGCTCAGGGGGCCGTCCTCACGATGAGCGGATCACCGGCTCGCAACGGATAGGCCGGCCCTGTCTCTCGGTGCGCGGCACGAGACATCCCTAAACGTCGATGCTCACGGAATCGAGAGCGTCACGCTACGGCCCGGGCTGCCCGGCGGACATACGCAAAACAGCGTATGGGTGCGCCGCATCATCAAGCCTAGCCTCAAGCCCTGTTCGAGCACGGCCGCCGACCGGCAGAGCCGCGCCGACGCCAGATCAGGGGTTCAGGCACGATGGCGGACGATAAGGGCAAGGATCGCGAGAGGGGCCTGGAATCGGCCCTGCGGCGCAAGCTTCTCATGGGGCTGGCGGGCCTTCCCGCCCTGGCGATGATGCCGCGAGGGGCGTTCGCCGCCGCTCCGACCTCCGCCGTCAACACGACCGGGCTCGCGGTGACCGACACGGAGGTCACGGTCGGCATCCTGCACTCGGCCACCGGTACCATGGCGATCTCCGAGACCGGCTCGATCCAGGCCGAGAAGCTCGCCATCGCCCAGATCAACGAGATGGGCGGCGTGCTCGGCCGCAAGATCAAGGTGATCCAGGAGGACGGCGCCTCCGACTGGCCGACGTTTGCCGAGAAGGCCAAGAAGCTCCTCGTCAACGATCACTGCGCCGCGGTGATGGGCTGCTGGACCTCGGCCTCGCGCAAGGCGGCGCTGCCGGTGTTCGAGCAGTATAACGGTCTCCTGTACTATCCGACCTTCTACGAGGGCCTGGAGCAGTCGAAGAACGTCATCTATACCGGCCAGGAGGCGACGCAGCAGATCCTCGCCTCGCTCGATTGGGTGGCCAAGGAGAAGGGCGCCAAGTCGTTCTTCATGGTCGGCTCGGATTACATCTGGCCGCGCACCTCGAACAAGATCGCCCGCAAGCACATCGAGAACGTGCTCAAGGGCACGGTCTCGGGTGAGGAATACTTCCCGCTCGGCCACACCCAGTTCAACTCGGTCATCAACAAGATCAAGCTCAAGAAACCCGATGTGATCTTCGCCGACGTGGTCGGCGGCTCGAACGTCGCCTTCTACAAGCAGCTCAAGGCGGCCGGCATCGACCTCAACAAGCAGACCCTGCTGACGATCTCGGTCACCGAGGACGAGATCGACGGTATCGGCGGCGACAACATCGCCGGCGCCTATTCCTGCATGAAGTACTTCCAATCGCTGAAGAACCCGAACAACGAGAAGTTCGTCGCCGCCTTCAAGAAGATGTGGGGCGACAAGACCGTCATCGGCGACGTGACCCAGGCCGCCTATCTCGGGCCGTTCCTGTGGAAGATGGCGGTGGAGAAGGCCGGTTCCTTCGATGTCGACAAGGTCGCCGCGGCGTCCGCCGAGATCGAGTTCAAGGAGGCGCCCGAAGGCTACGTGAAGATCCACCCGAACCATCACCTCTGGTCGAAGACCCGCGTCGCCAAGGCCCTGCCGACCGGTCAGTTCGAGGTGGTCTACGAGAGCCCCGAGCTGATCGAGCCGAACCCCTTCCCGAAGGGCTACCAGTAGTCGCGGACGCTCCGGTCCCCTCCCCTGGCGGGAGGGGACGACCGCGAAAGACGGGCGTGGCCCGACACTTGCTGCGCCCTCCCAGAAAATTCCGCCGGGGACCACCACCATGTTCGGCGACTATTCGCTCGCAGACCTCAGCTCGATCTTCGTGATGCAGGGCTTTGCCGGCCTGATCCTGTTTTCCGTCTACGTCCTGATGGCGCTGGGACTGGCGATCATCTTCGGCCAGATGGGCGTCATCAACATGGCCCACGGCGAGTTCATGATCCTGGGCGCCTACGTCACCTATCTCTGCTCGAGCTTCTTCCAGACCTATCTGCCCTCGCTCTTCGGCGCCTATTTCTTCGTCGCCATGGCGTTGGCCTTCCTGGCGTCCGGTGCGATGGGGATGCTGGTGGAATGGGCGCTGATCCGCCACCTCTACAGGCGCCCGCTGGATACGCTGCTCGCGACCTGGGGCCTCTCGCTGATCCTGCAGCAGGCCTACCGCACCATCTTCGGCCCGCGCGAGGTCGGCGTCGAACTGCCCTCGTGGATGATGGGCTCGATCCCCGTCACCGATTCGATCGAGGTGCAGATCAACGGCCTGTTCGTGATCGCGGTCACCACATTCATCACGCTCGGCGTCGCGGTGCTGATGTACCGCTCACGCTTCGGCGCGCAGATCCGCGCCGTGATGAGCAACCGCCCGATGGCGGGCGCGGTCGGCATCGATACCGAGAAGGTCGACCGCACCACCTTCGGTCTCGGCTGCGGCATCGCCGGCATCGCCGGCTCGGCCTTCACGATGATCGGCTCCACGGGGCCGACCTCGGGCCAGCTCTACATCGTCGACACCTTCTTGATCGTGGTTTTTGGGGGCGCGGCGAGCCTGCTCGGCACCATCGCCTCGGCCTTCTCGATCTCGCAGACCCAGTCGACCCTCGAATTCTTCCTCTCCGGCTCGATGGCCAAGGTGCTCACCCTGCTCGCGGTGGTGGGAATCCTGATGCTGCGGCCGCAGGGCCTGTTCACCCTCAAGGTCCGTCGCTGAGGAGCGCGCCAGATGACGAGCCAGAAGACAAGTCCGATGCAATCCCTGTCGAAGGCGGTCACCGTCAACGACAACCCCTTCATGAAGCCGGTCGAGTGGGTCAGCCTCGCGCTGCTGGCCGGCGTGATCCTGATCGTCCTGCCGCTCATGCTCGACGGCTTCCGCCTCAACCTGGTCGGCAAGTATCTCACCTACGCCTTCGTCGCGCTCGGCCTCGTCATCTGCTGGGGCTATGCCGGCATCCTCTCGCTGGGCCAGGGCGTGTTCTTCGGGCTGGGCGGCTACTGCATGGCGATGTACTTGAAGCTGGAAGCGTCCAGCGTCGAGAACACGAAGATCCAGTCGACGCCGGGCATCCCCGACTTCATGGACTGGAACCAGATCACGTCGCTGCCCTGGTTCTGGCACCCGTTCCAGAGCCTGCCGCTGACGCTTCTCCTCGTCGTCGCGGTGCCGGTGGCCTTCGCCTTCATCATCTCGGTGGCGATGTTCAAGCGCCGCGTCGGCGGCACCTACTTCGCCATCATCACCCAGGCGATCGCCGCGATCCTGACGATCCTGATCGTCGGCCAGCAGGGCTACACCGGCGGCATCAACGGCATCACCGACCTGCGCACGCTCAATGGCTGGGACATCCGCACCGACCACGCGAAATACATCCTCTACTTCGTCAATGGCGGGCTGCTCATCGGCTGCATCCTGATGGCGCAGTACGTGAAGAAGTCGAAGCTCGGGCGCATCTTGGTCGCCATGCGCGAGAAGGAGGACCGGGTCCGGTTCTCGGGCTACTCGGTGGCGGGCTTCAAGGTCTTCGCCTTCTGCCTGGCAGCGGCCTTCGCGGCGATCGGCGGGGCGATGTTCACCCTGCAGGTCGGGTTCATGTCGCCCTCCTTCGTCGGCATCGTGCCCTCGATCGAGATGGTGATCTATGCCGCCGTCGGCGGGCGCCTCTCCCTCTTCGGCGCGGTCTGGGGGACGCTGCTGGTCAACTGGGCCAAGACCTCGTTCTCCGAAAGCTTCCCCGATCTCTGGCTGTTCGGCCTCGGCGGCCTATTCATCGCCGTAGTGCTGATCTTCCCCAACGGTCTCGCCGGCATCTGGCGCGAGCACATCGAACCCCGCCTGTTCCGCAAGGCCAAGGGCCTGGCCCCCGTCGCCAGCCCCGCCCTGCCCCACGGCACCCCGGCCGAGTGAGGAGACATCCATGAACGCGGCCATCCTCCCCTCATCCCTCCCGATCGGCACGCCTGCCGACGACAAGGACTTCCTGCTGGCGGTCGAGGCGCTCACCGTCTCCTTCGACGGGTTCAAGGCGGTCAACGACGTCTCGTTCTATGTCGATCCGGACGAGATCCGGGTCATCATCGGCCCCAATGGCGCCGGCAAGACCACGGTGCTCGACCTGATCTGCGGGCGTACCAAGGCCAGCTCCGGCTCGATCAAGTACAAGGGCCAGGAACTGACCAAGCTCTCCGAGAGCGCGATCGTCCAGGCCGGCGTCGGCCGCAAGTTCCAGACGCCCTCGATCTACGATGACCTGACGGTGTTCGAGAATCTCGAGATCTCGTTCCCCCGCGGCCGCTCGGTGTTCGGGGCGCTGACCTTCAAGCGCGACGCCGAGGTGCGCGACCGTATCCACGAGATCGCCCAGACGATCTTCCTGAAGGATCAGCTCGACGAGCGGGCCGAGTTCTTGAGCCACGGCCAGAAGCAGTGGCTGGAGATCGGCATGCTGCTGATCCAGGACCCGGAGCTCTTGATGCTCGACGAGCCGGTCGCCGGCATGAGCGTCGGCGAGCGCATCAAGACCGCCGAGCTCCTGAACCAGATCATCAAGGGCCGCTCGGTGCTCGTGATCGAGCACGACATGAAGTTCGTCGAGGACATCGCCCACCGCGTCACCGTGCTCCACCAGGGCAAGGTTCTCTCCGAAGGATCGATGGAGCGGGTCAAGAACGACCCGAGGGTCATCGAAGTCTATCTCGGTCACTGAGGGCGAACGGATCATGCTCCAGACTTCCCCCTCCTCCCTCGTGCCGCCGCTCGTGCCCGGCACCCAGGCCATGCTGTCGATTTCCGACCTCCACGCGGCCTACGGCCAAAGCGAGGTGCTGCACGGCATCGACCTCGACGTGGCGCCTGGCGAGATCGTCGCCGTGATGGGCCGCAACGGCATGGGCAAGTCCACGCTCATGAAGACGCTGATGGGCATCGTGCCGACGAAGTCGGGCTCGATCACCGTGGACGGTACTGACGTCACCACCCTGAAGAGCCATGCCCGCGTGGCCAAGGGGCTGGCCTACGTGCCGCAGGGCCGGATGATCTTCTCCACCATGACGGTGCAGGAGAACATCGAGACGGGTCTCACCGTCACTGGCTCGCGCAAGGTGCCGCAGGACCTCTACACGATGTTCCCGGTGCTGCTGGAGATGAAGGGCCGGCGCGGCGGCAACCTCTCCGGTGGCCAGCAGCAGCAGCTCGCCATCGCGCGGGCGCTCGCCAGCAACCCGAAGGTTCTGCTTCTCGACGAGCCGACCGAGGGCATTCAACCCTCGATTATTCGCGAAATGGGGCGTACGCTGAAGAAGATTCGCGACGAGCGCGGTCTGTCGATTGTCGTCTCGGAACAGGTCTTAAGCTTTGCCATGGACGTGGCCGACCGGGTTCTCGTGATCGAGAACGGCTCGATCGTCCACGAGAGCTTGCGCGCCGACATCGACGAGGTGCAGGTCGCCCGGTTCCTGTCGGTCTGAGGATTGTTGCGATGGCCGATTACGAGATCTTCGAGCTCGGTGACGTCGTCCTGCAGTCGAAGCAGACGATTCGCGGTGCGCGGCTCGCCTACAAGACCTACGGCACGCTCAACGCCGCTAAAGACAACGTCATCGTCTATCCGTGCTGGTATTCCGGCACCCATCTCGAGAACGAGTGGCTGATCGGGCCGGGCAAGGCGCTCGATCCGAACACCTATTTCATCATCGTGCCGAACATGTTCGGCAACGGGCTGTCCTCCTCGCCGAGCAACACGCCCGCGCCGTTCAACGGGCCGCGCTTTCCCAAGGTCACGGCCTACGACAACGTGGTGCAGCAGCACCGGCTGGTGACGGAAGTGTTCGGCATCGAGCGGATCAAGCTCGTCACCGGCTGGTCGATGGGAGCGCTCCAGACCTTCCACTGGGGGGCGCTGTTCCCCGACATGGTCGAGCGCATCCTGCCGTTCCAGGGCTCGGCCAAGTGCTCGCGGCACAACTTCGTCTTCCTGGAGGGCGTAAAGGCCGCGCTCCAGGCGGATGCTGCCTTCGCCGACGGCTTCTACGCCGAGCAGCCGCAGAGGGGCCTGCGCGCCGCCGCCCGCGTCTATGCCGGCTGGGGCTTCTCGCAGACCTTCTACCGGGTCGAGGCCGACCTGAAGCAGATGGGCTACGCCTCGCTCGAAGACTTCCTGGTCGGCTTCTGGGAGGGCTGGCTGTTGGAGAAGGACGCCAACAACCTGCTCGCCATGCTCTGGACCTGGCAGAACGGCGACATCTCGGCCAACGACCTCTACGGCGGCGACTTCAAGAAGGCGCTCGGCGCGATCAAAGCCAAGGCCTTCGTGATGCCGGCCTCGACCGACCTGTATTTCCCGCCGGAAGACAGCGCCATCGAGGTCGAGCACATGCCGAATGCCGAGCTGCGCACGGTCGAGACCTATTGGGGCCACTTCGCTGGTGGTCCCGGCACCTCGCCCGACGACATCAAGGTGCTCGATGCCGCCTTGAAGGAGCTGCTCGCAAGCTGAGCCATCGGCGGGGCGCTCCGGCAGCCCGCCCGAATCGATCCGGCGCCAAGCTGCGCCGGATGAACGAAGAACGACAACAACGATCCACGGGGGCGGCCGGACTCATGCCGGACACGCAACGGGGACGGCTGCCTGAATTCTGGACAGTAAAAGGAGCTGCGAAGGAAATGCCCGAGACCCTGATCAAGGTCGATCTCACGCAGTCGGCCTACGACAACGACATGGTGCACAACCGCTGGCACCCCGACATCCCGATGGTCGCGACCGTCAAGCCCGGCGACGACTTCATCGTCGAGACCTACGACTGGACCGGCGGCTTCATCAAGAACAACGATTCCGCCGACGACGTCCGCGACATCGACCTGTCGATCGTCCACTTCCTCTCCGGCCCGATCGGCGTCGAGGGTGCCGAGCCCGGCGACCTGCTCGTGGTCGATCTGCTCGACATCGGCGCGAAGCCCGAGAGCCAGTGGGGCTTCAACGGCTTCTTCTCGAAGAACAACGGCGGCGGCTTCCTCGACGAGCACTTCCCGCAGGCCCAGAAGTCGATCTGGGACTTCGAGGGTATGTTCACCAAGTCGCGCCACGTGCCCGGCGTGCGCTTCCCCGGCCTGATCCATCCCGGCCTGATCGGCTGCCTGCCCGATCCGAAGATGCTGGAGACTTGGAACACGCGCGAAAAAGCGCTCTACGACACCAATCCGAGCCGGGTGCCGGCGCTGGCCACCCTCCCCTTCGGCCCGACCGCGCATATGGGTCGGCTGAAGGGCGACGCGAAAGAGCAGGCGGCGGCCACCGGCGCCCGCACGGTGCCGGGGCGCGAGCACGGCGGCAATTGCGACATCAAGGATTTGTCGCGCGGTTCGAAGATCTACTTCCCCGTCTACGTGCCCGGCGCCGGACTCTCCATGGGCGACCTGCATTTCAGCCAGGGCGACGGTGAGATCACCTTCTGCGGCGCCATCGAGATGGCGGGCTGGGTCCACCTCAAGGTGAGCCTGATCAAGGACGGCATGGCCAAGTACGGGATCAAGAACCCGATCTTCAAGCCGTCGCCGATCACCCCGAAATACGACGATCACCTGATCTTCGAGGGCGTCTCCGTCGACGAGTACGGCAAGCAGCATTACCTCGACGTGACGGTCGCCTATCGGCAGGCCTGCCTCAACGCGATCGAGTACCTGAAGAAGTTCGGTTACTCGGGCGCGCAAGCCTACTCGATCCTCGGCACCGCCCCGGTCCAGGGCCACATCTCCGGCGTCGTCGATATTCCGAACGCCTGCGCCACGCTCTGGATTCCGACCGGCATCTTCGACTTCGACATCAACCCGTCCGAAGCCGGGCCGACGAAGTTCCTGGATGGCTCCGTCCAGATGCCGCTCTCGCCGGATCTTTGATCATGCCCGTCTACGATTACGCCTGCGAGAGCTGCGGACCCTTCACCGTGCTGCGCCCGATGGCGCAGTTCAAGGACCCGCACGATTGCCCGGATTGCGGCGGGGAATGCCAGCGCGCCTTCCTCACCGCCCCGCGGATCTCCGGCATGGATCCGGGGCTGAAGGCCGCCCACGCCACCAACGAGCGCAGCCGCCACGAGCCGCGGCGCTCTCGCAGCCACGGGGCCGGCTGCGGCTGCTGCTCGCCGAAGAAGTCGGCGGCTGCACCGGCTGCGGCCAAGAGCTTCCCGAACGCGCGGCCCTGGATGATCAGCCACTGATCCGAAGACCGCCTTCGGCGGCGGACGCTCTGCGCGCCCGCCGCGTCACCCCGGGAGGAAACATCGACGGAACATCCGCTCCGTGAGGGAGCCGCCGGCTGAAGACACGACAAGCGGGACGAACCCCGTGGGGAGGCCGGCGCAGAGGACGGGTTGGGGACTGATGATGACAACAAGCACAAAACATGCAGATCGGACCGGAAGGCCGGGGCGCCGCGGCGGCGCCGGGATGGGAGCGGCCGGCGCGCTGCTCGCGGCGGGGTTGGCCACGAGCCTCGCGACGGCGCCGGCCGCGCTGGCGCAGCAGCCCTCACCGGTGGGCGAGTTCAACGACCAGACCCAGCCGCGCACCGATCCCCGCATCGCCGAGAAGCCGGCCGATCCGGTGCGCGTCGGGCCGCTCGCCC
>NZ_BPRC01000016.1 GCF_022179725.1 Methylorubrum aminovorans
GATCAACGGCTCCAACTCACCCCACTGTGCGTCTGACAGCATCACGTCTCCTCATTCGAAACCGAGAAAACGCCAAAATTCGCAATCCGTTCAGGCGACGACAGGCCCTAGAAGCGGACGCTCCTCATACGCCCATGTCAGGCGAAGCGAAGATCATCAGGGCATCTCTACAGCAGTCGTTTGTCGGCCGCCGGTCTAGGGATCGTTCTGGGTGTCTAAGAGTATCTAGCCTGCGCGCGCTACCAGACCCAGCACCGCCGACACGCACTCGGCTTCGGTTTCCGCAGAACTGTTGGATTGTTCGGCTGTCTTCCGCACGCGCTGCTCCGCGAGCGCGTGTACAACCATCGCTTCGCTACGACCGCGCAGGCAATGCGGGCCGAGCGCCTCGGCTTCGATCCCATCGGGCAGTGCTGGCAGCCGTGCAAGGACCGCGTCTGAGATGAGCACCGGTTTTCCGGTTTCGCGACAGAGCCCTTCAAGTCGGGCGGTCGCGTTCATGACGTCGCCGAAATACGCGATCTTGTGGCGGTCGACGCCAACTTCCGCAGTCACGACGCTGCCCCCATGCAGGGCGGCCCGCAGTTCGGGCACGAAGCCGAATTGGCTGACCCACGTCTCCCGATTGCTGCGGAGCGTCTCCCGGATCGCGAAGATGCAGGCGACGCACCGGAACTTCTCGACGCCTCTCGCGAACGGCCAGGAGATGATAACCTGATCGCCCACGTAGTCGTCGACCTGGCCGCGATGCCGGCGAACCGGTTCGGCGATGACCGAGAAAACGGCCTTCAGCAGTTCCTGGGCGGCAAGGTCGCCGTGCCGTTCCGCGTAAGTCGTCGAACCGATCAGATCGAGGAACAGAAAGACGCGCTCTTCGCTGACCGGCCGATGGTAGCGGCCGACGATGAGGCTTGCAAACGTCTCGCTTCCGATGAGGTCGCGGACTCGCAGGGCGGACACCAAGAGAGCTGAGACGACCAGCGCGTAGGGGATGGTGGAAATCTTGGGCGTAACCGCTTCCAGGAAGGACTTGTCCGTGAGGCCGAGCGTCCAGACGACCGAGCCGGTGAGCGCCAAGCCCAAGAGGATCACCAGGAGCAGGCTGGCTTCGGCGGCAGCAAGGTAGGCTAGTGTCGGCAGACGCCGGAGACGCTTGCCGTATCCGGAGAAGAAGACGCCGCGTTCGTACGCGATGGTCAGCAGGCCGATGCAGGTGCCGTAGAAGATGCCGACCGGGCTCGGTCCGCCGTTCAGGAGATAGCCATGCAACGCGCCGAACAGGGCGCTGATGCCGGCGATGGTGATCCAGAAGCCTGCCCTGCCGTACGGCATCGTCTTCTCCGATGAGGCGGGTCACCCAGCAAAGGATGCCCGATCACGGCATCAGCGTGGTCGGCTATTCCTGCCAGGATCGGCGGCACCGGTCTCGTGCGTTTAGGCACCAGGGTCTGCATTGGGTTGGAAGCTGCCCCCGGAAGACAGCTTCGCCGTTTCTTATCTCCGGCCTTCAGCCGTCGGAGGACGTGGATAAAGTCGGTATGGATCTCACCGAGGCCATTTGCCCTGGCATATGAGCGGCGCTCGTCAGGAGGCTCAATCCGAGTGCTGTGACGATTAGAGCAGCAGAAACGGAAGCGATGTGAAGCGACATAGTTGCACCTGTGGAGCTAGGCGCGGTCTCTGACCATCAGGGGCCGTGACGAGGATCAAACCAGAATATGGGTCGGCGGCCCCAAGCCTAAGGTGCGGATCAGCACCCTTCCCTATCGAGCCCTTCTGCTGCGTGTTATCGGCAGGCCAACGCATCCAAGCACAAACGCTGTAAAGCGACCTGAGGCGACGAATGAGGCGCTGCACTGATTCCGGCTGCGCTTCGTACCATCGATCGCACATGGCAAAGGCAGAGATCCGCCCTGGCACTATTTCAAGATCGGGGTGGCAACGGTCGATCCTGTGCTGGTCACCGCCTCACAAAGGACATTGATCGGCCGCTTCAATCTTAAGGGTTCTTCAAACCTTATGGTTGTGCTCGACGCAGGCAACGAATAGTGCAGACGCCCGACTGTTATACCAGCGCCAGTTTGGAGCGCGAGCTCCACATTGAAACAACGAAGTTCGAGTTTCGCGTGCCGTTCTACACAGCGAAAATGGCTATGTCGCCGCTTGGGCCTGAGCGCTACGTACCGCTCAACGTTCGTTGAGAGAGACGTGACAGTCCCATATCAACTTGACCCTCATATTCGGGGGGGTCATTCTGATTGCATGCACACTCCGAAACGAGCGTTCCAAGCCAAACGTATCAGGGCGTACCGCAGCCTGGTTCGATTGACGCACCCGCGATCCAGAAACGTTTTCAGGGGCATCCTTACATCACATAAGGAGGCTTCTTCGCCTCGTGCACACGTCGAAAGTATCAGAAGTGAAGTTGACGCTTCCGATTTGGCAGTTGCGACTGAGATCATGATTGGGGCGAACGGACTATATCCTGCTGACTATGTGCCTCAAGACTATCAGTCTCTTCAGAATATACACTGGTTGTCAACAATAAATACTGAAAAAGAAGTAGCTTTTGTCTGTGGCCATCTTAATGGCTGGAAAGACAAGAGCTTGAAAATCCTCCATGAAATGAAGATGCTTACGACTTTAGAATCGATAGCGCCTCTTCAACAGCTGAACCTTATTAAGAGTTTCTGGAAAAATTGGGGAATATCGGACTTCCTCAACAGAAAGCTCGTATATTATATGAATCTTGCGGAGGTTGATAAGGAAATTGTTTCTGAGTATCACGCTTTTACGAAAATATTGCGCCTAGAAGATGCCCCGGAGCCGTATTTTTCGGCAATGGAATTGATGAGCGAGCGCTATCCATATTTTCAAAGCATAAGAACATGGGTAAGTATTCTTGCAAAATATAAGACCAACGATTTTCGGCAGCACAACGCTTTACATAATGCGCTGCCGGTGCCTTTAAGCACGCGAGATATCGCATCATTTCTACGCAAATCTCATTCAATGTCGCTAACTGATGAGTTGTGCGCCATAAAGATCGTGATTTCTCTTGCGGATGAATGGCCAGAAATAGTTCATTTGATTGAGAGTTTGTTGGACGCGGACTTATTGGCTGAGATTCAAAGGCTCGAAAGCTCAGATTACTCACACACACAATTAACAGATGGATTTCCGGATGAGGACCCGGCATTTTTGATATATCGCAGAGCGCTAGCTTTTCTCGAGCAGTCTTCTCTCGTCAAACACAGGTTTGCAATTGACGTCAATATTGGATGGCGCTTGCTACCCAGCCGTTACGGTTTATTGCCAGTAAAAAGATTAAAGCCCGATCAGCGTCACGCTCTACGTTCCAATTTGCTTACTGAAGAGCCGGTTGGTTTTGACGTTCAGATGTGGCCTGAAGACGGCAGAATTCGTCTCTTCACGAGAACGATAATATTTCTCAACTTTATCGCTGAGTATCCTGCGCACGCCTCGTTTAATGAAGACGAGATTAGGTTCATATTTGAAAATACGACATCGCTCCAGTTTCTAATGACCGAGTCTGAACTTGATCGCATTTACAGTATTGCGACCGACGAAGGAAAGATAATCATATCAACGCTTGCTCTAGCAATCTATAAGCAGAAAGAGCATGACGACGATATCGACTTCAAATTTCGCTACACCCTGCAGGAGACTATTTTAGCTGATTTCAATGGCAGCGTTATCGAGTTCATCCAATGGCTTTCCAACAAGACGCCGAATATCGCGAAATTTTTAGTTAACACACTCGATCGACAGACGATACAAAAGCTTTATATGATTGTTGAGTCGGCTGAACAAGCAGACTCAATTCGTCAGGATATGTTGCGTCATCTAGGGGAGCAGTTGTATTCACTCGAATACCTGATAGAGGCCGATAGAATTTGGGCCCACAATCAGGTTTCAAAACTCAAAACCGAAATAGATGACAGCCGTGTATACGTTGATAGCAACGCGATAAAAAAGTGGATACGCGAAAACCCGAACGCCTATCTCAAAGAATATCGAAGGTTAGTTGAGCACTCAATCGAATCATTGACGCGTGCTGCAATTATTATATCGGACAGCTCGATATCGGTTGTCCACGCTGAAGTGTCGGTAATCGCTTCTTTCGACTACATCTTAGCTAAGGCAACCGAAACAGTTTTCGTGCAATTTTGTACAAACCATCTTTTCGGAATAGACTCCTATCTTGGGCGGCGAATCCGGCATAATACTTTGCATGGGATGATGTTGAACGGTGTTGACTCACTTGTAGATAGCTATCCAGCATTATATTCAGATGCGGCGTACATGGAAATACATAGTGTTTGGTTGGCCTCTTACAAGAAGACGATTGACCGCCTCCGTCTCGATTTATTGCAGTTTCATAGCGATACGAAGAAATACGGCTTGTTCAAGTCCAGTTTCGATTTGAAAAGTCAGTCAGCTCTCAACGGCATCGTAGAGTTGAGGAAGTCTATTGCATTTTCAGGAATATTGGACAATTTCGAAGATGCGATACTGAAATTTTGCTGGGATCAATTTGAGCCCCAACTGAAGCAGGTTCAAAGATTCATCTCAAACGACGTCCGATCGGCCGAAATCGCGAAAATCGATGGCATTCTCGGAAGCGACGGCTCTCCGGAAGCCCGCAAATTCGTTGCCGCACTCCGCGAGAGTGTACACGACCGCTTCGTGACTCTTGCAAGCTGGTTTCAAGTACCGGAGGATCGAACATTTTCTGCTTCAGTTCGACAGATTAGCGATCTTATCACCTTGGAGTGCGAGCAATCATTGGGACGATCATTGCAGCCAGTCGATTGGACTGGTGAACATATAGAGCTCACAATCAAAGGGTCGTCTGTCCATAGACTGTACGATTGTCTTTACGTTTTGATCCATAATGCATATAAATACGGAAAGAAGTCTAGTAGAGTTCGCGCCGATCTTTCTCAGCTGAGCGATTTGCTCAATGTGCAGTTGAGTATAACGATTACGTCTGATTTTGCTAGTTCCAGCGACAGAGAAGTGCAAATAAAAAGAATATCTGAACTTGTAGATTATTCAACAAATATATCATCCGCTATGGTCAAGGAAGGTTATTCGGGTATCAGAAAGCTTCTTTATCTTACATCAAGTGGGCAGCTTCAGCATACTGTTGCCTATAGGCATGATGAGGCGACTCTTTCAATCGGCTTCAAGACCGTAGTTGAGATCGAAGATGTCCAAACGGAAAATTCTACTTGTTGAAGACGAGGAACATAAAATCAATGACTTGTCGAGGAGGATATCTGCATCGACGCTATCTAATGCAGAGCTTACAGTTGCCAAGAGCGTACGAGATGCCATCCGTGACGTAATGCAATTCAAGTATGATATAGTTATTTTGGATATGGCACTCCCAACATTTACAAAGGAAAAGAAAAGTGGGGAAACCGGAGGGCTCGCTCAAGCGTCAGGTGGGATCGAAGTAATACGCATGATGCAGAAAATAAAGCAAGCTGCAAGCATAATCATTGTTACTCAATATCCTGACATATTTATTTCTGGTCAGTTGATTAAGCTGAAGAAAATCAAAGACACTCTGCGACAAAGATATGAAGTTGATGTTGCTGGTGTCGTGCTGTACTCATACGAGTCGCAAGAGTGGATGAGTTCGTTCGACAACCTCTTGGAGAAATCGCAATGAGGGTGCTCGTCTTTGAAGATAGAGACGACAAGTTTGGTACTATCGAGCAAGGATTGATTAGTATCGGCGTTGATCCACGGAGTATCAGACGGGCGAAAAGCCTGGCATCTGGAGTTCGCGAGCTCCGATCCAAGTTCGATTTATATATTATCGACCTATGGTTACCAATGGTCGATAACGGTGAGGACGTTGATGTTACAAGAGAGGTCGTAGCTCTCCTTGATCAGGGCCGCGATTTGCAGTCACCTGTTGTTGCTATAACGTCCTTTGCTGCTGAGGCTGAGAAACATTCTTCATTTTTGGCTAGCAAGGGCGTCCATATATACGATTTTAATAGTGCGGATATTTGGCAGCAAGCTCTCAGTGTCTTTCTTCAACAAGCCAATGATAGGCATCGCTATGATTTTATTATATTCACAGCTCTCGATGAAGAAAGAAAAGCCTTTGCGCATGTTGAAGGTGTGGAGACCAAGAGCGTCACACGCGCAGGGATGAGTTTTTGGGATTTCGAATTGAATGGAAAAAAAGGTTCTATTGTGCTTTTCCCGCGTATGGGATTGGTCAGCGCGTCAATTTGCACTGCTAGAGTATTGGAGAATTACGCCCCTAAGATAGTTTGTATGTCAGGTATTTGCGCTGGCGTAGGTAAGGAGACTTTTCTGGGCCAATTGTTGATAACAGAGCTATGCTGGGAATACCAGTCCGGCAAATGGTTTGATGATTTTTTTTCAGCCGAGCCTTACCAGATTGAGATTGCAGAGTCGCTTAGAACTCATTTCGCTCAGTACATCGAAGACACAAACTTGCCGAGGCGGTTAGAGGCAGGCTTTGAGCATGGATCGCGGCCAGGCAGAGTACACCAGCCGAGACTTGCCATGTTCGCCAGTGGTTCGGCTGTAATTGCAAGTGAGAAACGTTTAAATCATGTGCGGGAGCAGCAGCGCAAGGTTTCTGGTATTGATATGGAAATTTATGGATTTCATCGTGCTGCCCGTATGTGCAATGATAAGCTTATCGTATTCAGTGCCAAGTCCGTGGTCGATAAAGCAGATGAGCAAAAAGACGACAATCTTCATGCTTATGGCTGCTTTACATCAGCAAAATTCTGCTTGGAGATGATAAATAATCTGTTTGCAAGCGGGTTTGCAAATGAATGACGAGCGGTCTGCTGCTACCTGTTATATCGCTGCTAGGCAGCCATCGCCGCTCTACAGTGAGTCACTTGGGTGGTACACAGATACTCAGCACGACGCTCTAAGTGCCTGATGTAGTCAATGATATCAGTGACTTAGTATGTCGGAGGACGATTCCGTCCCTTAGCACCGATCCCCCTCGGGCCGCGCGCTACAATTCAAGCTGCAGCTGACGCGGAGGTAACGGTCGAGGGTTGTCCTCAGTTGCTCCATGGATTGGAGTCGTAGTTGCGCGACTAGCATGTGAGCACCGTTCGTCATCCACGGCTGCCTGAACGGCAGCGCGAAGGCATAGAGTAAAGGTGTCCGGGTCCAACCGATCCAGCAAGGCGAGGGCATCGTGTCGGGTGCCGGGAGTCAACTCGCCGGCAACACGTGCGAACAAGGGTTCTGTGTTTTCCGCCTGAGGTCGATCAGGCTGCGCGTCGCAAACGGGAGAGCCGCCACGTTCCAATCCGTCCGACTCGGTTTCGACGGCGGGAACACTCGCAGCGGCAATCGCAGCTTCACGATCACGCCGTGGTGCTGGCTGATCCTCGTTATCTCGAGCATCGCGCTTCGGACACGCTGCGGTGATGCGCTGCCTAATTTCGGTCGGCGTCATCGTCTCACCACGATCGATGGCGGCAACGATGTTTTCGCGAACTTGCGCTGGCACTGAAGGCGCGGTCAGCGCGTAGAGACCATCCCGCGTCAAACGCGTCAGGCTGACGCGTCCGGGGCGACTATCGACGAACTCTGCAGCTCTCATGAACCTCTGCACGGTGCGAGGTTGCATCCCAAGTTGGGAGTGAGCCCAAGGAAGAAAACGCCCGTGGTCAATGCGATCGCGCATTCTCAAAAGCGTGCGGCCGATCTCAATGAACGCGGTCTTCGCCGCCACCGTTTGGATGCGAATCTGCTCAGCCGCTGCGCGTGCTTCGTTGGCGACGTCCTCCGGCAAATCACCGTAATTGAAGGTTTCTGCGGCTTCGAAGGCATGCCCGAAGTCCGAGTGTGCCTCATACGCAGGAGCGGAGCGAGATAGGATCTGAGTGAGCATGTCTTTGGGCCTCGTGGCCCTTTATCTGGTTGTTTCTGGCTTTCCCACAAGATCTCGCGGAGTCTGAAAGTTCCGAGGCTGGACGATTATTTCGTCTTTTCGCGAAACTGTACACGAATACTACACGTCCGGTATACATTGCGTGCGATCTTTAGGCGTAACTCATTGTTGCGCCTTGCTTTTTAGGCGCTTGACGCACTTGCTGTAATATTGCGGCCATTTCGGTCCCTGGGCCGCCTTCTCGGTGGCCGAGAGCGCGCGCCATTCGGCACCGCACTTCTTCTGCCGCTCGCGCGCGGCGGATTGGGCCACGCTCGGCTCCTTCGCCGTCTGCTCCTTCGCCGTCTGCTCCTTCGTCGTCTCCTTGGCGCTCGGCGCGCTCCACGCCTCCCTGGCCATCGCGGTCTGAGCCAGGAGGAGCGGCGCAACCAACGCGGCGGCGGCGAGGAGACGAGAGAGCATCAGGCAACTCCGGTGAGACGGATTCGGCAGCGTCGCCGTAGGCCACATCACAGCCGCATCGGCGGCCAAAGAGCAAGCTCTCTCTGCAACTTGCGCACGATTGCAGACAAGCTTGGCCCTCGGCTTGAGCCTTCGGGCCGTTCCGCGCTACCTCCATAGCTGAGGATGGGCGCGGGCCCGCTTTCCCGGGATGCCAGCATGGCGGTCACGACGGCGCAGCCGATCGATCTCTACACCTGGAGCACGCCGAACGGGTGGAAGATCCCGATCATGCTCGAAGAGTGCGGGCTGCCCTACCGCGTCGTTCCGGTGAATATCGGCAAGGGCGAGCAGATGGCGCCCGACTTCCTGGCGATCTCGCCCAACAACAAGATCCCGGCCATCGTCGATCCGGACGGCCCCGGCGGCGCGCCGATCTCGGTGTTCGAGTCGGGCGCGATCCTGCAATATCTCGGGCGCAAGACCGGCTGCCTCTATCCGAGCGACGAGCGCGCCCGCACGGCGGTGGACGAGTGGCTGTTCTGGCAGGTCGGCGGGCTTGGCCCGATGCTGGGTCAGGCCCACCATTTCCGCATCTACGCGCAGGACAAGATCCCCTACGCCATCGAGCGGTTCACGGAGGAGGCCAAGCGCCTCTACGGTGTCCTCGACCGGCGGCTCGCGGCGCATGAATATCTCGCCGACACGTACTCGATCGCCGACATTGCCGCTCTGACCTGGGCCAAGTTTCACGGCAAGCAGGGTATCGAACTCGACGGACACCCGAACGTGCGGCGCTGGCTCGAGACGCTCCTCGCCCGTCCGGCGGTGCAGCGCGGCCTCGCCGCGATCTGATCCGACTTTGCCGGGACCGGGACGGGGCCTGCTGCGGGCCGGCGCGCTGCCGGGGGACAAGGTGCCGACCCGCGCGCCTGCCCCGGGGCCGGGGGATCAGCAGCGACGACGAGCCTCTCTGTTTTTCCTGACAAATGATGCTGCTTTGTGTCGGGCCCCTGCCCTACCGTTGCTCGGGGCATCAGCGAGATCCGCCTCTAGGAGGCGCCTCGACGCGCTGCAGTTTCGGCAGGGCCTGTCTCTTGCCGGGTGCGCTGGGGACTTTTGCTGCCGCCCGACGTAAGCCGTTGCCGGCGAACGATTTTGCCGTTCAAGCATTCGTGCGGGCAAAAAACAGTCGGCTTGGCAGCAGATTTCCGCTTGACGACCTCCCAATACGGACGCAGTCTCTCTGCGTGCTTCGCATTCGCAAGCACATCGGCCAAGAAACCGCTGGTCCGCGCACGGTTTGTTGGCGAAAGCTGGAGGAGACAGGGATGACTCCACCGCAGCGTCAAGCCGCAACGATAGCCTGAGAACCCGTTCGGTCTCGGACTTAGCGGCCCGCCACGAACACCGGACGGAAGCGGATCCCCAGGGGCGCAGAAGCGGCCTATACGGCGCGACTTCGAACACGCATCAGCCCCACCTTTGGACCGCTTCCGCCGCGGTTTCTACTGCAAGCGGGAAGACTTTCACCGTGCCGGCCGTCGGGGCCCGCGCGGATTTCGCCATGGGTGACAGGGCGATCGCGCTGGCGAAGAGGGGTCGGAGCCTACCGACCGACCCGTTGCGGCTTTCACGACGCTTCTCATGCTGCAGCCGCTGCCGCGAAGTACGCCGCGACGCTTCCCCCGAGCGATCGACACCACGGGATCACCGTTCAGGCGTGCTTCGAGGCCGAGCTTGCGCCCGACACCTCAACATGAGCGGGGCGAACCTTCCGAACCAGCCCGATCAAAAGAGGCCTCAGCGGACGCGCATTCGTGGTCGCCGGCGTCATTCGTCGAGGTCGGTCGCGGCGGGTCGGATTACTTCCCTGACAGAAGCGGCGACCAGGTCGGGTCCGAGGCGAAGGATGGGGTCGGCACCGGCTGCTCCACCTTGCCGGTGATGTCGACCATGTAGAGCTTGCCGCCGCCCTGCCCGCCCGGATCGCGGAAGAACATCACGTACTGGCCGTTCGGCGCGAAGGTCGGGCTCTCGTTGTGGAAGCCCTCCGTCAGCACCCGCTCGCCCGAGCCGTCGGGCTTCATCACGCAGATGGCAAAGCCGCCCTTGCGCTGCCGGGTGAAGGCGATGAGGTCGCCGCGGGGCGACCAGGCCGGCTGCGAGGCCGAGCCCTCGCCGAACGAGAGACGGCGCGGGTTCGAGCCGTCGGCGCCCATCACGTAGATCTGCTGCGAGCCGCCGCGGTCGGATTCGAACACGATCTGGCTGCCGTCGGGCGAATAGCTCGGCGAGGTATCGATCGCGAGCCCTTGGGTCACCGGCGTCTGGGCCTTGGAGGCGAGATCGACGGTGACGATGTCGGCGTTGCCGCCCTGCTGCACGCTCATCACGAGGCGGCGCCCGTCCGGCGAGAAGCGCGGGCTCGCGCTCATGGAGGCGAAGTTGCCCACCGTCTGGCGCTTGCCGGTTTCCAGGTCGATCATCTGCACCTTCGGCTGCTGGCCCGGCGCCTGGGTCATGAAGGCGATCTCCTGTCCCGCGGGCGAGTAGCGCGGGGCCACCACCGAAACGTCGCCGCCGCCGGTCAGCGCGCGAACGTTGGCGCCGTCCTGATCCATCACCATCAGGCGCTTGCGGCGGTTCTCCTTCGGACCGGATTCATCGACATAGGCGACGCGGCTGTCGAACCAGGGCCCGAGGCCGGTGACCTTGGTATAGACCGCGTCCGATACGAGGTGGCCGGTGCGGCGGGCGTTGGCAACGTCGGTGCCGTATTGCTGGCCCGTGATCTGCTGCCCCGAGGCCACGTCCCACAGGCGGAAGGCGACGGTGAGCCGGCCCGAGGCGTCGCGCCCGACCCGGCCGGTCACCAGCGCCTGCACGCCCGCGCCCTTCCAGGCCTCAAAATTCGGCGCCGCGTCGAAGCTCGGATTCTCGGGGAAGCGCCCCTTCTCCAGCGGCGTGAAGTAGCCGGAGCGGCGCAGGTTGTTGGTGATGACGCTGGCCACCAGCGTGCCGAGGCTGGCATCGCCCGCGAAGTCGGCGATCGCGATCGGCATCGGCTGGAAGGCGCCGCTGCCGATGCGGAGCTGGAGCTGCGCCTGAGCCGGCGTCGCGGCGGGGAGCGCCAGGGCGAGGACGCCGAGCGCGGCCGCGAGCGCCGGCAGGAGGGTGCGCCGGGTGAAGGCTGTTCCAGGCATGGGACAAGTCCAGGTCGTTCAGGGAGTGCGGAAGGGGAAGGCCGCGATGACGCGGTGTGATCGGCGCAGGCGGATCACACGGGCGAGAACTCGAACTCGGCGTTGATGGCCTTCCAGTCGTTGTAATACGGCGCGTACTGGGTCGGGATCTTGTAGGGGGCGCAACGCCGCACCGCCCGGAGGGCCGCCTGGGCGATCGACTGATCGACCGAGTTGTTTCCGGCGCGCATCACCCGCGGCTCGGCCGTTAGCGAACCGTCCGGGTTGAGGCGGATGTCGAGCATCGGCAGCACCACGCCCTGCGTCGCGCCCGGAGGCGCCGAGTAGCACCGCTCGATCTGCTGCTGCAGCATGCCGACCAGGGCGTCGCGCAACGAGGGCGAGAGCTTTTGCGCGGTGCCGGTCGACGTGCCGAGCGAAGCCGTACGCTGCACTTCGCGGCCGGTGGAGCCGGTCGAATGCGAGGCCGTGCGGGTATGGGTCTCGCGGCTGTCGCCGGTGCTGGTCCTGTTGGCGAGTTCGGCCTGCTGGCGCGCCTTGGCCTCGGCATCCGCCTTCGCTTTGGCCTCAGCCATCGCCTTCGCCTTGGCTTTCGCGGCGGCCTCGGCTTTAGCTTTCGCCTCGGCTTCCGCCTTGGCCTTGGCCTCGGCGACCTGCTTGCGATGCTCGCCCTCCGCCGCGGCTTTCGCCGCCGCTTCAGCCTTCGCTTCGGCTTCCGCCTTGGCCTGCGCCTCTGCCTCCGCCTTGGCCTTGGCGTCCGCTTTCGCCTTAGCCTCCGCGCGCGCCTTGGCCTTCGCCTCGGCGGCCTTCTCCGCAGCCTTGGCGGCGGCCTCGGCCTCGGCCTCCGCCTGCTCACGCTCGACCAGCTTCTGCAGTTCCTCGCGCTTCTCGGCCTCCGCCTTCGCGGCGGCGGCCTTGGCTTCAGCTGCCTTCGCTGCCTCGGCCTTGGCCGCGGAATCCGCTTTCGCCTTGGCTTCGGCCTTGGCCTTTGCCTCGGCCGCTTTCGCCGCAGCGGCCTTCTCCGCCTCGGCTTTCGCAGCTTCCGCCTTCGCGGCGGCGGCCTCGGCCTCTTCCTTCACCGGGTCGGCGGTGTCGGCGCGCAGCGGCATCGCATCGACGGCCGCGAGCTTGGTCTCGGCGGTGCGGGTGGGCGCGGCCGGCGCATCCGTTTTCGCGTTCTCGGGCTCGCGCTCCTCGATCTTTTCGGAGACACGGTCGGCCCGGTTTGGATTCTTCTCCGGCTTCTCCGCATTGCGCTCGCCGCGGGTCATCTCCGAGAATTGCTGCTCGGTCAGCACCTCGACCGGCACGCCCTCCTGGGCGTCGGGCAATGCCGGGGCGGCAACCGCGAACAGCGCGAGGCCCAGCACGGCCGCATGCGCCCCGGCGGAGATCCAGACGCCCGGCTCACGGTTCCTGAGAGACTCTGGGAGAGAATTGGGCCAGCGCAGAGCCACGTGTGTCTCGCTCCGCTAATTCGATTCCGGCTCGGTGACGAGGGCGACCTTCTTGAAGCCGCCGCCGGTCACGATCGCCATCACCTGGGCCACGCGCCCGTAATCGACGCGTTTGTCGCCGCGCACGAACACGCGCTCCTCGGTGCCGGTCTTGGCCGTCTGCATGAGCTGGGGCACGATGTCGTCGTCCTTCAGCTCGACCTCGCCGAGATAGACCTCGCCGGTGCGGCGGATCGACAGCGTGATCGGCTTGACGTCGGAGTTGAGCGGGCTCGCCTTGGATTGCGGCAGGTCGAGGGGAACGCCCACCGTCATCATCGGGGCGGCCACCATGAACACGATGAGGAGCACCAGCACGACGTCGATGAACGGCGTCATGTTGATCTCGTTGATGGCGCCGTGCCCGCGCCGTCCGCGGCGGCGGCGCTTGCCGCCGCCCTGCGCCGCGCCGTGCGTCATGCCCATCGAACTTTGCCCATGATCTCGGCTCCCGCTTCAGCAACGACCAATCAGGCGGCGACCGAGAGGCGCTCGTCGATCTGGCGCGATAGGATAGCCGAGAACTCGTCGGCGAACCCTTCGAGCCGCGACTGCGACTTGGCGACGGAGGCCTGAAGCTTGTTGTAGGCGAGCACCGCGGGAATCGCCGCGAACAGGCCGATGGCGGTGGCGAACAGTGCTTCCGCGATGCCCGGTGCGACGACGGCGAGCGAGGTGTTCTTCGAGGCCGCGATCGAGGTGAAGGCGGTCATGATGCCCCAGACCGTGCCGAACAGGCCGATATACGGGCCGGCCGAGCCGATCGAGGCGAGGAATAGCAGGCGCGAGTCGAGCCGTTCGACCTCGCGCTGAATCGTGACGTCGAGCACCTTGTCGATGCGCTGCGATAGCGAGTGAATCTGCCGGCCCGAGCCCTCGAAGGAGCGCTTCCACTCCCGCATGGCGGCGACGAACAGGGCGCCGAGCCCGGTCGGCTGACGGTCGTTGAAGGAGCGGTAGAGCTCTTCCAGCGAGCGGCCGGACCAGAACGCCTCCTCGAAGGCATCCATCTCGGCTTCCACGCGGCGGAACAGCAGCGTTTTGTCGACGATGATCGACCAGCACCAGACCGAGGCGCCGAGCAGGCCCACCATCACGATCTTCACGACGAAGTGGGCCTGCCAGAACAGGCCGAACAGGCTCATGTCTGCGACGGGCGCGGCCTGCATGGCATCGGCTGGGGTCATCGAACGATCCTCGCGTCGTCAGGGCCGCGCTGGGGCGCACCGGACTGCCGACTGATCCTTTGAGCGATGAGACCTGAGATCACTCGCGAATCTGTCGAAAGTAAGGGTCGGAGGCATCGCCGGCCCAACCCGTGCTGCGGCGCGGTGCGACCCTTCCCGAACACGAGTCTAAGCCCGCGACAGGGTTAAGAAACCGTTGCCAGGAGCCGCTGCCCAACGTTCGCGTAACGACCGAGCCCTGCCGCGGCACGGATCACGAGACCCGAACCGGTGGCATCGTCCAAGGCAGCTGCTCGCTATCAGGCCGAAGCCGAGACTGGCGGTGTCAGCGCCCGGCGCAAGGTATCCGGCAGGCGGATCGCCCGCCCGCTTCGGACGCAGGCCACGACGACTTCGGCGCGCACCAGCACGTCCTCGCCCCGGCGCACTTCCTGGGCGAGATGCATGGAGGCGCCGCGCAATTCGCTCGACCGCGTGTGGACCTCGATCAGGTCGTCCATGCGGGCGGGCTTGAGGAAGTCGAGGGTCATCTTCCGTACGACGAAGACGAGGCCCGTCCCGTCCGCGTGCAGGTCCGACTGGTCGCCCGCGAGACCGCGCAGCAACTCGGTGCGCCCGCGCTCCATGAAGCGCAGATAGCTCGCGTGGTAGACGAAGCCCGAGAAATCGGTGTCCTCGTAATAGACGCGCAGCGGGAGGCGGTGCGCGTCAGCGCCTGTCGTCGGATCCATGGGCATCCGGATATGGAGAGGGTGCCAGTTCTTACCGGCTCCCGCCCGAGGTGGCGAGGGGTGGACGATCCCTGAAACGGCGAGGGCCGCCCCTCTGGAGGGCGGCCCTGCCGGTGTAACCTGTTCGGATCGATCAGCCGCCGATGCGGCCGGCGAGCGTCGCGGAATGGGCGTGCTCGTCGGCGATGTAGGGCAGCGCTTGGTTGGCGAAGGTGCGGCCGGCGGCGCTGTCGCCGTTGCGGGCGTAGCTGCTGTAGAGCGCCAGCGTGCGTGCGTCCGAACGGGCCTGCCCGTTGATGTAGGTGCGGTCAAACTCGCGGGCGGAGCGAGTCGAGCGCAGGCGTTCGAGGCGCTGCTGGCCGTTCGGGCTGAGGGCGACGCGGCGGCCGGGTTCGCCGGGGCTGTTGTCGATCAGGCCGACGCCGCCGAGCACACCGCCGACGATGCCGGTGCCGATGTTGGCGGCCAGCGTCACCGGGGCGAGCACGACGCCGATCGGGTTGTCGAGGCGAGTCGGGATGCCTTGGCTGTCGGAAACGATGCGGCCCGATGCGGTGAGCGAGGTGCCCTCAGGCAGCAGCGCCTTGGTGGTGGCCTCACGCTCGACCAGCACGCGGTTGGCGTAGTTGCGCACCCGCGGGTTGCGAGAACGTTCGAGGGCGATGCGGCTCGCCTCGATGCTCGCCGCGTCCGAGCGCAGGGCCTCGGCGCGGAACTCCCGCGTGTCGGTCGCGGCAGCGCCGATCGGCGCATCGGCACCGATCCGCAGCGGCAGGGCATCCTGGGCAAAAGCAGGCGTGGCGAGGGCGGCGACGGACAGGCCGAGGGCGGCCAAGACGGTCGACTTCATGGCGGATGCTTCCTTGAAGCTCGTGCTGGGAGTGTCGTTGGGGCCGGCGCTCCTCAAGGAGCGGGGTCGCGGCCTCAACTTGTGCGGTGCATGCATGTTCCGGCAGCGCACCATCCTGTGATCACAGGTCCCAGGCTGCGACGTTTGAGCCTCCCGTCGAGGGAATGGGGTTGAAAAACCACTGGCGAAACAACGCCGAGCGGCTGCTTCTGCAGCCGAAACACCAACGGCGTGGACTTGTTAAGCGGGGTGTTTTCCTGCTTCGCCCTTCGGGCCGATATGCTTCGAATGCAAATCTCGAGCGGCCAGCTTCCGGTCGTCGCCGAGATCGATCACGACGATCTCGGGCGGGATCCCGAAGCGCACCGGGGCGATGCTCATGCCGAGGCCGCCCGAGACGATCAGATCCGCCTGCTCGCGGACGTGGCCGTAAGCGAAGCGGTTCTTGTAGCGAGAGGGCACCACCGGCGCGTAGCCGAACACGCGCACCTGCCCGCCATGGGTGTGGCCCGAGAGCGTGAGGGCGATCCGCGGCGGCACCTGCGGGAAGATGTCGGGCTCGTGCGCCAGCAGGATCGCGGGCGCGCCCTCTGGGATCTGGGCGAGCGTCCCCGGCAGGTCATCGACGCCGATCCGGGAATGGCCGCGCTTCTTTCGGCTCGGCAGAAAGGCGAGCTGGTCGCCGAGGCCTGCGAGCCAGACCTCGTGCCCTCGCACCGAGAGCGGCACCGCCTCGTTCTGAAGCACGCGGATGCCGTTGCGCCGCAGGGCCTCGCCCGCGATCGTCGGCCCGCTGCCGCGCGCCTGGGCCGAGCGGTCCTCCCACCAGTCGTGATTGCCGAGAATCGCGTAGGCACCGAGCGGCGCTTTCAGCCGTCCCAGGACCGGCCCCCACTCGGCGGCATCGACGTACCGGGTCACGAGGTTCATGCCGGACACGTAATCGCCGAGCAGCACCGTCACGTCGCCGCTCAGGGCGTTCGCGGCGGTGACGATCCCCTCGATGCGTCCGGCGGACATCCACGGCTCGCAGGCATGGATGTCGGACAGCGCGACGATCCGCAGGCTCAGGCCCTCCGGCCAGGGGCCGAGCGGCCGGAGCCGGTAGCGGGTGACGGTGAGGCGCATCGGCTCGATGCCGACGGCGTAGGCGCCCGTGCCGGCGCCGGTCAGCGCCGTCGCGCCGAGGCCGATCAGCACCGTGCGGCGGGTGACGGAGACGGGCGACATCTTGCGCGAGGTCGTGCGATCGACCGCCTCAGGCATCCGGGTCGTCGCTGCCGCCGAACAGGCCGAACTGGGTGCTCGGATCGCGCCGGGGCTCGGCGAAGCCCATGTGCCGGAAGGCGTGCGGCGTCAGGACCCGGCCGCGCGGGGTGCGCTGCACGAAGCCCTTCTGGATCAGGTAGGGCTCGATGATGTCCTCGATCGCGTCACGCGGCTCGGAGAGCGCGGCGGCGATGGTCTCGATCCCGACCGGGCCGCCGCCGAACGAGGCGGCGATCAGGGTGAGATACTTGCGGTCCATCACGTCGAGGCCGACGGGATCGACGTCGAGCATCTGCAGCGCCCGGTCGGCGATGGCGCGGCTCACCGTCTGCGCGTCCTCGACGATGGCGAAGTCGCGCACCCGTCGCAGAAGGCGACCGGCGATGCGCGGCGTGCCGCGGGCCCGCTTGGCGATCTCGTTGGCGCCCTCCTCCGACATGCCGAGGCCGAGCACCCGCGCGCCGCGCCGGACGATGAGTTCGAGCTCGTCGATCTCGTAGAATTCGAGCCGGATCGGGATGCCGAAGCGGTCGCGCAAGGGCGTAGTGAGGAGACCCGCGCGGGTGGTGGCGCCGACGAGGGTGAATTTCGGCAGCTCGATCTTCACCGAGCGGGCGGCCGGCCCTTCGCCGATGATGAGGTCGAGCTGATAATCCTCCATCGCCGGGTAGAGGATCTCCTCCACCGCCGGGTTGAGGCGGTGGATCTCGTCGATGAACAGGACGTCGCGCTCCTCCAGATTGGTGAGCTGCGCGGCCAAGTCGCCTGCCTTGGCGATGACCGGACCGGAGGTCGAGCGGAAGTTCACCCCGAGTTCGCGGGCGACGATCTGGGCGAGCGTCGTCTTGCCCAGGCCCGGCGGGCCGACGAAGAGGACGTGGTCGAGGGCCTGGCCGGTCTTCTTGGCCGCCTCGATGAAGATGTTCATGTTGGCGCGCGCCGCCCGCTGGCCGATGAACTCGCCGAGGCTCAAGGGGCGGATCGACTGATCGACGTCGTCCGCCCTGCGCTCGGGGTTCAACAGGGTCTTGCCGGGCTTCGAGGGTCTGTCTTCGCTCACGGGGGTCTCGCGGGGCGGCGTCTGTCCTCGCGTTTTGCACATCCCGCGCGCCGGGGCCACCGCGGTTGATCGGCTCCGGAGAGCGGGGGCGACGTGCCGCGGCACACGCCACGCGGGAGGGTGTCAGCGAGTTGGTAACCAACACCGCCGATGATCGCCGCGTGCTCCCGTCGAGAACCGCGATGCCGAACGTTTCCCTCGCCCCGCGCGGGCCCCGCCGTGCCCGGCTCCTGGGCGGGACCGGCGCGGCGTTGGCCCTTCTGCTCTCCGCCCCGCTCCGGGCCGAGCCGACCCCCGCGCCCGAACCGCAGCCCGATTCTCGCATCAACCTGCGGATCGAGCCGAAGGCCGAGAAGGCGGCCGAGCCGAAGCGCGAACTGAGGGCCGATCCCAAGGCGGAGCCGCGCGCGGAGAAGGCGGAGAAGGCGGACGCCAAACCCGACCCCAAAGCCGATCCGAAGCTGGAGCGCCCGACCGCCGATACGGTGGCCGTTCCGACCGAGGCGCCATCGGCGAAGAAGGCCTCGCGCGAATTGCCGCCGGTCGTCTACGCCCGCGTCTCCGAGGATCCGCTGCCGACCTACACGGCGCAGACCTTCATGGACACGATGCGCGCCGCCGAGCGCTATCAGGTCTATGCAGAGGCCGGCGGCTGGAAGACCCTGCCCGCCGACTTCGCCCCGAAGCCCGGCGACAGCCACCTGG
This sequence comes from Methylorubrum aminovorans, assembly GCF_022179725.1. Lineage (GTDB taxonomy): Bacteria > Pseudomonadota > Alphaproteobacteria > Rhizobiales > Beijerinckiaceae > Methylobacterium > Methylobacterium aminovorans. Next base: position 18,885 of record NZ_BPRC01000016.1, read on the forward strand.
CCATTCCCTCGCTTCGCCATCACCTGACGCTGACCGGCGACCTCCCCGCCGACGCGCCGCCTTCCGACCGCTTCGATCCGCCGCTGGTGGCCGCCGTGAAGGCGTTCCAGGCCCGGCACGGCCTGCCGGATGCCGGCATCCTCGGCCGCCTGACGCTGAACGCCCTCAACGTGCCGGCCGATGTGCGCCAGCGGCAGCTGCGCGCCTCGGCGCAGCGGCTCATGGGCTCGAATTTCGGCTTCGGCGAGCGCTACGTCACCGTGAACATCCCCTCCGCCACCGTCGAGGCGGTGGAGAACGGCACCGTCACACGCCGCTTCGTCGCGGTGGTCGGCTCGCCCGACAAGCAGACGCCCGCGGTCGAGACCCGCATCACCGACGTCAATCTCAACCCGACCTGGACCGTGCCCGTCTCGGTGATCCGGAACGAGATCATCCCGACGATGCGCAAGAACCCTGGCTATCTCGCCAAGAACCGCATCCGCATTCTCGGGCCCGGCGGCGTGGAGGTCGATCCGGCCACGATCGATTGGAACACGCAGAAGGCCGTGAACTACACGCTGCGCCAGGATTCCGGCCTCGACAACTCGCTCGGGCAGATCCGCATCGACATGCCGAACCGGCACGCGATCTACATGCACGACACCCCCTCGAAGTCGCTGTTCGCGGGATCGGTCCGCTTCCACTCGCACGGCTGCGTTCGCGTGGGTCAAGTGAAGGAGTTCGCTGCTTGGCTGCTCCAGGGCACCGAGGGGCCGAACGGCGCCGGTTCGACCTGGGGGCCGATCGAGATCGAGACCGCCATCGCCGGCGGCGAGCGGCGCGACGTCAAGCTCGTGAAGCCGACGCCGGTCGCCTTCGTCTATCTCACCGGCTACGCGACCCCGGACGGCCGCGTGCATTTCCGCGACGACATCTACGGCCTCGACACGCCGCCGGCCCCGGCGGCCGCAACGCCTCCGGCACAGGACGTCACCACCACGGGCGCCATCACGCCGCGCGCACCGCTGCCACGCTCGCCGGCCGCGAGCGTAGCGCCGGCTCCGCCACCGGCCGCAGTACAGGGCCTGTCCGCCAAGCCGGCCTCCGCCAAGCCCGCTCCGTCGAGGCCGGCGGCGGCCAGGGACGTTCCCACGGCTCCCGCGCCCGCCACGCTGCCGCCGGCCACCGCCCAGCAGAAGCCGCAGGCCCGCAGAACCGCGCCGCCGGTGCGCAGTCCGGACGGCGAACCGGCCCTCCTGCCGCCCGGCCTCGTCGGCGGGCGCGGTTGAAGCGGATGCAATGGAGGGCGCTTCGCCCTTTCGGCATCCCATCCACAGCAGCGCAGGCATGCGGGGCGGAACAAAGCCTCCCGCTTCCTCATTCTGCCGATCGAGTGCCGGCGCGGTTGTCGCCGGCTGAAATTCGGTTGCAGAATGTCAGGAACACCCCCCATGGCCAAGGCTAAGCTGCGCGTCGCCAGCGATCGGCTCAACACCCCGACCGACCTCGATCCGAACGACGTCAAGAAGATCTCCGAGGGGCTGACCGTCCTCCTGTCGGACCTCTTCGCCCTGTACATCAAGACCAAGAATTTCCACTGGCACGTCAGCGGACCGAACTTCCGCGACTACCACCTGCTGCTGGACGAGCAGTCCGAGCAGATCTTCAGCATCATCGACGCGGTGGGTGAGCGCGCCCGCAAGATCGGCGGCACCACCCTGCGCTCGCTCGGCCAAGCCGACCAGATGAAGCGCGTGCCCGACAACAACGCGGATTACGTGAGCCCGCTCGAGATGCTCAAGGAGCTGCGCGACGACAACAAGGCGCTGACCGCCAACATGCGCGAGCTGCACGCCGTCACCGACGAGGCCAATGACGTCTCGACCACGAGCCTTCTTGAGGAGTGGATCGACCAGTCGGAGGAGCGCACGTGGTTCCTGTACGAGTCGACCCGCGAGGCGACCGAGAGCGGCCACTGATCCATCGTCCGGCGTTTGATACGGTTTCCGCTTCATTCAAGCGGGGATCGGATCAGCAAGCCTGCGCGGTGCTTCAGTCAAGCCAAATCCGCCATCCCGAAGGGATCAACCGGATTTGATACGATTGCCGGTATGCCGCCGGCCCGCGAGGGCCGGCGGCTTTTTTCGATGGGAGCAGAGTCGGCGCGTTGCGGTTTTGGTGGCTCCCGGTCGATCGGTTCGGGCTTCGCTCCACTCCGACATCGCTTCGCTGACGCTCGCGTCGGCAGGAAAAGAACCGAAGCGGTCACACCGAGGGGCCGGAGAGGCCTCGGCTATCCCCCGACCTTCAAGATCGCCGTCACCAAACTCGGATCGTCCGGCATCGGCCTCTCCTCGAAGCCGAGGTGGCGGCAGACCGCGCGCATCGCACGGTTCTCGGCGAGCACGCTCCCCTCGACGCAGCCGATGCCTTCGGCCCGTGCCCAGTCGATCATCATCCGCATCAGCGCAACGCCGAGGCCGGTCCCCTTGATGTCGGAGCGCACGAGGATGGCGAATTCGCCGGTATCGTGATTGGCATTGGCGTGCAGGCGCACCGCGCCGAGCATCCGCCGACCCTCCTCCGCCGCCTCGTCGATGGCGACGAAGGCGATCGCGCGGGAATAGTCGAGCTGCGTCAGCCGCGCGAGGAAGACGTGGCTGAAGTCGCGCACCGGGGCGAAGAAGCGCAGGCGCACGTCCTCCGGGTCCACCTGCGCGAAGAAGCTGCGGAACATGTCCTCGTCGTCGGGCCGCACCGGCCGGACATGCACAGACCGCTCCCCGACGGTCAGCCGTCGCTCCCAGTCGGACGGATAGGGGCGGATCGCGAACCGCGGATGCCAGTTGCCGCGGCGGCGCTCCGAGGGGGGCGGCTCCGGCGCGATGCGCACGCGCGCATCGAGGGCAACGGCGCCGTCGGCATCCGCGAGCAAGGGGTTGATGTCGAGCTCGCGCACCGCCGGCAGGTCGGCGGCGAGCTGGGCGAGCTTCACCAGCAGCAGCGCGATGGCCTGTAGGTCAGCCGCCGGGACGTCGCGATAGGCTTCGAGCCGCCGGGCGACGCGGGTGCGGCCGATCAGCTCGCTCGCGAGCGCGAGGTCGAGGGGCGGCAGCGCGAGCGCGCGGTCGTCGATCACCTCCACCGCCGTGCCGCCGCGGCCGAACACGACCACGGGGCCGAAGACCGGATCTTCGGCCAGACCCGCGATCAACTCCCGTCCCTGCGGTCGCCGCATCATCGGCTGCACGGCGAAACCCGCCACCCGGGCGTCGGGCCGCAATTCCCGGACCCGCGCGATCATCGCGTGTGCCGCCTCGCGCACATCGGCTTCCGAGGTAAGGCCGAGGCGCACGCCACCGACCTCCGACTTGTGCACCACGTCCGGCGAGACGAGCTTGAGCACCACCGTGCTGCCGCCGGCGATCAGCGGCCACGCGGCCGCCGCGGCCCCGTCGGGATCGGGGGCGAGCGTCACCGGCACCGAGACGATCCGGTAGGCGGTCAGCAACTCGGTCACCGCGTGCGGGTCGAGCCAGGTGCGACCCTCGGCCAGAGCTCCCTCCACGATCCGGCGCGCGGCGGCGACGTCCGGCGAGAAGTCGCGCGGCAGGGCGTCCGGCGTGCGCATCAGGTCGTTCTGGGCCTCGCGGTAGCGCACGAGATGCAGGAAACCCTCGACCGCGTCGGCATCGGTGGCGAAGAGCGGGATATTGGCGTCGGCGTAGATCGACCGGATCGCCTCGTCCTCGCCGATCGACACGGCGAAGACCGGCTTGCGGCGCCCGGCCTTGCGGGCCTTGGAGACTGTTCCGGCCACGGTCTGTGCCACATCGCGGCTGCCCGCCCGCGCGGTCGGCACATGGACCGCGACGATGGCGTCGCTGTCGCGGCCCGCCAGCAGCGGTTCGAGGGCGCGGACGTAATCCTCCGGCACTGCGTCGATGCCGAGATCGAGGGGGTTCGCGTGCCGTCCGTGCCGCACGGATGCGAGGGATTCGAGCGTCGCCTCCGCCGGCGTCGCCAGCGTGCCGCCGCGATCGGTGAGATGATCGGCGGCGAGCGCCCCGATGCCGCGCCCGTTGGAGACGATCATCAGCCGGTTGCCAGGGAAAGGCCGCTGGCGCCCCAAGGTCTCCACGGCGGAGAACATGGCGTCGAGGCCGTCCACGGCGAGCAGTCCCGCCCGGCGGAAAGCGGCCTCGTAGACGGCGCCGGGTCGGGCGAGCGCACCCGTATGGGTCTCCGGCTGGCGGCCCGGCGCCTCGTGGCGGCCGGTGCGCAGCACCACCACCGGCTTGGCACGGGCCGCCGCCCGCGCGGCCGTCAGGAATTTCCGCGCATCCGCGACATGGTGCAGGGACAGGATGATCGCACGGGTGTGATAGTCCTCGGCGAAGTAATCGAGGCAGTCGGCGATATCGACATCGGCCGAGCGCCCCAGCGTCATCACCGCCGAGAAGCCGACGCCGTGCCGCCAGCCCCACTCGGCGATGGCCGAGGCGACGGTGCCGGATTGCGAGATGAGGGCGAGGTCCCCTGGCTTCGGCGGCCGTGCGAGCAAACTCGCGTTCAGGCCGCGCTCGGGCACGCTCAGTCCGATGCTGTCGGGGCCGATCAGCCGCAGGCCGTGCTGCCGCGCCGCCGCCTGGGCCGCGCCGACGGGAGCCGCTTCGCCGTGGCCGAGATGGGCTGACAGGATCACCGCCGCGGCGGCGCCGATCCGGCCGGCCTCCTCGACGATCGCCGGCACCGCGTCCGGGGGCGTCGCGACCATGACGAGATCGGGCGGCTCGGGCATGTCGGCGAGGCGGGGGCTGCACGGCAGCCCGTCGACGCTGGCCTCGCGCGGATGGACGGGAACGATCTCGCCGGTGAACCCGCCGGCGCGCAGGCCGTCGATGATCGCCCGGCCGACGGAGCCGGGCCGGTCGCCCGCCCCCACCACGGCGATGCGGCGCGGCGCGAGCAGAGCCTCGAATCGATAGGTGCTCATGGGCCGCCTATAGCATCCCGAGGCGAAAGACCGAGTGTCAAACGGTTGATAACGGACTCAACCGGCCTTGCGGGCAGCCGTCGGCGATGAATCGCGCGCGGCGAGAGTACAAAGATCGCGGACTGCTCGAACACCATCGGCCAGTGCTCGCACTCGGCGAGCAGGCGGGCGGCGGCGAACGTCGGGTGCTGCATTCGGGCGACCTTTGGAGGGTGATCCATCCCTGTTTCGCCGGCTGGCTCCTGGGACTAGTGTCGCGTCGCGGTCTGCCCTGACCTGTTGTTCCAACCGCGCCAGACCGAGCCCATTCGGGGCTTTCGTCAGGTTCGCTTTTGATCCGAGGAGTTGTCCGTGCCGTCTTTCGCGACCCGCCAAGCGATGGTCGAGGCGATGCGCCGGATGCTCGATCTCGGCCTCAGTCAGGGGACCTCGGGCAATCTCTCGGTTCGATCCGGTGCGGGCATGCTCGTCACCCCGTCCGGGATTCCCGCCGAGCAGCTCAGTCCCGACGACCTTGTCGAGATGGATTTCGACGGGCGCTGGAACCATCCGCTCGCCCCCTCCTCCGAATGGCGGTTCCATCGCGACCTCCTCGCGGCGCGGCCCGAAATCGGCGCTGTGGTCCATGCGCATCCACCCTACGCCACAGGCTTTGCGATCTGCGGTCGTGAGATCCCGGCGGTGCATTACATGATCGCCATGGCAGGCGGACCGACGATCCGGTGCGCCCCCTACGCGCCCTACGGCACGCAACCACTTTCGGACTTTGCCCTCGAAGCCCTCGAAGGCCGCAGTGCCTGTCTGCTCGCCAATCACGGAATGATTGCCACCGGGCCCAACCTGTCGAAGGCCATGTGGCTTGCCGTCGAAGTCGAGGCCCTGTGCCGCCAATATGCCATCGCGCTGCAGGTCGGCACGCCCCTGATCCTGTCCGATGCCGAAATCGCGGAGACGGTGGAGCGTTTCCGCTCCTACGGCCCCCGAGAGAAAACGAGCCACTGAGATAGGCCGGCGCCATTGGCCGGCCGTGGTCCGGCTGCATGCAATGGTAGCGCTGATGATTATCGTTCTAATCTGTTGAACGACAAAAGGCTCGATTGCTTCACCGACGATCTAAGATCAGGCATCTGAGGGGGAGACGATTCCCCCTTTGCTTCGGCGGCGTACGGAGCGAGACGCAGTAATGGAGATGGTATAGAAGTATAATTTCGAATCATAGACAGTTGTGAAATACAGTTCTGCCCACGCTCAAGTTTTTTGCTAATCGTTCTCATGGCGCTGGAATTCAAAGAAAATACAGATACATAGCGATTTTTGCTCGCCGCAGGTGAGGTTCCGAACCTGCCGTTTCGGAGAACCTTGAGCCGAAATTCTTTTCGCTCCGAGATTGCCGACGGCATTGCAATGCAGCTATCGCGGGAGAGATGGCTTGCCCAATTCTTCCGGCCAATCTGCGCACTTTTCCTGTCTTGAAATGCCGAGTTGCATCAGATTTTGCGACGGTATTGTGGAGTTTTCAATACGACTTTTGGCGAAACTCGGCATTTAGCCTGGACAAAAGTTCAATTGATTCTCGCAAGTTCGTGAAATCCGTCTTGCGGCGGAACCGATCAAAGGTTAAGTCCTGCGTCATTCAGCGCAGTCGCTCCGTGCTCCGCAATGATCGCGTCGTCCCTGCGGCGCGTCTTGGTGACGGTGGCTTGCACATATCGGAAGGGATATTGATGATGTCGCTTGAGGAAGAATCCGCTGGCGATTACGTGACCCTGGCTGTCGATATCGTCTCAGCCTATGTGGGGAACAACTCGCTGGCCGTTGGTGAATTGCCCGGACTGATCACTTCGGTTCACGGTGCTCTTGCGCAATTGTCGGGCAAGGCTGCCGAGCCTGAGCAACCAGCCTTGACGCCAGCCGTGCCAATCCGCCGCTCGATCCAGCAAGATTTCCTCATCTGTCTTGAGGATGGAAAGAAATTCAAGTCACTCAAGCGGCATCTGCGGACGCGCTACAATCTCTCGCCCGACGAGTATCGCGCGCGATGGAACCTGCCCGACGACTACCCGATGGTCGCCCCGAGCTACGCCGCCACCCGTTCGGAGCTCGCCAGGACCATGGGGCTCGGCCAGCAGCGTCGGAAGTGGCCTGCGAAGGCTGCGCCCGAGGCTGCCCCGGAGCCGGCTCAGGACGTCTCCGCGCCGCGCCGCCGCGGCCGTGCCCGTGCGGAAGATGCCGCCTGAGCGCAGCCGTGACAGGAGCGGGATCGCGACGGCGATTAAGCGGTCGCGTCCGATCGCGGCGGCTTATCCACACGCGATGCGCCGTCCCCTCCTCGAAGATCCTCGAACGCGGTGGCGACGTTAGAAGTCAGGCAACGCGTTGAGCGGAACAGTTCCCGCGGAAACCGGGCCGGGGCTCGGCCTCTCGCGGGAACTGTGATGTCCGGCCGGTCGCCCACTGCCACGCGCCTGTTCTGGACGGTCGTCCTCGGAGGATGTGCCGTGCTCCGCTACGGGGCGCCCGCTTTCGCCGCCACGGCGGCGGCCTGTTTCGCGATCCTGCTTCATCGCCTCGATCGCCCGCGCCGGTTCCGCTCGCTCGTGCGCCGCATCGCCCGGCGTCACGCCGCGACGCTGGCGCTGAGACGCCGGCAGGAATGTTTCGTCGATGCCTACGGCAACACCATCGAGGATGGGTGGCTGCGCGAGCGCGCCTACTTCGTAGAGCGCACCGTTCTCCCGATCATCGAGGAGCGCGGTTTCGCCGATTACGTCGAGCCGCATTTCGACGCGATGGAGGCGATCGTGGAGCGAGTCGCCTGCGCGCACCCGCTGCCCGACGAGATCGACACGCCGGAGGACGGGGTCGCCTATGAGCGATACTGCGCCGAACGTCTCGGCGAGGCGGGCTGGGACGCCCGGCCGACTGGGGCGAGCGGCGATCAGGGTTGTGATGTCATCGCCGAGAAGGCGGGCGTGCGCCTCGTCGTGCAGTGCAAGCGCTACACCCGTCCGGTCGGCAACGCGGCGGTTCAGGAGGTTGCGGCGGCGGCCCTGCACTGGTCCGGCGACATGGCGGCGGTCGTCTCGAATGCCGGCTTCACGCCCGCCGCCCGCAAGCTCGCCGGCACGACCGGCGTCATACTCCTGCACCACGACGACCTCTCGACGCTGGCGCCGACCCGCCGGGCCGGCCGCCGCGTGATGACGGCGGGACGCTGAGGCGAGAGCGTCGTCCCGAAAAATGGCAGCCGGCTTTCGGGAAAAGACGATGCAAAAACAATCATCTCGGGCCTTGTCCCGAACGGTGGTCGCCATTCGGAACAAGGCCCGAAAAGGTTACTCCGCCGGCACCGGCCGGCCGGAGGGCGGCGCCACGGCCTTGCGGCGCACGGAGAGCCGCGCGGCGCGCTTGCGCCACCAGATCACCACGCCGGTCACCGAGAGCATCGCCACGACGAGCCCCATCAGCGAGATCATGATGCGCCCCGGAAGGCCGAGGATGCGGCCGGAATGGACCGGGAACTGCGCCTGCACGAAAATGTCCGCGGCGGTGCCGACCCAGGGCTGGCGGTCGCCGATCACCCGGCCATCCGCCCCGTCGAAGTAGATCGCCGCCGGCCCGACGCCCGCGGCGCCGTGATCGTCGCCGGGCTCGAAGTAGCGCGCGGTGTAGAAGCCCTGCATCGGCGTGTACGCCAGCGCGCCGACGGGTTCCTTCCAGCCACGGCGCTGGCCTTCGGCCTGCGCCGCCTCCAGAACCTGAGCGTAACTCACCCCCGGCTCGATCGGTTTGAGGGCTGAGACGAAGGGGCGGGTGTTCGACGGATCAGGTGTCACCTGCGAGACGCTCGACATCAGCGGCAGGAACACTTCCCGGTAAAGGTTGAGCGAGAACGCCGTAAAGGCGAGCAGGAACAGCAGCGCGAAGGTCCAGAGGCTGAAGGCGCGGTGCAGGTCGAAGCTCACCCGGTAGGCGCTGCCCGACGTCTTCACCTTCCAGGCCGGCTTCCAGCGCGACCACCAGCCCCGGCCGAGCTGCCGCTCGACGGACGCGGGACGCGCCGGGTTGGCGGGCTTGCGCACCGGCAGCGTCAGGTAGAAGCCGACGAAGGAATCGAGGGTCCACACCACGGCGACGATGCCGAGAAGCCAGATGCCCCAGCGTTCCTCGCCCCACATCTCCGGCAGGTGCAGGGAGAAGTGCAGCTTGTACAGGAACGAGATCAGGGTCTCGCGGGTGATCGGCCAGACCTGCCCCCATTCCCGGCGGCCGAGTTCGGCCCCCGTCACCGGGTCGAGGAAGACCTGATTGTAGCCGAGCGCGTAAAGCTTGTTCGTCGCGGCATCGACCCGTGGCGCCACGAACAGCGACAGCGACTCGCCGGGCTCGGCCGCCAGCGGGACATAGCCGACGCTGGCATGCGGCTCGCGGGCCTCGAATTGGCGCACGAGATCGAGGGCGGGGATCGCCGCACCGCGGCTCTCGACCGTGTGGAGATGCGGGTTGAGCCAGTCGTCGAGTTCGTGATCCCAGGAGATCACCGCGCCCGTGAGCCCTGCCACGAGCAGGAAGGCGGCGATCGTCAGACCCGCCCACCGGTGCAGCAGAACGAAAACGGAGCGCGCCATCAAACCCTCGAGCCTGGATCAGGGACGGCTCCGTGCCGTCTGAGAAGAAAGGCTTCCGGTCCCTCGACGAGCCCGTCCCGGTCCGGTTCAGTCCAGCTCTTCGCCCAGGCGCTGCACGACAAGCGCTGCGAGAGCGGGACCGTCGATAACGGCAGTCGCGCCGCGGCGCCAGTCCCCGGCGGCCCTTAAGGATCGCGCGCGAGAGGATCACGCGTGAAGATCCGGTGAAGGTGGGCGGCGTGCATTCCGGGTGGTTTAACAACCCTTAAACCCGCCGCATTTACGCTCTCTGACGCAAGGGGCGGACCGCCGTGCCGCAGGGCCGGCCGGCACGTTCGACGGGATCGATCCGGCGGACTACGGACGCGCGGATTCCGAGCAGGGGAGCACAGTCGCGGCAGGCTCAAGATCCCGTGCGGGATCGGCAGCCGCAGACGCATGGAACGCATGGCGCAGTCTCGCGGACGCAAACCACGCAGCGAACCCACTTTCGATATCCCGGAAGGGAGCGATCCGGGCCGCCTCGACGTGCGCCTGTCGCGCAACGACCGGTCTGCGGGCGGACAGCGCGCCTCGACCGGACGCGCGGCCCCGGCACCGAAGGCGCGTGTGCGCAAGGCGTCCGGCGGCGGTGGCCGGCGCCCGCCGCGGCGGCGCTCCTGGCTCGGTCGGCTGGTCTATGCCGGTTTCGTGCTCGGCATCTGGGCGGCGATCGGTCTCGCCGGCCTCATCGCCTACCACGCCTCGCAACTGCCGCCGATCGATCAGCTCGCCGTGCCGAAGCGTCCGCCCAATATCGCGATCCTGGCCAGCGACGGCAGCCTGTTCGCCAATCGCGGCGAGACCGGCGGCCGCGTCGTTTCGATCAAGGAATTGCCGCCCTACCTGCCCCGCGCCTTCGTCGCGATCGAGGACCGGCGTTTCTACGACCATTTCGGCATCGATCCCGTGGGCATCGCCCGCGCGATCACGCAGAACCTGACCCGGCGCGGGGTGGCGCAGGGCGGCTCGACCCTGACCCAGCAGCTCGCCAAGAACCTGTTCCTGACGCCCGAGCGCTCCGCCTCGCGAAAGATCCAGGAGGCGATCCTGGCCCTGTGGCTTGAGCACAAATACACCAAGGACGAGATCCTCGAACTCTACCTGAATCGGGTCTACTTCGGCGCCGGCGCCTACGGCGTCGAGGCGGCGGCCCAGCGCTATTTCGGCAAGCCCGCCAAGAACGTGACGCTGGCCGAGGCCGCCATGCTCGGCGGCCTGGTCCAGGCGCCCTCGCGGCTCGCGCCCAATCGCAACCTGAAGGCGGCGCAGGCTCGCGCCGCCCAGGTGCTCGCGGCCATGGAGGAGCTGGGATTTGCCAAGAGCGCCGACGCGAAGGTGGCGCTGGCCCAGCCGGCGCGCCCGGCCTCGACTCGCGGCGGCGGTTCGCCGAACTACGTCGCCGACCTCGTGATGGACGTGCTCGACGACTTCCTGCCGAAGTTCGACGAGGACATCGTCGTCGCCACCACCGTCGATGCGAGCATGCAGACGGCGGGCGAGAAGGCGCTCACCGACGAACTGAACGCCAAGGGCACCCGCTACAACGTCGCCCAGGGCGCGCTCGTCTCGATGCGTCCGGACGGAGCGATCCGCGCGCTCGTCGGCGGGCGCGACTACGCGCAGAGCCAGTTCAACCGGGCCACCACCGCCCGGCGCCAGCCGGGCTCGGCCTTCAAGCCCTTCGTCTACCTCGCCGCGGTCGAGCGCGGTCTGACCCCGGACACGGTCCGCGACGACGCTCCCGTGCGCATCGGCAACTGGGCGCCGGAGAACTACTCCCACAACTATCGCGGCCCGGTTTCCTTGCGCGAGGCGCTGGCGCTCTCGCTCAACACGGTGGCGGTGAAGCTCGGACAGGAGGTCGGCCCGAAGGCGGTGGTGCAGACGGCGCAGCGGCTGGGTATCTCCTCGCCGCTACAAGCCAACGGCTCGATCGCGCTCGGCACCTCCGAGGTGACGCCGCTCGAACTGGTGGGCGCCTACTGCGCGTTTGCCAACGGCGGCACCGGCGTGATCCCTTACGTCATCGCCAGCATCAAGAGCGCCAACGGCAAGGTGCTGTACAAGCGCGGCGAGGGCGGACTCGGCCGCGTCATCGACCCGAACGCCGTCGGCATGATGAATGCCATGATGCACGACGTCTTCACCATGGGCACGGCGAAGAAGGCCGACATTCCCGGCTGGGAGCTGGCCGGCAAGACCGGCACCAGCCAGGAATTCCGGGACGCTTGGTTCGTCGGCTACTCCGCCACCCTGGTGACGGGCGTTTGGCTCGGCAACGACGATGGCGAGCCGACCAAGCGGGCCTCCGGCGGCAGCCTGCCGGTGGAGATCTGGAAGGCCTACATGACCACGGCGCTCAAGGGCGAGAAGCCGGTCGGCCTGCCGGGCATGAACCGCTGGCGCGCGCCGAGGCCCGAGGCGGCGCCCGAGCGCGAGTCCGGCCCCGGCGGCCTGATCGGCGCGCTGCTCGGCGAACCGGAGCAGACCGCCTCCGCCCTCCCCCCACGGCCGGTCGGTCGCGAGCGGGGCCCGAGCCGGGACGACCGCAACTTCCTCGAGAAGCTGTTCGGGGTCGGCGAGTAGGCTCGGCTCACATCGCCTGACGGTGAGGATAATTCCTCCCACCGGGTCGTCCTCGGCAAAATTTCTGACCGGGCCCGGACCCTGCATGCGGCCGTGCGCCACATTCGCGCCACGTTGCAGGCATGAGCCTTCGACAGCCTGGACAGAGTCAGGGTTTCTCCTGAACCTCCTGATCGGCGACGGAAGGAGCCCCCGTGTCGACCCGCCTGCCCGACCGTTGCACGCATGGCCCCGAGGCCGCCGCGCACGAGTCGGGCTCCTCCGACGGCCGCCGGAGCCCGAACTGATGCTGCCGCACCATCGCTGGTTCTGGCTCCTCATCCTCCTCGCCTCGGGCGGGGCGGGGCTGCTCTACAACGTCATCTTCGCCGGCGGCGCCTCGCCGCTGGCCGGCTTCACCTACGGCCTCTGCGTCGGCATCTCGGCGCTGGCCTTCGACCGGGGCGTGCTGCTCGCCGGCGTCCAGTCGCGCATCCGCCGCCTGCCCGCAGGCCTCTACGTCGTGGCGGCGGAACTCTCCTACGTGGCGATGATCATCGTCGGCAATGCGCTCGGCGGCTTCGTCGTCTGGCTGCTTGGCCTCACCGGTGACAGCTTGAGCGAGGCGGTGCGCACGACGCCGCGGGTGCTGGCCTACGCGCTCGCCGTCTCGGCGCTGCTCGTCTTCGTGATCCGCATGCGCGACCTGATCGGCGGCGAGGTCTTCATCAACTTCCTCGTCGGGCGCTATCACCGCCCGGTGGAGGAGGAGCGGATCTTCCTGTTCCTCGACGTCGTCGGCTCCACCGCCTTCGCCGAGACCCATGGCGACTTGCGGGCGCAGGAATATCTCAGCGCCGTCTTCGCCACCCTCGCCGAGCCGGTGCGGCGGTTCTACGGTTCGACGGACGATTACATCGGCGACCTCGCCATGATCACCTGGCCGATGGAGCGCGGCCTGAAGGATGCGCGCTGCGTGGAGTGCCTGTTCGCGGTGCGCGAGCGGATCGAGGCCGAGGCGGAGGCGTGGGAGGCGCGCTTCGGCACAGTCCCGCGGCTGCGGGCGGGCCTGCATGGCGGCCGAGTCATCACGGCGGAAGTGGGCGTGGATCGGCACAAGATCGCCTATTTCGGCGATGCCGTGAACGTGGTCGCCCGCGTCGAGGCCCTGTGCCGGCCGCTCGGCGTCGACACGCTGATTTCCGAGGATCTGCTGAAGCGGCTGCCGCGGCTGCCCGAAGGCGTCGTCGTCAGACCGCTCGGCACGCATTCCCTGCGCGGGCGCGGACAACCCCTCTCCGTCGCGACCCTCGAACGCGCCGGGTCGGCGCCGCTCTCGAAGGAGACGGCGCCGCGGATCGCCGCCGCGCCGTAGGGCATCGTCCCGAAAGCCAGCAACGCCTCTTCGTAACGATGCCCCGGCGCCGATCGATCAGCCGGCGCGCAGGAGCAGCAGAAGCGCGGCGACCGTCATGACGGCGACCGTCGCGAGGATGCCGCCGCCGCGGCAGGCGAATTGGCGCGGCGAGTTCGTCGGTGCGAACATGCCGATCGGGTGCAGGATGCGCGCGATCACCAGCACGATCAGCAGGCCCCGGACCCAGGCAGGAGAACCGCCGCCCGCCTCGTAGAGCGCGATCAGCAGCAGCGTCAGCGGCACGTATTCCTGGAAGTTGCCGTGCGAGCGGATGCGGCGCTGGAGGGCATCCTGACCGCCATCGCCGAGCAGGACGTTGCCGCTGACACGGCCGCCGATCACCCAGGCGGATAGGCCGGCATAGATCAGGCCCAGGATCGCGGCATAGAAGGCCGTGGTGGTCGGAAAGATCACAGTGCAGAACCTCGGATTGGAAGTGCGGCCCGCCGGGCGGCGGATGTCGTTGGCGCTTCGCAAAATAGGATGATGCGCGCCGCGTTCCGCCCGCACCCACGATCACGATGGCGTATCCTTGCCGCGAGGGTCGCGCATCGGCCCCCGGCGGGCGACCGTTGATCGGCGAATGGCAGGATAACATTCAGCACTCTGCCGAAAGCCGTTGCCGGTCACGGCAACGCTCGATGCGCTAGATTGTGGTTGAACGGCTCGCCTTCCGGGTTGAGCGGATCCTGACACGGGGATCGTTTGTGAGGGGATGTCGGTGGGCGGCAAGCTGATCGCGGTGGCGAACATGAAGGGCGGGGTCGGCAAGACCACCACCGTGGTCATGCTTGCCGAGGCGCTGGCGGCCGACGGGGCGCGGGTGCTGGTGGTCGATCTCGATCCGCAGGCAAGCGTCTCGGTCTGCCTCGCGGGCGACAGGCTGCTCGGCGAGATGATCGTCCGCGGGCGCACGCTGGAGGCCTATCTCGCCCTCAAGCTCATCACCCGCCATAAGCCGGACCTTTCCGCCCGGATCCAGCCCGGCGTCAGCCTGACCGTTCACAAGAACGCGCCGCTCTCGCTCTCGCTTTTGCCGTCCGGCCCGCATCTGCGGCTCGTCGAGCGGGAAATCCTCTACGAATTGACCGAGCGGAAATTCTCGATGCACGCCATCGACGAGCGGCTGTGGACGGTCTTCCAGGAAGATTTCGTGCCGCTGGCCGCGCGCTACGACTACATCTTCTTCGATTGCGCGCCGGGCATCTCTCCCATGACCGAGGTGGCGGTGCGGGCTGCCGACCTCGTGCTCGTCACCTCGATTCCCGACTTTCTCTCGACCTACGGTCTCAACGCCTTCGTCGAGACGATCTGGCGGCGCTCCGGCCGGCAGGCGAGCCATATCGCCCCGCGGAGCGAGCCGCACGTGCTCGTCACCCGCTTCCAGGCTCAGGTGCGCCAGCATCAGCGGACCCTGGCCCGGCTCCAGACCGAGGCGGGCTCCGAGGATGCCGGCTTCCGCCTGCTCGAAACCCGCATCCCGCAGGCGGCGGCGCTCGCCGACGCGCTGGTGCCGGCCGACGGCGCGCCGCCGACCTTCTCCGCCAAGTATGGCGCCCATGTCTCCAACGTGCTGATTCCGCTCGTCGCGGAAGTGAAGGAACTCCTCCATGGCCCTTGATGTCGATGGCTACGCCGTGTTGCAGGCGATGGCCTCCGCGCCGGAAGCCTTTCCCGACATCCGCACCGAAATCCCCAAGGTCGCCCGCACCCTGGTCGTGAAGCAGCTCAAGGCGCGGAGCTTGCGCGTGGCGTCGCTGCGCATGATCCGCGAGATCCTGGGCAGTGAGAGCTTCGCCCTGATCGCCGACGGTATGTCCGAGCCGGAGGTGAAGGGGCTCGTGACCCGCCTCGACCCCCACCACCCCTCGCTGAAGACCGCGACGCCGGGTTGGCACCGCCACCGCCTCGCCGCCCTGGCCGCGGGCGACGCTCCGTTCCGCAAGGGCGAGATCCGGCCCGAGGATGCGGTGACCAAGGCCCGTACCGTCGAGGCGCCCCCGGAACGCGCGCTGGCCAGCCGCCCCTTCGCCGCGGTGTGGGATGGCAAGGACCACGACGCGCCGACCGTGAAGGAAGGCCGGGAGAAGAAGGATAAGGACAAGGATCGGAAGGAGCGGAAGGGCAAAAAGAAGAAGGGCTGAATCAACCTTCGTCCCGTTCGGCTTCACGCCGGGTCCTGGGCTTTCCTGATATCGGTTCGACAGGTGGGACATCGTCTGCCGCCCCTGCAAGCGGTGGCGAAGCGATCCGGTGGCGCGACCTTTGCGGCACTACGGCACCCTGGATCGCTTCGACTCCGCCGCGCGATGACGGAGGCGGGCAATACCCCACGCGGGCAAACCGAATCGATGTTACGGCTCGTCGCTGAACAGGACGGCGAAGCGCGCTTCGAGGGCGGCGAGCCGGCCCTGGCCCTCCAGCACGGCGACCCGGTGCTGGCGGGTCACGTCGAGGAGACCATCGGCCATTTCGGCCTCACCGCACAGGCGGGCCCGATCGGAGATCTGCGAGAGCTGATCGGCCATCAGGCCATCGATCCGTATCCCCTCCGCCAGCGCCTGAATCAGACCCAGCATTTCCTCGCGGATGTGCGCGTGCGGTGTCGAGGAGGTGGGGATACGGTCCGTCACGGTGCTCGCGAAAATCAGGCCGACAACGTCAGAGGGCTGCCGAGACGAAGCTGCCGAGACCTGGCCGCTGCGGCCACTGCATAGGATAGACTCGGCGTGCTTTTCCTGCGGGGCCGTCGCTTTGCCCCAGCGGTTGCATTCGAGTCTGCCCGGGGTCTGCCAACGAAGAAGGGGCCGCCTTTCGGCGACCCCTTCCTCCATTCTTCGATGGTGGACGTGGACCTTAGAAGTCCATGCCGCCCATGCCGCCGCCGCCCGGCATCGCCGGGGCGCCGCTGTCCTTCTTCGGCGCGTCGGCGACCATGGCTTCCGTGGTCACCAGCAGGCCGGCCACCGAAGCGGCGTCCTGAAGGGCGGTGCGCACGACCTTGGCCGGGTCGACGATGCCGGCCTGGATCATGTCGACGTACTCTTCGGTCTGCGCGTTGAAGCCGAAGGTCTCGGAGCCGGTGTTGTCGGTGATCTTGCCGACGACGATCGAACCCTCGACGCCCGCGTTCTGGGCGATCTGGCGCAGCGGGGCCTCGAGCGCCTTGAGCACGATCTTGATGCCGGCCTGGACGTCCGGGATGTCGGACTTCAGCTCGGCGACCGCCTTCTTGGCGCGCAGCAGAGCCGTGCCGCCGCCGGGGACGATGCCCTCTTCCACCGCAGCGCGGGTGGCGTTGAGCGCGTCGTCCACGCGATCCTTCTTCTCCTTGACCTCGACCTCGGTCGCGCCGCCGACGCGGATCACCGCGACGCCGCCCGCGAGCTTGGCCAGACGCTCCTGGAGCTTCTCACGGTCGTAGTCCGAGGTGGTCTCCTCGATCTGCGCCTTGATCTGCCCGACGCGGGCCTCGATGTCGGCCTTCTCGCCGAGACCGTCGATGATCGTGGTGTTCTCCTTCTCGATGCGGACGCGCTTGGCGCGGCCGAGCATCGGCAGGGCGACGTTCTCGAGCTTGATGCCGAGATCCTCGGAGATGGTCTGGCCCTTGGTGAGGATCGCGATGTCCTCGAGCATCGCCTTGCGGCGATCACCGAAGCCCGGAGCCTTCACGGCCGCGACCTTCAGGCCGCCGCGCAGCTTGTTCACGACGAGCGTGGCGAGCGCCTCGCCCTCGATGTCCTCGGCAATGATGAGCAGCGGCTTGCCGGTCTGCACCACGGCCTCAAGGACCGGGAGCATCGGCTGGAGCGAGGAGAGCTTCTTCTCGTGGATGAGGATGTAGGGGTCCTCGAGCTCGGCGACCATCTTCTCCGCGTTCGTGACGAAGTATGGGGAGAGGTAGCCGCGGTCGAACTGCATGCCCTCGACGACGTCGAGCTCGGTCTCGGCGGTCTTGGCCTCCTCGACGGTGATGACGCCCTCGTTGCCCACCTTCTGCATGGCGTGGGCGATCATCTCGCCGATCTCCTTGTCGCCATTGGCGGAGATCGTGCCGACCTGAGCGACCTCCTCCGAGGAGGCGACCTTCTTGGCGCGGGCGGTGATGTCCTTCACCGCGGCGGCCGTGGCGAGGTCGATGCCGCGCTTCAGGTCCATCGGGTTGATGCCGGCGGCGACGTACTTAGCGCCCTCGCGGACAATGGCCTGGGCCAGCACGGTCGCGGTGGTGGTGCCGTCACCGGCGATGTCGTTGGTCTTCGAGGCCACTTCGCGCACCATCTGGGCGCCCATGTTCTCGAAGCGGTCGGAGAGCTCGATCTCCTTGGCGACCGTCACACCGTCCTTGGTGATCCGGGGCGCGCCGAAGCTCTTCTCGATGACGACGTTGCGGCCCTTGGGGCCGAGGGTGACCTTGACGGCATCCGCGAGGATGTCGACGCCGCGCAGCATCTTGTCGCGAGCGTCGGCGGAGAAACGAACGTCTTTCGCTGCCATGTGAGTACCTGCCTCAGATGAGAGTGTCGGAATGCCCTGAAGCCAGCGAGAGCGGCCTCGAAGGGCGATGAAGTGGGCGTGGCCTTAGACGGCGACGACGCCCATGATGTCGGATTCCTTCATGATGAGGAGATCCTGGCCGTCGATCTTGACCTCGGTGCCGGACCACTTGCCGAACAGCACGCGGTCACCGACCTTCACGTCAAGGGCGTTGACGCGGCCCTGGTCATCACGGGCACCCGGGCCGACGGCGACGATCTCGCCCTCCTGCGGCTTCTCCTTGGCGGTATCCGGAATGATGATGCCGCCCTTCGTCTTCTCTTCGCTCTCGATGCGACGGACGACGACGCGGTCGTGCAGCGGACGGAACTTCATGAGCTGCCCTCTTGCTTCGAATTGGCGATTGGTCTTCATGCGGCCGGAAGCGACCGCGCTCCACCTGATTGTTAGCACTCGAAACAGGTGAGTGCTAACGACGGTCGCGAGATAGGCTCGGGCCGTTTTCGAGTCAAGGCGCAGCTTCTTCCCGGCTGCGGCGTTTCCGCACGAATTTCTCGTGCATCCCGCACGACACGGACGATTCTTCCCGATGATGAGCCTGCACGGAGCGACCGGTGCCGTCGAACACGGCGGCGCGGACGGCGGCGCAAGCCTGCCCGACCATGCGCTCTGGATCGACTTGAACGACCCGACCGCGGAAGAGGCGGCACGGGTCGAGAAGAAGACCGGCATCCGCATTCCGTCGCGCGCCGCGCTCAGCGAGGTGGAATCGTCGAGCCGCCTGCGGCGCAACCGGGACGGCCTCTCGCTCTCGACGCCGATGGTGACGTTCGACCGCTCGGATTTCAGCCTGAAGCCGCTCGGCTTCCTGCTCACCGCCGATCACCTCGTCACCGTACGCTTCCACGAAATGCGGGCCTTCGCGGCGGTGCGCAAACGTGTGGATGACGGGGACGGCGACGGTACCACCAGCACGCGGATGTTCCTGCTCGTGGTCGAGGAACTGGTCGATAATCTCGCCGACCTTCTGGAGGAGATGTCGGGCGATCTCGACAGCCTCTCCACCCGCATCTTCGACTTCGATAGCGGCGCACGGCCAGGCGCGCGGAAGGGCGACACCACGGCCCCGAAGCGCCGCGACCTCGCGCTGCGCCGCCTGCTCCGCTCGGTCGGGCGCCACGGCAAGTCGCTGGCCAAGGTCCGCGCCAGCCTGCTCGGGCTCGCGCGGATCATCGCCTTCACCAAGGGCGAGTGCCAGCAGCTCCTCGGCGAGGACGAGCTGCCCCGCTTCGACACGCTGGCGGGCGATATCGCTTCGATCGACGAGTTCGAGACGCGGCTCTCCGAGACCGTCCAATTCCTGCTCGATGCGACCCTCGGGCTCATCAACATCGAGCAGAACAACGCCTTCCGCGTCCTCACCGTCGTATCGGTGGTCGGCGTGCCGCCGACTCTCGTCGCCTCCATGTACGGCATGAACTTCAAGCATATGCCGGAACTCGATTGGGCCTACGGCTACCCTTACGGCCTTGCCCTGATCGCGATCTCGGCGGTCGTCCCGCTGCTCTACTTTAAGGCGAAGGGCTGGCTTTAGAGTGCCTCACAAAACTCCCGATCACCGGCCGTTCTCGCTCTGAAGACAGCGCAGCGGGAGTGTGAGAGACACATAGCGCCGCGTGGCGAGGCGCGCGCGTTTCGGGGGCATTCCGCGCCTCATACCAAATCCGATTGATCCCCTTGGGATGGAGGATTTGGCCCTCGCTCGAGCGCCGCGCGGGCTGGCTGATCCGCTCCACGCTCTGATCAAGCGGAGACCGGTTCAGTGGCTGAGGCCGGGGAAGAGGTTCCGCAGGCTCGTCACGATCATCTCCATCGCGACGGCGGCGAGGATCATGCCCATCAGGCGGCGCGTGATCGCGGTTGCGGTTGCGGAGAGGTGGCGGCCCAGCCACGGGGCGGAGAGCAGCGCGACTGTCAGGAGAGCGAGGAAGGCGCCGACGCCGATCGCGAGTTCCGGCCATTTGTCCTTTGCTTCGGCGGCGTGGCCGTAGACGATGAGCGTGGCGATCGTTCCCGGACCTACGAGCAGTGGAATCGTCAGCGGATAGATTGCGACGCTCTCCGCATCGGCCGTGTCCTTCTTCTCCTTGGGTGTGCGGCCGTGCGTCTGGCTCGATGAACCCTGCAGCATCGAGAGCGCGATCGTCAGGACGATGAGTCCGCCCGCCAGACGGAAGTCGTCGACGCTGAGACCGAAGGCATCCAGGACAGCCTGTCCGCCCATGATCGAGATGAGGCACCCGATCGTGGTCCCAAGAGCGGCGGTGGCGGCCACTCGCCGCCGGACGGCGTCGGAGGCGCCCTCGGTGAGGGAGAGGAACACAGGCACGTTCGCGATCGGGTTCATGATGGCGAACAGGGCGGAGAACACCTTCGTGACGAAGGGCAGGTCGATCGACATCGCGAGCCTTGAGTTCGAGCGCCACGGGCTCATAGCACGGCTCGAAGCTCGTCTCGGCCCGCGACGGCGAGCCGGGACGCGGACCCGTACTGCAACGGCGGTGACGCGGCCGCCCCACAATTCAGGCTTTGTTGGCGGCTAGCTGCGAGTCTCGCCTGTGAACGACACTTGGCTCCAGGCTGAGCGAGCACCGCACCCCGTCCCATGGCCGTCATCGCCGCCTTCATCCTCAATGCCGGGCTGAACTTCGTCCTCGGCATCGCCATCGCCCGGATGCTGGGACCGGCGGATTTCGGCCGCTTCGCCCTGGCGACGGCCGGAGCGGTGGTGCTCAACACGCTCCTGTTCGAGTGGCTGCGGCTCTCGGCGACGCGGTTCTACTCGGCGCGGGTGCGCGAGACCGAGCCGTGGATCCGCCGGGGGCTCGATCGGGCCTACGGGGCCATCGCTCTGGCGTTGTTCGCCGCTGCCGCGCTCTGCGCCGGGCTCGGGATCGCCGTCGATCCGACCCCTGAAGGCCGGCTGGTGATGACCGCCGGCACCATGGTCGCGGCGATCGGCATCGGTTTGTTCGACTACCACGCGGCCCTCGCCCGCGCCCGCTTCATCGGCGGCGCCTATCTCCGGCTCGTGGTGTGGAAGAACGTCCTCGCCTTCATCCTGATGGCCGGTACAGCCTGGCTGTTTCCCCAACCGATCTGGGTGCTGATCGCGGGCGGCGCGAGCCAGTTCCTCGCGGTGCTGCCGATGCGCAAGATTCTCGGCGACAAGCTTCTCGGTGACGGGCTCCTCGGACACGCACCCGCATCGCCCCACGGCCAGATGCGACGGACCCTGCGCCTGTTCGCCGCCTACGGCCTGCCCCTGATCGCGGCCAACGCCGTCTACCAGATCATGCCCTTCCTCAACCGGGCCGCCATCGCCGGAACAGCGGGATTCGCCGAGGCGGGCTACTTCGCGCTCGCCGCCGATCTCGGCTCGCGGGCCTTCTCGACGCTCGGGGCGGCCCTCGACCTGCTCCTGTTCCAGATCGCCGTGCAGGCCGAGGAGCATCACGGCCGCGAGGCCGCCGAGACCCAGGTCTCACGCAACATCGCCATCGTGGTGGCGCTGCTCCTTCCCTGCGCGGCGGGCTACTGGGCGGTGACCCCGGCACTCCAGGCGTTGATCGTGCCGGAGGAGTTCCGCGGGCCGTTCGCGGATTACACCGACCTGCTGATCCCGGGCCTGTTCTGCCTCTCGATCATAAATTTCGCCCTCAATCCGATTTTCCAGATCCGGCGCCGGACGAGCCCGGTCGTCGCCGCCGCCCTGGTCGGGTTGGCCGTCAACGGTGTCGGCCTCCTCCTGCTGCCGCGGTGGATCGGACCGCAGGGCGTTGCCGTCGCGCAAACCCTAGGGCTTGTCGCGGCGGTCGTCGTGCTCGGCCTGCGGGCCCTGACGGGAAACGAACGCCTGCCTCTGCCGGGACGCGACCTCGCCCTGACCGTGGGCGCCTGCCTCGCCATGGTTCTGGCGGTGCTGCCGTTCCGCAGCCTGGAGCCGACGCTGGCCCTGCCGACCTGTATCGGCGCCGGGGTCTTGGTCTACGGCGCGCTGGTCTGGTTCCTCGACATCGCGGGGCTGCGCACGGTGGTGCGGGAGCGCTTTCCGAAACGGCTTCCCGCGCCCGTTCGTTGAGGCGGGCACCAAGGCCGGCTTGCCAGGCTCATCCAATCGGGGTTTGAGTCCGGACGCGCTTTTAAAAACGCCCAAAAGAAATCCCACGGGACGGAAACGATGACCTCATACGCGCCGGCCAGCGAGCAGGAGGCGGCCGCCATTGTCGCGCAGGCGGCCGGCCGCTCGGAACCGCTGCGGCTCATCGGGGGCGGCACCAAGGCGGCGTTCGGACGTCCGCCCCAGGACGAGGCGACGCTTTCCGCGACCGGGCTCACCGGCATCACCCTCTACGAACCGGCCGAGATGGTGGTCGCTGCCCGGGCCGGCACGCCGCTCGCCGAGGTGGAGGCCCTGCTGGCCGAGCGCGGCCAGATGTTGCCCTTCGAGCCGATGGATCACCGCCCGCTCCTCGGCTCCACCGGCGAGCCGACCTTCGGCGCGGTGGCGGCAGCCAACAATTCCGGGCCGCGGCGCATCAATGCGGGCGCGGCCCGCGACAGCCTGATCGGCGTGCGCTTCGTCAACGGACGTGGCCAGCCGATCAAGTCCGGGGGGCGGGTGATGAAGAACGTCACCGGCCTCGACCTCGTGAAGCTGATGGCCGGCTCCTGGGGCACCCTCGGCCTGCTGACCGAGGTCACCTTCAAGGTGCTGCCGGTGCAGGAGCAGGTCACGACCCTGGTCCTGCCAAGCCTCGACGACGCGACGGCGGTCGAAGCGCTCGCCGCCGCCCTCGGCTCGCCGTTCGAGCTCACGGGTGCCGCCCATCTGCCCGGCGGTGTCGGCGGCGGCGAGGCGCGCACCCTGATGCGCGTCGAGGGGTTTTCGAAGTCGGTGGATTATCGCCTCGGCGAGCTGCGCCGGCTGCTACGCCGCTACGGCGCGGCGCATACCGTCGCGGACGAGGCCAGCACCGCGCTCTGGCGTGCCGTGCGCGATGCGACGCCGCTGGCCGAGCCGCGGGAGGCCGCGATCTGGCGGATCTCCACCGCGCCGACCCGCGGACCGGCGGTCACCGCCGCGATCGGGGCCGAGCGCGCCGCGCGCTGGTTCTACGATTGGGGCGGCGGCCTGATCTGGCTCGCCACCGATCCTGCGGACGATGCCGGTGCCGCCGTGATCCGCGCCGCCGTGAAGGCGGCCGGGAGCGGCCACGCGACGCTGGTGCGCGCATCCGAGACCCTACGCGCGGCGGTCCCCGTTTTCGAGCCGCTGCCCGAGCCGCTGATGCGGATCACCGCCGGCATCAAGGCCGCGCACGATCCGGCCGGCATCTTCAATCCCGGCCGGATGTATGCCGGCGTCTGACCGAACGCCGCGTCAGAACACGAATCGCAACCCGGCGTAGAGGAGCCCGGCCAGGGTGATCGCCGCCGGGAGGGTGAGCAGCCACGCGATGGCGAGGTTGCGCACCGTGGCCCATTGCAGGCCGGACCCGTTGGCCGCCATGGTGCCGGCCACGCCGCTCGACAGGATGTGGGTGGTCGAGACCGGCAGGCCGTAGGCCTCGGCGAGGCCGATGGTGCCCGCCGCGGTGATCTCGGCGGAAGCACCCTGGGCATAGGTCAGGTGCTTCTTGCCGATGCGGCTGCCGACGGTGACGACGATGCGCTTCCAGCCGACCATCGTGCCGAGGCCGAGCGCCAAGGCGACCGACAACTTCACCCAGGTCGGGATGTAGCGCGTGCCGTCGTTGAGGCTCGTCTCGTAGGTCTTCAGCGTCTCCGCCTCGTCAGCGACGAACAGGCCCTCGCGCTTCTTCAGGCTGTGGATGGCGTCGGAGGCGAGATACATGTCGTTGCGCAGGTTCGGCGTCGCCTCCGCCGGCACGTGTCGGAGCGCTCCGTACGCCTTCACCTGCGTGGCGATGTCGTTCGAAAGGGCGGCGAGCGCCGCGTAAACCTCGGGCCGATCGAGATCCTTCTTGCCCGCGGCTTCGGTGATCTGCGCCCGCGCCTCGGCCGGGCTCGGCAGCGGGGCCTGCTCCGCCCGCTTCTGAAAGACCGTCCGGGCGCGCTCGGAGACCTGAACGAAGGCGGGCGTCGATGCTTCCGACATCGTCCGGTTGAGCGCGTAGGCCGTGGGCGCGGCGCCGATCAGGATCAGCATGATCAGGCCCATGCCCTTCTGCCCGTCATTGCCGCCATGGGCGAAAGAGACGCCGCCGCAGGTCAGGATCAGCAGGGCGCGGATCCAGAGCGGGGGCGGCGCGTCGGCCTCGGGCTCCCGGTAGAGGGCGCGGTTGCGGATCAGAAAGCGCATCGCCAGCAGCAGCAGGGCCGCCATGACGAAGCCGACGACCGGGCTGAACAGCAGGGCGCGCAGCACGCTCCACGCCTGATCCCACTGCACCCCGGACGTGTCCGACCCCTCGGGAGCGAGGAGCTGGTTGGCGAGGCCGACGCCGAGGACCGAGCCGATCAGCGCGTGCGAGGAGGAATTCGGCAGGCCGAGCGCCCAGGTGCCCAGGTTCCAGATGATGGCCGCGATGAGCAGCGCGAAGATCATCGCGTAGCCCGCGCTCGAACCCGCCTTGAGCACCAGTTCGACGGGGAGCAGCGTCACCACGCTGTAGGCGACGGCGCCGGTTGAGACGACGACACCGAGGAAGTTCAGCACACCCGAATAGACCACCGCGACGGCGGGGGGCAGGCTGTGCGTGTAGATCACCGTCGCGACCGCGTTGGCGGTGTCGTGAAACCCGTTCACGAACTCGAAGCCGAGTGCGATGAGCAGCGCGAGGCCGAGCAGCGCGAAGGCGCCGATCGCCAGCGGCGGCTGGCCGGCCGCCTGCATGTCGGTGATCAGGTTGAACAGCGCGTAGCCGATGCCGCCGACGAGCACGAGAAAGAACAGGCCGATACCCGCCGGATGCGTGCGCCCGCCGAGATTGGGACCGCGGGCGGATGGTCCGGCGCGCTCGGCGGCCGAACCGTCGCTCGCCAGGCTGAGAGCGTCTGACATCTGAACCTCGGAGAACTTCGACGGCTGCGATCGGTAGAAATCGGCATCGAGACAGGCCGATCCTCGCCCACCGGCCCGTTGCCTCGGAGGGGCAAGGCAGCACCTGCCACCGCACCAGACCCACCACCGAGCTTACAAATGTTAGTGAGCTGTGCGGTTCCGTGAATTTTTGATGACACCTGCAGACGGCCGCGTCTGATCAATGTCTCGAAGCTTTGAATTGTCGTCTCTCATTCCCTGTCAGAATTGGCTCGAAGATAAATTGGCGCTCGTTCTGGCCACCGTGACGCGGAGCGGACGCGACGCGCAGGCCGGATCGTCGTAGAAGGTCCGCCATGTTGACGCTCGCGCTCTCGCTGGCCCTGCTTGTCGTGCTGGTCCTCATCATCGTCCGGCGGCGGAACCTCACCATCCTGATGAGTGTCGGCAGCCTGATCGCCGCGCTGCTCGCCATGCTCTGGCTTCAGGATCTCGGGCTCCTGCCCGGCTCGCAGGGTCCGCTGACCCATACCCGGCCGCAGACCGTGGACGACCTGCGCCGTTGATGAGGCATCGATGCGAGGCTTGGCCAGGGAACTCTCCCCGCCTTCACGCGTCTGCCGCGAGGAGCCCGGCTTTTCCGCCGTGACCCGACGGATTGGAGCCCGCCCTTGCGCAACCTTCTCCTGCTGTTGATCCTGATCGCCGGCGGTTTCGTCCTGACGGCGATGTACGTCGCGCCGAAGCAGCCAGAGCTGCGCGGCTGGTACCAGACCAATGCCTGCCCACATCTCGACCAAATCAGCCCGAAGATCTGTGAGCCGATCCGTGCCGCGAGGGGCACGGACGCGATCTGAGGCCTCGCTTGCGCCGGGCCTTCGATTGGATCTTCCGCGATCGGCGCACCGGCGCGGTCGTGATCGGCCAATGGCCGAATGCGCCCCTGTGGATCTTCGCTGCGGCCTCGGCCCTGGAATGGCTGCTTGAGGCGGTGATGCCCGGCCTGCCGGCTCCGGTCTTCGCGGGACTTCGGGTCGTCGCGCTTCTGAGCCTCACCGTCTGGGCGATCGATGAGATTGCCCGCGGGGTCAATCCGTGGCGGCGCTGCCTCGGGGCCGCCGTGCTCATCGGGGTCGTGGTCAGCCTCGGCTTCGGTGGTCTGGGCCGCTCGTGAGCGACCCTTTCGATCTCCTCGTTATCGGCGGCGGCATCAACGGCGTCGGCATCGCCCGCGACGCCGCCGGGCGCGGGCTTCGCGTCCTGCTGTGCGAGCGGGGCGACTTGGCAGAGCACACCTCGTCCGCCTCGACCAAGCTGATCCATGGCGGCCTGCGCTACCTCGAGCAGTACGAGTTCCGGCTCGTGCGCGAGGCGTTGGCCGAGCGCGAGCGCCTGATGCGGCTCGCCCCGCACATCATCTGGCCGCTGCGTTTCGTCCTGCCGCACGATGCCGGCTTGCGCCCGGTCTGGATGCTGCGGGTCGGGCTGTTCCTCTACGACCACCTCGCCCGCCTCAGAGCGCTGCCGCGCTCTCAGGCGCTGCGCCTCGGCCGCGACGGCGTCGGTGCGCCGCTCCAGAAGCGGCTGACGCGGGGCTTCGCCTATTCCGATTGCTGGGTCGAGGACAGCCGCCTCGTCGTGCTGAACGCGGTCGACGCCGCCGAGCACGGCGCGGAGATCCGCACTCGCACCACCGTGGAATCCGCCCGGCGCGAGGCTGGCGCCTGGACCGTCACCCTCTACGATGCCGAACGGCGGCAGCGGGAGAGCGTGCGGGCCCGCATCGTCGTCAACGCCGCCGGTCCGTGGGTCGGCGAGACCCTGCTGCGCACGCTCGCGCTCGAGGCCCGGCCGAAGGTGCGGCTCGTCAAGGGCAGCCACATCGTGGTGCGGCGGCTCTACGCTGGCGATCAGGCCTACATCCTGCAACAGCCCGACCGGCGCATCGTCTTCGCCATCCCCTACGAGCGCGACTTCACCCTGATCGGCACCACCGACGTGGCGCACGAGGGTGAGCCCGGCCCGGTTCGCATCTCGGCCGAGGAGACGCGCTATCTCTGCGCCTGCATCAATCGCTCGTTCGAGCGGTCGATCGGCCCGGACGACGTGGTCTGGAGTTTTTCGGGGCTCCGGCCGCTCTACGACGATGCCGCCGCGAACGCCTCGGCGGTGACCCGCGACTACGTGCTGGATCTCGACCATGAGGGGCCGCCGGTGCTCTCCGTGTTCGGGGGCAAGATCACCACCTACCGGCGGCTCGCCGAGCACGCGCTGGAGAAGCTGAAGCCGCACCTGCCGGGCATGAAGCCTGTCTGGACCGGCGCCGCGCCGCTGCCCGGCGGCGATATGCCCGGCGCGGATTTCGAAGCGTTTGCGAGTACGCTCGCAGCCGAGTACCCGTTCCTGCCCGAGGCGACGGTCCGGCGGCTCGGCCGCGCCTACGGTACCCGCGCCGCCCTGCTGCTCGGCGATGCGCGCGCCCCGTCCGATCTCGGCGAGATCTTCGGCGGCGATCTCAGCGCCCGCGAGGTCGACTACCTGGTGCGGCACGAATGGGCGCGCGCGTCCGACGACATCCTCTGGCGCCGCTCGAAGCTCGGCCTGCACATGGATCGGGAGGGGGTCGCGCGGCTCGGGCGCTACCTCGCCGCCGCGTCCGGTTGCTGATCTCAGCGGCCGTAGACGTCCTCAAGGCGGATGATGTCGTCCTCGCCCGTATAGGAGCCGACCTGCACCTCGATCAGTTCGAGCGGAATTTTTCCGGGATTGGTCAGGCGGTGCATCGAGCCGATCGGCAGGTAGACCGCCTCGTTCTCGTGGACGAGGATGATTGAATCGTTGAGCGTCACCTCGGCGGTGCCCTTCACCACCACCCAATGCTCGGCCCGGTGGAAGTGCTTCTGCAGCGAGAGCCGGCCGCCCGGCGTCACCATGATCCGCTTCACCTGAAAGCGCTCGCCGATGTCGATGCGCTGGTACCAGCCCCAGGGACGATAGATCCGGCGATGGGCGTCCGCCTCCGGATGCGCCTTCTCGCGCAGGACCGTGACGAGATCCTTGACCTTGCCCGACTGGGTCTTGGATGCGACCAGCACCGCATCGGGGGTCGCGACCACCACCACGTCGTCGAGCCCGACCACGGTGGTGAGCCCGTCCCCCTCGCTATGGACGAGGCTGCCTGTCGTCTCCACCAGCTCGACGCGCCCGCGTACGGCATTTCCCTGCGGGTCGCGCTCCAGCACCTGCCAGACGGCGTCCCAGGTGCCGACATCCGACCACGCGAAGGAGACCGCGAGCACGCCCGCGCGGGTGGTGCGCTCCATGACTGCGTAGTCGATCGAGGTTTTCGGCGCCCGCGCGAAGGACTCGGCCTGGAGCCGCACGAAGTCGAGATCGGTGGCGGCATTGGCGAGCGCGCCGCGGGCGGCCTCCAGCACCTGCGGCGCGTACGCCTCCAGCTCGGTGATCATCACGTCGGCACGGAACAGGAAGTAGCCCGAGTTCCACAGGGCACCCTCCCCGATCAGGCGCTCGGCGCCGGCCGCGTCGGGTTTCTCGACGAAGCGCTCGACCCGGAAGAGGCCCGGCGCGTCTGTAAGTGCGCCGCCGGTGCGGATGTAGCCGTACTCGGTCGCGGGCCGGGTCGGGGTGATGCCGAGCGTCATGATCTGGCCGAGCCGGGCGCCGCGGGCGGCTTCCTGCGCGGCCTGCGCGAAGGCAGCGGCGTCCTCGATCACGTGATCGGCAGCCATCACCAGAACCACCGTCTCCGGCCCGCGCTGCGCACCGTGGAGCGCGGCCACCGCCACGGCGGCCGCGGAATCGCGCCGCTCGGGTTCGAGCAGGATGTCGGCGGCGACCCCACTCTGCGCGAGCTGCTCGGCGACGATGAAGCGGGACTCGGCGGACGCGATCACCGTCGGTTTGGCGAACACGTGCCCGTCGGCAACGCGGCGAACGGTCGCCTGGAAGGTCGAGGTTGCGGGATCGACGAGCGGCGTGAACTGCTTCGGCATGCTCTCGCGCGAGGCCGGCCATAGCCGCGTGCCCGAGCCGCCGCACAGGATTACGGGCAGGATTGTTTCGTGGTCCGCCTCGGCCATGGCTCAGCCCCGTTGCGTATCAAGAGGCGCCAGCCGGTCAGAACAGTCCGGGAGCGGCAGGCGCGAAAGTAAGCTCCGTCCTCTTAGCCGATCTACCCGCAGGACACCACGAGGCGGGCCGACATGCCTGCGATTCAGGTAAATCCGGCGAAGGCCGATTGAGGAACGGCGGAGGCAGGTGCCTCCGCCTGGGGTTGGGAAGGGCTATTCAGCCGCCTGCCGCTCGCCGTAGCCGAGGCGCCCGTTGAGTTCGCCGAGAAGCTTTACCGCCGCTTCCGCGATCACGGTGCCCGGCGGGAAGATCGCCGAGGCGCCAGCGGCGTAGAGCGCATCGTAATCGCCCGGCGGGATCACGCCGCCGACTACGATCATCACGTCGTCGCGGCCCTCCTGCTTCAGCGCGGCCTTCAGTTCCGGCACCAGCGTCAGGTGGCCCGCCGCCAGCGAGGAGACGCCGACGATGTGCACGTCGTTCTCCACAGCCTGACGTGCCGCCTCGTCCGGCGTGGCGAAGAGCGGCCCGATATCGACGTCGAAGCCGAGGTCGGCGAACGCCGAGGCGATCACCTTCTGGCCGCGGTCGTGCCCGTCCTGGCCCATCTTGGCGACCAGGATGCGCGGGCGGCGCCCGTCATTCTCTTCGAAGGCCTCGACGAGGCCGCGGACCTTCTCCACCACCGGCGACATGCCGCCCACCTCTCGCTTGTAGACGCCCGAGATCGAGCGGATCTCCGCGCGGTGTCGGCCCCAAGCCTTCTCCAGCGCCTCCGAGATCTCGCCGACCGTGGCCTTGGCCCGCGCCGCGTTCACCGCCAGTTCGAGCAGGTTGCCTTCGCCGTCCGCGGCCTTCGTCAGCGCCGCCAGCGCCGCATCGACCTCGGCTTGATTGCGCTCGGCGCGCAGGCGCTTGAGCTTGTCGATCTGCTTGGCGCGCACGTCGGCGTTGTCGACCCGCAAGAGATCGATCTTCATCTCGTCGTCGGGCTTGTACTTGTTGATGCCGACGATCGTCTGGCGCCCGGAATCGATTCGCGCCTGAGCACGCGCCGCCGCCTCCTCAATACGCAGCTTCGGGATGCCGGCCTCGATGGCCTTTGCCATGCCGCCGAGCGCCTCGACCTCACGGATATGCTCCCAGGCCCGCGCGGCGATGTCGTGGGTCAGGCGCTCGACATAGTAGGAGCCGCCCCACGGATCGATGATCCGCGTCGTGCCGCTCTCCTGCTGCAGGAAGAGCTGCGTGTTGCGGGCGATGCGGGCCGAGAAGTCGGTCGGCAGCGCCAGCGCCTCGTCGAGCGCGTTGGTGTGGAGCGACTGTGTGCCGCCTTGGGTCGCCGCCATCGCCTCGATGCAGGTGCGGGTGACGTTGTTGAACACGTCCTGCGCCGTCAGCGACCAGCCACTGGTCTGCGAGTGGGTGCGCAGGGGAAGCGACTTGTCGCTCTTCGGCTCGAACTCCTTGACGAGCTTGGCCCAGATCAGGCGCGCGGCCCGCATCTTGGCGATCTCCATGAAGAAGTTCATCCCGATCGCCCAGAAGAACGACAGGCGCGGCGCGAACTGGTCGATGGTGAGGCCTGCCGCGAGGCCAGCCTTGATGTACTCGACGCCGTCAGCGAGCGTGTAGGCGAGCTCCAGATCCTGCGTCGCCCCGGCCTCCTGCATGTGGTAGCCGGAGATCGAGATCGAATTGAACTTCGGCATGTTCTTCGAGGTGTAACCGAAGATGTCCGAGATGATCCGCATCGATCCCTTGGGGGGATAGATGTAGGTGTTGCGGACCATGAACTCTTTCAGAATGTCGTTCTGGATCGTGCCGGCAAGCTTCTCGGGCGGCACGCCCTGCTCCTCGGCCGCGACGATGTAGAGGGCGAGCACGGGCAGCACCGCGCCGTTCATCGTCATCGACACCGTCATCTCGTCGAGTGGGATGCCGGAGAACAGGGTGCGCATGTCGTAGATCGAGTCGATCGCGACACCCGCCATGCCGACATCGCCCGAGACGCGCGGGTGATCCGAATCGTAGCCGCGGTGGGTGGCGAGATCGAAGGCGACCGAGAGGCCCTTCTGGCCGGCCGCAAGGTTGCGCCGGTAGAAGGCGTTCGAATCCTCCGCCGTGGAGAATCCGGCATATTGCCGGATCGTCCAGGGCTGGGTGACATACATCGCCGGATAAGGACCGCGCAGGTAGGGCGGCAGGCCGGGAAACGAGTCGATGCCCTCGCAGCCCTCGCGATCCTCAGGACCGTAGAACCCCTTCACCGGAATGCCCTCGGGCGTCATCCACGGCTCGGAGGCCGGCGGAGGCGGCGCCTTGAAGCCGTCGGCCGCGAAGGCCACTGAGGTGAAATCGGGGATCCGGGAGATCATGACGCGGGTTTCCTGGCCTCAGCCTCGGAGTCCGAAGCTGTCGTGGTTTCTTGAAGATTTTTTTGAGCATTATAGGCGTGCCGTCAAAGGCGGCTACTGTCAAAAAGGCTGGCGTCAGCGGCTCCGCTTCCGCGCGTTCGCCCTCCCCGCCGTCGCCGTGGCGTAACGTCCCCTGGCATCCCAGCGGACGCTCGGGGCCGCACCGGAGGGGGCGGCGAGCCAGGATCGCCGTTGAGCGATCAGGTGCTTCAGGCGCCGCGCTCGCGCCTCCTTTCGTCCGCACTCGCAGGGCCAATCGCAGTCGAAGCTGTGCGGACCGCCCTCACCGCTGAACAAGCTGAGCAGCGCCAGCACGATCCCGACCAAGCCGATGATGCCGATGACCAGCGTCGGCCATGCCAGCCCGAGGCCGACGGCCAAGGCGATCGCGGCCTTTCCGGCCAGCGTCCCGACGAGCTTCAGCTTGACCAGCGCGCCGAAGGTCGCCGCCGCTCCGGCCGTGCCGCGCAGCGCCCGCAGAATCCGTCGGCGGACCCGCTTTCGTCCCGCGAGTCCTTCCAGTCGGCGCAGTTCGCGCTCCATGCGGTGGCGCGCCCGCGCACGATCCTCCACGGTTTCCGCCTGCACGCCCCCTCCCCCTTACTTCTTACGCCGAATGTGCTTCGACGCGCCGATGAACGTCAAACCGACGCTTTCCTCCGATCCGCTCGGCACGCGATTCGGGCAATGAACGGGGCTGAGCGGGTAGGATGCGTTTCGTGCGAAGGAAGACACCGAGCGCGGCGCGCAATTGGCCGTTCCTGGCCGGCTTCGTCGAGACCGAGCGTCGGCTCGGCGCTCGGGCGCAGGCGCATGGACACTTCGCCGCCTTCGCCTACGAATTTCTGAGATTCGGAGTGAAGCAGGGCTGGGCCTGCCTGTTCGGCGGCCTGATCTGCGTGCTGCTGATCGGCACGCACTTGTTCTACCCGGCCTCCGCACCGCTCTCGCGCTACGACTTCCTCACCGTCGCGGCCGTGCTGATCCAGGTGGCGCTTCTGGCGCTCGGCATGGAGACTTGGGAGGAGGCCAAGGTCATTGCGCTCTATCACATCGTCGGGACGGCGATGGAGATCTTCAAGACCAGCGTCGGTTCGTGGATCTATCCGGAGGCGAGCTGGCTCCGGATCATGGGCGTGCCGCTGTTCACCGGCTTCATGTATGCCAGCATCGGCTCCTACATCGCCCGTGTCTGGCGCCTGTTCGACTTCCGCTTCACGCGGCACCCACCGTTGATGTTCACGCTGCCGCTGGCCGGCGCGATCTACGTCAACTTCTTCAGCCACCACTACATGGCGGATTTACGCGCGCTGCTGTTCATTGCAACCGGTCTGCTGTTCGGCGCCACGATCGTGCATTTCAAGGTCTGGCACGTGCATCGTCAGATGCCGCTGCTGCTCGGCTTCGTCCTCGTGTCGCTCTTCATCTGGTTCGCCGAGAATATCGGCACGGCGAGCCGTGTCTGGCTCTACCCGAACCAGGCGGCCGGCTGGTCGCCAGTCTCGGCGGCCAAGCTCGGCTCGTGGTTCCTGCTGATGATCGTGTCCTACGTACTGGTCACGCTGGTGAACCGGCCGGAGCCTTGCTCCGAGGCGGAACCCGCGCGGCCCGCCGATCCGGCGCAACCGCGACCCGCGCGCTGAGGCGGCGATCAGTTGACGTAGGTGCGGATCCAGTTCGGGGAGAGGATCTCGCCCTCTTCCGTGATGATCCAGGGCTGCTTCGAGGGATCGCCCAGGGCACCCTTGGCGGCGGCGAGCGCCTCGCGCAGGGTGCCGTAGCGCTCGGGCTGAGCCAGCGGAGAGGAGGCCGGCAGCGTGCGCCAGATGGTGAGGTCGGCAGGACGTTCGAGAGCTTCGGTTTCCATCTCTGGTTCTTCCTGTGCGAACCGTATCCGTCCGTTAAAGGACGCCGCGACGACTGAGACCGTCGGGACGGTGTGTTCAAAGTTTCAAGGGCGATCGGAGCATCTCTTGGGCGGCTTTGCGATCAATTCGAGTGCTCGACGGCCAATCGGTCACCGTTTCGTCGCAGTTCCTCACCTGACCTTTGCCTCGGTTTTGCCAAGAATTAGTCCAGGCCCGCCCACGGACGCCTTCATCAGTAAGAAGACACTGCGTACGAAACAGTATGCAATTGGTTACTCTCGAGTGTGAGGCTTGGCCGTGCGGTGTCGCACCCAGCCTGCCTGTGCGGGAAAGCGGGGATTTGTTGACTGGAGGCCACACCGGACACAGCTAAGTCTCATTTCTCGAGGTTCCGCGATCGCCGTCGCCATCGACTGCATATCCGGGAGTGTGGTCGAGCGAGTCTGAACGCTGCCCGTACCGCCGAAGCGGGGCGCGCGGTGGATCGACCGCGCGGGCCGGTCGAGGCAAAGGCTTGGGCCATGCTCGGGCGGGATCGCGGTCAAGGGTTGGGGTTGTCGGTGCCGGATCGTTTCTTGCGAATCGCCTTGGGCGTGACTCTGGGGCTGCTGATCGCCTTCGTGGCGCAGCCCTACATCCTCGCCTTCCTCTACTCGGCGGACGCGCCGCGCTCGGTGACCGCGCGCGGTGACCTATCGGCGGCGGAGAAGACGACGGTCGATCTCTTCGCCCGCGCCGCGCCCTCCGTCGTCCACGTCTTCGCCCAGGCGGCGGCGCAAGGGCGTGCGCTGATGGAGCCGGATGACGAGTTCGGCCAGGGAGAGCAGCAGCAGCAAGGCTCCGGCACGCAGACCGGCACGGGCTTCGTCTGGGAC
This sequence comes from Methylorubrum aminovorans, assembly GCF_022179725.1. Lineage (GTDB taxonomy): Bacteria > Pseudomonadota > Alphaproteobacteria > Rhizobiales > Beijerinckiaceae > Methylobacterium > Methylobacterium aminovorans. The sequence continues at coordinate 53,336 of NZ_BPRC01000016.1, forward strand.
GCCGCCGGCCATGTCGTGACCAACAACCACGTGGTCGAGGCCGCGACCAAGGGCGGCGGCTCGATTTCCGTACGGCTCGCCTCCGGCGAGGTGGTGGGCGCGCGGGTCGTCGGCACCGCACCGAGCTACGATCTCGCCGTGCTCCAGCTCGGCCGCGTGGCCAAGATGCCCCCACCGCTCGCTGTGGGAACGTCGGCCGACCTCAAGGTCGGGCAATCCGCCTTCGCCATCGGCAACCCGTTCGGCCTCGACCACACCCTGACGACCGGCGTCATCAGCGCGCTCCAACGTCGCCTGCCGACGCAGGAGGGCCGTGAATTGTCCGGCGTGATCCAGACCGATGCGGCGATCAATCCCGGCAATTCCGGTGGACCCTTGCTCGACTCCGCGGGCCGTCTCATCGGCGTCAACACCGCGATCTTCTCGCCCTCCGGGGCCAGCGCCGGCATCGGCTTCGCGGTGCCGGTCGATGTGGTGAACCGGGTGGTGCCCGACCTGATCAAGAACGGCCGTGTGCGCAATCCCGGCATCGGCATTATCGCCGGCCAGGAGGCGACAGCCGCTCGCCTCGGTATTGATGGCGTTGTGGTGCTGCGGGTGCTCCCCGGCTCGCCGGCGGCGCAGGCGGGCTTGCGCGGTGTCGATCCCCGCAGCGGCACCATCGGCGACGTCATCGTCGGCGCCAACGGTCGCCCCGTCCACCGCCTGTCGGACCTCACCGCCGTCGTCGAGGAGGCGGGGCTCGACCGCCCGGTCACGCTGCTGGTGGAGCGCGACGGCCGGGTGCGGACCGTTCGGCTGAACACGGCGGATGTGGCGCAGACGCGGCTATGATGAGGGGCACCAAGCCCCTGCATCGGATGAGCGCTTTACCCGCGGGCCGAACCGGCCGATGAGCGAGGCATGCTCCTCGCCCTCGGCCTTCTGGCGCTCATCGGATTCTGGTGGCTCGGCCGCCGCAACGGGCGCCTGCCCTTCGGCCTGACGCCCCGGCTGCTCGCCGGCTACACCCTGCTGGCCGCGGCCTTCGTGCTGTCGCTGCGCGGCAGCTTCGTCCTCGCACTCCTGCTTGGCGCGGGCGGAATCTGGCTGACGGAGGGCGAGGCTGGCGTCATCCGTCGGGTCCGCGCGTGGCGTGGCTATCGCGAGCCGCAGCCGGTGCGCTCCGCCTCGCTCGAACTTGAGTTCGCCTTCGACGGCGCGCCGCTGGACGGGACCCTGTTCGTCGGCCCCTTCGCCGGGCGCCGCCTCTCGGCGGTGCCGACGGAGGCGCTGATCGAGCTGACGATCCTTTTGCGCCCGCACGATCCCGAGGGCACGCGCCTGCTAGAGGCGTATCTCGACCGCCGGCAGTCCGGCTGGCGTGTAGACGCTGATAGCGACCGAGACTCGCGGCCGGGCGGCCCGGCGAAGCCAGGGACGATGACGGAGGAGGAGGCCTATCAGGTCTTGGGGCTTGAGCGCGGGGCGTCCCTGGAGGAGGTCCGCGCGACTCATCGGGCGCTGATGAAGCGGCTGCATCCCGACCAGGGCGGCAGCGTCGAGCGGGCGGCGCGCGTGAACGCGGCGCGTGACAGGCTGGTGAACCGACATCGCTAAAACTCCACGCGCGTTGTCAGGGTCGATATGACGAGGAGAATCCGGCCACCTTGCTGCGGCTCTTGTCCTCGGGCGACCGCCGGCCGAACGCGCCGGCCGCCGCACCGAGGAGGCGTGTTGGATCCGATCAGCTCCGGGTGGCGAAGCAGTTGAAGCCGTTCTTCTTCAGCGCGGCGCAGGCATCCTGCGCGGTGCTCTGCTCGGAGAAGCCCGAGAAGCGGGCGCGGTAGAGTGTGGTGCCGCCGTGCGTCACGCGCACGGTGTAGGGGGCGGCCTTGGACAGCATGCCGGTCCGGCTGCGGGCGTCGGCGAGGATCGACTTCGCCTTGTCCTCATCGTCCATGGCGCCGAGCTGGATCACCCAGGGGCTCGGCGTGACGGGCTTGGCGCTGTCGCCGCGGGCGTCCTTCGGCGGGCCCTCGGCGCGGGAGGCGACGCCCTCCACGGCGGGCAGGCGGGCGGTGGTCTTGCCGCCGGCGCTCGGGAACGGCGCTTGGCTCGCCGGCCCGGCATAGGCCTGGGCGGCGTTCGGCAGCGCCTGGAGGCCGGCGCGGCGCGAACCCGGCGTCGTCGTGGACGGACGGATGTCAAGGGGCGCGGTGCTGGTGGAACTCGTGGTCTCGATGCCGTCGTCGTCCGCCGAGGCGAGGACGGTACGGGTGCGGGACTCGGCCTCGGCGACGACCGCCGGGCGGCCGCGCTCGGCCACCTCGACGACGGGCGCCGTCTGGCGGGCGCCGGCATAGGCACGGGGCAGGTTGGCGCGCACGAGATCCGCCATGATCCGGTCGCGGCTCGCGCCCGACTTGCCGCCGAGCACGATCGCCACAATCTGGCGGTCGCCGAGCTTGGCCGCGGTCATCAGGTTGAAGCCGGAATCGCGGGTGTAGCCGGTCTTGATGCCGTCCACGCCCTCGACGGTACCGAGCAGGCGGTTGTGGTTGCCGATGACCCGACCGCGGAAGGCGAAGGAGCGGGTCTGGAAGTAGCGATACTGGCGCGGGAAACGATCCTGAATGGCGCGGGCCAGGATGGAGAGGTCGTGCGCCGTGGTGATCTGATCCGGGTCTGGCAGGCCCGAGGCGTTGGCGAAGTTGGTGCGGCTCATGCCGAGCGCCTTGGCCTTGCGGGTCATCATGTCGGCAAATCGCGGCTCGGAGCCGGCGATGTTCTCGCCGATGGCGCAGGCCACGTCATTGGCCGACTTGGTCACCAGCGCCTTGATCGCCTCCTCGACCGTGATGGTCGAGCCGGGGCGCAGGCCGAGCTTCGACGGCGCCTGGGCGGCGGCTTTGGCCGAGATGGAGAGCGGCGAATCGAGGTCGTAGCGGCCCCGCTCCATCTGCTCGAAGAGCATGTAGAGGGTCATCACCTTGGTGATCGAGGCCGGGTGGCGCAGCGCGTCCTCGTTGACCGCGTGGAGCGTCCGGCCCGACTTTACGTCGACGACCATGGCTGCGTAGGGCGGGTTGTAGCCGCTCACCGCCTTGCGGGCGTGGCCCCGGCGCTTGGCCTCCGCGGGATCGGCCACCGCGACGAGAAAACTCGTCGCCAGGAGCAGCACGGCGACAGCGCGGGACCCCGTGGTGGGCCGGCCTTCTACGCGACGCATCTCGAAACCTTCGCCTCGACAGTCGGGCATTCCGGCCCGGCTGGCACCCTTCACGGACACCGCCACCGGGTCCGCAATCTCTGCCGAGGACGGTAGGATGAACGCGGTTACGCGGCCGTTAATGCGACCGCATCCAAGTTCGAGATCGCCCTTTTGCCACAGGGGTTAAGCCAATCTTGACGGGGCAGCGGCGCCCGCCCCGTGCCAATGATTTAGCTCCTCGCGATCGGGCACCGGCGACCGCTGCGGCGCGTTTCACGCGCGTGTGCGGGAACGCGGGTGCGAGCGGCGTCGAAGGAGAGGCCGGAGGATATGGCGCGGCCGGACAGTTTCACGCACCTCTCTGGCGCAGTCGCCGATCGGCCTATAGATTGCCTGGTGAGCACCGCGCCCCTCCACCGGGATGCCGGTGCCGAAGGCTGCCAGACCAAGGTCGCTTCGATTCAGATGTCTTCTAAGCTGATCCAGAACGAAGTGCAGGAGGCGGGTCGGGGACGGGTGCCGGTGCGTGCGGCTTCGACCCCGCGCAACTCGGGCGACGATGATCGTTCGGGCACCGCGATCATCACCCGGACCAAGCCGCGCGCGAAGCGACCGAGCCTGTACCGCGTGCTGCTGCTCAACGACGACTACACGCCGATGGAATTTGTCGTGCACGTCGTGGAGCGCTTCTTCAACAAGAGCCACGAAGACGCCTACCAGATCATGATGCACGTCCACCACAATGGCGTGGGGGAGTGTGGCGTGTTCACCTACGAAGTTGCGGAAACGAAAGTGACGCAGGTGATGGATTTCGCCCGCAAGCACCAACATCCGCTTCAGTGCGTTATGGAAAAGAAATAGGCATCCAGCGAAGGCCAGAGCATTGCCAAGCTTCTCACGCAGCCTCGAGCAAGCCCTCCACCGCGCCCTGGCCCTGGCCGGAGAGCGCCGCCACGAATACGCGACTCTCGAACATCTCCTGCTCGCGCTCGTCGATGACCAGGATGCCGCCGCCGTGATGCGGGCCTGCAACGTCGAGATCGACGTGCTGCGCCGCAATCTCGTCGAGTATGTCGACACCGAACTCTCGAACCTGACGGGCGACGGGCGCCAGGACGCCAAGCCGACCGCCGGCTTCCAGCGCGTCATCCAGCGCGCGGTGATCCACGTCCAGTCCTCGGGCCGCGAGGAGGTGACCGGCGCCAACGTGCTCGTGGCGATCTTCGCCGAGCGCGAGAGCCACGCCGCCTACTTCCTGCAAGAGCAGGACATGACCCGCTACGACGCGGTGAACTACATCAGCCACGGCATCGCCAAGCGCCCAGGGGCCTCCGAGGCCAAGCCCGTGCGCGGTGCCGAGGAGGAGAGTGCCTCCGAGCGTCCCGGCGGCGAGGACAACGAGGCGCGGCCCAAGAAGAAGGGCGACGCGCTGGAGGCCTACTGCGTCAACCTCAACAAGAAGGCGCGCGACGGCAAGATCGATCCGCTGATCGGTCGCCATTCCGAGGTCGAGCGCACGATTCAGGTGCTCTGCCGCCGACAGAAGAATAACCCGCTGCTGGTGGGCGACCCCGGCGTCGGCAAGACGGCGATCGCCGAGGGCCTTGCGCGCAAGATCATCCAGCACGAGGTGCCGGAGGTTCTGGCTGATGCCACCGTGTTCTCCCTCGACATGGGCACGCTGCTCGCCGGCACCCGCTACCGCGGCGACTTCGAGGAGCGCCTCAAGCAGGTGATGAAGGAGATCGAGGCGCACCCGAACGCCATCATGTTCATCGACGAGATCCACACCGTGATCGGTGCGGGCGCCACCTCGGGCGGTGCGATGGATGCCTCGAACCTGTTGAAGCCGGCGCTCGCCTCCGGCTCGCTGCGCTGCATCGGCTCGACCACCTACAAGGAGTACCGCCAGTACTTCGAGAAGGACCGCGCCCTGGTGCGCCGCTTCCAGAAGATCGACGTCAACGAGCCGTCGATCCCGGACACGATCGAGATCCTCAAGGGCCTGAAGCCGTATTTCGAGGAATTCCACAAGCTGAAATACACGACCGACGCCGTGAAGGCGGCGGTGGAACTGTCGGCCCGCTACATCAACGACCGCAAGCTGCCGGATAAGGCGATCGACGTCATCGATGAGACCGGCGCCTCGCAGATGCTGGTGCCGGAGGCGCGCCGCAAGCGCACCATCGGCGTCAAGGAGATCGAGACCACCATCGCCACGATGGCGCGGATCCCGCCCAAAACCGTGTCGAAGGACGACGCGGTGGTGCTCAAGAACCTGACCGAGAACCTGAAGCGGGTCGTCTACGGCCAGACCAACGCTATCGAGGCGCTGACCTCGGCGATCAAGCTGGCGCGTGCGGGCCTGCGCGATCCCGACAAGCCGATCGGCTCCTACCTGTTCGCCGGCCCGACCGGCGTCGGCAAGACCGAAGCCGCCAAGCAACTCGCGGCCTCGCTCGGCGTCGAGATGCTGCGGTTCGACATGTCGGAATACATGGAGCGCCACACGGTCTCGCGGCTGATCGGTGCACCGCCCGGCTATGTCGGCTTCGACCAGGGCGGCCTCTTGACCGACGGAATCGATCAGCACCCGCACTGCGTGTTGCTGCTCGACGAGATCGAGAAGGCGCATCCGGACCTGTTCAACATCCTTCTGCAGGTGATGGACCACGGCAAGCTGACCGATCACAACGGCAAGCAGGTCGATTTCCGCAACGTCATCATCATCATGACGTCGAATGCGGGTGCCTCGGATCTGGCGAAGTCGGCCTACGGCTTCACTCAGTCGAAGCGCACGGGTGACGACGTGGAGGCGATCAATCGGCTGTTCGCGCCGGAATTCCGCAACCGCCTTGATGCGATCATCTCGTTCGGCCACCTGCCGAAGGAAGTCGTGGCCAAGGTCGTCGACAAGTTCGTGCTCCAGCTCGAAGCGCAGCTTGCCGACCGCAACGTCACGATCGAACTCTCGGACGAGGCCCGCGACTGGCTCGTGGAGAACGGTTACGACGACGCGATGGGTGCCCGCCCCATGGCTCGCCTGATCCAGTCCACGATCAAGACGCCGCTCGCTGACGAGGTGCTGTTCGGCCGCCTCAAGGACGGTGGCGCCGTCAAGGTCGTGCTGAAGAAGCCCGAGGGCGAGGACGGCAAGGGCGAGACCGCAAAGGGCAAGGGCGAACTCGGCTTCGAGTTCCCTGCCGGGCCGGTCACGCCGAAGCCGGAAACGGACGTCGCCAACGCGGCCAAGCGCAAGCGCTCAAAGCCGCGCTCGGCCCCGCGGAAGAAGACGACCAAGCGCGACGGTGGACCGTCCGGAGGCGGTTCTTCCGGCGGCGGCTCCGTCCGTACCGTACCGAAAGTGCCGCTCAAGGTCTGAGGGCACAGGGTCGCTCACGCGCAACCGTGAGCGATCTTCGAGGCCGGCGCGGGTTGCGTTCCTGCGCCGGCTCCCGGATATGGGCGGCGCCGTTCTCTGTCAGAGAGAGCGACTTCGGCCAGCAATGGGGGTCACATGACGAGCGACGCGCAGGAGGGGCCCCTCACGCCTGTCGCGCCACAGCCGGCTCCGGCGCGGCCGAATCCGCTGACGTCGCGCGAGAGACGCCGCCGCCGCCGCAAGGCCCGTCACCGCGGCGAGGAGATCCTCGGCTGGATTCTGGTGCCGGTGATCCTGTTCGGCGTGTTCTGGGGCGTCAACGCGGTGCTTGAGGCCATGGGCACCAGCCCCGGTGTGGTGTGGGATCAGCTCATGCAGGTGAAGGCCGCGCTCGAGAAGAAGATGTAGCGCGGCACGCTGATCCTCTACTCAGCGGCTGCCTTGCTCAGCCCGATCCGCCGCCAGATCGTGCTCAGCGCATCCACGAGATGATCGATATCGGCGTCGGAATGCAGCGGCGAGGGCGTGATGCGGAGGCGCTCCGTCCCGCGCGGCACGGTCGGATAGTTGATCGGCTGCACGTAGATGCCGAAATCGTCGAGCAGGGTGTCGCTGATCGCCTTGCACAGCACGGGGTCGCAGACCATCACCGGCACGATGTGGCTGCGGTTGGACAGCGTCGGGATGCCGGCCGCGTCCAGCGCCTGCCGTACCCGCGCCACCCGCTCCTGATGCCGCGCCCGCTCGACACTGCTCGTCTTGAGGTGGCGGATGCTGGCCACGCCGCCGGCCGCGACCGCGGGCGGCAGCGAGGTCGTGAAGATGAAGCCTGAGGCGAAGCTGCGCACAAAGTCGCAGAGTTGGGTCGAGCCGGTGATGTAGCCGCCATGGACGGCGAAGGCCTTGCCCAGCGTCCCCTCGATCACGTCGAGCCGGTGGGCGAGACCCATCCGCTCCGAGATGCCGCCGCCCCGCGCCCCGTAGAGGCCGACCGCGTGGACCTCGTCGAGATAGGTGAGCGCGCCGTGCGCCTCGGCGACGTCGCAGATCTCATCGATCGGGGCGATGTCGCCGTCCATGGAATAGACCGACTCGAAGGCGACGAGCTTGGCCCGGCCGGGCTCGATCAGAGCGAGCTTGCGGTTCAAGTCCTCCGGGTCGTTGTGGCGGAAGATCTGACGCTCGGCCCGGCTCGAACGGATGCCCTCGATCATCGAGGCGTGATTGCCCTCGTCGGAAAAGACGACGCAGCCCGGAAGCTTCGAGGCCAGGGTGCCGAGCGCCGCCCAATTCGAGACGTACCCGGAGGAGAAGATCAGCGCCGCCTCCTTGTCGTGGAGGTCGGCGAGTTCCTGCTCCAAGAGCACGTGGTAGTGGTTGGTGCCGGAAATGTTTCGGGTGCCGCCCGCTCCGGCCCCGCATCGGTCGATCGCCTCGTGCATCGCCCGCAGCACCGAGGGGTGCTGGCCCATGCCGAGATAGTCGTTGGAGCACCAGACAGTGACCTCGCGCTCACCGCCGGGGCTGTGATGCGTCGCGTAGGGAAACCGCCCCGCCTGCCGCTCCAGATCGGTGAAGACGCGGTAGCGCCCCTCCCGGTGGAGCCCGGTGATCGCATTGCCGAAGAACGCTTCGTAATCCATGCCGTCCTCCCCGAAGAAGATGATGCCGGTGGGCGGATCTCGTGTCCGCCTCTCCTCATTCGCGATGCACCGCCCGGGTTTCGGGCAATTCGGCCGCCGTGGGTGCGGCACGGCCGGGAAGGCTCCAGTTCCAGAGTGCCGCCGAGGGTAGCGGCAGCATCAGGAACCAGTGCTCCAGCGTGGCCAGCGCCGCGAGCGTCGCGAGCAGGGCAAAGCCTGTCACCGTGTGCGGCGCGGCCGCTTCCTCGAGCGCAAAGCGGGCGAGAAGGACCGTCGCGGCGGTGCCCAGCGTCACCGAGAACGGAAACAGCGGGTTCATCGGCCGCCGGCTCAGGTAACAGGCGAGGTAGCCCAGATGCGGCGGCAGGAACTCGGCGTGAAGGTTGCGCACGCCGAGGAAGAGGTTGAGCCGCGCCGAGGCGTTCATCAGCGCGAGCAGGCCGTAGGTCCAGAGCGCCACCCGGTTTCCCTCCCCCCAGGTGAGGCAGAGGATGGCGAGCCCGCCGATCAGGATCGCGAATTCGTGCCACAGGCTGGTGGCGAGCGCCGCGAAGAAGCGGTCGATTCCGCGCAGGTTCGGCGCGCAGGCAGCGGGCTTCGGGCCGGAGACGAAGCCCATGTAGTAGCTCATCTCCTGCCAGCCCCAGACGACCACCGCGGCGGTGAGGCCGAGATAGGCACCTGTCTCCGTGTCGTCGTCCGCGACCGCGCGGATGGTCCAGAGCGCGCCGGCCAGCACGGCGCTCGCCGCGATCATGCTGCGGGCATGCGTCCGCCGCGGCAGGTGCTGAAGCACCAGCACCAGCCCGGTGGCCGACCACCACAGCAGGACGGCGTAGAGCGCCGGAGCGGCGTAGACGCCCATGCTACCAGACCGGATCGAGGCGGATGTCGGCGGGCATGGCATTCTGCTTGACCGGCAACAGGTAGAGCCGGGCGAAGGTCACCGCCGCGACCACGGTCTGAGCACCGTGCTTCAGCTTGCCCGACAGGCCTCCTTCCGCCTTGGCGGCGGCGATCTTGTCGGCGCAGACCAAGAGCCGGTCGAGTCCCGCCTTGAAGCGCGGATCGTCGAGGTCGAGGGTGATCGGGAAGGTCTGCTTCGAGATCTCGGAGGTGATCCGGAACACCTTGAAGTCGTAGTCGGTCGGATCGACCCCGAGCGCCTTGTGAAAGGCCGGGCGGCAATGGTCGCGGACATACATCGTCGCGAACACGGCCAGCAGGAAGAAGCGGATCCAGTAGCGGTTGACCCCCGTCGTCAGCCGCGGGTTGGCGCGCATGAGCAGCGCGAACGCCTCGCCGTGGCGGAACTCGTCGTTGCACCACTTCTCGAACCACTTGAAGATCGGGTGGATGCGCCGCTCCGGATGTCGCTCCAGCTCGCGATAGATGGTGATGTAGCGGGCGTAGCCGATCTTCTCGGAGAGGTAGGTCGCGTAGAAGATGAACTTCGGCTTGAAGAAGGTGTACTTCTTCGCCTTCGTCAGGAAGCCGAGATCGACGCCGACGCCGAAATCTTTCAGCGTGTCGTTGATGAAGCCGGCATGCCGCGCCTCGTCGCGGCTCATGAAGCCGAACAGTTCCTTGATGTCCTTGTTCTTGGCCCGCTTGCGCATCTCCGCGTAGAGGACGCAGCCCGAGAACTCGGCGGTGATCGAGGACACGAGGAAGTCGAGGAACTCCTTGCGCAGCTCTGGGTCCATCTCGGCGAGGTCGCAATCGAACTCCTCGTTGCGCACGAAGTGCCGCTTGTTCGGGTCCGAGCGCAGCTCCTCGATCAGGATGTCCCACTCGCGGCGCACCGGCTCGACATCGGTTCGGTCGAGCTCGTCGAAATCCGTGGTGTAGAAGCGCGGGCTCAGGAACGTCGTCTGCTGCGCGCTCTTGGTCGATTCGTTGAGCGGCTGGCGCGGGAACGGCACTCCCGTATCGGCTTGGGGCTGGACGTTGGCGTTCACAGCTTCCTCCGTTCGGAAAAGCTCACCTCGTAGAGCTCGGTCAACTCGAGATGGGCGATCAGCTTGGTCCAGGCCCGCTCCAGCCGGCCTGCGCGGGTGACGGTGGCGGTGCGGCGTACGGTGATGCGCTCGCCGTAGGGCACCTCGGTCGGCGCATCGTGAACCTGGACCTCGTCACCGGGCTCGATCTCGAACCCGCCATCGAGCGTCACATGCGCGTGCAGGCTCTCCGGCGTCTGCTCGATCTCGATGGTGCAGGGCACCTCGACGACCGTCTTGCCGATCCAGGCCATGACCGCCCCCTCTCCCATCACCGCAGCTCCGTGCCGGGCAGCAGGCGGGCGAAGGCCTTCGCGTTCGAAGGGCCGAAGGCCAGCAGCTGCACTTGCCGCCCGGTGGCCCCATCCTCCAACGACAACGTGCCGTTGTCGAATCGCGTGAGGGTGAACGGCGGTTCGCGGCTTAGGCCCTCCCGCTGCCGGGCCTGGGCGAGTCCGCGCAGGGTTCCGCGGATGAAGCCGTCCTGCCCAGGCTCGATCCGGGCGACCAGCGTTCCGCGCTCGGCGTTGCGCAGATCGATGGCGCCGTCCGGTTGGTCCTCGGCGTGGAAGGCCAGGGTTTGGATCGGGCGGGCTGGGCGCTCCTCCGGCACCCGCTCCTGGCCGCGCCCGAGGGCCACCGCGAGCAGCGACACTCCGAGCAGGGCCGCGACGGCCAGCAGCGCCGGCCGCTGAGACGGTGGCTTCTCCGGCTGTCGGCGGAAGTTGAGCTCGACGGGCATCGATCCCTCCCCTGGCTACCGGGCACCGGCGGCGACGAGACCGCCCCGCGTGACACTTGCCCGATCGGCTGCCGCGACGGATTCCCCCGTGCGGGTTGGGTCTACGGCAACACCGCCGGCCTGGGCTGCGAGCGCGGGCGCGAGCAGGGCTGCCACGCTCCGGGCATCGGGGACCGAGCGCAGCATCGGCTCCGGGCGGCTCACACGCCAGGGGCGGGCATGCGGCCACAGATGCAGGTAGGCGACCCGCTCGCCCGGCGGCAATTGCAGGGGGATATCGCCGCTGCCGTCCGAGAACAGTCGCAGATCCGCCGACTCGATTTGGGCCAGCGGCAGGTTGAGGGTGATCGGCAGGGCGATGCCGACATGAAGGACCATGCGCCGGTCGGTGAGCGTGTAGACCGTGGTGCGGTGGACGAGCCAGGCGAGGAAGGTCAGCAGCCCGAGAGCCACGAGACCGATCAGCAGGGTCGTGCCGGCCACGGTGAGCGCGCGCGCCGGCCCCGCGGTCGCGGCGGCGCCGACCGCCAGCACCGTGGCAGTGCCGGCGAACCACGCCATCACGAGCCGAGCATGGAAGGCGCGCAGCAACACACCGGGCAAAGTCGGGGCGCCGCGCCACAGGATGCGCTCCCCCGGCGGCAGCGGACCGGGCAGGCCGCGCAACGTTCCCTCGGGCAGGAAATCCGACTCGCTCATAGGATCGGCCCTCAGAGAATGGGTTCTTGGCGGGCGGGCGAGGCGTAGAGGGTACCGGCGCCGAAATACGCCATGATCCGTTCCTCCTCGAGCAGGGTGACGGAGTCCGGATCCTTGATGTCGGGGATGTCGGCGAATTGCGCCGCCAGCAGCGCTTCGGTTTTCACCGTGCGGGAGAAGCGGCCGGTGGTGCAGAAGGTCACCGGCATCAGCACCCGGCGCCCGCCCGCCCCGAGTTCCACCTCGTAGTAGCGCACGAAGGATTCGCCGCGATCGACCCAGAGATCGACGACGGTGCCTGCGACCTGTCGGTCGGCGCCGAAGACCGGCATGCCGATCGGGTTCGGTCCGTCCTCGTGGACCACGAAGGCTTCGGCGACGCGCAACGGAACGATGCGGTACTGCGAGTCCCAGGTCCGGTCGTGCTCGTCATGGCGCGGCACCCAGGAGCCGGGGCCGACGCCGGCCTGCAGCGAGGTGTCGGTGCGGAAGTAGGGGGCGCCGGGGAAGACCTCGCGGCGGGCGCTCGGCACGTTCGCATCGTAGGCGACGTTGGTCTGCGGCGCATACATCGTGTGGCCGCTCGACAGGTGGAATGCCTTCGGCGTGGGAATCAGGATCGGATCCGGGCTCTTCAGGCGGCCTGCGGCCTCGTTCTCGAGCGGGTAACCCTCGCGCCGATCCTCGCGGCGCAGGTAGAAGACGAGGCCCGCAAAGAAGATCCAGAACGCGTAGAGCGTGACCTGAGCGACGTCGATGTAACCGGTGATCTCGCCTCTGGGCATGGCAGGCCTCCGATCAGGTGGGACGATTGACGAGGGGGTCGAACGAACCGGCGCGCCGCTCGTCCGCATGGCTGGAACGGGGGGCATCCGCGCGCACCAGCGGGCCGAGCGCCACCAGCGTCGCGAACAGCAGCGCGATTTCGACGTGGTAGACGATGAGGTAGCCGATCGCCGGCTCGTTCATCCCCTCGCCGAGGGCACCCGACTGCGCCACCGCGGCGCCGAGATCGCGCAGGATGCCGCTGGCGGCGATGGCGAGGCCCGCGGCGGTGGCCTGAGCCGCGCCCCAGGCGCCCAGCGCGAGGCCGGTATCCTCCGGCCCGGCCTTGGCCATGGAGGCGGTGAGCGTGCCATGGGCGAACAACCCGCCGCCGATGCCGATCAGGGTGACGCCGGCGGCAAACAGCCGGGCCGAGGCAAGGGGGGCTGCAAAGATCACTGCCGAGAAGGCGGCGATGCCGATCACCGCGCCCGTCGCCGCGACCCGGTAGGGATCGCCGCCGCGGTTGAGCCAGCGTGCCGCCGCGATCAGACCGAGCCCGCCGCCGGCCGCGAGCATCGCGGTGAGCGCCGTGGTCTGCGCCACGGTGAGGCCGAGAATCTGGCCGCCATAGGGTTCGAGCAGGATGTCCTGCATCGAGAACGCTGCGGTGCCGAGCGCGATCGCTGCGAGCCGCCGCCTTGCAGTGCCCTCCCCGGCATAGCCGCGCCAGGATTGGGAGAAGCTCGGCCGTGCGGCTGCTCGGTCGGTGCGGCGAGGATCGCGCGGCTCCTGCTTCCACAGGGCGACGCCGTTGAGCACGATCGTGATCAGCGCCGCGCCCTGGATCACCTGGATCAGGCGGACGGCCGAAAAGTTCGCCAGCGCTAGCCCGAACAGCACGGCGCTGCCCATCATGCCGGCGAGCAGCATGGCGCACAGCAGCGCCACCACCTTAGGGCGGGCATGCGCAGGGGCGAGGTCGGTGGCGAGTGCCAGCCCGACGGTCTGCGTGGTGTGAAGACCCGCGCCGACCAGCAGGAAGGCGAGCGCGGCCGCGACATGGCCGACCCAGAGCGGGCCGGTGGTGTCGCCCGACAGGATCAGCAGGGCGAACGGCATAATCGCCAGCCCGCCGAATTGCAGCAGCGTGCCGAACCAGATGTAGGGCACCCGCCGCCAGCCGAGCACCGAGCGGTGCGTGTCCGAGCGGAAGCCGACCAGCGCCCGCAGGGGGGCGAACAGCAGCGGCAGCGACAGCATCACGGCAACGATCCAGGCCGGCACCGCAAGCTCGACGATCATCACCCGGTTGAGCGTTCCGATCAGTAGCACGGCGGCCATGCCGACCGTGACCTGGAACAGCGCGAGCCGCATCAGCCGCCCGAGCGGCAACTCCTTCGTCGCCGCGTCGGCGAACGGAAGGATCGCCGGGCCGAGGCGGAGCAGCGCCTGGGTGATGGCGAGGCCAGATTTCATCGAGCCGCTCCACTCTCGGTCGCGGGCGACGCCGTCTTGCGCAGCTCGATCGCGTTCGAGAGGTAGAACCCGCTGTTGACTCTATGCGTCCGCGCGACGGCGAAACGCGCCAGGGCCCGCTCCCCGCCAATGCGCCGCCGCAGGCCGCTCTCGGTGATCGGCACGATGGCGGGGGCTCGGTCGGCCTTCGGGAACAGCTTGCCGGCGGTGTGCATGATCGTCAGCAGCACGGTCCGCGGGGCGACGGTGAACAGCAGGCTGCCGTCGGTGCGCAGGGAGAGTTCGGCGAGCGCCCGGACGATGTCCGGCGCCTGATAATGGATCAGCGAATCCATCGCGACGACGTGGTCGAAGCGGCCGAGCCAGGGGTCGAGCATGTCACCGACCCGGAACGTGACCGAGCCGGGGCCGGGGATCGTGGGCAGGCGCTCGCGAGCGAGCCCGATCAGCGTCGGCGAGACGTCGATCGCGGTCACTTCCGCCCCTCGGCGCGCGGCCTCGACCGCGAGCGCTCCGGTGCCGCAGCCGGCATCGAGCAGGCGCAGGCCGGTCAAATCCGCGGGCAGCCAGCCGAGCAGGTTGGCCCGCATGGTGTCGCGTCCGGCCCGCACCGTCGCGCGGATCTTCGAGACCGGCGCGTCGGAAGTGAGGCGCGACCACGCCTCGACCGCGGTGCGGTCGAAGTAGGTCTCCAACTGAGAACGGCGGGTGAGGTAGGGCGTGCTCATCAGTCGAATCCGAGAAATTCGAACAGGTCGCGGTCCTTCATCGGCGCGGCCTCGCAGGGGTCGGCCCCGGCCCAGAGCGTCTCGGCGAGCCGCATGTACTCGTCGGTGACGGCCTTCAGCTCGGGCGACGGGTCCATCTCGAACAAAGTCGATTTCTTCAGGCGCGAGCGCCGCACCACGTCGAGGTCGGGGAAATGCGCCAGACGGCGCAGGCCCACGGCCGCGTTGAAGCGGTCGATCTCGTCGGTCCCCGCCGAGCGGTTGGCGATGACGCCGCCGAGGCGCACCCCGTAGTTCTTCGACTTGGAGTGGATCGCTGCGACGATCCGGTTCATCGCGAAGATCGAATCGAAGTCGTTGGCGGTGACGATCAGCGCCCGGTCGGCGTGCTGGAGCGGCGAGGCGAAGCCGCCGCAGACCACGTCGCCGAGGACATCGAACACGACGACGTCGGTATCCTCCAGGAGGTGATGCTCCTTGAGGAGCTTCACCGTCTGCCCGACGACGTAGCCGCCGCAGCCGGTACCGGCGGGCGGGCCGCCGGCCTCGACGCATTTCACGCCGTTATAGCCCTCGACCACGAAGTCTTCCGGCCGCAACTCCTCGGAGTGGAAGTTCACCGATTCGAGCGCGTCGATCACGGTCGGCGCGAGGCGCTTCGTGAGCGTGAAGGTCGAGTCGTGCTTCGGGTCGCAGCCGATCTGCAGCACGCGCTTGCCGAGCTTCGAAAAGGCCACCGAGAGGTTCGAAGAGGTGGTGGACTTGCCGATCCCGCCCTTGCCGTAGACCGCGAAGACCTTGGCGGTCTCGATCCGGTCGTCCGGATCGAGCGCGACCTGAAGGCTGCCCTCCTCGCGGCGGATCGGGACCGGATTGCGGATGGCGATGTTCATGCCGCGACTCCTGCGGTGAGGCCGGGTGTGACGCCCTCCAGCCGGTCTTCCAGTTCCTCCTCGGCGCGGTCGAGCGCGTCGCGCATCGCCGGGTCGGGAGTCCAGAAGCCGCGGCGGTGAGCCTCGATCAGGCGGCTCGCGACCTTGGCGCAGGCCGTGGGGTTCAGCGTCGCCATGCGGTCGCGCATCGCGTCGTCGAGCACGAAGGTCTCGGTGATGCGCTCGTAGATCCAGGGCTGCACCGCGCCGGCGGTGGCGGACCAGCCGACGGTGTTGGTCAGCGTCGCCTCGATCTGGCGCACGCCCTCGTAGCCGTGGCCGAGCAGGCCCTCGTACCATTTCGGGTTGAGCATGCGGGTGCGGGTCTCCAGCGCCACCTGCTCGTCGAGGGAGCGCACGCGCCCCTCCCCGCGGGTCTGGTCGCTGATGTAGATCGGCACCGCCTCGCCGCGGGCGCGGGCGACTGCCCGGCCCATGCCGCCGAGCCCGTCGAAGTAGTGATCGACGGATGTGACGCCGAGTTCGACCGAATCGAGGTTCTGGTAGGCGAGATCGACCCGCGCGAGCACCGCCTTCATCAGGTCGCGTCGCGGCTCGGGGCGGCCGGTGCGGCCGTAGGCGAAGCTCTTCCTTCGTGAGAACGTCTCGCAGAGTTCGTCCTGGTCGTCCCAGCGGCCGGATTCGACGAGATGGTTGACGTTGGCGCCGTAGGCCCCCTCCGCATTGGAGAAGACCCGCAGGGCCGCCGTCTCGAAGTCGCAGCCCTGCTCGGCCTGGATCGCCAGCGCGTGCTTGCGCACGAAGTTTCTCTCGATCGGCTCTTCCGCGCTCGCCGCCATGAAGCTCGCTTCCGCGAGCAGTTTCGTCTGCAGGGGTAGGAGATCGCGAAAGATGCCGGAGAGCGTGACCACCGCGTCGATGCGCGGGCGGCCGAGGCTTTCGAGCGGGATCAGCTCGGCTCCGGCCAGCCGGCCGTAACCGTCGAAGCGGGGTGCCGCGCCGATCAGGGCCAGCGCCTGGGCGATGGGGCCGCCCTCGCTCTTCAGGTTGTCGGTGCCCCACAGGACCAGGGCGACGCTCTCCGGCAGGGGCCGCCCTTCCGCGAGGTGGCGCTCCAGCACCCGCGCCACCTGCTTGGCGCCGTCGGCCAGCGCGAAGGCTGTCGGCAAGCGGTAGGGGTCGAAGCCGTGCAGGTTGCGCCCCGTGGGCAGGATGCCGGGATTGCGCAGCAGGTCGCCGCCCGCGACCGGGGCGACGAAGCGTCCGTCCAGCGCCCGCATCAGCGCGGGCAGCTCGCTGTCGCGGGCGAGGTCGGCATCGATCCGGGCGAGATCGGCGAAGGCGGCCCGGTGGGTCTCGTCGGCGGGAAGGCCGGCGGCAGCCAACGCCTCGTTGAGAGACGCGCCCTCGATCAGGAGCTCGATTCCGGCGCGGGCTGGCTTGAGGCTGTGCGAGGCCTCCGCCAGGGCGAGGAGCAGGTCGACACGTTCCTCGCCGGCCATCCCCTGGCCGATCACGTGCAGGCCGTGCGGGATCAGCGTCTGCTCGAGTTCGAACAAAGCGGCGGCGAGCGCGGCGACGCGGGGACCGGGATTGCCCTCCCAGGCGGGCTCGGCCGGCACGAGATCGACGGCCGCGCCCTGCGCCTGGATGATCGCGGCGAGCGCCGTCCGCTCGGCCGTCGCTTCCGGCTCCAGACCGCGCCAGCGCTCGACCGAGGCTTTGAGATCGCACAGGCCGCGATAGAGCCCGGCGGCGGCGAGGCTCGGCGTGAGGTAGCTCACGAGCGTCGCGGCGGAGCGGCGCTTGGCGAGCGTGCCCTCGGACGGGTTGTTGGCGGCGTAGAGGTAGATGTTCGGCAGCGCGCCGATCAGCCGCTCGGGCCAGCACGCTTCCGACAATCCGGCCTGCTTGCCCGGCATGAATTCGAGCGCGCCGTGGGTGCCGAAATGCAGCACCGCGTCGGCGGAGAAATCCTCGCGCAGCCAGCGGTAGAAGGCGCTGAAGGCGTGGGTCGGGGCGAAGCCCTGCTCGAACAGCAGCCGCATCGGGTCGCCCTCATAGCCGAAGGCGGGCTGCACACCGACGAAGACGTTGCCGAACTGCGCGCCGAGCACGAGGATGTCGGCGCCGTTGCTCTGGTGGCGGCCGGGCGCCGGGCCCCACTGCGCCTCGATTTCGGGCAGGTAGGTCTCGCGGCGGACGTGATCCTCGGCCGAGACGCGGGCATGGACGTTGGCCGGCGTGCCGTAGCGGGCGGCATTGCCGCCGAGGATCGTCTCGCGCAGCGCATCAACGCTGTCGGGCACCGCGACGTCGTAGCCCTCGGCCTCGAGGCCGCGCAGGGTGTTCAGCAGCGAGGCGTAGACCGAGAGGAAGGCGGCCGAGCCGGTGGCGCCGGCATTGGGCGGGAAGTTGAACAGGATCACGGCCAAGCGCCGCTCACGCTTCGGCCGTCGCCGCAGGGACACGAGCCGATCGATCCGGGCAGCGAGCCGCTCCGCACGCTCGGGATGCACGCGCATGTCGCGGGCGTTGCCGGGGCCGGAAGCCGAGGAACGCCCGCCGAACACCATCGGCGCGGTGGCGCCGTCGAGTTCGGGGATCGCGACCATCATCGTCGCCTCGACCGGCGATAGGCCGCGCGAGCCCGCCTCCCATTGCTCGATCGTCTGGAATTCGAGCGCGTGAGCGGCGAGATAGGGCACGTCGAGCCGCGCCAGCGTCGCCTCGGCCGCCGCCGCGTCGTTGTAGGCCGGGCCGCCGACCAGCGAGAACCCGGTGAGCGAGACCAGCGCGTCGATCGCCGGACGGCCGTTCACGGTGAAGTAGGCGTCCACCGCCGGGCGATTGTCGAGGCCGGCGGCAAAGGCCGGCACCACCGAGAGCCCCTTGGCTTCCAGGGCGGCGATGACGCCGTCGTAATGCGCCGTGTTTCCGGCCAGCACGTAGGAGCGCATCAAGAGCAGGCCGACGCGGCTGCGGGCGCCCGGCACGGTCGGCAGCGCGGCCAGGCTCTCGCCGACCCGGCCCGGCATGCGCGGATGGTAGAGGCCGGTCTCCGGATAGTGCTGCGGCGCGGGGGCGGCGGCGATCTCGCGCCACACGGCGCGGGGGCCGGCGGCGTAGCGCTGCACGAGGAAGCGCACGAGGCTCGCCACGTTCTCGTCCGAGCCCGCGAGCCAGTATTGCAGGGTGAGGAAGTAGGCGCGCACATCCTGCGCCGAACCGGGGATGAAGCGCAGGATCTTCGGCAGCTTGCGCACTAGCGCCATCTGCCTTGCCGCGTTGCCCTCCGCGCCCGGCTTGCCGCGCAGCCGCTTCAGGAAGTCGAGGGCCGAGCGCTTGGTCCCGCTCATGTCGAAGCGGTTGAGCTTGGTCGTGCGCACGATCTCGGAGGCCGAGAGGCAGCCGATCATCGCATCGCAGCTCTCACGGCGCGCCAGGATCGCCGGCAGGATCGCCCGAACGTGCTCGTCGAGGAACAGCATCGCCGAGACGACGATGTCCGCTCGCGCGATCTCCGCCTCGCAGGCGCGGAGCGCGCCCTTGTCCGTCTCCCATTCGGCGGCGGCATGGAAGCTCAAGGCGAGCCCCGGCATCTCGGCCGCGAGCCGCAGGCGCGCCCGTTCCACCGCGCTCGCCAAGTGATTGTCGAGCGTGACGATGGCGACGCGGATGGTGGGCCTATCGGCCGAAATGCGCCTTGGCATCGTAGAGGGTCTCGAGGGTGATGAGCGGGAGCTGCCGCTCGCGGGCGAAGCGCTCGGTGTTGGCGCGGGCCTTTCCGCGCACGAAGAACGGGATCTTCTTCAGCTCCTTCTCGGCATCGGGCGCCCACGGCGCGGTGCGAACCGCGTCGGCACCCTGGATTGGGATGGGGGATGGAACGGGCGCCGACGCGAGGGGAGGAGTCGTCGGCGCCCGTTCCACGGCGTCCGCCGTCCCGTTCGGCCCGCGGCCGAGATGAGACGGGGCGGCGCCATCGTGGAATTCGGGATCTTCGCGGAACATCCCGAGGAGATGTTCCTCCAGCCCCATCATCAGGGGGTGCACGAGGGTGTCGAACAGGACGTTGGCGCCCTCGAAGCCCATCTGCGGCGAGTGGCGGGCGGGAAAGTCCTGGACGTGGATCGGCGCCGAGATCACCGCGCAGGGAATGCCGATCCGCTTGGCGATGTGGCGCTCCATCTGCGTGCCGAGCACGAGTTCGGGGGCCGCCGCCTGGATCGCCGCCTCGACGTCGAGGTAGTCGTCGGTGATCGTCGCCTCGATGCCGTGAAGCGCCGCCTCCGCTCGAACCTCGCGGGCGAACTCGCGGGTATAGGTGCCGAGACCGACGAGCTTGAACCCGAGCTCGTGCGCGGCGACGCGGGCCAGAGCGAGGGCGTGCGTGGCGTCGCCGAACACGAAGACCCGCTTACCGGTGAGGTAAGTCGAATCGACCGACCGGCTGTACCAGGGCAGACGCGAGGGTGCGTCGGCGAGGACGGAAGCGGGATCGACGCCGGCGAGGGCCGCCACCGCTTCCACGAAGCGGGTCGTCGCGCCGACGCCGATCGGCACCACATCGACGAAGGGCTGCTGGAACGTCTTTTCAAGGTACTGCGCGGCGCTGCGCGCGACCTCGGGGTAGAGCACGACGTTGAAGTCGGCTTCACCCAGCCTGACGAGATCGGCGGGCGTAGCGCCCAGCGGCGCGACCACGTTCACCGCGATCCCGAGGTCGTCGAGGAGGCGCCGGATCTCGATCAGGTCGTCGCGATGGCGGAAGCCGAGAGCAGTGGGGCCGAGGATGTTGCAGGCGGGGCGCCGCCCTTCGCGGGGCGCACGCTCGGCCGACATCCCAGCCAGGGCGCGGACCAACCGGTAGAAGGTCTCCGAGGCCCCCCAGTTCTCCTTCTTCTGGTAGGCCGGCAGTTCCAGCGGGATCACCGGGATCGGCAGGGCGAGCGCCTTGGCCAGCCCGCCCGGATCGTCCTGGATCAGCTCGGCGGTGCAGGAGGCGCCGACGATCATCGCCTGCGGCTGAAAGCGCGCGTAGGCGGCGGCGACCGCGTCCTTGAAGATCGCGGCGGTGTCGCGGCCGAGATCCTGGGCCTGGAAGGTGGTGTAGGTGACCGGTGGGCGCTTGGCGCGCCGCTCGATCATCGTGAAGAGCAGGTCGGCGTAGGTGTCGCCCTGGGGGGCATGCAGCACGTAGTGCAGCCCCTCCATCGCGGTGGCGACCCGCATGGCGCCGATATGCGGCGGTCCCTCATAGGTCCAGACGGTGAGCTGCATGGCCGCTACACCTCCAGCCGGGCGCGCCGGTCGAGCGGGCGCGCGAACAATTCGGCGAGGTCGCCCGCCTGCTCGTAGCCTTGGATCGGCGTGAACAGCAGTTCGATCGACCACTTCGTGGTCAGCCCCTCCGCCTCCAGCGGGTTGGCGAGGCCGAGGCCGCATACGGTCAGGTCCGGTTGCGCGAGCCGGCAGCGGTCGAGCCCGTTGTCGAGGCTCTGGCCCTCCACCACAGCGGTGTTGTGGGGGAGCCATTCGAGCTCGGCGGCGAGGTGAGCACGATGGAGGTAGGGCGTGCCGACCTCGATCAGCGCGGCGCCCATCTCCCGCGACAGGAAGCGGGCGAGCGGCACTTCCAGCTGCGAATCGGGGAAGAAGAACACCCGCTTGCCGGCGAGCTTCTCGGTGTACGGGGCGAGCGCCTGACGCGAGCGGCGCAGACCCGGCGCCGTCACCGCCTCGAACCGGGCGGGATCGACACCGAAGGCCTCGGCTGCCGCGCGAAGCCACGCGGTCGTCCCCTCGGCCCCCAGCGGGAACGGGGCGGCGATGCGCCGGACCCCGCGCTCTTCCAGGGCCCGCGCGGTATCCGCGAGGAAAGGCTGGGCCAGGAGGAAGCGCGTGCCGCGCCCGACCGGGGGCATCTGGCCGGCCCGCCGCGCCGGCAGGAAGCGGGCCATGACGCCGAGATCGGAGAACAGCCGGGCGAACTGATCCTCGACCACGTCGGCCAGCGTACCGACGACGAGGAGTTCGTCCGTCATCGCCGCCTCCGGCAGTTCCGGCACGAGGGAGGCGAGACAGGCATCCTCGCCCTGGGTGAAGGTCGTCTCGATGCCGGAACCCGAATAGTTCAGCACCCGCACGTCCGGAGCGAGGCGCCGCGACAGCCGCAGGGCCGCCCGCGAGAGGTCGAGCTTGATCACCTCGGACGGGCAGGAGCCGACGAGGAACAGCAGCCGGATATCGGGCCGCCGCTCGATCAGCCGCGTCACCACCCGGTCGAGTTCGTCGTTCATGTCAGCCAGCCCGGCCAGATCGCGCTCGTCGATGATGGCGGTGGCAAAACGCGGCTCGGCGAAGATCATCACGCCCGCCGCCGACTGGATCAGGTGGGCGCAGGTGCGCGAGCCGACGACGAGGAAGAACGCGTCCTGGATCTTCCGGTGGAGCCAGACGATGCCGGTGAGGCCGCAGAACACCGCCCGCTGGCCGTGCTCGGCGCGGACCGCGACGCCGCACCCGGTAGAGGGAAGAGGCGCGTGGGCGTTCACCGGGCGGTCTCCCCTGCGAAAGCGAGGGAGACCGGGGCTTCGAGCCGGGCCGCTCGGAGCTTCAGGAGGAACTGGCCGGCATTGATGAGGTATGTGGCGTAGGCGGCGAGCGCGAGGACCAACAATCCCTGCGTATCGAGCAGGCGTAAGCCGAATGCCGCGAGGTAGGCCGTGTGCAGCCCCAGCACGAGCATGCTGAACACGTCCTCCCAGAAGAAGGCCGGCGCGAACAGGTAGCGGCCGAACACGACCTTCTCCCAGATCGAGCCCGTCACCATGATGGCGTAGAGGACGAGGGTCTTGGCGACGACGGAGGCGTTGGCGATCTCCGCCCCCTCCCCCGTCGCGAGCGTGCGCAGCACGAGCGCGAGGCTGGCTAGGAAAACGAGGAATTGCAGCGGAGCCAGCACACCCTGCACCAGAGTCCAAGCCGAGGCGTCGCGCCGCTGACGCTCTGCCGGCGTGTAGAGCGGTCTATGTCGGCCCTGGCGTTGACGCATGGCGTCCGCCCTCGCTCGCGTTGTCGGCCCTGCGCCGCAGAACCTCGGATGGGAGTGAGGGTAGGCTTCGTCACTTGAAAGTGTCAATCCAAGTTGACGCTTGTTCGATATTACATGTTTTGGCCGCCGCGTTCGCCCGAGGGATTGCCAATGGCGGCGGGAAGCGTATCGTTAGCCTACACGCGTCCGTTGCTTTGGGCGTCGCGCGATGCATTAAAATGCGCATTGCCCCGCCGAGCTGCTTCCTCAGAGGGAGACGCCTATGGGTGAGTGGAGGCATCTCGGCGGGCACTTCGAACTCCCTGTGGGAGTGTCGGACTGCAGCGTCTTGGCGGAGCCCGAGATAGGCTCGACCACAGCATTTCAGCCGGATGATTCGGGGATGCGCCGTCAGCTGGCGAGCATCGTCGAGGCCGAGATCCTGCCCCGGCTCATGCTGGTCCACCGGAATCAGGTCCGCCCCCAGGCCCCCACTTCCGGTCGCCATCCGGCACCCGATGAGGTCGAGCGCCTTTGCGCGTTGCTGCTCGCGCGCACCGACACCGATCTCGCTCATCACCTGCTGCAGTTCCTCGACGCGGGGCTGTCGCTCGAGAGCGTGTTGGTCGAGTTGCTCGCGCCCATGGCCCGGCATCTCGGCCGCCTCTGGGAAGAGGACGCCTGCGATTTCGTCGACGTGTCCCTGGCGCTCGGTCGGCTTCAGGCGGCGGCACACGATCTATGCGCGCAGTTCGAGGACGAGACCAGCGGCCCTTCCGGACGCAGCGTCCTGTTGCTTCCGTGCCCCGGCGAGACGCATGTCTTCGCGCTCTCGCTCATGGCAAGCATCTTCCGGGAATCGGGTTGGGACGTGACGACCTGCGTCGGATCGGATTGCAATGAGCTGATCCGATCGGAATGGTTCGACGTCGTCGGACTGACGCTGTCGTGCGATGTCTTCCTGCCCAGCCTTCCGGCGCTGATCCACAGCCTGCGCGAGGCCTCCCGCAATTCGAGGCTCAAGGTGCTGGTCGGCGGTCCTTACTTTGTCCGGAATCCGAACCACGTACGCCTCGTTGGCGCCGACGGAACTGCGGAAGATGGGCGGCTTGCCCCCCTGATCGCAGAAAGCTTGCTTGAAATGCGGACCCGACCCTGTTGATAAGGACGGCTTCTGCGCCCTCACGAAGTATTGACCTTGAGCAGCTTGGCGAGCCCTTCTCCCTGGCGCCCTTCCCCGGCGCTGCAACAGGCGGCCGGTCTCCTCGACGGGGAGACTGCCGGGTTGCTGATCGCCGCAACCTCCGATCTGTCCCTCGTGGTCGATGATCGCGGGATCATCCGCGATACCTCATCCGGCCGGTCCGATTTCGAAGGTCAGGGCATCGACACCTGGCTCGGCAAGCCGTGGATCGACACGGTCACCGTCGAAAGTCGGCCGAAGATCGATGCGCTGCTGCGTGACGCCGCGCCCGGCACCATGACCCGTTGGCGGCAGGTCAACCATCCCTCGCCCACCGGCACGGACCTGCCGATTCGCTACGCCACACTGCGCCCGAACAAGGACGGCCCGATCATCGTGATCGGCCAGGACCTCCGGGCGACGGCGGCGCTCCAGCGGCGTCTGGCCGAAACCCAGCAGGCTCTGGAGCGCGATTACGACCGCCTTCGCTCCGCCGAGACGCGCTACAAGCTGCTGTTCCAGCTCTCCGGCGAGCCGGTGCTGGTGGTCGATGCGGGCACCCGGCGCGTCACCGAGATCAACCCGGCAGCCATGCGGTTGCTCGGTCGTCCGCAGAAGCGCGTGATCGGCCAGGACGCGGCCGATCTGTTCGATGCCGGCAGCCTGCGGGACTTGCAGGCCCTGTTTGCCGGTCTGCGCGTCACCGGGCAGGCGGCGGATCTCGTCGTGCCGTTGACCGGCGGACGGGGTGACGTCCGCGTCTCCGCCTCCCTGTTCCGTGGCGAGGGGACGACCTCCGTTCTGGTGCGCCTCGCGCCGCTGGCGCCGGTGAGGCCGGAGCGTGTTGCGGTCGGCGGCGCGCTCGACGTGATCCAGCGCATGCCCGAAGGCTTCGTCGTCACCGATGCCGCGCGCCGCATCCTCACCGCCAACGGCGCCTTCCTCGATCTGACCCAGCACGCCACCGAGGAGCAGGTGCGCGGACGGACGCTGGATAGCTGGCTCGGCCGCGAGGAGACCGATGCACTCGCGCTGTTCGCGATGCTGCGCGATCACGGCTCGGTGCGTCATTTCCCGACCGTGGTGCGGGGCCAGTACGGATCTTTGGAAGAGGTCGAGGTCGCCGCTGTCGCCACCTCCCACGCCGAGCAGCCGTGTTTCGGCTTCACCCTCCGCGCGACGCCCCGGCGTGCCGCACCCGTCCATCTGGCCGGCACAACGCACGACCTGCCACGCTCCGTCGAACAGATGACCGAGTTGGTCGGCCGCGTCTCGATGAAGGCGCTCGTGCGCGAGACGACCGACCTCATCGAAAAGCTGTGCATCGAGGCGGCACTGCGGATCACCCGCGACAACCGCGCCTCGGCCGCGGAGATGCTCGGCCTCAGCCGGCAGGGTCTTTATGCGAAGATGCGGCGCTATGGCATCGGCGATCTCGACGCCAGCGACCCTGAGTTGACGCCCTGAACGGCAATGCAGGGATTTTGAATTATAATTCATATTTATTGAACTCTTTGGATGAGCAATTTAGTTCGGCCCAAGTGTAAAGCCTGATTGACACATCCTGTCCGACGCCGGTAGCGTTCGGGTATGGCAACGCCCGCACCGAGTGCCGTCGTCGAGCTGCTCAAGCCGATCACATGGTTCGCACCGATGTGGGCCTTCGGCTGCGGAGTCATCTCGTCCGGCCATGCGCCCACAGGACAATGGCTGGTCATCGCGGCGGGGGTGGTGCTGGCCGGACCGCTGGTCTGCGCCACGAGCCAGGCCGCCAACGATTGGTTCGACCGCCACGTCGATGCCATCAACGAGCCGAATCGTCCGATTCCGTCCGGCCGCATTCCCGGCCGCTGGGGGCTCTATCTGGCGGCCGGTTGGACGATCCTGTCGCTGATCGTCGCTGCGATGCTCGGCCCCTGGATCCTCGGCGCCGCTCTGTTCGGCCTCGTCCTGGCCTGGATCTACTCCGCGCCGCCGCTTCGGCTGAAGCGCAACGGCTGGTGGGGAAACTCCGCGGTGGCTCTCTGCTACGAGGGGCTGCCCTGGTTCACCGGCGCGGCGGTGATGGCCGCTTCGATGCCCGACGAGCGGGTGCTCCTCGTCGCCCTGCTCTACTCCGTCGGCGCCCACGGCATCATGACCCTCAACGACTTCAAGTCTGTCGAAGGCGACCGGGCGATGGGCCTGCGCTCACTGCCGGTGCAACTCGGCTCCGATCGTGCGGCGCGCTTCGCCTGCCTCGTCATGGCCCTGCCGCAGGTGGCGGTGATGGTGCTGCTCTTCGCCTGGGAGCGCCCCTGGCACGCCGCTTTGGTCGCGGCCCTCCTCGCCGGGCAACTCGCCCTGATGGCGCACTTCCTGAAATCGCCTCGCGCCCGCGCCGCTTGGTACAATGGCACCGGCACGACGCTCTACGTCCTCGGCATGCTGGCCTCGGCTTTCGCCCTGCGCCCGCTCGTGCAAGGGCTGGCACCATGAGCCGCGCCGCCCTCGCTTTCCCCCGATCCTTCTCCTGGCTTCAGATCGTCCGGCTCGGTCTGGTTCAGACCGCGCTCGGCGCGGTCGTGGTTCTCATGACCTCCACGATCAACCGAGTCATGGTGGTGGAACTGGCCCTGCCGGCGATCGTGCCCGGCGGCCTCGTCGCCCTGCACTACGCCACCCAGGTGCTGCGGCCCCGCTGGGGCTACGGCTCGGATGTCGGCGGACGGCGTACGCCGTGGATCGTCGGCGGCATGGCCGCGCTCTGCCTCGGCGGATTCGGCGCCGCGGCGGCGACGGCACTGGCCGAAACCCACGTCGCCGCCGGGCTGGCACTCGCGGTCCTGTCGTTCCTGCTCGTCGGCATGGGCGCAGGCGCGGCCGGCACCTCGCTCCTCGTCCTGCTCGCGACCGGGGTGGAAGCCGGGCGCCGGGGTGCGGCGGCGACCATCGTCTGGGTGATGATGATCGCCGGATTTGCCGTGACCGCGCCGCTCGCGGGTCACTTCCTCGATCCGTTCTCCGGCGGGCGGCTCATGGCGGTCTCCGGCACCGTCTCGCTGATCGCTTTCGCGGTCGCCGTCCTCGCGGTCTCCGGCATCGAGCCGCGGCGGGAAGCCTCGCCGGCGGCGAAGGTCGAGAAGAAGCCGCCGTTCCGCGCCGTGCTGGCGCAGGTGCTGGCCGAGCCCGCTGCGCGGCGCTTCACCCTGTTCATCTTCGTCTCGATGCTCGCCTACAGCGCGCAGGAACTGATCCTCGAACCCTATGCCGGCCTCGTCTTCGCGATGACGCCGGGGGCGACGACCAAGCTCGCGGGTCTCCAGCACGGCGGCGTGCTCGCCGGCATGCTGTTCGTGGCCGGCGTCACCGTCTTCGTCGGTGGCCCCATTCTCGGTTCGCTCAAGCTCTGGACGGCGGTGGGCTGCGCGTTGTCCGCTGCCGCGCTCGGGGCCATCGCGTTCGGCGGACCGGTCGGGCCGGATTTTCCGCTGCGGGCGGCAGTGGCGGGGCTCGGCTTCGGCAACGGCGTCTATGCCGTGGCGGCGATCGGCTCGATGATGGCGCTCGCCGGACGCGGCGGCGAGGCCGAGCGCGGCACCCGCATGGGCGTCTGGGGCGCGGCCCAGGGCGTGGCCTTCGGCGCCGGCGGCTTCCTCGGCACGCTGGCGGTCGACCTCGCCCGCCTCGTCGCCTCGGAACCCGTCTATGCCTATGCCGCGGTCTTCGCGCTCGAAGCCGTCCTGTTCCTCGTCGCCCTGGCGATCAGCCTGCGCGTCGAGCACGTCACCGTCGGTCGTCGGCAGAATCCATTGACCGAGACGGCCTCCTTTCAGCTCAATCCCGGCTTCGAGGCGAGGTAGCGCCATGGCACACCACGACGCTTGCGAGATCTTCGACGTCGTGGTGGTGGGCGGAGGCCCGGCGGGGGCGACCGCGGCCGCGGATCTCGCGACCGCCGGGCACCGGGTGCTGCTCCTCGACAAGGCGGGGCGGATCAAGCCCTGCGGCGGCGCGATCCCGCCGCGCCTGATCCGCGATTTCGCGATCCCCGATGCGCTTCTCGTCGCCCGCATCCGCAGCGCCCGGATGGTCGCGCCGAGCGCGCGCCACGTCGACATGCCGGTCGGCGAGGGTTTCGTCGGCATGGTCGATCGCGAGCATTTCGACCCGTTTCTGCGCGAGCGCGCCGTTCAGGCCGGCGTGGAACTGCGCGACGGCCTGTTCGAGCGCATTGCCCGAGAGGAGCCGGGCCTCGCCACGATCCACTATCGAAACGGCAAGGCAGGCGAGGAGAGCCGGGTCCGGGCGCGGCTCGTCATCGGTGCCGACGGGGCGACCTCCGCGGTCGGACGGGCCGAAATTCCGGGGCACGCCCGGATGCGGCAGGTCTTTGCCTATCACGAAATCGTCCGACGCCCCGCCGACGCCGCGCATGACGGGGCGCGCTGCGACGTCTATTATCAGGGCCGTCTCTCACCCGACTTCTACGCCTGGATCTTCCCGCACGGCGAGACCGTCAGCGTCGGCACCGGCAGTGCCCGCAAGGGCTTCTCGCTACGCGGCGCGATCCGCGATCTGCGCGCGGGCACCGGTCTCGACGCCTGCGAGACGATCCGCCGGGAAGGCGCGCCGATTCCTCTCAAACCGCTGAGGCGCTGGGACAACGGGCGCGACGTGCTGCTGGCGGGCGATGCCGCGGGCGTCGTCGCCCCGGCCTCCGGTGAGGGCATCTATTACGCGATGCTCGGCGGGCGCCTCGCAGCGGAGGCGGCCGGGGCCTTCCTCGTCACGGGCGATGTTCGAGCCCTGACCGAGGCGCGCAAGCGCTTCATGCGGCTGCACGGACGCGTCTTCTGGATCCTCGGGATGATGCAGTGGGTCTGGTATCGCAGCGATGCCCTGCGCGAGCGCTTCGTGGCGATCTGCAAGGATCGGGACGTCCAGCAGCTCACCTGGGACGCCTACATGAACAAGGAGCTGGTGCGCGCCAAGCCCGCCGCGCATGCGCGGATTTTCTTCAAGGATCTCGCCCACCTGTTCCGCTGGGTCTCGCCGTGAACGGCATGCTCGCCGGCGGCTGGGGCCCGCCCGTCGTCGCCGGCCTCATCGCCCTGGCGATCGCCGTGGCGGGCGGGGTCGCGACCCGGACCGATGCTTGGTACCGCCGCCTGCGGGTTCCCGGCTGGAAACCGTCGGACTGGGCCTTCGGTCCGGTCTGGACCGTGATCTTCGCCCTCACCACCGCCTCGGCGGTCATCGCCTGGAACGCCGATCCCGAACCGGCGGCGCGCGCGCGGCTCGTCGCCGTCTTCGCCGTCAACGGTGGGCTCAACATCGCCTGGAGCGTGATCTTCTTCCGTTTGCGGCGGCCCGATTGGGCCCTCGCCGAGGTGCTGCTGCTCTGGCTCTCCATCCTCGCGGTGGTGCTCGCCGTCGGCCAAGTCTCGATTCCTGCGGCTCTGCTCAACCTGCCCTATCTCGCCTGGGTAAGCGTGGCCGCGGGGCTGAATCTCTCCATCGTCCGGCTCAATCCGCGCTTCGGGAGTACGTGAGCGATGGCCGAGCTCCTCGCCTCGCTCTTCGTCTCCGGTCGCATCGTCGATGGCATCCTCGTGCTGGTCGCGCTCGAGGCGCTGGTGCTGCTCGGGGTGCGAGCGCGCTGGGGGCGCGGCCCGGCGCCGATGGCGCTCTTGAGCAATCTCGCCTCCGGGGCCGCACTGATGCTCGCCCTCAGAGCCGCCCTCACCGGAGCCGCGTGGCCCGCCATCGCGGCTTGGCTGTTCGTCGCTCTTGCAGCGCACCTCGCCGAACTGGTGATCCGCTTTCGGGAAGGTCCCAGCGCCGCGCAGGACTGTGACAAAGCGGCCTGGAACAACCGGAGGTGGCGAACGTTCGGTGCGCGTCCACCGATGACTTAGAACAATTCTTGCCGGGGCTCTTCAACGTCGGAGATCGGGTTCATGACACGTCCCAACCCTCTGGGCTCCGGATGGCTCGCCGTCGCCGCACTCCTGTCGATCGGCACAGCTCGCGCACAGGACGCCGATACGGACCTGATCAAGCGCGGCGAGTATCTGGCGACGGCGGGAGACTGCGTCGCCTGCCACACCAAGCCCGGCGGCAAGTTCTTGGCCGGCAACTACAAGCTCGACACGCCGATCGGCGCGATCAAGACGCCGAACCTCACGCCGGACGACGAGACCGGCATCGGCAAGTGGAGCTACGAGACCTTCGAGAAGGCGTTCCGCCATGGTATCGGCGACGAGGGCGAGTATCTCTACCCGGCCTTTCCGTTCGCCTGGTACACCAAGGTGTCCGATGAGGACACGAAGGCGATCTTCGCCTACCTGAAGTCGCTACCGCCGGTGAGGGAGAAGCGGGAGGAGAACGAGATCCCCTTCCCCTTCAACGTCCGCACCGCGCTGATCACGTGGCGCACCGCCTTCTTCACCGAAGGTCGTTTCGAGCCCGACCCGAAGGCCAGCGCCGAGGTCAACCGCGGCGGTTACCTCGTCGAGGGTCTTGGCCATTGCGGGATGTGCCACAACGAGCGCAAGCTCGTCGGCAATTCGAGCCTCGCCGGGCGGTTCGGCGGCGGTGTCATCGACGGCTGGTACGCGCCCAACATCACGCCGGATGGGCACCAGGGCATCGGTGCCTGGAGCGACGCGGAAGTCGTCAGCTATCTCAAGACCGGTACGGCTCCGGGCAACCGCCCGGGCGTGGCGGCGGGGCCCATGCGCCAGACCATCGAGGAATCCCTCTCCAAGATGACCGACGCCGACCTCAAGGCGATGGTTGCCTATCTGCGCACGGTTCCGGCCAAGCAGACCTACAAGGAAAAAGATCTCCAGGCCTTCAACCAGCCCGGAGCGCCGGGGGCCGACACCTACCTGACCTACTGCTCCTCCTGCCACAGGCCGGACGGCAAGGGCGTCGAGGGCGCGATTCCGGCCCTGGCCGGCAACACCTCGGTCCAGTCGGCCGGTCCGGAGACGGTCATCAACGTGATCGTCGGCGGATTGGCCGCCCAGAGCGGCTATGCACCGATGCCGGCCATCGGCCAGGAAATGACCGACCAGCAGATCAAGGACGTCACCGACTATATTCGCAATTCCTGGGGCAACAAGGCGCCGGTCGTCTCCGAGACCGGGGTCGTCGCCAACGCCCGGCAGAAGATCAGGACGATGATGGCCGGCAACGCGCCCTGCTCGACCATCGAGGACGAAAAGCTGAAGAGCAGTATCGAGCAGGCCACGGGTGGCGACGGATTGAAGGGGCTGAAGCCGAACGACTTCGTTCCGGTCCTCGCCCGCGTGGCGCCGCAGGTGAAGGCCGCCGCGCCCGAGGCCGGCGACGATGCGGTGGTCAACGGGCTGCTCTCCGCCTTCTGCAAGGCGAACCGCACCGAGAAGGACGCCGAACCCCTGCCCTGGTCCGCGACGATCGGCTCGTTCGGCAACGTCGCCTACAGCCAGATCAAGAACCCGGAGAAGCGGGTGGATGCCCTGTCCGGAAAGGTGCCGGCCTCGGGGGTGACGCCGCCCAAGCCTTGATTCCGGAATTTCAGCCCTACCATTGCCGGGAGCAATCGCCGCTCGAAACCACGGGGTCTGTGACCGGGAGGTTCCAAGCGGCGGACCCTGACGACCCCGATGGGAGCGCGACCGGATGCAACTCGGCATGATCGGCCTCGGCCGGATGGGCGGAAACATCGTCCGCCGCCTCCTGCGTGACGGGCACACGGCCGTGGTCTACGACCGCGATCCGAAGGCGGTCGAGGCCCTGGCGGCCGAGGGCGCGACGGCTGCATCGAGCCTTGAGGATCTTGCCGCGAAGCTGGAAGCGCCCCGCACCGCCTGGGTGATGCTTCCGGCAGGCCAGATTACCGAGGAGACGGTCCGCGCACTCGGCGGTCTCCTGAGCGCCGACGACTGCATCATCGACGGCGGCAACTCGTTCTATCAGGACGACGTGCGCCGGGCTCGCGATCTCGATGCCAAGGGCATCCACTACGTCGATGTCGGCACCTCCGGCGGCGTGTGGGGGCTGGAGCGCGGCTACTGCATGATGATCGGCGGCCACAAGGCGGCCGTCGACCGCCTTGACCCGATCTTCCGCACGCTGGCGCCGGGCCTCGGCGAGATCCCGCGAACCCCCGGCCGCGACGGCCGCGATCCGCGGGCCGAGCAGGGCTACATCCATGCGGGACCGAACGGCGCCGGCCACTTCGTGAAGATGATCCACAACGGCATCGAGTACGGCCTGATGCAGGCCTATGCCGAGGGCTTCGACATCCTGCGCCACGCCAACGCCCCCGATATCCCGGAGGAGCGGCGCTTCGATCTCAATCTCGGCGACATCGCCGAGGTCTGGCGGCGCGGCAGCGTGGTCTCGTCCTGGCTCCTCGATCTCACCGCCGCCGCTCTGGCCGGGGACGAGCGCCTGGAAGGATTTTCGGGTTATGTCGAGGATTCCGGCGAGGGCCGCTGGACCATCAACGCGGCGATCGAGGAGGCCGTGCCCGCCACCGTCCTGTCCAGCGCCCTCTACCGCCGCTTCCGCTCCCGCGAGGACGAGAGCTACGCCGACAAGCTGCTCTCGGCGATGCGTCAGGGCTTCGGCGGCCACAAGGAGCCGCCGCGCCGCGGACCCGCGCCATGATCCCGCTTCCCCCGAACACCGAGTTGATGGCGGATGCGGAGGCGACCGCCCGCGCCGCCGCCGATCACCTGCTGTCGATCACCGAGCGCGCCGAGGGGGACCGCGTCACGATCTGCCTGTCCGGCGGCTCGACCCCGAAGCGGCTCTACGCGCTGCTGGCCTCCCCCGGCTTTGTCGAAAGGGTGCCGTGGGCGCGCATCCACTGGTTCTTCGGCGACGACCGGGTCGTGCCGTGGGACGATCCCTTGAGCAACGTCCGCATGGTGCGCGAGGCCTTCGGCCACGCGGCGCCGGTGCCAGCGACGCACCTGTACTTCATCCCCTCAGACAAGGGCGCCGAGGCGGGCGCTCGCGCCTACGAGCGGACGCTGCAGGAATTCTACGGCAGCGACCGGCTCGATCCGAATCGGCCGCTGTTCGATCTCGTTCTGCTCGGCCTCGGCAGCGACGGGCACACCGCTTCGCTGTTTCCGGGCAAGCCCGCCCTGGCCGAGCGCTCGGCCTGGGTCGCGCCGGTGCCGGAGGCGGGGATGGAGCCGTTCGTGCCACGCATCACCCTGACCTTTCCGGCCCTGGCCTCGTCGCGCTCCGTGCTCTTCCTCGTC
The DNA here is from genome assembly GCF_022179725.1 of Methylorubrum aminovorans. GTDB lineage: Bacteria > Pseudomonadota > Alphaproteobacteria > Rhizobiales > Beijerinckiaceae > Methylobacterium > Methylobacterium aminovorans. Next base: position 86,330 of record NZ_BPRC01000016.1, read on the forward strand.
AATGGCGCGGGCAAGCGCGAGGCGCTGCGGCGGCTCGCCGGGGGCGAGGATCTGCCGGCACGCCACGTCGAGAGTGCGGGGCAGGTGACGTGGTACATCGATCGCGAGGCCGCCGAGGCCTGACTTTCGATAACCTGTTGCAAGAGCGGCGCCCCGAAAAAGGCTCACCGGCTTTCGGGAAAGGCAATGAAGGCAAGAGGAAAGGGCATCGTGCCGGGTCCGGCATTCGGCACGATGCTGGCGCGCTTGAACGCGCCTCGCCTGTCCAGGCGGGTGCATCCGCCTCACTTTCGACGCCGGTCTTACCCGTTTATGAACGGCCGACCCTTGTCGAAACTGGAGTACCCCTATGGGAGCAGCCGAAGGCGCCACCGCGTTGGATGCTTGGCCGCGGGTCCGTCAGTCGCGCTTCGCTCTGCGGCGCAACCGCCTTCGTCCCGGCCCGCTGAAGCCCGTTGGCGGACATCGCCGCCGGCCGGCCTGGGCCGTGTGCATCGGACTGCTCGGCCTCTCGCTCGTCACGACCTGGGCGCTCGCGGCGCAACTCCGCACGAGTGTCGCGGCTGTGGAGCAACCCGCAATCGCGGCTGAGCCCGTCCAGGAGGCCGCCCAGACCGTCCGTATCGTTGGTACGGTGCCAGCGCCCCAGACGGCACCGCCCGGCGAAGCACCACCTGCCATTGAGGCGCCGCCGACCTCTCCCGTCGCCGGTCTGTCGGCCGAGCCTCAGCCGGCCGGTTCCATCATGGCCGCGCCGGCCGCGGCGACTCCGAAGCGGGAGCCCGCGCCGTCGGTCGATCTCGGAGCCCTGCCGGTTCTGACGCTCGACGAGACGGCCTTCGACACCGTTCAGGCGCCGGCCACCGAGAACACGCCTGATGTCGCGGCGAGGTCTGTGGGAAGGCCGTAATCCGCTCCGCAGAAGAGCTGCGCACTCGGCTTCGGTTGCGTGATGTCGGATCCGGTTCGCCAACAGAGTGGCGATGCCGGAACTTGTTCAAGGCTCGCCCTGGGCCGCTTTCGCTCATTGCATTGCTAGCGCCTCGACCGTGATCGCGGGACCGCGCAGCGAAACCCGTCTAGCGACGCGCAATTCCATTTCAGGTTGATCGCTTCGGCTGTCTCATCCGACGCCGTCATCGCGAGGCGAAGCTGAAGCGATCCAGGGCGCGACCGGTCCGGCGAGTGCGGAGCCCCGGATTGCTCGCGCATCGCCCCGTGATGACGAGAGGAAACACCGAAGCCATCAAGCGGAGACCGTGCAGAATGGCGACCGCCCGAACCTGGGTGCCTGCTTCGCCGTTCGGCGCCCGGGAATGACAGTGGTGGGGGCTGATCCGCTTGCGATCAGCCCGACACCGTCTCAGGCCGCGAGCGGCATGTCGTCCTCGGCCTCGGCCGCCATGAACTGGGCCCGAGCGAGCGCCGCGAAGCGCTGGTTGAGAGCGACCAGCTCGTCGAAATTGCCGGCCTCGACGATCTTGCCGTTCTCGAACACGAGGATGCGGTCAGCGTTGCGGATCGTGGCGAGGCGGTGGGCGATCACGAAGGTGGTGCGCCCTTCCATCACCGTCTCCAGCGCCTGCTGCAGCTTGCGCTCGGTCGCGGCATCGAGCGCGCTCGTGGCCTCGTCGAGGATCAGCATCGGCGGGTTCTTCAGAAGCGCCCGCGCAATCGAGAGGCGCTGGCGCTCGCCGCCGGAGAGCGACCGGCCGCGCTCGCCGATGATCGTGTCGAGCCCGTCGGGCTGGCGGGCCATGAACTCGCTGGCCTGGGCACGCTCCAGCGCGTCGAGCATCTCGGCATCGGACGCATCGGGGCGGCCGACCTGGAGGTTTTCACGGATCGAGCGGTTGAACAGCATCGGCTCCTGGAACACGACGCCGATGTTGTGGCGCAGGCTGGAGAGGCCGATGTCGCGGATGTCGATGCCGTCGATGCGGATGGCGCCGGCGTCCGGATCGAAGGTCCGGTGCAGCAGGCCTAGTGTCGTGGACTTGCCCGAGCCCGTGGTGCCGACGAGCGCCACAGTCTCGCCGGGCTGAGCCGTAAAGGACACGCCGTCGAGCGCGTTGCGGCGGCCGTCGTAGGAGAAGGCGACCTCGTCGAAGGCCACTTCGCCCTCGAAGCGGGCGACCTGCTTGGCCTGCGGCCGGTCGCGGACGGTCGGGACGGTGTCGACCACCTCGAAGAACTCGCGCATCTTCGGCGCCTGCATGAACACCCCGTTCACGAAAGTGACGACGTGGTCGAGCTTGGTCACCAGCATGGTGGCAAGGCTCATGAAGGCGACGATCTCGCCGACGGTGGCCGCACCCTTCTGGTGCAGGGCGATGCCGGTGATGAAGATTGCGGTCATGGTCAGGGTGCCGGAGGCGCGGGTGGCAACGTTCGCCAGCGCCCACCACGACAGAACCGGGATCTGCACCCGGAGCAGGTCGTGGATGATGTTGCGCATCGCCTCCTTCTCGGCGCGGGCGCGGGTGAAGGACTGGATCACCGCGACGTTGCCGAGCGCGTCCGAGGCGTGGGCGGCCAGACCCGACTGGAACTGCTCGACCTCGCCCTGGAGCGTCTCGGTGCGGCGCATGACGTAGCTCGCTAGCGCCGTGAAGACGAGTACCAGCACCACGAGAATCGCGCCGAGCCGCCAGTTCACGAACAGCGTCAGCGGCAGCAGCACGCCGACGGAGAGCAGGGCGGCGAAGTGCTCGCGGAAGAAATTCAGCCAGACCCAGGCCATGGCGTTCGTGCCTTCCAGCATCGCCTTCAGCACGCGGCCCGAATGGTTGGACGAATGGAAGGCGATGGGCAGTTCGAGCACGTGCTCGAAGAAGTTCGCCATGGTGGAGAGTCGGTTGCGGTGGGCCAGACGGTCGGAATGCAGGGCGATCGCCACCCCTGCACCGATGGTGAACAGGCCGAACACCACCCAGGCCACGATCCACGGCAACAGAGTCGTTGCGGGTGTGTCCTTGGAAAGATGGGTGAGGCCGTCGATGATACGGCCCATGATTAGCGGTTCGGCGAACGCTGCCACCGCGAGCGCGACATTGGCCACGATCAAACCGCCGGCCAGCCGCTTCTCCGCTCCGAGCAGGCCGAGCACTCGCGCATAGAGGCGAATCATCGACATCGTGCTTTCGCTCCCCGCCCCGTCCGGCTGCCGCCGTGGGGACCACGCCATTGGAACCGGAACACTCCGGTGCCGGCCGACCGTTGGCTTGCGATTCTCTGCGCAGGCGCACTCGGTCAATCGGCACGGGAACTTATGCCGCTCCGCCCCTGAACGGCACATGACGGGGAAAGGCCGGTTCGTCCAATCCCCTTTACCGTTCCTTCAGCCTGTTTTTTTACATCTTGGGGACGGCTGGCAGGATCGGCCGGGCTTCGGGCGTCGGCGTCATGGATCTCGCAACCGGTATCGGGCTGCTCGGCGGCGTCGGCGTGGTGTTCACGCTGATCATGATCGATGGCGGCAATTTCGCCGCCTATTTCGACAAGCACGCCGTGATCGTGATCTTCGGCGGTGCCATCGCCGCGACGATGATTCGCTTCCCGTTCTCGACCATGCTGCACGGTCTGCCGATGGGCCTGCGCTACGCCTTCACCATGCGCTCGGTGAAACCGCACGATCTGATCGAGGAGATTACCAAGATCGCCGACGTCGTGCGCAAGTCGGGCCCGATCGCGCTCGAAAGCATGGAGATCTCCGATCCGTTCCTGGCTCAGGGCGCGCGCTACATCGCCGACGGCTACGATCGCGACTTCATCCGCGACACGATGGAGCGCGACCGCGACAACTTCCTGATGCATCTGGATGAGGGCTCGAAGATCTACCGCGCCTTCGGTGACTGCGCCCCGGCCTGGGGCATGATCGGCACCATCCTCGGCATGGTGACGATGTTCGCCAACATGTCCGACCCCTCGAAGCTCGGGCCTGCTATGGCGACCGCGCTGCTCGCGACGCTCTACGGCGCACTGATCGCCAACATGGTCGCCCTGCCGATCGCCGACAAGCTGCACGTGAAGCTCGAGGAGGAGGACGTGTCGCGGTCTCTCATCATCGACGGCATCCTGCTGATCCGCGACCAGAAGAGCCCCTCGCTGGTGCGCGAGATGCTGATCGCCTACCTGCCCGCCAACCACCGCGAAGAACTCGCCGCGGAAGCGGCGTAACGGGGGCTTGAGCGGTGGCCAAGAAGAAGCGCGGCGGCGCCCATGGCGGTCACGGCTGGTTCGTGACCTTCGCCGACTTGATGGCGCTCCTGATGAGCTTCTTCGTCATGATCGCTGCCTACTCGACCCAGGACCAGAAGAAACTCCAGGTCGTCGCCGGCTCGATGCGCGACGCCTTCGGCGTGAACAAGGAATCGAAATTCGCCGGCATCCTGGAAAGCGAAGGGATCCCGACGGCGGACAAGTTCAAGCACCTGCGCGATGTGCCGCCTGAGCGCGCCACCGATCGCACGACGCCGCCGCAGATCGATAGCGGCCTCGACGACGGCATTCCCGACCGCGGCTATCCCGATGCATTCGGGCAGGCCGCCGCCTCCCTGCGGCAGGCGATGCAGGACATGCCGGAAGTGGCAGAGCTGTCGAAGAACGTGATCATCGCGCCGAACCGCAAGGGGCTCGACGTGTCGATCGTCGATCAAGACGGCCGCTCCATGTTCCCGGAAGGATCGAGCCGCCCCAACGATCGCACCCGCCGTCTGCTGGAGCGCTTGGCGCCAACGCTGATGAAGCTGCCGAACCGTATTGCGATCACCGGCTTCACCGCGACCGCCCGCCCCGGCACCCGCGACACCGCACCGCCCTGGGAGCTGTCGGCCAATCGCGCGCTGAGCGTGCGCGACGTTCTGGCCAATGCGGGTCTGCCCGACGACCGCTTCGCCTCGGTGACGGGCAAGGCGGATACGGAGCCGATGTTTCCCGACAATCCCTATCTCGCGGCCAACCGCCGGGTAACGGTGACGCTCCTCTCCGAGCCGCCGCCGACGCCGAACGGCAAGACGCTACCCTGATTGCCGCTGCCCTGACGGCTATTTGGCGACCAACAGCGCCCAGTAGACCTTGTACTTGGAGCCCGGCGCGTAGGCTGTGGCGATGCCCATGCGCTTGGCTTCCGGCGCGAGCATGACCGCCCGGTGCGGAGGGCTGTCGCGCCACCCTGAAAAGGCTTCCGCGAGGGTGTGGTAGCCCGCCGAGAGGTTGGCATCGGCGCCGTCGTAGCCGAGCCGCGTTACCGCTGCGCGCACGGTCTGGCTCTTGCTCGGCCGATCAGAGGCCGCCATGGCGGCGGCCTCGGTCTCGGCCAGCCGCTGCAGTTCGGGATCGACGACGAGCGGCGCGATCCCGTTGTTGCGGCGATAGGCGGAGATCATGTCCCGCGCCGCCACCGTGTCGACGGCGGTACTGCCGGTGGTGAGCGGCAGATACATGGTCGGCACGCCGCTCGCCTCGGGCGTCATCCGTCCCGCGCAACCCTGGAGCAGGGTCACGAGGGCGAGCACCGCCGGCGCGGCGAGAAAGGTTTGGCGTCCGAGCACGAAAGCAGTTTTCCCGTGAGCAGACGTTGAGGTGGGCCCTGCTCGCGGGAAACTCAAGTGTATCGCTGCCGCCGGCCCCGATTTCCCCAGGGGTCGGTTCGGCTTGCGCCGTTCTACCCGTGGCGCCGCAGGTTTCCGTCCGGCGACGCGCTTCCTGACCGTCGGGCCGGTTCGCGCGGGTCGGTCGACGACGCTTCGTCGGCTCCGGCCGAGACCTTCTCCTCGCTCTCCGATCGGGCGGCCGCCGGGGGAGCGATGACGTGCGCCGCCGGGCTGCCGACCGCGTGCGCGATCTGACCGAGCGCGTCGCGCACCGGTTCCAGGCCCTGCACGGTGATGAAGCTGGAAGCCGGGCCCATCGGCGGGATGAATTCGGCGTCGGCGAGCGCCTTGAACACCGAGAAATTCAGGTCGCTCTGCACCTTCTGGCTCAGATTGACGTCGACCACCATGGCGATCAGCTCGAACTCCAGGAAGGGATCGCCGATCTTCTTGAACACCACCCGCGGCGCCGGCTCCTTGAGTACGTCCGGATGCGCCTTGGCGCAGGCGACCATCATCTCGGCCGCCTCGACCGGATCCTTGCTGCGCAGCACGCTGACCGAGATGATGACCCGACCGGTCCGGTCGCCGCGCACGCGGTTCTTGACGATGCCGGAGATCAGGTTCGAGTTGGGCACGATCACCGCCGAGCGGTCGAAGGTCTGGATCTCAGTGGAGCGCACCGAGATCCGCTTCACGATGCCCTCGCTGTCGCCGATCAGCACCTGATCGCCGACGCGGATCGGGCGCTCCCAGAGCAGCAGCAGGCCCGAGACGAAGTTGTTGACGATTGATTGGAGGCCGAAACCGATACCGACGGAGAGGGCACCGGCAACGATGGTCAGCTTCTCGAGACTGAGTCCCAGATAGGAGAAGGCCAACGCCAGAGCGAGGAGGAAGCCGACATAGCCGGCGACCGTCGAGATCGAGTTGCGCAGGCCCGCATCGAGGTCGGTCGCCGGCAGGTAGGTGTTCTCGAGCCAGCGCTGGATACCACGGGTGATGAACACCCCGACCACCAAGATGCTGACGCCGAAGGCGATCGCCGAGAGCGAGATCGTGACATCGCCGACCTTGAAGCCGAAGAACGCCGTGCGGACCGACGAGAAGATGTCGGTTGAGTCGAGCCCCCAAGGGGCCAACGCCAGGAGCGCGGCGACCGCGATCAGCAGGACGCGGGCGAAGCCCGTCGTCAGCACCGCGATCTGGTTGAGCGAGCGCTTGCGCAGGCCGGTATTCGCCTGGAGCGTCGTGGCGATGCGGGTGTCCTCGCACAGAGAGCCGCCGATCAGGACGTCGGCGCTGACGACCAGCAGCCAGAGCAGCACGAGGATGCTGGCGGTCCAGATCAGCTGATCGACGAGGAAGGCCGAGAAGGCGACGTAGCCGACCAGCGGCGCGACCGCGATCACGGCGACCGCGACCCAGCCGAGCAGCCGCAGCGGCCCACCGATGTTGGAGGAGGTCTCGGTCCCGACATAGGGGCCGAAGCACTCCTCCTCCTTCTCCGCCGTATCGGCGAAACGGTGGAGGCCGATGGCGAGCAGCAACGCCGCCGTTATCGCGCCGATGCCGCGGGTGGCAATCGAGATCGGCAGTGCTGCGTAGATCGCCGAATTGAGGGCCTCGGTCGATTTCGAGACCGTGATGACGACGGCGATGCTGACGGCGAGTGCGGTGATGCGCCACGCGGCGGCATCCGAGACCGGTGCCGGACGCCAGGCCGGCTTGTTGACCGCGAGCAGGGCGTCGGCCATCGCCTCGACGAAGGCGATGAAGGCGATGCCACCCAGAATGGTACTGGCGACCGGCAGGAAGCGGGCCGGCAGCAGCTCGGTTACGTCGAGGGCGTAGTAGACCGCATAGCTTCCCGCCAGGGCCGGCAAGGTCCCGAGCAGGAGCACGCGCCATGCGCCGAGAAGCTTGGCGCGCCTGGAGGGCGCGGTGACGTTGATGTCCCGGCGTCCCAGGGCCGGCGCGATGTTGCGGCGCCCGAAATACAGGGCAACAGACAGGCCGAGGGCGAGCCCGAGAATCAGCAGGTTCCAAAGGCTGCCGTTTCGGCGGAACAGGGAGACGGTGTCATCGAAGCCGCTTTTCAGCGAGCTGATGTCCCGCGGAATGTCCGCACCGACCCGCATCCAGAGATCGGGGGTCAGCAGCGACGAGCTGCGCTCGAACAGGCCGCGGGTGAAGGCCGCGCGGCGGCGGTTCGAAATCTGATCGACGATCTGGTCGCTCTGCACCAGCAGCGATTTGGCCAGACGCTGCGTGCCGTCGATGTCATTGACCGCTTGCTCGCGCTCTGCGCGCTCGCGGGCGACCTCTTCGCTCTCCTCGCCCTCCTTTGGCTTCGGCCCGATCTGCGTGAGACGCTCGCGGGCGGCGTCCAAGCGGGGGCCCAGCAGATCGATCACGGATCGCAGCCGGTCGGCGAGCGGGTCGAGCCCGTCGCGCGCGCGGATCAGGTCGCCCGCGCCGACATTCGGACCGGTGATCGCCTTCTCTCGCGCTTCGAGATCGTCCTTGATGGTATCGAGCCGGTCCCGCAGGGTTTGTAGCGCCTCCGACACCGGGGCCTTGGGCGCTGCCGGCTTGGTAGCCGGCGCGGCCTGTTCGTTGGCCGGAGCCGGCTGCCCGTTCGCCGGTGGCGGTGCGGCGTTCTGCTGTTTCGCAGCCGGTGCCTGAGCGGCCGGCGGACTCCCCTGCCCCGACGCCGCGTTCGGCAGGACGGCAGTCGCGGCCAGGGTCGCGATCAGGGCCGTGCCGAGAATCCTGTGGCGGAAACGGCTGAGAAGGGAGCGTCGTAGCATCGTCATCCTTCGCGGGAGGAGCGGGTCGCGTCGGGTCCACGGGGCCTGAGCAGCCGGGCCGCCAGGGGTGCGAATGCCCATGCAACGACCGCCCGAGGCGAACCGGATCGAGAGTTTCTGTCTTGTTGCCCCTGAGCTAGGGCCTCAGCCCGGCTTGCCGAGGGGATGCGCAGCGAAACTTTTTGCAACGCACAATAGTCGGCCGCGCGGTTTCTTCCGGCGGTGTCTGCCCGCGCAATGGGGCAAAAGCGTGCGGCCAAGGAAGGCGAAAGCCGATTTGCAAGGAAAATTGGCGGCCGCGACGCCAGGGACCGCTCGCTCGCCTTCACAAGCTTGTCACGCTGATATTACACTAAGCCGCGATGGACTTGGCCATATCCTCACGCAGCGAGGAGGCGGCGCTGATCGTCCGCCCTGCCACGCTTCGGTTCGAACCGGCAAGACTCGCCGGTCGGGGGAGCTGTCGGCGTCGAGGTCCAACCAGCTTCCTTTATTTCGGCCGACCGGTCGGAGCGCGTCGCGCTCCGGCTGCGGCTTTGGTGCGAGAGAGCGCGACGGATCGGAGACCCGTGGCCGTGCCTGGGCGCCATGCTCTTCGGCACGGTTCCGCGGTGTCTCAGAGGGTGCCCCTCGGGGTGCCTCTTGGGCTCCGGCTGTTGCGGGTGCGGCATGGCCCTTCGGACCTCCAGCGTCCAAGGCCGAGGCGCCCGTGGGGCGCCGTCACGAGCAGTGAGTGGCGTCGATGATCGATCTGCAAACCCTGGTGCTCAACGCGGATTACCGGCCGCTCTCCTACAATCCGCTCTCGTTGTGGTCGTGGAAGGACGCCTTCACGGCCTTGTTTCTCGACCGTGTCACCCTGGTCGCGAACTACGACATCGAGGCCCATAGCCCGAGCCGGTCGCTCAAGGTGCCGAGCGTGGTCGCCCTCAAGAGCTATGTGGCGCTGGCCCGCAGCCCGGCCTTCACGCGCTACAACATCTATCTGCGCGACACCTTCACCTGCCAATATTGCGGCCTGCGTCTGCCTTCCGGCGGTCTGACCTTCGACCACGTCGTGCCCCGCTCCCGCGGCGGCCTCTCCACCTGGGAAAACGTCGTGGCAGCCTGTTCGCCGTGCAATCTGCGCAAGGCCAACCGCACGCCGGACGAGGCGGAGATGCCGCTTCTCAACGAACCGCACCGGCCGACGCGCCACGAGCTGCATCGCCGCCAGCCGGAATTCGACCACCGCCAGTACCATCACACCTGGCTCGACTATCTCTATTGGGACAGCGAACTCGACAGCTAAACCATCGTCCCGAACGGTGATCGACAGCTTGCGGAATCTGGCGATGCTCCGTCCGGTCTCAGCGGAGCGGCTGCGGCGGCTCGTTGAACATCGGCTGGTTGGTCGGCCGCGGCAGGTAGGCCCGGACCACAAATCGTTCGACTGGCGGTGGCGCACGGAAGCGCGGGCGCGGATCGCGGTAGGGGATCTCGGGCGGGAGGGCCGTCACTGCCGGGCCGGGTGGTCGCGCGCGCCTGTCGACTTCGCCGGCCTCTGCCTGCGGAAGCGTCGCGAAACCAGCCAGGGTCGCGGCTGCGAGCGGAAGCAGGTGACGCATGGACAGGCCCCCGTGTTCGATCGCCTCAGAACTTGATGGCGGCACCACCGCGAACGGTATTGATGTTCACCTTGTGCCCATCGAAATCGTCAAAGAGCACGTATTGATACTCGCCGCGCAGGAGAAAATTCGACGTAATCGCGTACTCGATACCGCCACCCAGCGCGACGCCAGCGACCGCTTTGCTTTTGGGCTTCGCAGGGAGTTGATAGAAGCCATCGGGGACTGACTTGTTCGGATCTTGAGGCGCGCCTGGATCGAAGGCAGTGTTTCCGTTCGCGTATCCGTGGTGGGTGACCGGAGTACCGGACCTCGGATTGGCCTGATAGGCTGCAGCCGCGGTCGCGTCGTAGCCGTAATTTTGAACTTCCGGTTGGTCCAGAATGGTGGCGCGGCCGATCGCCAGACCTGCCGTGACGAATGGCAGGAAGCTCCCAAAGGCGTAGCCAGCTCGGCCGCGGATGGTGCCGTAATCCTCAAGTTCGGTCTTCGAGAATCCGCGCAGATTCACGATCTCGAACATGTTGGCTTTTGTCGTGTAAAAGCGACTGATTTCGTTATAAGAAATCCCGGACTTATTGAAGCTTGTATAATCCACCTCGAGGCCGAATACGGCGTCATCAAATTGGACGTTGTAGCCGGCATAGGCGCCATAGGTTGTGCTATGGACCCGCCGGGATGAAAAAGTCAGCAGGGAAGAAACGCCAAATTCGGCTTCGATGTCGCGAGCACGAAAGTATTCGCGATATGGATTGCCGAAAACGTTCGTGAACCCCATAGACGCAGTCGAATAGCCTCCATGTCCGCCGACATAGAAGCCGCTCCAGTCGATCAGCGGAGCCGGCGCGAGGTAGTCATCGTCGGCGCCGCGCAGCACGCCGTAGTCGAGATCGGCAGCGAGAGCGGGCGAAATCAGAACGGAAGCCAGAACAGCCAGGGTCGCGATGCGCATCGTCGTCGTCCTCACGCACCGGGCCGTCGCGGCTCCGGGCTGACCCTTTCGTACTAACTCGGTAACCTTAATATTTTGTACCAAACCAACATTGGATGACGTCCCGAGATGACGGGTGTGCCGGTCCGGTCCACGGAACGCCTATGATCGGTTCCTACGGGATCGTGCAGGGGGACATCCCGAAGGCCCGCCGGCGCCGTGTGGCCCGCGGTTTCCCGCGAGGGCTCGAAACGGCAGCGGCGCCCGGATCTGACCCCGGACGCCGCCTGTCGATGAGAAGCAGGATTGGTCGGCTCAGTTGCCGAAGTCCCGCGCTGCGGATGGGAGGAAGCCGTCGGCGAAGCGATAGCGCATGCCGACCCTGAACTCGTTGGCTGCCAGATCCTTCACGCGGGTCAGGCCGCCATACTCGTCGAGCCCGCTGCGAATCTTGCCGAGATTGATGTAGCGATAGGCGGCATCGAGGCTGAAGCCGGCACCGATATCGTAGGAGACACCGGCGGTCAGGGCCCAGGCGAAGGTCGTGACCGAGTGGTTGGCGCGGAAGGCGGCGTCGCGCGAGCCGGTGCCGGCGGCCCCGTCGCAGCCATCGATCAGGCAGGTCGTCTGCGTGTAGTTGCGGCTCATGCGCTTGTCGGCGAAGCCGACGCCGGCGCCGACATAGGGCGTGAAGCCGTACCACGTCCCGATATCGGCATAGACGTTGACGAGGCCCGTCAGCACATCGACCTTGCCGGCCTCAAGGTTGTAGCCGGTCTGGAACACCGAGCGCGAGGAATAGCCGCGGAAGGACGAGGCGCCGCGCTGGTCGATCGTAGCATCGACGCGGAGCCAGGGATTGATCTGGTAGCCGATACCGCCGCCGTAGCCGGCTTCCGAGCTCAGCCGCAATCCGACCAGCGGCGGCATGCCGGGGTCGCTCGGATCGGGAATGGCGTCGTCGCGCGGATGCTCGTACCAGCTCTGGGTAAAGTCGCCCCGAAGATACCAGCCGCTGCCGATGGCCACCGGTTCGACAACGGGCGGCGGCGGCGGAGGCGGGGGGAGCAGGTCCGCGGCCGAGGCGCTTCCGGAAAGCGCGCAAGTGCCGGTCAGGACCCCGAGGAGCGTGCCGGTCGCGAGCGTGGCCGCCAGCGCCAGACGATGCGATGCAATCATGGGAAGCCTCGTCGGAGGGGGCGGCAGGAGGGATCCGCGCCTCGATTGTCCGGGATTCTCGCTGACAAAAGTTATGATTGGCTTAACCTTAACCAGCGGCGGAGCCTCAAAGCTGAAAACAAGTACGGCGCGGGAAGCTTCCGCGCCGTACAAGTGTCGATTGAAAGTCGCTGTAATCAGTATTTGCGAACCAGCGGCGGGGGCGGCGCGTAGTCGACTGCGGCGACTGCGACCGGTGCACCGAACATGTAGCGAAGGCCGACCTTGACGTCGTGCGCCTCGAGCTCCTTCACCCGGTAGACCGTTTTCGGGCAATCCGGGGTGCAGGTGACGACGCCGGTCGTGGCCTCGCCCATGTTGAGGTAGCGGTAAGCGGCCTCAAAGCGGACGTTCTGCGTTACGGCGTAGCCGAGACCGGCGTGGAGCGCCCAGGCAAAGTTGGTCCGCTCGCTGTGACGGCCGATCCCGTAGCCGCCCTCGTAGGCGCCGAAGCCTTTGTCGGTTACGCCGCCGAAGCTGTGATGGGCAACGCCGACGCCGGCGCCGATGAACGGCGTCACACCGTACCAGGTCCCGAGATCCACGTAGCCGTTGGCGAGGCCGACGATGGAATCGAACTTGCCGCTGGTGACGTTGTAGCCGCCGGTATTGCCGAAGGTCTTGTCCTCGGCGACGAACGTCCACTTGCTGCCGAAGCGGTACTCGCCGGTCGCGTCGACGCGGAGCCAGGGATTGATCTGGTAGCCGATACCGCCGCCGACGAAGTACTGGTTCGACACCTTGTCCTGAATGACGGCGTAGTCGTACGGCTTCGGCGGATGCGAAACGTCTTCGGCGATGCTCTTGCGCAGGTCGAGCGAGCCGTAACCGCCATCGACGCGCAGGTACCAGCCACCGGCGAACACTTCCGGTTCGGGCAGCGGCGCGGGCATCGGGGGCGGCGGCGGCAGCAGGTCGGCAGCCTGTGCCAAGCAGGGCACCCCAACGCCCGCGAGGAGCGTGAGAGAGCGCGCCAGTGCGGGAATTCTGGAGCGGCGGCGCATTAAGATATCCTTCACCCGTCGAGCGCGCCGAAAGGTCAGGCCGGCTCGAGATGCGAGTGCAAGGATGGTCTATGAAGGTTAAGCCGCGCTTAACGTAAAAAATTAGTCTTGTCGATCCGTTTCATGGACCGTCATAAACGTTAGAAACTCAGTACCATCCTCGATTGTGCCGCCCGGCGGCTCACCGCCGCTCGGAACGGCTCCGCCTTGCGACGGGGCCGCCCTGATCGGTCTCTGTCGGGAGAGCAGCCCGTCGTCCGGTCGAGGAATGCCCCCTCGAACGTCGTCCGCCCGTTCTGCTCGGTTTCGTTGTCCCGGGTCACCGCTTCGCTGATGCGTGCGATGACGGACTGGGATCACCCCGATGCGATCGAACGGAAACGAGGTCAGGCCGCGGCGCGGGACACGGCGTCGACCACCTCGTCCACCACCTCGGCGACGAGGTCGCGGTCGTCGCCCTCGGCCATCACGCGGATGACGGGTTCCGTGCCCGAGGGACGGATCACGAGGCGCCCGGATTGGCCAAGACGGTCCTTGGCGTGGGCGATGGCCGTAACCACCGAATCCGCGCGCAGCGGCTCGCCGGAGCGAAAGCGGACGTTCTTGAGGATCTGCGGAAGCGGCTCGAAGCAGTGGCAGACTTCGCTCACCGGCAGGTTGCGGCGCTTGACGACGCTGAGGAGTTGTAGGGCGGCCACCAAGCCGTCGCCCGTGGTGGCGTAGTCCGACATGATGATGTGGCCGGATTGCTCGCCACCGAGATTGTAGCCGTGCTCGCGCATGTGTTCGAGTACGTAGCGGTCGCCGACGGCCGTGCGGGCGAGCGTCAGGCCGAGCCCGTTGATGAAGCGTTCGAGGCCGAGATTCGACATGATGGTGGCGACGAGGCCCGGCTGTGTAAGCCGCTCGTCCTCTTTCCACGAGCGGGCCACGGCCGCCATGAGCTGGTCACCATCGACCTTCTGGCCCTTCTCGTCGACGATGAGCACCCGGTCGGCGTCACCGTCGAGGGCGATGCCGACATCGGCGCGCAGCTCGCGCACCTTCTGTACGAGGCTTTCCGGCGCGGTCGAGCCGACATCCTGGTTGATATTGAAGCCGTCCGGCTCGACGCCGATGGCGATCACCTCGGCGCCCAGCTCCCAGAGCGTTTCCGGGGCGACGCGGTAGGCTGCACCGTTGGCGCAGTCCACCACAACGCGCAGGCCGTCGAGGGTGACGTGGCGGGGCAGGGTGCGCTTGGCGAACTCAATGTAGCGGGCATGCACGCTCTCGATCCGCTTGGCCCGGCCGAGGTCGCGCGAACCGGCGAGGCGGCGGCGCATGTCGCCGTCGATCAGACTCTCGATCTCAAGCTCAAGCTCGTCGTTGAGCTTGAACCCGTCGGGCCCGAACAGCTTGATGCCGTTGTCCTCGAACGGGTTGTGCGAGGCCGAGATCATCACGCCGATATCGGCACGCATGGAGCGGGTCAGCATCGCGACGGCGGGGGTCGGCATCGGGCCCAGCAAGAGCACGTCCATGCCGACGGAGGTGAAGCCGGCCACCAGCGCGGTCTCGATCATATAGCCCGAGAGCCGGGTATCCTTGCCGATCACGACGCGATGGCGGTGGTCGCCGCGCTGGAAAATTAGGCCCGCAGCCTGTCCGACCTTGAGGGCGAGTTCCGGCGTGATGACGCCGTTGGCCCGGCCGCGGATGCCGTCGGTTCCGAAGTGTTTGCGCAACGTCGCTTCTCCGCGCTCGGCGTGGCTCGCAGACGGCCACCTTACCAGATCATGCCCCCGGCCGGCGGAGCGGATCGCGGGCGTGGTGAATCGGTTGCTCCGCGACAAAGGCGGTCGAAATGGGGCGGTCGAGCCGGTTCGACCGGCGTCATCGAAGAAGGTGTGGGACCGACGCGACGAGCAGGGCGATGCCCGAAGCGGTGAGGAGCCCGAGGACGAGCCTGCGGAATGCCGCTTCACTCAATCCGACATAGATGCGGGCGCCGACGACCGCGGGAACGAGCATGGCCGGGAGCACCAGCCCGATCATCGGCAGCATGGTGCGGGTGATGAGCCCTGAGGCGACGTAGACCAGCAGGGTGACGGCGAGCATCGACAAATTGAAGTTCTGGATCACGGCGCGCTGGACGTCCCGCTCGTAGCCGCGGAGCGTGCACCAGAGCGTCGGCAGCGTACCCGTGAACCCGCCGAGACCGCCGAGGAAGCCGCCACCGAGGCCGATGGCCGCGTCGGCAACCCGGCCGCCGACGGTGATGCGAGGCAGATCCTTCGAGAGAAACATCGCCGGGCACCACAGGACGAGCACGGCCCCGAGGATGGCCTTGAACCAGTGCATGTCCAGATGCGGCAGCAGGAAGGCCCCGAGCGGAACACCGGCGAGGCCGCCGATGACGAAAGGGGCCAGCAGGCCGATTGCAAAGCCTCTGCGCACAGTGATGGCAGCCACGACTTGACCTGCCAATGCACCGGTGACCGCCAGCGCCGCCGCAAGCTGCGGATCGATCACCCACACCCAGATCGACATGGCCACGAGGCCGAAGGCGAAGCCGGACAGGCCCTGGACAAAGCCGGCGATCGCCGCACCGAGGGCGACGATCACGATGACCGAACTCGGCATGGCCGGCCGTTCCGTCCAATCAACTCACGAGGGGCAAGGTGCGGGGTCGCGGACATGAAAAGGGGCGCCTCGCGGCGCCCCCTCCCCTGACTGACTTCGGATTATCAGCCCTGCGGCTGCGGGCTCGGTTCCAGCCCGCCGTCGCTGCCGCGGGGACGGCCGCGTCCGGTCGAGGGCACCGGGGAGCCGCGGGCCGGAGTCGGCGGCACGTCGCCCGAGTCGCGCACCGGCGGCTCGCCCTGGAGCAGCTTGCGGATCTCCTCGCCCGAGAGGGTCTCGTATTCGAGCAGGCCCTGCGCCAGCGCCTCGAGGTCGTCCTTGTGCTCGGAGAGGATGCGGCGGGCCTCTTCCAAGCCGGCTTCGACGAGTCGGCGCACCTCGGCGTCGATCTTCTGGGCGGTTGCCTCCGAGACTGTCTGCTGACGGCCCATCGACATGCCGAGGAAGACCTCGTCGTTGTTGTCGCCATAGGCGACCGTGCCGAGTTCCGGCGAGAAGCCCCAGCGGGTGACCATCATCTTGGCCAGCCGCGTCGCCTGCTCGATGTCGGACTGGGCCCCCGAGGTCACCTTGTCCTTGCCGAAGATCATCTCCTCGGCGATGCGCCCGCCCATCATGATCGCCAGACGCGAGGTCATCTGCTCGAACGACATCGACAGCTTGTCGCGCTCGGGCAACTGCATGACCATGCCCAACGCACGGCCGCGGGGAATGATCGTCGCCTTGTGGACCGGATCGGTGGCCGGGACGTTCAGGGCGACGATGGCGTGGCCACCTTCGTGGTAGGCGGTGAGACGCTTCTCGTCCTCGGTCATGACGAGGGTGCGCCGCTCGGCGCCCATCATCACCTTGTCCTTGGCGTCCTCGAACTCGTGCATCGTCACGATGCGCTTTCCGCGACGCGCGGCGAGGAGAGCGGATTCGTTGACGAGGTTCATCAGGTCGGCGCCGGAGAAGCCGGGGGTGCCGCGGGCGATGGTCTTGAGATCGACATCGGGCGCCAGCGGGACCTTGCGGACGTGGACGCGCAGGATGCGCTCGCGGCCGGTCACGTCCGGGTTCGGCACCATGATCTGGCGGTCGAAGCGGCCGGGACGCAGCAGCGCCGGGTCGAGCACGTCGGGACGGTTGGTCGCCGCGATGATGATGACGCCTTCGTTGGCCTCGAAGCCGTCCATCTCCACGAGGAGCTGGTTCAGCGTCTGCTCGCGCTCGTCGTTGCCGCCGCCGAGACCGGCGCCGCGGTGACGGCCGACCGCGTCGATCTCGTCGATGAAGATGATGCAGGGCGCGTTTTTCTTCGCCTGCTCGAACATGTCACGCACGCGGCTCGCGCCGACGCCGACGAACATCTCGACGAAGTCGGAGCCCGAGATCGTGAAGAAGGGCACGTTGGCCTCACCCGCAACCGCGCGGGCGATCAGGGTCTTACCCGTGCCGGGCGGGCCGACGAGCAGCACGCCGCGCGGGATGCGGCCGCCGAGGCGCTGGAACTTCTGCGGGTCGCGCAGGAATTCGACGATCTCCTGCAGATCCTCCTTGGCCTCCTCGACACCGGCGACATCCTCGAAGGAGACGCGGCCATGCGCCTCGTTCAGGAGCTTGGCCTTCGACTTGCCGAAGCCCATGGCGCGGCCGGCGCCGGATTGCATCTGGCGCGAGAGGAAGATCCAGGCGCCGATGAACACCAGGATCGGCAGCCAGCTCACGAGAAGCTGGATGAACCAGGGCGTGTTGTCGGAGGGCGGACGCGCGGTGATCTGCACGCCCTTGGCTTGCAGCTTCGAGACGAGGCTCGGATCGTTCGGCAGGTAGCTCGAGAAGTTGCCGCCGCCCACATAGGTGCCGCTGACGTCCTGACCCGAGATCGTGACGGACTGGATCTTGCCGGCATCGGCGTCGTTCAGGAGCTGGCTGTAGGCGATCTCGCTGCCGCCGCCGCGGTGACCCGGGTTCTGGAACAGGGTCACAAGGGCGAGCACCAGCAGGAAGATGACGACCCACAGGGCGAAATTGCGGAAATTCGGGTTCATCGATCGGTCCTGGGAGGCGTGCGAGCGTCGTCCCGCAAAGTCGCGGCATACCCCACGCGCTCGAAGCCAATGTAGGCGGCGCCCCCTCGCTTGCCAAGTAAATCGGAGGCGCCTGCGGCGAGGGAGACCGCGTAGCGTTAGCGGCGGACCCCGCCTGCCCTGCGCGGGGGCGCGGCGGTGAGACGAATGATCCCCTTGTCGTCCGCCTCGATCAGGGCGCCCCGAAGGGTGCGGCGCAACGCCCTCCCCTCTGCGAGCGCCGGCAACAGCGCGTCGAGAACGAGGGACTCGAGCCGCTCGAGGCGCTTCGGGACCGCTGTTTCGTGGTCCGGCGTAACCCGATCGAGCGCGGCATCGACCACACGCAGCACGATCGCCTCCGGTTCACGGCGCAGGCGATGGCCATCAAGGCGAAGTGTCTCCTCTTCCCCGCCGGCGATCTCCGACAG
This sequence comes from Methylorubrum aminovorans, assembly GCF_022179725.1. Taxonomy (GTDB): domain Bacteria; phylum Pseudomonadota; class Alphaproteobacteria; order Rhizobiales; family Beijerinckiaceae; genus Methylobacterium; species Methylobacterium aminovorans. The sequence goes on from NZ_BPRC01000016.1 coordinate 104,604, forward strand.
CACCGCGTCGGCGCGCTGCCCGAGCGCGGCATCGTCTCGCGCGGCGCGGACGGCAAGCCGGCCAAGGCGGGCCGCGTTCAGGCCCTCCTCCACCAGAAGCGGTAGGAGGGTGCGTAGCCGCGCTCGGGCAAAGCGCACGTCGGCATTGGATGGATCGCGCAGGAATGGAAGACGATGGGCCTCGCAATAGGCCACGAGGTCGACCTTCGGAATATCGATGAACGGCCGCGCCAGCCGGATGTTCGGTGCGAGCGCCCGCTCGCGTCGCATGCCGGCGAGGCCGGAGGGACCGCTACCGGCCATGAGCCGCATCAGAACGGTCTCGGCCTGATCGTCGAGCGTGTGGGCGGTGAGAACGAGACCGGCGCCGATTCGCGCAGCGTGGCCGGCGAGGAGTCGGTACCGGGCCTCGCGAGCGGCGGCCTGGATACCGCTGGCGCGGCGCGGCGCATCCCAGGTCAGGATCGTGTGGCCGAGGCCGAGTTCTGCCGCAAGGCGCCCGACTCCGGCCGCCTCCTCGCCCGACCCCGCGCGCAGGGCGTGATCGACGGTGGCGACATGGACGCGCGCACCGCCCGAGCGGGCCGCGTGCATCAGCGCGGTGGAATCGGGCCCGCCCGACACGGCGAGCAGCAGCGGCGACGTCGCCGTGTCGAGGAACGGGACGAGGGCGCGGGCGAGCCGTTCGTCCAGGGACGCTCTCGCTTCCGGTTGCTGCATCGTCTTCTTCCGAAAGCCGATGGCTCTACTCAGAACGAGGCTTCCGCCGCGTCGCTCAGGCGGTGCAGCGTGCGCGCTTCTGCTCCCGCTCGACGCTCTGGCGCACGCCGGCGCCCGCCCCCGGAAACTTCCGTTCGACCTCGGCCAGCGTGGCGCAGGCCTGCGCCTTGGCGCCCAGGGCGTGCAGTGAGGCACCGAGCTTCAGCATCGCCTCGGGGGCGACGGGCGAGTTCGCGTAATCGGTCGAGACCTTCAGGAATTGCTCGGCGGCCTCGCGTGAGCGGTTGCGCTGGAGATAGCTCTCGCCGAGCCAGTAGGTCGCCTTCGGCACCAGCCGGTCGCGCGGATGCGACTGGATGAACTGCCGCAGGCTCATCTCGGCCTGCTCGTACTGGCGCTCGCGGATTAGGGCATAGGCCGCCTCGAAATCGGCCTGCGCGTCGCCGCTGCCGGTGGCGGCGATGCTCGCACTGGCGCCGGGCGCGTCGACCGGTCCGATCGAGCCGGTGCGCGCGGGCGGAGGAGAGAGATCGACCGGCCCGCCGAAGCCGGGCGGCGGCAGATCCATGTCGTCGGCTGCCCCAGCATCCGCCTCCGCCACCGTCGGAGGAACGGCGCGGCGCAGGGGCGTCTCGGCCTCGGCGATGGCGCCGGTCGGCAGCGGCAGCGAGGGCTGTGTCGTCCCGAGCGGCTTCGGCGCACCCGGCGCGCTCGGGTTCTGCTCAGGGTCGAAGGCGTCGCTGCGCTTGCCCGGCCGCGCTTCGCCGGGATTGGTTCCGTAGGGGGCGGCCGAGGGCGGCGAGGCGGCGGGAGCCGGTGCCTTGCGGGCCGGGGCGGCGGTGCTCCCCTTCCCTTCCTGGAAGCGGAATTCGACATCCTCCTGGAACTTCCGAAGCTGTTCCTTGAGCTGCCGATTCTCGTACTGAAGCGTTTCGATCTGTCCCGAGAGTTGACGGGAGACGTTCTCCAGACGGTTGAGGCGTACCACGAGTTCGGAGGCGTCCTGCGCCTGCGCGGCGCAAAGGGCGGCCGAAGAAATTGAGAGGCCGAGTCCGAGAGTCAGGAGGGGGCGGCGGAACATGGCGGCTGGCACCGATCGGTCTTCTGGCTCGCGGCCATCGTGGTGCGACCCTCGAAAATCCCGTCTCCGGGCGTTCGGCGAGGCACGCTCACCCGTTAGCAGAAGGCCCGGTCGGCCGCAAAACCGGGCCTGGCCCCGTGTCAGGACCCGGCGCCGCCGTCGAGGACGCTGACGGAGCGGCGGTTCTGCGACCAGCAGGAGATGTCGTTGCACACCGCCACCGGACGCTCCTTGCCGTAGGAGACGGTCCGCATCCGCGAGGCCGAGATGCCGCGGGAAGCGAGGTAATCCTGAACCGTCTGCGCGCGGCGTGCGCCCAGCGAGTAATTGTACTCGCGCGTGCCGCGCTCGTCGGCATGACCCTCGATGAGGAAGCTGTAGCGGGGATAGCGCTGGAGCCACGACGCCTGCTTGTCGAGGGTGGCGGTGGCGGTCGGCGTCAGATCCGTCGAGTCCGATTCGAAGAACACCCGGTCACCGACATTCACGACGAAGTCCTGAGCGCTGCCGGGGCGCGCCACGCCACCCGCACCGCCTGCGCCGAAGCCGGAGGCGTCGGCGAGATCGCTGTCCTTGCTGCAGGCGCCGAGCCCGAGCGCGGCGCAGAGCGCCAGCGTCAGGGAAAGCCCACGAAAGCGCGCGGGTGTCGACATCGTCTGTCTCCTCACGGCCGAGCCGTGCCGGTTGTCTTATCCGGTGCTGTCTCGATCGCCTGACGATCGGGACCGGCCCCGAGTTGCTGCTGGGATGAGACCTCGATCACCGCACGCGGATTAGCGCCGGCTGTGAGCCTTCTCGTTCCAGATGGTGTAGTCGCCGATGGTTAAGTGACTCTCACGGATGCGTTCGTGCCGCTGTCTGCCCGCGAGACGGGGAGAGCCGTGACGGGTTCAAGCTCGACCGCACCGCGATGCCAGTGTTCAGCCGAGAAATGGGGCGCGCCGTGGGCGCGGGGCTCAGGATCGTTGCATTACCCGACGATGTTGCGACGCAGCAACAGTCGGTGGCTCAAGCAGCGCGCAGGATTGCGATCGCCTTCCGCGCGTGGCGAGCGGCGTGAACCGCGGTCCCGAGAGGCGTCGTAATCTCGGCGCCGCTGAGGCAGGCCTGCTCCAAGGCGGCACAGGCCTCCGACAAGTCGTGGAAGGAAAGGCCGCCACTCGAGGATACGAGGTTGTGCGCGTCCTGAGCCAGCCGCGACGGTTCGTTGGCCGGCGGATCGAGGCGCGCCGCAATTTCCCGATCGAGCACTTCGAGCAGTTCCATCAGGCGGGAACGGCCGAACAGTGCCTCCAGCTCGGACAGGGTATCAGCGTCGAAGACGGCTGCCCGGGCGGGATCGGGTTGCGGCGCGGCGGGCGGGATCATTCCATTGCTCAGCTTTGCGAAAGATTGCTATGCGGCCGTCGAGTTAACGAAGCATTAACTGTTCAACCCCGTGATGAAGTCCATCCCGAAATTGGATAGGGGCCATGTCGTCAGTCACGACCGTGCTCATCGTCGAGGACAATTACCTGTTGTTGGAGATGCTGACGCGGCTTTGCGAGCGGGAAGGCATGCGCGTGCTGGCCGCCTCCAGCGGCGAGGCCGCGCTGACGGCTTTGCGGGACGGGGGCGAATCGATCGACTGGCTGTTCACCGACATCGGTCTGCCGGGCCTCGTCGACGGCTGGGCGGTCGCGAGCGCTTATCGTGAGCGTCATCCGCAGCGGCCGATCGTGTATACCTCCTCGGCGGCGCAGATCGAGGGCCGGACGGTTCGCGGCAGCCTCTATCTCCGCAAACCGTTCGAAACGCGGGCGATTGTGGAACTCGCCAGTATCATGGCCGCACGTCCCGACGAGGGTCGGAGCGGCATCGACAGCTGACGGCCGGGCTCTGCGGCGTGTTACGCCGCCGCGGCGAACAGCGCGCGGATGTCCGGCTCCGTCTCCCATGTGTCGAGGCGCACACACGTCAGATCCTCCGGCCGGTGCCGGGCGTAGAGAGCGAAGCTCTCGGCGACGAAGTCGGGCAGATCGAGCAGACGCGGCGCGGCACGGCGACCGTCACCCTTGAACAGGGTCGAGCCCGGCACGCCGTAGCGCTCGGCAATTCCGGGCAGAACCGGCCAGACCGGCTCGGCCGCGAGCGTGTCGGGGGCGTAGGCGGCAATCGGGAGATCGAGCGGGTCGCAGCCCGCCTCGCGTGCGAGGCGCCGGCTGAGGTCGCCGAGCACGTGAAGCCGGGGATGGTTGATGACGTGCATGAACACGCCGTCACGGCTCCACCGAGCAAATTCCCGATCGAGGCCGAACCCGACATCGCGCGCCGTACGCAGCAGGTAGTCCGCGCTCGACGGCCACAGATCGAAGTAGCCCAGACGATCGAAGACGGTGCTGTTGTAGAGCCGCAGGGTCGCCTCGACGGACAGGCCCCGACGGAAGCCCTGGAGCGCGATCGCCGAGTGATACGGCCCGATCGGCGAGGCGACGAGCCGCGACAGCCGCAGGCTCGCCTCGTCCCCGACGTGAACGAGATCGGGATGGAAGCCGGAGAACAGGATCGTCGGGAACAGCCGCAGGCCGGGTACGCGCTCGGCGAGGTCGTGAACGTTGCCACCGGCAACGAAGCCGACCGGGAAGAACTGCGAGAAGACATGGTCGGCGTCCGCCAGATGGCGCGCGAGCCGGTCGATATGTCCGAAGCGGCGGCCGAGCCCCGCGACCAGAAGCGTCTCCACCGCGGCGCCCGGCAGCAGCAGGCGCAGGACCTGCGCGATCCCGGAGGCTTGGCAATTGCCGATCACCGCGATGCGGGGGCGGCCCGATGAAGGCCGCCACGGTCTCGCCCAGGATCGCGGGGAGAAGGAGCGCAAAGCGGCGGCCTGGACAGCCGGCTTGAAAAGGGCGGGGAGCGGGGCCAAGCGGCGCGCGGCCTCTCGCGGGCGGGCGTGCAGGAGTCGGATCAGGCGATGAACCCTTACCGCGATCTACCGGCCGAGCGGTTCTGGCGCAAGGCGGTGGCGGGTGTGCCGCCCTTCGCCATCGATCCGGGCCCGCGCGACAGCTTCCGCATCGCGCGCACCGACCGGGTCGCGACCGCCGGCTCCTGTTTTGCGCAGCGCGTCTCGCAGGCGCTCGCACGCGGCGGCTTCCGCTACCACGTCACGGAAGCCGCGCCGGAGGGGATGGGAGCGGCCGAAGCGTCGGCGCGCCAGTACGGCACCTTCTCCGCGCGCTACGGCAATCTCTACGGCCCCCGCCAGTTCGTGCAGTTGTTCGACCGGGCCTTCGGCGCCTTCGAGCCGGAATTGAAGGCGTGGCGGCGGGAGGACGGGCGCTTCGTCGATCCGTTCCGCCCGACCATCGAGCCCGATGGGTTCGGTGACGAGGCGGCGGTGATCGAAGCCCGCGACCACCATCTCGCCCAGGTGCGCGCGCTCTTCGAGAGCCTCGACGTGCTGGTCGTGACGCTCGGCCTCACCGAGGGCTGGCGCTGCCGGGCCGATGGCGCGGCGCTCTCGCTCGCGCCGGGTGTCGCCGGCGGGCGGTTCGATCCGGAAGAGGTCGCCTTCGTCAATGCGAGCACTGCGGAGGTGATCGCCGACGTCTCCGGTTTCCTCGACCGCCTCTGGAGCGTGAACGCGGCGGCGCGCGTCATCCTGACGGTCTCGCCGGTGCCGTTGATCGCGACCTATCGCGACCAGCATGTGCTCGTCGCCAACGCCCACTCGAAGGCGGTGCTGCGCGCCGCGGCCGGCGAGGTGTGCGAGCGCGGCGACCCGCGCCTCGCCTACTTCCCCTCCTACGAGATCATCACCAGCCACACCCATGGCGGGCGCTACTACGAGGAGGACCAGCGCGGCATCGCCGAGGCCGGCGTCGCTCACGTGATGCGCAGCTTCATGGCGAGTTTCTCGCCCGGGTCGGTCCAGAGGCGGGAGCCGCCGTCCCGTGTCAGCGAGGCGGAGTTCGCCGGCACGGCGGGCGTCGTCTGCGACGAGGAGACGATCGAGCGCAGCCTCGCCTGACAGAGGCCTGGATACGCCCTCTCGACCGGATCCGGTCCGAGACGGCGCTATTTAAGATGGGCGAAGTAGACGTCGCCGGCGGCCCGCTTCAGTTCGGCGCCGGCATCGCGACCGATCGCGTCCGCCTCCGCGGCCAAGCCTTCACGGTGGACAGCCCAATGGCGGCTGCCATCCGGCAGGAAGAGCAGGCCGTCGAGGGTGATGCGATCGCCCTCCACCTGCGCGAGCGCGGCGATGGGCGTGCGGCAGGAGCCGTCGAGCTCGGCCAGCAGCCCGCGCTCCGCATCGAGCGCCGTTGTGGTGGTGACACAGGCCACCGGCGCCAACAAAGCCCGAATGGCGTCGTCCCCGGACCGGCACTCAATGCCGAGAGCCCCCTGCGCCACGGCCGGCAGCATCTCCTCCACAGGGAGGACGCTGCGGGCGACATCCGTCATTTTAAGCCGCTGGAGGCCGGCGAGCGCCAGCAGCGTGGCGTCGCATTCGCCGGCTTCGAGCTTGCTCATGCGGGTGTTGGCATTGCCGCGCAGGGGCACGATCGTGAGGTCGGGCCGGTGCATCAGCACCTGAGCGCCCCGCCGCAGCGATGACGTCCCGACGCGGGCACCGGACGGCAGGTCGGCCAAGCCGTTGGCCGCGCCCGCGCTGAGGAAGGCGTCACGCGGGTCGTCCCGCTCCAGGATGCAGGCGATCGTCAGCCCGTCGGGCAGCCAGGTCTCCACATCCTTCATGGAGTGGACGGCGACATCGATCGTGTCGGCGAAGAGCGCCTGTTCGAGTTCCTTGGTGAACAATCCCTTGCCGCCGATCTCGGAGAGCGGCCGGTCGAGCACCCGGTCGGCCACCGTCGAGACGACGACGATCTCTGTCTCCAGCCCCGGATTGGCAGCGACGATCCGATCGCGGACCATGCCGGTCTGGGCGAGCGCCATCGGGCTGCCGCGGGTTCCGATTCTTAAGGAGCGCGAGAGAGTCATCCTCGCGCTGTAGCCGAGACAGCGACGCCCGTCACGCGTCGGCACGCCTGCGGGTCTGACGGCGTGTCGAAGAGCCTATCGAAATGCTTGCCGAGGGCACCGCTCCAACGCTTTGTCGGAAAACTTTTCGATGGGGGCTGGACAGGCCGCCCGCCCGTTGCTAATTCGCCGCCACCGCACGGGACTGGTGGCCCGGCGGTCCGGCTTCTTCGAAGAGGCCTGGGGCGCATAGCTCAGTTGGTAGAGCAGCTGACTCTTAATCAGCGGGTCCTAGGTTCGAACCCTAGTGCGCCCACCAATCATTCCAAGCACTTAGCCACAACTTGGAACGCCGTTTCGACACGGCGTCAGCGGCTCATTTCGACAAACCCTCTCGCTTCGTTCTCGCCTCCAGCCGCTTGCGCGCGCCTTCGCGCCGCTGCGCGGCCGTCGTCTGGGCGTAGCGGAGCAGCGCGGCCGTGGTCAGGTGGCCGCTGAGCGCGCGGAGCTGCGCGTCGGTCAGGCCGGCCTCGGCGCCCTCGACGTTGCCGCCGTGGCGCAAGCCCATGAACTTCACCTCCGCGTCGATCCCAGCCGCCTCGCGGATCTCCGCGACCTGATGCCGGAAGTAGTCGGGCTGCCAGGGCAGATGCACCTTGCGCCGGCGGTCGAGCTGATCGCGCGTGACGATCAGCGTGCCGCGACGCGGCAGCGCGTCGAGGCGCGCCGTCATCTCCGGCCAGAGCGACGTGCCGTCCGTGTCGAATAGCGGCACCTCGACCAGCTCTCCGGTCTTGTGATGGAACACGCGCACGATGCCCGGCGCGTCCGCCGGCCGGTAGTGCGTCCAGGCCAGCCGGGTCAGAATGTCCTCCTGTCGCTGAAGCCAGAAGAACGCGATCATCGCCGCCGTGCCGATTGACCCCTCCCCGGCCTTGTCGGCGGCGGCGACGAAGCGGACGAGCTCGGCGTGCGTCACCGGCCGCGTTGCCTTCGCCTTGTACGCGAGGCCCATCTTGGCGAACGGGTTGTCGAGCGGGATCTCGCGCGGCCGATCGCGGCGGGCGACGTTCCATGCCCGCTTGCAGACAGTCATCGCCAGGATGGCGGTGCGCACCCGTGCCGTGCCGTCAGCCTTGGTCTTAAGCCGGTCATAGAGCCGATCGGCGACGCCGGGCTGAATGCTGGCGAGCGCGAGCGAACCGAAGCGCCGCCCGTCCTTCATCTTGTAGTCGGCGACGAGGGCGAGCGCCGCGTCGTAGCTCTTGCGCGTGCGCGTAGGCCGATCCGTGAACTTCGGCGAGGATCGGTAGATGCCAGTCAGCCAATCGAACGTGCCGACCTTCGCTGCCGCGTCGACGATGGGCGCGGTCGAGCGCGTGCGCCACGCGTCGAACTGCGGGTTCAGGATCTCGTCGCAGCGGCGCTTGGCCTCGCCGTAGTCGGCCCCGAGCGATTCGAACGTGAGCGGGCAACCGCCCTTAGTCGCCCAGGTGGGCGGGCCCCAATAGTAGGCGACGGTACCCGCCTTGAGGCGGCGGGCCACCATCAGCTTGGGCCAGCCGACCGGCTTCGTGCGCGGCATCAGATCAGCTCCGCCACATCCTCGGCGACGACTGCCGTCTCGAAGGCGAGTCCGTGCCGGCGGGCGATGTCCGAATCGAGCTTCGCCCGGTGCCACTTCGGCAAGCATCCCTGCTGCCGCCGAGGCCGGCAATAGATGCCGCGCTCGACCTTCGACAGGAACGCCTCAACACTCGGCTCGTCGCAGTAGGCCGCGGCGGTCTCGGCGCGCATTTCGAGCGGCCAAGATCCCGGCGGGTACGACACGGCGCGCACCGTCATGCGCGGCTCCTGATGAGCCGTAGGGCAACGATGATGATGGCAGTGGCCGTGCCGGCGCTGAGCGCCGCGAGGAGGCCGTAGAGCAGGTCGACGGCGGTCATGCTCCGCCTCCGCCGATGTCCGGTTCGAGACCGAGATCGAAGAACCGCGTCACGAGCAGCAGGAGCAGCGAGGCCGGCTCGGCGCGGCGGTAGCGGCGCTGCGCCCAGGCCAGTACGAGACCGGGCGCCCATCGATCACCGGCACCGTGCGAGCCGATGCGGGCGCCATGCTCGACGACGAGGCGCACCGCGTCGTCGGATAGCAGAGCGTCGAGGCGTTCCGCCGGCCATGGCCGGCCGTCGATGTCGACGTAGGCGGCGCGGCCGATCACGGGTCGCCTCCCTGATTGTGGAAGGCGGCCATCACGTAGTGGAAGCCCTCGACCTGCCCGAGGCCTTCGGTCAGGGCCTTCAGCGCAGCCATGCCGCCGGCGACGTAGTCGCGATTTACCTGGGCAGGCGTCGTCGTGATGCCGTGCCCGCCCTCTCGCGCGGCGCTGACAAGCCCCTGTGCCACGTAATGCGGGGCGATCAGCACCGGCTCGCCGTCGACCTCGACCGTGCGACAGTTCGAGCCGAAGTTCTTGAGCATCTTCGCCCGCAGCTCGCGGCGGAGCGGGCGCGGCAGCGCGAGCGCGGCGAGTAGGTCGTCGTGCGCGTGCCAAGGCATATCCGGGGCGGGGCCGGGGCCGCGGAAGAACCGGAACGGCTTGCCGGCGACGATGGCGATATGGACGGGTTTTGCCGCGGCGATCATGCGGCGCCCCTGTCGGCTTCTGCGAACGCAACCGGCTCCAATTCCGCGGCGCGGGCCCGCACCTCGGTGAATACCTCGGGCGTCAGCAGCTGCTCGGCCGCGTTGATGAAGGCCTTGCGGCGGATGTCGCGGCGGTTTGGCCCTAGGCCTGCCGGCGGGTGAACCGCCGCCTGCCGCTCGGAGCGCCGCAGGTCACCGATCCGCTGCTGGAGAGCGGGGCGCTGACGACGCTTCTTCTTCAGCGCCATCTCTGCCCGTTCGCGCCATTCCGGGTTGGGGTCCTGACAATCGCAGGCGAGATCATCCTCAATGCGCAAGATCGCACCGTCGAGGTCGTCGAGGATCGCCTGTCCCTCAGCTGCGGTCGTGATGTCGCCAATGCTGACGGTCTCTCCCGAGGAGAGGAAGACGAGGTTCACGTCGCGAATCGAGCGACCGGCGAAAGGAGCTGCGTTCATGAGCGCGTCTCCGGATGGTAGGTCTGCGCGTGCTTTTCGGGCTCATCGAGCCATTCGCGGATCTCGGCGGGCTCCACGTCGGGGCGCTCGATGCGAGGGAGGCCTGCGAAGGCGGCGAGACGGTCCAGCAGGAGACGACAAGCGATTTCTCCGTCGCCCAGGTCGTCGTCGCTGTCCCACCATTCATCGAGCTCGATGGCGATCAGGCGGGCTTGCAGCCCAAGCTCGCGAGGCGTGGTGGCCGGCAGTGCGATGGCTCGCCGCAGAAGCTCGCGCCAGCGGCGACGGGCGTGGCTCTCGGCCATGTCGCCCATTTTGTGCCGCGCGAGCTTCACCTGGTCCTGATCCGGATTGTGGCTGTTCTCGTCCTCCATGCGGCCCGCCTCGCTGTAGAGGCCCCACAAGGTCTCTGCCCGACAGTTCATGTCAGCGAGCTGGCGCTCGATGAAGCTGATCGACGGGCTGAGGGCGTCGTCGACCGTTGGCTTCGCGGCGGTCGGAAACAGTCTGCCGTCCGCCGGAGCCATCGCGAGCGTCATCTCATCGAGATAGCCTGCCATAGAGTAGTCGGAGCCGAACACCCGGGGCGAAACACCCGAAACGGCAGCCAGCACATGCGCCACAGAGTAGAGGCACCGGCGCACGGCCTTCACGCGCCACTCGCGAATCTCAGCGTCCTCGGCATCCTGGTCGAGGATGTCGCTAAGAAACTGCGAGCCCACCACGAGGTGAGCCAGGGCTCCGGGAAGCGATGAAGCTGTATGGTACGTCGCAGCGTCGCGCAGAAACTCGGCCCGTCTGTCGAGATCGCTCATCTCAAACTCGCGGTCACGCTTCTGCTGTTCGGTGCCGCGATCCCGGCCGACGCTTTGATGGTCGAGAGCGCTGTGACGTGCGACGAGGCGGCCGAGCTGCGCGGCCATCCTGAAGACTGGATCGTCTTGCGGACTGGTCAGGACACGCCCCTGATCGCAGCCCGTGTCGTCAACCGGTAGCTCGACGAGAAGACGATCGGCCGCCTGGTCGAGCCCCGCGTCTGTCGAAACAGATGGCATAGCTTCGCCGTCGTGCCGCAACGCGGCACGTGTGGTATCCTGACTTTCGGTCACGTCGATGTCTCCCATCGCTGTGGCAACTGGAGCCCCGGCTTGCCGGCCAGGGCACTGGGAAAATGACGGCGGGGCGGTGCTTTGGTCGGCTGAGCCCCGCCGTCGGCCTCCGCATGGAGGAATTTGTTCCGTGTCCGTTCCTAGGCCGATAGCGTTACTTAAAAGTGAATCACAGGATCACGGCATTAACGATTAGCCGGGATCGCACGACGGTGCGTTAACGCTGGCGTCGCCGGAAATGGCCGCGGGCCTGTCAATAGCCCGGCACGGTGAAATGTTCTGGAATCCCGCTTGCAGATCCGAGTCGGGCTCGGCGCGCCACTGACGCGGCTACCGCCCCGTCTCGTCGGGCGCCCTGTAGAAGCGCTGGCCGCGAATCCAGAATGACTGCATCAGCCCTTCTTGCTCCAAGCGGCCGACCACCGCTGAGAACTCGACGCTGCTGACCGCCGCACGGACCATAAGCTTGCGGTCGCTCAGCCCCTCCCTGGCCGTTGTCAGGGCCTCAATGATTCGCTCGCACCAAGCGTCGCGCGCATCGCCGAACAGGGCGAGGCGCCTCGGTGGCTGATCCAGCTCGTCATCCACGCCCGGCATGCCGAGCCGGACCCAGAGCTTGCGGGCGGCCCGGGCCCCGTGGATGCGCCGGCATTCGGCGACCATCTGGATGCGGCTGTCGGCGGCAGGGATCTCGGGGTAGGCGTCAAGCGGGCCAACACGGACAGCCTCGGCCTCTTTCGCGCGTCGCTCGCAGTCGATGAAGTAGCGCCGGGCCGCGCGACCCTGGGCGTTGTTCTCGACCATGGACAGCTCCTTCGCCATGTCCATGGTCAGGTGGTATTCGGTGGTTCGCTGCGGGCGGGCGCCACCTCGGCCCGATTTTGAGGTCGCCAGATCCGGCGAGCTCAAAGCGCCGTCGGCGTGAAGGGTACTCACCGAGTGCGTACCCTTTGAGCTTTCCCGATCGGGAAAGCTCAAACCTTCCACGGTCACGAAGTCGGCATTCTCGACGAAGCCGTACTTCGCGATGCGCCCCTGGATCCAGGCGCCGAACACCCGGCCGACCTTCAGAAAGGCATGGAGGTCGCGAGCGTTGACGGTCTGCACCAAAGCGCCGCCGATGACGCCGGGTGCGATGAGGGGAAAAGCTGCGGCGCCCATGGCTCAGGCCTGCCCGTAGCGGTGATGGCCGACGCACCAGAGCGCGGCGAGGGCCAGGATCGGAATGAAGGGGAGAAGGTTTGCGAGCACGGTCCGGCTCCACCGCGAATGGCGATGGAGTGCAGGTTACCCGTTTTCGCATACCCGTCAACCCGAAAACGGGTTAAAACGGTATATAGTCCGTGCTCCCGTATTCCTCGACTATATTATCACTAGATAGCCAGCGGGGGGCATCGCTTTTATGGAAAAAGAAATTCGACCCATCTGGTTTCTTAATACTTACAAGTCCCCAGCTGGTTATTTCAATATCAAGTTTGCCGTACAAGCTATCATCAAAGTCAAATACAACACCACCCTTATCAAAAGATATTGTTGTTACAAGGGGGTGATTGGCCAAAACTGTACCAGCAGCTTCTCTCATTGATTTGATGAGTTTGTATTTATTGATTATTCGATTAATTACATCGACAATTTCATCTCTTTTCTTTAGAAAATCGTCAATTATCCTGCGAACCGCCTCGTCATCAGACGAAATTCCGATTGCGAATTTATACTGCTCAATCCTCTCGATAAGTTCTTTCGGCAAGACATAAGTTACTCGGGCAAACCCTCCCACAACCTGGGTGGGCGTTTGCCGCTTTTCATGTCCTGGCAGATCAATATCAAGCGCCGATACAATTTCCGGCAACACCCTAGATCTGCGCGTCAGCCCGCTTTCGATCCTATCGATTGTTGATTGGGTCGCTCCCACCTTTGCAGCAAGAAACTCCTGACTCCAGCCACGGCGCTCACGGGCTGTGCGGATCATCGGGCCGATATCGTCGCTCATGTGGAGATCATACCCGCATGTGGGTAGCGACGATCACCCTATTGCGGGTAATGCGCAAACGGGTTATGGGTTGGAAATGGGTACGCACCAGACGCATCCGATTATCGCACAGGCCATCAAGCATTTCGGTTCTCAAGATCGAATGGCGAAGGCTGTGGGCTCGTCTCAGTCTACGATTTCGCGAATGCTGTTAGGCGAAATGCCGATACCAGCACAGATAGCCGTCGCCTTAGACCGGGCTAGGGCCTGTCGTCACCTGAGCCAGTCGAGTGTTGCGGCGAGGCAGAGGACACCGGTGAAGCTGACGGCGGTCTTCTCGTAGCGGGTGGCGACGGCGCGCCACTCTTTGA
>NZ_BPRC01000017.1 GCF_022179725.1 Methylorubrum aminovorans
AACAGCGCCGGAGACGACCAACACCCCGGGACAACAAGGACAGCGATCGCCCGATCCAGTCACCCGGATCAGCTCCGCTCCACCAACAATCCCGAAGACCGCCAGAACCCCCGCCCCACCAACCGGTGGACCGCGGCGCCCCGTCGGTGAGGCAGCATTTATGGGGTCGCCGATCCGGCGTCAACGGCCAGATCGAAAAAAGTTCCGCAGCTCATCACGCCAACATCACGGCCGTGCGACAGGTCGGACGGGACCGTGTCAGCGACGGGTGCACGGTCGCCTCAATCTGGACATGCTGGACTCGGACATCCGTTCGGTCGGCCACCCTTCATGCCTCGAACTCCCCTGTCGCTCGCATGGCGCGAGTCTGGTAGGACGAAGCGGCATCATCCGGTCCGAAGCGCCGACGCAGAGGAAGTCCGTGACGCGCGAGCGACTGAAGATCGGGGGAACGGCCGGGACGGCGAAGCAGCGCCCGCCGACGCTGCCGCGCGGCGTCGAGCCGCCGCTCAACCTCCTGGGTGCGGACGCCCGGCAAATCGACCGCCGCGACGTCAACCTGCGCTGGCTCTGTGCCAGCGCGCTCACCGGCATCACCGGCGTGCTCCTGATGGGCGCGGCGATTCACGTCTCGCTCCAGGGCGAGGTATCGCTCGCCGCCGTGTCAGACCGGCCGAATCTCGGCCCCCGTCCGCAGACGCAGGCGCCCGCCATCGAGGAAGCCGGCATCGCCTCGGCGCAGAAGGGCGACCGGCTGGTGCGCAACCTGATGATCGCCTCGGCCAAGCAGAGTTTCCGCACGCCGGTGACGGTGCGGCTCGGCGACCGGGAGATCATCAAGGTCCGGCCGTTTGTCCGGATCTCGTCCAACCTGTCGATGTCGACGGGCGTGTTCGCCAGCGACATCCCCCGCTTCGATCCGATGAAGTTCGTCTCCGACGAGCCGCAGGAGCGCGCGCCCGATCCCGGCGCCGCGGACGCGCCGGGGGCCGAGGTCACTGTGGTTAAGCGCGACCTCGCCGAGATCGCGATCGATCCGGCGGCGCCGGCCCTCTCGGATGAGGACGTGACCGCCCAGATCGACGAAGAACGGCGCCTCGCGGCGGAAGCCGGACGCCGCACGGCCCTGCCGCTGGCGCCCCAGATCCTGCTCTCGCGCACCCTGCAGCAGGGCTCGGCCTTCGGTGGGTTTTCGGAAAGCAACGGAAAGGGCAAGCTCGGCGAGGACAACAGCCCGTTCAAGTCGATCGAGGTGCTCGTCGTCCCCGAGAACGTGACGAAGCTTGCCAAGGTGGAGCTCCGCTCAGGCGAGGCGCCGCTCGTGGAGGAGCGCGACCTCGCGCTCAAACGCGGCGAGACGCTCGACGGCGTTCTGAAAGCCACGGGGCACGCCTCCGATCCAGCGATTGCCGGTATCGTCACGGCGCTCGGCGGCCGGGCCAAGGTCGCGGGCCTGTCGGAAGGCCAGCAATTCCGCCTGCAGATCGCGCCCGGCCCGAAACCCGGCGACGGGCGGCAGGTGACCCGGGTGGTGCTGTTCGGCGAGAGCGGCGTCCAGGCGATCGCGGCGATCAACGATCACGGCGCCTTCGTGCCCGTGGCGCCGCCCGTAGACGAGTCGCGGGGACGCTCGCGAGAGCAGGCTCAAGCTGACACGCCGGACGACGAGGAAGAGGACGAGGGCAACGGCCCGCGGCTCTACCAGAGCCTCTACGAGACCGGGGCGCGCCACGAGGTGCCGCGCTCAACGGTCGAGGATATCGTCCGGATCTTCAGCTACGACATCGACTTCCAGCGCCGCATCTCGTCGGGCGACGGGATCGACCTGTTCTACACCTACGACGAGGAAGCCGGACCCGGCGCCTCCGAGCGGCCGGAACTGCTCTACGCGGCGCTCAATCTCGGGGGCGAGTCGCGCAAGGTCTATCGCTTCCAGTCACCGGACGACGGCTCGATCGATTATCTCGACGAGCAGGGCCGCTCGCTGAAGAAGTTCCTGATCCGCAAGCCCATCGCCGACGGCATCATGCGCTCGGGCTTCGGCTACCGGCGCCACCCGATCCTCGGCTACGCCAAGCTGCATACCGGCGTCGATTGGGCCAACCCGATCGGCACGCCGATCGTGGCCGCCGGCAACGGCACCGTGATCAAGGCGGAATGGGATTCAGGCTACGGCCGCCGGGTCGAGGTGCAGCACATCAACGGCTACGTCACGACCTACAACCACATGTCGCGCTTTGCCCGCGGCGTCAGCGCGGGCAGCCGTGTCCGACAGGGGCAGGTGATCGGCTATGTCGGCTCCACCGGTCTCTCCACCGGCGCCCACCTGCACTACGAGGTGATCATCAACGGCCACTTCGTCGATCCGATGAAGATCCGGGTGCCCCGCGGGCGCGAGCTCGACGGGCGCCTGCTCGCCGAGTTCAAGCGCCAGCGCGACCAGACCGAGGCGACGATGCAGAAGTCGAAGACCGCGACAGCCATGGCGCAGCGCGACGCGATGCGGTGACACGCAGAGGAAAGATCGGTGCGGCGGGCGCCCAGGCCGACACAATCAGGATCGCGCGAAACAATCGCATCGTGCCTGGCCCCCTGACGGCCGCCCGCCGCCCCTCACGGATTCCCGAAGGACCGATGTGGCACAAGCCCCGGTGAGACGCTGGATCAACCAAAGGTTCAAAACCCGAGCCCTGTCCGTACATCCTCGGCGGTGATGCCACGGGCGCGCAGGTCGGCGAGGGATTCGGAGCTCTTCGACTTGGCGAGCTTCTCGCCGTCCTCGTCTCGGATCAAGGCGTGGTGGTGATAGGCCGGCGACGGAAGGCCTAAGAGGCGCTGCAGCAAGGCGTGGAGATCGGTTGCCGCCTCCAGATCCTGCCCGCGCACCACATGGGTGATCCCCTGCAGAGCGTCGTCGCAGACGACCGCGAGATGGTAGCTCGTCGGCACGTCGCGCCGGACGATCACCGCGTCACCCCATCGGCTCGGCGCGGCGGCGACAGTCTCCAGAGCGCCGTCATCGGGTGAGAAGCGGCGGATGACGGGTGGTTCGGAAACGGAACGAAGCGCTGCCGGCATGTCGAGGCGCCAGGTATGCGGCTCCCCCCGCTCGCGGCACGCCGTCGCTTCGTCGTTCGACAGGTGGCGGCAGGTGCCTGGATACAGGGGGGCGCCGTCAGGATCGCGCGGCGCCCATTCGCCGCTTGCCGCGCGGGCCGCGACCTTCGCCGCAATCTGCCCCCGCGAGCAGAAGCAGGGATAGATCAGGCCGCGGGCTGCCAATGCATCGCGCGCGGCAGCGTAGTCCGGAAAATGCTCGGATTGGCGGCGGACGAGCGCCTCGAAGCGCAGCCCGAGCCAATCGAGGTCGGTGAGGATGCCGGCCACGAATTCCGGCCGGGACCGGCCGAGATCAATATCCTCGATGCGCAGCAACAGACGGCCGCCGAGCCGCTCGGCGATGTGCGCGTTCAGAAGCGCGGAATAGGCGTGGCCGAGATGCAGGCGGCCGTTCGGGCTCGGCGCGAAGCGCAAGACCGGCTCGTTTGCCCGCATCCTCCCGTCAGACAGCCAGCCCTCCTCCTCCACGGCTCCGGGTCACGGCTCTCCGGCGCTGCCCAGGCAGGTCATGGGACCGGGCGTGCAGGCGATGCCCGGCAACGAACAGGCGACCTCCTCCCCGATACGGCGGCAGACCTTGCAGCCGTCGCCCCACTCGGCGCAGCTCGGATTCTGTGCCGGATCCGAGAGCGGGGCCGGGGCGGCGTGATGGGCGGGGCGCGGCCCCAGGGCTCCAATCAGAACGGTCGCGGCGACGAGGGCGATCACGGCCCAGGTCACCCGGCGGTCGAGGCGGGCGGTCTGCGGATCGGGTGAGAGGTCGGCGGCCATGGCAGCGGTGTTCGCGCGGATACCGGAGGACTGTCAACGTTGCCGGCCCGGCAGGCCATGGCGGAGGCCGGGCAGGTTCTTCGGCCGTCGCTCACGAAATTGTGGGCGTTGCACGCAAGCGTCACAGGCAATCTGTGCATGCGAGGCGGGAACCTCCGGCACGCTCGTTGCGATGACGCAAACCGGACGATCAAGACGCACACTCAGCAAGAAGCGCCCTCGGGAGGAGAGACCCACGCCACCACGGAGCCTCCACGCATGCTCTACGGCCTCTACTTCCTGACCTGCATGGTCGCGAACCCCACTCACTGCGTCATGCGGGTTCACCGCTTCAACGAAGATATCGTCACTCCGCAGCAATGCCTCTCGGTGGCCCAGCCGCAGATGGCGGCGTGGCAGAACGCGCACGGCGACCGCTGGCGGGTCGCCCGCTTCCGCTGCGGTGCGCCGCCGCGGGATGACGGGACACGGATCTAGAGCATCGTCCCGGAAGGTGGCCACCGGCTTTCGGAAAAAGACGATGCGGACATAAGAGGATAGAGCATCGTGCTGGATCTGATGTCCAGCACGATGCTCTAAACCTTCCGCATCCCGCCCCTTCCCCGAGCCCTTACGACGCCGGCTTGGCGGGGGTGCCCGCCAGCGCCGCCGCGACGGCACGGGCGAAGGCCACCGGATCGCGCGGCGTGTCGCCATCCTGAACGCGGGCGAGGTCGAGCAGCGTGCCGGCCTCGGCCTTCAGATCCTCGCCGGCCTCGGCCCGGTCGTTGAGCGACCGGATCAGGGGATGGCGCGGGTTGATCTCCAGGATCGGCGCGGAGCCGCCGAAGCCGCGGCCGGCCCGGCGCAGCAGGCGCTGCATCTGCAGGTCGGGGCCCATGCCGGAGGCGGCGAGCACCACGGCACTGTCGACAAGGCGGTCCGTGGTCCGCACGTCGGAGACGTCGGGCTCCAGCGCGAGCTTGAGGGCGGCCACCAATTTGTCGGCCGGGGGCGCCTCCTCAGCCGCCTCGCCCTCGGGCTTGAGCTTGGCGAGGTCGGCCGAGCCTTGCGTGACCGAGCGCAGAGGCTTGTCCTCGAACTTGCCCAACTGCTCCGGCCAGAACGCATCGACGTGGTCGGACAGCAGCAGCACCTCGACCCCGCGGGCACGGAATCCTTCGAGCTGGGCGGAGTTCTTGAGCGCCTCCACGTCGTCGGCGACGAGGTAGTAGATCGCCTCCTGCTCCGGCTTCATCCGCGCGACGTAGTCGGGCAGCGAGGTCCAGCCCTCTTGCGTGGACGAGCGGAAGCGCAGCAGCGGTGCGATCTCGGCGCGGCGCTCGAAATCCTCGTAGATGCCTTCCTTCAGCACCGAGCCGAAATTCTCGAAGAACTTCTGGTATTCCTCGGCCTTCTCCGCGTTCTTCGAGCGGCTCGACAGCTCGTTGATGACGCGGGTGGTCACGGCGCGGCGGATCTTCTGCAAGGTCGGCGTCGATTGCAGCATCTCGCGGGAGACGTTGAGCGGCAGATCGTCGGTATCGACCACGCCGTGGACGAAACGCAGCCAGTTCGGCAGCAACTCGGCCTCGTCGGTGATGAACATGCGCCGCACGTGCAGCCGCACCTTGGAGCGCCGGTCATCCTCCATCGCCATGAACGGCTTCATGCTTGGCACGAACAGGAGGCCGGTGAATTCGAGTGCGCCCTCGGCCCGCCAGTGCAGCGTCGCCCAGGGCTCGTCGAAGCCGTGGCTGACGGTGCGGTAGAACTCCTTGTACTGCTCCTCGGTGATCTCGGATTTCGGCTTGCGCCAGAGGGCGGTGCCGCGGTTGGCCGCCTCCTCCTTGCCCTCCGCGTCGCGGATCGCGATCGGCACAGCGATGTTGTCGGCCCATTTGCGCACGACGTGGTCGAGCCGGTAGCTCTCCAGATACTCGTCGGCGTCCTCTTTGAGGTGCAGTACGATGTCGGTGCCGGCCTGCTCGCGGCTGGCCGGCTCCAGGGTGTAGCTGCCCTTGCCGTCGGAGGCCCAGGTCCAGGCCTCGTCCGCGCCCGCCCGGCGCGAGGTGACGGTGACGCGGTCGGCCACCATGAAGGCGGAGTAGAAGCCGACGCCGAACTGGCCGATCAGGCTCGGGCGCAGATCCTCGCCCTCGCCGCCCTTGGTCTCGCCGAGCGCCTGGGAGAAGGCGCGGGTGCCGGAGCGGGCGATGGTGCCGAGGTTCTGGGCCAGATCCTCCTTGCTCATGCCGATGCCGGAATCGGAGATGGTGAGCGTGCGCGCCGCCTTGTCGGGGGCGATCAGCACCCGGGCGTCGGAGGGGAGCGCCAGGGCCTCGTTGGTCAGCGCCTCGAAGCGGCGCCGGTCGGTCGCGTCGGCAGCATTGGCCACCAGTTCGCGCAAAAAGATCTCGCGGTCGGAATAGAGCGCGTGGACGACGAGATCCAACAGGCGCCCGACCTCGGCACCGAATTCGTGCCGCTCTACCGTCTCGCTCAAAAGCTTACTCCCCGTCTGGCGTGCCGCACCGGAACGCCTGCGCGGACGCGGCGGGTGTTCGGCCGAACACGCGAAAAGCGGGGGCGATATGCCCATGGCAAGACGGCAATTCAATCGCCGTGGGCGTGAGCCGGCAGCGAAATCGTCGCGTTTCAGGCTGCCAGGGCTGTCGGTGCCGCGGGGTTCACGGCCGGCGCCGCCTCGATCCGCCTGTGCACCGTGTCGAACGCGGTGCGGATGGCCGCCACCGCATCCTCGACCGCGACCAGGGCGGCGAGTTGCACGTTGCCGGGAATCTCGCAGACGCGGCGCGTCGCCAGCACAATGGAATGCTCGAGCCGCAACAGTTCTTCCTCGGCACGCGCACCGGAAAGATCGGCCAACCGCTGAAGTGCGGCTTCGAGAGCATGGCGCAAGACAAGTGTTCTCACGCGATCCTGTAGGATCGCCCGGTCGTTTGGCTTCATGTGTGGAGATACCTGCCGAATCGCGAGGACGATCATGTCATCCTGCCCGCAGCCGTGCAGTTTCTTTTCTGCAACATTCGTAAAAAGGCACAAGCACGACCGGAACCATTTCAGCATTCCGGGAATCCGATCGCCTCGAGCAACCCTCAATCGCAGACATCAGGAAGCCTCGGCCGCAGGGAAGCCGGTTGCGCGGCCGGCGAATGCCCGGGCTGCGCGGACACCGAAAGCGTGGCGGTTGCCCTGCGCGTCTGCGCGTGGTCCTGATCCTGCTTCTCGGCCGCGTCCCGGCCGACCTCAGGTTTCGTCAGAGTCCGATCATGCCCGATACGCCCGTCTTCGCCCATGCGGCCGTCGCCGCCCCCCACGCGCTCGCGGCTACGGCCGGGCAGAACGTGTTGGCGCAGGGGGGCAATGCCATCGAGGCGATGGTCGCCATGGCCGCGGCGATCGCGGTGGTCTACCCGCACATGAACGGCATCGGCGGCGACGGCTTCTGGCTGATCCGGGAAAAGAATGGCCGGGTGCGCGGCATCGAGGCCTGCGGCCCGGCCGGCCGGCTCGCCACCCGCGCCCGCTACCGGGAGAAGGGCCTCGAGGCGATCCCCTCCCGCGGCCCCGATGCGGCGGTGACGGTGGCCGGCACGGTCGGCGGCTGGCGCCTTGCCCTCGACATGGCCCGTGCCTTCGGCGGCCGCCTGCCCCTTGACGCGATCCTCGCCGACGCGATCCGCCACGCCCGCGCCGGCTGCCCGGTCTCGGCCTCGGAGGCGCGCTACGTGCCGAAGGAACTCGACACGCTCCACGACGCCCCGAATTTTGCAGCGACCTATCTCGATGACGGCAAGCCCTACGCGGCGGGCGCGGTCCGGGCGCAGCCGCAGCTCGCCGACACCCTGACCCAACTCGTCCATGCCGGGCTCGACGACTTCTACCGCGGCGATATCGGCCGCGAGATCGCTGCCGATCTGGAGCGCCTCGGCGCGCCGGTGACCCGCGCCGACCTCGAAGCCTATTCGGCCAAGGAGCGGGCGCCCCTGATGCTGCGTCGGCGCGACGCCACGCTCTACAACTTCCCGCCGCCGACCCAGGGTCTCGCGGCGCTGATCATCCTCGGGATCTTCGACCGGCTGAACATCGCCGAGCCGGAGAGCACCGCGCATTATCACGGGCTGATCGAGGCGACGAAGCGCGCCTTCGCCATCCGGGACCGTTTCGTCACCGATTTCGACCGCCTCAAAGGCGACCCGGCCGCCTTCCTCGATGCCAAGCGCCTCGACCGCGAGGCGGCGCTGATCGACATGGCGCGCGCGGCGAGCATCCCCGTGCGCTCGGGCGAGGGCGACACCGTCTGGATGGGCGCCATCGACAACGAGGGCATGGCGGTGTCCTTCATCCAGTCGGTCTACTGGGAATACGGCTCCGGCACGGTGCTGCCTGCGACGGGCATCTGCTGGCAGAACCGCGGCATGTCGTTCTCGCTCGATCCGAACGCGGTGAACCCGCTGGAGCCGGGCCGGCGCCCGTTCCACACCCTGATCCCGGCGCTGGCCGCCTTCGACGACGGCCGGGTGATGTCCTACGGCTCCATGGGCGGCGACGGGCAGCCGCAATTCCAAGCCCAGATTTTCTCGCGCTACGCCGATTACAAAATGTCGGTGGCCGACGCCGTCGACGCGCCGCGCCTGCTCTACGGCCGCACCTGGGGCGCAGAGTCGCTCAGCGTGAAGGTCGAGGACCGCTTCGATCCGGGCTGCATCGCAGCGCTCCGGCGCCTCGGCCACGACATCGAAGAGCTGGGCGGTGCCTATATCGACTCGCTCGGGCATGCCGGCATGCTGGTGCGCCACATCAAGGACGGACGGATCGAAGCAACGCACGATCCGCGCTCAGACGGCGGCGCGGCGGGACTCTGAGGCGGGCCAGGGTTACACCACCCGAGGCACGCGATACCTTCCGCGCAAACGCCCGCCCGACAAGCGGGCATGATGGGAGGCACCGCCTTGTCCCACTTCATCAACGACCGCGCCGGCCTCGTCACCGACGCTATCGACGGGCTCGTCGCGGGCAGCGGCGGAGCGCTGGCGCGGCTCGACGGCTACCCCGAGATCCGCGTCGTGCTGCGGGCCGAGCCGGAACCCGGCAAAGTCGCCGTCGTCTCCGGCGGCGGCTCGGGGCACGAGCCGGCCCATGCCGGCTTCGTCGGGCCCGGCCTGCTTGCGGCGGCGGTGTGCGGCGACGTGTTCGCCTCGCCCTCCGTCGAAGCCGTGCTCGCCGGCATCCTGGCGGTGACGGGCGAGGCCGGCTGCGTCCTCATCGTGAAGAACTATGCCGGCGACCGGCTGAATTTCGGCCTCGCTGCCGAGCGGGCCCGAGCGCTCGGCCGCCGGGTCGAGACGGTGCTGGTCGCCGACGACATCGCCCTGCCGGACGCCGCCCGGCCGCGGGGGCTCGCCGGCACGCTCCTCGTCCACAAAGCCGCGGGCCACGCCGCCGCCTCGGGCGCTTCCCTGGAGGAGGTGGCGGCGCTGGCCCGGCGCACGGCCGGCGCGGTACGCACCCTCGGCATCGCCGTCTCCACCGCGACGATGCCCGGCACGACACCGGAACCGCGCCTGGCCGAGGGGCAGGCGGAACTCGGTCTCGGCATCCATGGCGAACCCGGCATCGAGCGCATCGACCTGCCCCGCGCCGATGCGCTCGCCGTGCGCATGACCGCGCGCTTTCCTGCTCCCATCGCGGGGGCCGAGCGGCTCGCGCTCCTCGTCAACAATCTCGGCTCGACCACGGCCCTGGAGATGGCGGTTCTGACGAAGGCGGTGCTCGCGACCGAACTTGGGCGGCGCGTGCGGGTGCTGCTCGGCCCCGCCCCGGTCATGACCGCGCTCGACATGCATGGCGCCTCCCTCACCTTCCTGGTGCTGGACGAGACCATCGAGGCGGCGCTTCTCGCAGAGACGCCGGTCGCCGCCTGGCCGCGGGCGCGGGCCTTGCGCGAGCCGGTCGTCCGGCCGCTGCCGGAGGGCGTCTCCGGTGAGCCGGTGCTGACGCCCTCGCGGGATCCGGGCGTCGCCACGCGGATCGAGGCGGTGTGCTGGGCCCTGATCGCGGCGGAGGCCTCGCTCAACGCCCTCGACGCGCGGGTGGGTGACGGCGATACAGGCTCCACCTTCGCCGAGGGCGCACGCGCCGTCCTGGCCGATCTCGTCCGTCTGCCCCAGGCCGAGCCCGCCGCGCTCTGTCGGGCGCTGGGCGATCGCCTCGGGCGCGCCACCGGTGGATCGAGCGGGGTGCTGCTCTCGATCTTCTTCACTGCCGCCGGCGCGGCTCTCGCAGCGGGTGCCGATTGGGCGACAGCCTGCGCCGCTGGCGTGGAGCGGGTGCGCGAGGTCGGCGGTGCCGGCCCGGGCGACCGCACGATGCTCGACGCGGCGATTCCGGCAATCGAGGCGCTGGCCGCCTCCGGGATCGGCGCGGCGGCGCAGGCTGCCCGCGCGGGCGCGGAGGCGACCGCCGGGATGGAGCGGGCGGGCACCGGCCGCTCCAGCTATCTCGCCGGCAGCGACCTGAAGGGCCATCCCGATCCCGGCGCCATCGCGGTGGCGACCGCCTTCGAGGCCCTGGCCGCGGAATCGAAGTAGAACGGCATCCGCGCGCGGGCTTCGGCATCGCGGTCCGTCATGGCGAGCGGAGCGAAAGCATCCCGGGCGCGACCCTTCCGGACAGGTCGCGTGCCCTGGATCGCGTCGGCTTCGCCTCGCGATGAGGGATGGGGTGAGACCCGAGACGACGGCCTGGAAACGGAGTGAGACGACAGAGGATGAGCACCCTGAACAAGGACCAGAGCGAGTACTGGAACGGCGAGGTCGGACAGCGCTGGGCCGCCTACCACCAGGCGCTCGATACCGCCTTCGCGCCCTTCACCGAGGCGCTGTTCGCCAGGGCCGCGCTCAAGCGCGGCCAGCGCGTGCTCGATATCGGCTGCGGGGCGGGCGACACCGCACTCATCGCCGCGCGGCAGGTCGGAAGCGGCGGCCACGTCACCGGTGCGGACCTATCGGAACCGCTGCTGGCGGTCGGCCGCGATCGGGCGGCGCGGGAGGCGCCGAGCGCCGCCCCGATCGCGTGGCTTCGCGCCGATGCCCAGGATCACGCCTTCGACGGGCGCTTCGATCACGCCCTCTCCCGCTTCGGTGTGATGTTCTTCGAGGATTCCGCTGCCGCCTTCGCCAATATCCGCCGCTCCCTTGCCGACGGCGGACGGTTGAGCTTCCTCTGCTGGCGCAGCCTGGCGGAGAATGCCTGGGTCACGGTTCCCCGCGACGCCGTGCTGCCGCTCCTGCCCGAGGTCGAGCCGCCGCAGCCTGGCGCACCCGGCCCGTTCCGCTTCGCCGCGCCGGACACGCTTCTGCCTATTCTTGAGGCAGCCGGTTTCCACGGCATTGAATGCGAGCCGGTCGATCGGGTGATGCGGGTCGGAGAGACGATCGAGGCCGCAGCCGACTTCGTCGCGACGCGGGGACCGGTTGCCCGCCTGCTGCGCGAGCGCGAGCCGGCTTTGCAGGAGACTGCCTTGAAAATCATCAGGCAACTCTTCGTCGAACGGTTCGGCGACGGGCCGGTCGATCTCGGAGCCGCCTGCTGGCTCGTCACCGCGCGAACCTGAGGTTCGCCTCTGGCACGCCCCTTGCGGAGCCCCGGCGCCGCAAGGGAGTGAATGATGCATACAGTTTCCGATCGGACGCGGTGGATCCAGCTTGGCCTGGGTCTCCTCGTCATGATGACGATCTCCAGCCCGCAATATGTCTGGACGCTGTTCGTGAAGCCGTTCCAGGCGACCACCGGCGCGAGTCTCGCCGCCGTGCAGGTCGCCTTCACATTGCTAATCGTGCTCCAGACCTTCTTCTCGCCGGTGCAGGGCTGGCTGATCGAGCGCTTCAGCGCCAAGGCGATGATCGCGCTCGGCGCCGGTCTGTCCGGGCTCGGCTGGGTCGCGGCCTCCTACACCGACACGCTGTGGGGGCTTTACGCAACCTACGGTCTACTTTGCGGCCTGGGCACCGGCATCGTCTATGTCGGCGTCGTCGGGCTGATGGTGCGCTGGTTTCCCGAGCGGCGCGGCTTCGCCGCCGGCGTCGTGGCAGCGGGTTACGGCATGGGCGCCATCGCCACCACCTTCCCCATCACCGACATGATCGCCGCCTCGGGCTACCGCCACACGCTGTTCGTGTTCGGTGCGATCATGGCCGTGATCGGCGTCGCCGCGGCGCTCGGCCTGCGTACGCCGAAGGCCGGCGAGACGCCCGCTATCCCCGCCGACAAGGTAGCGAGCGCCGCCCGCGACGTGGCCCCAGCCGAGATGCTGAGAAGCCGGCTGTTCTGGCTGATGTTCGCCATGATGGCGATGATGTCGACCGGTGGCCTGATGGTGGTCGCGCAGTTCGCCGCCTTCGCGCGTGAGTTCGGCGTGGCCGACGCGATGGTGTTCGGCTTCGCGGCGCTCCCCTTCGCGCTCACCTTCGACCGCATCACCAATGGCCTGACGCGGCCCTTCTTCGGCTGGGTCTCGGACCATGTCGGCCGCGAGAACACCATGGCAGTCGCCTTCGCGCTCGAAGCGGTGGCCATCGGCATGCTATTGATGTTCCGCGAGAACGCCTACGCCTTCGCCCTGCTCTCGGGGCTCGTGTTCTTCGCGTGGGGCGAGATCTTCTCGCTCTTTCCCTCCACCCTCACGGACACGTTCGGCACCAAGCACGCCACGACGAACTACGGCTTCCTCTACATGGCCCAGGGTGTCGGCTCGCTGCTCGGCGGCCCCGTCGCTGCGCTGATCCACGACGCGGTCGGAAGCTGGGTGCCGGTCTTCGGCATCGCCATCGTCCTCGACCTCGTCGTCGCGGCGCTCGCCTGGTTCGTGCTCAAGCCCGCCCGCCGCGCCTATCTCGGCGTGCCCGGACCGGCGGTGCCGGAGGCGGGCGCGCCTCTGGCCGTGCGTCCGGCGGTCTGAGGCGAGTTCGGCCAGCGCCGGCCCTGGTAGAACCGGGCCGGCGCGCGTAACGGATGGCTTTCCGCGAGATCGACCGTCTCGCGCCAGAGACATCCGCCATGCTCAACACTCCCCAGCGGCGCGGACCATGACCGCGCCGCTTTCTCCCGAGCCGGGCTCCCCCTGGCTCGCCATCGTCGGCATCGGTGAGGACGGGCGGGCGGGGCTCTCGCCCGCCGCCGCCGCCGCCCTCGACGCGGCGCAGGTGGTCTATGGCGGGCGCCGTCACCTCGCGCTGGCGGGCCCTCTGCCCGCCGAGACCCGGCCCTGGCCGAGCCCGATCACGGACGCCTATCCCGGCATCCTGGCGCGGCGGGGCCATCCCACCTGCATCCTCGCCACCGGCGACCCGTTCCACTACGGCATCGGCGCCGAGATCGCCCGGCTGGTGCCGGCCGCCGAAATCCGTGCCTTCCCGCAGCCCTCCGCCTTCAGTCTCGCCGCCGCCCGGCTCGGCTGGTCGCTGCCCGACACCGCCTGCCTGACCCTTCACGGGCGCGACCTCTTCGGCATCGTGCCCCATCTCCAGCCCGGCGCCCGCCTCCTCGCCCTGTCCTGGGACGGCGCGACCCCCGCCGCGCTCGCCACACTGCTCGTCAAGCGCGGCCTCGGTTCCTCACGGCTCACCGTGCTCGAAGCGATGGGCGGCCCGAACGAGCGGGTCCGCGCCGCTCGTGCGGAGGGCTTCGACCTCACCGAGATCGCCGCCCTCAACACGATCGCGGTGGAGGTCGAGGCCGGACCCGGCGCCCGGATCGTCCCGCTGAGCCCCGGTCTCGCAGACACGTGGTTCGAGAACGACGGCCAGCTCACCAAGGCGGAGATCCGCGCGGTGACGCTCGCGGCGCTCCGCCCGCGGGCCGGCGAGACCCTGTGGGATCTCGGCGCCGGCGCCGGCTCGGTCTCGATCGAATGGTGCCTGCGCCACCCCGCCAACCGCGCGATCGCCGTCGAGCGCCGCCCCGATCGGGCCGAGCGGATCGCCCGCAACGCGAAAACCCTCGGTGTCGGCGCGCGGGTGCAGGTCGTCGTCGGGGCCTCGCTCGCGGCCCTGTCCGGCCTCCCCTCCCCTCGCGCGGTCTTCGTCGGCGGCGGCGTCGCCGAGCCCGGCCTGCTCGCCGCCTGCCGGGAAGCACTTCCTCCGGACGGACGATGCGTGGCCAACGCCGTCACCCTGGAGGGCGAGGCGGCCCTGCTCGCCGCCTTCAGTGAGGCCGGCGGCGCTCTGCGCCGGCTCTCGTTCGCCCAGGCCGTGCCGGTCGGCGGCCTCACCGGCTGGCGGCCGGCCATGCCGATCACGCAATGGGTCTGGACGAAGTCGTGACCCTGCCCCGCCTCGTCGCCGGCCTTGGCTTCCGCCGGGCGACGCCGCCCGCGGAGATCGTCGCGCTCCTGCGCCGCGCCCTCCGTGAGGCCGGGCTCGCGCCCGAGCGGCTCGCCGCCATCGCCACCGCCGCGGACCGGGCCGGCGAACCGGCGATCCGCGAGGCCGCCGCCGCCTTCGGCTTCATCCCGACCGGGGTCGATGCGGCGGTCCTGATGGCGGTGGATGCGCGGGTCGTCACCCGCTCGAGCCGGATCGAGGCGAGCCGCGGCGTCGGCTCGGTGGCGGAGGCGGCAGCCCTCGCCTGCGCCGGCCCGGCGGCACGCCTCCTCCTGCCGCGCATCACCAGCGCGGGCGCCACCTGCGCCCTCGCCATGTTCGAGGACCGCCCTTCGGTCGACTCAATCGCCTCCTGACAGGCCGCCGATCCGCTCCGCGGCGAAGCGCGCGCGCAGCCATGACGCGGCCGGGCCGCAGGGCCGCTGCTTGTGCCAGACCAGTTCCAGGGCGATCGGCCAGTCGCCCTGGTCGAATTGCAGGTCCGGCGTGACGAGGAACGGTGCGGTCTGGGAGGCGGCGATGACGTGGTCGGTGACGAAGGCCCAGCCGATGCCGTGCTTCACCATCTCCAGAATGACCCAGTGGCTCTCCACCCACCACACCTCGGCGGCCACCCGCAGGCGCCGCTTCTCCGGCCCGTCGCTGCGCGCGGCCACGAGGATCTGGCGGTGGCGCTTCAACTCCTCCCACTCCACCCGCGCCTTGGCGAGCGGGTGGTCGCGCCCGCAGACGAGCTTGAGCGGCACCCAGCCGATGGTCTGGAAGCCGAGTTCGGTCGGCAGAACCTCCTGTCGCCACATCACGCCGAGATCGGCGGCGCCCGACTGCACCATGCGGCTGACATCCTCCATCAGCGGGAAGAGCAGTTCCAGCTCGACGAAGGGGAAGGCCTGAGCGAACTCGGCGAAGAGGGCGCCCAGCGCGTGCTCGGGGTAGAGCTCGTCGATGGCGACGACCAGCCGGTTCTCGACCCGCCGCTCCAGGCTGCTCGCCACGCCGATCAGATGCTCGCGCCGGTCGAGCACCACCCGCGCCTCCAGGAGCAGGCGCTCGCCGGCCGGGGTCAGCACCGGGTTCCGGCCCGTCCGGTCGAACAGCGCCAGCCCGAGATCGGTCTCGAGATTCGCCACCTGGGTGCTGACGGCCGATTGCGCCTTCCGCAGCACGCGCGCGGCCCCCGAGAAGGATCCGGCCTCGGCCGCGGCCACGAAGGCCTGAAGCTGATCGAGTGAGACGGCCATCTATCTGTATTCCAGATACGTTCCAACTTGGCATCCGGGGTATCACAGATAGAAGACAGCGGACCAACCCAGGCATCCAGCTTTTCCGGCAAGTCCATGCGCACCACACGCGACCGTATCCGCCACGCGATCCTGTTCGAACTGTTCGGCCTCGCACTCATCATCCCGCTCGGCACCGTGCTGTTCGGCCTGCACACCGCCGACATGGGTGTGATCGGTGTGGGCAGCGCGCTCGCAGCGACGGCGTGGAACTACGTCTACAATCTCGGCTTCGATCGCGCGATGCAGCGGCTGGTCGGGCATACCCGCAAGAGCCTGCCCCTGCGGGTGGGACACGCCGTGCTGTTCGAGGCGGGCCTGCTCGTGATCCTGCTGCCGCCGATCGCCTGGTATCTCGGCATCGGCCTCGCCCAGGCCTTCGTGATGGATCTCGCGATTGCGGCCTTCTACGTGGCCTATGCCTTCGTCTTCAACCTGGCCTACGACCGGGCTTTCCCGCTTCCGAGCTGGGGCGAGGCTGCGGTGGCGTCCCGCTGAGCCGGTCCGCCATCCGCGATCATCGTCTCTCCCCAACGACCGGCCCGATGCTGTAAGCGGACGCCATGACCGTCCACTTCATCGGCGCCGGGCCGGGCGCCGCCGACCTCATCACCGTGCGCGGCCGCGATCTCATCGCCGCTTGTCCGGTCTGCCTCTATGCCGGCTCGCTGGTGGCACCCGAGATCCTGTCGTGGTGCCCGCCCGATGCGCGCATCGTTGACACCGCGCCCCTCGACCTCGACGCGATCATGGAGGAGATCGGGCGAGCGCACGCGGCGGGCCGGGACGTGGCGCGACTGCATTCGGGCGACCTCTCGGTCTGGAGCGCGCTGGCCGAGCAGACCCGCCGGCTCGACGCACTCGGCATCCCCTACACCGTGACGCCGGGCGTCCCCTCGTTCTCCGCCGCCGCCGCCCTGCTGCGGCGCGAATTGACGGTGCCGGGGCTGACGCAATCGGTCGTGCTCACCCGCACCTCCGGCCGGGCGAGCCCGATGCCGGAACGGGAAACCCTCTCCGCTTTCGCGGCCACCGGGGCGACGCTGGCGCTGCACCTCTCGATCCACGTCGTCGAGCAGGCTTGCGGCCAGTTGATCCCGTTCTACGGGCCGGACTGCCCGGCCGCGGTGGTGTTCCGCGCAACCTGGCCCGACGAGCAGGTGCTGACGGGGACGCTGGCCACCCTGCCCGAGCGGGTGCGCGCGGAAAAGATCGAGCGCACGGCGCTGATCCTGGTGGGACCGGCGCTCGACCCGTCGGATTTCCGCGAGAGCGCGCTTTACGCTCCCGATTACGACCGCCGCTTCCGCCCCCGCGGCGCCGTCGGCGCAGTCGGTGCCCTTGGCGCGACATCGGACGAGGCCGCCTCGTGAGCTCCGCCCCCGGCCTCCTCGTCGCCGCGCCGCGCTCCGGCTCCGGCAAGACCACGGTGACGCTCGCGCTGATGCGCGCGCTACGCCGGCGCGGCGTGGCCTTGCGCGGCGCCAAATGCGGGCCGGACTACATCGACCCCGCCTTCCACGAGGCGGCAACGGACGCCCCCAGCCTGAACCTCGACAGCTTCGCCATGCCCGACGCGCTGCTCGACGCCTGCGCCGGCCTGAGCGCGCGCGATGCGGATCTGGTCATCGCCGAAGGCTCGATGGGTCTGCACGACGGCATCGTCGCCGGCGAGGGCCGCACGGGGGCGAATGCCGATATCGCCGCGCGCTACGGCTGGCCGGTGCTCCTCGTGCTCGACGTCTCGGGGGCGGCGCAGTCTGCAGCGGCGGTGGCGCTCGGCTGCGCGGCCTACGATTCGCGCATCCGGATCGCGGGCGTGATCCTCAACAAGGTCGCGAGCCCACGCCACCGCCGCCTCGTCGAGGCAGGGCTGTCGCGGGTCGGGCTGCCGGTGCTCGGCGCCTTCCCGCGGGA
This sequence comes from Methylorubrum aminovorans, assembly GCF_022179725.1. Classification (GTDB taxonomy): domain Bacteria; phylum Pseudomonadota; class Alphaproteobacteria; order Rhizobiales; family Beijerinckiaceae; genus Methylobacterium; species Methylobacterium aminovorans. The sequence continues at coordinate 17,474 of NZ_BPRC01000017.1, forward strand.
GGCGAGCCTCGTCCTGCCCGAGCGCCATCTCGGCCTCGTCCAGGCCGGCGAGACCGCCGACCTCTACAGCCGCCTCGACCGGCTCGCCGACCTCGCGGAAGCCTCCCTTGACCTCGACGCGATCGTTTCCGTCGCCGGCGGGCACGCTCCCGAAGGCAGCAACGGCCTGCCGAAGCCGCCGGCGCAGCGGATCGCGGTGGCGCGGGACGCCGCCTTCTCCTTCCTCTACCCGCATATGCTGGCGGGCTGGCGCGCGGCCGGCGCCGAGATCGTCCCGTTCTCGCCGCTGGCCGACGAGGCACCGGGCGCCGATTGCGACGCCTGCTGGCTGCCCGGCGGCTACCCCGAACTGCATGCCGGCCGGCTCGCGGCGGCGCACCGCTTCCGCGACGGGCTGCGGTGCTTCGCGCAGACGCGGCCGGTCCACGGCGAGTGCGGCGGCTACATGGTTCTGGGCGAGAGCCTGGAGGATGCGGATGGGGTGACCCATCCGATGTGCGGCCTGCTGCCGGTCGCGACCTCGTACCGGAGGCGCAAGCTCCATCTCGGCTACCGTGTCGCGCATCTCCTCGCCGACGGCTTGCTGGGTGCGGCCGGCACGCGCCTCGTCGGGCACGAGTTCCACTATGCGAGCGAGTTGACGCCGAACCCGGAGGACACGCTCGCGCTCGCGCAAGTGACGGATGCGGAGGGCGTGCCGCTCGGCCTCGCCGGCCACCGCCAGGGCCGCGTCACGGGCAGCTTCTTCCACCTGATCTCAGGGACGGCCGGCGGGTAGCCCAGGGCCGAAACACCCGCAGCGCCGCCCGACCGGGCCGGGATCGAGAGGGATGAGATCTCGCGCGGGAATGGCTTCACGCGGAAAGCGCGGGCCGCGTTCCTCTGCCTGAACGGGCCGCTTCCGTCCGGCCGAGAGCCGCAGCCGAGCTCATCGGCTGCGGCTCTCGAATCCGAATCTGCCTCCGCTTCGACGAAGAGCGGTCAGGCGTCGAGGACTTCCGGTTCCTTCTTGCGGCCGAGGCGGGCGGCGCTGCGCACGATCGCCAGGACCTCGCGCCGCAACTGGTCGTCCTCGATCGTCGCGAAGGCGCGCAGCAGATCGACGGCCCCGTGGGCGCGCAGGAAGCCGAACACCTCGGTCTGCTCCTGGGCGGCGGCACCGTCGCCCTCCTCGAAGAAGGCCGAGACCGGAACTTCGAGCAGTCGGGCAATCTCGCGCAGGCGCCCGGCGCCGACGCGGTTCTGGCCCTTCTCGTATTTCTGGACCTGCTGGAACGTCACGCCCACGGCAGTCCCGAGCGCGGTCTGGCTCAAGCCGCGTGCTTTGCGCAGCGCGGTGATCCGGAGCCCGACGAGGCGGTCGACATCGGTTGTCTGTTTCGGCATCATCTTACGGCACGGTCCCTGTTCGACGTCGCAGACCAACCCAAGGACCTCAGGTCGGCGGCGCTTGAGCACTTGCCAGCGTTTTCGGGCATCGCGAAACGCTTCTACTGCCGAGGCAGGTCAGACAGATGCGCTGCGAGGCTACCGTATCGCTGTGGTTTAGCCTGACTGCAGCATCACCATGAAGTGCATACGCAATGCAAGTACCTACCTGTTGCCGGATCGGTGTTTTCAGTTTGCTGCTTGGTTTCTGTTCTCTGAACGTTCCTGCGGCGAAATCGGCAAGCCTCGCTTGAGTTTGGCGGCATTTCTCGCGAATTCGCTGTGGCAGGGGACTCACGCTGTAGGCGGTGGTGCTGGCCCGGCTTCAGCTTACGAGCGAGACTACGTAGAGTCATAAAATTCGGGCGGCCGTTGGGTGGCCGGCTCGATCAGATCGGGAGCGTACGGGCATGTTCATCGCGATGAACCGGTTCAAGGTCGTCAAGGAATCGGCGCAGGACTTCGAGCAGGTCTGGCTCGGACGCGACAGCCACCTGGGCGAGATGGAAGGCTTCGTGGAGTTCCACCTGCTGAAGGGGCCGGAAGCCGAGGATCACATCCTCTACGCCTCGCACACGATCTGGCGCTCGCGGGCCGATTTCGAGGCCTGGACCCGTTCGGAACAGTTCCGCAAAGCCCATGGGCGGGTGCCGGGGACCAAGCCGCTCTATCTCGGCCACCCGCAATTCGAAGGCTTCGAGACGATCCAGACCGTCGCCCGGCCGGAGAACGAACAGGCGGCCTGATCCTGTTTTCCGAGGCCTCACACCGGCATGCGGTCTCGGCGCAGATGCCGCAGGAACACCGCCGTCAAGCTGAGGGCGGGACGGCGCAGAGGTCGTCGACCCGCCCGATGCCGGTCGGCTCGTCCCTCTCTTCGAGCAGGGCGACGCCGAGCGCCAAGCCGGCGATGAGACCGATCCGCTCCGGCCACAATCCTGTGCATAGACCGGAATCGGCCTGACCGGCGTCGAATGGACGACCGTTCAGGGCAGATTCCTGTGCCGTCGCTTGGGCGGAAGGACGGCACGCCGAGAATCGGGCCTCAGATCACGCGCTCGTGTCCGAAACAGTCACCGATCAGCTCCGGCAGGATCGCTTTCGCCGCCGCGACCCGCGCGGCTCCGCCGGCCGGATGCGGCGTCCCGCCGCGAGCCTGCGCGGGCCACGGTCCGCACGAGGGGCCCACCGAGGCCGCGCGCATGCCGCCCCCGGCCGGACGGCTCTCCGTCATTGGATTGTTCGGGAAATCGGCGCGGCCTCCGCACCGCCTCGCGCCGCGAAGCCCCTGATCCCTTCCTCAACATCACGTCATTCGCCTCACGTCGGCGCCGGACCGGAGCCGGCCGGATCGATCAGGGCCGGATTCGCGTTCGGCTCGCGCGGTCGGGACGGACCAAGGCCTTTCGAGAGAGCGAACAGGCCTTCGTCCATCGGACGCATGTCAGCCCGCTGGCGCCCCGACACCTGCCCGGACGGAGACCCGGTGCGCGGCTTGCGCAGGGAACCGCACCACCGAGGGCGGCGACCGGAAGCGTCCCGCTTCGGGACAGATCATCGCCTCAGGGCAGCACAACGCGGGACACATGTTTCACGAGCGCCCACCCCAGCAGTACCAGCGCCTGCCCGGCGACCGGGTGCGCCGTTCAGTATGGGCCGCGCTTCTGCCGCAGCGGCGACGCACGGCCCTGCGCGTCGGCATCTCGGCCGCGCTGCTCACCGCCGATCTCATGGCGATCCTCGCGGTCGGCTTCGCGGTGGATGCGGCCTACCACGCCTATCTCGGCGACGGGGTGCTGATCTCGCTGACGCAGAGCATGAACCTTCAGACCGCCGGCTTCCTCGCCCTGATCGTGGTGGTGACCAACCTTGTCCGCGGCGAGTACAGTATCGAGCGCTGCCTGTCGCAGACGCCGCACGGACAGCGCCGGGCGACGCTCTGGCTGATGGCCTGGGCGGTCGCCCTGCTGGCCGGCTTCGCGACGAAGACGACACAAGATTTCTCCCGCGTCGCCTCGGTCGCCTTCTTCCTCACCGGCCTGCCGGTCACGATCCTCGTGCGTGCGGCGGCGGTGGCGCTGGTTCGCCGCAGCAGCACCTCGGCCTCTCCGTCGGTCAGCCGCGTCCACCTCGTCGGCTACGAGGAGGACGTGACGAATTTCTACGCCAACAACGACGTCGAGGCGCTGGGATTCCGCGTCGTCGGCACGAGCTACCTGCGCCGCTTCGATCCCGCCTCCGGCTCGGCCAGCGCGGAAACCCTGCTTGCCGAAGATCTCGACCTTGCGGTCTCGGTGGTGCGCTTCCTGCGGCCGGATGACGTGTTCGTGCTGGTGCCCTGGTCGGAGCCCGCCGACATCGAGCGCTGCATCGACGCGTTCCTGCGGGTGCCCGCCGCCCTGCATCTGCGGCCCGGCACGATGATGGACCGCTTTCCCGACCTTCAGGTCGCCCGGGTCGGGCGGCTGTCGGGCATCAATATCGGTCGTCATCCGCTCTCCGTCGGCGAGGTCCTGCTCAAGCGCGCCTTCGACGTGACGCTGGCCGGCATCGGGCTCCTGCTGCTCGCTCCCCTGTTCGTGGCGCTTGCCGTGCTGATCAAGCTCGACAGCCCCGGACCGGTCTTCTTCCGGCAGCGGCGCTACGGCTTCAATCAGGAAGCCTTCGGCGTCTTCAAGTTCCGTAGCATGAAGGCCGCCCCCGACGCGCCCTTCCGGCAGGCCTCGCGCAACGACGACCGCATCACCCGCATCGGTGCGCTGCTGCGCAAGACCAACCTCGACGAGTTGCCCCAGCTCATCAACGTCATCCGGGGCGACATGTCGCTCGTCGGCCCCCGGCCGCACGCGCTCGCCCACGACCGCAGCTTCGAGGGCCGCATCGCCCTCTACGCCCGCCGTCACAACGTGAAGCCCGGCATCACCGGCTGGGCGCAGGTCAACGGCTTCCGCGGCGAGACCTTGACCGACGAAGCGATGGAGGCCCGCGTCCAGGCCGACCTGCACTACATCGATAACTGGTCGCTCTGGCTCGACATCACCATCCTCGTCCGCACGATCGCCTCGCCGCGGGCCTACCGCAACGCGTTCTGACCACGACCTTCCGACCTCAGATGTTTCGAACCCGAAGAGGCTCGAGCATCGTGCCGAAGAGCGGCCTCCGGCTTCCGGAAGAAGATCAGGCGCGATCGGGCTCGTTCGGCTCGTCGGCGCGTCCGCGGCAGGCGCCGCATTCGCCCTCGACCTCCAGGATTCGGCTGGTCGGGCTGAAGCCGGTTCCCGCCAGCGTCTGGTCGAGGGCACTCTCGACCGCCGGCGCCGTCATCTCGTCGATACCGCCGCAGGTGCGGCAGATCAGGAAGACGAGGCCCGCCCCCGCCCCGTGCTCGTGTCCGCAGGAGACGAAGGCGTTACGGCTGGAGATGCGGTGGACGAATCCCTGCTCGGTGAGGAAGTCGAGCGCGCGATAGACCGACACCGCCGCGACCCGTCGTCCGGGCGCGCTCATCCGCTCGGCGATGTCGTAGGCGCCGAGCGGCCGGTGCTCCGCCGCCACCGCCGCAAGCACGTCCCGCCGCAGCCGCGTGAATTGCAGGCCGCGGGTCTGGCACAGGCGCTCCGCCCGCTCGATCACGTCTCCGGCCTCGTGCCCACCGCCGCAGCCGGCCCCACCATGACCGTGAGGGTGATGCGCGTGACCGTGCGCGGCGTGGCCGTCACGGTCGCCGCTTCCGTCGCCTTGGCCGTGCTCATGCGGCGCGTGACCGCGCATCCCGACCTCCCCGATATCGGCGCTCGAGACCGCCGTCGTGCCACTCGTATCGCCGCTTGGCCCCGGCCGATCCGGCAGGGGCTGAACTCGACACGGGTCGATTGAACTCGATCCGTGTTACAGTGTATCAGCCCCACCAAGATAGGCGTCCGGCCGCAATCGGGCAACGAGGTGGAGAACGGCGCGGCTCGCGATCATCTCCGGTCTCCGCGACAGCGCCCGCTCCAGCCATCCTCGGAGATCCCAGGAGATCCCATTGACCCGTGCCGGCGGGACCGTCCGCCTCCCGCGCCGCTCGCTGTTCCGCAGCGGGGTCGGCCTGCGACTGGCGGCGGCCCTCATTCTGTCGATCCTGCTCTGGGCGGTGATCCTGTGGGCGCAATCGTGAGTGCCGGGCCGGCCCGAGCCGGCGCCATCCGCTTCCGGAGCCTGACGCTCGGCTACGACCGGCATCCGGCGGTCCATCATCTCGACGGCACCATCGCGGCCGGCGACCTGCTCGCCGTGGTGGGACCGAACGGCGCGGGCAAATCGACTCTCCTGAAGGGCATCGTCGGCGAGATCCGCCCCCTCGACGGGGCGGTCGAGGCGGAAACGCGGCCCGGCGCCATCGCCTACCTGCCTCAGGCCGCCGAGATCGACCGCAGCTTCCCCTTGAGCGTCCTCGACCTCGTGGCGATGGGCCTGTGGCGCCCGCTCGGTGCGTGGCGCAGCCTCACCCGCCAGCGCCCGCACCTGATCGACGCGCTCGCGGCGGTCGGGCTCACCGGCTTCGAGGACCGGCCGATCGGCACCCTCTCCGGCGGGCAGTTCCAGCGGGCGCTGTTCGCCCGGCTGATCCTGCAGGACGCGCGGATCATCCTGCTCGATGAGCCCTTCACCGGCATCGACGAGCGCACCACCGCCGACCTGCTCGCATTGATCCGCGGCTGGCACCGCGAGGGCCGCACGGTGGTCGCGGCCCTGCACGACCTCTCCCAGGTACGCGCGCATTTCCCCTCGACGCTCGTCATCGCCCGCCGTCCCATTGCCTGGGGCTCGACCCACGAGGTGCTGACGCCGCCGGTGCTGGCCCGCGCCCTGCGCCTCTCGGAGGCCTGGGACGAGGCCGCCGCGATCTGCCGCCATGAAGCACCGCCGCCCACGGACGGGTCCCCCGCGGCCGAGACGCACGATCACGGTCATGGACACGCGCATCACGGCCACGATCATGGGCACGCCCCCCACGATCATCATGACCACCACCACGCCCATACGCATCACCGGGCCGTGTCATGACGCTCGCCGACCTTACGGATCTGCTGGTCGGCCCCTTCGTCGAGTTCGGCTTCATGCGCCGGGCGCTGGCCGGCTGCCTCGCGCTGTCCCTCTCGGCACCGCCGCTCGGCGTGTTCCTGATGCTGCGCCGGATGAGCCTGATGAGCGAGGCGATGAGCCACGCCATCCTGCCCGGCGCCGCGGCCGGCTTTCTCGTTGCCGGGCTGTCGCTGCCGGCGATGACGCTGGGCGGGCTGGTGGCCGGGCTCGCGGTGGCGCTCGCCGCCGGGCTCGTCACGCGCTCGACCGTGCTGAAGGAGGATGCGAGCCTAGCCGCCTTCTACCTGATCTCGCTTGCCGGCGGGGTGTTCCTCGTCTCGCTGCGCGGCTCGCAGGTCGATCTGCTGCACATCCTGTTCGGCACCGTGCTGGCGCTCGACGACGACGCGCTCACCCTGCTCGGGGGCATCAGCAGCCTGACGCTGGTCGCGCTCGCTCTGCTCTACCGCCCGCTGGTGATCGAGTGCGTCGATCCGCTGTTTCTGCGCACGGTGAGCCGCGCCGGTGGCCCGGTCCACTCCGCCTTCCTGGCGCTGGTGGTGGTCAACCTCGTCGGCGGCTTCCAGGCGCTCGGCACGCTGCTCGCGGTCGGCCTGATGCTGTTGCCGGCGATCACCGCCCGGTTCTGGGCCGCCGACCTGTCGGGCCTGATTCCGGTGGCGATGTTGGTCTCGATGCTCTCCAGCGTGACCGGCCTGCTGGTCTCGTACCATGCCGGCATCCGCCTGCCGACGGGACCGGCGATCGTGCTGGCGGCGGGCGCGCTCTACCTCGTCTCGATGCTGGTCGGCCCCCGCGGCGGCCTGATCCACCGTCTCGTGCGGCGGCGCCACCTCGAGGCGTGATCCGCGCCCGGTTGTCACGCAGCGGGGCCGGGCTTCTCAGGAAAGGGCTCGCGCGAAGGCGCGGAAGGGATCAAACGGCATCCGCCTGCCAGTTCGTTGCCACTTGGCGTTATTGCGAGGCGAAGCCGTGGCAATCCAGGGCTTCGTTCCATCCGGCGATGATCGCGCCGCCGGATCGCTGACGCCGAGCCTCGCGATGACGGCGGATGGCGAGAGCGAAGCGATGGACCGGAAGCCGCCTTACAGCCCGAGTCCGGGGATCGCCTGCGACAGCCAGGCGAAGGCGCCCATGAGGCTGGCAAACAGCGTGTAGACGAAGCCGATCGAGATCCCGACGCCGACACCGCCGATCAGGAGGCCGATCAGGACCACGAACCCATCACGCTCAACCAGCCCGAGGCCGATCAGCGAGACGGCGAGGCCGAGCGGGATCTGGCCGAAGAAGGGCGGCGCCACGATGAGCGCCAGCGCGAGCGCCAGGATCAGCACCCCCATGCCGCGCATGCCCACCGCGCCGTCGAATACGCTCAGGCGCGGGCGCGACCAGCGCTCCAGCCGACGCAGGAGCGGCACCGCCCGGTTCACCGCCTTCTCCACCGTCGCGCGGGCGATCGATTGGTTGAGCAGCCGCCGCGGCAGCCACGGGGCCGACATCCCGGCGACGATCTGGATGGCGATGACGAGCAGGACCAACCCGCAGACCAGCGGGATCGGCGGCGGCATCGGCAGGCAGTTGGGCAAACCGAGCAGCACCACGAGCAGCGCAAAGGCGCGGTCCCGCAGCACGGCGACGATGTCGCCGACGGTCAGCCGCTCGCTCTCCTGGCTCGCAAGCATCGTGAGAACGTCGGAAGTGCGGGCAGCGGAGGACAAACCGGCTCGGCCGTTGATGGTTCGGTGAGCGCGGCTCTAGCCCAAGCCGGACCATCCGCCAAGCGCCATCGCCCCCGCACGCGTGCCTTGCCACACCGCAGGAATCCGCGTCCAAGTTGTTGAGCGAGACGGAAGTGGTATTTCAAGTAACTACACACCGCCAACTTATCTTAAGTTGTTAATTTTCGCTTAACTGCCGTCGCAAATCGTGACAACCATTGGTTGCTCCGCCGTATTCCGCGCGACCAATCATGTCGAAACGCGCCTCTCGCATACCTGTCGACGATGCCGATGCCTCTTCGTCAACGGCCCGCGCGGATCCCTGGCTCGCCCTCCTCGCTCTCTCCGCCAGCCTCCTCTACGCTCCGGCCAGAGCCGACGACGCGCCTCTGCGGGCCGTCCTGTTCGGCAGCACGGAGGCTGGCGCCTCGGCCTTCTCCGCGAGTGGCGCGAAGCTTGTCTTCGACCGCTTCGACCGGGATGGCCCCGTCGCACTGGTGACGGCGGGCGGAGGCGCCCGGCTGGAGGGCGGCGGCCAGGCGCCGACGATGGTGCGTTTCACCGCGCTCGGCGCGGCACTCGCCGGCTATCAGTTCATCCGGGAATGGGGAGCGGTGACGGTGTTCGCCGGCCCGGAGGCGTCCTGGGAAACGTTGTCCGGCTCCGGCCTGGTGCAGGTGCTCCCCCTGCGGGCGGGTCTGCGCCTGCACGGCGAAGTCTGGGCCCGGCCGACCGAGACGACGCTGCTGACCGCAACCGCCATCCTCGGCTCGGCCCGCGGCGACGCCTATGCCCGGCTGTCCTGGGGCACGGCGCTGTTCGGCGCCTATCTCGGTCCGGAGGCCAGCGTCTACGGCGACCAGACCGATTACCGGAAATGGAGCGTCGGGCTGCACGTCACCGACTACGCGATGGGCGGCTACCGCTTCCGCCTGTCGCCCGGCGGTCAGCTTGAGACGCCGCTCAACCAGTGGAGCCCCTACGTTTCCCTCGCGATCTGGAGCACGTTGTGAGACGGCTCAGCCCTTGGTGCGCAGCGAGGAGCGCCCGCCATCGACGCCGATGACCTGCCCGGTGACGTAGGCCGCCTCCGGGCCGACGAGGAACGCGGCGAGCGCGGCGACGTCCTCGGGCTCGCCGAGGCGCTGGAGCGCGTGCATCGAGGCGATGCCGGAGGCCAAAGTCGCGTTGCGGGTGATGGATTCGGCAAGCGGCGTGCGGGTCAGCGAGGGGGCGACCACGTTGATCCGGATCGCGGGCGCGAGTTCGGCGGCGAGCGAGAGGGCGAGCCCCTCGACCGCTCCCTTGGCCATGGCGACCGAAGCGTGGTGCGAGAATCCTTGCGCGGCGGCCACGGTGGAGAACAGCACGACGCCCGCACTCCCCTCCCCCGCACCGGCCTTGAGCGCGGGGGCCGCCGCCTGCACCGCCAGGAAGGCGCCGAGGGCGTTGATGCGGAAATCCGCCTCGATGCGGGCTGGATCGAGCTTGGCGAGCGGCGCGAGCTGGATCGTGCCGACCGCGTAGATGAGGCCGCCGAGACGCGCGCCCGCCTCGTTCGCGACGCGCGGGAACAGGGTCGGATCGGTGACGTCGCCGGCCGTGAAGCCGGTCTCGCCGAGGTCGGACGCCGCCCGCTCCAATCGCTCGGCATCGCGCCCGACGAGGTGGAGCGCCACGCCCCGGGCGCGGAGGGCCCGTGCCGTGGCAAGGCCGATGCCGCCGGTCCCCCCGTAGATCACGACCCGTTCCATGAAGCCCCCTGCCGAGGGGACTTCACGCGAAGATGCCGCGCATAGATGTCGTCCCCGCCCGAAATCCACTAGCTAAGGCGGAGCGGGTCGGCGTGGAGCCGGCCTCCGCCGCCGCAGACCCGCGCCGAACGTCGCAGGGCGGCCAGCCACGGGACCGAACCACCCATGAAATTCGCCTTCGCCGGCATCGACTTCCTGGGCGGCGTGTTCGACGGGCTGATCGAGGCCGGGTGGACGCCGGTGAAGCTGTTCACCCGGCCCTGCGACGGCATCTACGATTTCAATGACGTCGTGGTGGCGCAGGCCCGGCACCACCGCATTCCGATCCAGCTCTCACGGCTTCTGCCCGAAGACATCGAGCGGCTCGCCCACGAGCACGGCCGCGACGTGGTCCTCGTCGTGGCCGGCTATCCCTGGCTCGTGCGGGGCTGGCACGGGCGTGTGCGCTACGCGCTGAACGTCCACCCCTCGCCGCTGCCAACGGGGCGGGGGCCCTACCCGCTCTTCAAGGCGGTGCTCGACCGCTACGAGAGCTGGGGCGTCACTGCCCACGTGCTCGCCGAGCAAGGCTTCGACACCGGCGACATCCTGGCCCAGGACATCTTCGCCATGGACAGTCACGAGACCCACGAAACGCTGCTCACCAAATGCCAGATGGCGGCTCGCCGCCTCGTCCACGGCCCGATCGGGAAGGATTTGGCCGAGCGCTGGCGCAAGGCGGAGCCGCAGGGGGACGGCTCCTACTGGCCGCGGGTGAACGACGCCGACCGGACCCTCGACTTCCGCAAGGACGTCGCCGAGGTGCTGCGGCGCGTGCGCGCCTTCGGCGCGATCGAGACCATCGCCCGGCTCGGCCAATCGCGCGTCTTCGTGGCCGCCGCCGATGGCTGGCAGGAGGCCCACCGCCACCCCCCCGGCACGATCGTCCATCGCTACCGCCGCCACGTCGTGGTGGCCGCCCGCGACGGCTACGTGCAGCTCACCCGCTGGAGCCCGGTGCCGCTCAACGAGGCCGGGCAGATCGGGCGCTAGCGCATCGTGTTGGACATCGGATCCAGTACGATGCGCTCTCCTCTTGTTTCTGCATCGTCTTTTTCCGAAAGCCGGTAGCCACCTTTCGGGACGATGCACCACGATGCCGCCGATGCGCCGCAAGGGCGACCTGCCCCAGAAGATCTGCGCCCAGTGCGCCCGTCCGTTCGCGTGGCGCAAGAAGTGGGAACGGGTCTGGGACGAGGTGCGCTACTGCTCCGACCGCTGCCGGGCGGAGGCGAAGCGCGCGGCGCGCAAGACCTGACCGGCCTCAGCCCCCCAGCCCCTCCGGCGTGTCGACATCGAAGATCACCGCCGGATCGGCCGGCACCTCCAGCACGTCGCCGCGCCGCCTCAGGAGCGGCCCGGCGCCGCGGTCGCCGGTCAGCGCGGCGAGGTCGGCAGCGAGGCGGGTGAGGTCGAGCAGAACCGGGTTGCCCCGGCGCCCAACGCTCACCGGCACCACCGCCGAGGGGCGCGGTTCGGCCGCCGCGTAGGCCGCAATCAGCGAATCAATATGGGCCGCCTCGATCCGCGGCATGTCGCCGAGCAGCACGACCGCCGCCTCGGTCTCCGGCGGCAGGGCAGCGAGCCCAACGCGCAGCGAGGCCGAGAGGCCGGCGGCGGGGTCGAGGTTCTCGACCAGCGTCAGGTCCAGGCCGGCCAGCGCATCCCGCACGGCCCCGGCATGGGCGCCGAGGACCGCCACGACAGGCCGCGCTGCCGAGGCTAGGGCGGCTTCGGCGGCGCGGCGCACCATCGGCCGGCCGGCATAGGGCGCGAGCATCTTCGGCGCTGACCCGAACCGGGAGCCGAGGCCGGCGGCGAGGATCACCGCGCTGATGCACGGCTCAGACACCGTCACCGCCCGATCGCGGCTGGCCGCGCAGCGGAATCTCGGTGAGCAGGCCGCCGACGCCGAGGCGCACGATGTCGGCCCGCGTCACGGCAAGGCCGGCGAGCAGGCGGTGCAGGACGAAGTCGAAGCCGTTCTCCTTCGGCGAGCGGGCGCAGCCCGGCGCGCCGATCACCGGCACGTCCCCGAGGGCACCGAGCAGCAGCAGGTTGCCGGGATCGACCGGCATGCCGAACTGCTCGACCCGCCCGCCCGCCGCCTCCAGCCCGGTGGGGATCACGTCGCGCCGGTCGGCGATGGCCGAGGCGCCGAATACCACGACGAGTTCCGCCCCCTCCGCCACCGCAGCGGCCATGGCACCCGCGACCGCGCCGGCCTCGTGCCGCACGCGGGATTCGATGGCGATCTGCGCGCCCGTCGACGCCAAGCGCTCGGCCAGCACGCGCAGGGTCTTGGCGACGGTGGCCGCCTTCAGGCCGGGCAGCAGCGTCGAGACCACGCCGACCCGCGCCACACGGTAGGGCGCCAGCCGCATCGGCGGCTCGATGGCCGCCGCGAGCGCCCGCTCCAGCGGCGCGGCGGCGACCGCGTAGGGGATGATCTTGACGGTGGCCACCATCTCGCCCGCCGCCACCGGCCGGAAGGCCGGAAGGGTCGCGACCGTGATCGCCTCATCCACAGCGTTGACGGCGTCGATGCAGGCGGGCTCGACCACGAACACGCCCGCGGCCTCGGCGAACAGGTTGCAGCGCCCCGTGAACGGCGCCTCCGCGCGCAGGCCCGGCCCGGCCAGATGGCCGGCAAGGCGGGCGGCGGCCGCGTCCTCGCCGACATCGCCGGGATCGAGCCGTACCGCCAGGATCTCGGGGATGCCGGATTCGGCGAGACGCTGCGCCTCCTCGGCAGGAATCGGCCGGCCCTTCCTCAGGCTCGCGCCCTCGGCGCGCACGGTATGGGCGGCGATCAGCCCCGCGCTGTCGCGGGTCGCGACGGGTCCGAACTGCATGGTCTCAGCGCCCCGCCGCGTTGCGGTCGTCGATGCGGCCCTTGCGCAGGGTCGTGACAAGCTGGGCGAGGATCGACAGCGCGATCTCGGCCGGCGAGACCGCGCCGATATCGAGCCCGATCGGCGCATGAATCTGGCCGATCGCCGCCTCGTCGAACCCCGCCTCCCTGAGGCGCTCCACGCGCCGCGCGTGGGTCTTTCGCGATCCCAGCGCTCCGATATAGGCGCAGTCCGCCCGCAGCGCCGCCATGAGCGCGGTGTCGTCGATCTTGGGATCGTGCGTCAGCGCGGCCAGTGCCGTGTAGGCGTCGAGCGGGCCGATCTCGCGAAGGGCCTCGTCCGGCCAGGCGACGATCAGGCGCACGCCTGGAAAGCGCTCCGGGCTGGCGAAGGCGGTGCGCGGATCGATCACTGTGAGGTCGAGGCCGAGCTGGCTCACGAGCGGCACCAGCGCCTGGGAGATGTGCACCGCGCCGACCACGACGAAGCGCACCGGCGGCGCGTGGACGGCGACGAAGACGGAGCGCCCGTCCGGCCCCTCGCCGAGGCCGCTCCTGCCGATGCGCAGGCGCTCGCGCAGCAGGGGTCCCAGCGGGTCGGCATCGATCTCGGCGGCGCGTACGAGGCGCTGTCCGCCATCCTCTGGATCAGTGACGATCAGGGCCGGGCGGCGCGCCGCGCGCTCCGCATTGAGGGCCGACAGGGTGTCGAGGCGCATGGGGTCTATCGCTCGATGCGAAATGGGCCGTCGCTCACGATGGGAGCAGGGGCCTTTGAAAAAATCAGTCGATGCGTTCGACAAAGACGCGGATGCGGCCGCCGCAGGAGAGGCCGGCCCGCCACGCGGTCTCGTCGGCGACGCCGAACTCCAGGGTGCGGGGACGCCCGTTCTCGATCACGTCGAGCGCCTCGGTGATGACCTCGCCCTCGACGCAGCCGCCGGAGACCGAGCCGAGAAAGCGGCTATCACCGTCGATGACGAGGTGGCTGCCGACCGGGCGGGGCGCCGAGCCCCAGGTCTCGATCACGGTGGCGAGCGCGACCGCGCGCCCCTCGCGCCGCCAGCCCTCGGCGGCGCGCAGGATATCGTCCTCGGTGGAGAGCATGGGCTTCCCGTCCTGAATAGCGCGGTTCCGCCGCCCCCGACCGTCCCGTCAAGGGAGAGGTAGGCGTGCCGACCGGTTTCGCAATGCGGCCAACGGCGGTGCTTGCCAGGTCCGCGGGCGGACCGCATCAAGGTCCGGAGATTTTATGGCAGCCGGATGGGGGCGTGGTGTGATGAAGCGGAGCGCGTGGGCAATCCTTCTCACCGTCGCGCTCGCGGGCCCCCTCGCGGCCGCCGAACCGCTGAAGATTGGGCTCGCTGCCCCCTTGAGTGGCCCCGATGCCGGGTTCGGCCAGGGCGCGCGGCTCGGCGCCGAGCAGGCGGTGGCCGAGATCAACCGCGCGGGCGGGGTGTTGGGCCGCAAGCTTCAGCTCGTGGTGCAGGACGATGCCGCCGACCCGAAACAGGCGGCGGCGGTCGCCCGCCGGTTTGCGGCAAGCGGCGTGCGCTTCGTCATCGGCCCGCTGACCTCGGGCGCCAGCGCCGCGGCGAGCACGGTCTTCGAGGAGGCCGGCATCGTCTCGGTCACACCGGGGGCGACCTGGGCGCCGCTGACCCGCCGCGGCGCTGGCTTGCTGTTCCGGCTCTCCGGCAGCGACGCGCAGCAGGGGGCGCTCGGCGGCACGCTGCTCGCCGAGCGGTTCCGCGGCAAGTCGGTCGCCATCGTCCACGACAAGACCAGCTTCGGCCGCGGTCTCGCCGACGAGGCCGCGCGCGCCCTCAAAGCCCGCGGTGGGGGGGAACGCCTGTTCGAGGGCGTCTCCCGCGACGACCGCGAGACCTCGGCACTCGTCGCCAAGCTGCGGGCGCTCGGAATCGAGGCGATCTATTTCGGCGGCCTCTCAGTGCCGGCCGCAAGCCTGATCCGGACGATGCGCGAGGCTGGCCTGACGACGGTGGTGATCGGCAGCGACGGTCTGCTCGACAAGGAGTTTTCGCAAGTCCCCGGCGCCGAGGGCACGCTGATGACGGTCCCGGCCGCCCCGCCCCGCCTGCCCGAGCCGAAGGGCACGAGAACGCCGCGGGGCCCGGAGGCCGATCTGTTCGCCGGCCCGGCCTACGCGGCGGTGGAGGTGGTGCGGCAGGGGATCGAAGCGGCACGCTCGGCCGAGCCGGCGCGGGTCGCGGCCGCCCTGCATGGCGGTGCGCCTCTCCGGACGGTGCTCGGCGAGGTGGCGTTCGACGCCGGCGGCGATCTCGTAAAACCGCCCTTCACCGTGTTCGCGTGGCGCCGGCTCCCCGACGGCCGGCTCGACTTTGCCGGCAACGAAGTCTCGCCTTGAGGCCGTTCAAGGCCAGCGGGATCGCGAAACCCACCGGAGGTTGAGGCTAAGCGGCCCTTTCGCGGCAGATATTCTTGCACAAACTGCCTCAGACGCTTAAGTCGCAGGCTTGGTGCCCTTCGCGAAACGCCCGTCGTGCCGCTTGCTCGGCCGAAGGGGGGACTCCCCGATCCGGGAGTTTCGCGAAAGGCGCCCGACGCCCGGCATCGCTGACGCCTCTCGTCCCGAGCGGATCGGACCCGCAGCGCCGCGCGTTTCGCACAATAGACCGATTTTGGATTTGCCGGAGCGCCCCGTGCAGGCAGCCCGGCCGGAGACAGGTGCATGGCGAAAGAGGAATTGATGCAGTTCGACGGCTTGGTCGTCGAGATCCTGCCGGACGCGCGCTACCGGGTGCAGCTCGACCAAGGCCACGAGATCGTCGCCTACACGGCCGGCAAGATGAAGAAGAACCGCATCAAGACCCTGGCCGGCGACCGCGTCACCGTCGAGATGTCCCCCTACGACCTCGAAAAGGGCCGCCTCGTGTTCCGTCACAAGGACGAGCGCTCCGGTCCGCGTCCGCCCCAGCGCGGCGGCCAGCAGTTCCGCCGGCGCTAAGAGCGGCGAACAGTCCTTCGTTCGATTAAGCCTGTTGAGCGGCGCCCCATAGGGCACCGCCCAAAAGTCCCAGAAAACTACTTCCCGAACCGCTCGAACTTTGGGAAGCTGCGGGTCATCAGCGTGCCGGCATCGGAGCGGTGGCCCATCCACTTCTCCAGCATCGCGCTTTGAGCGAGCCGCGCCTGGCCCGAGCCATCGCGCCAGGGCAGGCCCTCGGCCAGGGTGAAGACGCAGGCATCCGCGAGTTGGCTCTGGCGGCAGCGCTGCAGGCGCACGCCCTTGCCGCGACCGAGCTCCGTCACCTCGGAGGCCGGGAAGACCAGCATCAGCTTGTCGGAGGAACAGACGGCGATGTGATCGCCCTCGGCCGGCACCAGCAGCACCGCGCTCGCCCCCTCGTCGAGGCCGAGGATCGCCTTGCCCTTGCGGGTGTTGGCGACCAGCGCGTCGGACGGCGCGATGAAGCCGCGCCCGTCCGAGCCGGCGATCAGCAGCTTGCTCTCCGGCTTGTAGGGCAGAGCCGCCACGATCTCGGTGCCGTCGTCCAGATCGACCATCAGCCGTACCGGATCCCCGAATCCGCGCCCGCCGGGCAGCTTCGAGGCTTCGAGGGTGAAGACCTTGCCGTTCGAGGCGAGCAGCAGGATTTTTGCCGTCGTCTCGCTGAGGAAGGAGACCTTCAGGGTGTCGTCGCCCTTGAAGGCCACACCCGACAGTTCGGTCACGTGCCCCTTGAGCGCGCGGATCCAGCCCTTCTCGGACAGGATCACGGTGATCGGTTCGCGCTCGACCATGGCGGCGGTGAAGTCGATGCCGGCGGTGTCCGGCGGGTTTTCCAGGGTGGTGCGACGCTTTCCGAGTTTCGTCTCCGGCCCGAACGTCTTCTTCACCGCGCGGATCTGCTTGGTGATCTCCGTCCACTGGAGCTTCTCGGAGCCGAGCAGCGCCTCGATCCCCTCCTTCTCCTTGGTGAGCTCTTCGAACTCGCGCTTCAGCTCCATCTCTTCGAGCTTCCGGAGCGAGCGCAGGCGGGTGTCGAGAATGGCGTTGGCCTGAAGCTCGGTGAGTTCGAACCGGGCCATCAGGGCGGCCTTCGGCTCGTCCTCCTCGCGGATGATGCGGATCACCTCGTCGAGATCGAGATAGACGATGAGCAGGCCGCCGAGGATTTCGAGGCGCCGCTCGATCTGGCCGAGGCGGTAGCTCGAGCGGCGCTGCAGCACGACGCGGCGGTGATCGACCCACTCGCGCAGGCATTCGGCCAGCCCGATGACGCGGGGCACGACGCCGCCGACCAGCACGTTGAGATTGAGCGGGACCCGCGCCTCCAGCTCCGAGAGCCGGAACAGCGACTCCATCAGCATCACCGGATCGACCGAGCGCGAGCGCGGCTCCAGCACCACCCGCACGTCCTCGGCCGACTCGTCGCGCACGTCGGCGAGCAACGGCAGTTTCTTCTCCTGGAGAAGGTCGGCAAGCTTCTCGATGAGGCGGGCCTTCGGCACGCCGTAGGGAATCTCGGTGACGACGATGTTCCAGGTGCCGCGCCCCTGCTCCTCCTTGGCCCAGCGTGCGCGCACGCGGAAACCGCCGCGGCCGGTGCGGTAGGCCTCGCGGATGGTCTCAGGGCTATCGATCAGGATGCCGCCGGTCGGAAAGTCCGGCCCCTGCACAAAGGTGCAGAGCTGCTCGGAGGTCGCCTCGCGGTTCTGGATCAGGTAGAGCGCCGCGTCGCAGAGCTCGGCGGCGTTGTGCGGCGGAATCGAGGTCGCCATGCCGACCGCAATGCCTTGGCTGCCGTTGGCCAGAAGGTTCGGGAAGGCCGCAGGCAGGACGACGGGCTCCTCCTTCTCGCCGTTGTAGGAGGCGCGGAAATCGACCGTGTCCTCATCAATCCCGTCGAGCAGCAGCCGGGCGACCTCGGTGAGCCGCGCCTCGGTGTAGCGGTAGGCGGCCGGACCGTCGCCGTCGATATTGCCGAAATTGCCTTGACCATCGACCAGCGGGTAGCGCTGGGCGAAGTCCTGGCTGAGGCGCACGAGCGCGTCGTAGATCGCCTGATCGCCGTGGGGGTGGAAGTCACCCATCACGTCGCCGACGATCTTCGCGCATTTCTTGAATGCCGAGGTCGGGTCGAGCCGCAGCAGGCGCATGCCGTAGAGGATGCGCCGGTGCACGGGCTTGAGACCGTCACGGGCATCGGGCAGCGCGCGCTGCATGATCGTGGAGAGCGCGTAGGCGTAGTAGCGCTCCTCCAGCGCTGTCTTCAGCTCGACGCTCTCGATGCCGTCGCCCGGCGGCGGCAGGACGGGCTGGCCCATCACTCACTCCACATCGTCAATTTTCGTCCGAGGGCCGACCTTGCGCCGCCCCCGCCCCGCGAACCATCAAAATGAGTCGCGGCACCTCTCGACTTAGTTTGGAACATAACACGAACATCAGCGATCCTGGCCAGTGCCGAGTGCGACGAATCGTGCCCGCTCCTCCGGCGTGTCCTGCGCCCGCGGGCGCCAGACATGCTGATCGAGGAAATAGCCCGTCAAGGTAAACCCCTCCCGAACGTCGCCGGCGTCGGGCGTGCGCCAGCCGCTGCCGGGCTGGTCGCGATTGCGCAGGAAGGGCGGCAAAGCGAGCAGGCGATCGCGAAACGGCTCGCCGGCCGAGGCGCTGACCGCGCGCCCGCTCTTCGGGGACACGTAGACCAGGGCGTCGTTGGCGCCTGTGGCCGCGCAGTGGGACAGGTCGAGACCGAAGCCGAGCCCCGCGAGCAGGGCGAGCTCGAACCGCACCATCAGCGCGGGCGCGATCTCGGGATCGTCGAGATGGCCGATCAGCACCTGCGCCGCCGCGTAGAGGTCCGGATGTGGATCGCGCTCAGGGAGAAGCCGCAGCAGCGCGGAGAGATGCGCGACACCGTAGAGCGCCAGCCCCGAATCCATCAGCCGCGAGGCGTTCATGTTCAGCGGCTCGACGGCGTAGGAGCCGAGCGCCCCGTCGAGCCGCGCCCGCCACGTGGCGCGCAGGGTGTTGCCGGGCTGGAGCATCGGCTGCATCCGCCGCGAGCGCCCGCCATGGACGAGCCCGAGATGGCGCCCGTGCTCCGGCGTCATCAATTCGAGCACGATTCCGGTCTCGCCATGCTTGCGCAGGCCGATCACGAGGCCTTCGTCGGTCCATTGCATGGGGGAGAGATAAGCATTTTTCTGCTCGGCGCGAGCGCAGCGGCGAGGGCCGGCCTCCAACGATGGGTGGCCCGTTTCGCGCTCTGCGCGAAACCGCTACGCTTTTCCCGCAACGGGAGATTCGGCGATGATCGGGCGGCGCAGCGGGGTGGTGCTGGCGATAATCTTCGCGGTCGGCGGCTGCACCGCGACCACCGCCTCGCCCCTACCTTCTGGCGCAACCGGCACGCTGCGTGAGCGGATCGCCGGGCTCGCCCGCCAGCAGATCGCCTTCGGCTCGGTCTCGCTGATCCCGGTGCGGTTCTCGCATAGCCGGATCGCCGGCCCGTTCGAGGATGGCGGTCGCCAACTCACCTGCGTCTCGACCCGGATGAGCGGCCGCACCTTCGGCAAGCCGGAGCGACCGAAGCTCGTGGTGCGGGAGGAGGCCGGCGGCCTCACCGTCCTGCGCGACGAGGAAGAGGTGTGCGAGGGACACCGCAGCGAACCGTTTCCGGAGCTGGACACGCCGGGGGGCTGAAGGGGGTTGCACGCGCGCCCCCCAAAATGGTCCCTTCCGGCGCGATGGCTCCCCGTCCCCTGTCTCTCTCCCTCGACCTGATCGCCCGTGCCCATCCCGACACCGTTCCCGACGACCCGAATGCGCTGACGCTGCTCCCGGACGAAGATCTTTCGCCCGAACTCGACGCGATGCTGGCGCGCCGCGCCTCGTCCGAGAGCGGCCTCTGGGTGTTCGCCTACGGCTCGCTGCTGTGGAGCCCGGAATTCGGCTTCACCGAGCAGCGCCTCGGCCGCCTGCGGGGCTGGCACCGCCGGTTCTGCCTGCTGCAGCGGCGGTTTCGCGGCACGCCGGAGAAGCCGGGCTTCGTGCTCGGGCTCGACCGGGGCGGGACCTGCCGCGGCGTCGCCTTCCGCCTAGACGAGACCGACCCGCACGCGACCCTGATGCCGGTCTGGCGGCGGGAGATGAAGGGCAAGGGCTACGAGGGGCGCTGGGTCAGGGTAGAGACCGCGGCCGGGCCGGTCACGGCGCTGACCTTCATGGTGAACCGGCAGAGCGACCGCTACGCCGGCCGCCTCTCCGATGAAGAGATCGCGGACAAGATCGCGTCGGCCTGCGGGCATCTGGGCCCGAGCGCCGAATATCTGTTCCGCACCGTGGAGGCCTGCGCCCGGCTCGGCATCCACGACCGGCACCTGTGGTCGCTCCAGGCGCTCGTGGCCGAGCGCCTGCGGGACGGGCGCGCCGCCTGCGGGTAGCCCTCCGTCATCGCGAGGCGGAGCCGAAGCCGTCCAGGGCGCCGCCCGATCCGGAACGGTCTCGTCCTCGACGGCTTCGCGCCGCTCGCCGTGACGGCGAGACGGACTACTGCCCGTCGATCCGGGCGCCGAGGAGCGCGATGGCGCGCTGGTAGACGCCGGCCGCGTTCCAGCCCTGGATCGCAGCGAAGTTCGGCTCGCCGGGCTGGTAGCCCGCGCCGCGCTGCCAGCCATGTCCCTTGAGGAAGTTCGCCGTGGAGTTCAGCGCGACCGGGGCGCTGTCGAGGCTGCCGCCGACGCCGTAGGTCAGGACGTTCTTCGGCAGGAACTGAGTGTGACCGACCTCGCCATGGGCCGCGCCGCGGGTGGCGGAGGTCAGCACGCCGCTGTCGACGAGCTTGAGCGCGGCGTAGAGCTGGTCGGTGAAGAAGGCCGAGCGGCGGCAATCATAGGCCAGGGTCGCGACCGCCGAGAGCGTGTTGACGTTGCCCTTCACGGCGCCGAACCCGGTCTCCATGCCCCAGATCGCCAGAAGCGGGCCCGGCGGCACGCCGTAGCGCTGCTCGATCGAGGCGAACAGCGCCGCGTTCTGCGCCTTCAGGGCGCGCCCGCGCGAGACGATGGTGTTGCCGCCGCGCTTGGCCAGGAACTGATCGAGCGAGAGCTTGAAGCTCTTCTGGCCGCGATCGGCCGAGATGGTGGCGGTAGAGTAGGAGGTGTTGGCGAGTGCTGCCAGCGCCGCCGGGCTCGCCCGGCCCTTGGCCTCGGCGATGAACTCGTCCTTCCAGGCCTCGAAGCCGGCAGCATTGTTGCCGCACTGCGCCGCCTGCGCCGTGCCGGCGAGCCCCATCAGGGCGGCCACCGCCACCATTCTCAAACCGTGTCCGGTCATCCCACACTCCATCAGGCAGCGGCCTGCTCGGCGCCGCGGCAATCGTAGGGCTTCAGCCGCTCCGCAGAGCCGAGCGCGTTCCACTCATGGGAACGCACGCCCGATCTCCGACTTGGCCGAACCATACCTTGGCAGAATCACCGAGCTGTGGCGGTGGTGAGGCACGAAGGGAACTGTCACACCCCTATTTCGCGGACGTGATCGGTTTGGTTACCGGAGGGTTTGGCCGGCCGGGCCTCAGTTCACCTCGACCTGCACCACGCCCGGCACGGCGCGCAGCGCGCCCGCGACCTGCGGGGTGGCCTGATAGCGGTCCTTCAGGCGGACCTCGACTTCACGCTCGCCGCCGTCGAGGATCAGGATCAGCGAGACCTCGCCCTCGCCGCGCAGGGTCAGGCGCTGCTGGACCGAACTCAAGGCGCGGTCGTCGCGCAGGAAGATGCGCATGCCCTTCTGGTGGCGGGCCGCGGCCTGATCGAGGGGCTCGGCGGTGGTGATGCGGGCGCGCACATCCTCGCCCTCGAGGTTCGCCTGAATCGTCAGCACCAGCGGCCGGCCGGGTTCGAGGATGTCGCGGTACTGGTTCAGCCCCTCTGAGAAGATGATCGCCTCGAAGTGGCCGGTCTGGTCCGAGAGGATGACGATGCCGAGTTTGTTGCCGCTCTTGGTGCGCCGCTCGGAGCGGTCGAGCACCGAGGCGGCGATCCGCCCGACACTGGCCGTGCCCGCCCGCACCGCCCGGCAGAAATCCGCCCAGGACTGAACCCGCAGCTTCTGCAGGATCGGCCCATACTCATCGAGCGGATGGCCCGAGAGGAAGAAGCCGATGGCGTCGCACTCGCGCTTGAGCTTGTCGGTATGAGTCCAGAACTCGTGCGGCGGGATGCGAAGCGCCACGTCGGCGGAGGCGACGCCGCCGAACATGTCGGTGATGCCGGAGGTCTCGGCCTCAGCCGCGCCTTGGGCCATCTTCATCATCGGCTCGACCGCGGCCCAGGCCCGCGCCCGGTCGGGCTCGATGCAGTCGAGGGCACCCGCCGCGATCAGGTTCTCCAGTGTGCGCTTGTTGACGTGGCGCGGGTTGAGGCGCCGAGCGAAGCAGGCGAGATCCTTGAACGGCTTGTCGCCGCGAGCTTGGACGATCGACTCCACCGCCGAGCGGCCGACGCCCTTGATCGCGGCGAGCGCGTAGAGGATGCGCCCCTCCTTGACGTCGAAGACGACGCCCGAGGTGTTCACGGAAGGGGGCTCGACGGTGATCTTGAGGCGCTGCGCGTCCTGGCGGAATTCGGCGAGCTTGTCGGTATTGTCGATGTCGAGCGTCATGGCCGCGGCCAGGAACTCGACCGGATGGTTCGCCTTCAGATAGGCGGTCTGGTAGGTCACGAGCGCGTAGGCCGCCGCGTGGGACTTGTTGAAGCCGTAATCGGCGAACTTGGCCAAAAGATCGAAGATCTCGTTGGCCTTCGCCTGAGGGATTCCACTCTCCAGGCAGCCCTTCACGAAGCGGTCGCGCTGGGCGTCCATCTCCGCCTTGATCTTCTTGCCCATGGCGCGGCGGAGCATGTCGGCCTCGCCCAGCGTGTAGCCGGCCAGAACCTTCGCGACCTCCATCACCTGCTCTTGGTAGACGATGATGCCGAAGGTCTCCCGCAGGATCGGCTCCAGCATCGGGTGCGGATACCAGCTCGCCTCGTTGCCGGCGTCGCGCCCGAGCTTGCGCTCGCAATAGACCGGGATGTTGGCCATCGGGCCCGGCCGGTAGAGTGCCACCAGCGCGATGATGTCCTCCAAGCGGTCGGCCTGCATCTCGCACAGCGCCTTGCGCATGCCGGCGGATTCCACCTGGAACACCGCCACCGTCTCGCCGCGCCCCATCGGCTCGTAGGTTTTCGGGTCGTCGAGCGGGATTTGGGCGAGATCGACCTCGATGCCGCGCTGCTTCAGCAAGTCGGTGCAGCACCGCAGCATGGTGAGGGTCTTGAGCCCCAGGAAGTCGAATTTGACGAGGCCGGCCTGCTCGACCCACTTCATGTTGAACTGGGTCACCCGCATGCCCGTCTTCGGGTCTCGGTAGAGCGGCACCAGTTCTTCGAGGGGGCGGTCGCCGATCACCACGCCGGCGGCGTGGGTCGAGGCGTGGCGGTGCAGGCCCTCCAGCTTCTTCGAGATCTCGATGAGGCGGGCGACGATCGGCTCCTCCTCGATCGCCTGCTGCAGCTTGGGCTCACCCTCGATGGCTTGCGCCAGCGTCACGGGGTTGGCCGGGTTCTGCGGCACGAGCTTGGTCAGCTTGTCGACCTGCCCGTAGGGCATCTCCAGCACGCGGCCGACGTCACGCAGCACGCCGCGGGCGAGCAGGGTGCCGAAGGTGATGATCTGCCCGACCTGCCGCTCGCCGTAGCGCTGCTGCACGTAGCGGATCACGCGCTCGCGGCCCTCGACGCAGAAATCGATGTCGAAGTCCGGCATCGAGACGCGCTCGGGGTTGAGGAAGCGCTCGAACAGCAGGCCGAAGCGAAGGGGATCAAGGTCGGTGATGAGGAGCGACCACGCCACCAGCGAGCCCGCGCCGGAGCCGCGGCCAGGACCGACGGGAATGTCGTGGTCCTTGGCCCACTTGATGAAGTCGGAGACGATCAGAAAGTAGCCCGGGAACTTCATCTTGACGATGACGTCGAGCTCGAACTTCAGCCGTGCGCGATAATCTTCTTCCGTGAAACCCGGCGCGGTGCCGTGCTGCTTCAGGCGCAACTCCAGCCCGGCCTCGGCTTGGCGGCACAGCTCCGTCGGCTCGTCGGCGGCCACCGCCTGGACCGGAGCGTCGGCCGCTTCGGCCAGCACCTCGGCCATGGGCGGGGCCTCGCCCGCGGCGACGCTGGCGAAATTCGGCAGGATGGGTTTGCGGGTGCGCGCCCGAACGGCGCAGCGCATGGCGATCTCGACGGAGGCCGCGAGCGCGTCCGGAAGATCGCGGAACAGCTCCATCATCGCGGCGCGCGTGGTGAAGGCGTGGCGCGGCGTCAGCCGGCGGCGGCGCTCGTCGGAGACGAGTCGGCCGTCCGCAATGGCGAGCAGGGCGTCGTGGGCGTCGTAATCGCCGGGCTTGGCGAAGAATGGCTCATTGGTGGCGACGATGCCGAGGCCGTTGCCGTCGGCGAGCCGCAGCAGCTCGCGCTCGACGGCCGGGCCGTCGTCGAGGCCGTGGCGCTGGATCTCGACGTAGAGGCGCTCCTCGCCGAACGCCTCCTTCAGCACCTCCAAGCGCCGTGCCGCCTGATCGACGCGGCCGGCGCGCAGGCTGGTGTCGAGCGGCCCCGTGAGGCCGCCGGTCAGCCCGATCAGCCCATCGACATTCCCCTCGAGCGCCGAGACGGCGAGATTGGGGGCGGCGCCGAGCGGGCCGTCGAAATGGGCCCGGCTGCCGAGCCGCAGCAGGTTGCCGTAGCCGGTCTCGTCCTGGGCGAGCAGCACGATGTTCGCGCAACCGGCCTGCGGCATGCGCGCCATCGGGTCGGGCGCTTCGAAACAGACCGTGAGCTGAAGGCCCGCGATCGGCTGGATGCCGGTGCCCGCGGCCTTCTCCGAGAATTCCAGCGCGCCGAACAGGTTGTTGGTGTCGGTGAGCGCCAGCGCGGGCTGCCGGTCGGCGGCGGCCGCCTTCACGAGGTCGGCGACCTTCACGCCGCCTTCGAGCAGCGAGTAGGACGAATGAACGTGGAGGTGGACGAAACCGACTTCTTTGAGCGTGGCCATAAGGGACCCTGTCTGGAGCCCCCTTAAGATCGCCGCTCAAGCCCTTCCGAGTCTGTCACCGACGCGCCGCACCGGGGCCGATATCCACCGTTCTTCGAGCCCGACACCCTTCGCCTGTTTGGCGGGAGGCGGAATCGGACCGCCTGACGCCGTTTCCTGTGAGCAACGTCTCAGGGAGAGGAACAAAACACGCTCAGACGCGAGACATTAATGGATCGGCGCCAAGGCTACCGCCCAGAGCGCAACGGCTCCGAAGAGCAGGCCGAAGGCGGTGAACTCGACAACGCTGGTAAGGAACACGCGCTTGGTCATGGCTTCCACTCCGTGTTGATGGAGTGATTTTTGTTCCTGTTTTGTTCTGTGTAAAGCCTGGGGATGCGCCAACGCGGCGGAATGGTGAACGATGTGTTGCCGGCGCCACGGCGAGGCTGCAGGCAAGCGCGTCCGACCATCACCCGCCGAATGACTCGGTTCGATTCCTGCCGCGTCGCCTGCCGAGTGCGAGGCGGAGCCGAAGCAATCGAGGGGCTGACCTCTTCGAAGACGCCGCGTGCCCGGACCGCCTCAGGGGCGCTCGTGATGAGGGCCGAGGAGCGAGCCCGAAGCGCTCGCCGCTAACCCAACTGCTCGATCATCCCGTCGCGGATGGTCACCCGCCGGTCCATGCGCGCAGCGAGTTCCATGTTGTGGGTCGCGATCAGCGCCGCGAGGCCAGAGGCGCGCACGAGCTGGAGCAGGATGCTGAAGACGCGGCCCGAGGTCTGCGGGTCAAGATTGCCGGTCGGCTCGTCGGCCAGCAGCAGGCGGGGGCCATTGGCGACGGCGCGGGCGATGGCAACGCGCTGCTGCTCTCCCCCTGAGAGTTCGGCCGGGCGGTGCGGCAGGCGGTCCTTGAGGCCGAGGAAGCTCAGGAGTTCGGCGGCGCGCGCCTCCGCTTCCTTGCGGGCGAGCCCGCGGATGAGCTGGGGCAGCACCACGTTCTCCAGCGCCGAGAACTCCGGCAGCAGGTGGTGGAACTGGTAGACGAAGCCCATCTCCTCGCGCCGCAGGCGGGTGCGCTCGCCATCCGACATGCCCGCCGTCGGCTGGCCGCCGATATAGACCTCGCCACCATCCGGCCGCTCCAAGAGGCCGGCGATGTGGAGCAGGGTCGATTTGCCAGCCCCCGAGGGGGCCACCAGGGCGACCAGCTCGCCGGGCCAGATCGCGAGATCGGTGCCGCGCAGGATTTCGAGCGCGCCCTCGCCCTGCCGGTAGCGGCGCTGGACGCCCGCGAAAAACAGGGCCGGCACGGGCTGAGCGCCGCCGGCATTCGTCTGAGCCATATCGGGGCGTTCCGTCAGCCGTAGCGCAGGGCCTGCACCGGATCGAGCCGGGCGGCGCGCCAGGAGGGATAGAGGGTCGCCGCCAGGGACAGCAGCACCGAGGTGACCACGATGATGACGACCTCGTTCGTGTTCATCTCGGCCGGGATCTCGGCGAGGAAGCGCACGGTCGGGTCCCAGGCGGTGGGAAACAGGGTGCGCTGGATCGGCTTGATGTTGAGGGTGAACAGCACCCCGCCAATGAGGCCGATCGCCGTGCCGACGAGGCCGATCAGCGCCCCGTTGATGAGGAAGACCCGCATGATCGTGCCCGGCGTCGCCCCCATCGTGCGCAGGATCGCGATGTCCGAGGACTTGTCGCGCACGAGCAGGATGAGCCCCGAGATGATGTTGAGGGTCGCCACGATGACGATGAGGTTGAGGATCAGGAACATCACGTTCCGCTCCACCTCCAGGGCACCGAAGAAGGTGCGGTTGGTCTGGCGCCAGTCGGTCAGAAGGATCGGGCGCTCGGCCGCCATCTCCAGGGGCTCGCGCATCTCGCCGACCGCATCGGCATTGTCGATGTAGATCTCGATGACGCTGACGTCACCGTCGCGGTTGAAGAAGGCCTGTGCCTCGGCGAGCGGCATGAAGGCCATGGTGGTATCGAAATCCGTCACCCCGATCTCGAAGATCGCCTTGACGGTGTAGGCCTTGGTGCGCGGCGCGGTGCCGAAGGGCGTGCTCGCCCCCTTCGGCGTCGAGAGGGTGACCTGATCGCCCGCCTGAAGGCCGAGGGAATCGGCGAGCCTTTTGCCGAGCGCGATCCCCTCGCCGCTGTCGAAGCCCTCCAGCGTGCCGCTCTTGATCGCGCCGGAGACCGCCGGGATCTTCGGCAGGTCGGACTCTCGCACGCCGCGCACGAGCACGCCGGAGCCGCCATAGGGGGAGGAGGCGAAGGCCTGCCCCTGCACCATCGGCACCACGGCGCGCACGCCCGCGACCTTCTCCAGCCGGTCGGAGAGATCGACGTAGTCGGTGAAGAGGCGGTCGATCGGCGCGGCGAAGACGTGGCCGTTCAGCCCGATGATCTTGGAGCGCAGTTCCGAGCGGAAGCCGTTCATCACCGAGAGCACGATGATGAGGGTGGCGACCCCGACCGCGATACCGAGCACCGAGAACAGGGCGACCACCGAGACGCCGCCGCCCCGGCGGCGCGCCCGCAGGTAGCGGCCGGCGATGATCCACTCGAACCCGGCGAAGGGCGGCGTGGACGCGCTCGCGCGGGCGTTCTTCAGCCTTGTCAGGACGCCCTTCAAGGAGACGCCAGCCTTACCCAACGCGAGCGCCATCGCGGCCGGTCCTCAGACGCGACGGATGCGAGCGGGAAGATCGACGGGGTCGACGGTCTCGCGCTCCCCGCTGGCGCGGCGCTTCAGCTCGATCTTGCCCTCGGCCAGCCCCTTCGGGCCGACGATCACCTGCCAGGGCAGGCCGATGAGATCCGCGGTGGCGAACTTGGCGCCCGGCCGCTCGTCGCGGTCGTCGTAGAGCACGGAAAGGCCGGTCGTCTCCAGCGCCGCCTGGATCTCGGCGCAGGCGCCGTCGCAGGCGGCATCGCCAACCTTGAGGTTGATCAGCGCCACGTCGAAGGGGGCGATGGCGTCCGGCCAGATGATGCCGGCCTCGTCGTGGCTCGCCTCGATGGTGGCCGCAACGAGCCGGCTCGGACCGATGCCGTAGGAGCCCATATGGACCGGCCGCTCCTGGCCGTCGGGGCCGGTGACGACCGCCTTCATCGGCGTCGAGTACTTGGTGCCGAAATAGAAGATGTGGCCGACCTCGATGCCGCGGGCGGAGAGGCGCGCGGTCTCCGGCACCTCGGCGAAGACCGCCTCGTCGTGCATCTCGTCAGTGGCGGCGTAGTGCGAGGTCCAGGCATCGACCACGCCCTGCAAGCCCGCCACGTCGTCGAAATCGACGGACGGCGGCGGCACCGGCATGTCGAGATAGGCGCGGTCGCAGAAGACCTCGCTCTCACCGGTCTTGGCCAGGATGATGAACTCGTGGCTGAGATCACCGCCGATGGGACCCGTGTCGGCGCGCATCGGAATGGCTCGAAGGCCGAGCCTCTCGAAGGTGCGGAGATAGGAGACGAAGACCTTGTTGTAGGAGTGGCGCGCGGCGGCCTGATCGAGGTCGAAGGAGTAGCCGTCCTTCATCAGGAACTCGCGCGAGCGCATGGTGCCGAAGCGCGGGCGCACCTCGTCGCGGAACTTCCACGAGATCTGATAGAGGTTCTTGGGCAGATCCTTGTAGGAGCGCGCGCTGGCGCGAAAGATCTCGGTGACGACCTCCTCAGCCGTCGGCCCGTAGAGCAACTCGCGCTCGTGGCGATCCTTCAGCCGCAGCATCTCCTTGCCGTAGGCCTCGTAGCGGCCGGATTCGCGCCAGAGATCGGCCGCCTGGATCGTCGGCATCAGGATCTCGATGGCGCCCGCACGGTCCTGCTCGGCGCGGATCACGTCGCAGACCTTGTTGAGGACGCGCAGGCCCAGCGGCAGCCACGCGTAGATGCCGGCGGCCTCCTGGCGGATCATGCCGGCGCGCAGCATCAGGCGGTGAGAGATGATCTCCGCTTCCTTGGGCGTCTCGCGCAGGATCGGCAGGAAGTAGCGAGAGAGACGCATCATTCGACCTTGGAAGCGGGCAGGCGCAGCCGGAGAGGAGCTAGGCCAGCGTGCGAGGGCACACAACACATTGCCCCCGCAAAACACAAGCGCGCTGCGAACACAGGATCGGATGGCAATGAGGCGGAAGGAAGCCGGCGAAGCGCCGTTGGGCCGCCGCGTCGGTCGGCTGAAGAGGCGGTTTGCCGCGCTCCTTGCAAAAAAGCGCTGCGAACCGTCTCTCCCCTGATGACACCGGGAAATCTTCTTCCTATAAGCAGCGCCGTGATGGTCGCAGCCCACGAGGCAGCGCACGGTCCGGGTCTTGGGAGGAACAATCAGCCAACGCGCCGCAAGCAATGCGCGATATAATCTAGGCTGAAAAATACTTTGGTTTTAAAAGCAAGGCCTTGTGCCTTGCTTTTTGTTTTTGAACTGCGGCTCTTCTCGTGCCCGGCGAGATCTTCGGCTCGGGGCGTCCGTGGCCTTTCGCGACTACAGGCGGGCGAGCGGGAAGATCAACAAAGCTGTGAAGAAGGCGAGAGCGGCCAGGACGGTCGTCAGCAGCGCCTTCTCGCGCAGGCGCGGGCTCGCGGGCGCCCCCGGATCCTGGCCCGGCACCAGCCGCTGCGGATCGGCCTCGGCGGCATTGCCCAGGGGCAGGATCGCGAACAGGAAGGTCCACCACAGGACGAAGTAGAGCGCCAGCGCGCCGAACACCGTCAGCTCGAACCCCTTCACGGCCACGGTGGCGAACAGCGCGACCAGCACCGCAACCGTCAGGAGGGTCAGCGGCGTCGAGGCGGTGAGGGTACGAAGAGGCGAATGGGTCATCGTTTTCGAACAATCATGCAGCGGCCGGGCCGGGGCCCGACCGAAGGAGGCGGACCGGAGGCGGTCGCTCAGACCTGCTCCAGTTCCACCAGCGTGCCCAGGAAATCCTTGGGGTGGAGGAAGATCACCGGCTTGCCGTGGGCGCCGATCTTCGGCTCGCCGGTGCCGAGCACGCGGGCGCCGGCTGCTTTCATCTGGTCGCGGGCAGCGATGATGTCCTCGACCTCGTAGCAGACGTGGTGGATGCCGCCGGCCGGGTTCTTGTCGACGAAGCCCTGGATGGTCGAGTTCTCGCCGAGCGGCGACATCAGCTCGACCTTGCTGTTGGGCAGTTCCACGAACACCACCGTCACGCCGTGCTCCGGCTGCGGAAGCGGCTCGGTCACCTTGGCGCCGAGCGTGTCGCGGTAGACCGCGGTCGCCGCGTCGAGATCCTTCACCGCGATGGCGACGTGATTGAGCCGTCCGATCATGTCTTCTGCCTCCCTACGCTGATCCCGTCATTGCGAGCGGCAGCGAAGCAATCCAGCGGCGCGCCATCTCCAAATGATGCGGAGCGCTGGATTGCTTCGGCTTTGCCTCGCAATGACCGGACGTGTCTTTAGTTTATCACACCTCCACCACCTGCACGTGGCAGGCGGGCTTCTTGCCCCAGGCCTCGTTGACGGCGGAGCGCACAGCGCGGTCGACCGCAATCTCCACGGCCTCCGAGTCCTTCATCTTGCCGCGCGACAGGCCGTTGATGGTCCGATTGACCGTATCGACCACGGTGTCGAGCAACGGCTCGCCGCTCCGGCCGCGATTGGGCAGGCCCATGATGTCCACCGCCGGATCGCCGGCCATCTCGCCGCGCTCGTCGATGGCGAGCGCCACCGAGACGATGCCGGCCTGCGAGAGCTTACGCCGCTCGGGGATCGCCCGGTCCTTGGAGTCGATCAGGACATTGCCGTCCTTGTAGAGGCGTCCGGCGCGGACATGCTCGACCACCTCCGGCGTGCCCGGCGCGAGGCGGACCACCGCGCCGTTGCGGGCCTTGATCACCGACTCAACGCCCTGCGAACGGGCGAAACGCGCGTGCTCGTCGAGATGCAGCGCCTCGCCGTGAACCGGCACGACCGCCTTCGGCCGGGTCCAGGAATACATCGCCACCATCTCCTCGCGGCGGGGATGCCCGGAGACGTGGACGAGTTCGGTGCGGTCGGTGATGACCTCGATGCCATCCTCGATCAGGTCGTTGATGATGGCCCCGACATCGCGCTCGTTGCCGGGGATGGCGCGCGAGGAGAAGATCACCCGGTCGCCCGCCGTCAGCGAGATCGCCGGATGGTCGTGGCGCGACACCCGCGACATGGCCGCCCGCGGCTCGCCCTGCGAGCCGGTGAGCAGGCAGACCACCTTGTCGCGCGGGATGTGTGAGAAGGAATCCGCTGAGAGGAAGTCCGGCAATCCGTCGAGGTAGCCGCATTCGCGGGCGACATCGATGACCCGATCCATGGCGCGCCCGACGGCGATCACCTGACGGCCGCAAGCCTGGGCGGCTTCGGCCACGGCACGGATGCGCGCGACGTTGGAGGCGAAGGTCGTTACCGCCACGCGATGCGGCGCGTTCTCGATCAGCTTGCGCAGCGTCGCGGAGACCTCGGACTCGCTCGGCGAGCGGCCCTCGCGCAGGACGTTGGTGGAATCGCAGACCATCGCCAGGATGCCCTCGTCGCCCAGAGCCGTGAAGGCTTCCGGCGAGGTCGTATCGCCGGCCACAGGCGTGTCGTCGAGCTTCCAGTCACCGGTATGCAGCACGAGGCCGTGCTCGGTGCGGATCGCCACCGCGTTCGACTCGGGAATCGAGTGGGCCACCGGCACGAATTCGATCTCGAACGGACCGACGGTGACACGCCGACCCGGCTTGATCTCGCGCAGATCCACCTTCGGCGCGCCGGGCTCGGAGAGACGACGTGTCTCCAGAAGCTGCTTGGCGAAGCGCGTGGCGTAGACCGGCGCCTTGATGCGCGGCCACAGCTCAGAGATTGCGCCGATATGGTCCTCGTGCGCGTGGGTGATGAAGATGCCGAGGAGGTCCTTCTTGCGCTCCTCGATGAAGGTGAGGTCCGGGAACATCAGGTCGACGCCCGGCAGCCCTTCCTCGCCGGCGAAGCCCATCCCGCAATCGACCATGATCCATTTGCGCTGCCGCTCGGGTCCGATCCCGTAGAGGCCTGCATTCATGCCGATCTCGCCCACGCCGCCGAGCGGCACGAAGACGAGTTCGTCTTGCCGTGTCGTCATCTTGTCCGTCTATCCAGTCTCAGGCCGCCGTCGCGGCACTTCCGAAATGCACCTCGCCCGCCGTCACGGTTCGTCGGGTTCCATCCGGGGCGAGGATCACGAGCCGCCCCCCCTCGTCGATCGTTTCAAACATGCCCGTCAGCGTGGCCTCGGCCATGCGAACCGACACGGGGGCCCCTACCCCCGCCGCGCGCTCAAGCCACCGCCGCCGGATATTCGAGAATCCGCGCCCCTTGTTCCAGATCCGGACGGCTTCGACAAATCGTTCCGACAGGAATTCGAGCAGCATCGGCGCATCCGCCGCGGAAAACGCCGAGAGCGCAGCCGCCGGATAGGGCAAACCCTCGGGTGTTGCCGCGATATTCACACCGAAGCCGACCACGACTGCCCGTCGCCCACCCGGCAGCGTCTCGGCCTCCAGCAGGATGCCGGCGAGCTTTTGGCCGTCAGCGAGGACGTCGTTCGGCCATTTCAGATGGATGGCGGCGTGTGAGGGAGCAATGCCCTGCGGCGCCAGCGCATCCCCTCTCTCCGCATGCGGGGAGAGGGCTTCGACGACGACGAGGTCGTCACGACCCTCTCCCTGCCTACGGGGAGAGGGGGCTGAACGGCAGGCGTCGCGCAAAGCGTCTACGAGTGCGCAACCGGCGACGAACCCCAGGGTTGCCACCACCTCCGGCGCAACACCCGCCACCGGCAGCAACAGGCTCGCGGCGAGGTTGCCGTCCGGTGAGGTCCAGGCATTGCCGCGGCGGCCGCGGCCGGCTTCCTGGCGTTGGGCCGTGACCCAGAGCGGCCCCGCTTCGCCGCCATGGGCGAGGCGCATCGCCTCACTGTTGGTCGAATCGAGCCGGTCGTGGCTGTGAAGCCGGTATCCCTCGGACCGGGCTGCCTGACTTAAGCGGAACTGCATCCGCCTCAGAACAGCGCCTTCGCCGCGTCACCCGCCGCGGCGACCAGCGGGGCCGGGACGAGGAAGAACAGCACGACGACGGCGCTCGACACGCCGAGCACGATGGCCGAGCCCGGCGGGATCCGCTCGTAGGGCGCCTTGGCCTCGTCGAAGTACATCACCTTGACGAGACGCAGGTAGTAGAAGGCACCGACCACCGAGGTCACCACGCCGACGACGGCGAGCGTCACCAGCCCTTCCTTAATCGCGGCGGCGAAGACGTAGAACTTCGCGAAGAACCCGGCGAGCGGCGGGATGCCGGCCAGCGAGAACATCATCGCGGCGAGGCAGAAGGCCAGCCACGGATGCGTGCGCGAGAGGCCCGAGAGATCGTCGACTGTCTCGAACATCTTGTCCTTGCGGCGCAGCGACAGCAGCACCGCGAAGGCGCCGAGCGTCATGGCGAGGTAGATCACCATGTAGATGATCACGCCGCGGATGCCCTCCTCCGAGCCGGCCGCCAAGCCGATCAGCGCGTAGCCGACATTGCCGATCGAGGAATAGGCCATCAGGCGCTTGATGTTGCGCTGGCCGATGGCGGCGAAGGATCCGAGCGCCATCGAGGCGATCGAGACGAACACGATGATCTGCTGCCAGACGGCCGTCACGTCGGGGAAGGCGCCGATGAAGACGCGCACCGTCATCGCCATGGCGGCGATCTTCGGGGCGGAGCCGAAGAAGGCGGTGACCGGCGTCGGCGAGCCCTCGTAGACGTCCGGCGTCCACATGTGGAACGGCACCGCCGCCAGTTTGAAGGCGACGCCGGCGGCCACGAACACGATGCCGAGCACGATGCCGAAGCTCGTCGCGCCGTTGAGCGCCGTGACGATGCCGGGGAACGAAACGGTGCCGGTGAAGCCGTAGACCAGCGAGGCGCCGTAGAGCAGCATGCCGGAGGAGAGCGCGCCGAGCACGAAGTACTTCAGGCCGGCTTCCGTGGACTTCACGTCGTCGCGGTGGAAGGCGGCGATGACGTAGGCGGCGAGCGATTGCAGTTCCAGCCCGAGATAGAGCGAGATCAAGTCGTTGGCCGAGGCCATCACCATCATGCCGATGGTGCAGAGCACGATCAGGATCGGATACTCGAACCGGTCGATGCGCTCGCGCTGGAAGTAGTCGCGCGAGAGCAGGATCGTCGCCGCCGAGCCGATCAGGATCAGCGCCTTCATCACCCGCGCGAACGGGTCGGCGATGAAGGCGCCATTCAGCGTCGTCACGTTGCCCGTCTGCGAGACGACGAGGAAGAAGGTGAAGATCAGGAGGATCAGCGCGCCGACATTGACGCCCTCGGACGAGCGCTCGCCGCGCCACGCCCCGTAGAGCACGAGCAGCAAAGCGCCGACGCTCAGGACGATCTCCGGCAGGACCGGTGTGATCGCCGGCAGGACGGACTGGATCGGGGTCATCGCGCGGCGGCCTCGACGGTTTTCTGGGACTCAGGTCCAGCCATGTTCTCGGCCGCCGCGAGCTTCGCCGCTCTGGCGGCGGCCTCGGCGGTCTGCGTGTTGGCGAGTGCGCCGCGCATGTTCTGCACCAGCGCCTCGGTGGAGGGCGCGAAGGTGTCGAGCACGGGGGCCGGATGCACGCCGTACCAGATCGTCAGCGCGACGAGCGGCGCGATGATGATTTTCTCGCGCGTGTCGAGATCGAGGATGCCCTGGAGGTTGGGCTTGTCGAGCTTCCCGTAAATCACCCGGGCATAGAGCCACAGCGCGTAGCCCGCCGAGAGGATGATGCCGAAGACCGAGAAGAAGGCGACCGTCGGGTTGGCCTTGAAGGCACCCATCATCGCCAGGAACTCGCCGACGAAGCCGGACGTGCCGGGCAGGCCGACATTGGCCATGGTGAACACCATCATCGCGGCGGCGTAGAGCGGCATCCGCTTCACGAGGCCGCCGTAGGCCGCGATTTCGCGGGTGTGCATCCGGTCGTAGACGACGCCGACGCAGAGGAAGAGCGCGCCCGAGACGATGCCGTGCGAGATCATCAGGAACAGCGCGCCCTGGATGCCCTGCTCGTTCAGGGTGAACAGGCCGAGCGTCACGAAGCCCATATGCGCCACCGACGAGTAGGCGATCAGCTTCTTGATGTCGGTCTGCATCATCGCGGTGAGCGAAGTGAAGATGATCGCGATCACCGAGAGCGCGAAGACCAGAGGCGCGAACGCGGCCGATGCGTCCGGCAGCATCGGCAGCGAGATCCGAATGAAGCCGTAGCCGCCCATCTTCAGCAGGATGCCAGCCAGGATCACCGAGCCCGCGGTCGGCGCCTCGACGTGGGCGTCGGGGAGCCAGGTATGGACCGGCCACATCGGCATCTTCACCGCGAACGAGGCGAAGAAGGCGAGCCACAGCCACCACTGCATCCCGACGGGGAAGCGGTGCTGGAGGAGCGTCGGGATGTCGGTGGTGCCGGCCTCCCAGTACATCGCCATGATGGCGAGCAGCATCAGCACGGAGCCGAGCAGGGTGTAGAGGAAGAACTTGAAGCTCGCGTAGATGCGCCGCTTGCCGCCCCAGATGCCGATGATGAGGAACATCGGGATCAGACCTGCCTCGAAGAACAGGTAGAACAGCACGAGGTCGAGGGCGCAGAACACGCCGATCATCGTCGTTTCCAGCACCAGGAAGGCGACGAAGTACTCCTTGACCCGGTTCTCGACCGACAACCACGAGGCCCCAATGCAGAACGGCATCAGGAAGGTGGTCAGCAGGATCAACGGCATCGAGAAGCCGTCGACGCCGAGCTTGAACCGGATCGTCTCGGCAAGCCACGCATGGCTCTCGACGAGCTGGAAGCTCGGCGACGCGATGTCGTAGCGGGCCCAGGCGGCCAGCGAGAGCAGGAAGGTGACGATCGTGGTGATCAGCGCGGCCCAGCGGGCGTTGCGCTTCACCGCCGCCGTCTCCTCACCCAGGGTCAGGATGAAGGCGGCGCCCGCGAGCGGAACGATCAGAAGCCCGGAGAGAATACCGAGGCCGAGCATCAGTGGGTCCCCCCAGGCACGCCGGAGACGAGGTACCACGTGATCAGGCCGGCGACCCCGACGAGCATCACGAAGGCGTAGTGGTAGACGTAGCCGGTCTGGAGGCGGACCACGCCGCGGGTGATGTCCACGACCCGGGCCGAGATGCCGTTCGGGCCCAGCCCGTCGATGATGCGGCCGTCACCCTCCTTCCAGAGGAACAGGCCGAAGTTCTTGGCCGGACGGACGAAGATCCGGTCGTAGATCTCGTCGAAGTACCACTTGTTGAGCAGGAAGCGGTACAGGATCGGCTGCGATTCCGCGAGGCGGTGCGGCAGATCAGGCCGGCGCAGATACATCCAGAAGGCCAGGAGGAAGCCGAGCACCAGCATCACGAAGGGCGAGGCGGCGACCCAACCCGGCGCATCGTGGATCTTGTGCATGATGTCGTTGCCGGACCCGTGCGGGAGCGCATTGCCCCAGAACTTGTCCATGTCGTGCCCGATGAAGCGCTCCTTGAAGATCAGGCCGGCGAACAGGGCGCCGAAAGCCAGGATCGCGAGCGGGATCGTCATCACGAGCGGGCTCTCGTGCGGCGTATGGGCATGATCGTCGTGATGCTCGATCGCGCTGTGCGAAGCGGGCTCGATGTCGTGACCCTTGTCATCGTGGGCGACGCCCTCGTGATGCCCCGGCGCACCGTCGGCTTGGTGGGCGGAGGCCGCGTGCGCATGATCATGCGCGGCGTGATCGTCGTGACCGTGGGCGCCGTGCGTCACCCAGCGCTGCGGTCCCTCGAAGGTGAGGAAGAACAGGCGCCAGGAGTAGAACGAGGTCATCAGCGCGGCGATCACGGTGGCGAGGAACGCCAGCACGTGGCCGGGGCGGTCCGACATGTAGGCCGCCTCGATGATCGCGTCCTTGGAGTAGTAGCCGGAGGTGAAGGGGAAGCCGATCAGCGCAATCGTGCCGATCGTCATCATCGCCGTGGTGAAGGGGATGTAGCGGCGCAAGCCGCCCATGTTCCGCATGTCCTGCTCGTGGTGCATCGCGTGGATGACCGAGCCGGCGCCGAGGAACAGCAGCGCCTTGAAGAAGGCGTGGGTGAAGAGGTGGAACACGCCGGTGGCGTAGGCGCCGACGCCGAGGCCGACGAACATGTAGCCGAGCTGCGAGCAGGTCGAGTAGGCGATGACCCGCTTGATGTCGTTCTGCACGAGGCCGACGGTGGCTGCGAAGAAGGCGGTGATGCCGCCGATGACGGTGACGACGGTGAGCGCGGTCGGGGCCAGCTCGAACAGCGGCGACAGGCGCGCGACCATGAACACACCGGCGGTGACCATGGTGGCGGCGTGGATCAGCGCGGAGACCGGGGTCGGCCCCTCCATCGCGTCGGGGAGCCAAGTGTGCAGCAGGAACTGCGCCGACTTGCCCATCGCGCCCATGAACAGCAGCAGGCAGGCCAGCGTCAGAGCGTGCCAGTCATGGCCGAGGAAGTGGAAGGTCGCGTCCTTCAGCTCCGGGGCTTTCGCGAAGATCGCGTCGAAGCCGACGGAGCCCGTCAGGACGAACACCAGGAAGATGCCGAGCGAGAAGCCGAAATCGCCGACGCGGTTGACGATGAAGGCCTTCATCGCCGCCGCATTCGCCGAGGGTTTCTCGTACCAGAAGCCGATCAGCAGGTAGGAGGCGAGGCCGACGCCCTCCCAGCCGAAGAACATCTGCACGAGGTTGTCGGCCGTCACCAGCATCAGCATGGCGAAGGTGAACAGCGACAGGTAGGCGAAGAAGCGCGGGCGGTGCGGATCCTCGTGCATGTAGCCGATGGAGTAGAGGTGCACGAGGGTCGAGACCGAGGTCACGACCACCAGCATCACTGCAGTCAGCGTGTCGACTTTGAAGGCCCAATCGACCACGAGGTCGCCGGCGCTGAACCATTGCGCAACCGGCACGGTCTCGGCGCGGCCATCGCCGGTGACGAGGAAGAAGGCGCCCCAGGAGAGCAGCGCCGCGAAGGCGAGGCAGCCCGTCGTCACGAGCTCGCTCATCCGCGCGCCGATGTACCGGCCGAACAGGCCGGCGATCAGGGCGCCGATGAGCGGGAAGAAGACGATCGCGTGATACATGGGTCGGTCGTGCCTCGCAGCAGGCGGACGAAGGGGACGGGGCTCTCTTTGGGTAAGGAGCGTCAGCCCTTCATCATGCTCACGTCCTCGACGGCGATGGAGCCGCGGTTGCGGAAGAACACCACCAGGATCGCCAGACCGATCGCGGCCTCGGCCGCGGCCACCGTCAGCACGAACAGGGCGAAGACCTGTCCGGTGATGTCGTTGAGGTGGGTCGAGAAGGCGACGAGGTTGATGTTCACGGCGAGCAGGATCAGCTCGACCGACATCAGGATGACGATGACGTTCTTGCGGTTGATGAAGATGCCGAGCACGCCGAGCGTGAACAGGATCGCGGCAACCGTCAGGTAGTGGCTCAATCCGATCATCGGCCTCAGACCTCCACGCCCCGCCGCGAGGGCACCTTGATGGTATCGACCGCCATCGCCTGCGTGCGGGCGTTCTGCACGGCGATGTCCTGGCGCTTCACGCCGGTGCGCTCGCGCAGGGTCAGCACGATGGCGCCGATCATCGCCACCAGCAGG
The DNA here is from genome assembly GCF_022179725.1 of Methylorubrum aminovorans. Classification (GTDB taxonomy): domain Bacteria; phylum Pseudomonadota; class Alphaproteobacteria; order Rhizobiales; family Beijerinckiaceae; genus Methylobacterium; species Methylobacterium aminovorans. The sequence goes on from NZ_BPRC01000017.1 coordinate 56,097, forward strand.
ATCAGGCCGGCGATCTGGAAGGCGTAGACGTAGTCCGTGTAGAGCACGCGCCCGAGCGCCTCGGTGTTGGTGGCGGTCTCGCCATGGGCGGCCCGTCCCAGCGGCGCCTGCACGAGGCCCGGATCGATGGTCCAGGTGCCGACGACGAGGAGCAGCTCGATCAGGAAGATCGCGCCGATCAAACCGCCGATCGGCAGGTAGCGCTGGAAGCCCTGGCGGAGCGCGGCGAAGTCCACGTCGAGCATCATCACGACGAAGAGGAACAAGACCGCGACGGCGCCGACATAGACGACGACGAGGATCATCGCCAGGAACTCGGCGCCCATCAGCACGAACAGCCCGGCGGCGTTCACGAAGGCGAGGATCAGGAACAGCACCGAGGTGACGGGGTTCCTGGCAGCGATCACCATGAAGCCCGAGGCTACGGCGAAGCCTGCGAAGAGATAGAAGAAGGCGGCGGCTGCGGTCATGCGATTTTCAGCATCGGCCGCCCCAGCGAGCGGCTCCCTTCTGCCTCGGTGGACCCTCGGCCGCAGACGGCGGCCCGTCTAGCGCGTCCAGGATGACGCGCTAGGCTCCTGTTTCCGCATCGTCTTTTTCGAAAGCCGGAAGCCGCCTTTCGGGACGATGCTCTATAGAACTGGGCTGTGCGACGCACAACCGGCGGCGGACTAGCGGTAGGGCGCGTCCATCGCGATATTGCGGGCGATCTCGCGCTCCCAGCGGTCGCCGTTCTCGAGAAGCTTCTGCTTGTCGTAGAGCAGCTCCTCGCGGGTCTCGACCGAGAATTCGAAGTTCGGCCCCTCAACGATGGCATCCACCGGGCAGGCCTCCTGGCACATGCCGCAATAGATGCACTTCACCATGTCGATGTCGTAGCGCGTGGTGCGCCGCGTGCCGTCGTTGCGGCGCGGGCCGGCCTCGATGGTGATGGCCTGGGCCGGGCAGATCGCCTCGCAAAGCTTGCAGGCGATGCAGCGCTCCTCGCCGTTGGGATAGCGGCGTAGCGCGTGCTCGCCGCGGAAGCGCGGTCCGCGATGGCCCATCTCGAAGGGATAGTTGATCGTAGCCTTCGGCTTGAAGAAGTATTTCATGGCGAGGAAGAACCCCGACACGAACTCCTTCAGGAGGAGGCTTCTGGCGACCTGATCGAGCTTCACGGCGCGATCTCCGATTCTCTGGAAGCATTCCCGAGCGAGGTGGTTACCGGCTCGCGCGCAGGAAATGCGACATCAGAAGGGTTGCGATCAGGCTCCCGGCGCAAGGCCGGTGAGCTTGAGGACGAAGGCGACGACGATGACCGAGATCAGCGAGAGCGGAAGGAACACCTTCCAGCCGAGCCGCATGAGCTGGTCGTAGCGGTAGCGGGGCACCATGGCCTTCACCATGGCGATCATGAAGAACAGGAAGCTGGCCTTCAGCGTGAACCAGATCACGCCGGGCACCCAGGTGAAGGGTGCGAACGGGATCGGCGAGAGCCAGCCGCCGAGGAAAAGGACCGTGCCGAGCGCGCACATGGTCATGATCGCCACGTACTCGCCGAGCATGAACAGCAGGTATGGCGTCGAGGAATACTCGACCATGTAGCCCGCCACGAGTTCCGACTCGGCCTCCGGCAGATCGAAGGGCGGGCGGTTGGTCTCAGCGAGCGCCGAGACGAAGAACACGCCGAACATCGGGAACAGCCAGAGCCAGTACCAGCCGAACAGGCCGAGCGCGGTGTCCTGCGCCATGACGATGCGCGAGAGGTTGAGCGAGCCGGCACACAGCAGCACGCAGATGATGACGAAGCCGAGCGAGACTTCGTAGGAGATCATCTGCGCCGCCGAGCGGAGCGCGCCGAGGAACGCGTATTTCGAGTTCGAGGCCCAGCCGCCCATGATGACGCCGTAGACGCCGAGCGAGGAGATCGCGAAGATGTAGGTGATGCCGACATTGATGTCGGCGATCGCCCAGCCGTCGGCCAGCGGGATCACCGCCCAGGACGCCAGCGCCAGCATCGCGAAGACCAGCGGCGCCAGCAGGAAGATCGCCTTGTTGGCGCCCGCCGGGATCACCGGCTCCTTCAGCACGAACTTGAGCAAGTCGGCAAAGGACTGGAACAGGCCCCAGGGCCCGACCACGTTCGGGCCGCGGCGCAACTGCACCGCCGCCCAGATCTTGCGGTCGGCCAGCAGCGCGTAGGCGATGAAGACGAGAAGTGCTGCCAGCAGCACGAAGCTCTTCAGCGCGATCAGGAGGACGGTGCCGAGCACTTCCCAGAGGGTCATCGCGGGCGTCCCTTATTCCGCCGCTTCGAGGGCGCGGCCCCGGGCGAGGCCGGAGCACTCGGCGAGCACCCGCGAGGCGCGGGCGATCGGGTTGGTCAGGTAGAAGTCGGCGATCGGCGAGGAGAAGGCCGCCTTCTCCGTCGTGCCCGGAAGGGCGGCGAGCCGATCGAGGGTGGCCGCCGCGTCGGAGGCTCCGATCTGCCCGACCGCTGCGAGATGCGGATGCGCCGCATACATCGCCTTGCGAAGCGCGGCGAGTGAATCGTAGGGCAGGCGGTTGCCGAGCACGTCGGAGAGCGCGCGCAGGATCGCCCAGTCCTCGCGGGCATCGCCCGGCGGGAAGCCGGCGCGGTTGGCCATCTGCACCCGGCCCTCGAGGTTGACGTAGGTCGCGCTCTTCTCGGTGTAGGCAGCGCCCGGCAGGATCACGTCGGCGCGGCTCGCGCCGGCATCGCCGTGGGTGCCCTGGTAGATCACGAAGGCGCCCGGCCCGATCACCCGCTCGTCGGCGCCGAGATTGAACACCACGTCGAGCGCGCCCGGCTCCAGCATCTGCGTGAAGGTCAGGCCGCCCTCCCCCGGCACGAAACCGAGATCGAAGGCGCCGACACGGGCGGCCGCCGTATTGAGCACGCCGAAGCCGTTCCAGCCCTCGGTCACCGCGCCGACATCCTTGACCAGCGCCGCAGCGGCGGCGAGCGACCCGAGCCCGCCTTCGCCGACGATGATGAGCGGACGCTCGGCCTTCCTCAGCACGTCGAGGAAGCTGTGCTCGCCCTTGGCGATGGAGCCGAGCGTGTCGGTGCCGGCGCCGAGATAGGTGTAGGGGTAGGTCAGGTCCGGCTGCTCATCGAGGATCAGGCCGATGGAGACCGGGGCCATGCGCCAGCGCTTGCGGATGCGGACGTTGAGCAGCGAGGCTTCCGTGCGCGGGTTGGCGCCGACGATCAGGATCGCATCCGCCTGCTCGATGCCGGGGATGGTCGCGCCCAGCGTGTAGGCGGCCCGACCCCAGGCCGGATCAATCGCCTCGCCGGTCTGGCGCGCGTCGAGGTTAGTGACGCCGAGCGAGCCCATCAGCGCCTTGAGGGCGAAGATCTCTTCCGCACCGGCAAGGTCGCCGACGAGGGCGCCGACGCGCTTGGGATCGGCGCCCTTCACCTTGGCGGCAATCGCCGAGAAGGCCTCCCCCCAGGAAGCGGGGCGCAGGCGGCCGTTCTCGCGCAGGAACGGGCGATCGAGGCGCTGGAGGCGCAAGCCGTCGACGACGTGGCGCGTCTTGTCGGAGATCCACTCCTCGTTGATCTCCTCGCTGATGCGCGGCTCGATCTGCATCACCTCGCGGCCGCGGGCATCGATGCGGATCGCCGAGCCCACCGCGTCCATCACGTCGACGGATTCGGTCTTGTGCAGCTCCCACGGGCGCACGTTGTAGCTCTGCGGCAGGTGGACGAGAGCGCCGACCGGGCAGAGATCGGCGACGTTGCCCTGAAGCTCCGAGCCCATCGCCTGTTCGAGGTAGCTCGTGATTTCCATGTCCTCGCCGCGGCCGATGGCGCCGAGATCCGGCACGCCGGCCACTTCCGCCAGGAAGCGGACGCAGCGGGTGCAGTGGATGCAGCGGTTCATCGCCGTGCGCACCAGCGGGCCGATATACTTTTCCTCGACCGCCCGCTTGTTCTCGCTGTAGCGGGTCGAGTCGACGCCGTAGGCCATCGCCTGATCCTGCAGGTCGCAATGGCCACCCTGGTCGCAGATCGGGCAATCGAGCGGGTGGTTGATGAGGAGGAACTCCATCACCCCCTCGCGCGCCTTCTTCGTCGTGCCGGAGCGCGTCAGCACCTCCGGCGGCTCGCCGTTCGGGCCGGGCCGGCAATCCTTCACCGCGTAGGCGCAGGACGCCACGGGCTTCGGCGCGCCCTTCAGCTCGACGAGGCACATGCGGCAATTGCCGGCGATCGACAGCCGCTCGTGGAAGCAGAAGCGCGGGATCTCCGCGCCCGCGATCTCGCAGGCCTGCAGTAAGGTGTAGTCGGCCGGAACATCGACCTCGGTGCCGTCGATGAGGATTTTGGTCATCGGGTCATCTCGAAGGTGAGCATCGGGGCGGCGCTCACTCCGCCGCCATCGGCACCGCATCCATGTGCGGGTTCGCGCTGTACTGGTCGATCCGCTTCTCGATCTCGGGCCGGAAGTGCCGGATCAGGCCCTGGATCGGCCAGGCCGCGGCGTCGCCGAGCGCGCAGATCGTGTGGCCTTCGACCTGCTTGGTGACTTCCAGCAGCATGTCGATCTCGCGCTTCTGCGCCCGGCCCGCGGCCATGCGCGTCAGCACGCGCCACATCCAGCCGGTGCCCTCGCGACAGGGCGTGCACTGGCCGCAGCTCTCGTGCTTGTAGAAGTACGAGATGCGGGCAATCGCGCCGACGATGTCGGTCGATTTGTCGAGCACGATCACCGCCGCGGTGCCGAGGCCCGAGCCGAGGTTGCGCAACGTGTCGAAGTCCATCTTGGCGTCGATGATCTGCTCGGCCGGCACCAACGGCACCGAGGAGCCGCCGGGAATCGAACACAGAAGGTTGTCCCAGCCGCCGCGCATGCCGCCGCAATGCTTGTCGATCAGCTCGCGGAAGGTGATGCCGAGTTCTTCCTCGACGTTGCACGGCTTGTTGACGTGGCCCGACACGCAGAACAGCTTGGTACCGGTGTTGTTCTTGCCGCCCAACCCCGCGAACCACGCGCCGCCGCGGCGCAGGATCGTGCCGGCCACCGCGATCGACTCCACGTTGTTCACCGTCGTGGGACAGCCGTAGAGGCCCATATTGGCCGGGAACGGCGGCTTGAGCCGCGGCATCCCCTTCTTGCCCTCGAGGCTCTCGATCAGCGCCGTCTCTTCGCCGCAGATATACGCGCCGGCGCCGTGGTGGACGTAGATGTCGAAGGGATAGTCGTGGATGTTGGACTTGCCGACGAGGCGGGCTTCGTAGGCCTCGTCTACCGCGCGCTGGAGGGCGAACTTCTCCGCCACGTACTCGCCGCGGATGTAGATGTAGCAGGCATGCGCGCCCATGGCGAAGGACGCCAGCATGCAGCCCTCGATCAGGAGATGCGGGTCATGCCGCATGATCTCCCGGTCCTTGCAGGTGCCGGGCTCCGACTCGTCGGCGTTGACGACGAGGTAGTGCGGGCGCCCGTCGGACTTCTTGGGCATGAACGACCATTTGAGGCCGGTGGGGAAGCCGGCGCCGCCGCGACCGCGCAGGCCGGAGCCCTTCATCTCGTCGATGATCCAGTCCCGACCCATGTCGAGCAGGAACTTGGTGCCGTCCCACGCGCCGCGCTTCTTCGCGGCGTTGAGCCCCGGCGAGTGCTGGCCGTAGAGATTGGTGAAGATGCGATCCTGATCGGAGAGCATGATCCGCTCCTCAACCCTTGCTGCCGCTAAGGTCGGACGCCTGTCCGACCCAGTTCTCCCGGTCGATCCGGCCGGGGAAGGCGAGGTAGGCGCCAACCCAGGCGACTTCCTGCGGGGACCATGCCGCGACTTGATCGTAGTGCCAGACGCCGAGGTCGTTGAGGCGGCGCTGGTTGATCGGGCCGATGCCCTTGATCTTGGTCAGGTCGTCGGGGCGGTCGTCGCGGGGCGCGTCGAGTCCCTTCGGACGGGTTCCGGCCGCGTCGGCGCGGGCCTCCGGGCTTTCGCCCTCGGGCACGTCGTCCCCGGCGCCGACCGTCGCCGGATGATGCGGAGGCTCGGTGCGCAGCACCTTGTCTTCCTCGACGGCCGGGTTCTGGGCGGACGGCGCCGCGGCGTCACGCGCCTGCGCCCGATCCTCCGGCTTCACCGGCGCCTCCCCGGCACTCGCCCGCTCGGCGGGGGCATCGACGGCGTTCGACTCGTTGGCGCGCCCGGCCTGCGGACGAGCCGGCTTGGTCTCGTCCTTGACGCGGGCCTCGGTCGATGCGGCTTCGTCCTTCTTGACGTCCTCCTCGCACCCACTGGCACCGTCGGTCTGCTCGAAGCGCTTGCGCCACGCGCCGACACGGGAACCGTCGAACAGGCTCTCGTCGGTCAGGGTGTTGACCGCGTCCTTGGGCTCGGAGGAGATCCGGCCGATCTGCGAACCGACCTTCACGGGACGGCCGGCGGCGAGATCGTCCATGAGCTTGTTCAGGCTCTCAGGGGTGAGATCCTCGTAATAGTCCTGATTGATCTGCACCATCGGCGCGTTGCAGCAGGCACCGAGGCACTCAACTTCGAGCCAGGAGAAATTGCCGTCCGCCGAGACGTGACCGGAGGGGCCGAGGCGGTCGTGGAGCGCAGCCTTCAGCTCCTTCGCCCCGCAGCAATCGCAGGGCACGGTGCCGCAAACCTGAATCCAGAATCGGCCGACCGGCTCCAGGGCAAACATCGTGTAGAAGGTCGCCACCTCCAGCACGCGGATATGCGGCATGCCGAGCTGGTCGGCGACCGCCTCGATCGCCTTTTGCGGCAGCCAGCCGCCATTCTGCTCCTGCGCCTTCCACAGGAGCGGAATCACGGCCGAAGCCTGCCGGCCTTCCGGATACTTTTCGATTTGGCCGCGGGCCCAGTCGGCGTTCTCCGGAGTGAACGCGAAGTCTTGGGGCTGCTCGGCGGCGGGGGCTAGCCTGCGGTTCGCCATGGCGTTTCGACCCGTCTCCTCAGCGGTCCACTTCGCCGAACACGATGTCGAGCGTGCCGAGCACGCAGGACACGTCGGCGAGCAGGTGGCCGCGGCACATCCAATCCATCGCCTGAAGATGGGCGAAGCCCGGAGCGCGGATCTTGCAGCGGTAGGGTTTGTTGGTGCCGTCGGAGACGAGGTAGACGCCGAACTCGCCCTTGGGCGCTTCGACAGCCGCATACACCTCGCCCTCGGGCACGTGGAAACCCTCGGTATAGAGCTTGAAGTGGTGGATGAGCGCTTCCATCGAGCGCTTCATCTCCCGGCGCGGTGGCGGCGCGAACTTGCCGTCGAGGGAGGCGATCGGTCCCTGCCCGGCGGGCTCGCGCAGCTTGGCGCAGCACTGCTTCATGATCTTCACGGATTCCCGCATCTCTTCCATGCGGATCACCTGGCGATCGTAGGTGTCGCCGTTCTTCCCCACGGGGATGTCGAACTCCATCTCCTCGTAGAGTTCGTAGGGCTGCGACTTGCGCAGGTCCCACGGGATGCCGGAGCCGCGCACCATCACGCCGGAGAAGCCCCAGGCCATCGCCTCGTCCACCGAGACGATGCCGATGTCGACGTTGCGCTGCTTGAAGATGCGGTTGGCCATGACGAGGTTGTCGAGGTCGTCGACCACCTGCAGGAACGGATCGCAGAACGCCTCGATGTCGTCGATCAGCGCGGGCGGCAGGTCCTGATGCACGCCGCCAGGGCGGAAGTAGTTGGCGTGAAGACGAGCGCCGGAGGCGCGCTCGTAGAAGATCATCAGCTTCTCACGCTCCTCGAAGCCCCACAGGGGCGGCGTCAGCGCGCCGACGTCCATCGCCTGCGTGGTGACGTTGAGGAGGTGGGAGAGCAGCCGCCCGATCTCGCAGAACAGGGTGCGGATGAGCTGCGCTCGGCGCGGGACCTCGATGCCGGCGAGCTTCTCGATCGCGAGGCAGAAGGCGTGCTCCTGATTCATCGGCGACACGTAGTCGAGCCGGTCGAAATAGGGTGTCGCCTGGAGATAGGTCTTGTGCTCGATCAGCTTCTCGGTGCCGCGATGAAGCAGGCCGATATGCGGATCGACCCGCTCGACCACTTCGCCGTCGAGCTCCAGCACGAGGCGCAGCACGCCGTGCGCCGCCGGGTGCTGCGGCCCGAAATTGATCGAGAAGTTGCGGATGTTGTGCTCAGACATGACCGCAGCCCTCAGCTCGACTTCTTCTCGTCGCCCGGCAGCACGTAGTCCGTGCCCTCCCACGGCGACAGGAAGTCGAAGTTGCGGAATTCCTGGGTGAGCTTGACCGGCTCGTAGACGACCCGCGCCTCATCCTGGTCGTAGCGGACCTCGACGAACCCGGTGAGCGGGAAGTCCTTGCGCAGCGGGTGGCCCTCGAAGCCGTAATCGGTCAGCAGCCGGCGCAGATCGGGATGGCCCGAGAACAGGATGCCGTAGAGATCGTAGGTTTCGCGCTCGAACCAGTTCGCCGCCGGGAAGACCGGAATGGCCGAGGGTACCGGCGTCGCGGCGTCGGTCTGCACCTTCACACGCACCCGCATGTTATGGCGCAGGGACAGCAGGTGATAGACGACGTCGAAGCGGCGCGCCCGCTGCGGGTAATCGGCGCCGCAGATGTCGATGAAGCAGCGGAAGGCGCAATTCGGATCGTCGCGCAGGTAGGTCAGCGCGTAGACGATGTCGCTGCCCTGGACGATCAGCGTCAGCTCGCCGAAGGCGATACTCCAGTCCGTGACCGCAGGGCCGAGCGCCCCGGCGATGCGCTCGCCCATGGCGCGGAGCGCATCCTCGCCCTGAGCCGCCGCGACGGTGCGGCGGAGCGTGATGCCGTTGGTGGTGATGGCCTCCATCGTGCCCTCCCTCACCGCTCGATCGTGCCGGTGCGGCGGATCTTCCGCTGCAGCAGCAGCACGCCGTAGAGCAGCGCCTCGGCGCTCGGCGGGCAGCCCGGCACGTAGATGTCCACCGGCACCACACGGTCGCACCCACGCACCACCGAGTAGGAATAGTGATAGTAGCCGCCGCCATTGGCGCAGGAGCCCATGGAGATGACGTAGCGCGGCTCCGGCATCTGGTCGTAGACCTTGCGCAAAGCCGGAGCCATCTTGTTGGTCAGCGTGCCGGCGACGATCATCACGTCGGACTGACGCGGCGAGCCGCGGGGCGCGAAGCCGAAGCGCTCGCAATCGTAGCGCGGCATCGACATCTGCATCATCTCGACCGCGCAGCAGGCGAGACCGAACGTCATCCACATTAGCGAGCCGGTGCGGGCCCAGTTGATGAGCTCGTCGGCGGAGGTCACGAGGAAGCCGCGGTCGGCCAACTCGTTGTTGATCGACAGGAAGGTCGGATCGTTCGCGCCGATCGGGCGGCCGGTCGCGGGATCGAGGATCCCTTTGGGTGCCGGCGCGATGTCGGGCGCGCGGGAGAAGGTCGGAGTCAGGGCCATCTCTGCCTCTGAGCGAGAGCGGAAGGGAAACGACGCAGGGCGAGCCGCGCCGCTAGTCCCATTCGAGGGCGCCCTTGCGCCACTCGTAGACGAAGCCGACGGTGAGGACACCGAGGAAGACCATCATCGACCAGAAGCCGAACCAGCCGAGTTCCCCGAAGGTGATCGCCCAGGGAAACAGGAAGGCGACCTCAAGGTCGAAGATGATGAACAGGATCGCCACGAGGTAGAAGCGCACGTCGAACTTCATGCGCGCGTCATCGAACGCGTTGAAACCACACTCGTAGGCGGAGAGCTTCTCGGGATCGGGGCTTGAATAGGCCACGACAAACGGCGCGATCAGCAGCGCCACCGCGATGAACAGCGACACGCCGAGGAAGATGATGAGCGGCAGGTAGTCTGCCAGCAGGCCGGTCATGCCGCACCTCTCATATGGTTGCGCGTGAGGATCATGAGCGACGGCCCTCGCGACGGTTTCCGGCCTGCGGAATCCCTCGGATGGAATTCCTCCAATGCCAGACTGAGCGCGGGCGAGGCTTAGACGACCCCCCCCGGCGAAACAAGGGCATTGCGCGTCGCACAATCACCTCTTTGGCTGACAGATGGGGGTATCCGTGCATCGGACGACGGGACCGATCGGCGCATGCCCTGCCACGCTTGAGCCTTGCCGTTTCATCCCTGCCGCTCCGTCGGCTTTCATTCCTCGTATTGAGCTTGGCATTTGGCATACCAGGCGGGGTCGCCACAAGAGCGCCCGGCGCGACTCAGCATCCTCACGATCTGCCCGCTGCCTTCGCTTCAACGACGCGCAGGTTCTTACGCGGCGTTCCGAACTGGCTCATCCACCATCCGTCGCCGAACCGTCGCATTCCGCGATTCTGCGGCTTGACAGCCCAGGGCGCCCCACCTAAACCCCGCCTCGTCGCCGACACGAGCCCAGCCGGCCGGCGACGCAGAACGCGGGCGTAGCTCAGTCGGTTAGAGTGCCGGCCTGTCACGCCGGAGGTCGCGGGTTCGAGCCCCGTCGCCCGCGCCATGTTCCCAGCTTCGAGCCGGAACATCTCCTCCCAGAACATCGCCCGATGATCGCCTTGCACCAACGCTTGTTGGTAGGCGCCGTCACTCCTCGTTCGAGCGTGTCCGCGATGTCACAGAGACCCGCCTCGTCAGACACCGGCAGCAGGCCGCCGCGGTTTCGCCGCACCGTCCGCGGAAGCGGGCGCTCCCCGTGGCAATTCCATTCACCTCGATGCCGAACCTGCGCCTTTCCGTCGTCGCGACGCTGATCACCCTCACGCTCGCCGGCTGCGGCGGCTCTCCTGTGCTCGATGCCGGGATGCCGACATTGCCGGTGATCCTCGACGAGCAGGCGGCCGCCGCCGCGATTTCCCGCTACCGGGCGCAGCACGGTCTCGGTCCGGTCACCCTCGACCGCAGCCTGATCACCGCAGCCTCGTTCCAGGCGAGAGCCAACGCGAGCGCCGGGCGGCTCAGCCACGAGATCGCCGGCAGCTTCGACAGCCGCATGGCGAGCGCCGGGTTCGGCAAACGCTACGCCTCGGAGAACCTGAGCGCGGGCTCGGAGACCTTCGACCAGGTGCTCGCCCGCTGGAAGGCCTCGCCCGAGCACAACCGCAACATGCTGATGCCGCAGTTGCGTCGAGTCGGCATCGCCCGGGTCGATGCTCCGGCGACGCGCTATAAGCGGTTCTGGGCGCTCGTGATGGCGGGCGAGTGAGGCGAACGGCCCGAGCCCGAAGGGACCGGGCCGCCGACATCACTGAACCTGGGCGAGCAGCGGCTCCATGCGCTTCTGCGTCAGCTTGTTGTGCTGCACGCTCTTGGCCGCTTCGAGGTTGTCGCGCTTGTCGCCGACCACGACCAAGGCGACCATGCCCATCATGTAATGCGGCGAGCATTTGAAGCCGTAGACGCCTTCCTTGTCGAACTTGACCACGGCCTCCTGCCCCACGGCCGACTTCACGTACTCCGCGCCCTCCGGCGCCATGCCCTTGATGGTCTCGACGTTGTGCCCCTTGTCGGTGGGCACGAACTTGATGCTGTCGCCGGGCTTCAACCGGACGAAGGCGGGATCGAACACCATCATTCCGCCCGGCCCACTGTTCAGCATCTTGACCGAAACCTCGTCGGCCATCGCCGGCAAGGTCACGGCGAGAGCGGCGGCGGCCACCAAAGCCCTGAAGATCATTGTCTGTTTCCTCATAATAATTCTTACTATCATCGACAAATTCGCCGATATACACGAAATATAGAATCCATATTGATCCATCAAATCGATATTTTATTGCGAAATTGAATAATTATACTTCGATATACGCCGCTGCGGCGGCCCTGCGCGGCATAGGCCGGGCGGCCCTTTCAAACCCGCGCGGCTGCGTGTAAACGCGGGGCTTGACGATCATCCCAGCGCCTGCGCCCCCTTGGCGCCGCCTTCGAAACGGCGGTGCGCGAGGGCGAGCGCGCGCGAACTCGATTCAAGGCGCTCAATGCCGAAACGCACCGACATCTCCTCCATTCTCATCATCGGTGCGGGCCCCATCATCATCGGGCAGGCCTGCGAATTCGATTATTCCGGCACCCAGGCCTGCAAGGCGCTGCGGGAAGAGGGCTACCGGATCGTCCTGGTCAATTCGAATCCGGCGACGATCATGACCGATCCGGACATGGCCGACGCCACCTATGTCGAGCCGATCACGCCGGAGATCGTCGCCAAGATCATCGAGAAGGAGCGGCCCGACGCGCTGCTGCCGACCATGGGCGGCCAGACCGCGCTCAATTGCGCGCTGTCCTTGAAGCGCATGGGCGTGCTGGAAAAATTCGGCGTGCAGATGATCGGCGCCACGGCCGAGGCCATCGACAAGGCGGAGGACCGCAACCTCTTCCGCGACGCGATGACCAAGATCGGCCTGGAGACGCCGAAATCGGCGCTCGCCAACGCCTCCGCCGCCAAGAAGGCCGACCGCGACCGCTACCTCGCCGAGAAGGCGCGCATCGAGGCGGCGCAGTCGGATCCGGCGGCCCGCGAGGCGGCGCTCGCCGAGTTCGAGCGGCAGTGGAGCGGCGGCGAGGGCGATCGGCGGCGGCGCTACATCGAGCACGCGCTCGGTCAGGCGCTGATCGCGCTCGCCGAGGTCGGCCTGCCGGCGATCATCCGCCCGTCCTTCACCATGGGCGGCACCGGCGGCGGCATCGCCTACAATCGCGAGGAATTCCTCGAAATCGTCGAGCGCGGCATCGACGCCTCGCCGACCAACGAGGTGCTGATCGAGGAGAGCGTGCTCGGCTGGAAGGAGTACGAGATGGAGGTCGTCCGCGACAAGGCGGACAACTGCATCATCGTCTGCTCGATCGAGAACGTCGATCCGATGGGCGTCCACACCGGCGACTCCATCACCGTGGCCCCGGCGCTCACGCTCACCGACAAAGAATATCAGGTGATGCGCGACGCCTCGCTCGCCGTGCTGCGCGAGATCGGCGTCGAGACCGGCGGCTCGAACGTGCAGTTCGCGATCGACCCGAAGACGGGCCGGATGATCGTGATCGAGATGAACCCGCGCGTCTCGCGCTCCTCTGCGCTCGCCTCGAAGGCCACCGGCTTTCCGATCGCCAAGGTCGCGGCCAAGCTCGCGGTCGGCTACACGCTCGACGAGATCGCCAACGACATCACCGGCGGCGCGACCCCGGCCTCGTTCGAGCCGACGATCGACTACGTCGTCACCAAGATCCCGCGCTTCGCCTTCGAGAAATTCCCCGGCGCCGAGCCGACCCTGACCACCGCGATGAAGTCGGTGGGTGAGGCGATGGCGATCGGCCGCTGCTTCGCGGAATCGCTGCAGAAGGCCCTGCGCTCGCTGGAGACGGGGCTGACCGGCCTCGACGAGATCGAGATCGAAGGGCTGGGCAAGGGCGACGACCACAACGCGATCAAGGCGGCGCTGGGCACGCCGACGCCGGACCGCCTGCTCAAGGTCGCCCAGGCGATGCGCCTCGGGATCAGCCACGAGGAGATCTACGCCTCCTGCGCGATCGATCCGTGGTTCCTCGAACAGCTTCAGGCCATCGTCGATCTGGAGAACCGGGTGAAGGCGCACGGCCTGCCGGGGACTCCGGGCGCCTTCCGCCAGCTCAAGGCCGCCGGCTTCTCCGACGCGCGGCTCGCCGTGCTGACCGACACCGACGAGGATGCGGTGCGCGCCGCCCGCCGGGCGCTCGGCGTGCGCCCGGTCTTCAAGCGGATCGACACCTGCGCCGCCGAGTTCAAGGCGCCGACCGCCTACATGTACTCGACCTACGTCGCCCCCTTCGCCGGCCAGACCGCCGACGAGGCGTACCCGTCCGACAAGAAGAAGGTCATCATCCTCGGCGGCGGCCCGAACCGGATCGGCCAGGGCATCGAGTTCGATTATTGCTGCTGCCACGCCTGCTTCGCGCTGACGGAGGCCGGCTACGAGACCATCATGGTCAACTGCAACCCGGAGACGGTCTCGACCGACTACGACACCTCCGACCGGCTCTACTTCGAGCCGCTGACGGCGGAGGACGTGCTCGAGATCATCGAGACCGAGCGGCAGGCGGGCCAGCTCCACGGCGTGATCGTGCAGTTCGGCGGGCAGACCCCGCTCAAGCTCGCCCGCGCCCTGGAAGGCGCCGGCGTGCCGATCCTCGGCACTTCGCCCGACGCGATCGACCTCGCCGAGGACCGCGACCAGTTCAAGCGCCTGCTGGACAAGCTCGGTCTCAAGCAGCCCAAGAACGGCATCGCCTACTCGGTGGAGCAGAGCCGGCTGGTGGCGGCCGAACTCGGCCTGCCCTTCGTCGTGCGCCCGAGCTACGTGCTCGGCGGGCGCGCCATGGCGATCATCCGCGACGAGACGCAGTTCGCCGAGTACCTGCTCGGGACGCTCCCGAGCCTGATCCCGTCCGACATCAAGGCGCGCTACCCCAACGACAAGACGGGGCAGATCAACACGGTGCTGGGCAAGAACCCGCTCCTGTTCGACCGCTACCTCTCGGACGCGACCGAGGTCGATGTCGATGCGGTCTGCGACGGCGAGAGCGTGTTCATCGCCGGTATCATGGAGCACATCGAGGAGGCGGGCATCCATTCGGGCGATTCCGCCTGCTCGCTGCCGCCGCGTACCCTGTCGCCCGAGATCATCGCGGAACTGGAGCGCCAGACGAAGGCAATGGCGCTGGCCCTCAAGGTCGGCGGCCTGATGAATGTGCAGTACGCGATCAAGGACGGCGCGATCTACGTGCTGGAGGTCAACCCGCGCGCCTCGCGCACGGTCCCCTTCGTCGCCAAGGTGATCGGCGAGCCGATCGCCAAGATCGCCGCGCGGATCATGGCCGGCGAGCGCCTCGACAGCTTCGGCCTCAAGCCCAAGCAGCTCGACCACATCGCGGTGAAGGAGGCGGTGTTCCCCTTCGCCCGCTTCCCCGGCGTCGACGTGCTGCTCGGGCCGGAGATGCGCTCCACCGGCGAGGTAATCGGGCTCGACGCCGGCTTCGGCGTGGCGTTCGCCAAGAGCCAGCTCGGCTCCGGCACGGCGGTGCCGCGCACCGGCACGGTGTTCGTCTCCGTGCGCGACGACGACAAGCCCCGCGTGCTGCCGACGATCCGGTTGTTGTCGGATCTCGGCTTCACCATCCTCGCCACCGGCGGCACCCAGCGCTACCTGGCGGACGAGGGCATCCCGACCCAGCGCATCAACAAGGTGCTGGAGGGCCGCCCCCACATCGTCGATTCGATCAAGAACGGCGACATCGCGCTCGTGATCAACACGACGGAGGGGGCCGGTGCGCTCTCCGACTCGCGCTCGCTCCGCCGGGCGGCCCTCTTGCATAAAGTGCCGTACTACACCACTCTCGCCGGCGCGATGGCGGCGGCCGAGGGGATCAAGGCCTATCTTGAAGGCGATCTCCAGGTGCGTGCCTTGCAGGAATACTTCGCGGCCTAAATAGACGTTCGTGTGCCGGGTGGCCCGCCGCGCGGAGGCGGGCGACCCGGGACCATACATCGAGAGCCGTTATCCCGGCCCGGAAGGAGTGTCACACTCCGGCCGGGCCTCTTCATTGTGGCGCGAGACCATGAGCATCGACAAGCTTCCCATCACGGCACGCGGCTACGCAGCCCTCGAGGAAGAGCTGAAGCAGCGCCAGCAGGTGGAACGTCCCCGGATCATCCAGGCGATCTCCGAGGCCCGCGCGCTCGGCGACCTTTCCGAGAACGCCGAGTACCACGCCGCCAAGGAGGCCCAGTCGCACAACGAGGGCCGGGTGCTCGAACTTGAGAGCATGATCGCGCGTGCCGAGATCATCGACACGTCGAAGCTCTCGGGTTCGAAGATCAAGTTCGGCGCCCGCGTGAAGCTCGTGGACGAGGACACCGAGGAGGAGAAGACCTACCAGCTCGTCGGCGAGCCGGAGGCGGATGTACGCGAGGGTCGCGTCTCGATCTCCTCGCCCATCGCCCGCGCCCTGATCGGCAAGACGGTCGGCGACACGGTGGAGGTCACGACGCCGGGCGGGGGCAAGTCCTACGAGGTCGTCGCCGTCGAGTGGGGAGCCTGAGCCCCGTGCGCGTCCCCGGTCTCGCGGCCGCGTTCGGCCTTTTGGCCGGGGCCGTGCTTACCGTACCGGCCGCGGCGCAGAATTTCGGCCGCATCGGCGGCGTCGCCGTCGATGCGCGGCCGTTGCAGGCCTATGCCAGGGGTCCGCAGACCGAAGCGCTGCGGGCGGACCTGACGGAGGCCCTGCGGCGCAGCTTCAGTGACCGCATCGTGCGCGGCGGCCCGACACTGGTGGTGCGCGTGAGCGGCCTCTCGCTCACTCCCTATGCCGGCGGAGAAGGCTTCGGTCGCGGCGGCAGCCTCGGCGGCGGCGGCGCGACCGACTACCTCGACGGCGAGGCTCTGTTGGTCGGGCGCGGGGGCGAGATCCTCGCGCGCCACCCGCAGCTCTCGGCTCTGCCCGCGAGTTCCGGCGGCGCTTGGTATGATCCGGCCTCCGAACGGCGGCGGGTCGCAGCGCTCGCCGAGCACTACGCGCAATGGCTGCGGCGGAGACTCCCGGCGCAGTAGGCTGGGTTTTGTGGGACCAGGGGTTTGCGTCGCGTGAACGAACAAGGGCCGGCAAAGGCCGACGGCAACGGACCGCCGGAACTCGCGCGGGCCCGCACCTGGATTCTCACCGACGGTAAGGCCGGCGACGAGAACCAGTGCCTCGGCATCGCCGAGGCGCTCGGCCTCACTTACGAGACGCGGCGGATTCCGGACGGACGCCCCCTGACCTGGATGGCCCCCTGGGGGCCGATCGATCCGCGGGACGCGCCGGGTCGGGCCGGGGGCCTGCTGCAAGGCCCGCTTCCCGACGTGCTGATCGCCTCGGGGCGGCGCGCCGTGCCCTATCTGCGCGCCCTGCGCCGGGCCTCCGGCGGCAAGACCTTCACGGCCTTCCTCAAGGATCCGCGCACCGGCCATGATACGGCGGACTTCATCTGGGTTCCCGACTACGACGACCTGCGCGGGCCCAACGTCTTCACCACGCTCACCGCGCCGCACCCCGTCTCCCGCGCCCGGCTCGACGCCGCCCGCACGACGCCCGACCCGCGGCTCGCGCGCCTGCCTTGGCCGCGGATCGCCGTGCTGATCGGCGGCGACAGCCGGCACCTGCGCTACCGCAAGGCCGACATGCAGCGGCTCGTGCGCGATCTCACAAAGCTCGCCGAGGGCGGCTGCTCGCTGATGCTGACGGTCTCGCGGCGCACGCCGCCGGAGTTGCGCACCGCGCTCGAAAACCTGGTGAGGGACAAGGGCGGCTTTTTCTGGGACGGCAGCGGCGAGAACCCTTACGTCGGCATGCTGGCGATCGCCGACCACATCGTCGTCACCTCCGATTCCGCCAACATGGTCGGCGAGGCCGCGAGCACCGGCGTGCCGCTCCTGCTGTTCGACCTGCCGCGCACCTATATCCGGCACAGGCGGATGTTCGCGGGCCTTGCCATGGCCGGCGCGCTGAAACCCTTCATCGGCCGCCTGGAGGCCCTGCGCTACGCCCCGATCGACGCGACGCCGGAGATCGCCGCGGCCCTGGCCGCGGCGTATGGGCAGCATCGGCGGCGCTTCGCGCCGGAGCGACCGGGGGACGATCGTACCCCACTCGCTTCGTCTGCGCGCGGATCGCTCTGAGGTCGTGGCCGGACAAGACGGGACGTTTCCACGCGTCCCGATCTTCGGAAGGAAATGTTTGCGCGTGCCGTGCAGGATCGGGCGGGACGCAACACAGGACGAGTGGACGGCCGGCCTTTCAGAAGACCGTGCCCGCCCCTGACAGGAGACGGCACAGATGGCGCACACCCATGCGAGGCTCGTGATCATCGGCTCGGGGCCGGCCGGTTACACCGCCGCGATCTACGCCGCCCGCGCCATGGTCGAGCCCCTGCTGATCTCGGGTTTCCAGCCCGGCGGGCAGTTGATGATCACCACCGATGTGGAGAACTATCCGGGCTTCGCCGAGGCGATCCAGGGCCCCTGGCTGATGGAGCAGATGCGCCTCCAGGCCGAGCATGTCGGCACCAAGATCGTCTCGGAATACATCACGAGCGTCGATCTCAACGTCCGCCCGTTCCGGCTTGAGGCTGATTCCGGCGAGACCTACACCTGCGACGCGCTGATCATCGCCACCGGCGCCCAGGCGAAGTGGCTCGGCCTCCCCTCGGAGGCGAAGTTCCAGGGCTTCGGCGTCTCGGCCTGCGCCACCTGCGACGGCTTCTTCTTCCGCGGCAAGGACGTCACCGTGGTCGGCGGCGGCAACACCGCGGTCGAGGAAGCGCTCTATCTGGCCAACCTTGCCAAGTCGGTCACCGTGATCCACCGCCGCGGCGAGTTCCGGGCCGAGCGCATCCTGCAGGAGCGCCTGTTCAAGCACGCCAACGTCACGGTGAAATGGCACCACGCGGTGGAGGAGATCTGCGGCTCCGACGCGCCGCCCTCCGTCACGCATCTGCGCCTCAAGGACCTGCGGTCCGGAGAGATCGTCGAGCAGCCCACCGACGGCCTGTTCGTCGCCATCGGCCACCAGCCGGCCACCGCGATCTTCGAGGGCCAGTTGCCGATGCGGCACGGCGGCTACATCAACGTGACGCCGGGCACCACCGAGACGGAGATTCCGGGCGTGTTCGCCGCGGGCGACGTGACCGACGACGTCTACCGCCAGGCGATCACCGCGGCCGGCATGGGCTGCATGGCGGCACTGGAGGCGGAGAAGTTTCTCGCCAATCTCGAGGTCGGGGAGAGTCCGGCTAAGGCCGCGGCCGAGTAAGGAGGCCTCACGAGACGCCCGATCACCGGCCGTCGTCGCTCCGGCGGCGACGGCCGGGCGGGCGTTTTGCGAGGACACTGAACCGCCGGGCCGGCGGCCCGCGCGCGTCGGGTCTTTTGTGGGCGTTTCAAGTACTGCTCAAAAGACTGCCCGCCTCACCGTCGTGTCGGACGCGCAGACCGAGCGGGAAGCGAGGCTGTCGAAGCATTCAAGACGTTGTTCGATCCGCATTTCCCTGTTGATGGCGAAAAAGACGCAACGAAATCGCAAGCTTGCCGCCCTAACCTGAAGGCTGCGGGAGCCGGCAGGTTTCGCAAAGGAGCCTTCCGCCGGGCACGGCGGGGTAGCAGACTGGCGTCGTGCAACGCCCGAAGGTCGTGGTCCCCGTGACGGGCTGACCGCGACGGGCCGACCTCGACGGGCGGGAGTGACGGCCTTGGATTGGGACAAGATCCGGATTTTCCTCAACGTCGCGGAGGCCGGGAGCTTCACGCGCGCGGGCGACGACATCGGCCTGAGCCAGTCGGCGGTGAGCCGGCAGATCAGCGCGCTCGAGCGCGAGTTGAAGGCCCCCCTGTTCCACCGGCACGCCCGCGGCCTGATCCTGACCGAGCAGGGCGACCTGCTGTTCCGTGCCGCCCGCGACATGAAGCTCCGGCTGGAGAACACCCGCGCCCGCCTCGTCGAGACCAGTGAGCGCCCCTCCGGCGACTTGCGGGTGACGACGACGGTGGGCTTAGGCACCTCCTGGCTGTCGCAGCGCGTCTCCGAATTCCTCGATCTCTATCCGGACGTGCGGATCGAGTTGGTGCTCACCAACGAGGAACTCGACCTCGCCATGCGCGAGGCCGACATCGCCATCCGCATGCGACGTCCGGCCCAGCCCGACCTGATCCAGAGGCGGCTGTTCACGGTGCACTACCACGCCTTCGCGAGCCCCGATTACGTCAAGCGCTTCGGCGAACCCAAAACCATCGCCGATCTCGACGAGCACCGCCTCGTCTCCTTCGGCGGCAACGAGCCGTCCTACCTGCTCGCGACCCACTACCTCGCCAGCATCGGCCGCGAGGGGGACGAGCGCCGTCCGGTCCATTTCACGGTCAACAACATCACCGCCCTCCACAAGGCGATGGAGGCCGGCGTCGGTGTCGGCATCCTGCCGGACTACGCCGTCGACGGGAACGAGAGCCTCGTCCAGGTGCTGCGCGAGAGCGAGATGCCGACGATGGAGAGCTACCTCGTCTACGCCGAGGAGATGCGCTCGGTGGCCCGCGTCCAGGCTTTTCGCGATTTCCTCGTCAACAAGGCGCAGCGCTGGACCTACTGACCCCTCCCTCGGACGGTCTCAGGTTCCGCCCAGCACTTGAACGAACCGCCCGTCCGCCGTCTCGATCGCGGGGGCAAAATCCGGCTCCTGAAGCGACCCGAAGATGAGCAGGACCGCGATGCGGCCGTCCCGGTAGTAGTCTTCATTCGACAGCTCGACCTGTTCGGGCTCGAGAGTATCCCAGATCCGTTCCAGATCGGCACCGAGACCGCCCGGCACGAGACCGGATTCGCGGTGGACCTCGATCATCGGTGCGCTCGCCTCGCGCCGGATCCGGGCGCTGTCCGAAGCCAGCCGCGCCATGGCCGCGACCTGCTTTTCCGACGGGCCGTCCGGGCCGGCGCGGACGATGAGCTGGAACGGCGTCTCGAAACCGTCCAGGCGGACATGCCCCTCCCAGTAGCGGCTGACATAAGTGATCCTGCCCAGGAGCGGATGCTCCAGACTCGGCTTCCGGTCTCCGATCATCCCAAGGCCCCTCGTCCGCAGCGCGTCTCCCATGCCCCCGTCCGCCCGCGCGGAGCCCTGGGAGCCTTAAGGAAAGGGCAACCTAATCATGCCCGCGCACCCTTGTCGCGCACCGACGCACTCGTCTAAGACCGCCCTTCCTGCCGGGCGGTTCGCGAAGCCGCCGGCCGACGCTAGCCGGACGGCATGATCGCGATTCACTGCCTCAACGGGCCGAACCTCAACCTGCTGGGCCAGCGCGAGCCGGGCATCTACGGCGGCGCCACGCTTGCCGATATCGAGCGGAGCCTGCGGGATCACGCGGTTCGCCTCGATATCGCCCTGACCTTCCGTCAGACGAATCACGAGGGCGAACTCGTGACGTTCGTGCAGGAGGCCGGCGCCGCCGGGGCCGGCGTTCTCATCAACGCCGCCGCCTACACGCACACATCGATCGCCCTGCGCGACGCGATCAAGGGCGCGGGAGTGACGGCGGTGGAGGTCCACCTCTCGAACGTCCATGCCCGCGAGGAATTCCGGCACGTGTCGCGGATCGCCCCGGTCTGTGCCGGCGTGATTTCGGGCTTCGGTCCCCACAGTTACGTTGTCGGGCTCGATGCCCTCGCCCATCTCCTGCGCGGACAGCTCCTGTCCGCCTCCTGACGTGAACCAAGAGCCGATGGCCAAGAACGAACCCTTCGATCCCGAACTGGTGCGCGAGCTCGCCCGGATGGTCGCCGAGACCGACCTGAGCGAGATCGAGGTCGAGAAGGGTGACTTGCGCATCCGCGTCGCCCGCAAGATCGAGGCGGTCTCGGTTCAGGTCGCGCCCCCCGCCCCGGCCCTGGTCGCGGCGGCCCCGGCTGCGGCGCCTCCCGCCGCCCTGGCGCCAGCGCCCGCCAAATCTGGCGCGGGTCATCCCGGCGCCGTGCCCTCGCCGATGGTCGGCACCGCCTATCTGCGCCCCTCGCCGGACGCCAAGCCGTTCATCGAGATCGGCACGAAGGTCCAGGCCGGCGACAAGCTCCTGCTGGTCGAGGCGATGAAGACCTTCAACGAAATCGTCGCGCCCCGCGCCGGTACGGTGACCGCGATCTTCGTCGAGGACGGGATGCCGGTCGAGTACGGCGAAGCCCTCCTCGTTCTCGAGTAGCCTCCCCGCGATGTTCGATAAGATCCTGATCGCCAACCGCGGCGAGATCGCGCTCCGCATCCTGCGGGCGGCGAAGGAGCTCGGTATCGCCACCGTGGCGGTCCACTCGACGGCGGATGCCGACGCCATGCATGTGCGGCTGGCCGACGAGAGCGTCTGCATCGGCCCGCCCGCCGCCCGCGACAGCTACCTCAACATCCCCTCGATCATCGCCGCCTGCGAGATCACCGGGGCGGATGCCGTGCATCCCGGCTATGGCTTCCTCTCGGAGAACGCCAGGTTCGCCGAGGTTCTGGCCCACCACAATATCGGTTTCATCGGCCCCAAGGCCGAGCATATCCGGGTGATGGGCGACAAAATCGAGGCCAAGCGCACCGCCAAGCGCCTCGGCATCCCCTGCGTGCCGGGTTCCGAGGGCGGCGTCACCGACCCGGACGAGGCCAAGCGGGTCGCCGCCGAGATTGGCTATCCCGTGCTGGTCAAGGCGGCCTCCGGCGGCGGCGGACGTGGCATGAAGGTCGCCCGCTCCGAGGGCGAGTTGGAGCAGGCTCTCGACATGGCCCGCACCGAGGCCAAGGCCGCCTTCGGCGATGACGCGGTCTACCTCGAAAAGTACCTGACCAAGCCGCGCCACATCGAAGTGCAGATCCTCGGCGACGGGCGCGGCGGGGCCGTGCATCTGGCCGAGCGCGATTGCTCGCTCCAGCGCCGCCACCAGAAGGTCTGGGAGGAAGGCGGCTCGCCGGCCCTCAATGCCGAGATGCGCGCCGAGATCGGCGGCATCTGCGCCAACGCCATGCGCGAGCTCGGCTATATCGGTGCCGGCACCATCGAGTTCCTCTACGAGGACGGGCGGTTCTACTTCATCGAGATGAACACCCGGATTCAGGTGGAGCACCCCGTCACGGAGATGATCACCGGGATCGACCTCGTGAACGAGCAGATCCGGGTCGCGGCCGGCGGCGGCCTGTCGGTGGCCCAGGAAGACATCAAGGTCGAGGGCCACGCCATCGAGTGCCGAATCAACGCCGAGCATCCGGCGACCTTCCGCCCCTCGCCGGGGCTGATCACCTACTTCCACCCGCCGGGCGGCCTCGGCGTAAGGGTCGATTCGGCCGCCTTCCAGGGCTACCGCATCCCACCGCACTACGACTCGCTGATCGGCAAGCTGATCGTTCACGGGCGCACCCGCAACGAGTGCCTGATGCGTCTGCGCCGGGCGCTGGACGAGTTCGTGGTCGACGGCATCGATACAACGCTGCCCCTGTTCCGGACGCTGGTGCGCAACGCCGACGTCCAGAACGGCCAGTACGACATCCACTGGCTCGAGAGCTTCCTCGCCCGCGAGGCCGCCGCCGGCGTCGAGCTGCGACGCTAGGGCATCGTCCCGAAAGGTGGCCGCCGGCTTTCGGGAAAGGACGATGCGGAAACAAGAGGATCGAGCATCGTCCTGGATCCGAGATCCAGGACGATGCTCTAAGCGGGCAGGGCTTCGCGCCCTGTCACCTTCGCTTCCTCGTCACGCCTGCGCCCCCGTGCCGGCTGGCGCTCGGGCCGGGAGCGCGCGACAACGCTCCGATGCACGACAGGCATCCCGTGGACATCACGCCTGACATCCTGCTCAAGGCCTATGCCGCCGGGATCTTCCCGATGGCCGAGGATGCCGACGATCCGACGATCTACTGGGTCGAGCCCCGGGCCCGCGGCGTGCTGCCCCTCGACCGCTTCCACGTGCCGAAGCGGCTCGCTCGCACCGTGCGGTCCGACCTGTTCGAGGTCGTCAGCGACCGGGACTTCGACGCGGTGATCGATGGCTGCGCCGCCCCGCGGCGGGACACGGCCCGGACCTGGATCAACGCCCGCATCCGCGATCTCTACGGTGCCCTGTTCGATCTCGGCCATTGCCACACGATCGAGGTCTACCACGAGGGGCGCCTTGCAGGCGGCCTCTACGGCGTCTCGCTCGGCGCCGCCTTCTTCGGCGAGAGCATGTTCCACGAGGTGCGCGACGCTTCGAAGGTCGCCTTGGTCCACCTCGTCGCCCGGCTACGGGCGGGCGGCTACCGGCTCGCCGATACGCAGTTCCTCACCGAGCACCTGAGCCAGTTCGGCGTCGAGGAGGTGCCGCGCCACATCTACAAGCGCCAACTCGCCGCCGCGATCACCGAGCGCGCCGAGTGGGGACCGCCCGACCGGAATTTCTGCGGAAGCGAGGCCCTGGCCGCCCTCGGAATCGGCAGCGCCCCCGCATAGTCGGGGTTTCGAAAGGACGAGTCCTTGTCATAGGGTCCAGGGCAGAGCCCTGGTTGAAGGGAAGCCGGGGTTCCACCCCGGCGCCCAGCCAAAGGGATGATCCCTTTGGGAACCCGGGCATTTTCCTATCCGAGGATGGGTTCGAGCCGCAGGAGCCGGCCGGCCAGGGCTGTTGCCGCCTTCGAGTCGATGCGCACGACGTCCCCGACCATGCCGTCGATGATGAGCGACGCGATCCCGTGGACCAGGGCCCAGGATCGCAGGGCTTCCTCGGCCGCGACCGTGGGCGGCACCAAGGCGGCGACGCGGTCGGACAACACCGCATAGGCGGCGGCCGAGGCCTCGCACAGCGCTTGAGGGCGCGCGCCCCCGGATCGGGCCGCAAACATCAGGCGGAACAGGCCGGGCTGGGCGCAGGCGAAGGCGACATAGGCCTCTCCTTGAGCGTAAAGCGCCTCCCTCGCCTCCTTACCCTCCCCTCCCCTGTCGGCCCGTTCCAGCGCCCCACGCAGCCGCTCGAACCCGACCGTCGCCACCGCCGCGAGCAGAGCCTCCTTGTCGGGGAAATGCCGATAGGGCGCCATGGCCGAGACTCCAGCCCTCCGCGCCGCCTCGCGCAACCCGAGATCGGATGGATCACCCCCCTCCTCCAGGATCGACAGGCCAGCCACGATCAGGGCCTCGCGCAATTCGCCGTGATGGTAGCCGCCCCTGCCCGAACCCGATTCTCCCTTCGATGTTGACACTGTAAGCGATAGACCTATGATGACACCGTAAACATCGAGGGATGCCATGCAGGCGGCGGACGAGCAAGCGGGTGCGAGCGGTCGGCCCCGGCGAGACTCGGTCGATCTCTCGGCCTATCCCGGCCTCGTCGTGGTCTATCTCGGATTTCGGGTCGGCCGGTTGCGGGGCCTGAAGGCGCTGCTCGGCATCGGACGCGGCCTCGCGCAGGTGCAGCGGAGGATGCCGGACGGGCTGCTCGCGCACGAGAACCTCGTCTACGGCCTCAACCATATCGGCATGCGGCAATATTGGCGCGATCTGGAGAGCCTGGAGGCCTTCACCCGCTCGGACCCGCACAAGACGTGGTGGCGGGATTTCAGTCGCGATGCGTCCGGCAACGGCTTCTGGCACGAGGCCTATCGCCTCTCCGGCGGGATGGAGGCGAACTATGTCGGCATGCCCCACCCGGTCGGGCTCGGCACCTTCGCCGCCACCCGCCAGCCGCAGGGTCCGTTCATGACCTCGCGGCAGCGGCTGGCTTCGTAGGGACGACGCTCTACCGGAACAGCGCGTCGAAGAGCGATTGCGGCTCGCGCGGGGGCGGCGGGGCCGGGGCCGGGCCCTCGTTGTTCGGGAAGAACTTTCGTGACGGCTTCTGCTTGGGCTGCACCGGCACGCCGCGCGGGCCCTCGACATCGACCTGACCGTTCTGGTTGACCTGTTGAGCCGTCTTGGTCGGGTCCGCGCCCTTCTTCTTCGGCTTCTCCTGGCGGGAGGCGAGCGCGGGCACGTCCTCCTGCTCCTTCGCCTCGGCAATCACGTCGGTGCCGCCCTTACAATCGGTCAGCCACACGTCGTAGATCGGGTGCTCGATGGCGTGGAGCCCTGGGCTCGACGCGAACATCCAGCCCGTGAAGATGCGCCGGTACTTGCTGTCGAGCGTCACCTCGTCGACTTCGAGGAAGGCTGTCGTCTTCGGCGTCTCGGTGGGCGGGCGCGAGTAGCAGACCCGCGGCGTCATCTGCAGCGCGCCGAACTGCACCGTCTCGTCGATGGCGACCTCGAAGGTCACGATCCGGCCGGTGATCTTGTCGAGGCCGGAGAACACCGCGGTCGGGTTCTTGATCTTGTCGGCGGAGGCCGGCAGCGCGGACAGGATCAGCGCCAGCGTGCCGAGCGCGGACCGGCGCAGAACAGTTGCGGGGATGCGGCTCAAGGCGCCCTCTTGAGTCTGGCTCCGGCCGCTACGGCCGGCAAACGATCCGGCCGTTCCAACACCGCAAGGGTGGTCGAAAAAGGGCGAGTGGGCGAAAAAGGGCGGCCGGACCGTGTTCCCTAGTTCCGCACCGGCTTGGCGCCGATCGACATGCGGAAGATCGTGGTCGGGAAGACGATCTTCGATGTGCCGCCGTTCATGCCCCTGCTGCGGTTCATCTGCGCGGCCGGAATCCACAGGCCGCCCTCCTCGTCGATCCACATCGCATCGCCCCAGACCAGCCGCGGGTCCTGCACCAGCGTGCTCTGGCTGCCGTCGGGCGCGAACTTGAGGATACGCAGATTGTCGGTGTCGGAGGCGTAGATGTTGCCGTCCGCATCGATGGCCGTGCCGCCGGTCGAGACGGTGGCGGCGAACAGCTCCACATGCTTGGCCCGCTCCGCATCGCTGAGCCCTGCATCGTCGAGCCATCGGGTCTCGATCCGGTAGAGCGGGCCGGTGCAGGCCTGGAAGTAGAACCACTTGCCGTCCGGCGAGACTTCGAGCTGGTCGGCGTGGATCGCGATCGGCTTGTCCTTGGCGTCGAGCAGCACCTTGTTCTCGCCGGTGAGCGGACGCTGCGCCACGGTCGAGGGATGCCCGTCGAGCACGCGCCGCAGCGCGCCGTCGTCGAGGTCGAGGACGATGATGCCCGGCTGGCCGGCATCGGTCAGGTAGACCTTGCGGCCATGGAAGCGGAAATCGTCGATGAAGCTCTTGTCCGTGGTGCCCTTCTCCAGGGGGAAGACCTTGCGGACCGTGTTCGTCGCGAGGTCGATCTGCACGAGCTTCGGCCCGCCGGGCAGCGGCGCTCCGCCGAGTTCGGCCGCGCCCTTGTCGACCACCCACAGGTCACCGTTCGGGCCGATGCGGATCGCGTTGGCGCCGACGAAGGCTTTTGAGGCATCCTCGCCGGTCTTCCAGCCGTTCCAGGCGGCGTCCGGATAGGGCACGGGCTTGCCGTCGATCCACTCGCCGAGCTGGAGGCCTTTGTCCTTCTGCTGGCGCTGGAACGGCGAGAACAGCCGCCCGTCCTTCGAGCGGGTGATGCCGTTGAAGACGAGGTTTTCCGATTTCAGGACCGGCGTCAGCTCGGCCTGGGCCCCGGCATCGGCCTCCTGCGCCTGCACCGCGCTCGCGCCGAGGCACAGCAACAGGGCCAAAGTCGTCGCTCGCATCGATCGTCCCGCTCCATCTTCCGATGGAGGGACAAGGCCCGACGCGCCGATCCGTTCACCGGCAAGCCGGCGAAGCAATCAACGAGCGAGAAAAAAACCGGCTATTCGCCCGGCGTCCACGGCACGTAGTCGCCGGTGGCAGCGGGGCGCTGGCCCCAGGAGAGCTGCGAGCCCTTCGGCCGGTAGGCGGCCGCCGTGCCGGTGAGGTTCTCCTCGTGGGGCTTCTGCCACTCGCGCGGGCGGTAGTCTTCCTCGCTCGGAGCCGTGTCGCCGTTGTGGCACAGCCACGCGCGCCAGCCCGGCGGCACGCGGGAGGCGTCGGCGTAGCCGTTATAAACCACCCAGCGCCGCTCCGAGCCGACCGAACGGTCGATCAGCGGGCCTTGCGCCTTGTAGTACTTATTGCCGAGTTCGTCCGAACCGACGAACGTGCCGCTGCGCGCGGTGTAGAGCGCGAGCGACATGGTCTGCCCGTTCCACCACGTGAAGATGCGCAGCAGCGTGTCCTTGAGGGCCATGGTTCCTCCGGCAGGCAACGGGTCGGCGGGCGCCGTCGCCGCGCCGTTATGGTCGTCACGCGCGCGCGAGTCCAGCACCCCGCGGCGCTGTCGCATTTTCGGCACGCCCACCCCGCCTCGTGTGGTCGTTAACCTTATCAAATCGGCTGGTTGCGGCGCGGCTTACGGCGATGCCTGTGAATCGAAAAAATTTCCCGCGTGATTCATTCAGGCCGAAAGGCCACTTAGCGCCAGACGCCGGATATCCACAGATTTATGGCGCAGAACACAACATCTAGCGCGGAACACGGGTAGCCGGCACTAGTTATTGACGCAGATGGCCACCCGGACGTAATGTCCAGGCATCGCTTCGAACGGCTCGGCGGGGTTTCTCCAAAACCCCGTTTCCGCATGACGGACAGGCCCGCACCTCATCTGACGCGGGTCGACGAACCGGCCGAAGCCACTCCGGCTTTTCATCCATGAACCGCGGCCCGCGCCGCGGCACGGGGTCGCTTGACTCCGAGGGAGAGGGATTCATGCGGTTCGAGCGGCGCTACACCACGGCAGGCCAGTCTCCCTACGCGTCCATCGCCTTCCGCAAGGCGGTGAGTGAAATCCGCAACCCGGACGGCTCGATCGTCTTCCGGCTCGACGGCATCTCCGTGCCGGAGAGCTGGAGCCAGGTCGCCGCCGACGTTCTAGCCCAGAAGTATTTCCGCAAGGCCGGCGTCCCCGCCCGCCTGAAGAAGGTCGAGGAGAACAGCGTTCCCTCCTTCCTGTGGCGCTCGGTGCCGGACGAGGCCGCGCTCGCCGCGCTGCCCGAGGAGGAGCGCTTCGTCTCCGAGATCTCCTCGACCCAGGTGTTCGACCGGCTCGCCGGCTGTTGGACCTACTGGGGCTGGAAAGGCGGCTACTTCTCGTCGGAAGAAGACGCCTCGGCCTTCATGGACGAGCTGCGCTTCATGCTCGCCCGCCAGATGGTGGCGCCGAACTCGCCGCAATGGTTCAACACCGGCCTGCACTGGGCCTACGGCATCGACGGACCGAGCCAGGGCCATTTCTACTGCGACCCGAAGACCGGTGAGCTGACGAAGTCGGCCACGGCTTACGAGCATCCGCAGCCGCATGCCTGCTTCATCCAGTCGGTCCAGGACGACCTCGTCAACGAGGGCGGAATCATGGACCTGTGGGTGCGGGAGGCCCGCCTGTTCAAGTACGGCTCCGGCACCGGCTCGAACTTCTCGATGCTGCGCGCGGAGAACGAGAAGCTCGGCGGCGGCGGCAAGTCGTCGGGCCTGATGTCCTTCCTCAAGATCGGCGACCGGGCCGCGGGCGCGATCAAGTCCGGCGGCACGACCCGGCGCGCCGCCAAGATGGTCATCGTCGATATCGATCACCCCGACATCGAGGCCTTCATCGACTGGAAGGTGAAGGAGGAGCAGAAGGTCGCGGCCCTCGTGACGGGCTCGAAGGTCGTCTCGAAGCACCTCACCCTGGTGATGAAGGCCTGCACCCAGTGCGAGGCGGAAGGGGACGCTTGCTTTGATCCGGAGCGCAACCCGGCCCTGAAGCGCGAGATCAAGGCCGCCCGCAAGGCGATGGTGCCCGACGCCTACATCAAGCGCGTGGTGCAGTTCGCCCGCCAAGGCTTCACCAAGATCGAGTTCCCCGTCTACGACACCGACTGGGATTCCGAGGCCTACCTCACGGTGGCCGGCCAGAACTCCAACAACTCGGTCTCGCTGACCGACACGTTCCTGCGCGCCGTCGAGGCCGACGACGACTGGAGCCTCACCTCGCGCACCACCGGCAAGGTCACCAAGACCGTGAAGGCGCGCGAGCTGTGGGAGAAGATCGGTGAGGCCGCCTGGGCCTCGGCCGATCCGGGCCTGCACTTCAACACCACGATGAACGACTGGCACACCTGCCCGACCGGCGGGCGGATCCGGGCCTCGAACCCGTGCTCCGAGTACATGTTCCTCGACGACACCGCCTGTAACCTCGCCAGCGCCAACCTGCTGACGATGTACGACCGGCAGTCGAAGCACTTCGACGTGGAGGCATTCGAGCACCTCAACCGGCTCTGGACGGTGGTGCTCGAAATCTCGGTGATGATGGCGCAGTTTCCGTCGAAGGAGATCGCCGAGCTTTCCTACAAGTACCGCACCCTCGGCCTCGGCTACGCCAATATCGGCGGCCTGCTGATGACCATGGGCCTGCCCTACGACTCCGACGAGGGCCGGGCGCTCGCCGGTGCGCTCACCGCGATCATGACGGGCGTGGCCTACGCCACCTCCGCCGAGATGGCGGCCGAGCTCGGCACCTTCGAGGCCTATCCCCACAACGCCGAGCACATGCTGCGGGTGATCCGCAACCACCGGCGCGCGGCGCACGGTGAGGCCGCCGGCTACGAGGGCCTCAACGTCGCCCCCGTGCCGCTCGACCACGCCAATATCCCGCAGGCCGATATCGGCGCCCACGCGATCGCGGCCTGGGACCGCGCGCTGTCGCTCGGCGAACAGCACGGCTACCGCAACGCGCAGGCCACCGTGATCGCGCCGACCGGCACGATCGGCCTCGTGATGGATTGCGACACCACCGGCATCGAGCCCGACTTCGCCCTGGTGAAGTTCAAGAAGCTTGCCGGCGGCGGCTACTTCAAGATCATCAACCAGGCGGCGCCCGACGCCCTGCGGGCGCTGGGCTACCGCGAGGCCGAGATCGCCGAGATCGAAGCCTACGCCGTCGGCCACGGCTCGATGGGTCAGGCGCCCGCGATCAACCCCGGCTCGCTCCGCGCCAAGGGGTTCACCGACGACAAGATCGCGGCGGTGGAAGCGGGCCTGAAATCGGCCTTCGACATCAAGTTCGTGTTCAACCGTTGGACGCTCGGCGACGACTTTTTGAAGGACACCCTCAAGGTGCCCGCCGAGAAGCTGGTCGACCCGACCTTCGAGCTGCTGCCCTTCCTCGGCTTCTCGAAGAAAGACATCGAGGCCGCCAACACCCATGTCTGCGGGGCGATGACGCTGGAGGGCGCACCGTTCCTCAAGCGCGAGCACTACGCGGTGTTCGACTGCGCCAATCCCTGCGGACGCACCGGCAAGCGCTACCTCTCGGTCGAGAGCCACATCCGCATGATGGCCGCGGCGCAGCCCTTCATCTCGGGGGCGATCTCCAAGACCATCAACATGCCCAACGATGCGACGGTGGAGGATTGCAAGGCGGCCTACCTGCTGTCCTGGCGCCTCGCGCTGAAGGCCAACGCCCTCTACCGCGACGGGTCCAAGCTGTCGCAGCCCCTCAACGCCGCCCTGATCTCAGACGACGAAGATGAGGCGGAGGACGCGCTCGAGGCAATCATCCAGGCGCCGGCCGCAGCCAAGGCGGCGGCGGCGGCGGAGAAGATCGTCGAGCGGGTGATCGAGCGGGTCGAGCGCATCCGCTCGCGGGAGAAGATGCCGGACCGCCGCAAGGGCTACACCCAGAAGGCGGTCGTCGGCGGGCACAAGGTCTACCTGCGCACCGGCGAGTACGACGACGGGCGGCTGGGCGAGATCTTCATCGACATGCACAAGGAAGGCGCGACCTTCCGAAGCTTGATGAACAACTTCGCCATCGCGATCTCGCTCGGCCTCCAATACGGCGTGCCGCTGGAGGAATACGTCGAAGCCTTCACCTTCACCCGCTTCGAGCCGGCGGGCTTCGTGCAGGGCAACGACGCGATCAAGAACGCGACCTCGCTGCTCGACTACGTGTTCCGTGAGCTGGCGGTCTCGTATCTCGGCCGCACCGATCTCGCCCACGTCAACCCGGCCGAGATCGGCGGCACGGTGCTCGGCGGCGGCGAGGGCGACACCACCCGCGAGTCGGCCAAGCCCGCTCCGGCCGCCTCGGCCATCGTCTCCCGCGGCCTGCTGCGCGGCTCGGCCGACCGGCTCACCCTGATCCAGGGCGGCCCGGCGGGTGCCACGACGGGCGTCGCCGCGGCGGCCACGGGCCAGTCGGCGCCGGCCGGCGGCACGGTCCACGCGGTTCACGGCGCGACCGCCCTCAAGGCGGAGCCGCAGAGCCTCGGCAGCGTCGAGACGCTGCCCTTCGCCAAGCCGGAGCCCAAGCCTGAGCGCAGCGTCGCCGACCGGCGGGCCGAGGCGAAGATGAAGGGCTATGTCGGCGAGGCCTGCCCGGAATGCGCGAACTTCACGCTGGTCCGCAACGGCACCTGCCTGAAGTGCGACACCTGCGGTTCGACGACGGGCTGCTCCTGAACCGCGAGCCGGCTGTAGCGTGCTGTAGCCTGAGGCAAAAGATGAGCACTGTGGGGGAATAGATGGTTTTCAAGTGCCCCCTCCTGCGGATCCACAACAGGGTGCTCTTGATTATGCCGTGTTGGCCGCTTGTGCCGACGCAGGAAGTTTGCCGGTAGGCTAGGCGGGTGTGTCGTGCTGGGCGACCCAAAGTTCCGCACTCGCGAAACCTAGAGTAAATAGATGAACTGGGCGGCCGTGTCACGGCCGCCCAAATCAAGAAGAGAACAAAAGGGGCACAAAGATTTCCATCCCATCGCGGACGGGTCTGCAGGCACAGCCGTAGGCTGCCGATGCCATCGAATTCCAGCCCGTGTGGCGAGCTTTCGGGCGGCATCATTCCAAAGGAGGAACGATTACCCATGGCTGATGCCCAGGCATCCGCGGCGAGCTACTTCGTCCGGAACTATCCGGTGCTCGCGATCCCGGTCGCGACCGACGACTCATCCGGCTTCCGGGAGGCGCAACGAGCCGCCCTGTACTCGCTCGGGGCCCACTTCGCCCAGCGCAACGACTCAGCGATCGTCACGATGCCAACCGGCTCCGGCAAGACCGCTGTGCTTCAGGCATCTGCCTTTCTCCTCCGCGCACTCCGTGTCCTCGTCGTCACGCCGAGCCGGCATCCTGTTCGGCAGCGAGGGCTAGAGCTGCTTCCGATTTGCACGAGGCTTGCAGATCGGTCGGGTGCCGATCAGCGAGCCGGGGGCCTGCCGAGGAATGGATGGAACTGTCCGCAAGGCCGCGTCGAGCACGCACTGGCGCACGCAGGAGATGTTCCTCATCCAGGAGGTCATGAACCTGATCGGCAAGGGCCTGCGCCTTGATCAGGTCGCCCGCGAGATGCTGCATCTCCTGTCCGAGATCGTCGGCCTGAACCGCGGACGCATAGTCCTGAAGGACCCCGACGGCGAAGGTCACCGCATCGCCTATTCCTACGGACTGACCCGCGAGGAGGCGGCGCGCGGCCGCTACGCGCCGGGCGAGGGCATCACCGGACGCGTCATCAAGGACGGCCACCTCATCATCGTGCAGGACATCGACAAAGACCCGACCTTCCTCGGGCGCGCCGTGGCGCGGGCGCAGTTGCCCCGCGGCGCCGTCTCGTTCCTGGCGCTGCCGATCCGGGTCGATCACCGCACCGTCGGCGCCATCGCCTGCCATCGCATCCGGCACCGGGAGCGGGCGCTCTCGGACGACCTCACCATCCTGAGCATCATCGCCACCATGGTCAGCCAGTTGCTGACCCTGAACGAGCGGGTGGAGCAGAAGACGCGGGCGTTGGAGGAACACAACGACATGCTGGCGCGGGAGCTGCGCATCAAGCGCGCCCGCTACGGCATCATCGGCACCTCGCCCGCTCTGCTGCGTGCGCTGGCGCAGGTGGAGAAAGTCGCGGGCGCAACCGCGAGCGTGCTTCTGCTCGGCGAGTCCGGGACCGGCAAGGAACTCTTCGCCAGGGCGCTGCACCTCGCGAGCCCGCGGCGAGACCAACCGTTCATCAAGGTCAATTGCGCGGCGATCCCCGACAGCCTGTTCGAATCCGAGCTGTTCGGGCACGAGCGCGGCGCCTTCACCGGCGCGGTCGAGGCGCGGGCCGGCTGGTTCGAGCAGGCGAGCGGCGGCACGATCTTCCTCGACGAGATCGGTGAGATGCCGGCGATCCTCCAGACCAAGCTGCTGCGCACCCTGCAGGAGGGCACCGTCGTGCGGCTCGGCGGCAAGCGCGAGATCCGCGTGGACATGCGCCTCGTCGCCGCGACGAACCGGGACCTCGCCACGGAGGTCGCCCACGGGCGCTTCCGGGAGGATCTGTACTACCGCCTCAACGTCGTGCCGATCACCCTGCCGCCGCTGGCGGAGCGGCGCAGCGACATCCCCGATCTGGTGCTGCACTTCCTCACGCAGGCGAACCAGAGCAACCAGCGCAACGTCAACCTGACGCAAGCGGCGGTCGCCCATCTCGCCCGCCAGCCCTGGCGTGGCAACATCCGCCAGCTCGCCAATTTCATCGAACGGCTGGTGCTGCTGGCGAGCGAGGGCGTCCTCGACGTCGACGACGTGCGGCCGATGCTCGAAGGTGCTCTCGCCGCAACGCCGACCGCACTCGCGGCAGTCCCGTATCCGGCTTCGCTCGCGACGCCGGAGCGCGCTGCGGCGCTGCAGGCGTTCGGCGCCGTGCGGCCCTACCTGCCCGCCGACTCGCACGGGCACGCGGAGCTGCACATGGCCCTGACCCAGGCCGGCGGCAACAAGACCCGCGCGGCGCAGCGGCTCGGGCTGACCGAGCGCCAGTTTTCTTATCGTTGGCGCAAGCTCCAACCCACGGCGTGACGGGGCCGACCAAACCCGACAATGTCGACAAAGTATCGACATTTGCCAACGTAATGTCACGAGAACGCGAGCGAGGTTTCCGCTCAAATCATTGATATTACTTGTATTTGCAAAATAACCCTGTCCTCGCCCGGTTTGGCACCCACCTTGCGCAACTGCCTCCGAGCCGGCCTCGATCCATCGGGGGCCTGAGCCGAACAGGAGTTGCCGATGAGCGCGAGCGCCGCCCCCACCACCGTCACCGCCTACCTGCGCCCGATCGATCGGGACGGCCTGATGCAGTTCGCCGAGAAGGGCCGCTGCAATCCCGGCTCGCGCGGCACCAACAAGGTGCACACCGTCGTCGAGGGGCAGTACCGCACCCTCAGCTATGTCGGCGACCATCAGCCGGTCGTGGTCGACGAGCCGCTCCACCTCTTCGGCGAGAACACGGCCCCGGCGCCGGGCGAGATCGTGCTCTCGGCGCTCGGCGGCTGCCTCGCCGTCGGCATCACCGCCGTCGCCACGTGGAAGCAGGTGCGCCTGTCGCGCCTCGAACTGCATCTGGAGGGCGATATCGGCAACCCGGCCGCCTGGGGGGCCGGCGGCGCCGAGAAGCTCCCCGCCGACATGGGCTTTCAGGAGATCCGGGTCGCCGTGACCATTGAGGGCGATGCGAGTCGCGAGGAGCTCGACGCCATCGTGCAGCACGCCAACGTCTTCTCGCCGGTGGCTAACTCCATGCGCAACCCGATCCCCTTCAAGATCGGCCTCGCCGCCTGACACCCACGGCGGGACCGAGCGTGTCCCGCCGCCCTTCCCACCTTCGCGGAGATTGCACGATGCCGAGCGCCCTCGCTCTCCGGCCGGCGGACGATCATGCCCCGGCTGCGCCGCCTGCCGCGCGGAACCGTCCCAACTGGACCGACGCCGCCGTCCTCGCTGCCACCAGGGCCATCGCCGAAGGCCCCTTGAGCGCGGCGGCGGCGGAGATCGACCGCGGCGCCTATCCGCTCGACATCCTGGGCCGGCTCGGAGCGACCGGCGCGCTCGGCGTCCATCTCGACCGGCACGGCGCCCGCCTCGGCCTGTCGATCGCCGCCATGCAGGCCGCGAGCCGGGCCTGCGGTGCCACCGGCTTCCTGATGTGGTGCCACGACGTCTGCGGCCTCTACCTGGAGCAGTCAGGCAACCCGGCGCTCTCCGGCGCGGTGCTCGATGCCCACGCGGCGGGCCGCACCTTCGGCGGCACCGCACTCTCCAACCCCATGAAAGCGTTCGCCGGGATCGAGCCGATCCTGCTGCGCGCCCGCCGCGTCCCCGGCGGCTACCGGGTGACCGGCATGCTGCCCTGGGTCAGCCATATCGGGCCGGGCCAGTATTGCGGCGCTATCGCGGGCGTGATCGGAGCCGGCGACACGATCAGCCACGAAATCATGTTCCTGCTGGCCTGCGACCGCGCCGAGCTGCGGCCCTGTCCGCATTTCTCCGGCATGGAGGGCACCAGCACCTGGGGCGTGCGGGTGGACGACCTCTTCGTCGGGCAGGATGAGGTCATCGCCGATCCAGCCCGCCCCTTCATCGGCCGCATCCGCGGCGCCTTCATCCTGCTCCAGTGCGGCATAGGCCTCGGCGTCGCCGAGGGCAGCCTCGATGCCATGCTGGCGGTCGAGGAGACTCTGGGCCACGTCAACCAGTTCCTCGACGACCGCCCGGACACCATCGCGGCCGAACTCGCCGACTTGCGCGCCCGCGTGATGCGGCTCGCCGAGACGCCCTATGACGGCGCAACCGACTACCTGATCGACGTTCTCGACGCTCGCGCGCAAGTGTCCGAACTGGCGCTTCGCGCCTCGCAATCGGCGCTGTTGCATCAGGGCGCGCGGGGCTACCTGATGTCGGCTGCACCCCAACGCCGCATCCGCGAGGCGCATTTCGTCGCCATCGTCACGCCCGCGATCAAGCATCTGCGCTGGGAGATGGCGCGGCTTTCGCGGGAGACGCTTCCCACCGCCGAGGGAGGCCGGGCATGACCGCGCCGGAGCCGGCCGACGGCCTCGGCCCCTGGCAGCAATTCCTCTGCCGGGCCTGCGGCCTGATCTACGACGAAGGCGAGGGCGATCCCGATAGCGGCCTGCGCCCCGGCACGCGCTTCGCCGACATCCCGGAGGATTGGGCCTGCCCGATCTGCGGCGTCACCAAAGCGGATTTCGAGCCGTATGTCAGGCGCGCGCAAGCCGCGCCGACGCCGGTCTCCGTCGCGCCGCAGCGGCGGCCCGGTGTGGTGATCGTCGGCGGCGGCGTCAGCGGGTGGAGCGTCGCCGAGGCGATCCGGGCCGAGGATGCGTGCGTGCCGATCACCCTGGTGACGGCCTGCGACGGCGGCCTCTACAACAAGCCCGAACTGTCGGTCGCCCTCGGGCGCGGCCTGAGCCCGGAGGTTCTTCGACGCGAGGCCGGCGCCGCGGCGGCGGCGCGCCTGGGCCTGCGCCTGATGGCCGAGACGGTCGCGGTCGGCCTCTCGCCGGACCGCTATTCCCTGCGCACCACCCGCGGAACCCTTCCCTACACCCATCTCGTCCTCGCCCACGGCGCCCGCCCGGCACTGCCGGCGAGCCTCGACCCGACCCTGTGTTGGCGGGTGAACGACCTCGCCGCGTGGTCTTCGCTCCACGCCGAACTGGCGCGCGGGCCGCGCACCGTCGCGGTAGTCGGCGCCGGGATGGTTGGCTGCGAGTTGGCCGAGGATCTGGCACGGGCCGGCCACGCGGTCACCTTGGTCGGCGCCGAGGCGCTGCCGCTGCCCGAACTCCTGCCCGACCAGGCCGGACGGCGCCTGCTGGCGGGCCTCGAAGGGCTCGGCGTCCGTTACCGGGGCAACAGCCTCGTCGACGGCCTGAATCGTGGGCCCGACGGTACGATCGCGCTGGCGCTGACCGATGGCACACGCCTCGCAGCCGCGACCGTGATCGCCGCGACCGGCCTCGCCACGCCCTCCCGCCTCGTGCGGAGCGCAGGCCTCGCCTTCGAGCGCGGCATCGTCGTCGATCCGTCCACCTTGCGCACCAGCGGACCGGACATCTTCGCCCTCGGCGACTGCATCAGCATCGGCGGGCAGCCCTGCCGCTTCATCGAGCCGGTCGCCCGCCAAGCCGCGACCATCGCGGGCACGATCCTGGGCCGGGAACCGCCGGGCTACGCGCACACCGCCCCGGTCATCCGCCTGAAGACCCGCTCGGCCCCAATCGTCCTGCACGGCACGCCCGTCGTCGGGGCGCCCTGGCACGTCGTCGAGGACAGCGAGCACCGGCTCGCAATGGAGCAGCGGCAGGGCGACGCCGTCACCGCCTGGCTCGCGGCCTGAGGAGACGACGATGACCCCTCCGACCCTCGCCGACGCCGCGCTGGACCGGGCGCGGACACACATCACCGCGAGCCTCTCGGGGCAAGCCCCGCGCCCGATCGTCCACGGCTTCTTCGACGAGCCGACCCATACCGCGACCTTCGTGGTCCATGATCCCGAAAGCCGCGAGGCGGCGGTGATCGACTCCGTGCTCGGTTTCGATCCAGCGGCGGGCACCCTGTTCTACGCGGCGGCCGACCGGGTCATCGACTATGTCCGCTCCGAAAACCTGACGGTGGCGTGGATCCTGGAGACCCATGTTCACGCCGACCACCTCTCGGCCGCGCCCTACCTTCAGGGCAAGCTCGGCGGGCGCCTCGCGATCGGCAGCGGCATCGTCGAGGTCCAGAAGACCTTCGGCAAGCTCTTCAACGCGGGCACCGAATTCGCCCGCGCCGGCACCGAGTTCGACTGCCTGTTCGAGGACGGCAACCGCTTCACCTTGGGCGGGATCGAGGCCGTCGTCCTCCACGTGCCGGGCCATACCCCGGCCGACCTCGCCTACGTCATTGGCGACGCTGCCTTCGTCGGCGACACCCTGTTCATGCCGGATTACGGCACGGCGCGGGCCGACTTCCCCGGCGGCGACGCCCGCCTTCTGTTCCGCTCGATCCGGCGCCTGCTGTCGCTGCCCGACCCGACGCGGCTCTTCCTCTGCCACGACTACAAGGCACCCGGCCGCGACAGCTTCGCCTACGAGACCACGGTCGCGGCCCAGCGCAGGGGCAACGTCCACGTCCGCGACGGAACCGCCGAGGATCAGTTCGTGGCGATGCGCGAGGCCCGCGACCGGACCCTCACGGCGCCGCGGCTGATCATGCCGTCGATCCAGGTGAACATTCGCGGCGGCCGCCTGCCGGAGCCGGAGGAGAACGGCACGCGCTACCTGAAAATCCCGCTGACGACGGGCCGGAGCTGAGCCGATGCTCGACCCCGTCCAATACGCGCTCGGGGCAACCTCGGGTTCGGTCGTCGGGCTGATCCTGGGGCTCGCCGGCGGTGGCGGCTCGATCCTCGCGATCCCGATGCTGATCCACGTCGTCGGGCTCAGGAACGTCCACGTCGCAGTCGGGACCGGCGCCTTCGCAGTCGCAGCCTGCTCGCTGGTCAACCTCGTTGGCCACCTGCGGGCGGCACGGGTGCCGTGGCGCGCCGCCGGATGGTTCGGCCTCGCCGGCATCCTCACGGCCCTTCTCGGCGCCGGTCTCGGCAAGCAGTTCGACGGGCCCCGGCTGCAGGCCTTGTTCGCACTGGTCATGCTCGCGGCGGCGGCCATGATGGTCCGGCGGCGGTTCCGGCCCGCCGCGGAGCCCGACGCGGCCCGGGAGAGCGTGCCGAAGCTCGTCGGCTTCGGCGGGGCCGCGGGGCTGATGTCCGGCTTCTTCGGCATCGGCGGCGGTTTCCTCGTCGTGCCGGGACTCGTCGCCGCGACCGGGATGCCGCTCGTCAGCGCGATCGGCTGTTCGCTCGTGGTGATCACAGCCTTCGGTCTCACCACCGGCCTCAGCTACGCCCTATCACAGCTCGTGGATTGGCCCCTCGTCCTCGCCTTCGTGGTCGGGGGAACGGGGGGCGGCCTTGCCGGCCTGCGGCTGCGCTCCGCCTGCGCCGCCCGCAAGGGCCTGCTCGACACCGTGCTGGCGACGCTCATCGCCGGCGCCGGCCTCATCATGCTGGTGCGCTGAGCCAGGCGACAATGTCGACAATCGGTCGACATTGTCGAAGGCACGCGATCCGGCCGCCCAACCCTGAACGCGGTAACCCTCTGATTGAGCAGCTGAAATAAAAAAACCCCGACGCTTGGCGCGAGTGTTGCTGACGAAGTTCACCTGCCCTGCCGGAGAACGAGATGGCCCCCTTCGAAAATCCCTTTGACGCCAAACGCCGCTTCTCCCGCGGCGGCTGCTCCTGCGGGGCGCATGACAGCCAGGCCGCGCACGAGGCGGCGCTGCCGACGGGAGACGCCGCGATCGAGCAGACCGTCGAGATCACGATGATGCGGGCCCTTGTTTCCGCATCAGGCAGAGCGCCGCGCCTTCCTGCGCAGCGTCGGCCTCGCGACGGCGGCGGCGGCTGTGAGCCAGTTCCTGCCGACGAAATTCGTGGCAGAGGCCTTCGCCGAAGCGGGCAAGCCGGAGAAGACCGACCTCAGGATCGGCTTCATCCCGATCACCTGCGCCACGCCGATCATCATGGCCAAGCCCATGGGCTTCTATGAAAAGCAGGGCCTCAACGTCGATGTCGTGAAGACCGCCGGATGGGCGGTCGTGCGCGACAAGACCCTGAACAAGGAATACGACGCCGCCCACATGCTGGCACCGATGCCGCTCGCCATCACGATGGGGCTCGGATCGAACCCCGTTCCGTTCGCCGTGCCGGCGATCGAGAACGTCAATGGGCAGGCAATCTGCCTCGCGAATAAGCACAAAGACAATCGCGATCCGAAGAATTGGAAAGGCTTCAAGCTCGCGATTCCGTTCGATTACTCAAACCACAACTACTTGTTGTGCTACTACCTCGCTGAGCACGGTATCGACCCCGATACCGACGTGCAGCTCCGCTCGGTGCCGCCGCCCGAGATGGTCGCGAACCTGCGTGCCGACAACATCGACGGCTTCCTTGCGCCCGACAACGTTGTCCAACGCGCGGTCTACGACGGCGTTGGCTTCATCCACATCCTGTCGAAGGAGATCTGGGACGGGCATCCCTGCTGCTCCTTCTCGGTGGCGCAGGACACGATCCGTGAAATGCCGAACGCGACGGCCGCGATGCTGCGCGCCATCCTCCAGGCGACCGCCTACGCCTCGAAGGCGGAGAACCGCAAGGAGATCGCCGCCGCCATTGCGCCCGCGAACTACCTCAACCAGCCGCTCACCGTGGTGGAGCAGGTCCTCACTGGCACCTATGCCGATGGGCTCGGCAGCGTGAAGAAGGATCCGAAGAGGGTCGCCTTCGACCCCTTCCCCTACGAGAGCTTCGCGATCTGGACGCTGACTCAGATGAAGCGCTGGGGCCAGATCAAGGGCGATGTCGACTACGCGGCGGTGGCAAAACAGGTCTACCGCGCCACCGACGCCGCCAAGCTGATGCAGCAGGACGGACTGACCCCGCCGGAGGCCACCACCAAGACCTTCGTGGTCATGGGCAAGACCTTCGATCCGGCCAAGCCCGAGGAATACCTCGACTCCTTCAAGATCAAGCGTGCGAGCTAAAGCCATGCAACGCACTCTCTCGCTGCGCGCCGGCGTCCTCTCCCTCTCGCTTCTCGCGCTGATCCTGCTCGGCTGGCAGATCGCGGTCAGCGGCACCGCCAGTACCGAGGCCATGGACCCGGAATACGCTGCCCTGATGGGCCAGGCGGCCACCACGGGCAAGTCGGCCATGCCCGGCCCGCTGGATGTTGGGGCGACGATCTGGAAGCACCTGAAAGATCCGTTCTACGACCGCGGCCCCAACGACAAGGGCATCGGGATCCAGCTTGCCTATTCGATCGGCCGCGTGGCGCTCGGCTACGGCCTCGCGGTGCTGGTGGCGATCCCGGTCGGCTTCCTCATCGGCATGTCGCCGCTGATGAGCCGGGCGCTCGACCCGTTTATCCAAATCCTGAAGCCCGTCTCACCCCTCGCCTGGATGCCGCTCGCCCTCTACACGATCAAGGATTCGAGCCTTTCTGCGATCTTCGTGATCTTCATCTGCTCGATCTGGCCGATGCTGATCAACACAGTCTTTGGCGTCGCGGGCACGCGCAAGGAATGGCTCAACGTCGCCAGAACCCTGGAGGTGAGCCCGATCCGGCGCGCCTTCACGGTGATCCTGCCGGCAGCGGCCCCGACGATCCTCACCGGCATGCGCATCTCGATCGGCATCGCGTGGCTTGTGATCGTGGCGGCCGAGATGCTCGTGGGGGGCACCGGCATCGGCTACTTCGTCTGGAACGAGTGGAACAACCTCTCGATCACTAATGTGATCACCTCGATCCTGGTGATCGGCCTCGTCGGCATGGTCCTCGACCAGCTCCTGGCGCGTGCGCAGCGCCTCGTCACCTTCCCGGAGTGAAGCGACCCATGAGCACTCTTCTTCCGTTCGCGCGGCGCGCCCGCCGCTCCGCTTCCGAAACGGTTGATGCCGGGACCAGCCGCATGTCGACATCTGAAAAATTCATCTCCATTGAGGGGATCGCCCGGCGCTACCCGGCGTCGGGCGGCAAGACCACCACGATCTTCGAGAACCTGTGGCTGCCGATGCGCCGCGGCGAGTTCGTGTGCATGATCGGCCATTCCGGCTGCGGCAAGACCACGGTGCTCAACATCCTCGCCGGGCTCGATGCGCCGAGCGAGGGCGTCGTCATCGTCGACGGGCAGGGCATCACCGGCACGAGCCTCGACCGCGCCGTCATCTTCCAGGGCCACGCCCTGCTGCCCTGGCGCAGCGTGCTCGGCAACGTCGCCTACGCAGTGTCTTCGCGCTGGCGGAAGGCGAAGCGCGCCGAGATCGAGGCGCGCGCCCGCAAGGCAATCGCCACGGTGGGACTGGCCGGCTCGGAGCACAAGCGTCCGTCGGAATTGTCGGGCGGCATGAAGCAGCGTGTCGGCATCGCCCGGGCGCTGGCCATCGAGCCGAAAATCCTGCTGATGGACGAGCCGTTCTCGGCGCTCGACGCACTAACCCGCGGCACGCTGCAGGACGAGGTGCGCCGGATCTGCGTCGAGACCGGGCAGACGGTCTTCATGATCACCCACGACGTCGACGAGGCGATCTATCTCGCCGACCGGATCGTGCTGATGACCAACGGGCCGGAGGCGAAGGTCGCCGAGATCGTCGAGAACCCGCTGCCCAAGGACCGCGACCGCACGCAGCTCCACCACGCGCCGGGCTACTACGCCCTGCGCAACCACCTGATCGACTTCCTCGTGACCCGCTCCCGTACCCTGCGGGACGCGATGCCCGACGGCTACGACCCCCGCCATCCGCCGGTGGTGCGCCCCTCCCTCAGCGAGGCGGACGCCGCCGCCATCGCCATCGATCCCCCGGCCCGCCGGGCCTGAGCCCGCCGCCTCCAGATCACCGCCTCAACCTCGATTCCGCTCGGTAGCGGGCAAGTTCCCGATGCCCACATCCAAGGAGACGCCCCGATGAAGCGCGAAGACCTCACCGAGAAGCTTCTCGACATCAAGCGCGAGAAGGGCTGGACTTGGAAGTACATCCAGGACGAGATCGGCGGCATCTCGCCGATCCTCATCACCGCGGCCTGCATGGGCCAGATGAAGCTACCCAAGGCTCAAGCGGCAAAGGCCGCCGAACTATTTGGGCTGTCCGAGGCCGAGGAGCGGATGCTCAACGAGGCGCCCTATCGCGGCTCGATCCCGCAAATGCCCCCGACCGACCCGCTGATCTACCGCTTCTACGAGTTGGTGATGGTCTACGGCACGACGTGGAAGGAGCTGATCCAGGAGGAGTTCGGCGACGGCATCATGTCGGCGATCGATTTCAACATGACCATGGAGCGCGAGCCCAACAACAAGGGCGACCGGGTGAAGCTCGCCATGTCGGGCAAGTTCCTGCCCTACAAGTACTACGGCAACGACGAGGGCGTGCCGGATTACGGCTTCAAGGAGGCCTAAGCCTCGACGAACGCCCGGTCCTCGACGCGGAGAGCCGAACGCGGCCGAACTGCCTCCGGCTCTACCCTGCGGTATACGCTGCTGCCGTCAATGGGATGGTCTGGAAGCGGACACGCTGACGGTCTGCTTTGGGTCATTCGGCAA
This sequence comes from Methylorubrum aminovorans, assembly GCF_022179725.1. Classification (GTDB taxonomy): domain Bacteria; phylum Pseudomonadota; class Alphaproteobacteria; order Rhizobiales; family Beijerinckiaceae; genus Methylobacterium; species Methylobacterium aminovorans. The sequence goes on from NZ_BPRC01000017.1 coordinate 99,477, forward strand.
CCCGGGGGGCGACCATCCTGCTGGCACGCCGCGGCCCTTTCGACCGCGGCGTCCGGTTTAGATCTCGGTCTGCTCCGAGAGGATCAGCGCGTCGTCAACCTCAATGCCGAGGTAGCGTACCGTGCTCTCCAGCTTGGTATGGCCAAGGAGCAGCTGGCAGGCTCGGATATTGCCGGTTCGCTTGTACACCAGCGCGACCTTCGTTCGGCGCAGGCTGTGCGTGCCGAACGCTGAAGGGTCCAGGCCGATCAGGGCAACCCAGCGGTCCACCAGCCGACTGTAGTGACGCGTAGTGAGATGCTCTCCGAGTCGACTCCGGCTCGGAAACAGCCAGTCGCCGGCTTTCAACCTGCGCGCAGTCAACCAAGCCGCGAGAGCCTCGCGCGTTGGTTCGGTGATCTCGAACGGAACTGGCCTGTCGGTCTTGCGCTGGCAGACGGTCGCTCGAAAGCGCACGGCGTCGCCCAAGTGGATGTCGCTCACGCGCAGGCCGACGAGATCACACCCGCGCAGCTTGCTGTCGACAGCAAGGTTGAACAGGGCAAGATCTCGTGTGCGGTCGGCGAGCTGGAGGCGCGTGCGAAGGGCCCAGATGTGCTTCGGCCTCAGCGGCGGTTTAGGGCCGACGATACGGCCGCGGTTCCAGGGAACACGTGTGCTGGTGGGAACGGTAATGACTTCGGCCATGACAGGCTCCTGGGTTGAGGAGCGCGTCATGAGGAACCCGATGCTGCCGCTGAGCCCAATGTCGAATGACGGCTCTCAGCAACACAAGCCGGCATTGGCACCAGCGGGCCTTGATCGCTGCTCCCGGACCCGATCCGGACTTTCGGTGGCAGCACCTCGAATGCTCGCTCGTTGCACAACAGCCGAAGGAATGGGGGCCTCTCAGAGGCCGCCGCTCATAAATTCTCAGCCGAGCGCTGCGACCGCCAAGACGCCATGCTGCTGAAGACACTATCCTGGCGGATTAGCCCATGCAGCAGGGCCGCCCCGAGATGCGCCAGGATCAGGCCGAACAGCCCGTAGGCCAGGACGGTGTGGAGTTCGCGCAGCCGCGCATAGAGCATCGGGTCCTGCGGCAGGATCGACGGCAGCACCAGCGGCCCAATTACCGCGACGGGGATGCGCGCCGCCGACAGCATCGCCCAGCCGACGAGCGGCATGGCCAGCATCAGCCCGTAGAGGGCGACGTGCAAGGCCTGCGCGGCCCGCCGCTGCCACGGGGGCAGGTCAACCGGCAGGGGCGGCGGGGGGCGACGCCAGCGGTTGGCGAGCCGCAGGATCGCCAGAAGCAGGATCGCGAGGCCGAGCGGGCGATGCAGTGCGACCAGCGTACCGTAGTCGGCCAGCGAGCCCACCATCGCGACGCCGATGAACAGCATGGCCAGGATCAGCACCGCCATGCTCCAGTGCAGCAGGCGGGCCGGAAGGTTGAAGCGGGTGGGGTGCGTCACCGGGCGTCTCCTCGGTCGGCCGTTGCGGCCACGGCGCTGGGGCGCGTCGCCTCGCCCGCCCGGCGGGCGAAGGAGCGGGCATAGGCGGCCGAGCGGGCGCTCAGCAGCGGGTCGTCGGACGGGGCGATGCCGTCCGGCAGGACGAGCGGGTCGAAGTTGACGTCCCGGCAATTGCCGGCCTCCTCGGGCGTCGCGCCGGTGAGGGTCAGAGTGCCCACGTCCAGGCTCTCGCGGTCGGCAGGCCAAGGCAGGGTCGCATCGGCGGTAGCATCCCCCGACTGCCCGATCGTGACGACGAGATGCCAGCTCCGCGGCTCCTGGCGAAGCTGGGCGATGAGGTCGTCGAACAGATAGTTCTTGTCCGTCCGCGCGGCTTGGCTCGCGCTCTCCTGCATCGCCGGCCGCTCGGGGATAAGGGCCCAGCGGACCGGTGTGGCGCGGCCGTCGGCGGCCACGAACCGGAAGGCGTTCAGGCTGCGGAAGGTGCTGTCGGCGAAGCCCGCGGTGATCGTGCGGGCCTTGATCAGGCCTGCGGCCTTCGCACTCTCCGGATATGCTGCGAAGAAGGCCTTCATGCGATCCGGGTCGGGCTTGCCGGTGGCCGGGTCGGGCTTGCCCGCAAGCAGCTGCTCGTAGAACGCCTCGGGCGTGCGCACGGGGAAGACCGGGAGGGCGTTCATGCCCGTGCGCCACTCCTCCCGGTTCGGCAGCCGGAACCGCAGAGCGAGGCTGCGCACGGTCGTCGCGGCATCCGCCGCGTAGGGTTGCCCGCCCGCGAGCGCGACCCGTCCCTCGACCGGCGTCGTACGGCCCGCTGCGAACACGCCCGCCTTCGAGAGGGCGGCGCCCGCGCCGTTGCCGGCGAATTCACCCGCGACGCACAGGCCCTTTGCGTGGTTGCGCCGGAAGCCCGGATGCGGGCCGTTCACCCGCTCGAAGCGATCGACGATGCGGGCCGGGGTCAGCGCGGCCGGCGACAGCCAGCCGCCCGCGGCGGCGAAGGCGCCGGCCGTGCCGGCGAGCAGTGCCCCGATGGCGGAGCATCGCAGCATCAAGGCGCGCGGGGGCATTCCGGGAGGAGCCCCGGTCAGGCGGTGCAGCAGGGTCATGGAGGCCTCAGGTGTTCGTCGCGGTCGTGCGGCGGACCTCGTTGGCGAGCGGGTGCAGGATTGCGGGATCGCTCGCGCCGACGAGGCTGTAGCCGAGCCCGTCCTGGGCCCAGGCGTAGCCGGTGGCCGACCCCGTCCGGTGCTCGCGCATCGGTGCGTCGCCCGACTGAGCCATGGGCCGCATCAGCATGACAAGCCGTGTGCCGCGCGGGTCGTCGTACATCAGCAGGCCCGCCGGGCCGTGCGGCGTGGCGACGAGGCGCCCGCCCATCAGCCGGTAGCCGGAGGTGCTCAGATCCGGTACCCCGACGCGGCGGTCGAGCCGGGCGGAGAACCAGCGGGCGAGTTCGTCACTGTTGCTCGCCGCGAGTTCGACCGGGCGCAGGCGGTCGGGGGCGTAGACGGCGTAGTTCGCGCTCGCCTCCTGGGCCAGGGCATCGACGCCGGTCATCGGCGCCGACAGCGTGCCGCGAAGGCCCCAGCCACCGATCCCGCCGAGCGCCAGCAGCACGGCCGCGGCCGCCGCCTGCCAAGCCGGCAGACGCGGGCGCCGTCGCGCCTCGACGAGGTGGGCGAGGGTGAGCCGGGCCGGGACCGGCTCGGCGGCCACCGGCGCGAAGGCGTCGCGCAAGGCGTCGCCGAGCCCGCGCATGCGCTCGACGCGCCGGCCGAGATGGGGATGGCGGACGAGGTAGGCCTCGACCTCAACCCGGCGCGCCGCCTCCAGGCGGTCGTCGATGAGGGCCTGGATGTCGTCCTCGGTGATCGGGCGCACGGTCACTTCACCCTCCTGAGCAGCGGACGCCCGGCGGGGGCGGATGCGCGCTCCCCGTCCACGAGCTGGATCATGCGGTCGCGGGCCCGCGCCAGACGCGACATCACCGTCCCGATCGGGATGGCGAGCACCTGGGCCGCCTCGGCGTAGGACAGCCCCTCGACGCTCACGAGCAGCAGCACCCCGCGCTGCTCCTCGGGCAGTGTATCGAGCGCCGCCGTCAGGTCGCGCTGGAGCAGACCCTCGTGCTGGTTCGGTGCGACCGCGAGGATCGCCTCTGGCGCATCCTCGACGGGCAGGGACGCGCCGCGGCGGGCGCGCTGGCGCATCTGGCTCACGGCGAGATTGTGGAGGATGGCGTAGAGCCACGTGCGCACGTCGCCGTCCGCCCGGCGCTGAGGCCAACGGCCGATGGCGCGCTCCAGGCAGTCCTGCACGAGGTCGTCGGCATCGCTCGGGTTGCGCAGGAGCGCGCGGGCATAGCGACGAAGGGCCGGGATGAGCGGCTCGATGAGGCGGACCATATCGCTCACGGCCAGTCTCCCGACATGCGCGGACTTTTCCTGTGCCGAGTCGCCCGCGGCAGGAGCGCCCGACGACGGCATGGGAGCAGAGACGCCGTTTCCCGACGTTTATTCCAAGCCCTTCCCGATTTTTCTTCGTCGCACCGCATGCCCGGCGCGGAACGATGAAGCCGCAATTTTTCGAACTGCATCCGGAATAACTCGCGAAAATTGACGTCTGTCAGGTCGTCGCCGGGCCGAGCGAAGTGTTCGGCAGGCAATTCGAGGAGCCTGACATGTCCAGCATCAAGCACAACGCGCTCGTCCTGTTCGCCGCCCTCGGTGTCCTGGCCAGCGCCGGCGCCGAGGCGAAGGCCGTCGCGCCGGAACGGGCCTGTTCGGGCCTCTGCATCTCCGCGCTCGCCTCCGCCTGGACGGCCGGCGCGGTGCCGCGCAACGACTTCTTCGAGACCGACGCCGACTCGGCCAACGCCAACAACCCGGCCCTGCCGCCCTACGCCCGCGGCCGGGGACAGGAGACAGGCGGGCCCGCCCGGGAACTGATCCCAAATTAAGAGAAGCGCGCTCGCCTGCGTCGACCCGTCAAACTCGCTGCTCACCTCGGCGGTGGAACGACTGCTGGGGGTGTTAGCTTCTGACGCCGGAAAGACAGCGTCAGGAACCGAATATCTGCCCTTGGCCGTCGATCCGAATCTGGCGTTAGGCAAGAAGCCGTCGTTCAGCGGGCAGATACTGAACGACGGCTTCCCACCGAGACTGTGTGAGAACGCGTTTTGGTCGATCGGTGCGGGGCGGAGATGGTGCGCGAGGTGCGGCGTGCTCTCACGCCCGGAGGGTCGTGAGGAGCGGTTCAA
>NZ_BPRC01000018.1 GCF_022179725.1 Methylorubrum aminovorans
ATCAACGGCTCCAACTCACCCCACTGTGCGTCTGACAGCATCACGTCTCCTCATTCGAAACCGAGAAAACGCCAAAATTCGCAATCCGTTCAGGCGACGACAGGCCCTAGTCCGGTTCTCGATCGGCGGCCGGCCGACTTGCGGATGTGGACGAGGCGGCGGCAGAAGCGGAGCGATCTTGCCCCAGCTATCATCGGGCAGAAGGCGGTCGAGTCATACCCTAACAACATCTGAGACCCCGTTTCATAAGGGGCAGTCGCGGATCGCTGTTTGGGGTGAGCAGCGAGCATCGTCAGCGTTGGGCGAGTGTCTGACGCTCACCCTGGAACGCCGATGTGGACACCCGCCGCCCGTGCCGAGCTTGCGCGCGAGAGCCTGCCCTACGCAAGCAGCTTGACCGACACGGAGTGGGCGCTGATCGCCCCGCTCTTGCCTGAGCCGTCGCGCGCGGGTCGTCCCTGGCGCTGGCCGTTGCGGGCAATCCTGGACGGCGTCCAGTACGTCCTGCGCTCCGGCTGCGCGTGGCGACACCTGCCGTTGGACTTCCCGCCGTGGTCCACCGTTCACCGCTGGTTCCTGAGGCTGTCGAAGGCGGGCGTGTTCGAGCGCCTCGCCCATGCCCTCACCATGGCCGACCGCGAGCGCGCCGGGCGCGAAGCCAGCCCGACCGGCGCCATCCTCGACGCGCAGGCCACGCGCTCGGGAGGCGTTGGCCTCAAGGGCGAGCGTGGCTACGATCCGGCCCGGCGCGTGGTGGGCCGCAAGCGCCACGCGCTCACCGATACGGATGGCCGTCTGCTCCTGGCCGCCGTCTCGACGGCCGACCGGCACGACAGCCACGGCGGGGTTGCGTTGCTGCGCGCCTCCCGGCGCCTCTGGCCATTCCTGGCCCACTGCTTTGCTGATCAAGCCTATCAGGGCGAGCGCGTCGGCAACGCCACCGCCATCACCGTTGAGATCGTCCGACCGGACAAGGGACAGAAGGGCTTTGCCGTGCAGCCCCGCCGCTGGGTCATCGAGCGGACTTTCGGCTGGATCGCCCGATGTCGAAGGCTCGCCCGCGACTACGAGGCGATCCCGTCCTCCGCGCTCGCCTTCTTCGTCTTGGCGGCCGCTATGATCCTCGTCAGACGCCTCACGCAGACCTTATGAAACGGGGTCTAAGGCACTGTCGCTCGTCCACAAGATCGGTAGAACACCAGCGCAAAGGCATTCTCGTGCCGATTTTCCTGCTTCGCAGAAAAACAGCGAGCCTGCAAAACGTGTCAATACCTCGAAATGGGTATTCGCACATGCCGGCACAGGCAAATTAAGTTTTTGAGATGTATTTTTCTTGTGAGTTGTTTGCATGTGGTATAATATTCGGCGGAAGCGATTCGGGGAGTTTGAGATGGCCGACGACTTTCTTGCAAGCACAGCTACAGCCGGGCGACTGGCAATAAATGAGAGCATAGTTGGAAATATAGAAGTCCCTGGCGACCATGATTGGTTAGAGGTGCTTCTTAGCGCGGGAACAAATTACACATTTAGCGCCGATGTAAATAGCGGTGGCAATTATACACTGAGAGACTCTCTCCTGATCTTGCGAAATGGCGCAGGCAATGCTGTAGCCAGCGACGACGATCACGGCGGTTATTTGAGCTCACAATTCGTATTCACTCCAGTGACATCCGGCGTATATTACTTAGACGCCTCGAGTTTCAGCAACACTGCTACAGGAACTTATAGATTAAATGCAGTTTCAACGAATGCTCAGGCGCCATTTACATCAGGTAACGATACCTTTATTGTCCCTTCCACAAGTCCGAACGGTAGTTGGTATGGCCTTGAAGGCAATGACCGTATAACTGGAACAAACCATGGCGATATTATCTATGGGGGAGCTGGAAATGATACTCTGCTTCCTGGAACGGCTCTTTCGTTGTCTGCGTTCCAAGGTATGGTTTACCGCCTCTACGATGCAGCACTCGATCGGTTTCCAGATACGGCAGGATTTCAGCCGTGGGTAAATGTACTCCAGGGAGGAGCTTCGCTGAATTCTGTTGCGTCCGGCTTCATTCAATCTACAGAATTTCAAACAAATTACGGATCACTGAATAACAATGATTTCGTCAACCTGTTGTATATCAACGTCTTGAATAGGCCTGCCGATGCTTCGGCGCAGAGCTGGGTCAATTTGCTAAACAACGGCGCGTCACGGGAAAGCGTCTTAGTAGGCTTTTCTGAAAGTCCAGAGAACCAAGCACAAACGGCGTTGGCGTCGCAAGGCTGGTCCTCTACTGTACTGCATAACGCTGAGTATAGCCAGGTATTCCGCTTATACGACGCAACCTTGTCACGTGCACCTGATCCAACAGGCTTCGAAGGCTGGGTCAACGCTCTTAGTTCAGGCAGCAGCCTTGCTGATATAGCGTCTGGATTCACAAATTCTATTGAATTCACTTCAACGTACGGATCTTTAACGAACAGTCAGTTTGTGACTCTACTCTATAATAATGTCCTAAACCGGCCGCCTGAAGCAGCGGGATTGAATGCATGGGTCAATCTACTTGAGTCAGGAGCATCTCGCGAGTCGGTCTTGCTTGGGTTTTCGGAAAGCCCTGAGTTCAAGGCAAATACTGACGCGTTATTCAAGTCATATATGCGAGACGGCCTCGACGATTGGGGGCAAACCTATAATGCGGGCTCGGGAGAAAATCATGTGCTCGGCGGGCGCGGCAGCAACACGTTTGTATTTGATCTAGATGATGGCGCGGCTCAAACTAATGTTTATGGAGCTCAGGCATGGGATACACTGCAATTTAACAATTTCGGTTACTCAGGGTTGCAGGCCATCACTCATATGACGCAAGCGCACGGCGACGTGACGTTCGCTGACCGAGGTGTCACTGTAATATTCCATGACACAACGATTGCCGCACTTTCGCAGCTGAATTATGATGTGTTGAGTTGATGTTGTTGCCATTCAACTGATAGCCTTGGCAATCAAAACCTGCTCTCGCTAACTCGAGAGCAGGCTAATTTCTTCCTTCCCTGTTCACGGTAACCTGCTCCATCTTTTAGATGAGACCGAATTTTTGGTTAGATCCACACCACAGCTTGCTCACCAATCGCCGTAGCATCAGATGATAGCTTCTAGACCGGATTCGACTGTATCAGTTAGTCGTTGAAGCTGATCAGCCCCACCGGGTGGCCCGAGTGGAATGTTAGTGGACTGTGGGCATTTCCACTACGGGTAGCTTGGCCGGTGGAGCCGGTCGGTCGAGCTCAGCCGGCCAAGAAGCGGTTAAGGCCGGCACGAACACCTCAGGGGCCGGCGGGCGATAGCCCAGCGAGGCGTACGGCTCATGGTCGCGATGGACGCCTGCAACGCCCGCTTCGGCTGCGGCAGCGTCGCGCCTGAGCTACGAAGGCAGCCGCTCGCTAACAATGCTGCGGCAGCAGCGGATCCCGATCGGCGGCGATCCGACTAACGGCACCTGTCAGGTCGGCGGCTTCGTGCAGCTTGCGCAGATCAACCGGGGCACCGCTTCGAACATCATCGCCCACCGCTGGCCTGACGCAATCGGCGCCCGGCTGGACCCGTCGAACGGGCCGGCGTGCCCGCCACCGCTCGCGTGAGGAGTGACGCATGCAGATCGCCGTGAAGCACAGTCCTCAACAGGATAATCACTGAGAAGGTAGTGCATACTCCGAGAACTTGCCCTTCCTGAATCTTGAAGCCCCGACGAAAACGGGGCCAATTTTGTCAATCATCTTCTTTATTCTGGCTCTATTCCTGCGCTCCTGCTCACCTTTAGATATTACGGGCTCTGACAGAGCTCTGAGGTCAGGCCCCATAATGTCGGCATGGTGTGGCTTATCAGGAAGTCCTGTGTCGTAAACACACAAGAACCGCTCATCGCCGTCATATCTGACAGTGGCTGCTGAAAATGTGCAGGCACCGAAGATGATCCGCCCCTGAGTTCCTTAGTCAGTGGACCTTCTGAGGCGAGGTGGATCCTCGAGCTTCTTCTTGGTAGCAATACAGGCGATTTTGTCGCCTGGGAGAATTCTGTCCGGGCAGTGCTGGAGTATGTTAACGACGATACGTTCGATGAGCTCCTTTCTGATGAGCGGCTTGATCGGGCGTCTGCAGAGAAGTTAAGCCAAGGCACGCTGGTTGTTTTGGCACAGCGTATTTTAAAGTCGGTTGCGTATTTGGTCATTGGCGGACGCATCCCGGATGCGGTCGCTCACGACTGGATATTATGGAGGCCGGTCAAGTCTACTCTCGCGTCGATGGGCCCAAGCAAGATAGTTGAATTGTGGCGGGATACACCGGCCGGGGCTGCAAGCAGTTTATATCGACGTGATACGGGTGAGCAGGTTTGGAAGTTGTTGCACGTCTTTGGCCCGGTCCTAGTAGACAAGCATAATAATATTCTTTCCTCGGTTGTTGACGCTGCTTTTCATGATTATTCGTCCCATTGGTCGAGTGTAAATACGAATTATTGGGTGGAATTAATAGACCTTTCCCGCAGGGCCAGCCATCCGGGGGACCTTACACCCTTGGATGCGCAAAGTGTCCAGGCGGCACTGACCCATCCTTATCTAAGCTTACATCCACTGCTGCGTTTGTGGCCGCGCTCAGCGGCCAGCTTCATGGCTCCCGGCACTGCCAAGCGAGCATCATCGCCGCGAGGCTCGGCACATTGTCGGTCGAATGGTTCACGGCTGATGCTGAAGGCGGGGCGAGCAACAGCAGCAAGATGGCGCTCCACGAGCGGATCCAGACGCTGTCCGAAGCCATCAGCTACACGCGCGCATCGTCTCCGGCCGGTATGATGGGGCAACTCGCTGTCGCCTTCGACGCGGTGGACACGGCGCTGAATGGCCGGGCCGATTTGCGAGAGGCCAGTGCCCGGCGCGCGGAGCGCTGCCTGCTCTCCATCGCCGCTGCGTTGAGCGCCCTCTCCGGCATCGACCGCGAGGGTTACGGCGCGTCCTACATGATGTCTGGCCGGATCGACTGGCTGGCCTGTCTCTCGCCGGAGGCGGCGTAGCCATGGCCGAGATCATCCGCTTTCCCAATGGCGGCCGCGTCCCAGCCACCACCATCCCGCGTGCCGAGTTCGAGCGGCTGGCCGAGCTGGCGCTCGATGTGGTCGACCGGATCATCTCCCTGCTCGACGAAGCCGACGGCAACCCTGATGCGGAGGACGGCGGTGATGCCGAGCCTGCGCTTGCGGCGCCGATTGGTGGGGCGTCGCAGCGGCTTTGGGCAGCTAGCGGCGATCGAGATCTGGAGCGTGAATGATAGGCACTTGACTTAAAGCGATCGCATCAGGTATCCCTACCTAAAGCGGTCGCTTTAGGTGCTTTCATGCTGGATGATCCGAGATACACGCTGTCCCAGGTTGCCGACGCAGCCGGCGTTCAGGTCGGTACTCTGCGGTCCTGGCTTCAGCGGAAGCATTGGCGCCTCGATATGGCTGTCGGCGACTCGCCTGCCGAGGTTGCTGGCAAGGCCCATCTGATCACCCTTCGGCGCGCGCTCCACATCGGTGCTGCCGTGGAGTTGGTGCGAAACGACGTTGAGCCAGCTCGCGCATTCCGGGCCGCACGAAGCTTCGTAGATGTGTTCGAAGACATACCCTCGGGCATCATTTCGGATGGTGGCGTCCGGGGGCACGATGGTCTCTATCCGAATGGTTGGACCCTGCTGGTCGCCTATCCGGATGACGATTTCGGCGTGGTGATGTGGGTCAGCGATACCCAGCCACTCGGCAAGACACCGCTTGCGAACCTGTTCTTCCCGCAGGCCCCGATCGGACGCCAAGTCTCGGGCACCTTCGTCTGGCTCAACCAAGTGGACCGGCGCATTCGCTCGCGCCTTGTGGAGGCGCATTGAACGATGCCGCGACGTTCGGTCATCACCCAGGCCGCCATCGCCCGCGTTGTGAAGGGCGCGCAGGCTGCCGGCCTCAAGGTCGGTCGCGTCGAGATCGAGGGCGACCGGATCGTGATCCACTCCGGTGAAGAGTCCGCCGGTCCCATGACGAAGCTGGAGGCTTGGAGGGCGGGCCGTGGTTCGCGCTGAGTACCCTGGCGTCTTTGCGACCTACAAGACGCTGAAGGACGGTACGCGGAAAGCCTACTGGTATCACCGCGCCACCGGGGTCCGCCTCGAGGGTGAGCCGGGCGAGCGCACCTTCATCCTGAGCTACGCTGAGGCCGAGCGGACGCTGAAGGCTCGGCACGCCGGCGATACCTTCAACGGTCTCGCTCGCGAGTTCACCGCCTCCCCTGAGTTCGAGACGAAGCTCTCAGCCAGCACCCAGCGTGAGTACAAGCGCATGCTGACCAAGGCCGAGCCGGTCTTCGGAGACATGCCGCGCGAGGCTCTGAACGAGCCGGCGGTGCGCCGCGATTTCCTCGACTGGCGCGCCAAGGTGGCTCGCACCTCCGGCGAGCGCGAGGCGGACAACCGCCTGTCCGTCATCTCGGCCATGCTGACGTGGGGGCAGGAGAACGGGCGGATCGAGGCAAACCACATTCGCGGGTTCAAGCGACTGTACCATGCCGACCGGGCCGAGATCGTCTGGCTGCCCGAGCATATCGACGCCTTCATGCGCGTGGCGCCGATCGAACTGCAGCGCGCGCTGATCATCGCCCTCCACACAGGGCAACGACAGGGAGACATCCTCCGCCTGCCCTGGTCGGCCTACGATGGAAGCGCAATCACACTCAGGCAGGGCAAAAGCGCCCGCGGCGGCCGAGTGGCGCCGCTGGTCACGATCCCCTGCACGCAGGCGCTCCGGCGCATGCTGGACGGAATGGAGCGCAAGTCGCCGCTGATCCTCACGACAAAGACTGGTCGGGCTCTTCAGAAAAGATATTTCGCTCGGCTTTGGGAGCAAGCGGCGGTTGAGGCGGGCGTCGGGAGCATCACCCTGCCCGGGATCGCAGAGCCAGTCGCCCTGCACTTCCACGACCTGCGCGGCACAGCTGTGACGATGCTGTCGGAGGCTGGATGCAGCCCGCAGCAGATCGCGACCATCACAGGCCACTCGCTCAAGACGGTGACCGTGATTTTGGACCGCTACCTCGCTCGCACGAGAACGCTGGCGGACCAAGCCATCTTCAATTGGGAGAACTCACCGCGAACGGAATTTGCAAACCGTCTGCAAACCGCAACCCCGACGCCGAAGGCATCAAAGGGAAAAACTCATGTCTAACAACAGAGTAGATGGCGCGCCCGAAAGGATTCGAACCTCTGACCCCCAGATTCGTAGTCTGGTGCTCTATCCAGCTGAGCTACGGGCGCCCTTTTTTGTCTCGACGCCTTTCTAGGCGTTTCTCTTCTTGTTTGGTCGGAGTGGCAGGATTTGAACCTGCGACCCCCACGTCCCGAACGTGGTGCGCTACCAGACTGCGCTACACTCCGATGTCGCCCCCGAAGGCCGACGAGCGGGCTTATAGCCGGCACTTTTCGCGGTCGCAAGCGGCTCGCTGCCTTTCGGGGCGGTTCTTTCGCGGAAGGGGAGCGATTTAGCCCCTGACAGCATGGCCGCAACTCGGTTAAATTCATGAAAAATATAGATATTTATAAAAATTGGCTTCTTGGACGATTGCGGTGACATGGCCCTGGGCGAGAGAGCCTGTAGGCCGTCCCTCGCTTTGGCCGCCCTCCGTTTGTCAGGGCATGGTCGGATGCATCGGTACCGGCACCCCCATGTGGGGCATCGTGCGGGTTCATCGCCGGACAACGAGCGGACATAGACGCAGGCGCTCACATACTAGGATTGGCTGGAGTGGCTGCGGATCGAAGCCGCGCCCGACCGAGGGCATGGGCGTTGACCGCCGCATCGTGCGACCCGGCTCACATTGCATCGGTGAGATCCTGGTACCGGTGCGACCGGGAGTTGAATTGGGATTGTTCCAAGATTCGAAACAATTTTTCCGTCCGAACTTTGCTATGCTCGCTCTGGTTATGGACGGATGTGATAGAGGGCAAGGAGGGTTGCGCGTGGCTTCCGTTCAGCGGCCGGGTGCGCAGTCACGTAATGACTGGGTGGACCGCGCAAAGATGCCGCATCCTCAACTGCTACGCGATATGGCTCTCTTCGTCGAAGTCGCTCGTAGGAAGAGTTTTAGTCAGGCCGCTGCCGCGCTCGGCATGCCGATTTCTTCCCTATCGCGCCGAATTACCATGTTCGAATCGACGGTCGGGCTGCGACTTCTGGATCGGACCACCCGCAAGCTGGCGTTGACGTCCTACGGCGAAGCCTACCTTGCGCAGGTGTCACGCCTCGTCGATGAGGCGCAACGGACCTTCGACGACATGATGGCCGTGGCCAAGGGGCCGAGCGGCTTCCTCAAGATCGCCGCGCCGCCGGATTTCTGGGTGCTGCGCCACCTGTCGGGGGTGATCACGGAGTTCTCCGCCCTCCACGAGCACATTCACGTCCACGTTGATCTGAAGCCGGCGCCGGTCGATCTGGTGGGCGATAATTACGACCTTGCCGTTGCCATCGAGGAGCCGCGTGAGACATCACTGATCGTGCGCAAGGTCGCCGAGGTCGAGAACGGCATCTTCGGCTCGCCCGCCTACTTGGCCGAGCGCGGCGCGCCGATGACGCCGTTCGATCTCGAGAAGCATCAGGTCATTCTGCCGATGCAGGGCACCTCCGCCACCTGGACGCTCAAGCGCGGCAGCGAGTCCGTCGCGATCACCGTGGGTGGTCCCCTGTCCTGCAACTCGCTGAGCCTCGCCCGGCGCTTCGCCGTGGCCGGACAGGGATTGACCAGGGCCAACGTCATCAACGTCGACAACGACCTCTCCACGGCCCGTCTTGAGCGCGTGCTGCCGGATTGGAACCTGCCGGCGACGCCGGTCTATTTTGTCACCACCTCACGGCTCCTGCCGGCAAAGGCGCGCAGCTTCATCGATTTCGCGACGAAGCGGCTCGCGGCCGTGCTGGCCAACGCGTCGGGCGATTCGCGCCGTGGCGGCGTGCGCATGGCTGGCCGCTCCGTCGAGCGGGCCAGCCTTCCCTGAAAGGAAGGCGTTTCGAACTTACGAGGGAACGCCGCATCCGCGTCCCCCCGTGGCGAACCCTTCGGGATTCAGGCGAAGACGCTGCTCGGCGCCTGCGGGAATTTTTCGGCGAGCGCCCGGCGGAGCTTCTCCAGGGCCCGGTTCTCGATCTGGCGAACGCGCTCCTTCGAGATGCCGAGGCGGTGGCCCAGGGCTTCGAGCGTTGCCTGATCCTCGGCGAGCCGCCGCTCCCTGAGGATGCGCAACTCGCGTTCGGAGAGGACCGTCAGCGCCTGCCGCAACCAGACGAGGCGACGCTCGCCGTCGACCAGCGCCGAGACCGTCTCGTCGGGCAGCGCCGCGTTGTCGACGAGGAAGTCCATCCGCTCGGAGGACGCCTCGCTTTCCTCGCCCACGGGCGCGTTCAGCGACATGTCGGGGCCGGACAGGCGCGCATCCATCAGCGCCACGTCCTCGCGGGAGACGCCGATCGCGCTGGCGATCCGGCCATGGATCTCGGAGCCGACCTGCTCTTCCGTGGACTGCATCAGCCGGGCGCGCAGGCGGCGCAGGTTGAAGAACAGGGCCTTTTGCGCGGAACTCGTTCCGCCGCGCACGATCGACCAATTGCGCAGGATGTAGTCCTGGATCGAGGCGCGGATCCACCACGTGGCGTAGGTGGAGAAGCGGACATCCCGTTCCGGCTCGAACCGGGCAGCGGCTTCCATCAGGCCGACATGACCCTCCTGGACGAGGTCGGCCATCGGCAGTCCGTAATGGCGAAAGCGGCCGGCGAGCGCGATCACAAGGCGCATATGTGCGGAGATCAGCCGGTGCAGGGCGCGCTCGTCGCGTGCCTCCTTCCAGGCCACCGCCAGCCCGCGTTCTTCTTCCCTCGCAAGGAACGGCGCCTCCATCGCTGTTCGAATGAACTGACGCCGCATCCCCGCGATCTCTGCCATCCCCGCCTCTCTCGTTCGAGCGTTCTTGGTTCGAGCGTTTCGGATCAGCCCGCTTGAGCCTCTTGGTCGGCGAAACGCCGGGCGAGGCCATCGGGGCAAGCCATCCGTGGCAGAGGCACAACACATCCGTGCGACGCTGGTTCCCTGCGGGCGCGTGGCGTCGGGGAGGAAATGATCAAGAGGTCTGCGGACGGCGCATGAAAAAAGGGCCCGGCGTGGCGCCGAGCCCTCTGGTTAACAAATGCCAGTCGTGCAGCGATGCGATTCGCTGGGAGGCGTCTCAGGCGGCCTCCTCCTGCACATCGTCATCACCTTCGGCGTCGGCGTCAGCCTTGGCGCGACGCGGCGACTTGGCGAGGCTCTGCTCGATCAGCTTGAGCGCCTCGGTCTCGGTGATCCGGTTCACCGAGGAGATCTCGCGCACGACGCGATCGAGGGCGGCCTCGTAGAGCTGGCGCTCGCTGTAGGACTGCTCGGGCTGAGCCTCGGAACGGTAGAGGTCGCGCACGACCTCCGTCACCGAGATCAGATCGCCGGAATTGATCTTGGCCTCGTATTCCTGGGCGCGGCGCGACCACATCGTCCGCTTGATGCGGGCGCGGCCGGTCAGCACGTCGAGGGCCTTCTTGACGAGCTCGGGCTCGGCGAGCTTGCGCATGCCGACGCTGTTGGCCTTCGCGGTCGGCACGCGCAGGACCATCTTGTCCTTCTCGAACGAGACGACGAACAATTCGAGCTTGTAGCCCGCGATCTCCTGTTCCTCGATCGCGGTGATCCGCCCGACGCCGTGCGCCGGATACACGACCGCCTCGCCGGTCTTGAAGCCTTGGCGGCCTGCTGCCGTCGTCTTCTTGGCTGTGGTCATGCGGAATGAGCCTCCACTGTCATCCACGCGGGGCGCGCATCCACGCCCGCACGCTCGTCACCTCCGGGGCGGGACACCCGGCGCATGCCCTTAGTCCAGTGCCGCGCCGTCGAGGCGCTGACCGGTTCCCGGGCTCTCGCGTTGCTCCCACCACACGAAAGAACGCGCCGGGAGCGAAATGCTTCCGGCGGTCGATCGCAGCCAACCTCTTTTCCAGGAAGATGGAACTCGCCGCTTGTGCGAGAGGAGGGGGGCGCATCGGGCGTGAGCGACGGCGAGCCCTCATGTAGCACGAACGGGCCGGCGAATCAAAGGATTGCCGGCGCGCGAACGCGTCTCCGCATGGGAGGATCGAAGGTTTTGCACGGCTCGGAAAGAGCGTTGCCGGAGCCTCCGGCGGATCTTTCGAGGTAGGTCGTGGCGCGTTCGGGGCTTCTGCGGGGATCGCGGCCGCACCGGCAGCCTGCGGCGAGAGGCCGCCATGCTCCCGAGGGCGCCCGCCCCGCGGAGGCGGTCAGTCGCCGGAGCCGGGATTGGGCGAGAAATGCGCCTCGAGCTTGCCGCTCACCCCGTCCCACTGCTTGGCGTCGGAGGGGGCATCCTTCTTCTGGGTGATGTTGGGCCAGGTCTTGGCGTAGTCGGCGTTCAGCTTCAGCCAGCTCTCGAGATTGCCCTCGGTGTCGGGCTTGATCGCCTCGGCGGGGCATTCCGGCTCGCAGACGCCGCAATCGATGCATTCGTCGGGATGGATGACGAGCATGTTCTCGCCCTCGTAGAAGCAATCCACGGGGCACACCTCGACGCAGTCCATGTACTTGCACTTGATGCAGTTGTCGGTGACGACGTAGGTCATGGGCCGTTCGGTCCTTAGATCCGCTTGTCCTCGCGGGGTCGGGAGGGCTTTTGGCCGGCCCGCCACCCGCCGACTTCGCGCGGATGCGATCCCCTCGTGCGGCGGTGTCATGCGATCCGGGCGCCGCCGCCGCCCGATTTGGAAGCGCTCTAGCCCCTGGCCGATGGGCTGACAAGCGCGCCCTTCCGCCCGCCCTCCCCTGCGCGGCGCGGAGGGCTTTTCGGCAACGCTTCCAAAGCGTCCCTTGAAGGCCGATAGGTAGACCCGCGTTTCCCTCCAGTCCCGGTCTGTCGGTCAACCTGCGAAGTCGAGCTGGCATATTTAGATCTGCGTAGTCTTAGTCGTTGGTTAAGTTTACTGTCTTCGGCAATTGAGCTTGTCCGGTGCGCAACCTTGGCCGCTATCTGGGCGTCGAATGGTACACTCCGAAGAGTCCCGGACGGGGCTGCCGGGGGTGTCGAGATCGTCCTGACGTCGCGTCGTGTTCCGAGGTTGTTCCATGACTGCCCCCCTGCCCCGCCTGAACCTGATCTCGTCCCTTGCCCTTGCCGCTGTCTCGGTCGCCGCTCTGGCCGTGCCCGCGCAGGCCGGGGGAGCGTGCGTCAGCGCCGAGTGCTATCGCCGGGTCGTGACGCCCCCAGTCTACGATACCGTCGCGGAGCGGGTGCTGGTCCAGCCGCCGCGCACCGTCTACCGCACGACGCCGCCGGTCTATGACACGGTGTCCGAGCGGGTGCTGGTGGCCCCCGGCGGGCGCCGGTGGGAGACGCGCATCGACGCCTATGGCCAGCTCGTCGGCTGCTGGGTGACCACGCCGCCGCGCTACGCCGTGCAGACCCGCCGCGTGCTCGTGCGCCCGCCGGAGGCGATCCCGCACACCCTGCCGCCGGTCTACGCCACCACGCAGCGCCGTGTGCTGGTGCAGCCCGCCCGCGCCGCCTGGGTGCCGGCCGCAGCCCCCGTCGCCGGGCCTGATCTCGGACCCGCTCCCGGCTATGGTCCGGGCTACGGTCCCCTTGGGGTCGGTTCGATCCCGGACGCGCTGGGCCTCGCCGGCGCCTCCTCCGCGGACATCGCCGTCGGCCTCGGCTTCTCGCGGGGCAGCATCTACGACGGGTATTGAGGGCGCGCTCGTTCGGGCACTCTCTCGGCCGCCTTCGCCGGCGGCCTTGAATCGAGGCGGGATCGCCGTAGCTCAGGACCCGACGCGAGCGGGGAGGAGCGGATCATGGCGGCGTTCAGGGCCTGGGTCATCGACAAGGGTGAGGCCGGCCAGAGTCTCGCCCTGCGCGATTTCGACGAGGCCGACCTGATGGACGGCGACGTCACCGTGCGGGTCTCTCATTCGGGCCTGAACTACAAGGACGGGCTCGCCATGACCGGCCGGATGCCGGTGGTGCGCCGCTTCCCCATGATCCCCGGCATCGACTTCGCCGGCACCGTCGAGGCCTCGGACCATCCCGACTACAAGCCCGGCGATGCGGTGGTGCTCACCGGCTGGGGCGTCGGCGAGACCCATCTCGGCGGGTTGGCCGAGCGCGCCCGGCTGCGTGGCGACTGGCTGGTCCCGCTGCCTGAGGGCCTGAGCCCGGCTGAGGCCATGGCGATCGGCACGGCCGGCTACACGGCGATGCTCTCGGTTCTCGCTCTGGAGCGGCACGGGCTCACCCCCGAGGCCGGACCGGCCCTGGTGACGGGCGCCTCCGGCGGCGTCGGCTCGGTCGCGGTGGCACTCCTGAAGCGCGCCGGCTGGCACGTCATCGCCGCGACCGGCCGGGCCGGCGAGGCCGATTACCTGAAGAGCCTCGGCGCCGCCGAGATCCTGGAGCGCGAGGCGCTCGCGGGCGAGCCGCGCCCGCTCGGAAAGGAGCGATGGGCTGCCGGCATCGATGCGGTCGGCGGACGGGTCCTCGCCAACGCCCTTTCGATGACGCGGGGCGGCGGCGCCATTGCCGCCTGCGGCAATGCCGGGGGCATGGATCTGCCGAGTTCGGTCGCGCCCTTCATCCTGCGCGGCGTCTCGCTTCTCGGCATCAACAGCGTGACGACCCCGCACAAGCCCCGCCGTGACGCCTGGGCCCGCCTCGCGCGCGACCTCGACCGTGATCTCCTGCGGCGGATGACGCGGACGGTTCCCCTGGAGGAGGCCGGCGGCCTCGCCGAGCCCCTGCTCGAAGGTCAGGTGCGGGGCCGCACGGTCGTCGCGATCGGCTGAGCCTCGGCGCCGGAGCGGGGGAACTGCGGTGCAGGCTTGGGCATTGCCTGTCTTATGAGCAAAGCATTTGTCCGTGAGCCCGAAGACGGTGACGCTGTCGAGGAACTTCCCGATCGTCTGATCTCCACCCATCCCAACTACGTGACGCCGGAGGGGCTCGCGAGGATGGAGGAAGAGGTGGCGCGGCTGGAGGCCGAGCTGGCCGCCCTCTCGCCGGAGCAGAACAAGGCGGACCACGCCCGGATCTCGCGCGACCTGCGCTACTGGAGCGCGCGCAAGAACTCGGCGGAACTCGTCGAGGCGTTCGAGGGCGACGTGGTGCGCTTCGGCGCGACGGTGACCCTGCTGCGCGAGGACGACACCCGCCAGACGTTTCGCATCGTCGGCGAGGACGAGGCCGATCCCTCGGCCGGCTCGATCTCCTACGTCGCGCCGCTCGCCCGCGCCCTCACCGGCAAGAGCGTCGGCGACACCGTGACGGTCAACGAGCACGAGTTCGAGATCGCCGAGATCCGCTCATCGCAATGAAAAAAGAAACGGCGCCTCCCGTGAAGGGAGCGCGCCGTGTCCCCGTCCGCCCGGCCGAGGGGCCGGAGGATGTCGCCGCCGGGCGGGGCGGGAACCAGTTCTTCGTCGCAAACATGCCCCTCGCGTCGGACGGGAGGCGCGGATCGAAAACCCGCGCCTCGCATCGGGTTCAGTTGGGCAGGGCGAAGACCGTGAGCTGGCCGCCGAGGTTGGTGTAGCTCGACAGGGCCGCGTAGCCGCCCACCGCGCCGAGGCCGGCATTCGGGTCGGTCAGGCCGGCCGCGAGGCCGATGCCGGCCCAGCCGCCGACGCCCGAGAGCACGGCGATGTGCTGCTTGCCCTTGTGCTCGTAGGTCATCACGTTGCCGATGATGCCGGAGGCGGTCTTGAACTTGTAGAGTTCCTTACCCGTCTTCGAGTCGACCGCTTTCAGGTAGCCTTCCAGCGTGCCGTAGAAGACCACGTCGCCGGCCGTGGCGAGCGCACCCGACCAGACCGAGAACTGCTCGGGGTTGGACCACTTGATCTTACCCTGGATGTTATCCCAGGCGATGAAGTTGCCCATGCCGCCGTGCGAGCCCGGCGCCGGGTACATCGACAGCGTCGCACCGACGTAGGGCTGGCCGGGCGTGTAGGTGACGCGGAACGGCTCGTAATCCATGCAGACGTGGTTGGTCGGCACGTAGAAGAGCTGCGTCTTCGGCGAGAAGGCCGCAGGCTGCTGGTCCTTGGTGCCGAGCGCCGCCGGGCAGATGCCCTTGGTGTTGACGTCCTCGCCGTTCTGGTCGGTCGAGTACTTGGCCACCACCTGCGGCCGTCCGGTCTTGAGATCGACCTTGGTGGCCCAATTCACGACCGGATCGAACTTTTCCGCGACCAGGAGTTCGCCGGTGGCACGGTCGAGGGTGTAGGCGAAGCCGTTGCGGTCGAAATGCGTCAGGAGCGGGCGCTCCTTGCCGTCAAATTTCTGATCCGTGAGGATCATCTCGTTGATGCCGTCGTAGTCCCACTCGTCGTGGGGCGTCATCTGGTAGATCCACCGGGTCATACCGGTGTCGGGATCGCGGGCGAAGATCGCCATCGTCCACTTGTTGTCGCCCGGCCGCTGCTTCGGGTTCCAGGTCGAGGGATTGGCGGTGCCGTAATAGACGAGGTTCAGCTTCGGATCATAGGAGTACCAGCCCCAGGTCGCCCCGCCGCCGGTCTTCCACTGGTCGCCTTCCCAGGTCTTCAGGGAGGAATCCTTGCCGATCGGCTTGCCGAGCGACGTGGTCTTCTCCGGATCGACCAGCATCTCGTCGTCGGGCCCGACCGAGTAGCCGCGCCAGACCCGTTTACCGGTCTTGGCATCGTAGGCGGTGATGTGGCCGCGGATGCCGTACTCGGCGCCCGAAATGCCGACGATGATCTTGTCCTTCACCGGCAGGACGGTGGCGGTGTTGGTCTCGCCGATCTTCGAGTCGCCGTTCTTGACCGACCAGTTGACCTTGCCGGTCTTGGCGTCGAGCGAGACCAGCGTGGTGTCGGCTTGGTGCAGGATGATCGCGCCGTCGGCGTAGGCGAGCCCGCGATAGACCGTGTCGCAGCACATCACCGGGATCACCGATGGGTCCTGCTTGGGCTCGTATTTCCAGACGATCTTGCCGCCCTGATCGAGATCGAGGGCGTAGACGAGATTCGGGAACGGGGTGTGCAGGTACATCATGTTGCCGACGACGAGCGGGGAGCCCTCGTGGCCGCGCAGCACGCCGGTCGAGAAGCTCCAGGCGACCTGGAGGTTCTTGACGTTGCTGGCGTTGATCTGGTCGAGCTTGGAATAGCGGGTGTTGGCGTAATCGACGGTCTGAAGAACCTGCTCCGCCGGGTTGGCGATCCGCTTCGCTACGTCCTCGTTGGCGAGGAGGGGCGAGAGGGAGGCTGGCGACAGGCCGGCAGCGAGGGTGAGCGCCAGCAGCGAGACGCGTTTCATCGGGGTTCCTCCACGGATATCTGTTGTCGTTGAGCCCGAGCGAGGAGCGGCGGGCGCCGCGTCCCGCCCCCGCCGGGCGTTCTCAAGAAGATCTCAAGAATCGTGTCCGGTGGAGGGACGGCGTCCCGATCGGCGTTGGGAGATCTTCCCGATCTTGCGTGGAGCGCCTTGCCAAGGGCCTGCGCCTGCGGCTCCTCTCTCATCGAGGGTGAAGGAGGCGGCCATGCGCCTGTTGACGGGACTGATCCTGCGCGTGGTCGCCGTGGTGGCGCTCTGCCTCGCCGCGGCCTCCGCCTGGGTGATGTGGGACGTGAACCGGACGATCCGAGCGGAAGCCGTGGCGTCCGCCGACCGCGTGGTGCGCGAGGCGCGCGAACTGGCGTGGCGCGAGCTGACGTGGCGGGGCAGTTCGGGTCGGGACGCCAAATATGCCTTCCCCGACTGGCGCAGCTCCGAGACCCTCAGGGTCATCGCGCCCGGCTACTGCGTGAGTCTCGCCTGGACCGACGAGGCGCCGCGCCGGCTCTGCGGCGGGTGGTCGGGAATGGGCGCAGCGCCGCCCGCTTGGTTCGATGCCGCCTATTCCGCCCTGTTCGGTCCGAGCCGCCCGGTGACCCGCACGGTGACGCTCCACCGCCGCGATGCGGGGCAGGTGATCGCGGTGGCCGATCACGGAGCCGCCGCGCGGCAGGCGTGGCGCGTCGTCAGCGTGGTCGTCGGCGTCGCCGCCGCGATGGCGGCGGGCATCGGGCTGCTCGCGACTCTGGTGATCGGCCACGCCCTGATGCCCGCCGAGCGGATCGTGCGCTGCCTGCGCAACATGGAAGGGGGCGCGTACGATCTGCGCCTGCCCGCCTTTCGGGCGCGGGAATTCGCGCTGATCGCTCGGGCCGTCAACGATCTGACGCAGCGCCTGGCCGAGACCACGGCCCAGCGCGCGGCGCTGACCCGGCGATTGTTCCAAGTGCAGGAGGAGGAGCGCCGCACGCTGGCGCGCGACCTGCACGACGAGTTCGGCCAATGTCTCACAGCGGCGTCCGCGCTCGCCGCCGCCATCGCCGCCGGCACGGAGGTCGAGCGCCCCGACATCGCCGAGGACGCTCGCGCGATCTCCGGCATCACCGAGCGGATGATGGGCACCCTGCGCAGCACGCTCGCCCGCCTGCGGCCGCCGGATCTCGACGCGGTCGGGCTGGAGCGCTCCCTCGGCCATCTGATCGCGACCTGGAACGCCCACGGGGCGGCACTCGCCGCCGCCCGCCCCGCCGGGGCAGTGCCCGAGACGATCCCCGCCTTCCGCCTCGACATCGTCGGCAGCCTGAGCCACGTGCCGGCACAGGCGGGGTTGAACCTCTACCGTATCGCCCAGGAATGCCTGACCAACGCCGCGCGCCACGGCCGCCCGAGCGAGGTGCGCTTGCGGGTCGAGGGCGATGATCCGGTCCGCGGCCTCGCCCTGTCCGTCGAGGACGATGGCGGCGGCGCGCCCGAGCGGCTGGAGGCGAGGGCCGGCTACGGCCTCATCGGCATCCGCGAGCGGGTCGCGGCGCTCGGTGGCTCGCTGTCGATCGAGCGTCCGGCGGGCGGGATCGGCGTGCGGATCGCCGCCATCATCCCCTTCGGCCCTGAGCCGGCCGGGGCCCGCTTCGCGTGAGCGGCACCACCATCCTGCTCGTCGACGACCACCCCGTGGTGCGGGCGGGCTACCGCAAGCTTCTGGAGCGCCAGCCGGGTTACCGGGTCATCGCCGAGGCCGAGAGCGCGGCCGCCGCCTACCGCGACTATCGCCGGCTGAAGCCCGACATCGTCATCCTCGATCTCAGCCTGCCCGGTGCCAGCGGCCTGGAGGCGATCCGGCGCATCCGCGCCTACGACCGGGCGGCGCGCATCCTCGTCTTCTCGATGCATCAGGGCACGCCGTTCGCCCTCAAGGCGTTCGAGGCCGGGGCCTGCGGCTACGTCACAAAGAGCAGCCCGCCCCACGAACTCGTTGCCGCCATGGGGACCGTGATGCGCGGCGGGCAGGCCGTCAGCGAGGACATCGCCCGCGAGATCGCCGCCGAGCGCCTCTCCGGCCGCCGCTCACCGATCGAGGATCTCGGACCGCGCGAGGTAGAGATCCTAGGCCTGATCGCATCGGGGAAGACGACCGAGGCCATCGCCGACGCCCTCTCGCTGAGCCCGAAGACGGTTCAGAACTACCATTCGAGCATCAAGGCGAAGCTGCGCATCCAGACCGATGCCGACCTGGTCTGGCTGTCGATCTCAGCCGGGCTGATGATGCGCAGAACCTGTCCGGACGCTTGAACCGACGCGGCTCAGGTGAACAGGCTCGACACGCTCGATTCGGTGGCCGTGCGCCCGATCGCCTCGCCGAGCAGCGGCGCGATCGAGATCACCCGGATGTTGCGGGCGAGCTTCACGGCTTGCGTCGGCAGGATCGAGTCGGTGATGACGAGTTCCTTCATCCGCGAGGCGGCGATGCGCGAGACCGCGCCGCCCGACAGCACACCGTGCGTGATGTAGGCCGAAACCTCCTTGGCGCCGGCGTTCAGCAGGGCCTCGGCGGCGTTCACCAGGGTGCCGCCGGAATCGACGATGTCGTCGACGAGGATGCAGGACTGGCCCTCGACGTCGCCGATGATGTTCATCACCTCGGACTCGCCCGCCCGCTCGCGGCGCTTGTCGACGATGGCGAGCGAGGCGTCGATGCGCTTGGCCAGCGCGCGGGCGCGCACCACGCCGCCCACATCCGGCGAAACCACCATGCGCTCGCCGGGAGCCAGCCGCTCCTTGATGTCGCGCACCATCACGGGTGCGGCGAACAGGTTGTCGGTGGGAATGTCGAAGAAGCCCTGGATCTGACCGGCATGGAGGTCGAGCGTCAGGACGCGGTCGGCGCCGGCCTCGGTGATGAGGTTGGCCACGAGCTTGGCCGAGATCGGCGTGCGGCCCGAGGTGCGCCGGTCCTGCCGGGCATAGCCGAAATAGGGGATCACCGCCGTGATGCGCCGCGCCGAGGACCGACGCGCGGCGTCGATCATGATCAGCAGTTCCATCAGGTGGTCGTTGGCGGGGAACGAGGTCGATTGGACGATGAACACGTCCTCGCCGCGGACGTTCTCCTGCAGCTCGACGAAGATCTCCATGTCGGCGAAGCGCCGGACCATGCAGTTGGCGAGCGGCAATTCGAGGTAGCTGGCGATCGCTTCCGCGAGCGGGCGGCTCGCGTTGCCGGCGATGATCTTGATGGACGACGTCATGCCGGGCGTCTCTCGGCTCACTCTTCAAGTCACTCGCGGGACGCGCGCGAACCCAATCACGTCCGGGACCGCATCTGCATCCGGCCGCGCGGCTCATATCAGCGGGGCCGGCGCGTCACAATGGCTTCATGGGCTTCATGCCGCAGCCCCGCTCTGCCCTGATCACGGTTCGAGCAGTCGGTGCAGGTGAACGATGAAGTAGCGGGTCTGGGCGCTGTCGACGGTGGCCTGCGCCTTGGCGCGCCACGCGGTCTGGGCCGAGGCGTAGTCGGGGAAGATGCCGACGATGTCGAGATCCTTGATGTCCCGGAAGCGTACGCCCGAGACGTCCTCCAGCTCGCCGCCGAACACGAGGTGGAGCTTCTGGTCCGAGTCGATCGTCGTGGTCACGCGCCTCTCCTGCCGGATGCCGAGGCCCGCCGCCGGTGAGGCAGGAGCCGTGCCGCTCGGTCGCAGAGGCGGCGGGGTCGGTCAAGGTGCTCGCCGCGCAAGGTGGGGGCGACGCGGGGGCGGGGCGAGAAAGCCGGTCTCATCCTTCCCCCCCTTTATCGTTCGAGGCCGCTGCGCGGCATTTCGAAAAGAAGGGACACCATCGAGCCGCCGCTCAGAACAGCGAGCCTTGCCGCGCGGCGGGCTCGGGCGCCGTCTCCTTGGGCTTGGGAGCCGGCTCGGCCGCGATCCGGCGCGGCGCACGCTTCGCGCGCGGCGGCGAGGGCGGGGCATCGGCCAGGGGAGCGGCCGGAGCATCCTCGGGCCGCGCGAAAACCGCCCCGTCGGCGAACTGGAGCTGAAGCCGGACGGCCGTGGCGGCGGCCTCGCGCGAGCGCACCGGCAGGCCGTCGGCGTCGCGCACCAGCGCGTAGCCGCGGGCGAGCACCGCCTTGTAGCTGAGCGCCCCGAGCAGGCCGGCCTGCGCCCCGAGCCGGTCGCGGCGGCGCTCGATGATGCGGGATATGGCGGTGCGCGGGCGGTGGTCGATGCCGGCGAGCCGCGCCCGCGCCTCGGCCAAGGCGATCGCCGGCGAGCGCCGGGTCAGCCGGTCGGCGAGGCGGTTCAGGCGCTCGCGGGAATCGCGGGCATTGGCGGCGAGCGCGGGCCGCAGCCGCGCGTCGGCGAGGTCGAGGCGCTGGCGCTTGGCGGCGAGAAAGGCGTCGGCACCGGGGATCGCCCGCACCAGGGCGCGGAAATCCGCCCGCTCGCGCTCGACCCGCCGTAGCATCGTGCCGGCCTGCCGGGCGCCGAGGTCGTGGATCTGGGCCAGAAGTTCGGCGCGCACCGGCACGGCCATCTCGGCCGCGCCCGTGGGCGTTGGGGCGCGGCGGTCGGAGGCGAAGTCGATCAGCGTCGTGTCGGTCTCGTGGCCGACCGCCGAGATCAGGGGAATACCGGACTCGGCGGCGGCGCGCACCACCGCCTCCTCGTTGAAGGCCCAGAGATCCTCGATCGAGCCGCCGCCGCGGGCGACGATCAGCACGTCCGGCCGCGGGATCGGGCCGTCGGGCGTCAGCGCGTTGAAGCCCCGGATCGCCGCGGCGATTTCCTCGGCCGCCCCCTCCCCCTGCACCCGCACCGGCCAGACCAGTACGGGGCGCGGAAAGCGGTCCTCCAACCGGTGCAGGATGTCGCGGATCACCGCGCCGGTCGGCGAGGTGACGACGCCGATCACCCGCGGCAGGAACGGGATCGGCCGCTTCCGGTCCGCCTCGAACAGGCCCTCCGCCGCGAGCTGGCGCTTGCGTTCCTCCAGCAGCGCCATCCAGGCGCCGATGCCGGCGGGCTCCATCGAATCGATGACGATCTGGTACGAGGATTTCCCGGCAAACGTCGTGATCTTGCCGGTGGCGACGACCTCGAGCCCCTCCTTGGGCTTCTGGCGCAGGCGCCCGAGCACGCCCTTCCACACCACCGCATCGATCTTCGCCGAGCCGTCCTTGAGCGAGAAATAGGCGTGGCCCGAGCCGTGCGGCCCGCGATAGCCCGAGATCTCGCCGCGCAGGCGCACATGCCCAAATGCATCTTCAAGGGTGCGCTTGAGGGCGGCGGCGAGGTCGCCGACCGACCATTCGGGGGTGTTGGCCTGGAGCAAAGCCGAGGGCGCCGGCTCCCCCGGCGGCGGCACGGCGGCGGCAGAGGTCGCAGGACGTGGCGGGGGCACGAGCGGCATGGGGCCGGACGCTACGGGAACCGGCCGGTCGAGGTAAAGGCCGCTGGGCGGATCGGCTGGGGAGGGCGCGCGAGTGTGGCGCCAGGGACGCTGCCGCTCGTCTCCGGCAGAAACGCTCGGGGAAGAAGACCCGAGGCTCAGATCAGTCGCGAAAGGATCAGCGCCGCCGTGACGGCGGGCGCGGCCGCGGCCGCCATGGCCCAGGGCCAGACCGGCGCCAGCCGCGAGCGGCGGTTGTCGTTGGCGGCTCGCGGCGCCGAGCGGCGCTGGACCACGTAGTCCGAGAGTCGAACGACCGCGTGCGCGCGGGGCGGGCGGGCGGGGGAGGCGATCGAGTGGCGACAGATCGGCATGGCCCTCATCAACAGGTGAGCCCGGCGAACCGTTCCGTCCGGCGCGCGGGATAAGAGTGCCGCGCAAGACTCCCGGTCACCGGCCGTTCCCCCTCCGGAGAGGACAGCGCGGCGGGCGTCTCGTAACGGACCCTCGGACGATCTCGGATGGGGTCGGACGGAAGGCCGCAAAGGTCCGCTCACCACAGCGAGAACTCGGTGGCGAAATCCGTCGTCCGCAGCGGGCATTTCGGTGCGGGACAGGGCTCGGCCGGGACGGTGGCGAGCACCCCGTCCGTTCCGGTCTCGAAGCGCAGGCGCACCGGCGGGTCGTCCTCCTTGGCGTAGGCGAGCCGCACCTCGAAGCGCACGGCGTCGAACGCTTTGCGGTCGGCGTAGACGATGACGTCGCGGGAGACGGATTCGCCCGGGTTGAGCTCGGAGGGTTCGCTCGGCAGCGCGGTCGCCCCGGAGAACAGCACGCCCTGGCGCAGGATCGGCGCGCCGCTCTCGCGCACGTAGTCGCGGGCGGACTCGACGCTCGCCGAGCCGGAGAGCGCGGCGCGGAAGGCGGCCTCCCGCGCGGTCGTCTCCGCCGCCTCGCGATCCGGCTCGGAGAAGCGGGTGCGCAGGCCGATCACGGTGTAGGTGAGCCCGAGCACGCGCACGCCCGCTTGGCCGACATTGGTGCGGGTCACGGTCGAGCGGATCGCCACCCGGTCGCCGCGCTCGCCGACCCGGACGAGATCGGTCTTCACCGAGACCGAGGGCGGGGCGAGCCCCGGCTTGATCCGCGCCTCGTAGACGAAGGTGTATACGCCCCAGGCCCCTGCCCCGAGGATCGCCAGCGTCTGCACGAGGGTGCTGACGCCTTCCAGGCCGAGCCGGCGCCGTCTCCGGCCCGGTCGTTGAGGATGGTCTCGATGCGGGTCTGGCGGCGCCATGCGGCGGGTTCTCCCTCGCGTTGCCGGATGTGTGGCCGGGGCAAACGCGAAACGCCCTTTCCCCGGCCCGAAATTTTTTGGATAGGGTCTCGTCATGACCGAGCCCTTCTCCATCCTGCTCATCGGCTCCGGCGGGCGCGAGCACGCGCTGGCCTGGGCCATCGCGAAATCGCCGCTCTGCGCGAAGCTGTTCGTCGCGCCGGGCAATCCGGGCACCGCCCGGCACGGCGAGAACCGGCCGGATCTCGCGGTCTCCGATCACGCGGCGGTGGTCGCCTTCTGCCGGGCGGAAAAGGTCGGGCTGGTGGTGGTGGGGCCGGAAGCGCCGCTGGTCGCCGGGCTCGTCGATGACCTCCAGGCCGCCGGCATCCCCGCCTTCGGGCCGACCAAGGCCGCGGCGCAGCTCGAAGGCTCGAAGGGCTTCACCAAGGATCTGTGCGCCGAGCACGACATCCCGACCGCCGCCTTCGCCCGCTTCACCGATCTCGATCCGGCTTTGGCCTACCTGCGCGCGCGCGGCGCGCCGATCGTGGTCAAGGCCGACGGTCTCGCCGCCGGCAAGGGCGTGACCGTGGCCGAGACCCTGCCCGAGGCCGAGGCGGCCGTGCGGGCGATCCTCGACGGCAGCGAGGGGGGCGCGCTCGTGATCGAGGAGTGCCTGTTCGGCGAGGAGGCGAGCTTCTTCGCACTCTGCGACGGGACCCGCGCCGTTCCGATCGGGACGGCGCAGGATCACAAGCGGGTTCATGACGGCGACCGCGGCCCCAATACCGGCGGCATGGGCGCCTATTCCCCCGCCTCCATCGTCACGCCGGAGATCGCGCAGACGGTGATGACCCGGATCATCGCGCCGACGCTGGCTGGCATGGCCGCCCGCGGCACGCCGTTCTCCGGCATCCTCTATGCCGGGCTGATGCTGACGGCGGAGGGCCCCAAGCTCATCGAGTACAACACCCGCTTCGGCGACCCGGAGGCGCAGGTGCTGATGCCGCGCCTGTCGGGTGATCTCGTGCCGGCGCTGCTGGCGGCGGCCAAGGGCGATCTCTCCGGCGTCTCGATCGGCTTCGATGCCTCCCGCGCGGCGCTCACAGTGGTGATGGCGGCGCAGGGCTATCCCGGCGCGGTGACCCGCGGCACCGAGATCCGCGGCGCCGAGGCGGCCCTCGATGAGGGGGTACTGGTGTTCCAGGCCGGCACCCGCCGCGACGGCGACCGGCTGCTGGCCGATGGCGGCCGGGTGCTCGCGGTCACGGCGCTCGGCGCCAGCGTGGGGGAAGCGCAGGAGCGCGCCTACGCGGCGGTGCGGCGGATCGACTGGCCGGACGGTTTTTATCGGACTGACATCGGCGGCCGGGAGGTCGCCAGGGAGGCGGCTCACGACGCGGCCGCCTCCGGCGACTGATGCCCGATTTCCTCGACCTCGCCTTCACTGCGGCCCGCGAGGCCGCGGCGCTCGGCGAGGTGCCGGTCGGCGCGGTGGTGGTGCGTGACGGCGCGGTCTTGGCGGTTGCGGGCAACCGGCCGCGGGCGCTGTCCGACCCTACGGCCCATGCCGAGATCCTGGCGATCCGCGCGGCCTGCGCCGCGTTGCGCGATGAGCGCCTCACCGGCTGCGACCTCTACGTCACCCTGGAGCCCTGCCCGATGTGCGCGGGCGCGATCGCCTTCGCCCGCATCCGCCGCCTCTACTACGCCGCCTCCGATCCTAAGGGCGGCGGCGTCGAGCACGGGCCCCGCGTGTTCAACCAGCCGACCTGCCACCACGCCCCGGAAGTCTATTCCGGCTTTCGCGAGGGCGAGGCGGCGGGCCTGCTCAGGGATTTCTTTTCGCAAAGACGGGGGTGAGTGGGAGGCGAACCGCGGCGGCGCGCCGTGCGTTCGCCCCCCATCCCGCGACCCCGCACGGAGCCCCCTCCCATGGTCCCGACCTACCAGCGCGCCCTGATCGTCGGGGCCGGTTCCGGCTTGAGCGCATCCCTGGCGCGCCTGTTCGCGGCGGAAGGGCTGAAGGTCGGGCTCGCCGCGCGCAACGTTGAGAAGCTGAGCCGCCTCGCCGCGGAGACGGGGGCGGTGGTGCACGCCTGCGACGCCACCGATCCCGGCGGGGTCGAGGCCCTGTTTCCCCGGCTCGAACCGGCGCTCGGCGGCGCGCCGGACGTGGTGGTCTACAACGCCAGCGGCCGGCTGCGTGGGGCCAGCGTCGATCTCGATCCGGAGGCGGTCGCCCGCGCGCTCGCGGTCTCGGCCTATGGCGGCTTCCTCGTGGCCCAGGCCGCCGCCCGGCGGATGCTGCCCCACCGCCACGGCGCGATCCTGTTCACCGGTGCCTCGGCGAGCGTGAAGGGTTTTGCCGGCTCCGCCCCCTTCGCCATGGGCAAGTTCGCCCTGCGCGGCCTCGCGCAAAGCCTCGCCCGCGAGCTTCAGCCCCTGGGCATCCACGTCGCCCATGTCGTGATCGACGGCGCGATCCGCTCCGACGCCCGCCCCGATCCGGAGGGGCGCCCCGACGCGACCCTCGATCCCGACGCCATCGCCAAGAGCTACCTCGCCCTCCTGCGCCAGGACCGCAGCGCCTGGACCGACGAGATCGCCCTGCGGCCCTGGGTCGAGAATTTCTGACACGGTCTCCGCTTGATCAGAGCGGAGACCGTGTCAGCAGCCCGCGCGGCGCTTGAGCGAAGTCCAAATCCGCCATCCCGAAGGGATCAACCGGATTTGGGATGAGATTTACTCTGCCAGAAAGCCCTGCAACGCCCGCAGGGTCGGCTCCGGCGCCTCCTCGGCCATGAAGTGGCCGGAGGCGATGGTCACGCCCTGCGCTGCGGGGGCAAAAGTCCGCTGCCAGGCTGCCAGGGCGGTCTCCGGCTTATCCCGGTTGAGATAGGCGTCGCTGGCGAGCACCAGCACCGGCATCGATAAGGTGCGGCCCGCGGCGAGGTCGTCGCGGTCGGCGGCGCGGTCCGGCCCGTCGGCGCCGCCCGCCCGGTAATCCTCGCACATCGCGTGGATGCGCTCGGGCACGTTCCAGGCCTGCCGGTAGAGCGTGAGCGCGCGGGCGTCGAAGGCGGCGAGGTCGCGGCTCGCGCTCCAGTCGCGCAGCAGCCCCTCGAAATAGGCGTCCGGGTCGCAGCGGATCGCCTCCTCCGGCTCCGGGGCCGGGCGCGACAGAAACGACCAGTGCGGGTTCGCGCCGGGCTTCGCCTCGATGCGGGTCCACTGCACCTCGGTCGGCACGATGTCGAGGATCGCCAGCCGCTCGATCCGGCCGGGTTCGTCCAGCGCCAGCCGGTAGGCGACGCGGGCGCCGCGATCGTGGCCGGCCAGAGCGAAGCGGACATGACCGAGCCGCTCCATCACAGCGACGATCTCCGCCCCGAGCCGCCGCTTGGCGTAGGCGTTCTCCCCGCCGCCAGAGGCGGGGGCGGCCGACCAGCCGTAGCCCTTCAGGTCGAGGGCGATCACCCGGTGCGTCTCGGCGAGTGCCGGCGCCAGCCGGTGCCACATCGCGTGGCTCTGCGGGAAGCCGTGCAGCAGGAGGAGCGGCGGCGCGTCCTGCGGGCCCTTGGCCCGGCCGAACCAGCGGCCGGCCGGCCCCTCGATCCAGAGCGGCTCGAAGCCGGGAAAAAGGTCGTCGCCCTCGGCCATCCATCAACCTCAGCCGCATCCAGGATGCGGATAACGGTCCGGCGCGGCGAAAGCTCCGGTGCCTCTCGATCGCTGGATCGCTCAGGATTCCATGTTCGGAATTTTGCAACCTAGAAGAAACAGATCGGATCTGTGCAATTCAGGCGGTGGCCTTCAGCCTTCCCTGCACTTGGGTTTGCACTTCGATTGACAGGATTGGATCGTTAATTGGGCATGATGGCCAAGTCATAGGCATGAGGAAATATTTACATTCTGGCCTCAAAATCCCGTCTGCCTAGGGTGATGCTATGCCTCTGAACGATCTTGAAGAACTGGCGCGGATCGCGTTCGACTGGCTCTGGGCTACCGATGCCGAGGACAGATTCAGTTACATCTCTCCGGGCGCCGAGCGTCTGCTGGGCCGCCCGCCGGAGAGTCTGATCGGGCGGGCGCGCGAGACCCTGGCCGGTGAGGAGGCGAACCTTGCGCCTTATCGCGAGACGATCGCCGCGCGCCGCCCCTTCCGTGAACTGACCTACGTCTATCGCCATCCCGACGGCACGCCGCGTTGGTTCGAGATCAGCGGTCGCCCGCTTTTCTCGCCCGAGGGCGACTTCCTCGGTTATCGGGGCGTCGGCAGCGACGTCACCGAACAGCACCGGACCCGGCGCGCCCTGGTCGAGGCCCATGCCCAGCTCAGCGAGCAGAACCGGCGCTTCGACGCGGCCCTGGAGAACATGACGCACGGGCTGTGCCTGTTCGATGCGGGGCAGCGGCTCCTCGTGTGGAACCGGCGCTACCTGGAAATCTTCGGCCTGTCGGAGGATGCGGTCCATGTCGGCATGGGCCAGCGCGCCATCATCGAGATGTTGGTGGCGCTCGGGCGCTACAAGCGCGGCGCCACGATCGATGCGATCAGCGAGAGCACCCGCACGTCGCTCTCCGGAGACGGATCGAAATCGGTGCTGCGCGAACTCGCCGACGGGCGGGTCATCGCCGTG
The DNA here is from genome assembly GCF_022179725.1 of Methylorubrum aminovorans. GTDB lineage: Bacteria > Pseudomonadota > Alphaproteobacteria > Rhizobiales > Beijerinckiaceae > Methylobacterium > Methylobacterium aminovorans. The sequence continues at coordinate 27,743 of NZ_BPRC01000018.1, forward strand.
ACCCACCGCCCCATGGCCGAGGGCGGCGGCTGGGTCGCGACCTTCGAGGACATCACCGAGCGGCGGCGCAACGAGGCGCGCATCATCCACATGGCCCGCCACGACGGCCTCACCGATCTGCCCAACCGCACCCGCCTGCGCGAGATCGGCACCGAGTGGATCGAGGCTCTGCGCGCCGAGGCGGCGGCGCCGCTCGCCGTCCTCTGCCTCGACCTCGACCGGTTCAAGCCGGTCAACGACAGCTTCGGCCACGCGGTGGGCGATGCCCTGCTGCGGGCGGTGGCCGAGCGGCTGCGGGGGCAGGTGCGCAGCCACGACGTGGTGGCCCGGCTCGGGGGCGACGAGTTCGCGGTACTCTCCCGCGTCGAGGATGCGGCCGGGGCCGCGGCCCTGGCCGAGCGCCTGATCGAGACCGTCGCCGCGCCCTACACCCTCGACGGGATCACCGTCGAGATCGGGATGAGCGCCGGCATCGCCCTGGCGGAGGAGGGCGTCCCGCATGACATCGAGCGCCTCCTCAAGGAGGCCGACCTCGCCCTCTACGAGGCGAAGACCGAGGGGCGCGGCACCGTCCGCCGGTTCGAGCCGCAGATGGACGAGACCCTGCGCGAGCGGCTCGGCCTCGAGCGCGAACTGCGCGAGGCACTCCAGCAGAACCGCTTCGAACTGCACTATCAGCCGCTCGTGGACCTGTCCGACAATCGCATCACCGGCATGGAGGCGCTGGTCCGCTGGCGCCATCCCGAGCGCGGGCTCGTGAGCCCGGCGGTGTTCATCCCACTCGCCGAGGAGAGCGGTCTGATCGTGCCGATCGGCGAGTGGGTGCTGCACCAGGCCTGCCGGGATGCCGCCGCCTGGCCCGATGCGGTCAGCGTGGCGGTCAACGTCTCGCCGCTGCAACTGCGCCACCGCGGCTTCGTCCAGAGCGTGCTCGGCGCGCTCGCGGGCAGCGGCCTCCGGGCGAATCGTCTGGAACTGGAAATCACCGAGAGCGTGCTGCTCGACGACACCGAGGCAAACCTCGAAACGCTCCACACCCTGCGCAAGCTCGGGGTGCGCATCTCCATGGACGATTTCGGCACCGGTTATTCCTCGATTAGCTACCTGCGCCGCTTCCCCTTCGACAAGATCAAGATCGACCGCTCCTTCGTGCGCGACTGCGCCGGACAGTCGGATGCCGGCGCGATCATCCGCGCCATCGTCAGCCTGGGGGCGAGCCTCGGCATCACGACGCTGGTCGAAGGGGTCGAGACCGAGCCGCAACTCGCCACCATCCGCGCGGAGGGGGCGCAGGAGGTGCAGGGCTATCTGTTCAGCCCGCCCCGGCCGGTCCACGAGATCGCCAGCCTGCTCGAGGCCGGTTCCGCGGCCCAGGGGCAACCCCAACGGACGCTGGCGGCCTGAGGCGCTCCCGGCAAAATCTCCTCGAGCCTCCCTTCGATCGCCCCGTCCTCCCGCCCGGAAGATCCTCCGGGCGCGCGGGCGCGTCCGGTCCCAGCTCAGCGGCCGGAACAGAGGCTCCGCAGCCGCCGTTGCTCCCCAAGGGGTGGATGAAAGCGGGATCCCGCCGCTGCCCGGAACGCTTCGGCCCGGCAACCGTTTTCAGCGCCATCGACGGAACGAATCCGGTAGCTTGGCAATTCTCCAAGCCAGGACAGACTTACAAGACACCGTCCAAGACGGACGTCAGGAGGATACCATGATCGGTTGGGCTGTAACCTTTCTCGTCGTCGCTCTGATCGCCGCTCTGCTCGGCTTCGGCGGCATCGCCGGCACCGCCATGGAGGCGGCCAAGATCGTGTTCTTCGTCGCGATCGCGCTGTTCCTGATCTCGGCGGTGATGGGCGCCGTGCGCGGTCGCTCGCCGCGGTTGTGACCGACCTGAACCGCGCGGTTCGATGAAAGGGCGGCCCTCGCGGGCCGCCTTTTCCTTTTGCGCGGACCCACGCTCTGATAAGGGGCGCGGATGACCGACAATCCAGACCCCTCCCCGGCCGTACCCGCGGACCAAGCCGCCGCGCCCGAGGGCGAGCGCATCGCCAAGACCATCGCCCGCGCCGGCATCGCCTCCCGCCGCGACGCCGAGGCGATGATCGAGGCCGGCCGCGTCACCCTCAACGGCAAGGTCCTGACCTCGCCGGCGATCAACGTCACCGACGCCGACCGCATCACGATCGACGGCGAGCCCCTGCCCGTCCGCGAGCGCACCCGGTTGTGGCTGCTGCACAAGCCGCGCGGCGTCGTCACCACCGCCCGCGATCCGGAAGGGCGCCAGACGGTGTTCGACGGGTTGCCCGACGACCTGCCGCGGGTCGTCGCCATCGGCCGGCTCGACATCAACACCGAGGGTCTGCTGCTGCTCACCAACGACGGTGGGCTGGCCAAGGTGATCGCCCATCCCGATACCGGCTGGCTGCGCCGCTACCGGGTGCGCGCCTTCGGCGACATCACCCAGGCCGATCTCGACCGGCTCAAGAAGGGCGTCACCGTCGACGGCATGGAATACGGCCCCGTCGAGGCCACCCTCGACCGGGTCCAGGGCGACAACCTCTGGCTCACCCTCGGCCTGCGCGAGGGCAAGAACCGCGAGGTCAAGCGCATCCTCGAACATCTCGGCCTCTCCGTGAACCGGCTGATCCGGCTCTCGTTCGGGCCGTTCCAGCTCGGCGACCTCGAAGTCGGTCTGGTCGAGGAGATCCGCACCAAGGTGCTGAAGGAGCAGCTCGGAAAGAGCCTCGCCGAGCAGGCCGGCGTCGATTTCGAGAGCCCGGTGCGCGAGGCCATCGCCCCGTTCGGAAGCCCCAAGGCGACGAAGGCCGCTTCACCCGCCGGGCGGGGCCGTCCGGGTGCCCGCGACGAGGGCCGCGACCAGGAGCGGTCGGAGCCGCGCTCGGGTGCCCGCGGCGGAGCGGCCGTCCGTCCGCCGCGCGATCCCGCGCGCCCTGCCGCCCCGCGCGCCGCCGCGCGCCCGGCCCCGCGGGCACCCTCGCCGACCGTGTGGCGGGCCGACGACGAGACCCGTCCGCGCGCGAGCAAGGTGCCGCGCCGGGGCATGGACCCGAAGACCGCCCGCGCGGCGGCGGCCGAGCGCGGCCGCGAGCGGGTCGGCGCGATCCAGGCGGCCGGCGAGCGCCGGGTGCTGGTCGAGCGGCTCCAGCCGACGCCGGAGACTCCCGCCCCCGAGCCGCATCGCCGGGTCCGCTTCCGTAGGGAGGAGGAGCGGCCCGAGCCGCAGGAGCGTCCCCGCCAAGAGCGCCCCCGCCCAGAGCGTTCTTACCAAGAGCGTTCTTACCAGGAGCGCCCCCAGCAGGAGCGCGGCTACCAAGAACGCAGCCGCGACGATCGGCGCGAGGATCGGCCGCGCCGAGACGCGCCGACAGGCGATGCCCGTCCCCGCCGCCACGAGGCCGGGGCGGCCGGCTCGCCCGAGCGGCGTGGCCCGCCGCGCGAGCGCCAGACCGAGCGCCAAGCCGAGGGCCGTCCGTTCCGGGAGCGGAGCGAGGGCCGCCCCTCGCGCGACCGCGGCGAGGGTGCGCCCCGCCGGGAGCGTCCCGCCGAGGGGGGCGCGCCGGAGCGCCGCGGCCCCCCGCGCGACCGACCCCGCGCCGCCGAGAGCGAGCGGCCCGCCCGCCCGCCGCGCGGCGAGGGCGGCGGTTTCCGCAAGGGGCCGGGTGCCGGTCCGGGCGGCAAGCCCGGCTTCAAGGGCGGCGCCCGCGACGGGGCCAGAGGCGACTTCAAAGGCGGTCCCAAGGGAGCGCCCAGGGGCGGCCCGCGGGGAGACTTCAAGCCCGGCGGACGACCGGGGGGCGGGCGTCCCGGCGGAAAGCCCGGCGGTGCCGGTGGCCGTCCCGGCGGTGGCAAGCCGGGGCCGCGCGGAGGCGGTCGTCCCGGCCGTCCGCCGCGCGGCGACGCCTAGGGTCTAACCCGTGCGGATCGTCGGCGGCGAATGGCGCGGGCGCCGGCTCGCCGGGCCGAAGGCGGAGGGCATCCGCCCGACCTCCGACCGCCTGCGCGAGGCCCTGTTCAACGTCCTGGCCCACGCCTACGACGACGCGGTCGAGGGCGCGGTGGTGCTCGATCTGTTCGCGGGCACCGGCGCGCTCGGCTTCGAGGCGCTCTCCCGCGGCGCGGCGCGCGCCGTCTTCGTGGATGAGGGGCGCCAGGCCGGCGCGCTGATCCGGGAGGGCATCGCCGCGCTCGATTGCGGGGACCGCGCCCGGTTGATCCAGCGCGACGCGACCCGGCTCGGACCCGCCCCGGAGGCCGCCTCCCTCGTCTTCTGCGATCCGCCCTACCGGAAGAACCTCGCCCCCGCGGCGCTCGCCGCGGCGGCAGCCGGCGGCTGGCTCAGCCCCGGCGCGCTGGTTCTGGTCGAGGAGGCCGCCGAGGCCGGCCCTGTCCTACCGCCCGGTTTCGCCGAGCTGGAGCGGCGCAGCTACGGCGAGACGGCGGTGACGTTCGGCCGCTTCGGGGAATGATCCCTTCGCCGATGCGTTGAGGTTGCCCTATCTCGCTCGGGCCACGCCCGTCCGCGAAGGAGGCCCGCGCCCATGCCGCCCGTCCTGCCGCCCATCCCTCCACTTTCCCGCCGAACCCTCCTGCAGGGCGCCGCCGCCCTCGCCGGAGCCGGGCTCGCCCCGGCCCTGCTGCGCCCGGCCCATGCCGCCGACGCCCTGATCACCCGGCCGATCCCCTCCTCCGGCGAGCGTTTGCCGGCGATGGGCATCGGCACCTCGCGCCGCTACGAGGTGGCGGTGACGCCCGAGGCCACCGCCCCCTTGCGCGAGGCGGTGGAGCGCTTCGTGGCGCTCGGCGGCCGGGTGATCGACACCGCCCCGAGCTACGGCTCGGCCGAGGACGTCCTCGGCCTCATCCTCCAGGGCCTGCGCGAAAAGGTCTTTCTCGCCACCAAGGTCGCGTCCCGCGGCCGGGCGGCGGCGGAGGCCGAGACCGAGCGCTCGTTCCAGCGCCTGCGCACGGACAAGATCGACCTCATCGCCGTGCACAACCTGATCGACACGGAGACCAACCTCGCCGTCCTGCGCGCGCTCAAGGAGAAGGGCCGCATCCGCTACGTCGGCGTCACGGTCTGGCGCGACGAGCAGTTCCCCGAGCTCGAGACGGTGATGAAGCGGGAGAAACTCGACTTCTTGCAGGTGAACTACGCCCTCGACAGCCGGGCGGCGGCCGAGCGCATCCTGCCGCTGGCGGTCGAGCGCGGCGTGGCGGTGATGGTCAACGTGCCCTTCGGCCGCGACCGTCTGTTCAAGGCGGTGAAGGACAAGCCCCTGCCCGATTTCGCCGCCGAATTCGGCTGCAAGAGCTGGGCGCAGTTCTTCCTCAAATACGTGCTCGCCAACGAGGCCGTCACCTGCCCGATCCCCGGCATGGCGAAGGTGGTCTATGTCGAGGACAATTTGGCCGCTGCGACCGGGCGGCTGCCGGATGCCGCCGAGCGGCGCAAGATGGAGGCCTTCATCGATGCGGTCTGACTTTTTCGGGATGTCGTCCGTTCGGCGCGGGGTGCTGGCGCTGCTGGCCGGCACGCTTCTGCTTCCGGCCCTGCCCGCTCTCGCGCAATCCGAAAATCCCAAAAGGATCGGGATCATCGGAGCGGGCAATATCGGCAGCACGCTCGGCCGGCTCTGGATCAAGGCGGGTTACGAGGTGTTCTTCGCCTCCCGCCATCCGGAGCAGTTGAAGGCGCTCGTGGAAGAACTCGGGCCCCAATCGCGGACCGGCACCCCGGCGGAAGCGATCGCCTTCGGCAACGCCGTGCTGATCGCAGTGCCCTACAAGGCCTATCCGGAGCTGGGGCGTGAGCACGCCGCTGGCCTCAAGGGCAAGGTGGTGATCGATGCCGGCAATGCGGTGAAGGCCCGCGACGGGGCCGTCGCCGATGAGGTCGAGCGCGACGGCATCGGCGCCACATCCGCCAAGTACCTGGCCGGTGCGCAGGTGGTGCGCGCCTTCAACGCGGCGAACTACCGGGTCTTCCAGAAGAACGCCGGCCGGCCCGAGCCGCGCATGGCGGTGCCGATCGCCGGCAACGACCCGAAGGCGCTGGAGACCGCCCGCACCCTGGTCTCGGATGCCGGCTTCGACCCCGTGGTCGTCGGCGAACTGAAGGCAGCCGACACCTTCGCCATGGGCTCGCCCGGCTTCGGGCACGATCTCTCGGCGCCAGAACTGAAGCAGAAGCTCGGGGTGAAGCCTTGAGCGAGGCCCCGGCCTCGTCTTCGGGCTCTTCGCTCTCGGACCGCCTCGCGCGCCTCGTCGATGTGCGGCCGGGCGAGGGGCCGGCGCTGGCGTGGTCCTGGGCCTACATCTTCGCTCTTCTGGCGAGCTACTACGTGCTGCGCCCGATCCGCGACCAGATGGGCGTGGCGGGCGGGCTCGAAAACCTGCCCTGGCTGTTCCTGGCCACGCTCATCGGCATGCTGGCGCTGAACCTGCCCTTCGCGTGGCTGGTCAAACGCCTGCCGCGGGCGCGGTTCGTGCCCCTCACCTACCGCTTCTTCATCCTCAACATCCTGATCTTCGCCGCTCTGATCGCGAGCACGGAGGGCGAGACCGCTCTCTGGGTCGGGCGGGCCTTCTTCGTCTGGCTCTCGATCTTCAACCTGTTCGTGGTCTCGATCTTCTGGGCCACGGTGGTGGACGTGTTCTCCACCGAGCAGGGCAAGCGCCTGTTCGGCTTCATCGCCGCGGGCGCCACGCTCGGCGCCATCTGCGGCTCGGCGGTGACGGCGACGCTCGCGCGTGATGTGCCGACCTGGGCGCTGCTCATCGCCGCCGCCGTGCTCCTGGAGGCGGCGGTGTTCGCCATGCGGGGGCTCGCGCGCCTGATCGGGCGGCTCCACGCGGTGCCGGAGGAGTCGCGCGCGGGCGACGTGATCGGCGGCGATGTCTGGGCGGGCATCCGGCGCACCGCCACCTCGCCCTACCTCCTCAACATCGCGCTGTTCCTGGCGCTGTTCTCGGTCACTGCGACCTTCCTGTATTTCGAGCAGGCGGCGGTGGCCAAAAACAACTTCCCCAATCGCGGCGCGCAGACCGCCTTCTTCGCCAGTGTCGACCTCGCCGTGAACGTGCTGACGCTCGGCGTGCAGCTTTTCCTCACGGGGCGCATCACGCGCCGGCTCGGCGTCGGCGTGACGCTCGCGCTGCTGCCGGCGGCGAGCATCGTCGGTTTCGCGGCGCTGGCGCTTTCGCCGACGGTCGCCTCGGTGGTTTTGATCTATGTGCTGCGCCGCGCGGGCAACTTCGCCATCGCCCGCCCGGTGCGCGAGGTGTTGTTCACGGTGGTGCCGCGCGAGGACCGCTACAAGGCGAAAAGCTTCATCGACACGGTGGTCTACCGCCTTGGCGACCAGGTCGGCGCGTGGTCCTATACCGGGCTCTCCGCACTCGGCTTCGGCGGCCACGCCGCGGCGGTGGTGGCGGTGCCGCTCTCGGCCGCGTGGCTCCTCAACGCGCTCTGGCTCGGACGGGCGCAGGTGCGGCGGCAGGCGCAGCGGGAGATGGAACGGATGGAGGACGAGCCGGACCCGGCGCCGGCCGCGCGTCCAGCGGGCTGATGGCCATCATTGCAAAGGTTATTTTTCGAATTCGACAGTCTTCGCCGGCCCGATGAGTCCGCCTGATCGCCTGGGGACGGGCCGCGATGCGGCATCGCGGCACGCCTGTGTTTTGAGACGCAATCGGACATAGAACAGAAACAGTGGCCGTGCGGTATCCGCCGGCCTGACCCCGCCCGCGGCCCCGGCAGGCTTACCGGACATCGACCGGAGACCCATGGGACTCGTCCAGTACGCCCTCAAGTTCCGCATCACGACCTACGTGCTTGCCGTGCTGATGATGCTCGGCGGCGTCAGCGCCATCGTCGTGACGCCGAAGGACGTGCTGCCGGCGGTCGACATCCCCGTCGTCGTGGTGGTCTGGACCTATACGGGCCTGTCCGCGCCGGAGATGGAGAAGCGGATCACGACCTATTCCGAGTTCGGAATCTCCAACAACGTCAACAATATCGCCCGGATGGAATCGACGAGCCTGCAAGGCACGTCGGTGATGAAGATCTATTTCGACCAGAGTGTCAGCATCGATCTCGCCATCGCCCAGGTCGTCTCCTCCACGAACTCAATCCGCGCGCTGATGCCGCCCGGCGTGCAGCCGCCGGTCATCGTGCGCTTCTCCGCCTCCTCGGTGCCGGTGATCCAACTCGCGCTCACCTCGACCAAGGACAGCCTCAACAAGGTCTACGACTACGCCCAGTACCGCATCCGCCAGCGCCTGACCCAGGTGCCGGGTTCGACCCTGCCCTCCCCGTTCGGCGGCGCGCCGCGGCAGGTGATGGTCGATCTCGACCTCCACGCGCTCCAGGCGCTCGGGATGACGCCGCTGGAGGTCACCAACGCGATCACCTCGCAGAACCTCACGATCCCCTCGGGTCTGACCAAGATCGGCGAGCAGCAATACCCGGTGCAGATGAACGCGACGCCGGACGCGATCGCGGCGCTCAACGAGATCCCGATCAAGGTGGTCTCTGGGCAGCCGGTGCTGGTGCGCGACGTGGCCTATGTCCGCGACGGCGGCCCGCCGCAGGTCAACGTGGTGCGGGCCGACGGGGCCGCCTCCGTGCTGATGCGTGTGCTCAAGAACGGCACCGCCTCGACGCTGGACGTCGTCAACAACGTCAAGGCGGCGCTCCCCGACATCCGCGCGGCGGCCCCCGAGGGCATGGAGATCAAGCCGCTCTTCGACCAGTCGGTCTTCGTCTCGAACGCGATCGAGGGCGTGTGGCACGAGGCCGTCATCGCCGCCTGCCTCACCGGCCTGACCATCCTGCTCTTCCTCGGCTCGTGGCGCTCGACCCTGATCGTGCTCGTCTCGATCCCGCTCTGCCTGATGACCTCGCTGGCGCTGCTCGCCGCCCTCGGCCACACCATCAACGTGATGACGCTCGGCGGGCTGGCGCTCGCCGTCGGCATCCTCGTCGACGACGTGACGGTGGCGATCGAGAACACCTACCGCCTGTTCGAGGAGGGCAAGCCGTTCCGCAACGCCGTGGTCGAGGGCGCGGCGGGCATCGCCAAGCCGGCGTTGATCTCGACGCTCTCGATCTGCGCCGCCTTCGTCTCGGTCTTCGCGCTCACCGACACCCCGAAATACCTGTTCACGCCGCAGGCGCTCGCGGTCGTGTTCGCGATGCTGACCTCCTACCTGCTCACCCGCACCCTGGTGCCGGTGCTGATCGACGTGCTGGTGGCACGCGAATACGTCCAGCACCACGGCGGCGAGGGCGACGCCCCGCGCCGCGGCCGGATCGAGCGGGCGCTCGTCTGGCTGCTCTCCCCTGTCTTCCGGCTGGCCGGCGCCTTCCGCCGCGGTTTCGAGGCGCGGTTCGAGCGGTTCCACCGCGGCTATGTCGGGCTGCTCCACGCGGTGCTGCGCCATCCCGTCCTGACGGTGGCGACCGTCGCCCTGCTGTTCGCCGGCACCGGCGGACTCTTCGTCTTCACGGGCCAGGACTACTTCCCGCAGGTCGAATCGAGCCAGATGACGATGCACCTGCGCACCCGCCCCGGCATGCGCATCGAGACCGCCGAGCAGACCTTCGCGGCGGTCGAGAAGGTGGTGCGCGAGGTGATCCCGGAGGACGAGATCGACCAGATCCTCGACAACATCGGCTTGCCCTCGAACAACTACAACTTCGCCTTCTCCGACGGTTCGTTCGTCTCCTACAACGACGGGCAGATGCTGATCGATTTGAAGGACGAGCACGGACCCGTCGCCGAGTACCAGCGCCGCCTGCGCGAGATCCTGCGCGAGCGCTTCCCCGACATGATCGTCTATTTCCAGCCCTCGGACATCATCACCCAGATCCTCAATTTCGGTGTCATCGCCCAGATCGACGTGCAGGTCTCGGGCCGCAACACGGTGAAGGATCTGGAGGCCGCCCGGCGGATTGAGGCGCGGCTGAAGGAGACGCCCGGCCTCGTCGACGTGCACCTGCACCAGATCGTCGACACGCCGCAATTCTTCGTCGATGTCGACCGGCGGCTCGCGGCCGAACTCGGCCTGACCCAGCAGCAGGTTGCGCAAAGCCTCAACGTGTCCCTGTCGGGCTCCTTCCAGGTGAACCCGAACTTCTGGACCGACCCGAAGACCGGCATCCCCTACCAGCTCTGGGTCCAGACGCCGGAATACCGCAACGCCTCGCTGACCGCCCTGCAGAACACCCCGCTGTTTGCCCGCGCCAGCGCCACCGGCAACGGCCCCGGCGCGCTGACGCTGCTGTCGAGCATCGCCACGATCACCCGCCAGCCGACGCAGACGGTGATCAACCACGTCAACACGCAGCCGACCTTCAACGTCTACGCCGCGGTGCAGGACCGCGACCTCGGCTCGGTCGCCCGCGACATCGATAAGATCGTGGCCGAGGAGCAGAAGACGCTGCCGGCACCGGACAAGATCAGCGTGCGCGGGCAGATCGAGAACATGCGCGCCGCCTTCTTCCGGCTCGGGATCGGCCTCGGCATCGCGATCGTCGCGGTCTACCTCCTGATGGCGGTGAACTACCAGAGCTGGGGCGACCCCTTCGTGGTGCTGGCCGCCTTGCCCGTCGCGTTCTGCGGCATCGTCGCGAGCCTGTTCATCACCGGCACCGCCTTCTCGATTCCCTCGCTGTTCGGGGCGATCATGTCGGTGGGCATCGCCTCGGCCAACTCGATCCTGCTCGTCACCTTCGCCAAGGAACATCGAGAGGCGACGGGCTGTTCGGCCCGCGAGGCGGCGATCGTCGCGGGCGAGACGCGCCTGCGGCCCGTCTTGATGACCGCGAGCGCGATGTTCCTCGGGCTGGTGCCGATGGCGCTCGGCACGGGCGAAGGGGGTGAGCAGAACGCGGCGCTGGCGCGTGCCGTGATGGGCGGCCTCGCGCTCGGCACGCCTTCGACGCTGCTGTTCGTGCCGTTCCTCTACAGCCTGCTGCGGCGGGGCGAGGCCAAGCCGCTTGAGGATTACGTCTGATGCCCGTCCGTAATCTGCGAAGGATCGTCCCGTGAGCGAGCCCGGCCGGACAGGCGAAGACACAAGAATCCCGCCGCCGCCGGGCAAGGGCGGCTTCGTGCTGGCCGGGCTGATCGCGCTGGGCCTGCTGACTTACGGCGGCTACGGCCATTGGCAGCGCGCGGCCCGGGCCGAGGCGACGCGGACCAAGCAGATGGACTTCGTGCCGAAAGTGCGCACCGAGGAGGCCAAGCGCCTCGACGGGCCGATCGAGCTGACCCTGCCGGGCCAGACCGAACCCTTCGCTACGGCGCGCATCTACGCCCGCGCCACCGGCTACATCGCCGAGCGCCACGTCGATCTCGGCTCGCGGGTGAAGAAGGGCGACGTGCTCCTGCGCATCGCCGCCCCCGACCTCGACCAGCAACTCGCTCAGGCCGAGGCGCAGCTCGGCCAGCTCGAAGCGCAGCTCCTGCGGGCTAGGGCCATGGTCGATCAGGCCAAGGCCAACGTGAACCTCGCTCAGGCCACCAACTCGCGCACCTCGACGCTCGCCGGCCAGGGCTGGGCCTCGAAGCAGAACGCTGACAACACCCAGGCCGGCGTGCTCTCGCAGGCCGCCAACCTCGCCTCGGCGGAGGCCGACGTGAAGGTGGCGCAAGCCAACATCAAGGCGCAGCAGGCCACCGTGGGGCGGCTGAAGGCGCTGACCGGTTTCGAGATCGTCACCGCGCCCTTCGACGGGGTGGTGACGACCCGCAACGTCGATGTCGGCGACCTCGTCCAGGCCGATGCGGGCTCCGGCACGCCGCTCCTGTCGATGGACCGGGACGACGTGCTGCGCATCTCGGTCAACGTGCCGCAGAACGCGGCGGTCGGCGTTCAGCCCGGCATCTCCGCCCGGATCAAGGTGCCGCAGATGCCCGACCGCAGCTTCTCCGGCGAGGTCGAGCGCAGTTCGGTGGCGCTGCTCGCCGCCTCGCGCACGCTCACGACGCAGGTCGACGTGCCGAACCCCGACCGCACCCTGCGGCCGGGCCTCTACGTCTACGTGACGCTGGCGATCCCCCGCACCGGCGGCACCACGGTGGCGGTGCCGGCCGAGGCCCTGGTGTTCAACCAGTCCGGCACCCGCGTTGCGGTCGCCGGCGCCGACGATCGCGTGACCTGGACCGAGGTCCACATCGCCCGCGACAAGGGCACGTTGGTCGAGGTCGACAAGGGCCTCTCGGGCGGCGAGCGCCTCGTGCTGAGTCCCCCCGCCGACCTCAAGGACGGTGGGCGCATCGCCCCCCAGCCGAAATCGGACAAGCCGATGCAAGCCGCGCAGCGCTGAAGGCCATCGCGCAGCGCTGAAGGCCATCGCGCAATCTCAACCCGCGCCCTCATCCTGAGGTGCCGACGCGAAGCGGAGGCCTCGAAGGATCCTCCCGTCGTCGCGCGACCCCTGGAGGATCCGTCAAAGCCCGCTGGCGCGGGCACCGCAGGATGAGGTGGTGGGTGGGATCGACCCTGCCCGACCCGTTGGACCTTTCAGCAGGTTGCGCTGGCGGCCTCGCTCGGCTCACATCCCGCTCGGAAACGCATCCCACCACAAGGGCCACCCATGACCGACCTCAAGACGCTTCGCAGCCTGTCCGGTCTGCCGCCGGAGCCCGCCGCCCTCTCGGGCTCAGGTCTGGTGATGATCGACCTGCAGAACACCTACCGCGAGGGCGTGATGCGCTTGGAAGGCGTCGAGCCGGCGATCCGCGAGGCCAAGATCCTGCTGGAGCGGGCGCGGAATGCGGGCATCCCGGTCTTCCACGTGCGCCACGATGCCGGACCGGGCTCGCCCTACGACGTCACCGCGCCCATCGGCCAGATCAGCGACGAGGTCGCGCCGCGGGACGGGGAGCCGGTCATCACCAAGGCCTACCCGAGTTCCTTCGTCGGCACCGACCTTCAGGCGCAGTTGGAGCAGGCCGGAGTCAAGGACGTGATCCTGGCCGGCTTCATGACGCATATGTGCGTGAACTCGACCGCGCGGGGCGCCTTCAACCTCGGCTTCCGCCCGACGGTCGTGGCCGCGGCCACCGCGACCCGCGCCCTGCCGGGGCCGGACGGCACGACCGTCCCGGCGGCCGCGCTCCAGGCCGCGAGCCTCGCGGCACTGAGCGACCTGTTCGCAGTGGTGGCGCCGGACGCGGCGGCGATCCGCGAGTGAGTGATCAGGCCGCGCGGGGCTGCGCGGCCTCTTCCACCGCCGGCCCGCCGAAGACGCGCTGGTAGAGCGCGGCGGGGCTGTGGCTGCGGCCCTCCGAATCGACGATGCGGACATCATCCAGGCCGGAGGTGGTCAGCGACAGGCCCTGCTCCAGGGCGCTCAGCAGCGAGCCGTGCTGCCAGGAATAGGTCCGCGACGCGGTGCCGGCGCTGACGGTGAAACTCACGGGGCAACATTCCCAATGCTGTGACCGGTCGGCGAGGGTGCCGCCGGATGTGATGAAAGAAGAGGCAGTCGGGATTTGGGTTCCTAAAACTTGAGCTTTAATAGTGGCTCTTGGTTGACGAAGTCTTTGCGGAAGCTGTCCCTTTCGGTGGCGGAACCGCGGGCGCCCGATGGCGGTATGATGGCAGCGGCGCCATTCGCGCCCCGCAGGGTGGCCACCCGGTCCGGTGCGTTGCCGGACCACGCCCGGCCCCTCAACACGGCGGCGGGCGGTCTCTCGGCAGGCCGCTTCCCGACAGCCACAGCGGAGTGATTCCATGGAATACCGGCAGTTCGGACGCTCGGGCCTCAAGGTGCCGGTGCTCAGCCTCGGCGCCGCCACCTTCGGCGGCACGGACGCGTTCTTCCAGAACTGGGGCAGCACCGACGTGGCGGAGGCGAGCCGCCTGATCGACGTCTGCCTCGATGCGGGCGTCAACTTCATCGACACCGCCGACCTCTATTCGAGCGGCGACTCCGAAAAGATCCTCGGCGAGGCGATCAAGGGCCGCCGCGACCGGCTGCTGATCTCCACCAAGGCGACCTTCCGGGTGGGCGAGGACGTCAACGCGGTCGGCTCGTCGCGCCATCACCTGATCCGCGCCTGCGAGGCCAGCCTGAAGCGGCTCGGTACCGACCATATCGACGTCTACTTCATGCACGGCTTCGACGCGCTGACCCCCGTCGAGGAGACCCTGCGGGCCCTCGACGACCTCACCCGTGCGGGCAAGATCGGCTATATCGGCGCCTCGAACTTCTCCGGCTGGCAATTGATGAAGGCGCTGGCGACCTCGGAGAAGGAGGGGCTGGCCCGCTACGTCGTCTATCAGGGCTACTACTCGCTGATCGGCCGTCATTACGAGTGGGAACTGATGCCGCTCGGCCTCGACCAGGGCGTCGGCCTGATGGTGTGGAGCCCGCTCGGCTGGGGCCGGCTCACGGGCAAGATCCGGCGCGGGCAGGCGGCCTCGGGCGGGCGGCTTGCCACCGCGGGTGGCGCGGAGGGCGGTCCCACCGTCTCCGACGACTACCTCTACGACGTGGTGGACGCCCTCGACGCGGTCGCCGCCGAGACCGGCAAGACCGTGCCGCAGGTGGCGCTGAACTGGCTGCTCAGCCGCCCGACCGTGTGCAATATCGTCGTCGGCGCCCGCAACGAGGAGCAGTTGAAGCAGAATCTCGGCGCGGTCGGCTGGTCGCTCAGCCAGGACCAGATCGCCCGCCTCGACGCGGCGAGCCGCGAGCACCCGATCTATCCCTACTGGCACCAGATCGGATTCGACGAGAGGAACCCCAAGCCGACGGCGTGGTGAGGCGATCCGGACTCCGTCATCGCGAGCGGCAGCGAAGCGATCCAGAGCGCGACCTTTTCGGAAAGGGCGGCGCCCTGGATTGCTTCGGCTCCGCCTCGCAATGACAACGGTGCTCGACCGCTCGGGCCGAGTCGCCTTCACATGCTGATCTCGGGGCCGTGCTTGTCGCCGTCGTCCGGAACCGGGCCGGCCTCGCCCTCCCAGGGCAGGCTCTGCCAAGGCGGCTGGCCGGCGCGGGCCTCGTACTCCTCCAGGGGCAGGGTCGTCTCGCCGCCCTCCCCGTCCTGAACCCGGACATGGCTCGGGCGCGGCTGCTTCGGTGGGCACAGGAACAGGCCCTTGAACGAGGTCGCCATCGTCTAATGACCCTCCGGCTGCTCGCCCTGGGGCGCGTGGTGCGCGCGCACCGGACGCGCCCGCAGATAGCCCTTGAAGCGCAGATACTCGGCGACGATCTCGCAGATCGCCCGGTCCCGCGGCAGGCGCTCGACCGCGCAATGCTCGTCCAGCGCCGCCACGACCTCCGGCGGGAAGGTCAGGATGCCGGCGAGCTTCGGCTCGCCGGAGGAATCGTCGTGTTCGGTGTCGCTCACGCTGTCGCCCTCCCTCCCCTACACGCCCGACCCGACCGGCGGCACGCCCTGCTCCGGCGTCGGCACGACGCCAAGCCCATCCGCGTCGCCGGGGCGGGTGGCACCGAGGCGCCGCAGCAGTGCCTCGTAGGTCTGTACCGCCGGGGAATCGCCCTGAAGCGCGCGGGTCTCGGCGAGGAGCCGCCGCACGTCCTCGACGAACAGGTCGCGCGCCTGCCCGCCCCCCGGGCTCGCCTCGAACAGGCGGCCGAGCGCCAGCTCGAACACGCTCACGAGAAGGCCGAGCCGCTCGGTGTCTTCCGCCATCGTCCTCTCCGGATGCTGCTTCGAGCCGCGTCCCTCGTCCGGCTGAAGGCTTGAACGCCGGGAATGCGCCCCGCGGTTCCGCCGCCCGCGCTTGGTGACGGATCCAATCTGCCGCAACCGCACCGCATGGGAAGACGGCGTCGGCGCTCTAATCTATGTTGCCGCATCTCTCTCAGGAGACGTGCGGCCTCCGCCCGCGGACCGACGCTGCCCGCCTGAGCGCCGCTGCCGTCGGACGCATCGTTCCCGTTTCGTCTCGAACCCTGAGCCGCTCTTGCCACCCCACGCGCTTCTTCCCCTCGCTCGGCCTCCGGCACCCGACGACGGACTGTGCGGTGGGCTGGGCGATGGGGCGGAGGACACGCATGGCGGCTTTCCCACCCGGGCCATCGCCCGGCTGCGCCGGTCCGGGCTTCTGGCCGCTCCCCTGCCCGCGGCGCTCGGCGGGCGCGGCCTGTGCGAGCCGGGCCGGGTCGATGCGCTTCGGGGGCTGCTGACGGAGATCGGCCGCGACGACCTTGCGGTCGGGCGCCTCTACGAAGGGCATGTCAACGCGCTCGCCCTGGTGCTGCGCTACGCCGACGACGCCGTCGCCCGGCGGCTCGCCCGCGACGCGGCGCAGGGGCATCTCTTCGGCGTGTGGAACACCGAGCCGGCTGAGGGCGGCCTCGTCCTCGACGGCGCGGGCGGCCTCCACGGCTCGAAGAGCTACGCCTCGGGGGCGGGCTTCGTCACCCGCCCGCTCGTGACGGCGCGGATCGGCGATGGGCGCCGGCTGATGCTGGTGATGCGCCTCGAACCGGGCGCACGGGCCGATCTGTCGGCGTGGCGTGCCCACGGCATGCGGGCGTCGGCCACCGGCACGGTCGACTTCTCGGGGCTCGCCCTTGGCGACGACCACCTTGGCGACGGCGAGGTGATCGGCGCGCCCGACGATTACGGGCACCAGCCGTTCTTCTTCGCCGGGGCGTGGCGCTTCTTGGCGGTCCAGCTCGGCGGGATCGAGGCGGTGCTCGAGACGCACCGGGCGCATCTCGCCGCCACCGGCCGGGCCGACGACCCGCACCAGCAGGCGCGGTTCGGGCAGGCCATGGTCGCGGCGGAGACGAGCCGGCTGCTCGTCGCCCGCGCGGCCCGGATCGCCGCCGCGGAAGCCGGTTCCCCTGAGCGGGTCGTCGCCTACGTCAACCTCGCCCGCGCCGCGGTCGAGCAGGCGGGGCTCGACGTGATCGCCTTGGCGCAGCGTTCCATAGGGCTTGGAGGCTTCCTCGAGAGCCACCCCCTGGAGCGCCAGATGCGCGACCTCGCGACCTATCTGCGCCAGCCGGCCCCGGATTTTGCCCTGACCGGCATGGCCGCCCATGCGCTCGCCGCCAGCGAGCCGCTCCACGCGCTTTGGCCCGATCCGGGGTCCGACGAGGGCGTCGCCCTCCCGCGCGACGCGGAGGCTGTGGGATGAGCGGCCGGCGCACGGAGACGCTGCCGGAGCGCTATTTCGCGGAGATCTACGCCTCCGATCCGGATCCCTGGCGCTTCACCTCCAGCGCCTACGAGGCCGAGAAGTACGACGCCACGCTTCGCGCTCTGCCGCGGACGCGCTACGAAAATGCCCTGGAGGTCGGCTGCTCCATCGGCGTCTTCACCCGGGCGCTCGCCCCCCGCTGCGGGGCGCTGACCGCCCTCGACGTCGCGCAGGCGGCCCTCGACGCCGCACAGACGCGTTGTGCGGAGTACCCGCAGGTGCGCTTCGTCCGCGGCGCGGTGCCGGAAGTTTGGCCGGAGGGCCGGTTCGACCTCATCGTGTTCGGCGAGATGCTCTACTTCCTGAGCCCGGCGGATCTGGCCCGCCTCGTCGCGCGGGTGGAGGCGAGCCTGGAGCCGGGGGGCGACTGTGTCCTCGTGCACTGGCTCGGCGAGACGGATTACCCCCTCTCCGGCGACGCGGCGGCGGAAGGCTTCATCGCGGGCACAGCCCCGTTCTGCCGGGTGCTGCCCGGCTTGCGCACGGAGGCCTACCGCCTCGACGTGCTGCGTCGGGCGGACAGGCCATGACGACGGCGATGACAGCGCGTGCGCAAGGAAAAGCCGTCCGGCGCCACCCTCTCTGGGTGCGCCTGACCCACTGGATCAATGCCGGCGCCTTCGGGGCGCTTCTCGTCAGCGGGGTTGCCATCCTGCTCGCCCTGCCCCGGCTGTTCTGGGGCGAGACCGGCGCCAACGACGCCCCGGCCTGGATCGTCCTGCCGCTGCCGGTGAACCTCGAACAGACCGGCTGGGGCCGCAACCTCCACTTTCTCGCCGCCTGGATCTTCGTGCTCAACGGCGCGCTCTATCTCCTTCTCGCACTCGCGAGCGGGCACCTCCTGCGCCGCCTGGCGCCCGACCGCGACCAGCTCCACCCCCGGCACGTCGCGGCCGACATCCGCGCTCACCTGCATCTCAAGGGGCCGGGCGTGGCGCGCCGCTACAACGTGCTCCAAAAACTCGCCTATCTCGCCGTCCTCCTCGTGCTGGCACCGGTGATGCTGCTCTCGGGGCTGACCATGTCGCCCGGCGTCACGGCGGCCTATCCGGAGCTGTTCACCCTGTTCGGCGGCCGGCAATCGGCGCGCACGATCCACTTCCTGTCGGCGGCCCTGTTCGTCGGCTTTCTTCTCATCCATGTCTGGCAGGTGCTCGCCAACGGACCGCTCGACCTGATGCGGGGTATGATCACCGGGCGCTCCGCCCGGACCGAGACCGGTCAAACGAAATCAGGGGAGGACGTGCGATGAGCGATCTGACGCGCCGCAGGCTGGTCCTCGGCTCCTCGGCACTCGGCCTCGGCGGCCTGCTCGGCGGCTGCGAGCTGATCGAGAACGGCCCGCGCCGCTCGGGCCTTTACGGCCTGAGCGACACCCTGACGCTCGCCACCCAGCGCTTCCTGCTGCGTGACCAGCCGCTGGTGCGGGAATTCGGGCCGGAGGCGATCTCGGCGGTGTTTCCCACCATCAACACCACCGATCCGGACAACCCCGATTACCGGCGCTCGAAGGCGGTCGGATTCTCCGACTGGCGCCTGCCGGTGAGCGGCCTCGTGGAGCGGCCCGCCGCCTTCACGCTGGCTGAGCTGAAGGCGATGCCGGCCCGCACGCAGGTGACGCTGCACGCGTGCGAGCAGGGCTGGTCGGCGATCGGCGGCTGGACCGGCGTGCCGCTCTCGCATGTTCTGGCGAGCGTCGGGTTGAAGCGCGAGGCGCGCTTCATCGTGATCCGCAGCGTGGACGGCTGGTGGGACACCTACGACCTGTTCGACGCCCTGCACCCGCAGACGATCCTGGCCTACGGCATGAACGGCGGCGACCTTCCCGTGGCCCACGGCGCGCCGGTCCGCCTGCGGGTGGAGCGCCAGCTCGGCTACAAGTCGCTGAAATACCTCGCCAGCATCGAGGCCACCGACCGCGTCGACGGCCTCGGCCAGGGCCGGGGCAGCATGGTCTCGGAGATGGGCTTCTCCTGGTACGCGGGGATCTGACACGGCTCCGGCTTCATTGATCGAGTGCCGCCGGATTCCCCCTCTCCCCGCAAGCGGGGCGAGGGGATGCGCGCGACCGAAACCCCTCACCCGATCAGCGGCGTGCAGACCGTCCGCCCCTGCCCCGGCAGCGGCACCACCGCGACGTCGACCCCGTAGAGCAGGCGGAGATGCTCCGGCGTCACCGTCTCGGCCGGCGGCCCCAGCGCGACGAGGCGCCCGCCATGCAGCAGCGCGACCCGGTCGGCGCAGAGGAAGGCGTGGCCGGGATCGTGGGTCGAGAGCACCACGGCGATCCCGGCTTCCGACAGGCGCCGCACCTGGGTCAGCACCCGCGCCTGGTTGCCGAAATCGAGGCTCGCGGTCGGCTCGTCCATCACTAGGAGCCGCGGTTCGCCCGCGAGCGCGCGGGCGATCAGCGCGAGCTGGCGCTCGCCGCCGCTGACCTCAGTGTAGATCCGCTCCGCCAGATGGCCGATGCCCAACGTCGCCAGCGCCCGCTCGGCCGCCGCGCGGTCGGCCGGGCCGGGGCTGGCGAAGGCGGGAAGCCGGCTCGCGCGGCCCATCAGCACCACCTCGCGCACGGTGAACGGGAAGAAGGCGGCGTGCGCCTGCGGCACGTAGGCGATTTTTTTTGCCACTTCGCGACGTGGCAACTCCGATAGGTCGGTGCCGTCCAAGTGGACGCTCCCGGCGAGCGGGCGCAGCAGGCCGAGCATCGTCTTGAACAGCGTGGTCTTGCCGCCACCGTTCGGCCCGAGCAGGCAGAGCGCCTCCCCCTCCCCCACGGTCAGGCTGACCCCGGAGCCGACCGCGCGGGCGCCGTAGCCGAAGGCGAGATCCCGGACCTCCAGGATCATGCCCAGCCCCGCTTGCCCGTGGCCAGCAACCAGAGGAAGAACGGCGCCCCGACCAGCGCCGTGAGGATGCCGAGCGGCACCTCGATCGGGGCCAGGGTGCGGGCCATCAGATCGACCGCGATGAGGTAGCCCGCGCCGAGCAGCATCGAGGCCGGCAGCAGGCGGCGGAAATCCGGCCCGACCAGCAGGCGGGCGACGTGCGGCACGAGCAGTCCGATCCAGCCGATCACCCCCGTCACCGAGACCGCGGCGGCGGTCACCAGGGTCGCGCCCGCCACCAGGACCGGGCGGAGCCGGCGCGTCTCGAGCCCGAGCGCGCGGGCCTCTTCGTCGCCGAGGCTCATCAGGTTCACGCGCCAGCGCAGCAGCACCAGGGGGGCGAGGCCGAGCGCCATCGCCGGCAGGATCGCGGCGATGTCGCCCGCCGTGACGGAAGCAAGGCTGCCGAGCAGCCAGAAGGTGATGGCGGGGAGCTGGTTGTAGGGGTCGGCGAGCACCTTGAGCAGCGAGATCCCGGCGCCGAGCAAGGCCCCCACGGCGACGCCAGCGAGCACCAGTGTCAGCACCGGATCGTGCCGCCGCACCGCCAGCCCGACGCCGTAGACGGCGCCGACCGCGGCGAGGCCTCCGGCGAAGGCGAGCCCCTGGACCGCTGCCACCGGCAGGGCCAGCACGATGCCGAGCACCGCGCCGAGGCTGGCGCCGGCCGAGACCCTGAGGATGTCGGGCGAGACGAGGGGATTGCGAAACAGCCCCTGATAGGTCGCCCCCGCCGCCGCGAGCCCGGCCCCGACCACGAGCGCCCCGAACACCCGCGGCAGGCGCACGTTCAGCACCACGGTCTGCGCGGCGGGGTCGAGCGCGGTGGCGTGGCCGAACATTTTCGCGAGGAGCACCGCAAGGACGTCGGCGAGCGGCACGGGGTAGCGGCCGATCCCGAGCGAGACCAGCACGAGCAGGATCAGCGCGGCCGGCGCCAGCACCGCCAGGGAGAGGCTGCGCCGCCGCGCGGTTCGGCCTTGGGCGGCGCGCGCGGCCTCGCTCACCGGGTCGGCCCCGGCCCGGCGGCGTCGCGCAGGAGGCGGTCGAGCTGCTCCGGCGTGAGATCGACCCGGTAGAAGCGCCGGTAGAAGTCGCGCACGGCGTCGCCCAGTGTCTGCGGGAACTGCTCGGGGAAGAACAGGCCGGCGAGCCAGCGCAGGCCGATCAGGCGGTTGACCCCCGGCGGCGCGTCGACCCAGCCGAAGGGCAGCGTCGGGATAGCGTGAACGCGGCCCTCGCGCACCGCCTTCAGCCCGTTCCAGAGCGGGTCGGCGGCGGCGAGCTTCGGGAAATCGGGATCGAGAGCGATGATCACGTCCGGATTCCAGACCAGCACCTGCTCGGGCGAGACCGCGGCGAGCCCGCCCGCGCCGGGCCCCGCCACGTTGCGCCCGCCCGCCGCCTCGATGATCTCGGTGTTGATCGAGCCGGACAGGCCCGTCTCCAGCCCGCGGGGGCCACGGCCGTAATAGACCCGCGGGCGCTTCTCCTCGGGCACCGCGGCCACCGCCACGGCCACGGTCTTCAGGATCTTTTCCGCCTCTGCGGCCAGCGCCTCGCCGGCCTCCGGCGCGCCGATGAGCGCGCCCAGCGTCCGGTAGGTCTCGGGCGTCGCGGTGAAGCTCCCGTCGAGCAGCAGGTAGGGAATGCCGGTCTGCGCCTGAACCCGGTCGGCCAGTGAGGCGTAGGTCGCCGCCGTGCTGCCGACATCGACGATGAGGTCGGGCTTGAGCGCCAGCACCGCCTCGACATTGGCGCTGCCGCCCCGCCCCGTCAGCCGACCGGTGGCGGGCAGATCGCGCAGCGCCGGGGCGAGGAACGCCTGCTCCTCCGGGCTCGGCGCGCGCGGCCAGCCGATCATCTTATCGGGCGCTAGGGTAGAGAGCAGCACTGCCGCGGGAGGCCCGGCGGCGAGCACCCGTGTCACCCGCTCCGGCACCTCGACCCGCCGCCCGGCGGCGTCGGTGAAGGGCCGGGCCGCCGCGAGGCAGGACCACAGCAGGGCCGGCCACAGGCAGGCGAGCGCGAGAAGGCAGCGGAGCAGCGGCATCGGGGCAAGGCGTCTCCCGTGATCGGACGCTAGCTATAGAGCATCGCCCCGGCAGGTGGTGCCGGCTTGTCTGAAAAGACGATGCGGGACCATGCTCGATCGCGTTCGCCCCCGAACCGCGCCGGCCCTCTCGGGTTGGCCGAGCACCCCTATCCCCAACGATCCTCCGCGAGCTTGCCCCGAACGATGCCCGATCCGGCCGTCAGCCACCGCCACGTCGACCTCCGGGGTCTGCGCCTGCATGTCGCCGAGGCGGGGCCAGCGGACGGGCCGCCGACGATCCTGCTGCACGGCTTTCCCGAATTCTGGTTCGGCTGGCGGCGCCAGATCGCGCCGCTCGCAGACAACGGCCTGCGCCTTCTCATCCCCGACCAGCGCGGCTATGGCCTGAGCGACCGGCCCAAGGGAATCGCCGCCTACCATCTCGACCGGCTTGCTCAGGACGTGATCGCGCTCGCCGATGCCTGCGGGCTCGCGCGCTTCAACCTCGTCGGGCACGATTGGGGCGGGCTCGTCGCGTTCTGGGTCGCGAGCTTCCACCCTGAGCGGGTCGAGCGGCTCGCCGTGCTGAACGCCTGCCATCCGGGCGTGTTCGGCCCCTATCTCCGGCGCCATCCGGGGCAGGCCCTGCGCAGCGCCTATGCCGGCTTCTTCCAGCTCCCCCTGCTGCCCGAGCGGCTGCTGAGCGCGCGCCGGGGGCATCTCCTGCGGGCGCTGATGCGCAGCTCGAGCCAGGCCGGCACCTTCAGCGAGGCCGACCTCGACCTCTACGCCCGGGAATGGCTGCGCCCGGGCGCGGTCACCGCGATGCTGAACTGGTACCGGGCGCTCGCTCGGCTCCCCCGCGACCGGCACCCGCCGAAGATTACCGCGCCGACACTGATCCTGTGGGGCGAGCGCGATCAGGCGCTCCAGACCGGCCTCGCCGAGGCGAGCCTGGCCCTGTGCGAGCACGGCCGCCTGCAGCGTTTTCCGCAGGCGACCCACTGGGTGCAGCACGACGCGCCGGAGGCGGTCAACGCGGCGCTGATCGCGTTCCTGCGGCCCTCTTGAACGGACGCGTGCCGGGGCACTGCCCCGGCACTCCGCCAAAGGGATGATCCCTTTGGATTCCCGCGATGGCGAGAGGCGATCAGCGGCCGCTCATGCCGGCGCCGCCCTCGGTGCCGCCACGCGCGCCGGACTCTGTCCCGCCGCGCTGCGCACCGCCGCGGTTGCCGCCCGTGTTGCCCATGCCGCCGCCCTGCTCGGACGCGTTGCGAACGCCGCCGCGCTCGTTGCCCTCGCCGCGCATGCCGACATTGCGCATGCCCTCGCCGCCCCGGCCCTGCTCCATCGACCGGCCGCCGCGCTCGGTGCCGCGGGTCTGGTCGGAGGCGCGCATCTCATTGCGCATCTCGTTGCGCTCGCTGCCGCGGGTCTCGCTGCTGCGGCTGCGCAGGTCGGTGCGGGTCTCCGAGCCACGGATCTCGCTGCGCTCGCGGAAACCGGCATTGACCGTGCCGCCGCGCCGCTCGGTGGTCGAGACGGTGGTGGAGAGGCGGCGGTACTCGGGCGAGCCGTAGAGGACGCGCTGGCCGCGGATCGTCACGTAGCGGCGGGTCTCGCCGACGCTGACGAGGCGGCGATATTCCGGCGAGCCGTAGATCACCCGCTGGCCGCGGATGGTGACGTAGCGGCGCGGACCGGTGCTGCGGCGCTCGGTGACGATCAGGCGGCGGTATTCGGGCGAGCCGTACACGACGCGCTGGCCGCCGATGAACACGTAACGGCCCTCGCGGCGATAGCCGCCATCGACGGTGGTGGAGCGCACATCGGTGCGGCTGCTGACATGGGTGCGGTCGTGCGTGCGATCCTGGATCCGGTCGGTCCGCTCGGCGCGGGTGCGGCTGTCGCGGATGGTGTCGCTGCGCTCGGCGCTGTCGCGGCCGGCCCGGCCGTCCATATTACGCTCCGATCCGCGCTCGCCCCGCGCCATGTCACCGCGCGCCGCCTCGCCCCGGCCGGCTGCGCCGCGGTCCTGATCGCCCCGCGCGGCGCTGCGTTCGGCGCCCATGGCGCTTCCGCCCCCGCGGGCCTCGCTGCCCCTCGCCTCGCCACCCCTGGCTTCCATGCCGCCGCGCGCGCCGCCCGACAGGCCGGATTGTCCGCCGGACTGCTCGGTGCCGCCCCGCATGCCGCCGCGCTCAGATCCACCGGTGGCCGCGCTTTGAGCGTAGACCGACGTGCTCATCAGCAGCGCGGCAAGACCCATGGTAATCGTCTTCATGACGTTCCCTCCGAAACTTGAGACGCCTCAAAACGTCGCGAGTGTCGAAAGGGTTCTGCAAAAAACGACGTGAATGAAAAAAGTCTCGGCTCGCGTCTATGCGTTCGCTTATGGCAGCAAGCTTGGCTGTAAAGTGCAGAGCATTATGTGGATACGCTTTGCATCGAAGGTGCCGATCTGAGCAGGGTTCACGCCGGCGTGGCGGTCGAAGGGCCACGGTCGCCTGCCGCTTCGCTCAGGCCGTCGGCGCGGGTGTCGCATTTGACGAGAGACGGCGGGTTTTGCCGGCGGCCTGACCCTGGCACAGGTCTGCGAAGGCTCAAGCCTTGACCGCTACGGACCAGCCCGGCGGCAGCACAAAGGGTGCGACCGTAGGACCGTTTCCTGACAGGTCAAACTGTGTGAAATGCGAGGCGAAAAACTCGCCAACTCTCGGCCACCATTAGGTTTTCCGCACCGGGAAAACCTGGTGGAGCTGAGGGGAGACTTACCCAAGAATCCATTAACCCATTCTGCAACAACGAAGTCCCTGAGCTTGTTCTGCTTTGGGGTCTAGGGCATGGGTCTAACCCGGGTCCTGAGATGGGGCCGGTAGGGGTGATCGATGCCGCGGGTCGTGCCGTCCGAGAGGGCCTATCTGGAACAACACGGTAAGGGCTGGCGCGTGTCCGTCAACGTGCCCGCGGCTGTCCGTGACATCATCGGCAAGCCCAAGCTCCGACACGATCTCGGCACGGATTCCCTGCGCACGGCCAACCTCCTGAAGGGACCCTACGTCGCGAAGTTCAAGCAGCAGATCGACGTCGCGCTCGCTTCGATCGGCAAGGCCAAGCAATCCCAGACCCGCGAGGCCATGGAGCTGGCGAAGTGGGCCCGGGAGGCGCGTGAGCGCAACGCCCCGCAGGCGGAGTGGGACGAGTACCACGCCATCATCGCGGCGCGCACCGCGGAGATCCGCTCCCGCGACGCCGAGCCTGTCGTGCTCCCTGCCGACGACGAGGATGGCCCGAGCCTGGGCTGGAAGCTCCGCCCCCAGGCTGAGGCAGAGGCGCGCCGGTTCGGGCAGGTTGCCTACGGCAAGGGGACGCCAATCGCCGACTGGCACGAGGGCTACGTTGAGGCCTCGCAGGTTGCGCACCGCACCAAGGCCGACGACGAGCGCGCGCTCCGGCTCCTCCTGCAGTGGCTCGACGAGAACGGTGTCGACCCGCTCATCGAGCGCGTCGACACGATGCGCGCTCATGCCTTCGCCGAGGACCTGCCGCGGCGCGCCGGGGTCGCCCCGGCGACGTGCAACAAGTACCTGTCGCGTCTGTCGAGCTACTGGCAGTATCTCGCCAGGCGGGTCCCGGCGGCTGGCGTGAATCCCTGGGCTGGCGTCGGCCTAAAGGGGGCGCGGCCGAAGCCGGGCGAGGAGGAGCGGCCGTTCACGGACGCCGAAATCGCCCGGCTCCTCACCGGTCCGGCGCCGGCGAAGCTGCTCGACCTGATGATGATCGGGGCTCTCACGGGCGCCCGGCTCGACGCGATCGTCGACCTGCGGGTCTGCGACACCGACTCGGACTGCCTCCTGTTCCAGCCCCGGAAGAAGGAGACTCACGCGAGGTTCGTCCCCGTGCACCCGGACCTGGCACCTGTGATCGCTCGCCGGATCGAGGGCAAGGGCCCCTATGACGACCTGTTCACGGAGTATCCACCGGTTCGGAAGGAGGGCTCCATGCGCGAGCGCTCGTTCAAGGCCTCGAACAACTTCACGGACTACCGGCGCGAAGTTGGGGTCGACGATGTGGTCGAGGGAAAGCGGCGCTCGCTGGTGAACTTCCACTCCTTCCGGCGCTGGTTCATCAGCCGCATGGAGCAGGCCGGGGTCGAGGACGAGCTCATCGCCGCGATCGTCGGGCATAAGCGCGGCAGCATCACTCTCGACGTTTACAGCGAGGGGCCGGACATGCGCCGGGCCCAGGAGGCGATCACCAAGCTGAGGCTCCCCCCGCTCGACGGCTCGCCGATCCGCGAGGTCCAGAGCTTGCGCGCCCGCGCCCGCCGGAGGCCATCATGAAACTGATAGGCCACCCCCTCCCCCGACCCGTCCATTCGAGGCCCTGAGAGCGCACCACGCCGGGGCCTACCCAAAAAATCGAGGCCTCCATGTCGATCATGCTGACCGCCGACGGCCATTTCGGCCATGCCGCCATCGCCCGCCTCTCTGGGCGTCCCTTCAGCGATCGGGACGCCACCGCGATGAACGAGCACCTCATCGCGGCCTGGAATGCGCGCGTCCGCCCCGGCGATGACGTCTGGCACCTTGGGGACTTCGCCCTGAACCTGAAGCCGGCCCAGCTGCGGGAGATCTTCGACCGCCTCAACGGGACCAAGAGACTGTGTCGAGGGAATCACGACCACGAGGCGACCCTTGCCCTCCCCTGGGCCGAACCGCCGCGCGACCTCGTCGAGGTGGCGATGGACGGCCGCCGATGGGTCCTGTCGCATTACCCCATGCGCGCGTGGCGGGGCAGCATGGGGAGTGCGATCCACTGCTACGGGCACGTCCATAACCTGATGGCGCCGACGCGGCAGAGCCTTGACGTCGGTGTCGATGCCTGGGACCTGCAGCCGGTCAGCCTCGGCGAGATCATCGCCCGTCTGGAGCGGTCCGAGATCGAGCCGGAGGAGCAGCGCCTCGTGCGCGAGAAGCGAGGCGGCCCAGTCGACGAGGGCTAGCGGTAGACGATGCTGCGCCAGCAGTGGGCGTTCTCCTCCGCGAACTTGGAGCGCCAGCCAGTCGGCGGGGCTGGCTCGGGCTCCGGCTCGTGCTCCGGCTCGCGACGGGGGACCAGCCCCGCGTCGACCATCAGATAGGGGGCGTCGATGTCGAATGCCGGCCCGTCGTCCGGGGCAGCCTCCGCCGCGGCCGGCTCGGACTCCTGCACGGACTCCTCTGGCGCGTCGGGCTCGCCCTGGGCCGGCGAGTTGCCCTCGTCCTCCATCTCGGCAATCTCGGCGTCGAGGGCGCCAGCCCGCTCGCGCAGGTCGGCCGCCGCCGCGGCGGCGATCTCCGGTAGGGCGGCCATCACCCAAAGGGGCACTGGCTTCATGTCGGCTGTCGTGAGGAACCACTGCGCAATCCGGGCGCGCCCGATCTCCCTGCCCGTGACGGCCTTGATCGCCTCGGCCATGTCGGGATGCCAGTTCCGGCGCTTGCCGAAGGCGGCGTCTCCGACCGCACCGACGTGATCGCGGCGCCGGGTGCGCTCGGCCTCGGTGGTGAACTCCCGTGCTCCCATGGATTTCCCCATGATGTGCGACCCCGGGGACGGTGCCCCGGGGTGAACGGATCGTATCACTGAACCTTGCCGAGTGAACAGGAGCGTTCACTCGTCATCGAGCAACCCCAAGGCGGTGAGGATCGGCTTCCGCACCAGTTCCCGCCCCTTCACAAGCCCCTTGGAAAAGGCGCGGTCGTGGATCGCGAGGGCCCAGTGCACGTCCTGGGGCCGCATCGTCCGCGGAACGTGGAACAGGATCCCGTCATCCTCGTCGCAGACCTCGTAGTGCCGGCCATCGCTCCAATCGAATTCGAGCGTCCGCCCGGCGTCCAGCGGTCCGACTGCCTCGACCGCCATGGCGAAGGTCACGCGGAGGTGGGCTTGATCGACGAGCTGCCGGGCCGAGACGATCTCGGCGCTCGTGCCACCGCGCCGCTTGACCTCTTGGACGCGCTGCTCGGCCTGCTGGAGCCAGCCGCGGGCCTGCTCCTCGGCGGTCAGCTCCAGGTACGTTGGCTCGGGCTCCGTCGGGACCGGGGTGTGGCCTTCGAGCAGGTTGTGCAGATCATAGTCGGAGAGGCCGGTCAGGGTGCAGCAGGCGAGGATGCCGGCGTGCGACAGGCCAGGGGCCGGGGTGCAGAACAACATAGGCGATCCTATCGGGTTGGGTCCTCTCACGAGGGAGGCGTGCCGGCCCTCGTCGGGACCGTTCTTGAATCGAGCGGCCCGGAGAAGGGCCGGGGCTCGAGGCCCCGGCTGTCGTCGTCAGGCCTGGGCGCGCCAGTCTGCGAGTTCGGCGTCGATCGCAGCGGCGACGGCCTTGCGCAGGGCCGGGCGGGCCTCGACGTCGTCGGACCAGTCGGCGTCCTCGGCGTAAGCGTCGATCGCGTTCTCGCCGGTCCAGCTGTCGAGGCTCGACCCGTTGTCGATGCTCTCGCCGACGACCCCCAGGATTTCCTCGGCGATGTCGACGGCGTCCGCCTCGTCGGTCGTGCACTGGAGCGTCTGCGCCCCCACGGTGATCTCGCTCCACTTGGCCGGCGCACCCGCGCTGAGGACCAGGTTGTGCAGGGTTTCCGTGGCCGGCACAGCGTCCCAGACCTCGGAGGCCGGCTTGCCGCTCGAGTTGCCCCAGCGCACCGCGTCGTCGATGGCCGCTTGGGCAGTCGTCCCAGCGCCGAAGATCGCGGTGCGGTGCTGGGCGGGGACGGCGATGAAGAACGTCGTCACGTTGCTGTTTCCTGTGTTGCTGGCCCGGAGGGGGCGGGCTTGTCGTTGTTGGCCCCTCGTCGAGCCGCCTTGTCATGGAGGCGGCTGGAGGAAGGGCCGGGGCTGCTGCCCCGGCGGCTGGCTCAGAACGTCAGGTCCAGGGGCTCTCCGTGGAGGGGGAGGAGGACCTTGGGGAGGGGGCGGTCCCGGAACTCGGAGTCGGTGACCTGGCGCATCAGGGCGTCCCAGGCCTCGGCCGAGGGCTCCGTCCACTCGCCGGCGAGCTCGGGGAAGAAGCTGGGGAGGTCGAGGTCGAAGCTGAGGTCGAGGGCCTCCTTGGCGGCAGCGGCCGGAGGCTGGGTCATCGGGGGGCTCCTTGAGGGGAGACCTTCTGTCGCCTTGGTGAACAAGATCGTTCACTGAACCTTTGCCGGCAAGTTTCAGTGAACTAATTCGTTCACCTCTCTTCGCGGGGCTTCGGGGTGGCGACGCCGATCGCGAAGGCGTTGCGCCACTTCTTCAAGAGCGCTGGATCGGCCTTGCCACGCTCAATACGATTGAGTGCTTTCGTCGCGAGATACGTCGAGCAGGTCGGCGCCTTCGACCAGCGCCACTGCTGAATCGCGTACGCCTGCCGGTCGAGGAGCGGGTCCGCGTAGATGCCCCTCTCGGGGATCGGCTCCATCCCGAGGATGTCGAGCATGTCTCCGGCGGGAGGCTCGCGCCCTTCGAGCACGGCCGCGAGGGTCTCCGGCGTGCAGCCGAGCTGGCCTGCCCAGACATCGACGCCTTCCGTCTCCGAGAGCGCTTCGATCATCACGAGGCGCAGCTCCTCCGCGGTTGGCTCGTAGTCCTCGTGACGGCCCGCCGCCTCATCCTGGAACTGCATGATGAGGCGGCGGGCCGAGTCGGGGTGGAACGGCATGTAGTCGGTCACGTCAGCTCTCCTAGTTGAGGGGGGGCAGCGGTTATCGAGGTCGGGTCGCGCATGCCGGCGACGCCGGCCCATTCGGCTATCAGGGCGAATGCGAGGTAGTCGGGCATCCAGACGGAAAGCCACAGGAGCGGGTCCTCGTGCGGCTAGACGGGCGCCACGCCGACGGCCCACGGACGACCGCCGAGATGAAGACCTCACGGGAGCGCCGCTCGCCGCGGTCGCGCTCGCGCAAGCCGAGCTGCTCGGATAGGTACCGAACAGCATGCTCACCGACCCCGACCGCGCGGGCGACCGCAGGGTAGCTCTCCCCTGCCGTGAAGCGGCGCCGCAGCTCCGCGGCGGGCATTCTGAATTCGGGCCACATTCTCTCCACCCCTCGATTGATCGCCCTGCAGGATTCGCTTGGCTCTTCTGCCGACGAGGGTATACTGGGTCCAAAGATGGGTCGTGGTCAACTAACGCGTGAAGGGATGATTGCCGATAGGTGAATCAATCAGCTTGAGCCCAAGCCAGGCGGTGCGGGTGGTCCTGCGGGCCGGGACGACCGTGCGCCGCGTGGATACTTGCATGTGACGCACGCACGCTCTGGGCAGAGGGGACGGCATCGGGCCGATTCCCCGCCAGAGAACCGATCACATGAACTTCTTCGCCCGCCTCTTCGCCTCGATCGCCCGCGCCATGAGCGGCGCCTGGCACTTCATGTCGGACGCCTTCGAGGAGGCGGTCTCCCCCGCCACCCGACGCCTGCCCTGGCTCCGGGACCGCGCCCGCGCCGCCGGCCGCCTCGCCGGCCAGGGCGCCTCCGTCGCCGCGGACGCCGCGGCGGTGACCGCCGAGGTCGCGCTGAAGGCGCCCGGCGCCGTCGCCCGCGAGCTCGGATCGGTCGTCGGCTCGATGCTCCCGTCGCCCCAGATCAGCGGCCGGGCCTTGGCCGAGGGCGCTGCGGTCACAGACGACGAACTCAAGCGCATCGCGGAGGCGGCCGGCAACGACGACGGCTTCTTCGAGCGGCAGCGCCCCCGGGTCGGCCATGGGCACTTCCTGCAGCACGCGGTTGAGGCGTACCGCGACGGCGGCGTGAAGGCGCTCGCTCCCCATATCCAGTGGATCTCGGAGCCCGCGGCCGAGTGGATCTGCGAGCTCTCGCACCTGCAGATCGAGACGGCTCTCGCGATGGCGCCGGACGCCCTGAAGCGGCACGTGATGCCCGAGAAGGCGTCGGATGTCTCGCCTCTCCTGCCCACACTGCTGCCGGTCGGCCCGGCGCCAAAGGTCGATCCCACCTTGGTCACCGAGGAGATGAAAGCCGACATTCTCGCGAGGGCCAAGCGCAGCATGGCCAGTGACCGGGCGGGCGTGGCCGAGATGATGAAGCGCGGACCCTCCGCCACGCCGGCCCGCCCGGAGCCCCGCTTCGACGGGACCGCGGACGAGATGCCTCGGTACGCCCGAGGCTACCGCCCGCGGGGCACCTACTGAACCATCCAGAGATTCCTGAACGAGAAGGGCCCGCCGGGATGACCGGCGGGCCCTTTCCTTTGCGCGGCCCCCCGGCCTGTCAGGCGACGCCGCAGATCTCCTTCAGCCCGGCGGTCAGGCTTCGCTCGGCGCGGAGAGCCTCGCGGAGCAGCCGGATCTCGCGCTTCGCTCCCGCAGCCTCCTCCTCGGCCTCAGCGGCGCGGGCCTCGGCGGCGGCCGCTCGGCGCAGGGCGGCGACCTGACCGAGCCGAGCCTCCCGAAGGCGGGCGGCGACGTCGGCGACGGCGTTCGTCTCGCGGCGCTGCTCGCGCTTGATGTCGGCCATGGCGCGCTGGACCCCGAGGTGGGCGAACGCGCCGACCATGCCGAGGCGGCTGCCTGCGTCGAGGCTGATGTCGGTCGCGATGCTCATAGGGTGTCTCCGTGTCTGGGGTGAGCTCAGGAGAATCTAGGGGGACTCCGCGGTCAACGGGGTGACGCAGGGGACGGTTAAGGCATCCCTGGCCGCCGGAGCCCGCGGAAGGCCCCGCAGGCCGACGTCAGGCGCACGTCGGCCCGCTGTCGGACCGACGTCGGCCCGTGTGCGCCTTCCAGCGTAAGAGAAAAATAAGAATGCTTAAGCGACTCTCGCGACTCAATAAAAGGCGGATTTTTGGCCTTAGTGAGTTCGTGGGAGAATCGTTACACAGTTTTTTAGGGTATTCCCGCCCCATCCCGAGAGCCCCCTCAGTACCGGCGGGATCGGCCGCCCTACCCGGCTCTGATAACCTTGTGGATATGGTCGGATCCAGATGCGGTCGTGCGGCCTATTATCGGGGCGATTGAAATTCACTCCGAAGTCTGTCCCCCCGTTACTCATATAGAATGAAACGAAAGTCTCAACGATTTTTGGGTGGAGCGCGTGCGCCCTATACTGTGCACGTGCTCCGCCCTCCCCCCTGTGCTTCAGGCAGCTGATAGCGGACAGCGATGTCGATGCCCGAAAGATTTGCGTCCTGCGTCTGGGGGCAGATGCGGGCGAAGCTGTCCCCGACGGCGATCGCCAGGTTGGCGTTCGTCTGCATCAGGAACGTGCCGTTCTTCGATCCGGCCGCGAAGATTATGCTGGTGATGACGAGATTGTTCACGGTCATCGGGATCGGGCCTCCGCCGCCGGGGCCACGTCGCAGTAGGCGACCGTGCCATAAAACTTGGGACGAACCGGCCCTTGCGGGCGAACCGGCGGCGGCAGAGCCAGCTGGACGCGGCCGGCTTGCCGAAAGCGGCGTAGGTGATCTCGTCCGTGCCCTCCGGCGCGTTGTAGCTGTGCTGGGTCAATCTATGACGACGCCGGTCAGGGCGAACTGGACCGCCCGCGGGAAGCGGGTGAGGCCGAAGCTCTGGAAAGCCTGCGCTTCGCGCTCCGCCTCGGCCACGTCGACCCGCACCGCCAGCGACACCTGCACCCCCTATGGGAAAAATAGCCGCCGGAGTTTCCTCGACGGCGGCCTCACAGTTCCAGTCACATTGATTCGCTAAGCGAGGCTCCGTGCCAGTTCGGATTCCAGCAAATGCGCCGTGAACAACAAGAGTCTTGGGAGCCACGCGGACCGACCTCCGCGTCGCACCATGGCCCTAGGCCGCGGGGGCGGCGGGCCGGGTCAGAGCGGCGCCAAGTCGCTCCCTGATCGCAGCCTCAGCCTCGGGCACATCGGAGCCGAGCGCGTGGCGGGCGATGCGGATGACGTCGCCGACCGGCACCGCCGGTGAGCGCTGGCCGGTCTCTTCGCGCAGCTGGCGGTGGCGCTCGACCATCGCGTCCACCAGCGCGTCGGCGACGCCGAGGCGGGCGCGCAGGGCCTCGGCCTCGGCCGCGGCGGCCTGCAGTGCGAGGCGCTCGGCGTTGCGCCGGTCGCGCGACGCCTGAGCCCGGCGACGGGCCCCGGCCATGCGGCGGGCGCGGCGGGTAGAGGGGTGGGTCTCGGTGGGCTGGTGGGGCACGTGCGGATCTCCAAGCGTGACGTACGCAGGGATCCTCGGCCTGCGCCTAGCAAGGATCAACGGCCGGGGCACGTGCGGCCCGTGGAGTTAGACCCGTTTGATTTCGTCATGAGTGCAGGTCGACCGGCGCGCGGCGATCGAGATCTTGGACGAGGCGTTGGCGCGGCTCAACGTGGCCGAGGCGGAGATGGCGCATGCGAGAGCGCTTGGCGCGGCTTGAGGAACGGGACGCCGGTATCCGGACGCGTCCCGCGATGCGACATGACGATCTTATACCGACGCAACTGGAGGATCTTAGGGATAGACGGTGAAAACCCTCGTCGCGTCCCGAGGGTCCGCAGAGGGTGGGGCACGATCGCGCGGCCCGGCCCGCGCGACCGCTTAAGACCCAATCACGCCGCGATCGCCCTATCCTCGACGAAGGTCCTCGGATCCCAGCGGTGGGTGGTCTGGCCGATGGCATTGCGTCCCAGTTCGATGACGTAGAGGCGATCGCCCTCGAAGGCCGGGCTGAGTTCGAGCGCCAGATAGTCGAAAAGCGATCGCTCGTGGACGGCGATGACGACCTGACGCCTCATCTGCTTGGAGAAGGTCCTCAACAGAGCGGCGAACTGGGCGATGTGCACCTCGTCCATGCTCTGCACGGGATCGTCGATCACCAGGCACGGCAGCCTCGCGTCCACCGATAGATGGAGAGCCAGGAAAAGCGTCAGGGCGGCGGTGTTCAGATTCCCGGCGCTCAGCATCGCCTGAGGATTGCCGCCCTTTCCCCCCTGGCGGTGATGCGTCTCCAGGACGGCTTCGATCTCCGTTCCGGCGCCCTCGGGAATGGCGAAGGCTGGAATGAACGGCTCCTCGGGTGCGAGACGGACGAAAAGGTCCCGCCAGATGGCGTTGAGCTCGTCGTTGAATGCCTTCCGGACGACGCGGCCTCTCGCTTCGCGCGTCTGCCTCATGAGATCCTTGGCGAGTTCGATGAGCTTGTCAGCCTCGTCCTTCCTGCGCCGCAGCGCCAGAAGTGTTTTCTCGACCTCGTCCCGTCGGACCTTCCGATCGGCGATTTTGCGCGTCAGGGCGATGAGGGACGCCACCGTGTCGGCCGCTTGCCTGCGCGCGCGCTGGCGCTCGTTCAGCGCCGCCTCTCGCTCCTCGATCCGCGTTCTCACGCGCACGAGGAGCTCTGACGTCGGCACCCCGTCGAGGGAGGGCCCGTCCAACTGCTGCCACAAACCGTCTAGCTTGTCGCGTAGCGTGAGCACGGCCTGTTCAGCGTTGCGCATGGCGGCCAGGGCGCCGGCGACACGCGCCACCTCGCTGCGACAGCGATCGCCGTCCTGCATCAGAGGCATCGCATCGCCAAGCTGGCGCGAGACCTCCCCAAGATCCGCCGCCCGCGCCTTCGCCCGGCTCAGGTCGGGCTCCGGCAGAAGCTGGGACTGTGTCGTCGCCAGCTGGCGTTCGAGTTGAGCGGCGGCGGTTACGGTGTTACCGTGATCCTTCGCGAGCGACTGCAAGCGTCCGGCCTGTTCCACGAGGCGACCGATCTTGGCCGAGAGATGCGCCGCCAGCGATGTGCCGCCGAAGTCCCGATCGCAGACGGGACAGGTATCGCCGTGGATGTGCGAGGCGAGTTCGGACAACGCCTTGGCATAGGCCTCGTTCGTTCCGGATGCCTCGTTGATCTGACTGTCTAGCCGAGCGATGCGCGTGCGCGCCTCCTGAAGCTCCCGCGTAAGGGCGTCCCGACGCTCCAGGCCCGCCTCATGGGCGCCGAGCACACCTTCGAGGCGCCTCAGGTCGGTCTCGGCGCGCGCGCCGAACGATCGGGCGCGCTCGGCATAACCGCTCTCGCCCGACAGGGCGAAGTCCGCGAACAGGGTCCCGGAACGGCCGAGCAGCTCCTCGATGCGCTCGCCATCGCGTCCTGTCCAGGCGTCTAACGCGACCCGCGCGCGCTGTCCCTCGGCCTCCAGCGTTTCTCGTTCGGCGATCCCGGGAACGGTGCTTGCCTGTTTCCAGACCATCTCGGAGACATCGACCTCCCGCCTCGCTCGGACGAGTTCGGTTAGTGCCGCTTCCTCCACATCGAGCGCCAACGATCGGCCGAGATCCTGGAGGTTCGCGGAATCGTCCCCGAGCGTCGTCTCGGGGAACGACGCGTCGACGAGCGACATGCGCTCGCGCAGCTCGCCTCGGAGCGCCGAGAGGCTGGCCGAGGCTTCGAGGGCCTCGCGGTCGATCTCCGCCAGGACCTTCTCCTGCAAGGGGATGTCCTCCCGGACCTTCCCATAGGCCGGGACCGGTCCCTTCAGGCGGGAGATGTGTCCAGCGGAACCGAGGCCGTTGATGATCGCCTCCATGCGATCCAGCCCGAGTAGTTCCTTGACGAAGCGTGTGAGGGGCGATTGCGACTTCCGTTCGGTGTGCTGGTAGATCTCAAGCAGACGTCCGAGCGTCGACTGCGCCAGATAGCTTCGCTCGCTGAAGAAGGCGGCATCCGCCGCGCCGAGGATCGGATCGCCCGTCACACCCCGGGCCGTAACCCTAATATCGCCGGTTCGAATGGTTCCGTCGAGGGCGGCCACGTCGAGACGCACCCGTCCGAACTCCCGGTCACGGTGGGGCAGGTAGGCGAGATAATCGGGTTCGGCACGGGACAGCGAAGGCACTGCACCGGTGAGCGCCAACTCGATGGCCGACAGGAGGCTCGTCTTGCCGGCGCCGTTCGGTCCGTGGATCAGCACGATCGGCGCATCCAGCGAGACGTTGACCTCGCCGGCGATGCTGCGGAAGTTCTCGACGTGGAGGGACTTCAACCAAGTCATTCGGGCACCCCCCCTTCGTTCTCGGGCTCGGGTTCGAGGATCGCGTTGAGCGCATCGTGGAAACGCATCCGTACGTTGTCCTCGCCGAGTGCGGAGGCCTCGACCAAGGCCGTGGCGATCGCGACGTCCGGCAGGTCGAGGTGCTCGCCGGAAC
Source organism: Methylorubrum aminovorans (assembly GCF_022179725.1). Lineage (GTDB taxonomy): Bacteria > Pseudomonadota > Alphaproteobacteria > Rhizobiales > Beijerinckiaceae > Methylobacterium > Methylobacterium aminovorans. The sequence goes on from NZ_BPRC01000018.1 coordinate 64,020, forward strand.
CGAGGTCGCGATCCGCGGACTGGGGGGTGGGCAGGTTCAGGGGAAGAAGGATCGCCAATCGGTCCCGAAGGTCGGCGGGATCGGCGGCTTCCTCGACGGCAAGGATCCGGCTGACCTGCGCGATGGCGTCGAGCACCTTTCCGACGGGCCTCGGTCCGACGATGATGGACGTGAGCGGTCGGCGCGACCGCATCACGTCGAGGGCGCGGGCGATGCCCTCGATCTGCTGCGCAACCTTCCGTTCGCCGTCGGTCGCCATGTCGCCGACGACCACGAGGTCGGCGACATGGCCCACGCCGACGAACGCTCCCGCGACCTCGAACGCGAGCCCTGCGACCTGCGACCTGCAGGGGCAGGGGAAGCCTGCGGTATCCCGCATCCAGAAGGACGTCCGCGACCCTTTCGGCTGGGACCGCTGTCATAAGGCCACCGCCTCGCGGAAGCGGTTAAATAGGTCCTCGACCTCGGCCCCGCCGTCGAGCAGATCCGGCACGCTGACCTCCCTGATCGTAGCGAGGCCGGTGCGTCCGGGCGGGCGCCTCGGCGACCGATGCATCGGGGGTGGGTTCATTTGGCTGTGGACGATGACGGCGTCGTTGTCGGCGACGAGGCCGTTGACGCCCAGGCAGATGGCGGCCTGCGGACTCGCGGCGAAGTAGACCTTGGCGGGGCCACTTCGTCCCGTGAGGACGAAGGCACCGGATGCTGGGTTCGCCAGGTCCGCCTTGTCAGCGAACCAGTGTCCGCGCTGCAGGCCAAGCCCGATCAGGCCGGCGGCGAGGGCGAATTGGACGATTCCGCTTCCGGTCAGCGCAGGATCGGCCGGCATGGCGTGGAGCGGATGCACGCAGATCGGGCTGTAGATGCCTTCCTCGACGGCCGGCAGGTGGCCGTCGCGGAACATCGCCATCAGCCGTCCGAAGGATCCGAGCAGTTCGAGGACGACGTCGGAGGTTGGTATCAAGCTCTCGGCGACAACGTTGCGGGCGTGGGCCAGCCCCTCGCGAAGCTTTTCGCGGTCCCCCGGCGCAAGTCCGAGAGGGCCGTGTCCGATGAGCAATCCCAGCTTCGCCGTCACGACGTACAGCCACAGCGCCAGCAGGAGCGGCTTGGCGTAGGCCTGCACCAGGGCCTCGGCCGCCATGGGCGGCCGGTTGGCGGGCGAGTAGTCCAGGTTGTAGACGTTCTGGAGCAGGTTTTCCTGATCCCCGCCGAGCGCGTTCTCCGCGAAGGCGTAGGCAGGGGGATGGGAGGGCGGGTTCGGCGGCCAGCGCCATGGCATTCGTACCTGCGCCTCGGCAAACAATCCCTGAATGTTCGAATCCTGCGCGGACAAGCCGAGCATAAGTGTCGGTTTCGTGACGATGAGCTGGGTGAGCACGCCCGCCATCACGGGGTTGTTGGCGGCCCACCCGTGGATCTGGTTCTGCCGTGCCACGAGGAGCCCACGATATCCACCGGGGTTCGAACGGGCGGCTTCCGCGCAACCGTGGAACTTGTAGAGGTTCGCTCGTCCGCGGTGCAGCCTGGTCTCCGCCGGCGCCACAGCCACCCGCAGGATGGGGAGGCCTCCGCGAGGTTGGCGACGGCACGCTCCAGGAGCGGGTCCCAATTCGCGGACGGCATCTCGGATGCCACACCCTCGATCGCGAGCGCCGCGAGGCAGAGATGCTCGGCATCGGGTTCGATCGCGGGATTGGAATAAACGCTCGCCGCGTCGAGGACGTCCCACAGCAGAAAATCCGCCTCCTCACCATCCACCGTGACGTTGAGCATGCGCGCGTAGTTGCCCACAAGCCGTCTCGCCAGCGTGTCGAGGACAGGCCAGAGATCGGCGGCCTGCCGATCGTCAATCACAGCCCACTCGTCGGGGCTCGGCATCGCTAGGTTGATGACGCTGGACAAGGCCCGCCGGTAGCGGCACGCCGGATCCGCTTGGTCGATGCGACTTTGCAGGGTTCGCAGGACGTTCTTCGCTAGGTCCGACAGGTCGGGCATGCGGGCCCGAGAGATGCCCGAGCCGAGCCAAAAGACGTATTGATCGTTCGCGATACCCTCGGCGATCGTCCGTTTCGGGCCATCGAGCATGGCCAGCGTCTCACGGATCGTGATCGTTGCAGCTGGCGGTGGCGGCATCGAACCCCTCTGTTGACTGAATTCCAAACGCGGGCCGCCGCCCTCGGGCTATCATACAACTCGCCCCACCGCGATCGGAAGGGACGCACCCGCGCGTCGACATCGCCTGTCCCACCTATCGGCCTGGAAGTTGGCCGCTGAGTTAACAACACGGGTCCACACCCAAGCCTTGCCGCGGCAAGAGGATTTTTGACGGCAACCCTCCGCTGCTCGGCAGGAATCCTTCATGCATGTTCTGCTTTCGTTCTGCAAGACTCCGAGCGAGCGCATGTAGATCCACACGATCCCGATCTGTCCGCGGCCGACCGTCTCCAGCCGAACTCGGTCCAATGTGACACGACGGTAGGACGTTGTGGCCGCCGGACCGATCACTCCAACCCAACGGCAGTTGTTGGGCTCCAAGCGGCCTTGTTGAATGTTTCAATCCAAGGTCCGCTGATGACGGATTTTATTGAAAACTCAGAGGTGGTGCTCCAAGCGTCGCTCAGTTTGCATCCAAGGGGGCAGCGACTGAGATCGGTACACGACCGGAGTGTCATTGAGGCGGCGTGACAAAGGCCCCATGCATTGAATGGTGTTGTCGTTGACGCACGACTAGCGCCGAGCGTGACTCGACGGTGAAGCGCATAGGGCTGAGCTTGGTCGGTTCTTGGAGGCATTTCTCTCTATCGTGCCCGCCAATACCGTATGCGCGCTCATTGATGGCCGCGGGTCGTGTCTCGGTATCGTGCGCGGGCCACGGCTTCGACCCGCCTCCGTTCGGTCACGTGGCGTGTCGCGCACGATGGCCGGGGAACGCTACCGGCCGCCGGCTATGCCGTGGCAAGCCGTATGTTATCCTCGCCATCATGGATTCTCTTTCGACCCTCCGGGACGCACACGAGGCGGATGGCTCCCCTCCCAACGAAGCCGCTCTCCCCCTGTCGCGTAAACTGTCCGGTGCCTATTTCACGCCGCACCCCGTCGCTGCGACGTTGGTTCGATGGGCCGTGCGCGAGCGTGACGACCGCCTCCTTGATCCCTCCTGTGGGGACGGAGCCTTCATGGTCGCGCACGCTCGCTGCGTCGGCGTCGAGCGGGATGCGGCAACCGCCCGGTTCGCCCGGGAGCGGGTGCCCTTGGGCGAGATCCATGTCGGCGATTTCTTCGAATGGGCGGAGCGGACCGAGGCGCGGTTCGATTGCGCGGCGGGTAATCCGCCCTTCATCCGCTATCAGCGCTTCGCCGGCGAGACGCGCGAACGCGCGCTCCGGCTCTGCCGACGTCTCGGAGCCGCCTTTTCCGGATTGACCTCGTCCTGGGCGCCGTTCTTGGTCGCGACGGCGGGCCTCCTGAGGCCGGGCGGCCGGATGGCGTTCGTGGTCCCGGCGGAGATCGGGCATGCCCCCTACGCAGCCCCCTTCCTGGATTTCGCCGTCGCGAATTTTTCCACGGTCCAAGTCGTCGCCGTGCGCGAGAAGCTGTTCCCGGAGCTTTCGGAGGATTGCTGGCTCTTGTTCGCCGACGGCTATGGCGGCGAGACCCGCGAGATCCGTCTCAGCGTCCTCGACCGGTTCGCGCCCATGCACGCCCCGCCGCACGCGTTCGAGAGGATCGACGTGACCGAGTGGCGCGATGCGTGGCGGAGGCGCCTGCGCCCATACCTGATGCCCGAGGTCGCCCGGGAAGCCTACCGGCGCGTCGCGGGTTCCGGCGAGGCGTTGCGTCTCGGTGCAATTGCCCAAGTCGGAATCGGTTATGTCAGCGGGGCCAACGAATTCTTTCACCTGAAACCGTCTGAGGCGCGCCGCCTCGGCGTGCCGGAGGCGTTCCTGCATCCAACCGTACGCAACGGCCGCGCCCTGGCTGGTTCGGCCCTTACCGGCGCTGACGTGGCGAGGTGGAAGGCTGCCGACGATCCGGTTCTCCTGCTGCGCTTACCCAAGGCGGGCTCGCTGCCATCAGTGGTGACGGCCTATCTCGACGGGGAAGCGGGCCGGCTCGCACGCACGGCCTACAAGTGCCGCGTACGAACACCGTGGTACGCCGTCCCGGATGTCCAGGTTCCCGATTACCTGCTGTCGTACATGTCCGGCCGGAAGCCGAGCCTCGTCCGCAACGATGCCCGTTGCACCGCGACGAATTCCGTCCACTGTGTCCGTCTGCTCCAGCCGGCATCGCGGTCGCGGCTGGAGGCATGGGGTAGCCCGTTCGTGGACCTGAGTTGCGAGGTCGAGGGCCACCCGCTCGGGGGTGGCCTGCTCAAGCTGGAGCCGCGCGAGGCGACCCAGGTCGTCCTGCCCGCCCCGGGGCTATTGCGCCCGGTCGAGGAGGAGGCGTGCCGCGAGGCCCTGGCGATCATGCGTCGGTGGCGGCATCGTGCCGACTGACCGCGAGGCCGCTTCCGCGTCTGTGTGCCGCTGGATGGACGAACGCGAGGCCTTCCGGATCTTCGCCACCTCCGAGGATGCGACCCAGACCCAGCGCCACATCAAGCCGATCCACTGGTACGTCGCCTGCCGCCTCGTCTTGGAAGGCGGGTTCATGCCCGACGAGGTCACGCCGCGACCTCCGTTCACCGTCGATCCAAGAGACGGTCGTCTCGCCTACGATCCCTCGGCAGCCCGCGGCGGCGAGCGCACGATCCTTGGTGGCCTCAAGACGAAGGATATCGACGTCACCATCCTGAAGCCGGGGCTGGGCCCCGTCCTCGCCGTCTCGTGCAAGGGCGCGATCAAGGCGTTTCGGAACCTGACCAATCGCCTGGAGGAGGCGGTGGGGGACTGCACGAACATCCACATCACCTACCCGGCGCTGGTGGCAGGATACCTGTTCGCGTTCCGGGCAAACCGCGAGGCCGGAATCGTGGCCGAGGAGGCGCCCGCCGGTGCGTCGCCAAGGCGGCAACTCGCGGCGAACGACATCGCCATCGGGCGCGGCGGCGATCCCGTCGAGGTGATCATGCGGTTCCATCACGCGCTGAGCGAACTTACGGGCCGTCGCGGCATCCGTGACGACGTCAGCCGTTACGAAAGCGTCGCCCTGACCCTCGTCGAGCCCGAAGGCGGCCGGGCGGGCGAGATCCTGACCGGCTTTCCGCGTGAGGACAGCCGGATCCTCCTGCGCAACTTCTTCGCAACGCTCTACCTTCGTTACGACGAGCGCTTCGTGTACGCGGCCCCCGACCTCAAGCAAGTCACCCGCCGACGGATCTGGGCCGAAGGCTCGCCGGCCTTCGCGGTGGGGGATCCGGCGGGCCTGCCGCACCTGCCGACGAGCTACGAGCCGCGCTTCGCCGGGGCGCAGGGGGCGGGCCTTTATCTTTGAAAGCCGAACTGGGACCGGCACCGGTGACGCATATGCGCCGCGCGTCGGTCCGACCAGACCGGCTGTCATCGGACCTATCCGATCCAGAGGGGCAGTCAGATCCGGGGGAGCCGAGGATGCCATCTCGACGGGCGCCCGCGTGAGCAGCCGGTGGACCATTGGGGCCGGTATTCTCGGGGCTTGGTCACGGCCACCGTGTTCACGGTGTTCGTCACTTCTCTCTGCAGCCTTATCGCACGGTTCCGAGGGGGGCACCCCATCAGTGCGTCTCCGGACCCTCGGATCTGCGACGAGTGTGGCGAGGAGTTCCGGACCGCACGCACGGCCGGACCCCGACGCAACCAGCGCCTCAACGCGCGGTCGGCATCACCAAGGTCGCCGGCACCGTCGGTCGGCATTCCGCAGGTCCCGGTCCAGGTCAGCGGTGCAGCGGCAACCGTGCGCACGGCGCCGATTCCGACGCGCGAACGGCGTCGCGATGCACATCCGGACGGCTTCACCTCGCCACGCACGCCTCGCCCTTGCAGGTGATCAACCAGGTGAGCTCCTGCCGATGCTCGGGCCTGGTGGATTGGGTCACGAGACCGGCCATGTAAAGCTGAAGCATGGCTAGGCGCTGCGCGTCGGTCTCGCAGCCGGTGAAAGACAGCGAGCTACGCTTTAATTGAAGGAGTAGCTTCCGCTGATCCTCCGACAACTTCATTCCCCTCTCACGGCTCTCGGAATGAGGCTCGAATGCGTCCGGATGCCGATACGCCGGGGCATGGGGCTTCCCATGCGGTCCGGAAACCCGCTTCAGCCCCGGGGCGGACCCGCGGTGGGCATGGGTGATCCCCCGGCCCGACGGACCGGATAGGTCCCGGTTGGTTTCACGAGATTCCTGGTCCATTCCCCAGCCGTCAGAGAAGCAGAATCGAAAGATTTTCAGTGCGCGGTCGCCTTCGAGAAGACGTTGAGCACGATCACTCCGCAAATGATCAGCGAGATGCCGGCCACGGCCGGGGCGTCCAGTTTTTGGTCGTAGGCCAACCAGCCGACCGCCGAGATCAAAACTATTCCCACCCCCGACCAGATCGCGTACGCGATTCCCATGGGGATCGTTCGAAGCGTCAACGAAAGGAAGAAGAGAGCGGCGCCGTAGCCAATCACAGTTAGTACCGATGGTAATAACTTGGAGAAGCCCTGGGTCGACTTCAGCGCTGATGTCGCTCCAATCTCGGCCAGGATCGCCATCGCTAAATAAAACCAGTTCAATGCTTTCGACTCCAATGGGTGGCGGCGACGCATACCACATCCGGAAATCGATGTTGAACCTCAACAGGGCAGGCGGACGGCAGTCGCTGCCGCCCCTCCCCTCCGGGCGCAAGTCGGTGACGTCGATCGGGCCGCAGCCCGACGTGCTCCCCCCTTGGCGGTCGTAGGCCCCTCCAGCCGTACCGGGCGGCCGGCGGGGATCGTGACCGGAGGCGCGGCGGCCGGGCGTTACTCGGCGGCGACCTTCTGCGGGGCGCTGCCGCCCTCGGTGTAGGTCTCGGCCTGCAGGCGCTTGTGCGGGGCGGCGCGGCCCGGCAGCGGCGGCAGGGCCTTGGCCTTCTCCAGATCGATCCCGGCGCCCTCGGCCACGCGGCGACCGTAATCCTCGTCAGCGTGCCAGAAGTGCCAGACCATCCGAAGCTGGATTGCTTCCGGGCACTGCTTCATGTCGGCGACGAGGTTGGCGATCAGGTCCTCGCGCTCCCAGTCCTCGAAGGTCCGGTAGCGGTGACCCGCCTGGGCGTAGTCGTCCTCGGTGCGCGAGGTCTGATAGCGGCCGAGGTTGCCCTGCACCGGCTGGTGGTATTCGGTCTTCTTCGGCGCCTCGGCGAGGCCCTCGCCGAGCGTCGAGGGCTCGTAGTTGATGTGCCGGTTCGCGCCCGTGCCATCCACGCCGTAGGTCATCTGGCCGTCGCGCTGGTTCGAGTAGACCTTCACGCCGGGCTGCGGGGCGTTGATCGGCAGTTGCAGGTAGTTCGGGCCAACGCGGTAGCGCTGCGTGTCCGAGTAGGACAGCGTCCGGCCCTGCAGCATCTTGTCGTCCGAGAAGTCGATGCCGTCGACGAGCACGCCGGTGCCGAAGGCCGACTGCTCGACCTCAGCGAAGAAGTTGTCCGGCACACGGTCGAGCACCATGCGGCCGACCGGCAGCAGCGGGAACTGGTCCTCGGGCCAGCGCTTCGTGTCGTCGAGCGGATCGAACGAGAGGTGGTCGTTCGGGCCGTCCGGCATGATCTGCACGCAGAACTCCCACTCGGGGAAGTTGCCCGCCTGGATGTTGTCGTAGAGGTCGCGGGTCGCGTGGCCGACATCCTTGGCCTGGATCTCAGACGCCTGCTGCGAGGTCAGGTTCCGGACGCCCTGCTTGGGCTGCCAGTGGAACTTGCACAGCACCGCCTCACCCTGGTCGTTGATCAGCTTGTAGGTGTTGACGCCCGAGCCTTCCATCTCGCGGTAGTTGGCCGGGATACCCCAGGGCGACTTGAGGTGCGTCACCATGTGGATCGACTCGGGGTGCTGCGCCACGAAGTCGAAGAAGCGCCACGCCTCCTGGCGGTTCGTCACCGGGTCCGGCTTGAACGCGTGGATCATGTCGGGGAACTTGATCGCGTCCCGGATGAAGAAGACCTTGAGGTTGTTGCCCACGAGGTCCCAGTTGCCCTCGACGGTCTTGAACTTGACCGCGAAGCCGCGCGGATCGCGCTCGGTCTCAGGGCTCTCCTTGGCGCCGGCCACGGTCGAGAAGCGCACGAACATCGGCGTCTTCACACCGGTCTCGTTGAGGACACGGGCGCGGGTGTACTTGGAGGCCGGCTCGTCGCCGATCTTGCCGTAAGCCTCGAACCAGCCGTGGGCGCCGGCACCGCGGGCGTGCACGACGCGCTCGGGAATGCGCTCACGGTCGAAATGGGTGATCTTCTCGATGAACTGATAGTTCTCGAGCGTCGCCGGTCCCCGCTCGCCGACCGTGCGCGTGCTCTGGTTGTCGCGGACCGGATGGCCCTGGCGGGTCGTCAGAATCGGACGGTTCTCGCTCATGTCTGCAATCGGACCTTTCGATTGAGGCCAATGCCGCGGGATCGTGGAAGAGTCCGTCGGCCAAGGGCGCCTTCCATCCGGGCGTGCCGACTGGTGCAGCCCGGGAAAAATCTCGGCGGTGCCGGCTCGCTTCGTGCGCCGCCTCAAACGGTGACTTGGTCGTACTCCGTCACGAACGCGTCGACGTGACAGTTCTCCGCGGCCACACCCTTCGCAGCGAGAGCCGGTCGGCAATCATCGATCATCCGCGGAGGGCCGCACACGTAAGCTTTGGCATCCGGGCAGTCCGGCAGGATTTCCGCGAGGATGTGCTGCAAGCGTCCCGTTCGACGGGTCGTCGGCTGGGAGGGACGGGAAAGCACCGGAAAGTAATTCACGTTCGGGTGGGAGGCCGAAACCTCGCGCAGCCTCTCGTCCTTGTAGAGGCCCTCCTCATCCCGGGCTCCGACGAACACGTCGATGGGATGGCCGCAGCCATTCTTGAGGGCCGTCTCGAGGATCGAGCAAATCGGAGCAAGTCCGGTTCCTGCGGCGATCATCAGCATGCGGCCCGCATGCTTGGGGCGCCAATAGGCGGAGCCCATAGGCCCACGCACCAGCAGGCGGTCGCCGGCCTTCGCTTCGTGAACGAGATGCCGGCTCAACTGTCCGTTGGGCATGGCACGGACGTGGAATTCCAATACGGAACCACCTGGGACGTTTGCAAAGGAATAGTCCCGCTTCGGCAGGCCCGGGATCTCCAGCCGTGCGAACTGTCCGGCGAGAAACTGCAGGGGAGCGCCGTCCGTGCGGATCTTCAAAATCGCGATGTCGCTGGCGACGCGTTCCACCGCGTCGATCGTTCCGTAGGCCGACCGGATCGGGGGGGCGTCTTCCTCGGGCTCCAGGCACATGACCTCGCAGTCCGAGGTCGGCGAGGCCCGGCAGGGCAGGATCAGACCGTCCTCCTTCTCAGCAGCCGTCAGGGTCGAGGGGTCGTACGCTCGATGATCGACGGTCCCCGAGACGAGCCGGGCTTTGCAGGCCCCACACGTGCCGGTGCGGCACGCGTGGGGGTAATCGATTCCGGCAGCGAGAGCCGCATCAAGGATGGTTTGCCGATGGCGAACGGAAAGGGTGTCGCCGTACGGTTCAACGGTCACGTTGAAGCTGGAAGCCACTGCAACTCTCGCTGTTCTGGATGTTCGCCGGCCTACTCGTAGATGGGCTTTCCAGTCAGGGCCTTCACGACCATGGACTGGAAGTGATGGATCCCGTGCTCGCTATTAGAGCTGCGCTCCTTATCGATCACGAGTCGGCCTTGGCTGTAGGCACGCGAGTGGAGACCGCGCTGGACGCTCTCGACCAAGCCGATGTCCTCGGGCTGGAGCACGTCCTTGATGTAATCCATCGCCGCGACCTCGTCGGCATTCGGCGTCTCCGTGTCGAGGTAGAAATCCCAGTGCTCGAACGCCGTCTCAGGTCCGGTCGGCATGATGTGCATGAACGACAGGTTGCGGCGGCCCGGGAAGACGTTCAACGTCACGTTCGGCCAAAGGTACCACGCAGCATACATCAACTGCGTACCCGCTACCTCCGGATCGAAGGAATAGGCGCCGTTGTCGACGCGCGCGGGGGCGATATGACTTGATGCAATGCCGAAATTTTTCGTGCGGTAAACGCAGTGGTCGAAGAGTTCGACCAGCGCGGGGTGCGCAGTCGGGCAATGGTAGCAATCTTGGAAGTTCTCGACGACGTTCTTCCAATTCGCCTTGATCTCGAAGGTGAGGCGCCCCGCGTAGACGAGGGTCTCCGGATCCTTGACGTATTTGCGCACGTCTTCGTCGAGGCCTGCAGATTGGACCGAGAGCGGCACCGCATCCGGGTCCAAGTTGATCCACAGAAACCCGAGGAACTCCTCAACCTTGACGCCCTTTAGGCAGAACTCATCGGTGTTCAGGTCTTCCACCGACTCGATCACGGAGTTGGTCTTGAGGCGACCGTCGAGCTCATAGCTCCAGGCATGGTAGGGGCACACGATCATCCGCGTGCGGCCCGAACCCTTCAGCAACTCGTGGGCGCGGTGGGAGCAGACGTTGTGGAAGGCCCGGACGACGCCGTCCTTGCCGCGAACCACCGCGATGTTCTGATCCGCGACCTGAACGGTCGTGTACGACCCCGCCTGGGAGAGCTGGTTCGCCGATCCGGCGAAGATCCAGGATTTCGCGAAGATGCGATCCTTCTCGATCTCGTACTGCGCAGGATCGAAGTAAAGGTGAGCAGGAAGTGTGTAGGACTTCTCCGGCTCGTTGATCTTGAAGCGGTCAGTACCGAGATTGGGATTGGTAAAAACCTCGTTCACCGTTCTCTCCTTTGCGCCGAATGACACCTGAACCACGAGGGCTAAGGCAAACCTACTACTTTAGAGATTCTCCAGACAATGATGGCTTTTGGTACCATTTCGAAGCGGCGGCTACTTCCGCATTGCAGCAAAAGGCGCCGCAAAATTGCTGCGGTTGTTGGGTTAAGCTTGGCGGCGCGAGTATCGCCGGCTCTGCCAGCCGGTATGACATTCCGCGCTGCGGAGTCGCCGCGCGGCGGCCGAAGCCGCCGCGCGGGACCGGGGTGCGATGCGGGTCGCTCGCGCTGGCCTCAGGCAGGCTGGGACAGGGTGTAGCAAACCGCGATCAGGAGGACGGCGGCCACCAGGGCGAGGTAGGGCAGCGCGCCGGCTCGGGTCTTCCCGCCCTCCAACTGCAAGTCCGCCTGCATCGTCGGGGGGAAGACGCCCTTGTCGGTGACGTAGTGCCGCCACAGGAACACCGGGATGATCATCGCGGCTGCCGCGAAGCCGGTGAACAGGGTGCCGGCGCCGTAGGAGTCCGCGCCGAAACCGAGGAACACGAGGTTCAGGTAGCCCAATAGGGCGCCGGTGATGAGCAGCCACGTCGGCGCCCTGAACGGCCGCGCCTGGTTCGGGCGGTCCATTCGGTGAATCCACCCGGCGTTCAGGTTCATGAAGATGAAGGTGATGTAGCAAACGTTGGACGCGGCGAGGACGAAGACGTTGTCGCTCATGAGAAGGAGGAGGAGGTTGAAGACGAGGTCGGTCCACATCGCCCGGGTGGGTGCGCCGTGCTCGTTGACGTGGCTGAGGTAGCGCGGGAGCCAGCCGTCCACGGATCCCTGGTAGAGCGTCCGCGAGGAGCCGGCCATGGCGGTCATGATCGACAGCAGGATGGTCAGGATCAGTGCGATCACGATCAAGTTCGCAAGCATGCCGGTCGCCCCGACCATCGCCGCCATCGCGCGACCTACGCCCATGCCGCTGTAGATGTCGGGCGCCAGCAAGCCGCTGAGGCCGAGCACGCCCTGAAAGGCCACTGGGACGAGCGTGATCACCGCGAGGCAAAGCAGGCCGGACGAGAAGATTGCCCGGAACGTGTCGCGCGAGGGATCGCGGAACTCGCGCGTGTAGCAGACCGCCGTCTCGAAGCCGTAAGTCGAGTAGCCGCAGAGGAACATGCCGGCCATCAGCGTCGTGAAGCCGACCATGTTCCACTCGCCCTGGACGAGTTGGCCCGACGCGTCCTTCACGAGCGGAACGAGGGGGAGGAAGTTCGCTTGCGGGAGATCGCCGGTGATGATCGGGATGACGCCGACTGCCAGGAGCGGCACCAACGACGAGATCGCGAAGATCATCTGCAGCCGCGCGGCTTGCAGGATGCCGCGGTGCTGAACGGCGAATACACCGAGCATGAGGAGCGCGCCGATGATCGCCGTGACGTTGAGGCGGATCGTCAGGTCTTTTCGGAGCCAAGTCAGGTCGACGAGCGTCATCTGCCAGGTGTTGACGACCGAGTCGGCAGGAAACAGGACGCTGAGCATGTAGCCGGCGCCGAGGCTCGTCCCGAGGGCGAGCACCGGGGACCAGGCCAGCCAGTTGCACCAGACTGAGATTGGGGCGAGCATCTTGCCGTAGCGGACCCAGGCCATGGCTCCGTAGACGGAGGCGCCTCCGGACTTATGGGGGAAGAGGGCCGCGATTTCGGCATAAGTGAAGCACTGGATGAAGCCGATCGAAATCGAGGCGATCCACACGACCCACGACAGGTTTCCAACGGTGGCGGCAACCGCGCCGATCGTGAAAAGCACGTAAGCGGGCACGCCGCTCGATAGCCAGAAGGCGTCGACCCATGTCAGGGTGCGATGAAGTTCCGCATTGTCATCGGAACGTTCCTTGATCGTCGTAGAGTCTACGGCAATATCCACGTGGTGTCCTCCACATTAGCTTCGGTGATTCAGATCCATGGACTGGTCTTGATCTTGATCACTTGTAAGCAGCGATGTGTGAACTTGTGGAGGGGATCGCCCTTTCCGCTCTCAACCCCTGCGCTCGTTCGCGATTGGTGGCCGCCCCCAACGCATTGCCGCATGCAAGCCGGCAGGTCCGCGCGATCCGTGGCTGCTCCGAGCCATCGCGACGCACGAAGATCTCCTGCTTGATGAAGGCTATTTTAATTCCAAGTCGCCGAACAATGGTGACTTTTGGTACTGTCACTAGGTCGCGCTGCTGGTTTCGTATGCATTGGGCCGCATTTTTCCGCTCCCTGCCCTGTTGCCACGCAAATGCATCGATGAATGCATCTGTTTCTTTGTTATCGTGCGCTGCAGCGGGATTGGCTTTGATTCTGCTGCGCCGCAAAGTGGCTCTGGATCTTGCCCGGCGCGGCTGGCGCGATGGAACCTTGTCTCAGCCTGGATGAGTGGCTTGGTGTCCAACATCGCTTTGGGCCGGACACCGAGCGCGCCGGCCGGCATGGACCCGACGCTTAGGCAGGCGCATCGATCCGACCGGCGATGCGGAATATACTCTCGTCCGGGCAATCAAGCGATCGGACGGATCTTGGACTAGCGGCGGACGGTCATACGCCGCCGGCCCCCTGCCCCGGACCTCGCGTCCCCGAGCCTTCTATCGCAACCTGATCGGACTGGCAGGACGTGGCCGGGATCGGCAGGATCTTGCCGTGTAAGGCCCGGCTTCGAACCCATATTGGCTTTGACGATCGTGAGCCGCGGGACTTGGCTGGTCGCTGTGCGCAGGAAGAGGCTTGTCGCCCGCGGGACCGGGGCGGCCTCGGCTAGCCTGCGGGGCCGAGGAGCCGTCGGCAGACCCTACCAACAGCTCCAAGCTAGGTATCCCAGGCATCGTCACTCCTGGCCACGCGAACGATCCAGCTTTTCGACGTTCCACGACCGGAGGGATAGCCTGCCCTATGAGCATCATTCGGGCAATCGCCACCGACCGACGGCGGGGAGCGCGAGTCCGCTCGTCACCAGTGGGAGTGGCAGAGCCTCCGTTTCCAAGTGAAGGGTGCGACGGCAGGTTTGTCAGGTCAGCAGCGAGGAGGATGCGGCGGCGCACGAGGTCGAGCTTGAGCGACCGTGGACTGCAGCCGCCGCTCCGACTCCACCAGGAAGATGCGTGGAGTTCATCCGGAACCGGAGGGACCATGATCGTATGCTCGGTCCGGATTCTATTCCCTGAGCCAACGCCGAAACCAACACACCGGTGAATTCGCAGATGCGGTGATGTAAAACCGTCACAATGAGCCTCAGACCACGCCGGAGGGGCAAGCTGCCTTATTTTTCCGCTTGAGATCGTTCGTCTCCTATGAGGAATTATGTGGGACAACGGGTCCGACACGAGATCCGCAAGATACCCGCAACGTCTGGATGGGGCCGGAACGATGTCGAAATGGCGTAATCACGTCGCGCACGCATTCCTGGTGGCAGCTTCGATCAGCTCGCCGGCGGCAGCCGCCGATCTCTCTGTCGTGCCCAAGGTAATGCCAGCCGAGGCCAAGGCCCCTGACCCGGCAATCGGCTTTTCATTTTATCAGCAGTACGCCACCGATTACAACTTCCGCGGCGTGTCGAATTCAGCTCGCAAGGGCAGCTATCAGACCTTCTTTGAGTTGCAGTACTTCAATAACTTCTTGTATACCGCATTTTACACTTGGCAGACACGCCTTCCCACTCGGCCGGATTTCGAGTTCGATCTAGCTGCCGGTATCAGACCGACCTTCGATAAGCTCTCATTTGACATCGGTTTCGTTTACTATTTCTATCCTAACGAGACGCGGTTGGTTGACCAAACGACAGGCGCTTTTCTTACGACCGCGAATTCAGATTTTTACGAGATTTATGCTCTTCCACTATATCAGGTGACGCCCGAGTTTGCTATAGGAGCGAAGTTTTATTACTCGCCTAATTTTTTCGGACAACACGCCGAAGCAACATACACATCGGGCACCATCGCTTACACGTTGCCCGCAACGTGGTTTTCTTTCCTGCCAGAGAAGTATGCCAGCGGATTTTCGTTCTCGGGCGAAGGTGGCCATTATTTCCTCGGTGCAGCGAAAACCTCCGCCACAGGTCTCGTGCCGTTCGACTTGCCCAGCTACAACTACGGCAATGTGGGCATATCATGGGCCTACAAAAATCTTCTGGTTGACCTACGTTACCACATGACTGATTTTACTAAGGAAAAATGTTTTGCCTATACGGGCGACCCACGAGGCTATGCAAATGGCGGGCGTTCCAATTGGTGCAACGACACGCTCATTGGGACATTTCGGTTCCAGGGATCCACGACTGCTCCGGGAGTTTTCGCCGAACCGGAGGGGCTACTTGCGTTCTTCAAGTAGGGTTAGGATGCGGCTCGCTTGAGCGGATGGTCGGCCGGAAGCTGAAGCCTTGAGGTCGATCGACTTGCAGGCTTGATCGGATTCTGTGTGCTCCCAAGATCGTGACGGCTATGCACACGCTTTTGGATCGGCAAATCCTCTTGCGTAGGCATTCGATAGCTTGCCCATTCAGCGAGATGCTGTCGTGTTTCAGCAATGCAGGATCCGAGGCTTAGCGCCTCGGTACTGACAGATGTCGCAGTCGCTAGCGATGCGACACACGATGCGAATGCGGTCCGGGGGCGCATCTCGGGCTGCGTCCAGGGCCGCTGCAGCCCGGATAACCGCGATCGGAGCGCCGGTGGCGATCGTCCATATATCTCCGATGTCGCGCACAACGTCTCGGCTTCGGGGAGTTCGCCTCTCACAGGAGGGCAGCGTGGCTTGGCTCTACCTTTTCATCGCCGGCGTCTTCGAGGTTGTGTGGGCCTATGCGATGAAACAATCCGACGGTTTCACTCGGCCATGGCCGACCGCGGTCATGGCGGTGACGATCGCCGGGAGCGTCGGACTGTTAGCTTTGTCGATGCGGACGTTGCCCTTGGGCACCGCCTACACGATCTGGACTGGGATCGGGGCAATCGGCTCCTTCGCGGTCGGCATCATCGTGCTTGGTGAACAGGCGTCCCTGATACGCCTTGCGGCCGCGGCGCTGATCACCGCCGGCCTCATCTTAATGCGGATCGCCAGCCCCGCTTGACTTGGCTTGGGTACGGCTTCTGTCGTGTGGCAACCACGCTTCCTCTGGTTGACGGCGTCTCGGAACAGAGATGTGGCACCTTACGGGCTTGCGCCGCCCCGCCGGCCTTGTTCCAGTCCTGCAACACGCCGAGGCTGGATCATCGCACCAGTTGAATGACGATCTGGGCTCGCTCGGCATGCTTCGTCAGGAGTTCAGGTCGGGCGTGACGTGGCCTTGACGCGCCTCCCACCGAGAAAAAGGGCCCTCGAGGTGGCCCGCGGATCAATCAGCGCCGGTCGGCACTACCATCCGCATCTGCGCACCGAAGCTGCTGGACAAGCGCGCGCTATTCGGCGTCCCGCACCAACCGCATGAGCGTATCGCTCCCGGCGTCCGGCCTGCTCCGGAGTTTCGAGTTGCGCTGTCGACGTTCGAGGGGTCAAGAGCCGGCCGGTAGCGACGCAACTTGCGCTTCTCGGAAGTGGCGCGGACCTCGTTCGTCTTGTCGTCTGCGGCTCATCGCAGATAGCCCGCGACTTGACCAACGAGAGATCGTTCTCGGTAAGGCCTTCGCCGCAGCTTTGGGCGAACGCAGGCAGGTCGCAGCAAATTGGGCAGCCGCGGGTCGCACGTCACGGCCAGGGAGCGGTCGAAGCGAAAGCAGCGCTTGGAGGAGCGGACGGACACATCGTAATCGAAGTCGCCGTACCGGTGGCCTCATCAGCTGGGCCGTACATCCGTCGGTGCGACACCGGAATCCCGGTCATGGCTTGTCGGATACGATGATCGATCCTGTGAACGAACCGGTGAAAAACTTCAGGACTTGGCATGGGACCTGCCTGCCCGCGCCAAGATCTGCTCCAAGACGCGCCTCTGGGTTCCAGCCCATACAATTTTGTGCACAATCGCCCGTCAGGGGCTGGTTGGGCGGCGGCGTGTGGTGCTCCGGCTTGACGAGCCTAAGAGGAATCAGTTGTTCTCTCCAGGAACGATCCTTGCATGGTGGGCCAAGGGCTACGGGCGCAGGCGGCCAGTCTGTGCCGCGAGGTCGACGGGCACGTTTGCGGAGGGTTGTCGCCAGTGGGCATGCCTGCCGGACAAGTCCGGCACGGCGCGTGACGTTCGCTTAGTTGCGTCTTTAGGTTGCGGTTAGCGGATCCGCGGCCGGTTGACAAAGGCTGGTAAGGTGTGGGTTCAGGCGGCTTGTTCAGATGACACGCATGCAGAGGCTTTCGCCTTGGTTCAGGCCTCGTCATCGGGAGGCGTTCCGCAGACTGCGGACGCTGCGATGATGCGTAACGAAGCGTTCTTCCGCAAGCTGGGCCTCGCATCTCGAGCCATCGGGAGCGAGCAGTTCTATCCTCGGCTGCTCGAGCTCTTCGCCGAAGTTTTAAAAAGTCAGTCGGGGTGGGTTCTGCGATACTCCCGATATTCCCGCCCGGATGTGCTTCATACGGCGAGCATAGCCCAACCTATCATCGATTACTATCTTTCTAAGAATTTTTGGTCTGAGGCAGATCCATATTATCGCATGTGGCTGTCCAATCAATCAACCGGAATACTAACCCTCAATAATGCGGTTCGGGCCGACGAATATAGCAGCAATTATGTAACATCTTTTCAGGCTAAGGCAGGTTTTGCTGATGAGATGGCGATGTTTTTTCCGACCATAGGATCATCGTGTATCGCCCTGTTCCTGGAGAGAGGCAGCGAGCGTTACGATCTGCAGGACGAAGCCCTGGCGAAGCAGGCCTACTTCGCGTTCGAGGGCCTCCATCGGGCGCACGTAGCCCGTCTCTTGGGTGGCCTGGGAACGGTGTCGGCGGGCGAAGCCCGCACATCCATTCTGAGAGATCCCTCCATCATCCTGGATCGCAATGGAAGGAAGGTCTGTGCGAACCCGGGTTGGCTCTCCGCCGAGCGGAACCATCCTGAGCTGTCAGGTGCCTTGACGGCCGCGTCGACCACGAGTGCCGCGGAAGCCCCGATCGGCGACGCCCACATCTTGCGTTGCCAAGCGCTCGACGCCGATTTCGCCTTGGCACCGGGCGGACGCATCTGCGTTCTCGAGCGAAGCCTTCCAAAAGCCTTGCCTTCCATGGCTTCGCGGCAGAGCAAGGAGCATGCATCCGCCTGCTTGGCTCAACTAACGCCGAGGGAGAGGGATCTTGTTCGGCTCGTGATGAGCGGCAAGACAACAGGCGAGATTGCACAGGAACTTGAGATCAGCAAAGGTACCGTCAAAAATCACACGATCAGGATGTACAAGAAGCTCGGCCTGTCGAAAATGTACCATGTCGTGGACTTGTTTTATCCAATCAAAGAGGAAATCGCAGCCGATTTCTAATTTGGAACCGTCGAGGCCGGTGGTAAGACTGCGCGTTCCCTTAGCGGAAATAGGTAGCGGCTTGCTTTGGCAAGATCCGGCAGCGCAACCTGCTCCCAGCCTGCGGGCATCGCGGACACGGTTCCGGCCGCGCCGTCGGCTCGCCCTCTTGCGAGGCGGCCGCCCCAGGGCGCTGGTTGACGTAGCTGCGTCAGCAACGTCGCCGAGGCTGGCGGCACCGAACGGCCCGCCCTCCTCGTGTGCTGCGGGGTTCGACGAGGCGCCTCGGTGCGGCTCACATCGGGCTTGGCCCGCGCCTTCGTTTCCACATGCGGGGCGGGAAGCGCGCCGTCGGCCCGCCGCGTCATCCGGCTAGAGGCGCCGCCCTCGCGAAGGCGGCCCGGCGGGGCGCCGCCGTCCGGAACCGCCGACGGCATTCGCGCACGGTGGCCCGGGACATCTCGCCCGCGTCCCAAGCTCCGCCCCCCAAGCCGCCCGAACGACCGGGGCGAGTGATCACCACTCCTGTTCTTGCGGCAGCCCGTCGCTGATATCGTAGAAATCCGCTTTCGAACCGACGTGGATGTGCCCCGCAAGGCGCAGTCCCGACGGTTGATCAAAGGTCCCGGCCGCCACGTACGTCTCGGTGCCCGGCTCCGCCTTCCAGAAGAGATTCCCGCCGCAGCGTTGGCAGAAGCCGCGTTGCGCGCCGGCCGAGGACCGGAACCACGACAGCGTTTCCGCCGAAGTCAGCGCGAGCTCCTCCGACCGACAGCTCGACATAGCCGCGAAGTTGCCGCTGGTGCGGGCACATTGCGAGCAATGACAAGCGATCGGGTCCCTCAACGCGCCGCTCACTTCATATCGGACGCCACCGCAGAGACAGCCGCCGGTTTTCGACATCATAGTCCCCATCGAGTTCGCGGCGCTTGGCCGCCGTGGTCGCACCGGACGGGGCGGACTGCCTCCCGGGGCCGATCCCTCCCGGCGCCAGGGCCGTATCCGGCCTGGCTGAATCAGGCCGCCTTGTCTC
Source organism: Methylorubrum aminovorans (assembly GCF_022179725.1). Lineage (GTDB taxonomy): Bacteria > Pseudomonadota > Alphaproteobacteria > Rhizobiales > Beijerinckiaceae > Methylobacterium > Methylobacterium aminovorans. The sequence continues at coordinate 83,303 of NZ_BPRC01000018.1, forward strand.
GGTCTTCGTCTTGGCGCGCATTCCGACGAACCGGTGACCACTTCGTCGGAATGCGCTCGCTGTCAGGCGGCGCGGACGGTCGCAAGGAAGCGCTCGACCTCGGTGCTAAGGTGTGCGGATTGCCGGGATAGCTCGGATGCCGAGGCCAGCACCTGGCTCGCCGCGGCGCCCGTCTGCTCGGCCGCCCCCGCCACCCCCGCGATGTTGCTCGTCACCTCGCCCGTGCCCATGGCTGCCTGAGCGACGTTCCTTGCGATCTCCTGCGTCGCGGCGCCCTGCTCCTCGACCGCCGCTGCGATCGTCGTCGCCATGCCGCTGATCTCCTGGATGCGCGCCGTGATGCTGGCGATGGCGGATACGGCGTGGACGGTTGATCCCTGGATCCGGGCGATCTGACCCGAGATTTCCTCGGTGGCCCGGGCGGTCTGGCTCGCCAGTTCCTTCACCTCCGCGGCCACGACCGCGAAGCCGCGCCCGGTCTCACCTGCGCGCGCCGCCTCGATCGTGGCATTCAGCGCCAGAAGATTGGTCTGGCCGGCGATACCCGTGATCAGCGTCACCACGTCTCCGATGGTCGCTACCGCGCCGCTCAAGTCATTCACCAGCTCGGTCGTCTGTGTCGCCTCCCTGGCAGCATCTTGAGCGAGCCGGGCCGATCCCTGGACCTGCCGTCCGATCTCCCGCACGGAGGCGCCGAGCTCCTCGGCGGCTGTCGCGACCGTGTTGACGTTCGAGGCGGCCTCCTCGGCGGCGGCGGCCACCGTCGTGGATTGACCGGCGGTTTGCGTGGCCGTGCCGGCCATACCCTGCGCCGTGGCCTGCAGCTCGGTGGCCGCCGACGTCACCATGCCGACGATGCCGCCCACCGCCCGCTCGAACTCCCCGGCAAGGGCCGCCATGGTCTCCTTACGCTCGGCATCGGCGACGGTCTGCGCTTCCGATGTCCGCCGTGCATCGGCTTCGGCCTGAGCACGCAGGCCGTCGCGCAATCGGAGGACAGCCTGTCCGACGAGGCCGACCTCGTCCCGGCGCTGTGCTTCCGGCACGCAGGCTTCGTAGTTGCCCGCCGCCATGCCGCCGATGGTCTGCCCGAGCGCACGGATCGGCGTTCCGACAAGGCGCTGCAGCAGGCCGAACAACACGCCGCACCCGATCAAAACGCAAAGGATCGAGATACCGATCAGCGTCCACTTCGCTTGGTCGGCCGCGGCCTTCAGCGTCGCCATCGGCACCGCGGCCACGATCGCCCAGCGGTCCTGGGAGTCGCCGGCCTGGATATGTTGCGCCATGTAACGCCACGTTGCACCGCCCGGACCGGGAGCATCGACGACGACGTTCGATCCGGTCGTGACGGCCTGGCTCGCCACCTCCGCGGCGGAAGCGTCGACCGCTGCCAGGGGCTTGCCCGTAGCCTTCCCATCGCGATGTGCGACGACGTTCCCCCTCCCCGAGGCGACGACGAGATAGCCGGTCCCGAAGGGCTTCAACGTCGCGAGCCACGCGTTCAGGGAGCCCAAGTCGAGGTCGGCCCCGGCCGTACCGAGAAACCTTCCGTTCGCCGTGATCGGCGCGCCGAAGGTCATCAGCATCGTGTCCTTGCTTGCCACCGTATAGGTGTACGGCTCGATCGCCACCAGCCGGTTGTGCTTCTTTGGTTGAAGGTACCACGCACCGTCCGCCTCGGTGTCGTACCCGGTGCTGACCTCACGCTTGATTTCACCGGTGCCCCGGTTCCAGTAGGGTAGGAAGCGGCCGCTCGCGTCCGATGATGCCGTGCCGGCAAAATCGGCGTCGCGGCCGTCGAGAGCGTTCGGTTCCCAGCCGGTCCACGTGCCGATCAGGCCTGGATTGGCAGCCAGCACGTCGCGCAGTACCGCATCGTAAGCACCACGGTCTTTGATGCCGCTCCGCCGCATCGCTGCGACGGTCGTCGCGAGGTTCTCGGCAGTCTTGGCTGCAGCCGCGAGTCGGGCGTGTATCTCGCGAGCCTCATTGGAGAGGGTTTCCGACTGGATTTTGAGGCTCTGTTCGTCGAACGAGGATTCGATGCGTTTGGCAAGGAGCGTAGTGCCGATCGCGAAAACCGTGGCCAATGACACGCTGCCCGCAACGGCCGCTTTAAGTGGAAGCGAAGTCAGCATTGGAGGGCTCGTGAAGTAGGATTTTGCTGCAACAGCTTGCGGTGACAACTTTACTAATTGGTTAAAATTTCGCTGGGGGAAAACTGCGTTCTTAATGGGATAAGCGCTTGGAGTGGGCGGGGACTTCGAACCGGCGGCGTAGGCCTCCAAGATGATGCGGCGGCCGAACCGGGAGACGGCTTGCGAGTCTTCTTCATCCGGCACTGGCGGACCCATCCGACGTCTCGGCTTCCTCGCGGGATGGGATGACATGCAGGATATGGGACGCTGCGCGGCCGCAGGACCCGGACCGGCATCGGCGTTCCGCGAGGCACGGCCTCCCCTGGAGGACAGGGCCACGAGACCGCGCACCGCTTCGGCGTGGCGATGTGAGGCTGACCCATCGGTCGCGGGCGTGTCGACCCACCGACGGCAGCTTGATCGCCGGGAAGACGCGACTAGCCGCCGAGCCAAGCGTCAGCGCCCCTTCTAATTCCTGTTGGGTGTGATAGTTTCTTGTCAGGAACTGTCGGCTCCGGTGGGCACCGACTGCGGCCCGAGGCCCGAACGGTGATGGGACGCATTGCGGACAATGGCCATACTTCTGACGGCAGCGGGCTTCGTTGGATCGATCATGATAGCGCTGGCCTATCTCGCTTCCCAGCAAAGATGGGTCGATCAAGACAGCATAACCTACCTAATGGCAAATCTGTTTGGCGCGATCTTCGTTCTGGCCTCACTTTCCGTCGATTGGAACTTGCCGGCGGCTTTGGTCGAGGGCTTTTGGGCACTCGTTAGTCTGAGAGGACTGTATATCATATATATGAGGCAGATAAAATCGGGGGATGTTCGCTGACGTTCTCATAAAAATTTTTATATATAATCCGATTGCATTTGCGAGCACTAGATTATGTGAGTGTTAAATATATAATTAGAGCGAAAGACAAAGTCAGAGCGTGCTATCACAGTCTCGATCGGAGTGAATGATGACGACTCAGGTTCTGGTCAACCTTGATCCTGCCGGGAGCAAGAGCGGGAAGGAAATTTCGGGGCCGGCAACCCTCGGCGAGATCGTCGACGGTACCTGCGAACAGGTTCTGGATGTGTTCATGACCAGCGAAAAGGGTAACTTCCTCGCCGGCGTCTGGACCTGCACTCCCGGAACCATGCGCCTCACGGACTATCCCTTCAATGAAATGGCTACGATCATGGAGGGGCGGATCATCGTAACCGAGGAGGATACCGGTAAAGTCCAGGAATTCGGTCCGGGTGACGGCTTCGCGATCCGAAAGGGTTTCCGTGGGACATGGCACATGCCTGAGCGCGTTCACAAAAGATTCGCCGCGGAAATCCCGGGGACTGGATCCTGACGCCTCTTGCGTCATCTTCCGTTGCAAGGACGTCCCGTGTCCCACCGCTCCGTCACCGAGGCCATCGAGGCCTTCGCCCGCGGCGAGATCGTGGTCGTCACCGACGACGACGACCGCGAGAACGAGGGCGACCTCGTCGTTGCCGCCTCGCTCTGCACGCCGGAGAAGATGGCGTTCATCATCCGCAACACCTGCGGCATCGTCTGCACGCCGATCACCCTCGACGAGGCGCGCCGCCTGCACCTCGCCCCGATGGTAGCGGCCAATGACGCGCCGCTCGGCACCGCCTTCACCGTCACGGTCGACGTGCGCCACGGGCTGACCACCGGCATCTCCGCCGAGCAGCGCTGCAACACGGTCCGCGCGCTCGCCAACGGCAATATGGGCGCGGGCGACTTCGTGCGCCCCGGCCACGTCTTCCCGCTGATCGCCCGCGACGGCGGCGTGCTGATGCGCTCCGGCCATACCGAGGCGGCGGTCGACCTGTGCAAGCTCGCAAATCTCCCGCCGGTCGGCGTGATCTGCGAACTCGCCAACGACGACGGCACCGTGATGAAGGGGCCGCAGATCGACGACTTCGCGCAGAAGCACAAGCTTAAGCGGATCTCGGTGGCCGACCTCATCGCCTACCGGCAGGCCCGCGACCGGCTGGTCGAGCGGGTCGGCACCTTCCCGGTCAAGACCGAGTTCGGCGCGATGACCGGCTACGCCTACGTCACGCCGTTCGAGCCGATTCAGCAATTCGCCTTCGTGCACGGCGCCATCGGCGACGGCCGCAACGTGCCGGTGCGCCTGCACCGCTCCAACGTCGTCGCCGACGTGATCGAGGGCGGGGGGCAGATCAAGAACGTGATGCGGCGCTTCGCCAAGGAGGGCCGCGGCATCCTCGTCTACCTGCGCGACGGCACCGCGGGCGTACCCCTGCAGCAGGTTGCGGAGGGGGGCGCTGAGGAACGGCGCGTATACCAGTGGCGCGAGGTGGGGCTCGGCGCGCAGATCCTGCGCGATCTCGGCGTCGTCTCGATCCGAAACCTGTCCTCGTCGTCGCACGCTTATGTCGGTCTCTCGGGCTTCGGCATACGGATAGCCGGGACCGAGGACGTGGCGGATCAGGGCCAGGCTGGACGGGACCGTGGCGCATCTGACTTCGGGGAGGCGTAGACGATCGAAGGTCAAGCTCCTTTGCCGACGGAACGATACCCGACCTCATCGAAATGAGCTTCGGTGCCAGAAGCTGACCCGACTTGAGAGCCGCCCAAGCTAGGGACGCGGTTCGGCCTAGCATTACAGTTGCATTATCGAGAGGTGCGCGTGTCGCGCGGCAGCTTGGAGGGCGCGCCGCCAAGCTGGCCAGGCGAGCACGAACGCGGGCTCGTTGCGCCGCTGCGTGAGCTGCATCGCCGCACGCTTAATCTCCTGAATGGACCACAACCGTCGAAACTCAACACCGCCCAAACAATTTGTGGGGTGCCAAAGCGGCGTGCTGCGCCGCCATGCAGCCATTAAGCTGAACGGAGTGGCGCCTCATATCATTATTGCATTTCAGCCTCCACACTTGAGACTCCAGTGAGCGAATTCGCATTTTCTGTATACATTGTGCGCTTTCTGGCTCATTGCGCGCAATCATAATGCACCAAAGATGATTGTCTCATCATCGGATATTGTCATGCGCTATTCGTTTTATTGTGCTGGATCTGTCGGGAAAAGCTTGTAAATCGTACCTTGGTATGAAATGAAAGCTGAAACCTAGCGCGATGAAGAACTCGCGGGCGGGGGCGTCAAATGGCCTGCTGCCGGTTTGTTGGACACCGTCCTAAGCTAATTGGGTTCGGTTTTCGAACTCGACGGGGCTGAGGTAGCCCAAGGTCGAGTGCCGCCGCGCCAGGTTGTAGAAGCGCTCGATGTAATCGAACACGTCTGCACGGGCTTCATCCCGCGTCCGGTAGGTCCGTCGGGCGGTGCGCTCGGTCTTCAGCGAGGAGAAGAAGCTCTCCATTGCCGCGTTGTCCCAGACGTTGCCCGAACGGCTCATCGAGCAGGTCACGCCGTGCTCGGTCATTTGACGCTGGAAGGCTTCGCTCGTGTATTGCGAGCCCTGGTCCGAGTGATGCAGCAAGGCATCCGGCTTGCCTCTGCGCCAGATCGCCATGACGAGCGCATCTGTCACGAGTTGAGCCGTCATACTGGCCTGCATCGACCAGCCCACGACACGGCGCGAGAACAGATCGATGACGGCGGCGACGTAGAGCCAGCCCTCGGCGGTCCAGATATACGTGAAGTCGGCGATCCACTTCCGGTTCGGGGCGTCGGCCGCGAACCGCCGCTCCAAGAGATTGGGCGAGGCGGCAGCCCGGTCACCTTCGTCCTTCGGCAGCCCCCGCCGACGCGGTCGCGCTCGCAAGGCGTTCTCGCGCATGATCCGCTCGATGCGGTGCAGCCCGCACGAGACCCCCTCGGCCAACACATCGCGCCAGACGCGCCTTGCGCCGTAGGTGCGGTCGCTGGCAACGAAGCTCGCGTGGGCTTTGCTCAGGATGACTTCGTCGTCCCGTGTGCGTTGGCTGGGCTGTCGGGTGAGCCACGCGTGGAAGCCGGAGCGCGAGACACCCAGCGCCGCGCACATCCAGGCAACTGGCCAGACAGCACGATGCTTTGCGATGAACGCGAACTTCATATCGCGTCCCTCGCAAAGTATGCGGCGGCCTTTTTTAGGATATCACGCTCCGCCTTCAGACGAGCGACCTCCTTGCGCAACCGGTCGATCTCGATCTGCTCGGGCTTCATCTGCCCCTGACCAGGGAAGGCGTGCTGCGGATCGGCCGCCGCCTGCTTCACCCACCGGTGCAGCATCGTCTCGTGAACATCGAGATCGCGCGCGGCCTGCGCGACACTGACACCACGTTCCCGAATCAGTCGAACCGCCTCGATCTTGAACTCACGTCCGAACTTGCGACGCTGCATGGAGCACCTCCGGCTTCACCTTCACACCTAAACAGGGTGTCCGTGAAACCGGCAGCAGGCCATTCTGCGTCACGGACTGCTATGGGTGCATATATGCCAGTCCGCTTCCGCTGCATGTTTGAGCGGAAGCGGACAGTCGAGAGTTCGTGTCAGGCCGCCGCCCAGGCAACCGCATCAGCGCCGGCTGGCAGGCACATCGGGCAGGCTGGGTCTGTCGCCGCGCGCCACTCGAATGCAGCTGTAGGAGAGCGGCGGCTCAAGGACGCTTGGAAGGCGTGAACTGCCGACAGAACGCCCTTTGATATTCAAGCTTCCGCACATCTCAAGCGGCTGACTGCAGGGGCATCGTGAGCCCGGCCTCGGCGGCCTCGGCGTCGCTCTCGACGTCTAGCCCCTCCTCGGGGACATTGCCGGTGTAAGCGGTCTTGCCCATCGCCTGCTCGATGATCTCGAGGAGCGCCTTCTGCCGGCTCTCCATGAAGGCCTCGAAATTGTCGCTCCTGAGCTGCGCCGGATCGATCAGGTGGGAGCGCAGATGGCCGTCGAGCGTTGCGCCCTCAATCGGTGGGGCTGTGCTGCTACCCTTCTCAAGTTTGGCCAGATACTCGGATGGCGCCGCACCGCCGATGATCCGGTTGGTCCGGTCCGATAGCGGCGTCTTGTTGATGATCGAGTCGTAGACGGCTGGACTGATGCCGTTGCCCTTGCACCAAGCCTGCGGAAAGATGTGGTGAATGTCGACATTCTCGCCGAAGAACACGGTGTGATCGAATTCTTGGCCGGAGCGGAAATCCTCGGCGCCTTTCCGCATCAGGAGTGCGTTCACGCCCTTGTAGGCGGCTGAGAGGCGCATCCGCATAGTCTTCAGGCGGTCGGCGCGGAAGATCGTCTCGCTGACCGTCGATGGCGCCTTGCCACCCCTCAGCCAATCCGGCACCTCGACGAAGTCGCGGGCGATCCGGGACTCGACAGTCGAGCCGTACAACTCGCCGAAGACGCCGTTCCAGTACCATTGGAACAGCTTTGCCCTGTTGGCCTCGTGCTCCCAGGCGTCGCCAATATCGGCAAGGATCGTCGCCAACGGCACGATCTGCGACTGATAGGGCAGATCGAAGATGCGGTAGATGTGCAGCATGTGCAGAAACTTGGCTGCCCGGACGAAGCCGGCTTCCACCTGCGCCTCGTAGCGAATGTAGGCCTCCAGAGGCAGATCGAGCAGGGCCTGGCGATTGCCGGAGACCGCGGGCAGCTCCTTGCCTTCCTTGCCGGCCTCGACCGCCGCCCGACGTCTGTCGCGAGTGTAGAAGAGCGACACCGCCTGCAGGAAATCGGTGTTCGATACCCCGGCCAGGATGCCTTTTTCGGTGTCCGCCAAACGCAGTGTATCCACCAGGCGACGGTGTCGCCCCTTTGTCTTGTCGTCGCCGTACCAGTCCTTGCGCAGCTCGTGGCCGGAGGCCGCGTACATGGCTGTCACCAGCTCGAAGGCATCAAGTGCCTTGCCGCCGGTGTTCACCTTCTCGAAGACGACGCAGACCGCCTCCTTCGAGGTCGAGCGATCGAGGGCGATCACCGGCACGCGGTAGTGTTTGAAGTTCTCAAGCACTTCCTTCTTGAAGGTGCGGAAGGCGGCTTTGATGGCCTTGTGCTCGTCACCGGCCCAATACTCATCGAAACCGTCCTGCCAGCTATCCCAGTCGAACACCTGGCATACCGGGTACATCAAATTGGCGTATTCCTGCTCCGCCGAGGAGAGATCCAGCTCGCCCGCGCGACCGAAATCGCCGCGCTCAATCCGGTTCTCGGGCATGCCAATGATGGCTTCCTCGCGGTCCGTGTCAGCGTTCAGCGCCTTGCGGATGTCGATGTAGAACCAGCGTTTGACCCGCTTCTTCTTGGGGGTGACGGTCTCGACCACCTTGCCGCGCAGCGTCACCTGATAAAGCGACGTCATGCGCTGCTGGCCGTCGAGCAAGAGCGATTGCGGAACGACGTCACGCGCTTCCGTTGGAGCGCCCTCAACAGGGCGCGGCTTGAAGTTCACCGGCCCGCCCGTGTCGAGCGACATCAAGGCGCCGATCGGAAACGCCCGGGAGATCGAGGCGATCACGCTCTTGATACGGTCTTCGTCCCAAACCCAGCTACGCTGAAAATCCGGGAGCTGGATGACGCCCCGGTGGCAGTCGTCGAGAACCTTCGGTAGGTCCACCGGATTGGTTTGAAACGTCGATCCTGGCATGTCGTCTCCACCCCTGGTTAAGGCGAGTTTTCCCCAGTGGCACCTCACACTCAAGTGAAAAGGCTCGAGGCCGGTGTCGCGTGGGCCGAAGGGCGCCCCCCTCGGGAACTGGCTGCCGGCGATGGCCGAACCAACACACGGTTGTCGCTTCTAACCGTATTTGCCAGAGGGCTGGGGAGCGGCTTCTTCCGAGAAGCGGAGACAGAGGTCCTGGCGACCAGGTTGGGTCGATAGCGGGTATCGCCTATCCCATTCTCGTAGCACGTGCGAGTTTGGTCGGAGGCTGGTTCCTAGCGCTCCAAGTCCTCGGTTTCTGGACGCTGCTGGCGCTCCCGATCTTCACCGCTTTCGATGCCGGCCCGCGCCCGCATCCGATTCAGCTTCCCTTCCATCTCCAGGGTATGGACGCCCTCCCGATCGGCCCCGGCGGCCTCGCGTTCCCGACGTCTCAACCTGTCGTTGGCGTCCACCTGCTGCCGGCGGTTCTCCTCCGGGCTGATGGCCTCGGTCACGTCCGCATGGTGCATCGTCGGCTTCACGGTCTCACGCCAATAGGCGATGGCCCTTTCCCGCTCGGCGTCGTCGGGTACGCGCTCCACCTTGGCACTGAGGATGATGCCGATGCTGCCGAGCTCGTGCTTGCGCCTCGCGACGATCCTGTCACCCTCTCGGCGCAACTCGGGTGGCTTGGGGGTGAAGCGCGGATTGCAGTTGGCGATGCGACCCTGCATCCAGTTCAGCAGCGTCTGGCGCACCGCCCAGAGGGGCAGGCCCATCAGCGAGGCGACGAACATGCTCACCATATCGTCCAGGGCCTCTTCGCTGAGCCGCAGGTCGAGGCCGGCGATCCACTTCAGCAGCGAGGTCCGGATCTCGTCCTTCGCTGCAGGCGACAGGGCTCGCCGGAGGTCATCGGCGCGTCGGGTCAGTTCCTGCCTCTGCCCCTCGGTCGGAGCGCATCGGCTCGAGATCGAGTATCGGCCCGGAGCCTCCCATTGTGCCGCGCTCCGGAGGCGGGTCACGAGAGCGTCGATCTCCGGCGTCGGGTCGTCCACGGGCTGCGGGATCGTCGAAGGGGTCAAAGCGGCCATCGGCTTCACGCTCCATGCGGTCGCGTCTCAGGAGGGCGGTTGCTGCGCTGTCGCGGCCAGCGCCAGCCCTGCGGGCGGCGGAGGCGTTAAGGTGGCGTCCGGGCGGCCCGAAGCGGCGAACACGGTTGCGCCAAGTCTTCGCCTAATCGAGCTTCAGGGCGGCGGCGCCGGGCACGCTGGTCAGTGGTCCACGAACTCGGCCTCGGCCTCGTCGATCTCCGCGTCGGTCCAGCCGGCATTCCGGGCGAAGGATCGCCCGGCAGGGCTGACCCGGAAGTTGTCCGGCAAGCGGTGCCCCTTCTTCGCGCTCGTCGGCGCGCCATCCCCCGGGGGTAAGGGGGTTGGGTTTTTAGAGGGGTCTGGGGAGGCCTTTGTCTTGGGGGAGCCCTCGTAAGACGTCTTAGACGTCTTAAGCGTCTTATCTCCCGGCTCGTCCGCGGCTTCCGCCGCGTCGGCTGCCTTCCGCGCTTTCAGCCGCTCCTTATACCGTTTGTTGCGGGCCGCCCTCGTCTGCCGCTTCTCTTGGTCGCCGACGTCCTCTATGCGCTCAACGGCTGCGATCAGAGCTTCACCCTGAAGCCCTGCGGCCATCAGCTCGCGCAGAACGGCGCTGATGCTCACGCGTCCGAACCCCTCGGCTTCACAGCTTAGGCGGTGCTGCCGCCACCGAAGCCGGCGCGGACCCGATCAGCGAGCATGTTGCAGAGCGCAGCCTGGAGCAGCGCCAGCGAGTCGGCGGCGGGCATGTCGCCGGTCAGTTCGATCCAAGCGGAGAACAGCGCCTGTTGGTAGGCCACCGTCAGGTCGATGTCGTCGCCCACGCGTCCGGCGACCGCACCGACGAGGCCCGCGGCCATCCAGTGCGGGGCGATGGTGACGATGCCCTCCACCGTCGCGACGGTGCGCACGTCCCGGCCCCAATCTGCCATCAAGTCGCGCTTCAGCCCCGCACGCACGTCCTCGGGCAGGGCGAGGCAGGCCTGCAGGTCGTCGAAGGCGTGCCAGGGCAGGTGCGTCCCCGCGAGCGGCGCCCGGAAGAACCGCAACGGCCGGCCGTTGAGGCGGCCGACGTGGAGGGGGGAGACGAGCGAGCTCATGCAAAGTTCTTTCGTGGGGCAGCGCCAGCATGCGGCCCTTGGCTGTCAATCGGCGTCCAAAAGGGGTTCATCCGCACTTTCGATGCTTCGGGGTGTCTCGGGCGTTAATCCGCGTGGTGGCCCGAGGGCAGCGCGATGCCAATCTCGAACCCGTCGATGCCGTCGGTCCCGG
>NZ_BPRC01000019.1 GCF_022179725.1 Methylorubrum aminovorans
CAGCACGTAGAAGATCGCGTGCAGGATCTCCCGCATCGTCCAGACCGGCGGACGCCCGCACGGTGCAGGCTTGGGCATCAGCGGCTCGACCACAGCCCATTCGGCATCCGTCAGGTCGGTTTCGTAGCGCAGGCCCGAGCGGCTATGCTGCCGCCGGGTGGTCGGGGTCCACATGGCACTTCCAGGTCAGGCTTCAGCACCCTTCTGGAAGCATCGCCATCCCGGCCACTCAACCCCAAACTCAACCCTTATCAGACGGGCTCTTAGTGGCACCAACGAAGTCAGCTTCAACCTGTTGCTGGACGGCGGCTTCACCGCTGACATCCTGATCAACAAGACGACGATGGCCTCGGCCGCCGCTAATCTGACCGAAGGTGACGACGCAGGAGTTCCTCGACGCAATCAACAACCAGAGCGCCGCCGACACCGCCACCACGCCGCTCGCTGGCAAGGTGACCGCTTCGGTCGACACCGCGGGCCGCCTGACCTTCAAGACCGCCACGCCCGGCGCCGCGGCTTCGGTCACGATTCAGAACAACACGGTCTCGACTGGCAACACCCTGGTCGATGTCGGTTTCGGCACCGGCACAGCGGCCACCGATGCGCGGGTCGGCAAGGGCTCGGCGGCGGGCACCACGGCCGGAAAGGGCATCCTCGACACGGTCGAGGGCACCGGCTTCTCCATCGCCACGATCAACATCGCGAACCTTGTCGGCACCACCGGTGATGCGACGCTCAGCGCTGTTATCACCCAGGTCGAGAAGGCGATCGCCAAGGTGACGGATGCCGGCACCAAGCTCGGCGCCAACAAGACTCAGATTGACGGCCAGAAGGCCTTCGTCGACACGCTGATGAAGGCCAACGACCGCACCATCGGTATCCTGGTCGATGCCGATATCGAGGAGGAGTCGACCAAGCTGAAGGCGCTCCAGACCCAGCAGCAGCTCGCGGTCCAGGCGCTCTCGATCGCCAACTCCGGCAGCCAAGACCGTCCTGTCCCTGTTCCTCTAAGCCGAAAGGCGGGCCCGTCCCTCGCGGGCGGGCCCAACCGGACACGCAAAAAGGCCGCGCTCACATCGAGCGCGGCCTTTTCTTCATCTGAGGGCTTCGTGCGGGATCGTCAGCCGACGAAGGTGTAGCCCGCCATCCGCTTGGCCTCGATCGGGTCGTAGCCCAGCCGCATCCGCAGCTTCTTGCGCAGCTTGCTGATATGGCCCTCCACCACGCTCTCCTCGACGCTGGTGTCGAGGTCGCCGTAGACGGCCGTGAAGATCTGACCCTTCGTCACCTGCCGGCCGCGGTTCTTCGAGAGATATTCGAGGATGTGCCGCTCGCGTCGGGGCAGGATCAGGCAGGCGCCATCGATCTCCGGGTCGCGGCCGTCGGTGTAGACCTTGAGGCGCCCGGCCCGGTCGGGGGCGGGGGCCGGCTCGACGCCGCGGCCGGTCCGGCGCCGGATTGCGGTGGCGCGAGCGATGATCTCGCGGACATGGACGGGCTTGCGCACCACGTCGTCGATGCCGGCGGTGAACAGCGCCAGGGTCTGCTCCAGGGAGCGCGTCTCGTTGAGTGCGATGATCGGCGCCCGGCTGAGCGAGCGGATCGCCACCGTGCAGGAGGCGCGGTCGGCGCAGTCGCCGATCAGGAAGCCGTCGATCGCCTCGACATCGATCCGGGGAGCGGCGTCGAGCCAGCCCCTCATCGAACCGATGGCCAGACCCTGCGCCTTCACGCCCTCGGCGCCGAAGCCGGCAACGTAGTGGTCGGTGACGCTCTGCCGCTCGTCGACAACGATATACATCGTCAGTGCTCGAAGATGTGCGAGGTCATTGCGTCCCGCGCGAAAATCCTTCGCGCGCCGCCATGGCCGTTCGAGTTGTGAATAGGGTTGCCGAATGCTGTCGGATGGCGGCCTCAAGAGCGGGTCGGCTGGTGCTCGACGCGTCTCGCTTGCCGCTTCCTCCAACATTTGACGGTCTTAGCTTTTTGGTTGGAATGGTTAACGGCGCGTTAAGGCTAAGCTCGGGGTGGAACACGCGTTAGGAGTTTGGTCACCTCGCATCGGGGCTCGTGACAGATGTGTCACAGTGTGACCCGCTGACTTCGGTGCAGCCCACGTCTTTCCGTCCGAGCGATCTTGACCCGAGCGGCGCCGCGGGCTCGAACCCTGGCTCGGCTCTGCCCCGAGGAATCCGAGCCAAGAGGAATCCGATGCCGTCGCTCTCCACCCTGTCATCCGAGGCTCTGACGGAGCTGCGCTCTCGCCTGCGCGGCGAGTACGAGGCGCTGAAAGCGCAGGGCCTGAAGCTCGACATGACCCGCGGCAAGCCTGCCTCGGATCAGCTCGATCTCGCCGCCGAGATGCTGGCGCTGCCCGGCAACCGCGATACGACCGCCGAAGATGGCACCGATGCGCGCAACTACGGCAACCTTCAGGGCTTGTCCGAGACCCGCGCCCTGTTCGCGCCCGTGCTCGGCGCCACGCCGGAGCAGATCGTCATCGCCAACAATTCGAGCCTCGCGCTGATGCACGACGTGCTCGTCTACGCCCTGCTGAAGGGCGTGCCCGGCGGCGAAGGGCCTTGGTCGAAGCAGGAGCCGATCACGATCCTCTGCCCCGTTCCGGGTTACGACCGCCACTTCGCCCTGTGCGAGGGATTCGGCATCCGCATGATCCCGATTCCGATGACGGGGGAGGGGCCGGACATGGATGCCGTCGAGCGCGCGGCCGCCGACCCGTCGGTCAAGGGCATCTGGTGCGTGCCGCAATATTCGAATCCGAGCGGCGAGACCTATTCCGACGAGACCGTACGGCTGCTCTCGTCCCTCAAGGCCGCCGCGCCCGATTTCCGCATCTTGTGGGACAACGCCTACGCGGTGCATCACCTCACCGAGGCCCGGCCCGCGCTCGTCAATATCCTGGAGGCCTGTGCTGCGGCGGGCCATCCCGACCGACCGATCGTGTTCGCCTCGACCTCGAAGGTGACGCTGGCCGGCGCCGGCCTCGCCATGCTGGCCTCTTCGCCGGCCAACGTGAAGTGGTACCTCGCCCAGGCCGGGCGGCGCAGCATCGGACCGGACAAGCTCAACCAGCTGCGCCACGTCCGTTTCCTGCGCGACGCCGCCGGGATCACGGCGCATATGGAGCGTCATCGCGCCCTGATTGCCCCCAAATTCGCGGCGGTGCAGGAGGCCTTCGCGGCCCGTCTCGACGGGTGGGAGGTCGCCCGCTGGAGCCAGCCGCTCGGCGGCTACTTCATCACGCTCGACGTCGCCGACGGCACCGCCTCGCAGGTGGTCCGGCTCGCGGGCGAGGCGGGCATCGCGCTGACCCCGGCCGGCGCGACGCACCCCTACGGAAAGGATCCGCACGACCGCACGCTGCGGATCGCGCCGACCTTCCCGAAGCTCGATGCGGTGCGCAAGGCGGCGGAGGCGGTGGCGCTCTGCACTCTGCTTGCAGCGGTGGAGGCGCGAGCGGCGGGCTGAGGGCGAGCCATTCTCCGCGGGTCATGCGGAGAATGGCGTTCCTGATCTTCGCACGTCGTGCGTCGGATTTTTTGAAAGATCCGAAGCGGGGCTGATCGCATCCCCTATCCCGCAGACGGGGGGAGGGGATGCGCGACATCGAAACGCTTGTCGGTGGGACTCACACCACCACGGTGATCGCCTGCGCCGCCCGCGTCAGGCCGGTATAGAGCCACCGTGCCCGGTGCTCGCGAAAGGCATAGGATTCGTCGAACAGCACGACCTTGTCCCATTGCGACCCCTGCGCCTTGTGCACGGTGAGCGCGTAGCCGTAGGTGAACTCGTCGGTCTCGCGGCGCAGGAAGAGCGGAATCTCCTCCTCCGACCCCTCGATCACCTGCCGCAGCACCTTGATGTCCACGGCGCGGCGGCGCACGGCCGGGTCGTCCTCGGGCACGACGTCGAGGCGGATCGTGTCGGGGCGGGGCGGGGCGCGGAGCGCCTGCACCGTCCAAGTCGAGCCGTTGAGCAGGCCCTTGGTGCGGTCGTTGCGCAGGCAGACGAGCTTCTCGCCGACCGACGGCATCGGGTCGGTGTGGCCGGCGAGCTCCCGCAGGCGGTTGTTGTAGAGGCGGCGCGTGCGGTTGAGGCCGACCAGGACCTGATCGCAGTCGAGCACTTGCGCGGGGTCGATGTCGCGGCGGCGGATCACTCGGCTCGCGCCGTACTCCCCGACCTCCAGCCGCCCGCCCTCGCGGATCGTCATCGCCATGCGCACGATCGGGTCGTCGGCGGCCTGACGGTGGACGTCGGTGAGCATCACGTCGGGCTCGGCCTCGGTGAAGAAGCCACCGCCGCGCACGGGCGGCAACTGCGCGGGATCACCCAGCACCAGCACCGGCTTGTCGAAGGAGAGGAGGTCGTGGCCGAGGTCGGAGTCGACCATCGAGCACTCGTCGATGACGATGAGGTCGGCCTTGGCCGCCGGTCCCGAGCGGTTGAGGCTGAAGGTCGGGCCGCCCTCGTCGCCCTCCTTGGTGCGGTAGATCAGCGAGTGGATCGTTGCGGCGTCGTGGCAGCCCTTCTGGCGCATGACGGAGGCCGCCTTGCCGGTAAAGGCGCCGTAGACAACCGGACCCTCGATGTCGTCGGCGATGCGGCGGGCCAGCGTGGTCTTGCCGGTGCCGGCATAGCCGAACAGGCGAAACACTTGGGCACCGCCCTCCTTGCGCCAGCGGGCGATGGCTTTGAGCGCCGCGTCCTGCTGCGGGGCGAACTGGGTGGGAACGGACTCGGCCATGGCGTCACGTCATAGACGAGTCGGTTGGGTTTGGGACCGGCCGTGACGTCAGGGCCAGCGCACCGTCGGCGGCAGGGAGGAGAGGATCGAGGCGACGTTGCCGCCGGTCTTCAGGCCGAAGATGGTGCCGCGGTCGTAGAGCAGGTTGAACTCGACGTAGCGCCCGCGCCGCACCTGCTGCTCCTCCCGGTCGGCCTCGGTCCAGGCTTGCGCGAGGTTGCGCCGGACGATCTCCGGGTAGGCCTTGAGAAACGCCTGCCCGACCTCGCGGGTATAGGCCAGGTCGGCCTGCGGATCGCCGGTCCAGTGATAGTCGTAAAATATGCCGCCGATGCCGCGGGGCTCGTTGCGGTGCTTGAGGTGGAAGTACTCGTCGCACCACGCCTTGTACCGCTCGTAGTTCGCGGCTGGCGCATGCCGCTCGCAGGCCTCGCGCAGGCAAGCATGGAAGAACTGCGTGTCGGGATCCTCTTGCGTCCGACGCCGGTCGAGCACGGGGGTGAGGTCGGCGCCGCCGCCGAACCACGCCTTGGTCGTCACGACGAAACGGGTGTTCATGTGCACCGTCGGAACGTTCGGGTTCCAGGGGTGGACGATCAGCGAGATGCCGGTGGCGAAGAAGCGCGGGTCTTCGGCCGCGCCCGGCATCTGCGCCCGGAATTCCGGGGCGAACTCGCCGTGTACGGTCGAGATATGGACGCCGGCCTTCTCGAAGACGCGACCCTTCAGCATCGCCATCACGCCGCCGCCGCCCGGCACGCCGCTATGGTCCGTGCGCTGCCAGGGCGTCTTTTCGAACCGGCCCGCCGCCTTCGGCGCGTCCGGGTGGAACGGACCGGTCGCCTCGTCCTCCAGCGTCTCCAGCGCGGCGACGATGCGGTCGCGCAGGGTGGCGAACCACGCGCCCGCCTCGCTCTTCAGCGCGGCGAGGTCGTCGGGGGATGGCAGAGGGGCAGAATTCGGGGCGGCTGTCGCATCGCTCATGGCTCTAGGCTTTCCCATCCGGGCCACGATCCGTCAATTCGAGGCACGATTGGGGAGGGCTCGATGTCCCCCCGCCCTCGGTCGATGCGGTGTCCCGTCCGGTCCGCTTCAAGCGCCGGAGAGGGTCTCCGCGGCTTTGGCGTGTCCGTCGGCGAGGGGCTTGGCCGCGCCGTTCCGAAGTCCGCCGACCAGCGCGTCGAGGCTGCCCTTGCCCTCGGAAAACCCCGCCTCGTTCAGAATCGCCCCGAGGATTGGGCTGTTGTACTGGTAGCGGAGCAGGTGGCCCGACAGGCTGTCGCCGAGGCTCGCCGAGACGCCGCCCGCGCCGTTGCCGCCGCCCAGCATCCCGCCCGCGTCGAAGATGCGGATCGAGTCGATCTTCTCCACCGCCCGCATGCTCTCGCGCAGGGCATCCGGGATGATGCCGAGGCGCTTCAGCCCGGTCTCGAAGGCACGGGCCTCGGGTGAGAGGGCGTTGCGGGCCTCGTTCATCACCCGCTCGCGCTCGGCCTCGGCCTGGCCGAGCTTGGCGATGGCCTCTGCCTTGGAGGAGGCGGCCGTCGCCTCGGCCTCGGCGAGCGTGGTGATGGCGTTGGCCCGGTCCTCGGCCGCGCGCCGCTCGGCCTCCGCCGTGACGGTGACGCCGGTCGCCTCCCGCTCCGCCTCGCGCTTGGCGGCGATGACCGCGATCTCGCGCTCGCGCTCGGCGATCTCCTTGGCCTTGGCGGTGGCGACGCGCTCCTCGGCGGCGACCGCCAGAGCCTCGGCGGCCTTGGCGGCGGCGCGCGCCTCGGATTCGCGCTGCGAGCGCTCGGCGATCTTTATGGCGTTGTCCTGCAGCACGAGCTGGCGCTCGCGCTCGGCCTCCGCGTTGCGCTGGGCGATGGCGAGATCCGCCTCGATCCGCGCGCCCTCCGAGTTCTTGCGTGCCTCGGCCTCGCGCAGGCGCACCGCCTGCTCGCGCTCGATCCGTGCGGTCTCCTCGCTCTGCTGGGCGCGCTGCTCGGCCTGGGCGGTCTCGGCGCGGGTCTCGGCGGTCTTGTTGGCGATATCGCGCTCCTGGGCGAGTTCGGCCTCGCGGGTGGTGCGCTTGATCTCCAGTTGCTTGAGCGCGGTCTCGCGGTCCTTCTCGGCCACCGCCACCTCGGCATCGCGCTCGGTGGCGTTGCGCTCCTTGCGGCGCTGCTCGGTGATCTCCTTGAGCCGCGCCAAGCCTTCCGCGTCGAACGAGTTGTCGGGGTTGAAATGCTCGATCGAGGTCTGGTCGAGGCGGGTCAGCGAGGCGGATTCGAGTTCGAGGCCGTTGTGGCGCAGATCGCCCGAGACCGCCTCCTGCACGCCCTTGACGAAGGCGGCGCGCTTCTCCTGGAGGTCGGGCAGGGTCATGCCGGCGGCGACCGCGCGCAGGGCATCGACGAACTTCGCCTCGATCAGCTCGCGCAAGAGCATGGCGTCATTGGTGCGGTCGCCCAGCGTCTGGGCGGCGAGCGCGATCGATTCCTCCTTGGGCTCGACCCGGACATAGAACTCGACGGTGATGTCGGCCCGCAGCCGGTCCTTGGTGATGAGCGACTCGTTGCCGGAGCGCTTCACTTCGAGCCGGAGCGTGTTGAGGTTGACCATGGCGATCGAGTGGAAGACGGGCAGCAGCACCGCGCCGCCATCGACCACGACCTTGCGCCCGCCCAGACCCGTGCGGACGAAGGCGGTATCCCGCGTCGTGCGCCGGTAGAGCCGGCTGAACACGAAGCCGATGCCGAGCAAAGCCACGACGATGATGCCGGCGATGACCAGCAGGTTGACGATGCCGGAACTGACCATGTCCATCGCGTGCGATCCTTTCGGCCAAGGGCTCGGTTAGGGGCTCGGTTAAGGGTTCGGCTGGGGGAGGGCGTTCAGAGATCAGGGGTGGCGGGCACCGCGACGAAGACCGCCTCGATCCGGTCCACGAGGAGGACGCGGGCGCCCGTGGCCATGGCCGGCGCGCCGGGGGCGGCGCGGGCGCGCAGGAAGTGGGTGTTGCCGTGGCGGTCCACCGCGCGGACCTGGCCCGGCAGGCCCTCGTCGAGGGGGCCGAGGGTAACCTCGGCGGTGGCACCGACCAGATCGTCGGCGGTGACGACGTAGGTCTCGTCCCGCGGGATCAAACCGGCGATGGCACGAGTCGAGACGCGAAGGGCCGGGAGCGTCGCCGCGCCGGCCACCGGAACCGCCAGGAGGGCGGGCAGGGGCGCGACGAGGGCGGCGGCGAGCCCCTGCACGAGGAAGCCCGCCAGCGCGAAGACGGCCAGCGCCAGGATCAGCAGGATCAGGAAGGGCACGCGGCCAAGATTGATCCACGACATCAGCGCGGCCGGGGAGAACGCGCCGTCCGCATCCGCCGCGGTGGCGAGGTCGCCGCCGCCCCCCGCCTCGTGGCCGAGGGCATTGTCCACCAGCCCGGAGAGGGAATGGCCGACGAGGAGCGACAAAACCTCCACGACGACGAGGCCGGTCATCACCACTGCGGCCAGGGTGAAGGGGAACAGGGCGGGGCCGACCAGCGCGCTCACGAAGGCCGGCCCTGCTTCAGCGCGGCGAGCCGCCGCTCGATGGCGTCGTCCCGGTGGAGCCGGTCGAGTTCCTCGACCGAGGGATCGGCAACCGCCGAGGCCGTGCCGGTCACCCGGTCGATCGCCCGCAGCGATTGTTCGAGCTGGCGGGTGCGCGTCACCTCCTCGCGGCCGTAGCCGTCGAGCGGGTCGGCCGCCTTCGTCGGAGGCTGTCGCAGCAAGGCGATCCGATGCTCGGCGTCGCGACGGGCGGCCTGGGCCGCCTGCATCGCCTTGGTGGCGGCTCCGTGCCGCTCGGCGACTTCGGCGAGGCTCGAATCGATCGCCTCGATCTGGCTCTCCAGATCGAGCTGCCGGCTGATGCCCGCCCGCGCCAGATCCTCGCGTCCGCCGGCGAGCGCCAGCGACAGCTTCTCGGGCAAGGCCGAGAGCTCCCCGTCGAGTTGGCTGCGGCGGGCGGTGAGACGGTGCTCCTCGGCCTTGATCTTGCCGAGATCGAGCCGGGCCTCGTGGATCACGGCGTCGATCTCGCGCAGGGCCTGCTCGGCGACCGCGAGGGGATTGCGGTCCTCGACCGCGTCGATGGCGGCGTTCGACAGGCCGCCGATGATCCGGCCGACGCGGGTCAGAATGTTCTCGGGCATGCGGGTCTCCTCTTTCGGGGCGGTGACGGAGACGCCCACCTGGATGGTGAGCGTGTCGCCCGCGACCGTGAGGCGGGCGCTGGAGAGGTCGCGCCAGGGGCCGTCATAGCCCTCGACGCGGTAGGGCATCGTGCGACGCCCGCAGAGTGTGGTGAGCGCGATCTCGGCGGCGCCCTTCACGCTGAACAGCTTGTCGTCGAGCGGCATCGACGTGACGCCCTCAGGGTCGAACCCGGCGGGGCGCTGGGCGAAATCACGGATGCCGAGGGTTACGAGGCGGGCCGGCAGCCCGGTCTCGTCGCGCGCGCGCTGGTAGCCGTGCTCGATCAGGGCGACGACATTGGCCCGCAGGCCGTGCTCCCGGCGGATCTCTTCGAGGATGACGAGCATCCGCCGATAGGCCGCGAGCAGGGACCGGACCGCATCGAGATCGGCCGGCTCGGGCAGAAGCCGGTACGTCAGACGAGAGGGAAGGATTCCTGAGCGCGTCACGGCTCGACGGTAAAACACCGAATTGGTGTTTTCAACGACAATGCACGCATCGGATGTGACGATCCTCGGCGTTTGCGCAGGCGAGGTGTGAGGTCGCACACGCCTCCTGTCATCGGCTTGCGCATCTCGGCCGGCAAATGAACCCTAGGATTCGCGCGATCGTTGGATGATGGTCTCCCGGCCGTCGCCATCACGTCAAGAATGGTCGATGAAGGATCGCGGTGAAACCAGTGCTTCTCTGCCAAAATCTGTCATCG
Source organism: Methylorubrum aminovorans (assembly GCF_022179725.1). Taxonomy (GTDB): domain Bacteria; phylum Pseudomonadota; class Alphaproteobacteria; order Rhizobiales; family Beijerinckiaceae; genus Methylobacterium; species Methylobacterium aminovorans. The sequence continues at coordinate 9,698 of NZ_BPRC01000019.1, forward strand.
ATGTCTTGGGTGTCCACGGCGAACTTGTTATTGACTCGCCATGCCCGCTGGGTGGTCTTCGGGCGGCATCTCATCCTGCGTGTCCATTTATGGCACTGAAGCCATCATCCGTATCCGCGATCTGTTCCGATGCCCGATAGCAAAAGCCGACAGCCCGGGGCCCGAGACGTTCAATCGGTCTGGCGGCCACAACGGTTCTTCGCGCATCAACTGCAATCCGTGCGCGAGTTCGAGCGCCTGAACGACGACGGCGGGCTCGCCGTGAACTTCTATCCCGTCTCCCGCGCAACCCCTCAGGTCCGGGTGGAGGGCGGACAGAGCCCGACCATGAGCCTTTGGCTCACCCAGTCCGCCACGGGCTTCCTGACCGTTCCCACGCTGGAAGCCGATCTGTTCACCATCCGCTTCGTCACCGGCGGCCAGATGATCCGCCGAAACGTGCGCGGGGAGCAGGTGGTCACTCAAGGCTACGCAACGTTCAGCGCACTGGAGGATATGCGAAGCGGCGAGGCCTCGTCGGGTTTCACGGCCATCAGCAGCACCATCGCGCGCGCATCGCTTCTGTCGAGCTACCACGCTCTGGAGGGAAAAGTGGATCGCCCGCTTCCCGCGCTGGAGCCGCTCACCTCAATCGACGGTTTGGGGATGCGTGCGCTCTTGCTGTCGCTGGAGCAGATGCAGATCCGGCTGCGCGATGTGCGTACGGTCGACGATCTGTTCTTTCCGCTGCTGGAAGAGATCGTTTCCTACCAAATGCTGAGTGTGTGGCCGCGGGCGCCGGTTGCCGAACTGCCTTCGCCCGGCAGTCTCTCGGCGTCTCACGTTCACCGCGCGGTCGAATACATCGGGGCTCATCTGGCGACGCCGTTCCGGTTGGCAGATGTCGCGGCCGAGGTGGGGGTGAGTGTCCGGATGTTGCAGATGTCGTTCAAGCGGGAGTTGGGCGTGACACCGGTCGAATTCATCATCGAGCGTCGTCTGCAGCAGGTTCACCGCGATCTCTGCAGCGAGGCGCAGCGGGATGTTTCGATCGCGGAGCTGAGCCGCCGATGGGGCTTCGCGCATATGAGCGACTTCGCGCAACGTTATCGGCGCCGCTTCGGCTGCACGCCGCGGGAAACGCGACGGGATATGCTGCGCTGAGTGGACTGCCGCGATAGCGGAAATGCGAAACAGTATTATTTTCGCGAATACAGCAGTTTTACCCGCCATTAAACGATTGACAGGATTATTACCTATCGAATAGCTAATTCAACTGAAGCGGTGTCCGCGTGCGCAGGTTCGGCGATCCGGCTGGCCGTCAACGTTCCGAGTGCACACTCGGGTGACGCTCTCTCAGGAGCCAGAGATGCCCAGGTTCTTCTTCAATACCAATGACGATCTGGAATTATGGGATGAAGAGGGAACGGACCTGCCGGATCTCGATGCGGCCCGTCGTGCCGCCATTCGCTATGCCGGAGAACTCTTGAGAGAGGCGGCCTCGTCCGTCGGCTTCGGTGACACGTGGCAGCTCACGGCGAGCGATACGACCGATGCCGTCCTGTTCACGATCGACGTCAAGGTCACCCTGAACCAAGCGGCGCTGTCCGTGCCGTCTTCCGATGTCGCGCATCGTCAGAAGCAGACGCGGGCGCAGCAGTCCGAGCGGGCCGTGCATTCGAACTGAGCCGGCGGCCGGTCACGGCACGCGAGCGCGCGCAGACTGATCCGTCGAGGCTGGCACAGCGGCGATCGACCCTACCCCGTCTGCCGGATTGCCTCACCCAGGATCATCGCGGCGCAGACCGCGACGTTGAGCGAGCGCAGGCCCGGCCGGATCGGCACCACCACCCGGGCCTCGGCCGCCGCGTGCACCGCCTCCGGAACGCCGGCCGATTCACGCCCCATCAGCACGCAGTCGCCGTCGCGGAAGGCGTGCTGCGTGTACGGCACCGAGCCGGCGGTGGTCGCGAGCACGAGGCGGCAGCCGGCCGCCTCACGCCATGCCTGGAACGAGTCCCAGGACCGGTGGCGGGTGATCGCCACGTGGTCGAGATAGTCCATCCCCGAGCGGCGCAAATTCCGGTCGGACACGTCGAAGCCGGCCGGTTCGATGATCTCGACGGCGACGCCGAGGCAGGCCGCCATGCGGAGCATGGTGCCGGTGTTCTGCGGGATGTCCGGCTGGTAGAGGGCGAGGTGAAGCATCGGCAGAGCGGGGCGGCGGGGCAGGGTCCTGCCTGCGGCATCGGGGCAGGGTTGATGAGCGCGGGGTTGGCCCGGCGTCAAGGAGGCTTACCTGAGCCTCTCATTTCTCACTCGGTTCCTCCGCATCATGTTCCTCGATTGGCTCGAGCGCCGCATCGATCCGTTCGCGCCCTTCGACGACCGGCGCATGCCGCCGAAGACCGTTCTGGGCTTCGCCGGCTTCTACCTGCGGCCGATCCGCGCCGCGCTCGTGGTGCTGTTCGTCATCGCGGTGGTGGCCGGCGGCATCGAGGCCTCGCTCTACCTCTTGCTGCGCTGGTTCATCGACCTGATGAGCGCGGCCGACCGCACGACCGTGCTCTCCGATAACGCGGTGCCGCTGACGCTCGCAGCGCTGCTGCTGCTCGTGGTGCGCCCGCTGGCGGCCTTCCTGCATGAGTTGGCCTCGAACCAGCTCATCGTGCCGCAATCGACCAACCAGATCCGCTGGCGCACCCACCTCTACACGCTCGGCCACTCGCTCTCGTACTTCCAGGCGGATTTCGCCGGGCGGCTCGCCAACCGCACCGTGCAGGTCGGGCCGGCGGTGCGCGAACTCGCCGTCGTGTTCATCGACACCCTGCTCTACGTGGCGATCTACGCCGTCACCGCGATCGGGCTGTTCTCCTCGATCTCGGCGTGGCTGGCGCTTCCCGTCGTGGTCTGGGTCGCGGCCTACGCGGCCCTGACGGCGTGGTTCGTGCCGCGCGCCCGCAAGCGCTCGCACCTGACCGCGGAGACCCGCTCGACCCTGATCGGCCGGGTGGTCGACAGCTACACCAACATCATGACCGTGAAGCTGTTCGCCCGCGACCGAGAGGAACGCGCCGCCGTGCGCGACGCGGTCGAGACCCATACGAAGGCGTATTTGCACCAGTTCCGGCTCACCACACTGACGACGAGCCTGCTCGCGGCTCTCAACAGCCTGCTCCTGTTCGCTACCGCAGCCGTGTGCTTCGCCCTGTGGCAGCGTGGCGGGATGACGACCGGCGAGGCGTCTGCCGGCCTCGCGCTGATCCTGCGGCTGATGGCGATGTCGGGCTGGGTGATGCAGACCGTGCGCGGCGTGTTCGAGAATGTCGGCGTGATCCAGGAGAGCATGCAGACCATTGCCCGGCCGCACGGCCTGACCGACGTGCCGGGGGCCAAGACGCTCCACGTCACCGGCGGCGACATCCGCTTCGAGAACGTGGATTTCCACTACGGGCGGGGGGACGCCAGCATCATCGAGGATCTGTCCTTCCATATCCGCCCCGGCGAAAAGGTCGGCCTCGTCGGTGTCAGCGGTGCCGGCAAGAGCACGATCACCGCGCTGCTCCTGCGCCTGCACGACGTCGAGGGCGGGCGCATCCTGATCGACGGGCAGGACATCGCCGGGGTGACGCAGGATTCCCTGCGCGAGGCCATCGCCATGGTGAGCCAGGACACCTCGCTGCTGCACCGCTCGATCCGCGACAACATCGCCTACGGTCGGCCTGACGCCACCGACGCCGAGATCGAGCAGGCGGCGCGGCTGGCGCATGCCCACGACTTCATCCTCGACCTCGTCGATCACAAGGGCCGGCGCGGCTACGACGCCCATGTCGGCGAGCGCGGGGTGAAGCTGTCGGGCGGCCAGCGCCAACGCATCGCTATCGCCCGCGTCATCCTCAAGGATGCGCCGATCCTGATCCTCGACGAGGCGACGAGCGCGCTGGACAGCCAGGTCGAGGCAGCGATCCAAGAGGCGCTCGACACGCTGATGGGCGACAAGACCGTGCTCGCCATCGCCCACCGGCTCTCGACCATCGCCGCCCTCGACCGTCTGATCGTGATTGATCACGGGCGGATCGTGGAGGAGGGCACCCATGCCGAGTTGATCCGCCGGGGCGGCCTCTACGCCGACCTGTGGCGGCGCCAGTCCGGCGGTTTCCTGGGGGACCGGGCGCCGGCTCCGGCCTCCTGAGCAGCGTAGATGAGTTCTGTGACGTCCACACCGAGCCTCGCGGCGACCGGTCTCGATCGGCCGCCGGCCTCGCCCTGGTGGGATGAGCTGCGCGCGACGCTGAAGCTCTCGGCGCCGCTCGTCCTCATCAACCTCGCCCAGCACGGGTTGGTGGCCTCGAACGCGGTGCTGCTCGGCCGCCTCGGCGCCGAGCCCATCGCCGCGGGCGCGCTCGCCACAAGCCTTTACCTCTTGCTGTTCATCGGCGGCATCGGCCTCACCTCGTCCGTGGCCCCCCTGGTAGCGGAAGCGATCGGCCGGGAAGCGGGGGCGGCGTCCGGCGCGGTGCGGCGCACGGTTCGGGCGGGGCTGTGGGTCGGCTTCCTCGTAACCCTGGCGCTGATGCCGGTGCTCTGGTTCACCGAGGATCTTCTGGTGCTGCTGCACCAGGAGCCCGCGGTCGCGCGCGATGCCGGCTCCTACATGCGTGTGCTGCAATGGTGGATGTTTCCGGCGCTCACCTTCATGGTGCTGAAGGGGGCGCTCGCTGCGCTGCAGCGGCCGGGACCGCCGCTCGCAGTGAGCCTGATCGCTCTGCCGCTCAACCTCGCGCTCGGCGCCTTCCTCGCCTTCGGTCCGCCGGATCTCGGCATCGTCGGTGTGGCGCTCGGCACCGTGCTCACCGAATTTCTGGCGCTCGTCGCACTGGTGTTGGTGATCCGGCTCGACCGTCGCCTCCACCGCCACCGGATGTTCGCCAGCCTCTGGCGGTTCGACACCGAGCCCCTCGCCCGCGTGGTGCGGGTCGGCCTGCCGATGGGCGTGGCGGGGATCGCCGAGGCCGGCCTGTTCGAGGCGGCCACGGTGGCAATGGGCACCTTCGGGACCGTGCCGCTCGCCGCGCACGCGATCACGCTCCAGATCGCCGCGACCTGTTTCATGGTGCCTAACGGCATCGGGCAGGCGGCCACCGTGCGGGTCGGGCGCGCCTACGGCGCCGCCGACCGGGCTGCCCTGCGCCGGGCGGGGGCGGTCGCGCTCTGGCTCGGCTTCGGCTTCATGGTGGCCTGCGCCCTGGTGCAGCTCCTCGCGCCGCGCACGCTGATCGGCCTGTTCCTCGATGCCGACGCGCCGGGCGCGGCGGGCGTGTTTCCCGTGGCCGCCGGCTTCCTGATCTTCTCGGCCCTGTTCGCGATCTCGGATGGCGTGCAGTCGGTGGCGCTCGGCGCCCTGCGGGGTCTGCAGGATACCAAGGTGCCGATGCTGATCGCGCTGTTCGGCTATTGGGGCATCGGCGTGCCGCTCGGCGCGGCGCTCGCCTGGGGCGCCGGGATGGGCGGGCGCGGCATCTGGGCGGGCTTCTGCGCCGGCCTTCTCGTCGTCTCGGTCGCCCTTGTGATCCGCTGGCGGCGGCTGAGCGCGGGCCGGGCACGCGGCCCAAGCGCGCAGGCGGGGTGAGAGCGGAACCGCGCCTGAAAAGCGCCCGTTGCCGCCCCGACGAGAGCGGGAGGACGACAGGCGCCATGGCCCAGGCCGACGATCACGAGACGATCTGGAAGGACTTCAAGGATGCGGTGAACATGACCGCCTCAGCCGTGGAGAAATTCCTGGAATCCGACGAAAGCCGGTCGGTCGGGCAGAAGAAGGACGGCGGCGAGGCCACCGGCCACAAAGAGGGCCGCCGCATCGTCGAGATCCTCCACAAGAAGAAGGCCGACCTCAGCGACGACGACTATGCCCATATGAAGAAGGTGGTCGGATACGTGCACCGCCACCTCAAGCAGGGCGGACCCGAGGACAAGTCCAAGATGAAGGATTCGCCCTGGCGCCTCTCGCTGATGAACTGGGGCCACGATCCGCTGAAGGATTGAGGCCCTGTTCGCGCGTCAGGCGGCCTTGCGCCGCTCCGGATAAAGCCCGGCCAGACCCTCCTCGCTCGCCTCACAGACGCCGCGCTCGGTGATGATGCCGGTGACGAGGCGGGCCGGCGTCACGTCGAAGGCCGGATTGGCCACCGGGCTGCCCGGCGAGACCACGGCAACGGTGGCGAAGGCGCCGTCATCGGTGCGGCCGCTGAGGTGGGTGACCTCGCGGGCGTCGCGCTCCTCGATCGGGATGTCGCGCACGCCGTCGTGCAGGGTCCAGTCGATCGTCGAGAAGGGCAGGGCCGCGTAGAACGGAATGCGGTTGTCGGTGGCTGCCAGCGCCTTCAGGTAGGTGCCGATCTTGTTGCAGACATCGCCCGAAGCCGTGGTGCGGTCCGAGCCGACGATGCAGAGGTCGACCTGCCCATGCTGCATCAGGTGGCCGCCGGCATTGTCGGCGATCACGGTGTGCGGCACGCCGTGGGCGTTGAGTTCGAAGGCGGTCAGCGCCGCGCCCTGGTTGCGCGGCCGGGTCTCGTCCACGAAGACGTGGACAGGCACGCCGGCATTGTGCGCGACGTAGATCGGCGCCAGCGCCGTCCCCCAATCGACCGTGGCGAGCCAGCCGGCGTTGCAATGGGTCAGCACGTTGACCGGCCCGCCCTTCTTCGCGGCGATCTCGGAGAGGATTGCGGCCCCGTGCTCACCGATGGCGCGGCAGCTCGCGACGTCCTCATCGGCGATCCTTGCCGCTTCCGCGAAAGCGAGCGCCTCGCGCTCGGCCTCCGGCGCCCGGCGCAGCAGGGCGGCCATCCGGTCGAGCGCCCAGCGCAGGTTGATCGCGGTCGGCCGCGTGGCGGCGAGCGTCGCGGAGGCCCGCTCGATCCCCGCTTCGCTCGCGTCCACCCGCATTGCCAGCGCCAGCCCGTAGGCGGCGGTGACACCAATCAGCGGCGCGCCGCGCACCACCATGGTGCGGATCGCCACAGCCGCGTCATCAAGGCTCGTCAGCCGCTTGAGTTCGAAGGCGAAGGGCAGCCGGGTCTGATCGATGACCGTGACGGCCTGTCCGTCGGCTTCGGGGAAGATGGTGCGATAGGGCCGTCCGTCGATCTTCATGGGGTGCTCGCGCGTGAGAGCGGCGATCCGGCCGCGATGGTCGCCGGCCGAAGCGATGTCGGCCGGTGTCTCATCCCGCGAGTGTGTCGCCAGAATGGCCTGGGGCGGTCAAGCCGTCCCATCGCCCCGCGCGGAGCGAAAGCCTGAGCCCGCGGAGGCGGGCGCCGGCGATTGAGGCGAGCAAAAAGGCCAGGGTGATCGCTTTCGAACGATAGCCCTGGGGCGTCGGTCAGCGGGCCACCCGCTCGACGTAGATGTCGATATAGGCGCCGTCATCGAGGCCGAGCAGGTCGCGGATCATGCCGGGCAGCTTGCACAGCAGGGCCGGCATGGTCGGTGCCTCGGTCGCGAGGCCCGGAACCGGCGAGTCGTGGACGAAGAAAACGCCGGCAGCCTCGTCCCAGGCGCAGCGAACGGTGACTTTGCAGCTCATCGTGCGATCCTCATTCTCAGGGGGGAGGGCGGACGGCGCCGTCGGCGCCGTGCCGTTCGGGAGCGGAGGGGCGGGGGCTGCCTCCGCCGGGGCCGGGGCGGCCTCAGAACCGGACGGGGCGTACACGCTTCACCTGCGGGATGGCCTCGATCGCTCTCAGCACCTCGGGGGACACCTCGGCATCCACCGAGACGAAGGCGACGGCAGCACCCCCCTTCGATTCGCGGCCCATCGCGAAGGTCCCGAGATTGACGCCGGCATCGCCGAGCACCGATCCGAACCGGCCGACGAAGCCGGGCCTGTCGTGGTTGCGCACGTAGAGCATCAGCGGCGCGAAGGGCGCGTCGATGTTGATGCCCCGGATCTCGATGACCCGCGGCTTGCCGTCGTTGAAGACGGTGCCGGCCGCATCGCGCGTCATGTCCTCCGCCTCGACTGCGATGCGCACCACCGATTCGTAGTCGCTGGCCCCGCCCTCGCGCTTGATCTCGTCGACGACGATCCCGCGATCCCGCGCGATCACCGGGGCCGAGACCATGTTCACCTCCTGCAGGATCGGGCGCAGTGCGCCGGTCACCGCCGCCGAGGTCAGCGCACGGGTGTTCATGGCGGCCACCGCACCCTCGTAGGTGATGCGGATGCCCTTGATCGGCGCCTCGGTGAGCTGGCCCAGGAACGAGCCGAGCTTTTCGCACAGAGCGACGAAGGGCTTGAGGCGGGGCGCCTCCTCAGCCGAGATCGAGGGGAAATTGACGGCGTTGGTGATGGCGCCGGTGAGCAGGTAATCGGCCATCTGCTCGGCGACCTGCAGCGCCACGTTCTCCTGCGCCTCGGAGGTCGAGGCGCCGAGATGGGGCGTACAGATCACGTTCGGGTGGCCGAAGAGCGGGTTCTCGATCGCCGGCTCGGTCACGAACACATCGAGGGCTGCGCCCGCCACGTGTCCGGAATCGAGCGCGGCGCGTAGGGCCGCCTCGTCCACGAGGCCGCCGCGGGCGCAGTTGATGATGCGTACGCCCCGCTTGGTCCGGGCGAGGTTTCCCGCCGAGAGGATGTTGCGGGTCTTGTCGGTGAGCGGCACGTGGAGCGTGATGATGTCGGCCCGCGCCAGCAACTCGTCGAGTTCGACCTTGTCCACGCCGATCTCGACGGCGCGCTCCGGCGTCAGGAAGGGATCGTAGGCGATCACCTTCAGCTTGAGCCCGATCGCCCGGTCGGCGACCACGGCGCCGACATTGCCGCAGCCGATGACGCCGAGCGTCTTCCCCGTCAGCTCGACGCCCATGAAGCGGTTCTTCTCCCACTTGCCGGCCTGTGTCGAAGCGTCGGCGGCGGGGATCTGACGGGCGAGCGCGAACATCAGGGCGATGGCGTGCTCGGCGGTCGTAATCGAGTTGCCGAACGGCGTGTTCATCACGATCACGCCCTTGGCGGTCGCCGCCGGGACATCGACGTTGTCGACGCCGATGCCGGCGCGGCCGATCGCCTTGAGCCGCGTGGCCTGGCCCAGCAGCTTGCCCGTCACCTTGGTGGCGGAGCGGATGGCAAGGCCGTCATACCGGCCGATGACGGCCGCCAGCGCCTCCTTGTCCTTGCCGAGGCCGGGCTGGAAATCGACCTCGATACTGCGATCGCGGAAGATCTGAACGGCAGCCTCCGACAAGGCGTCGGAGACGAGGACCCTGGGTTTGGCGGGGATGGGTGCAGATATGAGTTTAGACACGGGAGCACCTCGCGTCGTGCGGGCGCGCAGGATCGCGTCCTCTCGGGAGAGGCATGGCCGGTCGCCGCGTCGCGCGGGAATCAAGACCGGCGGATCGCTGGAGCGCGTCGATAAGCAAATGGCCGGTCTCATGACCGGCCATCGTGACGTCTCAGACCTTCAGGCCGCCGCGGCGGCGAGCGCCGCCTTCTCCTGGGCGAAGGCCCAGTCGAGCCAAGGCGTCAACGCCTCGATGTCGGAGGCCTCGACGGTCGCCCCGCACCAGATCCGCAGCCCGGCCGGCGCATCGCGGTAGGCGCCGAAGTCGAAGGCGACGCCCTCACGCTCCAGGCGGCTGACGATCCCCGCGGCGACGGTCTTGACCACGGCGTCGCCCTTGGCGAGCACGTCCGGGTCGGTGATCACGAGGCAGACGCCCGTGTTCGAGTAGGTTGCCGGATCCACCGCGAGGTGGCCGATCCAGGGCGTACGCGCCACCCATTCGTGGACCGCACGGGCATTGGCGTCGGCCCGCGCGTGCAAGGCGTCGAGCCCGCCGATACTCTCGGCCCATTTCAGGGTGTCGAGGTAGTCCTCGACCGCGAGCATCGAGGGCGTGTTGATGGTGTCGCCCTTGAAGATGCCCTCAATGAGCTTGCCGCCCTTGGTCAGGCGGAACACCTTCGGGATCGGCCAAGCCGGCGTGTGGCTCTCCAGGCGCGCCACGGCGCGCGGCGAGAGGATCAGCATGCCGTGCGCGGCCTCGCCGCCCATCACCTTCTGCCAGGAATAGGTGACGACATCGAGCTTGTCCCACGGCAGCGGCATCGCGAAGGCGGCCGAGGTCGCGTCGCAGATGGTGACGCCCTCGCGGTCGTCTGAGATCCAGTCGCTGTGGGGGACCTTCACGCCGGCCGTGGTGCCGTTCCAGGTGAAGACGATGTCATTCTTCTTCGTGTCGATGGCGTCGAGCTTGGGCAGGATGCCGTGCTCGCCGACATGCACGATCGGATCGATCTTGAGCTCTTTCAGAGCGTCGGTGACCCACTCGGCGCCGAAGGAATCCCAGGCCATGACCTCGACGGTCTTCGGGCCGAGCATCGACCACATCGCCATCTCGACGGCGCCGGTATCGGAGCCGGGGACGATGCCGATGCGATAGTCGGCGGGGACGCGCAGGACCTTGCGGGTGAGTTCGATGGCCTCGGCGAGCTTGGCCTTGCCGGCGGCCGAGCGGTGCGAGCGGCCGAGCGCCGCGCCGGAAAGGGCATCGAGGGTCCAGCCAGGACGCTTGGTCGTGGGGCCGGACGAGAAATAGGGCACGCGCGGGCGCGCGGCGGGCATTTGAACCGTCATGTCATCCATCCTTCCAGATGGTTGCCTCCCGTTGGGGGGAGGTGTCCCACCGCGGTGAATGGCGGATCGCGCACCGCAAGGCAAGCGGCTTTTTCAAGGATTCGGGTCCGCGTGTGCTGCAAGCAACGGACCCATCGTTCAGTTCTCGAAAGAATAGGGGGCAAGAAAATTCATCTAAGGTTCGTCCCTCTGCAGCAGGTCGGGCCTGCGCGCTTGCGTCAGTGCGCGGCTTCGCTCGGACCGCCAGCGGGCGATCGCTGCATGGTTGCCGCCCATCAGCACGTCGGGGATCGTCCGCCCCTCCCATTCCCGCGGGCGGGTGTAGTGGGGGTATTCGAGCAGGCCGCCTTCAAAACTCTCTTCGACGCCCGAGGCGTGTTTTCCCATCACGCCCGGCAGCAGGCGCACGCAGGCATCGATCAGCACCAGCGCCGCGATCTCGCCGCCCGAGAGCACGTAATCGCCGATCGAGACCTCTTCGAGCTGGCGCGCCTCGATCACCCGCTCGTCCACGCCCTCGAACCGGCCGCAGACGAGGATCGCGCCCGGTCCCTCGGCCAGCGCCCGCACCCGCGCCTGCGTCAGCGGTTTTCCGCGCGGCGACATGAGGAGGCGGGGGCGCGCATCATCCGGGCCCGCCGCGGCGTCGATCGCCGCTCCGAGTACGTCGCAGCGCAAGACCATTCCGGCGCCGCCGCCGGCCGGCGTGTCGTCCACGCTGCGGTGGCGACCGAGCCCGTGCTCGCGGATCTGACGCGGCTCGAGGCTCCAGGTGCCGCGCGTCAGCGCATCGCCCGACAGGGAATGGCCGAGGGGACCGGGGAACATCTCCGGGTAGAGAGTCAGGACGGTGGCCCGCCAGGGGGCCGACATCCCGGGATCGACGGGCGCGCTCATGCCGCTTGATGGCGGTGCGCGCCGGGCCGGTCAATGAGGCCGCTGCGCGGGCCCGTCAGCGCCGGGCCAGGGGCGGACGCCGCTTCGGTTCGGCACGATGATCGCCCTTGAGGAGGCGCCGGGGCTGAGAGCGCAGGCGTTGATCCCTTTGTGCCACTCCACGGTCGGCCGAGGGATCGGCGAAAGGTTCGGCCATCGGCTGCGCCGGCGGGCGCGTCGCGGTGCCGAACGGGTCGGGCTTTCCCAGCGGAATGCCGACCGTGGCGCCGGGGAAACCCTGCGCCAGCGCCGGAACGGCGGGGAGCGCGAGGAAAGCGACCAGGAGAATCGGACGGCGCATGGCATCTCGCTTTCGGATGTCGCTTCGATCCTTTCCCCTGCCAACGGAGGAGACGGCCGATCGTTCGATGCGCGGCCGAGGCGCGCGGGCGGGCACGTTCGTCCGCGCCGGGACTTATCCGGGGCATGACCCGCTTTGTCGCCATCCTCCTCCTCCTGACGCTGCCGGCCTCCGCCGCCGAACAGCTCGCGCCGCCCGGTGCGCCGGCCGAGCGCTTCCCGAAGCCCGACCGGCCGGTCGCCGAGATCGTCGCGCCACAATGGGCTTATGAGAAGGAGAGGGACCGGGCCGACGAGGTCGGGCAGGTGGCGCGCCTGATGCGGATCGCCCCCGGCGAGACGGTGGCCGATATCGGCGCCGGAAACGGCTACTACGTGTTCCGCCTGAGCCCGCGCGTCGGGCCGCAGGGTCGCATCCTCGCGCAGGACATCACGCCGGATTACCTCGCCGATCTGGAACGGAGGGTATCCGAGGCCGGGCTTGCCAACGTCACCGTCGTGCGCGGCGAGGCGCACGACCCGCGCCTACCGCCCGGCTCGGTCGATGCGGCGGTGCTGGTCCACATGTATCACGAGATCACCCAGCCCTTCGGCCTGCTGTGGAATCTGGCCGCCGCGATGAGGCCGGGCGGCCGGGTCGGGATCGTCGATGCCGACGCGATCCCCTCCCGCCACGGCACGCCGCCGAAGCTCCTGCGCTGCGAATTGGCGGCGGTCGGCTATCGCGAGGTCTCGATGACCCGGCTGAAGGGCGATGTGGGCTATCTCGCGGTGTTCGAGGCGCCCGCACCCGACCGCCGCCCCGAGCCCGAGACGATCCGACCGTGCCGGGACGAGGCCACGCGCGCGCGGCGCTGACATGGCTTCGCCTCGCGATGACGGCGCGGGGCGAAGGGATCACCGGACGCCGCACGCCAGGCCTTTACCGAATCGGAGGGGTTGATCGGCCAGGCTGGCGGCCCCGTCCTTGCGATCGATCCGGTATGATGCTCGGCCTCTGGCTCGACCAACCCGTCTGGCTGATGTTCACGCTCCTGGCGGGCGTCTTCCTCGCGATCTGCGCGGGGTTGAGCCTGCTCACCAACCTGCCCTGGACCAAGGAGGGCGTGCGCCGGCTCGCGGCCGGAATCGTGCCGCCCTATATCGCTGTGGTCGCGGTACTGCTCGCCCTGCTGACCGGCTTCGTCGCCAACGACGCCTGGGAGCGCCAACGGCAGGCCAGCCGTGTGGTGCAGGCCGAGCGCTCGCACGCGCTTGCCGTCTACGATCTCAGCATCGCCTCGGCGCCGGACATGAGCGGCCTGCGCACCGCGCTGTTCGCCTATCTTGAGGCGGTAGTGATGGAAGAATGGCCGTCCATGGCCGCGACCGGCGCCTCGGCGCCGAATGCGGGTCAGGCGCTCGGCCGCCTTCTCCAGGTGGCGGCCGACCCGCGCAATGCCAAGGAGGCGGGGGAGGCGACGCATGCGGCCCTCCTCGACGCGGTGATGCAGCTCCGCTCGGCCCGCAGCGAGCGCCTCGCGCTCAGTTCCGCCCGCAGCGACGAGAGCAAGTGGCTGACGCTCCTCGTGCTCGCCGCCCTGACGCTGACGGCAATCGCCCTCGTTCATTGCGAGCGCCCATTGGCGCAAGGTGCGACGCTGTTTCTGTTCTCCGCCGCGATGGTGACGACGCTGGGCGTGGTCGCTCTGCATGAGCGCCCGTTCGACGGCCCGTTGGCGCTATCGCCTGAGCCGATCCGCCTCGCCCGCGCCGCGATGGAGGCGGGCACGCGCTAGAGCCTCATCCCGAATGGTGGCTGCCGGCTTTCGAAATAAGACGATGCTGTCGCCGCCGATCAGCCCGGATCGTCGGCGGGCTTCGGCCCCGGCGGGGCGAACAGATCCTCGGGTGGATCGGCAACGACCTTTCCGCCCGCGAGATCGAGGCTCGGCACGAAGGCCTTGGTGAAGGGCAGAAGCGCGGTCGGGCCGCCGGCCGCCGGGCGGATTTCGAGCAGATCGCCGCCGCCGTAATTCGGCACGGCCACGATGGTGCCGATCACGGTCCCGGTTCCGTCCTCGACGGTGAGGCCGATCAGGTCGGTGAGGAAGAACTCGTCCTCGTCCTCGACGTCTCCCAAGCGCTCGCGGGCGATGGCGAGGGTGACGCGGTTGAGGGCTTCGGCGCCGCTGCGGTCGTCCACGCCCTTCACCCGCACGATCAGCAGATCGGAGGAGCCGCCGGGGGCGGGGCGGACGTCATCGAGTTCGAGGGTGCGGCCGTCGGAGGCACGCAAGGGGCCGTAGCCCGCGATCGCTAGGGGCTCGCCGGTATAGGATTTCAGCCGCACCTCGCCGTGCAGGCCGTGCGGCCGGCCGAACTCGCCGAGCAGCACGAGGCCCGGATCGGGCGAGGCGGGGGGGGCAGGCTTGGCGCCCTGCGGTTTGCGGGCCGAGGTGACAGCCTCCGGTGCGAGGCGGTCGGCGGGCCGCGCAGGTCCGCGCGATGAGGATCCGGGGCGGCGGGCCATGCAGGGTGCCTCGATGACGGCGCGTTTGTCCCTTCCCCGGAGAGGAAAGGCGTGGGGGCGGGGGCGGTGCTGGCAGAGGCGCAGCGGTGCCTCGCGCGACCCCCACCCCGGGCCCTCCCCCGAAAAGGGGGAGGGGAGTGGTCGGCTTACGCCGCGGCGTCTTCGGCCGGGGCAGCAGCCTTCTCGGCGCGCTTGGCGGCGCGCTCCTTGGACTTCTCGCCGGGCTCAGCCTTCTGCGGGTTGTTGCGGGCCGGGCGCTTGGCGAGGCCGGCGGCGTCGAGGAAGCGCAGAACGCGATCGGTCGGCTGGGCGCCCTTGGCGAGCCAGGACTGGATCTTCTCGTTGTCGAGCACGATGCGGGCCGGATCGTCCTTGGCCTTCATCGGGTCGTAGGCGCCGACCTTGTCGATGAAGCGGCCGTCGCGGGGGGCGCGGGCGTCGGCGACGACGATGCGGTAGTACGGGCGCTTCTTCGCGCCGCCGCGGGTGAGACGGATCTTGAGGGACATCAGTCGTTCCTTTCGGTGTCGGGTTTCTGTGTGGTGTTGTGATCGACGCTTTCGGCGATCGTCCGGTGGTGCCGAATGACTTCCTTGACCACGAAGGCGAGGAACTTCTCGGCGAAATCGGGGTCGAGCTTGGCTTCGACCGCGAGATTCCTCAGGCGCTTGACCTGACGCGCCTCCCGATCCGGATCGGAGGGAGGCAGGCCCTTGCGGGCCTTCAACTCGCCGACCCGCTGCGTGCAGCGGAAGCGCTCGGCGAGGAGATGGATGAGCGCGGCATCGAAGTTGTCGATGCTCTCGCGCAGTCTGGCCAGCTCGGGATCGACCCCTTGGGCGGACAGAAGCGTCATTTCTTCTTACCCGGCAGGAAGCCGCCCAGGCCCGGCAGCTTCGGGCCGCCGAGCCCTGGCAGGTTCGGCATCTTGCCGCCGCCGAGCCCCCCCGGCATCGGCGGCAGCTTGCCGCCGAACTGCCGCTCGATCTCCGCGATCTGCTCCGGCGTCGGCTCGGGCATCCCCGGAGGCATCTTCATGCCCCCCGGCAGCCCGCCCGGCATGCCGCCGCCGAGCCCGAACATGTTGCCCAACGCCTGGCCGATGCCGCCGCGCTTGCCCGATCCCATCGACTTCATCATGTCGGCCATGGTCCGGTGCATCTTGAGGAGCTTGTTGATCTCCTCGACCTTCACGCCGGCACCCGCCGCGATGCGCTTCTTGCGGCTGTTCTTGAGAATGTCGGGGTTCTTGCGTTCGCCCGGCGTCATCGAGGAGATGATTGCGCGCTGGCGCTTGAACATCTTCTCGTCGAGGTTGGCGCCTTCGACCTGCTTCTTGATCTGCCCCATGCCGGGCAGCATCCCCATCAGGCCGCCGATGCCGCCCATCTTCTCCATCTGGGCAAGCTGCATCGACAGGTCTTCGAGGTCGAACTTGCCCTTCCGCATCTTCTCGGCGGTACGCAGGGCCTGCTCGTGGTCGATGGTCTCGGCCGCCTTCTCGACGAGCGAGACGATGTCGCCCATTCCGAGGATGCGGTTGGCCACCCGCTGCGGGTGGAATTCCTCCAGCGCATCGACCTTCTCGCCGACGCCGACGAGCTTGATCGGCTTACCCGTCACGGCGCGCATGGAAAGCGCCGCGCCGCCGCGGGAATCGCCGTCCATGCGGGTCAGGACGATGCCGGTGACGCCGAGACGCTGGTCGAAGGCGCGGGCGGTGTTGACCGCGTCCTGACCGGTGAGCGCGTCGGCCACCAGCAGGACTTCGTGGGGTTTCGTCGCCGCCTTGACCTCGGCGGCCTCGTTCATCAGGCCCTCGTCGACCGTGGTGCGGCCGGCGGTGTCGAGCATTACCACGTCGAAGCCGCCGAGGCGGGCGGCCTCCATGGCGCGCCGCGCGATCTGCACCGCCGATTGGCCGGCGACGATCGGCAGGCTCTCGACCTCGACCTGCTTGGCGAGAACCGCGAGCTGCTCCATCGCCGCCGGGCGGCGGGTGTCGAGGGAGGCGAGCAGGACGCGCCGCTTCTCGCGGCTCGACAGGCGGCGGGCGATCTTGGCGGTGGTGGTCGTCTTGCCCGAGCCCTGCAGACCCACCATCAGGATGGCGACGGGGGCAGGCGCGTTGAGATCGACGACGCTGGCATCGGTGCCGAGCATCGCGATGAGCTCGTCGTTGACGATCTTCACGACCATCTGGCCGGGCGTCACCGACTTGAGCACGACGGCGCCCACCGCCTTCTCGCGCACCTTGTCGGTGAACGAGCGCACCACTTCCAGCGCCACGTCGGCTTCGAGGAGCGCGCGGCGCACCTCGCGCATGGCGGCGGTGACGTCGGCCTCCGTCAGCGCGCCGCGGCGCGTCAGACCGGAGAGAATACCGGAAAGGCGGTCGGAAAGGCCTTCGAACATGCGGTTCAGAGGTCCTTACTGGTGAAGGCCGGCATTGGCCACGCGGCGTGCGCGCAACGCGTCCTCGAAGGCCGCCACCGCGCGAGCGAACTTGTCCCGGCACTCCGCGTCGCAGAAGCCGACGGTCGCGCCGTTATAGAGGGTCAGCGCCTCCGGCACGATCGGCTTGCCCGACCATGGGCATAAGTCGTTGACCGCATCCTCGATGCGAAGGGGCGTGTCGTTCGCGGGCGCCATGGCAGGGCTCGTTTGACGCTTCGACGCAGTCCCGGCAACGACAAGGGCGCCCGAGGGCGCGCACGCGCTGTCGGGCGTTGACCTCCGGCCTCTCGGGCCGGTCGGCGGCTCATCGTGACGTTCGAACGTCGAAATGGAGCCGGGCGGATAGGCCCTGGGCTGCCTCAAGTCAATCCCGCGACCGCTCTCGCCGGTCGATGCTGAAGCAGAACCTGCCTTCGGATCGATGCACGATTGTGCCCGAAACGCACGTAAGCGGACGGTTAAGTTTTACCCTTCGTTAAGCATGTTGGGCTCTGATGCTCGGCAACGCACCGCTGGAGGTGCCCGAGGACTACCCCGATGTCGGAACCCGCGCGACAGGCCCCATCCCCCGAGACCGCTCTCCGGTCTTCGGCCAGCACCGCGCCGCTGCGCGACTGGCTCGCCATCATGCGTGCGACGGTGTCCGAGACGAAGCCTGTTGAGACGCAAGAAGTCGAACCCGCTCCGGTCGAGACGGACATCGAAGCGCGTAGCGCCGCCTGGTCGCCCCGACTCGTTTCCGCCGCCGCGAAGTCGGCCGAGGCCGCCGACGAGGACGTGGCCGAGATCATGGCCGAGAACATGATGCTGAAGGCGCGGCTCCGGATCGAGGCCGAGCGCCGCGACGAGCTTCAGATCATCCTGGCTCAGGAAATCCGTGAGCTGCGCGCCCACATCGCCGAGGAAGTCGGCAAGATGGAGGATCTCCGGAGCGAGCGCGACCTCTGGCGCGCCCGCTGCGAGGCCCTGGCCGCGCCGCTGTTCCAAGTGCAGCCGCGCTGAGCCGCTTTCAGAGTGCCTCATAAAACTCCCGGTCACCCACCGTTCTCGCTCTGGCGAGGACAGTGCGGCGGGAGTTTTGTGAGAGACACTCAGACGCCGAACATGCGAAGGGCCGCCCCATGGGGCGGCCCTTCCATTGTCGAACCGGTCAGTCCGACGAAACCTGTCGTGATCCTGCGAATGCGTTAGACGCACGCGCCGGAGGTAACGGTCCAGGCCTTGGTCGTCGGCGACGGCTGATGACAATGAGACACTGGATCACCTCCTTTCGTTCGTTGCGGGTGAGCCCAAGGTAGGTGCGATTTCCGCGGGGCGAAAGACCCTCGCCGGCCGATCCGGTGCGTTGTCTCGCCGCAATGCACAATGCGGCCACAGGCGTGCCGCTGGCCGCCGGGCGGCTGGCAGCCTAAAGAGGGCACCCGTCCGTTTCGCTCAGCCCGTACAAACGATGTCCTCCGCCGCACCGCGCGTCTCCGCCGACGATGCCCTCGACCCGCGCGCCATGCGCGAGCCGCTGCCGAACGCGTGGTACTGCGCTGGCCAAGCCGCGGCGGTCGCGGGGGGCAAGATGCGGTCGGTCGCGCTCAACGGCGAGCAGGTCGTGCTCGGCCGTGGCAAGGACGGGGCCCTGTTCGCGCTGCGCGACCGCTGTCCCCATCGCGGCATGGCGCTCTCCAAGGGCAAGTTCGACGGCGACACGCTGATGTGCCCGTTCCACGGCTGGCGCTTCGGCACCGACGGGCGCTGCCGCGACGTGCCGACGCTGTCCGAGCACGACGCCTCGGATTTCTCGCGCATCGCCGTCCAGCGCTTCCCCATCGTCGAGAGCGCGGGCTTCCTCTGGGTCAACCCACATCTCGGGCCCGCCGACTTAGGTGCCGTGCCGGCCGTGCCCGCCCTCGATTTCGAGCCGGCCGGCTGCCTCGTGCTCGAACTCGAAGTTGAGGCCTCGTTCGATCTCACGACGCTGAGTCTCGTCGATCCCGGCCACGTCGCCTTCGTTCACGACACATGGTGGTTCCGCCCCTCCAAGGAATTGCGGGAGAAGGTGAAGACCTTCCAGCCGGTGCCGCACGGCTTCGTCATGACGAGCCACGCGACGACCACGAGTTCCCCGATCTATCGCCTGCTCGGCGGTGCGCCGGAGGTCGAGATCGAGTTCCGCCTGCCCGGCGTACGGCTGGAGCGGATCAAGGCGGGCACGAAGCGGGTGGCGAACTACACCTTCGCCACGCCGATGGGGCCCAACCGCACCATGCTGACGAACGCGCTCTACTGGAGCCTGCCGGCGCTGAACCTGCTGAAGCCGATCGCGCGGCCGCTGATGCGCCAGTTCCTGACCCAGGATCAGCAGGTGCTCCAGCACGCGCAGGCCGGCCTCGACCGGAAACCCACCATGGTGCTGCTGGGCCAGGGCGATCTGCCCTCGCAATGGTATTTCCGCCTCAAGCGCGAGGCCCTGGAGGCGGCGCGCGACGGCCGCCCTTTCACCAATCCGCTCGCGCCCCAGGAATTGCGCTGGCGCTCGTGAGGTTGTGAAGCCGCAACCTGAAACTTTTAGCTCCCCGCATCGTCGAGGTGCGTATCGCTTGAGTTGCGCGAGGGAGTATCGGGTGCCGAGGCCGCACTACGTCATCCGCCGGAGCCGGTCCGGCCGGTTCAACTTCACCCTGTTATCCGAACACGGCCGCATCAACGGCACCGTGATCGTTGCCGGGCAAGACCTGCCCCGTGACGAGATCGAGCGGCAGGCTCGGGAGAAGATCCGCAACCTCGCCGACGCCCTCGTCTCGGTCGTGGGGCCGGGCGCGAGCCCGTCCTGAGGCCCTGCGCCGCGCTTGAACCGCGGGCCGGGCAGGCCATCTTGGCCGTATGAAGAAGCGTGGCCTGCTCACGGTCGCCAGCGCGGCCACGGTGATGACCCTCGGCGGCGTCGGCTATGCCGCGCATCGCCGGGGCAAGAACCCCTATTACCGTGGGCCCAAGAGCGACCATTTCGACGGCCTGCGCTTCCACACCGCAAATCAGCCGCCCGACAAGTCGCTCGCCGACCTCGCCCGCTGGCGCCGGACCGGCAAGCCCGAAGCGTGGCCGGCGAACTTCCCGAGCCTGTTTCCGGCGGACAAGCCACCCGAACGGGTCGAGGGCTTTCGCGTCGTGCTGATCGGCCATGCGAGCTACCTGTTCCAGGTGGCCGGCCGCAACATCCTGGTCGATCCGGTCTTTGCCCGGCGTGCGAGTCCGTTCCGCTTCGCCGGGCCGAAGCGGGTCAACCCGCCGGGCATCGCCTATGCCGACCTTCCGCCGATCGATGCGGTCCTGATCACCCACAACCACTACGACCATCTCGACGGCCCGACGCTCGCCCGGCTCTGGCAGGACCACCAGCCGCTGATCGTCGCGCCGCTGGGCAACGACGTGATCCTGCGCGGCTACGACGAGACCATGCATGTCGAGACCCGCGACTGGGGCGAGTCGGTCGATCTCGGTGCCGGCATCACCGCGCATCTCACGCCCGCCAACCACTGGTCGGCCCGCGGCCTCAACGACCGGCGCATGGCGCTGTGGTGCGCCTTCCTGCTGACCACACCGCGCGGGGTTCACTACCATGTTGGCGACACGGGCCTCGGGGACGGCGCGATCTTCCGCGAGATCCGCGTCCGGTTCGGCCCACCGCGGCTCGCCACCCTGCCGATCGGTGCCTACGAGCCGCGGTGGTTCATGCAGCCGCAGCACATGAACCCGGCCGACGCGGTGGAGGCCCTGACCCTTCTCGGCGCCGATCAGGCGCTCGGCCACCATTGGGGCACGTTCAAGCTCACCGACGAGGGCATCGAACGGCCCGTCGAGGCGCTGGCCGAGGCGCTGACGGCGACCGCCTTGCCGCCGGAGCGGTTCCTGGCGCTGCGGCCGGGGCAGGTCTGGGAGGGGTAGGGGCGGCCGATCGTTCGACCGGGACCGCGCCCG
This sequence comes from Methylorubrum aminovorans, assembly GCF_022179725.1. Lineage (GTDB taxonomy): Bacteria > Pseudomonadota > Alphaproteobacteria > Rhizobiales > Beijerinckiaceae > Methylobacterium > Methylobacterium aminovorans. The sequence goes on from NZ_BPRC01000019.1 coordinate 30,497, forward strand.
TTCACCCAACGTCGTTCGATTCCCGTCTGCCGCTGCCGGACTTCCGGTTTGCCAACGTGATCCCCGCCGAAGCCGCCACGATGCAGGCGATGGCCCCGCCCTGCACGGGACTCAGCCGCTCGCCGAGCAGGGCGAGGGCGGCCACCGACGCGACGGCCGGTTCCAGGCTCATCAGCACACCGAAGGCCGGGCGGGGCAGGCGCGTGAGGGCGAACATTTCGAGTGAGTAGGGAAGGGCGCTCGACAGGACGGCGATGACGAGCCCCGTTGTCAGCGTAGCCGGGGTGAACAGGTCGGTGCCGGCTTCCACGAGGCCCACCGGTGCGACGACGAGGGCAGCAATCAGCATGCCGAGCGACACCGCCCGCCCGCCGCCGGCTCGTCCGGCGCGCTGACCGAACACGATGTAGGCTGCCCAGCACAGGCCCGCGCCCAGAGCCAGCGCCGCACCGGTCGGGTCAAGGGTGCTCGTCTCACCCAGCGGCAGCAGCAGGCCAAGCCCCAGCACCGCGAGACCGATCCAGGCGAAGTCCCGCGCCCGGCGCGAACCCGCCAGAGCCACGGCCAGAGGCCCGGTGAACTCGATGGCCACCGCAATGCCGAGGGGGATCGTGCGGAGCGAGAGGTAGAACAGCAGGTTCATGAGACCGAGCGCCGCGCCGTAGAGCGCGATGGCGCCGATCTCGCCCCGCTCCCCGCTGCGACGCCACGGCCGCCAGACCGCGAGCAGGATCAGCGCTGAGAAACCGACGCGGAGCGTCGTGACGCCCGCCGCGCCGACGACCGGAAACAGCCCTTTGGCGAGAGCCGCGCCACTCTGGATCGAGACCATTCCCGCCAGCAGGGCGAGGATCGGCAGGGCGAAGTCGGGCGCGGCGTTGCGACCCGTCATGGGCGGGGCGGCATCGAACCGCATCGATCCGTGGCCTCAGTGCGCATCCGGGGCACCCGGACGGGACGCTGCATCGCGTGCCTCATCGGAACGCACGTAGGTGACGCCGAGTGAACCATCCGTTGTCTTGCGTATCGGCAGGCAATTCAGTCCCGGCGCGGCCGAGATGATCCACGCCCGCAACCGGTCCCGCGGAATCCATCCCGTTCGGCCGTCGGGCCGCAGCATCCGCGCATGACCGTTCACCACCCGGACTGGGTCGGCCACAATGACGGGTTCCTGTGCCAGGCCGAGGCGTCGACTCCCCGCTCTCGGCTGCGATCGGATGGGCACGGGATCGTCGCCCCCGGCTAACGCCATGCAACGGTAGCCCGGCAATGCCGCCGCCACCCTGTCGTGCCGTGGGCCACCGTGATTGACCGGCGCCAAGCGGGCGCATCGTCGAATGGCGGGCACGACGCGAGCCTCGTCCCGTGCGATCGGGCTGCCCTCCGCCCGGCCCGCGACGGTCAGGAGAACGGAGCAAGCCGTTTCGAGCCAAGCCACCGCGTTCGACTCGGCCGACACGATGAGCGGGCTCTGCTTCAGCAGCGTCGCCTCGCTCTCCGCATCGGTCGCGCCCGCTCGGACCGCGCCGAGCAGCCCAGCGGTCAGGATGCCCAGGGCCAGACCGCCACGGGCCAGGAGGCGATGGCTTGCTCCGCCTCTTTTTCCCCTTCTGGCCCTTGGGCTGCTCATCCCGGATCAGAGGATGAAGCGGCTGAGATCCGTATTGGCTGCGAGATCCGCCACCCGCTCGCGAACGTAAGCAGCATCGATCGGCACGGTCTCGCCGGAGCGGTCGGTGGCGGTGAACGAGATCTCGTCGATCACCCGCTCCAGCACGGTCTGGAGGCGGCGGGCGCCGATATTCTCCACCGAGCCGTTCACCTCCACGGCGACGCGGGCAAGCGCGTCGATGGCGTCCTCGCTGAAATCGAGGGTGACGCCCTCGGTCTCCATCAGCGCCACCGTCTGCTTGATCAGGCTTGCTTCGGTGCTGGTCAGAATCTGCTTGAAGTCCTCGACGGTCAGCGGCTGCAGCTCGACGCGGATCGGCAGGCGGCCCTGCAATTCGGGCAGCAGATCGGACGGTTTCGAGACGTGGAAGGCACCGGATGCGATGAACAGGATGTGGTCGGTCTTCACCGGTCCGTGCTTGGTCGCCACCGTGGTGCCCTCGATCAAGGGCAGCAGATCGCGCTGCACGCCCTCGCGGGAGACATCGGCGCCGGAGCGGCCCTCGCGGGCGCAGATCTTGTCGATTTCGTCGAGGAAGACGATGCCGTTATCCTCGACCTCGCGGATTGCATCGCGGGTGAGGGCGTCGTCGTCCACGAGCTTGTCGCTCTCCTCGGCGATCAGCGGCGCGTAGGCGTCGGCGACCGTCATGCGGCGCGGCTTGCCGCGTTGGCCGCCGAGCGCCTTGCCGAGCATGTCCGAGATGTTGATCGCGCCCATGGACGCGCCGGGCATTCCGGGGATCTCGAACATCGGCATGCCCTGTGAGCCGCTGGGTGCGAGTTCGATCTCCACTTCCTTGTCGTCGAGTTCGCTGTTGCGGAGCTTCTTGCGGAAGCTCTCGCGGGTGGCCTGGCTCGCGGTCGGGCCCACCAGCGCGTCGAGGATGCGGGACTCGGCGGCGGCTTCCGCTTTCGCCTTGACCGCCTTGCGCTTCTCCTCCCGCGTCAGGCCGATGCCGACCTCCACGAGATCGCGCACGATCTGCTCGACGTCGCGGCCGACATAGCCGACTTCCGTGAACTTGGTCGCCTCGATCTTGAGGAAGGGCGCGCCGGCCAGCCGCGCGAGGCGGCGGGCGATCTCGGTCTTGCCGCAGCCGGTCGGGCCGATCATCAGGATGTTCTTGGGCGCCACCTCATCTCGCAGCGGACCTTTCAGCTGCTGGCGGCGCCAGCGGTTGCGCAGCGCAATGGCGACGGCGCGCTTGGCGTCCTTCTGGCCGACGATGAAGCGATCGAGCTCGGAGACGATCTCGCGGGGAGAGAAGGTGGTCATCGGGCTCCTGCGGCCATTTTTTGGGACGTGTGGGGCGGCGCGTCGGGCGCGGGGCCTTCCCCGAGAGACGATCTAAGCGGGCGAAGCCCGGCTTTCCAGGGAGCGCGGCCGTCAGCCCGCGTCGAGGGCTTCGATCACGAGATTGCCGTTGGTGTAGACGCAGATCTCGGCGGCGATCTTCATCGCCTTGCGCACGATCGCCTCGGCGTCGAGATCGCCGTCCTCCAGCGCTCGGGCGGCCGAGAGGGCGAAGTTGCCGCCCGACCCGATCGCCATGACGCCGGTCTCCGGCTCCAGCACGTCGCCGGATCCGGAGAGCAGAAGGCTCACATCACGATCGGCCACCAGCATCATCGCCTCCAGGCGGCGGAGGTAGCGGTCCGTGCGCCAGTCCTTGGTGAGCTCGACGCAGGCGCGGGTGAGCTGGCCGGGATACTGCTCCAGTTTGGCCTCCAGCCGCTCGAACAGGGTGAAGGCGTCGGCCGTCGCACCCGCGAAGCCGCCGATCACGCTGCCCTTGGCCAGCCGCCGGACCTTGCGGGCATTGCCCTTCACGATGGTCTGCCCGAGGCTGACCTGTCCGTCGCCGCCGATCACCACCCGGCCCCCTTTGCGGACCATCAGGATCGTCGTGGCGTGCATCTGCGGCAGGCGGTCGTCGGTCTGGGCCAAGGAGGCGCTCCGGTTCGTTCGAACGTGGTGTGCCTTCAGTTATGCGCTCGCGCCCCCGGCTCCAAGCCGGGCTGCCGCATCGTTGCAAAAAGCTCCGCGCAAGCCACTCCTCCTATTGGCTCGAACAAAGGGGTGCCGCGCGTCGGCGCCTGTCCCCGCAAAGGTGTCTCCGGAGCCTCCCATGGGAATCCTCGTCGGCCTCGTCATCGCGATCGGCTGCATGCTCGGCGGCTTCGTCGCCATGGGCGGGCATCTGATCGTGATCTGGCAGCCCTGGGAGTTCGTCATCATCTTCGGCATGGCAGCCGGCACCTTCGTCATCGCCAATCCGATGAAGACGGTGATGGATTCCGGCAAGGCGACGATGGAGGCCTTCACCAACAAGGGGCCGAAGCGCCAGGATTTCCTCTCGCTGCTGGGCCTCCTGCACGCCTTGATGCGTGAGTTGAAGACCAAGCCGCGCAACGAGGTCGAGACGCATTTCGACGATCCGGCCAATTCCGAGATCTTCAAGAACTATCCCGAGGTGACCAAGGACCAGGATCTGGTCCTGTTCATCTGCGATTATTGCCGCCTGATCCTCATCGGCAACGCCCGCTCGCACGAGATCGAGGCGCTGATGGAGGAGGAGATCGGCACCCACAAGAAGTACAAGCTCAAGCCCTATGCCGCGATCAACACCGTGGCGGAGGCGCTGCCGGCGCTCGGCATCGTCGCGGCGGTGCTCGGCATCGTGAAGGCGATGGGCGCGCTCGACCAGTCGCCGCAGATCCTCGGCGGCCTGATCGGCGCCGCGCTGGTCGGCACCTTCATCGGCGTGTTCGCGTCCTACGGGATGCTCGCCCCGCTCGCCGTGAAGATCAAGGGCGTGCGCGAGAAGCAGTGCAGCGTCTACACCATCGTGAAGCAGAGCCTCATCGCCTACATGAACGGCGCGCTGCCCCAGGTCGCGATCGAGCACGGCCGCAAGGGCATCGCCGGCTCCGACCGCCCGACCATCGACGAGGTCGAGAGCGCCACCGTGCCGGGTGCCCGCGCCGAGCCGGCCGCGGCATAAGGGTTTTTTCGAGATGGACGAGACCCAGACCTCCGAGCCGGCGCCTGAGACCAAGCCCGAGCTCCCGCCCTTCGTGACGGTGGCCAAACCCGCCTCCGACATCCGCACCCGCATCCAGGAGGCCGGCGGCCTGTCGCTCGACCGGCTGCCGATGCTCAGCGTGGTGTTCGACCGCCTCGCCACCGCCTGCAGCGACGCGACCAAGCATCTCGCCGCCTCCTCGACCTTCTACTCCCTGAGCGGGGTCGAGAGCGGGCGCTTCGGCGAGTTCCTCGATACCTACGACGCCCACGCCGTGGTCGGCATCTTCCACGCGCCGGGCTGGGACGGGCACGTCCTAGTCGGTCTCGACCGCGACTTCATCTACACCATGACCGAGGTGCTGTTCGGCTCCGACGGGTCCGAGCCGCCGGTGGAGGACGAGCGCACCTTCTCCGCGATCGAGCTGCGCATTGCGCAGATGGTGTTCGAGCAGGTTGGCAAGGCGCTGGAATCCTCGTTCGGTCTCGTCTCGCAGACGAGCTTCCGCCTGGAGCGCACCGAGACCCGGATGGAGTTCGCGGTGATCGGCCGGCGCTCGAACAAGGCGGTGCAAGCCAAGTTCCTGCTCCAGGCGCTCAACCGCGGCGGCGAGATGTTTCTCATCATCCCGCAGACGGTGCTGAACCCGCTGCGCCCTGCGCTCGGCAAGGTGCTCACCGGCGAGTCGTCGGCGCGTGATCCGCGCTGGGCCGAGCAAATCGCGGCGGAGGTGCAGAAGACCACCGTGCGCCTGCGCGCCGTTCTCGAGGAGCGTCACCTGACGCTGGGCGAGATCGCCGGGCTCAAGGTCGGGCAGGTGCTCACGCTGGATGCGACCCCCGCGACACGGGTCAAGCTCGAAGGCAACGACCGGCCGCTGTTCTGGTGCCGGGCGGGGCAGTCGCAGGGCGCCTACGTCCTGCGGGTTGAGGACGCGATCAGTCCGGAGAAGGAGGGCGCCCATGGGCTCCTTGGTTGACGGCATACTCCTCATCGCACTCGTGGCCACGAGCGCCTGCGTGGTGCCGATGTACCTCAAGCTGAAGCGCCTCGATCGAACCCAGGCCGAGTATGGCGCGGCGGTGGCCGCCTCCGGCGTTGCCCTGACCCAGGCCGGCGAGGCGGTGCGCGCCTTCAAGGAGGAAGGCCGAGAGGTGCTGGACGCCTTGAGCCTCAAGATCGACGAGGCGCGGGCTGCGCTCGCCGAACTGGAAGCGTCCCGCGCGGCGCTCGTTGCGGCGCGCTCCGAGAAGGCGTGAGGCGGCCTGCGCCTCAATCGTCGCTCGCCTTGCCGGCCTTTTCGACGATGGCGCCGGTCTGCGGATCGAGCCGAACCTTAACGGCCCGGCCGTCGCGGCTGGCCTTGGCCTTCCACACGCCGTCATCGGCCTCGATGCTGCGCACCGAGCCGTAGCCGGCCTCGGTCAGCTTGGTCAGGACCTGATCGATCGGCATCCGATCCTTTCCGGGCGTGTCGGCCAGGGCCGGCGCGGCGGCGAGGCCGGCGATCAGTGTGGCAGCGAGGGCGGTCTTGCGGGTGTTCACGGGGGTCTGCTCCGGTCTCGGTGTTGTGATACCTCCTGATGCCACCGCGTTGCCCCGCGATCCTGACGGGCGCCGTCAGCGGAGTGTCAGCCGGCGCCGCAGGACGGAAGGGATCTGCGCGCATCGCCGGCGACAGCCTCGCGTCAGCCAAGCCGGCTAGACCGTCCCCACGCACGAAGCGGACCCGACGAGCCCGAGCGATGAGCAGCACCCCCTTTCCCGACACCGATCTGGCCGGCACCGAGCCCCGTGTCGGCGATGGGCGCAATCTCGATTCGATCCTGCGCATCCCGGTGCTGATGCAGGTCGTGCTTGGCTCCGCGACCATGCCGGTGGCCGACCTGATGAAGCTCGGGCGCGGCGCCGTCGTTCCCCTCGACCACCGGGTCGGCGAGCCGGTGGACGTGATGGTCAACGGCCGCGTCATCGCGCGGGGCGAGATCGTGATCGTCGAGGAGGACAATTCCCGCTTCGGCGTGTCGCTGACCGAGGTGGTCGGCCCGGCCGCCGCCGATCAGAACAGCTGAGCCTCGGCGAGAGCGGGCCGCCATGTCGTCGAGTCCCCTGGCATCGAGCCCCCTTCCTCCGGACGCCCTGCCCGTGGCTCCAGTCGCCACCCGCGGGGTGGGCCGGCGGCTCGACCCCGTCGATCAGGTGGCGGCGCTGCTGCTCGCCATGGGCAAGCCCGCCGCCGGGCGGCTCATCAAGTATTTCGAGCCGGACGAGCTCAAGCGCATCACCCGCTCGGCGTCGAATCTCGGCGCGGTCAGCCCCGAGCAGCTCGACACGGTGGTCGAGCACTTTTCCGCAGAATTCTCCGCCGGCAACAGCCTGATCGGCACCGCCAACGAGGTCGAGAAGCTGCTCAGCGGCCTGCTGCCGGCCGACCAGATCGCCGACATCCTCGCGGACGTGCGCGGCAACGCCACCCGCTCGGTCTGGGAGCGGCTCGGCACCGTGCAGGAGAGCGTGCTGGCGAGCTACCTCGTCAAGGAGCATCCCCAGACCGCGGCGCTGATCCTGTCCAAGGTCAAGCCCGCCACCGCCGCCAAGGTGATGGGCCACCTGCCCGCGCCGTTGCGCAACACGGTGATGCGGCGGATGCTGAGCTTCAAGCCGATCGGCGACGATGTGCTGAACGCGATCGAGAAGACGCTGCACGAGGACTTCATGATCAACGGCGCGCGCAATTCCGGCGCCGACACGCACGCCAAGATGGCCGACATCATCAACAAGATGGAGCGCCAGCAGATGGACGACGTGCTCACCAGCCTCGGCGAGTCGCGTCCGAAATCGGTCGAGATCCTGAAAGGCCTGCTCTTCACCTTCGACGATATCGTCAAGCTGGCGCCCCGCGCCCGCACCACTCTCTTCGATGCCGTGCCCAACGACCGGCTGGTTCTGGCGCTCAAGGGCACCGACGCGGAGTTCCGCACCACGGTGCTCAGCGCCCTCTCGGCGCGCGTGCGCCGCATGGTCGAGCACGAGTTGAACGGCGGCGAGCCGGCGGCGCAGCGCGACGTCATGGAGGCGCGCCGCTCCATCACGGACATGGCCATGGACATGGCCGGGCGCGGGGAGATCGAGATCAATCCGGGAGGCGAGGATGACGCGCTCATCCGTTGACGCCTGTCGCACCTGCCGCGCCCGCGGGCAGGGCTGATCCGTGGCAGGGGACGAGGACAAGGAGAGCAAGACCGAAGCCGCCACCGAGCGGCGGGTCCGCGAAGCGATCGAGAAGGGCGACATCCCGTTCTCGCGCGAGGCGCCGGTTTTCGCCTCGACGCTGGGCCTACTGATCGCGCTCGCGCTATTCGCGCGGGGGCAGGCGGCGCAGCTCGCGGGCGACTTCGCGCCGATCCTCGACGATCCGCGCGGCTTCTCCCTGGAGACCGGGGGCGACGCGATGCTGCTCTTGAGCCGCGTGGCATTGGCGGCGGGCCGCTTCCTCCTGCCGATCCTGCTGATCCTGGCGGTGTGCAGCCTCGCGGCCTCGCTGCTGCAAAACCTGCCGCGCCTCGTCGTCGATCGGATCACGCCGAAATGGTCGCGGGTCTCGCCGATGGCGGGGTTCTCGCGGATCTTCGGAACTTCGGGTCAAGTCGAGTTCCTGAAATCCGTCGTTAAATTCCTTGCGGTCAGTGTCGTCGCCCTTCTGCTCCTTCGCTCGGAGCGGACAAGAGCCGTGAACGCCATGTTCGTCGATCCGAGCCAATTGCCCGAACTGATCCTGACGGTCTCGATCCGGCTCGTCTCGGCAGTGGCCATCGCCACCATCGTGATTGTGGCAGGCGACCTCGTCTGGGCCCGCCTGCGCTGGCAGCGCTCGCTCAGGATGTCGCGCCAGGACATCAAGGACGAGCACAAGCAGACCGAGGGCGACCCTTCCGTCAAGGCGCGGCTGCGCTCGCTCGCACAGGACCGTGCCCGCAACCGGATGCTCGCCAACGTCGATCGTGCGACCGTGATCATCGCCAACCCGACCCACTTCGCCGTGGCGCTGCGCTACGAGCCTTCCGAGAACCCGGCCCCCCTCGTCATCGCCAAGGGGCAGGATCTCATCGCCCTGCGGATCCGCGCGATCGCCGAGGAAAAAGGCATCGCCGTGATCGAGGACAAGCCTCTCGCAAGGTCGCTGTACGATGCTGTGCAGGTCGATCAGACGATTCCGGCAGAATTTTACCGCGCCGTGGCACAGATCCTTTTCTTCCTTTTCGCGAGAGCCCGATGACCCCTCAGGTCCAACGTTTCGCGCCAGGGCCATCGGCCGTCCCGCACGCCTATGCGGCTGCCGAGCAGATCTTCGCCGAGGCACTGCGCGACTTCATCGGTGAGCTGTGCCTGCTCGACGGCGGCGTGCTCATCGGCTGGATCCGCGGCGAGCGGCACGGCAACATCGCCGACATCGTCTCCTCTTCCGCCGAGCTGTTCTTCAAGGAATCGGTGCTGACCTACGCCGATGCCGCGGACGTGTGCCTCGATTGGGGCCGCTCGATGCAGGTGGTCCTCGATCTCGAATTCGCCGCCGAGCCGATGACCGTGTTCTTCAAGCTGGTTCTCGACGAGGTGTTCGCAGGCGTCGCGATCCAGCGCATCGTCGCCGAGGATACGGGAGCCTTGTCCCTCGAAGACTTCGCCCACGCGGTGAGACAAGCCCGGGTGGGACACGCCTGAGGGCCGCGAATCGCGCGCTTCCCCGCGGCGGCCGAGCCGCCGACGAGACGTCCACGACGGGTCAGGACGGGCGCTCAGCAGACAACTCTTGTCCATGTATGGAATTGTACATTCCGCCGGATTGACCCCCTCGCCCCCGCGCTACATGACAGTATCGGTACTGCGTCTCGAAGCCTCGCGGGGGACACGGCATGGCCTCCAAGAGGTGCCCAAAACCTGCCCAGATCGCAGAGCAAGGCCGGGACGATCCGGTGGGGTCAGGGGGATGGTCGGCGATGTATTTTCTGGTCGATCCGCGCGACACCGTGAACGCGGGTTACAAGGCCAGCTTCGAGCGCGAGGGGGTCTCCTCTTTCGCGCTCATGCCCGAGGAGTTCCTGGGCTGGCTCCAGGCGGCCTCCCGCAGCGACCTCGAAGCGATCCAGGGCTTCCTTCTCGGTGATTTCGAGGAGCGGGCAAAATGCGCGAGCGTGATTCGCAAGCAGTCCCAAGCTCCGATCATCGCACTGGCCGACTTGCGCTCCCTGGAGCAGACCGTCGAGCTCCTGGAAGCCGGCATCGACGACGTGCTGCCCAAGCCCGTCCATGTCCGCGAGATCCTGGCCCGGTCGGAGGCGATCTGGCGCCGGGTCAACGGCGCCGTTGCGCAGGGCGATGCGGAGGGTGAGAGCGCGAGCGAGGCCAAGGTGTCCGACCGGCTCAAGGTCTTCCACGACGGGCGCGACCCCGAAATCGACGGCGTGCCGCTCTCCCTACCGCGGCGGGAGCGCCATATCCTGGAATACCTCGTGCGCAACCGTGGGCGCCGGCTCACCAAAACCCAGGTCTTCAACGTGGTGTACGGCGTCTACAGCAACGGCGTCGAGGAGAGCGTGATCGAGGGCCATGTGAGCAAGCTGCGTAGGAAGCTCACCGAGCGGCTCGGCCGCGATCCGATCGAGGCCAAGCGCTACATGGGCTACACCTATATCGGCTGAGCTTGCCTACTGGCAGAATGCCTTGGCGCCCGGCGTCCAGTTGCCGAAGCCGGAGGCGACCATGTTGGTGATGACCCGGCAGACATAGGCCTTCTGCGCCGGGTTGTTGTTCGGCCCGGCATGATAGCGGGCGACCGCCAGCGTCCAGCTTCCCTCACGCTCCTTCAGTTCCTTCAGGAAGCGCGTCGCGTACTCGACGTTCTGGGCGGGGTCGATCATCGCCTCCAGCGAGGCGAACTTCGCCCGATGATAGTGATGGTTGATCTGCATGCAGCCGAGATCGACCAGGCGCACGCCCTCCTGCTGCGCCTGGGTCAGGCGCTGCACCACGTCCGCCGCGGTGGCGCCGAAATACGCCTTGCCCCCGATGTTCATGGCGTAGGGTTGGAGCGAGCCGCGATTGCCGCTCTCCGTCAGCCCGACCGCGTACAGCATGCCGAGTGGAACGCCGTGTTTCGCGGCCGCCTGCGCCATCTGGCGTTCGCAGACACGGGAGGCGCCGGCCATCGGGGGACGTTTGGAGCGGCCCCTCGCGTCGCCGCTCATCGCGCCCGTCTGCGCGGAGGCGGCCTCCGCAGCGCCCTCGGCGGCGGTGGCATGCGCGGCCGCCGCATTCGGACCGGCAGCGCTAGAGATACAGGCTGCCGTGATCGCGCCCGCGAGAATCCGTCTCATGGTTCTGCTCCTCGGTGGGCATGGCGGCCTCGTCCGCGCGCGGGGACGGGCGCCGGCCCGATTGATCGGGCGTCGCCGCGCCCGGCTGTCTGTCAGGCTGCCCGCCCTGCGATCCGGCGAACGTGGCGAAGCCCTGGCCGCGCGATCCGGATTCACCGGGCCCGGCGTCGCCTGCCTGGATCGTCACGGTATCGGCCTCGTAGCCGGCCTCCCGCAGCAGACCGGAGAGCAGGTCACCCTCCTTGCGCAGGCGCTCGGCGGTCTCCTCGCGGCTCGTGCGCAGGCTCATCTCCAGCCGCCCGTCCTGCAGGCGCATCCGCACCAGCACCGTGCCCAGATCGGCCGGATGGAGTTGGAGCGTCAGGATCTTCAGCGGACCGGTCTCGGTCGGGGCCGTCGACGGGCGGCTTTGGGCAGCGGAGGCCGCCGCGGGCAATTGGGCGGTGACCGCATCGACGATCTGGCGCAGCGGCGAGGCCGGCACCGGAGCCGGCGCGCCCGCTTGCAGGACCGGCTCGGCCGGCATCTCCGGATGCGGCGCCTCGATCGAAGAAGCGCCACCCGCGGCGTCCGTGCCGGCCTCCGCCTCCGTCTTTGCGCGCGTCACCGACGCGGCGGCACGTTCCGCGGGCGTTTCAGGACGAGCGAGGCCGTCCGGCTGCTGCCGCACCGGCTCCGGATCGCGGTGGACTTGTAGCGTCGGATCGGCCTGGGCCACGGCGGCCGATTCGGGGAGGTCGCCACGGCTGAGGCCCTCGGCGGGCGCCGCCGACGCCGCGGCACCGGCTGGTTCTGGCCGGTCGCCGCGGGACACGGTGCGTCCGCGGCCCGCAGGGTTCCCGAGGGCATCGGGTGCGGCGGCGGGCGGACGCGCCGTGCCGGCGGATCGGTGCGCAGACGCCGCCGACACCGCAGCCGCGCCCGCGGCCCGGTCCTGGCCCCCATCGAGTGACGTCGGCTGCTGTGTCGCTGCAGCGGCGGCCGTCGCCGGTACTTCGGGCGGTGCTGTGATGGCGGGCGCTGACCGCGTCGCGGCCGGGATGACGGTCGAGGCGGACGGCTGCTCGACGGCCGCTTGCCTGGACGGTGCGGGGCTGCCCTGAGCAGGGACCGCGTCATCGCTTCCGGCGGCGAGATCATGGACAGCGCCGCGCGGCGCCGCGAGCGATGATCGATCCGGTCCGGCGACCGGCGGCGCGGACACCGTCGCCGCCGGGGCCGAAGCGATCGAAGGGGACGAAAGCCGGGGCGCGTCGTCCCGCACGATCGAGGGCGAAACGTCGGCGTCGACACCGCCGGTCTCCGGGAGGACCGGCGACGCGATGGTTCCGTTCGCAACCGGCCCGGACCCCGTGGCCGGCGCGACCAGACCGGGCCGAACGGGCGCGAAATGCGTCTCTAATCCGACCTGGGAGATCGACAGGGCCGGCGCCGTGGGGAGTGGGCTCGGCCCGGAGCCGGCCCGCGCCGCGGCACGCTGCACCATCACTTCAAGGCCGGCCTCCGGGTTGGCGGCCGGAACCGGCCCGGCGACGGGACCGGTGAGCGCCATCAAGGCTTGCAGGGCCGAACCGGGCGCGGTCGCAACGGGCGGGTCGGCGGGCAGCGCGGGCGGGCCGTCCGTCCGGTCCTCGGTGGCTTCCGCGGGAGCCTCTCCGGACGGCGCGGTCCCGCTCTCGAACGCCCCGAGCATCGCCTCGAAATCGGGGGTGCCGCCCGCGCGCGGATCCTCGCCCGTAGGCGCGCGGCCGGCCTCGGCCTTCGGCCGCATCGGGGAAAGGGTGTCGAGGGACCGCATCACGGGTCGATCGTCCGGTGGTTGGAGGGCGGGAGGGTCTCAGGGCGTGCCGGTGGCACCGTCCATGGCGCGCTCGGCCCGGGCCAGGGCCTCCTGCGCCCGCAGGAGCGAGGCGGATTCGGGCATCGGCCGGCTCGCCGAAGGCGTCGGGGCCGGTGCGGCCTCGGCGGACGGGGCGGGCGTACGGATCTGCCGGGCGGCCGAGAGAGCGGAATCGAGCAGTTCGGCGTCGGAGGCCGCGAGATCGGCGCGATCGAGGCTGCGCAGGGCCTCGTAGCCCTCCTCGAAGCGCCCGTCCGCCACGATCAGCGCCGCGCCGCGGTAGAGCCGTGCCTGCGCCGCCGGCCGCGAATCCGGCGCGGCGAGACCCATCGCCCGCTCGGAGGCGAACAGGGCGGTCTCTCGGCGGCCCTGCTCCAGCCCAGCCCGCGCCACGAGCAGGTAGAGGTCGCGCCGGCTCTCCGGCTCGATCTCGTCGAGCATCCGCTCCAGGCTGGCGATGCGGGTGCGGTCGCTGTCGAAGTCGAGCCGGGTGAGCGCTCCGGCGAAGCGCTGGCGGAAGTTGCCGGCATAGACCGAGCGGCGGAACCGGCGCAGGTACTGGATCGCCAGCGCCTCGAAGCGCCGCGCATCGCCGCCCTGCGCGACCACGAAGATCTGGCGGCGCAGGGCGCCCTCTTCCACCAGCGTGCCGGGGGCCAGCAGCCGCGCGAGGTCGAGAAGTTCGAGCGACTTGGCCGGCGCCTCACGCACCATCAGCGCCGATTGCGTCAGCGCGAGCTGGCCCGCGAGGCCGGCCGGCATCGTGCGCGGATCGATGCCCGCGAGCTTGGCCCGCGCTTCCTTTTCCCGGCCTTCCAGATAGGCGAGCGCCCCGAGCGCCAGGGACTGCTCCGCCTCCGGCGCCTTGCCGGTTCTGAGCAGCGCCCGCAGGGCGGTCGGCCCGCCGCCCGCCAGCGCGAAGGTGACGGCCGCGCGCACGTTCTCCGCGTCCGTCCACGTCTCGGGATCGAGGGCGATCAGCCGCTGCTCGATATGGCCGAGGAGCTGGCGCTGGGCGAGATGCGCCTGGGTCGAGCCGCGGGCGATGCGGTCCTGCAGGAGTTGGAGCGTGCGCGTCAGCTCGACCGGCAGGCCGTGCGCCTTCACCGAGAGCGGTTCGATCGGTTTCGCCGGGGCACCATGCCCGCCGTGATCGCCGGCGGCATGGTTTTCCGCCGGCGCGTGGCCGTCGCCGTGATCGGCGGCGTTGGCCGGGGCGATGGCGAGGCAGAGGATGAGTGCGGAAGCCGCGAGGACGCGGGGCCGGGGTGCCTTCTCCGGCCCCGCCGCAGGCGCGAGAAGGGCGGCGCGGCTGAACCGGGCCGGAGACTCCCAGGAAAACGAGATCATTCCGGCAGGCCCCGCAGCAGGATCTCGATGCGGCGGTTCTCGGCGGCTTTGGAGTCGGCGGCGATGCGCGGCTGGCGGTCGGCATGGCCCTCGATGCGCTCGATGCGCGCCTCGTCGAGGCCGCCGCGCACGAGCATGTAGGAGGCCATCTGCGCCCGCGCCGAGGACAAGCGCCAGTTGTCGTAGGTCTCGGAGCGGAACGGGCGGCCGTCGGTATGGCCGCGCACGACGATGCGGCCGGGACGGCTGTTGAGGATCTTGGCGATGCGCTCCAGCGCCTTGACCACCTTCGGCGTCGGCTCGGCCGAGCCGATCCCGAACATGCTGAAATTGATCTCGTCGGTGATGCTGATGAGCACGCCCTCGCCGGTGCGACGGACTTCCACATGCGGGGCGGGTGCGCTGTTGGGCAGAGACGGCACGGCCCGCGCGATCTCGGCCTTCAGAGCGGAGAGGGCGGCGGTCTCCGCCGCCTTCGCGGCCTGATCGGCGCCCGGCGGCGGCTCTTTTACAGCGGGGGCCTCGGCCTTGGCGACACGCTGCGGCTCTGGCTGGGTCGGCTTTGCGTCCGGCGCCTTGACCTCAGGCACCTTGGCCTCGGGCGCGGGCGCCTCCGGCCCTGCCTCCGCTGCAGGCTTGGCGGGCTCGATCGGTTTGGCGGCGTCCAGCGGCACCGGCTCGGCGGAGGCGAGCTTGACGCCGGCTTTCCGCATGGCCTCCTGCAAGCTCTGCCGGGCGATGTCCTTGGTGCTGTCCTTCGGCGGCTCCTTCGCCTTGACCGGCGCAAAGCTCTGCGCTCGCGCATCGAGGCGTGCCTCGACCGGCGCAGCGGCGGCAGAATCGAGGGCGCCGGGGTTGTCCGTGCGTTGGCGCGGCAGGTTTGCCACCTGCCAGTAGAGCGGGTCGAACGGGTCGCGTCCGGTCTCGCCGCCGGCCACGCCCGGCTGTCCGGCTTCGAGGGCCGAGGCATCCGCGCTCGCGGCTTCCGGCCCGGCGTCGGCCTCGCCGGCGAGCTTGGCGAGGACGGCGTAGGGGTCTTGGAACAGGGCGGATTCGCGGGCGCGGCTGCCCGGCGCACCGGCCGCGTCGCCCTTCCCCTCGACACCCTTCCCATCGGCGCTGCCCCCGTCGCCCTTGCCTTTGCCGGACGGGGCGGGATCGTTGGGAGCGTCCTGCGGGTCGTTCACGCCCTTGCGGTCGTGGGTGACCTCGGCGAGCTTCACCGGGTTGAAGTACTCGGCGATGGTCTGCTTCTGCTCTTTGCTGGTGGAGTTGATCAGCCACATCACCAGGAACAGCGCCATCATCGCCGTCATGAAGTCGGCGAGCGCGATCTTCCAGGCACCGCCGTGATGGCCTTCCTCGTGGTCGCCGTGGCGCTTGATGATGATGATTTCTTGGGCGTGCTCGGACATCTCACGCCTCGGCGACGGCGGCAGCGATCAGGCGGCTCCAGGCCGCCAGTTCGGTCTCGATCACGGTCTCACCTGCGCTCACGCTCACCTCCGGCCCCGCATCCGCCTCGAAGGCGATGCCGGCGGCGTGGCTGCCAAGCCGTGCGGACAGAACCGCGATCAGGTCTTCGGGTCCGCGCACCCGCACGGCCGGCCGCTGCGGCTCGGCGAGGATGCGCCGGAGGGCGACTGCGAGTTCCTCGAGCGTCTGCCGTTGCAGGGCCTGACCCAGGACCGGCGCGATCAGCCGTGCAACGCGCTCCGACAGGGCCGCGTCGAGCGCCTGCATCGCCGTGGCGAAGGCGGCGGCCAGGGCCTCGCCCTGTGCCTCGCTCCAGTCGCGGCGGGCCTGCGCCAACCCTTCCTCGAACAAGGCCTGCTGCGCCGCGCGCTCGAGCGCGGCCTGGGCCGACGCCTGTTCCAGCGCCTCGGCGCGACCCTGCTCGCGTCCGCGCGCCTCGGCGCTCGCGATCAGCGCCTCGCGGTCCCCCACCGGTCGCGCCGCGGCGGCGGCGCGGGGCAGGATCGGTTCGATCTCGGGCTCAACGTCGGACCCGGTGACGGGCTCGACCTTGGAGACCGGCTCCGGCTTGGCCGGGGGCGGCGCGGCTGGCGCCGGGATCGGTTCCGGAGCGGGGGCGCGGAACCACAGGCCGGAAAAATCCGGCTCGTCGGCGGCCGTCGCGGGGGGCGGCGGGGGCGCGGAAAAATCCGGCAGGTAGCGTGCGATCACCGCGTCCATCACGCCGGCTCCTCACGCATGAGCCAGCGCTTGAGCACGGCCGCGACCTGCTCCTCGTCGATGTCGATGAGCTGCTCCAGCCGCTTCTGCGGCGAGCGGGCCATCTTGTCCTCCAGTTCCTCCAGCAGGCCGGCGACGCCGGGTGCGGGGAGCTTGGCCGCCTCGGCCGGGCCGCCTGTGCCGGGCAGCGCGGCACCCGGCGCAGCGAGCGCCATCGTGCCATCGGCGGCGATGCCTCCGGCGAGCGCCGGTGCGCCCTCGGGGCCGGCGAGCGCCGACGCCTCGATCGCGGCCGTCTCCGGCGTCGCCAGGATGGCGCGGAGCGCCGGGCGCAGGCCGAACCAGATCAGAAGGCCGGCCACGACGAGGATGGTCGCCGCGTTGATGAGCGTGCCGGACTGCTTCATCATCACGTCGGTGAGCGAGAGCGGCGGCACCGGCTCCAGCGGCTGGCCGTCGTTGACGAAGCCCACTGCCGCGACCTTGATCGTGTCGCCGCGCTCCTTGCTGAAGCCGGCGGCCG
The DNA here is from genome assembly GCF_022179725.1 of Methylorubrum aminovorans. Taxonomy (GTDB): domain Bacteria; phylum Pseudomonadota; class Alphaproteobacteria; order Rhizobiales; family Beijerinckiaceae; genus Methylobacterium; species Methylobacterium aminovorans. The sequence goes on from NZ_BPRC01000019.1 coordinate 47,477, forward strand.
AGCCGACCAGCTCCTCGATCTCAGCGATCTGCTTTTCGAGCGCGGCCTTGTCGTCGGGGCCGGCAAGCGCCGTCAGGCGCGAGCGGTTGACCAGCACCGCCACCGAGAGACGGCGGATGGCGTAGCCGTCGCTCACCGTCTGCACGGTCTTCTGGGAGATCTCGTAATTGGTGAGATCTTCCTTCTTCGAGCTCTCGTTGCTCGACTGATCGTTGCCGTCCGAGCGGGTGCGCTGGTCGGGCAGGTTCTCCTGGGCGCTGGTCGGGCGCTGGCTGTTGCGGTTCTGCGCGTTCTCGCTCTCGCGCACCGAGCGCACCGAGCGCTCGACGCGCTGGTCGGGGTTGAAGATCGTCTCGTTGGTCGACGTCTTGTCGGTGTTGAGCTGCGTCGCGACGCTGACCTCGAAATTCCCGACGCCGAGATAGGGCGCGAGCGTGCGGCGGATGTTGTCCTGCATCTCGCGGCTCACCGACTTTTCCAACGTCGCCATCTTGCCGGTGGGGGCCGTGCCGGCATCATCGCCGGCGAGCAGCACCGTGCCCTCGGAGCCGATCACGGTGACGCGGTCCGGCTTCATGCCGGGGATCGCCGAGGCGACGAGCTGGCGGATCGCCTGCGCGCCGGAGACGTCGTCGGCGGGCTCGGTGCGCACCACCACGGACGCCGAGGCCGGCTGCTGGTCGCGGCGGAACGAGCCGCGGTCGGGCAGCACAAGGTGGACGCGGGCGGCGCGCACGCCCTTCATGCCCTGGATCGTGCGAGCGATCTCGCCCTCCAGCGCCCGCACGCGGGTCACCTCCTGCATGAAGGAGGTCATGCCGAGCGAACCGAGATCGTTGAACAGCTCGTAACCGGACTTGGAGCTTTGCGGCAGGCCCTTCTCGGCCAGCAGCATCCGCGCCTGCGCCGTGTGGCCGAAGGAGACCAGCACCGCGCTGCCGTCGGACGAGACATCGAACGGGATGCCGTTGTCCTTGAGCACGCCGCCGATGCGCGAGACGTCCTCGCGCGAGAGCCCCGTATAGAGCGTCTCCTGCGCCGGACGGCTGAGATAATAGGCGCCGATGCCGACGCCGAGAAACACCAGAAGGCCGACCAGCCCGAGGGCGATCAACCGCCTCGCGCCGAGATCGACGATGTTGTTCCACAATCTCTCGGCTTGCTCGCGACCGAACATCCCCGGACCGATCCCGTTGGCGACCTGACATGCGTCGCCAGCCTGAATGAGGGCTCAGCCTTGCGCGGAGGTTGCGACTCGACGCGGACTCGACCGGTCTTCAAAATGCGGTGCCATGTTCTTCGAGCTTCCGGACGAAAGCTGGATGGCCCGGGCCCGGCCGCTCGGTCCGTTCTTGTGCGATGCCGCCTTCCGCATCGCCGACAGCCTCTATGTCGGCCCCGACCACGGCATCGGCCCGGACGATTGGGAGCGGCTGCGCGTGCCCCTCGATCCGACAGACCTGCCGTGCCGCGTCGCCAATCTCGTTGCGGCGATCGATCTGCCGGGCCGCGAGGCGGCCCTGGCTGCCCATTACGAGAGGCTGATCGCCGAAGCCCGGCAGCACGATAAGCCCGCCGCCCTGGCGCATCCGTTCCCGTACTTCTCGGTGACGCCCTTGCTGCTGGAGGCCGACCGGCCGGTCGTGACCTTCCCATGGACCGATGACGTGCCGCTGACGAGTGCCGTTCTGACGGCCCTCGCCGGCACAGGCGCCAACGGCGCGGTCTGGGACGAGATCGACCAGGGCTGGTTCATGCGCATCGTTGCCCGGGACGGAATGCTGTTCATCGCCGAGGGCGATCCGGACGAGGGGCCGGACGTCGTGCTCCGCGTCGAGGCGAGGGCGGCCGCCGCTCAGGCCGGAGCGGCCCTTGCGCGTCTGAGGACGCTGCACGCCGATCTGATCCGGGTGTTCGGACGCGATCTCTGGTCCTATGCGAGCTGACCGGCCGGGAGGCGCATCCGGGACATGATTCAGAAGAACGACCGCACCAGACCACTCACCAGCAGGTTCCAGCCGTCGATCAGGATGAAGAACAGCACCTTGAACGGCAGCGAGATTACGGTCGGCGGCAGCATCATCATGCCCATCGACATCACGATGGTGGAGACGATGATGTCGATGACGAGGAAGGGCAGCACGATCAGAAATCCGATCTCGAAGCCCCGGCGCAGCTCCGAGATCATGAAGGCCGGGATCAGGATGCGCAGGTCGATTTTCTCGCCGGCTTCGGCCTTCGGGAAGTTTCGGCTCGCCAGGTCCGTGAACGTCTGAAGATCCTTCGGGCGCACGTGCTGGGTCATGAACTCGCGGAAGGGCTCGACGATCTTGGTGAAGGCCTCCTCCTCGCCGATGCGGTTTTCTTGCAGCGGCTTCACGCCTTCGTTCCAGGCGCGGTCGAAGGTCGGCGCCATAACGTAGAAGGTCATGAACAGGGCGAGCGAGACGAGGAACAAGTTGGCCGGCGTGCTCTGCAGTCCGAGCCCAGAGCGCAGGAACGAGAAGGCGACGGCAAACCGCGTGAAGCTCGTCACCATCACCAGCAGGCCCGGCGCCAGCGACAAGACGGTGAGGAGCGCGACAAGCTGGATGATGCGCCCGGATGCGGCGCCGTTGCCCGGCGGCAGCAGGGCATCGAGGCCGGGCACACCGGTGACGCCGCCGGGCGCAGCGCCCTGCGCCAGGGCGGCGGTGGCGGACAGGCCCAGGACGGCCGCAGCCAGCGTCAGGCGCCGAACCACCCGCCCACTCATTGCACCACCAGCGATTCGACGATGAGTTCGCGCACCACCCCCTTGGTGCGGATCGCGACGCGCTCGTTGAGATCCTCGCGCAGGTGCTGGAGGCCGTTGGCGCCCTCGATCTGCGCCATCGACATCGTGCGCAGATAGGCCAGCGCGTCGGCGCGGATCTCGGCCAGCGTCACGTCGGGGTTCGGGAGCGTCCCGGTCTTGAAGACGACCGAGGATTCGATCCGCACCCAGGAATCGGTCGGCTCGGCGAGGTTGGCGACCACCGAGCCGACGCTGCGCAGGGAGAGGTCGCCGGTATAGTTCAGCACCTTCACCGCCTTGTCAGCCTCCTCGCGCTTCTTGAGGTCGACCGACTTCTCGACGCTGCCGAGGAGGTAGACCCCGAGACCGCCCCCGGTGCCGACGGCGACGAGGGTGACGAGCGCGAGCGCCCCGATCCAGCCCTTGCCGGTCTTCTTGGTGTCCTTGTCGGCCATGCTCGCCCCCGTCAGAACGGCGCCACGGTCTCGAAGACCTGCTGGCCCAGCGTCGGGTTCTGCACGTCGGTGAGTCGTCCGCGCCCGCCGTAGGAGATGCGGGCCTCGGCGATCTTGTCATAGTCGATGGTGTTCTTGCGCGAGATGTCCCGCGGGCGGACGATGCCGGCGACGTTGAGCACGCGCACCTCGTTGTTGACCCGCACTTCCTGCGACCCCGAGATCACCACGTTGCCGTTGGGCAGTACTTCCGTGACGACCGCCGCCACCGAGAGGCTGAGCGACTCTTTGCGGTCGATCGAGCCCTGGCCCTTGGTCTCGGTGCCGGAGCGGATGCCGGTATCGGCGGTGGCCGAATCCTTCAGCGCCGAGACGCCGTAGCCGAAATCGAAGCCGAGGAAGCTCTTCTGGCTGCGCTCACGCTCGGTCGCGTTGTCGAACTGCGCCTTGTCGTTGATGGCGATGCTGACCGTGATGACGTCACCGACGTCGCGGGCGCGGGGATCCTGGTAGAGCGCGGCGCTCGCCGGGCTCCAGGTCGAATGGTAGCTGTGGCGTGCGCCCAGCGCACCGAAGCTGGTCGGCAGCGGCTCACGCGGCGCGTTGAGGCCGGTGCCGATCGGCGTCAGCACGGGCGGCCGGCCGATGCGGTCGAGATCGCTCTGGCAGGCGCCGAGCGAGAGGGCGAGCAGGGCCGCCGCAGCGGTGGCGGGAAAGCGCATCACGACCTCTGGTTCTTCTTCGGGGCCGGCGCGGTCGCGTCCTTGCGGCCGGATTCCGACATGGCACGGGCGAGGTTGGCGGCGCGCGCGGCTTCCATCTCGGAGAGGATGGCGCTGGCCGTGCGGGCATTGAGCTTGGTCAGCAGGGCGGCCGCCGCCTCGTCGGGCATATTGGCGAGCTGGAGTGCAGCCGCGTCGGGGCGCATCTTGGCGTAGACCGCCACCACGCTCTCGTCGGCCTTGGCGAGGAACTCGTTGCGGCGCTTGAGCCAAGCCTCGTACTCGGCCCGCTTCTCTTCGAGTAGCTTGATGCGCTCCTCGACCTGCCGCTCCATCGCCGCGAGCTGCTCCTTCTGCCACGCGAAGCGGGCATCCGCCGCGGCGTCGGCGATGTTGGCGCAGTAGCCGGACTTGGCCGGTTCCTTGGCGACGAAGTCCTGGGCCGAGACCTCTTTCGGCGCGTCGCGGGCGGCGAGCGCCCGCAACGCCGCTTCTTTTGCCGGGTCGGTCTGCTCGCCGCCGGCGGCGAGCGCCGTACCGGAGAGGGCGAGCCAGCACAGGCCGGTGCGCAGCATCGTCTTCATCACTGCACCACGAGCTCCGCCTGGAGGGCGCCGGCGGTCTTCACCGCTTGCAGGATCGCGATGATGTCGGTGGGCTTCAGCCCGACCTGATTGAGGCCGCGCACCAGCGTCTGCAGATCGGAGCCGCCGAGGATCGCGAGCTTGCCGCGCTCCTCCCGCGCCGTCACCTCGGTGCGCGGCACGACGACGGTCTGGCCGTTGGAGAAGGGCTCGGGCTGCGACACTTCCGGCGCTTCGGTGACGCGCACGGTGAGGTTGCCGTGCGTCACGGCGACCGTGGAGATCGTCACATTGCGCCCGATCACCACCGTGCCGGTGCGCTGGTCGACGACGACGCGGGCCGGGGTGTCGGGCTGGATCGTCAGGTCGCCGATCTGCGCCACGAGCCGGGTCTGGGCCATCTGGCGGGAGCGCAACACCACGACGGCGCGCTGGTCGCGGGCACTAGCGATGCGCCGGCCGAAGGCGCTCATCGACCACGCGTTGATCGCGTCCGAGATCTGGGTCGCGGTCTTGAAGTCGGGGTTCTTCAGCTCGAACACGAGTTCGGGCAGATCGCGGAAGGTGCCGGGCACCTCGCGCTCGATCAACGCGCCGTTGGGGATGCGGCCGGCCGTCGGCACGCCCTGCGTCAGCTGTTCGGCCTGCCCCTGCACCGAGAAGCCGGAAACCGCAAGCGGCCCTTGCGCCGCGGCGTAGACGAGGCCGTCGCCGCCGGTGAGCGGCGTCATCAGCAGCGTGCCGCCGCGCAGCGAGGTGGCATCGCCCATGGAGGTCACGGTGACGTCGATGCGCGAGCCGGTGCCGGTATAGGGCGGCAGGTCGGCGGTCACCATCACGGCGGCGATGTTGCGGGTGCGCAGGCGCGCGTCGCGCACGTTGATGCCGAGCCGGTCCAGCAGCGATTGCAGCGACTGCTCGGTGAACTGCGCGTTGCGCAAGGTGTCGCCGGTGCCCTGCAGGCCGGTGACGAGGCCGTAGCCGAAGATCTGGTTGTCGCGCACGCCCTTGAGCGTGGCGATGTCCTTGATGCGGGTGCCGGCGGCGAAGACCGGGCCGGTCATGACGGCGAAGCCCAGGCCGGTGAGCAGGCCGAGCAGAACCGCGAGAAACAGACGGCGGAGGGGGGTCATTGCGCGCCGATCCGGATGCGGCCGTCGGCCATCACCGTGCCGAGGATGATGCGGTTGGTGTCGGTGTTTCGCACGCGGATCGTCTCGCCGAGCCCGCCGTTCTGAAGCGGCGCGCCGATGGCGGTGATGACGAGGCCGTTCTCCTCGAAGATCATCTGCGTCGGGGCACCCCGGCTGACGAGGCGAGGGTCGTCCACGGCGTTGACCGGCACCGGTTCGCCCGGCAGCAGCATCCGCCGGGCGGTGCGGCCGGCGATCGCGGCGGAGGCGTCGATGACGGCCGTGCGCGCCCGATAGGTCGCGGGATAGGCCTGCATCCGCAGCATCGATTCCTTGATCGTGTCGCCGGGATAGATCGTGACCGTGGGCACCGGCAGCATGAGCTCGGCACTTGCCATGCCCTCGGCGGCGCGCGCCGGTGCGGCGAGGACCGGGCCGGCAGCGAGGGCGGCGAGCACGAGGCCGCGGACGAAGGTCTTGCGGGGCATGGGAGATCGCGCCGGAGGAGGGGAAGGGGAGGGACGCCGCGGAGGATGCGGCGGGCGCTAGCGGATGCCCTTGGAGACGGTGCCGGCCATCTCGTCGGCGGCCTGGATCACCTTCGAGTTCATCTCGAACGCGCGCTGGGCCGTGATCAGGCTGGTGATCTCCTTGACCGGATCGACGTTCGAGCCTTCGAGGTAGCCCTGCTGCAGCCGGCCGTAGCTGACGTCGCCGGGATTGCCGACGACCGGCGCGCCGGAGGCCGGGGTCTCGCGATAGAGGCCGTTGCCGAGCGGCTCGAGGCCGGATTCGTTGGCGAAGTTGACGAGGGTGAGCTGGCCGATATTCTGCGGCGCCACCTGCCCGTCGATCTTGGCGAAGACCTGACCCGATTCGTTGACCGTCACCTGAGTAGTGTTGGCCGGAATCAGGATCGCCGGATCGACGGCGTAGCCTTCCATGGTCACGAGCTGGCCGGCATTGTTCTTGTTGAACGAGCCGGCGCGGGTATAGTTGATCTCGCCGGCCGGGCTGGTGATCTGGAAGTAGCCGCGCCCGTTCACCGCCAGATCGAGCTGGTTGCCGGTATTGGCGAGCGACCCCTGCCGGTGCAGGTTGCGGATCGCGGCGGCGCGCACGCCGAGGCCGAGCATCGCGCCCTCCGGCACCGCTTCCTGACCCGCCTGGTTCGGCACGCCCTGCTGCCGCTCGGCCTGATAGAGCAGGTCGGTGAACTCGGCCCGCGCGCCCTTGAACCCGGTGGTGTTCAGGTTGGCGATGTTGTTGGCGATGACTTCGAGGTTGAGCTGCTGGGCGGACATGCCCGTGGCGGCGATGGCGAGCGCGCGCATGGCGAGGATTCCTTGAGGTGACCGATCAGATCGGCATGCGGCTGAGTTCGAGGTAGGCGGCGACGACCTTGTCGCGGATCGCCACCACGGTCTGGAGGCTCTGCTCGGCGGACATCACCGCCTCGACCACCTGCTGCGCGGTCGCCTTGCCCTGGATGCCGGAGATCGCCGTCGCCTCGCCGGTGCGGATGGCGTCGCGGGCGCTGGCCGCCACCTGGGCCATCACGTCGCCGAAATCGGTGGGCGCCGTGGCGGCGGGCCCGGCGATGCCTGAAACGGCGGCGGGGCTGAACGCGGCCTTCTGGGTCGGCGCCGTCTCGGCGAACGAGGTGCCGGCGATCTTGTCGAAGGCCGAGAGGGAGGAAAGAGCTTCGATCATCGCGGGCGGTCTCAGGACTTCAGGAGATCGATGACGCTGGCGACCATGGCCCGGGCCTGCTTGATGACCTGGAGGTTCGCCTCGTAGGAGCGGTTGGCCTCGCGCATGTCCGCCATCTCGACGAGCATGTTCACGTTGGGCAGCTTGACTTTGCCGCTCTCGTCCGCCGCCGGGTTGGCCGGGTCGTGCTCGGTGCGGAACGGGGCGGTGTCGGTGCCGATCTCGCGCAGGCGCACCGAGGCGAGCCCCGCCGCCCGGTCGAGTTCGGCCCGGAAGGTCACCGTCTTGCGGGCGTAGGGGTCGGCGCCCGGCGTCGAACCGGTCGATTGCGCGTTGGCGAGGTTCTCCGAGACGACCCGCATGCGCAGCGATTGCGCTTCGAGGCCGGCGCTGGCGAGCCGCGAGGCGGAGAGCAGGGGATCGATCATGATCCGCTCCGCACCGCGGCCATCAGCATGCGGTGGAACGACTTCACCACCGCCGTGTCGAGGTTGTGCTCGCGGGAGACCGTGCCGGCCTTGAGCATTTCCTGCTCCAGGCTGACCGCGCTCGACGATTCGAGCACTTCCCAGTTCCCCGTGGACGCGCCCTCGCGCACGGGGATGCGGTTGCCCTGCGCCTCGAGATGGGCGCCGCTCGTGGCGGACATTTCGAGGCCGGTCCGCGCCAGAACCTGGGCGAAGGGGACCACGTCCCGCGCCTTGTAGCCGGGAGTGTTCGCGTTCGCGACGTTGCCGGCGATGGTGGCCTGCCGCGTCGCGAGGTAGCGCGCATGCTGCGAGGCGAGGTCGAACAGGTGGACGCCGGTTGTCATGGCAACGCCCCCATCCCAAGGGCTTCCGGAGAAACACGGGACGCGGGGCGTGCCCGGATGGTGGACCCTGCGTCGGATGGGAGGTTTAGGTAGGCAATCTTGCACGAGGCTGGCTCGTGCCTTGACAGGGACGCCCCTCGCGGTAGCGCCTGCGGGTGATGGACCAGATCGATGAGCGGGCCGGTGCGGCGGCCTCCGAAGCGGATGACGGCGCCGAGGGCGCGACCCTGCTTCTGTCGGCCCCCGCCCGCTATGCCGGGGGCGCCGGGCCGGGGGGAGGCGACGGGCTCCACCGGATCGCCCCCAACAACCGCTTCTCGCGGGTGGGATTGAGTTTTTCCGATCTCTCCCCCGGCACCTGGGCCTGCCTGCAATTCGGTCTCGCCTTCGAGAACGGCGAGGCGGCGGCTTTTGCCGTCGATGCCGTCGCCGCCGGCTTCGATTTCCTGGCAGCGGACGGTTCCAGCCTCGACCTCGACCACGTTCCGGGTCTCGCCCGCAGCCTGCTCGACCCGCAGGTCGCCTGGATCCCGGGACCGGCGCTCGTCGAGGCCAGACCGTTCCGCATCGCCTTCCGCGTGCCCGATCAGGCGAGCGGCGTCAGCGTCACCCTGCGTTCCTGGAAGAACAGCCGCGACGTCGTCCTCGCCGAACCGGTGCTGCGTCCCGGTCCGCCCGATCAGGGGCCGGGACCGCGTCAGCGCCCGCTGGCCGGCGACGGGATGAAGCTGTCCTACGCCCTGGCCGAGGAGATCGCCCTGGTGCTGCGCGGGCAGATCTACGCCGCACGCGCCGACGAGCATGCCGCCCGCGTGCGGCTCCTCTACCGGGACCGGGCGGGCACGGAGATCACGCCGCCCTATGCCGACGCGATCTCCGTGCCGGGGCTCGGTGCGGTCATCAATCTCTCGGCCCAGCCGCAGGCCCGCCGCTTCACCCTGGCCCTGCGCCCGCCGCCCGGTGCCGTCGCGGTCGAGCTGGATTTCGGCGTCTGGGAAGACGCACCGGACGCGGCCGATGTCGAGTTGATCGGCCTGCTCGAACTGGCGCTCGAGGACGCGTTTCGCCTCGAGAGCCTGTGCGACGACGACCTTCTCGACGCGCCGGCCTTCCTCGCCCGCCTCGCCGACCGGCTCGGCCTGCCCGAGGGGGTGCCCGCCGCGTGGCTGGCGGGGTCCGGGGCCGAGGCTGCGCCGATCCTCGCCCGAGCCCGCGCGCTGCGCGACGGACCGGACCGGAGCGTACGCCTTGAGGGCGACGGGGTGATCCTGAGCCTTGCCGGCCTGCCCGACTGGACTTTGCCCGCGGCCCCGGATTGGAGCGAGGACCCGTTCCGCTCGGTGGCGTGGCGCCTCGCTTACCAATCTCTAGCTTGGCTGCTGCCGCTCGCCGCGCTTGCCGGAGGCGGGCTGCGCGCCCGCAGTCTCGCCGCCGCTTGGTCGCGCGCCAATCCCTGGGGTCAGCCGGCGGACGGGTTGAGCCTGCACCCGGCAGCGCTCGCGCCCCGCGGCGGCGTGCTCGCGCGCCTGATCGCGAAGGGGGACGAGCCCGCCCGCGCCGAGATTGCGGCGGAGGCCGCGCGGCATGGCTTCGCGCTGGCCGAGATCGTTGGGCAGAACACCCTGGCCCGTGCCCTGCACGGTCTTCAGGCGGCGGCTGCCCTTCTCGCGCTCGGCCGGGCGCTCCCCGGTTTCGCCTTCGCCGCGCATTGGGACACGCTCGCCCGCGACAGCCTCACCCACGGCTTCGATGCGCTCCTTCCCGAGGACGGGTCCTTCGCCGAAGCCTCACCGGTGCGGCGCCTCGACCTTCTGAGCCACGGGCAGGCGATCGCCGCGGCGCTGGGCGAGACCGAGCCCGGCCCGACGATCCGCCGCCGCGTCGAGGCGGCGCTCCCTGGGTTGGCCGGGCTGCTCGATCCGGGCAGGCGGCTGCCGCCCTTCGGCGACGCACCCGCCGGCCTCGACCATGCCGCCTGGATCGCCCGGCTGACAGCGCAGGACCGCGATCTCGTGGCGGAGCGCGACGCGGCCCCGGTTCCGCAGGGCCGCACCGCCGGTATGCTCGCCTTGCGCCACGACGGGCCGGAGCGCGGCTGGGGCCATTTCGCCCTCACTTACGCGGCGCAATCGCCGCACGGGCACCGCGACTGCACCTCCTTCACCTTCGCCACCGGGGCGCGGCGCTGGATCGTGGAGGGCGGGGGCGCCGAGGGCGTCGAGGTCGGCCCGGCGCGCCACCACCTGCTCTCGGCCCGCGCCCACAACGTCGCCGTTCCGGATGGGTGCGAGACGGTGGCCGGTTCAGGCGTTCTGACGGAGCCTCTGGCGCTCGACGGGGCAGAAGCCCTGCGGCTCGCCACCACGGTGCACGGGCCCGATTACGCCCATGCCCGTCTCTTCGTCGTGCTCGACGACCTGAGCGGGATGGCGGTGATCGACCGCTTCGCGCGGCCCGGCCGGCCCCTCTCGTTCGAGGGCCGGTTGCATCTTGCCCCCGACACGCTCGTCGCCCTCGCGGGCCCTCGCCGAGCGCTGGCACAAGGGGAGGAGCGGCGCCTCGACATTTTCGCCGTGCCGCTGAAGGGCCAGCCGGCGGGGATGGAGGCCGCCATCGGCCGGAACGACCGGCCTGGCGCGATGCAGGGCTTTTGCGCGACGGGAACGGGCGGGCTGAGGCCGGCGCCGGTGCTGCGCTACGCTTTCACCGGCCGCGACACCGTCTGCGGCGGTGTCGTCCTCGCCGCGGATGCGGTGGCGGAGCAGCGGCTCGTGCGGCTGCTCGCCGAGGATGCGGTCAGACGACTGGTGGAAATATGAGTGCCGGCTGATGAGCCGGCACGAAGGAGGTTCAGAACCCCACGCTGATGACGGCGACCGCGCGGTCAATCGACAGGTAGAACACGCCGAAGGCCACCATCGCCGCGGCGGCGAATTCAAGCGTCTGGTTCGGCAAGGTCTGGAAGCGGCGCATGGTCTCGCGGCCGAAATAGGCCGAGGCCCAGGCCAGCGTCAGCACGGCCGGCATCACGAACAGGTAGGAGAGCGTGCTCTCGATCCGCACCGGGTCGGTCGGGTCGATCAGCGCGCGGATGTTGCGAACCCACGGCGCCGAGGCGGCCGCGTAGAACGTCGTCAGCCACGCGAGGCTGACCGCCACGCCGAGGTGGAAGGTGAACAGGCGATGCAGGCGCGAGAATTCGTCGCGCGCGTCGTCGAGCGTCATCCGGCAAGCCCCCAATCGTACCGGCCGCTGATTCTTGTCCGATCCGGCCATGAATCGGGAGATGCGGGGCAAGATGGGGTTTTTTGTGACGAGGCCGGGAACGGCGGCGCTGGGCCGCCGTTATAGCCAGTTACGCCGCGGTCTGGGGCCGGTTCTCGCGCATCAGCTTCACGAAGCGCTCGAACAGGTAATGGCTGTCGCGCGGACCCGGAGAGGCCTCCGGGTGGTGCTGCACCGAGAAGGCCGGGCGGTCGGTGAGCGAAAGCCCGCAATTCGAGCCGTCGAACAGCGAGACGTGAGTCTCGACCGCCGTCTCGGGCAGGCTTTTCGGATCCACCGCGAAGCCGTGGTTCATCGAGACGATCTCGACCTTGCCGGTGGTGTGATCCTTCACCGGGTGGTTCGCGCCGTGATGGCCCTGGCCCATCTTCACCGTGCGCCCGCCAAGCGCGAGGCCCATGAGCTGGTGGCCGAGGCAGATGCCGAAGGTCGGCACCCGCTCGTCGAGCAGCTTGCGGATCACCGGCACGGCGTATTCGCCGGTGGCGGCCGGGTCGCCGGGGCCGTTGGAGAGGAACACGCCATCGGGCTTCAGGGCCAGGATGTCCTCGGCCTTGGTGGTGGCCGGCACCACGGTGACGTCGCAGCCGGCTTCCGCCAGCAGGCGCAGGATGTTGCGCTTCACCCCGTAATCGATGGCCACGACCTTGAGGCCCTGGCCCGGCGCCCGCGAGCCGTAGCCGCCCTTCACCGCCCAGACCGTCTCGGTCCAGGCCGTGGTCTCGCGGGAGGTCACCGGCGGCACGAGGTCGAGGCCTTCCATCGGCGCGAGCGCGGCCGCGCGACGTTGAAGCGCCTCGCGGTCGAACTGTCCGTCGGGATCGTTGGCAATGACGGCGTTGGGCATGCCGCGGTCGCGGATCAGCGCGGTCAGCGCGCGGGTGTCGATGCCGGTGATGCCGACGATGCCGCGGGCCTTGAGCCAGCCGTCGAGATGCGAGGAGGAGCGCCAGTTCGAAGGCTTGGTCACCGCCGAGGCGATCACCGCGCCGCGCACGCCGGAGGCCGGCGCCGCTTCGAGACTCTCGAGATCCTCGTCGTTGGTGCCGACATTGCCGATATGCGGGAAGGTGAAGGTGACGATCTGCCCGGCATAAGAGGGGTCGGTCAGGATCTCCTGATAGCCCGTCATCGCCGTGTTGAAGCAGACCTCGCCGTCGGCGACCCCGGTCTGGCCGATGCCGAAGCCTTCGAGCACGGTGCCGTCGGCCAGCACGAGCAGGGCCGTCACCAGCGGCTCGCTCCAGGGCTCGGGGGCCTTGGGCGCCGGGTTCGTGCGCGCGGGATCGGCGCGCAGGGTCGCGGGTTCGTCTTGCAGCATGGGTCCGATCCGGCTTATGTCCGCCGCCTCGCGCGGCCGCATACTGGGCCGCGGGGCAAGGCGATATCTCGCGGGGCTCATAGCGAGCCGGCCGCGCCCGGGTCAATCTGGGCGCGGAGGCAGCCCTGCGCAAGGCCCTGGACAAGCAGGGCAGCCGCGCCGAATCATCTGACTGGAGCTCGATCACCATGCTGCGCGCGCGCATCACCGCCGAGATGAAGGAAGCCATGAAGGCCGGCGAGAAGCAGAAGCTCTCGACCGTGCGCATGATCCAGGCGGCGCTCAAGGACCGCGACATCGCCGCGCGCGGCGAGGGCAGGGGCGAGACGAGCGAGGAGGAGATCCTCGCGCTGCTGCAGAAGATGATCAAGCAGCGCCAGGAGGCTGCGGGCGTCTACGAGCAGGGCGGCCGCCCCGAACTCGCCGAGAGCGAGCGCGCCGAGGCCGAGATCATCCAGACATTCCTGCCGCAGCAGCTCGACGAGGCCGAAATGCGCACGGCCATCGCCGACGCCATCGCCAAGACCGGTGCCGAGAGCCCGAAGGACATGGGCAAGGTGATCGGCGCGCTGAAGGGCAAGTATACCGGCCGCATGGATTTCGGCCGCGCGAGCGCGCTGGTGAAGGACGCGTTGGCAGCAAAATAGGCGATCGCTCCGTCATCACGAGGCGGAGCCGAAGTGATCCAGGGCGCGCCTCTTCAGGATAGGTCGCGCTGCTGGATCGCTTCGCTGACACTCGCGATGACGGTGGAGCTGAACCTCTCTCACGCCGGCCCCGCGTCGATCCGCATGCGGAAGATCGCGAAGGGCGGCTCCTGCCGGTCGATGCCGCCATTGTGCTCCGGACGGCGGTTGGCCTGGGCGGACGACAGGTAGAGCCAGCCGTCGCCGGTGATCCAGAAGGTATCGGGCCAGATCAGCCGCGGATCCGTGGCGAGGACCTCGATCCGGCCATCCGGGTCGCGGCGGCCGATCCCGTTGAATTCCTGCAGGCTGAGATAGATCCGGTCGCGGGAATCGGCGATGAGCCCGCCGGTCAGGCCCTTCTCACCGAGATCCACCACCGTTGCCGCCACCGCGGCGTCGTCCTTGTCGGCGTCGAGCAGGGCGGCCGTCTCGACCGCGTAGAGGCGCCGGCTCATCAGCGGCGTGTAGTACAGCCGCGCACCGTCGGGGCTCAGCGCGATGCCGTTGGCGCCGCCCTTGATCGGGCTCGCCGTGCCGTCGGCCTCGCGCTTCAGCAGCACCCGGCCCTCGACGATCTTCAGGATGCCGTCGACGGACCGCGTGCTGGCATGCCCCGCGAGCCGCCGCACGGCGCGACCGCTCGCGAGATCGACGGCAATCAGCGCGCCCTCGCCGGTCTGGCCCTGGTCGGTGATGTAGGCTGCCTCGCGCCCCGGCCGCACATCGACCCGCAGATCGTTGAGCGAGGAGGTTTTCGTCACGACCGATTGCAGCGGGATCGTGCGCACGATCACGTTCGTCGCCGGATCGATGCAGACGAGCTTGGCCGCGCCCGGCACCGGTTCGCCGGAGGAGGCCATCAGCCCGGCATCGAGCAGCCAGAGGCGGTTTGTCCGGTCGAACACGCCGTTGGGGACGTGGAACAGTGTCTCGGCGGGCCGCGCCGGATCGGGTCGGTTCGCCGCTTCGCTCGGATAGGGCTCGACCCGCCCATCCGGAAACACCTCGCTGGCGGTGAACACCGTCTTCTCGTCGAAGCGCGGCATGAACAGGAACATCCGGCCCTCAGGGGAGAGCGTCAGCCCGGTCGGCGTCGTCGGCGCCCGCGCGGCGACGACGAGGTCCAGGGCGCCGAATGAACCGGTCGCCGGTTGCGCCAGACCCGAGCGCACCGCCATGGCCGGCGCGAAGGTGGCAGCGGCGGTGCCGGTCAGCAGCGTTCGGCGCGCGAGTCGAATCGTCAAGGCCGTCTCCTTCAGGTGCGGACCGCTGCGCCGCGAACCTTGGTCTCGACCGCGAGCAACCGCCTGCCGGCGCAGAGGAACAGCCGACGCCCGTCCGGCCCTCCGAAGGCGATGTTGGCGCAAGGGCCCTCGGTCGGGATGTGTCCGAGCGGGCGGCCAGCGGCCGACCAGATCCGCACGCCGTCGCCGGTGCCGGCATAGACCCGTCCGTCGGTATCGACCTTCACCCCGTCCGGGACGCCCTTCGCCACGCGGGCGAAGACGCGCTCATTGGAGAGCCGACCGTCGGCGACATCGAAGGCGCGGATCTCGCTCGGCGCCTTCTCTCCGCCCGCCGCGCCCGATTCACAGACGTAGAGGACCCGCTCGTCGGGCGATAAGGCGAGGCCGTTGGGCTGCACGAAGTTCGAGGTTGCGACCGAGAGGGTTCCATCGGGGGCGAGGCGGAAGACGTTGCGCCCCTTCTGCTCGGAGGCGCGCGGCGTGCCCTCTTCGGCCTGCGTGATCCCGAATGTCGGATCGGTGAACCAGATCGTGCCGTCGCGCGCCACGACCGCGTCGTTGGGAGAGTTGAGCCGGCCTCCGTCGAAGCGCTCGGCCAGGACGGTGATGGCGCCGTCGCGCTCGCGCCGCACCACCCGCGAGGTGCGGTGCTCGCAGGTGATCAGCCGCCCCTGCCCATCGACGGCGTTGCCGTTGGCGTTGTTGGAAGGATCGCGAAACACCTCCACGCCGCCTCCCTCGCGGATCAGCATCATCCGGTTGCGCCGCACGTCGCTGAAGACGAGGCCGCCGAGTGCGGGCGCCCAGACCGGCCCCTCGCACCATTCGCCGTCGTCGTAGAGGGTTTCGACCCTTGCCGCGGGATCGAGCACCGCGGACATCTCATCGGCGGCCCGGGCCTTCGGAAGGCATGCCCCGAGCAGGGCGAGACCGAGGAGGGGACGGCGGGCGATGCCGCGGCGGGGGGCAGGCGAGGCGTTCGTCATCGCGCCGCCAACGCATTGCTCCGGTGAAAGCTCCGCGCGGGACGCCTTAAGACTCCGGCAGGGCGGCCGCGCTACACTCTGCGGCCGAGGCCGGTCCTCGTCGTTCAAGTGATCCGTCACCCGATCCGCTTCCGGCAGAGCCCCCGTGCGCTACCCGCCCCATATCCTCGAAGAGATCCGCGCCCGGGTGCCCGCCTCCGAGGTGGTCGGCCGCCGCGTGCGTCTGAAGAAGGCCGGCCGCGAGTGGCGCGGCCTGTCGCCTTTCAACTCCGAGAAGACGCCCTCGTTCTACGTGAACGACCAGAAGCAGTTCTACCACTGCTTCTCGTCGGGCAAGCACGGCGACATCTTCAAGTTCGTCATGGAAACGGAGGGTCTGAGCTTCCCCGAGGCCGTCGAGCGGCTGGCGGGCGAGGCCGGCGTCACCCTGCCGAAGATGACGGTGGAGAGCGAGCAGGCCGAGGAGCGGCGCAAGGGCGCCCTCGAAGTGATGGAGCTGGCCGCCGCCTATTTCGAGGAGCAGTTGCGCGGGCCCGCCGGGGCCGAGGCCAGGGCCTATCTCGACCGTCGGGCCTTGAGCGAAGCCACGCGCCAGAAATTCCGGCTCGGCTATTCCCTGTCGGGGCGCTACGCCCTGCGCGACTTCCTCGCGGGCAAGGGCGTCGACCGCGACCTGATGCTGGAACTAGGCCTGCTCGCCGCGCCCGAGGGGGTGAGCGTCCCCTACGACAAGTTCCGCGACCGGATCATGTTTCCGATCCTCGACATCCGCGGCCGCGTCGTCGCCTTCGGCGGCCGGGCGATGCAGGCGGAGGCCAAGGCGAAGTACATGAACTCGCCGGAGACGCCGCTCTTCCACAAGGGGCGGATGCTCTACAACCTCCACGCCGCCCGGAAGAGCGCGCATGACCGGAGCCGGATCATCGCGGTGGAGGGCTATGTCGACGTCATCGCCATGACGCTCGCCGGCTACCCTGAGACCGTGGCGCCGCTCGGCACGGCGCTGACCGAGGAGCAACTCGCCCTGCTCTGGCGCCACGCCGACGAGCCGATTCTCTGCTTCGACGGCGACGGGGCCGGGCAGCGCGCTGCCTTCCGCGCCCTCGACGTTGCCCTGCCGATGCTGGAGCCCGGCAAGTCCCTGCGCCTCGCGATGCTGCCGCAGGGCCAGGACCCGGACGATCTGATGCGCGCCGGCGGCCCCTCGGCCATCGAGGCGGTGCTTGCGGGCGCACGGCCGCTGGCCGAGATGCTGTGGGCGCGTGAGACCGAGGCAACCAGCCTCGACACGCCGGAGCGCCGGGCCGGGCTCGCCCGGACCCTGCGGGAGGCCGTGGCCGGCATTCGCGACGAGACCGTGCGCCGCTTCTATCGCGACGACATCGAGGAGCGGCTGCGGGGATTGTCCGGCGGATCGGCCGGAGGATTTTCCGGCGGGCGTTCCGAACGCGGCGCCGGAGGGCGCCCGGTCGGACCACGCGGCGCGCCCTTCCAGCGCCGGCCGCGCCCGGGCGATCCGCCGCCCTCGCCGCGCATCACCACCGGCTTCAATCCACTTCTGAAGATCGCGGCTACGGTGCCGGCCGCTGGCGGCCGGGCAGCCAAGCGCGAGGCGATGATCGTCATGAGCCTGCTCGCGCACCCGGAACTGCTCGGGATCGAGGAGGAGGCACTCGCCGCCCTCGAACTCGTCAACCCGGATGCCAGCGCGCTGCGCACCCTGCTGCTCGACCGGGCGGCGGAGGCCGGCACGCCGGAGCCCGAATTGCTGGAGGCGCGCCCGCGCCGGGCCGGGCTCGAAGAGGCGCATGCCCGGCTGTTCTCTCTGGTCAATCCAGGCGACCGCTGGATGCTCGATCCGAACGCCGACCCGCAGCGTCTGGAGCATACCCTGCATCAAGCCGTGATCTTGCACCGGCAGACGGGCGCGCTACATAGCGAACTCCACCAAGCTGAGAGAGCTCTTGCCGAGGATGGGTCCGAGGCCAATTTCGCTTGGCTATGCGACGTGCAGCAGCAATTGGCAGTGATCGCTGCGGCCGAAGCGGAAGCGGAGGTCTCTCAGGAGGAATGAATTCGTGCCGGCGTGACCGGAGGGTGACGGCGGCGGAAGGCCGACTTGGTTAACGGTTGGTCAACGCACGGCAAGTTAGAGCGAATGCAACGAGAATCGGCGCGGGCACTCGACAAGCGCGCCATTCCACGACATTGCGACGGGTCTTTCGCGGAGCGCGCGGGCTCAGCCTGCGGCGCCGCCACGAGAACAATAGGCTGAGCATGGCAACGAAGGCAACCGAGCGGGACGATGCGGACGCCGCCCAGGACCAACCGACGGACGGCCCGCTCCTTGACCTGACGGATGCCGCCGTCAAGCGGATGGTCAAGCTCGCGAAGAAGCGCGGCTACGTCACCTACGAAGAGATCAACGAAGTCCTCCCGGACGGTCAGGTCGACGGCGACCAGATCGAGGATGTGCTCGCGCAGCTCGACGACATGGGCATCCGTGTGGTCGAGGCGGAGGAATCCGAGGAGACCGCGACCGAGGTCAAGGCCAACGGCGAGGCCGCCGAGGAGGAGGAGAGCGCGGAGGGCGGCGAGGTCGCCGAGACCTCCGGCTCGCGCGCCGTCGCGGTCGCGACCCCCACCACCCGCGAGCCGACCGACCGCACGGACGATCCCGTGCGGATGTACCTGCGCGAGATGGGCTCGGTCGAGCTGCTCTCGCGCGAGGGCGAGATCGCGATCGCCAAGCGCATCGAGGCCGGCCGCGAGGCGATGATCGCGGGCCTGTGCGAAAGCCCGCTGACCTTCCAGGCGATCATCATCTGGCGCGACGAACTCGTCGACGGCAAGGTGCTGCTGCGCGACATCATCGATCTCGAGGCCACCTATGCTGGCCCCGACGCCGCCCGCGGCGCGCCGCCGGAGGCAGAGAGCGAGAACGAGGAGTCGGAGGAGGGTGAAGGCGCCGTCCCGCCGGAAGGCGCCGACGACGAAGACGACATGGAGAACAACGTGTCGCTCGCGGCCATGGAGGCCGAGATCAAGCCGCGCGTTCTCGAAACCTTCGACAACATCGCCTCGAACTACCGCAAGCTGCGCAAGCTCCAGAACGAGGAGACCGACCTGAAGGCCGGCGGCGGCACTGTCACGTCCGCGCAGACCAAGAAGCAGGCCGAGCTGAAGGACATCGTCGTCACCGACGTGAAGTCGCTGTCGCTCAACGCCAACCGCATCGAGGCGCTGGTCGAGCAGCTCTACGACATCAACAAGCGTCTCATCTCGCATGAGGGCCGCCTGATGCGCGCCGCCGAGCACCACGGCGTCGCCCGCGACGAGTTCCTGCGCCACTACCAGGGCTACGAGCTCGACCCGAACTGGATGGACCGTGTCGCCACGCTGGGTGGCAAGGGCTGGAAGAACTTCGTCGAGCGCGGCGGCCGGCAGGTTGCGGACCTGCGCGAGCAGATCCTGACGCTCGCCTCCGAGACCGGCCTGCAGATCGGCGAGTACCGCAAGATCGTCGCCATGGTGCAGAAGGGCGAGCGCGAGGCCCGCCAGGCGAAGAAGGAGATGATCGAGGCCAATCTGCGCCTCGTGATCTCGATCGCCAAGAAGTACACCAACCGCGGCCTGCAGTTCCTGGACCTGATCCAGGAGGGCAATATCGGCCTGATGAAGGCGGTCGATAAGTTCGAGTACCGTCGCGGCTACAAGTTCTCGACCTACGCCACGTGGTGGATCCGGCAGGCGATCACCCGCTCGATCGCCGACCAAGCCCGCACGATCCGCATCCCGGTGCACATGATCGAGACGATCAACAAGATCGTCCGGACCTCGCGGCAGATGCTGCACGAGATCGGCCGCGAGCCGACCCCGGAGGAGCTGGCCGAGAAGCTGGCGATGCCGCTGGAGAAAGTGCGCAAGGTCCTGAAGATCGCCAAGGAGCCGATCTCCCTCGAAACGCCGATCGGCGACGAGGAAGATTCGCATCTCGGCGACTTCATCGAGGACAAGAACGTCGTCCTGCCGATCGACGCGGCGATCCAGTCGAACCTGCGCGAGACCACGACCCGCGTCCTCGCCTCGCTGACGCCGCGTGAGGAGCGCGTGCTGCGCATGCGCTTCGGGATCGGCATGAACACCGACCACACCCTCGAAGAGGTCGGCCAGCAGTTCTCGGTCACCCGCGAGCGCATCCGCCAGATCGAGGCGAAGGCCCTGCGCAAGCTTAAGCACCCGAGCCGGTCGCGCAAGCTTCGAAGCTTCCTCGACAACTGATCGGAACCATCAAGCGGCCGCTCTTCGGGGCGGCCGTTCTCGTTTCAGCCGAGGCTGCGTCGGGCCGGGCACACGATACGGCCAAGCCGATCCTCTGCGCCGTCTGGTCGAGGGAAGGCTCTCACCGTACGGACGTCGACCGCATTCCGTGACGGGTGCGAAGCCTTGCTTTGGCGACCTGAGGACCCACCTTCCCCCGATGCGCGACGCGGACGCCCCGAAACCAATGCCGACGGCTCTCGCCGACGGATCGGAAGCCGAGGACGTCCCGTTCGGAGTACTTCAACCCTGCGTTGGCATCCGCGATTGGTTGCTCGGCGAGGGCGCCCGGCTGCCGAAGGCCGACGACCTGCTTGCGGGGTTGGCCGAACGGCTCAACGCCATCGGCGTGCCGATCGATCGCGCTTCCACCGCCATCGACACGCTGCATTCCGAGTATTCGGGTGTCGGCCGTGTCTGGACGCGGGGTGCCGGCTCGACGGTGCGGCTGTTTCCTCACGGCGAGGTTTCGGCGAAAGCCTATCAGGCGAGCCCGTTCTATGCCGTCCACGAATCCGGCGAGTGGCTGAGCCTCGATCTCGCGAAGACCGCCGACGACGCCTACGCGATCATTCCGGAACTGAAGGCTGCCGGGTACACGCACTACCTCATCGCCCCGCTGATCTTCACCAACGGGACCAAGAACGGCATCACCTTCGCCACTCGCGCCGAGGGCGGGTTTCGCGACGACGACATCGCGATCCTGCGCTTCGTGATGCCCGCGCTCGCTGCGGTGATGGAGATGCGGCTGCTCAACAAGCAGCTCGACACGGTGCTGCGCATCTATGTCGGCGACGAGCCGCACCGGGCGATCCTGTCGGGCGACATCCGGCGCGGGCAGGTGCGCCGCATTCGTTCGGCGATCCTGTTCGCGGATATGCGCGACTACACCCGCCTGTCCGCCGACCGGACGCCCGAGGGCGCGGTCGATCTCCTGAACGCGTTCTTCGATTGCCTCGTCCCGCCGATCGAGCGGGAGGGCGGCGAGGTGCTGAAATATCTCGGCGATGGCCTGCTCGCGATCTTCCGCGAGACGGGCGACGACCTCGGCGGCGCGGCCAAGAGCGCGCTCACGGCCGCCGAGGCGGCGCTCGCCGCGCTCACCGAGGCGAATGCGGTCGGGCGCTTCGGCGAGGGCGAGCCGGCGGTCGATGCCGGCATCGCCCTGCATCACGGCGAGGCGGCCTACGGCAATGTCGGCTCCGGCACCCGGCTCGACTTCACGGTGATCGGCCGGGACGTGAACCTCGCGAGCCGCCTCGCGCGGCTCAACCGCACGCTTCAGGAACCGCTCCTGATGTCGAAGCCGTTCGTGGACTTCCTTTGGGGCGATCCCGAATGTCTGGGAAGCCATGCCCTCGACGGGTTCGAGGAGCGGATGATGGTATACCGTCCCGGACGGCGACCGGCCGCGAAGGCTGCTGCCGCCGAATGATTCTTCCAAGATCAAGCCGCCGGCCACCGGCCTGTGCGTGACGTAGGGTGCGGTCCGTAGGCTGATTTGTTCGATCCCGATCCGGAAGGGATTGACCGCGCGACCGCGTGGGCCCACATCCGAGATGTTCCAGGGAGATCCCCGACAAGGGGCTGAGAAACCGCTATCGCCGTCTCCGGCAGCGCGGAAATCCTTCGAACCTGATCCGGCTCATACCGGCGTAGGGATTGGACCTGAGGGTCGCTCGTTCGAGCGGACCCCCGCTTCTTCGAGAAGCACATGGTGCCGGTTCCTGCAGGCAGACCCGCGGAAGGCCCGTTTTCCGATGTCCGACTTGCTGACCTCGCCGATTGGCCAGCGCCGCTCCCTCGCGATGCGCCCGCGCACGGCGGCGTTGCCGCAGCGCGCCGACATTGCCGTGGTGGGGGGCGGGCTGATTGGCCTGTCGATCGCGTGGCGGCTGGCGCAGGCCGGCCGCTCGGTCACCGTGGTGGAGCGGGGACGCGTCGGCAGCGGCGCGAGCCTCGCCGCCACCGGCATGCTCGCTCCGGCCGCCGAGCACGAGCCTGGCTCCGATCTGCTGCTGCCCCTGGCGCTCGAATCCCTGCGTCGCTGGCCCGCCTTCCGCGATGCACTCGAGGCGGCGTCCGGCCGGGCCATCGATTACCGCGAGGACGGTACGCTCGTCATCGCCATCGGCCGCGACGAGGTGGAGCGGCTGCGCTTCCGCCACGATCTGCAGCGGCGCTCAGGCGTCGCCGCCGAGTGGCTCTCCGGTCCGGAGGTGCGCGCCCGCGAGCCGCTGCTGCGCCCCAACGTCACCGCCGGCATCCTCTGTCCGCTGGACGCGCAGGTCGATCCCCGCCTCGTGATGGAGGCGCTGCTCGGCGCCTGCGAGGCGGCCGGTGTCACGATCGTCGAGGAGGTCGCGGTGGAGGGGTTGGAGCGCCAGGGCGGCCGCGTCACCGGCCTGCGCGCCGACGGTCGCGTGCTCGCGGCCGAGACGGTGATCCTGGCTGCGGGCGCCTGGAGCGGGGAGGCGGGCCTGCTTCCCGACGACCTCGCGTTGCCGGTCCGCCCGCTCAAGGGGCAGTCGCTGGCGCTGCGCACCACCCGGCGCACCGGCACCCTCTCCCGCATGGTCTGGACCGACGCCGTGCACATGGCGCCCAAGGGCGACGGCCACCTCATCGTCGGTGCGACGGTGGAGGATTGCGGCTTCAACAGCGGCGTCACTGCGGGCGGTCTGTTCGCCCTGCTGGAAGGGGCGCGTCGCGTCCTGCCCGGCATCGAGGAAATGGAGGTCGATGCGGTTTGGAGCGGCTTCCGTCCGACCTCGGACGACGACGCCCCGATCATTGAGGAGGCCGCGCCCGGCCTCGTGGTGGCCACCGGCCATCACCGCAACGGCTACCTGCTGGCGCCCGCCACCGCCGACGCCGTCGCGGCACTTGTCGGCGAGGGCGCGCTGCCGGACTTCGCCCGCGGCTTCGGCCGCGCGCGCTTCGCGTCACACGAGAACCGGGGGAGGGCTGTGGCATGAGGCTGACCGTCAACGGAGAGCCTTGCGAGCGCGAGGTGCCGGACCTCGCTGCCCTGTTCGCGGCGGAAGCCGAGGAGCGGGGTATCGAGAGCCCCGAGGGAATTGCCATCGCCGTCAACGGCCGCGTCGTGCGGAAGACCGCCTGGGGCCAGACGGCCCTGAACGAGGGCGACCGCATCGAGATCGTCCGCGCCATGCAGGGAGGCTGAGCGCATGAACCATCACGACACCACCCTCACCCAGACATCCGCTGAAGGGGACGACGCGCTGGAGATCGCCGGCGTCCGGCTCTCATCGCGGCTGTTCATCGGCACCGCGGGCTATCCGAGCCAGGAGATCATGGCGCAGTCCGTACGCGCTTCGGGCGCCGAGGTCGTCACCGCTTCGATCCGCCGGGTCTCGCTCCAGGGCCACGGCTCGGACACCTTCCAGAAGCTGAAGGGCGCCCGTTTCCTGCCCAACACCGCCGGCTGCGAGACGGCACGCGACGCGATCATGACCGCCGAACTCGCCCGCGAGGCGCTCGGCACCAAGTGGATCAAGGTCGAGGTGATCGGCGACCGTGAGACCCTCTATCCGGACGTGACGGAGCTGCTCGAAGCCTGCCGCCACCTCGTCGATGACGGCTTCACCGTGCTGCCCTACTGCAACGACGATCCGGTGATCTGCGAGCGGCTGGCTGATCTCGGCTGCGCCGCAGTGATGCCGATGGGTTCGCTGATCGGCTCCGGCATGGGCATCGCCAACCCGGCCAATATCGAGCTGATCTGCCGCCGGGCGAAAGTGCCGGTGATCGTCGATGCCGGCATCGGCACCGCCTCGGACGCGGTGATCGCCATGGAACTCGGGGCGGCGGCCTGCCTCATCAATACCGCGGTCGCCAAGGCCGACGATCCGGTCCGGATGGCGGCTGCCATGCGCCACGCCGTCGAAGGGGGACGGCTCGCCCATCGCGCCGGGCGCATCCCGCGCCGCGGCCGGGCCGAGCCGTCGAGCCCGCAGCTCGGCCTTGTCGGGTCGTAAGGGCGGGTGGCGCTTCCGCCCTTCCTCGTCGTCACCGATCGCCACGGCGCCGACCGGCCGCTGCGTGAGACCGTCCGCGCGGCGGTCGCGGGCGGCGCCCGCTTCGTCTGGTTGCGCGACCGTGATCTCGACTGTGCCGTGCGGCGGGAGCTTGCCCGCGACCTGATCGCGATCCTGGCGCCGGCTGGCGGGCATCTCGTCGTCGGCGGCGATGTCGAACTGGCCGCCGAAACGGAAGCACAGGGTGTCCACTTGCCGGGCTCCGCCGGCGCCGACGACATCCGGGCGGCGCGGCAAAGCCTCGGCGCCGCGGCGCTGATCGGGTTCTCGGCCCATTCCGTCGCCGAGATCGCGGCAGCCGCGGCAGCGGGGGCCGACTATGCCACCCTCAGCCCGATTTTCCCCACCGCAAGCAAGCCCGGCTACGGCCCGACCCTCGGCCTCGATGCGCTTCGTGCCGCCACGGTCCACCGCCTGCCGGTCTTCGCGCTCGGCGGGATCGATGCGGATAACGCCCGCGCCTGCCGGGATGCTGGGGCGGCGGGCGTCGCGGTGATGGGTGGCCTGATGCGCGGACCCGATCCGCGGGGTGCGGCCGCAGGCTTCCTCGCCCGCCTCATCTGAGGGCCGCGCCTCCCAGTCACTGATCCTTGCCGGATAACGGCCTTGCGCCGATCACCCCTGGCGCTGCGGCGCGAGGCGTATAGAAGCGCTGACAGAATCCTTTTCCAGCAAGGCGCCCCCTCAAGGGGCTGCGAGCCGACCCGCATGATCAACTCTCCCCTCATGACCGTCATGGTCGATGCCGTGCGCAAGGCCGCCCGTGGGCTCAAGCGCGACTTCGGCGAGATCGAGAACCTTCAGGTCTCCCGCAAGGGCCCCGGCAACTTCGTCTCGGCCGCCGACCGGAAGGCCGAGGAAGTGTTGCGCGACGCGCTGATGAAGGCGCGGCCCGGCTACGGCCTCATCATGGAGGAGAGCGGCAACATCGAGGGTACCGACAAGAGCCATACCTGGCATGTCGATCCCCTCGACGGCACCACGAACTTCCTGCACGGCATCCCGCATTTCGCGATCTCGGTCGGGCTGGAGCGCGACGGCCAGATCGTCGCCGGCGTGATCTACGATCCGGCCAAGGACGAGCTGTTCATCGCCGAGCGCGGCAAGGGCGCCTTCCTCAACAACCGGCGCCTGCGCGTCTCCGGCCGCCAGGACTTCGCCGACGCGCTCGTCGCCTACGGCACGCCCTATCTCGGCCGTGGCAGCCACGGCCGGCTGCTCAAGGAGGTCGCCGCGGTGATGGCGGTCTCCGGCGGCACCCGCCGCCTCGGCTCGGCGGCGCTCGATCTCGCCTACGTCGCCTGCGGACGGACCGACCTCTACTGGGAGCGCGACCTCCAGACCTGGGACATCGCGGCGGGCATCATCCTCGTGCGCGAGGCCGGCGGCTTCGTCTCCAGCGCGGATGGCGGCGCCGAGCCGCTCGCCGCCCGCTCGGTGGCCTGTGGCAACGAGGTGCTGCACCGCGAGTTGATCGGCCTGCTGCGCAAGGCCGCCGCCTGACAGGGTAGAGGCTTGGCTTCATGCCGAGCCTTCTGCTCTAACCGCCGCGAACTTCGAAAAGAATCGAGCGCCCCGCATGGAAGTCCGCCGCCACTCCGCCCTGAAGGACTCGATCCGCTCGATTCCCGATTACCCGAAGCCGGGCATCATTTTCCGCGATATCACCACGCTGCTCAGCGATCCGCGCTCATTCCGCCGAGCGGTCGATTCGCTGGTGCATCCTTATGCGGGCGGGCGGATCGATCAGGTCGCGGGCATCGAGGCGCGCGGCTTCATCCTCGGCGGCGCGGTGGCGCACCAGCTCTCTTCGGGCTTCGTGCCGATCCGCAAGAAGGGCAAGCTGCCCCACAAGACCGTCTCGACGGCCTACGCGCTGGAATACGGCACCGACGAGATCGAGATCCACGTCGATGCGATCAAGCCGGGCGACCGGGTGATCCTTGTCGACGATCTCATCGCCACCGGTGGTACCGCGACGGCGGCGGTGAACCTGTTGCGCCAGCTCGGCGCCGAGGTGATCGCCGCCTGCTTCGTCATCGACCTGCCGGAGATCGGCGGCGCCCAGCGCCTGCGCGACCTCGGCGTCACGGTCCGCACGCTGATGGAGTTCGAGGGGCACTAAAGGCCCCCCTGCACCCGGCTCTTTCGGCCCCGCTGAACGGGGCCGAGAAGCCTCAGGCCGCCAGACTGTCGAACAGCCCCTTGCCGTCTGTGCCGCCGACGAGGCCGTCCACGAAGTTTTCCGGGTGGGGCATCATGCCCAGTACATTCCGCGTCTCGGAATAGATGCCGGCGATGGAGTTGAGCGAGCCGTTGCGGTTCGCATCCTCCGTCAGGGTCCCGCTGGCGTCGCAGTAGCGGAACGCCACGCGGCCTTCGCCCTCGAGGCGGTGGATCGTCTCGGAATCGGCGAAGTAGTTGCCCTCACCATGCGCCACGCAGACGTCGATCACCTGACCCTCGGTATAGGCCGAGGTGAAGCGCGTGTCCGTGCGCTCGACGCGCAGGAACTGCCGATGGCAGATGAAGCGGCGGTTGACGTTGCGCATCAGCACGCCGGGCAGGAGGCCGGACTCACACAGGATCTGAAAGCCGTTGCAGATGCCGAGCACGAGGCCCCCGCGGGCGGCGTGCGCGCGCACCGCATCCATGGCCGCCGCCCGGCCGGCGATGGCGCCGCAGCGCAGATAGTCGCCATAGGAGAAGCCGCCCGGCACCACCGCGAGATCGGTGCCCGCCGGCAATTCGGTGTCGGCGTGCCAGACGCTGACGACCTCCGCACCGGAGCGGCGGAGCGCGCGGGCCACGTCGCCGTCGCGATTCGAGCCCGGAAAGACGACGACGGCGGCGCGCATCAGGCGATCTCGACGGTGTAGTTCTCGACGACGGTGTTCGCGAGCAGCTTCTCGCAGGCGGCCTTCAGCGTCGCCTCGGCCTGCTCGCGGCTCTCGGATGCGACCTCCAGGTCGAAGACCTTGCCCTGACGCACGCCGGAGACCTCCTCGATCCCGAACGACTTCAGGGCCGCTTCGATCGCCTTCCCCTGCGGGTCGAGAACGCCGGTCTTCAAGGTGACGACGATGCGGGCTTTCATGGCAGAAACTCGTTTGGAAGAGGGGCGGGTCGGACCGCAGACGGGACGTGCTCGAGGAGCCGGTGCCCGACCACGCGCGAAAAGTCCGAATACCGCGTCGCGGTCGGAACGCAGATGACAAACGGATCGCAGCAGAAGGAGATTCTATCGCGATTTCGTGATGGCGTCACCGCGAGATCCCCCTCTATCGACGTTTCGCCGATCCGATCGGCTCGGCTTCGGTCGCACGGCGCCAGAGCTGGACCATGATCCAAGCGGCGACGAGGCTGAACAGGCCCATGAGGATGTGACCGACTTGATCGCCGAGGTCGAGCAGTCCGGCGAGCGCCCAGCCGGCGGCGATGGCTGCGGCGAACACTTCCGTGCCGACCAGCACCATCAGCCCGAGGATCGTGATGAGGTTCCGCATACGCGCGTAGGCCTGTTCAACTCTTAGAGCGGCGAAGTAGCCTGAGGCCGGTGTCCGGCGCAACTGCCTCGGCCGGCGCCCTCGCTCGGATGCGAGGGGGAGCTGAGACAAATAGGAGAAAAACGAAACGGCCGGCGGTGTCCCGCCGGCCGTTCGAATCCCGCCTGTGTGATCCTCTCCGTCAGCGCGGCGCGCGCTTGGCGAGGATGCGCTGAAGGGTGCG
This sequence comes from Methylorubrum aminovorans, assembly GCF_022179725.1. Classification (GTDB taxonomy): domain Bacteria; phylum Pseudomonadota; class Alphaproteobacteria; order Rhizobiales; family Beijerinckiaceae; genus Methylobacterium; species Methylobacterium aminovorans. The sequence goes on from NZ_BPRC01000019.1 coordinate 75,312, forward strand.
CCGGTGCATGTTGAGGCGCCGGGCCGTCTCTGAGACGTTGCGTCCGCACAGCTCGTAGACCCGCTGGATATGCTCCCACCGGACCCGGTCAGCCGACATCGGATTTTCCGGTGGATCGGCGCGCTCGCCCGGCTGCGCCATCAGCGTGCCGTGGATCTCGTCCGCGTCCGCAGGCTTGGCGAGGTAGTCGAAGGCGCCGAGCTTCACCGCGGTCACGGCGGTCGCGATGTTGCCGTAACCGGTAAGGATCACGCCGCGCGCCTCGGGACGGCGCTCCTTGAGGCGGGCGATCACGTCGAGCCCGTTGCCGTCGCCCAATCGCATGTCGATCACGGCGAAAGCGGGCGCTTTGTTCTCGACCGCCGCGACGCCCTCGCTCACGCTCTCGGCCACATGCACCTCGTAGCCGCGCGCCTCCATGGCCCGGGCAAGGCGGGTCGAGAACGGCCTGTCGTCGTCAACGATCAGCAAGCTGCGATCGCCGAAGGCGGCGAGAGGGTCGGAATCGGAAAGAAAAGCGGTGCCCGAGCCTGGCACCGTCGTCCCGCTCTGCGTCAGCATGCGGCACTCCTCGTCGGTTCGTGTCATCTATGTGCATTATATGGGTGCGGCATCGCGTTCCGTTAGGGGTCTCAGAGAATTGTGCGCAACGCGATGGGGCACAATCGCTTCCCTCTCGAAAACGTGACGGGCCCAGGTGACTCGCACCAGGGCGCCGTGGGCTCCGGCTTCCGTGATGTTCGACAGGAGAAGCTGCGCCCCTGAGCGCTCGATCAGCGTTTTGGCGATGAACAGGCCAAGCCCGAGGCCGCCGCCGGCCTCGTCGGGATTGCGGGAGCGATCGCGGCTGCGAGTGGTGACGTAGGGCTCACCCGCGCGCAGCAGCACCTCGCTGGGAAAGCCAGGTCCGTCGTCGCGGATCGTCAGCGTGACGCGCTCAGCCGTCCAGCGGGCCTCGACCAGAACCCGCGACTCGGCGAAATCCACGGCGTTGTCGAGAATGTTGGCGAGCCCGAACATCACCCCCGCATTGCGACGGCAGATCGGCTCCGGCCCCTCGCCCTGCTTCGACACCTCGACGGCAACGCCCAGCGCGCGCTGAGGGGCGACCAGTTCCTCGATGAGGTGGCCGAAGGTAACGGTTTGCAGGAAGGTCTCCCCTTCCTCGGTCTCCTCCCCCATGGAGGTGAGCTTCGAGAGGATGCCGCGGCAGCGATCCACCTGATCGCGCAGCAGGCTGAGATCCTCGGCGACGGCCGGTGAGGCGGTGGGGCCGAGTTGCCGGTCGAGCTCCTTGGCGACGAGCATGATCGTGCCGAGCGGCGTGCCGAGTTCGTGCGCCGCTGCCGCGGCGAGGCCGTCGAGCTGCGACAGGTGCTGCTCGCGGGCGAGCACCAGTTCGGTCGCGGCGAGCGCCCTGGCGAGTTGGCGCGTCTCCTCCGCCACCCGCCACGCGTAGACGCCTGTGAAGGCGGTGCCGAGCAGGATCGCGGTCCAGACCCCCGAGACGTAGAGGAAGGGCAGCTCGATCCGTCCGTCGGCGAACCAGGGGAGGGGACGATGGACGAGGGCGAGCAGAGTCGCGAGCCCCACCGCCAGTAGCCCCAGCGCCAGGGTCCGTTCCGGCGGCAATGCGGTGGCCGAGATCAGCACCGGTGCCAGGAATAGGAGCGAGAACGGATTCTGCAGTCCGCCTGTGAGGAACAGCAAGCCCGCGAGTTGGACGATGTCGAAAGCCAGCAGGAGCGCCGCCGAGTCGTCGCTGAGGCGGTAGCTCGCGGGAAAACGGATCCGCAGCGCGAGGTTGAGCCAGCACGAGGCGGCGATGACGAGGAAACACCAACCGAAGGGCAGGTTGAGGCCGAGCCCGAACTGCGCGCCGACGACCGCGGCGCTCTGCCCTGTGAGCGCGAGCCAGCGCAGGCGCACGAAGGTGTCGAGGCGCAGGTGGCGGCCCGTTGGCGTGAAGGTTTCGTGGGCCGCTTCCATCATGGTGCGGCTACGATAGGGCTGGCCCGGGGCGAGTCCACCGGCCTGTTCAAAGATGCCGCGGCCGAAAGCGCGGTCTTGCCGGATTCCTCCGCCAGCAACATACGATAGGATCGGATCGGTGACGGTCGATTGGCCGACCGGAACGGGGGAGTGCCGAAATGGATCTGGCGTATCTCTGGTACGAGACGGCCCGCGCGATGCTGACGCCGGCCCGCATCGCGGCGGATGCGACCCGACACAGTCTGGGAAATCCGAGCAACCCCCTTGCCTATGGTCCCTACGCCCGCTCGACGGCCGCCGCGCTCGAGATGTTCGAGCGCGCGACCCGCCGCTACGGCAAGCCGGCTTTCGGTCTGTCGAGCACCGTGATCGACGGCCGGATCGTCCCGGTCTCGGAGCGCGTCGTCTGGGAGCGGCCCTTCGCGCGGGTGATCGCCTTCGACCGGGCGCTGCCGGCGGGACATACGGAGCCGCAGCCAAAGCTTCTGATCGTGGCGCCGATGTCGGGCCATTACGCGACGCTCCTGCGCGGCACCGTCGAGGCGATGCTGCCCAACCATCGGGTCTTCATCACGGATTGGTCCGACGCGCGGATGGTGCCGCTGCTGGACGGGCGCTTCGATCTCGACACGTATATCGACTACCTCCAGGCGATGTTCCGGGACCTCGGTCCGGACCTGCACATCATGGCCGTCTGCCAGCCCGCCGTGCCGGTCTTCGCCGCCGTTGCGCTGATGGAGGCGGCCAATTCGGCCCATGTGCCGGTCTCGATGACCCTGATGGGCGGGCCGATCGATACCCGCCGCTCGCCGACCGCCGTGAACTGCCTCGCGCAGGAGCGCGGCATGGCGTGGTTCGAGAAGAACTGCATCACGGTGGTGCCGCCGCTCTATCCGGGAGCGATGCGCCGGGTCTATCCCGGCTTCCTGCAGCTCTCGGGCTTCATGGCGATGAACCTCGACCGGCACGTCACCGCCCATACCGACATGTTCCACCACCTCGTGACCGGGGACGGCGACTCGGCGGAGAAGCACCGCGACTTCTACGACGAGTACCTTGCGGTGATGGACCTCACGGCGGAGTTCTACCTTCAGACGGTGCAGACCGTGTTCGTCGACCATGCCCTGCCGCGCGGGCGCATGCGCCATGCCGGCCGGCTGGTGGATCTCTCGGCGATCCGCCGCTGCGCCATCCTCGCGGTCGAGGGCGAGAACGATGACATCTCCGGCGTCGGCCAGACCAAGGCCGCCCTCGACCTCACGCCGAACCTGTCCGATGCTCGCAAGGCCTATCACCTGCAGGAGAAGGTGGGGCATTACGGCGTATTCAACGGCTCTCGCTTCCGCTCGGTCATCGCGCCGCGCATCGCCCGCTTCCTGCGGGAGATGGAGGGGGGCGCCTGATCGCGGGGCGAGCGCAGCGCTGGCAGGTGAATTTCCGGTGAGAGACGGATTGCTGGGATGGCTGAGCCGGCCGCCTGCGGCTAGGTTTGCCGCCATGACGCGCGCCCTGCTGCGACGGCCGGATCCGGATCACATCGAGATCGCCCATGAGGGACAGACCTTCCGCGTCGCCATCCTGCGGCGGCCCACCGCGCGCCGGCTGACGCTGCGGGTCTCCAGCGCCACCGGCGCCGTGGTGCTGACGCTGCCGACCCGCTCGTCACTCGCAACGGCGCAGAAATTCGCCCAGAACCATGGCGGTTGGATCGCCACCCGCCTCGCCAAGCTGCCCGAGCGCGTCCCCTTCGCGGTGGGCTCGGTCATCCCGTTGCGCGGCGTGCCGCACCGGATCGTGCCGCGCGAGGGCCGCGGCACGGCCGAGGCTGATCCCGAGAGCGGGACACTCGCCGTTCCGGGCGATCCCGCCCACATGCCGCGCCGCGTCCGCGAATTCCTGATGCGGGAGGCGCGGCGCGATCTGTCGCAATCGGTTGCGGTCTACGCGTCCCGGCTCGGCCAGCGGCCGGCACGGGTGACGCTGCGCGACACGCGCAGCCGCTGGGGCTCCTGCACCGCCCGAGGCGAGCTGAACTTCTCCTGGCGGCTGATCCTCGCTCCGCCGGTGGTGCTCGACTATCTCGTCGCCCACGAGATGGCGCATCTGCGGGAGATGAACCATTCCCCGCGCTTCTGGGCGCTCACCAACGAGCTCTGCCCCCATGTCGAGGAGGCGGAGCGCTGGCTGAAGCGGCACGGCTCGGAGCTGCACCGCTACGGCTAAGGCGCCGGGCTCAGTACTTCGTCACGACTGCCCGGCTGCGCGTGGCAGCGGGTTCGGCCGGCCAGGTCGGGCGCGGATTGACGTGGCCCGGCCACATCGTACGGGGCGCGACGTTCTCGCAGACCTCACGCTGACGCAGGTAGGTCGGGCGGCCCGAGGCGTCGCGGCGCAGCACCGTACCCCCGTCCCGGCAGAAACCGGCGATGGCCGCCGCATCGCCGCGCAGGCGACCGCGCGGGTTCCGCTCCACCGGCGGGTGCTCAATGGTGAGCGGCGCCTGATGGTTGAGCGAGCGCTCGATATAGGTCGTCGTGGCTTCGGGCGGCAGGTAGTCCGATTCCTCGAAGGGCAGGGACAGGGCGGAGGCGCCCCCTGAGCCCAGCGCGGCGAGGAGCGTCGCGAGGGCGAGGGAGGAGGCGAGGCGGCGCATGGCGGGTTCCTCGGATGATGAAGAGCTTGACCTTACTGTAGGGCAGTGAGGCCGCGAGCGGTAGCCGGTTCGCCTCAATCCCGACACACCCTCGCCGCGATCGCTTGACACCGGGGACCCTGCATGGTCCCAACGCCCGAGTCCGTGCGGCGCTTCCCAAAGCCTCGACTGCGCCAGCGCGAGGGGCACCCGCCCGGGACCGGACGCCGCCTCAGGAAGCGATCGATCGGAGTTCGTATGAGTCTGTTTGCGGGCGTGGTTCGCGCGGTTCGGCCGGAATTCGGTCGCCGTCTTGCGCTGGCGGCCGCGGCAGTCGCCACGATCCTGACCGGAGGCGGCGCCGCGCAGGCTCAGGGCAACGTGCGGAAAACCTTCGATGACTGGCAGCTGCGCTGTGAAACGCCGGCCGGTGCCAAGGCCGAGCAATGCGCCCTGGTGCAGTACGTGGCGGCGGAGGACCGGCCGAACCTCAGTCTCGTGGTCATCGTGCTGAAGCTCGCGGACAACCGCGGCTACCTGATGCGGGTGCAGGCACCGCTCGGTATCCTGCTGCCCTACGGCCTCGGGCTGAAGATCGACCAGACCGATATCGGCCGCGCCAGCTTCGTGCGGTGCATCACGCCGGGCTGCATCGCCGAGGTGGTGATGGACGACGGTCTGATCAAATCGCTGCGCGGCGGCTCGCAGGCGACTTTCGTCGTCTTCCAGACGCCGGAGGAGGGGGTCGGCATCCCGGTCTCGACCAAGGGGTTCGGCCCCGGTTTCGACGCGCTCAAATAGAATTGTTCGGCTCCGGAGCGTTCGAGGGGACCGCCAGGGAAGGGCAGGGAACGATCAGACGATGCGCAGAGGCTTGATCATTTTCGCCGGGTTGACGCTGGCTGTTCCCGGTGCGGCGCGGGCCGAATCCGGTGGCTTCTTCAAGAACATGTTCGGTGGGGGCGAGGGCGGGTCGTCGTCCCTGACCGCGCCCCGCGCGCAGGACCCCGACGACGTCTATTGCCCGCCGGTCTTCGTGCCGGATGGCGGCGCCGCGATTCAGGCCTTTGCCGGAGCGCCGGGCGACAAGACGCGCCTTCGCCACCAGATCGTGTTCGCGCGACTCAGCCGCGAGTGCAAGGCGCGGCCGGACGGTTCGGTGGCAGTGCGCGTCGGCGTCGAGCTGCGCGCCCTGCTCGGCCCGGCCGGCGCCGCCGGGCGCTTCGAGGCGCCCGTGACCATCGCGGTGAAGTATAACGAGCAGCCCGTCATGGCGCGCACCCACCGTGTCGCCGTGTCCGTGCCGACCGGCGCCGTGCAGGGCGAGGCGACGGTGATCGAGAACGATCTCTCCGTGCCCGCCGACAAGGCGACGGGCTACGACATCGAGGTGACCCTGGCCGGTGCGGCGCGGGCGAAGCCAGCTGCCCGCCGCCGTAAGCCCGCGCCCGCCGTGGCGGCGGAGCAGAGCGAGACACCGGCCGATCCATGATCGCGTCGCTTTCGCGCCACGGCACGGCCCATGCCGGAGGACGGCATCGCTCATTCTGATGCATGGCGCGGCGCGCGGCGGAATGTCTGGCAAGGCCGGGAGACGCCGTTCTCGCTCGCGCCTACCGACGACCCGCTGTTCGACCGCCGTCTCGTCCTGCCGGACGCCTTCCGCAACCCGCGGAAGGGTCGATGGCTCGTCCTGACCTACACGCTGCCGGCGCGAGCCCGGCCGCAGCGACCGTTGCTGCGCCTGCTGCGTGCGGGAGGTCACCGTGACAGCTTCGTCCTGCCCGGGCTCGCCCTCGGCACGGCGCACTGGCTCGGCTATCTGCCCGACGACTGCGAGCGCATCGAGATCGCCGCGGAGCCGGGCTTCGTTCTGGAGCGCGTCGGGCTGCGTGGGAGCGCGAGCGTCTTCACGGAAGCCTTACTGAAGCGGCCCCTGCGCGCGGCGGCGGCCCTGCGTGCCGGACTCGCTCGCGACGAGCGCCGTTGGCGTGACAGCCTGCGCGGGGCCTGCGCCGTGACGCCGCTCGGCCGCTACACGGCCTGGAAGGCTGCGCGCCTGTCGCGAACGAAGCCGGCCGAGCCGTTGTCCGGCGCCTCGATCCGCCTTGTCCTTCCCGCAACCTTCGCGCGGGCGGATGCTGTGGCACGCAGCGTGGCCAGCTTGCGGGCGCAGAGCCACGCCGACTGGTCCCTCCTCATCGCCTGGACCGATGGCGATCCACCCGGCAAGCCGGCAGGAACCGATCCGCGCGTCTCGTCGGCCAACTGGGATCCGGCCGCCACGCTCCGCGACCTCTGCGGAGGCGCCGACCTCTTCGGACTGCTCCGCCCCGGTGACGTCCTGGCCCCGGAAGCGTTGAGCCTGCTCGCCGGCGCCTTCGAGACGGAGGAGGCCGAGTGGGTCTACGCCGACGAAGAGATCGGCGGGCGGACGATCAGGCCGCGCCTCAAGCCGGACTGGAGCCCCGATCTCGCCCGCGTCACCGGCTATGTCGGCGCCCCCGCCCTGGTCTCGCGCACCTTCCTCGCCACCCTGCCGACCGAGCCGATGGGCTCACCAGAGAACGCGGCTCTGGTCCTGGATCTCGCCGCCGGGACCGCGACCCGCGTCGCTCACATCCCGCGGATCCTGTGCCGCCGTGAGCCTTTCACCGCCGACCCATCCGTCCGCGCATCGCAGCTCGACCGGCATCTGCGCGCCGGGGGCTCGCCGGCGCGGGCCATGTTCCATCAGGATCGCCTCGACCTGCACTGGCCGCGCCCCGAGCCGGCACCGCTCGTCAGCATCATCATCCCCTCGCGCGACCGGCTCGAGCTCATCGCGCGCGTCACCGAGGGCGTCCTCGAGAAGACCGACTATCCTGCGATCGAGCTGGTGATCGTGGATAACGGCTCGACCGAGCCGGCGGTGCTCGCGCTGTACGACCGGCTGCGCGCCGATCCGCGGGTGCGGATCGAGCCTCATCCGCATCCCTTCAATTTCTCCGCGATGGTCAATGCCGGCGCGCGCGCGGCTGAGGGCGACATCCTCGTCCTGCTCAACAACGACGTGGCGGTGCTGCGGCCGGATTGGCTCGACGTCCTCACGGCGCAGGCCGCCCGGCCCGAGGTCGGCGCCGTCGGTGCCAAGCTCCTCTACGAGGATGGACGGCTCCAGCATGCCGGCGTGGTGGTGGGGCTCGGCGGGGAGGCCGGACACATCCTGCGGCGGCGTCCCGCCGACACGCCCGGCCATCTCGATCGCCTGACCGTGGCGCACGAAGTCTCCGGCGTCACGGCGGCCTGCCTCGCCGTGGCGCGGGAGAAGTATCGGGCCGTCGGCGGGTTCGACGAGGCGACCTTCCCGATCGACTTCAACGACATCGACTTCTGCCTGCGTCTTGGGGCGCGGGGTTGGAAGACGATGTGGACGCCGCACGCCGTCTTGTCCCACCTCGAATCGGTGAGCCGCGGCCGGCCGGTCGGCGCCGCGCGGGCCCGCTTCGAGCGCGAGGCGGCCGCCTTCACCGAGCGCTGGCGGAGCGTGATCCGGCACGATCCATTCTACCATCCGGCCCTGTCGCTCACGACCTTCGGCGAGGAACTGGAATGAGCGCCGAGGGCCGGCCCGACATTTGGCCCGACGCGCTGCGCTTCGCCGCCGAGCCCGCGCCGGGGCGTCTCGCGCTCGCCCTCCGCGCTCTGCGCCGACCGAGTCGCCTGTGGCCGATCCTGCTCACCCGCCTCTCGGGCCGGCGGCTGCGGGCGGCGCAGCGCTTCATCGCCCTGGCCGGTGCCCACCATCACCTGCAATGGCCCGCCAACCTTGTGCCGCCCCCCGAGCCGCCCGCCGCCCTGGCCGCGGCCGGGATCGCCTGCGTCGCGCCCGATGCAGCAGGCGCGGTCCGCATCGCGCCGGACGAAGCCCCGATCGTTCTCCTCTCGACTGACGGCCAGCAGATCGCGGCCGGCGCGTCCGCCGCCATTGCCGCCGCCTTCGCAGACACGGATCTCCACGCCCTGTACGGCGACGCCCTGTACCGCCAAGGGCCTAGGGGTCCCTGGCTCCCGTTGCTGCGCCCGGCCTTCGACCGGGACTATCTGCGCTCGGTCGATTACCTCGGCCCCGTGATCGCGTTCCGCCGCGCCAGCATCGTGGGTGCGGCGCCCATCGCCGGTGCCGCCGTCCTCGACCTCGCCCTTTGCGTCGCGGACCGCTTCGGGTCGACCGCCGTACGCCATCTCCCGCGTATTCTCTCCTTCGGATCCGTCGGAGGAGGGGAGGGGCGACAGGCAAGCCGCCTTGCCCGGTTGGAAGCCGTCGAGCGCGATCTCCGCCGTGCGGGGGAGGGCGGCGCGCGCGTCGTCGTCGAGGAGGACGGAGTGATACGCCTCGACAGACCCCTGCCCGAGCCGCGCCCCCTCGTCAGCCTGATCGTGCCGACCCGCGACCGCCTCGATCTGCTGCGGCCCTGTATCGAGAGCCTGCGCCACCGCACCGACTGGCCGGCCAAGGAAATCCTGATCTGCGACAACGGTAGCCGCGATCCCGCGACGCTCGCTTATTTCCGCACCCTTGAGGCGGAGGGCGCGGCGCGGATCATCGCCTGCCCCGGTCCCTTCGATTTCGCGGCCATCAACAACCGCGTCGCGGCGCAGGCGCGTGGACGCTTGCTGGCCTTCATCAACAACGACGTCGAGGCCGAGGCACCGGACTGGCTGGAGCATATGGTGCGCGAGGCGTTGCGCCCCGAGATCGGCGCGGTCGGTGCCCGCCTGATCGATGGCGAAGGCCGCATTCAGCACGGCGGCATCGTGCTTGGCACCGGTGGTCTCGTCACGCACGGCCACCGCCATTTCGCCGGCGATGCTGCGGGCTACCTCGGCGCCCTGCGCGCCACGCGACGCGTCTCAGCCGTGACCGCCGCCTGCCTCGTCATCGAGGGGCAGAAATTCGCCCGCGTGGGCGGTTTCGATGCATCGACCTTCGCGATTGACTTCAACGACGTCGACCTCTGCCTCCGGCTGAACGCTATCGGCCTGCACACGCTCTATGTCGGCGGCGCCGTGCTCCATCACCGGGAATCGGCGAGCCGGCGGCCCTCGCCGGAGGCCGCCGCCCGTCATCGTCGCGAGGTTGAGGCGCTCAAAAAGCGATGGGGGTCGCTGCTGGCGCAGGACCCCCATTATCATCCGGGCTTCGATCCGGACCTCTCGACCCATCTGCGCCTGCGCCGCGGCTGGACCGGTCAGGAGCCGGCCGCGCCGCGCTGAAGGCTTACTGCACCAGGCGCGGGCCGCCGGTCTGGACCTTCTCGTTCTCGGACATGATGCCGAGACGCTTGGCGACCTCGGTGTAGGCTTCGATCAGCCCGCCGAGATCCTTGCGGAAGCGGTCCTTGTCGAGCTTGTCCGAGGACTTGATGTCCCACAGCCGGCAGGAATCCGGGGAGATCTCGTCGGCGACGACGATGCGCATCAGGTCGCCCTCCCACAGGCGGCCGGTCTCCATCTTGAAATCGACGAGGCGGATGCCGACGCCGAGGAAGAGGCCGGACAGGAAGTCGTTGACGCGGATGGCGAGCGCCATGATGTCGTCGATCTCCTGGGGGGTCGCCCAGCCGAACGCGGTGATGTGCTCCTCCGACACCATCGGGTCGTTGAGCTGGTCGTTCTTGTAGTAGAACTCGATGATCGAGCGCGGGAGCTGGGTGCCTTCCTCGAGCCCCAGCCGCTGGGCAAGCGAGCCCGCCGCCACGTTGCGCACGACCACTTCGAGCGGGATGATCTCGACCTCACGGATCAACTGCTCGCGCATGTTGAGCCGGCGGATGAAGTGGGTCGGCACGCCGATGTCGTTGAGGTGCTGGAAAACGAACTCGGAAATCCGGTTGTTCAGCACGCCCTTGCCGTCGATCACCTCGTGCTTCTTGGCATTGAAGGCGGTCGCGTCGTCCTTGAAGTGCTGGATGAGCGTCCCCGGCTCGGGTCCTTCATAGAGGACCTTCGCCTTGCCCTCGTAGATGCGACGGCGGCGGTTCATAGGCGTGTACCGTGGTTTGAGGAAGTCCATGGGGCCGTGGCTCCTTCGGAACTGGCACGTGAAGCGAAATCCGCGGCGCGGCGACCCGTCTGGCGGGCGGACGGCCGGGACCTGCCCTCAGGTGCCAATCCCGGCCGCCATACCATCAATCTACCGGAACGAGGTTTGCAGCACAACGCATTGGCGCTGCACCGCTTCGTCCACAGGGACGCGGGTTCATGGCTAATCGCTGGTGGATATGGGGGGGAGCGCCAGCGTCTTCGAGGGATAGCGACACAGATCCGCGATGACGCAGCGTGGACATTCCGGGCGCCGTGCCTTGCAGGTGTAGCGCCCGTGCAGGATCAGCCAATGATGCGCGTTGAGGCGAAACGGCTCAGGCACCCGCGCCTCGAGGCCGGCCTGTACCTTGTCGGTGGTGGCTGCGGGAAACAGCGGGATGCGGTTCGAGACGCGGAAGATGTGGGTATCGACCGCGATCCGCGGTACGCCGAAGGCCACGTTGAGCACGACGCTCGCGGTCTTCGTTCCGACGCCCGGCAGCACCTCCAGAGCCTCGGCCTCGCGCGGCACCTCACCCCCGTGCCGCTCCACCAGGATCCGCGACAGCGCGACCACGTTCTTGGCCTTGGTGTTGAACAGGCCGATAGTGCGGATGAAGTGCCGCACCCGCTCCTCCCCGAGTTCGAGCATCTTCTGTGGCGTGTCAGCGATGGCGAAGAGCGGCGCGGTCGCGAGATTGACGCTCCTGTCGGTCGCCTGCGCCGAGAGCACCACCGCGACGAGCAGCGTGTAAGGGTTGAGATAGTCGAGTTCCGAGCGAGGCTCCGGATCGGCAGCACGCAGGCGTGAGAAGATCTCGACCAGAGTGGCGTCGTCGACGGCCGGTGGCGAGGTTTCGACCCGCGCCGCCAGAGTCGGCGACAGCTTGGCTTGCGGCTTTGCTGGTTTCGCGCCCGCGGCAGCAGACTTCGCCGCCTGACTTTTTACCGCAGAAGGGGCAGAAGGGCGGGAAGACGGCTTTTTCGTTGGCATCGGCGCGTTATATTCCGCCCATGGCGAGCGGCAACATTCCTGCACATCCGGACGGGCTTGATCCCGCAACGATGGACCGGCCGGTCTACACGGCCGTGATCCGGCCCCACCAATCCCTGAGCCAGGACGGCTTCCGGATCGTGATGGGGCTCTGCTGCCTCGTCTCGCTCGTGACGTCCATCGCATGCTGGCGCGCCGGGTTCTGGCCGATCGCCGGGTTCTTCGGCCTCGATATGCTGGCGCTGTACGTTGCGCTGAAGGTGAGCTTCCGCCGCGGGCGATCCTTTGAGGAAGTGGCGATCTCGCCGATCGAAGTCTTCCTGGCCCGCATCGATCCGCGAGGCGTCCGGCGTGAGTGGCGCTTCAACCCACTTTGGACCAAGCTCAGCCGCGTCGACGACGAGGAGTTCGGCCTGCGCACGCTGACGCTGACCTCGCGCCGCGAGCATGTCATCGTCGCCCGTGACGCCTCTCCTGACGAGCGCGCGATCGTGGCCGACGGGCTCACCCGCGCGCTGGCACAAGTGAAGAAGGGATATTGATCGCCTGATAGGCGCACTACGGTCGCGGACGGGCTGTCAGATGCGTTCTGCGGGCCCGTAGCGGCCCTCCTCGCACTTTTCGCGATTTTCCGATTGACGTCCGTGGCCGGGCTCCCTATACCCATTTTCACCGACGGGCGCCGCGGTCCACCAGCTGGTGGGGCGGGGTTCTGGCGGTCTTCGGGATTGTTGGTGGAGCGGAGCTGATCCGGGTGACTGGATCGGGCGATCGCTGTCCTTGTTGTCCCGGGGTGTTGGTCGTCTCCGGCGCTGTT
>NZ_BPRC01000020.1 GCF_022179725.1 Methylorubrum aminovorans
GCAGCTTGGCGACCACGTCTTCCGGCTTATGCCGCTTCGTTCCCATCTGTCCGTCCTCATCTGGCTCAAAAGCCATACCTCAGGGCGGACCACTTCAGTGGGGGCGGATCATGCCCCGGATCGCCTGTAGATGGCCAAGGGGACGAGCATCATGGTCGTGATGCGTCGTCACGAAGGCCGCGACCTTCATCCAGCCGCTGCTCCACGACGCTTCATTGGCTCTCGGAAGCCCTGTCTCGCCTCAATGGGAGACCGGGGCCGGCCGGGTGAGGCCGGCCTTGCGCGCCAGCCGTTTGCGCAGGTCGCCGAGCGGCCCCCAGAACAGGAGCAGCAGGCCGAGGACCATCAGGCTCGAGACGAGGCCGTTCGAGAAGAAGACGGACAGGTCCCCGCCCGAGCCGAGCAAGGCCTGGCGGAACGCGTCCTCGGCGCGATCGCCGAGGACGAGCGCGAGCACGAGGGGGGCGAGCGGATAGTCGAGCTTCTTGAAGACGTAACCGACGACCCCGAAGATCAGCATCAGCCAGATGTCGAAGCGCGAGGATTCGACCGTGAAGGCGCCGATGGCGCAGACGACGAGGATGATCGGTGCGACCAGCGCGAAGGGGATGCGCATGATCGCGGCGAAAACCGGCACGGTCGCGAGCACGATCAGGAGACCGGCAAGGTTGCCGAGATACATCGAGGCGATCAGGCCCCAGACGAACTCCTTCTTCTCGACGAAGAGCAGCGGGCCGGGCTGCAGGCCCCAGATCATCAGGCCGCCGAGCAGCACCGCCGCGGTGGCCGAGCCGGGGATGCCGAGGGCCAGCATCGGCAGGAGCGCCGAGGTGCCGGCGGCGTGCGCCGCGGTCTCGGGGGCCAGCACACCCTCGATATCGCCGCGCCCGAACTCCTCGGGCTGGCGGGAGAAGCGCTTGGCGAGGCCGTAGCCCATGAACGAGGCCGCGATCGCGCCGCCCGGGGTGACGCCCATCCACATGCCCACGACCGAGGAGCGGATCAGCGTCGCCCAGTAGCGCGGCAGCGAGGCCCAGGTGCGTAGCACCACGCCGAGATCCATGGCTGCCCGCTTGCCCTTGAAGTGCAGGCCCTCCTCGATGGTGAGCAGGATCTCGGAGACGCCGAACAGGCCGATCACCACGACGAGGAAGTCGAAGCCCTTCATCAGCTCGGGCGTGCCGAAGGTCAGCCGCAGGTCGCCGGAGATGGTGTCGAGGCCGACCGCCGCGAGCAGGAAGCCGAGCGCCAGCGAGACGATGATCTTGGCCTTGTTCTCCCGGCCCATGCCGATGAACGAGCAGAAGGTGAGGAAGAAAACGCCGAAGAACTCGGCCGGGCCGAAGCGCAGGGCGAACTTGGCGACCAGCGGCGCCACGAAGGTGATGAGCACCACGCCCGAGAGTGCGCCGATGAAGGAGGCGGTGAAGGCCGCCGTCAAAGCCTCGCCGGCCCGCCCCTTCTGCGCCAGCGGGTAGCCGTCGAAGGTGGTGGCGACCGACCACGCCTCGCCGGGGATGTTGAACAGGATCGAGGTGATCGCGCCGCCGAACAGGGCGCCCCAGTAGATCGACGACAAGAGGATGATCGCCGAGGTCGGGTCCATGCCGAAGGTCAGCGGCAGCAGGATCGCGACGCCGTTAGGGCCGCCGAGGCCCGGAAGCACGCCCACCACGATGCCGAGCAGCACGCCCACCACCATGAACAGGATGTTGTGCCACGTCAGCGCGACCTGGAAGCCGAGCAGGAGCTGGTTGAGGTCGTCCATGGAAATCTCTCCGCCGCGGGCCGGTCAGGTCAGTAGCCGAGGAAGGCTTCGATCGGTCCCTTCGGCAGCGGAACCCGGAACTGTTGCTCGAACACCCAGAAGATGACGAGCGGCACGAGAACGGTGGCGAGCGCCGTCTGCCACCAGCGGAAGGAGCCGAGCGTGACCATGAACAGGGCCATGAACAGGGCCGAGGACAGGTAGATGCCGAGGAAGGCGATCCCCAGCAGGTAGAGGAACAGCGGCACGAAGACCTGGGCCACCAGCCGGAGCTGGCCGTAGGTGACGAAGATGCTGTCCTCCCGTCGAAGGGCGCTCACGAGAGCGGCGATGGCCGCGACGCCTAGGATCGCGGCGACGCGGGCCGGGAAGAAGCCGTTTTCCGGCCCGTTGTCCCAGCCCGCGCCCCGCCCGTAGGAATCCCACAGGGCCAGCCCGGCAAGGCCGAGCAGCAGCAGCGCCACGACGATCTCGACGGCACGGCGCGACAGGCCGCGCTCGGGGAGCGGGGGAGAGGCTTCGGTCATGTCGGGCACTTCCTGAACAAGGGTTCGCCTCGGCCGCACCGCCCTTCGACGAAGCGGCCGGCAGCGCAGCCGGGCGCGGGCTCAGTTCGTCGCGATGAACCCGGCCTTGGTCATCAGCTCCTTGTGCTTGCGCTCGTCCTCGGTGAGGAAGTCGACGAAGCTCTGGCCGGAGCGGAAGTCGGGAACCAGGGCGTTGCGCTCGAGATAGGCCTTCCAGTCCGGGGTCTCGGTGACCTTCTTGAACAGATCGACGTAGAAGGCCTGCTGCTCGGGGGTAACCTTGCCGGGCATGAACATGCCGCGCAGCATCTGGTAGGTGACGTTCACGCCCTGCGACTGGCAGGTCGGGATGTCGGACCACGCCATATCGGCGGTGACCTTCTGCGTGTACTCGATCGGCTTGTCGGAGAAGGCACAGAGCGGCTTCACCGCGCCGGAGCGCCAGTTGGCCACCTCTTCGGCCGGGTTGTTCATGTTGGCGTCGATATGGCCGCCGGCGAGCTGCACGGAGGCCGGTCCGCCGCCCTGGTAGGGCACGTAGGTGATCTTCGTGCCCGTTGCCTGCTCCATCGTCACGGAGATCAGGTGATCCTCGCGCTTCGAGCCATTGCCGCCGGTCTTGAGCGGCGGTTTGGCGGCCTTGGCAGCCTCGAAGAATTCACCGGCCGTCTTGTAGGGCTTCTCGCTGTTGACCCAGAGCACGAAGGCATCCTGCGCCATCATCGCAATCGGGGTGAAATCCTTCCAGCTCACCGGAAGCTTGGTGGAGAGGGGCGTCATGTAGATGCCGCTCGACGTGGTGATGAGCTTGTGGGGGTCGCCGGCCGACTTCTGGATATCGAGCATCGCCTCGCCGCCCGCTGCGGCGGGCTTGTTCACGATAATGATCGGCTGCTTGACGAGGTTGTTCTTCTGAATCGCCCCCTGGATCGTGCGCGCCATCTGGTCGGACGATCCGCCGGGCGGGAAGGGAACGATGATCTCGATCGGCTTCGTCGGCTCCCAAGCCTGGGCCGGGACAGCAGACAACAACAGGGCCGCGATCGCGGCCCGCACGGCAACTCTCATAGCGTCTCCTCTCGCGGCGCACGTTTCGGCACGCGGCCTGTTTTCTTGGCCCAAGGACCAGCCTGCGGCACCGTCATCCCCTCGACAGCGTTGCGCGGGCAGTTCGTGGTCCGACACACCAACCGCAGCAACAACCAGCGACTTTGATGACTCGACGGGCGCGGCCTGCACCTGAGCCGACAGCCAATCGAATTTTTGAATTATAAATCTCTGCGACGCAAGCGCGCTGGGCGTATTATGCACGCATCGCCGGGGATACGGGTGATTGAAATCCGCGCCGGAGGTCTGCCGAAGGCCGCCATGCTTTGATGGATGAATTGAACGCTCGCTGAAATCGGCGTTCAGGAATGAAGCTGAGCCGCTCCGGGTTTCTCGGAGGCTTTTTGTTTTGGGTCAAAAGGCCAAAGCTCGGCCGCCAGCGTTGGCATGATAGCGCACTTCAGCCTCGGCGCGAGGACCGATGGGTTTGAGCGAGCGATCACGCAGGTCGGCGTGGATGTGCGGTGCGCCGCAGGTCTGGCGCGAGCTGAGATGGACGGTGCGGATCCGCTTCAGCAGCGCGGCATCGGCAACTGCCCGTACCGAGGGCTGGCGGCTGGCCTAGGCGTAGCACCCGGCCTTCGATACACCGAGCACACGGGCCATGGCGACGATCGGGAGGTCGGCCTGGTTGGCGCTCATGAACTGGAAGCCCCCGACGGCAGGCCCCGATCTCCCGCGCGAACCAAGCCGCCGCGAGCGCGCGGATGTCACGCTCCAGTTTCAGTTGCCGGTTCTGACGCCGCAGCCGGACAAACTCGTCGCACTCGGTCGCCGTCAGGCTGTGGACGGCCGTCGGCGGCTTGGCCTCGCGGCGGCCCTCGCTGCGGTCAGCCTCCGCGACCCAGTTCTGGATGGTCTGGCGCGACGGCTCGAATTCGCGGGCCGAAATCGGTTGGATCGCGGCCGGCACGGACCCGATCGACCATCTGCCGCCGGAACTCAGCAGGGTATGCAGGGCGGGTCTTGGGCATCGGGAAAACACCTCACGCGAAAGCGGTCTCGGTGCCCAACAAACCAGCGCTATCCCAAGTGGCGCTCAACGACAGCGCCGGCTCTTCGGAAGCTGCTTCTACGTCAAAGACCGGCTTACTCCGCCTTCGGTTTACGCAAGCGATGGACCTGCCACGTCAGCATCATGCTCGAAGCCATCAAGGCTGCGTGCAGGAGTTGAAGGAGAAGCGACCCGTCTTGCATCGGCTCAATCTCGCGGACCTGGCAGTGCCAGAACTACGGGAAGCGCTAGCAACGAACGGGCCAACGCCCACCATGGCACGTTGAGCCCTCGGAAAGCCTGCAGGTTCGGGCCTGGGCGGCCGCCTAGGCTGCAATGGGGCCGGGAAGCGCGAGGGACTTGGCCGAAAGCAGGCGTGTCAGGGTCGCGAGGAGGTCTGTCTGAGTAATGATGCCCAAAACGCGGCGTTCACCATCCACGACCACAACCGCATGGGTGCGACCGTCGGTCAGCGAGGAAGCCAGGGCGACCACCGGTTCGTCCGGGCCCGTCGTTTGGGCCTCGGACATCACCTGCGCGATGCCCCGCTCGCCGTGCAGCGTGAGCTCGCGCAGGCCGAGCGTGCCGAGCAGCCGGCCGGCCCCGTCCACCACGGGCAATGTCCGGATGTTGCGCGCGATCAGGAGCTCCCGCGCCCGCTCCGCGCTGCCATCCAGCGCGATGGTGACCACGTCACGTGACATGATCTCGGCGCAGGTGAGGTCGCCCTGCGTGCGCACGAGCGCGCGGAGTTCGACTTGGCGGAGGAGCCGATCGAGGTCGGCGCGGTCGATGTCCAGTGTCTCGTGCAGCTCGACCAGCGCGGCATCGACGTCTTCCTGTCGGAAGCCGACACGCAGCGGCGCGGGTAGGTCCGCCGTTCCATGGGTGTTGACCGGCGCTGCGACGGGAACGTGGGGATAGTTGCGGCGTGAGATCTTGTGGAAGGCGATGCCGAGCGCGACCAGAATGACCGAGTTCACGCAGACCGGGAATAGAGGAAACAGAAAGCCCGCGGACGTGACGGCCGGGCCGCCGATCAACGCCGTCAATGCGGCCGCGCCCCCGGGCGGGTGAAGGGATCGGGTGAGCGACATCGCGGCGATCGCAAGCGATACCCCGACGCCGATGGCCACAACCGGGTCCGGGATGAAGCGGGCGGCGAGCACGCCCATGAAGGCCGAGATCGTGTTGCCGCCGATGATGGACCAGGGCTGCGCCAGCGGGCTCGCGGGCACCGCAAACAGCAATACCGCCGAGGCCCCCATCGGAGCGACGATGAGCGGGATGTCAGGCCCCTGGCCGAAGACGAAGCCGCAGATCAGACCCGTCAGCGTGATGCCGACCAGCGCGCCGAGGCACGCGACCATACGTTCCCGCAGGGTCGCACCGGCCAGGATGGGCCTGAACAGCCGAAATCCGGACGGCTTACCGGCTTGGCGTTCGGCGTTGGCAGTCTCGGACATCCTCGTGCGTCCCTCGCTTGCCGGCTCCGCCCGAGGCGCCCATCTGACGGGCAAGGGCTTGGAGGATCGGCGCGGCGCCCTGGTATACCAGATACCGGTTTACCGGCCGCGCCCGAAATTGCAACGCGCTGAGGCATGTTGCCTGCAATCGAGGCAGAACGGACTTGGCACCCGATGGTGGGTGCATGAGAGGCATCCGTCGCCAATCCGCTTCTCATGCCGGGGCCGTGCTGGGCGTCCACTGTGTGCGTTGCTCGCCCGCCGCCGCTTCCGCTCGCAGGCCGAGGCTCGGATGGCCTGCTTCAGCTACATTCTGGGCCTGTACAATCCACTGCGCCGCCACTCGGCGCTCGGCGACCGTTCGCCCGTGCCTACGAGCGGAAGACTGCCCCAGAGGCGTCAACAATCAACCTGCTCAGCCAAGTCCCCAGACCGTCCACAAAACGGGGCAATCCCACTCGGGCGGGCTTCGTCATCTTTCGAATGGCCCAGAGGGCCAAGCCACGCGGATCGAGCGCAGATGGCTTGTCCTTCAGCCCTGGAGCACGCTTGAAGGCTCATCAGCTCATTGATAGCTTCCTACTCGTGCGATTCCGCGGTCTCGGGTGTGGTCGTTCAGGGGCGAGGCGAACGGGCTGGAGATGGCCGACGAGACTTTGCGCCAGTTGCGCCTGGCCTACACCCACACGCTTCTGCTCTCCGGGCGCCAATGGCGGCGGCTCGCCAATACGGCGACGGAGGCGCATGGGATCTCCGAGGCGAAGGCGCTGCCGCTGGTCCTGATCGGGCGCATGGGAGGTGAGCCGCGCCAGAACGCCCTCGCCGAGGCGGTGGGAATCGAGGGACCGTCGCTGGTCCGCCTCCTCGACCAGTTGGAGGCGGCCGGTCTCGTCCGGCGCCGGGAAGACCCGGGCGACCGGCGCGCGAAGGTTCTGAGCCTGACCGCCGCTGGGGACGCCGTCGTTGCCCGGATCGAGGCCGACCTCGACCGGCTCCGCGAGGCCGTCTTCGCGGGCATCAGCGCCGCCGACTTGGAGGCCGGCCTGCGGGTGTTCCGGGCGATCCAGCGTCACGCCGGCGGCACGGAGGCGGAAGCGGCTCCGGAAGCGGGCCCACGGGCGCCCCGGGGATGACCCTTCCGGGCTGACACGACGGGGCCTTCCCGCCCGAGACGTTCGGGGCCGGCATGCCAGACCCTGTACCTCGCCTTCTGGATCGACCTGCCCAAGCCCTATTGGGCACTCGGCACCGTCTACATCACGAGTCAGGTGCTGGCCGGCGCCACCCGCTCCAAGGCGCTCTACCGGGTGCTCGGCACGCTGCTCGGCGCCGTCGCCTCGGTCATCCTCGTCCCGAACCCCGCCAGCGCGCCGGAACTGCTGACGGTCGTGATCGCGCACTGGGTCACCGTCTGCCTGTCTTGAATTCCTGTCTTGGAGAGAGCCTCGGCGCGCGGGGACCGTTCTGTTCAAGAATAGGGGCGGCGGGCCCGAGGACGATATCGCGGCAGCGTCCATCCCAGGCGGAGGGAGAGCGCCCGCAGGAGCAGGGCGACGAGGAAGCCGGAGCCGAGGGCGAGTTCCCGCGGCGCGCCGAGCGCGGCCAGGGACACGTAGGTGAGCGCACCCGCGCCCGCCGCCGAGGCGTAGATCTCCCGGCTGAGGATCACCGGGCTGTCGCCTCCGAGGAGATCGCGGATCACGCCGCCGAAGGTCGCGGTCACCACGCCCATGACGACGGCCACGGCGCTGCCGGCCCCGGCCTGGATGGCCTTCTCGGCGCCGGCCACCGCGAAGAGCGCGAGACCGAAGGCATCGAGCCGGACCAGGGTGCGGTAGCGGGATTGCGGGATGTGCGCGCAGAAGAACACGGCACAGGAGATGCCGAGGCACGCCAGGAGAGCGCTGGGCCGCTGCGTCCAGAACACGGGCGCTCCGAGCAGCAGGTCGCGGAGCGTTCCGCCCCCGATTCCCGTCGCGGTGCCCAGCACGGCAAAGCCGACGAAATCCATCTCCTTGCGGGAGGCCACCAGGGCACCGGTGATCGTGAAGACGATCAGCCCCAGCCAATCCAGGGTCGCAGTCGCGGTCTCGAACATCGTTCTCAGTCCATCGGGGATCTGGGTTTCGTCAGCGGGCAGCGAGGAAGGGCGACGCGCTGTCCTCTCGTCTTCGCATCGCCCCGAAAGCCGGCGGCCACCTTTCGGGGCGATGCTCCAGAGCCGCCATCCACTTCGTCGGAAAGCGCTCTAGCGGAAGAGCAGCACCTGGTTGTCGGAGCGGGAGGGGCCGTCCCACTCGCGCTGCACCATCACCTCCGCCTGCGCGGTCTTCACGACGACCGTCGTACCGAGCGGAACGCGGCCGTAGAGGTCGTGGATGTCCTCGTTGAGGAGGCGGATGCAGCCGGACGAATCGGTGCCCCCGACGGTCCAGGGCTCGTTGGTGCCGTGGATGCGGTAGAGCGTGTCGCGATCGCCCTGGTAGAGGTAGAGCGCGCGGCAGCCGAGCGGGTTGTGGATGCCGGGCTCGACGTAGCGCGGGATGTCGGGCCGCCGCTTCAGCATGGCCGGCGTCGGGCGCCAGCCCGGCCATTTCGCCTTGCGCTTGACCACCGCGACACCCGACCAGGTGAAGCCGGCCCGGCCCACCCCGATGCCGTAGCGCAGGGCGGTCCGGTCTTCGCGGATGAGGAAGAGGAAGCGCTGGTGCGTGTCGACGACCAGCGTGCCGGCGCGCTCCGGGCCGTCGTAATCCACGATCTGCCGGCGGTACTGCGCCGGAACGAGGGTCAGATCGACCATCGGAACGTTGAAGGGCTCGTCCGGGATCTCGCCGATGAACCACGCGTCGCGGTTCGCGGTCGGTTCGACCGGTTCCGGAGCCTTGGGCTCCGGGGCGGAGTCCCAGAAGAAGGCGTGCGCGCGACCCGGTGCGAAGAGGGCGGCGGCGAGGAGAAGGGAGCGGCGGGTGGCCGGCATCGTCGTGACTCCAGTTCGTGGGTCGCGGATCCGCGCGTCTTCGGGCCCGCGCGGCCGCGTCGAACGGGCGGAAGCCGGGCAAGCGTCGGCCCGGCGCGAGGGACGCGCCAGCCGGTCGCGCGGATCGAGAGGGAGGATCGAGGAAGACGTGAGAGGCCGCGTCGCGGCCTTCGGGTCAGCCTATGGGTCCGTCATGGCGAGAGGCCTCCGAGGTCGCTCCGCACGCGCCGTGCATGCGAGCCCCCCTCTGTCATCGGCCTGAGAGTTTCGCCCGGCCCCGAACGGGGCCGCGACTTACACCATCGGCGGGAGCGTCCGCTCCGCTTTCCAGAGTGTTGAACGACGAGCGGTCCGGGTGCCTGTGAGTTTCCGGGGCGGTTGCTCCTTCGGCGGCCGGTTTGCACCGGCTCTCTCCCGCGCGTCGCTGACTTGACCGTTCTATCGCCCGACGGTGGACTTGGCCAGTCAATTCGTTAGCTTGCGATCGAATTGGTGCGGTACGACACACGAACGGGCGCCGGGCGGGAGCCGCCACGGAGCCGTTCTCTCGACAGGTACGACCGGCCTGACGACGGACACCGCGTCGGCCGGCGACCGCCCTGCTTTCCGCCGGCTCTACTTCGGCAGGGTGCGATCCATGTTCCACAGGTTGAAGGCGCGCTCGCCGAGCATCGTGTCGAGGCCCTTTTCCTGGATCGCGTCGGGCACCCGCAGCGTCCCGAACCGGTCGAGGCCCTTCAGGATGCCGAAGGTGACGAGCGCGGCATAGGCGCCGACCACGGTGACGGCGAGGAGCTGGACGCCGAACTGCGCCAGGCTCGCCGAGACCTGATTGATGTGGGGGCTGGCCAGGACGCCGACGAGCAGCGCGCCGGTGAGGCCGCCGACGCCGTGGGCGCGCCAGACTTCCAGCGTGTCGTCGATCCTCAGCCAGCGCTGCACGTATTTGGCGAAGTAGCAGGCCGTGGCGCCGATGGCGCCGATGGCCAGGGCGGCGATGGGCTCGACATAGCCCGAGGCCGGGGTGATCGTCGCGAGACCCGCCACGGCGCCGACGAGGACGCCCGAGAAGGAGGGGTGCCGGGTCTCGCGCCATTCCCAGAACATCCAGGTCAGCATGGCGATGGAGCCGGCGAGCATGGTGTTGGTGAAGGCGTAGGCCGCCAGCGCGTCCGCCGCGTAGGCACCGCCGGCATTGAAGCCGAACCAGCCGAACCACAGCAGACCCGCGCCGAGGGCGACCAGCGGCAGGCTCGCCGGCGCCGATTCGGACTGGCCCTCCGCGAGCTTGCGCTTGCCGAGATACTTGGCGGTCGCCAGCGCCGAGAAACCTGCGGAGGTATGGATGACGATGCCGCCGGCAAAGTCGGCGACGCCGAGCTTGGCCAGGAAGCCGCCGCCCCAGATCCAGTGCGCGGCCGGCAGGTAGACGAGGATGGTCCAAGCCGCGACGAAGAACAGGTAGGCGCCGAACCGGAAGCGCCCGACGAAGGCGCCCGTCATCAGCGCCGGCGTGATGATGGCGAACATCATCTGGTAGGCGAAGACCATGATGAAGGGGATGTTCGGCGCGTAGACCGGATTGGGCTCGATGCCGACCCTGTACATTCCGAAATAGGAGGCGAAATTCCCGATCGTGCCGCCGATATCGGGGCCGAAGGCGAGGCTGAAGCCGCCGAACACCCAGATCACCCCGACGACGCCGATGCAGACGAAGTTCTGGATCATCACCGACAGCACGTCGCGCTGCTTGACGAGGCCGCCGTAGAACAGCGCCAGGGCCGGCGTCATCATCAGCACCAGGGCGGTGCAGATGAGGATGAAGGCCGTGTCGCCCGCGTTGATGCCGTGCATCGCCTGCTCCTTGATCGTGCGTTTCGGAAATTCGCGGCGCCGGCCGCCGCGGTCAGTGCGGCACGGGGACGGGGTCGAGACGAGGCCGGCCGATCACGCCGGGATCGATGCCGCAGGGCGTCACCGCGCGGGGCTCGCCGGACGGGCCGGGGTCCCCTCGCCGACCATGTGATCGGCGACCGGCGCGTGCGGGTGGGGCGCCATCAGGCGCTTGGGCGCGATGAACAGGTACATCGTCAGGACGTAGGGGGCGGTGAAGGACGGGATCCCGGCCGGCGCGACGAGGGCGTCGAGAGCGCCCTGGACGAAGACGGTGGTCACCGTGGCCAGTCCCGCATACACGGCGACCCGCGGCGAGGGCGTCAGGAAGATCACGCCGACGGCCATCGCCGTCAGGACCGGACTGAAGCCGTAGAGCCCCTGACTTACCGCGGACGGATCGGCGCCCATCGCGAGCGCGACGACGAGGCTGACCAGCGACCCGGCGGCGGCGGCGATCCCGGCCGGCACGGAAGCGATCAGGATACCGGCGAGGATGATGGCACCGCTCACCGCGCTGCCGAGCAAATAGACTTGCGCGATGTTGCGAAAGAAGATCGCGACGAGATCCGCCGGCCCCGGAATGCCGGCGCTCCCCCGCACGAGGTCGGCCGCGAGCCGGGGCGCATCGCCCGTCACCTGCA
This sequence comes from Methylorubrum aminovorans, assembly GCF_022179725.1. Classification (GTDB taxonomy): domain Bacteria; phylum Pseudomonadota; class Alphaproteobacteria; order Rhizobiales; family Beijerinckiaceae; genus Methylobacterium; species Methylobacterium aminovorans. Next base: position 11,380 of record NZ_BPRC01000020.1, read on the forward strand.
GGCGGCCGAAGGAATAGGCTGCGGCCACCATCAGCCAACCGGTCAGCACGAAGGGGCCGGTCGAGCCCGGAATGCCCCATTTGTCGGTGAGCGTCGCGCTGAAGGCGGCGGTCACCACCGTGCTCGCCGCTGCGCCGATCACGATCGCGGCCCAGAGTTGGGGCGAAGACGCGATGAAGGTGGGGAGCGCAGCGCCGACGAGGATGCCGTTGAAGCCGTAGAGGCCGGAGGAGACGGAGGGTGCGTCGCAATCCAGCAGCCGCGCGGTCAGCGTCGCGACGAGAACCCCGAGCGCCCCCCCGATCGGGGTCGCCCAGTTGCCGGTGAGCGAGGAGGCATAGGCCATCGCGACGAAGAACAGCAGGCCGGTCGCCGCGTTCTCCATGAAGAAGACCTGGCTCGCTCCGCGCAGCGACTGGACGAGAAGGTTGGGGTTCGCGCGCGGCATCTTTTCGGCCTTCGCTCAGCGCCAGTAGGGTTCGGCGGGAAGGGTGCGGCCGCGGGCCTCCTCGCGCACGATGCGCCAGAACCGGCGGACCTCGTGGCGGACGTCGTAGCTCTCGACCCCGACCGCGCGCAGCATCAGCCCGGCGGCGTTGGGCAGGCGGCTCACGCCGGAGACCGCCCGCGGCGCCTCGCCGGAGAAGTTGGTCTCGAACCGCGCCTTGATGCGCGCGGCGGTCTCGGGTGGCGTCACGCAGAGGATGTTGGCGAAGGCGTCGAAGCCGCGCATCACCCCCGCGAAGCCGATCGTCGGGTCGCCACGCTCGATCAGGATCTTTTCCGCAAACAGCTTGCGCCCGTCGGGCCGGTGGAGCGCCACGTCCATCGACAGCAGATCGAAGCCGAAGCGTTCCTCGGCATGGTGATGCTTGCGGCCCGCCAGCACCATCTCGCCGTAGAGAAGAGTGGCGCTTTCCGCGACGACGATCTCCGTGCGGGAGAGGAAGCGCGAGCCGCGATAGGGGATGGTGACATCCGGCAGGTATTCGAGATAGCCGCCGGCCGAAACCGTCACGCTCTGGTGCTGCGCGGCGTAATTCGCGTCCATGCAGTGGATGCGGTTGGCGCCCTGCGTGGAGACGTGGGCGCAGGCGCCCTCCCCCACCGCAATCTCGATCGTATAGCGGTCGCCCTGGAGGATGCCGCCCCCGACCGAGATGATCGGGCAGACCGGCAGTTCCGGCATCGCCTCGTCCCAGTGGAGCGCCTGCTGCACCAAGAGCGGGGCGACCCGGTAGAGGTCGTGCAGGTCTGAGCGCCCGTCGCGCAGCGCGAAGCCGAGGCGCAATCGACCGACCTTGCCGGGCGCCCCTGCCCGCATCTGCGCCGGCTCGGTCTGGAACCCGCGCAGTTCGCGCGCCCCGTCGAGACGGCCGAGGGCTTCGTGGAGCGCCATGGCCTCAGGCGCTCGCCGCGAGCGGGCGGTCCGCCGCCCCGCCGGCTGGCGCCTGATCGACGGGCGCCTGATCGACGGGTGCCAAGTCGAACAAGGCCAGATCGAGGATGAGTTGGAGGAGGTCGTCGACCCCCTCGCCGGTCTTGCAATTGGTGAAGAGGAACGGCTTCGCGCCGCGCATGATCTTGGAATCGCGCGCCATGACGTCGAGGCTCGCGCCGACATAGGGGGCGAGGTCGCGCTTGTTGATGACGAGGATGTCCGACTGGCAGACCCCGGCGCCGTTCTTGCGCGGGATCTTGTCGCCGGCCGCGACGTCGATGACGTAGATGTAGAAGTCGGCGAGCGCCGGGCTGAAGGTGAGCGTGAGGTTGTCGCCGCCGGACTCGATCAGGATCACGTCGCTGTCGGGATACTTCTCTTCGAGCTCCTCGACCGCGGCGATGTTCATCGACGGATCCTCGCGCACCGCCGTATGCGGGCAGGCCCCGGTCTCGACGCCGACGATCTTCTCCTCGATCAGCACGCCGTTGAGGGTGCGGCGCACCTGCTTGGCATCCTCCGTCGTGACGACGTCGTTGGTGATGATCAGCGGCTTGATGCCCCGCGCGATCAGGCGCGGCGTGATCGTCTCGATGACCGCGGTCTTGCCCGAGCCGACCGGGCCGCCGATGCCGATACGGGTGATCTTCTTCATCTCTACTTCCTTTGCCACGCTCAGTTCATGAACAGGCGCACATGGACCGTGGTGTGATGGGCAACGAGAACATCGAAGACAGGAGCGAAGGCCGCCATCTCATCGAGGGCGAGATCGTGCACGGCGAGGTAGTCGTCCTGAACACGCCCTTGCGCGGTGAACAGGATGCGCTGGGTCTCGAAATGGTCGATCCGCATCAGCCGCAGCGCCGCGCTCAGGATCATCGAGGCGATGCCGTACTGGTGGACGACGAAGGCCTCGCTCTCGTCGGCGCCGAGCCCGGCGAGCGCGATCGCTTGGCCGACCGGTAGGCAGCCCGGCATGGCCTCCGAGCGGATGTCGGCGAGCCAGCGCGCCAGCATCGGTGACGGGGCGATCCTGAGCGCCAATTCGGCGAACTTCTTGCCCATCCGCGTCAGCATCAATTGCTGCTCCTCGCCGACGCGGCGGCAGAGCAACTCCCGGTCGGCGGTGACGAGGCCGGGATAATCCTCCGTCAGGGCGGCGCGATGGGCGTGCAGCAGCGCGACGCCGTCCACCCGCGCCGTCTGGTGCAGGACGAGTTCGACGAAGGACAGCAGGCTGTCCGCGTCGCGGACGATTCCTGTCTGAAGCGCGGATTCGAGCCCGTTGGAGAAGGCGAAGGCGCCGACCGGCAGCGTCGAATCCGACCATTGCAGCAGGCGCGCGAGATGCGCCATGCCGTGAGTCGCGAGACGGGCCCTCGGCTCACCGTGCCGCATCACGCCACCGGACCGGGCCGGTGGAGATGCGTGTGCGCGTGACCGTTCGCGTGATCGTGTCCGTGACCGTGCGGGTGGTCATGCGGGTGGCGATGGGCCTCGTGCTGATCGTGGGCATGCGCCCCGCCGTGATCGCCGTGATGGTGGTGCGGGGTGGCGTCGGCGCCGGCAAACAGCAGCCGGACCTCCTTCGCATCGAGCTTGGCCGCCACCTCCTCGCCCGGCGCGAAACGGGTCTTCACATGCGCGAAGGCGTGGGTGCGCATCACCGAGGCCATCACTTTCTGATCGACCGAGAGCGGCACGTAGACCGTCGATCCCTTGATCACCGCCGGCCAGTGCTGATTGCCGAGGCCATGCCCGAGTTCGAAGCAGGCGCGCAGGATCTCGTGCGGCGCGAGGCGCTCCAGCCCCTCCAGCTCGATCACCAGCACGTCCTTGAGGGCGATCCGGGCGACGACGATGAGGCCGCGCGCCGCGTCGTAGTGGAGCACGTCGCCGTCGTGCAGGTGCTCGGCGCGCGGCAGCGAGACCGCCAGCTCGATCCCGCTCTCGCTCGCCTTGCGCAGGCGGCTCTTGGGCGCCTCCCACTGCTCCAGCACCAGCGGATCGATCCGGGCGTGCCGCGCGCGCTCCTGCCAAAGCGGATCGTCGAGATAACCGAGCTTGTGTTCGACGAGGATCATGCGTCCCTCCCAAACGGCCGCGCTCAGGCGCGGCGCAGACGTTTCCCGGATAGGATCCCGAGCCGGACCGCGGCGTAGCCGACGGCGAGGCTGGAGAGACCGTAGAGGACCGCGAGGCCGGCCTGGCCCGGCGCCGTGGCCTCGGACAGGACGCCGAAGACGAAGCTCGAGAAGGTCGACATCCCGCCGCAGAAGCCCGTGCCGACGAGCAGCATGAACTCGTCCGAGACGCGGCCGAGGCGGTGAAGGCCGAAGGCGGCGCCGAGGCAGAACGAGGCGACGACGTTGGCGGTGAAGATATCGAGCGGAAAGGCGCCGCTCTGCTGAGGGATCAGCAGCATCAGGAATTCGCGGGTGATCGCGCCGAACCCGCCACCGATGAAGACGAAGACGGCCTGCGCGCCCATCACGCGCCCCTATGCCCGCGCCAGGGCCACGCCCGCCGCCGCGGCACAGAGGCCGAGGCCAACGGAGGCGACGAGGTAGAGGGCGGCGAGCGCGTGGCGATGCTCCACCGCCATCTGCGCCGTGTCGAGCTGCATCGAGCTGAACGTGGTGTAGCCGCCGAGAAAGCCCGTCAGCACCAGGGACGCCATCATGTCCCCGTGGCGCTGCTGCCAGCCGAGCGCGAAGGCGGCGGACAGGTAGGCGATGGCGAAGGCGCCCGTGACGTTGATGAGCAAGGTGCCGAACTTGAAGCGCGCCGGGATCGCACGATCGATGACCCCGCCGAGCCACCAGCGCAGCAGCGAGCCGGCACCGCCGCCGAGGCACACCCACATGATGTCGATCGGTTTCATCAGCGCATGCACCGAGTCTTGAGCCGGCGGCGGGACATCAACTGAAGAAGTGGAGCTGGGCGAGCGGCAGGTGGGTCGCGGGCTCGATCGTGGCGTGCTGGCCGTCGACGGTGACCGCGAAGGTCTCCGGGTTGACCTCGATGACCGGGAGCCGGTCGTTGCGCACCATCGACGCCTTGGTCAGCGTGCGCGTGCCGTAGACGGGCATCACCTTGGAGGTCAGCGCGTAGCGCTCGGCGATGCCGGCCTCGAAGCCGGCATGCGAGGTGAAGGTGACGCGGGTCCTGGCCACCGCCGGGCCCATGCCGCCGAACATCGGGCGGTAGACCACCGGCTGCGGCGTCGGCAGCGAGGCGTTGGGATCGCCCATCACCGCCCAGGAGATCATGCCGCCCTTGATCACCATCTTCGGCTTGGCGCCGAAGAAGGCCGGCTCCCACAGGACGAGATCGGCCATCTTTCCGACCTCGACCGAGCCGATGACATGCGAGACGCCCGCGACGATGGCCGGATTGATCGTCACCTTGGCCACGAAACGCAGGACGCGCTGGTTGTCGTTGCCCGACGCGTCGCCGGGATAGGCGCCGCGCCGCGCCTTCATCAGGTGGGCCGTCTGGATCGTGCGCGCCCAGTTCTCGCCGACGCGGCCCATGGCCTGGCTGTCGCTCGACAGGATCGAGATCGCGCCGAGATCGTGCAGGACGTTCTCCGCCGCGATGGTCTCGGCCCGCACGCGGCTCTCGGCGAAGGCGACGTCGGTGGGGATCTTCGGGCTGAGGTTGTGGCAGACCATCACCATGTCGAAGAGTTCGGCCTGGGAATTGATGCCGTAGGGCATGGTCGGGTTGGTCGAACTCGGAAGAACGTTGGCGATGCCGGCCACACGGATGATGTCCGGTGCGTGCCCGCCGCCCGCGCCTTCGGTGTGGTAGGTGTGGATCGTGCGCCCCTCGAAGGCGGCGATGGTGCTCTCGACGAAGCCGGCCTCGTTCAGGGTGTCGGTGTGGATGCAGACCTGGACGTCGTGGTCGTCGGCGACGGTGAGCGCCATGCGGATCGCCGCCGGCGTGCTGCCCCAATCCTCGTGAACCTTCAGGCCCATCGCGCCGGCGCGGATCTGCTCGTCGATCGGCAGCGGCGCCGAGCCGTTGCCCTTGCCGTGCACGCCCGCATTGACCGGCCACGCATCGAAGGAGCGGAGCATCATCTCGATGTTCCAGGTGCCCGGCGTGATCGTGGTGCCGTTGGTGCCGTCGGTGGGACCAATGCCACCGCCGAACAGCGTCGTCACGCCGTTGCTGAGTGCGGCCTGCGCCTGCTGCGGCGAGATGAAGTGGACATGCGCGTCGATGCCGCCCGCGGTGAGGATGAGGTGCTCGCCGGAAATGGCGTCGGTGCCCAGTCCCAGCGCGAGGCCCCGCGTCACCCCCGGCATCGTCGCGGGATTGCCGGCCTTGCCGATCCCGACGATCAGCCCGTCCTTGATGCCGACATCGGCCTTGATGACGCCGAGGACCGCATCGACGATGGTGACGTTGGTGATGACGAGATCCGGCGCACCCGCGGCACTGGTCAACTCGTTGTCGTAGCCCATGCCGTCGCGCAGCGTCTTGCCGCCGCCATAGACGGCCTCCTCGCCGTAGACGCGCAGATCCTTCTCGATCTCGATGTAGAGATCCGTGTCCGCGAGCCGGATCCGGTCGCCCGTCGTCGGCCCGTACAGATCCGCATATTGCCGCCGCGAGAGTTTGGTCATCCCAGCGCTCCAGGTCCGGCTGAAGTGGTAAGCGGAAGCATCGTCCTCTCCCGAAAGAAGATCACCTTTCGGGACGATGCGCTGTTCTCTTGTGCTTGCATCATCTGTTTCCGAAAGCCGGGGACCACCTTTCGGGACGATGCACTGTTCTCTCGTCTTTGCATCGTCCGCTTCCGAAATCCGGAGACCACCTGTCGGGATGATGCTTAAGGCTTGTTCTTGAACCCGTAGCGGTTCACGCGATCGAGCGCGTCGGCCAAGCGCGGGCGGTAATCGTCGTAGCTCTCGTCGCCGACCCAGCCGTCGACGAGGCCGTTGAAGCCGAGCACCCGCTGCTTGCCCTGATAGGGCACCAGCGAGACCTCCTTCTCGTCGCCCGGCTCGAACCGCAGCGCGGTGGTGGCCGGGATGTTGAGCCGCTTGCCGAAGGCCTGCGCGCGATCGAACTCGAGCGAGGCGTTCACCTCGAAGAAATGGTAGTGCGACCCGACCTGGATCGGACGGTCACCCGTATTGCGGACCTTGAGCGTCGTCGTCGGGTAGCCGGCATTGATCTCGATCTCGCCGGAGCCGAACACGACGCCTCCGACGGGCGCCTTCTTCTGGGCAGGACTCATCGCGGCTTCTCCTCACGTCTCGGGACTACTTGATGGGAGAATGGACGGTGACGAGACGGGAGCCGTCGGTGAACACCGCCTCGACCTGGACGTAGGGAATCATCTCCGCGACGCCCTCCATCACGCTGTCGCGGGTGATGGCCTTGGCCGCGAGTTCCATCACCTCCTCCACCGTCTTGCCGGCCCGCGCACCTTCCAGGGCCGCGACGGAGATCAGGGAGACGGTCTCGGGATGGTTGAGCTTGAGACCCTGATCCTTACGGCGCTGCGCCACCTGCGCGAGCATGTAGATCAAGAGCTTGTCGGTTTCGCGCTGAGTGAAGTGCATAGGCAGCCTCCCGAGCGAATGCAGCCGGCCCGAACAGCCACGTGAGCGGCAGCCAGGAAATTTCTCTCTTTTCAACCTGTAGCGGTATCTTCTCCCACAAGGCAAGCGCCTCCGCAAGACCGCACGATTACTTCCTCAATTGTTGGTTTTCCACTTTTGATAGCCTTCGATAGGCAAACATACCGATGATGCTGTGCCGAGGGCTGCGCCCGGGACTGCTTTCGGCGCCTCCCCGAGCGAGGCGGAGAATGGCCGGGCGGGCTGCGGATCGACGGATGGAAGTTGTATGCGGCTTCGATCGGCTCCCGCGTCTCGCCGGATCCGGGGCGCCCCGCGGCCGCCGACGCCAGGGTTGTGGCGATCGCGTCTTCCGCCATGCGGTCGCCGTGCGGCAGCGGCGGACACGCTCATGCGGCAGGACGCTTCCTGCCCCTTCCTGCCCCTTCCTGCCCCTTCCTGCCCCTTCCTGCCCCTTCCTGCCCCTTCCTGCCCCTTCCTGCCCCTTCCTGCTCCTTCCCGCCGCGTCCTGCGGAACCTTCGCCCCGAATTGCGGGCTGTCCGGAGGCGGCACGGGCGCGCCGCCCGCATCGGCCGGAAGGGCCGCGAATCAGGCCAAGCGTGGGGAGCGCGGTTTGAGCAATCGCGACATCATCGTCATCGGCGGCTCGTCCGGTGCCACGGTTCCGCTGAAGGCGATCCTCGGCGCCCTGCCGCAGGACCTGCCCGCTTCCGTCTTCATCGTGCTGCACATCCCCGCGCGCAGCCTCGGCCTGCTCGCGACCGTCACCTCGGCGGTCGCCCACCTCCCGGTCCATCCGGCCGCCGATGGCATGGCGATCCGCCCGGGCAACATCTATCTCGGCGTTCCCGATCATCACCTCATCCTCGACGAGGGCCAGATCAAGCTCGGGCGCGGTCCCCGCGAGAACTTGGCCCGGCCTTCGATCGATCCGCTGTTCCGCTCGGCCGCCGCGAGCTACGGCCCGCGGGTGATCGGCGTGCTTCTGAGCGGGCTGCTCAACGACGGCGTCTCCGGCCTCGAAGCGATCCAGCGCTGCGGCGGCGTCACGCTCGTGCAGGATCCGGCCGAGGCCATCGCGGACGAGATGCCGCGCAACGCCCTCTCGGCCATGGAGGTCGATCTCACCCTGTCCGCGGCCCGCATCGGCGATGCCCTCTCGGACCTCGTGCGTGACGCCCCCGGCCCGCGCCGGCCCGTCCCACCCGAGATCCGGCTGGAGATCGATATCGCCGCGGGGGAACGGGTCGACAGCGACGTCCTGCGCCACCTCGCCGACCCCGCCGCGATGTCCTGCCCGCATTGCGGCGGGGTCCTCTCGGAGGTGCGGGACGGCAAGCCGCTGCGCTTCCGCTGCCAGGTCGGCCACGCCTACACCGCCGAGGCGGTGGCCAAGCAGCAGGAGGGGTCCATCGACGAGGCCCTGCGCGTGGCCTTGCGCATCATCGAGGAGCGGGCCGAACTCGTCCGCCGCATGGCGCGCGACGGGCGCAAGTCCGGGCGAGCCGCCGTCAGCGAGATGTACGAGGAGCGCGCAGCCGAATACCGTCAATACGCCGACGTGATCCGCCGGGCCGTCCTGCGGACCTTGCCTTCGCCCGAGCCGGCGAGCGGCGAGACCGAGAGCGGAAGTGAGTTAGAGGAGTAGCGCGCGGTCCCTCAGTTTGGGACTGGCCAGCGTACTCCGCGTCATCCTACAGGCTGTGCCGGAACGTGCGCACAGGTGAGCTGCAGCTGGAGGCGGTGATGGTGAAGTCCTCCGACGAGGCCGGCTCCCGGAACGGCAAGCCGATCGTCGTCGCCCTGTGCGCCTCGGCCGCGAATACGCGCTCGCTCGTGCATCTCCTGCAGGCGCTTCCGCCCCGGCCCGACACGGCCGTCATCGTCGTGCTGCAGCACCGGGAAACGCTCGATGCGGCCGATTTCGGCCATGTCCTGGCCGAGGCCGGTCACGAGCTGAGCATCATCGCACAGGACATGCCGCTGGTCCCGGGCCGGGTCTACCTGCCCGAGCCGAACGTCATCGTCAGCATCGAGGGCGATCACTTCCGGCTCCGTCCCGCCGAGCAGCGTTTCGGCGAGCGCGGGACGATCGACAGCTTCCTCGTCTCGCTCCTCGACGAGATGGATGGGCACACCATCTCGGTCATCCTCGCCGGAACCGGGTCCGACGGCACCCTCGGCTTCAAGGCCGTGAAGGAGATGGGCGGCATCGCGCTGGCGGAGGAGACCGAGGAGTCGCGCTCCGGCGAACTCGCCGCGAGCAACATCCCGGCCGCTCTGGCGGATGCCGTGCTGCCGATCGAGCCCCTGACCGAGCGGATCCGGGCCAGCATCCGCCAGCTCGGATCGAAGAGCGGCTCGCAGGCGCATCTCAACGAGGCCGAGGCCTCGACGGTGCTGGCCAGCATCGCGGCGGTGCTGCGCAACAAGACCGGCCACGACTTCCACGGCTACAAGGAAGGCACCTTCATGCGCCGCGTCCAGCGGCGGATGCAGGTCGCCCAGATCGACGACACCGCCGCCTATGTCGAGTACCTGCGCGCGCAGCCGGGCGAGGCCCAGGAACTCTTCAACGATCTCCTGATCGGCGTGACGCAGTTCTTCCGCGACACGAAGGAATTCGAGCTTCTCGAACGCAGCGTGATCCCGAAGCTGTTCGAGGGAAAGACCCGCAACGACCAGCTCAGGATCTGGGTCATCGGCTGCTCGACCGGCGAGGAAGCCTACTCCTTCGGCATCCTGCTGCGCGAGCACATGGCGACCCTCGACGAGGTGCCGCAGATCCAGATCTTCGCGACCGATCTCGACGGCCGGGCGCTCGCGGCGGCGCGCTCGGCCCGCTACGCCGAGTCGGTCGTGCGCGACGTCAGTCCCGAGCGGCTCGCGCGCTGGTTCGTGCGGGAGGGCAACACCTACTGCATCGTCAAGGAAGTGCGGGAGATGTGCATCTTCTCCCAGCACAGCATCATCAAGGACCCGCCCTTCTCCCGCCTCGACCTCATCTCCTGCCGCAACCTGCTGATCTATCTCGACGCCGAGCTGCAGAGCCGCGTCATCCCGGTCTTCCACTTCGCGCTGAAGCCGGAGGGGGTGCTGTTCCTCGGCAATTCCGAGAACGTCTCCCGGCACACCAACCTGTTCGGGCCGATCGAGGCGCGCTCGCGCATCTTCCGCCGCCTGGAGACGCATAGCCGGATCCTGCCCGACTTTCCCTTCGCCGTGGCGTCCCCGCGGCTCGAGGGCCGGCCGGCCTCGGGGCTGTCTATCCGGGTCATCGAGCCCTCGCTGGCCCAGCGGGCCGAGCGCTTCGTGGAGCGCTACACGCCAGCCTACGTGATCGTGGACGAGACCCACACGGTGCTGCACTTCTCCGGGCGGACTGGGCGCTACATCGATCCGGCCGGGGGCGCGGCCACGCTCAACCTGCTGCAGCTGGTCCATCCGGACCTGCGCCTCGACCTGCGATCGGCGCTGGCGCGCGCGGCCGAGGCGAGACAGACTGTCCACCTGTCCAACCGGCGGATGGAGCACGACGGACAAAGCTTCCTGATCGACCTCGTGGTCGAGCCGGTGAAGGACACCGCCAATTCCGCTCGGCACTTTTTCGTGCTGTTCAAGGACGGGGGGACCGCGGCTGCTGATGCGGGCGTGTCCGCGGCCTCGTCCCAGGACCAGCATCACCGGATCCGGCAGCTTGAAACGGAACTGCGCGAGAACAAGGACCGGCTGCAGGCCATCGCCGAGGAGGCGGAGAGCACGAACGAGGAGCTCAAGGCCTCGAACGAGGAGTACCAGTCGCTGAACGAGGAGCTGCAATCGGCCAACGAGGAATTACAGACCTCCAAGGAAGAGCTGCAATCGGTCAACGAGGAGCTGACCACCGTCAATGGTGAGCTCAGCCTGCGGGTGCAGGAGCTCGGGCGCGCCAACAGCGACCTCAAGAACTTCCTCGAAAGCACGCAGATCGCCACCGTCTTCCTCGACAACGACCTGCGCGTCATGCGCTTCACGCCGGCCTCGGCGGAGCTGTTTCACCTCGTCGAGTCGGATGCCGGCCGTCCCCTCGCCCACATCAAGTCGCGCATTGCCTACGACGACCTGCAGAACGACGCCCGCCGTGTGCTACGCACCCTCAACAGCTCCGAGCGCGAGATCGAGAACCCGCAGACGGGCACGCGCTACATGGTCCGCGTGCTGCCCTATCGCAGCGTCGACAACTTCATCGCCGGCGTCGTCTTCACCTTCGTCGACATCACCGCGCGCAAGCAGGCCGAGGCGGCCCTGCGCGAGAGCGAGGCCAGGTTCCGCCAGTTCGCGGACGCGTCGTCGGACGTCCTTTGGATCCAGAACGCGCAAACCCTGGCATTCGAGTATGCGGGGCCGGCCTTCGAGATGCTGTACGGCACCTCCCGCGATTTTACCGGCCAGGATCACCTGCGATCCTGGCTGAAGATCATCGCGCCGGCGGACCGCAGGGACGTGATCGACACCTTCCGCCGCGTGCGGGCCGGCGGGCGCGTGTCGCATCTCTTCCGCATCCGCCGGCCGAGCGACGGCGAGGAGCGCTGGCTCGCCAACGCCAACTTCCCGCTGTTCGACGACAAGGGGCGGGTGCATCGCATCGGCGGCATCACCTCAGACGTCACCGATGCCAAGCTGGCCGCCGAGCGACAGGACGTGCTCGTCAAGGAGCTGCAGCACCGCTCGCGCAACCTCCTCGGCGTCGTCACCTCGCTCGCGACCCGCACCGTCGGCCAGGGGGCGCCGGTCGAGCACTTCACCACACGGCTGAACGCCCTCGGGCGCGCCCAGGCCCTGCTCAGCCGATCCGGCAACGACACCGTCGAGGTCGGCGCCCTCGTGCGGGCGGAGCTGTCCGCCTTCAGCAGCGGCTCTCCGAAGCGCATCACGGTCTCGGGTCCCAAGGTCCTGCTCACCTCGGAGCAGGTGCAGAACTTCGCCCTGGCCCTGCACGAGTTGACCACCAACGCCGTCAAGTACGGCGCGCTGAAGGACGATGCGGGCCGCCTCTCCGTGACCTGGGAGCACGTTCACAACAGCGGTCGCGGGAAGCGCATGGCGCTGAACTGGGTCGAGAGCGACATCCGCGTCGAGCCGCAGCGCCTGAACCGGCGCGGCTACGGGCGCGAGTTGATCGAGAACGCGCTTGCCTATGCTCTGCAGGGTCGGACCGAATACGTGCTCGATCTCGACGGCCTGCGGTGCCGGATCGAATTGCCCCTACGGTAATCCGGTCAAGGAAGTAACCTGGGAAAATTCGCGGCGGCGGCGATGGGGATAGGTTCTTGCAGCCCCTCGCTGCCGGAGCCGTGATGACCCCGCCGACACGTCCCCTGTCAGGTCGCCGCATCCTCGTGGTCGAGGACGAGTACCTCATCGCGATCGAGATGGAGCGATGGCTGCAGGAGGCCGGAGCCGAGGTCGCCGGCCCGGTCCCGGACGCGGAGCGGGCGCTGGCCCTGATCGAGACGGAGCCGCTCGATGCGGCCGTGCTCGATATCCACCTCAACGGCGAGCCGGTCTACGCCGTCGCCGACCGCCTCACCGAGCGGGGCGTGCCCTACCTGTTCGCCACCGGCGAGGTCAGGATCGCGGAGGGCTCGGACTACCGCTCGCACACCGTTCTGGGCAAACCGATCCTGGACGACGAATTGCTGCGCGCCGTGAGAAAGCTCATCGCCCACTGAAGGGGGCGAGCCTCCGCTCACCGGCCCGCGACGGACCGACTTGCCGCGTCGCCCGCCGGGATGCGAAGCTGCCGGGTGTGGACGGTGTCCGCGGCCCGAGCGAGGCCCCGCGAGTCCGCGCGTCGAACGGCCGGAGCGCCGCGCGCGGTTCTCGCAGTCACGCCCCGGAGTCGATTCCGGACTGTCCAGCGAGGTGAAGCCCGATGACCGACCCCTGGGCGTGCGCGGCGCTTGCGAAGGTCGAACAGACCGCGCAACTGGCGTCGGAAATCCGTGCGATCGTCGAGCGCACGCGGCGCATCATCGCCAATTCGCGCGAAATCCTGGCGGCGCACGGCGCGCAGGATTCCCCAAGCCATCCCCCGCTCCCCTGCCCGCCGAAGACGATGGTGCCGCCGGACGCTCTCTGTGGGGTCTTCGACGCGCTCCTCGAAGCAGCGCGGCAAGCCGAAAATGCCGACGATCCCGAGCTGTTCGCTCTCGTCGAGCGAGCCCTGCTCCGAACCGGAGACCGCATCGAGCAGGCCGCCGCGGCCCTCGCGCGCCGTCAGCCGCCGATGCAGTAGGCCCGATCAGGCCAGGCCGCGGGTGCGCCGCCACGCCTGGAGTGCGCGCAGGCGCTCCTCGTAGGCAAGCCGGAGCGCGGTCTCGGGTTCGCCCTTCATCTCAGGCGGTGTCAACACATCCTCGACCAGGGACGTGCCGAGTTGCCGGGTGACCTCGTGACGCCAGCAGGCATCGGCCACGGCGAACTCGATGTCCGTACGAATGATGTCGTCGTCGTCCATCCGGCTTCTCATGCCGCGGAGCGGAGCGGAGCGCCGCGGTCGCGCCCGAACTGGGTATGACCAGCTTTAGCCGATCTTGCGATTCCGTTCGAGCCATACTGCGTCGGGATCGGCCGGGACGGAACGGTGAGCCGGGCATTACGCCGTCGGGTCATCCCCGGCTCTACCTCGATCAGTACTGGCCGCCGACCGCCTCGCGGCATCGCGCGAAGGCGCTCAGCGACACCCGCGCGACCTCCCGCAAGGCGTCGCGGTCCGCCCCCGACGAGGCGAGGACGCCCATGCCGGAGGCAACCGTCGAAAGGAAGCGGGCCAAAGCCGCCGGATCGGCCTCCGGCGCGAGGTCGCCGTCCCGCTGAGCCTGCGCGAACCGCTCGCGCAGGTCCGCCTCGGTCTGCCCGCGCCGGGAGGCCAGCTCGAAGGGGATGTTCTCCGAGCCCTCGCCGCAGGCGAGCCCACCCTGGACCAGAAGGCAGCCGGGTGGGTTGGCAGGATCGGTGTGGCTCTCGGCGATGCTCGACAGGAACCGCTCGGCCACCTCGCGCGCCGTCGCTCCGGCGAGCACGTGGCGCATGTGCTCGCAGCGCCGCTGCGCGTAGCGGTCGAGGGCGGCCTTCAGCAGCCCCTCCTTGCTGCCGAAGGCCGCGTAGAGGGAGGGCGCCTTGATGCCCATCGCCTTCGTCAGCATGGCGAGGCTCGCGCCGTCGTAGCCGTGGCGCCAGAACACCTCCATCGCCTCGTCGAGGGCCTTGTCCGTGTCGAAGGACCGGGGCCGCCCCATCACCATTGTCCGCGGGCTCCAAGTTTTGTATCGAGTGGTAGATAAGTCTCTTGACGGGCGGCGTCCACGCCGACATGTGTAGCGAACTCTACAGATGTCGGAGCCGCTCGTGGATCCTCAGCGTGGCACCTCTTTAGGCCGTTTTTTGCTCCGGCGCAGCGTCGGGGTCGGCCTCGCGCTCTCCCTCCTGGGAGGCGCCGCCTGGCTCGCGGTGCCAACCTCGGTGTGGCGCACCGCCCCCGCTCAGGCCGCGGCGCCGCAGGACGAGCCGGCGATGCCGGCTGCCGTCGCCACGGTCGAGCCGCGCGACGTGATCCTGTGGGACGAGTTCTCCGGCCGCCTGGAGGCGGTCGACCGCATCGAGGTGCGGGCCCGCGTCGGCGGCGCGATCCAGGCCACGCATTTCGTCGAGGGTGAGCTGGTCAAGCCCGGCGACCTCCTCGTCACCATCGATCCCGCGCCCTACGCGGCGGAGGTCGACCGCCTGGAGGCCCAGGTGGCCGGCGCCGAGGCCCGCGTCGCCCTGACGTCGAGCGACCTCGAACGCGGGCAGCAATTGTCGGACCGCCACATCGTCACGGCCCGCGACCTCGACGTGCGCGCCAACGCCTTCAAGGAGGCGAAGGCGACCCTGCAGGGAGCGAAGGCGGCGCTGGCGGCGGCGCGGCTCAACCTCGACTACACCCAGGTGCGGGCGGCGGTGGGCGGCCGCGTCGGCCGCCGCGAGATCACGCCGGGCAACCTCGTCGCGACGGGGGCCGGCGCCGCGGTGCTGACGACCCTCGTCTCCGTCGATCCGGTCTATGCCAGCTTCGACGCCGACGAGACCGTTATCCTGAAGGCGCTGGCCTCGATCGCCGAGCCGGCGGGCGGGCGCGGCCGGCTCGCGCGGATCCCGGTCGAGATGATCACGGCCGACGGCGCGCGCGCCCAGGGCAGCCTGCAATTCATC
Source organism: Methylorubrum aminovorans (assembly GCF_022179725.1). GTDB lineage: Bacteria > Pseudomonadota > Alphaproteobacteria > Rhizobiales > Beijerinckiaceae > Methylobacterium > Methylobacterium aminovorans. The sequence continues at coordinate 26,657 of NZ_BPRC01000020.1, forward strand.
GACAACAAGGTCGATGCCCGCAGCGGTACGGTCCGCGTCCGCGCCACCTTCGCCAACGGCGACGGCCACCTGATTCCCGGCCAGTTCGCACGGATGCGGCTGGGCCAGGCCGTGCCCGAATCCCTCCTGCTCGTGGATGAGCGCGCCATCGGCACCGACCAGGACAAGCGCTTCGTGCTCGTGGTGGGGGCCGACAGCCGGGCCGAGTTCCGCACCGTCACCCTCGGCCGGGCCGTCGACGGCCTGCGGGTCGTGACCTCCGGCCTCTCCGCGGGCGAGCGCATCGTCGTCAACGGGCTGCAGCGCATCCGCCCCGGCACCCGCATCAGCCCCGAGCCGGTCCGGATGGGCGCCCGGCCTCAGGATCTTTTGGCTGGAACGGCCAAGCTCGCGCAGCGGTGAGACGCTCGCGCAGCGGTGAGACGCTCGCGCAACGCTAAAACGGTCGCGCAGCGCTGAAAAATCTCGCGCAGCGCTGACACCGCTTCGCTCTCCCCCACCCAAAACCGCCCGGCGGCAACGCCGTGACCGGCAGCCCCATCGGCTGCGCGGGCGGTCACCTCACGCCCCGTCTTCCCCGAGGGTCGGCATGAATCTCTCCAAGTTCTTCATCGACCGGCCGATCTTCGCGGGCGTGCTCTCGGTGCTCATCTTCGTCGGCGGGCTGCTCTCGCTCTTCGCGATGCCGATCTCGGAATACCCGGACGTCGTGCCGCCCTCGGTCGTCGTGCGCGCGACGTTCCCCGGCGCCAACCCCAAGGTCATCATCGAGACCGTGGCGACGCCGATCGAGGAGCAGATCAACGGCGTCGAGGGCATGCTCTACATGTCGAGCCAGGCCACGACCGACGGCGTGATGGTGCTGACCGTCACCTTCCGGCTCGGCACCGATCCCGACAAGGCGCAGCAGCTCGTCCAGAACCGCGTCTCGCAGGCCGAGCCGCGGCTGCCGGCGATCGTGCGCCAGCTCGGCATCGTCACGGTGAAGTCCTCACCCGATCTCACCATGGTGGTGCACCTCGTCTCGCCCAACGGGCGCTACGACATGACCTACCTGCGCAACTACGCGGTCCTGAACATCAAGGACCGCCTCGCCCGCCTCGACGGCGTCGGTCAGGTCCAGCTCTTCGGCTCCGGCGACTACGCCATGCGCATCTGGCTCGATCCGCAGAAGGTCGCGGAGCACGGCCTGTCCGCCGGCGACGTGGTGCGCGAGATCCAGGCCCAGAATGTCGAGGCGGCGGCCGGCGTCATCGGCGCCTCGCCGGCAGTGCCGGGGCTCGACCTGCAATTATCGCTCAACGCGGAAGGGCGCCTCGCCAACGAGGAGCAGTTCGGCGACATCGTCGTCAAGACGGGAGAGAACGGCGAGATCACGCGGCTGCGCGACCTCGCGCGGATCGAACTCGGCGCCTCCGACTACGCGCTGCGCTCGCTTCTCGACAACAAGTCGGCCGTGGCGATCCCGATCTCGCAATCCCCCGGTTCGAACGCGATCCGGATCTCGGATCAGGTCCGCCAGACCATGGCCGAGATCAAGCGGACCATGCCGGAGGGGGTCGATTACCAGATCGTCTACGATCCGACGCAGTTCGTGCGCGCCTCGATCGAGGCGGTGATCCACACGCTGCTCGAGGCGGTCGCCCTCGTCGTCCTCGTGGTGATCCTGTTCCTGCAGACGTGGCGGGCCTCGATCATCCCGCTTCTCGCCGTGCCGGTCTCCATCGTCGGCACCTTCGCGGTGATGCACGCCTTCGGCTTCTCCATCAACGCGCTGAGCCTGTTCGGCCTCGTGCTCGCCATCGGCATCGTCGTCGACGACGCCATCGTCGTGGTCGAGAACGTCGAGCGCAACATCGAGGCCGGGCTCTCGCCGCGCGACGCGAGCTATCAGGCGATGCGCGAGGTCTCCGGGCCGATCATCGCTATCGCCCTCGTGCTCGTCGCGGTCTTCGTGCCGCTCGCCTTCATCAGCGGGCTGACGGGCCAGTTCTACAAGCAGTTCGCGCTCACCATCGCGATCTCGACGGTGATCTCGGCGATCAACTCGCTGACCCTCTCGCCGGCCCTGTCCGCGCTCCTGCTCAAGGACCATCACGCCCCGAAGGACCGGCTGACCCGCGTGCTCGACACCCTGCTCGGCTGGTTCTTCCGCCGGTTCAACCGCGTCTTCGGCCGGGCCTCGGACGGCTACGGACGCGGCGTCGGCGCCGTCGTCTCGCGAAAGGGCGCGATGATGGTGCTCTACCTCGTGCTGGTCGGGCTAACCGTGGTGCTGTTCCAGAGGATCCCCGGCGGCTTCGTGCCGGGCCAGGACAAGCAGTACCTCGTCGGCTTCGCGCAACTGCCCGACGGCGCCACCCTCGACCGGACCGAGGACGTCATCCGCCGCATGAGCGAGATCGCCCTCAAGGAGCCCGGCGTCGAGAGCGCGGTGGCCTTCCCTGGCCTGTCGATCAACGGCTTCACCAACTCCTCGAATTCGGGGATCGTGTTCTCGACCCTGAAGCCGTTCGCGGAGCGTAAAGGTCCGGACTTGAGCGGGGGGGCGATCGCGCAGTCGCTCAACAAGAAGTTCGCCGCGATCCCCGAGGCGTTCATCGCGATGTTCCCGCCCCCGCCCGTCAACGGGCTCGGGACCATCGGCGGCTTCAAGCTGCAGATCGAGGACCGGGCCGGCCTCGGCTACGAGGCGCTCAACGAGGCCACCAAGGCGTTCATGGCCAAGGCGGCGCAGGCGCCGGAACTCGCCGGCCTGTTCTCCAGCTTCCAGATGAACGTGCCGCAGCTCTTCGCCGATCTCGACCGGACCAAGGCGCGCCAGCTCCGCATCCCGGTGACGGACGTGTTCGACACGCTGCAGATCTATCTCGGCTCGCTCTACGTCAACGACTTCAACCGGTTCGGCCGCACCTACTCGGTCCGCGTCCAGGCCGACGCGCCGTTCCGGGCGCGCTCCGACGATGTCGGGCAGCTCAAGGTCCGCGCCGGCTCCGGCGAGATGGTGCCGCTCTCGGCCCTGCTGCGCGTGCGCCAGACCGCGGGGCCGGAGCGGGCCATGCGCTACAACGGCTTCCTGTCGGCCGACATCAACGCGGGCGCGGCCCCCGGCTTCTCGTCGGGACAGGCGCAGGCGGCGGCGGCGCGCATCGCCGCCGAGACCCTGCCGCGGGGCTTTGCCTTCGAGTGGACCGACCTGACCTACCAGGAATTCATCGCCGGCAATTCCGGGATCTGGGTCTTCCCGCTGGCCCTGCTGCTCGTCTTCCTCGTGCTGGCGGCGCAGTACGAGAGCCTCACCCTGCCGCTGGCCATCCTCATGATCGTGCCGATGGGGCTGTTGGCTGCGATGTTCGGGGTCTGGCTGTCGGCGGGCGACAACAACGTCTTTACGCAGATCGGCCTGATCGTGCTCGTCGGCCTCTCGGCCAAGAACGCGATCCTGATCGTGGAATTCGCCCGCGAGCTGGAATTTTCCGGCCGCACCCCGCTGCAGGCCGCGATCGAGGCGAGCCGCCTGCGGCTGCGCCCGATCCTGATGACGTCGCTGGCCTTCATCATGGGCGTTCTGCCGCTGGTGACCGCGACCGGGGCCGGAGCGGAGATGCGCAACGCCATGGGCGTCGCGGTGTTCTCCGGCATGATCGGCGTCACCGCCTTCGGCCTGTTCCTGACGCCGGTCTTCTACGTGCTGCTGCGCCGAATGGCCGGCAACCGGCCGCTCAAGCAGCATGGCGGCGAGACGCATCCGGACAGCATGGCCCGCGCGGCGTGACGGGCGAGATGTTTCGGAGCCCGCGTCATCCGAGGGTCGGGGCCCCGCCTCGGAATCGGCTTCGCGCCGTCATCGCGAGGCGAAGCCGAAGCGATCGGTCGGCGCCCCTATCGGCGCTGCTCAGAAGCCGCTGCGCACGCGCAGATGCGTGTGGGTGTGGTTCGATGCGAACCCCTCGTCGTGCGAGTGCGCCGAGGTGTCCTGACCGACGGGAATCAGGTTGAGCGTGCCGTGCATGACGCCGCGCTCGAGGAACAGCTTCTCCGCGTAGGACGACACGTCGCCGACCGGGCCGCGCATCAGCGTCACGTCGATCGAGGTCGTGTGATCGATCGGGATCGACAGGGAGGCGACCGCCTGATCGTGACGGTCGAGGCGTCCCTGCGGCACCCGCGCCGCGAGGTTCCGCACCGACTGGTCGATCGTGTAGCTGACGACGCCGAAGCACGGTGCATCGGCCGGCGCTCCGGGACGCGCGGACAGGCCGCGCCGCACGAGGTCGCGGACGGCTTCCGACCGGCTCCCCGCGCCCGTGCTGTCCATGTAGGCATCGAGCGCCGCCGCCAGTTCGTCGTCGATGGCGATGGTCGTGCGCTGCATGGCGATCCTCCCCTCCTCTCCGCGACGACGAAGCTGTCCTGTCGCCGTTGTCCCGACAAGCGGTCGCGGCGCTTCGTGTCTCTCACTCAATCGCTCGCGACGTCCGCGGCATCGTCCGATCCGCCGGCCTGCCGGTCGCTGCCGAGCGAGTAGACTTGGTAGGGTTTTCCATCGGCGCCGGGCGAACGGTAGAGATAGGGCTGCCCCCACGGGTCGGTCAGGCCGCGGCTGTCGCGGATATAGGGACCGCGCCAGCCGGGCCCGGTCGGCTGGACGAGGCCCTGAAGGCCCTGCTGGGCCGTCGGGTAGGCGCCGTTGTCGAGATAGTAGAGCTCGACCGCCTGAGCGATGTTCTTGACCTGGATGCGCGCCGTCTCGCCCTTGGCGCGGCCGAGATAACCGATCACCTGCGGCGTCACCATCGTGGCGATCATACCGATGATCGCCAGCACGACGAGAAGCTCGACCAGCGAGAAGCCGGCCTCGGCCGAACGGGCGCGCGCGTCGTCCCGCTCGAAACCCTGCTCTGGGTGAGACATCGCCGTCGCCGTCCGCATCGTGAGTGATGGGCGCACGGTGGGGCGCGAAGCCTAAGAATCCCCTGCGGGCGCCGGCCTCCGCGGCGCTTTGGGCCGGGATTCACCGGAATTTTTTGATCTTTGTTATGCTCCCCGTGCGACCGTCCCGGAACAGAACCGGCAGGAATCGGCCCGCCGGCGGCTCCTGGGGCGGTCATGCGCGAGCCCGATGTCATCTCGAACCTCCGGCGCGCGGTACCGGCTCTGCTCGTCGTGCTCGCGGCGGTTCTGTTTGCGTTTCAAGGGCCGGCCGCCGCGGCGGCGATGCAGGCCGCGCCCGAGGCGCTCCTGAGCCTGCCGATGCCTGCGCCGCTGCCGTCCGTCCGGCTGCTCACGATCCTGGTCGGCCTCCACCTCCTCGGCCTGTGCTTCGGCCTCGGCGGGGCGACGATGCTCGATTTCTGGATCCTGCGCTGGATGCGCTGGGGCGACCTGCCGAACGAGATCGCGCGCACCTTCCTGTTCGTCAGCAAGGTGGTGAGCGTCGGGCTCGCCCTGCTGTGGGTCTCCGGCCTCGGATTCCTGGCCGTCTACGCGTTCGAGGCGCCCGAAAAGCTCTCGAACCCGAAGATCGTCGCCAAGATCACGGTGGTCGCGGTGCTGACGCTGAACGGATGGCTGATCCATGCCCTCGTCCTGCCGGGCGTGCTGCGCGACGTGAGCCGCCCGATGTTCGACGGCGTGTCGCGCCTGCGCACCGGCGTCTTCCTGATCTCGGGGGCGGTCTCGGGCGTCTCGTGGTACACGGCCTTCGCCCTGGGCCTGATGCGTGAGCTGAACGGGCGCGTCGCGGCGGGCCTCCTGCTGGCGCTCTGGCTTGCCGCCATGGTCGCCGCCGGGCTCGCGGCCTACGCCTTCTGGCAGTTCCTGCGTCGTCGCAGCCTCGATGCGCGGATCGAGGCCGCCGAGGAGGCTCTCGTTTCCGCCGTCCCGTCATGGCCCGCGCTCAAGCGTCGGATCCGCTTGCGGATCGGCCGTTCTCGCCCGGACACGGCACCGCCGGGAGCCTTCCCCGCCGCTCCTCAAGCCGCCCCGCTCGCGTTATCGGCCGTGGCTCTGCGCGCGCCCGACCGAGACGGTAGGGAAGCCGTCGCGCCGCATCCGATGCGGGCGGTTCCGCTGGGAATGACCTGCGTGCGCGAGAGCCGGATGGCCGCCTTCAGGGCGCGGCTGAGCTCGATCTGAGGCCATGGATTTCGGCGACCCGGCCGTCGCGGCGCTGCTGCCGCTGCCGCTCACCCTCGCGGTGAGCCTGATCGACTTGCGCCGCCGCATCATTCCCGACGGGCTGAACCTCGCGCTGCTCGTCCTCGGGGTCGGGTTCTCCGCGCTCCACGGTCCGGCGCTGGCGGCGGCCGGGGCGAGCCTGATCCAGGCCGCCTGCGCGTTCCTGCTGCTCTGGGCCTTGCGCGCCGCCTATGCCCGCCTGCGCGGGCGAACGGGGCTGGGCTTGGGCGACGTGAAGTTCATCGGCGCCGCCACCGCCTGGACCGGGCTCGCCGGCCTGCCGCTGCTGCTCCTCGTCGCCAGCACCAGCGCGCTGGCGGCGCTCGCCCTCGCCGCACTGGCCGGGAGGCGGATGGGCCCGGCGTTCCGCCTGCCCTTCGGGCCGTTCCTGGCCCTCGGGCTGCACGCGGTGCTGTGGGCCGGCGCGTCCGTCTAAGGGCTTCTGCAGGACGCCGCGGCCCCCGGATCACTGCACGAGCTGGCCGACGCTCATGATCGCGCCCATGACCGAGAGGATCAGGCCGCCGATCAGGCCGCCGATGGTCACGGTGACCAGCGGCGTGAGGAGTGCGAGCAGGCGGTCGATGCGCTGGCGCGTCTGGGTCTCGTGCATCTCGGCGGCGTGGAGAAGAACGGGGCCGAGCCGGTTCACCTGCTCGCCGCTGGCGATGAGGTTGAGGGTCGAGGGCGCGTGCGGCTTCAGGCCGGCGAGGCCCGAGGCGAGGCTGCCGCCCTCGGTCAGCCGGCGGCCCGCCTCGTCGAGGGCTTGGCGGAACACGCGGTTGCCCGCGAGCGGGCGCGTGGCGGCCACCGCGTCGGGGATCGGCACCTCGGCGCAGAGCAGCGTGCCGAGCACCCGGCAGATGCGCCCGAGCTCGATTCCGGCCACGATCTCACGCACCAGCGGCAGGCGCAACGCCAGCCGCCCGCGGGCGGCGGCGAACCCCGGCTCGCGCCAGATCCGGGCGAGACCCAGACCGAAGAGGGCGGCCCCGCCGAGCATCACCGGCCAGCCGGTGCTGATCACGTCGCCCAAAGCCGCGGCGGCGCGGATGGCGAAGGGCGGCGCCTGGCCGCTGCCCTCGAACAACGGCGTGAGCGCCGGCACCAATACGACGACGATCATCACCAATGTGCCGATCGCCATCAGCACCAGCAGGGCCGGGTAGACCATTGCCGAGGCGAGGTGGCGGCGCACCGCGTCGCGCCGCTCGATCGAGCCGGTCAGCGAGGCGATCACCGCCTCGAGCGTGCCGGTCGCCTCGCCGGCCCGCACGATGTCGACCATGTCGCGGGAGAAGGCCTGCGGGTGGGCCGCCATCGCCCGCGACAGCGAGGCGCCAGCGATGACCCGCTCCAGAATGTCGGCCAGCACGGGTTTGAGCGCGGCCGAGGCCTGTCGCTCGACGAGCCGCAGCGCCCGGTCGACGGTGAGCCCGGCCCCGATCAGGGTGCCGAACTCGCGAAGGAAAGCGAGCCGCGCCGCGTCGTTGACCCGGTCGCGCCCGAACAGGTCGCGGGTCCAGATCGAGGCCGAGGCGGCGGCGGGCTCGATGGCGAAGACCTGGAGCCCGTCGGCCCGCAACTGCGCCACCGCGCGCTGGCGGCTGTCGGCCTCGATCCGGCCAGCGCGAGCGCTGCCATCGGCGGCATAGGCCTGGTAGGCGAAGCGCGGCATCAGATCTGGCCCTCCAGCACGCGGGCGATCTCGTCGAGGGTGGTGTCGCCGGCGATCACCCGCGCCCGGCCGCTCTCGACGAGGCTCGCCATCCCGGCGGCGCGGGCGTACGCGGCGATGGCGCCCTCCCCGCCCCCCGACGCGATCAGCCCGCGCAATTCGCCGTCGAGCGGCATGATCTCGGACACGACCATCCGCCCGCGATAGCCGGTGCCGTTGCAGGCCGCGCAGCCGCAGGCCCGCTTGAGGCTCAAGGGGGAGCCCGGCGCCACCCCGAGGCGCAGGCGCTCCTGGTCGGTGGCGGGCGCGGGGCTCGCGCAGGCGGCGCAGAGCCGGCGCACGAGGCGCTGGGCGATGACGCCGTTGAGCGTCGCGGCGATGAGGTAGGGCTCGACGCCCATATCCATCAGCCGGGTGATCGTGGCGGGAGCGGAGTTGGTGTGCAGCGTCGAGACTACGAGGTGGCCGGTGAGCGAGGCCTGCACCGCGATGCGAGCGGTCTCGCCGTCACGGATCTCGCCGACCATCACCACGTCCGGGTCCTGGCGCAGGATCGAGCGGAGCGCGGCGGCGAAGTCGAGGCCGATGCCGGGATGGGCCTGCACCTGATTGACGCCGGCCATCCGGTACTCGACCGGATCCTCCACCGTGACGACCTTGAGATGCGGGCCGTTGATGCGCCTGAGCGCCGCGTAGAGCGTGGTGGTCTTGCCCGAGCCGGTCGGGCCGGTGACGAGAACGAGGCCGTTGGGGCGGCTCGTCATTGCCTCGATGCGAGCGATGGCCGACGCATCGAAGCCCAGCGAGGCGAAATCCTCGACCCGACGCGACCCGTCGAGAATGCGCAGCACCACGCTCTCGCCATGGGCGGTGGGCAGGGTCGAGACGCGGATATCGACGTCCTGGCCGCGATCGGGGGCCTTCATGCGCCCGTCCTGCGGCAGGCGCCGCTCGGCGATGTTGAGTCCGGCCTGGATCTTGATGCGGGTGGTCAGCGCGAGCTGCACGGATTTCGCCAGCCGCTCGGCCTCCACCAGCACGCCGTCGACGCGGTAGCGCACCCGCATGTCGGCCTCCTCCGCCTCCAGGTGGATGTCGGAGGCCGACAATTCGAAGGCCTTTCGCACGAGCCTCGCGGAGAGGCGCACGATCGGGGCTTGGCTCGCCACATCGGCGAGGCGGGCGAGGTCGTCGTCGAGGGCCCCACCGTCGTCCTCCGAGGCCAGATCGCCGTAGAGGGCGCGGTGGGCCCGCTCGAAACTGCCGGGGCCGACGAGGCGGCACTCGACGGTGCGGTCGGTCAGATGCGCCAGGGCGGCCGGAATGTCCGGATCGAACGCATCGACCAGGGCGACGATGAGGCGGCCGGGCGTCTCGGCGAGCGGCAGCACGCGGGCACGGGCGCAGTAATCGGCGCCGATCAGCTCGGGCAGGACCGGCGCAGGGGGGAGGTCCGCTTCCTGCAGCACGTCGAGGCCGGTCGCCTCCGACAGCGCGGTGACCAGGGCGGTTTCGTGGACGAGGCCGAGTTCGGCGAGCAGCACCGGCAGCGGGCGCTTGCCCGGCAGATCGAGGGCGGCGAGCGCGCGCTCGTGCCCGGCCGCGTCGAGGAGACCTGCGGCGGCGAGCGCCTCGACGAAGGCGCGGGCGGTATCCTGGCGGTCCCGGCTCCGGCCGCGCTGATCGGGCCGGATTCGCCGCGGACGGCTCTTCGAACCCCAGACGCTCAGCATGGTGCGGCCTCCGGCCCACACCCGAACGCGCCCGGGAGGCCCGCCGTCCCGAGCCCGCGCCGGAGACGGGTCCTTTAAGCCGACGTAAACACCGCCCGCCTTAACAAGTCCTCTCGCGTCCAGCCTTCCGGGACCGTCCGATCCGTGAGTGCCATCGAAGCCCCCGCGCCGGGACGCGGCCCCTCCCCACTCGGCATGGCCGGGCGCACGGCCCTGCGCGAAGGCTTCGACAGCACGGCGCACTGGCTCGGCCTCGGCGAGATCCGGGCCGACCGCGAGGACGCGCCCCTGACGATCCGGCTCGGCGCCCCCGGCGTGACAGACGTGACGGTGATCGACCGGCGCGAGGCGGAGCCCCGCACGCACCGGCTCGATCCGAGTGCCGAGGATTTTCCCGCGCGCCTGAGTGCGATCCGGGGGGCTCAGGCCGGGGTCGGCGCCAAGGTCCTGCTCGATCCTGCCCTCTGCTTCATCCGCTCGCTCAGCCTGCCGAGCGCCGCCCTGCCGCGGATGCGCGCGGTGCTGGCGCAGGAGCTGGAAGCGACGACGCCCTTCAAGCCGGAGAGCGTGCACAGCGACTGGTATGTCGAGAGCGAGGACGTGCCGGGCCGGATGCTTCGTGTCCGGCACGTCGTGGTCAAGCGAGGGCGGCTCGATCCGCTCCTCGCCGCTCTTGCCGAGGCCGGCATCGCCGCCGGCCCGGTCACGGTCGGGACCGACGAGGCGCGCTCCCTGCCGATCGATCTCCTAAGCGGGGGGCACCATTCCCTCCGGGGCCTCGTCGGGCCGGGCCGGGGCAACCTCGCGCTTCTGGCGGGCGCGGCCCTGCTCCTCCTCGCCGCCTTCCTCGGCTTTCGCGCCCATCAGGACGCGACGCTCAGCGCCCTCGACACGGCTTTTGCCGCCGCGCGCCGGGCCGCCGGACCGCCGGTACCGCCGACGGTTCAGGCCGGTACCGCCGCGATCCTGGGCCGCCGCGCGCCGCCGCTCGGCCGAACCTGGGATGCGCTCGCCGCGGCGCTGCCGGATTCCGCCTCGGCCACCGATCTGCGCCTCGATTACGACGGCGCGCAACTGACGCTCTCCGTCACGGACGAGGCGGCGGCGCTCGCCGCTCTCGCCCGCGTGCCCGGGTTCGGCGCTCCGTTCCTGCAGGAATCCTCGTCAGGCCTGGAGGGGCGGCGCCGGCTCGTCGTGCTCCTGCCGCGCACCGATCGTGGGGCGCAGCCATGAGCTTGCCGTCGCTTCCTCCGGCCCTGCGGGCACCGCTTCTCGGCTTTGCCGCGCTCGGCCTCGTCGGCGTTCTCGCAACGGGCCCCGTCTCGGGGGCGATCGAGGCGCAGCAGCAGATTACCGTTTCCCGCGAGCGTCTCGCGCGGGCGCAGGCGGCGGCGCTCCGGCCGCCGCAGCGGGCGCCCCTCGTCGCGGCGGATGCGGACGCGCTGCTCGCCGCCTTCCGTGCCCACCTCGAAACGCTCGCCGCGGAGCGGGCCGCGGTGATCGACGCGGCCAAGGTCGAGCCGGACCCGGCCGAGCCGACCCTGCCGCGCCTGCGCGCCGACCTGCGCGGCACCGCCGAGGGGCTGTACGGCCTCCTGCATGCGCTCGAGTCCGAGGCGCCGCTCATGGCCGTCGAAGAGGCGGATCTGGGCGTCGCGCGGGCCGCCGATGCCGAGACCGGCCGGCCGACGGTGATGCGCGCGCGCCTGACCCTGCGCGGACTCGTGACGCCGCAGCCGGAAGCGGGAGGGCGGGGGCGATGAAGCCGGTCACAAGGCTCGGCGTGAGGCCCTCGATGCCTCCGTCGCTCGAGGCCGGCCTGCGGACCCTCGCCGCCACCGGCACCGGACCGCGCGCCGCCTTCATCGCGGCGGCGGCCGTGGCAGTCGCCGCCTTCGTTTGGCCGGTTCCCCTCGATCCGGTCCCGCCACCGGCAGCCGCGATCGCCGTACCGCCCCGTCCCGGAGAGACCGCTCTGCTCCGGCCCCTGTTCGATCCAGGCCGGCGCGACTGGACCGCACGCGGCAGCCGTGGCGCGGTGTTGGAGGGCGAGCCGCACCGGCCCGTCCTGACCGTGCGGGGCATTCTGATCGACGGAACGGCGGCGCGCGCGCTGATCGACGACGGCACGCCGGAGCAGACCTGGCTCACCCCCGGCGAGGGCCGGGGCGGCTGGCGCGTCACGGCGATCACGGCCGACGGCGTGAGCGTCGATCAGGGCGGCCACCCCTTCACGGCCGCGTTCATGGGCCTGCCGGCGACCCTGCGCCCGCTGCCGCTCGCCCCAGCCCTGAGGCGCTGAGGCGCGCCTGGAATCAAGATCCGGTCAGCTTGGCTTTGCGCGAGGCTGCGACCATCCCTTGCGGCGGCGACGCTCCTGCGAGAGGCTCGCCGCGACCGGAGATCGTGGCATGACCGCAAGACAACCCGCCGACCGCACGACCTATGCCCCGTTCATCCTGGGGCAAAGCCTCTTGCTGGTGGACCCGGGTCTGACGGCGAAGGCGGCGATCTTCCAACGGAAAGCCGGCTGGATCGGCAACGGCCACGATTGGCAGTCGATCGCGAAGACCCTGCTGAAGGAACAGCATCCCGCACTGTCTGAGCGGATCGAGTTCGACTCCGAAGCGGAGATGTTCGTTGCACGGGGCGAGCATGCGGATCTGATCACGCTGGCGGAGGCCATGTGCCGTGTCTACCACGGCGACGGAAGGCTGACCGACCTGCAGAGCCGCGCCGAACTCGACTGACCGCCTGTCCGAAGGGCCGCGGTGATGCGGGCCTTCCGGATCGGACCGAGCGACACGGAACGGTCAGTCGATCATCCGCCGCAGGATTCCCTCGGTGCCCGGCAGCGGGGCCGCCATCGGCGGCGGGGCCGGCACCGGCCGGATCGGCATCATCGCCTTGAGCTGCTGCCGGAAGTCCTCGGCGATGCGATCGGCCTCCGCCGTTCCGCGGATCACCCTCGGCCGGATGAACACGATCAATTCCGTGCGCACGCGCTCGTCGATCCGGTTGCGGAAGGCCGGGCCGAGCACGGGCAGGTCGCCCAGGACCGGGACGATCTCGCTGCGGATCTGGGCCTTCTCCTGGACGAGGCCGCCGATGGCGAGGCTGCGCCCGTCGTTCACCGCGACGCTCGTCGCCAGCCGCCGTTGCCGGATGGTCGGCGAATTGATGTCCGAGGTCGTCGTCTTCACCACGTCGCTGACCTCCTGGTTGATGTCGAGCACGACGAGGCCGTTCTTGTTCACCCGCGGCGTCACCGAGAGGATGACGCCGGTATCCTTCATCTCGATCTGGTTGAGGATCGGCGCGTTCGCCGACAGGGCACTCTGGCCGGTCTGTTGCACGATCGGCACCTGATCGCCGACCTGCAGCTTGGCGGTGCGGTTGTCGAGCACGGTGATGTTGGGCGAGGAGATGACGTTGACCCGCGTCACGCCCTGCAGCGCGTTGAGCACGACGTTGAAGTCGGCGGCGTTCAGCAGGTAGTTGAAGCCCGGCACGCCCCCCGCCGCCGCCTTGATGAGCGCCTGGGTGCCGGACACGGACCCGTTGCCGAAGGTGTCCTTCTGGACGTTGTTGAACTGCGAGGAGCCGTTGTTCAGGAACCACTGCACCCCGAAGCGCAGGTCGTTGTTCAGCGTCACCTCGGCGATCACGGTCTCCAGCAGCACCTGGGTCGGCATTGCATCGAGGCGGCCGAGGATGCGCAGGATCTTGTCGTACTGGTTGCGCGTGGCCGAGATGACGAGGCTGTTGTTGGCCTCGTCCGCCACGATGCCGATGGCGTCGCGCCGTCCATAGCCCCCGCCATACCCCCCGCCATAGCCGCCCATCGCGCCCGGATCGGCGCCGTAGCCCCCCGCAAACGGCGCCGCGCCGTAGGTCGAGGCGCCGCCCGCGACACCCGGCGCGAGGCCGGCTCCGGCCTGCCCGAAGCCGTGACCGGACGAGGCCGGGCCCGCCGCGGATGTCCCCGCCCCGAACCCCAAACCTCCCGAGGGCTGGGTCGAGACGGAATGCGTCGCCGCTTGGCTCCCCGAGGCCGCCCCTGCGCCAAGGGTCGACGGGTCGCCGTATCCGGCCGCCCCGATGCCCGTTCCGGACATGTCCGAGCCGATGCCGCCCCCGAAGCTCCCTGCCCCGAAGCTCCCTGCCCCGAGTCCCGCCGGCCCGAAACCCGCCGTTCCGATGCCGGTGCCGACCGGCATGCCGGTCTCGGCCGCGACGACGCCCTGGAGCACCTGCGCCAGCTCCTTGGCCGAGCGGTTCTGGATGCGGTAGACGAAGAGCTGGCGCTCCCGCTCGGCGGCGAGCGATTCCAGTTGCTCCAGCCAGGCGCGGGCGCGGTCGAGATAGACCGCGCGGGAGCTGACCACGAGGATCGCGCTGAGCGCCTCGTTGGGCACGAACCGGATCATGTCGCCGGTCCCGGCGGCCTCCGCGTTGAAGATCTGCGAGAGGTCGCGGGCGATGGTGCGGGGATTGGCGCTGCGCACGGGCAGCATCGCCGTCGACATGCCGCGCATCCAGTCGACGTCGAACACCTCGATGGTCTGGCGCAGGGCCCGGATCTGCCCGGCGTCCCCCGACAGGATCAGCACGTTGCGCGTGCGGTCAGCCCGCAGCAGCACCTCGCGCGGGGCGACCGAGGCGAGGATGGCCTGCATCTCGGCCGCCGCGATCCAGCGAAGGGGGACGACGACGGCCCCGGCCTCCGCGCCGGGCCCCTGCACCGGCTGCACCCCCGTGCCGCCGGCCGGCGCGATCAGAACCGTGCGACCCCGGCGGCGCAGGACGAGCCCCCGGCTTCCGAGCGCGGTCTCGAACATCGCCAGCAACGCGTCGCGGGTGACCGGGCCGCCCGTCTGCAGGGTGAGCGCGCCCGAGGCCCGCTCGTCGAGGGTGTAGCCCCAGCCGAGGGTATCGGCCAGGACCGCCTTCGCCGCCACCGGCAAGGGTGCCTCGACGAGGTTGAGCGTGACCATGCCGCCGGGGAGCGGGGCGCGGACCGGGGTCTCGCCGCCCACGAACCGGTCCGTGCCGTGCACGACGATCCCGGCCGATCCCCGCCGCGCGGGCTCGGGCGCCGGAGCGGCCGGATAGGCTCCCCCCAGCGGTTCGGCGGCGAGCGCCGCGCCAGCGGCGAAGACGAGCGCCGCCCCGACGACATATGCCCCCCACCTCATGCCGTCGCCGATCCTTCGCACCCTGGCTTGTTCGCTGACCGGGACGTTAGGGATTTATGGTTAACGAGTTGTTGAGGCGCGACTTCGTCGATTTCACAGGACTGATTTACACACGAACGCTTCGCGCTTTTTCAGTGCAAACCAAAACAATGATAGCCGTATTGAGCGTATATATTATCGATTCGCGTCGGTTCTTAAGCCGGTTCGAGCAATCGGCAGATCATGAATTTCGTATTTCAAGGTATCATTTGTTGCAAAGCGCTGGTTTGATCGGCATTTCGGCTTTCCCGCCGTGGCCGGGAGCCGCGTCGTAGCCTGCCCATCACGCGAGTTTGTTTCGAATATTCTTTCGCACTGCATTCACACCCACCGCTCGCAGCACAGAAATGCACAATGTTGCCGTTTCGATTTCGAACCAAAATCAGATCCGTGCCGAAACAGATCCTCACAAACCGTTCCAAAAATACTCAGTTTTGACATCTTAGGGCAGGTGCCGATCTTGCAAGCCGATCCTTAGACTTCATTCAGGATATCGGACGAGGTTTCGGCCTTGCAGAACAAGTCTTACCCCTCGTCAACGTTTTCCGACCATCATTTGCAAAGTTCAGCGCGACCGCCTGTCGCCTCTCGAGCAATGCTGCCGATGTCGATGAAAATCATTGCAGCGGGTTTCTGTTTTGCCCTGGCCGCCGCCGCTCTGCCCCTGTCCGGACCAGCCGGGGCCGAGCCGGTTCCGCCGCTGGCCGCGCGCAGCGAGCTCGACGCATTTCTCTGGCCGGGCACCGAGCCGCCCCGGCGGCTGGACCAGCACGGCGACCGATTGCGGCCCGAATCCCTGCGCGACCGCCTCGTCGTCGTGTCCTTCGTCCATGCGGATTGCACGATTGCCTGCGCCGTGCGCGTTCTCGACCTCGACAAGCTCGCGCAGGCGCTACCGGCGCCCCTGCGCGAGCGGGTGACCTTCCTGAGCATCGGCACCGATCCCGCCCGCGACGACCCGGCGCGCCTTCGCGCCTTCGCCGAAGGCTTGGTCGGCAAGACGACGCGGCTGCGCTTCCTCGACAGCGACGCCGCCTCGACCGCGGCGCTCGCCGCGGCGCTGCGCTACCCGCCCGCCGCCCTGCCCGAACCGCCGCCGACCATCCTCGTCTTCGATCGGACCGGCCGGATGGCGATGGCCTACGGCGGCGATCCGCTCGACGGTCCGCGCCTGCTGCAGGACCTCACCCTCCTCGAAACCTTCGAGAACGGGATCGGCCGCCCGGCGCGCGGCGAGGCCCGCGATCCGGCCTGATCTTTCAATCCAGAAAAGGGGAAGTCCATCATGACACGACCAAACCCGGCCGAGGGCCGGTGGCGTGCGCACGCCCGCCGCACGGCCCTGTTCTCGGCCACGATGCTCGCGGGCGGGCTGCATTCCGCCGAGGCCGCCCGCTTCGGCATCGTCGTCGACCCGGTGCAGGACCCGCTCTTCGCCGGCCTCCAGATTCCCGACAGCGCCCCGACCCTCGGCATGTGGTCGGGCGTGCGCGATTGGCCGATGAACGCGATCCACATGGGTCTCTTGCCCAGCGGCAAGGTCGTATCCTTCGGGACCGCGAGCGGCAAGCCCGAGATCCAGGACGGGCGCACCTTCGCCATCTGGAATCCCTATACCGGCCTGGACCGCAACAGCCACGTGATCCTGCTGGGGCCGAGGCGGGTCAACAGCTTCTGCGCGGCGCAGGCTTTCCAGGCGGACGGCTCGCTCCTGATCCCCGGCGGCATCTTCGAGGACGGCAACGACAAGGGCAGCGCGGTTCTGAACGCGGCGGCCAACAGAGTCACCGCCACGACGGCGCAACTGGCCAACGACCGTTATTATTCCACCATGCTCACCCTGCCCAACGGCCAGCAGGTGATCGTGGGCGGCTCCTATCCCTATCTCGGCGGATGGGCCGATCCCAACGGCGACATCGGCCGCGGCTGGATGACCGGGATGACTCCCGAGGTCTACGACGGCACCCGGTGGCGCAGCCTGTTCGGCGCCAACAGCCGCGAGGCCTTCGGCCCGGACTTCAACCGGTTCTGGTATCCCCGCGCCTGGATCGCGCCGAACGGACAGGTCTTCGGCATCTCCTCCGAGAAGATGTGGTACCTCGACACGGCCGGGAACGGATCGGTCCGCACCCTGCCGTTCCGCCAGGCGCAGCATGAGGCCCGCACGGCCATCGAGGCGCCGAATGTCGGGCCGAACTCGACCGCCGCGATGTACGAGCCCGGCAAGATCATCCAGGTCGGCGGCAACGCCTATTCCAATGGCGAGGGCTTTCTGTCGAGCAGCCGCGCCACGCTGATCGACATCAACGGGGATACGCCCGTCCTGACCGAGACCGCGCCGATGAGCACGGGACGGAGCTGGGCCAACGCGACGGTGCTGCCCACCGGCCAGGTGCTCGTGACCGGCGGCAGCCGGTACAACGATCGCGGCGGCGGCGACGTGGTGCTCTCCAGCGAGAGCTGGGATCCGAAGACCGGCCGCTGGTCGGTCGGCGCCTCGGGCGCGGTCTATCGCGGCTACCACTCCTCGGCCCTGCTGCTGCAGAACGGGGCGCTGGTCATCGCCGGCGGCGGCGCGCCCGGCCCCGTCGTCAACGAGAACGCCGAGTTCTACTATCCGCCCTACCTGTTCACGCAGGTGGACGGCCGCGCCGTTCTGGCGCCGCGTCCGCAGATCCTCAGCCTGACGACGAACCGGCTGCAATACGGCCAGACGATGCAGTTCGAGCTCGGGTCGCGGGACGAGATCGCGGAGGTGGTGCTGATCGGGCTGAGCCAGGTCACGCACAGCTTCAACTTCACGCAGCGCCGCTACCCGGTGACCTTCACCCAGACGGATCAGACCGTCTCGCTCAAGGGCCCGCCCTCCGGCAACGTGGCACCGCCCGGCTATTATCAGCTCATCGCGATCGACCGGAAGGGCGTCCCCTCCCCCGGCGTGATCCTCGCGGTCGGCCCGGTCGCGGCGCCGCCGCAATCGGCGACACCGATCTTCGGCACCCCGGCGACGCCCGGCGGCGGGACCGGCCCGATCGCGGATAGCGGTTCGGAGCCGGGCGGTCCGAATCCGGGAACCGATCCCGGAACAGGGCCCGGCAGTTCGCCGGGCACCGACGGGATTCCGCTCAAGGCCGCGCATTCCGGGCTGTGCCTCGCGGTGCCGGCCGGCAACGGCAATGACGGCGCACCGGTCACCCAGCAGGCCTGCACCGGCACCGCCGAGCAGCTCTGGCGGGTGCGAGCCACCGCGGGCGGTTCCGCGCTGGTCAACGCCGCCACCGGCAAGTGCCTCGACATGAGCCTGGCGCGCCCGCCGGCAGGCCCCGGCACGCAGGTGTTCCAATGGGCCTGCCACGGCGGCACCAACCAGGCCTGGACGACGCGGGCGCAAGGCGGCGGCAACGCCTATGTTTCGGTCGCCGCCAACCTCTGCCTCGATGTGCTCGGAGCCACGCCGCAGGCGGGAGCCGGGACGGTGGTGTGGGCCTGCCACGGCGGCGGCAACCAAACCTTCTCGGGCACTGCCACCGGCGGCGGAACCGGCAACACGGCCGGCATTCCGCTCAGGGCCGCGCATTCCGGGCTGTGCCTCTCGGTGCCGGCGGGCAACGGCAACGATGGCGCACCGGTCACCCAACAGGCCTGCACCGGCGCCGCCGAGCAGCGCTGGCGTGTCCGGGCCACCGCTGGAGGCTCCGCCCTCGTCAACGCCGCCAGCGGCAAGTGCCTCGACGTGAGCCTGTTGCGGCCGCCGGTCGCCAACGGCACGGAGGTCTTCCAATGGGCCTGCCACGGCGGCGCCAACCAAGCCTGGACGACGCGGGCGCAAGGCGGCGGCAACGCTCTGACCACCGCGGCGACGCCCAATCTCTGCCTCGACGTCCTCGGGATCGCACCCCAACCCGGCGCGACGACGGCGGTGTGGGCCTGCCACGGCGGCGGCAACCAGACCTTCTCCAGCGCCACTCTCACCCAGTGAAACCCGCGCCCCGCCGACGCCGGACACGGCGCGGCGGGGCGCTCCGACGGGGAGAGCGAAGCCGTGCCCGATCCCGTGCTTGCGGGACGCCGGCCTCACAACGATCCGAAAGGAATGCGTCGTAGCATCGATCCGGAAGCGAGAGGACCGACCGGCAGACGATGGGGAGCAGGAGCCGCCCATGAGCGACGGAGCGAGAGCATCGTCCCGAAAGGCGGCCGCCGGCTTTCGGACAGCGACGACGCGACGACAAGAATCCGGGTGCGACGGCTTCACGCTGATCGAGATGCTGGTGACGCTGGCGATCCTTGCCGCCGCCGTCGCCCTCGGGACCCGCTCCGTCGTCCTGGGCGAGACCGCGCGCCAGCCGGGCCGGATCGCCGACCGGGTCGCCGCCGAGATCGATCGGCTACGGGCCGAGGCGCTCCGCACGGGCCGGACCGGCCGCCTCGTCTACGATGCGGAGGCGAGCCGCTTCCTCAGCTCCCGTCCGGGCGCCGCGCCGATCCCGGCCGAATCCCTCCACGTCAGCGTCGCCGTTCCGCCGTCGTCCTGGGGGGCACCGGGCGAGATCAGGCTCCTGCCGGACGGCAGCGCCTCGGGCGGCCGCATCGTGCTTGCCGCGCCGGGGGCAGGGTTTGGGGCGACCGTGACGGTGGCGCCCCTGACCGGCCGCGTGCGCCGGGAGCCTCAGCCGTGAGCCGGTGGCACCGATTGCGGCGACGTCTCCGGTCGATGCTGCGCGCCGGCTCCGGGCCGGCGCAGCCGGCAGAGACGGAGGCGGGCTTCACCATCGCCGAAGTGCTCGTCGCCTTCGCGGTGGCGAGCCTCGGCACCCTGATCGCCCTGGAGATCGCCGGCATGACCGCCACCGGCATCCGGCGCCTCGACACGGCCCGCGTCAGCCTCGACGAGGCCGAGGGCATCGCCCTGCGCCACGCCGCGGCAGGCCCGCTTCGGCCCGGACTGAGCCGGGGCGCCTTCTCGGACGGCCGCGTCTGGACGCTTCGCGTCACCGACACCCGTCCCGCTTTCGGCCGGATGCAGGTCCCGCCCTTCTTCCTGATCGAGGTGTTCCGGGGCGAACCGGGAAGCGAGGCGATCTACACCACGCTGGTCTCGGGGGAGCCTGATGGCCGAAGCTGAGTCGGAGGCCGGCTTCACCCTGATCGAGATGATCGTCTGCCTCGCGCTCGCGGCGCTGCTCGGCCTGTTGCTCGTCAGTGCGATCCGCGTGGCGGGCACCGCCACCGCGGCAGCCGGCGCCGTCGCGACCGCCGAGGAGGTGCAGTCCGTCCGGGAGCACCTGCGCCGGACGCTCGGCAGTCTCACGCCGCGTCGCATCGACGGGACCGGCCCGGTGCTGCAGGGCGGGCCGGACGGCCTGCGGGCCGCGATCGGCGCCGATCAGGCCCTGGAACGACCGCTCGATCTCACCGTCGCCCTGAGCGGTCTTGCGCGGGGCGACGGCCGGTTCGATCTCGTCGAGAGTCGCGCGCCGCTCGAAAGCCTGCCGGGCGCCGTGCCCTCGGGCGATCCCGCCGCCCCCTCGGAGGTTCTGCTGCACGGCATCACCGGCCTGTCGATCCGCTATTTCGGGGCGCTCAAGGACCGCACCCCGCCGACGTGGCATCCGGTCTGGCAGCCGACCGGAGACGCGTCCCGCCGACTGCCCGGCCTCGTCGAGATCCAGATCGCCTTCGCCCCCCGTGACCCGCGGCGCTGGACCCCGCTCGTCATCGCCCTCGGCAACCGGCGATGAATCCCCGCGGCATCGGCAGGCCCGGCACGGGACTGGGGCGGGAGGAAGAGGCCGGATTCGTCCTCCTGTCCGTCCTCGGCATCCTCGCCGTGGTGAGCGCGATCCTGGCCGGCGCGCTGCTTCAGGTCCGCTCCGGCACGGCCCTGACGCAGGCCCGCGGACGGATCGTCCAGCTCCAGGGCATCGCCGACGGGATCACGCGCCTGATCGCCTACGATCTCGGCGTGCGGCGGGCCTATCGTCTCGCCGGCCTCGACTTTCCCGAGGACGGCACCGTCGTGGCCTGTCCCTTGGGCGGCAGCCGGACCGCCTTCGTTTCGTTGCAGGACCAGGGACGCCTGATCGACCTGAACCGGACCCCGCGGCCGGCGATGGAGGAAGCCTTCCGCCTGCTCGGCGTGCCGGACCGGGCGGTCCTCGCCATCGCCGCCGAGATCGTCGACTATCGCGACGCCGACGACGTCCCCGAACCCACGGGCGGCGCCGAGCTGCCGCAATACCGCGGGCGCGGTCTCCCCTGGGGGCCGCGCAACGCGCCCTTCGCCGGCGTGGACGAGATCGAGCGGCTGCCCTCGATGACGCCGGACATCGCCGCGATCCTGAGGCCGGTGCTGACCGTCTACAACGAAGGCGGCCGCTTCGACCTCGCCGCCCTCGTGGCGCGGCTGCGCCCCTCCCACCTCGACGGATCCTTGCGCCAGGCCGGGCCCGTCCCGTCGCCGCGCCAGTACTTCCGGATGTCGGTCGTCGTCGAACAGGCCGGGACGCGCGCGGGACGCTCGGCGATCTACGCGCTGGGCGGCACGCGCACGGGCACGGATTTCCTGAGCTGGCAGCAGGCCTCGGTCGTCACGACGACGGCCGCCCTCTCGCACCGTGCCTGCGCGACCGTCGCGGCGGCCCTGAGGGCCGGCGGCCCGGAGTGACGCAGACGGGACGGAGCCGGACCCATCGACCGGAGGCGGTCTGAGACCGGCGGCGCCCGCCAAGGCCCTCGCGCCCATCGACCGCCTTGCGCTGGATCAAGGCATCCGTGCCGGGCGGCCGGCAAGGATGGCGCCGTCGAGCGGAAGGGGAAGCCCCGGGAGGCGAGATTGGCTTACGCGAACATCCTGGTCTCGGTCGATCTCGGCGGGGCCGCCTCGGACCGCGTCCGGCTCGCCGCCGGCCTCGCGCAGCGCTTCGAGGCGACGCTGACGGGTGCCGCCGCCTGCAAGGTGCCGGCACCGGACTACGTGCGCGATATCGGCGAAATCGACGACGAGGAGCCGCACTTCGAGGAGAAGGCCCGCGCCGCGCTCGCGCAGGCGCGGGATCTGTTCGAGCGCTCCGTCGACGCGCCGCTGCGCCGCGATTGGCGCGAGGCCCTGGCCAGCCCGATCACCCATCTCGTCGAGCAGGCGCGGGCGGCCGACCTTCTCGTGGTGGGCCGCCATGGCCCCGAAGACGCCGCGCCCGGTGCCCTCGGCGTTTCGCCCGGTCCCGTCCTGATGGAGGCCGCCCGCCCGGTTCTCGTGGTGCCCCCGCGCGCCGAGCACCTCCGGGGCGCTCGGATCGTCGTGGCCTGGAAAGACGGTTTGGAGGCGCGCCGGGCGGTCTCGGCCGCCCTTCCCTTCATCCGCGAGGCGGATCAGGTCTTCGTCGCCAGCACCGGCGAGGGCGCCCATTACGAGGGGGCGGAGGATGTGGCCGGCCACCTCGCCCGCCACGGCGCCTCTGTGACGACGCATCTGCTGCGCACCGTCGTCAGCGACGGCGACGAGATCCTGCGCTTCGCCCTGAAGCAGGAGGCCGACCTGATCGTGATGGGCGCCTACGGCCATACGCGCCTGCGCGAGTGGCTGTTCGGCGGCGTCACCCGCGAGATGCTGCAACGCAGCCCCCTCCCCTGCCTGATGTGTCACTGATGCGCCGACCGATCGCCCTCCCGATCCTCGCCCTCGGGCTGATCGCCCTGCCGGCCGCGGCCCAGGCCCTCGATGCTCGCGCTCAGCGCGGCGAGACCATCGCGCGGACGAACTGCGCCCGCTGCCACGCGATCGGCCGCATCGGAGCGAGCCCCCTGGCGGAGGCGCCGCCCTTCCGCGAGCTGCACCATCGCTATCCCGTGACGGATCTGGGCGAGGCGCTGGCCGAGGGCATCACCACGGGCCACCCGTCGATGCCGGAATTCCGGCTCGATCCCGATCAGGCGCAGGCCCTGATCGCCTACCTTCAGACCCTCGAACGATAGAGCATCGTGCCGGATACCAGATCCGGCACGATGCTCTATCCTCTTGTTCCCGCATCGCCTTTTTCCGAAAGCCGGTGGCCACCTTTCGGGACGATGCGCTAGGGGGCCTCAGTTCGCCGCGAGATGTTCGAGTCGGGCGGGGTCCAGCAAGCGCACCCCGCCGGGCACGATCAGGATCGCCTTCTCCCGGTCGAGCCTCGTCAGCATCCGGCTCACCGTCTCGATGGTGAGGCCGAGATGGTCGGCGATGTCCTGGCGGCCCATCGGCAGCTCGACGGTGACGGAGTCGTGGCCGATGCGGCCGTAGCGCGCGCGCTGGCCAAGCAGGAAGCTCGCCACCTTCTCCTCGGCGGTGCGTCGGCCGAGCAACATCATGTGATCCTGTGCCAGCGTCAGCTCGTGGCCGGCCCGCTCGTAGAGGCGCTGCAGCAGGTGCGGGGTTTGCGCCACGAGGCCTGCGAAGGCGCGCCGCTCGAACCGGCACAGCGTCGTCGGCGCCAGCGCCTCGGCGGTGACGGTGAACCGCTCAGGCAGCGCGAGGCCGAGGAAGTCACCGACCATGGCAAAGCCCATCACCTGCCGCCGCCCGTCCGGCAAAAGGCGCGACAGGCGCAAGGCGCCCTCAGTGACGTTGTAGACGGCGCCCGCCCGGTCGTCCTGCTGGAACAGGGCCTGGCGCGGGTCGAGATGGAGGGGCTGGCTCAGCGCCTCCAGACCGGCGAGTTCTTCGTGCGTCAGGGCGGCGCAGACGCTGACGAGGCGGACCTTGCACGCGGCGCAGCCGCTCTCCGACCGGTCGTGGATGCAGGCGTGTCCGACGGAAATCGGCTGGACACCGCTGCTCTCGGCAGAGCCTTGCATCGGAGACCTCCCGCCCGCAGCACGCTCAAGCCGTTTCAATAGCCTGCGCCCGCGCCGCTTGTGAAGTCGAAACCGGAATCGGCCGAAGCGCGCCGAGGATGAGGGACGGATCAGGCCGCCGCGTTACGGCGACGGGCGCGAGATCTTTCTGCCGGACGTGTCCTGTCTTCGTTCGCGTTGTTATCCTGATCGTTGCACCGATCTTGGTCGCCTCGGAATCAGCCGCGCGAGAAGCATCGCACAAGGCGCCGGCCGAGGCGTGACGCGGCCGCCTCCCGGATACGGCGGCGGGCGCGATCCCGCGTCGGCCCTCCTCAATCCCGCCCGAGAGTGACCCGGCGTCCGGGCAGCCTTAGATCGGGGCGGTGGCTCGTCAGCACGACGACGCGATCGCGCCACCGGGCGAGCAGGCGCGTGAGGATGCGCGCGGCCTGATCGTCGCCGAGATGCTCGGCCGGCTCGTCGAGCAGGATGACCGGAGCCGGGCTCAAGAGCGCGCGGGCGAGGTTGAGGCGCTGCGCCTCGCCGAGCGACAGGCCGCCCTCGGCGATCCAGGCATCGAGACCGCCGCCGCTGCGGATCCGGGCGTCGAGTTCGACCGCCTCCAGCGCCGCCCATAGGTCCGCGTCGGAGGCGCCCGGCGCGAACAGGTTCTCGCGCACGGTGTCGGAGAGGATCGCGGCATCATGCAGGCTCAGATGCGCCAGCGCCCGCCGCTCGGCGGCCGAACGGGCGGTGCCGGCAAGCCGGATCGTCTCGCCGGGCTCGTCCGCGCTCCAGCCGGCCAGCGCCTTCAGCAGGGTGGTCTTGCCGCAGCCGCTGGCGCCGACGAGGGTCAGCGGCGTGCCGGGCAGGACCGCGAGATCGGGCGCCGGGCCGAGGTCGCGCCCGTCCGGCGTCCGCAAGCGCAGGCCGTGCAGGATCAGGGCGCCGCGGGCCGGACCGGGCCGGGGTGCCGGCTCTCCGGCGGCGCCCGCCTCGACGGCGAGGGAGGGGCGGGCGAGGCGGGCGCGGACGGAGCCGAGCAGTGCCCGCGGCAGGGCCAGGATCGGCTCGGCCAGCGCGAGCCAAGCGAAGGCGAGGAAGGCGGCGGGCAGGAGCGCGGTGCCGCGGGCACCCGCACCCCAGGCGGCGAGGAGCACGGCGAGGGCGAGGATCGGGCCGGCCAGCGCCAGCACGGCCTCGAACCGGGCCAGCGCCCGCCGTCCGCAGGCCGCCTCGCGCTCGGCATCGCGCAGCGGGTCGAGGGCAATCCGCAGGGCCGGGCCGCGCCGCCCCTCGGCCTCAAGGGGCACGGCGCCGGCCAGCGCGGCTCCGAGAGCGGTGGCGGCGGTGCGGCGCGCGTTTCGGACCCAAGCCTCGGTTGCGGTGAGCCGCGCGAGCGTGCGCCGGGCGACGAGCCCCCCGGCCAGCGCGAGCGCGGCGGCGGGAAGGACCGCAAGGGGTGCGATGAAGGCGGTCAGCAGCGTGAGGCCGGCGAGCGCCGCACCGGTGATGGCGAGGGGAAAGCCGACACGCAGCCGGGCGTAATCGACATCGGCCACGTCGTCGATGAAGTCGGCGAGCCGCTCTGGGCGGCCGAGCTGCCAGCCGGCGCCGCGGCTCTCCGGCGCCCGCGCCAGCGCCGCGAACAGGCCGGCGCGGCGGTGGACCTGATCGCTCAGCGCGGCACGGTGGCCGGCCATGCGCTCGCCGTAGCGCGAGGCCGTGCGCAGCATCGCGAACAGGCGCACCAGGGCGGCGGGGTGGTGGAAGTTGAAGGCGAAGGCCGTCGGCCCGGCCCCGGCCAGGGCCACCGCCGCCAGGAAGCTCACGGCGGTGCCGGCGAGCGCGAGGTTCGCGGCAAGCGCCAGGGCCGCGAGGGCGAAGGCGAGGCGCCAAGTTCGGTTCGAGCCGGCGGGCGCAGTGTCGAAACGGGTGGGCATCACGCGGCCTGCCTCTCGGAAACGGGAGCCCCAAGGGCGATGCGCCGGTCGGCCATCGCCGCCAGCACCGGATCGTGGGTCGCCACGACGACGAGGCGGGTGCGGGCGGCGACCGCCAGGGCCCGGCGCACCCGCGCGGCGTTGTCGGGATCGAGCTTGGCGGTGGGCTCGTCGCAGAAGGCGGGGCCCGGCCGCAGCAGCAGGCGCGCGACGGCGACGCGAACCCGCTGGCCACCGGAGAGGTTTTCCGCGCCCGCCCGCACGGGGGCGTCGAGGCCGCCGGGCCAGTGCGGATCGTTGTCCAGGCCGAGCGCCGCGGCCGCCGCCGCCACCGCCTCGGGCGTCGCGGGCGTACCGTCCGCGATCGCCACGCCGAGCGTGCCGGCTGGGATCGGCGTGTCGAGGGAGACCCAGGTCGCCGGATGGTCCTGATCCGGCACGCGAAAAGCCCCGGCGAGCGGCGCTTCGACGCCGGCCAGAACCCGCAGCAGGGTCGACTTGCCGGTTCCGCTCGGGCCCGTCAGCGCGACGAGGCCGGTCTCCGGCAGATCGAAATCGGCGACGGGTCCGGCATGGGGCAGGTCGAGGCCGTGGGCGCCCGGCGCCGCGAGGACGGCGCCGCATGCGGGCACCGTTTCGGCGTCTTCCGAAATGACCCAGGCGAGCGCGTCGGCGGCGGCCTCGCCCTCCGCCTTGGCGTGGTAGAGCTCCGCGTAGCGGCGGAACGGCAGGAAGTATTCGGGGGCGAGCAGCAGGATCAGCAGGCTCTGCCACAGGGCCAGACCGGCAAAGCCCGGCACCTCGGCGAGCCCGAGATGGCCTAGGCCGAGGAACACGGCCAGGATCGCGATGGCGAGCGAGGCGAAGAAATCGAGTACGCCCGCGTTCAGAAAGGCCACCGCCAGCACGCCCATGGTGCCGCCGGCGTAAGCCTCGAGCCGCCGGTCGAGCTTGGCCGTCTCGCGGGGCAGGCCATGGGCGGACAGGATCGTCGGCAGGCTCCGCACCCGGTCGGCGAACTGCGTGGCGAGCCGCCCGAGCGCCGCCTCCTGGGCCGCGGCCCGCTCGCGGATCATGCCGCCGACGAGGGCGAAGAACACGATCATCACCGGTGTGGCCAGCAGCAGTGCCAGCGCCGCCTGCCACGAGACGACGGCGACCGCCCCCGCCGTTAGCACCGGCCCGAGCGCCATCATCCTGCGCGCCGCCGCGTGGCCGACGACAAGCCGGGCGAGCGCGCCGGGATGCCGCTGCAGGCCGGCGATCACCGCGCCGCGGGGCAGGTCGGCGGCCCTACGCGCCGGCATGGCCGCGAGCCGCGCCTCGGCGGCATCGACGAGAGCGACGGCGACCTCCGCCTCCAGGGCAGCGCCGCGCGCCTCGATCGTGCGCGCCAGGCCGGCGCCCGCCAGGAGGCAGGTCCCGGCGACGCCCAACGCGAGGCCGTCGAGCTCGCCTGTCTCGATCAGCCCCCCGGCGAGCCGCGCCAGCGCCACGGCGAGCCCGAGCGTCACGGCGCAGCGCAGGGCCTGGAGCCCGTGGAGGCGCGACAGGCCGGCCCGCGCCGCCCCGCGGGCGAGGGTGAGCGCCGCGGGTTCGGGTGCGGATCGGGCGCGGGGGGATCGACGGGTCATGCCGCCTTGTGCGGCGGGCGCGGCGCGAGCGGCTTTGATCTGCGTCAAGGATGCAAAAGCGCGGCGGCGCGAGAGGCGGTGTCGGACAAGGAGTCTCCCATGACCGACCCGCTGCTCGTCGATCTGTCGCGCCTGCAATTCGCGCTGACGGCGATGTACCACTTCCTGTTCGTGCCGCTGACGCTCGGACTGTCGATTCTCGTCGCCATGATGGAGACGGTCTACGTCATGACGCGCCGCAAGATCTGGCGCGACATGACCAAGTTCTGGGGCCTCCTGTTCGGGATCAACTTCGCCCTGGGCGTGGCCACCGGCCTGACCATGGAGTTCCAGTTCGGCATGAACTGGGCCTACTACTCGCACTATGTCGGCGACGTGTTCGGCGCGCCGCTCGCCATCGAGGGCCTGATGGCCTTCTTCCTGGAGGCGACCTTCGTCGGGCTGTTCTTCTTCGGCTGGGACAAGCTCTCGGCGCTCAGCCACTGCGTCGTCACGTGGCTGATGGCGCTCGGCACGAATTTCTCCGCGCTCTGGATCCTGATCGCCAACGGCTGGATGCAGAACCCGGTCGGCTCCGCCTTCAACCCCGACACGATGCGCATGGAGGTGACCGACTTCGCCGCCGTGATCTTCAATCCGGTGGCACAGGCGAAGTTCGTCCACACGGTCTCGGCCGGCTATGTCTGCGGCGCGGTGTTCGTGCTCGGCGTCTCGGCCTTCTACATCCTGCGCGGGCGCCATCTCGAACTGGCCAAGCGCTCGTTCGCCATCGCAGCGGCCTTCGGGCTCGCCTCGGCGCTCAGCGTCGTCGTGCTGGGCGACGAGAGCGGCTACGCCGTGACCGACCACCAGAAGATGAAGCTCGCCGCCATGGAGGCGATGTGGCACACCGAGCCCGCTCCGGCCGCCTTCACCGCCTTCGGCGTCCCGGATCTGGCGAACCGCACCACCCGCTACGCGCTCCACATTCCCTACGCGATGGGCCTGATCGGCACCCGCTCGCTGACGACCGAAATCCCCGGCATCACCGAACTCGTCGCGCACGCCAAGGACCGCATCCGCAACGGCCTCGTCGCCTACGCCGCCCTCGAGCGGATCAAGGCCGACCGCAAGGATGAGGCGGCCCGCGCCGAGTTCGCCCGGACGCAACAGGATCTCGGCTACGCGCAGCTTCTCAAGCCGCTGATCGGCGATCCGCTGAAGGCGACCGACGCGGATATCGACCGGGCGGCGTGGTCCACCGTGCCGCACGTGCCCTCGCTGTTCTTCACCTTCCGGGCGATGGTGGCCTGCGGGTTCCTGCTGATCGCCCTGTTCGGCGCCGCGCTCTGGTACACAGCCCGCGAGGCCGAGGCGCCGCGCTGGCTGTTCCGGGCCGCGCTCTTCGCCCTGCCGCTGCCCTGGATCGCGATCGAGTTCGGTTGGTTCGTCGCCGAGTTCGGCCGCCAGCCCTGGATCATCGAGGGCGTGCTCCCGACCGCGCTCGCGACCTCGGAACTCGGCATTCCCTCGCTCCTCATCACCATCGTTGGCTTCACCCTGGTCTACGGCGTGCTGGCGGTGATCGAGGTGCAGCTGATGCTGCGTGCCATCGCCAAGGGCCCCGAGACGCTGGCCGACGACCCGGCCGCCCTCTTCCCCGGTGCCGGCGCCAACCGGAACGAGGCCGGCCTCGTCGCCGCCGAGTAGCCCTTCCTCTCCTGATCGCCGGCCCCGCCGTCGCGCCGGCCCCTCCCCGAGGAGTCTCCTTCCATGCTCGCCCTTCTCTCGGACTACGAAAGCTTACGCCTGATCTGGTGGGTGCTGCTCGGCGTGCTGCTGATCGGCTTTGCCCTCACCGACGGCTTCGATCTCGGCGTCGGCGCCCTCTTGCCCTTCGTCGGCCGCACCGACGTGGAGCGGCGGGTGGCGATCCACACCGTCTCCGCCACCTGGGAAGGCAATCAGGTCTGGCTGGTGCTCGGCGGCGGCGCGATCTTCGCCGCGTGGCCGGCGCTCTACGCGCTGAGCTTCTCCGGCTTTTACCTCGCCATGTTCCTCGTGCTGTTCGCTCTCATCCTGCGGCCGGTGGCGTTCAAGTACCGCTCGAAGCGCGAGAGCGCGGTGTGGCGCGCACGCTGGGATTGGGCGCTGTTCGTCGGCGGCGCGGTGCCGGCGCTGATCTTCGGCGTCGCCGTCGGCAACGTGCTCCAGGGCGTGCCCTTCCACTTCACGGGCGACCTTCGCCCGATCTATGCGGGCAGCCTGTTGGGCCTGCTCAACCCTCTGGCGCTGCTGTGCGGCCTCGTCTCACTGGCGATGCTGGTGGCGCACGGCGCGGCGTGGCTCGCCTTCAAGGCCGAGGGACCGGTCGCCGAGCGCGCCCGCGCCATCGGGCTGAAAGCCGCGCTCGCCACCGCCGCCCTGTTCGCCCTCGGCGGCCTCTTGATCTGGGCCGGCGCCTTCGGCGGATACCGGGTGGTCACGCCGCTCCCCGGCGACGGCCCGTCCAATCCCCTGACCAAGGAGGTCGTGGCGGATGCGGGCGCGTGGCTCGCCAACTTCCGGGCGCATCCGGCGCTCGCCCTGGTGCCGCTCGCCGGCATCGCCGGCCCGCTGCTGGCGGCGCTCGGCTTCCGCGCCCGGTTCGAGGGGCTAACCTTCCTGGCCTCCAGCCTCGGCATCGCCTGCATCATCGCCACCGTCGGCCTGTCGATGTTCCCGGTGATCCTGCCCTCGAACACGCATCCGGGCCACGCGCTTACCGTGTTCGACGCCTCCTCCAGCCGGGCGACGCTACGCAACATGCTGATCGCGACGGTGGTCTTCCTGCCGATCATTCTCGCCTACACCGCCTGGGTCTACCGGGTGCTGTGGGGCAAGGTCTCGGACCGCGACATCACCGCGCCGGGCTCGGCGGCCTACTGACGATCCCGACCCCGGTATCGCCGGGGCCTCCTCTCGCCTCAGGAAACGCGACGATGTGGTACTTCGCCTGGATCCTCGGCCTCGGATTGGCCGCCGCACTCGGCGTGCTCAACGCCCTCTGGTACGAGCTGCGCGCCGTGCGCGAGACCCCGCCCGAGGTGACGCCGACGCTGCCGACGCCGTGAGGGCGTCATGCCCGAGGATCACCGCGTAAGGTGATGCTTCGGGACCGGTCTCGGAGCCGATGTGATCGATCTGTTCCGGCGATCACCACGATCCTCATGCTGAGGTGCTGCGCCAGCAGCCTCGAAGCACGCCGCGACGCTTGTCCCAGTCGGCTGGTGCCAAGGGATCGGCGGTTCTGGCGTGCTTCGAGGCCGAGCTATCGCTCGGCACCTCAGCATGAGGAGCGGGGCGCGCGCCGGAGAAGGTCAGCCGAACAGGCCCTTATCCGCAGATCAGATCGATGTCGTGCCGGCCGAAGCGGTCGGCGAAGGGCTCGGGCGGCGGCCGGTCGGTCACCACGGTGAGCGGGGCGGCCAGATCGAAGGTCTGGAGGTTGGCCTGGCGCCCGAACTTGCGGGAATCGGCGAGCAATACCGCCCGCCGCGTCTGGCCCCGTAGCGCCCGGCGCAGGACCGATTCGTGCTCCTCGTAATCCATCCAGCCCTGGGCGAGGTCACAGGCCGCGATGCCCATGATCGCGAGATCGAAGAAGTGGCGCCGGGCGTAGTCCACGGTGTCGTAGCCGACGAGCGCATTGTCGTTCGGGCGCAGTCGGCCCGGCGTCAGGTTCACCCGGGCCGGACTGTCGGCGAGCAGCAGCGCGAGGTCGACGGAATTCGTCGTCACCGTAAGCTTGCGGGTGGTGAGCCGGCGGGCCAGCGCCAGCGTCGTGGTGCCGGTGTCGATGAAGATCGACATCCCGTCCTCCACCAGCCCCTCGGCCAGCGCGGCGACGCGGCCCTTCTCGCGGCTGTTGAGCCCGCTGCGCTCGGTGAGCGGGCGCTCCTGATCGAGGCGCGGCCGCACGGCGCCGCCGTGGATGCGCCGCAGGAGCCCGCGCTCCTCCAGCATCTTCAGGTCGCGCCGGATGGTCTCGTCGGAGACCGCCAGGGTGGCGGCGATGCTGGTGACGCCGACGCGCCCCGTCTGCGCGAGCTGCGAGAGGATCTCCTCGTGGCGATGATCGG
Source organism: Methylorubrum aminovorans (assembly GCF_022179725.1). Lineage (GTDB taxonomy): Bacteria > Pseudomonadota > Alphaproteobacteria > Rhizobiales > Beijerinckiaceae > Methylobacterium > Methylobacterium aminovorans. Next base: position 57,979 of record NZ_BPRC01000020.1, read on the forward strand.
TCAGCATCCCGGCCCTGTCCCCCTTTGAGGCCAAGGATAGCGCCGGGGATGCAGGTCGGTCGCGCACAATTTCAACACATGCACAGGGTGCAGGGACCACAACGTGCAAGCCCGCACGGCAGGTCCGCACGGCAAGATCACAGGGCAAGCCCGCCGGCCCCGTGGGAACCGGACGGGCCTGCTGCCCAACTTGAAGAATCAGGCGTCGAGAGCCGGGGCGCGGCGGTGATGCGTCGCCTGCTCGTAGGCGTAGGCGCAGGCGAGCAGCTCGCCCTCGCTCCACATCCACCCGACGAAGATCAGGTTGAACGGCGAGCCGGAAGCGTAGGCGCCCGCGGGCAGCGTCACCCCCGGCAGGCCGGCGATGTTGATCTCGCACACTGTGGTCTCCAGCAGCGTGCCGGGCCCGTGCAGCGGCGGCAGTTCCGCCCGCATCTGCGGGAAGACCAGGGCGTCGAGCCCGTGCTCCGCCATCACCCGGTCGAACAGGGCGAGATAGGCCTCGCGGGCGGCGAGGAAATCGGAGAGGTCGGGCGGGCTCGCCGGGTCGGCGAGGCAGGGCGCGAGCCCGGGCAGGTTGGTGATCGGGTGCAGCACGCCGCCCGGCGCGAAGGCGTCCTCGGCTTTCGTCGCCTCGGCAAAGGAGGCGAAGCTGCGGATCGCCGCGTCCGGCCCCATCCGCTCCAGATAGAGCTGGAGATCGTAAGGGGCGGACTCGAACCCGCGGGCGTCGAAGTAGACGAGGCCCGGCGTCGGCTCGGCGATGGCGGCGAAACCCGTTCCGGCGAAGGGGTCGGCCACCAGAGTGGCGCCGGCGGCCTTCAATTCCGCCTGCGCGCGGGCATAGAGGGCGCTGGCCTCCTCCGAGAGCGGCAGATCGCGCCAGCCCGGCCCGTAGAGGCCGAGGCGCTTGCCCGCCAGCGCGCCCGCATCGAGGCCCGCGGTATAGCCGCCCGCCGGGCGCTTGCCGATGCCGGCCACGGTCTTGGGGTCGGCGGCGCTGTAGCCGGCGAGCGCGTCGAGGGTGAGCGCGGCGTCGCGCACGCAGCGGGCGATCGGTCCGACCACGTCGCGGGTGCTGCCGGCGAGCGGCATCACGCCGGCATTCGGAACGAGGCCGAAGCTCGGCTTGATGCCGACCAGCCCCTGCGCCGAGGCCGGGTTCTGGATCGAGCCGCCAGTCTCCTCGGCCAGTCCCAGGACGGCGAGGCTCGCGGCGACCGCCGTGGCGGTGCCGGCGCTCGACCCGCCGGGGATGCGATCGGGCGCGGCCGGGTTGAGGGTGGGGCCGGCCCAGCTATCGTTGGCGTGGCTGCCGGTATGGCTCAGCACCGGCACGTTGGTCTTGCCAAGGATGACGCAGCCCGCCTCGCGCATCCGCGCCGTCACCGGCGCGTCGGTCGCCGGGATCAGATCGACGCCGCCGGCCTCGGCGCTCAGGAAGTGCCAGCCGCCGGTGCTCGGCAGGCCGGCCATGTCCATCGTGTCCTTGATGACCACGGGCACGCCCGCGAGCGGCCCCAGCGCCTCGCCCGCTGCGCGGCGGGCATCGATGGCGCGGGCGTCGTCGAGTGCCTGCGGATTCATCACGATGAGCGCCTTGTAGCGCGGATTGTAGGTCTCGATCCGCGCCAGGAAGGCGGCCGCCAGCGCCTCCGCGGTGACGCGGCCCTCGGCAAAGGCACGCTGGCAATCCTCGACCGTCATCTCGATCAGTTGGTCCGCCAGCGCATCCTCGGCCATCTCGGGGGCGACGGCGACGGAAAGGGCCATTGCGTTCATCTCGATCTCGCGCTCCGCATCCTTGAAGACGGCGAGGCCGATCCCATCCCGTTGGAACCGCTCACGAGAATCGTCCGCTCGGGGGCATGAGCGGGGATTCGCGTGCTCGCCGTCACCGGCCCTCATGGCCGGCGGGTGCCGTCTGGCAAGGGCCATGCCACAAAAGCCACAAAACCCTCGAAGCGGCCTTGACCGGAGTGGCGCCCGATTCGGGCTGCGGTCCGCCCGCCGGTCGAGCGGATGCGTATTTCGCACGCAGGACCGTGCGCGGCGCGCTTCATCCGAGGGACCGTCTCTGCCGATCGCGGGGAATGCGGCCAGCGTTAACCAGCCCTTAAGCGCTGACCGCCCTCGTCTATCGGGCAGGCAGGCCAATCCCGGTTCTCTGCGGCCGGCCGGCTGTGCCGGCGGAGCTCCCGTATGCTGGATTCCGTCCGGATCTCGCTCAAGGTGCTGAACGCGGCCCAGCTCGCCCTGATCGCGGCGGGCGCGCTGCTGCTCGCCTGGATCGGGACCGCCCTGCTCGGCGCCGGCCCGGCCGCGGACGGAGCGCAGCGAGCCGCCCAGTCCGGCGCGCGGGCCTTCGCCGAGGCGGTCGATACGGAGCTTCACGGCAGCGTCGCGGATGCGCGAACCCTCGCGCTGCTGCTGCGCCCCGGCGACCCGGCCCTGACGGAAGCCGACCGCGCCGCCCTGCTGCGCGACTGGCTCGCCCTCAACCCGCGCTACGGGGATGCCGCCCTGATCGGGGCGGATGGAAGCGTGCGGGCCGCCGCCGATCCGCGCCGGACCGGCAGCAGCGTCGCCCGTCAGCCCTGGTTCGCGCGGGCGCGCAACGCCGAAATCGTCATCGCCACCAACAGCGGCGACGAGACGGCCCCCTTCGATGTCATCCTGTCTCTCGGGATGCCCGGCCGTTCCGACCGGATCCAGCTTCGCGCCGCCCCCGCCTTCCTCGAGATCGGCCCGCGCCTGCGCGGGGCGCTCGACCTGCCCGAGGCGGTCGTCTTCACCGTGCGCGGCGCCGATGGGCGGGTGCTCGCGGGCACCGCCTCCACCTCATGGGGCGAGCACCGCTCGGCCTCCGTACCGGTCCAGGGCGGGCGGGAACTCGGCTCTCCCGGCTGGGTGGTGACCGCCTCCGCGCCTCCGGGCGCGGCGATGGCCCAACGCCCGGACGGACGTCTCCTCGTGCTGGCGCTGGCCGTGGTGGGCGCCGCCGGGGCGCTCGGCTACGCCCTGGGTGGCCGGGCGGCGCAGCCGCTGCAGCGCCTCGCGGCGGGCGAGGCTGGGCCGGACGAGGCCGCCGCATCGCCGGTGCGCGAGTTCGCCGCGCTGAGCGAGGCGGTCGCCGGCCGCTCCCAGAGCCGCGAGGCGGCGCTGGCGCTGGCGGGAACCGGCCTCGACCGGATCAAGGGTCGCCTCCAGACCTTCGAGGCGATGTCCGGCTGGACCTGCTGGGAGATCGATCCGGAGACGCGCCGGGTCGTCTGGTCGGATGCCGACAGCACCGGCACGGCGTCGAGCGCGGACCACGCCGCCGACCTGTCCGACCTCGCCGCATGGTTCGAGCCGGAGGATCGTCCGCTCCTCGACCTCACGCTCGACGCCGCGCGCCGGGCCGACGGGCCGCACGACGTGGTGTTGCGCGCCCGCGCCGACGGAGCCGATCCCGCTCCCGAGGCGGAACGGCGGGTGCTGGTGCGCTTCCTGCGCGAGGCCGGCGACGGCCGCCGCATCCATGCCCTCAGCCGGGCGATCGAGGGCGGCGTCTCGGAGACGCCCGCCGGCCTGAACGAGCGGCGGCGCGACGCCGTCCTGCGCCGGGTGACGGACGGCATCGTCCACGATTTCAACGACGTGCTGACGATCGTGTCCGCCAATCTCGCCACCCTGCGCCGCCGCCATGGCCTGGCGCCTGAGCCGGCGCGCCTCGTCGATGCGGCGCTGGCGGGCGCCGGGCGCGGAGCGGCGATGACCCGGCGGATGCTCAGCCTCGTGCGGGGCGAGGACGAGGGAATCGCCGAGTGCGATCTCGGCGCGAGCGTCGAGGCGGCGCTGGCCTTCATGGAAGCCAACGTGCTGCGCGACGTGCCGGTCATCAACCGCGTCCCCGGCGACCTGCCGCGGGTGCTGTGCGCCGAGCGCATCCTCGAGGTCGTCCTGCTCAACCTCGCCTTCCACTTCCGCGATCACCGATTGCGCGGCTTCGCGGTCGGTGCCGCCGCGCACGGGGCCGAGCACGGGAATGAGGCGGAGACCGGGCTCGGCCTGCCGCCGGGGCCCTACGTGCGCGTGCTCATCGCCAGCGGGCAGCACGAGCCCGGCCGCCGGGGGCACGCGTCGCGTCCCGAACATCTGGAGACGGTGGCCCGGCTCCTCGGCGAGATCGGCGCCGGCTGGCGTCTCGTTTCGGACGGGACCGGCGCGGACGCCTTCCTCGCAGAGATCTGGCTCAAAGCCACCGCGCGGCGACCGGAGGAGCCGGCTCTCTGGCAGCCCGCCTTGCGGGTCCTCCTCGTGGAGAGCGACAGCCTCGTGCGGGCGAGCGTGGCCGAGGCCCTGGCCGATCTCGGTCACGAGGTGGTCCAGGCCGCCTCGGGCGAGCACGCCCTGGCGCTCCTGTGCGAGAGCGCGGCCTACGACGCCATGGTGGCCGACCAGTCGATGCCGGTCATGACCGGCCTCCAGCTCGCCGCGACGGTGGTCGAGCGCTATCCCGACATCCGCATCATCCTGGCGAGCCCCCACGGGCACTTGCCGGCCGCCGCGCGGCAATTCCTGCAACTGGACAAGCCGTTCCGCCCCGACGATCTCGCGGCAGTGCTGAGCGCAGCGGCGCCGCAGGTCCGGGCGGCCTGACGGCGCTCACGGTACGTCCGCCGGCGAGATGCCAGTAAACCGATCGAAGTTTTCTCAGTTTTCGGGAGGCTCCTGTTAACCCTGGACCCCGATAAATCGGTGCGTAGCGTGTGCGTATCCGAGGATCGAATGGCTGTGGGTTCTCGCAACCATCAACGGACTCCCGGGAATCTCTGTATTCTTGCCTGCGGCCTCGCGGCCGTGTTCGCCGCCCCGGCCCGGGCCGCCGACCTGCCGGCCCCGGCCCCCGCCGCGGCCGGCGTCGACTGGTACACCGGAGCGCAGGCACAGGCGGTCGACGACAGCTGGGCGGTGGCCGTCGACGGCTCGACCAGCATCACCTCCAACTCCTCGGCCTTCGGCTCCGTCACGGTGACGACGGCGCTGGGAAGCCCGCCGACGGTGAGCGGCGCGCGCGTACGCGTCGAGGGCGTGGCGGGCACCTACTCCTATCCCGGGCAGTCCGTCGGCGGGCGCGTCACCGGCTACCAGCAGGAGGGCTCGCTGCTCGCCGGCTACGAGTGGATCTGGCGGGACGCGGCGCTGGCCGGCTATATCGGCTTCAACGTCCGCAGCAACCAGCTCTCGATCCCCGACCCCGGCAACCCGGTGGTCGGCACCGGCGTCGGCCTGAAGGTCGCCGGCAACTTCTACGCGACGCCGACCGACCGGACCATGGTCTCGGCCTACGGCTCCTACTCGACCAAGTTCAACGCCTACTATTCCCGCTTCCGGGTCGGCTACATGGTTGCCGACGGCGTCTATATCGGCCCGGAGGCGCTGTTCCTCGGCGACGACTTCTTCCGCCAGTACCGCGTCGGCGCCCACCTCTCCGGCCTGAGCTTCGGCCCCGTCCAGATGTCGCTCGCGGCCGGCTACGTGCAGGATCGGGTGCAGGGCACGGGCTACTATTCGAGCATCGAGGCGCGGGCGAATTTCTGAGGGGCAGGCGCGCACATCGCTTTCCTCGACGAACCAGGAATCCCGGCCCGCTGCCTCGCGCCGAGAGCGCGTGCCGAACGCGGTCCAGGCTTCGACGCCGCGCGGACAATCCGCCGCCTTGCCGCTGCAACTCAGCGCGAAGTACTCCTGTCTCAATCGAGGTGCGACCGCCTCGAAAGGAATGATTTCCTTAACATCGCGCGCGATTTTCGCGGAGGTCCTTCCAAAGTCGCGGGCATTTTCCTACGGATGACGGGATGCTCTGCGGCCCGAAATCAACCCTGTTCGCAGAGATGGGCGGCGGGCGCGTGAACGCATCTGGAAATCGTCGTATTTCCATGATGGACCGGTCGACGACGCAGGGGTGGCAAGTGTGATACGTGCGCTGCGGTGGCTGGCGTGGATGGGAACGACGGTCGCCGGCCTCGTCCTGCTGAGCCAACCGGTCGGGACCCAGAACCAGCTCGCCATGAGTCTCGCCGCCATGGCGGCGATGATCGTGCTGTGGCTGTTCCTCGACGGCCCGCGCACCCGGTTCGTGTTCCTGGCGCTCGGGAGCCTCGTGGTGCTCCGCTACATCCTGTGGCGGGTCACCGATACGCTGCCCTCGCCCGGCGATCCGGTCAGCTTCGGCTTCGGCCTGCTGCTGCTGCTCGGCGAGTTGTACTGCGTCTTCATCCTGTTCGTCAGCCTGATCATCAACGCCGATCCGCTGAAGCGGCGCCCGCCCCCCGTGGCGAGTGCGGCCGACCTGCCCACCGTCGACGTCTTCGTGCCGAGCTACAACGAGGACGCCGCCATCCTGGCGATGACGCTGGCGGCCGCGCGCCAGATGAACTACCCGCCCGACAAGCTCACCGTCTGGCTTCTCGACGACGGCGGGTCGGACCAGAAATGCGCCGACCCGAATCCCGAGAAGGCCAAGGCCGCCCGCGAGCGGCGGCGCGACCTGACGGCGCTCGCCGAAGGGCTCGGCTGCCGCTATCTCACCCGCGCCCGCAACGAGCACGCCAAGGCGGGCAACCTCAACAACGGGCTCGCCTTCGCCACTGGCGAGATCGTCGTCGTGCTCGATGCCGACCACGTCCCCTTCCGTTCCTTCCTCAGCGAGACCGTCGGCTACTTTGCCGAGGATCCGAAGCTCTTCCTCGTCCAGACGCCGCACGCCTTCCTCAATCCCGATCCGATCGAGCGCAACCTGAAGACCTTCGAGCGGATGCCGTCGGAGAACGAGATGTTCTACGCGGTGACGCAGCGCGGGCTCGACAAGTGGAACGGCTCGTTCTTCTGCGGCTCCGCCGCCCTGCTGCGCCGCACCGCGCTCGACGAGGCGGGCGGGTTCTCCGGAATCACCATCACCGAGGATTGCGAGACGGCGTTCGAGCTGCATTCCCGCGGCTGGACCAGCGCCTACGTCGACAAGCCCCTGATCGCCGGCCTCCAGCCGGAGACGCTCTCGGCCTTCATCGGCCAGCGCTCGCGCTGGTGCCAGGGCATGTTCCAGATCCTGCTCTTGAAGAACCCCGCACTGCAGAAGGGGCTCAAGCCGATCCAGAAGATCGCCTACCTCTCGAGCATGACGTTCTGGTTCTTCCCGGTGCCGCGGCTGATCTTCATGTTCGCGCCGCTCCTGCACATCTTCTTCGATCTGAAGATTTTCGTCGCCAGCGTCGACGAGTCGATCGCCTACACGGCGACCTACATCGTCATCAACCTGATGATGCAGAACTACGTCTACGGCAAATTCCGCTGGCCCTTCGTTTCGGAGCTCTACGAGTACGTCCAGGGCCTCTATCTGTCGAAGGCGATCGTCTCGGTGATCTGGTCGCCGCGCAAGCCCACCTTCAACGTCACCGACAAGGGCATCAGCCTCGACCACAACCACCTCTCGTCGGCCTCGCTGCCCTTCTTCGCCGTCTACGGGCTGCTCGCGGCGGGCTGCGCGGTGGCGGCGTGGCGCTACCTGTTCGAGCCGGGCGTGACCAACCTGATGCTGGTGGTCGGCCTGTGGAACTTCTTCAACCTGCTCACCGCGGGCGCCGCGCTCGGGGTCTGCGCCGAGCGCCGCCAGTTGGAGCGCACGCCCTCGCTCGCCATCAATCGACGCGGCCAGATCACGCTGGGCGGCCGAGCCATCGACGTGTCGATCGAGCGTGTCTCGGCGGAGGCCTGCACGGTGCGCCTGCCCGCCGCCCTGCTGCCGACCGGGGTCGGGCACCGGACCATGACCGGCCTGCTCACCGTCGTCCCGGTTCAGGGTGCGCGCCCGGCCGGCGCCCTGCCGGTGACCCTGGAAGGGATCGAGCGGACCAAGGACGAGGCCTTCGCCCGCCTCAGCTTCGGCCGCCTGCGCCCGCAGGATTACGTGGCGCTGGCCGGCCTGATGTACGGCGACGCGGAGGCGATGCGCCGCTTCCAGATGCGCCGCCGCCGCCACAAGGACATCCTCACCGGCACGCTGCAATTCATCTGGTGGGGACTCTCCGAGCCGGTACGCGCCGTGCGCTACGCCTTCGCCGCCGATACCCGCCCGGCCGTCGCGCCCGTGATCGACGGCACCTCGCCGATCTACGATGCGCCGGAACAGGCCCCGACGGGGGCGAACCTGCCCGAGCCGCTGCTTCCGTCGTCGGTGCAGGCCCCCGCGCTCCAGGCCGTTCTGCCGACGGCGCGGGAGCCGGAACCGGGCGTCGCCCAGGCTGCGGCTCAGGTTCCGGGCCCAACCCCGGCCCAAACCCCTGCCCAAACCCCTGCCCGCGCCTCGAACGACTGGGTGCGGATGATGCTCGACTACGAGAACGAGCGCGCGCTCGGCGGGCGCTCCGGTCGCGAAGCGGGCACGGCGTGAGAGGGATGGCAATGCGGCATCCCTCACGCTTCGGCTTCGGTCCGTGGCGCCGGATGGCCTGGGCGCTCGCCTGCATGGTCGCGGCGGGCTCGGTCGCGGCGGGTTCGGCCGCCCGGGCGCAGAGCTTCCTCGGGACCGGTCCGGCCGAGCGCCTCACTGTGCCCCCGACCGGGGATGCCCTGCGCAAGCCGAACGCAACGCCCTCTCAAGCGCCCGCGCAACCGTCGACGGCACAGGGCCGCCCGCCCGCCGCGGAGGGCGCGGACGCCGCCCGCCGCACGCAGGTGCAGGCCACCATCGCCCCGGCCCGCCGCCTGCCCGCGGGCACCCGCGGCTTCCGCCTCTCGGGCGAGGAGGATGTGCTGCAATACCCGGTCTACCTCACCGAGGGGCAGGCCCGGGGCGGGGCGCGGCTGCGCGTCTCCTATCTCTCGGCGATCTCGGTGGCACCGGAGGGCTCGGAACTCACCGGCCTCGTCAACGGCACCAAGGTCGGCTGGACCCGGATCCAGGCGCCCGGCGCGGTCAAGGTCGTGGAATTCGCGATTCCCGACGGCGTTCTCAAGGCCGGCTACAACGCCGTCACCCTGACCGCGAGCCAGCGCCACCGGGTCGATTGCGGGATCGAGGCGACCTACGAGCTGTGGACCCAGATCGACCCCTCCCGCTCCGGGCTGGTGGTCGCGCCCGCCGCCGATCTCGATCTGAAATCGCTGGCCGCCCTGGAGCCCGACGAGAGCGGGGCGCTGCCGGTCGGCTTGCTGCTCAACGAGAAGCCGACCCTGCCGCGGCTGGAGCGGATGATCGGCGCGGTGCAGGCCGTGGCCGTGGTGAGCCGGCTCGCCCGGCCCGCCGTCAGCTTCGGGCCGCCGCTCTCCGGCCGCAACGGCGTCAACCTGCTCGTCGGCACCGCCGCCGAGATCCGCGGCACGGAGGGCATCGAGGACCTCGGGCCGATCACCGGGCCGCGGCTGGCGCTGCTGCCTCCGCGGAGTACCCGCGCGCCGACGCTGGTCGTGACCGGCCCCGGCCCCGAGGACGTGCGGGCGGCCATTGGCCAGCTCGCCGCGGTAGGAGACGTCGGCGGCAGCGCGCCCGGCGCCACGCTCGCGCCCCTGATCCGGGGTTACGAGGTGCAGGGCGGCGAGCGGCTCGAATTGGAGCGCCTCGGCGTCACCAGCCGCGAGTTCAACGGACGCCTGCTGCGCACCCGGATCGAGCTGCGCTTTCCCGCCGATTTCGTGCCCGCCGATTACGGCAAGGCCATGCTGCATCTGGCCGGCGGCTACGCCGCCGGGCTCGATTCGAGCGCCCAGATCGTCGTTGACATCAACGGCCGCAACGCCGCCAGCGTGCCGCTGCCCTATGCCCGCGGCGAGGTCTTCGATGATCAGGCGATCCCGCTGCCGTTGAGCCTGTGGCGGCCGGGCCTGAACAGCGTCGAGATCAGCGCGCAGTTGCCCAACGCCTCCGACAAGGTCTGCGACACCCTCTCGCCGACGGCGCGGCAGCCGCGCTTCCTTTTCCTCGACCGCACCCGCCTCGAAATCCCGGCGCTGGCGCGAGCCGTGCGCAGTCCCGACCTCGCCGCAGTCAAGGCGGGGGCCGTCCCCTTCACCGCATCGGGCGGGCGGCCGCGCCTCGTGCTGCCGGTCGCCGACCGCGAGACGGCGGATGCCGCAGCGACCCTTGCCGCCCGCCTCGCCATCGCCGCCAAGCGCGTGATCGACTTCGAACTCGTGCCCGATGCCGGCGGCACCGACGGCGGCGCCCGGCTCGTGGTGGCACCCGCCCGCGCCCTCAACCCGGTGACGATCCAATCCGTCGGCCTCGATCCCGACGAGATCCGCCGCGTCTGGCAGGGGCGAGCCGAGACGGTGGCCACGCCGGGCCAGTTCGGCCCCGAGGGCGTACTGACCCTCGACCGGCTGCGGCGCAACCTGCCGATGCGCTGCGCCCTGCCGCCCGCCGCGGTGCCGGTCAGCGTCGCGCCCACGCCGACGCCGCCCACCGCACCGGCGGTCGCCCCTGCCGTGGCCGCGGCGCCCTCGCCGCGCGCGCCTCCGCGGCCTTCGGCCCCGGAAACCGACGAGGAACTCGTGGCCCGCTGGGACCAGACCCTCTCGGGAGCCGCCTTCGTGCCCACGGTTCTGCGGGAGGGCTGGACCCGGCTCGCGAACTGGGCGCTGCGGCTGCGCAGCGACGTCACCGGCCTGATCGAGGCGCCGGTGGCGGACGTGCCGATCAATCCGCGCGCCTCGCTGATCATCGCCGAGGACAGCGGCGGGACCCGGCTCGGCGAGACCACCGTGCTCGTGACCGCCCCGAACCCATCGATGCTCAAGGCGTCGGTCTCCTGCCTCGTCGATCCGGTGGTCTGGACCCGCCTCGTCGGGCGCGCCGCCTTCCTCGACGCCTCGGACGGCACTCTCACCACCGTCGAGCCGGACCGCGTCGCGCTGATCGAGACCCGCACGTGGTCGCTCGCGAATTTCCGCTTGGTCTCGGCGGCCTGGCTCTCCCTCAATCCCGGCTACTATGTCGGCATGACGCTGTTCATGGCCCTGTGCCTCGGCCTCGCCACCACAGGGCTCGTGCGTCAGCTCGGCCGGAGGAACTCCTGATGCGGCCCGCCCCCGCACGGTCTCGTGCTCGTGCCTTTGCCTATCCCCGTCTCGGCGCGGTCCTGCGCCGCGCCGGGTGGGTCATCGCCCTCGCGGCGGCCGGGCCGGCGACCGCCCAGCAGCCCGCCCAACAACCCGCACAGCCGCCTTCGCCTGCGCAGGCGGCGCAGCCGTCGGTTCAGCAGACGGAGGCCACCACGGTGCCGCCTGCCACCGCCCTGCCGAGCCCGCCGCGCTCCGAGACGCCGGCGCGAACCGATGCCGGCCCCTCTCTCGCCAACACGCTCGGCGACGAGGCGGCCTGGCGTGCCTACCGGGCGCGGTTCGTCACCGAGCAGGGCCGGGTCGTTGACACCGCCAACGGCATGATCAGCCACAGCGAGGGCCAGGGCTACGGCATGCTGATCGCGGTCGCGGCCGGCGACCGGGCCGCCTTCGAGCGGATCTGGGGCTGGACCCGCGCCAACCTGATGGTGCGCTCCGACGAGCTGCTGGCCTGGCGCTGGGCGCCCGACCACCGTCCGGCGGTCTCCGACATGAACAACGCCACCGACGGCGACATCCTGGTGGCCTGGGCGCTGACCGAGGCGGCGGAGGCTTGGGGCGAACCGTCCTACCGCACCGCCGCGCGCCGCATCGCCGTCGAGTTCGGCCGCAAGACGATCCTGTTCAAGGATCCGCACGGGGCGCTCCTGCTGCCGGCGGTCTCCGGCTTCTCTGCCCGCGACCGCGCCGACGGGCCGCTCATCAACCTATCCTATTGGGTGTTTCCCGCCTTCCAGCGGCTGGCGATCGTCGCGCCCGAATACGACTGGGCCTCGCTGATCCGCAGCGGCCTCGATTTCCTGCGCCAGTCCCGCTTCGGCCCGAGCAGTCTGCCGACCGAGTGGATCTCGGCCAAGGAGGCCCTGCGCCCCGCCGACGGCTTTCCGCCGCTGTTCTCCTACAACGCGATCCGCGTGCCGCTCTATCTCGCCTGGGCCGGGATCGGGCGGCCCGAGGATTACGCGCCGTTCAAGACGTTGTGGGGCGGCATCGACCGCGAGCGCCTGCCGATCGTCGACACCCGTGACGGGCAGCCGGTCGAGTGGCTGAGCGAGGTCGGCTACACGGCGATTCCCGCGCTGACCGCCTGCGCCGCCGACGGCACGCCCTTTCCCGAACCGTTAAGGACGGTGCAGGACAATCAGAACTACTATCCCACCACCCTCCACCTTCTCGCGCTGATCGCGGCCCGGATGCGGTATCCGTCATGCGTGAAATCCTGACGCCTCCCACCCTCCTCGCCCTCGCCCTGCTCGCGGCAGCGGCGCCCGCCGCGGCCCAGGGGGGCGCCCAGCCGGCACCCGAGGCCCCCCGCATCGTTTACGGCGACGGGGCTCGTGCCCCCGCGATCGTGGTCGATCCGGAGACCGGCGGCACGCCCGGCATGGTCGATGAGAGCGCGCTGCGCTACTACGCCTCGCAGAAGCAGACCGCGCGGATGAAGGCAGAGATCGCGCGGCTGAAGCGGCTTTATCCGGGCTGGACCGAGCCCGCCGACCTCGACACCCTGCAGCCGAGCCCGCCCGAGGAGGCACCGCTGTGGGACCTCTTCACCGCCGGGCGCTTCCAGGACCTGCGCGCGGCGATCACCAACCGCCGCTCGCTCGAACCGAACTGGCAGCCCTCTGAGGAACTCGCGCGCAAGCTCCGCCGGGCCGAGTTCCGCAACAGCATCAAGGCCGCCGCCGAGCGGAACGCCTCGGGCAAGAATTCCGAGGAGGTGGTCGCGCTCTACCGCGCCGATCCCGGCGCCCTCGACCCGACCGACCTCGAAAGCCTCTGGATCATCGCCGACGCGCTCGCCACGACGGGGGCGGCCGAGGACGCGTTCGACCTCTACAAGTCCGTCCTCGACGGCAGCGCCGATGCGGGCGCGCGGCTTGCCACGATCCAGAAGGCGATGGGCCATCTCAAGATGGATGGGGCCGAGCGGCTCATCGCCATGGGGCGTACCGTCTCGGAGGGCGTGTCTGAATTCGATGCGATCCGCCTCGACATCACCCGCGCCCGCATCGCCGCCTTCCTGCACGACGAGCCGGCCCAGACGCCGACGCTCGCCGACCTCACCGCCTTCCAGACCTATGCCCGCAAGAGCGGCGACCCGAGCCAGACCGGCCTGCTCGGCTGGTACGCCTACAAGCGGCGCCAGTTCCGCGAGGCACTGGAATGGTTCAAGCTCGCCATCGGCCGCGGCGGCGACGCCATGGTCGCCCACGGCCTCGCGCACACCTTGCGCGAGCTCAACATGCTGCGCGAGGCGGAAGAGGTGGCTTACGCTTGGCGCGACCGCTTCGTCGGCAACGAGCTGCTGTTCATCGACGTGCTCGAACGCAAGCTGACCCAGGCCAACCCGCCCTTCATCGAGCCGGCCCGGATCGAGCGATACGCCAAGGTCGTGATCGCCTCCGCCTCCGGCGAGGGCGCGCAGGGGCTGGCGTGGTACGCCTACAATTCCTGCCAGTTCGACACGGCGCTCGAATGGTTTCAGCGCGCCGTCGCCTGGATGCCGAGCGAGACCACGGTGTTCGGCTACGCCCTCACGCTCCAGCGTCTCAAGCGCCAGCGCCCCTATCTCGAAACCGTCAACCGCTATGACGGCCTGTTTCCGAAGGTCGTCGACATGCTGTTCCGCGAGGATCCGGGCGGGCCGCCTCTGCCCTGCGCAGGGCCGCAGCCGCCGCCCGCCCGGCCGCCCGCGCAGGCGAAGGCCGAGCCGAAGCCCGACGTCCCCTCGTACGGGCGCGTGCCGCGGCCGGACGCCGCCACCGTCGGTGCCCAGGCCGGCACGGTGCCGGCGGCGGTGCAGCGCGGCGAGTTTCCGCTGAGCGTGCCCCTCGACAACCCCTTGCGCTACCCGCCGGGCTCGCTGCAGCGGGCGCTCTCCGAACCGGTCGCGCCCGGCTCTTACGCCCGCGAGCCCGTCACCGCGCGGCCGCCGCTGGTGGCGCGGCGGGTGAACGGGGCGGGGCCGATGCCCTACGAGCGCTACGGCTTCACCCTGCTGCCGGGCTATAACGGCCTCGACAAGCCCGAGGGGCTCTCCCCGGCGCCGCCCGGTACGCTGTGGCAGGACCAGCAGGCCGAGCGCGGCCGGGCCGCGTCGAACCCGGAGAGCGACCGCTTCTCGGTGCCCTCCCGCCTCTCCTCCGGGACCGGGCCGAACGGGAAGGGCTTTCCGTGAGATCGCGTCTCCTCCGGCCCCTCGCGGCGGCGGCTCTGCTGCTGACCGGTCCCGCCTTGATCCAGTCCGCCTCGGCTCAATCCGCGCCGGTACTGCGCCTGCCCGGCGCCGGGCCGGTCGCGGGCGTGGTCGAGACGCGCCTGCGCGACGGGTTCGACCAGCGCATCCGCTTCGAGGGCGGCGACGGCCGCAACCATGCCGAGGTGGCGCTGCGCAACGAGACCGGCGACCTCCTGCTCGCCTTCCCGCCGCGGCTCGCCAAGCCGAGCCAGTTCGGCATCGAGGGCGAGATCGCCGTCCGCTTCCCCGGCCAGCCCCTTCGCGTGGTCGCGCCGCGACGCAACGGCTACGGACCCGTCGGCCTCGCGCTCGGCACCGATTGCCTCTACGCGTGGCAATGGTTCGAGCGGGCGAGCGCGGCCCAGCGCGTCGCCAGCCGGGGCGGCCTGTTCGACGGGTCGGTGGCACCGACCGCGGGCCGGCGCGCCCTCTCACTCCGGATCCGGCTGTGCCGCACGGCGCAGGCGAGCCTCGACGATCTCGTCGCCGCGGTCGAGCGGATGACCATCAGTCTTCCCGGCGAGCCCGGCGCCCGGACCGTGGCCCGGCCGCGCCCCGCGATCGTCCGACGCGAAAAACCGGCTCCGGTGAAGAGGCAGGCCGCTCGGCCCGCCCCCAGCGAAGCGCCACCTGACGCTGCACCGAAACCGGCGCCCGTGGCTCCGGCCCAACCGCAGGCCGCGCCGCCGCTCCGGCCGCCGGCACCGACACCGCCCGACAGCGGCGGGCGGCGCTACCTCGCCCCCACCACCCCGCAGGGTGCCGCCCCGGCGACTGAACCGCCGGCCGCGAACCCGCCGCCCGGGGGCGCACAGCGCTACATCACCGATGTGCCCAAGCCGGCCGAGGGCGCGGGCGGCGGCCTGATGCCGAGCCCGGCTCCGGGCCGCACGACCGGCGAGAGCCTGTCGCGCGATCTCCCGGCGGAGGCCTATCGCCCCGCGCCGGGCCGCACCGGGCCTTGAGCCGAGCGCGCGCTCAAACCCAAGCGAGGGCGAGGCCGCTGAGGGCCGTGAACACGACGACGCTCCAGGGCGGCGCCTTCCAGACGGTCAGCAGGACGAAAGCGAGAGCGGCGAGGGCAAAGTCGCGGGGCGAGCCGACCGCACCGGTCCAGACCGGATCGTAGAGGGCCGCGCCCAGGATGCCGACGACGGCCGCGTTGGTTCCGCGCATCGCCGCCCGCGCCGCCGGCCGCGACCGGACGGCATCCCAGAACGGCAGCGTTCCGTAGACGAGCAGGAGGCCGGGCAGAAAGATCGCGACCAGTGCGAGAGCGGCGCCGAGGACACCGTTCGGTCCCGGCTGTGCCACCGCTCCGAGATAGGCGGCCACCGTGAAGAGCGGTCCCGGAACAGCCTGGGCCGCGCCGTAGCCGGCCAGAAAGGCATCCGGCGACACCCAGCCGGGCTCGACGAGAGCTGAGCGCAGCAACGGCAGCACGACATGGCCACCGCCGAAGACGAAGGCGCCGGAGCGATAGAACGCGTCCGACACCGCCAGGGCGTGGGCACTGAGCACCTGTGCGAGGAACGGCAATCCGATCAGCAGGAGCAGGAAGAGGGCGAGCGCGACGCCGCCGGCCCGGCGCGTGACCGGAACGACGCGCGGGCCGCTGCCGGGCCCGTCATCCGAGCGGCAGAGGACGAGACCCGCTATCGCGCCGAGGGCGATCGCCAGGATCTGGATGAACGCCGTCGGGGCGAAGACCGTCAGCAGAAGCGCGCCGAGAGCGAGAGAGGCCCGCGACCGATCGGGTGCGAGCGACCGGGCCATGCCCCAGACCGCCTGCGCGACCACCGCCACGGCAACGAGTTTGAGCCCGTGGATCAACCCTCCGCCGACCGGGCCGGAGATCGCGCTCGCGCCGTAGGCAAAGGCTAGCAGCAGAAGGGCCGAGGGCAGTGTGAAGGCCGTCCAGGCCGCAAGACCGCCCAGAAGTCCCCCGCCCCGCAGCAGTCCCAAGGCGAACCCGACCTGACTCGAGGCGGGCCCCGGCAGGAACTGGCAGAGCGCGACCAGATCGGCATAGCCCGCCTCGTCGATCCAGCGACGCCGCGTCACCAGGGCCTCCCGGAAATATCCGAGATGGGCGATCGGACCGCCGAAGGAGGTCAGGCCGAGCCTGAGAAAGACGAGGAACACTTCGCCGGCATTGCCCGGCCCGCTTGGCGGAGGCTCCGGTCTCTCGCCTCCTGTCATCGAGGGGGCAGAGCCGGTGGTGATCGTGACGTTCCCCCGAACCTTCATGCAGCGTCACACCGATGCCGGGGCGCTTGGTGCGGCCCGTCCCGGCTCGACCTATAGCGTCGGCCGCCGACACGGCCCAGGCATCGGCGAATGCCGAATGGGCGAGGATCGGCGCAGAACTCGCACGGCAAGAAGCCCCCTCCCCCTTCAGGCGGGCGTCATCGCGCGGCGGAGTTGCCGCGATCCAGGGCGCTGCAGAATGCGGAAGACGGTCTCGCAGGGGCGCAAACAGCAATCAGCCCGCGAGGCGTTGGCCAGCGGGCTGTGTGTCTGTTGTCGTGTTGGTTGCGGGGGCTGGATTTGAACCAGCGACCTTCAGGTTATGAGCCTGACGAGCTACCGGGCTGCTCCACCCCGCGCCGAAGCGCTGTGTGTGAGGAGGGAATGTATGAGTTGCTTGTGCTGGGCAGGCCTGGCGGCGACCGACTCTCCCGTGTCTTGAGACACAGTACCATGGGCGCTGGTGCGTTTGACGGCCGAGTTC
>NZ_BPRC01000021.1 GCF_022179725.1 Methylorubrum aminovorans
GCGCGTCGCTGAGAACCAAGCGATCCTGAACGCTCAAGGCTGTCCTCCAAAAGACAGCCTTGAAGCACCGCTTACCCCGTCCGTGAACCCCAAGAGTCCACGCGGCCTAGCGCAGCAGCTGCAGGATGCCCTGCTGCGACTGGTTGGCCAGCGACAGCGCCGAGATCGCCAGCGAGTTGCGGGTCGAGAGCGCCTGGGAGTTGGCCGCCTCCTCGTTGAGGTCGGCGCTCGTCAGGTTGGCCGCGCCCGTGTCGAGCACGTTGATGATCTGCTTGGTGAAGTCCTGCCGGTTCTGCACCACGGCGAGGTTCGAGCCGAGGGCGGCCGCCCGCGACTGGAGCTGGCTGCTGGCGCTGTTGATCTGATCGACGATCTTCCTGATGGCGCTGCTCTCCTGGAAGTTGGTCTGGCCCACCGCCGAGAGGCCGAGGCTGGCCGCGTTGGTGGCGCTGCCCTGAACCTTGAGCGAGGACGAGCCCTTCTCGTTGAAGTTGATCGTGAGGTTGTCGCCGGACAAAAGGTTCACGCCGTTGAACCCGGCATCCGAGGCGAGCTGGTCCATCTGCTTGAGCAGGTCGTTGTAGGTCTGAACGAGGTTGTTGCGGGCGTTGAGCCCGTCGCCGCCGAGATTGGCCGTGGCGTTGCCGGTGGTGAACGGGTTGCCGGTCCCGCTCGCGATGATCGACAGGTTCTGGGCGCCGACATCGTTGGTGGTGGTGATCGAGATCTTGCCGGTCAGCGAGTCGATGGTGGCCTGGGCGTTGGCGGGGGCGAGCGCTTGGTTGAGCTGGGCCAGCGTCGAGATCTGGCCCGGCGCGTTCCCGAAGGTGACGGTGGCGGTGTTCATGGCCGCCCCGCTGCCGACCTGGACGGTGAGCGACTTGCCGGCGAGCGCGCTCTGCGAGTCGGGCTGCCCGCCGCCCGCCGCGAAGTTCGTCGCGGTGAAGCCGAGATTCGACACCTTCGAGGTGGCGGTCGAGCCGTCGCCGAGCTGCACCGCGGTGTTCGAGTCGGCGGCGGTGAAGCTGAACTTGTTGGTCGCCGCGTCGTAGCTCGCCGTCACCGCGCCGTTGGTGGCCGCGCCGACCTTCTGGACGAGCGAGCCAATCGTGTCGGTTGCCGAGAGATTCACGGTCTGGCCATTGACCGAGAAGCTGTCGCCGCCCTGGAAGCCGAGGGCCGAGATCAGCGTGGTCTGGGTCGGGTCCGAGGTGCCGTTGATCGTCGTCGCCGTCGTCGCGACACCGAGGGTGTTCGAGGTCGAACCCTGGATCGAGAAACTGTTCCCGTCCGAGGTTCCGGTGAAGGTCAGACGTCCGTTCGCGTCCTTGCCGGCCGTCACGCCGGTCTTGCTGGTCTGAGCGTTGATCGTAGAGATCGCCTGATCGATCGAGGCCGAGGCGGCGATCGAGATTGCGGTGCCGTTCACCGTCAGGGTCTGGGTCGTTCCCTGGCTGTTGCTGACCTGTTGCGTCGTGGATGAGAATCCGCTCGAGGTCGGGTTACTCAACTGGAGCGAGAACGGCGTCCCATCGGCGGCACCGGTCAGCTTGATCTTGCCGGCATTGTTGGAGTCGACTGTCGCCGTGACACCCGTCGTCCCGGTCTTGGCATTAATGTCCGCGATCGCTTTGGCCTGGGTCGAACCGCCGATGATGGTGATCGCCGTGCCGTTGATGGTCAGCGTCTGGTCGGTGGGCGCGACGCCGTTGTTGATCGTCTGCGTACTGGTCGAGAAGCCCAGGGTGGTGTTGGCGCCGCCGGTGACCGTGAAGGCCGTGCCACTGGCCGCGCCGCTGAGCACGAGCTTCTGGCCCGAGGCGCCGTCCGATGCGCTCGACGCTGTGACGCCGGACTGACCGGTCTTGGCGTTGATGGCCGCGACGGCACCCGCAAGCACGGTGGCCGCGCTGTCACCGGCATTGCCGCCGCTGATGATGACGCTGGTGGTGGCGCTGGTGCCGGGCGTCCCGAAGGTCAGCGTCTGTATCCGCGCCGCGGCGTTGTCGGTCGAAGCCTTCGCGCTCGTCGCGAAGCCGGCATTGGTGCCGGTGCTCGACACGCTGACGGCGTCACCGTTGCTCTTGCCGTTGATCTTGAGCTTCGTATTGGTCGAGTCGTAGCCGGCCGTGATCCCGTACTGCGCACCGGCGGTGTTGATCTTCGAGATTGCCGAAGCGATCGTGTCGGTGCTCGCGAGCGCCACCGTGAAGACCGGCGTGCTGCTGGTGCCCGACATGAACGACAGCGTCTCGGCGCTGGTGGTCGAACCGTAGACGCCGCCCGTGACCGTACCGGCAACGGCGTTGGCCGGTGCCGTGAAGGTCGTTCCGCTGGCCGAGGCCGGGGTTCCGGTCGGGGTATAGAGGCCGCTGACGCTCGCCGCGAGGCTGGTACTCGTGGGCGCCGACGCGAAGCCGCTGGAGGCCGGGTTGGACGAGGCGACGGTGAAGGCCGAGCCGTCGCTCTTGCCGGTCAGGAGCAGGCGGGTATTGTCGACCGGATCCTTGCTGGCGCTGACGCCGGTGGTACCGGTCTGCGCGTTGATGGCCGTGACGGCAGCGCCGATCGCGTCGGTGGTGGTGCGCGGGATCGTGATCGCCGTGCCGTTGATCGTCAGCGTCTGGCTCGCCGCCGGGGCACCGTTCGCGGTGGTCGTCGGGGTCGAGGCGAAGCCGAGCGTGTTCCCGGCGGCGCCGGTGACCGAGAAGTTGGTGCCGTCGGACTTGCCCGTCAGCATGATCGCCTGCCCGCCGCCCGAAAGCGTCTGGGTCGAGGCGGTCACGTTCGTGTTGGTGGTGGCATCGTTGATCTTTTTGATCGCAGCGGCCATCACGTCGGCCGCACTCGCCTCGGCCAACCCTCCGGAAATGGCGACCGGCGTGCCGTTGATGGTGAGCGTCTGGGTCTGCGCCGCGACGTTGTTGGTCGAAGAGACGGCCGTGCCGGTGGCGAAGCCGGTCTCGTTGGCGGTGGTGTTCTGCGCCGTGGTCGTCACCTTCAGCAGCGAGCCGTCCGACTTGCCGGTGAAGACGAGCTTGCCGCTGCCGTCGTTCTTCACGGACGCGCCGTTGCTTCCAAGTGCCGTATTGATCTTCGTGACCGCCGCGTCGATGGTGTCGCCCGTCGACAGGCTGACGACGGTCGCGGTCGCCGTTCCGATCTGGACCGAGATCGAAGCGCTCGTGGTCAGCGTGGTGAAGGCGTCGCTCGTGACTGTGCCAGCGACCGCGTTGGCGGGTGCCGCGAAGGCCGTACCGGCCGCCGTGGCCACGGTCGGTGTCGTTGCGGTGAAGGTGCCGCCGCGCATGGTCGCGGCCGTCGCGGTCGGCTGGTAGGCGGCGCTTGCCGTCATCGTTGCGGCGACGGCGGCGGTCGGCAGGCCGTTGGTGAGGGTCCCAACCGGCTTGTCCGAGAGCGCCGAGGTTGGGCCCGTGGACAGCAGATTGGTGGCCGTCGCGCCCGGAAGCGCCGTCGAGACCGAGGTGGCCTTGGCGGTGAAGGCATTGGTGGCGGCGAGCGCCTGCTGCGCCGTCGACTTGAGCTGGCTCGTGAGATTCTGGAGCTTGGAGAGGCCGGTATTGGCCGCCTGGATCGTCTGAACACCGTTCGAGATGCCGTCGAGCAGCGACGACAGGTCGCCTGAACGCGACGTCAGGTTGCTCGCGGTGAAGAAGTTGATCGGGTTGTCGAGCGCCGAGTTGACCTTCTTGCCCGTCGAGAGCCGGCTCTGCGTCGTTGCGAGCAGGCTCGCCGTGTCCTGGAGCGAGAAGCAGGTTCTGCCGCGTCGCGGCCGAGAGCGTAATGCTGGAAGACATGAGGCGACTCGATCCTCTGAGGCCGGCGTGGCGGCGGTGAGGCGATCGAGCGCCCGGCGCAATTGATGACGATCTAAGTATTTTCCGGAAGCCCCATCGATTACATCGCACAAAGTCTCAAGATTGTCTATATTTGTCTCAAAACATTCTCATGAAGCAAATCATATCAAAGAACTCTTATTTCGTCTCAGAATTCCAACCCGTCTCCCCACGCGGCATTTGCCGGCCGCGCCCCGCTCCGGCACATCCATAAGCGTCGCAGCGACGTTGTCCGGCGCATGCCGTTCGGGTCCGAGCCCGGCGCGCCGGGCCGGAGGCCGAGACTGCGAAGATCGTCGCAAAATTTGACGCATTCGCCCGATTGTCCGATTCTGAGACAGGCGGTAGTCCCTAAAAGACCGAATGAAAGCGCTGCAAACGACTAGTATAACCGTACCATCTCGTCATCTCAGTTGATATATAAAGCAATATCAGAGCGCATTATGGTCTTTAGCAGAGTAGAGTTTTCTCAATTTACGCACCGAGCCGAAGACGGGCGCGGAGCCACGGCCGGCATCCGGCCGCAAACCTGAAACGATCCGCGACGTTCCTTCTCAGAGACTTGCCAGCCATGTCGAGGATTCTTCGAGACCGCTTCGAGGCACCTGCGGATCCTGCCGCGCTACGTGCGGACTGGATCGCGGCGATGTCACCGGTCTTTCAAGCGACCCTGCCGAGCGGACGCCTGTTGTCCGAGCCGATCATGATGGACAACTATCATCTCGGAGAGTTGCTCGTCGGCGAAGTTCGCGCCGGCGCAGATCCTGGAACGGACGCCGCGCATGGTCGCGCAGCAGGGTCTCGACCACCTTTTGATCCAGTTCTACCATTCCGGGACCGCTCGGGTCGAAGCGGCCTGGGGCGTGAGGGATGTCGGCCCCAACACCTGCGTTCTGTTCGACCTCGCCCAGCCGGCGACCATCGTCGCCGAACCGGCCCACGCGACCAACGTCCTCCTGCCGCGCGCCCTCATCATCGACAAGGTGCCCAACCTCGAGTCGCTGCACGGCCACGCCTTCGATTACGCGACCGACCGGATCAGCCGTCTGTTCTTCACCTGCGTGCGCGAACTCGTGGAGTGCGCCGACGCGCTCGACGTTCATCAGCTCCCGCATATCAGCCAGGCCGTCGCGATGCTCGGCAGCGCCTGCCTGCGCGGGCAGGTCGCGGATCGGCCGGCGAGCGAGGTGCAGCTCAGCATCACGATCCGGCAATACATCGAGAAGGAGCTCGGCTCGCCGCGTCTCGATGCCGAGACGCTCGCGGAGCATTTCGGCCTCTCCCGCGCGACCCTCTACCGGCAATTCGCCTCAGAGGGCGGCGTGCAGCGCTTCATCCGCGAGCGGCGCCTGCTCCGGGCGATGAAGATGCTGACGCAACCCGGCCCGACGGGACGGCCCCGCGTCTCGACGGTGGCCTACGCCTCCGGCTTCTCCGACGAGAAGACCTTCAGCCGCGCCTTCAAGCGCCGGTTCGGCTTCCTGCCGCGGGAGACCGAGGTCGGCGCCACCGTCTGGGGCCGCACCGCCGAGCCGCAGCCGGTTCTCCAGTCCTGGCTCAAGGAACTGGCGGCCTGACCGCACAACGTGGTGGGCGACCGGCCGGCCTCGCCCCCGAGCGGAACGGGGACGGCGGCCCGCACCGCGACGCCGGCCTCTCGCGCCGACGGGCTCGGGAAACGTCCTGGCACGACGGCATGATCGTTTGCGCTTGATCCACCTCAACGCCGAGACGGCGCGAGGACAGCAGACTCTCCCGGGCGGCCGAACGCAGCCGCCTGACGGGAGATGATCCATGAATCTCAAATCGCTCCTCACGCTCGGCCACCGCTCCCACACCCCCTCGGCCGATCCGGGCGCCATAACGCTCCCCTCGCATCCGCTCGTGGAATCGATGCTCGGCGACCTCCGCCTTGGCCTCCCGCTCTTCCAGGGCGGCGCGGTGCCGCGCATGGATGTCATCGAGAAGGACGGCAAGGTCGAGATCACCGCCGAACTGCCGGGGCTCGCGCGTGACGACGTCAGGGTCGAACTCGCCGACGACACCCTCGTCATCAGCGGCGAGAAGCGACAGGAGAAGGAGCAGACTGAGGGCGCGCGCAAGGTCACGGAGCGCAGCTACGGCGCCTTCGTGCGCAGTCTGGAACTGCCCGCGGGCATCAAGGCCGAGGATATCCAGGCCAGCATGGACAAGGGCGTCCTGACCGTGACGCTGCCCAAAGCCGCGCTGACGCCGCGCGAGCCGAAGCGCATCGACATCAAGGCCCCCTGACCGCGGCCGGGATGCCGCATCGGCCGCGGGGAGGCGGGCCTTCGCGGGCCGGACCTTTTGCGCTGGATCAAGGCCCGGCCGGCGGCGATGCTCTATCCCCTTGTCTCTGCATCGTCTTTTCCCTGACAGTGGGCGACCGCCCTCCGGGACGATGCCGCGCCTCGGATCGGACGGCACGAGGCCGAGACACCGGCCTTGCGGCGCCCGCCAACCCGCAACCGCGTGCGGCAGGAGTTCTCCCATGTCCTATGCCAGCATCATGGTGGCCGTCGATCTCGCGGCCGAGGCGCGCGAGCGCGTGCACCTCGCCGGGCACCTCGCCGACGACTTCCGCGCCCGGCTGATCGGCGTCGCGGCGGAGGAGGCATCCTACGCCATCGCGCCCGCCGGCCCGATCCCGGCGAGCGCCTACGCGCTGGCCGCCAACAACGAGGTCATCCTGAACGACCTCAAGCGGGCGCACGCCGTCTTCGAAGCGGCGGCGGGCGGGCGAAGCCGCATCGAATGGCGTTCGAACCTCGATTTTCCGCTGCCGTTCCTGATCGCGCAGGCGGCAGCCGCCGACCTCGTGGTCGTCGGCCGCAAGGGCCCGCCCGGTCCCCTGCTGTTCTCGGTCGATCCCGGCGATCTCGTCATGCATGTTGGACGGCCCATCCTGGTGGTGCCGCCCGGCATCGATCACCTTGACGCCCGGCGGGTCGCGATCGGTTGGAAGAACACCCGCGAGGCTCGCCGCGCGGTCAGGGACGCGCTGCCCTTCCTGTCACGGGCCTCGCGGGTCGTCGTGCTGGCGATCGATGAAGGGCAGGGCACGGACGACCCGGCGGACGTCGTCGGGTTCCTCCAGGCCCACGACATCGACGCTACGGCGACGCGTTGGGAGGCCGGCGGTGCCGAGACCTCCCAGGCGCTGATCGAGGCAGCGTCCGAGCAGGCCGCCGACCTGATCGTCCTCGGCGCCTACGGCCACGGCCGCCTGCGCGAGTGGGTCTTCGGCGGCGTCACTCGCGACCTGCTGGCCGGCGCACCGATCTGCTGCCTGATGAGCCACTAAGACGGTCGCCGCTCGATCAGAGCGGGGCGCGTATCGGCAAGCCCGCGCGGCGCTTGAGGAGGGCACCCATTGCGCCGGCGCGATGGGATCCCGCCGAAGCCAAATCCGCCATCCCGAAGGGATCAACCGGATTTGGGATAAGACCGAGCGACGATGCTGACGCATCATCGATGACCCCGGCGGCGGGCGGCCGCCGGACACACGGAAGGGACGCCTGAATCCGGTCGCAGATCGGATTCCATCCGCTTGGCCTGAATTCACATTAAGCCCGGAGTCCGCCGATGACCGAGGCGTTCAACCTCAAGATCCCGCACGGCGGATACGTCCTGGTCGGCGACGGCCGCCGGGCCCTGGTGCTGCGCAACGAGGGCCACGCGCTGCATCTCAGTTTGAAGGTGCAGCACCTGTTCGAGGCCCCGCCCAACCCGCCGACGCGGGAGCAGGGAACGGACCGGCCGCCCCGCGTCCGGCAGGGGGAGCACCGCAGCGCCATCGCCCAGACCGACTGGCACGAAATCGCCGAGCAGCGCTTCGCCGGGGAAGTTGCCGCGGCGCTGGACCGCGTCGCCGGCGCGATCTCCGCCCTCGTCGTTGTCGCCCCGCCGCGGACGCTGGCCGCGTTGCGGCAGGCGCTGTCCGACCGCCTGAAGCGCGCCGTCATCGCGGAGATCGACAAGGATCTGACCAAGCTGACGATCGAGGAGATCGGCCAGCGCCTCACCGGAGCGTGACGACACCGATCCGGGCGGCGCCTCAATGGCTCATCAGGCAGCAGATCGGCGTCGTCTGGAGGATGTCACGGGTGGCGCCGCCGAAGATCCACTCGCGCAGGCGGCTGTGGCCGTAGGCGCCCATGACAAGCAGGTCCGCGCCCTCGCGCCCGGCAAAGCGCAGCAGCGCGTCGCCCGCGCCGATCACCGGGTCCGGCAGCAGGTGCGTCGTGGCCGTGAGGCCGTGCCCGGCGAGATAGGCCGCCACACCCTCGGCGCCCGCGTGATGCGCGTCGGGACCCACAGCGGCGACGCAGATCCGATCCGCCCGGCTCAGCAGGGGCAGGGCGTCGCGCACGGCCCGCCGCGCCTCGCGGGTGTCCTTCCAGGCCACGACAGCGCATCCGGGCCCGAGCCGCTCGAGACCGGGCGGCACCACCAGCACGGGACGGCCGACCGCCATCAGCACGGCGCCGGTCGGGACCGCCATCGGCCCCGGGTCGCCGTCCGTTGGCCCCTGCCGGCCGACGACCACGAGATCGGCTTCGCGGGCCTGCTCGGCATGGAAGGCGAGGGGCTCGGCCAGCGCCGAGCGCCATTCGGTTCGGGGCAGGGCGCCCGCCTCGCGCTCGAACAGCGCCTTGGCTCCTTCGAGCTGCTCGCGTGCCCGCTGCTCCTCGTCCTCGTAGATCCGCTCGACCGCCAGCATGTCGCCCACTGGCAGGAAGCTGGGGACGCGGCAGGCGCCGGCTCCGATGAGCCGCGCCGGAAGGCGTTCGGCGAGCCCCGCGGCGAGCTGGACCCGGTCCGCCGTCGCGGCGCCGAGATCGACCGAGACCATGATGGTGCGGATCGTCATGACCACTCCCCAGATTGTCGCTCGCCTGCGGGCCCAGCCTCCTGCTTCGCCTCAGGCGAGCGTCAGACGGTCCTCGACGGCGGACACGCCGGGGACCGACCACGCCGCCCGCTCGGCCAGTTCGCGCTCGCGCCAGACATCGACGCAGCCGTCGAGGATCACCTTACCGCCCTCGACCCGGACCCGGATCGTGTCGGGCGCCTTCGCGCTCCGCTTCAGCGCCGCGCGGATCCGGGCCTCGACCTCAGTGGCCTCGGCCGGCGGCGTCACGGCGATGAGGTTGACGATGTCGGTGACGCCGGCGAGGCGGCGCAGGGCTTTGTCCACGGCCGCCTTCTGATAGTAGTGCGGCACGCTGCCCTGGAGCGTGACGCAGCCGCGCTCGACCTTGAGCGAGACGGATCGCTCCGGGATCTGCACGTCCCATTCCAGCACCCGCGCGCAGCGGTCGGCCAGCGCCTCGTCGCCGATCCGCGGATTGTCCGGATAGCGGACCTCGATCTGCTCGACCACGGCGCGGACGCCGCGAACCCGCAGGGCGACCCGCTCGACGATCCCCTTCTCGGCGTAGTTCCGCACATGCCCGCTGAGGGTCACGACACCGTTCTCGACCGCAACCCCGATCTGCGCCGCATCGATCATCGGCGCGAGTTCCAGTTCGTCGAGGACGTGCTGGCGCACGGTGACGTCGTCCATCTCCCGCCTCCTCGCTGCGAAGTGTCTCGAGCCGCCGACCTGATTGCATCAGCTCCACGGCTCTCGGTCCTTATGTCGCGCGCTCTCGACGAATCGGCCTCCACTTCGTCGGACAGCGCGCTCAGGTGTCAGAGCACCAGCCAGATCAGCGCCGGCGTCACCGCCGAGGCCAGAGCGGCCAGGGCGAGCGCCTGCAGGCTGGGGATGGTGTGGTAGCGTGCGATGTTCGTGACGACGCGCGCCGCGGACGGATTGGCAAGCCGGGCGCCGGTGCTGGAAACCGCCTCGTCGCGGGGTCCCGATCCGGCTGGAACCCGCACGATGCGCACCGTCTCGATGTCGATGGATTGAAGCACCACACTCATCGTTCGCTCCCGTCCTTGGATGACAGGAGCATCCTGGCGCGTCGGGCACGCGGTGCCTTGATCCACCTCAAGGCTGCGGGCGCCGACCCGCGGCAGCCTGGCCGGCCCGCGGAATCGAGTGAGGGATCGAGGCTCCGCAGGGCCCGGCCGGACGCGCCGAGGGACGGCCCCCTCCGCCGGTCTTCGCCCATCTTCGCCGCTGAGGCCGGACTTGCGCTGGATCAAGGCGACCTGCCATCGGTGCGGCACTCTCCGGGCCGTTCTCGCCTCGGAGGAAGACAATGCCGAACCCACCGTCCGCCGCCCTCGCGGGCCTGCGCGACATCCTCGTCGGACTGACCGAAGAGGGCCGCGGCGACGAGACGGCAAGTGCGCTGGGGCTCGCCCTGTCGCTCGCCGGGATAAGCGGCGCCCACCTCACCGTCCAATCGGCCGCCCGCCGCCTGACGCTCGTCGGCGGCTCGGGATGGGGCTTCGTCAACGACCTGATCGCGCAGGAAAACCGGCGCCTGAGCGCCCGTGCGCGGGCAATCGCCGAACGCGCCGCGACGGAGGCTACGCTGGAGGGCGTGACCTGCTCGATCGAGGTGCCCGCGCTGGCCTATCCGGAGCTCGTCGGACGGCTCACCGCCCGCGCCCGGCTCAGTGATCTGACCATTCTGGACGCCGAAGCGCGGGAGGTCGATCTCGACCGCGACCTGATCGACGGGGTCCTGTTCGGGAGCGGGCGGCCGCTCCTCGTGGTGCCCACGGGGTGCGATGTGTTCTCGGCCCGCCGGATCATCGTGGCCTGGGACGGCAGTGCCCAAGCGGCGCGGGCCGCCAACGACGCGCTGCCGTTCCTGCGTGCGGCCGAGGCGGTCGAGATCGTGTCGGTGGTCGGCGAGAAGGATCTCTCGACCACGGTCGCGGGCGCCGAATTCGCGCCGCACCTCGCCCGCCATGGCGTGACCGTGTCGGTGACCAACGTGCCGGTCGAGGGCGATGCCGCGGAGACCCTGAGACGGCAGGTCGGCCTGTTCAGGGCGGAGATGCTGGTGATGGGCGCCTACCGGCATTCGCGCCTGAAGGAGTGGTTCCTCGGCGGCGTGACGCACGCCCTCCTGACACGCCCGCCGGTGCCGCTGTTCCTCGCTCATTGACCGCGGCGGCGGCGTCCGAAAACGCCGCCGGGCCGCTCAGGTCTCGACCACGTGGCGCAGGCGGGCCCGGTGGAGGGTGATCTGCCGGCCGCCCGCGCGCCGCAGCGCGCCCTCCTCTTCGAGCTGCGAGAAGGTCCGGGACACGGTCTCGATGGTGAGGCCGAGGTAATCGGCGATGTCGCGCCGGGTCATCGGCAGGGCGAAGGTCCCGGTGCGGCCGAAGCGTCCGTCGACCTCGATCAGGAAGGCGGCGAGGCGTTCCTGGGCGGAACGGCGACCGAGCAGGAGCGTCAGATCCTGGGCATCGCGCAGGTTGGCCGTCGCCATGCTCCAGAGCTGGCAGGCGACCTCGGCGCTGCGGGTGGCGGCCCGCTCGATCGGGCGGCGCTGGAAGATCAGCACCCTCGTGTCCGAGAGGGCCTCCGCCGTGTGCCAGTGGACCTCGCCCTGCTCGAAGCCGAACAGGCTGCCGGCCAGGTGGAAGCCGGTGATCTGGCGCCGGCCATCGCTCAGCACCTTGTGGGAGCGCACCGCCCCCTCGACGACGCGGTAGACGAACTCGGCCTCCTCACCCTCGCCGTAGATCTCTTCCTCGCGGGCATAGGAGAAGGGCGTGCCGATGAGGTCGGGGCAATCGGCGAAGAGGCCGGTTCGATGGCCGCTTGCGTGGATGCTCCGCGGCGTGCGTGAGCGCGCGGCGGCAGGGGTCGATCTCGGCGTCGCTTTGATGCCCATCGGTTCGCTCCTCGTCCGTCTCGATGGAGCAAGAGTGGCCCCGCGCTCGTGCCGACGATATTCAGGACACTCTCTTAAGTGGCTTTTCTTACGCACAACTACGTAGAGGTGCAGAAGGGGCTCGGCCCGGACGATGCTCGGTAAGCCCGCCGCCGCCGCAATCCCGGGCGCGCCATCCGGTGCGGTGACACCAGACATCCCGCTTCCGCCGGGGAATCCCAGCGCGACCGCACCTCGCTCGGGATGGGTTGCGCAAGATCAACGCCCTGCGCCGCGCCGCCTGTCAGCTTCCGCGATCAGCCGGATCAGGGAAGGCGCACGCCGTGTCCCCCCACGTTGCGCCCTGGGCCGATCCGCGCAAGCCGCTGCGCCCGCGAAGTCCCGCAGCGGGCTGTGCCTCAGTCGACCATGGCTGCTCCCGAGCGCTTCCCGGCGGCGATCAGCCCCGGAAGATCCTCGAGGGCGAGGGGCTTCTCGACCAGGGCAATCCCGACCGCGCGGGCCCTCGTGCGAATGGACGGGTTGGGATGCCCGGTGATCAGGATGACGGGCACGCGGGCATCGAGGTCCCGCAGGCGGCCGAACACCTCGATGCCGTCCATGCCCGGCATGACCTGATCGAGCAGCACGAAAGCCGGGCTCGGTCCGGAAAAGGCGGTCAGTAAGGCCTCCCCGCTGGGGAAGGCCGCGGCCCGGTGCCCCGCGCTCTCCAGGAGAAAGCAGGTCGAGTGCAGGACGGCCGGGTCGTCGTCCACGACGTAGATGAGGCTTGGGAGAGACAGCGGCATCGGTCGGCCCGAGGGGCTGCGAGAATCACGCGGGTCGAGCCCCCATCATGGGCGCCGCCCCACCGTCCACCTTGATCGACCTCAAGTCGGCCTGACTGTCTCTCGGAAAAACTCCCGTCGCGCCGTCGTTGCCAGGAGAAGAACGACGGTGGTCGGAAGCTTTGCGAGGCACGCTTACGCGCAACCGGCCAGCACCGCCCAGCGCACCAGTTCCTGCAGATTCCCCGCCCGCGTCTTGGCCATGACCTTGGCCCGGTAAATCTCGACGGTTCGCGGAGAGATGTCGAGCATGCGTCCGATCTCCTTGCTGGTGCCGCCGGCCACCAGATGATCGAGAACCTGACGCTCTCGTTCGCTCAGCGTCAGCCGCCGCCGGACGAATTCCTGAAGGGTCGGGTCGGCCGTCCCGCTATGGCCGCCGCGCTCCAGGGCGGCGTGCAGCGCCTGCAGCAGCGCCTCGCCGTCGAACGGCTTCTCGATGAAGTCGCAGGCGCCGAGCTTCATCGCCTGCACCGCGAGCGGCACATCGCCGTGCCCCGTCATCATCACGACGGGAAGCGTGTGGCCGGCCGACCGCAGGCGGCGGAACAGCTCCAGCCCGTCGAGGCCGGGCATGCGGATATCGGTCAGGATGCAGCCGCTGACCGCTGGCGCGAGCCGCTTCAGCAGCACCGCTCCGGCCTCGTAGAGCCGCACGTCGAAGCCGGCCGTGTCGAGGAGGAAGGCGACCGAGTCCCGCATGGCAGGGTCGTCGTCCACCACGTGCACAAGGGCTGGAGCGGGAACGGGGGCGGGAGCGAGAGCAAGCGCCATCGATCACGGTTCTCCCTCGGGCGCGATGGGCAGCGTCAGGCGGAAGGTCGCGCCACCGGCGGCATTGCCCTCGGCCCAGAGGCGGCCGCCATGCGCCTCGACGATGGTGCGGCAGATCGAGAGCCCGACGCCCATCCCGGCGGCCTTGGTGGTGACGAAGGGCTGGAACAATCGGTCCGCCACCTCCTCCGCAATGCCGGTGCCGGTATCCGACACCGCGATCTCGGCCCATTCCGGCGAGACCCGCCGCGTCTCGACGGTCAGCTCGCGCCGGCTGCTGCGCTGCATCGCCTCGCGGGCATTGCGCAGCAGGTTGACCAGAACCTGCTGCACCTGCACCCGGTCGGCCAGCACCGATCCGACCCGCGGATCGAGCACGACGCGCGCCGTGATCCCCTGCTCGCCGGCACCCGGCAGGGTCAGGGCGCCGGCCTCCTCGATCAGCGTTGCGACCGGCTCGACCCGCTTCTCGGTTTCGCCGCGGGCGACGAACTCGCGCAGGCGGGAGATGATCTGCCTGGCCCGCAGCGCCTGCTGGGACGCCTTGTCGAGAACCTCCTGCGCCCTGGCGATCGTCTCGGGGTCGGGCTGAGCCAGCAGGCGACGGCAGCCGTTGGTATAGTTGCTGATGGCGCCGAGCGGCTGGTTCAGTTCGTGCGCGAGCGTCGTCGCCATCTCGCCCATGGCGCTCAGGCGGGAGACGTGTCCCAGTTCGGACTGGAGTTCCTGGAGCCGCGCCTCGGTCCGCCGCTGCTCGGTGAGATCGCTGATGAAGCCGGTGAAAAAGACCTGCTCGCCCGAACTCATCTCGCCGATGGCCATCTCCATCGGAAACGTCGATCCGTCGCGCTTCCGGCCCGTCACCTGCCGCGTGGTGCCGACGACGCGGCGCTGACGCGTCTGCCGATAGCGCGCGAGATCGGCATCGTGCTGGTCCCGCATCGATTCCGGCATCAGGAGGCCGACATCCTGCCCGATCGCCTCGTCGGCCGCGTAGCCGAACAGTCGCTCGGCCGCCGGATTGAAGGAGTGGATCACGCCCGCCTCGTCGATGACCACCATCGCCTCCGGCACGGTGTCGAGAATCGAGCGCAGATGCGCCTCGCGGGCGCGCAATTCCGCCTCCACCTGCTTCTGCTCATCGATGCTGAAGACGACGCCCCGGTGCCGGCGGGGCCGCCCCTCGGCATCGAGATGCACCTGCCCCCGCGAGCGCAGCCAGCCGCCCCGCCCGTTCGGCGGCCTGACGCGGTAATCGACCTCGTAGCTGCCGCCAGCCCGCAGCACGCTCTCGATGGCCGCGGCGCGCGCCCTGCGATCGTCCGGATGCACAAGGTCCTGGGTGGCGGCGAAGGTCGTCAGTTGGTCGGACGGAATGCCGAAGAGGCAGGCACAGCCCTGCGAGGCGGTGACGCGGCCCGTCGGGATATCCAGGGACCAGAGGCAGACGCCGACCTCATGAAGGGTCTGCCGGAAATCCTCGACGGTCAGACCCTCATCGCTAACCTGAGCCGTATCGGACGCCACAGCAGGAAGCGTCATCGATTCCATCCCGGAAGTCGCTACACGGAACACAAAGCTCATTGCCACACGAAGCCAAAGCCAATCGTGTCATTTGATAGAATACTGCCAGCACTTCCGTTCATTACCCATGAAAACGAAAGGCGCATTGATAAAATTTACGCAATTCTTGCTTGCATGAAAAGGCATCATATGCCGAAATTCGGCCATGCATTCCGATAAAGATTGTCTCAGCACAACTTTTGCTATGTGAATAGGTCTTGGCGATGACTGCGCGCCAGCGGAGCGAGCCGCTCACGGATCGCCCTTGCGCTGGATCAAGGCCAACCGGTTCCGGTCCATTCAACGATGGGGCGCTTCAGATCGGAGTCCCAGCCATGTCCCAACAGGCCTCGTCCGCGCTCGCGGGCATCCGCGACGTCCTCATCGGCATCGCGGTCGAGAACGAGGGCGAGACGGCCTCGTCGGCCATCGGTTACGGCCTGACGCTGGCGAAGGCCGCGGGCGCCCACCTGACCCTTCAATCGGCTTCCTGGCGTCTCTCCGGCGACGACCGCTGGATCAGCGGCTTCGACGACGGCAGCGTCGCGGAAATCGACCGCCGCCTCGACGCTCTGGCCCGCGCCATCGCGGAGCGCGCCGCGGGTGATGCGCGGATGGCGGGCGTCGTCTGCACCACGGAGACGCCGAGCCTGCCCTATCCGGCCGTCATCCGCCGGTTGGCGGAACAGGCGCGCCTGCACGATCTGGCGATCCTGGATGCTGGGATCTGGACCTGCGACCTCGACCGCGAGGCGCTCGAAGCCACCCTGTTCGAGAGCGGCCGCCCGGTCATCGCGGTCCCGCCGGGACACGCCGTCTTCGCCGGCCGCCGGATCATCGTCGCCTGGGATGGCAGCGCCCCGGCGGCGCGGGCCGCCAACGACGCGATGCCGATCCTGCGCGCCGCCGAGGCGGTGGAGATCGTCACCGTCGGCAACGCGGCGGAGATCCGCGACGCCGTGCCCGGTGCCGAGTTCGCGCCTCATCTCGCCCGGCACGGGGTGAACGTCATCGTCAACGACCTGCCCGTCTCCGGCTCGATCGGGGACACCCTGCGGTCGCAGGCCGGCCTGTTTCGGGCCGACATGATCGTGATGGGCGCCTACCGCCATTCGCGCACGCGCCAGTTCTTCTTCGGCGGCGTGACGCGCTCGCTGCTGCGGAGCTGTCCGGTCCCGCTGTTCCTGTCGCGCTGAGGGCCCGAACCGGAACCATCCTTTGCTAACTTTGATGCATGATTTGGCGGCCTCCCGTGCGGAAGAGGAGCCGCCTTCACGTTTCGGCAAGGGAGAGCGGCGTTAGTGGCTCTGTCCACCATAGGGTCGCCGTCAGAGCACCGGGCTGGGCATGGGGGACCGAACACAGGCCTGGGACACCACTCGATGCTCGCTCTCGTCCTCGACGACGCCGAGATGAACAACCTGGTGATGGTGGCCTCCCTGCGGCCGCTGGCCGGATGCGTGCCGCACGCCTTCACCGTGCCGGCGGAGGCGCTCGCCTTTGCCGAGAGCCGTGCCTGCGAGATCGGCGTCGTCATCACCGACTACGAGATGCCGGGCATGAACGGCATCGAGTTCATCCGGGCGGTGCGACGCGTCCCCGGTCTCGCCGTCGTGCCCACGGTCATGGTCACGAGCCACGATCAGCGCAGCCTGCGCCGCGAGGCGCTGGAGGCGGGTGCCACCGACTTCCTCACCAAGCCCGCCGACGCGGTCGAGATCCGTGCCCGCGTCACGAACCTGCTCGCCCTCTCGGAGGCCCACCGGGCGCAGCGCGACCACGCCGCGCAGCTCGCCCGCGAGATCGCGGCGGCGGTGGCGATGGTCGAGGAGCGCGAGCGCGAGATCGTCTCCACCCTGATGCGCGCCGCCGAGCACCGGGATTCCGACACCGGCGACCATATCGCGCGGGTCTCCGCCTATGTCGGGCTGATCGCCGAGGCGATGGGCCTGTCCGCCGCCGACACCCGGCAGATCTGCCTGGCCGCGACCATGCACGATGTCGGCAAGATCGCCGTGCCGGACGCCATTCTGCTCAAGCCGGGCGCCCTCACGCCCGAGGAGCGCCGGGAGATGGAGCAGCACGCCGACCGGGGCCGACGCATCCTGAGCGGCAGCGACTCACCCGTCATGCGGCTCGCCGCCGAGATTGCGGGAAGCCACCACGAGCGCTGGGACGGGGCCGGCTACCCCTACGGCCTGAAGGGCGAGGCCATTCCTCTGTCCGGCCGCATCGTCGCGGTGGCCGACGTCTTCGACGCGCTGACGACCGCACGTCCCTACAAGCAGGCCTGGTCGCCGGAGCGCGCCCGCGCCCATCTTCAGGAGAATGCCGGCTCTCACTTCGACCCGCGCATCGTCGAGGTGTTCCTGAGCCGCTGGAGCGCCGTCCAGACATTTCTCGATCTCGGCCGCGAGCCCGCCGCGGCGACGCAGGCTGCCTAGATAGAAATGCGCTCCCTGAGCGGGTGCGTCGCCGAGGGCTCCGCGCGCGCTGGTCTCATACCAAATCCGATCGATACTTCGGGATGGCGGATTTGGCTTCGCTTAAGCGCCGCGAGGGCTTGATGATCCGATCCCCGCTTGAATCAAGCGGCGACCGTACCATACGGTTTCCGATTGATCGCTTCGGTTCGGCACCCACCGCCGTCATTCCGGGGCGCTGATAAGCGAACCCGGAAACCGTACAGGGCCGGGCCGGCGCATTCGCGCAGCCGGTCGCAGCTCATCGCGCTCATACAGCGGTTGATACCGGGAACGAGACCTGTCCATCCCCAGCCGCTCGACACTCAACCGACGGCGAGCCTGCAAACGGTGGCATCGTCTCCGCCCTCCACGCCACTCTCGTCGACCGGCACGCCGAAGCGGAGACGCAGCGCGCTCACGGTGCGGGCGAGCAGGTCGTCCAGGCCGGACGCCGCGTCGGCCAGGCCGTCCAAATTACCATCCAAGTTGCCATCCGGGTTGCCATCCAAGCGGCCGTCGCGCGCCGCCCGCTCGATCGCGCCCGCGCGATCCTTGACCTGCACCGCACCGATATTGGCGCTCATCGACTTGAGACCGTGGGCGGCGCGGGCCGCGGCCGGCGCGTCGGCGCGGGCCAGGGCGTCCTCGAGGTCCAGAAGCGTCTGGGGCGCCTGGGCAAGGTAGAGCCGGAGGATGCGTTCCAGGAAATCCCGGTCGCCGAGTTCCTCCAGGTTGGCAATCGTCGGCTCGTCGAGCAGCGCATCGTCCGAAGCCGCCAGCGTCGGCGCCTCCGGCACGACCGTCTCCCGATCGCCCTCGGCCGCCGAAAGGTGTCGCGCCAGCAGCGCGCCGAGTTGCGCCAGGGTGAAGGGCTTGGCGAGCATGCCGTCCATCCCGGCCGCCTGCCAGGATTCGGCGCCGTCGCCGACGACGTGGGCGGTCAGCGCCACGATCGGCACGCGCGCCGTCCCGTCCCGCGCCTCCCGAGCGCGGATGGCGACAGCGGCGCTGAAGCCGTCCAGCACGGGCATGCTGCCATCCATCAGGACGAGATCGAAGCGGCCCGCGGCGGCGGCCTCCACCGCAGCCCCACCATCCTCGACACAGATGATGTCGTGGATGCCGAAGCGGCCGAGCGCCTCGGCCGCGACCTCGCGGTTGACGGCACTGTCGTCGGCAATCAGCACCCGCGCCCCGGCGAAGGAGGGCAGGGCGGCCGCGGCACCCGCGTCCGCCTCCGGAGCCTCGACGGCCAGCGGCGCGCCCTGGGCCAGGGCGGCCAGCAGCGGGCGCCATTCGGCCTGGGCGAGGGGACGGCGCAGCACGGCATCGGCGAGGCCGGCTCGCATGAGCCCGGAACCGGACGTGTCGCCGATCGGCACCAGGGCGATGACGCGGCCCGCGCCCTCGGGGCGACGTCCGCTCGCCAGCAATTCGGATGCCTCGACGATCCAGTGACCGTCCCCGGATGGCGCGGGATGGAAGCCGGCGGCCCGAAGATCGGCCGCGAGCGCGGCCTGCGTCGCGGCGCCGACCGCACCGAAGCGGATGGCGGCGGGCACGGCGGGCGCGCGGCGGACCGGCGCCTCGGCCCCTTCCGCGCCCTCCACCGGGATGCGCGCCCAGAACGTCGAGCCCTCGCCGACACGGCTCTCGACGCCGACGCGGCCCCCCATGGCGCCGATCAGGCGCTCGGCGATCGACAGGCCGAGCCCGGTGCCGCCGAAGCGACGGGCGATCGATTGGTCGGCCTGAGTGAAGGCGGTGAAGATCCCGGCCAGCCGGTCCTGCGGAATGCCGATGCCGGTGTCGGATACGGCGATGCGCAGGACCGGGCCGGAGGCCTCCCGCTCCATCTCCATCCGCACGAGGACATGGCCGGCGGCGGTGAACTTGAGAGCGTTCGAGACGAAATTGCCGAGCACCTGCCCGAGCCGCACCGGATCGCCGAGGAGGGTGCGCGGCACGTCACCGTCGATCTGCGCCGCGAGGTCGAGACCCGCGGACGCCGCGCGTTCGGCAAAGAGGGTCACGACGGTGTCGGCGACATCGCGCGGGCTCAGCGGGATGCGCTCCACCTCCAGGCGGCCGGCCTCCACTTTCGCGAAATCGAGGATGTCGTTGATGATCGCGAGGAGGGACTGGCCGGAGCGGGCGATGACCTTGGCATAACGCTGCTGGCGCGGCGGCAGATCGGCCGAGGCGAGGAGCTCGGCCATCACCAGCATGCCGTTCATCGGCGTGCGGATCTCGTGGCTCATGGTGGCGAGGAAAATGGATTTGGCCGCGTTGGCCTCGTCGGCGGATTGCTTGGCCTCGATCAGGTCGTGGGTGCGCAGCCGGATCTCTTCCTCCAGGCCCGCATTGTGGCGCGCGATCGCCTGGTCGCGCTCGTTTACGGCCCGCAGGAGGTCGTTGAAGCTCTCGGCCAACGCGCCGACCTCGCCGCTGCCGGCTTCTGCGCGGCGGGAATAGTCGTGGCCGAGGCGGATTCCGTCCATGGTCCGGGCAAGCGCCGCCAGCGGCCGGGTGACGCTGCGTTGCAGCCCCATCGAGACGGCGAGCCCGAGCGCCAGGGCGAGCAGCCCGGCGAGCGCCGCCGTGAGGCCGACCTCGGTGATGCGTTCGGCCAGGTCGCGATTGTCCGAGACCAGGACGACGCGTCCGATCGGGCGGGCGTTCTCCAGGATCGGAACCGAGACGCGCAGGGTGCGCGTCGTCATCAGATCGAGGGGCGAAACGGTGCCCCGATCGAGGTCGATGTCGTCCGAGAGCCGCAGGCCGATGCCTTGCTCGGCGAGGATCTCGCCCTCACTCCGCTCGACCGCGGCATAGACCAGGGCTTGCCCGTGGGCGATCGCCCGCAGGGTGCTCTGCGCCGCCGCCTCGTCACCCTGGGCCGTGGCCTGTGCGGCGCTCGCGGCCAGGATCTGCGCGGTCATCCGCAGGGCTTCGCGCTTGGCCGCGGCGTAGCGCTCAACCTCGCGCCAGGTCGACAGGCCGGTCAACAGGAGGAGGGCGATCGCCACGGCGCTGGCCACGGCGAGCGCGAGCCGACCGGACAGCGAGCGGATCGGGTTCGTGAGCGGGCTACGCACGGAAGGGGTCTCGCGGCAAAGGTCTCACGGCAAGGGGCTCGTGGCGGGCCGGATCGGTGCTCCGGCCCCCATCATGCATGCTACTGGCTGATGACGAGTTGCCCCGAGATCGGGCCGACCCCCTTCGGGACCGGAACGCTCGAGCGGTTGTAATCCGCGTTGAGGTAGAGGTTCGGGCCCTCGTAGAGGTTGATCTGCTGGGCCACGACGACGGTGTAGGCGGAGAGGTCCGCCACCGGCCGCTTCGAATCGATCACGAGGCGACCGGCCGGCAGGTAGATCGTCCCGAGCATGGTGCGGGCGTTGTCGCTGATGATGCGGTAGATCCGCATCGGCTTGGTCGCCCCGAGCGGCGGGGGCGTCGGCGTGATCACGTCGCCGAGGAGCAGATCGACGGCCAGCGCCGGATCGAGCGGCAGGGTGACGGACGGGTCCTCGGCCATCAGGAGGCCGGCCATCGCACCCGTCGTCGGCGCCGAGAGCTCGACCGTGGTCTTCTTGTCGAAGAGCAGGCCGGTGTTGTTGCCGGTGAAGTAGAAGCCGACATCCCTGCCTGTCATCGTCGCCTTCTTGTCGACGATGAGCGGGCCGTCCTTCATCACGTAGATGCCCGGCCGCAGGGTGACGACGGCATCCTTAGTGATGTGCAGGCCCCCGCAATAGGTGCCGGGATCAAGCGTGACCGTCTGCGAGACGACGTTGACCCCCTTGCTCTTGCCCGTCAGCGCATCGGCGAGGTGGAGGATTTCAGGCAGGTTCACACAGCTCCCGACCGGCGGGGCAGGGCGGTTGCGGAGCGGATCCTGGATGACGGGGCAGCTCGTCTGCGGGTTGGGCGTGAAATTCGCCCGGTCGTCCTTGAATCCCCCCGCGGAGCAGATCGTCTGGGCCCGCGCGAGCGCGCCGTCGCGACCGACCATCCCCGATCTGCTGGTGGAGTTCGAGTAAAGGGCGCAGTCATAGGCCGTGACCTGTGCGTTGCGCTCCAGGTTGAACGCACCGGAGGCGGCGGGGTCGAGCGCCAGCATGCACAGGCGCATCCGGCCGACGACGCTCGCGCGGGCCCGCGCGGAGATCGGTATCGACGCCATGCCGACGAACGTCCCGAAGGTGAGCTTGATGACTTGTTCGGCGCGCGCCTCGACGCTTGTCTTGTCGCCGGCAACGCTGACCTGAATGGAGACTTCGGCGTCGGGACCGGCTTTCGCCTCGGCCTGGATCGTCTGGGTCGTCAAGCCGACGATGGAGTCGGTGCTCGAGACGACGAGTTTGAGGGCATTGCCGCCGGCCAGGACGCCGGCATCGACCGCGCTCTGGAGATGCGTGCGGGCGGAGACGACCTTGGCATAGTCGATCGCGCCTCCGACTAGGCCGATCAGGACGGAGGCCGACAGCCCGAAGATCACAGCAACCGAGCCGTCATTCTCCCGAGTCAGACGCGACAGCGGCTTCTTCCACCCGATCGGCTTCGCCGTCCTCTTGGCGTCACACGTCGCCATCGTGACTTTTGCCCCGTCTC
This sequence comes from Methylorubrum aminovorans, assembly GCF_022179725.1. Taxonomy (GTDB): domain Bacteria; phylum Pseudomonadota; class Alphaproteobacteria; order Rhizobiales; family Beijerinckiaceae; genus Methylobacterium; species Methylobacterium aminovorans. The sequence continues at coordinate 21,936 of NZ_BPRC01000021.1, forward strand.
CTGCCCCATCCCATCGCAGGAGTAATTCTCCCGAGTTAATAGGTCATACTTGGCATCGGCGGAGCAGTGACGGTACGGTTTACGCACGATTTACAATGACAACGCTCGACCGACGAATTGCCAAGCGCGACGACTTACCAAGCTCGATGACTTGCCAAGCCTGCCGCCAGCTCCCGCAAGGCGTGACCGAAGCCTCACGTCGGGATCACGCCGGACAGGGATTTCCGCCCGGCAGGACGACCTCGACCTGCCCGTTCCTCGCAATGCCTTCGCGCACCGGCCACACGGTCTTTGCCGTGAACGTCAGATCGTTGAGGAATGGGAAGAAGGAGAAGAGCGGCCGATAGGGCAGCCGCGTCTCGGCCATGACGAAGCGATCCCCTTTCGAGGCCGTCCCCGCCGGCGGAGGACCGATATCGGAGCCGACGGCGCGGGCCGTGCCTCCCTGCTGGACGCTGGAGCAGACCCTGGCCACGAAGTCGTTTCCGCTCTGATAGACCCCGCCGGCCGTCAGCACGATGCCGATGCCGCTCAGGCTATAGGGGGACGCCACGACCTGAGCGGCCGAGTACACGTCGTTGATATCGCCGTAATCGCTCTTGGAGGCGAGGTCGGCCATCGCGATCGTGGCCTGGGCGAGACGGTTGTTGGTAGCGATGGCCCGCGGGATTTCGATCGTGGCCACGAACAGGAGCAGGAGGACGGGCGCGATGAAGGCGAACTCGACGGCGCTCGCCCCACCCTGCGCCCGGCCGATCCGGATGAGGGCCTGGGTGAGCGGATGTTCCGCTGGGAACAGACGGCGCAGCCTCATGAACATGAGCTTGCCGCGTAGTTTTCCGCGCGGAAGACCGCGGTCGAGGTGAGGAGTTGCTTGCCGCCGGGCATCTGCTGGCCGGTGTAATCCAGGAACCGGAACGGCCGCAGCATCGGCACGGCGGCGCGCAGAACGTGAACGGAACCGCCCAACGGGCAATCGAACTGGCTGCCAAATCCGGTGGCCCAATCGCCGCGGCCGGCATCGTAGGCCGGCGCGATCTGCTTGATGGCGAAGGTGGCGGAGCGCACGAGATCGAATCGCATCTCCTCGCATTGATAGAATCGAAGGCCCGAACCGCAGAGGAGGCTTCGCATCTGCTGCGCGACATCACCGGCGCCATCCTCCTGGAAAGCGCCTGTCCGGACGAGGCGCGTCGCCCGCTGAACCGAGACGTCGAGTTGGTGCTGGGCGAAAGCGAGGATCGACGCCTCCATGATCACCATCACCAAGACGAAGAGCGGCAGGATGACGAGCGAAAGTTCGACCGCGGCAATGCCGTCGACGTTACGGACGAACCGAGACCTCAGACTCTTTGATGCTGAACAGCACCGGCGATGCGGGATGAGCTGAGAGGCTTTCAAGGCTTGGTCTTCGTCGATGCCGCTTCCCCCGCGGTCTCAGCACCACCGGGCTTATCCCCGATATGAGACGGGCTCGCTCGAACACGCTACGACGACGCGCCTTTATGCTCCGTGAATCCAACCGCGAAGACTGCACCATCCGGCGATCGGCCATGCCTGTCGCGGCATCTGCGGGAGCCTGCGGCTCATCAATCGATTGTGACCGCTCGCAAATGACCGATTTCGCCGGTCTCCGGCGATGCGCCGCGATCCTCATGACTTCGTCACCGGCAATCTATTCCTTCTCCCGAAGGGTGAGCCCATCGTCCCGCGATCAAGGAGGGAAGTCGCCGCAAGGCCAGTCCGAACGGGCGGTGGACCTGCAGGCGCTGCGCGACCGGGCTACGATCGCGGACGTGATCGGCGCGAACGCCGATCATCCCTTCCCGCCTCCAGATCTTACGATCGATCAAAGCGCGCCCCGCGAAGCCTGTCATGGTCGAGACGCGGGCGGCGGCTCTGCGATCTCGGTCGGCGCCTTCGCGGCCGATCCGCAGGTTCAGCCCATCCAACAGCATTCAAACAGCGTTTTTAACATCCGATCTCTATACAACCAGCGTGATACAGGCTAGCGTTCCCACAAGTCACCCTATCCGACCACTTGGTTTACTGATCATACGCACGGTTATCTGCGTAGAAGCCACTGCAAGCGGCGCCTTTATGCCAACAAGGCGCGCTCAAACCATCATGCCTGCGAAACATACTCGCGGAGATCCATTCCACACGTCTGCCTTACGCGCCCATTCGGCAAGCTCGGACCGGAGAAACGCCTGTGGCAACATTGGTCACCTCGCCAAGCGGCACAGACGAAAAAGCCAATCAGGTTCTCTGGACAAGCACCGCGGCCTTCACGGCCAGCTTCGCGGTCTGGACGATCTTTGCCATCATCGGCATCGGGATCAAGGATGAGCTGAGGCTGTCCGAGAGCCAGTTCGGACTTCTGGTCGGCACCCCGATCCTGTCCGGCTCCGTATCGCGGCTGTTTCTCGGCATGTGGTCCGACCGCTACGGCGGCCGCAAGATCTTCGCCGCGCTCATGTTCATCTCGGCGGCCGCGACCTACGCGCTGATCTGGGCCAACAGTTATGTGACGATGCTGCTCGCTGGCCTCGTCGTCGGTCTGGCCGGGGGCACCTTCTCCGTCGGCGTCCCTTACGTTTCGCGCTTCTTCTCGCCGGAACGGCAGGGCACCGCGCTCGGCATCTTCGGAGCCGGCAATGTCGGCGCCGCCGTCACCAAGTTCCTCGCGCCCTTCGTCATGGTCGCCATGGGCTGGCGCGGCGTCGCCGAGGTCTGGGCGGCGGGCCTCGCCATCACCGCGGTGCTGTTCCTGCTCCTCACCCGGGACGAGCCGCGCAGCGCCGCCGACGCCCAAGCGGCGCGCGAGCCGTTCCTGGCCCAGTTCAAGGTGCTCGTCCACGCCCAGGTCTGGCGCTTCTCACTGTATTACTTCTTCGTCTTTGGCGGCTTCGTCGCGCTGGCGCTGTGGCTGCCGCACTATCTCGTCTCGACCTACGGGCTGTCCCTGTCCTCGGCCGGCATGCTGGCGGCCTTCTACTCGGTGCCGGCCAGCCTGTTCCGCATCTATGGCGGCGTGCTGTCCGACCGCTACGGCGCCCGCGCGGTGCTCTACTGGACCTTCGGCGTGGGCATCCTGTCCACCTTCATGCTGTCCTATCCGCCGACCACCTACATCATCGAGGGGATCCGCGAGCCGATCCGCTTTTCGACGAGTCTGGGGCTCACCCCGTTCCTCGTCATCATGTTCGTGCTCGGCTTCTTCATGAGCCTCGGCAAGGCCGCCGTGTTCAAGCACGTGCCGGTCTACTACCCGCACGATGTCGGAGCGGTCAGCGGGCTCGTCGGGATGATCGGCGGTCTCGGCGGCTTCCTCCTGCCGGTCGCCTTCGGCGTGCTGGAGGATCTGACGGGGGTGCGAACCGCCTGCTTCGCGCTGCTCTTCCTCGTCGTCACGGCCTCGCTCGTCTGGATGCACGTGTCGATCCAGAGAATGGAACAGGCGGCAGCGCGACCGAGCGCACCGATCGGCGCGCCCGCACGCCCCGTCGGCACCGTGCGCGACGTCCCGGCGCCCGACGAGCGCCGCCGCCCCGAGCCGGGGGTGCCGGACGCGCACCTCCTGACGGATTGGCGGCCGGAAGATCCACAATTCTGGGAGAGCACGGGGCGCGCCATCGCCCGGCGCAACCTCTGGATCTCCACCTATTGCCTCGCGCTCGCCTTCGCGGTCTGGCAGCTCTGGAGCATCGTCGTCGCCTGGCTGCCGGCGGCGGGCTTCACCTTCACCTCGAACCAGCTCTTCTGGCTGGCGGCGGCGCCGGGGATTTCCGGCGCGACTTTGCGCATCTTCTACTCGTTCCTCGTGCCCGTCTTCGGCGGACGCCTGTGGACGGCGCTCTCGACCGGCACGCTCCTCATCCCCGCCTTCGGCATCGGCTACGCTGTCCAGAACCCGCAGACGCCGTACCTGATCTTCCTGACGCTGGCGCTCCTGTGCGGCTTCGGCGGCGGCAACTTCGCCTCGTCGGTCGCCAACATCTCCTTCTTCTTTCCGAAGCGGGAGAAGGGCCGTGCGCTCGCGATCAATTCGGGCATCGGCAATCTCGGCGTCAGCGTGATGCAGCTCGCCGTCCCCATCGTCGTCTCGATGAGCCTGTTCGGGGCTCTCTCAGGAAACCCGCAGACCACGCCCGACGGCGCCACGATCTGGCTGCAGAATGCCGGCTTCGTCTGGGTGCCGCTGATCGGAGCCGGCGTCATCGCCGCCTGGCTCGGGATGAACGACATCGCCTCGGCCAAGGCGTCGTTCAGCGAGCAGATGGTGATCTTCCGCCACCTGCACACCTGGGTGATGTGCTGGCTCTACACCGGCACCTTCGGCACCTTCATCGGCATGTCCGCCGCGTTCCCGCTCCTGACGCGGCTGGTCTTTCCCGAGGTCAGCGCCCTGCACTACGCCTTCATCGGGCCTCTGGTCGGCGCCCTGTCGCGCGCCTTCTCGGGCGGGCTGTCGGACCGGCTCGGCGGCGAACGCGTGACCCTCTGGGTCTTCGTCTCGATGATCGTCTTTGCGCTGCTCCTGATCTGGGCGCTCGAAATCCGCAGCTTTCCGCTCTTCTTCGCCATGACGCTGCTGCTGTTCTTCTCGAGCGGCGTCGGCAACGCCTCGACCTTCCAGATGGTGCCGGGGATCATGGCGCGGGTCGTCGAGGCCGAGGCGCCACAGGCGAGCGCCGAGGAGCGGCGGCGCCGGGCGGAAGGGGAGAGCGCGGCCATCACCGGCTTCATCTCGGCGATCGCGGCCTATGGCGGCTTCTTCATCCCCAAAGCCTTCGGAACCTCGATCGACGTCTCCGGAAGTGCCGATGCGGCGCTCTACGGCTTCGCCGCCTTCTTCATCACCTGCGCCGCGGCCACGTGGTTCTTCTACACCGGTCCGCGCGGGCTCTTCAGGACGACGGAGCGACGGGCATGAGCCACTTCCTCGACCGCCTGACCTTCTTCCGACAGCGCCGCGAGACCTTCTCCGACGGCTGGGGTGTGGCCACCGACGAGCCGCGCGCCTGGGAGAACACCTATCGAAAGCGCTGGGCCTCGGACAAGATCGTCCGCTCCACGCACGGCGTGAACTGCACCGGCTCCTGCTCGTGGAAGATCTACGTCAAGGGCGGGATCGTCACCTGGGAGACGCAGCAGACCGACTATCCCCGCACGCGGCCCGACCTGCCCAACCACGAGCCGCGCGGCTGCCCGCGGGGCGCGAGCTACAGTTGGTATCTCTACTCGGGAACGCGCATCAAATACCCGCTCGTGCGCGCCCGAATGCTGAAAGCGTGGCGCGTGGCCCGTGCCACGCTCGGGCCGGTCGATGCCTGGCGGAAGATCGTCACGGATGGCGAGACCCGCGCCGCCTGGGTGACGCGCCGGGGACGCGGCGGCTTCGTGCGGGCGACCTGGGACGAGGTCGCCGACATCATCGCGGCGGCCAACATCCACACGATCAAGGAATACGGGCCCGACCGGATCGTCGGCTTCTCGCCGATCCCCGCCATGTCGATGGTGTCCTACGCCGCAGGCACGCGCTACCTGTCGCTGATCGGCGCCACCTCCTTGAGCTTCTACGACTGGTACTGCGACCTGCCGCCGTCCTCGCCGCAGACCTGGGGCGAGCAGACCGACGTTCCAGAGAGCGCCGACTGGTACAATGCCGGCTTCCTGCTCGTCTGGGGCTCGAACATCCCGCAGACCCGCTCGCCGGACGCCCACTTCTACACGGAGGCCCGCTACAAGGGCACGAAGAGCGTCGTCATCTCGCCCGATTACAGCGAGGCCTGCAAGTTCGCCGACCTCTGGCTGCACCCGAAGCAGGGCACCGACGCCGCTTTGGCGCTGGCGCTCGGCCACGTCGTCCTGAAAGAATTCTACATCGACCGGCAGGTGCCGTACTTCCAGGACTACGCGCGCCGCTACAGCGACATGCCGTTCCTGGTGAAATTGGTCGAGCGGGACGGCAAATTGCTCCCCGACCGCTTCCTGCGCGCCGCCGACTTCACGGGCGGCCTCGACGAGGCGGCGAACCCGGATTGGAAGACCGTCGCGCTCGATCAGGACGGGGGCATCGTCTGCCCCCGCGGCTCGGCCGGCTTTCGCTGGGGCGATCCCGGCAAGTGGAACCTGGAAGAGACCGACGGCGCCGGCGCGCCAACTCGCCTACGCCTGTCGCTCGCCGGCATCGAGGACCGGCTGGCGCCGGTCTCCTTCCCCTATTTCGGCGGCATCGCGCCGGGAGGCTTCGTCGCCACCGATCACCCCGAGGTGCTGAGCCGGCTCGTGCCTCTGCGCCGCGTCGCGCTGAAGGACGGGGAGGCGCTCGCCGCCACCGTGTTCGATCTGCTCTGCGCCAATTACGGCGTCGACCGCGGTCTCGGTGGGGACGACGTCGCGGCGACCTACGACGACGACGTGCCGTTCAGCCCGGCTTGGGCGGAGCGCATCTGCGGCGTGCCGCGGCAGGCAATCCTGCAGACCGCGCGGGAATTCGCCGAGACCGCCGAGAAGACCGATGGGCGCGCCATGGCCATCGTCGGGGCCGGGATCAACCACTGGTACCACATGGACATGAGCTATCGCGGTATCATCGCGCTGCTCATCCTGTGCGGCTGCGTGGGCAAATCGGGCGGCGGTTGGGCGCACTACGTCGGGCAGGAGAAGCTGCGCCCGCAGACCGGCTGGCTGCCGCTGGCCTTCGCCCTCGATTGGGTACGCCCGCCGCGCCAGATGAACGGGACGTCGTTCTTCTACGCGCATTCCGACCAGTGGCGCTACGAGACGCTCGACGTCTCCGACATCCTCTCGCCGACGGCGCCCCCCGGCGACTGGTCGGGCTCGATGCTCGACTACAACCTGCGCGCGGTGCGCATGGGCTGGCTCCCGTCCGCTCCGCAGCTCGGCATCAATCCTCTGGCGCTGGCCCGCAGCCTGGAGGCACGGGGCGAGGAGCCCGCCACGGCCCTGCCGCGCCTTTTGAAGTCGGGCGAGGTCCAGTTCGCCATGTCAGACCCGGATGCGCCGCAGAACTGGCCGCGCAACATGTTCTTCTGGCGCTCCAACGTGCTGGGCGCCAGCGGCAAGGGGCACGAATACTTCCTCAAGCATCTCGTCGGCTCCTCGCACGGCGTCGTCGGGACCGAGGACGGCATCCGGCCGACGGAGGTCGTGTGGCGGGAGGAGGCGCCCAAAGGCAAGCTCGACCTGATGGTCAACATCGACTTCCGCATGTCGACCACGAGCCTCTATTCCGACATCGTCCTGCCGACGGCGACTTGGTACGAGAAGCACGACCTCAATACCTCGGACATGCATCCCTTCATCCATCCGCTGACGGCCGCGGTGGATCCGGTCTGGGAAGCGCGCAGCGATTGGGACATCTTCCGCACCATCGCCCAGACCTTCTCCCGCCTCTGCGAGGGCGAGCTCGGTGTCGAAAAGGACATCGTCCTCAACCCGATCCAGCACGACAGCGCCGCCGAACTCGCCCAGCCCTACGCCCCGCTCGACTGGGGCCGCGGCGAGACCGAGCCGGTGCCGGGCCGAACCATGGCGTCGATCGCCGTGGTGGAGCGCGACTATCCCGCGACCTACGAGCGGTTCACGGCGCTCGGCCCCAAGCTCGATACACTCGGCAACGGCGGCAAGGGCCTGGAATGGAACACCCAGGCCGAAATCTCCCAACTCGGCGCGCTGAACGGCCGCGTCGAGGCGGGGCCGGCGGCGGGACGGCCGAAGATCCTGACCGACATCGACGCCTGCGAGACGATCCTGATGCTCGCGCCGGAGACCAACGGGCAGGTCGCGGTCAAGGCGTGGGAGGCCCTGGGCCGGGCGACCGGACGCGACCACGCCCACCTCGCGGCCGGCAAGGAGGAGGAGAAGATCCGCTTCCGCGACGTCGTCTCTCAGCCGCGCAAGATCATCTCCTCACCGATCTGGTCCGGGCTTGAGAGCGAGAAGGTCTGTTACAGCGCCGGCTATACCAATGTTCACGAGCTCATCCCCTGGCGCACCCTGACGGGGCGGCAGCAGCTCTTCCTCGACCATCCGTGGATGCTGGCCTTCGGCGAGGGCTTCGTGACGTGGCGTCCGCCGATCGACACCAGGACCGTGGCGCAGGTCGCCGGCAAGCTGCCGAACGGGCACCCCGAGATCCAGCTCAACATCCTCACGCCGCACCAGAAATGGGGAATCCACTCGAGCTATACCGAGAACCTCCTGCTGCTCAGCCTCAACCGCGGCGGCCCGACGATCTGGATCAGCGAGGTCGATGCCCGCAAGGCCGGCATCGAGGACAACGACTGGATCGAAGCCTTCAACGTCAACGGAGCCGTGACCGCCCGCGCGATCGTCTCCCAGCGCATCATGGAGGGCTCGGCGATCATGTATCACGCGCAGGAAAAGCTCGTGAATACGGTCGGCTCCGAGATCACCAATCAGCGCGGCGGCGTGCACAACTCCATCACTCGCATCAACATGAAGCCGACGCACATGATCGGCGGCTACGTCCAGTTCGCCTACGGCTTCAATTACTACGGAACGGTCGGCGCCAACCGCGACGAATTCGTGATCATCCGCAAGATGAGCCACGTCAACTGGTTCGACAAAGCCGTCGACGACACGTTCAACACGGACGCCACCGCCGATTGGGGCGGGCACGGCGTCAATCCGAACACCAAGTCGAAGGAGCCGGCGGCATGAGGGTTCGCGCGCAAATCGGCATGGTGCTCAACCTCGACAAGTGTATCGGCTGCCACACCTGCTCGATCACCTGCAAGAACGTCTGGACCAATCGTGAAGGTGTTGAATACGCTTGGTTCAACAATGTCGAGTCGAAGCCCGGCATCGGTTATCCGAAGGATTGGGAGAACCAGCACCGCTGGAAGGGCGGATGGACCCGGAAGTCCAACGGCCGCATTGAGCCGAAGATCGGCGCCAAATGGCGCGTCCTCTCGAAGATCTTCGCCAATCCCGACCTGCCCGAGATCGACGATTTCTACGAACCCTATACGTTCGAATACGGCTGGCTGCAGCAGGCCCCCGAGCTTCAGGCCCAGCCCTCCGCCAAGCCGCGCTCGCTCATCACCGGCGAGGTGATGAACAAGATCGAGTGGTCGGGCAATTGGGAGGACGATCTCGGCGGCGAGTTCTCCCGCCGTTCCCAGGACGCCAATTTCGACGGCATCGAGAAGGAGATCTACGGCCAGTTCGAGAAAACCTTCCTGATGTATCTGCCGCGCCTCTGCGAGCATTGCCTCAACCCGACCTGCGTCGCCTCCTGCCCCTCAGGCGCGATCTATAAGCGGGAGGAGGACGGCATCGTCCTGATCGATCAGGAAAAGTGCCGCGGCTGGCGCATGTGCGTCTCCGGCTGCCCCTACAAGAAGATCTACTATAACTGGTCTTCAGGAAAATCAGAGAAGTGCATCTTCTGCTTCCCGCGCATCGAAGCCGGTCAGCCCACCGTCTGTTCCGAAACCTGCGTCGGGCGGATCCGCTATCTCGGCGTCATGCTCTACGATGCCGACCGCATCGAGGAGGCGGCCTCCGTCGAGAACCCGAAGTCGCTCTACGAGTCGCAGCTCTCGATCTTCCTCGATCCGAACGACCCCGCCGTGCGGCGGCAGGCGCTGCTCGACGGCGTGCCGGAGGAGTGGCTCGACGCCGCCATCCTGTCGCCCGTCTACAAGATGGCGATGGAATGGAAGGTCGCCTTCCCGCTGCACCCCGAATACCGCACCCTGCCGATGGTCTGGTACGTGCCGCCGCTCTCGCCGATCCAGTCGGCAGCCGAGGCCGGCAAGATCTCGGCCAAGAACGGGATGCCGGATGTCGAGAGCCTACGCATTCCGATGCGCTACCTCGCCAACATGCTCACCGCGGGCGAGGAGGCGCCGATTGTCTCGGCGCTGCGGCGGATGCTAGCCATGCGCGCCTTCATGCGCGCCAAGACGGTGGACGGGCGCCTCGACGAGCGGATCGCGGAGGAGGTCGGGCTCACCGCGCATCAGGTCGAGGAGATGTACCGCTACATGGCGCTCGCGGCCTACGAGGACCGCTACGTCATTCCGACCAGCCATCGCGAGGTGAACGAGAACGCCTACCATCTGCGCGGCTCGACCGGCTTCTCCTTCGACGAGCCCACCAACGGCGCCACGAAGACGAACCTGTTCGGCGGCGCCAAGCGCACGCCGCGCAAGCCCTACATGGACGTGCCGCTATGAGGTATACGCTGCGCGCCCTGTCGGTGCTGATCGCTTATCCGAGCGAAGACCTGCAGGCCCATAGCGGCGCGGTCCGCGAGGCCCTGCACGGGGAGGCGGAACTGCCGCCCGAGGCCCTGGCCCGCCTCGAACCGCTCTTCGAGGCGTTCGCAAGCCAGGACGTCTTCGATCTGCAAGCGCATTACTGCGAATTGTTCGACAGTTCGCGCGCGCTCTCGCTGCATCTCTTCGAGCATGTCCACGGCGACGGCCGCCAGCGCGGGCAGGCGATGATCGATCTGGGCCAAGCCTATCTCGCCCGCGGCTTCATGATGCGGGAGGCCGAGCTTCCCGATTACCTGCCGATGTTCCTCGAATTCCTGTCGATCCTGCCGAACGACGAGGCGGAGGAATGGCTCGCCCAGCCGGCCCACGTTCTGGAGGTTCTGGAACAGCGGCTCACCGAGCGGGAGACCTATTACGCGGGCGTGCTGCACAACCTGCTGCATCTGGCCAAGCGCCGGCCCTGCACCGGACAGGTCCGGGACCTTCCCGACTACCGCGATCCGGCGACCCCCGCCGAGATCGACCGGGCCTGGGAGGATGCGCCGATCGATTTCAGCGCGCCCCTCGGGGACGCCTCCCAGCCATCCGCGCTGATGACGCGCCTGCGCGCCGCCCAGCGCGATGCCAGAGCGCTTTCCGGCGACGTGGACGTGGGTTCGCTGAAAGAAAGCGCGGTTAAACAAAGAGATAGAGATCAAACAAAAGGAGGCTGAGATGTGGGAGGCGGTCAATTATCTCCTCTTCGGCTGGTATCCGTACCTTGCCGTGACGGTTCTGGTGTTCGGCAGCATCCTGCGCTTCGATCGGGCGCAGTATTCCTGGCGCTCGGAATCCTCGCAGTTCCTCCGGCGCAAGCAGATGCTGCTCGGATCGAACCTGTTCCACCTCGGCATCCTGGTCATTCTGGTGGGCCATTTCGTTGGCCTGCTGACGCCGATCGCGCTGTTCGAGCGGTTCGGCATCAGCCACACCGCCAAGCAGTTGATGGCCATCACGGTCGGCGGCATCGCCGGCATCGCCGCCCTGATCGGCTGCTCGCTCCTGCTGCACCGCCGCCTGTTCGATGCCCGCATCCGGCGCAGTTCCTCCATCGGCGACATACTCGTGCTCGTCCTGATCTGGCTGCAACTGATCGTGGGCATCGGCAGCTTCTACTGGACGTTCCAGGCGCTCGACGGGCACGAGATGGTGCGCTTCATGGGATGGGCCCAGGGCCTTCTCACCTTCCAGCCCGGCGCGGCGGACCTCCTGCTGGAAACGGCCCTGGTCTACCGGCTGCACATCGTCATCGGCCTGACGATCTTCCTGATCACGCCCTTCACCCGGCTCGTGCACGTCTTCAGCGCACCGGTCTGGTACCTGTTCCGGCCGGGCTATCAGGTCGTGCGGTCGCGGCGCGGACCGGCGCAGGCGGTGGCCGACCCGTTCGCCGGCGCGATCAGCGGGGCAGCCTCGATCGGACGGGCTCAGGCGGAGAGCGCGCAATGAGTGCCACGCTCATCATCGACCGCCGTCCGGACCCGGCGATGCCGACCGGCTGCGGCAGCGGCTGCGGCTGTGCCTCGGCGTCGAAACCGCCCGTGCCGCCGCCGAGCGAGGTCCCCGTCTCCGTCAACGGCGTGGCGATCGCGGCCGAGGCGATCGCCCGCGAGATCCAGCATCATCCCGCAGGCGACGGCGCCGCCGCCTGGCGAGCGGCGGCGCAGGCCCTCGTCGTGCGCGAGTTGCTACTCCAGGCCGGCCGGGCGGCGGGGTTCGCGTCCCGCCCGGAACGGGACGAGGCCGGGCGGTGGGAACTGGCCGAGGAAGCGCTGATCCGCGCGGCCCTCGATCTCGCGCCCGAGCCGCAGCGGGCGGGCGCGGCGGAGTGCCGTCGCTACTACGAGGCGAACCTCCACCGCTTCCGCATGCCGGACCTGTTCGAGGCGTCCCACATCCTGTTCGAGCCGGCCTCCGACGACGCGGCGGGCTGGCAGCAGGCGGAGCGGGAGGCGCGTGCGCTGGCGACCGAACTCGGCGACGATCCGGGCGACTTCGCCGAGGCCGCGCGCGGCTTCTCCGCCTGTCCGACAGCGCGTCAGGACGGATCGCTCGGCCAGTTGCGCCGGGGCGAACTGGTGCCGGAGATCCAGGCGGCGCTGGAGGCTCTGACCGAGGGCACCACGGGACGTGTTCCGGTCCGGTCCCGCTTCGGCTGGCACGTGCTGCGCCACCAGCGCCGGATCCCCGGAAAGACCCTGTCCTTCGAGATGGTGGCCGACAAGATCGCCGAGATGCTGGATGCCCGTGCCTGGACGATGAGTGCCGCCGGCTTCGTGCTGCACTTGGCCGAAGACGCGACGATCGAGGGCGTCGTCCTCGACGCCGAGAGCCTGTCGCGCCTACCCGCCTCGGGCAGCGCCCCGCCGTGACGCCCTCACCTATCGTCCCGAAAGGTGGTGGCCGGCGCTCAGAAAAAGACGATGCGCAAACAACGAGACAGGGCATCGTGCCGGCACGATGCCCTGTCCCGCCGATGAGAATGGTCCCGCACGTGAGAGAAGGCGTCCTATCGTGAACGATCAGCAGCGCCTCGACGGTGCGCCCCTCAACCCGACCCTGCGGAAGGTAAGCGACGGCACGCACGACACGAGCCGCACCGCCGCCCCCCTGGAGAGCATCTCGATCCGCACGCCGCATGGCGGCCACTGGGCCTGGATCTGCCTCGCGGTGTTCGTGGTCTGCGTCCTCGTCTCGCTCGTCCTCATCTTCGGATGAGCCCGCGGGCGCGGCGCAGGCCTTCTCAGCAGTCGGCGCCGTTGACGGCGAGGCCGCCGAGCGAGGTTTCCTTGGCTTTGGCCTGCCTGTCGTGACCGGCCCGGCGGAGGGTCTCTCGATCACTTCGTCGAGGCGCATCCGGTGCTCGCCGTCGCCGCGCAGCGACTGGGAGGCCTTGCGGGACGTGCTGCGCGTCTCGCTCAGGCCTTTCCGAAGTCGGACGCATCACCTGAAAGCATCGTCCCGACAGGCGGTTTCCCGCGCGTCGGACGATTGCCGGTGCGGCCTGCGCGTCGGGGCAGCCGATCAGATCGGTTGGCCGAGGATGCCGAGGATCGTTCGGCGCAGGCGCACCAGTTCGGGATCGTCGCGGTGGCGTGGATAGGGGAGATCGACGGGAAGGTCCGCGCGGATCGCGGCCGGACGGTCGGAGAGCACGATCACGCGCTCGGCCAGCACCAGAGCCTCCTCGACATCGTGGGTGACGAGGAGCGCGGTAAAGCGAGTCTCCTGCCACAGCCGCAGAATCTCGGCCTGGAGCGCGAGCCGGGTCAGGGCGTCGAGCTTGCCGAGCGGCTCGTCGAGGAGGAGCAGCCGCGGTGCGTTCACGAGCGCGCGGGCGAGCGCCGCGCGCTGGGCCATGCCGCCGGAGAGCTGGTGCGGAAACACCTCGGCGAAGCCATCGAGCCCGACGAGGCGGAGCGCCGTCTGGACCTTCGCCGCCCGCTCGGGCCTCGTGACGCCGCGGGCCTCCAGCCCGAGCATCACGTTCCCCCGCACGCTGCGCCAGGGATAGAGCGTCGGGTCCTGAAACACGAGGAGGCGCGACGGATCGGGACCTTCGACCCGCCGGCCATCGACGGCGATGCGGCCGGCGCCCGGCGGCTCCAGCCCGGCGACGAGGCGCAGCAGGGTGGACTTGCCGCAGCCGGAGGGACCGAGCAGAGCCACGAAGCCGCCCGGCGCCACGTCGAGGCTGATACGATCGAGGACGGGCAACGCCGTGCCGCGGAGGTCGAAGGCGTGGGAGACGGCCTCGACCGCGAGGCGCGATCCGGCGGCGGTGGCGGCAGGGCGTTCGAGCGTCACGGCTACCATTGGACCAATCCCTTCTGCCAGGAGAGCACCCGGTCGCGCAGGGCGAACAGCAGGGTGATCAGCCCGGAGCACATCAGCGCCATCACGATCAGTGCGGCGTAGAGGTTGGCGTAGGCCGCCCAGCCTTGCGCCCATTGCAGATACCAGCCGAGGCCGGCCTTCACGCCCAGCATCTCGGCCACCACCAGCACGGCGAACGAGCCGCCGAGCCCCATGAACAGCCCGACGAAGACGTGCGGCAGGGCCGCCGGCACCGCGACCCGCAGCACGAGGAAAGCGGGCGAGGCGCCCAGCGTGCGCGCCACGTCGAAATAGGCCTTGTTGACCCCGGCGACTCCCGACCAGGTCAGCACCGTGACCGGGAAGCCGGTGGCGAGCGCGATCAGGAAGGTGCTGGCCGACCACGAGGAGGGAAACACGAAGAAGGCGAGCGGCAGCCACGCGGTCGCTGGCAGCGGCCCGACGAAGCGGAGGACCGGATGAGCCCAGTAGCCCACCGCCTTCGACCAGCCGATGGCCACGCCGAGCGCGAAGCCGAGGCCGGCGCCGATGACGTAGCCGCCCGCGAGCAGCTTCAGCGAGGCCAGGATGCTGCCGCCGAGCCGGGGCCAGTCGTCGAGAAAGACCTCCAGGATCGCCTGCGGCGGCGGAAAGAACGGCATCGGCAGGAGCGCGAACTTCGCGGTGATCAGCTCCCAGGCGAGGAAACCGAGTGCGACGAGCGTCAGCCAGGGCGTCCAATATGCGAGCGAGGCCCCGGCCCGGCCGAGGCGCGCCGAAAAGGCGGTGAGCGGAGGCAGGACGAGCCCGAGGGCCAGCGCCCCGCCCGCGAAACCCACGGTGTGGGGAAAGTCGCCCTCCTCGGGCAGGGCGTAGGTCGCGCCCGCGAGCGCGAGCCACGCCGCACCGAGGGCGAGCGCCCTCAGCGGCGGGCGGGGAAGGCGCCCGGCGGCGGGCAGGGTGCCGGCGAATCCGGTCAGGCTGGCCATGGATGCGCCCTCAGCTCAGCACGTCGGCATAGACGCGCTCGGCGAACTTGGTCGTATCAGTCGAGCGCTTGAGGACGTTCACCTGTTTCAGTTCGTCGCCGTAGAGCACGAGCTGGCGCTTGAGGTCGGCGCCGACCGGACGGTCGCCGTGGTGCTGGCTCCGCAGCATCGCGGCGAGATCCTCGACCGAACCCCGGCCGCCGTAGCCGGAGAAGATGCGGGCGGCGTCCTCCGGGTCCGCGTGAACGCGGTGACCGGCTTCCAGCACGGCGCGGGTGAGGGCCGTGGCCGCCGCGCGGTCGGCCCGGATCAGGCTGCCGCGCATCGCCACCACGCAGCAGGTCCGATCGGCGTACTCACCCGAGAGGTTGGTGGCGACCTCGGTGAATTTCGGGTCCTTCAGCCAGATCCACGTGCGCGGATCGGAATCGGCCAGCGCCTGCGCCTCGCCCTTCTCGACCGCGAGGTTGAGGAGGTCGGCCGGGTATTGCCGCCACTCGACGCCGGTTTCCGGATCGATGCCGGCCTTGGCGAGCAGGAGCGCGAAGAAATTCTTGGCCGGGCTGGCGTGATCGCTGATCGCGATCGTCTTGCCCTTGAGCGCCGCGATGTCGGTGATGCCGGCCGATTTCGCCCCCAGCAACCGTAGGCAGCCGCCGTGCAGGCCGGCGGTGATCTTCACGTCGAAGCCCTGCTCCAGGGGCTTCAGCCAGCGCAACGCCATGCCGATGCCGGCATCGGCCTTACCGGTGGCGATGGCTTCCAACAGCGCCTCGGTCGAGCCGCCGAAATTGACGAACTCCACGTCGAGGCCGTGGGCGGCGAAGATGCCGCGCTCCTTGGCCAGCGGCGCCGCGGCGGTGCAGACCGCGGTGGCGTTCCAGGCGAGCTTGATCGGCTTCAGCGGCCCGGCGGCGGCCTCCGCGACGGCGGGGCGGCAGATCGAGCCGGGATCGAACGGCACCGCCGGGCCGGGCCCCCAGGCGCGCACGCCGCCGCTTCCGAACCCGAGGGGCAGAGCCGCCGCGGCGGCGCCCGTGCGGAGCAGGAACCGGCGCGACGGCAGAAGGCCGGGGCGCGAGGGCTCGTCGGTCATGGTCGTCTCCGAGAAGGGGACACACGCGCGGACATCCGCCCGGTGGGCCGGGACGGCGTGGCGTGTCGATATCGGGAGCAGCCTCGTTGGTCGGGCCGATTTATTCAGTCTTCATTCGCGCAACAGCAAAGTCAATCGAAGCATTTTTCCAAGATGGAGCGTTTCTTGCGATAGAATTTTTCGAAGACGGTTCGGACAAGAAGATTTTCCATTCGGCATTCTGGTTCGGCGGCGATCCATGCCTGAGCATCGGACAGCGGTGACGTCACGGAAGGATGATCGGGCAAGAACGAGCCGAGTCTGCGCTCACAGCAGATGTCCTGCGCCTCGGCGGCAGGTCAAAGCGTGATCTTCCGGTATCTCGGGGCGCGCGGGCAGAACATCCTTCCGGCGGTCTCGACTTTGGAAATACGTTTCGTTGACTGAACGATGCTGCGCGCCGAGCATAAATACAGTCTGCCTCTCACCTCCGCACGCGGCCCAACGGCTGATCCGGACCTTTCATTCGTGCCCCATGCCCCTTCGCCCCATGACCCTTCGTCCCATGACCCTTCGATGACCGCGCTCCTCGAAACCGTCCGGACGCTCGCCGAAGGGTTCGCCGCGACCGCCGGCGAGCGCGACCGCAGCGGCGCCTTCCCGCATGCGCCCATCGCGTCGCTGCGTGAGGCTGGCCTGATTGGGCTCGCCGCACCGGAGCGGCTCGGTGGCGGCGGCGGCGGGCTGGTGCGGGCGGCGCAGGTCGTCGGTGCCATCGGCGCGGGCGATCCGGCGGTCGCCCTGGTGCTGGCGATGACGCTGCTCCAGCACGGGCTGATCCACCGCGACGGCACATCCTGGCCGCGCGCGCTCGCCGACCGTGTCGGGCGCGAGGCCGTGACGAACGGCGCCCTGATCAACGCGCTGAGGGTCGAGCCCGATCTGGGCACCCCCGCCCGCGGCGGCCTGCCCGCGACGATCGCCCGGCGCGACGGCGGCGATTGGCGCGTCACGGGCCGAAAAATCTATTCGACGGGCGCACCGGGGCTCTCCTACGGCCTCGTCTTCGCCCGCACCGACGAGGCCGAGCCGCGGATCGGCAACTGGCTGGTGCCGATGTCGTCCCCGGGCATCCGCATCGAGGAGAGCTGGGACCATCTGGGCCTGCGCGCCTCGGGCAGCCACGACGTGGTGTTCGAGGAGACCTTCGTGCCGGGCGACCACGCCGTCGATCTGCGCCGCCCGGAAGACTGGCGCCGGCCCGATCCGCTGCAGCAGGCCTGGAGCTGCGCCCTGCTCGCCACGCTCTACGACGGCGTCGCGCGGGCGGCGCAAGCGTGGTTCCGCCACTTCCTGCACGAGCGCGTGCCCGGCAGTCTCGGCGCGCCGCTCGCGAGCCTGCCACGGTTCCACGAGGCCTTCGGCGAGAACGAGCGGCTTCTGTCGATCAACGCCCGGCTCGTGGCGAGCCTCGCGGCCGAGACCGATGCGGGCGCGCCGCCGGCCCCGCAGGAGGCCGGCTTCGTCAAGCTCACCGTCACCGAGAACGCGATCCAGGCCGTGCAGCGGGTCGCCGAGCTCTGCGGCAACGCCGCGCTCTCGCGAAACAACCCGCTGGAGCGGCACCTGCGCGACGTCCTGTGTGCGCGCATCCACTGGCCGCAGGGCGACGCGGTGCGGGTCGCCGCTGGCCGCGCCGCGCTTGGCGTCTGATTGAAGGAATCCCGCATGAGCCTGCTGCCGCCCGAAGCGACCGAGTTCATCGGCTTCGTCGCCCCGCACGAGGTCTCCGAGTCGCGCGCCCCGCGCGGCCCGGCGATCGAGCCCGATTACCTGCGTCTGCTGGCGCAGGCGCACGAGCGGGGCGGGTTCGACCGGGTGCTGGTGGCGTTCTACGCGACGGCGCCCGACCCGTTGCTGATCGCCGCCGAGATCGCCACCGTCACGGAGCGGATCGGACTGATGATCGCCCACCGCACCGGCTTCACCGCGCCGACCGTCGCGGCCCGCCAGTTCGCGACGCTCGACCGGCTCACCGGCGGGCGGGTGGCGATCCATGCGATCAGTGGCGGCGACGACCGCGACCTTGCCCGCGACGGCGACCACCTCACCAAGGACGAGCGCTACGCCCGCACCCGCGAGTTCCTCGACATCCTGCGCCTTGCCTGGACCTCGGAGACGCCCTTCGACTACGCGGGCGCGCATTACCGGATCGAGGCCGGCTTCTCCGAGGTGAAGCCGGTGAAAGCGATTCCGATCTATTTCGGCGGCGCCTCGCCCGCCGCGCTCGCGGTGGCGGGCCGGCACGCCGATACCTACGCGCTGTGGGGAGAATCCCAGGCGCAGGTGCGCGAGCTGATCGGCCGGGTGCGGGCGGCAGCCGCCCCGCACGGGCGTTCGCCGCGCTTCAGCCTGTCGCTGCGCCCGATCCTGGCCGAGACCGAGGAGCGGGCCTGGGCGCGAGCGGAGGCCATCCTCGCCGAAACCCGGCGGCTGCGTGCCGCCCGCGGACTCGGACCGGCGCCAGCCCCGCAGAACGAGGGCTCGCGCCGCCTGCTCGCCGCGGCGGCGCAAGGCTCGCGCCTCGACGAGCGGCTCTACACGGCGATCGCCGCCGAGACGGGAGCCTCCGGCAACTCGACGGCGCTCGTGGGCACGCCCGAGCAGGTCGCCGAGGCGCTGCTCGACTATCACGATCTCGGCGTGCGCACCTTCCTGATCCGCGGCTTCGACCCGCTGGAGGACGCGATCCAGTACGGTCGCGACCTGCTGCCCGCCTTCAAGGATCGGCTCGCCCGCCGCGGCGGCACGGCGGAGGCCGCGTGATGGCCCGCCTCCTCGTCCTGATCCTGCTTGCACTCGCCGCCCTCGCGCCGGCCCGCGCCGAGGAGGTCTTGCGCGTCGGCGACCAGCGCGGCAACGCCCGCGCCCTGATGGAGGCCGCAGGCGTGCTCGACGGCCTGCCCTACCGCCTCGAATGGAGCGAGTTCCCTGCCGCCGCCCCGCTGCTGGAGGCGCTGAACGCGGGTGCGATCGATGCGGGCGGCGTGGGCGACGCGCCCTTCACCTTCGCGGCCGCCGCCGGCGTTCCCGTCAGGGCGTTTCTCGCCTTCCGCAACCGGCAGGACGGGCTCGCCATTCTGGTGCGACCCGATTCCGCTCTCCGCAGCGTCGCGGATTTGCAGGGCAAGCGCATCGCCACCAACCGCGGTTCGATCGGCCATCAGGTCGTGCTCGCCGCCCTCGAAGAGGCGGGGCTGCCCGCGGACAGCGTGCAGTTCCGCTTCCTGCCGCCGGCCGATGCCAAACTGGCGCTGACCTCCGGCGCGGTCGATGCGTGGTCGACCTGGGAGCCCTACACCTCCGCGGCCGAACTCGCCGGCCTCGTGCGGGTGGTCCGCGACGGCAACGGCATCACGCCGGGTCTCAGCTACGCGGTGGCAAGCGAGGCTGTCCTCAAATCCAAACGCGCGCTGCTGGCCGACTACGCCGCCCGCCTCGCCAAGGCGCGGGCCTGGGCGCTGACCGACCCGGCGCCCTACGCCGCCGCGTGGTCGCGGCTGATCGGCCTGCCCGAGGCGGTGCCGCTTCGCTGGTTCGGGCGCGCCCGGTACCGCACCGTGCCGATCGACGAGAGCGTGATCGCCGACCAGCAGCGCATCATCGACCTCTACGTCCGCGCCGGCCTAATCCCGGCGGTCCGCGCCCCGCGCGCCGAGGCGATCCTCGACACCGGGTTTTCCGATGCGCTCGCCGCCGTGCGATGATCGGGCAGGAGAGATCACCATGCACGAGAGCGGCGACAGCCACACGCACGATCATGTTCACGACGTTGGCGCCGCCGGGCGCTGGAAGCACGACGGCGTGCGGGTGATCCCCGGCGACCGGCTCGATCCCAACACGGCGCAGACGCCCGGCATGTTCCGGCAGGCGGCGGTCAACGCCGCCCGCGTCGGCGCCCAGAAGATCTGGGCCGGCACGGTGGCGATCGAGCCCGACGCCAAGACCGGCGTGCATCACCACGGCGCCCTAGAGAGCGTGATCTACATCGTCTCCGGCCGCGCCCGGATGCGCTGGGGCGAGCGGCTCGAATACGTGGCCGAGGCCGGGCCCGGCGACTTCATCTTCGTGCCGCCCTTCGTGCCGCACCAGGAGATCAACGCCTCGACCGACGAGCCGCTGCACTGCGTGCTGGTGCGCTCGGACAATGAGGCGGTGGTGGTCAACCTGCCCGACGTCGAGGCCGCCGAGCGGCCCGAGACGGTCTACTGGGTCGATCCGATTCACAAGCAGCCGTGAGGCAATGGGGCCTCTGTTGCGCTGAGCGAGCCGGGCAGGGGTTGTCCCCTCCCACGCGTTGGGAGGCGAACGCCCTATCCTGCCGAGCCAGAGACCTTCAAAGGGTGCGCACGGGACACACGGTTCGTCCCGTCATGAGCGATCCTGATCCGAGCCCGCGCGCTGGATGACGGCCGGCTCTGACGGCCCAGTGCCCGACGCGGGCCACGGCGACCGAGTCGTCGCCGACCATCGGCTCCGACGGGACGGCCTGCGCGCTTCTTTCGGAAGACCGCCCCAGACCTGCTGGGTTTCGATAATCCCCGGCACGAGGCCCGCGGCCCGAACGTGGTCTTCATCGGCGCGTCTAAGCCCAACACTGCCTGCGCAGCGGTCGACGCGGCCTGGATGCACGCCTGATATCTGATCACGTTCCGGCGAGGATCGGATGGGCTGTTGAAGAATTGAAGCCGGCGACGCTAAGACCACCCCGAACCAAGGATGGCGCGGTTCCGGCGATGCAGATCCTATGTTAGTTCGGCGCGTCGCTGACGACGGTCACGCGCGCTCGGGGATGAGGCGGCAGGCGGCGAAGGATCCATCGTGCAGTCGCAGTCTTCCTCCCCGAACGTTCCGGACGCGCTCAAGCGCTACTTCGAACAGGCGCATATCGCCCTGGCGCTCGCGGGGGTGGGCGCGGACAATCCGCTGCTCCTCGTCAACGAGCCGTTCCACAAGCTGACGGGCTACACCGCGCCGGAGGTCGTCGGGCGCAACTGCCGTCTGCTGCAGGGCGATGCCGAGAATCCCGAGGCGAGGGAGAAGATCCACACCTTCCTCGAAGGCGACGGCGTGAACGCGGTGCGCACCACCATCCTCAACGTCCGCAAGGACGGGCGGCCCTTCGTCAACCTGCTCTACATGTCCAAGCTGCGGGCCCTGTCCGGAGAGGTGCGCTTTCTTTTCGCATCCCAATTCGACGTCAGCCGCTCGCAGCCCGAACTGCTCGCGGCGTACGATGCCGAACTGAGCCGAACGCTGTCCCGGCTGCGCCCCTCCCTCGCAGAGAGCGGGATCGTCCTCGAAGGGTCGCTCAAGGCGATTGCCAATACCGTCGCCACCGTCGCCCAAGCCAAGCTCACCCTCGCGGATCTCGATGGAACCGGATTTCCCTGAAACGGCCCGGGCCGAGGCTCCCGAGGCGCGAAGCGGCGCAAGCGCAGCCGGGGCCGAGGCGCGCTTTGCCGGCCCCGTCGTCGGAATCGGGGCCTCAGCGGGCGGCCTGGAAGCCCTGCGCGAGATGCTTTCGCGCGCCCAGGCGCCGACCGGCATGGCCTTCGTCGTCGTCCAGCACCTCGATCCCAATTACGAGAGCATGCTGGCGCAGCTCCTCGACCGGCATACCGATCTCGAGGTCCTGCAATGCGAGGGCAGCGAGCGTATCGAGGGCGACACGGTCTACATCATCCCGCCCGGTCGCGGGCTCGCCATCCAGCAGGGCGTGCTCGAACTCACCGAATTCCTGCAGCCGCGCGGGCTGCGCCGCCCCATCGACGACTTCTTCCTATCGCTCGCGGTCGATCAGCAAGCCAACGCGGCCTGCGTGATCCTCTCGGGCACGGGCGCCGATGGCACCACCGGCCTGCGGGCTGTGAAGGAGCATGGCGGCGTCTGCGTGGTGCAGCAGCCGGAGACCGCGCGCTACGACGGGATGCCGTTGTCGGCCGTCGGCACCGGCCTCGTGGACTTCGTGCAGCCGCCCGGCGAGATCGTGAACTGCCTCGCGGCCTTCTTCCGCCGCCGCGGTTCGGACCCGCTCGATGAGCAGGCGGAACGCCTCGCCGACCATGTGGACGACTTGTGCCGGGTGATCCGCACCGCGGTCGGGCACGATTTCTCCGGCTACAAGCGGACGACGCTCATCCGCCGCGTCGAGCGGCGCATGCACGTGCTGGGCATCGACGCGGGCCGCGACTACCTCGCCCGCATCCGGGCGGACAAGTCCGAGTGCGACGCGCTGTTTCGCGACCTGCTGATCAACGTCACGCGATTCTTCCGCGACGCGGAAATGTTCGAGGTCCTGCGCGAGCGGGCGATCGAGCCGCTGCTGCGCGACCGCGATCCGGACGAGGACATCCGGGTCTGGATCCCGGGCTGTTCGAGCGGCGAGGAGGCCTACTCGATCGCCATGCTGTTCGCGGACGCCGCGCGGCGCCTCGACCTGCCGCTCGCGGTCCAGATCTTCGCCACCGACATCGACGAGCGCATGCTGCAGATCGCCCGCGAGGCGACCTACCCGGCCGCCGCACTCGCCGACATCCCGGCGCCCCTGCGCGAGCGCTACGTGGTGCCCCACGCCGAGCGCTTCACGATCGCCTCAGAGATCCGCGACCTCATCCGCTTTTCCAGCCACAGCCTGGTCAAGGATCCGCCCTTCTCGCGGATCGATCTTCTGTCCTGCCGCAACCTGCTCATCTACTTCGACGACCGTCTGCAGCAATCGGTGCTGCCGCTGTTCCACTACGCGGTACGGCCGGGCGGCTACCTCTTCCTCGGCCCCTCGGAGAGCGTCAGCCGGTTCGAGCAGCTATTCCCGCCGATCGACCAGCACGCCCGCCTGTTCGAGCGACCGCCGGGCTCGCCGAAATACCCGATCGACCTGCCCGGACATGCCCGGCGCAGCGAGGCGCGCCGCAACCCGAACGATGGGCAGAAGGCGGCACCGATCGCCGACGAGACGGCCGCTGCCCGGCGCATGCTGGAGCGCTACGCCCCGCCGAGCATGGTCCTGAATGAGGACGGCGCCATCATCGCGGCCTACGGGCGCCTGAGCCGCTACTTCGACTTTCCCGTGACGCGTACCGGCGGCACCAGCGCCATCACGCTGGCGCGCCCAGGGCTGCGCGACGTGATCGGCCCCCTGCTGCGGCAGACCCGCGACGCTCGCAAGCGCGTCGTGGTGCGGGACGTGGAGGTGGTGTCCGAATACGGGGTCCAGCAGATCGAGCTTGTCTGTGATCCGCTGCCGGACGCCACCATGCTTCTCGTTCTGCGTGACGCGGGCGCCTTCCGCCCGTCGAGCGACCCCGACCTCGTCGAGATGGATGCCGGCGGCGATCACGTCGAAGCGCTGGAAGAGGAGTTGCTGCGCATCCGCTACAAGCTGCGCTCGACGGTCGAGGAACTGGAGACCGCCAACGAGGAGCTGAAGAGTTCCAATGAAGAAATGATGTCGATGAACGAGGAGCTCCAATCGACCAACGAGGAGCTGACCACGGTCAACGACGAGCTGAAGACGAAGATCGACCAGCTCACCGTCGCCAACGCCGACCTGCGCAACTTCTTCGAATCGACCGATCTCGCGGTGGTGGTTCTCGATCGCGACCTGCGCGTGCGCAGCTTCACCGGCTCGGCCACCGCGATCTTCCCGCTGCAGCCGAGCGACCGTGGGCGACCGCTCGCCGACGTCGCCACGCGGCTCGCCGGTCCGGAGTACCTGGCCGACGCGCGGGCGGTGTGCGCGGGTGGTTCGGCGATCCAGCGGCGGGTCGTGACCCGCGACGGCGAGCGCACCCTGTCGCTGCGGGTGCTGCCCTACCGCCTGCAGAGCGCGAGCGTCGACGGCGCCACCCTGGTGCTCACCGACATCACCGAGGCGCTCTCGCTCGAGCGCGAACTCGCCGCCGAGCGGGAGCGGCTCGACCTCGCGATCAAGGCCGGCGGGATCGGCATCTGGGAATATCTGCCCGACGACAACACCATCATGGTCGATGCCACGGCCGCCGCCATGCTCGACCTCGCCTCCGAGGGGCGCCACCCGCTCGCGGATCTGGAGGCGCGCCTGCGACGCGAGGATCGCAGGGAGGTGCGGGACGCGTTCGCGCAGGCGGCCCGGGGCCTCTGCGATTTCGAGGCGCGCCTGCACGTCCGGGGCGACGGGCACGCCACCCGGTACGTCCGGAGCTACGGGCGACTGATCGTCGGCAGCGCACCGCACCGGATCATCGGTGTCTCCATCGACGTCTCGCCCGAGCACGCGCTGACCGAGACACGCGACCTGATGCTTCGCGAGATGAATCATCGGGTCAAAAATCTGTTCGCGATCATCGGGGGGATGATCACGGCGGGCGCCCGCTTGCAGCAGGACGTCGCGACCTTCGCGCACGACATGCGCGACCGCATCGCCGCGCTCGGCCGGGCCCACTCGCTGGCCGACCACACCACCGACCAGGGAATGAGCGACCTCTGCAGCCTCGTGGGCGCGACCTTGCAGCCCTACCGCGACCACATCCCGATCGCGATCGAGGGGCCACCCACGGCCGTCGACTGGCGCTACGTGTCCTCGCTCGCGATGATCCTGCACGAATGCGCAACGAATTCCGTGAAGTACGGAGCCCTCGGCGCGGAGGACGGTCGCCTCGAAGTGACCTGGGAGCACCGGTCCGACGGGCTCGCCATGCAATGGACCGAGCGGATGACGCGCCGCACCGCGGTCAGTGCCGGCCGAGGCTTCGGCACGTCGCTGATCGAGATGTCGCTCCAGCAGCTTCAGGCGACCGTCGAGCGCAAGCTGGACGAGAGCGGATATCAGCTCACCCTTGTCATACCCAGCTTGGTGTGATCGATCGAATAAAAGAGTTGCACCAGTTAAATGGGCTGTATTGATTCAATAATATGCGCCAGACCCAATTACAAGAGTATATGTTAATTCTATAATTCGATTCATTGTCCCACAAGGCCGCGGACCACTTGCAGTTATTATTGATAACTTTCAAATTCCTTGTCGCATGCTATACTATCTATGCGATAATACGCTTCCGGTTGAAGAATTCGGTCTGGCGTTGGTCTCCGTCATTCCGGGGCGCCGCAGGCGAACCCGAAATTCACGACTGGCCTCGACGGACCACGTGCCTGCCGCATCACGGGTGGATTCTGGGTTCCACTGCGCGGCCCCGGAATGATAGGCGAAGGCTATCCCGAGGGGGTCAACCAGATTTGGCACAATACAATGAGCACTTCATGTTCCACAAGTTTAGCAATCAATAATACAGATATTCTTCTGTCCATAAGCAGACATTGTCAGTGTCTGCTTATGATTATCAGAGAGGCTACGGTAGCGAGCCCCTGCCTTCGTAGGCATCGAGCTCTTCCCGCAGATACCGTGCCGTGCGGCTCGCCTGCGCCTCGGCCACCAGCTCGGGACGGCCAGCTGCCACCACAGTGCCACCCAGGTTTCCGGCGCCGGGCCCGACATCGATGACGTGATCGGCCGCTGCGACCACCCGCATGTCGTGCTCGACTAGGACAACCGTGTTGCCCGCATCGACCAAGCCGTTGAGCTGGAGCATGAGGCGATCCACGTCGGTCGGATGCAACCCGGTCGTGGGCTCGTCGAGGACGTAGAGCGTACCGCCGCGCTGGCCCCGCTGCAGCTCGGTCGCGAGCTTGATGCGCTGGGCCTCGCCGCCGGAGAGTTCGGTCGCCGGCTGGCCCAGCCGCAGGTAGCCCAGGCCGAGATCCCGCAGCACGGAGAGCGGGCGCAGCACGGAGGGCTCGTCCGCGAAGGCGTCACAGGCGCGCTCGACGGTGAGCCCGAGCGCGTCCGCGATGGTCAGCCCGTTCCACGTGACCTCCAGCGTCTCCGGCGCGTAGCGGGACCCGTGGCAGGTCGGGCAGGGGGCGTAGACACTCGGCATGAACAGGAGTTCGACACTGACGAACCCCTCGCCCTCGCAGGCCGGGCAGCGGCCCTTGGCGACGTTGAAGGAGAAGCGGCCGGCATCGTAGCGGCGCCGGCGCGCCTCGGGCGTGGCGGCGAACAGCTTGCGGACGGCGTCGAACAGGCCGGTATAGGTCGCGAGATTCGAGCGGGGCGTGCGCCCGATCGGCTTCTGATCGACCTTGACCAAACGCCGGACCCCTTCCATGCCGCCGACGATGCGCCCTTCGGTCGGGCCCGGTGCGTCGTCGAGGGGATCCTCCGGCTCGTCGTCGGTGTCGAGCGGCCGTCCGAGGCGGTCGCCGACGAGTTCCAGCAGGGCTTGGCTGACGAGACTCGATTTGCCGGAGCCGGAAATGCCCGTCACGGCGGTGAGACATCCCAGCGGGAACGAGGCCGAGACGCCGCGCAGATTGTTGCGGACGATGTTCTCCAGCCGCAGCCATCCCGAAGGCTCGCGCAGCGGACGCCGCGGCGGTTCGACCAACCCGAACAGGTGGAGGCGCGTGCGCGACGCCTCGACCGCGCGCAGCCCCTCCGGCGGGCCACTATAGAGCACGGTCCCCCCGTGCTCGCCCGCCGCCGGACCGACATCGACCAGCCAATCGGCCCGGCGCATCGTGCCGATGTCGTGCTCGACGACGAACAGCGAATTGCCCGAGGCGAGCAGCCCGGCGAGCGCCTCGTGCATCGCCTCACCGTCGGCGGGGTGCAGCCCGGCGGTGGGCTCGTCGAGCACGTAGGCCACGCCGAAGAGCTGTGAGCGGAGCTGGGTGGCGAGGCGCAGGCGCTGCAACTCGCCCGACGACAGGGTCGTGGTGACCCGATCCAGCGACAGGTAGCCGAGGCCCAGCTCCGTGAGCGTCGCGATCCGGTCGATGAGGTCGGCGGCGAGGCGCTGGGCAGCGAGGCGCTTTTCGATGGAGAGGTTCGGTGTCACGCGCACGTCCGGCGCGCCCGCATGGGCCGAGGCCCCGGAGGCCGCGCGCCGGGCGCGATCCCGTTGGCCCGCTGCGCGGTCGAGGGTTTCTTGGGCGTCGCCGGTGGCAGGGTGATCGTCGGGCAGGCTGTCCTCGGCCGCCGGCCCCATCGCCTCGGCGAGTTCGGAGAGCGGCATGCGCGACAGCTCACCGATATCCAACCCCGCGAAGGTGACGGAGAGCGCCTCGGGCTTCAGGCGTTTGCCCTGGCAGGTCGGGCAGTCCTCGCTCAGGAGGTAGCGCGCGGCACGGCGGCGCATGAGGGCGCTCTGCGAGTTGGTGAAGGTGCCGAGCACATGACGGCGGGCGCTCGTGAATGTGCCCATGTAGCTCGGCTCCAGGCGACGCTGGCGAGCGAGCCGCGTCTGCTCCGGGGAGAGCCCGGCATAGACCGGCTCCTGCGGCTGGTCGTCCGTGAACAGGATCCAGTCCCGCAGCGCCCGCGGCAGATCTTTCCAGGGCGTGTCGACGTCGACCCCACGGCTGACGAGGATGTCCCGCAGGTTTTGGCCGCCCCAGGCCTGCGGCCACGCCGCGACGGCGCGCTCGCGGATCGTGAGCGAAGGGTCGGGCACCATCGACGCTTCCGTCGCTTGGTAGACCCGCCCAAGCCCGGCGCAAGACGGGCAGGCACCCTGGGGCGTGTTGGGCGAGAAGTCCTCCGCGTAGAGCATCGGCTGGCCCGGCGGGTAGGTGCCGGCGCGCGAGTACATCATCCGCACGAGGCTCGACAGGGTGGTGACGCTGCCGACCGAGGAGCGGGCGCTGGGCGTACCGCGCTGCTGCTGGAGGGCGACGGCGGGGGGAAGACCCTCGATGGCATCGACATCGGGCACGCCGACCTGATCGATCATCCGCCGCGCATAAGGAGCGACCGATTCGAAGTAGCGCCGCTGGGCTTCTGCGTAGAGCGTGCCGAAGGCGAGCGAGGACTTGCCGGAGCCGGAAACGCCGGTGAACACCACGAGGGCGTCACGCGGCAGTTCCACGTCGACGTCGCGTAAATTGTGCTCCCTGGCTCCCTTCACCGTCACGTAGCCCGGCCGTCCCGCGCCTGCCCGAGCAATCCTGGCCCCTTCTCTGGGCTTCGGCTGATCCATGCGCCTTCCTCTCCACACGCCCTCTCTCGCAGGACACCGAACGTTGCCGCGCCGACTGGAGATTCAGGCGTGCGGGAGCTACCCCTTGCGGGAAACCGTCACAAGGCTGGAGCCGACTCGTTGAGCTTGGTGCGGTGACATGCACGACGCGCGGATCGAATCGCGGGCGCAGATCGTGGGGGATGATACGGCGAAACAGGATCGTTTGCCCGCGGCGGCGGACGTTGAAGCGAGGCAGGGCACAACGCCTTGCCGTCCAGACCAGTGGACCTCCCGAGCGGACCGCAACGGAGCGGTCAGCCCGAGCGGATCCGAAATCAGCCGGAGAATCACCGGACGCGAAGGTCCACTATCGACACAGCAGCAGAACCAGGCAACAATGCGCCGTTCATCGAGTTTATTCATTAATGCATTAAATACTTTCCGATCCTGATTAACACTATATGCGCGACATACAACTGAGATAAAATCAGATTTTTATCATAAAAGCTAGCATCTCTTCTGTGCCATGGTCCGGCGCGTTGCTAATTCCGCCAGTAGTTTACCATCCTCCGTCGACAGAAGCGCACGATGGCAGCAACGCGCATCGTCACCCAAAGCCAGCATACGCACCGTGAGACGGTCACCCAATTCGATGTTCGCGTGGAACAGAGCTCGACGCTCCCGAGTGGTGACGAGACCCGAGCGCTTGCCGAGGAAATGCCACTCGGCCCGGTCCACGGCGGCGACGAAGCTGCTGAAGTACAGAAGCCCGGCTCCGTTGAAGTCCAGGTAGGGACATGGCTCGACGACCAGGGTTCCAAGCTCGCGCTCGTCCGGCGCCGCGCCAGCCCCCGAAAAGACGTGCTCGGTGCCGGAGGGCTGGAGGGGCATGCCCCCGAAAGCGGGCATGGCGTGCCCTCGCCCCTCGATCCTCACCCGGGCGATGGAACGGTTCACGCCCTCAGCCTGACGCCTCACGAACACGGAGGTCATCTCCACATCCGCAACCAGCCGGCCCCGGCAAGCCGCAGCGTGCTGGCTGACGACCCGGGTCTCAGAGAGGTACGTGACCTTCGAGCGCACGTCCAACGCGTCGTTCTCGCGAACGCCACCGAGGTCGCCGCCCTGCAGAGAGATGCTCCGGAACGCTGCGTAGACGGGCGGCTCGCCCGCGGGCCCGAACCCGGCCTCGGCCCTGCCGAACGCCTTGGCGATCAAACCCCAGTGACGATGTCCCAGCTCCTTCCAGAGCCAATTCTCGGAAAGGCCGCTCGGGCAGAGATGCGGCATGCCCAGGACATGGCGGCAGGCATCCGTCAGAGGCGTGCCGACCCCTTCGAGCGCAATGTGCAAACCCAACGGCCTTCTCCTTCGAAAACGGGCGGACCGGGTGGCGGTAGCTGTCGAGACTTGGCCACCCGGCCCTTGTCGAAGCGGTATCTCTGGGAAGGAGGTCACTTCGATCTCGTCCGCGCCCCCGGCGTCACCTCCAAGAGGAGGCCAGGGCCGTGGGAATGCTCATCGATACTTCCGCATTAGCGCAGCCGGCTCGACCACGGCGGCCTTCGGCGCCGTGAGAGCGGCGCGATGAAGCGGATACTGCAAACTCTGTATTCTACTCGACAATGCTCAAGAAGTGCTTCGAGGGTCGTCTTATTGCAGGAACGGCACAGGCACTGATGTGCCTGGTCGACAGATCGGATCGGCCCGCCTCGGGGACCTACGAAGCGTATCCCCCAGCCCCTCATGGGTGGCACCAAGAGCCCGCCGAGCTCTCGGGTCAGACCGCAAACCTGAGGGCGGGCCGCTCGGCTCCGAGGCGCTTCTGAATCACTTGCACGATGTGCTCGGCATCGCGACCGACCG
Source organism: Methylorubrum aminovorans (assembly GCF_022179725.1). Classification (GTDB taxonomy): domain Bacteria; phylum Pseudomonadota; class Alphaproteobacteria; order Rhizobiales; family Beijerinckiaceae; genus Methylobacterium; species Methylobacterium aminovorans. The sequence continues at coordinate 52,060 of NZ_BPRC01000021.1, forward strand.
CCCCGAAGCGGCCCGAACCCCAGGTGTTCAGCCAGGGCAAGCCGATGAAGTAGACGCCGTCCTCGTTCGTGACGCCGCGCTTGTGCTTCGGATTGCCCGCGCCGTTGAACACCGAGGCGTCGAGCCAGCGGAAATCCGGCGTGAAGCCGATGCACCAGACGACGCTGGTGATACCCGAGCCGTCGAGAGCGAGGCTGGTGACCGGCTCTCCCGGCTCCCAGACCGGCGTGTAGTGCGCCTGCGCCGGGGCCTTGATGCCGGTCTCGGCAATGTACTTGTCGATGGCCGCGTTGATGCCGTTGTAGGTCCGGTCGGCCTGATCGAGCGAGTGCTTGAGGTCGTCGCGGAAGCGCAAGGCGCCGTCCCGGTAATCCTCCATCAGGCCGTAGAGCTTCATGCCCTCGACGGCGAAGCGGCGCAGGTCGATGTCGCGACCGCCGTCGCGGCCGGTCACGTAGTGGTTGGTGTTGTCGCGCACGCCGTCGCGCAGCGGATGATTGTCGACGGTCATCTCGTAGTAGCCCATGTCGGCGAGCCACGTGACGACGTCGCGGCCGCGATAGAAGCGGGCGCAGCGGGGCGCGTCGCCCACCGCCAAGTGCACCTTGCGGCCGGCGAGGTGCAGATCCTCGGCGATCTGGGCGCCGGACTGACCGGAGCCCACCACCAGCACTTCGCCCTCGGGCAACTGGTCCGGGTTGCGGTACTGGTTCGAGTGGATCTGCGTGACCGAGCCCGGCAGCTTCTCGGCCATGCGCGGGATGATCGGCGTGTGGTAGCCGCCCGAGGCGACGACGACCTCGTTCGCGGTGTAGTCGCCCTCCGAGGTCTGCACCGAGAAGAGGCCGTCCTCGCGCCGCGCGACGCGCGTGACCGCGACGCCCTCGCGGATCGGCGGGTTCACCTTGGCGACGAAAGCCTTCAGGTAGGCGACGATCTCGTCCCTCTTCATGAACCCGTCCGGATCCGGACCGTCATAGCGGTGGCCGGGCAGGTCGCACTGCCAGTTCGGCGTGACGAGGCAGAACGTGTCCCAGCGCTGCGTCGACCACGTGTGGGCGGCCGTGTTCTTCTCGAAAACGAGGTGCTCGATGCCGCGCTGCTTGAGGTGGTAGCTGACCGAGAGGCCAGCTTGGCCGCCGCCGACGATGACGACGGGAACATGACGGGTCGTGGAGGTCATGGCTCTGGCTCCGTGAGGGAAAGGGCGTCGGCTCAGGGTTCGAAGGACTCGACGGTGACGTGACCGTCGGGGGCCTGCCGCCTCGCGGCGACCTCGATCCGGGCGAGTTGGTCCATGGCCGACGAGCACGCGAAGCCGTACTTCTCGCGCACCCGCTCGCTCGCGATGTTCAAGGCGGTGCGAGACTTCTCCACGAAGTCGTCGAGGGCGTAGCTCTCGCCCGGCGTGAGGAAGTCCTTCACGACGAGAGAGGGCGAGTAGCAGGCCTCGCGGCGGCCATCGGGCCAGCGGATGTGGAAGCGCATCTCAGGCATGGATCGGCTCCTGTCGGGTGCGGGCGCAGGCCGCGTAGGTGTCGAGGTGGCGCTCCGCGCAGGCGCGCCAGGAGTGGACTGCCGACCGGGCTTTTCCGGCGGCCCGCAGTTGCGCTTTGGTATCCGACGCCAGGGCCTGCGCCATGGCGGCGGCGATGGCTTCGGAATCGGCGGGATCGACGAAGAGGGCGTCGGTCGTCGCCAGGTACTCGCTGAAGGGCGGCTGCAGGGACACGATGGCGGGCGTGCCGCACGCCATCGCCTCCAGTACGCAGAGCCCGAAGCCCTCCCTCCAAGAAGGGAAGGCCAGCGCGTCGGCCACCCGGTAGAGGGCCGGCATGTCGGCCTGCGGGACGGGGCCCGTCTCGATGACGGCCGCGCCCCGGCCGATCGTCAGGCCCGCGGCCACCAGGGCGGCGCGGCACCGGGCACGATAGGCGGCGTGGTCGAGGAGCGAGACGCCGCCGGCGACAACGAGCTGCGCTCGGCGATGGCGCGCACGCAGACGGGCGAAGGCCTCAATGATGCCCAGCGTGTTCTTGCGCTCCTCGAATCCGCCGACGCTGAGGATCACCGGCCCCTGGCCGAGTCCCCAGCGCTCCCGCACGGCCACGTCCGCCTCGGACGGCTCGCTACGATAGGCCGAGAGGTCCACCCCGTTCCCGACGACGTCGGCCTCGGCACCGAAATCGTCCCTGATCCGGTCGGCCCAGGTGCGGCTGACGCAGAGCAGACGCGTGGCCTCGCGGATCGAGCGGTCCTGCCACTCCGCGAGCATGGGGTCGGCGAAGCTGTCGACGTGATGGACCGTGCGCACGAAGCCCGGGATCAGGCGCCGGTGCTTCAGGGTCGCGAGCGCGTTGCCGCCGATGCCGTCATGGGCATGGAAGACATCGAAGTCGCACGCGGCCGGCGTCGAGAAGTGGCGCAGGTAGTCGTTGATGCGGGTCCGCACGAGGTCGGTGGTCGAGCCAGCGACCGGCTTGGCGCTCACCGATACGGTCGGGCAGGCCGCATCCCGGAAGAAGCCGCGGCCGGCCGGGTCCGGCGCGTGGACCACCGCCTCATGGCCGAGGGCACAGAGAGCCTCGGCCAGTGCGAGGCAATGGGCGACGCCGCCGCGTGGGTTGGTGGAGTGGGTCAGGATCGCGATGCGCAGGGGCATCATGTGGTGGCCCCCATGCCATCCCGGCCGCAGCCGATCAGCGGGCTGGCCGCGAAGTCCCAGACCACAGCCTCCTCGCCCGTGGCGCCACGCACCCGGGCAGCACGGCTCGCGTCGAGGCGCCCGATCGGGGCGCTCGCGATGCCGCGCTCCGCGAAGCGCGCGAGCACGGCCGGCGTGCGGTCGGGGCGCACGCTCAAGAGATATCCGAAGCTCGGGAAGGCGGGCAGCCAGCGCGCGAGGGAAACGTGCTCGGGCCTCGGAATCGCGTCGAGGTCGATGACGCCGCCGACGTTCGAGCATTCGAGCAGCATCAGGGCCGTGCCGACGACGCCCGCCATGCTGATGTCCTTGGCCGCACAGGCCAGCCCATCCTCGGCGAGCCCCGGCAGCAGCGCGAGGTCGCCGCGCAGCCGCTCGCCCGGCGCGCCGGTCGAGGCGTCCCAGTAAGGGTGCGGATCGCGGAACCGGCCGCGCAGGTCGATGGCGGCGATCAGGTCGTCGCCCGGCGCTGCGTCGAAGCTGGTGAGCAGGCGTGGGCCCGCCCGCCCGAGCACGGCGACCGCGAGGTTGCCGGCTTCGGCGCGCGTGTTGGTGTGGCCGCCTACCACCGGCACGCCGTAGAGCGTCGCCGCGTCGGATAGGCCGGCCAGGATAGGGTCCGCCGCCCCGGCATCCCGGCTCCAGAGGGCATCGACCACCGCGAGCGGACGTCCGCCCATGGCCGCCACGTCGCTCAGGTTGACCATGATGCCGCAATAGCCGGCGAAGTACGGGTCGGCGGCGACGAAGCTGTCGAGGAAGCCCTCGATGGCCAGGAGCAGGTGTCCGTCGCCGTCGGGAATGGCGGCGCAGTCGTCGCCGACCGGTACCGCGGCATGCCGGCTGCCCAGCCCCAGCCGTGCCACCACCGCGTCGATGTCGCGCTTATGGCCGAGGCCGCGCGTGTCCCGGACTTGACGGGCCAGGGCCTGGATATCGAGCGGGGCCGTCATCACGCGGCCCTGCGGACGGTGACGAGCCCGTGCTCGGGGTCGTGCATCGGCGGGTAGGCGGACAGATCCGCCTGCATCAGGTGGTGCGGGCGCCCGTGCAGGTCGACGGCGTCGAGGCTCGCCCAGTGCAGGGCCTGGAACAGCGGCACGTTGCGTTCCTGTACGTGGGCCAGGAAGCGGGTGCAGCCGCGGGCATGGGCCGAGGAGACCGCGACCTGGATCAGCCCGGCCCCGAGCGCGGCCGTGCCGCGGAAGGCGCTCGCGACGGCAAGCCGCGAGCCCCACCATTCACCGGGTCGCTCCGCCACCTCGTGGATGCGCACGGTACCGACGACAGCGTCGGCGTCAGCTCCAAGAGTCGAGAGGGCGCAGATCGGGATGGCATGCGCGTCGATGGCGTCGCGGTCGTCTTCCGCGAAGATGCCCTGCTCCGTGCAAAACACCTGCCGGCGCAGCGCCGCGCAGGCGCGTTGCTCCCAGGCGCTCGTAGCAAACTTCACGCGGAAGTGGCTCGGTCGGAAGGGGGGCACGGGTTCGAGGATCATGCTGCCACTCCCGAGCGCTCGTAGGTGGAGAGCGCCGAACAGGCACCGCAGCGTCCGCAGCCGGCCTTGATGTCGGTGGAACGCAGATTCGCTTGCGCCAGTCTGTCCGCCAGCGGCTTGAGGATGGCGTGCATGAAGTCAGGACTGGGGGCCGGGTGGCTCTCCAGCGGCGTGCCCGAGATCGGTACGAAGGGCACCACGAAGGGATAGACGCCCATCCCGATGAGTCGCTCGGCCATCTCCAGGATGGCCTCCGGCGTGTCGCCGAGCCCGGCCAGGATGTAGGTCGAGACCTGCCCCCGCCCGAAGACCGGGACCGCAGCCTCGAAGGCCTCGTAGTAGCGCTCCAGCGGCACGCTCGCCTTGCCGGGCATGATCCGGGCACGGACCTCCGGTGTGACGACCTCCAGGTGCATACCGAGCGCGTCGATGCCGGAGGCCCTCATCCGCTCGAACCAGCGGTCGTCGTCGGGCGGTTCGCACTGGGCCTGGATCGGCAGATCGACCGCCGCCTTCACGGCAAACGCGCTCTCGCACAACACGGCGGCGCCCCGGTCGGTGGCGTTCGGCGTACCGGTCGTCATCACCATGTGCTTGACGCCGTCGAGCAGCACCGCCGCGCGGGCGACCTCGGCCAGCTGCTCCGGCGTCTTGCGCGCGACGGTGCGGCCGGCGGCGAGCGATTGGCCGATGGAGCAGAACTGGCAGGTCTTGGCTCGGCTCGCGTAGCGGATGCAGGTCTGCAGCACGGTCGTCGCCAGCACGTCCCGCCCGTGCAGCACAGCGATCTTCGAGTAGGGCACCCCATCAAGGGTCGAGAGCGCGTAGAAGCGGGGCTTGCCCGGGAAGGTGGCCTGCCCGATCACCACGCCGTCGTGCTCGATCACCGACACCCCATTCGCGTCCGGGCGGCGCACGAGGAAGGGTGAGTCGAAGGCGGTCTCGGTATGGACCGGCACCATCACGGTGCGGCCCGCGATGGTCATCGCCTTGTGGTCGGAGGGGCCGGCCCCTCCGCGGCGGCTCGGCGCCCCGGCGCGGCTGTCAGCGAGCCTAACGCCGTAGGACTGCAACGCGTTGATCAGGCGCTCCGTCGGCATCCCAACCAGACCCGCCGCGACCGGTGGGCACGAGGGAAGGCTCGTCGGAAGCGGGCTGCTGCTCATGGTCGAGGCTCCGGGAAACGGTCTGGGAACGGATCGGCCCGTGCACGAACGAGGCCGGACGGTCGTCGTGAAGGAGGCTGAGGAGCTCGGGCCGCGCGTAGTGGCCGACCGAGTCCATCATGCGCTTGCGTTTGGTCACGAGCGCGAGGTCCATGTCGGCGATCAGGAGGCCCTCGCCGGGTCCCAGCGGATCCGCGAGGTGCTTGCCCTCGGGCGAGACGATGGCGGTGCAGTTGCCGCCCCGGCAGGCGCCGCGCAGGCGCTCGTCCGGGCAGACCTGCGCCACCTGCTCGTCGGTGAGCCAGCCCGTGGCGTTGACCACGAAGCAGGCCGCCTCAAGAGCGTGGTGACGGATCGTCACCTCCATCTGGTCGGCGAAGATCTGGCCGACCAGCGAGCCCGGAAACTGCGCGGCGTGGATTTCCTCGTGACGCGCCATCAGGGCGTAGCGGGCGAGCGGGTTGTAGTGCTCCCAGCAGGCCAGCGCCCCGACGCGGCCGACCGCGGTCTCGACCACATCGAGACCGGCGCCGTCGCCCTGACCCCAGATCATGCGCTCGTGATAGGTCGGGGTGATCTTGCGGCGCTTGAGCTTCAGGCTCCCGTCCGCGTCGAAGATCAGCTGCGTGTTGTAGAGCGAGCCGTGGTCGCGCTCGTTCACGCCGAGCACCACCACCGCGCCGTGGCGGCGCGCGGCAGCCGCGACCGCCTGAGTCAGCGGGCCCGGGACGGTCGGCGCCCGCTCGTAGAGCTTCAGGTGCTCCGCGCCCTGCATCGCCGGCGGCAGCACGAAGGAGAAGTAGGGGTAGTAGGGGACGAAGGTCTCGGGGAAGACCATGAAGCGCGCGCCCTTGGCGGCAGCCTCGTCGATGGCGGTGAGCACGCGCTCCAGGGTGCCGTCCGGCCGGTCGAGGTCCGGCGCGATCTGGACGGCGGCGGCCCGCACGATCCGGTTCTCTGACATGGATGATCCTCCGGCTGTGACGGCGGCCGCTTCGCGTGCGGCCGCCGGATGCGACGTCCCGGTCGACGGACCCGAAGGCCCGCTCAGACGGTCCAGGTGTCGATGATCACCGCGTTGTCGCGCTTGTGCAGGAGGATGCAGTCGAGGACGTCGAGGGGGTTGATCATGCGGATGCCCTCGATGAAGGCTGCCTCGCCGTGACCGTACAGCGCCTGGGTCGAGAAGCGGCAGGCATAGACCTTGCCACCCTCGGCCATGAACTTCTCGAGCTGGTTGTTGAAGTTCAGGTGGCCCGGGAAGGCTTCATCGCCGAGGCGCGGGAAGCCGCGCTGCACGCCGAGCGTGATGCCGGGGCCGTAGAGCAGGATGGAGGTGTCGAAGCCCTTGCGCTGCAGGCGGGTCGCCTGGAGCAGGTTCACGAGGCCGATGGAGCCTTCGAACGCGACGGTGTGGAAGGTGACCAGTGCCTTCTGACCCGGCTCGGCCTTCACGTCCTCGAATACCTTCTCCTCGTAGTCGACCAGGAAGTCGCCCTTCTTGTGGGGTTCGCGGTTCACGGCAGGCATTGCTCTCTCCTTGAAGGGATGGGACCGCGACAGGCAGGGCTGCAAGCGGTCACAGGACCTTCATGGCAAGCGATGTGCCAGAAGCTCGGCGATCAATAAGCCACTCAATGCGCCGGAGTGCGATGCATACAATAAACCAATCAATGAAGCGACCTCTCTCGCGCATAGCGTTCCGGACGAAGCTCATAACATAAGCATCGTCTGCGCATTTACTGACCATCCCATACTCCTTCGGGGCACGAAGATTGCTGGCATTGTATGGATAATGTAGATATAGACCCTGCAGCGTCGTTGCAGTGCGGGGCAATATAGCCATACAATCGAACATTGATCGCATATCAGTGGTGCAGGCGCAGAGCGGATGAAGGCGACGAAGAGAGGCGGGACGACGAGCCCTCGTGATGTCATGGGCGGGGGCTGGACGCCGGACCTGAAGCGCTGGGGCAAGCCGTACTACCGGGCGATCGCGGAGGCTCTGGCGGACGACATCCGCACGGGGCGCCTGACGCCCGGCACGCGCCTACCGACCCAGCGGGCGCTGGCGGAGACGCTCGACCTGAACTTTACGACGGTGTCCCGCGGTTATGTCGAGGCCCATCGGCGCGGCCTGATCGAGGGACGTGTCGGCCAGGGCACCTTCGTGGTCGACCCGGCCCTCTCTGCCCGCCCGGGGGAGGGCGGGGGCGCGGCGCGTGTCGGGTCGGTCGACTTCACCATGAACCTGCCCCCCGAGCCCGATATGCCGGCTCTGCGGGCGCGCATGCAGGCCTCCTTCGCGGAACTCTCCGGCGACCTCGCCAACCTACTGCGCTACCAGGGCTTTGGGGGGACCGACGCGGACAAGGAAGCGGCCCTGCGCTGGCTGAAGGGCCGCGGGGTCGACACGACGCGGGAGCGCCTGCTGATCTGTCCTGGTGCCCACAGCGCCCTGTTCAGCGTGCTGGGGCAGATCGCCCGGCCGGGCGACACCATCTGCGCGGAGCGCATCACCTATCCAGGCATCCGTGCGCTCGCGGCGCATCTGGGACTGCGCCTCATCGACTTGCCCATGGACCGCCACGGGGTTGACCCCGACGCCTTCGCGGCCGCCTGCACCAAGGTGGCGCCGAAGGCCATCTACCTGAACCCGCTGTTGCAGAACCCCACCACCGCGACCCTGTCTCGTACGCGGCGGGAGGCCATCGTCGCGGCGGCGCGGCGCTACGCCGTCACCATCATCGAGGACGACGCCTACGCGCGCATCTGCCCGGCACCGCCGCCGAGTTTCGCCGAGCTCGCGCCCGAGATCACCTACTACGTGGCCGGGGTGGCCAAGTGCCTGGGCGCCGGGCTTCGCCTTGCCTTCCTCGTCGCCCCGAGCGCCCGGTCCGCCCTGCCGCTCGCGGGTGCGCTGCGGGCCGCGACCGTCATGGCCTCGCCGATCTCGACAGCCCTGACGACGCGCTGGATCATGGACGGCACGGCGGATGCCATCGTCCAGTTCGTCCGCGAGGAGTCGGCCGCGCGCCAGCGCATCCTTGCCTCGCTGCTTCCGGCCGCGACCTACACCGCCGATCCGCACGCCTTCCACGTCTGGATCACGCTGCCGGAGGGCTGGACGCGCTCGGCCTTCGCCAGCCAGGGCCGGTCGGCTGGGCTCGGCGTCGTCGGCAGCGACCCCTTCTGCGTGGCGGGTACTCCGCCGGAAGCCGTGCGCCTCTGCCTCGGCGGACCCTCGACCCGGCAGCAGATCACGCACGGCCTGGAAGTGCTCGCCCACGCCCTTGAAGGCTCGCCGGCACTCGCCTCGACCTATATCTGATACGGTTTCCGGTTGATCCGCTCGGTCCCGCCTCTCCGTCATCCTGGGGCCGCGCAGCGGAACCCGGGATCCACCCGCAATGCGACGCTGGGACATGACGTCGTGGCCAGTCGTGGGTTGCCGGCGCGGGCGACGGCGGCGATGGCCTCGGTCGTCGGCCCCGGCACGTCGATGGCGCTCGCGTGATAGCGACGGAAGTCGTCTCGGCCGGCCGGCATGCGAGAGCTGATCGTCGCGCCGAAGTCGAGCCCCTTCGGGTAACCGTTGACGAACGCCTCGGGGAATACCGCTAGGTCGGCCCCCCGCGCGGAGGCGTCGCTGGCGAGGCCCCCGAGCTTTTCACCGTCCGAGTGGTGTCGAACGGAATCGATCCGGCCCGCACCACGGCGGCCGTAACAACGGCCTTCGACATGGGAAGTCCAACTCCAGGATGAGGGACCAGCTGGGATCGAAGGACGGTGCGTCAGCCCGCCTTGAGCCAAGTCCTCAGGATGCCGGCGACGATCCCGAGCGAGAGGACGCTGCCGGCCCACAGCGAGGCGAACCAGACGAGGCGGCGCCACAGGGGTAGGGGTGTGGGGTGTCGGGGAGCGGAGGTAATGCCCATCAGTGATACCCCGTTGCGTCGACCTTCCCGCGGAAGACCCAGTACGAGTAGGCCGTGTAGGCCAGGATGACCGGGATCAGGACCGACGCGCCCACGAGCAGGAAGACCTGGCTCGAATGCGGTGCCGCCGCCTCCCAGATCGTGATCCGGCCCGGCACGACGTCGGGGAAGATGCTGATCCCCAGACCGACGAAGGACAGAAGGAACAGGCCGAGCGCCAGCAGGAACGGCGTTCTCTCCGCTCCGCCGCGCAGTGAGCGGAAGAACAGGAACGACGCCACTGCGACGAGGAGCGGAACCTGGGCGGTGAGGAGCACGCTTGGCATCGCGAACCAGCGCTCCCAATATTTGCCCTCCAGGAAGGGCGTCGCCGCGCTGACGGCGGCGATCACCGCGACCGTGGCCGCGCCGATCCAGAGCGAGAAGGCGCGCGACCGCTCCTGCAGGCTTCCCTCCGTCCGCATCACCAGCCAGGTGGCGCCGAGCAGGGCGTAGCCGCAGACGATGCCGAGACCGACGAGCAGGCTGAACGGCGTGAGCCAGTCCCACCAGCCGCCCGCATAGGCGCGGCCCTCCACCTTGATGCCCTGCAGGAGGGCGCCCAGCGTGATGCCCTGGGCAAGCGCCGCCACGACGGAGCCCCCGGTGAAGGCGACGTCCCAGAGCGCCCGGTGGCGCGGGTCGCGCCAGCGGAACTCGAAGGCGACGCCGCGGAAGATCAGCCCGAGCAGCATCGCGATGATCGGCGCGTAGAGCGCCGGCATGATGACCGCGTAGGCCAGCGGGAAGACCGCGAACAGGCCGCCGCCGCCGAGCACCAGCCACGTCTCGTTGCCGTCCCAGACCGGCGCGATGGAGTTCATCGCCGTGTCGCGCTCGTACCCCGGTTGGAAGGCGGGGAACAGGATGCCGATGCCGAGGTCGAAGCCGTCCATCACGATGTAGGCGAAGACCGCGAAGGCGATGATGAGCGCCCAGACCACCGTCAGGTCGATGTTGGCGAGCATGACGGGCACCTTATTCGGCCGGGTTGAGGGTGCGGTCGAGGGTGACCGACGGCGCGGGCGTGATGCCGGCGGTGCGGATCGGCGCGCCGGGCTCGATCCCGTGTTCGCCCCGGTGCGGCGACTTCGCCATCAGGTGCAGGATGTAGAGGATGCCCATCCCGAACACGGCGAAGTAGACCAGCACGAAGGCGATGAGCGATGCGGCGACGGCGGGCGCGTGGAGCGGCGAGGCCGATTCCGCCGTGCGCAGGAGGCCGTAGACCGTGAAGGGCTGGCGCCCCACCTCGGTGGTGATCCAGCCGGCGACGACGGCGACGAAGCCGGCCGGTCCCATGGCGAGCGCGAAGCGGTGCAACTTCGCCCACTCGTAAAGCTTGCCCTTGTAGCGGGCGAGCAGACTGGCGGCGCCGAGCAGCAGCATCAGCAGCCCCAAGCTGACCATCACCCGGAAGGACCAGAATACCACGGGAACCGGCGGCCAGTTCTCCCGCGGCACGGTGTCGAGGCCCTTCAGCGGCTCGTTCAGGCCGTGCTTCAGGATCAGCGAGGACAGCTTCGGCACCTCGACCGCGTAGCGGACCGTGCCGGCCGCTTGGTCGGGCAGGCCGAACAGGATGAGCGGGGCGCCGTCCGGATGGCTCTGAAAGTGGCCTTCCATGGCCATGACCTTCGTCGGCTGGTGCTCAAGCGTGTTCAGGCCGTGGGCGTCGCCCGCGAGGATCTGGATCGGCGCGACGACGGCGAGCATCCACATCGCCATCGAGAACATCATCCGCGCGCCTTCGTTCGCGCGGTCCCGGAGCAGGTGCCAGGCGCCGACCGCGCCAACGACGAGCGCGGTGGTCAGGTAAGCGGCCAGGACCATGTGGACGAGGCGATAGGGGAAGGACGGATTGAAGACGATGGCCCACCAATCGGCCGGCACGAACTGGCCGGCCGCGTTGACCGTGTGACCCTGCGGCGTCTGCATCCAGGAGTTCACGGACAGGATCCAGAAAGCCGAGAAGAAGGTTCCGATGGCCACCATCAGGGTGGCGAGGAAGTGCAGGCGCGGGCCGACCTTGCTCATGCCGAAGAGCATGACGCCGAGGAAGCCGGCCTCCAGGAAGAAGGCCGAGAGCACCTCGTAGGCCATCAGCGGACCGAGAACCGGCCCCGTTTTGTCGGCATAGACGGACCAGTTCGTGCCGAACTGGTAGGACATGACCAGTCCGGACACGACGCCCATAGCGAAGGCGATGGCGAAGATCTTGATCCAGTACCGAAACAGGTCGATGAACACCTGCCGTCCGGTAGCCAACCAGAGACCCTCCAGCACCGCCAGGTAGCTGGCGAGGCCGATGGAGAAGGCCGGGAACACGATGTGGAAGGCCACTGTGAACCCGAACTGCCACCTTGCAAGCAGCAGGGCGTCAACGTTCGCCAGCATGTCGGTCATCTCTTGCGTATGTCGATGAGGCTGAGGGGACGCGCGGTCAGGCGGCCACCGAGACCTCGCCCCAGCCCAGGCGTGAGCGAACCTCGACGAGCGCCCCCACGAGCGCCCGCATGTGCTCCTCGGTGTGGAGCGGCGTCGGGGTGATCCTCAGCCGCTCGCCGCCGCGCGGCACGGTGGGATAGTTGATCGGCTGGACGTAGATGCCGTGGCGCTCCAGCAGCTCCTCGCTGATCCGCCGGCAGAGGTGAGCGTCGCCGACCATCACCGGCAGGATATGGCTCTGGCTCGGCAGGACCGGCAGGCCGGCCTTGCGCAGCATGGCCATCAAGATCACCGTGTTGCGCTGCTGCGCGTCCCGCTCCGCCTGGCTGTCCCTGAGGTGCCGCACCGCCGCCCGCGCGCCGGCTGCGAGGTGTGGGGAAAGCGAGGTCGTGAAAATGAAGCCGGCCGCGTGGCTGCGGATGACGTCCACCACCGGGGACGGACCGGCGACGTAGCCGCCCATGGCGCCGAAGGCCTTGCCGAGCGTCGCCTCGATCAGCGTGATGCGATGGGCGACCCCCTCGCGCTCCGCGATGCCGCCGCCGTGCGGGCCGTACATCCCGACCGCGTGCACCTCGTCGAGGTAGGTCAGCGCCCCGTGGCGCTCCGCGACGTCGCAGATCTCGGCGATGGGCGCCACGTCGCCGTCCATGCTGTAGACGCTCTCGAACGCGACAATCTTGGGCCGTTCAGGATCGAACTGCGCGAGCAGCCTGTCGAGCGCGGCGACGTCGTTGTGTGGGAAGATCGCCTTCTCGGTCCCGGAGCGGCGGATGCCCTCGATCATCGAATTGTGGTTGCCCGCGTCCGAGAAGATCACGCTGTCCGGCAGGACCTGGCCGAGCACGCTCAGAGCCGCGAGGTTCGAGACGTAGCCCGAGGTGAACAGGAGGGCGGCCTCCTTCCCGTGCAGGTCGGCCAAGTCGTGCTCCAGCAGGACGTGCTCGTGGGCCGTGCCGGAGATGTTGCGGGTGCCGCCTGCGCCGGCGCCGTAGCGGTCCAGGGCCGCATGCATGGCGTTGATGACCTCGGGGCTGTGGCCCATTCCGAGGTAATCGTTGCTGCACCAGACCGTGACCGGCCGGCGACTGCCGTCCGGATGCCGCCAGATGGCGGTCGGGAATGTGCCGACATTCCGCTCAAGCTCGATGAACGTCCGGTAACGGCCGTCCTCGCGCAGCTTCCGGAGGGAGGCCTCGAAAACATCGGAGTAGGGCAGCATCGTCCCGGTCCTTGTCAGGTCTGATCAAGTCGGCAGTGGGATCCAGGCAGGACAGTCCATGCCGCAGACGCGCATCCGTCCGGGCCCGCGCGGCGGAGTGGCGGGGTCAGTCCCCGGTCGTAGGACCGGTGTTGGGTGCTGGCGCGGTCGCGAGGCGTCCTTCTCCCGCCTTGTTGATGTACTGACTGGCGATGAAGAGCCCCTTCAGCGGCCGGATGACCGGCACGCAGGCCAGCAGGAGAAGCGGAAGCGTTACGAGCGCATGGATCCACAGCGGCGGTTCGTAGGCGAGCTCCAGCCAAATACCGAAGGCCGTGACCGGGAAGGCCATCGTCATCATGATGAAGAAGGCGGGTCCATCGGCCGGGTCTGCGAAGCTATAATCAAGGCCGCACGCCTCGCAGCGTGGCTTCAGTGTGATGAAGCCGTCAAACAGGTGCCCCTCGCCGCAGCGTGGGCAGCGGCAGCGCAGCCCAAGGGAAAGCATCGATTGATCAGTTGTTCTTTGCATCGTCCACATTCCGGAACGGCTCGCCGTCCAGCGGCATGAAGGGGCACCTTGCGCGCCCCGAATGTATGGCTTAGATATCCATACATTCATGGTGAAATTTGGCTGCTGTTAAGGCGCCTTCGAAGACAAAGCTGCGTCTCGCCTCGCCTGCACGATGTATGTATGCATACACTAGCGCTAGAACAGGGGTCAATGATGGAATCCTGGAACCCGACAATCGCTGGCGACGCGGGCCCGAAGTACCTCGCCATCGTCAAGGCGCTGGCCGAGGACATCCGTGCCGGTCGGCTGCCGCCGGGCGTGCGCCTGCCGCCGCAGCGCGCCCTGGCCAAGCACCTCAACGTCGATCTCACCACGGTCACGCGTGCCTTCAACGAGGCGCGCCGGACTGGCTTGATCGATGCCACCGCCGGCAGGGGCAGCTTCGTTCGCAGGCTCCCGCCGCCGCCCGCGGAGATGCGCAGACCGGACCCGTCCGGAAGCGTCGACTTGAGCATGAACATGCCGCCACAGCCGGCCGCGGCGCGTCTGGCCGAGCGTATGGAGGCAGGCTTGTCGCGGCTTGCCGGCTCGCCGGGCTTCTTCGACCGGATGCAGTACCAGGACAGCGCCGGGAACATGGCCGACCGTACTGCGGCGGCGCATTGGCTCGGCGTCCGGCTCGGGCTGCTTCCGGTGCACCGCGTCCTCGTGGCGGGTGGCGCCCAGGTCGTGCTCGCCGCCGTGCTCGCCGCCATGCTCAGGCCGGGCGATCCGCTCTGCGTCCCCGCCCTGACCTACCCGGGCCTTCGCATGGCCGCCGAGCGCCGCGGCATTCGCCTCGTTCCGGTGCCCTGCGACGCCGACGGGCTCGACCCGGACGCGTTCCTGGAGAGTTGCAAGGCCGAGCGGCCGCGGGCCTTGTACCTTGTGCCGACGCTCGACAACCCGACGACCGCGACGCTGCCGCTGGCGCGCCGCGAGCGAATCGCCGAGGTCGCGCGTTCGCACGGCGTCGCGGTCATCGAGGACGACGCCTACGGCGCGTTGCCGCCCGACGCCCCACCTCCCATCGCCTCCCTGGCGGCAGACATCACTTGGCACATCGCGACGCTGTCCAAGTGCGTCAGCCCGGGCCTGCGCATCGCCTACGTCGCCGTGCCCGGGACGAACGAGGCGGTGCGGCTCGCCGCCGAGCTGCGGGCCATCAACATGATGGCCTGCCCGCTCACGGCCGCACTCGCCTCGCAGTGGATCGCCGAGGGCGAGCTCGACGCGGTCGTCACGGCCATTCGGCAGGAGAACGGCCGCCGGCAGGCCGTCGCCCGCGAGGCCCTGCAGGGCCTCGACCTCCAAGCCCATTCCTGCGGCCACCACCTCTGGCTCCGGCTTCCCGAGCCCTGGCGTCGCGGCGAGTTCGGGGCGCATGCGCGTCAGCTCGGGCTGTCGGTCATCCTGAGCGATGCCTTCGCTGTCGGACCCGCTCCCGAAGCCATCCGAGTCTCCCTCGGCGCGGCCCCGGACGCCGAGACGCTGCGGTATGGGCTGAGCCTGCTTGCGACGTTGCTGACGCATCCGCCCGGCGCGATCTCGACGGTCGTCTGACATGGCGGACGTGGCGTGCGCATCCGGCGAGGAAGAAAGCTCGGCCAAGCTCCGGCGGGAGTTCACCTGGCTCCCGCGGACCAGGGTACCAGCATCACCGCCGATGAGCGTTCATCGGCGGTGATTGGGCGTGGACATCCCGAGAGGTCAGCTCGCGGGCCCCTGCCGTATCGGCATGAGCACGATCCAAAATCCCGGAAGCGCGGAACCGCTTCAGACGCATCATCAGATCGGCACGGACAGAACCTTGATCCGAAGTGCAAAATCGCGAGGCTTGTTGTCGTTTGCTGTGTCTCCTTGCCAATCGCGGCCCGTCCTCAGAGCTTGGCAAAGAAGCAGGCGGGCGTGTAGTACAGCTCGGGTGATGGGCTCCTCGTAATCCCTTCCAGACTTTCGCCACCACTGCCTGGAAGGTCCACTACATAATAAGAAAAAGACTTGATAACGGCGGCCCCAGCATCTGCAGAGCATCTCCTTTCGAGAAGCTGGTGCAATAGGCCGCCAACCGACTGGCAAGCATCTCCTCACTCCCTGGTGGGAGCGCAGTACGCGCGGGCTGCTCACAAGTATGCTGGGAGATCCATGCTATACCGAGCCTACGGCGACGCTTTTTCGCGTGAGCAGCGCCGTGCAGACCGGGGGGAATAGAGTGCCAGACGAGGGCGCACAGGCCGAAGCAGATCTCGCGCGGTTGATTAGGTCCGTGGCTGGTGGGGATCGTGCGGCGCTGCGCACGCTCTACGACACCACGGCTCCGAAACTTCTCGGGATCATCCTTCGTATCGTGCCGGATCGGAGTGCGGCCGAGGACGCGCTGCAGGAGGTGTTCGTGCGCGTTTGGCAGCGGGCGGGCAGCTACGATCCATGGGCCGGGGCACCCCTCGCCTGGATGATTGCCATCGCGCGCCACCGGGCAATCGATTTCGTGCGGCAGGAGAGGGCTGCTCGCCTGACTTTCCCGGAAGAGGGTTGGCTTGAGCGACTGGTCGATACCCGCGACGGGGAGACCGAACTTACCCGGCGCGACGCTCTCAGCCATTGCCTCGACAGCGTGGAAAGGCCGCAGCGCGACTGCCTGGTGCTCGCGTATTGTGAAGGCTGGTCACGGGAAGAGTTGGCCACGCGATATGACCGTCCGGTCAACACGATCAAGACTTGGTTGCGCCGCGGCCTCAACAGCCTGCGTGGCTGCTTGGAGGCAGCATGAGCACCGCTTCCGCACATTCGCCCTTCTGGACCGAGGACCCCGATGGGGCGGCGGGTGAGTACGTCCTCGGTACCTTATCCGCCGAAGAGCGGGCTGCCTTCTCTCAGGCGTTGGAACGGGACGCATCGCTGCGTGCCGCGGTCGCTGTCTGGGAAGAACGGCTTGCGCCCCTTGCTTCGACAGCGCCAGCAGTGATGCCCGCCCCGAAGGTCTGGAGCGCAATCGAGAACCGGATCTTGGATGCCGCCAAGGCCAACCACGAGACTGGCAGCGCGCGCATCCTCCGGCTCGAACGCGGGCTCCGGCGCTGGCGTTGGGCGACGGCTGCGGCTGGGGCCCTTGCGGCCGGTCTCGCCGTCTGGATCGCCGCTGTTCCGCGGCCGGCCACAGTCGATGCGCCGCAATACCTTGCCGTGGTCGACCGCGGCGGCGGCCTGCCAGCGTTGATCGTGCGCGTCGATCTGGCGTCGGGCGTCGTGCAGGTGCGCAGCCTCGCCGCGGAGGCACCGCCGGACCGCAGCCTGGAACTCTGGTACATCAACGACGGAGAGGTCCCGCGCTCCCTTGGCCTCGTCTCTGATGCGATCGCAAGCGTGCCGATCCCACCCTCTCTCCGTACGGGCGTCGATCACGCGAAGTTCGCCGTCACGGTTGAACCACCAGGCGGTGCCCCTGGAGGGAAGGCGACGGGACCCGTCATCTACTCAGGACAGCTCATCCGGGAATGAGCGAGCTTGGCGGCCGCGCAGCGACAGGCCCGTTGGCAGCAGGGCAGGGGGACAGGCCCGTTCGTCTCTGCCGAACCCGGGTGCGCTCCTTATGGCCCGCAGCTGAACATCCTCACTATGAGGCCAGCCGCGCTTTCGGACGCTGATCGCCGGGCGCCCACCAGGCGCGGGCGCTCGACCTTAGTGTCGGGCCACAAATTTTTTCGTCACTGCCTGAAACCTTGTGGCCCTCGACTTCCGTAGAGGCGCGTGACGCCCTTGTGCGGCGTGCATTCTCAGGAAGACAGCATGTCCAAGACCCTTCTCAGTCTCGCCCTCACCCTCGGTCTCGCGACCGGTGCCGCTGCCCCGGCCCTCGCCAAGAACCCGATGGTCGGCGGCGCGCCGATGTATGCGAGCAAGACCATCGTCGAGAACGCGGTCAACTCGAAGGATCACACTACGCTGGTGGCCGCCGTGAAGGCCGCAGGCCTTGTCGACACGCTCTCCGGCCCCGGTCCGTTTACCGTTTTTGCTCCGACCAACACCGCCTTTGCCAAGCTGCCGCCGGGCACAGTCGAGACCCTGGTGCAGCCGCAGAACAAGGCACAGCTCACCGGCATCCTGACCTACCACGTCGTGCCGGGCACCTTCACGGCCAAGGATCTGATGGCGCTGGTCAAGCAGGGCGGCGGCCGCGCGATCCTCAAGACCGTCAACGGTGCCCCGCTCTCGGTCGAGGTCGAGGGCAAGAAGGTCTACGTGACCGACGCCAAGGGCAGCACCGCCACTGTCACCGTGGCCAACGTGATGCAGTCGAACGGCGTGATCCACGTCGTAAACGGCGTGCTGCTTCCCTGAGCAGGGGGTGGCGGGCGAGCAGCCCGCCACAACCTATCATGCCCATGCCGCGCGGCGGCCCGATCCCGGCAAGCTGCCGGCTCGGGCTCGCTCGGACGCGGCGTTCAGGGTCGAGACCCGGCGCGTGTTCGAGGAGAACTTCCACGTCTACGGGGTGCGGAAGGTCTGGCGGCAACTCGGTCGAGAAGGGATCGCGGTGGCCCGTTGCACGGTCGCCCGGCTGATGCAGGTCATGGGGCTGCAGGGCATCGTGCGGGGCAAGAAGGTTCGCAGCACCGTCCTGGACCCGGCCTGCCCGCTCGACCGGGTGAACCGCCAGTTCAAGGCGCCGCGTCCCAACGCCTTGTGGGTCCGCGACTTCACCTACGTCGCGACCTGGGCCGGCTTTGTCTACGTGGCCTTCGTGATCGACGCCTATGCCCGGCGCATCGTCGGCTGGCGGGTCTCCCGCACGGCTCACGCCGCCTTCGTGCTCGACGCGCTGGAAACAGGCCCTGCACGAACGCCGACCGCTCCAGGGCGGCGAGCTCGTGCATCATAGCGACATCGGAAACGGAACGTCTGCTGCCGGACGAAGCGCCAAGGTCTGGTTGCCGCCCCCATCCGGACCTTTAGCGGCAGCACCTCGAATGCCCGCTTGGGGTCAGGAGTTCGCGTGCCGCCTGTTCGGCTGTGCGCTAGAAGCGGAAGTGTGCCCGACGTCCGGTAGCAGACATTTAGCGCCAACGGGCTGACCGTCCGGTGTCGACCCTTACCAGAAGTTCGGCGGGTCCGGTTGAGGGCAGGCTGATTGACGTGAGACAGAGCTTACCTTTCAAGCTCCGAGCCGCTTGGACAGAGCATCGGCTGTCTGTCGCAATTCAACCCCCACGCGGTCCAATACATCCGGCAAAGCTTCACTTTCGATCAGACTGATCGCAACGCCGCCGATAGAGCGGCCTGAGAAGTCCCTAATTGCCGCGCCTATGCAAATCATTCCTTCACGAATTTGCCCATCATCGATTGAGTACCCCCGCCGCCTGATTGCTTCCAGCTCGCCTTTTAGTGCCTCAAGACTCTTGACGCTCGAACGCGTCAACGGCTTGGGCCAGTAATTAGAGAACATATTCTCAAGACGCTGGGTTGGAACGGTTTCGAGTTGTGCCTTACCTGTCGCTGTAAAGACTGCCGGTAGTCGCATGCCAATGCGGAACGTAAACCCGAGCGGTGGAGCCGAGGAACGCGAGATCGCCGCTCGTATGTGGTAGCCCCGATCAATAGCAGTTGGAGACGAATGTCCGGCTGGTCACGAACGCGACCAAGCACATGCTGAAGACGAACAAGAGGAGACGACGCTTACCGGAAGTCCTTCGGGAACGTGTCCGCAAACCATCCTGCAGCCTGCCAGCAGCCATAGATCAAGACGCATAGAAGCAACCCGCCGATCGCGAGCCTGAGCCGGAGCGCATCGTTTCGGGGATCACGCCGGTCAGACAGCTGCCTCTCCATCACACCCAGGCATTGGGCAGGAGAAAGAAGCCGCTCTCGTGGAGGTTGCGAAAGGCCCTACGCTTCTCCGCCGTGTCGGCTGTCGATTGGTCCGTCATCATCAGGTCCTGAAATCTTCCAGCCGACGCCGCTGCTGCCCTAACAGCCTGAAACCGGACCTTCCCAGGGTCTGCAATGGGTGGAGGCTGTGTGAAAACGTAGCGGTTATGATAGTCTCTGCGGGACAGCGGAGGCGTGTATGGCGCGGTTCATCTGTGGTGCGGATCGCCACCAAGTGACGCTGTTGCCGAACCGGTTGGACGACTATGTGTCCGAAGACAATCCGGTGCGCGTCGTCGACCTGTTCGTAGACGAGCTTGATCTCACGGCC
>NZ_BPRC01000022.1 GCF_022179725.1 Methylorubrum aminovorans
TCACCCGGATCAGCTCCGCTCCACCAACAATCCCGAAGACCGCCAGAACCCCGCCCCACCAGCTGGTGGACCGCGGCGCCCGTCGGTGAAAATGGGTATAGGGAGCCCGGCGACCGACGTCAATCGGAAAATCGCGAAAAGCGCGGGGGACGCCGTCAGGAGGCGTTCTCGCCGCATGCAGAGCCCGGCTGCAGACGGAGTATGCCCCCCGGTCTGCGCATGGTGACGTTGTCTCGCGTTCAGACAGAGGCGTTGGCAGGCGCCCCTCTGCTGTGAGACGCTGATCGATACTGATAGGTAACAGCCTCCATCCTTGGCCCGGCCCTCGCCGACCCTGTGCTCGAGCACGCTCCGAGCGTCTTGCCCGCCGTAGCGGAGCGCGTCTCAAGCGGCCCCCTCGCATCGCGTCAGGCCGCTTGCCCATGCCCCACGATGCCGGGCGGATCGTTCGAACAGGCAGGCGTCGCCACGGCCAGAGGGTTGGCGAGGACGCTGGGCGTTGTGTCGTCGAGCTGGCCCGCGAGCCTGACTTTTCGGACTCGTTCCGGAGGAGAAAGCACGAGCCGGCAGTAAGGCTTGACCACGGCCCAGTCCCGTGCCTTTTGGCCCTCGTGGCGCCAGACTCCGTAGCTCAGCTGGATAGAGCAGCCGCCTTCTAAGCGGCAGGTCGTAGGTTCGAGCCCTACCGGGGTCGCCAAATTCAGCAGCCCACGACGGATCCCAGCCGACGCTTCGAGCGATGGGCGCCGGTGAAGCGGCAGACTGATCGGCCCGCGCCGCTTCGTCGTCTTACGGCGCGAGCAGCCGGTCGTAGAGGGCGATCAGATCCTCGCCCGGATCCGCAGCGGCCCGGGGCGGATGCGAAGGCTGCGGCGGGCTCGCACGGAACCGCTCGGGATCGGCATCGATGCGCTGGAACATGGCGCGCAGCCGATCCGGAGATCGGACATCGACCCGGAAGCCACTGAAGCCCTGGCCGATCGCTTCCTTGTGCGCTGTACGGCCGCCGATATGGCCGGGGCGGACGCGGCCCGTTGCACTCTCTTGCCGCGCAACCGGTGTCAGGCGCGGGACGCCGTTCGAAATCGCAACCGTCTACGGAAAGCTCGCCTTGCGAGAGATCTCGGTGAAGGGCTCCGATACCGCTGCGGCGGCCCATGCCGCGTCAAGCACCCGCGCCAGCCCGCGATGGAGCCTGTCGGGGTGACGGAGCAGCCCGTCGCATCAGCGAGGATGTCGGGCGTCGGCATCTGCACCAGCCCATCCTCGTCGATGAGGGAGTGAAAGTCCGAGATCCACCACACGTCGTGGACGGTGACGGTGTCGGGAATTTTCCTGTCCCGTACTGCCTCGACCGCGCTGGCGGTCAGTTGCTGCACGCAATGGACATAAACGAGGTCGGGCTCGAAGCGATCGAGCAAGGACTCGAATTGCGAGCGGGCGCTCGGGTTGAACGAGCGCCAGCCCATGTTCCGTTCGCGCGGCCTGGCGATGCGGAAGACGGGGATGCCGCGATAGGCGTCGATGCGGGACTGATAGGGAGGCTCGGCCTTATTCCCGGATTGCTGCGAGCCGGGCGGCGGCGGCGTGGAGGGCCGGATCGTCACGCGAGCCGCTCAGCGCGTAGGCCGTCTTGCCGTTGCGCCAATAGGCGGTCGTCCCATCGCTCGAACGGGCCACCGGCTCGCTCCCCTCAGCCAGCGCCAATCCGCTGCTGTTCTTGGCAAACAGAGCCAGCTCGCCGATCTCGGCCGATTGGATCGACACCTCGATCCCGGTGCCCTTGCGGCTCGGGAAGATTTGCACGTCCCGGACCACCCAGCCTGCCGGAAGCGGCGGCAGATCGACACCGGTCGCGACTTCGAGGTCTGCGGGATCATAGACAGAGGCGACGGGCTGGCTGGTCACGCGGGCGCGGATCTGAACCGCCTCGCGGGCCTGCTTCGCTTCCTCGGCGAGCGACGGATCGATCGGCGAGGCGAAGGAGCCGGGTACGCCGAAGCTGCCGCTCTCGGTATGAGCGAGCCAACCCGCCCCGACCAGCACCACGACCGCCGCCGCCCGGCGCAGTCGAGAGCGAACCCTCTGCCACGCGAAGGCGCGATCGATCCGGCGCGCACCCGCGCGCAGCCGCTCCGGCGGCAGGCTCGGCACGGACAGGAAGGCTTCGCGCAGGGCATCGCGGTCGCGCAGATCGGCCATGACCTGCAGCGCATCCTGGGGATTGCGCGCGAGATGCGCCTCGACCTCGACGCGACGCATCGGGTCGAGTTCGCCATCGACATACGCGATAAGATCGGTTTCCGTGACTGGATCGACCATCAGCCCACTCCGACTGCCCTGCCCACCACCGTCCAGCCCGTCGCTCGCCGGTGATAGCTTGTTAACGGTTTGCCCGGCCCATCAATTCCCACCGACGACGCGCAGATGCGCACGGCCGCGCTCGGGACCGTCGTCGGAAGAACTCGCCTTGCCCTTCTGGTTGCCTTCCTCGAAGGCGCGCAGGGCGGCCCGGCCGCGACCGAGCCGCGACATCAGGGTGCCGATCGGAATGCCCAGCACGGCCGCCGCATCGGCATAGGCCATACCTTCCAGGGTCACGAGGTGAAGCGCGGCGCGCTGCTCCTCGGGCAGGCTCTCGAAGGCCTTGCGGATCTGCATCAGCCGCACCTGCCCTTCCTGGGCGGGCGGAGCCACCTCTTCGGAGAGCTGCACCAGCACGTCGGCGTGGCGCGCCTCCACCCGCTTGCGGCGCTGCTCGTCGATGAAGACGTTGTGCAGCACCGTCATCATCCAGGTGCGCAGGTTCGTGTCGGGCCTCAGGTTCGCGCGCGATTCGAGGGCGCGAACCATGGTATCGTGAACGAGGTCATCCGCCTTGAGCGAATCCCGCGTCAATGACCGGGCGTAGCGCCGCAAGGGCACCAGCAGGTCGACGATCTCGGAGCGTTTTGAGCGCGTTCTATCGAGCACCATAAACCGTTGACGTCTGCCTGAAGCCTTTAATCCGCCCGGCCCGCTCCGAAGGCGATAATTCTCGAAAAAATTTCGGCCGGCCGAGCCTTCCGGATATCCCCTGCCCCCCTGACGAACCGGCCCGCCAAAAAGAACACGGCCCCGCCCCGGATGTCGAATCCGGGCCGGGGCCGTGTTCTTTCCGGCTCGCCTCGACCGGTCATGCCGGCGAGGCCGCAGCGTGAGAGAGAGTGCGCTCTCAGTTCTCCTCGTCGCCCGGCTCGAACACTTCGGGCTGGGTCGAGGCCGCGCTGGCGACCGGCGTCGGCGCCTCAATGGTCGAGGGCACGTTCACGCCGTCGCGCTTGTAGATGTCGTCACGGAACTGCACCGTGCCGTCCGGTGTCGCCCAGGCGGTGATGTAGGTCCAGTAGACCGGCACGGGCTGCGTCATGCGCGCGTCGATGCGCTGGCCGCTCTCCACCGCGCGCTCGACCGCGGCGCGGTCCCAGCCGGGCGTGTCCTTCAAGAGCCACGTGATGTACTCGCGCACGTTCTGCACGCGCACGCAGCCCGAGGAGATGAAGCGGAAATCGTCGCCGAACACGCCGCGGGAATTGGTGTCGTGCATGAACACGCCGTGCGGGTTCGGGATGTTGATGCGCACGACACCCATCGAGTTGAAGTCGGCGCCCGAATCCTGGCGGTAGGTGTAGCGGGTGCCCTCGTCCGAGTTCCAGTTCACGGAGCGCGGCGAAATCTCCTGCCCCCCCGAGAGGATGCGGATCTTGTTGTCCGTGAGGTAGTTCGGATCCTTCTGCATCTTCGGGATCAGGTCCTTCCTCACGATCGAGGCCGGGACCGTCCAGGTCGGGTTGAAATTGATCTCGACCGCCTTGGCATTCATGATCGGCGACTGACGGTCGATCTTGCCCACACCCGCGGCGTGCAGCGTCACGACCTGTCCGTTCTCCACCGTCTGCACCAGCGCGGCGGGGATGTTGGTGATGACGAAACGCCGGCCGAGATCGCCCGAATAGGAGCGCAGGCGGATCACGTTGGTCTCGAGCTGGCGCAGGCGCACGTCGGCGGGCACGTTCATGGCGGCCTGCGTCGCCGGGCTCATCTGGCCGGTCTGGGACAGGCCGTGCCGGGCCTGGAAGCGCTTCACGCCGGCCGCGACGTAGGAATCATAGGTGCCCGCGCCACCGGCGTTGGCGTCGAGGTCGCCGGTGACGATCAGGCGCTGGCGCACCGCCGCCACCGCCGGGCCGCGGGAGCCGATGCGCAGACCCGCCGCGCCGGACACGGCCTGCCAGCCGCCGCGCGAGACGATCGAGCGGTACTTCTCGACCATCGCCTCGGTCGCCGCGATGGTGTCGGGCGAGAGAATCGGCGTCGAGGAGCGATGCACCTGCATGGTGGTGGGCGAGGCGTAATCCTGCGCCCACTCGGCCTGGGCGAAGCCGGCTTCGCGCGCGAGCGCCGGGCCGGCGAGCAGCGTCGCCCCCAGGAGAGCGGCAGCGAAGGGACGGGAGTGGGGGTGGCGCGCGGTCTGCAGCATCGATCCGGGCTCTGATGGAGGGTGCGGTCGGTGAATCCGGCCAAGGCGCCCGGCTCGCAACGCTCCGGTGTCCAAACCAGGGCGTGAAAGCCAAGTCTCGGCCAAGTTCTCGTGCCGCGGTTGTTGCGATCTCGTGGTTAAGAAGCCATGCCGTTCCGGGCCATATTGTGGCGTTCGGGTGTGACGGCGCACGCGCAAGAGATCCCGGCAAGGGATCCCAGGAGATTCGAAGACGCTTCCGCAGAGGTTTCGAGCAGGCGTAACGGCGCGGCGAAGAGCGGCGGAATGGCGCCGGCCGGTCCCTCTACCGGAGCGGCGCGAAGCGGCGTAAGGCTCATGTCCATGCCGAGCCCACGCCGCGACCGGACCGGAGGAGCGCCGCGCGTCCTGCGCGGGCTGACCGCCGTGGCCGCCCTCTACGCGCTGGTGCTTCAGGCCCTGCTCGGCGGCATCGCGGCCCTTCCCGTCGCGGGTGCCCCCGCCTTCCTCTGCTTCTCGGCCACGGGAGAGGCCCTCTCCGCCGACGCCGAGAACGACAAGCTCCCGGCCCCGGCCTCCCATCACGCCGGCTGCTGCACCGCCGCGCATCACCCGCCCGCCGCCCTTCCGCCGCCCCTTTCGGCCGCGAGCACGTGGCCTGATCGCGAGGCGGCCCGCGCCGGCTGGTCCGGTGCCCGGAGCCGGACCGCCCGGCCGCCGCCCTTCACCCTTGCCCATGCCCGGGCCCCGCCGGTCGCCTGACGCGCCCGATCACCGCGATCCTTCGACGTCAGACAACCGGAACCATCCCATGCCCCGCTCGCGTTCACGCGCCTCTCTTCGCGCAGCCCTGCCGCTCGTCCTGATCGGCCCCGCCCTCGTCTCGTCCGCCGCAGCCCACGCCGTGCTCGAACGCAAGGAGGCCGCGCCCAACGCCGCCTATCGCGGCGTCCTCCAGATCATGCATGGCTGCGACGGCCATCCGACCACCCGCGTCAGCGTCACCATCCCCGAGGGCGTGACCGGCGCCAAGCCGATGCCGAAGCCCGGCTGGACGATCGAAACCGTCAAGTCGGCCTATGCCCGCGCCTACCCCTCCTTCCACGGACAGGTCTCGGAGGGCGTCACCCGGATCACGTGGAGCGGCGGCAGCCTGCCGGACGATCAGGTCGACGAGTTCACCTTCTTCGCCCGGATCTCGGACGCGTTCGCGCCGGGCGCGACGATCCACTTCCCCGTCGAGCAGGACTGCACCGAGGGCAGCTACCGCTGGAGCGAGGTTCCGGCCGAGGGCGCGTCGGCGCGAGGGCTGAAGGCGCCGGCCCCGGCGGTTCGGATCGTCGCCGCCGCAGGCGCTGCGTCTCAGACGATGCAGGCCCCCGCCGCGCCCGCCACGAAAGCCGGGGCGATCGCGATCGAGACACCCTGGCTGCGGGCGACGCCGGGCGGGGCGAAGGTCGCCGGCGGCTACGTGACCCTGCGCAACACCGGCACCGAGCCCGACCGGCTCACCGGCGCGGCGATTCCGCAGGCGGGCCGTGCCGAGATCCACTCGATGACGCATGAGGGCGGCGTGATGAAGATGGCCCCCGTCGAGGGCGGCCTCACCCTCGCGCCGGGGACGAGCGTTGCGCTCAAGCCCGGCGGCTACCACCTGATGTTCCTCGACCTGAAGGACGGGCTGAAGGCGGGGGAGACGGTCGCGGGCACACTGACCTTCGAGCGGGCCGGGACGGTGCCGGTGAGCTTCACCGTGGCGCCGATCGGCGCCCAAGGGCCCGGCACCGCCGCGCCCGGTTCCGGCGGCCACCCGCACCACCACTGAGCGGCCGCACCGGCTGGCCCTAGATTATTGTTTTTGCATCGTCTTTCCCCGAAAGCCGGGGATCACCTTTCGGGACGATGCTCGATCAGCCGCGCGGACCCGCGCCTCACCGGATGACCGCCGACACGGGCGGGGTCCGGGGCCCAAGTCCGCGCGCCCTCTCTCCTCCGCGAATGGAGACACGACCATGCGCCTTCACGCCTTCCCGTCCGCCCTCCTCGCCCTCGGTCTCGCCGTGACGAACCTCGCCGCGACGAGCCCCGTCCAGGCCCATGACTACGCCGCCGGCCCGCTCAAGATCGGCCATCCCTGGTCGCGCGCGACGCCGGGCGGGGCCAAGGTCGCGGGCGGCTACCTCACGGTCACCAATACCGGCACGGAGCCCGACCGGCTCACCGGCGGCATGATCGAGGCGGCCGGGCGCGGCGAGCTGCACACGATGTCGATGGAGGGCGGCGTGATGAAGATGGCGCCCCTCGCTGACGGCTTGGCGATCCCGCCCGGCCAGACGGTGACGCTCGCCCCCAGCGGCCACCACCTGATGTTCCTCGACCTGAAAGCCCCGCTGAAGAAGGGCGAGCGGGTGAAGGGCACCCTGACCTTCGAGCGGGCGGGCCGCGTCCCCGTCGAGTTCGCCGTGGAGAGCCTCGCGGCCAAGGTGCCGGAGAAGGCGCCGGAGGCGGCGGGCGGCAAGCCTGCCCCTTCCGGACACGATCATGCGGGGCACGACCATGGCCACTGAACCTCGCCCGGACCGATTTTCCTCCCCCGCCTCGAAGCGGGGGAGCGCGCTGATCCTGATCGCCTTCGCGCTGGCCCTCGTCGGCATCGTGGCGGCGACGGTCGCCTTCCTGCCGTGGGGGGACAAACCCTCCACCCTGTCGGTGGTGGGCGGTCCGTTCCGGCTCGAATCCTCGAAGGGCGGCACCGTCGATTCGCAGGCGCTGAAGGGCAAGCCCTTCCTCGTCTTCTTCGGCTTCACCCAATGTCCGAACGTCTGCCCGACGACGCTGGCCGATCTCGGCACCCTGCTCGACGAGTTCGCGGCCGAAGGCGGCGACCTCCAGGCCTACTACATCACCCTCGATCCCGAGCGGGACACGCAAGCTGTGATGCAGGAGTACATGGCCTCGTTCACCGACCGGATCACCGGATTGACCGGCACGCGGCAGCAGATCGAGGCGGTGACCCGCGACTACCGCGCCTTCGTGAAGCGCGTGCCCCTGCCCGGCGGCGACTACACCCTGGAGCACACGCTGATGGTCTACATGATGGACCGCGACGGCGGCTTCGCCGGACCGCTCGACCTGAATGCGGGCCACGCGCTCGCCCTGAAGCAATTGCGGAAACTGGTCGCCGACGGCCGCAGCACGTGAGGGTCGCGGGTCCTGTGACGGCACGGCGCCCGCCTTGCTGCCGGCCAAGACGGAAAACAGGACTGCCCCGGGAGCGCATCCATTGACCTCCGCGCGAGCTTGGCCGTAGCTGGCGGCCATGCGAGGGCGCCTGCCGGGATGGACCGTGTGCCGCGCGGTCATCGCCGTGGCCGCGCTCTACGCGCTTGCCCTGCAGGTCGTCCTCGGCGCGGCGGCGCTCGCCGGAACCGTCGGCCCCGACGGCGGCCTCGTCCACATCCTCTGCGCACCCGATGCGTCGGATCCCGACGCGCCCGCGAAGGGGCACACGGCGCACCTGCCCTGCTGCCAGGCCGCGCACGTCCTGCCGAGCCTCGACGTTCCGGACCCCGCCCACGCCGTCGTGGTCTGGCCGCCGGAGCGGATCGCGCTGCCCGCATGGCGGCCTGAGATCGTCGCCCTGCCCCGCGCCCCGCCCGGGACGCGCCCGAGCCCGCGCGCCCCACCCGTCGCCTGATCGATCGCACTTCCCGATCCTTCAGACCACGGACCTTTCCTCATGCCTTGCCGCCAACGGGCCGTGCCGCGTGCCGCCCTGTCCTCCACTCTGCTCGCCTCGACCCTGCTCGCCGCCGGCCTTGCCTTTGCCGCCCCTGCGCTTGCAGAACCCCTCGTCGCGCCGGAGAGCGCGACCCCTTCCACGACCACACTTGCCGAGATCAGCGTCTCCGGCACCGGTCGCCCCTCCGCTCCGGGTGAGACGGCCGGCTCGCTGACCGTGCCGGGCGTGGCCGCGCAGCGGGCGGCGGTGAACGCGACCGTCGGCTCCGTCGCCTTCGTCGACGCTGCGAGCTTCCAGAACCGCTACGCCAACACCGTGCGCGACGTGCTCAAAGACGTGCCCGGCGTGTTCGTGCAGGAGCGCTACGGCCAGGAGATGCGCCTCTCGATCCGCGGTTCCGGCATCGCCCGCGGCTTCCATGTCCGCGGCATCGAGCTGCTGCAGGACGGCATCCCGCTCAACCTCGCCGACGGGAGCGGCGACTTCTACCAGATCGACCCGCTCTCCTTACGCTCGGTCGAGGTCTACAAGGGCGGCAATGCGCTCACCTTCGGCGCGACCACGCTCGGCGGCGCGGTGAACTTCGTGACGCCGACCGCCTACACGGCCCTGGCGCCGAACACCGCCCGGATCGACGGCGGCAGCTTCAACACGATCCGCGAGCACTTCCAGGTCTCGCGCATCTCGGGCCCTGCCGATGTCCTGATCTCCGGCACGGCGACCAATTCCGACGGATTCCGCGATCACGAGACGCAGCGCACCCGCAACGTGAACGCCAATATCGGCTACCGGCTCGCGCCGGGGGTCGAAACCCGGTTCTACCTCGGCTTCTACGACACCGACCAGAAGCTGCCCGGCTCGCTCTCGCTGTTCAACGCCCTGAACAATCCCCGCCTCGCCAACCCGGCGGCGATCACCGGCAACCAATCGCGAAAGGTGACGACGGAGCGGATCGCCAACCGCACCTCGTTCGAACTCGAAGTCGGGCGCCTCGACATCGATTCCTGGGCGATTCACAAGAACCTTGAGCATCCGATCTTCCAGGTGATCGACCAGGACGGCTGGACCTACGGCGTCGCCCCGCGCTGGGCCGGCACGTTCGATCTCGGCGGCTTCCGCAACGATCTGATCCTCGGCCTGCGGGCCTTCGCCGGCATCAACGAGGCCCGGCAATTCGTGAACGTGGCGGGCCTGCGCGGGGCCCAGACGCTCGACGCGCGCCAGAGCGCCTCGAACTACGAGGCCTATGCCGAGAACCGGTTCTGGTTCCGGCCCGACATGGCGCTGATGACCGGCGTCAAGCTGTTCTCCTCGAACCGCACCTTCAGCGACAGGGGCGGCCTAGCCGCGAACCCCGCCGCGCGCTTTGCCAACATCACCTATGAGGGCATCAACCCGAAGCTCGGCCTGCTGTGGCAACCGCTGCCGGACATCCAGGTGTTTGCCGACGTCACCCGCTCGCGCGACGTGCCGGATTTCTCCGACCTCGTGCAGACCAACCTGCTACGCACCACCTTCGTGCCGCTGGAGGTCCAACGCGCCTGGACCTACGAGGCCGGCTCGCGCGGCCGGATCGACCGATTGGCCTGGGACGTGACGCTCTACCGGGCGGACGTGCGCGACGCGCTGATCAACTTCACGCCCAATCCCGGCCTGAACATCCCGGCGGCGACCTTCAACGCCCCGCGCACCCGCCATCAGGGCGTCGAGGCTGCCGTGACCCTCGACCTCGCCGCGGATCTGACCGGCATCGGCGACGGGCTCAGCCTGACCCAGATCTGGACCCACAACGACTTCCGCTTCGTCGGCGACCCGGTCTTCGGCAACAACCGCATCGCCGGCGTGCCGGTGAACGTGCTGCGCACGGTGCTCGGCTACCGGCATCCCAGCGGCTTCCACTTCGCACCCACCCTCGACTGGGTGCCAGAGGGCGCGTTTGCCGATCACGCCAACACCCTGAAGGTACCGGGCTACGCCTTGCTCGGCCTCCAGACCGGCATCGACTTCGCCAACGGCGTCTCGCTGTTAGTTGATGCCCGCAACCTGACGGACGAACGCTATGTCTCCGACATTGCGGTCGTGACCAACGCCGCGACCGTGGCGGGCGGGCCGGTGGCGTTCTTTCCCGGCAACGGCCGCAGCGTGTTCGGAGGCGTGCGGGCCTCGTTCTGAGGTCGACCCTCGTCGCAGTCGGGCAGCTTTCGAGGAAAATGGGGCGATGGCAGCCGTTGAGAATGGCCGCCATCGATTTTGGGCAATGCAGGTTTTGTATGCACAGCCACCAAGCTTGCGTATATACAAGATCCGTCTCTACGAAAGTTCGTCATGCTCAGCATCAGGGATGAGGAAGTCAGAACCCTCGCCGAAACCGTGATGAGGAAATCGGGCGCCCCCAACCTCACGGCCGCGATCAAGCTTGCCTTGCAGCGTGAGATCAAACGCGCCGACGAGGCTCTTCCCTTGATCGAGCGTGTGGCCGCGATCCGCGCCGCAGCCCTGGCGAAGGCCGACCGGCCGCCCGCGCCTCCTCTGAGCGAGGACGAGCGCGACGCCTTGTGGACGCGCTGAATGTTCATCGACACGTCGGCGATCGTCGCCATTCTGGCCGGCGAACCCGAGGCACCGGCCTATGTCGCCTGTATCGAGGGCACTAAGCATCGGGCGACCGGCCCGCATGTCCGCCTCGAGGCGACGATCAATCTTGCGCGCATCCTTGGGCTTCCGATTACGGCGGCCCAGGAAATGTACGACGCCTTCCTAGTGACGGCCGAGATCACCGTCCTCCCGATCGACGACGCCGTCGCCCGCCGGGCCGTGGAGGCCTTCGATCGCTACGGCAAGGGCCGGGGCCACCCGACGCAGCTCAATTTCGCCGATTGTCTATCCTACGCCTGCGCCGCCGCCAGCCGCGCTCCGATCCTCTTCAAGGGCCGGGATTTCATCCACACGGACCTGAAGGTCGCCTCGTAGGCGGCTGGATGCGAGGGAGCCGTCCGAGCCGTAAAGGCTCCCGCCTCAATACTGAACCGTCGCACGAAGCCCCAGCACGGCGGCGTTGCGCACGCGGCGCCCTTCCGGGTCGCGCGGATTGGCGATGCCGCCGCCGGGATGCAGGATCAGTTGCACGTCGGGCTGCACGGTGAAGCCCGGCACCACCACGGCCTGATAGGTCGCCTCGATCACCGTCTCGGCCCGCCGCCGCGGCATTGCCGTACCGGTCAGGATAATGGTGTCGATGTCGGACCGGCGGGCGTCGTCGGAGAGGCGGGCATGGGCGAGGCTGAGGCCGAGCGTGTCGTCGTCGCGGCCCGGAAACAGGCCCTTATAGGCGAGCCCGGCATCGAGATAGGCGGAGACGAGGCTGGAGCGGGTCGGCGACCACGCCGCCCGCACGAAGAAGCCGAGCCCCTCGTCGTCCTTGCCGGTTTCCCGGTAGAGTGTCTGGTCGTAGACCGCGTAGATCCCGGCATTGCCGCGCAACGGGCGGCCGATGCCGGTCGAGTTCGGGTCGGCGAGCGACAGGCCGGTGTTGTCGATGCGCAGGCTCTCGAAGCGCCCGAAATGCTGCCAGCCGCCCAGCGTGATGTCGCCGGGCAGGCTTTTGGCATCCGTCTCCGTGTTGAAGGCATAGGTGGCCTCGGCTACGACCAGGGCCGGGTCGCGGGTGCGGAAATTGGTGCCGGTGCGGTCGAGGCGTTGCGCTTCCGGGTCGTCGCCGGGACGGTTGGCGCCGGCCGGATCGCCATTATAGAGCCCGGCCTGGAGCGAGAAGCCGTTGCCCGGCACGTATTTGGCGCGGATCGCGGGCGAGGCGAGCGGATAGGCCGGGCCGCCGCTCGGCAGATCGAGCCCGGTGATCGCCGGCCAGCCGAAGGTCGAATTCACGAACAGCGTCGCGGTCTGGCTGACGAAGAATTCGGTGTCGGCCGCCTGCTGGCCGATGCGGATGCCGAGCTGGCCCTCGAAGAGCTGCTGATCGAGCCACAGCACGTAGAGGCGTGAAGACGGCAAGGCCTCGATCACGCTGGTGGCCAGCAGGTTGCCGACATAGTAGCGCGACAGGCCGGTGCCGTGGATGAAGTAGGCGTTGGCGTGGACCGTGGCGCCGTCCCAGCCGGCGAGCCGCTGCAGGTCGAGGTTGAGCCGCAGGTTCAGCCGGTCCTCGACGATCGCGCCCTGGCGGATGCCGCCGACGGGATTGCCCAGCGTCTCGGCGATGTAGGTGAGGCTGTACTCGATGCCCCGCTCCTTCAGTAGGGGCCGCCACCCGAGCGGATCGCCGAAGGGTCCGAGCGAGGGCTCGATCGAGCGCACGTAGCCGCCCGAGGCCTGGCTCGTCGATTCCGGCTGGGACACCGAGATCCGCGGATCGCCGCCCGCGCCCTCGTAGATCGGCCGTCCGGTGGGCTGTGCGAGGGCGGGCGGTCCGGCGAGAGCCGTCAGAGCGAGCGCGAGGGGCGGGATGGCCGAGAGCCTGCGTGATCGATCTGTTCCGGCACTCATGACAATCCTCATGCCGAGCAACCGT
The DNA here is from genome assembly GCF_022179725.1 of Methylorubrum aminovorans. Lineage (GTDB taxonomy): Bacteria > Pseudomonadota > Alphaproteobacteria > Rhizobiales > Beijerinckiaceae > Methylobacterium > Methylobacterium aminovorans. The sequence goes on from NZ_BPRC01000022.1 coordinate 12,769, forward strand.
TATGCGGTTGCGCAGCATGAGGAGCGATAAGCTTGCCGAAGCAGTACAGTCAAACGGGCGCTCAAGCCGCGCTGTGATCCAGCGTCCGCAGGTTGGCCACCAATTCCGAGAAGCCGTCGCCCTGGATCAGCACGTGGCGGCGGAGCTGGTCGGCCGCCGCGGCGCCGTCGCTGGCGAGGATGGCCGCGACGACCGCCTCGTGCTCGGCGAGCGATTGCGCCACCCGGTGGCGGGTGCGCAGTTGCAGCCGGCGGTAGGGCGAGAGGCGGCGGTGCAGCGCCAGCGCTTGCCCGCACAGGAAATCGTTGCGGCAGGCGCGGTAGATCACCGTGTGGAAGACGTAGTTCTCGCCGTAATAGGCTTCCGGATCGCCCGTCGAGGCCGCCCGCGCGCAGGCGTCGAGCGCGCCCTTGAGTTCCACCTCGAGCTCCGGCGTCAGACGCCGCGCGGCGAGCCGACCGCAGGCGGCCTCCAGCTCCGCCATCGTCTCGAACATCTCCAGGAGATGCCCTGGCTCGGGGGCGCTCACCACCATGCCGCGACGCGGCTTGGTCTCCACGAGGCCGGTCGCGGCGAGCTGCAGCAGCGCCTCGCGGATCGGCGTGCGCGAGACGCCGAAGCGCTCGGCGAGCTGCGTCTCGTCGAGGCGCGCGCCGAGGGCGAGACGCCCTTCGACGATCTCGTCCTCGATCGTCTGCCTGAGGCGCTGGGTCTGGTTCATCGGTCGAATCATCGTCGGATCCCTGCCGACACATATTCAAGGGCGTTGACAAAATATGCAAGATGACGCGATCTTGCATTAAATGCTGCGGTGAAACGTATATTGTGCGCCGCACAAAAGTCCGAAGCAACGGACTCGATCAGAATCCGCGAATGCGGGATTCGAAGAGGAAACGCCATGACTCTGAACCGCCGCCACCTCCTCGCGGCCGGCCTCGCCGCGCCTGCGCTGCTCAAGCTCGGGGCCGGCCCGGCCCAGGCCGCCACGACGCTGAAGCTGTCGCACCAGTTCCCCGGCGGCTCGATCGACGAGGGGGATTTCCGCGACCGGATGTGCCGGAAGTTCGCCGCCGCCATCAAGGAGCGCTCGAAGGGCGCGATGGAGGTGCAGGTCTATCCCGGCTCCTCGCTGATGAAGACCAACGCGCAGTTCAGCGCCATGCGCAAAGGGGCGCTCGACCTCTCGCTCTATCCTTCGCCCTATGCCGGCGGCGAGGTGCCGGAGATGAATATCGGCCTGATGCCGGCGCTCGTCTCCTCCTACGCCCAGGCCGTCGCCTGGAAGGACGCGCCGGTCGGCCGCAAGCTCACCGAGATCCTGGAGGCCAAGGGCATCGTGCTGGTCTCCTGGGTCTGGCAGGCCGGCGGCATCGCGAGCCGCGAGCGCCCGCTGCTGACGCCCGAGGACGCCAAGGGCATGAAGGTCCGCGGCGGCTCGCGCGAGATGGACCTGATGATGAAGCAGGCCGGCGCCGCCACCCTGTCGCTGCCGTCGAACGAATCCTACGCCGCGATGCAGACCGGCGCCTGCGATGCCGTGCTGACCTCCTCCACCAGCCTGATCTCGTTCCGCCTTGAAGAGATTTCGAAGGCCCTGACCTCGGGCCGCGAGCGCTCCTACTGGTTCATGCTGGAGCCGATCATGATGTCGAAGATCGTGTTCTCCGGTCTGCCTAAGGACCAGCAGGACCTGATCATGGCGGTCGGCACCGAGCTGGAGAGCTTCGGCCAAGAGGGGGCCAAGGCCGACGACACCCGCGTCGAGGAAGTGTTCGGCAAGGCCGGCGCCAAGGTCGTGCAGCTCGACGAGCCGACGCTGGGCAAGTGGCGCGATATCGCCCGCGACACCGCCTGGAAGGACTTCGCCAACAAGAACGCGAGCTGCGCCGAGTTGCTCAAGCTGGCGGAGAAGGTCGCATGAGCCACGCCTTCGACGCGGCTTCGGCCGCATCCGAGACGAAGAAGGCCGAGGAGCCGCGGATTCCGGGGCTGCTCGGGGTGATCGACCGGGCCACGCGCCGGCTCAACCACCTCATCCTGGTGCTGGGCGGCATCGCGCTCGTCGCCGCCTGCCTCGTGCTCAGCTACTCGGTGCTGATCCGCTACGTCCTGCACGAGCCGACCGAGTGGCAGGACGAGACCGCCGTGTTCCTCATCGTCGGCGCCACCTTTCTGTCGGCGGCGGGCGTTCAGGCCAAGCGCGGCCACGTCGCCATCGAGGCGCTCACCGGCCTGCTGCCGCCGGCCGCCAACCGGGCGCGCCTCGTCCTCGTCGACATCATCAGCCTCGCCTTCGTGACCTTCTTCGCCTGGAAGAGCTGGAGCCTGTTCCACGAGGCCTGGGAGGACGGCCAGATCTCGCAATCGACTTGGGGGCCGCCGCTCTGGATCCCCTACCTGCTGATGTCGGCGGGCATGAGCCTGCTGGCCATCCAGTTCGTGCTGCAGATCGCCGAGGCGCTGCTCTACGGCCCCCGCGCCGCCGGCTGGGCCAAGCCCAAGATCGGCATCGGGGCGGACGTCAACCGCGACATGCGCGACCGCCCGGACCTAACGCCCGAGGGGCCTGACCCTCTGGAGAGCACGATCACACCGAAGGCGGCCCCGGTTCGGCCGGTCACGACCACGGGAGGCAAGGCATGAGCACCGCCGCGATCGGCTTCCTCTATGCCGGGGCGACGCTGGGGGCGATGCTCTCAGGAATTCCCATCGCCTTCGCGCTCGGCTTCGTGGCGCTCGCCTTCATGTACGCGTTCATGCCCGCCGCCTCGCTCGATACGGTGGCGCAGAACGTCTACGAGGAGATGGCCTCGATCACCCTGCTCTCGATCCCGCTCTTCATCCTGAAGGGCGCGGCGATCGGAAGGAGCCGGGCCGGCCAGGATCTCTACTCGGCGATGCATGCCTGGATGCACCGCATCCCCGGTGGGCTCGGCATCGCCAACGTGTTCGCCTGCGCGCTGTTTGCGGCGATGGCCGGCTCCTCGCCCGCCACCTGCTCGGCGATCGGTTCGGCCGGAATCCCGGAGATGCGCAAGCGCGGCTACTCGCCGGGCTTCGCCGCCGGAATCATCGCCGCGGGCGGCACGCTCGGCATCCTGCTGCCGCCCTCGATCACCATGATCCTCTACGCCGTGGCAGCCGAGCAGTCGCTCGGCCGGCTGTTCCTCGCCGGGATCGGGCCGGGCTTCCTCCTGGTCGCCCTGTTCGCCGCCTGGTCGGTGTTCCGCTTCCGCTCGGAATTCGCGGCGGCCAAGCTCGCCTACGAGCGGACCGGCACGCAGCACCCGATCCTGAAGGAGGACAGCTACAGCATGCGCGAGCGCTTCTCGACGCTGCCGCGGGTGCTGCCCTTCGTGGTGCTGCTCACCGGCGTCATGGTCGCGCTCTACGGTGGCTACGCCACGCCTTCCGAGACGGCGGGCCTCGGCGGCCTGCTGGCGCTCGCCCTGATCGCGGTGATCTACGGCGTCTGGCGCTTCCGCGATCTCGACCCGATCCTCACGGCGACGCTGCGGGAATCGACCATGCTGATGCTGATCATCGGCATGTCGCTCCTCTACGCCTACGTGATGAGCTACCTCCACATCAGCCAGGCGGCGGCTCAGGCCATCGTCGAGATGCAGCTCTCGCCCTGGGTCCTGCTCGCCACCATCCTGTCGCTGGTGATCGCGCTGGGCTTCTTCCTGCCGCCGGTCTCGATCATCCTGATGACGGCGCCGATCATCCTGCCGCCGCTGAAGGCCGCAGGCTTCGACCTCGTCTGGTTCGGCGTGGTGATGACGATCACCATGGAGATGGGCCTGATCCACCCGCCGGTGGGCCTCAACATCTTCGTCATCAAGAACATCGCCCCCGACATCCCCTTGAAGGACATCATCTGGGGCACCCTGCCCTTCGTGCTCCTGATGGGCGTGGCGATCGTCCTGCTCTGCCTCGTGCCGGGCATCGCCCTCTGGCTGCCGGACCTGCTGCTGCCGACGACGCGGTAGGGATCGCAACCGCACCCGGAGCGGTGCTGGCGACGAGAAAAAACCCTCCGTGCCCTGGGCACGGAGGGTTCTTCGTTTGGTGAATCGTTTCTTTATCGCGGCAGTAAAACTCGCCTTAACCCTCCTGCGCCCAAGATCGTCGCCTCACAGCCGGTTCCGGCACCGGACGGGAGACGATCCGTGACGAAGCCAGTCGCCGAGACCAAACCCGCGAGCGGCACGCCGCCGCTGAGCCCGAGCGTACGCCGCCACCTCGGCAAGAGCCTGCGCAGCCATTACGCCGACAGCCTCACCGAGCCGGTCGGCGAACGCCTCGAAACCCTGATCGGCCGCCTGGACACGACGCAGGGCCGGGCGACGCGACCCTGATCGTCCCAACACGGATCTCGCACGATCCCGACACGCCGAAAGTCCCGGCCGCGCAGGGGCGACCGGGGCGTTCAGACCTCACGGTGCGGATGTGGTTCGAGGCGCGGCGCGCTCAGTCGAGGGCGACGGCGACCAGTGAGAACAGGCCGGCCAGCAGCAGGTTGCAGGCGATGAGGACGACGACCGTCATGGATGGGCTTCGCGGCTGAGAGGAAATCGGGCAGGCGTCGAGGGCGGCGGATACCGCCGCGTGGAGAGCGTCTAGCGGGAGAAGCTTGACGGAGTGCTCATCCCGCCCGATTGCGGCGGCGGCGCGGCCCAATTCGCCGAAAACGATGCAGGAAGATCACAGAACCCGTCCTGCGCGGCCGTGCTTGAACCGGTCCTGAACCGAGCGGCAACACATGCTGCCGTGCGGCCACAGTCGCCAGCTTGCCGAAAAACGGTTCACTGTTTTCCGTGCACCCCCGCAATATTGCCAAGATTTGGTTAACGGATTAAACTCGTGACGTCCCGTTTCGAGACAGGATCCGGCCATGATCTCCCTGAACGAGACCCTCCTCACCGCCGCCGGCCTGTTCGGTCTCGGCGCCGCCGCGGCATCGGCCGGCACGGCGGAGCTGCGGGCCATCCCAAGCTTCTCCGCGGACGACGACGCGCCGCTGGCCGAGGGAAGAGATCGGTCGCCGGAGGAGGCCGAGGCGGATGATCCCTTCTTTACTGCGGTCGCCGACGCCCTGCGGGAGGCGGGCTACCTGGATTCCTGAAAATCCGTTGGTGTAAGCCTGCCTGATCCGCCGCCCCGCGCGGACGTCCAGGAAGGCCGCTGTCCCGCATGTCCCGCTCCTCCGCCGTCTCTCCCGACGTGCTCGCCGCCATCGGCGGCACGCCCCTGATCCGGCTGCGCCGCGCCTCGCAGGAGACCGGCTGCACGATTCTCGGCAAGGCGGAGTTCCTGAATCCGGGCCTGTCGGTGAAGGACCGGGCGGCGCTCTCGATCGTGCGGGATGCCGAGGCGCGCGGCCTGATCCGGCCCGGCGGCACCATCGTCGAGGGCACGGCGGGCAATACCGGGATCGGGCTGGCGCTGGTGGCGTCCGTGCGCGGCTACCGCACCGTCATCGTCATCCCTGAGACGCAGTCGGCGGAGAAGAAGGAGACCCTGCGGCTGGCCGGCGCCCGGCTGGTCGAGGTGCCCGCCGTCCCCTTCTCCAACCCGAACAACTACGTCCACGCTGCCCGCCGCCTCGCCGAGCGGCTGGCGGGCAGGGAAGCGGCCGGCGCCTTCTTCGCCGACCAGTTCGACAACACCGCCAACCGCCGCGCCCATATTGAGGCGACCGGCCCCGAGATCCTCGCGCAGACCGATGGGGCGGTCGACGGCTTCGTCTGCGCGGCGGGCACCGGCGGCACGCTGGCGGGCGTGGCCGAGGCGCTACGGGCGGCCAAGCCGGGGGTGAAGATCGCGCTCTCCGATCCCGAGGGTTCGGCGCTCCACGCCTATTACAGCACCGGCACGCTGAAGGCCGAGGGCTCCTCGATCACGGAGGGGATCGGCCAGGGCCGCGTGACGAAGAACCTCGAAGGGTTCACCCCCGATCTCTCGTTCCGGATTCCGGACACGGAAGCGCTCGGCATCATCTTCGCCCTGATGCGCGAGGAGGGCCTATCGCTCGGCGGGTCGTCCGGCATCAACGTCGCGGGCGCGATCCGGCTCGCCCGGGAACTCGGGCCCGGCCACACCATCGTGACGATCCTCTGCGACGGGGCCGCGCGCTACGCCTCGAAGCTGTTCAACCCCGCCTTCCTGGGCGAGCGTGGCCTGCCGGTGCCCGGATGGCTCGCCGAGACCGGAGGCGCCCTGCCCGATTGGCGGGCCTGAGGCCCGACGATCCTCGGATCAGATTCGAGCCGGCTGAACGAAATCGCCGGCAGAAGCGTTGCTGTGGGCGCTCAGGCAAAGGGGTCTGGGCGGACCGGAGAGGCTTCCGCCGATGACCATCACCACCATCCTCCTCATCCTGCTGATCCTGCTGCTGTTCGGCGGCGGCAACTTCTACGGCGGCGGACGCTTCCGCGGCCCCGGCTTCGGGCTCGGCGGCATCCTGATCATCATCCTGATCGTCCTGCTGGTGACAGGCCGAGTCTGAGGCCCGGCCCAGCCCCTTACCGGGTGCAGGTGATCGCCACGACCGCGCCGAGAACCGGCGCCGCCGCCCCGCCCAGCGTGGTCGCGGCGCCCTTCGCGGGACCCGTGCCCGCCCCGGCCGGCACGCCGCTCTCCGCCAGGAACGCTGCCACGGCCTTCCCCGGCACGATGCCGTAGCGCGTCGGCGGCATCACCCCGGCGATCAGGCGGGGAGCAGCGGGAAAGCGGGCGACGAGTCCGACGAGCCGGCCCGCCCGGTCGAGCACCGGCGCGCCGCCTGCGCCGGGCTGAAGCGGGGCGTAGACGCCCTCGACCGCGGCGCTGGCGGGGGCGACGCTCGGGCGTCCCTTGGCCTGAGCACCGAGCACGAGCAGCGCCTCGCCCTCACCCACCGGTTCGGTGCGCAGCGGCGGCGGCGCGCCCGCGAGCCCTTCGGCGGACAGCAGCGCGAGGCTGCCCGCCGCGTCGCGCCGCTCGATCCGCGCCGTCACTCCGCCGATGCGAGGCGCGCCGCAGGCATCGAGGGCAGAGGCCGCCGTCAGCACACGCCCGCCGCCGAGGAGAAGGCCGGTCGCGGCGGGACGCGCCTCGACCTGCGCGCCGGGCAACGGTGCGGCGGGCGCGGCCGCCAGACCGGGGGCGGCCGGGCGCGGTGCCGGGCCGGCGACAGCGGGTGCCGCGGCAGCGGGTGCCCCATCGGGAAACGGCGTGAAAGTGTTGGCGATCGCGATGACGAGACGGTCGACCGTCACCGACACGCTGCGATCGTAGCCGATGGTGAAGCCGCGGATCCCCGCTAGCCCCTCGGCGTAGCGGATGTAGGAGCGCCCGCCCGCCGTCTCGGCGGTGATGACGATGAAGTCCGGCTTCTTCAGCTTGTAGGTGACCTTGCGGCCCGGCATCGCGGCGGTCGCCCGCTCGAACAGGGCGTCGAGGCTGGTTTCCCCTTGCGGGAACGACTTGGTGTCGAGAGTCACCCGCCCGTCGGCGCTCTGCCAGCGGCTGCCGCCGGGGATCGCACTCTTTTTCGGCAGCAGCGCCTCCGGCACGCCGACCACCGCGCCGCTCGCCGGATCGGGCTGGACCTTGAAGCGCGCGGCCCGGCGCGCCGCCTCCGCCTCGCGCTTGAGCGCGATCCGCTCCGGCGGCGTGAGCAGGCCGGTCGGCGCCGCGCCGGTGCGGGTCTGGTAGGTCTGAATTCCCTCGAAGCTGCGCTTGCCGAAGGCGCCGGTCGTCACACCGTTGTAGTCGCCGGTCCAGACGAGCGCGTCCTGCAGGCCCTGCCGCTCCGCCTCGGGCAGGGCCTCGAAGGCCGCCCGCGCCGCCTCGAAGGCGGGATCGGGCGCGGGCGGGACCGAGGCGGCGGGTTTCGGCCGCGGCAGAGCGGGCGGGGCCGGCACCTGGGCAAGCGCCCCCGTCGCGAAGCCGGCGGCGAGGAGAACCGGCAGGCCGGTGCGAAAAGCGTTCATCCGTCCTGTTGCCCGCCGTTCGATTCGAAGTGCCAGTGATGATGCCAGCGGGGATGGGCCGTCCACAAGTCGCGGCAGATCCGCCGGTAACCGGGCGTTCCGTGAGGCACTCCGAACCATCCCTCCGCCTCACGCGGAGTAAGCGTTGCGGCCGGCGCGGCAAGTGGTAGCTTGCCGGCCGCGGACGCCCCTGCTTCGGGCACCGGTCGGAGGAGACGAGCGCATGTCCCAAGGCAAGAGTCTCGGGCGCATCGGCGCGGCCTTGATCGGCGCGACGCTGCTCGGCGGGTCCGCCCTGGCGCAAGCCCCCGCGCAAGCCCCGCCCGCCAGATCGGCAACCGCCCCCGTCACGAAATCCTTCCTACGCGAGGCGCTGGCGAGCGCGGGCGTCCGGCTGGAGACCACGCTCAGGAGCGAGGCGCCCCCCGGCGCCAAGACCGCGGCGCAGTGGCGCCGCGAGGCGGAGATCGCGGCGCGCAGCGAGGGCGCCGAACCGGATGCCGAGCTGAACGCCTACGCCGCCGCGGTGGCCGCCGACCCGAGCGATCCTCGCAACTGGCTCGACTACGCGCGCGCAGCGAACGCGGCGGGCAACGACGAGGAGCGCTCCGATTACTCCGCTCGGTTTAAGCTGAAGAGCCGCGCGAGCGCCGCCGCCTATCAGGGCTACCTGCGCGCCAGAAATCCGGCGGACGAGGCGCGGGCGCTGGCCCGGCTCGGTGAGATCCAGGCGGCGCAGGCCGAGTGGCGGCCGGCGCTGGAGGCCTACCGCGCGAGCCTCGCGATCCGAGACGAGGCGCAGACCCGCGCGGCCTACGAGAAGCTGCGCGAGGAGCACGGCTTCCGCATCCTCGACTACAAGGTCGATTCGGACGCCGCCGCGCCGCGAGTCTGTTTCACCTTCTCGGAAAGCCTCGTCCCGAAGACCGATTACAGCCCCTACATCGCCGTCTCGGGCGCGACCAACGCCGCCGTCACGGCGGAGGGCTCCCAGGTCTGCGTCGATGGGCTCAAGCATTCCGAGCGCTACGCCTTCGTCGTGCGCCAGGGCCTGCCCTCGTCGGTCGGCGAGAATCTGCTGAAATCGGCCGATTACGAGGTCTACGTCCGCGATCGCTCGCCCCAGGTACGCTTCACCGGCCGCAACTACGTCCTGCCGCGTACCGGTCAGGCCGGTGTGCCGCTGATCTCGGTCAACGCGAATAAGCTCGATGTCGAGGTGCTGCGCATCGGCGACCGCGGCCTTCTGCCGGCGCTCCGCTCGGAGGAATTCCTGAGCCAACTCAGCGGCTCGACGGCCAAGACCATCGCCGACCAGAAGGGCCAGCGGGTCTGGAAGGGCACCCTCGACACGGCGAAAGCCGAGACCAACCGCGAGGCGGTGACCGCCTTCCCCGTGCTGCAGGCGGTCGGCAAGCTGGAACCCGGCCTCTACCTGATGCTGGCCAAGCCCACCGGCACCACGGACTCGTCGGAAGACGAGTACGGCGGCTACGAGACGCAGGCGACACAATGGTTCGTCGTCTCCGATCTCGGGCTCACCGCCTTCAAGGGCCGCGACGGCGTCCACGTCTTCGCCCGCTCGCTCGCCAGCGCCAAGACGGTCTCCGGCGCCGAGATCCGGCTCGTCGCCCGCAACAACGACGTGCTCGCCACCGCCAAGACCGACGGCCAGGGCCACGCCGCCTTCCCCGCCGGCCTCGCCCGCGGCGAGGGCGGTCTCGCGCCGGGCCTCGTGGTGGCGCAGGTCGGCGACGATTACGGCTTCCTCGATCTGGCGCTCGGCGCTTTCGATCTCTCCGACCGCGGCGTGAGGGGGCGGCCGGCACCCGGCGGGGCCGAGGCCTATGTGTTTCCCGAGCGCGGCGTCTATCGCTCCGGCGAGACGGTGCAGCTCACCGCGTTGCTGCGGGATCCGCAAGGAGCGGCGGTCAGTGGGTTGCCGCTGACACTGGTGGTGAAGCGGCCCGACGGCGTCGAGTACCGCCGTGCAGCGGTCGCCGACGAGGGGCTCGGCGGGCGCTCGCTCGCCCTGCCGCTGATGGCGGGAGCCATGCACGGCACGTGGCGCGTCTCGGCCTATACCGATCCGAAGGCGCCGCCCGTCGGCGAGGCGAGTTGGCTCGTCGAGGATTACGTGCCCGAGCGGCTGGAGGTGAACCTCACCACGAAGACGCCGACGCTGACCCGCGGCGAGCCGGCGGTCATCGATGTCGCCGCGCGCTACCTCTACGGCGCGCCGGGCTCGGGGCTCGATGTCTCGGGCTCAGTCGCGGTGCAGGCGGCGGCCAATCCCGGCATCAAGGGACTCGACGGCTTCTCCATCGGCCTCGACGACGAGGCGGTGGAGGCGACGACCGCCGAGATCGACGCCAAGGCCACCACCGACGCGCAGGGGCGTACCAGCCTCACGGTGCCGGTGCAGGAGGTGGCCGCCCCCCGCGCGTTGGAAGCAAAAATCACCCTCGCCGTCGGCGAGCCGGGCGGCCGGGGCTTAAGCCGCAGCGTCACCCTGCCGATCCTGCCGGCCCAACCGGTGCTGGCGATCCGGAAAAACTTCGGCGGCGACCTCGCCGAGAACGCGACCGCGACCTTCGACGTCGTGATGGCCGCCCCCGATGGCCGGCGGCTTGCGCAGGACGGCGTGGCCTGGACGCTCTCGAAGGTGGATCGGACCTACCAATGGTACCGCGCCGACGGGCGCTGGAGCTTCGAGCCGGTGAAGTCGAGCCGCCGTGTCGCCGACGGGCGCGTGGCGACCACGGCCGACGCGCCCGCACGCATCGCCGTGCCGGTCGGCTTCGGTCAGTACCGCCTGGAGGCCAGCGTGGCGGGCCAGCCGCAGGCGGCGGCGAGCGTCTCCTTCACCGTCGGTTGGGGCGGCTCGGAGACCGCCGACGTGCCCGACCTCCTCGACCTCACCCTCGACAAGCCGGCCTACGCGGCCGGCGAGCGGCTGCGCGCCCGGCTCGCGCCAAAATTCGCCGGCACCGCGACGCTGGCCATCGTCAGCGACCGCGTCCACGAGATCCGCGACGTAACGGTTTCCGAGGGCGGCACCAGCGTCGACATCCCGGTCAAGCCGGAATGGGGCGCGGGCGCCTACCTCGTCGCCACCGCCTACCGGCCGCTCGACCAGGCGGCCAAGCGCATGCCGGGCCGGGCGCTCGGCGTCGCGTGGTTCTCGGTGGACAAGGAGAAGCGCGGCCTCTCCGTCGCGATCGAGGCGCCGGAGAAGGTGCGTCCCCGCGGCACCCTCACCGTGCCCGTCAAGCTCGCCGGTCTCGCCCCCGGCGAGGAGGCGCGGGTGACGCTGGCGGCCGTCGATGTCGGCATCCTCAACCTGACCCGCTACGAGGCGCCGAACCCGTTTGCGTATTTCTTCGGCCAGAAGGCCCTCGGCCCCGAGATCCGCGACCTCTGGGGCTACCTGATCGACGGCATGCAGGGCACGCTCGGCGCGATCCGCTCCGGCGGCGACGGCGGCGCGACCGAACTCGCCGACGCCCCGCCGACCCAGGCGCCGCTCGCGCTCTATTCGGGCGTGGTCACGGTCGGCCCGGACGGCACGGCAAAGATCCCGCTGGAACTGCCCGCCTTCAACGGCACCGCCCGGCTGATGGCGACCGCCTGGACCAAGGCGAGGGTGGGCCAAGCCCAGGCCGACGTGATCGTCCGCGATCCGGTGGTGCTCACCGGCACCCTGCCGCGCTTCCTCAATGTCGGCGACCGCTCGCGCTTCTTCGTCGCCCTCGACAATGTCGAGGGGGCGGCCGGCGACTACACCGTCGATCTCGACCTCACCGGCCCCGTCGTGGTGGCCGGCGAGGCGGTGCGCTCCACGATGCGACTGGAGGCGGGCGCCAAGGGACAGCTCGTGATCCCGATCACCGCCGCCGGCCCCGGCACCGCCCGGCTCGACCTGAGCCTGACCGGCCCCGGTATCCAGGGCAGCGCCGGCCAGTCCTTTGCGCTCGGGATCAATCCCGGCACCGGCGCGCTGGTCCGCCGCGATGTGCGCCCGCTGGAGCCCGGCGCCGGCCTCGACCTGACGCCGGATCTGCTCGCCGACATCCTGCCCGGCACCGGCGCGGTGTCCGTCTCGGCCAGCCGCTTGGGGGGCATCGACGTCGCGGCCCTGCTGCAATCGCTCGACCGCTATCCCTACGGCTGCTCGGAGCAGATCGTCAGCCGGGCGATGCCGCTGCTCTATGTCAACGCGCTCGCGGCCGGCGAAAAGCTCGGCCTCGACGGCGGGCTCGACGAGCGGATCCGTGGCGCGATCGAGCGGGTCCTGGCGCGCCAGGATTCGAGCGGCGCCTTCGGAGCGTGGTCCACGGAGAATGCCGGCGATACGTGGCTGACTGCCTACGCCACCGACTTCCTCACCCGCGCCCGCGAGCGCGGATTCGCCGTGCCGCAGACCGCTTTCAACAGCGCGCTCGACCGCCTGCGTAACACGGTGGCCAACACCACCAACGTTGAGAACGGCGGGATGGATCTGGCCTACGCGGCCTACGTGCTTGCCCGCAACGGCCGGCCGGTGATGGGGGATCTGCGCTACCTCGCCGACACCAAGCTCGCCGATTTCGCGACACCGCTCGGCCGCGGACAGCTCGCCGCAGCCCTGGCTTTGCTGGGAGATCGCGGCCGTGCGCAAAAGGGCTTCGAGGCGGCGGTGCAGGCGCTCCAAGCCGAGCGCGACAAGGGCGTCTACCGGGCCGATTACGGCTCGCGCCTACGCGACGGCGCCGCCCTTCTGGCCCTCTCGGGCGAGTCCGGGTTCACTCAGGCGACGCTGCAGCCGGTCGCCGCCGTGCTCGGCCAGGAGCGGGCGGAGGGCCGCACGACCAGCACCCAGGAGAACGCCTGGATGGTGCTGGCGGCGCAAAGCCTCGCCAAGGAGTCCGACAGCCTCGCGCTGACCATCGACGGAAAGACCGAGACCGGTCCGCTGTCGCGGCTCTACCGGGCGCCTGCCCTGGAGGCGCGGCCGGTGCGGATCGTCAACGCGGGCCGCGAGGCGGTGCCCGTCGCAATCGGCATCCAGGGCAACCCGATCGCCCCGGAGCCGGCGGCCTCGCACGGCTTCACCGTCGAGCGCGGCTTCTACCGCCTCGACGGCGCGCCGGTGGATCTGGGCAAGCCGCTGCGCCAGAACGACCGCCTCGTCGTGGTGCTGAAGGTGACCGAGGCCAAGGCCAGCGCCGGGCGCCTGCTTCTGGTCGATCGCCTGCCCGCGGGGCTCGAGATCGACAACCCGAAGCTGCTCGATGCCGACGCGCTCTCGGGGCTGAGCTTCGCCAAGTCGGACGTGGCACTGGCCCACACCGAGTTCCGCGACGACCGGTTCGTGGCCGCCTACGACCGTACGCCGGAGCAATCGGCCTTCTTCTCGGCGGCCTACACCGTGCGCGTGGTCTCGCCCGGCACCTATGTCCATCCGGGCGCCAGCGTGGAGGACATGTACCGCCCCGAGCGGTTCGGACGCACCGCGTTCGGATCGGTCGAGGTGATGTCCGCGAAGTAGGAGCATGGCCTCCGGACAACATGCCCTCTCCCTGCACGCGGAGAGAGGGAGACGCATCGGCGCGGCTCTCGCTTTCTCCGTTGCCCTCGTCGCTCTGATAGCGGGCGCACTTTGGCGCTACGCCGCCACCCTCCCGCCCCTCGACCTCACCCAGGCGAAGCTCCGCTCCACCGTCATCCTCGACCGGAAGGGCCAGTTGCTGCGCCCCTTCGCCACCGCCGACGGGCGCTGGCGCCTGCCCGTCACCGCGGACGCGATCGATCCGCGTTACTTGGCCATGCTGAAGGCCTACGAGGACCGCCGCTTCGACAGCCATCCCGGCATCGATCCGGCGGCGACGGCCCGCGCCGCGTGGCAGTGGCTCGCCCATCGAAGAATCGTGTCGGGCGGCTCGACCCTGTCGATGCAGGTCGCCCGCCTCGTCGAACCACGGGCCGAGCGCTCGCTTGCCGCCAAGCTCCGACAGATGGTCCGCGCGGTCGAGTTGGAGCGCACGCTCGGCAAATCGGGCGTGCTCGACCTCTACCTCGCGCTCGCCCCCTATGGCGGTCCGGTCGAGGGGGTGCGGGCGGCAAGCCTCGCCTATTTCGGCCGCGAGCCGGCCCGGCTGTCGTTCGCCGAGAGCGCGCTCCTCGTCGCCCTGCCGCAATCGCCCGAGGCGCGCCGGCCCGACCGCTTCGCCGCCAACGCCCGGCGCGCCCGCGACCGGGTGCTCGACATCGCCGCAGCGCGCGGCGTGCTGACCGCCGCCGAAGCGCAGGCTGCCAAGGCCGAGCCGGTGCCAAGCACGCGCAAGCACTTCCCGGTGCTGGCAGCCCATGCCGCCGAGCAGGCCCATGCCGCCGATCCGGAGGCACGGGTGCAGCACCTCCCCCTCGACGCCCGCCTCCAGGCGAGCCTCGAGGCGCTGGCGGCCGAGCGCGCGGCTGCCACCGGCCCCGCGCTCTCCGCCGCGATCCTCGCCCTCGACAACCGCACCGGCGCGGTCCTCGCCCATGTCGGCAGCGCCGGCTATCTCGACGTCGCCCGCGCGGGCGCGGTGGATGCTACCCAAGCGGTGCGCTCGCCGGGCTCGGCGCTGAAACCCTTCATCTACGCGCTCGCCTTCGAGAACGGGCTCGCCCATCCCGAAACGCTGCTCGACGACCGCCCGGCGCGCTTTGCCGCGAGCTACGCCCCGGAAAACTTCGACATGGGGTATCGCGGTACGGTGACGGCGCGGGTGGCGCTCCAGCAATCGCTGAACCTGCCCGCCGTCGATCTTTTGGACGCCGTCGGCGCCGCCCGCTTCGTCGCCCGGCTGCGGGGCGCGGGCGCGACGATCCTGCTGCCGCGCGACACCGCGCCGGGCCTGCCGGTGGCGCTCGGCGGGCTCGGCATCACCCTGACCGACCTCGCCCGGCTCTATGCGGGGCTCGCCCGCGGGGGCAGCGTGCCGGCGCTCGCTCGGCGCCTCGACGGTCCGCCGGCCGCGCCCGAGCCGGAGCGGCGGGTCGCCGACCCGGTCGCAGCTTGGTACGTCGCCGACATCCTGCGCGGCGCCCCGCCGCCGGAGAACGCCCTGCCCGGCAGGATCAGCTTCAAGACTGGCACCTCCTACGGCTACCGCGACGCCTGGGCGGTAGGGTTCGATGCCCGCGTGACGATTGCTGTCTGGATCGGCCGCCCCGACGGCGCCTCGGTGCCGGGCCTCGTCGGGCGGACCCACGCCGCGCCGATCCTGTTCGACGCCTTCGCCCGGCTCGGCGGCGAGCCGGAAGCCCTCCCCCGCCCCCGCGACGCCCTCATCGTCGCGACGGCGGCCCTGCCCCCGCCGCTCCGCCACATCCGCCGGGACGCGCCCAAGACCTTCGCGGCGACGCTCGGCGTGCCGCTCAAGATTGCCTACCCGCCGGACGGCGCCCGGGTCGATCTCGGCCTCAGTGAGGGCGCGCAGGCCCGCCTCGCCCTCAAGGCGCTCGGCGGCCAGCCGCCCCTGACCTGGATGGTCGACGGTCTGCCCGTGGCCGAGGCGATGCGCCGGCAGTCGGAATGGAGTCCGGAGGGCGCCGGTTTCGCCCGCATCTCGGTGATGGATGCGGTGGGCGCCAGCGACAGCGTGGTGGTGCGGCTGGAATAGCGCAGCGCCTGCCGCCGTGCGATGGCACACGTGACTCCCGCGCCGCAAACTTTAGCTGAAAGCGGGAGAGGCAACGTCCTCGCCCCCACCTCCTCTGCGCAGTGGGGCCCAAGTCCGGGACGGCCCGGCCCATGAACCGCATGAGGCTACCGTGCCCTGGATCGTTCTCGTCGTCGCCGGTTTGCTGGAGGTCGTCTGGGCCTTCACGATGAAGCAGTCGGAAGGGTTTTCCCGCTTCTGGCCCAGCGTCGTCACCCTCATTGCCATGGTGCTGAGTGTTGTCTGCCTCGCATGGTCGATGCGCAGCCTGCCGCTGGGCACCGCCTACACGATCTGGACTGGCATCGGCGCTGTCGGCGCCTTCATCGTCGGCATCGCCTTCCTCGGTGAGGCGATGAACGCGACCCGGATCCTGGCGGCGGTGCTGATCGTCAGCGGTCTCGTGCTGATGAAGCTGTCGAGTCCAGCCTGAGAACGAGCATCAGCCCTCGCAGCCAGGAAACACCGCGAAGACATCCTCGCGCACGCGGGTGAGGATCTGCCGGTAGGCCGGTTCGCAGGCCATGCCGGCGGTGATGCGCCCGTACTGCGCCCCGTCGGCCAGCGCCCCGCGCTCCGGCACCAGGGCGAGCGGGCTCGCGGCGGGCGTGAGCTGCGTGCCGCGGCCGGAGAACAGGGTGGTGAGGATGCCGAACATCTCACCCTGGATCGTCGGCCGCCCGAGCACGGCGAGCCGGTACTGCCCCTGGAAGTTCGTGACGAGGTAGATCTGGCCCGACTGGTTCGGCACCGAGACAGTGCCGGACTGGGCGAAGGGCGCATCGAGCCGCTCGGCCTCGCGGAAGACGAGTCGAGCGTTGTCGGCGTCCCAGGCGATCTCGGTGCGGTAGGCGAAGATCGCCCCCGCCTGCCCGAAGGAGGGACGCAGCGTCAGGTAGCGTCCCTCAAGAAAGGCCACCGCCTCGCGGGTGTAGGAGCCGAACTCCTCCGGTGCATGGCGCGCCTTGTCCACGCTCGCCACCGGCGGCACGGCGATTGGGACCCTCAGGGGGAGGCCGAGCGCCTCTTCCAGGCGCAAGGTGGTCGCGAGGGTAAAGGGCCGACGGCCGGAGAGCGCCTTCTCCAGGGTCGAGATGCTGATGCGGGCCGCGTCCGCCAGCGCCTGCCGCGACATCCGGCGGCGGGCTAGCGCCTCGCGCACCGCCGCGGCGATGAGACGGCTCTGCGCATCAGGCAGCTCGGTCTCGGGAAAATCGGCCTCGATCGGCGGCATGATGCGGGTTCCGGACGGATCCGCACAGAACCGCACCGAGGCGGGAACCGTCAAGGTTCGGCGACCGCCTCCACCAGCAATCGTTCCGGTCCGGGCTTCACCGCATCGAGCGGCCAGCAGGTGGCGAGCACGAGGCGGCGGCCTGGCGCGTCGGGGTCGAGGCCGGAGGCGTCCCAGCGCACGACCCGCCGGCCGATGACGCGGAACCGCACGGTTCGCCCATCGCGGCGCACGACCTCGATCGGATCGCCCGCGGCAAGCTGGCCGAGGCTGCGGAACTGCGTGTCGCGGTGGGCGGCATAGACCGCAATGCCGGGCTCGCCCGCCTCCGGCGTGCCTTCGACATGGCCGGGCCCAAAGGCCAGCGCCTGCCCGCTCGATCCGGCGAGCGCCACGTAGCGCTCGTTCAGGCCCGGAAAGACGATGCGGGCGACCGGTACCGTGTCGGCCCAGGGCCAGGGGCGCTGGCCCATCCCCTCGGCGAGGCTCCGGGCGAAGGCGCGCTCCAGAAGCACCTGCGCCAGGGCAGCCTTGGCCGGGATCCAGGCGGCCTGCGCGAGCAGGACGAGGCCCGCCGCGACGAGCAGGAGGGCCGGCCAAGGGGCTGGCCAAGGGGCCGGCGAGGTTCTGACGCCCCACCGGCCGGGACGCCACGCGACGGCGTCCCGCTTCGCGATCGCGCTCATGCCGCGGCCCGGCGGCGGAGGAACAGGCCCAGGCCGAGCGCCAGCAGCAGGCCGCCGAGCCAGGCGCGGATCTCGAAATCCGTGGCGGTCTGCGGCAGCGCGACCGGCTGGGCGGCGGCGAGTTGGGGAGCCGGGGCGCTCGCGCGGCGCTGGCGCGGCGGTGGGGCAAGCGGCTGCGCCGCGCCCTCGCCGAACAGGCTCGCGAAATCCCATCCGGCCGGCAGGTTGAGCGGCAGCTCGGTGCTGACGAGGCGCGCGCCCTCGGGCCGGCGCGGGGTGGCGTCCACCGCCACCAGCGAGGTCAGGCGGGTGGTGAGCCCGTGGTCGAGGGCGAGCTGCAGGATCGCGGCATCGGCGGCGTCGGGCGAGAGCCGGCCGGTCAGGCGCGCCGTCTCGGCCTCGGCGATCTTCGCCCGCGCCCAGAGCTTGCCGATGCCGGTACCGGCCTGCGCCGCGTCGAGCGACAACACCGCCTGCCAGGGCTCTCCACCGATCCGCCCGGCGAGGGTGAGCGTCCCGCGCGCCTGTGCCATCCGGGCCGGCAGGGTGAGCGGCTCGCCGCGATAGAGGTCGGGCAGGCGGGCGGGGGTGGCGTCGACGCCGGGCTCGGAGAAGGTCGCAGTCAGGTCGGTGACGGCGGGGTTCTCCAGCTTCATCAGCAGGGCGCGCATCCGCTCGGTCACCTGATCGGGCGTGCCGATCTGGGTGAAGCTGCCCTGCCCGAGTTCGGCGGCGTGGCTCATCAGGTAGCCGTTCGGGGCCGAGCCGATGCCGACCATGAACAGCCGCGAGCGCCCGCGCTCCGCCGCGATGGCGGAAAAGATCTGCGCCTCGTTGCCGATGGCGCCATCAGTGAGAAACACGACCTGCCGCAGGCGGCCGGTCTCGCCGGGCGCCGCGTCCCGCAGCGCGGCGCGCAAAGGCGCCAGCATCTCGGTGCCACCGCTCGCCTCCAGGCTGGCGACGAAGCGCTTCGCCCGGTCGAGATGGGTCTCGTCGGCGGGGACAAGGTCGGGGAACAGCGTGTCGAAGCTGTCGTCGAAGCGGATCACGTTGAAGCGGTCGCCCGCGCGCAGCCGGTCGAGACCGATCAGCAGGCTCGCCTTGGCCTGGCGCATCGAGGCGCCGCCCATGGAGCCGGAATTGTCGATCACGAACACCACGTCGCGTGGCACGGAGGCGGCCGGGCTTGCCGCCGCCGGCGGAGTCACCACGGCGAGCACCGCCTCGCCCCCCGCAACCTGCTCGCGGAACAGGCCGAGAGCGGGGGCCTCGCCGGGGGCAGCGGTCCAAGTCAACTCGAAATCGCGGTCGGCCGCGGTGGCGCCGTCGACGAGCGTGATCCGGCGCTCGGCCTCCGACAGCTCCTCGACGCGGATCGCGTGGGTGGCGCTGCGCACCTGGCCCAGCGGGAAGCCGGCCTTGAGATCGATGGTGAGCTTCAGCGGGTTGACCGGCGTGTGGCGGGCCGGATCGAGCACCGGCGCCGCGATCTTGTCGCGGTCGGGGACGGGATCGGCGGCGGGGACGCCCTCCGCGACGGACCTCACCGCCGTCGGAGCGGGGTTGTAGCGCGGGGCGGCGACGGTCGGCAGGCGCAGGGCGTAGGTGCCGGCGGAAGACCGCACCGGTTGCTGGTACTCGATCTGCACCAGAACCGTCTCGCCGGGACCGATATTGGCGACCGCGTTGGTGAACAGGTTGGGCCGCTGCTGCTCGGTGAGCGCGGCAGCCTTGCCCTCGGCCTTCGCCGCCTCGTAGGCGCGCCGCGCCGCCTCGCGCTCGCGGATCTCGGCGACGATCACCCGGTCGCCGACCACGAGCTTCATCGTATCGACCGCCGCATCCTCCGGAAGCGGGAACAGGTAGGTGCCCTCGACCCATTCGGCGGTGGTGTTGCGGAAGGCCTGGGTGATCGTCGCCCGCGCGGTGGGGCCGCTGACAGTGATCGCGGCATCCGCTCTGAGGCGGGGCGCCTCGACCGGCGCGCCACCCTCGGAGCGCAGCAGCAGCGTGCCGCTGCCGTCCCCCGCACGAGCCGGTGCGATGCCGGCAACGAGGGCGAGCAGGAGGGCGATCAGCGGGCCGAGCAGCAGGTTGCGCGTCAGGCCCGGCGCCGGGCGCGCGAGCGGCGTCGGATGATGCGGGGACAGGGGGATCGGGAGCATGGGAGCCTCCATCGGCGGATGCCGGCCGGGCGGCCGGTTCCTGCCAAGGCTCCTCCAGTGACGGCCGCGCCGCCACGGGACGCTTTGCCCAGCTTCGGCCCCGCCCCGCACCAGGCTTGCGACCGATGTCCGGAAAGCGGCGCAGTTCGCCGCCTCAGGTGACGCTTCGTCCGGATCGGTGCGGGAACCGGGCGCGGCGTCGCGGCCCGCTGTTCGGCGCGCGGGAACCGCCTACATCGGGGCCCATGTCACGCCTCTCCGAGCCCTCCACCCGCATCGTCTGCATCCGCCACGGCGAATCGACCTTCAACGCGCATCACGAGGCGACGGGGCGCGATCCCGGCCATATCGATGCCCGCCTGTCCGAGCGCGGCCACGATCAGGTCGCGGCGGCCCGCAAGCGGCTCAGCGACATTCCCTTCGAACTCGTCGTCACCTCACCGCTGACCCGGGCGCTCCAGACCACCGCCGGGATTTTTTCCGACCACCCGGCCCGGCCCGATGTGCTGGTCGAGGTGCTGCACCGGGAATGCCAGGAGAGCAGTTGCGACATCGGCCGGGCCGCCTCGGTGCTGGCGCGGGAATTTCCGGCCTTCCGGGTCGATCACCTGCCCGAGACATGGTGGTACGCGGACGGAGAGGCCGGGCCCGAGGGTTGGCACGTCGAGCCGCGAACCCTGTTCGACCAGCGGGTCTCGGGGTTTCGCGATTGGCTGCGGGCGCGGCCGGAGCGGACCATCGCGGTCGTCGGCCACTGCACCTTCTTCTACCACCTGACCGGGCGCTGGCTCGCCAACTGCGAGTCGCTCGACGTCGATCTCGCGGACGAACCGCTCCCGCGCGCCTACGGCTGATACGGTCTCCGCTTGATCAGTGCGGGGAGCGTATCAGCAAGCCGGCGCGGCGCTTGAGCGATACTCAAATCTGCCATCCCGAAGGGATCAAACGGATTTGGTATGAGTCCGGGCCGCTTCGAGGCGGTCGCGGGCGGAGACGAGATCGATCGCAGGCGCCTGCCGGCCGATGCCGAGCGCGCCGTCGAGGATCGTCAGCGCGATCCGCCATGTTCCCTCCGTGAAGGGAGCGGCGCCCTCCGCCACCTCGGCGGCGCTGCGCGGATCGGTGAAGGCGCGCAGGGCCGCCGTAGCGGTGCGCGCGGCGGCGGCGGCGCGGGCACCCGCGATCCAGGCGTGGCGGCCGGCGGCGGCGTAGGCGAGCGTGCCGCCCTGCATCTCTGCGGCGCGCAGCGCGACCATGGCCGATTGCGCGTCGGAGGCCGTCTCGCAGCGGGCGGCGAGCGCCGGCAGGCCGGCCGCGTCGAGGAGCGGGGGCAGGATGCGGCGGGCACTCTCGAGCGCGAGGAAGGCGGTGCGGGCGGCCTCGATCGCGGGCGCATCCGCTGAGCCGGAGAGCCGCAGCACGAAGGCCATCAACCCCTGACGCTCGGCTTCCGGCATGGCATCGTTGAGTCCGAGTGCGTAGGCCGCGAGCGGACGCGAGAAGCAGGGCGGGCAATCCTCGGTGGCCGTGATCGCCCGGTAGGGCAGCCCCGCCGCGACCATCGCCGCCTCGTTGATGCAGGTGCCGCCGTCCGGACCGGGGAAGCTGTGCGACCCCTTCAAGAGCCGCCAGTTGAGGATGGGCGCGAAGGCGTCGAGGGCGTGGTCGCTCAAGCAGGGCTCCTCCCGATCCGGAGGGGAAGCTTGCACGGCTTCACGGGGCTTGGCGAGGGGGCGTTTAGCCACCCAAGCCCGTGGCCAGTCCGGAGAGCATCGCGACCCCGAGCACCAAGACGAAGGCCCCTGCCAACAGTTCGAGCCCGCCCACCGCGACGGCCCCGGTCTGCCCACGTCCGCCCGCGAGGCGCAGCGCCAGCGCCTTGGCGAAGACGGCGAGACTTGCCAGCGCGCCGGTCGTCAGCGCGGTGCCGAGCGCCATGGCGAAGGTCGCGGCGATGCCGGCGGCGAGCATCCCCTGCGCGGCGCAGAACACGAGGATCAGCACCGCCCCGGCGCAGGGGCGCGAGCCCGCGGCGAGGACGACGCCCGCCCGCTCACGCCAGCCGCCGAGCCGGTCGAGGGCGGCGGCATCCGTCAGGTGCGCATGGCCGCAGCCGGGTCCGCAGGCCTCGGCCGGGGTATCACTGACGAGACCGGCGAGCCGCCCGGCCTTGCGCCACGTCACCGCGGCGCCGAGCGCCGCCACGAGGGCGAAGCTCACGGTCTCGATCAGCGTGCCGGCCCGCGTCATCCCCGAAGCGGTCGCCTTGAGGATGAAGACGCCGACCCCCACGATGGTGATGGCCACGAGAGCCTGAAGCAGGGCCGCGGCGGCGCTCAGGGCGAAGCCGCGCCGGAGCGTGCGCTCGCCCGCCACGATATAGCCGGCGATCACCGCCTTGCCGTGGCCGGGTCCGGCGGCGTGGAACACGCCGTAGGCGAAGCCCATCACCACGAGCGGCGTCCAGGGGCCGCCGGCCTTCAGGGCCGTCACGGCGGCGCGGAGATGGCTCGAAAAGTTGGATTGCACCGCGAGCAGCCAGCCGCCGAGCCCGGTTGCAGTCGGAGCCGCCTCGCGAAAGCCAATGCCAAAGGGCGAGCGCGGCGGCGGGGCGGCCACGGGCCCGAGCGCCGCGGCGACGGCGGCGAGGAGGCCGGCGGCGGCCAGCACCGCCACGGCGGCGAGCGCCAGCCCGAGCGGCCATCGACTGCCCGTTGCGCCTCCGGGGCGCAGGGCGGCGGTCAGGGACATGCGACGATGGCCCGGTTGGCGAATTGCTCGCCGTAATTCGAGGCGGTGGTGAGCGCCTCGAACATCGCCTCCGTCATCGACTGGCCGGCGGACGCGACCGCGGACTCGGCGTTCTTGGCCCGCGTCACCGTCATGCTGCAACCGGGGGCGGCGCCGGCCAGGCGCACCGCATCGGCTCCCTCGGCAAGGCTGAAGGCGATGAAGTAGGTCGGATCGTAGACTTCGACCGCCGCGACGCCCCTGCCCTGGGCAACGGGGGTCTTGAGCGGCAGCAGGAAGCTGAGGGTGAGCTTGCCGCCCTCCATCGCCATCCGCGCCTCCTGCGGCTCGGCGAAGGCCTGCTCCTTGCCCGCCACCTTGAGCTTGGTGAAGTAGGCGAACTCGGCGAGATTGGCCGCTTGCTCCTTGGCCGAGCCCTGAAGCTCCTCGGGCGAGAGCGTGCCGTCGCCGTTGGCGTCAAGCCCTTGCGTTAGGAAGGCGGTGTATTCAGGGTCGAAGGTCCAGGCATGGCGGATACCGGTGACACGGCCCGCCTCGTAAGCGAGCTCGGCCTTAGCCGTGATCCAGACATGAGGGTGGGCGAGGGCCGGCGCCACGGCGGCGAGGCCGAGCGCGGCGGCAAGAGCGAGACGTCTGAGGAGGGCGGCGATCGGCATGGCGCGCGGGGTGAGGCTCGCTGCGGGTCGGACGGTGACGACGTTGCCGATGACCCTGCCCGGACGATCGGGCGAAAGCAGGGCGTGCCGGCCCGGACGATGCGCTTGCTTCCTGTCTCTGCATCGTCTTGTTCCGAAAGCTGGTGGCCACCTTTCGGGACGATGCGCACGCTCCTTGTCTTTGCATCGTCTTGTTCCGAAAGCCGGTGACCACCTTTCGGGACGATGCACTATGGCCGCTTGAGCAGCGCCTCGACCTCGGCCTTCTCCGCGGCGGACAGGTCGTCGGTCTTCGGCGTGCGGCGGCGCGACAGGCGCCAGATGCCGAAGGCGCCCAGCCCCACCGCAAGCAGCGGGCTCAGCCAGAGCAGCAGCGTGTGCCAGCCGAAGACGGGGCGCAGCAGCACGAACTCGCCGTAGCGGGCGACGACGTAATCGACGACCTGACCGTTGCTGTCGCCCTCTTTCAGCCGCTCGCGCACCAGCACGCGCAGATCCTTGGCGAGCGGCGCGTCCGAATCGTCGATCGACTGGTTCTGGCAGACGAGGCAGCGCAGACCTTCCGAGATCTGCCGCGCCCGCGCCTCCATGGCAGGGTCCTTCAGCACCTCGTCCGGCTGCACGGCGAGCGCCGGGAGAGCGAAGAGGCTCAGGGTAAGCGCGACGGAGAGGACCAACCGACGATGATCATATCTCATCGTCGGTTGCCCCTGCGACGGCGGGGCGGCGGTCGTCCGCCGGACGCTCGGACCAAGGCCATCGGTCATGGTCCGAGCCGCACGATCAGAAGAGCGAAGCCGGGTCATTCGGCGGGCACCGCGGAGGGGGGCAGCTTGGCGCGCGCCTTGACCGGGGCGCCGACGCGCATGCGCCGGTCGGTGAGCGAGAGGCCGCCGCCCGCCGCCATGATGAGCGAACCGATCCAGATCAGCAGCACCAGCGGCTTGTAGTAGAGCCGCATGCCGATCGAGCCGTCGGGCATCACTTCGCCGAGGCTGGCGTAGATCTGGCTGACCCCGACCGTCTTCAGGCCGGATTCGGTCACCGTCATCCGGCGAGAGGGGTAGAAGCGCTTTCCGGTCTCGGTCGTGCCGACATAGTCGCCCGCGCGGTTGCGCAGCGTCAGGAAGGCGGTGGTCTCCTCGTAGTTCGCGCCCTTGGTCGGGCCGACCCGGTCGAGGGTGGCGACGTAGGGGCCGGAGGCGACCTGTCCGCCCGGTCGGATCGTGGCCAGCCCCTCCGTCGCCCAGCCCTGCCCGGCGATGCCGAGGACGACGACGCCGACACCGGCATGGGCCAGAGCCGTGCCCCAGGCCGAGCGCGGCAGGCCGATCGCCCGGCGCCAGGTCGTGCCGAGGTCGTGCGTCCGGTTCTGGCCGTAGCCGCGGGCTCGCGCCCAGATCTCCAGCGCCGAGCCGATGATGAGGTAGGCGCCGAAGCCGAGGCCGACCGGCGCCATGACGGGACCGCCCCAGGTCCAGGCGGCGGCGGCCAGGCCCACGACGAGCGCCACCGCGAAGGCCGCGAGCAGGCGCTGCGCAGCCGCGGCGGCATCCCCCCGCTTCCACGCAAGCGCCTGCCCGAACGGCACGATCACGAGGAGCGGCAGCGCCAGCGGGATGAAGGTCCAGTTGAAGAAGGGAGGGCCGACCGAGATTTTTTCACCCGTCAGCATCTCGAGAAGCAGCGGGTAGAGCGTGCCGACGAACACCGTGGCGCAGGCGGCCACCAGGAACAGGTTGTTCATCACCAAGGCCCCCTCGCGGGAGATCGGCGCGAACAGGCCGCCCTGGCGCAGGCTCGGCGCGCGCCACGCGAACAGGCTGAGCGCCCCGCCGATGAACAGGGCGAGGATCGCGAGGATGAACACGCCGCGGCTCGGATCGGAGGCGAAGCTGTGCACCGAGGTGAGGAGCCCCGAGCGGACGATGAAGGTGCCGACCAGTGAGAGCGAGAAGGTGAGGATGGCCAGCAGGACCGTCCAGACCTTGAGCGCGTCGCGTTTCTCCATGACGACGATGGAGTGCAGGAGCGCGGTGCCGGCGATCCAGGGCATCAGCGAGGCGTTCTCGACCGGGTCCCAGAACCACCAGCCGCCCCAGCCGAGCTCGTAATAGGCCCAGTACGAGCCCATGGCGATGCCGAGCGTCAGGAAGCTCCAGGCGATCAGGGCCCAGGGCCGCACCGCCCGCGCCCAGACCGCGTCGATGCGGCCCTCGATCAGGGCCGCGACGGCGAAGGCGAAGGTGACCGAGAAGCCGACATAGCCGAGGTAGAGCAGCGGCGGATGGATCGCGAGGCCGAGATCCTGGAGCAGCGGATTGAGGTCGTTGCCCTCCAGCGGCGCGGGGGCCACGCGGGCGAACGGGTTCGACGTCATGATGATGAACAGCACGAACACGAAGGTGACGCTCGCCTGCACCATCAGCGTGTTGGTGCGCAGCACCGGCGGCACCGAATTCTTGGCGGTGGCGACCCAGGCGCCGAACAGGGCAAGGATCAGCACCCAGAGGAGCATCGAGCCCTCGTGGTTCCCCCAGACGCCGGAGATCTTGTAGATCAGGGGCTTGGCGGTGTGCGAGTTCTCGACGACGTTCTGGACCGAGAAGTCCGAGGTCACGTGCGCGTAGGTGAGCGCGCAGAAGGCGAACAGGATGCAGGCGAAGGTGCCGAGCGCGGCAGGCCCCGCCACCTCGCGCAACGCGGCATCGCCCGAGCGGGCGGCCCAGGCCGGCATCACCGCCTGCACCAGGGAGAGCGCCAGCGCGAGCGCCAGCGCGTAATGGCCGATCTCGACGATCACCGGCGGCTCCCTCGCGCGGATTCGGTCCGGATGGTCATGAAATTCCTCACCGAAGCTTTCACCGCTCGCTGCGCTGGCCCAGGGCGGCGTCGGCCGAGGCCGGTTTCGCCGCGTCCTTCGCCGCGTCCTTGGGGGCTTCCTTGCCCCCGCCTTCCTGCCAGCGTCCCTGCGCCTTGAGGGCGTCGGCGACCTCGCGGGGCATGTAGTTCTCGTCGTGCTTGGCCAGGACCGTGTCGGCCCGGAACACGCCGCCAGCGTCGAGCTTGCCCTCGGCGACGATGCCCTGGCCCTCACGGAACAGGTCGGGCAGCAGGCCGCGATACTGCACCGGAACCGTGGCGTTGGTGTCGGTCACGGAAAACTCGACGTTCTGGTCGGGCCCGCGCTTGACCGACCCCTCCGTCACGAGACCGCCGAGGCGGAAGCGGGTGCCCGGCGCGACGCCCTGCGCCGCCACCTCGGCGGGCGAGCGGAAGAACACGATCGAGCCGCTCATGGCCGACAGGATCAGCCCGAGCGCCAGCGCCAGCACGGCACCGCAGGCGGCGATGAGGATCAGGCGGCGGCTCTTGCGGGTCACGACGGTTCCGTCCCGGTTCGTCGGCTTCTTCTCGACCCTTCAGGCTGACGCATGCCTGAAGGCGGTCCGACGTCTGCGATTGATCAAGACCGGTTTCGGCCCGACCGCCCGCCGGGTCAAGGTTGGGCGGGCGGGACCGATTGTCAGGGGATACGGCGGGCTACGGCTGAGCCGGGTTCAGGCCGAGCTCCTTGCCCAGCGCATCGAGGCGCTCCACCGCAGTCGGATTGGCGGCGAGCGCCATCTTGGCCCGGTCGAGCGCCTGGGCTGCGGCGGCGCGGTCGCCGAGGACGCCGTAGGAGCGCACGAGCCGCATCCACTCGTCGGCGGAGCCGCCCTTGGCCGCGAGCCGCCGGTCGAGACTTGCGACCATGCCGCGGATCGCCGCCTCGCGCTCGGCCGGCGGCATCGCCTTGATCGCGGCGGCCGCGGCGTCGGGCTCGGCGGTCTTCTCACCGGACCTGTCGCCAATCTTTTCTCCAGCCTCCGGCTTCGGCGGCGCGCCGGCTCCGGGCAGGCCGAGTTCGTGGGCCTGCGTGTCGAGGCGGGCCAGCGCCTCGGGATCGTCGCGAAAGGCCTTGCGCGCCCGCTCCAGGGCGTCGAGCGCCTTGTCGCGCTCGCCGAGCACCGCGTGGGAGCGCACGAGGCGCAGCCACTCGTCCGCCGAACCGCCCTGCTTGGCCAGGCGCCGCTCCAGCCCCTCGACCATGCCGCGGATCGCGTCGATCCGCTCGGAAGGCGGCAGGGCCTGAATGTTGCTGCCGGGCCCGGCCACCGGAGCCTCGGACATCGGACCGTCCTTGGCCCCCTCCCCGCTCCCGTCGGCCTTCGGCGCGGCGGTGGTCTCGCCCTTCAGCCGGGCGAGGTTGTCCCGCACCGTCGGCAGCCAGGGCGCATCCGCGGGGGCGGAGGCCGCCATCGCCTCGAGCCGCCGCACGGCCCCAGCCACGTCGCCGGACTGCTCGTCGCCGCGGGCGAGATAGAACTGGGGCTTGGCCGCCTTGGGATCGGCGGCGAGCGCCCGGCCCAGCACCTTGCGCGCCTCCGGCGAGACCGTGCCGTCGGCCGCCGCGACCAAGGCCTCGCCCCAATCGGACAGAGCCTGCGCATCCTCGCCCTTGAGGCGGGCGAGCGCCGCGTAGGCACGGGCCGCGTCGTCGAAGCGCCCGAGCCGCATGTAGACCGGCCCGAGCACGCTCCAGCCGCGGGCATCGTCCGGGTGGTTGGCGAGCCGCGCCTCGATCTGGCCGATGGCGGTCATCAGATCCTGCGCGCCGGCCCGCGTCGCCTTGCGGTCGGCGTCGGTCTGCGAGGGGAGGTTCGGCGAGCCGTAGAGGCCGTAGACGACGAGCGCGACGAGGGGAATCGTGGAGAGCGCGAAGGCGGAGGCCGCCCGGCGCTGGCGCAGATGCGGCTCGGCGATCGGCGCGGCGCCCGACGCCTCGGCCCGCTCCTCGCGGCTCGCGCGCAGCAGCCGGCGCGCGGCCTCGGCGCGCGCCGCCTCGGCCTCGGCCGGAGCGATGAGGCCGCGGCCGAGATCGCGCTCGATCTCGGCGAGTTGATCCTCGTAGAAGCCGGTTTCGGTGGCGAGGCCGTCGCTGCCTTCCGCCTCGGGCGCGGCACCGTGCCGGCGGCGGCGCGACATCGGCCAGAGCAGCGCGAACACGGCTGCGCCGGTCATGGCCGCCAGGATGAACCAGATCGCCGTCATCAGACCCAAAAATTTAAGCTCGGCCCCGTGTAGAGCCCGAGTGGAGCCCGCACGACATCGATTCCGGGTGACACGTCGTCACGCGGGGGCGAAGCAGGGCCATAACACAGGCGGGATGCGGCGTAACCTTCGCCGGTCCGCCGCCACTCAACGTTGCCCCGCCCCGGCGGGCGCGTCGCCCGGCACCTCGATCACGGCGCGCAGGCCCCCCAGCGTCGCCGCCTCAAGCCGGAAGCGGCCGCGGTAGAGCGCGGCGAGATCGGCAACGATCGACAGGCCGAGGCCGGAACCGGGCTTGGTCTCGTCGAGGCGCCGGCCGCGCTTGAGCACCGCGGCGCGGTCCTCTTCCGGCAGACCGGGTCCGTCGTCCTCCACCGCCACCAGCAGGTGGGGATAATCGTGCTCGCCCGTCGGCGCGGCGGAGATCGAGACCCGCCCCGTCGCCCATTTCGAGGCGTTGTCGACGAGATTGCCGATCATCTCCTCGAAATCCTGCTTCTCGCCGCGGAAGCGCAGGCCCGGCGGCACGTGGACCTCGTAGGCGATGTCCTTGTCGCGGTAGATCTTGCCGAAGGTCCGGACCAGGCCGGCCAGCGCCGGCTCGACTTCGGTGGAGGTGCCGAGGGTGCCGGCGAGCGCCGCGGCGCGGGCGCGGTCGAGGTGGTAGTTCACCTGATCGCGCATCACCGCCGCTTGCTCGCGGATCTTCTCGGACAATTCGGGCGGGGCGTCGCTGCCGCCGGCCTCGTTGACGATGATCGAGAGCGGGGTCTTCAGCGCATGGGCGAGGTTGCCGACCTGGGTGCGGGCGCGCTCCAGGATCTCGCGGTTGGTCTCGATCAGGAGGTTGATCTCGCCCGCCAGCGGGGCGATGTCGCGGGGATACTCGCCGTCGATCCGGTCGGCCTCGCCGCGGCGGATCGAACCGAGCGCCGTGCGCAGCTTGCGCAAGGGCGCGAGGCCGAAGCGGATCTGCAGGAGCGCAGTGGCCGCGAGCGAGAAGCCGAGCAGGCCGAAGGTCATGAATAGCGAGAAGCGGAAACGCTCGACGTCGTTGACGATCTCGTCGGCGGGTCCTGCCACCCGCACGGTATAGCGGCCGTCCGCGCCGACATCGACGTCGCGCTCAACGATGCGCAGCGTCCGGTCATCCTGGCCGCGGCCGTAGCCCTGGCGGATCTGGCCGATGGTGGCGGTGCCGGCCTGATCGGGGCCTTTCAGCGGCACGCCGACGAGCGAGCGCGAGGTGCGCAGGTCCCGCGGTTTGGCATCGGCGCGCCCGACCTGCCAGTACCAGCCCGACAGCGGCAGGTCGAAGCGGGGATCGCCGAGCGAGAACGAGCGGGTCTCGGGCTCGCTCGGGGAGACGAGATCGGTGGCGAGGTTGTTGGCGAAGACGAGCAGGCGGCTGTCGAAGGCGCGCTCGGTGTTCTCGCGGTAGAGCGTGGTGAGGATGAAGGCCGCGATGACGAGGATCGCGGTGCTCGACAGGAACGACGAGACCGCGAGCCGCACCGCGATCGAGCGGCGGCGCAAGGGGAGCCAGGCGAGGCGGTCGGTCATGGGCCTTCACTCGAAACGCCGCTCGCACGCGGAGACGCCGGCATGTACATCATGCGCGACGGCTTTCTACACAGCGACGACGCGAGACGCTCATGGCCCTGCACATCCGCGATGCGGAAACGGACCGCCTTGTCCGCCTACTGGCCGAGCAGAAGGGCATTCCACTCACCGAGGCGATCAAGGTCGCCGTACGCAACGAGCTGGAGCGGGAAGCGCAGCGGCCCGCCCTCTGGGAGCGGCTGAAGCCGCTGCACGAGCGCGTGGCTGCCCGCCCCTCCACGGGCCTTGAGGCCGACAAAGCCTTTTTCGATGGACTGAACGACGAGTGATGTTCGTCGACGCCTCTGCCCTCATCGCCATCATCACGGAGGAGCCTGAGGGGCGGGCCCTCGCTGGGCGCCTCGAGAGGACGGGAGCCGCGATCACCTCGCCGATTGCCGTCTATGAGGCGACTCTCGGCATCGCCCGCAAGAAGCAGGGCGGACTCAAGGCGGCCCGAGCGGATATCGAGATGCTGCTCGACCTTGCGCGGATCCGCCTCGTCCCCATCACCACGGACGATGCGGGTCGGGCGCTCGACGCCTTCGCGCGCTACGGGAAAGGAACAGGGCATCTGGCCCGGCTCAACATGGGCGACTGCTTTGCCTACGCGGTCGCTCGGAATCACGGCGTGCCGCTCCTCTACAAGGGCGAGGATTTCGCACTCACCGATCTCGGCGGCCAATGACGGCTCACCCTCGCCCGGGCGGCTGGTTCGGATCGATCAGGTAGCCCAAGCCCCGCACCGTCTGGATCAGATCGACGGCGAGCTTCTTGCGCAGCCGCCCGACGAACACCTCGATGGTGTTGGAATCCCTGTCGAAATCCTGGTCGTAGAGGTGCTCGGTCAGCTCGGCGCGGGAGACGACGCGGCCGGTGTGGTGCATCAGGTAGGAGAGCAGGCGGTACTCGTGGCTCGTCAGCTTGATCGGGGCGCCGTCGACGAAGACGCGGCCCGAGCGGGTGTCGAGGGTGACGGGACCGCACGAGATCTGACTGCTGGCATGACCGGCCGCGCGGCGAAGGATCGCGCGCACGCGGGCCATCAGCTCCTCCATGTGGAAGGGCTTGGTGACGTAATCGTCGGCGCCCGCGTCGAAGCCGTCGACCTTGTCGGACCAGCGGTCGCGGGCGGTGAGGATGATGACGGGAGTCTTCACTCCGGCCCGGCGCCAGTTCTGGAGCACGGTGACGCCGTCGGCCTTAGGCAGGCCCATGTCGAGGATGATGGCGTCGTAGGGTTCGTTCTCGCCGAGATAGCCGCCCTCCTCGCCGTCGAACGCCTTGTCGGCGACGTAGCCGGCCTCCTCCAGCGCGGCGACGACCTGTCGGTTGATGTCACGGTCATCCTCGACCACGAGCAGACGCACGGTCGCTACTCCTCATCCGGGGCGGCGAAGGGCGCCCTGACCGGCCGCCTTACCACTGCCCGCTCACTTGCCCCGACTGGGCATCGACCATGACGTGCATGAATTGCCCGTCCCGGCGCAAGGCCGTCAGCAGGTAGACGAGCCCCGCCTCGTGCCGGCACAGGCTCGCCCGCTGGATCTCGGCACGGGGGATGATCTGGCGTGCCGCGCGGATTGCGGCGATGGGCGGCACGACGCGTTTCTCGGCCACCGCCTCGCGCAGATCGGCGGGCGAGAGGCAATCGTCGCCGCGGTTCAGGGGCTCCTGCCGCGCCGGCGCGGGCGAAAGCGCTCCGGTCTCCTCGGCAAGCGGGCCGACCGCCCCCGCCGCGAGAACCGCGGCGGTCGAGACGACGATCAACAG
Organism: Methylorubrum aminovorans; assembly: GCF_022179725.1. GTDB lineage: Bacteria > Pseudomonadota > Alphaproteobacteria > Rhizobiales > Beijerinckiaceae > Methylobacterium > Methylobacterium aminovorans. The sequence goes on from NZ_BPRC01000022.1 coordinate 44,400, forward strand.
GGCGAGAGCTTGGCGCATCGGGGGTGACTGTCGCGCCAGCGCACTGAATGCGTCCTGAATGTTCGCGAGCGCGGACGCCCTCGATGGTGCAGGCGGCGTGAAATCTGTCTTACGGTCGAGGGCCATGTCCGGGTCGGCAATGTTGCCGAGAACAAGGCGGAACCGGTCCCGGGGGTTCCCCGTCGGAAGCGCGCGGCACATCCGTAGCGGGCACTCACTCGGCGCCCGCGCGAAGGCGGCGCTCGCCGCAGACGCGCAGGGCGAGGATCGCGAGATCCCCGCTGTCGACGGCGTCGAGCGCGGCCCGGCGCAGGGCGATCAGCGAGCGCTCGAAGCCGTGACGGGCCGCCGCCAAGCGCCCGACAGCGGCGCGGGACCGGCTTCGGCGGGAGGACCGCCGTGCGGGCCGGTCTGGGCCGGCGGCGGAAGCAGGGGCAGGCATGGGAGATTTCCTGTGACAGGTCAGAGGCTTGGCCGGTGCTGCAGCTCGCCGATGCGCCGCAGGAGGTCCTCGAACCGTTCCCGCGCACGCTCGTCGCTGCGCGCGACGGCGCCGGCGGTCTCGCCCGTGAGCCGGACCAGATCCTCCAGCACGCGGGTGCGGCTCTCCAGGGCGGCAGCCACCGCGGCGTTGGTCTGGGAAGCGCGCTCCAGGGCGGCGGCGGTGGCCCCCGTCTCGGCGATGCGCGCCTCCAGCATCCGCAGGCCGTCGCGGTAGAGGTGGAGACAGGCCACCCCCAGCAACACCGCGACGATCCAGCCGGCGCCTCCGTCGGCGAAGAGGAGGCGCGCGGCTTCTGCGGCGATCTTGTCCATGGGTCCCACTCCCGGCACGAACACCCGGATCATCGCGTCCGGTGGTGCGCGACACCGGAGGATCAGGCCGTCTCGCGGGCCCCGCGCGCGGGCCGCTGCCCCAGGGCGTGCTCCAAAGCCGGTGCGAGGGTGTTTCCGGTCGTCGCCGCCGCCTCGAGAGGCAGGGACCGGAACACCTTCTCCGCGACCCCCTCGCCCCCGCCGGCCGCCCGGAGCAGCCAGCCCGGCGCCTGATCGAGGGCCCGCTGCACGGCGCGGGCTGTAGCGCGACCTAACATTTAATTCCTCAAATCCGGTAAGCCATTGATGCGGCTTGCGGAGCTTTATCTATTTTCTATTCCTACCATCACGAAGTCGTGTCTTCAAATAGCTCAATGACTTATATCTATAATTCATCACTATTTCTCATATTTTGGCATCTAAGAAAAACTCCTATCGACTGGTCGATGCATAAAGCGGACACTTGAGTGCTTATAATATTGCTGAATCCATGAAGGCGTTTCTGATCGGCTGTCCGTGCACGAAAGGGCCGATCGAAACGCCTTCGAGGCGGATGGCTGCCGACGCACGACCGAGCTTGCTCGGTCCCGGCGTTCGTATCGTAGCCCCGGCGCAAGCGGGGGCGGCCGCTGGCAGCGGGACGAGCCGCCGCACGCACTGCCGTGATCTTCCTTTGCCGCAAATCGAGTCGCTGTTGCCGCCTGTAGGAGGCTCTGAGTCGCCTTTCGCCGCACGAATATCGTTGCGTTTATGTCAAATAGATGCAACGATAATTGCATGGGCCGCCGGAAGGGAATCGAAGATCCAGACCTCGCCGATCGAGTCGGTGCTGCCTGCAGCGATGGTCGAACGTCCTTGTCGAAGATATCTCGCGACATTGGCGTCGCGCCCTCGACGCTCTCACGCGCAGTCCGAAGTCGGCGCTTCTCGAGGAAGCTGCAGATCAAGCTCAATCATCACCTCGGCCGAGGCCTTGCTCCGAAGGGAGGCGAGAATGCCGCACTGGCCGTGTCATTGCAAAAAGCGTTGCAATTAATTAATGAATTGCAGGATCTGATGCCCGATCTGCAGAAGCGGCTTGTCGCCGCTCTCGACACGTAGACGGGGCTGGGGCAGACCCCGGAGTAGCGAGGCGGACATGGCAAGCGCGCAGCAACTCATCCAGATGATCCGCAGCCATGCGGCGGGAGACGACGACCGCTTTCTGTCGATCGCCGAGGAAATCGCCGAAGACGCTGCAAAGGCAGGGCGCGGACGGATGGCGGCGGACCTGTCCGCGATCGTCAATCACCTTCGAAGCGCGAAGCAGACCTCGCCTGACCGCAACAAGCCGGTTCCTCTGGTCGCGCCGCGGGGCGAGCTCGCTTCTCTCATGCGAGCGGCCTATCCTGAACGAAGGCTCTCCGATCTCGTCGTCGGCGAGAACCTCGATCAACGACTGCGTCGGGTCGTCAGGGAACATCGCGAGCGGGAGAAGCTCGAGCAGAGAGGTCTGGCTCCCCGCCGGAAGTTCCTGTTCTCAGGCCCTCCGGGAACCGGCAAGAGCCTGACCGCGGCGGCGATCGCCGGCGAACTCGGCCTTCCGCTATTCACGATCAAGCTCGACGGCGTCATCACGAAATACATGGGCGAGACAGCCGCCAAGCTGCGACTGGTCTTCGATTCGATGCAGAAGGCGCGCGGCGTCTATTTCTTCGACGAGGTCGATGCACTCGCCACTCGGCGTGGGCGAGAGCACGATATCGGCGAGGCCCGCCGCATGCTGACGTCGCTTCTGATGCTGCTGGAGGATGACGACTCCTCGAGCATCATCGTCGCCGCCACGAACCATCGGATGCTTCTCGATCCTGCCATCTTCAGGCGTTTCCACGGCGTCTTCAGCTATGCGTTGCCTTCTCCGGAGGAAGCGCGCCGGGTGCTGCGGAACCATCTGCTTCTTTTCGATAGCGAATCCTTCGATTGGTCCGTCTTGGACGAGGCCGCCCGCAATCTGAGCCATGCCGATCTGACTGCGGCTGCCGACGATGCCGCGCGCGATGCGGTACTCGATCACGATGGCAGAATGGACACGAAGCTTCTCGTTTACGCCCTGAAGGAGCGTTTGGCCCAGCATCGCGATTGACCCGCCCCGGGCCGCTCACACATAAGCTCCACTCAAAGTTGAGGGTGGAACGTCAAGTATGCCTCGTTACAGGCACATCCATATCCGAGGGCTCGGTGAAGCACCGCTGAAATTCCAGGGAAAAGGTGGTGGAACGACGAAACGACCGTCGGCCGTAACCAATCGGGAGGCCCACGCCCAGGCGTTGAGAGCCGATCTCGAGAGCCTGCGGGAAGAACTGAAGGCTGTGCGGCAACTTCAGACCGCCATCGGCGTCGAGCGCAAGAATAGCGGTCTCCCGATGACTGCCGAAGGCCGTAGCGGCGAGGCCCTTGTCCTCGGAACGATGCGGTCGACCACGCCAGGAGTGAAGCTGCTCGCCGTCCGGCGGCAGGATCCTCCCATGGATGCCAAGTTCGAAAACGGGGCAAGGCAGGATCAGGCGACGTTCTTCATCAACGCCAAAAGCCTCGACTCGCTGCTGAAGGCGCTCGACAAATACGAGGCATGGACCGATGGCGCCGTCGGCCCCGAAGAGGCTACGGCTGACGACGACGAGCAGGGCGGTTCCGACAACCGGCCGCAGCGCTTCTGGCTCTTCGAAAGCGCAGAGCAATTCCGCCTCGCCACGATCGAAGATCTCTGGGCGGATGCGGCGCAGCGGCTCCCCGAGGAAGGGCTCGTTGCCGAATGGGAGGTCTGGCTGCGGCGAGGCTTCGAGCAGCTGTTCATCGACGAGGTCGTGAGACGCGAGATCCTCATGTCGGGCGAACCGACGGAGTTTCTCGAGACGGTCCTCGTCAACGTCATCGCCACCAGGGAGCAGATCTCCGAACTCGTTCGGATCACGACAGCCGTGGTCGAGTTGCGTGGCGCATCGAATTTCGCGGCCGACGTTCTCGATCTCGTTCCCGAGGGACGGCTGGATCTGGTCGGCGACGTCGCATCGAGACTGCGTCCGCCTCCTGCGACCGCGCCCCGCACGACCATTCTGGATACCGGCGTGAACCGGAATCATTCTCTTCTCGCATCGGCCTTGCCGAGGCAGCGCTGCCATTCGATCGAGACCGACTGGGGAACGGGGGATCACGACGGGCACGGGACGAAGTCCGCAGGTATCGCACTCTTCGGCGAGAATCTCGAGCGGTACCTTCAGGAAGGAGCGGATGGGGATCCCATCGAACTGACCACCGCACTCGAATCCGTTGCCGTCATCGCTCCTTCGGGAGCGGCGCGCGTTCCGGCACGGGACGCGATCACGCGCGCGGTCGCACGCGTCGAGCAGGCTCCGCATCCTCGGGTGTACTGCCTGGCGGGGACCGCGGTGGGAGAGGAGGACAACGGACGTCAGACGAGCACGTCGGCCGCTCTGGACAAGCTTGCCTGGAACGACGGCGAATCCACGCGCCTGTTCTGCGTCGCGGCCGGCAATGTGCCGACGAGCCCGGAGACCCCCTATCAGCATGCTCAATACGAAGGCCGAAACCTCGACCATCGGATCCAGCCGCCGGGCCAGGGCATCAATGCACTGACCGTAGGCGCGAACACGGACAAGACCGCCGAGGGTCTTCGCCTCGTCGCTCCGAGAGGAGATCTCAGCCCGACGGCACGCACCGCCCAGGGATGGAGCCGCCGCTACGCGTTCAAGCCGGACATCGTGATGGAAGGCGGAAACCACGAGAAGGACCCGGACGGCCTCTCATCGCGGTATTCCCACAGTCTGATGGTCCTGACGACCAACAGGAACCTCCCCCAGCACCCACTCGGCCTGACCTGCGAAACGAGCGCCGCCACGGCGAATGCCGCAGGCCTCGCCACCCGTCTGCTGGCCCGATATCCGCGCTACCGGATGGAGACGCTCCGTGGGCTGATGATCCATTCCGCAGAATGGACGCCTGCGATGCAGGAGCTTCATGCCTTCGGACTCAAGCAGGGCGACACCGAGCAGATGGCGTGGTCGCGCGTCCTGAGCTGCTACGGCTGGGGTGTCCCGAACGAGACGCGGCTGTTCTCGAGCGCGTCCAACGTGCTCACGCTCGTCATCGAGGACGAGCTGACGCCCTACAAGCGCGTCGAGAGCCGCATGGCCCTTAACGAGATGAAGTACTTCAAGCTGCCCTGGCCCAAGGAGGCGCTGGCAAGCCTGCGCAACGAGGAGGTCGAGATGCGGTGCACCCTCTCGTACTTCGCTGACCCGGATCCACTTGCCGACAGCAGGGATCGGCGTGAACGCTATGCGTCGCATGCTCTGCGCTTCGACTTGAAACGCGCAGGGGAATCCGACGAGCGGGCACAGCTGCGCGTCAACGAACTCGCGGAGGTCGATGTCGACGACATTCCTTCGGGAGCCACGCTGGACCACGGATGGATCGTCGGGTTCCAGAGGCGTCGGCTCGGCTCGGTCCACCACGACATATGGAAGGGCCGCGCCCATCAACTCGCAGAGCGTGACGGCATCTCCATCTTCCCTGTCAAAGGATGGTGGAGCGATCGGGCACGAGGCGGTTACGAGAACAAGAGCGTGCGCTTCAGCCTGGTCGTCTCCATCCGCACGCGTCCTTCCTCGCTCCAGCTCGATCTGGTCACCGAAGCAGTTGCCAAGGTGCCTGCGGGACTTCTGGTCGAGGCCCTCGCCACGACGGACTACTGACCGCTTCGATCGCTAGACTGCGCGTGCCAGCACATCACCGTAGCAGACGTAGGCGAAGGGGGTCGGCGATAGATCCGCCGTAGCTTCCCGGCTACGGCGCATTGCTTCGCCGAGTTCCAGTTGGTCGCTATGCAGTCCCTTCACGAACGTTCGAACGAACTCGGACGCATGCCTGTCGGCGACGCGCCAGAGCGGCGCGACGAACCCGCTGAATTTGCGCTGCGTGAACAAGGACGCCCAGCCCTCCACCATGCCCAGCGTGTATGTGACGTTCCCGACGTCGCAGGCATTGAACACGACGAAGGTCCCGTCCTTCTCGCCGAGCTTCGTCCCGCGATGATCGACTTCGATACGGCGGACCCAGGCATCGTCCATCAGAATGCCGTTCACGTCGGACCCGTCGAAGCTGCCGTGACCGGCGAAGTGGAGGATGCCGATCTTCTCGTCCGGCAGGCCGTCCGACATGATCTTGAGAAAAGACGCGCGATCCCCGGTGCACCGGATCGCGCCGAATTCCGTGCAGAGCCACACGGATTCCGAGACGGCGAAGGGCAGGCGGTACTGGGGGGTGTCGGGGTAGCCGGGCGCGAAGGTGGCGATCGCTCCCCGCGGGAGCCGCTGGCTGAGATTTCCGTCGGATTTCCGAACCCATCGGGCGATCGGGTGATCAAGCATGAGATGCTCCGCCTCCTCGCTCGTCGCGGAGTTGAACGGCTTCATGAGCTCCCACTGGATGTGGGGCTCGTCCGTGACGAGCTGGATCGAGAAGTTCGCTCCGAGCCGTTGCCGGAACGCCCAGTAGACATCCCGGAACCCGGAGGGCGTCAGGTTCCAGATCAGATCTCCGAATCCCCTGAGGGCGGCCAGATGCTGTCCCGGCTGCAACTGGACGACTTGCGACCGCAGTTGGGCCGCATGCTCCGTGGCGCTCTCGTCGATCGTGATCTCGCCTGAACGATTCCCGGGACCGAATGTCCAGTACGATAGGGCCTCCCAGTCGTATGCGTCCTTGGCGCGCAGGGACAGGATCCGGATGGTCATGTCAGGGGGGCGGCGGGATTCCTCGATCACGACTTCGCCGACCGTCCTCTCCTTCGGGTCCGGAGCAGCTTGCTTCCGTACGAGTTCGATCGCCCGCTCGGCATCGCCGTAATGCCCGCCCTTCCCGTCGAAGAAGGCGCGCACATGGATCATGTCGAGATCCGCGTCGTCGACGACGATGCCCTCCACGCAGGTCGGCAGGGAAGTTTGATTTCTTCGCACGATGACCGTGCCGACATTCGCCCCCTTTTCGAACGTCATGTGGGCGCTGACGAGCCGGACCCGGATCGCGACGTCCTCCCAATCCTCGTCCAGATCGGACAGCACCACGGCCTCGCCACGGGTCGTATCGTTGGGCTCGAGGGCCAGATCGATCATGATCCGCAGCTTCCGGCCGGCCACTGCCTCCCCTTGAGGGGTGATCGAGGGATGGCGGATGATCCGCGTACCTTCGTCGTCCCGCGGAGCCGCCTTGGTCTCCAAGGCCTTGTCACGACCCGTCTCCGGCGGCGGTTCGCCGCTCAGCGGATCCCAGGGATGGGCCGGCCGGAGAGGAGCCGAGACGATCAGCAGGTCGAGGACATCGCGGATGCCGGGCATCTGTCTCAGACGGGCGACGATACGGGTCTTGGCATCGACGCTCGGGACTTCACCGCTGACGACGGCGCGATCGCCGTACTGCGACACGGTGATCCGGTCGAAATAGTCGGGATACGCCTCGTCCAGCTCGGCGAAGAAGACCCGCCAAGCGTCGCCCGAGAGACCAGAGCCGGATCCGTCTGACACGCTTCACTCGATCGGAGGGTGAAAGGATCGCCGGCGGCAGCCGGTGTCCGTGGAACGACCGTCAGAAGACGGTGAAGATATCCGTGACGGGCGACACTCCCTCGCCCGTCACCCGTAAGCGATACACGCCGGGTCCCAGCATGACATCGCCGCTCAACTCCTTGCCTCCGCAATTCCAAAGCCAGCCTTCGGCCGCGATCGCGTCGGTTTCCGTCTCGTGGATCGAGAATTGCAATCGCTGCCGGTATGCACTGCAGGACGCTTTGAGTTCAATTGGCTCGTCGGCGGGGTACGCATCGTCGACTTCGAGGCTCAGCGTAGCGAGGACTTCGTCGCGGAATTTCCCGTAGTCGATCGAAACGCCTTCGAGGCGTGCGCAAAGGTGAGCCAGTGCGGCGTTCGAATTCTGGAGCGAGGCGTGCCTGTCGGCGATGAAGAACGCCCCTTCGTCGGTGAGCATCTCTCCGGGCAATGCCGAAACCCGCGGGACCGTACCGTCGCCGCCGTGGTTCTGCCCGGCGTGCTGCCTCATCAATTCGACGCCCTCGCTGGACGCGCGGGCGAAGTTGAAGGTTGGCTGCTGCGTCCCGATGAAGGGGATGATGCGGAAATCGCGCGCGTAGGCCTCGTTCGCCGCGTTCGAAGCCTGCGCGTCTCTGATGGCATCATGGAACGCCTGGGCGGCGGCGACGCGGTCCGCCAAGAGGTTCGGAATACCGGAGACATTGCCAATTCGCGCCGTCGAGAAATCTGCCTCGACGAAGGCTTCGTAGGTTGGGAGGAGCTGATAGACCGAGGTCAGGCTGCGGACGAGCGCCGAAACATCGGCAGCCCTGGCCAGCATCTGACCGTTGGCGAGCGCCTTGAGTGCATTCGGAGCGCCGCGATACGGCGTTCCGAACGTCACGAGCATGGCGGTATCCTGCCAGCCGCCAGCCACCTCGAGGAAGTGTCTTGCCACGAGACCCCCCATCGAGTGGGCGATCAGGACCAACCGCGCAGACCCGTTGCCGCTCTTCTCTCGCCAGTCGGCCAACCACGTACGGGCTTGGCGTTCGAGCGCCCGTGCCGCGACCCGATTGTCTCGCCGCCAATCATAGGCGAACTCGAAGTAGTTTCCTCCCGGCTGCAGGCCGAGTCTGTCGACGAGCGTCGTCCTGATCGTGGTGTAGCCGTCGATCTTCCAAAGCCCCGGCAGCAGATGGAGATCGGTAATCGGCGAAGTGGCCTTGATGCCGTCTCCAAGATCATCGATCGCGGGATCGTCCCCAGCCAGCATCAGCGCATCGAGTCTGCGGCCGAGCGTCGCCACGTTGCGGAAGAGCGCCGCTGCCGACGTGCCCCAGAGCGTCGTTCCATCGGGGCCGGACAGGGCGGATCCCAGGATGCCGGGGATCAGGACGACGACGTTCGAGTATCTAGCCATGCCTGCTCCGATACGAAAACACTGGCCGGTCCGAATACCGCGTCGGCGCGACTCCTGTGGAAGGGCATCGTCCACGCTAGCATGCGTTCCTGTTTTGTTCCAACAGCAGGTTCTGGCTTTGTGAACGAGGCGGTCTCCCGAGTGACCCGCCCCCCGTGGGAGGGGCTACCTTCCGGCATGCCTTTCGCACCCCTGATCCTCGATCCTGACCCTGCACCCATTTGGAATTCGAGCCATCCGATAGAGGCGGATCACGGACGCTCGTCGGTCGATCGCTGCGCCCGACGATGGTCCGATTCCAGCCTGCGGTCCTCGAACTCGGCTCTCTTCCGGACGATCTCGGCTAGAGCCTCGATGACCACCTCGCGGTCGCCGTCTAGGATTTCGCACAGCGCGTCGATCGCTTCCGAGAGCGGTTGCAGGTCGCCGATGTCCAGGGCGGATGGTGGCAGCGCGAACATCACCGCTCCTCCTCGACACGCCCGACAGGCCCGATGGCCTCCCGGCTCATCTGCATCCCCGCTGAAGCCAACACGTGCTCCAATCCTTCTCGAGCGAGGTAGCCGGTTTCCTCGAGCCGGTGGGCGATCGCCTGCAGTGCCGGCCTATGCTCCATCAGGATGCTCCGAGCCCGGTCGCTGGCGCGACGCAAGCGCTCGGCGACAGCCGGCAGCAAGCCCGCGATCGGAATCATATGGGTGGCGACGGCCTCCACATGGACGTTCCCAAGGTGGCCGAGGCCATAGCTCAGCTCGATGTCGCGCGCGATCCTGGTAGCCATGGCGAGGTCGGAACCCGGGCCGAACCCGGCGCCGATCGAGCCGGAGCCCAGTTCGATCTCCTCGGCGATCCGGCCGGCCAGGAGCGATGCCAACGCCGCCTCGAGTTCCTGAAGCGTCGCAGAACCATCGACCGCAATCTCAAATCGGGCTCGCCCGCCACCGTCATGAAGCGACAAGTCCAGGAGAGTGCCGAAGCCGAGCGCTCGGCTGACGACCGCATGGCCGGCTTCGTGGATCGCGACGCGACGCCTGACCGCGGGTGGCGCCGCCGTCCGGCGCTGGCGGATCTCGCTCAGCACGTCCTCCGCGGTCACGGCTCTGCCGTTGCGACGCGCCGTGCCTTTGGAACGTCGCACGAAGGCCTCCACGTCAGCGCCCGTCATGCCGCTCGCTGCCAGTGCCAGAGGGAGCATCGGTGTGTCGGGAAGGATCTCGCGACCGAGGTGATGGCGGAAGATCTTGGCGAGCGCGGCTGTGTCCGGTTTCTCGATGGCAATCTCCCGATCCAAGCGCCCAGCCCGCTTCACCGCAGGGTCGATCTTCTCCGGATGGTTCGTGGCCGCTACCACGACCACGCCTGGCCGCTCGTCGGCCCCGGCGAGAAGCTCGAGAAACAGATTCACGATCTGCGTCCAGTACTGCACGTACTCGCCCCGGATCTGGCCGCGGTCGGAGATGCCGTCGAGTTCGTCGATGAACAGGATGCAGGGCGCCTGAGCCTTGGCTTGGGCGAAGACCTTGCGGATTGCCTGCAACGTGCCTGAGAGGTAGTCGGCCGCGTTCCACTCGGCGACCGAGGTTGCCACCAGCGGCACGCGTGCGCTCTTGGCCAACGCGCGGGCGAAGCTAGTCTTGCCGACACCGGGCGGGCCAGAGAGCAGCATCCCACGGTTGTCGATTTCGGGCCAGTTCAGCTGGCCGTTGCGATATGCCCGCAGGTCGGCTGCCACGGCCAGGCCCCAGATCTTGGCCTCGCCATAGCCGTCGAGCTCCTCCAGCGCAGGTCCGTCGCCGAGGTAGTCTGCCTTGGCGCCGACAATCCGCTCCACCGCCTCGATGCAGGCATCGGGCGTGCCCATCCTGCGGAAGGCGACGGGCAGATCGGCAATGTCGATCATGCGGAGAAGATCGGGATCGATCCTGCGCGCAGGCGCAGCGCCCGTGACCGCCTCGACGACGAGAGCGAGGCCGGATTGATCAAGACTCGGCAATGCGATCCTGTGCTCGGCGGACCGCATCAGGTCGCGCGGCAGCTGACGCTTCGGATCCGGCGCAATGCCGACGATCGGGACCCGGACATGCAAGGCGGCGGCGATCACCTCGTTGCCCTTCTCCGGTCGAGCATCGCGGCCGATCCCGTCGCAGACGAACAGGGCGGCGTGCCTGCGGGTCAATTCACGACTTCGCCCGGCAGCGAGATCCACGACCTTGGTGTCGGGCCGGAACAAGCACTTCTCGGCGACGATTCGGAGGGGTTCGACGAGATCGGCGACATGGGTGGCGAGTGCGACGACGGGAGCCTCGCGGCGCAGCCGGCGCGCGAGATCGGGCTCCGCCGCGACCGCGCGGGCGAGCATGACGGCCACGGCGGCGAGATCCGCGGGCACAGGTACATGCGTACTTTCAGGGCGGTTCGCCTCGTCCTGCGCGATGATCTGCTCCACGGCGTCGCTTTCGTCGATCAGCGCTTCGTTCTCGAAGTCGTAGGAGTTGGAGCGGTGGTTGGCCTTGAGCCGCCTGCGCTCGTCCTGTGCGAGTTGCTGCAGAAAGGCGCGGGCGAGTTGGTCGACGAGCCCATCGTCCGGAGGAATCGAACTGATGGGTGAAGAGCCGAGGGATAGGGCGAGCATGCGAGATCTCCCACGGCCGAACACGGGAGCTTCGGCCGTCAGCTTGGGTGCTGGGATGGGTGCGGCGACGCGGCTGGCTCGGCGAGGTCGAAGGGCTCGGCCGGCGTCGGCTTCAGGAGACCGCCTGCGTCATAGGCGATGTGCGTTGATAGAACGTATGGAGAACAATGACTAGCAATGGCCGGGCTTATCCACAGCCGTAGGAATTTTCGTGCTTTGAACAGCAGCGCGCCACCAGTCGACATTGGGGCTCGCAGGAGCTGAAGGGCCGCTCCCGGCCCCACTCGGACCTACAGCCGACAGATGTTTAGCCTGCGCTTCTGACCCCTTGCAGACCTTCGAGCCTCCCGGCCCAGATGTCTGATCCGTAGGAAAAAGCGGACCTGTAGGCGGCGGCCATGACATCAGCATGTCATGGCCCATTTAGCGGCTGTCGATGCGGGCCAAGCTTGCGCCGTGTGCGGCGTCGGCGGCGCTCTCGCCGTGCCGCACGATCCACAGCCGGCTTGGCCAACGCTGCTGCATGGGGTGCTTGTCCTCCTGCGGTGTCCGGCAACGTCCGTCGGGCATGGCGGTTCACGCGAGACAGCGTCGGCACTCACTCACGGTCACCGAGCCGCCCCATGCCTGACGGACGTTGGCGTCACGCCTCGATCATGTCCCGGATGCGTGAGGCCAGGGCTTCCATCACGAACGGCTTCGTGAGCACCTGCATGCCCGGTTCCAGGTAGCCGTTGCCCACCACCGCGTTCTCGGCGTAGCCGGTTATGAAGAGGACCTTCAGCCCAGGCCGGGTCACCCGGGCCGCGTCAGCGACCTGCCGCCCGTTCATGCCGCCGGGCAGGCCCACGTCGGTGATCAGGAGGTCGACCCGCGTGTCCGACTGCAGCACCTTCAGCCCGGAGGGACCGTCCGCCGCCTCGATGGCTGCGTAGCCCAGGTCCTCCAGCACCTCGGCCACCAGCATGCGCACGGAGGGCTCGTCGTCCACGACCAGCACCGTCTCCCCGGGTTCAGCCCGGGGCGCGTCGGCAAGGTCCGTCAACGCCCCGCTTGCAGGGACGTCGCCGTGGTGGCGCGGCAGGTACAGGCACACGGTCGTGCCCTGCCTGACCTCCGAGTAGATGCGCACTTGTCCGCCCGACTGCTTCGCGAAACCGTAGATCATGGACAGGCCCAGCCCGGTACCCTGGCCGATGGGCTTCGTCGTGAAGAACGGGTCGAACGCCTTCGCGATCACGTCCGCGCTCATGCCGGTGCCGGTGTCCGAGACGCACAGCGACAGGTACTGCCCGGGCGGCAACTCCCTCTCCCGGGCCGCGCGATGGTCGAGCCACCTGTTGGCGGTCTCGACCGTGATGCGGCCTCCGTCCGGCATGGCGTCACGGGCGTTGATGCAAAGGTTCAGGAGCGCGTTCTCAAGCTGACCCGGGTCCACCAGGGCCGGCCACAGACCGCCGGCCCCGACGACCTCGATGTGGACGGACGGTCCCACGGTCCGGCGGATCAGCTCCTCCATGCCATGGATCAGGGCGTTCACGTCCGTCGGCTTTGGGTCAAGCGTCTGCCGGCGTGAGAAGGCGAGCAGGCGGTGCGTCAGCGCGGCCGCGCGCTTGGCCGCCCCCTGCGCGGCCGTCATGTACCGGTCGATGTCGGTCAGGCGGCCCTGGCTCATGCGGGTCTGAAGCAGCTCCAGGCTGCCGGAGATACCGGTGAGTAGGTTGTTGAAGTCATGGGCGATGCCGCCCGTGAGCTGGCCCACAGCCTCCATCTTCTGCGACTGACGCAGCGCCTCCTCGGTCTCCGCGAGCGCCTCCGCCGCCTCCTTCTCGGCCGTGACGTCCCGCCCGACCGCGTGGATGAGGTCCTCGGCCGGAACGGCGGTCCACGAGAGCCAACGGTAGCTGCCGTCCTTGGCGCGGTAGCGGTTCTCGAAGCGCAGGGTGGTCAGCCCTTCCGACAGCTTGCCGACCTCGGCCAGCGTCGGCGCGACGTCGTCCGGATGGACGAGGTCCATGAAGGCGCCTCCGACGAGGTCGCGCTCGCCCCAGCCGAGTAGCGTCGTCCAGGCCGGGTTCACCGCCTCGATGACGGCGTCGTAGCGGGCGACCAGCATGATGTCCGTGGAGAGCCGCCACATGCGGTCACGGTCGGCGGTGCGCTCGGCCACTAAGCCTTCGAGTTCCTCGCGCGAGCGCGCCAGCACGTCCCGCGCCTCGACGATGTCCTGGATGTCAGTGCACGTCCCAAACCAGCGCGTGATGCATCCGGCCGCGTCGCGCATTGGCAGGGCGCGGCCGAGCGTCCAGCGGTACTGCCCGGACTTGTGCCGCAGCCGGTACTCAATCCGGTAGGGCTCGCCGCTCGCCAGGCACTCACCCCAGACCTTCCAGGTCCGCTCTCTGTCGTCCGGATGGACGATGCCCTCCCACTCCGCGCCGTCCGTCGTTCCCGCCGGCACGCCGGTAAAATCGTACCAGCGCTGGTTATAGTAGTCGTGGTAGCCGTCCGCTCGGGTCGACCAAACCATCTGGTCGATGGAGTTGGCGATGGTCTGGAACCGCGCCTCGGCCTCGCGCAGCGCGTCCTCGCGCTCGCGCCGCTCGGTCACGTCCCGGTAGAACAGCGCAAGCCCTTCGGGATGCGGGTAGGCGCGTACTTCCAGCCAAGCCGCGTGCCCGTCCGGCCAGATGTAGCGATGCTCCAGCGTGAGAGAGACGCGCTCGCGCATGGCCCGCAGGTACATCTGCCCGATGGGCATCGCCTCAGAGCCTGGGTAGACTTCCCAGTGCGAATGCCCGACGACCTGATCCGGCGGTCTTTCCTCCAGGCGGAAACCCTCGGCGTTCATCTGCAGGATGCGAAACTCGTGGTCGAGGAGCATGAAGCCCTCGCCCATGCCTTCGAGCACGCCGGACGCCCGTGCCTCGCTGGCGCGCAGCGCCTCCTCGGCCCTGACCCTGGCGGTGGTCTCGGTGCAGGAGCAGAACATGCCGCCCACGACGCCGGCATCGTCGCGGATCGGCGAGTAGGAGAAGGTGAACCAGGTTTGCTCGTCGTAGCCGTGCCGGTTCATCGTGAACGGCAGGTTCTCGGCCCAGGTTGCTTCGCCGGCCATGGCGCTCTCGACGTAGGGCGTGATGGCCTCCCAGATCTCGGGCCAGATCTCGCGGAAGCGGCGCCCGAGGGCGGCCGGGTGCTTGTCGCCCAGGATCTCCGCGTAGGCGTCGTTGTAGACGAAGGCGAGGTCCGTCCCCCAGGCCGCGAACATCGGGAACCGGGAGCCGAGCATCAGGCTCGCGACCGAGCGCAGCGCCTGCGGCCAGGTTTCCGGCCAACCGAGCGAGGAGGACGACCAATCGTGGGCGCGCATGCGCGCCCCCATCTGGCCACCTCCCGACAGGAAGGCAACGGTCGGGGGCGCGGCGGTCTTGGACATGCTCTGCGGTGGGGCCTGGATGGGAAACGCGGCGGCCAGGGTGGTCTCCTTGCCGGCCGGGGATGCAGGGCCGGCCATGATACGCGGTGATGGCGAGTTTGCGGCCACTCCCGCCACGAACCCCAGGCAGGCTCTGGCGGAGAGCTGAGGCCAAACTGAAACCGCTTCGGGACACGAGCGGTTGCAGCACCCCTCCTCGCATCGACCCGCATGCCCCCGAAGCCTTCCGGCCGCCGACCGTCGCCCCTGGCCGTCGAGGACGAGGCCTGAGCGGCCGTCCGGCGGCGGCCTCAGCCCCGCCGCAGGGGGAGGCGCTGGAGGATGCGCGAGATCTGCTCGGCCGAAGCACGCGACATCTGGTAGCTCGACCAGGACGCGGATGCGGGCGCCCGTGACCGTGTCGAGCATCTCGGCCACGCCCCGCAGGCAGCCGACGACGTCGAACGCCTCGGCCTTGAGCGCCTGCCGCCGCGCGAAGGAGAGGAGCTGCCCGGTCAGCTTGGTGACCCGGTCCACCGTGTCAGAGACGGCGGCAAGGTACCGGGCCTTACGCGCCTGGGCAGGTCCGGCCGGCGCAGGAAGTCCACCGACGAGCGGATGATGGTCAGCAGGTTGTTGAAGTCGTGGGCCACGCCCCCGGTCAGTTGCCCGATGGCCTCCATCTTCTGCGATTGCCGCAGCTCCTCCTCGGCGTCGGCCAAAGCCGCGGCCTTCTCTTTCTCGGCGGTGACGTCGCGCCCGTAAGCGTGGACGACGTCGCCCTTGGCCGCCGTATGCCAGGAGATCCAGCGCAGTGTGCCATCCCTGTGTGTATGCCGTTTCCGTAAAATTTTATCTGATCTCGGCAGCCTGAGTTGACCGGCGCGCGGTACGGAAGCGGAAACAAAGGCTGACGGACTGGCAGCGTTAGACGCTTGAGCTGCCGCGAGGTGTGTTCCATGGACCGTTTCTCAACGACAACTATCGCTTCATCCCTGATGCGCCTGAGCTTGATCGGTGCATGCGCAATCACGCTCTCGGCCTGTGTGACGGCCAAGGAGCAGCAGGCCATGGATCGCAACCAGTGCGCTGGCTTCGGCTTTGAGCCCGGTACCGACGGATTTGCTCAGTGCATGATGGGTGTGGTGCAGCAACGCGAGGTGCTGGAGGAGAACCGGCGCATGCAGCGTCAGGCGCAGCTAGCCGACGACAACCGCCAGCGTGAGCAGCAGCAGGAGGTCTATAAGATCCTGAGCCAGCAGCGCAGTGGCGACAAGCGGTTTCCGGTCTGCGGAGCTTCGAGCTCGGGCGGCATGGATCGCACGACCATGACCTGGTACGGCCCGGACTGCCGAGCCCGATAGGGCTGCACACACGCGAGCGAGCCAGCCCCGCAAATCAATCGGATGCATCTATCTTCATGAGCAGGCTCTTCGCTGCCGCTGTCCTCGGCGCCTATGTCGGCATGCTGGTAACCATGACCTTCACACCGCAGGCTATGGCCGCTCCTGAGCGGCCTACGCCTGAGACGTGCAGCATGGACGATCCGACAGCCTGCCTGGACCGCCACGGCGAGGCTGCCGCTCGCGCTCTGGACAAGGCCTACGCGGATGCAGCCAGCAAGCTCAGTGCGGCCTGTGCAGAGGTTATCAGCCCAGGGATCGGAGCCTGCCTGGAGCGCGCCTGGCAGATCGCAGACAAGGAGCTCAATGAGACCTACGCGCGTGCCATGAAGTCAATCGAGAACGATGAGGCGGGTCGGAAATGGCGCGAGCAACTCAAGCTGGCGCAGCAGGCTTGGCTGCGCTTTCGTGACGCTGACTGCGGGGATCTTGTCTTCTCCGAGTGGATGAACGGTACAGGAGCCGGCGCGGCCGCCGTGGCGTGCCAGGTCGGGCATACCGTAGCCCGCACC
Source organism: Methylorubrum aminovorans (assembly GCF_022179725.1). GTDB lineage: Bacteria > Pseudomonadota > Alphaproteobacteria > Rhizobiales > Beijerinckiaceae > Methylobacterium > Methylobacterium aminovorans. The sequence goes on from NZ_BPRC01000022.1 coordinate 61,185, forward strand.
GCTGAACTCCGCCGCCGCTATGACCGCAGATGATACCGCACGTGGGCTGAAGCCGAGCACTGATTGATCGCCGGCTCTGCGGCTGTTTATTCTCAGTGAGTGAGGTCCTGCAGCAAGGCGCCGAACTCATATGCAAATATTCATATATCAGATTGTAAGAATTTCAGGCCACTTTTGCTGAAATATCCCGGACTGAGATTTGCAAATGCGTGCGATTGTTCACGTAAAGCGTCATGCGCCGACTGCGTGCGCGCCCGAGACGAAGCCGCCGTTCGCCCGTTCGACCAGCCTATCGAGAACCACGATCATCCCGCCGTGCGTGTGACCCGACAGCTGCACTCAGAGCAAGGAACCCCACCACCGAGTGACGCCTTCCTCCACCACAAGGAGGCGTCATGACCAACCCGAAAGCCCACGAAGAAGCCATCGGCTCGGTGCCGCCCGGTCGCCCGCTTGGTGTGGGCAGCAAGCCCGACGAGCTGCCGGGCTTGGGACCGACCGGACCAGTCTCAGTAGAAGGCGAGAAGCCCGGCCCTCAGACAGGCGGGTATGATCAGCGATCGCCGGATCACTCGACGGACAACGCCAAGGGTGGCTACGGCGCGGGCTGAGTAGGCCCCGTTGGGGTGGGCGGAGTTTGTCGCGGCCTGCCTGCTCGAAGCTACCAGCACACGCTTGGCAGGCGCCGCTTCCACCGCTCTCCGAGGCGTAGCTTCTCGCTCCCTGTCCGGTCTAAACGGCGTCGGCTGATGGCGGTGACGGTCTCTGCCACAGCTTGAGGAGGCTCCGGGGCAAGCTGGTCAACCACCTCAGCAGCCTGTTCTACGATCACCTTCCGGCGTCCGCCACGGCGACGTGGGGCGCCTTCGGTTGCCTCGATGGGACGCGAGATGCGGCGAGCGCGGGGCAGTTCTTCTGGCTTGATGGCAGGCTCTAATTCAAGCTCCTGCACGTCCGCAACAAGAAGGCTCGGCAGGATGCGACGGTGTTCTTGAACAGGCGCAGCGACAGACTGAGGAGCTGCCGCAGCGGCATCGAGTGAAGTCCACAGCGTCGCAGTTTCTGTTCGACCTATCCGCTTTTGCGGCTCTCGGGGCTGCTTAGATGGGATGGAAACGTAGCGGGTTTGGCCACTCGACTTGGCTTCAACGGTGAACTTCCGCCGAACGCGATTGCGTTGCATACTGGTCCTGATGGTTGAGATTAGAGGCCGCCGCTGATGGCCAAGCGGAACGGCATCGTTGGCCGGCTATGTGCATAGCGACTACTTCAACAGGGCTAAAAATTCCGACAAAAATTTATGAGAGCCCCTCGATAATTGAGCGAGGCCCGGCTTCCCCTCGGCCCACTCTAGACGCGCGTGGTATCCCGCCCGGTATCGCAATCAGGCGCACAAAAGAAGCCGCGCGGGCGCTCGCAGCATCCAGTGCTTGGACGTGGGGCCACCGTCTCCAGCAGCCCCATGCCCTCGGCTCAACGGCCTCCGCTCGTCCCAGACGATGAGCCTAAGCCATCGCCCTTGAAGCCCGTCGCGTTAGGTGAGACCTGCATACGCCCAGTCCGGATGGGGTGGGTAGCGAGCTTTGATGGTGGGGCCGCAAGCGGACGCTCCACCGCCTATTTGTAGATGCGGTAGGGCCAACATGAGCCTCAACTCGGACACTCAAGCTGTTCGATCTCACCAGACGCACATCTCCGACTGCTAGCTGGAGCCCCGCGCCACACCTGCGCGCTTAGATGTGTTTTTTTGGCGACAAGACGCACTTCTTAGTTAACGAGCCTTCTTCGAATTAAGCATCAGTTAACCAATGTTGCCGGATTTGAGCGGCGATCCGGTCCCGATCCCCGGGAACGACCTCTCCTCATCTCGTCAGCTGATTTGCAGCTGCGCGAGCGGCGGTCTCAAGAGTCGCAAATGTCATCCGTTTTCCCGCCGACGTCCTCTTCGCAGGCTGCGCTGATCTCCTATGGAAGGCGTCTGTCTCTGCTCGGCGGTGTGAGCATGCTCGCAATGGCCCTCGTCTTGCCGGCAGTTGCATCAGATCGGCCGATCCCGTTCGTGTCTCAAGGGGAGAACGGGCCGAGAGGAAGCGCCGGCATCTTTGGCTTCTGGGCAAGAGATGCGGTGGCTGGCGGTCCAGGCGCCAACGTTGATTTCGACAATGTTGATGTCGGTGCTGCTCGGAAAAACCCCGCAAGTACCATCGAGATGGGATCAAAGGGTGGCACCGGCGGCTCGGGCGACGCCAGTGGTACTGCCTCGGTGCCCGGAGCCGATGGCGGCTCCGCCGGCAACGTTACCGTCTCGCTCGCAGATCAAGTATCCGGCCGTGGCGATCAGAAGTCAGCTGCGCCTCGCATCTGGGTGAATTCGCAGGGTGGCAATGGCGGCGGAGCACAGAAGGATGTCGGGGCTGGCGGGGCGGCCGGGTCGGTCGGCCTGACGTTGTCGTCCACCGTTGCGACGGAGGGAACTTCCTTCCTCGGTGTTCGCGTCAGTTCGATCGGTGGAAACGCGGGCAATGGTGGAACCGACGCATGGAAAGCGGAGGTCAAGAAAGGCGGCGCCAGCGGCGATGTGACCCTGGACATCCTGCCGTCCGGCGTCGTGTCCACGACCGGCAAGGGCGCGACGGCCGTCATTGTCGAATCCCTCGGCGGGGCGGGCTCCGTCCGCGGCGGCGGGACCTTCTACAGCAATCCCTTCGTGACGAAGGGCGGATCGGCCGGCAGGGCCACCTTCACTAATGGTGGGCGCATCGAGACGACCGGCGACCACGCCATCGGCGCTCTCGTGCAGAGCGTCGGCGGTACTGGCGGTGAGCAGAATACGACCGGTGGGGGCCGCCCGGGGGAGAGAGGTGGCGATGCCGCCTCCGTCGCTGCAACCAACAACGGCAGCATCAAGACAGGCGGCCAGTACGCCTTCGGTGTGCTCGCTCAATCCGTCGGCGGCAAGGGCGGCCAGGGCGGCGGCGCGAGCTTCAGCGGAGGCGACGGAGGCAATGCCGGCGACGGCGGCACCGTCAATGTCACGAACCACGGATCGATCGAGACCGAGAAACTTGGCGCGATCGCCGTGATCGCGCAGAGCATCGGCGGCGGCAAACCCCTCGACGCGCTCCAAGTGGTTCCGCTGAAGGAGCGCACCGGCGGCGGGACCGGCGGTTTCGGCGGCGGCCTGTTCTTCGGATCGGGCGGCGCCGGTGGGCAAGGCGGCATCGGCGGCAAGGTCAATGTCGTCAATGATGGATCCATTCTGACGGCTGGCAACAAGGCCTACGGCGTTCTGGCTCAGAGCATCGGCGGCGGCGGCGGTGGCGGTGGAAAGGCCCAGGCGTTCGGCTTCTTTTTCGACGTCGCGCTCGGCGGTGAAGGCGGCATCGGCGGGAAGGGGCAGGACGTCAGCGTCACGACGAAGGCGAAGACGGCCAGTGGCGATCCCGTTACGATCGAGACGCGGGGCAACGAGGCTGCCGCCATCCTGGCGCAGTCGATCGGCGGCGGCGGCGGAATCGGCGGCGACGCCGTGTCGCGTGCGGCTGGCCTCGTCATCACCGTCGCGACGTCGAACGGCGGAGCCGGCGGCAAAGGCAATAGCGCCGGCAGGGTCGAGGTCGACAATGCCGCCGGCATCACGACGAAGGGCGTCCGTTCCTACGGCATCGAGGCGGTGAGCATCGGCGGCGGCGGCGGTGTCGGCGGAGCCTCCATCGCCACCGCTATTGGCGCCTCCGCTGCCTACGTTGCGGACATCAACATCATCGTCGCCTCGGCTCAGGGTGGCATCGGCGGGGAGGGCGCCACGGGCGGGCAGGTCGATGTCGAGAACTCGGGCTCGATCAACACGAATGACAGCGACGCATCTGGCATCCTGGCCATGAGCATCGGCGGCGGCGGCGGTGCCGGCGGTTTCGCGGACACTTCCAGCCTGTCGATTACGGGGCCGGAGGTCGTATCGCTCTCGGTCAATACCGGTCTGGGCGGAAGCGGTGGGACTGGCGGTTCCGCAGACAAAGTGACCGTGACCAATTCTGGCCAAATCACGACGATCAAGTCGCAGGCTGCGGGTATTGCCGCCTACAGCATCGGCGGCGGCGGCGGCGTAGGCGGAAGCGCCGACGTACAACAACAAGCAGCAGGCAAGGGCTACGGGATGGCGGTCAATGCCGTCGTCGGCGGTAAGGGTGGGACCGGCAACAAGGGGGCGGACGTCGACGTCGTCAATAGCGGCTCCATCAAGACAAAGGGCTACGCGGCGAACGCCATTCACGCTCTCAGCGTCGGTGGCGGAGGCGGCGCGGGTGGAGCGGGCAAGATCAAGACGATCACTGGCATCAAGGCAGTCAACCTTGGCCTCGGTGGTAGCGCGGAGAGGTACGCAGACAAGGTGACCGGCATTATCCCGGTGAAACCTAAGACCCTGTCCATCGACGGTATCATCGGCGGCAACGGCGGCACAGGAGGGGACGCGGGCCGCGTTGAGGTTAAGAACTCGGGAAATATTAGTACTTTGGAAGCAGATGCCCGAGGCATTTTCGCCCAGAGCATTGGCGGTGGCGGCGGTGCGGCCCCTGCCGGCAGCGCCGAATTGTCGAACAAGGTCCAATTGAGCCAAGTCGTCGGCGGCAAGGGCGGCGCGGCTGGCAACGGCAGCGACGTGGTCGTGAGAAACACGGGCACCATCGAGACCTCCCGTGACGGCGCCTACGCGATCCAGGCTCAATCCGTCGGCGGCGGCGGAGGCAGTGGAGGCTCGGCCTCCAGCTCCGCAGGGGATTCCTTTTCGGACGAATTTCTCAAGGGCACCGGCAAGTATGTCGGCACCCATACGTTTCAGGCCTGGAAGTTCATCGACAATTACTACCGCCTGGTCTCCGAGGGTGGCCGCGGCATCATGCCGAAGTTTCTCGGCAAGCTGAATCTCAAGCCCGAAATCCCGTTCTCCGTCTCCTACAACACCACGATCGGCGGAAACGGCGGTGCCGCGGGAACAGGCGGTGCCGTCACCATCTCGAATGCCGGAAACCTCACGACCTACGGGGCATCCGCAACGGCCATCTTTGCGCAATCAATCGGCGGAGGCGGTGGCGACGCGGGCAACTCCAATGTTTCCGGCGGCAAGATCATCAACCTGAAGAGCGCGACGGGTGGGGACGGCGGCGCCAACGGAGACGGCGGCGAGATCGAAGTCCAGCACAGCGGATCAATCATCACGAAAGAAGCATCGTCCTTCGGCATCCTCGCCCAATCGATCGGCGGCGGCGGCGGGAAGGCCACTACCGGTGTGGACAAATCCGAAGGCTGGGATCCCATGACGCTCGTCAGCGAGTTCGCCGGATACCAGACGGTGGTGGGAGGTCAAAATGGCGCGAAGGGTGTCGGGGGCGAGGTCACGATCACGAATGCCGGGACGATCACCACGCATGGGTTGGAATCCCACGGCGTCCTCGCCCAGTCGATCGGCGGCGGCGGCGGCCTCTCTCTCCTGAACGTCAACGATCCCTACGACATGCTCAGCCTGAAGGGCGCGCTCACGGTCGAGGAGAAAGCGGCGATACTCGACGCGTTCGGGATCAATGTGGACGAGGAGGTGTCCGCTCTCGAAGCCTCCAAGAAGGCTGAGGACGAAGAGAAGGCCAAGAGCGGAGAGACATCGAAGGCCAGGCTCGAAGCCCGCCTCGGCGGCAGGAGGACGACTGGCGACGGTGGCGCGGTCAAGGTCGACGGCACCGGCTCGATCTCGACCAACGGTGACGCAGCAATCGGCGTCCTCGCCCAATCGATCGGCGGCGGCGGTGGTCTTTCGACTAGCGGGAAGGCGAACGTCACCATGGTGGCCGGGCGCATCGGCGGGACCGACGGCGCCAACGGCAATGGAAGCACGGTGTCCGTTACCTTGGACGGAAGCGCCTCGATCAAAACCCGCGGCTTCGGCTCCCACGGCATTTTCGCCCAGTCGATCGGCGGCGGTGGCGGGTATGGCGGAACGACACCGAACGCGCCGGCTTTCGTGACGGTCGACAAAACGACCGGCGACGGCGGCAAGGTCGAGATCAGCCTGGCCGAGGGTTCGATCGTGCTGACGCGGGGCAGCAAGGCCCACGGCGCCTTCGCACAAAGTCTCGGCGGCGGCGGAGGTTGGGTCACCGACACGTCCGATCGGGCCGACTTCACCACGGCGGGAACGAGCCGTGCCCAGGCCTTCGGCAAGGGCGGAGTCATCGAAATCACTTCGAAGGGGTCGATCGCGACCCAGGGGGCGGACGCTTACGCGATCGTCGCACAGAGCGGGGTGCAACGCACCGACGGCTCGATCGATCCGGGCAGGGCGGGTGACACGATCACGATTGCGGTCGACGGTATCGTCAGCGGCGGCAGCGCCAGTGGTGCCGGCATTCGGCTTGACGGCGGAGCGAACAACACGATCACCGTCTCCGAGGACGGCAACGTCAGTGCCCGATCGGGGCGTGCAATTGTCGGATCACTGGCGCAGGACACGCTGACCAACCGCGGCATCATCGTGGGCGACATCGATCTGAGAGGTGCTGGTCCGAACGCGGGTGACAGCTTTGTGAACGGCGCTCCCGGCCAGAGCGGAGCGCTCCTCCTCACCGGATTGCATGGTATTATCGATCTCGGCTCGGCCGGCCGTCTGACAAACCACGGCGTCGTCGATATCGGTGGCGCCGGCAGGGTCGCTGATCTCAAGGTCAACGGAAACTTCACCCAATCGCAGAGCGGCCAACTGCTCATTGATATCGATGCCCTGGCGTCCGACAGCGCTTTGCGAAATGACCATCTGAACGTGAGCGAATCGGTCGATCTGGGAGGAATGGTGCGGCCGCACGTGATGGGTAGCCTTCTTCCGGGCGACTACACCTTCCTGACCGCCCGCACGATCCAGTCGCTGAGCGCCGATGCACCGAACACGGCGATCCAGTCCGACTCCGTGCCAGTGTCCTGGGCAATCGTGCGGACGGGAGACAGTTTGGCTCTCCGGCCAAGCGCCAACTTCGTCTCCCCCCTCGGCATGACCTTGACCAGCGACCAGCGGGCAGCAGCCGGAGCGTTGCAGGAGTTGTGGAACGTCGGCTCGCGCCCGCAGGCCACCGTGTTCGCTGACTTCCTTTCGGTCCGTAGCAAGTCCAGCTACGCCGCCGCTCTCGACGCACTCAATCCCGAATCCATTCAGAACGTACTACATGGCCGCGCGTCCGACGCCCGGGCCGGACTGCACCGCGCGAACAGCTGCCCCACCTTCACGGGGACCGGCACCCTGCAACAGGAAGGCGACTGCGTGTGGGGCCGGGTGGCCGCGGGCCACACCGCGATGTTCGGCACGCCAGACGACGGCGGCTTCCGACAGAATTCATTGAGCTACCAGGGTGGCATGCAGACCGAGTTCGCCCGTGACTGGTTCTTTGGACTGACGGGCGCCTACACCCGCGCCTACCTGCACGATGCCGATCAGGTCAGCGGGTCGATGGCCGATGCGGCCGACATCGCCGTCGCCCTCAAGCATCAGGTGGGCCCCTGGCTGTTCGCCGCCTCGACGAATGTCGGCTACGCTTGGTCGGACAACCGTCGATCCATCAACATCGGCAACAGCAGCTGGCTCGCCCGCAGCAAGTCGGAAGTGCTGACGGCAGCCGGCCGTCTGAGAGCGAGCTACCAGTTCCTGTTCGATGGCTGGTACATCAGACCCTATGCTGAGGTTGACGTGCTCTATACCCATAGCCCCGGCTATTCGGAGACCGGCGCGCAAGCCCTGAACCTCGATGTCCGCGAGTCGCACAAGACGCTCTTTGCCTTCAGCCCCAACGTGGAGATCGGCGGCCGCTACGACATCGACGCAGAGAGCTGGATCCGACCCTACGGCAAGTTCGGCGTCACGACGTTCTCCGACGACAAGTTCGTCGGGCGAGCCAGCTTCCAGGGCAGCAATGGCCTCGGAGTATTCTCGACGGCCTCACGCATCCCGGACCTCGTGGGAGACGCTGGCCTCGGTGTGCAGGTCAAATTCGGCAACGGGCTAGAGCTTTTGGGCGAATATCATTCCCAGATTGGAGATCACTTCTTCTCCCACAACGGCAGCGTCCGATTGCAGGCTCGCTTCTGATGCCTAGCAGCCTTCGGTCGCCAAGCCGGCAGTGGAGACAGCGCTCATTTCGGCATGGCTCGGATTTCATGTAGATCCTGTCCAACAGCTATAGTTCGGCGGCATCTCACCGCCGGACTACCATTCAACATGCTGTCAGCTCGACCAGCTCGACACGGGGAGCTGAATCGGCCTGTACGTCAATCGCCTGATCGCCCGCCTCCTGCGCGTCGAAGTGCTATGCTAGGTGAGGTGTGGGCGCGATGGACCTGTTGACCTGACCGGCTGGCTTTGGACCGGGCTGATTGAGAGGATCAGCCAGGACCGAAGGAGTCGAACATGCGGCGAGGTCAGAAGACGAGCGCGGAACAGGTGGTGCTGAAGCTGCGCCAGATCGAGGTGCAAACAACCCAGGGCAAGAGTTTGGCTTTGGCATGCAAGGAGGCGGAGATCTCCGAGCAGAGCTATGCGTGACGAGTGCCTGAGGCAGGAGATCTTCTACTCGCTGAAAGAGGCGCAGGCCGTGATCGGTCTCTGGCAGAACACCTACAATCGCGTCCGGCCGCATTCGTCGTTGGGCTACCGACCGCCCGCGCCCATCACCTTCCCGGATCTGGCCTTCCGGCTACCCATGGCACTGGCCATGCAGTAGCCTCTTGTAACTTGATCCCAACCTCGCCGGGTATGCTCCTCGGCGCGGTAGCGGGTGAGAGACCGTTAGCCTCTGGGGCCACCAAGCCCGCAAGTGAGCCAGGGTCCTCGCCCGCCGTTCCATCGAACCCGAACAGTCGCTTGGGCCGCTCAACGCGAAGCCCGCTTGCGCAAGGATGGGATCAGATGGACGCTCCTGTTGTCGGGATCGACGTGGCCCGTGACCGCCTCGATATTCACGTTCATCCCTCTGGAGCGAACTTCGCCGTTGATCGTACGACCGAGGGCGTGGAGCAGCTGTGCGAACGCCTCCGGCCCCTGAAGCCGAAGCTCGTCGTCCTGGAGGCAACCGGCGGTTTGGAAGCCATGGTGGCACGTGCTCTCACCAGCTGGAGGCTGCCAGCCGTGATCGTGAACCCAGCACAGGTCCGTGCTTTCGCTCACGCCTTGGGCCAACGCGCCAAGACCGACCGCATCGACGCCACCGTGATCGCCCGGTTCGCGGCGGCCACCAACCCACCCGTTCGCGCTCGGGCCGATGCCAAGACTCAGGCCTTGGCTGATCTCGTCACAAGACGCCGTCAGATCGTAGGACTGATCGCGTCCGAGCGGCAGCGAGCGAGCCAAGCTCCATCGTGCATTCGAGACAGCGTCCGGCGCGTCATAGAGGCGTTGGAGCAGGAGCAGAGTGTAATCGACCGCTCGATCGATGCAGAGGTAGACCGGTCGCTTGAATGGCGCAGGAAGGAGACCCTCCTGACCTCCGTTCCTGGTGTTGGACCGACGATCGCACGAACCCTGATCGCGGAGCTGCCCGAGCTTGGAAGCCTCAACGGAAAGCAAGTCGCCGCGCTGGTCGGCTTGGCTCCTTGGACGCGGCAATCCGGTCAGTGGCGAGGGAGGAGCTTCATCGCAGGCGGTCGCGCACCTGTTCGCACGGCGCTGTTCATGGGGGCCATGGTGGCCAGCCGTCATAACGCCGCGCTGAAAACCTTCCGTGACCGGCTCATCGCAGCCGGTAAGCCCAAGCTCGTCGCCCTGATTGCCACCGCTCGGAAGCTGATCACCATCCTCAACGCCATCCTGAGAGACGGAACGCCATGGCAACCCGCTTGACCAGCAAGACAGTCGCTCAATCAGCCCGGTCCAAAATACCGGTCAGGTCACTGTGTCTCGCGCAAACCGTTGCTGCCCAGGCCATTTGAGCAGCCAATGACAATCAGTTCACCAGCGCCCGCCTCCCCAAGCAATCTGCTCCAAACCTGATAGACCGCTTCAGACAAAGCTCCGTTGCTCTCGCTGAAAGGGGCTGCCGGTAAGTGGACCCTACGAGGGTCTGCTGAGGGTCGATTCTGTTGAAAAACTCGGGTGTTGCGACGGTAATCGTGAGGTGATTCACTCCTGTCGAGAGACGGAGATCGAAGCAGATGATGGGACCTCGGCAAGTCGAACAGGGTG
>NZ_BPRC01000023.1 GCF_022179725.1 Methylorubrum aminovorans
GCAGTTCCGCCGCGTCGCCACTCGCTACGAGAAGACCGCCCGCAACTACGCCGCCGTCGTCACGCTCGCCGCCATCGTCCTATGGCTCCGGTAACTGTCCACGCGACCTAGCGTGCAGTAAGTTTTGCACTGCATACTTGGAGAGCCGCCTGAGGCGGCCCGCTGGGACCGCCCTAGCTAGAACTCGGGGTTGGTCCGTGCGGAGAACCGGTCGCGGGCGGTGAACCGGTCGGCCGGCAGCTCGCCGCAGGGGCGCCGGTAAACAGCCTCGCTGAGGAACGAGCGCTCGATCTCGATCTGATCCTCCTCGAGATCGATGTACCAGCAGCGTCGCGCCCCGCTCCAGCGATAGCGGCGGGCCTTCAGCAGGTCCTTGGTCTCGATCGGCGAGCCCTGTGCCCACAGCCGCACCGTCGGCCGGCGGGCGGTCTCCAGCAGGCAGGACAAGGCTAGGCGCCCGGAGGTCCGCAGCGGGCTGTCGAGCAGCCTAAGCAGGGCATGGCAGTCGTCGATCGCCCGGTGGCCCTGATGGAAGAACCCATGGTCGATCAGCAGGTAGCCGAGCTTCATGCCCTCGTGGCCCTCAGCCCGCCACGGGATCTGATGGCAGGAGCAGGCCCAGTTCTTCTCGGCAAACACCGGCCAGCGGCCCTCACACATCTGCCGGTCGAAGCTGGCGTTGTGGGCGATGATCACCGCGGCATCGGCGGCCAGCGCCTGTACGGCGGCATCGTCGATGCGCTTGCCAACTACATCGGCGTCGGTGATTCCGGTCAACCGGGTGATCTCCGGCGGAATGGGCCTGGCGGGCTGGTGCAGCTGGTTGAACGTCTCGAGCACCCGGTAGATGCGCCCGCTGGCGCCGTACTCGAACTTGAGGATGCCGAGCTCGATCACCTCGTCCGTGGCGAAGTCGGTGCCGGTGGTCTCCACGTCGAGCACCAGACCAATGAACGTCGGCTCGTTGGGCGGCTCGGGGCAGTCGGTGAGCGGCGCCAGCCGGCGCAGCACGCGGTAGTCCCCCGTGCTTTCGAGCACGGCGGCGATGCTGTCGAGGGGCTGGTTCACGGCCACACGGTCCCGGCTTGGTTCTCCCTGGCCGGCGGCGGATCTGCCGTGCGGCTGTGCCGGGGAGCTTAACCGGGCCTGCGACAGGCTGACCAGCGGAATGGGACCAGCCGTCCACAAGGCAAGGAGGGGTGCGGGAACCCGGCCACGGCCTGCTCGTTGAACCGCCAGATTGGATCTGTTCTAATTCGCATCAGGGCGGCAGCGCCGCCCGCCAGCTGCAGGAGCATCCCCATGGCAAACGCCAAGTGTGAGAGCTGCAAGTTCTTCGACGAGCACAAGGTCAACGGCGCGGCCGCGCAGCATGACGAAGGCCTGTGCCGCTTCAACCCGCCGGTGAACCAGCCGGGCCCGGACGCGCACGGCCTCTGGCCGGTGGTCGGCGCGACCGACTGGTGCGGGCACTACATGCTCGAGATGACCGCCGCCGAGTAAGGCGGGACGTCGCGCGAGCGATGCAGGGGCCAGCCGGGAGGCTGGCCCTTTTTCGTGGGCGGTGCACGGCCGGACAGGCTGAGCTGCTGCCGGTCGATTTCAGCCTGCGCCCATGCCGGCCCAGCGGCCTCGGCGTCCAGCCACTGGAGGACGAGGGCGACCTGCCCACCGCTCTCCTGCACCAGTGCCGGCGAGGTGAACCACGACAGGTAGCCGATTTCGGTGATTGGCAGCGATGCTTGTCGGGGTTCGATACGCTCGATCTACAGCTGCTTCGATTGCGCCAAGATGCAGTGCTCAGAGGCTGCAGACTTCATGTGATGCACAGAAGCTATAGGGTGATCTGCGGCAAGTGTGCGATGGCGTCCGCACGTGCTTTCAGTGAAACGCTTCCGTAGCGTTCGCCGACGCTTCGAGCCGACCAGCCACACAGCGCATCGATGACGTTGCTGGCTACGCCCGCTTCCGTTGCCACCGTACGGAAGCGATGCCGCCAGCTGTGATTGGGGCTCACACCGGGATCGCTGACGTACTGACGCGCAAACTCGCTGAGTCGGTTCTTCACCCCCTGCAACGGACCAGCGACGCCACCCGCGGCATCTGGGACGATGAACAGTCGCTCAGCCCGCGTGGCCTGCACGAACGCTGGAAAGCCGAGCTCGACAAGCTGCGGGTGCAAGGGCACGTCGCGCGCCTGCTTCGTCTTCACCGCTCCCGCCTCCGGGGTGATCCGGAGCATCCAGACGCCGTCAGGGTAGCCAGCCACCGCCTCCCGCCGAAGATCCTGCCGCCGCATCTGCGCGATCTCTCCGACGCGCGCCCCGGTAAAGGCGAGCACCCAGGGGATCCAGCGTTTGGCGGCGTAGGTCTGCGGCAACTCCCTACCGGGCGTCAGGTCTAAGGCGGCGCGAAGTAGCGTGCGCGCCTCCTCGGCTGTGAACTCACGCTCGCGCAGCTTCACTTTTGCGGCCTTAGCGACCGTCACGCCAACCGCCGGGTTCTCGGCAACGCGTCCATTGTCGTGTGCCCAGCCGAACACGGCTTTCAGGGCAGCCAGATCGCTGTTCTTGACCGTCGTGGCCGACACCAACTCACCATTGCGCTTGCGGCTGGCAAGGCGGTGATCCTTGAGGCGGACGATGTCGTGCTTCGTCACGCGGTGCGCGTCGTCGTGCCCGAGAAAGGCAGTCAGCAAGCGGAAGGCGTGAGCGTATGCGTCGTGAGTTGAAATCGACTTGCCGGTCCGTTCGGCCTCGCGCCACCAGGCCTCGACCAGGGCACTCATCTTTGCCGGCGGCAGCGAAATCGGCGCCGTGCCGTACGGCTGAACCGCCATCGCCGACGACGGCAAGATCGAACGCGCAATCGGGTGTTGGCCGACGTCGAGAGATTCGCCCTGCGCCGCGGCCTTGAGGGCGAGGCTTGCCCGCTGCATCACCGCCGCGACAGCCCGGGCGAGTTTCCGACGGTTCGACTGATCAACAACAATGCCGCGCTGCTTCAGCACGGCATCAGCTTGATCGGTGCACCACTCCTCCATGTCTCGCCGAGCACCGACCGCTGGATCTGCCGCTTCTTTGATGAGCGTGGCAGCCAGGTTCGATTGAAGCGACCAGCCCGACGGGCGGCGGGGCCAAAGATTCTCTCCAAGATCAATCCGCCAGAAGGCCTGCTGACTCGGCTCATCACGATGCTGGTCGATCCACCATGCGTAGAGTGGCTCGACCATCTCGTGTGCCTCGCGCTCGCTCAGCAGCTTTGGGCCTGCGCGGAGGTTCGTCCACCGCTCATCCAGCTCAAGGAGGGCACGGGCATGGAGGCTCTTGGCGAGAACCGGATCCTTCGTGCCAAGGCTGATCTTCTCCTCGCGCTTGCCGATGAGCGCGAGAAGGTCGGCTGGCACGGCCCGCCGCAGATAGTAGATGCCAGTTTTGGGATGCTTCCAGGGACGCGTCGTCATCAACGACATTTGTACCACCCGTTTGTACCACCCGGGCAGTCCTAAGTCTCTGTTTTCACTGATTGCTTTTGCGGCTCAGCGGCTTAGCCAGCTGATGGTGCCCAGGAAAGGACTCGAACCTTCACCTCTTGCGAGACTGGTACCTGAAACCAGCGCGTCTACCAATTCCGCCACCTGGGCGCCGGGCCGTTTCCGGTCGGCGATGGGGTTCGTTTAGGGGGCGGCGGCGAAGGCGTCAATCGCTGTTTCGCCGCCGCCGGCCAAAAATCCCGATCGGAGCTTTCGCGCGGCGCGGGGGTCACACACCTGCGCTGCGTGCTGCGATCCGGCTCAGTTGCGCCAATCGCGGACGTCGACGAAGCGGCCAGCCACCGCCGCCGCCGCCGCCATCGCCGGGGAGACGAGGTGGGTGCGGCCGCGCGGGCCCTGGCGGCCCTCGAAGTTGCGGTTCGAGGTCGAGGCGCAACGCTCGCCGGGCCGCAGCTTGTCCGGGTTCATGCCCAGGCACATCGAGCAGCCGGGCTCGCGCCAGTCGAAGCCCGCATCCTTCAGGATGCGGTCGATCCCCTCGGCCTCGGCCTGCGCCTTCACCAAGCCGGAGCCCGGCACCACCATCGCCGAGACGCCGTCATGGACCTTGCGGCCCTCGACCATCTTGGCGACGATCCGCAGATCCTCGATCCGGCCGTTGGTGCAGGAGCCGATGAACACCCGGTCGAGCGTGACGTCGGTCATCCGCGTGCCCGGCGTCAGGCCCATATAGGCGAGCGCCTTCTCCTTGGACTGCCGCTTGTTCTCGTCGGCGATCTGCGCCGGATCGGGCACCGTGCCGAGGATCGAGACGATGTCCTCCGGCGAAGTGCCCCAGGAGACCAGCGGGGGAAGGTTCGCCGCGTCGAGACGGATTTCGCGGTCGAAATGTGCCCCCTCGTCGCTGGCGAGGCTCTCCCAGTAGCGGCGGGCGGCGTCGAAGGCGGCGCCCTTCGGCGCCTTCGGGCGGTCCTTGACGTAGGCGTAGGTGGTCTCGTCGGGGGCGACCATGCCGGCCCGCGCCCCGCCCTCGATCGACATGTTGCAGATCGTCATCCGGCCCTCCATCGAGAGGGCGCGGATCGCCTCGCCGGCATACTCGATGACGTGGCCGGTGCCGCCGGCGGTGCCGATCTCGCCGATGATGGCCAGCACGATGTCCTTCGCGCTCACGCCCGGCGGCAGGGTGCCGTCGACGGTGACGCGCATGTTCTTGGCCTTGCGCTGGATCAGCGTCTGCGTGGCGAGCACGTGCTCGACTTCCGAGGTGCCGATGCCGTGGGCCAGCGCGCCGAAGGCGCCGTGGGTGGAGGTGTGGGAATCGCCGCAGACGATCGTCTGGCCCGGCAGCGTGAAGCCCTGCTCCGGCCCGATGATGTGGACGATGCCCTGGCGCCGGTCGAGGGCGTCGTAGAACTCGATGCCGAAATCGCGCACGTTCTCGGCGAGCGCCTCCAGCTGGGTGCGGCTCTCCGGATCCTCGATGCCCTTGGAGCGGTCCGAGGTCTGGACGTTGTGATCGACCACCGCCAGCGTCTTGTGCGGCGCGCGCACCTTTCGGCCGGCCACGCGAAGCCCCTCGAACGCCTGGGGGCTCGTCACCTCGTGCACGAGGTGGCGGTCGATGTAGAGGAGGGCGGAGCCATCCGGCTCGACATCGACGACGTGGTCGTCCCAGATCTTGTCGTAGAGGGTGCGCGGCGCGGTCATGGTGCAGCTATTCTGACGGGTTGAAGGCTCCATCGCGGACAATGCCCCGGTCGGGCCGCGAACCGTGCGGCCGGATCGTGGGGAACATCCGGAAGACCTCTTGTGTAATGCGCCGAGGGCGATTTCGGAAGGGCGGCGGCGCACATGACACTTTTGCCGCCGGCTCGCCTTACTGTCCGGCCGCGGCTGGACCGCGGCGCGGCGCGGCGGTACTCCCGCTCTATCCTTTGTTGACCTTTAGCTCCCTCGACCTTCGGGAGGCCGTGAGCCGGTGCCGCCAGCCGAGACCCCCGACATCCTGCTGATCCGGCAGACCCGCCCCGACGTGGCCGAGCGGCTGGCCGAGCGCTTCCGCCTGCACCGGATGGAGGAGGTCCCCGACCGCGCGGCGTTCCTCGACACCGTGGGCCCCCGCATCCGGGCGCTCGCGGTCGGCGCCATGTGCCCGATCGATGCCGCGCTGTTCGACCGGCTGCCGCGGCTCGAGATCGTGGCGAGCTTCGGTGTCGGCTACGACACCATCGACGTGGGCGAGGCGCATCGCCGCGGCATCGTCGTCACCCACACGCCGGACGTGCTCTCCGACGAGGTGGCCGACCTCGCGCTCGGCTTGCTGCTCGCCACCCTCCGCCGGATCCCGCAGGCGGACCGCTACCTGCGCGCCGGGCGCTGGCGGGAGAGGAGCTTCCCGCTCACCACCAGCCTCAGGGAGCGCCGGGTCGGAATCCTCGGGCTCGGGCGGATCGGCCGGGCGATCGCCCGGCGCCTCGAAGGGTTCGGGGTCACCATCGCCTATCACGGCCGGACGCCTCAGGACGGCGTGCCTTATGCCTATTACGACAGCCTGCTCGGTCTGGCGCGGGCGGTCGACACCCTGATCGTGGCCGCCCCCGGTGGCCCGGGCACGAACGGGATCGTCGATGCCGGGGTGCTGGCGGCGCTCGGGGCGGACGGCATCGTCGTCAACATCGCCCGCGGCAGCGTCATCGATGAGGCGGCGCTGATCGCGGCGCTCCAATCCGGGACGATCCTCGGCGCGGGGCTCGACGTGTTCGAGAACGAGCCGCACGTGCCGCAGGCCCTGATCGATCTCGAACAGACGGTGCTGCTGCCGCATGTCGGCTCGGGCTCGCACCACACCCGCGCGGCGATGGGACGGCTGCTCACCGACAACCTGTTCTCTTGGTTCGACGGCAAGGGACCGGTGACGCCGGTTCCGGAAACGCCCTGGAAGGGCCGGCGATGAAGGGCCCGACGATGACGCGCATGGCTGTTGCGGGGGCGCTGGCCGCGGCCCTGACCGTGCTGGCGGCGGGCGCGGCCCCTGCGCAGGAGAGCCCGCCGGCCCCGGAGCCGCCCCCCGCGACGGCGCCGTCGGAGAATGGCGGAGCGCCGCCCGGGCTTGCGACCTTGCCCACAACACTGGCGGGCGCGGCGGGCAGCTGGGATCTCTCCCTCGACGGCGGGCGGCGGCGCTGCGTGCTGACGCTCGCCTTGGAGGCGGGCCCGAGCGGGCGCGTGGCGCGGTTTCCCGCCGGCTGCCGCCGGGCCCTGCCGCTGATGGCCGGCATCGGCGGCTGGCTGTTCACCGACGAAGGCTTGCGCCTCGTGGATCGGAACCTCCGACCGGTCCTGGCCTTCGCCCGAAGCCCCGACGGGATGAGCCTCGGCGCAACCGCCGAGAACGGTGAGCGCTACAACCTCGTGCCGCTTCAGATCGCTGCGATGCAGCCGCCCGCCGCCCCCGGCACGGCCGCCGTCACGCCCGCGGCGCAGGGCGATGCCTCCTCCCCAGGCGCCGCGACGGAGAAGCCGGCCGAGCCGCCGGGGCCGGCTCTCGGCCTCTACGCCCTCGATCGCGCCGAGCAGAAGGATGTCTGCCGCCTCGAATTCTCAGGCCCCCTCGAGGCCGGGAAGGACACGGCCCCCGTGCGGGTTCTGCCGGATTGCCGCGACAGCGGGATCACCGTGTTCGATCCGGTGAGCTGGCGCTTCGCCAACGGCCACCTGACGCTGAAGGCGCGACGCGGCCACGCGGTGAACCTCGTGGCGATCGGGGAGAGACGCTGGCGCCGTGACCCCGAGATCGGCGCGTCGCTCGTGCTCAGGAAGGTCGAGCCGTAGGGCATCATTTCGAAAGGGGGGCACCATCTTTCGGGATGCTGCTGCAGGGTGCCGGGCTCAGAACAGCGGCCGCAGGGCGAGGTGCAGTCCGAGGCCCAGGAGGCCGACGAAGAAGCAGCGGCGAAAAACCCGCTCGCTCACCCGGCCCCGCACCCAGCCGCCGAGCGCCATGCCGATGAGCGCCGGCACGAGGGCGATGAGGGAGGTGCCGGCGACGCTGAGGGAGAGGGCACCGCCGCCGGCCAGCGCCACGGCCAGCGCCACGGTGGAGACGGTGAAGGACAGCCCCAGCGCCTGGATCAGGTCGTCCTTGGTCAGGCCGAGCGCCCCGAGATAGGGCGCGGAAGGGAACGAGGAGACCGCTGTCGCCGCCGTCACCAGCCCAGTCGCGGCGCCGACGAGCGGCCCGAGCCAGCGCTCCGCGGCGGGCGGAACGTGAAGCCGGAGCGCCGCGAGCCCGACCACGGCGTAGGCGATCAGGGCGAGCCCGAGAAAGACCGTGGCCTCGGCACCGTAACTCCCGTGCAGGATCCCCGCCGCGACCAGGGTGCCGACCACGCTCGCCGCCAGCATCGGCCAGAGCCGGCGCACCAGCGTGCCGAAGCGCGGACCCGCCGCGAGCTGCCAGACATTGGTGACGAAGGCCGGCACGACGAGAAGCGCCGCCGCCTGCACCGGTGCCATGACGAGGCTGAGCAGGCCCATGGCGACGGGCGGCAGGCCGAGCCCGACCATGCCCTTGACGAAGCCCGCGAGCAGGAAGGCCGAGGCCGCCACCGCGAGGGGGAGGGGATCCATGGAGAAGGACATGCGCGTGTTCTGATTTCCGAGGCGTGGTTCAATCGTGGAGCAGCATGTCGCGCAAGCTGGCCTGCCGGGCGGCGTCCGCCTCGGCCTCCGTCGGCGGCGTGGGAACGGGCGCAGCAGCGGCGGCCAGCCGGGGCGTCGCTGCCGGCGGATCGACGTTGCGCGAGACCGCATCCGAGCGGGCGATGGCGACCAGCGCCGTCACGGCCGCGAGGAGAAGGGCGGCCGTTTCGAGCCGGGCATCGCCCGAGCGGGTCGTGGTTCGTATGTCCCGTGCCATAGCCTCAGTTTCGCAGCGTGACAGCGCGCGACAATGCGGAAGTCGCCCGCGGCAGCCTTCGGCTCAGCCGAAGCCCCTGCGAAGCGATCCCCTTGCCGTGTGACGCGGCCTCGCCGACGATGGCGCCATGCGCTTCGACTTGACCGACCTGCGGCTGTTCCTCCACGTCGTCGAGGCGGAGAGCATCACCCGCGGCGCCGAGCGGGCCAGTCTCGCGCTCGCCTCGGCGAGCGAGCGCATCCGCGGCATGGAGGCGGATGGCGGCGTGCCCCTGCTGGAGCGCCATGCCCGCGGGGTGCGGCCGACGCCGGCGGGGCTTGCCGTAGCGCATCACGCCCGGCTCGTGCTCGGCCAGCTCGAACAGATGCGCGGCGAACTCGGACAGTACGCCCACGGCCTGCGCGGCCATGTCCGGCTGCTGTCGATCACCGCGGCGGTCGCCGCCTTCCTGCCCGACGCGCTGTCGGGCTTCCTCGCCGCGTATCCGAGCGTCGATATCGATCTGGAGGAGCGTACCAGCCGCGAGACCGTCGATGCCCTGGCCGGGGGGCTTGCCGATATCGGCATCGTCGCCGACACGACCGATCTCGGTGCGCTCGAAACCGTGCCGCTCCACCTCGACCGGATCGTCCTCGCGGTGCCGGCGGACCATGCCCTGGCGCAGCGCAGCGGCGTCGCGTTCCGGGAGGTGCTGGACGAGCCCCTCGTCGGCCTCAGCCATGGTCGGGCTTTGCAGGCGCATCTCGCGACCCACGCCGCCCGCGCCGGCCGTCCCTTCAAGCTCCGGGTGCGGCTGAACGGGCTCGACGCGGTCTGCCGCATGGTCGAGCGGGGCGTCGGTGTGGCGATCGTGCCCGAGGCGGCAGCGCGGCGCGCGGCCGAGACGCTGGCGATCCGCGCGATCCCGATCGACGAGCCCTGGGCTTTGCGTCGCCTCAGCCTCTGCGCCCGCAGCTTCGCGGCGCTGCCGCCGCATGCCCGCCAGCTCGCCGAGCACCTGGTCGCCCATCTCGGCGCGATCGAGAGTCCGGGTTTCGAAAGGACAAGTCCTTTCGCGGGTCCAGGGCAGAGTCCTGGATGACGTCGGGGCTCTGCCCCAACTCCCGGCCAAAGGGATGACCCCTTTGGAATCCCATTAAGTGCGGGTCAGGCGAGGCGTTCGACCGAGACCGGATAGCGCGGGACGCCTTGCCGCTCGTAGGCGGACAGGTTCTCGATGGTGGTCGCCGCGATCGCCGCCAGCGCCTCGGCGGTGAAGAAGGCCTGATGCCCCGTCACGAGCACGTTCGGGAAGGTGAGCAGGCGCGCGAAGACGTCGTCCCGGATGATCTGGTTCGACAGATCCTCGAAAAACAGGCCGCCTTCCTCCTCGTAGACGTCGAGGCCGAGATGGCCGATGGCGCCCGACTTCAAACCCTCGATCAGCGCGGCGGTATCGACCAGCGCGCCGCGCCCGGTGTTGATCAGCATCACGCCGCGCTTCATCCGGGCCAGCGCGGCCCGGTCGATCATGTGGTGCGTGTCGGGCGTGAGCGGGCAGTGCAGGGAGACGATGTCCGCCTCGGCCAGGAGCCGGTCGAGGCCCACCGCCTGCGCCCCGAAGGCGGCGAGTTCGGCCGAAGGCCGAGGATCGTAGGCCA
Organism: Methylorubrum aminovorans; assembly: GCF_022179725.1. Lineage (GTDB taxonomy): Bacteria > Pseudomonadota > Alphaproteobacteria > Rhizobiales > Beijerinckiaceae > Methylobacterium > Methylobacterium aminovorans. The sequence goes on from NZ_BPRC01000023.1 coordinate 10,055, forward strand.
GCACGCGGCAGCCGAAGCCGGCGAGGATACGTGCGACGGCCACGCCGATGTTGCCGGTGCCGACGATGCCGGCCGTGCGCCCTTCAGATCGAAGCCCAAAAGTCCTTCGAGCGCGAAGTTCCCCTCACGGACGCGGGCATAGGCCCGCTGGATATTGCGGTTGAGCGCGAGGATCAGGGCGACCGTGTGCTCGGCGATCGAATCCGGCGAGTAGGCCGGCACGCGGCCGACCACGATGCCGAGCTGCGCGGCGGCCGCGAGATCGACGTTGTTGAAGCCGGCACTGCGCAACGCCACCATCCGGGTGCCGGAGGCGGCCAGCATCTCCAGCACGGGCCGGTCGAGCACGTCGTTGACGAAGACGCATACGGCCGCGGCTCCCTGCCCCAGAGGAGCGCTCTCGCGGGCCAGCCGCGCTTCGAGGTAGCGCAGGCGGTGCGGTCCGCCCGCCGCCGCGTTGGCCTCATCGAGGAAGCGCCGGTCATAGGCCTTGGTGCTGAAGATCGTAACGTCCATTCCGCCTCATCTCGCATGCGCCGATCCGCCCGATGATCGCCCATCCGCGTGGCGGACGCCCCGTCAAACAGCAAGCCGGCTCCGGCGGCGGCACCGGCGCGGCTGCGGGAGCCCGCTGGGGTCCTCGGCCTCGGCTACACGAAGCCTTCCTCGACCAGGCGGCTTCCCGCCGAGGTGATCTCGTGCCGCTGTCCCGAGCCGCCGACGACGCGGCACCAGCTCTCCGCGACGAGCACGGCCTCGACGCCGTCCGACCGGAGGCGGTAGGCGAAGCCGCCATACATGCCCGGCACGGCAAACCAGACCGGTTCGTCGCCCGGCACTTCCAGCAGCGGCCCCAGTTCGGGGAGCCGGAGGCTGGCCTTGCGAACGAGGTCGTCGGCCCGGCCGCGGATGACGGCATGGAAATGGGCCTGCATCGCCGCGAGGATGCCCGCCGGCACGCGGCGGCGCAGCACCGGGCGCAGGATCTCGGCAGCGCGCCCGTGGCCGCACCGCTCCGCTACGTCGACGGGCCGTTCGCCGCGCGCGTTCAGGAGCATCCGCCAGGCACCCAGGCCGATCAGCGCCTCAAGAACGCCGGGGGGCGCGTTTCCGTGCGCGGCCTGATGCAGGGGCGCGAACAGCGAGACACCGCCGGGCCGCGTCGTGTTCACGAGGCCGGGATGCTCGTGCAGCAGGGCCAGCACCGTCGTCCAGTCATAGGCCTTGGCGGCATCGGCCAGCCGATGCCGCTCGGCCGCGCTTCCTTCGCTCACCACGCCCCTGGTGGTGATGCCGTCCCAGACCAGCGACATGGTTCGCCCCCGCGCATACGATGCCGCCATCATGCCGGCCGGAGGGCGAACGGTCGAACCCCGTCGATCGGGCACCGGCCGCGTGATACCCGGATCCCGAGCGGCGTCAGAGTCCGAGAGCGAGGCCGTCGCTGCGCGGATCGTGGGCGCCGACGAGGCTGCCGTCGTCCTCGATGCGGATCGCACCGGGATGGCCGGCGAGCGGGCTCTGCGCCGGGATGGGGCTGATGGCGTGGCCGCGCGCCTTGAGTTCATCGAACACGGCCTGACCCGCATCGAGTTCGAGCTTCAGGCTGTCGCGGCTATCGGAGAACGTCTTTCCGAGGAGGAACCGCGGCCGGGCGAGAGCGGTGAGCGGGTCCATTCCATAATCGATCAGACGCGTCAGCACCGCCGCCAGCGTCTGCGGCTGCCCGTCCGCGCCTTGCGTTCCGTAGAGCAGCCGCGGGCGGCCGTTTTGGAAGTACACGCCTGGATTGAGGGTGTGGAACGGCCGCTTTCCGGGTTGCAGCGCGTTGATGTGGCCCGCCTCCGTGCTGAAGGCCGCACCGCGATTGTGCCAGAGGATGCCGGTATCGCCCGCGACAACGCCGCTTCCCCAGTCGAAATAGACCGTCTGCAGCAGGCTGACGCAGTTCCCGTCCCGATCAGCCGCCCCGATGAAGACGGTGTCGCCGGTCTTGTAGACATGCGGCCAGGGCGCAGCCTTGCGCCGGTCGATGCTGCGGGCCAGGCCATCGAGGTGGGAGGGCGACAGCAGCCGCTCGACGGGAACGTCCGTAAAATCCGGATCGGCGATGAAGCGGTTGCGGTCGATGAAGGCCAGCTTCACCGCCTCGACGAGGAGGTGGTAGTAGTCGGCGCTGCCCTCAGGCGTCGAGGTCAGGTCGAAGCGGTCGAGGACGCCCATGATCTCGAGCGTGGTCAGCCCCTGCGTCGGCGGGCGCAGGCTGACAAGTTCCCCGCCCCGGTAAGGCACGCGCAGCGCGCTCTCGTTGCGCGCCCGGCAGCGGGCGAGATCGTCCACGGTCAAGGGCGAGCCCGCCTTTTCCAGCCCGCGCGCGATCCGGTGGGCCAGTTCGCCCTCGTAAAAGTCGCGCCCGCCGTTCTCCGCCAGCGCCGTGAGCGTGCGGGCGAGGTCGGGCTGGCGGAAGGTCTCCCCGGCCTCCGGGATGCGGCCCTCGGCGGTGAACACGCGCACGACATCGGGCCAGTTGCCGATCTCCTTGGCCCGGAAATTCGCCCAGAAGCGTTGTGACGGTGTCAGGGGAAAGCCGTCCGTCGCGCAGGCGATGGCGCGCTGAAACAGACCGCGCCAGGATTGCCGTCCGCCCAGGGCCCGCTGACTATAGGTAAAGGCCTGTTCCCAGGTATCGACGGCCGCCGCCGCCGTGATCGCCGAGCCGGGGCCGCGCGTCGGAATCGGCCGTCCGTCCTGCGGCACCTTTGCCACCGCCTGACCGATGCCGGACAGGGTGAAGCTGGCGCCGTTGCGATCGCTGACGATCATGAACGCGTCGCCGCCCAGGCCGCAGAAATGCGGGTAGGTCACGCAGAGGGTGGCGTTGATGGCGATCGCCGCCTCGATGGCGTTGCCGCCCGCCCGCAGCACCTCCCGGCCGGCTTCGCTGGCGAGTTCGTGCGGGCTCGTCACCATGCCCTGGCGGGACCGGGCGAGGGCGCCGCGGGGGGCGCCCGCCTCGGCGAAGAGTCGGCTCGGCATCATCGTCGCCCCCAGGGCAGAAGCGGAGGTCAGGAGAAGCGCGCGCCGCGAAGTGTCCGGCGCGGGATGGGACGGGCCCTCGCTACGATCCATGCTGGCGTCTCCGGGATGTTCGCTCGGGCCGGGCGCGAGGCTCTCGACCGGGGATTTGCCAGACCGACCACATCGGGGGGCTACGCCGCCCGCTCGGCGGCGTGCGCGGCGATTGCGCCGGCCGTGGTGAGCCAGACCGTGTCCCGATGCCCGGCGATTCGTTCGAGCGCCTGCCGCAGCGGGCGCAGCCGGTGCGGCTGGCCGACGATGTAGGGGTGGAGCGCAATGCCCATGACCAGCGGCGCGCGGCGCGACTGCTCCAGCATCTCCTCGAAACCGTCCACGATGGCCTCGGCGAATTGCCGCCCCGTATCCTTGCGGGCGACGATGGCCGGGATGTCGTTCAGCTCCTGCGGATAGGGCACCGAGAGGATGCGCCCGCCGCCGCGGGTCGCGAACCACGTCGGCTGGTCGTCGTGGCACCAGTCGAGCAGGTAGCGGTAGCCCGCCTCCGCCAGCAGGTCCGGCGTAACCCGCGACTGCGAGATCCAGGGCCCGAGCCAGCCGGCCGGCGCCCGGCCCTCCTCCCGCGTCAGCACCGCGGTCGCCTCGGCGATCAGCGCCCGCTCCTCCGCCTCCGACAGGCTGCCCTGCCGCTCGGCATTGGTGCGACCATGCCCGACGATCTCGTCGCCCCGCGCCCGGAAGGCCTCGATCAGGCCCGGACAATCCCGGTAGATCCGGCTGTTGACGAGGACGCTCGCCGGCATCTGCAGGTCGTCGAGCATGTCGCGGAGGCGCCACGCGCCGACCCGGTTGCCCCAGTCGCGCCAAGCGTAGTTCAGCACGTCCGGCTGCGGCCCGCCCGGCGCGAGCTCGGCCCCGAGCCCCGCGCCGAAATCGAAGGTTTCGAGGTTGAGCGCGAGGTAGACCGCGAGGCGTCGGCCGCCGGGCCAGTCGTAGACCGGCCGATCCGGCAGAGCAGAATAGGCATAGCGGCCATGGCCGGCAGGGGTCGGCGCCGATTTCGTCACGGGAAGGCTCTCGATCCTGTTGTTGTGGGGCACGTGCAGGCTCACGCCGCCCCGAGATAGGCCGCCTCGAGGGCTGCGTCCGCCTTCAGCTCCGCCGCCGTGCCGGAGGCCGCGACGCGCCCCTGTTCCAGGACGTAGCCCCGGTCGGCCACGGTCAGAGCGAGGGCGGCCATCTGATCGACGATCAGGATCGTCGTGCCCTGGTCCCGCAGCTCGGCGACGGTGGCGTAGAGGTTGTTGATGATCGCCGGCGCCAGCCCGAGGGACGGCTCGTCGAGGAGCAGGATGCGCGGATGCGCCATCATCCCGCGGGCGATCGCCAGCATCTGCTGCTCCCCGCCCGAGAGCAGGCCGGCGCGGCTGCCCGCCCGCTCGCGCAGACGCGGGAAGCGGTCGAGCAGCGCCTCGACCTCGGCCGGATCGACCCGGCCGCCGCGGCTCCAGGCGCCGAGGCGGATGTTCTCGACGACGGTGAGTTCGGGAAAGACCTGCCGCCCCTCCGGCACGAGGGCGAGGCCCAGCCGCGCGATCCGGTGCGCCGGCAGCGCCGCGATCGGGACGTCGGCCAGCACCACCGATCCCTCGACCGGGCGCAGCAGGCCGGCGAGTGCCCGCATCGCCGTCGACTTGCCGGCCCCGTTCGAGCCGAGCAAAGCCACGGTCTCGCCGGGCCGCACGGCGAGGTCGATGCCATCGAGGACCGGCGCGGCGCCGTAGCCCGCGCGCAGGTCGAGGGCGGCCAGCACCGCGTCGCCCGGGCCGCTCCAGGACGCGGATCGCGGCCGGGCCGGGGTCTCGGCGGCCCCGAGATAGGCGCGCAGCACGGCGGGGTCGCGGCGCACCTCGGCCGGTGCGCCGCTGGCGATCGGACGGCCGGCATCCATGACGAGGATATGGTCGGACACTCCCATCACCAGGGGCATGTCGTGCTCGACGAGGATCACCGCGATGCCGCAGGCCGCGATCCGGCGCAGCAGCGCGCCGAGGCGGTCGGTCTCGGCACGGGCAAGGCCGGCGGCCGGCTCGTCGAGGAGCAGCACAAGCGGGGACCCGGCCAGTGCGCGGGCGATCTCCACCAGCCGCCGGTCGACATGGGGCAGCTCGGAGGCCGGCCGATCGAGGGCGCCGGCATAGCCGACGAAAGCCAGCAAGGCCGCCGCGTCTTGACGGTCCCGCGCCTGCGCCCGGCGCAGCAGACGCCCAGGCGCGCGGGCGAGGATGACGTTCTCGCTCACGCTGAGCGAGCCGAACAGCCGCGTCGTCTGGTAGGTGCGGGCGATGCCGGCGCGGGCGATGGCGTGGGCCGGCCGCCCGGCGAGGTCGCGCGCGCCCAGACGGATCGTGCCGGCGCTCGGCCGGTAGAAGCCCGAGATCATGTTGAGGACGGTGGTCTTGCCGGCCCCGTTCGGGCCGATCACGCTGGTGATCGCGCCGGGCCGCGCCTCGAAGGCGACGCCGTCCGCCGCCCGGATGCCGCCGAAGGCGATGCCGAGGCCCTCGACCGTGAGCGGCTCGCCCTCGGTTCGGTGCAGGAAGTCCGGCGCTTCCGATCCCGCCTCCGGGCGCGCCTCGCCGCCCCGCGGCAGCAGGCGAGCGAGGCTGCCGACGAGGCCCGCCGGCACGAGCCAGAGCACCACCAGGGTGGTCAGGCCGAAGAACAGCAGGCGGTACTCGGCGAGCCCCGCCAGCGCCTCGGGCAGCAGCACCGTCACCAGGGCGCCGAATAGCGGCCCGAGCACGGTGCCGGCCCCGCCGACCACCACCGCGAGCACGAACAGGATCGATTGCGTGAACGGGAAGGAGCTCGGCGCGATGAACAGCATCAAGGGCGGCAGCACCGCACCCGCGAGCCCGGTCAGCGCCGCCGAGATCGCGAAAGCGGCCGTCTTCACCCGCACCGGATCGAAGCCCAGCGAGGCTGCGGCGACATCCGCGTCGCGCACCGCGCGCAACGCCTGGCCGAGACGGGCATGGCGCAGCCGGTGGAAGCCGTAGAGGCTGAGGCCCGCCGCGATCACCGCGAGGATCGCAAGATCGCGCTCGCCGAGGGCGTGACCGAACAGGCTCGGGCCGGTCGCGACCACGAGGCCGTTCTGGCCTCCGGTGAGTTCCCCGCCCTCGATCAGCGCGTGCTCGACCAGGAAGCCGAAGGCGATCGTCACCATGGCGAGGTAGGGCCCGCGCACCCGCATCGCCGGCACGGCGAGCGCCGCGCCGACGAGGGCCGAGAGGCCCGCCGCGGCCGGAAGCGCCAGCCAGAAGCTGAACCCCTTCAGCGTCAGGATCGCGCTGGCATAGGCGCCGAGCGCGTAGAAGCCGGCATGGCCGAACGAGATCAGGCCGGCGAGCCCGAGCAGGACGTTGAGGCCGGTGCCGGCGAGAACCGTCAGCGCCACGAGGGCGATGACGAAGTGGCTGTAGCCGCTCGTGCCCGCGACGAGGCCGAGGCCCGCGAGCGTCAGGGCCAGGATGGCGAGCGGCATCGCGGCCGGTGCCCGGAGAAGCGCGCGCATGGTCTCTAGACCTTGTTGACGGCAGCGCGGCCCAGCAGGCCGTTCGGGCGGATCGCCAGCGCGAGGATGATGACCGAGAACACGACGATCTGGGTCGCGCCGGAGCCCAGCGTCGCGGTGACGCCGGCCTCCACGAGGCCGTAGAGCAGGCCCGCCAGCACCACGCCGGTGGCCGAGCCGATGCCGCCGAGGATCGCCACCGCGAAGGCCTTGATCCCGAACAGCGCCCCCATCTCGGCCGAGACGGAGAAGAGCGGCGCGATGAGCAGACCCGCCGCGCCCGCTAGCACCGCCGAGAGCGCGAAGGCGCAGGCCACGGTGCGGGCGACATCGATGCCCATCAGCCGCGCGGCTTCCGCGTTCTGCGCCACCGCCAGCAGCACCCGGCCGAGCTCGGTCCGGCGGAAGACGGTGCGGATTGCGACCGCCGCCGCGACGCCGACCACCGGGATCAGGAGCTGGAGCGGGTAGATGCCCGCGCCGAGGATCTGGACCGGAGCCGAGACCAGCGGGGAGGGCAGGCTGCGCGGCTCCTTGCCGAAGGTGAACAGCAGCACGTTGTCGAGGATGATGCCGCCGGCCACCGTCGCGAGCAGCCACGCGTCGGAGCCGCGGGTCACGAAGGGGCGCACCAGCAGGCGCTCGACGGCGAGCCCGAGCAGCGCACAGCCGGCGAGCGCCGCAGCCGCCGCCAGCGGCATCGGCCAGCCGAGCTGGACCGCGAAGGCGTAGCCCAGCACCGCGCCCAAGGTGACGGCGCTGCCCTGCGCGAAGTTCACCGTGCCGGAGACGGCGAAGGTGATGTGGAAGCCCAGCGCCACCAGCCCGTACATGCTCCCGAGGCCGAGGCCGCTGACGAGGGTCCCGGTCAGCATGGGTGCCTCCCCGTGCAACGGCTCCGGGAGCTGCTCCTGAGGCCGCTCACTTGGACACCGCGACGATCTCGCCGTTGCGGAAGCTGGCGAAGATGTAGTCCTCCGGCTTCAGGGCGTCGTGCCGGTCCGGGGCGAAGGGCGCCTTGTAGGTCTTGATCAGCCCGGCATAGGCCGGGACCTTGTAGAAGCCGTCGCGGACCTTCGGCCCCTCGGTGGTGCCGGCCGCCTGGATCGCGAGCGCGATCAGGTGCGTGGCGTCATAGGCGTTGGCGATGCCGACGGCGGGTGTGACGTCGGCCATGGACTTGATCGCCGGGTACTTCGCCTTCAGCGCGTCGAGCACCGCCTTCGCCTTCGGGCTGTCGTTGCCGGCGAAGGTGAAGGTCTGGACGAAGTGGACCCGCGCCGCACCCGGCCCGGCGAGTTCGTCGAAGCGCCCGCCGGCCGGGCCCCAATGGGAGATCACCGGCACGGTCCAGCCCATCCGGTCGAGGGATTTCACCACCTGAGCCGAGGGGCCGACATTGCCGACGAGAAACAGCGCGTCGGCGCCGGCCTCGCGCAGCCGCGACAGTTGCGGCACCATGTCGATGTCGTTGGCCTCGTACTTTTCGATGCCGGCGCTGGGCAGCCCCGCTGTCTTCAGCGCCGCGACGATCCCCTGCTGGTTCGACTCGCCCCAGGCGTTGTTGACGAGGATCGCGCCGGGTTTCTTCGCCCCATAGGTCTTGATCGCGTAGGCGACGAGGGCCTCGTCCACGAGCGCATCGACCGCGGAGACCCGGAACACGTAGTTGTCGGCCGCGCCGTTGCGGGTGATCCCGGTGCCGGCCGCCCAGGGCCCGACGAAGGGCACCTTCATCTGGTTGGCGATCGGCACGATCGCCATCGAGACCGGCGTGTCGAGCCCACCGATCAGCGCCACCACCCCGGCGCGCTGAACCAACTCGCGAGCAGCGAGCACGCCCTTCGACGGGTTGGCTTCGTCGTCGCGAGCGACGAGTTCCAGGGGCCGGCCCAGGACGCCGCCATTGCGGTTGATCTCCTCGATCGCCAGTCCGATCCCGCGGGAGATCGCCTCGCCGGACTTGGCGGATTGGCCGCTGAGCGCGGTGACGAGACCGATTCGCACCGGCTCGGCCGCCTTGACCGGTGCCACGGTCGTGAAGCCCGCCAGGAGGGCGCCGAGGGCGAGGCGCCATGTCAGGGCGCGGGCGGCAGAGAGGCGGTGAGGCATGGCGGTCCGATCCCCGTATGTGGTCGACCGACGACCGCAACAGCCGTGCCAGTCGCTGCGACGCAAATTTCTCTCAGGTTTCCCGAATCGCGTGCGGATTGCCCAAGAAGTGTGCACAAAGTCGCGGCAAAGTGCATACACTTTCTGCATGCAGGCATCGGCCGACTCCGCCATGTTCGGCCGGTATCGCCGAGCACGATGGAGGATTCCGGCATGGACGCGAAGGAAGCGGAGACCGCCCGCGACGCGGCGGCGGTGACGGCCTATCTGGAAGCCTCGATGGTGCCCGATCCCGAGACCGCCGCGGGCTACATGAAGCCCGGCATCGCGATCGTCTTCACCGGCGGCCGGGTGTTCCGGCATCCGCGCGAGGTCACGGCCTTCAATGCCGGCCGCTACGCCTGGGTGAAGAAGCGGATGGAGCGGCTCGACGTGGTGCCGGGCCAGGGCATTACCACCGTCTACAGCCTCGGTACGCTCTACGGCGCGTGGCCGGACGGCACCGCGTTCGAGGGCAACCGCTACGTCGACCGCTTCACCGTGCAGGACGGGCTGATCGTTTCCATGGAGGTGTGGAACGACAGCGCCGAGCGGATCCTCGAACGGCAGGGTGGGCCGGCCTGACCGGTCATACAAAATCCAACGATCGCTCCGCGATGCGGATTGTGTGCCTCGCTCATGTGCCGTGCCGGCTCGGTGATGCGGTGTCCGCTTCCATCAAGCGGCACCGCGTCACCCCTCGACGTAGGGCGCGAGCAGGCGGAGGAGGTCGCGCTCGCGCCGGGGCTCGGTGAGGATGCGCGCCCGCTCCGCCACCGCATCGAGATGGTGGTCCATCAGGGCGACCGCTCGCCCGGCATCGCCAGCGACCAAAGCCGCCACGATGTCCCGGTGCTCGCTCACGGCGCAGTCGGACGAGTGCGGCCGGCTATAGAGCGATAGAATCAGGGCGCAGCGATAGCCCAGTTCGGCTACGTAGCGGCCGAGCACCGGACTTCCGGTCATCTCGGCGAGCAGCAGGTGGAACTCCGTGGCGAGCCGGATCGAGGCCGCCTCCGGCCCGCCGCTCGCCCGTTCCTCTCCGGCGATATGCGCGTCGAGAGCGGCCCGTTGTTCGGCGCTCAGGCGGCCGGCGAGCCGCTGGACCACGAGGCGCTCCAGGCTGATGCGCACGTCGAAGGTATCGCGCGCCTCCTCCCAACTCGGGCTCGCGACCACGGCGATGCGATTGCGGCGCAGTTCGACCAATCCTTCACCGGCGAGCTGAACCAGCGCCTGGCGCGTGATGGTGCGGCTGACGCTGAACCGCTCGCCGAGCGCGTCCTCGGGCAGCCGGTCGCCCGGCGTCAGGGCCCGCTCCACGATGGCCCGTCGCAGGGACCGGCAGATCGTTCCGACGCGGTCGGCCGGGGGGCTCGTCTCGCCCTGTCTCATCGTTGACGCACATCCTGTTGCGGAGCGCGGGCGCTCCCGACCCAAAACAGCACGCCGGTTCCGTGGCGAAGCCGCCGGCTTTTGGCACCGGCCTTCGACAGATGCACGATTGACGCCGATGCGCCCCGGCCCCCGCCGATCCAGTCACGCGAAATGCGTGCCCGCGATGCTTCGGTGAATCTGGGATGCCAGCCGCGCTGCGGAGGCGCTCAGGTCGCGGACGAAGCCGAGGCTGCGTGCGGGGGCGCTCCTGGGGCCTTCCTCCGGCATCGTCACAGGCGGGACGACGCACGGCCTCCGATCCGAACAGGGCGGCCTCGACGCCCTCGCGCACGAGCTGCCCCTTCGCAGGGCGATCACGCCACAGGATGACGGCGCGGAGCGTAGGTCTATTCGAGATGTTCGGAGATTTGAGTGGCTGGGGGACCTGGATTCGAACCAGGACTAGCGGAGTCAGAGTCCGCGGTTCTACCGTTAAACTATCCCCCACCGGAGCCGTCGCGCGCCCGACCGATTTCGGCCGTCACGTTCAGGTAGGCGTGGACCTCAGTCCCCGCCAACGGTGCTGGCGTCAGATAGGCTGTGCCGGGCGCCGCGTCAACATGGATGACGCATCATCGGCGCGGTGAGGCCAAAGCGCCACGCTCGCCCGCTCCCTCCCCGGTCCGGTTGCGGGACCTGCGGGCTCGGGAGCCTCGGCCATCGTCCTGAAAACTGGCCACGGCTTTTGGAGGAAACAATGCCGAAACAGGGGGCTAGCGCATCGAGGGCTGCCCGTGCCCGCCTTCGGCCTCGACGAGCGACGGCTGCGCGGACGGGGGAGCCGGCCGGACGACCGGACCCAGCGCCAGGGTCTCGCCGATGACGTAACGGGCCAGCGCGTCGAAGGTGTAGACCCGTTCGACCAGAGCCTGGGCCGCGGCCGTCATCCGGTCGACCCCGGCATCGTCGGTGCGCAGCAGGAGGTCGAGGGCGCGTTCCAGATCCTCCTGCGGATCGAGATAGAACCCTTCGCGGCCGTGCAGGAAGGGTTCGATGCCGGTCAGCGGGCGGGTGTCGAAGATCGGAACGCTGCCCAAAGCCGCGACTTCGTAGTGCCGGTAGCAGTCCCAGCCCACACCGCCCGGCGACAGGCAGAACCGGCTCCCGGCGATCGCCTCCGCAAAGGCTTCCGGGCTCAGCCGGTGCGCGGGCGCGTGGATGCGCCAGCCTCGGGCGGCCAAGCGCGGCAGGACGCTGCTCACGGCCTCGCGGAAGCCGATACCCTGCGCCGAGCCAGCGTAGAACAGGTCGTAGCGGCGGGCGGAGGCCGGGATCGGCGGCGATAGCGCCGCGGCCTCGATCCCGAGGGCGAAGGGGCGCAGCTTGGCCCGGAGCGCGAGGCAGGCGGGGTCCTGCCGGGCATGACCGGCGCAGGCGCCGCGGGGCAGCACCGTCTCGAGCGTGTTCCAGCGGTTGGCGGCGAGTTCCCGCTTGAAGAACAGGTCGCAGCGGCGAAGGAAGGCGCGGTCGCGCGGGTGGATCGTGAGATGGTCGGTCACGTCGAGGATCGCGAGCCGGACGCGGGGGCCGCGGGCCGCGAACAGGACGAGGCCGCGGAAGGCGAGGCCGATCAGGCTCAGGGCCGCGTGGATCGGCAGGGAGTGCCCGGCGCTGTTCACGGGGCCGACACAGCGGGCAACGACGATGTCGTAGTCCTGGACGAGGCAGGTGCGTCCGATGCCGGCCACCCGCCGCATCAGCCTCAGCAGCCGCACCGGCAGGCTGCCGGAACGGGGAGCACGGGTCCTGACATCGGCCCAGCGCAGCCGCGTGTCGAGGAAGGTCGTGCGCTCGGGGAAGGCGGTGGTGACGAGCGGCATCAGGCCGAGCTCGAGGATCCGCGGCCCCCCCGGCAGAAAGTCCGCCGCGGCCGCGCGAGGGCGCTCGCTCACCGTCTCCATGGCTGGTCCCCGGCGGTCTCAGAGCGGGCCTTCCCGCCGGCGACGCCTGCCCGGCTTGCCGGTCGGCAGCCGTGCTTCCGACGGGAGCGGGGAGGGGCCGCCTGGGACATCAGAAATGGGCGTGCGGCTGCAGCTTCAGCCGGCTGCGGCCGAAATCGAGCTGCTTGCTGACGAGCCAATCCGGGTTGCGAGCGTTGAAGTAGCTCTTCAGCGCGTAGCGCCAGAACAGATCCTCCGCGCGGGAGGAGGGTCCGTGCACTGCCTTCACCCGGGCGACCTCGCCCAGAGCCCGCGCCTTGTGGGCGAGGTTGGCGCTGTTGTTCTGCCCCGTGCGGCGGAAGCAGGCCACCGGGCGGCCGACCCGTGCGTAGGGCTCCCGCGCCAGGGCACGGCAGAACATCTCGTAGTCGCCGCAATCCTTGAAGGCGTGATCGAAGCCGCCGAGCTCGGCGTAGAAGTCGCGGGCGATGTAGGTCGCCATGTGCATCACCGGATTCCATCCGAGGCACACGAGCATGCGCGGCGTCATCCAGTTGGGCGGAGCGGCCAGCCCACCGAGGCCCCGGCCGCGCCCGTCGATCCAGCGGATGCCGCCGACGACCCAGCGCCGGTGCCGGCTCCGATAGGCCGCGACGACCGCCTCCAGGCCGCCGGGGAGCAGGACGTCATCGGCGCCGAGGAACCCCAGCAACTCGCCCGAGGCGGCAAAGGAGCCCTTGTTGATCGCATCGAAGATGCCGCGATCCTTGCCCTGAAGCACCGTGGCGCCGAGGCTCCGGGCGAGTTCCACCGTGCCGTCGGTGCTGCCCGCATCGACGATCACGTGCTCGACTTCGATGCCATTGCGGGCGCTGGCACGCGAGGATTCGATGCATTCGCGCAAGTATTCGACGCCGTTGAGCGTCGGGGTGACCACGGACACCTTCATCGCAGGCTCCCTCGGCTCTGGCTCGGATCGCGCTTAGATTGCGGTTTGGACCGCGCTTGGATCGCGCTTGGATCGCGCTTGGATCGCGCGGGTGTAGCGGCAGCGCCGGACCCTCACGGCGCCGCGGAATATGTCAGGCGACGGCGGCCAGGATGCCGGAGGAGAGGGGACCGGAGGCGAAACCGTCGCGGCCTGCGCCCAAGGGGAGGGGGGATACGAGGCCTTCGAACCGCTCGACGGGGGCGCTGCCGTGGCTGACGATGCCCTTGTTCATCGCCCAGACCGCAGCCTGCGTCCGGTTCTTCACCCGGACCTTGCGCAGGATCGCCTTGACGTGAACCTTGACCGTGGCCTCGGCGATGTCGAGGTTGCGGGCAATGACCTTGTTGGATTCGCCCAGAGCCAAGCCTTCGAGGATGTTGACCTCGCGGCTCGACAGGCTGGAGAGCGAGGTCCCGTCCGCCCGCTGAAGCCCGGTCAGGGCGGCGACCGGACCGGGGGACCGCACCGGCTCGACGGCCAAGCACAGACGCCCGAGGAAGCTCATCGGCAGCACCGCGCAATCGGCGATCACCACCTCCAGGGTCTTGAGAAGATCGGCGGGAGACACGTCCTCGGTCAGATAGGCCGAGGCGCCGAGCTGAAGACTGCGCAGCATCAATCCTTCGGTATCGCGCAGCGCCAGCGCCACGACCTTGACCTCCGGCAAGGCTTCGGCGACCTGCCCGATCAGGTCCCCCGCCTCCTCGTCGATGACGACGAGCGCCAGACGCGCCGCCTCGAGGTCGGACAGAGGCAGCGCCGGACTGGCCGCGACCTGCCGCACCGTGAAACGCGTGCCGGCCAGGAGCGAGACCAAACTTTCTCTGACCATGCGATTGTCACTGACAATCAGCGTATCGATGTGTTCCATCGGAGCTACTCCCCTGTTCTGCCGAAAACCTCCCGCGCCGAATCTTCCTGACTGACCCGTTCTACTTGAGCCTTCCGCACAGGCATATTGTGCGTTGCAGGACGTTAGGCACAAATTAACTAGACCGAATGGGAGCCCCCGTGTCATGTCAGAAAAAACTTGGACACCCAACAGGGCCTATCCAATTCGTACTAGATTTTACCCTTGAGGATGGTCGGCGCGAGAAGCGCAGCTTCGGTGCGATTTCTGACTCCGAGCATTCGGATCACGGCGGAAACATGGATTTTCACCGTCGCCTCGGCGATGCTCAGCGCGAAGGCGATCTCTCGATTGGATAGGCCCTTGCCGATCAACGCCAGAACTTCGCGCTGACGCAGTGTCAGACCGATCGTCCGCGCTCCGGCTGCCGCATCGCGGACGCGGCTTCCGGCGGCTTCACGGAAAGGATGGCATTGGGTGCGTACAGCCGGCCGTCGAGCGTCGTGCGGATGGCCTCGATCATCTCCTCGTGGCGCTGCCGGCGGATGATCAATCCGTGGAAGCCGAGGCTCAGGGCATCCTGGAACAGGTCGGCCGAGGCGTGCGGAACGACGAGCAGGAGGCGCGCAGCGCCGGCCGCCCGCTTCAGGGCCCCCAGATAGGTCGGATCCCCGGCGGGAAGCAGGCGCGATCCGACGATGACCAGATCGGTTTTCAGCGGCGAGCGTAGATGATTGATGAGTTCCGACGCCCCGGACACGTCGACGATAATTATCCCGGCAGAGCCAACCTCCAGAGCCTTCCGCAAACCGATGCGGAAGCTTTTCTGGTCATCTGCGATAATGATTCGCCACATGACTTTTCTTTTACTCCACTGGCGGACATCGATGTCAGGGCAAAGCCGGCTTTTCTTGATAACTCTACTCCGAGCAACGGGATGGACGCCTCACGGCCTCCGAAAGATCTGCGGTCGCACCGCACAACGTTAGAAGAAGAGCAATGCGCTAATTCAGACTATAGCTGCGCATTCATTCGAGCTTATGCCGCATCACGGCGAAGCTCGACACCATCGTCTTTTAGCACCCCGACCGACGTCGGCAAGTTTCTATCAAGACACTATCTTATATAAGCAAATATTGCATTATACACTCACTTGCGCCGCAGACCGAAGCCAGAAAAATCTAGACGGCCGCGGCGTCGACCATTGAATACACCCTTTGGGCTATCAACTACGAGGTATCCGCTTGACACTTTTGTTATATACCGGGCTGCAACGGAGTTGTATCTTACAACCCTACGGTTGATCGAGCGATCCTGATCCGGTGCCTAGCGTATAACTCGGATGGATCATCCCGCTGCGGCGAACGTAGGTGATCGGGGGGCTTCGATGTTCTCAGTCATTGCAGCGGGCAATCACCCCGAGTCATGAATTCGGCCGCGATGTTGCTGCACGCATCGGCATGCGAAACGCCTGCCGCTTGTCCCGGCGCATGTCCCGCCCACCATCGATCGTGGAACCGGCCGCCTCATCTCCGCGCGCCCAGCCGCTGACGTGTCGGGGCTTCGTCGATGAATCAGCAGGCGGCACCGGCGGCAAGAGGCATGGGCCCGCTGAGCGCGGAAGCCGTGCGAACCTTGGAAGCGATTGGTGACCTGTCCTCGTCGTCGCCCGCTCGGGCAGCGTCGCCTACGCCAACAACCCCGCCCGTCTGCTGCTGACGCGGGAGGATCCGGACCGGATCCATCTGACGGGCAAGGCTTCGACGGCCTTTCTGGCTCGGGCCCGGACCACGCGCAGGCCGCTCCCCGGCGTGATCGCGGTCAAGCGGAGAGCGGGCGTGCACCGCTACCGCTGCCAGGGCTGCCGCCTGAATCGCGAGAGCATCGACCCCCTCGTCGTGCTGCGGATCCTGCCGGTTCGGGATGCGCGCTTCAACCTGTTGGCGAGTGAGGCGGTGATGTTGCGGCGTGAACTCGCGGAGCGCGTGCGCTACCAGCGCCGCCTGCAGTCACTGCTGCGCGAGCGCGATATGCTGCTGGCCGACCTGCGCAGCACCGCCCAGGCCCGGACCCGCGCCGAGCGCGACCGGGACGCGGTTCTGGCTCAGCTCTACCGGGCGCATCACGCGGAGCGGGAACGCCTCGCCCGCGAGCTTCACGACGAGGCCGGCCAGCAGCTCGCATGGTTGAAGCTGCGGCTGGACCGGTTGCGGCGCGAGCCGTCACCCGAGGAAATCGGGGCGATGCTGAAGCAGGTCGATGCGATCTCGGCCAGCCTGCGTCAGGTGGTTCGGGAACTACGCCCGGTGGCGCTGACCGAGCTCGGCCTCATCCTCGCCCTGTCCGGGCTCGTGCGGGAGTGGTCGGATCGGTGCGGAATCCCCATCGAATTCCAGCTCTCCGGAATCACGGTGCCCCTCACGCCGGAGACCGAGGTGACGATCTTCCGGCTCGTTCAGGAAGCCCTGACCAACGTCGTCAAGCACGCACCGGGGGTGCGCCACGTTTCCGTGACCCTGCAATACGCCCGCGCCGACGTCACGCTGGCGATCGAGGATGACGGACCGGGCCTCAAAATCGAGCCGGCGCCGGACGCGCGTCGCGCGGGGAGCGGGTTCGGCCTCGCGGGGATGCGCGAGCGGCTGACGCTGCTCGGGGGACAGCTCATGATCGAATCGCCTCCTGGCGGCGGGACGACGATTCTGGCGCGTTTGCCGATGACAGGGGACTGATATGGGCAAGGCGGAAGCAAGGGTCAGGGTCGCCCTGATCGATGACCATCCGATCTTCAGAAGTGGCGTCCGCGGCCTGCTCGGCGAGACCGCCGGCATCGAGGTCGTCGGGGAGGCGAGCGACGGACGGCACGCTCTGAATCTCGTCCACCGGACGCGGCCCGACGTCGTTGTCATGGATATCACTATGACCGGCATGAGTGGGCTCGCCGTGGCCCGCGCGCTGCGCGAGGCGGGCTCGACGGTGCACATCGTGTTTCTGACGGTCAACGAGGATCTCGCCTTCGTCGACGAGGCCCTGAGCGCGGGCGCCCAGGGCTACGTCCTGAAGCGCTCCGCCGGCACCAGCCTGCTGGAGGCCATCGAGGTCGTCGTTTCCGGCGGCCGTTATGTCGACACCGAGATGCGTGCGGCCCCCTCTCCGCCCGGCCGCACGGAGGCCGGGCCGCCCGCTCCCCATCCCGGCGAGGAGGGCGGCCTCACCGTGCGGGAGCGCGAGGTGCTCCGGCTCATCGCCTTCGGAATGACCATGAAGGAGGTCAGCCTCTCGATGTCGATCTCGGTGGCCTCGGTCGATACCTACAAGATCCGCGGTTGTAAAAAGCTCGGTCTCCGCTCCCGCGCCAGCATCGTCCGCTACGCCCTCGGACAAGGCTGGCTCGAGACGGAGAATAGGCGCCCCTCACCCGATCGGCCACCATCCTTGATGTGAGCTTTTCGAAAACACCCTTTCGATCCCGCAGCCTCGACAACCCCTCGAGGCCATCCTGCGCCCTCGCCGCGATCTTCGGGACGTTCGATCGGATCACTTGCCGGAAGCGCCCGCCGCTTCAGAGCGCCTCACACATCACCCGCTGCGCTTTCCTCGCCCGAGTGAGGCTGATCGGCGACCGTGAGTCTGGTCATACCGAATCCGGTCGATCCCTTCGGGATAGCGGATTTGGTCGTCGGCGGGATCCCATCGCGCCCGCGCGATGGGCGCCTTCCTCAAGCGCCGCGCGGGCTTGATGATACGCTCCCCGCTCCGATCAAGCGGAGACCTTATCAAAGACACTCAGCCGAGTTCCTGCGCCGCGCGCTCCAGGGCCCCGAGAAGAGGTTCGATCTGCGCAGCACTCAGATCGTGGAAGCCGAGGGAGCGGCCCATCACGACGCCGAGCAGCGCGAAGAACAGGGCGGCCCCGACCCCCGCCGGTCCCTCCGCGGCCTCGAAGCGGGCGAGCCGCTCGGCCACGAAGGCGCGATATCCGGCGAGCGCATCCGGATTCTCGGCGGAGGCGAGCAGCAGGGCCCGACTGAAGTCTTCCTCCTCGCGGTAGCTGCGGCGCAGGTGCTCGATCATGCCGAGCGCAAGCCCCGAGGCTCCGCCCGCCCGCTCCGCCTCACAGGCGGCGATGCCGGCGCGCAGGTGCTGCAGCTTGCGATCGACCAGGGCGAGGATCAGCGCGTCCTTCGAGGCATAGTGGTGCAGCACGCCGCCCTTGCTCAGGCCCGCCTCCGCCGCCACCGCATCGATGGTCAGGGCCCGCGCATCGCCGCGGCGCAGCACCGCACCCGCCGCATCGAGAATCACTTCCGCACGGTCGTCGCGGCGGCTGCGCGTCCTCTGCGCCATGATCGACCCCGAACCCCGTACGCCGTCCCGGACACCGGATCCGGTCTCTGCCGCTGAACAATCGCCCGATGACGTCTTCTCATACCCAATCCGATTGATCCCTTCGGGATGGCGGATTCGGCCGTCGCTCAAGCGCCGCGCGGGCTGGTCCGCTCCCCGCTCCGATCAAGCGGAGGCCGTATCAAACGCGCAGAGC
Organism: Methylorubrum aminovorans; assembly: GCF_022179725.1. Lineage (GTDB taxonomy): Bacteria > Pseudomonadota > Alphaproteobacteria > Rhizobiales > Beijerinckiaceae > Methylobacterium > Methylobacterium aminovorans. The sequence continues at coordinate 28,523 of NZ_BPRC01000023.1, forward strand.
GCGCAGAGACGGCTCGCCTCACTAGCAAAGATTAAAAACCGTCTGGACGGTCGGTAGGATAGTCGATAAGCCTGCGCCGCGAAAGACGCCTTGGCGGAAGGGGGGCGCCTATCTCGTCCCAATCCCACGCCTGCGCCTCGTCCTCTGCCCGGAACCTCGGCCGATGTCCTCAGGGCTCCGCCCCGTCCTCACCGCCGCTGTGCTCGCAACGGCCCTCTCGGCCCTTCCCGTCACCGCGGCGCTCCCGGCGGGCACGCCGGCAGCATCTCCGGTGCCGGAGGTGGAAGACCCCTCCGTTGTGCTGGTACGCGTGGTGACCGCCAGGAAGGGGCCGGTCACCTCGGACGTGGTGCTGACCGGTGACGTCCAGGCCCAGGCCCAGACCAACATCGCCTTCCGCACCAACGGCAAGGTCGCCGAGCGCCGGGTCGAGGTCGGCGACCACGTCACCGCCGATCAGGTGCTGGCGGTCTTGGAGCCGCTGGTGCAGCGGGCCAACCTCGACAATGCCCGCGCCGCCCTCGTCTCGGCGGAGGCACAGCTCACCCAGGCCAAGGTGACCTTCGAGCGCCAGAAGCAGCTCATCGGCGGCGGCTACACGACGCGCCCGGCCTACGACAATGCCGAGCAGCAATTGCGCACCTCGCAGGCCGCGGTCGATTCGGCCAAGGCGGCGCTCGGGACCGCCGAGGAACAGCTCTCCTACACCGAGTTGAGGGCGGGCGTGCCCGGCATCGTCATGAGCCGCACCTTCGAGGTCGGGCAGGTGGTGCAGTCGGGCCAGGCGGTGATGGTGCTGGCCCAGGACGGCCCGCGCGACGCGGTGTTCAACGTCTACGAGGCGCTGACCGCACACCCGCCCGGCGACAAGACGATTCACGTCACCCTCCAGTCCGACCCTGCGGTGTCGGTCAATGGCCATGTGCGCGAGATCTCGCCGACGGTGGATGCGGCGAGCGGGACGGTGCGCGTCAAGGTCGGGCTGGACGAGACCCCGCCGGCGATGTCGCTGGGCGCCGTGGTGATCGGCCGGGGACGCTTCGCCTCGCGGGAGGCGGTGGTGCTGCCGTGGTCGGCCCTCTACCGCTCCGACGGCCGCCCGGCGGTGTGGATCTACGATGCCGGGGCGGGCACGGTCTCGATCCGCGATGTCGAGATCGACCGCTACGGCTTCGACGACATCGTGCTCAAGAACGGCGTCGCGCCCGGCGAGACGGTGGTGATCGCCGGGATCCAGTTCCTGCGTCCGGGCCAGCACGTCGCGCTGGCAGGGCCGGCGACCACGGACGAGGCCTCGCGGGACGCGGCAAAGGCCGCGGCGGGGGAGGGGGGACGATGAGGCGCAGGCTCCTCGTCGCCGCCGGTGCCTCCATGCTGGCCGCCTGCCAACCGTCGCAGGAGGCACCGACGCCCCCCGTGCGGCCGGTCCTGACCACTCTGGCGCAACCCACCGACAGCGTGATCTTCGGCCCCTTCGCCGGCACAGTCGAGCCGCGATACCAGTCGCAGCTCGGCTTCCAGATCGGCGGCCGCGTGGTGGCGCGCGACGTCACCGTGGGCGACGTCGTGAAGAAGGGCCAGCGGTTGGCCGCCCTCGACCCGATCGTGTCGCGCTTCGACCTCAGCCGCGCCGAGGCGGAACTGGCCGACGCCAAGGCCCAGGCCGAGAACGCGACGGCCACCGAGGCGCGCACCCGGCGCCTGATGGAGGGCAACAACGTCACCCAGGCCCAGCTCGACGCGGCAGTCGCCCGACGCGACACCGCCCAGGCCCGCCTCGCCCAGGCCGGGGCGAGCCTGCAGAAGGCCCGCGACCAGATCGGCTATACCGAGCTGCACGCCGATTTCGACGGCGTCGTCACCCAGCGGCTCGCCGAGATCGGGCAGGTGGTGAGCCCGGGGCAGGGGATCGTCACGCTCGCCCGGCCCGAGACCCGCGAGGCGGTGGTCGACATCCCCGAGACGCTGGCCGGCGCCATGCCCAAGGACGGGCGGTTCACGGTGGTGCTCCAAAGCGCGCCGGAGATCACCGCCCGCGGACGGGTGCGTGAAGTCGCCCCCTTCGCCGAATCCGGCACGCGCACCCGCCGCGTCCGCCTCACCCTGGAGGAGCCCGGCCCCGCCTTCCGCCTGGGGGCGACCATCACCGTCGCGCTGGAGCGCCGCATCGAGCGCCGCTTCGTCCTGCCGGCCACCGCGCTCCTTGATGCAGAGGGGCGCCGCTCGGTCTGGATCGTGCCGGAGGCCGGCCAACCGGGGAACGAGGCTGCCGACGACACGCGGCCCGGCGAGTCGGGCAAACGGCGAGTCGAGCGCCGCGACGTCACCCTCGACGGCGACGGGCCGGACGGGAACGGACGCGTCGCCGTGCGCACGGGGCTGAAACCCGGCGAGCGGGTCGTGGTGGCGGGCGTCCACTCCCTGCGCGACGGCCAGACCGTCCGGCTGGCCGACGACCGGAACTGAGCCGGAACCCGGCGAGAGAGTCTGCAAAGGTTTCCGCGCGTGAAGGACTTCAACCTTTCCGACTGGGCGCTCGGCCACCGTTCGCTGGTCTGGTTCCTGATGCTCGTCTGCCTGGTGGCCGGCGTGATGGCCTATTCGCAGCTCGGCCGCGAGGAGGATCCGCCCTTTGCCATCAAGACCATGGTGGTCCAGGCGAGCTGGCCCGGCGCCACGATCAAGGACACCCTCGATCAGGTCACCGACCGGATCGAGAAGGAGCTGCAGCAGATCAATGCCCTCGATTATGTGCGCAGCTACACCACGCCGGGCCAGTCGACGGTGTTCGTGCAGTTCCGCGACACGACGCGGAAGGAGGAGATCCAGCCCGCCTTCTACCAAGTGCGAAAGCGGCTGGGCGACATCCAGCACACCTTCCCGCAAGGGGTGCAGGGGCCGGCCTTCAACGATGAGTTCGGCGACGTCTACGGCAACGTCTACGCCTTCACCGCCGACGGCCTGACCCACCGGCAGTTGCGCGACTACGTCGAGGGCGTGCGCACCGAGATCCTGAAGGTGCCCAATATCGGCAAGACCCTGCTGATGGGCGTGCAGGGCGAGACGATCTACCTCGACTTCTCGACCCGCAAGCTCGCGGGCTACGGCATCGACATCCAGGCGCTGATCAAGGCGCTGCAATCGCAGAACGCGGTCGCCGCCTCCGGCGTGGTCCAGGCGGGACCGGAGCGGGTGAGCTTGCGCGTCAGCGGCCAGTTCACGTCGGAGGACTCGCTGCGCAACGTCAATCTCCGCTTCAACGACCGCTTCTTCCGCCTCGCCGACGTCGCCGACATCTCCCGCGGCTACGAGGACCCGCCGGCCGCCCTGTTCCGCGTCGGCGGCAAGCCGGCGATCGGGCTCGCCATCGCCATGCGCCCCAACGCCAACCTCCTGAAGTTCGGCGAGGATCTGAAGGAGCGCATGCACCGCATCGAGGGCAAGCTGCCCATCGGCGTCGGCATCCACCTCGTCTCCGACCAGCCCAAGATCGTCGAGGAAGCGGTCGGCGGCTTCACCAAGGCGCTGGTCGAGGCGGTCGTCATCGTGCTCGTGGTGAGCTTCGTCAGCCTCGGCCTGCGCGCCGGGCTCGTCGTCGCGATCTCGATCCCGCTCGTGCTCGCCATCGTGTTCGTGATCATGCAGATCATGGGCGTGACGCTGCAGCGGATCTCGCTCGGCGCCCTCATCATCGCGCTCGGACTCCTCGTCGACGACGCGATGATCACCGTCGAGATGATGGTGGCCCGCCTCGAACTCGGCGATAACCTGAAGAAGGCAGCGACCTACGCCTACACCTCCACCGCCTTCCCGATGCTCACCGGCACCCTGGTGACGGTGGCGGGCTTTTTACCGATCGGCTTCAACGGCTCGTCGGCGGGCGAGTACACCTACTCGCTGTTCGTGGTGATCGCCGCCTCGCTGCTGGTCTCCTGGGTGGTCGCGGTGCTGTTCGCGCCGCTGCTCGGCGTGACGATCCTCCCCAAGACCATGAAGCACCATACCGAGAAGCAGGGGCTGTTCACCCGCGCCTTCATGGCGGCCTTGCGGGTCGCGATGCGGCTGCGCTGGATCACCGTGATCGTCTGCGTCGTCCTGATGGGGCTCGCCGTCGTCGGGATGGGCCACGTGCAGCAGCAGTTCTTCCCCTCCTCCGATCGCTCCGAGGTGCTGGTCGATCTGACCCTGCCGCAGAACGCCACCATTACCGAAACGCGGGCGCAGATGGACCGCTTCGAGGCCCACCTGAAGGATGACCCCGATATCGAGCGCTGGTCCTCCTATGTCGGCCAGGGCGCGGTGCGCTTCTACCTGCCGCTCGACCAGCAGCTCGCCAACGCCTTCTTCGGACAGATCGTGATCGTCACGAAATCCCTGGAGATCCGCGACCAGGTGATCGCGCGACTGCAAAAGATCGGCCGACACGACTTCGTCGGCACCGACGTGCTGGTCCAGCCGCTCAATCTCGGCCCGCCCGTGGGCCGCCCGATCCAGTACCGCCTCTCCGGGCCGAACGTGCAGGAAGTGCGCCGCCTCGCGCTCAAGCTTGCCGACGTGGTCGCCGCGGACAAGCGGCTCGCCGTGCCGACCTTCGACTGGAACGAGCCCGGCAAGGTGCTGCGCGTCGAGATCCTGCAGGACAAGGCGCGCCAGCTCGGCGTCACCAGCCAGGACATCGCCGGCATCCTCAACGGCATCGTCGGCGGCCAGGCGATCACGCAGGTGCGCGATTCGATCTACCTCGTGAACGTGGTCGGCCGGGCGCGCACCGTCGAGCGCACCTCGCTCGACACGCTCCAGAGCCTTCAGGTCGCGCTCTCCAACGGCTCGGTCGTGCCGATCCTGGCTTTCGCCAAGATCGACTACGACCTCGAACAGCCGATCGTCTGGCGCCGCGACCGGGTACCGACGCTGACGGTGCGTGCCACCATCAACGACGCGACCCAGCCGCCGACGATCGTCGCCGCGCTCCAGCCCGCCATCGACGCCTACGTTGCGGCGCTGCCGGAGGGCTACACGCTTGCCGTCGGCGGCGCGGTCGAGGAGGCGGGCAAGGGCCAGGGTCCGATCGCGGCCGTGGTGCCGGTGATGCTGCTGGCCATGGCCTTCTTCCTGATGATCCAGCTCCAGAGCTTCCAGAAGCTGTTCCTGGTGTTCTCGGTCGCGCCGCTCGGCCTGATCGGGGTGGTTCCAGCGCTTCTGCTCTTCGACAAGCCGATGGGCTTCGTCGCAATCCTCGGCATCCTGGCCCTCATCGGCATCATCGTCCGCAACGCGGTGATCCTGGTGAGCCAGATCGAGGAATGCGAGGCGGAGGGGATGGAGCCCTGGGACGCGGTGGTGGAAGCCACCCGGCACCGCATGCGGCCGATCCTGCTCACTGCGGCGGCGGCGAGCCTGGGCCTGATCCCGATCGCTCGAGAGGTATTCTGGGGCCCGATGGCCTACGCGATGATCGGCGGTATCCTGGCGGCGACGGCGCTGACCCTGCTGTTCCTGCCCGCGCTCTATGTCGGCTGGTACCGAATCAAGCCGCCGCCGCGGGGCAAGGCGTCCGCGCGTCATGCCGTCGGGCACTGACGCAGGACGCCGACCGCGCGGAAGTGGTCTGTCCGGCGGGAAGATTCATCCCGTCGGCCGGAGCAAGACCGGACCTATTATGCAGTTTTCGCGCAGTGTAGGGAATATTGCGCGCTTAAACGCATCACCCCTGCTCTGTTTGCATAGCCGTTCTGTGTAACCTGCTGCGGCACCAAATTCTCTTTTCGTATGTCAACCCATCCGCTAGGCACGTGCCGAACGCCGCGGCAAGGCGGCGGCTTCGATCGTACCTTCAGGCGAGCCGGCTGCCCGCGATGACCACCGACCACGCCACGGCCAATTCCCGTCCGCTCGAGCGCGACGCGCAGGTGGCCATGAGCCACCACGACGTCAGTCCCAACGATATCGCGCTCGGCGTGGTGATCGGACGCGCCTCGGAATATTTCGACTTCTTCGTGTTCGGCATCGCCTCGGTGCTGGTGTTCCCGAAGGTGTTCTTCCCCTTCGCCGACCCGCTGACGGGCACGCTCTACGCGTTCGCGATCTTCGCGCTCGCCTTCATCGCCCGCCCGCTCGGCTCGATCTTCTTCATGTGGGTGCACAAGCGGCACGGGCGCGGGGTGAAGCTCACCGCCGCCCTGTTCCTGCTCGGCGGCTCGACCGCGGCGATCAGCTTCCTGCCGAGCTACAACTCGATCGGGGTCGTCTCCATCGAGCTACTGGCGATCCTGCGGGTGGCGCAGGGCTTCGCGCTGGGCGGCGCCTGGGACGGCATGGCCTCGCTCCTCGCCCTCAACGCGCCGCGCGAGCGCCGCGGCTGGTACGCGATGATCCCGCAGCTCGGCGCGCCGTTCGGCTTCATGGTGGCGAGCGCCCTGTTCGCCTTCTTCGTGGTCAATCTGACGCCTGAGGACTTCACCGACTGGGGCTGGCGCTTCCCGTTCTTCTGCGCCTTCACCATCAACGTCGTGGCCCTGTTCGCCCGCCTGCGACTCGTCGCGACGCCGGAATTCACCCGGCTCCTCGACAAGGGCCAGCTCGAGCCCGTCGGCATCGTCGATCTCGCCCGCCACCACGCGCTGGACGTGTGGATCGGCGCCTTCGTGCCGCTGGCGAGCTTCGCCCTGTTCCACCTCGTGACGATCTTCCCGATCGCGTGGCTCGTCCTGTCGAGCGACCGCTCCGCCGGCGACTTCCTGATGGTGCAGTTCTCCGGTGCCGTCATCTGCGCCGGCGCGGTCGCCGCCTCCGGCCTGATCGCCGACCAGATCGGGCGCCGCAACATGCTGCTCATCAGCGCCGGCCTGATCGCCGCCTTCGCCTGCGGCTCGATCCTGGCGCCGCTGATCTTCGGCGAGAACGCCATCGGCCAGACGATCTACGTCAATATCGGCTTCATGCTGCTCGGCCTGTCCTACGGCCAGACCGCCGGCGCCGTGACGTCGCGGCTCGGCTCGCGCTACCGCTATACCGGCGCGGCGCTGACCTCGGACCTCGCCTGGCTGTTCGGCGCGGGGTTCGCCCCCCTCGTGGTGCTGTACCTCTCCACCGCCTACGGCCTCGCCATGGTCGGCGTGTACCTGCTGTCCGGCGCGCTGGCGACGCTGCTCGCGCTCTCCCTCGACCGCTCCGAGATGCGCCAGATGTGATTTGGAGCCCGCGGGCGGAGAGCCTCTCGCCGCGGGATCTTGAGTGAAACGAACCGTCGCCGTGCGGAACGATGCCCGCGCGGCCCTTGCGATGGAACGAAGATTCGTGGCCATGACCGCCGACCGTTCATTGAGAGCCCGTTCCGGGGCCGGCTCCGTGCGCCGGATCCTGCAGGGCGCCGTCCTGCTGCCCCTGTTCGGCCTGCTCGCCGGCTGCAACCTCGTGGTGATGCAGCCGTCGGGCGACATCGCCGTGCAGCAGCGCAACCTCATCCTCGCCTCGACGGGGCTGATGCTGCTCATCATCGTGCCCGTGATCGCGCTGACCCTGCTGTTCGCGTGGCGCTACCGCGCCTCGAACACGGCCGCCCGCCACGACCCCGACTGGGATCACTCGACCGGGCTCGAAGTGGTGATCTGGACGGCGCCGCTGCTGATCATCATCGCCCTCGGCGCCCTGACCTGGATCAGCACCCACACCCTCGACCCGTTCCGGCCGCTCTCGCGCATCGAACCCGGCAAGCCGGTGGCGGCGAACGTGAAGCCGCTCGAGGTGCAGGTCGTGGCCCTCGATTGGAAGTGGCTGTTCTTCTACCCCGAATACAACGTCGCCACCGTCAACGAGCTGGCCGCGCCGGTGAACCGCCCGATCCAGTTCAAGATCACCGCCTCCTCGGTGATGAACGCCTTCTACGTCCCCGCGCTCGCCGGCATGATCTACGCCATGCCCGGCATGCAGACGCAGCTCCACGCGGTGATCAACAAGGCCGGCGAGTACGAGGGACTGTCCTCGCACTACAGCGGCACCGGCTTCTCGCGCATGACGTTCAAGTTCCACGGGCTCGACGGCGACGGCTTCGACCAGTGGATTGCCAAAGTGAAGCAGCAGGGTTCGGAACTGAGCCGGGATGCCTATCTCGAACTCGAACGCCCGAGCGAGCGGGTGCCCGTCACCTACTTCTCCACCTTCGCCGACGGGCTCTTCGGCAAGATCGTCGGCATGTGCGCCATGCCCGGCAAGATGTGCATGGGCGAGATGATGGCCATCGACGCCAAGGGCGGCGCCGGCAAGGAGAGCCGCGAGAACGTCGACCGGCTGCAGTACGACAACCGCCACACGCAGCGCGGCGACGAGCCCCCGGGCGCGACCACGCCGGCCTCGCACCGCGCGCCCAAGAGCGAGTCGCCCGACTCCGACAAGACCCACGAGGGGAGCGGCCAAGGCCGCACCGCTCCCGACCAGACCAACAACTGATCCGTCGCCGCCCCAGGATTTACGGACGAGCCTCATTCCATGTTCGCAAACACGGACCTGCAGCATCTGCTGTTCGGGCGCCTCTCTCTCGAGGACATCCCGTTCCACGAACCGATCCTGCAAGTAACCTTTGCAGGCGTCGCCGTGGCCGGGATCGCGGTGCTCGCCGCGATCACCTATTTCCGCTTCTGGGGGCCGCTCTGGCGCGACTGGCTGACCTCGGTCGATCACAAGAAGATCGGCATCATGTACGTCATCCTGGCGCTCGTGATGCTGCTGCGCGGCTTTGCCGACGCGCTGCTGATGCGCTCGCAGCAGGCGATCGCCTTCGGCGCCAACGAGGGCTACCTGCCGCCGCACCACTACGATCAGATCTTCACGGCGCACGGCGTGATCATGATCTTCTTCGTGGCGATGCCCTTCGTCACCGGCCTGATGAACTACGTCGTGCCGCTGCAGATCGGCGCCCGCGACGTCGCCTTCCCGTTCCTGAACAACTTCTCGTTCTGGATGACGGTCTCGGGCGCGGTCACGATCATGATCTCGCTGTTCGTGGGTGAGTTCGCCCGCACCGGCTGGCTTGCCTACCCGCCGCTCTCGGGCGCGGACATGAGTCCCGGCGTCGGCGTCGACTACTACATCTGGGGCCTGCAGATCGCGGGCATCGGCACGACGCTGTCGGGCATCAACCTGATCGCGACCATCGTGAAGATGCGCGCGCCCGGCATGTCGATGATGAAGCTGCCGATCTTCACCTGGACCTCGCTCTGCACCAACGTGCTGATCGTCGCCGCCTTCCCGATCCTCGCCGCCGTTCTCGCGCTGCTGACCCTCGACCGCTACGTCGGCACGCACTTCTTCACGAACGACCTCGGCGGCAATCCGATGATGTACTTCAACCTCATCTGGATCTGGGGTCATCCGGAGGTCTACATCCTCATCCTGCCGGCCTTCGGCGTGTTCTCGGAGGTCACCTCGGCCTTCTGCGGCAAGCGCCTGTTCGGCTATACCTCGATGGTCTACGCGACCATCGTCATCACGATCCTGTCCTACCTCGTGTGGCTGCACCACTTCTTCACGATGGGGTCGGGCGCGAGCGTGAACTCGTTCTTCGGCATCACGACGATGATCATCTCGATCCCGACGGGTGCCAAGATCTTCAACTGGCTGTTCACGATGTATCGCGGTCGCATCCGGTTCGACGTGCCGATGCTGTGGACCGTCAGCTTCATGGTGACCTTCGTCATCGGCGGCATGACCGGCGTTCTGCTCGCCGTGCCGCCGGCCGACTTCGTGCTCCACAACTCGCTGTTCCTGATCGCGCACTTCCACAACGTGATCATCGGCGGCGTGCTGTTCGGCATGTTCGCCGGCGTGAACTACTGGTTCCCGAAGGCCTTCGGCTTCAAGCTCGACGAGTTCTGGGGCAAGGTCAGCTTCTGGTTCTGGACCATCGGCTTCTACGTCGCCTTCATGCCGCTCTACGTGCTCGGCCTGATGGGCGTGACCCGCCGTGCCCAGCACTTCGACGATCCCTCGCTGCAGCCCTGGTTCGTCGTCGCCGCCATCGGCGCGGGCCTGATCGCCATCGGCATCGGCGCGATGATCGTCCAGTTCGCGGTCTCGATCAAAAACCGCGAGAAGCTGCGCGACGTCACCGGCGATCCGTGGGAGGGCCGCACCCTCGAATGGTCCACCTCCTCGCCGCCGCCGGACTACAACTTCGCCTTCACGCCCGTGGTGCACGGCCTCGACGCGTGGTGGGAGATGAAGGCCCGCGGCTTCCAGCGCCCGCTCCAGGGCTACAAGCCGATCCACATGCCCAAGAACACCGCCACCGGCGTGATCCTCGGCGTGATCAGCATCGCCTTCTCCTTCGCGATGATCTGGTACATCTGGTGGCTGGCGGCGCTGGCCCTCGTGGCGACGTTCGTCGTCGCGATCGGCCACACCTTCAACTACAACCGCGACTACTACATCCCCGCCGAAACGGTTCGCCGCACGGAAGAGCAGCGGACCGAGGCGCTGGCGGCGGTACGGGCCTGAGGACACCATGGCATCCCATGCAAACTCCGCCCTGACTGGGGCGGCCTCCGCCGACGTGCCGAGCTACCTCGATCTCGAGGGCGAGCATCACCCGGAAGGGAGCACGATGCTCGGCTTCTGGATCTACCTGATGAGCGACTGCCTCATCTTCGCGGTCCTGTTCGCCACCTACGCCGTGCTCGGCCGCAACTATGCGGCCGGGCCCTCGCCGAAAGACCTGTTCGACCTGTCCCTGGTGGCGGTGAACACGTCGATGCTCCTGTTCTCCTCCATCACCTACGGCTTCGCCATGCTGGCGATGGCGAAGGACGATGTCGCCAAGACCCAGCTCTGGCTGGCGGTGACCGGCCTGTTCGGCGCGGCCTTCGTCGGGCTCGAACTCTACGAGTTCGCGCACCTGATCCACGAGGGCGCCACGCCCCAGCGCAGCGGCTTCCTGTCGGCGTTCTTCACGCTCGTCGGCACCCACGGCCTGCACGTGACCTTCGGCCTGATCTGGCTCGTCGTGCTGATGGTCCAGACTCAGCTCAAGGGCCTGATCCCGGAGAACCAGCGCCGGCTGATGTGCCTGTCGATGTTCTGGCACTTCCTCGACGTCATCTGGATCGGCGTCTTCACCTTCGTGTACCTGATGGGAGTCCTGCAATGAGCGGGGCAGCGCGCGCAGACGATCACGCCCATGGTCATGGCCACGGCGGCCACGGGCAGGACGCCCACGGCCACGGCTCGTTCAAGGATTACGTGACGGGCTTCGTCCTCTCCGTCATCCTGACGGCGATCCCGTTCTGGCTGGTGATGGGCAACGTCATCGAGGACAAGCTCGTCACCGGCGTCGTCATCCTCGTGCTGGCGATGGTGCAGATCGTGGTCCACATGATCTACTTCCTGCACATGAACACGAAGTCGGAGGGTGGCTGGACCTTCCTGGCGCTGATCTTCACGGTCACGATCGTGGTCATCACCCTGTGCGGCTCGATCTGGGTCATGCACCACCTCAACACCAACATGATGCCGATCTCGGCCGAGGAGATGCGTCACGCCCCCTGACGCGTCCCCGGAGTCCGGCGCTCACGGGCCCGCCGCTGCGGCAGAGGGCCGGCGGCGCCCGCTGCTCGCCCGCATTGCGCTGCTCTTAGCGGGCCTCGCCGTGACCGGCGTGTTCCTCGCCCTTGGCACGTGGCAGGTCGAGCGCCGGGTGTGGAAGCTCGACCTGATCGACCGGATCGAGGCCCGCATCCATGCCGAGCCGGTGCCCGCACCGGGACCGGAGGACTGGGCCGGCCTCACGGCGGCCTCGGCCGAGTACCGGCGGGTTCGGCTCACCGGGCGCTTCGCTTACGACCGTGCCACCCTGGTCCAGGCCGTGACCGGGCGCGGCGCCGGGTTCTGGGTGCTGGTGCCGCTGACCACCGACCGCGGCTTCACCGTCCTCGTCAATCGCGGCTTCGTCCCGACGGAATTTCGCGAGCGCGCGGCCCGTGCGGCGGGCGAAGCGGACGGGGAGGTGACGGTCACGGGCCTCCTGCGTCTGACCGAGCCCGGCGGCGGCTTCCTGCGCCGCAACGATCCGGCGGCGGATCGCTGGTACTCCCGCGACGTCGCCGCCATCGCCGCTGCCCGCGGGATCGATCGGAAGCAGGCCGAGGTCGCGCCCTACTTCGTGGATGCCGATGCCGCGGCCAATCCGGGCGGCCTGCCGGTCGGCGGCCTCACCGTGGTGGCGTTCCACAACAACCATCTCGTCTACGCGCTGACGTGGTACGCGCTGGCCGGGATGAGTGCTGCGGCCCTCATCTACGCGCTCAGGGGATCGCGCAGGGTGTCCGGCCGCTGACCGTCTTCCCCTCGGCAGATTGACGCATCTGCGGCAGGCGGACTGTCGCCGCCCTGAGTGATGAGACGCTCGGCGGCCTCGAAAACATTTTTTTACATTTCAGGTCGCGCTGCCGTATCGATTTCACGGCTGAGGTTGTTAACCCTCTGCGCACTGGTCGCTGTCGCGATTCGCGGCCACCCTTGCGACGCAGGATAAAGTTCGGGGGATCAATATGGGAGTCGCCCTGCACGGGCTCGGGCGGGAAGGGCTCGGTCGCCGGGACGGCGACGAGATCGCCCGTCGCGTGCCCGAGCCTCTGGCGGGTCTCATCGTTGTCATGGAGCGGACGCTCGTCACGCTGGCTGGGGAGGACGGGGGTCGCAACGAGCTGCATGCCCTGCGCAACACCCTCTCCGACCTCTGCGTGCTGACCGAGGAGACCCCGCGGATCCGGCGGGCGGTGGATCGTCTCGTCCTGGCCGGTGACCGCCTCGGCGAGGCGGTGATCGCGCCGCGAGGCTACGAGCGCCGTTGGCGCAGCGCCCGCCTGAGCAAGGCCCGCCAAGCGCTCGCTTCCCTCGAACGGACCCTCGCGGGCGCCCGCCCGAGCCGGATCGCGGTGCGGCTCGACCGCGATTGGTAGGGCCGGGGCGGGAGCCAGACGAGGCGCGCGCGAAAACGGCCGAGCTTGGCGGGAACAGTTACGCCGGCCAAAGGTTTGCGGACGCGGACACTCGCCGCGCCATTCCCCCTCGAGCCACCGAATGGACAGACCCAGCCGATCGGCCCAGACCTGGGCAGCCACGGCCGGCGCCGCCGCCCTGGCGGTCGGCGCATGGTACCTCCTGCCCGTCGAGGACTGGCTGCGCGCCTTCTCGGCTTGGGCGAACGGCCTCGGCCCCTACGGCCTCGCGGCCTTCGGCGTGCTGTTCTTCCTCGCGACCCTCCTCGTCGTGCCGGGCACGCCGCTCACCATCGCCGGGGCGGTTGCCTTCGGCTGGGCGGTGATGCCGGTGGTGCTGCTCGCCGCGACGCTGGGTTCCTGGCTCGCCTTCGTGGCCGCCCGCTACCTGTTTCGCGAGCGGGTGCGGGGGCTGATCGCGCGCCGGCCGGCCCTGAACGCCACCGTGGAGGCGGTCGGGGACGGCGGTTGGCGGCTGATGACCCTGATGCGGCTCAGCCCCTTCGTGCCGTTCAACGCCCAGAACTACGTGTTCGGGGTGACGGATGTCCGCACCTCCGCCTATCTGGTTTCCACAATCATCGGCATGCTGCCGGGCACTCTGGTCTGCGTCTATCTCGGCGTGATCGGCCGCCATGCCGGCAGCGATGAGCCGACCCACTGGATCACCCTCGGCCTCGGCCTTCTCGCCACGGTGGCGGCGGTGGAACTGACCCGGCGGCGGGTGCGGGCCAAGCTTGAGACGGGCAAGCCGGCCCGCGCATGAGGATGGATCTCGGAGTGGGCAAAGGATCGGCCGAGAGCTGGCTGCGGCCCGGGCTCACCTGCTGGCGGCAGGAGCAGGCGGGGCGCGCCGCGGTGCTGCATGACGGCGCGGCCTATTTCGCCGCCGCCCACGCGGCGCTTCTGAACGCGCGCCGCTCCATCACCCTGATCGGCTGGAGCTTCGACCCGCGCTCGCGCCTGTTGCCGGGAGATTCGCCCGATGCCGGCGAGACCCTGGCCGAGCTGCTGCGCCGCCTCAAGACGGCGCGGCCGGAACTCGCCATCCGCATCCTGATCTGGGACATGCCCTGGCCGATCTCGGCGGGCAACGACCACACGCCGGACAGCGTGCGCGCGAGCCTCGGCCCCGATATCGATTTCCGCATCGACGGCACGCTGCCCTTCGGCGCCTGCCAGCACCAGAAGATCCTGGTGATCGACGATGCGATCGCCTTCTGCGGCGGCAGCGATTTCGAGGTGAACCGCTGGGACACCCCCGCGCATCGCGACCGCGATCCCCGCCGACGCCTGCCGTCGGGCGAGGACTACCCGCCGCGCCACGACGTGATGATGCTGGTCGATCGCTCCGCCGCCACCGCCCTGGCCGAACTGGCTCGCGAGCGCTGGCGCCGCGCCACCGGCGAAACCTTCCCCTTCGCCGATCCCGAGCCCGATCACGATCCCTGGCCCGGAACCCTGGCGCCGCACCTGACCGATGTGACGGTGGGCATCGCCCGCACCGATCCGCCGCTCGGCGGCCGTGCGGCGGTCACGGAGAGCGCCGCTCTGTATCTCGCCTCGATCCGTGCGGCGGAGCGCTTCATCTATCTGGAGAACCAGTACCTCGCCTCGCCGGTGGTGGCGGAGGCGCTGGCCGCGCGCCTCGCCGAGCCGGACGGGCCGGAGATCGTGATCGTGCTGTCCGAGCGCAGCCCGAGCGGCTTCGACCGCCTGACCATGGACAGTGCCCGACGCGGCCTGATCCGCGGCTTGCGGCGCGCAGATCGCTTCGGCCGCCTGCGGATCGTGGCGCCGCATACCGAGAAGCGCCGGCCGATCCTGGTTCACGCCAAGGTCGCGATCATCGACGAGCGCCTGCTCAGGATCGGCTCGACCAACCTCAACAACCGCTCCTTCGGCTACGACACCGAGTGCGATCTGGCCGTGGAGGTGCCGACCGAAGACGGTGAGTCCCGCGCGGCGGTGCGGCGGCTGCTCGTGCGGCTGCTCGCCCATCACGGCGGCTGCCCGCCCGACGTGTTCGCGCAGGCCTTCGAGGCCCGCGGCTCCCTGCGGGCGGTGCTCGACGATCCCCGGCTGATGCCGAGCCCACGAGTCTGCCCGCTGGTCCCCTCCCGCCGCGGCCCCGTGGCCCGCCTCGTCGAGGCGTTCCATCTCGGGGACCCGGTGAGCCCCACCGATGCGTGGCGTCCGTGGCGGCGGCGGGCCCTTCTGCGCCGAGCCCGCGGGGCGGCCGTCTCGGAGGTCGAGGCAGCCTCCCGGCGCGGGGTTCTGGAGCCGTCCTGACGGCTACTTGTCGAACACGCGCTGGAGCGCCGCTTGGTCCTTGCGCGCGTCCTTGTCCGCGGGCAGGGCAAGCAGGGTGAGGATGCGCGCCTTGTCCGGCGTGAGGTCGCCCGCGAACACGGCGCCGGCCTTGCGCAGGGTGTTGCCGCCGCCCTTGAAGCCGTAGACCGGCAACGCGCGGCCATCCGCGACCTTGGTCGCCACGATGACCGGCACACCTTTGGCGATGACGTCGGCGATGGCGTCGTGCATCTCGGCATTGACGTTGCCCCAGCCATAGGCCTCGACCACGATCGCCTCGGCGCCGCTCTCGGCGGCGTGCCGCACCTGCGAGCCGTCCGCGCCGGCATACATCGCCACGAGATCGACCCGCGGCATCCGCTCCGGCAGCGGCAGGGTCTGGCGGCGCAGGGAGCGGCGGCCGAACACGACGCGATCCTCGTCCACGTAACCGAGGATGCCGGCCTCGCCCGAGTTGAAGGTCTCGACGTTGCTGGTGTGGGTCTTGCGCACCTCGCGCGCTGCGTTGATGTGGTGGTTGAGCGTCACCGTCACCCCCTGGCCGACCGCGCCCTCCGCCAGGATCTGGCGGGCGGCGTTGAGGAGGTTGCGCGGCCCGTCGGCATCCGCGTCGGAGGCGTTGCGTTGGGCGCCCACCAGCACCACCGGCTTGTCGCTCTTCAGGGTCAGGTCGAGGAAATAGGCGGTCTGGTCCAGGGTGTCGGTCCCGTGCAGGACGATCGCCCCACGGATGCCGGGATCGGCGAGCAGCGCGTCGATCCGGCGAGCCAGCGCCGGCCAGCGATCCGGGCCCATATAGTCGCTCGGCACGTTGCTGAACTCGGTGACCTCGATGGTGGCGATGTCCTTGAGCTTCGGCACCGCCGTGACGAGATCCGCGCCGGAGAGCGCCGGAACCGGCGCGTGGGTCGTCGGATCGAGCTTCATCGCGATGGTGCCACCGGTCGCGACCACGGCGATCCGCGGCGGTTCGGCGAGCGCCGGCCCGGCGAGTGCGATCAGGGCGGCGAGACCGAGGGCGGTCACGGGTCCGGTGGTCTTCGTCATCACGCGCGTCCTCTCCCGTACACGGCCGGTCGTCGGGCCGGCCTGCGGGCGACCATGCTCGTGCGGGCGAAAACCCTCAACCCGGTCCGATCCGGATCTCCGCCAGAACCGGCAGGTGATCGGAGGCCTGCCGCGCCAGCGCGTTGTCCACCACCGCAATGCGCTCGACGGCGACGCGCTCGCTGACGAAGACATGGTCGATGCGCAGCAGAGGGAAGCGGCTCGGGAAGCTCGCCCCGCCGCGCCAGCGCCGTGCCCCGGTGAGACGCCGCGCATCGGTGAGGCGCCGGCTCAGCCGGCGATAGGCGCGCGACCAGCCCGTGGCGTTGAAATCACCGAGCAGCACCGTCGGCGCGCGGCAGGCGGGATCGCCGAGCCAGTCGGGCCCGAGCAGCGCCTCGGCCTGGGCGATGCGCTCCGCCCCGAGCAGCCCGAAATGGGTGGTGAGAACCTGAAGCGCGACATCACCCGCCGTCACCTCGACCCAGAGGGCACCGCGCGGCTCCAGGCCGGGGCGCTGCAGCAGGCCGGGCAGGGCGTCGGCGCGCTTGAGCCGCGAGGGCAGGTGGGTGAGCAGCGCGTCGCCGTAGCGCTCCTCCTCAATGTGCAGGGCCGGGTGGAAATGCGCGAACATGCCGACGAGCCGCGCGATCTCCTCCGCCTGATCGAGGCCGCCGGTGCGCGCGCGCCCGACATCGACCTCTTGGAGCGCGACGATGTCGGGCTCCAGGACAGCGATCACCTGCGCGACCCGCTTCGGCGCCACCCGCCCGTCGGTGCCGCGGCAGTGGCGGACATTGTAGGTGACAAGGCGCAGGCGCCGCGACGCCACCGAATTCGGCGCCTCCGCCGCGATCCGTGGCCGCTCCTCCGTCTGCCCTTCGATTGGCTCCCCGCGCACGCCCTCTCCCCCGGCCGATCCCTGCGCATCCGTCTGCCAAGGACCGGAGAGGCGCGCCAACCGAACGCCGTGACCGGCCAACCGATCCCTGATCGCGGCACCGTCCGCGCCGCAAAACCGCGCCGACAGACGTTTTCCGAGCTCGGCGGAACCGCATCGGGGATGACCTCTTTCGAAAGGGCGAGGCGCACGGTGCGGCGAGAGCAGGAGCGGATGGACGTGATGCGGACGAGAGAGGTGCGCGGGGCATGAGGACCGAGGACGCCAGCGCCCGCTACGTCGATCTCGATGCCTGGGGCGGGCTCGATATCCTCCAGGCGCTCTGGGAGGGCCAGCTCGCGGCGGTCGCGGCGGTGGGGCCGGCCCTGCCGGCGATCGAGGCGGCGGCGCGGGCCGCCGAGCCGGGCCTGCGCGAGGGCGGGCGGCTGGTCTATGTCGGGGCCGGCACCTCGGCGCGGATCGGCGTGCAGGACGGAGCGGAATTGCCGCCGACCTTCGACTGGCCGGAGACGCAGCTCGGCTTCGCAATCGCCGGCGGGGAGGGCGCCCTGCTGCGCGCCGTGGAGGATGCGGAGGATTCCGCCTCCGACGGGGCGACCTGGATCAGCCGTGCCGAGATCGGCCCGCGCGACGTTGTGATAGGGCTCGCCGCCAGCGGCTCGACGCCGTTCACCGTCGAGGCGCTGAAGGCGGCCCGCATCCTCGGCGCCGTCACCGTCGGCATCAGCAACAATCCCGAGGCGCCGATCCTGCGCGAGGCCGCCCACGGCATCCTCGCCGCGACTGGAGCAGAGGTGCTGGCGGGCTCCACCCGCATGAAGGCGGGCACGGCGCAGAAGGTGATTCTCAACCTCTTCTCGACTCTGGTGATGATCCGGCTCGGCCGGGTCTATCGCGGGCGGATGGTGGCGATGCGGGCGACCAACCGGAAGCTGCGCGCCCGCGGCGTCGCCATGGTCTCCGAACTCGCCGGCTGTCCGGCGGAGACGGCCGCCGACGCGCTGACGCGGGCCGAGGGCGACATCAAGCGCGCGGTGCTGATCGCCGGAGGAATGAGCGTGATGCGGGCCGACGACCTGCTCAACCGCCACGACGGCAGCTTGCGCCGGGCACTTCGTGAAGTGGGGCGATCATGAGTGCGACGACCTCGATGACGACCTTCATGGCGCGGGAGATCGCCGAGATTCCCGCTGCCGCCGAGGCGGTGCTGGCGGCGGGCGAGGCAGCCCGCATCGGCGCGCGGCTGAGGGCCGAGAGTTTCCCCTTCGTAGTGGTGTGCGGGCGGGGCAGTTCGGGCCATGCCGGCGTCCATCTGCGCTACCTGATCGAGACGCGGCTCGGCCTGCCGGTCTCGGCCGCCGCGCCCTCGGTGGTGACGGGCTATGCCCGCCCGCCGCAGGTCGCGGGTGCGCTCTTCGTCGTGGTCTCGCAATCGGGCCGCTCGCCCGATCTCGTCGCGGCGACGCAAGCCGCACGCGCGGGCGGCGCCATGACGCTCGCCCTCGTCAACGATCCCGACTCGCCGGCCGCGCAAGCCAGCGACCTCGTCCTGCCGATCCTCGCCGGGCCGGAGCAGGCGGTCGCCGCCACCAAGACGGTGACGAACTCAGCCATCGCGGGCGCAGCGCTCGTGGCCGCTTGGGCCGGCGATCGGGAGCTGGAACAGGGGCTTTCCGCCATGCCGGAGCGGCTCGGCCGAGCGCTCGCCCTCGACTGGTCGGCCTGGAGCGCCGATCTCGCGGAGGCGCCGACAGCCTTCGTCACCGGGCGCGGCCACAGCCTCGGCCCCTTGCGCGAGATCGCGCTCAAGCTCGCCGAGACCCTGCGCCTGCCGGCCCTCGGCTACTCGGCGGCGGAGCTGCGCCACGGCCCCCGCGCCTCCGTCTCGGCGGCGACGCCGGTCCTGGCCCTGCGCCAGGCCGACCCGCTGGCCGAGGGCGTGGACGACCTCGTGCGCGACCTGACCGCAGACGGCTTGCGGGTCCATGCCTGCGGCGGCCCCCTCGGCACGCTGCCCTGGATCGGCGACGGCCATCCGGCCTGCGATCCCATCACCATGCTGGTGCCGGCCTACCGTGCCATCGAGGCGGAGGCCCGCCGCCGCGGCCTCGACCCGGACAAGCCAACCGGCCTCACCAAGGTGACGGAGACGCTGTGATGAATCTGGCCTTCGACAAGGCGAGCCATTTCGCGGGTCCCCGGCAGAGCCCTGAGATCCCATCGGGGCGCTGCCCCGATACCCCGCCGAAGGGCTGATCCCTTTGGGATCTCAGGATCATTGCGCCCTCGCCGCCGAGCGGGTCTTTGACGGCGAGCGGATGCTCGGCGACCGCGTCGTCGTCCTGCGCGGCGGGCGGATCGCCGACGTCACCGCCGAACCGCCCGCCGGCGTGCCGCTCGTGCGGTTGCCGGCCGGCGCGGTCCTGGCGCCGGGCTTCATCGATTGTCAGGTCAATGGCGGCGGCGGGGTGCTGCTCAACGACGATTCGAGCGTCATCGGCATCGCCCGGATCGCGGCCGCCCACCGCAAAGGCGGCACCACTGCCCTGCTGCCCACCCTCATCACCGACACGCGGCCGGCGATCCGGGCGGCGATCGAGGGCGTCGCGGAAGCGATCGCGGCAGGCGTTCCCGGCATCCTCGGCATCCATCTCGAGGGGCCTTTCCTGAGCCCGCAGCGGATCGGCATCCACGATCCCGGCCGGCTCGCCACATTCGGCCCCGGCGACGCCGAGCTTCTCACCGGCTTGGGGACGCGCGGCCTTACCCTGGTGACGCTGGCGCCCGAGCGGGTGCCGGCCGGCGCGGTGGCAGACCTCGTCGCCCGCGGCGCACGGGTCTGCGCCGGGCATACGGCGGATGCGGGTCCCGCGATCCGGGCGGCGGTGGCGGAGGGGCTCACCGGCTTCACCCATCTGTTCAACGCGATGTCCCAGATCGGCCCGCGCGAGGCCGGCGCGGTGGGCGTCGCCCTCGCGGAAGAGGCGACGTTTGCCGGGATCATCGCCGACGGCCACCATGTCGGCGGCGACCAGCTTCGGCTGGCCCTGCGCCTCAAGGGGCGCGAGCGGCTGATGCTGGTGAGCGATGCCATGCCGCCCGTCGGCGACACCCGCGCGGACGCGTCCTTCACCTTGTTCGGGCGCCGCATCGTCCGAACCGGCGACCGCCTCACCGGCGAGGACGGCACCCTGGCGGGCGCGGCGATCACCATGGCCGAGGCCGTGCGTCACATGCGCACCCACGGCGGCGCCTCCCTCGAAGAGGCCCTGGCCATGGCCTCGCTCACCCCAGCCCGCTTCCTCGGGCTCGATGCCCGGCTCGGCCGGATCGCCCCCGGCTTTGCGGCCGATCTCGTCGCGCTCACCGCTGAGGGCGACGTGCTCGGCACCTGGATCGGTGGGCACCACGCCGCCTGAGTCGACCTTCGCTCTGTCGTCGCCTGATGTCGCAGGGGCGAACCCTGCGCGTTGCGGGAACGTTGGCGCGGCGCCATTCGACGGAAGCGACCGTGCCGGACAGACCCATCGCCGACTACGCCGTGATCGGCGATACCTGCACCACGGCCCTCATCGCCCGCGACGGTTCGCTCGACTGGCTGTGCTGGCCCCGGCACGACAGTCCGGCGGTGTTCCTGGCCCTGCTCGACAGCGAGCGCGGCGGCGCCTGCCGCCTCGTGCTCGAGGATCTGCGCGAGACCACCCGGCGATACCTGCCCGGCACCAACATCCTCGAGACCACCTTCGTCACCGCCACCGGCCGGGCGGTGCTGACCGACTTCATGCCCTTGCATCCCCTCGAAACCGTGCCGGAGGAGGGGCCGGACGGCCGCGCCCAGGGCCAGGTGATGCGTCGCCTCGCCTGCGTGTCGGGCCGCATCGCCGGCCACTGGAATGTGAGCCCGAGCTTCGACTATGCCCGCGCCGCGACCGAGGCCTCGGCGGAGAGTGAGACCTGTGTCCGCTTTCGCGGCGGCGGTGACGCGATCCGCACCGCCTGCACCCGGCCGCTCACCCTCCGCGAGGGCATCGCTAAAGCCGAATTCGCGCTGACGGCCGGCGCCCGCGCCGACCTCGTGATCGCCCACGGCGAGGACGGGGCGGCGGGGGAGGGGGCGCCCGACGCGGTCGATGCCTCGCTCGCCGCCACGCGGGCCTATTGGCAGGAATGGTCGGGCCGCTGCACCTATGACGGGCCCTATCGCGAGACGGTGCTGCGCAGCGCGCTCACCCTCAAGCTCCTGACTCACGGCCCCTCGGGCGGCATCGTCGCCGCCGCGACCGCCGGCCTGCCCGAGGCGGTGCCGGGCAACCGCAACTACGATTACCGCTATGTCTGGATGCGGGATGCGAGCTTCACCGTCACCGCCTTCGTCAACCTGGGCTATGACCGCGAGGCTGCCGAGTTCCTGCGCTTCCTGCGCGAAGCCGACGCCAGCCGGGGCCGCAACCTCCACCTGATGTACGCCCTCGGCGGCGAGGTGCCGCCGGAGGAGTGCCTCGACCACCTGCGCGGCTGGCGCGGCGTCACGCCGGTCCGGATCGGCAACGCGGCGGCGGATCAGGAGCAGTACGACATCTACGGCGAATTCCTGGTGGCGCTGCACGGCTACCTGGAGGCGGTGGAATACGACCCGCCGGTCAAGGTCAACGACCACCTGCCCGAGGCGCTCGGGCACCTCACCGACCACATCCTGCGCGCCCGCCACGCCCCCGACCACGGCCTGTGGGAGATGCGGACGGAGAAGCGCCAGAGCCTGCACACCAAGGCGATGCTCTGGGTCGGCCTCGACCGCGCCGTGCAGATCGCCCGCTCCGATCCGAAGCACCGGCTCGCCGACGCGGAAACGATCGCGCGGTGGGAGCAGGCCGCCGCCGAGATCCGCGCGGAGTACCACGCGCGCGGCTGGAATCCGTCACGCGGCGCCTACACCATGGCCTACGGCGCGGACGACCTCGACGCAGCGGTGCTGCGCGCCGTGCTGTTCGACGCCTTCGACCCGGACGATCCGCGCGTCGCGCAAACCCTCGAACGCGTCGGCGCCGAACTCGGCGCGGGCGACCTGCTCTACCGCTACCGGATCGATGACGGCTTGGTCGGCGACGAGGCGACCTTCACCGCCTGCGCCTTCTGGCGGGTCGGCTGCCTTGCGCTCGCCGGGCGCAGCGGCGAGGCGACCGCCCTGTTCGAGCGGCTGTTGGCGCGGGGCAACGACCTCGACCTGTTCGCCGAGGAGATCGACGCGGAAACGGGCGAGCAGCGCGGGAACGTGCCCCAGGGCTTTACCCACATGGCGGTGATCAACCACGCCGTCCGCCTTGCCGCGGACGAGAGCGGGACCCGCACCGACGAGCCGGATTGTCGGGCGGAGCCTGAGGTGGTCCCGGCGTGACTTGGCCGGCGTGACTTGGCCGGCGTGACTTGGCCGGCGTGACTTGGCCGGCGTGACTTGGCCGGCGTGACTTGGCCGGCGCGATCCGCGTCGATCGACACAAACCGGACCGATTGTCGGGTTAACCCTTCGTCCGAGGGGCGGCGATGCGGAGGCGATCCGATGCGAAGCTACAACCTGTTCCGTCGCCGGGGCCAGGAATCGCTCCTTTGCGCGGTCCCGGAGAGCTGCGCCGTGCCGCGCTTCGTCGGCGGACGGCGCTGGACCTTCGGCGGGCGAATCGACGGCAGCAAGAGCCCTCCGCCCGGATTCGACGACCGCGCCGCGACGACCGCTGTGCGCTTCAACGGCTACTACCTGTTCCAGTGCCTCGACGAGGGCGGGACGGAACGATCGGCCGACCGGTCGTGAGCGCGTGCGCGATCATGTCGAGCATTCCTTAACGGCCGGCATGGCAGACAGATCGGGCCGTCGGAGGGGCCGGAGACCGATCATGATCAGCGAGAAGCGCCAGGAGACGCGCAAGCGGACCTTCCTCAAGGGAAGAATCCACTTCAACAAAGGGGCATCCACCATGGACTGCCTCATCCGCGACTTCTCGGAGATGGGTGCGCGGCTGGAACTGAGCGAGACCAACACCCTGCCGGAAACGTTCGACCTCTACATCCCGCAGAAGGAAATGACCCTTCGGTCGAACCTGCGCTGGCGCCGCGGCGACGCGGTCGGCGTGGCCTTCGCGGAGGCCCATAAGCCCGCCTCGCCCGAGCCCGCACCGGCAACCGACCCGTCGATCGCCATCCTGCTGCGCCGGATCGCCGAGCTGGAGGCGGAGAATGCCGGCCTGCGCTCCCTCATCGCCACCATGGGCACCGGATCAGCGAAAGGTCCCCAGCTCGCCTGAAGCGACGCCCGCCCCCGCGAAGGCACGGGCGGACGCCGCTTGAACCGGATCAGGCCGTAGACTCAAGCGCAGCCCGGATGCGCGCGGCGTGCTCGGCCAGCACGGCATTGTCGGCCATGCCGCCCTCGTGGCGCTTCAGCGGCACGCCGTCGTGGCGCGGCACGAGGTGGAAATGCAGGTGGAACACCGTCTGCCCCCCCGCCGGCTCGTTGTACTGGAACAGCGTCAGACCGTCCGCGTCGAAGGCTGCCTTCACCGCGCGCCCGACCCGCTGCACCGTGCCGATCAGCGCGGCGAGCGTCTGCGGCTCGGCATCGAGCAGCCCGCGCGCAGGCGCCTTCGGGATGACCAGGGTATGGCCCTCGCCCTGGGGCATCACGTCCATGAAGGCGAGGCTGTGCTCGTCCTCGTAGACCTTGTGGGCGGGGATCTCCCCGCGCAGGATCTTCCCGAAGATGTTGTCCGGATCGTAGGGGGGCATCGCACGGCTCCTCGCAGAAACGGGCGGCACGTTGCACGGGCCGCCGCCTCTCAGCAACCTCGACCGCTCCGGCCGCGTTGACGCCCCCGTGACGGCGGCACGCGACGGGAGCCTGCGCCGCTCAGGAGCGGGACATGGCCGAGAGCACGGGTGCGATCTACACGGCGGCGGGCGCCAACCTCGCCATCGCGGCGGCCAAGTTCGTCGGTGCCTTTCTCACCGGCTCGACGGCGATGCTGGCCGAGGGCGCGCACTCGCTGGTCGACACCGCCAACCAGCTCCTGCTGCTCGTCGGCTTGAAGCGGGCGAAGAAGCCGGCGGATGCCAAGCACCCCTTCGGCTACGGGCGCGAGGTGTATTTCTACGCCTTCATCGTCGCCCTGTTCATCTTCCTCGGCGGCGGCATCTTCGCGATCTACGAGGGCGCGCACAAGATCGAGCATCCCGAGCCCATCACCGACTCGACGGTGTTCGGCGTCCACCTGTCCGGCTTCTGGGTGAACGTCGCGATCCTCGGCTTCGCCATCCTGGCCGAGGGGTACTCGTGCCTCGTCGCGCTGAAGGCGTTCTGGGCGGAGAAAGGCGAGCACGGCGCGCTCAGCGCGATCCATCGCAGCAAGGATCCATCACTCTACACCATCCTCGTCGAGGATGTGGCGGCGCTGATCGGCCTCGTCATCGCCATGACCGGCGTGGTGCTCGCCCACATGCTCGACAAGCCGGCGCTCGACGGCTGGGCCTCGATCGGCATCGGCCTCGTGCTGATCGGCATGTCGATCTTCCTGATGATCGAGACCCACGGCCTGCTGATCGGCGAGGCCGCCGACCCGGATGTGGTGCGCACGATCCAGGCGGCGGTGCGGGAGGAGCCGGCCGTCCAGCACGTCAATGAGGTGCTGACCCAGCATCTTGGCCCGTCCGACATCCTGGTGAATCTCAGCCTCGACTTCGCCGACGACATCCAAGCGGGCGAGGTCGAGCGGACGGTGGCGCGGCTGGAGAGCCGCATCAAGGGCAAGAGCCGCAATGTCACCCGCGTCTTCATCGAGATCCAGGCGCGGAAGGCCCACGCCGCGGGACACGCGCCGACCGACGCGCCCACCGGCCCCGATGCCGCCCCGCCCGGTTCGGCCGTGCCGGCCTGATCCCCTACCGCTCGCCACCCTCGCGGGCGAGCAGGGCCGCCTTGCGCGCCGTTCCCCAGCGGTAGCCCGAGAGCGCCCCGTCCGAGCGCACCACCCGGTGGCAGGGGATCGCAACCGCCAGCGCGTTGGCGCCGCAGGCCATGGCCACCGCCCGCACCGCGGCCGGCGCGCCGATGGCCCGGGCGATCTCGGCATAGGTCGCGGTGGTGCCGGCCGGGATGCGGCGCAGGGCCTGCCAGACCCGCTGCTGGAAGGCGGTGCCGCCGATGTCGAGCGGCAGGTCGAAGGCGGTGCCCGGCATCTCGACGAGGCGAACGACCGCGCCCACCGTCGCCGCAAAATCCGCCGCGCCCTCCGCGATCTGCGCCCTTGGGAAGCGCGCCTGGAGATCGCGTCGGAGCGCCTCTTCGTCGTCGCCCAGCAGGATCGCACAGATCCCCCGCCCGGTCGCGGCGACCAGCACCTGCCCCAGGGCACAGGGGCCGACCGCGAAGGCGATCCGCTCGCCCGCGCCGCCCTTGCGGTAGGCCGAGGGGCTCATACCGAGCCGCTCCGCGCCGTCCGCGTAGAACCGGCTCGGCGCACCGTAGCCCGCCGCGTAGACGCTCTCGGTCACGCTTTTCCCCTCCGCGAGACTGTCGGCGGCGCGGGCCGCGCGGTGCGCCTGGGCGTAGGTTTTGGGCGTCACCCCGGTCACGGCTTTGAAGACACGGTGGAAGTGGAACGGGCTCAAGCCCGACGCTTGAGCGAGCGCGTCGAGGGAGGGCGGCGTCTCCGCCGCCTCGATCAGCCGGCAGGCGCGGGTGATCCTTTCCGATTGCCGCTCGGACGGGGCCGGCTCGTCCGGCCGGCAGCGGCGGCAGGGCCGGAAGCCTGCCTCCCGCGCCTGCGCCGGGCCGGCATGGAAGGAGAGGTTTTCGGGCCGCGCCGCCCGCGACGGACAGCCCGGCCGGCAATAGACGCCCGTCGAGCGCACCGCATAGACGAAGCGCCCGTCGAAACCGGCATCCCGCGCGGCGACGGCGGCCCGCATCCGCGCCTCGGTCAGCGGCGCCTCGTCGGGTGAAGCGATCTCGGGTTCGGCGAGCATGGGGCACCTCTTGGAGAAGGGATGCGGCGATCCTGATGCGGGAAGGCGGCCCTCGCATCCCGTCCCTTGCTGTCGAATCCCGATGCCGTCGCGAACCCCTCTCCTTGTATGCGGGGAGAGGGGGCTGAGCTTCGTTACGCCGCCGTGCGCCGCTCCACCATCCGCGCGAGGTAGGCCGCACCGAGGGGGATCAGGCTGTCGTCGAAGTCGAAGCTCGCATTGTGCAGGCCGGGCCCCGGCGTGGCACCGAGCCAGGCATAGGCGCCGGGCACCGCTGCGACCATGTCGGCGAAATCCTCGCTGCCCATGCGCGGCACGGTGTTGGCCTCGACCTTGTCAGGGCCGAACAGCTCGGTGGCGATCTCGGCCGCCGCCGCGGCCTGTTCGGGATGGTTGTCGAGCACCGAGAAGACGTCGCGCAGGTCCACCTCGATAGTGGCGCCGTAGGCCGCGGCGAAGCCCGCCGCCAGCTCTCGGATGCGGCGCGCAATCAGCGTGCGCAGATCCGCGTCGAAGGTGCGCACGGTGCCGGCGAGATGCGCGCCCTCGGGGATGACGTTGTAGGCCGCGCCCGCATGGATCTGGGTGATCGAGACGACCGCCGACTTCAACGGGTTGCTGTTGCGGCTGACGATCGACTGCACCGCCTGTGCCAGCCCCGTGGCGACCACGATCGGGTCGATACCTTGATGCGGCATCGCCGCGTGCGCGCCCCGCCCCGTGATGCGGATATCGAAGAAGTCGGCCGCCGCCATGATCGGGCCGGGCTTCACCTGCAGCACGCCGTGGGGACCGTGCGGCGCGTTGTGGATCGCGTAGATCTCATCGACCGGAAACTTCTCGAACAGGCCGTCGGCGATCATGGCGCGGGCGCCGCCCAGACCCTCCTCCGCCGGCTGGAACACGAACACGGCGGTGCCGTCGAAATCCCGCGTCTCGGCGAGGTAGCGGGCGGCGCCGATCAGCATGGTGGTGTGTCCGTCATGCCCGCAGGCATGCATCTTCCCCGGCACGGTGGAGCGGTAGGGGAGGTTGGTCTCCTCGGTGATCGGCAGGGCGTCCATATCGGCGCGCAACCCGATCCGGCGCGAGCCCGGCCGGCCCTGCAGCACGCCGACGACGCCGGTCTTGCCGAGGCCCCGATGCACCTCGATGCCGAACCTTTCGAGGTGCTCGGCGACGATGCCGGAGGTGCGCACCTCCTCGAAGCCAATCTCGGGATGGGCGTGGAGATCGCGCCGCAGGGCGGTCAGCTCGTCGGCATAGGTGCGGATGCGGTCGATGGCTGTCATTCGCTTGCGTCCTCGCAGCGGCGGAAGGGCGACATCGCCTCGTACTCGGCGATGGCCGCGCGCACGTGGCTGCGCTCCCGCTTCAGATAGTCGGCGACGGCCCGGGCCAGCGCCGGGTCGGCAATGTCGTGGGCCGAGTACATCGGCACCGGGCGGTAGCCGCGGGCGAGCTTGTGCTCGCCCTGGGCGCCTGCCTCGACCCGCTTCAGCCCGCGGGCGATCGCGAAGTCGATGGCCTGATAATAGCAGACCTCGAAATGCAGGAAGGGGTGATCCTCGATGCAACCCCAGTTTCGGCCGTAGAGCGCCGCGTCGCCGATGAAGTTGATGGCCCCGGCGATCGGCCGGCCGGCGTTCCGGGCGATCACCAGCAGGATGCGATCCGCCATCCGCTCGCCGATCAGCGAGAAGAACTTCCGGTTGAGGTAGGGCCGGCCCCATTTGCGGGCGCCGGTGTCCTGGTAGAATTCGTAGAAGGCGTCCCAGTCCGCCTCCGTGATGTCGGCGCCGGTCCTGTGCTCGACCGTGATCCCCCGGCTCAGGGCGTCCCGCCGCTCGCGCCGGATCGCCTTGCGCTTGCGCGAGGCGAGCGCCCCGAGGAAATCCTCGAAGCCGGCATAGCCCTCGTTCAGCCAGTGAAATTGCTGGTCCATGCGCGGCAGCATCCCGAGCGCCTCCGCCTGCTCGGCCTCCCGCTCGCGCATGAAGGTGATGTGGATCGAGGAGGCCTCGGTCTCGGCCCGCAGGGCGCGCAGGCCCGCGACGAGGGCCGCGGCCGCCACATCGGGATCCTCGCCGGGCGCGACGAGGAAGCGGGGGCCGGTCACAGGCGTGAACGGCACGCTCACCTGGAGCTTCGGGTAGTAGCTGCCTCCGGCCCGCTCGTAGGCATCGGCCCAGCCGTGGTCGAACACGTATTCGCCCTGGCTGTGGGATTTCAAGTAGCAGGGCGCGGCGCCGACGAGCCGGCCCTCGCGCTCGACGCGGACATGCAGAGGCAGCCAGCCGGTGCGGCGGGAGACGCAGCCCGCCTCTTCCAGCGCCGAGAGGAAGGCGTGGGAGGTGAACGGGTTGAAGGTCTCGTCGCCGGCGCCCAGCGTCTCGGGGGAGGTGGCGAGCGCGTCCCACTCGGCCGCGTCGAACCGGGCCATGCCCGGCACGGCGCGCACCTGCAGGACGGGCTCGGAAGCGTTCGCCGTCGCGGGGGTGGTCATGGTCGCCAAGGTAGAGCGCTCGAGCGCGGAAGTGGATACCGGATCGGCATAGGCAAGGCGCGACAAAACGGGAGCCGCCCTCGATCCAACTCTCCTCCTCATCCTGAGGTGCCGCGAAAGCGCCTCGAAGGATGAGGTGATGGGTCGGCGTTCGGCCCTTGCTGTGAGTCGAACGCCCGCACAGCTTGCTCCGGCCCCTGCCGCGCGCCCATATCACGTCCATGTGCGGGCGCTTCTTCATCGGCCAGCCGCCGGAGGTCTACCGCGCCCTCTACGGCTACCCGGAACAGCCGAACTTCCCCGGCCGCTTCAACGTGGCCCCGACCCAACCGGTGCCGGTGGTGGTGCGGGAGCAGGGCGAGCGGCACTTCCGGCTGATGCGCTGGGGCCTGTGGCCGGGCTGGCTCAAGGATCCCTCGGACTTCCCCACCCTGTTCAACGCGCGCATCGAGACGGCCGCCGAGAAGCCGGCCTTCCGCGGGGCGCTGCGTCACCGCCGCTGCGTCTTCCTCGCCGACGGCTTCTACGAGTGGCGCCGCGACGGAGAAGGCAGAACCGCGACGAAGACACCCTTCGCCGTGCGCCGAGCCGACGGGGCGCCGATGGCGCTCGCCGGCCTGTGGGAGCCCTGGATGGGCGCGGACGGCTCGGAAGTCGATACCGCGGCGATCGTCACCTGCTCGGCCAACGGGACCCTCAGCGCGATCCACGAGCGGATGCCGGCGATCCTGGCGCCCGAGGCGATCGGCGTGTGGCTCGACGCGGCGGTCGATGCGCCCGAGGCGGCCCGCCTGTGCCGGCCCTGCCCCGACGACTGGCTGCGGCTCGATCCGGTGAGCGAGCGCGTCAACAGCGTGCGCAACGACGATGCCGCGCTGCCCGAGCCGCTGACCGCGGCCCCGCCCGCGGGCCGGCCGGCTCCGGCGCAGGTGCAAGCCGTGCAGGGCGAGCTGTTCTGACGCGCGGCCCCGCTCAGGCCGCCTCGCCGTTCTCCCCCGCGAGTTCCGCCCCGAACCGTTCGGCGGCGTAGGCCTCCAGGTCAAAGTCGTCCTCGGGGACGCGGAACATGAAGCGTTCGGCGATCTCGGTCAGCAGGATGTCGGGCCGGACCCGCTCGACATAGGACCAATCGACCGAGGTGCTCCAGACGAAATGCACTTCGAAAAACGTCTCGGCCAGCATGATGGTGAGCATCAGCGGCGCGAAATGCGAGTACGAATCGCCGAACAGGACGAGGCGGCGCGGATCGCGCGCCGCGGCGTTGGCGTAGATCACGTGCGAGCCGACATGGAGCGTGTCGGCCCGGCCGGCCGCCTCCCGCGCCGCCACGATCGGGCTGGCGTAGCGGCGCACCGCGTCGCGCTGGATCGTGTGGATCCGGGTCTGCTCCGTGCGGGGCGGATCGAAGCGCCCCCCGAGGTCGCCGGAGATCTCGGTCTCGTGGAAGCCGCGGCTGGCGAGATCCGGGCAGGGCTCGGCCCGCAGCGCGCGGCAGATCGCGCGATAGGCGATGTGGCAGCCGGCGAAGGTCCAGTGGCTGTCGGTGCGGTAGAACAGATCCTCACCGCCGCGCGCGGCGCGCATCGGCTCGACGAGGTCGATACAGGTCCGGCGCAGGATGCGCGTCGTCGGCCATTCCCGAAGCCAGCCCTTCAGCCGCGAGAACCAGCGGCGGCGGGGCAGGCCGCGGATCAGGCGGCGGGCCGGAGAGAGGCGGGGATCGACCGCGATCCCGTCGAGGAAGTTGTCGTAGACGCTGAGCTTTTCCGGGACGACGAGGTGGTGGTAGGCGATGCCGAGCCCGCGCGCCCGCGCCGCGCGGGCGGCGATGCGCTGGCGCCACAGCTCGCTCTGATGCGCCATGAAGCCCGACGCGTTGAACTGCGCGATGACGTTGTTGCTGCCGGCCACGACGAAGAGCCAGCCATCCTTGCCGACATGGATGTGATCGGTGGCCGTGTCCGACACGAAAAATCCCGCTCTTCTCAACCGTCTTCGCCGATGCCGAACGCGCGGGCGGGCCGAGGCTCCTACAGGCCCCGGTTGCTCCAAGGCAAATGCTGCGTGAGCCGGCAATGCGCAGCGGGCCTCGCCCGCAGCGCTGTGCTAAAGCATCGTGCCGGATATCCGATCCGGTACGATGCTCTATCCGTTTGTTCACGCATCGTCATTTTCCGAAAGCCGGCGGCCACCTTTCGGGACGATGCTCTCGCCGTATTGCGAATGTCTTGAGCGGGTGACGATCCGCGAGGAGCGGAATTGGACGAGGCAGGATTGCAAGAGACCGGACCGGACGAGGCCGCGGCGCATGCGCGGCGGATCGAGGATGGTCTTGTCCTCACCTGCGACGCCGCGCGCCTCTACCGCGACGGGGGCTTTGCCGGCGAGGCCGCCCTGCTCGACCGGCTGCGGGGGCGGGTGAGCCGGCAGACCGAGGTGATCGGCGAGGTCTTTCCCGGCTTTCCCGCGCACGATCCCGAGCCGCCGCGCCTCTACGGCGGCGGCGCCGCTTTCCGCGCGAAGCAGGGCGCCGCGCTCGCCGCCCCGCGCCCGGCGGGGCCGCCCTCGCTCCTGTGCGAGACCTGCGACGTCCGGCTCGCCGGCAACGCCCTGTTCCACGTCGCGGACGGCCAGCCGCAGGTGCTGTTCGAGACCTACCGGCCGCAGGAGCGGCACGTGGTGCCCGGCCCCGGCCCCGATTTCCTGCACGTGGACGAGACGGTCGCCGAGGCCGGTCCCGTCCTCCTCCTCAACTCGGCGGGCTCGTTCAATTACGGCCATTGGCTGATCGACGACCTGCCCCGGCTGCGAGCGCTCGAGGCCTTGCGCGCGCACCGGCCGGGGGAGCCGGTCACCGTGGCGCTCATCTCCTACTTCCCGCATCTCGACGCGGCCCGGCGGTACTCGATCGCACTGTGTCTCGGGAGGTCGAGCGGCGTCTCAATCCGCTTCCTCGACCGCTGCAAGTCCTATCACTTCGCCCGCCTCTACCACGCCACGCCGTGCAGCCTGCCGAGCACGGGCAAGTCCCCGCACGCCCTGCGCTTTCTCACCCGGCAGGTGCGGGCGCGGACGCGCCTGCCGCGCGCGCTGTTCGGGCTCCGAGGTTTCACCGGACGGGGCCGGCGCCTGTTCGTCGACCGGCATCCGGGGCGGGGGCGGGGGCTCGCCAACCGCGAGGCGGTGCTCGGCCTGCTGCGCGGCCTCGGCTTCGAGGCGTTCGATCCCGAACTCACCAGCGTGCGGCAGCAGGCGGTGCGGTTCTCGGCGGCCGAGATCGTGGTCGGCATCGCCGGGGCGGGCATGGCCAACACGGTGTTCTGCCGGCCCGGCACGCCGGTGATTCACCTCGTGCCGGAGGGCTGGGAGGACCAGTTCTACGGCGAGATCGCCACCGCCTGCGGCCAGGGCTACGCGGCGGTGTTCGGCCCCCGGATCCCGTCGGACGCGCCCGAATACCTTCGCGATTTCGCGATCGACCCGGAGGTCCTGCGCGAAGCCCTCACGGCGGAAGGTCTGCGGTAAGGTTCCGGGATTCCAAAGGGATCATCCCATTTGGCGGGGTATCGGGGCAGCGCCCCGATCTGACCCCACCCAGGCTCAGCGCGGGCGCCGCAATGTCCGGCCGGCGGCCTTCGCCTCCTTGCGGAACACGCCGACCAGCTCGACATGGGCCGACCACGCGAACTGATCGACCGGCGTGACCCGCTCCAGCCGGTAGCCGCCGGCGATCAGGGTCGCGGCGTCGCGGGCAAAGGTGCCGGGATCGCAGGCGACGCCGACGACGAGGGGCACCTTCGATTCCGCGATCCGGCGCACCTGCGCCTCGGCTCCGGCCCGCGGCGGATCGAACACCACCGCATCGAGGACGTCGAGTTCCGGCCCGAGCAGGGGGCGGCGGAACAGGTCGCGGGCCTCCGGGGTGATCCGGGCGAAGCCGGCCCCGGCGCGGTAGGCGCGGGTGAGGGCGGTGATGGACGCGGCCTCGCCCTCGACGGCATGGACCTCGCGGCCCCCGGCGGCGAGCGCCAAGGCGAAGGGGCCGCTGCCGCAGAACAGGTCGGCGACGCGCCGCACCTTGGCCTTGCCCTCGTCCAGTGCCTCCAGCACCAGGGCGGTCAGCGCCGCCTCACCGGCCTGCGTCGCCTGGAGGAAGCCGCCGGGCGGGGGCACGCGCCGGGCCGGGCCTTCGCCGACTTCCGGCGGACGACGCTCCACCACCACGTCGCCGTGGATCGAGAGGCGGGTGAGGTCGAGTTCCCCGGCGAGCCGGGTGAGGACGCCGCGCACGCCCTCGCTCACCGTCCCGTGGCCGCGGATGTCGATGTCGAGGCCGGTGACGGTCGCGGTGGCGGCGACGTCGAGCGGCTTGCGGCCGTGCCCGAGCGGGGCGGCCAGGGCCTTCGCCACCGCGGGCGCACGGTGCAGGCCGGGCACGGTGATCGGGCAATGGTCGATCGCCACCAGGGCGTGGCTGCGCGGCGCCATCAGCCCGGCCTCGGCCCGGCCCTCGATCTCGCGCACATGCAGGGTGATCCGCCGCCGGCCGGTGCCCCGCGCGTCGACGAGCGGCCTCAGGTCCGTCTCGAT
This sequence comes from Methylorubrum aminovorans, assembly GCF_022179725.1. Classification (GTDB taxonomy): domain Bacteria; phylum Pseudomonadota; class Alphaproteobacteria; order Rhizobiales; family Beijerinckiaceae; genus Methylobacterium; species Methylobacterium aminovorans. Next base: position 61,878 of record NZ_BPRC01000023.1, read on the forward strand.
GCGCGCCTGCGCCAACGCCCCGGCGACGATGCCACGCTTCCACTCGGCGTAAGGGTCGGGCGCGAGGTGCTGCACGGCACAGCCGCCGCAGGCGGAGAAATACGGGCAGAACGGCGCGATCCGCTCCGGCGAGGCCTCCTCGACGGCGACCAGCGTGCCGACACGGTCGCCGCGCCGCACCCTCACCCGCTCGCCGGGCAGGGCGCCGGGCACGGGGAGCCCGTCCTCGCTGATGCCGTCGCCGCGGGCGCCGAGCCGGGCGATGGTCAGGGTTTCTTCGGTCACGTCGGACATGTCATCCATCATGGGAGGAACGCCTCGCGGCGACCAGGAACTCGCGGTTGCCGTCGCCGCCCTCGATCGGGGAGGGGATCGGCCCGGCGACGGTGAAACCGAGGCCGACGAGCACGGCACGCACGCCCTCGCAGACCTCGGCATGGATGTGCGGATCGCGCACGATGCCGCCGCGGCCGACCCGTTCGCGGCCGGCCTCGAATTGCGGCTTGATCAGCGCGGCGACGGCCGCCTCGTCGGCAAGCTGCTCGGCAACCGCCGGCAGAACCAGCCGCAGGCCGATGAAGCTGACGTCGATGGTGGCCAGACGCGGAGCGGGCTGGATCGCGCCGGGAGACATCGCGCGAATGTCGGTGCCCTCCAGGCTCGTCACCCGCGGGTCGGCACGCAGGGCCGCGTCGAGCTGGTCGCGGCCGACATCGACGGCGTGGACATGGGCGGCGCCGCGGCGCAGCAGCACGTCGGTGAAGCCCCCGGTCGAGGCCCCGACATCGAGGCAGGGCAGGCCGGCGGGGTCGAGGCCGAAGGCGTCGAGCGCCGCAGCGAGCTTGAGGCCGCCGCGGGAGACGTAAGGGTGGGGAGCCGTGGCTTCGATCCGCGCCCCCGCGCCGATGGGGTCGGAGGGTCGCGCGACGAGGCAGCCGTCGGCGCGGACGAGGCCGGCTTGAATCGCCGCCTGCGCCTGCGCCCGGCTGCGGAAATGCCCGTGCTCGACCAGGAAAAGGTCGGCCCGCCGCCGCTCGCCCGTCATCGGGTCATTCCTCTTTCGAAAACCGCTCCGCCGCAGCCGCGACCGTCGCCCCGACATCGGATCCCGGCCGATCGCCACGGCCGCGATTGCGCACCGGTTGTTTCCCGACAACCGGCCATCGCCCTTCGGAACGATGCGCAAGTGATCGGACGGATAGCCCGTCCCCTGTCGAAACGCACCGCTTCGCGTTACCTAGAGCATCACCTGAGACGGCGCGTGCCGGCTCGTCCGATCAAGGGCGATGCGAAATCCGCTTTTGCCGGGTAGCCTGGATCGCGCACCGCCTCAAGCGGTGGCGGGATGCCGGACGGGACCGCCGGGTCGCAGCAACGGAGTGAGTCGGTTCATGAGAGGTGCCATCATGCGAAGGGCCACGATGCCTGCCGTCCGCCACATCCCCTTGGTCGCAGCCCTGGTCGCGGGCCTTGCCGGACCCGCCTTCGCGCAAGACGCCAAGGAAGCGCCGAAGGAAGCGCCGAAGGAGACGGCCCAGCCGCCGGCCAAGGCGGAGGCTGCGGGCGCTCCGCAGACCTACGAGAGCGGGATCACGAACGGCAAGGGCGAGACCATCGGCAAGATCATGATCCGCGACGGGGCGAACTCCCTCGTGATGCGGGTGACGATTCAGCCCGGCGGCCTGCCTCCGGGCTGGCACGGCATCCATTTCCACGCGGTCGGCGATTGCTCGGACACCGAGAAGTTCGAGAAGTCGAAGGCCCACGTGAATCACGACCAGAGCAAGCACGGCCTGCTCAACCCCGACGGCCCGGACGAGGGCGACCTGCCCAACGTCTACGCCGGTGCCGACGGCTCGGTGAACGCGGAAGTGTCGAGCGAGACCCCGCTGACCGGCGAGGGCGGCCTGCGCGACGGCGACGGCTCGGCGCTGATCATCCACGCCAACGAGGACGACCACACCAGCCAGCCCATCGGCGGGGCGGGCCCACGGATCGGCTGCGCGGTGATCAAGTAAAGGCACGCAAAACCCTCTCCCCTCTGCGGGGGAGGGTTCCTCTCCGTTCGGGCTACCGCTTCAGGCTCACCACGCTGCCCTCGCGCTGCACCGCCTGCTCCGGCAGAGCGGCGCGCACGGCCTTGAGGATGCCCTCGGCGTCGAGACCGGCCTCGGCGTACATCTTCTCCGGCTTGTCGTGGTCCTGGTACAGGTCCGGCAGCGTCAGCGTCCGCACCCGGACACGGCCCGCATCCAGAACGCCGCGCTCCGACAACAGGTGCAGCACCATCGCACCGAAGCCGCCGACCGAGCCCTCCTCCACCGTCACCAGAACCTCGTGGAGCATGGCCAGATCCACGATCAGCTCCGCGTCCAGCGGCTTGGCAAAGCGCGCATCGGCAACCGTCGCCGCAACACCCTCCGCCTCCAGCGCATCGGCCGCCTTCAGGGCCTCCGACAGGCGCGTGCCCAGCGACAGCAGCGCCACCCGCGCCCCCTCCGGACGCCGCACCACACGGCCGCGGCCGATGGCGAGCGGCTCGCCCTTCTCCGGAAGCTCGACGCCGACCCCCTCGCCGCGCGGGTAGCGCAGGGCGATCGGGCCCGAATCGTGCGCGTGGCAGGTCGCCACCATGTGCACCAGCTCCGCCTCGTCGGCGGCCGCCATCACCGTCATGTTC
>NZ_BPRC01000024.1 GCF_022179725.1 Methylorubrum aminovorans
CAGTTCCGCCGCGTCGCCACTCGCTACGAGAAGACCGCCCGCAACTACGCCGCCGTCGTCACGCTCGCCGCCATCGTCCTATGGCTCCGGTAACTGTCCACGCGACCTAGAGCCGTGCCCAGTCACGTATCGACGGCCAAGTCGGTATCGTAGTCGGCGGCATCGAGGGAGTTGCGGCACTCATCTGCCGTGAAGCGAGCAAAAGCCTGGGCGGAGATTGTTCAGCCTACGGGCATCCGCGTCGGGCACAGCGTGCTGGTCCGCGAAGGGCCGTTCGCAAGCTTTTCCGGTGTCGTAGAGGCAAACCTGCCCAACGACCGGGTCAAGGTGGGTGTAAGCCTCTTCGAGCGCATGTCGCCCGTAGTCTTGGACATTGCGAAATCTGCGAGCATTTAGTACAAGATAAAAGACGCCGCTTAACTCTCCCTAACGGGATCGATGTGGGGCTGCGACGGAGACGGGCAGAACCGCTTCTCCACTTTGAAGGCTGGTCCTTCTGACCGTGCCCTCAGAGGGCACGATTTGAAAATATAGGAGCGACAGACAGCCGGCGCGGCTGCTGATCCATAGCGCAAGGTAAGCGGCGGGCCCGAAGGCCCGTCGCCAACGATTCATTCACTGCGCACTGCATCGAAAGCGCAGTAGGCTTGGAACAAAGCCTGAACTCGGTGCGCCTAGCCTATCAAGAAGTCTTGGAAGGTCAGGCTGGCCTTGTTGTCCAGCACCGCGAACACGACGGCGTTCGCGGCGGAACCCGATCCGTCCGCATCGTAGGACAGCTCACCTGAGGCCTTGTTGTAAAGGACGCGATCGTCGGCATCGACGCCAGCGACGGACAGATCCTTGAAGGCCGTTTCAGTGAGGGGGCCCGAGTTCAGACCTGAGGCCTGCCCCTTGGCGATGTAGATCTTATCGCCGGTCGAGAAATCAGCGACACGATCGACGTTGCCATTGCCGAACTTGGTCGTGAACATGAAGACGTCTGCGCCTTCTCCACCGGTCAGGACGTCTGCTCCGAACCCGCCGTCGAGCAAGTCGGCGCCCGTGCCACCATCGATGGCATCGTTGCCATAGCCGCCGGTGAGGGTGTCGTTATCGGCGCCACCGAAAATTTTGTCATTTCCGAAGCCACCGCTGACGGTGTCTTTGCCCTCGTCGCCGTAAAGCGTCACGGCGGAGAGGTCATTGGTGTAGACGATCAGGTCGTCGCCCGTCCCGCCGTACACCTTGTCCGAACCATCGTTGTAGCTGCCGCGGATCGTGTCCGCACCGCCGCCACCGTAGATCAGGTCAGCTCCCTCGCCGCCGCGGATGTAGTCGTTGCCGTCCTTGGCACCTGCGACATCCGAGTCGCCGTAGATGATGTCGGCAGCCATGCCGCCTTGGATCGTGTCGTCGCCATCATCACCGTAAAGCGCAACGCCATCGAGGCTGTTGAGGTAGTACAGGGTGTCGTTGCCGTCGCCGCCCCGCACATGATCAGCCCCGGTACGTAGCGGCTGCTGCCCACCGTTGGTGATCAGATCGTCGCCGTCGCCGCCGTTCAGATAATCGTCGCCGTAGCCGCCAAAGATGGTGTCATTGCCAGCTTCGCCATGAATGAAATCGTTGACGGTGCTGCCGTAGATCACATCATTTCCGCCGGCTGCATGTACTATTATGGCCTTTTTCGAATAGGTATAATCAACGGTCGAGTCATTATCGTCGCCTGCGATGTAGTAGAACTTGTCGTCTTCTTTGACGCTCATAGCGAACCCCCATCACCGACCGTTTTAATTTGTGTGCGGCCGTGATGCCATGATCTCATTTCTGATTTTGGCTGCATTGTGTCCCCTGAGCGCGTGAGATCGCAAACACTTTTGCGCTGTGTGGAATCTGCAATGCAATTGAGATTGCACGGGAGGATTCGCTGCAATCATCGAGCGTTGACTTGATCTCAGGGTGTCTTTGATTGCGATATAACAATCGGCGATCAATTTTATATCAATACTTGTAAGGCGCGCCAAGACGCAAAATAAACTGGAATAATACGAAGATGTGATGGCCGGCGTTATGGAATCGAGCTAGGCCGGGCTCCGTATTAATCATCGGTTTGCGCGAGAACCGAGGTGGCCGCCAAAGACTTGGCCGCTTCTCACGATTGGAAAGATGCGCCCCCCAGCGGATAGACCGCTGCGGGGCCTTTCACATCGAGCCGATCAGCGCCCGGAGCCGCCGCCGCCACCCGAACTCGTGTTGCCGCCACCGGAGTTACTTGGGTTTCCGCCGCGTCCGCCGGTGTCCTGCGCCATTGCGGAACCGGTTATAAGAGCAAGCGCCAGCGCCGCCGTGATGATCTTCGTCATGCGTTCCTCCATGCGCCACAGCCCTGCGAGGCGTGGCCTGTGTCGATTTCAGTTCAGTGCGGAGCGATCAGCGACCACCGGCTGCGCCACCTGCACCGCTGGTGCCCGCGCCGCCGCTCGTCCCCATGCTTCCACCGGAAGTGCTGCCGGCAGCGCCTGGAGCCGCCGGGGCCATCCTGTTTCCAGTTGCGGTGCCGGTGGCTGAACCTGTCGAGCGCTCCATGGCCTTCTCGGAATTGCTCTTCACGCTGCCCGGGTTGTTCATGTTGCCTTCGGCGCTCCCGCCGCCGGCAGGCGTCTGGGCTACAGCGGCACCCGAGAGTGTAAGCGTCAGCGCGGCGGCAAGCGCCAATGTCTTCGATTGCATGGTCGTTTCCATCCCTGTTCGTCGTTGAGCAGGAGCAACGCAGGGCTGTCAGCTTCGTTCAGACCACTGACCGAAGCGCCCCACCAAGCATTCGGCGTGGACGCAGACGGCGTGGCTGGCCCTGCGCATCACCGTGAGGATTGGAATCACTGCCAATCAGCGGAGGGTGGGAGACTCACCGGGCTTAAGCGGACGATCCTCACCCTCAGGACCGCCCGTCCAGACGTGAGAATTCAGCCGCTCCAAGTGCTCGAAGACGTGCTCCAATGCCCGCGTCACAGCCGTCTCGAAAGACCCGTCCTGCGTGCCTTGGGCGGGCTTCACAACGCTGAGGAGTTCGTGATGCTTATGGGTGTCGCTTGGCCTTGCCCCCTGGCCTGCCCTCGTTCTGAAGCTAGGGTCCGTCGTTGAGGAGACGGACGATGAAGAAGAGCCGGTTCAGCGAACAACAGATATCGGTATCCTGAAGGAGCAGCGGGCTGGGCTGCCGGTGGCTGAGATCTACCGCTGCCACGGCATCAGCGACGAGACGTTCTACACGTGGCGCTCGCGCTTCGGCGGCATGGAGGTCTCGGACGCTGGTCGCCTGAAATCGCTCGACGAGGAGAACCGCAAGCTCAAGAAGCTCCTGGCCGAGGCGATGCTCGACGTGGCGGCGCTGCGTGAGGCTTTGGGAAAAAAACTTCTGACGCCCGGCGCACGGAGAACGGCCGTAAGCTGGGCCATCGAGGAGAAGGGCTATTCCCAGCGTCGCGCCTGCGGGCTGATCGAGTTGGCCCCGAAGACGTACCGCTACGCCTCGACGCGGGGTGACGATGCGCCCGTGCGGGTACGCCTGCGCAGCCTGGCCGGCGAGCGCCGCTGGTTCGGCAGCCGGCGCCTGCTGATCTCAGCTCGCGGCGGGAGGGCTTCACACTGAACCGCAAGAAGCTGTTCCACCTCTAGGCTGCCAGCCGTTTGAAACGGTCTGCGAGCCGATCCACTTCCACAGCAGTGAGCGCGCGATCCAGCGGCGCTCGCGAGCTACCGCTTCGCTCATTGTGTCGAGGGCTCTGACGAGGTGCTGCTGACCAACTGTGGCGACGAGATGGGCTGGTACCCGCAGGCGGACGTACCAGCGACCACGGCGACATTGCAGATACTCGGCGCGGCGCACCGTTGGCTTCGCTCCCAAAAGCCACGGTGACACAGTGTCAACACGTGGGCTGAGATCGAGAGCTAAAATCGATTTGATTTCAGTGGTTTATAGGCATCTGGCGGAGGGAGCGGGATTCGAACCCGCGATACGGTTTCCCGTATACACACTTTCCAGGCGTGCGCCTTCAACCACTCGGCCACCCCTCCGGAACCGGCCGGGGACCGACGCGCGCTCAGCGCGGGCGGTGGTCACTTGCGGCAGGTGGCGGGTCTGTAGCCGGGGCGCCGACGTCTGGCAAGGCGGAGAATGCCACAGAATGCACGGCGTGTGCGCCGCCCGGTGCTGGACCGGGCGGCAGGAGGCTTCAGGCGATGCGGCGGGGACGGTCCGCGGTCGTCTGGGGAGCCGGCGAGGGGCCGGCCGGGGCGTTGACCGGCGCGGGTGTCGACAGCGCCGACGGGGTGCCGGCACCGGTCTGGAGGAAGCCGGGCGTCGAGGGAGCCGGGCTGTCGCTGGTGACCGGGGGCGGGACGGGCGCCACCGGGATCTCGGCCGGAGCCGCCGGTTCAGCCGGGGCCGGCGCGTCATCCTCGTCGGGGCCGGCCAGGATCTCGGGCGGCGTCTTCCACACGAAGGCGTCGAGGCGGCCGGTGACCGGCGAGACGGGGGCCCAGCGCTCGGAGATGACGCCGTCGGCGACCCAGGCCGGGTCGCGCGGGGCGTGGGCGGCGCGGGCGAGCCACTCGCGGGAGCGTCCGCTCTCGGCGCCGTGCTCGGCGGCTTCGATCCGCGCCATCATCCGGCAGACGCGCGCCGTCGGCCTGTCGTCGGTCAGCGGCGCCAGCGCCTCGCGGGCGCGGGCGAAATCCTTAGCCTCGGTCGCGGCCTGAGCGATCACGAGGCGCGATTCCGGATCCCAGGACGAGAGTTTGGCGAGGGTCTCGGCGCGGGCCAGACGGTCGCGGGCGGAGTCACCCGTGCGCAGGTTGAGATAGACCTTGCCGAGTTCCGGATGCGGGGTCGCCTTCCAGGCTGCCTCGACGATCTTGGCGGCCTTGCGCAGGTCGTTGCGCCGAGCGAGCAGACGGCCGGCGATGACAGCCGCGGGCACGAGGTCGGGGGCCAGCTTGACCGCCTTCAGCGCCTGCTCGATCGCGGTGTCGGGCTCGCCGGCCTCGTGGCGCTGGGCGGCCGCGGTGAGCAGGACCGCCCGCTGACGGCGCGCGGCGTGCTTGTCCATCAGGCCGAGCGCGGCGCGGCGCTCCACGGTCTCCGTCGCGGCGGACCACTCGCCGTCGGCGCATTGCGCCTCCAGAACCGCCTCGTTCGCCCAGGTGACGCTCGGGGCGAGCCGGGCGGCCTCGGCGGCGTAGGCGCGGGCGGCACCCTCGTCCTCGCGACGGCGGGCTTCCACGAACAGGCCGCGCAGGCCGAGCACACGGGTCTCGGGATCGTCCGCCATGCGCTTGAACGCCTGCTCGGCCGCGTCCCGGTCGCCGGAGATCTGCGCCGCCTGGGCCTTGAGTAGGAGTGTCAGAGGCTGGCTGCCGAGCAGCCGCTCGGCGTCGCCGGCATGGCGGCGGGCGGCGAGCGGGTCACCGGAGCCGACGGCGATCATGCCCCGCGAGAGCGAGGCGAGGCCCTTGTTGCGGCGACGCTCGCGGGTCGAGCGGCTGATGCTGGCGGGCAGGCCGATCACGCCGGTCACGATCGCCCAGATCAGGCCGATGACGATGGCCGCCACCAGCACGCCGGTGAGCGCGATGGCGAGGCTCATACCGACCTCGTAGCCGTTCCAGACGACGGTCACGGTGCCTGGATGGTCGGCGATCCACACCGCGCCGTAGGCGGCGACGGCCAGGAGGGCCAGGAAGACGAGGGCGCGCCACATGGGTCAGGGCCTCCTTGGGAGCACGGGGAGCGGGCGCACGCGGCCCGGGCAGAGTGGAAGGGGGGAACGCCGCGCAGGGCGCGGCTGGTTCATGGTCATCGAGAGTGGCCCCGACCGTCAGCGCGCGGGAGGCAGGCCGGTGAAGGCGTCGGCCAGCAGCCCTTGCGCGGCGCGGCCTGCCTCGGCCCGCGCCGCGAGCCGGGCGCCGAAATCACCGCCCTGGGCCCGCGCTTCCTCGGGAAGCGCGGCATAGGCCTTGGCCGCTTCGGCGAGGTCCCCACGGTCGAGGGCCGCCTGAACCTGTCCGGTGGAGGTCTCGGTGCCCGCGCTCGACGACGCAGCGCCCGAGGCCGATCCCTCGACGCGCTTCACCTGCACGAGGGAGCTTGCCATGCTCATCAGCCGGTCACCGACATTGCCGGTCTCGGCCACAGCCTTCGCCTGGGCCGCGCGCTTGGCGTCGGCGATCTTCTCCGAGATCCGGCGGAACTCCGCCGCGAGGCTGGCCGCGGTCGGCGCACCCTTGTCGGCGAAGGGACCGAGCGCGTCGAGGCGCTTGGAATCTGCCGGTTCGAGGTTGCGCAGGCTGGCCAGCGCGTCCGGGTAGGGCTGGCCCGCCTCCAGCGCCGAGGCGATCCGGTCGGCCGCGACGATGCGCAGGGCCGACTGTACGGTGGTCTGCTTGGCGCTCTGATCAACCGCCTTGTCGAGGCTGGCGATCCGGTCCGACTGCTCCTGCAGCTTGTCCTGAAGCTTGCGCTCCAGGCTCTGCACAGCCTCCTCGGCACGGGTCCGGGCGGCGTCGGCGGCCTGCTTGCCCGCCTGGGTCGCCTCCTGCGCGGCCTGGCTCGCCGCAGCGAGGCGGCCCTCCAGCGCCTTCTGCACCTCGTCCACGCGCTTGCCGAGGGCGGCCTCGGCCGCCTCGTCGGCCTTGGCGCGGGACGCGACCTCGCCCTGGAGCGCCGCGATCTTGTCCGTGAGGTCGGACGACGCGGTCTTGGAGCCGTTCGCTTCCAACGCCTTGATCCGGTCGTCGAGGGCCGCGAGCGCTGTCGGATCCGATGTCGGCGCCGCCTTCAGCTCCGCATTGCCGTCGCGGCCGGGCTCCTCCTGCAGCGCCGAGACCCGCTGATCGAGGGCATCGAGACGCGCCGTCAGATCCGCGGGGATCGCCGGGGCCGGAGCCGGAGCCGAGCCGTCGGCGGCGGGCGCAGCGCCCGCTCGCTGCAGCGCCTCGTTGGCGCGTTCCGTCGCGGCCTTGGCCGCCGCCTCGGCCCGGGCGATCGCGTCGGGCAGGGGCTTCAGGGCCTGTTCGTTGGCGGCAAGCCGCTTATCGAGGCCTGACACCGCATCCTTGGTGGCAAGACCCGCGACGGTCTGGTCGAGGTTGGTCAGCCTCGGATCGGCTCCGCGCTGGTAGGTAGTGACTCCGTAGAGCAGGCCGGCGCCGATCAGGCCGCCGAGCAGCCCCGAGGCGGCGACCGAACCGAAGCCGGGACCGCTGCGAGCCGGCGCGGACGGCGCCGTCGCCCTGGACGCCTCGGCCTTGGGGGCCTCACCGGACGGCGATTTCGGCGACGTGGAGGCACCCGGCCCCTCCTTGGCGGCGTCGGGCTTTGAACCCGGTTTCGCTGCGTCCGCCGGGTCGGAGAGGCGCTTGGCCTTCAAGTCGAGGATCGGACCTTCCGTCAGCGAGGCCGTTTCCGTCACCCGGGTGGCACCCGGCGCCGTTCCGGGCTTCGCGTCAGGCTTGGTGTCCTGCGGCTTCGAGTCTTGCAGCTTCGGGTCTTGCGGCTTGGCGCTCCCGGACGGCGGGACCTCCGGCTTCATGGCGCTGCTGCCAGTGGCGCCGGCTTTGGCGGGCGCCTCCGGTTTCGCATCGGCGGGCTTGGTCGCGGCCGCGGTCGGCGGCACGGCGGAGCTTCCGGTCGGACCCGGCTTCAACGGCGCGCTGCCCCCCATCGGGTTCGAGCCCGGGGGGTTGGGGGCGGCCGGTGATGCGGAGCCGGTGGACGTCTTTCCCGGCTCGGCGGGTTTGCCCGACGCGGTCGATCCTGCGGCACCGGCCGAACCGGGGGAAGGGATGGCGCTGCTGCCCGTCGGCCCCGGCTTGGCCGGTGTGTCAGCCTTGGCGTCCTGCGGACGGCCCGAGGCGCCCGTCGGCCCGCTGCCGGACAGCGCGCTGCTGCCGGTCGGTCCGGGCTTGGCCGGTTCCGAGGCAGTCAACCCCGTCTTGGTCGAGTCGGGCTTCGCAGTGGCGGCAATCGCTGAAGGTTCGGCCGGCTTGTCCGTCACCTTGGGATCGGCGGGCCGTGACGCATCCCTCGTAGAATCCTTGGCCGGCTCCTTGCCTTGCTCGGAAGCCTTGCCTTGCTCGAGAGACTTGGAACCGTCCCTGGGGCCGTCCTTGGGTGAAGTCACGGGCGTTCGCTCCATTCAGCCGCCGCACCGGCGCAGTTTGCTCCCATAGAAGAGCGAAACCGCGCCGTCATCCATTGGAGCCGCTTCCGGGCTCCTTCTCCGACGCTTCGTTACGGTCTGCCGTCCGCATCGGCCCGCAGGGGGCGACGAGGGCGGTCAGTCCGAAGTCGCGAGACCAGCCAGGAGAGCCTCCTCGCTCGGGCGCGCCGCCACAAAATGGGCCGCAATGCCGAGCTCGACCAGTCCCGCGGCCACGTCCGGGGACAGGCAGTAATGCGCCAGCGCCCGAAACGCTCCGCTCAGACCCGCCTCTCGGCAGAGCCGCTCGGCGATTTCAGCGCTCCTTCGTGAGAAATGCAGGGCCGCCGTGACCGGCAGGGCGTCGTCTCGGCCCGCGAGCGCCTGCGCCGCCGATCCGGGGAGGGTCGCCTCGGCCAGGGCGGCGTAGGCGGTCCAGGTCGTGACGCGGTAGCCCTCGGCCGTCAGGCTCGCAGCCGGTTCCGGCTTTCGGTCCTCGCCCGCGGCGTGGAGGAGGGCGCCGTCCGGCCTGACATGTGCCGCGACCAGCCGGGCGAGGTCGGCGGCGTCCCCGTCGGCACAGAGCACGGATCGCAGACCCATTCGCTCGGCCCACTCGGCGGTGCGGCGGCCGACGGCGAAGACCGGCGCGGCGGGAAAGCCCGCCCCGGCGAGCGGCGCGGCGGCGTTGGCGCTCGTGAGGATCAGCCCATCGAACCGGCCGGCGGGCGGTGGTTCGCCGCCCGGCCCGATCCGAAGGACGGGCGCCACGAGCGTCGCGTGGCCGAGTTCGGCCAGCCGCCGCGCTGTGCGTCCCGCGCCCGGCTCGGGCCGCGACACCCAGATCCGCATGCGTTCGTCTCCTCTCACGCCGTTCGCTCACGCCATCCACAGCGTCCGTCGGCGGCGAGCCTCACCTGTATCCGTCGGCGGTTTCGTCGTAGACGTGTCTTCGCAGATGCGTCTTCGCGGGCGGCCGGACCCGGCTCTCGCGAGACATGGAGTAGGCGGGCCGGCCCCCGGCGCGCAACGGTGCGTGGACGTCAGCGTGACCCTCATGAAGATCCTTGGCATCGAGACCACCTGCGACGAGACCGCCGCCGCCGTCGTGACGCTCGGTGAGGGCGAGCGCGGACAGATCCTCTCCAACGAGGTGCTGAGCCAGATCGCCGAGCACGCGGCCTATGGCGGCGTGGTGCCCGAGATCGCCGCCCGCGCCCATGTCGAGGTGCTCGATCGCCTGATCGCCCGGGCGCTCCAGCGGGCGGGGACGACCCTGAAGGAGATCGACGGGATCGCGGTCGCCGCTGGACCCGGCCTGATCGGCGGCGTGCTGATTGGCCTCGTCACGGCCAAGACCCTCTCCCTCGTCGCGCGCAAGCCGCTTCTGGCGGTCAACCATCTGGAGGCGCACGCGCTGACGCCGCGGCTCACCGACGGGCTCGCCTTTCCCTACCTGCTGCTGCTGGCCTCCGGCGGGCACACGCAGCTCGTCGCGGTGAAGGGGGTGGGCGACTACGTCCGGCTCGGCACCACCATCGACGATGCGATCGGCGAGGCCTTCGACAAGGTCGCCAAGCTCTTAGGCCTCGGCTATCCCGGCGGCCCCGAGGTGGAGCGGCAGGCTCAGAGCGGGAATCCCGAGCGCTTCGCGCTGCCGCGGCCGATGCTGGGACGGCGGCAGGCGGATTTCTCGCTCTCGGGCCTCAAGACCGCGCTGCGCATCGAGGCCGAGCGGCTCGAACCGCTCGCCTCGCAGGACGTGGCGGATCTCTGCGCCAGCTTCCAGGCGGCGGTGGTGGACGTGGTGGTGGACCGTGTCCGCGTGGCGCTCCGCGCCTTCGCGGGCGTCGCCGGGCATCCGACGGCTCTGGTCGCCGCGGGCGGCGTGGCCGCCAACGGGGCGATCCGCCGGGCTCTCGCGGCGCAGGCGGGGGAGGTCGGGCTGAGCTTCGTCGCCCCGCCGCTTCCGCTGTGCGGCGACAACGGGGCGATGATCGCCTGGGCCGGGCTTGAGCGCCTGCGCCTCGGCCTCGTCGACGACCTCACCGTGCCGGCCCGCGCCCGCTGGCCCTTCGCCGAGGCCGCGCCGGCCGCTTGAGACCGCCCGCCTGAGATCAGGCGAGCGCGCGGGCGGAGGCGGTCACCTTCTGCACGGACAGATCGACTTCGCCCGCCGCATAGGCGATGCCGTCGGCGTTGCGGCGGACAGCGTCCACGCTGCGCGCGGCGGTCTGCATGTTGGTCGCGATCTCCTGCGTGACGGCCGCCTGCTCGGTGACGGCCGAAGACACGCTCATCGAGATCTCGCTGAGTTCCGTGATGGTTGAGACGATGGCGCGGATCGCCTCGACGGCCCGGGCCGAGGAATCCTGCACGGCGGCGATCTGCTGGCCGATATCCTCAGTGGCACGCGAGGACTGGCTGGCCAGCGCCTTCACCTCGGTGGCGACCACGGCGAAGCCGCGGCCGGCCGCACCGGCGCGGGCCGCCTCGATGGTGGCGTTCAGTGCCAGCAGGTTCGTCTGGTCGGCGATCGAGCGGATCACGGAGACGACCTCTCCGATGCGCTCGGCCGTGGCGGTCAGGCCACTGACGATGCCACCCGCCTCCTCGGCGCGGGTCACGGCCGCATCGGCGGCCGTCTTCGCCTGCGAGGCGTGGCGGCTCAACTCCGAGATCGAGGCCGCGAACTCCTCGGCCCCCGCGGCGACGGACTGGACATTGTCGGAGGTGACGGCGACGGCGGCCGCCGTCTCGCTGGCCTGGCGGCTGACATTCGACATCGCACCGGTGATGGTGCCGAGATCGGTCTCGATGGCGCGTTGTCCGTTGGCGCGCCGCAGGCGGTCTGCGACCGCCTGGGTCACGTCGCTGGCGAATTTTACCACCGCGCAGGGCCGCCCCTCTCGGTCGAGGACCGGATTGTAGCTGCCGTAGATCCAGACCGTCCGCCCGCCCTTGGCGAAGCGCTGAAACTCGCCGGACTGATAGGTGCCGTTCGCGAGCGACTTCCAGAAGCCGGCATAGGCGGCGCCCTTGGCCTCCTCGGGATCGACGAACAGGCTGTGATGGCGGCCGCGGATCTCGTCCAGCCGATACCCCATCGCGTTGAGGAAGTTCTCGTTGGCATCCGTGATCGTGCCGTCGAGGCTGAAATGGATCACGGCCTGGGACCGGTTGATCGCGGCAATCTGCCCCTCGTAACCCGCGTTGCGCTCGGTCTGGGCGGTGACGTCGGTGGCGAACTTCACCACTTTGTAGGGACGTCCGCGCCGGTCGAGGATCGGATTGTAGGAGGCTTGGATCCAGATCGATCGGCCGTCCTTGGCGATCCGGCGAAACTCGCGGGCCTGAAATTCGCCGCGGCGAAGCGCATTCCAGAAGTCCTTGTATTCCGGGCTTTCGCGCTGTTCCGGCGGCATGAACATCGCGTGCGAGCGACCGCGCACCTCATCGAGGGTGTAGCCAACGAGCCCGAGGAAGTTGGCGTTCGAGTGCGTGATGGTGCCGTCCATCGTGAATTCGATGCGACCTTGGGCGCGATCGACGGCGGCCAGAATGGAATCCTGCTCGGATTGGAAGATCGCCACGGCAGACAGTTCCAAGCATCACGTGTTTCGGAAACTTATTTTCTCGACATATTTCTAACCAAAAGTTAATTTTGCGAGCTTCGGGCAATATGCGCACCGCTGATTTCGCTTTTTCAGTGACAATCACGCGGATTTGAAAAGTCAAAGTGCCGTGAAAAATCTGCATAGATGAAAAGTGCGTACATCGAGATCGATCATCGGTGGAGAAGAGGCTCACCCTTGTAAGGGAATGGACAGCCAAGACTGAATTCACACGATGGGAGGGGAAAAGCGCCACCTTTGTCCGGGATCGACGGACAAAGATCTTCTCACCTCGAACCCATTGAAAATCGCTCCAACCCGTCGCTGCCGTAACCGCCTTGTCCCGTGGAACGTTGCCGTCGAAGCCGCGAGAGGGGGACTTGGCGCTATGGTGCCTCCGTCATTGAACGATCCCGGATCGACCCTCGCTCTTCCGCCGACAGGCCGTTATCGCGAAGCGGAAGAGGCGGAGCATTCCCGCAGCTTGGCTGTAATGGGCAGGGGGCGCACCAAGTTCCCGCAATCAGGTTCCCGGTGGAGGCAGACATGAACTCAGGCACGCAGCGGCGGGACGAGAGCGTCGCGGTCGTCGGCGGCGGATCCTGGGGTACGGCCCTGGCGAACGCCGCGGCCGCAGCGGGACGCGAGGTCACGCTCTGGATGCGCGATTCCGAGGCCGCCGCGCGGATGGAGCGGGATCGTGTCAACGAGCGCTACCTGCCCGGAATCGCCCTGCATCCGGGTGTGCGGGCCACTGCCGAGGCCGCCGCGCTCGGGCAGGCCGGCACGGTGCTGCTGGTCGTGCCGGCCCAGACCCTGCGCGGCGTGCTCGCGGCGCTCGCACCCTCGCTGGCGCCCGGCGCCGCCCTGGTGCTGTGCGCCAAGGGGATCGAGCGGGGCAGCGACGCCTTCATGAGCGAGGTGGCGGCGGAGGTTCTGCGGGAAGGCGCGCCAGTCGCGGTGCTGTCGGGGCCGAGCTTCGCCGCCGACGTGGCCCGCGGACTGCCCACGGCGGTGACGCTCGCCGCCGCAGACGGGGCGCTGGCGGCGCGGCTCGCCGGCCTGCTCTCGGGGCCGGCCTTCCGGCTCTATCACACCGACGATGTGCGCGGCGTCGAGGTCGGGGGAGCGGGCAAGAACGTGCTCGCAATCGCGGCCGGCATCGTCGCGGGCCGCGGCCTGGGGGAGAGCGCGCGCGCCGCGCTGATCGCCCGCGCCTTTGCCGAGCTGATGCGCTTCGCCCGCGCCTATGGCGGCCGGGCGGAGACGCTGATGGGGCTGTCAGGCCTCGGCGACCTCGTCCTCACGGCCTCCTCGCCACAATCACGCAACTTCGCCTTCGGTGAGCGCCTCGGGCGTGGCGCCTCGCCCGAGGAGGCTTCGGGCGGCAAGCTCGCGGAGGGCGCCTTCACCGCGCAGGCATTGGTCGATCTCGCCCGCACCCGCGAGGTCGAGATGCCGGTGGCCGAGGCGGTCGCGGCGGTGGTGGCCGGCGCCCTGACGGTCGATGCGGCGATGACCCGCCTGCTATCGCGGCCGCTCAAGGCCGAGACGGCTTAATCGGTGTCCGGCGGCTGAGGGCGAAGCAGCGCCCGCCCTTCAAGCGCGGCCGGATTTTCGATAAGCGGGGGCGCCTTTCCCGACGGAGCCGCCTCGCACCATGGCCTACTGGCTGTTCAAGTCCGAACCCGCGACCTGGTCCTGGGACCAGCAGGTCGAGGCGGGGGAGGGGGGCACCTTCTGGAACGGCGTGCGCAACCACCTCGCCAAGAAACAGATGCAGGCGATGCAGGTCGGCGAGCGCGGCTTCTTCTACCATTCCAACGAGGGCAAGGCCGTCGTCGGCATCGTCGAGGTCATCAAGCCCTATTACCCCGACCATACCGACGAGAGCGGACGCTTCGGCATGGTCGATGTCCGGGCGGTGGCGCCGATGCCGCGCCCGGTCGGCCTCGACGCGATCAAGGCGGAGGCCGCGCTCAAGGACATGGCCCTCGTCACCAATTCACGCCTCTCGGTCCAGCCGGTGACGGAGGCGGAATGGGCCACGGTCTGCGCCATGGGCGGCTACGTCGAGCGCTGAGCGTCGGCGAGGCGGCCCGTCCCGGTTCGAAATCTCAGCGGGTGAGCGCGCCGGGCATCAGGTCACGGCTGCACAGCCGGGTGCCCGCGGCTTGGAGGGCGCGTCCGAGCCCCGTGCGCAGGGGCAGCTCGACCACCGCGATACCCGCAGCGATGCGGCGACGGCCGTGAGAAGACTGCCCGCGAGCCACGCGGCGGGCGGGGATACAGCATGCCGAGGCAGGCCGCGCCGAAGCGAAGCAGGTCGAGGCCGATCAGGGCCGCGGAGCGTGCGCGCGTGCGGTCGGCGACGGCTCGTTCCCGGCCGAGACGGAACCCATGCCTGTCTTCCCTTTGCAGAAGCGCTTCCAGATCATTACCCGATCACGCGACACGCGTTCGACTTGTCTTTCGGCAAGATCCCGTCGGGACACCGGGATAAAAGTATCGATACACCGCCTTTGTCTGGCGCCCAGCGAGCCTTGACACTGAAAATGTGTCCCTAGTTTCCGGGCAACCGTAAAGCGTGGCCGCTCGTTCGAGTTCGGACAGTGCCGCTCCCGCGAGGTCCGTCTTCGCGACGCCGGGATCGTCTGCGCGGGCCGCGTCGGCGACGCGGCACTTCTCGGTCAAGGTTCGAACAGGATTGGAGACATCGATGGCGCCCCGTGAACCCCTGCTCATCTCCGTGCCGATCGCGGCGCTGCGTCCGACGCAGATCACGGTCGGCTTTCGCGAGGTGGAGGAGAAGCGCCGTCGCTGGCGGGCGCATGATACGGAGAAGAAGGCCGAGTTCCTCGGCTCACACATGATCCCGGTGCTGCTCGGGCCCAAGAAGAAGCACTACGTGATCGATCATCACCACCTCGCCCGCGCCCTGCAGGAAGAGGGGGAGAAGAATGTGCTGGTGACCATCGTCGCCGACCTGCACAAGCTCGACAGGGACGCCTTCTGGACGGTGGCCGACCACAAGTCCTGGGTCCATCCCTACGATGCCTCCGGCGCGCGGGTCGGCTTCGATGCCATCCCCAAGACGATCGCGGATCTCGCCGACGACCCGTTTCGAAGCCTCGCGGGCGAGCTGCGCCGGGCCGGCGGATTCGCCAAGGACACGACGCCGTTCAGCGAATTCCTGTGGGCCGACTACCTCCGGCGCAACCTGAAGCGGAAGGCGATCGAGCGCGACTTCACCGAAGCGATGGAGAGCGCGCTGCGCCTCGCGAAGGCACCGGATGCCGGCTACCTGCCCGGCTGGTGCGGCCCTCTCGACGGCTGAGCGAAACAGGCGGCCGCCGCGGCGCAGAGGCCGAGGGCGGCCGCGATCAGGGCGTTCCAGCCGGCGAGCGAGAGGCCGAGGAAGCGCCATGCGGCGGCCGTGCAATCGACCGGTCGCACGGTCTCGAGATTCTTCAGGAAGTCGGCCACGTCCGCCGGCCCGGCGCCGGAGCCGCCGCCGCAATCGTTGGGCCCGGGCCAGAACCCCCATTCCGCCCCCGCGTGATACACGCCGAGGCCGGCACCGTAGATCAGGACCAGCGCCACGAGGCCGAGGAGAAAGCGGGCGGGCCGCGGCGGAAGCAGGGCGGCGATCAGCGCGAGCGGGGCGGCGAGGTAGTAGGGCACCCGCTCCGTCAGGCAGAGCTTGCACGGCACGTAACCGAGGCCGTGCTCGAACACGAGGGCGCCGCCGACGGTCAGCGCGGCGCCGAGCGCCACGGCGAGCGCCGCGCTCCGCAGGGTGAGAATGCGGGTCACAGCATCACCTTGAAGGCGACGAAGCCCAGGATCACCACGGCGGCGAACAGCCCCGCCACCACGTTGAGATGCCGGTCGAGCACCGCGCGGATGCCGATGCCGTAGCGCCCGAGCAGCCAAGCCAGCAGGAAGAACCGCGCCCCGCGGGTGACGACCGAGAGCAGCGTGAACCAGAACAGCGAGTAGTGGGCGAAGCCCGAGGTGATGGTGACGAGCTTGTAGGGGATCGGGGTAAGGCCCTTCAGCAGGATCACCCAGTGCCCGTAGGTGGCGTAGGAGGCCTGGAAGGTCTCAGCCTTGTCGGTCAACCCGTAGAGGTTGAACAGCCATAGCCCGACCGAATCGAACAGCAATGCGCCGATGGCGTAGCCGAGTAGGCCGCCGAGCACCGAGGCGACGGTGGCGATGGTGGCGTAGAGCCAGACCCGGTCCGGCCGGCTCACAGCCATCGGCACCATCATCGCGTCCGGCGGGACGGGAAAGAACGAACTCTCCGCGAAGGCCACCGCCCCGAGCGCCCAGGGCGCGGAAGGCTTGGCGGCGAGCGCGAGGATCCACTCGTAGAGCCGGCGGAGCATGGGGCCTCGTTGGGGTCGGGGAAGCGGTGCCCTTTCAGCACAGAAGCGGGCCGGAGGCGAGGGTCACCCCGATGCTGAAAAGATTCGCTCTGGCCCGTCGCCTCGGCTTGTGCCAAGAGGCGCGTGCGTCGCGGGTATGGCGGAATTGGTAGACGCGGGCGACTCAAAATCGCCAGCCGAAAGGCGTGGGGGTTCGATTCCCTCTACCCGCACCAGCACCCTCCTCGAAAGCAACTATGGCAGCGTCGGCTCGGCGGTGAGACGCGCGCGGATCGCGGCGCCGTCCCGGCCCGGCGGCGCTCCGAACAGGCGGCGATAGTCGCGGCTGAACTGCGACGGGCTCTCGTAGCCGATGGCGTAGCCCACGCCCGCCACGTCTCCGGCGGAGAGCAGCAGGCGCCGCCCTTCGTGGAGCCGGACCTGCTTCTGGAACTGGACCGGGGTCATCGTCGGGGCCAAGCGCGTCGAGCAGCTTCAGGACAATATCGGGGCGACGCGGGTGCAACTCGACACCGACGACCGCGCGCGGCTCGATGCGGCCACCCGGCTGCCGCCGGAATATCCCGGCTGGATGCTGGAGCGGCAGGGCGCCTACCGCGGCTGATTCATTCGCGCAGGAAGCGCCGGATCCAACCGCCGACGCGGGCGCTGTCGTGCGGCGCTTCCAGCGAAGCCAAAGCCGCCGGCACAA
Organism: Methylorubrum aminovorans; assembly: GCF_022179725.1. Taxonomy (GTDB): domain Bacteria; phylum Pseudomonadota; class Alphaproteobacteria; order Rhizobiales; family Beijerinckiaceae; genus Methylobacterium; species Methylobacterium aminovorans. Next base: position 16,880 of record NZ_BPRC01000024.1, read on the forward strand.
GGTCCGGGTCGGTCGCGCCGGCCCGGTGGCCGTCGGTGAGCGCGCGGGCGTAGTCCGGCGCGAATTCCGGGTGGCACTGGAAGGAGAGGGCAGGGCGGTCGATCCAGGCCAGGACGCCATTGGGCGTGAAGGCGCTGCCGGCCAGCACCCGCGCGCCAGGCGGCAGGGCCACGACCTGATCCTGATGGCTCACCGGGATGGCGATGCTCTCCGCCTCGTCCATGAAGGGCGCGCGCTCCACCACGTCGTAGGCGTGCAGCCCCAGGCCCCAGCCACGCTGCGACCGCTCCACCCGCCCGCCAAAGGCCTGCGCCAGGGCCTGATGCCCGAAGCAGAGACCGACGAGCTTCTTCGAGCGGTCGAGGCGGCGCAGAAAGGCGAGCAGATCCTCGACCCAGGGGATCGGATCGTAGACCGAGGCGGGCGAACCGGTGATGACGAAGGCATCGAACGCCTCCGGCGTCTCGGGCCAACGCCCCGCCGTTACGTCGAAGCCTTCGAAGCGGTGGCCGTCACCGATCAGCGCCGCCACCATCGCGCCGTAGGAGGGAAAGCGGCCGCCGAGCCGCTCGGGCGGATGGCCGGTCTCGAGGATGGCGATGTTCATGGGCTTCCCTAGCCCATCGACGGCGGCGTGCGGAAGAACGCCCGTCACTGCGCCCCGGCGAGGCAGGTCCGCTGCGCCCGCAGCGCTTCGGCGGCCCCCGACAGGTCGAACGACGTCACCTGCCCTGAGATCTCCGCCCGCGCGCTGTCGGCCCGCGACAGGATCTCCGCCGGATCACGTTGTTCCGGCTTAATCGGCAGCACCAGACTGTCCGGCACCGGAGCCGCGGCGCGGCCCGACCACAGCGTCGCGCCGCCGACGGTGAGCCGGACCGTTTCGAACGATCCCGGCGCCCGCTGCCAAGCGGAGGAGGAGAGGCCGACATAACGCTCGCCGGCGCGCGTGACCTGGTAGCCGAAGGTCTGCCCGTTCGCGCGCCGCTCGATGGTGCAATAGGCTCCGAGCGGGCCACTCGACGATTTGAGCAGCCATGCGCCGACCATGCGCTCGGTCACGGTGTAGCGACCGATCTGGCGCTGCGTCTGGGCGCGGACCTCCGGCACGTTGAGCCATCCGGCCAGAACGAGGGCGAGCGCGACGGTCCAGCCTGCCGGCGTCACCGGCAGAGGCCCTGGCGCGCGAGGCAGGGCAGGAACAGCTCCTCCGCGACGGGCAGGTCGATGGTCTTGGCTTCGAGCTTCGTCATCGCCCACTCGGCCTTGCCGGAGACCGGTTCGATCAGCCAGCGGACGATGCGCGGTTCATCGCGCTTCGGATCGTTCGGCAGGCGAACCTCCATGTACTGCTTGGACCACCACAGCATTCCCGAGGTCGGGAAGGTGACCGCGATCGTCTGCCGGGCGCCGCCGCACACGACCTGACGCACCGGAATTGCGGTGTCGGAGCCGGGCTTCGGTCTGATCGTTGCCGCCAACAATCCGTCGCCGGCCCCCGAGGCCTTCAGCGCCTCCTTGCAACGTGCTTCCTCGCGGCGTGTCTCGAAGGCACGGGCGGCGTCGAGGCAGGCCAGGACCAGCGGCCTCAGCGTCTCGTCGGAGGGAAGCGGATCGCGTCCGCATCGCAGGATGGGCGCCTCGGGCGTCCGCGCCATCGGATCGGCCGCAGCGAACGCCTTCTCGACCTCATCTCTCGCCGCGCGGACGGCCTCCGCGCGGGCGCCGGCCGCCTTTGCGTTGAATTCGGCCAGCAGTGCCGGCGGCGGATAGGCCCCTGCGAGATCGCCGGTGTCCATCAGGAACCAGTGGTTCGTGCGCAGGCCCTCGAAGGTCTTCGGCGCGGCCTCGATCCGCTCGACCTGGGCCTGGAAGGAGCGCCGGATCGTCCGGTCGACATAGCTGTCGGCGGCCTCGGTGCAGACCTTGTAGAGCCGCGACAGCGCGTCGTTGCCCCAGGAACGGCCGACGAGGCTCTGGCAGCGTGAGCGCGCTTGGTCGAGGGGAAGGCTCGTAGGGGTCTCCTTGGCGAACGCATCCTCGATCTCTCGGACGGCGGCCCGCTCCAGCTCCGCGCGACGCGGTTCGAGCGGCGCTCCGACGAAGCGCTCGTAGAGGGCCCGCGGGACGTCGTTCCGGCGCAGCTCCTCCTGGCTTAGATGCAGCCCGTTCGTATCGCGGAGCGTCGCCAGGGTCGGCGGAAGGGCGCACAGGCGCTCCCGCTGCTCGCGCAGCCACGCCGCATTGCGCCCGCGCCGCTCGATCTCCGGATAGGACTGGGTCAGGAGGCGGACGACTGTCTTGCCCTCCTTGCAGGATTGCACCTGCTGGATGAGGCTTTCGGTGAAGGCGCGGTTCCAAGCCTCCACCGGCAGGCCGACGGCGAGTTCGAGCCGCTCGGTGTCGATATAGCCGAAGTCCGAGAGCCGCTCGCACAAGCTGTCCATTGGAAGCGGCTGCAAGGGGCTGTTTTGATCTGCGAGGCGGTCGGCCACGAGACGCAGGCGATCGAGCGCGGATTGCCGGGCGGCGGCGTCGCGTTCCAGCGAGCCCTGGGGCGTCGCCTCGGCGCTCGATCCCGCGCGCAACGCTGCGACAAGCCGCTCGCGCTCCTCCGGCGTAGCGATGGGGGCGTCGGCGAGCCGTTTGCGCTCCGCCTCGTAGAACCGCTTCCAGAAGGCCGGCGCGGCCTCGGCGTAGCGCTGGCGATAGGCCTGCTGGTCGAGTTCCGGCAGCAGTTCGATCGGCGGCAGGCGCTGCTGTTCGGCCGCGGCGGCGCGGGCGGTCCGGACCGTCGGTTCGGCTTCGCCGAAGAGAGCGAACAGGCCGTCCATGCGCGCCTTCGCGCTCTCGGTGCGTTCCACCGTGAACGGTTCGCACTCGGTCTGCGGCCGGCCCTGGTAGCTGAGCCAGCGGCCGTGAAGCGTCTCGCCGTCCGGCTGCGTGCGCAGCGCGAGCCAGGGGCGGCCACGCCGGTCGGATAGGACGAGACCGTCAGCGGTCGATTGCGCCGTCAGTTCGAGGGCCTGGAAGGACTGCCCGTCCGCCCTCCGGAAGAAGACGTTGAACCGCGCGTCCGCCGGGGAAAATTCCCAATCGTCGAGCGTCAGGTTGCCGTTGCAGACATGCGTGCCGCGATAAAATTTCGCCTCGCCGGCTCCGGCTCCACCAATCAGGCCTCCCGACACAACGAGGATAGCGAGCGCTCTTGCAAGACATTGCATCGATGAACCGGGTCTCTCCGAGAGCGAGCCGCAGTTCTGATCCGCGGCGCTGCTGATCGAGCCCGGAGCTAAACTGGATTTGCGACGACAATGCAACCAGAGCACGAAAGAGGGTCGGCATCGTATGAACGGCGATTGCCCTGTCATTCTGCGGGCCCCAGTCGCCGGTGTCCGCGTCCGGCGGTTCCCAACCCGGATCAAGGCCGCCAGACGCGGCATCCCCGGCAGGGGGGAGGGCAGTGGGAGCGATGCAGAGCGAGAGCGTTGCCGTTTCCGGGGCATGGGCCCGCGGCACCGGTCGACCGCGCTGCCGAGAGCCCGTTTCCGGCTCCGGAACGTCACAGGCCCAGGTCGATGCCGGGCTCTGGCGATGCGGCGCTCGACGAAGTGCCGTGAGGCGCCGCGGAGGCGGGCAGCGACTCGGGCGCGATTAGCTCACCGGCCGGACGAGACGGCAGGCGGATTCTGTCGTTTCCGGCCGCGCCGTCCAGCTCGACATGGAAGGTCTGATAGATGAAGGCGAGCAAGTCCTCTGCCGCGGCGGCGCGCTTTTCGGCGGAGGCTGCGCACGCTTTCGCGTCGTGATAGCGCCGCTGCAGCCCCTCGTTCTCGGATAAAGCCGTTTGCAGGGCCATCTTCGTCGCGTCGATCGTCAGCTGGCATTCCCGGATTTCACCGGCCAGGGCCGTTCGCTCCCGCTGCCAGCGGACCCGCTCCTGCTGGACGCTCCGGATCAGGCTCAGCGTCTGCGGTTCGATCGTATCCCGCCAGCGCTGCAGGTCATGGATCGTGTCCGCAGCCTGCTTCACCAACCCCAGCACATCGGACAGCCCGACTTCGATGTCGAACAGCGTCCGTTCAGAGGCTTGAACCGGTAGACGCGGCTCGCCGGTCGTCGGGCAGGAACTGTCAACACTCATGACGGCGAGGTCTCGCCTTTAGGGGGTGTCCTGCCCGCCATCCCCGGATTCTGCGGTCTCGGGTTTGGTCTTGGAGCCGAAGGCCGTGAACACGGCATCGTGGATCCGCACCAGCCAAGTCTCCGCCTCCTTGGCGCGCGTCTCGGCGCGGCGGGCGCGGTCTTCCGCCTGCGACAGCAGGAGCTGGTTCGATGCGATCGTCTTCTGAAGCTGGCGTACCTCGTCCTCGGCCTGGGCGATGACGTTCCTCAGCTGGTTCTCCAGATCGACGGCGCGCTCCTCGCTGATCCGGATCGCCTCGGCCGCCTCCTGCACGAGATCGATCGCCGAGACCCAGTCGCGCTGCGGCAACGACGGCGCAGCCCCGTCGGAGGAGGCGCCCTCCGAACCGGCCGGGGAGAAACTGATCACTTTATCGCCCGGTCGCGTCACGTTGGCCTGCCAAGCCCTCATGAGAATCGAGTTGCCGGAGGAGGGGGCGTCCTTCACAGCTTGCTCTGACATTCAACGATCCTTCCAGCTCTTCTTCAACGGGCGGTGTCGGACGAGGCCTATTTGCCGGTGGAGGTGAACGGGCGGACGTTGCTCACCGCGTCGGCCGAAGCCTGCGCGGTCTCGTCGTCGGCCTCGTCGTTCATCTGCTCCCGCCAGGGGCGCCCCGAGCGTTTCAAGGCATCGTGCTGCTTCTGAAGCGTGGCCCGGCTCTCGCGGGCGATGTCGAGAGCCCCCTGCAGCAGGGCCCGCTCCGAACGCTCGTTCTGCAACTCCTCCGTCAATCTGCGATTGGAGGCTTCGAGATCGGCGCGGGCGGCTTCGTGCCGGTGGGTCAGGTGCTCGATGCGGTCGTTGAGAACCGCGTTGCGGTTCATCGTCTGCTCGATCGCGGCATCCTTGGCGGCCAGCGCCTTGTTGAGCATGTCGCAGCGGCTGTCGAGTTCGCCGCGGATCCGCTGGATTTCCTGGAAGCGATCGGACTGGCGGGCAAGATCGGCCTGCAGCGCTTCGAGGCGCCGTTCCAGCGTGCTGCGCGCGATCGTCGCCTCCTTGAAGTTGCGGTCGACCGCGCGGAACTCCTCGTCCTTGTCCCGCAACTGATTGCGCGCCTGCACCAGCAACTGCTCCGTCGAGGCCGCGCGGTTCGCGGCGGCTTCGAGTTTCATCGCGAGACTGGCGCGATCGTTCCGCAAAGCGGCCAATTCCGTTTCGTGCTGGACCTCGTTGCGCTCCCGCACCGAGATCTCCGTCGCGAGCTGCGTCTCGATGAGGCGCAGGCGCTGCCGGTCCGCCTCGGCGGTGGCCGTGAGGTCGCGATGGCGGGCATCGAGATCCGCGAGCTGCGTCGCCTGCTCCTCGCTGAGAAGCTGGAGCCTTCGCCCGTCGGTCTCCAGCAGGCTGTTCTTCTCGCGCAGATTGTTCAGCTCGTGCTCGGAGCGCGCCAGGGCGCTGTCGGCGGCCTGCGCCTCTTGCCGCAGCGCTCGGCTCTCGCTCACCAGGGCCTTGTTCTGCTCGACCTCGGAGAAGAGCTGCCGCTCCAGATTCTCGATGACCGACAGCTTGTCGCGCAGATCAATCTGATACGCTTCGACCGCCGCATCGCGCTCGCGCAGGTTCTCCAGCGTCCGTTTCGCCTGTCCTTGCGAATCCACCAGTTCGTTGGTCAGGCGCGAGAGCTTCGCCGACAGGTCCACGACCTCGTCGCGCAAGCCGCTGTTGGCGCTGACTTCCTGGGACAGAGTGCTCTCGAGCTCGGCGATCCGCACGCTGGCTTTCGAAAGCTCGCTGCTGATGCTCGCCAGCGGCTGCAGGATCAGCGTGAAATCATCCTGGAGGCTGCGGAGATCCTCCAGTCGGCCGACCATCGCGTCGATGCGCTGCCGGACGACCTCGTCGCGCTGACCGATGGCATCGAGCGTGGGCGCCGCCGGCTCCGGCGCGGGACGCGGGCGTCTGCCGCCCTCCATCAGGTCGGGCATGGCGGCCTTCGGCAACCGTGGCGAGGGGGATGGTTCCGGGGCCGCAGACCGTTGCTCCGCGTCCCTGTCTCGGTTGGCGGATGACGTCGGCAGCACGTTTCGGAACGGCATCCAAGCCATCGCTGTGTGATCCCCTGACGACACGGCGAGTTCGCGGTGCTTACTGCTTTTTAACAGATCTGTTGACCAAGGCGAGTCGGCGGCTTCGTTGGCAACAGGCTTCTTTCCGAAAATGAATGTGCCGGTGTTTCGACTATTTTTGGATAAATTTGCTGCTTTATAAGTATTGTTTTGGATGTATTCGAGTCCTGGTTTCGCTGGGCGGGTGCCGATGATAACAGATTTGTGTTTCGGATCGCGGCACTGCCGACGGATCTGCTCAGTTGAGCGGCCCAGCGTGCGGGTCCGACAATCCATCACGCGCCTGCACCTGTGATCGCGATGCTGGCCAACAGGGGCGGTGGACGAAATCGCGTCGGAAAAGGAGGCGCTCGTCGAAGGCGGTCCGCCGCAGGCATCTCACCCTGGTGCGAGCAGCGCCTCGATCGGCAGGCCCGCGGTCGGACGCGGTCAGGCCGCGCTCGGTCCCGTCTCCAGCGGGGCCGCGTCGCGGGTGCGAATGTCCATGGTATTGCCGCGCCAGACGATGGCGGTGCGGGCCCAGGCGCTCGCCCAGATCGCAGGCAGCAGGGCGTCGCGGACGAGGAAGGCGGCGAGCATCCGCGGCGAGCGGTGCCAGCCGGCGCGGGCGGCGAGCGCCATCTCCGCGCCGTACCACAGCGCACCCGCTCCGCAGAGCCAGAGCGCGGCCTCGGCCGTCCCCGCCACGAGACCCGCCAGCATCAGCGGCAGCAGGGCGCCGATGCCGATCTCGGGGGCGAAGAACAGCGGGAAGGTCACTCGCCGCAGGCGCGCCCAGCGCACCTGCCGCGACCAGACCTCCGCCAGGTTGCGGCGCCCGAGGGGCTGGCGGAAGGGCGCGGCGACGAGATGGACCCGCTTGCCCGCCGCGCGCACGAGCTTGGTGGCGGCAGCGTCCTCGGCGATCTCGGCGTTCAGCGCGCGGATGCCGCCCTGCGCTTCGAGGAAGGGCTTGTTCCAGAGCATGCTCTTGCCCTGGGCGAAGCCGAGCCCGAGCGCCTCGCCGGCATATTGCCAGCGGGCCTGCAGGGTGTTGAGGAAGGCGCACTCCACCTCGGCGAAGAAGTTGCCCGGCCGCGATCCGATCGGCGTCGAGCAGACGAGGCCGCTATCGGTGCGCCACGCCGCCTGCATCTGCTGGATATAGTCAGCTGGCATCAGGACGTTGGAATCGGCGAGGATCACCCATTCATGCCGGGCGTCGTCCCAGCCGCGCACGCAGTTGTTGAGCTTCGGATTGCCGCCAAGGCGCTCGTCGCCGAGGATCAGCCGCGAGGGGATCTGCGGATGCGCCGCCCGCAGCCGCTCCAGCAGCGGCAGGATCGGGTCGCCCGCATCCGCCACGCAGAAGATCAGCTCGTAGGCCGGATAATCGAGCCGGAAGCTCGCCAGCAGCGTCTCCTCGCTGAACGCTTCCAGGCCGCGCAGGGGCCGCACCACCGAGACGGGTGCGCCGGCGGGGAAAGCCGAGGGCTTCCCCTTGCGCCCGATCCGCAGGGCCGCCACGGCGAGGCTGGCGAGGTTGACCGCAACGAGGGCCGCGCAGAGCGCGAGGGCGGCGGAGGCGCCGCTCTCCGGCAGGGCGATCATGCGCGGCGTCTCCCGTCGATCGTGATGTCCGGGCGCGACGGCGCGTCCCATCACGCCCCTAGCAGCGCCGTCTTATCAGGCGTGTGACACTTCCCACGCTGATCCAGGCCGCCTCCTTGATCCCGATCGTGTTCCATCCGGCCTACGAGGCCGAGTTGCCGGCGGGCCACCGCTTTCCGATGCGCAAATACGGCCGGCTCGCCGAGATCCTGCACGCCCGCGGCCTCGTGCCGGAGGGCTTCGTCACGCCCGAGCCCGCCGATGCGGCCCTGCTCTCGGGCGCGCACAAGCCGGGCTATGTCGAGGCCGTGCTGGCCCTCGAGGTGCCGCGCGCGATCGAGCGGGCGATCGGCTTGCCCGTGACGGAGGGCGTCGCCGCCCGCTCCCGCGCCTCGGCCGGCGGCACGCTGCGCGCCGCGCGTCTCGCGCTCGCCCACGGACTTGCCGGGAGCACCGCCGGCGGCAGCCACCATGCGCGGCGGGCCGGTGGGGCGGGCTTCTGCGTGTTCAACGACGTGGCGGTGGCCGCCCTGGCCCTGCGGCGCGAGGGAGCGATCACCCGGGCGCTCGTCATCGATCTCGACGTGCATCAGGGCGACGGCACCGCCGATTGCCTCGCCCGCGAACCGGACCTGTTCACGCTCTCGGTCCATTGCGAGCGCAACTACCCGCACGACAAGGTGCCGGGGGATCTCGATATCGGCCTGCCCGACGGGTTGGGGGACGCGGAGTATCTCGCGGTGCTGGAGGCGCGCCTGCCCGGCCTGATACAAAACTTTGCGCCGGACTTGATCTTCTACAATGCCGGCGTCGATCCCCACCGCGACGACCGGCTCGGCCGCCTCTGCCTCACCGATGACGGCTTGCGCGCCCGCGACCGCACCGTCGTCGGGCTCGCGCGCTCACGCGGCATCCCGCTCTGCGCGGTGATCGGCGGCGGCTACGGCAGCGACGTCGATGCGCTCGCCGCCCGCCACGCCCTTGTCTTCGAGGCGATGGCGGCCCTGGCTTGAGGAACGCGCGCCCGTCCCAGCCGGTTGGCCTGCCTCACGAGGTGGTTGCAAGACGGCCGGGGCGGAGTCCGATTGCCCGCGCCGCGGGGGGCAAGCGATGGACGACGGGTTCGACCTGAACCGCTTCGTGGAGGCGCAGACCGGTGTCTACGAGACGGCGCTCGCGGAGTTGCGGGGCGGACGCAAGCGGAGCCACTGGATGTGGTTCATCTTCCCTCAGATCACCGGGCTCGGCTCCAGTGCCATGGCCCGGCGCTACGCGATCGGCTCGCTGGCGGAGGCGCGGGCCTATCTCGCCCATCCGTTGCTCGGCGAGAGGTTGCGGACCTGCACGCGGGCGGTGAACGCCTGGGAGGATCGCTCGGCTCACACACTGTTCGGTGCGCCCGACGACGTGAAGTTCCGCTCCTCCATGACGCTGTTCGCGCAGGCCGATCCGGATGCGCCGGACTTCACCCGCGCGCTCGCGACGTTCTTCGACGGCCGGCCCGACCCGCTGACCCTGGAGCGGCTGTCGCAGCGCTGATCAAAGATCGTTGCCCGGTCGGGCTCGCGCCTTAGCCGAAGCGGGAAGCAGCAATTCAGTTCTAACCCTATATATCCCATGCGCGCATCAGTATAGAACTGATACAAATATCGGCCCTGCTATAGCAGAGTTGTTGACGTTAAATTTTGCATGAAGAAGGGTGTTCCGAAGCCGACGACCATAAAACACTGTGATGAGCCCGTCATCTGCCTGTGCAGAGATTGTTCGGGCATGAGGCTTTGCGATGAAACGCGCGCTTGTTCTGGCCTGTGGCCCGCGCATCCAGTATCGAGTCTTGCGATGCGCGAGCGAATGCTTCCGTGAAGTCTACGTACTTGGCGCAGGTGAAGCCCATCTTCTGAAGCGATCCCGGTTTTGTGAAAGGTTCATCGCGTTCACGGGTGACTTTGCCGACCCTCAGCCATCCGATCTTATTGAGATTCGTCGGCTCTGTGCGGTCCACGACATCGATATGGTTCTGCCGAGTTGCAGCCGGACGACGCGGCTCCTGGCCGTCCACGGTGCGCAGATCGGGGCGCCGATCTTTCCGGTGCCGGCCCAGGACACGTTCGACGCGCTCGATGACAAGTGGCGCTTCGCCGGTGTCTGCGCCGACCTCGATCTGCCCGTTCCGATGACACGCCGCTACGAGACGATGGTGGATCTGCGCGACGACCCCGACCATGCCCGCTTCGGTTACCCTTTGATTCTGAAGCCGGCGGCGATGTCGGGGGGCTACGGCGTGCGGCGGATCGATTCAGCCGATGCGCTTCCCGAACATCTCAATTACTCGCCGATCATCTGCCAGGAATACATACCGGGAGAAGAGCTGAGCAGCTTCTACCTGTGCGAGGCCGGGCGGATCATGGCCTCGTTTTCCTATCGCCGGACCCTCACCAAACTGGAGGAGATCCGGGTGCCGGTCATCGATGACCATGCCCGCCGGTTGATCGAGCACTTCCGCTATCAAGGGGTGATCGGCTTCGACATCCGTCGCAGTCCGGAGGGCCGGATCGCCTTCATCGAGTGCAACCCGCGCTTCTGGTACCACATGGACGTGGCGATGCTGGCGGGCCTGAACTTCGTCACCCTCGGCTGCCGTCTGCGCGAGGGGGAGGCCGGGGCCTCCGACCCCGAGACGCTCAAGATCCGCTCGCCGCGCCGCTTGTGCGGGAATTTGCTCACGCCCTGGCGCCTGAACCGAGCCGAGCGAGCCTATCTTCGCTACATCATCCGCGATCCGGCAATGTCCGGCTGGGCCGCGTTTCAGAGCGCCATCGGCCGCTACCGCCTCGCCGGCGGGCAGCTCCTGTAAGGGCATCCGCCGCGCCGGCGCCGCCTTCGCTCATCCGGATGTACTCCTGAAGAACGCGTGCTTCGAGCGCGGCTTTGTCGTCGTTCTGAAGCGGGGCAGAAAAGGCACCGCCGGGGCGGTAATGCCGGGGAGAGGCCGTCCATGGATGCGAGCGGCGACTTCAAGAGTCTGGGCACGGCCGAGGCCGTCCCGGCCCCGATCCCGGACGACACGGCTTCCGTCCGATTGCCGGCCCCTGCCGAAATATCCGTCGAGTTCGCCGCGGCGCCGCGCTTCCGCGCGCTCGCCGCGGATTGGCGGCGCTTGGTTCAGCGCTGCGCCGAGCCGAACGTGTTCATGGAGCCCGCCATCGCCGGTGCGATCTACACGGTGACCGAGACGCCGCTGCACGTCCTCCTCGTCTGGTCCCCTCGTGCCGGGGAAGGGGTCGAGTTGATCGGCGTGTGGCTCCTCGTGAGCGCACGGCCCTCCTCGCGCCTGCCGATCCGGACGCTGGAAGCCCCGTGCAACTCACTGACCTTCCTCGGCTCGCCCGTGCTCGATCGCGATCATGCGGTCGCGGCCCTGGCGGCGATGCTGGCGGCCGTCGCCCGCAATCCCGCCCTGCCGAATCTGATCTGCGCCAACCAGATCGCGGCCGACGGGCCGGTCTTCTCCGCGCTCATGGCTGCGGTCGAGCGGCAGGGTGCCCGCGTCGTCGCCGTCGAGCGGCGGCACCGCGCCAAGTTCAGTGCGCCGGTCGCGGGGCAATCTGCACCGGTCCATGCCGTCTCTTCGAAACGGCGCGCCGAGATGCGGCGGCAACGCAAGCGACTCGCGGAGCGCGGCGACCTGCGCCATGTCAGTTATCGCAAGCCGGAGGAGATCAGCGCGGCGTTTCAGGAATTCGTCGAGCTGGAGGCCGCCGGCTGGAAGGGTCGGGCGAGCCGGCGCGGGCGGGCGATCCGCAACGCGCCGCCGCTGCGCACCTTCGCCGAGACGATGATCGTCGGATTGGCGCGGGACGGCTGCGCCGGCATCGAAGCCCTGCGGCTGGACGGCCGGGCGATCGCGATGAACATCTGGCTGCGATCCGGCCGTACGGCGTTCGGCTGGAAGATGGCCTACGACGAGAGCTACGCGAAATGGGGGCCCGGCTCGCTGCTGATGGAGGCGACGACCGAGTCGGTGTTTGCGGAAGGAGCCATCGACACCTTCGATTCGTGCAACCGGGACAGCTCGGCCGCGCTGGCGCAGCTTTGGCCGGAGCGGCGCGAGATTGCGGATCTCGTGATCGACGTCGCCCCCGGCGGCTCCATGCGCGGCCGGCTGACGGCTCTGTCCGAGACGCTGTTCCGGCAGGGGCGCGGTTGGGCGCGGCGGACCTACAAGAGCCACGTCAAACCGCTTTACCTGCGCGCTCTCGCCCGGCTGACGACGAGGGCAGGATCCGGGACGGAAGGGACGGAGCGGTAGGCGTCCCGATCCTGCCTGATCAGGACGCCGCCGCTGCATCCGTCCCGGCGCGATCGACCCGCGCGTCCGGCCGGCTGTCGGTGGAGGCGAAATAGGGCTTGATATCGAGGAGCGGCGTGCCGTCGAGGCAGTCGAGCCCGCGCACGCTGACCGTGCCGTCACCGATGGCGAGTCGCTCGACCACGGCCAGGGCGATCGGGTTCGGCCGCGCCGGCGAGCGCAGCGAGAAGGTGCCGCGGCTGGCGGGCGCGTGGCGCGGCTGCTGGCGCACGAGGTCGCGCGCCGCCCGGTCCATCCAGTAGAGGACGATCAGGTGCGTGGCGCCCTTCAGATTCTGCAGCGCCGGCTGGTAGCGCGCATCGACTTCGAGCGTGCAGACCGCATCCGTCTGGGTGTTGTTCTTCGGGCACTCGGCGCGGGTCTTCCAGGGCGTGCGCACCCGGCCGATGAAGTAGAGGCCAGCATCGTATTCGGCGGGCAGCGAGATCGCCTCCTCGCCAGGGCGCCGCTCGACATCCTCGTTCATCCGCCCTCGCGCTCCCGGTCCAGGTGTCTGCTTTGGCTTTTGCATCGTCCGTTTCTGGAAGCTAACGGCCACCTGGCGGGATGATGCTCTCACGATGCCTTGTCGCCCTGGCACGGCGTTGCCGCAAGGCGGGCCGCTTTCCTGCAAGCCGCTTGCTCGTCTCGCCGGCCGGGTCGGTGTAGACACCCTGGGGCGAGCGGGGAGGATGCATGGCCATCGACGAGTTGCGGCCGATGGAGGCTGTCGCCGACGCGGAGACGGCCGTGGATCGGCTCGAAGCGCTGCATGCCGGCGCGACCCAGGCGCTGCAAGTGGCGCTGGCGCGCTATCTCGAGCACCGGATTCCGCCGGATGCCACCGAGCGGCTTCAGTTTCGTTACCCCGAGCTGCGCCTGACCTATCAGCCCACGGGGCCGCTGCCGCGGCTCAACCGGGCCACCGCCAAGTTCCAGGCGCCGGGGCTCTACGCCACCACGGTGACGCAGCCCGGCTATTTCCGCGCCTACCTGCTGGAGCAGTTGCGGCCGCTGGTGCGCGATTACGGCGCCAGCATCGAGGTCGGCCTCTCGGGCCAGGAGATCCCCTATCCCTACATCGTCGAGCCCGGCACCGATCTCGGCGGCAGCGGCGTCAGCACCAGCGATCTCGCCACCCTGTTTCCGGTGCCGCTGCTCTCGGTCGTCGGCGACGAGGTGGCCGACGGGCTGTGGCTGGAAAGCCCCGGCGATCCGCGCCCGCTCGCCCTGTTCGACGGGGTGCGCACCGATTACTCCCTGCGCCGCCTCGTGCATTACACGGGCTCGGACTGGCGCGAGATCCAGCCCTGGATCCTGCTCACCAATTATCACCGCTACGTCGATGGCTTCGTCCGCCACGGGCTGGAGCGTCTGACCGCGGGAGAGGGGGAGCGGCTGGTGCTGCCCGGCGGGATCGTGGTCGAACAGGCCGATGCGGCCTCCGCCGACCCGGCGGCGGTGATCGCCGCCTCGCCCTGGCACAAGTACCAGATGCCGGCCTACCACCTCGTCGGCCGCGGGCCGGACGGGGCGCCCCAGGGCACGACGCTCGTCAATATCGGCGTCGGCCCCTCCAACGCCAAGACCATCACCGACCACCTCGCGGTGCTGCGCCCGCATTGCTGGCTGATGGTCGGGCATTGCGGGGGCTTACGCCAGTCGCAAACCATCGGCGACTACGTGCTCGCCCACGGATACCTGCGCCGCGACCGCATCCTCGACGACCTCGTGCCACCGGAGATTCCAGTGCCGGCGCTGGCAGAGGTCCAGATCGCCCTGCAAGCGGCGGCGGCCGCCGTCACCGGCGAGCGGGCCGACGCGCTCAAGCGCCGCCTGCGCACCGGCACCGTCGTGACCTACGACGACCGCAACTGGGAACTCCGCTTCAGCCAGGAGCGGCGGCGGATCAACCTGTCGCGGGCGATCGCGGTGGATATGGAGAGCGGCACCATCGCCGCCCAAGGCTACCGCCTGCGGGTGCCCTACGGGACGCTGCTTTGCGTTTCCGACAAGCCGCTGCACGGCGAGATCAAGCTGCCGGGTGCGGCCAACGCCTTCTACGAGCGCGCGGTGGCCGAGCATCTCCAGATCGGGCTGGCGACCCTCGACGCGCTGCGCACCGACCGGGCCGGCCTGCATTCGAGGAAGCTCAGAAGTTTCGATGAGCCTCCGTTCCGGTAGCATCGAACGCGGTCGGAATGGTCTTAGGAGGCGTTGCGCAGGCGGCCCGCGGGTCAGCATCGGGCCGCCGCACGTCCGCCCCGCAAGACCGAGCAGCCTTCGGATCTCCGCGAGCCGGGGTCCGCTCCCTGTGTAAGGCGGACACCCGCAAGCCTACGTCACGTCCGGTGCGCCTTCCGGCAAACCGTGCTGCCCGATACGGCGCCGGACCGTCGAACGGGCCGCCTCGATGGCGACGTTGGCCGCACCCAGCGTGCGCGGTTCTGTCGGCCGGTTTAGGGCATGGCGCGCGATGCTGGCGGCGAGATCGTCGATCTCGGAGGCCATGGTCGCCAGACGTCCTCGGTCCGTCTCGCGTCGGGCATCGGAGCGAAGTTCCAGCAGGCGCGTCGTGGCCACCTCGATTCGCTCCCGGCGGATGCGCCCGAGGCGCTGCCGTAGCCAAGCGAGCGTCGAGCCGAAGCCGCCGGCCAAGATGGCGACCAGATAGATCCAGCTTTCGTAGCGCTCGATGAAGGTCTCCTGCTCACGTTCGTAGTAATCGAGCGCGCCGGGATGGATGGGAAGGCGGGCGCTGGTGGCGTCCGCGCTGTCCTCGTAGGCCGGGTGCGTGAGGCTCTCCGCGGCCGGCACCTTGTCCGCCAAGGCAGCCCGCATCTCGAACAGGTGCTGCGTCACCTCGGCGGCGACGCTGCGTGACAGGTTGGCGCGCGCCATCAGACGATAGGACGAGCCGACGGTCGTGACGTCTTCGGCGGGCAGGCGCGGATTTCCACCGAACAGAGAGGCCGGAATCGTGGTCGATTGCAGGCGCGGCCAGCGCGCCAGAACCGCGCCGGTCTCGGCGGTTCCGACAAGCGTCGCGCCATCCTCCCCGCTCGCATCCTGCACGAGGCCGACAACGCGCCGAGCGGCCGGCGATGTCGGGGTGGAGACCAGGATCATCGCGTCGATACGTCGGTCTCGAAGGGCCGCTTCGATCTCCGCCTCCTCGATCGGTACGATGGACACGGCATTCGGCGATAGGATGCCGGTTGCTGCCTCGGTCGGCATCTCCAGTCCGTAATGGTCTGCAAGGTGGCCGACGAGTGTCCGGTCGGCCTGTCGACCGGCCAGCAGACCCAGCCGCTTGCCGGCGAGATTCGGGAGACCGGTGATGCCGGCGGAGATTGGCGCCGCAACGAAGACGGCAAGTTCCCTCAGGACGACGAGGGTCAAGCCGTTGCCCGGCATCGCGACATCGGGCCTGACCACCGCGAGGTCGGCTTTTCCGGCATTGAGCGCTTCCGCGCTCTCGCGCACGCCATCGAACGGGATGACCTTCAACCGGATGCCGACCCGTCTTCGGACGAGTTCGTCGGCATAGGCGCGCAGCAGGGCCGGTTCGGTCCCGCCACTCGGAGCGACGGCGATAGTCAGGGTCGTGGGCCGTGTGAGGTAATACGCTGCGGCGGCACCAAGGATCAGAACTGGCGTCAGACCGAGAAGCAACAGCGCTTCCCGGCTCCTCGAAAAGGCTGACTTCCCCACCGACACACCCCCAGGACGCGGGACAGGCCTCATGCGCGCCACGCAATCCGATTCGGCCTATGTCGCTGATGATACGGAAATCGCAAGTGCTGTATCGGATTGCAAGACGCGGTTTGGACGGGACTTGCTGATTTGTGGTTTAGAATCGGAATATAAAATATCTATTGCGCAGAAAAATCAGGAAACAAGGATTTACCTCGTGTAAATACGATGCTGTTGGCCGGCAGGGGCGAGCAACTGCCGTCCATCGTTGACCCACTTGCGCCGCGAACCGTCCCCGGCTGCGAAGCGTCAACCCTTCTTCTTGTACGCCTGAATCGCAGTGCGGCAGCCGGGGGAGAGCTGGGACATGTTCTTCTGGAAGCAGGCCTGGGTCTCGGGGCCGTCCTCGGGCGGCAAGCCGGCACAGAAGGTCGTGAAATCACCGGCGCATTGCTGTTGAAGAACCGCCTTGTCCTCGTCCGACATCGGCGCGGCCAACGCAGCACTGCCGGCCAACAGGGTCAAAGCAACACCCAGCCCAAAACGTCCCAGCATGATCTGCTCCCAAGGTGCCCAACCGATCTGGGCTGAAGGCGAGAACGCCGCGGGATCTTCAATCGTTGCACATTCTCATCGGCTCGGTGCGTCGTCGATGACTGCGTGTGCGATGAATGTTTCACACGCAGCACTTGTCCGCCCGGAGCCATGTTCGCATCGATGCCTATTCGATCGATGCGCGTCCGGCCCTGAGGAACGAAATCGGCAGACTCCAAGTTGATCGGTTCGCAATTTGGGGGACACGATGAAATCTCATCTTCTCATCGTGCTTGGGCTGATCTGTCTGATCCACCCGCATGATCTTTCAGCACAGGGCGCCTTGGAAGAAGTGCCCGCCGCGACGACGGAGGCCGATGAGCCCCGCCCGGGACCTCCTCCGCCGCTGCCGGACCTCTCGGATCCGAACGCCCGCGCTGCGGAACCGCTGAACGAGCCCGGCGCAAGCTCCGGCATCCCGAAGACGCTGCGCGGATCGGGAGCCAGAGCGGGCGGCCCGGCCAACGATCTCAACCCGGGCGGACAGGCCGAAGCCCCGGCACCGCCGAAAGGCGATCTCGACAAGGTCGTGGCCGGCCAAGCCCTGTTCCACGGCCATTACTGCGGCAAGGGCCAGCGCGGCGACGGGGCGCCCCCGATCGACGAGCTCGACGCGGCCTGCATGCGCCACGATGCCTGCTACGACACCAGCGGCCATCCGTCCTGCGCCTGCGACGCGGCGCTGAAGCGCGAGGCGTCGGCCGTCGCCGACAGCCCGCGAGTCTCTCTTGAAGTTCGGCGCCGGGCGCTCAGTGTGGTCGAGGCGACGGCGGCCATGGCGTGCCGCATGCCCTGATCATCGACGACGCCCGTCGCGGTGCATGGGCCACGCGTCGCCCGTCCTCGACCGCGAGGGATGGGGGCCGATCCCCCGGCCGCCTCTCACCGCTCCCGCTGCCACAAACCGGCCCGCTCGGCCCGGGCTTGATCCTCGGCCTCGATCAGGTCGCTCGGTGCGTCCTCGCTTGCCCGCGCCCCGCCGGCCGTCACGATCAGGGCGGCGAGGTCGTCGCCGTCGAGGCGGCAGCGGGCGGAGGCCGGATCGCCGGAGCAGATCACCTCGCGGCGGCGCAGGTAGCGCGCGAGCTGGCGGGCGAGCGCGCCGCTCTCGCCGACGACGCCGAGCAGATGCACCTTGCGGCCGCGGATCGTGAGCGTGCCGGTATCGACCACCTCGGGCACGCCGCGGACCTCGCCCGTGGCCGGCGCCGCGGGCGTGGGCGCCACGGCCGCCGCCGGGGCCGGCTCGGCCCGTGCGGCGGAGGGAGCGGGGCGCTTGCGGCCCTTCAGCACCTTCTGCGCACGCTCCACGAAGTCGTGGAAGACGCGGGCCGGGATGTCGCCGCCGGTCACCTTGTTCATCGGCGCGTTGTCGTCGTTGCCGACCCAGACGCCGACGATCATGTCCGGGGTCAGGCCGACGAACCACGCGTCGCGGTAGTCCTGGCTGGTGCCGGTCTTGCCGCCGACCGCGAGGCCGTTGACCCGTGCTGCCTTGCCGGTGCCGGATTCCACTACCGCCTGGAGCGAGCCGAGCATCATGGACTGGACCTGCGCGTCCATCGCCGCGCCGGGCTTCGGTGCCGTTCGCTGGAACAGCGGCTGCGGCGTGTTCCCGCGGACCGTTCGGACGAGGTAGGGCTCCACCGGCACGCCCGGCCCGAGTACGCCGGCATAGGCGCGGGTCATCTCGAGAAGCGATACGTCCGCCGTGCCGAGCGCGAGGCTGGGCACCGCCGGCAGATCCGCCTGCACGCCGAGCCGGCGCGCCTCGGCAACGATCGCGGGGATCCCGACCTCCTCGCCGAGCTGCGCCGCGATGGTATTGACGGACAATGCGAAGGCCTGGCGCAGCGGCAGCGCTCCGCGGAAGCGGTTGTTGGAGTTCTGCGGCTCCCACTCACCGATCTGGGTCGGGCGATCGACGAGAACGCTGTCGGGGAAATAGCCCCGCCCGTAGGCGGCGAGGTAGACGAACAGCTTGAACAGCGAGCCGGCCTGCCGCTTGGCCTGGGTCGCGCGGTTGAACTGGCTGTCCTCGTAGTCGCGCCCGCCCACCATGGCGAGGATCGCGCCGTCGGGCGCCATCGCGATCAGCGCGCCCTGGCCGACCTTCTTCTTGCCTCCCTCCGCGTCAAGGCGGCGGGCGAGCACACCCTCGGCGAGGCTCTGGAGCTCGAGGTTGAGCGTCGAGCGGACGGTGACGTCGCCCGATTCCTGCGTCAGTCGCTTCACCTCGCCCTGCACCGCGTCGAGGAAGTAGTTGGTGCCCGGCGGCGTCTCGGGCGGGGTGTGCAGGGTCAGCTTCTCCGCCCGCGCCTTGTCGGCCTCAGACTGGCTGATCGCGCCGGTCTCGACCATGGCCTGGAGCACGAGGTCGGCCCGCTCCTTGGCGCCGCCGAAATTGCGGGTCGGGGCGAGTTGCGAGGGCGCGCGCACGAGGCCGGCCAGCATCGCCGCTTCCGGCAGGGTCAGCTTCTCGGCGCCATGCCCGAAATAGCGCCGCGACGCCGCGTCCGCTCCATAGGCGCCGGCACCGAAATAGGCGGTGTTGAGGTAGCCCACGAGGATCTCGGGCTTCGTCAGCGTGCTCTCCAGGCGCAGCGCCAGGAAGGCTTCCTGGATCTTGCGCCGGAGCGTCTTCTCCTGGGTGAGCGAGGTGAGGCGGGCATATTGCTGGGTGATGGTCGAGCCGCCCTCGCGCACGCCGCCGCCGGTGGCGTTGCGCCACATGGCGCGGGCCATGCCGCGCAGGTCGATGCCCCAGTGGCTGTAGAAGCGCCGGTCCTCGATCGCGACGATGGCTTGGGCCAGCCGGGGCGGCAGCGTCTTCTCGGTCAGCCGCTCGCCCTGGAACGCCCCGCGGGTGGCGAACGAGCGCCCGTCCTCGGCCTCGACCACGAGGGCGCGCTGGGCGGCCTCCGGCGCCACGCCGCCGAGCGGCGGCAGGGTAGCGAAGGCGGCGAAGACGTAGCCGGCCAGGATCACCAGCGGCAGGCCGACGAGGACCGCCAATCCGATCACCCATGGCCGATGGCGGCGCGGGCGAACGGAGTGACGGGGGAAGGGCTGGCTCTGTGTGTCCGGCCGCTCGACCGGCGCCGGATCCGCCACGGGCGCGGCCGGCGCCGTGCGCGGGCCGGTCGAGCGGAGGCGGTCCGCCGCCCGCGCGAAGACCGGAGCGGTCCCTTTCGCCGCTTCCTTTGCCGCCGCCGTACCGCTGCGCCATGCGCCGCGCCCCGCGCTGCCGGCGAGCCGGCCGAGCTGGCGCGCGAGCAGGGCGGCCGCCCGCGCGGCCTCGCGTGCCGCCGCGCGCGTCTCGGCCTCGTCCGCGCCCGGCCTGTCAGGTCCCTGGCCCGTCATCGCGAACCGTTCGCCGCCTGGCGGAAATCCCACATCATGCGGCGGACCTTAGCGGAGCGGAGGCCGCCAAGGCTACGCGCGTGGAAGCGGCGGACCGCGAACGGGGCGGACGGGTGACCCCGGCGCCACGCTCGGGTGCCGCTCCCGTCACGTGAGCGGTCATGCGGCATCGGTCATGCGGCCTGGGCCGGTTCTGCCGAGGCCGGGATACGGACTATGATCCCGGCCGATTGTCCCGGATCCGCGACCTTGATCCCTTCCCCGCCTCTTCGCCGACCCGCCCCTTGGATCGCGCTCGCCTGCGGCGCGGTGATCGTGACGATCGCCATGGGAATCCGCCAGGGCTTCGGCCTGTTCATGCGGCCGGTCGAGTTGGATTTCGGCGTCGGGCGGGAGGGCTTCGGCCTCGCCATGGCCGTGCAGAACCTGATCTTCGGCCTTGCCCAGCCCTTCGTCGGCGCACTGGCGGACCGGTTCGGTCCCGGACGCGTCGCTGCCGGCGGCGGCCTCCTCTACGCCATTGGACTCGCCCTGGCAGCCCTCGCGTCCACGGCGCTCGGCCTCACCGTCACGCTCGGGCTTCTGCTCGGCCTTGCCATGGCCGGCGTCACCTTCGTCGTCGTGCTCGGGGCGGTCGTGCCGCTGATGCCGCCGGGGCGGCGCGGCGCGGCCGCCGGCATCGTCACGGCGGGCGGGTCGGTCGGGCAGTTCCTGCTGGTTCCGGCCACGCAGATCGCGGTGGACGGACTCGGCTGGCGCGGGGCGCTGCTCGCCGCCGCCGGCCTTGCCGCGCTGATGATCCCCCTTGCCATCGGCATCGCCCGCAAAGCCGGCTCCGCTGGGGGGCGGACGGCCGTGACACCTAACGACATCCCGCTCAGTTCCGCCATACGGCAGGCGGCGGGCCATCGCGGCTACTGGCTGCTCAATGCCGGCTTCTTCGTCTGCGGCTTCCACATTGCCTTCGTCTCGACCCACCTGCCGGCGTTCCTGACCGATGCCGGCCTCGATCCGGGGATCGGCGCCCGTGCGCTCGCCTTGATCGGCCTGTTCAACATTCTCGGCTCCTACGCCTTCGGCGTCGCCGCGGACCGGCTGCGCAAGAAATACGTGCTGTCGTGGATCTACTTCGCCCGCGCTGCGGTGATGGCTTTGTTCGTCGTCTTTCCCCTCACCCCGCTCACCGCGACGCTGTTTGCCTGCGCCATCGGCTTCCTCTGGCTCGGCACCGTGCCGCTGACGAGCGGCCTCGTCGGGCAGATCTTCGGCGTGCGCTACCTCTCGACCCTGTTCGGCATCGTCTTCATGAGCCATCAGGTCGGCGCCTTTTTCGGCGCGTGGGGCGCGGGCTTCATCTTCGCCCATACCGGGTCCTACGACGCGGCCTGGACCCTCTCACTCGGCATCGCGCTGCTGGCGGGCCTCCTCAACCTGCCGATCCGCGATGCTCCGCTGGCGCGCCCGGATATGCAGACGAGGCCGGCATGAGCGGGCGGGACGAACTCGTCGTCCTCGCCCTCCTCGGCGCGCTGACGCTGGTCGGTGCGCTGCTCTGGGCGCGGGAAGGCGTGACGCTCTGGCTTGCCGCCGCCTTTCCCCTCTGCCTCTGACCCGCTGCCCGCCTCACCGCGCGATGGCGCGGATGAAGTAGACGAGCGCCGTGAAGGCGAGGAGGCTCAGACCGTAGAGGGCGGCGAACCAGAGGATGCGCCGGACGCTCAATGGTAGCTCGCCGCGTTCGGGTCTTCCTCGATCTTGCCGCGGAAGACCCAGTAGGCATAGGCCGTGTAGGCGAGCGTCAGAGGCATCACCACGGCGTAGCCGACAAGGGCGAATTCCAGCGCCGAGGTCGCGTTGGCTGCCTGCCAGATCGTCAGCTTGGGCGGCACGATGTAGGGGAACAGGCTGATCGCGAGACCGAGGAAGCCGAGCAGGAACAGGGCGATCGAGAGAAGGAAGGGCGCCACCTCGCGCCCGTCCTCGATCGCCCGCCAGATTCGCCAGCAGACGAAGGCGGTCAGCAGCGGCACGGGCGCCACGAACAGCAGGTTCGGCCAGGAGAACCAGCGCCACTGGATGTGGAGCCCGAGGAACGGCACCCAGGCACTGACGATCGCCATCGAGACGACGGTGCCGATCAGGAACTGCTTGGCCTTGATCCGCGACCAGATCTCCAGTTCGCCCGAGGTCTTCATCACGCACCACGTCGCGCCGAGAAGACCGTAGCCGCAGACGAGGCCGATGCCGGTCATGACGCTGAAGGGGGTGAGCCAATCGAAGGTGCCGCCGGTAAATCCCCGCCCTTCCGTCTGGAAGCCCTGGACGAAGGCGCCGAGCACCATGCCCTGCGCGAAGGTGGCGACCAGCGAGCCGTAGTGGAACGCGTTGTCCCACACGATCTGCGAGCGCTCGGCCTTGAAGCGGAACTCGAAGGCGACGCCGCGGAAGATCAGCGCGATCAGCATCAGGATGATCGGCAGGTAGAGCGCCGGCAGCAGGATCGCGTAGGCGACCGAGAACACCGCGAACAGCCCGCCGCCGCCGAGCACGAGCCAGGTCTCGTTGCCGTCCCAGATCGGCGCCACCGAGAGCATCATTCGGTCGCGCCAGTTGCCGGGGCGCGCGGCGGTGAAGAGGATGCCGACCCCGAGGTCGAACCCGTCGATGACGACGTACATCGCCACCGCGAGCGCCAGAAGGCCGGCCCAGATCAGCGGCAGCCAGAAGGCCAGGCCCTCGTACTCGTTCCCGAAGCCGAACATCGTCGCTCCTACCCGGCGGGCGGTACACGCCCGTTATAGGAGCACCGCCTCATCAGGCCAGAACCGCGCTCAATGCGATGTGGGTCCCCGCCATGATGGCCGGCGGTCGCTGGCCGAGAGGGTGTCCGCGGAGGGACGCGGCGATGGGACTGGTCCGGCGGCTTGTCCGGCGAATTGACCCGCGACGTGGCGGGCGACGGCATCCGCCCCGGCCCGCACCATCTCCTCGCGGGCCTCGGGCGGCAGCGCGTTCACGGCGTTCACCAGCGCGCCGATGCCGCCGGTGGTCAGGCGATCCATCGCCTCGCCCGTCGCGGTCTCCGATGCGATCCCCGCCGTGGCGGCGCGCGGCGGGGCCGGCGACGGTCCGTCCTGGCGCTGGAGCGCGAGAAAGGACAGGGCACCGATCACGAGGGCGGCGCGCAGGAGAAACGACATCGATCCGGTTCCAAGGGGCGCTGCTTGGCCGGCTCGGCCGGCGCGAATTCCTGATGCGATCCTGCCATCGTCCCGGCACGGCGGGATGAAGCGCGAGAGACGAAAACGCCGACGTGGTGAACGAAGCCTTTTTCCGCCCGATGCCGCCCTCTCGCAGGCCCGTTTACCCTCTGCGGAGCATCGCCGGGGCCGGTTCCGGGTGCTGTGAAGAACGGGGATCGGCGCCTCGGCCGGGGTCCGCAGGGGCCGGTCGCTGCCGCGGTCGGCAGCAAGTGAGCGACCCTTTTCATCCTCGCTTAAACCGGCTCTGCGACGGTTTGCTCGAAGATCGTAACGAGTAGTCGAGGGGCGCGGGCCACCCGTTTTCGGGCTTGGATTTCGCGCTGTGCGTGGTGGTGTTGCGTAAGAACGGTGCCCTTGCCTCCCTCTTCGATGCCCGTCTCGCCGGGCTGGTCCACGCCTCCGCGATGGCCGAGCCCGGCGTGCGATTCCGCCACGAGCGGTTCCTAATCTCGCGGCTCGCCACCGGCGCCGCGATGATGGCCGGGCTGCCGCCCTATCTCGTCTGGCGCGGCGTCCCGAGCGGCATCGAGGCGATCGCCATCGCGAGCCTGTTCCTGCCGCTGCTCGCGGCCGTCGTGCTGTCGCGCACCGGCTCGCTGTGGGTCGCCCATGCCCTGTCCTCGCTCGGCCTGACCGGAATCGTCGTCTGCCTCGCCGCGCTGACCGGCGGCGCGAGTTCGGCCGCGGCGATCTGGCTGGTGGCGGTGCCGCTCGAGGCGATGATCTCCGGCTCGCGCCGGGCGACGATCGCGGCCTCCGTCATCGCCGTCCTCGGCGCCTTCGCCGTCGCGCTGAGCGGCTACCTTCCGGTCGGAAGCCTCGCGCTGACGTGGCCGAACGCCGTCGTCATGCCGGTCTTCGCCGTCACCGCCATCGGCCACATCGCGGCGCAGGCGATGGAGCACATGCGCCGCGAGGGCGAGTGGCGCACCCGCATGCAGGACAACGAGGCCCGCGACCGCCTGCTGCTCTCGGCCATCGACGACCTCGTGACCTGGCACGATTCGAATGGCCGCGTGCTGGAGGCCAGCGGTTCGGCCGCCCGCTTCGTCGGCGCCGAGGCGAGCCGCCTGCGCGGCCACGGCCTGCTCGACCGGGTGCATATCGGCGACCGTCCGGCGCTGCTCCAGGCGATCAGCGACGTCGCCGCCCACGGCGCCCCGGCGACCGTCCCCTTCCGCCTGCATCTCGATGCGCCTCGCAGCGACGGCAGCCGCACGATCTTCGCCGAGATGCGCGCGCATCGGATCGAGGCGGGGCTGGCCGGCGCCAACGGCTCGACCGTCGTCGCCGTGACCCGCGACGTGACCGAGCACCGCCGCCACGCGCAGGAACTCGACCGGGCCCGCGCCGAGGCCGAGCGCGCCGACGAGGTGAAGACCCACTTCCTCGCCACCGTCAGCCACGAGCTGCGTACCCCGCTCAACGCCATCATCGGCTTCTCGGACGTGCTGGGCGGGGAGGGCGCGGTGAGCCTCTCGCCGGAGCGCTCGCGCGAATATGCCGGCATCATCGCCCAGTCCGGGCGTCATCTGCTCGAGGTCGTGAACACCCTGCTCGACATCTCGCGCATCCGCGGCGGCCATTTCGACTTCCAGCCCGAGCCGGTGGATGTCGAGGCGCTGATCCGCAGCTGCTGCGACCTGATGCGGCTCAAGGCCGACGCCTCGGGCGTCACCCTGGCGAGCGCGCCCGTGCCCGCCGGCTGTGCCCTTGTGGCGGATGCCCGCGCCTGCCGCCAGATGCTCATCAACCTGATCTCCAACGCCGTGAAGTTCACGCCCCGCGGCGGCCGGGTCGAGGTGATGGTGCGCCGGGGCGGGGCCTATTTCGACCTCGTGGTGAGCGACACCGGCATCGGCATCACCGAGGCCGACCTGCCGCGGCTTGGCGACCCCTTCTTCCAGGTCGGCGGCGGCTACGGCCGGACCCACGAGGGAACCGGGCTCGGCCTCTCGGTGGTGCGCGGCCTCGCCGGGCTGCACGGCGGTGCCGTCTCGGTCGAGAGTGCGCCGGGCAGGGGCACGGCCGTCACCGTGACGCTGCCGCTCGATTGCAGCCGCGCCAAGGCCGCCACGACCGCCGGTAAAGCGGGGCTCGACAGCGCGAAGATCGTGCCGGCGCAGAACCAGCCGGCACCGATCCGCACCTCGGTGCGGGGGGCGGCATCGGAGCCGGCGCCCGAGCCGATCCGTCTGCCGGTCGGCCTGTTCGATCCCGCCCCATTGCCTGCCCCATCGCCCAACCCCCTGCCTGTCAACGCCCCGATGCGCCGCGCCGGATGAGCCGAGCGAACGCAGCGTGGCAGACACCCGGAGCAGGGTCCCTGTTCTTGCATCGTCGTTTCCGGAAGGCTGGACCCCGCCTTTCGGGACGATGCGCTGAAGGAGCGAAATGATGCGCGAGCCGCCCGCCCGACGGGACCAGCGCGAGATCGTCGTCCCCGGTGACATGCGCGCCGGGCGAGGCCCGGCCAGGTCGCCGCGCCGCAAGCCGGTGCCGCGCGGACCGACTGCCGCCGGCTGGCAGGCCGCCGCCCTGTCCGCAGCGAGCGGGGCCGGACGGTTCTGCCTGCGCTATCCCGGCGGCGTGTTTGGAACGCTGCTCGGCGCCGGCGCGGCGATCTATGTCTGCGTCAACGCCATGGGCCTTCAGGACGGGCCGCACCCGGCGCCGATCCTGCCGACCGTCGAGTCGAAGCCGGTAGCGGCAAAGCCTGCGCCGCCGCCGGTGCGGGAGGTCCGCACCGTGGAGGCGCCGAAGCCCGCCCCGGTGCGGGAGGCGCCGGCCCCGCCCCGCGACGCGATCGCCGACATGATCCGCTCCGGCGAGACGACTGCCTCGGTCACGCCCAAGGCGGAACGCAAGCCCGAACCGAAGCCGGCCGCGAAGGAGAAGGCCGAGGTGAAGGCGGATGCGGGCAAACCCGAGAGCCCGAAGCCCGACCCCACCGTGATCCGCGTCCAGCGCGCGCTGGCCAAGCTCGGTTACGGTCCGCTCAAGGATGACGGCCTGATGGGACCGGGCACGAAGGCGGCGATCGAGAAGTTCGAGCGTGACCGCAAGCTGCCGGTGAAGGGCGAGGCCGTCGGGCCGACCCTGCGCGCCCTGACCCGCGAGATGACCGCCAAGGCGAACGGATAAGGCGAGCGGATAAGGCAGGATCGGCTCGATCGCTGCGGTTTCCCCTCCGTCGTCGCGAGGCGAAGCGGACGCGATCCAGGGCGCGCCCCTTCCGAAGAGGTCGCGCGGCTGGATCGCTTCGCGGTCGCTCGCGATGACGGAGGGGAGCGAAACCCGATGCACTTCAGCGAAAAGCGGGTCGTGTCCGCCCCCCAAGCCGCGCCTTGCGGCCCTCGCCATCCAGGCGGCGGGCGCCTATGAACCGGGCATGCCACGCCTTCGCTCGGATTTCTGGGTCTCCGCGCAGTTGCGACGCCTCAATGGGGAAAACATCCCGGCGGTGCAGCGTCGGCGCGGCGCGGCGGAGGCGGGAGCGATCTTCGTCAAGATTGACCGGCTCGACGGCACCGCCGACCTTTACGGCCCTGCGCCGCAGGCGCTGATCGAGGCGGAGGATCCGGGCGAGCGCCTGTTCACGGCGATCCTCAGCGCCGCCCCGTCGCCGGATGTCGAGGAGCGGCTCGCCCGCGAGATCCGCTTCGATTCCGATCTCTGGATCGTTGAGATCGACGACCGCGAGGGTCGGCACGGCCTGCCGCTCGCGGAGTAGGTTTTTTCAGCCGGCGTCAACTGGTGCGGCGCAGACGCGTCGGGAGGAGGGTGCGGAAGCCGCCGCGCTCGGAGGCGGCCGCGGCCGGGCGCTTGGCCTCGGGGCCGTGCAGCGGCTGGTGCTCGCCACCCGTGCGCTCCATCACGGGTACGCCGAGGATCGCGCAGAGCAGGTCGCGAGCCGTGGCCCGGCTCGTCTCGCGAAACAGCGTGACGAGGGCGAACACCCGATCGACCGAGCGCGCCACGTTGTCGTTGAGCGTGAGGAAGACGAACACCGCCTCGCCTTCGCGCAGATCCGCGGCCCGCAGCGCGAGCGTCAGCAGATCGTAGCGCGCGGCCGGATCGACTGCCGCGCTGAGATAGTTCGGCGGAAGGCCGAGCCCGTTTCCGAGCGCGGTGACGAAGGCCTGGATGTCGCGGGAATGGGAATGCTCGACGAGGCTCGTGGCCAGAGCGCGGGGCGCCGGTGGGCAGGGCCGCAGGGCCGCAGTGGCCTCGACGGCCTCGGTTATGGCGCGGCGCTGCTCGGATTCGGCGAAGAGCCAGAGCGGCGCGAGGTCGGCGGGCGGGATGTCGGGCCGGCCGAGCAGGGTGCGGGCGAGATCCGTGTCGGTGCGGGCGCGGGCGAGCAGGCGCTCCAGCACTCGGGTGCCGATCAGCGCGCCGGGATTTTCCGCGATCGCCCGGTCGGTTTCCGCCTCCGTCTCCCGCTCGCGAGGCGGCGCGAGGGGAAAGCCGCGGGTCGCGAGGGCGGCGCGCACGCCCTCCGGTACGTCGGGGCAACCGTCGAGCTTTTCGGCGACGACGCGCAGCGTGTCCTCGTCCACGGTCGGAATCAGACCCGCCGCCAGGGACTCGAAGGCCTGGAGGATCGCCCGGTCGTGGACCGGCGCGGTCAGGAACAGGTCGGTCTGTACCCGCAGGATCACGGGCTTCAGGTCCAGCGCGGGGTCGCGCGAGAGCTCGATGAGGCCGGACAGGTCCGGCGCGCCGGCGACCGATGAGGACATGGCACTCGATTACGCAGAACTTACTCTGATGGTGAGTCAAACAGTTCTGCGTGAATCGACCTTTAAGACCGGCCAGCGGCGATTGTCCCGCTGCGGCCGATTCAGGAGAGGTCGAGACGATCCACCACATCCGCCACCCGCTGCCGGAGGGGTTCCGGGAGCGGCAGGATCGGCCGGGGCGGATCGGCCCGGCACAGGCCGAGATGGCTCGCCGCTGCATAGATGACCCGCAGACTGGTGAACTCCTTGAACAGGTCCCAGAGCGGCTGCATCCGTGCGTTGAGCGCCCGCGTTCTCGTGGCGTCGCCGGCCTGCGCCGCCCGCAGAATCGCGAGGCAGGTGTGCGGAAACAGCCCGGCGGCGACGCTGTACCAAGCCTCGCTGCCCGCGAGCAGCGCCTCTGCTGCGTTCCAGTCCCCGCTGGTGCCGAGACGGAACTCGGCCGGCACGGCCCGGCGCAGGGCGTCGAGATGGTCGGCTACCGCGTCCGGATCCGGCGCCGGACTCTTGAGCGCACAGATGCCGGGCACCTGCGCCAGTCGCCCGACCAGCGAGGGCGCGAACCGGAAATGCGTGGTGCCGGGATTGTCGTAGATGCAGATCGGCAGCCCGCTCTCCGTCGCGACGGCCGAGAAATGCTCGGACACCTCCTCGTCAGTCAGCGGCGTGTAGGAGACGGCGGCCAGGAGCCCTGCCACGGCGCCCGCCGCCCGCGCGTCCTGCGCCAGCGCGATCGCTTCGTCCGTGCGCAGAGCCCCGACGCCGACGATGACCGGTACCCGGCCGGCGGCCTCGTCGAGGGCCGCGTCGAGGGCGCGGCGGCGCTCTTCGCGGGACAGATAGGCGTAGGTGCCGGTGCTGCCGAGAAGCCCGATCGAGTCCACGCCCGCGCGCACGAGCGGGGCGATCAGGGCGCGCAACGCCGCGGTGTCGACGCGTCCGTCGGCGGAGGCGGGGGTGATGGGGAAGGCGGACAGGCCGGTGAAACAGGTCATGGCCGTGGCAGGATGGGCGGGCGCCCGAGCGCGGTCAACGCGGGCTGGGAACATGGCCGCGGCGTTCAGCCCGATCCGTCACTGCGAGCGGAGCAAAGCAGTCCAGGGGCGCGGCGTCTTCGAAGGAGGCGGCGCCCTGGATCGCTTCGCTGACGCTCGCGATGTCGGAGCTCGGCTAGGAGCGTACTTCCCGCTTGGCCACGAAGTTCAATTCGTCGACCAGCACGTCCTTCACCACGTCGGAGCCCAGGCGCTCGTTCACCTTGGCGCGGATCTGGGCGAGCCGACCGTTGATGTCGTAGCGGGCGAGCTTGCGGAAATCGATCGTGGTGTCGCCGTAGATCTGGCGGAAGGCCTCATCCACCACGAAGGCGTTGGGGGCGACGGGCAGCGTGTGCATCAGCTTGGCATCCGCCGTGAAGACCAGCACGGCGATGACGTAGCCCTGGACCTTGCCCTCGGCGACCATCGGAATGTTGATGGGCGCGAGCTTCTGATATTGCAGACCCTCCAGGTAGGGCTCGGTCGACTTCGAGAAGAATCCGCCGCCATAGGTCACCGCCGCGTAACACGAGGCGATGGTGACCGCGCAGATCCACAAACCGCTGAAGAGGACGCGCATCGCTCAATCGCGTCCCGAATGTGCGGACAGGCGCGCGGAATAGGTGCCATCCGACTCGGCCGCCTGGAGGCTGGCCTGGAGCGTCTCGCCGACCTCCTCCACCGCCCGCAGATGCAGGGCGACCGCCTCTTGGTTGCGGATCAGCTTGTCGCGCAGGCGGGCCAGCACGATGCCGGTCTCGGCGTCCAGCGCCGCGACGTCGATGCCGCGGGCCAACCGCGTGAGTTCGAGCAGGCTCCGGCTTTTCGCCCGGTTGACCGCGTCGAGATCGAAGGCGGTGTTGGCGGCGAGCGCCTCGGTCTCGGCCTCGACGGTGGCCTCCAGCCGCTTGAGGGATTCGAGCAGCATCGCCGGTCAGACCTTGCCCGCCACGCCGGTAGCCGTGGGAGCCGCCGGCGTCGTGTTGCCGGTGGGATGCGCAGGGTTCAGCATGCGGGCGATGCCGATGCCGCCGGTCTTGGCGATCTGCTGGCCGATCTGTTCGGAGAGCATCGACTTCCAGATGCCGCCGGCATTGCCTTTGCCGAACACGGTCTCGGCCTTGGGCAGCATCGCCTCGACGAATTGCTGGATCACCTGCCCCTCGAACTTCCGGTAGGGGTCGGCGGTGCTGCTGCGGACGGTGTCGTTCTTCATGCTGGTGAGCGTCCCGTGGACGTCGAGCGGCATGTGCGTGGTGAGACCCACCTCGCGGGCGGCCTCGTCGGCGGCGCTGGCGAAGGCCGCCGGGTCGCCGGGCTGCGACAGCTTGGCTGCCGCCTCCTGATAGCGGGCCGGATCGGCGGCGCGGGCCACGTCCATGACGATGTCGGAAGGGGGGGAGATGCTCATCGCGCCATCGATCCTGACGCGGCGCGAACCGGTGCGCCGCTGACAATCGGAGGAACCCTAGACCCGCTGGCTTACGGGAGGCTTGCGTCCCGGCGCTGGGCCAGCCCGTCGAGCCGCTCCATCGCCTCGACCCGTTCGCGCTCGCGGTCGAGCAGCGTCTCGATCCGCTCGGCATTGAGTTCGGCGCGCTTGAGCGCGAGGCCCTGCTCGCGCACGTCGTCGGCTTGCGATGCCGCGATCCGTTCGAGTTCGGTCGCGCGAGCGGCGAGGCCGCGCAGGCGGCGGTTGGACGCTTCGAGGAACAGGTGCCCGTGGGCGGAGGAGCCGACGGCCGCCAGCAGGGCGGCGCGGTCCGCCTCGACGGCGTCGGCGTCGCGCCGGGTCTGGGCGAGCTGCCATTCGGCAGCCCGGCGCATCTGCTCCTGCACGGCGGTGAGCCGCTCGGCGCGCTTGAGGCGCTTGGCGATGTCGGCGGCGGACATGCGCTCAGCCCTTGCGCAGCCAAGCGAGATAGCCGGCCAGGAACTGGGTCATGAATTCGCTGGAGAGATAGTAGAGCAGGAGCAGCGCGCCGAACATCACGAAGGGCGTGGCGATGAAGTAGACCGGGATCGTCGGCGTCAGCTTGTTCACGAACCCGGCCGCGAGGTTCACCGCCACGGCGTAGATGATGAAGGGCGCGGCGATCCGCAGCGCCAGGGTGAAGGCCTCGCCGATCTGGTCGGCGAGGCGCACCAGCGCGGTCTGCGTGCCGAAGCCCTCGCCCGGCGGGATGCGGGCATAGGAATCGACCAGCCCGCGAAACAGCTCCCAGTGCAGGTCGGCGGCGAACATCAGCGCGACCGCGCTGAGGACGATCAGCGTCTCGACCGCGGGAATCGCGTCGCTGCCCTCCACCGGCGTGCCCGGCATCGAGCCGAAGCCGACCATGGTCGAGACCGCGTTCATCACCGTCTCCAGCACGAAGATGAAGATGCGCCCGAGCAGACCGATGAGAAGCCCGGTCACGCTCTCGCTGGCGATCCAGGCCAGCGTGTCCGTTGGCGCCTGCCCCGGAAGCCGACCCTGGAACAGCGGCAGCAGCAGCGGCGTGACCGCGAGCGAGACGCCGCCGGCGATGAGGAGCCGCACCTGCGCCGGCACCCGCGGGCTTGAGAAGCCGGGCACGATCAGGAGGCAGCCGCCGATGCGGCAGAAGATCAGGAAGGTGGCGAGGAAGGCGTCGCCGCCGAGCAGGCTGCCGAAGCCCGGAATCACGAGATGGTGCCCAGCGACTTGATCTCGACGCCGCGGGCGATCTCCAGATGCGAGAGGACGGGGAGCGTCGGGAAGATCCGCTCGATGATCATCCGCACGTAGGGCCGCGCGTCGGGGGCGGTGACGAGGGCGAAGCCGTGGACCTGCCGCATCCGCTCGCGGATCGCCTCGCCGGCCTCCGCGCCGAACTGCTCGACGAGGCGCGGATCGATGTCGAATTCGATGACCTCGCCCTTGGCGTCGCGCTTGAGGCTCTGGTGGAAGGTGAGGTCCCAGTTGGCGCCGAGCCTGAGCACGTGCAGCACGCCGTCCTCGGCGAGGTCGCCGCAGATCTGCTGGGCGACGCGCATGCGCACGTGCTCGGCGATCTGCTCGGCGCGGCGGGCATGCGGGGTGATCTCGGCCACCGCCTCCAGGATCAGGTGGAGGTTGCGGATCGAAACCCGCTCGGAGAGCAGCAGCTTCAGCACCGCCTGCAGGCCGGAATGCGAGATCTGCGAGGGGCAGATCTCGTCGATCAGCCGCTTGTATTCGGGGTCGAGCCGATCGAGCAGCGACCGCATATCCTTGTAGGACAGGAACTGGGGCAGGTTGTTGCGGATCACCTCGGAGAGGTGGGTGAGCAGCACCGAGGCGCCGTCGATCGCCTCGAAGCCGGAGCGGCGGATCTCGCCGGCATAGGCATCGACCACCCACAGCGCCTTCATGCCGAAGGCGGGTTCGCGCACCTCTTCGGCCGGCACGTCGGGGCGGGGCCCATCGCCGACGACGACGAGCAATTCGCCCGGGCGCATCTCCTGGGTGGCCGCGACCGTGCCGTGGATGCGGATCTGGTAGGTCTTGGGCGGCAGGTTGAGGCTGTCGGTGAGCTTGATATCGGGCACGACGAAGCCGTACTGGCGCGCGAACTTGCGGCGCATCTTGGCGACGCGGTGGTGCAACTCGGCGTGGCTGCCCTGGATCTGCGCGGCGACCTGCCGGCCGAGGCACAGCTCGATCTCCGGCGTGCGCAGCTGCTCCTTGACCGAATCCTTGACCTCGGCCTGCTTGGTCTCCTCCTCGCGCTTGACCTTGGCTGCGGCCAGCGCAGCCTGCGCCGCGCGGCGCTTCGGGATGGTGATCGCCACGAAGCCCATCAGGCCCGCGAGCGCGACGAACGGCAGGAACGGCAGGCCCGGCACGAGGGCGAACATCAGCATCAAGGCGGCGGCGACGATCAGCGCGCGGGGATAGGCGCTGAGCTGGCCGAGCACCGCCTCTTCCGCCGCGCCGCGAGTGCCGCCCTTCGAGACGAGGAGGCCGGCGGCGAGCGAGACGATCAGCGCCGGGATCTGCGAGACGAGGCCGTCGCCGACCGACAGCTTGACGAACACGTCCGCCGCTTGGCCGAGCGGCATGCCGTGGCGGGTGGTGCCGATGATGACGCCGCCGAAGACGTTGACCGCGATGACGATGAGCGAGGCCACCGCCTCGCCGCGCACGAATTTCGAGGCGCCGTCCATCGAGCCGAAGAAGGCCGATTCCTCCTCCAGTTCGCGGCGGCGGCGCTGCGCCTCCTTGTCGTCGATCAGGCCGGCATTGAGATCGGCGTCGATCGCCATCTGCTTGCCGGGGATGGCGTCGAGGGTGAAGCGGGCGCCGACCTCGGCGATGCGGGTCGCGCCCTTAGTGATGACGAGGAAGTTGACCGTGATGAGGATCACGAAGACGACGATTCCGATGACGAAATCGCCGCTCATCACGAATTGCGAGAAGCCCTGGATGACGTGGCCGGCGGCGTCCACGCCCTTCTGTCCGTTGGCCAGGATCAGGCGGGTGGTGGCGATGCCGAGCGCGAGCCGCAGCAGCGTCGCGATCAGCAGCACGGTGGGGAAGGCCGAGAATTCGAGCGGCTTCTGAATCCAGAGCGCCACCATCAGGATCAGCACCGAGAGCGCGATCGAGAAGGCGAGCCCGATATCGATCAGCACCGCCGGCACCGGCAGGAACAGAACCGCCAGGATCGCGACGATGCCGGCCGCGAATCCGAAATCCCGCCGCGACCGCTTCTCCAGGACGAGCGCTTCGCTCACCGCCATGACGTGAACCGTTCCCCTCAGGTCACGCCGCTTGTGACCTGGCAAGCTTGCGCGGGGATGGAGGCGCGGAAGCAGAAACGGACAACCACGAGGTCTGCCCAGGCCGACGGTGGGCACGGCGGATATGGCGCCGGTCGCTCAAAGCGGCGTTATAGATCCGGTCGATTATCGATCATATGTGAAGAAAATCATGAGAGTTTTATCAATTGATAATCAGCACTCACTAGTTCTGCTTCGACGAAGGTCCATTCCTCGGTCCTCGGAGTGTCGGAGCGGCAAATGCGCCTACTCAACAATTTGAATTTGGTCATAAAGTCGTTCTTGCCGATTTTGATCATCGTGGCTCTATCGAGTGGATCAATTTTTTATGCCTGCACGATTATATTAGACAATACTGTTCAGATGAGGCAAATTGTTGATGTTCAAGCCAAAAGGCTTGAGAATGTTCTTTCGGTGAAAAACGATGTCGCTGAAGTTGCCATTCTGACCCGCAACGCGATCATTGAAAATCGCCAGAAACAATTGGACGAATACAAGAAGCGATACGACAATGCGGTCAATTCGACCTTCAAGAATATTGATCAGTTGGACGCTTTGGCCGATACCGCAGAGCGCCGCAAGGCCAATGACGAGATGCGGAAAACGGCTGCGGACCTGTTTTCCGTCAATGATCGCGTCCTTCAATTCGCACTTAGGAACGACAACGAAGCCGCCGGAAAGCTTCTGCTGACGGAAGCGGCCGTCTTCCGTGCCAAGCTGCGCGATGCCGTGCAGACGCGGGTCGATCGTTTGGGTGAGGAGCTTGCCGAGGCTCGGGACAGAGCGGATCAAGCCGCGAGCCGGTCGATCACCAATCTCGCCATCGCGTCCGTGCTGGGTATTCTCGCAGCGCTCGGGCTTGCCACGGCCATCACCGTGCTCGGCATCACCCGGCCGCTGGCGAGTCTCGTCGCTGTGCTCCGGCGCATGGCGGACGGGGATGTCGATGCGACGATCCGCGAGGCCGCGCGCGGCGACGAAATCGGTGCGGTCGGCCGCGCTGTCGATGGCATCAAGGCCATGGTTGCGCAGAAGGCGGCGGAGCAGGCCGAGATGCGGCGCATCGCCGACGAGGCTGCCGCCGCCGAGCGCCGCCGCACGATGATCCAACTCGCCGACGGCTTCGAGCGGGCGGTCGGCGGCATCGTCGGTCGGGTGTCCTCCTCGGCCACCGAGCTTCAGGCCACGGCCCAGCAGATGTCCATGACCGCCAATCAAACGGCGAACCAGTCGAGCACCGTCGCTGCGGCGGCGGAGGAGGCGGCGAGCAATGTCGGCACCGTGGCGGCCGCGGCGGAAGAACTCGGGGCATCCGTCCAGGAGATCGGACGGCAGGTTCAGGGTTCCTCCGGGCTCGCGCAAAACGCCGTCGCGGAGGCGGATCAGACCGGTCAGCTCGTGCGCGAATTGAGCCGCACCTCGGCCCGCATCGGCGACATGGTGAGCATGATCTCCAACATCGCCTCGCACACGAACCTGCTTGCCCTCAACGCCACGATCGAGGCCGCGCGCGCGGGCGAAGCCGGACGCGGTTTCGCGGTCGTCGCGACGGAGGTGAAGGAACTCGCCAGCCAGACCGCCCGCGCCACGGAGGAGATCGGCGGTCAGATCAGCGAGATCCAAAGCGTCACCGAACGCGCGGTCTCGGCCATTGGTTCGATCACCGGACGAATCGGGGAGATCAACACCGTCGCCGCGACCATCGCGGCCGCGGTCGAGCAGCAGGGCGCGGCCACGCAGGAGATCGTGCGCAACGTCTCCCAGGCCTCGATCGGGACGACCGAGGTGACGCGCAACGTCACGGGACTGGCGCAGGCCTCGGACGAGGCCGGCGCAGCGGCGAGCGAAGTGCTGGCGGCAGCGACCGAGCTGTCGCGCGAATCGGAGCATCTCACCAGCGAGGTCGACCGCTTCCTGGCCACCATCCGCGCGGCCTGATCCCGGCCCCACGAGGCGTATCCGATGGTCCGCGGGCGCGGAACGGCGATGCCGTCCCGCGCCCGAACAACCTGGCCGTCAGAGTGCAATCGCTGACAGCCGCCTGTTCACTGTTAACCGATGCATGGCAGGCCACCGCATCGCGTGCTGCCAACAGGCAACGCCGATGCTAAGATCCGATCGCTACAGCTTTTGTCCTTCCCCAGGTCGAGGCTCTCGCGAGGGACCGGGCGGTCAAGTCTCGACAGCTCCATCCGCCCGGTCCCGCCCTTTTTCCCCCGATGACGGCCGGGCGCCGTCTCGCCGGCGGTTCGCACGATCTTCGCTGGCACGACCAGCGCCCTCGGACGAGAGCCGGTTCCGATTGGACGGAGTTCAGAAGCCCGTCGCGATCCGCCCGTAGGTCATCTCGGCGAATGCGTAGATCTGCGAGCCGACGAAGGTCCCGGTCACGAGCATGACCAGCAGGATCGCGACGATCTTCGGCACGAAGGTGAGGGTGACCTCTTGGACCTGCGTCAGCGCCTGCAGCAGGGCGACCGCGATGCCGACCAGCATCGCCGCGCCGACGGAGGGCCCGGCGGCGACGAGCACCGTCCAGATCGCGGAGCGGACGAGTTCGAGGGCGTCGACCTCGTTCATGGAATGCGTGACTAGCTGATGGAGATACCGGAGGCGAGCAGCATCTCGCGCCCGTCGGTGAGCTTGGCCATCAGGCCATCGCCGGTGACCCGCACCGACTGCACCGTGCCGGTCGTCAGGCCGTCCGCCGAGGTGAGCGTCCGCCCGATGATCGCGTCGGCTTGGTTCAGGAAGCTCGAGGTGAGCAGCGAATCGAGCTTCTGATTGGTCTTGGTGGCCTGCTCGACCTGCGAGAACGAGGCGAGCTGACCGACATATTCCGTCGAGTCCATCGGCTTCGTCGGGTCCTGGTTCTGAAGCTGCGCCATCAGCAGCTTCAGGAAGGTGTCGGCGTTCATCTTGGAAGCCACCGAGGTGGCCGCCTTCGCCGCGGCGGCCGTCGTGGCGCCGCTCGTCGTGCCGGTGTTGGTGACGTCCACGGTTCAGGCCTTGTCGGAGGAGGGCGCCGGCCGGGCGCGCGTCGTAGGCCGGCGGCGGGGGCCGGACCGGTTGGGCGGAACGAGGGCGGCGGGTGGCACCTCGGGGAGAGGCCGGCCCGCGCCGAGCAGGTCGGCCTCCGCTGAATAGAGCCCTCGGATGAGCTTCAGCGCCTCGAAGGCGCGACCGGCCTCGACGAGGGCGTGCGCCGCCGCCAGCCCGTCGCGGATCGCCGGTTCGGTCGTGGCCGCGAGGATACCCTCCTCGATCCGGGCATAGAGCGCGCGGGCCGGACCAGCCTGGGCCGGCGCGATCAGCACGGTCTGCGCCGCGAAGTAGAGCTGGCGCAGGGGCGTCGTCGCTTCCTCCGCCTGGAGGACATGGCCCTCCAGCAGGAAGGTCGCGTCGTTCATCAGTTCGAGCGCGACCTTGCGGTCGACGCGCACCACCGCGCCGTTGATGTAGACGCGCTCGCCCGCTTTCAGGCTCAGGTGCATGGTACGGGCGGCGGCCCGGCCGGTCTCGCGCGTCATGGCCCGTTCCTCACTGCAATCCGTCGCGGATCGAGGTGTTGACCTCGATCAGGGCCGCGAGGCTGCGCTCCGGCGTGCTGAGCACTTCCCCGGCCTCGCGCATGTTCCACAAGCCGATGGCAACGAGATCGGCGCGAAGGGCCTCGGGCAAGGCGTTCTCGGCGTCGAGCAGGTCGGCAATCAGCACGTTCCAGAGATCCTGGATCGATCCGACCGCGGCTGTCCGCTCCGGACCGGCGGCGCCGCGCGCCTCGGCCGAGCGCAGCAGGCCGAGCGCCCGGTCGAACGCCGCGCGCTCGCGCTCGCGGCCGAGATCGGGCGCGTCTTCCATGATCTCGGCATAGGATAGACGGTACATCGGGGCCTACGCTCCGTACTCGGTTCTTCAGAAAGGCGGTCGTTCAGGAGATGAAGTTGATCAGGCTGAGGCTGCGCAACTGCGCAGTCAGCCCGTAAGACATCTGCATCTGGGTCGTGATGGCATCGACCCGGGATTTGGCCTCCGCCGGATCGACGCTCTCCAGATCCCGGATCTGTCCGGTCAGAAGGGCGGTCTGCTTGGCCATGCGGGCATTCGCGTCCCCGATCTGGCTCTGCGCGCGTCCGAGATCGGCTCGCATCGTCGTCAGGCTCCGGGTGGCTTGGCCCAGCAGGTCCATGACCTTGCTCGTCGCCGCCTGCTGCGTGTCCGCCCGAAGATCGGACAGGCCAAGCCCGGCGGCGATGACGTAGGCCATGCCGAGCTGGCGGAACGGCTCGGCATTCGCGCTCACCGAGGTGGTGACGGTCTCGGTGAGCGAGATCTTGCTGTCGATCGTCCGGTTCGAGGCCGCCGACCACGTCCCGCTCCAGTTCGCCTGGGTGAACGTGTCGGCGAGCAGACCGTCGATGAAGCCCTCGATCTGGGTCGGCGTGATAGCGGAGGCCGCCGGGCTGCCCGGCGCGAAGGTGAAGAAGGCGGTGAAGGCCGCGTCCACCGCCTGCTTCGCGGCCGAGGGCGGGCTACCCTCGTAGGGGGTCAGTGGGGCGGTGCCGCTGTTCGTGCCGCCGAACACGAACTGACCGCCCGCGCTGGTGTTGAGCGCGCCCGCCAGGGCGGCGAGGCGGCTGCGGCCGGATTCGCCGGCGGTCTTCGCGCGCTGGTCGGCGGGCAGCGCCAAGAGTTCGTTGAGCGTCGCCTCGGCCGCGGTTTGAATTTCCTTGAGCGCGCTCTGCGAGGCTTCGAGCCGGGACGAGGCCGCCGCGTTGCTCTGCGTCAACGCCGCGAGCACGGCGCTCTGTCCGCGCAGGCCGAAGGCCCCGGCGACGCCGCCGCCCAGCGTCGCCCCGATATCGGCGAAGCGGCCGGTGGCGATCTCCTTGGTCGCGGTCGCGAGTTCGGACTGGAGACGCGACACGCCGGTGCGCGGCGCGTTCCAGAGGTTGAGGCTCGAGATGAAGCCGATCGTCATCATCGCCGTATCACCGCACCGCGTCGAGGAGGGTCTTGAGGAGGTCGTTGACGACCGTGATGAGCTTGGCCGAGGCGCTGTAGGAGCGCTCCAGTTGCAGCGCGAGCGCGGTCTCGTCGTCGCCGTTCACGCCCGCTGCATTCGAGAGCGCCTCGTTGGCGCGGGCCAGCAGGGTCTTCTGATAGGAGGCGGCGGTCGCGGCGTCCTTGCGCTGCGCTTCGAGCCACCCCGCGGAGGAAGCGGCGAGTTCGGGCAGGCTGGAGGTCGTGCCGAGACCGAGCGCCGGATCGACGGGTCGCGATGCGGCGAGCGCCTCGACGAGATTGCGCAGGCGGCCGGCATAGGCCGCATCCCCGCCCGCTGCGGGGTCGGCATAGTCGCTCCCGTTCATGCCGCCGCTGCGCAGCAGAGTCGGGTCGCCGTTCCGGGCGGGATCCACCGCCGCGTTGATCGCGATCGTCGAGGCGAGGCCGATGCGACCGGCGGCGGTGGACGTGGGCAGGGCGGCGCTGCCGCCCGCGGTGAACAGCCCGGCCCGCGGGCCGCCGTCCGGCGCCACGGAGTCGCTCTCGGCGAAGGTGCCGATCAGGGCGCCGGCCAGCGCGTCGAGCTGCGCTTCGTAGCCCAGCGCCGCCCCGTCGCGGAGGCTCGCGAGCCCGGCGATCCGCCCGGACGTGAGCGGCATCGGCGAGCCGGCTCCGGTCACCGGCACGCCGTCGATGGTCACGGTGCCGCCGACGGTGCCGGCGGCGAAGGTGGAGGTGGGGGAGAACGCGACCGCGCGGGGGCCGCGCTCGAACAGGGTGACGCCGCCGTCGGTGTAGAGCGCCATGTCGCCGCCCTCGCGGTTCACGGCGGTGACGCCGATCTCCTGCGAGAGCGCGGTGAGGATGCGGTCGCGGTCGTCGAGCGCGTCGGTGGCGTCACCCCCCAGGGCGGTCAGCTTGACGACGGCGCGGTTCGCGGTGTCGAACCGCCCGAGAAGGTCGTTGATGCGGGTCACCGAATTGGCGATGCCGGCATCGGCCTCCGCCCGCACGGCGTGGACCGTGTCGGCCGCCGCATTGAGGCCGCCGGCCAGCGCCTTGGCCGCCTCGACGGCGTCGCGGGCGAGCTGCGTGTTGTCGGGTTGGTTGGCGGCGGCCTGAAGAGCGGCCTGGAGGGCCGAGAGCCGCGCGGCCGGTGCGGTCGGGTCGTCCGTGTCGCCGATGGTCTGGGCGAGCTTCGTCAGGCCGGTCAGCAGCGCGTCGCCGCGGGCGGCGTCGGAGGAGGCGGTGAGGGTGCGGGCATAGAGCGCCGGATCACCGGCGCGGGTGATCGTGACGGTGGCCCCGCCCGCGCTGCCGGCGACCAGTGTCGCGATCTTGCGCGAATAGCCGGGATCGTTCGCGCCCGCGACGTTGCGCGCGGACACCGCGATCTGGTTCGAATTCGCGAGCAGCGAGGCGCGCGCGGTGTTGAGCGCGAGGGTGAGACCCATCGGTCGGTTCCTGGGACGCGGTACGAGACGGGGGCGCCGGTGTCGGGCCGGCCCCCCCGGAAGGCGGTGACGTTCCCGTCAGCGCTTCAGGTTCATCAGGGTTTCGAGCAACTCGTTACCGGTCATGAACACCTTGGAGTTGGCGGTGTAGACCGTCTGCGACTCGATCATCGTGGTCAGCTCGGTGCTGACGTCGACGTTGGATTGTTCGAGCGCCCCGGCCTTCATGATGCCGCGCCCGCCCTGGCCAGCGAAGCCGATCTGGATGTCGCCGGATTCCGCGCTCGTGGTGAAGACGTTGCCGGCCCGCGGCGTCAGGTTGTCGGGGCTCGCCACGTCCGCAAGCGGCACCTTGAAGGCGGCCTTGCGGGTGCCGTCGGAATAGACCGCGTAGACGGTGCCGTCCTCGCCGAAGGCCGTGCCGCTCACGGCGGTCGGCGACGAGCCGTCGGCGGTGCCGGACAGGTTGTGATCGCCGGAGAGCTGCGTGAGGCCGCTCAGATTGACGGTGACGCTGCGCCCGTTCGGCACGGTCACGAGGGTCGATCCGCCACCGTTGACCTTGCCGTTGCCGTCGAAGGTCACCGTGGTGGATCCAACCGGGGGTGTCGGTGCCGCGGGGTTGATGAAGCTCACCGCCCAGGTGTTGGCGGTGGTCTTGGTCATCTGGACGTCGAGCGTCACCGGCTGACCGACATTGTCGTAGACCTTGAGCGAGTTCTTCTTCGAGTAGCCGAGGGCCCCGGTCGCGGTTGGATCGTAGACGGGGGTCTCGAAGGAGAGATTGCCGCTGATCGTGGCACTGGTGGAGGGACGCGCCTCCTGGCCCATCACGCTGACATTGACCGGCTTGAGGTCGGCCACGCCGTTCAGAACCGGGTTCGGCGTTCCGTTGGCGAGGCTGTAGCCCATCAGGGTGAAACCGCCGGCGTTGACGAGATTGCCGGTCTTGCCGTCGACCACGAAGTTGCCGGCCCGGGTCATGAAGGGCGCGCCGCCGGCATCGCTCACCACGAAGAAGCCGTTACCCTGGATCGCCAGATCCTTGTCGGAATTGGTCGAGGCGATGGGTCCGCCCTCGCTCACCGCGCGGCGCAGCGTGGTCTCGACCGCACCCGAGTTGTAGTTGCCGACATCACCGGAATCGAGCAGCAGCGACGAGAACTCGGCCGAGGTGCGCTTGTAACCGGTGGTGCTGGCGTTCTGGATGTTCTCGGCCACCGTCGAGATGCGGTTGGACTGAGCGTTCATCCCGGAGACGCCGGTGCGGAGCACGCCGATGAGACTCATGCGGACACCTCGTTGACTTTCGAATTCTGGCGCAATGGACACGGTGTCGCTTGCGCGGGGCTGAAGGTTTTGCGGGGCTTGCTCATCCCCGCAGGGAATGGGCGAGTTCGAGGAAGGCGTCACGGCTCGGCGGCTGGCCCGGCTCCTGGCGCAAGGCCTCGTAGATCCGCGGCACGAGGCTCACGGCCTGATCGAGATCGGGGTCGCTGCCGGCGCGATAGCCGCCCATCAGACGCAGGTCCCGCGTCTCCTCGAAGCGGGACATCATGCTTTTCAGCTTGCGCACCAACTCGCGCTGATCCCCGGTCCAGACCTCGCCCGAGAGGCGCGAGATCGAGCCGAGCAGGTCGATCGCCGGATAGCGGCCCTGCTCGGCGATGGCGCGGTCGAGCACCACATGGCCGTCGAGGGTGCCGCGGATCGAGTCGGCGACCGGATCGTTGTGGTCGTCGCCATCGACCAGCACCGAGAAGATGCCGGTGATGGTGCCGGTGCCCTCCGCGCCGGGGCCGGCGCGTTCAAGCAGGCGCGGCAGATCCGAGAACACGCTCGGCGGGTAGCCGCGGGCCACCGCGGGCTCCCCGGCGGCGAGCGCCACGTCGCGTGCGGCGTGGGCGTAGCGGGTCACGGAATCGACGATGAGCAGCACCGACTCGCCGCGATCGCGAAACGATTCGGCGACCGCCAGCGCCACCTTCGGCGCTTGCCGGCGCATCATCGGGCTCTCGTCGCCGGTCGAGACGACGATGACGGCGCGGTCTCGGGAAGCCGCGATCGGCCCTTCGAGGAATTCGCGGACCTCGCGTCCACGCTCGCCCACCAGCGCCACGACCACGCTGTCGAAGCCTTGCGCACCCGCCAGCATCGCCAGCAGCGTCGACTTGCCGACGCCGGAGCCCGCGAAGATGCCGATGCGCTGCCCGGCGCAGAGCGGCGTGAACAGGTCGATCGCCCGCACACCTGTCGGCAGCGGCGTCTTCACCCGCGCGCGGGTCATCGCGGCGGGCGGGTCGGCATCGAGCGGAACGCTATCCGGCCCTTCCGCCAGGGGGCCGAGTCCATCGACCGGGCGGCCGAGCGCGTCGATCACGCGGCCCTTCCAGCGCGAATCCGGACGCAGCTGCGCCGGGCCGATGCGGTGGGCGAGGCTGCCGATGCCGGCCTCGATCCGGCTCTCGAACGGCTTCACCGTCGCGCCGGCCGCATCGATGCGCACGACTTCCCCAATCTGCACCCGGCCATCCGCGGAGAATCCGATGCGGTCGCCGAGCCGCACGAAGGCGGACACGCCCGCGACCCGCGCGGC
This sequence comes from Methylorubrum aminovorans, assembly GCF_022179725.1. Lineage (GTDB taxonomy): Bacteria > Pseudomonadota > Alphaproteobacteria > Rhizobiales > Beijerinckiaceae > Methylobacterium > Methylobacterium aminovorans. The sequence goes on from NZ_BPRC01000024.1 coordinate 59,616, forward strand.
ACTGGCGGTCACCTCGCGCACGGGGCCGGCGACGCGCACCAGCGGCAGGTTGCGGCGCCCGGCCTCCATCGCCTGTTCCAGGCGCTCGATGGCGTTGAGGGTCATGGCCCGGCTAGCCCTGCGGACCCAGCGTCTTGACAGCGCTGGTCAGCGTGTTGTCGGCCTCCGAGGTCATCGTCGCCGCGCTCTCGAAGGCGCGCTGGATCGCGATGAGCTTGGTCATCTCCAGGATCGGATTGACGTTGGCGCCCTCGACGTAACCCTGCACGAGGCCGACCCGTGTGAAGTCCTGCACCGGCCGGCCGGGTAGGCTGGCGGCGACCGAATTCTGGCCCGAGCGCGTCAACCCCGCCTTCGGGTCGATGGTGAACAGGCCGAGGGCTCCGACCTGATTGAGGCCCTGGTGGATGCTGCCGTCGCGGCCGATCTTCGGCGGTCCGCCCTGAGGATCGAGCAGCAGGGGGCCGCCGCCCGGGTCGACCACGGGCAGGCCGCTCACCGTGCGCAACTGTCCGTTAGCGTCCATCGTCAGGCGGCCGTCGCGGGTGTAGAGCGTCTCGCCCTTAGGCCCCTTGACCCCGAGCCACGCATCGCCCTGGACGGCGACGTCGAGGGCGGAATCGGTCTTGGTCGTCTGGCCGGCGGCCCGCGAGATCGTGTCCTTGCCGGGGCCGACGAAGGCGACCTCACCCCGGTTCGAGCGGGCGAGCAGTTCCGAGAAGGTCACCTCCTCGGCCCGGAAGCCGACGGTGGCCATGTTGGCGACGTTGTTGGCGGTGGTCGTCAGGCGCTTCTCGAGGGCGATCTGGCTCGAAAGGGCGACGTAGAGGCTGCTCTGCATGGCCTCAGCCTCCGATCCGCGCCGCTTGCCGATTCATCAGCATCTCGGCGTCGATGCCGCCCGAGCCGGTGAACAGGGCCAGCACGGGCGCGCTGGCGGTGTTGTTCTGCGCGTCCCAGATCGCCGCGAAGCGCCGCACGAAGGCGTCGAGCTTGGCCGGATCCTTCAGGCTCGCGACGTCGATCTTCTTGGCGATCAGATCGGCGCGCCGGGCCAGCGCCTCGCTGGTCGCGGCCCCGCTCGTCGCCGGCAGGCCGATCACCGTGTTGGCGACCTGGCTCAGCGCGGCGTCGCCGAGGATGTCGTAGGCGCTGGTCAGCGTCGGCGCCTTGCGGGCGAAGTAGAGGGCGAGGCGCACGCCCGTGTCGGCGTCGCCCGCCTCGCTCTCCAGCGACTGGCGCAGATAGGCCTGCGTCACGGTCTGGGCCAGCGCGTCCGGTCCGAGATCCGTGCCGAAGCCGACATCCGTGGCAAGCTTGTCCGCGGCCGAGAGCGGCGCGTTGCGAATCGTCAGGCTGCGGTTCGTCCCGCCTGCGTTCACCAGCGTGTCGGCGTCGAGGCCCGTGCCGCCCGCGCGCCCGTCGGCGCCGAAATCGGTCAGGGCGGTGGTCTGGAAGAACAGGCTGCCATCGGCGGCGAGACCCGCCTGGACCTTGCCCTTGAGGGCAGAGGCATCGATCTGCGCTGCCACCGCGGCGGCGATCTCGGCGGGCGTCACCTTCGACAGGTCCGCTACCTGCCCGGCCAACGTCTTCGCATTGAGCCGGACCGTCACCGATTGCGTCGTCGTAGCGTCGATCCGCGATTCCACGAGGAAGCTCGACTCGGCGCGGCCGCTGAAATCGTAGGTGTCAGCCAGGCGCTTCGGCGCGCTGAGCGAGGCGGCGACGGCCGGCAGGCCGAAGCGCGCGGGATCGGTGCCCTTGACTGTCACGCCCTGGCCGAAGCTGAACGCCTTGGCGAAGGCGGTGTAGCGGTCGTCCGCCAGCCGGTTGGCGAAGCTCGCCGAACTGGCCGCTCCTTCCTCCAGAACCTTCCGCATGAACGCCTTGGCGTAGGTCATCTCCTCCAGGCCGTAGGCCTTCATGGCGTAGGTGTAGAGGCGCTGGTCGCCGAGGAAGTCATCGACCGTCTTCACCCGGCCGATATTGGCCTCGTAATAGGCGGTCTCTCGCGCCACGCTCGGCTCGGCCGCCTTCCGCTTGAGAGAGGCAGTGAGGTCCTTGGCGATCAGGCGGTAGCTGGTGAGGGTGTCGGTCACGGGCGGGCGCCTGAGCGGGAGCGCGGGAGGACAGCAGCCATCGGTTCGGCAGCGAGGGCAGGATCCGACGCAGCCTCTAGGTCGGTACGCTTGCTCCAGGCTTGCCCGCCGAAGCAGGGCCGCCCGGTCGGGATGCGAAGCCGGGTCACGAAGCGGGCCCAATGATCGTCTCGGTCGTGATCACGACCCAGCCGGCGCCGGTCCGGCGGATCGACAGGACGCGGCCCGCGCCGGGCAGGGTGCTGCCGAGCGAGACCGTGAGCCGTCCCTCGCGGCTCTCCAAAGTGGCGACGCCGTCACTGACGCCGCGCAGGGTGTAAGTGCCCGCGGAGAAGGCGGGTGGCGGCACCGACGGTTGCGCCGGGCCCTGTGGGCCTGCAGCCGCCGGGCGGTCGGGCAGCGAGCCGGTGGTGACGGGATCGAAGTCGGGGTCGGCGAGACGGCCCTGCGCCACGGTCTTCTTCCAGGCGAACGGCGCCATGCCGGCCGGAAGCACGGCCTGCACGTCGTAGCCGTGGGTGCCGGTCGAGATGGCGTAGCCGGCAAACCCGCTCGCTGTCAGGGCGAGCAGGACAAGGCCGGCCAGCACGGTGCGCTCGCCCGCCGCTTCCCGGGAGCGGCGAGCGACCACGCTTCCCGCCAGCGGTCGAGACGGAAGGCGTGACGCGCTGTCGGATGAGGAGCGCCGGGTGGGATCGGGCGTCATGCGGATCTCGGTGGACCGGTCCCGGAGCGCCACGCACGAAAGGTATTCGTGTCGCGCTCACGGGGGTGAAAACGTTAAGGTTCACGATCCGTGTACTGTTATACTTGACGCCCGGTTAACGACGCCGCGCGAAGGGGGCGTAGCGTCTCATCGCGTCTGATCGACAGCGCTTCGAACCGTTGTTAAGCCGAGGGCCGAGTGAGCCGCCGGAGGCGAGCATGGCCGATGCGCGAGAAGCTGTTTTGCCGAATCCGGCCGCGCCGGTCGCGCGAGCGGGCCGGCGGCACCGCGTCGTCCAGCAAGGACGCATCGTCCTCGGGCCCGAGCGTCTGGTCGCCTGCACGGTGCGCGATCTCTCGCCCCGGGGCGCCAAGATCCGGATCTCGCCCGAACAGGCCCTACCGGAGACCTTTCCCCTCGTGATCGCCGCGCACGACCTGCGCACAGTGACCGCCCGGCTGTGCTGGCGGCGCGGCGACTTCATCGGCGTCGCCTTCGAGGGCGAGCCGGTCCAGCCGTAGCTGGCCCGACGGCGGCCGCTTGTCCACAAGCCCGCCTCGGCCCTGTGGAGGGCCTCGGCTGGGTGATCGGCCCTCAGGCGGTGGTCCAAGTTCTAAGTTAGTGCAGGGTCGGCCTTTGCTCCACGGGTCGCTTGGCCGGCGGAGCCGACCGGGTGAGCGCAGCCGGCCAAGCGGTGAAGGCCGGC
>NZ_BPRC01000025.1 GCF_022179725.1 Methylorubrum aminovorans
GACAGGGCTGAAGGCATGGCATCCTCCATCACAAGCCCACCCAGTGAATCACACGCCAGCCAGATCGCCTACCCCAAGTGATTCAACCCGCTAGGGCACGGCTCTAGCCGGGAAGCTCGACGACCGGGCCGAACTCGCCGAGGGCTACGTGCTCGACCTGGCTGAGGCCGTGAAGGCAAACGCGTTCGCCACCGCCGTTCAGCGCGACAAGACGAGCATGCCGGGCGCGCGGCCGAATGCGGCGCGGACCGCGATCCTGCTGGCGCGGGCGCGGAAGGTGTGAACGCGCCGGATCACGTCATCGAGGACGGCGGTGCCAGCGGCTTCGTCGTGCAGGCTGGCGGGCCCGTCTCGGCGGACATCGAGCGCCCAGGTCTCTGGATTGCCCCTGATCAGCACGGCAGTTTGATGGGCAGGCACCGTAGCCGAAAGGATGGCGCCGAGTTCCTGGCGTCTTGGTTCATTGCGGAGGAGCCGGAGAGGTCATAAAGAACCGTACCGTCGCCGACTTAATCGCTGACGGCAAGACTACGAAGCCGCTGTTCACCGTGGCGTTGGGATGCGAGCACAAAGTGCTCCTCAAGCTGGCACCATCTAGCGCGTGCTCGGCGAGTTGTCCCGGCTATGCCGCTCCGCGGCGGGAGACGGGAGGCTGCCTGCTTGCCGAAACTGGCGGTCCTTCCATCTTTCGCAAACTATCTCCAATCCACTCGGCTCCTCCAAAGAGGAGGCGATCTCGGGAGTCGTGATGGATGAAGCGGTCACTTCTCACCCTTTCGGCGCTGCTCGTCCTGCCGTGGGTTCTACACGTAGAGGCAATCGCACTGCAGCCAGGCGATGGCTCCGCCTTCGATGTTACAGTGCCATTCAGTGGTGCTCAGCCGTACAATCTCGCTGAACGGTCCCGCGATGAAGTGAACGTTATGGCCTTTATCCCACCGAGCATACGAGGAGCGGTGCGGGCAGGAACGAACAAGGCTGACCTCACACCTTATATCCGGGCAGCAGCAGCGACTGGTCGAACAATCCGGTTTCCAGATGGGGCTTATCGCGTCTGCAACTCGATCCCTCTGAGTAACGGGCAGCGGCTGTTAGGGAATGGAGTTGCGAGTACACGATTCGATATCGACACCTGCTTCGAGGCAACGGCGAGGGCTGTGATCGACGTTGCATTCGGAGACAGTTCTGGTCTCGACGGGTTTGAAATCCGCTTCATGCAACCGGAGCGTCCGGGCGGTAGAGACGCAATCATCAAATACCCACCAGCGGTTGATTTCAGCGTCGCGACTCGATTCAAAATTGGCACACTTCGAGTCTCGGGCGCATGGAATGGCCTACGGGCAGTCGGAAACGCTGGAGGCTTTTCGGCTGATCTCCTGGAAATCGGTGCGTATCGTCAGGGAATCATCTTAGATGGCCTGCTCGACTTTGCTCACGTCAATTCGTTGCACTGTTGGCCTTTTGGATTGCATACTGATACGCAAAGAGAAATCTACTACGATAAAACAACAATTTGCGCCGAATTTGGTGCAATTGATGGACTTGATATTGAAAGTTTAAATGCCTTTGCTTCCTCGGTCTACTCAAATCGAAATGGAAATAGCGGTGCCGCGAGGCAGATCGGAATGATGCAACTCGATGGTGATGGCGCGAGGATCAAGAACGACGGCGGCGATTTTCAGTTCGGGATGATTTCCTCGACAAAAGGCGTCTCGCCCGATCCAATACCCGTACTTTGGAACACTAGTGGCACCATCACGATTGGGAGCCTGCATCTTTGGGGAGCTTCCACTAAGTCATACGTCATCAACACTGCTGGGACACTAGTGGTCAATGGCGGATCTTTCGAGCACATTGGTGACTCGCCGGCTCTGCAAGTGACCGGCGGGACTGCGATCGTGACCGGTGTTCGCCTCTCCCCTCTACAAGGGTCAACCCGCACACAGCCATATCTCCTTGCGAACAAGGGCGGGTGTCTGATTGCAATAGCTAACACGGTGACGACCGCTGGTTCTGGTGATCTCGTCTCTCTAGAGTCGGACGACGCTTGTCATACAGTCACCGAGAACGACTTCGGGACCTGGGGTTACCGGCTGCCACCAGGTGCCCACCTTGGAGAGTACGGGCCGAACAAAGTCGCAGCGTTTACTTGGATGCCGACACCAACTTTCGACAAGGCAAATGGAACTTTTGCAGCAAGCAAATACCTCATTCGTCAAAGCTTTTATAGCTATGATCGCGGAGAGATAAGGTATTCTTACCGTGTTGTGTTTCAGAGCGGCCCCTATTCTGGCGCTTCTGGAAAATTTGTTTTGGTTGGACTTCCATTTACCTCTCAATCAATCGATCAGTATCCTGGAATTGGGGGAGAATTCTCTGGGTTCAATCTGCTCGGCAGCGCAGCCTTCGCAACGCCAATCGTTTCGGCTAACCCGAACCATCCAGGCGTATATTACTCGTTGGGCGGTGGTCCGGGTTCCTCCCACCTTAATGTCGCTAACGTGCCAACAGCAATAGGTTTGCGGGCTTTAAGTGGCGCTGGCTCCATCCCATTGCGCTAATTTCGGCTCATTTAGCACAATGCGAGCACGGCGACTTTCTTCGAGTCTGCGCTAAGACGAGTTGGTCCGCTCTCGGCAGATGAGGGCGCGACCTTATATTGTGAAAGCAAGGTAGAGCTCGGCGCGACGCTCATGGCGTTTGGCAAATCATTGGAAGTGAGCCGGTCACGCTAGAGGCTGTTATGTGGACATGGGCAGGATACCTGATCCAGGCGCCGCCCGAGGGCTCAGCCCGGACGAGGCGGCCGTGCGGGAGATCTGTGAGGCCGTTGGGCGGAATGCTGCGGCGACCAGCGTCAGCGATGACGACCGCATGGCCGAGGTGCGGAAGCGGATGCTCGCGGCGGCGAAGTAGCCAGACGTCAGCGGCGTCGATGATTGCTCGCGGTCATGTCGACAGCAGCAGCACTCCCGCCTCCCCCTTAATGCTCGATAGCACCTCGATTCCGTCGCTATTGTAGCCGACGAGGTGGGCTCAATTGCCCGCTGCGATGGACACCATGAGAGACGCTCCCCACTCCACGCGCCCTATGCCGAGTTACATAGACGTCTACCTGCGTGTCCTCAGCGCTCTGATGCTGCGCGATATGCGCAGCCGCTTCGGTGGAAGCTACTGGGGCTATCTGGTTCAAGTGCTGTGGCCCTGCGTGCATCTCGGGATCATCGTCGGGGCGATGGCTTTTCGCGGCATGAAGCAGCCAATTCTCGATAGCCCCATGCTGTTCGTCGCGACGGGCGCATTGCCTGCACTCGCGTTTCAATACGTCTCGCGCGAGGTGATGAAAGGCTATTTAGTCCATAAGCCTTTGACTTATTTCCCGCAAGTAAAAAAGTTCGACACTGTAGTCGCTCGAATACTCGTTGAAATAGTTAATGCATTTCTGGGATTGATGCTTGTTATGGCGACACTTATTTGCTTCGGTGTAGATCCTGTCCCGGTCGATATATTCCAATCTGTTACCGGCTATTTGGCGGCGATTGGCCTGGGTATCGGCATTGGGTTTATAAATGTTGGCATTGTCTCGATCTTTCCGGGCTGGGCCCTCGGCTATGTGTTGATAACAATTTTGCTTTACCTTTCGAGCGGCGTGTATTTCCTCGCCTGCTACATGCCGCAGGAGATCTATTATTATATGCAGTGGAATCCCGTCACGCAGATTATCGATTGGGTTCGTCTTGGCTACGAGCCCATGATACCTGCCCAGGTAGGCTACCTTTATGTCTTTATGTGGATATTCGGATCTCTAACCGTCGGACTAATAATGGAGCGCTTCGTCGTTCGAGCACAACAATAGTCTCAGCAGCAATAAATGCCTAGCCTTCATCCTGCAATATTAGCGATCGTCATAACCGTTGATCTCTGGTGCTGGATGTCAGCATTCCTTTATGCACGTGCCGGTCGAACATACCGCGCCTTGATCTATCTGTGGATTGCGGGCGTGCCGTTCCTTATCGCTGCAAGCTGGGCAAATGCCGATCAGGCGGCTAGGCGGTTGGAGGTGAATAAACAGCGCGAGTTGGCAGAGCGGCAGAAGTTCGCGCCCCCGTCAGACCGCTAGGCCAATCTTGTCAGACTGCGCGCACGAAAATAGCCCCGAGGCCGAAGCCCCGAGGCGGTATGTGGATAGCGGGGAGGATCAGGAAGGCGAGCGGCCCGTGATCGCCTTGAGCATGGTCTGGCGCGTCTCCTTCATCTCGTCGCGCACCGAGGATACCAGGTCGTCGATGCGTCGCTCGAGGCGGGTGATGACGTCGCCGGTCACGTAGGTCCGCGCGACCTCGACCTTGAAGTTGTGTAGGGCTTTGGTCTGGGCGGCGATCTGGATCTTCACCGCCGCCATGTCGATCGTCAGCGGGGACACCGCGTCCTTCGTGCCGGCACGCAGCTTGCCGATGACCCAATCCGCGTCCTTGCCGAGGGCGAATAGGAACGCGGCGAGCGCCACGACCTGCGCCCAGGTGATCGGGCCGGGCGAGAGGAACGAGGTGTCCATGGCATCAGGCTTTCAGCAGGCGGGCGGCGCCGGCGCGAACCAGCGTCGTGAGCGGCGAGGAGACGAAGAAGGCTGTCAGGATGGTGGCCTCGATCGGCACGTAGGCTGGGGGCAGGTCGTGTACCGGCCATCCGAGATCGAAGGTCGCCGAGGCGCACATCGCCCCGAAGTGGACGGCCGGCGGGATGCCGATACCGTAGATCAGCCCCTTGAAGGCGGGCGCGATGGCCGCTTTCGCTTGGTTGGCCGCGATCTCGGCCTGGACCACCTGCACCGCGACGTCGCGCTGGGTGTTCTGGCCATTCTCGATCCCCTTGAGGATCGGGGCCAGCACCGAGTTGCCGAACACCTTGATCAGGCCGGAGCCGACGGCGCCGAGCGCGGAGCCGATCGGGTATCAGGTCGTAGAGCCCGGCGAGGCCGGTGCGGACCGCGCCACCGGTCGCCTGGACCCCGGAACGAAGAAGCCCGCCGGTGGGGGCGGGCTTGGCGGGGTCGTTAATTTTCGCGGCCACGATTGTGGGGGCAGAAATTAGCGTGGGACTTGGATGGGAGCCGGGCTCCATGCCCGCCGCCGTCATCGGCGCCAGCGGGTCGGGCGCCGGCTCACCCATGCCCGGCGACCAGGGCGTGTCCTTGATCTTCGACCACTTGGCGAAGGCCGCCGCGAGCTTGGTGTGATAGCCGTGCTTCGCGTGGCCGGCCTCGTTGGAGCCGCGGGCGAACCCCGCCCAATCGTGCCGGCGCAGCTCGTCGAGGCCGTTCGTGACGATGAAGCGGACCATTGCCGTGAGATGCTCGGCCTCGCCGCCGTTGCAGAACGCCAGCACCATCGCCTGCGGCGTCGCGTAGCCGGCGGGCCCGGTGGTTCTCGCCGAGGATCTGGCCCAGCCCCCAGGAGGAGGCCTTCAGCGCCGCCGTCTCGTTGATCGCCATCGCCTGCATCAGGCGGGGATAGCTATCGGTCGGGTAGGCACCGGGCTTCCAGGACGCGTAGGCGAGGCCGAGCGAGGCCGCGCGGGTGCGTTCGGCACCCGAGAGATTGCGCCAGAGGACGTGCGGCTCGAACAGCATCTTCGGCCGCTTCAGCCGGTCGAAGCCGCCGCCGGACGACTCCACCTCCATCACGGCGTGGATCTCGTCCTCGCCGACGCCGATGGTGTGACCGATCCGGGGGAGGTCGTAATCCGTCAGCCGTGTTGCGGCGCAGACGAAGCCAGCGGCGCGCGAAAGCGCCTGCGTCGGGGGACGAGATCATATTCGACTCCGGTTTGTTCAGGAAGGCCGTTCGGCTCTTGGGGAGCGCTTATCCAAAAGGTCTATACTGGCAACACGTGGATCAATACGCGTAGAGCCCGCCAATCTCGGACACTATATTTTCGAGACACGAAAGGCCCGAAGGGTTTTATCCCAACGAGCCTATCCACTTGGTAGAAACGGGTTTTGCCATCGCCCGCCTATTTAGAAACAGATCTGGCTTAGCCCAGAACGCGCTTCAACACCTCGACCGTGCGCTCGTCACTCGTCATCTCATAAGCACGGGCTTTGCCGTTTTCCGAGAGACGAAGGTAATCCTCGAATGAGATAGAGAGGAGCTTTTCGACCGCCTCTTCGACCGTGTCTGCAATTATCGAATTGTCGGGCATTAGGAAAAACTCTCCCAATGTTTTCCCTTCGATAAACCGCTTAAGCGTGACGATAGGCGTTCCTAGCATCATGGACTCAAGGCACGCTAGCCCATAAGCCTCGTGATCTTTGAATTGTGCGGTAAAAAAATTCTCCACCATTATACGATTGGCCGTGGCATGGTCTACATAGCCGCCCGGAGCTTCTAATCCGTAGTTGACGTAATGGTGTGGGTAGAGCCGCGCGAAAGCCGCAAAAACTTCTGATGCGATAGGCCATACATGCGGAGTGCTCACGAACGAGCTAATTGACTTTTTTGCATATGATGAGGCGTGATCCTTGGGCGTGATGTCGCTTATGTGCGGCTGCACAAAGTATAGCAACTTGTGCTCGACATAATGTGGGTAATTTTTAAATGTTTCAGTATCAGGACAAATCATCACGTCCGCAATCCCGTCCTCATATACCTGATACTGTTGAGCAACATTCAGGATCATCAAGTCGCCATGCTCGCGCGCGACTCGCTTCAGCGACTCTTCTGCAGGCTTACACGTAATAAGCACGTATCCCGGCGGCCGAGAAAAATATTCACTCTCGCTGATAAGGGCGCTTCCAATCCCGTCGTTCGGCGCGTACCAATTGAAGCGCCCCCAGTCACTATCCGGGCTGAGAACCTCGAAACCTATTTTCTTGAAGTCCCTTACCAGGGCAGTTGTAGCAGGCGGATGATAGTTCTGAATGAGAATGGACTTGTTTCGCATCGGCCCGCCATTGATCCGCGCAATACGATTACGAGAAGGCGCCGCGTTAACGCCGGAGACGCAATCGGGACCGGCAGGTAGCAACATTCAATCGTGGCGTCTAGTAGAAGCAATCAGCGGGTGGTATAATCACTGGACGACACCGGAACATGGGGGGGGGGCTGCGAGGACGTACGGTGATTAGGGTCGCTAGCTACGATCACAACCCTCCGGACTAGAACTTGGCCTCCTCAACTCAAAAAGTCGACAAGAAAGAGGGCGTGATGCTTCTCAAAATCGCAGGACAAGAGGTGGAGTTTTCGGGGAGCGACACCGATGATTATTTCAAATCGCTCCAGACCCACGCCAACAGCTTTGATGATCTTATTCAGCTGGCGAGCCGCGTGCCGGCCGATGCTGTTATCTTTGATGTCGGGGCGAATATCGGTGTAAGCGCCGCCATAATGGCGTTGGTGAAACCGGCTGCGAGAATTTTTGCTTTCGAGCCGTCACCTGCAAACATCGGCTTTTTGAGGCAGAACACTGCGCGGTTCCCTAACGTGACTGTCGTCGAGGCAGCCGCTTCTCACAAGCCAGGCACCCTCCATTTTCATATGTCCGACTACGGCGCTGGCTCGCACGTCGTGACCGAGAACCACATCACACTCGGGATGCCGGTGGTTGATGTTCCAGCCATTCGCCTCGACGACTATGCCAACGAGCACGCCTTGCGCCCGGCGCTCATCAAGCTCGACGTGGAGGGGCATGAACCGGAGGTTCTGGCTGGAGCTGGCCGCATCCTCTCCGAGGAGCGGCCATTCGTACACATGGAGTTCAACACGTGGACGCTCAACGCCTATGCCGGGCACAGTCCCGCTGCATTTGCGCAAGCACTCTGGCACGCGTTCGATGTTGAAGTGCATAACAACCCAAAACCTAATTCTCTTACATTTCTTCACGATCATTTCGTCAAAGATCACTGCTTCGCCGATTTGATAATGAAGCCGAAGGCGGGTGTTCCGATGCCTACCTATGAGGAGATGTCGTTTTCACCCGCCGCGCGAGAGGCGATTAGCGCCGCGCGTCAGCTACCTCGCTGAGGATCACCAATGGCTCAAACCATTCACACCGGCTTCCCTGCTCGCGCATTGGGCCGAGGAGGGGCGCCATATAATGCCTCAGAGCCGAGCTTGTCGGCGAGCACGTCAAGGCCCGTGCTAGTCGTCGACCTGTCCAACTTCGCTCCGGTCCTGGACGGTCCGGTTAGTCCTCGCGAGCAGACGCAGACTTGGATCAACGAGCAGTCGGCTGCGGCCGGCTTTGGTCGACGGCATCCGAGTTGAGAGACGCGGGTCGAAGTATGCCTTTTTCAGGTCCGAGTCTTAGTCGCCAGTGCACGTGACGGCCCGGCGGATTGCCGCCCTGCCTATTATCGCAGCGGAATCGAGTCAGATCCCGCGATGTACCGCGTGCCGGCACTGGTCGGCACGTTGGCCGGCCCGATAAAGGCGAGCGAAGCCCCTCCCAACTGCACCGGATAGATGCCAGGTTTGGTCGTATCGGCGCGAGCGGCCGGCGCCGCCCAAAGCTGGCCGGCCGTCAGGGTGAACCCTCCGAACTCAGAGAAGGCGCCCGGGCGGAAGTCGATGGCTGACGCATAGAAGGGCAACCCGGACAGGAAGACGTTGCCCGAATTGCCCGAGTAGGCGCCGTGGGTGAAGTATACGCGGAAGTTGTAGTCGATCTTGCCGGCACCGTAGCTCCAGCTGCCCTGCTGAACGGCATAGGACGACACCGAGAACGAACCGTTGCCCCCATCGAACGCGGGCGTCGGGGTCCATGTGAAGGGCGCAACCTTGTTCGGCCCGTACTCGCCAGCGCGGGCGCCGGCCGGAACCGACAGGTTCAAGGTGTTGAAGTCGTTGTTCTGGATCGTGTGCTCACCGAAGTCCTGCGCCACAGCGATGAACGGCCCGGACGGATTTGCTGCGCGCGGCAGAACCACGTTCCCCTTAGCGATGATCGCACCACCGTTGGCGTTGATCATCGCAGCCGTCTCGAGGTGACCTGACCGGCTGGCTTTGGACCGGGCTGGTTGAGAGGATCAGCCGGAACGGAAGGAGTCGGACATGCGGCGAGGTCAGAAGACGAGCGCGGAGCAGGTGGTGCTCAAGCTGCGCCAGATCGAGGTGCAGACAGCCCAGGGCAAGAGCTTGGCGTTGGCGTGCAAGGAGGCGGAGATCTCCGAGCAGAGCTATTACCGCTGGCGCAAGGAGTACGGCGGCCTGCAGGTCGAGCAAGCCAGGAAGATGAAGGATCTTGAGCGCGAGAACGCTCGGTTGCGCCGGCTCGTGGCTGACCTATCCCTGGAGAAGCAGGTGCTGGCGGACGTCGCCTCGGGAAACTTGTAGCCCCCGAGCGACGCCGGCAGGCAGTGGACGGGATCCGGGAGAAGTATGGTCTCTCCGAGCGTCACGCCTGCCGGATCGTCGGCCAGCACCGCGGCACGCAACGCTACGTGCCGACCGTGCCGGCCGACGAGGATTAGCTGACCCGCGCCATCATTGCCCTGGCGTCTGAGTATGGGCGCTACGGCTACCGCCGCGTCACCGCGCTGCTGCAAGCAGACGGCTGGCAGGTCGGCAAGGATCGGGTTCAGCGCATCTGGCGTCGCGAGGGGCTGAAGGTCCCCAGCCGACAGAGACCTCGCAGCCGCCTCTGGCTGAACGACGGCTCGTGCGTGCGGCTGCGGCCGCTTCGCCGCAATCACGTCTGGAGCTTCGACTTTGTGCGGGCCCAGACCCACGATGGGCGAAGCCTGCGCATCCTGACGCTGATCGATGAGCACAGCCGGGCATGCCTCGCGCTGAAGGTGGCACGGCGCATCAACAGCCTCGGTATGATCGAGGCGCTGGCCGACGCCATGTGCCTACACGGCATCCCGGAGCATATCCGGTGCCACAATGGTCCTGAGATGATCTCGAAGGCACTCTGCAAATGGGTCGCCAAGACGGGCCCTCAGATCCAGTACATCGCCCCGGGCTCGCCGTGGGAGAACGGGTACTGTGAGAGCTTTAACGGCAAGCTGCGCGACGAGTGCCTGAGGCAGGAGATCTTCTACTCGCTCAAGGAAGCCCAGACTGTGATCGGTCTCTGGCAGAACACCTACAACCGCCTCCGGCCGCACTCGTCCCTGGGCTACCGGCCGCCCGCGCCCGTCAGCTTCCCTGATCTAGAGGCTGTTATGGACCTGGGTGGGGCGGTGCTCAGATGAGCGAGGATGAGCCCTGCCCGCAAGCCGTATCCGTCCGACGTTTCCGATGAGGAATGGGCGCTGGTCGCCCCTTACCTGACCCTGTTGCGCGAGGATGCCGGCCAGCGCGAGCATCCGCTACGGGAGGTGTTCAACGGCCTGCGCTACGTCGTCAGGAGCGGTTGTTCCTGGCGGCTGATGCCCCACGATCTGCCGCGCTGGTTCGTCGTGTATCAGCAGGCCCAGCGCTGGCTGTCGGCCGGCTGCTTCGAGCAACTGGCCGAGGATCTGCGCGCGGTGCTGCGCATGGCGGCCGGCCGCCCCCCGGAGCCGACGGCCGCCGTGCTCGACAACCGGACCTTGCGCTCTTCCCCCGAGAGCGGCGAGCGGGCGGGCTACGACGGGGCCAAGCGCAAGAAGGGCTCGAAGCTGCATATGGCGGTGGACACGCTCGGCCACCTCCTGGCCCTGCACGTCACCACCGCCGATGCCGACGACCGGGCTCAGGTCGGCCGCTTGGCCGAGGCCGTGCAGGCTGCCACCGGCGAGAGCGTCGAGGTCGCCTTCGTCGATCAGGGCTACACCGGCGAGGAGCCGGCCATGGCCGCCCGTGCGCACGGCATCCACCTGGAGGTCGTGAAGCTGCCCGAAGCCAAACGCGGCTTCGTTCTGCTGCCGCGCCGATGGGTGGTCGAGCACACCTTCGCCTGGGCCACCCGCTTCCGCAGGCTCGTCAAGGACTACGAGCGATACGCCAGCACCCTGGCAGGCCTCCACCTCGTCGCCCTCGTCTGCCTCATGCTCCGACAGGCCGCTTCAATCGCCACAGGTTCATAACAGCCTCTAGGCTACCAGCCGCCCGCGCCCGTCAACTTCCCCGATCTGGCCTTCCGGCTGCCCATGGCAGTGGCCATGCAGTAGCCTCTCACTCGGCTCGGTCCAAAATACCGGTCAGGTCAGCGGTCGCCACCGGCATCCCGCTCCGCTACCTCCAGGATTACGAGCGGGGGCGCAGCAGCGTGCCGCCGGCCCGCCGCCAGAAGCTCGGCGAGGCGCTCGGGCTCGACCCTCTGGTGCTCGGTGCGCCGGTCGCCCCCGCACCGATCGCTGAGCCGCTGCCCGCCGACGAGGCCGCGTGGCTCGCGCTCTACCACCGCCTGCCGACGTGGCTGCGCGCCCTGGTGCGCCGCTGCCTCGTCGTCCCCGCAACCCCTCAGGAGGAAGCCCGCGCATACTGAGCCCAGCCGATTTCGCCGTCGCCGATTGGGACAAGCTGTCCGCTGGCCTTCTGGCGCTCTCCGCTCGCCGTGCGCTGGCCGCTCGGCAGGACGAGCGGATGCTCCGGCAGAAGTTCGCTCCGGTCGGCGAGGACGAGCACCGCATCGCGGACCACGACCTCCCGGCAGTCGAGGAGGACCTCGACGAGATGGACCGGGAATCGGTGGTCCTCGCTCAGACCGCGCACGCCTTCTCGCAGATTGGGCGCTTCATAGCGGACGAGCAGAGCGGTCGGCCCGCTCCAACATCGGCCGGGACCGCATCGTTCAGCCCGTCGGGGCGCTGCTTCCTCGCCCGCGCTATCGCCCGGTTGACCGGCGCCCCCATCGGATCGGGAGCCGCCGCATGAGCGCCCTCGGCATCTACTGCGCCGATTGCGGCACCGAGTGCGAGCGGATCACCGGTCGCGAGGCCGGCGCCCGCGAGCCAGACCTGATCGACGCCCAGGTCTGGGCCTGCACGGTCTGCCCCGAGGCATGGGCGCCGTGTGCGGAGGACGGCACGCCGGTCGGGCTCCCGGCCGGCGCCCAAACCCGCAACGCCCGCGCCATGCTGCGCGAGCGCGAGGTCGAGCGTCTCGTCGGCGAGGCCCTGCGCGACGTCCCGAACGGCCGGACCATCGCCGAGGAGCGCGTCGCCGCCTTCCTCGCCCACGCGCTGCGGCTGCCGGCGTCCGAGGCCGCGATCGACCTCCTCAACCTCGAATGGTGCCGCCATGCGTGGCGGGTGCTCTATGGCGCCTCCTACGCCGAGGTCACGAAGCACGCCCAGACTTATCGCCCGAGGAAAGCCGCCTGATGCGTTCTGTCCTCGCCCGCGCCTTCGCCGCCCTCACGTCCCCCTCTCGCAATGGAGGGGGGCCGTGATGCGTCCGCACCTTCTCGGCGGCCCCTATGCGGCGGCCGAGATCTCGACGGCCTTCAGGTCGAGCCACAGATCAAGCCCGAGCGGGCCTTGCTTTCGGAGGCCCACACGCCCTTGGCGGACTTCTCCGTCGATCTCGACGGTCAGCCGCTCGGGCAGACGTGCCGCTACCAGAACACGGACCCTTGCGCTCACGCTGGATTGCTCCAGCACGATGCAGGGCACGATGGAGGAGCCCAGCAGGATCTTTCCCGACTTTCTCGGCACGTCGTGGGTGAAGTGCTTGTTGGCCATCAGCTCCGCCACTGCTTTGCGAGGAGCGGGCAGCGTAGCGACCCCTGCATCCTGCGCCTGTCGCATTGCGGCAACGGTCCGGTGTTCCCTTCTGCTGCGGTGCCACATTCGCGACCATTTTTGCAGCGGCTCGAAAGCAGTCAGGCTTCTTGCGCAGGCCACCTCTGCTCTGGAGGCCGCATGACCGTCTCCCACCCCACCGAGACGCGAGCCCCTGTGGCGAAGGCTGTGAAGGTCTTGTCGATCATGCAGCCGTGGGCCTGGCTGATCGTCAACGGCCACAAGGACATCGAGAACCGGGATTGGCGCTGCCACATCCGCGGCCTGCCCCTATCCAGCACCGCCACTGCACAAAGGAGGACGGATCGTGCGTAAGGAGAGGGGCGCTATCGCCCCCACGCGGATCAAACCGACTTCGCCGCTGCGCCTCGAGGTGGCGGCGTCCCTTGCCTATCCCGACGGGTCCATGACCGCGAACGGGCTCCGCACCGAAGCTGCTAGGGGCAACCTCCGTATCGAGAAGACAGTCGGTCGCTTCTACACCACGCTCGCCGACATCGAGAAAATGAGAGAACGATGCCACGTCCAAGAAAGCGCGCACGCCTGTGGCTCCGACCAGAGCGTATTCGCGACGGAAAGGTCGTCGCAAACGCGACCTGGATCATTCTCGACGGAGGAAAGCATTTCCCTACGGGATGCGCTCATGGCGAAGTTGCGCTCGCCGAGCAGCGGCTCTCAGAACACATCGCGGAAAAGTACCAGCCGAAGCGCAAGCTGAAGGATATCGAGGAAATCGACGTCGCTGATGTACTCAACATCTACTTCAGCGACAAAGAAATTGAACCGCAGCACCGCAAGCGTTTCGAAGGGCGCATATCACGGCTCGCCGAGTTTTTCGGCGGCATGATGCTCAGCGATGTGACCGGCGAGACCTGCCGCCGGTATGTTGTAGTCCGCGGGAATAGCGGCGGCGCGCGACGGGATCTCGAAGACCTTCGCGCCGCGATCAGCCACCACAAGAACGAAGGATTGCACCGCGGCGAGGTGCGCGTCGTGCTGCCGAGGAAGGGCGAGTCGCGGATGCGCTGGCTGACCCGTTCGGAGGCTGCTCGCCTGCTGTGGACGTGCTGGCGCCATCGCGAGGTCCAAGCCTGGAACACCGGCACGAAAAAGGGGAAGCAGGTCGCGACGAAGAAGCGACCGCTGCGCCATCTCGCGCGATTCATTCTCCTCGGCCTCTACACGGGCACCCGCGCTGGGGCGATCGCGTCGGCCGCCTTCCATCGCGGTGAGGGCCGGTCGTACGTCGATCTCGATGAGGGGGTCTACTACCGGCTGGCGCAGGGGAAGCGAGCGACGAACAAGCGCCAGCCGCCCGTGAAGCTGCCGCCGCACGTCCTGGCTCGCCTACGCGTCTGGTCAGAGATCCCGCGCAAGGACGGCTCAATGCCCGAGTACATCGTGGAATGGAACGGCAGGCCGGTTGCGTCCGTGAAGACGGCGTTCGCCGCCGCGGTGAGGCTTGCTGGCCTTGAGGAGAACGCCTCGCCCCACGTCCTTCGGCACACGGCTGCGACGTGGCTGATGCGGCAGGGTATCAACCTGTAAGAGGCGGCCGGCTATCTCGGGATGACCCCGGACGTGCTGCAGAAGGTCTACGGCCACCACCATCCTGACTTCCAAAACGAGGCAGCAGGCGCATTCAAGAACCGACGTCGCAAACCGCAATCGTTGGTCAATTCGTTGGCTGGACCAAAACCCCACAAACCAGAGGCATAGGCGCAGAGGCAAATTATTGTTTTATATCAGTGCTTTATATGTGGTGGGCCCGGCAGGACTCGAACCTGCAACCAGACCGTTATGAGCGGTCGGCTCTAACCATTGAGCTACAGGCCCTAACCGTTTACCGGCAAATACTTAGACTTGGTCTCGGGCTTCAGCAACAGATTGCTCTACAGAAATCCCCACAGAAACCCTGGATCTGAGTAGCCGGGGAGGGGGCTTTGGGCAAGGGGTCGCCGCTCGTCCCTGGTGGCAGCAAGCCCCTCGGGGTAGGGTCACGCCATGCCTGACCTCAACCCCACCGTCGGCGAACTCTTCAAGGCCAAGGCCGTCACCGACGATGAGGTTAACGCGGCCGTGGAGGCGTACCTCGCCAAGCCCGAGACCGACGCGCACCCGATCGCCGACGGCTACAGCCTCGACCTCGCAGCGGCCGTGGCCGAACATGGCTGGGCGAGCCAGGTCGTTGCCAACCCTGAGAGCAGTCCCGGTCTGAAGCGGTCGGCTGTCCGCACCGCAATCCTGCTGGCGCGGGCGTAGAAGGCGTGAAGCCTCTGCCTCAACCGTTCAAGTGCAGTTTCAAGACACGCCCGTTGCCTTGCAGAGCGCCGCTGCCGGGCAAGGCTCGAGGATTAGGAAGCACGTCCCGTCCCGTACGGAGCTCCAACCGGCATCGATCCAGGCCGCCCGATGCTGCGGCCTGAGATAGACCACGCGGACCGGGCGCGGGTGTGCGCTCACGTCGGCGCGGAGGTGCCGCGCCACCTCCCGGCACACCGCCTCCTCGAAGGGATTGTTCAGGAATACTACCAGCGGGCCGTCGGGAAATGCGAACCGGCTCGCATCCTCGTAGACGAGGCTGATGCGGGCGCGATCCGCTGCGGGCAGCGCCGCGACGTTGGCGGTTGCAACGGCATGCAGCTCGGCGGCGAATTCCACGCCGACAATCGTGGCGAAGGGGTAGCGCGCCGCGAGGATCAGAGCGCGTCCCTTTCCCGAGCCGAGATCCACGAAGCTATGTTCGGTCAAGTCCGCCTCCAGCGCATCGAGCGCCGCGCGGAATTCATCGGGGTCGCAGGCGATGTGGCTGACACCCGACGTCGCGTTCGGTCCGACAATCGAGAGGCCGTAGAGATGGGTGATGCCCCCCGTGCTCACACCCGCCTCCGCGTCGAAGGCAACGTCCACCGCCTCCTTGCGCGCCCGCCAGCGCGCCTCTCCGGCCCCGGACAGGCCCAGGGCCCGCCCGAGGGTGCGTGCAAGCCGCAGGACGAGGCTCCGCAGACCGAGATCGCGGTAGATCCGGAACGCCTTCTCGGTCTTGCGGGCGACGGCGGCGGTGAACATGGCTGGCAGGACTCGCATTGATCGGGGTCTGGCCCATCCAGCGCGATCCCCGCCCCGCGACAAGGCTCGGGCGCTTACCTCGAAAGGAGAGGAGACTGCCACTCTGCGGAGTAGGAGCGCGTCGCGTGATCCAGCCTTTGCAACGCGTGGTGAGCCTGGAGGCTAGCGCCTGACATGTAGCGACCTATGCGTGCCGGAGGACATCCATCGCGCGTGATCTGATCCAAACGCGTTGCGATCGCGTCGAGCATCGCGTAGCGGCGGCGGTATATCGCGCGCTTCTTGGCCGGGATTGCATCTGGTTCTCTTCGCGGCTCGCTGAGTGACAGCTCGTAGAAGCCGTTCGGCTGAAGATCGCCGCCGCGGTCCTGCCATAGTGCGTCGTAATTTAGGTGCGTCGAAGGCGCAGTTTGCTGTCGCGTGAAGTACGGGCTGCGTAGATGCTGCGTTGCGTCTGAGACTGCGAGGATGCGTGTAACGCCCAGCCCACGGCAAAACGCTCGGAAAAGCTCAACCGTGAAGTCGGTCGGCCGCATACCCTCGGCCTCCTTTGTGAAGCGGCGGTATCGATTGAGAACACCGTCTTCGGAGCGGCCTTGTAGGCCACCGATGTAGGCTGTGAGGCCACCACCATCCGAGGACAGGCAATATGAGAGCGAGATGAGGCGGTCCTTGCCTTCCCACAGGCTGAAGGTGGCCAGCCCGTCCCGTATGAACCAGTGAGGCTGATCGAGCACGATGCGATAGGATGGATCGATCTGGTGCAGGTCGAGCAGGTCGACGAAGGTATCCAGCGGCGTGTCGAGCAGGGGGCCAAGTCGCTCGATCGTTGCACAGTGATCGGTGATGCGGGCGATGCGCTCGCTCGCCGTCCAGCGCGCGCACAGGTAAGGGGTAGCGACCATCCCCCAAACTTCTGGACGACCTTCTAAGAGTCGCCCCAGGGCGCTTTCAGGCAGCGCTTCACGGAGTGGACGTAGGTCGGCGCGATAACGGAAGAAATTGTAGCCGACGTGTGCGACTCTTCGAGGAGAGCTTGCAAGAACGCGCTTCCAAAAGCGGCGGCGTAGCACACTCATCATCGGCGGCCGTCTCCCCACATATCAGCCGGCGCAAACCTGGACTGTCTGCGGATCCTTTAGGGAAGCCGACCAATCTTAATCCTTAAATCTTTCGGTCGGAGGCATCTGAAGTTCGGCAGATGGTGTATCGGCCGAGTTGGGGCCGGCTCGATCGAATAGGGTAGGCCTCACTACAACGAACGGAGTATATGGGGGCGGCAACTGTTCAGCCCGCAGCAGTCCGGCCTGGACCAAGTTAGAGTGAAAGAAACCTATGAGGTCGTTCGGCGAGAGGCTGCGGCAGCCAACGACGATGACCGCATGGCCGAGGCGCGGAAGCGGATGCTCGCCGCGGTGCTCTAGGCCTAAAACGAAAAAGCCCCACGCGGCGGGTGCCGGCGAGGCTGATTTGGGACGGATCGGGAGCGGACTGCGGACGAGTACACGCTGTTGTGACTCGCGCCCTACGGGAAGTCCGTCATTTTGACGGTATGCGTGACGCAGCTTCCTATTTCCGTCAGAAGGCCGACCTTTGCCGCGAATTGGCAGAAGCGCTGGGCTCTCATGATGACCCGGTCGTACTGAAGCTTCGCGCCATGGCTGATGAATGGGACGGCAAAGCCGGTGCGCCTGAGCAGCGGCTTTCAGCAAAGGTCTCTGGCGAGCCCGGCCAGGCCGGCACCCCGTACCTCCATTAATCGCAGGCTGACCGCGCTGGCGCCAGCGATGACGAGCGCCTGGACGAGGTGCGGCGGCGGCTGATCGCGGTCGCGCGAGGGGGGCTGAAACGAAAAACCCCGCCGCGGCTGAGCCGGGCAGGGCAAGTTCGGAGAGAAAACGACGGAGGGTCGTAAGGGACAAAACGGGTGACGCCGCCTGTTGTTCAGGCTCAGTCCGAAATCGCACGAAAAACCCCGCGCGGTGGGTGCCGGCGGGGCAACAATTGGCGGTCAGGGATAAGCGCAGGGCGCCTTGCGAGGTGCGGGCCGAGGTGAGGGCGGCATAGAGGTCTGGGGCACCCGCCACTCCATTCAGCTGTAGATATCCCCGGACGCCCACAGCGCTCCGTAGATGTTGCTGCCTCTTACGCCCAGGGCCCCTAAGTCCCTACCAGCCTTGATGTTCAAAGCGGTTGGCTCCCCGTCTGGAGCAATATGGCAGGTCGACAGAGACTTCTCACTGACACGCCTGACCTCGCCGATCCATTGATCGCTTTCTAATTCCAGACGACCCGTTTCGGCTGCTACGCGTGCAATGGACCTCCCGAAAAGCACTGGACCTGTAGGACAAAGCGGGTTCGTGCCGTAATATTCATCACGAACATTCTGAATGATTGCATTGATGGAATATTCAAGTTCTTTGCGACGCGGACGAGACCAAAACAGCCCATTAGACGCCGTAGTCCAGCTATCTGTTAAAAAAGATAGGGATCGAAAGGCCGCGAATCCCGCATGCTGCGGCGGCAGAAAAGGCCGTATGAAGCGCATCCCAAGGTCTGCGTATATTCCCCCGTGTTCGTATACGACGCACAGCCTCGCAAGATCGCACTTGTACGCATAGGGTTTAAGCTTGTCGAATGATCGTAAAACGTCGTTATCGAAGCTGGAATTGAGAAACTCTCTTATCTCATCCCCGCACCATAAGCGGTAAATTGCTTTTGGGTGCAAGTCTTGCATTGATTTGGTGTTGTATTGGACAAATTCTGGAATTTCAGTCGGAGGCTGCAATCCATCCACGATGTAGATCTGATGCAAGTTGATGACCGCGGAACCTTCAGACATGCAAGCGTCTCATTCAATGCGCCGGCCCGCTTTGAGGCAACCGTCGGCCGGTGTAGGTAGGGGAGATATTTCTGGAGAGCAACAATGACCGGCTTCATCGAGTCTAGCGGTGATCTTCATGTCGGACGAATGTCACGGGAGAATGGAAACTTTTATGCCGGGGCATCGCCTGATGCCCCTATCAAAATAGGCTCCTTTTGCGCGATAGCTCGCAATGTATCCCTGATCTCAGCAAACCACGATGTGAACTATGCAGCCGTTCAAGGAGCCTTCTACTACCATTATTTCAGTAAGCCGCATCCAGGCGAAATGCCACCTTTCACTAGAGAGCGGTCAAAAGGCCCTATCATAATAGGCAATGACGTTTGGATTGGAGCGGGCGTCACAATACTAAGCGGGGTGACCGTTGGCGATGGTTGTTGTATAGGAGCTAATTCTGTTGTCACTCGCTCTATGCCAGCCTATTCAATCGCAGCGGGGAACCCATGCAGATTTATTCGCCAGAGATATAGCGCTGATATTGTGCGCTTTCTTTTGGATCTAAAATGGTGGGACTGGGATGACGACGTAATTAGGCGGAATGAACGGTTCTTTGAAGCCAACTTGAATGAAATCTGTGTTGAGGAGCTCGCCGGATTGGTTATACCATAGCTTAGATTCAGTCACGATGATATCTGTGGATGTATCGTCTGGCGACAATGTGATCTAGTGAAACGTCAGATGTCGACACCGGCTTGTCCTAGCAAAATTTCCGCAGATGGGTGCCGGCGGGGCTGAGATTGAGCGAGTTTAGGTCGGTTTAGCGCGGCACGATCTGAAACCGCGCCACGTTCTGCGCCCGCGTGATCGGCCAGTAGTATCGCTGCAGCGGGTTGCACGCGTATTCCGGCGCGGCGTGGTACTCGCCGGCCCCCGGCTCGAACTCCTCCGGCACGGTGAAGCAGGTGGTGATGACGCGCAGGCCGAGCCCCTGCGGCGGGCGCTCGTACTTCACCGGCGGCAGGATCACCCGGTGCGTGTGCGCGTCGAACATCGCTCGATCGACGTTCCCCCGGCAGTCGCGCAGGTAGTTGACCCGCTGCCGGATGCAGAGCCGGCCGCCGGGCTTCACGGTCGGCGTCAGCACGGTCGTCTCGGGCACCTCTACCGGCAGGCCGCGATCGGCGATGAACCATGCGAGAATGCCGGCGGTCGAGAGGATCGCCGCAGAGATGATGCCGAGGCAGGCGTAGCCGAAGAACCGCACGGCCATCATTTCCCACCTCGGAAAATGGCGAGCATGTCGTAGCCGCCCTTGGCGAACGCCGCGACGCCCACAACGAAGGACACGGCCGCACCGCAGACCCACATCAGCACCTTGGCGGCCGTCCGAGAGGAGCTGACGAACTCCACCACGCCATCGAGTTGCTTCAGCTCGCGGTCGTTCTTGCCCTCGATCCACGTGACGGTTTCGGCCTTCAGCGCCATGAGGCGTTCGAGCTTCACCACGTCCGTCTCGCTGAGCGTGTCGAACCACTTGCGGAGGTGGGCCGGGAACATGTGGATGTCCCTGCCGTCGCGGCGGCCTTGAGCTTCCATCAGGCGCTGATCGAACCGTTCGCCGAGTTCTGTGTTCGGCGGGGCCGGCATCCTGTCTGCCATCTGCGCCTCGAGGATGCGGACGACTTCGCGAGCTGCGGCAAGGGACACCTCTTTCCGATCCGGCATGTCATCTCTCAGGCGTCCCTCGCGGCCGACGCCGTCAGCCGCGGCTCATCCAATCCGCGTCGCGCAGCTCGTCGGCCGTCACCGTGCCAGCCCCGATCTGCACCTGGGCCGGGATCAGCACGTTCTGCTCGCTGGCGTGGTCGTCGAGGTCGAGCTTGCGGAACATGCGGGCCGCGATGCCGTCCGGACCGCCGGCCGCCTTGATGACGGCGGGGGGCGCGGTGTCGACGAGGTACTGCGTGCCCTTGGCGATCACCGGCACCGCGACGTTAACGGACAGCGTCTTGCCCTTGGTCGCACCCTGGACGGCGTTGAGGCCGTAGCCGACGCCTGCCTCGAGCATCATCTCGACGCGCCGCTGCGACAGGAACAGGGTTGCCCACGGGTAGACCTTGCGGATGGCCTGGATCACGTACCCAGCAATGATCGGGATCAGGATGGTCAGGATCGGCTCGCGCAGGGACACGGCCAGCGCAACGAGCCAGTCGCCCCAGGGCAGGATCACGGCCTTGTCGCCGACGGTGGCGACCTCGGCGGAGAAGGCGGGAGACGCGACACAGGCGAGCGCCAGCGCCGCGAGCAAAAGCATGCGGGTCATGGTGGTGGTCCTGATGGTGGGGATGCGCGGCTGGCCCGGCCGGCTCGGTTAATTCGATTGGTGTACGCCGAAGTCCTTACTTGTGAGGCTCAGTTTTAGGGCGCATGAATATCGGATCCGCAGGACCTTAGCCTGCCATTGGAGTCCGCGGATAACGGGCCGGTGCTTGATTGGGGGGCCCTCAGCACCGGCCCGCGCCTTTGCGCGTCTAAGCTGAGACGATACCGGATTGAGACTTGGATCCCGATACGTCTAAAGTTGCTCTAGAGCGCTTACCGCATTGACCATAGGATGCGTTGTCGTTGCCCCGGGGCGCCCCCCTAGCCTCGCGGCAGACAAACGGCGGGTCGGTGTTGCCCCCCCGATGCCGGCCCGCTGCATTTCACGCCTCGCTCACACCCGAGCGCGCCCCGGCGATTGTCGCGGGCAGAGTGTGCGGTGCCGGCAGCGGCACGTCGCCCGGCCAGCGATAGGCGACGATCTCCGAGCGCTTGAACGCCGCCACATTGACCGCGTCGCTCTGGTTGCCGCCGAGCAGGAACACCTGCGTGGCGTTCGCGCCGACCACGAGGCCGGTGTGCCCCTGCCACGCGGAGCCGTTCCGCTTCTTCGTGGCGATGGCGCCGAGCGCGGGCGCCGGCAGTCCGACGCCCCAACTCTCGAACGAGCGAGCTGCGAGGCTGCGGGAGCCGCGGTGGCCGGCCCGCTCCAGCACCGCGTTCACGAAGGCTGCACACCAGGCGGTGCTGTCGGTCTTGATGCCGGGGAAGCCCGCATCGGCGAACAGCTTCACCACCTCGGGATTGTTCTTGGCGCCCGGCGCCTCCTTCAGGCCGTTTAGTGCCTCGGCCAGAACGAGCCAGCCCGGCTTCTCCGGCGCTTCACGACGCTCGCTGATGTCGGCCTTCTGCAGGGCGGCCTGCGTCTTCGGCCCGGCGATGCCATCGGCGACCAGCCCTGCTGAGCGCTGGAACGCGGTCACGGCGGCGATGGTACGGGGCCCGGCGTCGCCGTCCGCTCCCGAGGGCCCGAGGTCGTACCCGCGCGCCAAGAGAGCGCGCTGGATTTCAGCGACGGTCATGGTCTTCTCCGATGTGAAGGGGTCGTCTCGGGCGAGGGCTCAGAGCCCGGCGGGGCGCTCGGGCCAGTCGATGGCGGCCGGATCCGGGTGTGCCTCCGGTAGCGCCCGCAGGGCCGCACGGTAGGCGTCCGCCGCCTCTAGGCGCTCGGGCGCCTTGTCCGCCCGCCAGCCCGGCAGATCGGTGTGGTCCGTGCTGGCGAGCAACGCGGCCCGATGGGCGCGCGGCCACACCAGCGGCTGGCCGACCACGCTCTCGACGTAGATCTCGGCCGGGCGCAGGGTCTGCCCTTCACGCTCGGCGATCGCCGCTTCCAGGGCGGCAATGGCGGTGCGCAGGCCGGAGAGATGCAGCCCGGCAAGGCGCTTGGGCTTCATCGGAGGCTTCCCGCGTGTCAGGCCTCGCGTGGCGTCCCGAAGATCCTCGGACGTCGGCTCGATCGCCGCGACGCCTTGCGTCTCAAGGCTCCTGGCCTCGGCCACGAGATCGGCCAAGCGCGCCCGCCGATCATCTGTCGAGACCGCGTCGTGCAGGATCGCCACGACGATCCCGCCCTCAATGAGTAGGAGGTCCATCGTGCTCACCCGTAATATCCGCTGCCGGAGATGATGGAGTTGTTGGTTCCAGTCGAGTAATTCGCTACCGTACCCTGCAAGTTGCCGGTCATGTCGACACGATTGAGGATAGAAATGTAATTCGTGTCGCCATCGATCAGCGCGCCATAGTGCTGGAATGGTGCGAAGGGTGCACGCGGCGAGAACTGACCTCGGGCCTGACCGCCGATGATCTTGATGTTTCGACAACCATTGCCGATGAAGTATCCGGCCCCGCTCCCTTCGTTGGCCCCGTTACCGTCCGTCATCCCACCGTTGATTGTGAGGCCATCCACGTTGATGAGCACCCAGCCATGACCGGGGCTGTTGCAGACGATACAGCCGGAGAAGTCCAGGCCGCCGATGTTGCCCCGTGCCGACGCGGAGATTTGAATGTTGGGCTTGCGGGCGCCAGGGACGTTAGAGCCGTTGGAGGAGCACCACATCCCTGCGACGGTCCACTTCTCGATGACGCCACCGGTATCGCCGAGCAGCATGCCTTCCTGTGTGCAGGTATCGAGTAGCACCCGATCCGCGATCTGCACGGCATGGACGAGCTGCCCCGGCCCAGGGGCCGCCTGGATGCCCCGAAAGCATTGCAGGGCCTCGCCATTGCCGATCCCGGCGCCGGACACGTTGAGCAGCAGGACTGCGCTATCCGTCGTACCGCCAAACGACCACCCGCCGTCGAGATAGAACCCCTGAACCAGTCCAGTGCCGACACCGACCCTGACGGCGTTCCCGAACGGCCCGAACGTCCGCATCTGCCCGAGGCGGTTGTTGTACGAATTGCCGCCGCCCTGGATGCTAATAGCCGCCGGGCATGCCGCGCCCGCGACCGCCTCGACGAACCCGAAGACGGGCTCGTAGATGTTGGAGAAGCGGATCAGCGGCGCGCTGCGCGGCGCGCTGGAGACGATCTGAATGCGCCCGAAGCCGGAGCGGCTGACCGTTGTATCCGGCGATCCGAAGGTGAAGGCGGGCGCATCGGTTCGCGCGGAATAGAGGATCGTGCTGGCCTCTGCGTCGTGGACGATGCGGCTCTCGGTCTCGCTGTAGACCTGCGTCCCCAGATCGAGGCCGCCGCGCGGATAGCGCAGATACCCGCCCCCCTTTGCCTTGAGGCGCGCCCTGGCCATCACCGCGGCATCAAGCCACGTCACCGAGGACGACTTGTCGTCCACCAGCATGACGAAGTCGTTGGCCCGATCACCGGCAGCGCGGGAGATGTTGGCGCCAATAGCCTTGATCGTGGTGCTGCTGGCGTTGCCCGTGGTGTCGAGCTTTTCCGTGAGGGCGCCGGTCAGTCCCGGCACGTCGGCAACTCCCCCAACGCCAAACGTGGACGACGGCTGCGGCGGCCACTCGCCGCCCTCCTTCGGGCCGTAGATGACGTTGGATTGGCCCTCGCGCTCGACGACCCAGTAATCCCCATCTTCGCCGTCGGAGGGCTGCGGCGGCAGAGTGCCGGTGAGCAGGCCCGACCCGCGCCGGCCCGCCTGCCCGGCGATGGCCACGGGCGTTACGATCGCCTGCCGTCCCTGACCAAAGGTGATGCCCTGGCGGTCGGCGATGAAATCGCGGATCTGGGCCGGGTCGCCGTAGAACAACCGCACAGGCGCGAACATGCGGCGCGCGCCGTCCACCACCTCCAAGATGTCGGCGGTCAACTCGCCGCGCGGGAACTTGGCCTGCGCGAAGGCGCGCGAGACCTGATGCACGAAGGTGTTCCGCTTCGTCTGGTCGCCGCTGCCGTCGGTCGGCGGAAGGAGGCTCAACCCATCCTGAAAGGTGAGAACCTTAATCTCGGCAGGGGGCTGGGCCACGCCGGCCTTGGTTTCGGCCGGCGCGATCCACGCCTCGAAGACACGCCCGTCCACCGACAGCGGGTTGCCGTCCTTGTCGTACAACGGGATCTCCCAATAGGGGTCCGTCTGCGTCGAGATGATGAACTGCGGCAGACCGGCCATGGAGGGCTCTCTCGCGTCGGGCAGCCGAACGGCCGCGGCGCGGCGGTGAGCCACGCGCGGGGTCGGTCAGGGTTGCGGGTGTTAAGGTGGGCGGCTCAGGCCAGCCCGGTCGCCTCAGTGGGCGGTTGCTGCAGCGCCAGCGGGCGCGAGCGGGGCATCAGGGTCGTCTGTGGCGGCGGCTGGTGCAGGGCCGCCGCGGTCGTTCAGCAGGTTCGCAAGGCGGTCGTTTTCGATCTTGAGGATCCGCACGAGGTCTAGCGCTTCAGCCTTCTCGCCCGCGATCTTGGCGGCACGGGCTAGGGCAGCATCCCGCTGCGCCTCAAGCTCGCCGATCCGTCCATTGATCTCGACGATGCCGATCGTCTTCTGCTCAGCCGCCTCAGTCATTGCTTGCCTCCGCCGCCGGCTCGCGCTTGGCGAGGTTGGCCGTCTGGATCTGCACGGCCATCTGCTGGCCGCCCGACGTGAACACCAGCACCCACGAGAAGAGCTGGTTCGGCAGGTCGCACAGCATGATGCCGACGTCGCCGACGCCGATTTCCGGGGTGAGCCCGCTGCGGGAGGTGATTGCCACCGGGTCGCCCGTCTTGAATGTGCTTGCCTCCTGCATATCGCGGAAGGTCTCGCCGAGGTATGCGGCGATCTCGTCGGACGTGTTCAATGTGCGCTGTCGGGTCTCGGAGAAGGTGAGCATGAGTGTCTGTCCTATGCTTTCGGCTGGAAGCCAGCGAGGTGAAGCTCGTTGATCTGCACCTGCCCCGCACCTGGGGAGGTGTAGCTGTATTGGATGCGAACACTGCGCGTTCCGGCTGGAAGGTAGCGAATGCAGGATGCGCGGAAGTCGAAGGTGTTGTTGTTTGGCCCAACCGAAACGGACGTGTTCTGCTCGTTGAACTTGAAATATCCGGCGACAGCGCCATCCACGATCAACCGCATTCCCAGAAGGGATGTCCCGGCAGGGCCGGAAATGGTCAGCTTGCCGAACACCTCGATGTTGGCCGGGAAGTCTGGATTGCCGACGAGGTAAGTGAAGTTGAGGTTGCCATCGATCTGGTTGTTGACTGTGCCGGCGCCGGCGATCAGCGTGTAAGACCCGATGTCGATGCGCAGCGGTGTGGACGCTTGCTGCGAGAGCAGCCGCAGATACGGCACGCTCAGCGTCCCAGATCCTGCATCGAAAGAGAAGGCCGGCACGCCCGACACGCCCGGTGACGTGATGACGAACTTGTCGGCGTCGAACCGAACAAGGCTGCCGCCGCCTGGGAGCAGATCGAACGTCATCCCGGTGCCGCGCGTCTGGCCGCCCACCTCGGCTGCGAGCAGCATCTCGAACCGGGCCGTAACGCCTGCCACTCCAGAATTTGCTGACAGCGTCATGCGCCCGAACGCCGTGCCGCGGTCGGTCTGCGCCTGCACCGCCGTGATCTGCCCCGCCAGAGCGCCATCTGCGTTGATGCGCGCCGTCGTCTCGGTCGATAGGCCAGCCAGTGCGTTGTCCGCCTTTACGACAACGGCGTCGATCCGCTGTCCCAAGGCGCCGTCAGCGTTGATGCGAGCAGTCTGCTCCGAGGTGACGGCCGCGAGCGCGTCGCCAGCCTGGACGACAACGGCGTCGATCCGGGTGGCGAGGGCGCTGTCGGCGTTCGTGCGTGCGGTGATCTCGGACGTGACCGCCGCTGCGTTCGCATCGGTCTTGGCGACAACGCCGTCGATCCGAGTGGCGAGCGCGCCATCGGCGTTCACACGGACATTGCTCTCCGCGATGATCGCCGCCGCGTTGGTGGCGTCGTTGTCGAGGCTTTCCAGTGCTCGCGCCAGGGCGTTCTGGCCTGTCGCGAGGGCGTTCTCGATCCGCCCACGCACGTCCTGCGTCAGGCCGGTGTAGTCGATGGGCTCCATCACCACTGTGCCGGCGCCGATGACCAGCGAGGGGGCCGCAACATCGGCCACTGACCACGCGCCGCGCGGGCCGGCTGGCGTCACGCCGCGCACCCGCACCTTCATCTGGTCCGAGCCGCCGACGACCGCCTCGAACGTCGTCCGGTCGCCCTCGTACGCGCCGATCCACGACGCGCCGGCATCGTAGGAGACCTGTGCCTCGTAGCTGACCGCGTTCTTAGCCGGCTGCCATCCGGCGGTGAGGATGAGCGAGGCCTGCCGCTGGTTGATCTGCGCCATCAGCGCGGCGATCACCGGCAGGGCCGACGAGAACAGGTCGGGGATCTGGAGGAGCGGCGGCACGCCGTCCTCGGTGGTCGCGTAGACCTCGGCCGCATCCATCACGCCAGATAGATGGATGTGCTCGCCGTCCTGATCCGGGTCGCCGTCGGTGATGAGGACCGGGAAGCTGCGGGGCTGGCCGGGCGAGAACGCAAGCCACGCGGACTCCTGCGTGTCGGAGCGACTCACCGCGTCCGCCAGCGTCACGCCGCCCACCTCGGACACGCTGACGATGGCCTCGGCGTCGTTGGCACCGCGCGTCACCCGCACCGGGCCCCACGGGCTGCCGTCACGGCGGCGGATCTCGACGTAGTGGTTGCCGCTGGCGGCCCATTCCGGCGGGGGATCGAGCACGAGGCGCCGCGTGCCCGGGGTGAAGCTCAAAACCTCGCAGGACTGCCCCCAGGTCTCGGGCTCCTCGGTGGTGATCCGCACGAGGTCGCCACGCTTCAGGAGCCGCCCCTCCATGCGGGCGGTCCACGACACGGTGATGCGCCGGTACTGGCTCTCTGCCGCCATCATCCGGACCATGCCGGCGGCCTGCTTGCGGTTGACCACGCCTTCCAATTGGACGCGGGCCGGCTTCAGCAGGGTCACACCGTCGGGCGCGGACGAGACCTCAGCGAGCCGCCACGTGGTCTCGTCGAGGTACTCGCCCACCATGCCGTCGGCCCACGCCTCATCCGAGAGCGCGTAGTCGATCTCCAGCGTGTCGCGCACGATGTCGTTGTCGGTGAAGAGCATGCGCGGCAGCACGCGCGGCTCGTCGCGGGTGACCGTGAGCTTGTCGCCCACCGGCGCGGGGAAGGCACGGCCGGCCTTCAGCACCGTCTCGAGCACGTCGTCGAGGTTCTGCACCTCGGTGAAGCGGTGATCGAAGGTGTGGCCGAGCGCGTCCCAGAGCGCGGCGTGGCGCACGAAGCTCTGGAAATCCACGTCCGAGATGCTGAGACCCGCGGCGTAATCGCCATTGCGCCACCAATCGAGCGCGGCCCAGGCGATCGAGCGCGTCGGCTCCTCGACGAACTGCCCGTCACGCCAGACCGGCAGGATGCGGGTGCCGATGACGCGCAACTGCCCGCCCGAGACACCAGTGAGCTGCTTGGAGGCGACGCCCTTCACCGCCAGCGTCGTCACCCGCGGGAACGCCTGCGGCCCCTCGATGTGCGCGCGGGCGGCCGTCCACGTCACGTCGTCAGTGCCGCCGATCTTGGCGATGCCGCTGTCGTTGACGCTCGGGTTCGCCCGGCGCCCGCTGACCTCGTAGCGCCCGCTCTCGACCAGCCGCCGCACGGTCATGCGGATCTGGCTCGGCTTGGCCTGCTGATACTGGTCGTCGACGATCGTGGTCCAGCCGGTGATCGGCGCGCCGGCATTGTCGACCTTGCGGACGCGGATCTGCACGTGCGTCGTCGCCGCGAGCGTCCGGTCCTTGAAGGTGACGTAGGCGCCGCCCGGCCACACGAGGTCGAACAGCAGCTCTTTCGCCTGCGTGCCGGCCGCGTTGATGATGTAGCCGGGCGTCCAGTCCGTGGAGAGTTCGGCCCCACTCAGCTCGTCGGCCGTGACGACGTTGACCGGGTAGAGCGTGACCTGCTCGCCCGGCTCGACGATCTGGATCTTGATGCCGGGATAATCCGGGCTGTAGCCGGTCTGGTAGTGCCAAATGGGCGTGTCGCCGATGAGCACCTGCTCCACCCGCATCCGACCACACGTCAGCGCGTAGAGCGCATAGTCGGTCATCGCGTCGCCGGCATACTCGCTGTAAGTCGGCGCGGCGTAGTCGGGGGCGAAGCGCAGGCGGCCGTTCAGCACCGGGATCGGCTGCATCGGCCGGGCGGCGTTGCCCTGGAGTCCGAACGAATAGAGCGCGTCGGTGCTGTTGGTCTTGCCGCCGGATTTCGGGCTGAGGAAGTGGCTGATAGCGAGCGCGCCAGCGCCGACGATGGCAGCAGCAGCGAGCTTGCCGGCGAAGGTGAGGGTCGCCGCCGTCGTGCCCAGCGCGCTGAGACCAAGCCCAGCAACGGCATATGGCGCCAAGGCCGTGAGAGCGACCAGCGCCACCACGGACATGATGCTCTTGCCAGTCGAGCTGCCACTTGATCCGCCGCCGAGCGGCCGGCTGATGAACTCGACGTTGTCGTTGACCGCGAGCGCGCGCGTCTCCCACTCGGCGCGTGCGTAGAACTCGCCGTTGATCCGGCAGACCGTCGGCAGATCGAACCGCCACGCGACTCGCGCGAGGAAGGCGGCCACGGTCTCACCCATGACGGCCTCGGCCTCGCGCATGAGGAGCACGTGTGCGCCCGCCTCGCGAAGCGAAGCGTCCGCGGGGTCATAGACCTCGAGGTTCTGGCGGATGGCGATATACATGATGAGGCGCTGGGGGCCCTATGATTTCGCGTGTGGCGATGTGCGTGCTGGCGGCTGCGGCAATCGGAGGCTGCTCGGATCGCGGCGGGTACCAGAACATGCTGGCCAACGGCGGGGCGCTCTCGATCGAGCCCGCTTCCGCCTCTGGGTATGACTACACGGTGGCCATCAAGAGCGGCCGAGACATCGGCTTCAATCCGGACAACAAGGCAGAGCGGGACGCCATGACCCTGAGCTATGCCGCCAAGCAGTGCCCCGGCGGGCGGATCGTCAAAGAGGACGTGATCGACATGGGCTCCAACGCGATGGGCCCTGTGCGCCACTACTTCATGCGGATTGGCTGCCGGCCCGCCTGAAGCACCGGAGATAGTGGAAGCCGATCGCGCGCAGCGACGGCAGGTCGTCGGCCACCACGCCGTTGGCCTCGTCGATGTGCAGCACCACGCCGGCCGTTCCCGGCACGACGTAGGTGCCGAGGTGGAAGTCCCGCTTCGACACGTTCCCCATCAGCACGAGGTCGCCGTCGCGCGCCTCGTGCTCGGGGATCTCCCGCCAGTTCTGCCGCTCGGCATGGTTCAGCATCGCCTCGGCCTGCTGCCGAGTCGTCGCCGCGACGAAGGGCAGTTCCGGCATCGGAACGTCGTAGAGCGCCGCCTGAACGTGCCGGGCAAGGCCGTAGCAGTCGAAGCAATCCGGGCCCGTCGCACCGATCCGGTAGGGCCGGCCGATCAGGTCCGAGAGGAAGGCGATGCGGTCCATCAGCCGACGCGCGCGATCACGCTATTGATGCGGCGGGCCAACGCATTGTCCGCGCTCACTCTCAGCGTCATCGATCCCTCCGGCAGTGCCGGATGCTCGACCTGCAGGGATGGCACCGATAGCGTCCCGCTCTCGGCGTCGAAGCGGAAGGCCTGGTCCAGCCGACCGCGGACATCAGCGGCGAGCCCAGAGTAATCGATGGGCGGCATGGCCGGCGCGCTCGCAGCGGCCACAGCAGCAGGGGCGGCTACCGGCGCAAGGCCCAGCCACCGCAGAACGGATCGACGGTTCATGTGACATCTCGCTGTGAAGAGGCGGGCGGGCCGGGGAGCCTTGTGCGGCTCGCCCGGCCCGTTCACCATCGGAGGCGCCAACCAGTCCGACGGGGAACCGAATGCCTAATGCCCTGCCCATCCGGTTCATTAATGAGCAGGGAGTTGATACTGGCGACTGCCTTGACGGGGCGCCACTTATCCGAACGGCCTTTATGTACGACCCACTGTTCGGCCAGCCTCGGGATCCAAATTCTCCAGAGAGATGGGTGAGAGATTATACGCAGCTCGACGGGCTGGTTGACACGGGCGCCGCGATGTCAGTCGCCGATCGTGCTCTCATTGCTAAGCACGGCTGCCCACTCGTCGGAACAAAGCTGATAAGCACGATTACGGGGCCAGAAGAAGTATCGATGCACAAGTGCCATCTACTCTTTCCCGACATTGGCAGAATGATAGAAATAGAGGTTGCAGGTGCATCGCTACGGTCAAGTGTCAGGAATTTTGACCTGATCCTGGGCTGCACGTTCCTCGATCTGGGTGTCTTGATGATGGATTTCCCGGCTAGGCAATTCAGCTTCACGCTGTCCTGAGGGCAAGCGCCACAGGACGGACCATGGGCTGCCCATCTCCGGCCGATCCCCGCACGAGCGCGCTGTCATCTCGACAAGGACTCTGGCAGTCTCAACCATCGTCTCTCTCCTCACGCAGGGATCAGGTACGTCAGCCGCCAGCGCCGGGCCGCGGCGAGTTCGAGCGGCGGGTCGAGGCTATGCGCCGGCGGCCACCATCAGCGCCGGGAAGCGCTGGCTGTCATAGATCTCGCGCATCACCCGCAGCTTCGTCGGATCCGCCATGGTGAGCGTGCCGTCGAGGCGAGCGCGCTTGCGCTTCACGCTGCGCAGGAGGAGCCGGAAGGGTCCGTGCCCGACCGTGTCCGGATCGCTGGCAAGGTAGCCGCGGAAGATCACCACCACGCTCTCGTTCAGCTTCGTCGCCGGTTCGAGGTAGCGGGCCACCTCGCGGTTCACGTTGTCGATCCAGATCGGCGCCTCGACCCCGAGCTTGCCGATGCGTGGGTACTCGATGCCAAAGGGCACTGCCTTGAACAGCACGCGCTGGCCCGCGTTCAGCGGCGCGCCCTCGTCGAGGTGGAAGGTCACGTCCTCGGTGTTCATCACGGCCCGGATCGGTGATGGCTGGCCGTTCTCGATGAAGCTGGAGTGCAGCAGTTCGAGGGTGACGAGCATCCGCTGCGACACGTCCACGGTCGCGGCAGCCTCGGTCCAAGCCTGCGTAGACGCAATCGGCATCCAGTTTCGCCTCAAAGTCGTTAGAGGGTGTTTTGTCACCCGTGGCAGTGGTTTCGGGGTTTGAGATGGCACGGCCGATCGGACAGCACAGCAATCGCCGTAACTTCGAAGTGGCGGAGCGGAGCACGCACCACATGGCCCAGGTCCTAACCAACGTCATGGGGCAAATGTTGAACAACCTGCCCGCTGAACAGCGTCAGAAAGCTTTCTTCCTCATGGGATCAGCCGCCATTTGGTCTGCCGATCATGTGAAGGGTGATGATGCTGACCTTGCGCGGCCGATCATCCAACAAATGGCCCATGCGCACGTCAAGAATGCGCTGCAATCGATCGGAAAGAAGCTCGGCCTCGATCTGCCCGACGTCGAAGGGGACGGCTTGAAGCGGCACTAGCGCGTCAGAGGTTCCGAACGTCGAGCACGCAGGAGACGAGCGTACGGTCGAACCCGAGCTTGCGCTCGCTGATGCCGCCCGCGCCCTCGCGGATCATCACCGTGCGGTTCAGATAATCGCCCGCCGGCTCGCTCCAGATAGGCATGACGAACTCGGCAGCACCATCGCCGATGGTGTTGGCGACGAACGAGCGGAACACCGCCAGCTCGGCCGGGTCGAAGATCCAGCCGTAGCCGAGGCGCGAGATGCGCAACGTGTACTGCGGGCGCTGGCGGATCTTGCCCGACTGCATCGGCGAGGCCATCGGCGCCTGCCCGAGCGCTTGAACGGCATACGCCTGGCGAGCGACGAAGAAGGACAGGTTGGCGGGCCAAGAGGCGGGCATCGATCAACGCCCCACGCGCTTCAGGCCCCAGGCCCGTGACAGAGCATCCCGCACGTCCGGATCGCTCGCGATGGCACCCGCGATCGTCTTACCGATCACGATGGCGTCGCGCGGCCCACGGGGGCTCTGCACGCGCTGCGTCTGCGACGGCTGGCCAGTCGTGTTGATGATGATGGGCGCCTCGTTGCCGTTCGCGGCAGGCGCCGTCGCCCGCCGTGACTCGCTGGAAGCTGGCGAGGTGAACGCCTCCCGCTGCGGCCCTACGTAGCCGCCATCGGCGTAGCCGGGCCCGCCGCGGCGCAGTCCCTCAAGCACATGCACGCCGATCCGGTTGGTTGAGGCGGCATCGAACACGTACTCGCCCCGGTGCACAACGCCAGCCACGTCGTAGCGGGCACCATGGCCCGTAAAGCCGCCGACATCGAAGAGCCGAACGCCTCCCGTTGGCGAGTCTCCGCCCCCGCCGCCGAACAGGCCGGAGAGAAAGCCTCCACCACCCGAGCCTCCGCCCGCCGCGCTGAAGGCCGATGAGATCGCGCTGTCCATCACCTTGGCGATCAGCCGGTCGGCCGCATTGCCGAAGGCGTTCGACAGGGCTGTGGCCGCATCCCCGCCGCGGCGCAGATCGGTGACGAAGGAGGTGACGCCGTCCGAGAAGATGGCTTTGGTCTCGGACATCTCCAGCGTTTCGCGGGTCCGGCCGATGGAGGCGCGGGCCTCGGCAGAGGTCGTATCGCCGAACCGGGCACGTGCCACCGCATAGGCCTGCTGGTCGATGCGGTCGCGCCCCAGCTGCTCACGGGAGAACTCGTCGTCGCGGACGAACTGCACGAGGCGGGTCGCGCGCGACGCCTGCTCCGCAGAGAGGGCGAAGCCTTCCAGGCTCTTGCGCAGGGCCTCGCTCGGCGGGACACCGCGGGCGAGCATGTCTTGATAGAGGTCGGCCGCGCGGGTCGAGGCCTCCAGTTGCGCGCCGTTCCGGCCGTAGAGCTCGGTGTTGCGGCGGAGCGCATCCTGGCTGCGCTCGACAGCCTGGGTCTGGGCGTCGAGGTCGCGGGCCACGCCTAGCGACGAGGCGTCGCCGAGTTGCCCGGCCCGGCGCATGATGTCGACGCTGTAGCCCGGCCCGGTCCCGTAGCCGTTGAGCGCCTTGGTCAGGTCTCCGCCTGCCCACTGCTGGCGCAAGCTGAGGTAGGCCGCAGCGCCCATCACCGCCTGGTTCGGGTCCTTGCGGTCGAAGCCAGGGATCAGCTTGCGGATGTCTTCTTCGGCACCGACGGTGATCTGGCCGTAGCCCCATGCCGTCGAGGCGGGGTTGCCGAACCGATCCTTGATGTTCGTCGGCCCCGAGAGGCGGAAGCCGTTTTCTTTCTCGCCGATCGCCGCCAGGATCTCCGGCGGCACGGTCGGGAACCGCTGCGACGCCGCGAGCACCAACTGCTGGATCTCAGACGGCGCGCGGGCGAAGGCTCCGCCGCGCTGAACCTGCTCCAGCGTCTGCGAGCGCGTCAGATTGCTGAGTTCGATCTGGCGGGCCCGCTCAATCCCGGCGCGATCCGCCTCCTTCGCCTCCCGCAGCTGATCGTCGAAGGTCTTGTTGACCTCTGCTGCCGAGCGACCGAAGCCGGTAGCGCCGACTATGCGCGAATTGAACTCGGCGGTCCGGTTGAGCGCCGCGGTCGCGCGGCTGCCGAAGCGGTCCATGTCCTCGACGAGGTTGCGGACGACCGTACTGATATCGCTGAACCCGCGCTTGGCCTCCTCGACCTGCTCGGGACGCAAACCGAACCGCATCGGCTCGGTGATGGCCTTGCGCAGCAGGACGCCTTGATCCGTGAAGCGCTTCAACTCCTCCTGATCCGGCGAGAGCGACCGGAGCACAGCGCCGATCTGATACGAGCGCTGCGCGGCCTGCGCGCGCTCGGTCTGCTCCTGTCCGAGGCGCTGGCGCTCGAGCAGCCGATCGAGCTCGGCCTGAATAGCGGGGCGCTGCGCACCCACACCGAGCAGGCCGAGGATGCCGGTCTGCTGCTGCGGCCCCTCAGCCAGCACGCGCCGCAGATCCGCAATGCGCGTCTGCAGGTCGCCGCCGGTGGCGAACCGGTCCAGCGTCTGTCCGAGGCGATCCCACGCTGTACCGATGGTCTGCGTGACCAGGGCCCAGCCGCGGGTTTCCTCCGCCACGCCGCGGGTGCTAGCCCGGACGGCGTCCAGCAGCGCCCGCTGAGCGCCGAGCCGATTGCCCTGCGCGTCGAGCCGACGGATGTTTTCCGCCTGCGCCTCGTTCAGGATGCCGTAGCGCTGGCCGAGGTCGTCGACACCCTTCGACACATCGCCGAGCGAGGCCGCGAGTTGCGCCGCCCCCTCGGTCGCATCGACGCCGAGGAAGCGGGAAAAATCCCGCGTGGCGCCGACCGCATCCCCCATGATTTCCGGGCCGACGCGACCGCTGCCGGCGTAGACCGTTGCGATCTCGCGCGCGCCGCGGCGGCTGAAGTTGCCGGCCCGCACCTGCGCGTCTGCGAGGTCATTGATCTGGCTGAGGGTGACGCCCGAGGTGCGGCCCACGCCGGCAAGTGCCTTCTCCGTCTCCTGCTGCGAGCTGCGATAGGAGACAGCAGCCGCGATGCCGGCGACGACAGCCGCCGTGACGCCGCCGATCGCGCCGCCGACGAGGCCAATGCGGCTGACGAACCCGGCCACAGCCTCACCCGCCTGTCCGAAGGCGCCCTTGACGCTCGCGCCGCCGGGGCCGGCGAACACCTGCGCGATCTGCGGTCCCTGCTGCAGGGCAATCATGCTGAGCGGCGAGCCGGAGCCGAGCTGAGCGACGACGTCGCCGCCCTGGTAGGTCAAATTGGTGATCTCGTCGGGGCGCAGGCGGCGGTTCTGGTTGGCCGCTTCTGGCACGTTGCCGAGCGAGCCCAGGCGCCGGCTGGCCTCAATGTTGGCGAGGGCGGCAGCGCCGGCACTGCCGAGATCGCGCCAGCCCGACACCGTGTTGCGAACGATTGTGGTCCGGGCCTCGGCGGTCCGCCGCAGTGCGTCCGTCTCGGCGCGGTAGGCCTCTTCGAAGGCTGCCGCGGAGGCGCGAGCGGCACCGACCTGCGCGTCGCGAACGCCGAGCAGCGTGTTGACGTTGGCCTGCGCCGAACGCGCTGCCTGCTCCTGCCGCGCAGCCCGGATTTGATCCTGACGCGCAAGCTCGGCCTCGAAGACGGACGCCGAGTCGCGCGCCGAACCGACCGCGCCGGCACCGACGCCGAGCAGGGCGTTGACGTTCGCCTGCGCTCGCGCCTGGGCCTCCGCCTCGCGTGCGGCCTGGGCGAGGCGCTGCCATTTGGCCGTCTGCCGGTCGGTGGCTGCGGCAGCCTGGTCGGCTGCCGCGCCCACCTTCTGGAAGGCGGCCTGCCCGGCGCTGCCAGCGTCGTCGAGGACGCGCTTCAGTTCGGCGCCGCCCTCGACGCCGAGGCGGATCGCGATGCTAGTCGCCATCGTCAGCGTTCTCCCGGTAGGCCTTCACGATGATGGGCTCGACCGATGGCAGAGCATCGGCAAGCAGGGCGGTCTCGGCGCCCATCGCATCCGCCATCATGAGGATCGCCCCGAAATCCAGGGCGTAGGGGCCGGCGAAGGCGGCCCGGACCTGCCCGCCGCAGCGGCGGATGACCGCCCAAGCCACGGTGCCTTCGTCCGTCTCCGTCGCATGGACGGCGTAGGGGCACTCAGGGCAGGCTACGCTGCAGGCCTCGCAGTATTCGGATCCTCCGCCGAAGTGCCATCGGGCGAGTTCGAGGATCCGTTTTTTTCCTCGTCCCGCCGCAAGGCCGGGGTGACGTAGAGGGCATCGAGCGCGTCGTAGGCGGGCCAGTGGTCGAGCAGCGCGTTGATGGTCTCGGCGGTGACCGGCGCGGGCTCGCCGTCGGCGGTGCCAACGCCCTCCCACTCCACGATGCCGCGTCGGGCCAGTTCGTGCACCAGCGCCATGCCGGCGCGAGTGGCGACGTCGGTCTGATCCTCGTCACGATAGACCCTGCCGACTGCCTCGCGGGCGACGAGCATGGACGCGACGGTGATCGGCCGAACACGCACGCGCACGCCGGGGATCAGATCGAGCCAGAACGGCTCCTGCGAGGCAGTGGAGAGCTTCAGCATCGGTTGGCCGCCTCAGTAGGTGGTGACGTTGTTGCGCAGGGTGGCGATGACGGTCTTGCCGGACACGCTGTCCTTGGCCGCCTGCCAGTTGAAGGTGGCCTGCACGCCGTTTGGGCCGGTCACTGGGGTCTTGGCGCGCGGCAGGTAGACGGCCGGCACCTCAAACACGAGCGAGCGACCCGCATCGGTGACCCAGCCGAAGGTGAGCGCGACCGGCTCGCCGGCGGTCGCCTGGTCGAGCAGGGTTGTGTCGCGGAAGCGGGTCGTGATGGAGCCCGACATCATCACCATGCCGGGGTCGGCGTCCTCGATCCGACCGTCCGGGCGGATGGTTTCGACCTTCTCCAGCCCGTTCGAGTAGGTGAAGTCAGCCGCGGTGACGGAGGCCAGCGCCACACCCGCGCGGGTGACAGCACCCTGGAACGGCGAGAACCGCTCGATCGATGCCTCGGCCGGCGTGCCGGCGCCAGAGTTGGCGAGCTTGTTCTCGCCCTGCGCGATCAGGCCGAGCGTCGCGGTCAGCAGACCCGAGCGCTGCATCTGCACCCGAAGCGTGTTGCCACGGACGCCGAAGTTCTGGCCGTAGCTCGGCACCTCCGGCAGGCCGACCTCGACCGTCATGGACGGCAGGTTGGTGGCGCCCGAGGAGAAGACATGCTGCTGCCCGTCGGTGATGGCGGTGGTGACCGGCTGCCCCATGAACAGCTTCAGCCAGTTGCCGAAGTTGCGCAGGTCGATCGGCACGACCACGTCACCATCATTATTGATGACGTCGCGCGAGGGCGGCAGCGCCTCGCGGCCGTAGCCGAGGAGATCGGAGGCGATCAGTCCCTGCTCCTCGCCGAGGTTCGACGAGACGAAGGGCAGCTTCCGGTATCCGGTGCTGGGCGGGGTGCCGTAGGTGGTCTCGAAGGCAGCCGCCATGATGGCGTTCGCGCCGCGGGCTCTAGCCATAGGTCTCTCCTGGGGCCGGTGTCAGTTCAGGGGATCGGTGGTGCCGTAGACGGCGGTGATGCCGACGACGGCGAGGCGGGAGACCTTGGCGCCCTCGGCGGTCAGGGGCTCGGTGGCGGCGGCGCTGACCTGCAGGTAGTCGCAGAGGCCGCCGAGGGTCCTGTCGGCCGCGACGGCGGTGCCGATCGCCTGCAGCATGGCGTCGAGGCGGGCCTCGGCGGTCTTGGTGCCATAGGCGTTCGCGGCGACCTCGACCGGCAGCTCGTGCTCGTAGATCCACGTCGTCGGGTTCAGCGTCACCTCGGGCTCGCCCGGGTCGCCGTCATCGACATTGACGTAGCCGTTGGCCTCGATGGCCCGCTGCTTGACCTCATTGCGATAGTGGGTGGCCTTCGGGAGCGCCGCTTTTACCAGGGCTGCCACAGCCTCGATCACCTGCTCGCGCTTACTCGGCATGGGCGCTCGCTCAGTTGCAGATGACGCGGACGGTGACGGGAATGGTCGCCATCGTGAGGTTCGGCGTCGCGGTCTCGAACGGGCCTGACGAGAGCGCCAACGTTCCGCGCGAGCGCTTCGCCAGCACGGTCGCGCCCGAAAGGGTCTGCGAGGTGACGCCGCCGATGATGATGGTGTCGCCGATCCAGCCCGGGATCACATCGACATCGGCTGGGGTCGAGCAGGCCGGCCAGGAATAGGTGACGACGCCCTGTGCGTTCGCGTTCGCCGTGTAGCGCTCTACGCGCTTCGGGGCGCCAGCGGGTCCTGCAGCGCCCTGCGCCCCGGTCGGGCCTGCGGCACCTATGTCGCCCCTCGGCCCTATTGCCCCCGACGCACCCGTTGCGCCGATGGGCCCGGTGGGTCCAGCTTCTCCTCGCGGTCCGGCAGGGCCGTTAGCTCCGGTGGCGCCAGCGGGTCCCCGAGCGCCGTCAGCGCCCGCATCACCCTTCGGACCTTGAAGTCCCTGAGGACCCGCCGGACCAGCCACGCCGTTCGTGCCAGCAGGGCCGGTAGGACCGACAGGTCCTGCCGGGCCCGTAGGTCCCGTCGATCCTCGTAATCCGCGATCGCCAGTCGCACCAACCGGCCCCTCAGGGCCGCGATCTCCTGGCTGCCCTTGCTGTCCGGCCGGTCCAACATCGCCCTGCGGCCCCTCCGGTCCCTGAGGACCAACCGGGCCAACCGGGCCGGGTTCACCCTGCGGACCGGACGGCCCTTGCATGGTCCGCATGCCGTAGCCGACAGGGCGCGCCTCAACGACGACGGGAGCCGCGAGCGCAAGACAGAGCGCGAGGCGAAGGAGCGCGCGCATCAGCCGCCTCCCATGCCGTAGTGCATCTCGGGGGTGCAGTCGCCGTCTGGCGCCGCCGTCGTCTTGGCGATGATGAAGTCGGGCTTGCTCGTGCCCATCGTGACGTCGGTGCCGGCGAGGTAGAGCACGCCGTTGTCGTCGGTCAGCACTTCGTCGGCCGTCTTCGCGCCGAGCAGGCGGATGTTGACGTTGCAGGGCACCACCACCCGGTAGGTCGTGGCGTCGGCCGGGCGGCTGATCGGAAACACCTTCGGGGTCGTACTGAGCGCTTTCAGCCGGATCGGCGTCGAATGCAGCCGCCGAAACGGCATCGTGGTGACGACGATGCCGGACGGGTCGGGAAACGCGACGATCCGCCCATCGGGGCCGTAGACGGCGACGGGCTGCGTGCCGGAGCCCGACGGCACGCCCGGCGCGACGCTGG
The DNA here is from genome assembly GCF_022179725.1 of Methylorubrum aminovorans. GTDB lineage: Bacteria > Pseudomonadota > Alphaproteobacteria > Rhizobiales > Beijerinckiaceae > Methylobacterium > Methylobacterium aminovorans. The sequence continues at coordinate 39,085 of NZ_BPRC01000025.1, forward strand.
GCGGCGTCTCGGCCGAGACGGCAGAGAGGCTTAGGACGAGAGCAAGGACGGCGGACACAAGGCGCAGCATCGCGGCTCCCCCTGTCTAGGCTTCCCAGTTGGCAGCGATGGCGCCGGGCACGCGGTCGGCCCAGCGCTTGGCGGTCGTGGCGATGTCCAGCCGCTTGCGCAGCTTCACCTGCTTCACGAGCACGAAGATCACGACGAAGGAGCGGCCCTTGTCGGGCCCGGCCTCCTTGATCGCGCGGAAGGACTTGCGGCCCTGGTAGCGCGCCGCCTGCCGCCGGTAGAAGGCATCGGCCACAAGCACGCCGCCCGACTTGCTCGGGACGAACCGCAGCTTCACGCCGGTCTCGCGCTCCCAGGAAGCGGGCGACAGCGTGTTGCCGGTCGAGCCCTTGGAGCGGCGCCGGGAGATCTGGCGCACGCCCGCATCCGGGGTCGGGATCGCGAGGTACTTGCGCCCCTGCGCGGTGATGGTGACGCCGCGGTCGAAGGCGTCGATGAGCTTCGGGGCGTTGCTCGAGACGTAGGCCGCCGCCTCCGCGCTCTCGCCCGTCCGCGGGAATGTTTGGCCGCGCCAGGTATTGGCGAGGCGTTGGCCGAGGCCGGACTCGCGCACGTCGCTGCGCAGATCCTCCTTCAGGCCCTCGGTGATCTCGCGCATGCCGGCGGTGACCGAGCGCGCGATCTGCTTTTCCGTGCCCTGCAGCGCCGCCCGCGGGTCGGCGACGGTGGCGCTGAACCTCACGGCTCCTCGTCCTCGGGCTCGTCCGGCAGCACGGGCGCCACCTCGCAGGTGCGCACCAGCCGTCGAGCGTCGATCCGGGCCAGACCGATGACCTGCACCGTCTCGGTGACCGCGTTATCCTCGTCCAGCAGGTCGATCTGATCGCCCTCGGCCGGCTCCGCCACTTCGGACAGGCGCACGTCGATCAGCATGGCGTCGAGGTCGAACTGGTTGCCGGCCGCGCCGATGATTGCCTCGGGCGAGCGCCGACGGATGCGCACGGGCAGGCCGGTCTCGGCACTGCCCGCGCGCCAGATCGCATCCAGCCCGAGGTTCGGATCCTCGAACTGGGCGTCGACCATGATGGTGAAGGCGTTCACGCCTTGCGCAGCGCCTCGATCAGGTCGGCCTTCGTCCTGGCCGCCGAGACATCGAGGCCTCGCTCCTTGGCGAGCGCTTCCAGTTCGGGCTTGGTCTTGGCGTCGAGGTCGTCGCCCTGCTCGCCCTCGCTCGGCTTCTCCGAGCCCGAGCCGGCCTCATCCGCCACCTCGTGCGTTCCGGCCCGGAGCGCGGCCTGCGCCTCGTCCCAACCCATGCTGACGGGCTCGCCGTTCTTCTTACCCTTCTCGCGCAGTCGCATGGCGCTGCTCCTCGCTTGCTTGGCCCGGCGGGCCAGATGGATCGGGTCGGCCGCATCCTCGGCCGGGTAGGGGTCGACCTCGTCGATCACGAGCAGCCGGACCCGCCCGGTGACAGGCGAGTTGGCGGCGGTGAGGGACAGACGAGGTCGCATCGGTGCCTCGATCAGTTCGAGGTGGTGCCGCGCACCAGCAGGCCCGGCCGCTTCACCAGCGGGAGCGGGTTCGACTCGGTGTGGATGTCCATGCCCTTGCCGAACTTCTTCGGCTCGAGCGGGGCCACGAACACCTCGGCGTTGCCGATGTCGGGCGCCTGGTTGACGGCCGACCAGAAGTCGGGCGGCGACCAGTAGTTCACGAAGGTGTCCGAGGTGCCGAGCGGGATGAACCGCACGTCGCCGGCCGGAATGAAGCGCTCCGGCGCGGTGCGGGTGCCGTCCTCCTGCAGGTAGGAGGCGGCGCCGCGATATTCCTCGAAGGTGATGCCGCCGAAGGTGAAGCCCTTGCGGACGTCCTCGCGCAGGATCTGCGGCCCCGACTGGTAGTACTTGAACGCCTCCTTCACGTTGGCGTGGGAGGTGAACTTGGCGAACCACTCGGGCGAGCAGAGCGCGTGCACGCCGGTCATGGTCTCGCCGAGGAGGCTGTCCTCCATGTACCCGGACACCTCCTGGCACTTGCCGAGCACGTTGGTGCCGGCGGTGCCGAGCGCGAAGTCGACCACCTTCTCGGTCACGCCGAACTCGGTGAAGTAGTTCACCAGCACCGAGCCGTCGTAGTCGCGCACCACGCCCTTGAGCGCCCCCATGCGGAGGTTTTCCAGGGTGATGGCGTGCTTGCGCCGCATGGTGATCAGCTTGCGGTTCACGAAGCCGAGCACCGTCTCCAGGCCGGCCGAACCCTGCGGGGTCAGCGCCAGCATGTTCTGGACGTCGGTCGCAAGCACGCTGTCCTCGTGCGGGATGTGCGGCACGACGAAGCCCTTCGGCCGCTGGCGGCCGCGGGTGCCGAGCGAGGCAGGACCGCCGCGCGGACGGGTCGGCAGCAGGTTGAGCACACCGTCTTCGATGATGACGGTGACGGTCGTGGTCGCGATGGGCTCGGGACGGAAGATGCCGAGCTCGTTGATGCGGCCGTAGCTGTTGGGCACCATGGTAATGGTGCCGGTGAGCGAGGAGGCGCTGAAGGCCTCCTGGTTAAAGATGTCGATGATTTCGGGCATCGATCAGGCTCCCTGACGGACGATGATGCCCGCTGCGGCGAGCTGGCCGTTGGCCGCCGCGCGCTTCGTCGCATCGTTGATGGAGGCCCCGTAGGTGAGGCCGGCGTGGCTCACGGTGGCGCGCCGCGAGATGACGACCGCCTTCGCGTCGGCGCTGGTGGCGTCGACCGCGAAGGCGAGGATGGCGGCGGCCGTCTGCGAGCCGTCGGATCCGGTGGCCGCGGCGGGCACGTACTTGCCGGAGGCGGTGACCTTCGCGAGCACGGTGCCGGACACGAGTTTGCCCGAGCCGGTGGCAATGATCGCGGTGTCGCGCGAGGCGTAAGCGTCCTCCTCGAACTTGAGCCAGTCCGAGGCGACGATGGCGGTTTCGAGCAGAGCCATGGTCAGGCGTCCTTCTTGAGGTTGGCCCGCGCGAGCTCACGCTCCATGCTGGCCTTGGCTGCGGTGGCGCCGGCGTTGCCGACGGCGGCGGGCGGGTGGGACGCGATCGCGGTCTGCTCCTCGGCGGCCACGAGCTTGTCGAAGAGCGCCGTGCGGATGTCCTCGACGCCCTTACCCTCGGCGAGCATGGTGGCGGCCAGATCCTCGGGGATGCTCGGGTCCTTGCGTCGGGCAAGCGCGACGAGGTTCTTGGCCTCGCCCGCCGCCGCGATGCGCTTCTTGGCGTCCTCGACGCCGACGCCCTCGGCGAGCAGCGTGGCGGCCATGTTCGGCACGCCGCCGGTGGCGCACAGGCGCGCGATCTCGGCTGCGTCGGCGCGGGTGACGGTGGTGCTCGCCTCGACGGTCTGCTTGCCCTCGGCGGCGGAGATCTCGCCGTCGAGGCGCGTCACCTCACCGGCCGCAGCCTCGAAGTCACGAAATTCGTCGTCCGTCATAGACCGGCCGCGCGCGGCGGCAGCAATTTCGGACATGCGGGTGGATGCCTTCGCGCGATCGCGACGAAGGCCAGCGAGATCGCCAGGCATGACGTCTTCCTTCGGGTTGGTGGACAAGGCGCTGGTGCGCCAGGATCCCGGCTCGTCGGCCGTGGATGCTTTCGCGGGGTCAGCCCCGCGCGGCCCGCGCTCGGCGCTCGGTCGAGGCGGTGCGGGCCAGTTCTGAAAGGCTGCGCTCGTAGGTTTGGACGCGGTCGGCCATGCCGGCAGCCACCGCGGCGGCGCCAATCTTCATGCCGCCCGCGCCGAAGTCGCTCTTCACCTTGGCGACCGTGGTGCCGCGGCCACGGGCCACGTCGGCGATGAACTGCGCCTCGATGCCGTCGAGGATGGCTCGGATCTCGGCCGCACCGTCATCGCTCTGCGGATCGGGCCGCTTGTTCGGGGCGCTCGACGAGACGATCTCGATGCTGAGGCTGCCGGAGGCGTCGGGCTCGACCTGCTTCGAGATCGCGGCAACAACGCCGATCGATCCCACCATGCCGGTTTTCTCGACCACCAGCTCGGAGGCGGCGGTCGCGAGCCAGTAGGCAGCCGAAGCGGCGGCACCCGAGACGTGGGCGAGTACGCGCTTGCGGCCCCGCATGGCGTAAATCTGATCGGCCAGCGCGTTCATGCCGGTAGGCGAACCGCCAGGCGAGTCCACCAGCAGCATGATGGCGCCGACGTCTGGGTTGGCCTGGGCGAGCCGCAAGTCATTCGCCACCATCGTCGCCGACACGCTGCCGGACATCTCCGTCATCAGGTTGGCGCGGGGGAAGATCGGGCCGGTGATCGGCACAATGGCGACGCCGTCGGCGGTGGTGACGGCATAGCGTGCACCATCGAGACGCCGGACGGGGCCGCCGACGGTCGCTTGCAGATCCTGACGGACCCACGCCTCGCCCTCGGCCGCCCGCCGCTCCGCGCGCTCGATCCGGTCGATCGTGGCGAGGCTGGCGAGGTGGTGGAGGTAGTCGGGCCGGATCGCCCAGGGCTCGGCCGTGAGGGCGTGCAGGGCGCGCGTCATGGTTGCTCCTCGGTGGGGGCGCCGAGCGGGCCGTCCTCGGGGGGCTCGGCGGCGGCCGGCGCTTCGACAGCGCTGCGTCCGTCGCTGGTGTAGGCAAGGCCCAACTCGTCGGCCCGGGCGTTGTCGGCCGCGTTCTCGGCGTCGATCTCCTCGGCGTCGTAGCCGCCCTCGGCGACCTTCCGGCTGCGCGAGGACAGGCCCGCCTGGATCTCCTTCGTCTTGCTCTCGACGTCCTGCACGGGGTGGATGTACGGCCACGCCTGCGGGATCCAGTTCACCGCGTAGACATCCTCGCGGCGCATGCCCTCGGGCAGCTTCAGCGCCCCGGAAAGCAGGGCGAGGTCGACCCAGCGGCGCCAGACAGGCCGGCACAGCTGATAGACGACGAGGTGATGCTGCCACATCTCCACCGAGCGCCGGAACGAGTTCAGCGCTGCGCGCAGGGTCCGGTCGTTCAGCTGACCGTAGTCGCCGCTCAGCTCCTCGTAGAGCAGGCCCGCGGCCACCGCGACGCCGCGGAGCGCGGTGCGCAGGTAGGCGTCGAAGTTCGGCCCGCTGTCCGGCGGCTCGGCGAAGGTGACATCCTCGTTGTCGGCCAGCACCTGCAGGGTGCCGGGCTCAAGATCCAGCGGCGCCGCGCCGTCGTCATCCGGGGCATCGGTCCCGAGCGGTCCGCCGCCGATCGCGCCGTCAGCCCCGTCTTCGAGGACGCGCTTGATGAAGCCGACGAAGCGGGCAGCGTTCTTCTTCCGGACCAGTTCGGCGTCGAGATAGCCGTCGAGGTCGTAGAGGGTGCGCAGCGCCCGGGCGAGCCAGGGTTCCCCGCGGTCCTGTCCGGGCCGCATCGCCCGATAGAGGTGGCAGACGTCCGCCGCCGGGACGAGCGTCGTGTCGAAGCTGTCCGCGTTGAAAGCGCCGTCGCCGGGGTGCTCCCGGTAGAGGTGATACCCAGTGCGCCGGCCGATCGCGTCGTACTGGATGCCCTGCCGGATCCGGTTCGTGGGATCGGTCTTGAGATGGGGGCAGTGGTCGCCCTCGATCGCTTGAAGCTGGAGCGGCACCGTCAGGCCGTCGGAGGCGCGCCGGGTGCGCAGGCGGACGAAGGTCTCGCCACCCTCGATCATGCCGCGGACGGCAATGGCCTGCAGGCCGTAGAAATCGTGGGCGCCGACCGAGTCCGCCTCGTCGGTCCAGGCAAGGAACAGGCGCTGGATCTCGGCTCGGAACGCCGCGTCCTCCTTCTTGATCCGCTTCGCCTCTTCGGGGGACAGGCCGTCGGTCGGGCGCTTGGCGATGGAGCGCGGGGTGATGCCGGTGCCGATGATGTTCGAGACGAGCTTGTCGACCGCCGCGCCGGCATAGGGGTTCTTGCGGGCCTGATCGCGCGACTTCCGGCGCAGCTCGTCGAGCGCGTAGGTGATGGCGGCGTTCGGCCCCCAGCTGCCGACACGCCACGAGCGCGAGCGGCGCCCGACACCGCCGGCGATGTCGTAGGGGCCGGCCTCCGCTAGGGCGCCGCTGCCCTCGCCCGACAGGCCCATCGCGAGCGGAACCGGGGCGCTGCTGCCCTTCAGGGTGACGCTGACATCGCGGTAGCCCGTGCCGTAGCCGCTCACGCCTACCACCCGCTGCGGCCCGTCATCACGACCTGCCGCGTGCGGCGGCGGGGGATGCCACCGCCTACCTGCGCGTCGAGGGCGTTGATCTGCTGATTGAGGTCGCCGAGTGCGAGGCGCATCTCGGCATAGCTCCGGTACGTCACGCGGCCGGTGCCGTCGGCGCCCTCGACCGTGAGGATGCCGGAGGCCATGGCGTCGCGAAGCTTCGAGGCTTGGGTGCGCAGCCGCGCGAGATCGCGGGCAGGATCGTCCGCCATGCTCTACCTCGTCCGGCTGCGGACCCGGCTGCGCGGGGCCATGCGTTTCAGGTTGCGGTCAGCGAGCGAGCCCGCGGCTACGGCCGGGGTCGCGATCTCAGCCGCCGGTGCAATCGTCGTCCGCTGGATGCCGAGAGCATCCTCGAGGCCGCGCCAGTGGGTCTCGCGCCAGCGGTCCCAGCCGCGCATGGCCGCGAGGCCGCGGGCGTAGTTCGCGCAGTCGAGCCACTCGTTGCGGCGCCCGCCGATCGGCACCCATTCGCGCCGCGTACGGCCGCGGCTGACGCTCACCACCAATTCCTCGGCGGTCAGCTGCCGGACACCGTCCTCGGGGATGTCCCGCGGCAGGTGGACGAAGCCGGCCGGGAACGGCGCGTCGCCCGAGGGGCGCTGTAGGCCCAGACAGCCCATCAGCTCCTGCTTGGCGAACGAAGCGCCCACCCGGACCGTTTTCAGGCCGCGCCGGAGCTTCTTACCCTTGGCCGTCGAGTCCTTGTTGCCGAGACCGAGGAAGGCGCCCGAGTAGCTGTCCTGGCCGTCGATCGCGTGGACGTTGCCGCGGCCGGCCTGGGACCGGACGAAGGCGTAGACCTCAGCGGTGAAGGCGCTGGAGTCGATGCCCCAGTCCCGCACCATCATCTCGGAGCCGCTGGCGTGCTCCCAGGTCTCGCTGAACATCGCCTCGAGCTCGGTCCAGACTTCGGACCGGCTCGTGTCGCCCGTCAGCACTCGGTGCTCGATCAGCCAGCGCTCGCGGTTGCGGCCGAAGCCCCAGACCGTGACCTCGATGCGGTCCTTCTGCACGTCCGCGCCCGCGAACAGGATCAGCGTGCCGGCCGGGACCGTGCCGGCGAGGTAGTCGTCGCGCCTGGCGTAGACGTCCTGCCACTCAGGGGCGTCGGCGCCCTCTTTCCACGTCCGGGCCAGCTGCGTGTTGAAGAAGGTCCGCAACGCCTCCGGCCCCCGTCGCAGCGCCCGCGCGAACTTCGCGACCGTCTCCTTGATGGTTTGCTTCGGCGCGTAGAGCTTGGAGGCCTGCCCGCCCGCATGGTCGTTCGGGACAGCCTCACAGCCGCACGACCGGCAGAGGGCCCGCCGCACGCCGTATGCCTCTGGCGCCCACTGCTCGGGCACTTGGTTCTCGCCGCAGCAGGTGAACGAGGCCGTCTGCCGCCATTCGATCTTGCGGAGCGCGACGAGGCGCTGCGCCTCGGTCCACGGCTGCTCGCAGCTGACGCATTCGTACCGGGCGGACGCGGTGACGATCTTGCCACCCTCATCCTTGTCGAAGCGGACCTGCTCCCACTCCATCGACTGCCAGGCCGCGCAGTGCGGGCAGCAGACGTAGGGTTTGCGCTGGTCGCTCTCGTCGTAGCTCGCTTCGATCGCCGAGCGGCCGGCAATCGTTGGAGAGCAGGCCACCACCGTCAGGCTGTTGGCCTTGAACTCGGCCTGCCGCTCCTCGGCGAGATCGATCGGTGAGCCCTCGCCGCCGGCCGAGAGCGGGTACTTGTCGATCTCGTCGCAGACCAGCAGCCGGATCGGCCGCATGGCGAGGTTCGTCGGGCTGTTGGCGCCCACGAGGGTGATGTGGCCGCCGGGAAACTGTTTGTGTGTCAGGGTGGCGCCCGAGTCCCGTGACTTGGCGTCCCCGAACAGGTCTCGCAGCACCCGCGTGTCGCGGATCATCGGCGCGAGCCGGTCCTTCGAGAAGGTCTCAGCCGCGTCGTCCTTCGGGAACACGCCGAGGATCGGGCACGGCTCGACGTGAATGAAGCGGCCCGCGATGTTCTCGATGCAGGTCGTCTTGAGCAGCTGCGTGCAGGCCATCAGCGTGATCTTGCTGACGCCCGGCTCGGTCGCCCACAACATGGGCCCGCGCGCCACCTCGACACGCGAGGCGATGAACCGGCCTCCGTTCGAACTCTCCTTGCTCAGCCGGCGATACCGCTCCGCCCACTGCACCACGTCGAGATCCGGAGGCGGGGTCAGCCCGCGTCGCCACGCGCTGCGCAGGCTCGCAGTGTCAGCCGAACTCGCCGGCGGAGGGCTCACCGAGTTCGGTGAGGTGCTTTTTGACATAGGCGGTCAGGACCGGCGTCAGCTGCCTCGGTTCGATCTTCAGCTCGTCGGCCATCTCGATCGCGACCCGGGCTGGCCACGCTAGCCAGGCATCACGAAGCGCCCGGCCTTCCTCGAAGAACGCTGCCTCGGCCGCGGGCCGATCAACGAGCTTGCTGCCGTCCCGCTCGACGATCTGCTTCCGGTGGAGGCCGAGCCAGTTCTCCTTGCGCCGGACAGCGATCGCGGTCGGCAGGTTCGGGTCGTCGGGGTCGAAGGCGTCTTCCTGGCCGCCGTCGCCATCGAGAGGCGCCGGGCGCGGCTGTGGCTCGGGAGCGGGCTTCGGTGCCGGCTTCGGCGCAGCCTCGGCATGGGAGGCGTTGTTACCGTCCTGCGCCCGCACGGGCCGATGGGTAACACCGCCTCGATAGGTCGCTGGCCGCTGGTCGAGGTTCCACTCGGTGGCTTCCACATCCACGCGACCAGCGCCGTCGAGGACGAGTAATCCCTTCTGCTTCCAAGTGGTTACGGCCTTGCGCGAGACGCCACGATGACGGGCGAACTCGGCTTGGCTGAGAAATTTTGCGCCGCTCGTCTCTGCCATGGGCGCTGTTACCCGTCACCGCGTTACCGGGTTCCACGACCCTGGCGCTAGGAAAGCTGGGGGCCCCGACCACCCGTATAGGTTTGGGGGCGCCAGGGTCCCCCGGGGTTCGGGCGGGCCCGTGGTGTGACCGCCAACGCAATTCGGAGATGAGATGAGCGACGAACGAAGGGGTGACTGGTATCGGCGCAAGCCGGACGAGGGGGAGTGGGAGCATACGCGCCGGATCGCGCTCTCTCCCATCAGGCCCCCGGATTGGCCCGAAGGGGTCCGCTCCATCAGCATAGAGGGGGTTGGCCTTCTCGGTGTCCACGAGAAGAGCGGAGAGCTCTACTGGGACGGCAAGCCGGTTGCGATCCGTCCGCCCGTACGCCTCGGGACCTTCGAGCGATGGGCCGCCGCCCTCGCCACGATGGGGACGGTCGGCACCTTCATCGTTGAGCTAGGACGGTCTGCCAAATGGTGGGCAGGATGAGAAAAGCCCCACAGCGGGCGATCCGCTCGGGGCACAAGCCGCCATCGTAGGGAAGCAGGCCGACCCGAGCGAGGAGTTGTCCATGCCTGCCGGGGGTTACCCCATGAGCACTCAGAAGCGGAGGCCCTCGGAAAACGAAGATGTTATTTCGATGTGCGCTTCAACGTACCCTCGAAGTCACATGAGGCACCATGCCAATAGAGGCAGCCGTCCTCTGATACCTTCGCCGACTTAAAGTCGGGAGAGAACTTCACGGTAATGCGACATAGGCCGCCACCTTCATCCTTCTTCGTAAATAGGATTTCGGATGTGGTGAGCGCGCGACCATTCATTCCAACGCCGCCGCCGCAGCCAGAGATGCCCGTCGAGAACGATGCAGCAAACTGGTCAGGAGCATCGATGACGATGATCTTGGCACTCTGCGAGTACGCTCCCTTACGCTCGTATGTCCCCTCGGCGCGGTAACCCGGTCCAGCCGCGATGGCCGGAATGACCATGGCAGATGTGAGGATAGCCGAGAGGAGCAGAGGGGAGCGCATGCTTCAACCTACGCGGATGCAGTAGGTCACGTCGAGCAGGCGAAAGAACGATCCACTGCATCCGTATGGTGAGAGGCTACGGCCACTGCCTCGGTTCTAAAACCTTTCGCGGTGGCCTAACCTGAGCCAGCGACCAACCAAGGTGATGGCAAGTCGTGCCCTTTTAGGGCACGGTCAGAAGGACCAGCCTACAAAGTGGAGAAGCGGTGCTGTCCGTCTCCGTCGCGGCTCCACATCGATCCCATGAGGGAGAGTTAAGCGGCGTCTATTATCTTGTACTAGATGCTCGCAACCTGCGCAATGTCCAAGACTATGGGCGACATGCGCCCGAAGAGGCTTACACCCACCTTGACCCGATCGTTGGGCAGGATCGCCTCTACGACACCGGGGAAGCTTGCGAACGGTCCTTCGCGGACCAGCACGCTGTGCCCGACGCGGATGCCCGTAGGCTGAACGATCTCCGCCTCGGCAAGCCGGTCGGCAAGGCGCTGGAGTTCGACCGGATCGAGCCGGGCGGGGCGCATAACCAGGGACACGATGTTTCCCTCAGGTCCACCCTCCGGCTCCGGATGCGAGACGATCTCCGCCACGCCGGGCTTGGAGCGCGCCTGAGCGAGGTGCCCTGCGTCCCGTACGCCGATGAACACCGTGCGCATCAACAGGGGCGTAGAGCGGACCACCCGGCGTCCGCGTCGCACTACGACCTCGGACGTGCGGGGCAGGTACCAGTCGACCTTCAAGTCCTCCAGCCCTTTGAGCGCCCTCGTGCCCATGCGCGGCAGCGTGCGGGCGATGTGCCAGGACAGCGTCGTGTCGATCTTCACCGCCGTAGCGCCCAGCACAGGCGCTGTGACGCTTGTCGTGGACGCCGGCACGCCTGCCGCCTTGCGCTCGGCCCTACGCTGCTTCCTAGCCCGCTCGCGCTGCTTCTTGCCCGCTCGGTTCATATCGCCTCCCTGACTCTGTTCTTCAGGCCACAATCTCGAACCGACGGGCGACCTTGGCGCTCGGCTCGGCCTCCAGCACGTCGGCCCAGTCAGTGCCGATCTGCGACGGTAGTTCGACGCGCACCATGCGATCCCTGACCGCGAGGCGATGAGCGAGCGCGTAGGCCGCAGCCTGTCCACCGAAGGCGCGATCGGCATCGCCGAACACGACGACCTCTCGCGTGCAGTCCGGCGGCTGCCACTTCGCCAGCATCGTAGCGTTCGTGGCCGCCCAGACAGGCATGTCGAACAAGCGCGCTGCGGCGAGCGCGGTCTCGATGCCCTCCGCGATCCCGAGCCTCTCAGCCGGCGGGAACAGGCGGACCGCAGCACCGTCCGGCACTTTGCCCGGCATCAATCGGCGTGGGATTTCAACCGCTGCCTTACGGCCATCATGGGTTAGGTAGGTCCGGTGGAGCGTGGCTGCCTCGCCGTCGGGGCCGGACACCTTGGCGACCATGGCCGGATGGTAGGACGGGACGTCGTCCTGATAGCGGAGATGGTCCACGATGCGCAGGCAGCGCGGAAACGTGGTCTGCCCAAGCCGAGCTGTCAGGTAGCGGCCGACAGCGTCATCGGGCTGGATCAGGCGGGCCTCGGACCAGAGCCGGTTCAAGGCCGAGCGGCAGTCCTCGGGCGAGCGCTCCGCTGCCGACGGCAAGACGGGGGCATCTTCAATCAGCGGCTCCAGCCGCTCGGCCAGTTCGCGGAAGTCGATACCGAGCACCCGCATGGCGAGGTCGATGCCGTCACCGGCCCCGCAGTGATTGCAGATCCAGGTGCCGCGGCCCTCCTTGTCGTCGAAGCGGAAGCGGGTCCTACCGCCGCACATCGGACAGGGGCCATTCTTGCGGCCGGACAGAAATTGGCTGTCCACGCCGATCATTGGCAGCAGGCTCGCCCATCGATCGCGGGCGCGGTCTCGCAACGGCACGAGCATGCTCAGGCGGTCCTCCGTTTGGCCGAGGCGATCTGCTTGGACTTCAACCAGTTGAGGATGCGTCGCTCCGGTTCACGTTCCGGTGCGTGCTGGTAGCGGTTGGGCCAAGCGCCGGTAAATTCCTTGAACTGGTGGGCGGCCCAGCCCGGTGCGTAGCCGCGGCGGCGCCCGTAGAGCTTGAGCTGGCCGAACAGCGCGATCTTCTCCTCGGCCTTGGCCTTCACCCGCTCGCGCTTCAGTTCGACGAGGTTGCCCTCCTCGCAGCGGATCTCGCTCTGCTTCACTGGCTTGAAGCCGCAGGCGGGACAGGTCGGGGTCTTCGGCGGTTTCAGGAAGGCGCAGGACGAGCACTTCTTCGGTAGCGACACGATTCGCTCCCGTGCCTCCTGCCTCTGCCGCGAGCGACCGTCGTCGAGAGCATTGTGGTGGATGTCGGTGACGAAGCCGAGCCGCAGATGCGTGTCGCTGTGGTCGAGAATCTTGCAATCGGATTTCGGACCATAGATCGGGTGCGGCTCCGGCATCCGCAGGCCTCGCCCGACGATCTGCACGAACAGCATCTCGGATTGCGTCGGCCGCGCCAGGACGATGCAGCGCACGTCGAGATCCACACCGGTCGTCAGGCAGCCGACGCTGGCGATGACCCGCACCTCGCCGGCCGTGAAGCGCTGGAACAGGGCCTCACGCTCGCCGGGCTTCGTGTAGGCGTCGATGTAGCCACAGGTGATGCCAGAGCCCTCGAATTCGGTCTGCAGGCGCTTGGCGTGAGCGCGATCGACCGCGAACACGAAGGTCGGCCGATCCTCTCCCTGCCGGCGCCACGTCGTCACCACGTCGGCCACGAGTTCGGGTTTGTTCATCGCCTTGCTGAGGTCGCCCTCGTGGTAGTCACCAGCCACGGTGCGGACGCCGGCCAGATCGGGGTGTGACGGGGCGTAGACCCGGAAGGGCGAGAGGTAGCCGGCCTCGATCAACTCGGCCGTCGTGGTGACCTGGATCAGGTCGTCGTAGTGCTTGCCCAGCCCCTTGGTCCACGGCGTCGCCGAGAGCCCGACGAACGGAACCTCCTGCCAGTCCTCGGCTGCCATCCACGGACCCAACATCTCGAACCAGCGATGCGCCTCGTCGATCACGACGATGTCGAAGGGCGGGATCGCCCGGCGCTGCAGGGTCTGGATCGAGGCGACCTGCACCGGCGCGGCCGGATCCGTCATCGGGTGGTTGCCCTGGATCACGCCGATGTCGCGAATGCCCTCGGCGTAGAACGAGCGCACGGTCTGGTCGATCAGCGCGATCGCAGGCACCACGAACAGCACCCGCTTCGCCTTCGACCGGGCGCCCTTCACGATCGCACCGGCCACCACGGTCTTGCCCGCTCCCGTCGGAGCCTGGACCATCGGGCGGCGGCGACCGGAGGCGAGCGACTGGCGCAGCCGTTCGATGATCCGGGTCTGATGCGGGCGAAGCTCCCGGCTCATCGGGCGCCTCCCATAGCCCGGTCGCAACCGAACTGGCTGTGATCGTCCCAAGCCGCGGGTTCGAGATCGCTGAGGTCGTCGTCGGCCCGAGCCCGCCCCTCGCGTGCGCCTACGTACGCGGGGGAGGTTCCCTCGTTCACCGTCTCTGCGGCTAGGTTCTGTTCCCTGGTCCTAGGTCCAGGGTCCAAGGTCATAGATCTATTATCCAGCATCGAGACTTCGCGACCATTCGCGAGCCCTCGCGAGACTTCAACGAATTCGGGCAGTTTCGATTTGCTCGGTCTGTCAATCTTCTGATGTGACAACCACTTAGGGATATCGAGGTAGGGCTTACCCTCGACGAGGTATCGACGAATGCACGCCTGATCTTCGAGTTCTTGCAGCCAACCCTCGATGAGGTTCAGCGCATCGTCGTCGAAGGGGTAGAGCGTCATCGCGAGCACTCGCGAGTTTGCGCGAGCCCTCCCGGCATCATCCACGATGGTCCAGAGCTGCACGAACAGCAGCCGGGCATCGCGCGAGAGAGCACCGATCGTCTCGGACTGTGCGAACTCGGGCTTGATGGAGCGGATACGTGCCATGTCAGGCCTGCCCCTTCGGGATCATGGTCGAGAGGGAGGCAGCCTGAGGCGCGGTCGCAGAGGGGCGGCGCTGGCAGGCCAGGACATCGGCGAGCCAGAGAGCATGGACGCGCTCGACCAGCCGCGAGGCGTAGCGGAACTGCTTGTCGGTGAGCCCGCCGCGATCGACCGCGTGAGAGAGCAGGCTGGCCGCGAAGCCAAGATCGCGGTCGTTGGCATCCATCACCGCTACGCACCAGCGCAGCTGATCGATCCATGCCCTGGTGCGCGGAAAGTCCGGCACCTGAGATGGATGCAGGCAGTAACCGTCCTCGTTTTCGGGTGACGGTGGGTGCTTGTGATCGGGCATGGCGACACCGTTCCGGAAACCGCGAGCGCGGCCGGCGAGAGAGTTCGGGGCGGGGAGGGTGGTCGGGCCGTGCCGGGAGCGATCAGGGCGGTGCGCGGATGCGGGCTGGCCGCTTCGGCGTGAGGTGGCCGCGGAACACGCCCACGGTCGATGCCGGTTGGGGCCGGAGCAAGGTCAGCAGCCGCGCGGTTTCCCGGTGAGCCTCGGAGCGCACACGGTTGCGGCGGGCGGCCTCCTCAAGCCCTTCAGCCTCCAGGCCGAGGGCGAGGTTGCCGTCGCGCCGGGCGACGCCCTCGTGCCATCTCACAAGCCGCTCCAGGCGTTCCTGATCGACCGTGGGGGCATCGTCGGCCTCAAGCATCGCTACGCTCCCCCAGCCGCTGGCGCAGGCCCACGTTCTCGGCGGTGAGCCGGGCGATCTCGTCCTCCAGTTCGAGATGCGCCCGCTCGTCGGGGACGAGGTGGGCGCGCATGAACCGGGTGTAGGCCTCGGCTACCGCCTGATGGTCGGCGATGTCGTCGCTCTGTGCGGCGTGCCGCTTGGCCTCGACCCACCGCTCGAACAGGTGCGTCCGGTAGGCCCTCACCCGCTCGATGACGGGTCGTCTGAGGTCGTGATTCAGCATCGGCCAAAGCTCCGGGGTTCGAGGAGCGCCGTGTCGGGGCGGATGGGGGAGGGGCGGTGGACCGGCTGTCAGCCGGTGGCGTCGGCTACGGCGGTGCGCGGGCGTAGGTGGCGAGGATCGTCATGGCCGCTCCTCAGGACCGGGCTTGGTCGCGGATGGCGGCGAGGCGTTCCCGCGCATGCGCGAGGTCAGCCTCTGCCGCCGCGATCTCAGGTTCGAGATCAGGTCGACCAAGAGCCCGAGCAGCCGCCAGCGTCGTCTCAAGCTCATGCACTTCACTCCGAACGGCTTGGACGCGGGCCTCGATCAGATGGTCCAGCCACCGGCCCAGGCTCTCCCGGACACGGTGACGTGCAGACCAGAATACGCCGCGAGGAATGCCGTGCCTCCGCTCCAACGCCGCACGGGCGATGGTGCGGGAGGCGCCCGAGGAAGCCTCTCGGTCCTCCAGCCATTGCGCGAGATCGCGGGCCAGGACGGCTCGATTGCTCAGGGCGGCATTCACGACGGTCATCCGCTGCAAGAGATTTTTGCCAGACACGCAAAGCCTCCCATGGTCGAAACAGATCGACCACGACGACGGGAGACCAGCAGGTGAGGCACGAAACGGGTGGTCACGAGGGAATGGGAGCCGACGGCCGCGATGCTCTGGCAGGAACGGGCGGTCGTCGGTTCACCGATGGGGACACCGGCACGAGCCGGAGAGAGCAGGGCGGACGGACTGGTCATGCCGAGACCTCCGCAACACGGACAGGACGCTTCACCGGCTCCAGATCGACGGCACGCACGGCCCCGGCCGTCACCGCCTCGATCCGAGCCGCGACACGGATGGACGGCCCGCGCGTCCGGAACCGGAGCTTGCGCACGCCCTCGGCCGAGATCTCGCCGATGCGCCCGGCCATCTCGGAATCGGAAACACCTTCGCGGGTCATCCAGTCCTTGAGCCACATGGCGGTATCACCTCCACCCGACGGCGCGGCGCCGGGGCTGAGGCCGCTCGGCGAGGCGCTGGCGATCCTGATGGTGGATCTGGTGGGCGTGATGCCGGGGCTGGACCGCGACGCAGTGCTGGAGCGGCTGGCGAACCGCCTCGACGGACACGGGCGTACGCCGGGCGGCACGAATTCGGCGATGCTTCTCGGCGCGGTCGGCCGCGCTCTGATCCGATTGGGTGCTTGAGAGGAGGGCGGGATGGCCGAGAACGAAGAGATGTTTGTGGTCGAACTGGAGAGTGTCGACCGCGAGCTGGAGGTCGACGGCAACGGCGCCATCGAGACGTTCGAAGTGCGCTTCAACTGCGCCCGGCCGAACTGCTCCCTGGAGGTACACGTCACCTTCGACGTGAAGGATGTGACGACGCTGGAGGTCGTGCCGCGAGCCATGGCGGAGATGCGCCGGGCGTTCGCCGCGCTGGCTGCGCAAAGCGCGGGCTGGGGCGGAACAGAAGCCTGATCGCGGTTCGATTGCGCTGAGGTCCACCGAACTGCCTGCGTCTGCCCGCGGAGGTTCGACGCTCCGCCTCTCCGCTAACGAGGTCCGGCGGAAGCTCTCCGTCGGTTCGAATGCCACCCCTTCCGTCAACTGCAATCCGGCAGCCTGCACGCGACGGCACGCCATCGGTGATACATCGCTCATGCGACGCTCCGGGGCTCGGCGGCATCAGGAGCGCGGCGCACACGCGTCTTCGGCCATTCGGTCAGCCCTACGGTGCCGGAGGTGACTTCGTGGATGCGAATGGCCGTCTGGAGCGACGGACCGCGCTCGCCGTACTTGAGCTTGCGGATACAGTGCTGGGTGATCCCACCGACGCGCAGCGCCATGGTCACGTCGTCCAGCCTCTCGGCGCGCATGTAGTCGATGAGCCTCATAGGTCGCCACATTTCCCCCAAAGGGCAACATTGTCAATCCCTAAAAGGGAAAGGACAACGGACCCGATCCGGGCCATATCTCCCCTCATGGGGAATGCGTTGCGGGAACTCAGGCTTGAACGCGGCTGGACGCACGAAGAGGCGGCCACGGCAATGGGCGTGTCCCGTGGTCAGTTTATCAAGCTTGAGCGCGGGGATCGTGGCTTGACCGAGCGGACGATCGCGCTGGCTGCCAGAGCCTTCGAGGTCTCGCCCAGCCGGGTCATCGGTGATGAAGCGGCCGCGAATGGGGAGCAGCCCGCCCCCCTCTCGACGCGAACGCAATCGAACGCGAGTATCCCCGATCAGACAGCAGCGGTGGACCCGAGTGTCTCCAGGGGGCCGAGGAACGTCCCGGTATACGGCACCGGCTCGGGTGGGAACGGTGGCGACTTCAGCTTCAATGGCCAAATGATCGACCACGCGCCGCGGCCGCCAGGCATCGCCAACCGCAAGGACGTCTACGTCATCTATCTCGTCGGTGACAGCGTCGCGCCGGCCTACGAGGACGGCAGCCCGATCTACGTGGACCCACATCGCCGACCAGCGCCGCGCGATTACGTCGTAGTCGAGCTACGGGGCGAGCGTGAGGGCGAGCCAGGACCGGCCTTCGTGAAGCGCCTCCTCAGCCGCGGCGGTGGGAAGCTCCGGCTGGAGCAGCACAACCCGCCGGAGCAGCTGGAGCCGATCGACGAGGCGGATGTGGTGCGAGTGCACCGGGTGATCCCATGGCCCGAGTTGATCGGAATATGATAAGATAGCTTTCTCTGCTAGATCAGCGCGATAGAGGGCATCGGAGTCACCCTCATCATACGCGATTTCACAGAATGGAGTTGCAAATGCAATGATTCAGAAGAAAAGTGCAGCACAACTCATCAAAGAGCTGAATGCTACTGATGAAACCGAAGAACTCGAAGCTAAAGAACAGTCGAGCTTAATTGTAAGCAAGACAGTTTACGAGACTATTTGCGCCCTTGCAAACGAGCCAGATCTAGGCGGCGGCACTATTCTCCTCGGAGTGGAGAAAGAGGAAGCGCTTTTTTCATTTTATACGCCATCAGGGGTAAATAACCCCGATAAAATTTCATCTGACATTGCCTCAAGCTGCGCAACGACATTTAACCAACCAATAAGAATAGACATCAAACCAGAACTAATCGGCGATAAAACTGTGTTGCGAATCGATGTGCCTGAACTTCCGCCCGCTCAGAAACCTCTCTATTTCAGAGCTACTGGTTTACCCAAAGGCGCATTTAGACGAATTGGGCCAACTGATATTAGATGCACAGATGAAGATTTGCAGATATTTTATCAGGGTAAAGGCAGCGACCCGTTCGACGTGCGGATTGTAAGAGATGCGTCGTGGGATGACATTGATCCACTTGCAGTACTAGCATATAGATCTGCTAGGAAAGAAGCAAACCCACTTGCAGAAGAACTGAATTGGTCAGACAGAGATTTGCTATTTGCTCTAGGGTCAACCAGAAGTGTCGAGGGCGTATTAAAGATTACATATACTGGCCTTCTTTCATTCGGAAAACAATCTGCACTCCGCCGCCTGCTTCCTTCGCATCGGGTCGATTACGTGAGGGTCAAAGGAACCACATGGTTTAATAAAACAGATGAACCAGTAGAGTCGCTTGATATGCGCGGCCCTTTGATGAGTTTGATACCTAGAATAATTTCTGCTGTTTCAGACGATCTTCCTAGAACCCTTGATGTTGAAGGTGGAAGATTGGGCCAACGTGTTGAAGTGCCTGTTATGCCGTATCGTGTAATTCGAGAGGCTGTCGTAAATGCGGTGATGCACAGGAGCTACCAAGTTTTTCAGCCGGTGCAAATCATCCGTTACGCCAATAGAATTGTAATCAAAAATCCAGGATATTCCCTAAAATCGCAGGATCGGTTCGATACACCGGGCTCTTCGCTGCGGAACCCTACTATCGCGGCCATCATGCATGAAACTCGATTCGCTGAAACGAAGGGCAGCGGCATCCGTGTTATGCAGGCCAAGATGCGCGAAAGCGGGCTGTCTGCTCCAACTTTCGAGAGTGATAGAGACAACGATGAATTTACAGCAACCTTTCTGTTTCATCATTTCCTGAACGAAAGCGATTGGGAGTGGCTATCACGTTTTTCCGCCCTGAATTTGACAGAAGATCAGATGAAAGCTCTGGTTTTCGTTCGAGAGGTTGGGGCAATCGATAATTCTACATATCGCAACCTCACTCATCTGGACACACTTGCAGCCAGCAAAAGCCTCAGACTTCTCCGTGAAGCTGAGCTGCTCATAGATCGAGGTAGTGGTGCTCGAACTCACTATGTTCCAGGCCCAGAGATGTTAGCGCGCGAAACAAGTCAGATCCAATTTGGCGGCTCGCCCCCGAAAGGCACCATCCAAGATAACGGCCCTATCTTGGATGGTGCCATCCAAGATAGGGGGCATCGGATGCCTGACTTACCGATTCCCTTGCGCAAACAAGTTCTAGCCATTCAGCTAAAGAAGCGTCTGCCCGCCGATTCAATCAAAGAAATTATCGAAGCACTTTGCGGCTGGAAAGCTTTATCCGCGGAGGAGATATCGAGATTTATCCAGAGAGACCGAGTGTACACGTCTCAACAATTTCTTGGGCCAATGATTTTAGAAGGCAGACTTGCATATCTTTTTCCCGAGATGGTTCAGCACCCCGATCAAAAATATAAAACAAAAACAACTCCTGAAAAACCGCGCGGCCGCAAAGTTTCAGGTCGATAGAAACGCACAAAATTAATTGGGTTTTTCGTCTGGCCTGATTGTCAGCATCGCGATTTGAGCATTGAGTTTATCGCGAATATCGATCGCGGCAGCGAGTGTCAGGCGTATGCGAGCGCTGATGATCCATTCCGCGCGAAGATTGAGACCACCAGATGGTACGCCGCGGATGTGGGCAAGTGTAGCATCGATGTTGCCGTTCATGATGCTGATGCCCGCGACCCCATCGACCATAGCTAGCGGAACACTGAAAGGGTCCAAGAGAGTCGGAGCCTCATCCGCTTGAGCAGTTCCTTCGAATCCGAGTTTTTCTTCCTCTAGCTTATTCATGCTTTGCCGCCTTGCTCTCGAATCACCCCGCGAGATCGTCGCACACTAGAGCCGTGCCCTTTCAGGTTGGCTCATAGGCATCGTATCCAGCAGCGGTGATGTAGTTTCGGCACTCATCCGGTCGGACAGCGGCGAACGCGTCCTCGATGGCGGTGG
>NZ_BPRC01000026.1 GCF_022179725.1 Methylorubrum aminovorans
TGGCGGGTTCGGCGGTCATGGCGGGTTCGGCGGTCATGGCGGGTTCGGCGGTCATGGCGGGTTCGGCGGTCATGGCGGGTTCGGCGGTCATGGCGGGTTCGGCGGTCATGGACTGCGCCATGGCTTCTACGGGGGGCACGGGGGCTATGGAGGCCATTATGGCTACCGCCGTCACGGCCACTTCGGTTACGGCGCGGCGGGTCTGCTCGGTGGTTTCGCGCTCGGAGCTTTGGCCGCGAGACCAGCCTACTATGGGTACGGCTACCCTGCGGCTTACGGGTATGGCTATCCGGCCTATTACGGCGGTGACTGCCACCTCGTGCGGCGGCGCTTCATCGGAGCTTATGGCGGAACCTACATCCGCCGGGTTCGCGTCTGCGACTAGATCGCAGCAGAGCTTCAGCGCCGGTCAAGTGGACCTGTTCAATTTGTAATACTGGACAGGCGCGCGTTGGCCACAGTCAGCGGCCAACTAAAAGTCAGAAACCTTGTTGCCGCTGATGATAGCGAGAATCAATCGAGAGAGCACGCAGATGTGGCAGACTTCGATTGTGCTTGGCGCGCCAAGTCCTGATTGGGGCGCCAAGTTAGGACACCTCGTCGCAGATGTCATGCCGAAAAGCCTGGGCCTCCTCTTGCTGATCTTAATTCCGCTGCTGCCGTCGCAGGCGCAAGCCATTTCGGATCGACGGGATCAGCCGACACAGGCCGACATCCCGGAAGGCACGCGGCCGCCGACGGACATCGCGCCGCCTCGCGCCTTGAGGCCTGCCACGAAGGTGATGCCCGGCAATACCGGCCTGACCGGAACAAGGCGCTCGCGCACCAACCCGCTGGATCACCTGAGCAAGCCGTACCGGAGGCCGGGCGAGCATAAGGGCCACCGGCGCTGAGAAGGCCAGCCTGCCGTTTCCACCACCCTCGCTCCCGCGTGCGAAGGCAAACAGGACGCTATTTGCCGCGAGCAGCGTTCGGTACGAACCCACCACCGGTTTCTGCGCTGGCCGATCCAGCCGCGAAGCCCGGGCCCACTCCAGCCTCCGCTCAATCCTCCTCGACCGCGTCGACCGTGTGGCCTGCACTGTCGATGGCAAAGACCACGATCTGCGGATCGGCGGATGCGTCCACCCGGACCTCGCCCGTTCGGGAATCGGCTCTCACGACCGTGTCCTCGCCGAGCTGATCCATGATCGCCCGGGCGATCCTGCGTTCGCACTCGTTGCCGGTCATGCCAGTGACCTTGTAGACGCGCATGGTTGCCCTTTCTGCCTTGATCGTTGCCGTGCGCCGTGCCCGTCTGCCGCAACGGTGAACCGCTCTCTATTCCGCCGGCAATGCCGCGGCGTCTTCAGCGTCGGGGCTGCGCTCGTCGCGGTCCTTGCCCCGCCCTCGCACACGCTCCGCTGCGACGTAGAAGACAGGGGTCACGAACAAGGTCAGGATCGTGGCCACAAGCAAGCCGCCGATGACCACGGTCCCGATTGAGATGCGCGCGTTCGCGCCCGCCCCGCTGGCGGCGGCCAACGGCACCGAGCCGAGGATGAAGGCGAAGGCCGTCATCAGGATCGGCCGGATGCGCAGATGGGCGGCATCCTGCGCAGCCTTCAGGGCATCCACGCCGGTCGCGCGGGCCTCCTCGGCGAACGAGACGAGCAGGATTGAGTTCTTGGCTGCGAGGCCGACAAGCAGGAGCAGGCCGATCTGCCCGAAGATATCGAGTGGCAGGTCGCGCAAGGCCAGCGAACCAACCGCCCCGAAGATCGCCAACGGCGTGGCCAGGATCACCACGAAGGGCAGCCTCAGGCTCTCGTACTGCCCGGCGAGCAGCACGAAGACCATCAGCACGCCGAGCCCGAAGATCACGGGCGCATAGCCCCCCGCGAGTTTCTGCTGGTAGGCGACCTCCGTCCACTCGATGGCGTAGTCGTTCCCGAGCGTCTTCCCTGCCAATTGCTCCACCGCGGCGATCGCCGATCCCGAGCTCGATGCCTCGGCGGTCTCGACGGCGATCTCCACGGCCGGGTAGGTGTTGTAGGACAACACCGCCGTCGGACCGCTGACGAAGCGCGGCGTCACCAGAGAGCCGATCCGCACCGGCTCACCCTGGTTGTTCAGCACGGTCAGGCGCTCGAGATCCTCGATGCTGCGTCGGCCCGAAGCCTCGCTCTGGACATAGACCTGGTAGACGAAGCCGAATCGGTTGAAGAGGTTGACGAAGGACGAGCCCACATAGGTGCCGAGCGCGTCGAACAGGCGCTGCAGGGACACGCCGAGCTGCTCGGCTTTGGCCCGGTCGATGTCGAGCCGCACCTGCGGTACGCCGTAGCTGGTGATGGGAACGGCGCTGCCGATCTCGGGCAGCTTCTGGAGTTCGGCGACGAAGCGATCGGCCGCTTGGGCAAGCTTGAGGCCACCTGCGCCGCTCCGGTCCTGGAGTTCGACCGTCAGGCCGCCGCGGGAGCCGAGCCCGGGCAGGGGTGACGGATCGATGATGCGGATCTCGCCGTCCGGATGGTTCTTGAACTTGGCCTTGACCGCAGCGATGACCTGATCGGCGCTCTCCTTACGCTCGCTCCAGGGCTTCAGGGCCGGGATCTGGAAGCCGTAGAACGGCGCGATCGACTCGGACAGGATACCGCGTCCGACGACGCCGAGGGTGTTTGCCACCGCGGGCTGCTCACGCACGAACGTGCCGACCTCCTTGACCAGCGCCGCCGTGCGCTCCACCGAGGCGCCCTTCGGCATGGCGATGTCGGCGAAGAAGTAGCCCTGATCCTCCTGCGGCAAGAAGGCTGCCGGGCGCTGCGATACCAGCCAGTAGGTGCCGGCGGCAAAGCCGAGAAACACCAGGCCGGTGATCACGAGGTGACGCGAGAGCGCCCCAATTGCGGCCACGACGGTGTCCGCGCCGCGCTGGAGCGCGGCATCGAACCAGCGCAGGGGCGCGCGCCACCACCGCTTCTTCTCCCCGCCGTGGCCCGGCCTGAGCAGCAGGCCGCAAAGGGCCGGCGTCAGCGTCAGCGAGACGATGCCGGAGATGCCGACCGAGATCGCGATGGTCAGCGCGAACTGGTTGTAGAGCTGGCCCGTCAGCCCCGGGATGAAGGCGACGGGCACGAACAGGGCGCCGAGCACCAGCGTCGTGGCGATCACCGGGCCTGCGACCTCGTTGACGGCCTCGCGCGCGGCCTCCTTCGGACTCATGCCCTCGCCGATCAGCCGCTCGGTGTTCTCGACGACGATGATTGCGTCGTCGACGACGAGGCCGACTGCGAGCACCAAGCCGAGAAGGCTCAGGGTGTTGAGCGAGAAACCGAGCGCGGCCATCGGGCCGAAGGTTCCGACGAGCGCCACCGGCACTGCGATCGCCGGGATCAGCGTGGCGCGCCAATTCTGCAGGAACAGGTAGGTGACGAGTACCACGAGCGCGATGGCTTCGAGCAGGGTCTTGTAGACCTCTCGGATCGCCTCCTTCACGAACTCCGTGCGGTCGAGAGCGATCTCGTACTTGAGGCCGGGCGGAAAGCGCTTGGCGAGCTCCTTCATGGTGGCACGCACGCTCTGCATCACCTCGACGGCGTTGGCTTGCGGGTTCTGGTACAGGCGCAGCGCTGCCGAGGGCTTGTTGTCGAAGCTTGAGCGCACCCCGTACTGCTCCGAGCCGAGCTCCACCCGGGCGACGTCGCGGATGCGCACGACGGAGCCGCCGGGGTTGGCGCGCAGCACGATGTTCTCGAACTCGCTCGTATCAATCAGCCGCCCCTTGGTCACGATCTGCAGTTCCAAAGGCGGCGCGTCCTCCATCGGCGGCTTGCCGAGGGTGCCGGTGGTGATCTGCGCATTCTGCTGGCGCACGGCCTCGACGACGGCCTGGGGACCGATGCCGAGCGCCTCCATCTTGGCTGGATCGAGCCAGACCCGCATGGCGTAGCGCTTGTTCGAGAGATTGACGATGCGCCCCATCCCCTCGACACGGCGCAGCGGCTTGATCACCTGCGTCTCGGCCCAGTTCGACAGGAACAGCTCGTCGTACTGGCCGTCCTCGCTGTAGAGGACGACGTTGCCGAGCTGCTGGCGCGAGCTCTTGGTGATCTGCAGGCCCTGATCGCGGACCGCTTGCGGCAGCCGCGCCTCGGCGCGGTTGGCGCGGGTGAGCACGTCGGCGGCGGCCGCGTTCAGGTCCGAGCCGACTGCGAAGGTGGCGTAGAGAACGACGCTCCCGTCGGTGTTGCTGAACGAGTAGATGTAGATCAGGTTCTGGGCGCCGTTGATCTCCTGCTCCAGCGGGATCGCGATCGCCTCGTACGCCTGCTGGGCGCTCGCGCCGGGATAGGTCGCCTCGACGGTGATGATCGGCGGCGAGATCTGCGGGAACTGCGCGGTCGGCAGGCTCAGGCCCGCCACGGCACCGATCAGGGTGATCAGGAACGAGATCGCGCCTGCCAGAATGGGCCGATCGACGAAGTAGGCGAACATGCCAGGCCTTCCGCTCGTCTCCCATTCGAGCGAGGCTTGCGGCGCTCGCGGCGGTGCAACGCTTCGCGCTCGGGCGAGTTCCCCCCGCGCCAGGGCGCCTGACGGGTGCCCGTCTCACGGACTTGTTCGCTCCTGGATTTGTTCGCTCCTGGCTCGGAGGGCTGACGCGTGCGCACGCGGCTTCGTTATGGACTGGCCGGCCTCGCTCTCATCCTGGCCGGCATCGGCGTCTGGGCTGCGACGGGCCGTCCGCTACCGGCGGCCGTGCTGAGGATGTTGCCGGCTTCTCTCGCCGGACGCCTCGCAGCAGAGCCCCCCTCGGGTGCAGAAGCAGGCCAGAAAGGCCCGGGCGAGCCAGAGTTCGACGTCGGTGTGGTCGAGGCGAAGCTGGCGACGGTGCCGATCAGCTTCGACTACACCGGGGTGATCGTCTCGCCGCAGGACGCGGCGCTGCAGCCGCGCGTGACGGGCGCCATCATCGAGCGGCCCTTCGAGCCCGGTGGTACGGTCAAGAAGGACCAGGTGCTGTTCCGGATCGACCCCCGGCCCTTCGAGGTGGCGCTGCAGGACGCCAAGGCACAGAGCGAACGGGCCAAGGCTGCGCTGGAGTTCGCCGAGGCAGAGGTGCAACGAACCGACACGCTGGCCGACAAGGGCTACGCCACCCAGCAGCGCCTGCAGCAGCTCGAGAGCAACCGGACCTCGGCCAAGAGCCAGGTTCAGGCGGCAGAGGCCGCGATTGCCCGCGCGCAGCTCGACCTCGATTACGCCGTGATCAAGGCGCCCTTCGATGGCCGTGCCAGCCTCTCGGGGATCAATATAGGCGACCTTGTCACAGCGAACGCGACGAACCTCGTCAGTGTCGTGCAGATCGATCCGATCGACGTCCAGGTCGCGCTCTCGACCGACGATTCGAAGGCCGTACGGGCCGCCATGCAGGGTGGTGGCGCCTCTCTGACCGTGCTGGGCGATGACGACGAGCCGGGACGGGAAGCCGAGATCTACAAGCTCGACAACCGCTTCGATCCCGCGACGGCTCGGCGTCTGATCCGGGCCAAGCTCGCCAACGCGGATGGACTCTACCTGTCCGGTGAGTTCGTCCGGACGCGCCTGCAGGTCGGCCGCAAGGAGCGTCTCCTGGTGCCGACCCGCGCCTTGTCGGCGCAGCTCGACCAGCGCATCGTCTGGAGCATCGGCGCCGATTGCCGTCTCAGCATGCTGCCCGTCGAGACGGGTGGAAGCTACGGCGATCAGACTGCGATCGTGAGCGGATTGAAGCCCGGCACCCGGATCGCGTCGGATCATCTGCAACGCCTCAGCCAAGGCCTGTGCGTCGGTGTCCGTCCTGCAGCCAAAGCGGATATCGCGCAGGATGGCACACAAGGGCTGCCTAAGCCGGGCCCCTCAGGTGGTAGGGCTGGCTCGGCTGCTCCCTGAACGGGCCGGCCCGCTGCAGCGTGGAGATCTCTCGTTCGCTCACACCATAGGAGCGCTGGCAGGCCGAGGAACGACACGATCTCCGCAGCCGTTATCTCGTCCGCAGCCACAGGGCGCCCGGACGAAAAAGCGACTCCGCCGAAAAGGATCATTCTCGTGAGATCACGCCTCCTCGCATGCACGGCAGCCGCCCTCCTTGGAAGCTTTGCCCTGTATGGGTCCGCCGTGGCGGCCCCGGGCACGTCGGTGCCACGCGCTGGCCTGAACCCAGGTCTCTCACTCGTTCGCATGACCCGAGGCGAGACGATGCACCACCGGATGCCGCGCGGACACCGAATGCGGCCGCGCCGCATGGGTGATCCCAACGCGCGCAACCCCTCCCGCCCCGGGTACCAGCAGCAGAAGGGCAACACTTCGGGCGGCCCGCGCTACTGAGGGCCGTCATCCGGACGTGGTCACCAGTTCGTGCAGGCCCGCACGCCGAAGCGCCTCCAATGCGGAACAGTCGATATTGCGCCATCTCGCTCGGAACCGGCACGGAAGCGGGCGCTCGGCAGCAGACGGGCGTGTGGCCGGTTTCAGGGGGCACAGCGACCGGGCAACCGTTGCTCGACAGGCTTGGCTTTGGCCGGGGAGAGATTGAGCGCCGTGCCGATGAGGGCCAGATGCGAGAAGGCCTGCGGGAAATTGCCGAGCTGGCGCTTGGCCCGCGGATCGTACTCCTCGGCGAGAAGCCCGACATCGTTGCGGAGCGCAAGCAGGCGCTCGAAGAGAGCCTGCGCCTCCTCGCGCCGACCCTGCAGCATCCAATTGTCGGCAAGCCAGAAGCAGCAGGGTAGGAAGGCCCCTTCACCGGGCGGCAACCCATCCTCAGTTTCCTCGGTGCGGTAGCGCAGGACGAACCCGTCGATCAAGAGGTCTCGCTCGATGGCGCTGACCGTCGCGCGGATGCGCGGGTCGCTCGCGGGCAGGAAGCCGACCAGGGGCAGCAGCAGCAGGCTCGCGTCCAGGGTTCTTGAGCCGTAGGACTGCACGAAAGCGCCTACCTCAGGGTTGAAGCCCTGCCGGCACACATCGGAGTGAATCCGCGCCCGCAGCGCCCGCCAGCGCGCGACCGGCCCGTCCCAGTCGAACTCGGCTGCGGTTTTCACCATCCGGTCGAGCGCGACCCAGGCCATCACCTTCGAGTGGACGAAGTGCTTGCGCCCGCCGCGCACCTCCCAGATGCCCTCGTCCGGCTGGTTCCAGACGGTCTCAAGATACTCGGCCAGCGCCTTCTGCAGGGCCCAGGCTTCCGGGTTCTCGGCTAGCCCCCCGTGCCGGGCCTGGTGCAGCGCGTCCATGACCTCGCCAAAGACATCGAGCTGAAGCTGTGCAGCGGCGGCGTTCCCGACCCGGACGGGACGCGAGCCCTCGTAGCCTGGCAGCCAGCCGACCTCCCATTCGCGCAGGCGGCGCTCGCCGGCGAGGCCGTACATAATCTGGAGCTGGGCCGGGCTGCCGGCCACCGCCCGCAGGAGCCACTCGCGCCAGGCCCACGCCTCGTCGTAGTAGCCGGCGTTCATCAGCGCCAGCAGTGTGAGGGTCGCGTCTCTCAGCCAGCAGTAGCGATAGTCCCAGTTGCGCGCTCCGCCGATCCTCTCCGGTAGGGAGGTGGTGGGGGCAGCAACGAGGCCCCCGGTCGGTGCATAGGTGAGCGCCTTCAGCGTGATGAGTGAGCGGCCCACGGCCTCGGACCAGCGGCCCTGGTAGGTGCACCGGCTCGACCAGGCACGCCAGAACGCCTCGGTCTCGGCAAGCGCGCGGAATGGATCGACCGACACGGGCGGCGGCTGATGCGACGGGCCGTGGCTGAGGACGAACGTTGCGGTCTCCGCCTCGCCGAGCGTGAACGCTCCGACGGTTCTCAAGTCCTCACCGTGCAGCGGCACGCCCGTCTTCAGCACCAGCATGTCGGGTCCGGCGATGGCCCGCAGCAGACCGCCCTCCAGGCGGCTCACCCATGGCACGATCGCGCCGTAGCCGAAGCGCACGACGAGGTCCGTTTGCAAGGTCGTGCGTCCTCGCCGGCCAACAACGATGCGCACGAGGTCCGGAGCGGCACTGCGCGGGGGCATGAAGTCGATCAGGGTGACGGCGCCCTCGGCCGTCTCGAACTCCGTCTCAAGGATCAGGGTGCCTTCGCGGTAGCGGCGCGACATGCGGAACCCTGGGTCGGCGGGTGCGATCTGCCAGCGGCCGTTCTCGGATGAGCCAAGCAGGGCCGCAAAGCACGCCGACGCGTCGAACCGCGGCCAGCACAGCCAGTCGATCGAGCCGTCGCGCGCCACGAGCGCGGCTGCCTCGCAGTCGCCGATCAGGGCGTAATCCTCGATCCGGGACGGCACGGCCGGTGCCTCTCGCGCGCTCAGGTTTTTCGCAGCTTCTCCTCTTCCTGAAGGACCTCGTTCTCGACCTGAACGGTGACGTGGCGCGTGTTGAACTCGGCCGCCATGACCCGCTGCACCGCTTTGAGAATGCGCGCGGCCTCGGCCATGTCGGTCACGACGAGATGCGCGCTCATGGCGTCGATGCCGGAGCTGATCGAGCGCACGTGCAGGTCGTGGACGGAGCGCACGCCCAGGATCGTCAGCAACTGACGCTCGACGATGCGCGTGATCAATGACGCGACCTCCGAGCCCTTGAAGCCGTGCGCAGCCTCGTAGGCATCCAGCGGTTGAGCCCACGCGCCCTGTGCCTGCGCCCCAGGTGCAACTGAAGCGAGCATGAGGAGACCGGCGACGAGGGCGAGGGTGTTCGGCATCTGCGATCTCACGGACGAACCTTCCTCAGCAGTGGTCGGGTTGGCGGGTGCGATCCACGCCACGGTACGCCTGCAACCGCCTTCCTCGCCAGCCCGGCTTGCCGCAGTTCCGCCGGCCGTGCTCGCGCTCGGAATTGCCCCAGGCACCCGATCAAAGTCTGAACGCACAGCAGAGCGTACAGTGCCACCAAGCCCGATTTCCAGTCCAACGTTGCACGGGAGAGCCGCCGTCGCGAACCGCCCGGTTGCTCCTGCGTTGAGGCGGCACAGCTTTGCGGCTGTCCAACAACCGACAGGAGACGACATGTCCCGGATCGCCCTTTCCCTCGCTCCGCTCCTCTTCCTTTCCGGATTTGCTGCGGCCCAGACGAGCCCGCCTACCCAGGCACCGACCCCTGCGGCTGCCCCTCCGGGTGCTGCGCAACCTGCCCACGGCACGACCGGTCACAAGGAGCGCGAGCACGAAGGTCTGCAGACCGCCAAGGTCTCTCTCGCCCAGGCTCTCGACACGGCCGAGAGCAAGGGACCTGGTCGAGCGATCGAGGCGGACTTCGGGAAGGAGGGCGGCAAGCCCTTCTACGAGGTCAAGCTGCTTGGCAGCGACGGCAAGCTCACCGACCACCACATCGACGCGACCACGGGTCAGGTGACCAAGAGCGACACCCACCCGATCGAGAGCTACTTCGTCCGCCTGAAGCCGTCCGATGTGCAGAACGCCCCCACGACGCTGAAGCAGGCGGTCGCGACCGCCGAGCAGAAGGCGGGCGGCAAGGCGGCCGAGGCTGAGGTCGAGCGTGAGGCCAGCAGCGTGCAGTACAAGATCACGGTGATGACCGGCAGCCAGTCGCAGGAGATCAGGGTCGGGGCGGACGGAAAGATCATGCCGAGCAAGTAGGTCGGCAGCACTGGGCGGAGTTCTCGGCTCCGCCCGGACAGCACCGATCAGCGAGCCATAGGCGGCACGCGGCTCTCGTCTGCTGGTGGCTCCAGGTCGGTTCGTGCGCCATCCGAGAGATCCTCGGACGGTTGACCGGTGAGAGCGCTGCGCACCAAGGCCACAAGGCGGCGTCCGTTGATCAGGAACAGGATGCTGGCCAGTCCGAGATAGACCCAGGCAAGCCAGGTCAGCGTCGCGATCGTGCGCGCCTCGTCGTTGCGGTAGACGAAGGCCAGACCGACCTGCACGGCAAACAGCCCGGCCAGCGCCAGCGCGGACCAGAGGCCGAGGCGCAGGCGCAGCAGGAGCGCGATGCCGAGCAGCGACTGGGCCGCCGTCAGGAAGAACTCCTCGCCCTGGCGCGCATCGAGCGGCAGGGGGCTCATCGCGCCCGCGCCGACGCTCAGGGCCAGTGGCAGCATGCCGACGAGCAGCGTCCATTGGTTGATCTTGTCGCTGATCATGGCGATCAGCCCGTCGCCGGCACGGTTGGCCAGCACGAACAGCACCGCCACCGAGATCGCGGGCGCCTCGCTGGCCAGGGGCGCCAGCCACTGGATCAGCAGAAACTCGTTGAGCCCGATCGCCCGGCCGGTGCCCACCATGGCCTCGGCGAAGGGTTCGGCTGAGGCGAGGATGACGCCGCAGGCCACAACCACGAGAGCCCCGATCGCGGCCCATTGCTGAGCCGGAGACAAGGTGTTCAGCGCGGCTGCGGGGCCGGGCTCCTCCGCCTCGTCCGGGTTGTCGCTCTTCTGCAGGTTGCGCACGCGCCAGACATACGCCGCAAAGATGGCTGCCAGGACGGCGAAATCCACGACGGAGATGCTGCGCTTGAACAGGATGACGAAGGCGTAGAGGCTGGCGAGCAGCAGGAATCCGATCTCGACGGCATTGGCCGATGCGAGATCGACCGCACGGTGCCGGTCCTTCGTCCAGTGCAGGAACACCATCAGGGGCCAGGCCAGGCCGACGAGCAGCCGGTTGGCGCCGGTCATGTTGGCGGCGGCGTAATGCACGTACTGCGACTCCGGGCCTTCGAGCCCGGCCTTGTAGGCGTAGTAGAGGTCGACCGCGTATTCCGGCAGCACGGTCACCAGAGCGACCACGGCCAGGATCAGGCCTTGCGCGATGTGCTGCTCGGCGGTTTCCGCGCCCCACGACAATAGGAAGCCCGCCGCCAGGATAGCGCTGCCGAAGGCGGCGGCATCGAGGACCGGGCTTGGCCGCCAGCCCGTTATGCGCAGCAGGAGAGCCGGGAGGGTGGCCGCCACGGCGACGGCAACCAGGATCAGAAAGCGTCTCACGCGAGTTCCTCCGCACTAGGTCACGGCCTGCCCGTCCGCGTCCCGCTGAAGCGAGCGTCACGCGATCGCGCCGGCAAAGGACAGGTCCTGCCGCGCCTCAGCCCCGAGCGCCGCTCCGGCCTCCGAAGGTGGCGACACGGTAGAGGTAGAGCACGAGCGCCAGGACCAGCACGCCGTTGCCGATCGGCTCGATGAAGCGGCCCACGCTGCGGTAGCTCTCGCCAAGCCCGTAGCCGGCCGCCGTCAGCAGTCCGGTCCAAACGATCGTGCCCAGGGCCGAGTAGACCAGAAAGGGCGTGAGCGGCATGCCGGCAACCCCGGCCGGCACCGAGATCAGGCTGCGCACGCCCGGGACGACGCGCCCGACCAGGACGGTGAGGCCGCCGCGCCGGGCGAACCAGGCACCGGCCCGATCAATCTCCTCCGGGCTCAAGGTCAACCAGCGCCCATGTCGGGCAGCGAAGCGCCGCAGGCGCTCGCGCCCGAGCCAGCGCCCCACGCCGTACCAGACCAGCGCACCGGAGAGCGACCCGGCCGTGCCGGCAAGGAATACGCCGACGAGACTGAGCTGGCCGCGCGCCGCGGCGAAGCCTGCCAGCGGCATGATCACCTCGGAGGGGATCGGCGGGAAGATATTGTCGATCAGCATCAGCAGGAAGACGCCGAGGTAGCTGGTCCGCTCGATCGCGGTCACAATCCAATCGATCAGCGCAACCTCCTCGCGAGCGGCACCGTGCAGTGGCCTTGCCGCCGCCACAGGCCAGACCGGGAACGCGCCGGGCAGGCGCGGGTTCATACGCGGACACCAAAGCGCAGGCAGCGAGCCGCCATTCGGGGACCGAGACGCGCCGATGCATCATCCGCCCCACACGGCCTCGGTCCCGCTCACGGGCGGGACGAAGCTGCTGCAGCCAGGCCTGACCTGTTGGCGCGTCGAGCGGGCGGCGCGCTTTGCCCCGATCGTCGATGCCGCCGCCTACTTCGCGCATCTGCGCAGCGCTCTCCTGCGTGCCCGACACTCGGTTCTGTTCGTCGGCTGGGAGTTCGACACCCGCATCAAGCTCGACCCCG
The DNA here is from genome assembly GCF_022179725.1 of Methylorubrum aminovorans. GTDB lineage: Bacteria > Pseudomonadota > Alphaproteobacteria > Rhizobiales > Beijerinckiaceae > Methylobacterium > Methylobacterium aminovorans. The sequence continues at coordinate 12,032 of NZ_BPRC01000026.1, forward strand.
ATCATCCCGTAGCGGGCCTGCCGGAGGAACTCGGCCCGTTCCTGTCGGAGCTCGGGCGGCGCCTGCCGGAGCTGAGCATTCGGGTGCTGCAATGGAATTTAGGGATCCTCGGCACGCTGGCGCGTGGCACCACACCGCTCTACCTCCTGAACTGGATGCGGGCTCGCGGCTTCCGGTTCCGGCTCGATAGCGCCCATCCGGCCGGGGCCTCGCATCACCAGAAGATCGTGGTGATCGACGATGCGCTCGCCTTCTGCGGCGGCATCGACATGACGGACGATCGCTGGGACACCCGCGACCATGCCGACGAGGACGAACGCCGAGTGCGCCCGTCGGGACGCGCCTATGCGCCGTTCCACGACGCCACGGTCACGGTCGACGGCGCGGCCGCCGCGGCCCTCGGTGCTCTCGCCCGGGAGCGCTGGCTTCGCGCCACGGGCGAGCGGATCACGCCACCCGACCGGCCCGATCACGATCCCTGGCCTGAAAATCTGATCCCGCGCCTGCGCGACGTCGATGTCGCAATCGCCCGCACCGAACCGGCCTATCACGACCGTCCTAGCGTGCGCGAGGTCGAGCAGCTCTACATAGCCGGCATCGCGGCCGCGCGGCACACGCTCTACGTCGAGAGTCAGTACTTTGCCTCGCGCTGCATCGCCGAGGCGATGGCAGCTCGTCTGGCGGAGCCGGACGGACCCGAGATCGTCGTCATCAACCCGGATCGCGCCATGGGCTGGCTCGAGGAAACGGCGATGGCGCGCGGGCGCAGCCGCGCGCTGGCGCACGTCCGGGCCGCGGACCGCTTCAAGCGCTTCCGCATCTATCGCCCCGTGACGGCAGCCGGGCGGCCGATCTACGTTCATGCCAAGGTGCTGATCGTCGATGGCCGCCTGCTGAAGATCGGCTCATCCAACCTCAACAACCGCTCGATGGGCCTCGACACCGAATGCGATCTCGCCGTCGAGGCGGTCCCCGGACAGGCGGCCGACCAAGCGGTCGAAGGAGCGATCCTCGGCTTGCGCGACGCGCTTCTCGGCGAGCACCTCGGTGTTCCACCGGACGACATCGCCCGCACCCTGACGCGCACGGGTTCGCTGATTGCGGCAATCGAGGTGCTCCGCGGCGATGCTGGGCGTACACTGCTTCCTCTGGACGCATCAACCGCGGGAGCCATGCAGCCGTTGAGCGAGGGCGAACTGCTCGACCCCGAGCAGCCCGAGCCGGTCTGGAGAGCCTTGCTGCACGCGCTCGCCGATCGGCGTCGCCGCCGTGCTGATCTCGCGCAGTCCCCCGCCGAGCGCAAGGGTGGTTCGCGGGCATGACGGACCTCAGATCTTCAGCAGGTCGACGGTGCGCCTGTTGAGGTCGTCGAGCGTCGCGATCACCTTCAGGTTAGACTCGTAGGCGCCCATGGCTGCGCGCAGCCCGGCCATCTCCGTGGCAGGATCAACGTTGGGCAGCTTGAGAGTGCCGCGCGCGTCCGCGGCGGGGTGGCCGGGGCTTTGGGTCACCCGGAAGGGACTGGTGTCGCGTACGACGCGGCCAATCGGCTCGGCCTCGGCCCCGACCGGCTCGAACACCGCGATCTTGCGCCGGTAAGGGTCGCCGCCGGGCGTGCTCGCCGTGCTGTTTGCGTTAGCGAGGTTTTCGGTCATGACCCGCAGGCGGCCCTGCTGCACCCGCAGGCCGGCCGCCGCAATGGAGGAACCCGTCATACCATCGGCCTGTGCCATCCGCCTCCTCCAAGAACCGATCAGGGGGCTGGTCGCCGAACCTGCAATACCTCAATGAATGATTAGCGATCGTGCTTAATAAACAGTTAATACCAAGCCTTGGTGAGGGTGACTCACGTGGGGCGAGTGGCGCGACGATCATGGGTGTGATTTCTTACTCTGGGCGTGGTTGCCCGAGGAGTATGCGATGGCCGCTCCTGTGCCGCTCCGGTCGGATTTCGATGCGCCGAGGCTGCGCGCGCTCGCCAAGACCTCACGGATCCAGCCCAGATACGCTGTCTCCTGGCACTCTCGGCCATCTACGCAGGCGGATCGCGTTCACAAGCAGCGCAGATCGGCGGGGTTGGGCTGCAGACCGTGCATGATTGGGTTGCTGGCCTTCAACGCACAGGGACCCGGCGGCCTGATCGACGGCAAGGCGCCCGGTGCGCGCCCGCGCCTGAACGCGGCCCAGCGCGAGGCCCTGCGCACCCTGGTCGAGCAGGGTCCGACACCGACCGCTCAGGGCGTCGTGGGTCGTGTCCCTTGGCGTGGTGTAGCTCGCTGAGGGCCACCACAATTACCGGCTCGGGCCGGGAGGATCAGGCTGTCAGGGTTGGCAGGCTGATGAGGGGATCATCGCCGATCGGGGCAATGCTTTCCAGGGTCACGTAACGGGACCGCTGGACGGCCCATTCGTCGTTTTGTTCGAGCAGGATCGCGCCGACGAGGCGGGTGATGGCAGCCTCGTTGGGGAAGATGCCCACGACCTCGGTCCGGCGTTTGATCTCGCCGTTCAGGCGTTCGAGGGGGTTCGTGGAGTGGAGCTTGACCCGGTGGGCGGCCGGGAAGCCCATGTAGGCCAGCACGTCAGGCTCGGCCGTGTCCATCAGGGTCGCGAGCTTGGGCACCTTGGGCCGGAGTTGATCGGCCACCCGCCGCCATTGCTGACGTGCGGCCTCCGCGTCGTCCTGGGCAAACGCGGTGGCGATGAAGGCCGACACGACGCGGCGACCCGAGCGGCCGTCATGGGCGAGGACGTTCCTCATGAAGTGAACCCGGCACCGCTGCCACGTGGCGTTCATCACCTTGGCCACCGACGCCTTGATACCCTCGTGCGCATCCGAGACCACGAGCTTGACGCCTCGCAAACCGCGCGGGGCGAGCTTGCGCAGGAAGGCGGTCCAGAACGTCTCGGCCTCGGAGGGACCCACATCCATGCCCAGGACCTCCCTTCGGCCGTCGCTGTTGACGCCGACCGCCACGATGACGACCACCGAGACAATGCGGCCGTCTTGGCGCACCTTCACGTAGGTCGCGTCGCCCCAGAGATAGGGCCAATCGCCCTCGATGGGGCGGTCGAGGAACGCACCCACCCGTTCGTCGATCTCCTGGCACAACCGCGAGATCTGGCTCTTCGACACGCCCGTGCCGCCCATGGCCTGCACGAGGTCATCCACCGAGCGGGTCGAGATGCCCTGGATGTAGGCCTCTTGGATCACCGCCGTCAGCGCCTTCTCGGCCATGCGTCGCGGCTGCAGGAAGCCAGGGAAGTACGAGCCCTTGCGCAGCTTCGGGATGCGCAGTTCCACCGTGCCGGCGCGCTTCTGCCAGTCCCGGTACCCATTGCGCTGGACCAGACGCTCGGCGCTCTTCTCGCCATGAGCGGCACCGGTCAGGCCACCCACCTCCAGCTCCATCAGCCGCTCGGCCGCAAAGCCGATCATCTCACGCAGCAAATCTGCATCGGCGCTCTTCTCCATGAGGCCGCGCAGGGTCATCATCTCGTCGGTCATCGGGGGGCTCTCGGGTTCGGGGTTGGCTGTCGCAACCCGACCCTACTCGGCAACCGCCGATGACCACCCGTCAGCTACACCACCGCCTGGGACACGACCATACCTGGCTCCTGTCGTGTGCCCCGAGGGGCTAACACCGGCAGGTGGCATCCGTTGGGCGGGCATGGAGCGGCTGTGTGTCCGGCTGCGGCCACAAATGCGAGCTACCAGGCGATCGCACCTTCTGTTCAGGTGCAGTTCAAAGGTGCACACCGAGGCTCAGAATACGACGGCCCGATACCCGTGCCGTTCACCCAGGAGAGAATGCAAATGACAGACGCGCCTCGCTTTAGAGCGGCCCTGACCGCCGGTCTGTTCGCCCTGGCGGTCGGTATCGGCTTCGTGTCGCTGTCAGAGCCGGCCGCCGCTCAGGGGCATGGCTATGGTCATTCCCGCGGTTACGGCGGATCCTACGGTCGCCACGGCGGCTCCGGCCGGCACGGCTATTCTGGTGGCCATGGACGGTCTTACGGCCGCCACGGAGGTTTTGGTCGCGGCCTTGGCTATGGGGGAGGTCACAGACGCTCCTTCGGCGGCCATGGCGGTCACGGAGGACAGGGCTACTGACCCTGCTCCGCCCCCAGCGAACCATCAGCCCCCCATCAGCCCCGCAGTCGACGCGACCAAGATGGCGTTGATGAGCGTGCCCCGGAACAAGGCAGAGTGGGGAGCGCCCGGTGAGAATGTAGCGCGGGCCGCCCAGCATCGTCGCGACCGCCAACTCTACGGTGGGCTACTCAAGCTCCCCGCTGCGATCCAGAGTGTATGGGCACGTCCATTTGGCGTCAGAGAGGAGACGGATCCTAATTCCGGCTTGAGCGTTAGTATTCGCGATAACGACAAGGAGGTCCAGGCTGCCGGGGAGGTCCAGGCTGCCGGGGCGGAGCAAAACTAGGCCATTGGCGGCAGGTAGGCTGAACGCTGAAGACGCCTGAGCGAGCCCCTTCAGCTTCGTAATTGATCGTCAGGGTCAGGTCGGCAGGACCTCGCCAGTCTCGGGATCGTGGGGATCGGCACTGGCCTGGTTTTGCTCCGCCGCGTCGAGGCGGCCGCGCCGGCTGCGGGAGGCTTTGAGGCGGTAGCTGTCGCCATTCAGGCTCAAGATGCTGACATGGTGGGTCAGCCGGTCGAGCAACGCACCGGTCAGCCGCTCCGAGCCCAGAACTGACATCCAGTCCTCGAACGGCAGGTTCGAGGTCACCACGGTCGAGCCGCGCTCGTAGCGCTGCGAGAACACCTCAAACAGCAACTCCGCCCCCGTCGACGACAGCGGCACGTAGCCGAGTTCGTCGACGATCAGGAGCTTGACCGCGGCCAGTTCGCGTTGAAGCCTGAGCAGGCGGCGCTCGTCACGCGCCTCCAGGAGCTGGTTGACCAGCGAGGCCGCGGTGGTGAACGTGAGCGGGAAGCCCTTCTGGCAGGCCGCCAGGCCGAGAGCCAAGGCGATGTGGGTCTTGCCGGTGCCCGAGTTGCCGAGCGCGATCACGTTCTCCCGGCCGAGGATGTAGCCGCAGCGCGCCAGTTCCAGCACAAGCATCTTGTTCAGGCTCGGGATCGCGGCAAAGTCGAAGGTGTCGAGGCTCTTCACCGCCGGGAAGCGTGCTGCCCGGATCCGGCGCTCGATCATGCGCCGCTCGCGGTCGATCAGCTCCAGCTCGACCAGCCGCAGCAGGGCTCACGCCACACAGCGCCGCGAAGCCTGCCTTCGAGCGCAGGCTTTCGAGGTTATCGCCGGCCGTCAGGAGAAGCTGGGCGGCGCCATTGCGGCCGATGGAGTTGCGGGCCACGAGGTCCGGCGCAAGCTCGTCGACGATGGTGCCGATCATGGCATCGAGATCGGCGATCTCGTCGTGCAGTTCCGGGTAGCGCCGCGCCAGGGACTTCAGGCCGATCCGGTAGGCAGCCTCGACGTCGCGGTAGGCGCTCAGATCGGGCCGCCACGCCGCCAGGGTCCGCACGAGCTGCATCCGGGTCATCCGGCGCAGCGTCTCGCGCAGGCCGTCGGGCGCGCACACGATGGTGTTGTGGATCATCTGCAGGGCGATGCGCCGAGCGGCGACCGCGGTCTTCCGGCACGCGTTCAGGACGCGCAACGCCTCGACCATGCCGTCGCGGGTGCGCGGCGTGACGGTACGGGTGCCGGCGAAGGCCGCGTGCGCTGCACTCTGGGCGTCGAAGTCGTCGTTCTTGCCTCGCCGCCGCCGATCCTGGACGTCGGGGGCGGTCACCTCCAGCACCTCGATCCCAGCCTGCTGCAGGAAGCGGAGCAGGCCGGCGCCATAGCTGCCGGTCGACTCGACCCCGACGCGTCGTAGCGCGCCGAACGAGCGCATCCAGGCCAGCATCTGCCGATAGCCCTGGCGGGTCGCGGCAAAGCTGGCGCTCGCCAGAACCTGATCCCGGTCATCGACGACCGCGGCAACGTGCAGATCCTTGTGGGTGTCGACACCACCAACAACGTGTCGCTTCTGAGCTTCCTGCGCACTCATCCCATCCTCCTGGCGATCGAGCCTAATGGCTTCACCACGACCGGATGCGCGGACAAGACAGTCACGAGACCAGACGGTCAGGCCCTTCTCGGGTCACAGGCATCGGCGAGGTAAAACCTCACCGCAGGGCGTTCCCAGGCGACCGACAGGTCCGGGGAAAGACACGTCCGATCGATCAGAGTGCGGGTCAGGCACACCGGGACGCCTTGCGGCGCCAGCTTAACCGATGGTCCATCGCTGTGCGGGTCAGACCGCCCGGGAACTGGCACCGATCTTCTGACTGTCGCTATGGTGCACGAGCCCGCCGCTCCGGAGAGGTCGGCGCTCGTGCAGGGCCTGCTCCAGAGCCCTCATCCTGAGCTTGTCGAAGGACGAGCACGAAGGCGGCGTGCGCCGTGCGGGAGACCCGCCAACCGACGATGCGCCGGGCATAGGCATCGATTACGAAGGCCACGTAGACGAAGCCGCTCCATGTGGCGACGTAGGTGAAGTCGCTGACCCATAGGGCGTTCGGATGCGGCGCCTTGAACTGGCGGTTCACCCGGTCGAGCGGACAGGCCGCAGCTGGGTCGGGGATGGTAGTGCGAACCTTCTTCCCCCGCACGATGCCCTGCAGCCCCATGACCCTCATCAGCCGAGCCACCGTGCAACGAGCCGCCGCAATCCCTTCCCGACCGAGTTGCCGCCAGACCTTGCGCACGCCATAGACGTGGAAGTTCTCCTCGAACACGCGCCGGATCTTGACCATCAGCGCCGCGTCCGAGCGAGCCCGGGCTGGCAGCCTGCAGGGATCGGCCCGCCGCGCGGCATGGGCGTAGTAGGTCGACGGGGCGATCGGCAGAACCTTGCAGATCGGCTCGACCCCGTAAGCGGCGCGGTGCTCGTCGATGAAGGCGATCATGTCCGCGACCGGCGGTCGAGCTCCGCCAAGGCAAAATACGCGCTGGCCTTCCTGAGAATCTCGTTGGCCTGCCGCAGTTCGCGGTTCTCGTGCTCCAACGCCTTGATCCGCTCGCGCTCGTCCGTTGTCGGGCCGGCCCGCTGACCTCGGTCCCGCTCAGCTTGGCGCACCCAGTTGCGCAGCGTCTCGCCTGAGCAACCGATCTTGGACGCGATCGAGCGGATCGCCGCATATTGCGAGCCGTGCTCGCCCTGATGATCAAGCACCATCCGGACCGCGCGCTCGCGGACTTCAGGCGAAAAGGGTATGCTGCTGACCTTGCCCCCTGTTTGCCCCCGTTCATAACCAGAGTCCGTTCTGGTTCTGGTCCTGTTTGGACCGGGTTGCAAACGCGTTCGGGGTGAGCCCGCCGAGGCTCGTGTGAGGGCGGCAGGTATTATAGTCGACCCGCCACGCCTCGATGATGGTCCGGGCCGCCGGCAGGCTCCGGAACAGATGCTCGTTCAAGCACTCGTCGCGCAAGCGCCCATTGAGGCTTTCGACAAAACCGTTCTGTTGCGGCTTGCCGGGCGCGATGTGGTGCCACTCGACTGCACGCTCCTCCTGCCAGCGCAGGATGGCGTGCGAGGTCAGTTCGGTGCCGTTGTCCGAGACGATCATCAGCGGCTTGCCCCGGTCCTTGATGATCCGGTCGAGTTCGCGCGCGACCCGCTGGCCGGAGAGCGACGTGTCGACCACCAGCGCCAGGCACTCCCGCGTGCAGTCATCGACCACGACGAGGATGCGGAAGCGCCGCCCGTCGTCGAGCGTGTCGGAGACGAAGTCGAGGCTCCAGCGCTGGTTCGGCTCCTGCGGCACCGCGGCCGGCGCTCGCGTGCCCAGGGCTCGCTTGCGACCGCCGCGCTTGCGCACCGACAGCCGCTCCTCCCGGTAGAGACGGAAGAGCTTCTTGTGGTTGAGAGCGAGGCCCTCCCGCCGCAGCAGGATGAGCAGGCGCCGGTAGCCAAAGCGACGGCGCTCGCCGGCCAGGCTGCGCAGGCGCACCCGTACGGCTGCATCGTCACCGCGGGTCGAGGCGTAGCGGTACGTCTTCGGCTCCAAGCCGATCAGCCCGCAGGCACGACGCTGCGAATAGCCCTTCTCCTCGATGGCCCAGCTCACGGCTGTTCTCCGTGCGCCGGGCGTCAGAAGTTTTTTCCCAGCGCCTCGCGCAGCGTGGCCACGTCGAGCATCGCTTCGGCCAGGAGTTTCTTGAGCTTACGGTTCTCCTCGTCGAGCGCTTTCAGGCGGCGCGCGTCCGAGACCTCCATCCCGCCGAAGCGCGAGCGCCACGTGTAGAACGTCGCGTCGCTGATGCCGTGGCGGCGGCAGATCTCAGCCACCGGCAGCCCGGCCTGCTGCTCCTTCAGAATGCCGATGATCTGCTCTTCGCTGAACCGGCTCTTCTTCATCGTCCGTCTCCTGCTCGACGGACCCTAGCTTCAGAACGAGGGCAGGACAGGGGGCAAGGTCACTGCGCTTCGTCATGGCTCCATCCTCTCAAGAGTGGGAGCCTCCGGGAAACCCGGAGCGGTTCACCGATCAAACCCAGACGTTCGATCCTTCACGCACCGGACGGCTGGGACACGATGCACGCACCCCGCTGTCACAAGGCGAGGCCTTACGCCTCATGCGCGCACCGCCCGCCGCCCTCCGACAGGCCCTATGGCCGATGATGGCCTTCCCCAGCGGGAGGCCTGAGAGCTGTTGAACCTCAGCGCTTTACGGCGAAGGCTCGGCCCTGGTGAGCACGAGGAATCCGCCCCAAAAATTTGCCAGTATGGCCGATAACTCGATACCGTCAGCCCTCAGCACTGCTGGGCGCAGCCGCTTGCCCCAGCAGGCCTCGTGCAGCGCATAGTCTTTGCTCAAATCCACGCCGTAAACCTCGCCCGTCAAACGGCCTTTCGGTGAGGGGTCCCGGCTGCTGACACGGGTCCGGCTCCGATAGCGACAGCAAAGCGCTTCTGAGCCGGTTCGGGTGACCTCCGGCTAGCGGGTCTGGGACGTCGGTGTATTGGCGGAGGGGGTAGGCACCTGCGTCTGTGCCGACTTGGCCTTGTCGAGAAGTAGCAGAGCGGCGTCCACACAGGCGCGCATGGGCTCACCGGGAGCGCAACGAGCCCCGAGCCGAAGGTCACCGCTGCGCAGCCAGAAGCTCGCTCCCTTGCCGCCACGCCAGCCCTCACCACTCTCTTGGCGATCCTCGTCCCGGTCCGCACGATCGGAACTGCGACGACTATCCCGATCGTTCTCACTGCGGCGGTTATCGGATCGCGGATCGCCCCTGCCGTAGTCACTGTCGGAGTGATCGTGTTCTACCCTCGAGAGGAGTGATGAGGGAGCCGTCAAGGCGTTGGCGAGTGGCGCCGCGCTGGCTGGCCAGGCGATCACGAGAGCGACCACACCGATGGCGGGTGCCGCGAACCGGGTTGTCATGCGAGCCTCCTACGCACTGAGCGGAATACAGACCGGTAATCCGTTCCCGCCGCCATCGTTCCTCAAGCCGGCACCAGGATCGCGCCTCAGCGGCCATAGCAGAGCCGATATCCCGGTCATCATCAGAACGTTTCAGAAGACAATCCCTGGGGTCGCCCCCACCAAGACTTGGTCACAAGGATAGGCAACCATTCCAAGGGCAGGTGGTTTCCTCGTCACTAAACCCCGCCTTCAGCCTGAAGACTCTCTATTGGCTTGCACCGGCAGCGGGGCATCTTCCGGCGGGTTGCCACGCAACGGAGAAACGCCATGCACCAAATGAGTTCGGACCTGCAGACCTGCATCGGCGCGTGCCTGCGTTGCTACCAGAGCTGTCTCGGGATGGCCTCGAACCACTGCCTGCCGGCCGGGGGCAGGCACGTCGAGCCCGAGCATTTTCGCCTGATGCTGGCCTGCGCCGAGATCTGCCGGACCTCGGCGCATGTCATGCTGATCGGCACCGAGCACCACAAGCACATGTGCCGTGAATGCGCCGACGTCTGCGAGGATTGCGCGCGCTCCTGCGAGGCGGTGGGCGACATGCAGCATTGCGTCGAGCAGTGCCGGGCTTGTGCCGAGAGCTGCCGCAAGATGGCGGCTTGATCGCGGCGGAGCACGCCTGCTGCTCCCTCCAACCACACCCTTTCTTCGATTGTTTCCTGTCAAGGAGAAACACCATGGTCGATGCGAGCGAAATCAAGGAGCACATGGAGGTCAAGGCTTCCGACGGTCAGCATGTCGGCACCGTCGACCACATGCAGGGATCCGATCAGATCAAGCTGACCAAGACCGATCCAGCCGCACATGGCGGTCATCATCACCTCATCCCGCTCGCCTGGGTCGATCACGTCGACACGCATGTTCACCTCAGCAAGTCGAGCCAGGATGTGACGGCGCAGTGGCAGCACCAGAGCTGAAATCAGTCTCCTCTTGATCCTCTAGCGGCTAGAGGTTCTAGGCTGCCGCGGATTGGGAGGATCTCATGCCGGAGCAAACCACGGACGCCAGGAGCGGGAACGAGGCGGCCTTCACTTGGAAGGTCGACGGGATGGATTGCGCCAGTTGCGTGGGCAAGATCCAGACCGCCTTGGCCAAGCTGCCGGGCGTCCTCGACGTCAGGGCTTCGGTGATGACCGAGACCCTGACGGCAGCGGTCGATCAGACCAGAACCTCCTCCGAGGAGATCGAGGCGCGTGTGGCCGGGCTCGGCTACACGCTCACACGCCAACTCCCGGCACCCTCAAACCGCGGCGCGGGGAGCGAGGAGCCCGACCACCCTCATGCGGATGCGAGGTCTGGCGGTCACGTGCATCGGCCTGACCCGGACCTGCGTGCGGAGGTGCTCTCGGCGCTTGCCAACGCCGTCGTGCTCCTCGTCCTCACAATCTATATCCTCTACGAGGCCTACCGCCGCTTCGTCGACCCGCCCTAGGTCATCGGCGGCCCCATGCTGGCGGTGGCGGCCGTTAACCTGATCAGCATGCGGCTTCTATCCGGCGGCTCGTCGGAGAGCCTGAACGTCAAGGGCGCCTCTACTTCGAGGTACTCTCCGATATGCTCGGCTCGCTTGGGGTGATCGTGGCGGCCGTGATCGTGATGGTCACGGGCTGGCGGCTAGCCGACCCGATCGTCGGAGCCGGCATCGGGCTGTTCATCGTGCCGCGCACCTGGGACCTGCTTAGCCAAGTCACCCACATTCTGCTGAGGGCACCCCGCCTCAGGTCGACGTCGCGCTGCTAGAGCGTCGCTTGGCCGAGAACCCCGGCGTGACCGGTGTTCACGACCTGCACGTCTGGACGATCACCTCGGGCTTGGACGCAATGAGCGGGCACCTGGTGTTGCCTGAGACGCGGGACGCTCCCCGCGTGCTGCGCCAAGCGCGGCAGATCCTAGCGGACGAGTTCAAGGTCGATCACGTCACGATCCAGATCGAGGATGCGGCGCTTCGAGCCGAGGAAAAGGCTCTGCATGTCTGACCGGACCTGAACTGATCGGCCTCACACGCCGATGCTGTCTCCCGGTCTCAATCCAAGAATACGGAGCCTCGATGTCAGCTTGGGTCTACACGCTCATCCCTGCCTTCGCGACAGTGCTGGGGGCAGCCGTCGCCGCCGTGCGTCAGCCTGGTCCCGCGGTCACCAGCGCCGTCCAGCATCTCGCGGCGGGCGTTCTGTTCGCTGCCGTCGCAGGCGAGATCCTGCCCGACCTCAAGCACCAGCAATCCCCGATTGCGGTGATCGTGGGCGGAGCCCTTGGCGTCGTCCTGATGCTCCTGGTCAAGCGTCTAGGCGAGAAGGCGCAAGGGTCGACCGGGCTCATCGTGACGGTTGGGATCGACATCCTGGTCGACGGGCTCGTACTCGGCATCGGCTTCGCCGCCGGGGCGAAGCAGGGGCTGCTGCTCACAGGCGCGCTCACGCTCGAAGTGCTGTTTCTCGGGCTCGCGCTCGCATCCGAGTTGAAGCAGGCAAGCGGCTCCGCGGCCCGGGTGATCGGTATCGTGGCCGGCCTCGCGATCCTGCTGCCACTCGGTGCGCTCCTGGGCACGCCGGTCGGTGGGCTGCCGGGTCCCTATCTCGCTGGCTTCTTCGCCTTCGCGCTCGTGGCGCTCCTGTATCTTGTCACGGAGGAACTGCTCGTGGAGGCGCATGCCGTGCCCGAGCGGCCCTGGACCACCGCGATGTTCTTCGCGGGGTTCCTCTGCATGCTGGTCATCGAGGAGATCGCTGCCTGAAGGCGATCTGCGCTCGTGCTGGCCATGGCTGCTGACCAGCGAATGAACAGCGGCCCCTCGGGGCGGCATAGAACTTGGCCCTTCCGAACATAGCTTGGACGTGACATGGGAGTAGGGCCGAGTCGCGCGAGAGTAGTCGGCACTCCTCCTCGGAAAAGGCCCCACATCGATGACGTTTACAGCCCTTAGGGTCTGGGAGGTGGCGTCTCACGTAATTGATCTCGCGGCTGCCTACGCGCTCGCGGTGCCGCTCGGTTGGGATCGGGAGCAAGAGGCGCGCTCGGCCGGCATCCGGACCTTCCCACTCGTTGCCGTCGCCGCCTGCGGCTTCGTGTTGATCGCGATCCGCGTGCTCGGTGCCGACTCGATGGGACAGGCCCGCATTCTGGAGGGGCTGATCACAGGCGTGGGCTTCATCGGCGGCGGTGCGATCCTCAAACATGCCGGTCGTGCCTCCGGGACCGCGACCGCGGCCAGCCTCTGGGCCACGGGTGCGCTCGGGGCGGCAGTGGGCTACGGCCTCTACGACATCGCAGCCATCTTGAGCCTCGTCACCTACCTGACGCTGCGCTACCTCGTGCCGCTGAAGCAGGCTGCCCGCCGCAGCGGAGGCGACACCAAAGGGAGAGGATCCGAAGCCGATCCAAAGGAGCCGGGCACCGATACGGCTGTGCGTTCGTCGGCCGCCGTGCAGGACCGGGAAGGAGCAGCGGATCCGCCACTTCCCCGCCGGGACGCTTGAGGCCGACCTAGGCGATGAAGGGCCTCATTCCGGCAAGAGGGGGCCATACCTTGTGCTTGCTTGCGGTCGATCGTAGATCAGGGCTGCGATGACGAGCCTACGGCACCTTTGGACAAGCGACCCAGCGCGCCTGCTGCGCGCTGCCGTGGCATGCCTGGTGGTCTTCGTGTTCGCCTTCTCCGTCATCTCTTCCGAGACTGCCGCGGCACCCAGTCCCGTTCAGGGCGATGGCCTGCTGACGCTCTCGTCGCATCCGACTGCGGATCATGCAGGGTCGGGCGACCCGGCGGACACGGGCATTCTGCTCCACGTCCACTGCGGATGTCACCAAGTAATGCGGGCCGAGCCGGTCACGTTCGAACCGGTCCGGACGGCTGACAGGGTCGTCTATCCCGTCCAGACCGAGCTGCTCACCTCCCGCTCCGCCTCTCCGCTTCGCAGACCGCCCCGGGCCTGACGCGTCCCACCGCTACGGTGGATTGTTGTCGCTCGCGCCTTCTCCGGGGGCTGAGCGTTGGGGGTCATGTGGGAATTGGAAGTGATCGGCCGCGTCTCTGCGCAGCCGGCACCCAAAGGCCCGGTCGAGGTCAGCGCCATGCGTGCGTTTCTTATTCTGATTGTTCTGGCGGTGGGTGTCGCGATCGGCGGTGCCGTGCCGCGCGTGTCCCAGGTCATCCAGGGGGCTTTGGCGGCGACAGGCCTGATAAAGACCGAGCCCGCACCGGAGGGCCCAGCACAACCCCCGAAGGCGGAGGCCGAAAAACCGGCCGGCGAGAAGGCGGAGGATCACGCCGCCGAGGGGCAGATCAAAATGTCGGCGGAGCAAGCTGCCGCGCAGGAGATCACGACCGCGCCCGTTCAGGGCGGCACGCTCTCGCGGCACCTGATGGCGCCCGGCACGATCACGCCGGACACCGACCGGATTGCCCGCGTGCCGGCGCGGGTCGTCGGCACCGTGTCCGAGATGCTCAAGCGCCTGGGCGACCCCGTGAAGAAGGGCGAGGTCGTCGCCGTCCTCGACAGCCGCGAGGTCGCCGACGCCAAGAGCGAGTACCTGACCGCTCTCGTCAACACCGAGTTGCAGAAGACCAACTACGACCGGCAGCAGGCGCTCTGGGATAAGCGTATCTCGGCCGAGGCCACCTTCCTGCAGGCGCGCGCCACCTATTCCGAGACGCAGCTGCGCGTGAACCTTTCCCGCCAGAAGCTCTCCGCTCTGGGGCTCAACGCGGATGAGGTCGCTAAGCTCGCCAAGCAGGACGAGGCAACCCCGAACCAATCAAGTCTGCGCCGCTACGAGCTGCGCTCGCCGATCACCGGACGTGTCGTCGAGCGCAAGGTCGACGTCGGCACGGCGGTGGGTAAGGAGGGCGATCCGGCCGATCTCTACACGGTCGCGGATCTCTCGACCGTCTGGGTCGAGCTTGCGGTGCCGACCACGGATCTGGCCAAGGTCAAGGAAGGGGCGGAGGTCCTGATCGCCGCCCGAGATGAGGATGCGGGCCAGCGGGCGAAGGGCAAGATCATCTTCGTCAGCCCGATCCTGAACGCCGAGACCCGCTCGGCCCGCGTGATCGCCGCGCTGCCCAACCAGGATTTCAGCTGGCGTCCGGGCACCTTCGTCTCGGCCGAGATCCAGGTCGGGCAGGACAGCGTCAAGGTGAAGGTGCCGCGCGACGCGCTCCAGAGCATGGGGGGCGAGAAGGTCGCTTTCGTGCGCACCCCGGAGGGGTTCGAGCGGCGCGACGTCAAGACCGGCAAGGCGGACGATGTCTCGGTCGAGATCGTCTCCGGTCTGGAGCCGGGCGAGGAGATCGCGATGACGAACACCTTCCTCCTCAAGGCTGAGCTCGGCAAGGGCGAAGCCGAGCACCACGACTGAGTGGGAGATCGGACATGATCAGTCGCATCCTCGATTTCTCCGTCCACCAGCGCTGGCTGGTGGTGCTCCTGTCGGTCCTGGCCGCCGGGTTCGGCGTCTACTCGCTGACCAAGCTGCCCATCGACGCGGTCCCCGACATCACCAACAACCAGGTGCAGATCAACACGGTCGCCCCCTCCTACTCACCGGTCGACATCGAGAAGCAGGTCACCTACCCGGTCGAGACCGCGCTGGCCGGCATCAAGGGGCTGGAATACACCCGCTCGCTCTCGCGCAACGGCTTCTCGCAGGTCACCGCCGTCTTCGCGGAGAAGCTCGACATCTACTTCGCCCGGCAGCAGGTCGCCGAGCGCCTCAACCAGGTGAAGGCCGACCTTCCGCCCGGGGCAGAGCCGCAGATGGGCCCGGTCTCGACGGGGCTCGGCGAAATCTACATGTGGACGGTGAACTACAAGAAACCTGGCGAGGGCGCGCCGGTCCTCGACGGCAAGCCCGGTTGGCAATCCGACGGCAGCTACCTGACGCCGGAGGGCCAGCGGCTCACGACCGAGATCGAAAGATCGGCTTATCTCCGTACGATCCAGGATTGGATCATCCGCCTTCAGATCAAGACCGTGCCGGGCGTCGCCGGCGTCGACGGCATCGGCGGCTACGAGAAGCAGTACCACGTCCAGCCGGACCCGGCGAAGCTCACCGCCCTCGACCTCTCATTCGGCGACGTCGCCCGCGCCTTGGAGGCCAACAACGCCAACCAGGGCGCGCGCTACCTGGAGGACAACGGCGAGGGCTACGTCGTGCGCGCGGCCGGGCGCCTGGAGAGCATGGACGAGATCACCAACGTCGTCGTCACCACCCGCGGCGGCGTGCCGGTGCGGATCAAGGACATCGCCGAGGTCCGGATCGGGCGCGACCTGCGCACCGGCTCCGGCAGCGAGAACGGCCGGGAGGTCGTCGTCGGCACCGCCCTGATGCTGATCGGCGAGAACAGCCGCACGGTCGCGGCGGCGGTCGACGCCAAGATGAACGAGATCCGCAAGTCGCTGCCACCCGGCGTCGAGGTCCAGACGGTGCTCAACCGCACGCTGCTAGTCGAGGCCACCATCAAGACCGTAGCCCGGAACCTGGCCGAGGGCGCGGCCCTGGTGATCGTCATCCTGTTCCTGCTGCTCGGCAACATCCGCGCCGCCATCATCACGGCCCTGGTCATCCCGGTCGCCATGCTGATGACGATGACCGGCATGGTCGAGGCGAAGATCTCAGCCAACCTGATGAGCCTCGGGGCCCTCGACTTCGGCCTCATCGTCGACGGGGCGGTCATCATCACCGAGAACGCTCTGCGTCATCTCGCCGAGAAGCAGCACGGTCTCGGGCGAGGGCTCGACCTGGAGGAGCGGCTGGCCACGGTACGGGCCTCGGCCGAGGAGATGATCAAGCCGTCGCTGTTCGGGCAGGCAATCATCATCCTGGTCTACGTGCCGCTCCTCACCTTCACAGGAGTCGAGGGCAAGATGTTCGAGCCGATGGCGCTCACCGTCATCATCGCGCTGGTCGCAGCCTTCGTCCTTTCGCTCACCTTCGTGCCGGCGATGATCGCCATCGTCATCACCGGAAAGGTGACGGAGAAGGACAACTTCATCATCCGTAGCTTCAAGGCGGCTTACAGGCCTGCACTCGCGGGCGCCGTGAAGACACCGCTGGTGTTCATCGCGGCCTCGCTGCTGCTGCTGGCCGGGGCCGGCCTGCTCTTCACCCGGCTCGGCGCCGAGTTCATTCCGACGCTCGACGAGAAGAGCATCGCCATGAACGCGCTGCGCATCCCCTCGGCCTCGCTGTCGCAGTCGCAGGCGATGCAGCTCAGGATCGAGCAGGCGGTCAGCAAGTTCCCGCAGGTGGCCTACGTTTTCTCGAAGACGGGTACGGCCGAGGTCGCGTCCGATCCGATGCCGCAGAACTCCTCGGACACCTTCGTGATCCTCAAACCCCAGGAGGACTGGCCCGACCCGGAGTTGTCCAAGGCCGAGCTCCAGGAGCAGATCGAGAAAGCCGCCGGCGAACTCGCCGGGAACGTGTTCGAATTTTCCCAGCCGATTCAGCTGCGCTTCAATGAACTCTTGGCCGGCACGCGCGGCGATCTCGCGGTGAAGGTGTTCGGCGAAGAGTTCGAGCCGATGCTCAAGGTGGCCAACCAGATCGCGGCCATCCTGAAGGGGACGGCCGGCGCCGAGGACGTGAAAGTCGAGCAGACGCAGGGCCTGCCCTTCCTGGAGATCAAGATCAACAAGGCGGAAGCGGCGCGGCTGGGCCTGAGCACCGGCGCCATCCAGGAGGTCATCGGGGCGGCCATCGGCGGGCGGGATGCCGGCGTTGTGTTCGAGGGTGACCGGCGCTTCCCCATCGTCGTACGCCTCACCGACAAGGTGCGGGAGGACCGGGAGGAGCTCGAGAACCTGCCCGTCGCGCTCCCGCCGGGTCCGAGTGGGCGTGCCGCGTCAGTGCTGCTGAAGCAGGTCGCGAGCTTTTCCGTCACGGAAGGGCCGAACCAGATCTCGCGCGAGAACGGCAAGCGCCGGGTCGTCGTGACCGCGAACGTCCGCGGGCGCGACATCGGCTCGCTCGTCGCCGAGGCGCAGGCCAAGGTTGCGACCCAGGTGCAGCTACCCTCGGGCTACTACGTGGCGTGGGGCGGGCAGTTCGAGAACCTCGCCTCGGCCCGGCAGCGTCTGATGATCGTGGTGCCGGTCTGCTTCTTCCTGATCTTCCTGCTGCTGTACTCGGCGCTCGGCTCGCCCCGGGACGCGCTCCTCGTGTTCAGCGCGGTGCCGCTGGCGCTGACCGGCGGCATCGCGGCCCTGTGGCTGCGGGGTATGCCATTCTCGGTTCCGGCCGCGGTGGGGTTTATCGCTCTGTCGGGCGTGGCGGTGCTGAACGGCCTCGTCATGCTGACCTTCATCAAGCAGCTGATCCAAGAGGGCCGGCCGAAGCGCGAGGCGATCCTGGAGGGCGCCATGACCCGGTTGCGGCCGGTCGCGATGACCGCGCTGGTGGCCTCGCTCGGCTTCGTGCCGATGGCCTTGGCTACCGAGACAGGCGCGGAGGTGCAGCGCCCGCTCGCCACCGTGGTCATCGGCGGTCTGATCAGCGCGACCCTATTGACGCTTATCGTGCTGCCGGCCCTCTACGCGCGCTTCGGCGGCCAGGAGACCCCGAAGTCTTCCGTGAAGGAGGCGACCAGAGATCGCGCCTATCCGCCGCTCAGGCCGGCCGCGGAGTGAGGCGATCATGTCCCCTCAGAAGCCCCTACGTCTTGGGCGAAGTCACAGATCCGGTCCGGACCGTACCGCATCAGAAGGCCGGGCGGGTTCGAGAGGGATCCGCCCCGTCCTCGCGATGGCACTGCTCTGGATGAGCAGCACAGCCTTCACGCAGGCCTCGGAGGCTCCGTTCGGGTTGTCCTGGGGGCCCGTGACGACGGTGCCGAAGCCGTCGATGGCCGATCGGGAGGCCAACATCACGGCCCTGTTCTACGTCCACGGGCAGCCGCCGGCATCCGGGCCGGACACGCAGCAGGTCGTGCTCGAGGTCTGCCAGGACGAGGGCCTGCAGCAGGTCATCTGGGTCAGCCAAGACTTCCCGGAAGCCGAACTCTCCGCACGCTACGAGCCCATCTACCAGGAAGGAGTCCGGCGCCACGGCGAACCCGTCAAGGATAGTAGACCGGAGACTGTGGTCTGGCCTGAGGGACACACGCTCCTGGCTGTTCGTTCCGTCGAAGGCGGCCGCAAGCGGCTGATCATGATCGCCACCGGCGATCAGTACGAGAAATGCTCCGCGGCGCACGAAGCCGGCGCGGGCCATCCTGCCACCGTCCACACCTCCGCCTTGCTAGAGGCGACGACCCCATGATGCCTATGCCGCCTTGCCGAACCGGTTCGCGTGCCCGGAGTTCGCAGAGGGAGGACGATTGCCACCTCCAGAGCGCGTTGCTCGTGCCTGACGGGCTGCCGGTGGGGCATCGGCCCGTTGCCATGGGATTGGCCACGCTGATGGCGATCGGGCAGCGGCCGTCTGCGTTCGGGCCAAGACGCTGGAGAGCGCTCGCGCGGGTCTACGGTGTCAATCCGCAGGCCAATACGGGCCGCGCGGGTGTGTGGACGACCGACGTGACCGGGGCCTGGGTGCGGGCAGGCTACCGCCCGACCGTGGCCGTCCAGGCCGGCACAGGGGTTTCATCGGCGGAAAGAACCTGGCCGGCAGGAGCTTGAGGCAGACCACACGTCCGAGTGGGGCGGGGCTCACCGTAAACCAAACCTGTTCAACGATGTCCAGATCGGGAACAGCAGCCGGCGCGCGGAGGCAAACGTGCTCAGCCAGCGCGAGACCCTGCGCTTCACGGAGCTGACCACGCCGTTCAACGCGGTACAGGCTTATCCGATCAGGTCAAGGATCTCTGGACGGCGTGCGACCGGCGGATGACTGCTGAGGAGCAGAGCAAGGTAATGCAGGCCAAGGTCAAGAGGCTGGTCTCGGACGCCGGCGTTGAAATCTGTTCCGATAGAGTGTCCTTCTCTGACCGACGGGAATGCTGAAGGTGCAGGCCGGCAAGAGCACGACAGGCTTCTTGTATGCCAAGAGCCAAACCGATCTCATACACACCGAGGTGCCGGCCAGCTGGCAAGTCCGCGGCCGCTGGCT
Organism: Methylorubrum aminovorans; assembly: GCF_022179725.1. Lineage (GTDB taxonomy): Bacteria > Pseudomonadota > Alphaproteobacteria > Rhizobiales > Beijerinckiaceae > Methylobacterium > Methylobacterium aminovorans. The sequence goes on from NZ_BPRC01000026.1 coordinate 31,536, forward strand.
CTCGGGGGCTTTCCGCATGCTGGTCGATGCCTGCCTTCTGGATGACCCAAAATGGTATGCCCCACTTTCGGAGGCACTCGTACCAAGGCCCGGCGAATGCATTCTCGACTGTGGCCCCGGAAGTGCTTTGCGCGCATTGTATTATGCGGACCGCTTCCCGGACGCCGAATTCACTGCGGTCGAGTTCAACCGGCGCCGGATCGCGAAAGCGTTCAAGCGCGCATCGAGCATGAACTTACCCAACTACAAAGCCATGACGTTCGATGATGCGAGAAGAACGCCATTCAGTGCAGGTCAGTTCGACAAGGCCATGTTGGTTCTCAATTTGCATGGTCTTTCACCGGAAGACAAAGTCAAGAATTTGCGAGAGCTTCGTCGGATCGTTCGATGGGGCGGCATCGCCTTAGCGGCGGACATCGACCGACCGAAGGCCTCGCGAGAAGATGTGATCTTGCGAATTACCCAGCTGCTCTATGGCGCGGAGGCGACCAAATCCCATACGTCGGGGACATGGCCGAAGTTCCTGTCGGAAGCGGGCTTTACGGGCGCACGCCGCTTATCGGAGCATCCCATCTGGATCGGCCGAATGGCCCTGGTCCGCAGCCGGAAGCAGTGAGATCATGCAGTCGAGCGGGTGAACGCTTTGAAGGGACATCGTGAAAGTTCAATTATGGCTGGAAGGTAAGCTCTGGTTTCACTTGGTTGCCTCTCGACAATAAGCCTGACTCGCATCACGCACTCGATTGCTGCGTTCATCGCGCAAGTTCATCCGCTGATTATTCCGAAAGGCTCATTCAGATTTGTGGGAAATAACAAATGATTATCAGGAACCCTTCAGACTCAACATCAACATACGGTCGAATGCCTTCGTGATCGCCATGTTCAAGGAATTGTCTCGGCTGACCTCGCCGGCATTGAGCATTTCCTGCTCGAGACTGACGGAGCTTGAGGTCGAAAGCGCATCCCAGGTATTGGAAGCCGTGATCTTTGTTGCGCTAAATGGTGGACCTGCTGCGTTCAGGTGGCCGCTTGCTGTCGTCGACAGGCTAGCCGTAGCCGTGCGTGCCATGACTTCGGCGAAGGGCAGGACGTCGCGCGCTTTGTAATCCGGTGTATTCGCGTTGGCGACATTGCCGGCGATCATGGACTGACGAACCGCAAGGTAGCGAGCCTGCTGCGACATAAGATCAAAGAGATAGACGCCTGTCACTTCAAACTCCAATCCGCATTTCAGGAAACTCAAGGCCTATCAGTGCAGCCTTGTCCGAAGCTGGCGAATCTTGGTGCAAGTGGCAGCCCTGGTAGAGTTGCTGATGCGCTTTGAAGCCTGTGTAGGGCGGTGACAAAACCATCCACTGGAGCGTCGGCGTGGTGCTGATGCGGGCGGCGCAAAAGCCGGCCAGTGGAGAAGCTTCTCTTTCGAGAGGAGCTGGGGATGTTTGCCGCGGAAGTCTATGCGGCCGTTCGGCAGTTCGTGTTCATCGAGGGCAACTCTCAGCGTGAGGCGGCTCGCGTATTCGGGCTGAGCCGGGAGACGATCGCCAAGATGTGCCGGTTCTCCCTGCCGCCGGGCTACACGCGCGCGAAGCCGGTCGAGAAGCCGAAGCTCGGGCCTCTTCTGCCGGTGATTGCGGCGATCTTGGAAACGGACCGGAGCACGCCGGTCAAGCAGCGGCACACGGCCAAACGGATCTTCGAGCGTCTGCGCGACGAGCACGGCTTTGCCGGCGTGAGTGCGAGTTTTCCGGTTGTGTGAGCCCCTGATGGGAGGAGCAGAGCCGTGAAGAAGAGCAGGTTCACCGAGGAGCAGATCGCCTTCGCGCTGAAGCAGGCCGAGACGGGGACACCGGTCGCGGAGGTGCTGCGCCGGATGGGCATCTCCGAACAGACGTTTTACCGCTGGAAGAAGCTCTACGGCGGCTTGGGCACAGGCGAGCTGCGGCGGCTGAAGCAGCTTGAGGACGAGAACCGCAAGCTCAAGCAGCTGGTTGCCGATCTGAGCCTCGACAAGCACATCCTGCAGGACGTGCTCGCAAAAAAGCTCTGACGCCTGCTCGGCGACGCGAGCTCGTGCACCAGGTTCAGGAGGCGCACGGGGTGAGCGAGCGGCGCGGCTGCGCCGCGCTCGGCGTCGGCCGGTCGAGCATCCGCTACCGCTCGACCAAGCCCGATCAGGCACCGCTGCGGATGCGCATCTGTGATCTGGCCAAGAGCCGGGTGCGCTACGGCTACTTCCGAATCTACATCCTGCTGCGCCGGGAGGGTTGGCGGGTGAATCACAAGAGGGTCCACCGTCTCTACCGGGATGAGGGGCTGAGCCTGCGGCTCAAGCGACCGCGCCGGCACGTCAGCGCGGCACACCGTGAGCGTCAGCCTGCTGCGCTCCAGCCGAACGAACGCTGGTCGATGGACTTCGTCTCCGACGCGCTGTTCGACGGCCGCCGGCTGCGGGCCCTGACGGTCGTCGATGCGTTCACGCGCGAGGCTCTAGCGATCGAGGTCGACCAGGGCATCAAAGGCGAACAGGTCGTGGCTGTCGTCGGCCGCTTGGCGCTGCTGCGCGGAGCACCGTACGCGATTCAGGTCGATAACGGGCCTGAGTTCGTCTCGAAAGCCCTCGACCGCTGGGCCTACGAGAACGGTGTCACGTTGGACTTCTCGCGCCCTGGCAAGCCGACCGACAACGCACTGGTCGAGTCGTTCAACGGCCGCCTGCGCGACGAGTGCCTGAACGCGAACTGGTTCTTGTCGTTGGCCGACGCGAGGAGCAAGATCGAGGCGTGGCGGCGGCACTACAACGAGAGCCGTCCTCACACCGCCCTGGGGTGGCGAACGCCCCAGGAATTTGCCCTGGCGGCGGCCCTGCAGCCCGCCGAATGAGACCCGGAGGCTCACCTTTCGGCCGGACCAAGATCCGGGGGACCCTCAACCAACCGTGCACTAACTCTATGCCTGGACCACCCGGTGGGGGCAGATCACTCATCGTGATCCTGAGCGGAGCGGTGGTCCTGGAGGAGCGAAACCTGCCGACTGAAAGCGATATTGCTCCCCTCAAACGCCAATGTCCGCAACAGGTGCACGCCGCGTGAAAACGCAGACGCGTCGCGCGAGACCCTAGAACAATCTTCCATCTGACAGACATTCCAGCCCACAAGGCGGCCCTTTGGAGGCTCACAGGACAGCTATTCTGGCACTGCTCGGAACGTCTGACGAAAAACTCTTCTACCGCATCCGGCGATTTCTACGTTTCCACACAGCGACGATCGAAAGCGGCCAATCCAATCTGTCAGGAAAGAAATCGTTTTCATGACATTCAATAGGCCGTCTGTACATTCTTCATTATAGTTAAAATGGCTATACGATCAATACATTAAACACATTTCTAGAAAGAATACAATTTATAATCCATCTGTTCTATAAAATATGACTAGATGTACTAAAGTCAATTTCCATAAATTTTAATACATTCTCGAAATTGAATCGAATAATATTAATTATAATCTATCATACCAAGTATTAACGGAAGGACACAGTTCAGAATGCTTTGAATTTCGGTAAATTTTGAGGAAAATGCGCAACGATTACCTTGGGCATGCCTTCTATGAAGCTCCAACCGGAAGGAGCACATAGTTCAATGACCTTGGCGCAGCGGATCTATAGAAGCCGCAACGAATACAAAGGCCGATTTGCCAATAGCATAAACGAAGCCAATAGGCTTATCCCAGAAGCTGGACGATTTCTTGTTGACCAAAGCATAATGAATGCAGTTCAGCGCATGGAAAAGACTCAATTTTCTGATCTTCTACAAGCCCTCAGCTACGCTCGTCCGCCATTTAGCCCTACATGGATTGAGTGGAACGCACCTGGTGCGGGCGATATTGGCTACCTCATCGAACAGACAGGGCACGCCCCAGGCTTTGCATTTCGGCAGTATTTACATATACCGCAGCTAGAGCAGAAAGTTGAATTGCCCATAATCTGTACTCTCGGCCGAATTTTTGTGAGCCAAAGAGGCTATCGATGCGAACATCCGGCTGAGGCTGCCAGTAGCCAAAACAATGCTGACTCAGATCCGTATGAGCTCGCGGCGTCGGACCTGATCAGTATGCTCCTCATTATCAACTCGCCTTCGCCAGTTGTGACAGTCGACGAAGCACCCAACACAGACCGAGTTGATGAGCGCCGCGCGCGCAAGGGTCGTCCTCCCCTCCCTAACCTGCGACGGATCCGTCTAGACGTCGCTCGGTTGCGCCGGATTGATGTCGAAGAAGGAGTTGCGCAAGCAGACGGCCAACCACGAACAGAGCATTTTGTACGAGGTCATTTTAAATTTCGTAATGGGCGGATGTGGTGGTGGTCACCACACATTCGCAACCAAGCTGGCAACAATAAAGAAGTTAAGCCAAAGGAATATCATGTCCTTGACTCTGGTATAAATTAAAATCAATAGCTTCTATTTCGCATCTGATTGACATTTGTCAAGCAGATGCAGCTGCGCAACACCTGCCAAACATCGCCATCACAGCCACACAGCCACACAGCCACACAGCCAGAATTAAGCGTGAGATTATGGGAAATACGAACAAATCGAGCGTTCCGGCACTACGACGTCGCGACTTTATCCTTATCGACCCGGAAAGGCACGTAGAATGGGTTAGGATTGGCAATCAACATGCACAGCAAGAAGGAATATTAGGGGCATACTTACTAACTGTCACTCAGCCGTCTCCAAGATGGTTCACAGATAATGGCCTAGAAATACCGAGCGATGCTGTACTTTCCGCCTTTAATGCAGAGGGCATAGCAGTACTTAGGCAAGCGTCAGTATCGAACACGCTGCTATACCGGCCAGAAATATTCGCTAAATTTGCTGTTGATGCAGCCATCGAAGAAACCCTCCGGTCGGCTCTTGATTCCACGCCGTCTACTACAACGGGCAGATCACCTGATATGACGCGATCACGCTTCGCGTCTGTGCTTACCGCACTTGATGCGTTGACGCCGGATGAGCGAAGCCGTCTGTTCCGCCAGGCCTATTACCGCTCATCAGCGAGTCAGATTAATCCAGGCCCCTTCGCGACTCTCGAACGCGAACATACCGACGTGCTTACCGAAGCCCTTGATAAAGTCTGGCGGAACAGGCGCACCGAACTCGAAGAGCGGGCGGCGATCCCACATAAGAGCAACGACAAAAATCCGGTCAACGAGCAAGTCGAAAAATACGGATTTTTGGTTCGCCTAAAGTCTATTCTGCGCTAAAACAAAGAAATCTAACCGATTAGTTGATGAAATGCGCTGGACTCTTACTTTTATTGCTTCCGCCCTCCTGGCCTACTCGGTCGCAGGATTGATCCAGCACGGGCTCGATCCGGGACTCTGGCCCAGCGACGTGATGCGTCCCGACGTATGGTTTGGCACGCTGCTCTCGTGGCAAGTCGCAGATGCACTTGCAGCGCCCTACCGCATGCTGATCGGCCGTGCCCCGGAGTTTGCCAACGGCGGATGGTCACTCGGGCCGCTCTTTGCTTTTGCGCCCTTCCTTATCCTGTTTGGGGCCGAACTCCTGCGGCGCGCTAAGCCTGAGTCGCAGCGCGACGTCTCCGACCTGTTTGGATCAGCGCGCTTCGCCAGCGCGGCCGAGCGTACGCGCCTGCACAGCGGCCTCGAACTTGGCCGCGACCCCGACACGGGCCGACCGGTGCGCGTGGCGGTACAGGGCACGCTCGTCACCATCGCGCCTCCGCGCAAGGGCAAGACCTCGGGTCTGCTCATCCCCAATCTCGCCTTCCCCGAGCCGCAGGGCTGGGGCGGCCCAGCGGTCGTGCTCGATCCCAAGGGTGAGGTCTACCGCGCCGTGGCCGCGCGGCGCGGAGCACTCGGCCGGCGCGTCGTCTGCCTCGACCCGCTGGGGCTTGCTGGCGGAGCCGACCGCTGGAACCCGCTTCACGGCCGTGACCCAGAGGATGTGCTCTACCTCCAGAGTACAGCGCTGGCGCTCCTGCCCGAGACGACCGGCGACAGCGAGGCCTCGGCCTACTTCCGCAACCGCGCTGTCGATCTCATCGTTGGCGCTATGCTGGTGGCGCTGCGCCTCCCCGCGGACCGCTCCGTAGTCCAGGTGCAGGACCTGATCGTCAACGAGGGCCGTCTTCTCGGCCTCCTGAAGCAGTATGTCGAGCGCTGGCCGGAACCGGCGGCTTACGCGGCGATGGAGATCCTGGAGGCCGATCCCAAGACCAAGGACCCGATCAAGTCCACCGCCTTGCAGGCCTTCCAGTGGCTCGCCGACCGGCGCCTGCGCGACCTCGTCGGCGCCTCGACCTTCGAGCTCGCCGATCTCTCCTCCGGCGCCGTCGACCTCTTCGTGGCGGTGCCGACCGAGTACAAGGCCGTGCTCGCCCCCTTCCTGCGCTGGCTGTTGTCCGACCTGTTCACCTCGGTGCGGCGCAATCGACCCGTCGAGCGGCTGGTGGTCTTTATCGATGAGGCGGCGGTGCTCGGCCGCTTCGACGCGCTCCTGACCGCGGCCGGTGAGCTGCCAGGCTACGGCGCAAGCCTGTGGACGATGTGGCAGGATCGCACCCAGCTCGTCGGCCTCTACGGTGAGGCCGGTGCCGACGTGCTACTCAACACCGCCGAGGTCGTCACCGTCTTCGATGTGCCGGCCGTCGATCCGGATGAGAGCGAGCGCTGGTCGCGGGCGATCGGCGACTACACCGCCTTCGTGGAGACCCGCACGGCGCCGAGCGGCGAAGCCAAGGGCAGCCCCTCCACCACCCGCGCCTCTCAGGGTGCGCGGCTGATGAGCAAGGAGGCGCTGATCGCGATGCCAGGCGACGAGCTTCTGGTCTTCCCCAACAGCGGCGGCCATGCACGCCACCCGCTGCGCCTGAAGAAGACCGTGGCGCACACCGACCCCCGCTTCCGCAAGCTGATCGCGCCGGTGGCGCCCGTGGGTCAGGCTCGCTGAGCCTCTGGCCGACAGAGCCTTGTCCGTCCCCGGGCCGCAGAGACGCACACCAGGGGACGGGAAGAGATGCCGGCGTATGCGCGGCTTACCGGCTGGCTAGGCCGAAGCCAGCGACCGGAACGCGCTGATGCCGCTCATAGAGGCATGCCAGGCCGTGGTTGCTTCGCTGCTCAGCGCAGAGCCGCTCGGGTCCGCAGCCAGTTGGTGGGAACCCGCGTCACCGCATAACCCTCACCCGGGCGCCAGTCCCGCAGCTCGGTCTCCTCCCCGATAACGCGCATCTGGGCGTAGGCACGTCCCGCCACGAGGCGGTCGCCGCCGGGCTGCCCATTCGGCATGACCCAGGTCGCGGCGACATCCCGGTCGCTTCGGACCTCGACCCAGGATGTCGGCGTACGATGATAAGCCAAGCCGATTGCACTCACCAGGCAGAGGGCAAGAAGCGCGTCGCGCGTGAGCCGGCGCGCCTGGAAGGGCAGACGCCCACGCCAGACCGCAAAGGCACTCGCGTGGAGGGCCGTGGGCCGGACCAGGGGTTCAACCTTGCCGGCCGGCTCTCGCACGGAGCGCAGCAGTTCGCGCCGGTGCTCGGGCAAGAGCTGGGGCGCGCCATCCTCCAGCGCGGCGAAGCGCTCCGCTGCCGGCCGCGCCCGGAGCCGGTCGAGCGCGGCACGGCTCTCCTGCTCGGCCGCTGTGGCGGCTTCACGCGCCACGCGAGCGGCCGCCGCGATCCGGGCGCGAACGTCCTCAGGCGTTGCCGGCACGCTTGGGGCCTCCCTTGCGCGCACCAGCCAGAGCCGGAGCAGCCTCGTCCTCTCCAACCAGCCAGAGGGCCGCCGGCTTGACCGCCTCCATCACGGCGAGCCGGAAGGCAGTGAGATCGCGCAGGATGCGCCCGGCCTGAGCCGGCGAGGTCTGCTGGACCAGACTCGCCCGGTCGAGCCGGGCGATCCCGCGCAGCTGACCGGCCGCTAGGACCTCGCGCGTTTCGTCCTCCAGCTCGAAGCCGCGAAGCTGCGTCACCGTGGCATCGCCCACGACCCGCTTCAGGATCACCGGGTCGACCGCCCCGCGCACACCGTTGGCCACGACGAAGCGGGCTCCGGTCCAGGCGGGCGTACCCTGCAGCAGCTTGCCTGCATCGGCGAGCGCGCCGGCCTCGGCCGCCACCACCACCACAAGCCCGAGCTCGATCCCGGCCTCGCGCAGCGTCGGCGCCTCTTCCTTGAGGATCCCGAGCAGGCTCGCCGAGGTGTTGGCGCCGATGTCGACGAGGCTCGCTGTCGTGACGGCGTAGAGCGCGTTGATCACCGGATCGAATTCGGCGCGTGCCGCCTTGCCGCCGCTGGCCTCGATCGCCTCGCGCGTGGCTCGCATCGGGAAGTGTTGCACGCTTCCGGCTTCGTTGGCCGCGCTGGCCGTCTTGAACTCGGTCAAGCGGGGCACCGACTCGATTTCGAGGATCGGTGCGTCCGGGACCGCCTCGGCCAAGCCTCGGGTCACGGTCGACTTGCCGATGCCGCCGGTTTCCTGGGCGACGAGGAGGATGCGGGGCATGGGTCTTTAGTCCTTCTTGAACAGGTGGCTGTGCTTCTCGGCTTGCAGCCGGCGGATCTCCGCCTCGCTGAGCGGGGCGTCCGAACCGGCCTGTGCCGGCACCTCGCGGTTGGGGCGCCGGGGCGGGTGGTCGCGGCTCAGCTCCGGCGCCAGCCGGGATGGGGGTGGGGCAGGAGTGGATGGATCGGTGAGGGCACGCGCAGGCTCCGGCCGGTCGAGGCGAGCCGCGCGGGCCGCCATCCTGGCCTCGCGGGCGGCAGCTTGGCGGCGCACGCTGGAGATGATGCCGGTGAGGTTGCGTCCGGTGACGGGCTGCCCATCCGCTGTGGTGAAGCCCTGCGCGGTGAGGCCGGCAGCCACCGCGTCCCAGGTCAGGCCGCCGGCTTGGAGGGCAACGAGAACGTCGAGGTTGGTGCGCACGGCCTCCATCAGGCCCGTTGCGAGCCGGCCACCCGGCGCACGCATCTCCCGGCGGCTACCGGGGGCAGCAGCAGCATCGCGCGCGAGGCGGCGCAGATCGAGGCGGGAGGACGGGGCCATGGCGGCGCCCTAGCAGGGTACAGCTTGCCACCCTGTGTGGCCGATCGCTCGAAAGCCGGGTGGAACGGCAAGCTTCCATTAGGCGACGGCTGCGGGCGGCAAAATACGGTAAGAGGCGGCAGCTTTACGGTAGCGGCTACGGCAGAAGAGAGGGATCACACCTCACGCACTGAAGTGCCTGCACCCCGGTTCGTTAACCCTGGAGGCACACGGCCCTCGCCGAGCCGCCCCCTTGCATGTCAGGACCAGCCGCGGCAACGGAGCCGCCGGCTTAGCCCGGCCTGAGGGCGCTGCGATCCCCGGAAGTGGTGCCATGCCCCAGGACGTCAGCTTCAGCGTCAGCCTGCCGCCCGAGCTCGCCGCAGCCTTGCGCCGAGCCGCGGCCGAGCGGGGCTGGACGCCGGAAAGCCTGATCGGCGACTGCGTGGCGCAACAGCTGGAGATCGCTCTGCGCCACCGTGTGCTGGTCGAGCGGATGGAGCATGTCGATGCCGCCCTCCTGGCGATGGCGCAGGCGGTCGGCGAGCTCAGCGCCGCCGCGGATGAGTTCGAGACGGGCAGCCTGTGCCGCTACCGGCCCGCCGAGACGCCAGTGCCGTGACGGCCTCGCTGCAGCGCTTGCGGCCAGGCTCGGACGCGGCGAACTACTATCTGAGCGAGAGCCAGGCCGAGGCCCGGCCGGACCGGCGTGGGGCCTACTACCAGGCGGAGGGCGAGGGGACTTGGTGGTCATCGGGTGAGAGCGTGGTGCGGCACGGAGCGGCGGTCACCGGCGCCTCGTTCCGCAACCTCTGCGCCGGGCTCGATCCGAGTACGGGTCGAGCGCTGGTGCGCGGCGCCGGTGCGCAGCATCAGTCCGGGAGCGACTGCACCCTGACGCCGGCCAAGGCGGTGAGCGTGCTCTGGGCGGCCGGCAGCCCGGAGCAGCGCGCCGGGATCGAGGCGGCGCATCGCGCCGCGGTCGCACAGGCCTTGAGCTTCCTGACGCGCGAGGGCCTCGTCGAGGTGCGCACCGGGGCAGGTGGGGTCGAGCGGCACCGACCAGGCGACCTGATCGTGGCGCGCTTCGATCACTTCACCACCCGCGAGGGCGATCCCAACCTGCACACCCACTGCGTGGTCCTCAACGTTGCAGGCGCACCTCGAAGCTCATCCTCAGGTAGATACAAATCACTGTCACATCTCACAGTTGAACCGGCCCGGATGTTCGAGCAGCAGCGCGGACTCGGTGCCGCCTACCGCGCCGCGCTCAGCCAGGAGCTGCGTGTTCGGTTCGGCTTGCGTTACCGCCCGGCCGGCCAAGGCCAGTGGGAGGTTGCCGGTGTGCCGGACGCGCTGCTCGCAGCCTTCTCCAAGCGCTCGGCTCAGATCCTGGAGCGGGTCGGGCCAGGCGCGACGAGCGCCCAGCGCGAGGTGGCGGCGCTGGCCACGCGGCGCGACAAGGCCGAGCTTCCGAGCGGGCCCGAGCTGGAGACGCGCTGGCAGGCCGAATTCGAGGCCGCTGGCATCGATCCCTGGCAGGAGGCCTTAAGCGCCGCGCAGGAGCCTGACCCGAGCCGGGTGCACGAGGCGGATCGCGCTGAGCGGGAAGCTCTCGACCCCTTCGACCCGCCTGAGATCGCCGGCGACACACCCGTCGCCCGTGCCGCCTCTTCCCTGTTCCGACACGAGAACGTGCTGAGCCGAGCGGCCCTGCTGCAGGCGGCCCTGGAGGAGGCATCCTTACGCGGTCTCGGGATCGGGGTGGTCGAGGCCGAGCTCACGGGGCTGGAACGTGACGGCCGGCTCATGCCCTTGAGCACGGTCGCGCTCGATCCCGGCCAGACGGCTTGCTGGACCAGCCCAGGCCTTGCCGCGTGCGAAGCGGCGCTGCTGCGCGCAGCGGAGCGGCTTGGAGAGCGAGTGTGGATCGCACCCGAGGCGGTGGCGGCTGCGCTGGCTGCCGCACCCCATCTCAGCCCGGAGCAGGCCGAAGCGGTGCGCCAGGTGGCCGGATCGGATGGCGTCTCAATCCTCGAGGCCGGAGCGGGGACAGGCAAGACCACCACGGCGCAAGCCCTGGTTCTTGCAGCAACCCGCAGCAAACTGCGCGTGATCGGCCTTGCGCCGTCTTGGGTGGCCGCCGACGAGCTCGCCCGCTCCGCCGGCATCCCGGCCCAGGCGATTGCCCGCTGGCGTTACGCCTGTGCCAGGGAGCAGGCTGAGGCCAGGATCAATCCTACGGAAGCAAGGACCGCCTCCCTCGATCGAGACACCGTGGTGCTGGTCGACGAGGCCGGAATGGTCTCGACGCGCGATCTGGAGGCAGTCCTGAGCGCGGCGCGGCATGCGGGCGCCAAGGTGGTGCTGATCGGCGACCGGCGCCAGCTCGCCTCGGTCGGGGGGGCGTCTGCCCTGCGGGCGGTCTCCGAGGTGGTCGGGCGAGCGGGCGTGCTCGCAGAGGTGCGGCGCCAAGCGGTGGACTGGCAACGCACCGCCTCGATGATCATGGCGGGCGGCGATGCCGAGGCGGGTCTGCGCGCCTACGCCGCCAACGATCGGGTCGAGCTGATCTCCGGAGCTGAGGCCGCTCAGGAGCGGACGATTACACTGTGGTCCGAGGCACGAGCGCGCCACGGTGCCGACGTGCTGATGCTGACACGCCGCAACGCCGATGCGGCGGCGCTGAACCTGAAAGCCCGGGCGGTGCTACGGGCAGAGGGGCGACTGGGACCTGACCTCATCAGCCTGCCGGCGCGGGATCGGGCGGACAGACCGGCCGTTCTCGCCCTGGCGGTCGGAGACTCCCTACGCTTCGGCGAGAGCCTGCCGCATCTCTCGGTCCGCAACGGCAATCGTGCCCAGGTCGAGAGCATCAGCAAGGACCCGGACGGGCAGCCCCGGCTGCGCCTGCTGCTGGAGGACGGACGGGTGCTCGACGCACCCTGGCAGCAATTGGCGCGACAGCCGCGGTTCGGCGGAAAGCTGCCTCAGCCTAAGATGGTACATTCCTATGCCGGGACCGTGCACGCCGCACAGGGGCGGACAAGCAGCGGGGCGGTGATGCTTGTGGCGGCATCGACAGATGCACGCGAGGTGTATGTCGGCCTGACCCGGCACCGGTCAGATGCCCAGGTGGTGGTCGAGCGCGACCGCCTCGACGCATTGTGCCGGCAGCGCCAGGCCGATCCACGCCTGCCAGCGAGCGCGACCGTGATGCTGGAGCGGCTATTTGCCGAGGCCCGGGTCTACCGCGAGAAGGCCAACGTCGCCGACTATGCCGCCGATCGGATCGCGTTCGTGCGCGACGGAAGCTTAGGCTCGCCCGAGCGAGTTCAGAGCGGCATCGAGGTCGCCCGCGCGGTGCGAGCGGCCCGAGCTTTGCGCACGACGCTCGCTAGACTCAAGCCAGAACGGCTCACAGTGCCGGCTTGGCGGCTCCTCGATGCCGAGAGGCGGCGGCGACTCGCCCATTCCTCGGCCTCCCACACGCGTCGCCTCGTCGCGCAGGTTGCCGGCCTTTTGGGGCGATCCGGACCAGACCGCGAGCATGGTGGGATCGAACGCTGAGGAGCAGGGAAAACGCTCGTCAGGGGCCTCACGAGTGTAAGGAAAACTGTCGTTTCCTGCACACTCTGGGCTGCATAGCTGACAGCACAAAGCGGGAACATTTTCACCCAGGCAACGTTGGTATGGTTAAGCCATAAGGGGCCACTCTTCGCCCAAGCAACGTTAGGCATGGCTAAGCCATATGGGGCCGCTCCATGAATTTTACGAAATATGATTTTGGCCATTTGAACCGCGGCGACGTCGTTGAGGTAATCCTGCAGGGCAGCGCCGCCAATGTCCGGCTGATGGACAGTTCTAATTTTAGCAACTACAGATCAGGCCGTCAGCATCGTTATACAGGCGGTCTAGCAAAACAGTCGCCAGTTCGCCTGATCGTCCCCAACTCCGGCCATTGGTATCTTACTGTCGATATACAGGGTCTACGCGGGACGGTCCGATCGTCTGCACGCGTTATTCCGGCTGCAGCAATGCGACCGTTGCCGGCATTGAATGAGGCACCACTTAGCAGTATCCGCTCGCTGGTTCGGGACGCTGATGAAGATCTTGTTCCCGTGTCTGATGCACCAGATGGGCGTACCTTCGATGTGTTTATTTCACATGCGTCAGAAGACAAGAGCGACGTTGTTCGACCACTCGTAAACGCCCTGAAAGAGGCCGGTCTCAGTGTCTGGTATGACGAGTTCGAGCTGCGGATCGGCGACAGTCTCCGCCGCAAGATCGACAAGGGCCTGGCCAGCAGCCGTTTTGGTGTCATCGTCCTTTCCAAAGCCTTTTTCGGACGCGGATGGCCGGAATATGAGCTGGACGGCTTAGTTACACGCGCCAATTCAGGTGAGCAGATCCTGCTGCCCGTCTGGCACAACGTCAGCAAGAAAGAGGTCATTGGCTACTCGCCATCGCTTGCCGATAAATTGGCACGTAGCACCTCGACCCACACAGTTGAGGAAATCGCCGCGGAAATTGTCGATGTGATCCGCGCTCCCACCGCGTAACCGGCGTCTCATGCATCATCTAAATCCTTATTGTTATATATACTTAAAACATGGCAGTTTATATCGTCACTTGGAACTTCAACAAGGAAAAGCCCAACTACGCAAAGGCACGGGCCGACTTTCTCAAAGTTTTAGATGGGTACGCCACAATTCGAGACAGAGATCTTGAAAGCGTCAGATTTTTCTCAACATCACAAACTGCCCAACAACTCGCAAACAGTCTACATACTCCCCTTGATAATAACGATGCCCTATTTGTCTCGTGGTTAAGACCTAGCGAATATTCCGGCTGGCTGCACTCCGATATCTGGAAGTGGATTGAGCCCAAGCTTTGAAACGTAGCAGCTCATCCTACAGCGTCGTGTACCCCGCGCCTGACATCGCAGCGGAAATTCGCGCTACCTACCCGACGCCGGTCAGCCGAGCATCCAATCTTCGGTATCGAACAGTTCGATGAGGTTACACCAAGGCACTTTGAGATCGTTGCAGACGCCCGGGATCTTCCGGAGGCTTGTCGGGCCGACCTCTTCCGTTACGACGCGGTAGCCGTGCACCTCGGCGGTTGCGATCACGAACGGGTCCGCGGCAAACTTCTCTTTGCCAGCCATCACCAACCCCTTGTAGGTGTTGATGATGTGGGCGCTGCGCAGCTGCACGTCCTCGTCCGGCGGCAGGAACATATCCTCACGCTCCACCAGCCACGCGTACAGCTCCGGCGAGCGCTTCTTGCATTCGGCGAGCACGAGGGCTGACGAGACCAGGCGCCCGTCGCTGACCAGTTGGTCGAGCTGATCCCATAGTTTCGGGAAACGATTGGGCTTGTACCGCTCATACCAGGCCGCAATCAGCGCGCTGGTGTCGATGCAGTAAACCTCCGCCACGCCGGGTTACCTCTTGAGCCCGAACGCAGCCTGCTCCAGCGCGGGAACAGATTTAACCTGCATGTTGAAGTAGTTGGATACGTCGCGCAGCGTCAAACGTCGGTCGTAATAGCCCTGGAAAATCAGCTGCGCATAAGCGCGGCCGAGCTGGCTGACCTTGACGACAGGTGGTGGGGGCGCCCCCGTGGCCTTCTTGCTGTTCAGCGCATCGTACTGCTTCTGGTAGGCCGCGCGCTGGCTCTCGTAGAATGTATGGGTGGTGCGTTTCAGGGTCAGCAGCCGGCGCAGCACCACCTCACGGCTGACGCCGAAGCGCAGAGCCAGGCTGCGCAGCTCATCGTCCTCCCAGGTTTTGCTGTCGCCCTTGCGCGTGACCAGCGGTTCGCGCAGCAGCCAGGCTTTGGGAACGAGGGTGGCCGCAGCGACGGCGTTGCAGAAGGCCTCGACCCGCGCGGCATCGGCGCGCCGCTCATCAGCGCCAAACCCGCTGACACCACTGGCGCGGATCGCCAGGTGGCAGAACTCGTGCAGCAACGTGAACGTGCGGCCGTTGGTGCGGTCCTTGGAATTGATCAGGATCAGCGGCAGGCGGCTTTCAGCGAGGGCCGCCCCGCGCATTTCGCTGAGGGGCAGGCCGGGCACCAGGAAGACCAGCACATCGCGGGCCTCAATCTTGGTGCGCCAGTTATCGAAGGCCTTGGCACGCCAGCCCTGCTGCTCGGTCTCGACAACATCCAGGAAGGCACGGACGCGCTCGCCTAGCGCTTCCTCGTCCTCTGTCAGCTTGGCGCTGAACGCGAACTCGGGGACAGGCTCGCCCATGTCGGCGTGCAGCTCCAGCGCCAGTTCACGGCGCTCTTGGGCCTGCCGGATGACGGTAACAAGGTCTGGGGTAAACGCACCGGGTTCTGCATCGGCCAGCTTGCGGAAGTCCTGGATCGGCTGGAAACCAGCTGGTGGCTCGTTGAGGTAAAAAAGGCTGGGCGCGCGCTTGTAGACGTTGGCGGCAGCGAGAAACTGCGGAAAGGTCAGCTGCACTTCGCCGTTTTCGGCGGCCTCAAGCTTGTCCACGGCAATGCCAATAGCCTTCGCAGCCGCCTCAAGAGTGAGGCGGGCTTGCTCCCGGGCCCATGTCAGCATGGCCGGGTTGATGAAGGCGGGTACGCTCTTTGCCATGGCTACGCTTGCACCATACCACGTCCGTCAAGAGAGGCAGGCATCCCGCGCAAAACGGCGAGAGATGGCTGTTGTTGCAGCAACAGTCAGATAGGTGTTCCTGATACGTTCTCCAATCTATTAAACGTGCAGGAGCTCGCCCCACCGCGTCGTGTACCCCTGTGATAGGAACTCCGCCCGGAGCTTCCAGGGTCTCTTGAAGGGATCGACGGCCACCGCGGCAACGCGGCGGCCGTCACCGTTTGCGGCTTACCGTAAACGGTATACCGCGGACCTCAACCAACACAGGAGCATCCTGCCGATATGGATTATCCATTTGATCTGGCGCGCTTTATTGAGGCGCAGCGTGGCAGCTATGATCAGGCGCTGGCCGAGCTCACGGCCGGAGAAAAGCGCAGCCGCTGGATGTGGTTCATCTTTCCGCAGCTCGCCGGTCTCGGCACGAGCGCGATGGCGCAGCACTATGCGATCAGCGGGCTGGATGAAGCACGAGCCTACCTGCGGCACCCGGTCTTTGGTGAGCGCCTGCGCACCTGCACGGCGGCCGTCAACGCGATCACCGGTCGAACCGCGCATCAGGTGTTCGGCTCTCCCGGCGATATGAAGTTCCGCTCGAGCATGACGCTGTTCGGACGTGCGGATCCGGCAGGCCCGGCGTTCAAGGAAGCCCTCGCCCGCTACTACGGCAGCGCAGAGGATCCGCGGACTCTCGGGCTGCTCGGTGACGCCTGAGCGCGGCCCGCCGTTTACAGCAAGCCGCATACCGCACCTCGAAAGCAGGTGGGAAAGCCGGCCCCAAATTGGCAGTTCTCTGCGGCGCGCGGCGGGAACACCGGCCCCAGTTTGCCGCCACGCTCGCGCAAAACGTCCCCTTCCCTCCAACGTGGGAAAGCCGGCCCCAATCTTGGTTCCGGGCGGCCGCGGGCGAGCGTCAACAGACGGAGCGGCACTCCTCCTGTTCGGGGTTCACGCGGTCGCCCTGCGACCGCACCATCACCTCACCGCGCTCTGCGCGGTGACAAAGCCTCTCAGGAGGGCTGTAGGCGGTTTTCCAGACTCCAGCGCTCCGCTTGTCGGTTCTGCGACCCCGGACGCTTCCTAGGGCCGCTCAGCTGGCCTGGGCCACCCGCACACTCGGAGAGCCCATCTTTGGCCGCCGTCAGGCGGCCGCCATCTGAAATTAGCCGCCGGAGGCGGCTTCCGTGCTGGGTGGGGGAGCGGGTTTTTGGCGGAGCCAAAAAGGGGCGGGGTCTGTGCCTGCGCAGACGGATCCGGAGATCCAGAGCGCTTCCACAGGGTTATTACCGGGTTGGTTTGAGGAGGCCTTCTCCACAGGGTCGCGTCTCTTTAGGTCTCTTTAAGATATCTATATAAAAAGTCTTTATAAAAATTCGTGTTTTGCGGCAGTGGTTTAGACCACAAATCTGGGGCCAGGATTCCGCTAAATTGGGGCTGCACTTCCCGAATTTGGGGCCACACTTCCGCAAATTTGGGGCTGCACTTCCGGCGGCCTCTCTCGCTATCCACAGCCTCACGGCCACGCTTCCGATGTGCTCTGAAGGGCTGTTTTCTGCGGAATTTTGGGGCTGCTGTTCCCACACGGATTGTTTGGTCGCCGAACCGCCCTTCAGCCCCCGACATCAGCATCCAATCGGCATGTCGGGCGGCCTATTCTGGAGCCGGCGTTCCGCTCTGACATGAGCAATCACAGTTACTTAGTGACTCACCGCCGGGTGCGTCGGCTGCGACCCCGCAGCGGTTCCGGAGCAATTCTGGGGCCGGCTTTCCGGTTCAGATGCAGAGATTTCAATGGTTTAGCTTGGCCCAAATACGCCGGCTTCCCCCGCGCCGGGCGCAGGCTGCGCCGCCAATTTGGGGCCGGAGTTCCGCTGCGATATAAGGTTTTCCAGAGACTTAGGCGGTGAGCTGAGCGGCGGCCTGCCCGGCAGCGCGGGCGAGATCCATCTCGAGCTGCGTTGGCGCCGCGTGGGTGTAGTGATAGCGGCGGGACTTGCGCCAGCCGGAGCCGGTGATCTCCTCACGCCACTCCTTGAGGCCGCCGGCAGCGACCATGTCGTTGAAGGCCTGCCGGCAGTCTTTGCGGAACTGGGCACGCGTGGCGCTGGTCTCCCGCTCGGACCAGAGATCCCGGCCGGCGAGCTGCGCCAGGCGCTCCTCGTCGATCCAGGCAAAGCCCGGCTGGCTGTCGATGAACGGCCAGAAGGTCTTAGCGTGGTCCCCCTTGAGGCGGAACTGCACGTCGGCGTTGATGCTGACCAGGTGCGCCTTCTCGATCATCTGCAGCACGCTCGGGCCGTAGCGTACGGTCACGCTGCTATCGAGCTGGGCGCCTTCCCAACTGACCTCGGTGATCAGCGGCGCGGCGCTGCCGCGGCTGTCCGGCAGGGCGCCGATCGCACGGGTTTTCTTGATCTTGTCGAGCTCGGCCAGGGAGCGGCCCTCGTGGATCAGCACGCTGACCTGCTGGATCTCCTGGAACACGTGCACGAGGCTCAGGAGGTTGTTGACGTGCTCGGTGCGGCCCATCACGCGGATCAGCTCGCGCCAACTGGTGCGCGTCTCGTAGTAGGTCCGCGTCGGCGAGATGAACGTGCCCGGCCGGTAGTCCGGGTTGGGCATTGAGACCTTCTCGCGCTTGAGGCGGAACAGCGCGTAGATCGCGTCGCGGTGCTGGCTGCCTAGCTCCCTGCCCTTCACCTCGACGACCGAGTAGCCCGGCACCTCGTAGACGCGGGTGAAGTTGCTGTCGGTGATCAGGTTGACCTTGCGCGGAACGAACGCCGAGGTCCGTGCCAGGCGGTCCGGCATAACTGCCGGGTTGCGCCGGCCGCGCCGGTTCTTGAGCGTGCGCTCGCGGCGCGCGAGGCGCTGCTGTTCTTCAGGCGTGAGCGGGCGTCCGGTCGTCATGCTGCGAGTCACGCTAGAGCACTTTGGGAACACTGGCACCAAAATACGGGAACAGCAGCCCCAAAATTCTGCCTACTGTGGCGGCAGTCCGCATACAGTCCGGCGGCCAACCTCGGTCATGCCCCTGCTCAGGCACCCACCCGGGGCGTACAGCACCGTCATTAAGCCCCTGTCATAAAACAAATACCGCATACAGCTTGCAGTAAGCGGCATGCGGTAGGATCGACCCCGCCTACTTCTTGGCGAACTCAGCTAAGGACGGCTGACCGTACTTTTCCAGCACCATGTTGAGGCCCTCGCGCAGGTAGCTGTTCAGATCGCGGTCGTGTTCGATGCACATCAGGCGCAGGCGCTTGCTGGCGGCCGGCGGCACGTAGACGGTCAGCTTGACGTCCTGCGGCTTGGCCGGGCGGCTCGCCTGGGTGGCCGGATGCTGCACGACCTCGGCGGTGTCCTGGGGCACGGGTTGCGTGTGGCCGCCGAGGGCAGCCTCAAGCGACGCGGGTTTCTTGGCCATGTGGCTTCCCTTCCATCTTGGTGAGCGCCCACTGCAGCAGTTCGCGCACTTCGGCGGCGGCCTTGCTGTTGGTGTCGCGTTCGGTGACCCCCTGCCCTGTCGCCAGGGCGTCCATGTGGTCGGCGCGCATGGCGAGCGGCGTGCTCGCCACCGCCCCTGACAGCTGCAGGACGCGGAAGGCGTCGCTGGTGCGGATCGAGCGGCCCGGCGGGCACTGGTTGAGGACGTAGGAGAAAGGTTTGTCGAGACGGGCGATGCTGCGCACGGTCGGCCGGGCCGCCTCGATGTCGGCGATGCTCGGGCGAGCCGGGATAAGGCACAGGCTGGCAACCTGGATCGCCGCGGTGGCGGCGGGGGTATCGACACCGGGGGTATCGATGATCACCAGCTGGACCCCCTGCTGCTTGAGCAGGCGCATGGCGGCCTCGAGCTGACCGGACTGCAGGGCGTTGACCTCGGGGCCCCCCTCGGCCTCACGGCGCTCGTACCAGTTCTTGGCGGTGCCCTGCGGGTCGAGATCGATGATCGACGTCTTGATGCCCCGCTCCTCGGCCGCGACGGCAAGGGAAACGGCCAGGCTGCTTTTGCCGGTGCCGCCCTTCTGGGTGACGAATGCGATGACGTTCATGGCGGCATCCTTTCCAGCCAATAGCCTAAACCGCAAGCGGTTAACGGCAAGCTGCAGGCGGCATGCGGCATGCGGTGTACCCTAAGCAACACACGGTAAACGGCATACCGTTTACCGTGGTACGTAAGCGCGGCCCTAGAAAGTGGCATCGTCAAAGGGGAGCAGCCTGCAAACCAGTAGCCGGAGCGCTGCCGTGTACCGTATACGGCAAACAGTACAGCAGTAATGCCAGGACTTAGGTCTCAGCAACGGTTGTCGTCTCTCGTGTGCAGGGAGCATTCGCATCCCGCAAACCGTTTTCGGCATACCGTAAGCGGCATGCCGCACGTCAGCACCAACCAGAAACCTGCCGCAAGAGCGGGCAGGATCGGGGACTCCAAGCCGCGCTCCGGTGTACCTCGGGACCAGCATCCTGTCAGAGCGGCTTTAATGGTAACATATATGCTACTATGATAGATGGAGATCAGGGAGTTTCTGGACGGCCGTGGCGGCAGCCCGTTCGCCAGCTGGTTCGATGACCTGGACGCCCAGGCCGCCGCCAAGTTGACAGTCGCGCTGACCCGGATGGAGCGGGGCAACCTTTCCAATGCCAAGGGCGTCGGGGGAGGGGTCCAGGAGTACCGGATCGACTGGGGGCCCGGCTACCGGCTGTATTTCGGGCAGGACGGGGACACGCTGATCATTCTGTTGTGTGGCGGCACCAAACGCCGGCAGCAGGACGACATCGCCGAGGCACAGGCGCACTGGGCGGAATACAAACGACGGAAAAAGGAGGAGGGGTGATGGCCCTGACCCGCAGCTTCAAGGACACAGTGAAGGCGCGTGCCGAGCGCGACCCGGCGTTCCGGGACGCTCTGCTGACGGAGGCGGTCGACCAGTTCCTGGCAGGCGACCTCGACACCGGCAAGGCGGTCCTGCGCGACTACATCAACGCGACGATCGGCTTCGAGCGTCTGGCCCAGGAGACCGGCTCGTCGTCAAAGAGCCTGATGCGCATGCTCAGTCCGACGGGCAATCCGACGGCCAGTAACCTGTTCAGCGTGCTGAGCACGGTGCAGAAGGCCGCGGGCGTGCACCTGGCGGTCGCCGCAGGCCGTTAGCCGTTTGCCGTTTACGGTTTACCGCAAGCGGCGGGGAGGGTGGGCCCCTGGTATCAGACGCCCACCTTCGCGAAGTCAGGCAATCTGCTCGCTCTGGGCGCCGCTGTCGGGCCGGGCTGGGCCGAGATCCTGCACCTGTCCCATCGGCGCATTCTGAACCACGTTGAACTCGCCCTTGCCGTCGAGAGAGCGGCCGCTCGTCCAGCGGCCTTCCGGCGGCGGAACGCCGTCACGGTTGGTGGCAAAGAAGCTGTAATTGTACTTCTGGTTCTCCTCCGATTGCGGGAAGGAGTTCGGGATCGGCAGGGCGCCCTCGTGACCGCCGACCTCCTCGATGACCGAGAGCCATTGCTGCTGGTGCATCGTGTCGCGGGCGATGAGGAAGCTCCACATGTCCTTCATGCCGGGATCGTTGGTGGCATTGGACAGGCGCACCGCGAGCGTTCGGCCCGTCGCCTCGGCGGCGACGTTGCAATACATGTCGGCCGCGAGGTTTCCGCTGGCGTAGATGTGGTTCATGTCGAACGGCACGCCGTCGGAATTGCCGGGGAAGGCGGCCATGCCTGAGGAGAGCAGGTGCTTGTGCAGCATGCCCTCGGCGATGTGGCGCGGGTTCTCGCCACCCATTACGGCGCCGACGATGGCATCGGCCGCGCCGGCCTCTTGAACCTTGGTGGGGGAGTTCTCCAGGTTCATCGCCACGGCGGTCGCGAGCATCTCGATGTGACCGATTTCCTCGGTCGCCGTGTGGAGCAGCATGTCGCGGTACTTCGAGTTCGGCGCCCGGTTACCCCACGCCTGGAAGAAGTACTGCATACAGACGCGGATCTCACCTTCGACGCCGCCGATGGCCTGCTGCAGCATACGGGCATAGATTGGGTCCGGGCTCTCAACCCGCACAGGATATTGGAGCCGCTTGTCATGATAATACATGGTGGATCCTTTGATCAGGCAGGATCGCGATCGCGCGAACCAGCATGGCGGCACCTCCCCAGGTCTGCCGCCTTCTGGACTGCGTAACCCAGGCCGTTCAGGCCGGTTCATTCGCCTAAGGTGTTTCAGCGCCAGAAGCAGATCCGACAGGCGCGGTCGGATAAAAAATTCTACCGGACAATTGCAGGCATGAGAAGAATCTTGCTTGTTGCGCAGGTCGCGGGCGGCTAAACGGCTGGCACCAAGACGAAAAAAGACCGCCCCGGTGAGGGAGCGGCCCGAAGTCTAGGGAGGAAACGCCCAAGAAGGGCTACGGGACCGCGACGCCATCGCGATCTCGCATAATGCAAAATTAGATGGTGCGCCGCACAAGGCAAGCCCCTCAAAGGGCGTTTGCCGATGCACGTACGGCATAGCTTGCACCGTAAGTTCGCCGGCACACCATAGCCAGCGTGCAACTAGCTGCATTGTGCCTTTTCCTGATTTTTCTTCAGCTGCAGCAGCAGCTCGGCCAAGCGTGGATCAAGCCCCTCGTCCAGCACGGATTCGTAGATTGCCTGCAGCTGTAGCCCGAGCCGCAGGCGTGTCCGGGCATCCAGGACTGGTCCGTGGTCGGTCATCGCTGACGCCGACGGATGCGTGTTTGAATTGGCGCTCATCATGGGCATCTGCTGAGAGGCGAGCGGGGTTGAGCAGCCGTTGAAAGCCCTACAGTCAGCCAAGAGCACCGGACGCGTTTCTGCGGGGCGCAGGCGCGCGTAGGCATTCAGTCTGCAGGTCGAGTAGATACCCGGCTAGCCGTTTGCGGACGGCGGGATCAGCGCAGGACACGGAGATGTAAACCGGCAGGGCCTCGCGCGCTATGTCGTAGACGACAGCCTCGGCATAGTGAGCAGCCTTGCGTTCGGTGTTGGCTGCCACAAGCCTAACCCCGGTCGGCAGTCCGAACGTGACGGTGATGATGGCCACAGCACACTCCAGGCACTCTGCGCGTCCGTGGAAACCCTCCTGATCCGGCGAAGTTTCTGGCGGGGTTATATCCATTATCCATACGCCCGTTGACCCGAAGCGGGACCGCTCCAGCTAAGCTCCGGGCCCTTTGGCGGGCCGGATTGCAGAGGCGAGCAGGGGTATGAAGACCAAGAACCTGTGCACTCCTCCCTTCCAGGTGACGACCTTCCGGGACGGGCAGGCAGTCATCATTGAGACACTGGAAACAGAGGTCGCGGCCCGGACACGCTTCAGCTCAGCGGTTGAGCTGTGCTCGGCCCTCGACAACGCTCACGCACATAAGGTCGAACTGCGCGCGGGCGCGGCCAACCTTTTGGACTCTTGGGCGTCAGTCGGGCCTGATGTACCGGAACGGGTAGGGGCCGAGGAACAGGTCGCCTAAAGCCTTCCTGTAGCGATAGGTGAGCCAGCGCTGGCGCAGGTGCTCGGCGCGGTCGTGCAGGATGTGACAGCGCTGACAGAGCGCCTTGAGGTTCTTCGGGTCGTTGTTGCCCGGGTCATGGTCCAGATGCGCACATGCCAAGTAGACGCGGGTGGTCTGCAGGTCTGTGCCGGCCGGCAGGCATTCCAGCGGCGCCAGCTTGAGGGGACGCCCCTTGCCGCTGCGCCAGGTCTGCGCACCAGCATCCCACCAGCGGCCTTCACCCAGATGGAACACGAGCTGCCCGTGCGGCCGGCCGCACTGCTCGCAGCAGCCCTTGGCCCGGCCGAAGCGGATCACGTCGGACAACTCGCGCCAGTCGATCGGATAGAAGAAGCGGTTCTCCGGGCGGATCGGCATGACGCTCAGCCCTTTGCCTGTTGGCTGCGCGCACGCGCCTGCGGGAAGTACTGGTAGAACGTGAAGCGGCTGACCCCGAGGCGCTTGGCGATCGCGGCGATTGAGATGTTGCCGGCAGCCAGCAGCGCCTGCCCCACCTCCAGATCGGCCTCGCTGAGCTTCTTCGGGCGTCCACCCTTGCGGCCACGGGCAACGGCCGCCTTCAAACCCTCCATGGTGCGCTCGCGGTTGAGGTCGAGGAAGTACTCGGCCATGGCGCCGTGCATCTGCAGAGCGAAGCGCCCGTGGGCAGTGGCGCTGTCGAACTGCTCGGTCAGTGAGCGGAAGTGGATCTCCTTGATCCGTAGGCCGTCGATCGTACGCATCATCTCCACGAGAGAGCGGCCGAGGCGATCGAGCTTCCAAACCACCAGGACGTCTGTGGGACGAAGATAGGCGAGGGCAGCCTCGAACTCCGGGCGTTTGGTCCCGGCCTTGCCGCTCTTCTTCTCCTCGAAGATCCGCTCGCAACCGGCCTTGGTCAGCGCATCGCGCTGCAGGTCGAGGTTCTGATCCTGGGTCGAGACGCGGGCATATCCGACGAGCATGGCAGGATAGTCTCACAACACCCTTATACGTACAATAGATTTCCTATCATATTTTCCGTACATAAACGGGGCTGTTTCGGGGTGCCGACGAGGCGCCAATGCCGATTGTCAGAAAAACGTTCGTTTTTCGCCCATGCACGATCGCACATGATCCGCCCCCCTGAAGTGGTCCGCCCTGAGGTATGGCTTTTGAGCCAGATGAGGACGGACAGATGGGAACGAAGCGGCACAAGCCGGAAGACGTGGTCGCCAAGCTGCGGCAGGTGGATGTTCTGGTCTCGCAGGGCCAGAGCGTGGCGGAGGCGATCCGGGCCATCGGCGTGACGGAAGTGACCTACGGGACGAGCTTTTGAACGGTGAGATCTTCTACACGCTCAAGGAGGCGCAGATCGTGATCGAGAGTTGGCGACGACACTACAACAGCGTGCGCCCGCACGCCTCGCTCGGCTACCGACCACCGGCCCCGGAGGTGTTCGTGCCGGCCTTCACCGCTTGGCCGGCTGCGCTCACCCGGTCGGCTCCGCCGGCCAAGCGACCCGTGGAGCAAAGGCCGACCCTGCACTAACTTAGAACTTGGACCACCGCGTGGGGGCCGATCACCGACGCCGTCGACTGGCAGGCCTACCATGCCATCCGCCGTTCCTCGCTCTGGGAGGAGAGAGGTCTTGACGGCTACGACGATGCTCGCCCGCAGGAGCGCTTTGCTCACCATCACGCGCTGCTTCTGAAGCTGGATAAGGATGGGATCGGCACCACGCGGCTGGACGACCTGCGGGACGGGACGGGCATCGTAAGGCTGGTCGCCATCACAGCATCCCTGCGGAGACAGGGGCACGGCCGTGTGCTCGACACGATGGTCGAAGACTATGCACGAGAAATTGGGTTGACCAGACTGCTCGTGAGTGCGGCTTCAGAGGCCGAAGGGTTCTACAGCAGGGCATCGAGAGCGACCACTTCCGGGTGAAACGACCCATTCCACGCGTGGGCGGGTTCCGCTCGTTCAACACGGCGCGCCGCACGATCTGCGGCTTCGAGGCGATGCTGTGGCTGCGCAAGGGCTTCGGCTTTGCCGGTGCGTGGACCATGCGCGAGCAGAACCAGCTACTCGGGATCTGCTTCGGACTTCCCCAGGCGAACAAAGCGTGAAAGCAGGACGGTAGAGGCCGTTCCGCGTCTCAGATCCAAGTTTGCGACACGCCCTCTTGCGATCACCCAACCCGATCAGGCCGGCCACGTAGAGCGGACACATCGCGCGGCGGGCAGGATGCGACAGGACCGTCAAGAACGGTTGGAGCCAACGGGACAGGTCTACGCGCCAGTCATCGTCTGCTCCCATCGCGACCATCCGCGCTGGATCATCCTGCCGTACGAATCCTCCGTGGCATCTCCTCGTTCCCGCAAACCTGCCAAAGTAGTGCCAGGTGTCTGGTAGCGGAACGTTGTTGGGATCGGGTGCGTTGGGCGATCGAGGAATACGCCTGGCGCTTTGACGGGTTGCGCCGGGCTCAGTCTTCCCGGAGGTCCCGCTGATGCTCGCCATCCATCCGAATGCCCGTACCACGCCCGCTGTCCGCGTCGAGATTGCCCGCTCCCAGGAGAGCTCGGGTGTGCTGGCGAGCCGCTACGGTGTCTCCACCGAGACCATCCGCAAATGGCGCAAGCGCGGCCCGGCCGACTATCAGGATCGCTCGACGCGGCCGCACAAGTTACCCTGGAAGGCGAGCGAGGAGGAGCGTGCCATCGTCTGCGCGCTTCGTCGCGCCACCGGCTTCCCGCTCGACGATCTCACCTTCATTCTCACGCACTTCCTGCCGCATCTGAACCGGGACGCCGTCTACCGCATCCTGAAGGCTGAAGGCCTTAACCGCCGGCCGCCGGCCGAGCGCACGCGCAAACCGCACGGTACGTTCAAGGACTACGAGGTCGGCTTCGTGCATATGGACGTGAAGCACCTGCCCAAGCTCCAGGATCGCGATCGCGTGCTGCGCAAATGCTACCTCTACGTCGCCATCGACCACGCCTCCCGCTACGTGCACCTCGCCGTCAAGGACGACGAGACCACCGCCTCGGCCATGGCCTTCTTGGACGAGGCGCTTTCAGCCTTGCCGTTCCGGGTCACGCACGTGCTGACTGACCGTGGCTCCTGCTTCACGGCCGATGACTTCGAGCACGCCTGCGAGCGGCACGGTGTGCAGCATCGCAAGACGAAAGCCTACACGCCGACAACCAGCGGCATGGTCGAGCGCTTCAACTGGCGGGTGCAGCGCGAGGTGCTGGGCATCACCCTCTACAGCCACCAGGATCTTGAAGCGGTGCTGTCCGGCTTCAACCGCGCCTACAACGGCCGACGTCAGCGTGTCCTGAAGGGCCGCTCACCCGACATGATCTTACGCGAGCGCTTCGCCGCTAAGCCGGAACTGGCGAACAAGCGCCCCAAGCCGCCCGATCCAGACGCTCTTCCCAGAGCCCTCCAGGTCATCGCAGATGCCAAGGAGGTCTCGCATCCAGACAGCTAGGACCAGAGGAACTGGAGATATCGCCACAACGCTCCACTCCTGCCCCTGTGAACCTTGCTGCACCACCGCCGTTAATTCACGACTGCCCAGGCCTGCTCAAGATGGGTGCGGCGAACTCCCATCCGGCAGATGACCTGTGTCCCGAGGCAATGCTCGATGAGGAAAAGGTGCCATGCACGTCAGGTTCAGAGCGGCCCGTATCACTGGTTACGCCGCGCTTGCGCTGCTGACCGGTAGCATTGTGGGATCTATCCCGGCCGCTGCGCAGCACCACGGCGGTCACGGCGGGTTCGGTGGCCACGGCAGGTTCGGCGGTCATGGCGGGTTCGGCGGTCATGGCGGGTTCGGCGGTCATGGCGGGTTCGGCGGTCATGGCGGGTTCGGCGGTCATGGCGGGTTCGGCGGTCATGGCGGGTTCGGCGGTCATGGCGGGTTCGGCGGTCATGG
>NZ_BPRC01000027.1 GCF_022179725.1 Methylorubrum aminovorans
CTCGGCTACCGCTCGCCCGTCGTCTACGAGCAGGAGACTGCGTCAGAACTGCCGATCGAGACCCTGCTCAGCCAAGCCCCCTGAACCGTCCACAAAAACGGGGCAATCCCAAATTGGTCCTTGCAACTCCACGGGCAGCGGATTGCCGTGCAGGTCAAGACGTTCAAGCAGGTGCACGTAGGCACCAAGAACGATGTGGTCTCTGGCGCCGCCGCCAGTTCGCCAGACTCGATCTCTCGTCATGCCAATCCAATGATCGTACGGCGAGAACCGGTTGTTGAAATCTTGGGGGCGATATGGATCGTAGAGGGCCTCTAGGGGGTCGACGAGGAGGAACCGTTCCTCTCGATTCCAGTAGCAGGGACTCCAAATCAGCGCCTCGATAGCCCCTTCTCTCGCGAACCGCACTTCCTTCAAGATGCGTTTCTGGCGGTCTGGAAGGAGCATCTGAGCGCGGATTGAATCATTTAGAGGCGCGAGTTGAAATACGGGGTGGGTAGCAAGCGCGGCGATCCCGTTGGGTACGCGGCCAACCCACATCTCACGCGTTGGCAAGCCTGCGTCAGCGTGGCGAGGCCCGGGATGGTAGTAGGCAAGGGCACGGACTTGGCGGCTGGGCATGTCCCGATCTTACCAACCTCCATTACCGCACCGTCAACGTGGCCTCGGCCGTGCCTCACGCACGGACCCTGCCAAGTCGATGTTTAACCGCGAGCCCGAACATCGCTAGGTGCGAAAAAGGCGGGGCCCAGAGTTTCCTCAACGCACCCCAGCTCCTGGTATAACCTCCACCCTCGAGTTGCGGCATCGGCCTCGCTTGCCTTCATGCCCCGCTCGACTAGGACTTTCTTGCCCTTGAGGGCGATGTCGTGAAGCTCCCGCGGCGCGCCGGTGATAGTGCTGAGGACGTGGCGCTCCTCCTGGAGCTGGAGTAAGGCGTCAACGAGGGCGCCGTCGATCGCGAACCTGCGTTCCCGGCGCTGGCGCCACTGCCGAGAGCGGGCTGCGGATTTACGGGCCCAGCGGGCGACGAGTTGGCGCTTCGTTTCGGGCGGGGGATCGGCGGTCACATGCCTGGGCATGGCGGGGGCTCCTGCGTTCGACACGCAAGGTCGTATCCCGCCATGCCAGGAACAAACCCAGCCAGACGCCCGCCCAGGCCGTTCGCCGGGCCCGGAGGAACCGAGTACCCCTCGGCCGTCCGCGAGCCCTCGCGGGACAACCTCGGCTGCCTGCGGGCCGTCACCGTCCGCCACCGGGCCCGGCGGATCCCTTTATCGTCACCTTGGCGCGAAGCGCCCCAAGGAGGCCCCCTTCACGGCACCCCCGGGATTTCGCGGACGGAGCGGCCCGCTTGCGGGACGCGACGGGAGCCGAGACGACCGACCCCTCCCCGGGGACGGCGCCCCGCGCGCGAAAGAAGGCTTCGCCTGGAAACGCATCCCCCCTATAGTCCCCCCTTCATTTCAACGACAGTCGCGCGCAAGTGGTTGATGGCGCTTCGGTAAGCTTGATTATCTCGTGTCGGAGTGGTTCCATGCCCACATGAGGCACCCGAAGCCCCGCCCGCTGCCCATCTCAAGGGAGATCGCCACCTCCCTCGTCATCGCGTCTGCCCCGAGGAAGGAGGGGGCCGACGCGACGGCCGGGGCCATCCACGCGCTGCTCGTCGTCCTGTCCCGGATCGCCACGATCGTCGACGATCGGGGGGCGATGGAGGAGCTGGCGCGCGACGAGGCCCGCGAGGAGCACGACGACGAGGTGCTGGCGAAGGGCGGCGCGGCCACCGACACGATCCACGTCGCCGGGCGCGAGCTGATGCGGGACCTCGGCGTCACCCCGGCCGGCCTGGCGGCGGCGTGGGCGCGAATTGGCAGGATCCGCGCCTTCCTTGCGGGGCGCCGCCGCGGCATGCCGATCCGGCCGGCCCAGGGCGACGTGATCCGCGGCCGGGCCAAGCCGACGATGCCGGTTCGGATCGACAGGACGCTCGCCTTCGCCGCCCATGCCTACGGCGATCCCGGCGGCGACGCCGAGAGCGCGATCGTGTGGTGGGACACCGCGGCCGTCGCCCGGATGCGGAGCCGTTACGCGCCCGTGGCCTACCTGCGCGCCCTGGCCTGGATCGGCTGGCCGGAGATGCTGCCGGAGGAGGACTGGAACGTGCGCCGGACGGCGGCCGGGGCCCTGGCCATGGACATCCCGATCGCGGAGGCGCGCGACGCGCTCGGGGTCGACGGCTACGAACACCCGAGCGAACTCGATCGGCAGGTCGTGAAGGCCGTGCGGCTGGACCTCGCCCGCGCCGGGATCCGGTGGGACGGCAGGCTCGTGCGCAACCGCCGCGGCGAGGCCCAGGCCCTGCGACTGCTGATCGCCCAGGACGAGGCGGTGATCCCGGACGCGACGAAGCGGCCCCGGGTTTCCCGAGGCCGCATGTCGCCGGAGGAGCGAGCCCGTCGCCGGGACGCGGTTAGGCCCCGACGCCTCCCGCCGGCTCCGGACGGGACGCCGGTGCCTGAGCCTGATTCTGGCTTCGGGCGGCTCGTCGTTGCGCTCGACGGGCGGCGCGAGCCTCGCGTTCCTCGGCCGCCGCGTCGCAGGCGGCCTCCGGGCTCCACCCGGCCCCGATGAGGATCGCCTCGACCTCGATGGGGTCGTAGTAG
Organism: Methylorubrum aminovorans; assembly: GCF_022179725.1. GTDB lineage: Bacteria > Pseudomonadota > Alphaproteobacteria > Rhizobiales > Beijerinckiaceae > Methylobacterium > Methylobacterium aminovorans. The sequence goes on from NZ_BPRC01000027.1 coordinate 2,667, forward strand.
ACGTCGCGCGGCGGGCGCTCGCCCTCCATCTCGAAGACCTCGCCGAGGTCCTCTCCGAGCCGGGGCGGGACCACGGCGCGGGCCTTGGCGCGGGCCTCGCGCTCGGCCTGCCGGCGCTCGTCGCGCGAGCCGATCTCCCCGTCGAGGGCGTCGGGCGCCCGGACCTGCGAGGGCACCGGGACGGCGCCTCGCAACACTAGGCGCGTCCGCTCCATCCGGATGTCGCTCCGGTCGTAGGCCTCGACCGCGGCCGAGATCGCGTCCCCGGCCGAGGCCGGGATCATGACCTCGCGCTCCTCGACCCGGCGCTCGCCGGTGCGGGGATCGTCGCGGCTGACGCGGACCACGTGCTTATCGAGGCCGCGCGCGGCCGGGGCCGCGTTGCCGTCCCGGGCGATGCCGGTCCGGCCGATCGCCTTCAGCACGTGCGGCCACAGCTCGGGGGCTTGGTCCTTGATCAGGGCCTGATCGAGCACCCCGACGCGACGCACCGCCTCGTGGATGTCCGCGGCCCCCTTGAGGGTCGCCAGGGTGTCGACGGTCGTCACCGCATCGACGACGATGCCCTCCGGGAACACCGACGACACCGCCACCCAGACCGGGGCCTCGCCGTCGCGGTAGACTGGGCGGAGGCGCCCGCCGCACTGCCGCTGCTCCTCCTCGCGCATTTGATTCTGCACCGCCCGGCCCCAAGCGCCGGGCATCTCCGGCACGCGGTAGGCCAGGTCCCGGCCGTCGCGCAGCATCAGCGTGCGGTCGACCATCTCCATCTCGACGCCGTCGCCGGTGCCGAAGACGTCAAGCGGCGGCTCCGGCTTCTCGTCGTCGTACGTCAGCGCCGCGGCGTAGGCGTCGTAAATCCAAGTAGGGAATTCCAACCGCCCGACGGTGATCACGGCGGCATGGTCCTTGGCGAAGTCGAGTCCGCGGACCGCCCCGTAATGACCGGTATCGACGTTGTCGGGCTCCTCGTGGGCCGTGCGCAGGGACCGGCGCACGCGCTTCGGCGCGAACGTGGCGACGCGGCCCCAGCCATGGACGCCGGCGATCGTGGTCTCCAGGCGCCGGATCTTCGCGATGTCGCGCGAGATCGCGGCCGCGTCCTTGTCGTCCTTGGCGCACCCGACGTCGAGGCCCGTGGACACCCATGGCCTGTCGAGGCAGACGATCGTCCGCATGTGCAGGTATGCCGAGATCTCGACGGAGCGCACCGCCCGGCCGCCCCATAGTTTGGCGATGATAGCCTCGTCGGCCGAGGCGTCGAGGAGGAGGGTTGGGACCTCAGGAAGATTCGGCGAGGTGCGCCAGGAGAGGCGGATCATGTCCTCGTCCACGCCCCAGATCGCTCCCTTCCGGAGGACCTGGACGCGGGCGTCGTGGTCGCCCCTCGCTTGCCAGGCGCGCCCCTTCGCCGTCAGCCCGCTCTCCTCGATGAGGCGGCGCTGAAGGTGGTCGGCCTTGAGCAGCTCGATCCGGTCCGCGACGAGGGACCAGAATCGATGCTCCTGGACGATGGCGGTCCGCTCGGCAACCTGGAACAGGTCGGCGAGCTTCTCCATGCTGATGTTCGGCTTGATCCCGAAGCTGCGCTGCCCCCGGCCGCAGACCCGGATGGCGCTCTCGACGCAGCCGACGAGCTGCTCGTCCCGGTAGAAGGCCTGGGCGACGTCCCGCCCTGCGGCGATCGCCTGGAGCGCCTCGCGCACGGCGTGGTCGCGCTCGATCGCCCAACCCTCGGCCTCCAGGCCCTGCGCCTTCTCCTTGGCGGTCAGCGCCGGGGCGGCGCGGTTGCCGGGGACGAGGACGGAGAGCGGCAGGAGCGAGAAGCTCATCAGCTCGAACAGGCAGCGCTCGTCGACGATGAGCCCGGAGACGGCGTCGGCGAGCCCCTCCGGCAGGGCGTTCGTCAGGAAGACCGTGGGGGCGAAGACGAGATCGGCCTGCGCGAGCTCGCGCCGGGCGAGGATCACCGGGCACGCGCCGGGGGCGCCGCCGTCGGTGGCGGGGTGGTCGGGGTGGTGCCGGCACCACGTCTCCTCGTAGACGGGCTCGGCGTCCTCGGGCGCGCCCGGGACGAACAGGCGCTCCTTCAGGTGGCACAGCGCCGAGGCCGGCTGGTTTTTCTCCCGGAGGAACGCCAACTGCGGGCCCATGAGGCAACCGCCCCTTTCCTTACCGGTCAGGATCGCGACCTTCAGGCCCCGGGCCCGGGCCTCGTTCGCGGCCGCGGTGGCCATGGCCAGGTACTCGGTTGAGGGCTTGGCCTTCCGGCCCGATCTCGCCCGGGCAACAACCTCATCGATATTGTTATACGAGGGCAGCAGGAAGAGCTTCGGGCCGCTCGGCCCGTGCCGCTCGACGTCCTGGGAGAGCAGCTCGACCGCCAGCGAGGTCTTGCCCGCACCGGTCGGCGCCTTCGCGATCGTGACCGGCGAGACGCCCTTCTTGCCGCCGTGATAGGCACGGGCCTCGGCGGCGAACCCGGTGATCGTGTCGCGTAGTGCCCGGGCGACGCGCTCCTGCCCGGCCTCGCGCGTGGCCTGGTCGGTCACGATCGCGCGCTCCCGGCGCTTGCGGTCCTGCTCGGCGACCGCGATGGAGCTGACCGAGACGCGCGACAGGGCGTCGTCGCCGAGCCAGGCGAGGGCCTCGTCCTTCGGCGCCGCGACCGCGACCTTCGTGACGAGGGAGACCCGGCCCCGCTCGTCGCGGCCGACGCGATCCGCCCAGTCGGACCGGTTCGACATCGTCGCGTAGGCCGACTCGACGCGGGCCCGCGCCGCGCTCAAGACGTCCGTGTCACCCTGGCCGCCGTGCCAGGAAACGAAGTGATCGCCGAGACCGTCGAATAGCTCGCTCGCCTCCTTCGCCAGCGCGCCCGCCAGGGCGTGGCGCCCGGTGGCGGCAAGGGCGAGGCCGGCGTTGCGGGTGACGTAGAGCCACGCTCTGTTGCGGATGAACTGCTCGCGCCCGTCGACGACCTTGCCGGCCGCGCTCCACGAGACGTCGCGGACCGACTTAACGTTGCCGGGGATCACGAGGCCGTCGGTGTCGACCCGGGCGCCCTCGACGGCGCCCTCCTCGAAGACTACCTCGCGGCCCTGGTACGACTGCAACTTGCCGAGGAGGACGATCTCCTCGGAGACGCGCTCAAGGAAGGCCTGCAGCTGCGTCTGCGTGACCGAGGCGGCGGCGGTGGGGCGGTCCCGCAGCGGATGGAGGCCCCGGTACTGGAACGACGATCCCGTCTTCCAGTGGCGGCCGAGGATCGTGAACGCGGCGCTGTTCGAGAGGATCTCGACGGCCTGGGACGTCGGCTTCCCGTCCCGGCTCAGGACCGGATAGGATCGCTTAAGGCAAACGGGGCCGGTCGCCGGGTCGGTCGAGTAGATGAGCGCGAGCTTGCCCCCGCTCTGCGTGTACTCGCGGACGAAGGGGACGCCGAGGACCTCACGCGCGAGGCGGTGAATCCGATCGGTGACCGTGACGTCCTTCACGTCGATGTCGATGACGAAGGCCCGGTTCGCCGCGCTCATCACGGCGGCGACGTTCAGGGCCGCCGCGGAGCGCGTCATGGCGACGACCTCGCGCAACGTCTGCGCGCGCTCTGCCCACTGCTTGTACCGGATGCCCTTCCCCGGCTTGCGGTTGCCGTCTCGCTCCTGCGGGAACGTCACCCAGCCGTTCCGCCAGCAGCGTTCGGCGGTGTTGCTGTACGGCCGTCTGGCCTCGGGGGTCTCGGCGATGCGGCGCTGCCCCTCAGCGAGCTCGTCCACGGGATCGACGAGGACGGCGCCGGGGAGGCGCGCCAGCACCGTCGCGATGAGCGGGGCGGCCTCGGGGAAGCGCTCCAGGACCGAGGCGGTCTCGGGGAAGAGCGCCAGAACCGCGTTGGGTGTCAGGTTGTCAGCCACGGATGCCTCGGGTCGAAAGCGATGCCAGGTGGCTGTCCGTCGTTGTGCGCCGAAAACGAATCCGACGTGCGGGCCTGCCTGACGGAATTCGAACACTCGGACTGGCGTCCCACAAGAGGAGATCGGCGGGTTTACGAACAGAACGTGAATCGCTAGGTGGGGCTTCGCCTTCGGCATCGTGCCGGTCGGATGGTCGACCTGGGTCGCCCAGAACGTCCTGGACGACGCGAAGAGCGCGGGCGGGCTCCAGGTCGCTACCGTACAGGTCGCGAACACCGTCGGCGCGGGGCTGGGCGGCCTCGTCCTCGACATCGGGGGCGCGGCGGCGCCGGTCGTGGCTGCGGGGGCGCTCCTTGGCCTGACAGGCCTGATCGTGTCCGCACTCGAAGTCGGGTATCAGCCGGTCCGTGAGCCCGATCAACTCGATGTTGCGCTGGCTCTCACTCTGCGAAAGCGCTACGCCGACGAGGGCTGAACAGCACCGAGGCCGGCGCAGACCAGCGCGCCCAGACGGCATCACGAGAGGATGACGCGCGCCCATCCCTGAGGCGCGCAACAACGGTGCGCTCTACCGGAGATGCGCCGATGGCAAAGATCCTGTGCGTCCTGTACCCGGACCCGATCGGCGGCTACCCGCGAGTCTACCCTCGCGACGAGATCCCCATCATCTCGGCCTATGACAACGGGCAATCGACTCCGACGCCGAAGGCCGTCGATTTCAAGCCCGACGAGTTGTTGGGCTGCGTCTCGGGCGAACTCGGACTACGCGGCCTCCTCGAAGGCCAAGGCCAAGAGTTCATCGTGACGTCCGATAAGGACGGTGCCGGTTCGAAGGCTGGAGGTGCCCGGCGACTACCGATAGTTCACCTGATGGACGGGTCCGGTGCGGCCGAGACGGCCGTCCGTGCGAGCTGCGCTTCCCTCGCTTTGCGCTTGCGGGATTCCCATATAGGAACATAACAGGAACAAACCTGCCAAGGGTCGTGTCGGACGAGCACTCGGATATCCGCTTCCGGGTTCATGGAAGAAGCCGACCCGGCCGGCTGGCCTCGACACGGTTCCGCCGTCATGATCCCGTGGTGCTTCAACGGCATGGGCGGTCGAGACGGCTTCCGGCAGGCGTATGTGATCGGAACCCCGTAGCCATGCAGCTTAGGATCCTTATCGCGGCAGCCATCTATCTGGGCTCCTACCTGCCCCTGAGCCTGATCCTGCTCGCGCAGGACCTCGACCTGGAGGCGGTGAAGCGGGATATCTGCCCGGTCGGGTCGATGGTCACCCTTTCCTGCGCCAGCCCCCTCAAGAACCCGTTGTGGTCGCTTGCCGCCTTCGCCGTCTGCCTCGTGGGCATGGTCGTCACCTTTGTCGCGCTTCGTATCGTGCGCACCCCGCAGCGCGTGAAGGTGTCTGAAAGCAAGCACATACCCGCGGACCTGATCAATTACGTGATCCCGTACGTCGTCTCGTTCATCAGCCTGGACTTCGAGCAAGGCACCAAGCTTATCGGATTCGCGGTCTTCCTCGTCTGGATTTTCTGGATCACGTACAGGTCTGGCCAGATCGTGCTCAATCCCATCCTTGCGGCGTTCGGCTGGAAGCTGTTTGAGGTGAAGTACACCTATCCCGCAGGAAGCGGAATTTTCGTGGGTCGGATGCTGTCGAAGCTCGATATCGAGCCTGACCGTACCTACCTTCAGGGGCACCTGCAGGACGTGATGGTCGTTCGGGGCGAAGAGGGGGATGCCAGTCGATGACCACGCTTCCGGACCTGAAGGCTTTCGATCTGGCCGGGTCGGACGTGACGGTATGGGTGTTCAGGACTTCGCCCGGCAGGGACGGCAAGCCGAGGTTCTCCGGCCGATGGGTCGGGATCACCGAGGAGCTGGCGGGCAGGCTCAAGGAAGCGGTCGGCGGCGCGCTTGGCGTGATTACCGAAGTCATCGAGTACGATGTCTTGGAGCAGAACAACGAGGGCAGCGCCCTCACGATCCAGAGCGATGAGACTTACGTGCACCTCATCGCCGCTGAGGTGGCGAACGAGACGCCTGGACGGAAGGCCCGCAACGCCAAGGACTTGGGCAATAGCAAGTTCTGCATCATCAAGTTCGTCCGCGACGACAAAGCCATGCTCGCCGTGAGCAAGACCGACACGAGCTGGTCGACCCGGAAGACGGCCGGGGTCATCCGCGCGGTCTTCTCCGACAATGAGCTGGACGTCGAGGAGGCGCCCGTCTTTACGATCCGCCCGACCTTCGATTTCTTCGTGTTCGGCGAACGCATCTTTATCAAGAGCAAGCCGAATTTCGAGTCGGTGCTGGTCTACAAGGCGGGGCACGAGCAGGCGTTCACGACCCTGAAGCAGGAGGCCAAGTTTCTCGCACTCTTCTCGGATCTCGGCCCGCTCGACGAGTTCGTTGGGTCCAACAAGATCCAGCTTCGTCGGGCCATCGCGATTCAGACGAAGGGTCATTACAAGGACGAGACTTTTATGGCTCGCCTCCAGGCGGAGTGCAAGAACATGAGCCTCAACATCGCCTTTGACGATCAGGGGCGGATCGTGCCCACCGCCGAGACTTGTCGCGACATCTTCCAGGCGCTACTGAACCATCGGCTCGAATCACGGCTCGACTCGAAATTTTACGACGTGCCAAGCACGGCACCGGTCGCCTGATTACCGTGCGCCGCTCCGCGCGCATATGATTTGGCGGTGGACGGGACCTTTACGCGCCTTTCCCCCGGGTTGCCTCAGGGCGGGGCCGCCTTCGCGGCCGGCTACGAGAGCGTACCGCAGTTCACGCGCGAGTACGGCTGCATATGTTCGGATTGTCGCCGGTCCGGGATGCGAAGGCCCCCCGAAGCCTCGCGGCGGCGGCCTGAGCAGGAAGCCCAACGGTCGGTGTGCAGCCAGCTAGGCTCGCCGCTGTACGAGCCGCTCATCGACATCCGGAGGCGCACCGATCAGGCCGCGCGCGAACTCCTGACCCAAAGCGGGCGCTGGGGAGGTACGCTTTTGGGCAGACGGATTAAAGCTGTTCGACCGAATCTGGCCGATTGCGACACGTCCGCTTCGGGGTTCCCGGCCTCGGTAAGCCGACGTTGAGGCCGCGGGAGCGCGGCTGCTCTACGTCCCGCCTTACGGCCGCGAGTCCAGCCCGGTTGAGCAAGCCTTCGCAAAGCTGAAGGTGGGACCTACGCCATGCGTCAATCCGCACGATCCCGGGTCTCCAGGCGGTAACCCGACCGACCTTCACGCGCGTTACCCTGCAAGAGTGCCGCAACTACCTCGCCGCAGCTTGGTACGCGGACGACTTGGCTGCAGCTAACTGACTGGGAACAGCGCTAGCTACCCTGAGGGAGCGCCATCGCAGTCGCGGCCGCTGCACCGACTTCGATGATTGTGCCCACCAGCGGCATGTGGACGAAGAGGCCTCCACACACCGCTCCGGTCGCCGTGGCAACAGCCTGCGCGTAGGCGGCGAGCTGAGGTGCTGCTCCGACAGCGCGATCTTCCCATTGTTCGAGGCGGCCTGGGAAGCTCTTGTGATCGATGATGGCAAACGTGTCGCCCCAGTCTAAGAGGAGGTCGATGCAGCCAACGGTGAACTGCCCCGCCACCGGAGCGAATACTGGAACCTCGCGCCGCAAACGCGCGTCGGGAAATCGGTGGGCTAAAAACTGCCAGAGGCGATCGGCACATTCGACGAGGCCTCGTGGATCGAGCTGGCCTGCCACGTTCCAACGCTCCAGTACGTGCAGGGCTCGGTGATGGCGCCTTTCGAGCTTTTGGTCCTCTCGATCCACGGCCAAGAAATTGTGCACAGCTTGGCCGAGCACGTCCATCTCTGGGTTACCCGAGAGCGGCGTGCGGCTGCCGAGAGGCGTCCGTGCGAGCACACCGAATGCAGCCGGATCGACAGCGCAACTCGGCCTCAACCTCAGTGGTGGGTGGACCATTCGCTGCCGTGCGATGCCAAGGAACGTTGTGTCTGCGACCTTCGTATCGGCTGACTCCGACGGTGTCGCGAGGAGTTCGAACCGTGCAGGATGCTTGGCTCCGGCGGCCACGACGGAGAAGCCGTCGTGCATGGGCAGGATCACTTGCGGATCCTCCCCTTCGTTGAGCGTGCCGAGCCAGGTGGCGGGTGCGACATTCCTCGCGAAGACCAAATGGTCCCGGGCGCGCGTCGCCCCCACATACAACAGACGCACCGCCTCGTCGCGAGCCTCACCAGCAGTCTTCCGGCCGATTGTGCTTGCTGCTGCTGCAGCATCGAGGGGGATGCCTGCCGATTGTGCGCCATACGGCCAAGGCCAAAATCGGATCCAGCGGCCGGCGAGCGGCGCTTGCCAGTCAAGCGTGCCGACGACTTCGGCTACCGGAGCGAATAGTTCCGTGCGCGGCGCGCTTTCGAGCTGCGCTAGGACGACGACTGGCCACTCAAGACCTTTCGCCGAATGATAGGTCATGACATGGACGGCGTCCTCATGGCTGCGCGGGCAACGCACCTCTTGACTCGGGAGCCAAGCAACAAGCCCGCCGAGCGTAGCGGGTCGACGCAATCTGGCGCACTCGCCCTCGTAAGAGCAGGCGATGCCGCGGAACGCCTCCAGAGCATGCAGCCGTGATGCGGCCTGCCCCCAGCGGCAAGCGAGATCCACCACGTCCGTCGCGAGGATCACGGCATCGACGATCTCACATGGCGTCATCGCAAGCTGGCGGGAGCGGAGGTCCTGCAGAGTGCCTGCGAAGGGGAGGCGAGATTGCAGAGCCTCATCCGGGTCGTCGACGCCCAGTGCATCGAGCCAGCCCTGGGGCTCGTCTTCGCCTCCGGCCAGCCGCACGAGTTCGGCGAGCGAGAGCCGATCGCTGGGATCCGCCGTCCAGCGCAAAGCCGCCATCGCCAGCTCAACCTCCGGTGTGGCGAACAGATTTCCGCGCTCGACTGCCACCCTGACCCCAAGCCTGGTCAGAGCCGAGGCAAGGTCCCCAACATCGGAGTTATAGCGGCAGAGAACCGCGATGTCGGAGGGACGCAGATCGCGCACGGTGGAACCCGAGCGCGACCGGACCGGCCAGCGCGCCGGTTCGGACAGGGCCGCTGCGATGCCTCCAGCCAGGCTCGCGCTGCGGTCGGCCTTGGTTTTCCCGTTCGCGTGCCAGACGGAGAGCGGCGGGTGCGTGAGGCCTGCGTCGTCGCAGGCCCAGTCGGTGAACCGGGACGCCTCAGCGGGTAGACCCATCCGCTCAAAAGCCGGCAGGAACGCATCGTTGACGAAGGCGCAGAGCCCAGGCCGGCTACGCCAGGACTTCGACAGGACCTCGGAGGTTCCCCCGGTGCCGGCCGCGATGCCCTGCGCTGCGGCAAGCGTGAGGTTCGTGTCGGTGTTGCGGAAGCCGTAGATGGCCTGCTTCGGATCGCCTACCCAAACGCTGTGGGCGGCTATGCGCGCCAGTTCGGTGAAGATGGCGACTTGTAGGGGGCTAGCGTCCTGCACCTCGTCGACCAACACGACGCCGATGCTCTCCCTCAGCCGTTCCTGTGTGTCAGGCCGCTGCAGGATCTCCAGCGCCAGCACTTCCTGGTCCGTGAAGTCGAGGAGACCGCGTTCGGCCTTGTAGGCCTGGAAAGCCGTGGCGCACTGCGCGGCACAGTCGAAGACGAGATGGATGAACCGCTCGAGTTCCTGCCGTAGCCCGGGATGGCGGGAGTGAGCCGCCGCGGCGTCGGCGACGTTTGCGAAGAGAGGAGCATCGGCTTTGGAGGCCTTCGGCTTGCTCAGCTTGGCCCAGAGCGACCAGGGCAGCAACTCGCCACGGTCCAGAATGCTGGCCGCGAGCTTCACGGCGCTGGCGGCCTTGGCTCCCTCGCCCTTCAATGACCGGCCGTCCAGGGCTTCCTGCGCCTCTTGGATCGCTGCGCGGAGGGCCGCGTCGAGGTCTTCCGCCGACCGGATGGGATCCGGCTCCGGAAGAAGGACGAGCAATCCGTCTCGTGATCGCTCCGCGGAATGGGCGAGTCCAGCCTCGTCAATGCCATTTGCGCGGACCAGTTCGATGATGCGCCGAACGAGCCCCCGCCAGTCCGTATCCTGGTCGGCGAGGCCGAACTTCTCGCTCAGTGCATTCAAGGCCGGCGCGAAGGCCGTCAGTGTCTCGTCGGTCGCGGTCGCGAAGAGCAGAGCCGCGCTGCCGTCGGGGATGACCTCGCCGCCGGGTGGGCGCCCGAGCTCGAACGCGAAGTCCTCGACCAAGCGTCCGCAGACCGCGTTGACCGTACCCATGCGTGCTCCGAGGAGCGCTGCGGCGTCCTCGCTGCGACCCAGTTCGATCAGGTGGGCGCGTGCGCGCTCGACCAGTTCCTCAGCCGCCTTCTTCGTGAACGTTGTCGCGAGAATGCGGTCCGGCGCGATACCAGCATCGAGGAAGCGCGTCAGTTGGCCAACGAGTGCGGTCGTTTTGCCAGTGCCGGCTGACGCCAGTGTGGTGTCGACCCGATTGAGGGGAGATGCGTGCATCGGGGGCCTATCCTACGGACACGGAGCGGCAGAGGCGGGTCATGTCGCAGTACGCGCAGACTTTGGGGCTTGGCGTGAGGGCGAGGTCTTCTGGCAGGTGCTCGGTCGCGCCGGGGACTCCAGCGGCGATCCCACGTCCGGACTGGGCCAGCGCGGCGAGTCGGCTGCTGTCCTGAACGACCACGTCCCAGGTCTCCGCCAAGCCGCGGGACACGCTGATTTCCTCGTGAGCCAGCGGTGAGGCCTCCTCCGCGAGAAGGCGCTGTTGTCTGAGCAGGAAGTATCCGGCGGGGGCGGCCGCTCCGTTGGGTTCGACCAAGCGACTGTAGGTGGCGAGCTGGACTGCCCTCCCCTCGGCGAGCTTGGCTTGGTGCGCGGTCGCGCCGCTCTCCGTCCATTTCAGATCGACCACGGCCCGGCCCCTATCGGGACCACGCACCACGAGGTCGATACGGCTTGCCACCTTGACGGTTCCGAAGTCGTGTTCGTGCTCGACCTCGAGGCCCTCGATCGCGAAGCCACCCCGCGCCAGGATGGCGGAGAGGCTCGCGAGCGCGTCAGGAACGCGCTGCCGCGCGAAGGCCAGCTCTCGCGCGTATCCCGGCAGCAGGAGGGGAGCGGCGATGAGCGGGAGCAAGCCGTCAAGCGCCGTCACGGCCCGCATCCTCACCACCTCGGCGTCTGGGATCTCTCCCGGCTGGAAGGCTGCCTCGGCCACTGCATGTGCGAGGTTGCCGAAGAGGCGCTCCGGCTTTGGGATCTCGCGCGTGCCGCCCTTCCTCAAACCGGCGACGTGCTGCAGGACCCAGCGCAACTGGCAGGTGAGAAGGTCCTCCAAGCTCGTCGCGCTCTCCCGGCGTTCGGTATCCTGCGCGCGTGCCGCGAGCGCGGGCGGAAGGTCCCAGGCGGATCGCGCGCGAGGTAGGTCGACAGCAACGCTCGACGAACGCACCACCTCGCGTGCGGCGAGGGGAACTCGCTCCTCGACGAAAAGGCGCTCAGCTTCGGATCGGACCGAGGGCGCATTCTGCGCCTGATTGAGGAGAGGGTGGAGCTGCTGGCTGAAGGGGTGCGGAGCGGCCTCGGTCCCGCGGTCTAGCCTGGGCCGGACAAGGAAGAGCGATCGCGCGTTCAATGCCGCGGCTTGCCAGTGCGCGGCCTCACGACGGTTCGCTGTTTGGGCAGGCTCCGGGCAGCACCCGGCCTCTTCAAGCGCGGTGCGCTCCTTCAGGCTCCACGGAAACCGTGCCGCGGATGATGCCGATCCGGCGAAGTCCCACCAGACCACGCGATGCGCGCTCCCCCATAAGCCGCCAGGACTGCTCACGGCGCGCAGGCGGCCTGCCTGCGCGTGGCAGTTCGGATCGGGCAGGCCGTCCGCGATGGCCTGATCGATCATCCGGTCGATCTGGAGGGCGGTGACCGGTGAGTGGCCGAGCGCATCCAGTGCGGACGTGAGGGCGCGCGCCGCACCGACGACGCACAGCAGCAACGGATCGCGTCCGCCCGCATCGAGTTCGACCGCCCATTCGAGAACGCGGCGGCAGAGGACGATCGCGTCCGGTGCAGGCATACCTGCCTTCCGGTCGTGTTGCCCGAGGCTGGTCCAGGCGCGCCACCGGTCGCGTGTCCGGGCGACCTCTGCCGCGGCTTGCCGGGCGTCCTTGCCCTCGTCCGCGTGCATCGATTCCTCATGCAGGCGAGCCTCGATCTGCTCCCAAGCGCGTTGCCATGCGGGCCCGCCGATACCGGGCTCCTTGGCGAGCGCGCGCGCCAACGTGCGAGCTGCCCAACGACGCATGGGCGGCCGGGGGAGAAGCAGAAGTTCGAGGAGCTTGCTCGGATCCACCGGGGTCCAAGCCAACGCGAAGCTCAGCGACAGCACCTGAAGCGCGCCGCGGAAAGAGGAGGCTGGGGAGAGACCCAGCTGCGGCAGGCCACGGCGGGAGAGGGCTTGGTCGAGGAGGCTGCTGTCACCGTCGGGCACGATCACGACCGTGTCGCCTGCAGCGCCGGCCTCATTTTCACAGGCGAGCCACTCGGCCACACATTCGGCAGCCGCGATTGCCGAGGTGGCCGAGAGGTCGCAGACGGTTCCGTCGCCGGTCAGCGGAGTGCGCAGACCGGTGCGCAGGTAGACGTGCAGCCGACCGATGTCGGAGGCGACGTCGACCGGCGTGAAGCTCTTCACGAGACGCACGACTGTTCCGGCCGTTTCCATGGCGTCGACCAGCTGGCGCCAACCGGGCGGCAGGAGCTCGGAAGGCTCCGCGAGCTCCAGGAGATCGATATCGAGCGGAGCACCGCCCTCGATGGTGGTGATCACCTCACGGAGGAGATCGGCGCGCCCGCGCGGCACGACAGGATCGGCCTGCTCAGCGGCGGCGAGGTCGGCCAAGCGTACCGGGGGATCTACGAGCCGCGTCGGTGACCAGCCCGCCTCGACCAGGACATCGCGCCACGACAGCACCTGTCGCGCCGTCGCCCACCCGTCGGACGCCAGCGAAGCCGTCCAGAACCGCGGCGCGTCTCGACCGGCGGCTTCCAACTTCCTCTGCCATGTCGCGATGCGTACGACCGGCGGCACCTGAGGGCCGCCGAGGCCCAGGCGCGTTGCGAGGATATCGAGAAGTCCGGCCGGACCGACCACCGCACCGTCAACGCAGCCTGTCTCCCCGCCAGGATGCTCGGGATAGACTCGACCGTCGGCGGTCGTCGCGAAGACGAGGTGCATGCGCGCTCCACTGCCAAGGGGGCGACCTCAAATAGATCAGGCCGACCGAGGGCAAGGATTGAACGCAATCTACAGTTAAGAACACCTTACGCGCCTCACGCGTATGCACAGGGAGCACAGTGCGCGACCGAACGCACGGCCGTCTGGGAGGGTGCGATCGTCAGCTTGACGCTTGGCTAAGCCCCCCTGTTAACGTGGGGTTGTGACAACGGGGAGCGGATCCTGCCCGGAACCCGTAGAGTAGATGCCAGGTCCCAGCGCTGGCCAGCTTCGACCCCGAGGAAGTGCATGCGGTCTGGACCAAGGCCCTCGCACGCCGGACCTCCGACCCCGAGGGCGCCATCACCGTCGCGCGCACTCTGGTTGAAGCGGTGTGCAAGCACATCCTGAATGGGCTCGGCATCTCCTACGGCCCAAAGGACGATCTGCCGAAGCTCTACGGCCTGGTCGCGGGAGGGTTGAAGCTCGCCCCCGACCAGCACCGGGACGTGCCGATCAAGGCCATCCTCGGCGGGGCCATGAGCCTGGTGAATGGACTCGGCACGCTGCGGAACCGCTTTTCCGACGCCCACGCCGACGAACCGTCGACGGAAGAGCGCTCACGCGTCCGGCCGTCGCCGCGGCACGCCAGCCTCGCGGTGAACGTGGCCGGCGCCGTCGCAACCTTCCTAGTCGAGACCTACCAAGTGCGCGGCAAGGTCTAACCTCAGGGAGATCTGCTCCGTGAGGAATCACGGCACCGGGCACGGACGCGGTCCGGTGTAGAGCCGGAACATCACGCCGTCGTGCAGCAGAGTGCCGTCCCGGCGGACCACCAGGTCGGTGTCGAGCGCGACGCTGGCGCCGCCGTTCGCGAAGCAGGCCTCGGCCCGGGCCCGGCCGCGCTCCAGGCGCACGCGCTCGCAATCCAGGAGATCGATCCCGAGGCCGCCGTCGGCGCCGACGGAGATCGGCGGGACGCCCAGGCCAACCGGGCAGTAGAGCCCGGGCGCGGGCAGACGGGGGCCGGCTTGGGCATGGCCGGAGAGCGCGGCCAGGGCCACGGCGAGGAACGCGATACGCATGGTGAGCCTCAATCGAAGGTGAGCGTGCGGGACAGCCAGAATACCTCCGAGGCCTTCCTGGCCTCGGCGAGGGTCAGCCGTTTCTGCCGGGCGTAGAAGACCGCGAAGCCAATCTCCGCGTCCCTCGCCGTCCTCTCGATGAAGTCGGCCGCCTCGTGCCAGCGGGCGTCCGTGCCGATCGGGCCGTCGGGGCGGAGGGACCGCCGCGGCGCACGGTAGCCGGCGTCGTACGCGGCGAGCTCCAGCTCCCGGGCGTGCGCCGGGAGCAGGTGCCGGCCTTCGCGGTGGAGCTCGTCGCTCGTCAGCACCAGCCGGATCCAGCCCGTCAGCGTCCGGCACCACCCGATCCCGCCGGGGCCGGTGAGCATGGCGACGACCGGCGCGCAGGTCCTGGCCTGCCCGTTGAGGAAGCCGACGAGGGCCATCGTGCCCGTGACGGGGTGGACGCCGTAGGCCCACCTGTTCAGCAGCGGGGCGTCGCCCCAGACGTGGCCCGTGGGCTCCCAGCCGCCCGCGAGGCGGTCCCGGTCCTCAAACGCGGCCTCGATGTCAGCGCGGGTCATGCTCAGGGCTCCACCGGGGGGAGGTCGTCTTCGTCGGTGTCGGGGGTGCCGGTCACGAAGCCGGGGTGCGCCGGTAACTGCCGGCCCCGGCCCCGGCGGCCGTCGAGGATCCGCGGATGCTCCGGCTCGATCATGCGGCCGAGGATGAAGAGGACGCCGTCGTCGGTCTCCATCCACGTGTCGGTCCGGTACCGGATCGGTGCCGTGATGATCGGGCCGTCCTCGCGGCTGGGATGCCCGTACGCGATCCCGGAGAGGCAGATCGCGCCCGGCACGGTCGGGGACTCGCGCAGCTCCCACCGGTCGAGGAACGGCGCCGATCGCAGGTCCGTGTGCTCGAATCTCCGGCCCTCCGCCATGCGGGATAGGGCCTCCCGGACCTGCCGCCGGTGCTCCTCGATCGCGCGGATCTCGGCGGGGTTGAGCGGGCGCAGCCTCACAGGGTCACCCCTTCGGTGGGAAGGGCATGCCGGGGCGAGCCGAGGCGGACGAGGCCGGTCCCCCAGGCCCAGGCCCACCCCTCGTCGGTGTCGAGTCCCTGCACGCAGCCGGTCTCGCGCTGCAGCCCGCGCTCGTCGACGCCGTGCAGCACGTAGCCGTCGCCGCGGCGCTCGGGCCGGAGCTCCCAATCGTCGAGCAGCCCGGCGCGGTCGAGGTGCGCTAGGTCGAAGGTCTGGTGCGGGTATCGGGTCAGCTTCACCATGTCAGGTCCCTCCGATGCGTACGTTCGCACCGGGGCAAGCAAGGCACCACGCGCTGCCATCGGCCTCGAACCAGGCGGCTGCCGCGGCGAGGAGGACCTGACCTTCGGCGAGCCTGAAGCCGGGCTCGGCGAGCCGGTAACGGAAGCGGACCGCGGCGGGAGGCCTGGGCGCGTCGGTCGGGACGCCTCGGGCCCAAGCGTGGACGTCGCGGGCCCCGAGGCGCAGGCACCGGAGCCGGGCCGCTTCCGAGGACCGGAGGACGACGTCGCGCAGTGCGATCGCCGGGAGGTGCCCGACGACTCGACGGCCGACCCGCACGGACCAGGCGCGCCTAGTCAGGTTGCGGTGCACGTCAACGCTTCCTGGCGTGTGCATCGCAGGCCGTCTTGATCCAGCCACCGGGCCGTGTCCGCCCCGGCGCGCCGCAGGTCTCGCAGACCGCCCCGGAGATCCACTCGGCCGCCTCGATGATGCGGTTGGCTTGCAGCTCATTCCCGGTAGCGCACCAGTAGAACCTGAGGGTTCCGAACTTCTCCTTGATCTGGGAGGCCACGAAACCTTCGGGAATGCCGGTCTCCTCAATCCAAGAGGCCGTCGCGGAGAGTAGCCAATGCCAGCCCGGCCCGGTTTCCGTAAAATCACCGATGACCTGCGGATGGTCGGCCGCGAGGTCCATCTGGTGGTGCTCCGAGATCGCCCGCGGCTCCGGACTGTCCTTCCAGCGCAGGGCGACCATGCGGCTGACGAGCTCCGCGATCGCCTCGCGGTCCGGGAGCCGGCGGGTGTCGCCCCGTCGCCGGCGCATGCGGGGCACGTCGAACCGGATACGGGGCCCCTCCGGGGTCGGGTCGACGCCGGTCACCCGGATGCCGACCATGGCGCCCTCGTCGAGCGCGCCGGTGAGGAAGGCCATCGCTTCGGCGGGGATCACGCGAGGCATGACGGGGCGCTCCAAATACGCGGGCGGGGGTCGGGCAGGCGGGGGACGGCGCGCAGGAATCCCGCGGCCGAGCGGGCCTCGTTCAGGGACCGGGCGGGGTCGCGGTCACCGTCTTCGACGAGGCGGATGAGGCAGCCCACGTAGCCGTAGACGCCCCGGCCCAGGTTCTCGTCGATGCGTCGGTGGTCGAGGTCCTCCTCGATCGCCTCGCGCAGGAGCCGGAGCTCTGAGAAGACCGGGCTCATTGCCGGAGCCCCGACTCGCGAGCGTCGAGCACCGTCTCGACGAGGCGCCGCAGGGCACGCAGGCTGCCGCCCTTGGCCCAATTCGCCTCCAGCGCCGCCCATTCCACGCCGTCGAAGCTGGGCGCCCAGAGCTCGTCCAGGCCCCGGTCGGCACGGACCTCGGCGAGGATCGAGGTCGCGAGCTGGCGCAGGTGTTGCGGGCCCGGCTCGTCCAGGCGCAGGATGAGGCACCGGTCGAGCAGCGGCCGCGGGATCGAGTCGAGCGAGTTCGCCGTCAGGATCCACTGCACGCGGGACAGGTCGACATCAGCCTGGAGGTAGGGGTCCCGGTACCGGGCGGCCGTCTCGACGCCCAGCATGTTGACCAGCACGTCGGCCGCGTTGCCGTTGTGTCGGCCCGTCCCGATCTTGTCGACCTCGTCGACGACGAGGAGCGGGTTGGCGACCTTCGTGCGCAGGAGATCCCGGAACGGCGCGCAGAACCCGCCGGTCGACCAGCCGCGCGGAACCCCGGCGAGCGTCAGGGCATCCGACGCGCCGGCCATGGAGTAGACGGCCGGCTGCAGGTCGAGGACCTCGCCGTACCGGCGCGCCAGCCGGGTCTTGCCGCCGCCGGGCGGTCCCCAAATGAGGACCGGCGGATTGCCGACGAACTCGCGGGAAGCCTGCGGACGGAGCAGCCGGTCGACGATCCGTTCGGCGTGCGGCGCGTCGGCCAGCAGCGTGGCGCGCGTTGCCGCGAGGTCGGCCGGGGGCGTGACGAGCGGCAGGCGGACGCCGATGATCGGCGCGGCATCCTTCAGCGGGTCGTTGTCGCCCTTGCCGGCCTTCTTCACATGGCCGACGTCGCCGACCACGATCATGCCCGGCGCGAGCGGCAGGTCGGCGCCGCTGTAGGTCTGGCCGTCCTCGTTGAACCAGAGAACCCCGTCGTCGGGCTCCGCTTCCGACACCGGGGGCGCCTGCCGCACGATGCCGGCCCGATCCTCCAGGATGGCCGCCCGGTCCTCCGGATCGTCCGGGGCCGATGCGCCCGGCTCCGGGGTATCGATCGCTTCCTGCACGAGTGAGAGCAGGTGGACGAGCCGGCGCGCGTCGCCGTCCGCTTGCCAGATCTGGAGATGCCTCGATTCCTGAACGTAGCCGCGGACGTCCACAAGGGGGATGTGGAGGTCGGCCGCGTGCAGGTAATCCAGCATCGACAGCATGAAGCCGTGCGTCACCGGGTCGGCGAAGCTCGTGGGACGCCCCCGCCAGTGCCGGGCGCAGAGCACGGCACAGCGCATGGCTGCCCGCTGGCAGCCGCAGGCCGCGGCGTAGACCAGCATTCGCTCCACGATGTCCTCGACGACCGGGACGGTCTGCCCGAGGATCGCGCCGCGCCCGGCATCGGTGTCGTCGAGGACGGTCTGCGCCGCCTCCTCGACCATGCGCATCCTGGCGACGGACGGGTCGGAGCGCAGGCCCTTCATGGCGTTCAGGAGGCGCTTCGGGATCTTGTGCGGCCACGAGGGCTCAAGCATCGGGCTCAGGTACGTGCCGATGTCGCGGACAAGGTCGCCGCCCTCGAACTCGGCCCCGCTGAGGAGCTCGATCGTGTTGTGGGGCTTCTCGCCCGGCTTCGGCCACCTCGGCTTCGTGTAGCTGGGCAGGCGCTTGAGAACGGCGGCCAGGGCCGCGCGGCGGGCGGTCTTCGACATGGGGAGATCTCGCTGGAAACGGGGGCGCGCATGCCGCCGAGCGGGGGCTCAAGGCGGCGGGGAGGTCAGGCGCGTTTCGGTTTCGACAGCGTGCTCATGAGGCCAACATGCCGGGCGGAGACTCCCGGCGCAAGAGGCCGATCCAGTATTGGTTGATGAATCCCTGGGCGGGGACCGCGTGTTACTTCCTCAGGGTGATCCGGCCGAAAGACCCTGCGAATGTAACATGTGCCCCGGCAAGGTTCGTCTCGGTGGTCGGCTCGTGTTGCCCGGATGCCTCTGTGCGAATCTTGGGAAGATGGGACCCTCAATGCAGAAGGGGTGACCCATGCTCGACTGCCCTGACGATTGCCGGCTCGTAGGCGACCGGGTCCTGCGTGAGGACCAGAAGACCGCCCGCAAGGGGCACGTCTGCGACATGTGCGGCTGCTCCGGGATCGCGCCGGGGACTGGTACGACACGCTCGTCGTCATCGACGAGGACACCGGCCGGTTCGCGATCAAGCGCTACTGCCTGAACGCCGCGGACTGCCTGCTCGAATCCGAGGCGGCCGAGCTCGCGAACGCCGAGGAGATGCGCAAGGCCTCCGACGAGTTCTGGGCCGCCTGGGTGGACGGGCGTGCAACCGCTGCGGCAACACCGGACTGCTCGGGGACGACGAGAACGCCGTCCGGTGCCCGGACTGCACGGAGAGGGCCTGATGACGATCGAGCCCACCGAATTCGACATGATCGCCCTGGCCCGCCGGGGTCTGCACGCGCACCTCGACGAGGTGATCGCCGAGATCAAGATGGCGCGCGCCCACGAGCTCTGGGACCGCCGGACGGGGCAGATGACGCCCGAGTCCGAGGAAGCCAAGGCCAAGGCGTGGGGCAACTGGTGCGAGGCTGCGCGGACCTTGGACCTCTTCAACCTGCTCCACCCGGAGCCCGTCGCGGCATGTGCCACTCCACTCCCGACGCGCCGGCCCGGCCCGCGAGGCCGTCGCCCGGTACCTGCCGGCCGACCCGGACGCGTCCCGGTTCGCCCGGGGCATAGCGGCCTACGCGCGCTGCCAGAACGCCTGCCGCGACAGGACGGTCGGCGAGCCGGAGTGCTGGGATTCCTGCAGGCGGGCCGAGGCGGCCATGAGGAGGAAGGGATGAACGATGGGAAGATGGTATCGGGGTTTCTCGGAGCGCTTCTGGCGGTGGCGACCATCGTTGCCGGGTTCGGCATCGCCGCAGTCGGCATCAACATTCCTGGCGAGGGCGAGGGCGAGGGCGGGAAGCGGCACGGGGGCGTCCTCGTCTGGACGGACCCGAAGACCGGCTGCCGGTACACTTCCGCGGAGCAGGGAATGAGCCCGCTCCTCGGACCCGACGGCAAGCCCGACTGCGCGAGGCGTCAGTGACCTGTCCCACCCCCTCGGCCGCCCTACTCGATCGGCTCGCCCGCCGGTTCCCGCAGTCCCCCGGCCACGCCCCCTGGCGCTCTCGGCAGGCGGGCCCTGATCGCGGCCTCGATGGCCGCGGCAGCGAGGTCCGCCTTGGCCCCGTGCGGGAGGACCTCATGGGCCAGGGCAAGCGCCGAGTTCGAGTCGGCCTCGATAACCGTGGATCGCTCGCTCCCGACGAGCACGCGCACGGTGAGCTCGACGCGCGCCCCGGCGCCAGGGCCGTCCTCGGACGGGTAGCGGGAGCACTCTTCGACGAAGCCGGCCGGCCGCGTCGGGGGTTCCATGCCGGGGAGGGCACGCAGGGCGGCGTTGCAGTCGTACTCGCCGTCGAGCGGCATGGCGGTCAGGACCTCCCGACCGGCGTCCGTGAGGACGTGGCCGTCCCAGACCACGTCGGTGAGCCCCGCCTCACGGGCCTCCTCGACGGCGGGGATCATGGAATGGTCGGCGATCCTTCCGGCCGGAACGCACACGTCATGGATCACGTGGAGGGCCGCGTCGGGGCGGCCCTTCCATTAGGCGATCACGAGAAGCGCGTCGGCGGAGAGGGGCGTGGCCATGCCCATGATTCTGAATCCGCCCCGGCGCGGAGGCAAGCGCTCGTGAATACCGGGGTCCCGGCCTAATGGACGGCTTACAGCTGAGAAAGGGGAGAATGCCGCGCTGGAATCGCTGCGAGAAGCCGGATCACCGCCACTTGTGGGACGTCACAGACGAGGCCGCCCTAGTGAACGCGATCCGCTCGTCGACCTACGGGGAGGGCGACGACTACCGCCTACTCTCCGGGTTCCAATCGTATCTCCGCTCCTATCGATTGGCCATCCATAAGCCTGCCTTCGGATGCGCGATACGCGGGCCGGAATGCCCTTTGCCCCAAGGACAAATCGTGCGGTTCTGCGGATATTTTTCGAGCGCCAGCGTGGGTCTAAAACGACCAATGGCGTGGGTCTAATTGGGTCTAGAACTTGGGACTTAGATTCCTAAGTCTTTGCCACCATTCGGCTTTCTTGCACGAAGAAAACCTGGTGGAGCTGAGGGGACCGTTACCCCGGTCGGAGCTAAGCCATTGAACTGGAAAAATACTCTTTCCCCTCCGTGACTTGTCGGGAGATGGCTTGGGAGGGCCATGGGATTTATGGATCCTTGGGCCTCGTCCTACCACCGCCAGGGGTTCCCCGCCTCGGATGGGGATCAGCGGCCTTCGCCGCCAGATCCCGCGGTCATGCTCGACCCGGTCCGTCGTGGTTCCATCCAGCTCGGATGCCGGAGCGGCGACGCTTCGAGAGCCCCACCCCGGAACAACGCATCGACGTGTTCGTGTGTAGGGACAGCCTCGCCCTCGTGCGAAGCGCCGCACGGGTCAAGGGAGCGGCCTTCGCCGGCGTGCCTGTTCTGCCTTGGAGCATGCGCGTTCGCGGTCCGTGATACGGCAGGGGTCCGTTCGACGCGTTTCACCGCCCCGGCCTGATCGGACCGTTCTTGGGTTGCGACAGCGCCGTCGTTCGTCCGCCTGAGGAGGGTGGCAGACCGCGAAGCCTGCCGACCGTCCTCGATCCCGGGCGCGTGCAGGTCATGCCGCCTCCGTCGTCCCCGGCGAGAACCGCAAGCCCATGTGCCGATGGCCCGTGTGACCCCGGGTCGGCAATGCCACGCCGCTCGCCCGCGACTACGGGTGAAGCCGAACGCGAAGGCCGGTTCAGGATGCCTGGCTCATCGCGCCGCGTCCGTCGCCGTAAATGAGCCAAGCTTGCTCGGCCTGGACGCGGTCGAGGAACCGGAGGGCCACGGTTCTGGTGGGAACGCCCTTGGTGCCCTGGCTGATGAGCATGAGCCGGCCTTCGCCCTTGGCCAGCATCTTGCCGACGCCACCGGGAGAGGATGGGTCCGACCAGACCGCGTGCACCACGTCGGCCCGGAGGAAAAGGTCTTCCACGGTCACCTTTCCGTCCCTCACGAGATCGCCGTTTCGGTTCGCCTCATCGACAAGGCGGCGCATCTCGGTCGTGTTCGCACGCAGCAAGGCCGCGACTTCAGGAGAGGGTTGCGCAGTTCCTGGCAAGGTGGTGGACCCGTCGCCGAAGGCATCGTTCAACGCCTCCGCCATGAAGCGGTCGATGCATGGAACCGCGGTCACCTTCCCCTTGAGGCGGCCGGACTTCTCCATACGCCGGCCCACGCGCTTCCCCTTGACGAGGATCACGTGCGGGACGCCCGATCCCTCCCCGTCCGGGAACACGGCCCAGGCACAGTCAGCCGACCCGACGAGCGAGCGCATGTATTCCATGCGTTCCCGAACGGGTAAGGCGTTCAACGCCTGAGCGTGCTTGTTGGCCATTCCGGTTAGCTGTGCCAGGAGCCGCTGGTCCATGTATCCCCCCAAGTTGCGAACAGGGTGCACGGAACAAGACTCGCAGTCGTGAACGCCCAGGCTACCCGCGCCGCAAAAGCGATGGCGTGGTTGAGAGCGCGTAACCGGACTCGGACCCTGTGGGCGCTGCTGCATACCCGCGTCGGCACGGTCGCGAGGCTTCCGGAGAAACCCACATCCATATCCCGGTGTATGAGGCGCCCCTCGGCGCGTGATGCGTCCTGCCAAAAGGGAGCAAAGCACCGGCATGACGGTCCGGTCGTGTCATCGGCCCTGCATCTCGCTGGGCATGAAGTGACATGAGCTCGCTCTCGCCGACGCGCATCGGTCCTAGCTGCGCGCCGGGCGGTGGCCATCGTTTCTTATCTACGGTATAATTATTCGCCCACGACTAGCACGGCGACCGGCTTGGGGACCGGGGCGGAGCCGGTTGGCAGCAGCACGACGCGTTAGTGTTGGATCAAGGTACTCGCCCCATCATCGACACTGCAGCGGACCGACGATTGACTGTCTGAGGTGCCCGGCATCCCGCTTGGCAGGAGTGAAGCGTCGCCGCGCTGGGCTCCGCATGGAGTACGTCTTGGCCCGCACGCCCGACCCGAAGAAGGCTTACCTGGAATTGCACGGCGGTACGTGGCGGGTCACGGTCTCGGTTCCGGTACCGGTGCGGCGCGCCCTCGGGGCCACGAAGCTCGTGCACAATCTCGGCACGGACAGCCTCAGGGAGGCGAACGTGCTCAAGAGGAAGCACGTGGAGCGCTTCAAGCGGCGGATCGCGGAGGCCATGGAGGCGGTGGGGCGCCCCGGCGTGGACGACATGAAGATCGCCGTTGAGTTCTCGAAGGTCGCCGAGGAACTCAAGCGGAACGGCAGTGCCGAGGATTGGCAGGAGTTTCAGGAGGCGGTCTACGAGCGCCATGCGGAGATCCGCTGGAAGGACGCGCGTTGGGTCAGGGTCGAAGATCCCGAGGAAGGTCCGAACGAGGTCGAGGAGGCGCTTCCCGAGCAGACCGAGAAGGCCATGCTCTTCTCGGCGATCTCGCACGGTCGGGCGACTCCCGTCGACCTGATGCACGAGGACTACCGCAAGCAGCTCTTCGTCAAGGACCGGACCCGGGCGGACGACGCCCGCGCGCTGCGTTTCCTGCAGGAATGGTGCAAGCGCGAGCGCATCCCGGCCACGCTTCAGGAGATCGACGTGAGGCGCGCGCACGCCTTCGCCGACGCGCTGGTCGAGATGACCGGCCTCCACCACGTGACGCTCAACAAGTACATCGGCCGGCTCTCCGGCTACTGGCAGTGGATGGTGCCGAGGACGGCGGCCGTGTCGGGCAACGTGTTCGCCAACGTCCGCCTCAAGGGCCCGAAGGAGAAGCACGACCAGAAGGAGAGGCCCTTCAAGGACAGTGAACTCGCGGACCTGCTCCGCGGGCCCGCCCCGCCGAAGCTGCGAGACCTGATGCTGATCGGGGCGCTGACCGGGGCGCGGCTCGACGCCATCGTCGACCTGAAGGTCCGCGACACGGCGTACAATTGCTTCCTGTTCAAGCCTCAGAAGCAGGAGGCGTCGGCCCGCTACGTCCCGATCCATGCCGACCTGGCGGAACTCGTCGCCCGGCGAACGGCCGGCAAGCAGCCCGAGGACGACCTTTTTCCGGAATGGCCCCCCGTCAAGAAGGCCGACTCGATGCGCGAGCGCAGCTTCAAGGCCTCGAACCGGTTCACGGAATACCGCCGAAGCG
This sequence comes from Methylorubrum aminovorans, assembly GCF_022179725.1. Taxonomy (GTDB): domain Bacteria; phylum Pseudomonadota; class Alphaproteobacteria; order Rhizobiales; family Beijerinckiaceae; genus Methylobacterium; species Methylobacterium aminovorans. The sequence goes on from NZ_BPRC01000027.1 coordinate 26,595, forward strand.
TCGGGGTCGACGAGGTGGTGCCCGGCAAGCGGCGGTCCCTGGTGAATTTCCACTCCTTCCGGCGCTGGTTCAGCAGCCGCATGGAGCAGGCCGGGGTGCCGGGCGAGATGATTTCCGCGATCGTCGGGCACAAGCGCAGCAGCATCACCCTGGACGTATACAGCGAGGGGCCGCACATGCGCGCGGCGCGTCGAGCCATCGCCAAGCTCAAGTTGCCCCCGCTGGACGGCAGCCCGATCCGCGATGAGATGACCCTCAGGCCGCGGGCGCATCCCAGGTAGGGCGCGGTTTCGACGGGCGGTCGGGCGCATCCGGCATCCGCACGGGCAGCCGTCCGCGCGACCGGCTTGCTCCGTCCCCCCCAGGAACCGTTACGGGCAGCGGGTCTCGCCTCGCCCATCGGCGTCGCCCTCGCGTGATGGCCTCGTCCCGGGAGCAAGCGCCTGGGCGTCGCGAGCCACGCGACGTGACCCAAGGTCATTTGTCTGCATCCTGGAGGTTTGCGGTAACCTTCATGACGGCTTCGGGTCGGCTCCGCGCCACCGCCACCTTGTCGCAGGTATTATACTGATGGTATAAATAAGCGTCGCAGGGGGCGAGGTTCGAGCGTGCACTGACGGAGGTGGCAATGGTCGTGGGGTTCTTTTCTGACGATGGTTCCGCTCTTTACGCCGCGCTGTTGGCCAGCTGCGGGCTCGCGTGCGTAGGACGGTTCATGACCGTCATCGACGGACACGAGATCGGGCGGCCGACCTGCGGTCCATCCATGGAGGACGCGGCGGCATCCCGGGCGGACATGTCCGCGATGCTCGCGCGGGCCGCGGCCGGCGGCCAAGCCGACGTCGGCTTCGTCGCCCCGCTCGGCTTCCTGCATGAGGGCGGCGTCTGGACCCACCTCGACGTGGCCGTGGTCTCCGGAGGGGACCCCCTGCAAGCCAGGCGCGCTAGGCGGTCCGCCGGTCACGCTGCCGGCGGAGAGCTCGCGTCCGGCGCGAAGCGTCGGGACGCATCCGATCGCTGCGCGCGGCGCCCGTGGCTCCTGACGTTCGGGGCGGGGCGGCCTCATGGGCCTGCCGCATCGCCCAAGCATGGCCTGCAGGGACGCGGCACCGAAGCCGCCGCGAGGACGCTGCCGGTCCGGGTGCCTTTGCCCGGCCGATCCGTGAAGGCCGCCATGGACCGCGGGCTTCCGACGCTTGAGACCCTACGCATCGGGATCCTGCTGGCGGCGACCTTTGAGGTCGCCGCTGCGGTTCCCGACGCGGCCGCTGTCGAACTCGCGACGATGTCCGACCTGATGTCCCCGGCATCCCATCCGGCTGACCAAGCCCTGGCCGGACGCCTGTCCGATCTGGCGGATCGGCTGGACGACATCGAACGGGCGCTGGGTACGCCGGCATCGCCGGCCGCCTCCAACAGGCGGGATCGGGGCATGCGGAGGATTGCCAGGTCCTGTCGCGACGCCGTCCCGGAACTGCCGGCGGCATCCTGGCCGACGGGCAGCGCATCCGCTGCCGGACCTCGATAGCCGGAATCGCTTCCCGCTACGCGACCGTGCGTCGACACCTGACCCGCCGATCCGGTCTCAAGAAACGCTCCGCCCCTGCCCGATCCGGTTCCGGTAGGGGCGCGAGCCGGCCACGCTGCGTCGGGCGCCCGCTGCGCCCCGCCCAAAGTGGCATCCGAATGGGACAACCAAGTGGGCGCGATGGGCGTCAAGGCCGACGCTCGGATGCCACGCGCGCAGGGTATCGGGTCAGCGCAACCTCATACCCGGCCTCGAAGTCGCGAAACCGCACCCCCGCGGGGCTCGCTCGCAGCGCCCGCTTAGACTCAGTCTCGGTGTTCAAAGGCGGTCCATCTCGACAAGTGCGACATCAAGTGCGCCTGCGTGGGCGGGTCGAGCAAGGTCCCGCTCGGCTTCGTCCCGCTCACCGAGAACGTGATGGTGGTCGTTATGGCCTTCTGGATGCTGGCGATGCACCGTTGAGTGTCTTGCGCACCACCCTGGGAACCACCTGCCCCGCGCGAGAACCGGGGCGTAGACCTCAAGCCGGGTCGAGTTCGTTGACCAGCGTCGAGAGGTAGAGGGCGATCCGCCGGCTCGCCGCCGGGTCGGGGGCCGCGACCGAAAAGCCCACGTCGAGGATGTCGTCGCCGTAACGCCTCATCACCGACTCGGCCATCAGCGCGACCTCGCGCTCCGCCTGCGCCGTCAGGACCCGACGTCCGTCGCGGGTCGCCAACCGCACCTCGAAGCGCCGCGTGGACGTCAACGGTTTGCTCCCCTCGGGCGAGGCCGCCCGTCAGCGCGCCCGACGATGAGGTCAAGCAATGAACGGCCTCCGGAAACCTATCCGAAAACGCTCCCGTGACATGGCCGAGACCTCGCCAGGGGACAAGCGGGGCAGGAATCCCCGGTGCCTAAATTCGGGTTCATACCGGAACGAGGGGGAGGCCGTGTTCGTCCCAGCTAGGGCTTCCCGGCTGCCCGAAGGCGTGCGGGACCTCACCCAATGCAGCGTTCCCAAGGTTCCCGATGACCCGTCCGATCCACGCCCTGGCGGCCATGCTCCTCCTGGCCTCGACCGTGCTCACACCAGCCCTGGCACGCGAGGCCGCCCCAGCCTCAACCCCCGCCAAGGCGGTCGCCCCCTCCGCCGCACAGATCCTGGCGCGCATGCAGGTCGCCCAGGAAACCACCGCGACCCAGCCCGCGGGTTCACAGGGCCCTAGCAACAAGACCGAGGGCGTTCGCCAGTCCTCGCAGACCCAGGTGACAAGCCGCCAGCCCCTCGGGGCATTCCCGACGAACGAGGTCAGCCGCCAGCCGGTCATCGACCTCGGTGCCGGCGAGGAGGGCATGAAGAAGGACGTCGCCGCCCTTCAGCAGACCCTGACCGAGTTGCAGCAACTCCAGTTGCAGACCAAGCAGGCGCACTGGAACGCATCGGGCACCCTGTACTACCCGCTGCACCTCCTGCTGCAGGAGCACTACGAGGGCCTGTCGAAGTACGCCGACACCATCGCCGAGCGCCTCCTCGCGGTCGGCGTCTCGGCCGACGGGCGCGCGAACACCATCGTGAAGACTTCCGGCGTGCCGGAGATTCCCGGCGGCTTCCTCGACGATGCGCAGATCCTCGTGTGGTTCACCAACGCCTACAAGCGCGTCGGCGAGGAGGTGCACGCGGCCATCAAGACGACCGAGGACGTCGACCCCACCACGTCGAACCTGCTGCAGGAGGTCGAGCACGGGATCGCCAAGTACCAGTGGCAGATGCGGGCGCAGCTCCAGCGGACGCACACCGACCCGAACACCGGCTGGGACCTCAACGACAACAAGCCGGTCGACCTGCAGGGCCAGCAGGCTCCGGCCCAAACACCCGCCAAGCCCTGACGACAGCCAACCCCGCGCCGTCAGGCGCGGGGTTTCCCCTTGACCCGCGATCAGTTTATATTAATTCCAAACTAGAGATGCGCCCCCGGGATCGAACGACGCCTCAGCCTCCCCTCACGCCCGGCCAGCGAGCCATGTTGCTCCGGCTCGACCGGGAGGGACCGCTTGTCTCGCCCAAGCCCTGGGAGATGCGCACGGTCCGGTCCCTGAGGGAACGCGGGTTGATCCGCCCGCGGCTGTCGAGCCGGGACCCGGAGGGTCTCTGGTTCATCAGCGCCAAGGGCAGGCGAGCCATAGCCCCGGCGGGTCCAGCCGTCGGCGACCGTCATCCCCCGGCAGCATCACCGGCGTAGGCAGGATCTCGACCATGAATGCACCCGACGATACGACACGGCCGACGGCGAGATACGACGGCGGCACCATCGCGCTGCATTGGTTGACCGCGGCGCTCGTGCTCGGCCTATGGCTGGTCGGGACGTTCCTCGAAGACCTTGTCCCAAAGAGTGCCCTGCGCTCCGGCATCTGGTCGGCCCATTTCGACCTGGGCTTCGTCCTCACCGGCCTCGTCGTAGCCTTCCTCATCTGGCGGCGGGCCCGGGGCCGCGACCTGCCGGTCGATGACCCTGGGCCCCTTCATCGCCTGGCGAAGGCGACCCACGCCGCGCTCTACGTCCTGCTGCTGGTCATCGTCGGCCTCGGCATCGCCAACGCCTTCGTGCGCGGTGTCTCCCTCGGCCCGGTCAGCCTGCCGCAGATCGGCGACCCGGAGTGGCGGCGGCCCCTGACTCACTGGCACGGGTTGGCCGCCAACGTGCTGATGGTCCTGGCCCTGTTCCACGCGGTCGCCGCCCTCGTGCACCACTACCTCTGGCACGACGCCGTCCTGCGCCGCATGCTGCCCCGGGGATCCTGACGCCCATGCGACCCGTCCACCAGGAGCGGCACCTGATCGACCGCATCGGCTGGCTGCGAGCCGCCGTCCTCGGCGCAAATGACGGCCTCGTCTCCACCGCGAGCCTGATCGTGGGTGTGGCAGCCTCGTCCGCCAACACGGGTGAAATCCTCGTCGCCGGCAGCGCGGGCCTCGTGGCAGGCGCGATGTCGATGGCGGCCGGCGAGTACGTCTCGGTGAGTTCCCAGGCCGACACCGAGCAGGCCGACCTCGCCCGCGAGCAGCGCGAGCTCGGCGACGACCCGGCCGCCGAGTGGGAGGAACTCGCGCGGATCTACGTCGACCGGGGCCTCGACCATGCGCTCGCCTTGCAGGTCGCGGAACAACTGATGGCCAAGGATGCGCTCGGCGCCCATGCCCGGGACGAGCTCGGCATCTCCGAGGTCACGACGGCTCGGCCGGTCCAGGCGGCGCTGACCTCGGCGGCGACCTTCTCGGCCGGCGCGGCCTTACCCCTGGCGACGGCGGCGCTCTCGCCCGGCAACATCGCGGTCTATACGGTGTCGGGGGCCTCGCTGGTATTCCTGGCGGTGCTTGGGGGACTCGGCGCCAAGGCGGGCGGCGCCCCCATCGCCCGGGCGACGGCGCGGGTGACCTTCTGGGGCGTACTGGCCATGGCCGTCACGGCAGGAATCGGGAGCCTGGTCGGCAAGGCCGTCTGACTACCGCTGCGGATCGTGGCAGTGCATCTTCGGCGGCGCGGTCGCGCAATCGATGGAGCACGTCTGGTCGGGCCGGCAGAACCACTGCAGGGCGCCGGTCTTCAGACACGAGCCGGAACAGTGCCGGTGGGCCGCGTTCGTTGGTTCGACGAAGGACGCCGGCGCGTCCGGTGACGCCGCAGGTTGCTGGGCGAACGCTGCAGGCACGACCGCGAGTTGAACCAGCAGGAACCAACGCAAACGTCTCGCCATCGCAGTCTCCTCGAAAAGCGGCAGGCACACGCCGCATGTCTGCGACGACGATGCAGTGTGTAGTCGAGCTGCATTTAGCAACTGAAGATGTGAATGAAATTGACTAAAATCAATTTCATCGAATGCCGGCACCGACAATAGCGAGTGGCGGCAAGCACTTCAATGCTCATGTTGGAGAAGTGCTTGCCTGGCCTTGGGCAAGCCGGAACTGCTTTACCGCAGGTGGTGTTTCCGGCGGCGCTTCCGTCCGCGCTTTTCCCGGGGCGGGCCGCGCCATTCAAGGGAGGTTCCCGTCGATGGACAAGCCAGTCGCTGCCTGATCGGGGCCGTCAACCTGCTCGCGGCCGCCGACCCAGCACAGGCCGCGATGCCTGCCCAGACCGTGCTAACCGCGGCCATGCGTGCCGAGAGCTACGCCGACCTGCCCAAGCCCATCCCCGACGCTGTGGCGCTCCTAAAGGAGCCGGACGAGGTCGCGGCGAAGGCCAAACCGCTACTTGCCGCCTCTTAGGGCGAGGCCACGGTACAGCAGGCGCAATACTACTATCATCGCCACCATCACCATCACTGCTGCGACATGCCGTACGGGTACAGAGCCTGATGCGGCGGGGTGGATGGTTCCGCACCCCGCCCAGCCTTACCGCTGGCTCTTGGCGGCGCCTAGGATGCGCCGGTAGGTTCCGCCGAACACGGTGTGGGTCGCCGAGGTCCACTGCGAGTCCGCCGCCAGCGTCTCGCGGCTGGGGTAGATGCGTCGCGATTGGAGTTCGCGCTCGGCGCCTCCTCTTCGTTCATCGCCATGAGCTCGAAATCGGCCTCAACCGAGACGACGGACACCTGCATGAACGGCTCGTCCTTCCGGAAGATATGCCTGCGGCCTTCGTCCGGGGCCTTGAACACCATGAAGTACATCGTCGGCCCCCAGTGCCGGATGAGTGCCGGCATTGCGACCGGCACTGTTCCGGTCCAGTCGGTGTAGAAGCGTGGGTGGATCTCGGTCCTGATCACCTAATTCTCCTCGACCCTTAGGTCGATGAGGATCCGATAGGCGTAGTAGGCCTCGCCGAAGCTCCAGAGCGGCGGCCTTTGCGGTCCCGGTCCGCCGGGCTCGGCGAAATTCCCTCAAAGACCAGTCTTGCGGCCCTGGTGCTCACGCCCAATTCGGCGTCGTAGGCGTAGAACAGCTCGATCCCGCCTTTGACCGCTTCCAAGAGCGGGATGCAGTGCCAGGCATAATCCTGCGAGCCTTCTGTGCGGGGCTCCGGATCGCCCGCCCAACCGGGAATTTTCAAGCGCGTCCGCCGGGGCGGCAGCCCCGGCTCGATCAGCCTGACCTTCACCTGTCGCATTCTCGACCGTCCCTTCGATGTCGCCCTGGAAGATAGGAGGTCAGAGGAACGGTTCGGCGCGAAGCAACACCATGTGATCGCCCAGTCAGGTCGCTGCGGGGCGTAGCAGTACGTTGGCGACGCCCTGGGTGTGATCCGCGTCTTACTCGACGGTGACGGATTTTGATCTAGGCCGATCCCGCTCCAAGTGCGAAAGAGCGGCCCCAAAATCTCTGCGCCTGCCGACGTGATTACTGGGACTTGTCGGCGATGACCCTCGGGCCCGCCTCCTAGACTTCAGCAATTGTCTCCTTGGCTTTAGCATCAAAGGCCCCCTTGGGCTTGACGTTTCCGGCCCAGGATACCTTCGATCCGCTCCCGTCCTTCTACACTATGAGCATGGACTTATAGCTCTACACAGGCAGCGGGCGGGAGATTATCGTGCATGTGTAGTCTATCTTCTTGTCGCCGCGGAACTGTTCTTCCTCCATGATGGTGTCACTGCCCTTCATCGACAATGTTCACTCCTGCCTGCCGCCTTTCTAAGACAGCACCCACTTCTCGATGACGAGGTGCCAGTTGCCGATGCCGCAAAACCCGCCAACCATCTTCCAGACCGCTTCGGGCGATGCAGGCACCATCACGCTCTTCGTCACTTCAATCGCAAGGGCAGGCGTGACGACGACCATGGCCAGCGCCACGGCGGGGACGGCGATTCCGAGCATTCATCGGTTCCTGTAAAACCTTGAGCGCGTCGTGTGCGCCGAGGAACCAGCTACTGCGCGACCGAAGGCGGACTACGCCAAACGCGGATGTGTGAACGGTGCACTCGATGTACCCCTGAGGCAGTCTCGCGACCAACCAATGGCTAGCCTTCGGCGACCCGGCGCGATCAAACGCGGAGATAGCTCCAACCTGCCTCCTGAAGTGCCACGAGACGGACTGCACCAGCCGAAACGATGCCGACGTGTGGCAGTAATTCCAGAGGGTGCCCCTCTGCCTTCTCCATGGCTTTGATGGTGTTGCCGCAGGCCGAGAGTACGATTCCCGGCACGCTCTCGGTGATGGAGTGGATCCTCGACGTCACGGGCGATGTGTCGGCCCGCAGCATGTGCAGACCCGGCCCATAGGCAACGATCTCGACCTCAAGCTCCTCGGCCTGATTGCTGTATTCGCGTGCGAGATTGACCGCGTTGTTGAGGGCGAGGTCGAACACGCCGTTCTCGCGAGAACTGACCTGCAGTGCGACCCGATGGGTCTTGGGGTCAGCCGATTGGGTCGCCGAGGCCCTGCTCGCCACGAGCCAAGCCATCAGCGCGGCCAGTCCGGACACGCCCCTACGCGACAGCATCATCGTGTCCACTCCGTTCGCGAACGGTCCTGTTCCGACAGGAATATTCCTGCGAAATCGTGTCGTCAGGTTTGTACGAAGCGATAACTCGCACCAACGCGCTCGACACGTCCGACGCCTGAGCTCGGGAGGTGAAAGCCGACAAGCGTCATCCGCTCATTCGCCAAGCGGTCCAGCAGGGTGAGGCGGGTACGCGCCGCGAGGTCACGGTCGAGATCGCTTCCGAAGGCCCAGGCGGGGCGGCGGAACGACACAACCGCGTGGCTCAAGGCATCCCCGCCGATCAGTACCTGCTCCCGACCGGCTTCGACAAGGACGGAGGCGTGACCGGGCGTATGCCCCGGCGTCGCGACGTAGGTGAGGCCGGGAGCGATGCTTTCGCCGGGCTTACGGCGCTCCACCTTCGCCTCAAGGCGTCGCAGGGTCCGTCGCGAGCCTACGGAGAGGCCCTTAAGCCAATCCGGTACGCGGGTCTCGACATCCTCGCGGGTCCAGAAATCCCATTCCGCGGCCGGCACGACGTAGCGGGCATTGGGAAACCGTTCGCTGTCGTCGAAATCATCGACCGCGCCCCAGAGATGATCGGGATGGGCGTGCGTGAACACCACCTGGGTGATCGCCTCACGTGAGATGTTCCGGCTCTCCAGCGTCTCGCCGAGCTTGCCGGCCGTGGGCTGGAACGAGTTGCCCGAGCCGGCATCGATCAGAATGACTTCCGAGCCGATCCGAACGAGGCTCGGGTTCGTCGGAATCGGGGTGGCCTCCGCGGGCTGACCCTCGGCCTTAAAGACGGCTTCAACTTCCGCGCGCGGCGTGTCGGGCAGCATGAAGGCGAGGGAGGAGGACAGCGTGCCGTCGCTCGCCGTCTCCACGGAGGCGGCGCCGACCCTGAGCGCCGCTGTCTGGTTCGCCGAAGCGCGGCGGACGGGCCACGCGCCCGCGAAGCCCGCTGCGAGGCCACCCAAGAACAACCGCCTGTCGCAGCGCGTTCCCGCGGAGTTGGGACGGCTCGTCATTGGACCGGCGGGGCCTTCTTCGCGGGTTCGGCAGCCTTGTCTGGCGTCACGTCGAGGATGCGAGCGCGGCTCGTGATGGACGCTTCCTTCGGCAGGCAGTTCGTCATGCAGGGCTTGGCCGTCCAGAACTCCTTCTCCGCCGTCTCGCGGTCGTCCATGAAGAAGTTTTTCTCGTTAGGCAGGCGGATGCTGGCGAGGTTCTTCTCGTTCAGCTCGAAGTCCTGATCCTTCAGAATGTCGTTGAGATAGAGGAGATAGGCGGTGACCGAGTATGTCTCGTCCGGCGTGAGGGTCTGTGCCGCGCCGAACGGCATTGCCCGGTGAATGAAATCGAAGACGGTCGAGGCGTAGGGCCAGTAGGACCCGATGGTCTTAACCGGACTGTCGGACTTCAACGTGCCGGACCCACCGGCGAGCTCCGGCCACCGTCCCGCGCCCTCGCCGAACTCGCCATGGCAGCTGGCGCAGCGCTCCTGGAAGACCGTCTCGCCGAGCGCCGCGGTTCCCTTGCCGACAGGAAGCCCCTGGCCGTCCGGCCGCACGTCAATGTCCCAGCCCTTGATCTCCTCCGGCGTCGCGACGCGGCCGATGTTCAGACGCTCCGCCGCCACCGGCGTGGCCGCGAGGAGGACGGTCGCAAGGGCGGCCGAAAGACGGTTACGCGACCTCGACATTCTCGATCTCCCCGCTGGGCAGCACGTGCCAGGTCTGGATGCCGTTGTTGTGGTAGATCGAGTTCAGGCCGCGGTGTTGGCGCAGGGCCGCCTTGGTCGGCTGGACGTAGCCGGTCTCGTCCATGGCGCGGGACTGGATCAGCAGCGGATCGCCGTTCCAGTCGAACTCATAATAGAAACGCGTCAGCGCCTTATCGAGGACCGGCCCGTCGAGCCGCGCGGCCCGCCAGTTGCGGCCGCCATCGAGCGAGACGTCCACGCCCTTGATCGCGCCCCGCCCCGACCACGCCAAGCCCGAAAGCACGGTGAAGCCCTTACCGTGGATGGGCGCCTGCGGACTCGGATTGGTGATGACGGACTTCGCGTCCATGGCCCAGGTGAAGCGCCGCGCCTGACCGTCCGGCATGAGTGCCGTGTACTTCGACGTCTCCTCGCGGGTGTGCCAGGGCTCGTCGCCGACCTTGATCCGGCGCAGCCACTTCACCCACATGTTGCCTTGCCATCCCGGCAGGACGAGGCGGAGCGGATAGCCGTGCTCGGGATAGAGCGCCTCTCCGTTCATGGCGTAGGCGACGATGGCGTCGTCGAACGCTTTCTCGATCGGCACGGAGCGGGTCATCGCCGCGGCGTCGGCGCCCTCCGGCAACAGCCACTTGGCGTTGGTCTTGAGACCGGCTTCTTCGAGCAAGCGCTTGAGCGGGACGCCCGTGTACATGACGCAGTGGATCATGCCGTGGGTGAACTGACAGCCGTTGAGCTGCGCGCCCTTCCACTCCATGCCGGAATTGGCCGCGCATTCGAGGAACGCGATCCGGTTGACGCGGGGGAAGCGCTTGATGTCCTCCAGCGTCAGCATCAGCGGCTTCTCGACGAGGCCGTGGATCATCAACCGATGCTCGGACGGATCGATCTCGGCGATGCCGCCATGGTGGCGCTCGAAGCCCAGGCCGTTCGGGGTGATGATTCCCTCCAGCTGGTGCAGCGGCGTGAAGCTGACCGAACTCTGGCGCGAGGCGGTCAGCCATTCGACGTCGCGGCGGATCACGTCCACCTCGAACTTCGACGGGCGGCCGTAGGGCCGGCTGACGACACCCTCACCGAGCGACTGCGACCATTCCGGTACGCTCGGCGGAAGGTTCTTCGCGTCCGGCGCGGCGGCTGCGCGGCCCGCAAAAGCCCCCGTGCCGACCGCTCCGCCGAGGGCGAGGCCGGTGCGCAGGAAGGATCTTCGAGAGGTTGGCCCGGACGGATCGGGGCGCGGCTTCGGTTCAGACATCGGCCTCTCCGAACTGTTTCAAGTATAGCAATGTGTGAATATATTGGAGACGACTAGGCGCCACGGACGGTGACCTGCGCGGGCGTCGGGTTCACCGTTCCCTTGGCCTTGATGTGCGAGGAGACGACGTCCCAGATCGGCGGGCCGTCGGTGCCCTCGTTGACGCTCGCCCATCCTGCCACGGTGTAGCTGGTGCCAGCCTCGATGGGTTTGCCGGTGCGCAGGAGGGTGAGGTCTGAGATGCGGCTGCCGGCCGGGCGAGCGACGTCGATGGCGTAGGACACGCCGCCCACCCGCACCATGTCGCCACCTTGCTGGTAGTACGGATCGGCGTTGAAGAGGTTGTCGGCCACGTCCTCCAGCACCTCCTTCAGCCGGGCGCCGGTCATCGGCATCCGATAAGCCGCCGGGTAGGTGATGGCGGTGGCGTTGTAGACGTCCTCGCGGGTTATCGACTGGCCGGGCAGGAGGGTCGTGCCCCAGCGGAAGCCGGGCGAGAGGGCAATCTCAGCCTCTCGCTCGGACAGGAGCGCATCGCAGATCATGTCGTCGAGCGTGCCGTTGAAGTTGCCCCGCCGGTAGAGCAGGGCCTCGGTCCGGCCGAGTTCCTCCTTCAGCATCGCCTCGTGGGGCGCACGGATCGACCGGATCTTGGCCGCCATCGTCTTCTCTGGGGCGATGATATCGGAGAAGATCGGGATGAGCTTCGAACGGTAGCCCTTCACGGCCCCGTCCCGCACGTCGAGGTCGACGCGGGTGAGGAACTTGCCGTGGCTGCCCGAGGCGATGAGTAGGGTGTTGCCGACCTTTACCGCCTGAGGCAGCGCGTCGTGCGTGTGTCCGGTGAGTACGACGTCGATTCCCTTCACCCGCGAGGCGAGCTTGCGGTCCACGTCGAAGCCGTTGTGGGAGAGCAGCACGACGAGGTCGGCGCCCTCCTTCCGGGCCTTGTCGACGCTCGCTTGCACGTCCTCCTCGCGGATGCCGAAGGACCAGCCGGGGATCATCCAGCGAGGGTTGGCGATGGGCGTGTAGGGAAAGGCCTGCCCGATCACCGCGACCTTCGCGCCGCCGCGCTCGAACATCTTCGTGGCCTCGAAGGCCGGCTCGTTCCATTCGGCGTCGCGAACGTTCTGGCCCAGGAACGGGCAGCCGAGCCCGTCCACGATCTCCTTAACCCGTTCGGTGCCGAGGGTGAACTCCCAGTGGCCCGTCATGGCGTCGGGCTTCAGCAGCGCCATGCAGTCGACCATGTCCTGGCCCTTGCTCACCATCGAGGTGTAGCTGTTCTGCCAAGTGTCGCCGCCGTCCAGGAACAGCACCTTGTCGCCTCGCTCGGCGCGGATCGCGTCGAGCACCGTGGCGATCCGGTCGAGGCCGCCCATCCGGCCATAGCTGCGGGCCAGCGCGACGTAGTCCTCCGGCGTGAGCGCATAGGCCAGCGGCGAGCCGCCGGGGATGCCGTAGAGGTCGAGGTAGGCGCGTCCGGTGACGTGGGGGACCTGACCGCGCGCCTCGCCCATCCCGAGGTTGGTCGAGGGCTCGCGGAACAGCACGGGCCGCAACTGCGCGTGGATGTCGGTGAGATGGACCAGGGTGACGTTGCCCATCGGCTCGAAGGCCAGGAGGTCGTCCTGGGTCAGGCGCTGCTGGGCGAAGGCGCGGGTCCAGCCCGTCGGCACCAGGGCCGCGGTGGCGGCGGCGATCTGCAGGAAGTCGCGGCGTGAGGTCATGGCAGGATCAGGCCCTCAGTTGCGCACGGCGGGCGTCTCGACCGGAAGGCCGAGGCCGCGCCACGCGACGTAGGTCTCCAGGGCGAGGAACTCGTCGGAGAGCGGCTTGAACGGCGTGGCCCGGACGTCCTGCATGCAACCTTCCATGCGCTCGTGGAGCGGCACCAGCCGCTGGTCGCGCAGGCGGTAGACGGGGAATCCGTTGCTCTGCCCCTGGCTGAGGAAGTCGGCCCGGAGATACTTGCCGTGGTTCTTCTCGTGGCAGCTCGCGCAAGCGAGATCGAGTTGGCCGTTCCGCTGGTAGTAGAGCGATTGTCCTCGCTCGAACCAGGGCGTCATGGGCCCGTCCACCTTCACGGCGACCGGCATCCCGCGGGACTGGTTACGGACGTAGGTGGTCATGGCCGTAAGTTCGGACGAGCCGAAGGCCCAGGGCTCGGCTTTCAGGGCGCCGCTGCGGCAGATGTTGATCCGCTGCTCCAGATTGACCGGCTTGCCGAGCTTCTCGTTCCACTTCGGATAGGCCGCCGCGACGCCCTTCATCGAGGTCGATGCCTCGTTGTGGCAGCTCGCACAGGACTTTCCCGCCGCGCCATCGACCTTCGACCAGAGTTCCTCTCCCTGCTCCACGGCGAGGAAGCCCGGATTGTTGAAGTCGTCGGCCTGCATGTCCTGCGTTTCCTTGGAGCGGAAATACAGGCCGGAGACAACTTCATCAAACGGGGAATTCGGGTTCTGGACCTTGAGGCCGTGCGCCTGCCAGGCCGGACGCTCGGACCCTTCCTTAGCGGCGGGCGCGGAGGGCATGTCCTGCGCATGGGGTGCGACGGCCAGCGCGACGAGCGCGAGCGCGGTGACGGCAAAGGGAATGGGGCGGACCATTGCGAGGGCTCCGGCGCGGCGGGGGAGGCGCTCCGGGGCAATCGGCCCCGGGCGCGCGTCAGGCGACCTTGATCTGCTCGGTGGCCTGGGTCTTCGACCCGTCGTCATCGATCCAAGTGAAGGTCAGCGTGCCGGTTTCCTCGGGTCTGATCTTGAACTGGAAGTAGGGGTTGGCGGAGACCGCGCTCTCTATGTCGGCGCTGAAGATCGTCTTGCCATTCAGGTCGCAGGTGAACTTATTCAGGATCTTGCGCGGGATCGTCTTCCCGTCCTTGTCCTTGCGCTGGCCGGATTCCATCGTGTGTGAGACGAGCGTCTTCACCTCGATGATGTCTCCCTTTGCGACATCCTTCTTGTCCAGTTTGATCCGCGGCTTCACGTCGGCCATGTGGTCCTCCCGTCCTCGTTCGATGCTGTTGCGTGTGGGTTAGCCGCCGCAGCCGCCGATGGTGACCTTCACCTGGCGGACGTCGCTGAAGACCGAGCCGTCGTTCATGCGGGCGACCGCGATGACGTTCTGCGTCTCGGCAAGACGGATGCGCGTGTTCGCCTCGGCGACGCTCGACGGCGTGAAGTGGAAGCTGATGACGCCGGGGTTCGGATTGCCCTCGGCAACGATCATCACCTCCTCGACATAGCTCTCCGGCGTCATCGGCACGTCGACGCTCACCGTCATCGGTACGGTGTTGCCGTTCTCGGCGATCTCGGGGAGTTCGAGCTTGACCTTGCCCCTCACGGGCTCCTTGCCGCGGGTGAAGGCCTTGATGGCCTCATCGGTCGCAGGCTTCGCGGCCAGGGCCGGTCCAGCGCGGAAGGCGAAGGCGGTTGCCACGACGGCTCCGGTGCCGAAGGCCAGGGCTTGGCGGCGGTTCAATGCGGGGATCTTGGCAGAGGTCATGGGAAGCGGCTCCTTCAGCCCGCGAGATCACTTCAGGGTCGTGAGGTAGGCGACGACGTCCTCGACCTGCTGCGCGGTCAGGATCGGCTTGCCCTGGAACTCGGGACGCACGCGATGAAGGCCCTCGATCCGGTAGAAGGCAGGCATCACGGTCGCCTCGGTGAAGACGTGCTTCGGGTTGACGACGATCATGCGCAGATGCGCCGCGTCCCACCGTTCGGCGACGCCGTCGAGGGAGGGTCCGATCTCGCCGTGAAAGGACTCGGTGCTCAGCGAAGAGACCTGATGGCAGCCGAGGCAGTTGCCCTGGCGGCGGTTCACCACGACCTTGGCGCCGGCCGCCGCATTCCCCGGCTTGTCGGTAAGCGGCTCGGGGATCGCGTCGCTGCCGTCGACGGCCACGACCTTGAACGGTGCAAGCCCGGTTGAAGCCGTCTCGGCTCCGGCGGCGGTCGCGAGGACGCAAAGTCCTGCGAGCGCAAAGGCTGTGATCGGCCTACGCATCTGGCGTTTCCTCGGTGCGCCGTCATTGCGGCGGGTGCGGTCGTTTCGAACCGCACGCACTGCCGATGGGCGAACCAATCGACATATGCGAATATTTGCAAGTTTGACGCTTATCGCTTTCGAGTCAAGCGTTAATCAGGAGGCCACCGATCATCGCGGCCGAACTGTTAGCCCCGCCGCGCCGCCTCCGGGGAGCGCAGGTAGTCCTGCAGGTTCGTACGCTCGTAGGCTCGCTCGGCCACGAAGGCGAAGGTTCGCCGGAACTCCTCAGGCGCGACATAACCCCGAAGGCGCAGGACCTCGCGCTGCTGAGGCGGCTTGTCCGCGAGCGTCGATTCTTCCGCCGGGAAAAACTGTATGCTCGGCGTGGAGTAGATCCCGTATTTCTCCGCGAAGCCCTTTTCGGAAAGGGTCTGCCCGTCAAAATCGGTGACTTCGCGCGAACCGATGAAGTTCAACTGCAGGATATCGAAACGCTCGCGGATATACGTGCTCGTCGCCCGATCCGCGAAGTTCACGAGGTGGATCTGCTTGCAGTAGGGACAGCCCTTCAACTCCCAAAGGACGGCAAGACGTTTGCCGTGGTCCCGGGCCGCCCTCAGATCGTCCGACAGGTCGAGGAAGCTTTCGAGGAACCAGGGCTCCCGGTAGAGACCGTCATCGCCCTGGATCGCCTGGGCCATGGCTTTGGAAGGCAGGCCAAGCGCGAGGGCACCCGCAAGGAACCGGCGCCGGGTCGACATGACGTCCCCTCCAAATATTCTTGTTCGTGCATGTGTAGTGCGAATTTCCCGCATCTGGCAATCCGTTGCCCCTGATACCCGCTGCTGCTGTGGCTTTGAGAGGAGGCGAGGTGAAGGGGCGATTGAGTCCGCTGTTCCGGGGCCAATCACAATCCCGGCGGCCACGTCGCTTCCACTCGAACACATTCGATTTTTGCTATATCAAAGTGATGGTCTTGAGCTTGGGAAGGTCGATGCGGGAAACGAGGCGGGCAGTCATGGCGGGGGCTTGGGGGGGCGCCCTATGGCCTTGCTCCGTCGAGGCCGCCGAAATGGTCAAATTCGAGCGGCGCGGCTGCCCGTGGTGCAAGGTGTGGGACAAGGAGATCGGGCCGATCTATCCGAAGACGGATATCGGGAAGCGGGCGCCGTTGCGCCGTGTCGATCTCGACGCAGGCATCCCTCCCGGACTCACGCTCAAGCGCCCGATCCTCTACACACCGACATTCGTCCTCATCGAAGGCGGCGCCGAGGTCGACCGGATCGAGGGCTATCCGGGCGAGGAGTTTTTCTGGGGGCGGGCCGAGCGGTTGCTGAAACAGCTACCGGCTTCCCCGTGACGGGTTTTAGACGGCAAGGAAAAGGGTGAGATGATGCCGTTGCAGCAAGCGCAGCCGGTGACGAGCGCCGAGGCCCCGGGCAGCCTCGACCTGGAACTGTTGCTGGCCAATGCACGTGATGCCAGCGAGCTGCTGAAGGCTCTCGGCCACGAGGCGCGCCTTGTTATCCTTTGCCTGTTGGTCGAGGGCGAGCGCTCAGTCTCGGAACTGGAGCAACTGCTGAACCTGCGCCAGCCCGCCGTGTCCCAGCAGTTGGCGCGGTTGCGGGCCGACGATCTCGTCGAGGCCCGCCGCGACGGCAAGAACATCTACTATGCGCTGGCCCGGCCCGAGGTTCGCGAAATCATCGCTGCCTTGCACCGCGCCTTCTGCAACGGACGTACGCCGTAACCTTTGAAGCCCCTCACGTATGTCGGTCTACGAGAAAGTAGAGACCCGCTCGGGCTCCGACGAGGATCGCGCCGAGGGCGAGCATCGAGCCGACCGACAGCGTCGAGAGACCGCTCAACCCCTGGCCGATGGTGCAGCCGAGGGCAGTGACGCCGCCCGTGCCCATTAGGAACGCGCCGAGAAGGTGGCGCTTCACCTCCCGGGCATCGTCGGGCGCTTCCCAATAGAATTCGCCCGCTTGGCGTGCCGACGCGAAAGATCCGACCAGGACGCCGAAGACCGAGGCCACGCCGAAATCGATCTTCGTGCCGCTCGCGAGCATGGCGTAGAGCAACGTATCGCCGACAGGTCGAGCGAAGCTGAAGGAGCCGACCGCCTGGGTCTCGAACTCGTCGAAGCCCGCGCTTCCGTTGGCCCACCATCCGGCGACGATCACACATCCGATCACGATAGCGCCGACCAGCAGCCGCTTCGTCTCCCGGAAGGCGCCGCTCGTGAGCGCCGCGATACAGAAGCCGACGCCTACCACGACGCTCACGACAATGCGGCCCGCCTGATCGAGCCGCAGGAGAGCGCCGAGGCGCTGGCTTCCGAGATCGACGCTTAACGGCTCAGTAATCGTCACGCGCATGAGCGCCGTCACGCCGCTGATTGCCATATAGGCTGAGAGGCCGAGCACAAGCAGGACGAGGAGGGCTCGTAGGTCTCCCCCGCCGAGCCGAATGAGAGCCCCAAAGCTACAGGTCCCTACGAGCGCCATCCCAAAGCCGAACATCGCCCCGCCGAGGATCATCGCGCCCCATTCCAAGCGCGGCCCCGTGTAGATCGACCGGGAGAGGTCGAGACCGGCAGCGGCTTCCAAAAGTTGGGTGCCGAGGATGGCGATGCCAATCGCCAGCAGCCAAGCACGCGCGCGGCGGGTGTCACGCGCGTAGACGGCATCCTCGATGGCGCCGAGCGTGCAGAAGCGACCCCGCCGTGCGACCGTGCCGAGCAGTGCTCCAAGGGCGAGGCCGAGCGCCGCCCGGAGAAGGTAAGCAGGCAGCGTGTCCAACATCAGCCTAGATTCGTTCACCCTTGAAAGGCCTTGTCAAACGGCCGTGTGAGAATCGTAGCGTCTCGTGACGCACAGCGACGGAACAGTCTGCGTCAGGCTGGCGACAAGTTGGCTCCGTGCGCGGCTCACCCGGCTCTTGACGGTCCCTACCTGGCAGCCGAGGCGGGCTGCCGCCTCTTCGTAGGTGAAGCCTTCGGCCCCCACGAGCAGCAGCGCCTGGCGTTGCGGGAGCGGCAGCGTCCCGATGAGGTTCATCACGGCCCCGAGCGCCACGACGTGGTCCTGGTCCGGTGCCGCCGTAAGCGTCGCGGCGTGCGCGCCCTCGGCGTCCTCGACCTCGCGCCTGGCCTTGCGCATCTCGGTGTAGAACTGGTTGCGCAGGATCGTGAAGCTCCAGGCCGTGAAGTTGGTGCCGGGCACGAACTTCTCCCGGTTGGCCCATGCCCGGACCATCATCTCCTGCACGAGGTCGTCGGCGCGGGCCGCATTCGCGCAGAGGGACATCGCGAACGTCCGAAGCATCGGCAGCGCCCGGAGGAGATCGTCGCGGAACGTGACCCCGAGACGCTCGCCGGATGCGACCAGCGACGCCTCGAACCGCTCGACGAGGAGCGAGAGCCTCTCCGGGATGGCCGCGTGCTCGGCAACCGAGAAGTAATCCCGCAACGGACCCGTAAGATGGGCAGCGATGCCCGCCTTGGAGCAATCGCCGCTGGGCAAAGCCGTTGGATCGGCGGCATGCAAGGTGTCGGTCACGGTCGGATGCCTTTTCGAGTGAGGGTAAGGTGCGACGACCGCACGATGCATTCGTTGTGATGCGGAACCCCGAGCTTGACCGCCCGAACGGTCCTCAGGCGGGGTCGACCGAGGCCCCCGCCTTGACCAGTGCCGGAAAGCCCCCGGCAACGTGGGCGACCGGTCCGAGGCCCATGTCGTTGAGCACCTTGGCGGCCAGGGCCGACCGGTTGCCGGAGGCGCAGTAGAGTACCAGGCGCCTACCGCCGCCGAGCTCGGCCTTGTGGGTCGGGCTCTCCGGGTCGGCCTGGAACTCCAGGAAGCCGCGGGGCACATGGACCGCGCCGGCGATCCTGCCGGTCTTGGCCAATTCCTCGCCTTCGCGCACGTCGACGAGCATCGTGTCGGGCTGGCCGAGGCGTGCGAGCGCCTCCTCGGCCGACAGGGTCTCAACCTCGCGGTTGGCTTCCGCCACCAAATCCTTCGCGCTTCTCATGGTCATGGCTTCCTCCGTCACTCGCCCCAGGCCGCGCCGTCGAGGGCGTCCAGCGGGATCTTCAGGTAACGCTTGCCGTTCGCCTCGGGCTCGGGCAGGCGGCCGCCTCGGATGTTCACCTGCAGGGAATGCAGGATGAGCTTGGGCATCGGCAGTTCGCGGTCGCGTGCCTCGCGCATGCGGACGAACGCCTCCTCGGTCGGGGCCTCGACGAGGTGCGGGTTCTCGGCCCGCTGCCGGGCGACCGTGCTCTCCCAGGCCGCCTCGCGCCCGCCCGGGCGGTAATCGTGCCCAGTGAACAGCCGTGTCTCGTCCGGCAGGGCCATGATGCGCTGGATGCTGCGCCAGAGCGCGTGCGCGCTGCCGCCTGGGAAGTCGGCCCGCGCCGAGCCGCTGTCGGGCATGAACAGCGTGTCGTGGATGAAGGCGGCGTCGCCGATCCGGTAGGCGATGGAGGCCATGGTGTGGCCGGGCGTGAACATCACCTCGACGTCGAGGTCGCCGATCCGGAAGCGCTCGCCGTCGGCGAAGAGCCGCGACCACTGCGAACCGTCCGTCCGGAACGTGTCGGGCAGGTTGTAGAGCCCCTTCCAAAGCCGCTGCACGTCGACGACCTTCTCGCCGATGGCGGTCGGGACGCCGGTCTTGTCGTGCAGGTAGCCGGCCGCCGAAAAGTGGTCGGCGTGCGGATGGGTGTCGAGGATCCACTCCAGCTCGTAGCCCTCGCGCTCGATGTGGGCGAGCAGGGCATCGGCGGAGCGGGTCGCGGTCGCGCCGGACTTCGGATCGAAGTCGAGCACCGGGTCGATGATGGCGCAGCGCTTCGTCCCGGGATCGGCGACGACGTACTGGATGCTGCCGGTCGGCTCGTCATGGAAGCCGGTCACGATGGGACGCCCGCGCAGGGCTGCGATGGTCTGGTCCGACATGAAACGCCTCCTTTTTCGGGTTCAGGTGTTGGCGCCGAGGAGCGGCAGGGCTCCGCGGGCGACGACGTACAGGCCGACCAGGATGACGAGGCCGGCGAAGGTGACGGTCAGGGCTCGCTTGCGCCCGGCGAGCCTCTGGCCGAGGCGCGTGCCGGCGAGGCCGCCGAGCACGCCTCCCAGGATGAACAGGCCGGCCAACGGCCAGTCGATCAGGCCGGAGGCGGCGTAGCTCGCGGCGGTCGCCGCCCCGAAGGCGCTGACCGCGACCAGCGAGGTGCCGATGGCCATCGGCAGCGGCATCGACGTCGCCAGCATCAGGCCCGGCACGATGAGGAATCCCCCGCCGATGCCGAAGAAGCCGGAGAACAGGCCGACCGCGAACCCGATGCCGAGCAGCCAGGGCAGGAGTACCGGGGCGTTGGCCTTCGTCAGGCGCACCTCGGGGTCGCCGTCACCGCGCCGCTTGCGCAGCATCAGGCCCCCGACCACGAGCATCACGACACCGAACAGGGCCAGGAGGCTCTGCCCGTCGACCGCCTTCGCAGCGACCGAGCCGGCCAGCGCGCCGAGGACGCCGGCGACCGAGAATGCCGCCGCGCAGCGCCACTTCACGTTCCCCGCCCGCCATTGCGGGACGAGGTTGCCGGCCGCGCTGACCGACACCGCCAGGGCGCTGGTGCCGATCGCCACGTGTGGCGAGGACACGCCGACGACGTAGGTCAGGAGCGGGACCGCCAGGATCGAGCCGCCCCCGCCGACGAGACCGAGGATCAGGCCGACGACCCCGCCCGAGCCGGCCGCGAGGCCGGATGTCAGCAGGCCGGGCGTCATGCGTCGGCTCCCTGGACCGCCGGCTTCGGGGCTGCCGCCGGAAGAAGGTGAAACGCCAGCATCCCGACGACCATGGCGACGACGAAGGTCACAGCTTGCGCCGGTGCGACCGTCAGCAGGGTGAGGGCGGGCCCCGGGCACAGGCCGGCGAGGCCCCAGCCGAGACCGAACACCGCGGCGCCGGCGATCAGGCGCGGGTCGAGGTCGCGCCGGGTCGGGATCTCAAGCCGGGAGGCGAGCAACGGCCGCCCACGGCGCCGCGCCACGAAATAGCCCGTCGCCGAGACCGCGACGGCGCCAGCCATCACGAAGGCGAGGCTCGGGTCCCAGCGCCCGGTCACGTCGAGGAAGGCGAGAACCTTGGCCGGATCAGCCATGCCGGAGACGAGGAGGCCGAGGCCGAACAGGAGACCGACGGCGAAGGCGGAGGCGGTCTTGGCCATGGCTCAGGCTCCGACGAGATGGCGCACGACGAGGACGGTCAGGATGGCGACGGCCATGAAGGTGCCGGTGGCGACCACGGAGCGGGGCGAGCCACGGCCGATGCCGCAGACACCGTGGCCGCTCGTGCAGCCGGCA
Organism: Methylorubrum aminovorans; assembly: GCF_022179725.1. Classification (GTDB taxonomy): domain Bacteria; phylum Pseudomonadota; class Alphaproteobacteria; order Rhizobiales; family Beijerinckiaceae; genus Methylobacterium; species Methylobacterium aminovorans. The sequence continues at coordinate 47,879 of NZ_BPRC01000027.1, forward strand.
CCGAGGCGCGATCCGAACCCGACCAGCAGACCGGCGACCACGAGCAGCGGGAACGAGGCATCCACCGTCAGCGGCGGCAGGCTGCCACCCAGGCCGGCGTAGGCGAACGGCGCCAGGACGAGTCCTGCCACGAAGGCGGCGCGCCAGCCCGTCTCGCGAGATGGCGGGGTTAGGAGGCCGCCGAGAATGCCGCTGATGCCGGCGATCCGTCCGTTGAGGAGCAGGAACAGGGCCGCGGAGGTGCCGATCAAGGCACCGCCGGCGAGGGCGCTGACAGGCGTGAAGCCGTCCATGGTGGTCGCTCCCAAACGGTGGTCCGGGGGATGCCCGGCGGGGCGCAAGGGACGTCCTCCCCTGCCAAACCAGAACATTAGATAACTCTTATTTAGCATCATCTAATGGAATGGCAAGCGTGAAACCGACGGCCTGGATTGGGACGCGCAGAGGGGGTGCGGTGGCGCACGGGCGCCTTCGCCTTTGGGCGGACGCCATCGTTGGCGTGGCATCGATGCCGACGGGAGGCTCGCCGTCTCCCGTTCGACCAACTCAGGGATGGATGTAGGCGAACCCCATGCCCTGCAGCCGCGCCAGTTCGGCGACACCGCTCGGCACCACTTCGTCCTCGGTGACGCCGTAGAGCGTGTTGCGGTCGATCTTCCGCTCGCGCAGGGTATGGCCGCAGACGAGGAACCGAACGCCCATCCCCTTGAGGGCATCGATACGGGCGGCGAGCTCCCTGTCGCTCGCGGCCGACTGGAAGAGCCCGACCCCGTCGCCGTGGCTCACCACGCGGATCTCAACGTGGGTCTTGCCCACGGTCTCGACGTGGTTGCGCAGATTGCCGAGCAGGCGCTTGAAGTAGGCGGCTCCGTCGGGGCCGCCGTCGTTGTGGTAGACCACCTTCTGGTCGGCGTAGTACCCGGCCGGCGCTTCCGGGCCGGCATGGGCGGCCCCTACGCCCAGGGTCGCAAGCACGACCGCGATCATCAGGCTCCTAAAGACCGTCATCGTCCGCCTCCCCGTCATAGGCCGGAGGCTCGGGTGCTTCCGACGCGCTGCGCGATAGGTTGTCGAGCCCCGCATGATCGAGGCCGTCGTCCGGCTTCGGTCCGGAGGATGCGCCGTTCCCGAGGCTGCCCGTCGTCTCCGGCGCTTTTGGCCGTGCGGCGTGGACGGTGCCTCGGGACCCGAGCACCACCACCTTCGTGCCGGTGGGGACGCGCCGGTGCAGGTCGATCACGTCCTGGTTCAGCATGCGGATGCATCCCGAGGACACCGCCTCGCCGATGCTCGATGGTTCCGTCGTGCCGTGGATACGGTACAGCGTGTCCTTGCCGTCCTTGAACAGGTAGAGCGCCCTGGCGCCGAGCGGGTTCCTGTCGCCGCCCGGCATGCCGCCGGCCCAGCGCCCGTTCCGCTCCGGATCACGCCGGAGCATGTCGGGCGTCGGCGTCCAGCGCGGCCAGGACGCCTTGCGGGCAACGGTCGCCTCGCCGGTGAACTCGAATCCGGCCTTGCCCACCCCGACCGCGTAGCGCATCGCCTTGCCGCCCTCCATGACGAGGAAGAGGAAGCGTTTGTATGGATCGACGACGAGGGTGCCGGGCAGCTCCTTTGACGGGTAGTCGACCAACTGGCGGACGTTGCGAGCCTTGAGGTCGCGCGGGTCGACCGCCTCGACCGGGAAGGGTTCGTCCGTGACGGCGGCGTACCGGCGCAAGACCTCCGGGGTGATCTGCGGCCGGGCTTCCGCGACGGGGGCCGGAGCCCCCTGCGAGGTCGAGCAGGCGCCGAGCGCCGAGGCGAGCGCGATCAACGTCGTAAGGCGGAGGGGCCGCGGCATCACGAGCGACCCCGCGCTCGGGCCTGGGCGACTGCCTGCCTGAAGCCGTCGTAATCGAGCGCCGCCGCGACCTTGAGTTGGCCAATCAGGAAGACCGGCGTTCCCTGGAGCCCCAGGGCGTCCGCCTGGTCGAGGTTGCGCTGGAGCAGGGCCGCGATCTCGGCCTGGTGCGCCTTCCGGTCCTCTTCCAGGCGGGCGACGTCGACGCCCGAGGCGGCCACCGCCTCCAGCATCCGCTCCTTCGGGATCTTGCGGCCCGGAATCCCCATGAGCGCGCGGTGCACTTCGTCGTAGCGGCCCTGGTACTTCGCCGCGAGGGCGAGTTGGGCGCCGTAGACGGAGGCGTCGCCGAGGATCGGCCAGTCCTTGTGGACGAGGCGGATGCGCCCGTCCGCCTTCACCAGACGGATGAGGTCGGGCTCGGCCTTCTTGCAGAAGGGGCAGTTGTAATCGAGGAAGGCGACGATGGTCAGGTCGCCCTTCGGGTTGCCCGAGACCGGCACCTCCGGGTCGTTGAGGATGGCGTTGGGGTCGACGCCCTGGGCGAAGGCCTCCTCGATGGGGGGCGCCAGCGACAACAGGGCAGGCGCGAGCGCGACGGCGGGCATAAGGGCGAGCAGGGTCCTGCGGTCCATGGTGGTCTCCGTGAAACTTGGTTTGTCGAAAAGGGGGGCTCAGGCGCCGACGAGGGCGAGGCGGCGCTTCAGGTCCTCGACCGTGAGTTCGCCCTCGGTGCGGGCCTCGCGGACCTCGCCGCCGTCGGGGCGCATCAGGATGAGGGTCGGCGGTCCGACCACCTCGAAGCGCCGCATCAGGGCGCGGGTGGCGTCGTCGTCGCGGGTGACGTCGGCGCGGATGACCGAGACGGCCCTCAGCCTCGCCCGGATGCCGGGGTCAGCCAGGACCGTCCGTTCGTTGGTCTTGCAGACGCTGCACCAGTCGGCGGCGAACTCGACGAGCACCGGCTTGCCCGCGGCACGGGCCGCCGCGAGGGCGGCCTCGAAAGCCGGGACGGAGGAGACAGACCGGCTCTCCTCGACGTGAACCGCTCGCGACGGGCCGAAGCCTGCGAGCGGCCGGAGCGGGTCGGTCCCGCCGCCCGCGGCGCCGACGACGAGGGCGCAGCCGTAGGTCACGGCAACGATACCGGCGACCTTGCTTAGCCGGCCCGCGGCACCCGCCCTGAGGACGTCGAACGCCCCGACGAACACGCCGACGCCGATCGCCAGCGCGCCCCAGAGCACGAGGGAGACCTCGGACGGCACGAGGCGCGAAACCATGGTGATGGCCAACGCGAGGAAGACTACGCCGAAGGCCTGCTTGGCCGCGACCAGCCAAGGGCCTGACTTCGGCAGGATACCCGCCCCGAACGTCCCGAATGCGATCAGCGGCAGGCCCATGCCGAGGCCGAGCGCGAACAGGGCGGCGGCGCCGCGCGCCACGTCGCCGGTCTGGGCGACATAGAGGAGGGCCGCGGCGAGTGGCGGCGTCACGCAGGGCCCGACGATCAGGGCGGAGGTGAAGCCCATGACAGCGGCGGCGCCGAGCGCGCCAAGCTTGCCTCCGTTCAGGCGTGACAGCCGGCCGGCGACGCCGGACGGCAGCGCCAGGTCGAACACGCCGAACATCGACAGGGCCAGGGCGGCGAAGGCTGCGGCGAGCAGTCCAAGCGCGGCGGGAGTCTGGAGTGCGTTTTGAAGGTTGCGCCCGGACCATGCCGCCGCCACGCCGAGCGTCCCGTAGGCCAGCGCCATCGCGATCACGTATGTGCCGGAGAGTACGAAACCTCGTCCGGCCGAGAGCCGCTCCCCGGACCGGGCCAGCATGCCGGCCAGCACCGGGACCATCGGGAGCAGGCACGGGGTGAAGGCCAGGAGCAGGCCGAGCCCGAGGAAGGTCGCCAGGACGCCCGCGAGATGGCCCGAGAGCAGGCCGCTCGCGGGCTCGGCCTGCGCGTCCGTGGCCGGCGTCGCGGCGGTCGCGGTCGCCTGCGGACCTAGCGCGGGGACCTCGATGACCTTGTTGATCGGCGGGTAGCAGATGCCCTTCTCGGCACAGCCCTGATAGGTGACGCGCACCTCGCGCACCCCCGCGAGAGCCGCACCCGGCACGATGGCCTCCGTCGCGCCGTGATAGACTTCCGTCGGCCCGAAGTTGGGGTCATCCTTGGTCTCGCCGAGCTGGGTGCTGACAGGAAGCTCCCTGCCGCTCGCGTCGGTGGCGGCGATCTTGTCACGGTAGAGGTAGGTGCCGGGGGCGATGGTCCATCGCAGGCGCAGCGAGAGGTCTGGGTCGCGAGCCGCATCGACGGTGAAGGGCGTCGGCCGCGCACCGGGCTCGCGGCACTGCCCCGGTGACCACAGCGAGGAGCCGGTCCAGAGCAGGGCAGCGAGGATAAGGTGGGTGAAAACGTTCGGCATGGGCAGGGTCCGGGATCGGATCGGCCCGCCGCGGGTCGGAAACGCAGCTTAAGCCAGGCTTAAGCGGGGCCCGGAGGATGGGGGCCGTAAAGGGAGACACGCATGCGCATCCTCGTCGTCGAGGACGACACCATCCTGTCGGACGGTCTCAGGGCTGGTTTGGGCCTGGGCGGGGCGACGGTCGATTGCGTCGCAACCTGCGCCGACGCCGAGGCGGCGCTCGCCACGAGCGCGTTCTCGGCCATCGTGCTCGACCTGATGCTGCCCGACGGCTCCGGCCTCGACGTGTTGCGGGGGCTTCGCCGCCGGAACGACCGGACGCCGGTCGTCCTGCTGACGGCCCGGGACGCCGTGACCGACCGGATCGCCGGGCTCGACGATGGCGCCGACGACTACCTCGGCAAGCCCTTCGACCTCGACGAGCTCTCCGCCCGCATCCGTGCCGTCGTCCGGAGGGCCTCGGGTCGGGCCGCCGCGCTCCTGGAGCACGGCGGAATTCGGCTCGACCCCGGCAGCCTTGCCGTCACCGTCGACGGTGTGCCGGTCGCCGTCTCCCGGCGCGAGGTCATGGTTCTGGCGGCCCTCATGGAACGACCTAACGTGCTTCGCTCCAAGGTCGAACTGGAGGAGCGGCTCTACGGCTGGCAGGAGGAGGTCGAGAGCAACGCGGTCGAGGTCCACGTGCACAACCTGCGTGCCAAGATCGGCAAGCACGCCATCGAGACGGTCCGAGGTCTCGGATACCGGATGAGGGCACTCGCATGAGGTCGCTACGCGTCAGGCTTTTCGCCATCCTCGTCCTCGCCACCGGCCTGATCTGGCTCAGCGCGGTCGCCTGGATCTATCTCGGCTCGAAGCGCGAGGTGGAGCAGGTCCTCGACAACCGCCTGCAGGAAGCCGCCCGCATGGTCAGTTCCCTGGTGGGTGCGGTTGGGAGCGCTGGCCCGGACGGGGCACCCCGAACCTTCCCGGCCCCGACGGCCTACGAGCGGCAGCTTTCTTGCCAGATCTGGTCGCTCGACGGGCGCATGGTAGCGCGGTCGACCGGGGCCCCGGAGCGCCGCCTGACCGACGCGCCGGCCGGCTTCTCGCAGCGCGAGGTCGACGGCGAGACCTGGCGGGTGTTCACCGTGGAGGATGCCGAGAGAGGTGTGCGGGTCATGGTGGGTGATCGTCTTGGCCTCCGCGAGCGCCTCGTCACTGACCTCATCATGGGCCTGGTCACACCCGCCATCCTGATGGTTCCGTTGCTCGGCATGCTGATCTGGGCGAGCCTCGGTCGGGGCTTGCGTCCCTTGCGGCTGATGGCGCGGGACCTCGCGGGTCGCGGCGCCGACGACATGAGTGCGATCGACACAAATCGGACGCCGGCGGAGGTGCGTCCCCTGGCAGACGCCCTGAACGGGCTGTTCCTCAAGGTCGAATCGGCCCGCCGGCACGAACGGGAAGTGACGGCCTTCGCCGCGCATGAACTGCGAACACCGCTCGCCGGCCTCAAGGTCCAGGCCCAGGTCGCCATGGCCGCCACCGACCCGGACGTGGCGAAGGCGGCGCTGAGACAGATCCTTGCGGCCGTCGACCGGACCACGCGCCTCGTCCGCCAGTTGCTCGACGCCGCCCAGCTCGATGCCGCAGGGGAGGCGCCCTCCCTGGCGGAGGTCGACGTCGGCGCACTGGTGACGGAGACCGTGGAGGGGATGCGGACGCCTCCCGGGGTCCGGACCCAAATCGATCCGGGGCTACGGGGCTACACGCTGCTGGCCGACCCGGAAGGCCTGCGCCTCGCAGTCCGAAATCTGCACGAGAACGCCGTGCAGCACATGGTGACCGGCACGGTGGCTTGGGGCGCGCGGCCGCATGGCGAGGGCATCGTCGTTCGCGACGAGGGACCGGGCATTCCGGAGGAGGAACTGCCCCACGTCACGACACGGTTCTTCCGTGGGCGACACAAGAGCGAGACGGGTAGCGGTCTCGGCCTCGCCATCGCCGAGATGGCGTCCCGCCGGAGTGGCCTGAGCCTGCGGCTGCGCAACCGGACGGATCGCCCGGGGCTTGAGGCGGAGATCCTCCCGGGCTGAGACCGGTCAGCCGAGCTCCGGGCAGAAGATGTCCTTGAGGGTCGCCAGCACCCGCGCGGCCCTGGGGTCCTCAAGGCGGTAGTGGATCGTCTGGCTCTCGCGCCGGAACGCGACCAACCCATCCTCGCGCAGCTTGGCGAGGTGCTGCGACAGGGCCGATTGGCTGAGCTCGACCTCCCCGGCGAGGCTGGTCACGTCCATCTCGCCGCGGGCGACCAGCAGGCACAGGATGAGCAACCGCTTCTCGTTGGCGAGGAGGCGGAGCAGGCGGGCCGCGTCGGCGGCCTTGTCCTGCAGGCGCATCAGGTCGGTCGGAGTCGCTACGTCCATCGGTCCGTATCCCAGAATGTCAGCCTTATCTTATTTAGGCGATCCTAATATAAAATCAGGGGCTGTGCTCCTTCTTTGCCCACTCCGCGGCTTCGCCCAGGAGGTCATCAAAGGCTTTTCCTGGTGCCGCCTTGCTGCCATCGTCCCCGAGGTAATCGGGCGCAGGCGCGGAAGGAGTGATCTGCGTCGGTCGCAAAGGCCAAGGGCCGCCATTGTATTGGCGGCCCCCTTTATGGATGGCCCGCCCCTCACCGGGCTGCCCTGCTAGGCTGGCAGGGTAGCGGAGATGAGGAACGGAGCGAGACGATGCCGATCACGGTGTTGGGGATCGACCT
>NZ_BPRC01000028.1 GCF_022179725.1 Methylorubrum aminovorans
GCAGTTCCGCCGCGTCGCCACTCGCTACGAGAAGACCGCCCGCAACTACGCCGCCGTCGTCACGCTCGCCGCCATCGTCCTATGGCTCCGGTAACTGTCCACGCGACCTAGGCCGAGGTAGCCCGCTGTCGAAATCGGCGGCACCACAACAGGACGCGAGCGTCCTCGCCGAAGCGATGCTCGATCGCGTCGTTTGTGCATCGTCCCGAAAGCGGGCAACCACCTTTCGGGACGATGCTCTAACCGGCGCGCCGGAGACCAAGTGGCAGCGCCGTGCCGAGGACGGCGCGGTTCCGGCCGCCTTGCTTGGCCGCGTAGAGCGCCCGATCCGCCGTTTCCAGAAGCGCCGCCTTCGCATCGGACCGTTCGCCGCTCCTCCCGCCCCCGCTCACGGCGATGCCGATGCTGACCGTGACGATCCGGGCTCCGTCGCCGCGACCGGGATGGCGCAGGCCGAGCGCCGCAACGGTGCGGACGAGATCGTCGGCGACGGCGGCCGCCTCCGCCGGTCCGACATGTCTCAAAACCACGGCGAATTCCTCGCCGCCGTAGCGGGCGCAGAGGCTGTCGACGCGGCCGAAGGCCGAAGCGGCAAGGGTTTCCGCCACACGGCGCAGGCAGGTATCACCCTCCAAGTGGCCACGGGTGTCGTTGAAGCGCTTGAAGTGGTCGATGTCGATCATCAGCACCGCCAGCGGACCGTGCTCCGCCAACCAGGTGTCGAGGCAGAGATCGAGGGCGCGCCGGTTCGGAAGGCCGGTGAGGGCGTCGGTCTGCGACAGGTCCTGGAAGCGCTTGCTGGTGCGCTCGGCGATGTCGCGCAGCATCCGCGCGCGCAATCCCATGAGGTAATCGCGGCAGCGTCGCGCCTCCATCTGGTAGTTGGCGTAGAGACTGCACCCGCAGGTCGTCGCGAGGTGGAGGAACAGTGCCCCCCTCAGCCCGTCCTCGAGTTCGGCCTTCATGGCGAGGACGAGAAGCCCGACGGCGAAGCTGATGGCTGTCATGATGACGGCCTGCGGGAAACGCAGGGTGAGAACGATGTTCCCGAACAGGATGGCAAGGAGGATCTCGGCGAAGGAATAGGCCCCGAGCGGTGCCTGCGTGAGCCAGAACAGCATCACGGGCGGCAAAATCCCCCCGACCATCCCAACCAGCATCAGGCGCTCGCGCTGGGCTGCGCCGACACGGCCGATCAACCAGACGAGCAGCAGCGCTAAGGACGTGAACATCAGGAGCCGCGCGGCCAGGGCCCAGAACGCGATGTCCGGCATCAGGAACCAGCCGGTCACGTTGTAGACGTTGTAGAGCAAGAGGCCTACGAGGGCATTGCGGCGCAGGTCTGCCTCGCGCGCGCGGCCGTGCTCGCTCTCATATTGCTCCGCCACCGACGGGCTGAAGCGCAGAATGCGATCCAGGTCGGCGGTGACGTCAGCCGTCTCCCGGTTCGCAGGGGCAGGGTCCATGGGGTTTCGGGGCCTCGAATCGCTCAACCAGGGGTATGGCACCCGAGCGATAAGGAAGCGTGTCGAAGCCCCCATTCGTTCTCGGTAGCGGTCTTTCTTGCCCAGACGGGACGCTCTTCCCTGATCCGCGGGCGCGGGCTGTCGCTTTGTCGAACGCCCGTAGCTCCCTGCTGAATTCCTCCGGCCGCCCTCTGCGGCCGAAACGTCGATTCGAAAGCGGCACCCCGTCTCCCACGCGATCACGCTGCAGAGGGACACGGGAAACGGTCACCACGTGCGCTCGCGCTCATACCCGATCCCGGCGCGACGCTAGGGTCGGAGCGAACTGGCGGAAGGAACGGTCCGTTTCCGATGTTTCGTCGATCACCTGCGACGCAATTCGGTAACCGTACCAAGCAATCCGCCAGCAATCCGGCGTCCGTAGAACGGCTCCACACGAGAGCCGGAAGGGCTCCGAACGAGGGGCGGACATCATGCGGGACCTGATCAAGATCGTGGCGGCCGGAACGGTGATGGCGGCCTATGCCCTGCTCGCCCCCTCGCTCGTCGAGGCGGTGCCGGCCCCGGCCGGCTCGGCCAAGGCCTTCACGCAACGCCTGCCGCAGGCGGGCGGCGCGGTTCCGGTGAGCGCCCGGGTCGACGGTGGAGCGCCGATTCCGGGACAGGTCGTGGTCACCCGCCGGCCGCTTCTGGTCGGCATCTCGGCGGGTGAAGCCTCCCGATGACCGCCGCAGACACACCTCTGCTCGCGGCGGCGTTCCTGCTCGGCCTCGGAGCGGCCGTTCTCCTCAACGCCCTTCTCGTCTGATCCGGTCTTGGCTTGATCAAAGCGGCGATCGGATCAGCAAGCCTGCGCGGCGCTTGAGCGAAGCCAAATCCGCCATCCCGAAGGGATCAACCGGATTTGGTATGACGTCCTTCGATCGTGCCGAGCGTTGCGGACGCGTCTCAGGCCGCGACTTTGGCCAGGGCGTGACGGTTGCCGTTCAGGCCGGCGCAGAGATCGTCGATCTCGGTCACGTCGAGAGCCTCGCCGTGGCTCGCGGCGATGGTGTCGATCAGGTCGTCCTTCCGGGGATCGAACGGGTGACCCTGCATCCGGTAGAACTGGTAGTAGCGCAACGCCGCCAGAAGCGTGTCGCGCTCGCGGGCGGTGACGGTGAGGTTCTGCGTGGTCATGGGCTTCCCCTTGGCTTGCAACGAACGCTCAGGCGGGACCGCGCGCGACCCGCCTAGCTTGACCGTTGTAGCCGCCTGGCGGCAGCCCCGTCTATGACATGTGGAGGCATCGGGCAGGGCATCGCCCTCGGCTCACCCCGACGCCGTTTAAACCCTTGTCTCCTCGGCAGAAGCGGTCGCAGGGACCGGGGGAAGGCCTCCGGGTAATCCGTAATAGTCCTCTAGAATCCGCGGATAGGCCGTCGGCTGGAACGGCTTGCGGGCGGCCCAGAGCGCGTCGATCGGCAGCGCCAGCAGGGCCGCGTTCAGCCGCTGGGGATCGTCGGCGAGCGCCGGATCGAGACGGTGGCCCTCCCCGCTCGCCCGCAGCCGCTCGGCCTGGGCGCCGAGATCGAACACCACCGGCGGCACCCCGGCCGCGAGCGCGAGCGAGAGCGTGTAGCAGTAGGTTTCCGGCCAGATCGAGGGCAGCAGGGCGAGGTCGGGATCGAGCCGCGCGATCTCGGCGAGCGCCATCGCGTCGCTGCCGTAGAGGCCGGTCTCGCGCACGCCCGCCGCCTCCATGGCGCGCGGCTCGGCGGAATGGCCGACGATCGTGAACACGATTGGCAATTGCCGCAGCCGGGCATCAAGGGCGAGGCTGTGGACGATGTTGTATCCCTTGTGTGCGCCGATCGATCCGATCACCGCGACGCGCAGCGGTCCCTCCCGGCGCTGCCAAGACTTGAGTTCGCCGCCGGCTGGCGTCTCCTCGTGCGGGCGCAGCACGATCCGGTCGAGATGCAGCGCCGGACCGATGCGGCCGGCGAGATCGGCCGACGGCGCGAACACCATGCGGGCACGGTTGAGGAAACCGGCCCAGTCCTGCCGCCGCTCGACGGGATCGGGCAGGAGGATTTCGTCGGCGTCGCGGTCGAGGCGAATGCAATCGCGGCAGGCGTCGGGCTCGGCCAATCCGCAATAGACGCCCTCGGGCCGTACGAGATTGTTGCGGTGGCAGACCGAGGCGTAGTCGTGCAGCGTCACGTCATAGCCGACGCCCGCCTCCTCGATCAGCCGCATCGCCGCGCGGGTCGACGGCGCGTCGAGGCCCGCCAGCGAGTGGACATGCACCATCGCCGGGCCGAGCCAGCCGATGAGTTCGGCGAGAAGATCCGCGTCGCGGTCGAGGGAGAGCAGGTCGAGGATCGAGACCGGAAAATCGATTCCGCTTCCGTCAGGCAGACCGATCTTGAACCCGCCGGGTTCGTCGGTGCGCAGATAGACGACAGCGAGCCCCGCCTCGGCCAGCCGGGCGCTCAGCCGCTCGATATGGGTCTCGATGCCGCCGCCGAAATCGTGGGTGACGATCAGCGCGAGGCCGCGCCCGGCGCTGGCCGTGGCGCGCTTGGCGAAGCGGTAGAGATCAAGGCGGCGCCGGGCGAAGCGGGCGGGATCGACCTCGATATGGTTGTGGACCCGGCGCTGATAGTCCGGATGCTTGGTGAGAAGGGCGCGAAGGATGTCCTCGCCCTTGGTCGCGAGCAGCGTGCCGAAGGAGACGCTGCCGGAATGGAACACGAAGATGTCGTGGGCCAGGAGATTGATGAAGCCCGCTTTGAGGGCGCGCATGCAGAAATCGTTCTCCTCGCCGTAGCCGCGCCCGAAGGTCTCGGCGTCGAGGACGCCCACCGCCGCGATCGCCTCCCGGCGCATCGCCATGCAGAAGCCGACGCCCGTCGGCACCGGCGAACTGGTGCGGGCGTTGCACGCGCGGGTGAAGGCATCGATCTCGGCCGGCGTGATCTCGAGCTGGGTCTGATTGTCGACGTTCGGCCGCGGATAGCTGCAGATCGTGGCGTTGTTGGAGAACGGCGTCACCGTGGCGACGCGGGGGTCGGCGTCGAGGTGCCAAAGTAAGCGGTCGAGCCAGTCGCCGTAGACGACGATATCGGCGTTGACGAGCACGACATCCTTGCCCGCCGCACGTTCCAGGCCGCGGTTGCAGGCGCGCACGAAGCCGAGATTCTCATTGTTGACAAGGTGGGCGAACAGGCCGCGATCGGCCAGCTCGGCGAGCGCCGCGCTCAGCCGCGGGTCGGGGCTGCAATCGTCGATGACGAGGAGGGCGAACGAGGCGACCTGCGGGGCGCTCAACACCGCGTGGATCGCCCGCAGAGTGTCGTCGTAGCCCTTGTAGACGGGCATGATCAGCACGGCCCGCGCTGAGGCGATGTCGGCGGCGGGCCGCGCCCGCGCCCACTCGGCCGGTGTCGGCGCGACCTGCGCCGGCCAGGTTCCAAGACCGAACGGCGTCGGCCGGAAGCCGCGCGCCCGGCCCACTGCCAGATAGTGGAAGAACGGATTGATGCCCGCACCGGTCTCCCGCCGGTAATGCTTGCGGTAGAACCGCACCGAGAAGTCGGGGCTCGGGTCGCGATCCTCGCGGGCACCGAAATCGAGGAAGTGTCGGACCGGATCGACGCCGGAGCGGCGGATGTCGGGATTGGTGTCGAGATAGTGCTCCCGGTCGAAGGCGGCCGTGACCGTCTCGTAGATCTGCGCGTCGGAGGCCTCGGCCGGGTCGGCGGGCAGCGACGCCGCCTGCGGCTTGGCGCGCCGCACGGGCGGAGCGGCGGCCTCCGAGGCCTGGAGGCGCCGAGTTGCGGCGAAATGGTAGAGCGGGCTGACGCCGAGACGCCGCATATGGGCGTGGCGCTGCAGGTAGGCGTCCCCCGAGAAGGCATCGCTCGGATCGAGCCCGCGCCGCCAGCCCTTGGACAGATAGTGGGCGAGCGGGTCCTCTCCCGCCTCTAGACCGGCAAGGCGGGCGTAGTACGGCGCATCGAAATAGGGTTCGACGACGCTGGCCTGGAGCGCCGGGAAATCCGGGCCGGGCTGCGTCGTGACCCGCAGCCGCTCGGCTGCCGACAGGCCCGCATAGTGCAGGAGCGGGTTGACCGGCGCAGCCTCAGCAAGGTGACGGTCGAGATAGAACAGGGTCGAGAACACCGCGGACGGGTCGCGGCCCTCCAGCCAGCCGTGATCGAGGTAGTGCCGCAGCGGATCCCCCCCGCCCGCGGCCACGTCGGGATAGGCGGAGCGGTAAAAGGCGGGATCGAAGAAGGGGGCAGCGGTCGCGGCGTCGCGGCGCTTGGGCCGAAACAGCTTCGGCAGCTTAATCACGACCAGATCCCTCGAAAACGCAGATATTCCGGGCCCCGCCGCCGGGTTCGGCCCTTCGCTCAGTCCCACGGGAAAGATGGGAACGAAGTGTGGCGTGGCCGGGGCGAGCGTGTCTCCATACAGCATTGCCCCGAAAGGTGACGGCCCGCTCTCGCAAATCGGACATGCGCACATGGATCTGATGGCGCAGACGGGGTGGCCCACGCGAGAATGCGCGCGAGCCCCTTCCCCCGTGACGGGGTTCGGCTTTAAGAGTGCCTCACAAAACTCCCGATCACCGTACGGTTGCTTTCCGGGCGCGACGGCGCATCGGGAGTTTTGCGAGAGAGACACAGCATCGGTGCCGCCTCAGATGCGGTCAGCAGTGCGGCTTGGCCCCGGGAGGGCACGATTTCGGACGGTCTCTGGTCATCGGTGCTCGGCCTCGTCGCGGTCGTCGCACTCGTCTTCGCCAACGGCTTCTTCGTCGCGGCGGAGTTCTCCCTCGTCGCGGTGCGGCGCAGCCGGGTCGCCGAACTGGTCAACGAGGGGCGGGCCAACGCCCGGGCGCTCCAACGCGCCACCGACCGGCTCGACGCGCATCTCGCCGCGACGCAGCTGGGCATCACCCTCTCCTCGCTGGCGCTCGGCTGGGTCGGTGAACCGGCCCTGGCCCACCTGATCGAGCCGCTGTTCCAGTGGCTGCCCGACGGGGCCATCGGCATCACCACGCACACGCTGGCCGTGGCGCTGGCCTTCGCCGTCATCACCACGCTGCACATCGTGCTGGGTGAACTGGCGCCCAAGAGCTTGGCACTGCAGCGCAGCGAGCGCACCGCGCTCGTGATCGTGCGGCCGCTTACGCTGTTCCTGTTCATCTTCGGCCCGGCGATCCACCTCCTCAACGGCCTCGGCAACGGCGTGCTGCGCATGCTCGGCCTGCGGCCCGGCGAGGGCGAAGGGCACCTGCCCTCCCCGAAGGAGCTCAGCCTGCTCGTGACCGCGAGCCACGAGGCGGGCCTGCTGCACGAGGCGCAGGAGGATGCGGTGGCGCGCATTCTCGCCATCGGCGAGCGGCGGATCCGCGAGATCATGACGCCGCGCAACGAGGTGGACTGGATCGATCTCGACGACACCCAGGAAGAGATCATCGAGGCGGTGCGCGCCTGCCGCCACGAGCAGCTCATCGTGAGCCGCGGCCAGATCGACGACGTCGTCGGCGTGCTTCGCAAGCAGGACCTGCTCGACCAGTTCCTCGACGGCAAGCCCCTCGACGTGAAGGCGGCGACCCGCGAGCCCATCGTCGTCCATGAGGGTCTGGCGATCCTCAAGGTGCTGGAGATGTTCCAGACCAAGCCCGTGCGCATGGCGATCGTCGTGGACGAGTATGGCAGTCTCGAGGGCATCGTCACCCAGACCGACCTTCTGGAGGCGATGGCCGGTGAGATCCCCGAGCCCGGCGAGGAGCGGATGGTGGTCGAGCGCGAAGACGGCTCGCTGCTCATCGACGGCATGATGTCGGCGACCGACGCCTTCGATCGCCTCGGTCTGCCGGAGCGTCCGCGCTCGGACGACTTCTCGACGCTCGCCGGCTTCGTCATCGTCCAGCTCGGGCGCATCCCGACGGAGGGCGACAAGATCGAGACGCAAGGCTGGCGGATCGAGGTCGTCGACATGGACGGCCGGCGCATCGACAAGGTGCTCGCTACGCGCTTGCCGGAGGCTTGAGCGATTCCATCACGGCGATGCCATGACTCGTAACGTCTTCGTCCTCACCGGCGCCGGGATCTCCGCCGAGAGCGGGCTCGGCACGTTCCGCGACACGGACGGGGTGTGGGCGCGCTTCGATCCGATGCGGCTTGCGACGCCCGAGGGCTTCGCCGCCGATCCGGTGCTCGTCCACGACTTCTACAATCACCGCCGCTGCGACGCGCGCGCCGCCGCGCCCAACCCGGCGCACGCGGCTTTGGCCCGGCTGGAAGCAGGCCTGGCGGAGCGCGGTGGCCGGCTGTTCCTCTGCACGCAGAACATCGACGACCTGCACGAGCGGGCGGGCTCGCGCCACGTTGTGCACATGCACGGCGAACTCCTGAGAGCCCGCTGCACCGCCTGCGGCACGGAAACCGTCTGGCACGAGGATCTGACCGTCGAGACGGCCTGCCCGCATTGCACGCGCGTCGGCGGCATGCGGCCCGACGTGGTGTGGTTCGGCGAGATGCCGAAACACCTCGACGCCATCGACGAGGCGCTGGCCGAGGCCGACTTGTTCGTGGCGATCGGCACCTCAGGGGCGGTCTATCCGGCGGCGGGCTACGTCGCCCAGGCCCGCGCCTTCGGCATCCCGACGCTCGCGCTCACCCTGGACGAAGCCGACAATGCCCGGATGTTCGAGGCGATCCGGCTCGGGCGCGCGAGCGAGACGGTGCCGGCCCTCGCGGACGAGCTCTTGAGCGGGACGGCCTGAGCGCCCCTTCCGTCATCGCGACGAAGCCGAGGCAATGACGGCAGCGTCTACCGCTGCGGCCCGTAGGGCGGGCGCGGGATCGCCCGGTGCGCCGCCCTGAGCGCCGCCGACCAGCGCTCGCGCAGATCGTGGAAGTAGCTCTCGCCAGCCTCGATGCGGTGGTTCACTTCGAGGTCGAGATGGCCGCGGCGCTGCACGGCGATATCGATCGGCAGGCCGACGCCGAGGTTCGAGCGCATGGTCGAATCCATCGAGACGAGGCCGACCTTCAGCGCGTCGTAGAGATCGGTCTCGTAGGTGACGGCCCTGTCGAGGATCGGCTTGCCGTATTTGTGCTCGCCGATCTGCAGGAAGGGCGCCTCGCGGCTGCACTCGATGAAGTTGCCTGCCGAGTAGATCATGAACAGCCGCATCGGCTCGTCGCCGATCTGGCCGCCGAACAGGAACGAGACCTCCATGCGCAGGTTGGCCGCCTCGAACCCGGCCTGCTCGATCTCGCGGACCCGGCGGATCGCCCGGCCGACGAGCTGGGCCGCCTTGAACATGGTGGCCGCGTCCGAGAGCTTGGGCGGCGTCTCGCCCTCGACGTCGTCCACGCCCTCGCGGAGCATGCTCAGCACCGACTGCGTCATCGAGAGGTTGCCGGCCGAGGCCAGCATCATCACCCGCTCGCCCGGCACGTTGAACATGTGCAGCTTGCGATAGGTCGAGATGTTGTCGAGCCCCGCATTGGTGCGGGTGTCGGCAATCATCACCAGCCCGTCCTCGACGAGCACTCCGACGCAGTAGGTCATGGCGGCACCCGCCTCAGGCGAAAAAGACCCGGGGAGCCGGGCAGAACGAGGCGGCTCGCTTCGCACGCGCCGCGCGCCGGCCGCAAGAGCGCATTTTCAAGCGCGCATTTTCGAAGCCGGTCCCTGCCCCGAGACCTGGCTCACCCTTGGGATTGGCTCTGGCTCTGCTGGCCGCGCGCCTGGTGCGGCGCCTGCACCTGCTCGACCCGCAGGGCCACGTCGAGGGTTTCTGTGCCCCCGCCCATGCGGCTGCCACGGATCGGCGCAGCGCCGAGATAGTCGAGGCCGACGGCGACGCGCACATGCGCCTCGGTCGCCGAGAGGCCGTTGGCGGGGTCGAAGCCGATCCAGCCGAGTTCCGGCACCAGCGATTCCGCCCAGGCATGCCCCGCCTTCTGGTCGTCGCCGCCATCGTCGCGGCGGAAATAGCCGGAGACGTAGCGGGACGGGATCTCGAGGTGCCGGGCAGCGGCGAGGAAGATGTGGGTGAGATCCTGGCACACGCCCTTGCCCGCCTCGAAGGATTGGGCGGCACTGGTGCTGGCACTGGTCGGACCCGGCTCGAAGGTCACGGCGTCGTGCACGGCGGCGAGGAGGCGGTGCAGAGTCGAGAGCCGATCGTGCTCCCCCTCTCGCGCGACCTTCTCCGCGAAAGCCTTCAGCTCCGGGCTCGCCTCGGTAAGGGGCGTGTCGCGCAGGTAGAACAGGTCGGGCAGGCGCTCGACCGCGCCGCGGACGATGCCGCTCGTCTCGAAGGTCTCGATCTCGCCGGTCACCCGCACGGTGAGCGCGTCGGTCGGGTCGTCGGCGGTGAACCAGTGGACGAGGTTGCCGAACCCGTCCTCGCGGGCGGTGAGCCGCCCGTTGACGGAGGGCTCGATCCGCCATTCGCGCACGTGCTGCCCGTCATGGTCGCGCGGTGTCAGCCTCAGGATCTGAATGAGGCCGCGGGCCGGCTGCTCGTAGGTGTAGACCGTATCGTGGACGATCCGGATGCGCATGCCTTGATCCTGCCGGGACGAGTCGCGGCAAGCTAGGGCAAGGGCGGCGATTTGGAAATCGGGCGGCTTGCTCAAAGCGTTGGCAGGACGGGTTTTCTCGTCCGGACGCCTGCGGCGGATCGGCTCGAAGCAGTGCCGCGACGACACCATTCAGGCACGGCTCGGAGAGGATTTGTCCCCGGCGCGCCCTTGCCCAACCGGTCCGGATGCCTGTCTCGACCCGGCCCTGCGCTCGGCAGGGCCGGCAATGCCCCGGAACGGTATCGCCGGAAGCGTCGTTTCAGGCGCCCGAGCCGACAGATCACCGAATTGAGAGACGGTCCGACCAGAAAACGCAATCGCGCCGCCTGAACGTCCCGCATCACATCCACCCCAGGGCCGCCGCTCGATGGGGAATTCTTGCCTGAACAGCATAGTCTACGTGTTAATCTACCGTTCATCGGAGAATTTTGTTCGAGACCGGTGCAATTTTCTTGGAACGGTCCTCTCGAACTCTCCGTTTCTGGTCCCGCAACAACCGAAACACTTGGAGGAAATCATGCTCAAACATATTCGCGTTGCGGCGCTCGCCACCACGTTCGTTATCGGCGGCGCGGCTCTCGCGCTCGCTCAATCGTCCTCGACGACCGGCACCGGCGGTTCTTCGGCAGGCGGCGGCACCAGTTCCTCGACGGTCGGAACCGGCGGCTCCTCGGCCGGCTCGGGCGGCGGCTCGGGCTCGTCCTCGACGCTCGGCACCGGCGGCTCCTCGGCGGGCGGCGGCACCAGCTCCTCGACGGTCGGCACCGGCGGCTCCTCGGCCGGCTCGGGCAGCGGTTCGGGCTCTTCCATGGGCACCGGCGGGTCGTCGGCCGACAAGAGCGGCAGCGGCTCGTCCATGGGCTCGGGCGGCTCCTCGTCCGGCAGCATGGGCAAGTCGGGCAGCGCTCCGGGCCATGACAAGAGCGGTCCCGGAAATTCCGAGAACGCTCCCGGCCACAACAAGCGCTGAGCCTCATCGGGGGTGACGGCGCGGGCGCGGCTCTCAAGGGCCGCGTCCGCTTCAGCATCTGAGGAGAGACGCACCATGGCACGCGTGATCCTGCCGCTTCTCGGCGGCGCAATCGGACTCGTCGGCATCGCCACGAGTCAGGCTCAGACCACCACCGTCCAGAGCGGCCCGAACGGCGTCTCGGGCAGCACGACCGTCACCACTGGCCCCAACGGCAAGCCGTGCCGGGTCGTCCACTCGGACGAAGCGAACAAGACGGGCACGCTGTCGAGTTCGGTCACGGCCGGCCCCGACGGGGTGAAGAGTTCCACCACCGGCGGCCCCTCGGTGACGACGCGCTCGGACAACGGAACGACCAGCAGTTCGGCCGCGAGTTCGAGCAGCGGCGGCAGCACGATGACGACGACGGGGGACGGCGACTGCGTGGTCACCGTGCCGAGCAACAAGAAGTGAGGGTCCGATGAGCATCACCAAGACGATCATCACGCCGGCAACGGCTTTGGCTGCCCTCGGCCTCGCCCTCGCCCCGGCGCTCGCCCAGGCGCAGGGCGGCAGCGCGACGGCGGGCAGCGCCGGCTCGGCGGCCTCCGGCGGCACCTCCGCCTCGACCGTCGGCACCGGCGGCACCTCGACGGGCGCGAACGGCGGCACCGGCTCCTCGCTGGCGACCGGCGGCGCGGCCGCCGGCGGCAAGACCATGAACCGCTCCCATGTGAACGAGACCGGCCAAGGCGGCCTCAACGGCCAGTCCAAGGCCATGGCCCATGACGGCGGCACATTCTCGAAGTCGCAGACGAAGACCAAGGTTCGCGACGGCGAGAGCGTCGAGTCGCGCACCAAGACCATGTCGCACGAGCCCGGCTCGAAGCCGGTGAAATCCGCGACCACCACCGGTTCGACGATCGGCCAGTGAGAGTCTCTCACAAAACGCCCGCTGCGCTGTCCTCGCCAGAATGCGAACGGTCGGTGAGCGGGCGTTTTCGTGAGGCACTCCAAGGCCGGACCGACCGCGCCGTCCCGTTCCGCCCCACCCGCTCGCAGGAGGCCCCATGCTTCGTAAACCCACCCTGACCCTTCTCTCGGTTCTGGCCTTTGCCGCCGGCATCGTCGGAACCACCACGGCCGCTATGGCCGACCCGCCCTGGGCGCGCGGCGGACGCGGGCTCCACCACGGCGGCCCTTCGCCCTGGGCGCCGGCCCACGGATGGAGGCGCAAACACGAGTACGGCGGCCATTACGGCCGATCGTATCGCGGCTCCCGGTACGGCGAACGGCGCTACGGCGGGTATGGCGGGTATCGCTACTGACCCCAGTCAGGACCCGCGCCGCGGCAGACGCCCCGGGTCCCGAGCCGATCCGACACGATCGGCATGGGCGCTTGCCGTGACGGAAGTCGAGAGCCCCTTCCGTCACCGGCTCTCGGTCAACACCGTCCGAAGCCTCTGCGGGAATCCGGATGCGATCGAGGCTCAAACGATCTGGCGCGGCGCGATGGGGACCGGCACGGACAGTCCCGATCCGCCGCCGGCCGCACCTGAGCCGTAGTCCTGGACGAGGTCGTGCGCCTCCTGCTCGCTCGCCGCCGCGGGCGGAGACCCCCACATGCTCGTCCCGTTGGGCTCACGGATGACGAGGATCGAGACGGCGCCGATCGCGCCCGCGATCATCAGGTAATAGGCCGGCCAATCGAGGTTGCCCGTATAGGCCACGAGCGATCCGACGACGACGGAGGTCGTTCCGGCAAACAGCGACACCGACACGTTGAAGGAGATGGACAGGCCGCTCGCACGGACGTTCGTGGGGAAGAGGGCCGGCAGCGTCGAGGGCATCGTGGCGCTGAAGCAGATCAGCAGCAGGCCCATGATCAGCAGGCCGAGGAAGACCGCGGTCTCGCTCTGGCTGCGGATCAGCATGATCATCGGCAGGGCGAGCACGACGAGGCCGAGCGACCCGATCAGGACGAAGGGCTTGCGACCGAACCGGTCGGACAGGCGGCCGATGAAGGGGATCGACAGAAGCGCGAGGACCATCACCACGATCTGCAGGACCTGCGACTCCCTCGGCGAGATGCCGCCGGATTGCTGCATCATCGGCAGGGTCTGCGTCACGTAGGTCGGCATGTAGGACGTCAGCATGTAGTTCGGCACGTTCCAGGCGAGCGCGAGGCCCATGCAGACGAGGACGTAGGGCCACAGGGCGACGATGTCCTTCGCGGTCTGCCCCGCACGCAGGCGCTTCTCGCGATCCTCCGCCTCCTGCTCAAGGGCGGCGAAGGCCGGCGTCTCGGCCAACTGCGAGCGCATGTAGACGCCGACGAGGCCGAGCGGCAGGGCCAGGAAGAACGGCAGGCGCCAGCCCCAGTCGAGCAGTTGTTCCTCGGTCAGGGCAACGCCCGCCACGGTCACGACGATCGCGCCCAACAGATATCCCGTGAAGGTCCCGAATTCCAACCAGCTGCCGAGATAGCCGCGCCGCCGGTCGGGGGCGTATTCGGCGATGAAGGTCATGGCGCTGCCGTACTCGCCGCCGGTGGAGAAGCCCTGGCCCAGGCGGGCGACGAGAAGAAGGAGCGGCGCGGCGATGCCGATGCTCTCCTGGCTCGGGATGCAGCCGATGGCGAAGGTGCCGACGGCCATCAGGATCATCGTGGCCGCGAGAACCTTGTTGCGGCCGATCCGGTCGGCCAAGGGGCCGAAGAACATGCCGCCGAGCGGTCGGATCAAAAACGCAACCGCGAAGAGCCCGAAGGTCGCGATCTCACCCATCTGGTGGGAGAGATTGGAGAAGAACACCTTCTGAATGGTCGGCTCGAAGAAGGCGTAGACACCGAAATCGTACCATTCGGCGACGTTCCCGATCGAAGCGGCCGAGATGGCGCGGCGGATCGTGGCCGGCTCGGTCACGGTGCAATCCGAGGCCTTCCAATCCTTATCGTCGTCAACATGCATTGACAGCATAGCTTGTCGATCTCCGCAGGGCTCCTGAGAAGAAAAAGAGGTTGCTGAAATGGCAGATGCGCTCATGCGCCGATCGCCGCGCTTCGACGATCGTGAATATAACTCGGTCGAAGACCGGTGCTGATCTTCCTCCCGGACAGCGCGTCCGAATATTTTTATCCATTCAAGCCACAGCCGGCGCCCGCACTGGCTGCAACCAGGGGCTAGTTTGATCGAGCCGTCTGCCGCGACTTGTCGCGGAGCGACGTTTTGTTGCGGTTTGCCGCGCGGCAAGGCCATTACCCCCGCCAGTGGTGGGCGGATGCTACCCGCGCGGCCGAGGCGACGCGCGCTATCGGCCGGGGAAAAGGTGCGGCGAGACCGAGGCGCCGACACGGGTTGCGAGCCTTACGTCGCTTGACGGCGGGATCAAGGCGGCATCCTGCCCTCGCCTCGAACGCTGTCGGACCGCGTCATCGCGCGCGGATCGTGTCGTCGTAGGCTGTGCGGATGCTCCCCAGGACGCGCCGGCAATCCGCCGGATTCGGGCGGCGGCGGCCGACAAGCCTGCCCCGCGGGGTTTCAGGACTACGAAGCGCCTCGGCCGCTTCGCCGATCAGGCGCTTGGTGTCTCATACGAAACGCCTGCTGCGCCGACCTCACCGGAGCGAGAACAGTCGGTGACCGAGCGTTTCGTGGAGCGCGCTTACACCAGATACTGCTCGCTGATCGCCGCCCCGAGCCCGTTGTTCTCGGCGATGAACTCCTGGATGAACTCGTGCAGGCCGGACGCGAAGATGCGCTCGATATCGGCGCCGCGGAGTTTCGCCCTCAGGTTGCTGGCCAAGCGCTGGCTCTCGCCGCGGCGGCCGTAGGCGTCGGCGATCAGGTCGAGATGCTCCACCAGCATCCGGTAGCAGCTCGCGAGCGAGCGCGGCATTTCGGGATTGAGGATCAGCAGGTCGGCGACCAGCACCGGCTTGATGCTCTCGCGGTAGACCCAGTGATAGGCGTTGAAGGCCGAGACCTCGCGCAGGATCGTGGTCCACTGGAAGTAGTCGAGCGAGCCGCCGACGCGCTCGGAGGCCGGCAGCAGGATCTGGTACTTCACGTCGAGGATGCGGGCGGTGTTGTCGGCCCGCTCGATCGCCGTGCCGGCGCGGGTGAACCAGTAGGCGTCGTTCCTCAGCATCGTCCGGTAGGCCGAGCCGTCGAAGGTCAGCGAGACCCGCTTCACCCAGTCCAAGAACTGCGTGAATTCTTCCCGGCTGAGGTCGCGCCCCTCGTAGGAGCGCAGCTCCAGCCACGCGCCGTTGATCGTGTCCCACATCTCGGTGGTGAGCGCCGTGCGGATCGAGCGGGCGTTCTCCCGCGCCGTGGCGATGCAGGAGCGGATCGAGGACGGGTTATGCGGCGAGAAGGCGAGGAAGTTGCAGACCGTGTGCTCGTTGACCGCGTCGTAGAGGGTCTTGAATAACGCAGGATCGCCCGCCGAGGACAGGGCCGATGCCCACTCGTTCGAGGTACGGCCGCCGTAATTCGACGGCAGGGCGGTGAGCCGCAGGGCGGCGTCGAGAATGCGGGCGAGAAAATCCGCCCGCTCAGCGTAGCGCGAGAGCCAGTAGAGATTGTCGGCAGTCCGGGACAGCATGGGTCAGCTCGCGGGCGCGGTGGCGACCGGGACGGCAGATGCGCGGTGTTTCATCACCGACGCCGCCCGGCTCGCCGAAGACATGCAAAACGATCGGGCGAAGTGGTCAGGCATCGAGCACCCAGGTGTCCTTGGTGCCGCCGCCCTGGCTCGAATTGACCACGAGCGAGCCCTCCTTCAGCGCGACGCGGGTCAGGCCGCCCGGCACGATGCGGATCTCGTCGGCGCCGGCCAGCACGAAGGGGCGCAGATCGACGTGCCGCGGGGCAACGCCGGAGGCGACGAAGGTCGGGCAGGTCGAGAGCGAGAGGGTCGGCTGGGCGATGAAGTTGTCGGGTGCGTGCCGCAGCTTCTTCGCGAACTCGTCGATCTCGCGGCGCGTGGCGTGCGGGCCCACCAGCATGCCGTAGCCGCCCGAGCCGTTGACCTCCTTCACCACGAGGTCCTTCAGGTTGTCCATCACGTAGGAGAACGCCTCCCGCTCGCGGCAGCGATAGGTCGGCACGTTGTGCAGGATCGGCTCCTCGCCGGTGAAGAACCTCACGATCTCCGGCATGTAGCTGTAGACGGCCTTGTCGTCCGAGATGCCGGTGCCGACCGCGTTCGAGAGCGTGACGTTGCCGCGCTCGTAGGCGTTCATCAGACCCGGCACGCCGAGCACCGAATCCGGGCGGAAGACGAGCGGATCGAGGAAGTCGTCGTCGAGGCGGCGGTAGATCACATCGACGCGGCGCGGCCCCTCGGTCGTGCGCATGTAGACGACCTCGTCCTTGGTGAAGAGGTCGCCCGCCTCCACCAATTCGACGCCGAGTTTGTCGGCCAGGAACGAGTGTTCGTAGAAGGCCGAGTTGTAGCGGCCCGGGGTCAGCAGGACCACGGTCGGGTCCCGCGTCGCGGAGGCAGGGGCAAGGCTGCGCAGGGTCGCGAGCAGGGCGTCGGGATAGTTCTCGACCGGCGCGACGCGGTGGCGGGAGAACAGCTCGGGGAAGAGCCGCATCATCACCTCGCGGTTCTCCAGCATGTAGGAGACGCCGGACGGGGTGCGGGCGTTGTCCTCCAGCACGAAGAAGTCGTTGGCGCCGGTGCGCACGATGTCGATACCGGCGATGTGGACGTAGAGGTCGTGCGGCACGTCGAAGGCGCGCATCTCCATGCGGTAATGCGGATTGCGGTAGACGAGGTCGGGCGGGATGATCCCGGCCTTGATGCATTCCTCGGCGCCGTAGATGTCGTTGATGAAGGCGTTGAGCGCGGTGACGCGCTGCTTGAGGCCGCGCTCCAGGAAATCCCATTCGGGCTTCGTCAGCACCCGCGGAATGATGTCGAAGGGGATCAGCCGCTCGGTCGATTCATTGGCGCCGTAGACGGCGAAGGTGATGCCGATGCGCCGAAACAGCATCTCGGCCTGGCTGCGGCGGGTGTTGAAATGCTCCGGCGGCGTCTTGTCGAGCCAAGCCTTGAGGATGTCGTAGGCCTCACGGACGACGGCCTGTTCCGGCTGCCCCGATCCGCCTCCGTTCATCTCGTCGAACGCCGTGAGCGCCATTCGCGCGATTCCCCCTGATGTCTCGTTCTGCCGGAGCAAGAGGCAGGCCAGCCGGACGGCCGCCGGCACGCTCGCACACCATGCACCCTCAACTTGCCGTGGCACCCTACCGCCCGTCACGGCGCCGGCGCCCCATGCTGTGATCGGTTTGCCGGACAACCTGTCGGAGATGTAGCGGAGGCGTGGCGCGTGCCTATCCCTCGCTCAGGGCCGATGAAAGGTCGGACAGATCAGAGCTGGGCAGCGTCGGGCGGCGTCACCATTCCCGCCAGGTCAGGGTAATGTCCTCGCCCCGAGCGCGTTCGAACCCGGCCTCCGTCAGCACGGCCTCGATGAAGACGCCCAGTTCGTCGCGCTCCAGGGTCTCGATCAAGCCGTTCCTGCGGTTGATCCGGTTGAGGCCCAGGACGAGGCGCTGCGTGGCCCGATGGAGGGCCGGCGCCGACCGCCGAGCCGCGGCGGCCTTCGCTGCGTCGAGGTAGCAGTGGAGCAGCCGATCCGCCTCGGCGATGTCCCGCTCCGCCATGTCCACCTCGGCGGCGGCCTCCCGCCAGCGCGCGGTCGGGACCACAGACCGCAGCGCCTCGATGCGTGGCAAGGAAGTGGGATCGATCCGTCCGCTCATGGCCCTGAGGGAGGCTTCCCGTTCGCGCGCCTGCCGCGTCGGGCGGTCGAGCGGGGCGAGGTAGATCGCCGCGAGGCGGTGCTGCGCCGTCAGCTTCACGATCACCGCGAGGCCGCCGACCTCATAGTTCCACACGAAGACGACCGGGCTGCGTCCGGGAAGATCGCTGGAGCGCCCCTTCCGCCGCGGCTTCGCCCCGAGTTTTTTGGTGACGCCCTCGGCCGGGTCACCGAAGCGCAGGCCGAACGGCAACGGTCCCTCATAGGCCCGCGACCCCGGTGCCGCGCAGCCAGCGTCGGAGAAATCGATGCGGGAGACGATCAATTCCGCCTCGGTGCCGATCACGCGCGAGCGAGGCTCACCGTTCGTCTGACGGTATAGGGCGAGGCCCTCGGCCGAGAGGCCGAACCCGGTCTCGTCCGACCTGCCATAGGCTGCAAAGGCGCCCTGGATGATAGTGTCCGGCTCGGTCACACCGACACGGTTCAGGCGGGCGACCACCCGCTCGTCGTGAACCGACCGTCCGAGCAGGTCGGCCGGGTCGTCCTGCGCATCCGGAGCGGGACCGCCCGTCTTCATCAGATCAGCTTGAGCCCTTTCAGGCTGGCATGCCCGTCGCGGCCGAGGATGACGTGGTCGTGTACCACGATCCCCAGCGGATCGAGCACCGTGACGATCTCCCGCGTCATGCGGATATCGGCGCCGGACGGCGTCGGATCGCCCGAGGGATGGTTGTGGGCCAGGATGATCGCGGTGGCCGAGAGTTCGAGTGCGCGCCGCGCCACCTCGCGGGGATAGACCGGCGTATGATCGACGGTGCCGCGGCCCTGCACCTCGTCGGCGATGAGGTGGTTGCGCCGATCGAGGAACAGCACCCGGAACTCCTCGCGGCCCGAGAAGGCCATGGTGGCGCGCAGATATTCGAGCAGCGCACTCCACGAGGAGAGCAGCGGGCGCGCCGCGATGGCGCCCCGCGCCAGCCGTCGCCCCGCGGCCTCGATCAGCTTGAGGTCGGCGGCGACGCCCGCACTGACGCCCTCGACCTCGGCGAGCCGGGCGGGCTCGGCGCTGACGACTTCGGCGAACGAGCCGAACCGGCGAATCAGCGCCTTGGCGAGCGGCTTCACGTCCCGCCGCGGGATCGAGCGGAACAGGGCGAGTTCGAGCAACTCGTAATCGGCGAGCGCCTCGGTGCCGGCTTCCGCGAAGCGCGTGCGCAGGCGCTCGCGGTGACCGTGATAATGCGGCGCCTCCTCGGCGGGGGCCGCCGCCTCGGCGAGCCCCGGCAAGGCGGGCGGTTCGGCCGTCCGGCGGGCCATCTCCGGGCGGGCCGTCAGTCGGCCTGCGTTCCGTGGGGTTTGGGCTGGTCGAGCCCCTTGGGCGAGAGCGTGAAGATCTCGAAGCCGTCCTCCGTGACCGCCACCGTGTGCTCGAACTGCGCCGAGAGCGAGCGGTCGCGGGTCACCGCGGTCCAGCCGTCGGACAGCACCTTCACCGCCGGGCGCCCGAGATTGATCATCGGCTCGATGGTGAAGAACTGGCCGGCCTTCAGCGGCACGTCGTAGCTCGCCTCGACGTAGTGCAGGATCGTCGGCGCGTCGTGGTAGACGCGGCCGAGCCCGTGACCGCAGAAATCGCGCACCACCGAGCAGCGCTCGGCCTCGGCGTAGGTCTGGATCGCGCGGCCGATATCGTTGGTGGAGCCGCCGGGCCGCACCGCGCGGATGCCGCGCATCAGCGCCTCGTAGGTGATCTCGCACAGGCGCTGCGCCTTGCGCGGCACCTCGCCGATATAGGCCATGCGGCTCGAATCCCCGTGCCAGCCGTCGAGGATCAGGCAGCAATCGAGGTTGACGATGTCGCCCTCGCGCAGGGGCTTGTCGTTCGGGATGCCGTGGCAGACGACGTGGTTGATCGAGGTGCAGATCGACTTGCGGTAGCCGCGGTAGAACAGCGAGGCCGGATAGGCGCCGTGATCCATCCCGAACTCGAAGGCGAGTTTGTCGAGATGCTCCGTGGTCACGCCGGGCTGGGCGGCCTCGACCAGGAGGTCGAGCGCTTCCGCAGTGAGGCGGCCGGCGCGGCGCATGCCCTCGAACCCCTCCGGCCCGTGGATCGGCGGCTCCGGGGCGCGGCGACCGCCTTCGGCGACGACTTGCTCTTCACGGCTCATGGGGATCGGGCGCTTCGGCAGATGAGATGAGGCGGTCGGCTTCGTCTTACGCCGCACTTGGGCCGGCGCCAACCCGAGCGCCCGCCGCCAAACCCGTTTCCTTGAGATCGCCCGCAGCGGCATGAACGGAGGAAAACTCAGATAGGCCGCCCCAGGGGCAAGCCGAGGCAACCGCATCCTGCACTGAGATGGCTCCTGCCCCGAACGGCGCCGGTCAAGGCCTGGATCGACCTCGGCGTCTCCCGAGTTGTAACGGGCAACCCCGGTTCGGTACGGGCATTGCCGACCGCTAGTGCGCTTCGGTAATGCCGACGCCCCGACCGGCATCGACAAGAGTTTCGCTCATGCTGTC
The DNA here is from genome assembly GCF_022179725.1 of Methylorubrum aminovorans. GTDB lineage: Bacteria > Pseudomonadota > Alphaproteobacteria > Rhizobiales > Beijerinckiaceae > Methylobacterium > Methylobacterium aminovorans. The sequence goes on from NZ_BPRC01000028.1 coordinate 20,323, forward strand.
CGGCCTCGCCTACTTCCTTGCGAGCACCCTCATCCTTCAGCCTGTCCAGGCCGAGGTCGCCGACCGACTTCGCCAAGCCAAGGTGGCGCCGGAGGTCGTTGCCCAGGCGCAGGCCTGCGTCTCCTCCGCCCTGCCGACCTTGGTTCAGCGGGTCGGTGACGATTATTGGTGGGCCGCGACGACCGCGGCGGGGGTCTGGCTCGGTCTGACGCCGCTCGAGCGGGTCGTCGCCGACGTGGCCCCGTCCTGCCGCGGAACCATCGACACGATCCGTGCGAGCTGAACCGCTTCGGCAGAGGGGATGGGGCCGGCATCGCCCGCGCAAGCGCGCCGAACACCAGTGGCGGAGTCTTCAGCCATCGGCTTGAACCGGTCGAGACCCTAGGCTTGCGCCCGCGAACGCGCTAGACCACCGCCTCCGTTTTCAGGGACGTGCGATGGCTGACAAGGCGGTTCCCCACTTCCACAATCAGGCCGGCGTGACCGTGATCGCGGTGGGCTCGAAAGAGTTCATGTGCATCGGGGCGCTGCCGCCCTTCGATCATCCGCACGTCTTCCTCGATATGGGCAGCGACAGCGAGATCATCTGCCAGTACTGCTCGACGCTGTTCCGCTACGATCCGCGGCTGAAGGCCGGGACCGCGGAGCCGGCCGGTTGCGTGTGGCACGACGAGGCGCCGCAGGAGGCTCCCAGGGCGGCCTGACGGCGGCGTTGTCCGTGACGGCGCTCTCCATCGCCATCGTCGGCGCCGGAATCGGCGGGCTCACCGCCGCTCTGGCGCTGTCTGCGGCCGGCCATTCCGTCACGCTGATCGAGCGTCGCACCGGCTTCTCCGAAGTGGGCGCCGGGCTCCAGCTCTCTCCGAACGCCAGCGCGGTGCTGATCGGGCTGGGCCTCGGCGCGGCCTTGCGCCGAGCGGGCGACGAGCCGCCGGGCGTCACCGTGCGCGCCCTGGCCTCCGGCCGTGTCATCGGCGGCATCCGCCTCGGGCCGAGCCTGCGCGAGCGCCACGGCGCGCCCTATTACGTGCTGCACCGCGCCGACCTCCAGACCCTCCTGCTCGACGCCGTGCGCGGGCGCCCCGGCATCCGCCTCTGCGTCGGGCGCGGGGTGTCTGAGGTCGAGGAGACGGCGGAGGGCATCAGCCTGACGATGAAGAGCATCGACGGCGACCGCAGCGAGAGCCTGCGCGCCGACCTCCTCGTCGGGGCCGACGGGGTGCGCTCGGCCCTGCGCCAACGCTTCGACGCGCGCCCGCTCCGGCTCCATCGTCAGGCGGCGTGGCGGGCGGTGATTCCGCGTGAGGCGGCGCCCGAGGCGCTCCAGGGCAACGAGACCGGGCTCTGGCTCGGGCCCAAGCGCCACGTGGTCCATTACCCGATCAACGGCGGCCGGCGGCTCAACGTCGTGGCGATCGTACCCGAGCGCGAGGGCGACGAGGATTGGGGGCGGCTCGGCGATCCGGCAGTGCTGCGCGACCATTTTCCCGATGCGGCCGGCCCGCTGAACGAGTTGCTGAGCCTGCCCGATACCTGGGTGGTGTGGTCGCTGGTGGACCGCCCGGCCGTGCGGCCGATGGCGCGGGGCCGGATCGCGCTTCTGGGCGACGCTGCCCATCCGGTGCTTCCGTTCCTGGCCCAGGGGGCAGCGCTCGCCATCGAGGACGCGGCGGTGCTGGCAACTAGCCTGTCGGGGCAGGCAGACGTGCCTGAGGCGCTGGCGGCCTATGCCGCGGCGCGCCAGTCCCGCGTGCGCGCGGTTCAGCGGGCCGCCCGTCGCAACGGACGCTTCTACCACGCCGGCCGCCTGATCGGCTTCGCCCGGGACACGGTGATGCGCCGCTTAGGCCCGGAGGGCATGAGCAACCGCTACGCCTGGGTCTACGGCTGGCACCCGCCGGCTTGATCTGGCCCGGCCGGACGGCTACCGCTGGCCGGATGCGGACGTGGCGAAACCGGTAGACGCACGAGACTTAAAATCTTGCGGCCGCAAGGCTGTGCGGGTTCGAGTCCCGCCGTCCGCACCAAGCTGTTGAAATTGCAAGCACCGTCAGCAAGATATTTGCACGCAGGTGTTGTTCGGCGCCCGCTGCTACAAAGTGGCCGTTCACATGACCTCCCTGAGCCGCGCCGCGAACGGCGATTGGTTCGCCCGCAAAGGCATGCGAAGCCGAACGCCGCACGCGACTCCAAGACCGGCTCATCTCCCGTGGCTACGTGCGGGCGGCCCTTCACGAGGCCGTTCGATGGCAGCGTCATACGCCCGCCTATCCGACCTGACGTGCAATGCCTCGTGGCCTATCCCTACGTCATCGTCCGGGCAGCGTGGCCGTAGCGCCTTTCAGCATCGCCGTTAGCGCCGCACGTTGAGGGTGACGCACCGCGTTCGCCGCGTGGCTACCTCAGCCGGATACCTCACGGGTGCAGGCGGGTTGCCGTTGATGCAAGCCGATGGCGTGGCGTCTGAACATACAGTTCACCATCGGCCTCACGAGCAAGAGGGAGCTACCGCAATGGCAGACATTCGCTCACACGACCCGCTTGGCCGGTCTAATGGCGGACCAGCATCTGGCCGGGGCGGCTCATCGAGTGGCGGCGGCGGGGCAGCGGATCAAGCTCGACAGGCATTGCGTGATGCGACTGATAGAGCGTCCGATGCCTGGGACAGTGCCTCGGAGCATGGCGCACGCTACTACCAGCAGGGAAGCCGAGCCGTAGGCAATGTGGACACCGGCACGATGACCGGCTTCCTCGTCGCGGGCGCCATCGGCTTCGGGCTCGGCTGGTTGGTGTTCGGGCAGCACTCCTACTCAGGCGATTACGTCGCGAGGGGCATGAGCCGCAGTAGCGCGCGCGATTATTAGAAACGGAGCGGCCGGCGATGGGCTAAGCCGAGCATGGCGCACGCTGTCGTCGGCACTCCTAGACTGCCTCGCGCCTGTTTGCCCGTCCTCTCTGTCAGTCTGCCGATGACACTTCTTGGTCGCTCAACGTGATGAAACGAGCCCTATCGTTGCGTTGAGTGACCTTGGTTCGAGCTGCCAGAATAGCCTTGGCTACTGTCGGGGATCGTCTAACGATCCAGGCATCATGGCGAGCATGTTGTTCGCGCGGAGACCCTTTTCGACGTGCTTTCAATTCTGCCCCCCCAGGTGCCAATTGGAGCAGCGTTGTGAGCATTTGCCGAGCATTGGCAATGGCAAAATTTGCGAGGATTGTGTGCAGCAGCGGCACTTACCTTCTGAACACCCGCTTCCCGCTTCTCGGAGACCATGGGAGTGGGTGCTGAGCGTAAGGCTTGGCTGCTAGGCTTGCCCCATTTGCAACCTCTACAGCCTTAACCAACCGCAGGATGAGATATGGCGTTGGTTCGACGTGAGCCATGACAGCGCCGGAAATCTCCCTCCGATGCCCGGCCCGTCGTCAGCCACTACAAAAGCCGCTACAAAGACCTCCGTTCGCGCTCGAAAAACCACCAACGATTTCAATGCGGAATGCTAGTACAGAGGGTCTCACACCGTCCGCACCAGTCTGTTGAAATCGTAAGCACTGCCAGTAAGATCCTGACACGCAAGTATATCTCGGCGCCCACCGCCACGAAGTGGCCGTTCCGATGATCCCCGTGAACAGCGCCGCGAATGGTGATTGGTTCGCCCGCAAAGGCATCCGGAAGGACAGCATAGCTGATTTGCGCCGCCCGCCCGCAATGCTCCGCTTTCACCACCGGGAGAAGCCGCATGGCATTCAGCGTGTTCGCGCTGGTGGTCGGGATGTCTGGCCGGCAAGCTAGAGCATCATCCCGAAAGGTGGCCGCCAGCTTTCGGAAAAAGATGATGCAAAAGCAAATACCTGGAGCCTGGAACAGCTTTCACGGTGGCTTTACGACTTCAGCAAGTCGCGGCGTGCCAGCGAGCACCTGAGCAGTGGGGGGTACCGGCGCCTCACTTCCCGGGCGTGCTGCAACGGCTGAACCTGTCCTCACGCGCCGACCCAGCGCACCTTTTAACGTGGAAATTGCCCTTCCATCCTGTCGCCCAACTTGAGCCTACATCACAAATCACCATCAAATTATCCGTCGACCATCAAACTGGCAGCCCAAAATCCAAGACCTGCCAGTACGATCACGGCAGCAAGCATCAGAGAGTTATTCTTTTGCGGACTTTCGTCAGCCCTCCGCGCCCGCAGAGCCAGCAACAAACCTCCGACGACTAAAAAAAATCCAAACAATACCAAGGAATTTTTCGAAAAATCCAATTTTATACTCCTTCTCTTTGGTCCGAACCGTGTCCGCACAGGTTTTTAACGCGACGACCCATCGATCAGATCGAGCATCCGATGGGCGTCATCAATGGCGAGCGTCGCCATCGTTAAGCGGCTGTCCTCGTCGGTGGTCAGCCCAGCCAGAGCATGAAACCATTTCCATCTGCCTGGATCGAGTGGCCGTGAGCAACAGCAACCCACGGCTCTCCACACCTCAGCAGCGAGCCAGCGCCGGGCAGAGCCTCCATCCTAGCCTCCACGACGGCAACAGATCGCTCCCCCTGAGCCGCGGGAAGCACCGGCGCAAAGTCCATACCTTGACCGAACCATACCGGCTGCTACGTGTTCTCCCTTCGTTCCACCCGGGGAGACACAAAGGGTATGCGCCAAGACGCTCTGCCGAACGCGCCGTTGCCTGCCCCTCGTAGCAGCCCCGTTGAGGACATTGCACGGGCCTACCTCGTGACCGCTCAGGGCGACGCTGAGGCCGCTCTGCACGCCGCCATCGCGGACGCCCTTGCCGACCTCTGCGAAGCCGAACGCCGCACGGTTCGCCAAGACCGACTCATCTCTCATGGCTACGTCAGAGCAGCCCTTCACATGGCCGTTCGGTAGCAGCGTCATGCGCCCCCCCATCCGACCTGATGTTCCCTGCCTCGCGGCCTATCCCTACGTCATTGTGCGCGTGGCCTGTCCGCATTGTCCGAACCGCACGGGCAGCTATCGGCTTGCTCGGTTGGCCGCACGGCTAGGCCCTGAGACGCCGCTGGAGGACGTGCTTCAGCGTATCGCCTTCGACTGCCCCTGGTTCGATGAGCGGCACCCCAGGGCCAAGAGCCAGTACGTTCCGAAGTGCAAGGCCCACTTCCCCGACCTCGAAGCGGCCAGCCCTCCGCCACCGGACGTGCCACCTGGGCTGATGAAGCTCCGCGTGGTCCAGGGAGGAAAGGCGTAGCCGTGTCGAAAGAACCACCGTCCTCAGACCGCCTTCCGCTTGGTCGTCGTCCGACGCCGCCGTCTCCGCTTCGGCTTGCTCAGGCCGCCCGCAGCAGGCTTCAGCATCTCCGTCAGTGCCGCACGTTGCTGGCGACGCACCGCGTTGGCCGCGTGGCCGCCCCACCATCCGAGCGCCCCGTTGACGGACGAAAGCCATAGGCTGAGTGCGGGATTCTTCATGGTGCAACCTCCAGGGGATCAACGGGCCCTGCGGAGATCTGTTCGAGGCAGTGTTAGCTCGGCTTCGGGGCTTGAAACCACTTCCCCGAATCAGCATCGAATGGGGCTGCTCGTTCCACGGTGAAGCCCGCCCGATGAATCACGCCCTGGTTCGTGTTTCCGATGGCGCCGACTGGCAAGTCTATCATGCCATCCGCCGCTCCTCGCTGTGGCAAGAAAGAGGGCTCACCGGCTACGATGATGCCCGCCCCGAAGAGAGGCTTCCGAACCACCACTCGCTGCTCTTAAAGCTGGACGGCGAGGGCATTGGCACGACCCGGCTTGACGACCTCGGAGACCAGACCGGCATCGTGAGGCTGGTCGCTGTCACGGCTCGACAACGCGGCCGGGGGCATGGTCGCGTGCTCAGTGCAATGGTCGAGGACTACGCAAGGAAGCTCGGTCTGCACACGTTGTTCGTGAGCGCAGTTCTCGATGCTGAGGGGTTCTACTCAGCCACAGGATGGGCGCGGGTAGCGAGCGGCGCTCCGCCGCTGCTGGGGCATGCGGACAGCTTCGCACAGATGAGGAAGCGCATCGTCCCTTGAGGGAGAATGGTCCCTCGATGGTCTCCGATGGTTCGTGTGCTCCGCGCTAGGCTTACCCGATGTGCAACCTCTACAGCCTCAACCGCCCCCAGGATGAAATCCGGCGCTGGTTCGATGTGAACCATGACAGCGCCGGCAATCTCCCTCCCCTCCCCGGCATCTTCCCCGACCAGATGGCCCCGGTGGTCCTGGCCGGTAAGCAGGGCCGTGAGCTGACCATGATGCGGTGGGGCATCCCAGGTCCGAAGGCTTACGGGGAGCATCCCGTCACCAACGTCCGCAACGTGAAGAGCCCGCACTGGCGTCCGTGGCTCAAGCCTGAGTTCCGCTGCCTCGTGCCCGTCTCATCGTTCAGCGAGTATGCCGACACGAAGCCGCGCAAGACCCCCGTGTGGTTCGCCTTGGACGATGACCGGCCGCTGTTCGCCTTCGCGGGCATCTGGCGCCCTTGGACGGACGTGAGGGGCACCAAGAAGGAGAACCCTGACCGCGTCGAGGAGGAGCACCGGCTGTTCTCCTTCCTCACGACGGAGGCCAACGGCGTGGTCGGGCCCGTGCATCCGAAGGCAATGCCCGTGCTGCTTACAACGAAGGAGGAGTGCGGAGCGTGGCTTGAGGCGCCCACGGCGGAGGCGCTGAGGCTGCAACGCCCGCTGCCTGACGGATTGATGAAAGAGGTGGCGCGCGGCGAACGGCAGGATGGGTAGGCGCAGAGCTAGGATCGTGGATGGAAATACTGCTCCACATTCAGGATTTGCGACGTATCACGACAGGCTATCTTTATCCGTCCGAGAAGCGCATGATGATTTCACCACCGGAAGAGCGACCCTCAGGCTCCGGTGGCTGAGGGCATGCGATGTCCCCGCCTGGAATGAACAGGCGGAGACAATGGCAGACATCATTCACTTGAGCGACCATCGCGGCGGTTCAACCGCGTACCGCCTCTATGACCTCGGACGCACCGGACGCGAAGGTGTTGGGCGCAGTCTTCGAGCCAAGACCGACGTAGAAGCGAAGGTTCTGGCCCTGACGCTTCTCGACAAGCACCCAATCGAGCTGTGGGACAGCGAGCGCTTCATCGCTCGCTACTGGCCCGGAAATCTTCCGATGGCAATTTCGGTCAGGGCTCTCAATTAGCTCAGCACACCATGTCTTATCGAAATAGTCCAAGCCGAAGGAACCATAGACATGGCTAGCGAGAACAAGCGCGGCAATCGCGAGGCAAAGAAGCCGAAGAAGACGATCGCGAAAGTGATAGCCGCCGCGCCATCTACGAAAGACTCTGTTTCTGCGGCCGTGAAATCATCCCGCCGCTAACCGAAGCGAGACGGTTTTTCAATCCGCACGCAGAGTCGTTTGTCCAGAGGGCATAAGCGTGCGGTCAGGCTGCTCGATACTGGACCCCAGCGATCAAGCTTGTTGTTCCCGTTGAGAGCGGAAAGCTTTCCGCCTCATCCTGTTCGAGCAGCCGCACTCAATCGATAGATCTTCTCTCCACAACGTGCCGACCGTTCGAAATCGACGGATCGCGCCAGAACATGTGGGCTCGATTATTTCGACTGGCACAGCGAGTCTCTCGCCGCCCGGACCAATCTGTCGAGAATGCCGGGATCGCGGGCAATGTACCGACAAGGCATCTTTCGGCCTTTGTCGCGACCAAGGGCCTCGCAGCCCCTCGGGGGAAGCCGGGCCATATCAGCCTCACGGCTCGCTCGAAGGCCGCCGATGAGACCTTGACGGTCACGGGGCGGCCTCCTCGAAGAGCCGGGAGTGCCCCCCGGCTCTCATGGTCTCGATTACCGCGCCGGACGCTCCCGAACGACCCGCTCTTCGCGGCGCTCGATGCGCTCTTCACGGCGGGGGTCAGGATCGACCCCGAGCACACCGCCCACGGTGCCGGTCGCCGCACCGACAGCACCTCCGACAACGCCGCCCACGGGGCCGGCTGCGCGGTTGCCGTCTTCGGCACCACGCTCGGCGCCACGGATCGTCCCTTGAGCCTGGGCCGTCGCGGCGAGTGCGAAGGGCGAGAGGACGAAGACAGAGGCGAGCAATAGCCGCTTCATGGTGATTGGCTCCTGAGTTTGCGCATCGGCCGTACGATGCGCTTCACAGGGCCAACGGCCGAGATGGGCGATGGTGCCGAATCTCAGCCCGCTCTTCGCCCTCGCGACGGAGGGTGAGCGGCCGCTACAGCTTCTTCTTGATGACGTTCTTGGCCCCCGATGCCGTGACCTCGGGATTCGGGGCGCCTTCGCTGCGCGTCCACTCCACGACGTGATCCGCGCCCTGCACCTCCAATCGCGTCGGACCGGCGAGAACGAGGGAGACGCGGTTGTTGGCGCCGGAGGTGCTCAGTTTGCCGGGTGCGCCACCGCCTCCCAGCGTCGCCGTGACGGTGTTCTGCGTCACGGCGACGGTCACGTTCTGGGCCCGGCCGCCTTTCACCTTGTTGTCCATACCGGAGACGGCGAGCCCGGTCCCTTCCTCGAAGCTGACCTTATGGTTCGAGCCGTGCACGGTGATGAGGCCGCACTTGCCGGTCAGCGCAATTTCGTTCTCCGCGCCGTAGACACCCACGTCCTTGCCTTCGCAGTCCACGTCGCGGCTGATCCCGACACCTTCGATGGTGAGTTCATCGGCTTGCGCGATGCCCAGGGAAGCGATCGTGGCCGCGAAGACAAGGGGCAAAAGACGAGGCATCGAGGGATCCTGGGCCGTTATCGGAATGCCGAAGAGAGCAAACCGGCCGAGGCACGTCAAACGGTCGAGCTGAAGGCGCTACTTGGCAGGCTCAAGGCGCCGGCCGTTGGATGACAGCCGACGCGACGCGAACGCGAGGCCGCACGCCCGCTCTCCACAACACTTGGCGGCCCTACGCTCGACGCGAGCGGCCAAGCTATGCCACCGTCGCGCGGTGCCGATCACCAAACTCCAACTCTGCGCGCTGCTCGCCGACGCGCTTCACGTCCCGGAGCGCGAGCGCGTCGCGGCGTTCCTGCGTGACCCGGCGACTCAGCTCATCGACAACCCATTCTCGTCGGCCCGCGCCGCCGCCGCGCGCAACATCTGGGGAGGGCGGAGCTTCGACTTCGGCGTCATGGGCGTCGAGGCCGCGGGTCTGTCCGATCTGGTGAGCGCGCTGGCCGCGCTTCCGGGCGCGGAACCGCTGATCGAGGAAGTCGCCCGGTCCGGCCCGCACACGGCGTCCGTCGTCCTCGGCGCGGATCGCGGCCGGGTGATCGGCGTCGCCCTTTACGGCAAACCCGGCATCCCGCTCCCGCCCTTCACCGCGCGCCGGCCCCGCCGCTGCGTGGCAGCCTCGGCCCAGCTCGACCTGTTCGCCGATCTGCGGTAAGGCGCCTGCCCTACCTGGCTCGCGCCGGGGCGGGGCCGCTCGCATCGATCGGGCGTGTTCCCGAACGCGGCCCGAGGGCCGGTCCGATCGTTCGACCCCATTGCGCGACGCCCACCGCCCGCATCGCCCCGGACCAGCGTCGATGCCGGGCGCCGTGCACGATCACCAGAACAATCCCCATCAGCGTCCCGGCCAGTACGTCCGGCAGGTAGTGCCCGCCCGCGCCGAGCGTGGCGACGAGGATCGCGCCGTTGAGGAGAGCGGCGAGCGGGCCGATCACCGGCACCGGAGCGAGCGCCCAGGCGGTGAGGACCGCGAGGCAGGCATGGAAGGAGGGGAAGGTGACGAGGCCGCGGATCTCCGAGAGCGCGATCGTCGGCAACGTGCCCTCGCGCAGGGCGTGCAGCGCATCGAGATGCCAGAGGGCGCCGACCGTTTCGAGATGCCCCTGCGGGTAGGTCTGCGGCGCGTAGTGGGCGTAGGGGCCGACCGCCGGAAACAGGGCCGAGACGGCGATCGAGGCGAGCAGCGCCAGGCTGAACAGGCGGGCATAGGCCCAGAGACGGGCGACCCGCGACATCGCGCTGAGCGCAATGACGACGAGGCCGACCTGGGGACCGCTCGAATGGTAGGCGAGTGCCAGCCACCATGACAGGTCGGGGTGACCGGCGAGGAAGCCGACCCAGCCCCGCCAATCGAAGCCCAGAGCCGCCTCGACCCGCGCCAGAACCGGATCGGCAAGCGGCGGCGCCAGCGTAGCGCTCAAGTAGTGCAACAGGGCCGCCGCGGTGGTGAAGGCGGCGAGATAGGCGCTCGACAGGGCCATGGCCCGCAGTTTCGGCTCCGGCTTGACGGCGCTGAACAGCAGCGCGAGCCCGAGCAGGACGGCCACCGCGCCGGACACGGCGAGCAGGCCGGTCCAGGCGACGTCGATTCCGGCCAGCACGAGCCAGAGGGCGTCGAGCCCGGCGAGAGCGCCCACGAGCACCCAGTAGCCCGCACCTGGGGCGGCGACGCCCGCACTCGCCCGCCGGAGCCCCGTGCCGGCCGCTAGCCCGGCAGGTCGGCCCGCCGGCGGGTCGGCCATCCTTGAGCCGGCCCCGCGTTCCTCGTCGAGCAGCATCCGTCCGTCGCTCCGTGCGCGCGACCCGACGGCCGCCCCGGACGGGAAGACGCGGCAGTGCCCGCTTTGGTTCGGAATGTGCGCCCTTTCAGGCGGATGGCGCGGCGGTGTGGGCGCGGTCCGTGCCCGCGACCGGCCGGTTCGCGTTCGCGGCCGGCATGAACGTCTCGACCCGGTTGCGGCCCTCGTTCTTGGCCGCATAGAGCGCGAAATCGGCGGCCCGCAGCAGATCGGAGACCTCGATGCCGAAGTCCCGCATCCGCCCCCGCGCGGCGGTGACGCCGACGCTCACGGTCACCGGCATCCCCGCGGACAGACCCGGATGGCGCAGGGCGAGATCGGCGATGGCCGCGCGGACGGCTTCGCCCGCCATCCGGGCCGTGGCCGGCTCGGCGCCCGGCAGCAGGGCCGCGAATTCCTCGCCGCCGTAACGGGCCGCGAGACCGCCATGGGCCTCGACGGCGGCCTGAAACGCCGCCGACACCGCCACAAGGCAGCGATCCCCCTCGGCATGCCCGGCGGTGTCGTTCAGGAGCTTGAAGTGATCGATATCGATGAAGATCAGGCCCAGCCACGCATCCTGCTCGCCCGCGAGACCCCAGGCCGCCTCCAGCCGCTCGGTGAAGTGGCGGCGGTTCGACAGAGCCGTCAGCGCGTCGGTCTCCGAGAGCACGGTGAGCCGCGCGTTGGCGCGGGCGAGCGCCTCGGCCTGAAGCTTCACCCGCAGGCCGATCAGGAAGGTGTTCCGGGCCGCCCATTCCCGCGAGTAGCAGAGTTTCAGCGGCACCAGGATCAGCCCTGAGACCAACAGGGGCAGGCCGCTGCGCTCCGCATTGCACAGCCCGAGCCCCAGAACGAGGCCGGCATAGAGGACGAACGCGCTGCCGCAGAACCACAGGCAGTGCCGGAACGGCAGCGGCGCGATCAGCCCCACGACCAGCGGCACGATGGTGGCGATGATGATGTAGACGTCGGTGTGCGGAGCCGGCGCGAGGCGGGCGCTGTTGAGGACGACGACGATATCGACGAGCGCCGTGGCCATGACGGCGCCGGTGATCCGCACCATCGTCGGTCGTCCCCGCAGGGACGCGATCGCCCCCAGCGCAACCGGGCAGAAGACGCCGAGCGTCATCACCAGCGGCACGACGAACCCCTCCGAACCGAACACTTCGCGGTCCATCACGAGGGAGAGAACGTTGAAAAGCGTGAAAACGGCGAGCCAGGACTGGACGTAGAAGCCGTCCTGCCGAGCCGTCTCGGCGCGGTACTGCGCTTCGAGCGCATCCGGCAGTTTGAGCCGGTACCAGGGACGGCTCAGGCCGGCTTCAATCGGCTGTAGCATCGATGCGCCAAGTCAAGCCTCTACTACTTAAGCGCTACCGTAAGAGGCCACCGTCGCTCAATACCGAATGTCAATCGGCGTGGGTGGAAACACGTGTCTCACCGGCGCAACGTCATCCGTTCGAGCGCGTCGAGACCGGGTCACCGGCCGCACCGTAGCCACGCTTGGCCGCGGCGCGGTTGACGATGCCGAATCGCAGGACCGCTTCCTCCAGGTAGTCGATCGCCCGGATGAGACCGCGGCGCGCCCGGTCCCGCTCGTCCTCCTCGGCGTCTCCGGGAGTCTCGGCCAACGTCACGGATGCGATCAGCACGCGGTCGCGCTCGTCCTCGATCCGCCGGTCGCGCTCGACATGGCCGCGCACGTCGGTATCGAAGGCAGCGATCACCGCCCAGGGCAGGTCGTCCTTCCGGCCTCCCGCCGGATACGCGGCCGCCAGCCGCCGGGCCTCCGCGGCCGCCCCGCGCATCAGATCTGCCAAGCTCACCGCCACGCTGCCTCTCTCCTCGCCGCCGACGGGCACGCGCCCGCCCCGTCCCCTGCCAACGCCGGCCGCGCCCCTCACGTTCGAACCGCGGGGCAACGGGACCGGGACGGTCCATCATGCCCGATCCGGCCAGCTCGAACGGGGGGCTCGGGCGGCGGAAGTCCAGAGGATCAGGGCGTCGGCTATATCGGTGCCATGATCCTGCGCGAAACCTCGCCAAAACGCCCTTGATTGCGCCTTATTGCATTCACACTCGCCGACAATCTCCCGGTGCCCCACCTCAAGGGGCGCAGAGATCAGTATCGGCATTGGTGATGATTGATTTCGAGAACCTGCCCTCTTGGGCTTCTCGCCGCCTGAACCGGCACATCGCGCGCGGCGGCACCGGGCTAGTCGTGCGATGGATCGCCCTTCCGGCCGGACGCGGCGCCAGGAACGGGGAGGCAGACCAAGTCTCGCCAGCCTCCGGATGGGAGGGCGGCGCATCGGACACCAGCCCTCAACGCTCGCGCCCGCCGAGCGGCTTGGGGGCATCGCCGTCCGGTGGGCGCGGGCGACCGGCGGACGAGCCGACCGGCGCCGCCGAGGATAGGGCCGACGCACGGCTCCGACAGGGGTGGCCGATGCAATTGTCCCCCGAACGCGGGGCAAACGCGGCTCTCGATTGAGAGTGCCTCACGAAACGCCCGATCCCGGCGGTTCTCGCTCTGGGCAGGAAAGCGCAGCGGGCGTTTTGCGAGCGACACGCATGCGGCTCCTGCCTGCAGCGAGCCAAGCGGCACCGGCATGATGAGAGAACATGCCGCCGGCCACGAAAAGGGCATAAGCCGTGCTTTAGGTTGCCGGCACACGCTCTCTCCTGCCGAAGCTCGGAACGGGGGAACGGGCGCATCGTCGGACACGTGAAGAGACAGACACGTGAGCCTCCTCGGCAGAGCAATCGGCCGGCGCGTTCGCAAGGAAGCGACGCCAACCCATGGTGTTTCGATGAGACGAACGGGATTTCTCGGCCTCAGCATCATCGTCCTCGCCGCCGCCGGCTGGCACGATACCGGCCCCGCTCATGCCGGAGAGAGCGTGAGCGGGCGAGCGCGGGTCCTGAGCGGTGACACGCTGGTGGTGGGCGGACGCGTGGTCGGCCTCTACGGCGTGGCGGCGCCGGGCCTCAAGCAGACCTGCCTGAACGCCAGGGGCCAGAACTATGCCTGCGGCACCCATGCCGCCAAGGCGCTCGCCGCGCACCTGAAGGATGCGACGATCACCTGCCAGATCCGCGAGACCGACAGCTACGGCCGCGCGCTCTCCGTCTGCCACCGCGACAAGGAGGATCTGAGCGCCTGGATGGCCGAGAAGGGCTTCGCCATGGCCGAGCGCGGCGGAAAGGCCGTCTATGTCGGCGCGGAGACCGTCGCGTGGGGCAAGCGCCTCGGCCTCTGGGCGGGCTCCTTCGAGGATCCGACCGGGCGGCCGCGGACGAGCTACTCCAAGGCCAGCACGGTGGCCGACGCTCAGCCCGAGACGCACTGAACGCATCCGATATCCCGGCCGCGGCAGAGGCCGTCTGCGATTAGCGAGGTCCTCGTATCCTGCCCTGTAGGGGTGCGTCTCCGCACGGGACCGGCCGATGCAGTGCCGCGGCGCCGCTTGCGGCCGGCTCGGTCCGGTGCCACCTAGGTCGCTTAGGCGCGCGACCGAAACGCAGCATCAGATGCGTGGAGGGAACGTCAGCCCGATGCCGATTGTCGGAGACCCTCCTTCGCGTCGGACCGTGCCGGCCTGGGCCCCTCGGAACCGGTGGCCCGCGCCAGGGAGTGATTGAGAAGCCATGCGTCGCCCGATCGCCGTCTCCACCCTCCTGCTCGCCGGCCTCCTGGCGGCCGCCCCTGCCGTCGCCCAGGATGGGACCGACACCCGGATCACCCCGACCGGCCGCGCCGTCACGGCGACGGGGCAGACCAAGCCGCCGGCGCCGGGCATCCCCCAGGGACAGGCCGCCTCGACCTCCCAGGAACAGATGCTCAAGGCCCAGCGCGCGGCGCAGGCGCGCGACAAGGCCTGGGACGCGAAGATGAACAAGACCATGGGCTCGATCTGCAAGGGCTGCTGACGAGCGCCGACGACCGGCGCGACCGACCGCCTCCCTCCCCCCTTTCGCGACTCCCCCTATCGACAGCGTGGTGTCCATCGCCTCGCTGTCCGCCCGGCGCAGAACCGCACATCGCTGCTCGAAGCGACGCTCTCTGCGTCTCGCCGGCGGGCAGGAGCATACGATTTCGCCGCCCGCCCCGCTTGCACGGCGCACGCGTCCGTAGTATCGGGCACGCCTTCGCGACAGTCCTTGGGATGTTCGCATCCCTTCGTACGCGGTGACCGCGCCGGCGTTCCCACGCCGATAGCGCGGTCTCTCACATGAGCCGGGGACATCAGATCCCCATCAGGCGTCGTCCGCCGGGCAATACCGTCCGTGTGCGGAAACCCGCCTGAAACAAGGAAAGGTCACTCCCGTGATCCAGATGCAGACGAATCTGGACGTCGCCGACAATTCGGGTGCGCGCCGCGTGATGTGCATCAAGGTGCTCGGCGGGTCGAAGCGCAAATACGCCGGCGTCGGCGACATCATCGTCGTCTCCGTCAAGGAGGCGATCCCGCGCGGCCGCGTGAAGAAGGGCGACGTCATGAAGGCGGTCGTCGTGCGCACGGCCAAGGACGTGAAGCGCGCCGACGGTTCGGTGATCCGCTTCGACAAGAACGCCGCCGTTCTGATCAACAATCAGAAGGAGCCGGTCGGCACCCGTATCTTCGGGCCGGTGCCGCGCGAGCTGCGCGCGCGCAACCACATGAAGATCATCTCGCTCGCTCCTGAGGTGCTGTGATGGCCGCCAAGATCAAGAAGGGCGACACGGTCGTCGTCCTCACCGGCCGCGACGCGGGTCGCTCCGGCGAGGTCATCCAGGTCATGCCGAAGGACGGCAAGGCCTTCGTGCGCGGCGTCAATCTGGTCAAGAAGCACCAGAAGCAGACGCAGAACGCCGAGGGCGGGATCATCTCCAAGGAGGCTGCGATCCAGCTCTCCAACCTCGCGTTCCAGGACGTGAACGGCAAGCCGACCCGCGTGGGTTTCCGCATCCTCGAAGACGGACGCAAGGTCCGGTTCGCCAAGACCACGGGGGATCAGATCGATGGCTGAGGCCGACAAGAACGCCTACGTCCCGCGTCTGCGCAAGCACTACGACGAGGTCGTCCGGCAGAAGCTGATCGAGCAGTTCGGGTACAAGAACCCGATGCAGGTCCCGCAGATCGAGAAGATCGTCATCAACATGGGCGTCGGCGAGTCCACCGCGGATTCGAAGAAGGCCACCGTTGCGGCGGGCGACCTCGCGCTCATCGCCGGCCAGAAGCCGGTCATCACCCGCGCCCGCAAGGCGATCGCGACCTTCAAGGTCCGCGAGGGCATGCCGATCGGCTGCAAGGTGACGCTGCGCAAGGCCCGCATGTACGAGTTCATGGATCGCCTGATCACGATCGCGCTACCGCGCGTCCGTGACTTCCGCGGCTTGAACCCGCGCTCCTTCGACGGCCGCGGCAACTACGCCATGGGCCTCAAGGAGCACCTCGTGTTCCCGGAGATCTCCTACGACAAGGCGGAGCAGACCTGGGGCATGGACATCGTCGTCCAGACGAGCGCCACCACGGACGAAGAGGCCAAGGCTCTCCTCGCCCATTTCAAATTCCCGTTCCGGCAGTAAGCAGCGGCAACGTCGCTTAAACGCGGACACTGGAGACAGACATGGCTAAGAAAAGCTCAGTCGAGAAGAACAACCACCGCAAGGATCTGGTGAAGCGCTTCGCCGAGAAGCGTAAGGCCCTCCTTGCCATCGCCAACGATGAGTCCCGCGAGATGGAGGAGCGCTTCGAGGCGCGCCTGAAGCTCGCGGAACTGCCGCGCAACTCGTCGGCCACCCGCATCCGCAACCGCTGCGAGATGACCGGCCGTCCGCGGGCCTACTACCGTAAGCTCGGCATCTCGCGCGTCGCTCTGCGCGAGCTCGGCAACCGGGGTCTCATCCCCGGCCTCGTGAAGTCCAGCTGGTAAGGGGAGGCATCCATGGTGAACGATCCCGTGGGTGATATGCTCACCCGCATCCGCAACGGCCAGAGCCGTCGCCGCAACGTCGTCCAGACCCCCGGTTCGCGCCTGCGTGCCTCGGTCCTCGACGTTCTGAAGTCCGAGGGTTACATCCGCGACTACGCCGTGGCGGATCTCGGCAACGGCCGCACCGAGTTCCAGATCGAACTCAAGTACTACGATGGTCGCCCGGTGATCCGGGAGATCAAGCGCGTGTCGAAGCCCGGCCGCCGCGTCTACTCGTCGGTTGGCGAGCTGCCGCGCGTCGCCGACGGTCTCGGCGTTACCATCATCTCGACCCCGCAGGGCGTCATGGCCGATCACGAGGCGCGCGAGCGCAACGTCGGCGGTGAAGTGCTCTGCAAGGTGTTCTGATCCGGAGGACAGCGACATGTCTCGCGTAGGCAAGAAGCCCGTCCCCGTCCCGTCCGGCGTCACCGCCACGGTCACGGGTCAGACGGTGAAGATGAAGGGCTCGAAGGGCGAACTCCAGTTCGTCGTCCCGCCCCAGGTCATCGTGGAGTTCAAGGACGGCGCCGTCTCGGTGCAGCCCAAGGACCAGTCGAAGCAGGCTCGCTCCCTGTGGGGCACCTCGCGCGCCCAGGTGGCGAACCTCGTCGAGGGCGTCTCCAAGGGCTTCGAGAAGAAGCTCGAGATCACCGGCGTCGGCTACCGTGCCGCCATGGCCGGCAAGGCGCTCAAGCTCTCGCTCGGCTACAGCCACGACATCGAGTACGAGATCCCGGCCGGCATCACCATCGTGACGCCCAAGCCCACGGAGATCGTGGTGTCGGGCATCGACCGGCAGCGCGTCGGTCAGGTTGCGGCGGAGATTCGCGAGTATCGCGGCCCCGAGCCCTATAAGGGCAAGGGCGTCAAGTACGCTGGCGAATTCATCTTCCGCAAGGAAGGCAAGAAGAAGTAAGGGGGGCGATCATGTCGAACAAGAACGAAGCCCTCCTGCGCCGCAAGGCGCGGGTCCGTCGGGCCCTCCGAGCCTCCGCCAACGGCCGTCCGCGGCTGTCGGTGTTCCGCTCGTCCAAGCAGATCTACGTCCAGGTCATCGACGATGCCGCGGGCCGCACGCTCGCTGCCGCGTCCAGCCTCGACAAGGATCTCAAGGCCAGCCTCAAGACCGGTGCCGACAAGGCGGCGGCCGAGGCGGTCGGCAAGCTCGTCGCCGAGCGCGCCAAGGCTGCGGGCGTCACCAAGGTCGTCTTCGACCGCTCGGGCTACATCTTCCACGGCCGCGTCAAGGCTCTCGCCGACGCCGCCCGTGAGGGTGGCCTGGACTTCTAAGACGCCGCGTTCCCTCCCCTTCGTGGGGAGGGGACCATCGAGCGAGCGGGTCTTTGCGGCCCGCGTCAGTGAGATAACAGGAATCAGATATGGCACGTGAACGCGAAGGTCGTCGCCGCGACGACCGCGAGGAGCGCGACAGCGAATTCGTGGACAAGCTCGTCCACATCAACCGCGTCGCCAAGGTGGTGAAGGGTGGCCGTCGCTTCGGCTTCGCGGCGCTCGTCGTCGTCGGCGACCAGAAGGGCCGCGTCGGCTTCGGCCACGGCAAGGCCCGTGAGGTGCCGGAGGCGATCCGCAAGGCGACGGAAGCCGCCAAGCGCGGTCTGATCCGCGTGTCGCTCCGCGAGGGCCGCACCCTGCACCACGACGTCAACGGTCGTCACGGCGCCGGCAAGGTGATCCTCCGCGCGGCGCCGCAGGGTACCGGCATCATCGCCGGCGGCCCGATGCGCGCCGTGTTCGAGACGCTCGGCATGCAGGACGTCGTCGCCAAGTCGCTCGGCTCGTCCAACCCCTACAACCTCGTGCGCGCCACCTTCGACGCGCTCAAGAACGAGGACAGCCCGCGCTCGGTCGCGGCCCGTCGCGGTCTCAAGGTGTCGGCCCTCCAGGCCCGTCGCCGTGACGCCGACCCGGCCGACACCTCCGAAGCGGCCGTCGCCTAAGGGAGGGCAGCATGGCTAACAAGACTGTCCGCATCGAGCAGATCGGTTCGCCGATCCGCCGCGAGGCCTCCCAGCGTGCGACGCTGATCGGCCTCAAGCTGAACAAGCTGCACCGCGTCTCCGAGTTGGAGGACACTCCCTCGGTCCGCGGGATGATCCGCAAGGTCGCGCACCTCGTGCGCGTCCTCGATGACGCCGCGGCGTGAGGAGGGCTTACCCATGAAGCTCAACGAGATCCGCGACAACGAAGGCGCGACCAAGAACCGGATGCGCGTCGGCCGGGGCATCGGCTCCGGCAAGGGCAAGACCGGTGGCCGCGGCGTGAAGGGTCAGAAGGCCCGCACCGGCGTGTCCATCAAGGGCTTCGAGGGCGGTCAGATGCCGCTGCATCGTCGCCTGCCGAAGCGCGGCTTCAACAACATCCACGCTCACGACCTGAACGAGGTGAACCTCGGTCGCGTCCAGGCGGCGGTGGATGCCGGCAAGCTCGACGCCAACGCCCCCGTGACCGTCGATGCGCTGGTGAAGGCCGGCCTCATCGGCCGGGCCCGTGACGGCGTGAAGCTGCTCGGCGTCGGCGAACTGACCGCGAAGCTCAGCTTCGAGGTCACCCGCGCCTCCAAGTCGGCCATCGAGGCCGTCGAGAAGGCCGGTGGCTCGGTGACCACGACCTTCGCCGCCGGCGTCGCCCATCGCGGCGCGTCGGAAGGCGCGGTTGCGTCGGCCTGACACCACGATTAAGTCGAACGCCGAAGCGGCGGCCCGTGCTCGCACGCGGCCGCCGTTTCCGCTTTCAGGGACCGCTTGACGGGTCCCGACGGCATTTTCCGGGATACGAGACATGGCCTCAGCCGCCGAGCAGCTTGCCGCCAACCTGAATTTCGGCGCCATCGCCAAGGCCGACGAGCTCAAGAAGCGCATCTGGTTCACCCTGGGCGCGCTCATCGTGTTCCGGCTGGGCACCTACATCCCGATTCCGGGCATCGACCCGGAGCAGTTCGCGCGCAACTTCCAGAATCAGGCCGGCGGCGTGCTCGGCATGTTCAACATGTTCTCCGGCGGTGCCGTCGAGCGCATGGCGGTCTTCGCGCTCAACATCATGCCCTACATCTCGGCCTCGATCATCGTTCAGCTGCTCACCTCGGTGGTACCGAGCCTCGAGGCGCTGAAGAAGGAGGGTGAATCGGGCCGCAAGGTCATCAACCAGTACACCCGCTACCTCACGGTGGTGCTGGCGCTGGTCCAATCCTGGGGCATCGCCTTCGGTCTGCAAGGCTCGAACGCGGTCATCACCCCGGGGCCATTCTTCATTCTCTCCACCGTCGTGACGCTGACCGGCGGCACGCTGTTCCTGATGTGGATCGGCGAGCAGATCACCTCGCGCGGTATCGGCAACGGCTCCTCGCTGATCATCTTTGCGGGCATCGTCGCCCACCTGCCGGCCTCGATCTTCGGGGCGCTCGAACTCACCCGCACCGGCGCGCTCTCGCCGGCCATCCTGCTCGGCGCCGGCATCGCGGCGGTCGCGCTGATCTACTTCATCGTCTTCATGGAGCGCGCCCAGCGCCGCCTCCTGATCAACTACCCCAAGCGTCAGGTCGGCAACCGCATGTACGAGGGCCAGTCCTCGTTCCTGCCGCTCAAGCTCAACACCTCGGGCGTGATCCCGCCGATCTTCGCCTCCTCGCTGCTGCTGCTGCCGACCACGGTGGCGAGCTTCTCGGCCAACCAGGGCTCGACCGGTATCCTCGGGACGCTCACGGCCTATCTCGGCCACGGCCGGCCGCTCTACATGCTGGCCTATGCCGGCCTGATCATCTTCTTCACGTTCTTCTACACGGCGATCGTCTTCAATCCGCAGGAGACCGCCGACAACCTGAAGAAGCAGGGCGGCTTCATTCCCGGCATCCGGCCCGGCGAGCGTACCGCCGCCTTCATCGACAAGGTGCTGACCCGCATCACCGTGATCGGTGCGGCCTACCTCACCTTCGTCTGCCTGGTGCCGGAAATCGTCGCCTCCTACACCTCGGCGGCGCTCGGCTTCGGCGGCACCTCGCTGCTGATCGTGGTCTCGGTCACCATGGATACGGTGGCGCAGATCCACGGGCACCTGATGGCGCACCAGTACGAGGGCCTCGTGAAGAAGGCCAAGCTGCGCGGCGCCTCGACCACCCGACGCCGCTGACAGTTCCGCCAACAGAGCGGCCTTCGACGAAGGTTCGGTGGACGCGCGCAGGGGAATTGCGCATCAAGGCGATGTGACGACGGTGCGACCCGTGAAGGCAGGTGCGCCGCCCATGAAGAACGAGCCCGGCGCCGGGCCTTAAGGACGGGGAGACGCTATGCGGATCATTCTGCTCGGACCGCCGGGAGCAGGTAAGGGCACACAGTCCGAGCGTATCGTGGAGCGCTATCGCGTCCCGCAATTGTCGACGGGCGACATGCTGCGCGCGGCGGTGGCCGCCGAGACGCCGGTAGGGCTCGAGGCGAAGTCGATCATGGAGAGCGGCGGCCTCGTGCCGGACGCGGTCGTGGTCGGCATCGTCGCCGACCGCATCGAGGAGGCGGATGCCAAGAACGGCTTCATCCTCGACGGCTTCCCGCGAACGGTCGAGCAGGCCAAGGCCCTCGATGCCATGCTGGCGGAGAAGGGCATCGCCCTCGACGCGGTGGTAGAGTTCGTCGTGGACGAGAACGCCCTCGTTGGCCGCATCGCCCGGCGCGCCGAGGAGACCGCCGCCCGCGGCCAGCCGGTGCGCAAGGACGACACGCCGGAGGTCTTCAAGACCCGCCTCGACGCCTACAAGCGGCAGACCGCGCCGCTCTCGGACTACTACGCCGGCACCGGCCTGCTGCGGAAGATCGACGGCATGAAGCCGATCAACGACGTGACCGGAGACGTGACCGGGCTGCTTGACGGCTTCCGCGAGACGGCGACGTCCTGAACCGTTGCACTGGACGACGATGGTCGAGCCCGCTCCCGTTCCGAGGGGCGGGCTTTTTCATGTGATGCCCTGGGCTGCCGCCTGCCACGCGCACATCGGTTTGCAAAGCGTTGACAAGTCGGCGGGGTCGCGCTAGGCGGACCCCCTTCGTCCAAGCGGGATGTGGTTCGGGGCACCTCTGAGAGGCTGCTTGCGGACCGATTTGTCGTTTCGGGCGGGCGCGCAGGGGCCGGCCTCCACCGGACGCGCGCTTATCCTTGTGTGATGGCGGGCCAGTGTCCCGCCCCATGGAGAGAACATCTTGGCCCGTATCGCAGGCGTCAACATCCCGACCGCCAAGCGCGTCGTCATCGCGCTTCAGTACATTCACGGCATCGGCGCGAAGAAGGCCGAGGAGATCACGCAGAAGGTCGGCATCCCGGCCGAGCGCCGCGTGAACCAGCTCACCGACGCCGAGGTGCTCCAGATCCGCGAGACCATCGACCGCGACTACATCGTCGAGGGCGATCTGCGCCGCGAAGTCTCGATGAACATCAAGCGCTTGATGGATCTCGGCTGCTATCGCGGTCTGCGTCACCGCAAGCAGCTCCCGGTCCGCGGCCAGCGCACCCACACCAATGCCCGCACCCGCAAGGGCAAGTCGAAGCCGATCGCCGGCAAGAAGAAATAATCTGGCATTGGGCGGCCGTGCTTCGCTCGGCCGTCTTTCCGTCGCGTCGAGTTTTCCTCGACGTCGGCAATCGGTCGGGACGGATCTGCACGCCAGCCGCGCCCGAGTGACAAAAGAATCCCGAGCGCCTGGAAATACGGGCGTGATTGAAGGACCAGCGAGAACAAGATGGCTAAGGAACCGACCCGCGTCCGCCGCCGCGAACGCAAGAACATCGTCTCCGGCGTGGCGCATGTGAACGCCTCGTTCAACAACACGATGATCACCATCACCGACGCGCAGGGCAACACGATCTCGTGGTCGTCCGCCGGCGCCATGGGCTTCAAGGGCTCGCGCAAGTCGACCCCGTACGCCGCGCAGGTCGCCGCCGAGGATGCCGGCCGCAAGGCTGCCGAGCACGGCATGCGCACTCTCGAGGTCGAGGTCTCGGGCCCCGGATCGGGCCGTGAGTCGGCGCTGCGCGCGCTTCAGGCCGCGGGCTTCACTGTGACCTCGATCCGCGACGTCACCTCGATCCCGCATAACGGCTGCCGGCCGCGCAAGCGTCGCCGCGTCTGATCTGACGGACCCGGAGCCCCCTCGAACGGAGAAGCCCATGGCGGACGGATCGAAGCCCCTCCCCGGCGCGCTGCGTTGGAACCTCGGCGACCTCACGGTCACCGCGCTCAATGATGGCTGGTTTCAGGGCTCCCTCGATCTCGTCACGGGCATCTCCAAGGAGGAGGCCGGCGCGCTCCAGCGCGGGGGCTTCCGTTCCGAGGCTCCGGTCGTCACGCTCAACGCCTTCCTCGTCACGGGCACCGGCCGCAAGCCGGTGCTAATCGACTCGGGCTACGGCCATTTCGGTCCTGCCACGATGGGCCGGGTGCCCGCGGCCCTCGCGCTCACCGGCGTCAAGCCGGAGGAGATCGAGACTGTGCTCCTCACCCACCTGCATCCCGACCATGCGGGCGGGCTGGTGAACGAGGACGGCAGCGCGGCCTATCCGAACGCGGAACTCGTGGTCCATGCCACGGAGGCCGCGCATTGGCTCCCGGACGAGGCACTCTCGCGGGCGCCGGATGAGGCGAAGCCGTATTTCGAGAACGCTCGCAAGGCGGTCTCGCCCTACGCTGCCCGACTGCGCAAGCACGAGGGCGGCGAGCTGGTGCCCGGCATCACCGCCGTGCCGCTGCCCGGCCACACACCGGGCCATTGCGGCATGCGGATTGTATCGGGGGACAAGTCCCTGCTGATGTGGACGGATGTCGTGCATATGCCGGCGATCCAGTTCAAGCAGCCGGAGGCGGGCGTCGCCTTCGACGTCGACGGGGATCAGGCGCGCGCCACCCGCAAGCGCGTGCTCGACGAAGTGGCGAGCGAGAAGACCTTCATCGCCGGCTCGCATCTTGAGTTCCCGGCGCTCGGATACGTCGCGCGCGATGGCGCCGGCTACAGTTTCGTCCCCGCCCTCTGGGTGGCCGGCGAAGAGCACTGATTTTGGGGACCGGTCCGGACGCTCTTCGAGCGCTCAAGGGCCGGCCGAAGCGCTTTCCGGGACGCCGGCGGCGCGGGTTTGGCAAGAGGTAGGATCGTGGTCATTCAGAAGAACTGGCAAGAGCTCATCAAGCCGAACAAGCTGCAGGTCTCCGCTGGCGACGATCCCAAGCGGGTCGCCACCGTGGTCGCCGAGCCGCTGGAGCGCGGCTTCGGCACGACGCTCGGCAACTCGCTTCGCCGCGTGCTGCTCTCCTCGCTTCAGGGTGCCGCGGTCACCTCGGTGCAGATCGACGGCGTGCTGCACGAGTTCTCGTCGATCCCCGGCGTGCGTGAGGACGTGACCGACATCGTCCTCAACATCAAGACCATCGCCATCCGCTCGCAGACCGACCAGCCCAAGCGCATGACCCTGCGCAAGACGGGCCCCGGCCTCGTCACCGCGGGTGACATCGGTGCCGTCGGCGACATCCAGATCCTGAACCCCGACCTCGTGATCTGCACCCTGGACGACGGGGCCGAGATCCGCATGGAGTTCACCGTCGCCACCGGCAAGGGCTACGTCCCGGCCGAGCGCAACCGCCCCGAGGACGCGCCGATCGGCCTGATCCCGGTCGATGCGCTCTACTCCCCGGTGACCAAGGTCAGCTACCGCGTCGAGACCACCCGCGAGGGCCAGGATCTCGACAAGGACAAGCTGACCATGACGGTCGAGACCAACGGCGCCGTGTCGCCGGAGGATGCGCTGGCTTATGCCGCCCGCATCATCCAGGACCAGCTCCAGGTGTTCGTGAACTTCGAGGAGCCCCGCAAGGAAGAGGCCGCGCCGCTCGCGCCGCAGCTCCCCTTCAACCCGGCCCTGCTCAAGAAGGTGGACGAGCTGGAGCTGTCGGTCCGTTCGGCGAACTGCCTGAAGAACGACAACATCGTCTATATCGGCGACTTGATCCAGAAGTCGGAGGGCGAGATGCTGCGCACCCCGAACTTCGGCCGCAAGTCGCTCAACGAGATCAAGGAAGTGCTCGCCGGCATGGGCCTGCACCTCGGCATGGACGTTCCCGGCTGGCCGCCGGAGAACATCGAGGATCTCGCCAAGCGCTTCGAAGAGCACTACTGAGGCGGAGCAGCCGCCGCTGGCCTGATTGGCCGGCGTTGCACGGCGTCGTCTAATCGGTCGATCCGAGCCGGCGTAATGCGTCGGCTCGACCTCCCGCCCCAGCGAAGCCGGGGCGGGCATTCCCAGAAGAATCCCGCCGCGGGGTGAAGCGGATTTCGTGAAAACGGCCTCAGGGCACTCGGCCGTACCGTGGCACGGCGGCCGTGACTGACAAGGACCAGCCACCATGCGTCACTCCTATCGCGGCCGCCGCTTCAACCGCACAGCCGAGCACCGCAAGGCGATGTTCGCCAACATGTCCGCCGCGCTGATCAAGCACGAGCAGATCGTCACCACCCTGCCGAAGGCCAAGGATCTGCGTCCGGTCGTCGAGAAGCTGATCTCGCTCGGCCGCACCGACAGCGTCCATGCCCGCCGCCTCGCCATGGCCCAGATCCGCGACGCGGACATGGTCAAGAAGCTCTTCACGGTTCTCGGCCCGCGCTACCAGTCGCGTCCGGGCGGCTACTGCCGCATCATGAAGGCCGGCTTCCGTTACGGCGACAACGCGCCGATGGCCGTCATCGAGTTCGTGGACCGCGATGTCGATGCTCGCGGGAAAGATTCCGGCCCGACTGCGGTCGAGACGGCCGAAGCTGCCTGAATCCGCCTGCTGCCGCAGCATAGGGCGGAACAGGTGACAATGTGATCGGTGCGAAAGGCGGCCCTACGGCCGCCTTTTTGCGTGTTCGCTCAAGAGAGGTAAGAACGAACATCCGAACCGGCGGTGGAGAACGCGCCGGGACACGGGCACTGGGACAATTGTGCATATGCCCCGCTGTCTCGCATCCGTTATCGTCAACGGGCGCGGCAGGGTTGAAGATCACTGGCGGAGCGCCTCCTTTTCGGCGTGGCCGGCCGGAAGGCATCGTCGAACGGCAGGATGTGAACCGTGAATGCTCCCA
The DNA here is from genome assembly GCF_022179725.1 of Methylorubrum aminovorans. Classification (GTDB taxonomy): domain Bacteria; phylum Pseudomonadota; class Alphaproteobacteria; order Rhizobiales; family Beijerinckiaceae; genus Methylobacterium; species Methylobacterium aminovorans. The sequence goes on from NZ_BPRC01000028.1 coordinate 45,901, forward strand.
ATGAGAGCGCAGAGGTGCTGAGGGATCCGCTGCTCCTAGACAACCAGCTCTGCTACGCGCTTTACGCCGCCGCTCACCGGATGACGAAATCCTACCGGCCGATGCTGGAGCGGATGGGGCTGACTTATCCGCAATACCTCGTTCTGCTCGTGCTCTGGGAGACCGACGGGATCACCGTGTCCGAGATCGGCCGGCGCCTGCGCCTGGATTCCGGTACGCTCACGCCCGTGCTCAAGCGGCTCGAGACGAGCGGCCTCTTGAACCGCAGCCGCCGTCAATCCGACGAGCGGGAGGTCGAGATCGCCTTGACCGATCAGGGCCGGGCGCTGCGCTCGGAGGCCGTGGCCGTCCGCCAGTCCGTCATGTGCCAGCTCAACATGTCGGAGCCCGAGATCCAGGCGATGCGCGCCGACCTGAACGCCCTCATCGAGAATCTATCGATCGCGAACTGATTGCCGAAAGGCTGCGCGAACCCGGTCGCTTTGCCGGTTAAATTTCAGTTGAGCTGCAGCCCCCGCTTCCGTTAGGGACCCATGTCGCTCGAGGTCTGGAGCGGCGGCAGCTCCGATTGCGACGACGTGCCTTCCCGTCATCAATCCTTCAAGGAAGTTTGGCCTTGTCTCCCCTCGCGCGGGGCAGACCCGGCGGCAATCGCTGAGCGCGAACTGCGCCGGCCGCAGGGCGTTTCAGATTGATGACGGCGGGCCCGATCGAGAGCAGCCGCGAAGCGCGGCCCCAGGTCGGCGTGCTGCCGATGCGCCGGACGCCCGAGGGCGGAACGGAAATCCTGCTCGTCACCTCCCGCGAGACGCGGCGCTGGATCATCCCGAAGGGCTGGCCGATGAAGGGGCGCAAGCCCTTCGAGGCCGCCGCCCGCGAGGCCTATGAAGAGGCCGGCATCGTCGGCCGCGTCGGAAAGCGCCCGATTGGCTTCTACCTCTATGAGAAGCGCCTGAAGAACCGTGACGCGGTGCTCTGCCAAGTGACGGTGTTCCCGCTCGACGTGCGCAAGCAGCTCAAGAAGTTTCCTGAGCGGGGCCAGCGAGAGGCCCGCTGGTTCTCACCGTCAGAGGCCGCCGAGATGGTCATCGAGGCGGGCCTCGCCGGCCTGATCCGCGCTGCAGGCAACCGCGATCCGAAGAAGAAGCGCTGAGGCGCTCATCAGGTCCGTGGATCGATTCCCAGCGGCCTGCATCACCAGACAGGGCTTTCGGCCTTCGGCCTCTCCAGACGGAGCGGAGCGACGTAGCCTTCGGTTGGCGGCATCTCAGACGGCTTGTTGTAGGGGGTCGGTTCGAGCGGGCTCTCGATGCGCACGGTGTGTGCGACCCCGACCGCAGCCGTAGCGATCAGATTGAGAGTTAGAAAGCCGAAGCTGACGAACCTCGGAGCATTCCAGCCGTGCAACACCGCAGCGCCGGCAGCTCCGACCGCAACGAACCCAACGACTTGGTACACCTCCTCATCACCTCTACCTGCGCGCGCTCAAACGGCACGCAAGTAACATATAGTGTGTCTTTTCAGCCGCAAGCGCAACGCGGCACACCGATACCTCGGCTGATCCAGGCCAAGGTTCAGGACGACTCCCACTGAGTGACCGGCTTTTCGCACCATCCCCTATGGTCGCAGGTGGATCATGGGATCTACGGGCCGCCGCGGTCCTTGCACGACCCGGATCGCATCCTAGGACCAAGCCTCTGCAGGTCCTCACCACAGTCATCGAAGAGCGGCGCCTCCTTGCCGGCTCGCCTGGACGGCCCTGAGGCGAGGCCGACGATCCGCCGGCCGATGCGATTGCACCTGACGCCTGCTTTGCCGAGGACGGCCAAGGCTGCAGCTGCCATGATCCGATCGTTTGAGACCGCGGCCGTGGTGGGCCGCGCGAGACACCGGACCCTTTCCTCGCTGAACGCCGCGCTGCCGCCTTCGGATCGGGTGACGAGGGCCTCAGCCGCCTCGCCACGAAGGCGAGGGCCTTGCCGCATAGGGTAACGAGCCGACGATGCCAGGGCACGTCCGCATTCGGGATCTCTACCGCTTCGTTCACACGCCCCCACGTGAGGCCGGCTCTCCCCCGATTTCCTTCGGACCGTTGATAACGAGAATGAACAGCCCGTCTGCGTCGTCGCGCAGCCGGTCCATCTCGTTGAGTAGACGGTTCAGGAGAATCTCGATCCTGGGGCTGTTCATGCCCTCTCGCGAGCGACCGACCAGATCGACAACCTCCTCCACCACGATGCAGAGCTGGAGGCGCTGGGTGAGCAGCATGTAGCGATCGAAGTTTGCGACCTCCTCCGCCGTGAAGGCCCCTTCGATGCCGTCGGGGATCGAACCGCGAAACGTCGGCCCACAAGAATAATGGCGGGACGACGGGCGTTCAGCAACTCGAGCATTCAAACGGAAACGGGCGCGGAGCTTTCGCTCCACGCCCGCTTTACAATTCGTGCTCCGAGAAGCTTCAGGCCGCCGTGCCGGCTGCCCCGGCCGCCGCCGCTTGATCCTCGACCAGCTTCCAGGTCTTGGTCTTGGAGTAGGGACGGGACTCCTCGATGAACACCGTTTGGCCGACCTTGGCCGTGTTGGCCTCGTCGTGCGCATGGTAGTTCTTCGAGCGGCGAACCGTCTTCTTCATCACCGGGTGGGTGAAGCGACGCTCCACCTTCACGACGATGGTCTTATCGGTCTTGTCGCTGACGACGACGCCTTGAAGGACGCGCTTGGGCATGTGGAATCTCCTCAGGCCTTGGCCGCGTCCAGCGTCTTCTGACGCTGCAGCGTGCGGACACGGGCGATGTCGCGGCGGACCTCACGGACCCGGGCGACGTTCTCGAGCTGGCCCGTCGCGCCCTGGAAGCGCAGGTTGAACTGCTCCTTCTTCAGGCTGATGAGCTCGTCGGAAAGCTGATCCGCCGACAGAGCGCGCAGATCAGACAGTCTCTGGTCGGACTTCATGATCTCTTCCTATCAATCAGCGATGCGCTGGATGACGCGGGTGCGCACCGGCAGCTTCGCAGCACCGAGGCGCAGGGCCTCGCGGGCGATGTCCTCGGCAACGCCATCGACCTCGAACATGATGCGGCCGGGATGGACCCGGGCCGCCCAGTATTCGGGGGCACCCTTACCGGAGCCCATGCGGACTTCGGTGGGCTTGGCGGTGACGGGAAGATCCGGGAACACCCGGATCCACACCCGGCCCTGACGCTTCATCTCGCGGGTGATCGCGCGGCGAGCCGCCTCGATCTGACGCGCGGTGATGCGCTCGGGCTCCAGGCACTTGAGGCCGAACTGGCCGAAGTTCAGCTCAAAGCCGCCCTTGGCCGCGCCATGGATGCGTCCCTTGAACTGCTTACGAAACTTGGTCTTCTTGGGTTGCAGCATGGCAGCCTCTCATCATTCTCCAGATGGCTCGCGATTACGCGTTGGCGTGATCGCGGCGGCCACGGCCACCACGGTCGTCGCCGTCCCGCTCGCGGCGCCCGCCGGAACGGCCGCCCTCTTCCTGCGCCTTCTTATCCTGAGCCATGGGATCGTGCTCGAGGATCTCGCCCTTGAACACCCACACCTTGATGCCGCAGGTGCCGTAGGTGGTGAAGGCGGTGGCTGTGCCGTAATCGACGTCCGCGCGCAGGGTATGCAGCGGAACGCGGCCCTCACGGTACCACTCGGTGCGGGCGATCTCGGCGCCGCCCAGACGGCCGGCGCAGTTGATGCGGATGCCCTCGGCGCCCAGGCGCATGGCCGACTGCACGGCGCGCTTCATGGCGCGACGGAAGGCGACCCGGCGCTCGAGCTGCTGCGCGATGGACTCGGCGACCAGCGTCGCGTCGACCTCGGGCTTGCGCACCTCGACGATGTTGATCGTCACATCGGCCTTGGTCATCGTGCCGACGAGCTTGCGCAGCTTCTCGATGTCCGCGCCCTTCTTGCCGATCACCACACCCGGACGGCCCGAATGGATGGTGACGCGGCACTTCCGGTGCGGACGCTCGATGACGATCTTCGAGACGGCGGCCTGCTTGAGCTGCTTCATGAGGGCGGCGCGGATGGCCACGTCCTCGTGCATCAGCTTGGCGTACTCGCCCTTCTCGGCGAACCAGCGGGAATCCCAGGTCCGGTTGATGCCGAGACGCAGGCCGATCGGATTGATCTTCTGACCCATGGGTAACTCCTCAGGCCGCTTCAGCGCGCACTTCGCGAACCACGATCGTGAGGTTCGAGAAGGGCTTCAGGATGCGCGCGCCGCGACCGCGGGCACGGGCGTGGAAGCGCTTGAGCACCAGCGCCTTGCCGACGAAGGCCTGGGAGACGACGAGATCGTCCACGTCGAGGTCGTGGTTGTTCTCGGCGTTGGCGATCGCGCTCTCGAGGCACTTCTTCACATCGCGGGCGATGCGCTTGCGGGAGAATTCGAGGTCGGCCAGCGCCGACTCGACCTTCTTGCCGCGGATCAGCGCCGCCACGAGATTGAGCTTCTGGGGCGACACGCGGAGCATCCGCGCGACGGCCTTCGCCTCGTTCTCGGGAAGCGCGCGGGGGGTGGCAGGCTTGCCCATCTCAGCGCCTCTTCGCCTTCTTGTCGGCCGCGTGACCGGGGAAGGTGCGGGTCGGCGAGAACTCGCCGAACTTGTGACCGACCATCTCCTCGGTGACGTAGACCGGGATATGCTTGTGTCCGTTGTGCACACCGAAGGTGATGCCCACGAACTGCGGGAGAATCGTGGAGCGGCGGCTCCAGATCTTGACGACCTCGTTGCGGCTGCCGCCGCGGGCGGCGTCGGCCTTCTTGAGGAGGTAGCCGTCGACGAACGGCCCTTTCCAGAGGGAACGTGCCATGGCTGTTACTTCTTGCGGTTATGGCGGCTGGACAGGATGAAGGTGTCGGTCCGCTTGTTGGACCGGGTCTTCTTCCCCTTGGTGGGCACGCCCCAGGGCGTGACCGGGTTCCGGCCGCCCGAGGTGCGACCCTCGCCACCGCCGTGCGGGTGATCGACCGGGTTCATGGCGACACCGCGGTTGTGCGGGCGCTTGCCGAGCCAGCGGTTGCGGCCGGCCTTACCCAGCGAGATGTTCATGTGATCCGGGTTCGACACCGCACCGACGCTCGCGAAGCACTGGCCATGCACGAGGCGCTGCTCGCCCGAATTCAGACGCAGCGTCACGTAGCCCTGGTCGCGTCCGACGATCTGAGCGTAGTTGCCGGCCGAGCGGGCGATCGCGCCGCCCTTGCCGATCTTCAGCTCGACGTTGTGGACGATGGTGCCCACCGGCATCGAGCCGATCGGACCGGCATTGCCCGGCTTCACGTCGACGCTCTCACCCGCGACCACCTTGTCGCCCGGCGACAGGCGCTGGGGGGCGAGGATGTAGCTCTGCTTCCCGTCGGGGAAGGTGATGAGCGCGATGAAGGCGGTGCGGTTGGGATCGTACTCGATCCGCTCCACCGTCGCGGGAACGTTGAGGTTCTCGCGACGCTTGAAGTCGACGTTGCGCAGGACCCGCTTGTGGCCACCGCCGCGGAAGCGGACGGTGATGCGGCCCAGGTTGTTGCGGCCGCCCGAGGAGCTCTTGCCCTCGGTCAGCGCCTTCACCGGCTTGCCCTTGTAGAGCTCACGGCGGTCGACGAGCACGAGCTGGCGCAGGCTCGGCGTGACCGGTTTGAATGTCTTCAAGGCCATCGGCTTGATCCTAACGCTTCAAGTCTCAGAGGCCGGTCGTGACGTCGATCGAATCACCCTCGGCGAGGGTGACGATCGCCTTCTTCACGTCCGAACGCTGCCCGCGCTGCCCGCGGAAGAACTTCTTCTTGCCCTTGGTCGTGAGCGTGTTCACGCCCGTGACCTTGACGTCGAACAGCTTCTCGACCGCTTCCTTGATCTGCGGCTTGGTGGCCTTCGGGGCAACCCGAAAGACGACCTTGTTCTGCTCGGTGAGGTTGGTCGCCTTCTCCGTGATGACGGGGGAGACGATCACATCGTAGTGGCGCGGATCAGCACTCATTTGAAGCGCTCCTCCAGCGCGTCGACGGCGGCGCGCGTCAGCACGAGCGTGTCGCGGCGCAGAATGTCGTAGACGTTGATGCCCTGGACGGGCAGCACGTCAATCTTCGGGATGGCGCGGGCGGCGCGACCGAAGTTCTCGTCGACCTCCGAGCCACCGATGATCAGCGCGCTCGACAGGCCGAGCTTCTCGAAGCGCTCGACCATCGCCTTGGTCTTGTGGCTGTCGACCTTGATGTCGTCCACGACGATCAGGGTCGAGGTCTTGGCCTTCGACGACAGGGCGTGCTTGAGGGCGAGCGCACGGACCTTCTTGGGAAGGTCGTGGCCGTGGTCGCGCACGACCGGACCGAACGCCCGGCCACCGCCGCGGAACTGCGGGGCGGACGCGGCGCCGTGACGGGCGTTGCCGGTGCCCTTCTGCTTGTACAGCTTCTTCGAGGTGCGATCGACGTCCGAGCGGTTCTTGACCGCGTGGGTGCCGGCGCGCCGCTTGGCGAGCTGGTAGCGCACCATACGCTGCAGGATGTCGGCGCGCGGCTCAAGGCCGAAGATCGCCTCGTTGAGCTCGACCGAGCCGGCGGAGCCGCCGTCGAGCGTGGTGATATCGAGTTTCATCACGCATTCTCCTCGGACGCCGGAGCCTCGGCAGCGCCGTTGGCCGAACCGTTCTCACGGAACTTGCCCGGCAGCGGCACGTCGGCGGGCAGCTTGCGCTTCACCGAGTCGCGAACCTGGATCCATCCGCCGGCAACGCCGGGAACGGCGCCCTCGACGAGGATCAGGCCGCGCTCCGGATCGGTGCGGACGACCTTGAGGTTCTGCGTGGTGACGCGCTCGACACCCAGATGTCCCGGCATCTTCTTGTTCTTGAAGGTCTTGCCCGGATCCTGGCGGCCACCGGTCGAACCGATCGAGCGGTGGGAGATCGACACGCCGTGGGTGGCGCGCAGACCGCCGAAGTTCCAGCGCTTCATACCGCCGGCGAAGCCCTTACCCGTGGTGGTGCCCGTCACGTCGACGAACTGACCCGGGATGAAGTGGTCCGCGGTGATCTCGGCACCGACCGGGATCAGCGCGTCCTCGGACACGCGGAACTCGGCGAGCTTCTTCTTGGGCTCGACCTTGGCGACCGCGAAGCGACCGCGCTCGGCCGCCGACACGTTCTTCACCTTGGCCTTGCCGACGCCGACCTGGAGGGCGACGTAGCCATCCTTCTCGGTCGTGCGGTGTGCCACAACCTGGCACTGATCGATTTGAAGCACGGTGACGGGCACATGCTCGCCTGCGTCCGTGAAGACGCGGGTCATGCCGACCTTCCGTGCGATGACGCCTGAGCGCATAGGTCTCTCCCTCGCGCGATGAAACGGTAAGCTCTAAATCCAGCGCGGACTTAGAGCTTGATCTCCACGTCCACGCCAGCGGCGAGGTCGAGCTTCATCAGCGCGTCCACGGTCTGCGGCGTCGGGTCGACGATATCGAGCACCCGCTTGTGCGTGCGCATCTCGAATTGTTCGCGCGACTTCTTGTCGATGTGCGGCGAGCGGTTCACCGTGAACTTCTCGATATGCGTCGGCAGCGGGATCGGGCCCCGGATCTGCGCGCCGGTACGGCGCGCGGTCGAGACGATCTCCTTGGTGGACGCATCGAGGATGCGGTGATCGAACGCCTTGAGGCGAATGCGGATGTTCTGACCGTTCATGACCTGACCTCGGCGGAAACGTTGGAAGGGCGGGCGCGAGGGCCCGCCCCTCTTACGTCCCCTGTCGATGATGCCTTGCGGTGGCGGTTAGTCGTTGATGGCGGCGACGACGCCGGCACCGACGGTACGGCCGCCCTCGCGGATGGCGAAGCGCAGCTTCTCTTCCATGGCCACCGGCACGATCAGCTCGACGTCCATGG
>NZ_BPRC01000029.1 GCF_022179725.1 Methylorubrum aminovorans
AACCGACAGGGCTGAAGGCATGGCATCCTCCATCACAAGCCCACCCAGTGAATCACACGCCAGCCAGATCGCCTACCCCAAGTGATTCAACCCGCTAGGGCACGGCTCTAGGTTGTGTTGGGCTACTCCGCGCTTCGGTCCTCAGGTTGGTGCCCCTGATTCACTTCGGCTTCTAACCTGTACTTTAATTCGTGAAGCAAATTGTAGAGGTTGTTCCACTGCCCCTTAAGCCGACCTGCGTCCGACATGCGCAGCACGCCTTCGAGGACGGGCAGGATCTCTTCCGCCTCGGGTAAGGGTGGATAGTGCATCTCCAGCGTCATCAGAATCTCGGCGTTCATTGAACGCCCCTGCTCTCTGGCTGCGCGCTCGATGCGGTCCTTCAGATCCTGAGGAAGGCGAAGCTTGTACTGCGGGTCGGTGCGCGTGTCGGCCATATCGCCATCAATGCCGCAAATGGGTCCTTGACGAAACTGGACCCAACGGGTACGTTTCAATGCACCCAATGGGTCCTTGAGGGTGTGATGCCGTGCAGACATTCAGCGCAGTTCAAACTTCGCATCCCTGCCGATGTAAAAGCATTTTTGGCTGCCGAGGCTGCGAAAAACGCTAGCTCACAGAGCAGCGAAATCGTCAGGGCCGTTCGCGAGCGGATGGAAAGGAACAAGCCGACGACGGGGGAGAGCTTGCAGGCAAAAGCCCCCGCCGCCGGTCCTAACGACACCCCCTTGCAGGGCGGCCCCGAAATCCACGGCTAGGAGACGCCGCAGATGGAACAGCATACCACATCCAATCATCCACCCGCGATCCTCGGCGCGATGCCGCCCACGATGTCGAGCAAGGAGATCGCCGAACGGACAGGGAAGCGCCACGATCACGTCATGCGAGACATCCGCGCTATGCTGGAAGGGCTTAGTGCCGACGCCCCCAGTTTTGGGGCCGTATATCGGGATGCGAAAGGCGAGACGCGCCCCTGCTTCAACCTCCCCAAGCGCGAGTGCCTGATCCTCGTCTCGGGCTACAGCGTCGAGCTTCGCGCCGCGATCATCGACCGCTGGCAGGAGTTGGAGGCGCGCGCGACTCAGCCCCGGTTCGTCCTCGACCCGTCCGACCCGAAGGTGATGCTCGCGGTCTTCGACCACCTCCAGAAGCAGGTGGCGGAGAAGGACGAGGTCATCGCCACGCAGGGCGTGCAGGTGAAGAAGCTGGAGCGCCTGGAGGGTGCCAAGGGCTCCATGTGCATCACGGATGCCGCCAAGACCCTTGGCACCGGCCGGGACGCTCTCTTCGCCCGGCTGCAGGCGGAGCGCTGGATCTTCAAGCGGGCCGGCAACAAGAACTGGCTCGCCTACGACGACAAGCGCCGCTCCGGCTACCTGGAGCACGACGACCACCTCTACACGGACAACGAGGGGCGCGAGCGCGTCGCCACGCGGGTGCTCGTTACGGCGAAGGGGCTGGTGAAGCTCGCCGAGGTCCTGAACCGGCCGCTGCACTGAGCGTCTGATGGACGGTCTGCCGGTCTCGTCCAGTGCCGCGCCGAATCGAGACGGCCGGGCCGACTAGCAGATTCCTTTGCGACAGTCTGGGTGAAATTCACCCCAAACTTGGGGGACGATTCACCCAGACTGCCGCGGGCGAACGGGGCATCATCCTAACGGTTACGCAAAGGACGTAGCGGCCTCCGCGCGGCCAAGCTCACCGTCGGAGGAAGCCGCTACGACCTCGACCCCGGTGATGAAACTGCCTGTCATCTCGGATGAGGTTGAACCTTTTTTGAATGAGCTTGCGTCGGCAGCCGCAGGCAAAAGAGAGCAGCCCGGCGCGTATCCCGTCACCGCGCCGGATCGAGACCCTCAAGATCGAAGGACCGATCCCGATGGCTTCCGCCAGCGATTGCACACGCACGCCTTCTTCAGGAGGCCCCGTCACCCGCGCCATCGCTGCGGTCCGGGAGAAGGGCTACGACGACACGATCGAGCGGATGCTGACGGACGGCGATGCCACCCGGCAGAACCTGAGCGCGCTCAGCATCGGCGGCCTCTACAGTCTGTTCCAGGCCCACGAGACCGCCTCGCTCGCCTTCATGCACAAGGCCAACGCACCGTGCGCTGGAGCCGACGTGCTGTCGTCAAAGCTCCTCGATGAGATCGCCGACCATCATCATCGCGGCCAGGAAGCGGTCATCGCCGAAATCGAGCAACGCCAGCCGAACGACAGCCTCGACCGGGCGATCCGCTTCAAACTGCTCGGTGCCTGGTATGCGGGCAGCGAGGATTGGAACGCCGTCGCCCGGCTTGCCGCGGAAGCTGGGGCCACCAGCCAACCAGACGCTCAGAGGTCGTAAGAGGCCCGTCGGCAACCCGTCTCCTGTGGACAGCCAGGAAGCCTAGTTGAGCCGTGTTTCCCTTAAAGGGATTGACCATATGCCCCTTATAGGGGAATTTACATTATCGTCGAACAGCGAGATGAAGCGGCCCCCGCCGGTCTGGACCACCGACGGAGGCCTGTAGCCCCACCTCACACATCGGATGAATGTCATGCTGCAGGACCTGTCCCGCAATCGCACCCCCATGCCCGCTGCGCAACCGCCGGCCGGCGCCGCCAGATCCAAGCCGCGACGTGCGCGAGCCGAGGCTGGGATCGGTCGGATGCTCTCAGAGCCCGCGTTGCCGTCGCCCGGGTCCCCCGAGGCCATAGCGGCTTGGCGTGCCGCCTGCACCGAGTTCGACCGCCGCACACACATCGGCGACGATGAGTTCAACCGCCTGCGCATCGGCGACACGGTGGCGCTCTGGACGCCCGACAAGGTTCGCAGCGCCATCTCCAGCGACTTCTCGGGCGCTGCGTCGAGCGACGAAGCGCTTGCAATGGCCCGCCAGACCCGCGCCGAACTGCAGGATCTGCTCGTGCTGACGATACGGCGCGACCTGCGATTCGAGGAGGCTGCGAGAGACACCCGCATCCATGAGATGTTCGAACTGGCCTATCCCGACGAGGTCGCTCCGCCTGCGGATGTCGATGCGGAGGAGGGCGCTGATCCGATTCTCGCGGTGATCGCCAATCACAAAGCGGCCTACGCCGCGTGGCTGCCGCATCTACGGGCGGTCTCCGAAACGCTGCAAACCGATCCTGCTTTCACCGCGCTGGAAGCGGCGGCCGAAGCGCCGGAGAAGCGAGAAGCCGACGCTTACGCATCGCTGGCCGAAGTCTCGCCGACCACACTCGCGGGGCTCGTTGCCCTGGCCGACTACCTGCCCGGCGCGCTCCTACGCAACGCTGTCGTCGGCGCCGACAATGATGCAATGAAGGCGCTCAGCGCCATGTGTTCAGCCGTCAAAGCCCTTCTAGGGGATGACATCGGGCTCAATGCAGCTCTGCATGAGCGTAGGGCTCGTGCGGACGAATTCCTGTCCGAGATGGAGCGCGACGGCTTCCTACCGTACCCTGCTGATAACCCTCGTTGCTTGTTGGCGACCAACTACGCGATCCGGTACGAGGCCGAGCGGCTGCTCGCTATCGCGCAGAGCGCATACGATCGACGCGCCAACGCCTATGCAGGCTTCCCAACGGCCGAACGCGATCGCCACCTCAAGCGGCTTCGGGCGGAGTACCGCCTGGATCAACTGGCTGCCGTCGTGCACGAGTCGCCGATAGCTCCCTCGAAGCTCACGGACGAAATCCTGGCGAGCTGGCGGGAGTGGGCCAACGACCCCGGGCACTTCGACGAAGAAGAAAACGAAGCAACGCGGGCGTTGAGCGAGAAGCGTTACGCGCTGATCGATGCCGCCGAGGCCCTTCCTGCGACGCAAGAGAACCTGCCAGCGAAGACGCTCGCCCTCGCGTGGTTAGAATACGTCGATCTCTGGCGGAACGGACAAGCGCGGGACGAATACGGCACGGACGGCCGGCTTGCCCTCGACATCGACACGGCCATCAGCGGCCGGACCCTGCTCAAGGGATACTGAGCCGTGACCGAGATCTGCATCCTGAACTTCGCGCGGCCCGTTGATCGAGCCGCCCTTCGCCGCCGCGTCGAGCTTGCGATCGAGCAGGCCGTCGACATCACCGCCCGCCTCATCGCCTTCCTCGACGATCTGGACGGGGACGTTGAAGCCGAAGACGACGGCATTGCGGAGCCGACGCTCGCCGCCTTGATCACGGGCGACACGCAGATCCGCTGGGCCGGCTTCGAGGGAGAGGCGGCATGAGCGCCACCTCCACCGAACGCCCGATCCGCGGCGTTAACGTCGTGGTCCTCTCCGACGGACGGGAGGTCCATCTCGACGACATCACCACGGCCGCCGAGGGTCAGACAATCCTCGACGACCTCGATGGCGCGATCCTCGGCATCGAGGATCAACTCGCCTTCGACGACGGCCGCAACGGTCCGGTCTGGCGCAAGCGTGCCGAGATGGCCCTGAAGAAGAAGCGCCGTCAGCGGCCGGGCCTGCAGCAGCGGATCGGCGATCTGCGCAGGGCGGAGAAGCGAGCCGCCCAACCCGAGCCCGCCACCTCGCACAAGGATGCGAAGCGCAAGGCCTTCATCGACGCGGCCGAAGAACTGCTGTCACCAGAGGTCTTCACGGAGGTGTGGACGCGCGCCGCCGAGCGGGTGCCTGCCGCCTTCGCCGACACGAACGGGAGGGTGTCATGAGCGGCACCGTGGATGCGCTCGGCCGCGTCTGGTCACACGACGCTTTGGACCGCCTCGTGGCAGATCCAGAGGTGCAACACGTCGTCCGAGCCGCGAAGGCCATCCTCTATCCAGCACCTGGGCGGTTTGCTCAGCGATCCTACGAGGCTTGGGCAAAACGGGAGGGGCGCTCAAAGCCCGGCATCGCCCTGCTGTTCCTGCTCTGCTTGCGCTCGAAACAGTGGGATCACCTCGGAGGCCGGCCATGAACATCGTGTCGGACCCGGTCTTCGCCGCGATAGCCAGGGTGGACGAGGCTCGGCGCGAACACCTCGCCGCCCTCGACGGCTTGGATGAGGACAACGATGTGCAGATGTGCCGAGCCAACGCTGCGGCCGATGCAGAGACGAAGGCCTTCGAGCAGCTGACGCGGGTCATGCCGACGACGCTGGCCGGCCTGCAGTCCCTGGTCGAGCGCTATGCCAGCGAGGCTGAGAAGACCGAGTGCTGGTCGGCTGGGGGCGGCTACCTGCGCCACATCGGTCGAGTGCTGGCATGTGAATCGAAACGCCCTTTTTGGCCCTCTGAACGGCAATTTCCTGAGGCGCGACAGGATGTTGTCCGACTGACTCCGGATCGGGTTGGAGGGTCGCTATGACGATCCCCTCCATCGCGGACGTCACCGCGGCTTGGCACAGCCTTCCGTCCGAGAAGCGCGACTTCATCGGCATCCTAGTCGTCGACATGGTGCTTCAGGGCTTCATCTCGGGCGAGGCCTACATCGTCGGCGAGCAGTTGGAGGATCTGGCCGTGCTCGACGAAGACGTCCGCGGCAACGCCAAGTGCGCCGAGGACGAACTTCTCACGACCCTGACGCAGGTGGTCGAGGCCGCCCTGCCGGAACTGTTCGGCGCGGACGGCGAAAACCCGGTATGGTGCGACAATCCAGGGCCGCGGCCAGGACAACAAGTAGCAGATGCCTCGCCGCTAGAGCCGTTGTTCACTCACCGCCCTGCGAATGCTGCTAGGTGCACCGGCTCGTCATCAACGGCGGAGCGGGCGGGGTTGGCGCTTTGAAGGCACCCCACGCACCATTCGATCGGCACACGTCCGGAATGAATTTGAGGCCGTGGATTTGTCCGTCTGACCAGGCAGTCCAACACGCCTTGGCAAGCCTGAGGCTCGGTATGCTCAAGATGAGATTCGCGGGCAGCTTCGTTCTAAAATCCATACGAACGACTGCCCCATGTTCAGTGTGGCCCCAAACCAAGCAATCCCTCCAATCGGGCGAGTCAGGAAGGATTATACTACCGCATCTAGCTGCAAGCGAACGGGTCGTTCTCCTGCGCTTATCTAGCATTGCAGGCCTCCTGACTAAGCTAAAGCTGCGAATCTACATCACATCACAACCCCGCGATTTTACTTGTGGTTGCTCAGACCGGGCTGAATCCCTGGAAACGGTTAACGGAGTTGCAGCGTGAGCGCCGTCGAGAATGGGGAGCGGGCCTGCCCGGTGATCGCGGGCTTACGCGCCGTCATCTCCAAACATTCGAACAACGGTAACGCCTTCGAGATGACGCTCCGATCACTCGCCGAGCGCGAAGCGCCGACTGCCCATTGGGCGAGGGCATGGTCAGGCAAAAAGGTCACTGCCGCCGCTCGACCGCCGACCATGCACCTGAGCGCTGGCTACCGACCAAACTCCTCATCGGCCAACCACAACTCCAACGGAGCTGCTCTGCCCCCTAGGTCGATAACAACTTGTCTGAAGCTCGCCTCACCCGACGCACCAGGCTTTGGCATGGAAACCTTGTCCCCAATTGCACGAATGATCCCATGCAACTCAAATGAGCCAAAGGCAATATCGACAGTTGTTCCTAGGAGAGAAGAACAACTGATATCAGCGGCTTTCTCGGACATACTTGATCAACGAAACGCTCGCGCAGAGCGATCCAGCTGGAGGTCAGCGATGTTTAACGAGGGCTTACTCAATCGAACACTCAGGACCACACGAACGAATGGTCCGGTCTGATGGTCGCCCAGCGGATCGCAGTCGCCCAGCGCCACGCCCGCTCTATGCGACGCTGCATCTATGACTGCACCGCGCTCGGCCGCGCGGCCACGGCAAGGGAGGGGCAAGCCGATGGCTGAGACCGCGCCCCTCTTCGCCATGGCGGCGGCAGCGCTCGTCTGGGCTGCCATCGCAGCTGTCATGCTCGCCTTCGCGATCCACCAGGCGCGCAAGTACCTGCGCCGCCGTCCGGCGCTCAACCGTGAGGAGACCGACCGTCATGGCGCCTGATAAGAGCCCCGCCGCTGAGACCTTCGCCCGCCGCGTCCACGCTGGGCAGGTCGACAAAGGTGGCGCGCCCTACACCGGGCATCTCGGGCGGGTCGCCGCCCGCGCTCACGCGCATGCCGAGGCGCTGGGCCTGCCGCGCCAGCACGCCGAATGGTGCCAGCAGGTCGGTTGGCTGCACGACACGATCGAGGACACCGACGTAACGGCCGACGTCCTTCTAGACGCCGGCTTTGATCCCGCGGTCGTGCAGGCCGTCCAGTTGCTCACCCGGCCCACGGGGAAGCCCTACCTCGAATGCGTCGCCGCCATTATTGCAAGCGGCGACCGGCTCGCGATGATCGTCAAGCTCAGCGACAACGAGGACAACCTCGACCCGGCGCGGGCCCTGCCCGACGCCCCGCGCGCGCTCGCGGAACGCTACCGGCAGTCGGCCCAAATGCTCCACGCCGCCCTTGCCCCCAACACGACAGGGAGAACGGATCGTGGGTGAGATCGCCCGAACCACGCCGCTGCGCCTTGCGGACGCTGCTGCACTCGCGTTCCCAAACGGCGGCATGACGGTCTCAGGCCTGCGCCGAGAGCGAGACCGCGGGCGGCTTGTCACCGAGTTCGTCGCAGGGAAGGAATACACCACGCTCGATGCGATCGACCGCATGAGGAAGCTATGCCGCGCGCAGCCAAGGGCCCTCGTCTCTACCTCGTCGCTGCCCGTCGCAACGCCGAGGGCCGCATCGTCACCGCCGCTCGATGGGTCATCCGAGACGGCAGCAAAATGCTCAGCACAGGATGCCGCGAAGGCGACGTTGCAGGCGCTCATCAAGCCCTCGCCGACTACCTCCGCGCCGCGCACCGGCCGGCGCGAAACCAACGTGGTCTCGATGAGATCTCGATCGCGGACGTCCTGAGCATCTACGCAACCGATCACGTCGCGCAGCACCCTGACCGGCACCGCATCGCGCAGCGCTTGCAGCGGATCTTGGACTGGTGGGGCGGCAAGACCCTCGCCCAGGTCACGGGCGCTACCTGCCGAGCCTACACGACTCATCGGGGCAATACCGGCGGCGCGCGGCGGGATCTGCAAGACCTCTCCGCTGCGATCGGACATCACCACCGCGAGGGCTACCACCGCGAGATCGTGAAAGTGGCGCTTCCGAAGCGAGGCGAGGCCCGCGACCGCTGGCTGTCGCGCTCCGAGGTGGCCAAGCTGGTCTGGACGATGTGGCGCGCGCGTGAGGGCAGCCGAGCCGACGGGAAGGCCGGCAATACCACCGAGGGCCGCTACACAATGCGCCATCTCGCGCGCTTCGTGCTCTTAGCCTACTCGACCGCGAGCCGCCCCGGCGCCGTGCTGACCGCGAGTTGGGAGGCCGCCGCCGGCCGTTCCTACATCGACCTCGACAGGGGCGTCTTCTACCGGCTACGCGAGGGCGCGCGCGAGACGAACAAGCGCCAACCTCCCGTGCGGCTGCCGCGCTCGATCCTGGCGCATCTGCAGCGCTGGCGGCGGCTCTCCAACAGTGGATCGGGCTACGTCGTGGAATGGCGCGGCCAGCCGGTTGCGCGGGTGAAAGTCGGCTTCGCCAACGCAGTGAAGCTGGCCGGCCTGGGGGAGGGGGTTTCGCCGCACACCTTGCGCCATTCGGCCGTGACGCACCTGATGCAGCAGGGTGTGCCGACGTGGGAGGTGGCCGGGTTCGCCGGCATGGGTGAGGCGGTTCTTCGCCGCCACTACGCACATCACCACCCGGATCACATGGGCGCTGCGGTGTCTGCCATGGGCGCTACACAGAAACGCTACAGATTGGCGTGAACCGATCACGAACGTTCCGTGATAATAAGCGCCAGTCGTCTTTGATTTTATTGAAGAAAATCGAAAAACCAGCCGTTATGAGCGGTCGGATCTAACCATTGAGCTACAGGCCCCTGCGCTAGAACGCCGATAAATTACGCCCTGAGCTGATCTGTGAAGACGAGTGGGGCGTCAGAAACGGCGAGGCAAACGCCGCTTTTGAGTAGCCGGGGCGGGGCCATGCGGCAAGCCCCGTAGATGCCGGATCGGCGATGGGCATGGCTCGCTTCGGTCGGTCGCGGCAACCGGCAAGGGTCCGTGCAAGCCGCCGAACGTGCCTCGGACGACGGGCGGCCCGCGGCGAGCTGCCGGATCGTAGCGGCGGCCGGAGCGATGGAGACGGGAGCCGGGCGATCAGCGTTTCGGCTTCCGGTCCGCCGGCCTTTCCGGCTTGGGGTCCCTCGAAGGATCGGGATTGTCCTCGGACTTGACCGTCGCCCCCGGCGTGCCCTTGCCGGGGTGCCCGGTCTGCTCGTCGATATTGCCGAGCGCGCCGCCCTCGTGCGTCTTGCCGGCCTCCGTGCCAGGCTTCTCCGGCTTCCTCATGTCGGCCTCCCATTCGCCGAGCAAAAATGCTCCATGCCGGTAGAACGCGGGGCGAAGGTTGAAGGCGCCGCATGTTCGGCATTATGATGCAGATGTGATCGCTCCGGAGCCGCGCGCAAGTCCCCCATCGGAGGGGCATTACGTGCAAGGAAGACCGCTAAGCGGCCTTCCGGCATCGGCTCCGCCGCATTGATCCATGCGTCCGGCCGCCCTGACGCTCGGACATCCCGAACAGGAAGACACCATGCGTTATACCGTTCATTGGACCGCGCCTTCCGGCCCCTCGGCGGAGCCGCACGCACTCGGAGCGAGGGCGGCCGAGCGGGCCATGACCTTCGCGAGTATGGGCGCGTCGGACGTCTACGTGGAGACCAATGACGGACGGGTGTTCCGCGCACCGGCGCAGATGGCCGCCCTGGTTCAATACGCCCAGACCGCCGACGCCGAACAGATCTGATCCGGCGGCGCAGGGCAGCTCGGGCCTGCCTCCGGATCGGAGGGCTTCAGGAGCCGACGAGCTGCCACTCGAAGACGAGCTGGCGCAGCCGCGCCTGGGCGGCGCGGCGGGCCTCGTCGAAGGTCGCGTAGTTCTGCGGGCCGTAGCGCCGCGGCGCGCCCTTCTCGAGGATGGAGCAGACGAAGCGGCCCGGACGCCGCCAGCACGGTCGCACATCGATGGAATAGGGATGGTGGGTCCGCTCAGCCATCCGCACATCGTGCCACGCCCGCCGGCCCCAACCAAGGGGCGGCGTCACCGGGCGCGGCTCACATTTGCTTGCAGCCGCGCCGAGGACGGGTGGCCCTCAGGCCTCGCTCTCATCCTGCGAGGGACGCAAGGAACGCTCGATCGTCTCCAGAACGGTCTTGGCGAGCGCCGCGTCCGGATCGTCGCGGAACAGCACGTCGCGCAGCATGGCGAGGTAGCCTTCGAGGCGCTCGTCGTAATGGTCGGAATCGATCGAGCGCAGGACACTCGCCAGGAAGCCCACCGCCATCTGGTGGGCCACCTGCTTGGCGCCGAGCTCGGCGAGCCCCTCGGCGAGGTTCGTCACCGCCACATCGTGCCGTGAGCTGACCGCGGCGAGGGCGGCGAGTTGCTGAGTCTGGTCCATCGGTGTCGGGTCCTCGGAACGCGCCTGCGGTCGGGGCCGCAGCTTATACCAAGCTGCATGGAACAGGACCGAGGGTCCTGTTCCATGCGTCCGGCGGACGCCCGCCGCCGCGCGGGCCATCGACGATGATGACCACCGTCGATGAATCTTACAGCTTGGCGTCGGCGAAGCGGCGGAACGCCTCCAGCGTCTCGGCACTGACATGGTGCTCGATGCCTTCGGCATCGCGCCGCGCCGTCTCGGCGCTGACGCCCACGGCGCGCAGGAAGCGCTCGACGATGCGGTGGCGCTCCCGCGACTGCTCGGCCAGCGCCTGCCCCGCCGCGGTGAGAAACACGCCGCGATAGGGCCGCTGCTGCACGAGACCGTCCTCGGCGAGACGCTTGAGCATCTTGGCGACCGTCGGCTGGGCCACGCCGAGGCGGGCGGCGATGTCGACCTGCCGCGCCTCGCCGCCATCGCCGATCAGGTCGGCGATCAGCTCGACATAATCCTCCACAAGCTCGAGACGGCGCGCCTCGCGGGCCTGACGGAAGCTCTCGACATGGACTTCGGCGTCGACGAGCGGCGCGTCCGTGCCCGCGCGGTGCGATTCCGGTGCCGGCTCCTGCCCCATCTCTCGCCCCATCTCTCGCGCTGCGTCCTGCATGAGGCGGCGGGCTCCTCCGTTCCCAGGCACGGCCTGACCGGCCCGCACCCCATCTGATCAACGTCGTTCACGAAACACGCGGCGTGCGGGCCACGCTCCGGCGCGGGCAGCCGATCCGCCGGGTGTCATCGGTCGTTCGTGCCGACCTGTTTAACCGATGCGCCCCGTGGCCGGGAACCCGGTCTCGGCGGCTCTTGATCACAGCTTCGGCACAGCTTTATAGCTGAAGCTATATGGCTCTCTCATCCGATCGGCGCAGATGGGGCGGCCGCCCTCCCGTCGGAACGACCGAGTGGGGCAGGGAAACCGAGCGCCTCGATTTCGAATGGAAGCGGTGATGGATCAGGTTCGGCCGGCCCCGCCCGGACAGACCTCTGCGGAGCCGAGCCTCGGCGCGCTCAACGGCAGCGTGCCGGTGCGGGTGGGCGGCTCCTGGCTGTGGCGGCTCTTCGCCTTCCTCGGGCCGGGCTACATGGTCTCGGTCGGCTACATGGATCCGGGCAACTGGGCCACCGACATCGCCGGCGGCGCCCAGTTCGGCTACACGCTGCTCTCCGTCATCCTGCTCTCGAACCTGATGGCGATCGTGCTGCAGGCTCTGGCCGCGCGGCTCGGCATCGCCACAGGCCTCGACCTCGCCCAGGCCTGCCGCGAGCGGACCTCGCGGCCCGTCTCCATCGCCCTGTGGCTGATCTGCGAGGCGGCGATCATCGCCTGCGACCTCGCCGAGGTGATCGGCACGGCGATCGCCCTCAAACTGCTGTTCGGCATTCCTCTGACGCTGGGCGCGATCATCACCGCCCTCGACGTGTTCGTGGTGCTGCTGCTGCTGCGCCGGGGCTTCCGGGCGCTCGAAGCCTTCGTGATCGGGCTTCTGACGATCATCTTCGTCTGCTTCGGCATCCAGATCGTCATGGCCGCGCCGCCGGTCCAGGCCGTGCTCGGCGGCTTCGTGCCGTCGAAAGAGATCGTGACCAACCCGGCCGCGCTCTACATCGCCATCGGCATCATCGGCGCCACCGTGATGCCGCACAACCTCTACCTCCACTCCTCGATCGTGCAGACGCGGGCCTATCCCCGGACGGAGGAGGGCCGGCGCGAGGCCCTGCGCTTCGCCGTCACCGATTCAACCGTGGCGCTGATGCTCGCTTTGTTCGTCAACGCCGCGATCCTGATCATGGCCGCGTCCGTGTTCCACGCGAGCGGGCGCACCGAGGTCGAGGAGATCGAGCAGGCCTACGAACTGCTCTCCCCCTTGCTCGGCGTCGGTATTGCCTCGACCCTGTTCGCCGTGGCGCTGCTGGCCTCGGGCCTCAACTCGACGGTGACGGCGACGCTCGCCGGCCAGATCGTCATGGAAGGCTTCCTGCGGCTACGCCTGCCGAACTGGGCACGGCGGCTGGTGACGCGAGGCATCGCCATCGTCCCCGTGGTGGTCGTCACCGCGCTCTACGGCGAGCAGGGCACCGCCCGGCTGCTCGTGCTGAGCCAGGTCGTGCTCTCGATGCAGTTGCCCTTCGCGGTGATCCCGCTGGTGTATTTCGTCTCCGACCGGCGGCTGATGGGCTCGTTCGTGATTCCGAGCTGGTTGAAGGGGCTGTCCTGGCTGATCGCCGGCATCATCGTGGTGCTGAACGTGAAGCTGTTGATCGATATCTTCACCGGCACCTGACGACTCAGCCTCACCACTCGGCCTCACGCCTCGGCGGCGCGCAGATGCGTCACGAAATCCTGCGCGAAGGGCGGCAGGGCCGCGAGGTCGCGCAGGCAGAGCTTGAGGTCGCGCGCCGCCCAGGAATCTTCAAGCGGGACGGGGGCGATCCCCATCGTGCGCCACGCGCGCCGCGCCGTGGTCTCCGGCACGATGCCGAGGCCGACGCCGCATTCGACGAGGCGGCAGACCGCGTCGAAGCTGCGCAACTGCACCCGCAGCCGCATCGGCCGGCCGATCCGGGAGGCCTTGCCGGCGAGGAAGCGCGTCAGGGCGCTCGGCCGGTCGAGGCCGACGAGGTCGTGTTCCAGCACCTCCGCGAACCCGAGGCTGGTGCGGCGGGCGAGCGCGTGGCCGGCCGCGACCACCACGACGAAGCGGTCGTGGCGGAAGGGGAAGGTCTGGAGCGTGCCGGTATCGACGGTGCCGGCGACGATACCGAGATCGGCCGCCCCGTCGGCCACCATCCCGACGATCTCGTCGGAGGTGCGCTCCTCGATATCGACGCTGACCCCCGTATGGAGGGCGAGATAGGCGGAGAGCGCCTCGGGCAGGAATTCGGTCAGCGCGTTGGTGTTCGACAGGACCCGGATCTGGCCGACGGCGCCGCCGGCGAAAACCGAGAGGTCGCCCTGAAGCCGCTCGATCTGGCCCAAAATCTCGCGGGCATGGGCCAACAGGGCGCGGCCGGCGGGCGTCGGCGTCACGCCCTGTCGCCCGCGCAGGAGCAGCGCGGCGCCGAGCGAGTCCTCCATCGCTCGAACCCGCGCCGAGGCGGCGGCAAGCGCGAGATTGGCCCGCTCCGCGCCGTGAGTGATCGAGCCCGCCTCCACCACGTGCCGGAACAGGTTCAGATCGACGAGATCGAAGCGCATCATAGATTGATTTTCGGCCGCATCACCGATCCCGGCTTTCGCGTCGGTTGGAGGCAATGATCGCCGGACCTCCTATCACAACAGCGTGAGATCGGCAGCAGCCTTCGCGGATGACGAAGGCACCCACCACGAAAGCCGAATTGCGAACGGTTCCAATTCGCAGTTGAACCGCGCCCATGAGCGCCGCAGCGGCCAGCATTTTCGGAGCACAGGGCACGGTCGTCGCGGCCGGCGCCTTGCTCGTGCTGTGCATGGGGCTGTGGGCGACCGGCCTGGTGGCGGAGATCGTCACGGCGCTGATGTTCTTCGCGCTGGCGATGCTGCTCAAGCTCGCCCCGGCACAGACGGTGTTTTCGGGCTTTGCCTCCTCCGCCTTCTGGCTGGTGACGGGCGGCATGGTGGTTGGGCTCGCCATGAACCGCACGGGGCTAGGCAACCGGCTCGCGCGGGGGCTGGCGGCGCGGCTGCCCGCCTCCTATCCCGGCTTCGTCACCGGGATCGTCGCCTTCTCCTTCGCGCTCGCCTTCGTGATGCCGTCCAATCTCGGGCGCATAGCGGTGATGGTGCCGGTGGTGATCGCGCTGTGCGATGCCTTCGGGCTGGAGGCCGGGCGTCCGGGCCGGACGGGGGCGCTGCTCGCCTTCGGCGTGGCGACGCCGATGCTCTCGGCAGCGATCCTGCCCGCCAACGTGCCGAACCTCGTCATGGCGGGCACCGCCGAGACGCTGTTCAACATCCATCTCAACTATCTGCCTTATCTCTTTCTGCACGCTCCGGTTCTCGGCTTCGTGAAGGGCGTGCTGCTGGTCGCCTGCACGATCCTGATCTTTCCCGATCGCCTCGACGGCAAGCGGCCCGAACTGCCGCCGCTGCCCCCGTTGTCAGGTGCGGAGCGGCGCCTCTCGGTGATCCTGGCGGTCATGCTGGCGCTCTGGCTCAGCGACGGCTGGCACGGCATCCCGCCCGCCTGGATCGGGCTCGCCGCGGCGGTGATCTGCCTGCTGCCGGGCATCGGCGTCCTGCCGTCGGCGAGCTTCGGTGAGATCCCGCTTCGGACCTGCTTCTACGTCGCCGCCCTGTTCGGGCTGACGGCGGTGGTCAACGAGAGCGGGCTCGGCGCCCGTCTGGGCCACGCGCTCCTCTCGGTCGCCCCGCTGGAACCAGGGGCGCCGGCCAAGAACTTCGCGACACTCACGGTACTGTCGATCGGCTTCCTGTTCACCGCCACCGCCAACGGCGCTCCGGCCCTCTACACGGCGCTGGCGGAGGAGTTTTCGCGCGCCAGCGGCTTCGACCTGATGAGCGTGCTGATGGTGCAGGTGGTCGGCTACTCGACCCTGTTCCTGCCCTATCAGGCGCCGCCCATCATCATGACCATGGATCTCGGCCGCCTGTCTCTGGCCGACGCGACCAAACTCACCCTCGCCACGGGCATCGCCTCGCTGCTGATCGCGACCCCACTCGCCTATTTCTGGTTCAGGCTGACGGGGAGACTGGCGTGAGACAGATCCGCGCGATCGTCAGCTTGACGAATGCTGCACCGCAGCAGCGGCATTGCCGGCCGGAGCCGGTCGCCCTAACCCTTCCCTGGAATTTATCCAGTCTTCGACGCGAGGATCGTGAGCCGCGATGAACCCTACCGTCAGACCTACGGTCGCCCAGCCGCTCTCGCCCCATCTCCAGATCTACCGCTGGACCTGGACCATGGCGATGTCGGTGTTCCACCGCGTCACCGGCACAGCGCTCTACGGCGGCACCTTCCTCGTCGCGGTGTGGCTGGTGGCGCTCGCCTCCGGTCCGCGCGCCTACGACACGGTGGCGTGGTTCTTCGGCTCGTGGGTCGGGCGGGCCATCCTGTTCGCCTACACCTGGGTGCTGCTGCACCACATGCTCGGCGGCATCCGCCACTTCATCTGGGATGCCGGCTACGGCTTCGATCGTGACCGCCGCCTGGGGCTCGCTCGCACCACGCTGATCGGCTCCGTCATCCTGACCGTCGTGATCTGGGCGATCGCCCTGCTCGTTCGCTGAGGCTTTCCATGTCCCAGGTCGACAACCGCCAGAACACCGCGCTCTCGATGCGCACACCCCGCGCCCGGGTGAAGGGGCTGGGCGCCTCGGGCCACGGCGCCGGCCATTTCTGGCTGCAGCGCCTGACCGGCGCCTCGAACGCGCTCCTGATGCTCGCCTTCGTCGTCATCATCGCGCTGATGGCCGGGCGGACCTACCCGCAGGCGGTCGCGCTGGTGTCGCACCCGCTCGTTTCGATCATCCTGATCCTCGCCGTGGTGTCGGTGACGATCCACATGCGTCTCGGCATGCAGACGGTGATCGAGGACTACGTGCACAGCCACGGCCTCAAGTTCGCGGCGCTCATCGCCAACACCTTCTACGCGGTCGCGGTGGCCGCTGCCTGCCTCTACGCGATCATCCGCGTGAGCCTGGGCGGCCTCGCCTGATCGCCGGCACGGAAACCGAGGATTCATCGCTCATGGCTTCCAACGGCATGGCTTCTAACGGAACGAATGGCGGCGCCCCCGCCTACGCCATCATCGATCACACCTTCGACGTGGTGATCGTCGGCGCCGGCGGCGCCGGTCTGCGCGCCACGGTCGGCTGCTCGCAAGCCGGCCTGCGCACCGCCTGCATCACCAAGGTGTTCCCGACCCGCTCGCACACCGTGGCGGCGCAGGGCGGCATCTCGGCCTCGCTCGGCAATATGGGCCCGGACGATTGGCGCTGGCACATGTACGACACCGTGAAGGGGTCGGACTGGCTCGGTGACCAGGACGCGATCGAGTACCTCGTGCGCAACGCGCCGGCCGCGGTCTACGAGTTGGAGCACTGGGGCGTGCCCTTCTCTCGCACGGACGAGGGCAAGATCTACCAGCGGCCCTTCGGCGGCATGACCACCGACTACGGCAAGGGCACCGCCCAGCGCACGTGCGCCGCGGCCGACCGCACCGGCCACGCCATGCTCCATACGCTCTACGGGCAGGCGGTGAAGAACAAGACCCAGTTCTTCATCGAGTACTTCGCCCTCGACCTGATCATGGACGAGGACGGCCGCTGCCGCGGCGTGATGGCGATCGATCAGGCAACCGGCGAGATCCACCGCTTCCGCGCCCAGCAGACGATCCTGGCCACCGGCGGCTACGGCCGCGCCTACTTCTCGGCGACCTCGGCCCATACCTGCACGGGTGACGGCAACGCCATGGTGCTGCGCGCCGGCCTGCCGCTGCAGGACATGGAGTTCGTGCAGTTCCATCCCACCGGCATCTACGGCGCCGGCTGCCTCATCACCGAAGGCGCGCGCGGCGAGGGCGGCTACCTGACGAACTCCGAGGGCGAGCGCTTCATGGAGCGCTACGCACCGTCGGCCAAGGATCTCGCCTCGCGCGACGTGGTCTCGCGCTCGATGACCATGGAGATCCGCGACGGCCGCGGCGTCGGCAAGGACAAGGACCACATCTTCCTGCACCTCGACCACCTCGACCCGAAGATCCTGCACGAGCGCCTGCCGGGCATCTCGGAGAGCGCGAAGATCTTCGCGGGCGTGGACGTGACCAAGGAGCCGATTCCGGTCCTGCCGACCGTCCACTACAACATGGGCGGCATCCCGACGAACTTCCACGGCGAGGTGCTGACGCTGAAGAACGGCGATCCCGACACCGTGGTGCCGGGCCTGATGGCGCTGGGCGAGGCAGCCTGCGTTTCGGTGCACGGCGCCAACCGTCTCGGCTCGAACTCGCTGATCGACCTCGTGGTGTTCGGCCGGGCCGCGGGCCTGCGCTGCGCTGACATCGTCGAGCCGAACGCCCGCCAGCCGGAACTGCCGAAGGACTCGGCCGACAAGGCGCTCTCGCGCCTCGACCGCTTCCGCTACGCCGACGGCGGCACCCCGACCGCGCAACTGCGCGACCGGATGCAGCGGACGATGCAGAACAACTGCGCCGTCTTCCGCACCGGCGAGGTGTTGGAGGAGGGCAAGGGCCTGATCCACGAGGTCTGGCGCGGCGTCTCCGACATCGGGGTCACCGACCGCTCGCTGGTGTGGAACACAGACCTGCTCGAAACCCTGGAATTCGACAATCTGATCGGTCAGGCGGTCGTCACCATGGAATCGGCGGTCAACCGCAAGGAAAGCCGCGGCGCGCATGCCCGCGAGGACTTCCCCGACCGCGACGACAAGGAGTGGATGAAGCACACGCTCGCGTGGCTCGACCAGTCCAAGCACGGCGTCGAGATCGATTACCGCCCGGTCCACACCTACACGATGTCGAACGACATCCAGTACATCGAGCCGAAGGCGCGAGTGTACTGATGCGGCGTCCGGTGGCCACACAGTGGAACGGAGGGCTCGGCGGGCGATGATCCCGGATCTTCGCCCGATCGCCCACGCCGCTCTGTGCGCCACGGCAGCGCTCCTGGCGGTCCTGCCGGCGGCGGCGCGGGGTCCGGGCTTCGACTTCCCCGCGGAGGTCGCTGGCTTTGCCCGCGGGCCACGCACGGATTACGAGGCCCGCGCGCCGGGGCTCGGCTATTCCGTCGTCTACACCAACGGCCGCTGGAAGGCGGACATCTACGTCTACGACGCCGGTGTGGCGAACATTCCCGACGGAGCATCCTCGCCCGCGGTCGCCGGGCAGCTCGCGCAGGCGGCCGGCGACGTCAGCACGGCGGTGGCACAGGGCATCTACCGCGGCAGCGAGGATCGCGGCCCGGTGCGCGTGCCGGGGGAGGCGGGCGCCCGGCTCACCTGCCGCGCCTTCTCCATCGATCACCCGGCCCTCGGCCCCACCGAGAGCCTGCTCTGCCTCACCGGCCTGCGCGGCCAATTCGTCAAGTTCCGCCTGTCCGGCCCAGCCGCGAAGCAGCCGCCGAAGGCGGAAGCCGAACGGTTCATCACCGGCTGGCTCGACCGGCAATAGGATTTCTCTCAAGCTCGGAGCGCGCCTCGCGGCCGCCGCACCTCGAAGGCACAGGACATGGCTCAGTTCAATCTGCCCAAGAATTCCCAGGTTACCGAAGGTAAGTCCTGGCCGGCGCCGAGCGGCGCCAAGAACGTCCAGGTGTTCCGGATCTATCGCTGGAACCCCGACGACGGGAAGAACCCGCGCATCGATACCTACCGGGTCGATCGTGACGATTGCGGACCGATGGTCCTCGACGCGCTGCTCTGGATCAAGAACAAGGTCGATCCGACGCTGGTCTTCCGCCGCTCCTGCCGCGAGGGCATCTGCGGCTCCTGTGCCATGAACATCGAGGGCCAGAACGCGCTCGCCTGCACCATGGGCATCGACGAGTGCAAGACCCCCGACAACGCGCTGCCGTTCCTCACCCGCAAGGACAAGGACGGCGCGGTGCGGATCTACCCGCTGCCGCACATGCCGGTGCTCAAGGACCTCGTGCCGGATCTGACCAACTTCTACGCACAGCATGCGGCGATCGAGCCCTGGCTCCAGACCGAGACGCCCGCGCCCGAGAAGGAGTGGAAGCAGACCCCGGAGGACCGCGCCCGGCTCGACGGCCTCTACGAGTGCATTCTCTGCGCCTGCTGCACCACGAGCTGCCCGAGCTACTGGTGGAACGGCGACAAGTTCCTCGGCCCGGCGGCCCTGCTCCAGGCCTATCGCTGGCTGATCGACTCGCGCGACGAGAACACCGGCGAGCGCCTCGACGGACTGCACGACCCGTTCCGGCTCTACCGCTGCCATACGATCATGAACTGTGCCAACACCTGCCCGAAGAACCTCAACCCGGCTAAGGCCATCGCCGAGATCAAGAAGATGATGGTCGAGCGCGAGGTCTGAGTCCCTTCGCACGCACGTTCCGCGAGAGCCGCGTCCCGATCCGGGCGCGGCTCTTCTCGTTTCAGCCCCGTCGAAGTGCCCGGCCCTGCGGGTGAGGCCGAGCCGCCACACCACCGCGAAAACCGGCCCGAGCGTGGCTTTTCCCAGACCCACGATGCAGCTTGCCTTGCCGCAAGCGCATTTGCCCGCGAGGCCAAGCGCGACCGTAGCGTGTTTGGGTTGAGGGGTCTTTGATGACGCGTGGGTTCCTGTCGAAAGCCGCCTGTCTCGTGCTGGCCGCGAGCGTCGGCGCCTGCGCCTCGAACCGCTTCGAGGGGCCCCGCGAGCGGCCGCGGCCGCAGGCGGCGCTGGAGCCCGCCACGCCCGCTCTGCCCGCCGGCACGGTGACGAGCGAGCCGCTGGCGCCCCCGCCGGGCGCCTCCGCCGCGCCGGGCGAGCCGCCCCCGCCGAGCGTCGCCGCCGCCCCGTCCCCGGCGATCGAGCCGCCGCCCGCCCCGCGGCCGGTGGTGGCGACCGGCCGTTCCTCGGTGGTGGGCTCGTGGAACGCCACCGACGCGGCGGGAAGCTGCAAGGTCTCGCTGTCGAGCACGCCCTCGCTCGACCTCTACAAGGCCACCACCGCGGGCTGCGGCAACAAGGATCTCGCCAAGGTCTCGGCCTGGGATTTCCGCGACGGCGAGGTCTATCTCTACCAGCCGGGCGGCACCGTCGCCGCGCGGCTGCGGCAGGCCGGCGGCAGCCTCGACGGCGCCCTCTCGAAATCCGGCGCGCCGCTCTCGCTGGCCCGCTGAGGCGGCCTAGGGGTTCACCCGCACCCCAAGCAGCACCGTATGCGCATCGTAGGTCGAGAGCGGGATGGTGCTGTTCAGCGTCGAGTAGATGTAGCTGCCGCGTAACGCGAGCCGGCGGTTGAAGCGGTAATCGAACCGGGCGGTGGCGGAATAGCCCCGCTCGCGGATGCGCACGCCGTCGTAATTGGTGGACAGGTAGGCCCCGCCCAGCGTGATCGAGAGGTTGCGCAGGAGGTCGTGCTGCACTTCGAGGATGGCGGCGTCGGTGAAGGCGCCGCTGGAGCCCGGCACCGCGGTCTCGATCACCCCGGTCTGCTGGTTGAACCGCACCGTGGTGAGCGGCGAGATCGACCAGACCAGCGCCGCGTTGATGACCGGCGCGTTGATGTCCTGCAGCGTGCGGTCGATGTAGGAGCGGTGCTGCAGGCCGCCCGAGATCTCCGCCGTCAGCGTGCTGTTGAGCGCCACCGCTGCGCCCGCGGTGAAGGCGATGCCGTCGGAATCTCGGCGCAGGCCGAACTGGTCCACCGGCGTGTCGTAGACCCGGGTGTCGAGGAAGGTCTCGACGAAGGGCGTGATCGCGGGCGAGATCTCGTATCCGGCGCGCAGGCGCAGGCCGTACTGGTTGGCGTCGCGGTCGCTCTGGATGATCGTGGTGCCGTTGCCGAGCTGCGCATCCTCGAAGACCGAGCGGTCGACCGAGCCGCGCAGCGAGAGCTGCAGCCGGTTGAAGCTCTCCTGCACGCCCGCGGTCGCGCCGTAGGTGGCAAACAGCGGACGGGTCGTCGCCCCGCCAGCGCCGAGATCGGGGCTGCCGAGGCGCTGGCTGTCGAGCAGGAAACGGGTCTCGAGGTCGATGCGGGTGTCGCGGTCGACGTCGATGCGCATCCGCGCAACGCCGACGGCGTTGGGGCGGCTCGCCTCGGGGTTCTGCGGATATTCGAGGTAGCTGCCGCGCATCTCGGCGGTGAGCTCGGAGGCCGACCACTCGCTGCGGAGCGCCAGTTCCGCCTCGCTGCGCAGCGCCAGCGACGAGCGCGGGCGGGTCGAGCCGATCTGGTCCGGGTTCGAATCGTAGCCGATGCTCTGGGTGAAGGCCGGCAGCAGCGTGAAGGTGCCGAAGCGGATGCCCAGCGGCGCGTAGGCGGTGTCGGGCGGGATGGGACGGCGGAGCGCCGTGCCGAGCAGCAGCCCGGCGGCGTTGGGCAGGCCGAGCCCGAGGATCGGCGTCGGCAGCGGCACGCCGGAGACGGGCGACTGGATGACGGGCGTGAGGCGCAGGTCGGTGATCGTCTGCTGCGTGCGGACCTGCGTGATCCGGCGGGTCGCCGAGCCGATCCGGCGCGGGGGCGCCGCGCGCAGGCGCAGCAGCGAGGGCCGGGCCGGCGTGCCCTGCGCCGTGGCGGAGCCGGGCAGGCTCGTTGCAGCGCGGAAGCGCGGCAGGCGTGCCACCGACGGCTCCTCCTCGCTGGCGGCGGCGGGGGCGGGGCTCGTCGCCAGGCTGCTGCCGAGAGGGGCAGGGGCGGAGAAGGCGTTGGCGCCGCGCAGCGCCGTCGGCGCGTCGAAGACGGAGCGGCGCGGCCGGCCGGCGGTGGGTGGCTCGGAGGCGATGCGGGTTCCCGGAGCGGCGCTCGGCGCCGAATCGGACGGCGAGGGGTCGGGCGTCTCCTGCGCCAGGGCGGGGGCGGAAAGCAGGGCCGGGAGCAGCGCGAGGGCGAGCCGGCCCGCGCGGCGGCGGCGCTGTCGCTTCTCCTCGATCGGCCGCTCGCGTGACACCGGCGCTGTCTTCCCCTCGAGGCGGCCGGCGGCCGGTGGAACGGCGCCGCGGGCACGGATCCGGCAGCGGCGGAAGCGCGGCGAGCGCCCTTTCGGCTTGCTAAAGGAACATGGTTAGCGCCGCCTTAATGCCGCCCCGGCCGGCGACGGGCGGGCGCAGCCGCCTTGCGGCCACAGTCGCGGGCGAAGAGGGCGCGGCACACGATCGAGACCGAGGGCGCCCGCGCGCGGCCCCGGACGGCACGGACACGCGAATTCATGGCCCTGGCACAGCGGATCGAGGATCAGGACGCGGCGCAGACGGCACGCCCGCCCGCCATCGCCTCGGCGCTGCGCACCATCGAGACCGAGCGCGAGGGCCTGGCCTGCCTGATGGCCGCGATCGACAACGGCCTCGGCCAGCCCTTCGCTGGGGCCGTCGAGCGGATCGGCGCGGCCCGCGGCCGGGTGATCTGCACCGGCATGGGCAAGTCCGGACACGTCGCCCGCAAGATCGCCGCGACCTTCGCCTCCACCGGCACGCCGGCCCTCTACGTCCACCCGGCCGAGGCGAGCCACGGCGATCTCGGCATGATCCAGCCCGACGACGTGGTGCTGGCGCTCTCGTGGTCGGGCGAGACCACGGAACTCGCCGACATCATCGGCTACACGCGGCGCTACCGCGTCGGCCTCGTGGCGATCACGGCGAACGCCGCCTCGACCCTGGGCCGCGAGGCCGACACCTGCCTCGCCCTACCGAAGGCGAAGGAGGCCTGCCCGAACGGGCTCGCGCCGACCACCTCGACGGCGATGCAGCTCGCGCTGGGCGACGCGCTCGCCGTGGCGCTGCTGGAGGCCCGCGGCTTCTCCGCCCGCGACTTCTCCGTGTTCCATCCCGGCGGCCGGCTCGGCGCCTCGCTGCGGCAGGTGCGCGAGGTCATGCATGGCGGCGCCGACCTGCCGATGGTGGCGCTCGGCACCGCGATGCGGGCGGCGGTGGCCGAGATCGACGCCAAGGGGTTCGGCTCGGTCCTCGTGGTCGATGCGCAGGGGGCGCTCGCCGGCATCCTCACCGACGGTGACGTGCGCCGCGCCATCTTCTCCCGCGAGGGGCTGGACCAGTTGCCGGTCGAGGCGGTGATGACCAAAAACCCCCGCACGATCACGCCCGAGACCCTGCTCGCCAAGGCGCTGCAGATCCAGGAGGCGATGAAGATCACCGCCCTGGTGGTGGTGGAGAACGGCCGCCCCGTCGGCCTCGTCCACTACCACGACCTGCTGCGCACCGGCGTGGCCTGAGCCGCGCCCCCTCCCTTCACCGCCTCACCCCGAGGGGCCGCGAAGCGGCGTTCGGCGGTCCTCCGGGGCCACGCGGGATCGGGAGCATCCGTCGAGGCCGGACGCCGTGCGCCGGCACCTCAGGATGCGGGCGGGGCCTGGACCCGCGCCTCTCTCCCCGACCGGTCAAAGAGCACTGCGCAAAACACGATTCCCCCCGCGGCGCTGAAGGCCCGGAGGACGGCTGGCCGATCGGCCGGCTGGGGACGCGAACCCGCACGCTGCACAAGAACCCCGAGGGGGACGCGGGACGCCGCGAGACCTCCGGATGCTGATTTCTGGACTTTGCCGGTCTCCCGGCGTCCCGCGGAGGGGCCGCTCCCCTCTCACGAGGAGCCGTCCCTCCGTTTTGGCGTCACGGTCTCTCCACCGGCATCGACCCCGGACCCGCGGGCCTGGTGCTCTCCGGCGCGCCGCCCCGTGAGGGGCGAGGACGCCTCGGCCAGGAACCGGCTTCGACGGTCTCGTCCGCACCGGACCTCGTAGTGGACCCGGCTCCGGTTGTTCCTGGGCGCCGACCCGAGACCGGCCTATGGCCCTATCCCGAGACAGCGTTGTGTCGCGCACAGCGCCCGAGGCGATGGCGACCGGGCCACCGACGCGGGAACCGCCCCACCTCCCAACGAGCCTCGCCGGCCGGTCACCGGAAAAGCTCCCCCGGTTGGTCCGGGAGGCGAGTGGCGCAGGTTGTAGGAATTTATGCACAAATTGTCAAGAAACTTTTCTGAGTGCATGTTGTGGCCCCAAATTTCTACTCAGTGCGCAGATTGATGGAAACCCATAATAATCTATAAGTATAAAATATGTTAGCATAAATACCAGCACCAATATATCAATTATAATCGACGCATATATACACTTATTCCAATGGTCCTAGAAAAGTAAAAATGAAACGTTACAAAATTGGATTACAAAATGGCTACAGATCGCACTGTTTTGATTGATAACGCAACACTGAGCGGCGTCGAACGCTTGATCGGCGAAAGTAAAATTATAAATCTGAGCAACATTGAGAATGACATATTATGCTTCGAAAAGCTTGTTACAGCCATTCTGTTTAGCGATAAAATAGTAGGCG
The DNA here is from genome assembly GCF_022179725.1 of Methylorubrum aminovorans. Classification (GTDB taxonomy): domain Bacteria; phylum Pseudomonadota; class Alphaproteobacteria; order Rhizobiales; family Beijerinckiaceae; genus Methylobacterium; species Methylobacterium aminovorans. The sequence continues at coordinate 24,456 of NZ_BPRC01000029.1, forward strand.
TCAATGACTACAAAGAACAGTATAAGTCTGAAAGACTGAAAAAATTTCATTTCGTTGATTTCTTAAATCTGCCGGCAGAAACGTACTCAACCATTTCGAAGGACGCGGCAGACTTTGCCAAAAGCATGGTATTTTCATTCGACGGCTCGAAGCCAGCCGGAGATGTTCTAACATTTTTTGAGTCGCTACGCATAGATCCGCAATTGAGATGGGATGTGTTTGTCTCAAGCGAATATTTGACTATGTCACTTCTTGTCGATGACACACGAAACGCGAAATACGAAACAGCCATTGACAGTATTTTTAGAAATGAGAGCACTGATGCCAAATCAGTCGATCATAGCATGGACCTCAAGTCGATCGTCTCAGTAAAAGATCATCCTACAATTTCAGACATAAAAGATCTTGTTGACTCGCTGTCCTCCGGAAACCCTAATTATAAGGGATCATCCGGTAAAAGCATGTTACAGCGTTGCGTTTTCGGGTATGGTTGGGCGGCAGAGAGAGCACACTTTTATAACGCAGTTGCCGCCCTAAATGGCGCAGATGCTTTTTTAGCTCCTCTTAGAGATGCATTTTGTGAAAGCTGCTGTAGACTAGAAGCGCGATCGCAAGTAAATAGCCTACTTGATAAACTTGAATCAAAATCGCAAGATACCGTCGCAAAGATTGTTGATACGAGTGGAAAGGCAAGATTCGCTATAAAGCTTCCATTTTTTACGACCTACCTTATAGCTAATTCTGAAAATCCCAGGCAGTGTATTGACCGCGCCCTCAAACTAAGAGAGGAGCGGCAGTTTCGCGACTGCCGCGCCATTCTCGACAACTTATCGCATCTAAGCACACAGGAAAGATATGCCGAAGTAAATAGCATTCTTAAGCTACTGGAACAATCCTGCAGTTCCCTGATGAAGAGCTACGCAGTTTCAACCGACAATGGGCCGCAGGTATCTTTTTCGCTAGGGATTACAGGTCCAAGCATTAGCACGGGATTCAAGCTCGATAAATTGTTTTCTCCTTATAGAAATAAGCCTTTTTCAAGAATATTCAGGAATATCTCTCAGGACATGCTCAATATAGAGCGCATGGGGGGCCTTTACGATAAATTGTGCTCGTCAATACGAGAACATAAGGATGCGAAGCACGCACAAGTATCAGTAGTGCCTAAATTCATGGAAAACAGAGAAAGCGCGACAGGACGTCCAGCAGATTTATATGAAAAACAATAACAGTACCATTTCACAAACTCATTGAGCCAGTATAGGAAATTAATCAAAAAATAGCCACCAACCCCACCCCAATCACCATCAACACCGCCCCGGCGACGCGCCAAAGGCTCGCCGGGTGCACTTGAAACCCGATCCATCCAAAATGGTCGAGCACGAGCGAGGCGAGCACGCCCACCGTCACGATGATCCCCAAAAAGGTCGCCGCGCCGATGGCGGGGGAGGCGTAGAGCTGGGCCAGGATCAGCAGAACACTCAAAAAACCGCCGAGCCACGCCCACCAGGGCACCTGCCCGAGCTGCTGGCCGGTGGGCATTTCGAGTTTGCCGAGCGCGAGGCCGCCCGCGAGCAGGGCGGCGGTGCTGACGAGCAGCGTCAGGAGGGCCGCCGTCACCGGCAGGCCGAGCGACTTCGACAGCGTCGCGTTCTGTCCCGGCTGGATCGCGTTGGCGAGGCCGGCGAGGATCGTCAGAGCGTAGAGAGACCACATAGCCCGTCATCCGCGTGACGGTGCCGCCAAGTTTCGCCGGTGCGACATCGGGGCGCCCACGGCCGCGCGCGGCGGGGGAGGGGGCGAGGGCCGGGCCGCGATTGCGGCGGGGCTGTCTCATCCAACGCGCCGTCATTCCACGGCCGCGGAGCGGAACCCGGCCCCGGAGGGGCACGCCGGAGGCGTGCCATCCCCCGTGATGCGCGGCGCAGCGTGTCGGGTGGATTCCGGGTTCGCCGGCGGCGCCCCGGCATGACGGCGGAGGCGGGGGGGCGGGATCCGTGATCCGGCCCGTGGGCCCGCGCGGCGTCGGCGGCCTCTCGACAAAGCGGCGCGAGGGTAAGAAGGGTGGAGCCGACGGGGCGGGATTCCCTGTCCGTGGGGACAGGCGCGGGGCGAGGGCGGATGAGCGAAGCCATCACCATCGAGGATGTCGCGGGCGGCGTCCGCCTGATCCGCTGGAACCGTCCGGCCAAGAAGAACGCGCTGACCGGGGCGATGTACGACGCCGCCACCGCCGCGCTCGTCGGCGCCGACGACGAATCACAAAACATCGGGGCGGTGGTGTTCGCCGGGGGCCCCGGCGCCTTCACCGCCGGCAACGATCTGGCCGACTTCTTCGCCGCCGGCACGGCGCCGCGGGACGCGTTTTCCGAGATGCCGGCGCTCCGCTTCATCCGGCAGCTCGCCCGCACCCGCACGCCGATGATCGCGGCGGTGGACGGGCTCGCCATCGGCGTCGGCACGACGCTGACGCTGCATTGCGACCTCGTCTATGTCGGGCCGCAGGCGCGCTTCCGCATGCCGTTCGTGGAACTCGGCGTGGTGCCGGAGGCCGCCGCGAGTTTCCTGCTGCCGCGCCGGATCGGGCTCGCCCGCGCCTCGGCGCTGCTGCTGCTGAGCGAGCCGTTCGACGGCGCGGCGGCCGTGTCGCTCGGGCTCGCCAACGCCGAACTGCCCTCCGAGGCGCTGGAGGCGCACGCGCTGGCGCAGGCCGCCCGCCTCGCCGCCCTGCCGCGCCGGGCGGTGCAGGCGACCCGCGCGCTGATGCGCGGCGAGCAGGGCGCGGTCGAGGCGGCGATCGAGGCCGAGGCGGACGCCTTCGAGGCGGGCCTGCGCGATCCTGAAACGCAGGCGCGGCTCGCCCGCTTCCTCGCCGGCAAGGCGTGAGCGCGCTTGTGACAACGCCGGACTTGCGGGGACCGGACTTGCGGGGAAAGGTCTGCCTCGTGGCCGGGGCCTCGCGCGGGGTCGGGCGCGGGCTCGCGCGGGGCCTGGGCGAGGCCGGCGCCACGGTGATCGTCACCGCGCGCTCCTCCGAGACCGGACGGCGCACCGAGACGCGGCCCGAGGCGATCGAGGACACCGCCCGCGAGGTCGATGCGGCGGGCGGGGAGGGGCACCATTACCTGTGCGACCACACCAGCGAGCGGGCGGTGGACGAACTCGTCCACTGGGCGCTTCGCCGGTTCGGGCGGATCGATGTGGCGGCTGCGAGCGTCTGGGGCGGCAACGAGGGCTATGACGGCGAGCGCTACCCCGACGGCGCCGCCTGGGGCACGCCGTTCTGGCGCCGCTCGGCCGAGCCGTTCTCGCACTTCCTCGGGACGGGGCCGTATCCGGGGCTGCTGCTGGCCCGCGCGGTCGCGCCGGCCATGGTCGCGGCGAAGCAAGGCCTGATCGCCTTCGTCTCCTTCGGCACCGAGACCTATCTCGGGGACATCTACTACGATCTGGCCAAGGCGACGACGAACCGGCTGGCCTTCGCCTGCGCCGCCGAGCTTGCCCCCCACGGCGTCTGCGCCCTGTCGCTCTCGCCGGGCTTCGTCGCCACCGAGCGGGTGCGCGATCTCGGCCAGGAGGCGCTCGCCACCGAGAGCCCGCTCTATGCCGGCCGGGCGCTGGCGGCGCTTTCCGCCGACCCGTCCGTGCTGGACCGGGCCGGGCACACGCTCCATGTCGGGGATCTCGCCCGCGCCTACGGTTTCACCGACGCCGACGGCCGCCAGCCGGAGCGCTTCCGGATCGGAGAGGAGATGCCATGAGCCTGCAGGGTAAGACGCTGTTCATCACCGGCGCCTCGCGCGGCATCGGGCTCGCCATCGGCCTGCGCGCCGCCCGCGACGGCGCCAACGTCGCCATCGCCGCCAAGACCGCCGAACCGCACCCCAAGCTCGAGGGCACGATCTTCACCGCCGCCGAGGCCATCGAGCGGGAAGGGGGCCGGGCGCTGCCGCTGACGGTGGATGTGCGCGACGAGGACGCGGTGAAGGACGCGCTCGACCGCACCGCCAAGGAATTCGGCGGGATCGACATCGTGGTCAACAACGCCAGCGCGATCTCGCTGTCGAACACGCCCAAGACCGAGATGAAGCGCTTCGACCTGATGCATCAGATCAACGCGCGCGGCACCTACATGGTCAGCAAGTACGCGATTCCCTATCTCGAAAAGGCGAAGAACCCGCACATCCTGATGCTGTCGCCCCCGCTCGACATGGCGGAGCGCTGGTTCGCGCCGCATCTGGCCTACACCATGGCGAAGTTCGGCATGTCGCTGTGCGTGCTGGGGCTCGCCGGGGAACTCCGGGGCAAGGGAATCGGGGGGAGGGGCATCGCCGTCAACGCCCTGTGGCCGCGCACCACCATCGCCACGGCGGCCGTGCAGAACCTGCTCGGCGGCGACGCGCTGATGCAGGCGAGCCGCCGGCCTGAGATCATGGCGGATGCGGCGCATGCCGTGTTCCTCAAGGACGCCAAGACATTTTCCGGGCGCTTCCTGATCGACGACAGCTTCCTGGCGGAGGAGGGCGTCACGGACTTTTCAAAATACCGCGTCACAGCAGGCATCCCGCTTGCGCCGGACTTCTTCGTGCCGGAGACAAGCGTCGCCCCGCCCGGGGCGCTGGACTGAGACTTCGCGGGCCGCCCCTTGATCTTCACGCACAAGCCCGTCGCGGGCGACATCCAGACGGTGCTGGAGCGCCGCTACCTCGAATTGCAGGAGCCGATCCCCGAGGACACGGTCTGGCTCGACCTCGTGCGCCCGACGCGGGAGGAGGAGGTGAAGGTCGAATCCTTCCTCGGCATCACCGTGCCGACGCGCGAGGAGATGAAGGACATCGAGCCGTCCGAACTGCTCTACGTCGAGGCCGGCGCCCGCTACATGACGGGCCGCGTGCTCTCCCGCGTCAGCGATTCCGAGGAGCCGGGGCTGGCTGGCATCACCTTCATCCTGCGCGACAACCGGCTCATCACCGTGCGCTACGAGGAGCCGCAGGCGTTCCGGATGTACACCCAGCGCGCCGGCCGGGCGACGGGCAACGGGCCGTCGCGCACGGTCTCGGGCGAATCGATCCTGGCCGGGCTGATCGAGGCGGTGATCGACCGCGCCGCCGACGTGCTCCAGCTCCAGGGCGAGCGGATCGACCGCCTCTCGCGAAAGATCTTCGAGGACAAGGGCGACCCCTCCTCGCGCAACAACGCGCTGCAGGACACCCTGCGCTCACTCGGGCGGCACGGCGACCTGATCTCGAAGCAGCGCGAGAGTCTGGTCTCGATGGAGCGCATCCTGCTCTCGCTCTCGGCGACCTACCGCACGGCGAAAGCGCCCCGCGAGCTGCGCGAGGACGTGCGCTCGACGCTGCGCGACCTGCAATCGCTCGAAGAGCACGCGACCTTCATCTCGGCCAAGATCCAGTTCCTGCTCGACGCCACGCTCGGGCTCGTGAACCTGGAGCAGAACAACATCATCAAGCTGTTCTCGGTCATGGCGGTGGTGTTCATGCCGCCGACGCTCATCGCCTCGATCTACGGCATGAACTTCAAGACCATGCCGGAGCTCGACTGGCATTTCGGCTACCCCGCCGCGGTCGGCATGATGGTGGTGGCCGCGGTGCTGCCCTACGTGTTCTTTCGCTGGAAGAAGTGGCTGTAGGAGCGCGAGTCGTCACCGCGCCCGTCACTTCTGCAGCGGCACGCCCTTCGTGGTGAAGCGCTGTCCGCCGCCCGGGCGGTACTCGGGTCGCGGCTGGCCCCGCCCCTTACCGGGTCCCTTGCCGGGTCCCTTGCCGGCTCCCTTGCCCAGGCCCGTGCCCGGCGGCTGCGAGAACGGCACGAGCTGGTCCGGCCGCGGGCCGATGAGGTCGGCCCGGCCCATCTCTCGCAACGCCTCGCGCAGCAGGGGCCAGTTCTCGGGATCGTGGTAGCGCAGGAACGCCTTGTGCAGCCGGCGCTGCCGCAGCCCCTTGATCGCCTCGACCGGCTCGCTGCCGCCGCGCCGCACGCCTTTCAGCGTGTTGACCTCGGTGTGGTACATCGCCGTGGCGGTGGCCATGGGGGAGGGCAGGAAGGTCTGCACCTGGTCGGCGCGGTAGTCATTCTTCTTGAGCCAGAGCGCGAGGTGCAGCATGTCCTCGTCGGTCGTGCCGGGATGGGCCGCGATGAAGTACGGGATCAGGTAGTACTTCTTGCCCGCCTGCTTGGCGGCCTCGTCGAACATCTCCTTGAAGCGGTCGTAGGTGCCGATCCCCGGCTTCATCATCAGGTCGAGGGGGCCGCGCTCGGTGTGCTCGGGCGCGATCTTCAGGCGCCCGCCGACATGGTGCGTCACCAGTTCCTTGACGTATTCGGGGCTGCGGACCGCGAGGTCGTAGCGCACGCCCGAGGCCACCATCACCTTCTTGACGCCCTTCACCTCGCGCACCTTGCGGTAGAGGCGGATCAGGTCGTCGTGCGAGGTGTTCAGGTTCGGGCAGATGTCCGGGAAGACGCAGGACGGCAGTCGGCAGGCCGCCTCGATCTTCGGGTCCTTGCAGGCCATCCGGTACATGTTCGCGGTCGGCCCGCCGACATCGGAGATCACGCCGGTGAAGCCCGGCGTCTTGTCGCGGATGCGCTCGATCTCGCGCAGGATCGAGCCCTCCGAGCGGTTCTGGATGACGCGGCCCTCATGCTCGGTGATGGAGCAGAAGGTGCAGCCGCCGAAGCAGCCGCGCATGATCGTCACCGAGAACTTGATCATGTCCCAGGCGGGAATCTTCGCGTCGCCGTAGGACGGATGGGGCGCGCGGGCATAGGGCAGGTCGTAGACCGCATCCATCTCCTCGCTGGAGAGCGGGATCGGCGGCGGGTTCAGCCACAGGTCGCGGTCGCCGTGGCGCTGGACGAGCGGGCGCGCGTTGCCGGGATTGGCCTCCCGGTGCAGCACCCGCGAGGCGCGGGCATAGGCCTCCTTGTCGTCCTTCACCACCTCGTAGGCGGGGAGCCGGATCACGGTGTCGCCGGGCTTGCGGGCGGCGGCCTCGTCGGTGGAATCGAGGTCGTCGGCGGGAAGCTCGGTGTAGTGCTCGGGCACCCGGCGGAACAGGGCCACGCCCCGGACCGAGTCGAGCGCGTGCGGCGCCTCGCCGGCCGCGAGGCGGTTGGCCACCTCGACCACGGCGCGCTCGGCATTGCCGTAGAGCAGCAGGTCCGCCTTGGCATCGGCCAGGATCGAGCGGCGCACCTTGTCGGACCAGTAATCGTAATGCGCGATGCGGCGCAGCGAGGCCTCGATGCCGCCGAGCACGATCGGCACGTCCTTGTAGGCCTCGCGGCAGCGCTGCGTGTAGACGATCGTCGAGCGGTCCGGGCGCTTTCCGCCTTCCCCGCCGGCGGTGTAGGCGTCGTCGTGGCGCAGGCGGCGATCCGCGGTGTAGCGGTTGACCATCGAATCGAGGTTGCCGCCGGTGACGCCGAAGAAGAGCCGCGGCCGGCCCAGCGCCTTGAACGGCTCGGCCGACTGCCAGTCGGGCTGGGCGATGATACCGACCCGGAATCCCTGCGCTTCGAGCAGCCGGCCGATGATGGCCATGCCGAAGCTCGGATGATCGACGTAGGCATCACCCGTCACCAGCACGATGTCGCAGGCGTCCCAGCCGAGCGCCAGCATCTCGGCGCGGCTCATCGGCAGGAATGGCGCCGCCTTGCCGGCAGGCGGCGGTTTGCAGGCGAGGGGGGCCAGGGCGCCCTCAAAAGACTGCTCGGTCGAAGCTCGGAGTTCCATGGGGCCTACGCATAGGCCGCCCGGCCCGAGACCTCAACAAAGGACCGGACGCGCGGGGGGGCTGCGAATTCAGGTCAACGCTGCGCATCATGGATCAAGTCCGGGCTCCGCTGCGCGGCGCCGGACGGACGCAAAGCGGTCTCCGAGCGGCCGCGCGGCCCTCGCCTCATGCCAAATCTGGTTGATCCCTTCGGGATGGCGGATTTGGCCGTCGCTCAAGCAGAGACCGTATCATACGGCTTCCGGCTGATCCGTTCGGGTCTGCCCATTCTCCTCCGTCATCGCGAGGCGAAGCCGAAGTGATCCAGGGCGCGACATCTCCGGCATGGGCGCGCGCTGGATCGCCACGGCTTCGCCTCGCGATGACGGAAGAGAGATCGAAGCAGTCAACTGGAAATTGGATCACAGGGGAAACCGCACCCCTGTGAGTGTCTCCGACAGCGCCCAGAGCCGCGCGGCGGCGGCCCGGTCGAGGGCGTGGGCGGCGATCGAGGCGGGCTTGGGATAGCCGCGCACCTCCCGGAACCCGTCCGGCCCGTAATAACCGCCGCGCTCCGCCTCCGGCGCGGTGGCGGCGTAGAGGATCGGCAGGGCGCCCTGTGCCGCCGGCTGGCCGATCAGCGAGAAGATGATCCGCCCCGCTCCTTGCTGGAACGCGCCCGCCCGGTCGCCCCGGCGGAACACTTCGGTGACGGCGAAGCCGGGATGCGCCGCGAGCGCGGCGATGCCGGAGCCCGACACCTTCAGCCGCCGGTCGAGTTCGAGGGAAAACATCAGCAGCGCCAGTTTGCTCTGCCGGTAGGCGGGCTGCGACCCGTAGGTCTCGCGCCAATGCGGGTCGTCGAACCGGATCGCGCCGCTGCGGTGGGCGAGGCTCGCCACCGACACCACCCGCGCCGAGGGGCTCAGGGCCGGCAGCAGCAGGCCGGTGAGCGCGAAATGGCCGAGATAGTTCGTGGCGAGCTGCCGCTCGAACCCGTCCACGCTCTCCTCGCGCCGGGGCACCGCGGCAATGCCGGCATTGAGCACGAGCCGGTCGATCGGCGTCTCCGCCGGCCAGTCTCGGGCGAAGGCGCGCACGGAGGCGAGCGAGGCGGTGTCGATCGGGCGCACGGACAGCTCGGCGCCGGGATGCTCCCGCCGGATCGCGGCGGCGGCGCGCTCCCCCTTCTCGAGATCGCGCACCGCCAGCACCACCGCCGCCCCGGCTCCGGCCAGCGCCCGCGCCGTCTCGAACCCGAGCCCGGCGCTGCCGCCCGTCACCACGGCGCGGCGGGCGGCCTGGGAGGGGATGTCGGCGACGGTCCAGCGTTGTCTCGCCATTGGGCTTCACGATCCTCATGGGCTTCGAGTCGGAGGCGGTCGAAGGGAAACCGTCCCCGTTCCCGGCAGTTCGGCCTCGCTGTCGGTCGCGGACGGATCATCCCTCACAGGCGGCGGCCCAGCCCTTGCGAAGCCGGTCACACCCCGGAAGCAGCCGAAGCATACCACTTTTGGAAACGATACGTTTCAATCGTTTCTAATTTTCAAATGTGACGCGGAGGTCCATTGTCTCACCGTCAAGCAGCGGTCGCAGCGGTCCGAACCGGACGACGCTCCGGCCCCTCCATGGTCGAGGAGAGAGAGTCATGGCTACGGTCACCACCCGCGACGGCACCGAGATCTTCTACAAGGATTGGGGCCCGAAGGACGCGCAGCCGATCATGTTCCATCACGGCTGGCCGCTCTCGTCCGACGATTGGGACGGGCAGATGCTGTTCTTTGTCGGCCAGGGTTTCCGCGTGGTGGCCCATGACCGCCGCGGCCACGGCCGCTCCGCCCAGGTCTCCGAAGGCCACGACATGGACCATTACGCCGCCGACGCCGCGGCGGTCGCCGAGGCGCTCGACCTGAGGAATGCCGTCCATATCGGCCACTCCACCGGCGGCGGCGAGGTCGCGCGCTACGTCGCCCGGCACGGCGAGCCGCAGGGGCGCGTGGCCAAGGCGGTACTGGTGAGCGCCGTGCCGCCGCTGATGCTGAAGACCGAGGCCAACCCGGAAGGCCTGCCGCTCTCCGTGTTCGACGGCTTCCGCAAGGCTTTGGCCGACAACCGCGCCCAGTTCTTCCTCGATGTCCCCACCGGCCCGTTCTACGGCTTCAACCGCAACGGCGCGACGGTCCACGAGGGCGTGATCCGCAACTGGTGGCGGCAGGGCATGATGGGCTCGGCGAAGGCGCATTACGAGGGCATCAAGGCCTTCTCCGAAACCGACCAGACCGAGGATCTGCGGGCGATCTCGGTGCCGACGCTCGTGCTCCACGGCGAGGACGACCAGATCGTGCCGATCGTGGCTGCCGCGCACAAGTCGATCAAGCTTTTGCGCAACGGCACGCTGAAGACCTATCCGGGCCTGTCGCACGGCATGCTCACCCTCAACGCCGACCGGCTCAACGCCGACCTCCTCGCCTTCATCCGTAGCTGAGCGGGCGGCCGCTTGTCAGAGTTCCGCACTTGGGTCGACGAACGACACGCGAACGCTGAGTCGGCTTGAAAACGTTCAACGCTCGTCATTCCGGGGCGCCAGAGGCGAACTCGGAATGACGAGCCGCGACGCCCTGTTCCAGCCGCGCATCATAGGTGGATTCCGGGCTCCGCTGCGCGGCCCCGGAATGACGGTGAGCGCTGACGGGTGATACGGCGCATCGGCTGTTGAACCAGGTTCGAAGCCCTGCCCGAAACCACCTCGGCGATCGGCGAAACCGCGCTATAAGCCCGCCATGGCCTCCGACCACAGACCGCTTGCCCTTACCCTCGGCGATCCCTCCGGCATCGGCCCGGAGATCGCGCTGGCCGCGTGGCGGCTGCGGGGGGAGCGGGAGGTGCCGCCGTTCCAGCTCGTGGGCGATCCGGAATTCCTGGAAGCCACCGCCTACCGCCTCGGCCTGTCGGTTCCGGTGGCCGAGGTCGAGCCGGACGACGCCTGCGAGGTGTTTGCGCGGGCCCTGCCGGTCCTGCCGCTGCCGAGCGGCGCCAAGGTGATCGCCACGCCCGGCGCGCCGGATTCGGCCAATGCCGGCGCCATCGTCGAGTCGATCACCGCCGCCGTGGATCTGGTGCGCTCCGGCGCGGCCTCGGCGGTCGTGACCAACCCCATCGCCAAGTTCGTGCTGACGCGAGTCGGCTTCGCCCATCCAGGGCATACCGAATTCCTGGCTGCGCTCGCCGCCAAGGAGGGGCGCGAGCCGCCGCTGCCGGTGATGATGCTGTGGAGCGACACGCTGGCCGTGGTGCCGGTGACGATCCACGTTGCGCTGCGCCGCGTGCCGGACCTGCTGACGCAGGATCTGGTCGAGCGCACCGCCCGCATCGTCTATGCCGACCTGCGCGCCCGCTTCGGGCTCGAACAGCCGCGCCTCGTCCTGTCGGGCCTCAACCCGCATGCGGGCGAATCCGGCACCATGGGCACCGAGGATCGCGACGTGCTGGCGCCCGCCGTCGCGGTCTTGCGCAGCGAGGGCATCGACATCCGCGGCCCCCTGCCGGCCGACACCCTGTTCCACGAGCGGGCGCGGGCGACCTACGATGTGGCCCTCACCCCGACCCACGATCAGGCGCTGATCCCGATCAAGACCCTCGCCTTCGACGAGGGTGTGAACGTGACGCTCGGGCTGCCCTTCGTGCGCACCTCGCCCGACCACGGCACCGCCTTCGACATCGCCGGCCAAGGCGTGGCCAAGCCCGACAGCCTGATCGCCGCCCTGCGGCTGGCGCAGCGCCTCGCGCAGCGTCCGGCCAACACCGTCCTGCCCTTTCCCGCCCGCGCCTGAACCCACCGCCGATGAGCCATGACGCGTTGAGCGCCGACGGCCTGCCTCCGCTCCGCGAGGTGGTGCGACGGCACGGGCTGGAGCCGAAGAAGGCGCTCGGCCAGAACTTCCTGTTCGATCTCAATCTCACCGGCCGCATCGCCCGCTCGGCGGGCGCGCTCGACGGAGTCACGGTGGTGGAGGTCGGCCCCGGCCCCGGCGGCTTAACCCGCGCGCTGCTGGCGGCCGGCGCGAAGCGGGTGGTGGCGATCGAGCGCGACCCCCGCGCGCTGCCCGCGCTGGCCGAGATCGCCGCGCATTATCCGGGAAAGCTCGACGTGATCGACGCCGACGCGGTCGGCTTCGACCCGCGCCCGCTCGTCGGCGACGGGCCGGTGCGGATCGTGGCGAACCTCCCCTACAACGTCGCCACCGTGTTGCTCACCGGCTGGCTCGGGGCCGACACGCGGGACGACACTTGGCCGCCGTGGTGGGAATCGGCGACGCTGATGTTCCAGCGCGAGGTCGCCGAGCGCATCGTCGCCGACGAGGGCGACCGGGCCAATTACGGACGGCTCGGGGTTCTGTGCGGCTGGCGCACGCAAGCCACCATCCTGTTCGACGTGGCGCCGTCCGCCTTCGTACCGCCGCCGAAGGTCACCTCCAGCATCGTCCACCTGCGCCCTCGGCCCGAGCCGCTGCCCTGCCGGATCGCGGATCTCGAGCGGGTGACCCGCGCCGCCTTCGGCCAGCGCCGCAAGATGCTGCGCCAGAGCCTGAAGGCCGCCACCCCCGACCCCGCCCGCCTGCTCGCCGCCGCCGGCCTGCCGGAGACGGCACGGGCGGAGGAGATTCCGGTCGCGGGGTTCGTGGCGCTGGCCCGCGCGCTGGAGGCGGGAGGATCGTGAGAGCGCTCCGTGACGGAGCCTCCCGTGTCGAGCGATGTCATTTTACAGCATTGGCGGCCGTCCTCTGGCATGGCCGCCCGTCACGAACCCTGTGCTGACCTCTAGCCAAATCTGCGACCGCCTACGGGTTTCTTTCGACGAACCGGCCCCCACTTCGTCGGAAAGCGCTCTAGCGGAGGGAGGGGGCGGGTTCTGCGTCCGCCAGGGCCGTCACCGGATCGGCCCGGACGTCTTCTGCGGCGGCAGGGAGGATGCCGTCATGATGAGGGAGACACCCCCGGTCCGTGGCGGAGCCACGGACAGCGCGAAGAGCCGGCTTTCCCCATTGCCGTCCGGCAGGTGGACGCGGAAGAACACCTGCCGCCCTGGCTGCCCGCCCAAGTCGGCGGGTTCGTCCCGTTCCGTCTCGACCTTCACCCCCGCCCGACGCAACTCCGTCATGGTCTGGCGGAACCGCTCAGGGGACTCCTCCACGTCCACGAAAGGGGCCATGAGCTGGCACCGCACGCCCGCATCGCGGATCACCACGAGCATGGGCTGTGTCGCGTCGTTCCAACGCCACACCTGTCCTGGCTCCCCGATCGGCAGGCGGGCTGCAGCCTGGGCCGCGGCCTCCGGCGGGGCCGGGTTGAAGCCGTGTTTCTCCAAAGCCCGTCCCATGCCGGCGCGATCTCCGAACCGCTCGACGCAGACCTGACTGAACAGCTCGTTGGCCGTACGAGAGATGCCGGGGCGGTCCAGGCGCCCCGCGGACTGCATCTGCGCCTGCGCGGATACCGCCGTCATCGACAGGAGCATGAGGCTCACCGCGATTTTTGTCATACGCGTCATCCCGATGTCTCACGCCGCAGCGCCGGAGAGCAAGAGCTCGTAACCTGGGCCGAGGTGCGCCAGCAACGATTCGCGGCAGGTCGCTCCCGAGGTGAACGCCCCGTTCCGCCAGGGCATGGAATGGCGGTCGGCTGTGTCACGGAAGGACTGCTGTCCACCCTCAGCGGCCCCAATGCCCGGTTAAGCTGATCCGGGACAGGCCCCGGAAGGCACCCTCCTCAACCTTGCGGCGGCGCGCCTGTCTCCTCCCGCAGCGCCCGGCGCAGCACCTTGCCGACATTGGTCTTCGGCAGGCTGTCCTGGATCACGATGCGGCGCGGCACCTTGTAGCCGGTGAGGCTGGCGCGGGCATGGGCCCGGAGCGCGTCCGGCTCCACCGAGGGGTCGCGCAGGACCACGTGGGCGACGACCATCTCGCCGCTGTCGCCGCAGGGCGCGCCGACCACCGCGCACTCGACCACCGCCGGATGGGTGGCGAGCACGTCCTCGACCTCGTTCGGATAGACGTTGAAGCCGGAGACGAGGATCATGTCCTTCATCCGGTCGACGATGCGGATCTGGCCGTCGGGCGTCATCACCGCCACGTCGCCGGTGCGGAAGAAGCCGTCGGCGGTCATCGACGCCCGTGTCTCCTCCGGGCGGTTCCAGTAGCCGGCCATCACCTGGGGCCCGCGCACGCAGAGTTCGCCCGGCACGCCGAAGGGCAGCACCGTGCCGTCCTCGGCGCGGATCGTCACCTCGGTCGAGGGCAGCGGATAGCCGATCGTCCCGGTCCACTCGGCAAGCCCGAGCGGGTTGACGGTCACCACCGGCGAGGTCTCCGACAGGCCGTAGCCTTCGAGAATGGTCTGGCCGGTGATCGCCTTCCAGCGGGCGGCGACCGAAGACTGCACCGCCATGCCGCCGCCGACCACGTACTCCACCTTCGAGAAATCGACCGTGTCGATCTTGGGGTGGTTGTTGAGCGCGTTGAACAGCGTGTTCACCCCGGCGAAGTTGGTGAAACGGGTGCGGCTCAGGGTCTTCACGAAGCCGTCGAGGTCGCGCGGGTTGGGGATCAGGAGGCAGCAGCCGCCGAGCCGGAAGAAGAACAGGAAGCAGGCGGTCAGCGCGAAGATGTGGTAGAGTGGGAGTGCCGTGACCGCCACGCGCCCGTCGCCGTCCTCCGCCGAGCCGCGGAACCACGCCCGGCTCTGCTCGACATTGGCCATGATGTTGCGGTGAGTCAGCATCGCCGCCTTGGCGAGGCCGGTGGTGCCGCCGGTATATTGCAGGAAGGCGACGTCGCCGGGCTCGATCGCCACGGAGGGCCGCTTGAGGCCGCGGCCGGACCGCAGAACCGCCTCGAACCGCAGGGTCCGCCCGGCCGGCAGGGCGTAGGGCGGCACCGCCCGCTTCACCCGCCGCGACACGAGATCGATGATCCGCCCCTTCAGACCGAGCAGGTCGCCGGGCCCGGCTACGACGATCCGCTCCAGGCTCGGCATCTGCGGCAGCGCCTGCGCCACCGTGTGGCAGAAGTTTTCCAGCACGAACAGGACGCGGGCGCCGGAATCGTTGATCTGCGCCGCGAGTTCGCGTGGGGTGTAGAGCGGGTTGACGTTGACGACGGTGCAGCCCGCCACCAGCACGCCGAGCAGCGCGACGGGACAGGCCGGGACGTTGGGCATCATCACCGCGACACGGTCGCCGATGCCCTCGGGGCCGCCCTTGCCGCCCTTGCTACTCTTGCCGTAGCCGTTGGCGGCCAACCACGCCGCCACCGCCTGGGCGGCGGCGCCGACCTCGCGGTAGCGCAGGCTCGCACCAAAGCAGGTGATCGCCGGGCGCTCGGCGAAACGCAGGACGCTGCGGTCGAACAGATCGACCACCGTGCCGACCGCGTCCGCGTCGATGTCGGCGGGAATGCCGGGGGGATAGGCGGCCAGCCAAGGGCGCTCCGCGCTCTGGTCCTGCGCCATCCTCGTCCCTCCTGCCTTGTGCGCGGCTTATGAGGACCGCCACCCGCCGGCGGCGCCGCTTCCCGTTGTGGCTTAAGCGTTTCCGGCGCGTTCGATCAAGCCGCGCCGTCCCGCCGAGACATCGCATGGACCGTCCGTCGCAGGCGCGCGGCCACGAGGGCCACGTGCGGCAGGGCGGCGCCCGTCAGCAGCAGGGCGGCGATGACGAGATCGCGGGCATCGAGCGGGCGGCGCGGCCAGGGGCCGAACCCGGCATCGCGGGCCAGCCCGATCATCGCGGCAGCGAACCACAGGGTGAGGAAGCCCAGGAGGGCGCCGAGCAGCGCCCGTCCGGCCCGGCGCCAGCGGCTGCCGGCGCGCGCCGGACCCGATCGGCCGGCAAGCCGCGCACCGAGCCCCATGGCGAGGCCGAACAGGCCCGCGGCGGCGCCCGCCCCCATCGCGTAGGCGAGCGCCATCGGCGTGCCGTTGAGGAAGGCGCCGCTGCCGGTGGCGAAGCCCGCCCGCAGCACGAGGCCGCCGAAGGTCGGGTGCAGGCTCAAGCCCAGCACCAGGGCGAGGCCGAGCCCTCCGCCGGTGAGCCGCCGGACCGGCGAGGCGGGGCCCGGCGCCCACATCGCGGCCAGGATGCGGACGAGCCCGTAGACCAGCGCGAAGGCGAAGAGCGGGTAGCGGTCGAGGAAGAAGCCGTAGAAGCGCGCCGCCACGTCCGGCGGCATCGCGCTGCGTTGATCGAAGCCGGCGAGGAACACGGCGAACAGGGCGGCCAGCGCCGCCAGCAGCGGCGCCGCGGCGATCGCCCAGGCGCCCCGCCGCGACGCCGGTTCGGCCCCCGCCCCGGCGGAGAGCGCGGCCGTGCGGCTCACCGCTCGTAGTGTTCGCGCACGAGCCGGTCGAGCAGGCGCACGCCCCAGCCCGCGCCCCAGCTCCGGTTGATCTCGGAGGCGGTGGAGGCCATGGCGACGCCGGCGATGTCGAGATGCGCCCAGGGCACGTCGTTGACGTAGCGCTTGAGGAAGGCGGCCGCCGTCGCCGCGCCGCCGTGGCGCCCGCCGGTGTTCTTCATGTCGGCGAACTTCGAATCGATCGCCTTGTCGTAGGCGGGGATGAGGGGCATCCGCCACACCCGCTCGCCCGCCGCCTCGCCGGCCGCGGTGATCTGGGCCGAGAGCACGTCGTCGTTGGAGAACAGGCCGGCGATGTCCTGGCCGAGCGCGACGATGATCGCGCCGGTGAGGGTGGCCAGATCGATCATCGCCTTGGGCTTGTAGGTCGCCTGGACGTGCCAGAGCACGTCGGCGAGCACGAGGCGGCCTTCGGCGTCGGTGTTGATGACCTCGATGGTCTGCCCGGAAAGCGAGGTGACGATGTCGGAGGGGCGGTAGGCATTGCCGTCGGGCATGTTCTCGACGATGCCGATGGCGCCGACCACGTTCACTTTGGCCTTGCGCGAGGCCAGCGCGTGCAGGGTGCCGACGACGGCGGCCGAGCCGCCCATGTCGCCCTTCATGTCCTCCATGCCGCCGGCCGATTTGATCGAGACGCCGCCGGAATCGAACACCACGCCCTTGCCGATCAGCGCCAGCGGCGGCTCGGACGGATCGTCCGCCCCGTTCCAGCGCATGATCGCCACCCGCGGCTCGCGGGCCGAGCCCTGCGCCACCGCCAGCAGCGCCCCCATGCCGATCTCCCGCATGCGCGCCACGTCGAGGATCTCGACCTCGACGCCGAGGCGCGTCAGCTCGGAGACGCGGCGGGCATATTCCTCGGGGTAGAGGACGTTCGGCGGCTCGTTGACGAGGTTGCGGGCCAGGATCACGCCCTCGGCCACCGCCTCGGCGGCGCCCGCGGCGGCCCGCGCCGCGGACGGGTCGGCAACCAGAAGGGTCAGCGCGGCTCCCGCTTCGTCCTCGTCCTTCTTCTTGGTCTTGTACGCGTCGAAGCGGTAGCTGCGCAGGCGCGCGCCGAGCGTGAAGTCGGCGGCGTCCCGGGCGCTGCCGGCAAAGCCTTGCCAATCGAGCACGACTTTGGCCGTGCGCCCGCCGACCTTGCCCGCGGTGAAGCCGCCGAGCACAGTCCAGTCGATCTTGGCCCGGTCCTTCTCCGAACCGAGGCCGATCACCACCAGCCGATCGGCCTCCACGGCCGCCGGGGCCGGAAGGACCAGTGCCGACTGCGCCTTGCCCTTGAAGCGCTCGCTCGCGGCGGCGCGGGCGACCAGCTCGGCGCCCGGCCGGCCAAGGATCTCGGCCGCAGCCCCCGACAGGGCGAGGTCGTCGCCCACGAACACCACGAGGTCGCCCCCGGCACCGCGCGACGACAGCGGCTCAAAGGCGATTTCGATCCCACCGGCCATGATGCTCTTCGCTTTCCACCCGCATTCCGGCGGCGTGCCGCGGGCCCCGCGACAGCCGGCGAACCTGTGTACCCGGTGAGGCGAAGAACGCAACGCGGGGGCCCGTCGCGGTGGCCGGGCCGAGGGGGCGCATCGAGCGCATCGTGGAGGAGATCGGGATCAGCGCCGACATGGCGCTGCGGCTCGCCCGGCTGTTGCGGACGACGCCGGACTTCTGGATGAACTACCAGGCCCGGTACGAACGCGAAATCGTGTTGGCCGAGATCGGGTCCGAACTGCATCGTATCGAGCCCCTCGCGACGGCGGCCTGAGGCGATTTCGCACGGGGAATGTCCTGCAATGCGTCGGGCGTTTCGCGAGGGATAATCAATCTACTGGGAAAAGGATTGCCTCGTAGTCCTGCGCCCCATTCAGCACGCGCAGTACCTCGGTCCGCCCCGCCTGAAGACGGTAGAAAATCAGATAGTCGCCGTACGGACGGCGGCGAATGCCGGAGGTTTCGCGCCCAGGCAGGAGCGGGAAGGCTTGTGGCATGAAGCCGAGGTTCTGGCAGCGCTTCTCCAGTTCGGCCACGAAGCTCGCCGCCCGCGCTGGATTGTCCTGTCCGATGAAGCGGCCGATGCGGACGAGATCGCCGACCGCTGCCTCGGTGAGGACGACGTTCACGTGTCGCCGCTTTCGTTATCGATCCCGAGTTCGGCGCGGATGCGGGTGAACGCCTCATGGACCGGAACGATGCGGCCCGCCTCCGCATCGGCGACGCCCTCCGCGAGGGCTGCATCAAGGGCTTGCAGCCGGGCCTCCCGCTCCTTCTCCGCGAGATAGCGGCTACGCACGAGATCACGGATGTACTCGCTCGTGGTGGCAAAGGCACCCTCACGCACCTTGTCGCGGACAAACTGCTCCAATTCGCGTGTGAGCGTGACGGTCATCTGACCGGTCGGCGTCGGCATCGGTGCCTCCCAATGGCGGCCTTCAAACTCGGTTCAGTGAAAATCACTGCGGCACGCTTGTCCAGCCTCACGCGCCTCGCCGCGAAACGGCCTCATTCCGGGCGCCCGAAGCCGGCAGTCTCGGCGTCCTGTCCCTTGCACGGGGTGCCGCTCACGGCGCGTGGATGAAGGACGGATTCGGGCAGCGCGGATGACGCAGATCGAGCGCTACATATTCAGGATCGCGCTCGGGGCCTTCCTCACCTGCCTGATCGGCCTCACCGGCACGATCTGGGTGACGCAGGCCCTGCGCGAACTCGATCTCGTGACGGCCAAGGGGCAGACGCTCCTCGTCTTCCTGTTCATCACCGCGCTGTCGCTGCCGACGCTGATCACGGTGATCGCGCCGGTCGCGCTGTTCATCGCCTGCGTCTACGCGCTCAATAAGCTCAACGGCGATTCCGAGCTCATCGTGATGTCGGCGGCCGGCATGCCGCCGCGCCAGCTGCTGCGGCCCTTCGCGACGCTCGCCTTCGCCGTCAGTGTCGTCGTCGCCTTCCTGACGATCCAGGTGATGCCCTCCTCCTTCCAGGAACTGCGCGATGTGCTGACGCGGGTGCGCGGCGATTTCGTCGCCAACGTCGTCAAGGAAGGCCAGTTCACGGCGCTCGACAACGGCATCACCTTCCACTTCCGCGAGCGCGGCGCCGACGGCTCGCTCCAGGGCCTGTTCATCCAGGACAAGCGCGAGGCCGGCAAGGCGGTGGTCTACCTCGCCGAGCGCGGGCGCGTGGCGGATGTCGACGGGCAGACCTACCTCGTCCTGGAGAAGGGCAGCATCCACCGTCAGCAGAAGGACAGCCGCGATTCCTCGATCGTGAGCTACGAGCGCTACGCCGTCGATCTCGCCGCCTTCACGCCCCCGGATTCCGAGACGATCTACAAGCCGCGCGAGCGCTCGACCCTGGCCCTGCTCTTCCCCGATACGGGCGAGGGCTATTACCGCCTGCAGAAGGGCCGCTTCCGGGCCGAGTTGCATGACCGGCTCTCCGCCTGGCTCTACCCGCTGGCGCTCGCCTTCATCGCGTTCGCCGCGCTCGGCGATCCGCGCACCACGCGCCAGGGCCGCGGGCTGGCCGTGGCCGGCGCCGTGCTCGGCGTGGTGGCGCTTCGCATCGCGGGCTTTGCCGCGAGCAGCGCCGCCGTGCGCAGCCCCGGCGCGGTGGTGGCGATCTACGCCGCCCCGCTCGGCGCCATCGCCCTCTCCTGCCTGCTGATCTTCGGCGGCGCCCGGGTGCGGGCGATGAACGAGGGGCTCGGCCGGTTCGGGCGCCGGCTCGCGGGGGCCCTGCGGCGGCGCCCGCTGGCCGGGCGCGCCTGAGGGTGCGATCATGCTGATCGGCGCGACCCTCGGCCGCTACTTCGCGTGGCGCTTCGTGCGCACCATCCTCGGCGTGTTCCTCACGGTCTTCGCCCTGGTCTACACCCTCGACTTCGTCGAGCTCCTGCGGCGGGCGGGCGACGCCGAGGGCGCCTCGCCCGGTCTGATGGCGCAGCTCGCGCTCTACCGCACGCCGGCGGTGGCCGAGAGCGTGCTGCCGTTCGCCGTGCTGTTCGGCTCCATGGCCGCCCTGCTCCAGCTCTCGCGCAAGCTCGAACTCGTGGTGGCGCGGGCCGCTGGCATCTCGGCGTGGCAGTTCCTCCAGCCCGGCGCCTTCGTGGCGCTGGCGATCGGCGCGCTGGCCATCGGCGCCTACAATCCCCTGTCCGCGGCGCTCAAGCAGCGCTCCAGCGAGATCGAGGCGAAGATCTTCGCCAAGGCGACCAAGGCCGGCACCGGCAAGGATCTGTGGCTGCGCCAGCGCAGCGTCGACGGGCAGGCGATCATCCGCGCCGAGACAGCGATCGAGGGCACGACGACGCTGGCCGGGGTCACTGTGTTCCAGTTCGACGGCGCGGGCGCTTTCACCGCCCAGGTCGAGGCAGCGCAGGCGATCCTGCACGACGGCTGGTGGGAATTGCGCGATGTGCGCGTTCTCACACGCGACGAACCGCCCGAGAGCCACGAGGTCTACCTCGTCGCCTCGACGCTCGATCCGAGCCAGATCCGCCAGCGCTTCACCCCCCCGGAATCTGTGCCCTTCTGGCAACTTCCCGAGACCATCGCGCGCCACGAGCGGGCCGGGCTGGATGCCACGCGCTACCGCCTCCAGTACGATGTGCTGCTGGCAACGCCCCTGCTCTACCTCGCGATGGTTCTCGTGGCGGCAACGGTTTCCTTAAGATTCTTCCGCTTTGGTGGCGTCGGGAAACTCGTGCTCGGCGGGGTGAGCGCGGGCTTCGTTCTCTACGTCGTGCAGCAGGTCATGGAGGGCCTGGGCGCGTCGGGAATGGTCGCGCCGACAGTGGCGGCGTGGTTCCCCGCCGTGGTAGGGAGTCTCCTCGGTACGCTCACGCTTCTCTACCAGGAGGACGGCTGATGCGCGGTGCTCCGGGTGGGGACGGGTTCGGTCGTGCAAGGGGCTGTCTGGCCAGGGACTGTCTGGGTCGTCGTGCAGGGGGCTGCACAGGGTTCGAGGGACGCGTTGCGTAAGGTCGCCGACATCGCGATCACGGTCTCCATGGCCGCACTGCTGACGGCAGCCTACGGGCTCGCCGCGCCGCGCGCCCATGCCCAGGCCGGACTCGAAAAATTCGCCGGCTCCAAGGGAGACGAGAAGGGCCAGCGCCTGCTCGTCGAGGCCGACGAGCTGATCTACGACAACGACCGCAACACCGTGACCGCCCGCGGCAATGCCGAGCTGCATTACGGCGCGCGCACGCTCCAGGCCGACCGGGTGCGCTACGACCGCGGCACGAGCCGGGTCTTCGCCGAGGGCAATGTCCGCCTCACCGACGAGACCGGGGCGCTGGTCACCGGCGAGCGGATGGAGCTGACCGACGACTTCAAGAACGGCTTCGTCGACGCCCTGCGCATTCAGCAGACGGTCCAGCTCAAGGGCGAGACGGTGCGCACCCGCATCTCCGCCCCGCGGGCGGAGCGAATCGCGGGCGAGCAATCGAGCTTCGATTACGCCACCTACACCGCCTGCGAGCCGTGCAAGGACCGTCCTGAGACGCCGCCGCTGTGGCAGATCAAGGCGGCCAAGATCATCCACAACAATGAGACCCACACCATCAGTTACGAGGATTCGACCCTCGAACTCGGTGGCATCCCGGTCGCCTACCTGCCCTATTTCGAGTCTGCCGACCCGACGGTGAAGCGCAAGTCCGGCTTCCTGACGCCGCGCTTCATCACCTCGACGGCGATCGGCACCGGCGTGGCAACGCCCTATTTCTTCAACCTCGATCCGAGCTACGACCTGACCGTCTCGCCCGCCTTCGTCTCGCGCCAGGGCGTGTTGGGCCAGGCCGAGTTCCGCCAGCGGCTCGACAACGGCAGCTACAATCTGCGCCTGTCGGGCATCTTCCAGACGACGCCCTCGGCTTTCCTGCCGGGGCCGCTGGGAGCGGCCGACCGCGAGTTCCGCGGCTCGGTCGAGTCGCGCGGGCGCTTCTTCATCAACGAGCACTGGCGCACGGGCTGGGACCTCGTCGGCGTGACCGACAAGTGGTTCCTCGACAATTACCGCATCCGCAACCAGAGCATCACCACCGACTATTTCCGCGAGGCGGTCTCGTCCGCCTACCTGATCGGCCAGGGCGACCGCTCCTGGTTCGAGGCGCGCGGCTACTACTTCAAGGCCCTGTCGAGCTTCGACTGGCAGAAGGAGCAGCCCGTCGTCCTGCCCGTCATCGATTACGACAAGCGCATCGACGGCCCGCAGCCGATCGGCGGCGAGGTCCGCTTCGAGGCCAACGTCACCAGCCTGACCCGCGAGGCGACCGACTTCCAGGGCATCCCGCGCACCGGCAGCTACCTGTTCGCCCCGAGCGTCAACGGGATCAGCTACCCGCTCTACGAGACCTGCACCACCTTCGTGCGCGACCGCTGCATCGTGCGCGGTCTCGGCGGCACCGATACGCGGCTCTCCGCCCAGGTCTCCTGGCGGCGCAGCTTCATCGACGAGATCGGCCAGGTCTTCACGCCGTTCGCCTACCTGCGCACCGACGCCTTCTTCGTGAATCCGAGCCGGTCGGGCTTCCAGAACCCGCTGGTGAACAACATCACCACCGTCGATGACGGCTTCTCCGGCCGCGTCATGCCGGCGATCGGCCTCGATTACCGCTATCCCTTCGTCGCCGATTTCGGCGGGCTCGGCGTTCACACCCTGGAGCCGATCGCCCAGGTGATCGCCCGGCCCTCCGAGACCCGCATCGGCCGGCTGCCGAACGAGGACGCGCAGAGCCTCGTCTTCGACGACACCTCCCTGTTCCAGTGGGACAAGTTCTCCGGCTGGGACCGGGTCGAGGGCGGCGTGCGGGCCAATCTCGGCGCGCAGTACTCCGTCGTGACCCCGACCGGGTGGTACGCCAACCTGATGTTCGGCGAGTCGATCCAGATCGCGGGCGTGAACTCGTTCCGCCGCGGCGATCTCGCCAATGTCGGCCTCGATTCCGGCCTGGAGAACCGCCGCTCGGACTTCGTCAGCCGCTTCCAGCTCTCGCCCAACCAGAACATCAGCTTCATCGCCCGCGCCCGCTTCGACCAGCGCGACTTCGCCGTGAACCGGTTCGAGGCCGGCCTGACCGCGCGCTTCGCGCCGTTCCTGCCGCTCGAGACCTCGGTGTTCTACTCCACCTACGAGGCGCAGCCGGCCCTGGGCTTCCCCCATCGCCGCGAGGGCGTGACGGCGTCGGCCACCTATCGCATCACCCCGAACTGGTTCGTCACCGGCTCGGCGCTCGTCGACCTCACCCACTATCTCGACACGCGCGACACCTTCACCGACTACTACACCGCCTACCTCGCCAACCCGGTCGGCCTGGCGCCGATCTACAACAATCCGGGCAAGGCCTACCTCTCCGGCATGAGCCTCGGCGGCGGCTATCAGGACGAGTGCACCACGGTCTCGCTCAACTACATCGTCTCGCCCATCGCCACCGCGATCGGCGTGCGCGAGCGCAACCAGACCGTGCTGCTGCGCCTGGAGCTGAAGACGCTGGGTGAGGCGGATCTGCGCCAGAACGTCAGCACCTCGGCCACCGCCGACGGTATCGCCTCGGTGCGCTGAGGGCCGCGTCGGCCTGACCTCGGTGCAGCCGAGCCACGCCGCCCGCGAAACGGCGCGGCGGGCGCCACCCCGGCCCGCTCCTCGCTTGACCTGTGCGCGGCACGCCCCCGACGGTGGCGCGCAAAACCGGACAGGAACGGACATGGCCCTTCTTCAGCGGCTCTTCTCCTACGCCTCCTCGGCCTTCGGCCTGCCGGCTCCGGCCGAGACGGTGCCGGACGGCAGCGAGGAGCATCTCGCGGCGACCGCTCTGCTCGTCCACGTCGCCCGCGCCGACGGCGTGCTCGATCCGGCGGAATCCGAGCGGCTGGTGCGGCTCGTGCGCCGCCGCTACGCCGAGAGCGACGCGGAGGCCGCGAGCCTGATCGAGCGCGCGGCCGCCTTCGAGACGCAGACCCGCGACATGACGAGTCTCGTCGAGCTGATCGGCAGCGACGGCAGCAGCCCGGAGGAGCGCGAGCGGCTGCTCGCCATGGCGTGGTCGGTGGCCGGCTCGGACGGTGAGGTGCACGAGTTCGAGGAGGCGCTGGTCTGGCGCCTCGGCAAGCTCCTGGGCTTCGATGAGGCCGGCATCGCCGCCGCCCGCCACCGCGGCTCCCGTGAGCCCGCCGGCGCCTGATGGGCGGTCAGGGGTTTCGAAAGGGCGAGCCCTTTCGCGGGTCCAGGGCAGAGCCCTGGATGACGCCGGGGCTCTGCCCCAGCTCCCGGCCAAAGGAATGACCCCTTTGGGATTCCGGACACAATCATGATCGTCAGCCTGACCCTGATTCTGCTCGCCCAGCTTCTGGGCGAGGTGGCGGCCCGCGCCGCCGGCCTGCCGGTGCCGGGGCCGGTGATCGGCATGGCGCTGCTCCTCGGCTTCCTGGTGCTGCGCGACCGGACGCGGCCGGCCTCGACCCGCCTTCTGCCGCCGCCCTTGGTCGATGGCGGGCTGGAGGGCACGGCCAAGGGGATGCTGGCGCATCTCTCGATCCTGTTCGTGCCCGCCGGCGTCGGCATCGTCGGCCGGCTCGACGTGCTGGCGAGCCACGGGCTCGCGCTCGCCGTGGTGCTCCTCGTCTCCGTGACCCTGACGCTGGCGGCGACCGTGCTCACCTTCGTCGCGGTCTCCAGGCTTCTGGACCGCCGATGGGGCGACCGATGACGGGCGAGTTCGCCCTCTGGGTCTATC
Source organism: Methylorubrum aminovorans (assembly GCF_022179725.1). Taxonomy (GTDB): domain Bacteria; phylum Pseudomonadota; class Alphaproteobacteria; order Rhizobiales; family Beijerinckiaceae; genus Methylobacterium; species Methylobacterium aminovorans. The sequence continues at coordinate 49,337 of NZ_BPRC01000029.1, forward strand.
TCAGCCACACGCCGCTCCTGTGGCTCACGGTGACGCTGCTGGCCTACGCGGTGGCCGACCGCGCCTTCCAGGCGGCGGGGCGTCACCCGCTCGCCAACCCGGTCATCCACGCGATCTGGATGATCGGCCTCGTGCTGACGCTCACCGGCACGCCCTACCGCGCCTATTTCGAGGGCGCACAGTTCGTGCACTTCCTGCTCGGGCCGGCCACGGTGGCGCTCGCCGTGCCGCTCTACGAGCGCCGGGCGACGGTGATGCGCGCGCTCCTGCCGATGCTGGCGGCTTTGGCCGTCGGCTGCGTCACCGCAATGACCTCGGCCCTCGTCTTCGCCCGGCTCGTCGGCATCCCCGACGACGTGCGCCTCGCCCTGGCCCCGAAATCCGTGACCACGGGTGTGGCCATGGGCATCGTCGAGGCGCTCGGCGGCGACCCGACGCTCGCCGCCGTGCTGGTGATGCTGACCGGCATGGCGGGCGCCGTGATCGTCACGCCGCTGATGCGGACCCTCCGCATCGAGGACATGCGCGCCCGCGGCTTCGCGGCAGGGCTGGCCGCCCACGGCCTCGGCACCGCCCGCGCCTTCCAGGTCAGCGAAGTCGCCGGCACGTTCGCCGGCATCGCCATGGGTCTGAACGCGTTCCTGACGGCGATCCTGGTTCCCGTCGTGGTGAGCCTGTTGCGGTGAGCGTCCGGATTGCGCTGCAACGCAACGCGCCGTAAACCTCACCGCAATCGCTCGGACCCGGTGCAAGCCCGGGTGGCTCTTCCGGCCGCCGATCCGCCGGACCACGCATTCGCGACGCTCGTTTCCCTCCCCGCATCGTCGGCGGAGCCCGCGTCCCTCTGCGGATTCTCTTCATGTCATCGATTTCCACGACCGCCCGCGGGCGGTTCGCCGCGTCTTGGTTCGGCTCACCCTGGGCCGACATCCTCTCCGGCATCGTCGTCGCCCTCGCCCTGATCCCGGAGGCGATCGGCTTCTCGGTGATCGCCGGGGTCGATCCCAAGGTCGGTCTCTACGCCTCGGTCGTCATCGCGTGCGTCATCGCCTTCGCCGGCGGACGCCCGGCGATGATCTCGGCCGCCACCGCCGCGACGGCCGTGGTGATGGCCGATCTCGTGCGCGACCATGGCGTCCAGTACCTGTTCGCCGCCACGATCCTGATGGGCGTGTTCCAGATCCTCGCCGGGCTGGCGAGGCTCGGGCGGCTGATGCGCTTCGTCTCGCGCTCGGTGATGACGGGCTTCGTCAACGCGCTGGCGATCCTGATCTTTCTGGCGCAGCTCCCCGAACTCACCGGCGTGACCCCGGCCACCTACGGGCTGATCGCGTTGGGGCTCGCCATCATCTACGGCTTCCCGAGAATCACCCGCGTGGTGCCCTCGCCGCTGGTGGCCATCGCCGTGCTCACGGCGCTCACCGCCTGGCTCGGGCTCGACGTGCGCACCGTCGCCCATCTCGGCGAACTGCCCAAAGCCCTGCCGAGCTTTGCTCTGCCCGACGTGCCGCTCACCTTCGAGACCCTGCGGATCATCCTGCCCTATTCCGCGACGCTCGCCGCGGTCGGCCTGCTGGAGAGCCTGCTCACCGCGCAGATCGTCGACGACATGACCGATACCGGCAGTTCGAAGAACCGGGAATGCCTGGGCCAGGGGCTGGCCAACATGAGTTCGGCCGTGTTCGGCGGCATGGGTGGCTGCGCCATGATCGGGCAATCGGTCATCAACGTCTCGTCCGGTGCCCGCGGCCGGCTCTCGACGCTGGTGGCGGGCGGATTCCTCCTCGTGCTGCTGGTGCTGCTGCAGGACCTTCTGGCCATCGTCCCCGTCGCGGCGCTGACAGCGGTGATGATCATGGTCTCGTTGAACACCTTCTCCTGGCGCTCGCTACTGGACTTGCGCACCAACCCGCTGCCCTCCTCCCTGGTGATGCTCGCCACCGTCGCGGTGGTGGTCGCCACACGGGATCTGGCCATCGGCGTGCTCGTCGGCGTGCTGCTCTCGGGCGTGTTCTTCGCCGGAAAAGTCGCGCGGATGAGCCGGATCACCGCCGAGCTGTCGCCGGACGGGCGCACCCGCACCTACCGGGTCTCGGGCCAGGTGTTCTTCGCCTCCGCCGGCACCTTCACCGATACGATCGATGTCCGCGAGCCGGTGGAGCGCCTCGTCATCGATGTCCACGCGGCGCATTTCTGGGACATCTCCGCGGTCGGCGCCCTCGACCGCGTGGTGATGAAGGCCCGCGCCAACGGCAAAGCCGTCGAGGTGGTCGGCCTCAACGAGGCCAGCGCCACCCTGGTCGAGCGCTTCGGCCGGCACGACAAGGCGGAGGCTTCGCTGCCGACGCATTGAGGGGCACGGGCAGCGCCGCAGGAGGGGGCGGCGCGTTCCGTTTCCAGTCCTGGTTGTGCGGTGCGGTCGAAACTCGCTAGTGTCGCTCCGACGATGACGCGGGATCCGCGGCTCTAGAGCATCGCCCTGGATATCGGATCCAGGACGATGCTCTATCCTCTTGTTTCCGCATCGTCTTTCCCCGAAAGCCGGCGGCCGCCTCTCGGGACGATGCTCAAGGCCGCGCCGGCCCGTTGCCCCGAGAGGCGCCGTGTTTCCCTTCGACTCATCCCGCCAGACCCGGCGCCGCGTGCGCCGGAGCCTCGACCGGACGACGCGACACGTGACGCGGGAATTGACGCGCTCGCTCGAGAGCACGGCCAAAGCCGTCACCAGAGCCGTGACCCGCTCGACCGAGCAGGCGATCCGCGAGACGCGGAAGGCGACGGCCCGATCGGTGAAGCGGACGGTCCGCCACACCGAGAAAGTGGTCGAGGCGGCACTGGGCTCGACCGGGCCCGAAATCGTCCGCAAGCCGCCCGGCCAGTTCGTCACGGTCGACGGTCTGCCCGTTCACTGCATCCTGCGCGGGCGCGGGCGGCCGGTGGTGCTGGTTCACGGCAACGGTACCATGGCCGAGGATTTCGCGATCTCCGGCCTGATAGACCGACTGGCGGCGCGCTACCGGGTCATCGCCATCGATCGGCCCGGCTTCGGCTACACCGCCCGCCCCCGCCACCGCGTCTGGACGGCGCAAGCCCAGGCCGTGCTGCTGCACCGGGTGCTGGAACAGCTCGATGTCGAGCGCCCGCTCGTCGTCGGGCATTCCTGGGGCACGATCGTCGCCCTCGCGCTCGCGGCCGACGGGCGGCGGCCTTTGCGCGGACTCGTGCTGCTCTCGGGCTCCTACTTTCCGGGGCATCGGGCCGATGCGGCCCTGATCGCACCGCTCGCCGTGCCGGGCTTCGGCGATGCGGCCCGCGCGCTGATGCCCGCGAAGATGAGCGCATCGCTCGCCAGTCAGTCGTTCCAGCCCGTGTTCTGGCCGCAAGCCGTGCCGGTTCGCTTCAAGGCCCGGTTTCCAGTCGAGATCGCGGCGGCGGCGACGCAGGCGCGGGCGGTGTCGGAGGACGCCGCCTCGATGAACGCCGCCGTCACCGGGCTCCAGCGCCGCTACCCCGGTCTGACGTTGCCGGTCTCGATCCTGGCCGGTGACGCGGACGCGATCGTCAAGACGAGCGAGCAATCGGTGCGGCTGCACACGACGATTCCCGGCAGCACCCTGCGCCTCCTGCCCGGCCTCGGCCACATGATCCATTACGGCGCGCGGCTGAAGGTCGAGCGCGCGATCGATGATCTGATGAAGCTCCGATAGATGCGTCCCAGGCGCGAGATCTGGCCCTGTCACGCCGCGGATCACCGGGCGCCGAGACTTGCCCTCGTCGAGGGTCACACGGGGGCTGAACAGAGCCTTCTGTCATCGGGCTTCCGCCATCATGGGGGGATCTGTCGCCGCGCTTGCTGGAAGGTCCGTGTGGGGTGGGGAGCGGATCCTGAGCTTCCGCCGCGAAGCGGACGTTCCATCTTCGACCCTCCCAGCCGGACAGCCTAAGCTGTGCCCACCTAAAAAGTGGGCGCCCCAAAAATCTTCCTTCGACAGGAACGCTGAGACATTGGTCTAGGGCCTGTCGTCACCTGAGCCAGTCGAGCGTTGCGGCGAGGCAGAGGACACCGGTGAAGCTGACGGCGGTCTTCTCGTAGCGGGTGGCGACGGCGCGCCACTCTTTGAGGCGCGCCCATAACCGCTCGACGATGTTGCGG
>NZ_BPRC01000030.1 GCF_022179725.1 Methylorubrum aminovorans
TCCACCAGTCACCGGTCGGCTCGACCGCATCAGGCGCGTAGCCGTGGGCAACCTGCAGCGCCTCGTTCCAGAGCACGTGGTTGGTGGCGAGGTTCCAGTCCCAGATCGCATCGTTGGTGGCGCGCGAGGCGAGGCGGTAGCGCTCCTCGGTTTCGCGCAGAACCTGCTCCGCGCGCCGGCTCCCGGTGACATCGCGCGCGGTGCCGATGAGACGCACCGGTCGTCCGCCCTCAAAGAGGGTCTGACCCTTGGCAGACACCCAGCGCTCGGTCCCGTCCTCCGGGGCCACCGTGCGATAGGTGATGTCGTAGATGCCGTCGCCGGCCGGATCGATCGCGGCGCGCACCGCTTCATCCGCCTTGGCATGGTCGTCCGGGTGCACGCGAGCCAGGTGCACGGCCAGGTTGACGGGAGCGTCCGGCGCTAGGCCGTAGAACGAACGGATGCGGTTGTCCCACTTCAGCTCGTCCGAGACGAGGTCATAGTCGAACACGCCCGTCTCGGTCGCCTCGACGGCAAGGCGCAACTGCTCCTGCGCGCTGCGGAGGGCAATCTCAGCCTCCTTGCGGTCGTGGATGTCGATGGCGATGCCGATCCAGCAATCCGGTACGCCGGCAGCATCGCTTATGGGTTTGCCGCGCGCCAGGAACCAGCGGTACTGGCCATCGCTGGCTCGGCGGAACGGGATCTCGACCTCGTAGGGTCCCTCGGTCTCAACCGCATGCCTCCAGACCTCCAGCACACGTTCCTGGTGGTCTGGGTGGATCACGCTGGCCCAGTTTGTGTCACCTGACGGTAGCCCCGTGAACTCGTACCAGATCGGGTTGCAGTAGGTGATGTTGCCGGCGGCATCACCGAACCAGACCACCTGAGGGCTGACCTCGACGAGCGAGCGGAAGCGCAGCTCGCTGGCGTTACGCTCTGCTGCTTCGACGCGCTGTTGGGTGCGATCGCGCAGGATCTTGAGAAAGCCCTGCACGGTGCCGTTCTCGGCTTTGAGAGGCATCAGCTCACCGGTCGCCCAGAACCGCTGACCGCCCTTGCGCAGGTGCCAACGCTCGTCCGGCGCGAAGCCGTCCCGCAGCGCCAGCGCCATCTCGGTCTCCGGTCGACCAGCTTCCCGATCCTCAGGCGTGAAGAACACGTGGGCGGGATCGCCCAGCATCTCCTCTTCACGCCAGCCGAGGATCCGCTCGGCCCCGGCATTCCAGCGGGTGACGCGCCCGCTCCGATCCATCGCAATGATCGCGTAGTCTGTTGCGCTGTCGAGGATGCGCTCGTGCAGGATCCGTTGCGCGCGGTGCGCCCGGGCTGCGCTCCGCACCTCGAGCAGCGTCACCGTCTGGCGGGCCAGGCTCCGCAGACAGTCCTCTTGGACCTGCGTCAGGCCGTCCGGGCGCGCCGCCGGGTCAAACACGGACAGTACGCCCAGGACCGTCCCATCCGCCGATTGCAGAGGAACGGCCGCATAGAAGCGTACCTGTGAACCCTCCGCGAGCCGCGGCAAGCCCTGCCGCTCCGGATCCTCTTGCAGGTCCGGGACAATGAGCAGTTCTTCCGGCACGGCAGCATCAGCGCACACGTCCGGATCCAGCGCTGTGGAGCTACCAGCAGCACTGTAGGAGGCATGCACTTGCAGTCGCTCTCCAGCCTGCAAACAGGTCACTGCATGCGCGACCTGGCAGAGTTCGGCAGCCAGACGCACGACATCATCGAAGCTTTGCTTCGACACAGTGTCGAGGGGATCGTCGGACCAGGGCATCTTCTCTTCAGACTGACATTAGGGTGAGATTACCTTCAGGATTGGAACACCTAAACAGCTTGACACAGTTGTGTGCCTTCCGCGGGCGTCGAGCGAAGCGACACCAAGGTGCCGCTGGCGTTGTAGACGGCGCCCAATACCGCCTCGAAGTGCCGCTTGACTGCGCCATGGCACTCGCAGCTTGCTTCTTCCATCGCCGGACGGCTCTTGATGATGATGCGCCCGCGCCGGATCTGGATCAGGCCCTGCTCCTGCAGGGTCCGGAGCGTGCGCGTCAGGTAGGAGCGCTGCACGCCCAGCAGTTCCGCCAGCACTTCATGTGTGACGGGCAGGACGTCGCTACCGATGCGGTCTTGCAAGCTCAGGAGCCAACGAACACAGCGGGCCTCGATGGTGTGGCTGGCGTTGCAGGCGACCGACTGCAGCACCTGGGCGAGCAGGCAATCCGAGTAGCGGGTCATCAGATTGCGCAGGCCCGGAGAGGTCTGTTTGATCTGCTGCAGCACTGCCGCCTCGATGCGCAGCACCGAGCCGGGAACTTGGACAACAGCCCGGCTGAACGCGGGCAGCGAGCCCTGGCTCACCACACCACCGATCGCTCCCTCGTGGCCAACCGTGGCGGTCTCGACCGCGCGCCCGTCCTGCAGCCCGATGACGAGGGCCGCCACGCACTGGCCGAGCGGAAAAGAGATGAAGCAAACGTCCTCGCCGGCCTCAAACAGCAGTTCGCCGCGCTGGAGCTCTCGCAGCTCTAGGTGGGGCTTCAGCAGCGCCTGATCCGACAGGCGCAGGGCGCTGAGGAGCAGGTTGCCGCGAAGCAGGGCGTCGATGTCGGGGAGCATAACAGGCGGCAGGGAGTTGTCTTGGGTTGCGTTTGCCCCAACCCTTATCGCGACGCTTATCCGCCTGTCTGTCCACAATTGCACAGATGCTGAGAAATTCAGCGGAATTCATTGGGTTGGGTTACCTCATCCCGGATGTGGGCTAGGGCATGCAACCATCTGCATCTGAAGCGCTTCTAGGTTTGTGAAGACCAACATGCTCCAGCGCGCACATTGTCATGCCTCGCTATTTTCTCGATTTTCAGGATGGTGCACTGTGGCTGAAGGACGAGGAAGGCCAGGAGTACGAGAGCCTGCAGGCCGCGCGTGACGCGGCCATTGCGGCGTTGCCGGATGTTGGGCGGGAGGCTCCGCCTCGCGACGGCAAGCGCGATTTCATAGCGTTTGTCCGCGATGAGCACGGAACAGAACTCTGTACCGTACGGCTGGACCTAGCTGCCGAGTGTCACCCCGAACGTCAGACTTCGGAGCTCTGAACTCAGCTGCACGGGCGCTACTCGCCGTCTCCAGCGGCTTCATGATCTCCAGCTTTGAGCACAGCTAGGTTAGCGCGGAGCTCCATGCCTATGACCCGGCGACGGCGGCTCATCGTCCGAAGCATGTCTGCAGTTGCATGATGGCCGTCCTGCGCGAGATCGTGCGCCATCTCAGCGATGTCTCGCGCCATGCCTTCCTGTTCGACGATTTCAAGGATGGTCGCGTCCATACGCTGCCTGCGCCGATCGGGCATCTGTCGCCATCTAAGGGAGTGAGGTGTGTTGGAGGTGGCGATGACTGCCCCTTTCACAAGAGGATGGCTGTTGCGCCCACCTCAACTTGGGTTTTCTCTATTTGCACAACAACTTAGCAGTATCCTGCTGGCGCTGGCCGGTTGGTTCGGCTGACGAGCCCGAGATAACGGTAACGTGTTTGCGGTCAGGAGCATGCGGAGGCACGACGATGACAGACGACGAGTTCCTCGCGCAGTTGGGACGCCTGATCCGGGCCAGCGAGATCCGCGTCTCGGCGCGGATCCAGACGGTACTTTCCCTAACCGGAGCGGGCTTCGACACGAGCGAGGCCGAGCTCACGATGTGGCGTGAGTTGGAAGCGCTGACAGCCTTGCGTCGCCAGAAGCTACGGATCGATCCGTTGGGAAAGCTGTGAGCACCCTGATAATGACGGTGATGGAAGATGACGCCGCGGCGCATTTGGAATGCCAGTTCAGAACGAAGCCAGAGAACCCTTCCCCTTGAAGCGTCAGGCCCCGTCCTGACCTTCTGCTCGTCGGCGAGACCGGGGGTGGCGTAGGTCCCAGGGGAGGGGGATCACCCGCCTGCAGGCGCTTTGCCGAAGGCAGGGGACACCCCTTGACCGCAGCCGGGGGCAGCGCCCCAACCAGAACTCAGTCATACTCCCGGCGTAGACGATCGCGCTCCTCAATCAGGACCTCGTAGATGCGCCGGAACTCAGCCTCCTCGTCACCACGCAGAGGCGTCCGGCCAACCGAGAACGTCCGCCCTCTGATCACATCCAGAATGCGGATTTCAGAGAGGGGCACACTGGGAAGCGCTTGGCTGAGCAGCCAAAGGGCGATCCGCGCCGAGTCGTCGTTGAGCGCAGGCTCTTTAGCAAAATAGGGGTAGATGAAGCGGCATGTGCCAGCCCCATCGGTCACGGACAGGACGTTTTCGACCTTGACCGTTGCGGCAAGCCCCGGGACGCTAAAGCTGGCCCTTTGGACGTCTCCAGCCTGAACCGGCGCGTTGGTTAGCCGCCGCCGCTCGTCCCACCACTGCAGAAAGCCATCCCTAAGCCGTGGGTAAAGAGCAGCTCGTCCCCCATTAGCAGCGATGCGCTCCCGAACGGCCTGCCGTAGATCCCTGGTACCAAGGGCATGTGCCTTGGCGTCCGCCCAGAACGGCACGTAGAAGTCACCGCCACCGCTATCTGCCTGCGCTTCTCGGGCAATTTCCTGTCTGATGTCCGCCCGCAGCTCAGACCTACGCCGGCTTGCATTGGAAAATCCGACTTTGAGGAACTTACGAAGGTGGATGTTCTGGAGCGGCAAGGCCAACCCTCCTGATGAACAAACCTTCAACGTAGGCAGCAACCTTTAGCACAAAAGTGCCAATCAGCGCCTGGCATGCGACTTCCTGTTGAAAACTTCCGCCCCTTCCACCGAAGTCAGATCCCGCACCCTCATCCGCAACGCGGACTGCCCTTTTCCTTGTGACGGCGGCCTTCGTCGCCCTTTGGGGCGTCGAAACCGATGGCAGCCCACCGCCGGACGGCTGGGACGGGGTCAAGGCCAAAGAGCGCAGCGTGCCTTGAGGCCGGCACGGGCGGCTGGCCCTTCGCTAGAGCACTGGAACCGCTACGGTACACAATCAACCATCACATAATCGTATTTTTGGTTTTACAGAAATCTACGTGATGCGGCAGTCGGCTCGCCGAGTGCAATAAGCATGATAGGATGATCGTTCCGACATCCCCGCAACCGGCTTTGAACCGCCTGGACGACTATGCTTGAACTGTCTCCCGAAGAGGTCGAAGCATACCTCCGATTTTTCCCCCGATTTGAAGAAGCGGTGCAAAAAGGCTGGGCGGCGCGCAACCCTCGCGCTAGCAAACCAATCTCAGCTCTTAAGGCACTCGAAACACTCGATGTTTCAGTCAAACGTGAGTACGAGAGAGCACGTGCCGGAGAGGTTTGGTTCAACATCGGCCTATATGGCCGCATTAAGCAAGAATTGAATTTTGCAAATCTTGATTCAGAACTCCAAGCAGATGTTGAACTTGCAGCGATCGCTCATAACCGTATCAGCAAAAACTTCAAATATGGCCGTAATCAGAGCTGGGGCGCAGCATCCTTCTCGAGAGCGGCCAGAAAGGCCAGATCCGATGGCCTTTTCGGGAAAGAGGATCGAAAAGAGCTGTTCTCTGATAAAGTTTTGTTTGAGAATTTTGCTAGCAGGACGATAAATAGAACAGCTAGCGGCGGCAACCAGGGCGAGGCAATCAATAACGCCTACATCCTTGCCGAGTATATGAGTGAGGAAAGAGGCAAGTCTCTCAGCTTTCTCTCTCCATCTGCTTTTGCGGATCGCCTGTTACGGATCACCCGCGCAGGCGCATGGGTATCTCAATCCGTTGGGCAGTGGTATCGTTTCTCCTACTTTAAAAGCAAAACAGAAAAGCTGGTCGCCGAAAACCATGCTCAAGCTGGGATTGTCCAGCTTGAGCATGCAAGACACTGGGAACGACGCAACCGACTGATCAACAATGCGCCGGACTTTGGCTCGGCCAGCAAAGCTCTTGCACTGGCCATAGAACAGTATGGCGCCACTTCCGATCTCATCGATCCGGTTCTGTACCTGAATGCCGCCGATGAATTTCTAGACCGTGGTTACCGGACTACTACGTCCCTAAAGGACCTCGGGGGTATGAATATGAAGGAGCTGCTAGGTGAGGCGGACGCTCGCCTGAGATCTGCGGAATACAACCTCGGATTGGACATGTCCCGGCGGACGCTGACTGCGTCTCGCCTCATGAATGATGGTGATTACCAGGGGGCAGAGCGCCAAATTGCCGAAGCAATTCTCAAGCTCCCCCCCGATTTGTCCGGCGGTGCTGGTCAGATCCATCGAGGCCTGCGCCTAGTGCGCGGAAAAATTGCCCTATTGAGGGGCGAGATTGATAATGAATATTTGGAGAGTTCGCGCCAGATCTGCCTTTCAATGGGCGCCTTTCACAAGGTGCGGGAAATCGACCGCCTGAGGCAGCTTGGAGACATAGAAAGACCCTCCTGAGAGGGTCAATCTGATCGATCGGCAGGTTACTTCCGTACGTTCCCCATGCAGTGCACAGCCACATACGCTTCATTAGCAGCGTTGATCAGCTTTTCGCCGTACATTGCCTTCAACATCGGCATTGAACGGTCGCGAGCAAACTGCATCTGATTGTTAAAGGCAGGTCCGTTCTGATCGAACTCTACCGAGAGTCCGTCCCACATATATCCCAGCACCTGCCTCTCAAACCGATAGGCCTGATAAGCGATCTTGAAGGCGTTCCGCGGCTTCCTTGAAGGGACTCGCCCGGTCCGCATAATCTTCTTCATTCGACGAAAAGACCTGTTGAGATCACGCTCCATCTTAGGGTTGATTGATAAATTCATTGAGATGCTCCAGCTTAATGCTGGTTTTATTGTTGTACTCCGTTTCTATTATTTCAATGCTCTCATACTTCTATTTGAAACCCCTCGCATACCCACGCGAATCAATCCAGGCAGAAGCTTGGTCTTTGTCAATGCCAAAGATTTCCACCGAGTCTTTGGGATCGAACGGCACGCAGGGCTCTGGAACAAGTCTGTCACCCCTGAACGACTGGGATGGCAGACGTCATGAAGACCTCGAAGGCATTCATCCTCGCCCACACCAGCCTGCTCGATGAGCTGCGACTGCCCTATCGGGTCGAAAGGACTCGCAAGCACATCAAGCTGCATGTGCTGCTGCAGACCGGCTGGTGGTTCCTGCTGACCGGATCGACACCGTCGGATCGGCGCGCCCTGAACAACAGCCTGGCCCTGCTGCGCCGGAAGATCCGCAGCGCAGCCGCTCCGACGTGCGTGGCAGCCTGATCCGCGATGCTTGAGGGCTCCCTCGCATGATGACCCGTCATCCATCACCGCTCAAGAGTGCCGCCGCACCCCGGCTGCAGCCGATGCCCTGGGCAGCTCTTGTGGCCCTTGGGGTGATGTCCATCAGCTGCGGCGGCCTGCTGAACGCCCCCGCCGTGGAGCGCCCGCTCACAGCTTCCGAGCACGCGCTGCGCAACGCAGCCTACCGGCAGGCAGGCACGGTTGTTCTCCCTCCGGTTGCGCCCGAGGAACGTGTGGAGGCACTGCTTTCCATGAACCGGCAGGAGCAGCCGCGTGACTTGGTCTGGCTCACGCTCTGGGACGACTGCGCCGAAGATGGAGACATCGTGTCCATCCTCACCGACGAGTTCAGCATCAGCGTTCCGCTGACCCGCCAGCCGATGCGTCTGGCCGTCCCCAGGCCCACGCACAACCTGCTGAGTGTGCATGGTGTGTTCGACGGCGGCGGCGGGATCACCGTGGCGCTGGCGACCGCGTACGGCCCTGTGCCGCTCCCCGTGATGGCGCCTGGCCAGACCGTCGATGTGCCCGTGCGCTGATGGACTGGGAGCTCATCGGCACCGCGGCCCTCTTCACTCTTCTGACCCTGCTCGGTCTCGCGCCTCTGAGAGCCGCGGGACTGGTGAAAGACCACCAACTTCCGGAGCCCCTTGTGAAGATCCTCGATCAGATGACCGACCCCGCGCGGCTGCGTGAGCTGCTCGCGCAGCGGCAGCCCAACCAGAAGATCAAGCCCATCGATGCCGCGACGCTGGCTGAACAGGTCAACAGCCGCGTGATCGGTCAGGAGGCAGTCGTAAACGAGCTCGCTGCCCTGATCGCCAGCCGGTCCGCCAAGGTGCATCGCCGCCGGCCGATCGGCGTCTTCCTGGTCTCGGGGCCGCCCGGAACCGGTAAGTCCGAACTGGGCAAGGCCATCGGAGATGCGTTGCCCGGTTGGGGCGGCCACTACCTGGTCGAGATGAACAAGCTGAAGGACGCTGCATCGCTCAACAGCCTGTTCGGCGCTGCGCCGGGGTTTGTTGGCTCCGACCGGAAGGCTGGTTTGATGAACCACCTGTTGGACAACCCAAACACGGTGATCATCCTCGACGAGTTCGAGAAGGCCTGCCTCGACGCACAGAACGCCTTCCTGGCGGCTTGGCAGGAGGGCTACATCCGCGAGACGACCCAGTCGACCTTAGTCAGCACGACCGACGCCATCTTCATCCTGACGTCCAACGCGAAGGAAAAGGAGATCGCGGCCCTTGCCGCCTATCAGCGCCAGGCGTCCGGGAACCAGAACGCAGGCCTGCTGACCAGCGAGGAGCTGTCCGAGCGTTGCCGGGCGATCCTGCGGCAGGAGCTGCCCTCTCCGGTGCTGTCCCGGATCGATCGGGTCTTCGCCTTCGCCCCTCTCAGCCCGGAAGCCCTGGCCGCGATCACGCTCAAGATCCTGACCGAGGAAGTCGCCGACTACGGCCTGACGCTGAGGCCGGTGCCGCCGCAGATCCTGCTGTCGTACGTCGACCAGTACGACCGCCCGGGCTTCGACACTCGTGACCTCTATCGGCACATCGAGCGCGATTTCGGCACTGCTGCGAGCACGCTCAAGGCAGAGGGCGTGCGGGAGATCGAGATCATCTACGACGCGAAGACGACGGAGATGACCGTGCGTGCGGTGTCCGACAAGTCTCAGGCACCCAAAGCAGCGCCGCGGACCAAGGGAGGCGCGTAGGCACGCCGATGTGGCTGTCGGTGCTCCGCGAGGCGACCGTCGCGATGAGTGCAGCCCACAGCCGCCTGCTGAAAGCCTTCAGCGTCCTGAACCGCTGGTGGTACATCACGGCACTGGTCGTCGCGGGACTCGTCTACGTCCTCTGGTTCCCCAAGCCGGGCCCCTCGCCAAGCCAGGGGCAATACCAGACAGGCCCGCCCCCGGCGCCTCCAGCCAGCAGCAATCCCCCAACCGCGCAACTGCCTCCCAGGCGGGCTCCCTCCCCCTCCCTGCCACCTCAACGTCCGCCGGACAGGATCCGGGTCATTCAGCCTGAGACCTTCCCGGAGCTGGACGGTCTCAAGCCGCCACCTCCAGGCCCCCCTCCCCTCGCCACGCCGCCCTTCGCTACCGTGCGGGGCTACCGGCCGCCATTAATGGATCGCTAACCATGAACGGTATCACGATGCGTGTCGCGAGCCTTGGACTCGCGTTGATGTCCGCCACCTCAGCCACGGCCGAGGCACCAGCGGCACAGCCTGATAACGCTGCGATCATGCGTGCACTCGAGGCCCTGAACCGCCGCCTGGATCAGCTGGAGAGCAAGGAGCGGAAGAGCCCGAACACCAGCGTGGCTGCGCTGCCGGCCGCGAAGCCCGCCGCCCCCAAGGGCAAGGCCGTCCCGGGTTGGTTTGTTCGGCTCATTCCCTGGAGCCAGGACGGCAACAGCGAGGCCGTTGCCGGCTTTCCCGGGCCCATGTTCGACTTCAATTTCGACATGCACTCACGCTACATCACGGGCCAGAACCGCTTCATCTACAACGGCGTCAGCATTCTGAATGCCAAGGAGGACGGGATCTACGTCTTCTCGATGGTCCTGGACCCGGTGCTGACCATCGATCCGCTGTTCCTGTATGGCGCCCTTTGGTTCAACTGCTCCGGGTCGTTCTACGTCGGCGGCAACCGGCTGATCACGGGCACTACGGCGTTCGGTTCGGACCGCCGCCCGGAACGGGATGTGTATCGCTCACAGAGCTACTTTGGCTCGGTGCGGCTGACGCCTGGAACCCACCGGGTCGAGTTCAAGGTCGACTGCGGAATGACGCAGGAGAAGAACCTCGCCGTGTTCGACCAGTGGCTGCCGTACTGGAAGAAGAACCGCTTCAAGGTGATGCTCAAGACGCCCTCGGACACGGCTCCCCGCCCCTTCCTGCCGGAAGAGCTCTACTACGTAGGCCTGCCTCAATAGTGGCGTAAATACGGTTTTACGATTTTACGCCTTTAAGTCAGGCGTCGTGACCGCGCTGTCCTTGCTCCTGACGCCGAATGAGCTCGTACTCGGCATTCCATTGCTGAATATAGCGGTCGTTGGGGTGAAGTCGCTCCACATCTTTGATGAGCTCTGACCAGCTCTGTGGCACCGGCTCACGGCTGAACCAAACAATCCATAGGTCATAAATAAAACTCAACATCCCAACAGTATAGGGCAGATCATTCATGTCCGCAGCTGAAAACGCATCGGCCCCGCCTGGTGGCATCCCGCATGACTACGATGTCCTCGAGCGTGATCTGCGTCTCGGCATCGGCCTGGCGGAGGCCCGTGCTCAGCGGCTGATGGGCGAGATTTTCGTTTACCCGCATCTGGCTGCGCAGGCGTTCCGTAAGCTGAGCCGCCGGCGCGGGTTCGTCCATGCGATTGCGGTGTTTGAGGAGACAGTCCTTCGCCGCGAGCTAACGTTCGGTGTGTTCCGCACGGGGTTCCTGGGCTGGCGCCGCCGGGCGGTCGCTGCGGCAGTCGGTGAACTGCCAGAGGCCCTGCGTGACCTGAAGCACCTCAGTGAGCGGCTTGGCGATGTGCGGAACGCTCGTGCCCACCTGGCGCAGCAGCACCGTCTTCCCCCTCCCGAGCGTGAAATCCGCATTCAGACGCGGACGCAGGGGCGCGGACGCTGAGCACATTTGTGATGCAACAACAGTCACTTAGCTTCTGATTAAACCCACTTTGGAGTAGGCTATGCGCGTGCTTTGGCTGCTCGTCCGTGTTGTGTTCCGCGTGCTCAGGTGGGCCGCTTGGCTGCTGGCTTTCCTGCTCAAGCACGGGTTCCGCCAGGGCCGGAAGGCCTTGCGGTCACGGCCGACGTCGCATGGGTCGGCACGCTGGGCCGGCTTCTATGACCTGGTGCGCGGCGACGCCTTAGGCGGCAGCAAGGGGCTGATCGTCGGCATGGCCTACGGCCAGTTCATCCGCTTCAAGGGCGACGGTGCGGTGCTGTGCGTAGCTCCTCAGGGCAAGGGGAAGGGCGTCGGCGTGGTCGTGCCCAATCTCCTGGACCACAAGGGTTCGGTGATCGTCACTGACCCGAAGGGTGAAAACTTCGCAGTGACGCAGCGGCATCGCTCAACCCTGGGCCCGGTCTGGCGCCTGGACGCGATCCATCCCGAGGAGAGCGACTTCTTCAACCCGCTCTCCATGATCCGCAAGGGCACCTTCCACGAGGACACCGACACGGCGCAGCTGGCCAGCTTTCTGGTCATCCCGGAAAGCCGGGAGGGGCACTGGGACACCAGCGCCAAGAACGTCCTCACGGCGGTGATCCGCCACGTCCTGCACGCGTACCCCGAGGAGCAGCAGACGCTCTCATTAGTGCGCGAGTTGATCGCCGCCGAGGGCGAGACCCTGCGCGGGCTGTTCGAGGAGATGGCCAGCAGCCGGATTCCTTCGATTGCCGAGCAGGGCCGCATCACGCTCAACGGCCTGGAACACCCGGAAACCCAGTCGGTGCTGAACAACACGGCCAAGGGCATGGCGTTCTGGAGCAAGGACCGGGTCGGGGGATGGATCACCCAGGCCTCGGACTTCCGGATGGAGGATCTCAGCCGGGAAGGGATGTCCGTCTACCTGATGGTGCCGGACGACAAGATCGATATCTTCACGCCGTTCCTGCGGGTGATGATGGGCTGTGCCGTCGCCGCGCTGATGCGCAGCAAGGACCGCCCGCCGCCGGCACACAAGCCGATGCTGCTGATCGATGAGGCCAAGGCCCTCGGTCGCCTCGACATTCTGGCCACCGGTATGGGCATGCTCAGGGCTTACTGCCAGACGGTCATCATTTTTCAGGACCTCGGCCAGCTGCGCGCGCTCTATGGTCAGGAGACCGCGACCACGTTCATCGCCGGATCCGGCGCCCAGGTGATGTTCGGGGTGTCCGACACGCGGACGGCCCGTGAGGTAGCCGAAGGCATCGGCCGTCAGACGGTGATGTCGAGCTCCTACGGCACTGCCGCCGGCAATTTGAGCCTGGTCCGGGCGCAGCATCAGGACGGCCAGTCGGAAACCGGCCGGGATCTGCTGGATGCTGCTGAGGTGCGGTTCATGAACCCGAACCAGTGCATCATTATGATGCCCGACCAGGTCGGTGCGCCGATCAAGGGCACCAAGGTCCGCTACTACAAGGAGTGGCGCTGGCGTGGCCTCTACGATGCGTGGCGGCAGGCTGAAGGTGTGGTGGTGACTCTGCCCACCAGCAGGTGGTTCGGTGATGACGACGACATGCCGGACGCACCTACCACAGCAGGTCCCGGCTACGCCCGGGCCGGAGGTTCACGCGCACGCTCGCGTTAGCCCGCGGCAACAGCCGATCCGTGAGGATGCGGCTTCGTCCAAACGCGCGATCCTGCACCTGAAACAGGCCGCTAAGGATCGTGTCGGTCCGCCCCAACAGCAACCGCAGCAGCTGGAGCCGACGCAGTAGATGGGCACGACGATTCAACATGAGGGCCAGGCGATTGGCGCGTTGCGCCGGATCACCCGAGCGCCGGAAGCCTCCACGTTCGCGCGGCAGGTCGCGCAGGCCTTCCTTGGTTGCCCGCAGTGCCTTGAGGTAGCGCCCTTCGATCAGCCTCAGCCGCGCCGTGCGCGCCCGGACGGTTTCGACGTGGCGGGAGACTGCGGCCGCGGCAAGGGCGCCGCGGCGCGCGTTGTAGGCAGCCCGGGAGCCTCGATCGATCTGTGGGTAGGTGATATCGCGCTGCCGGTTCCCGCCAGCCTTCGCGGAGCGCCAGGCGCCGCCTTGGGGGCGGGCGGTCAGATCAGTCCGCGGCAGGCTCTTCGGCTTAGCCCCACGCCTCGCCGCGTTCTGCGCCCGCGGGCCTACGTGGATTTCCGGCGGCCGGTCAAGACTTGCGGCAGCCAGTCGGTCGCCGCGGTTCCGGGCATCCGCCTGCTGAACCGCAAGTGTGCGGTGATCAACCCGCGCTTCATGCTGGCCACGGGCAAGGTAGTGGTTCTGCCAAGTCGCCCAGCTTTCACGCCAGGTGTTGAGCAGAGCGTCCGAGTTCCACTCCCGGGTTTTGACCCGGTACAGACCCGTCGGCGTGGCCTTCCGCAGGGTGAGCATCACGTGGGCGTGATGGTTGCGCGGATCGTTATCGGTCGGTGCGTGGATGGCGAAGTCCGCGACCATGCCGCGGTCGGTGAACGCGGTGCGGATGAAGTTACGCAACAAGGCCAGCCGCTCCTCGGCTGGGAGTTCATGCGGCAGGGCCAGATTGATCTCGCGGGCGAGTTGAGCGTCGCGGCGAGTCTCGATCTGGTGGACGTGGTTCCAGAGGTTCTGTCGGTCGGCCAGCCAGGGTGCAGCCCCGTCTGGCAGCATGATCTCGGTGTGCACGACGCCCTGACGGCGAGTGAAGTCGTGTTCCGCGCCGGTCTGATCGTCTCTCAGCCGTTCGCCAGCACGGTACGCCGCAGCGGCGATTGCCGACCGCCCCTTCGCCCTTCCGATGACCTGGGCCGAGAAGTGGAAAGATGCCACTGCGCCCTCCGTTGCCACCGCAACGCCCACGGCCTGTGGCCGGGGCGCACCTATGTTGGATACCCAATGTATAAGTGCGCCATTACAAAACGCTAGACCTTCTTTTGCAGCTGCCTGTGTCCGCAGCACCCATTCAGCCAACACCCATGCAGAAGGCTCACCTCATGCGCAGCCGTTCCCTCGACGATGATCTGGTCAGTGGCTTGGCCCTGTTTGTGATCGCTGGGGGTACGGTTGCCGGACTGCACTGGCTCGGGTTCGACACCGGGGTCCCGCGTTGGCTCGCCTGCTCGATTGGGCACCCGATCATCAACAGCCTCGGGCCGGGGCTGAGCCAGCTGTTGATGGTGCTTGGAGTCTTCCTCGCCATTTTCCCGTGGACGCGGCCGACCGGAGTGGGCCTGATCTTCGGCGGAATCGGCGGCATGGTTGCCGTGCAGGTGTGGACGGACACTGCAGGGGGTTACTGCGGTTTCACGGGCGCCGTTGGTTTCACGCCCTAAAAAACGATCGCCCCGCTGCGCGGGGCGATGCGGTCGCGCCTACGGCGCGAGCCTTTCCACGCGCTACGCGCGCGGGGGCCTCATTACCGGCCCCCGTACCCCCGCTAGGATTTTCTCGAAGGGATCGGTTTTTTGTGTCAGCATGATCTCACGGTACAGCCAGGGATGGCGATGACCGTGAAGGGATCGGCAGCCATTTCACCTGTGGGATGGCTGTCACCGTTGATGCCATTATATCCACGCCATCCGTGATTACCGCACGCGCGTATGGTCCTTAGCGGCCAATCGGCACCGCTCAACCTCTACCCCATTAGCCATCTCGCACACATAATTCTGCAAATCCTGCAAATCGGATTTACAGAAATACGATTTTGCGGGCGCCCATGTAGAACCTTAGGTGGCACCCGGTTGGTTGGTCTGACCTCCCCAACCTATCGGCCAAGCGCATTGATGATGTACGGTTTTGACAAAACCGGCTGCCAGAACATGGGCCCCCTGGTCCGGTCCTGCGCCGATGTCTCCAGCTTCCTCCATCTCGAGTCAGGCTGGTTCAGCGGTCGCAGAGCGACCGCACCATCATCCTCCCCGCGCAAGGCGCGGGACAAAGCCTCTCAGGAGGGCTGTAGCGGGTTTTTCAAGCCTCTTGCCGCTCTCTGTCGGCTGAGCAGCCCAAAACGTCTCCAGGGGCCACTGAGGTCGATCTGCCACCCACAGTCCCGGCAGCCCCTCTTGTTCGCCGTTAGGCGGACCCATTTTGGAATCAGCCGCCGGAGGCGGCTTCCGCATTGGGTGGGGGAGCGGGTTTTTGGCGGAGCCAAAAAGGGGCGGGCTTTCCGTTGCACTGGATTTGCCAGATAGGTCGAATCGGGCTGCTGCACCAGTTTTCGTAACGGTGCAACCCCGAAGTTATCCACAGAACCGGTGTTTTAGAGTGTTTTAAAAGACTTTAAGAGTTTTAGGCATTAGCGACCTGCCCCTCTGACAAAAAACATTGGTTAAAATCAGTGACTTGAGGCCATCCTTGATTGGCGAAGTACGGCCCTCAGATTTATGATGTACGGCTTGTCATAGGCGAAGTACGGTTTGACATTTATGATGTACGGTTTTTGGTTGATGAAGTACGGCATTGACAAGAATTATCCACAGCGCGGCTGTGGCCTTCGGCCCGCTGCTGCCCCGATTGGCGAAGTACGGTTTTGACAAAAATCGCTGACAAAAACGGAGTCAGTCGAACGGAAGCTCGGGGGCGACCACGGCACCTGCGTGCAAGGTTTCGGTGCCGCGCGCCCGCATGACAAGCACGTCTTCGCGTTTGCCGGGGATGATCTCTAGGTCGTATTCGGGCAACGGCGCGATCTTGGTGCTTTCAACGAATTTGCGCACCTGATGGGCAAACTGCGGCAGAGCTTGTTTGGAGCCGCTGCGCTTGTGGATTTCGGTCATTCCGTAGCGGGCGACGGTTTTGCCGGCAGCACGCTTGGACAGCCGATAAAGGTAGCGGCCAAGCCCCTGTGAAATCAGGAAGTAGTCGGCGTTCAAGGTCAGGATCTGCGGGTTTCCCTTCTGGCGCACCACGCCATCGTAGACCCAATCGGGGATCTCGATTTCGACCTGGTCGACGTTGCCTGTCGTGGTGCGGCTGACTGTCCGGTAGTCCTGGATCAGCGACATCGAGATCATCTCACGGCGATTGCCGTTGCCGAGATTGACCACCTTGACGCTGGTGCCCTTGAGTCGGTCCAGCGCGGCCTCGAGGTCCTTGTACTGTTTGCCGCCGTTGGAGCGACGGCAGAACTTGAGGATGTGCGCAGCATTAGGTCGGTAGACCCGCGCCGGTACATCGATACGAAGTCCTTTCTCCAACGCTCGGCGGTACCGGTTGGCCTCATCGGCGAGGCTCGAAACCATGTGCAGGAAGATGTCGTAGTCGAACACGGTGGCGAGGCCGGCTGAGGCGCTGCCATCGATCGTGATGATGCAGTCCTTCAGCTCGTAACGGATGACCCCTTCCCGCTTGGCCTTGCCGAGCGAGAATGGCGCGACATCCATCAGGTTGACGTCGTCCTTGAGCGGCGCGTCGTAGATGTTGGGCACGAAGAACGCGAGCTGGGCGTCGTCGTCGGGCGCCTCACGCATCACCGGCGCCGGCAGCTCAGAGACCAGCGCGCCGACGATATCGGGTTGGCGCTCGTTGAGCTTGACCGCATCACCGAGCGCTTTGAGGGCGATGCCGATCGGGTCTGTCGGCTCAGGCCCGACCTTGAGGTCAGCCAGGCTGCGCCGGCTGTAGAAGCGCCGGAGGCGGCTCAGCGCGTCCTTGTTGAGGACAAGGGTCTCGCGGCCGGTCCTGGCGCAGAACGTGTCCGCCAGCGCCTGCAGGTAGGCGTTCTTCTCATGCAGCCCGAGGGCCCCGAACGCGTCGAGGGGCATCAGGTCGAGACGGACGGGATCACTCACACCAGGATTTCCGGAAGATCGTAAAAGCGGAATTCTGCATCAGCGGATTTACGATGTCGGGAACTCGCGCTCGAGCAGATCCCGCATCATGTCGGCCATCTTCTGACCGCGTGCCGCGCACTGCATCTTCACACGGCGGTGCAGGCTTTCCGGCACGTCGATGGTGAAGCGGGACATCTTCTCCTTCGGCTCCGGCGCCGGAGCGGCTTCAACAGCCTTGAGGGCGGTCACGGAGCCCCCTTCCCTATCCGTAGTCGTGGGCTCGGCACCGCGGTTGGCGATCCAGGCGTCGGCAGCCGGCGCCAGCTTGGATGCGGGCACCTTGAACGAGACCTGCTTGGCTCCCTTGCTCATGCGGCCTTCCTTTCCTTCTTGGTCTTGGGTTTGGCTTTCATGTCGACAAGCTGGGCGGCCAGCTGGCTGATTTCCTGTGCGGCATCGCTCTTGGGGTCCGTCTCGATCACGGACATGCCTTGGCTGGCGCTCTCGGCGAAGCCGACGCGCTGGCAAATCTCCACCGGCAGGATCGGAAATTCGAACTGGGACAGGGCATTATGCACATCGCGCCCGATCGCCGTATTTACGATTTTGCGGTTCACCACAAAAACGGGTTTGATGTTTTCCTTAAACTGCTGGGCCTCCTTGACCAGTTGCACCGTGTCGGCCGAGGCCCATACGTCGTAGGGCGACGGCTGCACCGGCATGAGCACCACATCGCTGGCCAGGATCGCAGCGCGGCCGAGGTCGTTGACCCTGGGTGCGCCGTCGATAATCACCACATCGTAGTCGGCCGCGATCTCCGGCAGGTCGCGGTGCAGGGTTGGCTTGGCCATGCTGATCACCGGGAACAGCGGCTCGGCCTCGCGCACGGACGACCAAGCCATAGAGCTGCCCTGCGGGTCGGCGTCGACCAGCAGCACACGGTAGCCGGCCTTGGCGATGACCGCCGCCAGGTTGGTGGCGAGGGTCGTTTTACCGACTCCGCCTTTCTGGTTGAGCACCCCGATGATCATGCGCCGCCTTTCTGGATTTGCGTATCGTCGGATTTACGATTTTCTGCAAACCCGTTTCTGTAGGTTCACGATTTCACACAAACACGCCTCTGCCAACGGTTCGTTAACGCTGCGCACGATGCCTGTTACCTCTGGGACACATTTCCAGAAAACCGCAGAGTCGCAAAATCGTATTTAAACATACAGCAGCGCCGCCCTCGAGGCGGCGCACAGAAGCGGGATCATCATCGCGGCCGAACCGCTGAGGCAGGGTCCCTCTGGGATGCCGGCGGCCGTACCCGTAGGGCCTGGTTCCGTAGCGACGTCGTCCGGGGATGAGCCGGGGCCACCTGTCTCTGCCCCTGTATGATCGCCAGCACCTGGCGCACCTGACAGCTGCTCATCAGCGTATAATCGTAAAAGCGGATTTCCGGAAAGGCAGTGTTGCGCCCTGGCAGTGGCTCAATCGCAAAGCACTGGTCTTGATCCCACTCCAGCGAGGCAGGGGCGCGGCTGGCGTATGCCGCGCCCGCCACCGGGCCTCAACGCAAAAGCCCGGCCGGGAACCAGATAAGGAACGGGTGGGCAGCTTTCAGGCGATGTTCTGTGTAGGTTCCTCCATCTCCGGGTGTTACCGGGGAGGGGCATTGTCGTTATCTGGATCCTAGACGCTTTGTCCTTGTAGCGTCAGTCCGCATCCTGACGGTCTGCCCACTAGCGAAACGAGGCGCTGCGCAGCAGAGGACAGGGCGGCCACACGTCTCAGTAGGCTTGCCGAGGACCACGGATATGCCTTAACCAAAGTCACTGACGTAGGCTTGAGCGCAACACGCGATAAAAGTCTTTTGTAGAGCTACGCCGCGCTAAGCTATCCGTTTGATAGGTTCTCCGGTTCTTGAACTCGCGCTGTGCCATCTTGCTTGCCTCAGCATAAGCATCGACATCACTCATGGACTGAAGGTAAGGCCACTTGCGCAGATATTCGGGCAGCGTCGTGTAGCCTCCCGCAAAGGTGGCGATCGGATAATCCTTCTCGGTAGCAACACCAATTTCCCACGGTACCCACCACGAGGTTTTCGTTGCAGCGGACACAACTGCCATCAGCTGGGTGCAAATTGAGAGCTGCTGGCGCAAGTACTCTCCTAGATCGTCTCCCGTTGTTGACGCGTTTGGATCAACAACGTCCAGATAGACGTCAATTTGGTGATAAAGCTTCAATCTAGTTGCGATAATCCCTGCAGTCTCAGAGTCGGCCTTTTGATGAGAAAGGAAGACCTTCATATCCCCTCACTTATCTATATACGCCCAAGGATCGCGAGCTTTCTGTAGTGGGCACCAAGCGCAGAAAGACGACATCCTTTGGAGTCTATCGCAGCATAGTACATGTGCTCAGCATCGACGGGCACGATGAGACCATGCCGATTACAAAGCTGTAGCTCCTTGAAGATACGCTTGTGATCTTCGTCGACCGGGATGTGCTTAACGCGCTCCGGCACATTCTCACGGTCAGGCTCGTAGGATGGATCCAGTTGAAACACGTGCGCCGGGTCTGGAAAGTACTCTGGCAGTCGTCGCAGCACCTCGTGGGGGATCTTTGGAGCCACATTGCGTAGCGTTACAAAGGTTTGCACGTTCGCCTTGTAAACAGGACGCTGTTTCCAAGGCCCAAGCGTCTGATCGATATGGGAGTACACGGATGCCGGCGTAATCCGGCCGATTACATCAGCCGAGCTACCGCTCAAACCATCAAGGAGGATGCTAGTGAAGAGTCCATGCCCATCCTCTTCGGCGGCAGTACCCTCCCGATGTGAAGCGGTCAGGATTGTTACTCCGTTACCGATCACCGACGGTTGGTTCGCTGCCGAACCAAGTCCTTGGATTTCACCAGCATAGCCGGATTGACAGCTGTCTAGGATGATCACGCTCGACTTCACGCGCGGGTACGCTTGGTTGGCCAGATGGAGGATGTCAGATAGCGTGACTCCCCAACTGGGCTTCCGCCCGTCCTGACTGACGATATAGCCGGCATTCGTTTCCGGGTTGATGATCCCATGCCCAGCAAAAAACAGCAGAGCCGTATCGGCATCGCCGCTGAAAAGCTCAGTGATGGCCTGCAGCAGAACCTGTGCATTGACCTCAAGCTTGTCACTGGTGAGCAGCCTGACGGAGAAGTTCGGGGAACCGTCACCATTGCGCTCGAGAAGCTGCGCTACGGAAGATGCATCGTTCACGCACCCTTGCAAAGGTGCGGAATGGTAGTCGTCAATCCCGACAACCAGGGCCTTCTTCATGGCTAGCGAGCTCCACCGATGAGCTTCTTCAGATTATCCCAAGTCCATGCGTAGAGATTGTCCCGGCTCGTTGCGCTCAAAGGCTTTGTACATGTCTTGTCGGCGTACCCTTTGAGTAGGAAGTAGGTCACCCCTTCCTCCTGCGCGATTTTCATTTCTGCATTTACACCAGCAGCTGTGTGGGTGTGCTGGCCACACATGATGATGACGATGTCGACGCTCCTGATCCGTGTGCGGGCCTTAGCCTTCCAGTCACCCGTCAGATGCTCCTTGATTGACCAGTCGGCCAGTTCGAAAGGACTGTCCGCCAGCTTCGCCTGACCGACGATAGCGGTTTTCAGAAATTGATCGTGATCGTAATCGAAGCTGACAAACACACGTTTTTTGGCCATCAGGTCTCATTCTCCACGGTTGATGCGGCTAACGGTCTTCTGGATTGGATCAATTATAATGCAGGATCTACCCTGCTGAAGAGCGTACTCAACAGCATCACCGGTTCCACCCAAACCAGCAGCAGGCTTACCGTCCCAAATAGCCAACAGGAGATCGCAACGCTCAACGATATAACGCCCAGCTGCATAGAAGGCCGGTTCGGGCTCGTCGGTGGTGTTAAGATCGAGCCGCTCACTAGCGGCGAGAAGCTCGCGGTAACGGGCGAGTCCGTCCCCTTCGAAGAAACTCTCATAGTTGTGGATAGGGATCACAGCGAGAACAGGCACATTCATCTCTAGTGCGCATTGTGCAAATATCTGGTCACTTCCGACAGCGAGTGAGGTAAGCGCCTGAGTGATGGTCGAGCACTGAGCCAACTCTGCTCGAACTGCATCAGCTACCCAGTTCCAGTCGATGCCTGGCCGTGCCTGATGCCCGCTGACTCCGACCCTCACTGATTCACCCCCCTGCACGTTCCACTTGCAACACAAGCTAGTGCGTTTCCTGTTTGTTCCGCAAGTGGTTTCGGGCTACATTCACCGCTTAATTCAAGCGTATCAAACCTTTAGGAGTTACATTTGACAGCTCGCCGTCCCGATCGACCTCAACCGAGTCGTCCGACGCAAGCCAATGATGGCTTATCGTCGACGTTGCTGCAGCGTGGGCTGACTTCAGCCAACCTCAGCGGCGCATTGCGTCCCACGCCACCGGCTCCCGCAGCCCCCGCAGCTCCTCCGGCCGCACCACCCCCTCCTCAAAAGAAGGACTAAGCCGACGCTATGATCCCTAAACTGCCCAGGCTTGCCCCCCTGCACGTCGACGATCTGCTCGATCAGCATATGAGTTTCTATGGTGGCATGACATCCGATAACCTGCGCCGCAGCTTGCCACAGCGCTTGCCACAGCGCTTGCTGCAATCGGCGCTGCCCCAGCAGGCACAGCCTGCGCAACCGGCACCGCCGCCAGTGGTTCAGCGTCCCTTGGCAACAGGGAAGTCCTGAGATTGGACTCGGCACTATCGCTGCTCAGCCAGGGCGCAAGCGCAGTCTACGCTCTGCTCGATGAAAAACAGTGGGCTGCACTGTCGGCTGCTGGCACTGCACTACAAGCGCTTATCGCTCTTGCAGCCCTCTTCTACGTCGGTGCTCAACTACGAGCGGGCCGCAAGGCAGGTGATTTGCAGGCCCTGCAAGAGCTGTTCAATGCTGTGACTGAGCGTGAGCAGGCGCTACTTCGTTCTCGTGACAAGCCGGACGAGCAGGATGCTGCCTTCCTGGAGTTTATGAATTTTCTTGAGCTGCGGACAGTTGCCTTGAATGGAGGCCTATTGGGGCGCTATCCCAAAAAGATCCTCCGCGAAAAAATTATCGACTCTCTGGCTGTGATTGAGGGTATGCCGGAGTGGCAGCAGCGCTTTATCGAAGCGAAATCGAGCGCGACAGCATTCGAGCACCTGCAGCGGTTTGCACGGAAGAACCGTAAGGCGATCAATCGGGTGAAGGCCCACATGATGGCCAAAGCTGAAACCGCCCCGGAGGGCGGTTCGGGCAGCGCAGCCGGTTAGTACTCGTCGGCGCGCATCAGCGTGAGGACCCGGACGGTCACCGCCGGATCGGCCGGGTCCGGCGAGTGCATCGCCAACTGGAGGTCGTAGTAGTCGATCTTCCAGAAGTAGCGCGTGCCCTTGTGCTCGACGCTGCCGAAGTCGTGCTCGCCGTGAGGATCGTTGTCCGGCGTGAACGCGCTAAAATCGCGCATCAGGTTCAGCACCGCCAGCCGGTCGAGCGGAGCCAGTTGGCTGACTCCTGGGGTGAGCATCAGCCGACCGCCGGTCAGCTGAGAGCGTAGGGCGTCGTTGAGACGCTGGATCGCGGTGGTGCGGCTCATTGGGCCAGCTCCCCGTCAGTCTTCGGTCGCGGCTTGCGGATGACCAGGCGGCCAGTGAGCGGCAGGCAGCTGAGCTGAAGGTTGAAGCCGTCGCCATCCTCATGTGCCCAGGCGGCGCCGATCCGGGTCCAGAAGGCGTTCTCGCCCTCTCCCTCGACCACGTAGACGGCGTGGCTCGGACGGTTGTTGGTGGTGGTGCGGGTCATGGTGTGGATCTCCCTTTGCTGGTACCGGCCACGCCCATCGCGGCCGGTCGGGAGTTCTGCTGCGCCGCGGGGCTGAGGCCTCCGGCCGGTCCTGGTCATCGGCAACACGGGAGCGCACGCGAACGGAGCGGGCAGCCGCTTGACCGGGACAGCCTCCGGCGCATCTCCCGAACCGCCTGGCCGCAGGGGAGAGGCTGGCTTGCCGGGAGAGGCACACCAGCCCGCTCACACACAGTGCCGCCACAGCCGCCGGCCATTGTGTAGGGGAGGGCGCCCCCGGACCCGATCAGGCTCCTGCCAGGCCCGGGACGGCGATGGTTTCAGCCGCGATCATGACGCCGCCTAAGGCCGCGTTCGTCCGCTCCGCACTGGGCACGGGTTGCAGCCTAGTCCCAAGCCACTCCAATCCGTCGTAAAAGCGGATTTCTGCAGAAGCGGATCAGCTCTGCTGGTCAGTTTGGGGCTTTGCCCCACTGGCAGCCCACCGCCGGTCGGACGGGATGGGGTCAAGGCCGGAGAGCGCAGCGTGCCTTGACGCCGGCACGGCCGACTGGCCCATGCGGCATCAGGATAGAGCCAGTCGCCGCAAAACAGGAAAATCGTATTTCCGGATATCAGGCTGGCAGGAAGGGAATGACAGCTGGCTCGACGCGCAGGTCACCGGCAGCGTTCGGCACAAGCACCGGTACAGCCGGGTAGAGCGCTCCCCAGGCGGACGTCTGGGCGATCCAGGCCGCGGCGGTCGGCGAGAGCCAGCCGGTGAGGGTGGTGAGATTGCCGTAGCGCTGGGCGAGGGGCTGGGTGAGGATCGGCTCGTAGTGGGCGACCCGGTTGCGCAGGTGCCGGAGGTCGCGCAGCTGCCCGGCGATCAGGCCTCGCTGAATGCCCTTGGCCTGGAAGATAGGCCGAAGATGCTGCCACAGGTGCGTCCCGTCACGGCCAAACAGCGAAGTCCAAAATCCGAACGTCAGCTCGGCCACCATCTGCCCGTGGCTGGCGGCTTTGCGCTCGCCCAGCAGCGTGGCGCGGGCCTTGATCACGCAGTCACGCTGATAGCGGCCGGGAAGGGCGACTGGGTCGTCGAGCCAGTCCGGGCCATACACCGTCATCAGTTGGGCATCAGCCCGGTTGCGCAGTGTCACCTCGAGCATGTGCAGCGGCCCATAGAGGGCCGCCGAGAGCTGGACGTTGAAGGTGTAGAGCCGGAGCGCCAGAGCATCATCACCGTCGGCCCAGTGCTGGTAGGTGGCGAAGCGGTCGCTGGAAAGGACGTCAACGAAGGTGGGCACGAAAAGCGGATTTCACTTGAATTTTTCGGTCGGTTGCCCCATAACTTATCACGTAACCCCCGGTCGGTCCCTGCCTAGCATACCGCCGGGGCAAGCTTTTTCTGGACCGCTTTCCTATTAGACCGCCTAGAGCACCTGCTCGGCGGCCTTTTTGCTGTGCCATCAGTCGCAGCAGCGCAACTGGCAGAATGGTCGGGACTCAAACCACTGGCCATCTTACATTTTTTCGGCGGCTAGGCCGACAAGGGCGCCTCCAGCCCTGTGACGACATGGTGGAACGCTGCTTTCTGCGGCTGCACCCTAGTGAGAGGCTGCAAACCCGCATTTCTGTAAAATCGTATTTCATTATTTGCGGATTGAGGGCAAGAAGGCCGTTGCTGTTCCTTATGCCGAAGTCAAAGGAAGTTCGCACTGAGAGTAATCTACGAGCTTCGAGCTACCGATGGCCTTATTGCAGCTAAGGCGACCGCTTGAAATTGCAGCGCCATTAAGCTGTAATCAACATTCGACAACAAGCGTGAATTTAAGATTTTAGGATTAGCAGGATGGACATCTCCAGCGGGCCGCCGAAGCGGGTTACGGAGGCAGACCGGCTTGTCGGGCTTCGGATTGCAGCGCTGCGTAAGGCACGTGGATTGAGTCAGACCGCTCTCGGACTTGCAGTAGGCGTGACCTTCCAGCAGGTTCAAAAGTACGAAAAGGGCCAGAACCGCGTTGGCGCGGGACGCCTGCGCGAGATCGCCCGGTTGCTCGAAGTGCCGGTCTCCACCTTCTTCGAGGATAGCGATAACCCCACTGCTCGGGAGCAAACCGAGCTGCTCGGCTTCCTGCATGCCAAGGGGGCTGTTGAGCTGCTGCGTGCTTACGCCGAGATCGAAGACGACCAGGTGCGTCGTGAGGTTCTGGCGATCGTCCGCAGCACAGCTCAACTCGTCCAGAGCTCCAACGGCGAATAGCCGCCAAGGACGTCATTCATGTCATGCCTCCTTCAGCCTGATAGGCAAGGTCTTCAGGCCATGCTCGATGCTCATAATGCGGAGCGTAAATGGCGGAGGTGGCCCGGTCGCGCGCCAAAGCCCTGTAACGATAATCCTTTCAGGCCCTGGGCGCGTGCCCGGCTGATTTCGGCTGTCGCCCTTGGCGGACTTGCTGCTCTGGCCGCAGCCGTACGTGCCTTCAGTCTATGATCGCTGAACGCTGCCGCGCTCGGTCAAATCGCCAGTTTTTTGCTGCCAAGTTCAAACTGGATAAAAAATTCCACATGGGTGAAGGCCGTTTAAGAAAAATCTTGCTTGCTGCGCTCGGCGGAGATGGATAGATGATCACTTACAAGACACAAAAAAGGCCGCCCCGGTGAGGGGACGGCCCGAAGTCTTGGGAGGAAACGCTCAAGAAGAGCAGCATGACCGCGACGCCATCGCGGTTGCGCATAATCCAAAATTAGATGGTGCGTCGCACAAGGCAACCCCCTTCGAAGGGTTTGCGACGTTGCGTGTACGGCATAGCTTGTACTTCAAGTGCGTGGGCACACCACAGCCCAGGTAGCTAGCCGGCTTGTGTCTGATCCCGATCGCACTCAAGTTGCCGCAGCAGCTCGGCCAGACGTGGATCTAGAACGTCATTCAGCACCGGCTCGTAGATGGCCTGCAGCTGCAGCCCGAGCCGCAGGCGTGTGCGGGCGTCCAGGATTGGCCCATGGTCAGGCGCAGAGTCCGCTGACAGCGGCGTATTCGAGTTGGCGCTCATCAGAAGCATGGGGTGAGATGTAGGCAGGACTGAAGCGGCATGGAAAGCCCTTCAATCAGCCCAAAGCCCCAGACGCGTTCTGGTTTGGCAGAGGCATACGCAGGCATTCGGTCTGCAGATCGAGCAGATACTCGGTCAGCCGGTTGCGGACGCCTGTATCGAGGCAAGAGACAGCCAGAGGCACCGGGAGAGCTTCGCGCGGTATGGCGTAGACAACCGCCTCGGCGTAGCTAGCGGCACTGCGTTCTGAGTTGGCTGCGAGAAGCCGGGTGCCGGTGCGCAGTCCGATCGTGATCGTAATAACGGCCACAACGCTCTCCGTGGCTTTAGCTGCTTGGGTCAACCGCCACGATCGGCTGTGGTTGCCGACCTCGTTCTGAATGTCACCGAGAAGCAGATCGCCACTGTTCCGAATGGTTGAACCACACGGCAGCGGGCGTTCCGTTGGTCAGCCTGCAGCCTGAGCCTCTGGCGGATTGTGGATCAGCGTCAGCTTGGGTCGCCTACGGCCGGTCAGAAACGTCACTCCTGCCCAGGCTTCGTCGCTCCGGACGACATGCACCCGGTAGCCCATCTGCGCGGCGAGGGCTCGAGCCTGCTCAAGTGTGCCGCTGGAGAGCTGCAGCGTGAACTCGCCACGTCCGCTGGCCAAGTTGACGGCCAGGATACCGATCTCGACACCCTCGTTGAACGCTGCATCGCGTCCGGGAAAGCGGAGACGTAGGCCGTCCTCAACATGGATGAAGCGCATTGCGACACAACCTCGAAAGGCTGCATCGCAACGCGCTCATGGTTAAGGATTTCCTAGCATCCCACAAGCGAGCTGCAGGATGCTTAAGAGCTGTGGTATATCAGCCGCGACAAGCGCTTAGCGCTTGTCGGTTGTCGTCCCGCCGGTGCCGGTACGTGTGACGTTCCCACGCTCGTCTTCCACCTCGACCTCGGTGCGCCGCACCTTGTCGGTGATGGTTTCGGTGTGCTGGGTCGCATCCTTGCGCAGGCCCACCTCCTCGACGACGCGGGCGTCCTTGGAGACCACCGCCTCCTCGACACGCTCAGTCGCTTCGATGGTCTTCTCGGCAAACAGTGCCTCGTCGGCGGCCGTTACCGGACGATCAACCCTTTGCCGGTCGACGTGGACCGTCTCCTCACGGAGGCTCACCTGCTCGTTTACCGGCGTCTCGACGGCGTAAGAGCGCAGCCGCACCCGGCCCTGCTCGGTGACCCGCTTGCCGACGTTCAGACGCTCCTCAACGACGGGGATAGTCTCCCGGCTGCCGACTTGCGCATCATGTGCCGCGCCAGTGACACCAGATACCCCACTAGCATAGGAACCTGCGGAACTGGCCCCACCCGCGGCATGCAGACCGGTGGTGCCGGCCGACGCTCCGGTTGCCGGAATACCGCCCGCAGCCTCGGCACCCGTTGCACCTGCGGTGTAGCCGCTCCAGCCCTCCTGCCGCCAGGACGACTCGCGCTCGTCCAGGTCGACCGCGTTGGTCTGCTCAAGGATATCGGCGACTGCACGGATCTTGCTGTCGTCGGCAGAGACCGTCAGCATCGTGCCGCCGCGGTTCAGCCCCTCGCTGTAGGAGTAGCGGTCCTCCTCCGGCAGGAAGAGGTCTTTAAGCGAACCCCAGAAGCCGCCTTCGTCCCGGGTGTGGTCGTAAGCTCCGGTGCTCTGAGCAGTGCTGCCCTCGCGGCCCTGAACGAGGCGGACCGAGGACTCGGGAATGCCGGCGGCGACGAGTTTGCTGAGCGCGTTCTGAGCGTCCTGCCGGTTATCGTACAGGGCTGTGATCGTCTGGGTCATGGTCTGTTTCCTCCGTAGGTGTGGTGGGTTCAGCCCCCTCCGGACCTATGCGTTCGATCACCGCGCGCTGCTTGCGCAGGGTGACCGGAACCTCGACGTCCTCGTTCGTGCTCGTCTCGCGGATGTGCACCTCCTCCTTGAGGATCAGGCGCTTCTCGACGACGAGGACCTCTTCGAGGATTGGGATGATGGTGACGCTGCCTTCCGTGCGCGTCTGAGGAACAGGCTCGCCTTCCTTGATGACGCGGTCGATGGGCAGCCGACTGACGCCCACGGTGTTGCCGTGCAGCGACTCGCGGAGCACCTTTTCGATGGTTTCTGTTTGTGTGCTGACGCGGACGCGACCTTTTTCGCGTAGCCGCTTCTCGATGTGAGCAGTTTCCTCGACGACAGGAAGAACAAGCTCCTCCTCTGCTCGCAGCTCGAGCGGGGTTAGATCTTCGTCTGTACCGCCGTTTTGCGACGGCACTTGCGTGGAAGCACCGTCGTCACTTGCCACAGGAGGTGTTTTGATCATTGTGGCCTGACCTGTTCTGCAGCACGAGAACGGTCCATGCCCTGAGGCAGTTCCGCAGAATGTTAAAGCCGATCACATTGGCTAAGCTTTGCTGAGACGGCGCCTTTCATCCGAAGCGAGAAGAGGGAGGTGCGAACTTGAGCCGGACTCCGTGAAGATCCCGGCCTAGCTGCAGTGGTGGTCATCTGGGCACAACCCGGGCCTTGAGCCGCTGAACGGAAGCCGCCATTGACAACCAAAATCAGGGCGCATCCGCTATCGTGGCCACGTGGGCTCGACGAGCGAAAGGCGCAGTATGAGGCGCCCAGACAAGCTGCTGAGACATGTGTACAAGCACGGCGGCTCCGCAACGTGCTACCCGTTCAGCCGACAGTGGACATCCTGATGGTTAGGTCATCCACGAAGTCAGGCTAAGCCCACCTTATGGCGCGATATCATCCGCACAAGCGCAACCTGGTGGCACAAAACGTTGGTGATCAAGTGCCGCTCAGCCTACAGCAGAAAAAATCCAATCCATTGATAATGAATTCAATCGCAGCCTTGGTCATGCTGTTGCTGTCAACAGCTTACCACACGCCAGTCAACGCCAAAGATAGATCCTCGCCGGTCACTCGTGAATATCTTGTAGGCAGCTGGGGTACGGACGGCTGCAAGCCTCCCGCTGTTGTTTATTCGCAGGACGGGACAACGGATGAAGGCTCTGCTCGATGGAGCCTTAAAGGCGGTCAGCTTGTGGTCGTCGCAGAGGGCACGCGGACGGAGAGCGTCGTCGAACGGCTGGGACGGAACCGGATGAGGCTCAACACGGCGGATGGACCCTTCGACCTAACGCGTTGCAGGTAGTGGCCCATTAGACCTCGGTATGACCCCGCCGGCGTAGGGCAGCTAACACTGCGCCGGGAACAGCCCCGAGCGCGACAATGATCAAAAGCAGCGGGACGACAACAGGCTCAGTTGATCCTCCTGACGGGAAAAGCGTGATCGCGAGAAAAGCGCATGCCGCTCCCGCTAGCGGAACCCCGCAAGCGACGCCGAGAGCAGGAAGACGCATCAGCATCGTCAGGAGAAAAGCGCAGACGAAGCTGGCCAGTACCACTGCCGATATGATCATCGCAGCTGCGCGTCCTTCTGCTTGGCAATTCGTTGAGCTTCCGCACGGCAATCGCTTGGCGTCATGCCATATTGTCTACGGAACAGCCGACTGAGGTGGGCAGCATCGCTGAAGCCGAACCGCTCCGCAATCGCACAGATTGGCTCTGCGGAAGTCGCATCCTCAAGAGTTGCTCGTGCGACTTCAAGACGGCGGCGACGGATATAGTATTGAACGCCGCCTTCTTCCTCAAACAGGCGATAGAGTGTAGCGCGCGAAACTGCCAGAGTACGGCAGAGCCTTGCCGTATTGAGAGAGGGAGAGCCGAGTCCTTCATCGATTGCACCCCGTGCCAGCAGTGCGAGGCCGCGTCGGCCAACGACGGCTTGGGATGCCCTTCCTGTTCCTGCAAGTGCCAGAACAAGGAGATCGATGACTCCACGTGCCAGCATCATCCCACTACTCCTCGGGAGCTCCGGCACGGCACTCCGAAGGCTGAGCAGATGCGTGGTCAGGAACGATGCTGTATGCGAGGCAATGGCAACTCCATGGAGTGCGGCAACGTCAAGACCACGACTAGCAGCAAGGGCGCGAGGCACGATCAGGATAATTGTCTGACTTGCGCTTGAAACGTGGGACGAGGCTTTTGCAAGATCAGCCAGGTGAAGACTTCCCGGGCGGGTTTTAACGTGGATGTCGCCCCATGTTCCCTTTGCCTCTCCCTGGATTGTCAAAGCAACAACAAGAGAGTCCGAGCTCCAGGACTTTATCAAGCCGACGTCGCGCGCCCACTCCTGCGACGTGATCTTGGAGTATATGATTAATATATTATCGAGATAGAGGCGATCCGCAGTGACGTCGAATGGCTCTAGCGGAACACAACGGTAGAACGGCGCGAAGCTTGGCCAATCCTGATGCAGCCATGCCTCATGCCGGTCCCGAACCGGTAGGGCAGTGGTAGAAAATCGCTGCAATTCCAGTTTGAGCACCCCCGTTTCTGGTTTATCTTTCAGCATCGCCTTTCCCCATAGGCAACGACATAAATTGTAAAAACAGGCGTTCCAGATAGGCTTTGTAGTCGCGACAGGCTCGGCAGGCTAAATCCATGGAAACGTTGTTTACAATGACGTCTAGTTGCACTGCAGGTCTAACGCGCTCTCCAGCTCTTGATGCGCTTCTGCACGTGCGTTCCACTTTGTTCCGGGCTTGATACACATGTTCAAGCCGGTGGTACATGCGTTCAAGACCGGTCTGAGAGATGCGTGCTACCGCGGCGATCGGCAGAACGAAGAGCTGCTCGAGTGAGACGCTGGCCCGATGAAGCATCAGACGTCTCCTCGTGGATCGAGGGAGCGTGGTATGGGCAGTCTCGGCACTTGTCGGCGGGGCATAGTGGCGCCATTAATCAGATTGTCAGGGGCAGCGGTCTTCGCAGGATGTGGAATTACATCTGCACTGGTTCAGCCCGTTCAAGCACAGACTGTCGCCGATAAGCGCTTTGTGGTCACTAACCACACGCCTGGTGCAATCATCGACTTCCGTGTTCTGGCACCTGGCAGGCGCTGGAGTGAGAACTGGCTAAAGATACCGATCCCAGGGCGAGGGGGCCGGAACCTCGCATTCAATGCCGACCGCCCCTCGAATTGCATGATGACAGCCCGTGTCATCATTGATTTTGGCTCCCGCGGCATGTCAAACGAGAGGGTTATCGAAGAACCGGTCAACTTCTGCGGACTTGCAGTAATCAACGTCCTGAACGATAGACTTAGGCTTGAAAGTGACACGGGTGCGCCTCAATATGTACCGCGTGTGCCAAATCGGCAGGCTGAATTTGAACCTGTAAGCGAGCCATACCGGCCTGGCGACTGGGTTCTCGGCAGATGGCGGAACGGCGAGCATTGGTACCCTGGCATCGTCGAGAGTGCCGCACGCGCTACAGTGACCATCCGTTATGATGACGGCGATCGAGAAACCGCGCACGTCAGCCGCGTCCGCTCTTACACGTGGTCTGTTGGTACGCGGATCGAGTGCAACTGGAAGGGCAGTGGAACTTGGCATTCAGGTCGCATCACATCATTGAACGGTGATATGCTGAACATTGACTACGATGACGGTGACCGTGAGCGCACGCGCACGGGCAAATGCCGCTCGCGTTAAGAGCTGCGCTCTGCGTGGGGGCTGCTGACCACAAAAGCTGCCCCCGATCCCAACGGTGCCACTTTCCTAGAAGCTCGACGAGAGTCATCTCACGAACTGCAGCCCTCCTTACAGCCAGCAGGGCAGCTTCCGGTGTGCGCCCCAAGGTCAGTACCGGAACGGGTAAGGGCCGAGGAACAGGTCACCGAGGGCCTTCCGGTATCTGTAGGTGAACCAGCGCTGACGCAGGTGTTCCGCCCGATCGTGTAGGATGTGGCAGCGCTGGCAGAGCGCCCGTAGGTTCTTGGGATCGTTGTTGCCTGGATCATGGTCCAGGTGAGCGCAGGCCAGATAGACGCGGGTGGTCCGTAGCGCTGTACCTGCCGGCATGGACTCCACGGGTGTCAGCTTAAGCGGGCGCCCCTTTCCGCTGCGCCAAGTCTGCGTCGCAGCATCCCACCAGCGTCCGTCGCCAAGGTGGAAAACCAATTGCCCATGCGGTCGACCACACTCCTCACAGCAGCCTTTGGCGCGCCCGAAGCGGATCACCTCAGATAGCTGTGACCAATCGATAGGATAGAAGAAGCGATTTTCCGGGCGAATGGGCACGGCGGTTAGCCCCCTGCACGCGCTTGGCTGCGCGTGCGCGCCTGCGGGAAGTACCGGTAGAAGGTGAAGCGGCTCACCCCCAGGCGCTTGGCGATCGCAGCCACCGAGATGTTGCCAGCAGCGAGCAGAGCCCGGGCTACTTCTAGATCAGCCTCGCTCAGCATTTTGGGTCGCCCCCCTTTTCGCCCACGGGCCAGAGCGGCCTTCAAGCCCTCCATGGTGCGCTCGCGGTTGAGGTCGAGGAAGTACTCGGCCATGGCGCCATGCATCTGCAGGGCAAAGCGTCCGTGGGCGGTAGCGCTGTCGAACTGCTCGGTCAGGGAGCGGAAGTGGATCTCCTTGAGCCGCAGGCCATCAATGGTGCGCATCATCTCGACGAGGGAACGGCCTAGGCGATCCAGCTTCCACACCACCAGGACGTCGGTCGGGCGCAGGTAGGCGAGGGCGGCTTCGAACTCCGGGCGCTTGGTCCCAGCCTTACCGCTCTTCTTCTCTTCAAAAATTTTTTCGCAACCTGCCTTCAGAAGCGCATCGCGCTGAAGGTTGAGGTTTTGGTCCTGGGTCGAGACACGCGCATAGCCAACAAGCATGTCACGATAGTCCCACAAGAGGGTTTTTCTGGCAATAGATTTGCTACCATATTTTCGTTACACAAACGGGGCTGTTTCAGGGTTTTGGCCAGCCGCTCCGACTGAGTGTTAGAAAAACGAACGTTTTCTGCACACATGTGATCGCACAACTAGAGGACGCTCGTGATCGCAAGCCAACTTTTCATGCGAATGCGACGAGCCGTTCGCTGGCCTGTGTCGTGTAGCGCGTGCGCATCTCAAGCTTCGTCGACTCTGCCCATTCACTGCCGATCCTCAAATTAGGACTGGACCCGCGCGATCGCTGAGCCAATGTCTGTCTCTAAAACGGAAGTTACCTTCGCTTGATCAATGTTACTGCGCCTCCGGCAGAGCCGATCCACTCGGAAGGCACCATACGCAGCGAGTTACGTATGTCTGATCGGTCCCGCGTTGTTGGGATGATGCTGAAGGCTACGCGCCAAATCGTGGCACGTGAGGAGTTTGTCGAGGATGCGATGTGGTGCGCAGAAATGACCGAGGTCACTGAGAACAACGAGGGCGTCGCCGCGCTCCGCGCCAAGGTGGTTGCGTGCCGGATAAAAGCTGCCCTGATGCGAGATGTCATGGGACAGCTAGCAACCGTACTGACGAGACTGCCACTTGAACCGGCCTAGATAATCAACGCTGGAATTTAAGCGATGCCTCGCTGGCTTTTCGAAATGCTCTGCGTTGCGGCTTTCTCAGCACCCGTCGGGGCTGCTTGGATGTACGCATGGCCGTTAGTTACAGGACGCCAGCTACCATCAGCTCTGAACCCTGAGCTGGCTTTGCTCGCCGCGCTCATTCTTCTCTCTAGCTCGGGTCTTACGATGCTGATGTCCGCACGCATCCAGTCTGACCGCAGATGATCCGCGTTGAGCCCGTAATGCGCTAAGTAGGATGGGCGTGCAGCCACGCATTCGGCAGTGCGGACACCGTCGATCCGTCACAAGCCACGCCTATGAGCTGCAACTATCGACAACAGGATGTTGGGTGAGCCCAGTGCAGACAGTGGCGGAGTGGTGCGCGCAAGGTTATCGCGGTCTGCGTGTCATGTGCTGCCCCGAATGCGGGCAGGAGACGCGCAGCAGTTGGGAGGAGTTAGGCGCCACGTTGGATGATGATGTGGTTGTGGTGGCGCAGCGGGTGTGCTGCGAAGTGTGCTTGAAACCTCTTACTGGGATTGCTGTTGTCACCTACAGGGAGGCGGCATGAGGAGTTGCCAGGCCGTGTACGCTTGAGCATCATCGCATCACGCGGGAAGCATGCCGATGCCGGGTGGGCGACGAAGACGTTTCGACCGACACGCAGCCTTGGTGCTTGCTGGTATCGGCGCGCTTGTGGCGGCCGTGTTCTGGTTCATCACGTCCCAATTCGCTTAGCCGCCTACTAGCGGCCAGCAGCTCTCCGTTACGTTCAGGAGCGACCGGTTTGGGATGGCTTCCTGCCTTAGTGAGCCAGCAGAGCGCGATGCAGCGGGCGCGGTTGGGCCGGGGAACGACTTCGCCTGAGCACACTTCTCATCCGGCCTGTCATAGGCGTCGTAAGCCGGGAGAGTCGAATGGCTAAGGACGTGACCACCTACACCCTCAAGCAAGCCCTCGCCGCAAAGGTTGAGGACCACATCGAGATCGCCGTGGAGGCAGAGGACGGGACGAAGTTCAAGATCCGGGCGACCGCGGATCAGCTCGACGCGCTCACGGGTGATCTGGAGACGATCCTGGACGCTGACGACGCGGACGCTGAGTAATCCGGCAAGGCGGCGCCGACCTCTCCCCCGGCAATCCCAGGACCGAGGGCCGGCGCCGCCACCTACCCGATCCGTCAAACTTAACGAAGGGCCAACCACATCCGAACAGGACGCGGAAACCGTTACGCTAAGACGCGTTAGCCGGACGATCACCCCCACGCAGATGCGGAGCCCATACGATGACCATCACCGTCTTCGACCCCATCCGCGGCCAGATGGTTACGATCCAAGTCCCAGCTCCACGGCCGCGCTGACGCCGGCGCGGCCGTGGAGCTGTGGCGGAGCATCGCGCTTACTCTAAGGATATCTACGCGGCTTGATGGCAGAAGGCCTGCGTACTCGGAACCGTGTTTCTCAGCCTATGTGCCAATACAGTGGTTGGAAAACGGTTGTTTTTCATACATACATGGTTGCACAAATATAGGACCTCATGGGGTGAGTAGCGGCAGTTTAGCGGTTATGAGATGAACGTCTGGACTACAGGTCGAAACGGACGATCCGACAGCGGCAATTTAGCCTATCTCGAACACTTCAAGATCTTGGGACATGGCCTGATCGCGCCGTTGGGCTCCACGCTCGGCACGCAACTCGCGCTCAGCCAAGAGCCAGAACTCGATTTCAAAACCATCCGGACGATGGTTGCGCTCCCATAGCTCATAGGCGCGCTGCCGGATTTCAGCTGGTGTGATCGGACGTTCGTCCTGTGACATTGGTACGAGCTCTATAACATCGACCGGAAACATTTATCCCATGTCTGCGGCGAGGCATACGGCAGCGGTCTGGATCGAATTATTGATCTCGAACAAAAGCCTCATAGTTCAGGTTTTTTCGGCCACTCCATGTCGAGCCTCAGCCGTGTGCGGAACAGGACATGGCCAGCCTCGTCGCGGACCAGCGCTGCGATATACCGCTCCTGCGCCTGCATCATCGCAGCTCGGCGACGAGGACCATGCAGCGCTTCACGCGCGATCTCGGGCAATAGCGACACAGCAGCCGCACAGGCCTCATTCAGATCGAAGAACTCAAGACCATCATCGTCGCGTGTGATAATATCACCATCTGCGACATCAATGTGGAAGAGCATAGGCAGCCTCATACAACCAGATAGCCACGCTGCCATTTACTTCGAATGTTGTCGTTAACCTATCTGATTCGATTGTGCACTGTTCCACTACGGCTAAGGAACTGCTCGAATTGCCTTCCATCGCGAACCGAGGAGGAAAGGCTTACCCTAACAGATTCCGTCGCTTGTAATTTAAAGGTTGATAAGCGGCGTAGCGGCTTGAAGGTCACAACCTACGCCTATGTTAGTGCTGCTCAATTGGTACGCGTGGTCGCGGTCCCTAAAGGGCAGGGAGGACGCGAAATGCAGTTGCTGCGACAGGGAGCGCACGGGCCGCTCGTACGCAAGCTTGAGGCTTTTGCGCCTTTACAGGTAACTGATAGGGTTGCGCTCACCGCGATCGAGACCGCAGGACAGTTCTTCCCGGCAGGTAAAGATCTCATCTGCGAGGGCGACCGGCCACAAGGCATGCTTGTGATTGGACAAGGCTTTGCCTGTCAATACAAGTTGCGGGAGAATGGAACGCGTCAGATCCTCGCCTACCTTTTACCGGGCGATGTCTGTGACCTCGCCACGTCGCGGCTCGACAGAATGGATTATGCTATTGGCACTCTTTCCACATGCCGGGCCGTGTGGGTTGCTCCTTGGATAGTCGCAGATCTCCAGCGGCGGCCCGCCGTGATGCAGGCGCTACAAACAGCAGCGCGCGTCAATGAGGCGACTTTACGTGCGTGGCTTGTAAACATCGGCTGCCGCTCAGCCGTAGAGCGCCTCGCCCATCTTTTCTGCGAGCTGTACGTGCGATTGCGCGCGGTCGGGCTGACCAAGGACCAGACGTTCCTGCTGCCAATTACGCAGGTTGATCTGGCGGACACTGCCGGCATAACACCGGTACACGTCAATCGCTCCTTAGGTACACTCAGGCGTGCGGGCCTTATTGAGCGTAAAGGTAGACATTTTACAATCCTTGACTTGCCACGCCTTGCGGAAATCGCTGAGTTCAAGGCAAATTACCTGCAACTGGACGAGATGGCCTCTGAACGGGATCGTAGCACTTCGCAACAGCTGCGTGCCATTGGTCCCCACCCTCACGTTTCAGAAGCCCAACCTCGTACCTTCTGAAACGCGAGAGCTGGAAGTTCGGTACGCTCTACACGACAAGCTCGTAGCCTATGATCAAGTCGAATTCGCTACTCAGCTGCCTGCCTCTCCGCTCGTCCGCCGGTACGACCTAGACCCAGTTCTTTCGCCAGCGCAGATCGCATGGTTGAATAACCAGGAGCAGTCATCGGGTAGTCCGAGGGAAGGCCATAGCGCTCACGGTAGGAGAAAGGATCGAGGCCATGCACTCCAAGGTGCCGCTTCAGCGTCTTGTAGGGCTTGCCATCGATGAACGAGATCAAGGCATCTGGCGTGATCGACTTGCGGATTTGCGCCGCGGTCGCCTGCTTAACATCGGCTTCGGCTGCAGATGCCGAGCCTGTGATGCTTAGAGATGCAAGTTTGGCATAGACTGCTGGGATGAGTCCGGGCAACTCGGCTGCGGGAACTCGATTGTTGGCGACATATGAGGTGACGATTTCGGCGGCGCGCTCGAGCAGATCCTCACGAGAGAGGGCGCCGATCGTATTGCTCTCCAAGATGATTACCCCTGGTATCTCGATGTCTGACTCCGCCCTACTTACCCAAGTCAGAACGGAATGTCTCGTGGCGAAATCTCGCGCGCGGCACCCGAGCCTGGCATTTGCGGAAGGGCACGCTGGTTAGAATTGTACTTGCCTCCTCGTGCATGAAAGCGACAGGCTGCAGGCGATCCTTGCGCAGCCTAATGTGTGCAAGGCTGATCACAAGGCGGTTTTCCGGCCCGAACCGACTGACGGCGTAGACTCAGCGGCTTCTTGACCGCTCGCTCTCAACCGAGGCGCACACGTCTTGCTGGAGGCAGGCACGCTAGCTCGGCGGTTGCGTGCATAAACCGAGCCTTCTTGAACGCAGAAACGCAGATTACCGTTGGGCTTGGAAACATCCAGGAAGGCTATGGGTCGCCCTTCAGCCTTCACCGTCTCATCAGGAACACGACTGTGACCACCGTTCCTCCTGGCACAAAAGCCGAACCGTGCGCTCGCATCGAGCGCGGTCAGGGGTGTGGCGTTGAGCGCTGTGGGCTCTGCGAAGCTCGTGCAGTCAGCATCTGCAACGCAATCGAGGAGGATCAGCTCAGCGAACTGGCCCGGGCAACCACGGTGGTCGAGCTCGCGCCAGGTGAGGTCTTCCGGAACGAGGGTGCTTCACCGGAGTACCTGTTCAACATCATCTCGGGGTCGGTGAAACTGTTCAAGCTCCTGGCTGATGGTCGTCGCGCGGTCATTGGGTTCCTGACGGTGGGCGATTTCATCGGTTTTGGCCGCCCTGATGCCGTGCCCTGCAGTGCCGAAGCCCTTACGAACGTTCGGCTGTGCCGGTTTGAGCGCGGCAAGTTCCGCGTCCTCCTGGAGACCTATCCAAAGCTCGAGCGTCGTCTCCTCGCTGTAGCATCTGACGAGGTTGCAGCTGGTCAGGAGCACATGACTCTGCTTGGCCGTCTGACGGCGGACGAGCGGGTTGCCCGCTTCCTCCTGGCGCGAGCGGAAGCATCTCAACGGCTGGGGGGCTCTAGCAAGGATCTCGAGCTGCCGATGACGCGCTCTGACATCGCCGACTATCTTG
The DNA here is from genome assembly GCF_022179725.1 of Methylorubrum aminovorans. GTDB lineage: Bacteria > Pseudomonadota > Alphaproteobacteria > Rhizobiales > Beijerinckiaceae > Methylobacterium > Methylobacterium aminovorans. The sequence goes on from NZ_BPRC01000030.1 coordinate 37,849, forward strand.
GTCTGACCATCGAGACCGTGAGCCGTGTCTTCACAAGGCTGCGCCGGAAGGGGCTCATCGACTACAAGACGGCAAGATCGGTCACTCTCCAGGATCGACCGGGTCTTCTGGCGATCAGCGAAGGCGGGTAGCCAAAAAACAATCTTTGTGAAGAAGCGCTACGCCGCACTGGCAAGGCAGCATGAGGTGGGTGAGCAGGCCTGCCGCGCTGCCGGCTTGCGGTTGGCTGCCCCGAAACTGCTGCTCTAACAGCAGGTTTTCCGCCCCGTTTGACTCAGATCAATGCGCGCATTGGCTCGCAGGATCATGGTGCCAGATTAAGGGGGATCACCATGCTTGCTGCATCAGAACACTACCGTTGATACGGCGGCCATCTGTTCACGCTCGGCAAGATAGCGCACCAAGCAGGCCGAACATCAGCAAGAGCAGATCAGGCCGAAGGATAGACATCCGCTCCATCACGTCTGCGAACGCCACTGTGCGCTCCTATGCGCGCAATCAGTTTCTGGACGAAATTCCCTAAGAAACCCTTATCCCAGGCTACACTTCGGATGGCGATCGATCACGTTGAAGGGCCTTATCCATCCTCCAATCCGCTGGAGCGCGACGCCCGTTTAGCGAACACTGATCACAAGGTCGCACCTAGTGAGATTGCGATCGGCGTGATTATCGGCCGGACGGCAGAGTATTTCGATTTCTTTGTGTTCGCGATTGCATCTGTGGTGGTGTTTCCAAAGGTGTTCCTGCCTTTTTTGGAGCCCCTGACCGCAACGCTTTATTCCTTCGCGATTTTCGCGCTCGCCTTCATCGCGAGGCCCCTTGGAACAGCCGTCTTCACAGCCATCGATCGTCGGCATGGCCGGGGCGTAAAGCTAACCACGGCGCTGTTTCTGCTCGGCTTTTCTACGATGGCGATCTCCTTCCTGCCCGGCTACGCGCAGATCGGGGTTTGGTCGCTTTACCTCTTGGCTGGACTGCGGATTGGGCAGGGCCTGGCGCTGGGTGGCGCCTGGGACGGCCTTGCCTCGCTGCTAGCGCTGAATGCGCCCATCGAACGACGCGGCTTCTATGCAGCTATCCCTCAGCTCGGTGCGCCGTTCGGCTTCATCGTGGCCGCCGTCATGTTCTCATACCTCCTGCTCAACCTGACAGATGGCGAGTTTTTGGATTGGGGCTGGCGTTACCCCTTCTTCTGCGCCTTTGCCGTCAATGTTGTGGCTTTGTTCTCACGCCTGCGGCTCGTTGCGACGGACGAGTTTTCCCGCCTCCTTGAGCAGCGGCGGCTTGAGCCTTCGCCCATCATCCCGCTGATCCGCAACCACTCACGAGAGCTTCTCATCGGCGCGCTGATACCGCTGGCGAGCTTTGCCCTGTTTCATCTCGTGACCGTGTTCCCGATCAGCTGGATCAACCTCTTCACAGAGCGCTCGCCGGGCGAGTTTCTCATGATCCAGTGCTCGGGCGCCTTTATCTGCGCGGGTGCGGTCATGGCCTCTGGGCTCATCGCCGATCAGATCGGTCGCCGCATGCTGCTGATGATCACGGCAGGCCTGATCGCGGTCTTCGCTCTCGGCAGCATCATCGCGCCGCTGCTCGTCGAAGAGAACGCGATTGGGCAGACGATCTATGTCAACGCGGGTTTTGCCCTGCTTGGGCTGTCCTACGGCCAGTCCTCCGGAGCGGTCACGTCCCGGCTTGAACAGCGCTTCCGCTACACCGGAGCGGCTCTCACAAGCGACCTGGCTTGGCTGCTGGGAGCGGGGTTCGCTCCCCTGATCGTGCTGTTTCTGTCAGCCCGCTACGGCCTCGCCTGCGTGGGTCTGTACCTGCTGTCCGGTGCAATCACGACCTTGCTGGCGCTTGGCAGCTCGCGCTCAGAAATCCGGCAGGTCTGAACCGTGCTCCCTGGTCACCCTCGCGCCATCCGGCCGCGTCCAGCCCGCGCGCCGGCGAGAGATGATGAAGCAAGCCCCATGGTCTCACCGTCTCGCCCTTCCTTTGCTCTCCGCCGCTCGCAAGGCCCGCGGGTGAGCAGCATGCTGCGAAGCCTAGCCGTGCTAGCCGCCTCTAGTCTGCTGGCCGGGTGCAACATGGTTGTCATGAACCCGTCCGGGGACATCGCAACACAGCAGCGCAACCTCATTATCGTGTCCACCGCGCTCATGCTGCTGGTGATTGTGCCGGTGATTGCGCTCACCTTCATCTTCGCGCGCCGGTATCGTGCCTCGAACCCAGACGCGACCTACGATCCGGATTGGCACCACTCGACCCAGCTCGAGGTTGTGATCTGGACGGTGCCGCTGTTGATCATCATGGCACTCGGCGCGATCACCTGGATCTCCACACACACACTCGACCCATTCAAGCCGTTGTCGCGCCTCGGCCCTAACCGCCCGATCCCGGCCGACACCAAGCCACTCGAGGTGCAGGTCGTCGCCCTCGATTGGAAATGGCTGTTCATCTACCCCGAGTACGGGGTTGCAAGCGTCAACGAGATGGCGGCGCCGGTCGACCGGCCGATCACGTTCAGGATCACGTCGTCCTCTGTCTGGAACACGTTCTACGTCCCAGCGCTCGCCGGTATGATCTACGCCATGCCCGGCATGGAGACGAAGCTCCACGCTGTCATGAACAAGGAAGGAACGTTTCGGGGGCTATCGGCTCACTACAGCGGACCCGGGTTCTCCCGGATGAACTTCGGCTTCCGCAGCCTGCCGGCCGCAGGCTTCGACGAGTGGGTTGCGAAGGCCAAAGCGTCCGGCACAAACCTCAACCGCGAGGCTTACCTGGCGCTTGAGAAGCCGAGCGAGGCTGATCCGGTTCGGTTCTTCAGCAGCGTGCAGGCCGGCATCTATGACGTCATCCTTGGCATGTGCCCCGAACCCGGCCTGATGTGCGTCACCGAGATGCACCAGATCGACCGAGCTGGAGGTGGGGGGCGAGCCAGCGAAGAGAACCGCAAGCGGCTCGACTACGACAACCGTCGCCTGGAGTCCGGCACCGAGCCTTCGGGCGCCACCTTCCCGGCCTCGGGTCGTCCGCCGCAAGGCTCAGTCCAGCCGGAAGGCATGGATCCCCGCGACCAGACCCTGAGCCGGGACGGGGTCAACAAGCCAAAAACCGAGCCTGATCAGGGCCAGGGCAACGCCCTGCCGGGCGCCGACCGGACACCTGCGCCGGCCCAGCTCAACACTGCGCCCCCCCAGGGCCGCTAGCATCGACCGATACGGGCATTCCCATGTTCTCGAACATCGATCTCCAGCAGCTTGTCTTCGGGCGCCTGACGCTCGAAGCTATCCCCTATCATGAGCCGATCCTGCTCGTGACCTTTGCAGCTGTTGCGCTGGGCGGCTTGGCTCTCGTTGGCGCCGTCACTTGGTACGGCCAATGGGGCTATCTCTGGCGTGAGTGGTTCACGAGCGTCGATCACAAAAAGATCGGCATCATGTACATCATCCTCGCCATCGTAATGCTGCTGCGCGGCTTTGCCGACGCAATCATGATGGTCACACAAAAGGCTCTCTCGGTCGGAGAGGCACAGGGTTACCTGCCACCGCATCACTACGATCAGATCTTCACCGCCCACGGCACGATCATGATCTTCTTCATGGCGATGCCATTCGTGACCGGGGTGATGAATTACATCATGCCGCTCCAGATCGGAGCGCGCGATGTGGCCTTTCCATTTCTCAACAACTTCAGCTTCTGGATGACGGCAGGCGGCGCCATCCTGACGATGCTGTCGCTGTTTGTGGGCGAGTTTGCCCGTACGGGTTGGCTTGCCTACCCGCCGCTCTCCGGAGCAGCCTACAGCCCGGGCGTCGGTGTCGATTACTACATCTGGAGCCTACAGATCGCCGGCGTCGGCACGACGCTGTCTGCGATCAATTTGATCGCGACCATCGTGAAGATGCGCGCGCCCGGCATGACTATGATGAAGCTGCCGGTGTTCTGCTGGACCACGCTCGCTAGCAATGCAATCATCGTCACGATTTTTCCGGTTCTGACCGCCACGTTGGCTCTTCTGGCCTGTGATCGTTACGTGGGGACACACTTCTTCACGAACGATTACGGCGGCAACTCGATGCTGTACATGAACCTCATCTGGATCTGGGGGCATCCGGAGGTTTACGTACTCGTCCTACCTGCCTTCGGCATCTACTCGGAGATCGTCTCGACGTTCTGCGGAAAGCGGCTGTTTGGCTATACGTCGATGGTCTACGCCACCGCTGTCATCGCGCTCGTGTCATGGCTGACCTGGCTCCACCACTTCTTCACGATGGGTGCCGGCGCCAACGTCAACGCCTTCTTCGGCATCACGACCATGATCATCTCGATCCCGACCGGGGCCAAGGTGTTCAACTGGCTGTTCACCATGTACCGGGGCAAGATCCGCTTCGAGGGCCCCTTCATTTGGGTCATGGGTTTCATCCCGACCTTCGTGCTGGGTGGCCTGACCGGCGTGCTGCTTGCCGTGCCGCCGGCCGACTTTGTCCTCCACAACAGCCTGTTCCTGGTTGCGCATTTCCACAACGTCATCATCGGCGGCGTCGTGTTCGGGCTGCTCGCCGGCGTGCAGTACTGGTTCCCGAAAGCCTTCGGCTTCCGTCTCGACCCCTTCTGGGGAAAGGTCAGCTTCTGGTGCTGGCTGGTTGGCTTCTGGGTCGTGTTCACGCCGATCTATGCCCTCGGTCTAATGGGCGAGACGCGTCGGACCCAGCATTTCGACGATCCGTCGGTGCAGCCCTACCTGATGGTTGCGGCGTTCGGCGCCTTCATCATCATGGCTGGCATCCTGGCCTTTGTCGTGCAGCTTCTCGTGAGCATCCTGCGACGCGAGCAGCTGCGTGACCTTACCGGTGATCCCTGGGGTGGACGGACGCTTGAGTGGTCCACCTCCTCACCCCCACCCCCCTACAACTTCGCGTTCACACCCGTGGTGCACGATCTCGACGCCTGGTGGGACATGAAGAAGCGCGGCCATGAGCGGCCAGCAGGAGGCTTCAGACCCATTCACATGCCCTGCAACACGGCGATGGGCATGACACTGGCCGCTCTGAGCACTGTGCTTGGGTTTGCCTTGGTCTGGTACGTGTGGTGGCTCGCCGCCCTGTCGCTCATTGCCCTGATTGCGGTCTCGATCAGGCACACGTTCAACTACCACACGAGCTTCTATATCCCGGCCGCGGAAGTGAACCGGCTCGAAGCCCAGAGAGCGGCGCAACTGGTGGGACGGGTCTGAGCCATGCATGAAGTGACCGCCCCACCCGGCGCTACGGCTCCGGTCTTCTACGAGCAGGAGGAGCATGCCCACGGTGACGGGGGCACGCTCCTGGGCTTCTGGCTCTACCTGATGAGCGACTGCCTCATTTTTGCGGTGCTCTTCGCCTGCTACGGCGTGCTCGGCCGGAACTACGCGGCAGGCCCATCCGGCGCCGAGCTGTTCGACCTCAAGCTCGTTGCTCTCAACACCAGCCTCCTGCTCCTGTCCTCCATCACCTATGGCTTTGCCATGCTGAAGATGGAGGAGGAGCAGGTGGACGCGGTCCTGCGCTGGCTCGCCGCGACAGGCGTGCTCGGAGCTGGGTTCCTCGCCATCGAGTTCTATGAGTTCGCGCACCTGATCCATGAGGGCGCCACGCCCCAGCGGAGCGCCTTTCTCTCTTCGTTCTTCCTCCTGGTCGGGACGCACGGGCTCCACGTGACATTCGGGATCATCTGGCTCGTGACGCTGATGTTCCAGGTGCGGCAGCACGGGCTGATCGCTGACAACCAGCGTCGCCTCCTATGCCTCTCGATGTTCTGGCATTTCCTCGACGTGGTGTGGATCGGCGTCTTCACCTTTGTGTACCTGATGGGAGCGACGCGATGAGTGCTCCGGCTCACCCTGTACACGGCACTGGTCCACATATGCATGGGACCGGCCACGGCCCTGCTCATGGCACCCGGTCGGGCTACATGACGGGGTTCATCCTCTCAGTCATCCTCACGGCAATACCGTTCTGGCTCGTGATGGGCGATGTTCTCGACAGCAAGCTTAAGACCGATATCGTCATCATGGGCTTTGCCGTCGTGCAGATTTTCGTCCACATGATCTATTTCTTGCACTTAAACATGAAATCCGAGGGCGGATGGACCTTTCTCGCCCTCGTTTTCACGCTGACGCTTGTGCTGATTACCTTGGTTGGATCGATATGGGTGATGTATCACATGGATCAGAACATGATGCCCATGTCGCCCAACGAGGCTCTGCACAAGCCATGATCGCGTGCTTCCGAAGCAAGCAAGACGCAAGACGCCCTATGTGATGCAGCGCATGGGTGTGAATTTGACATGAGTGCTATCGCCTATCCAAGCTTTGCAGTGTCGGTTTGATTGGGGGCCAGCCCCCTCATCATGACCACACCAGGCACGGTGGAAAGCGCAACAGTAGGAAACCAACAAATGGTGTGGGGGTTGATGGGAGACGTCTAGAGCGGCGGCTTGGATGGAGGAGGACTTGCGCGAGGATCACGGAGCGGCGCAGGTTCGTCCCGATCTGGATGTGCTTCTTGCTGCCGTCGAAGCGGCCGGGGAAGCCATCCTCATCACCTCGGCCGATCTCGATGAGCCCGGACCACGCATCGAGTACACCAATTCGGCCTTCACCCGCATGACCGGCTACGAAGCGCACGAGGTCCTCGGGCGATCACCGCGGCTGCTGCAGGGGCCGGAGACCGACGGTGGGGTCCTGCACCGGATGCGCATGGCTCTTGGGGCTGGTAACCCCTTCCAAGGCGAGACCATCAACTACCGCAAGGACGGATCAACCTACGTGGTAGAGTGGCTCATCACGCCAGTGCGTGAGAAGAACGGCTCCATCACGCACTGGGTCTCGGCGCAGCGTGACGTAACAGAGCGTCATGCTTACGAGGAGCGCCAGAAGCTCATGGTGCGCGAGTTGCACCATCGCGTCAAAAATACGCTCGCGACCGTGCAGGCGGTGATGAACGCCACCGTTCGCTCTTCCCTCTCGATCTCAGAGTTCACTCGTGCATTGACCGCTCGGATCAGCTCGCTGGCGCGGACTCACGCGCTGATCACGGAGGATCTCTCACAAGCGGCTTCGTTTGAGGGATTGCTGCGGTCGGAACTCGATCCGTACAACGATCATGGGCGGATTACCTTGGAAGGTCCCAGGGTCATGCTGCCGTCCAACCTTGCCGTGCCGGTAAGCATGGCTCTGCACGAGTTGACGACCAACGCCCTGCAACACGGCGCTCTCGCCGATCCTAAAGGTCGGGTCGAGGTCACTTGGTGGATTGAGGACGGCTCCAGCGGACAGTGCCTGCGATGGAACTGGGACGAGCATGACGGCCCTCCGGTCGGGCATCCTACCCGGGAGGGGTTCGGACACCGCCTCCTGAACAAGGTCCTGGCCGCACAGACAAAGGCTGAGGTCGAGGTTGCCTTCGAACCGGACGGGATCCGCGTTCGCGCTCGCGTACCGCTTCAGTGAGCGAAGTTGCGGGCACTCCGCCTGTCAAGGTCCCCGCCAAGACCCGCTAACGCCAAAGCGATCAGCGTCTCAAGCATCCGCGCGCCGGGCTGCTCCGCTAGCGGGTGACGCGGGATGATAGCTCGCGTGGGCGACAGATAAGGGGTGCTCAGCCCGGGGGTGCCTTCAACCGCTCACGCTCTAACTTCGCTTCCGGACAAGCGCATGGTCCGACGCGGCTCAGAAAGAGGATGACGTGGGTCTGGGAGCCAAGCTGATCATGGCAGCCATTGGTGTGTGCATCGTACTTATGTTGATCGAGGTGCTATCCCCTGCGAAGCACTGTGACGAAGGGCAGGTTCCTGTAGACACGATCGCGGGCATAGCGTGCATGCCGCGCATCAAGAATTAAACCCAAGATTGAACTTCGGGACGGTAACGTAGTCCTGACTGCACCGCCGACACATCCTGGTACTCGGTGCACGCCGGCGCCAGCCATGGGCATTGCCCAATGAGAGTACGGTGCCCGCGCATGAGTTCGGATGCCTGCGACAAAATCGATGCCGCCACAACCGCATGGCTTACACCATTAACCATTAGTTAGGCCTCGATCACGTTTTTGCGAGCAGGAGATTTTGTACGGAAGCCGACAATGCGTCTGACCCTCAAAACAGTTCTAATTGGCTCCATTGGCCTTCTGGCCCTGGCCGCCGTCGGCCAAGGTGCAGCCAGCATCAGCAAAATCACATCTGTAGAGCAAAGCTCATCAGCCGTAACAAAAAATTGGCTCCCTTCAGTAAGCATAATCAACGAGATAAATACCTCAACGCGCGATGTAAGAGTTAAGCTCTACCGCTTCGTTGTCGCGTCCAACACGGTGGAAGGATTTTCCAAGAATGAAGCCGCTTTAATTGAGGCTAATCACAACCTCGAGGCGTTGAAGCGCCGCTATGAGCCGCTGATCAGCTCGGCCGAGGAGAAGGCGCTCTATGATGCTTTTTCTTCGACCTGGCTTCGCTATATCGAGCAGGAGGAACATGTTCGCACGCTCATGAAGCAGGGGAACAAGGCGGAAGCGCTTGCCCTGCTTACCAGCGAGGAAATGGGAAGCCTCAACCGAGCTGCCATGCAAGCCCTCACAAAAGGCGTTGAGCTCAATAAGCGTGGGGCAAATGCAAGCGGAACTGCCGCTGCTGAGAGTGCGGCAGAGGCCATCCTCACAGCCTACGTGATGACAGCGATCTCATTGGTGATCGGTCTTTGTGCCATCCTGTTCAGCCTGTTTGGAGTCGCACGTCCAATCGAGCGTATGACGGCTGCCATGGGCAGACTTGCTGCCGGTGACGCGGCAACGACCGTGCCGAGCACCGACAGGCAGGATGAAATCGGTGCGATGGCTGCGGCCGTTCAGGTGTTCAAGGACAACCTGATCCGCACCCGTGAGCTGGAGCAGGAAACAGCCCAGGCCCGGCTCGCAGCCGAGGAGCAGCGCAAGCTTGGGATGCGCCAGATGGCTGATGATTTCGAGCGTGCCGTAGGCGGCATCATCGGGACAGTCACTGCGGCCGCGACCGAGTTGCAGGCGACTGCTCAGAGCATGGCTGGCACCGCAACCGAGACCGCCAACCAGTCCATCACTGTCGCGACCGCGGCCGAGGAAGCAGCAAGCAATGTCAGCACAGTGGCAGCGGCCGCCGAGGAGCTTAGCTCATCGGTGCATGAAATCGGCCGGCAAGTTGACGGGTCGGCCAGCCTTGCGCAGGTCGCGGTAAGCGAGGCTGATCACAGCGCAGCTCTCGTACAAGAACTGAGCGGTGCCGTGGCCCAGATCGGCGACGTGGTGACAATGATCTCGACAATCGCCGGTCAGACTAACCTGCTCGCCCTGAACGCTACGATCGAGGCAGCCCGTGCTGGCGAAGCTGGCCGTGGCTTCGCAGTCGTTGCAACCGAGGTAAAGGAGCTTGCCAGCCAGACCGCTAAAGCCACCGACGAAATTTCCGGTCACATTGCGCGGATCCAAGGGTCGACCGGTCAGGCCGTAGCAGCCATTGCTGGCATCGCCGAACGCATCAAGGAAATCAGCGGGGTTGCGACCAGCATCGCAGCGGCGGTGGAGGAGCAGGGCGCAGCCACGCAGGAGATCGTGCGCAACGTGGCCCAGGCGGCAACCGGCACGGGCGAGGTCACAGCTAACATCGCTGGCGTAGCTCAGGCTTCCGAGGAGACAGGTGCAGCGGCGAGCCAAGTGCTTGGCGCAGCCTCCGAATTGTCGCGACAGTCTGAGCACCTCTCAACCGAAGTGAACCGGTTTCTGACGACGGTCCGCGCGGCCTGATCTGAGAACCAGCCTGCCCGGGCGCCCTGGCGCGCTCGGGAGGTCGTTCGATTAAGCTTCTGTTTACCTTACCAATAGGTTATCGAACCAAACCCCCGATCGGTTCACTATCTCTACGCCAATCGGGAGACGGGACATGCCACAGCATATGGAGCCGTTAGGTTCGGACACACTCGCTCACATTTCGCACGCGGATTTTACCTTGGCTTGGTGCGCCATCGTAGGTGAGCCCCCAGCTCTTATGCTGGAGAGTCGATCCGAGATGATCCGCCTGCTCGTGGAAAGTATCCCTGTTGCACCATGGAGCTTTGATGAAAAGGCTTTGTGGCCTTCTCCGGAAACACCTGTTTGAAGCTTCCCATCTAACAACGGTAGAAAAAGGAAGCAATCGCCGCAGCATTATCACTCTAAGTTGAACCGCGACCGGCTGAGCCTGTTAATTCGCAGTTCTCCATACGCGATAGAAAGTCCACGACCCTCTCTACAGCTCGATGCTGTAAGGCAACATTTTAGGCGCACAAGGTATGACCGCGCGATAGCGGGCATACGACTCATGATACATCGCCTCACCGGTTACATTGAGACCAAGTTGGTCTTCCTGGCAGCGCTAATCGCATGCCTCTGCATTGCAGCCACGCTAGGGTTCTATCAGCACGTGAACACCGTTCGCGCTGGAACCGATAACCTCATCGCCAGCAATCTCCGCGCGCGACACCTCGTGCAGCTACTCACGCTTGTGCAAAATGCTGAAACTGGACAACGCGGTTACCTTCTGACGGGTCGAGATGAATATCTGCAACCTTATGTTCAGGCGATCTCACAGATTGATCAGAGCCTTCTCACACTGCAGAAAGATTACACCCACAACGATCTCGCGAAGCAGGTCATAATCAGCATCGATCAGCAGGTTCGCGCCAAGTTTTCCGAGATGAAATCTACGATCGAGGCGCGACAACGAGATGGATTAGAAGCCGCCCTCTCAATTGTGCAGCAAGATACGGGTAAGCGCCTCATGGATGCTGTCCACACTGATGTGGGTCACCTCCTTGAGGCCGAGAGAACTGCGATTAATCGCAGCGCTCTGTGGCAGCGCGACGCCGCGAAACGCGACGCCACGTTTTGGGTTTGGATGGCCCCGATGATTTTGCTACCGGTTGCCTCCTGCTTGCTGCTTGCTTTTCGTGACGCGCGGCGAGGTCGGCGTGAGGGCGCGCGTCTAGCCCACGCATCAAGCCACGACCCACTGACAGGCTTGCTCAACCGCTCGGCACTGATCGATCAGCTAGACGCTGCACTGCTCCGCCGGCCTTCCGAAGTTGGGCTGCTCTACCTAGATTTGAACGACTTCAAAGCTGTCAACGACAGCTTAGGCCACGCTGTCGGTGATCGCCTTTTGGTTGCAGCCGCACAGTGCCTCCGGGAGACGTTGCGTCCGGTCGATGCGATCGCACGCATCGGCGGTGACGAGTTCGTAGTGGTGGTAGAACAGTGCTCCTCACCATCGTTCCTGCTTACCCTGGCAAGGCGTGTGGAGGTTGCTCTTGAAGAGATCCAGCTACCTGAACTGAGCAGTCGTCGAATTGGCGGAAGCGTTGGGATAGCCCACAGCGCGGAGGATGCTTCCTCGACTGCACGCCTCCTCGAGGTGGCTGATACGGCCATGTACAAGCGGAAAGGGCAGCTGCGCCAAATACGTGCCAACCCTTCGAGACCACGCCTCAGCATTGTATAAAGCAGGTGACTGTCAACTTCTTATGAGCCCTGCCGGTTGACTTGGAACCGCTGGCTGCCGGATGCTCATATGGAGTTGCCGGAAAACGCCCAAAGACCCATCTGATACTGATGCGCGCCGAGCTCCTTGACCTCACCGACGGCATGCTGCTCGGCGCGGACAGCAGAAAGGGCGCTCCATGGCGCCCTTTCCGCATCCTCAGATTCTTCAGGGCTCAGGTAGCCTTGCGCCCGCCCTTGCCTTTGGTGGTGCCTTCCTCAGCGTCCGTCTCTGAACCTTCGACGTTGATCCGCTCGGCGATCTCGGAAAGCAGCTGATCGGTCTTCTTTTCTTCCTGCAGGGTCTCATCCAGCAGCTTGGCGGCGTCCGCGTAGCCGAGCTGGCTCGCCCAGGTCTTCAGCGTGCCGTAGCGGGCGATCTCGTAGTGCTCGACCGCCTGCGCACAGGCCGCCAGCACAGCGTCCGCCGCCGGGCTATCCTCGAAGTCCTCAAGATCTTCTTCCATTTCCGAGGTCAGGCCCTGCATCGCCTCGCAGGTCTTGGCACGCGCCGGCTTACCGATGATCTCGAACACCTGCTGCAGGCGCTCGACCTGATTGGCGCTTTCCTCGGCATGGGTCTCGAAGGCTTGGCGCAGCTCATCGTGCTCGGCCGCCTTGGCCGACTTCTTCAAAGCCCGGACAGACTGCTTTTCCGCGTAATAGACGTCCTTGAGGGTTTCGTAGAACGCATCCTGCAAGGTTTTCTGCTTGGTGGCCATGTAGTCCTGTCTCCCGTGTGCTATTTAATCGGCTCGCCGGCAGCGTGGCAGCTCCCTGCGTTTTCGTAAGAACGTGCCGCGTGGGAGGCGGGTCCATAAATTGATCTGTTAAAAATTCCTGTGCATGGTGGGGAAGACGTCTTCGTTCAAGGAACCTTATGCGGCCCGCAGCTCGCGCAGGATCTGCTCGACCAGCCCTGAGGAGTAGGGTTTGTCGATGAAGCGGGCTTTGGCAGGTAGGTCCCCGGGTCCTGGCTTGGTCGCACCCGAGCAGACAACAATCAGGATCTCTGGTGACCTTGCCCCCTGGATTGCCCTTGTTCTGAAGCTAGGGTCCGTCGAAGAGGAGACGGACGATGAAGAAGAGCCGGTTCAGCGAAGAGCAGATCATCGGCATCCTGAAGGAGCAGCAGGCCGGGCTACCGGTCGTTGAGATCTGCCGTCGCCACGGCATCAGCGACGCGACGTTCTACACGTGGCGCTCGCGTTTCGGCGGCATGGAGGTCTCTGACGCGCGTCGCCTAAAGGCGCTCGACGAGGAGAACCGCAAGCTCAAGAAGCTCCTGGCCGAGGCGATGCTCGACGTGGCGACGCTGCGTGAGGCGCTGGGAAAAAACTTCTGACGCCCGGCGCACGGAGAACGGCCGTGAACTGGGCCATCGCGGAGAAGGGCTATTCGCAGCGTCGCGCCTGCGGGCTGATCGGCCTGGAGCCGAAGACATACCGCTACGCCTCGACCCGCGGTGACGATGCAGCCGTGCGGGCACGCCTGCGCAGCCTGGCCGGCGAGCGCCGCCGGTTCGGCTACCGGCGCCTGCTCATCCTGATGCAGCGTGAGGGCCTCATACTCAACCACAAGAAGCTCTTCCGCCTCTATCGGGAGGAACGGCTGTCGGTGCGCAAGCGCGGTGGGCGCAAACGAGCCCTTGGCACGCGGGCACCGGCCGCCGTGCCCCAGGAGCCGAACCAGCGCTGGAGCCTGGACTTCGTCTCCGACACGCTCGACGACGGGCGGCGCTTCCGCATCCTCGTCGTGGTCGACGACTGCACGCGGGAGTGTCTCGCGCTGGTGGTCGACACGTCGCTGTCCGGGCAGCGGGTTGCGCGCGAACTCGACCGGATCATCAAGGACCGGGGCAAGCCGCTGATGATCGTCTCGGACAACGGCACCGAGTTGACCTCGCACGCCATCCTGCGCTGGCAGGAGGAGCGTGCGGTCGAGTGGCACTACATCGCCCCCGGCAAGCCGCAGCAGAACGGTTTTGTCGAGAGCCTGAACGGGCGCTTGCGCGACGAGTGCCTGAACGAGCATCTGTTCAGGAGCCTGCCGGCGGCCCGGACCATCATCGAGGTGTGGCGGGTCGACTACAACACCTGCCGCCCCCACACGAGCCTTGGCGGGCTCACCCCGAACGCGTTTGCAACCCGGTCCAAGCAGGACCAGAACCAGAACAGACTCTGGTTATGAACGGGGGCAAACAGGGGGCAAGGTCACTGGCCAGCGGGCAGCAACTTCACGGGCCAAGTCGAAACCATTGAGGTCACCCGGCATGTTCACATCGGTGAACAGCAAGTCGACACCGTCCTTCTCCTGGAGGTAGCGCAGCGCTGCGTCAGCGGTGGCGACCTCCAAGACCTTGAACCCGGCATCGGCCAGGGTGTCGGCCGCCTCCATACGTAGAATAAATTCATCCTCGGCAACCAAGGCGACAGCGGGAGGCGACGCAGTATGCAATTCCATTCAAACAGAAGGGGGAAGCTGCGGGAAAGGTTTCAGCTTGGCTGAAGCCTAATCACCAAAACCTACCGCTATGCTGCGATTTCGCTACGCTGCTCCTGCATCGAGGCAAGGGGCGCCTCCAGGCGGCAGATTAGCCCGGTCGGTGCATAGGTCTGCCTAACCTCACCACCGACCTCGGCGGCGAAGCTGCGCTCGATCAGGCGTGAGCCGAACCCGCGCCGCGCAGGCTGGGCGAGAATGGGCGGCCCACCCTGCTCGGACCAGGTAAGGCAGAACCGGGGCGCTTCGCCCTCGTGCACAATGTGCCAGCGCAGCTCCACGATCCCGCTTTCGTTCGAAAGAGCGCCGTACTTGGCCGCGTTGGTGGCCAGCTCGTGCAGAGCCAGAGCCAGTGAGAGGGCTGATTTCGCACCGAGCAGCACGTTCGGGCCGCTAACCCGGATCCGTGCAGGTCCGGCCTGGGCATGCACACTCAGGGCCCCCTGGACCACCTCCATGATCGGGGCAGCCTTCCAGCTGGCCTGCGTGAGAATGTCATGCGCGCGGCCGAGTGAGATTAGGCGGGCGGCAAAAGCCTCACGCGCTTCGTCGATGTCCGCCGCCCCTCGCAGCGTCTGACTGGCAATCGCCTGCACCATCGCCAGCGTGTTCTTGACCCGGTGCTGCAGCTCACCCGTCAGCAGGCGCTGCTGCTCTTCCGCCTGCTTGCGCTCGGTGATGTCCAGCATCGCCCCAATCATGCGCGTCGCTTTTCCCTGCGCGTCGCGGATGACGGAACCGCGGTCGAGGATGTCGGCATAGGAGCCGTCGGCCCGCAGGAAGCGGTACTCGTCGCTCCAGACAGTACCCGTCCCATCGATAACAGCATGGATGGAGGCATCGATGCGGGCGCGGTCGTCGGGATGGATGTGGCTGATCCACCAGTCACCGGTCGGCTCGACCGCATCAGGCGCGTAGCCGTGGGCAACCTGCAGCGCCTCGTTCCAGAGCACGTGGTTGGTGGCGAGGTTCCAGTCCCAGATCGCAT
>NZ_BPRC01000031.1 GCF_022179725.1 Methylorubrum aminovorans
TGAGGATGGAAAAGCCCGAGAGGGCGCGGGGCGTCGCGACCCTACGGGCCAGGGCACCGACCAGGGAATTTTCGATGCCCACAATCAGGGAGTATTCAACGCCCGCTGACAAGGGTGAGAGGCCGTTCTGCGCTGGCCATGTTGCCGATGCTGACGCGCGACCACACGACCGCGGTGATCTGCGCGAAGGTTGGATCAAGAAACGCCGTCCGGGGGATCGGATCCTGAGCAGGGCCCTTCCGTTCAATCTTGTAGGACGGCTCGTACCCTCCACCGACCACCTCGCCCGTGTCACGGTCGAGCGTGACGTAGGCGTCGCCGATCGGGAAGACCGATGACACAATCAGCGGGAGCGGGTGCTCGGTCGCGTAGAGGCCGAAACTGCCGGCGCCGATGGCAATGATCCGAACGTCTTCCGGAGCGACCACGCGCTGGAGCAGGTAGCGCTCGAACACCTTGGTCTTCTTCAAGAGGGCTCCGGTCGTGCGGAGCTGCGCCTGGCGGGTCGGCATTGAACCGAACCTGCCGCCGTGATTGATTGGCTTCGGCCCGCGCACGCCGTCCTCCCCGGCTCCGGCGCGATCGCCTCGATCCAGATGCAGCCACCGTCCTCGAGCACGCAGATATCGGGCTGGCCGCCTCGGCGCGGCCGCTCGGTGGCCAGCATCAGGCGCTTGCCGGCTTACAGAAGGCGGCAGCCGAGGTACATCTCCCAGAAATGGGCGTGGGAATCGCGCGCGAAGCCTTGCCGGAAGGTGGCATCGGCAAAGGCTGCATATACTTCCCACAGGCGGTCGAGCTGGGTGCGCATGTCCTGCTCTTCGGGATGGGCCACGGTCGAGGCCCTCGCCGTTGACGCTCCAGAGATCGCACATGGCTCCGCCGGCTCCATCACCGACTGCACCCGAGGCCACCTGTGCGCAGGGCCCTGTGAAGGGCAGGGAGCGGGGTGAGAGAGGCCTCTGTGGTGCGAAGGCTGGAGTGGGCAGGTTCAGCGGCGGCCTTGCAGCATCAAAGCATGCCGCAGGATGTTTCGCCCCGAGAAGGATCTGACAATCATATAACCTTGCTCGATTGTCTAAACAGCGAAGTAAATTGTCGTCGTAGACAGGAACATAAGAAACCCTATTACAAAAACTATAGCACTAGGCCATCCGATAATCGTCTCAAGAAATTCCTTCTTGGCTTGATACTTTCGGAATTTAACGGCCGCATCCCAATCCGCAATAGCAACAACGCCGTGTTCGTTCGAGTTCTCAAAAACGAACCTGTTATAAGGCATTATGATGTATTTTATCTTGAAATATAAAACCGTCAACCCAATCGCCATGAGACCGATACCGATCAGCCAGATCTTGAACTGCATCTTTCCTCTCCGCTGCCTTTGCTCAGACCACCCTAAAATATACTCACTCGAACCAGTCGAGTCGCTCGCGACACATCCCAGATCTCTCAGTCGGTACGCGAACCTCTGATGCCGGGGCATATTACAGCCAAGTCAGAACGCTCTCAAATCGAACGTTGGCTCATATACAGGGCCCATCATGCGACGCGTCGGGCCTGTAATCGCGAACTGCGGAGGGCCTGAAGGACAGGCCCGAGGGAATACTTGCCGGAGCGCTTGCGATCTGTGAGTGACCTTAGGTAGGCACCGGCATTCTTGATCTCATCGTTGCGCTCGAGGATCGCCGCGAGGGTGATCGCGGCCCCCTCCGGCCCCATGGCATCCTGAGCATCTTGCCATGCCGATGGGCTGATGCCGAGCATGGGGCGGATTCGGTCGGCGGTGTCGAGCAGATCGTGCCAGGACCGGATTCCGGAGGGTGCGAACTCCTCCACCTGAGGGCAGGCCTCAAGCACGGAACTGAGCGGATAGGTCGAGCGGATTGCAGATACGGTGGTCGCTGGCCGGGAGCTGCCCGGCTCTGGCTCCGTGGGTTCCTTCTGCTCATCCCCGGATGCCCTTTCATAAACAAGGGTATCAGGTTTTGAACTCTGTTTGTGTCGCTCCGAATGAGCGGCAGTGCCGCTCATTTTCTTGGATTCCGTGCGTGATATCAGGGCTGTGCTCACAGCCAGGGCGAGGGCCTCCAAACCATCGCCGAGGGTGGTGACGTCGGCCGGCTCCGGCCGGCGGGGATAGGCAGCGAGGAGCGCCCGGTACTGTGCCTGGAGCCCCGCGGCAGACGCGTCGGAGGCGCTTGTGTGCTCGCCGTCGAGTGCGATCAGGGCGTCGAGCAGCTTGGCGCAGTCGCGGCGGAGCAAGCTGACTTTCTCGCGAGCGACTTCCTCGGCCTGCACCTGGGCGCGCACAGCCGCGGCTGTCGCAGTGATCTCCTGGGCGCGGAGGGCGAGGGGGGTCAGGTCGAACCCGAAGGCGTGGGTGACCTGACCGCCCTCGCCGCGGCGCGCGTAGCGCTTCCCGTTGGGGCTGTCGCGCCGGATGACCAAGCCCGCCTCGACCAGAGCGCAGAGGTGGCGCCGCAGGGCGGCTTCGGACAGCCCGCGCGCGCGCGCCGCCAGGGTCCGGTTCGAGGGGAACACGATCAGATCGATATCCGCCTCCGGGTCGGGCGCCAGCACGGTCTCGGGATGGAAGGTCAGCAGGGCTTCCAGCACGTTGAGCGTCGCGGCCGACAGGCCGAAGCTCACACGAGCGTCGGTCAGATCGTGCAGCACGCGCCACTTCTCCGCCACGACGCCCGTAGGACGCCGGTTGGCATCCGCCTGCGCGGCGATCTGGGCATGGGAGAGTGATCGCGCTCCGAAGGGCGCGGTGATTCGTCTGGCAGCCTCGCCGAGGCTACCACGGGTAGCAGTCATGACGCCCGATCCTCTCCTGGTCGGGCCGCGCGTCATCAAAGCCGCTCCAATAGAGCGGGCTCACTCCAGGCAAAGCCTCTCCGTCACGAGAAATGCAATTTCTCGCTTGACGCCCGGGGGCGATCCGTGGCTTGTGGGAGCTGGTTTTAGGGCTCACACAGCCACTTTCGTGACGGTCACTCGGCCCTCATCTCCTTGCCGGGAGATGGGGGCCGATGGCTTTTCAGGGGTCGACTACGGCGGCGGTCTCTCCGGTCGTTGCAGGTGCTCCCATGGGGAGCGGGTGAGTGGTCATCTCGGGCGGCGCACCGGAAAGAGTCAACCGGATTCACGTTTTCTACACGCCCAAGCGTCTCGTCAGCGATTACCAGCATCGGCCCCCATCTCTGAGTCGTTTGATTCAGGAAGATCAGGCAGACCAAGGTCCAAGTCGAACGGGCAATCCTTGAGCGTGGACGCGATCTTGCCTCTGAGTGGGATGACACCTCCTTTCACCTGCCGACTCTGGATCCGCAGGGCTCCGCCCTTCCGAATCGCCTTCTGGACGTGATGCGCGGGTCTCGCCGGATGGGCGAGCGACCCGATCGCCCCCGCCTTCGCAGCAGCCTCGCGGAAGCGCTGCGCGGAGACGCCCGAGAGCACGTCGGGATAGACGATGTGCACGAGGGTGTGCGCGGCCTGGCCGGGCGCCATGGAGGCCAGCGCCTCGGTGCAGCGCGCGATGACCAGAGCGGTGGTGAGGGGCGAGGACGGCCGAATGCACACCAGACCGCCTGCGAGGAGGGCCTTTTTCAGATCGAGACCGTTCGTCAACGACACGCTGGTCAGGGCCGCGAGTTCACCGGCGTGAGCGACGAGGGCCTTTCGTCCGGTCTCGCGCTGGTCCTTCGGGATCTCCTTGAGCGGTTTGAGCACCGCACGGAAGGCGGCGCCGTCGGCCGAAGACGCCGTGTCGGCGCTGACGTTCTTGCGGTCGATTTCGTACTCGCCGGAGAGGAGGCGCTTGAAGGCGGTTTCGTCGGTGAAGGCCTGGTAGAGATCGAGCGCGCTCTTCCGATACCGGCTGGCCAGCATTTCGATGATCGGCAGCAGCGCCCGGTTCACGGCGCTGGCCTCGGGTCCGAGCCTCAGGTCGGCGATCGCGTCGGCCAGGTTGGCGGTGGAGATCAGCAAGGGCTGCCGGGGCGCCTGCCTGAGATCGACAGCCCTGATCTCCCCGTCCCGACCGAAGGGCCGGGCCACCTCGGCCAGTTGGGCGGTCATCATGTCCGCGGCGGTACTCTGTACAACGATGGCGCCCATCCGGTTGAGGCAAGCGCCGAACACGAGGTTGGCCGCGACCTCGCTGTGCCAGTCAGGACCGTCGCTGAAGAAGCTCAGTCCCTGCACCAGGTCCTCGCGCCGGAGCCAGACCTGCCCGGTAGCGGCAAGGCCGATCGGCCAGGTGGCATCGCCGCGCCGACGCGTGGTCGCGTCGCGGTAGCCGCGCCGGCCGAGATGGAGCGGAACGCGCGCCGGTGCGCGCCACGTCCGCCAGCCGTAGGTGAAGTGGCGCAGGTAGCGGTAGCCTGCATAAGCAAGGATCGCCTCCGGCACGAAGGGGAGCGCCATGGCCGAGAAGGAGAGGGCCGCCGCGATCCCGAACTGCGTGGCGACGGTCTTGGGAGAAGCGTCGTCCATCGATCACTTGTCTCCACCACGGAGCTTCGACAGCATCGTCTGACCGCCCATGCGGGCGTCCCTGACCGTCCGGTTGATCGATCCGGGTGAGATCTGACCGGGTGAGCGCGGCGCGACGATCCCGGCCACGGCGACGGCGGCATGGTCGCCGGTGCGGCGCTCGATCTGCCCGCCGATCCACGACAGCACGGTCTCGGGCAGGGCGCTGATCTGACCGGCGGAGGTGATGACGATCGAGAACAGGACGACGGCGTAGACGAACAGCCCGGCGGTTCCGACCATGGCGTAGGCGATGGTGCCGTCGGGCGCGATCATCGCCAGCGCGCCGCGGAAGAAGATGTTGGTGATGTCGATGCCGACCCGCATCAGCAGGAGCGACACCAGCATGCCGATCACGATCAGCGGCGGCCGGAGCAGGATGCCGAGGAAGAACATGTAGCCCTGGCCGCTGTTGCCGACGAAGCTGTCGGAGCGCGCAGGCATGAACTTGGTCAGCAGCCAGATCGGCACGGCGATCATCGCCTCGGCGACGACGAGGAACCAGTTGAAGGTCGCCATCAGGAAGTGGACGATGACGACGAACGGAACGAGTCCGATCAGCAGAAATGCGGCAACGAACAAAATGAGCGCCAGGACATAGACGAACCAAGAAATCTCTTGGGCTACCACTCTCCACGAATTATCGTCGTTGACGCCAAATCTTCCCAAAACCCAATCGAACCCGCTCAGCGCGACGCCTCCTCCCGTCGCACCCGCCCCGATCGACGCGATGCGCTGACCGATCTCCTGCACTTGCAGGACGGGATCCTTCCAGGTGGTGCTCTCGGGCTGGCTGATGATGCCGAGGACGCTGGAATAGATCTGCGCCAAGCCCCGGGCGAAGAGGTCGGACGGATTGTTCTGCGCGGCTGGATTGTCGCTCGCGACGTTGGCGATGCTGCCCGACCCTTGCGCGGCGATATAACCGCCGAAGCTCACGACGTAGGTGAGGTTCCGCTGCGCCTCCGCCACGAGCGGGGCGTAGGCGCTATGGCCGAAATACGGGATATACGAGTTGATGTTGGCCGGAGGCACGACCCGGACTGCCGCGTTCTGCCCCTCCGAGGCGGCCAGGAGCTTGGCCTGGACGAGGCTGAGCGAGCGCTGCCAGAGCGCTGCCGCGAGCCAGCCGTTGTCGGAGGCATTGGTGAGGTAGTTGCGCAGCGCCTGATCGAGTTGGCCGTTGTTGCTCTGGGTCAGGCTCTGGGTGGCGGTGTTGTAGGCCGTGTCGATCGCCTGCTTGATCCGGGCCTTGATCGCCTGATCGTCGCGGCTGCCGGAGTTGATGGTGCTGGCGATGCCGGTCGCGGCGGCGTCGAGACTGCCGATCGCGGCCTGGAAGCTGCGTTGGCTCTGCTGCTCGGCGAGATCGAGCAGCATCCTGGTGGTGCCGGCGTCGTTGGCGTCAGTCAGATTTGCGCTGATCTTGGTGTATTCGTAGACGACGGAGCCGCAGAGGTTGTCCGACCTGTGGAAGTAGCCGTTGGTGTCGGCGAAATAGTAGATCGTGGCCCGCGCGCTGGACCAGGGATTGATGGAGTTCGTCTCCGTCTTCGTCTCTGGACGCACCGCGGCCGCATCGGTGCGACCCGAGACGTTGTTGGCGTAGGTCTGCAGGGCCTGGGCGCAGACATAGCCGTAGAGGCGGCCTTCGAGCACCTGAGCGAGCTTGCCGCGCAGCACGAAGTCACCGAGGGCCTGGGTCGGGCTGGTGAGCGTGCCGTACATGCCGTTGAGCTGTGTCCCGGCGACGCGGGTCCAGAGGGTGTCACCGAAGCCCGAGCCCCAGACCGCGAGCTGGACCACGAGGATCTGGACCAGCGACAGGCCGCTCTTGATCGGCAGGCTCAGGATCGCACCGGTGATGACCCGCAGGAGGGTGTATTTGGCGCTCGATTGCCGGCCGAAGACGGCGCCGTCGTTGGCGGTGTCGGCCACCATCGAATAGAGCAGGTAGCAGGCCAGGATCGTCGCAACGATCAGGCAGCCGACGTTGAAGTAGCCGAGCGCGACCGTGAGCGGCCGGTCGTCGGTGCAGGCGGCCGCCGTCCAGACCCCGTCGACCACGCAACCGAGCAACTTGCGCAGGTTCACGAGCGCCAGGTCGTTCTGGACCGGCGTGAACATCTCCTTGCCGGTGGTCTGGGCCTCTGCCGCCGTGGCGGCGGCGAGGAACCCGAGGCTGCCGGCGGCGGCCGTGATCCTGCGGAACATGCGGGCCCCTAGAGATTGCCGCCGGCCTGGGCGGCCAGCATGGTGCCGAGGACGGCCGATGTGCGGGCCTGCTGCTCGATGAGCTGCTGGCGCAAAGCCAGCGACATCGAGCGCATGCGGGTGAGCTCGATGAGCAGGCCGTGCTCGGACTGGCCGGCGAGGCCGGCCGACCACGCCTCGTATTGCGGGCCGCCGCCGTACTGGCCGATCAGCGCCTCGAGCTGGGCGAGCGGGGAGGGGGCGGAACTGCCGACCTCGTGACCCTCGGCGATCGACATCCCGCGCACCGCGCTGAGCGACACCAGGGCGGGCGAGCGCAGGGCCTCGACGCGGCGGGCGCGCAGCATCATCAGGTCGGCTTCCGCCCCCGGCATCGCGGCCGTCGGCTTGGGCATCGGCAGGCCGGCCATGTCCTGGATGACGGTCTTGCGGTCCTCGTCGCTGGCGGAGGGATCGAACAGGATGGCGGCGTCGGCCTTGGTCGGATCCTTCAGGCGGGCGCGCGTCGCCTCCAAGATCGGGACGTTCTTGCCCGGCGCGACGTCGAGCTCGCGATAGGTCTCCCGGCCGGTCATGGTGACGTTGCCCAGGGAGCGGTTGGTCGCGTTCATCAGGTCGATGGAGCCGCAGGCGTTCACGCCCTGACCGGTGTCGTAGGAATACTGCTCGCGGGCATCGACGAGGGCCTGGCGCTGGGCGACCTGTGACAGGGTCGCGGCGACGGCCTGCTGGGTGTTGCTGACGAGGTTCACCTCGCGCTCGCCGTTGGTGGAGACCTGGGCGGTCTGCACCTTCATGGCCGAGAGCAGCATCTCCAGGGTGAGGCTGCGCTGGGTGGCGATGGTGGTGCCGAGCGTCGTCACCTGGGCTTCCAACGCCCCCGTGGCCCGGGTGTGGCCCGCGATCCAGAGCGGATCGACGACGAAGCAGGATTGCGCGGCCACGGGGGAGGCGAGGGCGGCCAGGGCCGCGGCGAGGAGGATCGGCTTCATCATGGCGTCTGGAAGCTCGCGGGAGTCGGAGAGCCGCGCCTGGGCGAGGGCACGGTGTTCGAGATGCGGGCGTTGACCATGGCGAGCAGCAGCGCCGCGGCGGTGGCCTCGGTGCGCATGCCGCGCTTGATCTGGTGGGCGAGGAGGGCGAGGTTGGCGGCCTCCATCCGCACGGCATCCTGGATGATGCCGCGGTCGTGCTGGCCACTGACGCCGGCGGCCCACGCCGCGCCGCCGTCGCTGCCCTGCCAGTGGCCCGACAGGGCCCGCGTCTTGGCGATCGGACCGTCCGGCCGGTAGTCGGCCGCGATGTCGGCGAGCACGACCGCGGTCATCGAGCGGTAGCTGTCGCGGCCGGTCTTCTCGAGCCTGTCGAGGTCGTTCGTCGCCGTGCTGCCCGTGTTCCGCGGCTGCGGGTCGGGCGGCCCGACGATCGCGTTGATGAATTTCGACGCGGCGTCCGGGTCGCCGCCGTAGAGCGCGGCGCCGTCGGGGGCCTCGCCGGATGTCACGTCGGCGACCCAGTCCTTCGGATCGGCATAGCGGCCGGGTTGGGCCCGGACCGGGGTGACGATCTGCTGACGGACGGCGGTGGAGCCGGTCATGGCCGTGTAGAGGGCTTGAGCCTTGGTGTTCGAGCCGCACGGATCGTAGCCGATCGAGCCGTAGCGGTGGGTGGCGAGCGCCACGGCCTGGCGCTGGTCCTGGGTGACGACGGTGGTGGCCAGCGCCTGGCTGGAGGCGCGGAAGCCGTTGGCGATCTGATCGGAGCCGGCGGCCGACTGCGCGGTGAGCACCTTCACGGCCGAGAGCAGCCGCGCCCGCTCGGCGACTTCCTGGGCGATCAGGCCGGCCTCGGTGGTGGTGATCGCCCCCGCGATCGCCGTGGTCAGGGCGGAGGTCTGGAGGTTGACGCGCTGCTCGACGCCGACGCAGCTCTGCGCCCGCGCTGGCGCCGAAACGCCGATCGCCGCGGCGAGGGTGGCGAGCCCGGCAAGCGCGGTCGTGCGAACCGTCATGGCGTGGCTCCCTGGCGGCGGTCGCCGCCCATGCCGCCGACGAGGACGCCGACGAGGCCGGCACGGGCGCCGCTCATGATCGCGCCCTCGCGCCGGGCCTGGACGAGGGCGGCATCCTCCTCGGCCGTCCGCGGGTTCGGCTTCACCGTGGGCAGGGGCGCGACGACATCGAGATAGTCGGCCGCCGTCATCACCTCCTCGGCACCGTAGTTGCGGTTGAACAGCCAGGGGGCGGCGTCGGAGTCGCCGGCGCCGTAGCCGCCGGGCTGGGCGCCCTTGCACCAGCCGGTCTGCTGCTCGGAGGGGGTGCAATAGAAGCTGCGGCGCTGATCGAGCGAGGCGCCCATGTGCGCGGCGGCATCGCCGCCTTCGGTGAGCCAGCGACGGTCGGCCGAGCCGAAGGCCTGGCGGGCCTTGGTCGCGGAGACGTCACTGTCGCTCGCCTGCGAGAGCCCGAGCGAGATGTCGCATGCAGCGTAGCCCGTGCCGGTGTCGTAGCCGTACTGATGCTGGGCGCGGGCCAGCCGCAGGGCGTTGTCCTGGCTGGCCAGGGTGGAGGCGGCAGCCTCGGCGCTGGCCTTGTCGCCATTGGTGATCTGGAGTGCGGTGGCGCTCGACTGCGCGCCGGAGACGCGCATGCCCGACAACACCCGCTGCAGGGAGATCTCCCATTGCGGGAACAGGCCCTGCGCCTGAGCCGGCAGCGCCAGGGCGACGGCCAGCGCGGCGCTCACTGTCAGGAGGGGGAGGGGCTTCGTCACGGGCGGCCCTCCTTGCGGGCATCCAGGGCGTAGAGGGCGACGAGCTGCGCGAGGGCGGCATCCATCTGCGCGTCGTAGTCGAAGGTGTTGGCGGCCAACTCCGCGGCGTTGGTGCGTGCGAGCTCGATGTAGAGGCTGCGGTTGGGCTGGTTGGCGACCTTGACCGCATGGTCCTCGGAGCCCGTGGCCCTCTCGGCCGCGCTGGCGATGGCGGATTGCTGGGATTGGCTGTCGGACTGCGAGACGGTCTCGCTGGCCGCGCCTTCGTTGGCGCCCGGCGCGCAGGTCTTCGGCAGGGTCGTCTTCCGCAGCCCGCCGGCCATGTCGGGGTACGGGTTGGAGATCGGGAGCTGGCGGGGCAGGAACGGCTCGGGATTGACGTAGTACCAAGCCTGCGGGAGGGCCGATTTGATCGCGTCGGCGGTCATCGGGCTCGCGCCCTTGCCGGACCCCATCCGCCAGACCCGGCCGTTGGTGCCGGTCCCGGCAAGGACGCTGCCCTTCAGGAGCGTGCCGAGATGGAGATGGGGAGCACAACGCTTCATGCCCTCACAGCCCATCGTGCCGACTTGGTCACCTGCCGACACTCGACCGGAGCGACCATCGGGCAGCGTCGTCGTATTCATGTGGAGATATAGAAAACGTGTATCTCCGGATATGACATCAGCAATGACGCCACCGCCTTTGAAATTATGAAATGATACCGGCCCTGATGAGCCGGAATATATTTTTGTTCCAAAGCCCTGATTATTTACGATATCCATTCCTTGGTGATAACCGGCCGAGGCTCCCGGCCGGCCTGTTCTATTGACGCCATAGGGGGACGAGACTCGCTGACCAGCCGGGCTCATGATGTCGGCGGTAAGGCACGTTCCGGCACTTGCAGCTTCGCAGTTCAAAGCGAGCACAACAATGGCGAGAGCATGTGAGCGTTTGCGCGTCACTTGCCGCCTCCACCGCCAGAGGGGCAAAGCCCGTGAGGCGAATTATTGAACAGGATTTGTGTTGTGCTTTTTATGACGAGAGAAAACGAGTCGTCATCATCGTCCCCGCCGGCCATATAATCTTCTGGTATCGATTTATCGTACTGACACTTCACGTCGACAATTAAAGCCTTTCCTTCGCGTTTTATTTTTTGGACCGGGCAGCGCCCCTCGCCACCACCAAGGCGTTTGATCACACGGTCTTTTTCAAATTTGAGAAACGGAGGACTACACGCCAGACCGTGCGAAGACAGGTGTCCCCACTCGCCGATCGGCAAGCTGAGCTTCTCCGCCTGGGCCGACCCGGCAACGGCAAGGACCAGGCTGGCGGAGAGCAGGATCGAACGGCGGGTCATCGATACATATCTCCGTAGCTGCTGCCGGGCGTGGACGGCGTCGAGATCCCCGGGATGGCGTTCGGGCTGGCCGAGTCCTCCTGGACCACGACCGGGCTCGCGCTCTGCGGCGCCTGGTTCAGGGTGAGGGCCGAGCCGAAGGCCGTGTTCTGGACGTGGTTGTACGAGCCGAGGCCGGTGATGTTGGGCAGGCTGATCGGCGAGATCGAGCCGTTGAGCTGCCGGAACAAATCGCCCGAGACCGAGGTCTGGAAGCTGCCCATTTGCCGGTTGATGCTGCGGATCGTGTCGCGAAGCTGATCGTCGAGGATCTGGCAGACCTGCCTCTTGGCCGCGTCGATCACCGACCCGATCAGGTTCTGCGCGCCGCTCGCGAGGAAGCCGGACAGGTCCGGAATGAAGTTCGACAGATCGAAGCGCTTCAGCAGGTCCCCGGGGATGCAGGAGTTCGGCCCGTTGAAGAAGGCGCTCGGATTGACCTTGGCGGCGTCGATCAAGGCGATCTGGCGCTGCACGGCCGCATCGGCCGCCTGCCGCACGATGCAGTTCGAGCCCGTCTGGGCCCCGGCCGGGAGGGGGCCGGTGAGCGCGAGGCCTGCCCCGAGGACGGCGCCGGCCAGCACCCTGCGGATCCGATATGGGGTCGGGTTTAGAACGCCGGCCATTTTCCACCCTCGATGTATTTAGCCCAAAGATATTTGACATATCGCAAGGGTGTCATCTTGCGATGATTGCAGTATGCCAGATATCCCGCGTATATGAACAGGGCCATGAACGTGTAGCGGCTCAGTCCCGTGGCGATGAGCGCCGGGAAGAACGCCGCGATACTGCCGTGCAGGCCGAAGAAGCGCAGCGGCACGGCCGACCAGCGCCAGGGCAGATGACGGTCGCTCATACGGGCGCCTTCGGTTTCGTGATCGGGGAGCCGGGTGCCGGCTGGCCGATCGGCGGCGCCTTGCGCCCGCCGGTCCAGACCCGGGTGCGGCCGATGTCGAGGTGGCAGAAGTTCGGATAGATCCCGACACCGCCGCGACCGCACAGCGCCCCGGCAACCGCTACCGCATCCGCCCCGTACCCGACCGCGCGCAGGTCGGCGGCGCGGCCGGCGAGGTGGAGCGAGGCCCGGGCCGCCCCCTCGAGCCCGGCATTGTGCTGCGGCGTGCGGTAGCCCGAGGTGACGATCAGCGGCACTACCGACCCGTGGACGGCGCTCATCGCGCCCTGCACGGCCGCGAGGAGGTCGAACAGGCGCGGGTCGATCCAGACGGCCGAGCTGCCGTCGCCGACATCGCGCAGGAGCCAAGAGAGCAGAAGGAGGTCGCGCCCGTTGTAGCCATCCGGAGTCCGGACGATCGCGCTCACCTCCTCGCCGGTGCGGTCGCGGCGCAGCCACAACCGCACCGGCGGCGGCAAGGCGGCGGCGGCGCCCGCCAGTGCCGCCGCGTAGGCCGGATCGCCTCCCGCGAGGCCGACCACGGAACCGGCCAAGGTGCCGGCGAGGCCGGTGAAGAGGCTACGCCGCGAGACGGGCATCGCCGTATCCGTAGCGTTCGAGGACGCGGCGGGCGGTGGCGATGTCGATCACGCCCTGCTCGAGCGCCATCGCCACCGTGACCTTCATCGAGCGGCCCTGCTCGCCGCGGCCGATGATCGTCCGCAGGGTGTCGACGGACTCGGCCATGCCGGCTCGGGCCACCTCGCGGCGGACCGAGCCGGTCAGCACCTGCCACTCGCGCAGGCAGACCCGGCCGCCGCCGACCCGCGGCACCAGGAGCTGCGACACGAGCATGTGGCTGCTGCCCAGGACGTCGTGGAAGGCCTGGACCTGCAGGTCGGCCGGGAACAGCAGGGTCAGGCGCCGCAGGATGTGGGCGACGTCGTTGGCGTGGGTCGTGGTGTAGATCGGGTGGCCGGTCTGGGCGGCCTCGACGCTAGCCATGACCGTTTGCATGTCGCGCAGCTCGCCGACGAGCAGCAGACCGGGCTTGCGCCGCAGCGAGTTGCGCACCCCGGCCGCGAACGAGGGCAGGTGCAGGCCGATCTCGTGCTGCATGATGGTGCAGCTCGCCGACGGCACGGTCTCGAACACGAACTCGATCGGCGCCTCGTAGGTGAGGATGTTGCCGTGGATCGGCGTCTCCTCCTCCAGGATCCGGCGGATCAGGGCGGCGAGCGTCGTCGTCTTGCCCGAGCCGGTCTCGCCGGCGACGATCACCGCCCCTTGCGCCGGGGTCGACTGGGCGACGACGTCGTCGTCGACCCCAAGGGTGGCCACGGTCGGCGGCTCGGCCGGGATGTGGCGGCAGACGATCTGCACGCCGGTATCACCCTCGTAGTACCCGGCCGTGACGTTGATGCGGAACCGGTGCCGGATCGGCTCGGCGTCCCGGCCGCTGCCGGTCCGGTCCTCGATCGTGACCGCGCGGTCGAAGTCCTGGGCCGCGAACAGCTTCGACATGATCGAGTCGGTCGAGCTCAGGTCGGTGGCGATGCGCGCCATCGTGCTCGGCTGCAGCCAGACGCGGGTCAGCGCGAAGAGATCGCCATGGATGGCGGCCAGGACCGGGCGCCCGGACTGGAAGATCACGTCCGAGGCGCCGATCGCCACGGCATGGAGGAACAGGCGGGTCACCTCGTCGCGGCCGTGAACGACGATCTCCTGCTCGGGGTATCGGGTCTTACCGGTCCACTGCATGGCTCACTCCGGCGTCGCCGCAGCCGCCGAGGCGGTGCGCAGGAATTTCGGGGTGACGACGATCTTGAGCAGGCGCTGATCGATCGCGGCGGAGCGGCCGTTGCGGCCGACCTTGAGCGCGGTGGCGCGCGCTCTGACGATCGGCAGGCTGACCGCGCCCTGGGCGGCGAGATCCCCGTAGCGGCGCATGCCGGAGAAATCCCGGTCGAGGCGGGCGAGCCCGTCGTCGAAGGCGGCGCGGGCCTGTTCCACCCCCACTTCCAGGCCGCCCTTGTAGCCGACGTCCCAGTTGGCCTGCTCGACATCGCCCTTGGGCGGGGTCCAGGTGGTCCTGGCCTCGGGCGCCGGCGTGACGGTGAGATAGTCGCGCCAGTTCGGCGGCTGCACCGTGACCCGGGCGTCGCGCAGGATCTCGAACGAGCCGAGGGTGGTGACCAGCAGGGTGCGGTTCGGGGTCCGGCGCACCTCGCGCAGCTCGGACACGACCGGCGGCACGATGTCGGGGCCGATCATCACCGTCGGGAAGGGGTACTTCGCATCGAGCCGGGCGGCGATCTCGGGCGTGTCGAGATAGGCGGCGATCCGCCGGGACTCGTCGCGGTAGCCGTCTTGGATCCCGGCGGTCCGGGCCGTGCGCTGCACGACCTTGGTCGGGCGGTTGGCATCGCCGAAGACCCCGGCCGAATAGCGCGAGAAGTCGCTGTTGGCCGGGTGCGGCGGGGCCGGCGCTGCCGTGGTGTCGCCGACGTTGGGCGCGAAGGGCTGCCCATCCTGACCCGGCAGGGTCCGGGGGCCGGTGGCGATGGCGTTGAGGGCGTTGGCCTGGGCGAGGCCGCCGGGGCCGTAGGGGTTGGGGTAGTAGCCCGGCGGCGGGTAGCCGCCGTAGCCGGCGCCACCATAGCCGTACCCCCCACCATAACCCGCCCCGCCGTAGCCGGGAGCACCGTAGCCGTAGCCCCCACCATAGCCGCCGCTCCCATAACCGGGCGCGCCGTAGCCGTAGCCGTAGCCGGCACCGTAGCCCGGGGGGCCGTAACCGGCGCCGTAGCCTCCCGTCGCCGCGACCGGGGCGCAGGCCGCCGGGTTCTGGGCGCAGTACGTGTTGGCGACCTGGGCTCCGGCCGGCCAGGCGACGGCGCCCAGAGCGGTCGTCCCGAGCGCGGCGGACAGGATCCATTCCGTCAGGCGCATGGCTCAGACCCCGTGCTCGCGCAGCTTGGCATCGATGTGCCCCGAGGTACTGCCTCCGGTGCTGACGCAGGCTGGAAGCAGAACGGCAATACCGAGCAGCACCAGCGCAAATCGAAGCGCCGACTTCCAACGAACTTCGCTCATATCCGCACCCCACTTCGTCCACTGTATATTTATCTTGCGGCGCCATCTTGGGTTGCTACATAAGCGCCGTTGCAGTGAATTCTCCAACGGGTGGCTCAGATGGGGATCTTCTCGTTCGCGAAGGACCGGCTCGGGCGTCGGATCGGACCGGAACACCGAAGTTTCGCCGCCATGAGCGGGACGGTGCTGGGCGGCACCCACGCCCTCTGCCCGAGCTGCCGGCGTGGCCGGCTGATGAGCGATCCCGAGGCGCTCGACCTGCGCCGCTGCGACAACCCCAAATGCGACGCGTCCTTCTCCCTGACCGAACTCGGCCGGACCTACGCCCTGGATGGCACCGACCCGAGAACGCTGGCGGTCCATGAGCGGCAGCAGGCGCTGACGCTGTTCGTGGCGGCCGAGATCATCGGCGTGCTGGCCGCCGCCTGGGCGATCTACGCGCGGTCCTGGCTCACCCTGCTCGGGGCCCTGCTGCTCTGCCTCGTGATCTGCGCCACCGCGATGGTGTCGCGCTATCGCGCGTGGCAGCTCGAGCACGGTCGGCTGTTCGAGGCGAGGGCGCCGTTGCGCGCCTTCGCGGCGGCCGAGCTCGACGGGCTGTTCCGACGCCAGAACCGGACGGGGCAGGATCGGTAGGGAGGCGTGCCGCACCTCAACCTCCGATCATCGTGCAGACGTTCGACAGCGACACGTCCATGTGGATCGTGGTGCCGACGAGCTGGGCCACGTCGTTGATGAAGAAGCTGAGCGTGCCGCCGACCAGATACAGGAAGGCCGAACCGGCACCCTCATGGTGGCCCGAGGTCGCCTTGTAGAGCTTCAGTCCCGCCATCAGCCAGGCGAGCGCGCCGAGGCTCATGAAGAAGTATGTGATGGCCGTGCGGATCTGATCGCAGGTCGATCCGCGCGCCGAGGAACCATAGTTGAACATGTTGTAGGTGATATCGCCGCCGAGCACGAACGAGTTGGCGAACTTCCACAACAGGACCGGCGCGACGATCATTGCGCTTGCGAGCACCAGCTTGCCGAAGGCCGTATCGATCGTCACCGGTCGGTTGGAGAACTTATGCTCGCCGGCAGCCACGCTGTAGAGTGCATAGAGGCCGGAGGTTCCGAACCAGATCCCCAGCACGGCAATGACCAAAAAGATCAGATTGACGATGAGCGGGAATACCTCACTCAACGAAACCAGCATGCTGCCGAGATCAGGAATAGCCATTGTTCACCTACCTATCCCTTTTTACGTTATTCTCCAAAAATTCTAGCCTTTCTTCAAAGCGATTTATGCGCTCCCGCAACTCTTCGAAACGTAGATTAGTGGGGTCTGTATCAGGATCAGGCCGACGGTAAGGCCGTCTTTCTTCGGCATGACCGTCATGATACTCAAATCTTGAACGATTTTTCTTCTCGTTCTCACTATTCGTCGGACCAGCATGAGCAGTACCGGCGACAACCAGGGCCGCTCCGGCCAATTGCACCGCCACCACCGCAACCGTTAACGCAACCGTTAACGCAACCTTAATACCTTGCTGCATTGCACCTTCCACGCTGGGATGCTCCAACCAATTTTTGTTAGCTCTTGTTTGCTGCTTGGTTTCTGTGCCGATTATCTAAGTTAATTTTGCCGATGTGAAAGTATTTCACGAATTGCATACAAAACACATTTGGGCCTTATGTGCATCTTAGACATTGTGGCATGCCTCATGTCGAGCTTTTGACGCCGATACGCTTGGCGGTTTAATTGACACGTCGCGCCATGCTTCGCAATAAGAGCGCAACCGAGGACTTAGCGACTGTAGGTGGACAGCCTGGGCATGGAGAGCGCAGTAAAACACATAGCTTGGGCAGCATCCCTGGTTGCCTGTGTCTATCTTGCCACAGATAGACATTGGGTTCCCGTACAGATTCAGATCGTTGCAGGCGCGCCTACTCAGCCTTTGGCAGCGCTCCCAAATCATCCCTCTACGGCAGGTCTTGCGCCGGCTATCGGAACGCTGTCGGCCGCGGCTCCGCAGCCGGTCGCCCAGGCGGCACAGGCCTCAGTCCCGTCCACCACTCCGGCCACGCCCTCGGCGAGCTTCGCCACGATCGAGGATCCGAAGATCGCCAGGCAGGTGACGGACACGCTGGCCAAGCTGGAGGGGATCGACGACATCCCGGCCGGGACGCCGCCGGGTCAGGTGGCGACGATCTTCTTCGACCCGCGCTGTCCCTATTGCCACGCCGCCTTCACCGCCCTGCACGGCAAGGTCGCGGCGCGCTGGGTGCCGGTGGTGGTCCTCGGCAATCCGGAGGTCGGCAACCGCATGGCGGCGGCGATCCTGTCGGCGCCGGACCGCGCCGCGGCGCTCGCCAGCTCGTTCGACGGCAAGCTCACGGCCAATGCCGCGCCGAGCCCGGAGATCACGGCCAAGCTCGATGAGAACAGGCAAGCCTTTGCCTCGATCTTCGCAGCGGCGCCGCAGTTGCGCCCGGGCGTGCCGACCCTGTTCGTACCCCGTCCCGACGGGCGGCTGGCCATCATGGTCGGGTACGAGGCCGGTGACGACGCCAAGCTGCGCTCCGTCCTGACCGGGAGCTGACATGGCCCGCCGCTCATCCCTGGGGGCGTTCAGCCTGCCGTCGAGCCGGGGCTGCCTGTCGCCCTCGGCCCTGGCCGACCAGCTCAACGGCTATGCGCGGGCTTCGGCGTTCCTCGCCAGCGCCGTCCTCACGTCGCTCATGGGGACCATGTGGCTGACCTACCTCTGCCTGAAGCGGGCCGAGGTGATCCCCTACGTCGCCGATGGCGGTGTGTTCGGCTGCGAGGTGCGGACCCTGAGCCGTCCCCTGCCGCTCCCGGACGCGGCGCAGGCCGGAAAGTCCGAGCCATGAAATCGGCCGAGCGCATCTCCCGCGAAGTCGATGCCGGCCAGATGATGCTGAGGAACCAGTGGAACTGGATCCTGATGCTGTCGGTGTTCCTGTGCCTGTCGCTCGTGGTCAACGGGCTGCTGTTCTACAACGCGTTCTACCGCTTCCCGATCAAGCAGTTCATCTGGACGTCGGACGCGCAGGCCGTCTGTGACGCGATCCCATTGACCGAGCCCAACATCAGCCAGGCCCGGCTGAAGGAGTTCGCGGTCTCGGCGGCCGTCCAGCTCAATTCCTACGACTACGCGAACTGGCGCGCGCTCATCAACAACGCCCTGACGCAGCATTTCACGCCGAAGGGCCGTGACCGCTACCGGGCCGCTCTGCAGGAGAGCGGGATCATCCAGAAGGTC
Source organism: Methylorubrum aminovorans (assembly GCF_022179725.1). Taxonomy (GTDB): domain Bacteria; phylum Pseudomonadota; class Alphaproteobacteria; order Rhizobiales; family Beijerinckiaceae; genus Methylobacterium; species Methylobacterium aminovorans. The sequence continues at coordinate 18,164 of NZ_BPRC01000031.1, forward strand.
GTGCTCGGCTACCAGACCGTCTCGGCCGTGACGACGGACCCAGCCAACATCTCCGAAGAGGGCAAGGCGTCGGGCCGCTACTACTGGGTCGTCGAGGTGCCGCTGCAGATCTTCTACCGGACCAACGTCGAGACCAAGGTCGAGCGCCGGCTGCTGACCATGACGATCGTCCGGATCGACCCCTCGCCGATCAACCCCAATGGCATCGCGATCGACTCGGTGATCTCGACGCAGCAACTCGCCAATCAGGTGCATCCATGACGCGTGTCGGTCACGCCTCGACCCGCGTCCGGGTCTCCGGCTGCCTGCTCGCGGCCCTCCTCGGCGCGGCTCCGGCGGCGCGCGCCCACGGCGTTCATGCGGCCGGGCAGCCGGCCGATGTCGATGCGGCTGCGACCGCAGGCAGCGCATCCGGCAACGCGAGCCCACCCGCTTCGGGCGCCCCGGCGCCCGGGGGAGCGGTCCGCCGCCCGTTCGGCGTCCCTCCGACCGGCGTTCCGCCCGTCGGTGCGGCGGCCAATGCGGCCCCCGCGCCGGCACCGCGCCCTCTGACGGCGGGCGAGCTCGAGGAGCTGCGCCAGCGCATGCTTGGCAGCTCGAAGGGCGTGATCCTCAAGCCCGACGAGATCCAGGGGATCCGCCGTGCGGTGCAGGATGCGCAGGGTGCCGGCAACTTCCCGGGGCGCGACGGGCGCATGCCCCGGCCGGAGCCCCGGTTGCTGAGCGTGACGCAGGAGGTCAGCCGGGCCGCCCCCGAGACCCTGCATCTGGCCTACGGCATCGTCTCGCCGATCACCTTCGTCGACGGGAAGGGAAATCCCTGGCCGATCGCCTCGGTCGCCTACGATCCGCGTCTGTTCGCACAGGACGGCACCGGCTGCGGCGTCGACGCCGCGATGGGCTCGACCCAGGTCGCGGCCGCGGCCGGATCGGACCGGCCGACCTCGATCAACCTGATGCCGTGCCGGTTCGACACCTGGGGCAACATCCTGATCCGGCTGGAGAACGTGCCCTATCCGATCCCCCTGATGGTCCTCTCCGGGCAGAGCGAGACGGTGGACATCCCGGTCACGGTGCGGGTGGCCGGAACCTCGCCTCTGACCCCCGTGAAGGTCGCCGCCGCGAGCACGGGCCCGGTGCGCAAGGGCGGCGGGCGGCCTGCCGCTCGGGGCGCGGAAGCGCCCGACACCACCGCGCTGCTGCACCTGTTCGGGGCCGGCACGCCGCCTTCCGGCGCGCAGAGGCTCGTGGCGAACGGCGCACAGGCCTGGCTCTACCGCGACCGGATGTACGTCCGACTCCAGGGCTCGCTCGTGAGCCCGCAGCCAGTGGCGTCGGCCGACGCCCCGGAGGGCTTCCGCATCTACGAGTTCCTGCGCCCGGCCTCGCGCCTCGTCGCCGAGCGCGGCGACGGTTCCGAGACCGCCATCAGCATCGAGTTTTAGAAGGAGACGGCCATGCTCGACAGCAAACAGACGGCCGCCCTCGGTGGCGTCGTCATGGTGGTCGCGGTCGCATCGGCGGCCTTCATCCTGTCGGATGCACCCGGCCTCGACCGGGGTGTCGGCGGCGCCTCCGAGATCCGGGGGCAGACCCCGAACCCGGGGAACAACATGATGAAGCCGGTCGGCCGGGCCGAGGCCGACCGCCGGGCCGGCGTCAACCGGCAGGCCGCCGACGCGAAGGCCGAGGCCGGCAAGCCGTATGTGGCCCCGACCGTGATCGCCGAGAGCCGCGGCGCGACGCTCGGCGAGATGCCCGACGCCGCGCTGGAGAAGCCGCCCGAGCCTGCGCCGCCACCGGAAAGGATCGTCTATCGCGACCGGGACGTCGTCCACACGGTCTACAGGGACGCGCCGGTCCAGCCGACGGCGGATCCCGAGCAGGTCGCGGCGATCAACGAGCAGATCAAGGCGCTGCTGAAGCCGGCGCCGGGCGGCTTCCTCGTGCGCTCCTTCGCCAAGGGCGAGCGGGTGAAGCCCCCCGAGGCGCGCCCGGCCGCGGCGCCGGTCGTGACCGGACCGTTCGGGCCGGGCATCCGCCACGCCACGGTCGCGCGGGCCGGCGACGTCGCCTACGCGGTGCTCGATCGGGGCTTCAACTCCGACGACCCGGCGGCGCCGATCTTCGCCACCATCGTCGACCTCGACGAGCGCCAGCAGCCCGGTCCGCTCAACGGCATCCGGCTGATGGGACAGATCGTCTACTCGCAGACGCAAGGGTCGATCCGGTTCACCACCATGATCCTGCAGGACGGTCGCCAGGGGCCGATGCAGGCGATCGCCATCACCGTCGACCAGGCCCGGACCGGGGTGGCCGAGGACGTCGACAACCATGTGCTCGAGCGCTACGGCGGCCTCGTCGTCGCCGGGCTGCTCCAGGGCATCGGTCAGGTCGGCCAGCAGCTCACGCAGCTCAACACCAACACCGTCTACGGCGACGGCTACGCGGTCCAGTCCGGCCGCAAGATCGACTGGCTGACCGCCGGCATGGGCGCGGCGCAGCCGGTGGGTCAGGCGATGACGGCCGCGGCGGCGCGCAGCTTCAGCCGTCCGCCGACGCTGAGCAGCCCGGTCAACTTCCCCGTCGGCATCGTCTTCCTGCAGCCGGTCGTGGTGCCGCTCGACGCCGCCCGTGTGGCGGCCGGGACCGGCTACGGGCCCGACCCGGCCTACGGCACCGGCTACCGCCCCGAGACCCTGCCGGTCTCCTACGCGAGGCGGCCATGAGCGGATCCAAGGGCATCGCCGACGTCCTGCGCGGCCTGATCGACGGCATGCCGGCCCTCGCGTGGCTGCTGGTCGTCGGGGCGGCCGTCGCCGGTGTCGTCCTGACCGGCTACGCGCTGACCCGGGTCTATCAGGCGAACACGTCCGGCGACGGCACGGCCGGGAACTGGATCGTGGCCGCGGTGATCGGCAGCGCGATGACCTGCGTGACGATCCTGATCGGCCAGCTCTCCTTCTACTTCGCCGATTAGGTGCGCCGCCCATGCAAGCGATCGACCGCCTCACGGCCAATACCGCGTTCTATCTCGTCGATCATCCCGTGGTGAGCCGGACGGCGATTGCATTGACGCTCGCCACCGGCATCTTCGCAGTCTTCGCCGCGCCGGCATGGGCCCGTCTCGTCTGCAGCGATCCCTCCTTGAGGCGCATGCTGCACGTGGGCGGGATGGGGGTGGGCGGCTGCCTCATCCTGACGGGTCTGTTCTACGACAGCCTCGTTCGCGGCCGGGATGGCGCGATCACCTCCCAGCCGCTGATGGTCGTCTACTATCCGGCCAGTATCATGCTGTCGTGCGCGGCCATCGTGTTCGCCGGGTTCCAGGTCTACTGCGCCCTGTTCGTCCGGCCCGCTCCCCTGATGCGGGCCGTCGTACCGGCGCTGCTCGGAGCCTGGCTCTTCGCCCTGGCGGTGCCGGTCTACCAGTTCGCCGTCCTGCTGGGGCTCGGCCAGTGAGGACCGCCGACAAGTTCTGCGATCTCGCCGGCTTCGACCCCGAGCGCGCGGAGCCCGTCGTCTACGCCCATGACGGCTCGCAGCTCACCCTGATCGAGATCGACGGAACCCGCTCGATCGTCTCGCCCGAGGACTACCTCCACAACGTCGTCGAGCGCTTCGCCGGCGGCATCGCGCAGATCCTCAAGCGTCCCGGCCACCAGATCACGATCTCCTACGAGTCCTCGCTCAACACCGCCCGGATCCTCGATCCCTTCGTCCAGCAGCAGGGCCGCCGCGCCCGCCAGAAGGGCTTGGCCGTCGAGGCGCTGATCGAGGAGGGTCGCACAGTGCTCGAGGGCCGGACGCGGGCGGAGACGATCCTGCTCGCCGCCTGGACCCGGCCCTCGGCCGGCGCGGCCGACGATGTGCGCAAGGAACAGAAGGCCAACCGCAAGGCCTGGCAGGAGCTGCCCCCGGCGCGCGAGGCCCAGAACCCGTTCCTGCGTCTCGGCTCCCTCGACGGCGTCCACGGCGCCTTCGTGCGCCGGATCATGGAGGCGCTCGGCGAAGCCCGCCTGGAGGGCCGGGTGCTCTCGCCCACCGACAAGGGCCGGCGGCGCGACCTCGAACAGATCCGGGCCGCGGTGCTCTACCACGAGACCCCGGACGGCTGGACGCCCTACGGGCCGGGCACCCGGCGCTATCCGGGCGCCAAGGAGCGCCACGACGACGACGTCTCGGAGTTCTTCACGCCGACGGTCGCGCGCCAGATCATGACCTCGAACGCGCAAGCCGCGAGCAACATGCGCGCCCTCGACATGGGCGGGCGCCGCTACGCCCTCGCCGTGATGCGGATGTTCCCCTCGACCATCCTGCCGTTCAACCGGCTGCTCGAGACGCTGCTGGAGGCGACCAGCAAGACCGCCGACATGCCGTTCCGGGTCTGTTTCCATCTGGAGGCGCTGCGCGACGGCGATATCGGCTTCCGCCTGCGCAAGGTGCTGGCCGGACTCCTCGGGTTCGCGAGCCCGACCAACAAGAACCTGTTCCGGGCCCTGCGCGAGCTGGAAGACGTGGTCGACAAGGACGGCGAGGCCATCGTCAAGGGCCGCGTCATCGCGACGACCTGGACCGAACCCGGTGAGGATCCGGGGCTGCTGGAGCGGCGGCGCTCCTACCTGATGAGCGGGATGATGACCTGGGGCGAGGCGGTGATGACCGACGCGCCCCACAATCCGCTGCGGGCCCTGTGCGAGACCGTGGCCGGGATGACGGTCCAGGCGGAGGTGCCGCCGGGCTCGATCGCGCCGCTCGGCGACCTGGCCGCCCTGCTGCCGTTCCATCGCACCGCGCCGATCTTCAGGCAGGGTCAGACCATGCTGACCACGCCCGACGGCAAGCCGGTGCCCTACGAAGCGCTGTCGGCCGAGCAGCTGTTCTGGCTGACGCTGATCTACGCCACGCCCGGCTCGGGCAAGAGCGTACTGATGAACCGGCTCAACGTCGAGTTCGCGGCCTTCGGCACCGGCGCGGTGCTGCCGTTCCTCGCCGTGATCGACGTCGGCGTCAGCTCGTCGGGCTTCATCGAGCTGGTGCGCAACGCCCTCCCGCCCGAGCGGCGCTACGAGGCGCTCTACGTCCGCCCGCTCAACACGCCCGACTATGCCGTCAACCCGTTCGATCTCGGGCTCGGCCGCCGGACGCCGCTGGAGCGCGAGCGCACCTTCGTCGAGAACTTCCTGACGACGCTCCTCAACGTCGCCAGTCCGGAAGTGGCGCTCCTGATCCCGCGCCTGGTCACCCGGGTCTACCAGCTCAAGAGCGACCTGCAGTTCTCGTCCTCACCGGCGATCTACCAGCCCAACATCGATCCCGAGCTCGACCGGCTGATCGCCGATCACCAGATCCCGGTCACCGGCAAGGTCCAGTGGTGGCGCCTCGTCGACACATTCGTCGAGCGCCGGCTCTACACCGCCGCCCAACGCGCACAGCGCTACGCCATGCCGATCCTGGAGGATCTCGCCCGCGTCATCAGCGAGCCGATGATGGCGGCCGACTTCACGCCCGAGCTGGTGCGCCTGGTCCAGCGCTCGCTGGAGAGCGCGATCGAGAAGTTCCCGATGTTCGCCCGCCCGACCCGGCTCGACCTCGGCGAGGCGCGGGTGGTGTCGATCGACGTCCAGGACGTGGCCCTGCGCCACAAATCCCCGGAGGCCGAGCGCAACAACGCGCTCATGTTCATGATCGCGCGGCACGTCTACCTGTCGAAAATCTCCGGCTTCTCGGAAGAGATCCCGAAGATGGATGTCCCAGCAGACGAGGCGCTGCGGGGGGAATACGTCCGCTACTGGGAGGCGCGCTACCACGAGATCGCCGAGACGCCGAAGCGCCTGTGCATGGACGAGTATCACCTGACCGGCGGCGTCGAGACGATCGCCAGCCAAGTCAAGTCCGACGCCCGCGAGGGCCGCAAATGGGGCCTCGAGCTGATCCTGGTCTCGCAGCTGCTCGCCGACTTCGACACGCTCGCCGACATGGCCTCGACGGTCATGGTGCTCAACGCCGACTCGAACGAGATCCGCGAGCAGGCCCGCAAGACCTTCGGCTTCGATCAGGCGGTCAAGAGCGCGCTGGAGCGCCAGGTCCACGGCCCGCAGGGGCGGCGGGGCGCGAACCTGCTGGCGCGGTTCAAGCTGCGCGAGGAGGAGCGCTGGATCGTCCTGAACAACGCGCTCGGCCCCCGGATGCTGTGGGCCCTGACCACCCAGGCGCAGGACCGCCTGGTGCGCGACGAGCTGTACCGCCGGATGGCGGTCAACGAGGCGCTGCGCATCCTGGCGATCCGCTTCCCCGATGGCACGGCCATCGAGGCGTGGGGCCGGGTGGCCGCGCTGGCGCGGTTCGGAGAGGACCGGATCGCCAAGACGATCGTCGATGGGGTGTTGGGGGAAATCTCGAGTGACGATCGACCTCCGATCGACCGATCCAGAACCGCATCATGACAATGGAGGCTCCCGTGAAAGTCAAGGATATCCAGTACCGTGCGCTCGCGAGCGCGACGATGATCGGCATGAGCATTCTGCCTGCCTGGGCTCAATCGACCACCGGCGATCCGTCGGCACCGCTGGAGATCCTCAAGACGGCGCGTCAGAAAGCGGCGAGTTCGTCGCTCAACGCCTCCAGCATCGCGCAGGGCGGCAACAACCTCGGCATCGTGTTCACGATCCTGTTCGGCGTCGTGGGCATCGCGCTCGCCGGCATCTCGGGCGTGAAGCTCTACAAGAGCTCGCAGGACGACAACGCCCGCGAGGATGCCGGGCGCTCCCTGATCGGGTTCATCGTCGGGTCCGGCATCACCATCCTGGCCGTGCTGATCGGCGTCGTGACCTCTTACATGACCGGCAGTGGCACGTAAGAGGCAACACCGCCGGGCGGGACCACTGATCCGCCCGGCGCCTTTATGGCGGCTGTGTGTGGAGGCTGTGTGGAACAGGTTGGGGTGGAAGCGGTGGCGGCTGGAGCGGTGGTTCAGCGTGGCCGGTGCTCGGTCACGGGCAGGATATCAGGCGGCCGGGAGATCGGTCTGACCGAAGTCGTTGCCCTTGAACAGCAGCGGTTCGCCGGTCGCCTTGGCCAAGGCGTAGGAGAAGCAATCGCCGAAGTTCAGCCCCGCCTTGTGCCGGCCCTTCCCGAAATCCAGGAACGCCTGACGCGCCAGTTCCCCGTGCTGGAGCGTCACCGGCTCGATGACGATGCCGGCGCGCCGGATGAAGGCGTCCGCCTGCCGTGCTCCTTCGGGGCCGAGCTGGCTCTCGACCACCATCGAGAGTTCGACATGGGTGACGACGCTCAGCCGGCAGACCTCGGCGTCGTGGATGCGCTGGGCGAAGGCGACCGCCTCGGGCTCGCGGTAGAGGATGGCGACGAGCGCCGAGGTGTCGACGATCATCGCGGCAATCCGTGCGCGTCGTAGAGCAGGTCGGCGTGATCCGCGTAGGGACGCTTCACGTGCGCCGCGGCGCGGTCGGCGATCGCCAGCAGCTCGTCCACGCTCGCGCGGCTCCTGCGCCGTTCGATCTGGGCGTAGCGCGCGCGCAGGGCCTCCCGGACCACGTGGGTCATGCTCTCCCCCGTGGCGTGGGCGATGGCCTGGGCTAGCCGGTGGGCTTCGGGATCTTTGACGTTGAGGCTCATCGGCGGCCTCTCTCTAGAAAGGCGGATAGCGTTCCACCATGCTACCGCGTGAGTCAGCGGGCGCCAAGCGCATTTCTCGGCCCAGAAAATATCTGATAATGTCCTTTATCATATATAGATGGAGGGGATGGAGCGATGGCGAAAGGGGCGAGGAAGGCCGGCCGCGTGACGGCCGAGACGGCGCGGCGTATCACCGGGATCAGCCTGCCGATCGGCGGCATCCAGTGGGCCGACCCGGGACCCTCCGAGCGTGCCCGGGTCCGCGACTTCCTGCTCGCCCTCGAAGACCGGCGCGCCCTCTACAACCCGATGCAGCTCGAAGTACGCGGGGACGTGGAATGGTCCCTGCGCGAACTCCGCAAAGATTGCACGACGGCGCTGCGCAGCCTGGACGAAGGCGCCTTCGCCGTCGCGGCCGTGCGGGCGATCCGCGAGGCGTGCCGCCGCTTCCACGACGACGCTCAGCTCCAGTTCCGGTTGTTCTATCATCACGATGGGGGGCTCGAAGCGGATGCCGGGTTCTTCGTGGCGCTCGGCGCCCTGCGGGCCACGATCGGGCAGCAGATCGCCGTGCTCGCCGCCCACTACGACATCGATGTCGAGAGCGATCTGACGTCGATCATGCCCCAGCTTCCGGAGGCGGAATGAGCGCGCTCGTTCCACTCTCCGAGTCGCCCCCAGCCCCAGCCCCCGCCCTCGTGGCGGCGGCGGGCGAGCGCGCCGCCTACCGCTTCCTGGAGTTCTTCACTGCCCAGATCAGGAACCCCAACACCCGCCGCGCCTATGTCCGGGCGGTCGGCGCGTTCTGCGCATGGCTCGATGGGCGCGGCCTGCCGTCAATCACCGCCGTCAGCTCGATCCATGTCGCCGCCTACGTCGAGGAATTAGGACGCCGGCACACCGCCCCCACCGTCAAGCAGCACCTCGCCGCCATCCGCATGCTGTTCGACTGGCTCGCCACCGGCGGCGTGCTCCCCTTCAACCCCGCCACCGCCGTCCGCGGGCCGCGGCACGTGATCAAGCGCGGCAAGACCCCGGTCCTGGCGCCAGACGAGGCCCGTGCCATCCTCGACGCCATCGACGTGGGCATGCCGATCGGCCTGCGCGACCGGGCGCTGATCGGATTGATGGTCTACACCTTCGCCCGGATCGGCGCGGCCACCGCCATGCGGATGGAAGACGTATACGTGCAGAACCGCCGCCTTTGGGTGCGCCTGCACGAGAAGGGCGGCAAGGCCGTGGACCTGCCCTGCCACCACAACTTGGAAAGCTACCTGCACGCCTACCTCGACGGCACCGGCCTCAGTGGAGACGGCGACGGGCCACTGTTCCGCACGGTCGGCCGGGGGACCGGCCGACTCACCCGCACGCCCCTGCCGGCGGCCAACGCCTACGCCATGGTCCGGCGACGCGCCGAAGCGGCTGGGATCGCCACGAAGATCGGCAACCACACCTTCCGGGCCACCGGCATCACCGCCTACCTGAAGAACGGCGGCACCCTGGAGCGCGCTGCCACCATCGCCAACCACGCTTCGATCCGCACCACACAGCTCTACGATCGCCGCAGCGACGAAGTGAACCTCGATGAGATCGAGCGCATCCTGATCTGAGGTACCGGTGGCAGGACGCTGTCGCGAAAGGCCCTATTTTGCGACGACACAAACTTCTGTTGCAGAACTTGAGATTTAATCGGGATTTTCGCGACAAAAGCCATTGGTCGGAAAAAATGGTCAACCCTGTAGTTATCGTGCCGTATGATCCAATTTGGCCCAAAATCTTTGTTCAGATCAGGGATGAAATCGCGACGGCACTAGGGTGGACAGCTTTTGAGATTGAGCATATCGGAAGCACTTCGGTCCCCGAGTTAGCCGCAAAGCCCATAATCGACATTGATGTGGTTATTCCTGCCGAATCCGATCTCCCTCTTGTAATCGGCAAGCTCTCGCAACTTGGTTAAAGTTATGAGGGAGAAAGAGGGATTGAGGGACGCCATGCGTTCGCTCAGCCAAGCAGGCTGCCGACACATCACCTCTACGTATGTGCAGCCGGCAATCCAGAACTCGGGCGACATATAGCTTTTCGCGACTACCTGCGCGCCAACCCCGACGCGGCGCGCACCTATGGGCTTCTTAAGCAACGCCTTGCCGATAGGTTCGGCTCCGATCGAGAAAGTTACACCAACGCTAAAACAGCATTTATCACCGACGCGCTGTCCATGCTGTCGCGTAAATCCTAAATTTCGCGACAAAGTCTCAGGCGCTGACAGATCAGAGAAATTTCTGTCTCGAAAATCTGACGCAAAAGGCTGCCTTTCGCGACAGAGTTTTGCGACGATCCAGAGGCTTCCACATTCGATCCGACCCCACCGTTCGGCTGTATCAGGGGCGCCTCAAAGTGGCCGTTGCCACCCACTACGTGAAATGTAGGTTGGCCGTATGGATCGTAGCCAGATCCCCAGGGGTACGAGAACGGCGGCGAGTTGGGTAACGTCCATCAGAAGCGTCCTGCACGATTTCGATGTCGTGCAACTCCTGATCGAGCCCGCGACGAACCAGTCAGCTTCGGCCGAGTAGCACGACCCCGACCCCTAGCACGAGGCAGCCCATCAGCCGCCAGCGCCCGACCGCCTCGCGCAGCACAATCAGCCCGAGGAGGGCTCCAACCATCATCGACATCTAGCGGGCCGGTGCCACGACGCTGAGCGGGGCGCCCATGTCGAGGGCGAGCAGCACGAAGATGTAGGACAGTGGCGAGAGCAGACCGACCGCGATGGCGAGGTGCCATCGGCCCGTCATCCGCAAGCGGACCTGGTCGCGGTTCCGCAGCACCAGGGGTGCGAGCAGGACGAAGCGCAGGAGGTTCGAGCACCAGTCGAGGAGGACGGGATGCACGCCAAGGTCTTTGACCACGTAGGCGTCCACGACCGTGTAGGAGGCGATCAGCGGGCGGCTGCTCGTGCCACTCGACGCTCCCCGGCTGAATATCGCCGCCTATCGAGCCTACATCCCGCTCCGGATGGGGGCGCCTCTGACGCGGACATCTTCTGCAGTGGCTCGGAAGCGTCGATGGATCGTGATGACATGCTCGGTCCAACATGGCGTGGTGTCCGCTTATGGCGTGGTGTCCGCTTCCGGATGATGACCCATGCCGTTCGGACGGCAGCTTCTTGAGCAAGGTCACCCGCTTTGTCCGTCGCGGATATCGCGTCTTCCAGCACGCTCATTCTCCCACCGAATACTTCATCATGATAAAATCTAATAGCTTGTAATGGCGGATTGCAAGGCAGGATCGACGTAGCATAGCCATGCATAATCCGGAAAGAACAGCCGGCCCGACGCAAGGGCGAGGCTCGCAACCTGAGTGATGGCGACATTCAGCGTGTCGCAAGCTCCGATCAGATCGTGGAGCTGATCGAGCATCTCGGTGTTCCGGCCGGCATGGTCCGAGATCGCCAGGACCATGAGGCTGCGCAGATCCGCCACGGTCGCCTCCGGCAGCTCGGCGTCCGGATCCGCGGCAAAGCGCTCGGCGGCGGCCCAGGCGGCCTTCAGGACGGTCGCATGGGCCTTCCGGTCCTTGAGCGGAGCCGTCGCGTCGAGCGTGAGGAACAGGGCCGCGGCGAAGTGCCAGGGCACGGAATCCGCCACGGTCTCCACCGCCCGCGCATCGCGCAGGTCACGCAAACCCTTGAACGGGTTGGCCACCACTGGCGCGACGGGCCCGGTTTCGGCTTCGGCCCGAGGTGCCCGCACCAGGCATTGCGGTGGCGCGTAGGCGGCCAGGATGGCCTCCTGCGAGAACCCTTGTGCGGGAGCCGTGATGAGAACCTCGATGTGCTCGCGGCTCCGCTTGCGCCAGGCGAGAATGCCGAGGAGCACCGTAAGCCCGGTCGCCGCCAGGCCGAAGCCCACCGACGATTTGTAGATCGCGACGAAGGCGAAGGGCTGCCCGGCCGGTATGGTCATGAAGTACCGGCCCCAACCGGTGAACCGCCACAGGGTGGCGGTCTCGGCCAGCCGGAGACCGGCGTAGATCTGGCCGAGCACCGGCGAGAAGGTCCACCAGACGAGGCCGAGCATGGCCAGGGTGATGAGGCCGACGGCGCCGAGGGCGACGATCCGGCCGGGGCTCGTGGTCGCGACCGGCTCGCGGAACAGCGGCGTCATGCCGAGCGCCCCAGGGACGGTTCGTCCCGGCCGAGCTGCTGTTGCTGGGCGAGGCTCGTCTGCAGCTTGTCGTCGGCGACCACGGCCCGGAGGAGAGGCTTCAGGACGGCGCGGATCTCCTCCAGGTTCTGACCCTGCGGCAGCAGCTTCCCGGCCTCACTGGACAGACCTTCGATCAGCACGACCGACCCTTCGCGCCCGAAGCGGTCGATCAGGGTCTTGTCGATCTGGCGCACTTCCTGGGCCAGCCGGGGGTCCGCGGCGATCTCCTGCGGCGAGCGCGTCCTCAGGGCCTCGGCGAGGGTCTCGCTCGGCCCCGGGATCTCGATCGCGTTGCGGCCGACCTCATCCGGCCGCTGGCCGTTCAGGACCAGGAAGGACGCCGGGATCAGGACGCGGCCGACGATCTGGGATCGCACGGCGTCCTCGCGCGGCTGCTCCACCTCGGGGCGTCGTCCTTCGGGCAGCACCCGCACGTCGACGCGGTCGTTGTTGCGCGGCATCCTGTGAAAGGCATCGAGCGGCACGGCCGAGACCTGGCGGCTGTCGCGGATCAGGGCATGGTGGTAGCTCGTGGCGATCACCTGCCCGCGGACCTGGGTGCCGGGCTCGGGCAGGACGATGCGCGGCGCGCCCATCAGGCGCAGCGCCTCCACCGCATCGGCCGACAGGCGGCCGAGCACCGGATGGGCCCGCATCTCCTCCGAGTAGCGCGCGTTCTGGACCATCTCGGCCAGCGGCCGGATCTTGCCGCGCGTGGCGAGGACGAGGGCGTCGCGGGTCTCGCTCGGAACCCGGTTGATCAGACCCTGGTCGAGCGGCTGATGATGATGGCGGGCGTGCTGCTCCATGAAGGCGAGCAGGGTCCGGGTGTTGCCCTCCCGGAACGGGTGGGCCTGCCACAACGCGGCGAAGGCCTGCGCGTAGACGATCGTCGGGCGGTCCTGCTTCAGGTCGCCGGGCGGCTGGCGAAGCCCCTCCAGGGCGGATCGCGCGCGACCCTCGATCGCCGCCGGCGGGCTGTACGCCACGCTCTGGCCGTTGAGGACGATCTCGGGCTTCCACAGTTCGACCGTGCGGGTCTCGCCCGCCCAGGGGTAGATCTCGCCAAACAGCCGCCGATGGATGGCGGCGTAGTGCGCCAGGTCGAAGTTTCCGAGCACCGGCTCCTTCTGCATCTGGATCATCGCCCGGAACGAGACGATCTGCTCGCGCTCGGCCAGGGCCTGCGGATCGCGGATGTCGGCGGTGTTCCGCAGGACGTCGGTGCCCTCATACACGTAGGGGTCGGCGCTCATGCCGCCTCTCCCCGGCCGAGGGCCCGGCGGGCGTCGAGCGCGGCGAACACCTCGTCCTGGGTGACGAGGCCGGTCTCGGCGAGCAGGGCGCCCAGTTGCACCCGCACGCTCATCTCGTTGCCCGAGCCGCGCATCATCGCCGCCGCCTGCTCGGCCTCGTAGGTCATCAACGCCATGAGGAACGGGGCCAGCTCGGCCTCGTCGACGCCCGAGGCGATGGCCTGAAGCAGGATCACCGCTTCCTCGCGCCGGGTCACCAGCGTCGGCAGATCACGAAAGCTCATGGTGTCGTCCCTCAGCTGAGCCCGGCCGCCCCGGCACAGGCCAATCCTCTCGATCCGTCCTGCGACGGCCCACCTCTCGGCTGCGCTCTCCCTCCTACCCTTACCCATCGTCGCCCCGGCGCCTAGACAGGCTCCGTGGCGCCCGCATCACAGCGAGAGCCCGAGATCGGGGCCCTGCTCCAGGTCCCGCTCCTGCGCCCGGCTCATGAAGCGCTCGCGGAACAGCGAACCGTCCTTGACGTAGGAGGCGACGTAGCCACCGCCGCTCAGGATCGCGCGCTCGTCCTTGTCGAGCCATTGCCCCGGACCGAGGCCGCGTTCCGCGTCATGGCCGATCGACCCGTTGGCGCCGAAGCGGCGCCCGACGGCCTCGGCGAAGGCCAGCACCTCAGTTCGCAGTTCCGGGGTCGCCACCGCCTCCGCCACGGCCTCGTCGAGGGCTTTCGTCGCCGGCGTGCGGCCGACCTTCGCCAATGCCGCCGCCGCGGCCGGGCTCAGCCCCGGCACCTCGATCGTCAGGCGCTGGCGGTACGCGACCTCGGCGTCGCGACCCGACTCCGCCACACCTTCGAAGGCGTGCTTGAGCTTGAGGGCCTCGGCCTTGGCCTGCGCGAATGCGGTCTCGGCCCGGGCCCGGTCTTCCTTCTCCTGCTTGGGCACGAACCAGCCCTTGCGACCGCGCAGGCCGCCATGGGCATCCGGATCGGACAGGAGGGCGCCGATCCGCTCCCGATAGACGGAATTCCGCTGCCGCAGCTCGGCGAGGATCGCGGCGTAGACCGGCCCCGGCTTGTCGAGCGCGGTCCGCAGCCGGCGCTGAAGCGAGTCCGTTTCGGATTTCAGATCGCGCGCGGGATCGACGCGCGCATACAGGGCGGCCTTGAGGCCGTTGCCCCCGAGATCGACCGCGGCGAGGAACGGTGTCAGCGGGGCCTGCGGCTCCTGAACCGTGGCCGGCGCAGCCTCGGTCAGGGCGCCCGGGTCGGGCGCCTGCCCCCTGGCATGCGCCGAGACCCCGTGGTGCTCGGCGAGCGCCCCCCACGCCTCGGACAGACGCGTGGCGAGGCCGTGCAACCGGTGCCAGTGCGCCTGGGCCTGGCGCAGCATCGCCCGCGCGCGGCGGACCAGGGCGGGGGCGAGCGCGGCGTGGCCGTCGAGGCTGCGACGCTCGGCGAAGGCGGAGGCGAGCGCACGAAGATCCTGCGGCCGGACCCGGTCGGCAATCTCGGTCTCCGCGTGCTCCAGCCGCGACAAGGCGGCATCGAGCGCCGCCAGTGCCGGCGACATCGACGGAGCAATCGGACCGGCGAGAGCGGCGCTCAGGAGTTGGCGATCGGCCTCGGCAACGTCCCGATCGGCCTGCGGCTCCGGTGCGACAGCATCCGGGCCGACCGAGACCGGGATCGACGCATCGGCCTCGATCCGACCGGCCAGGGTGGTCAGGTCGCGGGACATCCGCACGGGATCGAGGGCGGCCAGTTCCACCGCCGCCTCGCGGAAGGCCGCCTCGCCGGAATAGTCGAGGGTCGAGGCCTTCGCTCCATCGCGCCCGAGCCGCCATGCCATGCCGGCGAGCGCGGCCGTGTCGAGCGCCGCGGTCGTCGGAGTTGCGCCGAGCTTGGCCCGGCGGCCCGGGGAGAGGAAGTCGGCATGCGCTCCGTGCAGGACCACGGACTGGCGATGGCGCGACATCGCCACGTAGGCGAGGTGCCGGTCCATGCCGGGCGTGGCCAGCACATGCACCCGATCCAGGGTCGCGCCCTGGCTCTTGTGCACGGTCGCGGCATAGCCGTGATCGAGGTTGCGGTAGAGTTCCGCCCGCACCTCGATCCGATCCCCGTCACCGCGGCCGTCCCGGTCGAGCCGGACCACGAGCCGGCCGGCTTCCGCCGCCTCGACCGTGGCGAGCATGCCGTTCTTCACCCCGAGCGAGCGGTCGTTCTCGAGGAACAGCACCCGGTCGCCGGGAGCGAACATCCGCTCCCCTCGCTCGGTCACGAACCGGGCCTCGCCCGCCAGCATCCCGTCCGCCTTCAGGGCGGATCGGGCCATGGCGTTCAGCGCCAGAACGTCGGCGTTGGTCTGGGCCAGGATCAGCGTTTCGGTCGGCCGCCCGTCGGGCTTTTGCCCGAGGTAATCCGGCCTCCAGGCCGCGATCAGTGCCGCGCGGGCCGCCGCCCGGTCGGGCGTGAACCGGACCAGGCCGCGCTCCTGATACACCCCGAGCGCCGCGGCGGTCTCGCCGCGCGCGAAGGCCACGCTCGCCCGGCGCATCGCCGGGTCGGCCTGACGCCAGATCTCGGCGAGTTCGGCATAGCCGATGATCTCGGTGATCGCCCGAAACCCGGCGCCGGCCTCGATCGGCTGGAGCTGCATCGCGTCGCCGACCAGCACCAGCTTGGCCCCACGCCGCTCCACTTCCCTAACGATCCGCGCGAGCTGCTCGGAGGCGACCATGCCGGCCTCGTCGAGCACGAACACGTCGCCGCTACCGAGCAGATCCCGGTCGTTCTTCCAGGCGAGTTCCCATGAGGCCAGGGTCCGGCTCGCGATCCCGGCACTGCGCTCCAGCCCCTCCGCCGCCTTGCCGGCCAACGCCCCGCCGACGACGCGATGGCCGGCCTCGGTCCAGGCGGCGCATGCCACCCCGAGCATGGTCGATTTGCCCGCGCCGGCAAACCCGACCACGGCCGCAATTCGCGCAGCTCCCGTGACGTGACGCACCGCCTCGCGCTGCTCCTCGGACAGCTCCGGACGCGCCGCGAAGGCCCGATCGCGGGCGCCGTCCGACACACGGTGCGACGTCTCCCCGAACAGGCGTCCGGTGGCGGCCTGCATCCGGATCTCAGTTTCGAGCAGCGTCCGCGTCGTCCAGCGCGCCCGGGCGATCACCCGCCCGCTCTGCGGGTCGAACACCTCCTCGGCCACCGCCACCAGCTCGGGCGATTGCCCGAGCCGCAGGCGCACCGCCTCGAACGCTTCCGGATCGTCGATGTAGCGGAACACCGCCCGGGCGATATCCCGCTCGTCGAACACGCTCTTCTCGCGCGACAGGATCGGCAGCAGCGTCTCGGGATCGTCGATGATCGTCTGGGCGTTGCGGACGCGCCGGGCCTTCTCCTCGGCGACACGGTCGGCCACCTTGCCGAGCCCGGCCATGTTCGAGGCCTGGACACCAATGTGGTCGGTCGGCTCGATCGCGATCCCGGCTTCGATATGAGAACGGTGGTCGATCCGCCGGTCCAGCCCCGCCTTCGCAAGATGCAGATTGGCCGTCTCGGCCCATGATCGGCGCCATGGGATCAGGTGCTTCATCGGCCCGGCCAGTCGCTCGTAGCGAGGCTTACCGTCGTCGCGGTAGAGGATGTTTCCTTCGCGGTCCCTGGCGAAATCGAACTTCGGCCCGAGCCCGGCATCGGTGAGTTTGCGCAGCGGGATCATGACGTGGATGTGCGGGTTGCCCGGCACGTCGTGGAGCGCCCAATCCGCGACCATTCCCTGCGCGGTGATCTCGCTCTCGATCCACTCTCGGGCAAGGGCGATATTCTGCTCGCGGGTCAACTCGACCGGGAGCGCGATGTTCATCTCCATCGCGTACCCGGTGCCCTTCAGCCCCTCCTTCCGCTCGACGGCGTTCCACAGATAGGCCGAAGCGCCGTTCTCGCTGCGGCCGTCGATACCGGTGCGGAACCAGGCTGGTATCTGCGCCGGAAGGGCCAGCTCGGTGTGTGCAACGTGCTGCTTGCCCTCATAGGTGACGATCTTGCCCGTCACCTCGCGCACCATGTTCGCGGCACGGCGATAGGCAGCGGCGGCAACGGCACTCTTGCCGGCGCCACCGCTGATCACCTGAGCACTGAGGTGGTAGATGGCCATGCGAGGGATACCCGAGCTTGGCCTTACCAGCTAATGCAGGGAAATGCAAATTTCCCCATAAGTGCGCCCCTTCGTAAACTCAGGCGACTTTGCGGAGGCGCTGCGCGCCGCAGCTCTGCTTTGAAGAGGCCCCTATCGGGGCCATCCATCCGCCCGGCGGAGCCGGACAGCGAGAACGCCATTCGTACGCAGTCCCATGCCGGAATGAGGCGCATCCTCCGACAACCAGAGCCGCCCCGACCGCTCCATGCGGCGAAGCAAGCTTGGCCGGATCGGAGACCGTAGCCCGTTGGCATCGGCGGGCCACGCCGGAAGGAGGAGGGGAGGCTCAGGCTCCGCTCGCTCCCCTCGGTCGACTGGCTCAGCCTCACTGCTGTGGTCCGCGCATCACAGGCGTGAGACGCGGAGCATACCCCTCAAAAGCCGAGGTTGATTGCCGTAAAGTCAGTGGTAAATTTTCTCAGCCGCAACCAAAACTGGAATACTGTATCCATGGCCAGATCGAAGTCGCGCGAGACGATCGTCAACGAGATCACGGCGCTGCAGGCGAAGCTGAAGGCGCACGACAAGGCCGAAGCCGAGCGGCTCGGCAACCTCGCGATCAAGTCCGGCATCGGTGGAATCGACATCTCCGACGAGGATCTGGCTCGGGAGTTCCAGGCGATCGTCACCCGATTTCGTGAAGGGGCACCGGCGGTGGAAGAGCCAAAGGCAAAGGGATCTCGAAGCGCTGGAAAAGCTCCAGAGGGAGCTGATGACCAAGCGGCATGAGGAACGGCGCGCCGACGCCTATCGCAAGATCCAGCTCGGCGGCCTCGTCATCAAGGCCGGCCTCGCCGATCTCCCGAGCAACGTCCTGCTCGGCCTCCTGTTGGATGGCGCCGAGCGCCTCCGCGATCCCGACGTCGTCGAGCAGCTCGCCCGGCGCGGTGACAAGGAGTTCAAGACATGAAGTGGGTCATCGCCGCCCTCGTCGTCGCGATCGGGTTCGCGCTCCATCTCCTGATCGGCACGATCCTGCCGCCGCTGCTCGGCGGTATCTACGTGGTCGAACCGGGGCATTCGATTATGCTCCAGGCTCTCCGCGTCGCGGCGGTGGCGTTCCCTGCCCTCGTGCTGTTCGCCGCCGCTGGCCTGACCAGGCCGGGCGACAGCGGCCGGGTCGTCGCGGCCGGCGTCTCGCTGTTCCTGATCGGGCTGATCGCCTGGACTCTGCGCGCCGAGTACCTGCGCCTCGTCACCCTCGACCCCGGTGCCGATGGCCGGGCGCTCCTGCGCAGAACCGACATTCCGCTGTTCTGCGCCGTGACGTTCGCGGGCTTCGTCGCCTTCATCACGCCGCTGGTTTCACTGGTGAGGGTGAAGCGGACCACACGCGGCTACAACAAGCCGATCCGCTCGAAATCGGCCGCCCATGGCGATGCCGAGTGGGCGACGATGAAGCTCGCCGGGGAGATCTTCCCGCAACAGGGAGACCTGGTCCTCGGCGAGCTGTACCGGCCCGACCTCGATCCCAAGAGCACCTCGCGCGTGTTCAAGCCGAACGATCCCAGGACCTGGGGCTCGGGCGGGCGCAAGCCGTTGATGGGATTCAACTGCGATTTCGGTTCGACCCACGGCCTCGTTTTCTCCGGCTCCGGCGGCTTCAAGACCACCGGCGCCGTCGTCCCGATGCTGCTGTCGTGGCCGGGCAACGCGGTGGTGCTCGATCCCTCGACCGAGCTGCATCCGATGCTCGCGCAGTACCGCAGCGCCCTCCGTGGGAAGAATGTCGAGCGGCCGATCCATTGCATCACCCCGAAGGACCCGAGGAGCGGCTTCAACGTGCTCGACTGGATCGGCCAGGGGGAGAACAGCGCCGAGAAGGACATCTCGGCCGTGGTCGGCTGGATCGCCACCGGCCCGGTCAAGCGCGACGATCCCAAGGACTTCTTTCGCAACTCGGCGCTTCAGCTCATTCGGGGCGTCCTGGCCTACATCTGCCTGAACCAAGCCTACGAAGGAAAACGCACCCTGCGCGCCTTGCGCGAGATCATCTCCGAGCCCGAAACGGACTTCATCGACCGGCTGATCCTGATCCTTCGTAGCGAGAACGAGGGCTCGTTCGCCAAGCTGGCGCTCGGCCCGTTCAAGAGCATGGCGCAGCAGACCTTCTCGGGCGTCTACGCCACCGCGGCCGACCTCACCAACTGGCTCTCGTTCAAGGAATATGCCGCCATCGTGTCGGACGGGGACTTCTCCAGCCTCGACCTGATCGACGACGATCTCGACGTGTTCGTCTCGCTCGATCTCCAGACGCTTCAGGATTATCCGGGCCTGGCGCGTGTCATCATCGGCGGGTTGATGAACGCGCTCTATCACGCCAACGGCGAGCTCGACGGTCGCGTCGCCTTCATCCTCGACGAGGCGGCCCGCCTCGGCAACATGAGCCTGATCGAGGTCGCCCGCGATGCCGGCCGCAAGTACGGCATCGCCATGGTGCTCGTGTACCAATCGCTCGGCCAGCTCCGCCAGCAATGGGGCGACAAGGATGCCGTGTCCGCCTGGTTCGAGTCGACGTCGTGGCAGTCGTTTTCCGCGATCACCGACGTCGATACCGCCAAGTGGCTGTCCGAGCGGTGCGGGTCCTATACCCAGGAGATCGTCTCCTACAGCCAGCAGGCCCGCTCCGGCGGAAAGGGCTCGGGCGGGGTGAGCCTGTCGGCCTCGACCAGCCTGCAGAAGCGGGCGCTCATCATGCCCGACGAGATCATCAACACCATGCGGCGCGACGAGCAGATCCTGCTCGTCGGCGGCGTCGAGCCGATCCGCTGCGGCCGTCCAGTCTACTACCGCCGCCCCGAGATGCGCGCCCTGGTCGGCGCCAATCGCTTCCAGACACGGGACGTGCAGGACGATGCCGCCGATGCCGGCGTTCAGGACGCGGCCTCCGATGCGAATGACGCTGGGATCGGCGGCCGTGAGGCGGCCTGACCGACCGACCGGTGCCGGAGCGGCGCGCGCCGATACCCCGGCCTGTGACCGGGCTCACCGCGAGGCACGAACCAGGGGTGTGCCTGCCGCTCGCGATGGATCGAAGGCCGCCCGTCGGCGGCCTCGGGAGAGGGCCTCAGCCCTCCGTGGAGAGCTGGGCGACCGCGGCCCGGGCGGCCTTCAGCTCGGCGGCGATGGTGCGGCGCTCGCGCGGGCAGGTGACCGAGGCCAGCTCGGCCTGGAGTTCCGCGACGTGGGTGACGAGGGCGAAGCGGGTGTGGGCGGGGAGGGTCGAGGTGGGGCGCGGCATCGGCTGGGTCTCCCTGGCGCTCGGGACCGTCCCGGCGCGATGCGACCCCTCAAACAGGCGACGGCGCCGACCGCACCCGAAGGGCCGCAGCGCAGCGGAGGACTGGCCGGACCGACGATTTTGTCCCGCGAGGAATGGCGCGCAGCGCCAGGGGAAAATCGTCGGGCCGGACGGTTGCGGGCGGGGACGGCGTCTGTTCCCTTGTCGCCATCGTGTTGGGACGGTCCGTCGCTGTGGCGAACCTCGCTGCCGCGGTTCACCGCCGGTTCCGCAGGGTCGGATCGGCCGGCCACCGCGCTGGCCGGACGGGGCGCGCTGGCCGTTTCCGACCCGCGACGGGTCTCCAGGGTGGCTCGGGAGGGCGCCCTCCCACGCACCGCCGCCGCTCGTGATGGCCCCAGCGCGGGACGACGCTGCCACCGCCCTCCCCGTCTGCAGCTCGACCGCTGGGGAGGGTCGTTTCAGCCTGACGCGGGCAGCTCCCCGGCGACCGATGCAGTGCGCTACCTAATTGAAAGTTCTACAACCCTAGGGCAACGCGCTCTTATTGGCTATGATGCTCGCCTCATGACCGACAGCTCCGTCACCAGGCGGCACCTCGAAGAGATTGCCCGGCTGCTCGGCCTCTCCCCGTCGGCGTTCCGCGATCCGGCCGAATTGCCGGTCGAGCATCTTGAGACGCTCGAACTTCTCGACCTGTGGAACCGCCTTGCCTGTTCCGGGGCCCGACGGCGGGTCCTCGATCTGTGTCTGCGGGAGATCGAAGAAACGACCCCAACCCGGCAGTGAGGGGTCTCATTCTCGTTGATGGATGGAGGGATTGCATGGACTCGTCGCAAACGGCTCGCCCCTCGATCCCGGACCCGTCATGGGCCCGGCTGAGATCCGTGTCTGCTCGTGGCACTCGGATTTCCCTCGACGTCGCCGATCCGTGCGATGTGCGGCTCTCGATCGATCTCGGGTTCTCGACGATCGAAGCGATCGGCGTCGATCAGGTGGGCGACCTGATCGAGGGGTTCCAGCTTCGGGACGAGGAGCGGATCGCCTGCGAGCGCTACGGCTTCGTACTGTCCGAGCAGGACGAGGACGGCGTGCGCCGGGTGGTGTACCGCGACAAGCACACCGAGGTGCGGATTCCTCGCTCCGACTACGACCGGATCGCCGCGAGCGTCTCGGAAATCGTGGCCGACCCTCGTGTCCAGGTTGCCTTCGAGCGCGCCTACAGCCGCCATGCCGCCGCGTTGCGCGGGGAGGCATGGCATTTGCCCGGCACTTGAGCGCAAATGGCTGGAGCGGTCTGCTTACGTTCTCGGAATGCGGCGAGCGGTGCCGGCCCTGATGGCGACCGCGGCGGCCGCCGCGATCCGGGACATGAATTTCCGCGAGAACCGCCCAAGTGGCGTGGCGTCCTCGATCGCCCATGACGCATTGAGATCGTCGGTGTTGAATTCGTCCACGATGATCCAGGCCGGGGTGTAGAGTTTCGCGCGGCGAGCTTCGGTCTCCGGCACCTCCACGAAATGGGGCGACGAGCCCGGAGGCTGGCTGGTGATCGGGAACAGGAGGGGCCTCTGGCGGCCGTCCTTGCCGGCGACGATGAGCATGACGCAGGTCGGACGCGCCTTGCGACCCGCCTCTTCGCCCCGGTCGTACTCGCGCGCCCAAAGGTAGGAATAGAGGATGATGTCCCCGTGCTGCGGCTCAATCATCCCGTCCCTCATCCTGCGCGACGGCATCGAGCCCGGCGAGGATCTCGTCGCGCTCCACGCCGGCCAGATCCTCGACGCGATGCGCGCGCTGGCGGCTGGCACCCGCGAGACGATCGAACTGCTCGGCCGTCAGCAGGACGAACTTGCGCTTGCCGCGCTTCGTGATGTCGACCGGACCGCCGAACGCCGCCTCGACCACTTCGCCGGACCGGTTGCCGAGATCCGTCAGGGTGAAACTCGCCATTGCCACCTCCTCGTTTCGCCCATTATGCCTGAATTAGCTGTTTCAGGCAATTTCAGGGAGGGGTCCGGCGCCTAAGCGCCGGCCTTCACGCCCCGCCGCACGGAAATGCCCTTCGAGAGCGCCTTGTCGGCGAGGTTGTCGCTGATGCCGCCGCCGGGGAAGTGGACCACGCCGATCGGCATCTGCTCCAGGATCGTGTCGTTGCGACGGAACGGGGCCGCCTTGCTGTGGCGCTTCCAGTCCGGCTTGAACACCACCTGGGCGACCTTGCGGTTCTCGGCCCATTTGGCCGCGATCAGCTCGGCGCCGGTCCCGCCCCCGTGCAGCAGCACCATGTCGGGATGCTTGGCCCGGACCTTGTCGAGGGTGTCCCAGATCACCGTGACGTCCTGGAACTCCTTGCCCCCGGTGAAGGCGATGCGGGTGCCCTGCGGCAGGTGGATCTCGGTCTCGGCCCGCCGCCGCGCGCTGATGTAGTCGCGCGAGTCGATCATCGCCGCGGTCATGGTGGCGTGGTTGACCCGCGAGCCCGAGTGCGGACGCCACAGCGACCGGGTGGTGCGTGTGAACAGATGAGCCGCGGTGTCCCGGGCGTACTCGAAGGCGTTGCGGCGCTCCGACAGGGTCAGCCCGAGGGCGGTGAGGCGCTCCAGCTCGACCGACAGCACCTCGCTGCCGTCCTGCTCGCGCTGGCTCGCCTTCTGCGCCTGCTCGTTCTCGTCGAGCTTGCGCTCGATCTGCTCGACGCGGCGGTGGAAGACGTTGACGAAGCCCCACAGCACGTCCTCGAGATCGTCCTCCAGGCGGGTGTCGGCGAAGGCCTCCTCGAGGGCGCTCATCGCTCCCCGCAGGCCCTGGTCCATCGCGCGCTGGGCCGGGAGCGGCCGGGGATCGTCGTGCTCCTCGAACGGGCGGTAGCCGGTGACCGCCAACTCGTCGAGCAGGGACGCATCGGCCGTCGGCAGGTCGGCATCGAGATCGTGGATCGTGTGATCGAGCATCGCGGGCTCCTCGGGGTCCGAGGCTCGCGTCCATCGCGGCCTTTGTGGCGACCCAAGGCCGGGCCCGGGAGCCTGGCGCACCCGCGCATGCGCGGGCCGGAGCGAAGCGGAGGACGGCGCCCGGCCGTCGATTTTGCCTCGCGATGCAAAGCCGCCGTCAGGCGGCGGCGGAAAATCGTCGGCCGGGGCCGTTGCACCCAAGGCCCCCGGCCCGGCATCCGTCGCCCTCTCGAGAAGGCCGTGGACGCCGGCTCTCGTCCGGCCCGGAACAGCCGGCGGCTCCTCAGCCGAACGCCTCGATCGGCCAGACCGGATCAGGCCGCCGCCGCCTCGAACCGGAGGTGGGCCGCCGCGTCGTTCGGGTCGAGCTGTGGCGCCAGATGCAGGGCGAGATCGCGCGGACCGAGATGGCGCAGGTCTGTGTTGAAGTCGTCCTCACGGGGATCCAGGTCCGTCACCAAGATACCCTCGGCCTCGGCGCGGCGGCGCAGGATCGCGGCTCCCCGCTCGCCGGCCTCGTCGGCGTCGCGGGCGATGTAGAGGTGGCGCAGGCCGGGAGGAAGGATCAGGGCGCCGAGGTGCCCGGCCGAGAGCGCGGCCACATGCGGCACGCCCGGCATCAGGCGGTGGAGCGACAGCACCGTCTCGACGCCCTCCCCGGCCACCATGAGATCCGTGGCGGTGCCGGGAAAGCGCACGCCGTGGCCGATCAGGGTGCCGAGCACCCGACGCGGCTTGGGCAAGTCGGCCTTGCCGCGCCCGTCCGCGGCGAGCCAGGTCCGGCCGACCGCCGTGACGGCGCCCGCGAGATCCGTGACGGTGGCGAGCAGGGCCGGGTGGTACGTGTCCGGGCCCGGGTGCTTGCGCGAGGCCCGATACAGGCAGCGAGGGTGGAAGCGGAGGCTGGGCAGGCCGATGGCGTGCTCAAGGCCACGGCTGCGCAGGTAGAGTGCCGCCGGTGTGCCGATCACGGGCCGGCCGTAGCGCAGCATGCGCCGGGCCGACTCGGTCGTGTCGCGCGCCTCCGGGAGCGGGCGGGACCGCTCCGCATCGGGCGGCAGGGGCAGGCTCAGGAACGCCCGCGCCTCGGCCAGGGCCTCGCGCAAGCCGGCGCCGCACTGGAGCCGGATCAGGTCGAGCAGGTCGCCGTGCTCGCCGGTCGCCGCGTCCTGCCACTTGCCGCGGCGGCCCTTGCCGCTGGTCGGGCCGGTCAGGCGCACATAGAGCGACCCGCCTGCGGTGTTGAAGGCGTCGCCGACGCACCAGAACCGGCCGGAGCGGTGGCCGTTCGAGAGGTAGCGCCGACAGAACGCCTCGACATCGTCGGCGAGTTGGCGGGCGATGTCCGCGGCGGGGGGATGGGTCGGCATGGCGGCCTCCGTCGGGTGCGGGCATCAAGCGTGAGCGGAGGTGGCGACGCAACGCAACAGCGCATGCCGCTCGAACACCGCAGCCAGGATCGGCGCTCCGTGCGCGCCGCTCGGGATGAACAGGCGAGTGCGGTAGGCGATCACCTCGGCAAACAGCCCGAGCGCCTTGAGCCCGGCCCGCGCGCCCTCGCTCGCGCCGATCACCTCGACCCGGTTCTCGCTCATCACGCGGACGCGCTTGACCTGGAGGCCGCCGGCGAGTTGGAGGCTGGCACGCCCGCCGAGGACGGCGGCGAAGGCCTCGGCCGGGGCCATGGCGGTGCCGGCCCCGAGGTTCAGCCGCTCCCGGGTGACGGGCAGGTCCTCGGGCTCGACCACCCGGCCGACGATGCGCTCGCCCGCATCCGTCACGAGGCGGAACACCCGCATGTCGATGCCGGGCAGCCGGTCCCAGATCGGCAGCAGCAGGCCGGTCACCACGGTCAGGGTGCGCTCCTCGAACTCGGGCAGGGCCGCGAGCTCGGCCATCCACGCGGCCCGGAACGCCTCCTGCGTCACCTCCTCGAACCGCGAGCGGTCG
The DNA here is from genome assembly GCF_022179725.1 of Methylorubrum aminovorans. Lineage (GTDB taxonomy): Bacteria > Pseudomonadota > Alphaproteobacteria > Rhizobiales > Beijerinckiaceae > Methylobacterium > Methylobacterium aminovorans. The sequence goes on from NZ_BPRC01000031.1 coordinate 43,613, forward strand.
AAGGCGTCGCGGTCGAGGATCTGGCGCTGGAGCGGGCGCACCAGCCGCACCCGCGCCACAACGGAGCCGTCCTCGCGGGTCTCGCTCGCCGCCTTGCCCATCAGCGCCGGCCGGCCGGACTTCGCGTTGACCACGGGCCGGAAGCCGTCGGCGAGGAAGGCGAGCGCGCCGTCGAGGTCGAGCGGCCGGAACCGGCGCCGCTCGGCGATGGTGAGGAGGTGGGTGCGCGCCCCGCTCTCGGGGTGGGTGTAGGCCACCTCGCGATCCGTGACGACGAAGGATTCCGCCGTCAGCACCTCGACGCCAACGTCGTAGATCCCGGCCGAGATCGCGCCCTCGATCACCAGGGCCAGCCGCTCCTCGAACGCCGCGAACAGGCGGTTCTGCAGGGCGATGCGCAGGGCCAGCACCCGGTTGAGGAAGCGGCCGATCGGTGGCAGCTCGTCGAGCAGGCATCCGGCATCGTCGACCAGGGACAGTCCGGTCATCGCCTCGAAGGTCTGGCGCGGGCAGCCCTCGATCTCGCCGCGCACGATCGCCCAGTAGAGCTGGCGCAGGGCCGTGGCGGCGTAGGGCCCCTCCAGATTGTCCTCGGGCCGGAACAGGCCCTGGCCGCCGGTCTGGCGTTGGCCCCGGGTGATCGCCCCGAGGGTGTCGAGGCGTCGCGCGATGGTGGAGAGGAAGCGCTTCTCGCCCTTCACGTCGGTCGTGACCGGCCGGAACAGCGGCGGCTGGGCCTGGTTCGTGCGGTTGGTGCGGCCGAGCCCCTGCACCGCGGCGTCCGCCTTCCAGCCGGCCTCCAGCAGGTAGTGGACGCGCAGGCGCCGGTTCTGCGCGCTCCGGTCGGCGTGGTAGCTGCGGCCGGTCCCGCCGGCGTCGGAGAACACGAGGATCCGCTTCCCGTCATCCTGGAACGCCTGCGTCTCGCTGAGATTGGCACCGGCCGGGCGGTTCTGGAGCACGAGGCGGTCGATGCCGTCCTTGCCCGTCTGGCGCACGATCCGGCGCGAGCGGCCGGTCACCTCGGCCACCGCCCCCACGCCGAAGTGATGGAGGATCTGATCGAGGGCCGATTGCACGGGCTCGAGCCCGCACAGGTGCTCGATCAGCCCGTCGCGGGCCTCGACCGCCTCGCGGCACTGGACCGGGCGCCCGTCCTCGTCGGTCACCGGCCGGGATTGCAGGTTGCCGTCGGCGTCGGTGTAGGGCTCGTAGAGCTGGGTCGGGAAAGCGTGGGCGAGATAGTCGATGACGTACTCGCGCGGGGTCACGTCGACCTGAAGGTCGCCCCATTCGGACGAGGGGATTCCCGCCAGACGCCGCTCCATCAGCGCCTCGCCGGTCGAGACGATCTGCACGACGGCGGCGTGGCCGGCCTCGATCTGCGCCGCGATGTCGGCGATCAGGCTCGGGCACTTCATCGCGGTGAGCAGGTGGTTGAAGAAGCGCTGCTTGCTCGACTCGAAGGCCGAGCGGGCCGCCGACTTCGCCGCCCGGTTCAGCGTCCCCGACGACCCGGTCACGCCCGAGGCCTTGAGCGCGGCGTCGAGATGGGTGTGGATCACCTGGAAGGCATCGGCATAGGCGTCGTAGATCGCCGTCTGTTCCGGGGTGAGCGTGTGGTCGAGCATCTCGACCTCGACGCCGGCGTAGGAGAGCGAACGGGCGGTGTAGAGGCCGAGCGCCTTCAGGTCGCGGGCCAGCACCTCCATGGCGGCCAGGCCGCCCTGCTGCATGGCGGAGACGAAGTCGGTGCGGGTCGGGAACGGGAAGGATCCGCCGCCCCACAGGCCGAGGCGGTGGGCGTAGGCGAGCTTTTCCACCGTCACCGCCCCGGTGGCCGAGACGTAGAGCACGCGGGCCTCGGGCAGGCGATACTGGAGGCTGAGCCCGGCACGCCCCTGCTGCGAGGCCTCGACCACGCCGCGATCCCCCGACCCGGCCGCGGCGTTGGCCAGCGCATGGGCCTCATCGAGGGCGATCACGCCGTCGAAGTCCGGCCCGAGCCAATCGCAGACCTGATCGAGGCGCGAGCCCGCCCCGCTGCGGCTGCCGCCGCGGAGCGTCGCGAAGGTGGTGAACAGGATGCCCTCGGGCAGCGTCACCGGCTTGCCCGGGGCGAAGCGCGACAGCGGCACGATCTGGAGCGGCTCCTGGCCGAGATGGCGCCAGTCGCGCCGGGCGTCCTCCAGGAGGGCGTCGGACTTCGACACCCACAGCGCCCGGCGCCGGCCCTGCATCCAGTTGTCGAGGATGATCCCGGCGACCTGGCGGCCCTTGCCCGCGCCGGTGCCGTCGCCGAGGAAGAAGCCCTGGCGGAAGCGCACCGCTCCTTCCGCCTCCGCGGCGGCGGCCGAGAGGATCGTGCCGGTCTCGTCGACGGTCCAGTGGCCCGGCAGGTGGCGGGCGTGCGCGGCACCGGCGTAGATCACGGTCTCGAGCTGGCACTCCGAAAGCAGGCCCTGAGCCACGATCGGCACTGGGAGGCGCGGGGCATGGCTCGGCCGCGGCAGGCGCACCGAGGCCATGGCGGTCGATTGCACCAGCGGGGTCGGATGGGGGTGGGCGCCCTCGATCCGCAGGGTCTCCAGCGCGTAGGCCTCGTACAGGGCCGCCTCGGCCACCAGCGTCGCCGGCAGCTCCTCGATGACCGTGTAGGCGATCGGCTCGGCGTCCTCACTCGCCGGGGCGGGCGTTGGGCCTATAGCAGGCACCGGCCGCGCAGGCGCCTGGCGCCGGGCCAAGCCGGGGATGGCGCTGCGCGGAGCCGGGGCGGAGGCCCGGACCGATGCGGGAACCGGAGCGCAACGGGGCCGGAGGCCCGCCAGGACGGCGTCCAGCAGCGACGCCGTGTCGGGGCTGATCCCGAGCGGGGCTGCCGATTCACCCGCCTCTCCGGTCGGAACCCGGTCGAAGACGCTCAGGCGCACGTCGACCGTCGTGCCGTGCTTGGCATAGGCCCGCCCGGACAGTCCGGCCGAGAACACCAGCCGCCCGCCGCGCTCGGCCATCGCCGCGAACGCTCCCGCGCTCGCCGGGCGATCCGGCCGGAACCCTTCACCGGTGATCGCGACCAGGCGCCCGCCGGGGGCGAGCCGCGTCAGCGCCGAGCGCAGGTGATCGGCGGTGGCGTCACGGTAGCGGCCCTCGACCCCCGCGGCGACCGAGAACGGCGGGTTCATCAGCACGACGTCCGGGATTACGCCCACATCGAGCCGGTCATGGATCTGCGCCGCGTCGAACCGCGTCACGCCGCCGGCCGGGAACAGCGCGGCGAGCAGGCCGGCGCGGGTCGCGGCCAGTTCGTTGAGATGCAGGCGCGTGCCGGCGAGCTCGGCATGGATCGCGAGCAGGCCGGTGCCGGCCGACGGCTCCAGCACCCGCTCGCCCGGGCGCAGCATGGCGGCCAGCGCGGCGACGGCGCCGAGGGCGAGCGGCGTCGAGAATTGCTGGAACGCCTCGCTCTCCTCGGAGCGGCGCGTCTGGGTCGGGAGCATCGCGGTGATGCGGGCGAGCAGGGCGAGCCGCGCGGCCGGGGTCGTGGCCTTGGCCCGGATCGCCGGCCAGAACCGGCGCAGGAACAGCACCTGGGCGACCTCGCCGGCCTCGTAGGCGTCCTTCCACAGCCACAGCCCGTCGGCGTCGCTGCCGCCGCAGGCGACTTCCATCGCCGCCCGTAAGGCGGCGGCATCGAGCGTCCGGCCCTGCGCGAGCCCTTCCGCGAGGCGCGTACCGGCCCGGATCAGACTCTCCGGCGTAGGGGTCGAGGTGAGGGCCGTGCTGTGACGGAGCTGCTGGGTACGGATCGGGACGTTCACGGGCGGCCTCCTGGCGGATGATCGGCCGACCCGCAGGACTTTCTCTGTCCTCGCGCCGGCTCATCTCCGTCCGGCCTCCTCTCACTCTCGTGATACGACCCGCTCTACTGGTCTCCACATGAAGACCCATGATAGACACACGATCCCGTCGATCTCCGATCGGGTCTCGTGTTGACTATCGCAACGGCCACGCTTCAGATGGCCGCCAAATTCCTTGGGAGGAGGACCCGTCGGTTGGAACGGCCGCAGGGTGACCACGACCGCTCGAACGTCGGCATGACGGTTCGCATCGTGACATCGTATCTCGCCAACAACAGGCTCGGCCCGCACGAGGTGGGTCCGCTGATCCGGCAGGTCGGCGCAGTCCTGACGCAGATCCGACAGGGACCGCAGAGCGGCCTCGTCCTGCACGAGGTCAGTCCGCCGGCCCTACCGGTCGACCTGCCTCCGCAGATGCAAATGCGAGCGCGGCTCGGCCATGGCCGGAAACGGCCGACGCGGGAGGAGATCCAGGCCTCGATCCAGGAGAAGGAGCTGATCTCCTTCGAGGACGGCAAGTCCTATCGCATGCTCAAGCGCCACCTGACGAGTTTTGGCCTCACACCCGAGGCCTATCGGGCGAAGTGGGGCCTGCCGGAGGGCTATCCGATGGTCGCGCCGTTCTACACGCGCAAGCGCGCCCGGCTGGCGAAGCGGACGCGTCTCGGCCACTACGACCGGGAGACGAGAAAGCTCCTGCCGGAGGCTCCGCGCGAGGCACAGGCCAGCCCCAAGGCCTCGACGAAAAGCCCCGAGCCGCGAGGCTCGGGGGGGAGACGTCAGCAAGACAGGCTGGGCGGCGTGGAGCGCTACACGGCAACGATGGCGTAGGCCTCCTTTACCCCGCGCCACCACGCGATCCGTTCGTCGCGGCTGGCGTTCGCGAGGTACTTCAGAAGATCGCCGTGGCAGGCCAGTGGCGCGCACCAGCACACGAGATCGCGCCCGCGCAACTCGTCCAGCGCGCGCAGCAGGTGATGCCGGTCGGCCAGCCACAGCCCGTACTTCGCGATGACCTCGGCGCGGTTTCCATGCCGGCCGATCACGAACGGGTTGCCCCATTTCGAGCCGCGGCCGATGTAGACGGCCAAGTCGTGGGTGCCGTTACGCTTGTTCAGAACTCGACACATCATCCGGCCTCCCGATCGCTGATGCGTCGGGGCGACCGCGGGCGCGGGGCGGGGTCACGCGAGCCCTCGGGCGAGCGGGAACGGCTTGCCCGTTGACCCCGACCCCGACGCGGTCATGCAGGACGCTCGCAGCGATCGGGGCCGGGACGGGCACGAGCGCACAACACCCACCCGGCTCGGGCTCTGCCTCACTCGGCAGCGATGGCGTACCCCGTGTCCGCCGCATCCGCGTCATCTGCGAGGAAGGCCGGCAGAGCCTCGCTCGGTTCTTCCACCGCATCGATCGCGGCGTCGCCCCTGGCGGCCGGGTCGGCCGGCACGGCCGCCCCCTCGGCGTCGAGGCCGGGGGTGCGCAGCAGCTCGGGCAGCCAGCCGCTGCCGGCCATCAGCCGCTCGGCCTCGCGCGCCATGTCGCCCTTCTTGAGGCCGTCGAGCAGGCGCGCGGTGTCCTCGCCCTTGGCCTCGCGCACCGCCGCGAGGATCCGGGTCTTGGTGACGCGGCCGAAGTAGTTGGCCGCCGTCGGCGCCCAGTCGCGGGTCATGTCGAGCCCGACGAGCCGGGCGAGCCGGTCGGCATGCGGCAGCGCCTCGGGGCGCCGGTCGTAGGGGGTGTGCATCGCGTTGACGCTCAAGCCCGCGCAGAGCGCGAACAGCTCGGTGCGCTCTTCCGGAGCCAGATCGATCAGGAAGTCCCAGATCGCGGGGTGGTCTTCCGGCAAGCGCTTGGCCCACGCCTCACGCCGCGCGTCGAGGGCGGTCGCCGGCCGGAAACCGTCGAGGCCCTGGACAGAGGGGTCGACCCGGCTCGACGTGGTCGATACCTCCAGGCAAGTTCCGGTGCGGTAGCCGTTGACGATCACCCGGATCACCATGGCGTGCAGGACCGCGATGAAGGCGGACTCGGGATCGTCGGCCAAAGCCTCGCGCAGGGCGATGGTGCGGTAGCTGGTCAGCTCGGTCCGGTGCTGCTCCGAGAGCGGCCGGTCGGCCTCCTCCGGTTCGGCCGTGGGGCTCGACGACGCCGAGCCGCCGCCGATGGTGATGATCGTGCGCATCACGCTTGGCTCCGGCCGGACGGTCCGTCCATCCGTCCCCGCCTCCGTGGAGCCTGCGCCGATGGACTGCGTCGCGCCCGCCGTCGCGGCCTCCCCCTCCGGGGCTGCGACGGGCTCGTCCTCCGGCCGGACGTAGCCGCGCCTCACCGTCGGTCGGCCGTCGTAGTCGAGGGTGACGAAGGCCCCGGCGATCGCGATGTCGGCCGGGTCGTAGATGTTGGAGCGCCGCTCATACTCGGCGATCTCGGCCTCCAGCGCGGCCAGCCGCTCGGCGACCTCCTCCGGGATGTCGTCGCCGTAGCCGTACTCGTCGTTGAGCGCGTCGTAGCTGGCGACCGCTGCCTCGAAGGCCGCCTCCTCGGCCTCGCTCAGCTCGGAGCGGGTCCGCAGGGTGCGAAGGCCGTAGGTCCGCCCCGTCATCAGCGACAGCGACACCTCGATCCACTTCCAGCCCTCGGCCGCCACCTCCTGCCCGACGGCGGCCAGCTTCTCCTCGGCCAGCCGGTCGAGCAGGGCGGCATCCTGGAACCAGCCGTCGCCGCGCTCGGCGAACAGGTCGCGCAGGACGATGCCGCCGGCAGCCACGTAGGCCTCCTCGCCGACGAAGCGGGCGCGGGCATCACCCACGCTCACCGTGCGCTCGGTCAGGGCCTGCCGGATCGACCAGTTGCTCACGCCGCCCCGCTTGCACAGGGCCTCCCACACCTTGACCTGGCGCTCGGTATCCTCGGTGACGGAGAACGCCATCAGGCATTCCAGCGTCAGCTCCCCGGCCGCATAGGCGTCGAGCAGCACCGGGCTGATCCCGGCCAGCCGCAGGCGCTGGGTCACGATCTTCTCCGACACGAAGAAGCGCGCGGCGATTTCGGCGTGGGACATGCCGCCGTCGGCGAGCGCCTTGAACGCCCGGAACTGGTCGAGCGGGTGCAGGGCCTCGCGCATGGCGTTCTCGGCCATCGAGTCCTCGGTCGCGCTGATCGGGCTGTCGGCCGGACGAACGATGCAAGGCACCTTCGTGCCCTTGGTCATGCGCCGGGTCTTCACGAGGTGCTCGAGCGCGCGGTAGCGCCGGCCGCCAGCGGGCACCTCGTAGCGGCCGGTCTCCTGGCCCTGCCCGTCGAGGATCGGGCGCACGCTCAGGGACTGCAGCAGGCCACGCCGGGCAATGTCCTCGGCCAGATCCTCGATGCTCATCCCCTGCGCGATCCTGCGAACGTTCGCCTGGCTCAGGGCCAGCTTGTCGAACGGGATCGCGACCGCCTCGGTCAGGGTGATCTTGGCAGCGGTCTTCGTGGTGGCCTTCGCGCTGGTCATGGTCCATCGTCCTTTCGCGAGGGCGGCCGGGCATCTCTCTCCCCGACCTCGAAACCCTCACGCAGGCGAAGCCCCCCTCCGACTCTGGAAGGGGGCCGCGGGGCCGGATCAGGCGCAGTCCGCCGCCAAGCTCAGAGGCGGGACGGTGGCGGCGTCGGCCTGTCCGAGACGATCGATCAGGTTGGCCAGGGTCTGACGGGCCTGGTGGCAGCGCCTCAGGGCCGCCAGCGTCATCATCGGCGCGCCGCCCTCGTCGGCGGCCTCCTCGAGCGGCGCCTCCAGACCGGGGCGCCAGTATTCCAGACCGGCCCCGAACTGCCCGACCTGGGCGACCCACGACCGATGCCAGGTCAGTCCCTGCGCCCGGCAGAAGGCGTCGAGGCCAGGGGTGTTTCCGAAATTCTGGAGGGCCTCGAAGGTGATGCTGCTGCCCCTGGACAGGGCGTCGCGGACCCCGATCTCGGCGTCCTCGAAATACGCTCCCGCCGCCTCGATCAGCGCCTCGACCGCCCCCTGCCCCCTCAGGAGCCCCCCAATGGTCACGGTGGTCATCACGTACTCGGCCATGGTCCGCTCCTTCGCCGCGGCGATCCCGCACGGGGGAAGGGCCCCCCTCGTGCTCGGAGGGGGGCCGGATCGGGCTGCCGATCGCCTCAGAGCCCGCCCTGAGCGGAGCCTTCGGCCTCGCTGGGCGTGCAGTCGATCTTCGTCGCCGTGCCCCCGGCCCAGGCGAGGTTGCGCAGGCCGATCAGGGCCGCGAGGGCCTTCGGCACGTCGCCGGCGAGATGGGCGCGGGCCGCCTCGACCGAAGCGAGGGTGCCGGTGCGGGTCAGATGCGTGGCCGCCGCTTCGAGAACGGCGGAGGGGTCCTGGACCGCAAGGTCGAGGGTCATGGTGAAGTGCGATGCCTGGGTCATGCCGGCCTCCTCGGGATCGTGGGGCCGGGAGCCTCTCTCGACCTGACGATCCTTCGCCCCGGCAAAGCTCCTCTCTGGCTCTTGGACTGAGGGCGGGGACGCGCCTATCATGGTCACGGGGTGGTACGCGCCGCCCTGGGGCGTGGAAACCCCGAGCTTATCGGTTTGGTGCCGGCCGTGACGGCACCGGATTCCTTGACCCTTCGGGTCGGGGAGCCTGCGACGCATGTCCAGGCGCCCCGGTGCTAAAGGTCGTAGGGACCGGGTAAGCTCGGTTTTCCAACTCCCCGGCTGTGGGTGTCGAGGCTCGTTTGCGGGGGCGTACCGCGGACACGGGCCTGCGGTGGGGCAGCCGATGGAGTCGTCACAAGATCCAGCCGAGGCTCCTCCTGAGGGTCCCCCGGATTTTGGTCCGGCCGGAAGGTGAGCTTCCGGATCTCATGAGGGTCCCCCGGATTTTGGTCCGGCCGGAAGGTGAGCTTCCGGATCTCATTCGGCGGCCTGCAGGGCCGCCGCTAGGGCGAATTCCTGGGGTGTTCGCCACCCCAGGGC
>NZ_BPRC01000032.1 GCF_022179725.1 Methylorubrum aminovorans
CGCTGCGCTGCTGCTGCGCAGTGACATCCAGCGAGAGCTGGATGATCTTCGTCGCCCGGCCGGCACGGTCGAGGACGGGGCAGTAGCTGACTTGCAGCCAGACCTCGCTGCGGTGTTTGGTGAGGTGCCGTGAGCATGATGTCCGAGCTTCACCCTGAACAACGGCCGCCCAAAGTTTCTGCTGGTCCCCGCTTCTTGCCTCGTGCGGATCTAAAACGGCTTCGAGCGAGCGGCCACGCAGCTCGTCGAGTGTATAGCCGAGTAGATCGAGATAGCGCGAGTTGGCGCCTGACACTGTGCCGGTCGGCGTCAACTCCACCAAGCCCTGCGCACAGCCTACAGCGTGCAGCACGGCATGATCGCCGCGAGAGAACAGCGACATGCATCCATCCTAGAAGCGGCGTTTTCGATTGAACCATGCCCCTTTGAGGGACCGGAGCGCCGCTCTGCCGCCAGGCGGTCTGCTGTTGCCTAAGATGGGCAATCAGGCCCTAAAAGGTAGTTAACCACTAAATTGATCTTTGATCTAATCAAAATTTCGCACAAGTTGTACGCCCGGGACGGCTGCGCCGTGGCCGATAAAGAGAACTCCTTCGCCTTCCAACACCTCCTTAACCTTAGTCATCGTGGAGCGACTGCTCGGCCGGCTTTGATCATCGGCCTCTACTCGCTTGATCGTGTTTGCTGAAAGACCGGTTTTCAGGCTGAGCTTGTCGATGGACCAACCGAGCATCGCCCTGGCGGCACGAACCTGCACGCCGGTGATCACAGAAGATACTGCGGAACTACGTTCGAGCTGCCGGGAATCGGGCGGCATCCGACCCTGTCCAGATGCAAGACTTCTCAGCCAGATTTCATCTGTAACAATTTGAGCCAGTCGCGCTAGCAGCCACCGATCCTCATCGCTGAAGGTGCGTGGCTGTCTGTCGATAATGCACAGTGAACCGATCCTGATTTCCGGTGCGACGACGAGAGGCGCGCCAGCATAGAAACGGATGAACGGCTCCCCGGTCACCAGAGGGTTCAAGGCGAAGTCAGCATGCGCGCGGGCGTCGGAAACCACTAACACGCTGTCGTGCAGGATTGTGTAGTTACAGAACGCCTGCTCCCGCGGTGTGCCAGGGACGTTCAGGCCGCATTTGGCCTTGAACCATTGCCGGTCCTCATCAAGGAGCGAGATGAGTGCGATCGGGACATCGAAGAGCGACTGAGCGAGCTGGGTGATGCGGTCGAAGGCCGGAGCGGGCGGTGTGTCGAGCAGCTGGAGACGATGGAGCGCTGCAAGGCGCCGGCTCTCGTTCTGCCTCGGCGGCATCGGTGATGTGAATGCGGTCTTGATCATAACATGCACAGCCGGTCCGCTTTGACGGGCGCCTCTGTGTTAAGGCCACTGCTCAAAACGGAGAATGGGTACGATCAGGCGCGGGAACGATGTCCCTCCGCTGACAACGAGCGGGTCCTTGTAGATGGAGAAGCTTGGCTAAGTGACGCCTAGGGCCGCATGGCAGTGATGCGGAGCAGTCGACGTCACAGCAAATTGTGCGAAAAATATCCAGAGTCAGCTCGACGCGTGTCACTTATTGGCGCGAAGGCTCGTGAGTTTGCCACCGCACAAATTTTGGCACTCGATCCGCAGCCTGCAGCGGCCATGGCCCTTCGCGGCGTCATCATCGCTAATATAATACATAGATCAAGATTAAACAGCCTTGCCTGGCTCACTGCGTCATCATGAATTGGAGAGGGGCAAGTTTTAACCAACGAAACAGACTCTCTTTTAAGACTGAGGCCATCACGATCTCCAGCGGAGGACGAGATGCAGTCTATACTAACCTGTGTTACGCAGGCGCATGACCCTCGGCTGATGCTTGTGGCAGGTTTTATCTGCGTCGCGGGCATCTACGCCTCCTTCGCCGTCGCCAACCAAGCAGGTCGATCAGAGGGTGCGGCACGCCGCAACTGGGCCGGCATCAGTATCGTCGCCGCCGGCTGCACCGCTTGGGCGACCCACATGATCGCGCTACTCGCGTTCGATCCAGGCATGGCGGCAGGCTTCGAGCCGATCATGACCACCTTGTCCCTGCTGGCCGGAATCGGTGGAATCGGCCTCGGGATGGTGCTCGTCGTCGGCCGGCGGCATCGTCTCAGGCGCCTCGCAGCCGGGCTGATTCTCGGCCTCGGTATCACGGCCCTGCACTATCTCGGCCAAGCCTCCTACCGGGTGACGGGGCAGGTTGCATGGGACATGTCCCTCGTTGCCGGATCCTGCCTGATGGGTCTCGCACTGTTCGGCCTCGCGCTGGTGCTGGCAGGTGAACGCAACCACGGCCTACGCCGATTGGGCGCTCCGCTGCTGATCGCTGCCATCGTCGTCCTGCACATCGGCGGCATGTCCGCGGTAACCTTGACCTTCGATCCCGAGGTTGCGCTTCCAGTGACGGCCGTCGCGCCCGCCACGATCGCGCCGGTCCTCGCGGCCATCTCTCTCGCGTTGGTGATCCTGGCTTTCGTCGGTCTGCGCTTGACCCTGCATGCGCGGGCGCAAGCGCGGCAGGACCAGCAGCGCCTGCGCAACCTCGCCAACATCGCTCTGGAAGGCCTTGCGGTCTGCAACGGCGAGGTCATCGCGACCGCCAACCACAGCCTCGAACGGCTGTCCGGCCTGACGCAGGCCGAGCTGACCGGGCGCCACCTGTCGGTGCTGCTGCCGGGCCTCGTGGTGGCCGATCTTCCGGAGCAGGAAGAGCGTGACACTGAACTAGCCGCCGCCGACGGCCAGTCCCTGCCTGTGCGCGTGCTGCGCAAGGACGTTCAGCTCGGCCGCAAGCGCCAGACCGTGGTCGCGATCCGCGATCAACGCGAGCGGCTCCACACCGAGGCGCGCATGCGCACACTGGCCTTCACGGATGCACTCACGGGGCTCCCGAACCGGGCCCGGCTCGGCGACGTGCTGGCGCAACGCGCGGCCGTCCTCCGAGAGAGTGGGCGAGGCTTTGCCGTCCTCATGCTCGATCTGGACCGGTTCAAGTTCGTCAACGACGTCCTCGGCCACGCCATGGGCGACGCCCTGCTCCGCAAGGTCGCGGAACGCCTGCGGTCGGTCATCTCCGAAGACGATGTGGTCGGGCGCCTAGGGGGCGACGAGTTCGCTGTCCTCGCGCTCAGCGTGCAGGAGCGCGGCGGGCCGCAGTGCTTGGCCGCGCGCATCGTTGAGGTGATGGACCGTCCCTTTCTGTTGGACGGGCAACTGGTCAATGTCGGCGCCAGCGTCGGCGTCGCCCTGGCGCCGCAGGACGGGTCCGATCCGGAACAGCTCCTGCGCAATGCCGACCTCGCGCTCTACCAGGCAAAGGGGGAGGGCAAGGCACGGTTCAGGATCTTCGAGCCCGCCTTGGCCGAGCGGGTCGAGGCGCGCCGGACCCTAGAGACCGACATGCGCCGTGCGTTGAAGGCTGGCGAGTTCGAGCTGCATTATCAGCCGCTAGTCGATGCGCATTCCGGGCGAGTGACGGCAGCGGAGGCCCTGGTCCGCTGGCGCCATCCCCGCCGCGGGCTCGTCTCTCCGGCCGACTTCATCCCGCTCGCCGAGGAGACGGGCCTCATCATGCCGCTCGGCGCCTGGGTACTGCGAACCGCCTGCACTGATGCGACACGATGGCCGAATGCGATCAAGGTCGCGGTCAACCTGTCCCCTGTCCAGTTCCGCGATGACCGGCTGCCCGAGGCTGTCGAGGACATCCTTCGAGAAACGGGTCTGCCCGCCCGTCGGCTGGAACTTGAGATCACGGAAGGCGTCATGTTCGACGACGAGGAGCGCACGTTGATGATGTTGTCCCGCCTCAAGGCTGCCGGCGTCGGCCTTGCCATGGACGATTTCGGCACCGGCTACTCCTCGCTAAGCTACCTGCGCCGGTTCCCCTTCGACAAGATCAAGATCGACCGCTCGTTTGTCCGCCAACTACCCGCTGACGCTGAGAGCGCTGCCATCGTTCGGGCCATCATCACCATGGGCTCGTGCCTTGGCATGACGACCACAGTCGAAGGCGTCGAGACGGCCGAGCAGTACGCGTTCGTGGCGTCGGAACAGTGCAGTCAGGTGCAGGGCTACCACGTCAGCCGCCCGCTGCCGTCCAAGGACTTCGTTGCATTCCTAGTTGGCCAAAAAGCAGCGGCTTAGGTTGGTTTGGAGTTTTGGGATGTCACCACGAGTCGAGCCCGCATGTCCGACGGCGCCCGGCTCGCAAACAGTGCAACAGACGAAATGGTCGCGGCTGGCTGCGTCCGCTTCCTCCTCCTCAGGCGACACGGTCGAGCAGCTGATAGGTGCGCAGCAGCCGCAGGGTACGCAGGATGCGCAGGAAGCCAGCCCCCTCGCCGACGATGGGCGCGAGGAACGAGGCGATGGCGGCGAGGTCGGCCCAGGTGGTCGGGCGCATGAACTCGCGGGCCGGCCGCGGGCATATGGCGAGCCGCGACAGAAAATCCACGGTCACCGCTACCCCGATCAGCACATCGACGCCCTCGACCAGCGGCTCGCGCGGCATGAATGAGGAGACGACGATGAACAGGAGGGTGGCGAGGTCGAAGGCGAGCAGCCCGTAGCGGAAGCGGTGGGCGCGGTCGGTGTTGCCCTCGTACAGGCCCCGAAGCCGCTCGGTCAGGTGTGTCATGCGCCAGGAAACATTCGCTCGCGGGTCTCGGAGGCCGAAACCCGTACACTGGACACGGTTCCGGCGATCTGAACAGGGTGCCGGCCGTCGCACCCGCATTGTGGATCCACCGGGGCCGGGTTGTGCCTGCCGCCTGCCGATGCGATAGCCCACCCGAGGGTGCGCGGTCCGTCGGTCGGACCGGCAGGACGAGCGCTGGTCGGGCCGCCAGCGCCGGAGACCCGTGCCCGTGTCGTCCTCCCCCCATGCCGTTGCGCGGCCTCGCCGACGTCCGATGTCGGCCCTGCGCGACACGCTCGTCAGCGAGGCCGGCGGCGGCCTCGTCCTGATGGCGAGCGCGGTGCTCGCGCTCGTGGTGGCGAACTCTCCGCTCGCGGACACCTACTTCGCCGCGCTCAAGGCCTATCTCGGCCCGCTCTCGGTGCTCCACTGGATCAACGACGCGCTGATGGCGGTGTTCTTCCTGCTCGTCGGGCTGGAGATCAAGCGCGAGATGCTGGACGGTCGCCTGCGCACCTGGCCCGACCGGGTGCTGCCGGGCCTGGCCGCGGCAGGGGGCATGGCCGCCCCGGCCCTCGTCTACGCCGCCGTAAACTGGTCCTCGCCCGAGACGCTGCGGGGTTGGGCGATCCCGGCCGCAACCGACATCGCCTTCGCGCTCGGCGTCCTGGCGCTGCTGGGGTCGCGCGTGCCGGTGTCGCTGAAGGTGTTCCTGACGGCGCTCGCCATCATCGACGACCTCGGCGCGGTGCTCATCATTGCAGTGTTCTACACCGCCGACCTATCTCTGCCGATGCTGGGCGGGGCCGCCCTGGTTCTCGCCGTGCTGTACGGGCTGAACAAGGCCGGCGTGGCGCGCCTCTGGCCGTACCTGCTGCTCGGCGTCGTGCTCTGGTTCCTCGTGCTCAAGTCGGGGGTGCACGCCACCGTCGCCGGAGTGCTGCTGGCGATGACGGTGCCGTTGCGGCAGAGCGTGGGCAAGCCGGACGACCCGACCTCGCCGCTGCACATCCTCGAACACGCGGTGCAGCCGTGGTCGGCCTACCTGATCCTGCCGGTGTTCGGCTTCGCCAACGCGGGCGTGTCGCTGGCCGGGTTCACCCCGCACATGCTGTTCGACCCTGTGACGCTCGGTGTGGCGCTCGGCCTGTTCGTCGGCAAGCAGCTCGGCGTATTCGGGCTCGTTCTCGCCGCGGTGCGCCTCGGGCTGGCGCAGCGTCCGGCCCACGCGACCTGGGCGCAGGTCTACGGCGTCTCCCTGCTCTGCGGAGTCGGCTTCACGATGAGCCTGTTCATCGGCCTGCTCGCCTTCGCGGACGCGCCGGCCCTGGAGGGCGAGGTCAAGATCGGCGTGCTCGCCGGCTCGGTCGCCTGCATGGTGGCCGGCGCGCTCGTTCTCCTGGTCGCCGCCCCGAGGGAACATCGCGCGCGGAGAGACCCTGCCTGAACGGGACGGGCGACGTCCCCACGCATTGAACCCGTGCCTTGCGGACGCCGCCGGCATCCACGCCGGGCAAACCCTGCGCCGAGGATCGCCTCCAACTGGCGAGGAGGGGAGGGTCACGACCAAGGGCCAGATGCCGGTGGCTGGGAATGGGGAGGACCGCGGGTGAGGGCGAGGGTAAGGGCCTGGATCGAGTTCCTGGGCGACCAGTTCTGGCTGCGGCCGGCGCTCGTCGTGCTCGCCTGCATCGGCCTGGCGCAGGCGGCCGTCTGGCTGGAGGCGGCACACATCGCCGGCTACGATCCGTCCTCCCCGGATGCGAACTGGGGCTGGGCCGGGGGCGCCGAGGGGGCAAGGGCGCTGCTGAGCGCGGTGGCCTCCTCCACCATCGGGGTGGCGGGCACCACCTTCTCCATCACCATCGCCGCACTGACGCTCGCCTCGAACCAGATGGGACCGCGGCTCCTGCGCAACTTCGTGCGCGACGCCCGCAACCAACTCGTGCTCGGCGTCTTCCTCGGCACCTTCGCCTACGCGCTGATGGTGCTGCGCACGGTGCGCACCGTCGCGGAGGAGACCTTCGTCCCGCATCTCGCGATATCGGGCGCCGTGCTGCTGGCGCTGGTCTGCCTCGGGACGCTGGTCTGGTTCGTCCACCACGTCGCCACAAGCATCAACGTCGAGACGGTGGTCGACGCCGTCCACCGCGACCTCTGTGCGGCGGTAGAGGCACGGACCCGCGACGCGGCCGACGTCCAGCCGCCGGCGGAGCCGCCACGCGGCGCCCCGGTCGCGCCAGCGGACGGCGGCTACCTGCAGGCGGTCGACACGGAGGGCCTCGCCGACTGGGCGCACGAGCGGCGCGTCGTCCTCGCCCTGAGGGTCCGGCCGGGCGATTTCGTGCCGAGGGGATTCCCGGTCGCCTTCCTCTCCGCGGGCGTCGAGGACGCCGCCGACGCCGTCGCCCGGTCGCTCACCTTCGGACGCCGCCCCGCGGCGCTGCAGGATCTGGAATACTCGGTGCGGCAGCTCGTCGAGATCGCGGTGCGGGCGCTCTCGCCCGGCATCAACGACCCGATGACGGCGGGCAGCGTGCTGGACCACCTGGGCGACGCCCTGTGCCGGATCGCGCCGCGCCACCTGCCCACGGGCGCCGTCGCGCGCGAGGGTCGCATCGTGCTCGTCCATCCGGTGACGGACTACGACGGGCTGTGCGACGCGATGTTCCACATGATCCGCCAGAACGCCGCCGGATCGGTCCACGTGCTCGCGCGGATGCTCGACGTCCTCACCCGCGTCGCGGAAGTCGAGCGTCTGACCTCGCGCCTGTCCGCGCTCGGGCGCCATGCCGACCTCGTCCTGGCGGCCGCGCGGCGGGACGTCGTCGACCCGAGCGACCTCGCCGACCTGGAGGAACGGCACGCCCGCCTCGTCCAGGTGCGGACTGGAGCGGGGCAACCTGCGGGGTGAACCGGCGCCGCGCGCTCTGTCGAGAGGGAGGGTGGCGCTTGCTGGGTCGACCCGGCGGGATCAAGCACGGGGACCCACCAGTCGAGCGGAGGCAAAAGCCCGACGAGGACCGGATGACCGACAAGCCGAGATATGTTTGGCCCATGGTGGGTTCGCTCGTCGTCGTACCCTTGCTGGGCTTCGCAGGAGGCCTCGCGCCGCAACCGACCTTCGCGCGGGATGGAGACCCGTTGGATCGCGCTCGGGCTCTATCAAGGGGTCGCACCCTTCCCAAGGCAAAGCCAGGCGCAGTCGGAACGCCGCCGATCATCACGAGGAAGGGCTCGTCCGTCCCCAGTACGCCCGCCCCATCGAAAGCGCGCAGAGACCCGAGCCGCTGATCGGCGGGGAACGGTCGGCGGCAGGTCCGTTCGGTTCGAGGCGGGCGGCGGGGTGAGGGGTGACGGCGCTACCGCAAGGCTAGGGCATCGAACCACCCGTGCGCGGCGCCGTAGCGGATGATCTCGGCGCGGGTCCTCAGCCCGAGCTTTTCGGCGGCCCGCGCCTTGTAGGTCTCGACCGACTTCACGCTGACGTCGATGCGCCGGGCGATCTCCTTGTTGCTGAACCCCTGTGCGATCAGCCGCAGGGTCTCGGCCTCGCGCGGGCTCAGCGGCTCGCGCCCCTCCGCCGTGCCCGGGCGCCCGTCCGTACCGGATGTTTCAGCCAGGGCGTGGCCGGCGATGGACGGGTCGAGGTAGACGCCGCCGGAGGCCACGGCCCGGACCGCACGGAGCAGGTCGTCCGCCGCCGAGCGCTTGAGGAGGTAGCCGCGCGCGCCGGCCCTCATCAGCGGCTGCACGTAGGCCGCGTCCTCGTGGACGGTCAGCACCAGCACCCGGGTGCCGGGGCATTCGCCCGTCACCCGCTCCGTCAGTTCGAGGCCGTTCAGGCCGGGCATCGAGACGTCGACCACGGCGACGTCGGGCGCGACGGCGCGGATCATCGGCAGCGCCTCGCCGCCATCGGTGGCCTCGCCGACGAGTTCGACCTCGGGGTCGGCGTTCAGCAGCGTCCGGATGCCCGCGAGGACGACCGGATGGTCGTCGGCCAGGACGACGCGGATACGGTCCATGCTTGGTCCCTCTCGTGGGTCAGGCGGCGGGTGTCACCGGGATGCGGACGAACAGCGTGGTTCCAATGCCCGGGGACGCTTCCAGCGCGAGCGTGCCGTTCAGGAGGGTCAAACGTTCGCGGATGCCCGAAAGACCCAGCCGCGGCTCGGTCTGCGCGCGCCCCTCGGACGGGGAGGTGCCAGAGCCGGGCTCGAAGCCGACGCCATCGTCCTCGATGATCACCTGGACCTCGTCCGGGCGGCGGTCGACGCAGACGCTGACGGTGGCCGCGCGCGCGTGCTTGAGGACGTTGGTGAGCGCCTCCTGCACGATCCGATAGACCGCGCTCTCGACGGCCGCCGACAGGCGCGAGGCGTCGCCGACGAACTCCAGGTCGGACCGGACGCCGTGACGCTGGCCCCACTCGCGCAGCAGCGTCGCCAGCGCCTCGCGCAGGCCGAGGTCGTCGAGGGCGGTCGGGCGAAGGTCGACGGCGGCGCGGTGGATGTCGCGTCCGACCTCGCCGGCGAGGCGCTGCAGCCACTGGATCTGCCGGCCCGCCTCGGGCGACGCCCCCTGCGCGTCGAGCAGTCGTTCCAGCCCCTTGAGGCCGAGCGACAGGCCGGTCACCGTCTGCCCGACCTGGTCGTGCAGCTCGCGCGCGATCCGGCGCTGCTCGTTCTCCTGCGCCTCGCCAAGGCGGCGCAGCAGGTCGAGTCGCTCCGCCTCGGCGCGCTTGCGCGGTCCGACGTCCGAGACCACGCCGTAGACGAGGTCGGCGGGGTCCTCCGCCCGAAGCCGGGGCGCTCGCCCGGTCAGGCGCACCCACCGCGGCTCCGGGCTCCGTTGCGAGACCCGGAACTCCACGTCGAGGGGCACGCCCTCGGCGAGGCTCCGTCGCAGTTCCGCCGCCAGCCGCTCGCGGTCGCCCGTGTCGACCGCCAGGAAGGCGATGTCGGCGTCCGCGGTCATCTCGCGCCCCTCCGGCACCTCCGCCTCCCACCCCAGAAGTTCGGCGGCGCGTCGGGAGGCCGTCACGGTCTCCTCGGCCGTATCCCATCGCAGGGTACCGAGCTCCGCGGCCTCGGCGGCGACCGCGCCCTGCTCCTCGCTCGACCGCAGGGCCAGGGCAAAGCGTGCCTGCTCGCCCGCCCGGCGCTGGGCCATGTCGCGGCCGACCAGGCCGACGAGCGCGAGGCCGAGACCGATGCTCAGCACGCTTCCGCCGGCCAGCACGAGGTAGGAGCGCAAGACCGGCGCGTTCAGCGTGGCGACCGGCAGGCCGAAATGCACCGACCAGCCCCCAGTATCGTTCAGCGTGCGGTAGACGACCTCGACGTCCGGCCCCTCCAGGGTCGAGCCGGTGTAGAAGCCCTGCGGGGCCCGCCGGATGGCGGCCTGCAAGGCGGCGCTGGCCGGGTGGCCGAGTTCCTCCGCCTCGGCCCGGGTCCGGGCGATGGTGTTGCCCGCCGCGTCGACGATGGTGCCGACCCAACCCTCCGGCGCGCCCGCGTCGCGAAGGATCGAGCTGACCGCATTCGTGGCGAGGCCGACCGAGAGGACGTGGCGGAGCGCTCCGTCCCGGATGACGGGGACCCGCAATGCGACGAGGCGCTTGCCCGAGATCGGCCCGAGCGGCCCGATCCCGCCGACCACCGGTCGCCTCGTCCGAACCACCGCGTCGAAGCTCGCGCGGTCGGCGGTGGGGCCGAGTTCGTCGTCGAGGGAGCGGAGCAGGTTGACGACCTGGACGCCGTCGGGACCGGCGAGCTCGACGGTCTCCCAAAGCGGGTGCTCCTGCCTCAGCCGCTCGGCCTCGGCGTAGAAGGCGGCGAGATCCGGCCGATCGAGGCTGGCCGAGGCAGCCTCGGCTCGAAGGACCGCGACCTGCGTCGCGATGTCGGAGGCGACGCGCTCGGCCACCCGGCCTGCGCTCGCCACCGCGGCGCTCCGGGTCAATCCGCGCTGCTGCTGCGCCATGAGGGTCGCGACCCAGCCGCTGAGCAGCAGCACGGGGATGGCGGCCGCCACCGCGAGCGCGACGAAGGTCCGTCCGTTGCCGCGGTGCAGTTCGGGACGGCCGGCGTCACCGGTCTCACGTCCGGCGGTCATACGGGTGTAACCGATCAGGAGGGGCCGTGGCGGACGTCCCCGCCGGTGAGACCGGCCGGGCCATACTCCCTACCGTAGGGTAGACCGAGACAGCGCCGTCCTCGACCAGCACGCTGACGATGGCGCCATCGGTCAGCACGCGCGGGTCGGTCACCGCCTGCTCGTCGCCGAGGAGGCGACGTCCCGACGCGATCACCTGCAGGACTTGGCGGTCGCCCCCGGCGGCGGCGTTCCGCTCCAGGTCCCGCAACCGTTCGATGAGGTTCGGCGGCGCGGACGCGTGGTCCTGCTGGCCCGCCTCGACCAGGGCGGTGACCACCCGTTCCAGGCGCCCGAAGGTCCGGCCCTCGAACGAGTGGGGTCGCTTCCGTCCCATCGCCCCTCCGTCGCCTTCCCGACCTTCTCCGAAGCCTTGCCTTAGGGCCACGGGAGCCTGGGGTCGAGGCGAAGGCCCGCGACCTAGCCCAAGGTCGGGTCGACCGCCCCGTTCCGGGCCGCCGGGCCGCGGGCCTTCGCCTCGACCCCAGCCGGATGCGGAACCCGCTCGGCGAAGTCCCAGGTCGATCCGTCGTAACCCTCGTACCAGGCCCGGCGCTCGCGGGAGTCCGCCGGGTGGGGACAGGCATCCCGCGGGCGCCCGAGGGCCCGGGCGCGGGAACCCTGCCTGATGATGTCCATGATCATCGCCGCTCTCTCCACCACATCGACGTTTACGAAGCGGCTTCGAGGTGCGCCCGTATCCCGGCGGGCGACAAGCGGTTTCGCCGGGCGTCGCCGTTCTCACCGACACCTGTCAGGCTCGTCCCGACACAGCCCGGGTGCCGGAACGCTTGGGCGTGGCCCCGCGGACACGGGACCACGCGCAGGGGGTCAAGAGTTCTTGTTGTACTTGAACTCGGGCGCGTTCTTCAGCGCTTCCTTGTCGGTGTCGACCATCGCCTTGAGCTTGCCGTCCGCCTTGTGCAGGAAGATCGACGAGGGGTCGACCAGCACGTAGCGCTCGCCCATGCCGAGGAAGCCGCCGACGCTGACGACGACGCCGGTGACCGTCTTGCCGTTGTCGATGACGAGATCCTCGACCTCGCCGATGGTCTCGTTCTTGTTGTTGTAGAGGTTCTTGCCGACGAGCTTCGACGAGGTCACCTCGGCCGGCTTGGCGGTGACGAACTTGATCTTGGCGGTCGCGGTGTCGGCCATGGTCATGCCGCCCATGCCGCCGGCCGGCGGCGCCTTCATCTGGTTGGTCTGGGCCTCGGCGGGCGGCTGCGCCGCCTTGTCCTGGGCGAGCGCGGGGCCGGCGAGCACGGAGCCCGCGAGGAAGACGCCGAGTGCGAGGTTCTTCATCGGTTTCACCTGTCTATGCCGACGTGGGCTCGACCCGTCCCGAGGTCGGACCGGCGCACGCCGAGGGAGTCGGGAACGGGTGGCGCCCCGGCGGGAATGCCGGGTCGCCTCGACGGGGGTCAGTAGCCGCAGGTGCAGTAGGAGCCGCGGGCGCCGTACCCGTATCCGACCGGGGCATAGCCGTAGCCGCCGTATCCCCCGTAGTAGGCCGGCCGGGCCGCCGTTGCGGCGAGGCCGAGCCCGAGGCCGGCAGCCAGGCCGAGACCGGGATAGCCGCGGCGGTAACCGTAGCGTCGCCCATAGCCGTAGCGCGGACCGCCGAAGCCGACGCGACGGTACCCACCGAAGCCGCGGCGGTAGCCACGGAAGCCGACCGAACGGTATCCCCGGAAGCCGTGGCGGACGCCCCGGAAGCCGCCGTGGTGACCGGCGAAGCCGCCATGGTGGAAGCCATGGCCCCTGCCGAAGGGCCGCGCCTCGCTCGACGGCGAGAACAGCATCAGGCTCGATACGGCCGCGAGGGCCAGTGCGAGACGTTTCATCGGGTTTCAGCTCCGTGATGGTGGTGGCTGACCCTTGCGGGCCACGACCGTGACGGGTTCGACGGGGTGGTCGATTGTCTGGCCGCGGGCCGGACGTTCCTGCGCCGGACCGCGGGGGACGCTCGGGCTCGGCGCCCCTCTCTCCCCGCTCACGGAGTGATCTGTGGCGCCGGGGATGGGTGCGCAGTCGGAGAAGACCGCATTCCTGTCGGGACAAACCTGACACGCCTGAGGGCGCCTCCTCGGGGTCGGCTTGCGCGGCCGGTTTGGTTCACGAAAGCTTAAACCGGAGCCGCCGACCCTGCCGCCATCGTGCGGGCGGCAGTGCCCGGCCCGCCCCGCTCACAGGACGAGGGAGAGACATGAGGACGGCCATCGTTCGGAAGGCTCGGCTCATTTGGGCGAGGCGGGCGGTTTCAGGAAGCGCGGTCGGCGCGGGCGACGCACAGGTGCCGACGGTCCCGGCGGACGGGTCCGTCGAGGACTGGGCACGCCTCGGCGGCGGCCTGGCATCGGCCGACGCCGATCTCCGGTGCGGCCTTGGCGGCACTGCCACGGGCGACCGCGGCACCCGATATCCCGGTCATGTCGTGTCGCCATCGCCATGACGCCGGGTCGGGCCCGTCGGTCCTGCAGGCCCCGTCGACCTGCCGACGGTGGCGGCGCTGGCCGAGCGAGTTGCCGCGTCCGGCCAACGACAACGGCGACGGCGCCACCCCATGGCCGCCCTGGGCCGCGTGCGGGATTGCGGTGGGTCTGCTCCTGCTCGTCGGCCTGGCCGGTCTCCTCGCGTCCTGATGCCGGTCGTTCGCGAGCGCCGACGGTCTAGCCCGATTCGCACGCCCCGGAGCTAGCCGGGCGAAGGAGACCCGTCATGTCCCGTTCCATGCTTCGCAAGGGCCGCTGGCGGCACCTCGCCTTCGGGCCGCGCCCTGCGGCTCCGCGCGCGTCCGATCTGGTCCTGGCCGTCGTCGCGACGCCCTTGCTCGCGGGCCTCTGCCTGCTGGCGGCGGCCAACATCGCCGGCGACCTGGCAGGCTGACCGTCACGGGTTTCGGCGGGCCTCCCGGGCGGAGCCGGCGGACGCGTCACCGCCGCCCGTGCCCGATCCGACGGTTCGCGGGTTGTCCCTCGAACGGGACCACCGGCAACGAGGAGCCGCTCCATGCTCGACACCACCCGCAGGGCCACCGTCTACCGCATGGTGATGGAGAAGCACGTCTGCCCCTACGGCCTGAAGACCAAGGACCTGCTCGAACGCGAGGGCTTCACGGTCGACGACCATTGGCTGACCACCCGCGAGGAGACCGACGCCTTCAAGGCCGAGCACGACGTGAAGACCACGCCGCAGACCTTCATCGGCGGGCGGCGCATCGGCGGCTACGACGCGCTGCGGCGTCATCTCGGCAAGGAGGTCAAGGACCCGAACGCGACGAGCTACACGCCCGTCGTCGCCGTCTTCGCGATGACCGCCTTGATGGCGATGGCGGCGAGCTACGCGGCCTACGGGACGCCGCTGACGATGCGCGCGGGCGAGTGGTTCATCGCCTTCAGCATGTGCGTGCTGGCCATCCTCAAGCTGCAGGACGTCGAAACCTTCTCGTCCATGTTCCTGGGCTACGACCTGCTCGCCCGGCGCTGGGTCCGCTACGCCTACGCCTACCCGTTCTGCGAGGCCCTGGCCGGGGTGCTGATGGTGGCGGGCACCCTGGACTGGCTGTCCATTTCCGTTGCCATGTTCATCGGCACGGTCGGCGCCGTCTCGGTGGTCAAGGCGGTCTACGTCGACAAGCGCGAGATCAAGTGCGCCTGCGTCGGCGGCTCGGGCAGCGTTCCGCTCGGCTTCGTCTCCTTGACCGAGAACCTGATGATGGTCGGCATGGCGGTCTGGATGCTGGCCGTGCACCACTGACCAAGCGGCAAACGACGGGACCGGTTTGGCTACACCTCCCCACCGTTCGCGAATGTGCCCTAACCTGCTCAGCCCATGACGACCTGGAGTTCGTTGGCGCGTTCGTCCAGCCGGTAGGGCTTGCTCAGGAGCGGCAAGTCGACCGGGACCGCGTGCTCGTCGAGCGCCGTGCCGGTTTAGCCGGAGGTCGGCAGTACCCGCAGGCCGGGGCCCAGCCGCCGGACTTGCACCGAGAGCTGCATCCCGTTCATGCCGCCCGGCATCACCACGTCCGAGAACGGGATGTCGATGCCCTCCGGGCCGTCGAGGCGTTCCAAGGCCTCGGAGGCGCGCATCGCGATCAGCGTCCGGCAGCCGAGCCAGCCGGGGCCAGTCGGCCGCCGTTTCGGCGGAGCGCGGCAGGCAGAGGCGGACGGCATCACCCGCGAAGGGGCTCCGGCTTGCGGTCCTCCGGGAGCATGCTCCTCAGATGGTCTCGCACGATCTGCGCGCTGAAGGGCTTGCCGATGAAGTGCGCGCCCTCGGGCAAGTCGCCCGGCTCCGGCTTGGCGTGACCGGAGGCGACGACGATGGAGATGTGCGGCCAGCGCTCGGCGGCGTACCGGGCCAGGGCGAAGCCGTCCATCGTCCCCGGCATCTGGACGTCGGTGAACAGCAGGCAGAGATGTGGGTGACGTTCGTGCAGCAGGCCGACGGCCGCGTCGGCATGGGCGGCCTCCAAGGTTTCGAACCCGGCATCCTCCAGGATCGCCAAGGCGTCCATGCGGATGAACGCATCGTCGTCGACGACGAGGGCGAAGGAGGGCGCGGGTGAGATGGAGGTGGTCATGGCCGGGGTACAAGTTGGACCGCCTCGAAAAGGTCCCGACCGCCGCCTGCGCATGGTTTGATCCCGGACACCGGGTTCGCATGGGCGTGGCCACATCGGCGAACCCGCGCGATGGTGGGCCGCGACCGAACGGGTTGGGCCGTCGGGAGTTGCCGGGTCAGGACCCCCGTGGCACATAGGTCCGCTGGCTGGGAACAGTTCGGCGGCCGGGGACGCATCGCGTCCTGGCCCGATGAAGCTGATCCACGCATGTCGCCAGAATCGTCGGCCCTTTTGAACCGCGCCCTGCAGGACCGCGAGCGGCTGGCCGTCCTCGACGCCTACGACATCATCGACACCGTGCCCGAGGAGGGCTTCGAGGACCTCGTCCAGTTGACCGCGCTGGCGTGTGCGACGCCCGTCGCCCTCGTCAGCTTGGTGGCCCGGGACCGGCAATGGTTCAAGGCGCGCGTCGGCTTCCCGTCCTGCGAGACCGACCTCGACCGCTCCGTCTGCAAGTTCGCCCTCGCCGAGCCCGACATCCTGGTCATTCCCGACCTGACCGCCGACTCCCGTACCGCCGCCAACCCGCTCGTGACGGGCGAGCCTCGCATCCGCTTCTATGCCGGCGCGCCGCTGCGCTCGCCCGAGGGCCACACCGTCGGCAGCCTCTGCGTCATCGACACGAAGCCGAGGCCCAATGGGTTGACCGCCACGCAGGCCGGGCACCTCCGCCGCTGCGCGCGTCAGGCGATGAGCCTGCTGGAACTGCGGCGCGCCACGGTGGAGAAGGCGGTGGCGGTCGGCAGCCGCGATGCCGCCCTCCGGCGCGAGGGCCACCTCGCCATCCTGGCCGAGGCGTCCGCGGCCCTGCTCACCGCCTCCGACCCGAGCCGCGTGATCGAACCCATCCTGGAGACCAGCACGCACAGTCTCGGCTTCGAGCAGTGCTTCATCTACGACCTCGCACCGGGCGGGCGCAGCGTCCGCCTGACAGGCTCCATCGGCGTGGACGAGGCGATGCGCGCGGCCGTGGCCGACATCGACCTCGACAAGCCGCTCTGCGGGATCGTGGCCCGGACCGGGCAACCCCTGGTGCTGGCTCACGTGCAGGACGGGTCCGAACCGCGCTACGCCATGGCGCGCGAGAGCGGCGTCGATGCCTATGCCGGCTATCCCATCCGGAGCCGCGGACGCCTCTCCGGCGTGATCTCTTTCGGATCGAGCACGCAGGGGGCGTTCGACGAGGATACGCTCACCTTCTTCGCGACCATTGCGCGCTACCTCTCCGCCGTGCGCGAACGGCTCGACGGCGAGGCGGCCCTGCGCGCCAGCGAGATGCGCTCGCGGCTCGCCCAGGAGGCCGCGCGGATCGGCACCTACGAGGCCGACATCGCCTCAGGGCTGATGACGGTCTCCCCCGAGTTCTGCCGCCTGTTCGGCCTACCGGTCTCACCACTGCTCTCGGCCGACGCCACAACGGACCGGATCGTCCCGGAGGACACGCACCTAGCCTCGACGCAGGCCTCGCGGGAAACGGGGAGCACGCCGCCCCAGGCCACCTACCGCATCCGCCGCGCCGACGACGGGGCCGTTCGCTGGGTCACCCGCACCACCAGCTTCGTCCACGACGCCGAGGGTCGGCCCGTGCGCATGCTCGGGACGGTGCAGGACGTCACCGAGATCCAGGAGACGCTGCGGCTCCTGGGGGAGAACCAGGAGCGCTTGCGGGCGGCCGACCAGCGCTTGCAGGTCGCGCTCGTTGCCTCCGGGGTCGTCGGGCTTTGGGACTGGATGGTCGATACCGACCTGCTGCACGGCGACGCCAACTTCGCGCGGCTGTACGGGCTCGACGCCGGCAGGACCGAAGCCGGCCTGACCATGGAGCAGTACCAGGAGTTCGTCGTCCCGGAGGACCTCGAACCGCTGCGCGCACGTATCCGGGACACGTTCGAGCATGGCGCCGACTTCCATGTCGAGTACCGGCTCGCCATCCCGGGGCACGACCTGCGCTGGGTCGAATGCAAGGGGCAGCTCATCCACGACCCCGACGGGCAGCCAGTGCGGTTCTCGGGGACCGCCGTCGACATCACCGAGCGCAAGACCTCCGAGGCACGGCTCGCGGCCAGCGAGGCGCACTGGCGCGGCCTGTTCGAGCGGCTGAGCGAGGGGTTCATCGTCGGCGAGGTGATCCGCGACGAGGTGGGCGCCGTCCGGGACTGGCGCTACGTCGAGGTGAACCGGGCCTGGGGCGAACTCGTGTCCATCGACCCCGCGCTGGCGGTCGGGCGCACCATCCGCGAGATGTTCCCCGGCATCGAGGACGCCTGGGTTCACGAGTTTGCCGACGTGGTCGAGACCGGCCGGCCCGTGAGCTTCATCCGGCAGGTCGGAGGCCTGGAGCGCTGGTACGAGGGCCGCGCTTTTCCACTCGGCTCCGAGCGCTTCGGGGTCATCTTCCTGGAGGTGACCGAGCGGGTTCAGGCCGACACCCGCCGCGAGGGGCTGCTGGAGTTCGGGGAGCGGATGCGCACGGACGCCGATGCCGCCGGGGTCGTGAAGGCGGGCGCGGCGACCATCGGGCGGGTGCTCGGCGTCGGGCGGGTCGGCTACGGCACGGTCGGGCCGGACGGCGAGACCTTGGTCGTGGGGGACGGCTGGGGCGCGCAGGGCTTCCCCGCGCTCGCCGAGCGTCACCGCCTGGACGATTACGGCCTCTACGCCGAGGACCTGCGTCAAGGCCGCACCGTGGTTATCCCGGACGTCCGCGAGGACCCGCGGACCAAGTCGACCGCCGCGGCCCTGGAGGCGCTGGCCGTCCGCGCGCTGATCAACCTGCCCATCGTCGAGAAGGGCCGGATGGTGGCCATCCTGTTCGTGAACGGCGACCGTCCACGGGAATGGGCGGGACCCGAGGTCGCCTTCGTCCGGCAGATCGCCGAGCTGATCCGCCAGGCGGTCGAACGCCGTCACGCGGAGGCCCGGCAGGACCTCCTGAACCACGAGCTGTCCCACCGGCTGAAGAACACCCTGGCGATGGTCACCAGCATCGCCAACCAGACGCTCAAGTCGCTGCCCGACCGGGCGCCGGTCGAGACGCTGCAGCGGCGCATCCAGGCGCTGGCCTCCGCGCACGAACTGCTGCTGCGCCGAAGTTGGTCGCCGGCGCCGCTGCACGCGGTGTGCGAGGGTGTGGTCAACAACGCGGCCGATGCCGGGCGCTTCACCCTGGAGGGTCCGGACGTGGCCCTGGGCCCGGCCGCGGCCATGTCCGCGTCGTTGCTCCTCCACGAGTTGGCGACGAACGCGGCCAAGTATGGCGCGCTGTCGAACGACGCGGGCCATGTGGACCTGCGCTGGTCGGTCGAGGACGGGGCCGACGGGCCGGACCTGGTGATGCGCTGGCAGGAGCGCGGCGGGCCGCCGGTGGTCGCGCCGACGAGCCGCGGCTTCGGATCGCGCCTGATCCGCACCGGCTTGGTGGGAACGGGCGGTGTCGATACGGCTTACAACCCGGATGGCGTGGTGGCGGTGATGCGTGCACCGATGGTCGAGGTGCAACGGACATGATGGCGGGGGACAGGGACGACGGCCCGCACCCTGTGGTGCTGGTGCTTCAGGACGAGCCGATCCTGGCGATGACCATGCGGGAGTTCGTCGAGGAGGCCGGCTGCGAGGCGCTCGTGGTGCGCACCGCCGAGGCGGCCATCCGCATCCTGGAGGAGCGCACGGACATCCGGGTGGTGTTCGCCGATCTGGATGTGCGCGGGTCGATGATGGGCATCAAGCTGGCCGCGCTGATCCGCGACCGCTGGCCGCCCATCGAGCTCGTCCTGACGGGGGCCCTCCCGCCCAACCTCGATCATATCCCCGCTCGCGGCGTGTTCTGCGACAAGCCGTTCCGCGAGGCCAAGGTGGTGGCGGCGATCCGGGAATTCGCCGCTTAGGCCACCACCCCGGCCAGCGGCTCCACATCGACGCCTGCGGATTTCGCGAAGTCAGGCCCGTTTTGCCGCAGATGCGGCAGGTCCTGCCTATCCGGACCGGGCGCCCTTCACGAGGCGGATACGGAGATCCCTGTCAGCACCTTCGAAGCTCCACCGTGGGATGGCCGGGAAACGGCGCCTTAGGGAAACGGCATCGGACAGGTAGATTGTGTTTGCCGCAACCGGTGCTGCAACCGGTGGGAGGAACGCGATGTCGACGGATACCGAGAAGCACCGCGCGCTGCTGAGCGCCCTCAGGGACGCGCTGGGTAAGGGGGACGGCTCCTTCGAGCGGGCCGTGACCGATGCCTTCGAGCACGTCTTCGAGCACCTGGTCCGCCTCAACGACCACGTGTCGCTGGGTGGCCCCGATGGCAGCGCCCCCCACCTCAAGCCCGGCGAGTCCCCGACGCTCCGATAGGGGTCGGGCCCGGCGGGAGGAGCGATCCGGCGAGGGCTCAAGGCTGAGCCGAGGCGCGTTCGCCCGGCGTGGGCTCGGCACCGGCGGCGCCCGGCTCCGGGCCCTGGACGGAGGAAGGCGGGCGGGCACTGTCGATGTCCACCAGCGCGCCGATCGTGCGCAATAGCGCCCGACGCTCCGGCGCCCCGTGCCCGGAGGCGAGGAACGTCGTCAGGTCGCTTCGGGACGGCGTACCGCCCGATGGGCCGTTCGGTTCGTGGAGGACGAACACGTCCTCGCCGTTCTCCCCGCGGCAGAGGTACCAGCGGTCGCCGTTCGCCGAGGCGTATATCTGGGTTCGAACGACGGTCATGATGTCAGGCCTGGAGGAAGCCGGTGTCCCGTCGGGAAACGCGCACCGGCAGTCCGATTTCCCCCGGCTTTCCGCGTTCCCGTACCCGGCGGGCGTAGACGCGTCGGCGTCTGGCTCGGATCGTGGGCGCGTGCGCCTCCTGCCACGCCGGTACCTGGAAACGGTTTCCCTTCGCGGGCGTCGCGCGTTCTGGCGCCAGCGATGTGCGCGCCTTCATCGACTAGGTGGGCAAGGCCCTCTGGGCGGGGCGCTTGGCAAAGCGGGTTGCCGGCTGCCCAGGATAGGAAGAACCATACCTGAGTGAGTCGCTTCATGGGCCACAACATGCTGATGTCGTGGCCGCCGCTGCTAAGTCCGCTTCCTCCTACTGAGCAGACTTCTGGGCCGGCACGCTTGAATGTCCGCCTGGGGTCAGGAGTTAGCCCCCGCCTTGTTCAGCTTCGCGCCACTTGCAGACCTCCGTTCAGTGCCAGTGGAATGGCCGCTTGTTACCCCGAAACTGCCTTTGGCCTGAGGGATGCAGTTCGGAGCCCTGCCTAGACATGGGGAAGCATACCAAGTTCGTCGGCTTCGACGGGGGCACCAGTTCAGGCGCCAACGCCACACCTCCCAGCTTCGGAAGCCTGGTCGCCGGCAAATCCCTACGCAGTGGATTGACCAGCGCTTTCGGTGAACCTTAAGTGCCGCCATGCGCGGGTGCCTGCCTCGGACGGTTCAAGGCCGCGCGATCATCGCCGTGATCGCGCTGTACGCGCTCGTGCTGCAAGCCTTCCTAGGCGGCCTCGCGCCTCTTCCAGCCGCGCCTTTCGGCGGGGTGATCTGCGCCGAGCACAGCAGCTCAAGTGCGCCCGGTGACCAAGCGCCGGCTTGCCATCAACACGCTTGCTGCACAGCGGCCCAGGCTGCGCAGTTGCTTCATCCGCTCCAGTCGACGTTCGCGATGGTGGCCTGGGCCCCAACCGTAGTGGCCTCCGCCTCCTGGCGCGATGGCGGGACGGTCCAAGCCCGTGCGCCTCCCGACCAGTCCGTCAGCCCAAGAGGTCCGCCGGCCGCCTGACCGATCCGCTTTTCAGATCGCTCAGACCCGGACCTCACCCATGTCACAGTCTCTCCAGGGCGACGCGACGGCGTTTTCCGCCGTCGTCGCCGCGCGTCCGGCGCAGGACGCTGTCTACCGCGCCGTCTGGCGCTGGCACTTCTACGCCGGCCTTCTCTGCCTGCCCTTCCTCATCCTTCTCTCGGTCACCGGCTCGCTCTACCTCTTCAAGGACGAGATCAACGGCACCCTGTTCGCGTACCGAACGACGGTGGCGCCCCAGGCGAGCCGCACTCTCAGCCCGGACGTCCTGCTCTTCAACGCCTCGCAAGCCGAGCCCGCGGCGGTGCCGGTGTCGATGGCCGATCCCGCCGACCCGACCGCTACGGCCGTGGTGACGATGGCCGAGGGGCCGCGCCGGACCCTCGTCTACCTGAACCCCTACAACGGCGACGTGCTCGACCGCGTCGACCGTGACGACGAGTTCATGATGGTCGTGCGCCGCCTGCACAGCCTCGCCTACTTCGGCACAATCGCGAATGGCGTCATCGAGGTCGTGGCCGGCTTCGCCATCATCCTCGTGGTCACCGGCACCTACCTCTGGTGGCCCCGCCGGCAGAGTGGCGGGGTCGTCAGTGTGCGCGGCACGCCGCGCAAGCGCGTCTGGTGGCGTGACCTCCACGCCGTGACGGGCCTGGTCGCGGGCGCCGGCCTGTTCTTCCTCGCCGCGACCGGCCTGCCCTGGTCGGCTTGGTGGGGCCAGCAGGTGCGGACCCTATCCAACGAGGCCGGCGTCGGCCAGCCGCGCGCGCTCTGGGCCAACAAGCCTGTCTCGAACGTGCCGATGCAGGAGATGCTCACCACCACCGGATGGGCGATGGAGGACGCGCCGGTCCCGGTCTCCCAGCCGAGCGCGGCGGCTTCCATCGGCCCAGCGCGCGCCGTCGAGATCCTGCGCGGCCTCGGCATGCCGCCCGGCTTCGAGATCTCCCTGCCTGTGGGGGACACCGGGGTCTACGCCGCAGCAGCCTACCCCAAGGACGTGGCCTCGCAGCGGATGATCTCGCTCGACCAGTACACCGGCAAGCCGCTCGTCGACGTGCGCTTCGGCGACCTCGGCGGTGTCGCCCGGGCGATCCAGTACGGCATCGGCATCCACAAGGGCGAGCACTGGGGTCGGGCCAACCAGCTCGCGATGCTGGCCTTCTGCCTCGCCACCATCCTGCTGTCGGTGACGGCCGCAGTGATGTGGTGGAAGCGCCGTCCTGCTGGTCGCCTCGGCGTCCCTCCCTGGCCCCGCGACCGTCGCGTCGCCGCAACGGTGACCGTGATCGTGCTGGGACTCGGCGCGCTGTTCCCGCTGACCGGCTTGGTCATCCTCGTCATGCTCGTCATCGACCTGGCCATCCAGGCCCTGCGCCCGCGCCTGGCGTCCTGACTGCGCAACCGGGGACGAACGTGTCCCCGCCGCGCGCCTGTCCCATTCCCCCTTTTCCGGTCGCAGCGTTCGCCCTCGCTTGCCGCCCCTCGACGAGTGTCCGTCATGTCCCACCGCCGTCCAGGCCGATGCGCTCGCGCGCTGACCCTCATCCTTGCCACGAACCCGTTGGCCATCTCCGCCGCTCAGGCCCAAGGCGGCAGCCAAGCTGTCGCCCTGGAGGAACTCTCCGTCACCTCGGAGGGCAATGGCGCCCCCGGCGGAGCGCCGGCCACGTCGGCCGGCACCGCCGGGCCCGGCCTGCCGCCGGTCTCCGCCCCGACGCCGCTGAACAGGCCCGTCGGTGAGGTGGTCACCAGCGTCGGGCGCGAGGGCGTCATCGACAATCGTGCTGCGACGAGCGTGGCCGACATCCTGCGCAACAGCCCCGGAGTGACGGTGCGGCAGGGCAACGGTCCCCGCGACGTCGTCGTCTCGATCCGCGGCAACAACGCCCGCGCCACCGGCGTGTCGCGCAACTTCGTCGTCTTGGAGGACAGCTTCCCCGTCACCCAGGCGGACGGCTCCTCGCGCTTCGACCTCGTCGACCCGCGCGCCTACTCGCGCATCGACGTGTTCCGGGGACCGCAGTCACCGTTCTTCGGCAACTTCGCCACCGGCGGCGCCCTGAACTTCGTCACCCGTCGAGGTTCCGAGATCAACGGCGTCGAGTACGGCGTCGATGCTGGCAGCTTCGGCTACCTCAACAACTACGCCGCCTTCGGTGGGGTCAGCGGCCCGTTCGAGTACAGCCTGTTCACCAGCGACACGCGCGGCAACGGCTTCATCAGCCACAACTCGTTCGACACTCAGACCATCAACTTCCTGGGCACCTACGCGCCGACGCCGGATGACCGCTTCACTCTGAAGATCATCAACAACGAGGTCGCCACCGACCTGCCCGGTCGCGGTTCGCTCAACCAGTTCCGCCTTAATCCCTTCCAGCGCGGTTGCGCCTCCGCCTCCGCGGCCGCACCCGGTTGTGTGACCTACAACCTGGTCCTCAACGGCCGGAACGGCGCCACCGTGCCGGTGACCGCCGACGAGGGCGCGTTCTTCCGCGGCGACCGGCGCACCATCGTGGGCGGGCGCTGGGAGCACGACTTCGACGCCTTCACGACCTGGCGGACCCAGCTCGTGTTCGACGACCGCCAGATCAACCAGCCCTTCTATACGTCCTCGGGGCGCGGCGACTTCCCGGGCTTCAACTTCCTCACCGACGTCACCCGGCGTGGCGACCTGTTCGGCCTGCCAGCGACCGGCTACGTCGCGCTCGCCTACAACACCCTCGACAGCCACAGCCTGACCTACAACCGCGCGCCCTACGGCGGCCCGCGGCTCGGCGCGTTGACCGCCGACCTTGAGGCCACGCAGGCCAACCTCGGCGGGCGGGCCCGCGTCGAGCTGCAGCTCTCCGACCAGTGGATCGCGGTCGCGGGCATCAGCGCGGAGAACACCACGATTAACGGCCGCAACATCACCTACGGATTCCCGGCCGCCGGCGGCGTCACCACCACCCTGGCCAACATCGATCGTAGCTTCCTGAACGTCGCGCCCGAGCTCTCGCTGCTCTACCGGCCCAACGCCGACTGGCAGTTCCGGGGCCGCGTGGCGACCGGCTACGCCACACCCTCGGCCTCGAACCTCACCGTCACCTCCGCCGGTGTGCCCGGCAACAACGGACAGCTCCAGACCCAGGAGAACCTCGGCTTCGACGTCGGGGCCGACTGGACGCCGCTGCCCGGCGTCCGCTTCAGCGTGACCGGCTTCTATGAGTTCTTCCGCAACGAGCTCGTCACGCAATCGCCGGGTGCCGGCCTCCTGAGCTACACCTTCAACGCGCCGGCCTCGGAGCATCGTGGCGTCGAGGTCGGGGCGGACTGGGCTTTCGCGCCGGGCTGGCGGGCGACCGCCGCGTACACCTTCGACGACCAGATCTACACCCGGTACGTCGAGCAACTCAGTGCCGGCAGCCTGACCCGGCGCTTCGACCGCGCGGGCAACCACATCCCGGGCGTGCCCGCCAACCAGCTTCTCGCACGGATCGGCTACGAGCAGGCGACCGGTCCCCTGGCGGGCCTGGGCGGCTACGTCGAGACGGTTTTCCAGGACGACTTCTTCATCGACAACGCCAACCTCCTGAAGGCGCCCGGCTACGCCATCGTGAACCTCAACGTGCACTACACGACGGAACTCGTCGGCTACGCCAAACGGCTGAGCCTGTTCTTCGAGGCGCGGAACGTCCTCGACAAGACCTACGTTGCCTCGGCCCAGAACCTCGCGAACTCGATCAGCGCCGCCACCGGCCTTCAGAACGGCGCGGGCGTCCTGGCCAACACCACAGGCTCGGTATTCGCGGGCGCCCCGCGTAACTTCGTCGGCGGCATGCGGCTGTCCTTCTGATGCCGACTAGGAGCGTGACGCCTCGACAGGTACCGAGGATGCGTGCCTGGCGCGTAGCCATCGCGGTGGCAGCCCTGTACGCGCTCGCGCTCCAGGCCGTGCTCGGCGGTGCAAGCCTCGCTCTGTCTCCCGACCCCGCCCACGTCCTCTGCCGGCAGGACGCGGGCAGCGATGACGGACCGTCCAAGGCGCGCCTGTCGCACGGGCACCCGGATTGCTGCCTCGTCGCCCACGCCCTGAACTCTGCCGCGGTCCCGCCCTGCTCGGTGGTGCCGGTCGTTTGGCCCGCTCGTCGGGCCGTTGCCCTGACCTGGCGTCCGGAGGTCATGGCTTGTCCGCGGGGCCCTCCGGGAGCCAGGGCCTGCGCACGCGCCCCACCCGTCGCCTGATCGGTCGCCCTTCCCCGATCCTTCAGGCCACGGACCTCATGCCATGTACCGAATTCCCCGGGTCGAGCTCTACGCCGCCCTGTTGTTGACGCTGCTTGCCTCCACCTCCGTCTTCGCCCGGACCGCCGCGACGGAGTCCGTCACCCTTTCCGAGCTCAGCGTTGCCGGTTCCGCTGCGCCGTCGGCCGAGACGCGGTTCCCACCGAGCGCCCAGGCGGCAAGCCTCACCGTACCGACCGTCGAGCAGGCCCGCGCGGACCTTCAGCGCACGCCGGGCGGCGTCGCCCTCGTCCCGGACACGGCGTTCAAGAACCGGCCGGCGCAGACGCTCAAGGACGTGCTCGACTTCGTGCCCGGCGTCATCGTGCAGCCCAGGTTCGGCTCGGACGCCCGGCTGTCTATCCGTGGCTCGGGCCTCTCCCGCAACTACGGCAACCGCGGCATCAACGTCTTCCAGGACGGCATCCCCATCAACACCTCCGACGGCCTCGTCGACTTCTTCGAGATCGACCCGACCGCCTACCGCTACGTCGAGGTCTTCAGGGGCGCCAACGCGCTGCGGTTCGGCGCCAACGCGCTCGGCGGCGCGATCAACCTGGTCACCCCGACAGGCCGCGACGTGTTTCCCTTCGACGCCCGCATCGACGCCGGCAGCTTCGGCTACCTGAAGGGACAGGCCGCGACAGGCGGGGTGTCGGGCCCGTTCGACTACTTCCTCACCCTGTCCGCGGACCGGTTCGACGGCTTCCGGGAGCACAGCGACGGCAACTCGGTGCGCGGCAACGCCAACTTCGGCTACCAGTTCTCGCCGGACGCCGAGACGCGCTTCTACGTGAACGCCAACACCATCAACCAGCGCATCCCGGGCGAGGTGACCCGGCAATCGGCGTTGACGAACCCCCGCGCCGCGAACCCGGTCTGGGTCCAGCAGGACCAGCAGCGCAACATCGACTCGGTGCGGCTCGCCAACAAGACCACGCTGCGCTTCGACGAGACGACCGTGGACTTCGGCGTCTTCACGGTCCAGCGCCGCGTCGACCACCCGATCTACGAGTACCTCGACTACACGGTGCAGGACTACGGTGGCTTCGTCCGCGCGACCGACGACAGGATCGTCGGAGGCTTCCGCAACCGCTTGGTTGTGGGCGTGAACGTCGACAACGGCACCATCGACTACAGGCAGTTCGTGAACCTGAACGGCGCCGTGAAGGGACCCCTGACCTTCTCGACCCTCGACCGTTCGGAGAACATGTCGGCCTATGCCGAGAACTCGTTCTTCGTCCTGCCGAACGTCGCCCTCGTCGGGGGTGGCTTCTTCCTGCACGCGACCCGTGACCGGAAGGACCGCTTCCTGACCGACGGCAACCAGTCGGGCCGCTCGACCTACGACATCGCTAAGCCGAAGTTCGGCGTGCTCTGGGACGTCGACCCCACGTGGCAGGTCTACGGCAACGTCTCGGGCAGCGCCGAGGCGCCGACCTTCGACGCGAACTCGTTCGCGACCGTGGCGACCTCCAACCTACGCGCTCAGACCGCGACCACCTACGAGGTCGGGACGCGCGGTGCTCGGCCGGACCTCACCTGGGACCTCTCGCTCTACCGCTCGGAAATCCGGAACGAGTTGCAGTGCCTGACGACGTCGATCTTCAGCCCCTGCAGCATCGTGAACGCGGACCGCACCGTGCACCAGGGCGTCGAGGCCGGCCTAGGGCTGGCGTTCCTGAAGTCGCTCGCGACGCTTGAGGACCGCGTCTGGTTCAACGCCGCCTACACCTACAACGACTTTCACTTCGTTCGTGACGCGCTCTACGGCGACAACCGCCTGCCCGGCGTGCCGACCCACTACCTGCGCGCCGAGGTGCTCTACCGGCATCCGAGCGGCTTCTACGCAGGCCCGAACGTCGAGTGGTCGCCGCAGGCCTACTTCGCAGACAACGCCAACAGCCTGACGGTGCCTTCCTATGCGCTCCTGAACCTCAGGATCGGCTTCGACCAGGGCTCGGCTTGGTCCGGGTACCTTGAGGCGCGCAACCTTCTCGATAGGCGCTACATCTCCAGCGTGGCCATCGCCGGCGTCGCCAACGTCGCCTCGGAGATCTTCAATCCGGGCACTGGTAGGGCGGTTTACGGCGGTCTGAGGTACCGGTGGTGATAAGGCAGCCTGTTAGCAGGCCGAAGCTCGGTGAGGCCGGCCGCAGGGCCTCAACCGCGAAGGCGCAGCGGTTCCGCGACGAGATCCGGCCTGTCATTGCGGAGCTGCGCGGCGCCGGCATCACGACCTGCGAGGGCCTTGCACGAGGCCTGCGGGTTCAGGGTATTCGGAAGCCGCGCGGTGGCTTGGTTTGGACGTCCTGCGAAATCCGCAGACTGCTACGGAAGATCTCAGAGTAGTCGAGGCTGACAAAAGGGTGCCAGAGTTGAATGTCGGTACGTCGTGCCGCTTAGACGGTCGGCTCGCGCTATGAGCCGACCTTCGTCCGTCAGGCGCGGAGCCACTGCTTGCGACCCACAGCAGCCTTACGCGGGCACCTCTGCAATCGACCGTTTCCGAAGGGACGGCAGGCTGTCGACAAATATGGCTGAGGGTAAGGGCGAATCATGCTCCGAGACCTCGTAGGGGCAAGAGTCCCGCTGGATGTTGCTATCGTGCGACAGTCTGTGCAGACCCAAGGCGCTACCATCTAAGTGACGGTTCCCCTCGGGGATCAAAAGGGAACGCGGTGAGGGCGCAAGCTCAATGCCGCGGCTGCCCCCGCAACTGTAAGCGGCGAGCCTTCCGCCACCATGTCACTGGGCAGCCTCGCCCGGGAAGACGGTGAGAGGGCAGCGACCCGCGAGCCAGGAGACCTGCCGTCAGTCGTGGTCACACGCGAAACACATTGGGCGGGGTGTCCTGATGGGTGTCGAAGCGCCGTCCCTTCTGCTTGGAGGCGGTGAGCCGAGGCCTCGTTCGCGGTGACGTGCCACTGCCGTTGCCCGAGGCTCCTCGTCCCATGGTCCGCGTTGATCGTACCCGCTCGCTTGCCGAGCACTTGCCTGCTGCCCTGTATCTCTCCACCAGCGCTCTCGTTCTAAGCTCGACCTCTCTGACGGCACAGGAGCGTGCGGAGATCACCACTGGTTCGCACGCCGTTGCGCTGGAGGAACTGGCCGTCCAGGGGGCGGGGTCCGGCACAAGGCTTCTAGCACCAACGCCCTACACGGCGGCGCCGACCGGGCTGAACCTCACCACGCCGAACCGCAGTGGCAGCCGCCTCGACCTGTCGCCGTTGCAGACGCCCGCCAGCATCGAGGTCATCCCAGGTCAGAAGATCCGAGAGCGTGGGCAGGAGACCGTGCAGGAGGCGATCACCCAGAACGCCGCTGGCATCACGACCATCGGTGCGCCCGGTAACGGCCTCGGCGCCTACACCTCCCGCGGCTTTGCCGGCGTAAATTCGGTGATGCAGCTCTATGACGGCACCCGGCTCTATGTCGGTGCCGGTACGATCACCTACCCGTTCGACACCTGGAACGTCGACCGGATCGAGGTGCTGCGTGGGCCGGCTTCCGTGCTGTACGGGGACGGCGCGATCGGCGGCGTCATCAACGTCGTCCCCAAGAAGCCGGTCGCCGTACCGATCAACGCCGCACGCGCCGCTCTCGGCTCCGATGGCGTGAAGCGCCTTGCCATCGACAGCGGTGGACCCATCGGCGAGAACGTCTTCTACCGCCTCAACGTCAGCGCCAACCAGGCCAACGGCTGGCTGCGCCAGAACGGAGACTTTAGCAACCTCGCTGTCTCGGGTGCCGTGCTCTACCAGGCAACGCCTGATCTCGCGTTCACCCTGTCGCACGATTACGGCTACCAGGAGCCGCTGCGCTACTTCGGCACGCCTCTGATCGGCGGCCGGATCGATCCCCGCACCCGATTCAACAACTACAACGTCAACGACAGTCGCATCGTCTTCGAGGACAACTGGACTCAGTTCAAGACCGAATGGACGCCCACGGCCGACATCACGATCCGCAACACGGCCTATCGTCTCAAGTCGGATCGGCACTGGCGCAACGTCGAAACTTACACCTTCGTGCCAAGCACTGGCCTGATCCGTCGAACCAACCCGATCGAAATCTTCCACAACCAGGAGCAGATCGGCAACCGCTTCGATGCCGCCTTCAAGGGCGAGCTGTTCGGTTTCCGCAACGAGTTCGTCGCCGGCTTCGACGTCAACCACATCAAGTTTTCGCACACAAACAACTCGCCCTATCGCGGCGAGACCAGCGTCAATCCGTTCGTCTTCAGCCCCGGCGTCTTCTCCAGTCTCGACCTGACCACGCTCGGATACGCCACCAGTTCGGATCAGTATTCTCTATTTGCCGAGAACCGCCTCGTTCTGACGGAACAGCTCTCGCTGATCGCTGGCGTGCGCTACGATGCGCCTACAGTTCGTCGCTCAGACCCGCGCACTCCCTCGGCAGGGTTCACGAAGGATTTCAGTGCGCTGAGCTACCGCTTCGGCGCGGTTTACAACCCGACGCCCGACAGCTCGCTCTACGCGAGCTACGCCACCGCCGTGGATCCCGTAAACTCGCTGATCACCCTGTCGCTGGCGCAGAAGGATTTCGAACTCTCGACCGGCGAGCAAATCGAGGTCGGTTACAAGCAGCTGTTCTGGGAGGGCCGGGGTGAGTTCACGCTGGCTGGTTACCGGATCACGAAGGACAACCTGCTGACGGCCGATCCGCTGCGGCCAGCCGTGTCCATCCAGGTGGGCAGCCAGTCTTCGCATGGCGTCGAGGCGTTCGCCTCGCTTGGGCTCTGGGAGAACTGGCGCGTCGAAGGCAACATCGCCTTGGTGCATGCCCAGTACGACGACTTTCAGCAGGCGGTTGGCGGCGCCGCCGTCAACTTCGCGGGCAATCAGCCGATCTCTGTTCCCGCTCGCGTCGCCAATCTCTGGCTGTCCTGGGCATTCGCACCGCGCTGGGAGGCACGGGCTGGCGTGCAGTTCGTCGGCGAGACCTTCAGCGACTTCGCCAACACCGTCCGGCGTCCGGCCTACGAGGTCGTCAACGCGAGCGTGGACTACCGCGTGAGCGAGACCTCACACTTCAGCGTGCGTGCCTACAACCTACTCGACAAGGTCTACCCCGTGACGGGGAGTTCGGTGTCGTGGCTATTAGGCCGGCCGCGCTCGGTCGAAGTCGCCTACAACGTTGCCTTCTGAGGGCGTTTGCGCATGCATATCGAGCAACGCGAACTGCCCCAGGCCGGGGCAGACAATCCCGTTCTGGCGATCCGGGCGGCGGTCAAGCGGTTCGGCGCACGCACCGCCCTCGATGGCTTGGATCTCACGCTCCGTGCCGGAGAGGTCTTCGCCCTGCTCGGGCCAAACGGAGCCGGCAAGACCACGACGATCAACCTGATCCTCGGCTTCCTGAAGCCGGATGCCGGCGCAGTCCAGGTCTGCGGGATCGAGGCGGGATCCGATCCGGTCGGCGCGCGAGGCCATGTCGCCTACATCCCCGAGCAGGTCGCCCTCTATCCGGGTCTCTCGGGCATCGAGAACCTGCGCTACTTCGCGACCCTGGCCGGTCTCGACTTGTCCGTCGATGCCTCGCGCCGACTGCTGACTGAGGCGGGTCTGCCCGAAGAGGCTCATGGTCGACCCGCCGCATCCTACTCGAAGGGCATGCGCCAGAAGGTCGGGATCGCCGTCGCCCTCGCCCGCCAAGCGCGGCTTCTCCTTTTGGACGAGCCGACCTCCGGGCTCGATCCGAGTGCGGCAGCCGACTTCTCCGTCACGGTGAGACACGCTGCGGAGCGGGGCACCGCGGTGCTGATGGCGACTCACGATCTCTACCGGGTGCGCGAGATGGCCGACCGCGTCGGCGTGCTGAGCCGCGGCCGGATCGTCGAGGATATCGATCCGAAGACGCTCGACCATGTCGCGCTTGAACACCTCTATATCGAGCGCCTCGCCGAGATTACGGCATGAAGCAGGTCGCGGCTGAACTCGCGCTGACCGTTCGCGATGCACGTGTGCGCTGGATCGGCGCCATGCTGGTCCTGCTCCTGGCCCTGACAGGCTTCGGTGCTTGGCGGGAGGCGCAGCTTTATGCGGCTCAAGCGGCCCAGATCACGGCGGCCGAGCGCGCGCGTTGGCTTGGGCAAGATGCCAAGAACCCTCATTCAGCCGACCATTTCGGCTTGTGGGTTTTCCGGCCCTCCGCGCCGCTCGCCGTGCTCGACCCCGGCACCGAACCCTATACCGGCCGCATGGTGCGAGTGGAGGCGCACGTGTTCAACGACGCGGTCTACCGCGCTGTACAGGATGCCGGTCCGCTCGCCCGCACCGGCCTCGGCACCGTCGCCGACATCGTGCAGCTGGTGGTGCCGCTCGCGGCGATTCTGCTCGGCTTCTCCGCCTTCGCTGCGGACCGGGAGCGCGGTACCCTTCGTCTTGCCCTGGGTAACGGTGCTCCGCCCGGACGCCTGTTCGCCGCCCGTTTCGCGGCGCTTCTCCTCGTCCTCATCCTCGTCGTCGGCTGTCCGCTCCTCGCGATCGGCGGCCTGGTGATGACAGGCCAGGATGGTGCAGACTGGCAGGTGCCGGCGCGCCTGTTGAGCTGGATCGCCGTGCAGATCGCCTACGCGAGTGTGTTCCTGCTCCTGGCGACGCTCGTCTCGCTCGTGGCTCGGACGGCCCGCGCCGCCCTCGCGGCTGCGCTCGTCGCCTGGGTCCTGCTCTGCGTCGCAGCTCCTCGCCTCGCGACGGCCAGTGTCGACGCCCTCGCGCCCGCACTTTCGTACCGCGAGGTCCGGGCGCGCATTGATGCGGGCTTCAGAGCGCACAAGACGGCAGAGGCCGGCGACGAGCGCGCCCGGGAGGTCCTGGCCCGCTACGGCGTCGATAACGCGAGCGAGCTGCCCATCGACCTCGACGGTCTCATGATGTTCGAGAACGAGAGCCACAACTTCGCGGTCTACGATCGTGAACTCGGTGCCTTTTTCGAGAGCCTCGCGAGTCAGGAGCGAGCCTTCGCTTGGGCGGGCCTGCTCTCCCCGCGGGTCGCCCTGCAGGCGCTCTCCCAGACGCTCGCCGGCACCGACTTCGCCCAGCATGCGCATTTCGTGTGGAGCGCCGAAGCCTATCGCCGCAGGATCTCCGAGCGCATGAACGGCGAGATCCGTGATCGTCCGCAGCACGGGAGGGGCCGGCTCATCGCCGGGTCGGAGCTGTGGCAGCAAATCCCGCCCTTCGTCCACGCCCCGCTGCCGTTCACGCAGTCCCTAGCAGATGCGTGGGTGCCGGCTCTCGTCCTTGCCCTCTGGCTCGCCCTGCTCGCAGGCCTCAGCGTACCGATGATCCGGAGGCTGAAGCCGTGAGCGTCGCCCGCTTCCCCCGCCTGCTCGGCGCCGAACTGCGGCTGATCCTGCGCGAACGATTGACCTGGGCCATCATTGCTACGCTCCTCGCGGCCCTCTGTCTGGCGGCCTGGACCGGCGCGGACCGCGTCGCGCGCGAGCGTACCGCCATCGCCGAGGCGGCCGACGACAGCGCGCGGGCCGTCCGTGAGGCCCGGGCCGCTCATGAGCGCTATGCCAAGCCGAGCCCGATCAAGGTGAACTACTGGCAGGATCCAACTGACGCGTTCGGCTTCATGACCTACTTCATGGCCGCCTACGCCGTGAAGCCTCCGACCCCGCTCGCCCTCCTCGCTGCCGGCCAGTCGGATGTGCAGCCCGCAGTGACGAAGGTCAGCTTCGGCTTCAGCACGGTGTTCGATGATACGGCCTACGAGCTCGGCTCGGCCGCCAGACTCAAGCTAGGCCCCTTCGATCTTGCCTTCGTCCTGGTCTACCTCGTCCCGCTCGCGGTGATCGCGCTCGCCGGCACGCGCCTCTCGGCCGAGCAGGATAGCGGGATCCTGCGGATGATCGCCGCGCAGCCCGTTGGGCCGCGCCGGGTCGCGGCGGCGAAGTTCGGTGCGGTCGCGCTGGTCGCCGTCACCGGTGTCGTCGGTGGCACGGGCTTGGCGCTGGCCCTCGCCGGCGGCCTCGGACCGCTCGCCGGCTGGGAGACCACGCTGGCGCTGCT
This sequence comes from Methylorubrum aminovorans, assembly GCF_022179725.1. Lineage (GTDB taxonomy): Bacteria > Pseudomonadota > Alphaproteobacteria > Rhizobiales > Beijerinckiaceae > Methylobacterium > Methylobacterium aminovorans. Next base: position 33,542 of record NZ_BPRC01000032.1, read on the forward strand.
CGCCGCGGCACTTGCGACCTACGTCTTGCTCTGGGTTGCGGCCTGCGCGCTGGTGGCAAGCCTCTGGCGGGGAGCGGTCGCTGCTCTGGCGATCCTCGTGCTGACCTGGGCCGGCATCACCGTGGTTCTGCCGACGGGGCTCGGCATCGCGCTCGATGCACTCGCACCGATGCCGTCCCGGATTGCGGCCATTGATGCCAGCCGGCAGGCCCAAGCCCTGTTCTCGACCGCCGAGAAGGGGGCGCGGATCACGGCTGTCTGGGCATCCCGCAAGGTTCCAGACACCGCGCAGCAGCGGCCGGAGCTCGTTGAGGCGCCTGAGATCAAGCGTCTGGCCCGCGACGCGTTCTACGACGAAGCCCTAGCCGATCATCGCGAGTCTTGGCACGAGCACGCTCTGGCCGCCTCGGCCTGGAGCCGCCGTCTGGCGCTCCTCTCCCCCGCCACGATCCTGGCCCTCGCGCTGGAGACCGCGGCCGGAACGGATGCGGCACGACACGCGGACTTCCTGACGGCCGGCGGCGCCTATCGGCGCCGGCTGCGCACCTTCTTCGAGCCGCGCATCCTGGCCCAGGCCATGAACCCGGTTCCTGTCTGCGCGGGCTGCTCGGCCCGTCTCGGCTTCGATGCCTACGATGCCGTGCCGGCATTCGAGCCCGCGATCCCTCGTGCCACCGCCCAGCGTGAGGCGCTGGCGGCGCTCGGCTGCCTCTTGGCTGGCGCGCTGCTGCTGACAGCTCTCACCTATCGCCGACTCACGGAGTGGCCGTCGTGACGCTCTCGCATCCAAGCGAGGTGAGGACGAACGTGGATCGACGCATCGGCGAGACCGCACATATCGGCTGGCCGATCGACGGCCTGCGCGACACGATCTCACCGGTGAACGGCAGCGCCGACGCGTGGCCGCCGGGAAGGCTGTGCTCGGCTGGGTTCGCTCCGAGCATCGCACCGTGAGGCACACGATGCGAACGCTGCTGAAGCGCGGCAAGCGCTGGCTCTATCTCGCCCATCGCTGGCTCGGCATCCTGACCTGCCTGCTGTTCGTGACGTGGTTCGTGTCCGGCCTCGTCATGATGTACGTTGGCTTCCCGAGCCTGACGGAGACGGAGCGCCGGGGCAGCTTGCCGCGCCTCGTCTGGGATCAGGTCGTGGTAACGCCGCGCGAGGCGCTCGAAGCCACCGGTCAGACCCGCTTCCCCCGCGACCTGCGGCTGACAATGCTTGACCGCGAACCAGTCTACCGCATCGTGGGCTGGGACGGCGGACAGGCGACCGTCTCGGCAGCCGAGCGGCGTCCGATCACCGGTGTCGATGCCGAGCAGGCCCTCTCCGTCGCACGGCACGATCGGCGTGCTCAGCAGCCCCAGCTCCTCGGGAAGGTCGATCGTGACCAGTGGTCGGTGACCGCACGCTACGATCCCCTGCGACCGTTCCACCTCATCACTCTTGGCGATCCAGACCACACCCGCCTCTACGTCTCCGCCCGCACGGGCCAGATCGCCCTCGACACCACAGGCGGGGAGCGGTTCTGGAACTGGTTCGGCGCCATCCCACACTGGATCTACTTGACGCCGCTGCGGGCGCAGGTCGAGATGTGGCGCGACGTGGTTCTCTGAGTCTCGGGCGTCGCGATCATCGGCGCGGTGACGGGTCTGTGGGTCGGACTGCTTCGTGTCCGGCTGCGCCGCCGCTATGCATCGGGCTCAGTCTCGCCCTACCGCGGCTGGGCGGCCTGGCACCATATCGGCGGCCTGCTCGGCGGTCTGACGCTGCTGACCTTCGTTGCCAGCGGCTGGTTATCGATGAACCCGAACCGCTGGTTCGGCCCGCGGGCGCCGAGCCAAGCCATGCTCGAGCGCTATGCCGGTGTTACAGCGCCTCGTTGGGATCTCGACCTCGCTGCCGTTCACGCCACCGCCTGCTCGGATGTCGTTGAAGTCAGGTTCGCTTGGCTCGGTGGCGAGCCGCAGGCAGTCCTGAGCTGTCAGGATGGTTCGACATTGGCATGCTGTTCCTGGGCGGCGCAGCCTGCACCCCCGGCGGTTTCTAGGCTCGCAACCGCAGCTCAGCAGTTGCTGCCCGGCGCCCCGATCCGTGAAGCGGCGCTCCTGACCGAAGAGGACGCGTACTGGTACTCCCACCATCTCTAACGCCGCCTGCCGGTGTTGCGCGTGAAGTTCGCCGACCCAGACGCGACATGGTTCCACATCGATCCGACAACCGGCGAGGTGCTCAACCGGGCTGACCAATCCTCACGAACTTACCGCTGGTTGTTCAACGCCCCGCACAGCTTTGACTTCCGGTTCCTGCTGCAGCGACGTCCAGTCTGGGACGCTGTGCTATGGCTGCTCTCGGCAGCCGGCCTGATCATCTCGGTGTCAGGCGTCGTGATCGGCTGGCGCCGTCTCAGCGGAGTCAGGTGAGGTCCATCCGCTCATCTACCGCCGACCAGGGATCGGTAGCAGTGTTGGTGCATGTCAGGAAAGAATTAAATTTTCATACACTCATGACCGTACGGCCAGAGGTCCGCTTCAGGTCAGCAGCGTGGATTGCAGGCACGCGAATGGAATGTCCGAGAGGGGTCAGGAGTTCGCTCGCCGCTTGTTCGGCTGTGCACCATTAACACGTTCGAGTTCGATCTTATGTCAGTCCGCTTACTAGGCGACTTCAGACACATGTCCTTGGCGCTGCGGGGCTGCCGGCGTCTGCTCCTGGGTGCCGGCTGCATCGGATTTGTCGCGGCGGCCTACAACCTCGTCACGCTGCCCCCCGCTAGGGCGTTTCTGCAAAGTCATTTAAGCCAGAGCATCGTCATGCCAAGCTTGACCATGGCGAGGTAGTTGGCTGCCCGTTTCTCATAGCGGGTGGCGATGCGGCGGTACTGCTTGAGGTGGTTGATCAGCCGCTCGACCTTGTTGCGCTCCCAGTAGGTGGAGAAATCACAAGATAGGTGGCCTGTCACGCCCACGGCAGCGCCGCTCCCGAGAGCAGACTGACGAGCTCGGCCTGCCGGCTCACGCCTGTCTTGGCCATGACGCTCTTAAGCTGAGAGCGTACCGTCTGCGGTGACGTGCCGAACTCTGCCGCGATCTGTTCGACGGTGCGGCAGCCCGTAATGCTGCGCGCCACCCGCGCCTCAGCGGGTGTCAGATCAAACAGGCCTTCCAGCACCGACAGGCCGGGAAGTTGGGCCTGTGCCAGGGGGGTGATGACCACGACAGCGGAGGCCGCCGTGAACAGGTCCCGCGCGCTGCGCCTGACCGGAAGAACATGGGCGACGGCGGGTGGCTCGGTCTCCCGGGCCGGGATGGGAATGGACCGCGTGCTCGACAGCGCGACCGCCGCTACAGCCTGCAGCGCCTCGGCCAGCAGGCGGTCGCCGGCCGGATCCGTGAGCCCGAAGCGGGGCCCGTCGCGTACGGTGGTGCCGAGGAGTGCCTCACAGCCCTGGTTCATCGCCAGGGCCTGTCCCTGACGGCCGAGGACGGCGGCCGGCAGACCGACCATCTGCAGCACATCGGCGGCAACCTGCACAGCCTGCAGACGCAGACGCGCCGCGAGCGTTGCCGCGCGTGCAAGGTGCGGCCGCATAACGTCGAGCCGTGCGATGACGTCGGCCGGGACTGGCCCATCCCTGTAGGCCCGCTCTACGTCGAAGACGATCCGTTCGCCGCTCGGCACCGTGATGGCGGTCGCGGCACCCCAGCCGAACCCGCGCGGTCGCAGGAAGTCCGTGAACAGCAGGTTCGCGTCGAGCTCCTCGCGTGTGTACACGTCGAGGTCGGTCAGGAAGCCTGCATGCTGTTTGGCGAAGAGGCGGACAGGACGATCGTTGTGGGCGACCCAACCGCCGGCCATGAACTCGGTCATGTAGCCTTCGAGTTCGGGCGAAGCGACGTAGCGGAAGTCCTGCTTCTGGCTGGTGAACAGCAGAGCGCCGCCGCCCCCACCGAATTTGCCGATCTCGCTCAAGGTCGAAGGCCAGAGTTCGGGAACGGCTGCGGCTTCGTAGACGCGATCAACCAGTTCTTCGAGTTCGATCGACATTGCGCACCCTGGGGCTGCAACCTCGCTTAGGCCGGGCAGACACGCCTCTGCTGCCTAGCGCTGTCACTTTCATATCTACCCATCCCGCAAATGCGGTATGGCAGTGAAGCCACAGTGCCGGTCAGATGGAGGCGCTTCCGCAGCAGATCGAAGTGGGAAACGCGTATATCTTCGGGGGGCGACCTCGGTCCCATTGACCCTGATGGCTGGGGGCAGGAGTTCGCACGCCGCTTGTTCGGCTTCGCGTTGATTTTGTTGAAAAACTCAGGCTCTGCACTTCATGCGTCATCTTAGGCTGAGCGCTATAGATGATTTTTCTATACAATGAGATATATTCCCGCCACGAAGGCGGTTTATGATCGACTTGTTAGAAATATGTTCTCCGCCTAGCGCAGGTCGTGTTGCCGCCTAAGACCGGTCCCGAGTCTTTCAACGAAATCCGCCATAAGCGGCCTTTCAAACAGAGCCGTTAGAATGACCGCTCAGCCCCCGAGAACTGCCATTGGCATGGAATGCTTAGTCCGGCGGTCACGACATATTGGCATACGGGTGCATTAGCGACCCTGCTTCATCGGCGTGAAACGATACAGCACAAACTCATTTGCATCAGAAGGAAGATCTACCCACCTTTGTGCCAAAGGCAGAAGCCAGGTTGAATGGTGAGTGGGACGGGCGTCCGACGAAGTAGCCCTGCGCCTGCGACCAGCCATGCGTCCTCAACCAGGCGAGTTGCTCTGCTGTCTCGACGCCTTCGGCCGTTGTGACCATGGACAGCGCAGTGCCCATCTCACCCGCCGCACGGATGATTGCTTCCGACTGGGCCGAATGTCCGATGTCGTTGACGAAGCTGCGGTCGAGCTTGAGCTTGTCGAACGGGAAAAGGCGCAGGTACGACAGCGAGGAGTACCCAGTCCCAAAATCGTCGAGCGCGATGCGCACCCCAAGCCTTTTCAAGGCATGCAGCACACGCATGTTGTGTTCATTGTCGTGGAGCAGCACCGATTCCGTGATCTCAAGCTCAAGGCGAGCTGGGTCAAGACCTGATCGGGCAAGGGCTGCTGCCACTCGCAGCGGAAGGCTGTCGCGACGGAATTGGACTGCCGAGACATTGACTGCGACGGAGACGTGGTCCGGCCACTCAACAGCCTGCCGACAGGCAGTCTCCAAAACCCAGTCGCCAATTGGGTCGATGAGGCCAGTTTCCTCGGCCAATGGGATGAACTCCGCCGGGGATACGCTGCCTCTCTCAGGATGGGCCCAGCGGAGCAGGGCCTCGACGCAACCAGTACGACCGGAGCGGAGGTCTACTAGCGGCTGGTAGACGAGATGCAGCTCACGCCGCTCCAGAGCGACGCCAAGATCCCGCCTCATAGACTGCCGGGCCCGGATCTGCTCCAGCATGGTATCCTCGAACAACCGCACGCGACCGCCACCATCCGCTTTCGCCCTGTAGAGTGCGATGTCGGCAGCCTTGAACAGTTCGTTCGTGGACCGGCAATCATTGCCGGCCACGGCCACCCCGACGCTTGCGCCGAGGCGGATTATGTTGCCGTCGATATCAAATGGTGTCTTGAGGCAGGTGACCATCCTCCCGGCGAGCGCCAACGCCGCCTCCGTTCCCGCCGTCCCCACGACCGCAAACTCGTCGCCTCCGAGCCGGGCCAGCAGGCTTGCTTCACCCACAGACTTTTGAAGTCGAGTCGCGACGGCGCGCAGCAAGTCGTCGCCGACCGGATGCCCGAGGGTGTCGTTGACCTCCTTGAAGAGGTCGAGATCGAGCAGGAGGACGGCGACATCCTCGCCGCGCCGCGCCAGTGCATCCTCCAACATGTTGTTGAAGCTCGTGCGGTTGGACAGGCCCGTCAGTGGATCGTGATGAGCGAGATGGACGATCTCGTCGCGCGCACGGCGGGCATCGGTCACGTCCCGGAAGAAGAGAGAAACGCTGTCTCCTCCACTCGGGTAGGCGTGAACGTCCAGCCAGATGCCCGATCGCTCGGCAAACATCTCGAATCTGACGGTTTGACCACGTTCAAGAACGGCTTCGAACCGCCCGAGGAGGTCAGTCGTCATGAACTCGGGATAGGCATCCCAGAGGCAGCCGCCGACCTCAAGCGTGCTCGTTCGGCTGACGAACGCCCTAGCGTGCGGGTTCATGTAGGTGACGTGGAACTTGCGGTCGACAACGATGACACTGTCGGTGGTACTCTCCAGCACGGCGGCAAGCCGGCCACGCATCGCATCGACCTCCTGCCGCATCCGCTCCTGTTCCGAGACGTCGCGCGAGATGGCGAGGATGTGCGTGATCGTGCCGTCCGCATCCCGGACAGGGTCTACCGAGACATCCCACCATGCATCCGACCCGTTCCTGTCCGGGCATCGGCACGAGAAGCGGTGTCCAGCGCCGGTCCGTGCAAGAGCTACAGCTTGTTCGACAAAAACCCGGTGGGATCTCGGCCAGCCATCGGTCCATGGGCGGCCGATGACCCGCTCGGCCACGTCCGGGCCCAACCGCTCCGCCGCCCTTCGGCCGAGCGAGCGCACACAGCCGTCCAGATCAAGCACGGTAACGAAGTCCGGACTACCGTCGAGGACGCTGCGCGCGAAAACCTCGCTTCGCCGAAGCGCCTCTTCCGTGCTCCTGCGATCATGGATGTCTTCGAGTGTACCGTACCAGCGCACAACCGAGCCGTCTGCTGCCAACCTCGGCGCTGCGTAGGCGCGGAACCAGCGGTACACGCCCGACTGCAGTCTGACGCGGTACTCGATGTCGAGCGGATGTCGCTCTTCCAGTGCGCGGGTCCATCGGGCCACCGTCGCCTGGAGATCGTCGGGATGGAGAGCTTTGCTCCAGCCGTGACCCAGGGTCTGTGCCGGGGTCATGCCAGTCAGCTTGATCCAGCGAGGACCCGCTTCGGTGATCCGCCCTTGTGCATCCGCCGTCCAGGGGATCTGGGGGCTCAACTCCACGGCATGGCGATAGTGATCCTCGCTCTCGCGGAGCGCCGCTTCGACGGCTTTTGCTTCCGTGACGTCGCAGAGGATCCCGACCATGCGCGGCGGCCGCCCAGCGACGGCGCCGATCGGACCGCCGCGGCTCGATAGGTGCCGCGTCCGTCCTCCGGCGTCGACGATGCGGATCTCCATGGCGAAGGGGCGGGCCTGCCCGACAGCTTCGATCGCAGCGTCGAGAAGATGGAGATCCTCGGGGACGGTGCTTCGCCTGAACAGATCCGCCGCGTCGTGCCCAGCATCGGGCTCTACCCCCAGGAGCCGATAGAGGCCATCGGACCAGGTCAGCTCTCCGGTTGCGAGGTCGACTTCCCAGCTCCCCGAGACGGCGACGCTCTCCGCCTGCGAGAGAAGCGTGCGCTGCTTCAGCAGTTGCCCTTCCCACTCAGCCGTCTGTACCGCGATCCGCTTCAGTTCCTCTCGATCCGCTGCCGCCTCGACGTCCGTACGATGGCGAAGCAGCTCCGCCGTTGCCGCCTCGGCAAAGCGTGTCAGGATCGTGGCCTGATCCGGCCGGAATTCGCGCGGTGCGGTGTCGGCGATGCAGAGCGCACCGAGCCGGACGCCTTCTCCGAGCAGCAAGGGGGCACCAACATAGAACCGGATGCGAGGTCCGTCCGTCACGAGCGGGTTTGTTGCGAAGCGCTCGTCCTGCGAAGTGTCGGAGACGACCAGTACGTCGTCGCTGCGCAGCGTATGGTCGCAGAGTGACTGCTCGCGTGGCATCTCACCCAGGACCACCCCGCACTGAGCCTTCGGCCACTGCTTGTCTTCATCGAGGATGGAGACGTATGCGATGGGCACGGCGAAGGTCTGGCGGGCGAGATCGCAGATGCGGTCGAGCGCTGGGGACGGCCCTATCGATTCAACGCCGAGCTCCCGAAGCCGGGCCACGCGCGCTTCTTCGGTGACATTGGCGGCGGGGCTGGGCATGACGTCCGGTTCCATCGGTCGTAAGGCTCATCAGAACCTCGCTAAGGTTCCGTTACGCGGCGCTTCATCGCCAATTGTCCGATTTCGCTGTCGATCCTCCCCAGCAAGCTTGCCGTGGGAATTCAATCATCGGGATGTCGATGGGGAAGTGCGTGACCGCTCCGCATTCAGGGCCGCTGCGCGGGCCTGACCGCAATGGGCTAATCTCCTGCCGTCGGCGCGGCGGTTCCATGGCCTCTCGATCTGTGGATTCCTGTGCGGATTGCGCGCCATTAAATCGGCCTACACCGCCATGGCTCATCCTGGGGGCTCGAACGTCCCCGGGTGCACGCATGCTTACCGTCGTCGGCTGCCTCGTCGAGGCCCATGACCTCCGCCTCATCGCCCTGGCGGCAGGCATTTGCGCTCTCTCGTCCCTGACCACCGTCTGCTTGGTCAGTCACGCCCGCAGGGCGGAAGGCTTGGCCCAGGCAGGCTGGCTTGCTGTGGCGGCCGCCGCCGGCGGTTCCGGCATCTGGGCGACCCATTTCATCGCCATGCTCGCCTTCGCGCCCGGTGTGCCAAGCGGCTACGACGTCGCCCTCACCGGGCTCTCGCTGGTCATCGCCATCGCGCTCGCCGGTTCCGGCCTCTCACTCGCCGTCCTCGTCGGCGGCAGCGTCGCAGCCTGGACCGGGGGCGCGATCCTCGGAGGCGGCATTGCGGCCATGCACTACACCGGCATGGCCGCCTACGATGTCGCCGGCCACAAGGCGTGGAACCCGGCCGCCGTCGGCGTCTCGCTCGCGCTCGGCAGCATCCTGGGTGGCGCCGCCCTCGCGGCACAGGCCGGGGCCCGCGGCCTCGTCCGTCAGTTGCCGGCCGCGCTCCTGCTGCTGCTCGCCATCTGCAGCCACCATTTCACCGCCATGGGCGCTGTCACGGTCACGCCCGACCCGACGCTTGCCGTTTCCGAGGCAGCCGTTCCGAACGCCTGGCTCGCGGTCGCGGTCGCGCTCGCGAGTTTCGCCATCCTACTCCTCGCGGGGGCCGCTCTGGCGCTCGACGTGCGAGACCGCCGCCACGCCAAGCTGGAGGCCGACCGCCTGCATAGCCTCGCCAACGCCGCCGTCGAGGGCCTCGTCGTCTGCACCGGCGACATCGTGGTGAGCGCCAACCGCAGCTTCGCCAAGCTCGTTGGGCTGCCGCAGGACGCGCTCGTGGGCACGGCCCTTTCGGCGTACCTTACGGGCGACGCAGCCCGACTCGCGCTGGCCGGCCAGCCCGAGCGCCCGGTCGAGGCCGAGATCCGGCAGGCCGACGGGACGCTGGTGCCGGCCGAAATCATCATGCAGCCGGTCGAGCATGCCGGCCGCCCGCACTACGCGGTGGCCGTGCGCGATCTGCGGGCCCGCCGGCAGGCCGAGAGCCAGATCCAGTTCCTCGCCCACCACGACGCGCTCACTGGGCTCGCCAACCGTGCCAGCTTCGGCAAGCGGCTGGAGCAAGAGATGCGGGCCGCCGACGCGGGCGGGCGCAAGCTCGCGGTGCTCTGCCTCGACCTTGACCGCTTCAAGGAAGTCAACGACCTGTTCGGTCACGCTGCCGGCGACGCCATGCTGGAGAGCGTGGCCCGCATCATCTCGGCCGGGCTCGATGACACTCAGATGATGGCCCGGCTCGGCGGCGACGAGTTCGCCGTGCTGGCGCCCTGCGACGGACCGTCCGAGGCTGGCCGCCTCGCCGAGCGCATCCTAGAGGCGCTGCGCGCCGGCAAGGCGGAGGGCAACGGCCCGCAGATCGCCACCAGCATCGGCATCGCCCTCTACCCGGACGATGCGCAGGAGCGGGCTGCCCTTCTCAGCTACGCTGACACCGCCCTTTACCGCGCCAAGTCGGAGGGCCGCGGCACCTACCGCTTCTTCGAGGCGAGGATGGGTATCGAGGTGCGCGAGCGACGTCTCTTGGAGCACGACCTGCGCCACGCCGTGGCCCGCGGCGAGATGCACCTTGTCTACCAGCCGCAGACCGACGTGGGCTCAGGCGCCGTCATCGGCTTCGAGGCTCTGCTGCGATGGAAGCACCCCGAGCGCGGCTACGTCTCGCCGGCGGTGTTCATTCCCATCGCCGAGGAGAGCGACGCCATCCTGCAGATTGGCGAGTGGGTGCTGCGCGAGGCTTGCCGCGAGGCAGCGACCTGGCCGCAGCCCCTGTCCATCGCCGTCAACGTCTCGGCGGTGCAGATCCACAGCCCGCACTTCGTCGGCCTCGTGCACGAGGTGCTGCTTCGGACCGGGTTGGCGCCGCACCAGCTTGAGGTCGAAGTGACCGAGACCGCGCTCATCAGCGACCCGAACCGGGCGCTGCTCACCCTGCGCCAGTTGAAGTCGCTCGGCCTGCGCATCGCCATGGACGACTTCGGCACGGGCTACTCGTCCCTGTCGAACCTTCGCTCGTTCCCATTTGATAAGATCAAGATCGACAGCTCGTTCGTGCGCTCGGTCGACAGCAACGAGCAGACCGCGGCCATCGTCCGCTCGGTCCTCGGCCTGGGGCGCGGCCTCGGGTTGCCGGTCCTGGCGGAGGGGGTGGAGACCGAGGCCGAGCTTGGCTTCCTTGTCGCGGAGCAGTGCCACGCCGCGCAGGGCTACCTGATGGGCCGTCCGTCACCCATCGCCCAGTTCACCCAGCATACGCACGGCACGATTCCACTCGTTTCCGTCGACCGAAAACGCGCCTGAGCTACTCCAGTCACCGCTTCCGCGAGCACATTTGGAGCACCGGAGCACGGCCCGCGATCCCGACCAAGCGCACATTTCAGAAGCCCAGGCGCGCCACGAGGCACTGCTGCAAGACCTGCTCGAATGTGCGGAACGTGGGCAGGACACTGCCGAAGCGTTACAGGCCCTCAAGCAGGTCGACGACGAGATTGCCCGCTTGCGGGCAGCACGCTTACTGACTGAGCAACAGCCGTCCTGAGACAGGCCCCAGCCCCTTCGGCACCGGCACGCTCGTGTTGTTGTAGTTGGCGTTGAGAACGAGGTTCGGCCCCTCGTAGAGGTTGATCTGTTGGGCCACCACGACAGTGTAGGCCGACATATCCGCCACCGGGCGACTTGCATCAATCACCAGCCGGCCGCTCGGCAGGTAGATGGTGCCGAGCATGGTGCGGGCGTTGTCGCTGATGATGCGGTATGTCCGCATCGCCTTGCTGGCAGCGAGCGGCGGAGGCGTCTTGCCTGGCTTGAGACTGACCGTTGAGGTGCCCTCCTCGTCCTCATCTTCAAGTTGAGATACGGGATCAACCGGCGCTGAAACGGTCTTCTCCTCCGACATCAACAAACCGGCCATGGTGCCATTGACGGGAGCAGAAAGACTGATCGTCGTCTTCTTGTCGAAGAGCAGGCTACCTTTGTCGCCTGTAAAATAAAACGCTACGTCCGCACCAGACAGTGATGCGTCATTCGTAACTAGGAGTGGGCCATCCTTCATAATGTAGACGCCCGGATTGAGCGTGACGACAGCCTTCTTCCTGATTTCCACTCCCCCGCAATACGTCCCTGGGGAGAGGGTGACGCTCTGATCTATCAGGTTCTTGCCGGCCTTGGTCTTCTTGGACGCCCCGGAGGGCAACGTCATACAGCTCCCGATTTCAGGTAATGGGCGGTCGGCAAGGGGATCGGGAACGACTGGGCAGCCTGATTGTGGGTTGGGCGTGAAGTTCGCGCGCGTGGTGCTGGCCCCACCCGCCGAGCAGATCGTCTGCGCGCGAGCCATCGCATTGTCCCTGCCGACCATGCCGGACGCACTTTTGGAATTGGAGTACAGCGCACAGTCGTAGGCCGTGACCTGCGCGTTCTTTTCGAGGTTGAACGCACCGGCCGCGGCCGGATCGAGCGCGAGCATGCACAGGCGCATCTTGCCGACGACGCTGGCCTTGGCCTTGGCCGAAAGCTTCTGTGACGACATGCCGACGAACGGCCCGAAGGTGAGCTGGATAGTCTGCTCGACCGTCGCTGTCACGCTGGTTTTGTCGCTAGCAACGTCAACCTGGATCGTGACGGGGTTTTTGGCGCCGTCCTTGATCTCGGCCTGGATGGTCTGGGTGGTCAGGCCGACAATCGATGCGGTATTGGACACAACAAGTTTGAGGGCATTGCCACCGGCCATCACGCCGGCGTCGGCCGCCTGCTGGATATGGCCCTGGGCCGAGACCAGCCGGGCGTAGTCCATCGCCCCACCCACAAGTCCGATCAGGGTCGTTGCGGCGAGTGCGACGATGACGGTGACGGTGCCGCCGCTATCCCGATTAAAGGCGCTGACCATGCGGTTTGATGGCGCTAGTCTGCTCCACAGGCGTCCGAAACCGTGAACCAAGATGACCTACCAAGCGCCTTACCTTCAGCTCCGTTCTAGCGTCAGCAGCTTAACAGAGTGCCTTCAATTGTCTTGTGCCCCGGCTGCCGAGCTTCAAGCGTTATGAACCAACCTATGTTTGCAGCCCCGCAACTAGCCCTGTTCGATGTACGATCTGACTACAGCACGAGAAAATCCGAGGAAGCGCATGATCCTGCGTAAACTGCGCTGAACACGCTCAGTGTGGATGCTGCGTACGTCACAGCGGCACCGGGATAAGCACCGGTAACCATGATGGGTCGACAGCGATGAGCCAGTCTGGTTACCGCAACGGCGCAATACAACTTTAAAAATGACTGCGTCGGCTTTTCTCGCGCCGGACGGCGTCAGCCGCAGGACACTTGCGCCTGGACGACATCGATACCCTTGTCGGGTATCCTGGGATCATGGCTAATCCTCTTACCGTCGCAGGCCTCCTCAAGGCCAAGGTTGTTACTAATGAGCAGGTGGACGGCCTTGTTGAGGCGGTCCTCAAGGGACGGATGACGGAGGAAGCCGTGTTGACGGACACCTACGTTCTCAACCTGTCCATGGCGATCCGGGAGAACCGCTTTGCCACGGCTGTCCTGCGCGACAGGACCACACCGGCAGGGGCCAAGGAAAAGGCGGTGCGGACGGCTATCTTGCTGGCGCGAGCACAGCCTTCACGTCCGCCCGGAGAAAAAACCTGCGACGCGACGTCTGGCACCGCAGACCCAGCTAACCAACCGGTCTGTGACGATCAGACCGTTCCCGGTCCGGACGTGCCAGCATCATGGATACCGGCCAATGCGAAGCCTGCCACAGTCCACCGGCGCTGGGCGCGGACGCGGCCTTTTGCAGACGTGTCCGACCAGACGCTGGAACACAAGCTCCGCTCAGCCGCGCTCCAGCCTCATGTGCGTGACCTGGTCAGGCGTGAGCTGGCCATGCGTGCCCGGCCGACGCACAAGAAGTAGGACGCACCCCGCGACGTGCTGAAGAACTGCGCAGGAACGAAAGGCGAAGCGAATGCCTTTCGTTCCTAGGAACGCTTCCGGGATCAGCGGTCGCGCGTCTTTGTTGTCCGCGAGTCCTGGTTCTTGTTGCCCTCGGCGGCAGGTGACGTTCCAGGCACACCGGTGTTGCCTGAGCCACCGCCCATTTCACCGGCCTTCATTTTATCGCCCTTCTGAGCCTCGTTGGGCACGCTTGAGGGACTTGAGGTCGTCGACTGCTGGGCAAGAGCAGCGCTGCCGGTTCCGATCATGAAAGACGAGACAAGCACCGCAGTGAGAAGCTTTGACATGAATAACTCCTGCAACGATGTGCGGTAAACCTCAGCGGACGCATCATGTTCCGAGAATTTATGCGCTGCTTAATATGGTCTTATTTATAGAAATTTTCTGCAGATAGAATGGGGATTGTTTTCGCTCCAAATATACCGGAACGTCCTCGACCGGCTGAGCAGGATGGCCGCGGCGGACCGGAAACCGTCCTGGTCAAAGTTGCCAAATGATCCCACGCAATCTAGGCATCAGAACCCCGTTTTGCAGCAGTGCACCATCGCTAGGGCCGCACAGGGGGAGGTTTCGATGGCTAAGCGCGTGTTCCCCATTGCCCTGTTCGCCCTCATGCTCAGCGGCGCTGCGGCCCCGGCGCTTGCGGCTCCCGGCCTCCGGGCCTTCGATCCCGATAACGACGGTACGATCGATCTCAAGGAGGCCCAGACGGCTGCATCTGCCGCCTTCGCCAAGCTGGAGAAGGACAGCGATGGCACACTCGACGTCAGGGAGTTGAAGGGCCGTGTGAGCAAGAAGGCGCTGAAGGCCGCCGATCCGGACAGCGATGGCACGCTGGACGAGAAAGAGTACCTGGCCCTGACGGCGCAGGCGTTCCAGCAGGCTGATCCGGACAACGACGGCACTGTGGATGCCAAGGAGCTGAAGTCGCCCGCCGGCAAGCAGCTCTATAATCTGATCCGCTGAGGTCTGTGTACCATGGCGCGTCAGGTCACTGAGTGCGCCGCGGTAGGGTAGGGCAGAGCAGGATTGGGGTTCTTCCAACGCCTTCACAGGGCAACGGAAAATGCCGGCGCGGTGTCCCGCGCCGGCATCGTTCATCCGGAGAGGATGGCTCGTCTTAGTTGTTCGGCAGCGAGAACACCGTGAGCTGGCCACCGAGGTTGGTGTAGCTCGACAGCGCCGCGTAGCCGCCCACCAGCGCCGAGGCTGTCCGATCACGCCCGGCAGCGGCGCGAGGAGGTCCTGTGGATCTCGCCGGCGGCCGTGGCGGCGAGCGATTCGTCCGCAAAGGCGGACCGGCAGGCCTCGCTGTTGTAGCAGTCTGGAAAGGGCAGGATTTCGCATTCCCCTTGTTCAGCTGTGCGCCGATTTTGTTGAAAAACTCGCGGTCGAGTTGGATCGGGTGCAGGTCGGACGAGGGCGGCGGCTGGATGAGAGGGTGGCCCCGGCCGATCAGGCCGGGCTCGGCTGCGGCACC
>NZ_BPRC01000033.1 GCF_022179725.1 Methylorubrum aminovorans
GCCGTGGTAGCGGTCGGCGCTGGCTTCCGCCGGCGCGTAGCCCTTGCCCTTCTGCGTCACCACGTGGAGCAGGATCGGGCCCTGATCCGAGTCGCGCACGTTCTTCAGGACCGGAAGCAGGTGGTCGAGGTTGTGCCCGTCGACGGGACCCACGTAGTGGAAGCCCATCTCCTCGAACATCGTGCCGCCGCCCACGATCAGCGAGCGGGCATACTCTTCCGCCGCCGCCGCGCGCTGGTAGAGCGCCTTCGGCAAGAGCTTGCCGAGCTGCTTGGCGGTCTCGCGCAAGGAGCGGTAGGTGCCGCCGGAGGCGAGCCGGGCGAGGTAGGCCGACATCGCGCCGACGGGCGGCGCGATCGACATGTCGTTGTCGTTGAGGATGACGATCAGGCGCGAGTGCAGCGCGCCGGCATTGTTCATGGCTTCATACGCCATGCCGGCCGACATCGAGCCATCGCCGATCACCGCGATCATGTTGCGGCGCTTCAGCGCCGGCCCGCCCTTGGCCTTGGCCTCCGCCTCGTCGAGGTCGCGGGCGACCGCCATGCCGAGCGCGGCGGAGATCGAGGTGGAGGAATGCGCCGCGCCGAAGGGGTCGTACTCGCTCTCGGAGCGCTTGGTGAAACCGGACAGGCCGCCGCCCTGGCGGAGCGTGCGGATGCGATCGCGCCGTCCGGTGAGGATCTTGTGCGGGTAGCACTGGTGTCCGACGTCCCAGACGATGCGATCGTCGGGGGTGTCGAACACGTGGTGCAGCGCCACGGTGAGTTCGACCACGCCCAGGCCTGAGCCGAGATGGCCGCCGGTGATCGACACCGCGTCGATCATCTCGGCGCGCACCGCGTCAGCCACCCTCTGCAGCTCGCTCTCCGGCAGAAGCCGGAGACGATCCGGCGTCTCAAGACCCTCTAGGATCGTCGTGTCCGCTAGTGCCACCGGACCAGCCTCATGCCCGAAGTGAGGAACAGCGCGCAAACCCTTGCACGCGATGAGTTTCGTGTGGATCCGAACCGCACCTGACCGCCTACTCGATATCGAGCGGCGCGGTGCCCGCGGCCCGGCCGTCCGGCCCGATCGCAATCTTCTGGATGCGCGCCTCGGCCCGCTTCAGCAGCGTCTCGCAGTGGCGCTTGAGCGCCTCGCCGCGCTCGTAGATCGCCACCGACTCGTCCAGGGGCACGTCGCCGCGCTCCAGGCGGCGCACGATCTCCTCGAGCTGCTCCATGGCCCGCTCGAAGGGCAGATCGTCCAGCGCCGCCGCCGACGCGTCGGGTGTATGATCGTTCATCCGAATTCCCTTTGGCGCGCGTTATGACGGGCGACGTGCGGTCGCACAAGCCCGGGTCGATTGCGTGCGACCGATCTCCGCTCTCCGCACCCGGCCGATCACGCCAGGGGGATCCGGAACGGCGTGCCCTCGAAAGCCTCGGCGCCGCGCCCGATCCCGGCGATCGCCGCGCTCATCCGCCCCTCGCGCCCGAGCAGGCGGTCGGCGATCTCTACGAACAGCCGGTTCGGCGTGGCGCTCGGCGCGAGATGCCGCAACTCCCGCGCGAGGTCCGCCTCGTCCACGGACGGCCGCAGGGCGCAGGCCACCGCATAGGCCGCCGCGGTCGAGCGGCTGATGCCGGCGTAGCAATGGATCACCATCGGCCGCTCGCGCGGCCACGCCGCTACGAAGTCGAGCACGGCCCGCACATGCGCCTCGCCCGGCGGCAGGTGGCCGTCCAACGGCGCGACGATGTCGCTGAAGCCGACCCGGAGATGGTGCTCCGGGCGGATCGGGGCGGGGCGCTCAACCGTGCTGCCCAGCGTCGCCAGCGTGATAAGATGGCTCGCGCCAGAAGCCGCGACGGTCTCGGGCAGGCGCGAAAGGGGGCAGATGTGGAGGGTGGGCATCGTCTTCTTCGGCCTCAGGCGCTGCGCTGGAGCGCCTCGAAGCGGGCGCGATAGCACGCCTCCGCCTCCGCCGTCGGCCATCCGGCGACCAACTGCTCGATGTCGGCGGACAGCGGCTCCGGCAGGACCGGCAGGCGCCCGAAGATCCCGTCGGCCTCGGCCTGCGAAAAGCCGGCGAGCCGGGTCGCCTCGATCGCCGCGGCGATGCGGTCGGCGCGCTTGACCAAGCGCGACAGGGCCGGGGAGGGTGCGCAGAGGCCGAAGCGCTGGCGGATCGCCGCGAGCAGGCGCCGCTCGACGCTGCGATAGGCGTCGCCGATCGCGTTCTTCAGCGGCGAGATGATGTCGCCGATGACGTATTCTGGCGCGTCGTGCAGCAGCAATTCGAGCCGCTCCGGCGTCCCGATCCGCGGATCGAGGCCGCCGCCGATCGCTTCGACCAGCAGGGAGTGCTGCGCCACGGAGAAGACGTGCGGCCCCGCCGTCTGCCCGTTCCAGCGGGCGACGCGGGCGAGCCCGTGGGCGATGTCGGCGATCTCGACATCGAGCGGCGAGGGGTCGAGCAGGTCGAGCCGCCGGCCCGACAGCATCCGCTGCCAGGCGCGCGGCGGCTTCGCGTTGGCTGTCACGGATGGCGGCCCTCGCCAAGATTCTCGCCAAGACTCTTGCCAAGACTCTTGCCAAGAGCCGCGCAGGCGGCGTGGCGGTGGCAGCCGGTGAGGTGGTCGTTGACCATGCCGACCGCCTGCATGAAAGCGTGGACGATGGTCGGCCCGCAGAAGGTGAACCCCTTCGCCTTCAGAGCCTTGCCCATCCGTCTTGAGACGTCGGTTTCGGTGGCGATCTCGGCCCGGCTCGCCGCCTTCGTCTGGATCGGCCGGCCGTCGCAGAAATCCCAGAGGAAGGGCGAGAAGCCCGGCCCCGCCTCCTCGATCGCGAGCCAAGCCCGCGCGCCGTTGATCGCGCCGCGGATCTTGGCGCGGTTGCGGATGATGCCGGTGTCGCCCATCAGCCGTTCGACATCGGCCTCGGTGAAGCGGGCCACCCGCTCCGGCTCGAAGCCGGCGAAGGCTCGGCGGAAGCCCTCGCGGCGGCGCAGGATGGTGATCCACGACAGTCCCGCCTGGAACCCGTCGAGGATCAGTTTTTCGTACAAGGCGCGCGCGTCGTACTCGGGCACGCCCCACTCGGTGTCGTGATAGGCGACGTAGAACGGATCGAGCCCCGGCCACCAGCAGCGCGGGCAACCGTCGGAGTGGAGGATGAGGCCGGAGGCATCCGCGCTCATCCGGCGGCGGCCGTGTCGGAGGGAAAGGCGAAGGTGGCGAAGTCGGGCTTCATCACACCCGCCACCGTGCCGCCCGCCCGCACCGGCTCACCGGCGGCCAGCGCATCGCCGAGACGGTCGAGGCGGATCGTGGCGAGCCCCCGATCGCCCGCCGCACTGCCCGTGGTGCCCAGGCTGCGCGCGCCGGCCGTCACCTCGGTGCCGGGTTCAGGGGCAGGGCCGTCGCGGTAGACGATCGGCAGAATGCGGGTGCGGGCGGTGCCGCGGTGCTGCATCCGCGAGACTACCTCCTGCCCGACATAGCAGCCCTTCTTGAAGTCAACGCCGCCGAGTTGATCCATCAGCGCCTCGTGCGGGAAGGCGTCGCTGAGCGCGAAGTCGCGCCCGCCCTCCGGCACGCCGAGGCCGATGCGGTGGGCGTGGTAATCGGCCTCCGTCGCATCCGCCGAGAAGGCACCCTCGGCAAAGTACAGCCGCTCGCCGAGGGCGGGCAGGCGCCCGTCGCGCACGCGCACGGTTTCGGCCGCGGTCTCGGCCAGGCTCCCGTCCTTTGCCCAGGCCACGGCGACACCGAGCGTCGGGTCGGCGGCAATCGTCACCTTGGCCCGCAGGCGGTAGAGCCCGAGCCGCTTGACGAGGTCGGGCACGCGCTCGGCCGCGACATCGAGGCGGAAGCCGTCCCCGGCGCGCGACACCAGGAAATCGAACTGGATCTTGCCCTGCGGCGTCAGCAGCGCGCCGAGTCGCGCCTCACCCTCGGGCAGAGTCTCGACGTTGCAGGTGAGGATGCCTTGCAGGAAGGGGAGCGCGTCCGGCCCCGACACGGCGACGACGGCACGGTCCGGCAGCAGGGCGATCGGCATGGCATCTCCTTCGGGCGCGGCGGCGTTGCGCGCATGGGACGCCTGACATAAGCCGCGCTGATCCGCGTCTCAATCGCACCCTGCGAACCGGGAGAGCCCGATGGAAGCGCCTTTCGACCTCGTCCTGTCCGGCGGCACGCTGGTGAACCACGACGGCGAGCACCGCGCCGATCTCGGCATCCGGGCGGGGCGCGTGGCCGCCATCGGCGACCTGTCGAGCGCAGCGGCGGCGGAGCGGCGCGATTGCCGCGGCCTGCACCTCCTGCCCGGCGTGATCGACAGCCAAGTGCATTTCCGCGAGCCCGGCCTCGACCACAAGGAGGATCTGGAGACGGGCTCGCGCGCGGCGGTGATGGGCGGCGTCACGGCGGTGTTCGAGATGCCCAACACCAACCCGCAGACCACGAGCGCCGCGGCGCTCGCCGACAAGGTGGCCCGCGCGCACCACCGGATGCATTGCGACTTCGCCTTCTGGGTCGGCGGCACGCACGAGAATGCGGAGGCGGTGGCCGAGTTGGAGCGGCTGCCGGGGGCGGCCGGGATCAAGGTCTTCATCGGCTCCTCCACCGGCTCGCTGCTGGTCGAGGACGATGCCGGCGTGCGCGCGATCCTGAGCCGCATCCGCCGCCGCGCCGCCTTCCATTCCGAGGACGAGCCGATGCTGCGCGCGCGGAAAGACCTGCGCGTATCTGGCGATCCCGCCTCGCACCCGGTCTGGCGCTCGCCCGAGGTCGCGGTGAAGGCGACGCGGCGCCTGATCGCGATCGCGCGGGAGACGGGCGCCCGCATCCACATCCTGCACATCTCAACCATGGACGAGATGCCGATCCTCGCGGATGCGAAAGATGTCGCGAGCGTCGAGGTCACGCCCCACCACCTGACGCTCGACGGAACGGAAGCCTATGCCCGGCTCGGGACGCTAGTGCAGATGAACCCGCCGGTGCGCGACGCCGGGCATCGTGACGGGATCTGGCGCGGACTGTCGCAGGGAATCGTCGACGTGCTCGGCTCCGACCACGCGCCGCACACGCTGGAAGAGAAGGCCAAGCCCTATCCGGATTCCCCCTCGGGCATGACCGGGGTGCAGACGCTGGTGCCGATCATGCTCGACCACGTGAATGCCGGCCGGCTCTCGCTCGCCCGTCTCGTCGATCTGACCAGCGCCGGCCCCAAGCGCCTGTTCGGCATCGCCCGCAAGGGGCGGCTCGCCGTGGGCTACGACGCCGACGTCACCGTGGTCGATCTCAAGCGCCGCGAAACCATCCGCAACGAATGGATCGCCTCAAAATGCGGCTGGACGCCCTATGACGGCGTCACCGTCACCGGCTGGCCGGTGGGCACCGTGGTGCGGGGCACGCCGGTGATGTGGCAGGGCGAGTTGGCCAACCCATCGCGGGGCGAGGCGGTGGTGTTCGAGGAAGCGCTGCCGGAGCAGGCGGAAGCGCGCAGATCCTAACTGTCGCCCGAGCAGCGAAACTTACGATCCGGCTCGAGGCGATCCCGTCGCGAGACCGTTTCCGGTCGATCGTTCGGCTTTGTCTCGCACCGTCATCGCGAGCGTCAGCGAAGCGATCCAGCACCGCGACATTGCAGGATAGGTCGCGCCCTGGATCGCTTCGGCTTCGCCTCGCGATGACGGTGAGGGACCAAACTGATCAGGCGGAGGTTGGATGAGCCGCGCATCCCCCCTACCCCGCAGACGGGGAAAGGGGTTGGCTACGTCCGCTCGCGGAGACGGCCTCTCAGTGCTGCAGCGTCGTGGTGAAGCCGCCGCCGCGGATGCGCTCGGGCAGAGTCTCGGCGTAGCGGGCGGTGGCGTCCTCGCCGTAGGTGGCGACCAGCTCCTGGAAGGCCGCGAACAGGGCGGCCTGGGCCATGCAGTCGCCGTCGATCCCGTCGAGACAGCCTTCCGCGAAGGCCTCCGTCACGAGTCCGAGCGCGAGGCGCTTGCTCTCCGCGTCGACGTCGAAGGCAGCGGTGTCGGTGTCGTGAATCATGGCGGGCGGCTTCGCTTCTCGGCCGGAACGGTGCCGGCAAGACATCGCCACGATACGGCAGCCTTCACGAGCCGGGAAGCAGGGAATTGCGAAGAGGTTAATGCGAAGGGGCAATTGCGAAGGAATTTTGCAACGGCTCCGGGGTGTGGCGCTCCTGCCACAAACGTCGCCCCTACCCTCCGAACCGCCCAGCGATGGCGTGAGAGAGCCGCTCGCCCTCGGCGATGTAGCGGCGGGCGGCCTCACCCGCGGCGGGGGTGCAGATCCGGTAGGTCAGGCTGTAGCCGCGGAAGCCCCGGTTGTAGGCACCGGCCAGCCGGTCGCGGCGGCTCGGGGTGACGCCTTCGCTGTCGAGGATCGCCTTCATCCGTGCCGGCCACTCGGCCGCGTCCGGCTCGGCGCAAAGACTGCGCAGGAAAGCGAGCGCCCCGACGATCTCGGAGAGCCGCATCAGGTCGCGGTCGTAGGGCGCGGGCGGCGGCTCGGCCGGGGGCGGGGGCTCCTTCTCCTTCTCGGGCGGCTTCGGAGCGGATCGGGCCGGGCTCGATCGCTGCTGGGCAAAGGCCTCCGCCGCCGGGGTGAGGGCGAGCAGGGCGGCGACGATCAGGCTGACGGTCAAGCGAGGGCGGGTCGGCCGCGCCGCTTCATCGGAACCGGCTCGCTTGCCGGATCGGCCGCGGGTGTCGTCCCCTCTCCCCGCTGGCGGGGCGAGAGGATGTGCCGGGAGCCGCCAGGAACCGATCGAACCCCTCATTTCAAACCTTCAGCCACCTGACCCACGCGGGAGAACGCCTCGCGCAGGGTGTCGATCAGTCCCGGCGTGGTGGCTAGCCCCGCGATCTCATCGAGATGCGCCCAGCGCACGGCGAGCGCCTCCGGCCCCGGCACCGGTT
The DNA here is from genome assembly GCF_022179725.1 of Methylorubrum aminovorans. Taxonomy (GTDB): domain Bacteria; phylum Pseudomonadota; class Alphaproteobacteria; order Rhizobiales; family Beijerinckiaceae; genus Methylobacterium; species Methylobacterium aminovorans. The sequence goes on from NZ_BPRC01000033.1 coordinate 6,941, forward strand.
CGACCGCGCGCCAGAGCGCGGCATGGGGGTGGATCACGTAGTGGTGGCGGATGCGGCCGGCCTCGTCGCGCAGGATGATCTCGGTCGGCGTCAGGCTCGGGCCGACCACCTCGGCGAGCGTGCCGACCTCCTCCTGCAATTCGCGAAGCGCCCCTTCGGCGAGGGATTCACCGGCCTCCAGCAGGCCGCCCGGCAGGGTCCAGACGCCGCGCATCGGTTCGTTGGCACGCGCGGCGAGCAGTACGCGGCCGTCGCGGATCACCGCGATCGACACGCCGATCAGCGGGCGGGCCGGAAACAGCCGCCCGTCGTCCGGCACTCTGTCCTCCTGCCCGTCGCCGCTCACGGAGCCGGCACCGCGACGAGACGGCCGTCGGCGAGGCCGACAAGGATGATTTTGGCGCTTCCGCCAGCCTCGAGCACGGCGATGCCGTGGGCGGCCGGGGCGGGCAGAGGGACGCGCGCCCGCTCCTCCGGCGTGCCGCCCTTGAGCGAGACCAGAGCCAGCGCCCCGCGGCCCGCCACTGGAAGGGCGAGATCGGGCGGCGTACCGGTGCGGGGAACGGCGGCGGCGAGGTCCGCCCCCTCGCCCGCGGCCGGGCCGGCATAGCCCGGCCGCTCGCCCGCGAGGCTGAAAACCCCGTCGGCGAAGCGCCAGAGTTGGAGCACGCCCGCGCCGTCGGGAGAACGGATCGCGGCGATCTGCGGCTGGCCGGCTCCGGTGAAGTCGGCGATGCCGACGAGCGCCAGCGGCGCACCGTCGGCGTCTTTGCCCGCCTGCGGCGGCGTCTGGGCCGCGAGCGTCCAGGCGCCGTCCTTGCCCTTCGCGGCCAGCGCCAAGCCGGAGCCGGTCGCCCCCTGCGCGGTCACGGCGACCACCGCCGGGCGGCCGTCGAGACGGGTGATCCACGGCGCGCGGCCGGCGAAGACCCGGTCCTCCCCCGGCGCCAGGGTCTGCGTCGTCACCGGCACCGCCTTCGGTTCGGCGGTGACGCCGAGCGGCTGACGCTCGCGCAAGGTCAGGACCGTGCCCTGGCCCGGTGCGCCGCCGAGCGCCCGCGTCGGCCCGGTGAGGTAGGCGCTCAAGGGTCCGTCGAGGGCGCGGCGCGAGCCCGGCACGGCGCCGCGCGGCGTCTCGGCGGCGGCGAACCCCTCGATCGCCTCGGCGCCGATCAGCGTGGTGCGCAGACGGTGGCCGTCGAGGCTGAGCACGGCGCCGCCGCCCTCGCCCCAAACCACGACGACGGGGGTCGGCGCGGTGCTCGCGGTCGAGTGGCTCGCCGTGGCCTTCGGGTCGGCGCTGGCGGGGGCACGGGCGAGCGGCAGCAATCCGGAGGTCGCGACCGCGAGCGCCACGTCGCTGCCGGGGCCGCGCATCGCCTTGATCGCGAAGGGCAGCGTGACCGGCTCGACCTGAGACCGACCCTGGGGCCCATCCTCCGCCGCGATAGCGGGGAGGGCGATCAGCGACAGCAGGGCGGCGAGAACCGCCCGGCGGTCAGACATGCTGGCCGCCGTTGATGTGGAGTTCGGCACCGTTCACGTAGGAGGAGGCTTCGATGCAGAGGAAGTAGATCGCCTTGGCGACCTCGTCCGGCGTGCCGAGGCGGCGCTGCGGGATCTGCTCCACCAGCTTGTCGGTTCCGGGCGAGAGGATCGAGGTGTCGATCTCGCCGGGCGAGATCGCGTTGACGCGCACGCCGAGCGGCCCGAAATCCGCGGCCATCTCGCGGGTGAGACCGGCGAGCGCCGCCTTCGAGGTGCCGTAGGCCGCACCCGCGAAGGGATGGACCCGCGAGCCGGCGATCGAGGTGACGTTGACGATCGAGCCGCGCGCGCGTTTCAGCTCGTCGCACAGGCCCCGCGCCAGCAGGATCGGGGCGAAGAAGTTGACCTGGAAGACGCGGGCCCAGTCCTCGTACTCGGTCGTGAGCGCACCGAGCCGCTCGCCCGCCGGCCCTTTGGGCGAGATGCCGGCATTGTTGACCAGGGCGTGCAGCAGGCCGCCCTCGGCGGCGAGCCGCTCGGCCACCTCCCGCACCCCGCGCACCGTATCCGCCGCATCGGCGAGATCGACCTGGAGGTGGTCCTCCGGTCCCATCTCCCAGGGGCAGTTCTCGGGGAAGGGGTGGCGCGAGCAGGTGATGACGCGCCAGCCCGCGGCGGAAAAGCGCTTGACGGTGGCGTGCCCGATGCCGCGGCTGGCGCCGGTGAGCAGCATCACCCGTCGACGGTCGTTGGATGAGGCCAAGGCCGGGGTTCCCTCGCTGCCCGCGCGCACCGCGGTAAGCGGGCTTGAGCGGGTCTTCGCCCCAGGGATAAGCCGCGCCCTGCCGGAAATCCAGGGCGGCGCTGCATTGCGAAAGGCACCGCAGAGGCGGCGGCCCGGAAGCGGGCGGCTCCGCCCGCTCTGCGCGCTTGTTCTGCCGCGGCCTTCATGCAACCCCAGGGCAGGGGTCGTGAGTTCAAGGGAACGGGCGCGTGATCGGACCAGTGGCGGAACAAGGGATGCGACGCGCGTGAGCGAAGCGGAAACGAGGCCGACCGTCCTCGTCGTGGAGGATGATGCCGTGATCCGGCACGCCGCGCTGGAGCTGATCGCCGAGGCGGGATTCGCCGTGCGCGAGGCCCGCAACGGCAACGAGGCGATCCGCATGCTCGACGCCGTTCAGGAGGCGGGCGAGACGGTCTGCGTCGTCGTCACCGACATCGACATGCCGCTTGGCATCGACGGCATCAAGCTCGCCGCCTGCATCGACCGGCGCTGGCCGGACATCGGCATCGTCATCACCTCGGGCAAGGTGCGGCCCGCCCCCGGCGACGTGCCGACCGACGGCCTGTTCATCCGCAAGCCCTACACCGAGGAGGGCCTGATCTCGGCGATCCGCTCGGTGATGCCGTGAAGGCCTCCGACCGTCTTCGGTCGGGGCCTCGACCTCAGGGATAGAGCCGTGCGCGGGCCCAGCCGTCGCCCTCGCGGGTGAAGCGGACGCGGTCGTGCAGGCGGTAGGCACCGTTCTGCCAGAACTCCAGTTGCACCGGGGCGATGCGGAAGCCGAGCCAGTGCTCGGGGCGGGGCACCGGGCCGTTCTCATACTTCTCGGACAGGGCGGCGACCTCGGCCATCAGAGTCGGGCGGTCGAGGAGCGGGCGCGATTGCCGGCTGGCGACGGCGCCGATGCGGCTGTCGCGGTGGCGGCTCTCGAAATAGGCGTCGGCCTCCTCGATCGTCACCCGGGAGACGGGGCCGCGGGCGCGGATCTGCCGGCCCAGGGACTTCCAGTACAGCACCGTCGCCGCCTGCGGGTTGGCCAGCAATTGCTCGCCCTTGGCCGATTCGGCGTTGGTGTAGAAGACGAGCCCGCGCGGATCGTAGCCCTTCAGGAGCACCACCCGCACGTCGGGCAGACCGTCGGAGCCGGCGGTGGCGAGCGCCATGGCGTTGGCATCGACCGGCTCCGCGGCTTCCGCCTCGGCCATCCAGGCGGAAAACAGCGCCCAGGGGTCTGACGACAACGTGAAATCCTGTGGGTGGACCGGATCTCCGCCGGGATCACCCTCTCTTAACCGATCGATGGCCATTTTCGTCCCTGTGGCAGCCGGGTCGGGGGGCACCGACGTCGGGCAGCACACCCGTCGGACCCCGTTTCTGTCTTGAGTTCAGGTGTAATGCGTCTGCGTCCGTGTAAAGCCCTCGCTCGTGCGCGTTTCGCCGAAGGGGCGTCCGGTTCGGCGCGCGAGCCCGCGCCCCGGCATGGTGGCGCGGCCCGGCTCGCGGGCCTGCTGGCGCTCGGCCTCGTGATCTCCTGCGGCGGCTGCAGCGGGCCGATCCTGTCGTTCAAGGCGGAGGAGCCGCCGGTGGCGCCCGAACCGCTCGTGACGGGCAGCATCCCGAAGCGGCCCGCGAGCTTCGGACGCGACCTCGACGGCGAGGATTGGCGCCGAGCCCACGCCGCGCTCTCCGTCGCCCTCGATCCGCAGGGCAACGGGCGCCCGGTGAAGTGGGAAAACCCCGAGACCGCCATGCGCGGCGCGGTCAACCCGACCGGGCTGCCCTACGTCGCCGGCGACGAGATCTGCCGCGACTTCCTTGCCACCGTGGTCGGCGGCGCCAACAGCCGCTTCGTGCGCGGCACCGGCTGCAAGCCGTCCGGCGGCGAGTGGGAGCTGAAGCGGCTGCGCGCCTCCGGCAACGCCAAGTCCTGAGGCTGTCCGGACGAGGCGCCGCAAGAAACCGGTCGCGGATCGGTGATGGTGGCCCTCGCGGGTGTTGCAGAACCGCAACGAGCTTCCCACGTTGAAGCCAAGCGGCAGAGGCCGTATTCCTGCACGGCTGCGACCCCCCACAAAAGAATCCCGATGCGAAACCCCTACGACGTTCTGGGTGTGCCCAAGGGCGCGGGTGAGGCCGAGATCAAGAAGGCCTTCCGCAAGCTCGCCAAGGCGTACCACCCCGACAGCAACAAGGATCCGAAGGCCGCCGAGCGCTTCGCGGAGGCGAACACCGCCTACGAGATCCTCGGCGACAAGGAGAAGCGCGCGCAGTTCGACCGCGGCGAGATCGACGCCGAGGGCAAGCCGCGGGCGACCGGCTTCGAGGGCTTTTCCGGCTTCGGCGGCGGGCGCGGCGGCTTCGACTTCGAGGGCTTCACCCAGAGGCGCGGCGGTGGCGCCGGGGCCGGGCCCGGCGGGGTCGGCGAGGACTTCATCAGCCACATCTTCGGCGAGGCCTTCCGCGCCGGCGGTGCGGGAGCCGGCGGGTTCTCCCGCGGCGGGCCGACCCGCGGCGAGGATGTCGCGGCCGAACTCAGCGTGACGCTCGAACAGATCGCGGGCGAGGAGAAGATGCGCATCGGCCTGCCCGGCGGGCGCGACGTCGACGTGATGATCCCCAAGGGCGTCGTCGACGGCCAGACCATCCGCCTGCGCGGCCTGGGCGGCGCGGGTGGTCCCCGCGGCGAGCCTGGTGACGCGCTGCTGACCATCCGCGTCCTACCCCATCCGGTGTTCAAGGTGGACGGCGCGGATCTGCGCGCCACCGTCGATCTGCCGCTGGAGGACGCGGTGCTCGGTGGATCCTTGCGCGTGCCGACGCTGACCGGCGCGGTCGAGATGAAGGTGCCGGCGATGACGAGTTCCGGCCGCACCTTCCGCCTGCGCGGCAAGGGCCTACCGAAGAAGGACGGCAGCCGCGGCGACCTCTTCGCCACCACCGCCATTGCCCTGCCGGCCGGCGACGACGCGGCGCTCACCGACTATGCCCGCCGCCGCCGCGAGGCGAAGGCCGGGACGGCTTAACCCGTCGGGCAAGCCTTGCGGCTCGCCGAACGGGTGCGGGCCGAGACGTCGTGGAAGAGCGAGCGTGCCGTATGGCAAGCGCGAAGGCCGCTCGCGGAGCGGCCTCGGCTTTTTGCCGAGGCGTCGAGCGGAGCGAGCGCCCAAGGAGCCGAGGATGTCCGCGGAGGCCGAAACAGAAACACGACGATCGCCCTGAGGCGATCGCGAGCGCCTTCAGGCTTCCCCCTCCGGCCACCCTCCGCTAAGGAAGCCCCCGGCGCAGGGCCGTCCCGTGAGAGACGCCCGCGCGGCCGAAGCGAAGGTGACGCATGTCGGAACAGAAGCCGGGCGGGCTGCTCGCGGGCAAGCGCGGGCTGGTGCTGGGAGTGGCCAACAACCGCTCGATCGCCTGGGGCATCGCCCGAAGCGCCGCCGCGCATGGGGCGGAACTGGCCTTCACCTATCAGGGCGAGGCGCTGAAGAAGCGCGTCGAGCCGCTGGCGCGCGAACTGAACGCGCACGTGGTCGGCCATTGCGACGTCACCGACCCGGCCTCGATCGACTCCGCCTTCGCGGCGACCGCCGAGGTGTTCCCGGAGGGGATCGATTTCGTCGTCCACTGCATCGCCTTCTCCGACAAGGACGAGCTGACGGGGCGCTACCTCGAGACCTCGGAGGCGAACTTCACCAAGTCGCTGCTGATCTCCTGCTACTCGTTCACCGCGGTGGCGCAGCGGGCCGAGAAGATCATGCGCGAGGGCGGCTCGATGCTGACCCTGACCTATTACGGCGCCGAGAAGTGGATGCCCCACTACAACGTGATGGGCGTCGCCAAGGCCGCGCTGGAAGCCTCCGTGCGCTACCTCGCCGCCGATCTCGGCCCGAAGCAGATCCGCGTCAACGCGATCTCGGCCGGGCCGATCAAGACGCTGGCGGCGTCGGGCATCGGCGACTTCCGCTACATCTTGAAGTGGAACGAGTACAACGCGCCGATGCGCCGGACCGTGACTATCGAGGAGGTCGGCGAGACCGCGGCCTACCTGTTCTCCGACATGTCCCGTGGCATGACCGGCGAGATCCTCCACGTCGATGCCGGCTACCACGTCGTCGGCATGAAGAACCCCGACGCGCCGGACATCACCCGCGAGCGGGACTGAGGCTCAGCCCTCTTCACCAAGGCGTCGGCGCCAGTCCTCCACCGCGCCGCTCGCGAGCCTGCGGGCGGCGAGCGAACGCCAGGACTCGGCGAGCGTCGCGAGGCCGGCGATTTCCCGCAGGGCCGCCGCGTCGAGGCGATCGACGTAGAGATGGTGCAGGAGTCGCGACAGCGGCCAGTCCGGGTGCGGGCGCTCGACCAGGTCCAGCGCCTCGCCGGCCGCCACGAACCCTTCCTCGATCACGCGATAGTACCAGCCGGTGCGCCCGCTCGCCTGCACCCGCCGCGCCATATCCGGCACGCCGAAGCGCAGGTTCAGCTTGAAGCAGGGCTGGCGCGCCTGCGAGACCTGAAGCAGGGCGCTGCCCACCCGCCACAGGTCGCAGACGCAGACATCATGCTCGGTGAGGCCATGGGTCGAAATATTTTCGCCGAAGGCACCGGGCCGCTCCAGCAGATCGGGCAGGCCCGGCAGCTCCGCGCGCCACGCGGCCGCGTGGTCGAGGGCGTAGTGGTGGACGGCCTTATCCAGGCCGCCATGGAAGCGACGGTCGGCCTGCGCGTCGCCTGAGAGACCGAGCGGCCCCACCGCGACGGGTCCTTCCACGGAAGTCTTGGCGATGGCGCTCGTCGCTTTGCCGCCCCCGAGCGGCGCGACGCGCCCGGTCAGAACGGCCCCGATCACGATCCGCATCGCTTACTCATCCTCGTCGGAAAACGCGCCGGAGCGCCGCAGGCCGTCGATCCCTGTCGCCCCCTCCCGCTTGAGCACGAGGCGGGGACGCACGCCACCCTGCTCGGCGACCGCCGCGGCGAGCCGCTCGGAATGGGTCACGAGCCAGACCTGGCTGCGCTTCGAGGCTCCCACGATCATCCGCGCCAGCGGCTCCATCAGGTCGGGGTGCAGGCTGGCCTCGGGCTCGTTGAGCGCGAGGAAGGGCGGCAGCCGGTAGGCGAGCAATGCACCCGCGAGCGCGAGGTAGCGCAGCGTCCCGTCGGAGAGTTCGGACGGCTCGAAGATCCGTTTCAGATATTCGGAGAAGATCACGCCGAAGCGCGCCTCGCGGTCCGGGGTCGGCACCACGAGGCGGGCGCCGGAAAAGGCATCGGCGAAGGCCGCGTCGAGGTCGGCGGTGTCGCCGCGGATATGGGCCAGCGTCGCGAAGACGGCGGCGAGGTCGGCGCCGTCGGAGGCCAGCGTCGGCGTCGTCACCGCGAGACAAGGGCGGCGCAGGGGCGATCCGGCATCGGTGCGCACGTCGTGGTAGAACCGCCACGCGCCGAGCGCCTGCCGCACGATCTGCAATTCGGGGAAGCGCACGGCGTCCTGCAGCGCGGCGAGCGCCGTCTCGGTCGGGAGCAGGTCGGTGCCGAAGGGGCGCTTGCGGCCCTCCTCGTCGCGCACGAAGCCGGCCGGCCCGTCGCGGTCGAGCACCGTGACCGGCCGCGTCCCGGCCTGCACGGTGAGCCGCTCGGTCTTCACCTGCGGTTCGAGGGCGAAGCCGGCCCCGTAGGTCGCGCTGCCCACTTGCGGCACGAGGCCGACCTCGACCGCGTAGGTGTAGGCGTGGCCGGTCGCGTCGTCGAACAGCTCGGCGGACAGCCGCACCCGCGCCGGCTCGCCCTTGCGGCGGGGGCCGGCCCAGAGCACGGATTCCATGCCTCCCTCAGCCGCGAGCGCCCGCGTCAGGCTGCCGGCGGCCGCCGCCTGGAGCAGGGAGAGCACGCGGTAGAGATTGGTCTTGCCGGTGCCGTTGCCGCCGACGAAGACCGAAAGCGGACCGACCGGAAAGCGGAGGCTCCGCAGCGAGCGGTAGCCGGCCGCCTCGATCTCGCGAACCGTCGGCATCGACGCTCCCCTCGCGCTTGGGTGGGGGTCGATCTAGACGGCCTGGGGAACGATTCTGGAAGGCGTTCCTGCGAGGAGACTCCAACTCAACCCGGCACCTTGATGCCCTCCAGCCCCGCGCGCGGCTCGGGAAAGCGCGGATCCATCGCCTCCAGCGTGTCGGCGATGGTCTGGGCAACCATGACGTTGCGGGCCCATTTGCGGTTGGCCGGCACCACGTGCCAGGGGGCGTAGGGCGTCGAGCAGCGGGCGAGCGCGTCGTTGAAGGCGGTCTGGTAGGCGTCCCAGCTCTTGCGCTCCACGAGGTCGGCGGGGTCGAACTTCCAGTGTTTTTCCGGGTCGGCGAGGCGCGCCTCCAGGCGCTCCTTCTGCTCGTCCTTGGAGATGTGGAGGAAGAACTTGAGGATCACGGTCCCTGAGAGCGTCAGCAGCCGCTCGAAATCGTTGATGAGCCCGTAGCGCTCGCGCCACGTCTCCTCCGGCACGAGGCCCTTCACCCGCACCACCAACACGTCCTCGTAATGGCTGCGGTTGAACACGCCGATCAGGCCGCGGCCGGGCGTGCGCAGGTGGTAGCGCCAGAGGAAGTCCTGATCGAGCTCCTCCGCGTTCGGCACCTTGAACGACCAGACCCGGCATCCTTGCGGGTTCACCCCCTCCAGCACGTGGCGAATGGTGCCGTCCTTGCCGCCGGTGTCGATCGCCTGGAACACCACGAGCAGGGATTGGCGGCGCTCGGCGTAGAGCCTCTCCTGCAGGGCCTTGATGCGCGCGCGCTGCGCTTCGAGCGCGGCCTTGGCCTCTGTCTTGTCGAGGCCGCCGGTGGCGCCGGGATCGATCGCGGCGAGATCGACGCTCCGGCCGGGCTCGACGGTGACGATGCCGGGTGCGGCCGGTGGCAGCACCGGGTGGAGGTGCGGCGACAGGCTCGGCGCCGTGCCGCTGCCGGCGATCGCGGCACGGGCCCAGCCGGCGAAGGAAGGCGGGTGGTCGCGCCAGCCCGCCTGCGACCTTGTTTCCACGGCTTTGTCAGCCGCTTTGTCACTTGGGGAGCCGCTGCCGTCCTTGCCGTTCTTGCGTGCCATGCCGAAGATTATCCGCTCACGAGCCATTCGCGAGGCCGCCGAGGCGGGCCCGCAGGAAGGGAAAAGCTTGGAGCCCCAACAGATGCGCCGCCTCCGCCGTTCCCGATCCGGCGCGTCGGGGCCTTTGCGGGGATGCGCCGGCCCCGGCGGAGCAGCCGCATGAGCGGAGTGCCGACGATCTGGTTCGTGCGCCACGGCCAGACCGACTGGAACGCGGAAGGCCGGCTTCAGGGCCACCGCGACACCGATCTCAACGCCAACGGGCTCGCCCACGCGGCGGAGGCGGCCGAGCGCCTGCGACGCGTCGCCGGGGCGGATCTGCCGACGGCCGATTACGTGGCGAGCCCGCTCACCCGTGCCCGGAAGACGATGGAGATCCTGCGCACTGGTATCGGCCTGCCATCCGCCGGATACCGCGCCGACGGGCGGCTGAAGGAGATCGGGTTCGGTGCCTGGGAGGGAAAGACCTGGGCCGAGATCCGGCGCCGCGATCCCTCGGGCGCCGCCGCGCGCGACCGCGACCGCTGGGGCTACCAGCCACGCGGGGAGGGTGCGGAGAGCTACGCCATGGTCGAGGCGCGGGTGGAGGAGGTGGTGACCGAGCTACGCCGCCCGACCGTGATGGTCGCCCATGGCGGCGTCGCCCGGGTGCTGCTGGTCATCCTCGGCCATCTCGACATCTATGCCGCCCCACGGCTCGGCATCCGCCAGGGCAGCATTCTCGTCATCGAGCCCAAGGGCTGGCGCTGGGCGTGAGCCTTCGGGACAGGCACGTATAGGGAAGAGCCGCCCTGCGGGACGGTGTCCGGAGCGTCTTGCCGGACGTGTTTTGGCCAGACGCGCCCGAGGCGCGTCCGGGGCCGATCAGGCCCGCGCGGCGCGACCGCGGGCGAGCAGCCGCACGGCGGTGACGGGCAGGAGAAGCGTCTTCACCGTCGCGGTCACGGCGAGGACGGCGACGACGGGCAGGATTGCGAGACAGATTCCGCTCACGCGCATCGGACACTCCCTGAAACTTCTGACTCGGCGGCGCCGTGCCACTCGGTTGATGACAATCCGCCACTCAATCGCGGCAAGACCAAGGTAAACGGGGCACACTCACGCATTTCTGCGCTCCGCTCCGTGATGTTTGTTCGGCTCTCGCAGGCCGCTTGGCCGGGCAGCATAGCCGGCATCGGCGCCCGAGCCTTGCTCCGCATCAATCGATGTCACCGGCGCCGGGCCCGCTTCGGGCCGCGGCGGCAGCCGGCGGGCACGAGGATGGGCGTCCTCGAAGGCGCTCATCAGGCGGGCGGCATCGACCTTGGTGTAGATCTGCGTGGTCGAGAGCGAGGCGTGGCCGAGCAGTTCCTGGATCGCCCGCAGCTCCCCCTGCCGGGCGAGCAGGTGCGTCGCGAAGGAGTGGCGCAGGGCGTGCGGGGTCGCGCTCTCGGGCAGCCCGAGCGCGCCGCGGAGCGCCGCCACCGCGTATTGCACCACCCGCGGCGAGAGCGGCCCGCCCTTCACGCCGACGAAGAGCGGCCCTTCCGGATCGAGGGAATGGGGGCAGAGCGCGAGATAGGCCGCCACCGCCTCGGACACCGCCGGCAGAATCGGCACGGCGCGGACCTTGCCGCCCTTGCCCGTGACCCGCACCTCGTCGAGGCCCGGCACCGGCGCGTCGCGGGCGGCGAGCCCCAGCGCCTCGGAGATGCGCAGGCCCGAACCGTAGAGCAGTGCGATCACCGCCGCGTCGCGGGCGAGCACCCACGGCGCACGGGCGTCGTCGGGGCGGGTCTCGGGTGCGGTCATCGCCAGGGCGGCGGAGACGGGAAGCGGGCGCGGCAGCCGCCGCTCGACCTTGGGCGAGCGCACCGCGCCGAGCGCCGCCACGCTGCCGTGCCCCTCGCGTTCGAGGAAACGAGCGAAAGAGCGCAGGCCCGCGAGCATCCGCATCAAGGAGCGGCCGCCGACGCCCTCCGCGCGGCGCGCGGCCATGAAGGCGCGCAGGTCGCGGGGCTTGAGGGCGATCAGCCCGGCGATGGTCGGCGTGCCGGCGCGGTGCTCGAGGAACTGGCGCAGGTCGCGCTCGTAGGCCTCGACGGTGTTGGCGGCCATGCGCCGCTCCCGCACCAGAGCGTCACGCCAGCCGAGCACCGCTGCGCGCAGGGCGGCGTCGCCCGGTGGCAGCAGGGCGTTGGAATCGACGGTTCGGGGGGACGCGGCGCGCATCATCGCCGACGAGCAAAGGTCCCTTAAGGTTGACGAAGGGTTAATCGGAAAGGCCCTTTCCGCGCGGCCGCCCTCGCGCCAGATGAGCGCCGATCCGCTCAAGGGAGAGAGGGCCGATGGCCAAGCCCGTCCACACCATGATCCGCGTCCGCGACGAGGCGCGCTCGCGCGACTATTACGCCCGCGCCTTCGGCCTGGAACCGGCCGACCGCTTCGACTTCCCCGACTTCACGCTGCTCTACCTGCGCGACCCGTCCTCGCCGTTCGAACTCGAGTTGACGGTCAACAAGGACCGCGCGGAGCCCTACAATCTCGGCGACGGCTACGGCCACCTCGCCTTCGTGGTGGAGGATGCGGCGGCCGAGCATGCCCGCTTCGAGCGCGAGGGGCTCCCGGTCACGCCGGTCAAAACCCTCAAGCACGGCGACACCGCGCTCGCGACTTTCTTCTTCGCCACCGATCCGGACGGCTACAAGATCGAGGTGATCCAGAAGGGCGGCCGCTTCGCCTGATATTCTTGCCGGATGCTACGGTGCCGTCTCCAGGCGCTCGAAGGCGGCCAGCGCCTTCTCGCACGCGCCCGGAGAGGGCGCCGGCAGGCTCGTCTCGAGGCGCATCGCGTCGTCGAGCGCCAGCACATAACGCTCCTCGGTGAGCGCCCGGCCGACCGCCGCCAGCATGCGTGCGCGGCCGGTCCTCAGCACCCGCTCCACCCGCTCGCGCTCCGCACCGCAGGCGAGCGCCCGGCCCAGAACCTTGCCCTGGCGCTCGCCCTCGACCTGGGGAATGACGAGCGGCCGGGCGCCGCCAGCGTCGGGCGTCGTCTGCGCGCGGGCCGCACCGGCGGCGAGGAGGGCGAGCGCGAGCCCGGAGAGGCGGCAGGCAGCTGAACGCATCGAACCGATTCCTTCCTGTCACTTACGGTTTGCGGGTGATTGGTTCGGCACAGCGCCCACCCCCGTCATCCCTGGTTCCGCTGCGTGGCCCCGGGATGACAGGGGAGGCAGGACCGAAGAACCACTCGAAAACGGTATCGGGATCGCGCGGACATCGCAGGCCGCGTGCGTTCCCTCACGCTCTCCGAAACGAATCTCGGCCACGGTCAAGTCGGAAACGACAGGGGGGTGGCAATGAGTCCTTCCGGCAGCGCGGCGACAGCCGATCCTCCGGTGATCGAGCAGGGCGGCAGACCTGTCCGCGCGCGAATCCCTTCGCGCATCCCCCTGAGCCTCAAGCTCGCCTACTCGGCCTTCATGGCGGTGCTGGTCCCGGTCTACCTCACCCATTACGGGCCAACGAACTTCCTGTATTTCTGCGACATCGCCCTGATCCTGACCCTCGTCGGCATCTGGGCCGAGAGCGCGCTGCTCGTCTCGGTCTGCGCGGTCGGGCTCCTCGCGCCGCAGACGCTCTGGGTCGTCGATTTCGTGGCCGAGGCCGCGGGTGTCCCGCTGACCGGCATGACCGCCTACATGTTCAACCGCGAGACCTCGCCGTTCCTGCGGGGGCTGTCGCTGTTCCACGGCTGGCTGCCGTTCCTGCTCGTCTTCCTCGTCTGGCGGCTCGGCTACGAGCGCCGCGCCTGGAGCGTGTGGTCGGCGCTGGCGGTCGTCGTCCTGTTCGTCTGCTTCCTCCTGATGCCGCCGCCGCGGCCCGATCCGGGGCTGACGCCGGTCAACATCAACTATGTCTGGGGCATGAGCGACCACGCCGCCCAGACGATGGTGCCGGCCTGGGCGTGGTTTACCGCTCTGGTGATCGGACTGCCGCTGCTGGTCTGGTGGCCGACCCACCGGCTGCTGATCCGGCTGGTGCCCGGACTTCCCGCCCCGTCCTCGATCACGTCCCCCGCGGCTTCGCCCGCCGGGTCGGCGCCTCGCTGAGCGGATCCTCCGGCCAGGGGTGGCGCGGGTAGCGCCCCCGCATCTCCGATCTCACGGCGCTCCAAGACCCGCGCCAGAATCCCGGCAGGTCGCGGGTGATCTGAATCGGGCGGTGGGCCGGCGAGAGCAGGTGGAGCACCAGCGGCACGCGCCCCCCACCGAGCGTCGGGTGACGATCGAGGCCGAACAGCTCCTGCACCCGCACCGCCAGAACCGGCTCCGGGCCGGATTCGTAATCGACCGGGATACGCGAGCCGGTCGGCACCTCGATATGGCTCGGCGCCTCCGCCTCCAGGCGGGCCCGCAGCGTCCAGGGCAGACAGTTCTGCAGGGCCTGGCCGAGATCGTCGGCGGTGATCGCGCCGAGGGAGGCGCGGCCGACGATGGACGGCGCCAGCCATTCCTCGACATTTTCGGCCAGGGCCTCATCGGAGAGGTCCGGCCATTCCCCGCCCTCGGCTCCCCGCTGCGCCGCGTGGAGGAAGCGGATACGGGCGCGCCACTGCGCCAGGGCGGGTCTCCAGGGCAGGCGGTCGAGGCCGAGCCCGGCGATGCCGCGGGCGAGGACTCTTGCGGATTCCTCGTCGGCGGGGACGGGGAGGGTGCGTTCGTCCAGCGTCACGGCCCCGAGCCGCCGGCCCTCACGGGCGCGCAAGGCCCGCGCCTCCCGGTCGAAACTGACGCTGCGCGCGAATGCGATCCGGTCGGCGAACAGCGCGTCGATGGCCTCCGGCGCGATCGCGGCCGCCGAGAGGATACGGGCGGAGGCAGCAGTTCCGGTGAGGTCGGCGACGACGATGAAGGCCTCGCGGGCGAGCGAGCTTGCCGGATCGACGAGGCCGGCGCGGCCATTGGCCATCAGGAACGCGCCCTCCCGGCCGCGCGCCCGCGCCACCCGGTCGGGATAGGCGAGCGCCAGCAGGGCGCCGGGCTCGGCGAGCCAGGGGTCGGCCGCAGCGCCCCCGGCCTCCGCTCCGCTCGCCGCCTTGGCCGCCTGCCGCGCCCAGCCCTCGGCGAGGCGGCGCATGTCGGCGGCCCGTCCGCCGCGGTCGCGGCGGAAGCGGTCGAGGCGCTCGGACAGATCCACCGCGTCCCCGCCGAGTCCGCGCTCGACCAGTACGGCAGCGAGATCGGCCGCCGTGCGGGCCTGACCGGATTCGGCGGCGCGGGCGACCATCCGGGCGAGCCGGGGTGGCAGCGGCAGGCTGCGCAGGGTGTGTCCGGTCGCGGTGAGCCGCCCGTCGGCGTCGAGGGCACCGAGTTCGGTTAGCATCGCCCGCGCCTCGGCCAGCGCTGGCGACGGGGGCGGATCGAGGAAGGCAAGGGCCGTCGGATCGGTGACGCCCCAGGCGGCGCAGTCGAGGGTGAGGCCGGCAAGGTCGGCGGAGAGAATCTCGGGCCGGGCGAAGGGTTCGAGCGCGGCGGTCGCCGCCTCCGGCCAGAGCCGCCAGCACAGGCCGGGCTCGGTGCGGCCGGCACGGCCCCGGCGCTGATCGACCGAGGCGCGCGAGGCCCGCGCGGTGACGAGACGGGTCATGCCGTTGCCGGGCTCGTAGAGCGGCACGCGGGCAAGGCCCGAATCGACGACGATGCGCACGCCCTGGATCGTCAGCGAGGTCTCGGCGATCGACGTCGCCAGCACCACCTTGCGCCGCCCCGGCGGCGCGGGCGCCACCGCCCGGTCCTGCTCGCCTTGGCTCAGCGCGCCGTAGAGGGGCGCGAGGTCGGTGTCCGCGGGCAGGCGGTCGGCCAGCCGCTCGGCGGTGCGGCGGATCTCCGCCTGACCCGGCAGGAAGGCCAGCACCGAACCGGGATCGGCCCGCAACGCCCGCAGGATCGCGGCGGCCATGGCGTCCTCGATCCGCTCGTTCGGATCGCGGTCGAGGTGGCGCGTCTCGACCGGATAGGCACGCCCCTCCGATTCCACGACCGGGGCGCCGCCGAGCAGCCCGGCGACGCGGGCGCCGTCGAGGGTCGCCGACATGGCGAGAATCCGCAGGTCTTCCCGCAGCGCGCCCTGCGCGTCGAGGGCGAAGGCGAGACCAAGGTCGGCATCGAGGGAGCGTTCGTGGAACTCGTCGAACAGCACCGCGCCGATGCCGGTCAGTTCCGGATCGTCGAGGATCATGCGGGTGAACACGCCCTCGGTGACGACCTCGATCCGGGTCAGGGCCGAGATCTTGGAGCCGAGCCGGACCCGCAGGCCGACCATGTCGCCGACCCGCTCGCCGAGGGTGGAGGCCATGCGCTCGGCCGCGCCGCGGGCCGCGAGCCGCCGTGGTTCGAGGAGGATGATCTTCTGTCTCCCGAGCCAAGGCTCGTCGAGGAGGGCCAGCGGCACCCGCGTGGTCTTGCCGGCGCCCGGCGGCGCTACGAGCACGGCGGAGGCGCGCTCGGACAAGGCCGCGCGCAGGGCGGGCAGGGCGGCTTCGATCGGGAGCGCGGGCGACGACATGATGCGCGAGGTGGCGCGGTTCGCTCGCCGGCGCAACCATCCCGGCCCCGTCATGACGTCAGCGGAACCACCCACGAAGATTTGTTAACATAGCTTGATTTCCACGCGGAACGGACGAGCCAATTACGACTTGTGCGCTCGGCGTGCGTCTCATGCACGCGACGGAGAGACACGACGATGCGTATCGCCCTGACACTCGCAGCCGGTGTGCTGCTCGGCAGCTTCGGTCTGGGAATCGGGGCCGCGTCGGCCGCCCCCGCGATGCCCGCTCCCGGCGTGATCGCCGGCGACACGGTGGAGGTCGTGCGCGACCGCAGCCGGCACCACCGGCGCTGGCACCGTTCCCACCGCAGCGTGCTGGGCCACCATCACTCGACCAAGGCCGAGCGCCATCGCCGCCGCATGAACACCTACCGCCACGGCAACCCGAACGCCCGCAATCCGGAGCGGCCCGGCTACCAGCAGCAGCTCGGCAACACCACGGGCGGCCCGCGCTACTGAGCCTTACCCCAGCGGGACGGACCGACAAGCCCGCGCGGCGCTGAGCGAAGCAAAATCCGCATCCCGAAGGGATCCATCGGATTTATCACGAAAGGGGCCCGCCCGGCGCGATGCCGGGCGGGCCCCTGCCGTTGTCACGGTCCGGCACCACCGCCGCTTGCGACGGCTGGGGAGAGCGCCCACTTGTCCACGGTCTTCACGGGTGGCCGGCGGTGCCCGGCCGGAGCCGGGCTGCTAGCCTCGTTTCCATGCCCAGACCCCAGCGCTCCCAACCCCTCGAACGGCGTGCCCAGGCGGCGGATACCGTGACCTCCTCGCCCCTCGACATCCCCGGCGCTACGCCGATGATGGCGCAGTACATCGAGATCAAGGCAGCCAATCCGGACTGCCTGCTGTTCTACCGGATGGGGGACTTCTACGAGCTGTTCTTCGAGGATGCGGAGATCGCCTCCCGCGCGCTCGGCATCGTCCTGACCAAGCGCGGCAAGCATGGCGGGGCCGACATCCCGATGTGCGGCGTGCCGCTGGAGCGGGCCGACGACTATCTGCACCGGCTGATCGCGCTCGGCCACCGCGTCGCCGTCTGCCAGCAGACCGAGGATGCGGCCGAGGCGAAGAAGCGGGGCCCGAAATCGGTGGTGCGGCGCGAGGTGATCCGCCTCGTCACGCCGGGCACGCTGACCGAGGACCGCCTGCTCGACCCGACGCGGGCCAACCTGCTGCTCGCCATCGGCCGTCGCAAGGTCTCCGACACCCGCGAGGCTTACGGGCTCGCAGCCCTCGACATCTCCACCGGCCGCTTCTCCTTGAGCGAGGTGGAGGGTTCGGAACTCGCCGCCGCGATCGCCCGGCACGAGCCGCGCGAGATCGTGCTCTCGGAAGTCATCCACGCCGACCCCGCGCTGGCCAAGCTGTGGCGCGAGACCAAGGCGGCGGTGGTGCCGCTGGCACAAGGGGAGCTGGAGCCGGCCTCGGCCGAGCGGCGCATCCGCGAGCAGTTCGGCGTCAAGACCCTCGACGGATTCGGCAATTTCAGCCGGGCAGAGATCGCCGCGGCCGGGGCGGCTTTGCTCTACCTCGAACGGACGCAACTTGGCACCCGCGTGCCGCTCTCCGCGCCGAGCCGCGAGGCGAGCGGCGCGACGCTCGCCATCGACGCGGCCACCCGCGCCAACCTCGAACTCACCCGCACCCTCTCGGGCGAGCGCAAGGGCAGCCTGCTCGACGCCATCGACCGCACGGTCTCGGCCGGCGGCGCCCGGCTGCTGGCCGAGCATCTGGCCGGCCCGCTGACGGATCTCACGAAGATCGGCCGGCGGCACGACGCCGTCGCCTGCCTGGCGCAGGACGGGGCGCTGCGCGCGCATCTGCGCGACGCGCTGCACGCCGCCCCCGACATCGCCCGTGCGCTGTCCCGCATCGGCCTGAACCGCGCCGGCCCACGCGACCTCGCGGCGCTCCGCGATGGGCTCATGGCTGCCGCCACGATCAGCGAGCGGCTGTCGCGAGAGGACCTGCCGGACGGGCTCATCCGCCTCGCCCGCCGCCTCGACAAGGCCGACCGGGAACTGGCCGAAGAGCTGGCTCGGGCGCTCGCCGACGACCTGCCGCTCAACCGTCGCGACGGTGGGTTCGTGCGCGCCGGCTACCACGCCGAGATCGACGAGGCGCGCGGGCTCGGCCAGGATTCGCGAAAGGTCATTGCCGCGCTCCAGGCGCGCTACGCCGAGGCCACCGGCTGCCGGACCCTGCGGATCAAGCACAACAACGTGCTCGGCTACTACATCGAAGTGCCGCAGGCGGTGGGCGAGGCCTGCCTCAAGGGGCTGATGCAGGACTTCGTGCATCGCCAGACTATGGTCGACGCGATGCGCTTCACCAGCGTCGAACTCGGCGAGCTGGAATCGAAGATCGCGGGCGCCTCCGACCGGGTGCTGGCGCTCGAATCCGCGGTGTTCGACCGTCTCGCTGCGCAGGTGGGGGAACAGGCGGAGGCGATCGCCGACATCGCGGAGGCCCTGTCCGGCCTCGACGTCGCGGCGAGCCACGCCGAACTGGCGGTCGAACTCGCCTGGACCCGGCCGGTCATCGACGACAGCCTCGCCTTCGAGATCCGGGGCGGGCGCCATCCCGTGGTCGAGGCGGCCCTGATGCGGGCCGGCGAGGCCTTCATCGCCAACGCCTGCGACCTGTCGGGCGACGAGGCCGGGCGTATCCGCCTCGTCACCGGCCCGAACATGGGCGGCAAGTCGACTTTCCTGCGCCAGAACGCGCTCATCGCTGTGCTGGCGCAGATGGGAGCCTTCGTGCCGGCGGCCTCCGCCCGACTCGGCGTGGTCGACCGCCTGTTCTCCCGCGTCGGCGCCGCCGACGACCTCGCGCGGGGCCATTCGACCTTCATGGTCGAGATGGTCGAGACCGCCGCGATCCTCAATCAGGCGACGCGCCGCTCGCTGGTGGTGCTGGACGAGATCGGCCGCGGCACGGCGACCTTCGACGGTCTCTCCATCGCCTGGGCCTGCCTGGAACACCTGCACGAGAAGAACGGCTGTCGCGCCCTATTCGCGACCCACTTCCACGAGTTGACTGCGCTGAGCCAGCGCCTGCCCCGCCTCGACAACGCCACCCTCAAGGTGGCCGAGGACCGCGGTGACGTGGTGTTCCTGCACGAGGTGGTGCCGGGGGTGGCCGAGCGCTCCTACGGCCTTCAGGTCGCCCGCCTCGCCGGCCTGCCGCCGAGTGTGGTGGCGCGGGCCGGCGCGATCCTGAAAGGGCTCGAAAGCTCCGAGCGCGAGCGCCCCGCCCGCCGCACGATCGAGGATCTGCCGCTGTTTGCCAGCCTCGCCGCCGCCCCACCGCCCCCGCCGGAGCCGGTGAGCCCCGAGCCGGACGACCGCCTCGGCCGGCTGATCGACACCATCGATCCCGACGCGCTGACCCCGCGCGAGGCGCTCGACGCGCTCTACCGCCTCAAGAAGGAGCGGGCCGCCGGGTAAAGGCCGCGGTTCGAGGCCGCGGGGCCGTGCGGATCACGGGGCGGGCAAGGTCTGCTATAGAGCGTCGCTGATCACAGCCGGCCCGCTCCGGCCCGATCCCTGTCTGCCCCCGCGATCGGGATGATCGCACGGGGGTGAGGACACCGGGCCGCTCGGAAAAAAGATCGATGCTCCGCCTCCTCCTCGCCCTCCTCCTGACGCTCGCCGCGCCCGGCCTTGCCGGAGCGCAGGGTGCCATGACGGCGGCCAAGGCCAAGGATCTCGTCCGCGCCAGCCTCGTGGCCGAGAGCGAGGCGCTGGTGCCCGGCCGCACGGTGACGCTCGGCCTGCACATGGCGATGAAGCCGGGCTGGCATGTCTACTGGCGCAATCCCGGCGATTCCGGCCTGCCGCCGGAGATGGGCTGGCGCCTGCCCGCCGGATACACGGTCGGCCCGGTGCAATGGCCGGTGCCGGAGCGCATCCCGGTCCAGACCCTGATGAATTTCGGCTACGAGGGCGCCGTCACCCTGCTGGTGCCGCTCAAAGTGCCCGAGGACGCCAGGGTCGGCGAGACGGTGCGGCTCGCCGGCACGCTGTCCTACCTCGTCTGCGAGGAGATCTGCATTCCGGGCTCGTCCGAGCTGAGCCTCGACCTGCCGGTGGCGGCCGCCGCCGAGCCGGCCTCGGGGCAGGCCGCCCTGTTCGCCCGCGCCCGCGCCGCCCTGCCGGAAGCGGCGCCCGGAGCGTATCGCACCACCCGCGAGGGCGAGCGCCTCGTGCTGCATCTCGACCGGCCGGGCCTCGCGGACGTCAGCGCCGCCGCCTTCTTTCCCTATGCCGAGGGCGCGATCGAGAACGCCGCGCCGCAGGATCTCGCCGTCGATGCGGGCGGCCTGCGCCTGACGCTCACGCCGGGCGAGGCCAAGGCAACGCCGGACGCGCTCGCCGGCGTGCTCGCTCTCACCGAGGACGGTGTGCGCAAGGCCTACGCCCTCGGGCCGGAGCCCGTCGCCGCACCCACCACCGCCGCCGTTCCCACCGCTCCCGAAGCGCCGGCCGCCGCGCCGGAGGACGAGAGCCTGACGCTGTGGAGCGCCGCCGGGCTGGCGCTCATCGGCGGGCTTCTCCTCAACCTGATGCCCTGCGTCTTCCCCGTCCTCTCGATCAAGGTGCTGAGCCTCGTGCGGCAGGCCGGCGAATCCGCCTCCCGCGTCCGCCTGCACGGCCTCGCCTACACTCTGGGCGTGCTCGCGAGCTTCCTCGGGCTCGCCGGTCTCCTGATCGCGCTGAAGGCGGGGGGCGCCGGGATCGGCTGGGGCTTCCAGCTCCAGTCGCCGGTCGTGGTGGCGCTGCTCGCCTACGGGCTGTTCGCCATGGGCCTCAGCCTGTCGGGAGCGGTGCATCTCGGCGGCGGGATCGTCGGCCTCGGCGACGGGCTGACCCGGCGGGCGGGCTATCAGGGCTCGTTCTTCACCGGCGTGCTGGCAACGCTCGTCGCCACGCCGTGCACCGCGCCGTTCATGGGTGCGGCGGTGGGGTTTGCCCTGACGCAGTCGCCGCTCGCCGCGCTCGCTGTCTTCGCCAGCCTCGGCCTCGGGCTCGCCCTGCCGTTCCTCGGCCTGACGCTGTTCCCGCAGGCGCTGCGGCTTCTGCCGCGGCCGGGCGCCTGGATGGACGTGCTCAAGGGCGCGCTCGCCTTTCCCGTCTACGCCACGGTGGCGTGGCTGGTCTGGGTCCTGGCGCAGCAGGTCGGGCCCAACGGGCTGCTCGCCGGGCTGACCGGCCTCGTCCTGGTGGCGCTCGCCGCCTGGGCCTGGGAGCGGGCGCGCGGCGCCGGCCGGATCGGCACCGGCCTCGGCCGGGTGGCCGCCGTCGCGGCGCTCGTCGCGGCGCTGGGCCTCGTTGCCCTTCTCGACGGCGACCGCGCCGCCGCGCGGGGCACCGCGCTGGCCCAGGGCGAAGAGGCGTTCACGCAAGCCCGCCTCGACACGCTGCGGCGCGAGGGCCGCACGGTGTTCGTGGATATGACGGCGGCGTGGTGCATCACCTGCCAGGTCAACGAGCGCACGGTGCTGGCGCGCGACGGCGTGCAGGCGGCGTTCCGGGCCGGCAACGTCGCCTTTCTCAAGGGCGACTGGACCAACCAGAACCCGGAGATCACCCGGCTCCTGGAGCGCTACGGCCGCAGCGGGGTGCCGCTCTACCTCGTCTATCGCGGGCAGGGCGAGGCGCAGGTTCTGCCGCAGATCCTGACGGAAGGGATTGTGCTCGCCGCGATCGGTCAGAAGGACGTCGCGGCGGCTCAGTAGGGCGAGACAGCCCCGCGCATCCCCTCGCCCCGCCCGAAACTGGGCCTGCCCAACTTCGGTCTTTGCTTGCTGATCCCGGGCGAGCCCAAGATCAGGCGGGGAGAGGGGAAACCCGTTCAGCCTGCGAGCTTGGCCGCGATGCCGGCCACATGGCGGCCCTGGTAGCGAGCGCCATCAAGTTCGATCGCGGAGGGCTGGCGCGAGCCGTCGCCGTCGGCGATCGTGGTGGCGCCGTAGGGAGAGTTGCCCTTCACCTGCTCGACGCCGTTCTGGCCCGCGAAGCTGTAGGGCAGGCCCACCACCACCATGCCATGGTGGAACATCACCGTGTGAAAGCTCGTCAGCGTGGTCTCCTGGCCGCCGTGCTGCGAGGCGGTCGAGGTGAAGGCCGAGCCGACCTTGCCGACCAGCGCGCCCTTGGCCCACAGGCCGCCGGTCTGGTCGATGAACTGCTTCATCTGCGAGGCCATGTTACCGTAACGGGTCGGCGTGCCGAAGATGATGGCGTCGTAATCGGCCAGTTCCTCGACGGTGGCGATCGGCGCCTCCTGGTCGAGCTTGTAGTGGAACTGCTTGGCGACCTCGTCCGGCACCAGTTCCGGCACGCGCTTGACCGCGACCTCGGCCCCGGCCTCGCGGGCGCCCTCGGCCACGGCCTTGGCCATCTGCTCCACATGGCCCCAGGACGAGTAGTAGAGCACCAGAACCTTCGCCATCGTCGTCTCTCCTGTTCGCGGGCCCGGTGCCTCGCCCGAAACGGGTATCCGTCCTTGGACGGAGGCGAGGCGCTCCATTCGAGCCCGAGCGTCGAATGCGCCACCCATATGAAGGTTCGCCCCGTTTGCAGAAACGCCCTGCCGTGCAAGATCGTCCTTGCGAAGATGCAAGGAGGGCGCGGTGCCGGTGGTCTGGGACGAGTTCCGCCTCGTGCGGGCGATCGCCGATCGGGGCGGGCTGGCGCCAGCCGCGGCGCATCTCGGCATCAATCCGTCCACGGCCTTCCGCCGGCTCGCCGCGGTCGAGGCCGAGCTCGGCGCGCGCCTGTTCGAACGCCATCGCTCCGGCTACGTGCCGACGCCTGCGGGCGAGGCGATGGCGGCGGCGGCCGCGCGGATGGAGGAGGAGGTCGCCCGGTTCGACCGGGAGGTGGCCGACCGGGCGCAGACGCCCTCGGGCCTCCTGCGGGTCACCGCTGCCGCGACGCTGGTCACAGACCTCCTGATGCCGATGCTCGGCCGCTTCCGGGCGCGCTTCCGGCAAGTCCAGATCGAACTCATCACCTCCGAGGAGGCGCTGAACCTGTCCCGCCGCGATGCCGACGTGGCCCTGCGCGCGACCCGCGAGCCGCCGTCCAACCTCGTCGGGCGCCGGCTCGGCACCATCGCCTGGGCAGTCTACGGGCCGGCGCAAGGAAAGGCGGACGATGCCGACGCCGACTGGGTCAGCCCGAGCGAGGCTGTGGCCGGCGGCCTCTTCGCCCGCTTCGTCGCCGCGCGCGCCGGGCCGGAGCGCGTGGCGCTCCGTCTCAACAGCGTGCAGGGGCTGTGCGAGGCGATTTGCGAGGGTGTCGGCATCGGCCCGCTGCCATGCTACCGCGGCGACCGGATTGCCGGCCTGCGCCGCCTCTCGGGACCGGAGCCGGAGTTGGCCGGCACGCTCTGGCTCCTGACCCATCCGGACCTGCGCCACGCGGCGCGGGTGCGCGCCTTCATGGATCACGTCGCCGCCGAGGTCGCCCCCTTGCGGCCGGCCATGGAAGGGCGTGCGGGCGGCCGTTCCGCATGATGAAGCAGACCCGGAACCAGATTGCGCAACGGCCGGTCCCGCCTGTATAAGCGGCGATCCCCTCATTCATCGCGACATGGGATCCTTCGGACCTGACCGGGCCGGAGGCCGCGGGAGAGCCTTTCCGGGCTCCCGCGCCATTCCCCGCCGCGAACCACGAAGAACCGCCTGGAGCTTTGTCCGATGTCCCAAGGTCCGCTGATGCCCAAGGCGACCGCCGTGTGGCTCGTCGAGAACACCTCGCTCGCCTTCGAGCAGATCGCCGACTTCTGCAAGCTGCACCCGCTCGAGGTGAAGGGCATCGCCGACGGCGAGGTCGCGGCCGGCATCAAGGGCCTCGACCCGATCACCACTGGCCAGCTCACCCGTGACGAGATCGAGAAGGCGCAGAAGTCGCCGAATTATCGGCTCAAGGTCGCGGTCTCGAAGGTCAAGCTGCCCGAGGTGAAGCGCACCACCAAGGGCCCGCGTTACACCCCGCTCTCGCGCCGCCAGGACCGGCCGAACGCGATCCTCTGGCTGATCCGCAACCATCCCGAGCTGAAGGACGCGCAGATCATCCGTCTGGTGGGCACCACCAAGGCGACCATCCAGCAGATCCGCGAGCGGACCCACTGGAACTCCGCCTCGCTCCAGCCGATGGACCCGGTGACGCTCGGCCTGTGCTCGCAGATCGACCTCGACTTCGAGGTGCAGCGCGCCGCCAAGGACCGTCCCGCCGTGCTGCCGACCGACGGCGGCGCCAAGCTGCTGCCGACCGAGATCTCGACCGCCCCGGCCGCCGCGGAGCGCGAGGAGGAGCGCGAGGAGGAGGATCTCAACGCCGACGCGGTCTTCGCCAAGCTCAAGGGCATGAGCCGCATCGACGAGGACGACGACGAGGATTGATATCTTTTTCGGGCCGACGCCGCGCACCCGCCGCCTGCGGGTGAGCGGCAGCCCTTGAAAGAAACTGCTCGCGCCCTCACGTCAAATGCGAAATAATGCCTCTTTTCCGCTCCCGCGGAGCGATGGCAGGCGCGAGGACGTGGCATGATCCACGGTGGCGTGACCGAGAGCGGCTCTCCTCCGAACGGCGGGAACCCCGGCGGCTTGGTCGAGGGCGGCGTGACCGACCCTCCCGCGACTGCGTTCGATGGGCAGGCCCCCACCGCGCCTCTCGGCGAACCGGTCACGCTCGCCGAATCCCTCATGCGCGAAGCCGGCTGGGGGCCGGAAAATTTCGACACGGACGGCCCGAACCCGCCCTACCTGCGCATCGCCGGCAAGCTGCGGGTGACGCTGACCGAGTTCGAACCCTGCTTCGCCTCGTTCCGTCGCGACCGCGGCCCGTTCCGCTCGAAGGTCGCGATCGTCGACCATCTCGCCAAGTACGACGCCATGATGGTCGACCCCCTGGCCTTCGAGGAATGCTTCGGGCCGGGCGAGGGGACGGAGACGGTGTTCCCGTTCGGCGCATGGCTGGAGATCCGGCGCGTCGGCTTCGGCGGCCTCGAACTGTGGGGCAAGCGCCAGGGCCCCGTGACGCTGCCGCTCGACGCGCTGGCGGTGGCCTCGGCGATCTGGCTGCGGCGGAAGGGTACGGCACCGTTCTCAGGGCCGACGTGAGACCCGCGGTCTTCAAGGCCGAAAGTTCGTAATTCGCCGAGCGCCCCCTCTCCCCACAGGCTGGGCGAGGGGGTGCAAGCCCGCTCTTCTGGGGACGTTACGCCGAGGCCAGCGGCTTCGACACGTCCTCCAGCGACTTGCCCTCGGCCGCCGTGCCCCAGACCCAGCCGACCACGGCCGCCACCGCCATCAGGGCCGCACCGATGAAGTAGCCGACCAGCACGAGGTCGCGCGAGCCGGTCTCGACCAGGGCGCCGAACAGGAGCGGGCCGGAGACGCCGCCGATGCCGGTGCCGATGGCGTAGAAAGCGGCGATCGCCAGCGCCCGGATCTCGAGCGGGAACGTCTCGGCCACCGTCAGGTAGGCGGAACTCGCGGCCGCCGAGGCGAAGAAGAACACGCCCATCCAGGCCGCCGTCTGGCCCCAGGGGCCGAGCAGGTCGGCGCGGAAGACGAGGCCGACGACGACGAGCAGCACCGCCGAGATGCCGTAGGTCAGGCCGATCATCGGGCGCCGGCCCACCGTGTCGAACAGCCGCCCCAGCAGCAGCGGGCCGAGGAAGGAGCCCAGCGCGAAGGGCAGCAGATACCAGCCGACATCGCCGCCGGGCACGTCGTAGAAGCGCTCCAGCACCAGGGCGTAGGTGAAGAACAGGGCGTTGTAGAAGAAGGCCTGGGCGATCATCAGCGCCAGCCCGACCATGGTCTGGCGGCGGCTCGTGACGAACATCGCCTGCGCCACCTCGGACAGCGGCGTGTGGCTGCGGACCTTGAGCTTGAGGCGCCGCGACGGGTCGGGCGGGGGCAGGGTGATGCCCTCGTCCGTGAAGCGCTTCTCGATACCCGTCACCACCCGGTCGGCCTCCGCGGCGTAGCCGTGGGTGACGAGCCAGCGCGGGCTCTCGGGGATCCAGGTGCGCAAGAGCAGGATCACGAGGCCGATGCCGCCGCCGACGAAGAAGGCGATGCGCCAGCCCCAGGCCGGGTCGATCCATTCCGGGCGCAGGAGCGCGATCGACAGGAAGGAGCCGAGCGCCGCGCCGATCCAGAACGAGCCGTTGATGACGAGGTCTGTCCAGCCGCGGACGCGGGCCGGGATCAGCTCCTGGATGGTCGAGTTAATCGCGGTGTACTCGCCGCCGATGCCCGCCCCCGTGAGGAAGCGGAACAGGCAGAAGCTGTAGATATTCCACGACAGGCCCGTGGCCGCGGTCGCCGCGAGGTAGAGGGCCAGCGTGATGAAGAACAGCTTCTTTCGCCCGATCCGGTCGGTGAGCCAGCCGAAGCCGACGGCGCCGACGACGGCACCGATGAGGTAGGAACTCGCCGCCAGGCCGACATCGAACTCGGTGAACGACATCGGCTCCTTGCGCAGCGCCCCGACGAGGGCGCCCGCCAGGGTCACTTCGAGCCCATCGAGCACCCAGGTGATGCCGAGCGCGACGATGACGAGGGTGTGGAAGCGGCCGAAGGGCAGGCGGTCGAGCCGGGCGGAGATGTCGGTGTCGATCACCGTGCCGGCCGCGACGCGCTCAGGGGTCGCAGTCCCGGCCTGACCTTCCGCTCGGCTCGTCATGAACCCTCCGCTTACCCTGACTCGGCAAAAGTGTTCGCAACCCCGGCCCGGCTAGGGTCTGCAGAGGGGACGCGACAGCGTTCGGAAACGCTTCAGGTTGTGGAATGGCCCCATTCGCCGGGCCACCCCCCATGAATTTTTTCGCACACCGTTCCGTCAGAACCCTGCTTCCCCCAATGGCTGCCGGACTGGCGGCGATGGGGGCCGTGATCGCGGTCTCCACGCTGGCCAGTGCCAGCGGGGCCGAACGCTGGGCGCTACGCCCGAAGGCGCAAACCGCTCCCGCCGAGCCCGGCCCCGCCTTGCGCGGGTCGAAGGCGATCCCCGTGTCGGAACTGCCCGGCGAGCGGCGCACGGTGCGCATCGTCTACCAGGGCTACCTGCCGGCTGAATCGCGCTAGCGCCCTGTTTCCGCATCGCCCGGTTCCGAAAGCTGGCGGCCACCTTTCGGGACGATGCTCTGATGCCTGGGGTCGAGCGCCTCGCCGAGCCCGTCGCCGAGCCGGTTGAGCGCCACCAGGGTGACGACGAGGAAGCCCGCGGGCGCGGCGAGCATCCACGGCGCGGATTCGAGCGCCCGCGATCCCTCGGCGATCAACACGCCCCAGGAGGTGTCGGGCTCCTGCACGCCGAGGCCGAGGAACGACAGGAAGCTCTCCAGCAGGATCACCCGCGGCACCAGCAGGGTCGCGGCGGCGATGATCGGGCCGAGGGTGTTGGGCACGACGTGCCGGGCGATCACCGCGCGCGACGACAGCCCCAGGGCGTAGGCGGCGCGGACGAAGTCGCGGCCCCTCAGGCTCAGCGTCTGGGTGCGGACGATGCGGGCCATGTCGAGCCACTCGACCGCCGCCACCGCGACCAGCACCAGCCACAGCCCGGCGCGGAAGAACACCAGCAGCATGATGACGAGGAACACGAAGGGCAGGGCGTAGAGGATGTCGAGGAGGCGCATCATCAGCGCATCGACCGTGCCCCCGGCCATGCCGGAGACCGCGCCGTAGGCGACGCCGATGAGGAGCGCGGCGAGCGCCGCGGTCAACCCGATCAGCAGGGAGACCTGCCCCGCCGCGAGGCAGCGGGTGAGGAGGTCGCGCCCCAGCCCGTCGGTGCCGAGAACGAAATAGCGTTTCCGGATCGGCACCTCGGCCACGATCCGGCGGTCGTCGGCGGAGCGCTCCAGCACCCTGGCCTCGCCGAACAGGCCGGAGCGGGACAGCAGGCGGAAGGCGCGCGTGTCGATGGGTTTGTCCGCGGTCAGCGTCAGCCGAACCCGGTCGCCCTCCTGCGCCACGTCCTCCAGCGTCACCCGCATCCGGAAGGCGAGGCGTTGCAGCGCCGGGCGCAGCTCGTCGGGCTGCGGATGGGCGGTGAGGCTCGGGGGCACCCGGACGAAGTCCGGATAAATCCGCTCCGGCGGATGGCCGGTGAGAGACGGGCCGATCAGGCAAGCGAGCACGATCAGCACGAGGCTCGCCAGCGCCGCTACCGCCGACCGGTCGCGGGCGAGGCGGCGGCGGGCGAGACGGGCGAGCGCGAGGCTCATGCGGACAGCCTCACCCGGGGGTCGAGGGCGGCGGCGATCAGGTCGCCGATCAGGTTGAAGACGATCACCAGCACCGCCACCAGGATCACCGTGCCCATCACCAGGGTGTAATCGCGGTTGAGCGCGCCCTCGACGAAGTAGCGCCCGATACCGGGCAGGCCGAAGATGGTCTCGACCACCACCGAGCCGGTCATCAGCCCCGCCGCCAGCGGCCCCAGCGTCGCGACCACGGGGAGCAGTGCGCCGCGCAGGGCATGCCGGGCGATGCGGGCGCGCGACAGCCCCATGGCGCGCTGCGTGCGGATATGGGGCTGGATCAGCACCTCGCCGAGCGAGGCGCGGGTGAGCCGGGCGATGCCCGCCGCGTGGGGCAAAGCGAGAGTGAGCACCGGCAGGACGAGGTTTTTCGGATTTCCGTCGGCCCAGCCGCCGACGGGGAGCCAGGCGAGCCCGAGGCCGAACACGATCTGGAACAGGGGGGCGGTGACGAAGCTCGGCACCGCGAGCCCGAGGGAGGCGGCGAGCCCCACCAGACGGTCAGCCGCCCCGCCGCGGTTGAGCGCGGCGACGCTTCCCAGCGCCAGGCCGAGGGCCAGCGCGAGGACGAGCGCGAGGCCGCCGAGCGTCACCGAGACCGGCAGGCCGCGGGCGAACAGGTCGGTGACCGTGAGGTCACGAAAGGTGAAGGAGGGGCCGAGATCGCCCCGTAACAGGCTCAGGAGGTAGCGCCCGAACTGCACGATGAGCGGCTGGTCGAGGCCGTAGACCCGGCGCAGGTTCTCCATCGCCGCCGGCGGCAGCGGCCGCTCCAGATCGAACGGGCCGCCCGGCGCCAGCCGGATCAGGAAGAAGCTACCCGTCACCACGAGGAACAGCGTCGGCAGGCTCTGGGCGATCCGGTGGGCGATGAGGGCGATCACGGATCGAGCCGGAGATAGCGGGTGGGGGCGACGTTGCGGATGTTCGGATGCATCCCGTGCAGCCGCGGCGAGATCAGTGCCTTCGAGCGGTAATGCAGCAGCGGCAGCCAGGGCAGTTCGTCGAGCACGATTTCTTCCGCCTCGAACAGCATCCGCGCGCGAACTTCGACGTCGCGCTCCCCTGCGGCTCGGCTGAGCAGACCGTCGAAGCGCGGATTCGACCAGCGTCCCGCGTTGAAGCCGTCATTGCCGGTGCGGAGCAGGAACAAGAAGTTCTGCGGGTCGGAGTAATCCGCGACCCAGGACATCCGGGCGAGGTCGAAGAGACCGCCGTCGCGCAGATAGGCGAAGTGGGTCTTGGCGTCGGTGGAGACGAAGCGGGTCTCGACGCCGATGCCGCGCCATGCATCCGCCAGCGCGATCGCCGTGTTACGGTTGTTGTCGGTGACGTTGAAGCGATACTCGACCCGCAGCGGGTTGCCCGGTCCGTAGCCGGCCTGCGCCAGAAGCCGCAAAGCCTCCTCCTCGCGGTCGATCGGTCCGTCCTCGCGCCCCGGCAGGAGCGGCGGCGGCAGGGCGTTGTCGAGGCCCGGCGGGCAGAAGGAATAGGCCGGGGCCATGGTCTGCCCCCACACGATCTCGGCCAGGAACTCGCGGTCGATGGCGAGCGACAGGGCGCGGCGCACCCGCGAGTCGTCGAAGGGCTTCTTCCGCAGGTTGAAGGCGATGGCGAGAAGGCCGAGCCCCGGCCCGAGCCGCACCTGCGCACCGAAGCGCTGCTTCAGCGAGGCGATCTGGTCGGCGGGCAGGTCGGAGAGGGAATCGATCTCGCCGGCCGCAAAGCGCCGCACCGCCGCGGCAAGATCCGGGGTCGGGACGAAATCGACCCGCTCGATCGGGATCGCGGCGGCGTCGCGGTGATGCGGGTTTTTCGTGAGCGTGATGCGGTCGTTCGGCACCCAATCGACCAGGGCGTAGGGGCCGTTCGAGACGAGGTTGCCGGGCCGCGCGAAGGCATCGCCCCAGCGCTCCAGGGACGGGCGGTGGACCGGCAGGGAGGTCTGGTGGGTGAGGAGTTCGAGCAGGTAGGGGACCGGCTCGGCGAGCCCGATCTCCAACGTGCCGGGATCGGGGGCCGCCACGGCCATCGTCTCCGGCGGCTGCGCGCCCGCATTGACGGCCGCCGCGCCGCGGATCGGGAACAGCACCTCGGCGTATTTCGCCGCCGTCTTCGGATCGAGGATGCGGCGCAGGGAAAACAGGAAGTCGTCGGCCGTGACCGCATCGCCATTCGACCAGCGCCCGTCGGGGCGCAAGACGAAGCGGTAGGTGAGGCGGTCGGCGGAGACGGTCCAGCGCGCGGCCATGCCGGGAATGATGGCGCCGCGATTGTCGTAGGTCAGCAGGCCCTCGAACAGGTCGCGCAGGAGATGCGCCTCGGCCACCGTCGAGGTCTTGTGCGGATCGAGCGTTTCCGGGTCGGCGTCGTTGCCGCGGCGGTAGACGGGGGAGGCCGCCCGCGCGGGGGCGGGCAGGGTGAGCCCGGCGGCCCAAGCTGCGCCGCCGCGCAGGACGGTGCGCCGGAGGAAGGTCATCGGGTCATCATTTGCCACAGCATCCCCTCTCCCCGCTGGCGAGAGGAGGGGACACGCGGCGCGTGCCTTCAAACACGGCCTTCAGACCCTCAAGCCCCCGTATCCCCCTTCAGCCCCGCCGCCTCGATGCCGGCCAGCGCGCAGATCTCGTCATTGTCGGAGGTGTCGCCGGAGACGCCGACCGCGCCGAGCAGGCGGCCGCCAGCATCGCGGATCAGCACGCCGCCGGGCACCGGCACCAGGGCATCCGGGCCGACGAGGTGGCTCACCGCGGCCACGAAATGCGGCTGCTCCTCGGCGCGCTTGGCGATCGCCCGCGAGCCGAGGCCGAGCGCGAGCGCGCCGTTGGCCTTGCCGCGGGCGATCTCCGCCCGGCGCAGCGAGGTGCCGTCCTCGGCCGCGAGGCACTTGAGCGCGCCGCGGGCGTCGTAGACGACCACCGCCAGCGGCTTGAGATTCCGTTCGCGGGCGGTCTTCAGGGCGGTCGCCACGAGGGTCTGGGCGGCGGCGAGCGTCAGGTCGGTCATCGAATGTCCTCGCGGATGTCCTCGAAGGATTGTGTCGTCGAGGACATGCACCGGCGGGACCGGTTGTGCCAAGCGCGCCTCAGGCGACCGTCACCTCGGTGCGCACGGAATTGGCGATGAAGCAGGTCTGGTGCGCCTCTTCGTGGAGGGCGGCGAGCCGCTCCGCGTCGGGCGCCGGGCCGGCCCATTCGATGCGCGGATGCAGCACCACCCGCGTCACCGCCTGTCGGCCGGGGGCGATCTCCGCCATCGTGCCCTCGGCATGATCGCGATAGGTGCGGGCGGAGAAGCCCGCGAGCCGGGCGACGTGGAGGAAGCTCAGCATGTGGCAGGAGGAGAGCGCTGCCACCAGCATCTCCTCGGGGTCGACCGCCGACGCCACCGCCCACTTGCCGACGACGTGGGGCGAGGCCGAGCCCGCGAGTTCGACGCCGCCATCGAAGCGCAGGGTGTGTCCCCGGCTATAGCGCCCGGCGGCGAAATCCTCGCCCGCCGCGAGCGCCCAGCGAACATCCGCAGTGTAGGTCGCCATGGTGCCTCTCCCTCTCTGCCGCCACCAGCCTATCTGCGGCGCCATGCCCGGCAAAGGCGTCCGGAGCGGCCCTGGCCGGCGGGTCGAGGCGGTCTAGTTCCGGCCTTCGATCCCGAACAGCAGGAAGCCCGCCGCCATGGCCGACACCTCGGAGCGCCCCTACGTCCTGTGCCACATGACGACCTCGGTCGATGGCCGCATCAAGGTCCGGCGCTGGACCACCATCGACGCGGATTCGCACTACGAGGCGGTCCACAAGCGGCTGAAGGGCGATGCCTGGATGTGCGGGCGCATCACCATGCAGGGCTATGCCGACAGCGCAAAACCTCTCGCGTCCGCACCGCCGGACGATCCGGCGTCGCGCGAGGACCACGTCGCCCGCACCGACGCCGCCGGCTACGCGGTGGCGCTCGATGCCCGCGGCGCGATGGATTGGGGTGCGCGCAACGACATCGAGGGCGATCACGTCATCGTGCTCACCACGGGACAGGCCTCCGACGACCGCTTGCGCCGCCTGAAGGCAGGGGGCCAGTCCTACATCATCGCCGGCGAGCACGCGGTCGATTTCGCCCTGGCGCTGAAGAAGCTCAAGCGCCTGTTCGGCATCGAGCGGCTGCTGGTCGAGGGCGGCGGGCGCATCAACGGCTCGATGCTCAAGGCCGGGCTCGTGGACGAACTCAGCCTGCTGCTCGCACCCGCCATCGACGGCGTGATCGGCACGCCGGCCCTGTTCGACTTCGAGGGCGGAGAGGAAGAGTCCATGGGCTCGCGGCGCCGCCTCACGCGCACCGCCTGCGAGCCGTTCGACGACGGTACCGTCTGGCTGCGCTACCGGATCGAGACGGTGGGCTGATCCCGCCTCTCGCGGTGGGCGGCGAGGAAGGCGTCATAGGCGCCTGTCACCGCCGCCCGATCCTCGAAATGTGGGAAGGCGCCGGTGGGCAGCCGCCGGATCGTCCAGTTCGAGCGGCCAGCCACCTCGCTGACATAGCGGTAATCGACGAAGTCGCCCCGCGCCCCGTGGACCATGAAAATCGGAAGCGTCAGCGCCTCGTAGACCCGCGTGGTGTCGTCGGGGAACAGGTAACCGGAGAGGAATGAGAACGGCGCGTGCTCGGCCCCCGGCTGATGCGCCGAGAGCTGGTCGTAGGCGAGCAGGCCCTCGTCGATGTCGCGGCTGCCCCAGGTCTTTTCCAGGAAGAAGCGCATGCTCGGTCGGCTCACCAGCGCGTCGAAGAGCGGGCGGCCCCAGAGCGGGAAGGCGGCGAGCTGCCGCGCCAGCGGCTTGCCGCGGTTGGCGTCTTTGGGTCCGTATCCCGACAGCCGGGCGTCGAAGCCGGTCGGGCTGATGAGGCCGAGGGTCGCGAACAGGTCCGGCCGCTCCAGCGCGGCGCGGGCGAGATAGGCGCAGGGGAGCGAGAGCGCGATCGCGTCGAGCGCGGCGCCGCCGTGGCGGCCGGCGATCTCGGCCGCCGCGTCGAGGATCGCGTCGGTCATCAGCCGGGGCGTGTAGATCCGGTCCGCCCGCTCGGAATGGCCGAAGCCCGGCAGTTCGAGCGCGTAGACCGGGCGGTACCGCCGGTAATGCTCGTAGAGCGGCTTGACCTCGTAGGCGTTGGCCGCCGCGTTGACCGAGTGGATCAAGAGAAGTGGCCGTCCGCCCTGGGCATCCGAGGCGTAGAGGTTCACCCGTCCGGAGCGCGTGCGCAGGGTGCTCCGCCGCCCCGGCAGGGCCGGGGGCAGGGGGCCGGCCCGGTTCAGCCCGAGATGGCTCCAGGCGATCCAGGCGCCGGCCGCGGCGAGCGGCAGCAGGGCGAAGGCGCCGACCTTGCCGCTGCGACGGGTCACGGGATGGCTCGGGCCGCGCATGGTTCCTCCGTTCGGGATTCGCGACGGACAACGCGGGGCGAGCCCCTGCGTTGCCGATCGCCCATGACTCGCCTGCCACCCACGGTTCACGCCGCGTCGTCTTCCCGTTAAGCCTGTATCGGAGCGAAGGGGGGAAGAAACCGGATGCAGGATCGCAAGCCCGAGCGGCGTGTCCTCGCGATCACCGCCGTCCTGACGGGCCTCGGGATGGCGGCGCTGCCGACCACGGGAATGGCGATGCTGATGCCGTGGGTGATGCAGCAGGGGGCCTACCCGGTCGC
Organism: Methylorubrum aminovorans; assembly: GCF_022179725.1. Lineage (GTDB taxonomy): Bacteria > Pseudomonadota > Alphaproteobacteria > Rhizobiales > Beijerinckiaceae > Methylobacterium > Methylobacterium aminovorans. The sequence goes on from NZ_BPRC01000033.1 coordinate 40,884, forward strand.
CACGGCCGGTGTGATCCAGACGGCGCATGCCTACGGCCTGATCCTGGCCGCGCTGCCGATGGCGGCGCTCGCCGCGCGGCTGGGACCGCGCCGCGGCTTCCTCGTCGCGCTCCTCGCGCTGGCCGTCCTCGTCCCCGCCGCTTCCCTGCCGCTCGACCTCGTGCCGCTGCTGGCCTTGCGCCTTGCGCAAGGGGCGGGCTCCGCGCTGCTCCTCTGCGCGGGCTGGAGCCTGCTGCGCCGCCTCTTCGGCGAGGCGCGCCTTGGGCTTGGCCTCGGCTGCGCGGAACTCGCCGCCCTTCCGGCGCTGCTGCTGGTCCAGATGGGGGCCGGGTTCGCGCTTTCCTTCCTGGGCAGCCTCGGGATCCTCGTCCCCACCCTGCTCCTGGCTCTGCCGAGCCTGATCCTCGGTCTGATCGCCCTACCGGAGGACGACGCATCGCGGCCGCGCTTCGATGGGCTCGGCGCCGTCCTGTCGGTGCTTTCTCTCGGGCTGCTCCTGGCCGCCGTGCCGCTCGCGGTGATCCGGCCGGTCGTGGCGCTGCTCGTGCTCAATCTCGGCCTGATGCTCTCGGCGCTCTGGATCTGGCAGCAATGGCGGCGGCCGGCGCCGCTGCTGCCGCTCGATCTTCTCGCGCGCCCGCAGGCCGGATGGCTGCTCGCCGCGGCGTTCGTGGGCAACATCGCGCTCACCGCGGCGGATACGGGCCTGCTCTCCCGCCTCAACGGCTTCGCCGGCCTGTCTCAGGACGGCATCGGCTTCATGTTCCTGGGTCTCGCCGCCCTCACCGCCGGGGCGGGCTTCCTCGCCGGCCGGTCCGGCGCGCTGTCGCTGGCCCGGATCGGAATGGGGCTGACAGCGGTCGGTCTCGCCGCCCTCGCCGTAGCCTCCCCGGGCGGCGAGGCGCAGGCATGGCCGATCCTGGCCGCCGGCCTCCTCGCCTTCGGCCTCGGCCGCGGGTTGTTCAGCGTCGCCAACGCGCTGGCCCTGCTGCGGGCCGCGCCGCCGGAGCGCAACGCCGCGGCGACCGGGCTGTTCGTCCTCGCGGGCGGGCTCGGGACGCTCCTCGGCCCGCTTTATCTGACGCAGCTCCCGGCCCTGTTGCTTCCGGCCCGCGCGATGTCCACCGAGCTCTGGCTCGGACTCGCGGCGGGGGCGGCAGGGATCGCGGCCCTGCTCAGCCGGTCGGGCGCGAAGACCGCGCCGCATGGCGGGCACCTCGCGCGCGAACCCATCTGAGAGACGCTTTCCCACGCCGTTTCCGGCACTCTGGACGCCCCCTCATGCTGAGGTGCTCGCGACAGGCGAGCCTCGCAGCACGCCGCGACGCCTCTCCCCGGCAGCCCGATGCCGTGGGATCGACCGTTCCGGGGTGCTTCGAGGCCGAGCGTTCGCTCGGCACCTGGGCATGAGGAATGGTCGCCTGGCCTGGAAGCCTTGTCCGCTCACGCTCCGAGCGGCTGACACGGGTGTGGCGCGGACGTCAGGCCGCCTCGATCTCGCCGCTCACTTCCAGCCACTCCTCCTCGGCCCTGGCTAAAGCCTCGGCCGCCTCGGCGCGCATGCGGGCCAGGTCCCCGGCCTTGGCCGCGTCCTTGAGGAAGGCGGTGCCATCGGCGAGCGCCGCGTCGATCTTCTCGATCGCGCCCGAGAGCTTGGCCATGCGCGCCTCGATCGCCTCGAGGCGCTTCTTGAGGGGCGCGAGCGCCGCGCGGCGCTCCACCGCCGAGCGGCGCGCCTCGGCCTTCTGGCCGCCGGTGCCCTCACCCGACGTGTCCGCCCGCTCCGGGCCGGCCAGCACGAGGCGGCGGTAATCGTCCATGTCGCCGTCGAAGGTCTTCACCGAGCCGTTGCCGACGATCCAGAGCCGGTCGGCGCAGGCCTCGATCAGGAAGCGGTCGTGGGAGACGAGGATCACCGCCCCCTCGTAGTCGTTGATCGCCTCGACCAGGGCCTGCCGGCTCTCGATGTCGAGGTGGTTGGTCGGCTCGTCGAGAATCAGCAGGTGCGGCCCGTCGAAGGCGGCGAGCCCCATCAGCAACCGCGCCTTCTCGCCGCCCGAGAGCTGCGAGACCGGCGTGTCCGCCTTTGACGCGGGGAAGCCGAGGCGGGCGGCGGCCGAGCGCACCTTCGCCTCCGGCGCATCGGGCATCCGATCGCGCACATGCGCCACCGCGCTCTCGGACGGCCGCAGCTCGTCGAGCTGGTGCTGGGCGAAATAGGCGACCTCCATCTTGGAGGAGCGCTTCAGCTCGCCGGCGAGCGGGGGAAGCCGGCCACCGATCAGCTTGCAGAAGGTCGACTTGCCGTTGCCGTTGGCGCCGAGCAGCGCCACCCGGTCGTCGGGGGCGAGACTGAGATTGAGCCCCGAGAGCACGACCCGCTCGCCGTAGCCGGCGCTCACCCGCTCCATGGCGACGATCGGCGGCGAGAGCGGCTTGTCCGGGCTGGGGAGGTGGATCACCGGCGCCTCGTCCTCGAGGAGGGCCGCGATCGGCTCCATCTTGGCGAGCCGCTTCATCCGCGATTGGGCTTGGCGCGCCTTGGTCGCCTTGGCCTTGAAGCGGTCGATGAAGCTCTGGAGATGGGCCCGCTCGGCGTCCTGCTTGGCTTTCGCCTTGGCCTGCAGCACCCGCTTCTCGGAGAGCTGGCGCGAGAAGCTGGTGAAGCCACCGCGGTAGATCGTCAGCTTGCCGCGGTCGAGATGGAGAATGTGATCGACCGACGTGTCGAGCAGTTCCCGGTCGTGGCTGATGATGATCGCCGTGCGCGGGTATTTTTCGAGGTAGTCGTAGAGCCAGAGCGTGCCCTCGATGTCGAGGTAGTTGGTGGGCTCGTCCAGCAGCAGCAGGTCCGGCTCGGAGAACAGGATCGCCGCGAGCGCCACCCGCATGCGCCATCCGCCGGAGAAATCCGAGCAGGGCCGCGCCTGCGCCGCCGCGTCGAAGCCGAGACCGTGCAGGATCGCCGCCGCGCGGGCCGGCGCCGAATGCGCGCCGATATCGACGAGCCGCGTCTCGATCTCGGCCCGGCGCAGGCCGTCGGCGTCTTCCGCCTCCCGCATCAGCCGGGCGCGTTCGAGGTCGGCGGCGAGCACCACCTCGTGCAGGGTCTCGGGGCCGGCCGGCGCCTCCTGCGCCACCGCGCCGATGCGCATGCCCTTCGGGATCGAGACCGCGCCGGCATCGGTCGGCAAGTCGCCGAGGATCGCCCGGAACAGGGTGGTCTTGCCCGCCCCGTTGCGGCCGACCAGCCCGACGCGGGCGCGGTCGGGGATCGCGAAGGTCGCCGAATCGAGGATGACCCGCTCGCCGATGCGGTAGGTGAGATCGTTGACGCGCAGCATGGGCGGCGTTCTGGGGGCGGGCGGGCCTCAGCGCAAGAGCGTCCGCAGCGCAAGAGCGTCCGCCGCCCACGGCTCATTCCGGCGAAGGGGCCGCCGGCTCGGCGAGAGCAGGCGCGTCGCGCGGTGGAGGCTCGGCCATTCGCCGATGGCCCCGCCATCCTCATCGAGGCCGTCCGGTCGGAGGCGGATCAGCCCCCTCCGCAGAGCCCCGCGCGAACGTTTTGCCAGCTTGAGCGTTCGGCTCGCACGAACGACAACAAAAGACGCGGAGGAACCATGGCCAAGGCCGATTCTGAGAAGCCGGACTTCAAGGCGCCGCGTCCGCCGGAGCTGCTCTCGCCCTGGCGCACGGAGAGGCGCGCCGCCCTTCAGGCGGAAGCCCGGGCGTTTGCCCGCGACGTGATCCTTCCCATCGCCGACGAGCTCGACCCGCAAAAAGGTGAGATGCCCCGCTCGCTGATCGACCAGATGGCGGAGAAGGGCTGGTTCGGCATCACCATTCCCGCCGAGTACGGCGGGATGGGCCTCGGCGTGTTCGAGTACTGCCTCGTCTCCGAGGAGCTCGCCCGCGCCTGGCTCTCGACCGGCTCGATCCTGGCCCGCGGCCAGGGGCTCGGCACGCAGACCCTCGACGAGGAGCGCCGCCGGGCCCTGCTCGCCAAATCCGCCAAGGGCCAGTGGATCGGCTCGATCGCGCTGTCCGAACCCACGGCCGGCTCGGATCTCGCCGGGGTGCAGACCCGCGCCGTGCGCGAGGGTGACGAATGGGTGCTGACCGGCACCAAGCGCTGGGCCGGCTTCGCGCAAGGGGCCGACTTCATCGAGGTGCTGGCCCGGGTGCGCGATCCCGAACCCGGCGAGCCGCGCTCGGCCGGGCTCGAACCCTTCCTCGTCGTCAAGGAGCCCGGCACCTTCCCGCCGGGGGTGACGGGCACGGTCATCGACAAGATCGGCTACCACGGCTTCCTCACCTTCGAGCTGAGCCTCGACGGCGTGCGGGTGCCCGAGCGCGACCGGCTCACCGGCCTCTATGGCGACGAGGGGGCGGACGCCGATTCCGGCGGCTTCGCCTCGGTGCAACGCGGCCTCAACATCGCCCGCGTCCACACCGCGGCGCGTGCGGTTGGCGTGGCGCGGGCCGCGGTGGAGGATTGCACCGCCTACCTTCAGGAGCGCGAGCAGTTCGGCCAGCCGATCGGCCAGTTCCAGGCCCTGCGCTTCGCGCTCGCCGACATGGCGGCGGAGGTGGGCCAGGCCCGCGCCTACTGGCAACAGGTCGCCCACCTCCTCGACGAAGGCCTACCCGCCGAGAGCGAGTCGGCGGCGGTGAAGCTGCTCGCCACCGAGATGGCGGTGCGGGTGACGAACCAAGCGATGCAGCTCCACGGCGGCAACGGCTACACCACCGAGCGGCGGATCGAGCGCTACTGGCGCGATGCCCGCCTCACCACGATTTTCGAGGGCACCAGCGAGATCCAGCGCCGCATCATCAGCGACCGGATGCTGCCGCGGGGATGAGGTCAGAGGTGAGGATACCGGCGACCGCTCGCTATCGGGCGGTTGTTGGACCTCCTATATTTCGCCCGTCATGTCCGCCGCCCCCGATTTCCGCGATCCGCCGCGCGCCGCGGTCCGCCGCCTCGACCCGATCCTGGTCGATCGCATCGCCGCAGGCGAGGTGGTCGAGCGGCCGGCCTCGGCGGTCAAGGAACTCGTCGAGAACGCGATCGATGCCGGGGCTCGCAGCATCGAGGTGGCGATCGAGGGCGGCGGGCGCCGCCTGATCCGCGTCGTCGACGACGGGATCGGCATGGGGGCCGACGACCTCGCGCTCGCGGTCGAGCGCCACGCCACCTCGAAGCTGCCCGACGGCGACCTCACCCGGATCGGCTCGCTCGGCTTTCGCGGCGAGGCTCTGCCCTCGATCGGGGCGGTCTCGCGGCTCACCCTCACCTCGCGCACGGCCGACGGGGAGGGGGTGAGCCTGACGATCGATTCCGGGGTCAAGGGCCCGGTGCGCCCGGCGCCGGCGACGCGCGGCACCCGGATCGAGGTCACCGAACTCTTCGCCGCAACCCCGGCCCGGCTGAAATTCCTCAAATCCGACCGGGCCGAGACCGCCGCCGTCGCCGAGATCCTGCGCCGGCTCGCGGTGGCGCAGCCGCAGATCCGCTTCACGCTCCGCACCGAGAGCGGGAGCCCGACGGTGTTCCCCGCCGAGAGCGAGCCGGGCCCGGCCGCGCTGCTGCGTCGGCTCGGCGCGGTGCTGGGGCCGGACTTTCCCGGCAATTCCGTGCCCGTCGACATGGCCCGCGAGGGTTTCGCGCTCCAAGGTCATGTCGGCCTGCCGACCTTCCACCGCGGGGCGGCCAACCACATCCACTTCGTCGTCAACGGGCGCCCGGTGCGCGACCGGCTGCTGCTCGGCGCCGTGCGCGGGGCCTATGCCGACACGATGAGTTCCGACCGCCATCCGGTGCTCGCGCTCGCGCTCACCTGCGATCCCGCCCTCGTCGACGTGAACGTGCATCCGGCCAAGACCGAGCTGCGCTTCCGCGAGCCGGGGCTGGTGCGGGCGCTGATCGTCAGCGCGATCCATGAGGCCCTGCGCCGGGCCGGCGCCCGCTCGTCCAGTACCGGCACCCAGGCGGCCCTCGACGCGCTGCGGGCCGGCGGCAGTATGGGCGGCGCTCTGCCGATGGCGGCGGGCGCGGGCCGGTTCGCCGTGCATTCGGGCGCCTCCGTCCCAAGCGTTCTGAATCCCCGCCCGGCGAGCCGTCTGTTCTCCGGCCCCTCGGTGGCCGCGCCCGCGGGCTACCACACGCCCCCGCGCCCGACCTTCGAGCCGGGACGGACGGGCTTTGCCGAGACGCCGCAGGCGCTGTTCGCCGCCGACCTCGCTCCGCCGGGCGCCGACCTGCGGCCCGAGCCGGAGGCGGCCCCGGAGGTCGAGGCCCATCCCGACACGCATCCGCTCGGCGCGGCCCGCGCGCAGATCCACGAGACCTACATCCTCGCCCAAACCCGCGACGGCATCGTGCTGGTCGATCAGCACGCCGCCCATGAGCGGCTCGTCTACGAGCGGCTGAAGCGCGAGCGGGCCGGCGGCGGCGTGCTCGCCCAGGGGCTGCTGATCCCCGACGTCGTCGAGATGGCGCCCGAGGAGGCCGACCGCCTCGTCGAGGCGGCGCCCGATCTGGAGCGGCTGGGTCTCACCCTGGAGGCGTTCGGCCCCGGCGCGGTGCTGGTGCGCTCCGTGCCCTCGGCGCTGGCGGGCGGCTCGGTGAAGGGGCTCGTGCTCGACGTGCTCGACGCGCTCGAAGCCAGCGGCGTCGAGGAGGGTGGCCCGGCCGGCGCGGGCGATCCCGACCCCGTGAGCCGGCGCCTCGACGCGATTCTGTCGCGGATGAGCTGCCACGGCTCGATCCGCGCCGGCCGCCGCCTCAAGCCTGAGGAAATGAACGCGCTCCTGCGCGAGATGGAAGCGACGCCGCTCTCCGGCTCGTGCAACCACGGCCGCCCGACCTTCGTCACACTCGGACTTGCCGATATCGAGCGGCTGTTCGGACGGCGCTGATGACAGCCCCGGTGAGGCCGCCGTTAGACGGCTGGCACTAGGTCGCGTGGACAGTTACCGGAGCCATAGGACGATGGCGGCGAGCGTGACGACGGCGGCGTAGTTGCGGGCGGTCTTCTCGTAGCGAGTGGCGACGCGGCGGAACTG
>NZ_BPRC01000034.1 GCF_022179725.1 Methylorubrum aminovorans
GTGCCCCTGCGACAGGCCGCCGAGTGAGGGGCTGCGGATTTTGCTTGAACCTGTAGCGACTACAGGTCGTAGGCTGCCGGTCAACTGACGAAAGGAGACACCATGGCGGACGCCTGCTGCGGCTCAAGCGCCGCTTCTCAAGCAAACTCCTGCTGCGGCACGCCCGCAGCTTTGACCCCCGTGCCGGAAGTCCCAAAGGCCGTACCGGCCGCCAGCTGCGGCACGGGCGCAGACAGCGCCTGCGGCTGCTCCGGCGGTGTGCCGGTCTTCGACGGCGTGGACCCGCGCTATAAGCGGGTGCTGTGGACCGTGATCGCCCTCAACGGGATCATGTTCGCGGTCGAGATGGTCATGGGCCACCTCGCCGGGTCACAAGCCCTGCAGGCGGACGCCCTGGATTTTCTGGGGGATACGGTCACCTACGGGCTGAGCCTGGCGGTGATCGGTGCCAGCCTGCGGGCGCGGGCCACGGCGGCCCTGTTCAAGGGCCTGTCGCTGTCGCTGATGGCGGTGTGGGTGCTGGGCTCGACGGTCTACCAGACCCTGATCCTGGGCGTGCCCCAGGCCGAGCTGATGGGCGGGATCGGCCTCCTGGCGCTGGCCACCAACCTGACCAGCGTGATCTTGCTGATGCGCTACAAGGACGGCGACGCCAACGTGCGCTCGGTCTGGCTGTGCTCGCGCAACGACGCGATCGGCAACGTGGTCGTGATGATCGCCGCGCTGGGTGTCTGGGGCACGGCGACGGCCTGGCCCGATCTGGCGGTGGCCGCGATCATGGCCGCGATCTTCCTCACGTCCTCGGTGCAGATCCTGCGGCAGGCGTGGGCGGAGTACCGCGAAGGCACCGCCCAGCCGGCGCCGGCCGAATAACGCAGGGAAGGGGGGCCGTGAGGCCCCCTTTTCGTGGAGGGGACTATGCGCGCGACTGAAAGCGTCTGGCATCGCGAGCCCGGGCGGCGGCGGAAGGTCCGGCCGCACATCCGCGCGGCGGCGCAGAAAACGATGCTGTGGGCGCTGCTCGGGGTGCTCCTGCTCGGCAGCTGCGCCGGCCTTTGCCTTACCACACTGGGACACCAGGCGGCTCTGGTCCCCTACGCGGCGCAATCCGCGCGCTGACCCAGCATCAGGCACAAGAGGCTACGCAGATGCCGGTACAGCGGCGTGCCACCTTGATTATGGTCGAACGGGTGCGTTCGACGCAGACCTGTTGTGAGCTTCAGCGCCGTCCGAGCCGCCGCCGGAGTTCGGCCCGGGCGCGCAGTTCAAGAGGAGCGAGGCGCACACGGCCCGTCACGGGAAGCAGGCGGCGGCTGGGCGGTACGGCCAGAACGTCGGCGATCGTTTCACGGTCGGGGTAGAGACTTTCCAGGGCCGAGCCGGGCAGGGTCGCCGCATCGAGCCGGTCGGCGAACGCGGTGGCGTGCAGGGCCTGCACGATTTCATCTTCAAGGATCAGGCCGGGCGCACAGCCCCGCAGGGTTTCGTCGTAGGCGGTTTTGAGCAGAGACGCTGTCCGGCCGGCAACCAGCGCGAGGCTGGCGGCGATGGCCCGCCCGTGGAGCCGAAGCACGTCGGCCCGGGCGGTCCCCGGTCCGGGGGCCGGTTACAGCGGCGTGCCGCCCTGATAGCGGGCGAACGGCCGCTGCAGCTCGGGACCGAACAGGATCACGTCGTAAGTGTCCGGCGGTACGCCGTCAGCCTCCATGCCCGGCGAGCCCACTGGCATGCCCGGAACGGCCAACCCAGTGCCCGGGGGCTTTTCTGCGAGCAGGCGCAGGATCGCCCCGGCGGGCACGTGCCCTTCGATCACGTAACCGCCAACCTGGGCGGTATGGCAGGACGCCAGGCTGCGCGGGACCCCAAGGCGGGCTTTGACGGGATTGACCGGCGCCTCAGTCACCTGGACTGGAAAGCCGGCCGCGCGGATGTGGGTGACCCAGGCTTCGCAGCAGCCGCAGCTGGGGTCCTTGGTTACCTGGATCTCCGGGAGCGGTTCGGCGGCGCGCAGGGGGGCGGCGAGCAGCAGGCCGCCCAGACCACTCAGGCCAGCCAGCACGCCACGGCGGCTCGGCAGCAGGTCCGCGTCCATCAGGGTCTCCTCAGATCAGCGTAGAGATGTGCGGTGCCCGGGCTGGCGGGTAGCCAGCCCGGGTAGGGGGCTCAGGCGCGGTGGCTCATGCGGCCGCCCATCTTGTCGCAGCAGCACCCGCCCTTCTTGCCCTTCATGTTCATCGCCATGGCGCCGCTCTTGGCGCACATGCCGGCCTTGCCCTTCCCACCACCGCAGCAGCTCATCGCCATGGCCGGCGCGGCGCTGAGCAGCATCACGGCACTGGCTGCAAGAACGAGACGCTTCATTGTTTCCTCCCATGAAAAGCCAGGCCGTGAGGCCCCGGCGGTACTCCGGCCGACAGGCCGAATGACAGGGCTGTCCCAGGCCTCTTGGGAGGCCTGCGGACGTCGGGCGCGTGACTACTGCAGCGGCGGCGGCGGGGCGCCGCGCTTGCGGTAGGACTGCAGGTCCGGGGCGTTGTCGGCTGGCGGCTTTGCCTCCAGGTCGGTGATCAGGGCTTTCATTTCGCCGATCTCTTTGACCTGCGCCTCAATGATCTTGTCGGCTAGCTCACGCACGCGGGGGTCTTTGATGTGCGCCCGCTCGCTGGTCATGATGGCGATCGAGTGGTGCGGGATCATCGCTTTCATGTAAGCCACGTCACCGACGGTTTCCTGGCTGCGGACCAGCCACAGCGCCCCGGCAAAGACCACGACGCTGCCGGCGAGGATCGCGATGTTGGCGGCCCGCACCTTGTACATCGCCCACATGAAGCCGAGCATGATGACCGCCATCGTCGCGCCCATGACGAGCGCCATCCACATGCGGGTCTGGCTGAAGAACACGTGCTCCAGCGCGTAGGTGTTCAGGTACATCAGGCCGAACATCACCACCGTGGAGGTGGCGATCATCGCGGCGAAGCGTGCGTAGCTCATGGGTCGGTCTCTTTAATGCGGGTCAGAGCGTGGTCGTGCGCAGGCGCAGCGCGTTGCCGATCACACTGACTGAGGAGAGGGCCATCGCCGCCGCTGCGATGACCGGCGAGAGCAGGATGCCGAGGAACGGGTAGAGCACCCCGGCCGCCACCGGCACGCCGGCGGCGTTGTAGATGAACGCGAAAAACAGGTTCTGGCGGATGTTGCCCATCGTGGCGCGCGACAGCCGCCGGGCACGCACGATCCCCATCAGGTCGCCCTTGAGCAGGGTCACGCCGGCGCTTTCGATCGCCACGTCGGTCCCGCTGCCCATGGCGATCCCGACGTCGGCGGCTGCCAGGGCCGGGGCGTCGTTGACCCCGTCACCGGCCATCGCCACCACCTGCCCGGCGGCTTGGTGGGCTTTGACAACGGCGCTCTTCTGATCGGGCAGCACCTCGGCCTCGACCTCATCGATGCCGAGCTTGCGAGCCACGGCCTGGGCCGTGGTGCGGTTGTCGCCGGTCAGCATGACCACGCGGATGCCCTCGGTGCGCAAGGCCTGCAGGGCCTCAGGCGTGGTGGCCTTAATCGGATCGGCGATCGCAATCACGCCGGCCACGCGGTCGTCCATGCTCATGAAAATCGCGGTGGCGCCGTCCTGGCGCAGCGCCTCCGCCGCCGGATCGAGCGCCGCGGTATCGATCCCGGCCTCGGCCAGGAATTTGGCGTTGCCGAGCCGCACGCGCCGCCCGTCCACGGTGCCCTCGGCCCCGCGGCCAGTCGGGCTGTCGAAGTCGCTGACCGGGGCCAGGGCAAGGCCCTGAGCCTCGGCTGCCGCCACAATCGCCAGGGCCAGGGGGTGCTCGCTGGCGCGCTCGACGCTGGCCGCCAGGCGCAGGAGTTCGGCCTCGTTGAACCCGTCCGCCGGCCGGATCGCGGTCACGGCCGGCTTGCCCTCGGTCAGGGTGCCGGTTTTATCGACCACCAGCGTGGAGACCTTTTCCAGCCGCTCCAGCGCCTCGGCGTTCTTGATCAGCACACCGGCCTGGGCGCCGCGACCGACGCCAACCATGATCGACATCGGCGTGGCCAGCCCCAGGGCACACGGGCAGGCGATGATCAGCACCGCCACCGCCGCCAGCAGGCCGTAGGTCAGCCGCGGTTCCGGGCCGACCGCGAACCAGGCCACGAACGCGAGCACGGCCACCGCGATCACCGCCGGCACAAACCAGCCGGCGACCTGGTCGGCCAGGCGCTGGATCGGCGCGCGGCTGCGCTGGGCATCGGCGACCAGCTGAACGATGCGCGCCAGCATGGTGTCGCGGCCGACCTTTTGCGCCTCGATCACCAGCGCTCCGCTCTGGTTGAGGCTGCCGCCGATCACGGCGGCGCCGACGTCCTTGCGCACCGGCATCGCCTCGCCGGTGACCAGGGCCTCATCGATCGAAGAACGGCCGTCGACCACGACGCCGTCGACCGGGACCTTTTCGCCGGGGCGCACGCGCAGGCGGTCACCGACCTGCACGGCATCGAGCTGGATTTCCTCGTCAGTGCCGTCGGCGCGCAGGCGGCGGGCGGTTTTCGGGGCAAGGTCCAGGAGCGCGCGCAGGGCGCCGCTGGTGCTCTCGCGGGCGCGCAGCTCCAGCACCTGGCCGAGGAGCACCAGCACGGTGATCACCGCGGCCGCCTCGAAATACGCCGGCACGGCACCGTCATGGCCGCGCAGCGCCGCCGGGAACACCCCCGGCAGGACGGTGGCGACCACGCTGTAAAGCCAGGCCACCCCGGTGCCCATGGCGACCAGGGTGAACATATTGAGGTTGCGGCTGGTCACGGAGTGCCAGGCGCGCACGAAGAACGGCGCACCGGCCCACAGCACCACGGGCGTGGCCAGCACCAGCTGCAGCCAGTTGCTGTTCTGCTGGCCGAGCCGTTCGGTCAGGCCGGTCAGGTGGCCGCCCATTTCCAGCACGAACACGGGCAGGGTCAGGACCAGGCCAACCCAGAACCGGCGGGTCATGTCGACCAGCTCGTCGCTTGGTCCGGTGTCGGCGCCGATCACCGCGGGCTCCAGCCCCATGCCGCAGATCGGGCAGGCGCCCGGGCCGACCTGGCGCACCTCCGGATGCATCGGGCAGGTGTAGATCGTCCCCTCCGGCACCGCCTCGGCCTTGGCCGCGGCGCTGGCCGGATCGAGGTAGCGGGCCGGGTCGGCCTCGAACTTGGTGCGGCAGCCGTTCGAGCAGAAATAATACGGGTGGCCGTTGTGCTCGGCCCGGTGCTTGGCGGTGTGCGGATCGACGCTCATCCCGCAGACCGGGTCCTTGACTGTCTGCGCGTCACCCCCGGCCTCCGCGGTGCCGTGGCTGCAGCCGCCGTGCGCCCCATGGGCATGGCCGTGGTGGTGGTCGTGCTCGGCGTTGCTCATGGGCGACCCCTCCTGTGTGTCGCGCCCGGCACCCTGCACCTTCCCATCATGGGAGGGTCAACAGGGTGCCGACCCGGGCCTGGAGGCACGGTGGCATCCCGGCCCGGGCGGTGATCCCGGGGCTTAGTGCTTGCTGCCATCCGAGTGCTGGTGCGGCTTGGCGCTGTGGCCCGACGCGGTGCTCTCGGGAGCGTTCTTGGCGTGATCGGCGCCGTGCGAGGGGCCGCCGGCGGTGTTGCCGCGGCTGGGCGTCGGCTGGGTTTGCTGCTCGGCGTTGGCGTTGCCCTGGTCGTCCGCCAGGGCGGGCAGGGCAGCAAAGGTCAGCAGGGCCGCAGCCGTCAGGGCCTTGAGGGTCATGATCGTAAATCCTGTGTGTTGGAGAGCGGTCAACCCGCCATCGTGCGGCAGGTTTTGAGACAGCGGCGGCAGCGGACGGCCTACTGCTGGCCTTCCTTCTTGGCGTTCTTATCGAGCCAGGCAGTGAGCTCCTTGATGCTCTGCTCCTGCTCCTTGATGGTCTTCTCGGCCAGGCGCTTGCTCTCGGGATTATCGGCGCCCTTGAGGCCGGCGCGGGCCATGTCGATCGCCCCTTGGTGGTGCGGAATCATCGCGCAGATCCAGGCCACATCCGGATCGCCAGCCATCATGCCCTGCATCATCGGGCCGTTCATGCTCATCATGGCCTGCTGCAGACCCTTCTGGGTCTCGGACATCTGACCGCTGCCCATGCTCTGCATGGCCTGAGACATGTGGCTCTGCATGTCCTTCATCCCACCGTCCTTGCCGCTGACGGCAGCCTTGCAGGCCTCCGGCAGCTTGACGGCCGAGCCGGCCATGCTGCCGTGGTCGTGATCGCCAGCCAGGGCGGTTCCGGTCAGGCCGAGGGCCAGCGGCAGGGCGAGAGCGAGAGTTCTCAAGGTCATCGGGTTTTCCTCCTTCGGTTCAGCAAAAGGGCGGACCGTGAGGACCACGGTCTGCCCTGGGGTCTCAGCCGGCCATCTTGCGGCAGGTCTCGGCACAGCGGCGGCACTGGTCGACACAGTCCTGCATGTCGCCGACCTGCTCACAGCTCTTGGCGCAGGCCTCACACACCTCGGCGCAGGCGCGGCAGGTGTGTTTGTGCGCAGGGGTGCCGAGCAGCATGAAATGCGCGCTGGTCCGGCAGATTTCGGCACAGGCCAGCATCAGCCGGAAGTGCTCCGGCTCGGTGTGCTTGCCGCCGGCTGGCAGGCAGTGGTTGGACGCCATGCCCAGGCAGGTCTGGTAGCAGCGCAGGCACTCATCGATGCAGCTCTGCATCTCAGCGGACATCTGGTGCATAGAATTTCTCCTGTTTTGTTCAGGTTCTTCGGACGCAGCTGGAGAACAGATGCAGTGTATACCGCAACTGACCCGACATCGCCTCAATCATCAACGGGCTGATCCCGGCCCGGTTCAGATTTTTTTACTCAAGAACCCGTTATAAAGAGCAGGATCGCGCTGCCCAGACCAAGCCAATTACTTGGCCGCGCCCTTGCCCTTGAGGAACGCCTGCATCTGGCTGATCTCGACCTCCTGGGCCTTGATGATTTCCTCGGCGAGCTTGCGGATCTCGGGATCCTTCGAGTGCTGCAGGGCCACCTTGGCCATGCCGATCGCGCCCTGATGGTGAGGGATCATGCCGCGCACGAAATCGACGTCGACGTCGTTCGTGTAGCGAATGTCCATGTCGCGGTGCATGTCGGCGTTGACGTCCCGAAACGCCTTGGTCGCCGGGCTGTCCGTCTTGGCGGTCGCGCTCGCGGCGCCATGACCGGCATGGTCGTTGTGGTTCATGTCATGGGCCTGGGCCACGGCGGTGCCGCTGAGCAGGAGGGCCAGCGCGCAGGCGGAGAAGGTGAGTTTCATAGGATTTTTCCCTTTTATTGCTTATGGTTAGTTGAACTTCCCGCTGGCGGTCGCGCCATCGGGAGCTGTCAGCTGCACGGCGCCCTTGGGCGCGGCGTTCAGCGGAACCGGGGCCTGGCCGGTCAGGCGGTTGGCGTCGGCCGGCGCCAAGGCGACGCGTGCGGGCTTGCCGTCGACCACGAGGATCGCGGTGGCCTTGAACCCGGCGGCGGGCACCGGCTTCTCGCTGCCGTCGAGCAGGTAGACGTCGACGGTCTGGCCCTTGGTGACGAGTTCGACGTGGTAGGGGCCGGCGTCGCTAACGCGGCCGCCGTACTTGCCGGCGGTTTCGTGGGCGCACACGGGCGCGGCCAGCAGCATCAGGCTGCTGAACAGGGCGGCGCGGAATGGGATCATCGGGGTCTCCTGGGTTTTGGGTTGATTGGTGGGGAAGGGGGCTCAGAACGCCTCGCGCGGTGGCGCCGCGGCCCCGGCCGGGTGGGCCGCATGGGCGGCGTCCTGCGCCGCCTGCAGCCGGGCCAGAGGCTTCTGGCCGAAGCGCAGGAACAGGATCGGCGTCAGGAACGTGTCGAGCAGCGTGGCGCTGATCAGGCCGCCGAAGATCGTCACCGCGACCGGGTGCAGGATCTCCTTGCCCGGGCTCGCCGCGTCGTAGAGCAGCGGCACCAGCGCCACGCCGGCGGCGAGCGCCGTCATCAGCACCGGGGTCAGCCGCTCCAGGCTGCCGCGGATCACCAGATCGCGCCCGAACGGCACGCCCTCGTGAAGCGACAGGTTGAGGTAGTGGCTGATCTTCAGGATGCCGTTGCGCGCGGCGATGCCGGTCAGCGTGATGAACCCGATCATCGACGCCACCGACAACGGCTGCCCGGTCAGCCACAGGGCCACCACGCTGCCGATCAGCGCCAGGGGCACGTTGCCCATGATGATCAGCGCCAGCGCCGGCGAGCGGTAGCGGCTCACCAGGATCGCGAAGATCAACGCCAGCGACAGCGCCGACAGGATGCCGATCGTCCGCGCGGCCTCTTCCTGAGCCTGGAACGTGCCCTCCAGGCTGGTGAAGTAGCCCGGTGGCAGCTTTTCCTGGGCGATCGCCGCGCGCATGGCCGCCACGATGGTGGCCATGTCGCTCTCGCCGTTGGTGTTGGCCTGGACCACCAGGCGCCGGCGCGAGTTCTCGCGCAGGATCTGGTTGGGGCCGTCGGTTTCCCGCACGTCGGCCACCTGCCGGGCTGGCACCCAGCCGGTCGGGGTTTCCAGCAGCAGGTCGCCCAGGCCCTTGGTGGTGCGCTGGTCCTCGGCCAAGCGGATCAGCACGTCGAACCGGCGGTAGCCATCGACCACGGTGGAGACCACGCGGCCGTTGCTCAGGCGGCTGATCTGCTCGACCACCGCGGCCGGCTGCACGCCGTAGAGCGCGGCACGGGCATAATCGACGCGCACCTCCAGCTGCGGGATGCGCACCTGCTTTTCGATCTGCAGGTCGGCCAGGCCTGGGATTTTCTGGAACCGCTCCTGCAGGCCGTTGGCGATCCGGCGCAGCTGGTCCAGGTCCTCGCCGAAGATCTTCAGCGCGATCTCGGCGCGCACGCCCGACAGCATGTGATCGAGGCGGTGGGAGATCGGCTGGCCGACGTTGACCGATACCGGCAGCTGCCGGAGGCGCTGGCGGATATCGGCGACCAGGGCCTCCTTGGGCCGGCCCTCGCCGTCCTTCAGCTCGACCTCGATCTCGGACGAGTGGACGCCTTCGGCATGCTCGTCCAGCTCGGCGCGCCCGGTGCGGCGGCCGACCGCCGCCACCTCGGGCACCTGCAGCAGCAGTTTTTCCGCGATCAGCCCGACCCGGTTGCTCTCGGCCAGCGAGATCCCCGGGTTGAACGTCATGTTGACGGTGAAACTGCCCTCGTTGAACGGCGGCAGGAACGCCCGCGGCAGATGCCAGGCGGCGACGCCGGCGGCGAGCACCGCCAGCGCCACCGCGCCGACCAACAGGCGCTGATGCCGGAACGCCACCTGCAGCAGCCGGGCGTTGCCGCGCTTGAGCAGCTTGAGGAACCGGCTGTCGTGCTCTTCGAGGTTCTTCAGCCCCGGCAACAGCCAGGAGGCCAGCACCGGGGTCAGCGTGATCGAGGTGACCAAGCTGGCCAGGATCGAGATGATGTAGGCCTGCCCCAAGGGCGCAAACAGCCGCCCCTCGATGCCGGAGAGTGCGAACAGCGGCACGAACACCAGGATGATGATCAGCGTCGCGTAGACGATGCCGGAGCGCACCTCGTTGGAGGCCTCCACCACCACCTGGAACACGCTTTTGGGGTTGCCGGCCTTCCGGTTTTCGCCGAGGCGCCGGAAGATGTTCTCGACGTCGACCACGGCGTCATCGACCAGCTCGCCGATCGCGATGGCGAGGCCGCCCAGGGTCATCGTATTGATCGACAGGCCGAGAAGGTGGAACACCACCGCCGTGGTCAGGATCGACACCGGGATCGCCAGCAGCGAGATCGCCGTGGTGCGCACGTTCAACAGGAACAGGAACAGCACCGCGGCGACCACCACCATCGCCTCCAGCAGAACGCGTTCGACGTTGCTGATCGAGGTCTCGATGAAGTCGGCCTGGCGGAACAGGATCTGGTCCGCCTTGATCCCGTTCGGCAGGCTGGCGGTGATCTCCGTCAGCGCCTGCTCAATGTCGCGGGTGAGTTTGACCGTGTCGACGTCGGGCTGCTTCTCAACCGAGACGATCACCGACGGCTTGCCCATGTAGCCGCCGTCGCCGCGCTTGACCTTGGCACCGAACGAGACGTCGGCGATCTGGCGCAGATACACCGGCGCGCCGCCGACCGTGGCGACGACCACGCTGCGCAGGTCGTCCAGGCTCATCGTGCGGGCGATGTTCCGGATCAGGTACTCGCGGGCGTACTGGTCGGTGAACCCGCCGCCGGCGTTGGTGCCGAACTGGGCCAGGGCGGTTTCCAGCTGGGCGTTGCTCACGCCCAGTGCGCGCATCGCCGCCGGGTTGGGGCTGACACGGAACTGGCGTACCTCGCCGCCGATCGGGATGACCTGGGCGACGCCGGGAATGGTCAGCAGGCGCGGCCGGATCACGAAGTCGGCCGCCTCACGCACCTGCATTGGGTCGGCGGTTTCGCTGGTCACCGCGACCAGCAGGATCTGCCCCATGATCGAGGAGATCGGCCCCATCTGCGGGGTCACCGTCGGCGGCAGCTGGTCCCTGACCAGGGCCAGCCGCTCAGCGACCTGCTGGCGGTTGCGGTAGAGGTCGGTGCCCCAGTCGAACTCGACGTAGACGATCGACAGGCCGACGCCGGACACCGAGCGCACGCGCGTGACGCCGGGCAGGCCGTTGAGGCGGGTTTCGATCGGGAACGAAACCAGCTGCTCAACCTCCTGGGGCGCGTAGCCCTCGGCCTCGGTCATGATCGTGACCGTGGGCTTGTTGAGGTCGGGAAAGACGTCCACGGGCAGCTTGGTGACCGTGAACGCGCCGTAGAGGATCAGCACGCCGGCGATCGCGAGGACGATCAGGCGGTTCTTCAGCGACTGGCTGACGAGGAAGGTGAACATCGGGCGGCCCTCCTCAGCGCACTTGGTCGAGGAGTTCGGCGCCCTGCACGACCACGCGCTTGCCGGGGCCGATGCCGCCGCCGATCAGTACGCGGTTGCCGTCCAGGGGCTCGATGCGCACCTGCCGGGCCTCGTAGCGCTCGGCGGTGGTGTGCTCGTAGACCACGTCCTGGCCGTTGCTGGTCCGCACCACCGCGGCCCGCGGCAGGGCCAGGCCGGACAGCTGGCCGTCGGTGATCGCGAGCACGGTCAGGAACTGGCCGACGCGCAGGCCGGAGGCATCGCCCTCGATCGCGAACTGGACTGGAATGGCTTGGTTGCGGTCGGCGAGGCCTGAGCCCTGATAGGTCAGCTCAAAGGTGCGGCCGTCGGGCAGGCGGGCGGTGGCGTGCTGCCCGGCGGTCAGGGCGTCGAAGCTCAAGGCCTCGACCCAGAGGTTTTTGGGGTCGACGATCTGAAAGATCATCTGGCCGGCGTTGGCCATCTGGCCGGCCGTGGCGGACGCCTCAGCGACCACGCCGTCGACCGGCGCGATCAGCGGCTCGGGCTCGCTGCGGATCCTGTCGAGGGCAGTGCGGCGGTCGCGCAGACCCTTGAGTTCGTCCTGGGCCTCGTCCAGCTGCACCTGGGCGACGGCGCCGGAGGTGGCCAGCTTGGAAAACCGCTCAACGCGGCGCTGCACGATCGCGATCTGCTGATCGAGCTCGCCCTGGCGCTGGCGCATGTCGGAGACGTCGACCCGGGCCACCGGCGGCGTCACGTAGGCGAGCACGTCGCCCTTCTTCACCGGGGTGCCGAGCCGCGGAAACAGCCCGGAGGTGGGCGGCGACAGGCGGCCGCCGACACTGGACTGGACCACGCCGCTGGCGTTGGGGTTGGGAATGACGCGGCCGGGCAGGCCGATCGTGCGGCTGAACGTGCCGGCCTCGGTCATCGCCGTGCGCAGCTCCAGCAGGCGCTGGGTCGGCTTGGGCACGAACACGGTGCCGTCGGCCAGGCGCTGGGCCAGGTCGGTTGGCGCGGCTCCGCCGGGGGCGCGCTCGATCAGTGCGGCGCCTTGGATGGGCTTTTGTTCTGCGCCGTGATCCTCGTCGCCGTGGGCAAAGGCGGTTGCGCTCAGCAGCACCGTGGCCGTGATCGCCAGCACAGCGATCACCGGCACGCGCCGGCGACCGCGGGCGACCAGCATCAGCAGAATGCCGAGCAGGAAGCTGCCAGCCGCCACGGTCAGCAGCACCGGGTCCTGTTTGGCCAGGCGCTCACGCAGGCCGTGGGTGATCTCCGGCACAGCCGCGCGCACGCTGTCGCTGACCGTCTGCACCGCACCGACGGTCGCCGGAGCAGCGGCCGCGGCGGCTGGCGCCGGCAGATCCAGGCTGACCGGCATGACGTCGACCACATCGCCGGCGGTCACGGTGACCAAGAGGTCGTAGTGGCCGGGCTTGCTCAGCCAGGGCGCCGGCAGCGCATAGCTGCGCTCGGCGGTCGCCTGGGCGGTTTTCGAGCCGTCGGGGGTGTCCACCTCCACGGTAGCGCCGGTGACGGGCTCGCCGGTGCGGAAGCGGTCCAGGTAGAGCTGGAGCGTGCCATCGCGCGGCACCGCGACCAGCTCGAACGCCTCGGACACGGCCTCGCCGCGCGGCGCAATGGTTTTGGAGACCGGCGGCGGCGGGGCGCCGTGGTCATGCCCTTCGTGGGCCGACGCCTGGCCTGCACCAAGCAGGGCCAGCGTCACGGCCAGCGCACGCAGCGCGGCCGCAATCGGGGACTTCATGGATCAATTCTTTCGCCGGTGGACGCAAGGCGTCCGCGCACGCGCAGCGGCTCATTAGAGCGGCGTCAGACGCGTGGGAACGCCGGGTTCAGGCGAAAGATCGAGGGGGCTTGGGCAGCGCCTCGGGCGCGAGGCTCGGGCGGGCATCCTGCTGGGCAGCCGGCAGCACGGTCGCAAGCCGCAGGGCCGGCACAGCGGCCTGCAGCAGTGGCGTCAGTGCCGAGTGGCAGCAGCTCAGGCTCGTGCCGCAGCACAGGCCATTGCAGCCGCCCGCATCCGAGGTGTTGGCCGCAGAGGCCGCAGCCACAGCAAACACCGTGGTGGCGGTGGTGGGCGTCTCGGTCAGCGCCGCCAACTGCAGGGCGGGCGTGGCCGCCGGGGCCAGGGCCACCGGTGCAGGCTGTACCGGCGTGGCCTCGACCGCGGCCGGCGCATGGTGATGGGCATGGCCCTCATGCGCCTGCGCCACCGACACGCCAAAGGTCGCGGCGATCATCACGATCACCACGGCCAGCAGGCGCGCGAGTTGGCGGTCCAGGTTCATTACGTCCAACCTAACACAGCCCCCGGGATTAAGAAACGCGGTTGTGCGTTGTCTGAAAGCCCGCAGGCCGGCAGGTGGTTGCATGGTTGGGAGTTGGCAAGGGTCCGGCTCAGTTTGAACGCTTATGAGCCCGTCTGCACGGGCCTCCTGACAGGAGCGTCCAGTCTCGACCTGGGGCAAGGCGCGTGTCAGCCGAGTGTCCAGTCCTCGGTATCGAACAGGTCGATGAGATTGCACCACGGCACCTGCAGGTCATTGCAGACACCAGGGATCTTCCGGAGGCTGGTGGGGCCAACCTCTTCGGTCACAACACGGTAGCCGTGCACCTCGGCGGTCGCGATCACGAACGGGTCCGCCGCAAACTTCTCTTTGCCGGCCATCACCAGGCCCTTGTAGGTGTTGATGATATGGGCGCTGCGCAGCTGCACATCCTGGTCCGGCGCCAGGAACATGGCCTCGCGCTCCAGCAGCCATTCATGCAGCTCCGGTGAGCGCTTCTGGCACTCGGCCAGCACCAGGGCTGAGGAGACCAGGCGCCCTTCCGTCACCAGCTGATCGAACTGGTCCCACAGCTTCGGGAACCGCTTCGGCTTGTAGCGCTCATACCAGGCGGCGATCAGCGCGCTGGTGTCGATGCAGTAGATGTCGGCCACCCCGGACTAGCCTTTCAGTCCGAAGGTGGCCTGCTCCATCGCGGGAACCGACTTGACCTGCATGTTGAGGTAGTTGGAGACGTCGCGGAGCGTCAGGCGGCGGTCGTAGTAGCCCTGGAACACCAGCTGCGCATAAGAGCGGCCCAGCTGGCTCAGCACCACCAGGTGGCGCGGCGGGCCGCCGGTGGATTTTTTGCTGTCGAGGTCGTCGTATTCTTTTTGGAACGCCGGCCGGCGGCTGTCATAGAACGCCTTGGTGGTGCGCCCGAGGGTCAACAGACGGCGCAGGACCACCTCGCGGCTGACGCCGAACCGGACCGCCAGCGCGGCCAGCTCGTCATCCGCCCAGGTCTTTTCGCTGCCTTTGCGAGCCACCAGGGTTTCGCTCAGCAGCCAGTCTTTGGGGACCAGCGCAGCCGCGGCCACGGCGTTGCAGAATTGCTCGACCCGGGCCGCATCGGCGCGCCGCTCGTCCGTACCAAACCCGCTGACCCCGCTCGCCCGCACGGCGAGGTGGCAGAACTCGTGCAGCAGGGTGAAGGTGCGCCCGTTGGTGCGATCCTTGGAATTGATCAGGATCAGCGGCAGCCGGCTTTCGGCGATGGCGACGCCGCGCATTTCGGTGAGCGGTAGCCCGGGGATCAGGAACACCAGCACGTCGCGAGCTTCGATCTTGGCGCGCCAGTGGTCGAAGGCCTTAGCCCGCCAGGCTTGCTGGTCGGTGGCGGTGACGTCCAGGAAGCTGCGGATGCGCTCGCCCAGGGCTTCCTCGTCATCGTTCAGCGTGGCGCTGAACGTGAACTCGGCGGCCGGCTCCCCCAGGTCGTCGTGCAGGTCCAGGGCCAGGTCCCGGCGCTCCTGCGCCTGCCGGATCACTGCGGTCAGATCCGGCGTGAACGCCCCGGGCTCGGCCTCCGCGAGCTTGCGGAAGTCCTGGATCGGCTGGAACCCGGCCGGCGGCTCGTTGAGGTAAAACAGGCTGGGGGCCCGCTTGTAGACGTTAGCAGCGGCCAGGAACTGCGGGAAGGTCAGCTGGGCGTCACCGTTCTCGGCGGCCAGCAGCTTCTCCACGCTGATGGCAATAGCCTTCGCCGCCGCCTCCGGAGAGAGACGGGCTTGGTCCCGGGCCCATGCGAGCATGGCCGGGTTGATGAAGGCAGGTACACTCTTGGCCATGGTTACGCTTGCACCATACCACGTCCGTCAAGAGTGGCAGGGGTCCTGTGCAGAACGGCAGAGGCACACTGTTGTTGCCGCCACAGGAGCATAAGCGTTCGCTCTTCGTTCACCTACGCAGGAAACGCATCGCTGCCGCTACACGTGCAGTAGCTTACCCCCACCGCGCCATGCCGCTGCAGGCGAAGCGCACCCGTTCCGGCGTATCCGGCCGGATGAACGGTGCGGAAAACCGGTGATGAGACACCCTCACCGATAGCCGCTGTTGATCCGGCGCTGCATCTCCTGCTGGTCGGCCCGCCGGTCGAGTTCGCGCAGTCCGCCGTAGAGCTGGGGCAGGCCGTAGTAGCAGCCTGCCCACACCAGCAGAAGCACGAGGTTACGCCGGCTCGTATTGCCGGACCAGACGACGAACCGCACCACCATGATAATCAATAAAACCCATGCGAGCAGCGCAAAAGCCCCAGCTGTTGGTGGGCAAGTGCGGTTACGCTCGCACCAGATGTTGTCGCTGTTCCAAAGCGACACGGGCGGATAAATCAAAAACCAGAAGACTGTTTTGAGAAAATTCGCAGCGCTTGTCAGAAAGTCGGCAACAACCGCCCCGTCGTTGTCCACGGCTGATCCCCTGAAACGGCCAAGCTAACCGCATCCTATCGGGGACGAGGCACCGCGCCTAGGCAAGCCTCACAGCGTCAAGAAAAGCGTCGTGGAAGCTTTTGCGCATTGAAACGGGCAGGGCGTCCTCGGCTGGGATGGCGAGGGTCAGGGAAGCGCCCCGGCGCGCCACGGTGAGGTTGTCGAACTGGTCGAGCCGTATCCAGTAGCTTTCCGGGCTGCCGTCCGGGTCCAGACAGGCGAAATACACGGTCCAGTGAAAGAACCGGGCGAAGGTCCGCATCCGGCGGATCTCGTTCAACTCAAAGATAAAGTGGCCGTTGTAGAGGGATTTGACCTTCACATCGAACGCGACGGCACCGACACCAGGCACGCCTACCACGTAATCCGGGCGTTTCATCTCGCCGCGCAAATGGTCGGGGACGCTCATGGGCGTCTGGTCGAGATAAACATGCGGCAGGCGGCTGGCGTCGAGCCAGTTTTGGAAGCGGCGCTCGCCCTTGTCACCCTTCGCCTGGTCGGCCGGGTGAATGGGTCGGGTGGTGATACGAGGCGCGTTGTACCGGCTCTTTTGCATGTGCCCTTATGGGCGGCCTTGGCATCCGGAGCTGACGGCGGTTAACACTACATCGCCATTGGCCGGAGCAGGCAGGGGTGGGCGACTTCTACCAGGTCATCAAGACCATCAAGGGCCGACCCTACCGTTACAAACAGCGCACGTTTCGCGCGGGCGGCAAGGTTTGCACGGAAAGCCATTACCTGGGACCGGCTTCAGACGCGGAGGCGACACGCATCCGGGCTGAGATGGCTCTGCGCAAAGGCGGGCCGTCACGTCCTGCCGTGCGCCGTGCGATCGCCCGTCTCGCTGATCCTGCAGCAGCGGGAACCCGGTGGAAAAAGCCCTGGGACAACTCAAGTCCGAGACGGCAAAAAGTTTATCGGATTGAGGCGTTTCAGCGGGTCATTACGACCTGCAGGGCTGTCATCAATGAAGCCGACGCAGCCTATTACGATTGGAGAAATGACCGGCTAGGGCTCCCGCCACAGGCTCGTTTCCATCGAATAGATGGGGGCGATGCCGATCGAGAGTTCTATCATGTTGTCCTTCATGAGCTAGCGCACTGGACCGGACACCATACGCGCTTGAACCGGACTGTTCCAAGGTCGAGTATGACTGACTATGAAACCATCTACGCCCAAGAGGAAATGATTGCAGAGGCCACGGCGGTTATCATTGCGGAACAACTTGGCTTCGCAAGTCAAACAAACGGGCTGCATGAGCATTATTTCCAGCATTATCTAGGCGAAATGCCTGATCGTGCAGCCGCCTTGGCAAAAACCGAGCGCGAAGCTCACCGAGCGGCGTGTTATATCATGGGCCAGGTTAACACTACGCTTGCATCGCATGATACGGTGTCACCATGAGCCAGTTATCCGAAGACCACATTGAAATGATCCGCATTATGGCCGAAAAAGGCTATTCTGTAGAAAAAATATCCTTCCTCATGCGTGCCGATGAATGGATTATCGAAGCGGTCTTGCGCGGAGAAAATCCAGATACAAAGTCAAAAGATGCGCCTGACAACCCAATATTCCAAGGATACAAAGGAAAATAACGGACTTCAGGACCCGATCGAAGGGTCCGATGGAGCGGTTAACACTACAACAGATCGCGAATAAACCGCCCTTTTGGGCGGTTCCGGTTAGTATTCCGAGGCTAGCATCAGGGTTAGCACCCGCCTGGTGACAAAGGCATTGGCAGGGTCAGGCGAGTGATACTTCATCGCCCGGTCGTAGTAGTCGATTTTCCAAAACAGCTTTTCCCCGTTGACATCAAAAGCGCCGAAATCGTGCTCGCCATGCGGATCGTTATCCGGTGTAAAATCGGAAAATTCCGTGAGTTTGATCAAGGCAGCAGTGCGGAACACCGGCTCCAGCTCCTGAATGCCCGTCGTCATAACGAACATTCCGCCGGTCAGGGTCGTCCTGAAATCATCATTTAACTTGCGTATTTGTTCAACATTGTGGTTCACTTGTTTATCAGTCTTTGATTTTCGTGGTTTTAGATTGATAGGGCCTCCGGCTAAGAGGCCCACTTCCTAGACGTACAGCGCAACTTTAATTGCGATGTAGATCATCAGCCCTTGCAGGGCTAACCAGAGCAGTTCTTCGAGGGCAGCTCTGGTTTTTTTCAGTCCGTTCATAGTCATTCACCTCCTTTCCGTTAAGAAGAATATGTAGTAAAGCTTCATTTATGACAAGTAAAAATTGAAGTAATACTACATTTTTGTTTACTGGACGGAGCTTACTTGCTATGTTGAAAATGAGAGATGAGCCATATTCAGGACGCCCTATCAAACTTCAGCCCGGAACAGTGCCGGGCCGCTCGCGCCATTCTAAAAATGACCTATCTGGACACCTGCCAAGCAGCCGATCTGTCACAAGTGACCCTCAGCAAGTTTGAAGCGGGCGGCGAGGTGCGGGCCTCGGTTGTGGAGCGGCTTCGCGCTGCGTTCGAGGCGCGGGGCGTCACCTTCGCACCCGATGGCCTCGGGCTGACGTGGCAGCGGCCTGCCGGTTAACCCTACGCCCCATGGATGAGGGGGAGGTTGGAACTGGCGCGGCGAAGCCTGCGCAAGGAGGCGGCTTGCCGCCTATGGAAGCCCACCGCCGGGCGGCTGGGTCGGGGTCAAGGCCCTTGCGGCCTTGAGGCCGAGCCGGACGGCTGGCCCACCCGGTTAACACTACGCCCCATGGGGCGACGGCATCGCGCGTCAGTGATCGTCACCCGGAGGGCCGAAACCGCCCCGGGCGGGTTCGGGAAGCCGCCGCAGGCGGCGCGTAGAGCACGGCCCGCAGGGGACGCCCGGCAATACCTGTCGCGATCCTGGACGCTGTTGCAGCAGCTGCAGGGGGCAGGATTTCATCTGCGCGACAGGGGCACCGGTTAACACTACGCACCACGACAGCCCGGGGCCGTCCAGGCCCGGCTAACCGTGGCGCACCGCGCTTCGTCGGTTCGTACGAACGTATGTCGGTACGAACCGACGGACGACAGCTGGCGCTGCCAGCAGCCAGGGGTGTGGGGCAGGCAGGACCCCACCAGCCGCCCGCGGGCGGCTTGGGATGGTGTGGAAGGGTTCCCCTTCCGCCTTCGGCAGGCGTGGCCTGCCGAACACGGCACCGCAGGAGCCGCCGTCACTTCAAGGCGAAGTCCGGGAAGTGACGGCGGCGGCGCGTGGGCGCACCACCGCAGAGCAAAGCACCAGCCACGGCCGATGATGGGCAGCCGGTCCCTGTTAGGCGCGACTGTCAGCAACGAGTGAGGGCGAGTGACAGAAGGAAACGTCTGCCGCTTGTCTGCGCGGCAGACCGGCCACAGTCCGGCGGGGCGCGTCTAGCCCTGCAAACCGCGTCACCCCAGGCCCTCGGGCCACGTCCTTTTCAGGATGAACGACAGGCCACCCGACAGGCCACAAGCGAGCAGGGCGTTACCCTGCGAACCTACCGCGACAGAACCACCCCACGGGCACGGATGCTGGTAGCTCCCATGATGGAGACCGAATTGAGCGAGAAACCAAACAGAGGCGGCATGGCTGACATGGCACAGCGGCCCACCCGCCCGGTGGACGCAACGGCGACTTAGAGGAGAGGTGAAAGAGACCCAGACTTAGACGGTTATGGTTTGATTATCCCGACCTTTACCGCAGAAATGCGGGCTGACCGACAGGCTATATGCCCCGGCGGCGGTCAAAAGCACTAAACGAAAGAAAGTATCTTAGGCGTGGATCATCTCGCCCAAGACTTGAAGCAGATGGGCTTGAACAGCGGGGGCGGAGCAATCCGCACCCGCGTTCAGCGCACCCGAGGTTTACAACTGATCGCCCGCGAGCTGCGGGCGCTGGGGCACGTCCTGCCCTCGGCACGATCGATCAAGGACATTCACATTCAGAAGCTGGTGGCCAAGTGGACCGATGACGGCCTGGCCACCGGCACAATCAAGAACCGAGTGAGCTGGATGCGCACCTGGTCGCGCAATGTCCGCAAGGGCAGCGTGATCCCGAAAAGCAACGCGGATCTTGGGATCGAGCTGCGGGCGACGTTCAAGGGCAACCGGGCGGAAGCGACGAGGCTGGCGCAGTACGCCAGCCTGAACGAGCGCGATCAGCTCGCCGTCCGCCTGCAAATGGCCTTCGGGATGCGGGTCGAGGAAAGCATCCTTTTCGAGCCGGAAACCGCCGTACAGGGCGACGCCCTGCACATGAAAGCGAGTTGGTGCAAGGGCGGCCGGGCGCGGGTCATTCCGATCACGCACCAGCGGCAGCGGGAATTGCTGGACGAGCTGCGCACCGTCGTGGGCAAGGGCTGCCTTGTCCCCCAGGGGGTCAAAAGCGTCGTCTACCGTCGCCAGCTTGACCGCCGCACCTGGGCGGCGGGCATCCGCGATAAGCACAAGCACAGACATTGGTACGCCCAATGGCGCTACCGCACGTTGACCGGACAGGAGTGCACGGCGGCCGGGGGCAGGCCGTTCGAGCAGATGACGGCAGCGGAGCGCCGGGCCGATTACCGGGCGCGGCAGACCATCACCCGCGAGCTGGGGCACGAGCGCCGCCAGATCACCGACGCGTACCTTGGCTATCGGTTCGCCCGCCGGAAGGGGGCCGCATGAAGCCCCGCCTAAACTCTCTGGTGGCGGACCTGCGGGCGACCACAGCCGAAAACCGCGCAGCCCTGGCGGCGACCTTGTACGCCCTGGAAGGGCTGCGGGAGAGAATGCAGGCGGCAGCTAAGGCTGGGTTCGATCACCTGACCGTTCCGGGGCCGGATGGGCTGGACCTACGCGAGACCGAAGCCGCCGCCGCTGCCTTGGCGTGGCTGAAGGCCGAGAAGATCGGCCACCGATGGACCGCACGCGGCGGCGGCGATACCGCCGCCGGGACTGCTCAAGACCTGGTAGTGGACTGGCGCACGGCCGAGGTCGGCGGGGTCTGACCGACGGGGGAGGGGGAGACCCTGCCCGACCGGGCAAGAGCCGCTGGATCGTCGCCACGGCGACGAGGGAGGGGGGGCCGCGCGAGTGGGGGGAGGGAGAGCTTGGCCCCGGGCCCCGCAGGAATAGCGGCACGGAGTGACGAGGAGCGAGAGAGGGAATGCGGCAGGGGCCGCAGTCCGGAACGAGCGACGAGAAACAAAGTGTGATGCAGGCGAAATGGCTGTTAAACTATTTCAGTAATGTGAGTTTTCAGTTTAGCAAGCCAGTCCTGATTTCAGGGGGGTAGGGCGGGGCCTCGGGCAACCATTTGCCGTCGCCGATGACCCGCCGGATGGCGTTGTCGATCACTTCCGGATCGCGGAGCAGGCCCCAGTGCGGCGGCTTCGGCTCTGTCCGTTTCATGCTCTCACGAACGCGCAGATAGGGGGCTTCGGGGTCGTCATCGCCCGTCCGGAGGGCGTCCACACGAGCGCGGGCAATATCGACTTGGACGGCGTGTTCGACCCGCGCCCGCGCCTCGGCCCGCTGCCGGAGGTATTCGCGGGCGTTGGCAATCGCCTGCTGCTTCGCCTTTTCCTGCGCGGCTAGCTCTGCCTGTCTGGCTCGCTCTGCCGCCTCCCTGTGGTCGTCGGCGACGCGCAGCTGACGGGCAAGCCCGGCCTCGTAGTCGCGGCGGATCTGCTGGCGTTCCTTTTCGGCTGCTGCCCGCCGCTCGCTACGCTCCCGGAAATGCCTTGGCACGGCCTCTTTCAGAATTGCATAGGCCCGCAGGGACACCCATGGAATGTAAAGGATCAAGAACCACTGCCAGTGGCTTAGAACGGCGCCGATCCAACCTAAGACCGCACGCAGAAACTCGGCGTCGCTGCCGTTGGTCGTCCGTAGCCATGTCGGCGTCATCGGCCGGAATGGCCCGATGAAGCCGACGACCGGGTGAAAGGCCAACAGGAACGCGAGGATCAGCCAGCACCAGACGAAGGCCTTGGCCGCGCTGGCGATGAGTTCCGGCCAGAACCGGCCCTTGCTCGCCCCGGTGAAGTAGCCCTCCAAACCATCGCCAACCCGTTCGGACAACGAGGGTTCGCGCTTCTGGAAGGCGCGGCGATAATTCGGGTCATCGGGAACAAGCTGATTGCCCGGCACGGCGGCCTCGGTAAGCTGGGCCGCCAGTGGAGCGGCGGGCCGATGTTGCCGACATACAGACAAGCTGCAAGCCCTGCCCCGTCCGGAGCTGATGACCGGATCGAACTGGGCACGGCGCTGCCGGATGCCGCCACCCTGGACAGGCTGGTGGCCAAGTGGACCGAAGCGGTTTCAGATCCGTACCTGCCTGCGGCGGAGCGGCTGGCACTCACGCCGCTGGGGTTCGAGGCTTACTGTTACGCCGTCGAAGGGCGGGACAAGATCGCCCGCGAGACCCGCCGCCGCGAAGCGCTGACCTGGCAGATCGAGGACACCGGGAAGGGGGTCGGCACCCTCCATGTCCTGGGCGAGGAAAGCCCGGAGGTGCTGGCGTTCCTTCGCTTTGATCGGCAGAGCGACGACACTCCGGATCTCGCCGGCTGGCTGCGCTACCTCCGCCGGAAAATCCCCGTCGAGAAGCTGATGGAGCGTTGGCCGGAGTTCCGGCCGGTGGCGGCCTTTCCAGAGGCCAGCCGGCGAATGCACACCCTCGTCGTCGCCGCGACGGGGCACGGTAAGTCGGAGGTGCTGAAGGCCCTCCTGCACCCCTACGCCCAACGCCGGCGGGCGGGCGTTCTCCTCATCGATCCCGGCCGGACCCTAGCGGTGGACGTCGCCCGCTGGCCCGAACTGCACCGGGACAATCGGATCATCTACGTAGAGCCGGAACTGCGCGCCGGTCTGACAGTCGGGTTCAACCCGTTCGACCGCGCCCACCTGCTCGATGTCCGCGAAAAGAGCCACCTGGCGGAGACCATCGGCACGGCGATCAGCGAAATGACCGCCAACCTGACCGACAACATGGAAACGCTGGTCACCAACTGCGCGCGGGTGCTGTTGGACCAACCCGACGCCACCATGGAGGATCTGGGCCGGATGGTGGTCGAGCCGCCGGACCCGAAGAAATCGCCGTTCGGAGGGTTCATCGACCGTCGCCGGGAGCGATTGTTACAGGCGGCCTACCACCACCCTGACCGGCATGTGCGCGACTTTTTCCGTTTCCGCTTTGGGGCCGGGTCCTACGCCTTGAACCGGGATTTTCTCGGCAATCGCGTAGACCGGATTACCGGCATGGTGGACGTGCGCAACGCCCTGTTCGGTCCCTCCACCATCGACCTGGAGCGCGAGCTGGACGCCGGAAAGTTCGTCGTCGTGAACCTCGCCAAATACGGCAAGCGCAAGCAGCGGGCCGCGATCGGGCGGCTGCTGGTGACGATGGCCGCCGCGATCGGCTCCCGGCGGATGCAGCGCGAGGGACCGTACACGCCCCTGCACTTGGTCGTGGACGAGGTTTCCGCGATGACCAGCCCGCAGATGATCGAGGTGCTGAACGAACAACGGAAAGTCGGCGTGCACGCTACGTTTGCACAGCAAACGGAGGGCGAGGGGTTCAGCAAAGAGCAGGCGATGGCCCTTGTCGGCAACACGCGGTGCCGCCTTGCCGCCCTTGATGATCCAAGGCGCGGGGCGGAGCTGCTGGCCTACCGGGGCAAGGCCGACGAGCTGCCGCCGCTGCAGCGCGGACAGTTCTGGGTGCATTGGGAGGGGGTGCCAGGCGTCCACACCGTGCAGGTCCGCAGCGATCTCGTCGTCCGCGATACGGAGGGCAAGCTACGAGCAGATGTAAGCCCGGATCGATGGCTGCCGGAGGCGGCCTGGCAGGCTTACGTTGCGGGACTGACGCGGCCGGGCGGGTACTATCGCCGCTCAGAGGTGGCGCTGCCGGACGAGGTCGAGCCGATCCCACCAGCCCGCAACCCGCCTGTGCCGGAGGCACCGCCACGGCCTGTACCGCGTACCGCGGAGCCTCCTGCAGAACGTGCTGGTGCCGCAGCGCAGACCGTCCCGGAGCGGCCCGCCACGAGCCGGCCTCAAGAAGCGCTGAGGCCGGCCGCAAAGCCGGCTGCAGCTGCCAGCCCTCCTATAAACGTACAATCGTACGAGCGTACGAACGTACAGAACGAGGCCCGTACACCGGAAGCGCCGGCGAACGCTCCGCCTCGGCGCGGGCGCACCGCCAGCGCGCCGATCCTGGTGACGACAAAACCCGAGAAGCCCGCCGCGCCTTCAACCCAGAGCCCCAGTGAGGGTAATGACGTGCTCAAGAAGCCCGAGCTTCCCATAGGGGAGCCATCGCAGCCGCCGGCCGCTTCGACGGTGAAGCGTACGGATGCCAGTGGGCAAGCTGGCGATACATCGACAATGCCCCCCCTGCGCTCAGCCGAACTGGGCCTGAAGAAGCCGCTACGTCCCGGTGAGCAACCACCACCTCAGGAGAAAGCATCATCCGCTGCCGGCAAGCTTGTTCGCCCAAAGATTGACACGCAAGGCCCTGGTCAGGATCGCAAACTGCCCTCTATCAATCGGGGTCACGAACCGGACTAGGACACCGCCATGCCGCGTGAGGTGCCCGTTTCACCCTTGCAGCTGCGCTTGCTCAAGGCACTGCATGTCTACCGGCTGCTGACCTACGACATGATGCGCCGGGTGGGCGTGGGCCGGGATCCAGGCGCCCTCGCGGGCGCGGCCCGCTATCTCCATGCACGAGGTCTAGTGGGCCGGCATGAGGGTGTGCTGGTCAGCCGGGTCACGTCGCTGCCGCTGATCTACTGGCTGACGCCCCGGGGCGCCGGCGCGCTGTTTCAGCACGACGGCACCGACGCGGTGGGCTCGGAACGCACCTTTGGTGATCTGCACGAGGTGCTGCACCGCCTGGGGATTGTGGACATCCATATTGCTCTTAGGGCCTGGGCGGAGGCAGCCGGCGTGGAGCTGCTGCAGTACGTCACCGACTTTGAACCGGGCTCACGCGGCCGGCACAAGGCCACCAAAATCGACGGCCCCGGTCTGACGTTCGTGCCGGATGCATTGGCTTGGCTGCGCCTGCCTGGCGAGAGCGAGGCCGACCTGCTTGTGATCGAGCTGGAGCGTGGCGGCGAACGGGGCGACCTGACCCGGTTCTTCAGCGGCAGTCAGAACCGGGGCAAACTGACGTTCCTCCGCACCGTCAGTGCCGGGTGCTACATCGAGAACGCCCTTGGCACGCCAGCGCGGCCCCTGGCTCGTCCACGCTTCCTCGTCGTTTTCAAGGACGACGCTCTCCGGGAAAAGGCCCTGGCGCGCTGGAACGCGGCGCGGTTTGAGCCCAACCACGACGATTGGAGCTGGTTTTTCATCAAAAGCCTGCCCGAGGTCGCCGCAGATCCTGGCGGCGGCTGGCATCAGCCTGGTGACCGGGCGCAACGGCCTCTGTTCCGCAAGCTTGGCCAGACGCTGGAACCAACGCCGGCTTGAACGTGCGTGTGAGCATCCCGCGGGGCCTACTCGCCTGTCGTCCGCTCAAATCTGGGGCGAGGGTCCAACCAGCGCTCGCCGGGTCAACGCTTCGTCAGCACTCCAAAATCAACGGATCTTATCGTTTACTTTCAATGACTTACAAGCTGTCCTGATCCCCAGACAACGCTGTGCCTGCAGCTGCACCTTAAATCTGGGGCGAGGGTCTGAGCGGCGGCAGGCAATTGTTTCAGGCGCGGCGCGGGGCAAGTTCATCCTCACCAAGCCACAGGGTCAACCTTGGCAGAACGGGCGCGGCGCGCCCGTCAGTCGACGACCCGCGCAGCGGGTTCAACGGTGCAGGCGCTAGGAGGGCCACAGGCGGCGGTTTTAGGCCGCTTTGGCGCCTTCGTCGCTCTAACTCCCGTTCGGCTGCCACAACGCATCCTAGAGGGCGCACAGGCCGCCAACACCACGACCCCTCGAAAGCCCAACTTGGCCGCCCGACAGGGCGGCCTCCTATCAAAGCTAGCCGCCGTAGGCGGCTTCCGGTTTGGGTGGGGGAGCGGGTGGCGCGTTAGCGCCAGGGGCGGGGGTTGAGCTGCAGATGACCTGGGAGGAGACACTGCAGCTCCGGTGTCGTTTGTGGTCAGGTCGATTTCGGGGTTGTGGAAAGGCTGGGGACGTCTTTGTTAAGTCTTTAAATATATCTAATAGAAAAGGTCTTTAGAGAAATTCCGCTGCTCGCGCCTGGGGTTACGCCCTAAATCTGGGGCGAGGTTTTATTAAACTGGGGCGAGGGACGACAAATCTGGGGCGAGGGGTTCCAAATTCTGGGGCGAGGGTCTGATTTTGAGGGGGGTCGGCAGGCAAATCTGGGGCGAGGGTCTGAAATCGACCTTCTGCGGCGGAAATCTGGGGCGAGGGATCGGCGGGCCAGAGGTTTAGCGCCCAATTCTGGGGCGAGGGTCTGAAACGGCCCTGAATGGGTGTGTCTGACCGGGATCGCCACGGGTCGAAGTGCCTGAAAACGGCCTTTTGGGCCAATTCTGGGGCGAGGTTTCCCGCTAAAGCCACGGTTAACAAAGGGTTTCCGCCAAAAACTGGGGCGAGGTTTCCCGCCTGATCATGCCGCGTCGGGCGAAAGAGCCTCGGGATCTGTGCCTGTGGTCTGCTCAGCCAGCTCATTGGCCTTGCTGACCAAAAGCTCCATCTCGCCCTGGGTCGGCAGAGCATGGACGTAGTGCCAGCGGCGGCCCTTGTGCCAGCCGGATCCGGTGACCTCCTCGCGGTAGCTCGCCAATCCCTTGGCAGCGACCATGTCCTTGAAGGCCTCGCGGCATTCCTTGCGGAACTGGCTGCGCTTGGCCGCCGTCGCCCCCTCGCCCCAGAGTTGGCGCCCGGCGAGATGCGCCAGGCGCTCCTCATCGATCCAGGTATGGTTCGGCTGACTGTCGATGAACGGCCAAAACACCTTGGCGTGGTCGGACTTTAGGCGGAACTGCACCTCGGCGTTGACGCTGACCAGGGCAGCCTTCTGGATCATGTTCACGACGGTTTGCCCGTAACGCACGACCACCTCGCTATCGAGCTGGGCGCCGGACCAGGACAGTTTCGTGATCATCGGCTCGGAGGAGCCCGCAGTATCTGCCAGGCGGCTTTGGCTCCGGCTCTTGAAGATCTTTTCCATGTCTTCCAGGGAGCGCCCCTGGTGGATGATCAGGCTAACCTGCTGGATCTCCTGAAACACGGTCATCAGCGTGAGCAGATTATTGACGTGCTCGGTCTTGTTGAGGGCCTTGAGCAAGGCCCGCCACGTGGTTTTCGTCTCGCAAACCGAGAGCAGCGGTGGAATGAAGGTGCCGCTGCGATAGGCCGGATTGTTCTCGTAAACCGTGGTCGGCTTCATCCGGAACAGCGCGTAAATCGCGTCGCGGTGCTGGCTGCCGAGTTCCCGGCCTTTCACCTCGATTACGGAGTAGCCCGGGACCACGTAAGTCTGCGAGAAGTTGCTGTCTGTGATCAGCCCCTGCCGCCGCGGGGCGAAGGCGGACGTGCGTGCCAAACGGTCCGGCAGCATCGACGGGTTCTTGCGGCCGCGCTTGTTCTGCATCGTGCGCTTCTTGCGCTCGATGCGGGCGATTTCGGCCGGCGTGAGGTTGAACAGGTCGGTCATGGCAGGAGGCAACGCTACCGCGGAACGGGAAACCTCGCACCAGATTTGCAACACTCCATGCCCAAAACGGCAGCACTCTTAGTGAGATAGCCGGCGCATGTCGTGACGCTGCAACAGCGTGAGGCCAGCCGACGACCGTACGGGCGTACGAACGTACGTTCGTCGGTTGGTATCTAGGAGTGATTAGCCCGGTACTCTTCCCAGATGCGCAGGAACAGCTCGCTGTTGGTCATATCGCGCTCGGCGGCATAGGCTTTGAACTGCCGGCGAACCTCGGCAGGCACCTGGAACGGCATCTGCACCGAAGCGGTCGCCGCGGCGCGGCGCAGGACGGGCTCGGCATTGGTTTCAGCCGGCGGCTTGCCTTTGCTTGGCAGCGGCTTGGGCAGGCGCTTACCGGGCTCAGGCGCAGCTGCAGCCTCAGGTGCGAGGTCGGGCTTGGGTGGGCGCGGTAGCGAGGTCACGGTGGCGCTGCTCATGCGGCGTTCTCTTTCTTCGATGCGGGTTCAGCCTGGGTCAGGCGCTCAATAAGTTCAACAAACACCTGCCGGGCGCGATCGGCCAAGCCCTTGTGCTTCACCTCCGTCAGGGTCTGCCCAACGTCGAGGGCGCGGCGGTAAAGTGTGGCGTCTTTGAGGGTGGTGTTGGCCACGTAGTAGCCAGCCTCTTCAAAGTAATCGCGGGCCTGCTGGATCTCGACGGCGCTGTCGCCCACCTTGGTCAGCAGCACGACAATCCGCTGTTTCTCCACGCCACCCTTTTTCAGGTCGTGAAGCACGCGCACGGTGGGCTCCAGATCGTCCGTGCCGATGCCACTTGGCACCACCACCAGCTTGCTCGCCGTGGCAGCCTGCAGCGTGTCCCTGGTCGCAAACCCTGGGCAGTCGAGGATCATCACGTGGAAGAACCGGGCATCCTTGAGCGCCTTATCGAGGGTCATGGTCTCCACCCGGATCGCCGGTGTGTACCCGTTGGCCGCCCGGCGGCGCATCCAGTTCCATGACGTGCTTTGCGCCACGTCCAGGTCAGCGATCTTCACCTCCCAACCGCCATCGTCCATGCGGGCGAACTGCTCGCCCAGCATGCGGGCGATGGTGCTTTTGCCAACGCCACCTTTCTGCCCGAGCACGCTGATGATGTAAGGGTCTGCCATGATTTGCCTTTTCCTTTCTCGACGCTCCTACGGTCGTATGTTCGTACGTACGTATGGGTGTATGAGCCGCGTTCTGTAGGGTCGTACATACCGCGCTTCGGTGGTTCGTACGGTTTCACACTTCACGGCTGCGGTGAAGTCATAGCGATGCAGCAGCACCGTCGATGAGACCACTTCACGGACCCACTGTGCTCAGAAAGATACGAACCGCGGGATGTACATACCTACTTTTGTAGGTTCGTACGTACGTACGCCGGTACGACGGCGCTACAGGATCGCCGTCAGCGCCGGATCGACCTGGTTGTTGACGATGATCATCTGCGGTGGGCAGACGGCCAGGAAGCGGCTGTGTGTTGCCGTCCAAAGCGCAGCCTGGGGTGACAGCCACTGCGTCAGGGTCTCGATCTCCTGATAGGCGTTCAGGAGGTTGAGCTGCACAATCGGCTCGTAATGCGCGATCCGGTTCCGCAGACCGCGCACGTCATCGAGCTGACCGGACACGCTGCGGCGGTGGATGCCACGGGCCCCCACGAAGATCGGCCGCAGATGCTGCCAGAGGTGATGCTGGTGGCGGTTAAACATGCCGGTCCAGAAGCCCAGGCTGAGTTCGGCCACCACGTGTCCCCGGGTCAGACCCGTACCGAGCGAAGCAAGCTTGCGGTGGGCATCCTGGACCTTGCGCTGCAGGGGCACATGGCGGACCACCGCGGGATCGTTGAACCAGTTCGAGGTGAACTGGGCACTCAGCGCATCGTCCACGCGGTTGCGCAGCACGATCTCCAGGGTGTGCAAGGGTGTGTAGAAAGCCTCGGCCAGAGCGACGTTGCGGGCATAGAGCCGGTGGGCCAACGCGGCATCGTTGTTGGCCCAAGCCAGATAGCGGGCGAAGCGGGCCGGCGCGACCGTATCAACGAACGTGCTCATCCCCTCAAACAACCCCCTTGAACTTTTTGGCCAGTTGACCCATTATATTTGGGTAAGCCCCGGTTGGTCCCTGCTCTGCATACCTCCGGGGTAAGCTTTTTCTATCGTTTAAGCAAATATTCTTCTGCAGTTAGCTGTTTTAGGCTGACACCTTCTTACGAAAAAGCCGCCTGATAAGGGCGGCTTTTGTTTGCGCTTTGCAGGCTGGGCCCAGTCCCTGTGGCCGCCTGCACTGTCCATCGTTGTCATACAGTATCGCTTACTGCTCTTGGGCTTACGAACGCAGGTGCCATACGGGTCGTGTACGTTCGTATGTTCGTATGTTTCTAGGTACGTACAAGCTGGTGTGGGGTGTGCAATACACCATACAGACTTCAGACGGGTGCCAAGCAGAGGTCATGCTGCCCCTGCAGCGACAAACGCTCAGGCGGGAGCAAAGCCGTCCACCAGAGCTTCCGCATAATGGTCCGCTTCGTCCTTGAGTACGAGGCGCGCACCGTCGTCACCCACGATCAGAATTAGGGCCGGTGCGTCCGACCAACGTAGCGCATCGTGGATCCACCAGAGCAGCCTTTCATCATCGCGGCTTGGTTGAGTGCCATAGCCCACGGGGTGGGTATGCCACTCGCCGATGTATGTAAGGTTGTCTGCCGTTTTGGCATGAATATCGACAATTGTTTCGTAGACGCCAACCGTGCCGCGAATGAACCCTGTTGGCTCATGGATACTGTCGGGCGGCGGATCGTAGTGATTGACGACGTAGGCAATCTTGCGGTCGCGATCCCATGTCCCAACCAAAATTCCGCCCGTCTCAAGCTTGCCGGCCCGCTGACGCGCCTCGGCCATCTCGCCCAACAGGCCGCGACGAACCCAGACGGTCCACTCGCCAACCTGGGCCTGCTCGTAGGGCTCACCGTCGAAGGCATGGTACGTGATCCCGGTCAGGCCCTCCCCAGAACGCCAGACATAAATCCCGCCGGTGTCCGGCCAGGACCGGCGGCACAGCGCTTCGACAACACAGCCGGTTAGGGCTGCAACCTGGGTCTGGGGGATCTTCACGCTCGGATTGCGGCAGCCTCCGACGTACAGGGCCACCTCTCCCGGCGACAGGTGGCCAGCAAGCCCAGCGTCGCCAACCAAGTGCCGGTAGTAGCTCATCTCAAGATGATCGAGACGCGGCGATCGCCCTGAACCCTCGATGAGAACCACAGCGTCGCGCCCGGACGGGTTCAGGAAGCAGGATGCCGCTTGGGCCTCACGGACCGCATCACAGGCCAGCCAGCGCGCCACAGGAACCGATGCAGACGCGTCGATGACCCGCCGCATCTCACCAAGGGCCGCCGGCCAGCGACCTCCTTCGGATGGGTAGAGGATATCGTCGTGAATGGCCTCGGCCGTTCCGTCGCCCAAAAGGTAGTTGAGCTCCCGGCCGACAGCCACGGCCTTGCTCCACGCAACATACTCCGGGCCAAGAGCGTGCCGGGCGAGGTTGTGCGGCAGCAGATAGTCATTATCGACGATGATCCTGAAACCGTAGCCCCCGCGACCGGCGAAGAAAGCAATCTGCGAGCCCAGCGCACCTGCACCCAGCAGCGCCGTCGGAACCGCTTCGTTGACAGGAGAACCGGACGCGAGCTGTGCTCGGGCCCGGTCAAATGGCTCGTGGATGTCCGCCGGGATCAAGCTAACGGCAGCGAGGTCCTGAACCTCGGGCTGCATCAGGAGAGGACGCCCCCACAGGCCCTTCTCCTTGAGAAGAATGCCCAGTTTGATGGCGAGATCACCGGACGTGACGTCTTGGGTGATGAAGGCCCTGACCGTCTTAGCCTCCACACCACCGCCAGCGCGCATAAGCGGCGTTGCGATGATCAGGATCAACGGTTGATCAAGCAGGAACTTGGCGTGCGTGGAGTTGTAGATTGCGAGCAGCGCAGCCTTGAGTGCGTCAGAGATGTCCGCACCGATGTCCTGATAGACGCCGACGAGGTGCGCCATATCGAAAGGGATGTCGCGGACACGTCCATGCTCCACCGGCTGGCTCCGCAGGAATATCACTGCGTGCAGGCCCTTCTCGTCCTGCAGCCGAGGTACGTTTTCCTGAGTAACCTCGACAAGCCGAACGGGGCTGTTCAAGCGGTCACTCACCCGGGTTGCAACGCAAAGCGTGCCAGGCTCGATGTCGCCGGGAGGGAGGATCAGGGTCAGGCCAGCCTGCTGAAACAGAGGATCCAGCGGTTGGGCATCGCCATGCAACCGGCCATAGGCGGTTTCGGCCAGCCACCAACGGATACGTTCGACAAACCCGATGGCGGTGTACGTGCGCCGCACTTCGTCGGCCGGTGTTTCGTACAGGCAGAGCGAGCGTGGTTGGCCCGGCAAAGCAACATTGAAATGGGGGACATGGGCCGGGAAGTCCGGTCGCAGCGGGTAAGCGTGCGGCAGGAGATCATCGCGCCCGATCAGCACAGCCATCGGCTCGTCCGGCTCGATGGTGTTGACCAACGCGCGCTGGCCCAACGGCACCAGGACCTTGAGGATCAGGACCTCGTGGCCGCTGTCAGGTTCGCGACGGCACTCCAGCAGCAGAGCGCCATCGTAGCCGCCGGTGGTTATGAGGGCCGCGAGCTGTCGAGCCCGCGGCTTGGTAAGTCCATCGGGAGAGATGGTTTCTGTGAACCGTTCGGCAAACCATGCCTGGGCGTCCATGCTAACCGGCCCGTGGAGCAGTGGGGCTAACCACCGACGCGACGGTTGCTGCAGCAATCGTCTTCTTGGTGGCGCCATCCCGTCCGATCTCAATTACCACCGGCTTGGGGTTCGCCTCGTTGGGCTCTGCCATGGTGACCAGCAACCGCTCGGGCCGGATAACATCCTGCTTGTAATAGTTCGCGGCCTCCCGGTGCGGGGGCTGCACATCCCGGTCCTCATCCGAGTTTTTGACCGGCAGCGGCTTGCTGGGTGACACGATGTACCCGAGCTTTTCACCCTGGGTTTCGCAGAGCCATTTTACCTGCGGGTTCGGCTCAGTCTTGTCTTCACCCTTCTCAGGGCCGATCGCCGTGTAGGAACAGTGATGCGGAAGCTTGTACACGTTCCAATGGAGGCGATCCTCATTCTTATGGTACTTGGTAATATCAACAATTTCCGCCAACACCTCATGGTTGACGTCAGCAGCAAACAGCACGTCGGTGTTGACGCCACCCTCTTGGAACCGCGCCTGAAACACGAGACTGTCACCGTTGCGATCGATGATTTTGTTCTCGTTAGTCCGCGTCGCGTGCGGTGAGTGAGCGAAGAACTCAACACCGTCGGCGCCGAGCGTGAACCCCGGCACCAGCTTGCCGGCATCAACAAAGAAATCCTTGCGCGACGCGACCGTCAATCCCTGACTGGCCAGCCACTCTTGCACGCGCTCCGGGCGCGAAAATACGACAATGCCGTATCCTTCGATCAGGCGATGGCGCGCTTCTTTTTGGATGATTTTTCCATCATCTTTCAGCTTGGTTTCATAGAGCACGCACGCCGGCACCCAGAGCGTGCCAATCTTCTTTCGATCCTTGCCCTGTCGGGTCTTATCATGATCGAACCAGAAGAATTCTCCTGCCCCCTGAGTATGATCATCATCCAGGTGCGTGAACGCAACAACCTTGTATGTATCAGTTTTCGCTAATGCCAGATCGTCTTTCAGCAGCTTCGGCAGATCGGAGCGCTTGTCAAACCTGTCCGTGCGGCACAGGCGGTCCGCATAGTCGATCAGCATACGCTGTTCGTCTCTGAGATTGATGCGGCAGGTATCCGCATTATCCAAATTAAAAAATGTTAGGCTGACCATATCCACCACCCTCAAGCTGCCCAGAACATATCGGGTACAGATAGGGCGAGCAAGGCTGCCAGCTGGAGACTGCTGCGCACCGTTAGGCTTGTGGTCGAACATATCCCAGGTTCTGCGCGGCCAATAGGAGCGTGAGCTGCTCGCCTCGGCGGCTCAGCCGGTCGATCCAGTCCTGAGGCATGGCGTTGAAGTTAGTTGGATAGATATGGGCGGCCTCGCGCGGCACAAGGTCAGCTGGCGGATCCACCAGTTGTCCATCTCGCTGACCGAGATACGGCAGGATAAAATTAGCGATCTTACCCGCCTCTTTAAGTTCATATAGCCGGGCAATTGACGCGTTCTGTGCCCGATCGAAAGTAACATTGATCGCACTGACCATCCGAGCGAGCAAAAATTGGGACGGGGGGTCCTGTCGGAGGCCGTAGCCGGCCGAACAACAGATGATCGTATCGATTTTGGTCACGTTCAGACTGACGTCTGCAGAACGGCCAGGCCAGAAATTTGATAGGCCGAGATTATCGTAGACGCCGCCGTCTGTCAGGTTGATACGCTGACTGGACGTGGCTCCCTGTTTCTCGAAGGTATGAACTTCATCGAATGCCGGCAGGAACAGTGGGTAGGCAGCCGAGGCAGCGACCGCATGGGCAAGCGTCACATCATTGTTCACAAGTCTGCCGAGACGCCAGCTGCCGCTCTCGCGTCGCGCGAACCGAAATGCACTGCCTGTCCGCAGCTCGGTTGCGTTGACCACCAGGTCTGGTCCTGCAGCCGACAATTCCTGAAGCCGCACGCCACGAAAGATGAGCGTGTTTAACGCCTGTTCCAACAGTGATGTCCGACTGGCAAACCGCAAAACTGGCGAGCGGATTTCCCGTAATCTATTCAGTACCTTGATCTCGATCGGCACCAGCCATGAGACAACCGTCACAACCATACGGATAGCTGCCAACACCAAGGCCAGTGTGCTGGTAATCAGCCAAGCTCCGATGATCCTCAAACCCAGCAGTCCGAATAATTGCCTTGCCATGGCTTTGGATAAGCCTCTTCTAAGCAGCTGCTGGATTGTTGCGTCGAATTCCTCGAAAGATCCTTGGTGAGCCTTGTAGGCAGCACCGATAACACTACCGCCGGAAATCGTTGAAATGACAGCGACCCGCTCCAGCAAGCCGAGTTGATGCAGTGCGCGTAAGCATCCGAGATGAAAGGCAATGGCGCGCGATCCGCCTCCGGACAACGCCAACCCGATAATACCGAGATCTTTCTGCATGCTCTTCACCTTACCGAGGGCGGCATTACTAGCAATAGAGAATGCGCGTCATTCAGATTGCTGAACTACAAACCAATGTTGTCATTGAATTCAGTATCTGAACGGGTAGGGACCGAGGAACAGGTCGCCTAGCGCCTTCCTGTTCCGGTAGGTGAACCAGCGCTGGCGCAGGTGCTCGGCCCGGTCGTGCAGGATGTGGCAGCGCTGGCAGAGCGCTTTGAGGTTCTTCGGGTCATTGTTGCCGGGATCGTGGTCGAGGTGGGCGCAGGCGAGATAGACCTGCGTGGTCTCGATCACCGTGCCGGCGGGCAGGCATTCCAGCGGCGCCAGCTTAAGGGGCCGGCCCCGGCTGCTGCGCCAAGTCTGCGCCGCCGCATCCCACCAGCGGCCATCCCCCAGATGGAACACCAGCTGCCCGTGCGGCCGGCCACAGCCCTCGCAACAGCCCTTGGCCCGGCCGAAGCGGATCACGTTGGACAGCTGCGCCCAGTCGATGGGGTAAAAGAAGCGGTTCTCCGGGCGGATCGGCATCGCGTCAGCCCTCCGGGCGCGCCTGGCTGCGCGCGCGTGCCTGCGGGAAGTAGGTGTAGAAGGTCCGCGCAGAGACGCCGAGGCGCTTGGCGATCTCGGCGATCGGGATGGTGCCGGCGTCGATCATCGCCCGGCCGGCGGCCAGGTCGGCGTCAGACAGCCGGCGCGGGCGTCCGCCCTTGCGGCCGCGGGCCAGGGCGGCCTTGAGGCCGGCGTGGGTCCGCTCGCGGTTCAGATCCAGGAAATACTCGGCGATGGTGCCGAGGAAGTTGAACATCATCCGGCCGGTGGCGGTCTCGGTGTCCACCTGCTCGGTGAGGGAGCGCAGCTTCACGCCGCGCTCCTGCAGCATGTGCGCGGTGTCGAGCATTTCGCGCAGGGAGCGGC
Source organism: Methylorubrum aminovorans (assembly GCF_022179725.1). Taxonomy (GTDB): domain Bacteria; phylum Pseudomonadota; class Alphaproteobacteria; order Rhizobiales; family Beijerinckiaceae; genus Methylobacterium; species Methylobacterium aminovorans. Next base: position 35,360 of record NZ_BPRC01000034.1, read on the forward strand.
CGAGGCGGTCGATCTTCCAGACTACCAGCTGGTCCTCGGTGCGCAGGAAGTCCAACGCACCCTCGAGGGCCGGGCGCTTCGTGCCGGCGCGCCCGCTCTCCTTCTCCTCAAAAATCCGGGTGCAGCCGGCGGCCTTCAGGGCATCGCGCTGCAGATCCAGGTTCTGGTCCTCGGTCGAAACGCGCGCGTAGCCGATCAGCATGTGAAGATTGTACGAAAATACCGTTTTTCGCACAATAGTTTTCTTCACATATTTTCTTCACGCAAACGGGGCTGTTTCGAGTGCCAGGGGAGGGCGCTCGCCTCTATATGCAGAAAACGGTCGTTTTTTGCACATGGACCGTAGAAGCATCGGTCAAGGGGTTACGGCTTAGCTCGGGCTTTGATCCACAATTTTTTGTGGGCCAACGCCTAACCGACCCGTTACGGGCGTTGCTCCGCTTACTGCTTTAACTTATCCAACTCCGGCTAACGATCTCACCGCCGCCGGTCCCCCAATGCAGCTCCGTATCAATATTCCTGGACGGATGCAGGACGCTTTGAAGCGGCTGCTGGTCGAGCATTACAAGGGTCAGGATCCACGACTGGTCTGGTCCCAGCTGGTGGCCACACACTCGCCGACCATTTTGGCCTCCGGCTTTCAGTCGATCACGTCGCAGATCCAGGATCCGGATTTCTATCAGGACAACTACCAGGACGATTTCACCGTCAACGACGAGCACGAAGGGTTCTTCAGGACGGCCAAAGGCCTGAAGATCACGCGGGCGGCCAAGAAGGCCGAGGGGAAGAACGGGCATACCGTCAGGAACAACAACGGCGCCGTGATGCGCGAGGTGCTGTTTCTGGAACTGATCCGCTGCAACTTTATGCGCCTGAACGACGACGGCAGCGTTACCATAAATATTCCAAATAAATAAGCAAGCTATACAACAGATTGTATTTGACGCGGTGCTCCGCGAAGCGCTGAATGCTCTTGGAACCTTTTTCTTTCAACCTCGGTGGTTGAAAGGTTCCGTTTCAGCGTGGCTGTCGGGCCACGAATGAGGAGGGCCACCCGCAAGGGTGGCCCTCTGCCTTATTAGCTGTTCCGCCGCCGCCGCCGCGCGGTGAGCCACAGCTGCACGCCGGCGATCGTGCACGAACCGCCGGCGATCGCGACGCCGGCGAGGTTGATCCAGTCGCTAACTTCCATGGTCTCCTCGGTGGTTGCCCTGAGCGGTGTCGGCCGCCCGCGCCTAACGCACCAATAGAGATAAGCTACGCGGAACCAGATAAAAGAGATCGTTTCAGACTTTATCACCGAATACATCGTTGCAAGGCTGAACTATAGCTGGATTTTCGGCGGTTTATTCAGGAGGCCCGCCAGATCAGCTTTCCTCGGCAAGATTGGTGTTGCAACTCAGGCTGCTCCGCTTACTAAGCCCACCTCGGGACGGGTGGCTCGGTTGCCGTCGCAGTGCCAGGGGCGACGCCATCCTGCGCCTACCCCTGATCGGTGGATCAAGACGCGGCGGCGCAGGATGGTGAACACGGCTCGGCTGTGGCCGGCGACAGGGCCGTGGGCTCCGCCAGCGCCTCGATGATCCGGCAGGCGCCGACGCTGCCGCCCGCACAGGTGTCGATCATCCGGGTCAGTTCGCCCCTGAGCGCCGTTAGCTGCGCAATCCGCGCATCCACGGCGACCAGCTGCTGGCGGGCCAGCGCATCCACGGTGCCGCAGGAGGCGTCCGGCTGCTCCTGCAGGGCGAGCATGGTGCGGATGGCGTCCAGCTCGAACCCGAGCTGGCGGGCATGGCGGATGAACGTCAGCCGCCGCACGTCTGCGTCGCCATACAGGCGGCGCCCGCTCTCGCTGCGCTGTGCTTCCGGCAGCACACCGGACCGCTCATAGAAGCGGATAGTTTCAATGTGGACGCCGGTACGCCGCGACAGCTCGCCGATCGGGATCAAAATGCGCTTGCTCCTGTAGTGGCTACAGGATGTAACGTCGAGAGCAATGAGACAAGGATTTTGAGAATGGCTGCCGCCCCCCGGCAGAGAACGCGCCGCGCCTGGCACTGGACCGCACTGGTCCAGGCGCTGGTGTTTGCGTTCGTGCTGGCGGTGGTCGGCCCGGTCCCTGTTGAGGCGGCCCACCAGTCCCATCCGGCGGCCGTCGCCACTCTCAGCCTGAGCGCTGACCAGCCCGCCGCGGCCGGGGAGGGCGATGTCTGCCTGCTCTGCCACCACCACTGCGGCTGTCACCAGGCCGCCTGCCCGGTCACCCCGGTTTCCTTCATGCCGCCGGCACCCGTCCGGGTGACCTACCGGCCGACCGCGCAGCAGGTGGTTTCGATCAGCACCGAAGGCCTGCTGCGTCCGCCACGCGCCTGAGCTGACCACGCCATGCGGCGTGGCGCCGGCGCAGAGCCTGTTGAGGCCTGCGCGGCCCTGTTCTGATCCGCTCACCACAAGGGAACGGTCCAACCCCTCGGCGCCCCAGGGCGTCCCGGGCTGGCGTCCCGCAAGACACATCCTCCATGCGCGCTCTTCTCCTTCTTCCTGTTCTGGCCGCCGGCATCGCGATCGGTGGTGCGGTGCCGGGCATCGCCACGCACACTCAAGGCGCGCTCGCCCGCCTCGGCCTCGGGCCGGCTCCGGCGGCTCCGTCCACGCCGGCCGCCAAACCCGACGACGACGACCACGACCAGCCGGCCAAGCCCGCCGCGCACGGCCACACCGGCGAGGAAGGGGAGGGCAAGGAACACGGCGAGGCCGGTGAGATCCACATGACCGCCGAGCAGATCACCAGCCAGGAGATCGGCACGGCGTCCGTCGCTGGCGGCACCCTGTCCCGGCACCTGGTGGTGCCCGGCACGGTCACCCCAGATGCCGACCGCCTGGTGCGCGTGCCGGCGCGGGTGGTCGGCACCGTCGCCGAGATGCGCAAGCGCCTGGGCGACAAGGTGCAGAAGGGCGATGTGGTCGCCGTGCTCGACAGCCGCGAGGTGGCGGACGCCAAAAGCGACTTCCTGACCGCCGGCGTGCAGGCCGAGCTGCAGAAGATCAACTTCGAGCGGCAGCAGAAGCTGATCAGCAGCCAGGCCACCGCGCAGGTGTCGTTCGACCAGGCGCGGGCGACCTACCAGGAAAGCCAGCTGCGCCTCGATCTGGCCCGCCAGAAACTCTCGGCCCTTGGCCTCAACGCCGCCGAGGTGGCCGCGGCGGCCAAGCGGGACGAAGCCACGCCCAACCAGTCGAGCCTGCGGCTGTTTCCGCTGCGCGCGCCGATGGACGGGCGGATTGTTGAGCGCAAGGTTGATGTCGGCACCAAGGTCGGCAGCGAAGGCGACCCGGCTGACGTCTACACCATCGCCGACCTGTCCACGGTCTGGGTTGAGCTGGCGGTGCCGACCACCGCGCTGCTCAATGTGGCCGAGGGCGCCAAGGTGCTCATCGGCACCGGCACCGACGAAAAAACCCTGCGCGCCGAGGGGCAGGTGGTCTTCATCAGCCCGTTCCTGAACGCGGACACGCGCAGCGCCCGCGTGATCGTCGCGCTGCCCAATCCGGACCAGACCTGGCGGCCGGGCACCTTCGTGACCGCCGCGGTGGCCATCGCCGAGGAAACGGTGCCGGTGCGCGTCCCGCGCACCGCCCTGCAGACGGTCGAGGGCAAGCTGGTCGCCTTCGTGCGCACCGACGAGGGCTTTGAACGGCGCGCGGTCAAGGTCGGCCGATCCGACGACGATGCGTTCGAGGTCACCGAGGGCCTGGCCGCCGGCGACGAGATCGCCGTGGCCAACACCTTTTTGCTCAAGGCGGAACTCGGCAAGGCCGAGGCCGACCACGACGACTGAGGGTGCAGCCGATGATCTCCCGCGTCCTTGATTTCTCCGTGCACCAGCGCTGGCTGGTGGTGCTGCTGTCGCTGCTGGCCGCGGCGCTGGGCGTCTATTCGCTCAGCCGCCTGCCGATCGACGCGGTGCCCGACATCACCAACAACCAGGTGCAGATCAACACCACGGCGCCCGCGCTGTCGCCGTTCGATATCGAGAAGCAGGTCACCTACCCGATCGAAAACGCCCTCGCGGGCATCCGGGGCCTGGAATACACGCGCTCGCTGTCGCGCAACGGGTTCTCGCAGGTCACCGCGGTCTTTTCGGAAAAAACCGACATCTACTTTGCGCGCCAGCAGGTCGGCGAACGCCTGCAGGAGGCCGAGCGGGCGATGCCGCCGGGCGCTGAACCGCGCCTGGGGCCGATCACCACCGGCCTCGGCGAGATCTACATGTGGACCGTGCGCTACGCGACGCCGGCCGAGCGGTCGCCGGTGCGGCCCGGCCAGCCGGGCTGGCAGCCGGACGGCAGCTATCTGACCCCGGAAGGCCAGCGCCTGGGCACCGAGGTCGAGCGGGCCAGCTACCTGCGCACCGTGCAGGAATGGATCATCCGCCCGCAGATCAAGACCGTGCGCGGCGTCGCCGGGGTGGACGGCATCGGCGGCTTTGAAAAGCAGTACCACGTCCAGCCGGACCCGGCGAAGCTGACCGCGCTCGACCTGTCGTTCAGCGACGTGGTGCGGGCGCTGGAAGCCAACAACGCCAACCAGGGCGCCCGCTACCTCGAGGACAACGGCGAAGGCTACGTGGTCCGCGCCGCCGGCCGCCTGGAAAGCATGGACGAGATCGGCAGCGTGGTGGTGACCACCCGCGGCGGCGTGCCGGTGCGGATCAGCGATGTGGCGGAGGTGCGCATCGGGCGCGATCTGCGTACCGGCTCGGCGAGCGAGGACGGCCGCGAGGTCGTGGTCGGCACCGCACTGATGCTGATCGGCGAGAACAGCCGCACGGTCGCCGCGGCCGTCGATGCGCGCATGACCGAGATCCGGCGCTCGCTGCCGCCGGGGATCGTCGTGCAGACGGTGCTCGACCGGACCCAGCTGGTCGAGGCGACGGTGCACACCGTCGCAAAAAACCTGCTGGAAGGCGCCGGCCTGGTGATCCTGATCCTGTTCCTGCTGCTGGGGAATTTCCGGGCGGCGGTGATCACCGCGCTGGTCATCCCGGTGGCGATGCTGCTGACCATGACCGGCATGGTGCAGGCCAAGATCTCGGCCAACCTGATGAGCCTGGGCGCGCTGGATTTCGGGCTGATCGTGGATGGCGCGGTGATCATCGCCGAGAACAGCCTGCGCCACCTGGCGGAGCGCCAGCAGGCGCTCGGCCGCGGGCTGACGCTGGAGGAACGCCTGGCGACGGTGCGCGCCTCGGCCGAGGAAATGATCAAGCCGTCCCTCTACGGGCAGGCGATCATCATTCTGGTCTACGTGCCGCTGCTGACGTTCACCGGCGTCGAGGGCAAGATGTTCGAGCCGATGGCGCTGACAGTGATCCTCGCTCTGGTCGCCGCGTTCGTGCTGTCGCTGACGTTCGTGCCGGCGCTGATCGCGATCGCGCTGACCGGCCGCGTGCAAGAGCACGACAACCGGCTCGTGCGCGGCCTCAAGCGGCTTTACCGGCCGGTGCTGGCCGGGGCGGTGCGGGCGCCGCTGGTGTTTGTGGTGGGCGCGCTGGTGCTGCTGGCCGGCGCCGGGGGGCTGTTCACCCGGCTGGGGCAGGAGTTCATCCCGACGCTGGATGAGAAGAACATCGCCCTCAACGCCACGCGCATTCCGTCTACGTCGCTAAGCCAGTCGCAGGCGATGCAGGCGCGGATCGAGCAGGTGGTCAGCCGCTTCCCGCAGGTCGCCTACGTGTTCTCAAAAACCGGCACGGCGGAGGTCGCGACCGATCCGATGCCACCCAACTCGTCCGACGCCTTTGTGATCCTCAAACCCCAGGACCAGTGGCCCGACCCGTCGCTGTCCAAGGCCGAGCTGCAGGAGCAGATCGAGGCCGCGGTCGGCAAGCTGGCCGGCAACGTCTACGAGTTCTCGCAGCCGATCCAGCTGCGCTTTAATGAGCTGCTGGCCGGCGCCCGTGGTGACCTGGCGATCAAGGTGTTTGGCGACGAGTTCGCGCCGATGACCAGGGCCGCGGCGCAGATCGCCGCGATCCTGCAGGGCACGCCCGGGGCCGAGGACGTCAAGGTTGAGCAGACGTCCGGCCTGCCGTTCCTGGAAATCCGGATCAACAAGACCGAGGCCGCCCGCCTGGGGCTGAGCACGGCGACCATTCAGGAGGTGATCGGCGCCGCCATCGGCGGCCGGGAAGCCGGGATGGTCTTTGAGGGGGACCGGCGCTTTCCGATCGTCGTACGCCTGAACGACCAGGTGCGCGAGAACCGCGAGGCGCTGGAAAACATCCCGGTGCCGCTGCCGCCCGGCCCGACCGGGCGGGGCACCTCGGTGCTGCTCAAGCAGGTCGCCAGCTTTTCGGTGACCGAGGGGCCGAACCAGATCTCGCGCGAGAACGGCAAGCGCCGGGTAGTGGTCACCGCCAACGTGCGCGAGCGGGACATCGGCTCGCTGGTCGCGGACGTGCAGGCGCGGGTGGCCAAGGAGGTCCAGCTGCCGCCGGGCTACTACGTCAGCTGGGGCGGCCAGTTCGAGAACCTGGCCTCGGCCCGTCAGCGCCTGCTGATCGTGGTGCCCGGCTGCTTCGTGCTGATCTTCCTGCTGCTCTACTCGGCGCTCGGTTCGCCGCGGGATGCGCTGCTGGTGTTTTCCGCGGTGCCGCTGGCGCTGACCGGCGGGATCGTGGCGCTGTGGCTGCGCGGGATGCCGTTTTCGGTGCCGGCGGCGGTGGGGTTCATCGCCCTGTCCGGCGTCGCGGTGCTCAACGGCCTGGTCATGCTGACGTCGATCAAGCAGCTGGTTGCCGCGGGCAAACCCCGCCGGGAGGCCATTCTGGAAGGCGCGATGGTGCGCCTGCGCCCGGTGGCGATGACCGCCCTGGTGGCCTCGCTCGGGTTCGTGCCGATGGCCCTGGCCACCGGCACCGGCGCCGAGGTCCAGAAACCCCTCGCCACCGTGGTGATCGGCGGCCTGATCAGCGCGACCCTGCTGACGCTGGTGGTGCTGCCGGCGCTTTACGCCCGCTTCGGCGGGCCGGCCCCGCAGCAGCCGGCCAAGCCGCTGGCGCCCGAGCAACCGCACGTGCCCCTGCGACAGGCCGCCGAGTGAGGGGCTGCGGATTTTGCTTGAACCTGTAGCGACTACAGGTCGTAGGCTGCCGGTCAACTGACGAAAGGAGACACCATGGCGGAC
>NZ_BPRC01000035.1 GCF_022179725.1 Methylorubrum aminovorans
TAGATACGTCGATGCCGACGAAGACGGTGGGTTGTTCGTCCATGACCCTACCTTGCAAATGCGGGCTCGGGCCCGAGCGGCTGTCCGGGTTCGGGACTGTGGCGGTGAGGGCCGCACCTTGCTCTGTCGCGGGCTTGCGAGCCCGAGGCAAACACGGGCTGACCCTCACCGTGTAGCCTCGCTGGCATCGCTCCAGCGGGCAACTCAAAGATACAAGGCGATCCGTCGGGCAATCCAAGCTCGTCAAGAGAGCGTGAGAGCCGCCGCCAAGCGCTACGGCATCAGCGCGACCACGGTGCAGAAGTGGCGCGGCCGGGAGACGTCAGCGGACGCGCGCATGGGACCGAAGGAAGCGCGCTCCACCGTCCTGAGCCCGGAGGAGGAAGCCATGGTCGTCGCCTTCCGGCGGCATACCCTTCTGCCGTTGGACGATTGCCTTTATGCGCTCCAGCCCACCCTTCCGCACCTGACCCGCTCGTCGCTGCATCGCTGCCTTCAGCGCCATGGCATCAGCCGGCTGCCCGACGTGGACGGCGACAAACCCAAGCGTTCGCGCTTCAAGGCCTACCCGATCGGCTACTTCCACATCGACATCGCTCAGGTCAGCACAGAAGAAGGCAAGTTGCACCTGTTTGTGGCCATCGACCGCACGAGCAAGTTTGCCTTCGTTCAACTGCACGACCGGGCCACTCAGCGGATCGCAGCGGACTTTCTTCGTGATCTGGTCGCCGCCGTGCCTTACACGATCCACACAGTGCTGACCGACAACGGCATCCAATTCACTGACAACAGGCCGGTGAACGAGGAGGCCGAAGCCGCAGCCGCCGCTTACTGGGCCGAGCGCGACGAGCCCCGCATCTACCGCTGGCACTCGTTCGACTGGGCCTGCGAGCAGACCAGGATCGAGCATCGCCTGACCAAGCCGCGCTGTCCGTGGACGAATGGCCAAGTCGAGCGGATGAACCGCACCATCAAGGACGCCACGGTCAAGCGCTACCATTACGTCAGCCACGACGAACTGCGCCACCACCTGCAGCTGTTCGTCGAAGCCTACAATTATGGCCGCCGTCTTAAGACCCTGCGCGGCCTCACCCCGTACGAATTCATCTGCCAAGCCTGGACGAAACAGCCCGAACGTTTCAGGCTCGATCCGTCACACCACATGCCGGGACCGAACATCTAGGAGGCTGAGGATCTCGTCATAGTCCGGCACGGTCCCGACCTTGAGTGTCCATATTCGGTGATGTCCGAACCAAGTTGCGCGTGGGAAGGGCGCACAGCATCGAGGCGCACGGCGGACGGCAATGCGTAGTTCCGCATACAGATCCACCGTGCCTCTCGATTCACTCACCCGACCACCGACTTCGACAAGAGTCCGCAGTGTCAGGAGGTCAATCAAGTGTCGCTTATGGTGAATCCGACCTTGATCGTCACTTGATAATGCTGGATCTTCCCGTCGTCGATTTGCCCACGCGTCTCTATGACCTCAAACCAGCGCAGATTGCGCAGGGTGGCGCTTGCACGACCTACCGCGGACTGTATCGCATCTTCGATCGAGATGGTTGAAGAGCCCACCAGCTCGGTCACTTTATAGACATGCTCAGACATAAATGCCTCCTCTAAGGAACCTTATAATTATGTGACAACATCGATGCGTGCTCAAGAATAAAACGACTAATCGCTTGTCTATTGTGCGACCTGTCGATCGAAGGCATGGCGCATTCCGTTGTCTCCTCGACGCGATATCCAATCCGGGCCATAGCGCGCATGCACCAGTCGTTGCCATTTCGGCAGGGCGAAGCGTACATGGCTCGCCAAGACGGACCGGCCGTAGCAGGTTGACGGTACTTGCGGCGTAGCAGGACGGCATGAAGATCACCCCGGCTGGAAGGTCACGGTCGAGGCGCAACTCCGCCTCGAAGGCGCCCGCGGCGCACCCCGAGGTTCATCGACATGCCAGGTTCCAGGCCAAGGTGGTCGAGCGATGGGAGCCGTGATGCCTAGGCGAGCGACGCCGGCTGTGCAGTCTTGTTGAAAGGCTTCAGCTTACCGCTCGAAAGGAAACGCACGGGATTCCGCGCGGAGAAGAATACCACTCCATCCGCTTCAACCTGCGATCCGTCGCATACGGATGTAAGTCGCCGTACTCGATCCGGACTCGTGTGAAGAATCCCCCAATACCTCCATGCACCCGACAGCAGGCCGTCTGGGATTTTCACGGATCCGGCAACAACGCAGTAAAAGTCTGCCGCGAATCTCGACTTAAAGACAACTGCAACGTCGCCAGACATCGGGGCCGCCTCCCTCTCACTGTCCGATAGGCTTGCGGAGCAGCCCGCGGCCGCTGCGCCCTGGCATGACACCTTCTGAGCCGAGGCTCTCCCGGGCCCGGCAAATCGGTCAGGTCCCAAGCTGTGCCCTCGCAATCTGAGGACGTCGGAGGCGTTGCGGGGTCATCGGGCAGCCATGCTCCTGCTGCCGCGCTAAAGGGAGAATCGCGTTCCCCTGCCCCGATCCCGCCGAGTGCCGTTGGCCCGGCTCGGAGGCGCCAGGATGGATGCTCGCGAAACCGCGAGCATCCGTGTCGACACGTTCCCGCTCAGGCGGGCACGCCAGCCGTCGCGACCGCGTCGGGCGATGAGGGGGCGGGACGGGCGGCAGCCTGGGACGAGGCTTCCGCGCGCACCCGCGTCTTCTTCGGGTCGAAGTGCGGAAACTCGACGATCTTCGCGGAGAGACGTTTCTGATGGCCGTCCAGCTTGCCGATCTCGACATCTCGTCCGATGGCCGCCGCCGAGACGTCGAGGCGCGCCAGCGCGATCGTCTTCCCAAGGATCGGCGACTTCGTCGCGCTGGTGACGACCCCCACCTGGGTGCGCCCGGCGTACACGCCATCGCCGTGGCCGACGTGCTCGTTTCCTTCGATGTCGAGGCCGACCAACCGGCGATGTGGATTGTCTCGCCTCCGTGAGACGGCTTCCGATCCGACGAAGGGATCCGGCTTGTCCTTCGGGACGGTGAAGCCGATGCCTGCTTCGAACGGGTCCGTGTGGTCGCAGAAGTCGTATCCGGCGAAGACGAGCCCGGCCTCGATCCGCAGCATATCGAGAGCTGCCAACCCCATGGGCGTGAGGCCGTGCGGTTCGCCCACCTCCATGATCGAGTCCCAGACGGACGTCGCTTGGGAAGGATGGCACCAAACCTCGAAGCCGAGTTCACCCGTGTAGCCGGTGCGGGAGATCAAGACCGGAACGCCGTTGATCCGTCCAACGGTGAAGCGGAACCATTTGAGTTCATCGACCGTCGGCTCCTGCGGCGGCGTGACGACGATTCCCGACAGGATCGTCCGGGATTTCGGGCCCTGTACGGCGACGTTGTGTAGCTGGTCCGTCGAGCTCTTCACCCACACCTTCAGCTTGTGCTCGGCCGCGAGCTTGCGAAGCCAGACGCCGGAGTATTCGTCTCCACAGATCCAGCGGAAGTTGTTCTGCCCGAGACGGAACACGGTCCCGTCGTCGATCATCCCGCCGTGTTCGTTGCACATCGCCGTGTAGACGATCTGGTTGATCGCCAACTTGCGAACGTTCCGGGTGACCGCGAGCTGCATGAGGTCCTCGGCGTCCGGGCCGATGACCTCGAATTTCCGCAGCGCCGACAGATCCATGATCGCCGCGCGTTCGCGGCAGGCCCAGTATTCCTCCAGGGGACCGGCGGCGTTGAAGCACGTCGGAACCCAAAAGCCGCGGTAGTCTTCCATCTTTCGCGTCAAGGCTGACGTGCGAGGGTGAAAACCTGATTCACGGGTCAGGCGAGGTTCGGCATCGGGAGTCATGCGGTGGCTCATCCCCTTGGGAAACGCGCTGGCGGCATCGTAGACCCGGACGTGGATGTCGGTCGGGAACCAGCCATTCGCGGGGTCGATGTCGTCCGCGCAGGACGACGTTGCGCAAACGAGATCCGTCAGCGCGCGGAGCAGCACGTAATCGCCTGGACGCGACCAGGGTTCGTCCATCGTGATCTGGTCGCCTGCTCCCGCGATGGTGTTGTAGAAAAAGTTGATGGCCGGCCAGCCCTTCTTCGCCTGAACGCCGTGAGGGGCTAGGACAGCGTTGAAATTATCCGTGCAGTTCGAGTGGCCGGGATACCCCATGTCCTCATAATATTTTGCGGAGCACGCCAGCATGAAGGTGTCGTGGCGGCCGACCGTGTCCTGCACGACTTCCACCAACGGGATCATCCTGGCATCGAAATATTTGGATAGCAGGCCCGGCTTCGGCGCCGTCGAGCCCATAAGCGTGTGGGTCGTCGTCGCGTCGAGCCCGTACTCCTTGCCCTCGGCGAGGGCGGCGGCGTCGAAGGCGAGGAAGTCGGCGCATTGACGTCCGTCGACGTCGATAATCTGGATATATTGGCCGGCCTTGACCGTGTATGACCTCGCGGTCGCGGCCTTGACCCGCAGATCGAGAAGCGGTGGGGCGAGCGGGGGCGGCGCACGCCCTTCGAGGGAGCCGGAGGGCCGGATCTCCACGAGCAGGTCGGTGGGCGGATCCTGGGCATCCGGGGCCATCGGCTTGCCCGCGACCACCAGCACGCAGATCGCATCCGCCGTCGCCGTGACCTCGAACGCGGCACCCGGTTCGGCTTCGGCGGCAAAGAGCTGGAGGGCTTGGAAGTTCGACGCGGCGATGCCTCGCGAATGGAGCATCGCAACGACGGCACGGCAGTCGGTTCCGCCCCGGGCGAGATGGTCGCTCAGGTTCGGCGCGCCCGCTTCAGGACGCGTGCGCACCTCATCCGGAACGGCGCCGGCCTGGACATAGAGGTAGCCTGGCTGCCGCCCTTCGGGATCGATGATCCGGAGCCTGTCGCCAGCCTCCAGTTCGAAGAAGCAGCAGCTATCGCCGCGGGCCGCGAACGAAAGCATCCTTGCCGCAGAGGAGGCAGGCACGGATTCCGCAGGCGGCATCCAGATCTGGTTCATAGGACTGACCCATGCAAACTTGCCGAAAATCGGGGCGCGCGGACGACGAAAAGGTCGGGCGGCGCCCAAAGAGCGGCGGGCGCCCCGGAGAGCCCCTTGGCTCCCGGAACGCCGCCGCGGACCTCTCTCGCCGTCTTACTCGGCGGCTTGCGGCAAGCCCATGAACGCTTCGAGAGAGTCGTCCATGGCCCTCATCCACGTGGTGTGATGGGGTGGGGAGAGCGTGCCGGTGATCGTAGACCGGTAGGAACGATCACGATAGGTCAGGATGCCTTCCATCTTGTGGTGCTCCCACTCCTTGAACAGCACCGCGACCTTGTCGACGTCGAGATGGGGGTAGTCCGTGGCTTGGAGCAACTCTCGCACGTACTCGGTCTGGAAGTCGATGGCTTCGAACGGATTGGTCAACGTATCCTGGTACGCCAGCCACTTCTTGATATCAGCCGCCTGATCTTCCCGGCTGGGAAGTTCGATGCGTCCTAAGATATAGTCCCGAGAATACCAGGCCTGCGCATCGAACATGTTGTAGGTATAGTACTGATCCTGCATGCCGAGATAGATCAGCTTCGGATTGTCTTGCCAGAAAATGCCCTTGTAGAGGCCTGCGGGATACAGGCAGTTATGCGTCTTCAGCCGCAGCTCATCGGGTAGGAAGGGGAAGCTGTGCTGGTAGCCGGTGCAGAGGATGATCGCGTCGACTTCCGCGGTCGATCCGTCCTTGAAGTGAGCGGTCCTACCTTCGAGCCTCTGAAGCAGCGGCTTCTCAATGAACCCTTCCGGCCACTCGAACCCCATCGGCTTGGTGCGATAGCTGAAGGTGATCGATTTGGCTCCGTACTTGATGCACTGCGTCCCGATGTCCTCGGCCGAGTAGCTCGAGCCGATCATGAGGAGCCTCTTGCCGGCGAACTCGTCAGCGACCCGGAAGTCGTGCGCATGCATCACGCGCCCGGGGAAGCGCTCCATGCCTTCGAAGTAGGGCACGCTGGGCACGGAGAAATGCCCGTTGGCAACGACGACGTGATCGAATTCCTCGACCTGATGCTCGTCCTTGATCAAATCCTTCGCCGTCACGGTGAACTTACCGGTTTCCTCGGAGTAGCTCACCCAACGCACCGGCGTGCAGAAGCGGATGTACTTGCGCACGTCGCTCTTCTCGACGCGGCCGGCGATGTAGTCGTGCAGCACGGCCCGAGGCGGATAAGACGGAATCGGCCGACCGAAATGTTCCTCGAACGAGTAGTCCGCGAACTCGAGGCACTCCTTGGGACCGTTGGACCAAAGGTACCGGTACATGCTTCCGTGTACCGGCTCACCGTTCTCATCGAGCCCGGTACGCCAGGTATAGTTCCATAGCCCGCCCCAGTTCGATTGCTTCTCGAAGCAGACGAGTTCCGGGATTTCGACCCCGGCCTTCCGTGCCGTCTCGAAGGCACGCAATTGCGCGAGGCCGCTCGGACCGGCACCGATGATGGCAACTCTCTTCGTCATGAACCGCTCCTCGCTTCTGTTTCCTGGAGCCCGGCATCCCCAAACGTCGCATGCCGGGTTGGGAAGGCTGATCCGCGCAGGACTTCAGGGGCCGCCCTTCCGGTCGGGTCGCCTGCGCGGGGAGTGATCTCGGCCGGTGATTCCAAATCTACCCATGGCGTGCTCCCCTATCGCTGTCCGGATTATGGTTGGCACCGGTCCGCGCCAACGGCCAAATGTTCGAGGGTGGACTGTCGTCCAGCCGGCCCCCAAGATCCTGAAGTTGCCTGGCGTAACCTCGCAATAGGTCTCTCCCCGTTGCCTCGGCACGGGTGGATATTTCTTCCAAGGAAATTTTTTATTTGAGTAAGGTGCAGGCGCAATGGTGACTGTTGGCACCATTCCGCCGATCGACCGACCAGCCAAGGGTTAGCGGTGCGGTGAGCACGCGGTTGCCGAGGAAGCTTCGGATCAAGGTGGCTCGGTCGACGACGTCTTACGCGATCGGGGCGCGGGATCCCGACCTGACGTGCGGACCGCAACCGCCCAAGGCGGGCAAGTCCCAGTCGGCGAGATCGGCCGGGCCGCCCCCTCCGACGGCTGCGCCGTCGGCCCGCGCGAGCCTATCGCATTACCCGGCCGGCGGATGGCGCGCTCACGTTTCACCCGTCCCCGGCGCTTGCCGCCCAGGCTCCGAACTGCAACTGGGCAGGTGGCGAGGGTCAAGCGGCCATGATGGCGGCCGCAACGGCCTATCGGCGGGGCAGTGCTGCCCAAAAAATGAATTTTGTTGCCCATTTTTCGTGCGTGACGGCTCTGTTAAGCTCGTATGCGAACAATGGTGCTTGACATGTCCTAGCCTGTCGGGAAAGGATTGTTCTCAGCGAGAATTCATGGCCGATTATCGGGTTACGCCCCTGGGGCGTTTCGCCGGGCACTTCGTTTCCGTCACGTGACAGGAGCCGGTGATCAAAGTCGAAGTCTGCTCATCGGATCGACCCAGGGGGCGGGCCCTTGCCGAACCCTTACGGGTCGCTGCCGGGGATCGGTACCGATATGCCGTGTCGCAGGATGTTCGGGTTGGTTCCTGACCCTCGGGCGAAGGTTCATCAAAGCAAGGCGCCCCTGATCGGGATCATGAAACGGCGCCGTGAACGGGAGGGATATCCCGCGCCTGGTGCGCGGCTGCGAGCAACGGGGTGCACGCCTTCCGTCGTCTTGGGTCGGAATGCCATGACTCTGTGGCCGATCCGCAAAGCAATGACAGCCGAAAAGCTTTGTTCGGCCCAGGACTGAAGGCGCCGCTTCAAGAATCAGGATCAATTTCTTCGCCGGGCGCGGGCATGTTCGCCGAGCCTTGTCCCTGATGCGCGCGCAGAATGGTCGAACCCGATCGGAGTCGGTCAGCCGAAAGCGGCCATCAACAGAGACTCACCGAATACAGGAAAGGAAACGGTCGATGGGGTCCGGAGCAGCGCCAACGAGCAAGTCCCTACCGAGCTACGGTGGAGTGGCAAACCCCATAGGTGCGGAGGGCGAACTCCAACGCACGATCAGCTGGACCGGTGCCTTCTGGGTGGCGAGCGGCGTCCCTGCGCTCGTCCTGTTCTCCGTTGGAGGCATCGCCGGCAACACCGGCAAGCTGGCGTTCCTGATCTGGACCCTTTCCATGGTCATGGGCTTCGTCCAATCCTTCACCTACGCCGAGATCGCAGGCCTTTTCCCGAACAAGTCGGGCGGCGCGTCCGTGTATGGCGCCGCGGCGTGGGTGCGGTACTCCAAGCTGATCGCCCCCCTGTCCGTCTGGTGCAACTGGTTCGCGTGGACGCCCGTCCTGTCGCTCGGCTGCTCGATCGCCGCCTCCTACATACTGAATGCGCTCTTCCCGCCCGTGGATGCCGCCTCCCCCGCGGTGGCCCAGTGGCTCGCTCTGCACGGAGCCGAGCTGCAGATGTCGGACGCGGACAAGACCGCCGCCGCAATCGCCGCGTTGTCGACCGGTATCCGTACTTGGACCCTGTTCCAGACCACCCTCGGGCCGGTCTCGCTGTCGCTCAATGCCGCCTTCTTCATCGGGGCGGCGCTGATGTTGGCCGTCTTCGCGGTTCAGCATCGCGGCATTCTCGGGACAGCAAACTTCCAGAAGTACGTCGGCCTCCTGGTGATCATCCCGATGTTCATCGTCGGGGTCGTCCCGCTCCTCATCCACGGCATCAACTGGCAGAACTTCTCGCCGCTCGTCCCGTTGGCCGCGCCGAACGCCGCGGCGCCCGGCGAGTGGAACGTCGCTGGCTGGACGCTCGTCCTCGGCGGCATGTTTATCGCCGCTTGGTCGACCTACGGCTTCGAGACGGCCATCTGCTACACCCGGGAGTTCCGTGATCCGGCCCGAGATACGTTCAAGGCGATCTTCTACTCGGGCCTGCTCTGTCTGGTGCTCTTCACGTTGGTGCCCTTCACCTTCCAGAGCATGCTTGGGGTGGAAGGCATGATCGCTCCCTCCATCGCCGACGGTTCGGGTGTCGCGGCGGCGCTCGCCCGCATGGTCGGCGGGGGACCGATCGTAGAGAGCGCGCTGGTCATGCTCATGATCCTCGCGCTCATCCTGTCGATCATGACGGCGATGGCGGGCTCTTCCCGGACGCTTTACCAAGGCTCCGTCGATGGCTGGCTCCCCCGTTTCCTGAGCCACGTCAACGAGCACGGCGCACCGACCCGGGCGATGTGGACCGACCTTCTGTTCAACCTGGCGATCCTGGCCATCGCGTGCGCCGACGCGACGAGCTTCTTCTTCATCCTCGCCGTGTCGAACTGTGGCTACATCATCTTCAACTTCCTGAACCTGAACTCCGTGTGGATCCATCGGATCGACTCGGCGCACGTCCCCCGTCCGTACCGGGCCCCTACGCTCGTGCTCGTGATCGGCGGAGTCTTGTCCTTCGTGAACGTGATCTTCATGGGGGCCGGCGCCAAGGTGTGGAACCCTGTAGCGTTGTGGGCGGGGCTCGCCACGGCCGCCTTCATCATCCCGGTGTTCTGCTACCGGCACTATGTCCAGGACGGCGGCAGGTTCCCCGCCGAGATGTTCGAGGATCTTCACGTGGGAACCGAGGGGGCGATGGCCCGCAGGAAGGCGGGCGCCCTCCCCTACCTCACGCTCGTCGCGGGCGTCGCGGTTCTCCTGCTCGCCAACTGGTTCTTCCAGCTTTGACGGATCTCGGCTCCCGCCCGGGCGCCCAGCGCGGGAGCGGGAGCCGTAGGTAGGCGACGCCGATGACATTACGGCGGCGCATCGGCAAGGGCGCTCGATCCGCGCCCGACCCGCGAACACACGAGCGAGAAAGGGACACTGATCGTGAGCTACAAAGATCTTCCGCGCCAATCCGTTCTGAACGACCGCCACCTGGCGCTGGGCTCCAAGCTGGACGCGGAGTGGAATGGGATGCCCATCCCGCAGAGCTACAACACCGACCGTTATGAGGAAACGACGGTCGTCAGGTCCCGCGCGGGCTTGTTCGACGTGTCCGGTCTCCAAATGGTCAACGTCGAAGGACCGGACGCCGAGAGCGTGTTGAACGCGATGCTGACCAGCGACGTCAGCAAGCTCAAGCCCGGTCAGTCGGCGATCAGCAACATCGTCGACGAGAACGGATCGCTCATCGACGACGTGCTGGTCTATCGCGACGGACCTCAGAAGTTTCGCGTTTCCCATGGCGGCGGCAGTCTCGAGGAAGTCCTCCCCGAATTCACGGAGGGGCGAAACGTCGAAGCCGCCAAAGACAATGACGTGCACATCCTCTCGCTGCAGGGTCCGCTCGCCCTCGATATCCTCAAGCCGCATACGTCCTTCGATCTGACCAGAATGAAGTATTTCGAGCACGCGCGCACGACCCTCTTCGGCAAGGATGTCTCCATCGGCCGGGGTGGCTACTCGGCGGAGCGCGGCTACGAGGTCTTCTGCTCCTCTCAGGATGCGGTCGCGCTGTGGGACGCGATCATGGAGGCCGGCAAGCCGTTCGGGATCATCGCGGCCTCCTGGGATTGCCTCGACATCGTCCGCGTGGAGGGAGGTCTCCTGTTCTTCCCGTTCGACATGCCCAAGCCGGACACGACCCCGTGGGAGGTCGGCGCCGATTGGACCGTCGACCTCAGCAAGCCCGACTTCTGCGGCAAGGCTGCGCTCCAGGCCAAGAAGGGCAAGGAACGCTTCAGCCAGGTCGGACTGGAGATCCTCCACGACGATGCCGTCGTACCCGGCAGCAAGATCTTCAAGGACGGGCGCGAGGTCGGCACGGTCAACAGCACGACCTTCAGCCGTCACCTCATGAAGTCCCTCGGCCTCGCGCACCTGCCGCGCGAACTCGCCGCGCTCGGTACCGAGGTCGAGATTCAGCATGACGGCGGCAAACTCACCGCCAATGTCGTTCGAACCCCGTTCTACGACCCCATGCGCCTGCGGACCCACCCGCCGGACGAGCGTTCCGCCTGATCAGGCGCAGGGAGCGAACCTTGGTGCGGACCGGGCGTGCGCGTCGCCCCGGTCCGCGGCCGCAGTGAGGGCGTCGGCCCGGTTTCCCGGCCTTTCCCGCCTTCTCAAGGCGCGGGGAAGAACTGCACGAATTTCTTCACGAGGTAGCGCTCGGAGCTGACGTCGGCCTTCCGGTAGATCCGCAGCTTGCAGTTTTTGATCGTTCCTTTGCTGATCTTCAGCTTCTGTGCGATCTGGCCGGTATTTTCGCCTTGCATGATCAAGCTCAGGATGCCCCGTTCGCGCGGTGTCAGCGCCTGCAGAACAGCAGCCGCGGCCTCGTAGTCGACGGGCGCTGCGGGCGAGGCGGCCTTCGGTTCAAGCGTGAAGATCCGTCCTCCCGGCGCGAGCGGGAAATCGCGATCGAATGTTTCCGTTCGAAGGAGGTAGTCTCTGGTGCAGAGGGTCTGGACGCTCGCGTCCGGCTCGATCGTCTCTAGCATCGGGTTGATCGACGTGTCGGCAGAGACCGCCGATCTCCAGGAGTCGTTCGCGTAGACCTCGACGCCGTGGCGGTCCCGGATCGAGGTCGGCCGCCGGATGAGGTCGTCCGCCTTCGAGGCGTCCGTGCGCCTGAGGTTGTTGAAAAGGTGCCCCAGGTGACTCTTGTGGAAGCCTTCGAGAGCCGGGAAGATGAGGTTCGCGCGCCGGATGTCGGCTGGCGTGAAGCCACCTTTTTCGCGCTCGAGGAAGATTCCGAAGCAGCAGTGTCCGACCGTGGAGAAGAACATTCCAATCTCATCGGAGATTTTTGCCGCCGCGGTGAATATTTTAGTGTAAAGTACCGACTCTGGTCCGGAATTCGTCAATTCTGTTAATGTGAGGACTCCGGGGCGGCCGTGTTCTTTCCAATACATTGAAAACGGATCTATATGGAGGCACTTTTTATTATAAAATTGCACGATTTCATCGGGAACGTTGGATGTGTAGAGCACGTCCGGTGGGGCAACGCGCGAGTATCGGATAATCCAAGCTGAGTCGCTTCGGATACACCGTCCGAACAGGCTCAGGAGATTGCGATGAAAGCCGTCCGTGCCGATCGAAGCAGCCAATTTGCCCAGCTCCTGGAACCACTCCGTGTCGCTCAATTGCAGCGGCTTCTTCCCTACTTCGACTTCACTCATCCTAGGTGTACCTGGCCGGTGGCGTCTATTTTTTGTGAAGATGGTACTGCCGAATTGGGCCGAGTCTCAAGGCCCATCCCGTCGAAGGCTTGCAAGTTCGTTGCCGTAGTCGGAATGGAGCAGGGTCGCCGGGGTCGGGAGCCCCAACCGCCCGAGGCGGCCTCGAAGGGGCGCTTTTCGTGGGCCGTCGTCTATCCTGCGATCGCGCGGTTGGAGGCGGCGGCTCGTGCGGGTCGACGGTGCGGCCGACCGCCCACAAGACCAGGCTGATCCACGACCGGTTGCCCAAGCGCCCGCGCCGGTACGCGCCTTCACACGCCGCCGCCCCCGCCCCAAACTCGTTCGAAAGGTGCTGCGCGCCGTTGGCGCGGCTCCGCTCCAGCGCGGTGCGTTCAAGGCCACGGATGAGCAGGAAGCGGCCATCCACGCCTGCCTCGATCGTACCGTCGCCGATCCGAAATGGTTTTCCGGTCCGGCTCCTCCAGCGACATCCCCGCCGGCGTCAGGCACTTCTGCCAACGAACTCCGGAATCAGGCCGCTAGTGTCCGTGGAACATCCGCGAGAAGCGTGTCGCGGAGCCCCGGACCAATGTCGGGGCGATCGGCAGCTCGCTTCGCTTGCAGGGTTGAAAGCCGTAGTAGGACGACAGCAGGTCGTCGTCGGGAACGCCGACCCAAAGTCTCACGCCGGGCCAGTCCGCTTTGACGCTCACCAGGAGCATCTGATCGTTAGGATCGAAGGCTTCGGCCTGATCCGTGAACAACCGCTCGAACGATGCGACCTCTTCTTCCGTAATCAGCCGCGTTGCCCAAATCATGTGCAAATGCCCCCAGCGAGCGCATTAAAGGCATGGCAGCTTCCGCTACAAGCGCGGAAACGAGCGCCCCATCCTCGCGAACCGTGGATGATCCCTCGACAGGGCCAGAGCTCGATAGCGCGCTTGTTTCCCGACTTTCGTCCCGCGTCCTCGGTTGTCATGACTCGGCGGGGGCACACCTCTCGGACGGCCTGCACCATCCACGACACGGAGGCTCACGGCAGACGAAGACTGGAAGGGGCCTTGAATTTTTGATGGGCACGATAGTTTCTTGCTGTGACCGTCGCTCGTGGTGCGGATGAGCTCGCGGTCATCATTTCTCCCCGACCTAAGCTTCGCCGGTTCCGTCCGGCGAAGCTTTTTTGTTTCGGATCCCCATCCCAAGCTCCGGCCTGACCTGCCGTGACGGGATAGGCCGAGCGAGAAGAGCGGCCTGTACCGGGGGCGGTAATGAGGCGGCATCCGATGGCGGGCGTGGGACGATCGTGCCCAAGCCGTGCCGGATCGAGGTAAAGAAAATGCGAGGCCAGCGGTTGGCGCTCGCCTCGCCGGGAACGCGGAGATCTGCAAGGGAAGCGACGCGACGTGGGGCGACGAGGCTTCTGATCCCTCGCCCAACGGCGTGCACCGGCGTCTCGACAACACTCCCGAACATGACGGCCATGCGGGACGATAGAAAAAGACTTGTAAGATACCGCACGGTCGGTATCTTGATGCGCCCAAGAGGATTGATGATGCCTAGCTACCTAGCGACCTATGCCGCTCTCGGCGTCGCCATCGTCTGCGAGATCGCCGGCACGACCTTTCTCCAGGAGTCCGAGCAGTTCACGCGGATCGCGCCGGCGCTGGCCACGACCGCGTGCTACGCCGCGGCCTTCTACTTCCTTTCGCTCGTCCTCAAGGCCATGCCTTTGGGCGTCGCATACGCGATCTGGAGCGGCGTCGGGGTCGTCCTCACCGCCGTCATCGGCACTATCCTCTTCAAGCAGTCCCTTGACCTGCCGGCCTTGGTCGGCATCGGCATGATCGTCGGCGGCGTCGTGGTCATGCAGGCCTTCTCGGTTACGACAGGGCACTGACCATGACGACCGCTTACAATCGCAAGAAGCAGCCGGAACTTGTCAGGCGCACCCTCCTTGATTGTGCCGCGAAGCTTGCCCTCGAGCAGGGTCTCGCTGCGGTCACGGTTCAGGCCGTGGCCGAGGCGGCAGGCGTCACCAAAGGCGGCCTGTTCCACCATTTCCCGAGCAAGCAGTCCCTGGTCGAAGGCGTGTTCGTCGACCTGCTGGCCCAGGTCGACAAGGACATCGACGCGGCAATGGCCGCCGACCCAGAACCCAGGGGCGCGTTCACGCGAGCCTATGTCGGATCGACCTTCTCCGACCCGATGCTGCCACAGGGCAACCAATGGACGGCCCTGCACATCTCGGTGCTCGCGGAGCCCGGTCTCCGGCGGCTCTGGGCCGAGTGGTTCGCCGAGCGCCTCTCGCGGCACCGCGACACGGACGACGGACCGACCCTTGAGCTTGTGCGCCTTGCTGCCGATGGCGCTTGGCTCGCCTTCCTATTTCGCGACGAGGGTGGCCCGGTGCCGGAGATTCCGGCCCTGCGCGACCGCTTGCTCGGCATGACCCGCACAGGCCCGGACGCCTGTCGCACATAGCCCGCCCTTCATCCTCACCGAACCGGAAGACCCATCGATCCATGAGACGGTGTGAACACCGAGGCTTGGCCGTCATGCCGCTCCTGCTGAGCGTTGCACTGGCCGCCTGCAAGCCGACGAACGAGGCCGACGCGGTCCCGGGGGCACCACCTTCCGAGGTATCGACCGTGACGGTCGAGCCGGCCACGGTGCCGCGCAGGCTCGACCTGCCGGGGCGCCTCGTCTCGACGCGCGTGGCCGAGGTCCGGGCTCAGGTGGCCGGCATCATCCAGGAGCGCACCTTCGAGGAAGGTAGTCTGGTCAGGAGGGGCGATGTCCTCTTCCGCATCGATCCCGCCGTCTATCGGGCCGAGGTCGATGCCCGGACCGCGGCCCTCGCGCGGGCCGAGGCGACACGGGTGCAGGCCCTGAAGCAGTCGGAGCGCACCGAGACGCTGCTGGAACGGCAGGCGGCCAGCACCGCCCAGCACGACATCGCCGTCGCCACCTTGCGGCAGGCGGAGGCCGATGTCGCGAGTGCGAAGGCGCAGCTTGCCCGAGCGAGAATCGATCTCGACTACGCCACCGTGCGCGCGCCCATCGACGGCCGCATCGGCCGCGCCCTCGTCACGGAGGGCGCGCTCGTCAGCCAGAGCGAGGCGACCCGGCTCGCGCTGATCCAGCAGGTCGATCCGATCTTCGCCGATTTCAACGCGGCCGCCTCGGATCCGAGCCTGCTGGCCGACCGCGCCGCCGGACGGGAGAGCGCGGAGGTGCGGCTGGTCCTGCCCGACGGCTCGCTCCACGCCGATGCCGGGCGGCTCCTGTTCACCGATGTCAGCGTCGATCCCGGCACCGGGCAGGTCAGCCTACGCGCCACCTTCCCGAACCCGCGGGTCGCCTTGCTGCCCGGCACCTATGTCCGCGTGCGGGTCGCGCGCGGGGCGCTGCCCGGCGCGGTGATCGTCCCGGCGCAGGCCATCCAGCGCTCGAGCGCGGGCGTGGCCCAGGCCTTCGTGGTCGGCACGGACAGGACCGTCGCCCTGCGGCCCCTGCGCGCCGGGGCGCTGACGGATGCGGGTTGGATCGTCGAGGAGGGACTCAAGGCCGGCGAGACAGTCGTGGTCGAGGGCTTCCAGAAGATCCAGCCCGGCATGGCCGTGAATCCGGTGCCGTGGACGGGGGCCCGAACCGACACCGCGTCCAAGCAGCCCTGACCCGCCGCACTAGGACGAGGCCCGCCATGACCCGCTTCTTCATCGAGCGCCCGATCTTCGCCTGGGCGATCTCCATCTTTATCATGCTGGTGGGCGCGATCTCGATCGCCTTCCTGCCGGTCTCGCAATACCCGGACGTGGCTCCCGTCACGATCCAGGTCACGGCCACCTACCCGGGTGCCCCGCCCGAGCGGCTCTACGATGGCGTCACCCGCATCATCGAGGAGGAGCTCAACGGCATCCCGGGGCTGATGTACTTCGAGTCCACCAGCGACACCTCGGGGCAGGCCCAGATCATGGCCTCTTTCGCGCCGGGCTCCGATCCGTCGAAGGCCACCGTCGCGGTGCAGAACCGGATCAAGCGCATCGAGGCGCGTCTGCCGCGCGCCGTGACGCAGCAGGGCGTCATCGTCGAGGAGGCGAGCACCAGCTTCCTCCAGTTCGTCGTCGTCTCCTCCCGCGACGGCTCCCTGAGCGAGAGCGATCTCGGCGACCTCGCCGCGCGCCGCCTGCTCGGCGAGCTGCGGCGCGTGCCGGGCGTCGGGCGCGCCACCCTGTTCTCGTCGGAGAAGGCGCTGCGCATCTGGATCGACCCGATGAAGCTCGTCGGCTTCAACCTGACGCCCGGCGACGTGACGGCGGCGGTGGGTGCGCAGAACGCGCAGGTCGCCTCCGGCCTCGTCGGCGCGCAGCCGGCCCGGGAGGGGCAACGCATCGCCGCCAGCGTGCTGGTGAAGGGGCAGCTGACCACGGTCGCCGAGTTCGAGGAAATCGTGCTGCGCGCCAACCCCGACGGTTCGCTGGTGCGCCTGCGCGACGTGGCCGAGGTCGAACTCGGCGGCCAGTCCTACACGATGCAGACCCGCCTCGACGGCCGCCCGGCCGCCGGCATCGGCATCCAGCTCGCGCCCGGCGGCAATGCGCTCGCCGCCGCCACCGGGGTGAAGGCCAAGATCGCCCAGCTCTCGAAGACGCTGCCCGCCAATGTCAGCGTCACGGTGCCCTACGACACCACGCCCTTCGTCGAAGTGTCGATCAAGAAGGTGCTGATGACGCTCGCCGAGGCGATGGCGCTGGTCTTCGCAGTGATGTTCCTGTTCCTGCAGAACATCCGCTACACCATCATCCCCACCATCGTGGTGCCGGTGGCGCTGCTCGGCACCTGCGGCGCCCTGTTGGTGGCGGGCTTCTCCATCAACGTGCTGACGATGTTCGGCATGGTGCTGGCCATCGGCATCCTCGTCGACGACGCCATCGTCGTCGTCGAGAACGTCGAGCGCATCATGGCCGAGGAAGGCCTCTCGCCCAGAGAGGCGACCCGCAAGGCGATGGGTCAGATCACGGGCGCCATCATCGGCATCACCTCGGTGCTGGTGGCCGTGTTCGTGCCGCTCGCTTTCTTCCCCGGCTCGGTCGGCGTGATCTACCGCCAGTTCGCCGTCAGCATGGCGACCTCGATCGCCTTCTCGGCCTTCCTGGCGCTCTCGCTCACGCCGGCGCTCTGCGCCACGCTGCTCAAGCCCGTCGAGGCCGGGCACGGCCATGCCAAGGGCGGCTTCTTCGGCTGGTTCAACCGCCGCTTCCAGGCCGGCACGCTGGCCTACCGGTCCGGCGTCGCCGGGATGCTGCGCCGTCCCGTGCGGTCGCTCCTCGTCTACGCCGCGCTCGTGGCGGCGCTGGGTTGGGGCTATCTGCGCATGCCCTCGAGCTTCCTCCCCATCGAGGACCAGGGCTACGTCATCGTCGATGCGCAGACCCCGCCGGAATCGGCGACGGGTCGCACCCTCGACGTGGCGAAGCGGATCGAGGGGCATTTCGGTGCCGAGCCGGCCGTGGCGGCCCGCGTCACGCTGCTGGGCTATGGCTTCTCTGGCCAGGGGCAGAACGCGGCCATCACCTTCGTGACCCTGAAGGACTGGAAGGAGCGGGGCGCCGGTGACGGTGCCGACGACCTCAGCGCCCGGGCCAACGCGGTGCTCGGCGGCTTGCCCGACGCCATCGCCATGTCGCTGTCGCCGCCGGCCATCGAGGCGCTCGGCAATTCGAGCGGCTTCGCCTTCCGCCTGCAGGACAAGGCGCAGCAGGGCTACGCGGCGCTGGCCGCTGCCCGCGACCAGTTGCTGAAGGCCGCGAACCAGAGCCCGGTCCTACAGGGCGTCTACGTCGAGGGCCTGCCGACCGCGCCGCAGATCGAGCTGACCCTCGACCGGCAGAAGGCGAACGCGCTCGGCGTCACCTTCGCCGACATCAACGACGCGCTCTCGACGAGCTTGGGCTCGGCCTACGTCAACGACTTCCCGAACCAAGCGCGCATGCAGCGGGTGATCGTGCAGGCCGAGGCCGGGCGTCGGATGAAGGCCGAGGATCTGCTCGACCTGCACGTGCGCAACGCGTCGGGCCAGATGGTGCCGCTGCAATCCTTCGCCCGGGTCGAGTGGACCATGGGTCCGTCGCAGGTCGTCGGCTTCAACGGCTACCCGAGCATCAAGATCTCCGGCAGCGCCGCGCCGAGCTACGCCAGCGGCGACGCCATGGCCGAGATGGAGCGCCTTGCCGGCCAATTGCCCGTAGGCTTCGACTATGCCTGGACCGGGCAGTCGCTGCAGGAGAAGCTCTCCGGCTCCCAAGCGGTTTACCTGCTGGCGCTGGCGCTGTTCTGCGTGTTCCTATGCCTCGCCGCGCTCTACGAGAGCTGGTCGATCCCGCTCGCCGTGCTGCTCGTGGTGCCGACGGGCGTCGTCGGTGCGGTCTTCGCCATGCTGCTGCGCGACATGCCGAACGACGTCTACTTCAAGGTCGGCTTGATCACGGTGATCGGCCTCACGGCGAAGAACGCCATCCTCATCATCGAGGTGGCCAAGGAGCTCGTGGCGCAGGGCCGCTCCGTGCCGGAGGCGGCGCTGGAGGCCTGCGAGCTGCGCTTCCGGCCGATCGTCATGACCTCCTTCGCCTTCATTCTCGGCGTGGTACCACTCGCCATCGCCACGGGCGCCAGCATGAACAGCCAGCGGGCCATCGGCACCGGCGTGCTCGGCGGCATGATCACGGCCACGGTGCTGGCCGTGTTCGTCACGCCGCTCTTCTACGTGCTGATCGCACGGACCTTCCGGAGGCGCCGCGCCGTGTGCGAGCCCGCCGAAGGGTTGGCTGTGCCGGATCCTGAAACTCGGACGCCCTGCCCCGTCCGATGAAAAGCCGCCGGGCCGCCGTTGTCGGCACGGTCGCCGCAGCGGGACGTCCCGGCGTCGCTCGTGAGCCGCTCGTCGGCTTGGCGCCGGGCTTGCCTTCCGCCGAAGAGAGCATCGACGGGCTACCTCGGCGGCGGCGGCAGCGACGGTGCAAGCGCGGGCTTGGACAGATGCACGGTTCCTCATCGGCAGCGTGAGCCCGTCGCCGAAGTCCGCGGATGGCCTGATGCCCGATGCGGCGGGCGGGGCCGGTTAGCCAAATCGAGTTGCCGGAGCGGGCGGGATCTTCACTGTCGCCGGCCCGGGAAGCGTGTGACTCATCAAGCCGGACGAGAGACGGCCGCCGATGGAGCGGTTGCCGCGTAACGATCGGACGGCACGGGCCGCCTTCGTGAGCGTTTGTCGCGTCGCTTTCGATGCGGGTCGGCCTCGTGAGCCCTTACTCGACCGTCTCCGAACCCGGTTCGCGGCGACGGATGAGCTTCCCGAGCCCGCTCGCCCGAGACAGTGCCGACCGTTGCGCTGAGTAATTCGGGGAAGTCATGGGATAGTCTGCAGGGAGGCCGTAACGCGCGGTAGCCGGATGCGTCGAGGCCGTTCTTGCCCAAGTGCCGCTTCAGCATCGCGTAAGCCTTGCCGTCGATGAACGATATCAGGCCATTGGGGGTGATAGAGTTTTTGATCTGCGCAGGCGTCGGCTTCATGAACTCGACGTTGGCGTCAGATTGGCTAACGGCCCCGGCGCGATCGCAAGCGAGCAGCGCGCGGTGCACGTCGGCGACCAACCGCGGCAATTCGGCGGGCGGCAACGTGCTGTTGCTGACATAGGCCGCAGCAATCATTGCGGTGAGATCGAGGCGGTCGGTCGTTTCGACGGACGAGCCAGTTTCGTCAACCAATGTCTAACCCTCCAAACGATCAAGAGCTGAGATCGAACTCCGACGAAATGCTTCGATGACCTGTCCTCGCGATACGGAAGTGGCCAACTTTTCGCGGGAGAACCGGACGGGCTGGCCCCGTCGCGAACCCGGCTTCGGGCTCCTCGTGTCAGCCGGCGTCAGCGATGACGACCGGAGGGCCGAGGTGCGGAAGCGAATGCTTCCGACGGCAGAACGATGCGCGCTTAGCGCCGGAATGGCGTGGGCCTCGGGCCGTCCTATCAGCACCGGGAAGGCTTTCGGGAGCGATGGTCCTTCCGGGGTGACACGCACCTGCGTCGAAAACCATTCCGTGCCGCCAGGGGACGCGAAGAACCGGCGACGGTCGACGCAGGCCGTCTCGATCGGCCTGAGGCAACCCAATCGGAGCTATTGACGACCGCCGGCGGGCGCCATGCGACGGACCTTAGGCCGTGCCCCTCCCTCCCGTGATGAGCGGCCAGGGGCGGAACAGCTTCCAAGATCCCGCGCGGCCGTAGTGACGGAGCGATCTCATGAGCGCCGTGGTCCGGCGCTGCGCCGGCGCCGTGCTCCCAAGGCTTGCCTCCACCTCCGAGAGCAGCCCTCGAAGGAGCGCCGCGCAAAGGGCAAGTCCTTCGGTCGCCCCCTCCGAAGGTCCAGGCCAATGGCCCCACCGGTCGCAAGAGGCTCGAGGCCGCGCCTTGCCGTTGCAAACCAGTCGGACCCGCCAGCCCGGCAGGTTCGCACGGATCAGGGCAAGGCACGCATCCAAGCCGCCGAGCAGGCGCAACTCATCTTCTTCCAGCCACCGAATCGCCGGGTCCGGATGACCGAAGGAACGCGTGACGATCATGGCCCACAGGTCTTCGTCGAGTTGCTCTGCCGCGGCAGTGCGCGTCAGGAGCTCAGATATGACCCTGTGTCTGTCTTCGGCGTCGCTGCGGGGCGGCGATGGGCGAGACAGCATGGCGACTTGCTCCGCTGGTTGCGAGTTATCTGTTCCGCGACACGGGGTGGTCGGGGTTGTCCGTTCCGATGGTCCTCGCCGCCTTCGTGAGGAAGCTCATGATCTCCGTGGCGGTGTCCGAGGACAGGTTCGTCCGCTCGATCGCACGAGACATGCATTCGAGCCACAGCTCGCGCAGCGGGGTATCGATATCTATGTGTTCATGAATCTTCTTTAGATTCGAATGTCCAAACTTCTCGACATAGAGCTTCGGGCCGCCAAAAAAGCCCGATAGGAAGTTGAACTGTTCGATCCTTGAATGTTGAACTCCATGGCCGCGGATATGGAGAAGATGCAAGGCTTCAGCAGCGGGATTTCTTTCGATCTCATCGTAGAAATTTTCGATCAGAATGCGAAGTGAATCTTCGCCGATTCGTTCGTAAAGACTACGCATCGGCCCTACTCCGGATGACTTCACTTCCAAGGAGGGCGGCAAGTATCGGATGGGAGCTGCGTTTCATACCTCGAAGCGATTATTTCAAAGCTTTCCCTCAAGGCCCATCTTGTAATACTTGTGAGTTATCTTGTCCTGGTTCTCGAGGAGCCAGTCGATCGACGGCTCGTTGGTCATGGCCTTGCGGATCGCCTCGGTCATGCCCTTGCGCTGGATCTCGAACAGCGCCTTGTGGTCGACGTTCTCGGCCTGGATCACGCCGGGGCTGAGCCAGACCGAGCAGATGATGCCGAGATCGTTGGCCTTCTCCTTGGGGATGTAGCCGGCGCGCACCGCGTCGAGCACGCCGTTGGCGATGGCGTACTGCACCGTGCCCATCAGGATCGAGGTGTACTTGTTCTCGGTCACGCTCACCTTGGACACGCACAGCGTCACGGGGCGGACCATGATGTCGGTGTTCAGGAGCGCGAAGACGCGGCTGTGGCCGACGACCTGATCGCCGGTCAGCGTGGCGAGCGCGGTGCCGACCGGCCCGTCCAGCTCACCGATGATGACCTCGGGCTCGGACGCGGTGTTGGGGGGGCCGCCCGCGACGAGAGCCTCGCCGGAGCGAAGGACGATACGCTGGTGCATTTTCGAGGGCACGGGATGAGTTCTCTGCCGGACATGGTCCTCCGGCGCGTCGTCGTAGGTTCGATCATGCATTTCAGGAAACTCTAAATATGAGTGCTGGTGATCGGCGCTGCACGGCATCTCGACCAGCCAGCGTCACAACCGAGCTCGTCCATGCCCCTCCGCGAGGCCGGAGCTCTACCGACGCATTACGGCGGCTCAACAGAGCACCCTCCCCTTGGCCGGTGCTCCCGCGAGGGGCGGGGATGCCTTGGGGCTTCGGGAAGGGGTCGGACGCCGCGGCTATCCGCTCATCAGCAATCGAGCGTGGTGTCGCGCTCCCACTGGGTCAGGTGGCGGCAATAGGCGTTCCACTCCTCTTGCTTCAGCTTGAGGTAGCTCGGAACGAACGAACCGAACGCGTCGTTCAGCACGTCGCAACGGTCCAGCGCGCGCATCGCGTCGAGCATGTTCAGCGGCAGCTGCTTCACGCCCTCGACCGTATGCCCGTCGGTGTACATGTTGATGTCGAGGCGTTTCCCCGGATCGCGCTTGTTGCGCATTCCATCGAGACCGGCGGCGAGGATACCCGCCTGGAGCAGGTAGGGGTTGGCCGCCCCGTCCGCGAGGCGGAACTCGAAGCGTCCGCCGTCGGGGATGCGGATCATGTGGGTGCGGTTGTTGCCCGTATAGGTCACGGTGTTGGGCGCCCAGGTCGCGCCCGAGGTCGTACGCGGCGCGTTGATGCGCTTGTAGGAGTTCACGCACGGGTTGGTGATCGCCGCCAACGCGTCGGCCGAGTGGATCAGGCCGCCGATGAAGTGGTAGCCGAGCTGCGACATGCCGATCTCGTCGGAGCGGTCGGCGAAGACGTTCTCCCCGTCGCGCCAGAGCGAGACGTGGGCGTGGCAGCCCGAGCCCGTCAGGTCCATGAAGGGCTTGGGCATGAAGGTCGCGCGAAGCCCGTGCTTCTCGGCGATCGAGCGGGTCATGTACTTGAAGAAGGCGTGCCGGTCGGCGGTGACCAGCGCGTCGTCGTAGTCCCAGTTCATCTCGAACTGGCCGTTCGCGTCCTCGTGGTCGTTCTGGTAGGGCTTCCAGCCGAGAGCCAGCATCGCGTCGCAGATCTCGGTGATCACATCGTAGCGGCGCATCAGGGCGGACTGGTCGTAGCAGGGCTTCATCTGCTTGTCGGCCATGTCGGCGGGTTCCGAGCCGCAGGGCGTGATCAGGAAGAACTCGCACTCGACGCCGGTCTTCATCTGCAGCCCCTCGCGGGCCGCCTCCTTGATCAGGCGCTTGAGGATGTTGCGCGGGCCCTGCTCGACCGGCTTGCCGTCCATGACGAGATCCGCGGGCAGCCAGCCGACCTCCGGCTTCCACGGCAATTGGATCAGGCCGTCCGGATCCGGCACAGCGAGGAGGTCGGCATCGGCCGGGCTCATGTCGAGCCAGGTGGCGAAGCCGGCGAAGCCCGCGCCGTTCTTGCATGTGCTCTTGATGGCCGCGGCCGGCACCAGCTTGGCGCGCTGGGTGCCGAACAGGTCGGTGTAGGAGACGAGGAAATACTTGATGCCGCGCTCCTTGGCGGCCGTTTCGAGATCGAGCGTCATCGCCAAATCCTCCCGGAAGTCGATCGGTTACTTGTTATTTCCCGACAACGAAAAAGGGCCATCTCCGTGCGGAGATGGCCCGTGCTTTCTCAGATGCCCGTCTTGCCAGGGATCCAGCCGGTGCCGGCGAGCGGCACCTGCGCCATGGCCGCGGCCTCGATGGTGAGCGCCACCAGATCCTCGGGTTCGAGGTTGTGCAGGTGGCTCTTGCCGCAGGCCCGGGCGATGGTCTGGGCTTCCAGCGTCATCACCGCGAGGTAGTTGGCGAGCC
This sequence comes from Methylorubrum aminovorans, assembly GCF_022179725.1. Lineage (GTDB taxonomy): Bacteria > Pseudomonadota > Alphaproteobacteria > Rhizobiales > Beijerinckiaceae > Methylobacterium > Methylobacterium aminovorans. The sequence goes on from NZ_BPRC01000035.1 coordinate 23,764, forward strand.
GCCGTCCCGCGAGCTCCGGATCGAGGCGCTTCATCAGCTCCGGGTCCTGCGTGGTGATGCCGGCCGGATCCTTGCCCTCGTGCCAGTCGTCGTAGGCGCCGGCCGTGGTGCCGAGCGCCTCGTACTCCGCCTGCCAGCGCGGATCGTTGTCGCCGAGCGCGATCAGGGCGGCGGTGCCGATGGCGACCGCGTCGGCGCCGAGCGCCAGCACCTTGGCCACGTCGGCGCCCGAGCGGATGCCGCCCGAGACCACGAGCTGCACCTTGCGGTGGAGACCCAGATCCTGGAGCGCCTGCACGGCAGGGCGGATCGCGGCGAGCGTCGGGATGCCGACATGCTCGATGAACACGTCCTGGGTCGCGGCGGTGCCGCCCTGCATGCCGTCGAGCACCACCACGTCGGCGCCCGACTTCGCCGCGAGCGCGGTGTCGTAATAGGGGCGCGAGGCGCCGACCTTGACGTAGATCGGCTTCTCCCAGTCGGTGATCTCGCGCAGCTCCTCGATCTTGATCTCGAGGTCGTCCGGCCCGGTCCAGTCCGGGTGGCGGCAGGCGGAGCGCTGATCGACGCCGGGCGGCAGGCAGCGCATGCCGGCGACGCGCTCGGTGATCTTCTGGCCGAGCAGCATGCCGCCGCCGCCGGGCTTTGCGCCCTGGCCGATGACGACCTCGATGGCGTCGGCCTTGCGCAGGTCGTCCGGGTTCATGCCGTAGCGCGACGGCAGGTACTGGTAGACTAGCGTCTTGGAGTGGCCGCGCTCCTCCGGCGTCATGCCGCCGTCGCCTGTCGTGGTCGAGGTGCCGGCCAGCGTCGCGCCGCGCCCGAGCGCCTCCTTGGCGTTGGCCGAGAGCGAGCCGAAGCTCATGCCGGCGATGGTGACCGGCGTCTTCAGGTGGATCGGTTTCGAGGCGAAGCGGGAGCCCAGCACCACCTCGGTGCCGCAGCGCTCGCGGTAGCCCTCCAGCGGGTAGCGGCTGATCGAGGCGCCGAGGAACAGCAGGTCGTCGAAATGGGGCAGCGCGCGCTTCGCGCCGGCGCCGCGGATGTCGTAGATGCCGGTCGCCGCCGCGCGGCGGATCTCGGACATCACGTCGGGGGTGAAGGTCGCCGACAGGCGCGGCTTGGTGCGCGGGGTCCCGCGCGAGTCCTTATGCTCGGCCATCAGTAGGCTCCGGCGTTGTCGACGTGGAAGTGGTAGAGGGTGCGGGCCGAGCCGTAGCGGCGGAATTCGGACGGATCGATCTCGCCCGCGAGACCGGCCAGCTTCAGCTTGGCGTAGAGGAGCTCGCGATGCTCGTCGCGCATCTCCTTCTCGACGCAGTCGGCGCCGAGGCTTTTGACCGAGCCGCGCACGAACAGCCTCGCCTCGTAGAGCGAGTCGCCCAGCGCCTCGCCGGCATCCCCGAGCACCGTGAGGGTGCCGGCCTGGGCCATGAAGGCCGACATGTGGCCGATCGAGCCCTTCACGACGATGTCGACGCCCTTCATCGAGATGCCGCAGCGGGCGCCCGCATTGCCGTCGATGACGAGGAGGCCGCCATGCGCCGTGGCGCCGGCCGACTGGCTGGCATCGCCCCGCACGTGGACGAAGCCCGAGATCATGTTCTCGGCGACACCGACGCCAGCGTTGCCGTTGACGACGACGCTCGCGTGCTTGTTCATGCCGGCGCAATAATAGCCGACATTGCCCTCGATCTCGACGGTCACCGGCGCGTCGAGCCCCGCGGCGATGGCGTGGCGCCCGTCCGGACCGGTGACGGTCCAGTGGGTCTCGTTAGTGTCGGGCCGCAGGGCGTGGAGCGCCCGGTTCAGCTCGCGCAGGGGCGAGCGGTTCAGATCAAAGTTCGGCATCAGTGACGCTCCCAGGCATAGACCTTGGCCGGCTCGGGTTCGAACACCCGGGCCTTGTCGATGCCGGGCAGGCCGACCAGGGCGCGGTACTCGGAGCCGAAGGCGACGTAGTCGTCGGTCTCGGCCATCACGGCGGGCTTGCAGGCGATGGGGTCGCGCACGACGGCGAAGCCGTTCTCGGTGCCGACCACGAAGGTGAAGAAGCCGTCGAGATCGGTCAGGCTCGATTCAAGCGCCTCCTTGAGGGACGCGCCCTCGCGCATGCGCCAGCTCAGATAGCCGGCGGCGACCTCGGTGTCGTTCTTGGTGGCGAAGCTCAGGCCCTCGCGCTCCAAACGACGGCGCATGTCGTTGTGGTTCGACAGCGAGCCGTTGTGGACGAGGCACTCGTCGGTGCCGGTGGAGAACGGGTGGGCGCCGTTGGTGGTCACCGCGCTCTCGGTGGCCATGCGGGTGTGGCCGATCCCGTGGCTGCCCGCCATGCCGGACAGATCGAATCGCTCGGCGACGGAGGCCGGCAGGCCGACTTCCTTGTAGATCTCCATGCGCCGGCCCGAGCTCACCACGTCGATGCCGGGGGCGTTGTCCTTGAGCCAGACGCGAATCTTATCCTCGCGCTCGGCGGGCACCGACAGCACGGTGTGGGTATCGCGTTCGGTCTTGGTGAAGGTGCGCCCGAAGACCTCCTCGAGCCCGGCGATCGCCTTGCCCAGGGCAGCTTGGTCCGGACCGCGCAAGGTCAGCTTCACGCCCGCAGCGTCCGAGCCGTAGACCGCGAAGCCAGCGCTGTCCGGACCCCGGTCGGTCATCGTCTCAAGCATACTCGACAATAGAGATCCGAGCTGCGGTTCAAGCTTCGGATTCTTGAGAAACAAACCAACAATACCACACATCGCCATTCCCCGGTTCATCAGCGGCGCTGCATACTGCTCGCATACTGCTGAAGTTCCGTCAACTAAGGATCACAAAATTTTCCTGCTACGAAACGATGCCGATTGGGAACTCACGTGCGGGCAAACACCCGGATCGCGCTCCCGTGCGGGTTCCCGAACGGAAGGTGGTCGGCCGATCCGGGAACCACGGAGCGACCGTCCCCGCGGAGGTGAGGACCGGGCTGGGATCGCGATCGCCGAGCACGGCGGATGTGGAGGGCCGCTCGGCGGCGAGCCCGCCCGCGGCCCCTTCGGGTTCCGGGTTCAGGCCGGCAGCGTTGACTGGTCAGGCTGGATGCCGAGAGAGAGCGGCGCCCCGTCGTCGCTTGCGGCGAGACGGGATAGGATGAGATCCTGGTACCGGGTCAGGCCCTTGTACTCCGCCAGTTCCGGCGGGAGCGTGCGGAGCACCCTGTGGAGCCGCTTGCGCCATTTCTCGACACGCTCGATGTCCTGTAGGCTGATCAAGTAGCAGCGGATCCCGAACAGGACCGCGTTGGAGCGAGGTAGGCGGAACAGGGTTTGCAGTTCGACCCGGAGGTGGACCTTCCGCGCCACGTTCTCGGCCGTGACGGTCGTCCGGTCCGGCCCCCAATCCGGATAGTTCTCCGGCGACGTGTCCATCCGCGGATTGATCGTCATCGTCCAATTCAGGCGGCGCACGGGGTGGCCGTACTGAAGCCGAAGCAAGAACTGCAGCGCGCGGTCGAACACGCCGATATCATGCGCCAGGGGTACGGGACCATGCCATTCGTGGAAGCTCATGCCGATGTCGAACTCGAGCGACCAGTCCGCCTGGCAGGTGACCATGCCGCCATCGACATAGAGGTTGTTGTCCCGCTGGTCTTGGAGCGTGAAATCGCCCTGGGCTTGTCTGGTGATGTACTCGAACGGCTCACACGGCAAGGTGCTGGCATCGCCGAAGACGAACGCTTGATCGATGTTGAGCGGCCGGTTGACCCAGTGCCAGTTCGAGCCATCGCGCGTTAGGGAGAAGTGTTCGGGATAATCGGCAGCCAGGCTCTGCATGATGAGCTCGAGGGTGTCCCACTGAGCAGGCATCATGTGGGGCAGCACTTGGCAGCGCTTCGGATCCGCTTCTAAGACGAGCGCGCGCTCGTGGCACTCGGCGATGTAATGCTCGTCGACGTCGAACGCATGCTCGAACGTCGGACTTCCACCGCCCTTCACGTGCGGTTCGATGTTCACGGAGTACATGTACTTGTCTTCCGTAAACGGGAAGGGAAAGCGCAGTACGGCCGCGTCGCTGTTCTTGTACGAGAAATCGTCGCGGAAGGTTTCTGCCGGTTTGAACTGAATGCCCATCGTGACCTCCTCAGAAATCCAGCACGAGAGAGCCGGACTTGGCGCGCGAGACGCAGGTGGCGATCAGGCGTCCTTCGGCCTTTTCCGCGTCGGAGAGAACATGATCCCGATGCTCGGGCTCGCCATCGATGACCGGCAGGAGGCACACCCCACACGCACCGCCGCGGCATAGGCACGGCGCCTCCAGCCCGGCACCCTCCAGCGCCTCGAGGAGCGACTGCGTCTCGCCGACATGGATGGTCTTTTGGGATTGCGCCAATCGAACCACGAAAGGTTCACCGCCGCGCGTGGCGCCGAAGCTCTCCTGATGGATGGCGCTCTCGGGAAAGCCAAGTTGACGAGCGGTTCTCGTCACCGCGTCCATCAGGCCCTCCGGCCCGCAGGTGTAGACGTGGGTCCCGAGAGGCTGACCGGAGAGGATGTCCCCGAGACCGGTCGGCGATTGCGGACCATGCACGCTGAAGCCTTCGCCGTAGTTGCCGAGGAGGCCCTCGAAGATGCTCACCTCCTCTTCCGAGCAGAACTGATGAAGTTCGAAGTCGGCGTCGCGAGACCTCAGGACCGGCATGTAGGAGAGGAACGGGGTGAGCCCGATGCCCCCGCCGATCAGGATATGCCTGCGTGCAAGGGACGCGATCGGAAACAAGCTCGCCGGAGCGCTAATTTCGACGGTCTCACCGCCTTTTATGACGTCGTGGAGGAAGTGGGATCCGCCGCGAGATTCTTTCACCCGCCGAACGATGATCGCGTACTGGTCGCGCTGGTCCGGCGTCGTGACCAGGGAGTAGGAGTTCTTCCAAACCCGATCCGGGCCTCGGAGGGTGATCAGGACGTGCGCGCCCGGCGCGGCCGTCGGAAACTCATCCCGCCCTTCCGGGGCGAAGCGGAAGCGCTTGAGCGTCGGGCTGATACTCTCGACGTCGACCACGCGCGCCGACAGGTTGCCTTCCAAGATCATAGATAGGCCTGCTCTGCGGGAGGAACGTCACCGGGAACCTCTGCGTCGACCTTCACGCCCATGAAGGCTGAGAGCCGCCGCGAGAAATGATCGCGGACGAAGAGATGGGCGCCACATCCGTCGCAGCGCACGATGGTCGTGGACACCCCATCGTTGAAGGTCCTGCAATGCACACAGTGTACGCGGCGAGCCTTGGAGCCGTGGTGGGAGAGGAAGACCTCCTGCTTGCCCATGCCGGCACGCTGGGCGGCACCGTACACGTCCCACAGGAAGGCCTCGCGGCCAGCCGCGTACAAGCGGAGGCCCATATGCTCGTTGTCGAGACGATGGGCGAGGCGTTCGAGCAGGTGCTGCGACGAGCGGAAGTTGCGTCGACCCTCCTGCGCGAACGCTCCGATGACGCCCTCGCTGTCGCGAGGGACGACGGTCCAAACCTCCAGTTCCGCCGCCTCGGCCACCAGCGGCTCGATCGGGTAGGACGGGGCATCGGCAACCAGCAGGTGGCGTAAGCCCGACGGGTCGATCCGGAGCTGTTCGTAAATAGGCCGGCTCTTTATCCCCTGATCACTCATGCCTCAGGTCCCCAAGCAGTAAAGCGATGCTTCGACACCGCATGCGACCGATGCCCGCACAGGGCCGCTCACGCCGCGGAATCCGAAGTGCCGGACCGGGATCGCCCTCCCCCGCCGAAGGCCCGGGACAGGTCCGAGACGTTGCCAACCGACCGGAATTCAGCAACATCGTGCCGGCAGGACCTTTCGCGGCCTTCCCTCGGCGAATGATGTTTTCTCTAAGGGAAATCGGATGTCAACTGGCGATTCGATGTTGCTCTGCAACAAAACTGAGTCTTTGCGCACGGTTTAGACAGATGGCGGCTTTTTCGGCAGTTGCCACAGATTTGAGCGCCGGATTTGAGCCCGCGTCATCCAATGTGGTCGAGTGCACTTATCTTGCAGTCTCGCGGCTTGCTTTTGCCGGCCGGCGACGACCGTCATCCGGCCGCTTCGACAGGTAGCCAACCTTCGAGCGGTGAGCGAAGATGAAGTTCGTGGTGCCGCGCGGAGGCCGGTTGCGCCGCCTGCTGGCGCCTCCGAGGATTCGATCGGTCCGGCGGTATCGAGGCGAGCGGTTTCCTGACAATGAAGAGGCGAGCATCCGAACACGATCATCAGGACCGCCCGCTGAACACGGCCTCGAATGCGCCCGTCGACGAGAAGCGGACTTTGGAACGCGCGCTCGGTCACCAGATCCGGGCGCTGCGGCGCGAGCGCGACCTCTCGGTTTCCGATCTCGGAGCGGCGGCAGGCATTTCGCCCGGCATGATTTCGAAAATGGAGAATGGTCAGATCTCGCCCTCGCTCGGATCGATCAACGCGGTGGCGAGCGCGCTGAACGTGCCGATCACCGCCTTGTTCGCGGCCTTCGAGGAGAGCCGTGACTGCTCCTACGTGAAGCGTGGTCAGGGAGTGGTGATCGAGCGGCGAGGCACCAAGGTCGGCCACATCTACGAGTTGCTCGGTGCGGGCCTGCGAGGCGAGATCGTGCTCGAGCCCTACCTGATCACGTTGGAGGGGGATGCGGAATCTTACACGGGTTTCCGTCACGGCGGCATCGAGTTCATCTACATGCTCACCGGCGAGGTCAGCTATCGTCACGCCGACCAGGATTATCACCTGAAGCCTGGTGACTCGCTGATGTTCGATGCGCAGGCGATGCACGGGCCGGCCAAACTCCTCAAGACGCCGATGACCTATCTCTCGATCATCGCTTTCCCCAGGCCCTAAACCCCGCCTGCCGTACGATCGGAGGTGCCGACGTGGATGGCATTCCGTCGGGGGCTCAGAAACCGCGCCGCCTGAGATGAGGTCTGATCGCGGCCCGCGGCCGGAGCCCGGCTGCGATCGATTCCGATGACGAACGAGCGTCATGTCCATCCTGCGCCCCGGCGGACAAGTCGCCGGCGGAGGTAGGGCGTACGCCCGCGGCGTCCCTGAAGCCCCTTCGATGGCGGTAGCCCCGACATCGGGCCGTTACCCGGCATTCATCACGCGTGCCTGGCAGCGGTGGAACCCGCGTCGCCGAAGGTCGAAGTTCTCCGCGACGACGGTCCGCTTGAACGGCCATATGGCGGCCGGTCGCGAAATCAGTCTTGCATTTCCTGACAAGCACGATAGTTTCTTTGTGTGATCGACGCTCCCGGTGCGGGCGGGCCCTCGATCATGGTTTCTCCCAAGGACTTAGCTTCGCCGGTCCAAGCCGGCGAAGCTTTTTCGTTGCGTGAGATGCGCCGGAAGCGACCGTCGCCGTCCCTCGGTGACGACATCCGCCGCGAACCGAAACCATCCCGTCCAATGCGTCGGCGTACCCTGGGTAACGGATACCGCGCCGGCCTCTACTCTCCTGGAAGCCGAGCCGGTCCCGGCCCGTTCCGTCGACAGATCCGCGTCACCTCGAAAGGAGTGTGCTGATCGCTCCCGGTCGCAGCCTTGGCAGAGCCCCCTCGCCTCCCTGCGCCGCGGCAACCTCTCGCAAGGCTAGTTGTTGCGTGCGTCGCCGGTAGGCGTTCCAAGCGTGGATGGATCGCTCGCGGAGCCTGCGTTCGCCCGGCAGCGTCCCAGCCGTCGGTGATGAGCCTTCAGGCCGACGCGGACGGGCCGGGGAACTCGACGCCCACCCGACGCGCAGGCGGGCCGAGCGGCTCGGGCGAAGCGGTTGCGACTGGCTGCCGCGTTTGCCCCGCCGTACCCCGGGATTGGTCCGCCGTGCCGCGGCTCACCTTGGCTGACGCGGGTAGATGATCACCGTGACGTACGTCACCGGCGTGCGAACGAGTTGGACAGGTCCGTGGAGCCCGGCCGAGTCGAACATCAGCGAGTCCCCCGGCGACAGATGGTAATCATGATTCAAATGCCGATACACAACTTCGCCGCTCAACATGTAGATGAACTCGATGCCCGCGTGCCGAAAATTGGGATAGGGCGTGGCATCGTCCTCGAGACTGATCAGGTAGGGCTCAACAGCGAGATCCCCTCCCAGGGACGCTCCCAGGAGTTCGTAGACGTGGCCGACCTTCGTTCCGCCTCGATCAATGATGAGTCCTTGGCCGTTCTTCACGTAGGAGCAGTCTCGCTTTTCCTCGAACGTCGAGAAGAGCGATGTGAACGGCACGTTCAGGGCATTCGCGATGCCGCTGATGGTCGAGAGAGAGGGGGAGATCTGGCCGTTCTCGATTTTCGAGATCATTCCGAGCGAGATGCCAGCGGCCCTTCCCAGTTCGGCGGCGGAGAGGTCGCGCTCGCGTCGCAGGAGGCGCACTTGATGCCCGAGCGCCTTCTCCAGGGTCTTCGCGCACTCCTGAGGCGCACTCGATACGGTCGCGAGATCGGAGCCGGCCGGAAGTCCGGCGGGTTGGGACCCTGCGACCGCGGTGTCGACGCCGACCTTTCCGCGATCGGCGAGCGAGACGGGAAACTTCGTGACCTGTGCCATGTGGTCCGCCTCCGTGCTGTCTGAGCAGACTCGGCGATCGCCTCGGTGTCCTCGGCGCCTTTGGAACGATACCGACCGGCTACGCCGCAGCGACCGTTTGAAAGGTCAAACGCGACGCCGTCGGCGCCTGAGGCGTCGGACGTCGGCATGACGGGCTCGGCCCCGTCCGACACGACAGGCCGTCTCTCCGTCGCTAGGCTGACCGCGTACGGCTGACCTCGTACCCGAACTCGGCGGCGGCCTCGCCGAGCCAGGCCCAGAAGCTGCCCGCGAAACTGCGCGCCACCGCGATGTCGTAGGTCGGTGCCTCGTCCCGCTGCCAGAACTGCGCCCCGATATGCGCGATGCTCGTCACCGCCGTCCGCCCGGTCCGGAAGGTGCGCGGGTGCAGGTCGATCGTCACCCCCTTGGCGAGGGCTGCCCGCGCATTCGCGCCCGACACGCGCACGATCGCGCGCCCGTCGCTCTGGTCCGTCACCGCCGCCACGCCCCTCAGGACCTCTGGCAGGTCGCGCAGGGTGTCCGGCGACTCGTCCACGGCGAGCCATTGGCTCGGCGCCGACCAGACGAGGCCGCGCTCGCCCGTCAGCGCGGCCGCGCCAGCCTCGGGCAGGCGCCAGCCGCGGCGTTCGGCAAGGATCGCGCGGAGCGTCTCCTCCTGACCGTCGGCCGCGACGATGGTGGCAAGACCGAGACCGTCCCGGAAGGTCAGGCGTAGGCCGGGTTCGCCTTGCAAGCGGCCATGGCGGCCGGAACGCGGGCTGGCGGGCCAGGCGCTGCGGGGAGCCCACGCGCTCGTCATAATCTCAGACACGCAGCTTCTCCTCGTTCGGGTCCACGAAGGCGGGCGAACAGATCTCGACCACCACGTCGCCGCCGCGGACCGGATCATAGGCGCGCACGCGCTCGCCATGACGCTCGGGGCCGCGCCGGATCAGGCCGATCCCGATCCAGTGACCGAGACTGGGAGAGTAGGCGACAGAGGTCATGGCGCCCTGGTCCGCCTCGAGGCTCGGAGTGGCGTCGAGCGCGAGGAAGTGAGCGCCGGCGCGGAGACGCTCGCTCGGATCGACCGGGCGGAAGCCGACGAGCATCGGCCGGTCGGGGTCGGTCAATGCCGGCCGGTCCTTCATGAGGCGGCCAACATAGTCCTTCTTCTTGGCGAGCATGCCTCCGAGGCCGAGATCACGCGCGGTCGTCTGCCCGTTGATCTCAGGTCCGGCCGCGTGTCCCTTCTCGATGCGCATCACCGAGAGCGCTTCCGAGCCGTAGGCGGTGATGCCGTGGGCCGATCCCGCCTGCATGATCGCCCGCCACGCCGCGTCCCCGTAGGCCGCCGGCACCGCCAGCTCGTAGGCGAGCTCGCCCGAGAACGAGATTCGGAAAAGCCGCGCCGGGATCCCGCCGCCGACGGTGACCTCGAGGCAGGCCAGGAACGGGACGGCTTCGTTGCCGATGTCGAAGCCGGCATCCACGACGCCCCGCAGGGTGTCGCGGGCACGGGGGCCGGCCACCGCGTATTGCGCCCATTGCTCGCTGACCGAGGCGATCTGAACATCGAGTTCCGGCCAGAGCCACTGGCGGCAGAACTCGAGGTGCTGCATCACCTTCGCGGCGTTCGCCGTCGAGGCCGTCATCACGTAATGCGACTCCGCCATCCGCGCGATCGTGCCGTCATCCATGATGAGGCCGTCCTCGCGCAGCAGCACCGCGTAACGGGCCCTGCCGACCGGCAACGATCCGAACGGATTGGCGCAGACCCGCTCAATGAAGGCCAGCGCGTCGGGGCCCTGGATGTCGATCTTGCCGAGGGTGGTGACATCGCAGACTCCCACCCGGTATCGGACGGTGTTCACCTCTCGTTTGACGGTCTCGAGCCAGTCGGTTTCGCCGGCCTTCGGGAAGTAGGCCGGGCGCAGCCACAGGCCGGTTTCGACGAAGACCGCGCCCTGCTCCTCGCACCAGGCGTGCGAGGGCACGTGACGGGTTGCCCGGAAGTCCTTGCCGCGATGGTGGCCGGCGAACGCGCCGATGGCGACCGGCGTGAAGGGCGGGCGGAACACGGTGGTGCCGACGCTCGGAATCGCCTGTCCCGTCAGCTCGGCCATGATGCTGAGCCCGGCCATGTTCGAGGTCTTGCCCTGGTCGGTCGCCATGCCGAGCGTGGTGTAACGCTTCAGATGCTCGACCGCCCGGAAGCCTTCCCGGTGGGCGAGCTCGACGTCCGCGGCCGCCACGTCGTTCTGGAAATCGACGAACGCCTTGCCCTTCGGCCGCGGCACCCGCCACATGGGCTCGTGTGCGTGGCTCTCGGGGTCGGTTCTGAGCGGCTCGGAAGGCCTCGCGGTAAATCCGCATGCGGACGCTGCTTCAGTCCCTGCCGTCGCCCCGGTTTCCAGGCAATCGGCAAGGGTCAGCCGGCCGGCTGCCGCGCCCGCGGCGGTCATTCCGGATGGCAGCGTGCCGGGCACGAACGCTGAGATTTCCTCCGACCAGACGGGACGCCGGGACAGGTGCGAGTCGAGGTGGACCACGGGGTTCCAGCCGTTCGCCATGGCCAGGCAATCACAGGCGATGGTTTCATGGCTGCCGTATCTGTCGACGACGTCGATGGCCTGGAGCGCCAGCCGGCCCTTGGTGCCCGCCACGTAACCGTCGGTGATCACCCGCGCGCCCGCGGCCTCGGCCTCCCGGTGCAGGCTCGGTGCGATGGAGGAGCGCGTGTCAATGACCGCGACGACTTGGCCGCCGGCGGCCGCGACGTCCGTGACGGTGCGCCAACCGTCGTCGCCCGACGTGAAGATCGCCACGCGCTTGCCCGGCAGCACGCCGTAGCGGTTGAGGTAGGCGCGTACGGCACCGGCCAGCATCACGCCGGGCCGGTCGTTGCCTCCGAAGACTTGGGGACGCTCGATGGCGCCGGCCGCCAGCACCGCTCGCCGGGCCGTGATCCGCCACAAGCGCTGGCGCGGGGTGTGAGCCGGAGGGACCGCCAAGTGGTCGCTGACCCGTTCGACGGCGCCGTAGGCGCCATGGTCGTAGACGCCGAACAAGGTCGTTCGACTCAGGACCGTGACCTCGGGCAGGCTCCGCAGTTCGGCGACGGCTTCGTTGACCCAGTTCACGCCGGATCCCAGGTTGATCTCGCGCCGCTCGGACAGCAGGCGGCCGCCGAGCCGGTGATCCTCATCCACCACGATCACGCGGGCGCCCGTGCGGCCGGCGGCGAGCGCGGCCGCGAGGCCCGCCGGGCCGCCGCCGATGACGAGCACGTCGCAATGGGCGTAGACCTTGTCGTAATCGTCGGGATCGGCCCCCGTCGCCGCCCGACCGAGACCCGCCGCGCGGCGGATCATCGGTTCATAGAGCTTCTCCCAGAAGGAGGCCGGCCACATGAAGGTCTTGTAGTAGAAGCCCGCGGCGAAGACGGGGCTGAGCAGCGCGTTGACCGAGAGTGCGTCCACCGCCAGCGTGGGCCAACGATTTTGACTCTGCGCCTCGAGCCCGTCGTAGAGTTCGGCCACCGTCGCCCGGGTGTTCGGCTCGCGCCGGGCGCCCGAGCGCAGCTCGACCAGGGCGTTCGGCTCCTCCGAGCCCGCGGAAAGGATGCCGCGGGGCCGGTGGTACTTGAAGGAACGTCCGACGAGGCGCACGCCGTTGGCCAGGAGCGCCGAGGCCAGGGTGTCGCCTTGGAAGCCGGTGTAGGCGCGCCCGTCGAAGCTGAAGCCGAGCGGCTGACGACGATCAATCAGGCCGCCGGTGACCGTGCGGAAGACCTCGGCACGACCCGGCGTCGCGGGGGCGGCACCGGCCCCGTTCTCGGCGCGGCGAAGCGTGATGGTGGTCATGCGGCCTCTCCCTTGCGGCGGGCCAGCGCCGCGTCGCGGGCAGGCGAGACGTCGCTGATGGCGTGGGTGCGTGTGTCGCGGGTCACGACGAGCCAGCCTCGGCATCCGGCGGCGTGGTACCAGAGCTCGCGGATCTCGCCGGCCAGGTTGTCGCGCAGGTACACGTAATCGTGCATGGCGGCGGCTTCGACAGCCAATCCGTCGGGGCGGACCGGCGCGGCGTCGCCCAAGTAGCTGAACTCGCCGTTGTCGCGTTCGCCGCAATGCGGGCATCGGATGCGCATCTGACTCGCTCCTCAGTGCAGGTTCGGCTGGGCGCCCATGCCCTTCTCGTCGATGAGATGGCCCGTGGCGAAGCGGTCGAGGCGGTAGGCGCTCGCATCCGCGTGCGGTTCGTCGCGGGCGATCAGGTGGGCGAAGCAGAAGCCCGCCGCCGGCGTCGCCTTGAAGCCGCCGTAGCACCAGCCGGCATTGAGATAGAGGCCGCCGATTTCGGTGCGGTCGATGATGGGGGAGCCGTCCATCGACATGTCCATGATGCCGCCCCAGTGGCGCAGCAGCCGCAGGCGGCCGAGGCCGGGCCAGAGCGCCATGCCGCCCTCCATCACGTCCTCGATGGTGTGGAGGTTGCCGCGGCTCGCGTACGAATTGTAGCCGTCGATGTCGCCGCCGAAGACGAGGCCGCCCTTGTCCGACTGGCTGACGTAGAAGTGGCCGGCCCCGAACGTCATGACGCAGTCGATCAGGGGCTTCACGCCCTCGCTGACGAAAGCCTGCAAGACGTGGCTCTCGATCGGCAGGCGCATGTCGACCATGCCGGCGAGCAGCGATGACGAGCCGGCGACCGATAAAGCCACCTTGTTCGCGCGGATGAAGCCGCGGCTGGTCTCGACGCCGGTGACGCGTCCGTTCTCGCGGCGGATGCCGGTGACGGCGCAGTTCTGGACGATGTCGACGCCGCGCGCGTCGGCCGCGCGGGCATAGCCCCAGGCCACCGCGTCGTGGCGCACGGTGCCGCCACGGCGCTGGAGCAGGCCGCCTTTCACGGGGAAGCGCGCGTTGTCGAAGTCGATGAACGGGACCATCGCCCGCACGCCCTCGCGATCCAGGAGCTCCGCGTCGATGCCGGCGAGCCGCATGGCGTTGCCGCGGCGGGCGTAGGCGTCGCGCTGGGCGTCCGAGTGGTACAGGTTCAGCACGCCGCGCTGGCTGACCATGGCGTTGTAGTTGATGTCCTGCTCCAGCCCCTCCCAGAGCTTCATCGAGCGCTCGTAGAACGGGATGTTGCCGGGCAGGCCGTAGTTCGAGCGCACGATGGTGGTGTTGCGCCCGACATTGCCGGAGCCGACGTGGCTCTTCTCGAGCACCGCGACGCGGGAGATCCCGTGTTCCTTGGCGAGGTAGTAGGCGGTCGCGAGCCCGTGCCCGCCGCCGCCGACGATCACCACGTCGTAGGCCTCCTGCGGGGCGGCGTCGCGCCATTGCGGGCCCCAGTCCCGCTGGCCGCGGAGCGCCTGGCCCAGCACGCTGAAGACAGAGTAGCGCATGGAGTTTCCCGTCGCCGGTCGTGTTCGTCTGCAGTTGTCTAAATACCGCCCGCCGATGCGTTCGCCCTTGCATTTTGCGACACTTATCCGGCAGACTGCGCGGAAATGAGCAGCCCATCCCAGGACGCGGCGCGATCGAAGCCAGGCCGCAAGGCGCCACGGGTCGAGCCACCTGCCCCCATCAACGTGGGCTTCATCCTCGTGCCGGACTTCCCCTTGATGGCGTACACGGCCGCCGTCGAGCCGCTGCGCGCGGCGAACACGCTGTCCGGCTATAAGCTTTATGAGTGGTGGCATGCGGCGCCGGGCGGGGGCGCGGTGCGGGCCTCGAGCGGCGTCGCCGTCCTGACGGAGGTCGAGGTCGGATCGGCGGCCCAGAGGGCCGATCGGATCTTCGTCTGCGCAGGTGGCAACCCGGCCGCGTTCGACGATCCCGACCTATTCGCGTGGCTGCGCGACCTCGCCCGGCACGGTGCCACCATCGGCGGGATCTCGGGCGGGCCCTACCTTCTCGCCCGCGCCGGCCTGCTCGCCGGGCGGCGCTGTACGCTGCACTGGGAACACGTCCCCGCCTTCGAGGAGCGTTACCCTGAGATCGACGTGGTCCGCTCGCTGTTCGAGATCCAGGGCGATCGGGTCACCTGCTCGGGAGGGATCGCCGCCCTCGACCTGATGCTGAACCTGATCGAGCGCGATCACGGGCCCGGCCTCGCCGCCGGGGTCAGCGACTGGTTCCTGCACAACCAGATTCGCGAGGGCCTGAGCCCGCAACGGATGGATTTGCGCCAGCGCTTCGGCGTGCGCGACCCGCGCCTTCTTCGGGCGCTGGCCGCGATGGAGGCCAACCTCGAAGCCCCGCTTCCCCGCGAAGCCCTGGCGGATCTCGCCCGCGTCTCGGTGCGGCAGCTGGAGCGGCTGTTCCGGGATCTGCTCGGGCGCGGCCTACACCGGCATTACCTCGACCTGCGTCTCAACCGGGCGCACCAGCTGCGCCGCGAGAGCGCGCTCTCGGCCTCCGAGATCGCAGCGGCGACGGGCTTCGCGAGCGCGGACGAACTTTCCCGGGTGGAGCGGCGCAGGCGGCGCCAAGCCGCGACGCACTGAGGCATCGCGTGCTCGCGATGCTCGTCTCGGCGGTGGCATAAGACCTCGGTGGGAAGCCACCGAGGTCTCCAGTACGGCAGAGGGATCAGGTCGCGGAGGCCGCCGACAGGTTCACCGCACCGGACGCGGCCGGATCGGGCAGAAGGTTCGCTCCGTCCGGCGATTGCGGCATCGGCACGCCCTCCTCGCTCGCGGCGCCGGAGATCCGGTACCCGCGCTCGCCATGAGTGGTCAGGTCGAGACCGGTCACCTCATCCTCGGCGCTGACGCGCAGCCCGACCACCAGATCGGCCAGCTTAAGGGCGATGAACGTTGTCGCGACCGAGACCGCGGAGCTGAACGCGATCAGCAGGAGCTGCACGCCGAGTTGCGAGACGAGATCGCGGCCTTCGGCGTAGCCCGGTCCGCCCAGGAGCGGTGCCGCGAAGACCGGGGTCAGGAGGCCGCCGACGATGGCGCCCACCCCGTGCACGCCGAACACGTCGAACGAGTCGTCGTAACCGAAGCGGTGCTTCAGGTACTCGACCGCCCACACGCACACGGGCGACACCAGCAGGCCGACACCGATCGCCCCCATGGGGCTGACGAAGCCGCAGGCGGGAGTGATGGCCACGAGGCCGGCGATGGTGCCGGACAGGACGCCAAGGGTGCTCGGGCGACCGCGGTGCAGCCACTCGGTTGCCATCCAGCTCAGGGCGCCGGCGGCACCGCCGAGCAACGTGTTGACCACGACCAGCATCGCGAATCCGTTCGCGACGAGGGCGCAGCCGCCGCAGAAGGCGAGCCAGCCGACCCACAGCAGGGCGCCCCCGACGAAGGCCATCGTCATGTTGTGAGGCGCCATCATGGTCGACCCGTAGCCCTTCCGCGGCCCGACCATGTAAGCGGCGACAAGCGCGGCCAGACCGGCGTTCAGGTGGACGACGTTGCCGCCGGCGAAATCCTGCCCACCCATTTTGGCGACCCAACCGCCGCCCCAAGCCATGTGCGCCATCGGCACGTAATTGATGAAGAACCAGACGGCCATGAAGATCAGGACCGCGGAAAAGCGGATCCGCTCCGCGAAGGCCCCGACGATGATGGGCGGCGTGATCGCGGCGAAGAGCATCATGAACAGGAAGTACAAGTACTCCGGCAGGGTCCCAACCAAGCTTGCCTGATCAACGCCCGAGAGGAACAGCTTCGACGTGCCGCCGATGACCGCTTGCAACGGCCCCGTGGCATCGAACGCGAGCGAGTAACCTGCGACCGTCCAGAGCACGCACATCAAGGCGGCGGAAGTGAAGACCTGAGTCAGGACCGAAAGAACGTTCTTGCCGCGACTCAAGCCCGCGTAGAAGAGGGCCAGACCCGGTAGCATCATAAGCATCACGAACAGCGAACAGGTTGCGACGAAGGCCGTATCCGCCCCGTTCAATGTCGCGACAGGTGAATCCTGAGCGAAGGCCGACGATGGGCTTAGCAGGCCGCATGACATGGCAGCAGTGAAAGCTGCTTTACGCATCTTCATCTCCGTCAGAAGCATCAACTCTTCACTACGGGGCTTCCCCCGATGGGCAATTTTTATTCCCTTGCGGAACAGTATGAGAAGATGCCGGCTTGGATCCGAGATCGTCAAGCTGGCGAACTCTATGCCGTGATCAAATAAATCGCTCGATGGGCCCAATAATGCGGCAGTATGTGTCTTGGATGGGCAGCTATAGTGGAGCCGTGCGTGGTGAGGTCATTTGGTTCATGCGGTATGACGGGGTCGGAAAGGCATGGGGCAGCCGCGATCGCATGCCTGTCGCCTGGAAAGGGACGCGGCAGGAGGAAATGCGCTGCGCGGAACTTGGTCGGCGACGGCGGTCCCGCGGTACCGCCGCACTGTTCCGGCGCCTGAAGGAGGCGGTCTCCTCTGGAGCCCGATCGGGGGCCCACCCTTTCGGTTCGGCGATCCGAATTGCATCAGGACAGCCGTGCTGACGGCATGGATGCCAACCTGGTTCTGCAATCCAGGTTGATGACCCTGTCTTGACCTCTCGTCCCCGGCGCTGCCGGCGGTTGGCGAGGAGGGTTCCGGAACCACGCGCAGCCGAACAGCCCGTATTTGCATTTCCGAGAGCACGGCCTCCCTTTGCCGTTGGAGCCTTCACTGCACGCGCGAGCATCACCCGTGCGGCATTTCCCATCGCGGCGCTGGCTGATGTCGCAGGCCCATGCCCAACGGCCCTTGGCGCTAGAAGAGACGGCCTCCCCGGCTCCGCGTCTCCTGCGCCTGGAGATGCCGGTGGGGGCGTCCTCGACGCGGTCGAGCGTCGGCAAGCCCATCGTCGGCGGACCGGCACCCCGGCCTTCCGGATCGCCGGCGCGGGTGATCGTTGACGAGTTCTGCTGGTTGGGATGGGTGATCGGCTGACGGGGGAACGACGAGGCACGACGTCGCTGTTGCAGCGAGGCGTTGTACGGGAGGCGCTGCCGTCCTAGACGATCGGCGGGCAGCCGAAGCTGTGCCCAGATCAGGCGCGGTCTCCGGCGGTCCTTTGGGATCACGAGAGCGGTGCTCGAGCCGTCGTACCTATACACCAACCCGAAATGACGAATGACCATGAACGACAAGGCAGGAGCGACACCCTATCTATTCGAAATCCATCATGGATCCACGATCATAAGGATCGCCGACGATTGGAGTGGGCACGTCTTGATCGAGCGCATCTATGACGGTCTGCGCCATGCCCGGCAGTCGCGCGACGCCGGCCGGGTGGCTCTCGCTCCGCCTGCCCCCGGAAGCGACGCCGCGAATGCGATGGTGGAGGTCGCGATGTTCCACGGCTTCCGACAGTTCGAGGGAACCGGAACGTTCCGCGCGACCGCCGACCAGATCGTCGCCTTGATGACGGCGGCGCGCGAACAGGGCCGGGAAGAGGTGCTGCGGGACATCGGGCTGCAAAGAAGGGAACAGGATAGCTGAGGCTGGCGGGCCTGAGTCGGTCCGGATGAAATCGTCTCGGTATCGGCGCTTCCCGAATCCTGCCACCGTAGACCGGGAAGGACGGGCGCCCGATCGATCCGCTCCGCCGCGTCGAGTTTTCCGATAGGGTGCCGTGTCCCGGGGATGCCTTGACGGGATCGATCTCGCCGAGTTCCGTCTCGGGACGCACGACCTTCAAGGCCGACTTGAGAGTCCCGTCATCGGGCGACCGCGCGAAGGTTTCCGCCGGGCAGCCTGACAGGGCGTCGAACGCCGGGACGCGGAAGGAACCAGGGACGCGCACGCATTCGTCTCATCAAGCGTTCACAGTGGGTATCGGCGTGGAAAAAGGGTTCTTCCGCACTTTCGGTGCTGAAGGCTTGGCGTCCGATCAAGCCTTGCTGATTGCGGCTCATGCAGCATGCAGGACGCGCTGTCGCAGGAGATCGAATCCGGCTCGAC
>NZ_BPRC01000036.1 GCF_022179725.1 Methylorubrum aminovorans
GGGCGAGCGGCCCGACGCGCACCGGATCGGCCGGCTTCTCGGCGATGCGGGGATCGGTGCGCGGCTGGGTCTGGTCGTTGAACTCGCCCACCGGTGAGGGCTGCTGCGCCACCGCTCCGCTCGCGCCGGCAAGGCTCACCGCAAACAGCGCACCGACGGCCCATCCGCGATGCCGTCCTCGCCGGCCCGAACCCGCCGCCCCTGGTTCCTTCCCGCATCCACCAACACGCATCACGTCATCCCCTTTACTTTACTCGCTGAGACCAAGACTTCGCTGACCCTCAGAGTTGCCGGATTTTGCAGCGCGCAATCCGGCAGCTTCCGACCCGCGATGCAGCGGAACGCCTCGCAAGTGTCGTGCAACAGCCAATGTCCGATTTCTGGTTTTTGGCAGATCGCTCGGCAGCCACAGGCAGGTGCCTCTGGCGCGTCCGATTCTTCGGCAATGTGATCAAAGCTCGTGCTTTTGCGTAATTTTTGACCACATGTCTTCTGCTTTACTAGGCTGGCACTGAAGTTCGGGCCTGGTCAACTCGTAATTTGGACTTTTTGGATTTTGCGGCATCGCGCTTGCAAGCGAGCCACGGAGCGGGCGGAGTTGGGTCCTGCCCTCCGCGGCATTGCTCATAAGAAAAAAAATGTCTCCAGGGGAAATATGCCCTTGACGCGCTGCAAAAAGGCGCCGTAGCGTCTATCGAAATAAAAAGCGCGCTTTCCTAAGCATAGTGAAAGCTATCAGCCCAAAAATCGGGCATTTGCACAGCAAATAAGGGGACTGGCATGGATTTCACGCGCCGCAAGCTCTTGAAGCAGTCTTCGCTCGCCGCGGCGGCAATCGCCGCGCCTCATCTCTGGCTGCCGACGGCCCGTGAGGCTTGGGGGGCGACGCTCAAGAAGGGCGAACCCATCAAGGTCGGCTTGCTGTTCTCCCTCACCGGCCAGCTCGCGGTGCCGGAGGAAGATTCCACGCTCGTGATGCAGTACGCCATCGAC
Source organism: Methylorubrum aminovorans (assembly GCF_022179725.1). Classification (GTDB taxonomy): domain Bacteria; phylum Pseudomonadota; class Alphaproteobacteria; order Rhizobiales; family Beijerinckiaceae; genus Methylobacterium; species Methylobacterium aminovorans. The sequence continues at coordinate 994 of NZ_BPRC01000036.1, forward strand.
GAGATTAACAAGAACGGCGGTATTGCTGGGCATCCGATCCAGCCGGTGATCGTCGATGCCAAGTCGGACTTTAACGTTTACTCGGAGAAGGCCAAGGAGCTCATCATTCGCGAAAAGGTGATCGCGCTGTTCGGCTGCTACACCTCGGCGAGCCGCAAGGCGATCCTGCCGGTGGTGATGTCGCAGAACAGCCTGCTGTACTACCCGACCTGCTACGAGGGTGCCGAATGCACCCAGAATACGATTTGCACGGGTCCGCTGGCCAACCAGCACTCGAAGGACCTGATCCCGTACATGGTCAAGAACTTCGGGAAAAAGGTCTTTTTCGTCGGCTCGAACTACGTTTGGCCGAAGGAGTCGAACAAAAACGCCAAGATCTGGCTCCAAGAGGCCGGCGGCGAGCTGGTGGGCGAGGAATACATCCCGCTCGGCAGCTCGGAATTCGGGCCCGTGCTCGGCAAGATCCGCGACGCCAAGCCGAACTTCATCTTCTCGACCGTGGTCGGCGCCTCCGACATCGCCTTCCACAAGCAGTTCAAGCAGGAGGGTTTCAAGGTCGATTCCATGCCGATCGCCTCGCTCACCACCGGTGAGATCGAGACCAAGGCGATGGGTGCCGAATTCGGCGCCGGGCACTTCCTCTCGGCGCCCTACTTCCAGTCGCTGGAGAACCCAACCAACCAAAAGTTCGTCGAGAACTTCCTCAAGAGCAAGTACGGCAAGAATGGCTCCACCCATTACAACATGGAGGAGACTTACCTCTCGGCCTACGTGTTCAAGGCCGGTCTCGAGGCCGCGATCAAGAAGACCGGCAATGTCGAGGAGATCACCTCGCGTATGATCCGCGACGTCAGCGGCGGCGTGCGGGTCGAGGACGACATCTCGCCGGAAGGCCTGATCTGGATCGACGGCGACAACTTCAATTCCTGGCTCAAGCCCAAGATCGGCCAGTGCCAGGCGGATGGCAGCTTCAAGATCGTCTCCGAATCCAAAGAGCACGTCGCGCCCGATCCGTACTCGATCTACCCGAATGCCGGAAAATGCACCGCCGCGGGCCTCGTCGCCCCCGACGGCAAGAGCCGCAAGAACGTCATCTGACGGATTCCCGCGCAACCGCTCCGGCCGCGGATCCGCGCGGCCGGGACTTTGTATTCACGGAGGTCCCGTGACGTCCCTCGACATTGCTCCCTTTGTCAACGCCCTGGTGCTGGGCTTGAGCATCGCCAGCATCTGGCTCATCGCCGCGATCGGTCTGACGATCATCTACGGCACCGTCGGGGTCATCAACATGGCCCACGGCGAGTTCATCATGCTGGGCGCCTATACCTCCTACGCCCTGCAATCCTCGTTCGGCCTGCCGTTCCTGCTCTGCCTGCCCGCCTCCTTCATCGTGGTGGCGCTTGTCGGGCTGGTGATCGAGCGCGGGCTGATCCGCTACCTGTACAACCGCCCGCTCGACACGCTCCTCGCCACCTGGGGCGTCTCGCTGGTGCTGATGCAGGGCGTGCGGCTGATCTTCGGTTCGGACCCGAAATACATCGCCGTGCCGGAGATCTTCCAGAGCAACGTCGAGGTGGGCTTTGCCAGCCTCTCGGTGTTCCGCCTCGTGGTGCTTGCGATCACCGCGCTCATCGTCGCGGCCACGGCCTGGCTGTTCTACCGCACCCGCTTCGGCATGCAGGTGCGCGCGGTGATGCAGAACAAGGAGATGGCCGCCTCCTTCGGCATCAATGCCGACCGAGTCTACATGACGACCTTCGCGATCGGTGCCGGCCTTGCCGGTATTGCGGGCTCGCTGTTCGGCGTGCTGGCGATCGTGCTGCCGACCATGGGCACGGCCTACGTGGTGCAGGCCTTCCTCGTCGTGGTGGTCGGCGGCGGCACGCTGATGGGCAGCGTCGCGGCGGCGGGTCTGACGGGCGAACTCCAGTCGGTCTTCGCTTTCATGACCAACGACACCTTCGCGCGCTTCCTCCTCTACGTGCTGATCGTCGTGTTCCTGCGCTTCCGCCCGCGCGGCCTCTTCGCCGTCGCCAAAGGCCGCCGGTGAAGCCCCTCGGCTTCACCCTCCCAGCCCGTCAGAAGAGTCTCCCCCGCAGATGACGACGCGCAATCTCTATCACAGCAAGCCGGCGCAATGGGCAGTCTACGGACTGTTCTTCTTAGCCATCGCCGGGATCCCGGCCTTCGTCTCGGACGGCTTCCTGCTCAACCAGTTCGCCGTCTACGGCATCTACGGCATGCTTGCCCTGTCGATCAGCCTATGCTGGGGCTTTGGCGGCATCCTCAATCTCGGCCAGGGCATCGCCTTCGGGCTCGCCGCCTACGGCATGGCCATGACCATGCAGATGCAGTCGCAGGATCCGGATTCGAACCCGATCCCGCCCTTCATGCTCAACAACAGCCTGGAGCACCTGCCCTGGTTCTGGCAGCCGTTCTGGAGCACCGGCGGCGGCATCGTGTTGGCGCTCGTCGTGCCCACCTTGTTCTACGTCGTGTTCGGCACGCTGATGTTCCGCGCCCGGGTCTCGGGGCCGTTCTTCGCGATCATGTCGCTGGCGATGCTCTCCGCCTTCGCCACGCTGATCCTCGACATGCAGCCCTACACCAACGGCGCCAACGGCCTCTCGCCGCCCGCGCCGCTGAGCCTCTTCGGCACCGATATCGATCCCTACGGCCCGACGGCCTACTGGATCGTCTGCGGCCTGCTCATCGCCGTCACGGTCGGCGCCAAGCTCTTGACCCAGAGCAAGTTCGGCCTCGTGGTCCAGGCCCTGCGCGGCGACCCTGAGCGGGTGCGCTTCCTCGGCTACAACGTCGCCCTCTACGAGACCTGCATCTACGCGATCTCCGGCTTCATCGCCGCGCTCGCCGGCTGCCTCTGGGTGATGCTGATCCAGTACGTCTCGCCGGCCCAGCTCGACCCCACCTTCAGCATCGGCATGGTGATCTGGGCTGGGATCGGCGGGCGCCTGTCGCTGCTTGGCGCGATCCTCGGCGCTTTCCTGATCCAGGGCGGCCAGAGCTATCTCGGCGACCAGTTTCTGGCGACCTGGCTGCTCGTGCTCGGCGCCTTCTTCATCGTGGTCGTGCGCTTCTTGCCCAAGGGCTTGGCGGGGCTTCTCGAAAAGGTGCTCGGCGCGCTGGCGCGCCAGCCGGGCAAGCACACCCGGCCCGACCTGCCGCACGCGATCACCGGCGCCCCGGCGGCGGGCGAGTAAGGGAGGGGATGATGGGCGTTCTCGAAATCCGCGACCTGCACAAGAGCTTCGGCGGCACCAAGGTCATCAACGGCTTCAGCCTCGACGTGACCGAATTGACTCTGTGCTGCCTCGTCGGCCCCAACGGGGCCGGCAAGACCACCACCATGGACCTCATCACCGGACGCCAGAAGCCAACCTCCGGCTCGATCGTCCTGCGCGGCGACGACATCACGAGTTTGAGCGAGCACGAGATCGCCCAGCGCGGCATCGGGCGCAAATTCCAGGTGCCGGCGGTGTTCCGCGAACTCAGCGTGCGCCAGAACTTCGAGGTGGCCTATTCCCGCGAGGTCAATCCGTTCCGCAACATGCTGCGGCGGCGGCCTGCCGGATTCTCCGCCAAGCTCGACGAGGTGGCCACACTCACCGGCCTCAAGGACCGTCTCGAGGTCGAGGCCGGCTTCCTCTCCCACGGCGAGACGCAGTGGCTCGAGATCGGCATGGTGCTGATGCAAAACCCGGCGATCCTCCTGCTGGACGAGCCGGTCGCGGGCATGACCGAGTCCGAGATCGAGAAGACCGTCGTCTTCCTCAACGAACTCAAGCGCACCAACACCCTGATCGTGGTTGAGCATGACATGGGGTTCGTCCGGCAGATCGCCGACGTGGTGACCGTGATGCACATGGGCGCCTTCCTGGCGCAGGGAAAACTCAGCGACATCGAGAACGATCCGCGGGTGCGCGAGGTCTATCTCGGCGAGCCGGAGGTCTAACGATGCTGCTCGATCTCGACCGCGTGACCTCCTATTACGGCAAGACGCCGATCCTGAAGGAGATCGGCCTCGGCCTGCCCGAGGGGCAGTGCTTGTGCGTCCTCGGCCGCAACGGGGTGGGCAAGACCACGCTCCTGCGCACCATCATGGGGCTGACCGACCGCACTTCCGGCGAGATCCGGATCGACGGTGCGTCCGTTGGGAAGGCGCCGACCCATGTGCGGGCCAAATACGGCCTCGGCTACATCCCGCAAGGGCGCCAGATCCTGCCGCACTTCACGGTCAAGGAGAACATCCTGCTCGGTACCTTCGCCCGCACCGACGGGCGCCAGGACGTGCCGGAACTGTGCCTGACGCTGTTTCCCTACCTCGCGCAGAACCTGCACCGGAAGGCGGGCCTGCTCTCGGGCGGCCAGCAGCAGCAGCTCGCCATCGCGCGGGCGCTTGCCACCAACCCGCGCATCCTGCTCCTCGACGAACCGACCGAGGGCATCCAGCCCAACATCGTCGCCGAGATCGGCCAGACGCTGGGGCGGCTCAACAAGGAATTCGGTATCACGCTGATCCTCACCGAGCAGCACATCAAGGTCGCGCGCAAGCTCGGCGACGCCTTCCTGATGATGGAGAACGGCCGCATCGTCGCCCGCGGGCCGATCCATGAGATGACCGACGAACTGATCGAGCGGCACATGACGATCTGAGCCCGCGGCCACGCCGTCATGGTGAGGCGAATCCGCAGCCATCCAGGGCGCCCCCTTCCCCGGAGAGGGGGCGCCACCGGATCGCTGCGTCGGTGCTCGGGTAAATGAGGTTGTCTACAGTCGGCGTAAAAAACGTTTCCTGATAAGAAATATCCACTTGACCTTCTGTCTGTACGAGCAATAAATTCGACCAACAAATAAGAGCCGCGTAATCGGAAGCAAATTTCCGAATAGTCTCGGTCGATTTGTCTGCATCTTCACTTCTCAGTGGGGCGTCACGGCTCCGCCGATACGGGCCGCCGCCGGATCGCACCGGCGTGCATGCCCGCAACCATGCCGGCCGCAACGGCGCGGCCGGGACTTACGAGGAGCGACGACGATGGAACCGATCCCGAAGAAGGGCACGCCCGAGCGCCAGCGCCTGATCGAGGCGCACAAGGCCTGCATGGACTCGATGAAGGGGGTGGCCGGCAATTCGGTGCTGCTGTGCGAGACGCCCGGCGACACCACCGTGGTGACGGGCGGCGTCCACACCGATCCTGTGCTCAAGCGGGTGCTGCTGCGCATGCGCGGCGGGAGCCCGAAGGGCAAGCTGATCGTGATCTGCACCAAGGTCGATGCCGAGTGGCGCATCGCCCGGCTCTCCGGCGTCCGCGGCGTGCCCCCCGAATTTGTCGGCGACAAAATCTACACCGACGAGCAGGAGATCCAGCACGAGATCTTCCTGATGCGCCTCGACGAGCTCTCCGAGAGCTACGGCTTCCCGGAAGACTATCACGAGGGCTGGAAGCGCAAGGACGATAACTGGCCGATCACTTGAAGCGACCAGGAATTCTTAAACTCACGTCGATCAGCGGGAGGCCGTGACGCGCCTCCTGGCGCCCCCTCGCGCAACGACGCGCGGACGAGCGGGGGCGGGGACCAGAGACGATGCCCGAAGGATTGACCCGATGACCACCATGAGGCTGACCGGTTACGCCGACAAATTTGGCGTGCATCCCGGCGATACAATTCAGTTTTACGTCAATTGCGATGGTCCGTCCGAGTACAAGGTCGAGATCGTCCAAATGATCAACGGCGACACCAATCCGCGCGGGCCCGGCTACATCGACAAGCTGGTCGAGGCGGCGGTCAACGGCACCTATGCCGGCAAGAAGCAGATCATCCACGGCGGCTCCTACGGCTACGTGCCGGACGCGAAGCCCTTCCACGTCGAGAGCTTCACGCTCCAGTGCTGGATCTGGCCGACCGCGCCGAAAACGCATCCGCGCTACTGGAAGCACGGGCCGCAGGGACTCGTCACCAAGTGGTCGAACGAGTGCGGCTACGGTCTCTTCATCAACGAGGAGGGCTGCCTCGAACTGCGCATCAACGAGCACCGGATCACCACCGGCGTACCGATCCGCGACCATGCCTGGCATTTCTGCGCCGCGACGTTAGACGCCGCCACCGGCCTCGTCACGCTGATCCACGAGCCGCAGGTCGTCTACGCCCTCGATCCCGAGATCGCCCCGGTCGAGGCGCGCCTGAAGGTCGCCATCGCCCACGCCCCCGTTCCCCTCGCGCTCGGCGCCTATGTCGAGCGGCTGGCGCCGGAGGATCCGCTCGCCGCCTCCTCGAAGCCGGCCGGCGTGATCTTTGCCGGCAAATATAACGGCAAGCTCGACAGCCCGCGCCTCTGCAACCGGGCGCTCTCGCGCGCCGAGATCGAGATGATGAAGGCCGGCGCTCAGCCCGGCCTGACCGAGCGGCGCAATGCCGGCCCCACCGGCAAGCTTTCCGAGTGCATCGTCGCCGCCTGGAATTTTTCCGTCGGCATCGACACGCTCATCTGTAAGGACGAGGGCCCTTACCGCTTCGACGCGACCCTGGTGAACTGCCCCAACCGCGGCATGACCGGCTACAACTGGTCGGGCCAGAACTTCGACTGGAAGCACGCGCCGCAGGAGTACGGCGCCATCAGCTTCCACGACGACGACGTGGACGACGCCCGCTGGTCTTGCGACTTCGCCTGGACCGTGCCGGAGACCGGCGTGAAGAGCCGCTTCTACGCCGCCAAGCTGACCACGCCTGAGGGCGACGAGGAGTTCATCCCGTTCTGGGTGGTGCCGCGCATCGGTCAGGAGACCGCCAAGATCGCGGTGATGGTGCCGACCATCAGCTACATGGCCTATGCCAACGAGCACGTCGCCTGCAACGCGGGCGGTGCGGAACTGTTCGTCTACCGCGTGCCGATCATGCAGCAGCAGAACATGTTCCTGTCCGAGCACCGCGAATACGGCGGCTCGATCTACGATACCCATACCGACGGCACCGGCATCTCGATCTCGTCGCGCCTGCGGCCGATCCTGTCGATCCGGCCGAAATACGACCACTTCCTCGCCCAGGCGCCGTGGCAATACCCCGCCGACCTCCACCTGATCTACTGGCTGGAGACGATGGGGTACGAGTACGACGTCTTCACCGACGAGGACATCACCTACGACGGGCTCGCCAGAATCGAGAACTACAACGTCATCATCACCGGCTCGCATCCGGAGCACAATTCCGGCACCCAGCTCGACGCGCTCCACAACTACACTCAGCGCGGCGGCCGGCTGATGTATATGGGTGCCGACGCGTGGTACTGGGTCCACTCGTTCCACCCTGCCTACGAGAACAAGGGCCGCGGCGTCGTCACCGAGATGCGCCGCTGCGAATCCGGCATCCGCACCTGGCGGGCCGATCCGGGCGAGTACTACCACCAGGGCACGGGCGAACTCGGCGGGATGTGGCGTTTCCGCGGGCGCTACCTCCACTCGGTGGCCGGCGTCGGCATGTCGTCGGAAGGTTTCGACGTGTCGAGCTACTTCTCCCGCACGCCGGACAGCCTGGATCAGCGCGTCGCCTGGGCCTTCGAGGGCATCGACTACGACGAGAAGCTCGGCAATTTCGGTCTCGTCGGCGGCGGCGCGGCGGGTCTCGAACTCGACATCGTCGACACGATGCTGGGCTCGCCCCCGCACACCCTGACAGTGGCGACCTCGGCCGGGCGGCACACGGAGGCCTATCTCCTCGTGATGGAGGATTTTGGCTTCAACCAGCAGGGGCTCGACGGCACCACCCATCCGCGGGTGCGCGGCGACATCGCCTATCACGAGACCCCGAACGGCGGCGCCTGCTTCGCCTTCTCCTCCATCGCCTATTGCGGCTCGCTGCCGTGGAACAACTGCGACAACAACATCTCGCGGCTGACCAAGAACGTGCTCGACCGCTTCGCGATGGACGGGCCCCTGCCGGCCCCGCCGGACAGCGCGATCAAGCACCGCGGCCGGGCCGATTACGACCCGACCCCGATGGAGCATCGCAGCCGCAAGGAGCGCGGCGAGCCGCTGCCCGCCTGACCCCATGATCCCCGCCACGGCGGGGACCGCTCCGACGCTCCGTCCTTGCCCTCCTCGGGCGGAGCCCCGGTGGCAGCGCCCGTCAGCCCCCGAAGGTGCGCTGCCACCGACCCTTTCCCGGCTCAGAGTGAGAGGAGTTCATGGCCCTCGCCGTCGCCTCGGCCGGCTTCGTGCCGGACCGCCCCGATCTCGGCCACCGCGCCGAAGGGTTCGACCTCGCCAACCCCGCCTTCTTCGCCGACAGCCTCGATCCAGGGGCGCCGCGCCTGCTGCCGCCGGCCGCCTACCGGGCGCTCGCCTTCGCCGAGCTGGAGGACGACGCGGTCTGGACCCGTTCCTGGCTCGCCATCGGCCTCGGCGCCGAGATTCCCTCGCCCGGCGATCTCCTGCCCTTCACCGCCGGTCATCACGGCCTCCATGTCCAGCGCGAGCCCGACGGCGGTCTCGTCGGGCGCTTCAACAAGGCCCAGCACGGCGGCTGCCGCGCGGTGCCGCTGCAATGCCGCACCGGCACGAAGACCCGCTGCTCCTTCACCGCCTGCGGCTACAGCCGCGACGGGGCCGTGCTGCCGGCCGGCCCCGACGGGCCGACACCGGCGATGCACCAGTATCTCGGCCTGCGCCCGGAGCGGCTGCTGCCGGTCGCCGTCCGTGCCTGGGGGCCGTTGGTGCGGATCAACCTCGATCCCGCGGCCGCCCCGCCCGAACCGCCGCGTGAGGGCCTGACCGCGCTGACTGGCGAGACCCGGTGGGCGGAGTTCTCCGCCAACTGGAAACTTGCGATGCAGGCCCTGGCCGAGGGCGAGCCCTTGGCGGAGGCTTCGGACAGCCTGCGCCTGACCGGACGCCTCGCGACCGGAGAGCTTGCGACGATCGCCGTCTACTTCCCGAACCTCGTCCTGATCGCGGGGCGGGCTGAGACCTGCGCGGTGATGCTCCAGCCGACGGCGCTGGGGCAGACGCTGCTGCGGATCGGGCTGCTCGGCTCGGGCGACGCGGAACCGGCCGCTGCCGCTCCGGGGCGAATGTCTTGGGATGCGTGGCTTGCCGAGATCGCTGCCCGGATGGCGCCGGCCGTCGCCACGCAGGCGGCGCTCACCGGCCCGGAGGCGGACGACCCTCGTCCAACGAACGCAGCCGGTCTCTGGCTGCAGCGAAACATCGCCGCCCGCGTGCTGGCGCGGCCGGCCGCCACGGAGACCCAGCCCCTCTACGCCACGGCCCAGGGCCGCGGCTGCTGATTTTTTGGGAGATGTCGATGAGTCTAGCCCAGCCTCTCGTCCCCGCGCCGGTCCTCGCCGACGGCGTCGCGGCCTTCGAAGCCCACGCCTACGACCGGGCGCTCGCCGTGTTCCGGCCGCTCGCCGAGGCGGGTAATCCGGAGGCGCAGGCGTGGCTCGGCGCGCTCCATGCCGGCGGGACCGGCGTGCCCGCCTCGCTGACCAAGGCCTTCGAATGGTATCGCCGCGCCGCCGAGCAGGGCCACGGCCCGGCCGCAACCAATGTCGGCGCGATGCTGGCCATGGGCCAGGGCGTGGCGCAGGACCGGGCCGAGGGCGCGCGCTGGCTGGAGCGGGCCGCCGCCGGCGGCGACGTGATGGCCGCCTACAACCTCGCCACCCTGCTGGCGAAGGGCGACGGGTTGTCCGCCGATCCCGCTCGCGCCGCTGCCCTCTACCGTAGCGCGGCGGAAGCCGGGCACTACCCGTCCCAGGCCCGGCTCGGCCATCTCTACGCCCAGGGCATCGGGGTGGAGCGCGACCGGGTCGAGGCCTTCGCCTGGCTCTCGCTCGCCGCCGGTCACGGCGTCGGCACGGCGCTCAACGCGCTGGAGGAGGTGATCCGGGAGATGTCGGCCGAGGAGAAGCGCGAGGGCGCCGCCCGGGCGCAGGCGCGCCGAAGCGAGCCCGGCCGCATTGCCCCGATCCCCGCGTGAGGCGCCGCCGATGACCGCCTACAGCGTGCAGCAGATCAAGTTCGAGTTCATCAGCTACGTGAAGGAGTTCGGCGCCGATTTCTCCGCGTGGTCGGTGGGCGTGGCCGAGGACGCGCCCGCTGCGCTGTTTCATGAGCACGGGGTCGATGAGGCCCGCGACATCTGGCTGTGGAAGCCGGCGGTCTCGCCCGCCGCCGCGGCGATGGTGCGCGACTGGATCTGCGGGCGCCAGGGCGCCACCGCGCTGGTGGGGGAAGGGCGCCAGGTGTTTCTGTTCCGGCGCGGGTCGGTGGCGGCATCCGGAGTCGAGGGGACGGCCGGAACCCGGTTCGCGTGAGCGCATGATGCGGCGTCCGGTTGATGGCCGCGGTCCCGCCGCTCCCGTCCTCGAGGGGACGCGCAGCGGAACCCGGGATCCTCCCGTTCGGAGCCGGGCCCGAGCGCTATCGCCGAAGCGGGGTCAGGTCCGCAGAACTTTGCCCGGATTGAGCAGGCCGTCCGCGTCGAGGGCCCGCTTCAGACGATGCGCCAGAGCCATCTCCTCGGGCCGGCGGCGGTGCGCCAGTTCGTCGACACGGTACTGGCCGATGCCGTGCTCGGCGGAGATGCTGCCCGCGAACCGGTCGACCACGTCGTGCACCAGACGGTTGATCGCGGCGCCGTCATGCTCGGCCCCGATCAGCACGTTGTAGTGCAGGTTGCCGTCGCCCATGTGGCCGAACACGTTCGGGACGGTGCCGGGCGCGCCCTCGGCCAGCGCCCGGTCGGCGGCCTCCAGAAAGGCGGGGATCGCTGGGATCGGCACCGAGACGTCGTGCTTGACCGACTTGCCCTGGTGCGCCTCGCATTCGGTGATGCGCTCGCGCAAGGACCAGAGGCCGGCGGCCTGCGCCTTCGATTCGGCCAGCACGCCATCCAGGGCATCGCCCCGCTCCAGAACCTCGCCGAGCGTACCCTCAACCGCGTCCCGGAGACCCGAGAGGCTCGATCCCGCCTCGAGCAGGATGCACCAAGGCGAGGGGGAGAGCGGGCTCGCCATGTCGGCATGGCGCTCCAGCAGCTCGAAGGAGCAGCGCGAGATCAATTCGAAGGCCTGGATCGTGTCGCCGAGGTCGTCCTGCGCGGCGGCCAGCACCCGCAGCGCCGCCTCCGGATCCGGCACCGCCAGCAGGGCGGTCTCGGTGTGACGCGGGCGGGGCACGAGGCGCAGCACCGCGGCGGTGACGATCCCGAGCGTTCCCTCGCTGCCGATGAAGAGCTGCTTCCAGTCGTAGCCGGCATTGTCCTTGCGCAGGGCGCGCAGGCCGTCGACGACGCTGCCGTCGGCGAGCACGACTTCGAGACCGAGGACGAGGTTGCGGGTCATGCCGTAGCGCAACACGTTGATGCCGCCGGAATTGGTGGCGATCATGCCGCCGATCATCGCCGAGCCTTCCGCGGCGTAGCTCACCGGGAACAGCCGCCCGGCGGCCTCCGCTGCGGCCTGCGCCGCCTGTACGACGCAGCCCGCCTCGACTTCCAGGGTGAGGCCGACCGGATCGACCGCGCGGATCGCGTTCATCCGTGCGAGCGAGAGCACGATCTGGCGCCCCGAGGCGTCGGGGGTGGCCCCGCCCGCGAGCCCGGTATGGCCGCCCTGGGGCACCAGCGCGACGCCCGCCTCGCGGCACAGGCCGACGATGGCGGCGACCTGCTCCGTGCTCGCCGGCCGCGCAACCGCGGCGGCCCGGCCCGGGAACAGGCGGCGCCAGTCGATGGCGAAGGGGGCGCAATCGGCCTCGTCCGTCAGCAGGCCGCCCGGCCCCAGCCGTGCATCGAGCCGGGCGAGGAAGTCGGAGGGAAGTCCGGTCGCGCTCATGGCTTACTAAGGATCCTTCAGGCGATCCGCGCCTGGATCAGACGGGTGCGCACCGTGCCCTCGATGGCGTCGAGCTCGGCGAGGATGCCGGCCCGGTCGGCGGGGGCGGCATCGGCCTCCACCACCACGTAGCCCAACTCGCCCTCGGTCTGAAGGTACTGGGATGCGATGTTGACGTCGCGCCGGGCGAAGGCCTGGTTGATGTGGCCGAGCACGCCGGGGACGTTCCGGTGCACGTGCAGGAAGCGCACGCCGCCGAGCCGCGGCGGGATCTGCACCTGCGGGAAGTTAACGGCACCCAGCGTCGAGCCGGTCTCGACGTAGTCGACGAGCTTGCGCGCGACCTCCGAACCGATGCGGTCCTGCGCCTCCTCCGTCGAGCCGCCGATATGCGGCGTGAGGATCACGTTCGGGATGCCCTGCAGCGGCGAGACGAAGCGCTCGTCGTTGGAGCGCGGCTCGACGGGGAACACGTCGACCGCCGCACCCCGCAGGCGGCCCTGCCTGAGGGCGTCGGCGAGCGCGTCGAGATCGACCACGGTGCCGCGGCTGTTGTTGATGAGGTAGGCGCCGGGCTTCATCTTCCCGATGCGCTCGGCGCTCATCAGGCCGTGGGTGAGCGGCGTCTCCGGCACGTGCAGGCTCACCACGTCGCTGACCGCGAGCAGGTCGTCGAGGCTGTCGGCGGGCTCGGTATTGCCGTGGCGCAGTCGGTCGGTGAGATCGAAGAAGATCACCCGCATGCCCATCGCCTCGGCGAGGTTCGAGAGCTGCGCGCCGATATTGCCGTAGCCGACGATGCCGAGGGTCTTGCCGCGGACCTCGTAGGAATGCTCCGCCGACTTGTCCCAGCCGCCGGAATGGGCCGCCTCGGAACGAGAGGGGATGCGCCGAAGCAGCATCACGATCTCGCCGATCGTCAGTTCGGCGACGCTGCGGGTGTTCGAGAAGGGCGCGTTGAAGACCGGGATGCCGCGGGCGCGGGCCGCGTCGAGATCGACCTGATTGGTGCCGACGCTGAAGCAGCCGACCGCGACGAGGGCCGGGGCGGCGTCGAGCAGGCCCGCCGTCACCTGCGTGCGCGAACGAATGCCGAGGACGTGGGTGCCCGCCAGCGCCTCGGCATCCGCTGAGCCCACGGCGCGCGGCAGACGCCGCACGTCGCGGATGCCGGCCCGCGCGAGAACCTCCAGCGCCGACGGCGCGATGTTCTCGGCCAGGATGATGTTGACCTGATCCTGGAGCGTGAAGCTGTCTCTGGCCGGCATGGGGTCACCTGCGCCTGTCATCGGAAAGGGCCCGCCATACAGGAATGTTGCGATGCGGCAATCGGGGGCGGCCCGTCTTCGGCGACGATCGGCGCGATTCGTGACGCGGTCGGCCCGGCCTCCTCGTCCGATCCCTCGGCGGCTCTTCCTGGGCTCTCGCCGACACCGCGGGCTGTGGCTAATAACGGCGGCGGTGCGGCCGGCACGGGGGTGAGGCGGCGGCCCGAACCGAAGGGGGCTCCATGGCGATCGTCGGCATCGATCTCGGCACCACGAACTCGGCGGTCGCCGTCTGGACGCCGGAGGGGCCGCGGCTCATTCCCAACGCGCTGGGCGAGCCGCTGACGCCCTCCGTGGTCGGCCTCGACGCGGACGGGACGGTGCTGGTCGGCCGCGCGGCGCGGGAGCGGCTCGCCACCGAGCCCGAGCGCACCGTCGCCTCGTTCAAGCGCTGGATGGGCTCGGGCCACGTCACCCGGCTCGGCCGCGGCCAGAGCTTCCGCCCGGAGGAACTGTCGGCCCTGGTGCTGAAGAGCCTCAAGGCCGACGCCCAGGCGCATCTCGGCACGGAGGTGACCGAGGCAGTGATCTCGGTGCCGGCCTATTTCAACGACATCCAGCGCAAGGCCACCCTCGACGCCGCCCGCCTCGCCGGCCTGCCGGTGGAGCGGCTGGTCAACGAGCCGACCGCGGCGGCGCTCGCCTACGGAGTCGAGTCCAAGCAAGAGGGCACCGTCCTCGTGTTCGACCTCGGCGGCGGCACCTTCGACGTCTCGCTGCTCGAACTCTACGAGGGCGTGATGGAGGTGCGCGCCACCGCCGGCGACGTAGCGCTCGGCGGCGATGACTTCTCCGAGATTCTGGCGGCGGCGATCGCCGAGGACCAGCGCGTCGCCCTCGACACTCTCTCGCCCGGCGACCGCGCCCGCCTGCTGCGGGTCGCCGAGGCGGTCAAGCGCGGGCTCACCGCCGCGCCGGTGACGGCCTACGAGATCCGGCTCGGCGAGGAGGTGCGGCGGGGCGAGCTCGACCGCGCCCGGCTGGAGACCGCCGCCGCCCCGCTCCTGCACCGCCTGCGCGCGCCGCTGGAGCGGGCGCTGTCGGATTCCGGCAAGCGGCTGGCCGACCTCGACGGGGTGATCCTCGTCGGCGGCGCGACCCGGATGCCCGTGATCCGCAGCCTCGTCGCCCGGCTGTTCGGGCGCCTGCCCCTGGTCCATGTCGATCCCGACACGGCGGTGGCGCAGGGAGCGGCGGTGCAGGCCGGGCTCAAGGCGCGCCACGCCGCCCTGGAGGAGGTGGTGATGACCGATGTCTGCCCCTTCACCCTGGGCATCGCCATCACCGAGAACGCCCGGACCGCCGGGGCGACGCAGGTGATGCTGCCGATCATCGAGCGCAACGCCGCCGTACCGGTGAGCCGGGCCCACCGCATCACCACGGTCCATGACGGGCAGGACCACATCGCGGTGGAGGTGTTCCAGGGCGAGAGTCTGCGCCCGGACGACAACATCCCGCTGGGTCAGGTCCCGGTGACGCTGCCGAAGGCGCCGGCCGGCACCGAGACCGCCGAGGTGCGCTTCACCTACGACATCAACGGCGCCCTGGAGGTCGAAGTCGCCGTAATCTCCACCGGTCTGCGCCGCCGGCAGGTCTTCCGCAACGGCGCCAATCTCGACGAGGCGGAAATCGAGGCCCGCTTCGCCGCGCTCGCCGCGATCAAGCTCGCGCCGCGGGAGCAGGCGGAGAACCGGGCGCTGCTGGCCCGCGCCGACGCGCTCTATGCGGACCTGCGCGGTGACCTGCGCCAGCACGTTGCCAGCCGGGTCGCCCGCTTCGAGCGGGAGATCGCCGAGGCTTCCGGCAGCGAGCCCGAGGCCCTGCGCGCGGCCTTCGCCGCCGACCTCGACGCCCTCGAAGACCACCGCTTCCGGTTCTGAGACCCATCGATGATGACACATGGTCGATGGCCCGCGCGACGGCGCGGCGGCGGGCGTCCGCCGGACGCATGGAGCCCGACCATCGGTCGGGTTCCATGCCACTTGGTATGGAACCAGCCATGACCGACAGCGCCTGGCACCTGCTCGGGCTCGAACCGACGCGGGACGCGTCGGCGATCCGGCGCGCCTATGCCCGCCGCCTCAAACTCACCCGGCCCGACGAGGATGCCGAGGGCTTCCAGGCCCTTCTCGCCGCCCGCGAGCGCGCCCTGGCGGAGGCGCGGCGGCCCCTGCCCGAAGCGTGGCAGGAGGTTGAGGACGATCCCTGCGACGCGGAGCAAGGGCCCGCGGACGAAACGCCCGGCGATCCGGCCGGGGCGGCGCAGAAGCCGAGGCCGGCGAACGAGCCGGACGGCGGCACGGTGGTGACGGCAGAGCTCGCGGCGGAGGCCGGACCGAAGGTGCCGCCCGGTGACGTCCTCCCGCCGGCCCTGCCCCTCGTGCGCGATCTCGACGGTCCGGCAGCACCCATGCCCGAGGTGCCGGCCCTCCTCGTGCGCGACCTCGACCCTCCGCCTGCGCCCCCGGACCCCGTGCCGGGGGCGCCGACGCCCCTGGTGATCGACATCGCGCCGCTCGAAGCCGGACCGGCCGAATGGGGGGAAGCGCGCGCGCTCGAGGCGGATCTGCCGCCCTTCCTCCGCGACGGCGCCGACAGCCTGACCGCGTGGCTGGCGCGGGCGCGGCGGCTGCCCGCCGGGCCCCGCGCCCTGGCGGAGGCGGCGCTGCTGCGGGCGCTGTTCGGCCTCTGGCGCGACCCGGACGGGCGGATCACGGCCAAGCGCGTCGAGGCCACCCGCCCGGCGATCCTACGGGCCGCACCGGTCTTCGGCTGGCCGCGGGAGGATGCGGTTCTCGCCGCGCGCTTCGATGCGCGCGACGCCGCGCTCGCCACGCAGATCCTGCGCGATACGATTCCCCCCGAGCCCGGCGATCCGGCCGTCGTGGCGGTGCCGGTCTTCCCCCGCGGCCGCCTGCCGCTCCAGGCGGGCGACGCCCGTGCCTTCCTCGAAGCCGCGCCACACGCCCTCAAGGCCTACGAGGCGATGCGGCGGCAGGCCCCGCTGCCCCGCCGCCTGTCCGTCTACGCGTTGCTGGCACCGCATGTCTGGGCGGTGGCGCATCGCCGCTGGGGCGTGACCCTCGCGGCGCTTGCGGGGCTGTGGCTCTCCTTCCTGCTGTCGGATACGGCCGTGGAGGCGAGCGGGACCAGAGCGGTCGCCCTCGGCGTTCTCGCGCTGCTCCTCTGGGCCGGCACCGCCGCCGCGACGGCGTTCGGGGCGGATCGTATCCAGATCGCCGCAGCCGCCCGGGCCGCCCGCCGCGCCGGACGCAAGGGCGTGTACGCGCCGGTCGAGCGGGCGGCACGCCTTCGCGCGGCCGGAGCCCGCCTGAGCGGCTGGGGCTGGCTCGCCCTGGTGTGGGGCGGCTCCATCGTCTTCATCGGTCCCTACTTCGGGCTGGCCGCCATGATCAGCGCCGCGCTCAGGCGGTAGGACGGCTCGGACCGCGTCCGCCGGCCTTCGCCTCGGTTCGGTGGTGACGGCTTGACTTGGCCGCGGCACCGGCGACCCTGGTCGCGCAGCCGGAAGCCGGCCCCACTCGAACCGAAAGAGGCCGGCCGACATGCCGAGGACGACCGCGATCCGATCCGTCGCCGCGAGCGCGCTGCTCTTCCTCGGCCATCCTGTCCGGGCGGAGACGCCCTCAGTGGAGGCCGCACCGCTTCTGACGCCGCGGCCGGTCTTCGTGCCCGGCCTCTACGAGACCGAGAGCCGCAACAGCCAGTTCCAGGACCAGGGGGCGAAGGGCGAAGCCTGCCTCGCCTCGGCCGATTACGAGTCGTTCCGCCGCGAGACGATGGCACAGTACCAGTCGAACCCGCGCTTCCTCGACGCCTGCCGCCTGAGCGAGACCCGCGACCTGCCCGATGGCTTCGTCTTCGCCATGGCCTGCAAGGAATCGAAGGTCGTCCTGACCTACCACTTCTCCAAGGACAGCGTGACGAGCACCATCCAGACCCTCATCACCCGACGCCCCGAATTCTCGTCCGAGATCCTGACCCTGATGCGTCGGCGCGGCGATTGCCCCGGCCGGGAGAAGCCGGGCCGCAACACCTGATCCGGGCGGCGTGGGGAGGAGAGGGAGGAGAGTTCGGCATGGCTGGCACGCCCTACGGCATCGCGGATGCGGAGCGCGACCTTCGCGCCAGCCTCGGGCGCGCCCCGGCGGGGGCGGTCGCGGGGGCCTGGAGCGCCACGACCCTGCAGGCGGGGCACGCGCAGATCTCGGGTGGCTACACCGATGCCGGCGGCCGTCACCTCGATCCCGAGCCTCGCCACGCCTTCGACGCCGTCGGCGCGGCGGTCGAGCGCCTCGCCGCGGCCGGCGGGGCGGCCTTCAACCGGGTCGAGATCCGCTGGACTCGGGCACCCTTCCCGCTGTCGCTCCTCGGGCAGCCGGGCCGCATCCGCGTCGAGACGGCGTTCGACCCCGCCATCGTTCCGCGCGGACCCGAAGACCCGGCCTACGAGGCCGCCGCGGCGGCCCGCCGCCGGTTCTGGGATGGGCGCGGCCGTCTCCTCTCCGGCTTCGCCGCGCAGGATCCTGTCGCCAACATCCATGGGCAGACGAAGTGGTTCGGCCCCCATCGTCGGGTCCTGCTGCTGCACCCGGCCGGCGGTTCGGCAGGCGGCGTGGTGCTCGCCACCGACGGCCTGTCCACGCCCTGGGCCGGCATCCCCGATCCGGAGAACGGCGTCGCCTGCGAAATCGCCCTGCGGCTGCCGGAGGGGGAGGGGGAGGAGACCGAGCGCGTGGGGCGCTGGACCAACATCCTGATGAGCCTCGGCGACCGCGTCGCGGACGGATACCGCGTGGCGAGGGATGTGGAGAAACACGGCGCGATCCTGTTCTCCCGTCTCCCGGCCGCCTGTGCGCCGTTCGAGTTCGTGATCCTCGCCGCGGCGGCGGACGACGCGGTGATCCGCGATCTGCCATTCGGCTCCGTTCCGCTCCTCGAAGCCGTCCCCCTGACCGCGGCCGAGGTGGCCGGAGGCGATCCGGATGAGGCCTGGGAGGCGAGCACAGCCCGCGCGGCCCTCGCCCGACGGGACCGGTCGGCGCCGCTCTGAAATCGGTGGGGCGCCGCGCTCGGATTCATCCGGGGAGCCGCGCAGCGGAACCCGGGCTCCACCCGTCGTGCGATTCCCGAGGCCGATGTCCGTGGATTGCCTGATTCCGGTGCGCGCCTTCGAGGCCGGGTTCGCTTGCGCATCGGGGGCCGCGCTTGGCCGCTGCGCTTGGCCGCAGGATGAGCGTGCAGAAAACGCGGATTAAAATCGAGGAACAAAGATCCTCGGCCGGAGATATCCCGAAAACTGAGCAGGCTTGGGGGTATCGGATGCAATTTCCCGTTATCACATCATAGGTTGCTGCCGAATTTTGGTGCCTTATTTGAGTAAATATTTGTTGTTCCTGTAGCGCTCGATGGAGTTGCGCGGCTGCTCATGAAAGATCTAGCCCTCATTACCGGAGGTGCCGGCTTCATCGGCCGGCATCTCGCGAGCGCGCTTTTGGCCCGCGGATACCGGGTTCGGGTTCTCGACAGCCTGATCGAGCAGGTGCACGGCGCAGGAGCCGCTCCCCAGGGGCTCGATCCCGCGGCGGAATTCGTGGAGGGCGACGTCCGGGACGCCGGCGCCGTGGCCCGCGCGCTCGCCGGGGCGACCCATGTAGTCCACCTCGCGGCGGAGGTCGGTGTCGGCCAGAGCATGTACGCCGTCGAGCGCTACGTCTCGGTCAACGATTGCGGCACCGCGACCCTGTTCCAGGCGCTGATCGAGGCGCCGGTGAAACGCGTCGTCGTCGCCTCCTCCATGAGCATCTACGGCGAAGGGCTCTACCGCACGCAAGGCGGCGCCACGATCGAGGACGCGGTGCGCAAACCCCGCAAGCCCGGCGAGCCCTGGGACCCGCTCGATGCGGAGGGCCATCCGATGCGTCCGGTGCCGACGCCGGAAACCAAGCGCCCGGCGCTCGCCTCGGTCTACGCGCTGACGAAATACATGCAGGAGCGCCTGACCCTGACGCTGGCACCGGCCTACGGCATGGAGGGCGTCGCACTGCGGCTGTGGAACGCCTACGGCCCCGGCCAGGCGCTCTCGAACCCCTATACCGGCGTGCTGGCGATCTTCGCTGCCCGGCTCCTCAACGGCCAGCCGCCGATGATCTTCGAGGATGGCGAGCAGCGGCGCGACTTCGTCCATGTCGAGGACGTGGCCCAGGCCTTCGTGCTCGCGCTCGAACACCCGGCCGCCGTGGGGCAAGTCTACAATGTCGGCTCGGGTCAGGACCGCACGGTGAACGAGGTGGCGCGCCTGCTGGCCCGCGCCATGGCCCGCGAGGACATCGCGCCGCAGGCCACCGGTCAGGCCCGGCTCGGCGACATCCGCCACTGCATCGCCGACATCGGAAAGATCACCCGCGAACTCGGCTACGCGCCCAAGCGAGACTTCGAAGAGGGTTTGGCCGAACTCGCGGCCTGGGTCGCCGAGCAGCAGGCGGTGGACCGCGTCGCCGAGGCGCGGCGCGAACTCGAAGCGCGCGGGCTCGTCGCGTGAGCGCCGCCGGCATGGCCCCGGTTCCCGACAGCCGCCCGATCCTCGTCACCGGCGGCGCCGGCTTCGTCGGCGCCAACCTCGCCGACCGCCTCGCCGCCGAAGGCCGCACCGTGATCGTCTACGACGCGCTGGCGCGCGCGGGCGTCGAGCGCAACCTCGCATGGCTGACCGAGCGGCATGGGCCGCGGATCGTGCCGGTGATCGCCGACATCCGCGACCGCGACGCGCTCGCCCGCGCCGTGCGCGAGGCGGGCGCCGTGTTCCACTTCGCCGCTCAGGTGGCGGTGACGACGAGTCTGACCGCGCCGCGCGACGACATGGAGGTCAATCTCGGCGGCACGCTGAACCTGCTGGAGGCGCTGCGCGCGCGGGGAGAACGGGGAGCGGCGGTGCCGCTGCTCTTCGCCTCGACCAACAAGGTCTATGGCGGCCTGCCGGACGTGGCGCTCACGCTGGCGGGCGACGCCTACCTGCCGGAGGACCCATCCTTGCGCGAGCGCGGCATCGGCGAGGACCGTCCGCTCGACTTCCACACCCCCTATGGCTGCTCCAAGGGGGCGGCGGACGCCTATGTGCTCGACTACGCCCGCACCTACGGGCTGCCGACCGCGGTCATGCGGATGAGCTGCATCTACGGCCCCCGGCAGATGGGCAACGAGGACCAGGGCTGGGTCGCCCACTTCCTGATCCGGGCGCTGAGGGGCGAGCCCATCACCCTTTACGGTGACGGCAGCCAAGTGCGCGACATCCTTCATGTCGATGATTGCGTCGCAGCCTACCGGGCAGCGTTGGCGCGGATCGATCGGGTGGCGGGCCGGGCGTTCAACCTCGGTGGCGGACCGGCCAACGCCGTGTCTCTGCGCGGGCTGATCGCCCATGCCGGACAATTGCTCGGCCGCGAGATCGCTATCGAGAGTGGCCCGTGGCGGCCGGGCGACCAGCGCTACTACGTCTCCGATCCGAGCCGTGCCATCGAAGCGCTCGGGCTCGAACGGCCGCTGTCCTGGCGCGAGGGCGTGGCACAACTCGCCGGCTGGCTCGGCGAATGGGTGGGCGACACGCAGATCGCCGAACCGCTCCCGCAGCGCCAGCCGGAGGCGGTGCTGTGAGGGTCGCGCTGGTCAATCCTGCCTGGGACTACCGCAACAGCATCTATTTCGGCTGCCGTGCGCCCCACCTGCCGCTCGAACTCGGCTACGCCGCCGCCCTGCTCCGCGCCGCCGGCCACGAGACGCTGATCGTCGATGCCCACCTCGAAGAACTGACCGCGAGCGAGGCCGCGGAGCGCGTCGCCGCCTTCGCGCCGGGCATGACGGTCGTCACCACCGCGCCGACCTACCTGTTCTGGCGCTGCGCCCCGCCGGAGCTGCGGGTGCCGCGTCTGTTCCTCGATGCGCTGGGAAACCGCGGCGGCCGCACGGTCGCGGTGGGCCCGCACGGCTCGGCGACGCCCCGCCCCACGCTGGAAAAGCTCGGATGCGACCTCGTGGTGCGCGGCGAATGCGAGGAGATCGTCGCCCGTCTCGCCGATGCCGAGGACGTTCGCGGGCTGCCCGCGCTCGCCTACCGCGACGGCGGTGAGACCGTCATCACCGGTCCGCCCCATGCCGGCCGCTTCACCGATCTGCCGGCGCTCCGCTGGCCGGACGCCTGGATCGCCCGCCACCATCACCACCATCACCGCTTCGACACCGCACCGGACGGGCCGGGCGCCGAGATCGAGGCGTCGCGCGGCTGCCCCTATACCTGCAGCTTCTGCGCCAAGATCGATTTCCGCGACAAGTATCGCCGCCGCGAACTCCCGCTCGTGCTGGACGAGATCGATAGCCTGATCGCGCAGGGGGTGACCTACCTCTACTTCGTCGATGAGATCTTCCTGCCGCAGAAGCCGCTGCTGGAGGCGCTGGTGGGCCGGCCGATCAAGTTCGGCGTCCAGACCCGGATCGACCTGTGGAAGCCCGACATGCTCGACCTCCTGGGCGCGGCGGGCTGTGTCTCGATCGAGGCCGGCATCGAGAGCCTGACCGAGGAGGGCCGCGCCGCCCTCGACAAACGCTGCCGCGACTCGACCGACGACCTCGCCGAGCGCCTGATCTACGCCCGCCGTTCGGTACCCTTTGTCCAGGCCAACCTGATCGCGGTCGCGGGCGACGATCCCGACCTTGTCGCGAGCTGGCGCGACCGCCTGCGCGGCCAGGGCGTCTGGGCCAACGATCCCGTGCCGCTCTACCCCTATCCGAGTTCCCCCGATTACCGCCGGCTCTGGGGCGAGCCCGACGACGGTGCCTGGGAGCGGGCGCACGCGCATTACCTCGCGCAGTTCGAGCGCTTCAGCGACATCCAGGAGGAACGGCCCCTGCCGCTGGCGGAGCTGGAGGCAGGCTGCGGATGCCGGTGAGACGGGCCCCGACCCACATCCTGATGACGGCCGACGCGCTGGGCGGGGTCTGGCAGTACAGCCTCGAACTGGCCGAAGGGTTGGGCCGGCGCGGGCTCGCCGTGACGCTGGCCCTGATGGGGCCGGCGCCGTCGCAAGCGGCGCTCGCCCAGGCCGAGGCCGCCTCCGGCGCCCGCATCCGGCCGACCGGATTGCCCCTCGACTGGACCGCCGGGCGCGCCGCGGACGTCACGGAGGCCGCCGCCGCCATCGCCCGTCTCGCCCGCGAACTGGGAGCGGATCTCGTCCATCTCCACAGTCCGGCCCTGGCGCTCTCCGCCTTCGAGGTCCCCGTGGTGGCGGTGTGCCATTCCTGCGTCGCCACGTGGTGGGCCGCGCTCGGCAACGGCCCGCTTCCCGCTGACCTAGCGTGGCGCGCCGACCTCGCGGCCCGCGGCTGCCGCGCCGCCGACCGCCTGCTCGCCCCGACGCGTGCCTTCGCCGAGGCAACGCGGGCCGCCTACGGCCTCGATCGCCCGCCCGCGGTGGTGCGCAACGGGCGCCGTCTCGCCGATCTGCACAGCGCGGCGGAGCCCGCCGCGCACGCCTTCACCGCCGGCCGGCTCTGGGACCGCGCCAAGAACGCGGCCGCCCTCGACCGGCTGGCCGCGCGCATCGACGTGCCCTTCTACGCCGCCGGTCCGGCCGAGGGGCCGAACG
Organism: Methylorubrum aminovorans; assembly: GCF_022179725.1. Taxonomy (GTDB): domain Bacteria; phylum Pseudomonadota; class Alphaproteobacteria; order Rhizobiales; family Beijerinckiaceae; genus Methylobacterium; species Methylobacterium aminovorans. The sequence goes on from NZ_BPRC01000036.1 coordinate 23,832, forward strand.
GCGAGCGCTTTACCGCGGATCATTTGCGTGGGCTCGGCCGGCTCGACGCGGCGCGGATGGACCGGGAGCTGACGCAACGCCCGGTCTTCATCTCGCTCGCGCGCTACGAGCCGTTCGGACTCGCCGTGCTGGAAGCGGCCGGCGCCGGCTGCGCCCTGATCCTGTCCGACATCCCGAGCTTTTCGGAATTGTGGGAGGGCGCCGCGCTGTTCGTCGCGCCCGACGACGATGCCGCGGCGGCCGACGCCGTCCAGGGTCTCATCGCCGATCCCGAGCGGAGGGCTTCGCTTGCCGAGGCGGCCCGCACCCGCGCCGCCCGCTACGGCACCGACGCCATGGCCGACGGGGTGCTCGCCGTGTTCCGCGATCTGCTGGGCGAGCCCCGCATCCGCGCGCTCGATGGAGCGGCGGCATGAGGATCGTCGCCTTCACCCACTCGCTCGCCTCGTGTTGGAACCACGGCAACGCCCATTTTCTGCGCGGTGTCCTGCGCGCGTTGATCGCCGATGGTCACGCGGTCGAGGCCTACGAGCCCGAGGGCGCCTGGAGCCTCGACAATCTCCTGCGCGACCGCGGCCCTGCCGGGCTAGACGCCTATCGCGCGGCCTATCCCGAACTGTCCTCGCAGACCTGTGCGAGGGCGGAGGAGGCGGTCGAGCGGGCCGTGGGCGCCGACCTCGTCATCGCCCACGAGTGGAACGCCCCCGACCTCATCGCGGCCCTCGGGCGGGCGCGCAAGAACGGCCGGTTCGGCACGCTTCTGTTCCACGACACCCATCACCGCGCCGTCAGCGCGCCCGACGAGATGGCTGCCTTCGATCTCTCCGGCTACGACGGCGTCCTCGCCTTCGGCGAGGCGCTCGCCCAGGTCTATCGGGCGCAGGGCTGGGACGGCCGCGCCTATGTCTGGCACGAAGCCGCCGACACCCGCTTGTTCCGCCCGCCGGCGGAGGAGGGCGAGCGCGCCGGCCTCGTCTGGATCGGCAATTGGGGCGACGGCGAGCGCACGCGCGAACTCGAAACCTTCCTCTTCCGCCCGGCCCAAGCGGCGGGCTTGTCCCTCGACATCTACGGCGTGCGCTATCCCGACGAGGCGTTGGCGACCCTGACACGCCACGGGGCGCGCTATCACGGCTGGGCGCCGAACGCCGTGGCGCCGTCGCTGTTCGCGCGCGCGCTCGCCACGGTTCACGTGCCACGCCGTTTCTACGTTGAGGCGCTGCCCGGCATCCCGACGATCCGCGTGTTCGAGGCGCTGGCCTGCGGCATCCCGTTGGTGACCGCGCCGTGGGAGGATGCGGAGGGCCTGTTCACACCGGGCGAGGACTACCTCGTCGCCCGCGACGGCGCCGAGATGGAGCGCCACTTGCGGGCGCTGGCCCACGATCCGGCCTTGCGGCGGGCGCTCGCCGCCCGCGGCCTCGCCACGATCCGCGCCCGCCACACCTGCCGCCACCGCGCGGCCGAGCTTCTGGCCATCGCCGCGTCGCTCGCCGCACCCGACGCGGCCCCCCGTTTTCGGAGGCAGGCATGAAACGGATCGCGTTCTACGGCTCCTCGCTGCTCTCCTCCTACTGGAACGGCGCGGCCACCTATTACCGCGGCCTGCTGCGCGACCTCGCCGGGCGCGGCTACCACATCACCTTCTACGAGCCCGACGCCTTCGACCGGCAGAGCCACCGCGACATCGACCCGCCGGATTGGGCCGAGGTGCAGGTCTATCCGGCCACGGAAGAGGCGATGCGCGCCGTCGTGGCGCAGGCGGCCGGGGCGGACATCGTCGTCAAGGCGAGCGGCGTCGGCGTATTCGACGACGAATTGCTGGAGGGCGTGACCGCCGCCGCGCACCCCGACGCGATCCGCATCTTCTGGGACGTGGACGCCCCCGCGACGCTGGCCGAAATGCGCGGCAATCCCGGTCACGCCCTGCACCGGGCGATGCCCAGCCTCGACCTCGTCCTCACCTATGGCGGCGGCCCGCCGGTGATTGAGGCCTATGAGGGGTTCGGCGCGCGCGCCTGCATCCCGGTCTACAATGCGCTGGATCCGGAGACCCACCATCCGGTCTCCCCGGATCCGCGCTTCGCGGCCGATCTCGCCTTCCTCGGCAACCGTCTGCCGGATCGCGAGGAGCGGGTGCAGACATTCTTCCTCGTCGCGGCGGCGCGCCTGCCTCAGCGGAAATTCCTGCTCGGCGGCAGCGGCTGGGAAAGCCGGGGCCTGCCGGTCAACGTGCGCCATCTCGGCCACGTCTCGACCCGCGACCACAACGCCTTCAACGTCTCGCCGCTCGCCGTCCTCAACATCGCCCGCGAGAGTATGGCGGCGGTGGGCTACTCGCCCGCCACCCGCGTGTTCGAGGCGGCCGGCGCGGGCGGCTGCCTCATCACCGATGCCTGGGTCGGGCTCGACGGGTTCCTGAAGGAGGGCGAGGAGGTGCTCGTCGCCCGCGACGGACGCGACGTCGCCGAGCACGTCGCGGCGCTGACGCCGGAGCGCGCCCGCGCCATAGGCGAGGCTGCCCGCCGCCGGATTCTGGCCGAGCACACCTATGCCCGGCGCGGCGCGCAGGTCGATGCGATCCTCCGTGAGGAGGCGGCGCGCAAGCGCGAGCGCGGCGCGATCGAGCGGAGCGTCGCATGACGGACGCGCCGCTCCGCCTCGTGGTGCTGGGCCTCAGCCTGTCCTCGTCCTGGGGCAACGGCCACGCCACCACCTATCGCGCCCTGCTGAAGGCGTTCGCCGCCCGCGGCCACGCCGTGACCTTTCTGGAGCGCGACGTGCCCTGGTACGCCGCCCACCGCGACCTGCCCGATCCGGATTTCTGCCGGCTCGCCCTCTATTCCGATCTCGCGGAGCTGCAGGCGCACCGCGCGGAGATCGAGGCGGCGGATGCCGTCATCGTCGGCTCCTACGTGCCCGACGGCATCGCGGTCGGAAACCGCGCGCTCGCCTGGGCGCGGGGCGTGCGCGCCTTCTACGACATCGACACGCCGGTGACGCTGGCCGCGCTCGAGAGCGGTGCCTGCGCCTATCTCGGCCGGGCGCAGATCCGCGATTACGACCTCTATCTCTCCTTCACCGGCGGCCCGACGCTGGAGCGCCTGGAGCGCGCCTACGGTTCGGCGGCCGCCCGGGCGCTGTACTGCTCGGTCGATCCGCAGGCCTACCCGGCGATGGCGCGCGCGCCGGCCTACGATCTCAGCTATCTCGGCACCTACAGCCCCGACCGGCAGCCGACCCTGGAGCGCCTGCTGATCGAGCCGGCCCGGCGCGCGCCGGAGCTGCGCTTCGCGGTGGCCGGCCCGCAATACCCGGCGGATATCGACTGGCCGGCAAACGTCACCCGCATCGACCACCTGCCGCCGGACGCCCATCCCGAATTCTACGCGGCGAGCCGCTACACCCTGAATGTCACCCGCGCCGACATGATCGCCGCCGGCTGGAGCCCCAGCGTGCGCCTGTTCGAGGCGGCGAGCATCGGCACGCCGCTGCTGAGCGACCGCTGGGACGGGCTCGACGCGATCCTGACGCCGGGCCGCGAGATCCTCTGCCCGGACGGCCCCGAGGCGGTGCTCGCCATCCTGCGCGAAACGCCGGAGGCGGAGCGGCGCGCGATCGGCGCGGCCGCACGCGAAACTGTGCTCGCCCGTCACTCGGCCGCCCATCGCGCCGAGGAACTCGAATCCTATCTGCGTGAGGCCGCCTCCCGGCGGTCTGCCGCTGCGGCGCCCGAACGCGATCTCGAAGTGCTTTAGGCCTGAGGAGTTGAAGTCCATGAAGAGTCGAGCGGCGGACGGTCAGGACGGCAGGCACGTGCTCGTGGCCGGGGGCGCGGGCTTCATCGGTTCGCACCTCGTCGATGCGCTGCTGGCGCGGGGCGCCCGCGTCGTCGCCCTCGACAGCCTACTGACCGGGCGCCACGACAACCTCGCCCATCTGGCCCGCGAGCCCCGGTTCGAACTGGTCGAGGCGGATGTGACGCAGCCGCTGCCGGCGCTGCCGCGGTTCGACCGCATCTTCAATCTCGCCTGCGCCGCCTCGCCGCCGCACTACCAAGCGGACCCGATGCACACGATGATGACGAGCGTCGTCGGCACCAATCACCTCCTGGAGCGGGCGCGGGCGGACGGGGCGCGCTTCCTGCAGGCCTCCACCAGCGAAGTCTACGGCGACCCCGAGGTGCATCCGCAGACCGAATCCTACTGGGGCAACGTCAACCCGACGGGGCCGCGCGCCTGCTACGATGAGGGCAAGCGCTCGGCCGAGACCCTGGTCTTCGATTTCGAGCGGGTGCACCGGCTCGACGTGCGGGTGGCGCGCATCTTCAACACCTACGGCCCCCGGATGCGGGCCGATGACGGGCGCGTCGTCTCGAACGTCGTGTGTCAGGCGCTCGCGGGCGAGCCGATCACCGTCTACGGCAACGGCGAACAGACCCGCTCGTTCTGTTACGCCGCCGACCTCGTCGAGGGGCTGATGCGGCTGATGGACCGCGAGACCTCGCCCGGCGGCCCGGTCAATCTCGGCAACCCGCGCGAGATGACAGTGGCGGAACTGGTCGAACTCGTCACCCGGATGACGGATACCCGCTCGGCGGTGGTGCGCCGCCCGCTGCCCGTCGATGACCCGCAGCGCCGCCGGCCCGACATCACCCGCGCGCAGACGCTTCTCGGCTGGTCGCCGCAGGTGCCGCTCGAACAGGGGCTGGAGGCGACCATCGCGTGGTTCGCCAAGGAGATCCGCCCGCCCGAACCGGCCGCGCGGGCAAATCTCGGGCGCTTCGTCGGCAGCCGCCCGTTCCAGCCGGCCGAGCCGGCGCTCGGGGATCTCGCGCAAGGGTCGACATGATGACGGCCGTGAACGCCGAGCCGATCCGCGTCGGGATCGTGGGCGTCGGCAACTGCGCCTCGTCCTTCGTGCAGGGCCTGCACCATTACCGCGACGTGTCCACGGACGCGGCGGTGCCGGGCCTGATCTCGCCCGAACTCGGCGGCTACCGGATCGGCGACATCGAGCTCGCCTGCGCCTTCGACGTGTCGGCGGAGAAAGTCGGTCAGGACGTGGCGCGGGCGATCCATGCGGTCCCCAACAACACCCATGTCTTCGCCGAGGTGCCTCGGAGCGGCGTGACGGTGAGGCGCGGGCCGACCCTCGACGGCATCGGCCGCTACCTCGAAGGCATCATCGCGGAGTCGCCCGAGCCGGTCGCCGACGTGGTCGAGGAACTGAAGCGCAGCCGCACGCAGGTGCTCGTGAATTACCTGCCGGTCGGCGCGCAGCGCGCCACCGAGTTCTACGCCCGGTGCGCCCTCGATGCCGGTTGTGCGCTGGTCAACTGCATTCCGGTCTTCATCGCCTCCGACGCCGCATGGCGGGCCCGCTTCGAAGAGCGCGGCCTGCCCATCGTCGGCGACGACATCAAGAGTCAGGTCGGCGCCACCATCGTCCACCGGGTGTTGGCCAACCTGCTGCGCGAGCGCGGGGTGAAGCTGGAGCGGACCTATCAGCTCAATTTCGGCGGCAATGCCGATTTCCTCAACATGCTGGAGCGCGAGCGGCTCGAATCGAAGAAGCTCTCGAAGACCCGCGCCGTGACGAGCCAGCTCGACGGGACGCTGGCGCCGGGCGACATCCATGTCGGCCCGAGCGACCACGTGCCCTGGCTCCAGGATCGCAAATGGGCGCAGATCCGGCTGGAGGGCACGGGCTTCGGCGGCGTGCCGCTCAACATCGAGCTGAAGCTCGAAGTCTGGGATTCGCCGAACTCGGCCGGCGTCGTGGTCGACGCCGTGCGCTGCGCCCGCATCGCCCTCGACCGCGGCATCGGTGGCGCCCTCGACGGCCCCTCGGCCTGGTTCATGAAGTCGCCGCCGGTGCAGTACACCGACGCCGAGGCGCAGGCCCGCACCCTGCGCTTCGCCGCCGGCGAGCCCGCATGAGGCGCGTCCTGTTCCTGCGCCACGGCCACCACGACCGGCTCGGGCGCATCCTGTGCGGGCGTATGCCCGGCGTCTCCTTAAGCGAGACCGGCCGGGCCGAGGCGCGGGCCGTGGCCGAAGCCCTTGCCCGGCGCTTCGCGGGCGAGCGGGGCTTGCGCCTCCTGTCGAGCCCCCAGCCGCGCACCCGAGAGACCGCCGCGCCGCTGGAGCGGGCGCTCGGTCTCACCGCCGAGATCGCCCCCGATCTCGACGAGATCGCCTACGGCGACTGGACCGGCAAACCCTTCGCCGAACTGGATGGCGATCCGGCCTGGACCGCCTGGAACACGTCCCGCGCCTCCGCCCGCCCGCCGGGCGGCGAGAGCATGGCCGAGGTCCAGGTCCGGGTCGGCGGGTTGCTCGAACGGCTCGCAGGGGAGGAAGGCGCGCCGGTGATCCTCGTGAGCCACGGCGACCCGATCCGCGCCGCGCTTCTTGGGCTGCTCGGTCTCTCGCTCGACGCCTACGACCGGATCGTCGCCGCTCCGGCCTCCTGCAGCGAACTCGAACTCTGGCCCGGCGGCGGTCGGGTCGTGTCCATCAACGAGCGGTTGGCGGGATGAATCAGGCCGATCTGCGCCGGCGGGCGGAGGCCCTCGGGCCGTGGTTCCACAACATCGATCTGGGGGAGGGGGTGTGGACCGCGCCCGGCCACTTCCTCGGCGATTATCCCGGTTTCAAGTTCCGACGCTTCGCCCACGCCCTGCCGGACGATCTCACCGGAAAATCGGTGCTCGATATCGGCTGCAATGCCGGCTTCTACAGCGTCGAGATGAAGCGGCGCGGCGCCGCCCGCGTGCTCGGCCTCGATTCCGATGAACGCTACCTCGCGCAAGGTCGCTTCGTCGCCGAGCGGCTGGGCTGTGACATCGAGTTCCGCAACCTGTCGGTCTACGACGTCGCTCGCTTGGGCGAGCGCTTCGACGTGGTGATCTTCATGGGGGTGTTCTACCATCTGCGCCACCCGTTGCTTGCCCTCGATCTGATCCACGAACACGTGGCCGGCGACCTCCTCCTGTTCCAGTCGATGCTGCGGGGCTCGCCCCAGGTCGAGCCGGTGGCGCAGGATTACGACTTCTTCGACATGGATGCCTTCGAGCGGCCCGGCTACCCGCGGATGCACTTCGTCGAGCACGCCTACGCCCACGATTGCACCAACTGGTGGATCCCCAACCGCGCTGGGATCGAGGCGATGCTGCGCGCGAGCGGGTTTGCGATCGAGAGCCGGCCGGAAGCGGAGGTCTATCTCTGCCGCCGGGTCGAGGCGCCCTACGGGGCGGAAGCGGCCTATCCGGCGCGTCCGGGCGGGCAACGGGAGACGTGATGCTTGAAGCGGTGATGCTCTGGAACGAGCCCAACAACAAGTCGCACTGGGATCCGGAGATCGATCCCGACTGGTTCCTGTTCGGCGAGATGGTGAAGGACGCCTCCCGCGCGATCCGGGCCGAGGCGCCGGGCCTGCCTCAGGTGCTCGGCGGCATCTCGCCGATTGATCCCCAGTTCATGCTGAGGATGCAGGCGCAAGGAGTGCTCGACGGGCTCGACGCGGTGGCGGTGCACGGCTTCCCGCTCGATTGGAATCTCTGGCAGATCCACGAATGGCCGCAAAAAATCGCCGAGATCCGCGCGGTGACGCACCTTCCGGTCTGGGTCTCGGAGGTCGGCGTGTCGAGCTTCGGCGCCGAGGAGGTCCAGGCCTGGGGCTGCCGCCGCACCGCCGAGCTGCTGAAGGGCCAAGCGCCCCGCATCCACTGGTACAGCCTCTACGACCTGCCGCTCGAATGGGGCGCCACCACCCGCCACAAGGAGGCGGAGGGCTCCTCCTACTATCGCCACTTCCACATGGGCCTCCTGCGCCAGGACGGTACGCCCAAGCTCGCGCTCGAAGAGTTCGCCCGCTGCACTCCGGATTTCGGCCTGTGCCAGTGGTTCCACTACGAGGATCACCGCCTCGACGAGGCGGTCGCCTGGATGAAGCGTCTCGGCGTCACCCATCTGCGCACCGGTCTCTCCTGGGCCGACAGCTTCCGCCCCCATGCCCTCGACTGGTTCGACCGGCAGATGGCGGCGTTGCAGGACTTCAAGGTCACGGCGACCTTCTGCTTCACGCCCGAGCACCGCGGCATCGCCCCCCACCACACCTCCGCGCCGCTGGTGCGCGAGGAGTTTGCGGAGTTTTGCGCCACGATGGTGCGCCGCTACGCCGACCCCGCAGCGGTCCGAGCCGAGGCCGTGCCGGCGCCGGAGATGCCGCTGCTGTAGCGCGGACGGCCTGACCTCGCCTCACTCAATCCTCGTGCCAGACCTGCTCGATCGCGGCCAGCACCGCGTCGATGCCGCCCGCCACGCCCTGGCCTGAGAGCCAGTAGCCCTCGCCGTACATTCCGTTGAGGCGCGCAATTCGCCGGGCGCGGCGGGTCCAGGGCAGAGCCGCATCGCGATCCGGCAGCACGGCGATGCGCAGGAAGCGCTGGCGGTAGAGCGTGAACACGTCGAGGCCGCTGATCGCTGACCACGGGATCCAATCGGTCGAGAGCCTGCGATCGAACAGGCCTTGGCGCGACACCGACACGACCGGACCCCACCGGAGCACCTCGCGCAGCAACACGGGAATGCACAGGCCGAAGAAGCCGACGGCGACGAACGCGATGAATTGCTTGAAGCTGCCGGGCGCAACGATCGGCTTGCCCCCCGGCTCAGCGATGAGCATCACGAGGCCGATGGCCGTAAAGCCGCAGGCGATGACCAGGAGGCCGACGAGCGGCAGACGCGCGGCGCGCAGATCGATGCGATCCGCGACCGCAGGGGCGTTGTCCGTTGCGGGCATGATCAGACCGGACGACCCGGAACCTTGGCGAAGAAAGTGCCGAGGGCAGCGATGACGTCGAGCAGCAGCACGGAAAGGTACTGGATCGAAATCCAGAACAGGGTGTGACGCGCCCGCAGGATCACGGCCTGACCGGTGCGCGGATCGACCGGCTCCCGATCCGGCCGAGCGTTCAGCCGCGTGCCGGCGACCCAGTTCGGGGCCGAAGCGGCGAGCCACATGGCGACCCTGCCAGTCGGCGTCGGGATGCCGAAGCGGGCCAGAGCGGGATCGACGAGCACGCTCAGCACCAGGCCACGCCCGCGATCAGAACGGAGGGCACATCCCAACCGGACCAGACGATCATCGACACTCTCCTCAATCAAGGGCTCGCGCCTTGCAGGCCGTTTCCCGCACCGGTAGCGTCCCGACTCCGACGCGGTGGGCGGCGCAGACGCGGTTTCGCCGGCGAACAGAGGGTGCAGGGCTGCGCATGGGTCATTTTCGCATGATCTACGAGGGCACGGCCTACACACCGGACATCGAATCGTACAGCCTCTCGTTGAATGCGGCGGACGGGCGCTGGCGCGGGCAGGAGCCCGGCGACATGGTCGGCCTCACCCTGAGCCTGCAGGGGCGGCCCTTCACCTACGACGTGCCGGAGGACGAGGACGAACATCTCGCCATCGCCCCGAACGTCGATACGCAGTGGCTCGAGGTGCCGACGCGGCTGTTCGCGGGGCGGGACATGAGCAGCCTCGGCGGCCTCGATCTCGCTTACGAGGGGCCGCGGGCGGTCAACCCGCTCACCGGCGAGACCTGGCGCGAGCCGCCGGGCCTGCTCGGCATCTACGGTGACGAAGCCTTCGGCCCCTGTCGGATCACGGTGGCGCATCGTGGCGGCGACCGCTTCGCCCTGCATCTCACCGGCGAGACCGAGATCGGCACCGGCTTCGACGTGGCCGTCGAAGCGCCGTTGACGGTCGCATTGACGAGCTACACCGGACAGACCGGCGAGGATCGCCTGCGCCGCTGGTTCGACGCGTTCCTGCGCTGGGACGACTTCTCCTGGGAGCGCACCGTCCATCCCGGCGAGCCGCCGCAGCACAGCCTGACCGGCACCCTGCGCCGCTGATGCGGCTCACGCGCCGTCGCTTGCCGAGCCCTTCCGCCAGCGCACTCGCCCCGGCGGCTCCCAGCGCGATGCTCTATCCTTTTGTTTCCGCGTCGTCTTCATCCGAAAGCCGGTGGCCACCTTTCGGGACGATGCTCTAGAACGCATCGCCAGTGCCCGCTCACGGGTGCGCGAGAGACTGACGGAATGGACATGCAGGCTCCCCCCGGACACGCGGCGGCGCGTCTGGTGCCGCCGGTGCCGGCGCCGCCGGAGCAGGAATTGCCGACCCTGCGCTTCATCGCGGCGATGCGGGTCAACGGCATCCTCTGCTGGCCGGCCTCCGCCTACGAGGCCCCCCTGCGCCACCGCCGGCTGTTCGGGCGCAACCGGTTCACGGTCAGCGACCCGGAGCTGGTGCGGCACGTGCTGGTGGACAACGCCGCCAACTATGCCCGCACCCCGATGACCATCCGCATCCTGCGGCCGTTGCTCGGCGACGGCCTGCTCATCAGCGAGGGGACGGCATGGCGCCACCAGCGGCGCACGCTCGCCCCCGCCTTCACACCGCGGGCGGTGGAGACGTTGGTGCCGCACATCCTCTCGGCGAGCGATGAGGCGGTGGTTGCCCTCGAAGGCCCGGCGGCGCGGGGGCCGGTCGATCTGTTCGCCGCGCTCCAGCGGCTCGCCCTGGAGATTGCCGGGCGCACCATGTTCTCCGTCGGCATGGCGGTTCACGGCGACCGCCTGCGCGGCTTCCTCGAAGCCTACGCCGCGCGGCTCGGGCGCCCGCACCTGACCGACCTGCTCGTGCCCCTGCGCTTCGCCACGCCGCTCGACCGGGCCCGCGCCCGCTTCCGCCGCGACTGGGTCGCCTTCCTCGATAGGGTGATCGCCGACCGGGATCAGGGGCAGGACGGGCGGAACGAGGGCGAGGCGCGCGACCTGCTCGACCTCCTGCGCGCCGCCCGCGATCCGGAGACGGGCCGGGGCTTCACGCACGAGGAGCTGCGCGATCAGGTCGCCACCATGATCCTGGCCGGGCACGAGACCACGGCGGTGACCCTGCTCTGGGCCTGCACCCTGCTCGCGCTGGCACCGGAGGCGCAGGCTGCCGTGGCGGCCGAATCCGCCAGCGCCGACAAGCCGTTCACCCGCGCGGTGATCGAGGAGACGATGCGGCTCTACCCGCCCGCCTTCGTGCTGGCCCGCCGCGCGCTTCGTCCGGACATGCTCGGGGGCGAGGCGGTCCGGCCCGGCGACAGCGTGACGATCTCGCCCTGGCTGCTGCACCGGCACCGCAAGTTGTGGCGCGATCCCGACGCCTTCGATCCCGCCCGCTTCCTGCCCGGCGCCTCGCCGGTGCCGCGCTTCGCCTATCTGCCCTTCGGGGCGGGGCCGCGGGTCTGCATCGGCGCGGCCTTCGCGCTCACCGAGGCGACCCTCGCGCTGAGCCGGATCGTCGGGCATTTCCGGATCGAGAGGGCCGATGCCCGCCCGGTGCTCCCAGCGGCCGTAGTAACGACTCAGCCCGACCACGCCCCCGCTTTCCGGCTGACGCGGCGGGCGTGAGCCTTAAAAATCGACCGAGGCGGAGAGCAGCACCGTCCGCGGCGTCCCTTGCGCGAGGATGCCGCGCCCCGTCGTCGCCCAGTAATTGTTGCCCGTCACGTTGACGACGTTCGCCCGGAGCGTCAGCGGCCTGTCCCGGAACAGGGTGGCGTAGCGCAGGCCGAGATCGAGCGTCGCCCAGTCGGGGATCTTCTGGCTGTTGGCCAGATCGTAGTACTGCGCCGCCGTATAGATCACCCGGCCCGTCACGCTCAGGCCCGGCAGGAGGCTCGGCGGCAGGTCGTACTCGCCGTAGAGATTGAGCTGCACCTCCGGCACGCCGATCGCGACGCGGCCGACATTGCGCGGGTCCTGCGCCTGCACCTGGACGCCGTCGAGAAGGCTGACGCCGCCGAGCACCCGGACGCCCGGCACCGGCTCGCCGAACAGGGTAAGTTCGACGCCGCTGTTGCGCTGGCGTCCATCGACCGAGAAGACCAGGGTGCGGGCATCGAGGAAGCCGAAGGGCTGCTCGATCTCGAAGGCGGCAAAGCCGAGGCCCACGGTGCCGAGATCAAGTTTCGCCCCGACCTCCGTCTGCCGCGAGACCGCGGCCGGGAAGGCGGCGCTGGCGTTGACGGCGTTCACCGGCGGGGCCGGCGAGGTCAGGCCCTCGACGTAGTTGGCGTAGAGCGAGAGCCGCTCCCACGGCTTCACCACGACACCGACGCCCGGCGAGAAGGCGCCGCTCTCGCTGGCACCCGTGCGCAGGCCCGTGACGGGATTGTAGGCGTTCACGTCGAGGCTCTGCCAGCGCCCGCCGATCGTGAGCAGGATCCGCTCGTCGAAGAGCGACATCGTGTCGGCGATGGCGAGGCTGCGGTTGATCCGGCTCGACGTGCGCGGCGTCGCGTTCGACAGGCCGAAGGTCGAGCGCGGGGCGACAATCACCGGATCGTAGAGGTTCGACACGATGGGCGCGCCGACGTTCTGCGCTGTTGGCTGGGCGAGATCCTGCCAGAAGCCAACAACGGCGAGGCCGAAGCTGTGGCGGATCGGTCCGGTTTCGACGATGCCGCGCAGGCCCGCCTCGGCGGTCTGGTTGCTGATGTGCATCGGCAGGTAGCTGATCGGGTCGCGGTAATCGCCGCGCGCGTTGAAGATCGTCAGCACGCCGCCGAAATATTCCTGCCGGAAGTTCGAGCGGCCGTAGGCGCCATACAGGGTCAGGTCCGGCGTCAGGTCGTACTCGATCCGGGTGGCGAACTGCTGGTTGGCGCTGTCGCGGTACTCCCAGGGCTGCTGCTGGTTGAGCGTGAGGTTGGGCGCGCGGGGGATGCGCACGCCGGCCGCCACGTTGCGGTTGCGCAGGGGCGAGCGGAAGTCGAGTTCCTGGTAGCCGAGATCGAGCGCCGCCCGCAGGCGCTCGCCGCGATAGTCGAGGGCGAGCGCGGCGGTGCCGAAATGAAGGCTCTGGTTGTCGATTGGCGTGGCGCCGTTGTTGAACGCGCCGTTGAAGCGGATGCCCCACTCCTTGGCGTCCCCGAAGCGGCGGCTGATATCGACCGCCTTGTAGACCTGCGCGTCGGAGGCGTAGCCGAGGGTGACCCGGTTGAGCGGCTCTTCGAGCGCCCGCTTCGGGATCAGGTTGATGACGCCGCCGATATTGCCGAAGGGTGGGACGCCCGAGAGCAGGGTCGAGGGGCCGCGCAGCACCTCGACGCGCTCGATCGGCTCGATCGCCGGATTGAACGCGTCGGCGACGCCGAACAGGCCGTTGAAGGCGATGTCCTGGGCGAAGACCGGGAAGCCGCGGATGAAGAAGCCGAGGATGCCGGAGAACGCCGGCACGTTGGTGCGGATCGAGGGGTCGTTGTTGACGACGTCCTGGACGTTGCGCGCCTGCTGGTCGCGGATGAGCTTCTCCGTGTAGCTCGTCGAATTGAAGGGCTGGTCGAAGGTGTTGCGGTTGCCCAGCAGGCCGAGGCGCGAACCGGATGCGACCTGCCCGCCGGCGTAAGGGACTGGCGGCTGGCCTATCGTCCCGGTTGGCGGCGGCAGTCCCGCCGCGCGGGCGCCGCTGCCCGCCCGCCCCTCGACTGCCAGTTCCTCCAGGGTGACGGAGGAGGCCGGCTCGCCGCCGAGCTGGACGTAGCGCGGGTTGACGAGGGTGATCGTCGAGGGGCCGGCGGCGCGGTAGGTCAGACCGGTGCCCGCGAGCAGTTCGGCGAGCGCGTCGAGGGGCCGGAACGCGCCCTCGACGCCCCGTGTGGTCAGGCCCTCGGTCAAGGCGGTCCGGTAGGCGAGCCTGAAGCCGGCCTGTCCGGCCAGGGCGGTCAGGGCCGGTTCGAGCGGTCCGGCCGGGACCGCGACCGAGATCCGCGCCGCATCCGTGTCGTCAGGACCGGACGGCGTGTCGGCACTGACCGGGACGAGACGAATTTTGTCCGATATGAGCGGGGCGGCATCCTGAGCGCCCACGGCGGCCGTCATGGCGATCAGCGATGCGCCCGCCACAGCAAGATCCCGCGCGCGCCGCGCACCCCCGCGTCGATCTCCCAGCACCATGTCCCCGCGCGTCCCTGTCCTCGGCCGGGAGCGGCTCTGCCCGCTCCTGCTTCGATAGACAGGCGAGCCGCCAAACTCCTGACCCTCGGAACTGAACATTTGTCGAAGAGCCGGCCGCAACGCGGGTACCTGGGAGAGGGAGGCTGCTGGTGCCCTCGCCCGAGGGTCCGAACTCAATCAGCTTGACCGCACAGAAGTTTGCTGAGGGTGGAGGCTGTGTGAAAACGTAGCGGTTATGATAGTCTCTGCGGGACAGCGGAGGCGTGTATGGCGCGGTTCATCTGTGGTGCGGATCGCCACCAAGTGACGCTGTTGC
>NZ_BPRC01000037.1 GCF_022179725.1 Methylorubrum aminovorans
GCAACAGCGTCACTTGGTGGCGATCCGCGCCACAGATGAACCGCGCCATACACGCCTCCGCTGTCCCGCAGAGACTATCATAACCGCTACGTTTTCACACAGCCTCCACCCCATCCGGACCTTCGACGGTCGCATCTTGAATGTCCGCAAGGGGTCAGGAGTTCGCACGCCGCTTGTTCTGCTGTGCGCCACTTCCGGACCTTCTGCCACAACCGCTGGAATGGCCGCTCTTCGCTCGCAAGCGGCCTCTGCTCGGAATGGTGGGGCTGGGAGGCTACAAGACTTCAGGCCGGGAACGCCGCTCTCGCCGCCCGGACCGAGGCGTCGAGGACGAGGACGCTCACGTCCAGGTCCGCCTCGCCAAGGTTGGGAACTAGCTCCGCCGCTTCCGCGCCGAGGGGGCCTGGGACCGCGTCATGCAGGAAATCTTCGAGATCACACCCGTCGGAGGCGCCATGACCGTGACCGAGATCCTGCCTGAGCTCAGGGCGGTCACAATCCGCGAAGCCGCTCTGCACTAGAGGCCGCTGACGCCGGGCACGCTCAGGAAGATGGACGTTCGCCTGACCGACCGGCGGTACTTCGAGGCCCGGGGCGAGGGCCGCTACGCCCGCAGGACGGGTTGACCGCCGACCCATCGCCCGCGCGATGGTCGCACTCAATGGTTTCCGAGGCCCACCGCGCCAGTTTCAACGCGTGGCGCCACTCCCAGGCCCATGTTACGCCTTGGCCTCGCGAACGGCTTACCGGAGACCGCCGGGCAGCGCTTCGTCACGGAGCACACCATGCCTACGGTCGACCCAGAGCCGAAACTCGCGACGCTCGCGACGGCGCGACCCGGCAGGACACAGTGCCGGGCCGCCGCCGCCGTCGGCCTCGCCTTCGGCGCCGTTACCCTGGCGCTCCTACCCTTCGCCAGCCTGCAGATGCCGCCGATGCCGGGCTTCGTGCCCGTGTACCAATCGGCGCTCATCGTGGTCTACGCGCTGACCACCTACCTCTTCCTCGCCCAGTACCGCCGCACCCGCTCCGTGCCGCTGCTCGTGCTCGGGGCCGGCAGCCTCTACGTGACGCTGGTCGTCCTGCTCCAACTGCTGTCGTTCCCGAACGTCCTCGTGCAGGGACGTCTCATCGGCAACGGGCCCGACACCACGACCTGGCTCTGGACCTTCTGGCACCTCGGGCCGCCGCTCTTCGCGCTGCCCTACGCGATCATGGAGGGCGACGGACGCAGCCGCCTGGTGCCGCGGGAACGGGTGCCGCGGGTCGGCTGGATGGCCGGGGCGGGCGTGACCTTCGCCACCGCGCTCGTCGCCCTCGCCGTCACCCGCTACGTCCACCTCCTGCCGAAAAGCGTCGAGGGCGACGATTACTCGCTGGTCACGACCACCGGCATCGGCCCCATGATCGTGGCCTTGTCGGTGATGGCCCTCGTCGTCCTCTGCTGGACGACGCGGCTGCGCACCGTGCTGCAGCTCTGGCTCGCCGTCTCGCTGCTGCTGCTCGTGCTCGACAACCTGGTGACCCTCATGGGCGCCGCGCGTGGCTCGGTCGGATGGTTCGCCGGGCGCATGGAGGCCCTCGTCGCTGGCCTGATCCTGCTCGGCGTCTACCTGCGCGAGGTCGACTTCCTCTACTCCCGGGCCGAATCCGCCGCCAACGAGCGCGAGGCGCGCCGGGCCGAGCTGCAACTCGCGCGCGACAACCTCGCTCTGGCCCTGGAGGCCGCCGAGATGGGCGACTGGGACCTCGACCTGAAGACCGGCACCTCCAGGCGCAACCCGCGGTACGACGCCATCTTCGGCTATGACCGTCCGGTCGCGGCGTGGGACGTCGAGACGTTCCTCGCGCATGTCATCCCCGAGGACCGGGCCATGGCGCGCGCCGCGCTTGAGGGCGCCGGCGCCACGAACCGCGTCGACCTGCATTGCCGCATCCTTCGCGCCGGCGACGGGGCGACCCGCTGGATACAGCTGCGGGGCAAAGCCTACCTCGACGAGGCGGGCCGGGCCGTCGCCATGGCCGGCGTCGTGATGGACACTACGCGCCAGCACGAGGCCGAGGACCGTCTCAACCAAGCGCAGAAGATGGAGGCCATTGGGCAGTTGACCGGCGGCGTGGCGCACGACTTCAACAACCTGCTCACCATCATCGTGGGCAACCTCGACATGATCGTGCGCAAGCCCGACAACCCGCAGCGGGTCGAGCGCATGGCGACCTCGGCGATGACGGCGGCCAAGCGCGGGGCCGAGGTCACCGAGAAGCTGCTCTCCTTTTCACGACGGCAGGTGCTGCGGCCCGAGACAGTGAACCCCAACCGGCTGCTCAAGGATTTCGAGGCCCTCCTGCGCCGCGCCGTGGGCGAGACCATCGCGGTGCGCATCGACCTTGATGCCGGCCTCGACCCCGTCCGGCTCGACCCCGGGCAGTTCGAGAGCGCGATATTAAACCTCGCGGTCAACGCGCGCGACGCGATGCCCGGCGGCGGCACGCTCACGGTGAAGACCTGCAACGCCCACCTCGACGCCCACGAGATCGCCGACCGGGGCGACCTCAGCCCCGGGCCCTACGTGCTCGTCGCCGTGACCGACACCGGCAACGGCATGGATGCCGGCACCATGGCCCGCGCCTTCGAGCCGTTCTTCACGACGAAGGACGTGGGCAAGGGCACTGGCCTCGGCCTGAGCCAGGTCTACGGCTTCGTGCGGCAGGCCGGCGGGCACGCCCAGATCAAGAGCGAGCCCGGCCGGGGCACGAGCGTCGAGCTCTACCTGCCGCGCGGCGTCGGGCAGGCGGTGGATAGCCGCCCCGAGGGGCCGCTGCCGCTCCGTCGCGCCGCCGCCGGCGAGGTGGTGCTGGTGGTCGAGGACGAGCCGGCGGTGCTGGAGATGGCGGTCGAGAGCCTGGGCGAGCTCGGCTACCGGACGCTGACCGCAACACAGGCGTCCGAGGCGCTGGACCGCCTGCAGGGCCCGGAGCGGATCGACATCCTGTTCTCCGACGTGGTCATGCCGGGTGGCATGAACGGGGTGCAGCTCTCGGTCGAGGCACGGCGCTTGCGGCCGGGCCTGCGGGTGCTGCTGACCTCCGGCTACACCGGTACCGCCCTCGACGACCAGGGCGTACCGGCCGACCTGCCGCTGCTCAGCAAGCCCTACCAGCGCGAGGAGCTCGCGACCAAGATGCGTCTCGTCCTGAGCCGCGCCTGATCCTCGTCCGACCTGGGACGCGCGGGGACGTTCAGGACAGGGATGGGTCGGGACCGGGGGTGCCCTCCGGCGTCAAACCTCGCCGCCCTCGATGATCGCCCTGATCCGCGCCATGAGCGCGTCGACGGCGAAGGGCTTGGTGATGAGGGCCATGCCCGGATCGAGGAAGCCGGAGGGTGTCGCGGCCCCTTCCGCATAGCCGGTCATGAACAGGACCTTGAGGTCCGGGCGCGTCTCGCGGGCGTGGTCGGCGAGTTGTCGCCCGTTCAGGCCCGGCAAGCCGACATCCGTGACGAGAAGGTCGATGCGGGCGGGTGACTGCAGCACCCTCAACCCTGAGGGTCCGTCCGCGGCCTGGAGGGTTTGGTAGCCGAGGTCGTGCAGCACCTCGACGATGAGGTCCCGCACCACCTGCTCGTCCTCGACTACCAGCACCGTTTCGCCCGAGCCGCGCGGCACCTCTGCGACCTCGTGCAACTCGGGCGGCTCTACGACGGTGCCGGCATGGCGCGGCAGACAGATGCGCACCGTGGTGCCGCGTCCGACCTCGCTCGCGATATGGGTCTGCCCCTGCGATTGGCGCGCGAAGCCGTAGATCATCGATAGGCCGAGCCCGGTGCCCTGGCCGAGCGGTTTGGTGGTGAAGAACGGGTCGAACGCCCGCTTCATCACGTCGGGTGACATGCCCGTCCCGGTATCCGAGACGCTGATGCAGACGTAGTCGCCGGGAAGCAGCCGCTTGCTCAGGTCGGGGTCGGACGGGTCGTGGCGGCCGTTCGAGGTCACGACGCTGAGCTTGCCGCCCTCGGGCATCGCATCCCGCGCGTTGATGACGAGGTTGAGGATGGCGTTCTCAAGCTGGTGCGGGTCACACAGCGTCGGCCAGAGGTCTTGCTCCGCCTCGACGCGCAGCTCGATGGCCTCGCTCGTGGTTCTCCGCAGGAGGTCGGACATGCCCTCGATCAGCGCGTTCACGTCCGTCGGCTTCGGGT
This sequence comes from Methylorubrum aminovorans, assembly GCF_022179725.1. Lineage (GTDB taxonomy): Bacteria > Pseudomonadota > Alphaproteobacteria > Rhizobiales > Beijerinckiaceae > Methylobacterium > Methylobacterium aminovorans. Next base: position 4,202 of record NZ_BPRC01000037.1, read on the forward strand.
CGAGCGGCTGGCGCCGGGCGAAGGCCAGGAGACGGTGCGTCAGCGCCGCGGCGCGGTTGGCCGAGGCCATCGCGGTCTCGATGTAACGTTGCAGTTTCTCGGTCCGGCCCTGCGCGATGCGGCTCTGCATCAGGTCCAGCGACCCGACGATGCCGGTGAGAAGGTTGTTGAAATCGTGCGCGATGCCGCCGGTGAGCTGGCCAACCGCCTCCATCTTCTGCGACTGGCGCAGATCCTCGCCCATGCGCTCGCGCTCGGCGGCCTCGGTCTTCAGGCGCTCGTTTGCCTGCGCGAGTTCCGCGGTCCGGACCGCGACCTGATTCTCCAGCGTTGCGCCCGCTTCCCGGAGTTGCCCGGCCTGTGCCTCCAGTTCGGCGTAGAGGGCGACCACGCCACGGTTGGTCTCGGCGAGCTCCGCGTTAAGGCGGCGGGCCTCCTCCTCTCGCTCCGTGAGCTCGGCGAGGCTGGAGAGCAGCTCGCGGTTCTGCTCGCGCATCGCGGCCTGCGGCCCCTCGCTCCACCCGCGCATGGCATGCGCGAGGGCGGCGACAGCGGGTCCGTTCAGGGGCGGTCGACCGGCCGGCAGGTCCTTTCCCAAGGTGACCACGGTACCGGCGCTCGGGTTCGTGACCACGTCGAAATGGTCCATGAGTCGCCGGGAACCAGTGATGCCGATGCCGAGGCCGGTGGCGGAGCGGTAGCTACCGTCCAGGATCGCGGGAAGCTCGGCGATGCCGGGGCCTTGGTCGACGACGCGCATGATCAGGAACTGACGAACGCCGGTGACGCCAACGCCGAACTCGACGCGGCCACCGCCGGCATAGTCGTGGGCGTTGCGGGCGATCTCTGAGATGGCCGTGGCGATCCGGGTCTGGTTGGCCGGGCTGAAGCCGAGTTGCCCGGCAACGCGCCGCGCGCGCTGCCGCACCGTGAAGATATCCTCCTCCTGCGCGACCAGCATCGTGACGAGCGGCCATCTCACGGGTTGGGCTCCCGGACGACCACGACCGTGGCGTCGTCGCGTCCGCGGGCGAAGTCGCGGTAGATCACCGCGGCAATGAGGCTCGGATGGGCCGCGAGGAGGCCGGGATAGCTGTCGAGCGCCCAAGTCGTGCCGATGCCGTCCGAGCACATCACCAGGAGGCTGCGCGGCGTGAAGGGCTGCTCGAACTCCTGGATGCGCCTTGCGACGACCCCGGCCGTCCCGGGCAGCGAGACGAGCCGCTTGATCACGCCGTCCGTGATCACCGCGCCGGCGACGTTGCCGATGCCGGCGAAGACCAGCATGCCTCGACTGGGCTCGTAGCGGGCCACGGATACGGCCCCGCCGCGGGTATGGCCGAGACCGGCATGGACGGCCGCAAGGATGCTGCCCGGCCCTTCCCGCTCGTGCTTGCGGAAGACGCGCACGGCCGCCTCGGACGCCTGTGCGGCCAGGGGGCCATGGCCGAGCCCGTCCGCGACGAGCGCGGTCCATCCACCATCGTGCGGGCGGACGCAGTAGGCGTCCCCGTTCACGACCTCCCCGCGCAGCGGCACGGCGACCGTACCGAAGCGAGGGATGGGAGGCGGCTCCGAGGCCGATGCCTTGCTTGTCGTGCCGGAGACACGAGCGAGCACGGCGAGACCTCGCCCGGGCCATGCGGCGACGTCGAAGGCCTGCGATTGCCGCCTGACCGCCCCGAGGCCCGTGCCGGGGCTGCCCCCAGTGGAATGCCCGTCGCGGAGTGCGTCGGCGAGGTTGGCGACCCCCGGTCCCCGGTCGAGGGCAATGATTTCGACGCCCGTGCCGGTCTCGTCCTCGAAGGTCCCGAGCAGGACCTCGCCGTTCGTCCCGTACTTGACGAGGTTCGTTGCGAGCTCCGTCGCGACGATGGCGACGCGGCCGGCGGCCGTCTCGTCGAAGCCGAGCGTCTGCGCGAGGCCGGTCGCCCGACGCCTGGCGTCCGCGACCTGGCTCGCCTCCGTCACCGGGACACTGATCATGGTCACTTCCAACGCGCGATGGTCACGCGGGTCCCGACGCCAACGGTCGACTCGATGTGGAACTCGTTGGAGAGCCGCTTGGCACCGCCCAGTCCGAGACCGAGACCGCCTCCGGTCGTGTAATGGTCGGTCAGCGCCTTTTCGATGTCCGGGATGCCCGGGCCATCGTCCTCGAAGGTCAGGCGCAGGCCGCGTCGGCGGCCCTCCTGCAGGAGCTCGCAGCGTGCCTCGCCGCCGCCACCGTAATCCAGGGTGTTGCGGGCAAGCTCGCTCGCCGCGGTGACGATCTTGGTTTGGTCGACGAGGCCGAAGCCCGCTTCCACTGCCATGGTCCGAACCATCTGGCGAACCCGAACCACGTCGTCGCCGGAGCGTATCGGCAGGCGCTCAGTCCTCGTCGTGGCCACGGGCGCTCCCAGGGCCTTCGGCGTCCTCCTCGTCGAGCCGGGCCCGGATCATCGCCATGCCGCGCTCGACGTTCAGGGCCGTCTTGATGCCGGTCAGCGTCAGGCCGAGCTCGACCAGCGTGATGGCGACGGCCGGCCGCATCCCAACGACCACGGTCTCAGCGTCGAGGACGCGCGAGACCGCGGCGATGTTGTCGAGCATCCGGCCGATGAAGGAATCGACGATCTCCATGGCGGAGATCTCGATGAGCACACCGCGCGCGCCGGTGCGCACGATCATCGCCGTGAGGTCCTCCTCCAGTGCGACCGCTAGCCGGTCGTGCATGTCGACCTGGATGGTGACGATGAGTGCGCTACCGAGCTTGAGGATCGGGATGCGGTCCATGACCTTACCGCCGGGCGTCGTCGGCGGTGGCCGGCGTCTTACGTACGACGACGCGCCCGGTCCGCCGCAGCGCCAGGGCGAAGGCGTCGGCCAGCGTCGCCTTCGATACGACGTTCAGCTCGACGCCGAGGTGAACCATCGTCTGGGCGATCTGAGGCCGGATGCCGGATACGATGCAGTCGGCGCCCATCAGCCGGGCGGCGGCGATGGCCTTGAGGAGGTGTTGGGCGACCAGCGTGTCGACGGTGGGGACGCCGGTGATGTCGATGATGGCAATCTCCGCCTCCTCGTCGACGATGGCCTGGAGCAGGTTCTCCATGACGACGCCGGTGCGGGCGCTGTCGAGGGTGCCGATCAGGGGCAGGGCGAGGATGCCGTCCCAGAGGCGCACGACCGGGGTCGAGAGCTCGGCGATCTCCTCGCCCTGACGCCCGATCACCTCCTCGCGGCTCTGCTGGAAAACCTCCATCGTGTGCAGGCTGAGTTGGTCGAGCGCCTTGCTCGCCGACCATGTCCCAGCCGCAACCTGCGAGGCGTCCTGACCGGAAACTCGGCCCAGGGCATCGAAGATCGGCTCCTTGAGCGATAGCACAAAGTTGGCGGTATCGGTCGGCGTGAACCCCTGGATGGCGCGCGAGCGGGAGATGTCGCCGAGGGTGTCGCGCAGCCCCGCGTAGGCCTCGGCGCCCGCATCGGTGCCGCCGGAGCGGAGGGCATCGCGGAACAGGCTGAGCACGGTCCTGGCCTGGGTTTCGAGCTCGGCCTCCCGGATGCGGCCGGTTTGCAGGGAGCCGCCCGCCTTCAGCAGCCCAAGCCATCCTTCCAGGATCGCGCCCTCCTCGTCGGTGACGGTCCTGATCAGGACCCCGGTGCCGTCCGTCGCCATCCAAGTCCCCTCGGGCCAGAGCGTGTCTCCAGCGTCTAGCCCAGCCGTGTCCGAACCGATAGGCGCGCCAAGGACGGTGCGAGCAATCTCAAACCCTTATCTCTGGTCTCCATGATGTGCCTCGACCTCCCCTCGGTCCGCCGGATCCGGGAACGGACCCGACCGGTACTGGGTTGCCGCCTGAATGCGACCGTTCCCGGTCGATGCTTTCCCGATCCCGTCGCGCGAGCCGAGGCATGAGCTACCTGCGTTACGCGCCCGACATCGAGCGGCCTGCCCCGGACGAGCAGGAGACGATCGACGGCATCATCAAGGGCATGACGCAGCAGTCCGAGACGGTCGAGGCCCGCGAGCGCCATGCGGTGCGCGCCAGCCATGCCAAGAGTTCGGCATGCGTGACCGGCGAGTTGGTCGTCGCCGCCGACCTGTCGCCGGAACTGGCCCAGGGCCTGTTCGCCAAGCCCGGCACGCACGCCGTGGCGGTACGCTTCGCGCAAGGACCCGGCGAGACCCTCGGAGACCGGGTCTCCACCCACCGCGGCTTGTCGATCAAGGTGTTCGACGAGCACGGCGAGAAGCTGCCCGGTCATACGGCCGACACGCAGGATTTCGTGCTCGCCACCGGCACCACCTTTCCTTCGGGCACGGCCGCCGGCTTCCTCCGTGACGGCACCCTCATCGGCAAGTCGACGGGTTTGCCGGAGGGGATGAAGAGCGCGGTGTCCTCGACCATGCGCAACCTCAACCGCGCGCTGCATGCCTTCGGGACCGAAAGTGCACTTGCGGACTTTTTTGGGCATCCCTACAGTCATCCGCTGGCCGACAGCTACTTCAGCCAAGCGCCCGTTCGCTACGGCGACTACGTGGCGAAGCTCGGGGCCGTGCCGGCGTCGTCCGCCCAGCTTGCCCTGTCCGAGTGGCGGCTCGACCCGCACCAGGACGAGGACGGCTTCCGCCATGCCACGGTCGCCTTCTTCCGGGAGAACGAGGTGGTGTTCGAGCTCAAGGCGCAGCTCTGGGCGGACGCCGAGCGCCAGCCCATCGAGGACGCTTCGGTGGATTGGCCCGTGGCGGTCAGCCCGTACCGCACGGTGGCGACGGTCCGCCTGCCGCGCCAGGACGCCTACGCCCCGGAGCGGGTGCGGTACTTCGACGAGGTGATGACGTTCCGTCCGGCCCACAGCCTCGCGGCGCACCGGCCGCTCGGCTCGGTCATGCGGGCGCGGCTGCAGGTCTACCGGGCGTTGAGCGCGTTCCGCCATCGCGAGAATGGCGTGGCGGAAGAGGACACGGCGGACATCAACCAAATCCCCAAGACGGCGTAGGTCGTCGATCCTGCCGGCGGCGGTCTGGATGGCCGTTCCGGCCGTTTGCGCGGGCCCCGGGTAAAGGACCCGATACGAGGGTCGACGGTCGCGTCAGTGCCGGTGAACGGCTCTCGGGCATCCGGAAGGCGAATGGAGGGCCCTACACCGCCCGGAGCGCGGTCGCGACTCCGGACCCACGCCAAGCGGCGTGCCCTATCTGACGTTGCGCTAGGGCGCTGGGAACGCTCCTAGCGGGGAGAGGTTGTTGCCCCCGGACCCGTCAGCTTGGCCGGGTCGCGCTTGGAGGCATGATGGCGGCCGATCCGAAGCCACTGAAGCTGTGGGACCGCGACAAGGGCAAGGCGGTCGAGGAGTTCATGCCCGACCACCAGACCACCTACGAGACACGACCGCTCCGGGCGCCGGGTCAGTGGCTGCGCGCCACCCCGCTCTTCGACAAGCTCTACGCGCTCTACCAGGACGCGCCCTGGACGCGGCGCAGCATCGAGCCGTTCGTGCGCGAGTACCACATCGACATGAGCGAGTTCGAGGAGCGTCGCTACCGCTCCTACGCCGACTGGTTCGTGCGCGAGTTCAAGCCCGGCAAGCGCCGCTACCCGGACGACCCGTCGGTAATGGGCGCGCCTGCTGAGGCCCGCTACTTCGGCTGGGAGCGGTTCGGGCCCGAGCAGCGCTTCCCCGTGAAGGGCCAGTCGCTCGCCGCCGCCGACATCCTCGGTAGCTCCGAGCGGGCCGGCCCCTTCCTCGGCGGCCCGGTCCTGCTCATGCGGCTCTCGCCGGTGGACTACCACCACGTCCACTACCCGGACGACGGGCGCACACTCGACCACGAGCGATTGGGACGCAGCATCTGGACGGTGTCGTGGACGGCCGTGCAGAACAAGCCCGACATCTACATCCGCAACGAGCGCCAGGTGAACATCCTGGAGACGACGCACTTCGGACGGCTCGGCTTCGTCGAGTTCGGCGCGCTGACCGTCGGCCGCATCGTGCAGCGCCACCCCCTCGATCGGCCGTTCGAGCGCGGCGCGCAGAAATCGGTGTTCAAGTTCGGCGGCTCGGCGGTCGCCATCTTCGGGGAGCCCGGTGCCTGGCGCCCTGCCGACGACATCCTGGAGCATACGCCGCAGGGCATGGAGACCATCGTGCGCCTGGGCGAGCCAGTCGCCACCAGCCTGAGGAGCGCGTAGGCGTCGCCGCCTCGATCCTAGAGAGGCCACGTCCTGGAACCTGCCGCGGTGGCGGTCGATTGCTGCATCTCTGCCTCGTTGGACCTCGTCGCGTATGTCCCTGTCGAAGAAGGTGAAGGTCGGCCTCGACGAGACCCGCATTCTGATCCTCGGCTCGCAGATCCTGCTGGGCTTCCAGTTCCAGGGCGCCTTCCGGCCGGCCTTCGAGCACCTGCCGTTCCATGACCGCTTTGTCTGGTTGGGCGCTCTCGGGCTCATCACGCTGACCATCGCGCTCCTCATCACGCCCTCGGTCCAGCACCGGATGGTGGAGGGCGGACGGGATACGAAGCGCCTGCTTGGTGTGATCGGGCGCTACGCCGGGCTTTCGCTGGCGCCGTTCGCCATGGCGCTCGGAGCCGACCTGTTCCTGGCGGCGGAACCCGTCCTTGGGCCTGGCCCCGCCGTCACGGTCGGCCTTGCGACATGCGTCCTCGCACTGCTGTTCTGGTACGGGCTAGAGACGGCGAAGGCACGTGGCGTAGGAGAGAGGGAGCGTGCGATGACGCGGCGGGAGCCGGAATCCGAGCACACCTCGTTGGAGACCAAGGTCGAGCAGATGTTGACCGAGGCGCGCGTCATCCTTCCCGGGGCGCAGGCGCTTCTCGGCTTCCAGCTCGTGATCACCTTCTCCGAGGCGTTCGAGAGGCTGCCCTTCGCCTCGAAGGTCGTGCACTTGGTGGCGTTGGGGTTCCTGGCCCTCACGGTGATCTGGCTGATGGCACCGGCCGCCTTCCACCGCATCGTCTACGCAGGCGAGGACACGCCCGAGCTGCATGCCCTCGGCACCCGCTTCCTCCTCGCCGCCAGCGTGACGCTGGCGCTGGGCATCTCGGCCGACCTCGGGGTGGTGGTGGGGAAGGTGGTCGACTCGGACGTGGTTGGACTTGCGGCGGCTTTGGTTTCCCTAATCGTGCTGTCAGGGCTCTGGCACGTGTACCCGCTCGTGCTGCAGGCCCGCGACGGCGGCCTCGGCTGATCGATCTCACCCGATCCGCGGGAGGAGACGCCGTCGGAGAGCCGCGGCTTTCGATGAGGGCGGCCATCGGAGGAGGCGACGCCCGGCCGACCGAAGTCATCGGCGCCGGGCCGGATGCACCAGCGTCACGGTCCGCCTGCCCGGAACACGGTGCCTCCGCCTCGGTTGATGGCGGCAGACACAGGAGACGATCAATGTCGGCACCGAGCAGCCTAAAGGAAGTCTATCTCGACGAAATGAAGGACCTGTGGTCGGCTAACGACCAGATGATCAGGACCGTCAAGGAGTTGGGCGGCCATGTATCCGACGCCAAGCTCAAGCAGATGCTTGAGCATTCCGTCGGCGGCATCCAGAAGCACACCGACATCCTCAAGGACCTGATCCAGCAGAACGGCGGCCAGGCCGAGCCGGAGCACTGCAAGGGTATGGAGGGACTGGTCACCGAGGCGAAAAAGCACGGTATCCAGGAGGCGCCGAGCGACGGCAAGCTGCGCGACGTCGAGATCATCGCGCAGTACCAGCGCATGTCGCATTACGGGCTCGCCGGCTTCGGTTCGGCGGCGGCCTACGCCAAGGCGCTGGGCCGGTCCGAGGACGAGCAGAAGCTCAAGCAGGCCGTGTCCGAGATCTACGAGGGCGACGAGATCGCGAGCAAGCTCGCCGAGACCCTGGAGCAGGTGGCGGCCTAGTCGGGTCCAGCGGCTGCTTTTCTAGGCTTGCAGCCTGCCTCACGCGGCGGATACCGGGGAAGGGGCGTCCGCCGTACCCCTCATGACAGCCGCACTCGATGCGGCAGCGCCCCCTTAGAATTCGATGCCAAAGCGGACGCGCAGGTTGTGGCGCGAGAACTGGTTGAGGTTGAGCGCCCGGTCCGAGAAGTCCGGGTCGCGGTCGTGTCCGAAGACCTGCGTCGAGTAGGCCAGGGTGAGGAAGCCCTTCTCCATGACCTGGTAATGCAGCACCGGGCCGACGAACACCGCATGGCCGTCGAAGCGGTTCAGGAACGCACCCTCGTAGGCGCGCATGTACCGCACCTCGGGGCCGAGGAAGAGGTCGCCTGCCACCTTCGTCATCAGCGTACCCGACACCGACAGCGTCGAGGACCGGTCGACCTCGCCCGAGCCCTTCAGGCGCGAGACCTGCGGGTCGTAGATCAGGTTGATGCCCGCCCAGAGCCGATCCGGTACGAGCCGCGCGTCGGCGATGAGGCGGGTCTCGACGCTGAACACGTCCGCGCCCTGGCCCTCGATGGGCGTGATGCGAGCGTATTGCGGCTCGGCCTGGAGGGCGAAGCTGAACGGCTGCTGGTCGGTGCGTTTGAAGAACTGGTACTTCAGTTCCAGCGAGCCCCCATTGAAGGTGCCGAAGGACTTGTCGGGCACGCCGGTGACGTTGCGGCTGTCCCAGGCATCGAACCAGAGTCCCGGCTCGATGCTGAAGTTGTCAGTTGGGTCGTACTGGTAGCTGATGATGGGTTGCGCCGCTGCGTAGCCGGACAGGCCGGGGCCGGCCCGCCGCTTGCTGAAGCGGCCGATGGTATCGACCAGGATCTCCTGCTCCCCCTTCTTGCCGACGTCGGTGCCCTCGGTGAAGCCGAACAGGTTCTCGGTGTCGAGCTTGTCGGGCTCGTCGCCCTTCTTCTGTGCCTCGGTATCCCCTTGCTGGCCTTGCACCAAACCCGGTTCGGCGAGAACGGGTGTCGAGGTGACCAAGGAGACGGCGAAAAGGGTCGCCGCGAGAACGCACGGCCGAGCCGAATGAGGGAAGATCCGCATGCCTGTTTCCGGAAGAGGCATACAGCGTATCCGACCGCTGCCGCATCGGATGCGGCCGGGTCACCACACTCCCACTTAATCCGTCCGCGAGCGGCAGGCGCCCTGGAATAGATCCAGGAACCAACCGTGCGAACTAAGGTTTGAGCCTTGCCGCGGGATGGGCCCGCCGCGTGGGATGGGACCGCCCTGATTTGCATAACCTGGAAGCCGAGGTTGATGCCCTGCCGCTGGAGGGGCGGCCCCTGCAGGTGCTTCTGATCGCCGGCTCGGCCCGTCGGCTCGACGGCTGTCCTGGCATCGACGGCAAGGCCCGCTTCCTGATGCACCGGATGCTGGGTCGCCTGCCGCCCGCTTGGCAGGCCGACGCGGTCGACATCGGCAACGAGCACGGCAAGCCGAAGATCCAGGGCTGCAACGGCTGCGTGGGTACCTCGATGGCGCTCTGCGTCTGGCCCTGCAACTGCTACGGGCCGAACAGCGACCACCAGCCCGACCTGATGTGGAACGAGAAGCTATACCAACGTCTCGCCCGCGCGGATGCCTGGGCGGTCATCGGCCCGGTCTGGTGGTACGGGCCGACCACGAACCTGAAGGCGATGTTCGACCGCCTCGTCTGCATGAGCGGCGGCAACCCACGGCCCGACCTGATCGACAAGAAGAGCACCCTGAAGGCCCAGGCGTTGGAGAAGTCTCCGCTCTGGCAGGAGTTGACCGCGAACCACCTGGAGGGTCGCAGCGCGGCGTTCTTCTGCTACGGCAACGAGGGCGGCAACGAGCTCGACGCGGACCGCCGCCCCCGTGTCCTCAGGCACAAGGCATGGTTCGATCCCGCCCGGGAGCCGTACCAGGGCGATGAGCGCTTGGCCTACCAGGGCCTGGTCTGGCAATGCCGCTACGGCGGCATCGAGGTGCCGGACGAGCTTTGGCGCCATGCCTCCGTCGGCATCGGCCAGCCCTACGCCGACGACCAGGCCGACGACATGGTGCGGGAAGACGAAGCGATGGCCTGCTTCGACGGCTGGGTCGACGCCTTCGTCCGCCATGTCTCGGCCAAGGGGCCCGTTCCCGGCACGACGGAAGCCGAGCGCGGCGCCCGATCCACGACCTGAGGCGGGTCATCGTTCGCTTCGCGGGACGCGGCCAACCGTCAAGCACTGGACCCGGACAGCGGCATCCGCACGGAGACCCGCAGCCCGTCCGGGGCGAAGGCGACGTCGACCTCCGCGCCGGTCTGGGCAGCCAACACCTTGTTCAGGAGCCGGTGCCCGAAGCCCTCGCGCGTCGGGTGAGCGGCGGGCGGGCCATCGTGCTCGTGCCAGTCCCAGCGCAGGCCGCGACCCGCCGCGCCTTCCTCCACCCACCATGCCACGTAGAGCCGGCCGTTCGGGTCCCCCAGCGACCCGTGCCGCAGGGCGTTGGTGGTCAACTCGTGCAGCGCCATGCCGACCGGCACCGCAAGCTCGGAGGGCAGCACGACCCTCGGGCCCTCAAGCGTCAGCCGCCCGCGCTCGTCGTAAGGGTCGAGCTCGGCCCGCAAGAGGTCCCCGAAGGACGCGGCCTGGGCGAGGTCCTCGGTGATCAGCGCGTGCGTCCTGGCGAGCGACGCGATCCGGCCGGAGAAGGCGCGGGTAAGCTCGGCAAGCGGGAGACCGGAGCGGGCGGTGGCGTTGAACACGGCCTGGAAGGTCGCCAAGGTGTTCTTCACCCGGTGGTGGAGCTCGCGCACCATCAGCGCCTGCCGGTCCTCACCAACTCGCCGCTCGGTGATGTCGCGCTGCGCCGGAACCCAGTGGGTGATGCGCCCGACCGCCCCCGAACCCGTATCGTCTCGCCCGGCCACCCGTACCCTCCCGGAACAGCCGTCGTGCCCCGGCTTTCAAGCCCAGCTGCGGGCTTGCAATCATCAGCGCGCTGGTGAGGTAAGGCATGCCCCACGCGGCCCCCGCCCTTCCCTTCGCGGCCAGGATGAGCGACCCGTCACCCAGCGCGATGAACGCCTCGACCGCGACAAAGATTCCGAGGATGCGCGGCTCGTTCCAGATCATGGTTGCAACCGAGCCAATCGCCCCAGTCGTGCAACGAAGGCGGGCGGCTGCCCTCAACCGGCTCGGGCTCGGACGGCCCGGATCGAGCGGCGTGCCCGGGCGAGCAGCGCCGGCACGTCCACGCCGACAAGGTGGCCGTCGCGCTTCACGACGCGACCGCCGAGCATGACGAGGGCGACGTTCTCGGGGCGGCCCGAGTAGACCAGGAGCGAGGACGGGTCGCCGCCGTCGAAGCCCGCGAGGTTGAGCGCGTCGAACCGGACGGCCTGCAGGTCGGCTTTCCGCCCCGGCGCCAGGACGCCGACCTCGGCATCGAGGCCGAGGGCCCGGGCCCCTCCCAGGGTGGCCAGTTCGAGCAGCCGGCGCGGTTGCGCGGCTTTCTCGTCGCGCGCCGCCCCGGCCATGGTCAGGGCCGCGAGCCGCATCAGGGCGAACATGTCGGTGAAGCCGGCGAGCCCGCTGCCGTCGATGCCGAAGCCGAGGCGGCTCACCCCGGCGAAACCGTCGAGACGCGTTAGGCCGTAACCGACCCGGTGCTCGGATAACGGCGTCACTACGAGGCCGGCGCCCGCCGCCTCCAAGGCTTCGAGCTGGTCGGGACGCGCGTCGGTCGCGTGGATGACCTGCAAGCCGGGGCGCAGCATCTCCCGCGCGATCAGCGCGTCGAACATCGCCTCTGCGCGTCCGGGCACCGTGCCGCTGACGTGGACCTGCAAGGGCAGTCCGAGGCTGCGGGCCGTCTCCCACTCCCGCGTCTTGATCGCCCAGGCCGCCGCGTCGTCGAGCGCCCCCGGCAGGCGCCAGGCGACGCCGAGCGAGAGGAGGCCGCCGGCCGAGCGGCCCTCCCAGCCCCGCCGCCATTCCTCGACATGGTCGAGATCAATGGCGTCCGCGGCGGTCTTGCTCTTCATGCCGTAGAGCAGCCTCGCCCGGATCGGCGCGTCCTGCAGGGCCTTGAGGCCAGCCTCGGCGTGGTCGCGGTCGCGCACGAGGTCGAAGAAGTTGGCGCTCGTCGTGATGCCGGAGGCGGCGCTCTCGACCGCGCTCAGCAGTATGCCGACATAGGTGTCCTCCGGCGCATAGTGGGCCGAGAGGCGGTTGGTGACGGGGAAGAAGGCGGTTTCGGCCGTGGCGCCGTAGAGGCCGCGCATCTGGCTGATCGAGCCGTGGGTGTGGGCGTCGACGAAGCCCGGCAGGACCACACAGTTAGCCGCCTCGATGACCTCGGCCCCCGCAGGCACGGGGAGGCCGGGGCCGATCTCGGCGATGCGCCCGTCGCGCACCAGGATGTCCGCGCCCGGCAGGTCGCCCCGGCCAGGGTCCATAGTCATGACGTAGCCGCCGCGGATCAGCGTCACACCGGAGCCGGTGGGCATCGGTGCCGCGGCGCGGGCCGGTGCCGCAGCCAGGGCCACCCCGCCCAACACCTTTCCCATCTCGCGTCGGCTCAAGCACATCACTTCGACAGACCCCACAGAGCTTCGCTTACGGAAGACATGTACAGACGGCCGGAGGGCCGTCATGCCCGACCCGGTGCCCGGCCATGGACCCAGGCTGCACGGGCCACCCACGACGGCCAGCCAGGCCAACCTGCGCCTCGAACGACAAGGCCGGGAGAAGACGAGCCCGGGGACAGTCCCGGGGGCGCCGCGGCACGGACTGCCAATCCCGCCAAGCCGTGCCGACGGGGCTCAGAACTTGGCGATCAGGCCGATGCCGGCGACCATCAGGAGGCCGCCCGCGATACGGGCGAGGCCGGCCCTGTGGACCTCGAAGCCGAGCAGGCCGAAATGGTCCATGGCGAGCGAGGTCACGATGGCGACCGTGACGGTCACCCCCATGAACACCGCCGCCCCGACCCGGTCGGCGACGAGCACGGTCGCGAGCACGTAGACGGCGCCGAGCACCCCGCCGGTCCAGCCCCACCAGGGCACGCCGGACAGCGCCTCCGCGCTGGGGCGCTGGCCGGTCAAGGCCGTGGCGACCAGGGCGGCCGACCAGCGTCGTCGCGAAGGTGGCGGCGCCCACCGCCGCCGCGGCCCAGACCGGGATGCCCAGGGCCTTGTTCAGGGCCGTGTTGGTTCCGGTCTGGAGCGTGTTGAGGAAGCCCGCGATGACGGCGAAGCCGACGAGGAGCGCCTGCGTGCTCAGCCCTCCTCGGGGAGCGGCGGCCCGCGGAAGGCGTCGAGCTTGTCGGGCGCCTTCAGCTTCACGGGCGCGCCGGTACGGGCGCTCTCGTAGATGGCCTCCATCAGGACGTGGTCCTGCACGCCCTCCTCGCCGGGAGTGCGCGGCTTGCGGTCCTGGAGGACGCAATCCGCCATGTGGTCGATCTCGGCCGCGAACTGGTTCTTGGGCTTCAGGACAACTTCGTCCCGGCTGGTCGCGTCGCCCTCGCGCGAGGTCACGGTCATGCGCTGGCCGACGTAGGAGTAGGCGTTGGGCATGTCGACGACCGCCCTCTCGAAGTTCAGGCGCTGGTGCTTGTCGTCACGGCCGCCGTAGCTGGTCAGGCAGTTGGCGACGAAGTTGGAGGGGAAGCGGAGCTGGAACGAGACCGTCTCCTCGACGCTCGCGAAGCGCGGGTCGTTCGGGGGCGCGTAGCTCCAGGCATAGACCTCGACCGGCTCCTCGCCGGTGAGGAAGCGGGCCGTGTTCAAGCAGTAGAGCCCGATGTCGGGCAGCGCGCCGCCCCCCGCCATGGCGTGCTTGTGCCGCCACTGCTCGGCGCCGTTCTCGGCCACCGTCTGGACGTTGGTGGCACTCATCCCGACCACGCGGCCGAAGGTCTTCTCGCGCACGAACTTGGCGAGCCGCCGGTTGTAGGTCTCGTACTGGATGCGGTAGGCGATCATCAGCTTCACGGCCGCGTTCTCGCAGGCCGCAACCATGGCGCGGGCGTCCGCCGACGAGGTCGCCATCGGCTTCTCGCAGAGCACGTGCTTGCCGGCGGCCGCGGCCCGTTCGACGAACTCGCGGTGCATCGCGTTCGGCAGGACGATGTAGACGGCCTTGATCTCCGGATTGTCCCGGATGCGGTCGAAGCCGGCGTAGTCGTAGCAGGCCTTCTCCGGGATGCCGTACTGACGCGCGACCGTCTTGAGCTTCTCGGGGCTGCCGGAGACCAGCGCGACCGGCCTGGCCTTCTTGCACTCGGCGAAGGCCGGCAGGAGTTCCTCCAGCGAGAGCCGGCCGAGGCCCACGATGGCGAAGCCCACGCGCTCGGAGGGCGGCAGCGGCGCAGGCGGCGGACCGGAAGGCGTATCGGCCGTCGCGCGCCAGTTCGGAAACTTGACCTTGCCGTCCTCGACGCTGCCGGTGTCGACCTTGGTCGGGGCGGGATAGGCCGTCGCGGCCCGAGCGCCACCGCCGAGCACGAGGCCCGAGGCGCCGAGCTCAGTGATTTTCAGGAGGTTGCGCCGGTGGAGGTCAATCCGCTTCGACAAGGGCCGATTCCTTTCGGGGTTGAGTGGTGTCCTGCTGGCCGTGCCCGACCGGGCTACGGATGGGCGAGATCGCTAAGCCTTTGCGTCCACGGCATGACGCAAGGACAGCGCATGGGCCGGGCCGGTGCGCCGCTCGGCGAAAAGCGATGCCGCCCAGATCGCGAAGCCGCCGAGCGCCAGGGCCACGCCGACCCAGCCCGTCGCGGGCAGGCCAAGCCCGGCCGCGAGCGCGAGGCCCGCGAGCCAGGGGCCGAGCGCGTTGGCGACGTTGAAGGCCGAGTGGTTGAGCGCGGCCGCCAGGGTCTGGGCGTCCTCGGCCACGTCCATCAGGCGTGTCTGCAAGACGGTGGCGAGCCCGCAGCCGCAGCCGATCAGGAACACTACAGGCGTCAGCGTCCACAGGCTCGCCGACGCCGCCGGGTACAGGGCGAGCGCCACCGCGCTCCAGACCAGCGTCGCGCCGGCGGCCGGCATCTGGGCGCGGTCGGCGGCCCAGGCGCAGACGAGGTTGCCGACCGTCATGCCGAGCCCGAACACGGCAAGGACGGCAGGAATCGCGGCCGGCGCCGCGTGGGTGACGTCCAGCAGCGTCGAGGCAAGATAGGTGTAGACCGAGAACAGCCCCCCGAAGCCGATGGCGCCGGTCGCAAGCGTCAGCCAGACCTGCCCGCGCCGCAGCGCCCCGAGCTCCCTCAGCGGGCTTGCCCCGGCGGCCGGCGCCCCGAGGGGTGCGTGGAGCCGCACGAGAACGGCTGTGAGAAGTGCGAGTACGGCCACGAGGCCGAAGCTCCAGCGCCAGCCGACAAGCTGGCCGATGCCGTTGGCGAGCGGCACGCCCAACACCCTGGCGATGGTCAGCCCCAGGATCACGCGCGAGACCGCCTGGGTCCGCCGCTCGCGCGGCACCAAGGAGGCTGCGACCAACGCCGCCACCCCGAAGTAGGCCCCGTGCGGCAGGCCCGCGAGGAAGCGGAAGGCCAGCATCCAGCCGTAGCTCGGTGCAAGCGCGGAAAGGGCGTTGCCGAGCGCGAACAGCACCATGAGGCCGACGAGGAGCGTGCGTCGGGCGACCTTCGCCGCCAGTACCGCGATGACGGGGGCGCCGACCACCACGCCGAGCGCGTAGGCACTGATCACGTGCCCGGCGGTTGGCGCGTCGAGGCCGAGGTCGGGCGCGAAGGCGGGCAGAAGGCTCATGGCCGCGAACTCGGTCGTGCCGATGGCGAAGCCACCCACCGCAAGCGCAGCGAGGACCAAGGCCGGGTTGGTACCCGGAGCGGCCACGGCCGGCGCGGCCGCTTCCGCCGCCTCCGCGTCGATCGAGGCAGTCTCAAGCAGTTCGACAAGGGCCATCAGGCAGCTCTGACAGGACGGTTCCGGTCGCCGCGCAGCGTGCAGGCGGCATGAATCAGGGCGAGGTGGCTGAGGCCCTGCGGCGTGTTGCCGAGGAAGTCGCCCGTCTCCGGGTCGACCATCTCGCTGAGGATGCCCACCCCTTCGGGAAGGGCTCGGAGCGTGCCGGTGAAGATCTCCTCCGCCTCCCGTTCGCGCCCGAGCTCGGCCAGCGCCTCGGCCAGCCAGAACGAGCAGGCGAGGAAGGCGCCTTCCTCCTGCTCGGCGCCGGAGTAGCGGTAGAGGAAGGGCCCGCGACCGAGCTCCTCCCGGATCGCGTCGAGGGTCGAGGACAGCCTGTCCCGGCCGTCGAAGCCGAACCGGACCGCAAGCGCCAGCGAGGCGTCGAGCCGCTCGGTGCCGGGGTGGAGCACGAACGCCCTCCGCCGCTCCGACCAGCAGTGCTCCTCGATCCAGGCGGCGATGCGGTCGCGCTCGCGCTGCCAGCGCGGGACGCAGGTGGACGGCAGGTGCCCGGCTTCGGCGAGCTCGACGGCCCGGGCCAGCCCCTGCCAAGCGCTGATCTTCGACATCGTGTAGTGCTGCGGCTCGCGCAGCTCCCAGATGCCCGCATCCTTCTGGCGCCAACGGTCGGCAGCCTGGTCGGCGAGCGCGGACAGGGTCGCCGCGCTTCTCTGGTCGAGGACGTTGCCGTCGGCCACGAACAAGCAGGCGGTCTCGAAGATGTCGCCGTAGATGCCGTGCTGGTGCTGCAGCGCCGCGGCGTTGCCGACCAGGACAGGCTGCGAGCCGCGGTAGCCCGGCAGCTCCAGGGCGCGCTCGTCCGGGCCGACCTCGCCACACAGGGTGTAGAGCACCCGGGGGCCGTGCTGGTCGAGCCGCTTCATCAGCCAGGAGAAGGCGGCCTTCGCCTCCGGCATCGCACCGACCCGGAGGAAAGCGGCCACCGAGTAACCCGCATCCCGGATCCAGGCGTAGCGGTAGTCGTAGTAAGTGCCTGCGGAGGAAGACGTTCTCAGGGCAAGGTGAGTGGAGCGGGTGAAGGGAATCGAACCCTCGTATTCAGCTTGGAAGGCCAAATACTCAGCCCTCGTGGTATCCTCTAGGCCCAGGGTTTCGGTAACCAACCGCCCGAAAATACAGGGGAAATCGCCCTCCCACGGTTAATGCCGGGGTTGCGGGTGCGATTCGCCTCGGGTGGTATCCCGGTGGTATCCGCCGGGAGGGATTGCATGGCCGTGAAGGAAGGACGGGGCTCGTACGCCCGGGAGCGTGTGCCGCTGACGAAGGGCCACGTGAACCGCGCCCACGCCATGATCCGCAAGGACGAGGTCCCCGGCCGTGGCCTCGACCTCGTGGACACGGAGTGCAGCGGCCTCGTCCTGCGCGTGACCCGGAACTCCGCGACGTGGCTCCGCAAGAGCAAGACGGGGACGGTGCGCATCGGCGACAGCGCGGTCATCAGCCTCGTTCAGGCCCGGGACCAAGCCGAGCGCATCCGCCTCGCCGTCCCCGGGTTGCACCAGCCCAAGGCCGAGGCCCGGATCTACGAGGAGGTCCTCCGCCGGACCGGCAGCGAGGAGGACGCCCTGGACGCCGCGTGGCCCGAGGAGGACCCCGAGACCCAAACCGCCGAGGCGCGCAGACGAGACGGCCCCTGGGTGCTCGGCGACCTGGTCGACGCCTACCTTGAATGGAAGGTGCCGAGGCTGAAGGGCCGCTGGGCGACGAGCTACCCGACGTACCTGCGGCACCCGGAGCTCCTCGGCCTGTCCATGGTGACGGTTTCCGCCCTGGACCTGGAGGTGATGCTCGGGGTGCGCCAGCGGCTGCTGGAGGACGGCAGGACTAAGAGGTCCGCCGCCAAGCGGGTCATCAACCAGTTCCGCGAGTGCATGACATGGGGCTGGAAGGAGCAGGCGCTCCGCTGCCGGCTCGTCCATGTGGAGGTGCCCTGGTGGGACCGGCTGACGGTCGACTACGCCTCGGGAACGCGGGATCACGTGCCGACTGTCGAGGAGCTCGCCCGGACGCTCGCCGTCGCGGAGCGCCACCGCTCGCTCGGGCAGACGGAGCATAGCACCGGCGCCGGGCTGCTAGGGGCGCTGTGGGCCGTCGTCCTCACCGCGCAGCGCACGAGCGCCCTGGTCTCGACGGAAGTCGCCGCGTGCATCCCGCAGTTCTCGAACAGCCTGCCGGGCTGGGCCGTGATCGGCTGGCCGGGAGCGGTCATGAAGAGCCAGATGCCGCACGGCCTGCCGGTCCCGCCGGCGGCTTGGGCCATCATCGAGCGCTACCGGCAAGAGGACGCCCGCAGCAGGGAGACGTTCAGGCCGTGGATGTTCCCGTCCCGCCGCGGCGAGGGCCACGTCTCGTACCTGGCCATCAACCAGCTATTGTCCCGCCTGCAGGGTCTGCGGGAGGGGAAGCCCGCCGAGGGGAAAGCCGACCTGTTCGCGCTCTACGGCATCCGGCGGTGGACGCCCCACGACGTCCGGCGCGGCCTCGCGACGTTCCTCGGCGAGCGCCGGCTGGGCGGGGCCGCGGCCGCCATCCTGGACCATGTCTACGGTAAGGCGGACGAGCGCGAGCGGACGGCGGCCGTGACCAGGTGGGTATCGGCGTGGAAAAAGGACCCGGCTGAGGGGCTGATCGGCGCCCAATAGGGACCCACCCCGCCCCCGTGCATCTCTTGCTCCCTACCGCTCACGGTCAGGGAGCCAGCCGGGGATGTTGATCGTGGAGACCATCGCCAAGATCCGACGCTTGTTTCGTGAGCACCGGAGCATCCGGGAGATCTCGCGCGAGCTGCGCCTATCCCGCAAAGTCGTGCGCAAGGCGCTGCGCTCAGACAAGACCGCCTTCGCCTACAAGCGCCAGCACCAGCCCCGGCCGCAACTCGACGGGCACATTGCGCGCCTCGACGTCCTGCTGGCCGAGGAGTTGACCAAGCCCAAACGCGAGCGCCTCAGCCTCACGCGCCTGTTCGAGGGGCTACGTGCGGAGGGCTATGCCGGCGGCTACGACGCGGTGCGCCGCTACGCGCAACGCTGGTTTGCGGAGCATGTCGCCACCGCCGCTGGTGTGTTCGTGCCGCTCGCCTTCGCGCCGGGTGAGGCCTACCAGTTCGACTGGAGCCACGAGACCATCCGACTTGCCGGCATCACCACGCAGGTCAAAGTCGCCCATATCCGGCTCTGCCACAGCCGGCTCTTCCTGCTGCGAGCCTACCCGCGTGAGACGCAGGAGATGGTCTTCGACGCCCATGAGCACGCCTTCCGGTTCTTCGGCGGCTCCTGCAGGCGCGGCATCTACGACAACATGCGCACCGCCGTCTCGGCAATCTTCGTGGGTCGCCAGCGCACCTTCAACCGCCGCTTCCTGCAGCTCTGCTCGCATCACCTGACCGAGCCCACCGCCTGCAACCCCAGCGCGGGCTGGGAGAAGGGACAGGTCGAGAACCAGGTGCGCACCGCCCGCAACCGCTTCTTCAAGCCGGTCCTGCGTTTCGAGACGCTGGTCGACCTCAACCACTGGCTCGAGCAGCAGTGCCGGCTCTGGGCTTCCACCGCGGTCCATCCGGTTCAACGCGACCGCACTGTCCAGGCGGTCTTCGAGGCCGAGGACCAGCCGGCGCTGATCCCCTACCGCGGCGCGTTCGACGGCTTCCACGAGGTCGAGGTGGTCGCCTCCAAGACTTGCCTCGTGCGCTACGACTCCAACCGCTACTCGGTGGCCGCCCGCGCCGCCGGGCGACACGTGCAGCTGCGTGCCTATGCCGATCAGATCGCCGTCTTCCTCAACGGTGAGATCGTGGCCGAGCATGCGCGCTGCTTCGGCCGCTACCAGACCGTCTACGATCCCTGGCACTACCTGCCCGTGCTGGCCCGCAAGCCCGGAGCGTTGCGCAACGGCGAGCCCTTCCGTGACTGGGACCTGCCCGGCGGCTTGGCTCAGATCCGCGAGCGGTTGCGCGCACATGCCGATGGCGATCGGCAGTTCGTCGCGATCCTCTCGGCCGTGCCTGAGGCAGGCCTGGAGGCGGTCGAGGCCGCATGCACCGCCGCCTTGGCCGCGCGTCTGTTCAGCGCCGATGCGGTGCTCAACCTGCTCGCGCGCAGCCGCGAGAGCGTCCCCCCTGCGCCGGTGCCAACACCCGCCAGCTTGACGCTTGGGGTCGAGCCTGCGGCGGATTGCGCGCGCTACGACGGCCTGCGCGCTCTGGAGGCGATCTGATGGAGCGACACACCGTCGTCGACCTGATGGTCAAGCTCAAGCTGCGCGGCATGCGCGCCGCCTACGACGAGATCATCACGCAAGCTGGCAAGCGCGGACATGCGCCAGAGCGGGTCGTGGGGGATTTGCTGGCCGCGCAACTGGCTGACGTGGAGAGTCGGGCCACGGCCTACCGCATGGGCAACGCGAAGTTCCCGGTCCTGAAGACGCTGGCCGAGTTTGACCTGACCGCCTCGCCGGTGAACGCGGCGATGGTGCGCGACCTGCACCAGGGCAACTTCCTGACTGACAGCCGCAACGCGGTGCTGATCGGCGGCACGGGCTCGGGTAAGACGCATCTGGCCATCGCGATCGGGGCGAACTGCGTGCGGGAGCGGGAGGCGCGGGTGCGCTTCTTCAACACGGTCGATCTGGTCAACCAGCTTGAGGCAGAGGCGCGGGTAGGCAAGGCTGGTCGGCTGGCCTCACAGCTGGCACGGATGGACCTCGTGATCCTGGACGAACTCGGCTACCTACCGTTCCCGCGCGCTGGCGGGCAGATGCTGTTCCATCTGGTCAGCCGGCTCTACGAGCGAACCTCGATGATCGTGACGACGAACCTGCCGTTTGGCGAGTGGCCGAGCGTGTTCGGGGACGCGAAGATGACAACGGCGCTACTCGACCGGCTCACGCACCACTGCGATATCCTGGAAACGGGCAATGCCAGCTGGCGGCTGAAGACGCGCAGCTGAGTGCCGATTGTCTCAAAGAGCCGAGGCCCGATCCGCCGTCAGGCTGGAGACGAGGCCGATGCCGCTCCGCTGACCCGACCGGCTGCGCGGCATCGGCCTCTGCGTCGGCGCTCATGCGCGGCGAGTGGGTCCCTTTTGGACGCCGATCCTGGGTCCCTATTGGACGCCGATTGACACTGAGGTTCAGCCCGGCCGCGCCGGCGAGGGCATGGACGTAGGCATTCGAGATGGCCTCCTGCGCATGCTCCAGGGTGATCAAGGGCCAGCCCAGCGTTGGTTGTGTCGACCGCAGGTTGTTCCAACCACGGCCCGCCGAGTCCAGTGGCCATTCGGCTCAAGGCTCAGCCGTAACCTCGAATCGCGCGGAGCGGCGTCGAGATGAGGCGGAGGTCGACGGCGAGAGGCGGCAAGGGCCCTAATCGAGGTGGTATCCCGGTGGTATCCGGCGGTCGTGTACTCAGCCAGGGATACCACCGCAGGACGCCTAAGCGTCTGCCGGAACTGCCATTATCGGAGAGGGAAAGTTGGAGCGGGTGAAGGGAATCGAACCCTCGTATTCAGCTTGGAAGGCTGCTGCTCTACCATTGAGCTACACCCGCAGACCGAAACTCACCCTGAAGAACCGGTTGCGCAGGTTCTTTCCGCACGGGGCGGTGTGAAGAGCGGCGTTGCAGCGCGGCGATAGCACGGCTGGGCCTGTTTGAGAAGCGCGAACCGGGCTCTCGCCCTCATGTGGAAGCTGTGCCAGGGAGAGCGGATCGCCGGGCGAGCCCCCGGTTCTGGCCCGTTCGTCGGATCCACCGTTGTTTCATCGCCGCAAGCCCGTCCCTCCCCCGATCGACATCCATGACGACGCGTCGATTGCATCCGCGCGCCTCGACATCCGCGGCGTGAGCCGGCGCTACAGCCGGACGCTGGCGCTCGACGACGTGTCGTTGTCGCTTTCGGCGGGCGAGATCCTGGCCGTACTGGGCGATTCCGGCTGCGGGAAGAGCACCCTTCTGCGGCTGGTTGCCGGGCTCGATGCGCCGGATAGCGGCGAGATCCGCATCGATGGCCGGCCCGTCGCCGGTCGCGGCGGCGAGGAACCGCCGGAGACCCGCGGCGTCGGCCTGATGTTTCAGGACTACGCCCTGTTTCCGCATCTCACCGTGCTGGCCAATGTCCGGTTCGGGCTGCGTCATCTGCCGGGCAAGCAGGCGCGGGAGGTGGCGCGGGAGCGCCTCGCCGAGGTCGGGCTGGCGGGTCGCGAGGCGAGTTACCCGGCCACGCTGTCCGGCGGTGAGGCGCAGCGGGTGGCATTGGCCCGCGCGCTCGCACCGCGTCCCCGGCTGCTGCTGCTCGACGAGCCGTTCTCAAATCTCGACGCCGGCACCCGCGAGCGAGTTCGCGCCGACACCCTTGCCGTGCTGCGCCAGGACGGGATCGGCGCTATCCTCGTCACCCATGACGCCGCCGAGGCCGTGGAGTTCGCAGACCGCATCGCCCTGATGCGGAAGGGTCGGCTGGTCCAGTGCGGCACCGCCGAAGCGCTGTATCGCGCGCCTGTATGCCCCTTCGCCGCGCGGGCGCTCGGCGACGTCGTGATGGTAGCCGGCCTCGTCTCCGGCGGCCGCCTGACGACGCCGCTGGGAAGCGTCGCCCTGCCCTCCCCCGCGCCCGACGGCGCCGTACAAGCCTGCCTACGGCCGGAGGCGATCCGCATCGTGCCGCGCGGCGAAGGCGTGCCAGGCCGGGTCCTGCGCCGCAGCTTTGCCGGAGCGAGTTCCCGCATCGTCGTCGAAGTCTCGGGCCTCGACGCGCCCCTGCGCCTCACCGCAGGACCGGATGAGATCACGGATGACATTGTCGAATTGGGCCTCGTCGAAGGGAGGGTCTTGGTCTTCCCCAAAGCCGAACGCGCCTGACCCGCATATTTTATTTGGAATAACTACAAATCATCAGACTTGTCGGCCATCTTGACGGCCTATAACACCCGACGAGCATCGACGATGCTCGGGGGAATTGAATGTTGCGGCTGCGGAAGTTCGGTTGTTTCGTGGGTTTCAGCCTCGCCCTTGCTCTGGCTGGCCAAGCACAGAGCGCGGAGGTGAATCTCTACACCACGCGCGAGCCGGGCCTGATCCGGCCTCTCCTCGACGCCTACACCGCCAAGAGCGGCGTAACGGTTAACACCGTGTTCGTCGAGAAGGGTTTGGCCGAGCGTGTCGCCGCGGAAGGTGCCCGCAGCAGCGCCGACGTGGTCATGACGGTCGATATCGGCAATCTGATCGAGCTGGTCGACCGCGACCTCGCGCAGCCGGTCCGCTCCTCCGTGCTGGAGGCTGCCGTTCCCGCGCCCCTGCGTGACGGGGACGGGCGCTGGTTCGCCCTCTCCATGCGCGCCCGCGTGCTCTACGCCGACAAGGCGCTCGCCGACCTGAACGCGGCGACCTACGAATCGCTCGCCGACCCGAAATGGAAAGGCAAGATCTGCCTTCGGTCGGGACAGCACCCCTACAACACGGCTCTGATCTCGGCCTATCTCGTGCGCCACGGCGCGGAGAAGACGGAAACCTGGCTGCGCGGGCTCAAGGCCAACCTCGCCCGCAAGGCGGCTGGCGGCGACCGGGACGTGGCGCGCGACATCGCCGCCGACCTCTGCGAGATCGGACTCGCCAACTCCTACTATGTCGGCCTGATGCGCTCGGGCCGCGGCGGACCGGACCAGCAGAAATGGGGCGAGGCCATCAAGGTCGTGCTGCCGACCTTCGAGGGCGGCGGGACTCACGTGAACGTGTCGGGCGCCATCGTCGCCAAGAACGCGCCAAATCGCGAGGAGGCGGTCAAGCTCCTCGAATATCTCGTCTCCGACGAGGCACAGGCACTCTACGCCAAGGCTGACTTCGAGTACCCGGTCAAGGCCGGTGTCGCGGCCGATCCGATGCTGCAGGCGCTCGGCCCGCTGACCTTCGACACGACGCCGCTCGTAGAGATCGCCCGCAACCGCAAGGCGGCGAGCCTGCTGGCGGACAAGGTCGGCTTCGACAACTAACCGCCCTGGAACAGATTACCGGTCCGTTCCCGATGCGGCCGGCCGAAGGAACGTCGAAGGAACGGACCCAAGAAGCATCCATGAAGCCCGCACGTGGCCTCCTTCATGCGGTGGCGGCGCTGCTGGCCGTCATCCTTCTGGCGCCGGTTGCCTCGCTCGCCGTCGCGGCGGCCGAGGGAACCGGCGAGTTATGGCCGCATCTGGCGGCCTATGTCCTGCCGCAGGCGATCCGCGACACCGGCCTGCTGCTCGCCGGCGTCGGAATTCTGGTGATCGGGCTCGGCACCGGAACGGCGTGGCTCGTCTCGGCCTTCGCCTTTCCCGGCCGTCGGCTCCTCGATGCGGCCCTGCTGCTGCCGCTCGCCGTGCCCACCTACGTGGTCGCCTACGCCTATCTCGACCTGATGCACCCGCTCGGTCCGGTGCAGAGCGGCCTGCGGGCACTCCTCGGCCTGTCGAGCCCGCGCGACCTCCGCTTGCCCGATCTGCGCTCGCTGCCGGGCTGCATCCTGCTCCTCGGCCTCGTTCTCTACCCCTACGTCTATCTGCCGACGCGGGCGCTGTTTCTGATGCGGGCCGGGACGCTGCTGGAGGCCGCTCGGATGCTCGGCGCCGGACCGGCGCGAACCTTCTTCCGGGTTGCGCTGCCCCTGGCTCGCCCGGCCATCGCTCTCGGCACCGGCCTCGCATTGATGGAGGCACTCAACGATGTCGGCGCGGCCGAGTTTCTGGGGGTTCGCACCCTGACGGTGCAGGTCTACGCGACCTGGGTGAACCGCTCGGACCTGCCCGGCGCCGCCCAGATCGCTCTGGTGATGCTGGTCGGCGTCGTCGGTCTCGTTGCGCTGGAACGGCTCGCGCGCGGCGGCCGGGGTTATGCCGGCACGGGCCATCGCGACCGGACGACCGCGCGCCGGACTCTCTCCGGCTGGCGGGCGGGTCTCGCCCTCACCCTCGGCATCACCCCCGTTCTCCTCGGCTTCGGCCTGCCGGCAGGCTATCTCGCCTGCTCCGCCTGGCAGCGGCTGCGAGCAACAGGGCTACCGGAGACGCTGGCCGCGCAGGCCTTCAACACCGTGCTCTATGCCGGCGCTGCGGCCCTGATGACGGTCGCATTGGGACTGCTGGTGGCCGCCTCCCCGCAACTGCTGGGGCGGCGAAGCGGAATGGCTCTGATCCGGGCGGCCGGCCTCGGCTACGCGATGCCCGGTACGGTGCTGGCGGTGGGGCTGCTCGCACCGCTCGCCCTGCTCGATACGGGGCTGAGCCATCTTGCCGGCACCGGGCTCAGCTGGGTTCCGGCCGTCGGCCTCGGCACGGGCGCGGCGCTCGTCATCGCCTACACGCTGCGCTTTCTCACCATCTCGGTCGGTGCGACGGAAGCGGGTCTCGCCCGCATTCCCTCGACCCTTCCCGACGCGGCGCGGGTGCTGGGGCGCGGGCGTTTCGGGACTTTGCTCGCGGTGCAACTACCGCTGGCATGGCCCGCCGTCCTGAGCGGAGCGCTGCTCGCCTTCGTGGATATGGCGAAGGAATTGCCGGTGACGTTGCTGCTGCGCCCGCTCAACGTCGAGACCCTGAGCACGCACCTCTACGGCGAGGCCGCCCGCGGCACCTATGAAGACGGTGCCGCGAGCGCGCTGCTGATCGTCATGACGGGTCTGATCCCCGTCGCGTTACTGCTGCGCCTCGACCAGAGTGCCGCGCTGCGGCAGCGCCGATCGGACGCCTGAAGAGGTTTCCGTTTGCTTCGAGGGGGAAGCGTCTCATTCAGCCCGCGCGGCGCTCAAACAGGACCCATCGCGCTGGTGCGATGGGGTCCCGCCAAGACCGAACTTCGCTGTCCCGAAGGATCGCTCGAAAAAATCAAACGGATCGGACGCGCCCCGTCCTTACATGCCGCCGAGGAGGACGTTCATCGATCCGACGAAGGTCATCACGAGGCCACAGGCGAACACGGCAATCATGGCGTAGGACACGGGCTTAAGCTGCATGCGCAGTCAACTCCTTGCGATCATTGACGGCCTCCGGGCGAGCCGATCCCACGGCGTGGCGGGAATGGCCGGGAGACGGTGAGAGGCAGGTAAGAGGCCAGAATGGCCCGGCACCTCCATCAACGACGGAAACACCGGACCATTCCATCGTGAGAGATGAAAATTGGGTCGAAACGAAGAAGATCGACTTTAATCGCGAGGATGTGAGGCTAACGGCAGCCGATCTATCGATAAAATTCCGAGAAATATCGGTATTTGCACGATACTACGACTCTCGCGCGCCTCATTTCATTTATTGTTGCTTCAGCAACGCGGGCCACCGGCCGTCTGGCCATACTGCTTGACCGGAAAGTTCTGCTGGTTCGCATTGCCCTCAGCCGCCGAACTCATCGGGCAGCCCGTATGCTTCGGGCTGTCGTGGACACCGAGCGAGCCCGTGGTCTCCACATCGTAGGGCGCAGTGCGGCGGTAATCATAATTGAAGGCCATCGCGGACGAGACCGAAGCAGAAATGCCGATGATGGCGGCGGCAACAAGGGTGCAAATTCTGGTATTCATTGTATGTTAATTCTCTCTATTGCGGAAAATCCGTCAGGAAAAGTGCTCTTCTCCTTTGGTGGTACTGATATAGTCGCTTCTTTGCGGGCGTGACGTGCCGAGCCACACTCACCGCCGGGGATTAAATTCGAGGCTCCACTTGGCTCTCATCTTCCCCATCGGAAGCTGTTGAAACGCCATGGGGAAGGGCCTGCGACATGCCGCAGGCGCCGCGCGACCGGCCAAGGGCCCGGCCTCGGTTCTTGACGATCTCGCTCTCGGTGATCGCGGCGCGGTTCAGCGCCGATTCGACAGGTGTGCGTCGGTTCCCGCCGGGCCGGGCAGCGCCCTGCGCTCGAGCCCCTTGTGCAGGTGGACCATCAACGCGACGCCGAAGAGCGGCGTGATGAGGTTGACGACCGGCACGATCATCAGGCCGGCGAGCAGGCAACCGGCGGCGATCACCGTGAACCCGTAATGCTCGCGCATCGCTCGCGCCTCGGACAGCGGCCGGAATCGGCCGGCGGCGAGTTCGAAATATTCGCGTCCGAGCAGGTAGGCGTTGGCACCGAAGAAGGCGAACAGGTTCACCCCCGGCACGAAGACGAGGATCAGCGCGACGAGGTTCACGAGCAGGGCAAGGCCGGCGAAGCGCAGGGCCGAGCCGAGCGCCTGCCCCCAGGGCAGCGCACGCCCCGGCGCGTCTGCGGGAAAGTCGCTCTGTTCCACAACCTCGGCGACGTCGTCGAGGAAGAAGCCGGCCACGAGGATCGACACCGCCGGCATGATGTAGGCCAAAGCCACGAACAGCCCGGCGCCGGCCAGGAAGAAGGCGAGCGTGTCGAAGAGCGGATAGTCGGCCGAGATGTGGTGACTCGCCTGGAACGCCTGGATCAGGCGCGTCAGTCCGAACCAGACGACCACCAGCAGCCCGACCGTGAGCGCCAGCGACTTGAGGAGGATGCCGCGCAGGGCGGGCGAGAATACCTGCCGCAGGGCAGCGGCGGCGGCCTTCATGAGCATCGCGCCCTTCAGTCCTCTTCGATGATCTGCCCGCCCGGGCCGGGTTTTCGCCGCCCTGCTCCCGCCGCGCAAGTGTCGCTTCCGAGAGAATGCTGACGAAGCCGGGCTCCTGAGGGCGATTGACGCGTTGCTTCCGGAACGAGATCCGCCGGAGCCCCGCGCATGGCACGCCCGTCCCTCCTCCGTTTCCTTCCGCTTGCCGCCCTGCTCGCCGCCACGCCGACTACGGCCCACGAGGTCGGCGCCTGGGCCGGCGCCAGTTCCGCCCCGGCGGAGCGTTCCGAGGTCGCGGTCGCGGCGCTCGACGGCAAGGCCTACGTCATCGGCGATTACAACGGCGCGACCGAACTGCTGATCTACGATCTCGCCGCGGATAAGTGGAGCAAGGGCGCCCCTTCCCCTACCCCGTCCATCACACCATGGCGGCGGAGATGGGCGGGCGGATCTATGTGTTCGGCGGTTACGTGAATGGCTGGGAGGCAAGCGACAAGGTCTGGGCCTACGACCCGGCGGAGAACGCCTGGGAGCCTCGTGCGCCGATGCCGACCCCACGGGCGGCGGGCGGGGCGGCGTTGCTCGGGGACAGGATCCACGTGGTCGGCGGCAGCGGCTCGGGACGCGGCAACGTGCGCAGCCACGAAATCTACGATCCGGCCGCCGATCGCTGGAGCAAGGCGGCTGACCTGCCGACGCCCCGCGACCACCTCGCGGTGCAGGCGTTGGAGGGCCGCATCGTCGCCAGCGGCGGTCGGATCGACGGCGATTCGGGCAAGAACCTCTCGGCCAACCAGGTCTACGATCCGGCGCGCGACGCCTGGAGCGAGGCCGCGCCCCTGCCGACCGCCCGCAGCGGCGTCGCCTCCGCCGTGCTCGGCCGCGAGGTCTTCGTCATCGGCGGGGAATCGAACCGCCGAACCTACGACGAAGTCGAAGCCTTCGACCTTCCGGCCAATCTCTGGCGCGCGCTGGCCCGGCTTCCCACCGCCCGGCACGGTTTTGGCGCCGTGACCTACAAGGGTCGCATCTACACCCTGACCGGGAGTCCGCGGCCCGGCGGCGACCGATCCGGCACGGTGGAGGTGCTCGATCCGAACGGCACCGCACCGGCGCGCTGAGCGATCACGCAGGCGCTTGCCGCGGCCGGTCCGGCGGACGACATGAGGGCGGCCGCCTCCCGGATCTGCATCGACATCATGCTCTTCGTTCCCGAGCACGCCCGCTTCCGCCCGACCGTCGCGCCGCGCTTCGCGCCGCTGCCGACAGCCCCCGATGTCATCGTGATCGGCGCGGGTGCGGCCGGCATCGCGTCCGCCCGCCGGCTCATCGAGCGCGGACTGTCGGTTGCGGTTCTTGAGGCACGCGACCGAGTCGGCGGGCGGGCGATCACGACCCGGCTGCGGGGCCACGCCGTCGATCTCGGCGCGCACTGGCTGCATGCCGGGCCGATCAATCCCCTCGTCGCTTTGGGCAAGGCGCGCGGCGAGCCCCTGCGGCGTGCCGCGCAGCAAGAGCATCTCTGGATCGGGCGCCGTCCGGGGCGCCCCGCCGAGGAGGCCGCGTTCTCCCGCGCCTTCGACGTCGCCGATCGGACGATCACGCACGCGGCCGCCCGCAGCGAGGATGGGCCGGCCTCCCGCGCCTTGCCCCGCCATCTCGGCCCCTGGGGCGCACGCATTGCTCTCGTTCATGCCCTAGTCTCGGGCCGGCCGCTCGACGAGGTCTCGCTGCACGACTGGCCAAGCCTCGAATACGGAGACAATTTCTTCGTCGCGGGTGGCTACGGCGCCTATCTGGCGCGGCTCGCCCTCGGGCTGCCGATCCGGCTTGGCTGTGCCGTCGAAGGCCTCGATTGGTCTGGGCGGGGTGTGCGGGCGCATCTCGTCGATGGTGGGCAGATCGCGGCGCGGGCCGCCATCGTCACCGTGCCGGTCCCCGTGCTGCGGGAGGCTTTCCGCTTCAAGCCGCCCCTGCCCGACCGCGCACGCGAGGCCATCGGCGGTTTCCTCTCGGGCATCTACGAGCACGTCGTGCTGCACTGGCCCTCCGCCCCGTTCCGCGGTCGCGACCGACTCGCCAGCGTGGTCGGCGGACATTCCAAGCCGCCGGGAATGCTGACGCGGATCGACGGTACGCCCTTTCACTATTTCGAGCTGGACACCGCCCTGACTCGCGCCCTCGATGCCGTCGGGGCCGGCCCCGACGGGGCGCGTCGCCTTGCCCGCGCGGTGCTGGCCGAGCATTTCGGCCGCGGTGCTCTCGCCGACCTCGCGATACCGGCGGTCACCGCGTGGCGGCACGACCCCTGGTCGCGCGGCTCCTGGGCCGTGGTTCCCCCCGGCCACGCTGCGGCCCGGACGACGCTCCAGGAACCGGTCGGCGAACGGATCTGGTTTGCGGGCGAGGCCAATTCCCGTGCGCAATGGGGCACCGCGGGCGGTGCCTTCGAGGAGGGGCTCCGCGCCGCCGACCGCGTCGCCGGCACCCTCGCCGACGTGGCGGCACCGCCGGATCTTCGCGCGAGCGCCTGAGCGCTCCCGCAACTCTCCCCTCTCGCTTCCCCTTGCATCCCCTTGCATCCCCCGCCCGGATGCGCGAACCGCCGGTGCGACAGGCGCGCACAAGCGCCCGCCGGACCAAGGGCCGGCCGAGAGCGGGGGCATCACGATGAACTGGGTCGAGGGGATCGGTTATCTCGGGACAGCACTCACCGTCGCCTCCTCGGCGATGGGGACGATGATCCCGCTGCGCATCGTCGCGCTGTGCGCGAGTTGCGCCGTCATCACCTACGGCTTCCTGATCGGCAGCGTGCCGCTGATGCTCACGGAGGCGATCCAGATTCCGTTCAATGCTTGGCGCCTCTACGAAATGGTTCGCCTCGTGCGCGAGACCGAGCGGGCGGCCTCCGGCGACCTTTCCCTCGACTGGCTGAAGCCCTTCGGCACCCTGCGGCGCTTCCGGGCCGGCGAAGTGCTGTTCCTCAAGGGCGATGAGGCCAAGGAGATGTACCTGATCGAGAGCGGACGCTTCCGCATCGCCGAGCACGGCCTCGACATTCGGCCGGGCCAGATCGTCGGCGAACTTGGCATGCTCTCGCCGGGCAACCGCCGCACCGGCTCGCTCGCCTGCGTGGAGGCGGGCACCGCGCCCTGCCTGTCCTATTCTGAGGTCAAGCAGCTTTATTATCAGAACCCGGAATTCGGCTTCTACTTCCTGAAGCTGACGAGCGAGCGCCTGTTCCAGAGCGCCGCCGAAGCGGCGGAGACGGCGCGGCCCGCCGCGGCGGCCGGCAGCGACGTCCTGTAAGCCTTACTCGGATTGCCGCATGAAGCTGTCCGGCGTGCCTGTGCCGGCGTCAACAAACTGGATGTCGCGCGGCGCGCGGCGGGGAGTATCGACGGAGAGGAACACCACCGGCTCCTCCAGGATCTCGGGCACCGAATGCACCACGCCGCGCTTGAAGAACACCAGCGTGCCGGGCCCGACCTCGACCGGCGGCGCATCGCCGAACTGCATCCGGCAGCGGCCGGACAGCGCGTAGAGATACTCGTCGCATGTGGTGTGATAGTGCGGCGGCGTCGGCCGGTAGACGCGGAAGACGCGGGCGCTCGCCGTCTCGTCGTCGGTGAAACGGTGATCGGCGACCATCGTCGTCGCCGTCTCGGGCAGACGACGCACGCTCTCGGCCACGTCGAACACCGCGTGGCCGGCTGCCTGCTCCTCGCCCATGGGCCCGTGCTCCGTCTCGTTGAGCCGGAACTATGCCGGCGCGACGGACCGGTGCACAGGGGCCGGGGCCCGAAGCGTTTCATCACAGGACGGGAAATGTTAGGGAACGCGGTGCCGCACAGGTCGCGGACGGGACATTGATGACCCTGAGACGATGCGGGGATACGAGGGAAACGCTCAGGTGATGGCGGACGTCGCCGCCGTGATCGAGCAGGCGCAGCGCGAAGGTCGCGATCTCGCGACGGCCTTGCGCATCGCCCGGGTGACGCTCGCCTATGTCAGCGGCCCGGAGCCCAAGCCCGATCAGGCCCGCGCCCTGGAAGCACTCGACCGGCAGCTCCGCTCGCTCGCGGATTAGAGCATCGTCCCGAAAGGTGGCCACCGGCTTTCGGAAAAAGACGCTACAAAGACAATGCTCTAGACTGCGCGTCGCGAGCCATCTCGCAAAAATCCCGGCGGCCATCGTTCGGGATGAAGCCCTATCCGGCGGCCTGCACGATCAGTGTCACGGCCCCGAACAGCATCACGGCAAGCACGGCCACAGCCATCAGGATCAGGGCCGCCCGCGACTCGCGTAGCTCTTGGTTGTCCATGGCCGGAGCTTAAGCGATGCAACCGATCGAGCATAGCGCGGCGTATCGGCTCGCCGCTTCGCCGCGGCCCGGCCGTCTTTGGAGCGTCGGACGGGGCGACGCGGTCATAGGATCACGATGTCCTCCGGGCATACCCCGCGATCCATCGCCGCCGCACCGCGCGCCAGGGTACCGTGCAGCGTTTGTATCCTCCAGCGGCCGTACCAGTCGCTCGAAGGCGAGAAGCGGGGCCGCGCCGACGACGCGCGGCCGTCGCCCCACGGCGCGTCAGTGAGGCCGGCGAAACGCGCCTCGCCCGAACCGTCAGCGAGCAGTCCGAAGAGGATCGGTTGCGCATCGTCGCTCGAGGCGTTCGTCGCGAGGGCCGGCAGCGGCATTTCCAAAAGCTTTCTCCAGGGCAAATCGGATCGTCCAAAATCGGGACGGTGATAGGCATCACTGCAAATCCGAAGCCCGACGCGCCCGTCTCGCGGCAGAGCCGGCAGGCTCACCTCGGCGGTGCGTTCAACCGTGGCTCGCCGTTTGCCACTGCAAAGCGAAAGCTGTCCGGCAGGACGCGGAATGTGTCGCGATGGCACGCCGCCGCCGTGGCGGGGGTCTGGATGTCCTTGTCGAGACCGAACCGTCTGCCAGATCAGGAGTGGCCCTGGATGAAGAACACTTTCGGCCTTCTTCTACGCCCGGTTCGCCGCCGCTTCGCCGTTCTCGGCCTGCTCGGCGCGCTCGTGGTAATGTGGCCTAGGTCGCGTGGACAGTTACCGGAGCCATAGGACGATGGCGGCGAGCGTGACGACGGCGGCGTAGTTGCGGGCGGTCTTCTCGTAGCGAGTGGCGACGCGGCGGAAC
>NZ_BPRC01000038.1 GCF_022179725.1 Methylorubrum aminovorans
GTTCCGCCGCGTCGCCACTCGCTACGAGAAGACCGCCCGCAACTACGCCGCCGTCGTCACGCTCGCCGCCATCGTCCTATGGCTCCGGTAACTGTCCACGCGACCTAGAGCATCGTCCTGGAACTGAACGGAGTGGCGGACACGTGCGACGTGTTGACCAAGCGCCCGCACATCGCCTGGCCGAAGTCAAAGGAGATCGGCGGGGCGGCACACCTGGTGCTCTGAGCGCTCCTGACGAGCGGCCGTTGTTACTCAACCTGAGGATGGGTAAGCATGCCCGCTCCGCTCGACGCGGGTTCGGGGGGCTCATGATCATCAACCAAGTGCTGACGGTCGTGCGGACCGAGGGCGCGGCCGGCCTATTGGCGCGCGCGGGCAGTCGTATCCTCAAGCCCCGCGCGAAGAGTTTCCGGGCTCTGCGCGAGCGACTTGTCGGGAAGCGTGCCCTCGAGATTGGTGGTCCGAGCGCGCCCTTCCAGGCGCGCGGCATCTTTCCCACCTACCCGATCCTGGCCACCGTCGATAATTGCAATTTCGCCAGCCGGACCATCTGGGAGGGCGAGATCGATGCCGGCGCGAGCTTCCGATTCGATCCCGCGCGCCCGGCGGGCCGGCAGTACATCGCCGAGGCCACCGCACTGCCCGAGATCGCGGGCGGCAGCTACGATGTCGTTCTGTCCTGCCACACCATCGAGCATACGGCCAACCCGCTGAAGGCACTTCAGGAGTGGCGGCGCGTGCTGCAGGATGACGGCCTCCTCGTCTTGATCGTCCCGCACAAGGACGGAACCTTTGACCACCGCCGGCCGGTGACCAGTCTCGGGCACCTCATGGAGGACTTCGATCGCAACACTGACGAGGACGACACCACCCACGTCCTCGAGATCCTGCGGCTGCACGACCTGCGACGCGATCCGGGCGGGACGACAGCAGAAGCGTTCGCGCAGCGCTCGGCCGCCAACCTCGAGATCCGGGCCCTGCATCACCACGTCTTCGACACGGCGCTCGTGGAGGCAATGGTACGACGGGCAGGCTTCAGGCCGCTCGCGGTGGAGGCGCGCCGCCCGTACCACATCCTGCTCGTGGCCGAGAAAAACGGCGAGGCCGACACGAGCACGGAGCCGATGCGCTTCGCGAGCCCGTTTCGCTCGGACAGGTAGCACGCACGAAAAAGCCCCGCCGCGGCTGAGCCGGGTGGGGCTGATGTTCGTTCAAGTGAGGTCGGCCTCGTTCACCGGGAGGCATGGTTGCAGCGGGCCCGCGTCCAACCGGATCACAAGCAGAAAATAGCCGAGGCTAGAGCATCGCCTTTTCCGAAAGCCAGTGGCCACCTTCCGGGACGATGCTTTGGGCGATCCTGAACCGCGCCGGATTTCCGGAGGCTCCAACTCTTGTGAGGATGGAGTCATGACGAAGCGAAGCATACCCTTCTCGCTTGCGGTCCGCGAACGCACGTCGCTCGGACACCGTCATCGTCTGCACGATTTGCTCGACACAGGCACGGCGTCGCGCGGGGCTTAGAAGTTTCCCTTTCACTGGCATCTGGTGGCCCTGGACAGGCACACGGGGCATCAAAGTGGGAACCGGTGGACGGCGACCACCGCACTTTCGCGTTTCTGACCTGCCTGGCCGACGACGTGGTTGGGCCGCTTTATCCCAAAGCGATATCGGTGCTCCTCATCAGTGTGGAGGAGGTGGCGACACGGCTTGAGGCGCCAGTAGATGAGGCGGTGAAATTCCAGCGTCTGCGACGGACGACATGATGAGAAAAGGGGCTTGCAACGAGCGGAGCGACAGCGCGGCTCAGTGAAGAACGCAAAAGTTACCAGCGACCGTGCCGCTCGAGCACCAAGGCATCGCCGCCTTCGGCGCAATCTGTTGTGACACGGCGACGATTGTTGCGGCCGGCACCTCCAGTGGTTCGGCCGAAGCTCCAAGCCTCGAGCCGCGAAGGGCGTCACTATCGCCACCGCCCCGGTACGAGAGATTGTTGCCGAGAAGGCCGTCTGCCTTGGTACGTCGTGGGGCGCAACGTAGGAGCCGTTCTTCGGCACGCAGCCGCGAACCGAGATGACGGGCTCGCCGCCATATCCGCCACTACCGCGCCCGCCCCTGGCTTTGTCTGCCCTGTGCAAACTCGCGGCTGGAAGGATCGCGATCCCCAAAGCAACAGCGGCGCGCATGTCCCATGCCTCCATCGCAGGGAGCGGTGAGGGCGCCGCATACAGCTTGAGCGCTACGGAAATGGATCGGTCGAATTGTCGGCATGAACCGACAAATCACGATCTGCAGGATAGGGGTTGCCGTCCTGCACCCCCAAGTGCAGACAAGATCGTTAGGGCTTGGGTTCAAACCCGAGCTAGGTATCTTGGGATATTGGTGGGCGCACTAGGGTTCGAACCTAGGACCCGCTGATTAAGAGTCGTCAGTAATTTCAGATTTTCCAGCGGCCGTTTCGACAAAACGGCTGATTTTGCTTCGTTCTTCTTCAACATGTTTTTAGGTTTGTCGAAACAGCCGAAATAGTTTCTGAGCGCAACGAACTAAGCGCTCGCCGTCTGTCTGTCGCCGCCTCCACCGCCCGCTCGATGAGGCCGGTCCGGGTGAAGCCAACCTCCTCCGCCGCTGTGTCGGCGAGACCTAGCAGCCGTTTGTTGATCGAAACGGTGTGCAACCGCTCGTTCGAGACGCACCTAGGGACACCGGGATGCACACTATGGATGAAAAGACCTAAATCTCGGACCGTATGGAAACATACGAAGTCGCCTTCTATTGAAGGCCGTAGAGGCAAAAGCTCATAATAACGGCATTAACCTGAAGTTAACGTGATTAAATCTAGTTAGTCGAAACGTTGATGTGTGATGGCAATGTCAGAAGTCACAAATCGCACTTTCGAGCGGACCGATGTGAACTGGATATCGATCATACGCCTGCCGGATGGCCGAGAAATACCGTGCTCGATTAAAGATGTGTCGCAGCGCGGGATGAAGGTGGCCCTGCCATCCGAGGTGCAGATACCCGATTATTTCAATATCAAGGTGGTTGGTCGAGACCTGATATTCAACGTCAAACAAGCTTGGAGACGGGGCCACTTCGTTGGGCTCACGATACTCAAAATCGGCAAGCTACCCGCACCGAAGCAGGCGCCTTCCGCGGATGCGCCAGCAAGCGCGACTTCGGCGGACTACAATCGCCTCGGCGTACGTCGGACCTTCCGCTCACGCGAATAGCGCTGGCTGTGAGGAAGGATGCAGGCCGGGGAGCCTTGTGCGGCTCACCCGGCCCGTTCACCATCGGAGGCGCCAACCAACCCGATGGGGAACTTGATGTCAGACGCCGAAGATAACTTCGAACGCACCGCAATCATCTCAACGATTGGGTGCCTTGTTAATGCATTGAGTAAGAGCGGCACCTTGCAACTCGACCTACTGCTTGACGAGATGCGGTCCACCGCAGCAGGCCACCGAGCATCCGGCAATGAGAAGGTTGGTGCCGTGATGCATGTGCTCAGCGAGTACCTTGAGCAGCAGTCGCAGGAGCCGAAGATAGCGCCGAAATCCGGCTCGCCATCGTAGCATCTGCAACAGCGCGCCGAGGCACTTGCTCCTCAAACTCGGCGCGCTGCGCCGCCGCAACACGGGAAATCCGACAGTCCAACCACCGCAGCAGAAATCCGAACGGGTTCATCGCATCGCTCCTCACACAGGGATCAGGTACGTCAGCCGCCAGCGCCGGGCCGCGGCGAGTTCAAGCGGCGGGTCGAGCACGACGCCGTGCCGCTCATCGGTGTGCAGGATCAGCCCGCCGTCCTGGGCGAGGTAGACGCCGCAATGGGTCTCTGCGCCGGCGACCTTCCCCATCAGCACGAGAGCGCCGTCCACGGGGGTCGGGATCTCGCGCCATTCCGCGCGGGCCGGGTGGGTCGCCATGGTCTCGGCGCGGGCGCGAACGTCCGCGACGAGCGCCGGGTCCGCTGTCGGCAGGGTACGGCCGAAGAGTTCAGCCTGCGCCAGGGAGGACAGCCACCAGCAATGGCGCTCGGCCTTGCTGTAGGGCGTCCCGCGCCAGCGGCGCAGGAAGGCGGCGCGGTCGCTCACGTGAACAGGGCCGGATAGTTCGCGCGGTCGAAGAAGGCGTCGGGGCCGCTCGGCACGTTCTGCTGCCGGCCGTCGGGCCACGCGATCGTGCCCTCGGCGCTGTCGGCGGAGATCTCGACCGCGGTCATCTCCAGACCGGTAAAGCTGTCGTCGTCGGGCCCGGTCACCTCGTCGAGCCGGCCCGGCAGCACGCGATAGAACCGGATCGTGACCCGGATGGCTTGGTCGTAGCCGATGGCGCCCTTCAGCAGGTCGTGGAGGATGTCGGAGACGCTGTCGATGCGGACCTTGCCGTCGGTCGGGCCGTCGCTGTCCGCGCCGGGGCCGATCACCTCGAAGGCGCAGAGCAGGTGCGGAACGCGCGGGCCGCCGACCTCGATCGGCAGGCTCAGCGTCTCGCCCGGCTCGCCGAGCCCGCCGTCCACGTTCCGCACCAGCCGGATCGCCGTGTCGAGCGAGGCATGATCCACCTCCAGCGTCTCGATCACGATGCCCTCGTCGTCGCCCGAGGCGTAGGCCTCGCGCAGGGCCGCACTCACCGTCATCCGATCACCAATCCTGCACGATGAGGGTGAAGGCGACTGTTGAGGTCGGCCCCTGATCCGTCTCGGAGACCGCGCCCCGGATGCGGCACGTCCGCTGCCCGAGCCGTCCGTTCGGCTGCCGCACCGGCGCCGTGAAACGCCGGGCGCCGCAGTTAAGCGTGTCCCGCACGAACTCGCGGAAGGTGACGAATTGCGCTCGGGTTAGCTTCAGCGTGATGCTGCGCGGGGTCTCGTCGAACAGCGAGCGGCGGCGCGCCCGGCTCGGCCCGTCGTCGAACTGCGTTTCGCTCGGCGGGATGTAGAGCTGTTCCGTGCCGAGGTTGCCGACCTGACCGATCGGGGGAGGCAGCGTGGAAGGCCAGGACGGGATCGCCATGCGTCAGCCCACTCCATAGCCCGGTCCACGCTGCCCGCGGCGGCGCGCCTCGCCCTGCATCGAATTGTAGGCGTCGCGCACGACGATCTGCGGGTTGCCGCCAGGGCCGCGGCGCGTCTCGATCGGCGGGGCCGTCATCGAGCGCTGATCGATCACCTGCACGTTGCCGCCGCCCATCTTCCGGTTCGGGATGATCCGCCCCGGCGAAGTCGGCAGGAAGGTCTCGCGCCCGCTCTCGCCCACCGTGTAGGGGGTTCCGGCTTTGACGGGCCCGCCGCCCGCGCGCCCGGTCGGGTTCAAGCCGCTGAGCAGAGAACCCAGGATGCCGCCGCCGCTGCCGTTCGAGTTGGCCGGCGAGCCGAAGAGCCCCGCCAGCGGCCCGGTCCCCATCAGTGCCGCCTGCGTGGCCGCCTTCAGGATGGACTTCGTCAGGTTCTCGAACACCTCGGTAGCGCTGCGGCCTTCAATGGCAAGGTCGGTCAGAGCGTCGGTCGCAGCGTCGCCGAAATACCGCTGAGCCTCCGCGGCGCGGCGGTGCGCGCGCTCGGCATCCTCGACCGCCTGCGTGGCGACACCGAAAGCAGCGGCCGTCTTGTTGATGTCGTCCATCAGCGCGGGCGTGACGGCGATGTTCGCCTTCTTCGCCGCCTCGAGGAGCCTGAACTTGGCCTCGGCCTCCGCGACCACGCCCGCCGATTGGCCGATGGTCGTCAGCTCGCTTTGCAGGGCACCGGTGCGCTTCGTGATCGCCGCGGTCTCGCGCTGGAGGTCGTTCTCCTTGCTCTTGGCCCCGCCGCCGCCCTTTTTGTCCTTGTCGCCCGGCACCTTGTAGTCGGCGAGCGAGATTTGCTTCGGCGCGAGGGCCTTGGCGTCGGCATCGAAAACGCGGCTGACGCGGCTGTCGGCGGCATCGGCGGCCTTCTTGTCCTTCTTCGCGGCGGCGTCGAGAATTTCCCCTCTGGCCTTCATCGCGTCGCGGAGGAGATCCAAGCCCTCGACGCGCCTGGGCCCGGTGCCGGCCGCGGCGGGGCGCGAGGAGCGCTTGAGCCCAGGGACGACAGCTTCAGACGGTGTGTCGCCGCCCTCGGTCGCCGCGATGCTCTGCACGAGGCTCTGAAAGTAGGGGGCCTTGCTGAGCTGCTGGAAGTATTCCGACAGCGCCTTGATCGCGCCTGGGATCTTGTCCGTAAGCGACTCGACGGCTGTCGCCACGCTGCCGAGAGCGTTGGCCGCGAGCTGGCTTGCCCCGGTAGCTTCGGCCAACGTGCCGGCGAGCTTCACCGCGGCATTGTTGAGGCGCGCCATGCCCTGGCTAGAGGTCTCGTCCGTGCGATTGGCCAGAGCCTGAACGGCGGGCAGGCCGGCGTTGATCGCCCGGAACAGCGCCTCGCTGCTGACCTTGCCGTCCTTCACCAACTGGATGAGCTGGCCGACCGAGCCGCCCGCCTCTTTGATGCCGGCCGCTGCCGCCTGCAGGATCGTCGGCGCGCTGTCGACGACGCTCTCCAGGTCCTCCCACTGCACCTTGCCGGAGCCGAGCGCCTGCCCGAGCTGCGTCAGGGCCTGATCGGCCTGCACTGCGCCGACGCCGCCGGCGCGCAGGGCGGTCGCGACGGAGTTGGTGAAGGTGATGAGATCGGCGCTGGAGGCGTTCAACTCCTTCTGCGTCTGCGCCGCCCGCGAGTAGAGCCCCGAGAGCGTTTCAAGCGGGGCGCCCTGCTTCTGAGCGATGGCGTAGATCTGATTGAACGTGGCTGAGAGATTTTCGCCCTGCAGGCCCGTCACCTTCAGGGAGTTCTGCACCTTCGTGAAGGTGTCGATCAGGTTGTTCAGGCCGCCGAGCGAGATCCCGGCGATGGCACCCGCGATGCCGAGGCGAATGCTCTGGCCAACCCGAGCCATCGCGCCTTCGATTTTGCCGGCGCTACTGCTGATCGAATTTTCAACGTCCCTGAGTGCACGATCGGCCACACCTCGGGACCGGGCCAACTCGCGCTCGTACTTCTTGATGTTCGCCTCGAGGGATACGACGAGGCGTTCGAGATCAGTGGCCAAGGCCGCTCCTCCGATGGATCAGCGCGCGGTTCTGCCTAAGCCGCACCGGCCATCGGCTCGTTGAGCCAGTTCCACAGAGCGTCCTCCTCTTGGTCGCTCAGCGGGTCGGGCTTGTCGGGGTTCTGCCCTCGGTTGTAGCCCGCCACGTAGACGTGGAACTGCCACAGGCTCATCTTCCGCATGTCGTCGTGCGGAAGCTGCATCACGGCCGCGGCCTCGTAGAAGGCTTTGAACGCCATCTTGCCGTCGGGCAGGGGCTCGCTGTCGTCCTTCTTGCTGGCCCGGTGTGGCAGCGGTTCGTCCTCGGCGCCTTCCAGCGCGGCGGCCATCACGAGCGCGGCCACCGCAATGGCCCGTACCGCCGGCATGTCGTCGAGCCCGCGGGCGACGGCGTGTGCCTCGGACACGCCCAGGCCGCCGCCGATCAGCCCCACCAGCAGGATGGCGCGCACATGCCGCCAACTGGCGTTTTCGCCGACGTAAAGCCGATGCAGGTGCTCTGGCGCGCCGATGCCGGTCTCCTCCTGCAGCTTCTCCAACTCGCCGATAGCGAGCCGGAAGCGGTACGTGTTGGCGCCGAGTTCGAGGTCGATGCTGCCGTCGCGGCTCATCGGTCGGGCTCAGGCCGCCGGGGTCCAGGCGATCGGGCCGGAAGACGACATCTCGATGGAGACGGTCGCCCGCTCGCCGCGGGTGGCGCTCTGCTCGAAGCTCGTCAGGTGGAACAGGCCGAGATAGTAGCCGCCGCCCGTAGCCGCCGAGCCCGCCCGCTCGACGCGAACCGAGATCGGCGCGTCGCTCTCGTAGGCCGCCTGCCACCGCGCGATCGACTCGCGGGCCATGACGCCCTCGCCGGAGATCGTGGCCGACTTCGACACCGTGTCGCGCTCGACCCAGGCCGCGGCGTCCTCGTTGTCGCAATCCGGGGTCGTCGTGTCGTTGGTCTCTTTCGTGAGCGTCAGGGAACGCTCGGTGAGCCCGCACGGCGCGCCATAGGTGCCGGGCGTGGCGGTCTCCAGCAGCACGCGGAAGCCGGAAAACGGGACGGTCGTTGCCTGAGCCATAGTCGGCCTCTCAGTTGGTGGGGGTTTCGGGGATGCGCTCGACGAGGGCGCGGAACGTCATCCGGGCTCGGACGAGGTTGCCGTCGTCATCGATGTTGGTGTCTTGGTGGGCGATCTCGACGAGCGCCCAAGGCGCGGCGAGTTCGAGATCCTGCTCGTGCAGCGCGTCGCGGACGATGCCGGCGATGCGGGAGGCCTCGGGCTTGCCGACGTTTTCCGACCAGACATCGAGGTCGGCGAAGATCTCCAGGCCGTCCACGCAGTCGGAGCCGTCGTTGACGCCTTGGAACGAACGCAGGTGCAGGTAGGGGCGCGCTTGTCCGAGCGTCACCCGATCGAGGATGCGGCCGCGCAGCGGAGCGGCCGTCAGCGCCGGCACGGCCTTGAGCGCCGCGACGATGGCGCCCTGGAGCGCAAGCTCAGCGCTCACTCGCCGCCCCCGCTGCTCGCCGCGACGGCGCGCGCCGCCTTCTTGGTCGCCCTGGTCATCCGCGACTTCACCCGCTTGCGGTAGGCCCGGTAGACCGGGAAGAAGAACGGCTTGGCCTTGGCACCGGGGTGCTGCGAGCCTTCGTAGAGGCCCTTGTTCTCGTGAGGCGCGGTGCCGAACTCGACGAGGTGGGCGTAGCGGACCGCGCTGTTGCCGGCCGAGACGATCACGGTCAGTTCGGGGTCGCCCTTGTCCGTCGCGCCGGCCCGGCCAACGGAGGCGTATTTCGGGACCGCGCCGCCGCGGCTCACCACGATGCTTTTCTCCAGGGCGCCCGTGCGCTTCGGCGCCTGCCGGCGCTGCGCCGCGGCGATCTCCTCGGCGCTCTCGCCGATGGCCTTCCCGATGGCCTGCCGAGCCGCGTCAGGCAGAAGGGCCAGCTTTCGCAGGAGCGCGCTTCGGCCGCTCGTCTTGACGCCCTTCGCCATCGATCACCTCGGCTGCCTTGGCTTCGAGTGCGGCTTTGACTTGCACGTCGGGGAGGCGCTTCTCCTGCCCGGCGCGGTGCATCACCACGACGGAGGAGCGCGGCCAGAAATCGAAGTCTCGGAGGAAGCGGACACGCTGAGCCATCACGCCACCTCACCCGCCACGCAGACCAGCGTCAGCCATTGCCGGCGCCGGTCCATGTCCTCGACTGCCCGGATCGCGTAGACGACACCCGTGCGCTCATCGACGGCCCGCCATTCGGGCGTGATGGTGCGCGTCTGGGGGTCGAACCGGACGATCATGTTGACCGGCTGCTGGCTCTGGAGGCGCGCGGCCTGCATCGCCTCGGAGCCCGGCTTCATCAGGTAAGCCGCAGCGCGCGAGAACTGTGCCTCGAACTCGCCCGGCACCGTGTTGCCGTAACCGTCGTCGGTGCCGCCGCGCGCCTCGAAGCGCACGCGCTCGCGCAGGGAGCCGGTCCAGGCCATCAGCCGAAGTACACCCTGAAGGGCTGCAAGAGCCGGTCGGCCGTCACGGGCATGCTGACCGCGGCGGCGCTGGCGGACGGCCCGCCATTCTCGCGATTGGCATAGAGGTCGCCGACCATCAGCAGGACAGCCTGCCGGATCGGCGCCGGAACCGTGCTCCGGCGATTATCGCCTTCGCCGACGACGGGGTATCCGGCGCGGTAGCGAATCCGAACCTTCCGGCCGTCTTGCGAGGGCGTCTCGCTTTCGACGGCGAGTAGCGGCGGATATGGCAGGCTCGGATCGTCTCGCCACGTACAGGCCGAGACCTCGGTCTCGAGCGTCTGCTCGCCGAGAGCGCGGCCCAACCACCCCATCGGGCCGTC
The DNA here is from genome assembly GCF_022179725.1 of Methylorubrum aminovorans. Lineage (GTDB taxonomy): Bacteria > Pseudomonadota > Alphaproteobacteria > Rhizobiales > Beijerinckiaceae > Methylobacterium > Methylobacterium aminovorans. The sequence goes on from NZ_BPRC01000038.1 coordinate 9,910, forward strand.
GATGGCACTCGTGGCGACCCCGATCAGTCCTTCGATGTAGGCGTCGTCGCTGTCGTGCTCGACGCGCAGGTGCCGCTTTGCCTCTTCTAGCGAGACGATGGCCTCCGGCGGGGTGATGACCGTCACGCTCATCGGTTCACCGCATAGACCGCCACGGGAATGGAGTAGGCCGACAGGACTTGGACCGGCGGAACGCTCAGCACGGCGGTGAACCGCCCGGCGGCCGTCGGCATCGCATGGTGGACCGCGTATCCGGCGGACAACTTCGACAAGTCGGTCGGGTAGATTTCGAGGATGTCGGTGGCCAGCACACCAACGCAGGCGACGTTCGCTACCCGTGAGACGCTGGGCTGAAGGGCGACGACCGCACTGCCGCTGATCGTGGTGTTGCAGACGAAGGTGGAGGCCTTCGGGCCAACCGGTCCCTGCGGTCCGGTCGCCCCCGCATCGCCTTTCGGCCCTACAGCACCCTGAGGCCCTGCCGGGCCAGCGAGGCCGGTATCCCCCTTCGGACCAGCCGGTCCACTCGGGCCTGCCGGTCCTGCTGAGCCTTGAAGGCCTCGCTCGCCTGCAGCACCGGCCGGACCCATAGGTCCAGCCACGCCATCTGCGCCGCGAGGCCCAGCCGGACCCATTGGTCCCACAGGTCCAGCGCTGCCTGCTGCACCCTGAGGGCCTGCTGGCCCAGCCGCTCCGCGCTCTCCTGGCTGTCCTGCTGCACCTGGCTCTCCTTGCGGTCCGGCAGGGCCAACGCTTCCGGCTGGGCCGGGTTCACCCTGCGGTCCCGCAGGGCCAGCCGGACCGGTCCGCTGAAGGCCGTCGCCCATCATGGGGCTGGACGAGCGGAGCGCGCTCTCGGCCGGCGAGACGAGGCCGAAGGTGATGCAGGCGAGAAGCCAGAGGACGCGCATCAGCCGCCTCGCCCGTATTGAAGCTCGGGAGCGCAATCGCTGGCAGGCGCTGCGGTCGCGATGATGGAGACAAACTGCGGATCGCTCGTGCCAAGCGTCTCGGAGGAGCGTGCCAGGAAGCGGGTGCCGGTGGTGAGCGTGACGCTCTCGGACATGCTGGCGACCCTGCGGATCCGCACATCCACGTTGCAGGGGTTCACGAAGCGGTAGGACGTGGCGTCCGCCGGCTTCGAGATCGCGAATTGCTTGGCCGTCGTGGTGACGCCGCTGAAGATGATCGGATCACCGTTGCCCGAGCGGACGAACGGCGTCGCGATCACCGTCATAGGGGCGAACCCGCCACCACAAGGCACCGCTCGGCGCCCTTCGCCGGTGGCACAATTCAGCACCGTGCCCTGAAGTCTGGTCCCGTCGGGCTGGCGCCAGAACGTGTCGAGAGACGTCTGCGCAACAAGGCCGAGCGAGAGCACGGCCCCGATCACGATGGCGACGAGCGGCCGGCGCATCGCCGTCAGTCCTTGGTGCGCCGAACGGCCGTGGCCGGGGTCACCTTGTTCGCCGGCTCGACAGCCATCTTGTTCTCGGGTGCGGGCGCTGCCTTGATGGCCGCCTCGGGTGTGCACTCCTCGACGAGGCCGTTGGCCTTCAGCTCTGCCGCCCGGCGGCTGTGCACGCTGAACGGCTGGCTCGCCTCATCCTTGTAACCCTCGGCCCCGTCGAAGGGCCTCACGGCCTTGACCGTCACGTGGTCGGCATCCTTGTCCTGTGCCATGGCATCCTCGCGCTATGAGAGGACCGGAGGGGGCGATTCCCCTCCGGCGTGGCGTGAGCCGCCCTTACGGGGTGACGACGAGCTGACCGGTGACGAAGGCCTCGGGACGGTAGACCGCCAGGGCCAGCCGCTCCTCGGCGCGGATCGTCATCATGTTCTTCTCGAAGTCGTCGACGTTCTCGGTCGAGAGCAGCACCTCGATCTCCATGCGATCGAAGATCTGCGCCGCGATGTCGAAGGCGCCGGTGAGAAACCGGTTCTGCGCCTGCGCCTGGGTCGCGACCACCGGCAGGTTCCAGAGCCGGGGCTGCACGCCCTCGGCCGGATCGCCGATGATGTAGCGGCCCTGCGTGTCCTTGGTTAGCTCAATGGTCGCCCAGTCGATCGGGTTGAGGACGAAGGCCGAGGCCGGGTACTCGGCGAGCACCACCTGCAGGATGGCGATACGCAGGCGGTCGATCGCCGTCATGTTCTCGACCGCCGCCATGCCGGCGGGAACGGCGAAGGCCGTGGCCTGCGGCTGGATGCCGAGGATGTTCTGGCCGGTGCCGTCGCCGCCCAGAAGCTGCGCTTCCTCCTTGAAGGTCAGGCCGTAGCGGGCCCGGCCGTCGATGTAGGAGCGCAGCGCCGGGGCGTCGTCCATGATCTGGCGCGACGCCTTGAAGATGTGCGCCAGGGTGCGGACCGGCGCGTTCTTCATGTCGAAGGCCAGGTCGGACTTCGGCTTGACCGTGCCCTCGGCCACCATCGCCGCGTTGTTGGTGTAGCCGGTCTCGACCACGTACTCGATGTTGCTCGACGCAGTCTCGCCGGGCAGCAGCAAGTCGCGGATCGTCATGCGCCGCTCGGGCGCTGCGACGATGCCCGGCTGGCGCTGGGCCGGCACGAGGGAGTTGCCGGGGCTGCGGCCCGCGCCGACAGTGCCGTTGGCGCTCGTGATGTCCTTGCGGTCCATCTTCACGCGCAGCGACATGCGGGAGGCGCTGGTCATGCCGCCGGCCTTGAACGACTCGCTCTCGATCACCGCCTGACCGAGCGTTCGCTCCGAGGGAGCAGCGTCGGGATTGCCGCGCCGAGCGAGCTTCTGCTCGACGTCGCCGAGCCGATCGTGCGCCTCCTGCAGCCGGTTCGTGGTCTCACCGAGCTTCAGCAGGGCCTCGTCGACCTTCTCCTTGGTCGCCTTGGTCAGATCGCCGTTGGCCTTGACCTCAGCGCCCGCTTTCTCGGCGAAGCCCTTCACCTCGTCGAGGATGCGGGACATCTCGCCCTGGATCTGGGCGACGCCGGGGTCGTTGCCGCCACCGGCATCCTTGCGGCCGTATTCGCGATGCCCCACCGGAAGGCGGGGAGAGTGCATGTTCATGGGGTGAGTCCTCAGAACGTGGGGAGGGTGAAGCCAGACAGGACGGCGCTCAGCGCCTTCGTGGCTTCGGGTTCGTTCGCCGGGTCGCCCGCGGACTCACTCCGGAGCAGGTGCGCAAGGCCGCGATTGGCGATCACAGCAGCCTTGGTCTTCGAGAAGCCTGCCTCGCGCAGGAACCGCTCGAACTCGTTCAGCGACGGCAGCTCGCCGTGCGCGATCTTGGATTTGACGGCATCGATCCGCGCCTCGTCGTTCGCCGGGAACGTGACGAGACTGATCTCGACCAGATCGACCCGCTTCAGGGTGCGGATGCCGGTCTTCTCGTCGAACGACGATTCGCGGACGTAGTAGCCGATGGAGAGGCCCGACACGGCGCCGGCCTTCATCAGGGCGTAGCTCTCCGAGGCCTGCCGGACGGCATCCTTCAGCAGCGCGCCCTCGACATACAGGCCGGTCTCATCCTCCTTGAGGGAGGTGTAGATGCCGATGGGCTGATCGCTGCGGTGCTGCCACAGCACGGGAACGGGGCGGCCCTTGCCCGCGATCTCGACGAGGCTTTCGGTGAAAGCGCCGGGGGCGACGATCTCGCCGTAGCTGTCGACTGCACCGAAGACCGAGCCGTAGCCCGAGAACGAGCCATCGTCGTTCACGGCCTTCACATCGAGGCCGAAATCCCGGATCTTGAGCGAGGCCTTCTTGACCTCGAACTCGCGGCAGATCTCGTCCGGCCGGAATTCCCGGTGGTCGATGGTGTTCATGATCGGCGCTCCTATGCCGCGCTGACGCGCAACTGCGCGGGAGTGATCTGGACTTGGACTAGGCTGGCCAAATCCTGCGGGGTCGCATCGCGCCAGCGCTGGTGGTGCGCAGCCATCGGGCGTGTGGTCTCTTCGATTTGAAGGACGACCTGATTGCCGCGTGGGCTCATCCGCCACCTGCCGGTCGGATGAAACGTCGGCTCGGGATAGGGGCCGGGCATCTCAGTGCTCCAGGGTCGCGCCGGACGGAATGAGGCGGGTGGCGGCGCGCTCCGCGGCGAGTGCCGCCAGCGCATCGTCGAGTTGCTTCTCCGCCGCCGTCGGCTGAACCGTGCCCAGCTTGTCGATCGGCAGCATCGCGCCCTGCATGAAGAGTTGGTCGCCGCCCGGCAGCGGCGGCTTGTTCTCGCGGGCCCGGATCTCGTTCGGGGTGCTGAGGGCGTTCGTGACCTCGGCGCGGTAGAGTTCGGCGCGGCCCTTGCTGTCGGCCCGCATCAGGCCCTCGACGTTGAACTCGGCGAAGAAGCGCCGCTGCTCCACCGGGGACAGGCACTTCGTCCGGATCGCCTGCTCGGCCGCCTTCAGGTGCGAGCGCAGAGTGTAGGTCAGGAACCAGAGGTTCATCTGCTCGAGGCCGGTGCCCCAGGCTGTGGCCTTGTCCATGTGCCCGATCATCACCGGAAGCACCCCGAACCAGCGACAGACGACCTCTACGTTGAAGCCGCGGGTCTCAAGGAGCTGCGCGTCCTCGGGCGGCAGCGACAGGCTCTTGAAGTCCCATCCGCCTTCGAGCAGCGGCACCTTGCCGGTGTTGCGCGCGCCCTCGAATTTCTCGACGTAGCTCCGAGCATCCTTGCGCTGCTCGGGCGTCAGGTAGGCGGGCGCGGTCAGCACGCCGGAGGGCCGCATCCCGTTCTTGAAGATGCTGCCGGCCGCGCGCTCGGCGCCCATCGCCGTGCCGAGACTGTGCCGCCCGGCGGCGATCGCCGACATCCCGACCTGGCCGTCGAGCGAGAAACCCTTCAGGTGCAGAACCTGATCTTCGGACAGAACCTGCGTCAGCCCCTGATGGGTGTGCCGGTAGGTCAGCGTACCGTCGATTTCGCGCGTGATCTGCACCCGATCCGGCCGCATCGGAATGAGCGCCACGACGCGATCATTGGCGCCGCGAACGATCTCGGCGAAGCCGTTCCCCCAGAGCAACTTGCAGGCAAACAGCGCCTGCCAGAACTCCACCGCCGTCATCTCGGCGTTCGGCCTGTCGTGGAGCACCCGGTAGAGCGGATGCTCGGGCGCGACACGGCTGCGACCCTGCCCGTCACGCTCATAGAGCGGCAGCGGCAGCGTCGCGATCGTCTGTGACACGAGGCGCGCACACGCCCAGACGGCGTCGAGCGTCAGCGCTGTCTCCACCGTGACGCTCTCGCCAGCGTGGCTCGACTCGCCCGCCAGCCATGAAACGAGCGCCCGATCGGTCAGACCCAAGCCGCGGGCGACCGTCAGCGCCGCCTTGCGGAAAAGGCCCATGCGCAGTCCTGTGGTTCGGTCAGCCGAAAAGCGGGTCAGCCAGGAAACCGGCGAGGTTGGCGTTGGCCGGCGGCTCGGGGTTCAGACTCATCGGCACCACGGCATCAAAGAGCGCCATGACGGGGTCGATCTTGGCGTCGCCCGCGTTCTGCTTCGTCGCGCGGATCGCGGTCGCCGTGGGCTCAATCTTGAGGTTGCTTACCGCCCAGGCCATCAGCCCTAGCCCGGCATGGCGCAGCGTGCCGTTGGCGAGCTTCCGCTCCGTCGTCTTGATGGCGTTCATCATGCCGTAGCCCTGCGGCACGCCGACGAGGAGCTTGGCTTCCTGGGTGACCTCGATCTCGGCCAACGCCTCGATGAACTCGCCCAGGCCCGCCGGATCGACACCGACGCAGGCGAGCAGGCCCGCATCCTTCACGCGCTCGACGACGGCCACGATGGCGGAGATGTCGTCCAGCTCATCGGTGACGATCGTCAGCTCACCGGCGTCCTTGAACTGCTGAAGCCGTGCCGCGATGCTCTTGCGCCGTTCCAACACGCCTTCGTGGCACCACGCGTGTGACCATGCGAGCCAGCCCCGGGAGACCTTGTCCCGGCCGAGAACGCAGAGGCCGAACAGATCATCGAGACCGCCGCCGTCGATGCCGATGCAGACGACTTCGGAGCGATCCAGCAGGGCGTCGAGCGTCAATGTCGGGTCTGCACCGCGTTCCCAGAACTCGCCACCGGTCCATCGATCTGAGCGGAGAGCCAGCCCGATCTCGACGTTCAGATGCTGGGTCGCCCAGCGCCGCAGCTCCTGCTCACCGCTCTGCTCGGCCGCCTGGAAGTCCGGAACCAGCCGCTCAACGGTGATGGACTTGCCCGCGTTCGGCGTGACCATCGACCAGTTCGCCGGGTCCTTCCAATCCGTCCCGGCCGGCATTTCGTAGAGGATCGGGCACAGCGGCGCGGCTAGCTGGCCGTCGCGCACCGCCCTGGCCTTGTGCAACTCTGACCGGAACACCCCCATGGGTGGCCGCTCCGACTGCGTCGTGATCGTCAGCAGAAACGCCTCCGGCTGCGAGATCATGCCGCCGCGCAGCTGTCCGATGACCCGGTCCGCATCCTTGTGCTCGGCGATCACGTGAAGCTCGTCGAGCAGCACGCCCGTCGGCTTCGAGCCGGTGACCACCTTCGTGTCGAACGACTTCACCTTCAGGAAGGCGCCGGTCGGCCGGTAGGTGATCTTCTTCAGGTGCTCCTGAACGTGGAACTTGAGGGCGAGCACCGGGTCAGAGTCGACCATGCCAACGGCCTGCCGGAACGCGAGATCGGCAACCTCCTGCGTCGGCGCAACGATCAGGAATTCCGCCCGCGGCCGCCGGTTGACCAGCATGGCGGTGACCATGATCGCGGCGCCGCCGGTCGTCTTGCTGTTCTTCTTCGGAACCAGGGCGAAGTACTCGCGCAGGTGCCGGACCTTTGCCTCCGGATCGTAGGCGCCGAAGATCGCGACAACGAGGTCGCGCATCCAGTCGCCGGCCGCCTCACGTAGCGTCGGCTGGCCCGCCACATCGGGGAGGCGCAGCCGGTTGAAGATCGCGAGGCCGCGGTCCGCTTCAGATCGAACGAGCGGCAAGTCGGGCAGGAGCGAGCGCCCCGCCTTGATGCGTGCCTCCCAGTCTGGGCAAGCGCAGGACCAAACCGTCACTGCAGCAGGCCGTCCCAGCCCTCGTCACCGCTCGACTTGCCTGCGGGCGGCTTCGCCTGACCGTCGCCGGACTCGTCGGACGGCGCAGACCCGGTCCGGAACATGCCGAGGTGCCGACCGATGTCGACCAGTGCGGCCCGCTTGTCGGCGAGTTTCACCTTCAGGGCGCCGTCCTTGGTCTGCGAGATCTCTGTGATGGCTGCCGCCGTGGCGTCGTCGATGTCGTCGCTGTTGCGCAGCGTGACCTCGTTCGTCACGCGCGTCGCCGGCACGCCGTCCTCGTCTTCCTCGCCGGTTTCGGTCACGTTGGACCGCCAGGTGATGGCCTTCCGGATGTCCGAGAAGCCGAGCTTGGCGAGTTCGGAGACCACGCTCTCCGGCGTGATGCCCGTACGCTTCGAGACCTCGCGGCGCTCGCGTGCAATGGCTGCCGACACCTTAGGGTGCCTGAGCAGGCGCGACCCCTCGACCTCAGCCGATCGCGGGCTGTAGCCGGCGCGGATGGCGGCCTGCTTCGCGTTTAGGTCCACGAGGTACTCGCGGACGAAACGGGCCTGCTTGTTGGTAAGGTCTGTCATGGATTGAAAAATTTTCCGCCTCAGAGGGCGGTTGATGGACCAAGGCCACCCGACCCCGGCGCCTTAGCAAAAACCTGCGAATGGGATGGGCTGCGGTGCGGGTGGCGCCGGCCCCTAGCCTTTTGACCCCCCCCTCCTGGGGAGGGGCGGTGCATAAATGTCACACTGAGGGGGTCGGGTCGAGACAGATGGTGCATAAATGCAACATTTGATCGCCGTCGAAGCAGGCCACGCCAGATTTTCGAGAGCAGGAGACGAGGTTAGCCTCCATAACTTCTACTAATTTCCAGCGCGTCTGCTTTCTGCGGGGCAGGTGGCAAGGTTATCAGCCATAACTTCCACTAATTTCAGAAGATCCGCCCCGACCAATCTTGTTCACTCGGGCGGCGAACCGACCTCAACCATGATGGGCGGATGCGCGATGCCGAGGATCCGCACATGGATCGGGGCGCCAGCGACGAGGGCCGCTAGCTCCTCAGGCGTCGGCAGCCACGCGGTCGTCATGGCGGGCGTCTCCGGTCCGCCTACAGTGCAGGTGATGACCTCGTCGCGGATGGGCAGGCCGAGATAGCCCTGGCTCTTGCCGAGCACCCGTGTGCAGCCTTCGACGCGTCCGATCTGCATGGGTCAGGCTCCTGACATGCCCATGCGGCGAGCCCGCTCAGCCGCCGTCTTCTTCTGGTGGTGCGAGGGGCAAAGGGCCTGCCCGTTCTTTGGGTCCAGCGGGTCGCCGCCGTCCCGGCGCTCGACGATGTGGTCGGCGTAGAGCCTGACCCCGCCGCGTCTGCCGTGGACGGCGCAGCCTGGGGCTTGGCACTTCCAGCCGGCACGCTTCAGGACTTCCTGGCGCCAGGCCTTGTGCTCGGGGGTGAGCAGTTCGGGATCGGCTTGCTTGGGCGCCGGCCGGGCCGTGCGCGTGTCCAGGGTGCCGAGGCGAGGGGCGAGCGTGGTGAGGCGGGCCATCTGCTTACCCCTACGCAGTCTGCTACCTGAGCAGCCGCGCTTTTCGTGCGCCGCAGCACGGCTGCGGTACGACGACGGCGGTATAGATCAGTTGCGCGCCATGGGAGCGCGCGCAACTGAAAGTGGACGGACGGTGTATCAGGTTGTCGGCTTCGTAGCTGTCGGCGCTGCGGGAGCAGCCGTGCTGCACAGCTGGGATCTTCCGAAGTTCGTTAGCTTCGGCTTCGCACTGCTGAGCCTCGGAGGGGCGGCCGTTGTCGGCGCCTTACAGGCCGGACCCGTCGGCGGATCTATCCAACCACCCTCCTACACCATGGCAGCTGAGATGGCGCCGACAGAGGGCGTTGTTGCTCCGCCTCGTCGCCATAGGTCAAAGACTGAAACCGCTGCTTGGTGACGCCCGCTTCGGGAAAGGTGCTCAACTCCCCCGACCACCCGTATAGGTTTCGTCCCCAGGGTCCCCAGCTGCAGGGCAGCGATCGCGCAGCAGCAGGTTTTCCCCTGCCGCCTCCTGGAATGCGTTACGGTGCATCTCAGCCCGCCAAAGCTGTCGAGCGAGAAGGAGGGCACACCATGCGATTTGAATGCGACCCAGACGGCGCGTGGATTGTGGATCCAGCTTCCCTCGCCAGTAAGCTCGGAGTGACCGCGGCCCACCTTCAGAGCCAGGAGCGTCGCGGGCTGGTCGGCAGCCGTGTCGAGATCGGCAGCGGCTCCGATGAAGGCCGCGCTCGTGTGACGGTTACGACTGAATATTCCGGCTGGCAGGGTCTTTTCGATGCAGACGGCGCTCTCATAGGCGAGCGCTTTTTCGAACCTGCAGGCACTGATGTTGCTGCGTCGACCGGGCTGAGCGGCAGACATTAGGCCGCTCATAGGACAACCTCAGTCTCCGCCGCCCGACGATCCGCCATCGCTGCTGGACGAGCTGCACGACCCGCTGTCCGAGTAGGATGACGAGCCAGAACAGTGCGACGAGGATGAATGGTCCGTTCCGCCGTAGCTCGGCGAGATCGGGCTGAGCGGGCTTAGGATCATCCCCGAAGACGAGGCCGGATTCATGGGGCTGTCGTCCCACGATGGACGGGCCGAAGCAGGGGCAGGGGAGTTGAGAAGATGGGCGCGGCGCAGGCGGTTCTCCTGCTCCTCGCGCCGGCGCCGCTCCTCTGCGCGACGCTTGAAGCCGAAGATGTCGGGCAGGTCCATCGATCGACCTTGCGATGAAATGGTTGCGGCGGTCGGATTCGAACCGACGACCTTCAGGGTATGAACCTGACGAGCTACCGGGCTGCTCTACGCCACGTCATGCGCCCTGCCGCCGAGGCACAAGCCTCCATTGCAGAGAAGCGGTTCGGCCCGATTGTCGGGCCTCTCCGTCTCCGCCGCGGCTCGCGCATCGACCCCGAGGGGGAGACAAGCGGCGGCTGAAAAGGTGCGGGCGCATATTACACGATCGCCACGTCCGCAAGCCCCACTTCCACAGGTGTAGCGCGGCCAAAGATGCTGACGCTAACCTTCAGCCGATCGCCGGGCAGCACGGCCTCCACGGTGCCGGGGAAGCTCGCGAAGGGGCCGGCGCGGACGATGACGCTCGATCCTTCCCCGACGCTCATGGGCGCCACGATCTCGCCGGAGACGAGCGCGTCGACGAAGCGCTGCAGCGCCTCTGGGTCGAGGCGAGCAGGGCGCATCACCATGCCGGCGATGTTGCCTGGCGGGCTGGTGTCCGGCGCAGGATGGCTGACAATCTCTGCCACGCCCGGTGCGCCCCGGGCTTCGTCGAGATGCGCTGCGTCTCGCACGCCGATGAACACGGTTCGCATCAGCAACTGCGCGTGACGCACGACGCGTCGTCCACGCCTCACCACGACCTCGGACGTGCGGGGCTGAAACGTATCGACCTTGACCTCGTGCAACGCGGTCAGCGCCCGGTCGCCCATGCGGGGGAGGGTGCGGGCGATGTACCAGCGCAGGTCCGAGTTCAGCCGGCGCGGCTCCAAGTCGTAAACGGGATCGGCCGCTGATCGGGGCTCCGGTTTCGTCAGCGCGGGTGATGAGGGGCGCAGGGCTCGGCGTTCGGTGCGGGCACGCCGCTGCTCGCGCAGGCGGCGCTTCTTGGACTTGGCGGGGCGAGACAGGGCGGATCTCCATGGCGAAAGATCCGAACCAGGCGGCGACGTGGCGGGGCGATCATACCCCGCGACCCATGGCAAGGCGGCTTCCAACCCTTTCTGCCCGAGAAAAACGAGTCTCTATAGAAAGCCCCCTATGGAGAGGGGGAGGGAACAGAGATGATAGTATATAGGGTAAAAAGTATTTTTTCTTTTATTTATAAGAGGATAAGCTACCCCGGCGACTATGGCCACGATACTTCTTGAGCTGGTGCATGAACGGTCACGGTCCTTTCTGCCGAAGGGGTACAAAGGAATGCACCAGACGTGCCGAGGGCATAAGTAAGCCGCTCCGGCGAACTCCGATCAAATCGTATTCATCTCAGAAATCAGGCCTAATACTCAGCACCTATTGCCGCACGTCATTTTCTGCGCATCGATGACGTCTATGTTCGGTACGCTGACCAACGGCCTAAAGCTATGTAGACGAATCAATTTTATATGATAAGAAGCATATCGTTCTAGCTACATGAGAGGGGTTGCCGATGGGCGCGCTACGAATCACGCTTGCAACCGTTTTTCTAGGGTTTTTTCCTTTAAGCACGGCTTATGCAGATTGCTCGGCGAAGAACACAGATGTGCCTGGACGCACCTGTTCTTGCTCAAGCAGTAATTGTTCTACAGGAACGCAGTGTAGCTGCAACAACTCTAGTGGCGGCTTTGATCCTGTGTGCGAATGCCGCAGATCAAGTTCCTTCAATTCGCAGCATAATAAAAGAGAGTATGCTAAGCATATTTATACCCCACGGCAGCAGTAAGATGCAGCGCTTGCTGGTCGCTTTCATAGCTTCGGCGTCTGCTTTGTTCTTTGTTGGTGCGGCAGATGCTCAAACTTGGGCGGGCAAATGTGCGCGCTCTAGGCACATAGTTGGACATGAGTATAGCTTCGAAAATGATTGTCAATATCGGGTATACTGGATTGTACGATGTAAGTGGCCTCCAAACGCGTGCTATGCGCCGCCCAGCAGCTTCTTCGTCAGCTCTGGATCGAATAGCGTCAAGAACCTGATGGGAGCCGGAGGAGTGGAGTATCTAGGGCCATACAAGTAATTTAGCAATTGTGTAAGCTATAGCGTCCCTTGCAGGACGCTATAGCGACAAATGATCACTTAGCAGAAGTGCTTCCCTTATATCCGTCATTTCTGCGGGGATCGTATTTTATATTGCCGCGGTCCCCGTAACTCGGACTGCGCGTCGGCTGCTGATTTACGCTGGGACTGCTTGGCGCTGGACTCCTTGGACCCACGCCGCTGCGTATTGGGTCAGCCAGCGCAGGAAGCGCCGCCGAAACTAATGCCGCTCCAATGGCCACTTTAGTCAAACTGAACATGACAGGCCTCGCTTCTGCAACTATGAAATTGTGTTTCATAGCTGCATTTCGGATAGCAAAGCCGGCTGCTTTCTACAATGGCATAGATGCATGTTTTGGAATGAATTTTGTAAAAGCAACGAGCTTCGCCGTGACTCCGTCGTGCTCAGGATGAGTTTCTACTTATCAAACATTTCCTTCTCGACGACAGAAGGATATTCTTTTTTGATGTGTACCATGGCATCGATAACTCGAATTCGATCTTTTATAGTTAAATTAGATATGTCGAGTGATACGCTGGTAACCATCTCGTCGCTGCATCGATTAGATCCAGTAGGGGCGCAGGTTTGTGCAGTGATGCATTTGCTGGCGTCAGTTTCGCACTCCATGTGCAGCCTGCTTGGCGCATTGGAGTCGCTCCTCCATTCTTTTAGTTCGCTCTCGGAAATAGCTTTTATTTTTTTCATAGGTATAACTTGTCTGTGATTTGTGATTGAGCGACCTTCCATAAGTTCGATATATGTATTGTAGCTGTACAACATATGATCATCTTCGAAATTTAAGTCTACAAATATGCGTGAATCTGTTTCAGGGCTAACTGAAAGTTTCGATTTTATATATTTAGTGCTATCTATTGCTGTTTGAGCATAGGACGAGTTAACCGAAATGAGTTGAAGGGACGCAGTTAATACTAAAAGTGCCTCGGCGCACCCGAATCTGTTTCGCATTTGATGCCTCGAATCGAAAAAGAGGTATGCGTCGAGGATATACATAGATCGGTGTTCAGCAAGGCTTCCGTGGTGTGATCGCCTTCCTAACCAAGACGGGAAGGCGCTGACCGAATTTGCACTTTGAAATCCGAACTTGAAGGTGCCCCTGCAGATAGTTTCGGCAGATCAGTCACCGTCAGATCTTGGCTGTCGACGTTTGCACTGGTTATGGCAGCAATCGATACGATCTTTTCGGACGGCCCGTTGTCTGCTCCTCCAGTTCTTCGATCTGCGCGCTGGTTTTGAGATACCCGATTACGGCATCCAGATCTCGCGAGTGCATCCGGGCATCGACCCGGCGGTACAACTCGGTGCGCGTCATCGCCCGATTGGATTTGCGCAGGTGTCCGAGCACGAGCTTCGCGTTGGCCTGATGGTCATTTTCGGCCATGTTCTCGCGCAGCCCGCTGACAAACAGACCAAGGGACCAGTCGACTAGCCGGGCGGCGAACCGCATGTCGGCCTCGTCCACCACCGCGCCCGCGAGATCGCTATCGACGTACCGGCCGCAGGCGACGATCAATGCGATGCGCTTCGTCATCTCCGCGCCTCGCACCCACGCCTCGAACAGCGGATCCTTGTCCGCCCGCTCCAGCATCCGCTCGTCCCGCTCGCGGCAGGCATCGTAGATCGCCTGCGCCTCGGGGGTCATTTCGATCACCCGCATCTCCGGCGGGCGCACGGGATCGTGCAGCGTGGTCGAGGGAGCAATATGGCGCCGCGGATCCGCGCCCGCCGGCGGAGCGTCCTGAAACTCGAACAGGCGCTTGGCTGCTGCGATGATCGAGGCGGGGACGATCTCTTCCGCCAGCCGGGGGCGGCGCGCCCGCACCCGCTCGAATCGCGGCAGCACAAGGAAGCGGTTCAGGAAGCCGTTGGCCAGAAGCTTCGCCTTCATGTGCTCGTAGAACGAAACGAAGTTCGTCGCGCCGAAGAACGACAGGCAGGGGCGATGGATGAAGATGTCCCCGCGGGTCGTGGTCGAATTGGGGATGAACGTGCCCATGCCCCGCCCCCACAGGGTGCAGTAGTCCTGCACCAGCTCCCGCTCCTGCGCGTTGGCGTTCCGGTTGCCCGAGCGGGCCAGCACCTTGTCGACCTCATCGATGATCTGCACCTGCACGGGCCGCTCCGCCAACCGCATGGCCAGGGACGCGGCCGACGAGGAGGCCCCGGAATGCAGGCGCGTGCTTGAGACCGCGTCGAGGATCTGCCGCATGGCCTCCTGCGGGCGTTCCTTGCCCGCGCCCGTCCCGGCGATCGTCAGCGCGTAGAGGTGCGCGCCGGAGCGCGGCATGCCGCAATAGACCCGCCGGCCGATCAGCGTGCCGACGGTGAGCAGCGCCGCCGCGACGGCGAACAGCCGGATCGGCTTCGGGCTGGTCGCCTCAATCCAGTCTGCGATCTCACCGACGAGGCCCGACACCTGAAGGTCTGCGAGCGGGAAGTCGCGAGGGTCACCAGCTGCGTCGGTCGGCTGCGGCTCCGCCCGGGCCGGTGCATCAAGAACCTCGCCGGTCTCGGCGTCGAACAGCACCCCGTCACGCTCTTCGACCTGGCGGGGCTGGAGGTCGAGGTCGATTCCCTCGCCAAACCCGACCCGCGCCGCCAGCCATTCGAAGGCTTGGTCGAGCTCGTCGCCGCGGGCAGCCATCACGAGGTCGAGCGGCGTGTAGGGGCGCTCCAGATCGTGGAAGTCACGGATGCCCTGCGGGTGGATCTTGAGGTTCAGCCCTCGCTTCTCCAGCGCCCGACCGGTGTGCGATGGCCGCCATGTCGGCACGGCCACGTAGCCGCCCCCGCGCCGCCGGAGCCGGTAGAGGCCGAGATCAGGCACCCAGGCGCCGAGGTCCGCCATGGCGAGGTTGTTGACCCGGCGGTGCGGCGTCTCCTCACCCTCCGCCACCTCGCGCCGCTGTGGCCGCTCCGGCTCGGGCGCGTAGCCAAACGGCTTCAACGCTTCGGCGATGCGCTCACCGATGTCGTCGTCGATCCACGGCAGGTCTGCCGGGTCGATCCCGTCCAAGGTCTCGGGACGTGTCCACCGATAGGGATGGCCCGTATCGGGATGCACGGTCGGCGGAAGCACGGTCTGCTTGCCGGACCCGAGCATGTCGAGCACGCGCGTCGGCCGCCCATCGGGACCGGGCAGGTTGAACGAGCGAGACGGGAAGCTCGGGCTGCCGCGGTAGAACAGCGTCTCACCCTTCTGCCCTGCCTTGCCGGTCAGGGACGGCGGCAGCACCGCGAGAATGGCGTCGCGGATCTCGGGCACGTCGGTGTCGATATCCGCCGCGATCACCCCGCTGGAGGCGTTGCCGAGGGCGACGCACACGCCGGCCGGCGAGGCGGACCATCGATCAATCTCGATATCGAGCGGCAGGCGCGCAGCGGCGCGGGCCGCCCAGTCGTCCAAGCCGATGAAGGACCCGTCGCCGAGCGGCACGCCCGGCCGCTTGGTGCCCGGCATGATCGGAAGCGCAGCGTAACCGCGCTCGACGAGCCTGGCGCCGATCTGCGCGTAGGGGCCCGGTGTGGACGCCAGCATCAGAACGGTGCCATGTTCTTGAGGATGCGAGTGCGAAGGCCGGCCTCGAAGCCGACGATGACCTGATGCAGAAGGGTCGCCCACTCGTCGGCGGTCAGCGTGGCGAGGTCGGTCTTGCCGATCGAATCGAGGTAGGCGCCGGCCATTTCGCCGGCATCGTCCCGCGCGGCCTCCTCAAAGGCGTCGAGCTTGAGCTTCGGCATCTCGTACACGCTCCTCGCGACCTGCCCGCAGGTCGGATCATCGCAGAGCCAGAGGATGGGCCGGCCCTGTTGCCCGGCCCAGCCGAGGCCGGTGGTGGCCCGGCGCCGGCAGACGCCGCAGATGACGGGTTCCCGGTCGCCCTTGATGCGCGACACGGTGGTCGAGCCGTCGGGTTGCGTGGCGGTCATCGTCAAAACGGCACCTCTTCGCTCGCTTCCGCCAGGGCTTCCCGGTAGGCGCGGTTGATGTTGGCCATTGCGGCGGTCGAGCCGCCGGAATCGGGGTGGTGCTCGCGTGCAAGGCGGCGGAAGGCGGCCTTGATCTCGCTGGTGTCGGCGTGTCGATCGATCCCGAGCACGCGCCACCATCCGGCGCTTTCGCGCTCCACGATCGGTGTGACGACGAAGGCCGCCACCCGAGCCAGCTCCACCGACGAGAACCGGCGGCTCACCACCCGCATGAACTTGCCGTCTCGCTTGACCACGATGTCGCTCGGCGTGGCCGTCTCGCCGTCCAGGCAGCGGCTCAGCGCCTCCTCGACGCTGGCCGGCGCCGGCCGACGCCCGCGCATGTCGCGCCACCACTTCTCCGCCTTGGCTCTGGCGACGCCGTCATGCTCGAAGCAGACCCATTCCGAGTGCTCCACGAATCCGCATTCGTATTCGACCCGCAGCGTCGGCGGCGCGTCCGGATCGCCCCGCTTCTCGTGGTGGGCGAACCTGATCCCCGTCACCGCCAGCCAGGGGTCAGGGAAAGGCGCCGCCGCCGAACGCTGGCCGGTCATGATGATCGCCTCGGCGTCGGCCTGAGCCTCGTGCGCCGGCTTCGGGCGCTCCCACTCGAACCCGCAGCCGGGCGCGGTGCAGGCGAACACGCCGAGCCCGACGAGGGTCGAGCAGTTCGGGCACACCTTCGCCCGCACCTCGTCGGGCTTCACCGCCGCCTCGACCGGAGCCCGCGGTCGCCCGCTCGCTGCGTCCCCGCCCACCGAGATCGCATCGACCGGCCCGTGCCGGCGAACGTTCCCGGCAAAGTCGAGCACGAGGCAGTTGGGCTTCGACGACGCCTCGATGGCCGCGACGCGCTCCTCGGCCGTCGCCCGGTTCGGATCGAACCCCGGCGGGTAGACCGGCCGGGTGCCGCGCCCACATTTCTGGATGTAGAGGCCCGTCGACAGCGTCGGCCGGAGCATGGCGATGAGGTCGACCCCCGGCACGTCGAAGCCGGTCGTCAGGACCATGGCGTTGGTCAGGCAGCGGATACGCCCGGCCCGGAAGTCGCGGATGAGCCGGTCACGCTCGCCGGCCGGCGTCTCGCCGGTCACGGCCTCGCAGGTGATGCCGCGGGTGCGCAGGGCGTTGCGGACGTGAAAGGCGTGCTCGACGCCCGCGCAGAACGCGAGCCAGGATCGGCGATCCTCGCCCATGGCCACGATCTCGTCGCAGGCCGCCTCGGTGACGTCGTCGCGATCGACCGCACGCTGCAGGTCGCTCTCGACGAACTCGCCGCCGCGCCGGGTGACGCCCGACACGTCCATGCCGGTGGTCGTCGCTTTCGAAACCAGCGGCGCGAGCCACCCGTCGGCCACGGCGTCGCCGATGCCGTAGGTGAAGACGATGCGCTCGAAGATGCGGCCCTCGCCTTCGTCGAGCCGACCGGAATCGAGGCGGTAGGGCGTGGCGGTGAAGCCGGCGACGCGCAGGTCCGCCACGCGCTGGCGCAGCTTCTCGATGAGCTGCCGATACATGCCCTCGCCCTTCTTCGGCAGAAGGTGGGCCTCGTCGATCAGCACGAGATCGCGGGGGCCGAGCGAGTAGCCGTCCTCGCGGTAGACGGACTGGATCGACGCGAAGAGCACCTGCTGATGCCGATCGCGGCGGTGCAGGCCGGCCGCGTTGATGCCGACGTTGCTGCCCGGTCGGACGCGAAGGAACGCCTTCACGTTCTGCTCGACTAGCTCGCGGGTGTGGACGAGGGCGAGCACGCGCAGGGTCGGGTACTCGGCCAGCAGTTCGTCGATGAGCCCGGCGATGCAGACCGATTTGCCGGTGCCGGTGGCGAGATCGACGAGCGGGTTTCCGCCGCCGTCGCGCCAGTAGTCGAGGATCGCCTGGACGGTCTCGATTTGGTAGGGGCGCGGCTCGATCACGGTGCATCCTCCCCGCTGGCAAGGGCGTCGGCGGCGATCTCCAGGGCGGCCTGGGCGGCGTCGGGCTCGTCGGAGCCGAGCGCTTCGACGATCTCGCGCAGCGCGTTCTCGTAGAGGCTGATCAGGATCTCGGCGGCGGTCATGCGAGCCCCCGCCGTGCGGGCGCATCGACCCAGGTCGAGCCATCGCGCAGCTGATAGGTGACGGTGCCAGCGGCTTCGTCGGCATCGACCTGTTCACCCGGCACGAGGGCCGGCAGGAACAGGTGGAAGTCGCAGCCGCGCATCTGCTCCTCGAACGTGAGGTCGAGGCCGAAGCGCTCGCAGCGCCAGCGCCCGGCGTCGCCGTCGTCGATTACGACGGTGGCATGCAGGCAGGTGCGGCAGTGGACGCGCGCGAACCAACCCTCGTGGCATAGCCCGCGGGCCGGGCACCAGCCGCACTGGTAGGCCGACGGAGCCGAAGGGTCCGGATGCTGCTTCGCGGGCGGCTCGTCGGCGCGCAGGATCCGCTCGGCACGGGCGAGCAGCTGTTGAGCCGCGAGCGGGTCGTAGCGGACGCGTTCCGTGTAGAGCTGATCGTCGTTCTTATTGACGGCGACGTAGAGCGCGCGGGTGAGTCCGGTGTGATGCATGTAGAATTGCATCTGCCGGAAGTGTCCTGGCTTCGACGCGGCGACGCCGGACTTGACCAGTTCCTTGAAGCTCTTGTCGTTGTGGGTCTTGCACTCCAAAACGTGCCACGTCTTCGACGCCTCGGGCACGCGCAGCACGCGGCCGTCGAGGTGGCCGCGCAGGTGACCGCCGAGGTTCCAGACCGCGAACTGCCGCCCGGTCGCCGGGTCCAGCGGTTCGACGAGGATGCCGGCCGCGCGCAGGTTGTAGACGAGCCGGTCCTCTTCAAGGTGGCCGGTCTCGAACAGCCGGATGCGGCGGCCGTCCAGCGCCTCCGGCGCGTGCGCCTTGCGCCAGCCGTACCAGAGGCTGCGGTCGCAGTCGGAGCCGAAGCCCGACATGCCGAGATAGGGGCGGTCCTCCGCCGGCTGAGCGGCTTCTAGCCCCGCGTAGACGGCGAGAACCGTAGGGGAATCGACGGGCGGGATCTCAGCCATGGCGACGGGCTTCCGCCGATCCGCGACCGATGCAGGCTTGCGGGTGGCCCGGATCCGGGCATAGCTCCGCCGTGCGCTCGATGTTCGACATTGCGCATCTCCGTTTTCAAAAATGAGGACGGGGGAGGAGCGGCCGGCGCTCGATTGGACCCTTGGGCCGGCCGCTCCGGCTACGTCACGCGGCGCGGTTGCCCCAGGGGCGGCCCGTGCCGCCGCCGCCGGACGGCTTCGACTGCTGCGCCTGCCCGCCACCGGACTGCCCGCCACCGGACGGCGCCGGCTTGCCCGCGGGCGGTGCGTTGCCGTTCAGGGACGAGTAGCGCTTGACCTCGTTCCGGTCGCCGTACTCGGCATCCTTCCGGATCGTGAGCTGCGCGCGCAGCGGCTTGTAGTGCAGCACCTCGCTATCGGTGAGTTGCCCGGCGAAGCCGACCGCGTCGCAGATCTGCTTGATAGCTTCCTGCGCGATGCGCTGCGCGGTGGCGTTCGGGTTCTTGAAGTTGATGTTGGCCCAGATTTTCCGGTTCGCGTGCGGGCCGTCCATCACCTCCATGGTGAGCTTCAGGATCAGGCCCGTGCCCGCCTTTGTCTCGACCACGTCGCTGTCGATGACCTGCACCATGTAGGGGCCGGCCGGCAGTGGTTCGAAGTCGCCGCGTTCCGGAACGATGTTGTCGACGTCGATGCTTTCGCCGAGTTGTGCCATGTCCCTTGTCTCCTTCGGGGTTGGGGAGGGTTACGCCGCTTCAGCCGCCGCCAGCGGCCGAGCGGGAGCGGGGAGGTGCTTCGCGAGTTCGGCGTAGGTCTCGCCGCGCGCGCACATGATCTTGTCGGGGATGCCGAAGCGGTTCTTGGCGACGAAGGCCGGCCGCGGGGCGGTGTAGATCCACCGGTTGCCGCCACCGTCGGCACGGGACCGGGACGTCTTCGCCTTCGGATCGTCCTGCTTGATGGTCACGTCCTGGTTGATGAACAGGATCGCGTCCATCTCGTCCTGAAAGAGCGCGGTGGCGCGCTTCTGCAGGCGGATGTCGTAGCGGGAGTAGGCCACCGTCGTCGGGTCGTTGACGGTCTCGATGGTCGAGTGCGCGATGAGGACAATCGCCATGCCGCGCTCGCGGCGAAGCACGTTCAGGCCGGTGATGAGTTCGCGCCACTGCATCTCGGCCGCGAGATAGCCCTTGCCGTAGCCGGGCTGCTCGATCGTCGACCAGTTGTTCTCGCGGCAGGTCGCTTCCCAGACCCACGGCTCCAGCTTGTCGAGGCTGTCGATCACCAGCGTCTGGCGGTCGTGATCCTCGGTGATGAGCGCGCCGACGGCGTCGAGCACGCCGTTGAAGTCGCCGAGCTGCTCACGCTCGAATCGCGGCGGCGGGTCAGGTAGGTCGTTCGGGTAGCCGTCCTCGGCCTGGATGAAGACCGGGTTCGGAAACTCGGCCGCGACCGTGGTCTTGCCCATGCCGGGCGGGCCGTAGAACAGGATCCGCGGCGGCGCGGGGTCCTTCTTGTGGGTGAGGTTCTTGAGGCTGATCGCCATGCTGATGCCTTTCGTCCTGCCTGCTCCTGAATGCCCGGGCGCGACCGAGGCGGAGATCAGGCTGGCGGACTGAGCCGGGGTCTATTCCGGCACCTCGGTCGCGCTCGGTGAACTGGTGAGAGGCGGGTGGCCGGAGGCCGCCACGCCTCCGGCCGGTGCCACGTCCCCGACCCGATCCGGTTCGTGAGACGAACCCGCGAGCAGCAGTCGCTCTGCGCCATAGAGCGCGAGCAGGGCGGCCTCCGCCCGGTTGTGGTCCTTCTTCCGCGCGAAGCTGGCATGGCTCGTCGGAAACCGGCGGAGCGCCAGGGCACGACCTTGCTCCTTGCCCTCGTCGCCGCCGCGGAGGCGATAGAACGACTTCCAGGCCTGCGGCCGAACGAGGTGCAGCGGGATCTCGAGCATCAGGGCGACGACGCGGGCAGTCGCGTAGGACTGGCCGAAGCTGAAGGCCTGTCGGACGCCGTCCCGCGGCTGCGGCCCGACCTCCTCCAGCACGATGGCGTCAGCATTCTGATCGCGGATCAGAGCCGCGAGCGCGGCCGGATCGACGGTCTTCAGGACCGTCGGCATATCCCACACGCCGACGATGCCGGGTGTATCGGGCGTCAGCAGCGCAATTGCGCCCGTGAGGCCGGGATCGATCCCGAGGATGCGCGCACGCACGCTCACGCAACCTCTCCCGAAATCAGTCTCTGCGCGCTCTCGATCGCTTCAACCAATCGCGCCATCTCCGGAGCGCCATCAGCGTCGCCACGAGTTCGGCGATACGTCTCCAATTCAAGGGTCAGCCTCCGGATTTCGGATTCGATCTCACCGACCAGCAGCGCCTCCAGCTTGTCGTGGAGCCAGCGCTCGACCCGTTTCAACCGACCCTTACGCAACGTTTCGAGAGTGCCCGGAGCGCAGCCGACCCGGCGGGCCACCGCCTGCCGAGCGATCGGCAGCTTGCCGACGCGGGCGGTCTCACGGTCCTCAAGGGCCCGAGCGATGGCGCGCGTGTCGGTGTGAAAGGCCAGGGCGCTCATGGGCGCTCGCTCCGAAGGATGATTTGTCCCGCACGGAAGGACCATTCGTCCCGCTCCTTTGTGGTCGAAGGGAATCGACCACGAGGACAGGAGACAGCGAGGTGCGAGACACGGTGAACGAGCAGAACGACGGCCCTACCGTCCGCATAGCTTTGGCGAGCGCGGTCGGACGGAGGGTTGAGGATCTGCTGAGCAGCACGACCGCGCAGGATCCGACCGAGAACTCGCCGGTGACACGGCGGACGCTCAGCGAGGCCCTGGCGGTGATGATGGTAGATCTGATGGCCGCGATGCAGGTCGAAGATCGACCGGCTGCGCTGGAGCGGCTGGCGAACCGCCTCGATGGCCGGGGCCGGGTAGCCGGCGGCGGCGAGGCAGCGAAATTGATCAAGGCGACCGGCTTGGTCCTGATGCGCCTCGGATGCTGAAGCAGGCATCAGGCGCGAGCCTCGACAGGATTTCGCTCAGCAGTCTTGATTGCCGGGGCGTCCCACAGGTCTGGACGGGTGGCCCAACGCGGAAAGAGCCCAGAGCTAGGGCCTGTCGTCGCCTGAACGGATTGCGAATTTTGGCGTTTTCTCGGTTTCGAATGAGGAGACGTGATGCTGTCAGACGCACAGTGGGGTGAGTTGGAGCCGTTGATCGAGGCCTGTCGCCCGAAGGCCAAGACACCGCCCCAGGAGCTTCGGCGCACGATCTCTGCGATCCTCTGGCGACATCAAAACGGGGCGAAGTGGCGCGCCATCCCCGAAGAGTTGGGGCCCTGGTGGCAGGCGGCACAGATCTTCATCCGCTGGGCACGCGCCGGAGTGTGGGAGCGGTTGCTCGATCGCGTGCAGGAGCGCGGCGTCGCGCTGGGCATGGTCTTCCTCGACGGCAGCAACGTTCGGGCTCACCAGAAGGCGGCGGGCACGGCAAACGTATGGCCCGCCCCGTCCGCAAGTGGCTCTGGTTCCGCTGGTCTGGGCAGTCTGCACAAACGTATCCGGCCTTCCGGCGAGCCGTTGGCCAAGATGGAGATCCGC
>NZ_BPRC01000039.1 GCF_022179725.1 Methylorubrum aminovorans
GAGGATGGAAAAGCCCGAGAGGGCGCGGGGCGTCGCGACCCTACGGGCCAGGGCACCGACCAGGGAATTTTCGATGCCCACAATCAGGGAGTATTCAACGCCCGCTGACAAACCTTGAGCCCCGCAGCGCTGTCGCCCGCCTCAATCGATGTGTAGCCGAGGTCCTCAAGAATGTCGGCGACCAGCATCCGCACGGTTGGCTCGTCGTCCACGATCAGCACCGTTTCGCCCCGCTCGGAACGCGGCAGGTCGGACACCCCAATGGAGGCGTCATCGTCCTCGACCTCGCCGTAGTGGCGAGGCAGGTAGATGCATACCGTCGTTCCCTGCCCAACCTCCGAGTAGATGCGCACCTGTCCGCCCGACTGCTGGGCGAAGCCGTAGATCATCGAAAGACCGAGGCCGGTGCCCTCGCCGATCGGCTTGGTGGTGAAGAACGGTTCGAAGGCCCGCGCGATCACCTCTGGTGGCATTCCGACACCCGTGTCGGTCACGCACAGCGACAGGTACTGACCCTCAGGGATGGCCTGCTCGATGGCAAACGCCACTCAGACCGATTAGCAGAGGTGCTGCGACATCCGCTTCGAAGCCTTTGCCGGACCCACCTGACCGTAGGTAGTGAGCGTAAAGCCGAATGTCCGCTTTCGGTGCGGGGGGCAATATCGGATTGTGGTTCCAATCAGGCGGACCGGATGTCGTCGCCGAAACTTCCGCACATCTCGCGGGCTGATCGCCGTTTAGCCGAGAGTGGCGAGAGCAGCGATAAGATCAGCGAGCAGATCGTCTGGATGTTCGATGCCAATAGATACCCTGATCGTCGCGTCCGTAATGCCGAGGCGGTCACGTACGGCCTTTGGCACGCCCGAATGGGTTGTGGAGGCCGGGTGGCTGGCGAGCGACTCCGTGCCGCCCAGGCTGACGGCGAGCTTGAACAGCTGAAGAGCGTTGAGGACTTGGAATGCCTCCGCTTCGCCACCGACGATGTCGAACGAGAACGTTGAGCCTGGCGACGCGCATTGCTCAGCATAGACAAGAGACTGCGGCGATCCGGGCTCCAGATGCGCGAGATGGTGGAGGCGAGACACCTTCGGATGCGCAGCCAGCATTCGGCTCACGATCTCGCCATTTCGGTTGGCCGCACTCATCCGCAGCGACAAGGTTTCGAGCGACCGCCCCAGCATCCAGCAGGAATGGGGATCGAGACCGGTCCCGATCGCTGAACGCAGCAGTCGCACCGGCTTGATCCGTGCTGCTGAGCCGAGGGCTGCGCCAGCGATTAGGTCGGAGTGGCCTCCGACGTACTTTGTCAGCGAGTAAACTGAAATGTCGGCGCCGTGGCGTAGCGGGTGCTGGAAGAGCGGGCCGAGGAGGGTGTTATCGCAAACCACTACCGGAGCCACACCGCCTTGTCGGGCGCTTATCTCGTCGGCCACAGTGCGGATAAGGCTAAGATCGACGAGAGTATTGAGCGGATTCGAGGGCGTCTCGACCATAATGACGCTGATCCGTCCCGCCTCGGCGGCTTGGTTGGCCGCAGCGCGCACGTTTGCCGAATCAATCCCGTTGGCGAAGCCGAACGGCACAATGCCAAAATCGGCAAGGGTCTTGGCGATCAGCGTCTCAGTACCTCCATAGAGCGGCTGCGAGTGCAGGAGCGCGTCGCCGGGTCGTGCGAAGGCCAGGATTGTGGTCGCGATCGCCGACATGCCGGAGGAGAAGACTAGTCCGGCCTCAGCACCCTCGAACACGGCCAGCCGATCCTCGACGATCTCGCTGTTGGGATGATTGAAGCGCGAGTAGACGAGCCCGGCCGCCTCGCCGGCCGGGGGGACGCGCCGCCCGGAGACGTAGTCGAAGAAGGCTTTGCCGTGCTCGGCCGATGTGAAGACAAAGGTCGATGTGAGGAAAACCGGCGGCTTCACCGCACCCTCAGATAGGGCTGGATCGTAGCCGTAGCCAAGCATCAGAGTCTCGGGATGGAGCGGGCGATCACCAATCGCCTTCTTATGGTAGCGATCGTCGGACATGCTGGCATTGCTCCGAGACGGCTCCAGCCCGGGGCTGGGGAGCCAGATTGTGCTTCGAATTCGGTCCTTCGAACGAAGGACCATGGCATAGCCAAGCCCGCTTCGAAATGTTGCGACGATCTCGGAGAGCCTGAGGCACCCGGCGGCGCACGGTCATTCTTGGCCGGAAGCGGCAGGTCCGCTTCCAGATGTGAATCGGGTCGAAACCGACTTGAACGATTAGCTCGCTCAGCGTCGAGCGCCCTACCCGTCGCACCGCCTAGCGACGATCCCCTGTGTGGCCATCGTCTCGGCGACAGCGCTGGATACCTCGGTGAGTGAGCCCAAGCGCATCCGCTCCGGTCAGCAGCTTTCCGACTCGATAGCGTAGAAGCCGCTCCAGAACTGCAGGAGGCGCTCGGCCGGGCTTTCGGCGGGTGCGCCGTGGGCCGGGGACCCTGAGCCGGACGACGGCCTACGGCTGGTTCTGCCACCGGCTCGGCGGCAAGGGCGGCCGGCCCTTCCCCGAGATGCTGTCCCGGATCGTGCTCGGTCATACGGAGCTCGGTTCATGGCCGGCAAGCGCGCCCGGGCCACGATGCCGCCGCCGACGGAGACCTGCACGCCGGTCGAGGTCAAGGCACGGTGCGGGGTCATGCAGGGCCTGATGCGATAAATCCCGGAGCAAGTGACGCTCGCTATCGCAAGCCAAGGCTCGCGACCTGCCGTTCCGCATCCGCGGTGCCGAGATCCGCCCGATCAAGGCGCTCACGCGGGGTTGGGTCGCCGCCGGCGGGGACGCCATCCTGCTCGGCACGACCTGAGAGGTCGTGTAGGAGCTGACGGCCATACGTGTCCTCGTGCCCTAGGTTGTCTTCGCGTCCCGTGAGGCTGACGTGGCGGACGACCCACGGTTAGTCGTAGGGATAGTCGAGCAGCGCCAGGTCAAGGCGGCCTTGCCCGATACGAACGTGGCCCGGGCGGCGACGCGGTAGCCCTTCTCGCGATCGAGCTACGACGCGATGACCCTCGCCGAACCTCTCGCCGGCAGACAGGGTGCAGGTAGCCGGGCGACGAGTCAGCGGTGGGTGGCGATGATCTCGAACGAACAGCAAAGCGTTACTGCAGAGATCGTGGCGAAGCACCAGGCTCTGGTCGTCCTGCGCATCTTGATCGACGACGAGCTAAGAGGGGCCGCCAACGAAGCGGTCCTGTCCGATCTGCTCGATGTCCACGGGCTCGGGTGCACGCGTGCAAGCCTTCGTTCCTGCCTACGCTTCTTGGAGCAATCCGGCCTCATCGCGGCCGCTGTCGTCGACGAACTCGCGGTCGCCCGCATCACCAACGAAGGCGCCGAGGTGGCGCACGGCAGGGCGACAGCCGAAAACGTCCTACCCTTCACGGCCTCGTGCCTCTACTAAGCGATCAACTCTGGTTCGCACGGCGACGCCTCGATTCCTCCTTGCGGCATGCCTGCTGTCGTTGGTTCCGGGGACGCCTGCCGTGCTCCGCGTGTCCAGCCGGAAGGTCACGGACGACGCGGCCGGATCTGGGGTAGTTGTCCACAGGTTTTTCGTGGGGCCCTGAACCGACCTAGCCGCCCATACGTGGGTTGGGGCCGACGAGGGCGATTTTTGCCGAGGCTGCCGATCTCGGGCCCCGGGCATGGCGACGGAGGCCTCGCGACCGCGTCGATCGGCCAGGGGCTGCCTCAGCGTCGATGCCACCGTCGAGCCCGACGACACCCCTGCCCCAGCCGGTTCCCCGCAATCGTCCGAAGGGAGATCATGCGCGTCCGGGCCGCCGAGACCGTCAGGGAATCAATTTGATGAGCATGTTCAACGTGGGACCTCGACCGTTCGTCATAGCGTCGAACGAACCTCGGGCTCGCCCGAAGGGTGACCCGGCTCTGTGCAGGGAGGCCTTCGACCTCGCCTTCAGGCGCCCCGATCCCCCGAGCCGCCCGAAGCACGGCGTGACCCTGAATGCGCTGCTGCTCGAGGTCTTCGGCCGCGAGGAACTCCTGCCCCTCGATGCGTTCGTCGCGGCGCACGATCGCATCGTCAAGAAGCAACTTCGCCGTATCGATCGATATCCGCGTCCCGATCCCGATCCGCTTGCATACGAGATGGCCGGTATCTTCGCCGGTCAGTGCTTCCGGTTACGGCTTATCGCCAGCGACAAGGCGGAGGAAGGCCTTCCCTGGTTTCGGCTGCTCGATCGCGTGATGCAGTTCGCAATCGAGGGTCGTAGGGCCGTGCGGGTGCGTGGATTGACCCCGGCGGAGCAGGACCGGCGCGATAAGATCGACAGGAGGGCGCGGGATGCCGCCACGCCGGAGATCGGAAGCTTGATTAACGAACTGGTCCGTCTTGATCGCCATGGTGTCGTGCCGGCATCCTGGCACGCCGCAGATTTCCTGCCAGAGGATCTCGTCGGTCGCGGGATCGCGGAGTCCGCGGCCTTCATTGCCGGATACCACCAAGCCGCCGCCTTCGGGCGTACGAAGTTGGCGGATTGGCTTGCTTGCCTTGCAAGCTCGGTCGAGAAGGCAAGCCGGCCGCTGCCGCCAAGCCGCGGCGGCGGGCAGCCCGAACCGGAGAGGGTCATCCCCGACGACGTCGACGCGCTCATGGTGCTTGCGCGGACGAGAGGCTTGGACCCCAACTCGACGGATCGGTGACCTGCGGAGCCGATCAGGCAAGCCGTTCCCAAGCTATAGGCCACACCCCGTGCGGTCTCGATTTCCGGGGTCGGGGGCTGCCCGGCCGGATCGCCCGGTTCGGCAGATCCGGATCCCGCCTCGCCAGGTTCATGCGCAGGGCCGGTGGAAGGTCGACCCAGGTCGCGTCTGAATCAGGCAATGCCTGCTCATCATCCGCCTCGATCGTAGACGGCCAAGCCGCGGGATGAACGAGGCAACCTGCGAGCACGGCACCGGTATAAGGCGCGGACGCGAAGGCTCGACCCGTAGGCCTTGGGGCCCCTCCCCGCTAGGCTCGGGAACCTTCAGCGTAGGGGTGACTCAAGATCTCCAGCCGCGTGCCAGCGCCCAGGTTGCTCGATCCGGCCGCCGTGTTGCCGAGACGAGACATCGCCCCAGCGCACGCCCGGAAATCCGACCATCTGTTCAAGGCATACTCTGCACACGGCCGGATCAAGGCAGGTTGATCTAGGCGACAGAGGAGGCAAAGCCTCTCCGGCAAGCGCTTCCCTCGAGGCACTATCGAACGAATTTTCGAGGATCTCGCATACGTTAAGGAAACAATTTTTCCTCTCGCGCATATAGCTCGTCCCGCTCTCACCGACGGGCTTCGAAAGCACCTTACCCCGCCCGGCTCAGCTGCGGCGGGGTTTTTCGTTCACGCCCCGCACGGTGCCGGAAGAATCCGCTTCCACACCCGGACCATGCAATCGTCGTCGCTGGTGCCGGCCGCGGCGGCTTCCTGTCCTACAGCCCCATAGATCTTCCACGTGTGGCCTCGTCTAGGCCGACGCCTGTGTAGGTGGAAGTCGCACGGGACCCCTCACGCTCGCGAAGCTGATCGGCAGAAGATGGGGAGTCGTGTGGCCATCGGAAGCTGTCGTGTCGATCGAGCGAAAGGTGGGTGTCGAGGAACGAGAGTCATGCCTCGGCTTCGCTCAGGTTGGAGTGAAGCCGTCCCACTCGTTCGAGCGGATGCCCCATCAGGTCCGCAGACGGCCCGCTTTTCGGTCACACGCGCGAGATCCTAGTTTAATCCCTGACCTGTCACAAAAATTTCGCCGACCACGTGCTCAGGAGGTGTCCAGCGGCACGAAATTGCCCGCAGACCGTCGGAGGTGTCGGCATGGCAGGATCAGCAATCGGCAGCTACGCGCCAGGCCGTAACCAAACAGCGCCCGAACCGCATCACGGTCGACCCAACCTCGACGGCAACCGCTCCATCCTCACGGCTATCATCTTCACAGGCGCAATCGCAGCAGCACTCGCCTACGTCGCCTACAGCATCTACCTCGACGTCGATGCCACCGGCGTCCAGGTCACCACGTACCTGCCCTACATCCTGCTGTTCGTCGCCCTCATCATCGCGCTCGGCTTCGAGTTCGTGAACGGCTTCCACGACACCGCCAACGCCGTCGCAACCGTCATCTACACGCACTCACTACCCGCCAACGTCGCGGTGGTCTGGTCCGGCTTCTTCAACTTCCTCGGCGTGCTCCTGTCCTCGGGCGCGGTCGCCTTCGGCATCGTCAGTCTGCTCCCCGTGGAGCTGATCCTGCAGGTGGGCTCTGGCGCGGGCTTCGCCATGGTCTTTGCCCTGCTGATTGCTGCCATCATCTGGAATCTTGGCACCTGGTACTTCGGCCTGCCCGCCTCGTCCTCGCACACCCTGATCGGCTCGATCATCGGCGTCGGCGTCGCCAACGCGCTCCTCCACGGCCGCTCCGGCACATCGGGTGTGGACTGGACGAAGGCGACCGAGATCGGCTGGTCGCTGCTGCTCTCACCCGTCTTCGGCTTCATGGCCGCCGGTGCCCTCCTGCTCGTCCTGCGCTTCGTGGTGCGCAATCCTGCCCTCTACGCTGAGCCTAAGGGCAAGGAGCCGCCGCCGTGGTGGATCCGCGGCATCCTGATCGCCACCTGCACCGGCGTGTCCTTCGCCCATGGCTCAAACGACGGGCAGAAGGGCATGGGCCTGATCATGCTCATCCTGATCGGCACCGTGCCGACCGCCTACGCCCTTAACCGCGCCCTGCCGGATTCCTCGGTGGCGCAGTTCAAGCTGACCTCGCAGGCCGCCTCAGAGGTCGTCGCCAAGAAAGCGGCCGGCTACGACATCATCGGCGACCCTCGCCCGGCGGTGACGGCCTACGTCGCCGCCCACAAGATCGAGGGCGGCACCTATCCGTCACTCTCGACCCTGATCAAGCAGATCGGCGAGCAGGTCGACCAGTACGGGACGCTCGCTAAGGTACCGGCCGAGGCGGTGGGGAACACCCGCAACGACATGTACCTCGCCTCCGAAGCAATCCGCTTCCTGATGAAGGACAAGGAGAGCGAGCTCTCCTCCGCCGAGGTGGGCACGCTCAACGCCTACAAGAAGAGCCTTGATGAGGCGACGCGGTTCATCCCCACTTGGGTCAAGGTGGCGGTGGCGATCGCCCTCGGCCTCGGCACCATGGTCGGCTGGAAGCGCATCGTGATCACGGTGGGCGAGAAGATCGGGAAGACGCACCTGACTTACGCGCAAGGCGCGTCCGCAGAGTTGGTCGCCGCCGGCACGATCGGCGCGGCCGACATGTTCGGCTTGCCGGTTTCGACCACGCACGTGCTCTCGTCGGGTGTTGCGGGCACAATGGCAGCCAACCGATCGGGCTTGCAGCTCACGACCCTGCGCAACCTGGCCATGGCCTGGATCCTCACCCTTCCGGTGGCGATGCTGCTGTCGGGAACGCTCTACGTGATCTTCTCGCGCCTGTTCTGAGCCGAGATGAGTGCAGCATCGGCTCAGCCAGCTCGTCTCCTCTGCGACGAGCCGGCACTTCCGGGCCTTCTCTGGGCCATGCGCTTCGACGAGAGCGGCCGCGGCCACCTCGTCGATCACGAAGAGCGGTTGCCAGTCCCTGGCGGCTTCGGCGAGGGCTTCACCTGGCTGCACTTCAACCTGAACGACGCACGCCTCGCAGACTTCGTCGCCGAGGGCAAACTCGGTCCGCGCCACCTGACTGCTGCGGCTTTCGCAAGCGATCCGCACCAGCGCCTCATGGTCGAGGTTGGCCATATCGGCGGCGTCGTGGCCGATCTGGTCCGCGAGACCGGCGAGCCGGCCAAGGTCGATGCGGGTGGGCGCCTGCATTTCGTGATGGGGCCGCGCCTCCTCGCGAGCGGACGGCGCCACCCCGTTGTTGGACCCGACCTCGCTCGCGATGCGGCCGCCGATGGGCAGTGCATCCTCGCGCCTGTCCAGCTCCTGGAGATCATCGTCGGGCAGGTCGTCACCGCGATGGCGGAGACCGGCAGCCGTCTCGCCGACGAACTCGACGAGATCGAGGACCACATCCTCGACGAGCGCGTGCGCGGCGAGCGGCGGCGGCTCGGACCGATCCGTCGCGACGCGGTCCGGCTGCACAGACAGCTCCTGGGGCTGCGCGCCGTCTTCCACCGGTTGGAGACAGCCGCGTCCGACGAGCAGATCCCGGCCGTCGCCGTTGCGGCCGCCGTCCGGATCGCACAGCGGCTGGACGCCCTCGACCGGGATATGGTGATGCTCGCCGACCGCAGCCGCCTGATGCAGGAGGAGCTGGCCTCCTACCTCGCCCAGGCGTCCAACCGGCAACTCTACACCCTCTCGGTGCTCACCGCCCTGTTCCTACCGCCAACGCTGGTGACCGGCCTGTTCGGTATGAACACCAAGGGGCTGCCGCTCGCGGACAACGAGAACGGCTCCTCGGTTGCCATCGCGGTCGCCGTCGCCTCGGCGCTCGCGGTCTTCGCGTTGATCCGCGGCCTCGGCATCCGGCCGCCGCGCGACTGAGAGCGGCTGGGAGCGCTCAGTAGCGGACCGTGGCACGCAGGCCGAACACGGCGGCGTTGCGGATCCGCGCACCGTCCGGATCGCGCGGGTTGCTGATCCCGCCGCCGGGCTTGGACACGTACTGGATGCTGGGCTGCAGCGCGACGCCCGGCCCAAGCACCGCCTGGTAAGCCGCTTTGATCACGGTCTCCGTGCTGCGACGCGGACCCGGAACGCCGCCATTGCGTTGACCGGGATGCGTTGCCGCCTGAACGCTCAGATTGCGCAGGTCGCGTCGTCGCCTTGACGCCGATCCTACGCCGAGCGGATGCCGGCGGACATCAGCGCGGTCAGCACGACGCTGCAGAGTATAATGAGCGTGGCGAGCAGAGCCGCATCGATGTCCAGGTTGGTTGGCAGGGGGCGTGTGGTCAGGAGTGGCCATGCCTGTAACCAAGCCAGCCCGAGGGGAGCGGCGAAGGCTAGAACACAGGCCATTGCCGCGAGGGGGCGGGACATCGCTAGCTCCGCCTAGAAACCGGTGGGGGATCCCAGCGGACGTGCTGCCCCGCTAGGCTTGAGTCAGTGGTCCGCGGCGTTGACTGACTCAAAAATACTGTCGTCGCGTTGAAGGCGATAGTTCGAAGTGCGGCGGAAATGAATACAAAACTCACGATAACAACCTCCTGTACCGCACTTCGGCGGCGTTCAGGGTACGGTCACTAGAGAAACTCGGAGCGCAAGCTTAACAGATCAGGGCGAGTGCCGATAAACCGGTTTGCGGCGGCGATGGTGCTTGCCAACAACAGTTTATGTTCGGTTCTCAGACCGCTCGTGCCGACCATGGTCGAGCCGACTCGATGCGCGAGCGGTAGCCTCGATCGCGAAGCTGATGACCTCTCGCGACGTCATCATGGGCCCGGAATCGATGCGCCAGCAAGGATCGTCGGCCATCGAGGCACCCGCCACCGAGTGACCGATCTCATCCAGCTCGAGCAGCGCCCAGGCAATGGGGCTGAGTGCCCGCTCGTCCCGACATCCGAAGACGCCCTTCAGCGCTCACGCTCCCCTGTCATCCACGCCGGAAGCGTGTCCGTATCAGGAACACCGCGTTCAGCAGCTTGGCTCCGCCACGGCCGAGCCAGACTCCGAAGAGCGTTAATTCGAACGGTGTCCGACCTGCCTCAAAGGCCCGGTCTCGGAATCCAGAGCGCTCATGCCGTGACGCGGGGCCGAGATCAGCTTCGACGGAAGGTCATCGGCGCGGACAGATTGCGCCGTCCGGCGCGCCGCAAAGCGCCGGCTCGATGTCGGCGGGCCCTTGATCGCGAGCACCGCATCGGCCTGTGCGAGGACATTCGCCCGCCGCGTCGCGACGATCGCCGCGCCCTCGGGCGGGAAGCCCACGCAATCAGTCATCACCGGCTCGCGGTCGCGGCGGACATCCGGCACGGTGGTCCCGCGATCCCGTCGGGACCGATCTCATCACGAGGGCGGCGATCGAAACTGCCGCGATCGTAGACGCCATCGCAGCCAAGCCATGGAAGGGACGATCGGAAGAGGTTCCGGCATGGTACCGGAGCTTCGTCTGCGCAAGACCTTGTTCGTGCACGCGTCGTGATCATCGAGGTTTCCCGATCGATTTCACGGCCCGGATTCCGCGGCCCTAAAATCCAAGGCTGACCTCCCGGCTGTTGCCCCGCTGCAGGTTGTGCAAGCGTGACAGGGCGAAGAGCGGGAAGAACAGCCGGTAACCGTGGTATTTGAGGTAGAACACCCGCGGGAAGCCGACGGCGTTGTAGGCCTGCTCCCGCCACTCGCCGTCCGCACCCTGCGTGCGTTGCAGGTAGGCCGCTCCGCGCAGGACCGCGGGGTGGTCGGCCTGCCCGACCGCCATCAGGCCGAGCATCGCCCAGGCGGTCTGCGAAGGCAAACTCTCGGCGTTCTCGACATAGTGGCCCGCGTCGTAGCTGCGCTCGTCCTCGCCCCAGCCGCCATCCACCCGCTGGATCGAGACCAGCCAGTCCACGGCCCGGCGCACCATCGGATCGTCGTACGGGACGCCGGCCGCGTTGAGGGCACACAGCACCGACCATGTGCCGTAGACGTAATTGGTGCCCCAGCGTCCGTACCAGCTGCCATCCGCCTCCTGCTCGGCCCGAAGGTAAGCCAGGGCGCGCGCGATCACGGGCCGATCATCCTCATGACCGAGCTGGGACAGGAAGGAGATGCAGCGGCCGGTCACGTCGGCGGTCGGCGGATCGAGCAGCGCCCCGTGGTCCGCGAACGGGATGTGGTTGAGGAACTCGCGGTCGTTCTCCGCGTCGAAGGCCCCCCAGCCGCCGTTGCGGCTCTGCATGCCGACGATCCAGGCCCTCGCCTTCTCGACGGCCTCGGCGTGCTCGGGCCGGCCGTTGCGGTGGAGGAGCATGCCCACGACCGCGGTGTCGTCCACGTCCGGATAGTGATCGTTGCGGTACTGGAAGGCCCAGCCGCCCGGCTCGGCCTGCGGCCGCATCGCGGTCCAATCGCCGCGAACGCTCGTGATCTGGCGCGCGGCCAGCCAGTCGCAGGTAGCGTCGAGTTCCTGCCGCGCCTCGACGCCGCCGGTGCGCGACGCCTCGATCATGGCGTGGCCGGACAGGCTGGTGTCCCACACGGGTGAGACGCAGGGCTGGCAGTAAACCTCCTCGTCGGTCTCGACCATCAGCTTGTCGATGGCCTGCCAGATCGTGACGCGGCGCGGGTCGTCGTCGGGATAGCCCAGCACGTCGTACATCATCAGCGCGTAAGCCATGGCCGGGTAGATCGCGCCGAGTCCGTCCTCGCCGTTCAGGCGCTCCTCCACGAAGTCGACGGCCTTGGCGATGGCGCGCTCGCGCGCGACCTTCGGGAACAGCGGCTCGGTCCGGCGCAGCACCGCGTCGACGTGTTTGAACACCACGCCCCAGCGGGAGCGGTATGGTCCCCGGATCCAGTCGCGGACCCGGTCCGGCGGGGTGCGGAAAATCTCGTCGAAGCGTACCCGGCGCGGGTTGCGGGCGCGCGGCTTCAGAGCCTGCAGCACGAGGAGCGGCACCACGCAGACGCGGGCCCAATAGGACATCGCCCAGATGTTGAAGAAGAACCACCTGGGCAGGTGCATGATCTCGACCGGCATCACCGGCACGCCGCGCCATGGGATGGCGCCGAACAGGGCAAGCTGGATGCGGGTGAAGACGTTGGCGCGCTCGGCCCCGCCATGGCCGAGGATGGCATGGCGCGCGCGCACCATGTGCGGCGCGTCGGGAGCGTCGCCGATGGCCTTGAGGGCGCAGTACGCCTTCACGCTGGCGGACATGTTGAATGCACCGCCATGGAACATGGGCCATCCGCCATGATCACCCTGCCTGCGCCGCAGGTACGCGCCGATCTTGGCCTGCCGCGCGGGCGTGATGCGGTCCATGTAGTGCTCCAGGAGCACGTACTCGGACGGGATGGTGGCGTCCGCCTCCAGTTCGAACACCCAGTGGCCGTCCCGTTTCCGGCGGCGGCTCAAAGCACGGCCGGCGTCGGCGATGGCGCGCAGGTTCTCGGGCGCGGAGAAGCGAGGCTCCGTGTTCAACGGTCACTCCACTGATGTCGGATGGATCGGGCGGAAGCGGGTCAGAGCAGCTCGAGGAAGTCGGCGAAGACGCCGTCCCACTCGGCTTGGTCCATCTCGACCAAGCCGAGGCTGCGGAGAAAGAAGGCGCCCTCGGCGGCGAAGAAGGCTATGCGAGCCCGGCGCTGCGCCTCGGAACCGGGATCGAACCTTGCGATCCAGGCGGCGTACCATGTGCGCACGCGTTCCATGTGCTCGGGCGACCGCAGCAAGGTCACGAGCAGGCCGACCATCTTCGTCTGGGAAGCCTCGTCGAGGCGGCTCGAAGCCATGACGTAGCCGCGAGCTTGGTCAGGAACGGCCGCATCCGCGACCGTGGTTCGCGCGAGTTCGGCGTCGAAGGCTGCGAACCAGCGCTCGACCAGGGCGGCGATCATGCCGTCCTTGTCGCCGAAGCAGTATTGCAGGCCCCCCTTGGTGATGCCGGCCGCCCTGGCGACGGCATCAAAGGTGAGCGCCGTGGCGCCCTCCCGGCACACGATCTGCTCGGCGTGGTCCAAGACATTGTCCCGGTCGATGGTTCGGGTACGTCCCATCCAATCAAACCCGTTTGAAATCCATACGTACGGAATTAATCGAGGAGGCCAGGCTTGGCAAGCGCGAGGACGTGAGGATCTTCGGGCAACCTCTCCGCAAGTCGGCGGCACGGCACCGGTCCGGGCATGGATCGACGGGAGTTGGGCCGGCAGGTCGAGTGGCGGGCTCTGTTGGGCTTTACCTCAGCGCCGATGGCGAGGCGGCCGTTTCATCCCAAAACACGGAGTGGCCGCCGGCAGGGCAGGAGGCCCGAACACGGTCATGCCTCGGTTTGGGCCCCGGCATACTCTCCGCCGCGAGCCAGCCGCCACGCTAACCCTTCCATGAGGCCGTGGAAGGTTCCCGACGCCGGGGCGGGGAGAGGGTTATCGGTCGCCCGCGCGCGCCGGTATCCCTGATGGCTGCGCAACGCTGCAAGGCTTTCTTCGGTCAGGCGCAAGGCGTGCGGCGCGTCCGCCGTATCCTGTAGCCGCTCGGCGCGGTCGACCAGGAGCGACAACTGCCGTTCACGGCGTGCCTCGTGGTCGGCGATGAGGGCTTCCAGCGCATCGGACGTCCCGCCAGCCCATTCCGTGGCCGGCTGACGGCATGCAGGCAATCGTACTCGAACCGTTCGATCCCTGAAGATCAGAGCTGACCCGATGCCGAACCGCGCCTCACGGACATTTCAAAGACATCGACTGGACAGGAGTCGATGCAGCCGCCGCAATTGAGACAATCCTCGTGCAGGATCAGCGTCGTTCCCTTGCCCTTCAGAGCCGGCGTGATGACGTGAGGCTCCGTGCAGATCTGGAAGCAGGCGCCGCAATTGGTGCAATCCTCCCGTCGCGCCGCCGCGACGCGCACGAGGCTGGCCTTTCCTATCAGGCCGTAGAAGGCGCCCACCGGGCATAGATGGCCGCACCAGCCCCGGCGCGTGATCAGCAGGTCGAGGAGGAAGACGGCCGCGATGACGGTCCAACCCGCGCCGAGTCCGAAGATCAGTCCGCGCTGCAGGAGGCTGACCGGGTTCACGAACTCCCAGGCGATCGTTCCGCTCAGGAGGGAGGCGAGCAGCGCGCCCGCCAGGACCCAAAGCCGCGTGCGCCGGTCGAGCTTGCGGTCACGCGTGATGCCGAGCTTTTCCCGCAGCCACTGGGCGGTATCGGTGACGACGTTGACGGGGCAGATCCAGCCGCAATAGGCGCGTCCGCCCACCACGACATAGAACAGGATGATCAGCAGGGCGCCGAGGAGGGCGATGCTTGCCGGCACCGTGCCGGCGGCGAGCGACTGGAGCGCGACGAGGGGATCGCTCAGCGGCAGGACGCCGAGCACTTCGCTCGACGCGAAGTTCCCCCGGACGAGCCAGAGACCCGCGAGCGGGCCGGCCATGAAGACGCCGAGCGCCGTGATCTGCGTAAGGCGTCGCAGAAGCCACCATTTGTGGGCGCGCAGCCAGCCCTTGGCCGCCACGCCCTCGGCGCGGGCTTCCGCCGTGAGGGTCAGGCGCGTCATACCGCCCTCCCCGCCCGGTTGCGCCCGCGGCCGCCGAGGCCGAGTTCGCGCGGCAACACCCGGATCGCGGCGTGGCCGAGCACGCAGTGCTTCTCGCAGGTGCCGCAGCCGGTGCATTTGTCGGAATGCACCGTCGGGATCACCATCCGGCGCCCCTTGATGGTCTGGACTTCCAGCGTGATCGCCTCGTCGCGGATCGGGCAGACGCGGTGGCAGATGCTGCAGGTGATGCCCTTGTAGTTCAGACAGCTCTCGTGGCCGACGAGGACGGCGACGCCCATGTCGGCCTGCCGGATGCTCGGGATGTCGCGGTCGAGCGCTCCCGTCGGGCAGGCCTTGGCACAGGGTACGTCCGCGCACATGAAGCAGGGGGTCTCGCGCGCGACGAAGAAGGGCGTGCCGAGCGGTGCCCCCTCCCCCATCTCGGCGAGCCGCAAGGTGTCGAACGGGCAGGCTCGCACGCACAGGCCGCAGCGGACGCAGGCTGCAAGGAAATCGTCCTCCGGCAGCGCACCCGGCGGCCGCAACGCCTTCGCCTCGGCCTTGCGCGCGGACTCTACGTAGGCCGTGAGCGCGAGGCCGGCGAGGCAAGCGACGCCCGCGGCCTTGGCGCCGCTCGTCAGCAGGTCCCGTCGCGACGGAGGATTCGGCTTTGCCATGGAAGGCTCCCCGATATTTTACTTCCCGGCGACGTCGAGTTCCATCCGGATGATGGGATGGATCCAGCAGCGCACGACCACGCGGCCGGCCTGCTTCAGCACCGCGCGCTTCGTCGTGCGCGGCGGCTGCGTGTCGAGCGTCTCGACCTGGCCGTCCTCGTAGGTGAGGTACAGGTTGTGGGCGATGTCGGCATGGTTCACGAAGGCGATGGTATCGCCCACCTTGGTTTTCAGGCCAGGATCCTGCAATTCAACGTGGTGGATCGGCACTTCAAAGTCTTCGGCATCTGCCGCCGTCGAGAAATGAAAGCTTGTCAGTGCCAAGCCGGCGACAAGGCCGAGCATGAGGTTCGGAATGGCCATCCGAGGGTCCTTGCTATGGCAGTTGCGGTAAGGTGACGGCTGCGGGCTCCGCCGCGAGGGATGCGAGGAAGGCGACGAGATCGCGCCGCTCCTGCGCGCTGAGCTCGACCGGCCTCATCTCGAAGGACAGGCTCGGGCGCCGCTCGCCGCCCCTGACGTAGTGCTCGATCACCGCGTCCAGGTTCGCGAGTTGACCGTCGTGCATGTAAGGGCCCTGCATCCGCAGGTCGCGCAGCGACGGCGTCTTGAAGGCATGGCGCATGGCCGTCACGCTCGGCGGCGCGAACTTGCCGCGGCCGAGATCGTCGCCGGCCTCCAGGCCGATGTCGTGGAAGCTGTCGTCGGTGAAGCGCCAGCCGGAATGGCAGGCCGCGCAATTGGCCTTGCCGGTGAAGAGCGCGAAGCCGCGGCGGGCGTCGGCTCCGAGGGCCTCCTCCTCGCCCTTGATCCAGCGATCGAACGGGGCCTCGCCCGAGACGAGCGTCCGCTGGAAGGTGGCGAGCGCCGCCGTCACGGTGCGTGCGCCGATCGGCTCCTCGCCGAAGGCGTCGCGGAAGAGCGGTGCGTAGCCCGGTACCGCCCTCAGGCGCTCGACGACGAGATCCATTGGCATGTTCATCTCGTCGGGCGCCGTGATCGGCATGCGCGCCTGCGCCTCCAGGCTGTCGGCCCGGCCGTCCCACTGGAAGGCGGAGCCCCAGGCGAGGTTGCGCACGGGCGGGGTGCGCCGCGGTAGGGAAACCATGCCGAAGCCCACCGCGCGGGTCAGTCCGTCGCTCCAGCCGAGGCTCGGATTGTGGCAGGTCGCGCAGGAGACGCTGCCCGAGCGCGAGAGCCGCGGATCGAAGAACAAGGCCTTGCCGAGCGCCACCTTCTCCGGCGTCGCCGGGTTGGCCTTCGGATGCGGCACGCCGTCCGGCCGGCGGAAGCGCTCCTTGAGCGTAGTCAGGCCCTGCTGCGACGGGCCGACGATCGCCGTGGCGGAGCCGGCGCGCATGGTTACGGCG
The DNA here is from genome assembly GCF_022179725.1 of Methylorubrum aminovorans. Classification (GTDB taxonomy): domain Bacteria; phylum Pseudomonadota; class Alphaproteobacteria; order Rhizobiales; family Beijerinckiaceae; genus Methylobacterium; species Methylobacterium aminovorans. The sequence continues at coordinate 16,210 of NZ_BPRC01000039.1, forward strand.
TAGGCGCCGCCGCAGACGAGGACGGCCCAGGTGATCAGAACGGGAATCGGCAGGATCGGCCGCATGGCCCTCAGCCTCCTCAGGGTGATGTCCGAGGCTCAGGAGGCGAGCGCCAGATCGGCGCCGCGGCGGCGGGCGATCTCTCGCAGGAGCATTTCGCGGGCGGCGAGGTCCGCGAGGCTCGCCATGTGCGCGAGCCTCCAGCGCGCCTCGCCCCGAGGCCCGTGCGTGCCCTCGCCGGGCGCCTCCAGATCCTGGAGCACGGCGTCGCGCCAGACCTCCAGGGCATCGACGAGAACGGTCAGCGGCTGGTCCTTGAGGCTCACGGCTGAGCCGAGGGTGCCGCTATGCACCAGCATCTCCAGGGTCACGGTAGGGACCGGCCGCAGCGGCTTCGCGGGAAAGGGAGCCTCGCCGGTCCGCCAGCGCTTCAGCACCGCGTAGGCGTTCAGCAGGCGCCAGGCCGGGTCGGAGGCGTTGCGGGCGCGCTGGTACAGGCGCAGCACCGGCTTGAGGTCGTCCGGTGCGAAGGCGACGGCGTCGAGATCGAGATCGAGTGCGCTCGGACGGAACGGGGTGCAGCGCCAGCGCGCCTCGTTCGCCGGATCGGCCACGCGCCAGCCGGCGATGGCCATGCCGCGACCGAGTTCCAGCGTCCAGCGGGCGAGCCGGTCCTCCAGATCGTGCCGGCAGGCGTCGAAGGCGGCGTAGGGCTCGGCGCTTTTGATCCGGTAGATGATCTCGCTGAGCTTGCCCGACTCGTCGCCGTAGCAGGCGATCTCGGCCGGCATGCCGTCCAGCTCGACCGTCAGCACCTCCTTGGCGGACTCGGCCCTGACGTCGATCTCCCAGCTCTGGGTGATGGGATTGCGCACGAAGAAGCCGACCAGCACGTCGCGCACGGAACGGTCCGCCTGCGAGCGCTGAAGGCTCGCCGCCGATGTCTCGCCCTTGAGCGAGCCGGTCAGATCATAGGGAATCCACATCGTTGCACCATCGTTGCAGCTCGGCGCTGACCCCCCCTCCCCAGCGGGTCGGGATGCCGTACGCCGCTTGAGACGGGCGGAAGAGGTTGACCGGCAGGTCCGCGGCCGAGCACGGACCTGCCGGCCTCGTCGCTACTCGACGACGACCTTGCCCTTCATGAAGGGATGGGGCGTGCAGATGTAGTCGTAGGTTCCCGGCGTGTTGAACTTGACCGAGTAGGTCTGGTTAGAGCGCAGCATCGGCCCTTCCAGCTCCTTGTCGACGCTGCCGCCCGGCTTGAAGTGCACGTTGTGCGGCAGGGCCTCGGTGTTGGTCCAGGTCACGGCCGAGCCCGCCTTGATGCGGACCTCGGGGGTCGCGAACTTCATCTTGGCGATCTTGACCTCGGTGCTGCCGGCGGGAGCCTCCGGCACCGCTTCGAGGGCACCGGCGGCGAGCGCCGCACCGGCGGAGAGGGCAGCGAGGGTTGCTGCGAGAACGAGGACGCGCATGGGGTTCGACTCCGATGTCTCAGGGCTGTCCGCAAGCCGCGGCCGAGAGGCCACGGTGCGGGGGATCAGCCGGCCTTTCCGACGATGGGCGAGATCGTGCAGTGGTAGGTCATGGCATCGTCCTCGGCGCCGAAGCACCAGATGATGTCGTTGCCGAATTCCGGACGGTAGACCGGCAGCTCTCCTTCCGTGTTCAGGCAGGGGCACCGGGTGGACATGCTCGCGCCGCAGCAGTCGCGGTAGGAGATCAGGTAGCTCTGCTTGTCGGTCGGGTTGTAGCAGCTGGCGACCCAAGAGCTGGACGCGAGCTTGGTGCCGGGCGGGCAGTTGGTGAGCGAGCCGCCGGAGCAGTCGCAGATGTTGCCGTCGATGGAGCAGTGCCGCCAGTAATCGCAGGCCTGCACGTCGTGATCCTGCGGCGTCCACTTTCCGCGCGGATCGCCCGCGCTCTCGGCGGCATTGGCCCGGCTGACGCGCCCGCGGCGGTCGACCGGCAGCAGGGGCACCAGCGCCACGCCGGCCACCGCCGTGCCGACGCGCCCGATGAAGCCGCGGCGGCTCGTATGCCCCGCCACCTTGCGGGACATCTTCTCGAAGAGATCGTCGAATTGGGATTTTCCGAGCATCGTTTCCTCGTCGCTGTTCTGGGATGCGGACGCGGGCGCCCTGCGATCAGGCGGCCTTGGCTCCGTGGTTGTGCTTGCGGCTCGTCATGAACTGCTGGATCGACGCGAAGCCGCTCTTGTCCGCCTCGAGCAGGCTCTCGAGATGCTCGCGGGTGTTGGTGAGACCCTTGGCGCGGATCACGCCCTCGGCGTCGAGCAGCACGCCGTAGGGGATCTTGCCGACCTGGAAGGCCATGCCGACCTCGGCGGAGACGACGTAGCGAATGTCGCCGAGCTCGTGCTTGGCGAGGAAGCGCTGGTGCTCGTCCGGCTGCCCGTCGCTGATCATCACCACCGCGAACTTCTCGGCCCGGGCGATCGACTTGATCAGCGGGAAGAGCTTGTCGCAGACCGGGCAGGTCGGGGCGGTGAACATCAGCAGCGTCGGGCGGCTCTCGGCGCTCGGTCCGCCGATGCGCACGGTGGCGCCGGCATGGTCCGGAAGGTCGAAGACCGGCGAGGCGTCTCCGATGTCGGGGCCGTGATCGGTGATCATGGCGCCCATGGGCGAGGAGCGCTCGTGCAGCAGGCCGACCTGCCGCAGCAAGCCGAGCAGGAGCACGGCGCAGCCGATCAGGGCGAGCCAGAGCAGGACGTTCGAGGCGATCAGGAACTGCATGGTCATCGCAGTCAGCCTTTCGGGATGGAGGAGGGACGCGCCCCGGCTTGAAGCCCGTTCAGGAGCGAGGCGCCGTAGCCGAGGAGGAGGGCGAGGCCGGCGGCTGCGAAGCCGACGGCGAGATCGAAGGGGCCAGCGGCGGGCGCCGCCGGCAGGATCCAGGCAAGGCCGAAGGCCACGAGGGCGAGGCCGGCGTTGCGGCCGACGAGCAGCCAGCTGAGCGGCTGCTTCATACCGTTGCGGAAGCAGCCGCAATCGATCGCCGTCCGGCCGCGCACCACGTTGATCGCGATGGCGAGGCCGAACACGACCAGCAGGCCGCCGAGTCCCGCCGCGGAGGCTGCGGCGGTCGCCGGGACCGCGAGGCCCGCGGCGAGTGCCAGCTCCACGAGAGGAAGCGCGGCGGCGAAGGGGCGGGCCATCGCCTCGGGCATCAGCCGGAAGTTCCGCATGACCCCGAAGAACTCGTCGCCGTGGCGCAGCTTCGGCAGGGCGGCCGCGACGAAGAGCAGGATCAGGAACGACCGCAGGAAGACCGTGACGACGGGCTCGCCGAGGAGCGGCATGGCGATCTCGGACATGCCGATCACATGTCCGAGGTCGTGATGACCTGCGGGCCGGCGCCGAGCTGGTTGACGCTCGATACTTCCTTGCCGGTCTCGGGATCGAAGATGAACAGCGTTTTGGCGCCGGTGGAAAGCGCGTAGAGCTGCGGCTTGGCGTCCTGGCTCACGCCGACCGAGTCGATCTCGTGCCTGAGTTCGAGCTTGCTGATGCGCTTGCCGGTCTTGGCATCGATCACGAACAGGAACCGGCTCGGCGCCTTGTGCTTGGACGCGGCGCGCTGGTCGCCGAGCAGGAAGATCCGGTCGCTCTCACGGTGATAAGCGACCTGCTGCCAGCCGCCGGGCGCCCAGCCTTCCTTCTTCTCGGCATCGGTGAACGCCTCGATCGCCGGCAGGAACTTGGCCTCCTGGGAGGAGAGATCGACCTGGAAGATCTTGCCCGTATAGGTCGGCCAAACGAGGCGACCGTTCTTGGGCGAGTAGGCCGGATGGTTGATGAGGTATTCGTTCTCCTTATGGAAGATTTCGGTCCGCTTGGTCTGTGACTTCCCGTCGGCGCCCATGCTGACCTTCAACAGGCTGCCGTCGCGGCAATGCATGAAGAAGGTGTCGTTGCTGGAGGGGAAGATATGATAGCAGTCCGGAACCTCGATCATCCGGTCGAACTTCTTGCCGGCGAGATCGACGACGCCGACGGCCGGCTGTGGCGAGAACTGGTAGAACAGCAGCGTCTTGTTGTTGGGCGTCAGCGCCGTCATCCAAGGATAGGTGCCGACGAGGAAGCGGGGGGCGTTCGGCAGCTCGATGTCGGCGATCGGTTCGGCCGTGCGCGCATCCAGGAGCTCGACGTAGTCCGTGCGCTTGCCGCGGGCGATCCGCGAGAACACCGTGTTGGCATGCCCGAAGAAGGAGCCGTCACTGGCGACCACCGTGTTCGACAGGAAGCCGCCATCCGCCATGCCGACGACGCGGGCAGCGTCACCGTCGATAATGAAACTCTGCGAGATGGCCGCGAAGTGCTTCGGATCGTACACGTAGACGCGGCGGGCGTTCGGCGCGGGCGCCTTCAGCACCATCGGATCGTCCGCCTTGCCGGCGCCGAGGTCGGCGGCGGCCTGCTTGGCGGCGGCGGCACCCTGCTCGGCGGCGACGACCGAACCGGCGGCGAGGGTCGCGGCGAGGGTCGCGGCGCCGATCGCGGTAGATCCGTAGCGGAAGGCGTGCCGAAGTTTGGCATAGGCGTGCGTCATCATTCTCTCCTTGAGGCGAGTGCGAAAGACCAGGGGACGGGATGGGTGAGCGGGCGCCAGCCCGCCCGTGCTCAGAGCACGGCGAAGGTCAGCAGCGCCGCGCCGAAGGCGATCAGCAATCCGCCGTCGAGAAGGGCGGCGCTTTCCTGCCGGCGGGCGAGCCAGTTCTGCACGGCAATGTCGCTCACCGGCAGGTAATTCACGGCCATCGGCAGGAAGCGGCCCGCGTTGAAGGCCAGGAACAGCACGATCGCGGAAGTAACGTTGCCGCTCGCCACGGCCGCTGCGGTCACGAGGTACAGGATCGGCGTCTGGACGTAGGTGAGATAGTTGAGGCCGAGCGAGAGGCCGTACAGGCCGCCGATGAACCACATCGGGAAGCGCTGACGCGCGTCATGCGGCACCTGGGCCCGGCGCTGCGGATAAGGGACGCGGAGGAAGCCGAGTTGGTGCGCTCCGTAGACGAGGCCGGTCAAGCCCAGAACGCCGAGCATCACGAAGGAAGCCCCGGGAAAGCCCAGGAGCCCGCCGGCCAACCCGAGGATGACGCCGAGGATCACGGCCCCAAGCGCATATCCGGCGCCGTGCAGCAGGAAGGTGGGCGTGTACTTGACGAGGGTGCTGCGGGATTGTCGTCCGACCGGACGCAGGAGGCAGAGGCTTGAGTAGCCACAGGGTGACCAAGTCGAGAGCAGACCTCCAAGGAATGAAAAGCCAATGAAGAGAACCGAAAGCGTCTCGGCCTGTGTGTCGGACCGGTAAACGAGGGCGGCGCCCGCAACGCCGATCAGCGCGGCGCCCGCCAGACTGGCGAGGCGGATCCTGCCGGAGTATTCCTGGGCAAATACGAGGCAATCCTCGACGCCCTCGGAGCGCGTCGAGACAAGCGGGATCGCCTCACCTCCGGCCGGAGGCGTCAAAGTGGTCATGCCACGTTCTCCCTAGTTGAATTTTTAGTCATCACGATTTCGTGACCGACCATATTTCCTGTTTCACTAAAAGATACGAATTTTATCTGCAAGCAAAAACTGGCGTTCAGAGTGAACTTTTGCCTGCATTGTGGGCATCATTGCGCGCAATTTATGCATTGAGACGAGCGCGAATCAAAATTTCGCAGTTGGATCCCGCAATGATTTTGGACTTGTCAAGTTGATACGAGCCGCTGCAGGCTTCACGGTGCAAGGTCGTAGCCCCCTGCACCCGGCGCGGCGCATCGATGAAGCGGACGCGCCCGCCATCCTCTCACATGGCTTCGAAGACGCCGGTCAGGCCCGCTCATCCAGCGGATGGGTGCGCAGCCGGTTCGGATCGTAGAACGGGGTGCGGACCACGTGCCCGGTAAACTCCCCCATGTCCGATCGCACCGCGAACGCCGTGCCGAGGGCGGTGAGATCCGGGGTGACCTGGGCAAGCGCTATCGATTTCATCAGGTGCCGGCTGTAGGTCGTGGAGTTGATCCGGCCGACCACCTTTCCGTCCCGTTCCAGCCTCGCGCCGGGCTCGATCGCCTCGTTCGCGTCGATCTCCAGGCCGACATTGGCGTAGCGCACCTCGCGCCTGCGCCGCTCCAGGGCCGCCTTGCCATGGAAGGCCGGCTTCGACAGGTCGACCGTCCAGTCCGCGCCGACCTCCCAGGGCGTCTCGTCGCCCTGCGGCATGTCGAACGGGAAGAACAGCAGGGCTCCCTCGACGCGGACGATGTCCAGGCAATCCCACGACGCGGCGCAGATCCCGTAGGGTTTGCCGGCCTCCATGATCTTGTCCCAGAAGAACTCCGCATCGGCTGCCGCGCAGAACACCTCGTAACCGCGCTCGGCCGAGTAGCCGCCACGGCCGATCGACACGCTTCTGCCGAACAGGGTCGTCGGCGCGTGCTCGAAATACTTGATGCCGGTCAGATCGAGGTCCGTATGGGGCCTGAGGATGTCGAGCGCGGCGGGCCCCTGCAGCGAGAGGATGTGGACGTCGTCGTCCGGCGCCCAGGTCGATTGCGAGCCCTCGAAGAAGCCGGCGATGACGGTGTCGAGCCGGCCTCCGCCGTGGCTGACGCGGAACGCGGTCGGGCCGTCGCGATAGACAAGCACGTCGTCGATCAGCGCGCCATTCTCGTCCACGATGTTCGAGATCGCCGACTGCCCAGGCTTCAGCTTGCCCACGTCCGAGGTCAGCATCCGATTCAACACGTCGGCCGCATCGGGGCCGGAGACGTTGATGATCCGGAGGGCGGACACGTCGAACAGCCCGGCCTTCGAGCGGACGATCGCGACCTCCTCGTAGGGGTCAGTGTCGTAGTTCTGCGGGATCAGCCGCCCGTTCCACTCGGTGTCGAGCTTCGATCCGAGTTCGTGATGCCGCTTCGCCAGGGCGTTCTTGCGCGGGAACGTGTCGGTGATCATGAGGCGTCCTACCTTCAGGTATTCGACGGCGTCGGATGACGCGGTCTCGAAGACATCGATGCGGTGCGGAGCGGCGGCGGACGTGCGCCGCCGCTTGCGTCAGTCGGGCGCGAAGCCGGGAGAAGTCGGCGCGCCGTCGTCGTATCGCGACAGCCAAGCCACCGTCGTGTCGCGGTAGCGCGACAAACCCTTGTACTCGGCGAGTTCGCCCCGCACGTCGCGCAGCACGCGATGGAAGCGTCGCGCCCATTTCGGCACGGTGACGAGTTCGTTCATGCTGATCATGTAGGCCCGGATCGAGAACACGATCGCGTTGGACCGCGGTAGGCGCCACATCGCCTGGAGCTCGACCCGCAGATGGACCTTGTCGCCCACGTTCTCCGGCGTCACCGTCGTCCGGTCCCGGCCCCACTTGTCGTAGTTCTCGGGTGAGGTATCCAGTCGGGGGTTGATGGTCATCGTCCAGTTGAGGCGACGGACCGGTCGGGCCTGCTGCAGGTTGAGCAGGAACTTCAGCGCCCGCTCGAAGATGCCCATGTCCTTCGCGAGCGGAACCGGCGCGTGCCATTCCATGAAGTTCATGCCGATGTCGAAGTCGAGCGACCAGTCCGCCTGACCGGTGATCATCCCGGAATCCATCCAGAGATTGCCGAGTCGCTGGTCGAGCAGCGCGAAATCGCCCTGGCACTGTCGGGTGATGTATTCCATCGGCGGCCGGGGAAGCGTCGCGGCGTCGCCGAAGGTGAAACGCTGATCGATCCCGAGCGGCCGGTTCACCCAGTGCCAGGCGTCGCCGGCGCGGGTCAGCTGGAAATGTTCGGGATAGTGCTTGGCCATCGATTCCATGAGGAGCTCGACGAGGTCCCACTCGGCGGTGATCATGTGGGGCAGCGATTGGCAGCGTCCCGGGTCCTCTTCCAAGACGAGGGCACGGTCGTGCATCTCGGCGACGTAGTGCTCGTCGATGTCGATCGGGAACTCGAACGGCGACTTCGCCGGTCCCGGCATGTGCTGCTCGATGTTGACCGAGTACATGTACTCGTCTTTCTCGAACGGGAACGGGAAGCGGCGAATCGCTTCGGGCGAGTTCGAGAAGGTGAAATCGTCGCGGAAGGATTCCGTCTTGAAGTGAAGGGTCATCGGCGTTTCCCCTTTCTGCTCATGTGAAGCGAGTTGTAGGTTCGAGGCGCGTCGCGCCGCAGTCGACTTCGGGCCTTCACAGGTCCAGGACCAGTTCCCGTCCGGCGAGGCGGGAGACGCAGAGCATGATCTTCCGACCGGAGGCGCGCTCCGCCGGCGTCAGATAGTGGTCGTTGTGGATCAGCTCGCCGTCGGCCTCGCACACGCCGACTTCACACTGGCCGCAGGCACCGCCACGGCAGAGGAAGGGCGCGTCCACGCCGGCCGCCTCGAGCGCCTCCAGCAGGCTCTGGTCGCCGCGCACCTCGCAGGTGATCCCGGCGCGGGCGAGCCGGACGGAGAAGGGATCGCCGGCCGGCGGTGCCTGGAAGCGCTCGGAATGCAGGTTCTCCTCCGGCCAGCCGGCCGCGCGCCCCTCTTCGAGGACCGCCTCGATCATCCCGGCGGGACCGCAGACGTAGAGATGCGTGCCGATGGGCTGATCGGGCAGGATGTCGCTCATGGCCAGGATTTCCTGGCAGTCGTTGCGGTAGAGCCGGAGCCGGTCGCCGTGGCGCGCGCGCAGTTCGGCGATGAAGGCGCCGTGCGCCTCGCCGCGCACGGCGTAGTGGATCTGGTAATCGGCGCCCGTGCGCCGCAGCTCCTCCGCCATGGCGTAGATCGGGGTGATGCCGATGCCGCCCGCCACCAGCAGATGTCGGCGCCCTGGCAGGAACAGCGGGAACAGGTTCACGGGCATCGTGATCCTGAGTTCGCTGCCGACTATGACGTTCTCGTGCATGAAGCGCGATCCGCCACGGGAGTCCTCCGTGCGCAGCACGCCGATTCGGTAGCTCGATCCGTCCTCGGCCCGATCGATCAGCGAGTAGGCGTTGCGGATGGTCCGGCCGTCCGCCGGCATCAGCACGACGACGTGACACCCGGCGGCGAAGGGCGGCAGCGTCCCGCCATCCGTGCGGGCCAGTCGGAAACGCCGGATCGTGGGCGTCGCCTGTTCGATCTCGGTGACGCGGACCGGGATTTCGACACCGCTCATCGCGACAGCTCCTGTGCGGGGGGGACGTCGCCGGGCACCTCGGCATCGATGCGCACGCCCTGGAAAGCCGAGAGCCGGCGGGAGAAATGGTCTCGAACCAGAAGGCTCTGTTCGCAGCCCGGGCACGTATAGGGCGAGACGGTCACCGCCTCGGCGATATGCTTGCAATGCACGCACTGGACGCGGCGGGCGGGGGAGCCGCGCTTCTCGGCGATGACCGATTCCGGGACCACGCCGAAGCCCGCCGCCCGCGCGATCACCTCGCCGATGAAGCTCTCGGAGCCGGCGACGTAAAGGCGCGTGCCCATGGTCGCGGTCGCGAGCACGCCGTCTAAGCCGGCGAGCAGCTCGTTCCGCCCGGCGGCCGGGTGAAACGCGGCCCAATCCAGACGGGAGAGCCGTTCCGCCGGTTCCGCTCCGGCTTCGTCGGCCCTCGCGTAGAGCAGGATGGTTCGCGGACGAGCGTCGGTCGCGTCGGCGAAGACGTCGAGAACGGCGGCCGCGCCCTCGTCCTCCGCGGCGATCAGGTGGGTCCTGGCTCTCGGGTCGAGAGCGAGGCGGCCGTAGCTCGGCCGGCTGTCGAACTGGCTGATCTCGATCATGGGGTCTCCAATCCTTCGGCGGACCCGGGCGACGCTTTGCGGCGCCCGGATCGGTCTCGTCAGAGCTGGAAGAGGAAGTTGGCGGTGAGCACGGTGGCGACGCCGGCCGCGAGCGTGAGGTAGGGAAGCAGGCCGGCCTTCCGTCCGCTCACCAGCGCCTCGGTGCGCGTGACGCCGAGGTCGCGCAGCATCTGCGGCGGAAACTGGCCGCGGTCTTGGACGTAGTGGCGGAACAGAAAGACCGGGATGATCGCCCCGGCCGTGACGATGCCGGCCCACAGCGCCCACGGGTGCCACACCTTCGCGCCCGCCCCGAGGAACACCGCGTTGACGAAGCCGAACACGGCGCCGACCGCGATGATGGCCGCGGGGGCCCGATAGGGCCGCTCGATATGGCCGTTGTCGATGCGGTGGATCCAGCCCGAGTTGAGGTTGAGGAAGTTGAAGATGATGTAGCCGGCGTTCGAAACCGCGAGGATGAAGAAGAACGAGGCCGAGTCGGCGCAGGCGATCGCCAAGAGTCCGAGATTGACCACGAGACCGGTCCACATCGCCGCGATCGGTGCGCCGTGGCGGTTCGCCCGGCCGAGATACTTCGGCAGCCAGCCGTCGAGCGAGCCCTGGTAGAGCGTGCGCGAGGCCCCGGCCATGGCCGTCATCAGACAGAGCAGAAGCGCGAAGATCATGAGCATGACGAGCGCGCTCGCGACGACCGGTCCGCCGCCGACCATGCGCGCCAGGGCGGCCGCCACGCCCGACCCATCCGCGATCGACGGTTCCAGCATGCCGGCGAGGCCGAGCTCGCTCTGGAAGGTGAACGGAACCAACAGGAAGATCGTCAGGCAGAGCAGGCCCGAATAAAAGATCGCCTTGAACGTGTCGGTCTTCGGGTTCTTGAACTCGCTCGTGTAACAGATGGAGGTTTCGAAGGCGTAGGTGGACCATGCCGCGAGGAACATCCCGCCGAGCACGAGCGTCCAACCGGTGCCGTTCCAGGCGCCCGGCGCGGGCTTGTTGGCCTCGGCGAGCGGCACGAAGGGCGTGAAGTTGGCCCAGTTCACGCCGTGCTGCAGCAACGGCGCGACGCCGATGACGAGCAACGGGATGATGACGGCGAGGCCGATGGCGCGCTGGACCTGAGCGGTGCCGCTGATGCCGCGAACCTGCACGGCGAAGGCCGCCAGCATGAGCCCGACACCGATGAAGAACGGCGTGTTCAGGGAGAAAGAGACGGGCCCCAACGATCCCGCGGCCAGCGTCCAGGTGCGGATCGCGGCGTTTGGATCGGGCACCAGGGCATTGAGGATGTAGGCGGCGGCGATTGTGCAGCCCAGCGCAAGGACGGGCGTCCAGGCGATCCAGTTGCACCACACTAGCAAGGGCGAGACCGGCTTGGCGTAACGCATCCAGGCGGCGGCGCCGTAGACCGACGAGCCGCCCGACTTGTTGGGAAAAAGTCCGGCCATCTCCGCATAGACGAAGGATTGGAGGAACCCCATCAGCATCGAAGCGGTCCAGATCGCGAAGGCGGGCGTGCCGGTCGCACCGGCAATGCCGCCAATCGAGAACAGGACGAGCGGCGGCACGCCGCTCGCGACCCAGAACGCACCCGTCCACGAGATGCTACGTTGAAGTTGCCCTTCCTCCGCAGGAACGGGCGACAGCTCCGCCGTCGCGATGGTCATGACTGATCCTCCCAGCGACTCGCGCCAAGTTATTCTGACGTCGAGATAAGATCGAAGGCCGGAAGGCACCTGCGGCGAGGTGAGCCGTTGCGGTCTTCAAGGCGGTGAAGGATCACGACGATCGCGATCCTTCTCGTGGACAGAGGCGGCCGTCGGCCCGTTCTATTCAACAGGCGCCGTTTGCCGGCTCCTCGCGGCACGAAATCATGCGGTCGGCGATGTGATCATCGGATGGTGTTGGTTCTACCGGACACACCATCGGGGAATTTGATGAAAACACGTCGAATACTCACTCTCCGCTCTCCCGACTTCGTCCCTCCGCCGGATCGGTGCATCGAACCTTCCGCAAGGATCGATCCGGAACTTTCTTTCAAGGGGACGATTGCCGAGGCGGCACAGGAGTGCAATGGTGCAATTTGGCACCTATATCACGTGTCCTGCCCGCCTGGTCGGAGACGGATGGAGCTTGAGACGACCGCCTATCACAGGCCTTGGGAGTGCACGTTGATGAGGCGATCCCATCCTTCGAAGATCGCTTCGATTTTCACGCTGCCATCATGGAATGCTCAAATAGGGAAGCTTTTTCAGTCGATCGGCACTCCGTTCTTTCACGAGGAGATGGTCGATCTTCTGGAGGCAACCGTCGAAACCGATGCCTTTTGGATCATCAGGTACTCCGGAGAGGCTGTACCCGACGTGGTGTTCACGCGCGGCGTCTCGGCCCACACCGAACGCGTCTATTCAAGGCATTGCGCGTCGATCGACCCATTTTCCGCCCGATGGCGAAGCTTGAGGGAGGCCGGTGTCTTCACCTTGGAATGGCTTCGGACGAACGATCCTTCCTGTGCGTCGTACAGCGACCTGTTCCTACGCGCGGCCGAGATGGATGATGAGCTAGGTATCACTATACCCCTCACGAACGAAAACTGTTTCGCGATCTTCCTCGAGCGCAAGCGTGGCATCTTTACCGATGACGATGTTTTCATCCTGAACACGCTTTACCCGACGATCGAAGGATGCTGCAGATCGCATCTCGAGCGAGTGTTCAACGACGTGAAGAAGGTGGAGATAAACAAGGGCGCACCGATCGTTCCTCGCCCGACGGCGATTTTCGATCATGCGGGGCACCAGGTCTATTCCGACGACAGTTGGAACAAGGCTGTTCGGCGCTTCCCGATGTTGAAGCGGCTTGCCACCGGGCTGGTCCGGGAAGATGGCACCGAGTCGATCATGGACGATTGGATCTTGCGAGCCGAGCGCCTGACCTCGGATTTCCCGATCGCTCCGAACGGATCGAAGCTCGTCTTGGAGAGACTAAGCATTCCACTTCCGCCCCGGAATGCAGACGGTGCTCCGGATGTCCTCTCGTTATTTACGAGGCGCGAGCGTGACGTGTTCCGCCTCATGCTGAACGGCGTGAAGAACGATGATATTTCGGCCAAGCTCGGAGTGGGCGGCGGATCAATCCGAAATATTAAGTTTCGCATATATCGAAAGCTGGGGGTTTCTTCGGAAAGTGAGCTGGTTTCAAAGTTTGTTGTCTTCAAGGAATTGCTATGAGGCGGTCGCGCAAGTCTAGACTCATCGCGTACGGAAGTAGAGACTGGTTTCAGCGTATCGGCGAAATAGTCGTTTCGCTTGGAAGCGCGCATTTTTACGAAGAGCTGATCGATGTATTCGGGTGCTTGATCGACCATGATGCATGCTGGGTCATCTGCTTCTCGGATCCCGCACCTCCCGAAGTCATGTTTACGCGAGATGTGCCGCAGGCGTTGCGAGATCATTACACGAACGCCTGCTCCGCGGTTGATCCATTTGCGGCTCACTGGCGACTGCATAAGGAGGTCGGAGTCCGCACCTTATCTAAATTCAAGGGTATGCTGGCGGCGATCGACGCCCGGCAGTATAACGACATCTTCAAGCCTGTCGCCAATATCAGTGACGAAATGGGCTTGTTCTTGCCGACGATCGGTGCATCTTCGATCGGCTTGTTTCTTGAAAGGCAAAAGGGTGATTTTAATAAGGACGAGCTTGGGCGTGCGAAGGCGGCATTTCCGATTTTGAGCAGTCTGGCGAGAGCGCATATCGGTCAGCTGTTCGACGGCCTGCGCCAGGGGGACGAAAATCTGAGCAACGATCAGATCGGAGCCCAACCGATCCTTGTTCAGGATCGATGCGGTGTGGAGATTTTCTCATCGGACTCATGGAAAAATGCCGTCGAGCAGGAGCCGGACCTTGCGAACGCTATTCAGCTCGATGAACGCGAGGCGCCGATCCTGCTCGGAAGCTTTGTTCTCAACGTCGTGCGCGTCGACAAGTATTTCCCGCTTGCGCCTGGGGGACGAATGCTGACGTTGACGCGCTGTCCCACTGATCGCCAGGACAAGGAGGTCGCCTCCAGGCGGATGGAGTTGATGCGGTGTCTGACACCGCGCGAGCGAGATGTTTTCAGCTTAATCTTTTCTGGATGCTCTACGTCGGAAATATCAAGGGCCCTGTCATTATCAAAAGGCTCGGCTAAGAATGTTACTCTTCGTATATACAAAAAATCGCAATGCAAATCCAAAATAGAACTCATAAAAAAGTATTCGCATTGATTGGCTGGAGACTGGGCCGAACGGCTGGAACGCGCTTCGACACGGTGCACCCGCTGCACCGGCCGGACAATGTGGCCGCGCGATGGCGCCAAATGTGCGCGGCGATGCCGATCTCCTTTGGGCGGGACGAGTTGCCCTCGTCGGGCGGGGCGCCAAGCCGGGGATGCGCAGCACGGGCGTGCTTGGGACTGCGGCCGACGATGAGCTTTCCCACAGACGACGACAGGCTCGGCTCCGGGCAGGGATCGGCGTGAGACAGCGCCGCCGGCATCCGGTGGAGCCCCGGCCCCGGCACGGGTTCCTCGTGGTGTTCGAGAATCGCACTCACTGGGGACGACTTGGGGCAAGACGGCAGATCACTGGCCTGGAACGACAGCTCGCGAGAGCGGAAGACTTGGCCACATCACGCCCTAGCTGGTCGTTTTGTCTGCGCCTCGGCGTGGCGGGTGCAGTCCATTCCGTCAACGTGGCGCTATCGCAGTTGCCGGGCAAGCCGCTGCCGTCACAGTCATCAACTCTTGTTTCCTACTGAAGCGGTTCGGTGAAAGGGATGTGCCACAGCACGTGTCCCGCCTCGTCTGCGATCTCGAAGGCAAAGTCGCAGGGGTTATTACCGGTACGCATTAGAGCTGTTGCCGACCGTGCCGAGTCGGCCTGGGGTTTTCTGAGGTGGGGCGATCTGATTCTCTGTCGGTGATCGACAGGAGGGTTGATGGCATCGTCGTTATCGTCG
>NZ_BPRC01000040.1 GCF_022179725.1 Methylorubrum aminovorans
ACACCATCCGGACCGCGCGCTCGCGGACTTCAGGCGAAAAGGGTGTGCTGCGCTTCGTCATGGCTCCATCCTCTCAAGAGTGGGAGCCTCCGGGAAACCCGGCGCGGTTCATTCCGGGGATTGCAGCATGCTCTGCGCCACATCCTCGAGGGACGCGCCGCTCTCAAGGGCTCGCGTGAAGTACTGCTGACCCTGTGCGTCGGGCACACGGCCGAGAAGCGCATCGTAGAGGGCGTAGACCTCGCCGGCCGCGCTGTGCACGTCATGGGTGATCGTGCCGAACCGTGATGGATCGATTGTGGGCATCATCGGCGTAGGAGGCGTGATTGGCGCCTCGGGCGTGCCGCCGGTATCCCCGCCTCCAGGACCAGGATTACCGCTGTTGCCACCACTCTCGACAGGAGAAAGCAGCGACGAGGTGAGGATGGTCTTGTCGGTGAATTGTAGGGCCTCGACGTTGGTCAGATAGTCGGAGTGGCTGCCGACCTTGATCTCGCCTCCGCTCAGGACCTGAATGTTGATGGCGGTCGAGGCGACATTGTAGACCATTGTGTCGTAAACATCGCCGCCATCGATATGGTTTTGGCCCGTGCCAGCGGGGCTATAGATAGTCTGGTTTCCAGCCGCGCCAGTGACAGAGTTATCGCCGCTGCTGAGCTTGATGGTGTAATCGCCAGATCCAAGCTTGTAAGTATAATTCTGCGTCGAGCTGGAATTGTCGAACAGGGTTTGGTTGTTTTGCTGATCAATGATCTGAACGACTTCAGAGCCTACCTTTGAGTAGGTTCCGGTAGCGTCCTTGAGGATCTCGATCGAACTCTGGAAAATCTGCGCGCGCTGCGCCTCAGTGAGCGTCACGCCGTTGACCACCAGCGTGTCCTGACCTGCACCACCCTTCACCAGAGCAGCCATCTGGTAGTTGCTGGTGGTGAAGGTGGTGCCGGTCGCATTCGTGCTCTCGATGCTGCCCCCGCTGCTGCCGAAGCCGACCGTCTTACCGGTCATGTCGAGGCTGGCAGCCCCCGTCACCAGCTTTCCGCTCTCGCCGCTGAGGCTGATGAAGCTGAGCGTGGTGACGTCGACCAGGGCGGCCGTGTCCACCTTCACGATCGTCGTGGTGCCGGTGGCAATGCCGCTGTAGCCGCTGACGCTGAGGGTCTCGATGTTGTGCAGGCTGACGCCGGTCAGGTCGTAGACGGTGTCGCGGTAGACCGGCGGGATCATGGCGCCGGTGACCGGGTCGAAGGTGGGGTTCGTGGTGGACGTGTCATAGGAGAGGCTGAGACTGTCGGAGCCGCCACCGCCGTCGAGGCTGGTGCCGGCCTGCAGCCTGGCGGGCGTGTAAGCGGAGATGTAATCCGCCTCGTTGCCGCCCAGCAGGGTGACCTTGCCGGTGCCGAGCACGACCGTGATGGCGCCGGCGGTCGAGCCGTAGGGGGCAGAGGAGGCGGGGGCACCGTCGCTCAGCGTGACGGTGAGATCGACGCCATTGCGCAGGGCGAGGTAGGCCGAGCCGCTGGTGGTGTTGGTGAGGCGCACCTCCTCGAAACCGGTGAACTGGCTGAGGCGGGCGAGGTCGAAGCTGCCCGATCCGCTCAGCGCGAGCACGTCGTGGCCGGCGCCACCGTCGAGCTGGTCGCCGGGCAGGGTGCCGCCGTTGGCGGGGTTCAGGCCGGTGGAGGTGAGGGTCTGCGCGGTGGCGGTGACGATCTGGTCCGCATCAGAGGGCAGAACGACATCGGCACCAGAAGTCAAGATTGTAATACTTGTAGCCATCAGAAATTATCCAACATCCCACACAAATAAAAACGGCCAATACTGAATGACAAAGCGCGACAACTGTGATCAGCTGCTGTTGCGTACGCAATTGCAGTAGCTCAAGGCTAAGACCGACGGACATAGGCCATGCGGAGCTAGGCAGCCGCAAGATGGGTATGTTCTTTGCTAATCGATTGTGGTGAATTCGCAACGGAATGACGCCAAAATCAGGTCGATGCAGCCCCAAAGTCACGGCTGCAACCCCTGAGGCTGACTACGTATGAACCTGAAACGGTCGTTTCGGATTTATACGGAGGTCGTCTCCTTATCTGCCCGTTGTCGCTCAAGTGAGGATGCTCACCCCATAAGCAGACGCCGCCTTCCGCAGATCACCGTCGCGAGAGGCCAGAGGCAGAGAGAGTCGGATGGCTACTTCAAGGTAGCTGGCATCGTAGACGGTCAGCTTGCGCGTTTCTGCGAGGGTAAGGGTGTCTGTCCAAGCTCGCGCCGCTGTGTTCGGCTCGATGTGGATGGGCAGCTCCGCCAAGATTGAGAGCGCTTGATGCCGTTCCGATAGCGTGATGCGGCTGCGACGCTCTGCCATTAGCAGCACATTGGCGACCTCGAGCGGCCAGAGGCCCGGCACGACGGCGCCATCGACTGCCACCTCTTCCAAGAGTCGATCAGCGGCCGCATCGTCTTCGCCGGGCAGAACCCAAGCCAGGGCAGCCGAACAGTCGAGAACGCAGCGGCTCATTGCCGGCCTTCGTCGCGATAGCCCTTCAACTCCGACCAGGGAAGCAGATCGCCACGCGCCGCGATGCCATCTCGCAGCGCTCGCAGCTTTTCGACCGCCGCTTGCGACCGGTTGGTCTCAGAAGTCGGAACGAGGCGAGCCACAGGCTTACCGCGTCGCGTGATGACGACTTCATGGCCCTTCTCGACCCGATCGAGAAGAGCGCTCAGTCGATTTTTGGCGTCGAAGACGCTGACCTGATCCATGCGAGCCTGCTAGCTAAGCACAGCTAGCTTAACATAAAGAGGCAGCCTTCTGCCACGAAAATTCACAGGGGCGGGAGCAGCGGTGAACCTCTCCGTCGCGCAGGAAGGTTTTGAAGTAATCGCGCTGTGACTCAGGAGTCTCTCGCGGAGTTGAAGCCAGCCAGGCGGATAGCCCGATGAGGCGACTGGAGACTTTCAGAGGTTATGGCATCGAGTACGGTCCGCGGAATAAGTCCCCCAGCGCCCTGCGCCGGAACAGGGTCCGCCAGCGCCGACGCCGGTGCTCCGGCCGATCGTGCAGCATGTGGCATCGTTGACAGAAGGCAGCGAGGTTCGTGCCAGCGTTGTTGCCGGTATCATGATCGCGGTGCGCTGCCGCTAGCACAACCTTGGTCGCGCGGATGACGCCAAGCTCCTCGATGGTCGGCAGGGAACGAAGCGGCCGACCCTGGCCATCGCGCCAGGAGCCGGCAGCCGCATCCCACCAGCGTCCGTCACCCAGATGATAAATCATCTGTCCATGTGGCCGACCGCAGGCCTCACAGGCACCCCCGGCGCGGCGAAAGCGGATCAGGGCCGAGAGTTGGGGCCAGTCGATCGGGTAGAAGAAGCGGTGCTCGCGCCGGATCGGCATCGGCTCAGCCCTTCGAAGCCAGGCTGGTGGCCCGCGCCCGCGGGAAGTAGGTGTAGAAGGTGTCCCGGTTGATCCCGAGACGCTTGGCGATCTCGGCGATCGGGATCGTACCCGCCTGCAGCAAGGCGCGGCCGGCCTCGATGTCAGCCGACGACAGCTTTTTCGGGCGTCCTCCCTTTCGTCCGCGGGCCAGCGCGGCTTTCAAGCCCTCCATGGTGCGCTCGCGGTTGAGGTCGAGGAAGTACTCGGCCATGGCCCCATGCATCTGCAGGGCGAAGCGGCCGTGGGCAGTGTCGCTGTCGAACTGCTCGGTCAGGCTGCGGAAGTGCACGTTCTGCCGGCGCAAGGTGTCGATGGTGCGCATCATCTCGACGAGGGAGCGGCCGAGGCGATCGAGCTTCCAGACGACCAGGACGTCGTCGGGACGCAGGTAGGTGAGCGCCGCCTCGAACTCCGGCCGCTTGGTGCCGGCCTTGCCGGACTTCTTCTCCTCGAACAGGCGCTCGCAGCCAGCCTTCCCCAGTGCGTCGCGCTGAAGGTCGAGGTTCTGGTCAAGGGTGGAGACGCGAGCATAACCGACGAGCATGTCGGGATAGTGGAACAGCCACGTTTAATCGGCAATAGAAAACCCGACATATTTTCCCGACATAAACAGCTTGATTTTGCGGGCCAAACGGACCCGCTTCGTCATGTGTCGGAAAAACGGTCGTTTCTCCGACAATGCCCGCAAGGCCGCGAGGTTAGGACCAGCGCAGACTCTATTCCTATGCTGCGTCAGGAAAAGTCTAGCCTGAGGCGTTCACGCATGAAAAACCCCACGGACGGATCGGCCTCGCGTGGGGCTTCACGGGCTGGTGATCCCGGTTGGGATTGGACGCACCTCCGTGTCGTTGCTGATGACGACCAACCCGGCGGCGAACGCAGTGTTCAATCCTGATATGGCCTGCGGTCAAAGGAAGCCTCGCTCGATGGCGGGGCGAGTGCCTGGTCGGGTTCACTGTTCCCCGCAACTAATGGATTTGCTCCGTGCAGCAGAAAAGCCTCAGTATCTCCGATGCCTTTGAGGGCAATCCGACCATAAGCCGATATTTCATAGCTGTTCATCAAAAATTCTGCGGTAGCTTGGTCCAAGCATATCATACCAGGCGGTGAGCTTCTTTCTAGACGGCTCGCAAGGTTTACTGTTCGGCCCCACGTGTCAAATGTTGGCCGCGATGAACCTATGACACCGCTTATAACTTCACCGGTGGCTATGCCAAACCTCATGCAAATTGGCCAAGGATACTCATCGCTCATCTGCTCCGTAACCATTTTGGAAGCCAAAGCAAAATCAGCTATTGCGTAAGCGTCTTTCTGAACGGCGTCACCAATACCCGCTGCTGCCATGTAAGCATCTCCTATAGTCTTGATCTTCTCGACTCCGTGGAACGCCGCAATCTCATCTAGCCTGGAAAAAAGATCGTTCAACATGCTAACAATTTGACTCGCCGACTGCTTCGATGCCATTTCGGTAAAACCAACAATGTCACAGAATAGAATGGTAACAGAATGACTTAGATCCGCAATTTGAACTTCTCCATTCTTCACTCGTTCATAAATCGAACTCGGTATTATTTCTTTCAGGATTTTTTCGGTTCTATTCTGCTCATATTCTACCCTTCGCTGCAGTAGGAACTTGTTGCGTTCAAGCGCCTCAATGAAATAGCCGACGGTCAAACCGATGAATGCCGCATATCCTAGGAAGAAATTGGCGTAAACGTAGGTAATGCTAGCCAGTCCTTTAAAGTAAATGGCGCAGTTAACAAACAGCAATTCCATCAAGCAGCAAACAAGAGACCTGGAAAGAGTTGTTCTGATGAAGCCACAGACATAAAGCATGGTGAATATTGCGGCGCCCATATAATAGTAAACGCCGTTGGTCAGTGACACCATGGTGACGGCGATCGCAAGCGACGCGCCAGCCCAAGCAACGATACCCAGATCCAGAATGTGACGTTTGACGAACTCATTGTGTGTCATCAAAAGAAGCAAAGCTGATCCAAGCGCGACGGCGAAATGATATCCAAACAAGACCCCATATTCATCTGGATAAAAATAAAACGCGCCGACAGGCATTATTAAATGCAGTATTACCGTAATGGGCATTATCAGGCGAATTGAGGAGACTGTCTGCAGACGAATTTCCTGTCGAAACTGAAGGGCTTCTTCTCTGGTCAGGCGAGGCAGCGCAGCCGCGCTTGAGAGCTTTTTGTAAGTTTTCCAAATTCCGCTGAGATAGTTGTGCATGGGGCGGCCCCCTCCGATGAGGCGCGCTATAAATGATACCTCAGCATCTTGGGCGGCTTAACCCTTCTTCATGCTAAGTTCATCCATTGTCGCTCAATAAGTGCGCCCTCTCGCTACCCGATGTGCTGTGAGTCAGGCGCTTTGGGCCTGACGCTTCGCGCGCTCCTCCGCGACAAGGACGCTCGCCAGGAGCTTCCCAGCCGCACTGCGGGGCAGTGTCTCACGAAACTCCAGTGCGCGCGGAATTTCATTGCGGCCTATTCGCTCGGCGAGGAATGCTTGCAGCGCCTCAAGGCTGAAAGCCTCAACGCCAGGCTTCAAGGTCACAAAGGCCTTGGGAACCTGGCCCAGGTAGGGATCGGGGATGCCAATCACGATCACCTCAGCGACATCCGGATGCTCGTAGATCGCTCCCTCGATCACCACCGGATAGACGTTGAAGCCACCGGAGATGAGCATGTTCTTGCGCCTGTCAACGAGGTCGAACACGCCCTGCTCGTCCATCCTGCCGACATCCCCAGTCAGAAACCAGCCGTTACGGAAGGCGTTCTGCGTCTCCTCCGGCTGATCGAGATAGCCCGCAAAGACGTTGGGACCTCGGATCGCCAACTCGCCGGTCTCGCCGGGCGCTACCGGGCGGGACGAGTCGTCGAGGGAGACGACCCGCATCGCGACGCCGGGAAACGGGACCCCGATCACCCCAGGGCGCCGCGCCGCCGTGCGGGGGAGGAGTGTCCCGGCCGGTGCCGTTTCGGTCATGCCCCAGCCGATGACGAGTTCACGCCCAAGCAGCCGGCCGAGACGGGCCTGTACCTCGAAAGGCAAAGGCGCCCCGCCGCTGATGCAGCAGCGCAGCGCGGAGAAATCGACCGCCTCGATGCCGGGGCGGTTCAGGAGCGCGAGCCACATCGTCGGCACGCCCGCGAAGACGGTCGCGCGCCTGACCGCGATATCCGCGATGATTTCCTCGGGGTCGAACCGCTGCCGCAGCAGGATCTCGCCGCCGCTCCGCACGGCGCGCAGGAGCACGACGGTGAGCGCGTAGATGTGGAACAGCGGCAGCACCCCGATGGTCCGCATCGACGCCTCGAAGGCGTCGAGGTTCTCTCCAGGTGAGAGATAGTCGCGCCAGAGCCGATGCATCGATACGGCAGCTGTGAGATTGCCGTGGGTCAGCATCGCCGCCTTGGGCAGCCCGGTCGTTCCGCCGGTGAACTGCAGCAGCATCACGTCATCAGGCGATCGCTGCGGCCAGAAGGTGGGGAGAGGTCCCTCTCGTAGCCTCGTCAGTGGGCTGAGGCCGGCGCGCTCTGGGATCATGAGCGGGTCTGCGACGGTCGACGGACCCCACTCGGCATCATCCCCGACCAGGATCGTGTCGACGGCGACGGCCTCAAGAAGGCGCAAGGCAGCAGGCAGGAAGCCCGGCAGGTTCGTGGTGACGAGAACGCGAGCGCCGCTGACGCGCAACTTGTGATCGAGTTCGCGCGGCGCATCGAGGCCGGACAGGTGCATCACGGTAAGGCCAGCCCGAGCGGCGGCGAAGAAGGCGAGCGGATGGAAGGGCGTGTTCGGCAGGTGCAAGCCCAGCACGGAGCCAGGGGCGAGGCCGAGAGCGATCAGCCCGGCAGCGAGCTTGTCGACCTGCGCGGCGAATTCCGGGAAGCTGATGGTGCGGTTCCGAAAGGTGATCAGCGGCCGGCTGCCAGCGCGGGCGACACCGGCCGCCAGCAACTCGGAGAGCGTCATGACCTCAAGCGGCCCGTCCCAGTCGGCCACATCGGGAAAGTGCCGCCGCCAGGGCAGCAACTCGTCCGGCGCGCTTCCGTCAGAGACCCAATCTGCAGCTTGCGTCATGTCCACCTCCGCCTGCGCAGAGATCCTCGGTTCTACGTCGGCAACTTGCCGGCTTCAGTGGTGAGCCGCTGACATCGCGACGAGCGGGCAGCCGCCCTCGTCGAGGGGGCGGAAGGCCTCCTTGCCGGGGATGGTGGCCAGCACCTTGTAGAGATCCCACTCGCCCTTCGACTCGGCAGGGGTCTTCACCTCGAACAGATACATGTCGTGGATCTTGCGGCCGTCCTGCCGGATCTCCCCCTTCCCGAACAGCGGATCGTCGGTCGGCAACTCCTTCATCTTGGCCACCACCGCTGCACCGTCCTTCGGCGAGCCCACCGCCTCGACCGCCTTTAGGTAATGCAGAGCGCTGGCGTAGACCCCGGCCTGATAGGCCGTCGGCTTCCTGCCGCCGAACCGCTTGGCGAAGCGGTCCGAGAAGGCGCGGGTCGCGTTGTTCAGATCCCAGTAGAAGGCTTCCGTCAGCACGAGCCCCTGAGCCACGGCCGGGCCGAGCGCATGGATCTCGGCCAGGGAAATCAGCAGGGCCGCGAGGCTCTGCCCACTCTGCCGAATGCCGAACTCGCCCGCCTGCTTGATCGCGCTGGCCGCATCCCGTCCAGCATTGGCCAGCCCGATGACTTTCGCCTTCGAGGCTTGGGCCTGCAGCAGGAAAGAGGAGAAATCGGAGTTTGGGAAGGGCGCTCTGACCGAACCAACGACCCTGCCGCCGCTTTTCTCGACGACGGCTGTGGTATCGTGCTGCAGCACATAGCCGAAGGTGTAATCGGCGGTGATGAAGAACCATGTGTTACCGCCACGCTTGACCATGGCGCCGCCGGTGCCGTTGGCGAGGGCAACGGTGTCGTAGGTCCAGTGCACGGTGTTGGGCGTGCATTGCGAGCCGGTCAGGTCGGCTGTGCCGGCGCTGGAGGCGACGAAGACCTTGTTCTTGTCGCGCGTGACCAGGTTGACGGCCAGCGCGGCAGAGGACGGCGGTAGGTCGAAGATCGCGTCGACCCCATCGCGGTCATACCATTGCCGAGCGATGGCGGCGGCGATGTCCGGCTTGTTCTGGTGGTCGGCGGAGATGACCTGAACCGAGAGGCTGTGTGCAGTCGCCTGGAAGTCCTCGGCCGCCATGTGCGCGGCGAG
This sequence comes from Methylorubrum aminovorans, assembly GCF_022179725.1. GTDB lineage: Bacteria > Pseudomonadota > Alphaproteobacteria > Rhizobiales > Beijerinckiaceae > Methylobacterium > Methylobacterium aminovorans. The sequence continues at coordinate 8,672 of NZ_BPRC01000040.1, forward strand.
GACTGAGCCGGCTCCCCCAGAGTCAGAGTAGACGCCAGAGCTATCGTTCAGCACACCAATCTTGACGGCTGTCTGGGATGCGAATGCTTCGGTCAGAAGGACAATCGCCGCAGCAAAAAGAATAAACTGCCTCAGCATTTTGGCACCACCGACTGCCTTGTCGAGGAGGTTGGGCCAGTGAAGAGGCGGTGTCCAGTCTGGGAAACTTCACTGCTTGAGACCGCACGGTGATTACTGGCGCCCTGCATTCCGAATATGCTGCCCGCGCTCCTTCTGTCCGCAGAGGTATACTGCTTCGGATAGGAGGCGAGTCCGCCAAAACGATCCGGATGTGTCGGGAAAACGGTCGTTTCCCCGACAGACCGGCCTCATGCACCGGACACAACCTGAGATAGCGAGGCAGGAAACGAACGGAGCGGTAACCATCTCGCTGTTCACTTATCGGACACTGCCGTAGCCGGGGACCGCGCCGATGTTCAACGATGCCAATCCGACCTCGCAGCCGATCAGTGAGACGTGGCGCTTGCTGGCGGTGATCCTGATCACGGCCGCCGGCATGCTGTTCACGCACGCCATCACATAGGCATCTATCCGCCTAAACTTTGCGATCCACCTCCTCGCGGCGCGCGTCAGCCGCCGGTCCGGGCTCGGCGCGGAGCGCGCTCGGACGTTGCCGCCGCTTCGGGGACCCTTCCGGGAATGCGCGCCTCCCAGGAGGGATCGCCGTAGATCCGCACCGCGTTCCGGCCCGCGGCCTTGGCGGCGTAGAGGGCAGCGTCCGCCTCCGCGAAGACCCCCGAGGCCGCTCGGCTCTGCCGAGGATTCAGGATCGCGGCCCCGATGGAGGCGCCCACCTCGAGGCGCGTGCCGTCCCAGAGCATGGGCTGGCACAGGGCCGCCGAGGCGCGCGCCAGCATCCGGGCGATCCGGGCCGGGCCGAGGGGGGCCCGCAGCAGCACGGCGAACTCGTCCCCGCCGAGGCGGGCGATCAGGACGGCGTCCCCGAAGATCCGCTGCAGCCGCCGCGCGACTAGGCGCAGGCACTCGTCCCCGGCGGCGTGGCCGAACCGGTCGTTGATCGCCTTGAAGTGATCGAGGTCGATCAGCGCCAGGGCGGCGACGCTGGCGTGGTCGCGCTCGCCGGCGACCATGGCGCGGTAATGCGCGTCGAACAGGCCGCGATTGGCGAGGCCCGTCAGCGGGTCGCGCTCGGCCCGCTGCCTGAGGCGGTGCCAGGCTTCGCGCTCCTCGGTGATGTCCTGCTTGGCCCCGAACAGGCGGACCGCCCTGCCCTGCTCGCGCGCGATGTCGGCGGTGATCCGGATCCAGCGCGACTGGCCCTGCCCGGTCCGGATCTCGCTCTCCAGAACAAAGCCCTGCCCGGAGCGGATGGCCTCGGCCCGCACGAGTTCCAGCTCACGCCGGGATTCCTCGGCGTAGAGGCCAACGATGGTGGAGCGCGAGAGCCGCCCGCCGAACGGCAGTTGGAACAGGTCGTAGACCCCGTTCGTAGACCCCGTCCGTCCAAGTCAGCTGCTCGGTCTCAAGATCGCATTCCCAGGCCCCGATCCGCGCGAGCCGGGCGGCTTGATCATAGAGCCTCTGATAGAGCCTGAGGGATCGCCATTCCTCGGTCGATCCCGGGTCGTTCCGCATCGCGTGGCCTCGCATGTCCGCGTCCCGGACGAGGACGACATGCCTAACGCGCATTGCTTAAACCCAGGTTTCGGGGACCTGATGCGGCGTCGGCGTGCCGATCTGGGCCTTCAAGGACTGACCGCCACGCTGTGTGGGGTGCTAGAGCCCCACGCATCCGGCGGGGATCAAACTCACGCAAAGGCCTCCCATCTATGAGGGGCCGCGGTCCCTTCGCTGACGCCGCTCTACGCCGCTCCTCCTGCGGAACAGCGTCAGCCATCGCCTGTGCCGATGCTCCTACTGATCGTAGATCACGCAGCCTCGTCGACAGGAGGACGCTGAGCCGGTCTCAGCGGCCCTTATCCTGTCGGGGCAGTCACGTCGGCGAGCGCATAGAGCCGGAACTGGGCGCGGTCCCTCTCACGCTTGAAGGAGAACCGCATCTGATCCGCGCCAGCCCGGCCCCAGGTCCAATCCTCACCGCAGGAGCCGAGACGCCACGCATGGGACAGGCGGTCCGGAAGCATCTCGTCGGTACAGGAAACGATGACGGTGTGAGGAAATCTAGGCGACAGCAGCTTGGCATCCATCGGCAGGCTCTCCGACTCCGATCTGGGTTGCTCCCGGCGGGGGTTCGCGCAAGTCTGACACTTGAGTCCGTGGGATCTTGGCCTAACGCATTGATTTTGCTGGGCTGAAGGCGGACTCAAACGTCTGATTTGCACCACTCTCATGTTCGCCACTTCAAGATGCGGGCACGCCAAATCGTTGCTCACTGTCGAGCTGATCCTTGTGGCCGCGGCTGTCGGCGGCTTGCCACTACGCCTGTGAATAAAACACACACGATGACAGCTCCCAGGGCGCGCCCGGAGATCTTCGTGCCAACTCAGTGATTGGCGGGGTCTGTCGTAAACTCGCGGCGTTCAAGGGTCGTTAGGCATGGCGGCTAGAGCCACTTTGGAAAAAAGCTTCGCCGACTAGCGCCGGCGAAGCTAAGTCCTCGGAGGAAACTATGGGATCAGCGCTCTGCACGAGCGTTGATCCCACCCAGAAACTATCGTTCCCTTTAAGAAACGCAAGACAATTTTCCCGGCCTGTCGCAAAGTTTTTCGGCGCGCGGTTTGAGAGAAGTTGCAATCTGTCGAACCTATCTCAGTGTGTGGCTGCGCAAGGGCTTCGGGTTCGCCGGTGCCTGGACGGTGTGCGAACAGAACCGACTGCTGGCCGTCTGTTCCGGACTTCCACAGGTTAACAAAGTCCGAAACCAGGGGTCTGCCAGCCTATCCTACGGCCTACGCCGCGGTTTGCGACAGGCCCTTGTCGGCATCCCCGCCTCCGCGGCCCGACGTCAGGCTACGGCGGCCCGACGTCAGGGTACCGTAGGCGCACCACATCGGCGAAATCAATTCCGCTGATGTGGTGTGAAGCTCACGCTTGAGCGCTAGTCTGCAGCTTCCGACAAATCATTTGGTTCCAGGAGGCTTCTCCGGCACCGAGAGCGGGACGATCAGGTTCGTCCATACCGCCGTTTCCTTACCTCCGTAGTTCGTCTGGGAAACGTCCCTGGTCAACTTGACCTGAAGCGTAGCCCCTCCGAAGTCGTAGCTCACCATGCCGCCGACGGCGAACTGGTTCTGTCTTCGATAGCTTGCATAGGGACGGTTGAGGTCGGTCGAGACGTGAGCGACGGGGCCGAGCGCCCACTTGCCGAAGGTTTTCGTCACCGAAAAATCCGCAAGGAAATAGTCCGGCGCGCGCGTGGCGGCAGTCGTTCCGCCGACCGGCTTTCCGAAGATGAAGTTGCTGGTCGCCTGCCAGCCGTTGCCAAGATAGGTCAAACCGAAGCGCGGCTCGATCGTGCCGTAGTCGAGCGCCAACCCGTTGTTCTGCGGAATGTAGCCGCCGAGTCGCGCGCCGAAAAAGAGGCCGTCAGTGATCTGCCAACTGATCTGCGAAGCAAAGTAGGTGTTGTACAGGTTGACCACGTTCGACGAGACCGAGGTAGCCACGTCGACTACCGTCGGTGCGACCACGAACGACACGGCGCCATCCGCAAGAACGATCGGGCTCTGGTAGTAGAAGAAGAAGATGTTTGAATTGACCCGAACGTCGACGCCTCTCACGGTACGAAAGCTCGAGTCCGTTTGGTTAATGTAGTAGAGACCTTCCGGAAAGATGGCGTAGATCGGAAGACCGGACGTAAAGCCCGGTGCGCTGGTTCCACCCGCCGTCGCCGTCCCTGTCGAAACGGCGAGACTCGAGGCGAGCGCGGCCGCGCCAACCATGATGACACGCCTAGGTACCCTTCTTCCCGCTTTCCGTGAGTTGGTTGGCATCGGTTTTCCCCCTGATTGGCCATGGAAGGCCGTCGGCAAGCATCCACCGTTCGCCCCGGCGGAGCCGTGGCGTCTCGGATTTATTTAGAAGTAATTGCCCGGAACGAGCGATATTCTAGCTATAACACCGATATGATTGCTGTTGTTGTGACAGTATTGCAATAATCACAGATAAACTCGGAAAATATAACTTGAAAACTTATTATCTAGTTCGCTTCAGAAGGCGAATACAAAAATCAGCTCGCCCTGATTGCCGACGCCTCCTCGTCGAGCAACTGCCGCAGGCCGTCGCCGTCGCCGACGAGATCGTCCATCGCCTGATGTTCCACCTGTTCCAACCGGTGCTGGGCTATCAGCCACCACAGGACGAGAAGAAGGGTTGCAGCTGCCCACAATCCAGAAAGTCCGGGCCAAGGAAAAAGGATCGTCCAGCTCACAGCACGCTCCGCCGGTTGGTCTGAAGCACGACGCCCACCTCGGCCTGCGGCGTCCGTTCACGGATGAATGCGCGCTCGCGGTCGAGGGAGCGCTCGGAAAGATCCGCTGCTCGGACTTCCATCATGAGGTCACCGCCTGCGAGTTCGATGGAGGATCGAATCCGGAGGATCCCGAGATAGTTGAGGAAGCGAGCGGCGGCGTAGCCGGGCAGCTGCCCGAACAGGATGAAGCCAAAGGCTGCGCCCACCGTATTGCCGAATGGGTTCACGGCGGCGGCTCCCGGAGTGCCGCTGGAGGGTACGGTCCACAACAGGAACCCCGCTGCAAGCAGACCGGCTGCGGCAGCGAAACCGTGGATCGAGACGATGCCTGCCGCATCGTCGATTCCATGGCGATCTCGGACGCGATCGCCGAACCGCAGGCTGAGCCAGCTCACTACGGCAGCGAGTAGAAAGGACTGTAGCGGGTGATAGAGGTCGGCCCCTGCGAAGACCGCGACCAGCCCGGCTACGCCGCCGGCTAGGGTACGGGCTGGCTCTCCATCCCCCAGGATGTGACCCACAAGTATGCCGGATGCTACCGCGAGCGATAGATTGCCGGCGACGCCGAAGAGCGGTGCCGGCGTGCCATACACGCCGGCCATCACCAGAGCGGCGGATCCGGGCGCTGCGAGCGGTGCGAGCGTCGCCGCTGCGAAAGCCGCGAGGCCTCCGATCAGGAACAGCAGGCCGAGTGTGGACAGCCAGGGCTTGGCGCACGCCAGACGAACTACGCCCGGTCCTGCGGTGGCAGCCGTGCGAGGGCCGAGAACCTGCAGGACGCCGAGCGCGAAGCCGCCGGCGACCGCGTGCACCGAGGCCGCGCCGAAAGCGTCGTGAAAGCCCACGAGCCGCACCAGCCAACTCTCCGCCGACCACATCCAGGCGGCGGCGATGGAGCTGCACAAGCTCCCGGCAAGCATGGCAAGCAGAAGCAGCGCCGAAGTCCGCAACCGCTCGGCAGCTGCGAGCCCGACGAGCGCCGCCACCAGCCAACACGCGGTGGCATGCCGCAGCCACCCCGGAGTCGGCGACACCGCGCCGTCGGCCCCGAGGCCCGGCCCCATCCTATCACTCCACGGGAAGGCATCGGACAGGCCGGAGCCTGCTCCACCCGTGATCCCCGGGCCTCCGACGAAGAGCTGTCGCACCCACCAGCCGACCAGGAAGGTGCTGACAATCATCAGTGCGAGCAAACACAGCTGCTGGTTCAGCGCGCTCGCGTGATGCTTCGGGCGGACGCCAGCGGCAGCGATCGCGGCTACGCCGAGGACGAGTAACAGAGAGAGGAACGACGTCGTCCAGGCGAAGACGTCGCCAATGGTCGCCCCGATATAGACGCCTGACTGTACCATGAGCGACTCTCCCGCACCCGTTAGCGGCCGGACGGGCCGGGGGCGGTCGTCGAAACGCGCCTCCGGGCCGCAAGTCCGACAAGTTTTTCGATATCCGACCGTGTCTTGGCAGCCTTCGGCTCATCCTGCGGCCGCCAGTCGACGATGTCGGCGACGAGCCCCGCGATGCCTCTTGGCAGGAAGATCATGAAGAGCAGGATGAACATCGCGAGCGCCGCGACGCGAAACTGCGGGAAGTCGCGAAGCACGGTGTCCGCCAGCATCAGAGCGGCGGCGCCCAGGATCGGGCCCCAGTTGGTGCCGCGCCCCCCAACGATCATCATCGACAGAATGAACAGGAGAAGCGGGATCGACAGCATGTCGGGACCGATCGTTCGCTGGATACCAGCGTAGACACCGCCTGCGAGCCCGGTGAAGATCCCGGAGGCGGCGAAGGCGAGGAACTGAAAGCGGACGCGGTCGACGCCGCGTGCCTCCGCGCAGACACGGTTGTCGCGCAGGGCACGGAATGTTGCGCCGAAGGCGCTATACGCGATAAGGAACGCGAAGATCGTTCCGATCACGAGAAGAGCGAGCGCCAGATAGTAGTCGCCTAAGATCTTGTGCTTGTATCCAAGCAGTTGCGCGAAGCCGAAGTCCCCAAAGTTGAATAGACCTCGAGCTCCGCCGGTGAGATTCTGACAGCCGCTGGTGGCCGTGGTCGTGAAGCACTCAACGTCGGTCAGGATCAGCGAGTTCGCTGCCTGAGCAATCGCGAGCGTCATGACGGCGATGTAGGGGCCGCGCAGGCGTAGCGTCGCCGCGCCCATCAACAGGCTCGCGGCGACGCCTGACGCCGCCGCGATCGGGAGCGTCGCCCACAGGCTCCATTTGAAGTAGAAGCCGAGCATGGCGGTCGAGTAGGCGCCAACGGCAAAGACCGCCATGTGACCGAGCGTGATGACGCCGCCTATGCCGAAGACGAGGTTCCACTGGGTTACAACGGCCGCCCAAATGAAGAACAGCGTGAACTGCGTGAGGACGTAGTTGCTCGTGCCGAGGGCCGGAACAACGATGGCCGCAAGACATAGAGCGAGGCCGACCCAGACGTCGCGCATGATGCCGTGCGATGGGCTGTCTTCTCGCGGGCTCATACTCTTGTCACCGTTTGTTTGCCGAATAGGCCGACGGGGCTGACGATCAGGACCACGATCACCAAGCCGAGCATCGCCGGAAAGCCGAACCGCTGACCGAAGATGTATTGAATGGCGATTTCGAAGATCCCCAGGACGAACGCCATCAGGATCGATGCTCGAATGTTGCCGAGCCCGGCGATGATGCAGATCACCAGAGCCTTGACGGTCGCGTCGAAGCCGGTCGCCGGAAAGAGCTGCGTGCTGGCGGTGACCAGAACGCCGGAGACGGTGCCGACGGTCGCGGCCAGCATCATCGCTCGCGCGAAGGACGAACTGACGTCGATGCCCATGAGCTGGGCAGCATCGCGCTGTTGAGCCACCGCGCGGATCACGAGCCCCGTGCGGGTGCGCTTCATGATCCACAGAACGAGAGCGAGGAGCAGCATCGCCATGACGAGGGTGAGCAGAGTTTGGAAAGGCAGAAATGCGCCGCCGATCGGCATGCCGCCCGGAATTTGGAACGGCTGCCGCCGCGCCTCGGGACCGAAAGCGTTCAGGATCACGTTTTCCACCAACGCTGCGACCGCGACCGTCGAGATGATGATGTTGATCGCGAAGTCCGGCCGCACGAACAGCCAGCGCACGACGAGGTGATAGAAGAGATAGCCGGCGACCGCTCCCGAGACGATCGCGAGCGGGATCGCAAAGACCCAGCTTGCTCCGAGGATCGTCATGCAGAAGTAGGCGGCGTAGCCGCCTATCGCGATGAAGCTGCTGTTCGCGAGGTTCAGCATCCCCATCGAGCTCCACAAAAGCGAGAGGGAGATCGAGCCCGCCGCGTACATCGCGCCGACGGTGAGACCGCTGAAGAGTACTTGAAGGAAGATGTCCATGCTCAGCCCCCAAGATATGTCTTGAGCAGATCGGCCGCGCCGCTCAGCTCTTTCGCGCGGCCGTTCCAGACGAACTCGCCGTTGTCCATCAGGTAGATATAGTCGGCGACCTCCTGTAGTCGGATCGGATTCTCTTCCACTATAATCAGGGTCGGGCTGATCAATCGGAGGCTGGAAAGATTTTCGTAGATCTCATCGATGATCTTGGGAGCAAGGCCGAGCGAGGGTTCGTCCAGCAGCATGATCTGCCCACCGGTCATCAGCCCACGTCCGATGCCGAGCATGCGCCGTTCGCCGCCCGATAGCGTGCCGGCGATCTGCTCCCTCCGCTCCAGCAGTCGCGGAAAGATGTCGTAGACCTGCGACAGGCGCCGCTCGACCTCGTCGTTGTCGGGGACAATGATCGCCCCTAGCTTGAGGTTTTCTTCGATCGTCATCTCGGCGAAGACGAGATCGCCCTGCGGGATATGCACCACGCCGCGCGCTACCCGCTGATGCGCGGGGAGTTGATGGACGGCGGTGCCGTCCAGAAAGATCTCGCCGGACCATACCGGATTGAGGCCGGAAATCGCGCGCATCAGGGTGGACTTGCCATGCCCGTTCGGGCCGATCACGCCGACCACGCTGCCTTCCGGGACACTGAAGCTGATCGATCGCAGCACCTGGCGCCGGCCGTAGCCGGCGTTGACGCCGTTCACGCTCAAGGTCATGCGGGTCATCGCAGACCTCGGGCGCTTGCATCGAGGGCGGGAACTATCTCTTCAGGTGCGCTCCGCTCGAGAGCCACCCGCAACGCTTCGAGCGCACGGGCGTCGATCCGACTTCCTTCGCGGGAAACGAGATCGCGCGCAGCCTTTTCGATCGCCTGTGCCCGGACGTCGCCGACCTGCTTCGTCGCGGCAGAAGGTGCGCGAGCCTTACGGACCCCCGCGACCTCGGCGAAGATTCGGGCGAGAAGCTCGAACTTCTGGTCGATCGGCGCGCCTTCGCTTTGGGCTTTGACGATATCTCGGGCAACGCGGGTGATTGTATTGAGATCGTCGACTTCGGTGCGCTCGGCCAGGATGCTCTCCAGTCGGAGAAAATCGATCGGGTAGATGCGCCCGCTTCTGTGCTGCATCAGCAGGCGGCGTGCGGCCGCTTCGGCTTTCTGGCTCCAGGGATCCGGCGCGGCGTCGTCCAGGCAGTCGAGGTCAACCGGATCGACGGAGGCCGTCTCCGTCTGGGCGGACAGACGACCGGAGGTGCCCTCGCCAAGATAGGTCTCGACGACTTTGCGATCTTTGGAGAGGCCTTTCGGAAGACCTTTGTAGAGCATCTCGCCGTGATTCATGATCATGACCTCGTCTGAGAGGCCGACGAGGAAGCGCATGACGTGCTCGATCAGCATGACGGTGATGCCGCTATCGGCGGCCAGGGAACGAATGACCCTCTCGACCTGATCGATCTCGCGGGGAATGAGGCCGCCAACTGGCTACCGATCACACGGAACGTCAGCCCCTTCGACGTCGCCTGGGGCGCGAATTCTATCTTCAGCCGCTCCATCAATTGCGACATCTGAAAATGGACGATGCGAGTCGTCATACGGCCGGCGTCGAGCTGGCCGATCTGGAGGAGGGAGCCGAGAATTTCCTCCATGATCGAGACGGTTACGTCCATGGAGTGCAGCAGCTCGAGCCGATGTGCCGCGTCCTGAACTTCGATGCTGCTGTAGATCAGTATCTTCAGAGTGGCCAATGGTTGGCGCAGATCATGGTTGGCCGCTCTCAGGAACCGGCTCTTCTTCAAATTCGCGGTTTCGGCGATCTCCTTCGCATCCCGTAAGGCGCGTTCACCGCCTTTTTGCGAAGACACGTCGTGAATACGCAGGATCGTTCCCTCCGCGACGCGGATCGGAATGGCTTCGAGTGAGCGGCCATCCGCCAGACGATGCTCGCGGTAGCGTCCCTCGCCGAAATCCTCGAGCACCATCGCGATCCACTCCTCCGGCGGCCCGTCGACCACTATTTCGCCGGAGAAGGCCGCCGCTCTGGCGAGCGCCTCGATCGACGCGCCCGGTCGCATGGTCATCAAACATGCACCGCCGAGCGTGCGGAACTGCCGATTGGCCAGCACGAGGCGTCCCTCGCGGTCCCAACAGGCCAGCCCCTGATCGAGATGTTCGACGATCCTGTGCTGCCAGAGCGCGAAGGCGCTCTCGCGGCTACTCCATAGCTCGTCGGCGACGTCGCGAACGGTGCCCACTATCCGGACTACGCGGCCCTGGTTGTCGAATTCGGGCTGGACCGCGTCCCGCAGATGCAGCAGTCCGGAACTCCCGTCGCGCCAGATGAGCTCGATCTGGGAAGCGTTTCCGGCAACGGCTGCCTCGAGGTGACTGCGCACCAAGTCGGTCTGCGTGCCGAGCTCGCCATCCATCAGGCATTTGATCGGCGCGACGACGGCTCCAGAAATCGATCCCACGAGCCAGTCGAGGCGGGGAGGGCCTCCGAGCGGCAATGCGAAAGCGTAGGCTATGCAGTTCAGACTGTCGCAGAGCAGCCTGACATCCTCGGCAAGACCCGCGGGGCGATACGCAGCTGGGCCGACTACGGCCATCAACTCGCCGCTCGCGTATTGGTGTAGGACTCGCCGTAGGCCATCAGGTCGGACCGCTCCTTCAGGTTCAGTTTGAGACCGACATTGCGGACGTGGACACGCACGGTATTTGGACTCATTCCGAGCTTCTCGGCGATCTCGGCGTTCGAGCGCGCCTGCGCTATCAGCTCCAACACCTGGCTTTCGCGGGAAGTCAGCGTCGGCGTTGCCATGTCTCTGGCCGCAAGGGCAGCAGACTGCTGACGGCGCATCGTGCTGCCTTGCAGGATATCCCGGGGGAAATAAACGTCACCGTTTAGAACGAGTGTCAATGCCCTAAGCATTTCTGCGCCGTCCGCGCTTTTCGGAATGTAACCGATTACACCTTCCGCAATCGCCTGCACGACGTGCTCGCGATCCTCGTGTACTGAGACGATCGCCACCGGCACCTCTGGATGCTTAGCCCGAAGGCTCCTCAAACCCTCGAATTCCGGGAGCCCGGGCATCATCAGATCAATAAGCATCAGTTCGACGTCTGGGTTGTCGCCCAACAAATGGAAGGCCTCCTGGAAGCTGCCTGCTTCTAGCGGCTCGAGTGCCGAGTTCACCGTCCGAATCGCATGTTTTAGCGAGGAGCGGATCATCCAATGATCGTCCGCGATCAACACTTTCATTGAGGCTCTGCCTTAGAACGTTGTAAACCCTGCGCGATGTTTAGCTGTGCCTAAACGAATGGCGGGATTAGAGCCCGACCTATTGCCCGCCGCGCAGGAACCCGATCGCCAGCTGCTCCCCGCGATCGTAGAGCCGCATCTTCACGCGACTGTGGAATCGGACCGCGCGTTATTGGAGCGCATACTCAGCAACTTCATCGCGAACGCGATTCGGTTCACCGAGGCCGGCTGCATCCTCGTCGGAGCGCGCCGACGAGGGAAGATGCTAGACATCGAAGTCTGGGACACCGGCTGCGGCATTCCAGCCGATCAGCTCGAGCTGATTTTCGAGGAATTCCATCAGGTGGGGGCGCAGCCGACGCAACGTCAGCGCGGCCTCGGCCTCGGCCTCAACATCGCCTATCGCGTGGCCGAGTTGCTCGGCCATCGACTCGGCGTACGTTCGAAGGTCGGGAAGGGATCCGTGTTCTCGGTCTCGGTTCCCTTGGGAAACGTCTGGCAAAGCGACATTGGCGAGCCCGAGATCTCCGAGCGGGTCGGTGGCGAGTTCCTCGGCATCAACGTTCTGGTGATCGAGGACAACGAGCTGCTGCGACAAACCATTTGTCTCCTCCTCGAGCGCTGGGGCGTACTCGTTTTCGAAGCGAGCGACGGGGTGCGGGCAGTTGCGCTCGTCGAGGACGGCCTAGTGCCGGATCTTGTGCTCGCCGATTATCGGCTGCCCCACGAGCTCTCCGGAATGGACGTGCTCGCCAGGTTGAGGACGCTCGTGCGCCCAGACCTGCCGGGCATCATCGCCACCGCGGACACCGAGCCGGAGTTGATCGCACGCATCAGGCAGGACGGTGTGCCGGTGCTCATCAAGCCGATCAGTCCAGCACGGCTGCGCTCTGCGATGCATCATCTGCTCTACGAGCAGCGTCGCGACCCGATCACTGACGAACGGCGATAAGGCTCCCGATGTCTACTATCCCTATCGGCAGCATGGTGCCGCTCACCGGAGCCTCGGCTGCGGACGGTCGAGAGTTCCAGCGCGGAGTGGAGTTCGCCGTCGAGGAAGTAAATGCCCGAGGCGGCATCCTGGGCAAGAAGCTGAAACCCATCTTTGTCGACACCGGCGACCAATGCGCCGAAGCTGTCTCGGCGGCTGCGCGTGAACTCATCAGTGTGCACCAAGTCCACGCGATCATCAACGGATACAATATCGGCGCCCAAAACGCCGAATACGAGCCGATCGCCGATGCCGGCGTGATCTACATCCATCACAACACGCTACTTCAGCACCATGATACGGTGATGAGCGACCCGGGGCGCTATTTCGGCTGCTTCATGGGAGATCCCGCCGAATACTGGTACGGTCAGGGCTTCATCAAGTTCATTTCGTGGCTCAGGGACAGCGGGCAATGGCGTCCCGAGTCGAACCGGCTGGCAATCATCTCCGGCTCGCGCCCGTATAGCATCGTCATCGCGAACGCCATGCGCTCCGTCGCGGCCGATTTCGGCTGGTGCGTCGTTTTCGGCCCCGAGGTCGTCAAGACCCCGACGAGCAACTGGACGGCGGTACTGGAACGGGTGCGCGAGACCAAGCCGGCCGTAATCGCGAACACGCATTTCTATGCGAGTGATATCGCCCACTTTCAGAAACAATTCCTCAGCAAACCGATGAATTGCCTCGTCTATCTGCAATATGGTGCGATGCACCAGACATTCATCGAGGTTGCGGGCCAAGCAGCAGAGGGCGTCATCGTCGGCACCGTCATCGGGTTGCTGCACGATGAGGTCGGCAAAGCCTTCGGACGGCGCTACCACGCCCGCTTCGGGCCCGATGCAACGCCTGGCGTCGGCTGTCTCCCCTATAGCTCGGTGCATCATTTCGCGATCGCCGCTGCCGTGGCTGGCGGCTCCGGCGGTCCCTACGAGTTCGAGCAAAACCGCGAGGTTGCCCGGCGGCTGATCGAGATCAGCTATCGAAGTGTGGCGGGTACCATTCGCTACCATCCCAAGTGGCAGGCGGCCATTCCCTACCCCGACGCGACAAACGACCCTTCTCAAGGCGTTCCCCACCTCTTCTACCAAGTACAAGACTATAAAAAGGAGCAAGTGGTGATCGCGCCAATCCCATATGAGAAGTCGCGGTTCCGGCTCCCGCCGTGGCTATCCGCGTCGGAAACGACGCCAAAGGCGGCCGGCGGCAAGTGAAGAACAGCTGATCAAGATCTTCTAGCGGACGACTGCGCAGAGGCGTCTGCTCCCCATCGTTCGCCGGAGCAGCAGGAGCAAGCCGGGCCTGTCGCAAACCGGAGCGTAGGCCGTAGGATAGGCTGGCAGACCCCTGGTTTCAGGCTTCGTTAACCTGTGGAAGTCCGAAATAGACGGCCAGCAGTCGGTTCTGCTCGCACACCGTCCAGGCACCGGCGAACCCGAATCCCTTGCGCAGCCACAGCATGGCCTCGAAGCCCTGGATGGTCCGTCGCGCCGTGCTGAACGACTGGAAGCCTCCGGTCCGCGGCATGTTCTACTTTAGCCGGAAGTTCCTGCGGCGCCATGAGGTGCGCGACGGAGTTTCCCGCCGCGGTTCGCCGATCCATCTCGCCATAATCCCGTTCGGCGAGGCGGCTATTCCGCGGCTTCCACGCGCCTAAGCGGCTGCAATCCACAAACAAGCTTTTCTGTCAGCCCGCTCGGGCTCGCCTCGCACTTGCGAATCAGCCAAAATCCGGCTCAGTTGCAGTTTATTGGCCAATTTGGTTAGATATCTGCAAACGAGGCCCGAGAGGATGAACCAGCACCCTGGGATCAAATCATCCCCGTCACCGCCGACGATCTCACCGGCGGCGATGATCGGCGACCACGCGACGGTGCTTCGCGACCAGCTCCAGGCGATCTCGTCTGGCTTGTTCCCGCCTACCTCGTCGAAGACGCTGCGTCGGTTCTCCTCGACTGAGGCTGCGCGCATCATCGGCGTCACGGTTTCTCGACTTCAGCAACTCGCAATGGAAGGCCTCGGTCCGCAGCCCGAGGTCTCACCGAACGGCAGACGGTCCTACAGCCTCGCTGACATCCACGGTCTGCGCACTTACCTCGACGAGAACACGCGCGGGGGTAGACGCTACCAGCCTCGCCGTCATGAGGGCGATCACCTCCAGGTTATCGCGGTGGCGAACTTCAAGGGCGGCTCGGGCAAGACGACGACCGCCGCTCACCTTGCTCAGTCGCTCGTGCTGCGCGGCTACCGGGTGCTTGCGATTGATCTCGACCCCCAGGCCAGCCTCTCGGCCCTGCTCGGCGTGCAGCCGGAGCTCGACGTCAATACAGACGAGACGCTCTACGGCGCGATCCGCTACGATGAGGCTCGCCGCCCGCTCAGCGAGATAATCCGGCACACCTACTTCACGGGCCTTGACCTCGTTCCCGCGAACCTCGAGCTGATGGAGTTTGAGCACGAGACGCCCAGGGCGCTGAACAAACGGAGAGCCGGTGAGCCGCTGTTCTTCGACCGCGTCGCGCAGGCGATCGAAGCGGTCGAGGCAAGTTACGACGTTGTTATTATCGATTGCCCGCCCCAGCTCGGCTACCTGACGCTCTCAGCTCTGTGCGCCTCGACCTCACTGCTGATCACCATTCACCCGCAGATGCTCGACGTCGCCTCGATGAGCCAGTTCCTGGCCATGACTGAGGACCTGCTTGGCGTCGTGTCTGAGGCTGGGGGCAACTTGCAGTACGACTGGCTGCGCTATCTTGTTACCCGCTACGAGCAGCAGGACGCGCCTCAGACGCGCATCGTCGGTATGCTCCGCACCCTGTTCGACGATGCCGTACTGACTGCGCCCATGCTGAAGTCGTCAGCCGTCTCAGATGCCGGCCTGTCAAAGCAAACCCTCTACGAAATCAGCCGGGATGGCGTCACCCGCTCGACCTACGACCGCGCGCTGGAGGCGCTGGAGGCGGTCAACGGCGAGATCGAAGGGCTGGTCCGGAAGGCGTGGGGTCGGGCATGAACCGGAAAACGAACCTCGACGCGCTGTTCGGATCGAAGCAGGCCCCCAAGGCGGAAAAGTTTGCAGCTGCAAACCAGACGTCCCCAGAGCCCGAGTTTGCAGGTGCAAACCCGCCCTCCCTGGCCTCTGAGCCACGCCGCAGCGGTGCCGTCCGCATGATGGGTTCGACGTTGCGCGGGCTCGCCGCACGCGCGGACGCCGTGGCGGAGATCGAGGCTGGATCGGTCATCGTTGATCTTGATCCACGACTCATCGACAACTCCCCCATCGCCGACCGCGTAGCAGACGCGAACGACCCCACCCTCCCCGGCTTGGTCGAGAGCATCCGCGAGAGCGGTCAGCAGGTGCCGGTGTTGGTCCGCCCGCACCCGGAGGCCGCTGGCCGCTATCAGATCGCCTACGGCCGCCGCCGGACGCGCGCCGCACTGATACTGAACTGCCCTATACGAGCCGTGGTGCGACCACTTTCCGACGACGAACTCGTCGTTGCCCAGGGCAAGGAGAACCTGGAGCGGCGCGATCTCAGCTACATCGAGCGCGCCTTCTTCGCCCTTCGGCTGGAGGACCACGGCTTCCGCCGCGAGACAATCACAGCGGCGATGGGCGTCGGCAAGGGTGATCTCTCGACGCTGATCTCGGTCGCCCGAACGGTGCCGGAGCACGTCGTCGCCGCGATCGGCCCTGCCCCGGCAGCCGGGCGTCCACGTTGGATGCTCCTCGCCGACCGGATCAAGGCGACTGATGCGGTCGAAGTTGGCAAGCTGATCGGCGATGCCGGATTCCAAGCCAAGCCGACTGACGAGCGCTTCGCCGCAATGCTGGAGGCGCTCAATCCCACGTCTGAGCGGAAGACGAGAGCGCAGATCTGGAAGGACTCTCAGGGCCGCAAGGTCGCGCGCGTTGAGCGCAGCGGCGGCCGCTTTATCCTGTCGATCGACGAGAAGTTGGAGCCGGAACTCGGCGCCGCTCTCCTGGATCGGCTTCCCGAGATCCTTTCCGCCCTGAAGGCTGGCAAGGAGTAACCCATACCGCAACACGAACCAAGGAGACGACGCACCGGAATAAGAAAAGGCCCCCGAACCGCGTCCGGAAGGCCCTCTCTGTCGTTGTAAGCAAGCGCAGAGAAGCACACCTCCTGGCACATCGTCAAACGATTTTGCGCTGTTCGGCGAACGTCTTCGGCTTGCCTGGTGCCCGGCAGAGACGATGAACATCTATATCACGGCGCCCTTCGGGCGGCGATCCCTAACGGCTGCGCAGATCCAGGCGCAGACGAAAGCGGCCGCTTGCCCTCGAGACGCCACGATCAACAAGTGGGCCGTGTTCCGCCACATCGCCCTGGCCAAGGACCACATCGGCGTGTCCGACCGGTCCTTGGCCGTCCTGAACGCGCTGCTGACCTTTCACCCGGAGACTGCACTCGTCGCGGGCGAGGGCGCCGACCTCGTCGTCTTCCCATCGAACGAACAGCTCGCGCTCCGTGCACATGGGATGGCCGGCACGACGCTGCGCCGGCATCTGGCCACCCTGGTCGAGGCCGGGCTCGTGATCCGGCGAGACAGCCCGAACGGCAAGCGCTACGCCCGGAAGGGGCAGGGCGGTGCGGTCGTGCAGGCCTTCGGCTTCGATCTCACACCGATCGTTGCGCGCGCGGCCGAGTTCGAGAGTCAAGCGGATCTGGTGCAGGCCGAGCGCCGCGCACTCCAGGTCGCGCGCGAGTCCGTGACCATCCTCCGTCGTGACGCGGCGAAACTGATGGCCGCCGGCGTGGAAGCCGGCATGTTGGCCGACTGGGAGAGCCTCCGGGGGCGCTACGCTGCGGCTCTGGGCTCGCTGGGCCGCGTGCCCGACCTCGCCGAACTCCAAGCTGCAGCCGATGCTCTGACCCGCCTCGTGGCAGATGTGAGCAACCTCCTCACCGAAGGGCTGAAATCGGAGAATCTGGATGCCAGTGCTGGCCACAGTGGGCAGCACAATCAGAATTCAAAACCAGAGCTCTCAGATTCTGAACCGGCTACCGAGTGGGGAGAAGGAGGAATGGGCGGCTCTCGTCCTGATCCGATGCGCCCGACAGCGGCCACCTACCCGCTTGGCATGGTGCTGGACGCCTGCCCCGACATCGCTGATTACGCGCGCAACGGGATCCGCTCCTGGCGCGACCTCTCCGATGTTGCGGACCTGGTGCGCTCAATGCTCGGGATCAGTACGAGCGCATGGCGCGAGGCGCAGGACGTTATGGGCTCACAGGGAGCCGCTGCGACTATCGCGGCCATTCTGCAGCGTGCAGAGCACATTAAGAGCCCTGGAGGCTATCTGCGCAGGCTGGTGGAGCGAAAGAGGGCAGGGCAGTACAGCCTTGGGCCGGTGCTTCAGGCGTTGAACCGGGCCCGTCTGCCCGCTCCAGCTCGGTGAGGCATCAGCGTGCCAGAGCGGTCAGGAGTTCGGCGAGCTGGGTCGTGTACCGTGGGGTCCGCATTTCTAACTTCGTGCTCCAGGTGCGCTTCGCCTCGTGGCCCGCTCGCGCCGGCACCACGCTGCCGCGCCCGAATCGAGCGTTGCAGGTGTCGATCGCTGTCATCAGCGGATCGGAGCGTGCCCGGTGGAGTTGCCCGATCTGTAAAGGGCGGACCAATTCCAGGCCGCCGTGGCGGAGCAAAATCAGGCCACTGGCAACGTGCAGCCTGAACGAAGAAGGGGCCCGATCGGGCCCCTTCTTCGTTCGTCGCCGATCGTTAAGGGTCAGGCCGGCGGGATCTCGCCCGTCTCGGGGTCGTGAGGATCGGCGGTGGCCTGGTTTTGCTCCGCCCGTTCGGCCCGGCCGCGCCGGCTGCGGGAAGTTTTGAGGCGGTAGCTGTCGCCGTTCAGGCTCAGGATGCTGACGTGGTGGGTCAGCCGGTCGAGCAGCGCGCCGGTCAGCCGCTCCGAGCCCAGAACTGACGTCCAGTCCTCAAACGGGAGGTTCGAGGTCACCACGGTCGAGCCACGCTCGTAGCGCTGCGAGAAGACCTCAAACAGCAACTCCGCTCCCGTCGACGACAGCGGCACGTAGCCGAGTTCGTCGACGATCAGGAGCTTCACCGCGGCCAGCTCACGCTGAAGCCGGAGCAGACGACGCTCGTCGCGCGCCTCCAGGAGTTGGTTGACCAGCGAGGCCGCGGTGGTGAACGTGACCGAGAAGCCCTTCTGGCAAGCCGCCAAGCCGAGAGCCAAGGCGATGTGGGTCTTGCCAGTGCCCGAGTTGCCAAGTGCGATGACGTTCTCTCGGCTGAGGATGTAGCCACAGCGGGCCAGCTCCAGCACGAGCATCTTGTTCAGGCTCGGGATCGCGGCGAAGTCGAACGTGTCGAGGCTCTTCACTGCCGGGAAGCGCGCCGCCCGGATGCGGCGCTCAACCATGCGCCGCTCACGGTCGATCAGCTCCAATTCAACCAGCCGCAACAGGTAGCGCGGGTGGTCCAGGCCGCCCTGGGCGCACTCGCGGGCAACCTTGTCGTACTCGCGCAGCACCGTGGGTAGCTTAAGCTGCTTGAGGTGGTGAGCCAGCAGGACGCCCGGCGTGGTCTCGTCGCGCGCCGGGCTCATGCGGCCACCTCCGGCACCAGCACGGCATAGTCGGCAGCCACGGTGGTCCGCACCGTGGTTCTGGGCAGGTGCGGATAGGCTGCCAGGTCGAGCCGGGGCGGTCGGTGCTCGAGTCGGGCCAGCGCAATCAGCTTGACCGCATCGAAGCCGATCGCCCCGAGCCGGATCGCCTCCGTGACGGCTGCGGCCACCACGTCCTTGGGCATCGCCTCCATCAGGCGCAGCACCTGGATGAACTCGCGCTTGCCCCGGTTGCCCATGCGCGCCTCCAGGAGATGGCGCAGGTGCTGGAACGCCTCGGGCAGATCCCAGCCCTGGAGGGCCGCCGCTTGGTCGAGGGCGTTCGGCTTGGTCTCGATCAGCGCGAGGTAGTGCAGCGGCTCGGACACGAACACGCCGGTGCCGTAGCTGCGTTCGTGCCGGGCGATCTCGATCCCGCCGCACAGGATCACGACCTCGTCGACGAAGCCCTTCACCAGCACGTTCCGGAAGCCGTAGGCGGTGGGCACCGAGTAGTCGTTGCCGTGGTAGCGCACCAACGCGGTCGAGGAGACACGACCAGCCCGCGTCTCGCACGGCTCCAGCGGGACCGCCGGCAGGGCGCGCAGGACCGCACGGTCGGCCACGAGCCGCGTACCGATGAGCTCGGCATACCGACCGGCACACTCATCCTGCCGGACTCGGCAGCGTCGCTCCAGATCAGCGTTCAGCGCCTCGAACGAAGCTGCCTCCGGAGCCGGGGTCATGAAGTTGGACCGGGCGAACTTGACCAGCCCTTCGACTTTGCCCTTGTCGTTGCCCCTGCCCGGACGGCCGAAGCGGTCGCGGAACAGGTAGTGGCTCACCAACTCGGTGAAGGCGCGCGTGCGCTCGCGCTGCCCGTCGCCGCAGATCTTGGCGACCGCGATCTTCGTGTTGTCGTACAGGATCGACAGCGGCACGCCCGTGAAGAAGGCGAAGGCGGCGACGTGCCCGTCGAGGAACGCCTCGGTGGTCTCCCGCGGATACGCCTTCACGAAGCAGGCGTCGGAGTGCGGCAGGTCCATGCAGAAGAAATGGATCTTGCGACGCACGCCGCCGATCGTGGCCACCGCCTCGCCGAAGTCGACCTGGGCATGGCCGGGCGGGTGGGCCAGCGGCACGAAGGTCTCCCGCCCCTGCGACCGGCAGATCCGCACGTGGTCCTTCACCACCGTGTAGCCGCCGGCATAGCCGTGCTCGTCGCGTAGACGCTCGAAGATCCGCTTGGCCGTGTGCCGCTGCTTGACCGGCGCAGTCCGGTCCGCCTCCAGGATGGCTGTGATCACCGGCAGAAGAGGCCCAAGCTTCGGCTTCTCGACCGGCTTCGAGCGCGTATAGCCCGGCGGCAGAGAGAACCGGCACATCTTGGCTATCGTCTCTCGGCTCAGCCCGAACACGCGAGCCGCCTCACGCCGAGAGTTGCCCTCGATAAACACGAACTGCCGAACGGCCGCGTAGACTTCCACGGCAAACATCCCCAGCTCCTCTCGAAAGAGAAGCTTCTCCACTGGCCGGCTTTTACGCCGCCCGCATCAGCACGACGCCGACGCTCCAGTGGATGGTTTTGTCACCGCCCTACACAGGCCAGCTTCGAGGTTCGGTCGATGGCCACAAACAGGTAGAGCTTTCCCTCTTCTGTCCTGACCTCTGCGATGTCGATGTGGACGTAGCCGATGGCGTACTCGGCAAAGCGCTTCTTCTTGGGCTTGTCACCTTCCATCTCTGGCAGGCGGCTGATGCCGTGCCGCTCCAGACAGCGGTGCAGCGATGAGCGGGTCAGGTGCGGGATCGTGGGCTGGAGGCCGTAGAGGCAGTCGTCCAGCGGCAGCAGGGTATGGCGCCGGAAGGCAACGACGACCGCCTCCTCCTCTGGGGTCAGGACCGTCGAGCGCGGCTCTTTCGGCCCCATGGCGGCATCGGCTGTCGTCTGCCGCGCCCGCCACTTCTGGATCGTCGTCGGGCTGACGCCGTAGCGTCTGGCAGCGGCCCTCACACTCTCTTGACGTAGTTGTATTGCGCGACGGACCGCCTTGTATCTCGGAGTTGCCCGCCGGCGCGAAGCCAGCGAGGCTACACGGTGAGGGTCAGCCCGCGTTCGCCTTGGGCTTTCAAGCCCGCGACAGAGCATGGTGCGACCCTCACCGCCACAGTCCCGAACCCGGACAGCCGCTCGGGCCCGAGCCCGCATTTGCAAGGTAGGGTCATGGACGAACAACCCACCGTCTTCGTCGGCATCGACGTATCTA
>NZ_BPRC01000041.1 GCF_022179725.1 Methylorubrum aminovorans
CCATGGACGTCGAGCTGATCGTGCCGGTGGCCATGGAAGAGAAGCTGCGCTTCGCCATCCGCGAGGGCGGCCGTACCGTCGGTGCCGGCGTCGTCGCCGCCATCAACGACTGATTTCTTTTGGGAGTTGGTGCACGGGCTTCGCTCGTGCCCCGGTCTCGAACGAGCGAAGCGAAGGGCCGGCGCCATGCCGGCCCTTTTTTCGTGCCGTCGTCACTATCCGATATTTCGTCCGGCGCTCTGCCGTGGGAGGATCGCTCCTACCTCGCGGATGAAGCGGGCGATCCGCGCCTCCACCGATCGTCCCTCCGGCAGCGGCAGAGCTCTTTTTCGGAGCGGCGACGGCCCCTGCGGATCGGCCTGCGATCACGACCCGTCACGATCCACCGCTCGCCCGCGCTCAAAGAGGGCGACCGGACAGCGTCCGCACCTGCCGCTGCGGTTCCGAGGAAACGGCGAGAGCCGTGCCGAGACTGGCGGCGGCCGCATCCTCGGCGAGCCCACGCGCGAGGTTGAACGGTGCACCCGCGCCGGAGCCCCTCGCGGCTCGGCCGAGCAGCGTGCCGGCGAGGGCACCCGCGACGCCGGCAAGTGCGCCGGCCTCGGGCGACACCCGCCGACCGGCCAACATCCAGCCTCCGACTGCACCGATCGCGAGCCGGGCTGCGAAGGAGGGAGGAATACGCCGGTCGGGGGCGAACGGCATCTTGTCTCCGGCCATCTCGGCCAAAGCCGCTGTCGTGGCGACGGCGCGCGCAACGGGCCCCGAGGGAATCAGAGCGCTCCGCGTTCGCCCGCGCGAGGCGACCCAGCTCAGTGCGGCGCAGGCCGACATCGTGCGGAGCCCCGCCACGAATCCGATCCCGAACGCGCTGCCATACTCTCGCATCGTGCCTGCCCCTGACCGGAGGGAATTTCGATTTCCCGGAGGCAAGACGGCAGAGCCGACTGGTGTTCCGGCCGACCATACCGGAACTGCGGAAGCCAAAATCGCGGTCGCGAACGGCATCGGACCGGGAGCCACCGGCCGGCTCAACCGTTGAGAGCAACCATCATGGATCGCGGCGGTCGAGCCTCCCCGGCTCCCGAACGCGAGCGCGCAGGCCACCGCGTTCGCCCGTTGGCGTGCGGCTCGCGCGCCCCGCTTCGCTCCAGCCCTGCACTGGTGGAAACGGGACCCTCAACCAGGCGGCCGGGTGCGGTTCTCGGGCAGTGTCACCACCATACAACACCCCCGATCGACCCACGGCAAAGCTGCGCCGGGAGCCCGCCTAAGTTGCAGCTGTCAAAAGCAAGCAGAAGACGCATGCAGCCGCCGAGACAATCAGAGAATCGATAATCCTCGGTTTGCTCCGCCGAATGAAACGGCTCGCCCGCGTCTCCCTTCTGTCAATTGCCGACGAGCTTTTCGCCGGCCTCGAAGACATGACTGTGCCGTCGATGGCTTTCTTCTCAACCCCTGATCTCGGAATTGTGATCCGAATCGGGCTTTCGACAACCAAGGAGCGATAAATGCAACTCAGAGGCGAGAGGCGTACCGCGGGGAGGTCCAACATATCACCGACAGCCACGTGCTCGCACTTAGGCTCGGCCGATGCGTATCTAGCTTATATCCCAGAAATTCTAGCCTCAAATCTGCATTAATCTGAAAGTTTATCTAATGTTTGTAGATTTATCGGACCACTCCGATGCTTGACGACAATCCAATACCCTGCGCGAATGACAACAAATCGAGATGGGGCGCGGGAATACGATGCGGTTTGCTAATTTTTTGCTCGCGATGACTTCACTGATACCATTCGGCCTGTCCGAGGCCGCTGCGCAGTGTGCCCCCACGAGTCCAACACCCGGCTCTACAGTAAATTGTGGCTCGGGAACCTATAACGGCACGCTCGGCAACATCGGCTTCCTGCATCAGGGTCTGACCGATCAGGTCAACGTGAACGTCGCACCGACGACAGGGACCGATGCCATCGTCAACGGCGGCCAGGATTCCGCGATCATTTTCCGGGATGGCGCCCCCTCAACGATCAATATCGGCACAGTCGGCAACACGACCACAACCTCGGGGCCACTTGGAATAGCAACTGGCAATGTTCCCAATCGGATTATCGATCCGGGCGAGAACACCATTCAGGTTCGCAGCAACTATACGATCAACATCTGGGCCAATGGACGGGTCCTCCAACTCGGAAGCAGTTCGCGAGCCGAGGCCATCAACCCGCTCGGCACCAACAACACGATCACCAATTACGGCGTGGTCGAGAGCACGAATGGCGGCGGTTCCGCCATCTGGTTCCAGGACGACATCACGGGCGGCCTCAACACCATCGACAACCACGGCACGCTCAGCGTCGGCGTCAACACCGGCCGGAGCGTGATCGGCTCCAGCTCACAGGAGGCGGGCGCCGGAGATGTCCTGTTCATCAATCAGACCGGTGCGACTGTCCTCGGTGACATCAGCTTCGCCTCCGGCAACGACACGCTGCAGTTCTTCCCGAACTCGACCGTGACCGGCAACATCAATGGCGGCGGCGGCACCAACGCCCTCGAACTGAATGGCATCGCTGGTTCGTTCGACACGCTGCCCGGTGCGCTGACCAACTTCACGACCCTGACCAAGCTGGGGGAAGGCCAGTGGAACATCACCGGCACGCTGATCGGCTTCACAGCGGTGACGGTGGAGGACGGCGTCCTCGGTCTGACGGGTGACAACACCGGCTATACGGGCACAGTGCTGGTCGAACCCTCCGGCATTCTGGAGGCGCGGGCGCAGAGCCTACCGACCTCGTCGCCGAACCTCAACAACGTCACCAACAACGGCATCGTGCGCTTCGCGCAGCCGGACAACGGCACCTATGTCGGACAGATCACCGGATCGGGCGCCATCGAGAAAACGGGTGCCGGCATCACCACGCTCGACCCGGAGGCCGCCATCGGCAACACCTACACGGGTGGGACGACGATCTTGGAGGGCGGGCTCGGAATCGCGCGCGACGCGGCCCTGGGCGATGCGGTCGGCCCTCTGACGATGAATGGCGGCTTCCTGCAACTGAACGCGGATCTCGATCTCGCCCCGACACGCGCCGTCACGCTCGGGCCGCGGGGCGGCGCGATCGATACGCAAGCCTTCACCTCGAACCTGTCGCAGGGCATGACGGGCCCCGGCGCCTTCACGAAGCTCGGGACGGGCACCCTGCGTCTGGCGGGCGAGAACGCCTATCTCGGCACGACCATCGTCGCGGCCGGTACGCTTCAGGCGCTCGCGACGGATACTTTCAGCCCGAATTCGTCCCACGTCGTGAACGCGGGCGGCGTGCTCGACCTGAACGGATTCAATCAGACGATCCCCGGCCTGACCAATGCCGGCCTGGTCAGCACGAACGGCCCGACGGCCAGTACGATCCTGACGGTGGCCGGCCCCTATATCGGGCAGGGCGGCACGCTCCAGCTCAACACCTTCGTGGCCGGCGACAATTCGCCTTCCGACCGGCTGGTGATCAACGGCGGGACCGCGACCGGCTCCACTGCGCTCAGAATCGTCAACACGGGCGGCACGGGCGCCCTGACCGTCAGCAACGGCATTCTCGTGGTGGAGGCCGTCAACAGCGGCACGACGAGCACCGGCGCCTTCGCGCTGTCGGCACCGGTGGTGGCAGGCCCCTACAACTACATCCTTGCCCGGGGCGGCAACGCCACCGAGGTGGCCGACAACTGGTATCTGCGCAACACCGCTCAGCCGACGCCGACACCGACACCGACGCCGACACCCACTCCGACACCGACACCGACGCCGACACCCACTCCGACACCGACGCCCACTCCGACACCGACGCCCACTCCGACGCCGACGCCCACTCCGACACCGACGCCCACTCCGACGCCGACGCCCACTCCGACGCCGACGCCCACTCCGACGCCGACGCCCACTCCGACACCGACGCCCACTCCGACACCCACTCCGACACCGACGCCGACACCCACTCCGACGCCTACACCGGATCCCACACCGCTCTACCGCGCCGAGGTCGCGACCTATAAGGCACTGCTCGGGACGGAATTCATGGTCGGCCGGGCCATGATCGGCACCTTCCACCAGCGCCGCGGCGACCAGTATCTTCAGCTCGGCCCCGGGGCCGGCACCGGCTTCTGGGGGCGCTTCTTCGGGCAGAGCAGCGACCGGCGCTGGAAAGGCGCCGTCGCGCCGGAGTTCGACGGCAACATCCTCGGCTTCCAGGCCGGCCTCGACCTGTTCTCCTACGAGGCGTTCTCCGGTTTCGGAAGCCTCGGCGTCTTCGCTGCCTACGGGAAGGGCGACGGCGACGTCCGCGGCTTCGCCGATGCCATCCAGCGCGGCCGCGTCGGCCGCCTCAATCTCGAGAACATCGGTTACGGCGCGACCTGGACCCATGTCGGCCCGACGGGATGGTATCTCGACAGCCTCGTGATGGGCCAACACCTCTCTGGCACGGCGACGTCGCTACGCAGCTACGGCATCAAGGCCGATGGCACCGGCTTTGCCCTGTCGGTCGAGGGCGGCTACCCGCTTCCCCTCTATCCCGGAGTCGTGATCGAGCCGCAGGCGCAGTTCATCTGGCAGCGGCTGGATTTGGATGCCCGGACCGACGCCTTCTCACGGCTCGATTTCGGTTCGCCGGGCCTTGCCACCGGCCGGCTCGGGGTTCGGGTGCAGGGCGCCTTACTCTCGCAGGAGATCGAGTGGCGGCCTTATCTGCTCGCCAATCTCTGGCACAACTTCCGCGAGGTCAGCACGGTCCGCTTCGAGAACATCCCGATCGCGACACGGCTCGGCGGCACCTCGATCGAGGTCGGCGGCGGGTTGGTCGCCCGCTTCAATGCCAATGTCGGCTTCTTCGTTCAGGCCAGCTACGCCGAAGGCACCGCTGGATCCTACGAGAAGACCGTGCAGGGCGAGGTTGGGCTGCGGGTGACGTGGTGACCACCGGCCGTTGTGAAATGAGGGCCCGGCCGATCCGGCCGGGCGAGAGCATCGTCCCGAGCGGTGACCTTTGGCTTTCGGAAAAAGACGATGCAAACCCGCGAGAGCAACCGACGCGAGGACAGGTCCTGACGATGGTCAACCCCGACAGGGCCGAGCAGACCGGCCGCACGGCACGGCAAGCCCCAGAACTGCTCTGCTATCCCGAATATGAGGGCGCGCCGGAGATCATTGCCGGCCGCTCGGCGCGCGACTGGATGGACGCGACGGCGCAGCGCTTTGCCTATCGCTGCACGCCGCTGGCGATCGCCAACGCGACGGGGTGGGAGATCACGCTTCCCTTCAGCTTCTCGGCCACGTGGAATGGCGGTCCGCTCGTCTCCGACGTCTGGACCTTCCTCGAAGGATGGGACAGCCGCTACCGCCAGGTCGTCTCGTCGGTGTTCGGCAACGGCGTGTTGACCTTCCATCCGGGATGGCTGTTTCGGACCTCGCCCGGATGGGCGCTGATCGCGCGCGGCCCACCCAACACACCGAGGGACGGCATCGCGCCGCTGGAAGGTCTCGTCGAAACCGATTGGCTGCCCTTCACCTTCACCATGAACTGGCGCTTCACCCGGCCGGGCACGGTGCGGTTCGGGAAGGGCGAGTGCTTCTGCTTCATCACCCCCGTCCCGCACGAAACGTACGATACGATCCGCCCGCGGATCAGAAGCCTCGACGATGATCCGGACCTGAAGGCCGCCTACGACGATTGGCGCAGCCGCCGCTCCGCTTTCCAAGCCCGCGTGGCCGTGGGAGAACCGGACGCGATCCGCGCCGGCTGGCAGCGAGACTACATCGCCGGACGCGATCCGACCGGAAGCGCCGGCCCGGCTTTCCACCGCACTAAGCGAGTCCTGCCCAAGCCGGTTCGTTAGAGCATCGTCCCGAAAGGTGGCCTCCGGCTTTCGGAAGAAGACGATGCAAGAACAATGAACTCGAGCCTCGCCCTTTCCTGAGAACCGGCGGCCACCTTTCGGGACGAGGCACAAAATCGGCCGGTTTTCACCTGATCGCAGACGGAGGTGCTGCCGCACTCGGGGGACACCGGATCCGCTTCTGCCGGTGTGTCGGATAACCGACCCTTGCGCCTCCGCAGCCCCCGTCACGCTGGATGCCCGGAACATGAGCACGGAGCACGCGTTCACTGCGCAATTCTTCAACATCCACTCGCCAACAAGGCTACTGCATGCGTGACCTCAACAAGTCGAACGGCCGTGCTATGCTCAATCGACGCAAGCGTACCGGTGAAACGGCGTCCGTGATGCGTGTCGCCGGACTGGCGAATTCATGCCCCGTCGAAACCGCGGGTCATACGGCTCATGGGCAGCCGTGCTCGCCCGTCAAACGAATTTCACCGACAAGCGACTTCGAGGGGTTCGGCTCGTTCTCGAGCTGACCGTCCGTCCTCCCCGCGCACACGGCGTGAAGACCTCCCGACGATGAGCCGGGTGAACGCGGTTCCATGAGCCAAGAAAAATCCCGCACCTTCGATAAGGTACGGGATCAAAACTTCAAAAACCAAAGATCTCAATCTCTCGGAGATCAATTGGTGCCCAGGAAAGGATTACCCACTTCCCTCACAAATATCAGCAAAAACAGACACTTAGACTGCGTACTTTGACAACGTTTGTACCACCGTTCTGTGCCACCGTCGAGGCTGGATCCATCCGCTGCTGAAGCAGCATTTTGTTCTTCAATAAATATCAGAAGTTGTATCGACTGAGTGTGGCGACCAGGACCGATTAGTCGTCGCGGAAAGCAGGTGATGGCGTATCACCTAGCTCTGATCCTCACTGATGCGTCGAGGCAGCGGCCTTCCGCGCTTCAGTTGTAAGAGTGTCGAGGATCGCTTGCGCCCTCCGGGTGATGGTCGGCCCTGCCGCGGTGGGACTGCCGGCCTCAAACGGAGGCTTGGGCGCATATTCAGCGACGAGCTGTGCTGTTCGCGCGTAGTCCTCGCCGCGCAGGCGGGCGGCGAGTGCCAGCGCGAAGTCGAGCCCTGCCGAGACGCCGGCGGCAGTCACTCGGTTGCCGTCGAAGACAACCCGATCATCAACCGGGATCGCCCCGAGGAGTGGAAGGACAGTATCGCGAGCACAGCAGTGTGAGGTCGCGCGATAGCCCCTCAAGAGCCCGGCTGCTCCCAGGATTAACGATCCGGTACAGACACTCGTCACCCAGCGCGCCTGGCTGGCCCGATCCCGCAGAAAGGCTAACGTGGCGGCGTCGCGCATTTGAGCGGCTGTGCCATCGCCCCCAGGCACGAAGAGCACATCCAAATCGGCGGGACAGTCGGCGAAGCTCGTTGTGGCGATCAGAATGAGGTTGGTATCGCTTGGGACGGGTCCGACCGCCTGAGCAACGAGATAGAGGGTGTTGGGCGCAAGTCCCGCCAACAGTCCTTGTGGCCCGACCACATCAAGCGCCGTCATACCGGGATAGAGCAGCATGGCTATGCGGACTGGCGGCAGCACGGGTGGCCTTGGTGCATCAAGCGCCTGTGACGGTCGAGCCGTCAGGAGGGCCGCGGCGGCAAGCGCAGCCGCCCCGATCTCACGCCGGTTCATGATCGCTACCCGCTTCGTATTGCAGTTACCCTATCAGAAGGGCGCAAACTACCGCCCTTTGGAGAGGCATTGAACCGCCGCTTTTGACCCCATGCGGACATTCGACCCTTGCCTGCCGAAGGTCCGGATGGGGTGGCAAGCGGCGGTCCGGCGTGTGCCCGCCGAATGTCAGCAAATGAACCGAACACGGTCGTCCCCGTTGACAGCAACCAAGCGGTGCCGAGCGGCTATCGCCCCTGGGTCCTGACAGGTCATACTCAAAGTCATGCCTACTGCTTTCACGGCCACCGCCGCTCTCCATCTGCGCGACCTCCGCTCGGTCTACGACCCCGTTCTGCACGGGGTCGCGGGTGGGCTGGCCGACTTGTTTCCTCCCATCCACAATTTACATCGACCTGAGGCTGAGGTGGCGGTCGAGGCGGCCATGGAAAACAACGAGTGGACCGCACAAAACTGACGCATGGCGCAGCGCCTTGTCCCAGATCGCGTCTGTGGCTCGTGCACAGCGTGCTGCCAGACTTTTGCGGTTCAGGCTCTTGCCAAACCGGCCGGCGTCGAATGCGAACACAACACCGGCGTGTCCTGTGGCATACACCGCGTTCGACCGGGAGCTTGCGCCAAATGGTTCTGTCTCTGGCGCAAGATCGGTGCGCTGCCAGACGAACTAAGGCCTGACCGGTCAGGCGTGATTTTTTCCCTTGAGACTGCGCCGACAGCCGACGATCCCTTCCTGCGCGCCCGTATCGTCTGTCGAGCGGTTCAAAGCCCTGACGATCTTGATCGGTGGGAGGCTGTCGAGGCCGTCGCCATGTTCGTGCGCGAGGGCTCGCTTCCGGTGTGGACCGCATTCGGTGAAATGGCAGCCCTGATCTACCCGCAACCGGCAAACGCGGATCAGCTGCGGAGCCTTATCACCGGGGACGAGCCACACACGCTGCGCGCCGAATTCCACCAGCAAGAGGTCGCCGCCTGGCGGCGCCGGCTCGGCTACGCGCTTGCGGGAGCAAATTCTTCAGGAGACGGCCGGCCTCCAGATCGGGTAGAGCGCATATCCAGCAAGGGAGAGACGCCTATGGCAACCGGTACGGTGAAGTGGTTCAACGGAACCAAGGGCTTCGGCTTCATCCAGCCCGACGACGGCGGCCAGGACGTGTTCGTTCATATCTCTGCGGTCGAGAAGGCCGGCCTTCGCGACCTCGCCGACGGCCAGAAGATCTCGTATGAGGTGGTGGTCGACCAACGCCGCGGCAAAGCCTCGGCCGAGAACCTCAAGGTCGGCTAGACGATCGTTCGTGCCGGCGGCCAAGGACGCGGCCGGCACGCGCACACGACGAACGATCCCACTGCATCATCCTGTGCCTTGGGCAGCATAGCAGAGTCCCAACATGGCAGGATCCAATTCGACCGGTCGCTCGGCGACCCTGTCGATGGCCGACTTCAACGAGCGCGCTAAGCGCGCCGTGGCCAAAATGCCGACGATCGAAAAGCCTCCGGAGAAGCGCCG
Organism: Methylorubrum aminovorans; assembly: GCF_022179725.1. Taxonomy (GTDB): domain Bacteria; phylum Pseudomonadota; class Alphaproteobacteria; order Rhizobiales; family Beijerinckiaceae; genus Methylobacterium; species Methylobacterium aminovorans. The sequence continues at coordinate 9,076 of NZ_BPRC01000041.1, forward strand.
CAACGCACCGCGGCCGAACAAGCCGCCGGTCGCTGCCAAGCCTGATGGCGAAGGCGAGAACGAGTAGACCACCCCCTCGCATTCCAACTGAAGGAGTGGCGGAAGCGCTTCGTGATGCTCACGCGATGACGAGGCAGTATCAGCTCGGCCTGGACGGAGGCGCCCGGTGAATGGGGGCGTAGTCCTGTGAGCTTAGAGCCTCAGTCTACCCTGTGGGCGACCTCGACCTTCTTCGAGATGCAGGGTTTTGGCTGACACCTCGTGATATTAGCCGGAGACCCCGCGATGAAGCGTCCCCGCACCACCGGCCACTTGGCCGAACCGCCGCCCCTGAGACTGAGGAGCGCTGCGCTGGCTTCTGCGGGGCCGACGTGGCATATGGTCGGTATGACAAATGAAGTACCGCACCCCTATTCCATCGCAGTCGAGCCGCTGAAGAAGCCAGAAGGCCAGTTTGGCTGGGCCCTCAGGAAGCATGGTAAGTTGACGGAGCGGTCGGACCGCACGTTTCCCAGTGAGGCGAAAGCGTTCGACAACGCGATGAACGCTATCGACCGGAACGTGACCGGGTACGGAAGCCGGTAAATCCTGCTGATCTAGCGGTGATATCAGCCGACTGATCGATCTGAAATCCTCGCTGCCCGAGCCTGCGCCGTCTTCTCGCTGCGGTGCTTCGGGCAGAGAGCCTGCCCATTGAGCGGGGCTGGGGCACCGGCTCAGGACACTCCAGAGCTTGCCCAGGATGGTGCGCACAGGTTCAAGCTTCTGGACAAGCAGCTACTCGACAGCCTTCTAGATAACGCCCCGAATATTCCTCCTAGGGTACTGATCAATATCAATGTTTTTCGTTTGATTGCGCAAAGACATACGCCAGGGTCATCGATAAATTCCTCAATCACTCAGTTTCCGCTTGAAATTGCTGCACTGATCTGATAGAACAATTTCATCGGATTAGATGTCTTCGGCCCGCTCTCTTGCTCCTGATCGAGCGCCGAGTCCGGTTTCCCGGTAAAATCAAAGTTTGATCGCCACATGAATTGTGGCGCCACGTTGCCTGCTCTGTCGCGCAACGACCCTAAACATATGCGCCATCTTACAGCTTTGGCTGGAGTGGCCTACGGATAAATATGCAGATCATCTCGGAACTAAAACTTGCGACGGCAGAGCCATGCCCGCAAGCTGCTACGACCCTCGCGACAGCTAATTCTACTTGGAAGCCGCACTCATGTGGCCTCTCACGCGAAGAGCTGCGCAAGATCGTTCTCGACGCACTCGGTTGAGCCGCGAGCGCAATAAGGCGCCCCGCGAGCAAAATCACCTACGAACATAAAGGATTTCCTATGAGCATCGGTACCGTCAAGTGGTTCAAAGATACCAAGGGCTTCGGCTTCATCTAGCCTGAAGACGGCAGCAAGGACGTATTCGTTCACATCTCTGCCGTCGAGCGGGCTGGAATGCGCAACCTGGTTGAGGGGCAGAAGCTCTCCTACGAAATGGAAACCGATCGTCGCTCTGGGAAGCAGTCTGCCGGCAGCCTACAGGCCGCTTGAGCTTTGCTCGTCAATAACTGACGCGTTCGAAGCCGCTCCTTAGGGGCGGCTTCGTTTGTTTTGCCCTGCCCAAGCCGGGCCATAAGGCAAATCAGATTGTGCGGCTGCACACTGTCAGGCCGCAAGGCTAGGTCTGCGGTTTCCTTTTCTTTAGACGCGATGCAGGAGGCTTCCATGGCCGACTTTGCAGGATATGTCCCAGTCCCCTTAGAACCCTTGGCCGACCGAAAGAAGCTTTGGGCTCAGGAGAGCGCCGACGCCTGGAGGCACTACGGCGAGGAAATTCAGGCGCGAGATGAAAAGACAGCTCGCCTGAAGGCCCTGCGGCTCGCGAAGGAGGCTGCCGAGACGAAAGCTGCCGCTCAGGCAGCCTTGGTGCCGAAGCCAAGAGCGAGGCGAAAGCGAAATCTCGGCTGAACACGGCCGCTGGAGACGGAAAATGAGCGGAGATCGCAGCAAGGAGTGGAAGCGGGCTGACGCAGAGTTTGCGAAAACTCAAAACCCTGCTTTACCGAAAATCGTGCAGGCGGGAGCCGTCAGTAACTTGGATGAAAAGAGTGCGCGCTTGAAAGCAGCACGGCTTGCTAGGGATGCTGCCGACAACAGTCTGATGAGAGAACCTCTTGTGAAGAGGGGATGAAACGCCCGCGATGAAGGGGTGTATTAGAGCCATATGTGGGCCGAAGTTCACCCCAATCGGCAGCGTCGCCACGCTGCACGTGTTGGCGAGCAAGGGCCAGAAAATCACCTGGGGCCAGTACATGAAGGTGGGGATGGTCATCACACCCCCGGTGCTGTTGGTCACGCTGCTGGCGCTGGCGGCATGGCTGCCGCTGCTCGGGGCGCAGTAGCCGCCCATGGGCCAGGCGAAACGCTGGCCGGTGATTTCTGCTCTGGGCGTGGTGCAGATCCTCGCCTGGGGCTCGTCGTTCTACCTCTTGGGCGTCCTCGCCGCACCCATCGCGATGGACATGGGCTGGCCGCTCGCTTGGGTCTTTGATGGCCTGACCCTCGGCCTGCTGGCTGCCGGCCTGGTCTCGCCCACAGTGGGCCGGATCATCGGTGAGCGCGGCGGCCGTGCGATTCTCTTGGCATCGTCCCTCTTTCTCGCCGCCGGTCTGGTCGTGCTCGGGCTTGCCCCGTCCCTGCCGGTCTACCTAGCCGCGTGGCTGCTGCTCGGGCTCGGCATGGGCTGCGGGCTGTATGACCCGGCCTTTGCCACGCTCGGTCGCCTCTACGGCGCGGAGGCGCGGCCAGCGATCACCACCCTGACCCTGTGGGGTGGGTTCGCCAGCACCGTGAGCTGGCCGCTGTCGGCGTTCCTGCTCGATCACGGAGGCTGGCGCTGGGCATGTTTCGTCTACGCCGGTTTGCAGCTCGTGGTCTCGCTACCGCTGATCCTGACGCTGATCCCGCCGGCCCCGGCCCGGCCGGTAGGAGCGAGCGACAACCCGGCGCCCGTGGTCGCGCTTGCGCCAGCGGAGCGACGGCCGTTCCTGCTGATGGCCGGCGTGCTGATCCTGGGCGGCGCGGTGATGAGCCTGCTCTCGGCGCACGTGCTCACGCTGTTGCAGGCGCGGGGCGTGCCGCTCGCCTCGGCCGTCACCTTCGGGGCGCTGATCGGGCCGGCCCAAGTCGCAGCCCGTGTGGTGGAAATGGCGTTCAAGGGACGCCATCACCCGCTCTGGACCCTCACGGCAGCGATGAGTCTGGTCGCGGTCGGGATCGTGATGCTGGCCCTCGGCCTGCCGCTGGTGGCCCTAGCGCTGATCCTCTACGGTGCCGGCAACGGGATCTATTCGATCGCGCGGGGCACGGTGCCGCTCGCGCTTTTTGGTACCGAACGCTACGCCCCACTGCTCGGCCTTTTGGCGCGGCCCGGGCTGGTCGCTCAGGCGCTAGCGCCGCCGCTCGGCGCCTACGTGCTCGCCCATGGCGGAGCTGATGCGACGTTCGGCCTGCTCGCCGGCATGGCTTTGCTCAACGTGGGCTTGGTCGCGGCACTGTGGCCAGCGCGAAGCTCTCGTAATTCATGAATGCCCCGCACCGTCCTCTGGTGTGGAGTTTTGCGTGCAGTTTTATCCCGAGCCTGAACCGCGCCATCCGACCGGCGTTCCGCTCGCACTGACTTTCCGTTTTAATGGCGCACTCACCCCGCCCGGCCCAGCCGCAGCGGGGTTTTTCGTGCAAGCAAACCGCTTCAGAGGTGATGCAAGCGCCACGCGTCGAGTGGGGGCAGAGGAGGAGTGATCTGATAGCGATGCAGAGACCGCTGCCGACCTCACGCGGGCGCTCCCGTCCCCTGTCCGAAGATCCGCACGGCGGGCAGAACCGGCGGTTCAGGGACCGCAAGCGTGATGTCGGCTCCTGGCCCACAGCTGAACAATGGGCGTGTGAACTTCTGACCCCGAGCAGACATTTGCGCCGGTGCTGGTTGAGGTCCGGACGAGCCTCGAAAGCGGTCTCTCAGTAGTTCGCGGGTGCGTGCCGAACTCTTCAGTCGTGAGCAGATTGGCTCGCCCTTCAACGAGGGCCAGCGCAAGCGCACCGGTTTGCAGTGAGCGCACGAACGCTATGCGACGTGGAGGAACTGGCGTTCGGCCGCGGCGGGGCGGTCCGCTCCGGCGCTCTGCACGGCGAGGTAACGCCGCCAGCTGCCGTATCTGGTGATGTCCGTACCAGAGGCGATCCCTTCGGCCTCGACCAAAAACCCCTTGGGACTGGTGCCGTCAGCGAGGCGAAGGGTGCCGATGCCGAGGGGGGCCGGAATGGCGGCCACGAAGCGGCCGAAGGCGGCCGGCGACAAGGCCCACACTTCGGCAGCGATGGCCGCGCCTGCACCGGCCGCGACGCGCAGCAGGCCCGGCCGCAGGGGCGGACCACCGGGCAGCGCGTAGAGCCGGTAATCGGCTTGCGTCTCGACTGCCCGTAGGAAGCGTGCGCCGAGGCCGGTCAGCTCGTGGTTGAGCGGCAGTCCCGAGAGATGCGCGCCGATCACCGCAAGTTCGATTTCGTCCGGGCCCGCGCTCGCCGGCCCGGCCTCCGAGACCGGCACCGACTCCCCACTCGTGCCGATCGGGACGCCGGCCGCCGCGTGAAGGCGGGCGCCCAAGGCGGCGAGAAGCCCGTCCCGGCCGCGAGGCGCAATCAGCGTGAGGCCCGCCGGCAGGCCGTCGGTTCGGAAGCGGCCCGGCACCGCGAGCGCGCAGAGGTCGAGCAGATTGACGAAGTTCGTGTAGGTCCCGAGCTCGCTGTTGAGGCCGATTGGGTCGACTTCAAGCTCAGCGCAGGTGACCGGCCTCGGGTAGGTCGGCACCACCAACACGTCGATGTACTCCCATAGGGCGTCGGCGGCTCGGCGCAGCTCGGCCAACTGGTAGAGGCCTGCAAAGGCGTCAGCGGCAGTAAAGGCTGTAGCCCGGCCGATCACAGCGCGGGTGGTCGGGTGCAGCGATTGCGGTGACGTCTCAATGAGCGGGCGGATCGCCTGATAGCGCTCGGCGACCCAGGGGCCGTCGTAGAGGAGCGCGGCGGTGGCGAACATCGGCGCGAGAACGACCGCATCGGGCCGTCCGGTGAGGGCAGCGAGGTCGTCGAGTCCCGCCGCGAAGGCAGCCTCCGACAGGGGATCGCCGCCGAAGCGGAGGCTTGCTCCATCCGGAATGCCGACGCGCAGGCCCGGCGGCAGCCCGGCTGGCTGGGTCGGCACGGGTAGGGCGCGGGAATAAGGATCGGCCGCGTCGTAGCCTGCCATGATCCGAAACACCCGGTCGGCATCTGCAACCGTGCCAGCGAAGACCGAGACGGTGTCGAGCGTGCGGCAGGCCGGCAGCAGGCCTCGGCTCGACACGGACCCAAGCGAAGGTTTTAGCCCGACCACGTTGTTGAGGCCGGCCGGCACCCGCCCGGAGCCCGCCGTGTCGGTGCCGAGCGCGAAGGCGACGAGCCCGTGCGCCACCGCTACCGCCGAGCCGCTGCTCGACCCGCCTGGCACGAGGTCGGCGTTCAGGGCATTGCGCGGGGCAGGATGGATCGTGCGAAGGCCGACGAGGCCGGTGGCGAACTGGTCGAGATTGGTCTTTCCGATCAGGATCGCACCCGCGGCCAGCAGGCGCGCGACACAGGGTGCGGTCTCGGACGGCACGAAGGCGAAGTCCGGACAGGCCGCTGTAGTGGGCAGGCCGGCGACGTCGAGATTGTCCTTGACCGCGAAGGGCACGCCCCAGAGCGGTTTTTTGATCGGGTCGAAGGGTCCGAGCGCCACCGCGGCTGCGAAAGTCTCTGCCTCGGGCAGCAAGGTGAGGAAGATACCGGGATCGTCGATGACGGCGAGTCGCCGGTAGGTCTCGGCCAAGACTTCTCGCGGGCCGAGGCCGCTGGCGTAAGCCGCGTGCAGGGCGGAAATCGTCGGGAAGGGAGGCACGGGTCCGTCCTCGTTCGTGGGTGTCACAGGCCCGCAAGGCGGGCAGCCTCTCGGGCGATGCGCCCGTCCGGCGCGATCAGGGCGCCGAGCACCCGGAAATGGTCGGCTCCCGGCACGACGTGCAGGTCGCCAGCGAGGCCCAGCGCCCGGCGGGCGGCGTGGTAATCCGCGGATTGGCGACACAGCTCGGGCAGCTCGGCCCCGCCATAGATCACCGAGACGGGTGGCCCGTCCGGGGCGAGGCGTCGAATGGGCGAGAGTTCGGCGACCTCCCCATCGGTGAGGCGCAGCGCGTCGTTCAACCCGGTCCCAGCGATCGGTTCGAGATCAAAGATCCCGCTCACCGCCAGGGCCGCGTCGGCCGCGTCGGCGGCGAGCGTCGTCATCAGCGCCGCGAGATGGCCGCCGGCCGACCAGCCCGCGACGACGAGGCGCGAGAGCCCGATCTTCTGCCGCAGCAGGCGCAAAGCCGCCGCGACTTCCTCGGAGATCCGGGTAAGGCTTGCTTCCGGGGCCAGAGTGTAGCCGATCAGCGCCACGTCGAGACCGAGGCCGAGCGGCCCCTCGGCCATGCAGGTGAAGTCTTCGCGGGCGTTTCGCTGCCAGTAGCCGCCGTGAATGAAGGCGAGGCAGGGCGCCCCGGCGGCCCCGCAGTGGTAGAAATCGAGGGCCTGCCGCGAGCCAGCGCCGTAGGCGAGGATGTGGCCAGCCTTGCTCTCCCGGAAGGCGGCGCTGCGGGCGCGCCAACCCGCCACGAGGGCCGCGCTGTCCCGGACTGCCCCGGAATTGTCGTAGGCCCGAGTCAGCGAAGCGCGATCGAGTCCGCGCCACGCTACGGCGTCGTTGTTAGCCATCAGGCTGCTTTCGGCGCGTGGTGGCTGTGGAGCTGGGCCGACAGCATGCGGCGCAGATCGTTGAAGGCAGGGCTCGACACGTCCCTGCGCCGCGGCAGGTCGACGGTGTGGACGGCCTCGATCCGCCCCGGTCCCGGCGACATCATCACGATGCGGTCGGCGAGGAAGATCGCCTCCTCGATGGCGTGGGTGACGAACAGCACGGTGAGGCCGGTCCGGGCCCAGAGGTCGAGGAGTTCGTCCTGAAGGCGCTCGCGGGTCATGGCGTCGAGCGCCCCGAACGGCTCGTCCATGAGGACCATCTCGGCGTCGTTGGCGAGCACACGGGCGATGGCGACGCGCTGCTTCATGCCGCCGGAGAGCTGGTGCGGATAGGCGTCGGCGAAGCGACCGAGCCCGACCAGGTCGATGTAGCGGCGCGCGGTCTCGCGGACCTCCGCCGCGGGGCGGCCCCGGGATTTCGGGCCGAAGCCGATATTATCGCGCACCGAGAGCCAGGGAAACAGGCCGTAATCCTGGAAGACCATACCGCGGCTCGGCGCTGGCCCGGCGATCGGCTTGTCCCACATCAGGGCTTGGCCCGAACTAGGTGCCTCGAAGCCGGCGGCGATGCGCAGGAGTGTCGACTTGCCGCAGCCCGACGCACCGAGCAGGCAGACGAACTCCCCCCGCTGAACGGTGAGGCCGGCGCCGCGCAGGGCCTCGGTTCGGCCGCCCCGCGTCGTGTAGGTCTTCGAGACGTCCCGGATCGTCAGGATGGGAATGGTGGGCTCAGCCATGGGAGGGGCTCCAAGAAAGGAGACGCCGGCCGATGCGCATGACGATCCAGTCCGAGACGAAGCCGGCAATGCCGATGACGCCCATGCCGCAGATCACGATCTCGGTGCGCGAGAGCTGGCGCGCCTCCATGATGACGGCGCCGAGGCCGGTCTGAACGCCGGTCATCTCGCCCACCACGATCACCACCCAGGCGAAGCCGAGGCCGAGCCGCAGGCCGGTGAAGATCGATGGGAGGGCGGCGGGCAGCACCACCCGGAGGAACTGTGCGGGCCCCGTGCAGCCCAGCATCGACGCCGCCTCGAACAGGCGCGGCTCGACCGAGCGCACGCCGAACACGGTGTTGACGAGGATCGGGTAGAAGGCGCCCAGGAACACGAGGAAGAAGGCCGAGCGGGGCCCGAGCCCGAACAGGATCATCGCGAGCGGCAGCCACGCGGTGACCGGGATCGGCCGCAGGATCTGCAGCACGGGATCGAGCAGCGCCCGGACCAGGGGCACGCGGCCGATCATCAGGCCGAGGGGCAGAGCTGCCGCGGCCGCCAGCGCGAAGCCGCCGTAGACCCGCGACAGCGAGGCCCAGAGATGGGTCCACAGGGTGGCGCTGAAGGCGTCGTCGTTGATGCCGCCGAACGCCATGTCGCGCAGCGCCAGCCAGACTTCGGCGGGGGGCGGGACGAGGCTGTAGGGCCGGTTCGCGGTAGCGAAGTGCCAGAGCGCGAGTGTCGCCAGCGGCACCACCAGGGCCAGCGCCGGACCGCGCAGGTGGCCGAGGAGGCCATGGAGCGGCGCAGCGGCCGGCGTGGGACTCTGATTCTGAGCCGGCATCGCGCTCGGCAAGGCAGCTGAGAGGGTGGCTCCCTCGATTGCGGCGCTCATGCGTCCCTCATCGCGTCGACGAAGCGGGTATCGATGAAGCCGTCTTCGGGCAGCCGCTTGATCTGCTTGAGCGACAGCATGCGCTCGGCGTAGACTCTGGCCTGACGAACCTCGTCCGGCCCGAGCTTCCAGGTGAGTTCGACGTTCGGGGCCGAGAGCGCCAGCGCCTCGCGCTTCTGACCGAGCTTGGCCACCGCCATGGCGATCATCGCCTCCCGATCCTTAGCGGCGAACTCGGTGGCCTTGCGGTGGATCTCCAGCATCGTGCGCACGAGGTCTGGCCGCTCGGCCAGCGTGTCGCGGTGAGCACCGAACACCATGTTGAGCGACCCCATCTCGGTGCCGTAGGGGTACTCGACGAGCTGGCCGACGCCCGAAGCGAGGCTGACGCCGGGGGCGGGCTCGGCACCGACATAGGCGTCGACGTCGCCGCGTGCGAGCGCGAGATGCATCTCCGAGAACGAGACCCGCACCGGGGTGATGTCCTTCACGGACAGTCCCTCCATGCGCATCCGCTCGAGGGCGAACACCTCCTGTGTGCTTCCGGGCCAGATCGCCACGCGCTTCCCGCGCAGGTCCTTGATCGTCCGGATGTCGGAGTCCTTGCGGGCGATCACCCCCATACCGCGGTTGCAGGTGGAGGCGATGACGACGATCGGCTCGCCCGCCGCAGCCCCGAGGGTCGCCGCCGCGAGCCCGAAGGTGCCGAAATCCACCGACTTGGTGACGACGGCGTTCTTGCCCTCGGTCGGGCTCTCGAATGGGATCACCTCGACCCGCACGCCTTCGGGTGTGAAGCGCTCGTAGAAGTGAGGCGCGATCGAGTGGATGAGCTTGAGCGAGCCCATCCGAATGACGGTGGGAGCGGCTTGCGCCCGAGCGGCACGACCGGAGAGGGAAGTCGCGACGAGGCCGGCTCCGAGACCGGCGAGAAGGCTGCGGCGGTCGATCATCGGGCGGCTCCTGCATGTACCGATGTCTTGAGCCTATGGAGCACGGGTGTTGCCGGGAAGTGCTAATTCTTGACGGAGTTGTTGCGCATCTGGCAACACCATGGCGGGAGGGTCGGGATGAAGCACCTGCGCAGCCTCACCGCCGTGGCCGAGGTCGCCCGCTCCGGCTCGATCCGGCGAGCGGCCGAGCGCCTCAACATCACGCCCTCAGCCCTCACCCGGCAGATCCAAGACATCGAGTACGAGCTCGGAACGCCGATCTTCGAGCGCCTCGCGCAGGGCATGCGCCTCAACGCGGCGGGCGAATTGCTGGCGCGCCATATCCGCGATCAAGCGGCGGACCTCGACCGTGTGCGCTCCCAGATCGCCGACCTCTCCGGCGTCCGCCGTGGCCACGTGGCTCTTGCCTGCAGCCAAGCGTTCGTCACCCGGATGATTCCGGAGGAGGTCGAGACCTACCGGGCGCAATTTCCCCAGGTCGCCTTCACCGTGCAGGTGCGCGACCATGTCCAGGCGGTGGCTGCCCTCGTCTCCTTCGAGGCCGATCTCGCACTCGTCCTCCAGCCGCCGCCCTCAGCGGAGCTGCACGCGCTCTATGCCGGCCGTCAGTCGCTATGCGCCCTGATGCGGGCGAGCCACCCCTTGGCCGCTCAGGATGGGCCGGTCCGGCTGCGGGACTGCCTCGCCCACGCCCTGGCCTTGCCCGATCGCTCGCTGGCCATCCGCCACCACATCGAGCACGCGCTCGCCCGGCGCGGGGTTGAGCTGCGGGCGACCGTGGAATCCGGATCGCTGGAATTCCTACGCAACGTCGTCCTGCGGGAGGATGTCGTCAGCTTCCAGGTGCCGAGCGGCATTCCCGACGATCTGCGCCTGCGCAGCCGCCTAATCGACACCCGCGACCTCGAACCGATGAGCGTCGTGCTAGCGCAGTTGCGCGGACGACTGCTGCCGGTCGCCGCCAGCAAGTTCGCCGATCAACTCGCCGCGCACTTGAATCATCAGGCGGCCCTGACGGCCTGATGCCAGCCAAGCCAGGACAACGCGATCACGGATTGCCGCGGCCGTGACCGGCTCGGAACGTGCCGCGGCCTCGCTCGGACGCCTTCACTCCGAACGGATCCTTCAGTGAGAGGATCAACCGCGCCACCGCTGCTCCAGCACCTGTTGCCCCCGCAGGCGCCCCTTTTGATGGGCCGGCATCTGAGGGATACCGTATACCTTAAAACGATTCCAAAGATAGGAATGCCATGGCGCGTCTGAACATCAACGGCGTCGTGCACGAGATCGATGCCGAGCCGGACACGCCGCTCCTGTGGGTGATCCGGGAGCAGATCGGCCTGACTGGCACGAAGTACGGCTGCGGCATCGCCCAGTGCGGCGCCTGCACCGTGCATATCGACGGCGCGGTGGTGTGTGCCTGCTCGGTGCCTCTCTCTTGGGTCGAGCCAGTGCAGACATCACAGTCGAGCACGAAGTGTCAGAATGCAGCCGCTTGCCGCGTTCACCTTGGCCTTAGCCTGGGCAGTTTCATGCCTGAGTGCAGCTTGCGGTGTCGCTGCCACTGATCCTCGATCTGATCCCGCTGGCCTCGGTCCGGCCGGTGGCGACGGGAAACGGCTCTGCCCCTGTGGTTGCCCGCGCGCCAGCGGAGCGCCGGCCGTTCCCGCTGATGGCCGGCGTGCTGATCCTCGGCGGCGCAGTGACCACTGCCGGCTATGTCGTCGAGGCGTTCACCAGCGGAAATCGTTCGCCGGAGATGAGAAGCGGGCGCAGGGGGCTTGATCCATGATTGCCACTCGGCGCCCGCTCGTTCGTGTCTGACCGCGCACCAGGCCACGTCCATCGGGCCCGGTAGCGGAAAGCTGTCCGATTAGGCTGCCTGGGCGACGGGGGCGGGCGTCGGCGCATCCATCGCACGCAGATAGAGTTCAAGCAGCGTCTCTTGCTCGTCGCGCTCGTCCTTGTCCTGCTTGCGCAACTTTAAGATCTCCTTGAGGACCTTGACGTCCAGCCCCTCGCCCTTGGCCTCGCCGAAGATCTCCTTCTTAGTCTCCATAAGGTCCTTGATCTCCTCGTCGATGCGCTCGATGCGCTCGATGATGGAGCGGATCCGGTCGCCTGCGACGCCCACGGTGTCGGTCGTGTCGGACATGCTCATTCCTCGCGCTGATCCGGGCCGGCAAACTGGCGGGTCAGGGTAAGCGGGAGGTTAAGGCGATCCGTCGGATCACCGCGGGCGCAATCGGCAGGACGGGCAGATGAAAGTATTCCGGTGGTGGATCGCTGCAATGGCCGCCGGGGTTCCGCTCGGTCTGGCCGTGGTCCGATCGGCAGCCAGACGGCGTGCGTGCCAGGGGGGCACAGTCCACCATGGGCGCCTTGCAGCGAGACGCGACCGCGTCGGCGGCCTCACCGTGCATGCCCGAGTTTCGGTCGACTCCGTACCGGATGACCGCTTGCCCGTGATCCTGGTCCACGGGCTCGGGATGTCGAGCCGCTACATGATCCCGCTCGCAGAGCATCTCGCCCCTCACCTGCGGGTCTACGCGCCTGACCTGCCCGGCTTCGGCCTGAGCGACAAGCCTCCTCAGGCACTCACGGTTCGCCAGCTTGCCGATGCGCTGGCTGCCTGGATGCACAAGGTCGGCGTGAGGCGCGCAGCCTTTGTCGGCAATTCGCTCGGTTGCGAGGTGTTGGTGGAACTGGCCGTCATTCACCCGCAACTCGTCGACCGCCTTGTGCTGCAGGGGCCTACGCCGGACCCGGAGGCACGTGGCATCGCCCGGCAAGTCGTGGGCTTCTTCCTCATCGCGCCATTCGAGCGCTGGTCGCTCGCCTGGGTCGCGCTGACGGATTATGCCCGCTCTGGGATCCGGCGCTATCTCCAGACCCTGAGGAGCATGGTCGACAACCCTATCGCAGACAAGGCGTTACGGATCCCTCAGCCGACGCTCGTGGTCTGGGGCACGCGCGACTACATCGTGCCCTATGCGTTCGTAACGAGCCTGGCTGCTTCACTGCCTCGGGGGCGGCTTGCCGTCATCCCCGGCGCGGCCCACGGGATCAATTACTCGCACCCGGAGGCCTTCGCGGCTGCCTTGCTGCCATTCCTTCTTGCACCGCAAGAGGAGCCTTCGGCTGAAGACTTATCCGTCGAATTCGACGTAAATTGAGATCCTTCGGCCGAGCTCGACATTCTCTAAAGACGTTTACCCGCCGACTTTCCGTCGGCCGCGCGGTCCGGCGGATACGGGCGTGTTGTCATGGTTTTCATTGAGGAGCTTACGCCAGCGGATGAGGCGCTCGGGGTTGAGCCTGCCGTCGGCGACGGCGGCTTGCACGGCGCAGCCGGGTTCGTGCGCGTGCGTGCAGTCGCGGAACCGGCACGAAGGCGCGAGTTCGGTGATCTCGGCGAACAGCGTTGCGATCCCTTGTTCAGCGTCGCTGACGTGCAGCGTCCGCATCCCCGGCGTGTCGATCACCCAGCCGCCCCCTACGATGGCGTGCAGTGAACGCGACGTCGTGGTGTGGCGTCCCTTGGCGTCGTGCTCGCGAATGCCTCCGGTTTCCTGGGGAGGCGCCTGCCCAGGACCGGCGAGCGTGTTGACCAGGGTCGATTTGCCGACACCGGAAGAGCCGACCAGCGCCACGGTCTGCCCCACACCGCACCACGAGGCCAAGGTCCGTGCCGCCGCCGGAAACTGGGGATTGACGGTCACGACAACGAGCCCGCGCTGCAGCTCGGCCGCCTGATGGCGGTAGACATCAACGTCCGCCGCCATGTCGGCCTTGGTGAGCAAGATCACTGGGTTTGCGCCGCCCTGATTGGCCAGGGCCAGATAACGTTCGAGGCGGGCCTGATTGAAATCGGCGTTGCAGGATGTGACGATGAACAGCGTATCGACATTGGCTGCGACGGGCTGCAGGGCCCGGCTCCCTTCGAGGCGTCGCTCCAAGACCGTCCTTCGGTTCAGACGGCGGTGGAGCATCCGGGTCCGAGGATGACTCAGAACCCAATCGCCCACGGCGAAATCAGCGGTGGTGGTATGAACGGGAAGCGTCAGCTCGACCGATCCCGTCTCCGACAGCCCGGTCAGGCGTGATCGGTGAACCGTGGCGATCCGCACGGGCACGAGATCCGCCTCGTTCGGTTCGCGCTGCTCCTCGAAGAAGTCGAGCCAGCCGAGGCTCGCAAGCGACGCAGGCGGGGGGAGGTCGGGATGATCGGTCACCGGCCCGCACATGACATGGCACTGGTCGCGTGACCAGCGGTGCGTGGCGAGTGCGTTTCAACGCGATCAGCATCCTTGGGGTTAGGAGTTCGCACGCCGCTTATTCGGCTGTGCGCCATGAGCCGACATTGGGCCGGCCGCTGATGAACCGCCGCTTTCGTCCCAATCCGGTCTCTAACGTTGTCAGGCCATTGGCGGAGGGCGGACATCTCCGATGAGACACCGCGCTTTCCCGGATACGACCGCCTGCCAACATATCCTTCGTGCCCCTCCTCCTCGCGCTTGGCGCCGCCCTCCTGTTCGGTCTGGTGTTCGGCCCCCATTGGTGGGTGCGCCGGGCGATGCAACAACACGCCACCGAGCGGCCGGACTTGCCCGGAACCGGCGGCGAGCTCGCCCGCCATCTGCTCGACTTGGCGCGGCTGGAGCACGTCCTCGTCGAGATCGCGCCAGCCGACCACTACGATCCGGTCTCAAACGTCGTGCGGCTGTCGCCAGGGAATCATGACGGGCGCTCCATCACGGCGGTCGCAATTGCGGCGCACGAGGTCGCCCACGCGCTCCAGCACGCGGCCGGGGACCGACTCCTCGCGGCGCGGGTGAGGTTCGCCCCCGTCGTGCAGGGTTTCGAGTTCGTCGCGGCCTTGATGATGATGACCGCACCCGTGGTGCTCGCCTTCTTCCATTCACCTGTCCTGTTCGCCCTGCAGGTGGGTTTCGGCATTGCGCTCCTCGGCATTCGCCTCATGTTCAACATCTTGACGCTGCCGGTCGAGTTCGACGCGAGCTTCCGCCGAGCCCTGCCTATCCTGGAGAGGGGGCATTTCCTCGACGCAGGCGACATGCCCGGCGCACGCACCGTGCTACGCGCCGCCGCCCTCACATACGTGGCCTCGTCCCTCATGGCGCTCGTGAACATCGCCCGCTTTCGACGGCTCCTCCCGTTCTGAAATCAGGCGTGCACCCGGTTTCGGCCCCAATGAGCTGCGAGCAGACCATCTCTGTACTGGCCTGATCCAGCAATCTCTTGTGGTTGCTGTGCGCCATTAGCGGACTTCCGACCGAAGACATTGAAATGCCCGCTTGGAGGCCAACAGCTGCCGTTGGGATGGAATGGTTAGTCCGGCGGCCACAACGTCCTGATGTCGTGATCGCCCCGGGGAGGTCCGCTTCTCGGAGCAGACGTCTCATCTGGCCAGCCGCTATGTCTGCAAGGGGTCAGGAGTTCGCGTGCCGCCTGTTCGGCTGTGCGCCAGAAGCGGAAGTGTGCCCGACGTCCGGTAGCAGACATTCAGCGCCAACGGGCTGACCGTCCGGTGTCGACCCCTTGCAGACCCTGGGAACGTCCGCTCTCAGGCTCTTGGTGAAGCAGCTTCGGAAGACGGATTTAGGTAGAAGGCGACCATCCACTCCAGGAACTCATTGAGGTGAAACGATCATCCACCGGCGATAAGTTCGACTTCTCATCGCTCGTGTCACATCTGCCGACCCCGTCTCGTCTCCGTGGCATGACGCGCGTTTCGTAATCCTGACGAACCTGATGCACGCGCGTCCCACGAAAGGGATGACGATGACCATCATAGTACCTGCCAATGCCGGACGAACCGATCCGGGATACGCTGGCCCTCCGCCTGTAAAAGGAGAAGAGTTGGTGCCCTCGCGCTACGCGGTGCGGATCGGTGAGATCGACGTGCTGGTCGTCAGCGATGGCGTGCTGCCGCTTCCGACCAAGATGTTGGGACACAACGTCGAGCCGGTCGTGAGGGCGGCTTGGCTGAACGACATGTTCTTGCCGCCGGACGCGTTCGACTGGTCGCTGAACGTAGTCGTAGTCCGCAGTGGCGGCCAGACCATCCTCATCGACGCCGGGTTGGGGCTGGACCCGAACCTGAGCCTGCCGCGGGCGGGGCAACTGATCAGGCGATTGGAGGCTGCTGGCATTGATCTCGCGTCTGTGACGGACGTGGTGCTGACCCACATGCACATGGACCATGTCGGCGGGCTCCTCGTCGATGGAGTGAAGGAGCGGCTGCGCTCGGACCTACGGATCCACGTGGCGGCTGCCGAGATCAAATTCTGGGAAGCGCCCGATTTTACTCACGTCAACATGCCAGAGGGGTTCCCTGACGCGCTTCGGGCGGCCGCCAAGCGGTTCGCGCAAGAGTACCGCAGCCAGTTGCGATTGTTCGACGAGGAGCACGAGGTAGCGCCGGGGGTGGTCGTCCAGCGCACCGGCGGACATACGCCTGGGCACAGCGTGGTCCGCCTGACATCCGATGGCGACCGGCTGACATTCGCCGGTGACGCCGTGTTCGCGGTCGGGTTCGAGCACCCCGACTGGCACAACGGCTTTGAACACGATCCCGAGGAGGCGGCGCGCGTTCGCGTCCGGCTTCTGCGGGAACTGGC
The DNA here is from genome assembly GCF_022179725.1 of Methylorubrum aminovorans. GTDB lineage: Bacteria > Pseudomonadota > Alphaproteobacteria > Rhizobiales > Beijerinckiaceae > Methylobacterium > Methylobacterium aminovorans. The sequence goes on from NZ_BPRC01000041.1 coordinate 25,156, forward strand.
GGCGACCGGCGAGCAACTGATCGCCACGCATCTGCCGTTCCCGTCGGTCGGGTCGCGGTTGATGGCGACGCTTTTCGGTGGGTACCCGTGTTCTGGGACTACTGAGTCTATGGGCCCCGCGCCCACCCAGTCGTCCGTTGAAACTGGGGACCACCCACGGGTGAGCCCATCGGCATTTGTTCATCCTCGGGATCTGTCCCGAGGATGCGTTTCCGGGAAATGGCGCACCGTCCCGTCAGGTTCGAACTGGCACGGCTTTTCCCAGGGCCGCACCCGAGCCGAGCACCCTACAAGGTCGAGCCCTCGCCAAGCTCACTTTGAGCGCATCGATCTTCCACGTCGATGTCACACTGCAAAGGGCACTCCTCGTCATGTCCGCGACGGTCCCGACGGGACTGAAGTGAGATGGAGCGTCACATGAAGATCGTCGTCATCGGCGGCACGGGGCTGATCGGCTCGCAGGTCGTCGCAAACCTGAGGAGCGCCCGCCACGAGGTGCTCGCGGCCTCGCCGAATACGGGGGTGAACGCTGTCACGGGCGAGGGGCTCGCGGATGCGTTGCAGGGCGCCGGCGTCGTCGTCGACGTTGCCAACTCGCCGTCCTTCGCCGACGACGCGGCGATGGACTTCTTCGTCCGCGCCGGACGGAACCTCGCGGCGGCCGAGAAGGCCGCGGGCGTAACGCATCACGTGGCGCTGTCGGTGGTCGGGACCGAGCTCCTTCTCGATAGTGGCTACTTTCGCGCCAAGCTTGCCCAGGAGGAATTGATCGCTTCGGCGGGCGTGCCCTGGACGCTAGTCCGCGCCACGCAGTTCTTCGAGTTCGTCGGCACGATTGCGAACGCGTCAATCATCGACGGTGTTGCGCGAGTGACCTCCGCGTCGATTCAGCCGATCGCATCAGCCGAAGTAGCCGCGAAGGTCGCCGAGGCCGCCGTGGCGCCACCACGGAGCGCCATGATCGAGATTGCGGGCCCCGAGCTGCTGCCGATGGTCGAGCTGGTGAAGCGCCACTTCGATGGCATCGGCGAGACGCGGGAAGTCATCACGGACGACACTGCACCGTACTTTGGCGTGCTCCTCGAAAAAAACTGGCTGACCCCCACCGGTGACGCGTGGATGTCGGAGCGGCGCTACAGCGATTGGCTGGCAACGCAGCCGAAGCGCGTCGGCTGAGGGACGCCGCCGATGGATGCTGCCTACGTCTCGGCGCTTTCCGCGCTTGCGGGTTCCGCCATCGGCGCGATGGCCTCCTTCGCAACCACATGGCTGACGCAACACAGCCAGGAGCGCGCAACTCTGCTGGTGCAGGATCGCGCGCGACGGGAAGCGCTCTACGGCGAGTTCATTCGGGAGGCATCGACCTTGTTCGGCGACGCCTTCCGGCATGATCTCGACGATCCGGCCAAGCTGGTGAACCTCTATGCCATCGTCAACAAGATCCGGCTTTTCGGAGAGCCGGAGACGCTTGAAGAAGCGGAGCGTGTCATGCAGCGCATCGGCGAGACTTACTTCGCCCCGAATAAGGATCTCTCCGCCTTCGCGGACATCCACCACGCCAGCGGCCTCGACCCGCTTTGCGCGTTCTCGATGGTCTGCCGCAGGGAACTCGCAAGCGCCCGGCGTTGAGGCTCAGTGAGGCGTCAGCGCTACCGCTGCCCCTCCGAACAACCTTGTCATACGTTCGAGCTTGTCCGGGTTGCGGGTGAAATAGATGCCGACGATCAGGCCGCCCTGAATATCGAGGGCGACGGTCTGGAATGTCCCGCCCGGCTCCAGGCTGAAATAGCCCGGCAGGCCATCGATCCAGAGATCCTGCAGCTTCTGGGCATGCTGGATCCACGCCTTCCGCGCAGCTCCTTCGAACATACGCGTAACCTTGTCGATGCCGATGATCGGTCGCGGGAATGCGTGCACCTTCCCGCCACCATCGGAGTGCACGATGACGGCATCGGCGAGCATGCTGCGGAGCGCAGCGACGTCGCCCGTCGCCGATGCTTCGAAAAAGGCCTTCGCGATGCGTGCCCCCTCTTCCCTCTCAACGGGGAAGCGCGGACGTGCCGACTGCACATGTTTCCTGGCTCTCGCTGCGAGCTGCCGGACAGCTGGCGGCTCACGCTGAAGCGTAGCCGCGATCTCCGCGAGTGGTACCGCGAAGATGTCATGCAGGAGGAACGCTGCCCGCTCCAGCGGTGAGAGCCTCTCCAGGGCGAGCATCAGCGTGAGTGTCAGGTCATCCTCAGGGGCTTCGTCCGGACCCACGGCGACGGGCTCGGGCAACCACGTTCCAAAGTAGGTCTCTCGCCGAACCCGAGCGGACTTCATGACGTCCAGGCAAAGCCGCGTCACCGTACGCGACAGGAAGGCCCCAGCCGAGGACACACCAGCATGGTCGACGTTCCGCCAGCGGAGCCAGGCGTCCTGTACGGCATCCTCGGCCTCGCCGAGAGAACCGAGCATGCGGTAGGCAAGCCTGACGAGCCGCGCCCGCTCCTGTTCAAAGACGAGGGTCGGGTCATCAACGGTCGGCATGGCGGAACGACCACATGCTGAAGGCAACCGCAATGAGTGCAGGAAGTGTTACCGCGGGAAAATCGCGGGTTAGAACTTCCGGCCCGCAAATGCCCACGGCAACCTCCCAGAAGTGGAACAGAGCATGCCCCGAAAGCCAGATCGCACCCATGCTCCAAAGCAGTACGCGCGATCTTGGTCTCACTGCACCGTACATAAACCCCGACCCAATCAGCACGAAGATGAGGCCGATATCGCGTAGGAAGTGCTGATTGAATGGGCCTGTCGTCGTCACGCCCGGTATCGCGAAGTACCATGCCTCGGGTGACGCGAGCATGAGTATGCCGTTGCCGGCTAGAGCCGTGCCCTTTCAGGTTGGCTCATAGGCATCGTATCCAGCAGCGGTGATGTAGTTTCGGCACTCATCCGGTCGGACAGCGGCGAACGCGTCCTCGATGGCG
>NZ_BPRC01000042.1 GCF_022179725.1 Methylorubrum aminovorans
AGGACTTCCGCCGCATCGCAACCCGTTACGACAAGCTCGCCCGCAACTACGCTTCCGCCCTCGCGCTCGCCGCCGTCATCGCCTTCTGGTGCTGATCGAGTCTCGACCCTAACCCGTGAACAATGGTCGGCGATGACGCTCTACGAGAAGTTCGAACAGGTCGTCATTTTCGTCCTCAGCGCCATCATTGCGGTTATCGTCGTGGCGTCGGTTTGGGCGCTGATGCGCGAGGTCGTGAACCGGTTGGTCTTGGGAGCGTTCGACACGCTCGATTACGCCACCTTCCAGGTGGTGTTCGGAATGATCTTCACCGTTGTAATTGCGCTCGAGTTCAAGCGCTCCCTTCTTGTGGCGACAGAACGCAGCTTCGGCGTTCTCCAGGTCCGCACGATCGTGCTGATCGCGCTCCTCGCGATCGCGCGCAAATTTATCATCCTCGACCTTGGCGAGACGGAGCCAGCCAAGATTGCCGCCCTCGCGGGCGCGGCTCTTGCGCTCGGAGCAGTCCACTGGCTGGTGCGCGATCAGGACCGGCGCGAAGAGCCCGGTGCTAAAAATGCCGAAGGCGATCAATGAGCCGAAGCGTTTTCGTTCGACTTGTTTCATCAACCTCTGCCGCACTCATCATCTTAATTGTTTAGCAGAAATTTTTTATCATGCCGAGCGTTGCGCTGGTCGGTTTGCCGAGCCACGCGCCGTCGCTTCCCGCGGAGACTTGGCGGCGTTCGAACAAAGCACCATCACAGTTTTCAACGCCACTCGAGACAGTGCGTCTCCATCGCGACAACCGAGCGTATAGTCGATCCCTAAACCCGGAGTGCCTATGACGGTCCGCGTGGGAACGGCTCGCGGTTCATTTGGGACGAACTCTAATCAATTTTTCGGCCCACTCATATGCTCTCTAATTGAAACCAACACGCTCTCGAACTCGGCGTCATCTCGTGTCCAAAAACGAGCGATTGCGTACAGGGGTAAAACTCGCTGTCCACAAATTATCTTGACATGATTTCGAACAAATAAGATATTTCGGACAGCCTATTCGGACGAAATTGACCTCATGCCACGCACCTTTGCCTATGTCCGCGTCTCCACGATCGGGCAGACCACCGAAAACCAGATTCAGGAAATCGAGGCCGCCGGCTTTCACGTCGAGCCGCGACGGATCGTCACCGAGACGGTTTCCGGCAGCACGGCCATTGTGCAGCGCCGTGGCTTTTCCCGGCTCATGGACAAGCTGGAGTCCGGGGACATTCTCATCGTGACCAAGCTCGACCGCCTCGGCCGTGATGCGATCGATGTCAGCACCACCGTCAGGACGCTGGCCGAAATGGGCGTAAGGGTCTATTGCCTCGCGCTCGGCGGGGCCGATCTCACCAGTTCGGCCGGTACTATGACCATGAACGTGCTCAACGCCGTCGCCCAGTTCGAAAGGGATCTGCTGATCGAGCGGACGCAATCCGGCCTCAAGCGCGCCAAGTCGGAAGGCAAGGCCCTCGGCCGTCCTTCGACGCTGAGCGATAAACAGAAGCAAGATGTGCGCGGCGATCTCACGACGGGGATGAGCGTTTCGGCGATCGCACGGAAGTTCGCGACCAGCAGGCAGACCATTATGCGGGTTCGCGACGAAGGTTCACGGTCCGTTCGACCTTAGCGTGTCTGGGGGAACAAAGCTTGTTCCGACCCCAAGACGCAGGGCTGCGCGCTGCCCAGGACAGCACCGCCTTGACGTTAGGTGTACGGTCCCGGGATGAGGTGTGACGGATCGAGCCTGAAGCGATCGGGCTCTTTCGTCCAGGCGTTCAGGATGAACTCGGTGGGCGTCAGGCCGCGCAGCGTCTTGAGCCTGCGGGCATGGTTGTAGGCATCGACGAACAGATGCAGATGCGTTCGCAGCTGAGCATGGCTGTCGTAGTGGTAGCGTTTGACCGTCGCGTCCTTGATCGTACGGTTCATTCGCTCGACTTGCCCGTTGGTCCAAGGGTGGTTCACCTTGGTCAGACGGTGCTCGATGCCATGCTCGTCGCAGACACGATCGAAGATGTGCTGACTGTCGTAGATATCCCGCTGGCGTGACGTGAACTGAATGCCGTTGTCCGTGAGCACAGTGTGGATGCGGTAAGGCACCGCTTCGATGAAGTCGCGGAGGAACTGAGCGGCCTCCATCTTGCCGGCGCTCTCGACCAGCCGCACGAAGACGAACTTGCTGGTTCGGTCGATGGCCACGAACAGCCTGAGCTTGCCCTCAGCGGTGCTGACCTCGGCGATGTCGATGTGGACGTAGCCGATGGCGTAACTCGCAAAGCGCTGCTTCTTGGGTTTGTCGCCGTCGATCTCGGGCAGTCGGCTGATGCCGTGCCGTTCCAGACAGCGATGCAGCGACGACCGGGTCAGGTGCGGGATCGTCGGTTGCAGGCCATAGAGGCAGTCGTCGAGCGGGAGCAGCGTGTGCCGTCGGAAAGCGACGATGATCGCCTCCTCCTCGACCGTGAGAACGGTGGAGCGCGGGACTGTCAGGAATTTCGTGTGGGCGGCCATAGTGGACCCAAAGGAGGTTCCCGATGGCACGACGCAAAGCACCCCACATCCCTGACGCGCTCCTGGACCAGCTGCTGGCCGGGGCCGATCCCAAGACGGCGTTCGAGTCCGACGGTCTACTGGACGCGCTGAAGAAGGCCCTGGCCGAGCGGGCACTCAACGCCGAGATGGACCACCATCTGGCGGGCGAGGAGGCCGGCAACAGCCGCAACGGCTACGGCCGCAAGACGGTCACGACCGGGACCAGCCGGATCGAGCTGGCGATCCCCCGCGACCGGCAGGCGACGTTCGACCCGCAGCTGATCGCCCGCTATCAGCGCCGGTTTCCCGGCTTCGACGACAAGATCGTGTCGATGTACGCCCGCGGCATGAGCACCCGGGAGATCGTCGGGCACCTGCGCGAGCTGTACGGCATCGAGGTCTCGCCCGACCTGATCAGCGCGGTGACCGACGCGGTGCTGGAGGAGGTCGCCGCGTGGCAAGCCCGGCCGTTGGAGCCGGTCTACCCGATCGTGTTCTTCGACGCTCTGCGGATCAAGGTGCGCGACGAAGGCCTCGTCCGGAACAAGGCCGTGCACATCGCGCTCGGCGTGCGCGCCGACGGATCCAAGGAAATCCTCGGCCTGTGGCTGGAGCAGAACGAGGGCGCCAAGTTCTGGTTGCGGGTCATGAACGAGCTCAGGAACCGCGGCGTCGAGGACGTGCTCCTGGCCGTGGTCGACGGGCTGAAGGGCTTCCCCGACGCGATCCGGGCGGTGTTTCCTGAGGCGCTGGTTCAGACGTGCATCGTCCATCTCCTGCGCCACAGCCTCGACTTCGTCTCCTACAAGGACCGTAAGGCCGTGGCGGCCGCGCTCAAAGACGTCTACCGCGCGCTCGATGCCGCCGCTGGCGAGGCGGCCTTGGCGACCTTCGAGGCCGGCGAGTGGGGCCGGAAGTACCCGGCCATCGCCCAGAGCTGGCGGCGGGCCTGGGGCGAGGTGGTCCCGTTCTACGCGTTCCCGGGCGAGGTCCGGCGGATCCTGTACACGACGAACGCTATCGAGGCCCTGAACGCCACCCTGCGCCGGGCCGTGCGCGCCCGCGGGCACTTCCCGACCGACGAGGCCGCGCTGAAGCTGCTCTACCTGGTCTTGAACCGCTCCGAGAAGGCGTGGAAGATGGGCCCGCGTGAGTGGGTCATGGCCAAGGCGCAGTTCGCCGTCATCTTCGGTGAGCGCTTCACCCGGGCCATGGCGGCCTGATGTTCAACCCGCCGCCCGCACACGGAATTCCTGACAGTCCCCGCCTCCCCCAGCCGTCACGCCAGCGTCCGGCATCTGCGTCCCACCAGCGGCCATCGCCGAGGTGGTAGACCATCCGCCCGTGCGGCCGTCCGCAGCCCTCACAGCAGCCTCTCGCTCGCCCGAACCGGATCGCGATCGAGAGCTGCGGCCAGTCGATGGGGTAGAAGAAGCGGTGCTCGGGCCGGATCTGCATGCTCTCTCGATCCGGTCAGGCAACTGCCCTGCCCCGTACGGTGGCAGAAATCTGCCGCACGGCTGCCTCGGCGCGCATACGGGCAAGCTCGTCCCGCAACGCGGTGTTCTCGGCATGAAGCCGCCCGGCATCCGCCGCGGTTTCCACCAGCATGTCCTGAGCAGCCGCCAGCTGTTGGCGCAGCTCCGCCACCTCGAGCTCAAGGGCGAGGTGATGGGCATCGGGTAAGGACATCACCGTCGGCGCAGTGGCGCCCATTCGAGGGCGAGAACCGCGAAGCCGATAGTGCCCAGCGTCCCGGCCAGCATGACGAGGAAGGCCGCGGTCGTCATTCAGTACCAGATCCGCTAACCGCGCCGGCTGCCGCCGCGCTCAAGGCCGCCGCCAGGACTGCAACAAGGGCGGCCTCGATCATCGCAGGCGTCTCCCGTCCTCGGGTACCGCGGATAGATCGACGTTGTAGCCCTTCGCGGCGAGGGCCTCGAGCACGAGGTACTTTACCGTGACCCGGCGGTTTAGCGCTTCCTGGCGCAACGCTGTCCACACCGTATCCGGCACCTCGAATTTGAGGGCCGTACCCTTGGCAGGCGCAGCAGGGGCAAGTGGGACTTTGGGTTCTTGGGCAGTCGAGACTGCTGAGGCTGCAGCAGGCATGGGCTCAGCTGTTGGATGCACCGGCTCCTCGACCCGCGCCTCGGGCGCGGACGAGGGCCGGGTGAAGCCCAGGTCGCTGGTAGCCACAGCGAGCTGCTGAGCATCCTCGGGCGAGATCCGGGGCCGCGGGCGCGGCGCGGGCTGGAAGGCGGGCTTCATCATCGTGCTCAGGCCGCCTGCTGATGGACTGCCAAGACCTCGAGGAGCTCACCCAGCGCGCCGGCAACCTCCTGGAGGGCCTTGGGATCGCCGTCCGGGTGGGCGGGCGTAGCGCCGGTGAAGTGGATTGACTGATAGGCCGCCCGCTGGATGACTTCGGTACGCAGGACCGGAATGCTGGCGGACTGGATCTCCTGCCGGGCGTGCTGCGCCACGCGGCTCTGCAGGGGCGACATCTGCGTGAGAGCCACTCGGGCGGGGATCGGCCGGCGCAGCATCTTCTCCGCGCGCTGCACCACCTCGTACGTGCGGAACACCTCCTGCAGGTCCATGCCCGAGACCTTGGACGGGATCAGCACGAGGTCGCTCTCGGCGATGGCATACGTGACGGCCTGCGAGGCCGCGCCTTCGAGATCCACGAACACGAGGCTGTAGCGCGAGGCGGCGTCGGAAATCCGGTCGAGGACCGTCTTCTCGGTCACGTCAGCGATGACGTCGACGCGACAGTCTTCTCCGGCGCGCTCGCGCCAGGAGGCGACATGCCCATTTGGATCCGCGTCGATGATGGCGACACTACCGCCCTGGCGCGCGTAGGCGTCCGCCAGGCAGATCACGAGCGTTGTCTTCCCGACGCCGCCCTTGGTCGAGCAAACGGATATGACCGCCATTGCCCCAGCTCCCTGTTGCGCGCCTTCCCCAGCGCCCAAGCGAGCTGAAGCCCAAATGGTCAACGAACCCTTAACCCGAGCGCCCCGATGGGCAAGTTCCCCTTTGGGCTTCTGGGCTCAGGGGTGATCACCCATAAACCCTTGAGCCCGTAAGAGCGGGTGGGTTGATGGGCGATGGACCTGATGGGCATCAGGGCGAAGGTTCGAATGGGTAGATGGCCTGAAGCCCACCTGCCCCTCAGGGTTACAGGATTTCGACGGACCGGTTCAGGCCGCGACGTTGACTTAGCAGCGTCGCCCGGACGACATGAGCGGTCCCGGCTACGCTCGATCTGTCGAGTCGTGAGTCGGGGAAGGAGATGATCGCCGCGGAAACGAGACCCTGAAACGACTACGGGCCCCCCGTCGCCAAACGAGGAGCCCGCGAAATCGAAGTGGCTGTGAGAGCCATCAAGCAACTCCTCACAAGCCACATGGCGCCCTCGGGTGTCAAGCGGGAACGCCAATTCTCGCAACGATGAAGTCGTGCCTTGTGGAAAGGGTACCCACCCAGTGGGCACCCCTGCTCTGCCGCGGCCCTGCAAAGGGCCAGGACGATGTTTGCTGAGGAGATCCGTCGACAGGCGGAGATTGCCCCCCGAGCCGCGCTGCCGGCCGTGACGGCTGCGCTCTGGCGCGCCTACGGGGAGGGGAAGATCACAGAGGCGGAGGCAGAGGCGCTGTCAGGGCTGATCGAGGCGCGCACCATTTCCGCGCCACAGCGCCGAGGAAATGCCGATCAGCCCGGCATTTCCTCGGCGGAAGGCATAGTGGTTCCCAGCACACCTCCGGAGGCCTCGCTGGTTCACCAGAGCCGCGCTAGAAGACCCAGCGTCGGCTCCCGTCCGCGCACGGATGCCTCAATGGAGCGCCGCCGCCGCTGGGCCGCCTCGGGGCGGCTCCCGCCAGGGCTCGCGGCTCGGTTCACGCTGGCCGAACAGGCAGTCCTCGCCCTTGTGGCGGTCGAGGTCGCGCGGCGAAAGGATTGCCGATTGTCGATCGAGAATATGGCTGCCGTTGCAGGCGTATGCCGCTCGACCGTGAAGAACGCGATCCGCGAGGCGCGCCGGCTCGGGCTGCTGACCGTCGAGGAGCGCCAGATCACCGGCTTCCGCAACGACACCAATGTGATCCGCATCATCTCGGCCGAGTGGCTCGCCTGGATCCGACTGGCGCGCCGCGGAGACCCTCTCTCGAACCGAAGAGGGCAGGCGGCCCTCGCTTTCTCTCAAGAGAGAGGGGTCAAAAGCGTAACCAGCACGCCTACTACAGTTCTAACCCTGTCAGAATCGGGGAAAACGGAACCGTCAAAATGCTGCCGGAAGGCAGCGGGCGACCTCGACCGATCCGATCAACCGCGAATCCGCGCGGGTGGTAGCACGGGCCGAGCCATGCGCTGAAGGTCTGACGCTGGACGGTCTGACGAACGCACTGGCTCGGTGAGCGCTCGAGGGGCGGAGTCTGTCCGGACATCCAGTGATGGCCTGATCGCCCCATCAGGGTGAGCCCAGAGGGCGGGAGGAATTTAGATTCTGGAGGTTGGGCCGCTCGCCTGCGCGCCGGCCATACTAGGAACGAGAGTGAAGGTGCGTCGGGTCATCCGACGAAAATCCCGGGAAGGACGAACAGGACAGTCACCCAGGCGCCGACGCGCCGCGATGACCGCTTGGGCTCGCTCCGCTCCCCTCGCATCCAAGGAAAACACATGACCATCACCGTGCCCACTGGCGCGCAGGATCCCGCATGCCCACCAGCCTCGCAGGAGGGGCTAGAGGCGCTGCTGGAGGTGCTGCCGCACCGGTACAAGCCCGGGGTCCGGGCCCTACTCACCGGCCCCGACTCCAGCCGTCCGACCTGGGGACATGTCTACCTCCACCAGGACTGGCTGGCTTCTGCAGCCGCCCTGTTGGGCCTCGGTCCGTCTTGGATCCGTCCGGGCGAGCCGATCCCGATCCGCTTCGAAGTCGAGTACGATGCCCGGCTTGGCCCGCGCCTCGTAGTCTCTGCCAGCGACTGGCCGACCCCGGCGCAGGCTGCAGCCGACGCGGAGCTGCGCCAGCATTTGGAAGAGCAGGGCCGGTGGCGGCGTGCCCGCGCCCCAGACAAGCTCCGCCAGCTGTTCGCGATCGTACCCGAGGGCGGCGGTCCGCGTTGGGAGGCGCTCGCGCTACAGCTCCAGGACCTGGACGAACGCCGGATCGTTCATCTCGCCGTGCGGGAGGTCGATCTCGACGATGCCGACGCGGTGCACGAGGCCCTGCGCGACGGCGCGGAGTTCGTACACTGGACGGGCGCAGACATGGTGCTGATCGTCACGGGCGACCGTCCGATCGGTGCAAGGACGTTCAGCGACCCACGCGTGGTGGAGGCCGTCCTCGACCTCGGCGCGCCGTTGCTGACGCTCGCCGGGCCAGTTCCGACGCCGGTCGACGACCTCACCTGGCACTCCTCGCCGATCCCCGGCGCGGTGCAGGCCGCGATCGAGCGGATCCTGCGCGGCGAGCTGGAGCGGGCGGACCGGCCGCGTCTCGACAGGATCGATGAGCTGCTCATCCGCTCCCGCATCCCGCCAGGCGACGGCTGGCCCTCCGACGCGCCGTTCTGATCACCCCGGCCCGGACGTGCTGCGTCCGGGCCGACCCTACGACGGGCAACCCCATCCTCTCGCTATCCACGAACATCCGAGCCTCAACCGTGCGTATCCACGAATTCCGCCGCGCCCCGCCGGCCACACCGGAACCCGAACCACCACCGGACAGGCTTCGGTCCGGCCTGGCGCCCCCGCCGGACCCCTGCGGCCCGGCGCTCGACATCCAGGAGGTCTGGGCTCGCGCCGGGAGCGCGGTGCGCACCGGCCTGCCGCGGCAGTTTCGCGTCTGCGCCACCGTCGCCCGGGTCCTGCCCAGGCGGCACGGCAGCCACGACCTCGAACTCAGGCCGAGCCACGGCTTCCTCGGCAGCAACGCGCCCAGCCTGAGCGCCCGCATCGGTGCGGACGCCCGCGCCGCGATTGCCGCCGCACTCGGGCGACCCTTCGACCCGGTCGAACTCGGGCACCGGGATGTCACCCTTACCTGTACGGCCGCTTGGCTGTCGGAGGCTCGGCTGCGCCTCAACGTGATCGCGGTCGAGCCCGCGTGGAGAGTGTCCGAGGCCGAGCTGGAGCGCGCCCGCACCCTCGAAGGCCTGGCCCGGGCGGGCCTGCTCGATGCGCAGGCGCGGCTCTCAAGCCCGGTCCACATCGAGAGGATCTCCGTTCTGCACCCGCCGGGCCAAGGCTGGGACGACGTCTCCGCGACGCTGCAAGCCCTGGCGGCGGCTGGCTACCTGTGCGTCGACAGCTTGGAATGCCGGTTCGACGGCTCCGGAGCGGTCCGGGAGCTGGTGCAGCGCCTGGACGAGGCTGCCACCCTGCACAGGGGCCGGGAGGACCGCGGTTTGGTGCTGCTCGTGCGCGGCGGCGGCAGCCCGGCTCGAGCGCTCGATGCTCGCGAAGCCGCCGCGGCGATCGGCACGCTCACTGTGCCGGTGGTGATCGCGGTCGGCCACCGCACCGACGCGGCGACGATCGCCGACATGGTCGCCTGGGCGTCCCTGCCGACGCCCTCGGAGGCCCGCCACCTCGTCCTCAGCCTGCTGGACGACTCGGCCGCACGCGCGGAGTGGGCCTGGGCCGACCTGATGGCAGCGCTCGACGATCTCGAGTGCAACTCGCGACGAGCGGGCATCGCTGGCTGCGAGGCGGTCGCCGACGCGGCGGAGGCCTGCCTGGAGGCTGCAGAGCGGCGGACGGCGGCGGCCGCGCGCACGCTCGAACACAGCCTGGAGCAGACCTTGGCTGTGTTGGCCGCTCCGGAGCGAACCGCGTGTGCCGCACCGGATCAGCCAGCTCGCTGGCCGGAGGGCCTCGTCCGGCTCACCGACGCCGCCGATCACCCGATCACCGGCCCGGAGGCCGCGGTCGGCACACTCACCGTAACCTTCGCAGATGGGCGAACCCTCGCGGTCACGCCCGTCGCACCCGTCGATCCGACCATTCACTGAGCCACACGGAGAAACAGATGACCCCAGAGACGCAGACCCGACAGACCGAGCCCGCCTCCTTCGTCGAGATGCTCGAGCGCCTGGACGACCTCGCGAGCACGCTGCGTACCGGTGAGCTGGACGAGCGGCTTTCGCGGCTGCCGGACACGGTGGCCGAAGCGCATCGCTTGAAGCGCAAGCTCGTCGACCACGCCGTGGAAATCCGGGAGGCGATCGCCTGCCTGCGCGGCAACGCACGGCCGGCCAGCTCCGGCTGAGCAGACCCACAGAGCCTGCCTATGCACGGGCGATAGGCGCTGTCATCGGCGAACCAGGCACGGTCCATGACCCTGCCTGGTTCCTTCCATGGGCACGCAGCCAAACCCCGAGACGACATCTCACGCAACCGTCATACCTGTGGACAGCCCTCGTCGGTCGTGTCGCGACGGGCGCTGGTCGCTTGAACCCGCTGGGCGGTTCGTGTCAGCAGATGAGGGCCTAGGCAACGAACGTGCTGGGGCTCTGGACCGCCGCTGTTCTGAGATCGGCGGTCCGAAAAGCTAGCGCTGCTCTGCGGCGTTCATCCTCCGGTCCGGCCTGTGCTGGTGCGGCGGTGAGGCAGTCCGGGGCGGTCCCCGCTCCGGACATCCGATCCGACCCACCCCGCGCCCCCGGCATCCGCTAGTCTCGTTCGTGGACGCCATGCGGATGAGCCAGCGATCGGATCGTACCGGTCGCTGAAGGATGCCTTCTTCAGGCGCTGAAGAGACCGGAGCCCTTCGTGGCTTGCGTGAACCGGTCCCATCTTTCCACGATGGGACACCGTCATGCAACCTATAGATGAAACTGTTTATCTCAATTCTATATTTGATAAGAGGCGGTCGACGTTCGACGACGTCGTCGTTCCGATAGGCGATGAGGCTCAGCTCGAGCCAGGATCTTCTGTTTCGTACGATACAACAGACCCGACCAGCCGAACCTACTTCGGGCTGACAGGCGCATACGTGTTCTTCAACGAGCGGCTGTTCTCAGCCAGGCTGCCGCCCTGTCTCATCACCCTGCAGCGCAAGAACAGAGCCTACGGCTACTTCGCCGGCGACCGTTTTGGAGCCCGGGACGGTACCGAGATCATCGACGAGATCGCACTGAACCCCAGCTTCTTCGCCGAGTGCAGCATCGCGGATACTCTCTCGACCTTGGTCCACGAGATGGCCCACCTGCAACAGAAGCACTTCGGCACACCGCCCCGCCGCGGTTATCACAACCGGGAATGGGCAGGGATGATGCGGGCCGTGGGGCTGATCCCGTCTACGAGCGGCGAGCCCGGCGGCAAGGAGACCGGCCAGCGCGTCAGCCACTACATCGAGCCCGGCGGACGCTTCGCGCAAGCCTGTGCCGAGCTGGTCGATCTGCGCGGGGATACGGTGCCGTACGTCGAGCTGGGAAGCGAGCTCGAGCGCGAGACGCGCGAGCGGAAGGCCGCCAGCAAGACGAAGTACACGTGCCCGGCTTGCGGAGCCAATGCCTGGGCGAAGCCCGAGATCGCGCTCGACTGCGGGGCTTGCAAACAGCCGATGGACGTCGCCCCGGCCAATGGAACGAGCGGCTGAGCCGAGGGCTCTCGGGACGGCCGCTTGGAAATGCACGCGTACAGGTCAGGAAGGATGGATGGTTATGGCGAAGGCATCGAAGGTCGACGGGAACGGAGGCACGGCTTCGAAGAGGGCTGTCTTCGTCACCTCCGAGAAGGGCGGCGTCGGCAAGAGCGTCACGGCTCGCGCCTTGATCGATCAACTGCGCACCGAGGGCGTCCGGGTCGCGGCCTACGATGCCGATGGCAGCGTCGGCGGTTTGGTGCGGGTGCTCGGCATCCGTGACGCTCATGGCAATCTGGTCAGAGACCAGGATCCGGTCACCGGGGTCGACTATTACAACGTCCGCGCCGAGGCAGGGCGCCCCACCCTGGTCAATTGTCTGCGGTCAGGGGAGCGGCTCATCGTCCACGACCTCGCCGGCGGCAGCCTCGTGGATCTGATGGAGATCTCCGATCAGGGCGACGGGCTCAAGCAGCTGCTGAGGCGCTTCGACCTGAACGGCTATCGTATCACCGTCCTGCACCTGATCTCCGCCGAGGTCGGGGCGACGCAGTCCGTGGCGCGCTGGATCGACCTGGTCGGCGACCGCGTCGATCACGTCGCGGTGCGCAACACCCGCTGGGGCAAGTCGACGGGCGACTTCCCGTTCTGGCACGGCTTCACCGACGCGCGCGGTGTCGATAAGGGCGGCAAGGTCCGCCGCCGCCTGCTGGAGGAACTCGGCGGCCACGAGATCAGCTTGCCGGCGATGCCATCCGGCACCTTCGCCAAGATCGATGCCGAGAACCTCACGTTTTCGGTCGCTGAGGACGATCCGACCCTCACGATCGCCGAGCAGTCGCACGTGTGCAAGTTCCGTGAGGACTTCGCCGCCGCCCTCGAGCCGATACGGCCCCTGCTCGGCCTCTGACCGCGCGCGATCAATCCTTCCCCGACCCGCTGTTCCTCCTGTTCCCGGACCGCCATGGACCCCGAAGGCAAGCTCCGTTTCGATAAGGCCGCCGCCGCCCTAGGGCTCGATCCGGCTACCCGCGACCTGACGTGGCGGCGGATGAGGGACATCGGCATCGGACCCGACGAGCCGACCGTCATCTACCTGGCGGTCGCCGGCTTGCTGGAGAAGGCGGCTCAGACCATCCCGGAGGCGATCGACGCGGTTCCCGATCGGGTGGAGCAGGCGGCGAAGCGGGCGGTCGGTCCGGTGGCTGAGGCAGCCAGCGCCAAGGCCGAGGCGGCGCACGCCAGGCTCGCGGAGACCACCGGCGAGGCGGTCGCGGCAAGCGCGACCGAGCATTTCAGGAGGATGGAGCGCACCCGCACGCGCGAGGTCGCGCTTTGGGCGGCCGGGATCATCCTGGCGAGCGTCATCGTGTGCGGCGGTGTCGGCTACAGGATCGGACGGGCTGAGAACACGAGCGTCGCCGCGCAGTGGTCGGCCCTATCCACGCGCGCGGATGGGCCCGAGTGGCTCAAGCTGGTCGCCGCCAATCCGGACCTGCGCGAGCGGATGGACAAGTTCTGTGGGCGGCTACAGCGCGAGTGGGACCCGGGACAGAAGCGCCAGTACTGCAGGCTCCCGCTCTGGATCGAGGGTACCGTGCCACCGGTCGGAGGCTTCTGGGACGCGTCGTATTTCGCCTTGCGGGACTGGCTCACGGACTGGGGACCGGTCTGGCTGATTATCGTAGCCGGTCTGGCGGCACTCGTGGCGCGCCGCCTGCTCAGCCGTCTCGTCACGGCGAGGCCTGTGGCTTGGCTGCTGAAGTGAGCTGAACTGGCGGCGACGCCCCTCTTCGTAGCCGCCAGTACGATCTCGGGTCGTCCGGTCCGTGGGTGCACGCACGGCGCTGCCGAGCCGTGACGTCACAGATTGTCGTCGCTGAGCCTGTGGCTCGTGGCCTCCTTGCCCATAAGGGCACCATCGCGTGGGGCGACGCGCGGCTCGGCAGTCGTCTGTCCCGCTGCCGGCCCAGGCCGGCGCCCGTGTTCCACCGTGTCGGACGAGCCCACGGATCGCGTTGGCGGCGCGTTGCCCTTCGGCTTCGCTTTGGCTTTGCCGCGCGTTCGCTTCACGGACTCGCCCTTCGCTTCCTTGACGGCATTGCGGACATACTGCCGGAAGGTGCCGAGGCTGAGCTTGATCCCCATCCGCTCGAGAAGTTCGCGGACCTCGGCGTCGGTCTTGCCCTTGGCCTTGAGTTTCTTGATCTCCGGGAGCACGGCCTTGACCGCCTCGTAGGCGGACGGCTTGCGGCTCGGGGCGAGCTCGATCTGCTCGCGCAGGAAGCCACGCAGTTCGCTGTAGGGATCGGGTTCGACAGCCTCGCCCATCGCCATCACTTCCCACGCTTCTCCGGGCCTTGCCGTCTTGCCTCACCGAGCGCCACAGTTGCGCCTGAGCAGAATTGCGAACCGCGTGCACCCGTCACGCCGAATGACCAGCATGATACCACGGCCGAGCTTACAGCCACGATAGCCGTGGACAGCCTGTGGATAACCTCAGGCCTACTACCCAAAATCCAGAGACACATCACGCACCGATGGTGCTGGGCAACGGTCGAGCTTGCCACTAAGCTATTGCCTAGCTTCAAAACTGTGCTGTCAGGAGCCCGCGCATGGCCCGCCGTCCCGTCCGCGTGTCCTTGGACGAGGCGCTCTGGGACGCCGTGGAGGCAGCGGCCCGGGCGCGCGGGATCGCACCGTACCTGTTCGTCGAGGAGGCGCTGACCGCCGCGCTCGGCCCGTCCGAAACGGTGGCCCGCTTGGCTGAGCTCGCCGATGTGGCGGCGGCCAGCGCCCGCGAGGCCCAGGTGAGTGCGGCCGAGATGCGCGACCAGATCCAGGTGATCAGCGACTTCATCGTCGACCTGTACCGGGCGGAGGCTCAGGCGAGCGACGATGCAGGTCCAGGCTAGGCTCAGGCGAGACCCTAGCGATGATGACCTGCACGCGGATCACCAGCGTCGAGTACTACGAGTCGATGGCGCGCCAGATCCGGCGCGAGGCCGGGCTGAGCGCGCCAGACAGCCCGCTCGACGACACGGCCGCAGCCTACGCCCGCAAAGCGGCGGCAGCGGTCGCGGCGGAGGGGAGCGCCGCCTTCGAGGCTGCCTATTCCAAGGCATTCGACCGGGCGCTGGCGACGCTGCGCCGCGGTCACAGCGAGGGCCGCGACCAAGTCGCGTACTACACGGATAATGGCGCGGGCGAGGCCAACGGCGTGTGGTGGACGCGCGGCTCCGGTCAGGACCAGTCCGGCGATCCGTTCCGCCTCTGTCCGGACGGGGCCGAGGTGGACGGGCGGGTGCTGCGCGACCTCGCGGCCGGGCGCGACCCAGGGAGCCTCGAGCCGCTGGTACGGGCATCGGCCAACGGCCGGCGCAGCGTCGGCTACGATCTGCAGTTCGCCGCGCCCAAGAGCGTGAGTGTGCTGGCAGCGTTTGCCGGACCGACGGAGCGCGCGCGGATCCTGGCTGCGCATGACCGGGCGGTGCGCCGGGCGTTGGACTACGCGCACGCGGCCGGGCTGATCGTGACCCGGACCGGGGCGCAGGGCCGGGAGCGGGCGCCGGCGGCGGGGGTGAGCGCGGCGGTGTACCGGCACTTCACCTCGCGGGCGCAGGACCCGCAGCTGCACAGCCACGCGGTGCTGCTCAACCTGTGCGTCCGGGCCGACGGCTCGACCGGGGGCCTGGACAACCGCGCGATCCTGCGCAGCGCCGGCGGGATCGCGGCTCTGTACCGGAGCGAGCTGGCCAGCGGCCTGCGATTGGGGCTCGGCTACGAGGCGGTCCGAGCTGGGCGCAACTTCGAGATCGCCGGGGTGGCCGAGCCGGTGCTGGAGCTGTTCTCCAAGCGGCGGGCGGCGATCGAGCGGGCGGCGCGGGAGCGGGGGTTCGACACGGCCGAGGATCGGGTCGCGGCCCAGGCCGCCGCCCACGGCACCCGGGCGCGCAAGGACCGGGAGACGCCGCTCGCCGTCCTGGAGGCAGAGTGGGAGCGCCAGCTGGTCCAGGCCGGCTGGAGGCGTGCGGCGCTGTTCGAGGGCGTGCGGGTCGCGGCGGACGGGATCCGCGCGGAGCGGACGGGCTCGGCGGCCAGGCGGCTGCAGAACTTAGCCGAGGCCGGCCTCGCCGAGGCGCTGGCGACGCAGGCGGTGGTGGAGGAGCGCGCGCTTGTGCGCCGGGTCGCGGAGGCGCTGCAATGCGAGGCCGACACCGATGCGGTCCTGGAGGAGGTAGAGCGGCTGCGCCGGGACGGCACAGTGGTGGCGGTCGGGCGCTCGGACACGGGCGAGCCGGTGTACGCGACCCCTGAGATGATCGCGGCGGAGCGGGGAATGCTCCGCCGCGCCTACCTCCGACAGGACGAGCGCGAGTTCGTCCCGGACGAGGTCGTGGCGCGGGTGCTGGCGGAGCGGCCGAGCCTGCGCGCGGAGCAGCGGGCGGCAGTGCGGCACGCGCTCAACCGCGACGGGGTCAGCGTGGTCGAGGGTAGCGCCGGTTCGGGCAAGTCGTTTGCCATGGCCAGCGTCGCCGATGCCGTGCGGGCCTGCGGCAGCGAGGTCTGGGTGATCGCGCCATCGTGGAAGGCGGTCGACGTGGTCCGGACCGACACGGCTACTCCCGAGGCGATGGCGCGGGCGGTGACCGGGTTCCTCAACCGGGTTCGCAAGGGTGAGATCGCGCTGGGGCCACGGACGACCGTGATCGCCGACGAGGCCGGGATGATCGGCACGCGGGATCTCGCCGCGCTGGTCGAGGCGACGGGCGCGGCCGGAGCGAAGCTGGTCTTGAGCGGTGACACGCGCCAGCTCGCCCCGGTGGCGGCGGGCGCGCCGATGCGGCTGCTGGTGCGGGCGCTGGGTGCGAGCCGGATGGACGAGATCCAGCGGCAGCGTGGGCGCAGCGAGGCGGAGGGAGCCTGGATGCGGGCGGCGAGCGTCGATTTCGCCGCGGGCCGGACCGCGAGCGCGCTGGAAGCCTATGACCGCGGCGGCGCGATCACCTGGGGGGCGGACCGCGAGGCCTCGATCCAGGCGCTGGTCGACGCCTACGCGGGCAGCCGCCTCGATCTGGAAGGGGCGCAGCGGTCACGGGCGGTGCTGACCGGCTGGAACAAGGATGTGCGCGAGCTCAACGCGCGGATCCGCGCCCGGCTCAAGCGTGAGGGTCTGCTACCGGAGAGGGAGGACGTGGAGATCGACACGGTCCCGCGCGGCGGCGGCCGAGCCGAGGCGCTGGCCCTGACGGCCGGCGACGAGGTGATATTCGGGGAGAGCGTGGAGGTCGATGGCCAGACGATCCGCAACGCCGACCTGGCGCGCGTCGAGGCGCTCTCCGGCGATCCGGCCGATCCGGTGCTGACGCTGCAGTTGGCGAAGAACGGGGCGCGGCTGAGCGCCCGGACGAGCGCGCTGGTCGGGCGCCGCGAACCGGGCGAGCCTCAGGTGCCAAGACTCCAGCACAGCTATGCCATGACTACGCACGCGGCACAGGGGGTGACGGTCGACGAGGCGTTCGTGGCCGACCTGCGCGGCACAGGCGCGGAGGCGACCTACGTGGCGATGACGCGGCACCGTCGCACCGTGCGTCTCTTTGTCGACACGGACCGGATCCGGGAGCGGCTGGAGGCGGCGCGCTCCGGCGTCCGGCCGGAAGAGCGCGGTCTGCCGGTTGGCCGAGGCGCTTTGCACCCGGCACTCGTCCCGGTCAGCCACAGCGAGATCCGGCAGGCATATCTGTCGGAGGCCGCAGGCAGCGGCGGCAAAGCGAACGTTGCCGACTACGCTGGGCCTGACCTGCGCGGCTGGTGTGGTGCGCCAGTTCTGTCGCGCGACGTCCCTGTGCCGTACGGCGGCAGGATGGGCCTGGAGAGCGCGGGATCCTGGAGGAAGGCCATCGCTGGGATCGCCTCGGCCTCGGTAAGCACATCGTCGCCCGCCGCCCGAGCGTTGCGGCAGCGCATGGAGGAGCGCCTGCATGCCCCCGCAGCGTACCCGGTCCCGCGGCCGAGCCGAGCAGATCACGCGATCCCGTTCGCCTCGTACGCTCCGGGTCAGAAGGGGCGGTTCAGCCGGCTCGCCGCGATCATATGGCAGGGCCTAAGGCGGGAGATCCGGACCGCCGCGATCGCGATACGGGGTCTGCTGCCGCTCACCCTGGAGCAGCTTCGCGCCGATGTCCTGACCGGTCCTCGAGGCCGGATGGTGTTCGCCCGCCGGGATCAGAGCGGTCGCCTGTTGGGGATCGAGCAGGCCGATGGAACCGGTGAGGCGGCGGGGAACGGGCAGCAGGGTACGACGGGTTTGGTCCAGCTGGGGGATCGACGCGCGCCGGAGCGGATCTACGTGGCTCGAACGAAGGCCGAGGCTCTGAGCCTGTATCAGCAGGACGGGCAGCCGGACCGTGCCCTGATCTGTGGCCTGGGCGGCGATGGTCCTGAGATCGGCAGCGCGCTCGCCCACGTCGTCGCCCGGCATCCGGATGCGGCCGTGCATCTCGCGATCGGCACCCGAGCGGGCGAGGAAGAAGCGGAGGCCTTCGAAGCGTGGGTCCTCGCGGCCTTGCGTAAGGCGCAGACGCCCGAGGCTCGCGTGACGGTGCGCCGTTCCGTACCCTTGGAGCTGTTTCCGGACGGAAGCCATGACGTGTTGGTCGAACCAGTCCCGAACGAAAAGGGCCGCACGCAGCGACGCAGTGAGCGAACGCGACAGGATCGTGGGATGGAGCACCGGGTTCATCCCGTGCAACCCACGCGTGATGGCCGAGGGCGGTAGAACGACGTCGATTGGCGAAGAGGGTTGACGCCGCTCCGTAAGCGGGAACCCTTCGAGATGCAGGCCATGCCTTAGTCCTCGGGTCAGCGCCGCTATTTGTACCGGGCCATCGGGCGAGCGTGGTGGCAACGAGGACAGTCACCGCGGCTGGCCCCTCCGAAGCCCAGCGAGCCTGTCGAACCCGCTCGAGGACACAGAGATCGTCGGTCCGCGTCAGGATGAACGTCGCCTTCCTGACGTCGGTCATCGCCAGGTCGTGTCCCTTGGCGTGGTGTAGCTCGTTGAGAGCCATCGCGATCACCGGCTTGGGCCGGGAGGATCAGGCTGCCAGGGTGGGCAGGCTGACGAGGGGATCATCGCCGATTGGGGCGATGCTTTCCAGGGTCATGTAGCGCGAGCGCTGGACGGCCCATTCGTCGTTCTGTTCCAGCAGGATCGCGCCCACAAGGCGGGTGATGGCGGCCTCGTTGGGAAAGATGCCGACGACCTCGGTCCGGCGCTTGATCTCGCCGTTCAGGCGCTCCAGCGGGTTCGTGCTGTGGAGCTTGATCCGGTGTGCGGCCGGGAACCCCATGTAGGCCAGAACGTCCGGCTCGGCCCTGTCCATCAGGGTAGCGAGTTTGGGCACCTTGGGCCGGAGCTGATCGGCCACGCGCCGCCACTGCTGACGGGCTGCGTCGGCATCGTCCTGGGCGAACGCCGTGGCGATGAAGGCGGAGACGACACGCCGCCCGCTGCGCCCGGCATGGGCGAGCACGGTCCTCATGAAGTGGACGCGGCAGCGCTGCCAGGTCGCGTTCATGACCTTGGCCACTGACGCCTTGATGCCCTCGTGGGCGTCCGAGATCACCAGCTTGACCCCGCGCAGCCCCCGGCGGGCGAGCTTGCGCAGGAAGTCCGTCCAGAACGTCTCGGCCTCGGAGGGGCCGACATCCATGCCCAGCACTTCCCTGCGACCATCGGTGTTCACGCCGACCGCCACGATGACGGCGACCGAGACGATACGCCCGTCCTGGCGCACCTTCACGTAAGTCGCATCGATCCAGAGATAGGGCCACTCGCCCTCGATGGGCCGGTCGAGAAACGCGCCGACCCGCTCGTCGATCTCCTGGCAAAGCCGGCTGACCTGGCTCTTCGACACGCCCGTACCGCCCATGGCTTGGACGAGGTCATCGACCGAGCGGGTTGAGATGCCCTGGATGTAGGCCTCCTGGATCACGGCCGTGAGCGCCTTCTCGGCCATCCGGCGCGGCTCCAGGAAGCCCGGAAAGTAGCTGCCCTTGCGCAGCTTCGGAATGCGTAGCTCGACCGTGCCGGCCCGCGTCTGCCAATCCCGGTCACGGTAGCCGTTGCGCTGGACCAGCCGCTCGGCGCTCTTCTCGCCATGGGCGGCCCCGGTCAGGCCACCGACCTCCAGCTCCATTAGCCGCTCGGCCGCAAAGCCGATCATCTCGCGCAGCAGATCGGCGTCGGCGCTCTTCTCCATCAGCCCGCGCAGGGCCATCATCTCGTCGGTCATCGGGGGTCTCTCGGCTCGGGGTTGGTGCTCGCAACCCGACCCTACCCGGCAACCACCGATGGCCACCCCGCGGGAGAGCCCGCCTGCTACAGCGCTGTGAAGGGCGCGCAGGCGGGCTCTCCCGCTACCAGCGAGCTACACCTCCATCAGGGACACGACCTCATCGCCATCCCTGCTGCTGCCAGCAGCGCCTCCGCGTTGGCCATCGCCTGCCCGAGTTGCTCGGCGAACTCGGCGCGCATCTGCCCATCGGAAGCGACCCCGAATTGGCCTGACACGAACAGGGTTCGGCCCGCGGGTGCGTATTCCGACGAAGCCGGCCGGGGATTCCGATTTGAAGCCGGCCGTTGTTCCGAGGCGAAGCCGGCCACCGGCCCGATCTGAAGCCGGCCAGTGACGGGGCACTCCCGCGGGTCTGGGGTGAGGATCACGAGGTCAGTCGGACAGGTCAAGCGGCAGGCTCGGCCGCCTTGCGTTTGCGCAGGCTCTCGCCGGCGAGTTCAATGCGGTGAGCGTTGTGCAGCAGCCGGTCGAGGACGGCATCGGCGAGCGTGGGGATGCCGATGATCTCGTACCAGCGATCCACCGGCACCTGGCTGGTGATCAGGGTCGAGCCGGCGTCGTAGCGATCCTCGACGACCTCCAGGAGATCGCGCGCCTGTTCAGGCAGGAGCGGCTCGGGGCCCCAATCGTCGAGGATCAGCAGGTTCGCCTTCGCGATCTGGCGCAGCAGCCGGCTGTAGCGGCCATCGCCACGCGCGAGGCTGAGCGCCGCAAACAGGCGTGGAACCCGGTAGTACAGGACCGAGAGGTCGTCCCGGCAGGCCTTGTGCCCGAGCGCGCAGGCCAGCCAGCTCTTGCCCACGCCGCAGGGGCCGGTGATCACGAGGTTGCGCCGGGTCCGGATCCAGTCGCCACTGGCGAGCTTGAGGAACAGGGCACGGTCCAGGCCGCGATGGCTGCGGTAATCAGAGGTGGTTCGGTTTGTCTGAACAGCGAACTGGGCTTGGATGAGTGGATATCCTGCCGGGTTCAGGCCGCCACGGGATGCGGCAGCCTGTCGAAGTAGGCTTGGTCTGGGGTGCGCCGGTCGAGGCTCGAATGGGGCCTGCGTTCGTTGTAGAACGCGAGATACCGGCCGATCGACGCGCGCGCCATGCTGACGGTGTCGTAGGCCCGCAGGTAGATCTCCTCGTACTTGACTGACCGCCACAGTCGTTCGACGAAGACGTTGTCGCGCCACGCGCCTTTGCCGTCCATGCTGATGGCGATCCCTGCCTGCCGCAGCACGCTGGTAAAGGCGTGGCTGGTGAACTGCGAGCCCTGGTCGGTGTTGAAGATCTCCGGCTTGCCGTGCCGGGCGAGCGCTTCTTCCAGAGCCTCCACGCAGAAATCGGCCTCCATGGTGATCGATAGCCGCCAGGACAGGACCCGGCGGCTGATGGACTGGATGCCCCCACCCCGGCGGAAGCCGGTAGTCTGGGCCTGGACCTTTCACATCTGCCGGAGCAGTCCATGGATCCGATCGCCATCGTCGGCCTCGATTTGGCCAAGCGCATCTTCCAAGTTCACGGCGCACGCGCCGATGGCAGCGTCGCGCTACGCAAGAAGCTGTCGCGACCGCAGGTTCTCACGTTTTTCGCGCAACTTCCGGCCTGCATCGTTGCCATGGAGGCCTGCGCTTCGGCCCACGAGTGGGGACGTGCGATCCGTGAACTGGGTCACGAGGTTCGACTGATCCCACCCATCTACGTCAAGCCGTTCATCAAGCGGCAGAAGAACGATGCAGCCGACGCTGAGGCCATTGCCGAGGCCGCCTCGCGCCCGACGATGCGCTTCGTTGCGATCAAGAGCGAGGCTCAGCAGGCGCGAGCCATGATCTTTCGGACGCGCGACCTTCTGGTACGGCAGCGCACCCAGCTCATCAATGCGTTGCGCGGCCATCTCGCCGAGCACGGCATCGTGGCGCCGCAGGGAGCGACCAACGTGCGCCAGCTCGCCCTGGCGATTGACGACGTCGCGACCGCGCTCGATCCGCTCGTTGCCGATCTGAGCCGCCTCTACCTCGACCAGATCCGGGATCTCGATGCCCGGATCTCGGAGTTGGAAAAGCGGGTCGCGCAGGAAGCCAAGCGATCTGGCATGACGTCCCGCCTCATGACGATGCCGGGGATCGGACCGATCACCGCCATGGCGATCGAGACGTTCGCGCCGCCGATGGCGACGTTCAAGCGCGGACGCGACTTTGCAGCTTGGCTCGGCCTCGTGCCACGACAGTTCTCTTCAGGCGGAAAGCAGGTCCTGGGTCGCGTGTCCAAGATGGGCCAGCGCGACATCCGGCGTCTCCTGATCATCGGCGCTATGACGGTCATCCGCTGGTCGATCCGCAAGGGAGCACCGGCAGGCTCCTGGCTGGCGAGGATGCTGCCGCGCAAGCCGCGCCTGGTCCTCGCCATCGCCTTGGCTAACAAGATGGCCCGCGCAGCCTGGGCGATGCTGATGAAGAACGAGAGTTATAGGGCTCCGGTGCCGGCTGCTTGATCAGGACATCAAGCCACCATCGCATCGGTGTGTCGGGTAGGAAGGTCGAAGAGAGGTAAGGACGGAACGATCGGTCAGATCGGGATCAGGAAAAG
Organism: Methylorubrum aminovorans; assembly: GCF_022179725.1. Classification (GTDB taxonomy): domain Bacteria; phylum Pseudomonadota; class Alphaproteobacteria; order Rhizobiales; family Beijerinckiaceae; genus Methylobacterium; species Methylobacterium aminovorans. The sequence goes on from NZ_BPRC01000042.1 coordinate 22,086, forward strand.
CAAGACTGGTTGACGAGCCACGAGCTCGCGTGTGTTGATCTGCACCTGATCCGCGCATCTCCATACTGGCCCGCGGCATGGACATGGCCGCATCATGAGGCCTGAGACATGACCGCACCCGATCCCCGTCAGAGCCGCTCAACACCCTCTTGCGCGACAGGGGGCATCCAGACATGAACCAGTCGATCACGGCCGCCAAGTAGACAAACCCACGCGCCATTGGAACGTAGGTGATGTCCATCGCCCAGACCTGATTGGGTCTGTCGATCGTTAGCCCCCGCAGCAGATACGGGTAGATCTTGTGCCCCGGCGTAGGCTTCGAGGTGCTCGGTTTGCGGTAGAGTGCCTCGATGCGCAGGCGCTTCATCAGCGTCGCGACATGGCAGCGGCCAATCGCGACGCCCTCTTTGTTGAGGAGATCCCGCAGCATCCGGCTCCCCGCGAAGGGCAGTTCGAGATGCAACTCGTCCATCCGCCGCATCACCGCGAGATCAGCGGTCGGGACCGGACGTGGCAGGTAGTAGACACTGCCCCGGCTGATCCCGAGCGCCTTGGCCTGTTTGGCGATGGGCAGATCGTGCCCGCGATCGATCATCGCTTTGCGCTCAGCAGACCGGCTTTGCCGAGCGCGCCGGACAAAAAATCGTTGGTCAGCGTCAACTCGCCGATCTTGGCGTGCAGCGTCTTCACGTCGATGGCCAGTGCCGCCTCCGACCGGGGCGCGGATCCGAACACCCCGGCAGCCCCATCGAGAAGCTGGGTCTTCCAGGCCGTGATCTGGTTGGGATGGACATCGAAGTGCTGGGCCAGTTCGGCCAGGGTCTTCTCGCCCCGCAGGGCAGCCAGAGCCACCTTCGCCTTGAAGGCTGGGAGATGGTTCCGGCGTTGTCGCTTGCTCATCATCGCTCCTGATCCGCAGCCATCCTGGCCGCCGTCAGGCAGAAATTCCACTCAGCCCCACTGTGCAATTTCCCCGAGCCACCTCTGACCCCGACGGCAGGACCCCGGTCTCCCGCGCGAACCAGGCCGTCGCGCGAGAGAGGATGTCACGCTCCAACCTCAACTGTCGGTTCTCGCGCCGCAGCCGGACGAGTTCGTCGCGCTCGCTCGCCGTCAGTCCGGGATCGGCTGTCGGCGGCTTGGCCTCGCGGCGGCCCTCGCCGCGGTCAGCCTCCGCGACCCAGTTCTGGATGGTCTGGCGCGACGGCTCGAACTCGCGGGCGAGCTCGGTGGGGTCGCGGCCGGCGCGGACCAGATCGACCATCTGCCGCCGGAACTCGGCGGGGTATGCGGGGCGGGTCTTGGGCATCGGGCAAACACCTCACGCGAAAGCGATCTCGGTGTCCATCAAACCGGGGCAATCCCAGTTCAACCACAGCCGGCTGCGTGGTCGATGCTTTTGCGGGACCTTGAGCCCCTCACGACGCCAGATCCGCTGAACCCGGTCCTTGCCCACCTGCCACCCAGCTGCCTGCAGCAGCGCGGTGACGCGGCGGTAGCCGTAGCGTCCGTACTCAGACGCCAGGGCGATGATGGCGCGGGTCAGCGTATCCTCGTCAGCTGGCACGGTGGGCACGTAGCGTTGCGTGCCCCGGTGCTGGCCAACGATCCGGCAGGCATGGCGTTCTGAGAGACCATACTTCTCACGAATGCCGTCGACTGCCTGCCGGCGTCGCTCCGGGGCTATAAGTTTCCCGCGGCGACGTCCGCCAGCACCTGCTTCTCCAGGGACAAGTCAGCCACGAGCCGGCGCAATCGAGCGTTCTCGCGCTCCAGATCCTTCATCCGACGGGCTTGGTCGATCTGCAGGCCGCCGTACTCCTTGCGCCAGCGATAATAACTCTGTTCGGAGATCTCCGCCTCCCGGCACGCTATCGCCAAACTCTTACCCTGAGCCGTCTGCACCTCAATCTGGCGCAGCTTCAGCACCACCTGCTCAGCACCCGCCTTCTGACCTCGCTTCATGTCCAGCTCCTTCAGTCCTGGCTGATCCTCTCAATCAGCCCGGTCCAAAGCCAGCCGGTCAGGTCAGGAGGAAGGGGGGGACCCAAAGTCAGGCTCTCGGCCGCTCGCGCGGCGGCTTCTCGACCAAGCTCCACCTGCGTGCCAATGCCGATGGCCTGCCCATCAGCGTCGTGCTGACGCCCGGCGAGGCCCACGACCTAATCGCCTATGACGACCTCATGGCCGAGCGCGACAGCGATCCCGGCGTGCTGCTCGGTGACAGGGGCTACGACAGTGACCGCCTGCGGCAGGATGCGCGCGACCGGGGGGCCCAGCCGGAGATCCCGACCAAGCGGAGCCGCAAGGTGCAGCACAGCGTCAACCGACGCCTCTACGCCCTGCGTTCCCGCATCGAGTGCTTCATCAACCGTCTCAAGAACTGCCGCCGCGTGGCCACCCGCTACGACCACACCGCTTCCAGCTTTCTCGGCTTCGCCCTGCTCGGCTGCATCCGCTTATGGATCAGGTTCGTCCACGCGGCCTAATGGGGTGAAAAAGCATACACTCCTGAGCAAAGAGAGGGGCGCGACGCGCCCCTCTTACGCCCTATCCAGCGGTTTCAGAACAACTTGGACAGCTTTGCCTTGATTTCATCGAGCCAGCCTTTTCCGCCGCCTCCCCCAGCCGTCTTTTGCTTGACTTTCCTGAGTTCAGCATACAGGGGCTCAAAGTCCTTCTTCTTTCCATAGCCCAGCAGTTCTGCCATTTCCAACTGCTGCCGCGCTTCGTTCAAGAATGTCTCCAGGCGCTCATTGGACGCTTCGCTCCGCTGACCATCTTCTACCAAGGTCTCGGCGCGCTTCAGGAGCAGCCTGGCGCGCAGGGCGGGCAGCGGATGCACGCTGCGCGTCTCGACCAGCGTGCTGAGCGCTGCCTGCAGCGCGGCTTTGGCTTCTTCAATCTTGCCCTGATCGATCAGCGGCACGACTGACTTCACGGCTGCGGGATAGGACGCCAGAGGGATGTTGGTGACCGCGATCACGATTTCACTGGCCAGCAAAGCCAGCACGTGACGTGCCTGTTGCACCTCGCCATGTTTGAGGGCATCCAGCGCCTCGTCGGTCATCGCCTCAATGGTTTCCGTGTTGGCGAACAAGTCGTGCACGATGGTGCGCACATCAACGGGGGCCAGGGCAAGCGTGGGTTCGCGCGCAACAATCAGCTCCAGCTTTCCAGTCACTTCGGCCAGCATTGCCAATGCGCGTGCAGCGTCCTTGCCGTCAAGTGCGGCCAGCGCTGATTTGGTCAGCGCCAAGGCCGAGACGGCCTCATCGAGGACTTGTTTACGTTTGTCTGCCGCCTGCGAGCCCGTTTCCTTCTGAACCTCAGGCTGTACCTCCGTGACGACTTCAGGCTTGGCCTCTGGACTGACAGGAAGGCTGCTTACCGCGGCCTGTTCGTTTATTTCTTTGTTCGTCGCATTGGGATTCGATGTTTGCTCATTCATGGTGATATGCCTCGTATGAGTTAGTGAAAATAGGCGAATCTATTGGGGCTGACTGCGAACATCGCGAGACTGACCGACCGAACAGTCGGCCCCTTCATCACCTCAAAACAGCTTTTGGAGGCGCGTCTTCAACTCGTCGAACCATCCCTTGCCGCTTTTGCCACCAGCCGACTTTTGCTCAATGGACTCCACCTGATCGAAGATGGGTTTGAAATCCGCCTTCTTGCCATAACCCAGGATCTGCGCCATCTCGATCTCCGTGCGCACGGACGACAGCAAGGTGCTGAGCTCCTCGTTCTGCTTGGCATCGCGCTTGTCGGTCTCGGCCAGCTTTTCAGCTTTTGCCATCGCGGCTTCAGCCCGTAGCACGGGCAGAGGAAAGGCGACCGAGGTCACCACCAGCGTGTTCAGTGCTCGGGCGAGTTCCGCCTTGGCGTCGTCGATCTTGCCGCTGTCGATGAGCCGTGCGGCCGACTTGATCGCTGCCGGGTACGTTGCCATCGGCAGGTTGTCGGTTTCGATCACGATTTCGCTGGCCAGATTGGCGACGATGGGCCGGGCCTTTTGCACCTCGCCATCACCCAACAACTCCCGAGACAACTTGACCGCTTTCTTCACCGTTTCCACGTTGGCGTGGATATCGTGGGTGATGACGCGTACATCGACCGGCGCCAAAGCAAGTTTGGCGTCGCGTGCCAATACCAGTTCCAGCTTTCCGCTGGCCAGTTCCAGCGCAGCGAGCGCCTCCTTGGTCTTCTTTGCATCAAGGAGTGTCAAAGCCTCCTGGGTCTTGGTGAGCGCCGTGATGGCGTCCTGAGTGAGCTCAGCACGCTTTTTTTCGGCTTCCCGGGCGGCCTTGTCATCTACCTGTGGCTGCGCCGCCTTGGATGCGGCAGAGGGTGCTGCAGCACCTGGGCTAGAACCTGCCGCCGATTGGGCCTGAGCCGGTCCGCTAAGTCCGACGACGACCGCCAGGGCAAGTGCGGAGAAGGTTGATTGGGGCTGTTTGATATTCATGATCTTGGGCTCCTAATTAAAGTTAGTTGACTGAGATTTCAATCTGTTTCGGTTTGGCTTGCTCGGCCTTGACAAGCCGCACTTCCAGCGCGCCGTCTTTCATCGAAGCCGTCACCTTGGTCGGATCAACGTTGTCAGGCAAGACAAAGCTGCGCACAAAGTGACCTGCCACTGAACTTTCATCCAGCGGCGATTAGGGTCAAAACCGCATCAAGGTGTTGCGTGGGCTGTAGTTTTATGATTCGAGGCTGCCGTTTGCAGCGCGGAGGCGGCGGTGGCGGATCTGTTCTGGCTCTCGGATGAGCAGTGGGCGGTGATCGAGCCGTTCCTGCCCCGCAATCAGCCCGGACCCGAGCGCAAGGACGACCGGCGGATCATCTCCGGCATCCTGCACGTGATCACCGCAGGCTGCCGCTGGTGCGACTGCCCGGATACCTACGGCCCGTCCACCACGGTCTACAACCGCTTCAACAGGTGGTCCCGCCGCGGCTTCTGGCGCGCGATGCTGGCCGCCCTGGCCAAGGCTGGATGGGCTGGGGACGCGGCCGCCCTCGACAGCACCTATGTCCGGGCCCACCGCTCCGCCCACGGTGGCAACGTATGGCCCGCCCCGTCCGCAAGTGGCTCTGGTTCCGCTGGTCTGGGCAGTCTGCACAAACGTATCCGGCCTTCCGGCGAGCCGTTGGCCAAGATGGAGATCCGCGCG
>NZ_BPRC01000043.1 GCF_022179725.1 Methylorubrum aminovorans
CGATCAACGGCTCCAACTCACCCCACTGTGCGTCTGACAGCATCACGTCTCCTCATTCGAAACCGAGAAAACGCCAAAATTCGCAATCCGTTCAGGCGACGACAGGCCCTAATCCTGGCCGTCGTGCTCGTTCTGATCTTCTGAGGTCACGCCTGCGAAATCAGCCGAGTCGGCCTCCATGGCCTCTTACGAGACTTGTGGAAGGGGCGGGGTCCATGCCGGCTGCCTGCGATGGCCCAGTGATACCACGGTGCTGTGCGGGGTGATGAAATGCCCTAATTGCTAAAAGGGATGGTAGCGTAGCCTTCCTCAGGCAAAGGTCACACGTTCGAATCGTGTCGGCTGCGCAAGGGAGGGATGGAGGGGCCGCTCGAGGGCCGGGAGTATGTCCGCGGACGCGATGCAGGCGGGCAGATGCGCCGCGCATGCGCCGAGGTTCTCACCGTCCACCACTGTGTCCAATCCCAGGGCTTGATGGCATAGACATTACGCCTACGAGGGGCATCCAGGGCTGGCCCGTCTCAGCGCGCGGACGTGATCCGTGCGTTAGCGCCCATGCGTGGCGCCGCAGGCTGCAAGTGTCCGCGCCGCTTCCGAATCGTCGCCGTTCAGGTCCGGCGTCCTCCGATTCTTGACCTCCAGATCGAGGGACGGCGGCGGGCAGCTGCAAAGGACTTTGCCGATCCGGAGGCGGGACGGCTCAAGGGTGCGTGCAGGAAACCGGTGAGCCCAGAGCGCAAGGCATGCAATAGTGCTTCCGGACGTGGGACTTCGAGCTTCCAATAAGACGGCTGGAGGGAACGGCATGCCTCGCAACATCCTGATTCTGGGCGCCTCGTACGGGTCGTTACTCGCCACGAAGTTGCTGATGGCGGGTCACAACGTGACCCTCGTCTGCCGCCGGAAGACGGCGGACTTGATCAACCGTGAGGGAACGGAGGTTCGCCTCACGTTGCGTGGGGAGGCCGACTCCCGGGCCATCCGGTCGCGCGATCTTCCGGGAACCGTGGACGCGGCTGCGCCGGAGCAGGTCGATGTCTCCCGCTACGACTTGGCCGTCCTCGCCATGCAGGAGCCGCAGTACACCAACCACACGATCCGTGTGCTGATGATCAAGATCGCCACGGCACGGCTCCCTTGCCTCTCCCTCATGAACATGCCGCCTCTGCCGTATCTCAAGCGCATCCCGGCGCTTGCGGAGATGGATTTGGAGGCGGCCTACACCAATGCGGGCGTTTGGGATCGGTTCGAGCCAGGATTGGTGTCGCTCTGCTCTCCCGATCCGCAGGCCTTTCGTCCGCCCGACGAGGGTGCGAACGTCCTCCAGGTCGGGCTGCCGACGAACTTCAAGGCCGCGCCCTTCGCTGATGAGGCGCACACCCGGATTCTCCGAGAGCTGGAGGCCGACATCGATGCCGTACGGCTCGACGGCCAGGATGTGCCGGTCAAGCTGAAGGTGTTCGACTCTCTGTTTGTGCCGCTCGCAAAATGGTCGATGCTGCTGACAGGGAATTATCGCTGCATCACGCCGGACAAGATGCAGTCGATCCGTGACGCCGTGCACACCGATCTGGCGCGTTCACGCGCCATCTACGAACACGTCGATGCCGTCGCCCGGCGCCTGGGGGCCGATCCGAGAGACCAAGTGCCGTTCGAGAAATATGCCAAAGCCGCCGAGAGCCTCCTCAAGCCCTCATCCGCTGCGCGCGCCGTCGCGAACGGCGCTCCCTTCATCGAGCGGGTCGACCTATTGGTGAAGCTGATCGCGCATCAGCTTGGCACACCTCACGCCGAGATCGACCAGACGGTCCAAACGGTTGACCGCAAGCTCGACGAGCGCATCGTCGTGAGCTGATCGGGCGCAGTCGGACTCTGGGATCTTCGGATCCCCGTTAGGTCGCAGAGGCCGAGCTGGTTTCGTCGATCCAAGCCCACCGACTATCTCCGACCCTGCCTCCTGGATATGCGCGGAGCGTCGCCCGCTCCGGCTTCCGCCACCGGCTCCCGCAGTTGCCCGGGCACGTGTCCGAGCGGACGAGGCGATCCAGGGGGCAATTTTGGTCGCATGCTGTCGACGCCGCGATGGTCCTGTCTGATACGTCATCCGTTTGATCGCCCCGGTCTCTTCGCTGTCATTGCGAGGCGAAGCCGGAAGTCGCGGCAATCCAGGGCTCGCCCTCTCCGAACAGGTCGCGCGCTGAATCCCTTCGGCCCCGCCTTGCGATGACGGGATGAGGCAAGGCGCAAGGTGATCGACCGAAGCGGTCTGATTTCGATCAATGTGATCCTCGATGTGATGAGCTTTCCTATCGAGGGATCGACGAGGCCTTCGACCGAGAAGGCGGCCAGGATGTGCGCTGATGCCGCCGCAATTTATATAGTAACACGTACATTCAACATCAGTATTTGAGTGGATTGTCGAATAGGCGGAAGGGAGAAAAATTTGGCCGGCGCTCGGGGAGGCGAATTCATGTAGTAGGCCGTGCGGCTTGCTTGAGAATGCCCCCGAGTTCCAACGACCGTAGCTGAAGCGATCGATCCGCGTTTCATCGTCTTCAAGGTTTGCGGCCGACGCCCAGCGCTCGAGCGCCTTGATCGTCGCGGCCCGCTTCGTCGGATTCATCGCAAAGCCATCCTTCGCCCATCTTGCGAATCGAGTGTCAGGAATGTTGGCCGACCACCTCCCCAGCGCACTCGATCTGGCCCGAAGCCAATTCGCCTTCACGGTCGTCTGGCATTTTCTGTTTCCGGCCTTCACCATCGGCCTGGCTAGCTTTCTCGCTGTGTTGGAGGCGTTCTGGCTCACGACCGGACGGGCGGTCTATCTCGATACCTACCGGTACTGGCTCAAGATCTTCGCCGTCGCGTTCGCCATGGGCGTCGTCTCGGGTCTCGTCATGAGCTACCAGTTCGGCACCAACTGGTCGGTCTTCTCCGACAAGACAGCTCCGATCCTCGGCCCTCTTCTGGGCTACGAGGTTTTGACGGCCTTCTTCCTGGAGGCGGGCTTTCTCGGTGTGATGTTGTTTGGTCTGGAGCGCGTGGGCCCGCGCCTTCATTTCCTGGCCACCTGCCTCGTCGCGGTGGGCACGCTGACCTCGGCTTTCTGGATCCTGTCGGCCAATTCCTGGATGCAGACGCCGGCGGGCTACGTGCTCGACGCCAACGGCCATTTCGCGCCCCAGGATTGGTGGGCGGCGATCTTCAACCCGTCCTTCCCCTTCCGCTTCGCCCACACCGTCACCGCCGCCTACCTGACCACGGCGATGATCGTCGGCGCGGTGGGGGCGTGGCACCTGTTGCGCGACCGGTCGAATCCGCGTGCCCGTCTGATGTTCTCGATGGCGATGTGGATGGCCGCCGTCGTCGCCCCCGTGCAACTCGTCCTCGGCGACCTGCATGGGACCAACACCTACCACTATCAGCCCGCCAAGGTCGCGGCGATGGAGGGCCATTTCGAGAGCGAGCGGCGCGCGCCCTCGATCCTGTTCGGCTGGCCCGACGCGCAGGCCGAGACGACGCGCTGGGCGATCGGCATTCCGGGGCTCGCGAGCTTGTATCTCGCTCACGACCTGAACGCCGAGGTGCGCGGGCTGAAATCACTGCCCCGTGACACCTGGCCGACGAACCTGCCTCTGGTGTTCTGGTCCTTCCGGGTCATGGTCGGGCTTGGCTTCCTGATGATCGCGCTGGGAATGGCCTCGCTCTATCTGCGCTGGAAAGGACGGCTCTACAGCTCACGATGGCTGCAGCGCTGCGCGGTCGCGATGGGTCCGTCAGGCCTCGTGGCCGTCACGGCGGGCTGGGTCGTAACGGAGGCCGGGCGTCAGCCCTTCACGGTCTACGGGCTGCTGCGCACTTCCGACAGCGTCTCACCCATTGCCGCCCCCGCCGTCGCGGCCTCGCTCGCGGCCTTCGCCGTGGTCTACTTCGTCGTGTTCGGGGCCGGCATCTGGTACCTCCTCCACCTCTTCAATCAGCCGCCGCGGCCGCACGAGGCGGGTGTGCCCACCGGCCGGCCGGTCCGCACCGCCGGCATCACCCCGGCCCCGGCGATCGCGGCCGGCCCGAATGCCCAGCCGGCCGAGTGAAGGACGGGTCTTCCATGTCTCTCGACCTCACGTTGATCTGGGCCGTCCTGATCGCCACGGCGGTGTTCCTCTACGTTGCGATGGACGGGTTCGATCTCGGCATCGGCATCCTGTTCCCGGCCGTGCCGGCCAAGGCCGACCGGGACGTGATGGTGAACTCCGTCGCGCCCGTATGGGATGGCAACGAGACCTGGCTGATCCTCGGCGGCGGCGGCCTCTTCGCGGTCTTCCCGCTGGCCTACGTGACGATCCTGCCGGCGCTCTACATGCCGCTGATCCTGATGCTGCTCGCCCTCGTGTTCCGCGGCGTCGCCTTCGAGATGCGCTTCCGCATGGTGACAGTTCGGGGGCAGCTCTGGTGGGACCGCGCCTTCTCCTGGGGCAGCTACGTGGCGGCCTTCTGCCAGGGCATCGCGCTCGGCGCCCTCGCCCAGGGCATCCGCGTCAACGGCCGCGCCTATGCCGGGGGCTGGTGGGACTGGCTCACCCCGTTCTCCCTGCTGACCGGCGTGGCGCTGGTGGTGGGCTACGGGCTCCTTGGGGCATGCTGGCTCATCTGGAAGACGGGGGGCGAGTTGCAGATCCGCGCCTACCGCCTCGCCCGCCCTCTCGGCCTGGCGACCCTGGTCCTGATCGCCATCGTTTCGCTCACGATGCTGATCCTCAGCGCTCCCTTCCGCGAGCGCTGGCTTTCCTTCCCCGGCATTCTCGTCGGGGTGCCGGTGCCCGTGCTCGTCGGGCTGCTGGCGCTGCGCTTCCAGCGTGCCCTGGAGCGGCGGGAGGAACTCATGCCCTTCCTCTGCGCGCTCGGCTTCTTCCTGCTCTCCTATATCGGTCTCGGCATCAGCCTCTGGCCGATGATCGTGCCGCCGGACATCACGATCTGGGCGGCGGCCACGCATCCGAGCAGCCAAGCCTTTCTCCTCGCCGGTGCGGCGGTGCTGATCCCGATGGTGCTCGGCTACACGGCCTACGTCTACTGGCTGTTCCGCGGCAAGGTCACACCGGAATCCGGGTATCACTGATGGGTGCCCGGCGGCCGGCAACGGGACCTGCCTTCGTGCCCAACGCCGCACGCCTCCGCATGGCGGCGATGACCGGCAAACTTGGCCGGATCGGCTGGTTCGTTCTGCTCTGGGCGATGAGTGTGGTGAGCCTGACGCTCGTCGCCCTGCCGCTTCGATGGCTGCTGAAACCGTCTTGATCGGCGGCTCCATCACGGCCGTGGCCGGCTCGGTTCCTGTGCCCGTCCGCAGCCTCCTGGATCGATGGACAGATCCTGACCGTCTCGGGTGGAGGTTTGCAGGAACGGGATTGATCGCCATCAAGGAGCCGGCGCGCCGGTATCGACTATACTCTGTGCCGACACTCGTATCGGCGGCAGCGCCGCCGCTGTCGCCCGCGATGTCCAGAGTTTCGGCGGTGCGATCGTCTGCGGCTTCGCTCGGTCGAAGGTGAGCGCCGACCGCGACATCGCCATCGTGAATTGAGTATCGTCAAAGAGCTGATCTTCGGCAAATTCCGGCCGGCGCAATACACGGACCTAAGAGAAGGATCGGTTCAAAGCTCGCGCCGATCCGCTCTCGTCTTTCGAGCTGCGTTGAGGGTGCCCGGACGATCGACGTCGAGCGAAACTTTCCATGGCATAATCTAACATTGCATAGCTCAGATACAATCATCCTGTGACAGCAATAAATGGCCGCGTTGTGCGGTATTTCGCCGATCAATCAATCATCACGGAGGATGCGCCATGCGAGGCGTTGCCATGCTCGCTGCTGTTCCGGCCATGATTATGGGAATAAATATTTATACTGCGACGGCGGCGATGAGTCGGCCGGGCCAGATCATGACGACCCGCGACATGAACATCGAATGTCGCGGCAACGGATGGGTCGGACGCAGCGCGAGAGACTGCTGCAGCGGCCGCTGCCGGATCTTAAAATCGAAGCGATGCAAATGCATCGGCAACAAGCCGTCGTTCTGAACATCTCTTGCAGAAGCAAGCGTCGATGTTGGGACGGATGAGGCAGAGCGGGCATCCGGCGTGCCGCCTCGTATCAGGCGTTCGGGGCGGCATGGTCGGCGCCCGGGTCGGCGAAGCGGCGCAGGATGCGAGTCTGGGGGCTTTCGCCATCGCGGATGCGCGTCAGGGGCATCGGGCCAGGCAAGGCGCCGCGCCGGCCGCGCCACCCGTGACGCCCTACCAGCCCGACCCGCCGCAGGGCCGGGAAGCAAAGGGCCAAGGTATTCGGCCGTCCGTCGTGTTTCGCTTGGCGATCCCCCGGAGGTGGAGGTGACGGTGTCCGGCCGGTTCACGCTCCGGGTCGGGTGGGCCGCCGCGACGCTCTGCACCGCCTGCCTGCCCGCGGTTTCGACGGCGTTCGCGCAGGGGCAGGGCCAGCCGGCTGGCCCGCCCGTCGTCGGCGTCGTCACGGCCCGCAAGGAGCCGATCACGCAGACGGAGCAGTTCATCGGCCGCATCGAAGCGAAGCAACGCGTCGATATCGTCGCGCGGGTGACGGCGTTCATCGAGAAGCGGCTCTTCGTCGAGGGCGCCGACGTCCAGGAAGGCACGCTCCTCTACCTTCTCGAGAAGGGACCGTTCCAGGCGGCCGTGGACGCTCAACGGGCGCAGATCGCGCAAGTCGAAGCGCAGTTGGGCAACGCCCGTCTCACGACGCAACGGGCGAGAACTCTGCTCGGCGGACCGGCTGGGCAGCAATCGACCTATGACGCGGCCCTCGCGAACGAGCGCGCCCTGGAGGCACAGCTCCAGGCCGCCCAGGCCCAGCTCGACACGGCGCAGATCAATCTCGGCTACACGGAGATCCGGGCGCCGATCACGGGCCAGATCGGGCGCACCGCCCTCACGATCGGCAACGTGGTCGGGCCGGGCTCCGGTGTGCTGACGACGATCGTCAGCCAGGACCCGATGTTCGTGACGTTTCCGGTGCCGGTGCACGAGGCCATCACTCTGCGGGCGCGCTACACGCCGCTCGGTGGGTTCGGCGCCGTCGTGATCCGGGCGCAACTGCCCAACGGCCGCCTCTACGGTCACACCGGCAAGCTCGATTTCGTCAACAACACCATCGCGACGAACACGGATACGATCCTGCTTCGCGGCGTGCTGCCCAATCCTCCGATCTTCGATCGGACGCACGACTCCATCACCGTTCGCGAACTTCTGGACGGCGAGTTCGTGACCGTGTTCCTCGAAGGCGCCGAGCCGGTCGAGGTGGTTGCGATCCCCCGAGCCGCCGTCCTGGCCGATCAGCAGGGCAGCTACGTCTACGTGATCGGACCCGAGAACAGGGCCGAGCAGCGTCGGATTCAACTCGGCCAGTCGAGCACGACGCTCGCGGCGGTGACGAGCGGTCTCAAGGTCGGGGAGCAGGTGATCGCCGAGGGTCTACAGCGGGTCCGCGCGGGTGAGGCGGTCTCGCCCGAGCCCGCCGACACTACTCTTCAGAGGTTCATGCGGAACTCGGCCGCGAGGGATGGCCGGGCCGCCCCGGCATCCCCCGATGGTTCGAGTCGCCGACGCTAGGTCATTGATGTTGCATCGTCTTTTTCCGAAGGCCGGCAGCCACCTTTCGGGGCGATGCTCTAAGGCAACCGAGCCCGAGGCGTGGCATGATCTCGTCGATCTTCGTGGACCGCCCCCGTCTCGCACTCGTCATCGCGCTGATCATCACGATCGCCGGCGGGCTGGCACTGCTGCGGATCCCGGTCGCGCAGTTTCCGGACATCGTGCCGCCGCAGGTGAGCGTGTCGGGGACGTATCCGGGAGCCTCCGCCGAGGTCGTCGAGGCGAGCGTCGCCCAACCGCTCGAGGCGCAGGTCATCGGTGTCGACCGCATGATCTATATGAAGTCCGCGAGCGCCAATGACGGCAGCTACAGCCTGGCGGTGAGTTTCGAACTCGGCTCCGACCCGGACATCAACACGGTCAGCGTCAACAACCGGGTCCAGTCGGCCCTGTCTCAGCTCCCGTCCGAGGTGCAGTTGCAGGGGCTCAAGGTGCAGAAGAAGTCGTCCGCGATTCTGCTGTTCGCTGTCCTCTACAGCGAGACGGGCGCGCAGGACCCGCTCTTCATCACGAACTACGCCATCATCAACGTGCTCGATGAGATCTCGCGCACGGCCGGAGTAGGCCAAGCCAACCTGTTTGCGCGGATGAACTACTCCATGCGCATCTGGTTCGACACGCAGCGCCTGACGAGCCTGACGCTCGCGCCCTCGGACGTCGTGGATGCGATACGGGCGCAAAGCGTGCAGGCACCGGTCGGCCGCATCGGCGCGCCGCCGATCACCAACGAGCAGCAGATTCAGATGAATGTGCAGACGCAGGGTCGATTGTCGACGCCTGCGCAGTTCGGCGCGATCGTCCTGCGGACGAATCCCGACGGCTCCGTGGTTCGGATCCGCGATGTCGCCAGGGTGGAACTCAGCGCGCAGAGCTTCGACAGCGAATCCCGGCTCGATGGCCGCCCCGGCGTCCCCGTCGCCATCTACCTCGTGCCGGGCGCCAACGCGGTGCGGACCGCAACCGCCGTGAAGGCCACCCTGGACCGGCTCTCGGCGCGCTTCCCGGCCGGATTGCGATACGCGGTCGTGCACGATTCCACGACCTTCGTGAAAGACACCATCTCCGAGGTGCTGCGGACGCTGGCCGAGGCTTTCGTCCTCGTCGTCCTCGTCGTGTTCCTGTTCCTCGGCAATCTGCGCGCGACGGTGATCCCTGCGATCGCCGTGCCGGTGAGCCTTATCGGCACCTTCGCGGTGCTCCTCGTGCTCGGCTACTCGGCCAACACCGTCTCGCTCCTGGCGATGGTCCTCGCCATCGGCATCGTGGTCGACGACGCCATCGTCGTGGTCGAGAATGTCGAGCGGGTGATGGAGGAGCATCCGGAGTTGTCGCCGGCCGAGGCGACGAAGCTCGCCATGACCCAGATCACGGCGCCCATCATCGCCATCACCCTCGTCCTCCTGTCCGTCTTCGTTCCGATCGCCTTCATCCCGGGCGTGTCGGGAACGCTGTTCCGGCAGTTCGCCGTCACGATCAGCGCCGCGATGGTGATCTCGGCGATCAATGCGCTGACCCTTTCGCCCGCGCTCTGCGGGGTCTTCCTGCGCCCCACGCGCGCTCGGCGCGGCATCATGGGCCGGGTGCTCGGCGGAATCGACTGGGTCCGGGACCGCTATGCGTCGGGCGTCCGTCGGCTTGTTCGCGTGTCCGCCCTGTCGCTCGCGCTGGTGCTGCTGTTCGCCGGCGGCATCTTCGGCCTCTCGCGAATCACACCGGTCGGCTTCCTCCCGGAAGAGGATCAAGGCGCCTTCTTCGTCTCGGTCCGATTGCCCGACGGCGCCTCCGTGGCCCGCACGAGTGCCGTAGCGGCCGAGGTCGAGGGGCTTTTGAAGGATATGCCCGGCGTCAACCAAGTGCTTTCGGTCATCGGTTTCTCGCTCCTGGACGGGGCGGCCGAGCCGAATTCCGCGTTCCTGGTCGCGCAGCTCAAGCCCTTCGCCGATCGCACAAGTGCCGCTGAATCCGCCCAGGCCCTGATCGGGCGCACGTATGCGGCGGCCGCCAAGATCGGGCAGGCGACGGTCCTGCCCTTCAACCTTCCGCCCATCGTCGGTCTTTCGACGAGCGGCGGCTTCGAATACGTGCTCGAAGCGCGAGAGGGCCAGGACTCGGCGACGATCGACGCGGTCGTCCGCGGCCTCGTTGCCGAGGCGAACCGCGACCCGCAGCTCGCCCGCGTATTCTCCACCTTCACGGCATCGAATCCCTCGATCTTCCTCGACATCGACCGCACCAAGGCACAGGTGCTCGGGCTGGCGATGAGCGACGTGTTCAGTTCGCTGCAAGCCACGCTCGGCGGGGTCTACGTCAACAATTTCAACCTCTACGGCCGCACATGGCAGGTGAACGTCGAGGGCGAAGCGGAGAACCGGGGCGACATTCGCGATATCTGGAACATCTATGTCCGCGGCGCCTCGGGCCAGATGGTGCCGCTGCGGTCGGTTGCGAGCGATCACATCGTGCTCGGACCGCAGGTGCTCACTCGCTACAACAATTTCCGCGCCGTGAGCGTGAACGGCAGCCCGGCGCCCAGCATCTCCTCCGGCGCCGCGATGGCCGCGATGGAGCAGATCTCCAACCGGACCTTGCCGGACGGCTACAGCTACGAGTGGACCGGGACCGCCTACCAGGAGCAGCAGGCATCCGGGCAGACCTGGATCGTCCTCGGCCTCGCCTTCCTGTTCGCCTACCTGTTCCTCGTCGCCCTCTACGAGAGCTGGGCGATTCCCATTCCGGTCCTTCTGTCCGTCGTGGTCGGCGCCTTCGGCTCTTACCTTGCCGTCAAGCTCGCCGGCCTCTCGCTCGATCTCTACAGCGAGATCGGTCTCGTGGTGTTGATCGCGCTCGCGGCCAAGAACGGCATCCTGATCGTCGAGTTCGCGAAGGATCAGCGGGAGGCGGGCGTGCCGATCCGGGAGGCCGCGATCCGCGGCGCCGAGCAACGGTTCCGCGCCGTGATGATGACCTCCATCGCCTTCATCCTCGGCCTCGTCCCCCTCGTGATCGCCACCGGCGCGGCCCAGATCAGCCGTCGCGACGTCGGCACCGCGGTCTTCGGCGGGATGATCGCCGCGAGCTCGATCGGCATCTTCCTCGTGCCGATGCTCTACGTCACGGTCCAGACCCTGCGCGAGCGCGTGAGACAGGGGAAGGCGAGGCAGGGGCAGCCCGCCTGACCGGTGGTCCGGACGGCGGCGGGCGAGGGGAGGGGGCGCGGATGAAGCCGGCAGATCAACCCGCTCCGCCCTGGCAGCAGGCACGCTTCGTCGCCGTCGCCCTGATCGTCGGTGCCCTGACAGGCGTGTTCGGCGGCCTCTTCCACCTCGCCATCGACAGGATCATCGATTGGCCTGCATGGCTCGCCGGCCATACCGGGGGCTGGCGGTTGATCGCGGCGAGCGCCGCCATCACCATGGCGGCCACGGTCTTTGCCGTGTTCATCACCCGGCGCTTCGCCCCGGAAGCAAGCGGGAGCGGGGTTCCGGAGATCGAGGGAGCCATCGCCGGCATCCGGCATGTACACTGGGAGCGCGTGCTGCCGGTTAAGTTCGTCGCCGGCATCGCGGCGATCGGCTCGGGCCTGGTTCTTGGCCGCGAGGGGCCGACCATTCACATGGGCGGCTCGGCGGCGCTCGCGGCGTCCGAGATGTTCCGGATGCGAGACGTCGATCGGCGGGCTCTGCTCGCGGCCGGCGCGGGGGCGGGTCTCGCCTGCGCCTTCAATGCCCCGATGGCGGCCGTGCTGTTCGTCATCGAGGAAACGCGCAAGCAGTTCCCCTACAGCTTTCGGAACTACATGGGGGTGTTCGCTGCGGCGATCACCGGAACCGCGGTAACCCAGATGATCTCGGGCGCGCGGCCGGACCTGCCGCTCTCCGCCGGGCCGGCGGACCTGGCTTCGTTGCCGGCCTTCGCCGTTCTGGGCATCCTCCTGGGTGCGGTGGGCGTGCTGTTCAATCGATGCATTCTGGCGATGCTGGACATCGCCGCCGTATGGCAGAAGCATGTCCCGTATGTCTGGCCTGCCCTGGTCGGGCTGCTCGTGGGCGCCCTGCTGATCCTCGCGCCGCGCACCGCGACGGGCGGGGAACAGGTCATTTCACACATCGCCGTTCTGACCCCGAGTGCGGGCGTGCTCCTGATCCTGGCGGTCGCCCGGCTGTTCACGTCGGTCGTCTGTTATTCCGTGGGCACGCCGGGTGGCATTTTCGCGCCGATCCTGTCGCTGGCGACCTGCATCGGCTTAGCCTTCGGCCTGTTCGCCCAGATGGTGTTCCCCGAGGTCTTGTCCGGCATCGGGGTGACGCCCGTTTCCTTTGCCATCGTGGCGATGGCCGCGCTCTTCAGCGCAACCGTGCACGCACCGGCCGTGGGCGTGGTGTTGGTGCTCGAACTCACGACCCACTATGCGCTCGTCCTGCCCATGCTGACGGCCTGCCTGGCGGCCAGCCTCGTGGCCCAATGGCTCGGCGGCCGTCCGATTTATGGACAGATGCTGGAGCGCGCCCTTGCCCGGGCCGGCCGGGGGCCGGGCAACGACTCGGAGATCGGTCTGGCGGCCGCCCCAGACCGTGCGGCGAACTGAGGCTAGCCGCGAGGCGAGCGATGGCTCCGGCGCCGGACGCTCCGCGCCCGATCGTGTCTGATCCCCGGAACACGTGAGGCCGGAACACCGGGAGGAGCGTGAGCCATGTCCAGCGTCACTGAGGGTCAGGGCCGGCTCACGCGCGCAGCGAGCTTCATCTTCCTCCATACGGAGCACGCGATCTATGCGGCGCTCGGCGCCCTGCTCGCTCTGACCGCACTCGTCGCGCTGATCGATGCCGCCGGGCTGACATGGGAAGCCTTTCGCACCTTGGGGGGCACCGATCAGATCCTCGAAGTCGTAGACCGGCTGCTGTTCCTGCTGATGCTCATCGAAATCCTGCACACGGTGCGGGTGTCAATGCGCTCGGGCAGGCTGACCTGCGAGCCGTTCCTGATCGTCGGCCTCATCGCCTCGATCCGGCGTGTCCTCGTGATCACTCTGCAATCCTCGGAAATCACCCATGCCAAGGATTGGTCCCCGGAAAAACAAGCGCTGTTCCAGGCGTCGATGATCGAACTCGCGGTTCTGGCCGGTCTGATCCTGACCATGGTGTTTGCGATCTTCGTGCTCCATCGCGCGCGCGACGACGGCAAGCCGGCGGGTGAGGAAGCGCAGGAACAGGCCGGTCCTTGACCGGTACCGCGGCCGAGCTCGATTCGCGGATCGAAAGCCCGCACGGGCCGTCGTTGGGCTAAAACGCGGATCAGGCGTTGAGATTGATCAAGGCTTCCTGCAGCCGTCCCCTGCGAACGTCGAGCGCCAATCCCCGATGAATGCCAATCCTGATGTGAATCCGCCATCGGCGCCCCCGGTCGAGCACACGCCGATCCTCGATGCCCGCACGCGGCTGCGGCTCGGGCGACAGTTGGAAGCGTTGTATGAGCCCGTGCTCGACGAGGTGCTCGATCCGCGTTTGGCGGAGCTGCTGCAGCAGTTAGAGCGCGATCAGCGGCAGGTCCGAGGCGAGTAAGTGTCTCTCACAAAACTCCCGCTGCGCTGTCCTCGCCAGAGCGAGAACGGTCGGTGACCGGGAGTTTTGTGAGGCACTCTAATTGCTCAACCGGCGGCCCGAGTCGGACCTCATCCCGACGAAGCCGATACCGGATGGGCAAGAGCGTGCGCGTCGAAACAGGGGCCTGAGGACTCCGCCCCGGCGCCAGCGAGTTGGATGCGGATCTCGTATCGCGTCCGCCCCGACACCCCGCCCACTCAAGCACCGTCGAGACGACCCTTGATGAAGGCCCCCGCCGCGGCCAGCGAGCGCCGACCCTCCGCGACCTCCTGGTAGAAGAGGTGCCAAGCATGGATCATGGCCGACCAGATCTCGAGATACACCGAGACGTCCGCGGCTCCCGCACGGGCGGCCAGCCGAACCGCGTCGTCGAGGAGGGTCTCGGCCGAGCCGACTTGGATCAGCATCGGCGGCAATCCGGCCAGGTCGGCGTAGATCGGCGAGACGAGCGCGCCGCGCGCATCGGCGCCGTTCAGGTAGAGGCTCGCCAGTTCGGACAGATAGGCCCGGCTCAGCAGCGGGTCGACGGCGGCCTTGGTCTCCAGGCTGGCACCGGTCAGGGCGAGGTCGGTCCAGGGTGAACTGAGCCAAAGACAACCCGGCAGCGGCCATCCCGCCTCCCGCAGCGAAAGGGCCGTCGCCAGCGCGAGACCGCCTCCCGCGCTCTCCCCCGCAAGCGCGATCCGTGCCGGCGCGATGCCGGCATCGAGCAGAAACCGGTATCCGGCCAGAGCATCCTCGAGAGCGGCCGGAAACGGATGCTCGGGCGCGAGCCGGTAGTCGAGCGCCAGGGTGCGCGCGCCGGCCTCGCGCCCGGCCTGCGCGACCATGTGGCGATGACTCGTCAGGGAGCCGGAGACGTAGCCGCCCCCGTGCAGGAACAGCACGACACGGTCGCCCCGGGCCGCGGGCGTGCTCGTCCATTCCGCGGGCACGCCGTGCGCGTCGACCGGTTCGACGACCACGTCCGGCGGCAGACCGTAGCCGGCCCCGAGACCATCGATCCGCGCGCGCCGTGCGGCGAGATCTGCGGGCCTCGGATGGGCGGCGAGGCGGGCCCGGATCGCATCGATTTCGGACGACGGCATCGCGCTCCGATCCGGTTGTCCGAAAGGCCTCTCCGGACGAGGCCGGGGCACGCCTTCCGTGGGGTCGCGCGAGGAGTTTTGCACGCGGGCGCGGCTTTGAAAATGACGCCGGCGGGCCCTTCCGGGCGGCCTTGCGGCGCGAGGCTCCGGAAAGACGCCCGATACCCGGCGCAAACGAGGGCCGTCGTGAGCGGAGCCATTGGTGAGAGGCAGTTCGCAAAGCCGCGCCTGCAGGCCGGCCGGGCTGGCGCCAGAGAGGGGCGCTGTGCCTCGTTCCGCGGCGACGATGGGGCGCTTCCCTGCTACGAGGCGTGCTTGACCTCCCTTCCTGAAACGAGCGGGTGAGACGAATGAAGGATGCAAGCGCCCTCGCGCCGTACGCGCATCACGTTCTGGACGAGGCGGAGATCGCGGGGCTGCCGAATCGCTACCGGGGTAAGGTTCGCGACAACTACGATCTGGCCGACGGCCGCCGGATCCTCATCACCACCGATCGGATCAGCGCCTTCGATCGCCCGCTGGCCGCCATTCCCTTCAAGGGGCAGGTGCTGACGCAAACCGCCCGCTACTGGTTCGAGCGGACCGCCGACATCTGTCCGAACCACGTGCTCGCCTATCCGGACCCGAACGTCGTCGTCGGGCGCCGCCTCGACATCCTGCCGGTGGAGGTCGTGGTGCGGGGCTATCTGGCGGGGACGACCTCCACCTCGATCCTCACCCGCTATCAGCGCGGCGAGCGCGAGATGTACGGCCATCGTTTTCCCGACGGCCTGCGCGCGTATGAGCGTCTGGCGGAAGCGGTCATCACGCCGACGACGAAGGCCGCGGATGGGGGGCACGATGAGCCGCTCAGCGAGGCGGCGATCCTGGAACAGGGTCTGCTGACGGCCGCGCAATGGCAGATCGTCTCCGAAGCGGCGCTGGCGCTCTTCGCCCGCGGGCAGGCACTCGCCGCCGAGCGCGGCCTCATCCTCGCCGACACGAAGTACGAGTTCGGAACCGACCCCGACGGGCGGATCGTGCTCGCCGACGAGATCCATACCCCGGACAGCAGCCGCTACTGGTTCGCGGAAAGCTATCCCGAGCGGCTCGCGGCCGGGACGGCGCCCGAGAGCTTCGACAAGGACTATGTCCGCAACTGGGTCGTGGCGCGCTGCGATCCCTACCGCGATCCGATTCCCGAGATCCCGCCCGAGGTCGTGCTCGGGGCTGCGGCGGTCTACATCCGCGCCTACGAGACCATCACGCAGGAGACCTTCGTCCTGCCCGATCCGACCGAAGTGCCGATCGAGCGCATCCGGCGCAATCTCGAGGCGTATCTGCGCGGCGACGGCGCGAACGGGTCGATCTGAGCCTTCGAGCGCTCGCGCGCCGGCGTCTTTTCGCGCGGCAACGGCCGCGGTGGGGCTCCGGCGCCGGCGCGGACGTCGGCGCTGCGAACCCGATCCGAGCCGGGCTCGACACGATCGATCACGCGCTCGCGTTTGCCGCGATCGCCGCCGCTCGCGTCAGCGTTCGAGAGGCGGCGTCGTAACGGTAGACGAGGATCTCGGCCGTGCCGATGTTCACGTCCTCGATGTGCCTGGGCTCGATGCGGTCGAGGCGCATGAGCAGCGATCGCAGCGAGTTGCCGTGGGCGACGACGAGCACGCAGCCGCCGCTTTCAACGCGAGGGGCGATGGCGCGCTCGAAGTACGGCCAGAGGCGCGCGCCCGTCATCGCCAGGCTCTCGCCGCCGGGCGGCACCGCATCGTAGGATTTCCGCCAGGTACGGACCTGCTCGACCCCGAACTGGGCGCGCGCCTCCGTCTTGTTGAGGCCCGCCAGCGCTCCGTAGTCCCGCTCGTTCAGGGCCGCATCCGCGTGCACCGGTAGATCGGTTTGACCCAGCGCATCGAGGATCAGCGCGAGGGTATGTTGAGCCCGCCGGAGCCGGCTCGTGAACGCCTCGTCGAAGCGGTATCCGAGCGACCGGAGCATTTCGCCCGCCTTGGTGGCCTCCTCGACGCCTCGGGGCGTCAGGGCTGGATCCCGCAATCCGGAAAACAGCTCCCGCTCGTTGTCCTCGCTCTGGCCGTGCCGCACGAGCACGAGAGTGTGTTTGTTGCTGTCCATGTCCATCCGCTCGCCGAAGCGAGCTATCGCGTCCCGAACAGGCTCGCAACATCGCTCCCGCCTCGGCGCATCGCACCTCGATGGGCAGATCGGGATGGAGGCCGCGGCCTTTCGTTCCCGCGGCGAGCCGAAGTCGTCGATGCGCGTTGTCCGTCGGGCCTTGCGAGGGGGCTGCGATGCCAGACAGCGGCCAGACAGCGGAGGGTGTGACGCGGCGATGCCAACGGTGTTTCTCGATTGCGACGGGGTCCTGGCCGACTTCGATCGTGGGGCCACCCGCGTGCTCGGGATGTCGCCGGAGGCATTCCAGGGTCGGTTCGGCCTGAAGGAGTTCTGGAACAGGCTGGCGGCCGCGCCGGACTTCTTCGCGGACCTCGATCCGATGCCGGATGCGCGGGAACTCTACGAGGCGGTCGAGGCCTGCCGGCCCGTCATCCTCACCGGCCTGCCGCGGGGGAACTGGGCCGAGCCGCAGAAGCGGCGCTGGGCGGAGCGTCACTTCCCCGGTGTGGCGATGATCACGACGACCGCCGCCCTGAAGCGCGAGCATTGCCGTCCCGGTGATGCGCTGGTCGACGATTGGACCACGCACCGGCATCGCTGGGAGGAGGCCGGCGGCGTCTTCATCCATCATCGGAACGCAGCCTCGTCGATCGAGGCCCTGCGCGCCCACGGCTTCATTTGACCGCGGCCGCCGCCTTGGGTCCGGCACGTGGGCCGATGCACCTTGAGCCGACGCGCCTTAGTGTCTCTCACAAAACTCCCGCTGCGCTGTCCTCGCCAGAGCGAGAACGGTCGGTGACCGGGAGTTTCGTGAGGCACTCGTAAGCCGGCCTGTCTTGTGCCATGTCCGACCCGATGCGATCGGGCCGGACATCGCTCTGAGCGATGACGAGTTTTCGCTGCGCTCAACCGCACATGCGGCGGTAGCGCCGGCAATTGCCCTGACCTTCCTCGCCGTAGATGTCCTTGTTCTCGCAACGATCGCGAAGGTCCCGGCACATGCGGCGGTAGCGGCGCTCGTCGCGCTCTTCGCGATAGCCACGGCCATCATCAATTTCCACGCCGCCGGGACCGATCCGGAACCCCTGAGCATGGCTCGGAACTTCGAGGATCATCAGTGTGCCGAGGGCGGCCGCCGCGACGAGAACCTTACGTATGGACATTCGTCCTCTCCCCTAAACTGCTAAACCGGGGAGACAAACGCGCAATCACAGAAAAGGGTTCAGACGTCGGCGCCGTTCGACCTGCGGTCCGACATGTTCGTCTCTCGCGTAAAAAATGCGCCCGCTGCGCCGGCGCCGATGAGGCCTGTCGGCTTGCCCTGGTGCTGCCGAGCGGGGCCAGCGTGGCGGCCGCCGGGTCTGTTGTCGGCAACAAAGGGTCTGGAACGACAGCTTTTCGCGGGCGCAAGCTCTTGCGGAAGCTTTGCTTTGCAGCATAGGCTTCAGGCAAAATTCCTCGGGGGAGGATCCGGTCGTTCCCGATGTGCCGCGCACACCGGAATCGCCGGTGCGGGCATGCCCGTTTGAGAGGGGACAATGAGCGACCGGTCGAGTGGCGCTGAGGCGGTGCGTGCGCACTCGCGCATACCGCAGAACGTAGTGGCCGGCCTCGGCCTCGTGCTGCTCGGGGTGTTCGGCGTCTGGGCCACGGGTGATCTGCCGCGCGGCACCCTCGGTGCGATGGGCCCCGGCATGCTGCCGCACTGGGTCGCGATCGGCGTGGCCGCTAGCGGGGTCGTGCTGGCCGTGACGGGCTTGGTCCGCGGCGGCGAGGGGCTTCAGACCGTCGGCCTGCGCGGTCCGGTCGTCGTCGTCCTCGCCATCCTCGCCTTCGCGGCGACGATCCGGCCCGCCACCCTCGGCCCCATCACCACGCCGGGCCTCGGCCTGATCGTTGCCGGTCCCCTCGCGGTCATCCTCGCGGGTTATGCCAGCCCCGAAGCGCGGTTCCGCGAGCTTCTGATCCTGGCGCTGCTCCTCACGGCCGGGTGCATGCTGCTGTTCGGCGATCTGCTCAACCTGCCGATTCCGCTCTTTCCCACCGCCTTCGTCGAGGCCATGAGCGGAACGATTCCCTCGCGGGTGCTGCTGCGTCTGATGGCCGGGGCACTCGCCCTGGCGGGGCTGGGTCTGCTCGTCCTGCAGCGCCGGTCCGCCCGTCGGGGTGAGACCGACGTCGCCCGGCACTCGATGACCGCCTGATCGGAAGCGCAAGCCCGTGCCGGATCTCCTCTCCAATCTCGGTCTCGGCTTCGCCGTCGCGCTGAGCCTGCAGAACCTGCTGCTCTGCTTCCTCGGCTGCCTCGTCGGCACGCTGATCGGCGTGCTGCCCGGCGTCGGACCGATCGCCACCATCGCCATGCTGCTGCCGATCACCTTCGGCCTCGACCCGGTCGGCGCGCTGATCATGCTCGCCGGCATCTATTACGGGGCGCAGTACGGCGGCTCGACCACCGCGATCCTCGTCAACATCCCCGGCGAGGCGACCTCGGTCGTCACCACGCTGGACGGGCACCAGATGGCGCGGCAGGGCCGGGCCGGCATCGCGCTCGGCACGGCCGCGATCGCCTCGTTCTTCGCCGGCACCGTCGCCACGCTGCTGATCGCGGCGCTCGGCGCGCCGCTGACCCGCCTCGCGCTGATCTTCGGGCCGGCGGAATACTTCGCCCTGATGGTCATGGGGCTGGCCTTCGCCGTCGTCCTCGCCCACGGCTCCGTGCTCAAGGCCGTGGCCATGATCCTGGTCGGCATCCTGTTCGCCTGCGTCGGCACCGACCTCGAGACCGGCGAGGAACGGATGACCTTCGGCCTCACCTTCCTGACCGACGGCATCGACTTCTCCGTGCTGGCGATGGGCCTGTTCGGGGTGGCCGAGATCCTGCGCAACCTCGACCAGACCGAGACGCGGGAGATCGCGCGGGCGCGCATCGGCCGCCTTCTGCCGAGCCTGGCCGATCTGCGGCAGGCGCTGCCCTCGACCCTGCGCGGCACCGCGATCGGGGCGACACTCGGCATCCTGCCCGGCAATGGCGCCGTCCTCGGGCCCTTTGCCGCCTACACCGTCGAGAAGCGCATCGCCCGCGATCCGAGCCGCTTCGGCCGCGGCGCCATCGAGGGCGTCGCCGGCCCGGAGAGCGCCAACAATGCGGGCGCGCAGACGGCCTTCATCCCGCTCCTCACCCTCGGCATTCCGCCCAACGCCGTGATGGCGCTGATGGTCGGTGCGATGACGATCCACGGCATCGTTCCGGGGCCCGGCGTGATGACCAAGAGCCCCAACCTGTTCTGGGGCATGATCGCCTCGATGTGGATCGGCAACCTGATGCTGCTGGTCATCAACCTGCCGCTGGTCGGCATCTGGGTGCGCCTCCTGAAGGTGCCCTACCGGCTGATGTTCCCCGCGATCCTGATGTTCTGCTCGATCGGCATCTACTCGATCAATTCATTGCCGACCGACGTGATGCTGATCGCGGCCTTCGGAATCTTCGGCTACGCGCTGATCAAGTTCGGCTTCGAGCCCGCGCCGCTCCTGCTGGGCTTCGTGCTGGGCAAGCTGATGGAGGAGTACCTGCGGCGCGCCCTCACCCTGTCGCGCGGCGACGCCATGGTCTTCCTCGAGCGTCCGGTCAGCGCAGTGCTGTTCCTCGTCGCCTTCACCATTCTGGCGCTGGCGCTGCTGCCGTCGCTGCGGCGAAGCCGCGATGAGGTCTTCACGGAAGCCTGAGCGGCGAAAGACCGAGAGGCTCCAGAGTCACCGACGAGACAAGAAACAGGAAGGTATGAGGAAACCATGAGAACGGCTCTTGCGATCAGTCTCCTGTCGGTGCTCGCCGCCTTCGGGGCCGCCGCGGACACCTACCCTCAGCGCCCGATCACCATGGTGGTGCCCTTCGCGGCCGGCGGCCCGACCGACGTCGTCGCGCGCATCGTCGCCGAGCCGATGTCGCGGGTGCTGGGCCAGCAGGTCGTCATCGAGAACGTGACGGGCGCCGGCGGCACGACCGGGATCACGCGGGCCTCGCAGGCCGCGCCCGACGGCTACACCATCATGATGGGCCATATGGGCACGCACGGCGCGGCGCCGGCCCTGTTCAAGGGCCTGAAATACGACCCCGCCAAGAGCTTCGACCCGATCGGCCTCGCCGCCGGCACGCCGATCGTCATCGTCGCCAAGAAATCCATGGCGGCTCCTGACCTGAAGGGCTTCGTCGAGGCCCTCAAGAGCGGCGGCGCCTCAGTCAACCAAGCCCATGCTGGCGTCGGCTCCGTCTCGCACTCGACGGGCATCCTGTTCAACTCGCTCATCAGCGCCAAGCCGACGCTGGTCGTCTATCGCGGCACCGGGCCGGCGCTGAACGACCTGGTGGCGGGGCAGGTCGATTTCATGACCGACCAGATCGTCAACGTCGCCCCGCAGATCACCGGCGGCACGATCAAGGCCTACGCGATCGCGACCCCCGAGCGCTCCCCGAGCCTGCCCGATGTGCCGACCACGAAGGAGGCGGGCCTGCCCGATTATCAGGTCAGCGCCTGGAACGCTGTCTTCGCACCGAAGGGCCTGCCGGCCGATGTCCGGGCCAAGCTCGTTTCCGCCCTCGATACCGCGCTCAAGGATCCGGGCGCCAAGAAGCGTATCCTCGAACTCGGTGGCACGGTGCCGAAGGAGGCCGAGGCCGGACCCGACGCGCTGCAGAAGCTCGTCGAGAGCGAGGTCGCCCGCTGGACGCCCGTCCTCCGGTCCGCCGCCGAGGGCAACCCCTGATACGCCTTCGAGGGCCGGTCCCGGGCGGGTTGCCGATGGGACCGGCCTTCGGCGAACGTCGCTGCGTGACCCGCAGCGATCCGGCATCCCTTCGCCGGAGAAGCCCATCGAGCCGGCGATCCCCTTAGTGTCTCTCACAAAACGCCCGCCGCGCTGTCCTCACCAGAACGAGAACCGTCGGTGACCGGGAGTTTTGTGAGGCACTTTTAGCGATGCGACCGGTCTGACCGAACATCCTCATCGTCCTGTGAGACCACGGTGCGAACGCTGGCGTTCGCACCGCCGCGACGGGCTGGGGCAGCGAAAGCGCGCGAAACGTGGACACCTATCTCAGTTCCTCCTTCCTGCTGTCCCTTCTCCAGATCATCTGGATCGACATCCTCCTGTCGGGCGACAACGCCGTGGTCATCGCCCTGGCCTGCCGAGGGCTGCCCGAGCGGCAGCGGCGGATCGGCGTGTATGTCGGCGCCCTGGTCGCGGCGCTTCTGCGGATCGTCTTCGCCCTCATCATCTCGCAGCTTCTCGCGGTGCCGCTGCTGAAAGTCGTCGGCGGGATGATCCTGCTGCACATCGCCGTGAAGCTGGTGCGCGGCGAGGAGGAAGACGAGAGCAGCATCAAGGAGCAGTCCAGCCTGCCCAAGGCCATCTGGACGATCGCCGTCGCCGACGCGGTCATGAGCTTCGACAACGTCGTCGCCGTGGCGGGGGCCGCCAAGGGGCACGATGAGCTCTTCATCATCGGCCTGGCTCTCTCCGTCCCGCTCCTCGTGGTCGGGGCGACCCTGATCACCCGCCTGATCGACCGGTTCCCGATGCTGATCTGGTTCGGGGGCGGGCTTCTCGGCTGGGTGGCGGGCGAGATGATCGTCACGGATCGGATGGTGCAGCAGCACGTGATCGAGGCCCTGCCCACCGCTCTGCAGCCCAGTCTGCATTACGTGGCGGCTGCCCTCGGCGCCGTCCTCGTCATCGGCATCGGCGCCCTCCTCAGGCGCAAATCCGATCGGGCCGTCGCGGGCGAGCAGGCCGAGGCCGTGGGCACGGCGGAGGCCGACGTCCTCGGTCACTGAGGCTATGGCGGGCTCGGCGCCCATCGGGCGGGCGGTCGGCGCCAGTAATCGGCACGATCGGCCGCCGCCGCGGCCGTGTCGTGTTGTCGCTTCGTCCACAGCCGTCCCCAGCGAAGTGTAGAGAGAGCCGGCAATCGCACGACCGGACAGGAACCGCCGACAGGCTGTGCGGTGTTCCCACAGCCCGACCCCGGACGTCGCCTGCACGGAACAGAGATGGCAAAGCCCAGGACCGCGAAGCCCCGAGACGATCAGGATGCGGGTCACGAAGCGGCTGCCGCTCCGTTGATCCCGACGGGAGCCCTGGCGATCGCCCTGCTCGGCTTGGCAGGGGCCGTGCGTCCGCTGATCCACGTGGCCCGCGACGGGCGCCGTCTCGATGAGATCGCCGCCGTTCTGCGGGCCCTGGCTCCGGAGCGGAGCGTGGCGGTCTATCCCGAATGGGATTGCTTGCCGTTCGATCGCGCCTCGCCCTCGCGCGGGGTCATGGGGGCGCGCACGGGTGTGCTGCGCTGGCTGACCGACGCCCAGGCGCAACCCGACATCCTGCTCACCACCGCTCCCGCGCTTCTTCAACGCGTGCCGCCGCCGGAGACCTGGGCGGGCGCCCATGTCGAGTTGCGCGTCGGGGATGCGCTCGATCCGGAACGGCTGACGGCGCAGTTGGCCCGGCTCGGCTACATCCTCGACGACCGGGTCGACGAGCCGGGCGAGGTGGCTTTGCGCGGGCGAACCCTCGACGTGTTCCCGGCGGCCGCGCCGCTTCCCTGCCGGATCGAGCACGACGGCGCCCGCATCACCGCGATCCGCTCCTACGATCCGGTGTCGCAGCGTTCTAAGGTCGAGACCGAGCGGCTGGTGATCGATCCCGCGACCGAGATCATCCTCGACCCGGATTCCGGCCTGTCGCTGGAACCCTTCACCGGCCAGGAGCACCGGCTGGCGCGCTTCTATCCCGAACTCGTGACGGTCCTCGACTACGTGCCCGAGGCGCGCCTCGTCGTCGAGGATGGCGTGGAGGAGCGCGCCGCCGCCTTCTTCGACCAGATCGCCGAGGGACGCGAGGCGGAAGGCCTGACCGCATTGGCCGGAAATGGGCGGACATCGAAGCCTAACCGGGAGCCGGATCTCTACCTCGCGCCCGAGGCGTGGGCGGCGCTGATCGAGGCCCGTCGCCTTGCCGCCGCAACCGGGGACGCGGCCGAGCCGGTGGTCGGGCCGGTCTTCGCCCGCGAGCGCCGTCCCGAGACAGCCTTCGCCAAAGCCGTACGCATGGCCCTCAAGGCCGGCGAGCGCGTGGTGCTCGCCGGTCCCAAGGCGCCCCTGCGCCGCCTCGTGCGGGCGGCCTCCGCCGTCGACGAGCGGACCGTCCGCCTGATCGACGGCTGGGCCGAGGTCGAGGCGGCGGAGCCCGGCGCGATGCTGGCGATCGAGGCCCCCGTCGAGGCGGGGTTCCGCGTGCCGGAGGCGGGCGCGACCGTGATCGCCGCCGCCGACCTGTTCGGGCATCTCGCCGCGGGCGTGCAGCGGCGGGCCGCCGTGCTGCCGATCGGCGAGGTCGAATTACGGGTCGGCGATGTCGCGATCGACCGCGATCACGGCCTCTGCGTGTTCGAGGGGCTGGAGACGATCCGCGCGGGCGAGGCGGACGCGGAGGACGCCCTGCGCCTGCGGTTTGCCGACGACGCGATCCTGATGGTGCCGGTCACCCAGGCCGACCGGATCTGGCGCTACGGCTCGGAGGCCGAGGCCGTGACCCTCGACCGGCTCGACGGCGGCACCTGGGCCCGGCGGCGCCTGGAGGCGGAGGCGACGCTCGCCAAGGCGGCGCGGGCAATGCTGAAGGCCGCGCAGGAGCGCCGGACCACGCGCGCGCCGCAGATCGTGCCGCCGGAGCGCGAGATGGAGCGATTCGCCGCCGGCTTCGGCTATCCCCTCACCGGCGATCAGGCGCAGGCGGTGGAGGAGACCCTGGCCGATCTCGCCGGCCCGGCGCCGATGGACCGGCTGGTCTGCGGCGATGTCGGCTTCGGCAAGACGGAGGTGGCGCTCCGCGCGGCGGCGGCGGCGGTCTTCGCCGGCCGGCAGGTCGCAGTGATGGCGCCGACCACGGTGCTGGTGCGCCAGCATGTCGAGACGTTTCGGCGGCGCTTTGCCCGATTCGGCATCAAGGTGGCGCATCTCTCGCGCCTCGTGCCTCCCGCCGAGGCCAAGCGGGTGAAGCAGGGCCTCGCCGACGGCAGCGTGCGCCTCGTCGTCGGCACCCAGGCGCTCGCCGGGCGCGGCGTCGCGTTCCACGATCTCGGGCTCGCCATCATCGACGAGGAGCAGCGCTTCGGCGCCAAGACCAAGGCGAGCCTGCGCAAGGCGGCAGGGGCGGCCCACATCCTCACCTTGAGCGCGACGCCGATCCCGCGCACGCTCCAGGCGGCGATGGTCGGCCTGCAGAGCCTGAGCGTGATCGCCACGCCCCCAGCGGTGCGCCAGCCGATCCGCACGGTCATCGCCCCGTTCGAGGAGGCGACGCTCGCCGCGGCCCTGCGGCGCGAGCATCGCCGGGGCGGCCAGAGCTTCGTGGTCTGCCCGCGCATCGAGGACATCGCGCCGATGGCGAAACGCCTGGGCGCGCTCGTGCCGGGGCTCGACGTCGTGATTGCGCATGGCGAGATGAAGCCGGCGGAGATGGACGATGCCATGGTCCGCTTCGCCGACGGCGCGGGCGACGTGCTCTTGGCCACCAGCATCATCGAGAGCGGGCTCGACGTGCCGCGGGCCAACACGATGCTGGTCTGGGATGCGGAACGCTTCGGCCTTGCGCAACTGCACCAGTTGCGCGGCCGGGTCGGGCGCGGGCAGCGGCGCGGCGTCGTCTACCTGTTCGGGCATCCGGACAAGCCGCTCAGCGCGTCCACCGAGAAGCGGCTGCGCACACTGGAGGCGCTCGACCGGCTCGGCGCGGGCTTCGCCATCTCCGCCCGCGACCTCGACCTGCGCGGGGCGGGCGATCTCGTCGGCGACGATCAGTCCGGCCACGTCAAGCTCGTCGGCCTCGGCCTCTACCAGCACCTGCTGCAACTGGCGCTGCGTGCCGCCAAGGGCGAGGCCGCCGAGGACTGGAGCCCGGAGGTGCGGATCGGCCTGAATGGCCGCGTGCCCACCGACTACATCCCCGAACCCGAAATCCGCCTCAGCCTCTACACTCGCCTGCTGCGCCTGCGCGAGGCGGCCGAGATCGACGCCCTGCGTGACGAGATCGAGGACCGTTTCGGGCCGCTGCCGGAGCCGGTGGAGGCCCTGTTCACTCTGGCCGCCCTGCGCATCGGATGCCTCACCCTCGGCATTGTCCGCCTCAGCGGCGGTCCGCAGGGCATCGCGGCGGATTTCCATCCGGACAGGACGATGCCGGTGATTCCGGTCTCCGACGACGTCACGGTGCGCGATGGGCGCATCGTGATGCGCGGGGGCAGCGAGGATGCGGTGGAGCGCGGACGGCAGGCTGCCGCCTTCCTGCGCCGCCTCGAAGAGGCGCGCGACCGGCGCGGCTGAGTGGGACCTGCAACGCATGAAGCCCTCCCGGTTGTGGAACCGGGAGGGCAGGGCTGATGAGCAGGTGCGGACCAAGCGAGCGTCGATCAGCCCGGCGCGAGTCCGAGGAGGGTTCCGAGGGGGACGACGAGGGTGAAGCCGCCGTAGAAGCCGTCCTTGGCGCGCCGCGGCGTGTAGGGGTTCCAGAACGTGTTCGGGTTGACCACGTACTGCACCACCGGCTCGAGGATCACGCCCGCGCCGACATCGAGATGCGCGTTGGCCTCGAACACG
>NZ_BPRC01000044.1 GCF_022179725.1 Methylorubrum aminovorans
ATCAACGGCTCCAACTCACCCCACTGTGCGTCTGACAGCATCACGTCTCCTCATTCGAAACCGAGAAAACGCCAAAATTCGCAATCCGTTCAGGCGACGACAGGCCCTAGCCGGTCCGGAGTGCTGCCGGTGAGCTTCCCGTGGTCGGACATTGGCACCTGGAGTGCTTTGTGGGAGATTTCGGACCGGAACGCTGACGGCAACGCTCTGCTCGGCCGGGTAGCGGTGAGTGACACCCGCAACAGTCTGGTCCATGCCTTCGGCGAGATCCTGGCCACGGTGGGCGGCCTCAACGATGTGGTTATGGTGACAACAAACGATGCGGTGTTGGTGACGAGCCGGAGCGCTGGGGCGGAGGTGAAAGGCTTGGTCGAGAACCTGCGGCGGCGAGGCGAGCCAGAGGCGGACGCGCCCCGATTGATGTACCGGCCCTGGGGCTCCTACCAGCGCATCGACATTGGGTCGCGCTTCTAGGTGAAGCGGATCAGCGTGAAGCCGGGCGGGCGACTGTCGCTGCAGAAGCACCACCATCGGGCCGAACATTGGATGGCGGTGCGCGGCGCCGCAGAGGTCACGGTCAATCAAGCTGTCACGCTCGTGCACGAAAATGAAACGATCTACCTACCGATCGGTAGCGTGCACCGGCTGGCTAATCGAGGCAAGATTTCTCTCTCTCAGATCGAGATGCAGGCCGGTGGTTATACTGGAAAACACTATCTTATCAGAATTGGGAATATGTATGGAAGATCAGAAGATTGCATAAAATATATGATTGCATTGCATATAGTTCATTAATCTAGAATTTAACTATGATAGCTGGAATGTATATTTTAATGATACCAGCGAGCTTTGCGATCGGCATGTCGATGGTAAAGCATCGGCCGGTTGGGTGCACCGAGGAAAATGGCGAGCAGCAATCAACTGAATCGGGTTCCGCCGCATCTTTTCGCCCCAGCGTTGGGCTTGGCACTGAAGCAGCGGACGAACTCCCGGTGATCTTGAAGATCGGCGAAGGCTCGCAACGAAGCGCCGACACTACGGGGTTCCTCAAGCTATGCAAGCACGATATATGACATCAGCGTGATTTCGAAACGATCGCCAGCCGGGTACATCAAGGCACGTCGCGTATGGCGATGAAACGATCAGCAAGGTTATAAGCCCCATGCCGAAATATCTTTCCGAATGTGAAATTGATATATTCAACCCCTACGCCCCTGAGGTCGCACGACTGGGTCCAGACTACATAATCGATCATACAAACATTTTGCAAAATCCGTTTTTGCAAATCTTGGGAGCGCGGTGGCTCGTCGCTCAAGAGAGCGATGATGGACCATCACGAACGATCACTGTACCTGATATGACGACTAAAAATCCAATCATAACAGTTGATTTCTATTTCAGTAATTTGCTAGATGCGTTCAGCAAGGTGGGCGGTATCGAGTCTTACCAATCACCGATCTTTGTATTTTCAGACCTACCTGGAAGCATGGCCCATCCCGGCGTTCGGGGGGCGGCACTCAATCAGTTTTTGTCCGCGCACTCCGGTCAATATGAGACCGTATTCTCATATGAGTCCTTTTCCGAACTCGGGTCAGCACCAACTCCGGTCGTACCTTTAGGATGTGCGCAGTCGTGGCTGCCAATCACCAATCACAACGATAGGATTATATTTCTTGATGAACCTCATGAAACTTTGGTAGACATCCTCGATGATTCGACGGACATAAGAGTAGCCCTATATTTACACGCCGTCAAAACATGTAAAATATTATACAGTATGGATTTTTCAATAGTCTCATTTTATCGGAATAAAAGCGATAAAATGGAAGAATTTTTCTTGAAAAATAATTTTATCAAAAAAATCGATAGCAGTGGCTGGATACCATTTCGAAATCTTGCTGAACATTACTCGAAGGCAACATTGTTCTTTTCGTTCTTTACTGAAACTCATGGATACGCGATTTATGAAAACATGCAACTTGGAAACGGTATCATAACATACGCCGAGACTTTCGATAATTATAGACTTCAGCATATGCAAGGTGGGCCGCTACTATCGATATATAATACACCCACGGTCTGCGCAAACGTTGTATCCGAATACTACGACCGATACGTAAAGTATGATTTGAAAGACCAAATCAGAAACAAAAGCCGCGAAAAATACGCCGCCGAAACATTCATGCGCAGGCTGAGACAATGCCATGCATTCAACTCGCCAATTGTTTAGGGGAACGTAATCTTAAATAAAGCAGGTAGACCAACGCATCGTACGATACAGGCTCCGATCTGCAACAACATGATGCTTCCGTCCATATCCGCCCGATCGTGTCGCTACGGTGGGACGATCGGGCGGCGCTGGCCCTACAGTGTCGATGGAAAGATGTTAGAAATGAAAAAAAATGAGAGGCCGTCACATTGGGATGTGCCAGACAGTCTAAAGCTCTACGCCGATTTTCTCGAGCGTGCGGCCTTCTTCTCCGATCGCGCGAGCCGTGATTATATACTCGCCGCAAGGAACATCATAAGATGTTATCCTGAATTAATGAATCTTGTCAAGCCGGATGTGATCGACGCCCAGCACTTCAGAGTCATAAAAGAACTTGTGTCAATATCCCGTCAAGATGAGCGCGAAGGCAAGGATCAGGTCGGGATAGAAAGGGGCGAAAATGAAACCTTCGCGGAAGTCCCCGCCGGAAGGGTCGCCTATTATCGTGCCTCGACAACGATCCTGAGAGAAAAAATATCTGGCCCGCGTAATACTATAAACTACCAACGGCTATCAGCGCGTGAAAGCCATATCTCAGCCGTGGCTTCGCTACAGGAACATTTTGAAAGGAACACGTCGGCTATCAAATTGATTTCAGACCCATCAGAAGTCCAGCATTATAATCTTTTCCAAATATCAATTATAGAATTTGGATATGATAGCACTTTCGAGCTTAGAAGTAACTATGCAACACACTGCAATGATACAAATGTACTGCGAAGCGATTTTCACGATTCAACTAATCCTTTTTTCTCTGGCCCTTATCTAGATCTTGCGCCAGGCATCTATCGTCTAGAGATGACGCTTCGCAGCTCGCAACCATCTAGTGTTAAACTCAATATTATGAGAAAAAAAACCCATACAAACGCGGTCATTCACGCTGAACATAGGCACCTGATTGCAGGAGAAAATCAATTAACTATTGAGTTCACATGGAACCATGAACTAAATGGAGGAGTGTACGAAAGTGTTTTACGAGTTAACGATAATATTTTCCTTTCTCTTGAATTGAAAAAATATAATTTAGTTTATGTCGCCCCCCTCAAATCACTAAAGTAAATAATAAATGCCTAATTTTGATGAAACTCGTACGACCATGTCCCTCGCCATTTGTAGTTACTTTGCCTCCAGCTCGGACGATGATGCTGGCCATAGACTGAAACGGCGTGCAAGGGAGTATGGATCCCATCACGCACTGCGCCGTATCCGTGAAGCCTGCGGCGGGGGCCGCATCCTCCGCCGTGATATGGCAAGAGGGAACAGGAGCCGGGGGCATAGGTGCGGGAGACACAGAACCGCTGTGGTGATGGTGGATCGCGAGAACTATATTTGTGCACGAGAATGAGGCTACCTACCTTCTGGCTGGCGGAGACTTTCGACTGTTGAATTTATGAAAGATTTTGCCGGAATGGAAAGGTCTCTGTTGAGGCCTGCACCTGTGGGAACGATACCATCCACGTCAAAGGCAGCTTCGAACGATGACTTACGTTAATCTAGAATGCAGAAATTCAAATTTTAAGGCAGGTAGCAAATTGACCATACACCAGTATCATTCTGGCAACCACCCACGTGATGCTATCACAAATAGTATGTTTGAACTACAAGGCGCACTACATAAGATTGGGATTAACAGTAAAATCTTTGCAGAGACAATCCATCCTGAACTCAATGGTCGTATAGAATTATTCGATAAGCATCTTGTTGAAGAAAATGATATTTTGATAATTCGGCATTCATTTGAAAACGGGTTGATCGATAAAGTTTTGTCGACTCCATGCCGCAAGATACTTCTGTATCACAACATTACGAAGCCAGATTTCTTTTCCAAGAACGATCCTCTGAGAGCTGCCGCGATCACGGCCTATCAGCAGTTGTGGCAGCTCAAGGATGCCATTGATGGAGCGATCTGCGACTCAGAGTTCAACGCTAGTGCTCTTAGGCAGCGCGGCTTTAGTAACGTCAAGTCTATCTGCCTCCTTTCTAACTTCAAGGATCTTCCATCGAAGCCATATGTTGGCGAGCCTTTCAATCACTTTGATGATGTCTGGCATTTATTGTTCGTGGGACGGATTTGTCCAAACAAAGGGCAACACCACCTTGTCAGAGCAATTCCGAGGATTGAGGAACGCCTTGGTAAGAAAGTACGTCTGACGCTCTGCGGTCATGCTGACCATGGAAACTCATACCTCGATCTGATCAATGGCATTATCAAGAAGCATGATCTTCATAATCAAGTGCAGATTAGAGGTTCCGTATCGAACGAGCAACTTTATGGGTATTACCGCGCAGCAGATGCTTATGTCAGCTACAGCCAGCACGAAGGCTTTGGTGTCCCCCTGATCGAAGCGATGGCGTTTGGTACCCCTGTCTTCGCATACGCTACAACAGCAGTACCGCGCACCCTAGGCGGCGCCGGTCACCTCCTCGAAACCTTAGATCCTGACGAGCTCTGCGATGCGTTCGAAATGGTGTTCAAGTCGCGGACGTCACGACGCCGTTTCATCTCGAAGCAACGTTGTCGCGCCGTTGATCTCTCGATTGAAAATACCTTCACTTCTCTAATCGAATT
This sequence comes from Methylorubrum aminovorans, assembly GCF_022179725.1. Lineage (GTDB taxonomy): Bacteria > Pseudomonadota > Alphaproteobacteria > Rhizobiales > Beijerinckiaceae > Methylobacterium > Methylobacterium aminovorans. The sequence continues at coordinate 4,839 of NZ_BPRC01000044.1, forward strand.
CCTTGCAGATTTATACCCATCGAAATATGTCCTCAGAGACATACTGCCCCAAGCGACACCGCGTGCGGCCAGAACCGAACAAGTCATCGTCGAAGGTCCGTTGGCGGGATCCTATTCGCTCTCGCAGGTCAATCGCGCCTTGGTAGCCGCGATTGACAAAGGGCCAGACCGACAAGTCGTAGCGTTGCCGCGGGAAGGAACGGACGATTACCGTTTCGATTTCAAGGAGCTGAACAGAAGCCCTGAGCTCCTTGAGCCCTTGCGGCGCAAAGTCGATATCTCTGCTAGAACTATCAGCCTGCGCAATATGTATCCGCCGCGGGTTCGCGGGAACATTTCTGATATCAGATTACATTATTTATACTGGGAAGAGAGTAGACTCCCAGTCGATATCGTTAGACAGATCAACATGCAGCTCGATGGGCTGCTAGCCCCAACAAACTACTGCGCCAAGGTGTTCCGGGACAGTGGCGTCCATGTTCCAATCGCGGTCGTCGGGAGCGGTCTTGTCACGAATCATCGGGTAACTCCGCCGAAGCCGTGGAAAAAGCCGTTCATATTCCTACACGTCTCGTCCGGTCTCCCTCGCAAGGGCATACGCGAACTGATCCAAGCCTATGTGACCGCGTTCTCGAAGCAAGACGATGTCCTGCTGGTAATTAAATCTTATGAAAATGTTTCAAGTATCATCGATGAGACGATGGTGGAAATATATAATGGTGCTGGCAATGCTCCTCAGATAATTGTCAATAATGACAATCTCAGCGAAGAAGAAATGGCTCGTCTGTACAGCCTGGCAGATGCAATCGTTCTTCCCACGAGAGGTGAGGGCTTCAACCTGCCGGCAGCTGAGTGCCTAGCCGCCGGCAAGCTCTTGTTGGTCACCGGTACCGGCGCACATATGGATTTTTGCAACGAGCAAAACTCTATCCTCCTCAATTATAGTTACGAATATTCTACTAGTCACTTAGCAGAGGCTACATCCTACTGGGCTGTGGTCAATGTACAAGATCTAGCGATGCAGTTGCGGCGCGCAAGAGCGAACGAGATTTCCGTGGTTCCGGAATTGTCGTATCCGTGCAAAGACTGGAACGTAGTAGTGGAAAATATCATGACCTTCGCTGAGACAATCGATAGCGATCGGCCTCTCAAGGAGACCATCAAAATTGCATCTATATCAACGTTCAACACAAAATGCGGAATAGCAGTTTACAATGCTGCTATATGCAGGTCGTTATCCAAGACGATCTTCGATGTGCAATTTTGGGCGACGAACGAGTCTTCTCTGGATCTCTGTAAGGAAGCGAGCTCGGTTCTTCGGATATGGCAGCACCTCGACGGTAACTTCCATATATTATGTCAGAAGGCAGTCGACGAGAATTTTGACGCCGTGCTCGTTCAATTCAATTTTGGTTTTTTTGAGCTCGACGATCTCGTAAAAGGTCTTAATATTCTTAAATCCAATCAAGTACCGCTTCATATTGTTTTTCATAAAACTTCGGACTCGTTCATCGGTAGCCGGAAGGTGAGCCTATCAACTTGCGCAGATGAACTCAAAATAGTGGACCGGATCTATGTGCATAGTGTCGACGATGTGAATTATTTGCAATCACTTGATATCCACAACAATGTTACCCTAATTCCTCTCTATATCGACGAGTATCCCCGTCTACCAGCTTCAGGTATTCGCGCGGCCCTGGGGCTTCCCGTGGGTGCTCCGGTCGTCGCAACTAACGGCTTCTTGCTCCCCAACAAAGGCGTCATCGACCTTATCCTGGCGTTCGCGCTTTTCAAAAAGCAGTTTGATCAAGCTCATCTGATTCTGGCGACGGCCGTCTTTCCTGCCAAAGATTCTGAGGATCTTGCGGACACTTGCAGGCAACTTATCCAATCACTTGACCTGTCGTCGAGCGTGACGATGATGACGGATTTTATGGACCTTGAGCAAATCAATATCTTGCTTTCGGCTGCGGATGTAATCGTGTATCCCTATGGATATTCGGAAGAATCGGCCAGTGCTTCCGTTCGGCAAGGATTGGCGGCGCGACGTCCCGTCGTAGGCACCAAAACACCCATCTTCTCCAACATTCAAAATGTGATCGATATCATTGACGATGTCACGCCGGTCGGAATATGCCGTCGCATATCCGAGATCATTGGCGACGCTGGCCTTCGCGATCAAATTAAGAATCGAATTGAAGCTTTCTGCCGGGGGCAAGGTCCTGATGACGTAGCAATGATCATAAGCGCAAATATTCAACATGACATCATGAATTCAAAAAACGTTGAGTTCCCCCTAATTTCATCGGCAGATCGTCAGTCCGAAACGCCGTATCCTGCGTCCTCCGCGGAGATATTGGCTTATTCCGAGATCGTGAAGCGCGATCTGTCCAGCGCGGAGCGAAAGTACGTGTCGGATTTTGCGAATGCCGCCGATGACGTGTTTGCTGACGTACTTCTCTCCCTACACGTTGGCGACGAACCGTTTGACTTGGCGAGAGCGCAGTTATCGAGCATGAATGTCCTCAAGGCGCCGACAGACGAAGTCGGGCGGCTGCATCACTTGGACGGCGATCAGTTCGTAGAGGGCTGCTACAAGCTTCTCCTCGGCCGTGGCGTCGACGAAGGGGGCCGCGAGACATTCAACAACATTTTGCTGAGCGACCCGCACCATGGGAAGACTCGTGTCATCCACGCGATCCTCCAGTCGGAGGAATTCAAAATCAGGATCCGTAGAGAAATCACGCAGTAGAGCTCTCACTCGGGGGTCTGTCGCAAACACAAACAGATCCCCGCTTACGAGTTATTAACCATTCCTGCCCAGCCTGCCGTCGCTACTCGGAGCAGGCCCATGATCGTCAATGCCGTCTCCCTCAAGCTGAAGCGGCAAGCCCGAGGCGACCTCCGGGGAGGGGCTGGGCCCATCGGCGATCGCCCGGCAGCTGGGGATCGGCCGAGCCAGCGTCTATGGCCTGATCGGCTCAGGAAAGGACGTAACAACCCCGGAACCGTAGCGACAGACGCCCGCAGCCGGATCAGCCGCACGCCCTCACACTTCGGCTGCCGATCCGCTGCACAATCGGCAGCCCGAGTGTGCATGCACCCGATTGCCCGATCCTCGCCTCGAACAGGAGGCGGGGATGGTTGCAACCGTCGGCAAGGGGGGCGATCCAGGCTATTACCTGCGCTGCAGCACGTACTATCTCGGCGGTCAAGAGCCCAAGGGCATCTGGCTCTCCCAGCCCGATACCTTCGGCATCGCTCCCGGCACTGAGGTCGAGCCCACGCTGTTCGAGTGGCTGCACGCCGGGCTCGGTCCCGACGGCCGTGTGCTGGTGCGCCAACCGCCCGGACGCCGGGTCGGTAATTTCGACGTCACGCTCTCGGCTCCCAATAGTGTCAGCATCGTCTACGCCCTGGCCGATGCGGACCATCGCGCCAGGATCGAGGCCGTGCAGCGTCAAGCCGCCGAGGCCGTGGCCGCCCTCCTCAACCGCGAGGCGTGCTTCATTCGCCGCGGGCGCGGAGTCCGGATCGTTCTGTCGGCCAAGCGCAGCATTGCGGCCTTCCAGCATGCCGAAGCACGGCCTGCCCGACACATGGACGGGCGCAGCTTCGCCGATATGGCTCTGCATACCCATCTCTGCATCGCCAACCTCGGCGAAGCTCAACTCACTGACGCCCAGGATCAAACCCTTACCGTGCATGGGGCCATCGACGGGCGCGCCATCTACGCGCTCAAGATGGCCTGCTGCGCGGTCTATCACGCCAGCCTCGCGGCGGGCCTGCAACGACTTGGCTACGCCATCACGCCCACCGGTCGTAACGGCACCTTCGAGATCGCCGGCCGCGACGGACCGGCCATCCATGAGCCTATCAAGGCCTACTTCTCCGCCCGGCGTCGTCAGGTCGAAGAGCGTCTGGCCGAATATCCGCTCGCCAGCGCCGCTGCTCCCGCGCTCGCTGCAGCCGTCAATCGAGCAACGCGCAGCAACAAGCTCACTTCCGACTCCGACCGCTTCCGGTACTGGCGCGAGCGGGCCGCCGAACAGGGCCTCGGGCCGGACTTCTTACCGGGGCTGCGCTTTGCGAGCACGCAATCCCTCAATGTGCAGGAACACGTGGTTCGTTCCCGCATCGATGTTCTGCCGGACGTCCTCACTCAGAACCAGTTTGTATTAGAGCGCCGGCACCTCGTTGCCGCGGTCGCCGCAGCCCTGGTCGGCACGGGCGCGGGACCCGAGCGCGTCGAGACGGAGATTTCCCGGCTGAGCACCGGGGACCGGCTGAGTGTCCTCGGGCATGACCGCTACGGACATGCCTTATTCTCGACGCCTGAGCTTGTCGCCATCGAACACGCGCTCGTCGGCCACGGCCGGTACTTGGCCGCTCGACCTTGACCGGCGGCGGCTAGACTCGATCGGGCGTGTGCGCAAGCCGGTCTCTCGGACGAGCAGCGTGCGGCCGCCCATTTGGCCACGGGACCAACTGCGCTCGCGCTGATCGAGGGAACTGCCGGCTCGGGCATGACCACGATCTTGGGACTGGTCACGACCCGGTATCACGGTCTGGGCAAGACCATTCTCGCCACCGCTACGGCGTGGCGCGCGGCGCAGATGCTGCACGAGGAACTCGGCGTCGAGGCTCGGGCCGTCGACAGCCTGCTTGCCCGGGCGCGCACGGATCGAACTGTACTCGATTGCAACACCGTGCTGCTCGTCGACGAGGCCGGCCAGATCGGTTCGCGCGCCATGCATAGCCTCCTCACGCTCGCCCGGGAGCGCGGTGCCAAGGTCGTGCTGGTGGGTGATCGGCCCAGCTTCAGGCGATCGCCGCCGGACCGGCCCTGCGCCTGCTGGCCGAGGTCAGCGTTCCGGCCCGGATCGCAACCATCGTGCGCCAGCGCGCGTCCTACGCCGTGAAGCGGTGACCGCGATGTCGGAGGCACGTGTTCCAGATGCTATGCGCATCTTCGGCCGACACGATCTCGTCGAGGAGCAGACCGGGGCGCGGGCAACCATTCAGGCCGCGGTCAGCGCCTGGATGGGTGAGCAGGAGCGTGCTCCTGCTGCAACGCACCTGCTCATCGCCAAGTCCAACGCGGTGGTGCGCGCGCTCAACACCGAGATCCGGGTGCGCTGGCGCGCATCGGGCCGGCTGAGCTGACCCGAGCACAGGGTTGCGGCCGTCGATGCGTCCGGCCGCAGCTATCGTCTCGGCCTCGCGTTCGGGGATCACATCCGCTTCGGCCTGCGCAACGACGCAATCGGGGTGATCAATGGGACCACGGCCTGGGTCGAGCGGGTCGCGGCCAAGCCTGATGGCCATCTCGCCCTGATCGCGCGGATCGGCAGCGTGCCGATCCGCTTCTCGACCCGGGATCTCCTGGATGCCGAAGGAGGCGTACGGCTCGGGCACGATCTCGCGGTGACCGCCTAGGCTTCGCAGGGGTTGACCGCCGAGAGTGCGACCGTCGTGCTCGATGCGAGTTTCGACCGGCACGACAGCTACGTGGCGCTTAGCCATTCGCGAGGCCCGACCCGGATCGTGCTCGATACCGGGCTGCTCGATGCTCGAGTCCGCGCCGAGCGCGATCCGGACGCAGCCAGCGGACCGGCGACGCCGGAAGCACGGATGGCCTTTCTTGGCGCACGCCTGTCGCGCCTCAACCGGAAGATCACCACGCTCGATCTCGGTGCGACCACCAACACCCTGCCGTCAGCCGAACGCGCTCTGCAGCGCGGCCAAAGCCTCGATCTCTGACCGCGATCCAGGCTGGCGGAGGCCTCGCTGCACAATCGGATGCTCGACTGTGCAGGGTCGGAACGGGGCGATGGTGACGGGGTCGAGGCAAGCCCTCGCCGATCCGTCCCGAGGCTGAGCCGGACACGGGATAGGCGGATCGCGCAATCGCCACAAAAGGGAGTTTCCCATGGCGACTGGACCCGTCCCCCACCCCACCTCCGGCCAGGGCACCGGCAATGCCGCGGTGTTCGAGCGCGCGAGGCTCGTCCGAGAGGTCGTCATCGACCTCATCAGGCAGGCCGACCCGGGCTGCTTCGACATCGCCGACGCGGTGGTGAGCGATGCGCTCGGCCTGCCCGGAAGGGGCGAGCACGCCTACCGGCTCGAGAAGGGCCTGGCAGCCCTCGACGAGACCCGGCTCGCGGCGCTGCTGCCGCGGGTCGAGGGCATGCTAGCCCTGGTGACGGCCTACGCCGCCCACTGTCCGAGCTGAGGACCTCCGGGGCCGGCGGCGACGCTGGCCCCTCCCCCAGATCCGATCGAGCGTGTCACCAGCAGTGATCCCTGGCGCGCGGGCCCGTCTTCTCAGCGTCGTCCCAGGAGTTGCGTCATGGCCAGGACCCCGAAGAGCCACGCCCTTCCCGTCACCGCACCCGGCGTGTTCACGACCTTCTGCCAGGACTCGGCCGTCGGCAAGACGACCCAGGCCACGGTCCTGGCCGACTACTTCGCCCTGGCCGGCCACGCCTGTGTCGCCTTCCAGTCCGACGACAAGCCGCGCCTGCAGCAGATGCTGGGAACCGCCGTCACCAGCTAGCGCCCGGACCCCGAGCGCCTGCTGACCGAGCCGGCCCTGCTGCGCACCGCGCTGACGCCGTTCTACCCCGCCTGTGCCGAGATCCGGACCAGTGGCGCATCAGTCCTGTTCGATACAGGCGCCAAGGACGCCGAGATCGTCTGCGACTACATGCGCGAGGTCGACCTGGAGCAGGATCTGCGTGACTGGGGCGTACCGATGATCGCCTTCGTCCTGGTTCAGGCTGATCCCGAAGCCATCGAGGGGGCGGTCATGACCTGGCGGGCTCTTCGCAAGGCTGTGCCTTCTGCCCGCCTGGTCCTGGTCGAGAACCGGTTCGATCGCGGCGCGCCGGCGGCTCTACGAGACGCAGCTGCAGCCCCTGATCGGGGAGGCACCTCACCTCGTCATGCCGGCGATGCTGACCGACTTCTGGCAGCCCGTCGAAGAGGCGGGCATGCGCTTCATCAAGGTCATGGCGCTCGACGCAGCCGAAGGGGCGGACCGCTTCAACATGCCGGTCGGCGACTTCAAGCTCGTGCGCGACCACATCACCCGCTTCTTCCAAGCCATGTCGGCCGAGCTCGCCAGGGTCGTCATCCTGCCGAAGGAAGGCCGCTGATGTCCTCGCCCGAGGTGCCTGAGCCGGGACGGATCCATCCCGTCATCGACTTCGCCCGCAATCGGGCGGAGGAGCTCGCCGAACTCCAGACCCGCACCCGCGAGCTGGTGGCGGCCTGCCTGTCGCGCGGCTCAGCCCGACCTCGATCCCGACACGCTCGTCTTCCTCGATGAGACGGCGACCGCCACCAACATGGCCCGCCGCTAAGGCCGCGCCCCGCGCGGCGAGCGCTGCCGGCTCCTCGTCCACATAGGACTACCGGGACGATTAGGTTCTCACCAGATAGGGACAATATTATTCTCTTGGTCTAATATCGATTAAACTAGAATGACGGACAACGCTGACATAGCTACTGACCGCTAATAATGTTTTTTATCACGTCAAGTCGAGCCTGATAACGGTTAGCAATTGCGACCAATCCGAATTCCTCATGCACGACTCTGCGAGCTTCATCACACCGTTGACTTACTTCGATAGGGCTAGAAAAAACTAAACGCATCGTTGAGGCGGCGGATTCGATTGATGGATGCGCCCAACGACTACCCCGTTCAACAAATATATATTCGTTTTGATTCGGTGTAACGAGCTCATAGTCAACCAGCCAAGCCGTTTCGGTTCTGCAAAACTCGAGATTACCAGAGTATGCCGTTGCAATAACAGGTATGCCCAGTTGCATGGCTTCTATAAGTCCGAAGCCCCAGCCCTCCGACCTGTGGAGTGAAACATAGGCATTGCACAACTTCTTAAAGGCGAGCAGATCATTATAGCTAAAAGTTTCATCAATGATTCTAATTCTCGGATCACGCCTCACAATATCATCAATCGCCTGCCAAACCCTAACCTGATGTGGATCGTCTACTCGAGTTCGGTTTTGAGTTTTCAATATTAAGCCAACTCTCTCACTTCCAGCGGCAGGAAAGGCGTGTTGGAAAGCGGCCAAGACACCGAGTGGATTTTTGCGCTCCACGAAAGAGAACGAGTCAAAAGTCGCTAAGAAGTAGAAAGTCTGCTCATCAAGCCCAAAACGATCTCTGGTTGTCGAGCTGAATTCTGGCAGTGCTTCGACTGCCATTCCAACGTTGATAACGGGTACCTCGGCAAACTTTGCGTATATCTCGCGATTATACTCAGATGAAACCCATATTTCATCGAGCATTCTTAGGGCAAGCGAATGACATCTAGGTAGCTGATCAAGTTCCCAGAAAAAATAACCAATATTGTAGGAGTGGCGATAGACATTTGAGTCCAAATAAGCAAATGCTAAAGGAATAGATTCCGCGTTCAAATGGAGTAAATTAATTTGTTTTGGAGTAGTAAGTTTTCGGGTGCGGACTGATGACGTAAATCCGACTGGCGCCGGATTATCTAGGCCGAAGTCCAGAATCGATATGTCCTGTCCAGCTTTACCAAGCACATCTATCGATAATCGGGTTGCTTGCCCGAGACCAGAGGTCGCACGAGTTGGACCGATGACTGCCACGCCGACTTCGAGGCCACTCGTCGCTTCCACAATGATGCTAGGATCAGGCTTGAAACAGAGACCAGCATTCATCTCAGAAGTCTTTGAACGAGTCGCTCGTGAAAAAGCATACCCGTTGCGGTTGAGATGCGCATTCAATTGTTCAATCAGCTTCTTAGCAGATTGCTTTGGGTCGGCTCGGCCAGTTGTATCGTATTCCATAAAGTCCTTGAGTGTTTGCGAAATAAGCTGAAGAAAGTCGTTCGAAAAATCCTTATCAGTCTGTCTAGTGTGCGGCGCAAGCAATGCGGATACGGAAGAGCGAGGCAGAAATCTCGCATAGTAGGGACGTTCTGCACAACGCAGCATCACTACAGCCGTCAAGACAGCCCTGGAAACCGCGGACTTTAGATCGAGAGTTGTAAGAGACGGGTCGAGCTCCCAAAGCCGTCTCAGAAAATAATTAATGGGATAGGTTTGATATGTGTCTCGCCCATCGCTCTTAGTCAGCAACGAAACCTGTTGATCTGTAATCAAATCACCATTCGGGGCAACCAATGGAGATCGCTCTACACACCACCAAAAGGTAGCTTCTTGCAACGCAGCTTCATTGCGCAAATCATAACTCTTTGAAGGCTCATTGAGGATGAAACTATATGCAGCGATACTAACTTCGCAACGAAGACCTATTATCGGTATTGGCGAATTGAGAAATTCAATTTGCTGTTTAGAGAGTGGTAATGGCAAAGCGCGATGTGGACCATAGCCTGCTAAATACCAGTGCAAAATTTGCAACCGCTCACCTAGATTGCCGGTCAACGAGAAATGCTGGTCCTGCTTGAAGCGGTGATGCTCGAAATTGACATAGCGAGTGATTAGCCCCTCAGGATCTATGTCTGGGGACTCAGTTTCAAACAGCACGTCTGGCTGAGATCGGGTGCGATACGTAATATTTGTGATATTTGCGCGGCTTTCTTCCTTCACCGACGAAGTTGGATTAAGTAACTTCTGTGCTTTATACGCTTCCATCCGTAGACAATTAGAGGCCACAGGCGATCGCGCTGCCAACTCTGCAAGATTAATTCGAACTGGCGAGCCGTGCAGCTCTCTCCCATGTTCGAGAGTATAGATACGAATTTGCGACCCTATGCTTGCCAACCCCTTAATCGAAACGTCGAACCCGTGTTGTCCATTGCCCTTACCAGCGTTTCGCAAATCTTGTCTATCGACATTAGCAAGTGCAATGATTGGGTCGTCTAGACCATCAATGAGTATTTTGATCAGCAAGGCACGTTCGGGAGCGGCGGTATCATATGCCCACCCAACGACACGCTCATCATCAACGATGTCAATAACACCTTCGATGGTTTGATGGACAGTTTGTTTCTGCACCAATGCCCTTCGAAAGATTTTCATCTTTTTTCTCGCGTGCTTGAGCAGCATGGTTGAATCCTAAAAATTGAATTTTAGGAAATTGATGAGTCAGTCGCTGGTAGATTGATTTATACGCAGGCGTGCCGCATGCAAGATTCGATGTATTGTAGTCTCGATTGGGATCGACGGCTTCCATCCAACGGCTTCGATCAAAGCAGTTGGATTTCCTGCTGCGAATGGTATCTCTGCGGGACGCATGCGATCTGGTGACAGTCGTATTTCGAAATTCACATTGGCATGCTTTTTAAGCATCACGAGTAATTGATCTATGGACCGAGCGTTGCCAGATGAAACATTGAAAATTGCTGTTTGTGGAAGCTTATCACTTGCATCGACGACAGCTCGATAAGCATTAGTCACGTCTTCGACATCTAGGAAGTCACGTTGCGCTGAAAGGTCACCGACCTCGACGACCGGTGCTGCGAGCCCAACTTCAATTCTAGCGATCTGCCCAGCGAAGGACGCAATGACAAAGCGCTCATCTTGCCCAGGGCCAATATGATTGAATGGACGAAGTATTACGTATGAAGTGCTAGTTGATCCTAAAATATCTGCGACTAGGAATTCTCCGGCCCTTTTCGTGCGTGCGTAAAGATTCGCTGGCAAAGGTATTGTGTCTTCAGTAAGTGAATCACCAGCTAAAAAGGCGCGACCATACACCTCACCCGAAGAAATGAATATAAACTGGGCACCAGCGGCATACTTCGTTACCGCTGTGCAAAGATTCAGCAATCCACCGACGTTATTGTGCCAGGTTTGCGCTGGGGAATTAGCGGCCTGATGCACAGACGAAACCGCGGCTAGATGTAGGATATGGGTGGGGACTAAGCTTTGTATTAATCTCTCTACACTTTCGCTATCCAATAGGTCTAATTTGCAATTTTCAACATCGATGTGCGTAGGTAAAGACGATCGACCTGCTAAAATAATGCGATCTCCGGGTTCGCGTTCTCGCATAAGGTTAGCTAGCATATGCCGCCCTACGAAGCCTCCTCCACCGGTGATCAGCAGGCGGCGGCTATCTCTTGTTCTCTCATTCAAAGGTCATAGTTCCCGTCATTGAACCGGTACTTCTTGAAAAAGTACCGGCCCAGGTTTGACATCTATGATTAAGCAAGCGCTCCTATCCGAGCAAGATCTGCATCAACCATCTCGCAGATCATTGCTTCAAGACTAGTTTCTGCCCGCCAGCCGAGCGCTTTTTCTGCTTTTGCTGGGCTTCCCAGAAGTACTTCCACCTCGGCAGGGCGAAACAACTTTTCGTCGATAACCAAATGGTTATCTGGAGTTAGCCCAACATGCTCAAATGCTATGTTACACATATCACGCACTGTGGTTGTACGGCCCGTAGCAACAACATAATCATCCGGCTTGTCTTGTTGTAGCATTAGCCACATGGCTTGAACATAATCCTTAGCGTGTCCCCAATCACGCTTCGCATCTATGTTCCCAAGTCGCAATTCCGTTGCCAACCCGGCTTTGATTCTCGCAACTCCGTCAGTCACTTTCCGGGTAACGAATTCGATGCCTCTTAGTGGGCTCTCATGGTTGAAGAGGATACCATTTGATGCATGTAGCCCGAAACTCTCTCTATAATTCACGGTCATCCAATGAGCGTAGAGCTTAGCTACTCCATAGGGAGATCGCGGATAGAACGGCGTTGACTCACTTTGGACATCTTCTTGGATAAGCCCAAACATCTCTGACGAGGATGCTTGGTAGAAGCGGGCCTGAGGGGCGAGGGTTCGTACACATTCAAGTACATGAACAGCGCCAATTCCGGTAACTTCACCAGTCAAGATAGGCTGCTGCCATGAAGCGGTAACGAAAGACTGCGCAGCAAGATTGTAAACCTCGTCTGGACGCACTTCTTGAAAAATTCTAGCTAAACTTGACAAATCGATCAAGTTACCGTCGAGCAGAGTTACTTTGTCAGCGATATTCAACCACTTTAAACGATGATCGAATACGCCAGCATGACTAGAGCGGCGCACCACCCCATAGACTTTGTAATTTTTTTCGAGCAAAAGCTGTGCCAAATAGGCTCCATCTTGGCCAGTTATGCCTGTAATAAGTGCGCGCTTTTCGCCCATAGTTAGCTCCAGGTTATATTTAGATGCCACGATGATCAAGCACTCGAATCGAGCGACGTGTGACGCAGCAGTCACCTCACGTCAACCCCGACCGTGCCATCCGAATTTTTCCTTATGCTTTGGATGATCCTAATATCAAACTCTCTTCACAAAATAAGCACATGTCGAGTTAAGACAATCCTAGAATCTGAAAATCGCGATTTGATGAGTGTGATTATAAGCATATTTTGCGGTATAAGCGGTTCTTCCAGCCTGCCGGGAACGCGGACGTCTTCGATTAGGAACTGGCAAGTGAGTACGGCATCATCATCGGGCTGCGCTCAGTGGAGCTCCGGGTGCGTTCCTGGCAGCCGGAACTGAAGGCGCAATAGCAGGCGACGTGACCTTGCCCCCTGTTTGCCCCCGTTCATAACCAGAGTCCGTTCTGGTTTTGGTCTTGTTTAGACTGGGCTGCAAACGCGTTCGGGGTGAGCCCGCCGAGGTTCGTGTGAGGGCGGCAGGTGTTATAGTCCACCCGCCACGCCTGGATGAGGGGCCGGGCCGCCGGCAGGCTCCGGAACAGATGCTCGTTCAGACACTCGACGCGCAAGCGCCCGTTCAAGCTCTCGACGAAGCCGTTCTGCTGTGGCTTGCCGGGCGCAATGTAATGCCACGCGATCGCACGCTCCTCCTGCCGGCGCAGGATGGCGTGCGAGGTCAACTCTGGTCCGTAGCACATCGGGAAGATGGCTTGACGGTTCTGGGGCGGCGCGCGAAGCCATGCTGAGGGCAGCGCGCCGCACTGGGCGGTCATGGCCGATCAGCAGGTCTCTAGAGTGACGGTGTTCGAAGCCTCATTCCGGAGACGGATCGACCATGACCAGACCACAGCTTACGCCGCCGACCGGCGTTCTCGTAGCCATCGACGTCGCCAAAGCCCGCAACGAGGTCTGACCTGACCGGTATTTTGGACCGGGCCAGTTGCGAGGCTACTGCATGGTGGTGGCCATGGGTAGCCGGAAGGCTAGATCCGAGAAGCTGACAGGCGCGGGCGGCCGGTAGCCCAGCGACGAATGCGGCCAGACACGGTTGTAGGTGTTCTGCCATAGGCCAATTACGACCTGTGCTTCTCTCAGCGAGTAGAAGATCTCTGGCGTAGGCACTCATCGCGCAGCTTGCCGTTGAAGCTCTCGCAATACCCGTTCTCCCACGGCGAGCCCGGGGCGATGTACTGGATCTGAGGGCCCGTCTTGGCGACCCATTTGCAGAGTGCCTTCGAGATCATCTCAGGACCATTGTGGCACCGGATATGCTCCGGGATGCCGTGTAGGCACATCGCGTCGGCCAGCGCCTCAATCACACCAAGGCTGTTGATGCGCCGCGCCACCTTCAACGCCAGGCACGTCCGGCTATGCTCGTCGATCAGCGTCAGGATGCGCAGGCTTCGCCCGTCGTGCGTCTGGGCCCGCACAAAGTCGAAGCTCCAGACGTGATTGCGGTGGAGCGGTCGTAGCCGCACGCACGAACCGTCGTTCAGCCACAAGCGGCTGCGGGGTCTCTGTCGGCTAGGGACCTTCAGCCCCTCGCGACGCCAGATGCGCTGAACCCGATCCTTGCCGACCTGCCAGCCGTCTGCTTGCAGCAGCGCGGTGACACGGCGGTAGCCGTAGCGCCCGTACTCAGATGCCAGGGCAACGATGGCGCGGGTCAGCTCATCCTCGTCGGCCGGCACGGTCGGCACGTAGCGTTGTGTGCCGCGGTGCTGGCCGACGATCCGGCAGGCGTGACGCTCGGAGAGACCATACTTCTCCCGGATCCCGTCCACTGCCTGCCGGCGTCGCTCGGGGGCTACAAGTTTCCCGAGGCGACGTCCGCCAGCACCTGCTTCTCCAGGGATAGGTCAGCCACGAGCCGGCGCAACCGAGCGTTCTCGCGCTCAAGATCCTTCATCTTCCTGGCTTGCTCGACCTGCAGGCCGCCGTACTCCTTGCGCCAGCGGTAATAGCTCTGCTCGGAGATCTCCGCCTCCTTGCACGCCAACGCCAAGCTCTTGCCCTGGGCTGTCTGCACCTCGATCTGGCGCAGCTTGAGCACCACCTGCTCCGCGCTCGTCTTCTGACCTCGCCGCATGTCCGACTCCTTCCGTTCCGGCTGATCCTCTCAATCAGCCCGGCCCAAAGCCAGCCGGTCAGGTCACCACGCGACTGCCCGCTCTTCCTGCCCGCGCAGGATGGCGTGCGAGGTCAACTCGGTGCCGTTGTCCGAGACGATCATCACCGGCTTGCCTCGGCCCGCGATGATCCGGTCGAGTTCGCGCGCGACGCGCCGTCCGGACAGCGACGTATCGACCACCAGCGCCAAGCACTCCCGCGTGCAGTCATCGACCACGACGAGGATGCGGAAGCGCCGCCCATCGTCGAGCGTGTCGGAGATGAAGTCGAGGCTCCAGCGCTGGTTCGGCTCCTGGGGCACGGCGGCCGGCGCTCGCGTGCCAAGAGCTCGCTTGCGCCCACCCCGCCTTCGCACCGACAGCTGCTCCTCCCGATAGTGGCGGAACAGCTTCTTGTGGTTCAGCGTGAGGCCCTCCCGCCGCAAGCTGAGATCAGCAGGCGCCGGTAGCCGAACCGGCAGCGCTCGCCGGCCAAGCTGCGCAGGCGCACCCGCACAGCCGCATCGTCACCCCGCGTTGAGGCGTAGCGGTACGTCTTCGGGGCCAATCCGATCAGCCCGCAGGCGCGACGCTGCGAGTAGCCCTTCTCCTCGATGGCCCAGCTCACGGCCGTTCTCCGTGCGCCGGGCGTCAGAAGTTTTTTCCCAAAGCCTCACGCAGCGTCGCCACGTCGAGCATCGCGTCGGCCAGGAGCTTCTTGAGCTTGCGGCTCTTCGCGTCGAGCGCCTTCAGGCGGCGCGCGTCTGAGACCTCCATGCCACTGTAGCGTGAGCGCCACGTGTAGAACGTCGCGTCGCTGATGCCATGACGGCGACAGATCTCAGCGACCGGCAGCCCAGCCTGCTGCTCCTTCAGGATGCCGATGATCTGCTCTTCGCTGAACCGGCTCTTCTTCATCGTCCGTCTCCTCATCGACGGACCCTCGCTTCAGAACGAGGGCAGGCCAGGGGGCAAAGTCAGCGCCTCGCCAAGGATCCGCTCCGACCTCCGCCAGCTCACGTTGCCAGCGCGCGTGCACGTGCTTCGTGTTCGCGGGTGCCTCGACGGTGCGTGAGCAGAACCAGCTGCTCACGCACTGCGTCGGTCCTCCCGTTGAGGACAAAGCGCGAAAGCGGGACGGCGGCGGAGTGGTTGAGGCGATACTACTCCGCGTTCCTGTCCATCACCGCTGCTGCTGCCGCGAGACCCCACCGAACCAGGTCCTCGGCTGCCTCGGCCGACTTCGCTTCCGCGTAGCAACGCAGTTCGGGTGCGTTGCCCGATGCCCGGAAGTGGATCGTCCGTTCGCCATCGAGTCCGATTCTGACCCCGTCCTGCTCGTCAACCGCTTGCGGCATCCCGACGGGGCGAAGGAAATCCCGACGGAACGTCTCATCCGTGAGTTGCCGGAGGAGAGCGCTGCTCCGCTCCGCAGCGACGTTGGGGAGACGATTGCTCGCAGTCTCGCCGACGTCAAGCGCGACGACCAGATCAGCCAGCGGCGTTGCGGCCTCCCGTACCGCGGCCAAAGTTGCCAAGATCGGCAGTACCGCGTCGCGCGTCGGTAAGCCTTGGAGGACCTTGGCACCGACCGGACAATCTGACCCGAGCAGGAACCCACCATTTGCCTCGAAGCCGCAGATGACCTTCGCACCATCCCTCGCGGCCTGCTCCATACCGGCGATCACGAAGGGGGAGCCGACCTTGGTACGCAGCACGCGCTGGAAGCCACCTGCACGCTCGATGGCGGAGCCGGCTGTCACGGGCACGACGACTGTATCGGCACCAAGATACCGGGCTGTGATGAGCCCGAGAACATCCCCTCGCACGATGCGACCAGTGCCATCTGCGATCAGAGGCCGATCCGCATCACCGTCGGTCGTCACGAGCGCGTCGAAGTCACCTGATGCCATGCTATCGCGGATGCATGCAACGTCCTCTGGCCGATGGGCCTCGGTATCAATCGGAACGAACAATTCGGATCGGCCGATCGGCACAGCGTTGGCCCCGAAACCGGCGAGAACGTCGATCAGCAGGTCGCGAGCGACGGAACTTTGCTGGTAAACAGCAATCTTCTGACCGGACAGCATGTCCGCATTGAAAGCATCGAGGTACCGACGGCGAAAACGCGCGATCGCGTCTGGTTCCTGCCTCGCCGGGACAGCTGGAGGAAGAGGAGCGCCTGTCGTGACCTCACCGAGAGCTGCCAGAATTGCGGCTTCGTCAGCTTTGGTGATCTCGCCATCGGCGCGATAGAACTTTAATCCGTTACGATCCTCGGGGATGTGGCTGCCGGTGACCATAACGGCGCAACTTCCACGCCGCCGCGCCTCGAGGGCGAGGGCGGGCGTCGGCAGCGGGCCGCAATCGATTGCCGTGAGGCCGGCGGCCGCCGCGGCTGTGGCAACGGTTGCAGCGATCCCCGCGCTGCTGTTGCGCAGGTCACGCCCGATCACGACCTCTCGGCTGGCTCCCGCTTCCCTGCCGACCGAGGCGAAGAACGCGGCAGCATAGGCAAAGCTAGGCTGCCCTACGAGATCCGTCACGAGGCCGCGCAGTCCGGAAGTTCCAAATTTCAAGCTGCTCATGAGTCTCCGCTCGCGGAAGGATGCAAAGGCGCCTCGGTCGGGATGTGCCGGTGCTCGGACTCACCGCGCATGCGAGAGTCCCTACTTCGGCTTATCATAGAGGACGCGCGCCACCACCACTGATCAGGACCTCTCCCTCCAACTCGCCGCCCTCGCTGTCACCGGATGCAGCGTTATCCGCTCCGGGAAGGTCACCGGGGCCACTGTCACTGGCCGCGCCGAGCTGCGCACGGTCATGGATTTTATCGGTAAGAGCGATACCTTCGTGGTCACCCGCATCGATTGCCTCGCTCGCTCCCTCGGCGATCTCCAGGATATCGTGCGTAAGCTCGCAGCCTATCGACATGGGCATACAGACGATCCGGGATCGCCAGTGCGGCCCAACGAGCGCTGGTCGATGGACTTCGTCTCCGACGCGCTCTTCGACGGCCGCTGGCTACGAGCCCTGACGGTGATGGATGCCTTCACGCGCGAGGCTCTAGCGATCGAGGTCGACGGGGCAATCGGCAGCAGCCTGCAGATCGGCTCGACTCTGTAGGCCTCTCGATGATCGTCGATGAAGCTGATCATGGCCGCGGCCGGCGGTCGAGTTCCGCCATGACAAAATAGGCCGACGCTTTGCGCAGGATCTCGTTGGCTTGGCGCAGTTCGCGGTTCTCTCGCTCGAGCGCTTTGATTCGCTCACGCTCGTTCGTCGTCTGGCCAGGCCGCACGCCCTGAGCGCGTTCAGACTGGCGCACCCAGTTCCTGACTGTCTCGCCCGAGCAACCTATCTTGGCCGCGATCGACTGGATCGCTGACCTTTGCGAGCCATGCTCGCCCTCGACGTCGCGCACCTCGAGGGAAAACGGGGCTGTTCGCTTCGTCATGGCTCCATTCTCTCAAGAGTTAGAGCCTCCGAAAATCCCGGGGCGGTTCATGGCTGCGCAAGGGCTTCGGGTTCTCAGTGGCGTGGACGGTGAGGGAGCAGAACCAGCTGCTCGCCACCTGCTTCGGACTTTCTCTCCTGAACAAAGCGTGAAAATGAAAGGCGGGGAGGCCCTTCTGCGGCCTGAACTCGAGTTTGCGACAGGCCCCAGTAGAGTGTCGGGGCTGACCGGCAGGCCGAGGCGCCCAGCCAGGCTTGCGCCGGCTTCACCACCGAGCGCGAGACCGAGGTGGTGCTGGAGGTCGCCGAGGCGGTGAGTGCAGCGTGCGCGGGCCTGAGCAAAGCCGGCGAGGCGCTCAGCAAAGACACCGCGAGGGCAATGGGGCTGCGGGCAACGCCATCGCCGCGTCTGGACCGCGATGACGAAGCGCCGGCCTTGCCATGGACGGTCGGCCAGGATGCGAGTGTAGCGTGAGTGAGGCCTAGCCAAGATCTCCCCGCACCCCGGGCAGCCGGCGGTCGTCGCGCGGGGATGAGTACGGATGATGATCTGGTCAGGCTCGAGGTCGACCTGATCGACGACGAGACCGGCAGGGATGAGGGGCAGCAGGCTTTTGGGCACCAACTCAGATGTGCAGGCCAGTCCTGATGTTCACGATCTGTGCGGCTCCGTGACTCGCCGTCTGGATGCACCACAAATGCCGGAGAGCCAGTTTCACAACGGCAGCTACAGTCTCGGCGGCGCTGCTCCGCCCACCCAAAACCGTAGTTTTAAAGTCGCTACGCGCGTGTGCGCTGGCGAGCCGTTTTGCTGAGCGTGAGGAACGGATCGCACGCAGCACAAGACACGATCTATTGATATTCAATTTGTAGCTTGACTAGTCCAATTCCAAGTTTTCGGGTATCAGGACTATTATCAATCTCGTTATTTGCTCTAAGATTGCGAAAATCAATCTTCATTAGTATTCTATCGGTAGGTTCTAAGTTGGCAAATGCTGAGATATAAAGCGGCTCGGCGTTTGACTCTGAATCATCAAGATCGAAGATGCGACATTCGTTGAGCATAATAGATAAGCTCGTACCGCTACTTGATCTCATCGCCGGACTTAAAACACACTGCATTTTCAGTCTTATTGTGCTAGAAATCTTCTGCAAAGGAAGGATTAATAGAGCGCTATCTTCAACTGTCCAGATACCCCAATCTTCCGGGAAAAAGAACCCATGGCAGCAATATGCGAGATCAATATCACTAAATAATATGGTCGACTTGGAGCGAACTAATGATATTTTGTCGTGAATATTATATCCGAAATGATTTCTAAATTTCTTGCATGTGTACCTGACAAGCTGCGCTTGCCGCTCGCTCAACACTTCGCAATACAGCCCGGATGCTCCCTCTCCGACGTGCCGCGGATGCCAGTGAGTTTCGGCATGATACTGATCAGCAGGTGAAGAATCACTAAAATATTTCTCGTCAGTTAATTTGTCGATGAAGTTGCGCACGTTTTCAGATTTTAACTCCTGGGCAATTTTTTCACACTGAGTATCACTAGCTGTCACTTTCAGAAAATCGGCTATCTCCAGCACCATACTCGCATTTCTACTTTCTGGACTTTCATAAATAAAAATTGCGTGGTCAACGATCGATTTCAGTTCAAGAATTGACAAACAACTTCTATTAACTCGATTAAGGGCATCTTCGAAAGATAAATGAAATTGACGCATAAATGAGGCGACACAATCCAAAGGATCCCTAATTGTAATCAGCACCTTTGCATTGCTGTATTTGATAAAACTTTGAAGAGAGGGATCTGGAATATGTGTTTTAATCAATAATACTTCATCATTATTTTGCAAAAGCTCATTTAACTCCAATATATTATCTGCAAATACTGAAACTATACTATAATCTATACTGACAAGAGATTTTATGACGTTAAACATCCAAGTCGAAGCGCTTCTATACAATCCAAGTGAAACTATAACATTGTATTTATTTATATGCATTTGCGACATTGAAGGGGGTGCCTTATTTTGAAATAACGCTTGCTTTCAACACGGGTGGCTACTCGACCAAAGAATTCGACACCGAAGAGCGCGCGGTGAGCGCAACAGTGACATATTCCCTCGATGTAGAGCACGATGCGATTGAGAGCCTCGTCGAAGATCGGGTGCGTGCCTTCAAGAAGGACGTTGAAGATTTCCTTCCACCGCTTAGCCGTGAACCACTCCCGGACCAGTTCGTCCGGCTAGCCTTCCTACCAGCGCCGCACGCGCCCGATCAACTCATCATCGTTGTAGATCTGCCACGTGCGGGACCGTCCGTCGAGCTCCTGGATCCTGGCCATGTCGCAGGTGGTCGCCATTGCCTGCGTCTCCTAGAGCCGTGCCCTTTCAGGTTGGCTCATAGGCATCGTATCCAGCAGCGGTGATGTAGTTTCGGCACTCATCCGGTCGGACAGCGGCGAACGCGTCCTCGATGGCGGTGG
>NZ_BPRC01000045.1 GCF_022179725.1 Methylorubrum aminovorans
TCCTCGGAGTTGAACCGCTCCTCACGACCCTCCGGGCGTGAGAGCACGCCGCACCTCGCGCACCATCTCCGCCCCGCACCGATCGACCAAAACGCGTTCTCACACAGTCTCAGTGGTTTGCGGACACTGGCATCAGGCCCAGGCGACCCAGCCGCGGAACGCAAACCCGGCGTAGAACAGGCTCACCCCGGTAAACCCGGCCTCTTGCAACAGGGCTTCATCTTCCTCGGGCGAAAGGATCGGCAGGCGTTCTCCAATCCCGGTTTTGGCGCTCTCTGCCTGCGTAGGGTCGATGCCGGAGGCGGTCGCGAAGGCTGCATACCGCGAAAGCCATAGGTCGCGTTCGTCCTGCGGAATGCTGAAGTGCGCTACGACAAAGGGAGCGCCAGGCTTCAGCCGACGCCGGACCTCCTGAAGCGTGCGCGCCCGCTCGTGACGCTCGATAAAATGCAGGGTCAAGATGCAACTGGCACCATCGAACGGCCCCTCCGGCGCGCTGTCGATCAGTCCCTGGAGCAGGCACGCCCGGTTCACGAGGCCACCGAGGGTCAGGCGCGCGAGGTCGAGCATCGCCGCGGACGGGTCGACGCCGACAAACGACCAACCGGGTTGCCCTTCGGCGAGCACCTTGAGCTCGAGGCCGCCGCCAGCGCCGAGAACGAGCACCTGCGCGTCGTCAGGGGCGCGCTCCGCGAGAAGCAGCATCGCCATGCGCTGCATGTCAGCGTAGCCGGGTACCATACGCGGCGGGTTATCCGCGTAGCGAGCGACGGCTTGCGGGTCAGAGAATGCGTCCATGCCGGGTGGTATCATGCTCTGCGATCAGGCGAGCGTCCGCCAAGGGTGGATAGCGATCCTTGGCTGCCGCGCTCAGGTCAGCCACGCTTCAAGTGAAGCTTCGACGCCATTGGCTCGGCGTCACACCGGTCCATTCTAAAAATGCTCGCGTAAAATGGGCTGTGTCCGCGTACCCGAGTTCGATCGCTATCCGACCTATGGACAACGCCTCTCCTGACAGCAGCTCCTTGGCCCGGCGCACCAGCACGGCACGCTGGATGTCTGCATAGCGCGTGCCCGCCTCCTCCAGCCGACGTTGGAGGGTTCGACGCGACATGCCGAGGCGGCGAGCGATCCCGTCGATGGAGGGGCGCGCCTCGTCCAGGCCGAGCTCGATCATGTGGGCCACACAAGCCGCGATATCATCACCGATCGGTTCGTTGTCGGCTGCTTCCGTGGTGACCGGGTCGTAGCGCTTGGGGTTCGGGATCTCGAGACAGTGTGAGGAGAAGACGAGGCCGGCCCGTGATCCGAGCGTGATCTCGCAGCCGAGCAGAGCCTCAATCTCCTCACGTGCCACTAGGCTGGCTCCTGTCACCACGGCCCAGGCTGGTCTCCAAGTCGGCCCGAGAAAGTGACGTACCGTACCGAGCAGATAACCGAGCGCCAGGATCTCGTTCGCCTGACGTCCGCTCTCGATGCGCTCGGTGACCGCGTAACCGTAGAACGCTTGTGCGCCCTGCCGATACAGGCCTGTTGAAGTCGCTGTCTGGAGCAAGCACGGCATCACAGTCCTGACCCGAGCCACCGCTGCCTGAAGCGTTTCTGCAGACTGTACTTGGAGGCCAATCGGCCCGAGGCCGGCAATGCCGGTTTGCACGGAGAGGCGGGCAGGAAGGGCTGGATCGCCGATCTCACGGATCGCTGCCTCGACGAGCTTGAGCTGGTCGCGCAAGAGGATCAGCCGGTCGGGGGTGTCCAGGAGTGTCAGCGGCATCTCGGCCCGGCTGAACACCCGCCTGAGCGAGCCACCAGCTGCCGTCACCGCCTCAGCGATCGGCCCCATCGTGCGTGCTCTAGTGAGGCCGTGCGACGGCATAAGCATTCCCCCGGAAGAGGGTCGACGCGTTGGCACCAAATGGCAAGCGCGGACTGCATGCCCCGCTTACTTCTAAGCGTGTCGGGCTGCACGGACGGCCGGCTGCGGGATCACCGAGCTCGCAGGCGCCCGTGCCAGGATACGGCCAAGATGCATCCGGAGGACGCCATGGCAACGCTCCCATTCGATGACAGCAATATTACGTGGCAGACTATTGAGGGGTTCGACCACGCCGCCTATCACATCCTGAGCGTCGACGAGGACGCGCGGATCGTAGACCTGCTGTTCAAGTTTGCGGCGAACGCGCGGATCGCGCTGCATCGGCATGGTGCGGCCTACCGGACGCTCGTCCTGCAGGGTGAATTGAGGATCTACCGGCCAAATGGCGAACTGAAGGAGATCCGGCCAGTCGGCAGCTATGTCGCGGGCCGGGCCGGGGGCGAGCCCCATACCGAAGGCGGCGGTGATCAGGACGTGATCGTCTACTTCACGAACCGGGACGTTGCCGGCCCCGTCTACGAGATCCTCGACGAGCACCAAGCGGTCGTAGCAACCTTCGGCATTCCGGAATTCAAGGCGCTCTATGAGGCGCAGATTTCGCGAGCCGCCTGATGCTCCAGGGATCCTCATTTCTCCCGATGATCAGCCGAAACACTATGGCGCGGCTGGATGTCGTTGCTTGCATGCTGCCTAGCAAGCGGCTGCTTCCGCGGATCAGTGCGATCGTACTGCTGCTCGCAGCGCTTGTCCCGTCTCCGGCCGCCTCGGCCGAACGTCAGCCGATCCCGCTGTCCGTGCTTCCCCTCAAATTGCTCGACACGTCGAACGAGCCGACTGACCAGTCGGCCCAACACGCTGCCCGATTGGCCCGTATGGCGGACAGCCTTGCTATCGATCTGAGCCGCTCCGGCCTGTTTCAGGCCACGGTCGTGCCGGCAGACCGCTTGCTGAAGAACTGCCCCTCTGGCGAAGCCGAATGCTTGCTGCGCGCCGCGCGGGAGGAAGGAGCCGAGCTGATCTTCGTCGGCGTCGTGCACAAGAGCAGCACGCTGATCCTACAACTCTGGGCGAGGCTGGTGGATGCCCGGACCGGCCGGGACGTTCTGGCCCGCGACCTCAACTTCCGTGGCGACACGGATGAAGCATGGCAGCGGGCTGAGACGTTTCTCATTGCGCAAATCCGCGATGCGGTAGCTCCGGCGCGCTAGGACGGTCCCTCCAGCGGAGGACACCTTGTTCGACAGTCCGCAACGGGTCGGGAGCAGCGGTCCAAGCCGTCTGACGCCAATGTCGGCTTGTGTCGCAAAGAGCTGTCATTCGACGTTGGGCTCAGCGGCAGCATCGGGTTCCTCATAACGAGCTCCTCAACCCGGGAGCCTGTCATGCCCGAAGTTGTCACTGTTCCCACCAGCACACGTGTTCCCTGGAACCGCGGCCGTATCGTCGGACCCAAACCGCCGCTGAAGCCGAAGCACATTTGGGCTCTACGCACGCGCCTCCAGCTCGCCAACCGCACGCGAGACCTTGCCCTGTTCAACCTTGCCGTCGACAGCAAGCTACGCGGGTGTGATCTCGTCCGCCTGCGCGTGAGCGACATTCATCTGGGTGATGCTGTGCGTCTCCGAGCAACCGTCTGCCAGCGCAAGACCGGCAGGCCGGTCCCGTTCGAGATCACCGAACCGACGCGCGAGGCTCTTAAGGCTTGGCTGACTGCGCGCAGGTTGAAAGCCGGCGACTGGCTGTTCCCGAGCCGCAGCCGACTCGGAGAGCATCTAACGACGCGGCATTACAGTCGGCTGGTAGATCGCTGGGTTGCCCTGATCGGCCTGGACCCTTCGGCGTTCGGCACGCACAGCCTGCGCCGCACGAAGGTCGCGCTGGTCTATGAGCGCACCGGCAATATCCGAGCCTGCCAACTGCTCCTTGGCCATACCAAGCTGGAGAGCACGGTTCGCTATCTCGGCATTGAGGTTGACGACGCGCTGATCCTCTCAGAGCAGACCGAAATCTGAACCGGACGCCGCGGTGGAAATGGCCGCGGCGTGCCAGCAGGATGGTCGCCCTCCAGGGTGCCGAATGACCCTTAGCGGCCCCTCCGCACGCAGCCTTGGTCGTCTGCTTCGACGCGAGAAGCGGACATCGTAGAAGCCCTCACAGCTACTCTGACAGAACGCAGGAACCGGCCGAGTTGGTTCTCGACCTTCTAGAAGCGGGCCTAGACGCGGCAAACTGAGAGGCGATAGACCATCGCTGCTACTCCTCCTCAGGTGCAGTCCGTCCTACTTGCCAGGCGCTTGCCGACTTTGCTTTATCGGAAGTGCTGGTAGCGTGGCCCGGTGTTGGCGAACCTTCCCTCAACTCTGGATCATGTCGCGGATGCGCGTTGCCAGGGCTTCGACCGGGAAGGGCTTGGTCATCATCTGCATGCCTGGTTCGAGTTGACCGTTCCCGAACATCGCGTTCTCAGCATAGCCGGTGATGAACAGCACCTTGAGCTCGGGCCGCCCCTCGCGGGCCTGGTCGGCGAGCTGGCGCCCGTTCAAGCCCGGTAGGCCGACGTCGGTGACCAAGAGATCGATGCGCTCGTGCGACCGCAGAACGGCGAGGCCGGAGGGTCCGTCCTGTGCCTCCAAGGCCCGGTAGCCGAGATCGTGCAGCACCTCAACGATGAGGTCGCGCACCACCGGCTCGTCCTCCACGACCAGCACCGTTTCGCCGGTCTCGGCCCGGTGCGCTTCCGTCAGGCCCGATGCCTGCGTGTCCTCCCCGGTCAAAGCTCCGCGATGGCGCGGCAGGTAGATCTTCACTGACGTGCCCTGCCCGACCTCCGAGTAGATCTTGGCCTGCCCCTCCGACTGGCGCGCGAAGCCGTAGATCATCGACAGGCCGAGCCCCGTTCCCTGGCCGATGGGTTTCGTCGTGAAGAACGGGTCGAAGGCCCGCGCAACGACGTCCGGTGGCATGCCGGTGCCGGTATCGGTCACGCAGATGCAGATGTACTGGCCGGGCTCCACCCCCGGGTGCAGTTTGGCATAGGCCCGGTCGAGGTGCGTGTTGCAGGTCTCGATGGTGAGCTTGCCGCCGTCCGGCATGGCGTCGCGCGCGTTGATGGCCAAGTTCAGGACAGCGCTTTCGAGCTGGTGCGGGTCGCAAAGCGTCGGCCACAGGCCGCCTGCGGTGACGATCTCCAAGCTGACGGCCTCGCCGATGGTCCGGCGCAACAGATCCTCCAGCGAGGTCACGAGCGTGTTGGCATTGACCGGCTTCGGGTCGAGGGGCTGCCGGCGAGCGAAGGCCAGCAGGCGGTGCGTCAGGGCGGCCGCGCGATTGGCCGAGGACATTGCCGCCTTGGCGTACTTCTCGATGGTATCGGTTCGACCCTGCGCGACGCGGGTCTGCATCATGTCGAGGGAGCCGACGATGCCGGTCAGGAGGTTGTTGAAGTCGTGCGCGATGCCGCCCGTCAGTTGGCCCACGGCTTCCATCTTCTGGGCTTGGCGCAGCGCCTCCTCGGTTTCCGCGAGGGCTTGTGCGGCCTCCTTTTCGGCAGTGATGTCACGCCCGACCGCGTGGATGAGATCCTCGGCGGGGACAGCCGTCCATGAGAGCCAGCGGTAGCTGCCGTCCTTCTGGCGGTAGCGGTTCTCGAACCGTAAGGTGGTCAAACCCTCCGACAGCTTCCCGACCTCCGCAAGCGTGGCGGCGACGTCGTCCGGATGGACGAGGTCCATGAAGGCGCTACCGATGAGCTCACGCTCATCCCACCCGAGCAGCGTGGTCCAGGCCGGGTTCACGGCCTCGATGGTGGCGTCGTAGCGCGCGACCAGCATGACGTCCGTCGAGAGCCGCCACATGCGGTCACGGTCGGCTGTACGCTCCGTCACCAACCGTTCGAGTTCCTCGCGCGAGCGCGCCAGGACCTCGCGCGCCTCGACGAGGTCCTGGATGTCGGTGCAGGTGCCGAACCAGCGCGATATCCGGCCCTCCTCGTCGCGCATCGGCAGGGCTCGTCCGAGCGTCCAGCGGTACTGCCCTGTGCGGTGGCGCAGGCGGTACTCGATCCGGTAGGGCTCGCCCGTTGCGAGACACTCTTTCCAGGAAGTCCACGTGCGCGCCCGGTCGCCCGGGTGGACGATGTCCTCCCAGTCCTTGCCATCTGTCGAGCCTACCGGCACGCCGGTGAAGTCGTACCAGCGTTGGTTGAAGTAATCGTGGTGGCCGTCGGGACGCGTCGACCACACCATCTGGTCGATGGAGTTGGCGATGGCCTGAAACTTGGCCTCGCTCTCGCGCAGGCGCTCCTCGACCTGCTTGCGGTCGGTATCGTCGAACTGGATGCCGTCCCAGACGAGCGAACCGTCGGGCTGCCGCCGAGGCGCCGAGATGATGCGGCTCCAGCGCACCTCCCCGTCGCTACGGCGGAAGGGCGTCTCGAAGTCGAACGGTGCAAGGTCCCGGATCGCGACGTGCTCGGCTGCGGCCAAGCTCTTTCGGTACTCGGGCAGGATCAGGTCGTAGGCCGCGGCCGGGTCGAGCAGCGCGGCCTCGGCCGACACGCCGGTCATGCGCTCGAAGCCCCGCGACACGTAGAGGAAGCGCCGGTTCGAACCATCCCTGTCCATCGCGATTTGGTAGACCATGCCGCCAGGCAGGTTGTCCGCCAGAGCGCGCAGTCGCGCCTCGGCCTCGCGCAGCGCCTCCTCGCGCTCCCGGCGTTCCGTCACATTGCGATAGAACAACGCCAGCCCTTCCGGATGCGGGTAGGCTCGCACTTCCAGCCAAGCTGCGTGCCCGTCAGGCCAGACGTAAAGGTGTTCCAGCGTCGAGGGCATCCGCTCGCGCATGGCCCGCAGATACATCTGTCCGATGGGCATCCGCTCCGAGCCCGGATAGACTTCCCAATGCGAGCGCCCGAGCACCTCGCCGGGCGGCCGCTCCTCCAACCGGAAGCCTTCCGCGTTCATCTGTAGGATGCGGAAATCAAGGTCGAGCAGCATGAAGCCCTCGCCCATGCCCTCCAGCACGCCGGAGGCCCGGGCCTCACTCGCGCGCAGGGCCTCCTCGGCTTTCACCTTGGCGGTCGTTTCCGTGCAGGCGCAGAACATGCCGCCGACCTCGCCTTCGTCGTCCCGCACGGGCGAGTAAGAGAAGGTGAACCAAGTCCGCTCGTCGTAGCCGTGTCGGTTCATGACGAGCGGCAGGTTCTCGGCCCATGTCGCCTCGCCCGCCATGGCGCGGTCGATCAGCGGCGCGATGTCGTCCCAGATCTCGGCCCAGATGTCGTGGAAGCGGCTCCCGAGGGCGGCCGGATGCTTGTCGCCGAGGATTTCCGCGTAAGGCTCGTTGTAGAGGAATCCGAGTTCCGGCCCCCAAGCCACGAACATCGGGAACTTGGAGCCGAGCATCAGGCTCACGGCTGAGCGCAGGCACTGCGGCCAGGTCTCCGGCCGTCCGAGCGTCGAATTCGACCAGTCACGGGCGCGCATACGTTCGCCCATCCGTCCCCCGCCCGAGAGGAAGTTAAGGTTCGGGGAGCGGGAACTCTCGGTCATACGCTACTGGGAAGCCTGGGCGCGGGATAGGGACGGTCCAAAACCAGGTTCGGTTGAGCGGACGGTCTTAAGGAGGCTATGGAACGGCGAGGTGGCGAGTTTGCGGCCGGATACTGGCTGGGCGAGCCTGCCGCGTCCATGGGTCGGCGGCCATCTGTTATCCGATCATGCTCCCGCGGACGGGACGATCCGAAGTCATGCCACCGCGGTGTCACGCGACGAGGGACGGGACCCGGCCTCGGTCCGGAGGACAACTGTCGGCAAAGTCTGCCATGGAGGAGTCGCGTCGACGGCACCCTTCCGCGGCTCCCGGGAGCGCACACCCGTGGAGGGCGGTTCCCGGCAACCTTCAACTCGCCTTTTGCCGGATGGCGCCGCGCATTATCCGAGCCAGCGCCAGCAACCGACGGCGTTTGAGGTGCTTGTCGAGGCCCTGCGCTAGAGGAATGAGGTGATCACCGGCTCAGTCGCGCTCACGCGGCGGAGAGAGGGCCTCGCCGGCCGAATCGATGCCTGTCCCGAAGCGCTGCCAGGGCCTCGTCGGCGGCCCGTTGCCCGCTGTCGTGGGCCCCGTGAGCGGTGGTGAAGTCGAAGGAGTGCGTCGCCTCGTCCGCGAAGAAAAGCCGGTTCTCGAACGGTTGGGCCAGCCTTGCCCGCGCTTGAGACTGCCCCGACAGGGCGCAGCTATAGGCGCCCCCGATAGACGATACGGGTTGGGCTGCGCGCGGTGAGCGTTGCCGCGTCGCAGCTCCGCACGGGCATTGGAAGACAACTACCGTCACGGCGGCCCTGTGCACGAACGGCGTGGCCGCCACGGCCCTGTTCGACGGGGCCACCAACGGCAAGCGCTTCCGGGCCTACGTCACCGACACCTTGGTGCCCGTGCTGAAGCGGGGTGACACGGTAATCATGGACAACCTCGGCGCTCACAAGGTCGCTGGCGTGCGCGAAGCGATCCAGGCGACGGGCGCCAAGCTGCTCTATCTTCCGCCCTACTCGCCGGACTTCAACCCGATCGAACAGATCTTCGCCAAGCTCAAAGCCGACCTGCGCAAAGCTGCCGCGCGGACGCTTCCAGATCTGGAAGCGGCCATCCAATCCGCCTTCGACAGCCTCACTCCAAAAACCTGCCGCAACTGCCTCACAGCGGCCGGATACGACGCATACGATCCAACCTGATCGGCAACAGCTCTGACGCCGGTGCGCCTGAACCGCGAGGCCATCTATGGCCCGGTTCCATCCGTCGCCTCTGGTTGATGCGATGTCAGACAGCTAGGCCATCTGAAGCGGCAGCGGCGCGACGCCACCTCAGGGTTGAGGAGCGGGTCTGGGGAGAGGCGCCGGCCTCGGGCGAGAGGCCGGCGCACGTCAACTCAATCGTAGGGGTCGAAGGCCGGTCCATAGCCGTAGCCGACTGGTCGCGGTCCGAAGCGGCGTGGGCCGTGGAAGCCGTCACGCTCCACCACCACCTCACGCACGACAGGCCGGGGCCGGTACACGACCGGCCGCTCCTCCACGACTTCGCGCACGATCCGGCGGGAGCGAACAACCGGACGCTCGACGACCACCTCGCGCACCACCTCCCGCGGCGGGGCTACGATTCGGCGCTCCACTACGGTGCGACGGGTCACCACGGTGTCGGGCGCATCGTAGGCATCGTAGCCGTATCCTCCTGCCTGGGCGGCGGTGCCGCCGAGGAGCCCGCCGGTCCCCATTGCGGCCGCCAGGGCCGCCAGTGCGATCTTCCTCATGCTCTCGTTCACCCTCTCGCACGAACACGGCCGCACGGAGCGGCTTGCCCTGAAAACGTCGGAGGGCAGCGTTTGGATGCTCCGCGCTGGTGGCGGGGCTGACGCATCCACCTTGGCGGGCGGCTTGACCGCGACTGTTAGGCGGTATGGCCGACGCACTCTTCGGATCGCTGCAGCTCGACAACTCGCCCGTGCGAGGCTCTGCTTGGTCGGCGCCTGGGCGCATTCCTTGTCGAGACGATGCTGGCTGGCGCCGGTATCCGCATAAGGGTGCCTCATCAGCAGGACGAGGCGGCGGCAAATGAGCCGCGCTGAGCGAGCCTTGACGTGGGGCGGAGAGCCTGTCCCCCCGCTGTCGCACGATGGCTTGGATGAGGAGCTCTGGACCGAAGGCGAAAATTCATCCGGCCTACTGGCGACTGATGCCACCCGCGCGGACCGACGATTGCTTGCTCTCCGCGCGGGCGGTGCTTGCCACGGGAACCGGATCCGTCCAGGCGCCTGCGGCGCTACTACCTGCATGGACCCGCTTAACGACAACGTGCGCTCGATCCTGGCCCTAGCGACCTCCTATAAGCCCGGCACCATCATCATGGCTGAGCGGGTCGTGGACGCCAAGCTCGACGAGTTGCGAGGCAGCCGGGCGCGGCGGGCCGCGATGGATGCGCTGCTCCATGAACTCGCCTTGCCGACGCGCCACGCCCGCAACCGGGGCAGCTTATTTGAATTGATCGAGCTGCAACTGAAGCGCTGGCACACCGAGATTGCGTATCTGTTCCACTAGTCACCTACAACTCCGCGTACATAGGCTGCGGCGGAAATTTCCTAACGCCCATTGGGCCGTAATACGGCTCTGGCAGGGAAAGCTCCTTCGCTGCGCCCAACTGCGTTCAGTCATATTCATAAACGTGCCTTCCAGCCGCCGGCCGCTCCTGCCCTTCGTAGTGCCGTGGTTCGCGGCAAAGGCAGCTCCACCCGATGGAAAATTACACATGGCTGGGAACTCGCAGTTCGCCTCTGCGTTACGCGCGTGCGAGGCCCGGCATGGGCTCGCGAGATGGGCGCCGGCCACCCGGTGTCCGGCGTCCCTTGTAGTCACGTTGCTCATCGGAGGATGTGGTTATGAGGACGTACGACGTTGCGCCCCTAGTCCGTTCCTCGGTCGGTTTCGACCGACTCTTCGATCTTCTTGCGCAGGCCGAACGAGCCGAAGCGTCAGCCGCCTGGCCGCCCTACAATATCGAGAAGGTGGCTGAGGACGAGTACCGCATCACCATGGCGGTCGCCGGCTTCACGGCCGACGAGATCGAACTCACTCAACATGACACCGCGCTCCTCGTCTCGGGCCAGAGGAACGGGCAGGAGGGCGAGCGGCAGTACCTGCACCGCGGCATCGCGGCCCGCACGTTCCGCCAGACCTTCAATCTGGCCGGGCACGTCAAGGTCACAGGTGCGGCCCTGGAGAACGGCCTACTCACCGTGGATCTCAAGCGCGAGGTGCCGGAGGCGCTCAAGCCTCGCCGCATTGCCATCGGCGGGACACAGGCCGCCCTCGGGCAGGACAACGCACCAGCTCAGATCGAGGGCGAGGCCAAGGCCGCCTGAGGCCCAATTAGGAACGACATGTATCCTTCGCGGGACAACCGACCCGCGCGGGAGAACTCATGCATTCAACCATACTGATGGAGACGAGAGCCATGAGTGTGAGAGATCTGATCCCCTGGGGCCGCAGCACGAACTCTCCCGTGCCGAGCCGGATGCGGGATGAGTCCGCGAGCCCCTTCCTGACACTCCACCGCGAAATGAACCGTCTGTTCGATGACGTGTTCAGCGGCCTTAGCACCGGAGCCCTTGCGCCGGCTATGCGCGGCCTCGGCTGGCCGAGCGTCGAGGTAGTCGAGACCGAGCAGGGCCTACGCGTCTCGGCCGAACTGCCGGGCCTTGACGAGAAGGATGTTGAGCTCACGATTGACGATGGCGTCCTGACGCTTCGGGGCGAGAAGCGGGCCGAGACGACGGACAAGGAGCGTGGCTACACCGAGCGCTCCTACGGCCGCTTCGAACGCAGCCTTGCCCTTCCCTTCGCCGTCGAAGAGGACAAGGCCGAAGCCTCGTTCAAGAACGGCGTGCTCAGCGTGACGTTGCCCCGCTCGACCAAGGCGCCGGAGCGCGGACGGCGCATCGCGATCAACGGCGGCACGCCGCAGGCGACGGCGCACTGACCGAGAGCCTCGCTCGAACAGGGAGTGAGAGGAACGACTGAACGCATGACATGGCGGTCGGCGCGGACCTGACGGTCGCGCCGGCTGTCCCGCCTTTGCTCAACCGAGGAGGGTCCCATGCAGCAGATCGAGACAACCATCGAGCGCCTCGGCCCCGTGGCCGACGCTACGCTCAGGGCGCCGTCCATCGACCCGTTCGACGCCGTCGTCGCCCCAGGTGACGTCTTCCGGCACCCGCGCGAGGTGCTGACCTATCCTGGCCTGACCACGGCCGAGAAGCGCATCATCCTTGCGTCCTGGGCATCCGATGCCCGCGCGGTCGAGTCCTGCCCGACCCTGCGCTGCTTGCCAGGGAGTCGGGCCGAGCCCGTCCCGCTCGATGCCGTCCTTGCCGCACTGCAAGTGTTGGATGAAGGGCCTATCGACCGGCCGGAAGCGAGGGGAGAGCCACGCTTGCCATTCACGGTCGGAAGCCGCGGCAATCGCGAAGCAGCGTCCTGGCGGAACGGCTTCAACTAAGAGGGGGAGCGATCACATGACGACCTTACACCTGAAGGATTGGCGCCACCGGTGGTCCTGGGTGCAACGCCGGTGGTTCATGGTTCCGGCGCGGGGTACGAACGCTGCGCTGCTGACGGATTGGCTGCTCACCATGAGCCTTTGCGTCGGCCTCGCGTCAATCCTGCCGGTATCGATCGCAGTCTGGGCGTTAGCGTCCCTGTTCTCCGTGGCAGGCTACGTCTGGCTCGCCTTTGCCATCACGCAGGCCGGTCCGCCTGCCGCAAGCCCGCACCTCACCGCCTGGGATGCGGCCCTGCTGTCGTTTGCCGTCAGCTTCGGTGTGCAGACAGCAGCGTATCTCGGAGCGTTCAGCCCCTGACCGGATCAAGACATGGAGACGCAGCCATGCAGGAAACCGCAGCCAGGATTGGACACAACAATCCGCCGGTCGGGTGCAACCCGGCACCCTGGCTTGCCGGCGCATACGCGGTCATACGGCGCCGCAAGCGCCCAGTCGGGACCGCGGGTCGAGCTCGCGAGAACGACTGGATCCTCAGCTTCGAGCGGCGCACCCCCCCGGAGATCGACGAGCTCATGGGCTGGACCGGAGGCGACGACACCCTGGCGACCGAGGCTCGTCTGACCTTCGCCTCGCGAGCCGAGGCCATCGCTTATGCCGAGCGCCAGGGGCTGGACTACGACGTCGAGGCCGAGCCTGAACGCGTCCCGCAGGCCAGCTTCGTGACGCCGCGATTTTGGGCCCGGTGCGGCAGGCATGCCTTCAACAGGCCGCTGGTTACCCGCACTCGATCTCCGGTTGGCCAGAACCTCGAGGACCACACGGCACCTGGGACGAGCAGCCTAGACCTGGAGCGTGCCCTCTTGGCCCCTGCCGCAATCTTTACGGCTCCTGAGGCTGTTCTGAACCAGCCCCAGCTGACGAAGGAGTGCAAGCGGGAGATCCTCCGGCGTTGGGCCTGGGACGAGTACCTGAAGGAGGTTGCTGCCTCGGAAGGGATGGCGGGAGGCGAGCCCTCCCGGCTCGAAGAGGTCAAGAGGGCCCTTCTGAGCCTGGGTGAGGTTTGGCGACCGAAGCCGAACGCGCCAGCGGCGGCCGTGCCGAGCAAACTTGGTGAGCTCGCCGCCATCGCTGCTTGAGCGTGCTTGTATATGGACCGCCACCTCCGCTGCCGGAGCCATCAGGAGCGACAGTGAAGATCATGGCTGGTTGTTCACTGAACCACCCAAACTGCCGCTCTTGAGCGGACGACTCTTGAGCGGACAACATCAGCGATCTGCAAGCATGAGGCGGATCATGCGTGAGAACTGGAGAGAATACATCGAATCCTACTCATCGTGCATCATTGCACTTGCCGTGTTTCTGTTCGCGGCGCCTTGGGTTTGGGGCTACTCGGACGTGCCAAGAGCGTCATGGAGCGCCTGGATCAGCGCCATGGTCGTGGCAGGCGTGGCAGTCGTCTCCTGGGCTTGGCCGCCGCTGCGGGCGGAGCATGCCAACCTCTTCGGCGGCCTCTGGTTAATTCTCGCCCCTTGGGCTCTGCACTTCACCGAAAGCTCCAGCGCGTTCTGGACACATGTCTGCGTGGGGGCCGGTGTCATGGCGTTTGCGGCAGCGGAAGCTTGGCTCCTGCACCGCGCCGGCCCGTCGGCAATTCAGCCGCGTCACCCTTCCGATTTGAGCGGCTCATATCGCTCGTAAAGATGGGATCGATGCTGTTCCGAGCCCGCAGTGTCAGGAGCCAAGAGCGAGCGGGGTCTTCAAGCGCCGGTGACGACTAGAGAGGCCAAGAGAGATACAGTGCTACTATGATCAAGCCGCGGCGTCTTATTGCATGCGTGCTCATGATCGCGCTCTCGGCCTGCAATCAGAAGCAGGCCGTAGCCCCGATGCCGGCCGGCCTGCCGGAGGTAAGCATAGTCAATGTTCGGGCGCAGCCGGTCCCATACGTGAGAAGCCTTCCCGGCCGGGTCGCTCCGCTGCGGGTCGCGGAGGTGCGCTCCCGAGTTTCCGGACTCGTAATCAAGCGTCTGTTCGAGCAAGGCAGCCACGTCAAGGAAGGCGACATCCTCTACAAAATCGACCCGGCTCCCTACGAGGTCGAGCTCGCGCGAAGCGAGGCGGAGCTGGCTAAAGCCGAGGCAGCCCTCACCCTCGCGACACAGCAGGCGGACCGCCTTGGGCTTCTTCTCGCGCGAGGTACCGCGAGCCAAGCGCAGTATGATGGTGCCTCCGCGGCACAGAAGCAGGCTCGGGCGGAAGTCGCAGCGGCGAAGGCCATGCGCGATAGGGCCAAGTTGAACCTCGGCTACACCGACCTACGCGCTCCCATCTCGGGTCGTATCGGGCGAGCGCTGCTCACCGAGGGCAATCTTATCGAGCAAGGCAGCGGGCAGGTGTTCGCCACCATCCAGCAGCTCGATCCGATCTACGTCGACATCACTCAGTCGGTCGGTGAGCTGAACAAGATCCGCCGCGACCTTGCGAGAGGCGAGCTACTGAGCCTTGCGAACGATGTCGCCAATGTCGAGATCATCTTGGACGATGGAACGGTCTACGGCCAAACCGGCAAACTCCTGTTCTCCGATGTGACGGCCGATCCGAGCACCGGCCAAGTCACCATGCGCGTGCTGTTCCCCAATCCCCAGGACGAGCTGTTCCCTGGCATGTACGTGCGGGCGCGCCTTCCGCAGGGCATCGACGCGGACGCCATCGTCGTTCCTCAGCAGGCGGTGCACCG
Source organism: Methylorubrum aminovorans (assembly GCF_022179725.1). GTDB lineage: Bacteria > Pseudomonadota > Alphaproteobacteria > Rhizobiales > Beijerinckiaceae > Methylobacterium > Methylobacterium aminovorans. The sequence continues at coordinate 14,662 of NZ_BPRC01000045.1, forward strand.
CACCAGCGACGGCAAGCCTGAGGTTTGGGTCGTCCGCGACGGTGATAAGGTCATCCTCCATCCGGTGGAGGTCGGGCCGGTAACCGACGAGGGGTGGATCGTCCGCGAAGGCCTCAAGTCAGGCGACCGCGTCGTCGTCGAGGGATTCCAGAAAATCAGTCCAGGCACACAGGTGAGACCCGTGGAATGGAAGCTCGTCCTCCCCGGCGGAATCGAGTTTGTTCCGCCTGAGAGTACCCTCTCGGAGACAGCGCTGCAGTATTGATACGGCACCGACGCAGGAAGCCCAGCCGGCGTGTCGTATCCACGACCGTCAAATCGCGCGGCTAGGAAGCGGTCGCCTTGTCCCAGCCCGCACTGGCCTACGACAAGCCGTCGTGTTTGCCACTTTCAGGGACGAGGGGATGCTGCAGTGCCGGATGGAGCCGGCAGGCTCTGCTCTAAGTTCGAATGCATAACGGAAGATCGTGTTCTTGGCACAGAAGGCACGAAGGAGTTAGCGGGTGGATCGACGTACGACCGAAGATGCAGCCGATCTGCATCAGGGCCAAAGGCGCTTTCCCTTCTCGCGACACGTCTCGGCGGCGGCGGACACGCTGCGGGACACGCGCAAGGCGTGGCCAGGCCTGAGCCTCTACGAGCGTTTCGAAGAGGGGATCGTCGTGGTTCTGACCGGCCTCATCGGCCTTGTCATCATCGCGGCCGTGATCAACCTCTGCTTCCGCGTTGTGCTGCTGGTTGTCTACGGCTTGCTCGACCCGGCCGAGCACAGCGTGTTCCAGGCCGTGTTCGGCATGATCTTCACGGTGCTGATCGCGCTCGAGTTCAACCATTCGATCCTGAGCGTGCTCCACCGCCAGGAGAGCATCATCCAGTTGCGCACGGTCATCCTGATCGCGCTGCTGGCGCTCGCCCGCAAGTTCATCATCCTGGATGCCAGCAAGACCGAGCCGCTGACCATCATCGGGCTGGCATCCGCCGTCCTGGCGCTTGGCGCCGTCCACTGGCTGGTGCGAGACCAGGACCGCAAGGACACGCAGGCGAGGAGCGACGGGCCTTCCTAGTGCGAGATGCCTGCTGGGTCAGGCGGGTAGCATCCCGCAGCTGCGAAACTTAGATGTGACACAACACGTCAAAATGGTGCTTCTGGCACAAGCATTCTCGGGTATTCTATGCGCCGCGCGTATCTCGGAACCCTCATTTTATTTGCAGTGCTGGCCGTAACCTCCGCCGTTGCCCAAAGCTTTGTCGACTCGGACCTCGATAGCGGCAGCGGCATGCCCAGGGACAAGGCGCGAAGCCGCCGTTTGAACCTGGGCGCGGCGGCCGGGGCCGCGGACACCTACACGATCCCGCAGGTCCTGCATCGGTCGGGAAACTTCGGCCCTGCGGGTCCACGGCACAGCGGCGGGAGGCGTACGGGCCGCACCTCAGGCGACTCCATCCTCGACCGTGGGATCTGTGTCGGATGCTGATCACACCGACCGTGGTGGTCGCCGCTCGGGGGCACCGAACACAGGCGAGTGCCGGTCCCGGATGGGGTCGGCCCGCACCGTCTCAACCGTAAGAACCGAGAGCCGATCCGTAAGCCGAGACGCGACGAGCCTTTGTGACGCAAGAGGCCTTCGCTTCGGCCACGGCGCGATCAGCGCCCGGGACTTCAGGCATCTCGCGTTGGCGGGTATAGCAACCAAGTTCGAGAGGCGCTCGCCCCACCACGGCCAGGTCGGCTTCGTCAGCGGGAGCGGACCTTCAGCCATCCGCATGCGAATGTCTGTCGATGGCGCGTAGCCGACCAGTCGGAATGCTAACTCCTGACCCCTTCCGGACCTTCCATCTCTTCAATCTGGATGTCTGCTTACGCAGTAGAAGCAGACCTGGGAGCAGCGGCCACTACGTCAGCAGGCGATGGATGTGCTGCTCACCGTCTTGTCAGTGTTCACCTTTGCGCCCATGCCGGCCGGAAAGCCGGCCCCAGCAGGCGCAGCCCCGACCAGCGCACCATACGCAAGCTGAACAACTACTTCGAATCCCTGCATCTCGCCAAGCACACCCAGGAGTCGCTCACCCGCTTCCATAGCTAGATCAACATGTAGATCGGGCCCATCAGCCGTGGACGCAGCATCCGCGGCTTTCCGAGCCCTACGACCCGGGCGGCAAGATCACGTAGACCGAGGCAGCCACGTCGCAGCCGCCTGCACTGTCGGGATGAAACCCCGCCATCGGGGGCTACCTGCTGCCTACGAGGTACTCGTCCGATCTTCCATGGGCTGCTGTGAAGGATGGAGCATCAGCCGGCGCAGCGCTTCAGCGCCGGCCTTGGCGTCCGGTGCATGAGCAAGCTTGACAGATGCAGCTACCTGAGCTTTGCAATGTGATAACGTAACAGATGCATTGATTGCGTCCTTTGCTGGTAGGGTCATGGTTGGGTCAGAGGCCGGGGATCGGCACCTTCAAGTTGTTTCCATCAGTAGTACCAACCTCTTTGTCTTCGCGGGCTTGCTGCTAGGAGTCTGTCTGATCAGCCCGAAAGAAGCTGTCGCTCAAGCTGGTGGTGGTGTTTCCGCCAGCACGGGACCGGAACAGCACGTGCTTCTTGAGACCTTAAGCGTCACCGGAGATGCGTCGGGCGGGGGCCTCGGTGGTACAACCTTCGAAAGCCAGAAGGAGCGGTTTCTGCGCCGCCCAGGAGCGGAAGTCGTCGTTGCGGTCAAAGACGCAGAGCCCGGCCGGAGGACCAACCTTAACGATACGCTCATCAGGACCCCGGGGGTGTTCGTGACCGAGCGTGGCGCCGGATCGAACGGCTTCATCTCCATTCGTGGCAGCGACATCGCCGCTGAGGGCTCACGCAACGGCCGCGGCATTCGCGGCTACATCGATGGTATTCCGCTTGGTCGGACCGATGCGGGCCTGACCAGCGCCCTAATCGATCCGCTCGCAACCGATTATGTCGAGGTCTACCGAGGGGCCAACAGCCTCCGATACGGCAGCATCGCCACGGGCGGCGCGCTCAACTTCGTCTCAAAAACGGGGCTGACCGCCCCGTGGAACGCTGTCACGATCTCCGGCGGCAGCTTCGGCAACCTGCTGACCCAGGCTGAAACGGGCGGGCAGGACGAAAACGTCGACTGGTACCTACAGGGCAATATCTTCAACAATCAGGGCTTTCAGGATCATACGCGCGAGCGCAACTTCCGCTTTAGTGGAAATGTCGGCGTGCGCTTGGCGCCGAACATCGAGAGCCGGACCTTTTTCGCCGCTGGTCATCTCTTGCAGGATCTGGCCGAGCCGCTGCCGCTCAATACCCTCCGCACGCAGCGACGCACGGCGCCACCCAACTCCTATCTCTTCAATGAGCGGCTGAATCTCGATTACCAGCGCATCGCCAATCGCACCACGATCCGCGACGGGGACACCAACTACGAAATCGGGACCTACTTCCTGAACACGCGGCTCGACCATCTCCCCTCTCCCTTCGCCGGCGTCATTGATTACGGGTGGCGCGATTTCGGAGCCTCCGGTCGCGTGGAGCACAAATCGACGCTCGCAGATTTCCCGACAGAATTCGTAGCCGGCGCACGGATCAACTACACCGATGCCGATTTTGATCGGTTCCAGCACCGAAACAACGGTCGCGACAAGGGACGGTTGATCTTCGACAACAGCTTTGGCTCGTGGCTTGCCGAAAGCTACGGCGAGGCTGCCATCGAGGTCCTGCCGGGCGTCAGGACCTTCCTCGGCCTGCAGGCTGTTTACACGACGCGCACGCTCAATGATCTCTATCGTGGCGGCGTAGTCCCGGCCCTTGGCCCAACAGCACCGGGCGGCCCCCAACCCGGGCGCACAGCGGCGCGTCAAGAGTACGACCGGGATTTCGGTGCCATCAACCCGAAGTTTGGAGCAAACTGGGAATACACGCCCGGCCAGTTCATCTACGCCAATATCGCGCGGAGCTACGAAGTCCCCTCAGGCGCCGACCTGACCGACCTCCTGAGCGTGCAGGCTCGTACGGGCCGCAGCCTTTCACCACTCGAAGCGCAGAGCGCCTGGACGGCGGAGGCCGGCACGCGCGGCGGATGGGATCGCTTCTCCTACGACGTCACGTTCTACCACATGCGCCTGCGCAACGAGATTTTGACGCGGTGTGCCGACGAGGTCGATCCGAGCTGCGCGACGACAACCGCCTTCAACGCCCGCAACACCGTCCACAACGGGATCGAGCTCGGTCTCAACACGGAACCGTTTGTCGATGTCCTGCTGCCGTCCGATCGCATCTTCGTGAACCTCGTCTACAATCTCACCGACTTCCGCTTCGACGGGGATCCGCTTTTCGGAAGCGGTCGCCTACCCGTCATCCCGCGTCATCAGCTCTTTGCCGAGGGGGGCTATCGGCACCCGGCCGGCTGGTTCGTGTCGGTGAACGTGCGGGCGCTGAGCGAACGCCGCACGACCTTCGACGGAACGGGAGGAGAGGCGTTCATCGTGCCCTCCTACGCGCTGCTCGGTGCGCGAGCGGGCTGGCGCTCGGCGGATGCGTCGTGGAGCGTCTTCCTGGAGGGGCGCAACCTGACCGATGAGGTTTATGTCTCGGAGTTTTCCGCAACACCGACGATCCCGGTCGTGCAGCAGGGCCCTCGCGTGGTGCCGCGCGTGACGCCCCAGGTCCGTCCGGGTGACGGCCGCGCCGTCTATGCCGGCATCACCCACCGCTTCTGACCGGCTCGCGACATCATGCTTGTTCAGCCGGAAGGCCAGGGTGCTTGGGGCCGCGCGATGTCGTCGGAGGGTGCAACACCCATTCCGCAAGGCGGCCGTTCGGGTGAGATCCAGCGAGGGAAGCGGAGAGTGTCGTGCCGGATGTCTGCGACGCGTGCGCTGGCCATCGTCGGCACCGGCTTATTATGGCTTGCCGCTGTTCTCCTCCTGACAATTCCGGCCGGCGCCGAGGAAGCACGGGCCGGGTCGAGGCCTGTCCGGCTGCGCATTGTCGCAACGGACCTCGTGCTGCCGGGTAAGGTTGCGAGCATCCGCCGTATCGCTGAGGCCGACGGCGTTGCGGTCGAGGAAGCGCGGCTCGGCACGACCGGTGGTGCGCCGGATCTGTTCGCGGAGAACGACATCGTCATCATCGATACGCCGCGCCCGGGCGACGTCGCGGCGATTCAGGCGTCGATGGCGGATACACTGGCGAAGACGACGCGCCCATGGGTGAGGGTCGGCGGCGGCCCACCGGCGTTTGCCAACATCGCTGCCGGTGCAGCTCGCCGGATCGCGGCCTACTATGCGTCAGGGGGGCAAGCGAACTTCGCCCTGCTCGCAACCTATCTACGCAGCTGGGCCGATGGCCGCGATCCATCGGCCATCCCTCCCGCCGTCCCGCTGCCGGCGTCCGGCCTGTATCATCCTGAGGCCGAGCAAGTCTTTGCGGACGCACAAGCCTATCAGAACTGGGCTCGGCCGCGCTGGAAGGAGGGGGCGCCGCGCATCGCGGTGGCGATCCCGAGCAGCCTCGTGTCCAACATGGAAACACGGGTGGTCGATGAGATCGTCCGACGCAGCGAAACCGCGGGCTTAGCGCCCGTACCCTTCTGGTTCGACCAGGCGGATCCATCCGGACTGGAGCGGACGCTCGGGCCGCTTCGGCCCGACATCCTCATCGTTGCGACCCATCTCCAGAACGGCGCCGCCCGTGCGGCCGAGTTCCTCAAGCTCGGGATACCGGTCATTCAAACGGTCGGGTACCGAGCGGGGGATCCGGCCGCTTGGGCAAGCGCGGCGAGCGGCATCCCGACGCCGCTCGTTGCCCCCTTTCTGATCGTCCCTGAGATTTGGGGAGCGACCGACCCGATGGTGATCGAGGCGGTGGCGGCCGGCGAACTCGTGCCGCTCACCCGCCAGATCGACGCCCTAGTCGCCAAGGCAGGACGCCTTGCCTCCCTGAAACAGAAGCCTGCGGCGGAAAAGCAAATTGCGCTGATGTTCTGGAACTATCCCCCCGGCGAGAAGAACCTCGGGGCGTCCAACCTCAACCTGCCGCGAAGCCTCGAACGGCTGAGCGCGACCCTCAAGGAGGCAGGCTACGACGTCCCTGCCCTGTATGAGGAAAGTTTGATCACGGACATGCAGGCGCTGCTCGGTGCCGTCTACCATCCCGAGCGGGTTACGGACCTGTTGGCGCGAAACATGGCCGTTGCGCTGCCGCTGGCGCGCTACCAAGCCTGGTTTGGGAGCCTGTCAGAGGGCCATCAGACCGAGATCGTGAAAGCCTGGGGCAAGCCCGAGGACAGCGCCCTGCTGCGTCAGGTGGACGGCGAACCATCGTTCGTGCTGCCGCTGATCCGTGCCGGCAAGCTCGTGATCATGCCGCAGCTGCCGCGCGGAGAAAGACCGGGCGAGGCCTATCACGATACAGCGGTGCCGCCCGGTCACCTCTACCTTGCGCAGTACCTCCACCTTCGCGAGGTCTCTGGCGCCGACGCTCTCATCCACTTCGGAACTCATGGCACCCAGGAGTGGACGCCGGGCAAGGACCGCGGCCTGTCAGTGGACGACTACCCCTATCTGCTTCTCGGCGACCTGCCGGTCTTCTACCCCTACATCCAGGACAACGTCGGCGAGGCCGTCCAAGCCAAGCGGCGCGGGCGGGCAGTCACGATCAGCCATCAGACACCGCCTTTCGCTCCCTCTGGGCTCTATGACGAGCTGCGAGATCTCCATGTCCTGATCCACGAGTATCAGCAGCTCGAGCCGGGCGCCGCCCGCGACCGGACGGCCCAACGGATCCAAGAGGCGGCGGCTGCGAGCCACATCGACCGCGACCTCGGCCTGGACGTGGAAACCATGCGGCGCGACGTCCCGGCTTTCCTGTCCAAGCTGCACGATCATCTGCACGGCCTCGCCGCCTCGGTGACGCCGCTTGGTCTGCATACCTTTGGAGAGGCCGCCGCACCCGAGCACCGGCTCATGACGGTGCTTCAGCAGCTTGGACCGGAATTTCAGCGACAGGCAGGCACGGACCCCGAGGAAGCGTATGCGGCAGAGGCGAAGACATTTGCCGAAACCCCGGCCTACCGCCTCCTCCAAACACATCTACGGAACGGGGACGTCCCCTCTCCCATCACCGAGCCGAAGCTCGCCGCGTTGATTGAGCGGGCCCGCAAACTCGACGGGCATTTGGCCGAGGTCGATGAGAGCGACGCCTTGCTCGCAGGGCTCGCCGGGCGCTTCGTCGCGCCGGGACCAGGTGGCGACCCCATACGTAATCCCGAGGTCCCGAACGGCCGGAACCTCTATCCTTTCGAGGCTGACAAGGTGCCGACGCAGGCTGCCTATGAGGCCGGCGACGCGGCACTCCGGCAGCTCATCGAAAGCTATCAGGCGAGTCATGGCGGTGCAGCGCCGACGAAGCTCGCTTTCAGTCTCTGGTCCTCCGAGACGATGCGCCACCTCGGCACGCTCGAGGCGCAGATCCTTCACGCGCTGGGACTGCGTCCGGTCTGGAAGGATGGAGGTCGCGTCGCGCGGCTCGATATCATCCCCGCCACCGAACTCGGCCGGCCGCGCATCGACGCGGTGATTCAAGTGACAGGGCTCTACCGGGACCAGTTCGATGGCTTCCTGCGACTGCTCGCGGATGGCATCGAGCGGCTTTCCCGGCTCGACGAGCCCGGCAACCCGATCGCCGCCAACTCTCGCGGCGCGCTCGCCCGGCTTCTCGCTGCCGGTAACTCGCAGGAAGCGGCAGAGGGGTTCGCTTCGATGCGCATCTTCTCGAGCGCGCCGGGTGATTACACAACAGGCCTCTCGGCTTCGGTGCTGGATTCCACCTCCTGGGAGAAGGACGATGGCCTCGCCGACGCCTTCCTCGCCCGAACGCAGTATGCCTACGGCTCCAGGGGGTGGGGCATCCGTGCCGAGGCAGGCAACCTTTTGGCAGAGCAGCTTCGGGGTGTCAGCGCGGCGACGCTATCCCGCAGCTCGAACCTGCATGGGCTGCTGTCCACCGACCATCCCTATGAGTTCCTGGGCGGCCTCTCTCTGGCGGTCCGCCGCCTCGATGGGCAGGCGCCGGCACTCTACGTCTCGGATCTGCGCCGGGCCGATGCGCGTGTGGCGACGGCTGCGCAGTTCCTCTCCGATGAACTCCGTGCCCGCTATCTGAACCCGCACTGGATCGAGGGGATGAAGCGGGAAGGCTACGCCGGAACGCTGGAGATCCTGAACGCGGTCAACAACCTCTGGGGCTGGCAAGTCGTCGATCCTTCGACCGTCCGTGCCGACCAGTGGCAGGCCATCCATGACACGTTTGTGCGCGACGCCCGCGAACTCGGCCTGAATCAGTGGTTCGCAAACACCAATCCAGCAGCCCAAAAGCAGCTCCTTGATCGGCTCGTTGAGGCAATCCGGAAAGGCTACTGGGACGCCCCTGATCGCACCCGACGCGAGATTGTTGAGCGGTGGCAGGAACTCACCGCTCGTGACGACCTACCGATCGCACCAGAGACGACGCAGGCGTTCGTCGGCGAGATGGCTGCCGGCTTCGGGCTCCAAGCGGCAGCGTCCGAGGCGCAGGGCGGGGCGCCTGAGCCGAACCCATCCACGGCGACAGTGGGCGAACCACAAACCGTTCGTGGCCAGGTCATGAAGGCCGCCCCTGCGGAACCGCAGGCTTGGTACCGCCGCCTCATCGCTCTGCTCCCACTGCTCCTCTTCGCAGCGGGCATGGTTCTTCAAGCCATCACAAACCGGCGTACTGCCTTCGGATCCACGGCATGAACACATTCGAGACGACCCTCTACGACCTCGCGCGGATCTTCCTCGTGCCAGTGACGCTCCTCATCATGGTGTCTCTGGCCTATGCCTTCGCGACTCTGGGGGCGTTCGCGGTCGAAGCGTTTCAGCGCCGGCGCGGCACCTACAGGTCCAGTCTGCTGGCCTTCCAGGCCGAGGCGAATGCCGGCAGCGACGATCTGGAGCTGTGGATCATGCGCCGGCTCGAATGGCTGCGCATCGTCTCTCGCTCGGCTCCGATGCTGGGTCTTGTCGCGACGATGATCCCGATGGGGCCGGCCTTGTTGGCCTTGACCAGCAATGATGCCAGCGCCGTGGGGGCCAATCTAGCCGTCGCGTTTTCGTCCGTGATCCTCGCCCTCGTGAGTGCATCCATCAGTTTCTTTGTCCTCACCGTTCGGCGGCGCTGGTTGCTGGAGGAACTGCGATCGTTCGAGCGGGCAAAGGAGATCGTCTGATGAGGTTCTTACAGGATGACGAAGCCGATGATCCCTTGCTGTCGGTCATCAATCTCATCGACGTTTTCCTGGTCGTAATTGCGATGCTGATGATCGCAATCATTCAGAGCCCAAGCAAAAAATTCTCCCCTCAGGATTTAAGCGCACAGCAGGCTGAACAAACTGCGACAATTCAAAATAGCAAGGATCTGACGCGCTACCAGACCAGCTCTGAAATGGGCGAAGGTAAAGGAGTTCGAGCCGGAACCACTTATCGCCTTCCTGATGGCCGAATGATCTACGTGCCTGATTAATTTTTTCCAGGCACGACACTCTATCCCTCAGCCTGCCGTGGAGGCAGCGGTTGGCCGCAAGCTTGAGCGCTGCGCGGGCTTGCTTGCACGTCTTACGCCCGTTCACGCGTCAACAGCGGACCTGCTGCCTTGAGAGTGCGAAGGTCTGCTGTTGGCGCGTTGCAGACCCAGAAGGAGAAAGGGGGCTTAGCACTGAGGTCATATCGACTAGATCGCCGCGTAAAGTCTTTGGGCCTGTCGAGTTGGGCGGCCTGGGCCACGACGAGGCGCTCGACCACGGTGTCGGTGATTTCGTTAAAGGGCGTCGGCGAGCGTCGGCATCACGTAGCCGTCGACGGTCTCGTCGAAGTCGCGGTCGAAGTCGTTGAGGCCGAGGGTGGTCTCGATGCGGAGCATGGCGCACCATGGCGGGGGCGGGTGCATCCCTCATTTCCCGCCGGAGGCGAATGACGCGTACTTCCCACAATCCGATTCTCTCAACCGAAGTAACGGGGCGCTAAACACGTTCGGTCTTTCCCCAGCGTTCCGGCGTCCGGGCCAGGGATAGGCGTTGACGGGGGCTCGACGCTCGAATCGCGAGCTGGGATCGTGAGGCCAACGACGAACCCTGGAGGCCTCCATGCGCACCCCCCACCAGATCGGCCACACACTCTTGGGGTTCACGGACGGGGTAAGCGGTGCTTCAAGGCTGTCTTTTGGAGGACAGCCTTGAGCGTTCAGGATCGCTTGGTTCTCAGCGACGCGCAGTGGGAGCGGATG
>NZ_BPRC01000046.1 GCF_022179725.1 Methylorubrum aminovorans
GCCGGCCTTCACCGCTTGGCCGGCTGCGCTCACCCGGTCGGCTCCGCCGGCCAAGCGACCCGTGGAGCAAAGGCCGACCCTGCACTAACTTAGAACTTGGACCACCGCCTGGGGGCCGATCACTCGTGGTCGTGGCCGAGAAGGACGCGATCCTGGTGGCCGACCGCAGCCGCTGCGGCGACGTGCGCAAGATGGTCGAGATCCTGCGCAGCAAGGGCCGGCCCCAGGCCGAGTGGCACGCCTCCTCGCACCGTCCCTGGGGCAGCTACCGGGTGCTGGAGGCCTCCGACGGCTTCCAGGTCAAGCGGATCACCGTCGCGCCGGGCGGCCGGCTCTCACTGCAGAAGCACCGCCACCGGGCCGAGCACTGGGTCGTGGTGCGCGGCTGCGCCCGGGTCACCGTGGACGACACGGTCGCCGATTACCGCGAGAGCGAGCACATCTTCATCCCGCTCGGTGCGATCCACCGCCTCGAAAATCCCGGCAACGACGATGTCGAGCTGATCGAGGTGCAGCTCGGCAGCTACCTCGGCGAGGACGACATCGTCCGCCTCGAGGACGCCTACCACCGCGCCTGACGCCGCCCGTCATGACCGGCGACAGGACGACCCCCGAGGAGCGCACGACGGAGACCGGCCCGGACGCCGCGGCGTCCGAGCCGGCGGAGCGCGGCGTCCTGACCCGTCACTGGGACAGCCTGGACGGGGAGGCCGCCGCGCTGCTCGGCGCGGTCGAACGCGACCTCGACCGGGTGCCGGAAGGGGGGCTCCTGCGTCCGGCGCCCCTCTGCGGGGAGGGCGCGCGGCCCCGGCTCGGCGGTCCGAGCCTCGCCGCCTCCGCCCCCGAGCGGCCGAAGCGCTGGATCACCGCCGTGCTGGTCGCGGCGGCGCTGACGCTGCCCTTCGCCACGCCCGCGGGTGGCCCCGCCCCGAAGGCCTCGACCGGCGAGCCCGTGCCGGAGCGGCCCGCCGAGTGACGGCTGAAGCCGGGGGGCCTTCGAGGCCGCTTGCACGACACCCCAGGATGGGTCCGGTCCGCCGCTTCAAAAGCCTGCGGACGCCTTCGAACTGGGTCACAGCAGTGCGTGGCGCCGGTTGACCGCGATCTGGACCAGCCCCGCGCGGGACTCGACGCCGAGCTTCTTGCGCATGCTGGAACTGGCGTTGATCACCGTGCGGTAGCTCACGGCCATGGCGCTGGCGATGGCGTCGTAGGATTTGCCCTGGCTCAGCAGCGACAGGATCTGCAACTCGCGCGCGCTCAAGGTGGCGAGCGGGGCGGGGCGGGCGCTGCGGTTCAGCATCGCCACGTCGGTCGCGAGCGCGTGCGGCAGGTAGCCCCGCCCGGCATGGACGGCGTCGAGCGCCTCCAGGAAGGCGTCCGACCCGGCATCCTTGAGCACGAAGCCGAGCGCGCCGCTCTCCAGGGCGCGGGAGACGAGCACCGGGTCGGCATGCATGCTGAAGACGAGGATGCGTGCGGCGGGGTCCAGCGCCCGGATGCGGCGGATCAGCGACAGCCCGGACAGCCCATCGTCGCGGAAGCTCAGGTCGGCCACCACGAGGGCCGGCCGGTGCCGGTGGAACAGACGGTAGCCCGAGACGATGTCGGCGGCCTCGTAGACTCTGGCGACGCCTGCGGCTTCCGCCAGCCGGCGCACGCCCTGCATCACGATCGGGTGGTCGTCGATGACGAGGAGCGTCTCCGGCCGGGCCGGCACGGTCCGAGGCAGGGCGGCGGCGCGTCCGCTGCTCACGGCTGCCCTCCCGGCTGACGCGGCAACTCCGGGGCGGCGATTTCCGGCCGCTCGCGGGCTTCGAGGCGGGCCAGGGCCGTGGCGTGGTCGGCGCCCTGGGCGCGGGTGTTGTAGTAGTGCTGGCACATCTCGCCGTAGAGACTCTTGTGGCGACCGCGCAGAGCCGCGATCGCGCCGAGGCCGTCGATCAGGCCGCGATAGGATTCGGTCTTGCCGATCTCGGACAGCATCTGTCCGAGCTGCACCGTGCGGTTGGCGATCATGCGCTTGTCTTCCACGAAGGCGCTGCGCGCCCGGTCGAGGGATTCGCGCAAGTCCCTGACCGCGGCGGCGTCCGCGGGCAAGGGGTGTCCCGCCTCGCGCCCCGCGAGCCAACGCGCCGGATCCGTGCCGTCGGTGGGCGAGAGCCAGTCGGGCAGGTGATCCTCCGCGGTCGAGGCGACGATCGCCCCGTCGTCGCCGCGGTCTGGCGCCGCGCTCGCCGTCTCGGTGGACGTCTCTGCGCCGCGGTCGCAGGCGGAGAGGAGGAGCAGGGCGGCGAGCCCGGCGATCAGACGGGCCGCGGGCGACCTCATCGCGGGGTTTCCTGTGCGGGAGCAGCGACGGCGAGACTGCGCGGGCCCTCGGCGACCGGTAATTGCGCGACCTCCTTCAGCGTGGCGAGGTCGAGGACGGAGACGCTGTCGGAGAACCAGTTCGCGACATAGGCCCGGCCGCCCTCGATCACGATGCCCTCGGGATAGCGGCCGACGCCCACCGTCGCGGCGATCGTGAGGGGGCCCGCATCGAGCACGGTGACCGTGCCGGCCTGCTGGTTGGTCACGAACACCCGCGCCCCGTCCGGGCTCACGGCGAGCCCGTAGGGCATGGCGCCGGCCGGGACGGTGGCGAGCGCCGCGAGCTTTCCCGTGTCGATCACGGTGAGGTCGTTGCTGCGCACGTTGCCGACATAGAGGCGGCGCCCGTCCGGGCTCAACGCGAGGGCGAAGGGCGCGGTGCCCACAGAGATCGTCGCGATCCGCGTCATCCGGGCGGCGTCGAACACGCTGACCTGGTGGCTCTCCCGGTCGGCGACGTAGAGCCGGCCGGCGCGGTCGAGGGCGATGTGGGCGGGGTCGCGGCCGGTCTCGGCGGAGGCTTCGACGGTGCCGTCCGCGGCCGAGAGCCGATCGATGCGATGGCCCGACCAGTCGGCGACGAACAGGGTCCGGCCGTCCGCCGATGCCGCGAGGCCGAAGCCCTGGCCCTTGTAGGGGAGGCGGCGCAGCACCGCCCCCGTGGCGCCGTCGGCGACCGTGATCGCCTGCCCGTCGGGATGGCTGAGAAAGACGAGCCCGCCGCCCGCCGCCACCGTCGCGGGGGCGCCCGCGACGGTGGCGTGGCCCGCGACCGCGCCCGCCTCGACGCGCGTGACCTTAGCCCCTTGCTGGCTCGCGACGTAGACCGTCGCGGCCCGCACCGGCAGGCCGGCGAGCAGGAGGATGGGCAGCGCGGCGAGGGCGGGATGGATCATTTGGCCTTGCCACCCTCCACGGCCGCCTTCAGGCCCTTCAGGCCTTCCGAAAAGTACGTGTTCATCGCCGCCTTGCCGGCCTCGTCGCTGAGGTTCTCGGGGGGCTCGTTGCCGGTATCGCCGCGGTAGAAGCGGCCCATCCACTCGACCTTGGAGCCCTCGCCCTCCGGGCTCACGGTGAGGGTCGCGGAGTAGGACGAGACCGGCAGCACCTTCAGGTCCGGCTCGCCCATCCGGTAGGAATAGGTGCGCGCGTCCGCCTTGTACTCGTCGAGGCTCTCCTCGATCTTGCCGCCGCTCTTGAAGGTGAGGGTGCGGGTGCCGCTCTCCTTGGAGCCGCTGCCCTCCGCCTTCGCGATCGCCGGGTGCCACTTCCCGATGCCGGCGAAGTCGCCCGCCACCTTCCACACCGCGTCCGGGCTCGCCTTGATCGTGATCGACTTGGAGACTTTCTGCGGGGTCGGGCCGTGGGCGAGGGCGGCGGTCGCGGCGAGTGCGAGTGGAAGAACGAGAAGGGACAGACGCATTATGACATCCTGCTGGGGGTGAAGGGTGTGAGGCGGGCGCGCCGCGCACCGGCGAGGAAGCTGGCGAGCACGAGCGCGAGCGCCGCCGCGCCGAGGAAGGGGCGCGGGTCGAGCCGGCCGGGCAGGGGGCGCGGGGTCGCCGCCGCCAGCAGCGGCGCGCGCAGGCTGTCCGGCCCGTCGAGATGGGCGTAGGCGAGGCCGGTCTGGGCGGCGAGCGCCTTCAGGTGCGGCTCGCGCACGGAGGAGAGATGCTCCTCGCCCCGCGCCGCGGCGCCACCGAAGGGGGCGTTGCGCGGGTTGTAGCCCTCGCGCGATTCCGCGTCGGCCGGGGGTGGGCCGAAGCGGTTCTCCTGCTGCACGTCGGTCTCGGCGTAGAAGCCGGTCTCGCGGCCGCGATCGTTGAATTTCGGGATCGGCGCGAGTGCGTGGCCGCCCGCCCCGACGATCAGGCCGCGCACCGCGCCCGGCCTGCCCTCGAAGGGCGGAATGCCGTTGGCCGGCAGCGGCGGCGTCTCCTGGCCGTCGGTGATGAACAGGAGGTCGGTGTCGAGTTCACCCGCCATGGCGACGGCGCGGTGCAGGCCCGAAGCGACGCGGCTGTCGCCCTCCCAGGCCATGCGCCAGTCGAGTGCGGCGATCGCCCCGTCCAGCGGCGCGAAATCGGCGCAGACCTCGATCGGCGCGAACAGCAGGAACGGCCGCCGCTCGGTGAACAGGGCCAGCGCGAGGCGCGAGCCGCAGGGCAGTTCCGGCAGCAGATCGCGCAGGGCCGCCTTGGCGATGTCGAGCCGGCTCGCCGGGCGCCCGTCGCGCGTATAGTCGCGCACGTTCATGCTGCCGGTGATGTCGACCACCGCCAGCACCGACACGCCCGAGCGGGTGAGCGGCAGCGGGGGCACGACGATCGCGAGCCCAGCGAGCAGAAGGGCTGCGGCGAGCGCCTGGAAGCGGCGGTCGCGCAGGTTTTTTCCGAACGGAAGCTCGGCCCACACGCTCATGGCCCACCCCGGGGCTGACCGGGGATGTCGGTCCAGATCTGCTTGGGCTCGGCCTTCAGCTCGTCGCCGAACTTGCGGTCGAATTCGGGAAAATCGCGGATCAGGCGCGAGGCGACATCGAAGTTGAACTTCGCGTCCCAGAAGTCGGGCCGGGCCTGGAGCGCCCGGCGGTAGTCCTGGCGTGCGAGCGTGACCTGCGGGCCGGCCTTGTCGAGTTCGCTGCGCTCGATCAGCCGGAAGGCTTCGCGGATGCGGGCATTGGCGACGATGTAGCGGGCGCGGGCCGCCGCATCCCCGGATCTGCGGTTGTCCAGGGTTTCCAGGAGCGGCTCGGCCTCATTCAGGCGATCGCGAAACGCCAGGAACTTGACCCGCGCGACGAGGAGCGCGTCGGGGGCGTGCGCCGAGACGGCGATGTCGTGCCCCGCTTCCAGTTCGGCGATGGCCGCATTGGTGCGCGTGTCCCGCCACGCCGCGAGCGCGAGGGCGGCGGCGGCGGCGGCGAGCAGGATCGGCAGCAGCACGAGCAGGGTCGGGCGGAGGCTGCGCCAGACTTGGCGCGCGCCCGCGCCGAGCCGGGCGCGCAGGGAAGGGGATTGAGAGTGCGCGGGAGAGAGAGCGGAGGGCATCATGCGGCGGCCCTTTTCGGCACGGCGGCCGCCCCACCGGTGACGGGAGCCGGATGAGCGGAGCGCCGTGACGACGCGTGCGCCGACGTGCGGACGAAATCCGTCTCCGCCAGCTTGGCCAGCACGAGGAGCAGCAGACCAAGGGCGGCGACCCCGTAGGCCCAACCGGTGAGGTCGCGGCGCGGGCGCTCCTCGGTATAGGGGATCGGGTCGCGCTCCAGCGCCTCGATCTGGCGCACGGCATTCGCCACCGCGTCGGCGCCCTCGGCCTCGAAGGCGCGGTAGGGCACGCCGAGGCTCTTGAAGAACAAGTCGAGATGGCGCTCGGGCGCGGCCTGCGGCGTGTCCTCGCCCGCGGGCTTGTCGTGGATCGAGGGCGAGCCCTTGGTGCGCAGGAACAGCCAGTAGAGGTTCGGTTGCACCCGGGCGAACTCGGCCCGCAACTGCGCCTGGATGCGCGGATCGATCACCGCCGCCCCGTCCGAGACCAGAAGAAGCGCCCGCGACACCCCCGGCGCGCCGGCCCCGAATTGAGACAGCGCCATGCCGAGGCCGCGGGCGACGTTGGTGTAGTCGAGACCCGGCCGGTCGATGGCGGCGACCGCCGCGCGCACGGCGTCGTGCCGGTCGGTCATCGGCACGACGAGCATCGGCGCCGTGGAGAAGGCGGTCACCGCGAACTGGTCGTGGGCGCGCTCGCCGACGAAGTCGCGCAGGATGCGCCGGGAGGCCATGGCCTTCGATTCCTCCGCCCCCGAGGGCTGCCGGCCGGCAAAGGTCTCGTTCATGCTGCCCGAGCGATCGATCAGCATCGAAACTTGCGCGCCGATGCCGGTGCGGGTGACCCGCTCGCCCGCGCGGTAGGGGCCGGCCAGCGCCAGGACGAGACCGCCGACCGCCAGCATGCCGGCGGCGGTCAGGGCGATCCGCAGGCCGGAGGAGAGAGGATCCTCGGGCGCCGCCGCGACCGAGGACACCGCGCTGCGCCGGGTGACGGACAGGAGCAGCGGCAGGAGCGCCAGCGGCAGGAGCCAGAGCAGCCAGGGCGTGGCCACGCCGAGGGAGGGGAAGAGCGCCGCCACCCGCGTCACGCGCTCCGCTCGACCGCGCCGAGGCGGCGCAGCAGGGCCTCGGCCTCGGGCAGGGGCAGTGTCGTCCCGGCCCCGGCGGTGTCCCGGCCGAAGAAGGCCAGCCGCGAGGCGGAGAAGAACCTTTGGAGGCCGCCCGCCTGTGCCCGGAAGGCGGGATGGCGGCCGAGGAAATCCGGCAGGTCGTCGGCGAGCACCCGGCGTCCGTCGGTCGCGTCGAGGCCGCGATGCAGGGCGAGCAGCGCCTCGCGGTACAGGGCTTCACCCTGTGACTGCCGCTTCGCCCGGCGGAGTGCCCTCAGTGCCTGCGCGAAGGGCCGACCCCGGCGATGTCCGAAAATCCACCACGCCCGGTCGTAGGCCAGCAGCCCCAGCGCCAGGACGGCGAGCGCGAGGAAGCCGGCGGCCGAGGCCAGCGCCGGCTGCGGATCGAGGCGCGGGGCGCGTCCGTCGGGCCGGAGGTACTCGGCCGGGTCGTCGCGCCGCTCGGGCTGCACCTCGCGAAGGGGCGAGACGCCGATCTTCCAGGTCGGCACCTGCGCCACCGCCGTGGTCGATCCGTTCGTGCCGGCACTCTCGACCGTGACGGGAAAGCCCGGCACTTCGAGGGTGCGGGCATCGAGCGCCACGTAGAAGTCCTGATAGGTCAGGCGCAGGCGGATCACATGCGCGCCGTCAGCCCCCCGGCTCTCTTCGGTGCGCACGTCGCGCAGGTCGAGCCAGTAGGTGACCGGGCCGGGCTTCGGCAGGGAAGGGCGCTGCAGGGTGAAGCCGGGATCGGTGCGGATCTCGGCCTGGACCTGCACGAGGTCGCCCTGGAAATAGCCGAAGGCGCGGGGCGTGCGCAGCTCGACGCCGCGCACCTGGGCGGCGGCCGGCAGCGACACCAGCGCGAGGAGGAGGGCGAGGCCAAGCGCGCGCATCGCTCTCACGTCGTCATCAGGTGGCGGCTCAAGGCTTCCGCGTCGAAGCGGTCGGCGAGCCGGAAGGGCGGGCGGGCGAAGGGCGCGCAGATCCGGCGCAAGCGTTCGACGCGCTCGGCCTCGCGGGCGATCCAGCGGCGGCGTAAGGCGGGGCGCAGGAAGACGAGGCGGCGCCCGGCGCCTTCCAGGTCGTCGAGCTCGACGAGGCCCCAGGCCGGCAGATCTTCGGCCTCGGCGGAATCAGCGAGCAGCACCGGCCTCACGTCGTGCAGCGCCAGCGCCGAGAACACGCCTTCGATCAGCGCCTCGGGCCAGCGGAAATCGGAGACGAGGAAGATCAGCTTCGGGCGCCCGGCGAGGCGGCGCGCGGCCTCCAGCAGGCCCCCGGCGCCGCGTCCGTCGCAGCTCGCCTCGCGCAGACGCGCCGCGGCGGCCTGGGCGGCGGCGCGGTGGCGGGTGGCGGGCAGGGTGAGGTCGTCGCGCAGGGTGTCGTCGCAGGCGATCACGCCGAAGCCGTCGCCGATCCGCGTCGCCGAGCGGGCGAGCGTGGCGCAGAAGGCGTGCGCCAGTTCGCGCCGGTCGGCCCGGCCGCGGAAGCGCATGGAGGCGGAGAGATCGACGAGCGCGTAGGTCTCGACCGGGCTGCGCGCCTCGAAGCGGCGCACGAACACGCCCTCGAACGGGTCGCGGAGCGACGCGCGCAGGTCGATGCGGCGGGCATCCGGCAGGCGTGAAAAGCTGACCTGATCGCGGAACGTGCCGAGGCCGCCGGCATCGCGCCCGCGATGGGCGCCGACTCGGTGTCCGCCGGGCCGCCAGCGCGGCAGGTAGATGATGTCGGCCGTGTCGCTGACCCCGTCCTCCGGGCCGCTCACGGGGCGGGCACCGTCTCGAACACCGCGCGGATGAGGTCGGGCACGATCTGCGCGCGCCGCATCTCGTAGACGGGTTCAAGGAAGACGCGGTGGGCCATGACCTCGGGGAAGACGGCGCGGATATCCTCCGGCACCAGCCAGTCCCGGCCCTCCAGCCAAGCGCGGACGCGGGCGGCGCGCACGAGAAAGGCGACGCCGCGGGGCGAGGCGCCGCCCTGGATCAGGCGGTCCATGTCGATGCCCGGCAGCCGGATGCCGGCGGGGCCGGGGCGCACCAGCGCCTCCCACAGGCCGACGACGTAGGTCTCGATCGCCGGCTCGGCCGAGATCGCGTGCTGGATCGCGCTGGCGATGGTGCCGATGCGATCATGGTCGAGCACGCCGGCCGCGACCTCTCCGGTCAGCCGGTCGGTGTCGTGGAAGCGGGGATCGAAGACGAGGTCGCGGCGGGCCTTGGCGTCGCGGGGCGCCTCCATGCCGATTTCCATCAGGAAGCGGTCGCGGGCGGCGGCGGGCAGCTCGAAGGTCTCCTCGCGCTCGACCCGGTTGCGGTCGGCGAAGACCTGGAGGTTGGGGAAGCGGTACTCGCGGTTGAAGGCGGTGACGCTGCGCTCGGCCATAATGCGCAGGAGCAGGGCGTGGACCTGCGGCCGCGCGCGGTTGATCTCGTTGAAGAAGAACACCGACAGGTCTTCGGCCTGCCGCAGCACCGGGCCGGGCTCGACCCGCGGGCGACCGTCCTCGCCGAGATAGGTGTGGTAGATCAGGTCGGTGGGCATCATGTCGACGGTGCCCTCGACGCGCTCGTAGGCGCCTCCGAGGGCGCGGGCGACCGCGCGCAGCAGCGTGGTCTTGCCGACGCCGACATCGCCTTCGAGCATGACGTGGCCGCGGGCGAAGATCGCGATGGTCAGGAGGCGGATCGCCCGCTCCTGACCGACCACGGCCTTGCCGACCTCGCGCTCGAAGCGCGCGGCCGCATCCCGCCAGTCGGTGAGCATGGCGTCGCCGGGGCGCAGGGTGTTCATCAGGCGGTTCGGCCTTCGTGTCCCGTCTCGGGTGCTCCGGGCACCGTGCATCGCACCCTCTCCTTCCCCTCTTGGAGAGAAGGCAGACGATGGGGTGATTCAGGATGAGGCGAGGCGATGCGTGCTGCACCGCCTCCGCCCCGAATGCCCTCCCCGCACAGGGGAGGGGACGACAGGCTCAGTTCGCCGAGATCTTGCTGACGTCGTATTCGAACTTGCCGGTCTTCTTGAAGTTCTCGACGCGCTTCTTGTTGCGCTCTTCCATCTGCTTGATGGAATCGGCCTGCTTGTTCAGCTCCTTCGGATCGTGCTTGGGGTCGTACTTGGAGCCGGCGATCTTCTCGGGGAAGCCGGGCTTCGGCTCCCAGCAATTGCCCGGCGCCTTGCACTTGGTGCCGTCATAGGCGAGCGCCGGCGCGGCAAGGCCGGACAGGGCGACGGCGGCGGCGATGATGAGCGTGGACTTCATGGTTTCCTCCACTTCTTGAGACGTGCTCTTGGGTGAGCCTGATCTTCTTGGGACGTGCTTTCGTGGGATGCGGCGAGCGGCGTTCTCGCCCCCCTCGATCGCGCCGGTCGATCCGGCCCGAATCCCGAACGGATCACTCCTCCAGCGGCTTGCACTGGCCCTTGGCGTCCTTCGGGATGACTTCGCCCTGCTTGTAGGGCGTGTAGGCCTTCTTCTGCTCGTCGTTGAGCCAGACCGCATCCTGCTTCGGCCCCGTATAGAGGTGACGAATCCAGGCGATGGTCTGCAGCATCTCGTCGGGCGTCAGATTCTCGTTGTGCGGGCCCATCATGCCGTTGGCGCCGCCGAAGATCGTCGCGAACAGGCCGACATCGGTCGTGTTCGACGGATAGGTCCAGTAATTGTCGTTGAGGCCGGGTCCCAGCTTGCCCTCGGCAAGATGCCCGTGGCAGCCCGAGCACGACGTCGCGTAGAGGCTCTCGCCGTTGCGCAGGCACGACTTGTCGTCGATGTAGAGGTTCTCGCCGGTCTCGAAGAACTTCTTCACGGCAGGCGTGTCGCGGCCGCCCTCCTTGCCCTGCGTCACGTCCAGCGCCTCACCGGTCACGGTGTTGCGGAACACCACGCCCGATTGCGGGCCCGATTGCGGCTGGGCCAGGGCGGGAACGCTGCCCAGAACGCCGCCGACGAGCGCAAAGCCGAGCAGGGCGGTACCGATCTTTGTCCGGTTCATCATTGTCTTGGTCTTGGTCCTCATCACGGAAGCGATCGCGCGGCGGCTCAATTCGAGACGGGCAGCACGGGCACGCCCTCCTCCTTGAGGATCGCCTCGATCTTGGGCTTGGCCTTCTCCAGGGCGGCGTCGATCTCCGCCTTCAGGGCGGTGTCGTCCTTGCGCAGGCCCATCGACTGGTCGAAGCTCTGCGGCATCTTCTGGCCGTCGCTGCGGGTGGTGTCGTCGGGCACCGGGGTCATGCGCAGCTTGGTCGAGGAATCGCGCACGTAGCGGGCGACGTCGGGCCCGAAGGCCACGCCGACCTCGGCCTTGCCGGTGGCGACCTCGCTCACCATCCGGGCCGGGTCGATCTGCGTGTATTGGTTCCGAGGCGCGCGGAAGTTCACCAGCGAGTAGAGGTAGGCCATGTCCTCCTCGTAGCGGCCGATGTCCTTGAGCATCGCCTCGGCCGGCGTGCCGAAGCCGACCACCATGTGGCTGACTTCCTTCAGCCGCGGGTCGGACCAGGACTTGATGTCGAGATCCTTGTCGGCGCGGGTCAGGAAGACGTAGCCCGAGCGGTAGTACGGCTTGCTGGTGAGCACCCGGGGATCGTCGGAATCGAGCCCGACCACCACGTCGCAGGTCTTCTTCTCCAGCCCGTCGCGCACGAGATAGATCGCCGGCTTACCCAGCCAGACGAACTGGGCCTTGCGGCCCATCGCTTCGGCGACGGCGGTGGCGATGCGGTTCTCGAGGCCCGAGCCGTCCTTCATCGAGAGCGGCGGCTGCTCGGCGGCGCAGATGCGCAAGGTCCCGGCATCGGGTTTGGCAGCCTCGGCGGCTTTCTTGTCCTGCGCCAGGGCAGGGGCGCACAGACCGGTCAAGGCCGCGAGGGCGACGGCCGAGGCGACGGCTCGGCGACGTCCGTTCACGAGCGACATCTTCGTTTCCTCTGGATTATTCTTATGACGTCTTGGCGCGGGGCTCAGGCGCGTCGTCGGATGTCCCGCCGGGACGATCCGGGCCTGCCCACCACGCATCTCCCGTGCAGACCGTCGCCGGTGCCGGGGCATCGGCACGTTCGAGGAAACGTCCTGCGGAGAGTGGAGCGCGGTGGTGCGGACCGTTTTGAGGGCCCGCACCACCCCAGCCCTGCCCCTCCCCCGCGGGGGGGAGGGGAGGCTCGTCTGCCGATGGCTTGGCCTTACTTGGCGGCCGACTTCCACTCGCCGACGTTCGGATCGTCGTAGGGACCCTTGCCGTCGAGCGAGAAGACGATCACGCCGCCGCCCATCTGGGTGTAGTTGGCGAGCTTCTTGAAGGCGCCCACCGCACCGAGACCGGCGGTCGGGTCGGCGAGGTCGAACACGAGGCCCACGCCCGGCCAGCCGCCGACGCCGTAGTAGATGGCGACGTACTGCGTGCCCTTGTGGCTGTAGGTCATCGGGTAGCCGATGGCGCCGGACGGGATCTTGAACTTCCAGAGAAGGTCGCCGTTGTCGGAGTCGCGCGCCTTCAGGTAGCCGTCGAGGGTCCCGTAGAAGACGAGGTCGCCCGCGGTGGCCATGGTGCCGCCCCACACGGCGAAGCGCTCCATCTTCTCCCACTTATAGTCGCCGGTGATCGCGTTGTACGCCTTGATCTGGCCGAGACCTTCGTAGTTCTGACGGTCGCCCTTCGGGCCCGGATACATGTTCAGCGTCGCACCGACGAAGAACTGACCCGCACGATAGGGAAGCATGAAGGGCTCCCAATCCATGCAGATGTGGTTGATGCCCATGAAGAACAGTTCACGCTTCGGATCGTACGAGTCGTGACCCTGGTTGTGGTAGCCCATCGCCGAGGGGCAGATGTCCTTGGCGAGGTGGTCCATCCGGGTGCCGTATTCCGGATCGCGCACCGGCTGGCCGGTCTTCAGGTCGACGGACTTGAACACGTTGACCGTGTCGTCGAGCTTGTTGGCCGAGACCAGCGAGCCGTCGGTGCGGTCGAGCGTGTAGACGATGCCGTTGCGGTCCGGGTGGGTCAGCAGCTTGCGGGTCTTGCCGTCCTTGTCCTTCTGCTCGGAGAGCATCATGACGTTGACGCCAGCGTAGTCCCACTCGTCGTGCGGGGTCTTCTGGTAGCCGAACTTGGCCTCACCCGTATCGGCGTCGCGGCCGAAGATCGTCATCGTCCACTTGTTGTCGCCCGGACGCATGGTCTCGTTCCACGGCGCCGGGTTGCCAGTGCCGAAGTAGATCAGGTTGGTGCCCGGATCGTAGGCGTACCAGCCCCAGTTGGTGCCGCCGCCGATCTTCCAGGCATCGCCCTCCCAGGTGCCGGTGCCGAGGTTCTTCTGGCCGTAATGGGGGTTCTTGATGTTGAAGTCGGAGGCCAGCAGCAGGTCCTTGTCCGGACCCGTGGCATAGGCGCGCCACACCTGCTCGCCGGTCTTGACGTCATAGGCGGTGAGGTAGCCGCGCACGCCGAGCTCGGCGCCCGAGGAGCCGATGATCACCTTGTCCTTGACGACGTAGGGGGCGATGGTCAGCGTCGAGCCGACCTTGATGTCGGAGTTCTCGACCTTCCACACCGTCTCGCCGGTCTCGGCGTTGAGCGCGGCGACGTTGCCGTCGAGCTGCGTCTTGAGGATCAGCGCCGGGGTCTTGCCGTCGCCGGGCCAGTAGGCGAGGCCGCGGTTGACGAGGTCGCAGCAGGCCACCGCGCGGGCGGCCGGGTTCTGCTTCGGCTTGTCCTGCCACAGGATCGTGCCCGGATCGTCGAGGCCCAGGGCGAAGGTGTTGTTCGGGAACGAGGTGTGGATGTACATCTTGCCGTCGACGACGAGCGGCGCGCCCTCGTGGCCGTTGAGCAGACCGGTCGAGAACGTCCAGGCCGGCCGAAGCTGCTTCACGTTGCTCTTGTTGATCTGCTTCAGCTCGCTGTAGTTGTCCGAGTCGTAGTTCTTACCGGGCATCACCCAGTTTTCGTCTTTCTTCGACAACTCGACCAGTTTGTCGTTGGCGTATGCGGCGCTCGACAGCGCGGCCGGCGCGAGCGCCAGCATCGCCAAGGCCGAGACCGATGTCACAAACCTGCTCATCCTGCGTCTCCTCACTGAACCGCCTCGCCTTTCGGCCTCGCGGCATCTCTCAGACGTTTTTCTGAGGTTCCGGGCTCGCTCCGAAGTCCTTCGAAGTGCCGCGTCGTGGAACTAAGAGGATTCTTAGATCGCTGCGGTCTTATAAAAGACTTATTAGCGTCCCTTCGCCTATAATTTCTAGGCTTTGATTGAACGATATGTCTTTAGCTGGTCGGACATTTCTTGTCGGGACGATAAGGCAATTCTAAAATTGCCAAGGAGCAGCACTTCATTCTTGCTGTGTTGGCTTGACCGCCGCCGAGGCCCGGCGCACCACTATCGGCAACGGGCTCTCGCGAAGCGGCCCGGTGCAGCGGGAGGCTGGTCGGCGATGGCGCAGGGGCGGCGCGCACGGCGCGTTCTGGCGATGGGGGGCGTGCTCGCGCTGGTGGCAATCGCAGGCAGCCGCGCCCCGGCGGGAGACGATCCGACGCACCGGGCCTCCGCGGTGGCTCCACACGATCTCGCGAGGGGCCGGAGCGCCGCGCTCTACCCCTATGACGGGCGCCGCGACATGACGGGCGGCGACCGGGCCCGCTATCCGGGAGCCGGGGTTCTATGGTGCCGCCGCTCGGACGGGGTGCCGCAGAAGGCCGCGGCCGCGTGGCTGATCGGCACGGCCTCGCTCGTGATGCTGAACGCTCACAATTTCCGAAACCGCCAGCTCGACACGACGCGGTCGGTCGGCGATTGCTATTTTCAGATCGGCGGCCGCAACTACGACTTCGTCGCCGATAGCCTGCGGCTCGGCGTGGCCGCGAACGCCACACGCCTCCACATCACCGACGATTGGGCGTTGCTGCGGCTTGCTCAGCCCGCCGACGCCCCGCGCCAGCCGGTGCCGGAGGCGGCTCCCGACCTGTCCACGGGTGACCTCGCGCTTCCCGTGACCCTGGTCGCTCCCGGCGGTCACCAGAACTACCGGGGCGACAGCAGCCTGGAGTCCTGCACGGTCCGCCGGATCGATCCGCCGACGGAGGGCGGCATCCGCCGTGCCCGCCACGATTGCAACGACGGCTATGGCGGTTCGGGTTCGGGGCTGTTCGACGAGGCCGGGCGGCTCGTCGCCATGCAGAGCGCCTCGCTCTCGATGAACTCCCGGCACGCCTTCGACATCGAGTTCCATTACGGCTCCGCCCTGCTCATCGAGGGCGAATTGCTCGACGCCCTGCGCCGGGCGCAGCGGGAGGACGGGTCGCGGCCGGCACCGTGAAGCGGGACGCGGAGCCGTCTGACCCGGCAGAATCCCTGTGGACAGGACCGATCCTCGGCCGGGGGTGGGTCAGGATGCCCCCGGAACACCGGCCATGCACCCCGGTTGCCCGGACTCCAACCGAGACACCGGGAGACGACAGTTCCATGTCGAAGCATCTGAAGACGGACACGCCGAGCGATGCCGACCTGAAGGGCAATCCGGGCATCGGCCAGTCGAAGGGCATGACCGGGACGGATCCGGAGGCGATCCAGGGTGACTCCACCGTCGAGGGCGATGTCGAGAACGAGACTACACCCGAAGGCGGGATCGATCCCGATCATCGCGGGCGGAGCAACGCCTGAGCGATCGTCGAGGAGGGCTCAGTCGAGCAGCCAACGGAGGGAGCGGCGCAACTCGTTCGTGCCGTTCCGGTCGAACCAAGTGCCGTGGCTGAACACCACGCGCTCCGGCGACAGGGCGACGAGCTTCGCGGCGGCACGGGCCGCCGCGCGCTTGTGCAGGCAGATCACCAGCCGAAGATAGATCGGCGCGCGCCCGTCGGGCGCGGTCGCCCCGGCGATCCGCAGAAGCGGGCGCAGCAGGAGCGGCAGCTTGCCCGGTTCCAGGTTCAGCACGAGGTCGGTCAGGATCAGCGTCGCCGAGGCGGCGTGGAAGAACGCCACCTCCCGGAACCCGAGCCCGCCGGGCACCACGGTCTGCGTCAGGTCGGCGGACCATTCGGGCGGCGCCGCCTCGCCGAGATCCCGGTCCAGCCGCAGGCCGGCCTGACGGACCTGCCGGCGCTGGCGCAGGTTCGGGGCGGCCCAGGTCAGGGCCTGCGGGCAATGGCGCTGCCATTCCTTCAGATAGGTCCAATGCGCGACGTTGGGCGCGACGAGGTGGCGGATCGGCCCGAGCGCCTCGATCTCGCGGTGCAGGCCCGCCTCGTAACGGGTCGGCGAGTGCAGCCAGAGGCCGCCATCGGAGAGCCGCACCACGGTCATGCGCACCGGCAGCGGCAGCCCGGCGGCGTGGATCGGGCCGCTATCCACGATCCAGAGGCCGAAGGCCACGGGCTTGAGCACATCGAGGGGAGGGTAGGTCGGATCGCTCACGGCATCGGGCCCGGAATCGAGGATCGGAATCGAGGGTGGCCCATCATGGAGCCGCCGCTCGGCAACCGCGTGACAGGGACACGGGAAGCGGCACGGGGGCAGCATGTGCGTGGCAATTCAGGGCGATTCAGCCTGAATTTGCAAATGCTGGGTTTCCTGGGCGAATGCCCGGTTTCTTGGTCAGTCTATAGCCTTTCAACCTCAGCGTTCTCGCGAAGTTTCTGACAAACGCTCGGCGGCGATCGTTTCTGTCCTGTCGCGATCCGGGAACAAAGCTTTCGCGCCGGCCTTCCCGTGAGGACCGATCCTGCACGGCCGGCGCGCCGGCCGAACTCTCGTCCCACCTCGCACAGGAGAAGGCTGTGGCGCAGCAGATCCCGATCAGCCGCCAAGCCCGCGCCGACGACCCGCGGGCCGATGCCGAGCGCGACGACGGCACCCAAGAAATCGCGCCCGATCTTGCCTATCGCCGCCTTGTCCTGGCCAACGTCGTGTTCGTCGGCGCCTCCGGCGCGGGGGATCGCAACTGGGTCCTCGTCGATGCCGGCATTCCGGGCTCGAAGGCGGCGATCCGCAACGCCGCCGCCGCCCGCTTCGGCGAGGGCGCCCGGCCGGCGGCCATCGTCCTGACCCACGGCCATTTCGACCATGTCGGCGTGCTGGAGGATCTGGCGGAGGAGTGGGACGTCCCCGTCTACGCCCACGGCCTCGAACACCCCTATCTCGACGGCAGCGCCGCCTACCCGACGCCGGATCCGAGCGTCGGCGGCGGATTGATGGCGCGCATCGCGCCGCTCTATCCCACCAAGCCCGTGGACGTGTCCACGCGCCTGCAACGCCTGCCCGCCGACGGCAGCGTGCCGCCGATGCCGGGCTGGCGCTGGCTGCACACGCCGGGCCATGCGCCGGGCCACGTCTCGTTCTGGCGCGAGGCCGATCGCAGCCTGATCGCGGGCGACGCCTTCGTCACCACCGCGCAGGAATCGGCCTATGCCGTCGTCACACAGGAGCCGGAGATCCACGGGCCGCCGATGTATCTGACGCTCGATTGGCCGGCGGCGGGCGGCTCCGTGCGCAGCCTCGCCGCGCTCCGGCCCGAGCGGGCGATCACCGGCCACGGACGTCCCCTCCAGGGACCGGAGCTGCGCCGCGGCCTCGACGCGCTGGCCCAAGATTTCGAGCGTGTCGCGGTGCCGGACCAGGGCCGCTACGTCGAGACGCCGGCGCGGGCCGAGGACGGTTCCGCCTACCGCTCGCCGTGAGACGGGCGGCGATGGCGACGCGCGATCAACCGGGCGCTCCCGTGCCGACCGAGGGTGCCGACTTCCCGGTCGCGGCGGGCGTGCTGTTCGGGCTCGGTCTCGGCGGATTCTTCGACGGGATCGTGCTGCATCAGGTGCTGCAATGGCACCACATGCTCAGTTCCTGGTACCCGATCACCTCGATCGAGAACCTCGAACGCAACACGTTGTGGGACGGCATCTTCCACAGCGCGACCTACGTCTTCGTCGTGATCGGGCTGTTCGTCCTGTGGCGCCGGGCGCGGGGGCGGCACCTGCGCTGGTCGAACCGGGCGCTGATCGGCAGCCTGCTCGTCGGCTGGGGGTTGTTCAACCTCGTCGAAGGGCTGATCGACCACCACTGGCTCGGCGTGCACCACGTCAACGAGCGGGTGGACCGGTCGTACTGGCTCGCCTGGGATCTCGGCTTCCTCGCCTGGGGCCTCGCCATGCTGCTCGGCGGCCTCTGGCTGCTGCGGCGCGGGCGCGGACCTGCCGAAGCGGCGCCTGCGGCGGTCCGGCGATGAGGCGGACGGGGGAGGGCGGGCTGCGGCGGGATGCCGGCCATTCGCGGCCGGGAAGCGATCGCCTGCGGCGGGTTTGGCCCTGGCTCGCCCTGGCCGTGGGTCTCGGCCTCGCAACGATGCCGGCTTGGCGTGCTCTGGCGTTCGGCGTCCGGCTGAGCGTGGACGATCTTCTGCGGATTCGCTGCCTGCCGTGGTGAGGACCCTCAGGTCATCACCCTCGCGTCGCGGGCCATTCCATCCGCGCCGCTCGCCCGCTCGTGCCGGCGCCGTGATGCCTGCCCTTCGCGCTCGCCATCCGATCGGTTAAACGGGCCGTCGATTCAGTGTCTCTCGCTTCGCTCCCGCCATCGTCGGCGAGGGTGGGCGTCCGGAAGCACTCCCAGACGACAGGAAGCGGATCTCGATGACGGCAGGCGCGAACAAGGGGGCGGAGAGCGGCTTCACCGCGATCGTGCTGGCGGCCGGCAAGGGCACGCGTATGCGTTCCGACCGGCCCAAGGTGCTCCACGCGCTGGCCAACCGCTCGATGCTCGGCCACGTGCTCGCCGCCGTGCAGGAGGCGGGGGCCTCCCGCCTCGCGGTGGTGGTCGAGCCGGGCCGCGAGGACGTCGCTCGCGAGATCGAGCGGCTGGCACCCGGCGCCGGCGTTCATCCCCAGGCCGAGCGGCTCGGCACCGCGCACGCGGTCCTCGCCGCCCGTGCGGCCCTGGAGGGGGGGCAGGACGTGATCGTGGCCTTCGGCGACACGCCGCTGATCACGGCCGAGACCTATGCCCGCCTACGCGCCCCCCTGCGCGAGGGCGCGGCGGTGGCGGTGTTGGCTTTTGAGGCCGCCGACCCCACCGGATATGGGCGCGTTCTGACGGAAGGCGGCCGCGTCCTGGCGATCCGCGAGGAGAAGGATGCGTCGGAAGACGAGCGCCGCGTGTGCCTGTCGAATGCCGGGCTGATGGCGCTTTCGGGCGCGCACGCCCTCAGCCTCTTGGAGCGGATCGGCAACGACAACGCCAACCGCGAGTACTACCTCACAGACGCGGTGGCGCTCGCCGTCGCCGATGGGCTCTCCGTGGCCGTGGTGCCCGTGGCCGAGGCGGAGGCGCAGGGCGTCAACGACCGGGTGCAGCTCAGCCAGGCCGAGGCCACGATCCAGGCGCGCCTGCGCCGGGGGGCCCAGCTTGGGGGGGCGACGCTGATGGCGCCCGAGACGGTTTTCCTGAGCGTCGACACGATCCTCGGGCGCGACGTCGTCGTCGAGCCGCACTGCGTGTTCGGCCCGGGCGTCGTCGTCGGCGACGGCTGCACCATCCGCGCCTTCTCGCACCTGCACGACGCCCGGCTGATGGAGGGCGCCGATATCGGCCCGCATGTGCGCTTGCGTGGCGGCGCGGTGCTGGGGGCGGGCGTCCATCTCGGCAACTTCGTCGAGATCAAGAACGCGACCCTGCATGCGGGCGCCAAGGCCTCGCACCTGACCTATCTCGGCGATGCCGAGATCGGGGCGGGCGCCAATATCGGCGCGGGCACCATCACCTGCAATTACGACGGCGTGTCGAAGCACCGGACGCAGATCGGCGAAGGCGCCTTCATCGGCTCGAACTCGGCGCTGGTGGCGCCGGTGAGCGTCGGCGCGGGCGCGCTGGTCGGGGCTGGCTCGGTCATCACCCGCGACGTGCCGGCGGACGCGCTCGCCGTGGCGCGGGGGCGGCAGGTCACCCGCGAGGGAGCGGCCAAGACCCTGCGTCAATCGCTGAAGGCCGCCAAGGCTGCCCGCGAGGCGAAGAAGGGCTGAGGGAAAAGCCCGAAGGCGGCAGTGCTGGCCTTCTCGCGCCGCGATCCGTACAAGCCCCTTCATCCGCGCCGCGCTTTAGGTCGGGCTCCTGCATCGCGGGAGCCGGGTCCGGGCAACATCCCGTACGGGATGGAACGGCGCATTTCTGATCGAGCGTCTTCAGGATCGGCCATGTGCGGAATCGTCGGCATCGTCGGGCGTGAGTCAGTCGCGGACGCACTGGTCGAGGCGTTGCGACGGCTCGAATATCGCGGCTACGATTCCGCCGGCATCGCCACCCTGGACCATGGCCGGCTCGACCGGCGGCGCGCCGAGGGCAAGCTCTCGAACCTGCAGCGCAAGCTCGCCGAGGCGCCGCTGCCGGGCGACATCGGCATCGGTCATACCCGCTGGGCGACGCACGGACGCCCGAACGAGACCAATGCCCACCCGCACGCCACCGAGCGGCTGGCCGTGGTCCATAACGGGATCATCGAGAATTTTCGCGAGCTGAAGGCCGAACTCGTGGCGGCGGGTGCGCGCTTCGAGAGCGAGACCGACACCGAGGTCGTGGCCCAGCTCGTCAGTCACCTGATGGGACAGGGGCTCGGGCCGGTGGCCGCCGTCGAGGCGGCGCTGCCGCGCCTGCACGGTGCCTTCGCCCTGGCCTTCCTGTTCGCGGGCGAAGAAGACTTCCTGATCGGCGCCCGCCACGGCGCGCCGCTCGCCATCGGCTACGGGCAGGGCGAGACCTATCTTGGCTCGGACGCGCTCGCGCTCGCACCGTTCACCGATGAGATC
Organism: Methylorubrum aminovorans; assembly: GCF_022179725.1. GTDB lineage: Bacteria > Pseudomonadota > Alphaproteobacteria > Rhizobiales > Beijerinckiaceae > Methylobacterium > Methylobacterium aminovorans. Next base: position 20,335 of record NZ_BPRC01000046.1, read on the forward strand.
ACCTATCTCGAAGAGGGCGACTGGGCGATCCTGACCCGCGACGGCGCCGAGATCCGGGACATCACCGGAGCCGCGGTGCGCCGCCCCCGCCAGCGCATCGCGACGCAGGCCTACCGCGTCGACAAGGGCAACCACCGCCACTTCATGGCGAAGGAGATTCACGAGCAGCCGGAAGTCGTCGGCCGCACGCTCGCCCACTACATCGACATGGCCCGCGGCCAGGTCGTGCTGCAGGAGGCGCTGCCCTTCGACTTCGCCCGGCTCTCGCGCCTTTCGATCACGGCCTGCGGCACCGCCTACTACGCCGGCCTCGTCGCCAAGTACTGGTTCGAGACCCTGGCGCGCCTGCCGGTCGAGATCGATGTCGCCTCCGAGACCCGCTACCGCGAGCCGCCGCTGGAGCGGGACGGGCTGACGCTGGTGATCTCGCAATCGGGTGAGACTGCCGACACGCTCGCCTCGCTGCGCTACGCCAAGAGCCAGGGCCAGCACACCCTGGCGGTGGTCAACGTGCCGACCTCGACCATCGCGCGGGAATCCTCAGCGGTGATGCCGACCTTCGCCGGCCCCGAGATCGGGGTGGCCTCCACGAAGGCCTTCTCCTGCCAGCTCACGGTGCTGCTCTGCCTCGCCCTGGCCGCCGGGCGCGCCCGCGGCGTGCTGGATGCGGAGCACGAGCGTGCCATCGTCGATGCGCTCATCACCGCCCCGGGCCTGATGGCCGAGGCGATCAAGATGGAAGCCGAGGTCGAGGGGCTCTCCCGCGAGATCGCAAAAGCCCGCGACGTGCTCTATCTGGGGCGCGGCACGAGCTATCCGATGGCGCTCGAAGGCGCCTTGAAGCTGAAGGAAATCAGCTACATCCACGCCGAAGGCTACGCGGCGGGCGAACTCAAGCACGGGCCGATCGCCCTGATCGACGAGAGCGTGCCGGTGATCGTGATCGCGCCCCACGACGCAATCTTCGAGAAGACCGTCTCGAACATGCAGGAGGTCGCCGCCCGCGGTGGTCGGATCATTCTGGTTGGCGACGCCAGGGGGGCGGCGGCCGGGCTCGACACGCTGGCGACGCTGACCATGCCGGACGTGGATCCGGTGATCGCGCCGATCGTCTATGCGGTGCCAATCCAGCTCATCGCCTATCACACCGCCGTCTTCATGGGGAAAGACGTCGATCAGCCGCGCAATCTGGCCAAATCCGTCACGGTGGAGTGAGCGCCGAAGACGGTCGTTCGGCGCATCGACCCGGCCTCCGGATCGACGCGCCTCTTGAAGAAATCAGGTGCGCCAGGGGTGGTCGGGCAGCTCGGTATCGCCGATCGCGCTGGCGCCGGCGAGCGCCACCGCGTCGTCGTTCTCCACCGACGAGCCGCTGACGCCGATGGCGCCCGACATCTCGCCGTCCGAATCGACGATCGGGATGCCGCCGGGGAAGGTGATCAGGCCCTGGTTCGAGTGCTCGATGCCGTAGAGCGAGCCGCCCGGCTGCGACAGCGAGCCGATCTGCCCCGTCTTCATACCGAAGAACACGGCGGTCTTGGCCTTCTTCTGGGCGATGTCGATCGAGCCGACCCAGGCGCCGTCCATGCGGTGGAAGGCCTTCAGGTTGCCGCCGGAATCGACCACGGCGATGCACATCTGGGTGCCGAGTTCGACCGCCTTGGCGCGCGCGGCCTCAATCGCCTTCTCCGCCTGCTCGATGGTGACGTGCATCGCGTCCTCTCCCTTAAACTCGTGAACCTTGGCCACAGCGGGCCACTTCGAGGTAAGTGGTCGCGGCCCTCGATCAAGTTGCCTCGCGCACCACTCAATCGGCCCGCCGGCGCCTGCCGCTCTTGAGCCGTCGGTGCGCAGCCGCTACGTCTCTGCCCGGAGAGCCGGAGGTCGGGATGACGCCGTCCGCCCGCTCGTTCCGCCTCCCCGAGGTGCAAGCGTGGCGCCGACCCTCTCGCCGATTCCGGATGCTCCGGAACCCGCCTCGTCCAAGACGCGCGTCAGCGCCCGCGGCCGGCTGCGGACCTACTTCCTCACCGGCGTGATCGTCGCGGGTCCGCTCGCGATCACGATCTACATCACGTGGTGGTTTATCGCCCTGATCGACGGCTGGGTGAAGCCGCTGGTGCCGGCGAGCTACCTGCCGGATCACTACCTGCCGTTCTCGATTCCGGGCCTCGGCCTGCTCATCGCCTTCGTGGCGGTGACCCTGCTCGGTTTCCTCACCGCCAACCTCGTCGGACGCTCGGTGGTGGAGTTCGGCGAGGTGCTGCTGGCGCGTACGCCCGTCATCAACTCAGTTCGCGCTTGCCTGTCGATGTTCGGCGAAGGCGTCGCGCAGGCGCGCGTTTGCGATGACGATGAGGCGTCGCATGAGGGCTGTGAGGGCGAC
>NZ_BPRC01000047.1 GCF_022179725.1 Methylorubrum aminovorans
CGACACCTTCGGCTCGAAGCACATCGGCAAGATCTACGGCGTCCTCTACTGCGCCAAGGGCTTTGCCGCTCTGTTCGTGCCGGTCGGCAACCTGCTGATGCAGGCCACGGGTACCTGGTCGTCGGTGCTCTACACCGTCGCCACCATGGACCTGATCGCCGCCTTCCTCGCTGTCGCCGTGCTGCGGCCGATGCTGAAGCAGCACCACGCCGCCAACAACGCGGCGGTGCCGAACGCGGCCCTCGCCCACGCCTGACCCAAGTTCTCGCGGCGCAGTCCGCGAGACCACAGCAAGAGCTCCGCCGGAAACGGCGGGGCTTTTTTCGTTTCGAACGGATCTCCGCAGCACGCCGGTCAAGCGCGCCGGTACGCGATCGGGCAAAGAAAAAGGCCCCGTTTCCGGAGCCTTGGTCTCATCGTCCATCCCATCGGGGTGGGATGGTGGGCGCGACAGGGATCGAACCTGTGACCCCTACCATGTCAAGGTAGTGCTCTCCCGCTGAGCTACGCGCCCCGGCAGGCTGTCCGGGTGGCCCCGGCGTCCTGCGAGGCCGCGGCTATAGCCGGTGCCGGCGGGCTTCGCAAGCGGGGCGTGGACGGAATCTGACGCCATGCGTCGAAACCCTGGGGTGCCACCCTCGCGACCGCGCCCCCCATTGCACGCGGGCGGCAAAAATCGGCTAAGACTGCGCGCACAGACCGGCACGGGACCGAGGACGGCAAGCAAGGATGCGGTTTCTCCTATCGTCCGACGAGGGCGACGTGATCCGGGGTTGGGTGGTGCCGGACAACCCGCAGGCGATCAGCCGGGTCTCCGTCTGCATCGAGGGGCAGCGGGTGGCGGAGGTCTCGGCGATCCATGCCGACCAGAACTTCGTCAAGTTCGGCTGGCACGCGACCGGCCAGTGCCATTTCGAGATCCGCGAGTCCGACGTACCGGGGCTCGCAGGCATCGAGCGGCTCGAGATCTACGACGTCGACACCAACGTGCTGGTCTATCGGCGGCTGCCGCGCCACGGTCTGACAGACAAGAAGGTCATCCTGCTCAACGGGCATATCCGCCCGGAAACGGTGATCCAGACCGCGCTGTATCCCTATTTCCGGCAATCCTATTTCGGGATCGGCCGGTTTCCGGACGAGATCCTGCGGGCGATGTTCGACACCGTCACGCTCGATTCCTGCCTGATGGCCGGCTCGATCATCTTCCCGCGCTACGAGGGGCACTTCGTCCAGAGCGGCGCGCTCACCATGCTGCTCGTCCACGATCCCTTCGTGGAACTGGCCAGCCGCCTGTACTGGCTGCGCGAGCGGGCGAGCATCGCCGCCAACGCGGAGCAGCACTGGCGCCTCGGCAACCTCGTCGAGGCCGCGGCCTTTACCCTTGATTACGATTTCACCGACGCGAAGAGCCTGAAGCGGTTGTTCCGGATGATGCCGGAGCCGGCCTATCACCTGCTCTACAACCCCCTCACTCGCCAGCTCAGCACCCACGTGCCGGAGGACCGGCTGATGCCGGGCAGCTCCATCATCGCGGTCGAGGTCCTGTCGCGCATCGACGTCGTCGGCCACCGCGACTACTTCGAGGCCTTCATGGCCTCGGTGTTCCACCATATCGGGATCGAGGCGCCGCTCCCGCTGCCCCTGCCGATCCCCAACGAGACGCTGGCACTCGCCGAGTTGCTACGCGGCATGCGGTTCGCACGCGACATGGTCGTCTACGACACCGTGCTCAGCGACGCGGTGCGGGCCTCCGTCTCGAAGAACTGGGAGATCTGAGGCGCGATGGCGGAGCAGGCCGAGTCCCTCGCGACACTCGCGGGCCGGGCGCTGCCGGTGCTGGGGACGGACGGAACCGAGACCCGCATCGATCTCGTCGGCGCGGGTCTCGGCGGCGCCTGGATCACGATGCGGTGGCGCGATGCCGGCAGCGGCGGCATCGCCCGCGTCCTGTTCAGTGCGGTCTCGGACAGCGGCGAGACCGTGGCGCTCGCCGAGGAGCCGCTCGGCGGCGATGCCTTCGCCTGGACCGGACGGCTACCGCCGGACGTTGCGGCGCTACGCGTGACAGCCCTGTCGCGGACTTCCCCCTTCCGACTTGAGAATGTCACGATCCGCCGCCGCGGGCGCCTCGGACTTGTCGCGCGGGCCGGCATCCGCCAGCCCGGCCTGACCGCGCAGGCGGTCACCTGGCGCGTCCTCGGCCTGAAGGTCCGCGCCCGCGGGATGATCGCGCGAGCGCTCGCCCACCGGGCCCAGACCGGCTACGCCGCCTGGATCGCCCGGTTCGACCGGATCACGGCGGCGGAGCGCGCGCGCATCCGCGCCGAGATCGCGGGCTGGGAAGCGCCCCCGCTCATCTCCGTGCTGATGCCGGTGCACGATCCCGATCCGCGGGTGCTGGAGGCGGCGATCCGCTCGGTGCGTGGCCAGCTCTATCCGGCCTGGGAACTCTGCATCGCCGACGACGCCTCCACCGATCCGCGCATTCCGCGGCTGATCGCCCGCCACGCCGCCGAGGAGCCGCGCATCCGCTCCCTGCGCCGGGCCGAGAACGGTCACATCGCCCGCGCCACCAACGACGCCCTGAGCCTTGCGGGCGGCGCCTACACCGCCTTCCTCGACCACGACGACCTCATCGCACCGAACGCCCTGTTCGAGGTGGCCGCCGCTCTCCGGGCCGATCCGGAATTGGAGCTGATCTACAGCGACGAGGACAAGGTCGATGCCCGCGGCCGCCGCTTCGAGCCGCATTTCAAGTCGGGCTACGACCGCGAATTGCTGTGGGCCCAGAACTACGTGAACCATCTCTGCGTCGTCCGCACGCAGACGCTGCGCCGGCTCGGCGGCCTGCGGCCCGGCTTCGAGGGCAGCCAGGACCACGACCTGCTCCTGCGCCTCACCGAGGGGCTCGCGGCGGAGCGTGTGCGCCACATCCCCAAGGTGCTCTATCACTGGCGGGCGGCCGCCGGCTCCGGCACCTTCTCCGACCGGGCGCTCGCGCGGGCCGAGGCGGCGCGGCTGCGGGCGCTCGCCGAGGTAGCCTCGCGGCGCGGCGCGCGCGCCGAGCGCGGAGCGCAGGGCTTCAACCGGCTGATCCGTCCCCTGCCGGAGCCGCCGCCGCTCGTCTCGGTCATCATCCCGACCCGCGACCGGGCGGAACTGCTCGCCGTCGTCCTCGACGGCTTGTTCGCGCGTACCGACTATCCGGCCCTTGAGGTCATCGTCGTCGATAACGGCAGTACCGAGCCGGCGACGCGGGATCTGTTCGCGCGCCACAATGCCGAGCCGCGCCTGCGCGTGCTGCCGGCGCCGGGCCCGTTCAACTTCTCGGATCTGTCGAACCGGGGGGCCGTTGCGGCGCGGGGTGCGATCCTGCTGTTCCTCAACAACGACATCGAGGTGCTGGAGCCGAGCTGGCTCACCGAACTGGCCTCGATCGCCAGCGACCCGGAGATCGGCGCCGTCGGCGCCAAGCTCCTCTACCCCGACGGTACGATCCAGCATGGCGGCATCGTCCTCGGGATCGGCGGGATCGCCGGCCATAGCCATCTCGGCCTGCCGGGCAACGCGCCGGGCTACTTCGGACGGATGGGGCTGTCGCAGGAGGTCTCGGCGGTGACCGGCGCCTGCCTCGCGATGCGGGCGCAAGTTTTCTCCGAAGTCGGCGGCTTTGATGCCGCGCATCTAGCGGTCGCCTTCAACGACGTGGATCTGTGCCTCAAGATCCGCGCGGTCGGCTACCGCATCGTCTGGACGCCGCATGCCCGCCTCGTCCACCACGAGTCGAAGAGCCGGGGTGCCGAGGACACGCCGGAGAAGCGCGCCCGATTCGAGGCCGAATCACGGGTGATGCGCGAGCGCTGGGAGCCGGTGCTGCGAGCCGATCCCTACTACAACCCGAATTTTTCCCGCGCGGCGGCGCATTACCGGCTGTAGGCCAGCTGCGGACCCGTTGCGTTGGCGGCGGTTTGCGCCGGCCGCGAACCGGGCTACACACCGCACTGCAACACGCCGGACATGATCCGGTCGGCCGGGCGGAGACATCGATGCGCATCGCGATGATTGGCTCGGGCTATGTCGGCCTCGTCTCGGGCGCCTGCCTCGCCGATTTCGGCCACGAGGTCGTCTGCATCGACAAGGATCCCGACAAGATCGAAGCCCTCAACCAGGGCCGCATGCCGATCTACGAACCCGGCCTCGATGCCCTCGTCGCCGAGAACGTCCGCGCCAGACGCCTCGGATTCTCTACAGACCTCAGACCCGCCGTGGCGCAGGCCCAGGCCGTGTTCATCGCGGTGGGCACCCCGTCGCGCCGCGGCGACGGCTTTGCCGACCTCTCCTACGTCTACGCCGCAGCGCGCGAGATCGCCGAGGCGCTCACCGGCTATGCCGTGGTCGTCACCAAATCGACCGTCCCCGTCGGCACCGGCGACGAGGTCGAGCGCATCCTGCGCGAGGCCCGCCCCGACCTCGATGTCGGCGTCGCCTCCAACCCCGAATTCCTGCGCGAGGGTGCGGCCATCGGCGACTTCAAGCGGCCTGATCGCATCGTCATCGGCGCCGAGGATGCCCGCGCCGCCGCCGTCATGCAGGAGGTCTACCGCCCGCTCTACCTCAACCAGGCGCCGATCCTGCTCACCGGGCGGCGCACGGCCGAGCTGACCAAGTACGCCGCCAACGCCTTCCTCGCCACCAAGATCACCTTCATCAACGAGATCGCGGATCTCTGCGAGCAGGTCGGTGCCAACGTGCAGGAGGTCGCCCGCGGCATCGGCCTCGACAACCGCATCGGCGCGAAGTTCCTGCATGCGGGGCCGGGCTATGGCGGCTCGTGCTTCCCGAAGGACACGCTGGCGCTGGTGAAGACGGCGCAGGATTACGGCACGCCGGTGCGGATCGTGGAGACGGTGGTAGCGGTCAACGACCAGCGCAAGCGGGCGATGGCGCGCAAGGTGATCGCGGCCTGCGGCGGCTCGGTGCGGGGCAAGCGGGTGGCTTTGCTCGGCCTGACGTTCAAGCCGAACACCGACGACATGCGCGACGCGCCCTCGCTATCGATCATCGCGGGTCTTCAGGATGCGGGGGCGCGGATCGTGGCCTACGATCCCGAGGGGATGGAGCAGGCGCGGCCGCTGCTGCAGGGCGTGGCGTACGCCGAGGACGCCTATGGCTGCGCGGAAGGGGCGGACGCGCTGGTGATCGTGACCGAGTGGAACGCGTTCCGGGCGCTCGATCTGGCCCGGCTGAAGGGGCTGATGGCCACCCCCGTCCTCGTCGATCTGCGCAATGTCTACGCGCCCACGGAGGTCGAGCGGCACGGCTTCGCCTATTCCGGCATCGGAATTGCCTAATTGTGGATTCCAATCCGACACCGGTTCGGCGCCCTTTTCGAAGTCGCCTCACCTGTTGAGTCAGGGGCCGCAACTTACAGGAGCACCAACGCGGCAGCTCCCGCCGAGATCGATCACAAGACGAGAGCGGAAAAGATTTTATAAAACCTGACGCAATATTCGCAGTAACCTCGTCACTCAGGTGTCGAAATGGTGTCAGTTTTCGACCCCGCCCTGAGAATGACGACTGATATTTGTTGCTTTGGGCCTTTTGCCACTTTTTGGCCATCAATGATTCACTGATGAATACGTGCCACACAATCTCCCAATCTCTCTGGATTAAGGGAGAGGTTGCAGCCAAGCGGGTTGGACGGTCCTGTCGGTCAGATTAAGAGTGCCTCTTCAAACCTCCGGTCGTCGGCCGCCCTCCATAGGGCGCTGGGGAGAAGCCGAGGTTTCACGAGACATTCGCGGTGCGGGCCATAGGCCCACGCCGAACGGACCCCCGGTCCCTGCTTCACGAGCGTAAACGGATCGACGTGACAAACCGCAAGAACATCGCGATCGTCGGCCGCGCCTGCCGCCTGCCCGGGGCTCAGAACGTCGAGGGGCTGTGGCAGCTTCTCACGGAAGGGCGCTGCGCCGTCTCGCGCATCCCGGAGGACCGCTGGTCGCTTCAGGCCTTCGGCCATCCGCGGGCGCAGGAGCGCGGCAAGAGCTACACCTGGGCCGCGGGCGTGCTCGACGACATCTGGTCGTTCGATCCGGGCGTGTTCGGCATCTCGCCGCGCGAGGCCGAACAGATGGACCCACAGCAGCGCATGCTGCTGGAACTGACCTGGGAGGCGTTCGAGGATGCGGGTCTGCGCCCCTCCGCGGTGGCCGGCAGTCATATCGGCGTGTTCGTCGGCGCCTCGGCCCTCGATTACGGCAATCTGCGCATCCTCGATCCGTCCTCGGGCGATGCCTACGCGGCGACCGGCAACACGCTCTCGATCATCTCAAACCGCATCTCATACATCTACGACCTGAAGGGTCCGAGCTTCACCCTCGACACCGCCTGCTCGTCCTCGCTGGTCGCGCTCAACGCCGCGATCGCGGCGATCGAGGCGATCGAGGCGGGTCAGGTCGACACCGCCGTGGTGGCGGGTGCCAACATCCTGGCGAGCCCGTTCAACTTCATCTCCTTCTCCAACGCGCAGATGCTCTCGCGCACCGGCCTGTGCCAGGCGTTCTCGTCGAGTGCCGACGGCTACGTGCGCGCCGAGGGCGGCGTTGTGCTGCTCCTGCAATCGGCCGAGGCCGCCGCCCGCAGCGGCCGGACCGTGCGCGGCGTGATTGCGGCGAGCGGCGTCAATTCGGATGGGCGCACCACCGGCATCTCGCTGCCCTCCGGCCACGCGCAAGGGGCACTGCTGGAGCAGGTCTACCGCGAGGCGGAGATCGACCTCGATAAGATCGCCTTCGTCGAGGCGCACGGCACCGGCACGCCGGTCGGCGACCCGATCGAGGCCGGGGCCATCGGCTCGAAGCTCGGCAAGCCGCGGCGGGAACCGCTGCCGATCGGCTCGATCAAGACCAATATCGGCCATACCGAGCCGACCTCGGGCCTCGCGGGCCTCCTGAAGGCCAGCCTCGCGCTCGAGAACGATCTGCTGCCGCCCTCGCTGCACGCGCCCGAACTGAACCCCGAGATCCCGTTCGAGGCCCTGAAGCTCGCGGTCAACCGCGCGCCGCTGGCACTCGCCCGCACCAAGGCCGAGCGCTTCGCCGGCGTGAACTCGTTCGGCTTCGGCGGCACCAACGCCCACGTCGTCCTGACCGACCCCGCTCCCGTCGCCGCGGTGGCGAACGACGACCGCGCCCCGGAGATCCTGCTGCTCTCGGCCCAGAGCCGCGCCGCTCTGAACGACCTCGCCCTCGACTATGCTGCCCGCCTCGACGGTGCCGCGCCGGAGGACGCCGCCCGCGTCGCGGCCGCCGCGTTCCACCGCCGCGAGCGCCTCTCGACGCGCCTCGCCCTGCCGATCGCGCCCGGCACCGACGTGCCGGCCGCCCTCCGCGCGCTCGCCGATGGCGAGGAGACCGAGGCGGCCGTCGTCGGCACCGCGGTCGAGCGCCAGGCCGAGGTCGCCTTCGTCTATTCCGGCAACGGCAGCCAGTGGGTGGGCATGGGCCGCGAGGCCTACGAGGAGAGCGCGACCTTCCGCGCCCGCTTCGATCAGACCGACACGCTCTTCGAGAAGCTGTCCGGCTGGTCGCTGAAGGAGGCGATGTTCTCCGAGGATCTCGAGGCGCGCCTCTCCCTCACCCGCGTCTCGCAGCCGCTGATCTTCGCGATCCAGAGCGCCTCGACCGCGGCGCTCCGCGCCAAGGGCCTCGCGCCCCGCTACGTCCTCGGCCACAGCGTCGGCGAGATCGCCGCGGCGGAAGCGGCCGGCATCCTCAGCCTGGAACAGGCGGTGCGGGTCATCTTCTTCCGCAGCAAGCACCAGGAATCGACCCGCGGCTTCGGCACCATGGCGGTGCTGCTCGGCCCGGTCGAGGAGATGGAGGCGTTCCTCGCCGATTATCCCACCCTCGACATCGCCGCCTACAACAGCCCCAAGGCGATCACGGTGGCCGGCCCCGAGGCCGATATCGAGGCCGCGATGAAGGCGCTGGCGCGCAAGCGCCGCCGCGGGCGCAAGCTCGACCTCGAATACCCCTTCCACGGCCGCCTGATGGATCCGACCGAGCGTCCGCTTCTGCGCGACCTCGACGGGCTCAAGGCGTCGGCCGGCCACACCGCCATGGTCTCGACCGTGACCGGCGCGGTGCTGCCCGGCGCGCAGTTCGGCGCCGGCTATTGGTGGCGCAACATCCGCGAGCCGGTGCGCTTCTGCGAAGCGCTGCAGGAGGCGACCCGTCAGGGCGCCCGCGTGTTCGTCGAGGTCGGCCCGCGCGCGACCCTGCTGCCGCATATTGGCGACGCCATCGAGCCGCTGGCCATCGAGGTCGCCTCGGTCGGCGTGATGCACCGCAAGCCCGCTGGCGGGGATCCGATCGCCAAGGCGGTGGCCGCCGCCCTCGTCGCCGGTGCGGCCGTCGATGAGACGCGCCTGTTCGGTGCCGATCCGGCCGGCATCGTCGCCCTGCCGCTCTACCCCTGGCAGCGCCGCCCGTTCCGCCTCGCCGAGACGACCGAGGGCGCCGGCGCCGCGCCGCGGCCCTACCATCCGCTCGCCGGCAACCGGCTCGCGCCCGACGGCCTCGAATGGCACGGCCATCTCGATGCCGCCTTGGTGCCCGAACTCGACGATCACCGCATCGACGGGCAGGTGATCCTGCCCGGCGCCGCCTTCGTCGAGATGGCGCTGCACGTCGCCCGCCAGGCGCTGCGCACCGACGCCGTCACGCTCGCCGACGTCGAGATCCTCTCGCCGATGGTCTTCGCCGAGGATTCCCTGCGCGAGGTGCTGGTGCGCCTGTCCGGCTCCGGCAATCAGATCCAGATCCTCAGCCGCCCCCGCCTGACCCCGACGCCGTGGCAGCTCCACGCCTCGGCCAAGATCATCGAGGGCGATTTCCCGGCACCCGCCCGCCGCGACCTCGCGGTGCCGGCCGAGCACGCGATTTCCGGCGAGGGACTCTACCGCCGGGCACTCGCCTCCGGTCTCGGCTTCGGCGAGAACTTCCGCCAGGTGGCAGCCTCGGCCCGCATCGACGACACCACCATCGTCTCCGAACTGATTTCGGCCGAGGCAGACGAGCGCTACGGCCTCGTTCCGGCGCGCCTCGATTCCTGCTTCCACGGCCTGATTCTGCTCTTCGCCGAGTTGATGGGCGAGGGTGCGACCAAGGCCTACGTGCCGGTGCGATTCGGCGAAGTGCGCCTGCTGCGCCCCGGCGCCGCGATCGCCCGCGCCGAGATCCGTACCCGGCGCTGCAACGAGCGCTCGATCCTGGCCGACTTCACCCTCACCGATGCCGAGGGCGAGGTGATCGCCACGATCCGCGAAGGCCGTTTCCAGGCCCTGCGCGCGCGCAGCGGCAGCGATCTCGACGCCTACGCCATCACCCAAGGGGTCGAGCGCGCCACCGAGCCGACCGCCCTGCCACTGGAACGGCGCCCAAGCGTGGCCGAGCGCCTGCGGCCGAGCCTCGCCGCCGTGACCGCCCCGGATACGGCGGATCTCGGACCCGGCCACCTGCTCCTGGAGGGTTGGGCCACGGCGCTCGCCTACCGGCTGGCGGAAGGGCTCTCCGAGAAGGGCAGAGTCGTGCTCGACGGCCGCCTGCCCGAAGGGCTGCACGCCTGGGCCACCAATGCCCTCTACGCTCTGGAGAGCAGCGGCCTCGCGACACTGGACAAGGGTGTCTGGCGTCTGCGCCGCGACGTGACCCTGCCGGCGCCCGAAGAGACCATGCGCTGGATCGCGGCCGACCATCCGGAACTGGCCGCCGAACTCGTGTTGCTCGCCGACACCACCGCGCTGGTCGGACGCATCGTGGCGGGCGAGGCCGTCACCGCGGCGAGCCTGCCCCCGGCCGCGCTCGACGCCTTCCACCTGCGCGGCGCCACGGCGCGCGCCGCCGCCGAGGTCGTCGCCAAGATCGTGGCGGAGGCGAAAGAGCGCCTGCCGTCGGACCGGGCTCTCCGCATTCTCCAAGTCGGCTTCGGCCCGCTCTCGGCCCGCGCCGCCACGCTCGCCCGTGAGTCTGACGCCCGCCTGACCGTGCTGGAGACCGACCGGCGGCTGGCCGAGCGTGCCCGCCTCGGCCTGCCCGGCTCGGTCGCGGTGACGGAAGCCGCCGATGCCCTGCCCGCCGCGTCCTTCGACCTCGTTCTCGCCAGCGACGTGCTCCACCGCTCCGACAAGACCCTTCCGGGTCAGCTCGCCGCGGCGCTTGCCTCGGGTGGGCTGCTGGTCGCGGTCGAGCCCGGCGCCTCGCTGTTCCGCGACCTCGTCTTCGGCCTCGCGCCGGACTGGTTCGAGCAGGCGGTCGCCGGCATGCCGGTCTCGCGCCTCGACGACGTGACGGGCTGGCAGCGCACCTTGAGCGCCTCGGGCCTCGTACGGGTCTCGGCCGACCGCGCCATCTCGGCCAACGGCGACGACCTGCTGCTGGTGGCCGAGGCCCCGGTCCGTCCGGCCCTCGGCCACGGCCAGAGCTTCGCCTTCGTCGTCGGCTCCGACGACGAGTTTGGCGCCGAGACCGCCTCGTCCCTGGCGACCCTTCTGGTGGCGAGCGGCGTCCACGTCTCGATCATCCTCGATTCCGAGCAATCGCTCATGGAACTCGAGCGTGAGACCCCCGACACGGTGGTGTTCCTGGCCGGCGCCTTCGCCGGCGAGGGCGAGGCGGCGAAGCGGCTGCGCGACCGCTGCCTCAGCCTGAAGCGCTGCGCCGAGCATCTCGGTAGCCGTCAGACCCGCCTCTGGGTGGTCGCCCCCGGCGCCACCCGCGACGCGGGCGGCGAGGCGGCCGCGGTCGAGGCCGGCGTCTGGGCCTTCAGCCGGACGCTCGCCAACGAAGCGGCCAACCTCGACGTGCGCCGGATCGACCTCGCACCGGCCCTGTCCTCGAAGGACGCGGCCGAGCGGCTGCGCGCCCTGATCCTGTCGGGCACCGACGAGACCGAGATCGTGCTCGACGCCGACGCCACCCGCGTCGTGCGCTTCCATCCCGGCCGGGCCGCGCGTGCGGGCGGCGAGGCGGCTCCGGCCGCGCGGCTGGAGCGCTCCAACACCGGCGGTCTCAACGAGATGGTCTGGGGCCCGGCCGAGCGCGCCGCCCCCGGTCCCGGCGAGGTCGAGATCGCGGTGGCCGCCACCGGCCTCAACTTCCGTGACGTTCTCTGGGCGCTCTCGATGCTCCCGGAGGAGATCCTGGAGGACGGCTTCGCCGGCCCGCGCCTCGGTCTCGAAGTCTCCGGCCGCGTCACCGCCATCGGTGCCGGCGTGGTGGACTTCGCCGTGGGTGATTCGGTCGTCGCCTTCGCGCAATCCGGTTTCGCCACCCACGTCGTGGTGCCCGAAATGGTCGTCGCGCCGATGCCGGCGGGCCTCGACCCGGCCGCGGCGGCGACCGTGCCGGTCGCCTTCCTCACCGCCTACTACGCGCTCTGCACCTGCGCCCGACTGCGCAAGGGCGAGTGGCTGCTGGTCCATGGCGGCGCGGGCGGCGTGGGACTGGCCGCGCTCCAGATCGCCAAATGGAAGGGCGCGCGGGTCATCGCCACCGCCGGCTCGCGGGAGAAGCGGGCGCTGGTCGAAGCGCTCGGCGCCGAGCACGTGCTCGATTCGCGCTCGCTCGCCTTCGTGGACGATGTCCGCCGCATCACGGGCGATGGGGTCGACGTGGTGCTCAACTCGCTGTTCGGCGAGATGATGGAGCGCTCGCTCAACTGCCTGCGGCCGTTCGGGCGCTTCGTCGAACTGGGCAAGCGCGACTACGTTGCCAACACCCATATCGGCCTGCGGCCGTTCCGCCGGAACCTGTCCTATTTCGGCGTCGATCTCGATCAGGTGCTCCAGCACCAGGGCGAAGACGGCGCGCGGATGTTCCGCGAGGTGATGGCGCTGTTCGCGGAGGGGGGCCTGCGTCCCCTGCCCTACCAGCCGTTCGCCGCCGACGAGACTTCGGATGCCTTCCGCCTGATGCAGCAATCGGGGCATGTCGGTAAGATCGTCGTCACGCCCCCGGTACCCGGCTCCGTGGCGCGGGTCCGGCGCAACGCCTTCACGGTCTCCGAGAAGGGTGTTCACCTCGTCACCGGCGGCCTCGGCGGCTTCGGCATCGAGGCGGCGCGCTGGCTGGCTGACCGCGGCGCGAAGCGCATCGTGCTCGTCGGCCGCTCGGGCAAGCCGAACGAAGAGGGCCGCGCGGTCATTGCCGAACTCGCCGCGCGCGGCGTGAGCATCGAGACCAGGGCCTGCGACATCACCAGTCGCCGGGCGGTCGAGAAGCTGATCGATGGCATCGAGACGGCGGGCAGCAAGCTCGCGGGCGTGATCCACGGCGCCATGGTGCTCCAGGACGGCCTGATCAACGCAATCGAGCCGGAGACCCTGGAAGCGGTGATTGCACCCAAGGTCATCGGGGCACAGCATCTCGATGCCGCGACGCGCGGGCGAAAGCTCGACTACTTCGTGCTGTTCTCCTCAGCCACGACCTTCATCGGCAATCCCGGCCAGGGCTCGTATGTCGCCGCCAACGGCTTCATGGAGGGCCTGGCCCGCCAGCGCCGCCGCCTCGGCCTGCCGGCGCTCGCGGTCGCCTGGGGTGCCATCGGCGATGTCGGCGTGCTCGCCCGCAACAAGGCGGTGATGGAGACGCTCGCCTCCCGTGTCGGTGTCACGCCGATGGACGCCCGCCTCTGCCTCGACCTGATGGCCGAGTCGCTGGAGGTTCAGGGCACGACGAGTGACGAGGGTGTGGTCGCGATCGCCGCGATGCATTGGGGCAAGGCGCGCGAGCGTCTCGCCACCCTGCGCTCACCGAGCTACGCCAGCCTCGGCGGCGATCAGCAGGCCGAATCCGGCACGGTGGCGGCGATCAATATCGGCGCATTGCTGCGATCCCAGGACATCGATTCGGTCCGCAAGACCGTCTCCGACGCCATTGTCGAGGACATCGCCCGCATCCTGCGCCTGCCGAAGGACGACATCAGCCGCGTGCGCCAGCTCTCCGAGATCGGCCTCGATTCGCTGATGGGCGTGGAGCTGGGGGCGAGCCTGCAGGAGCGCTTCGCTCTCGACGCACCGCCGGCCGGCATCTCCTCGGGGCTCACCGTCAATGAGTTGACCGACACCCTGATCCAGGCGGTGGCGACACCGGTGGATGAGGCGGCGGGCGTGACCCTGACCCTCGCCTCGAAGCATGTCGGCGACCTCGACGCCGCCACGCTGGCGCCGTTCAACGAACTCGTCGAGAAGAACGTCGCGGACATCAAAGAGATCTTGCCATGACCCAGCCGTCACGCCCGCAGGACGGCCGGGCCGCGCTCGCGAGCTTCGTCACCAACCGGCTCGGCCGCACCAACGCGCGGCCCGCCTCCACCGAGATCAAGGCACCGCCGGCCAACGAATCGGCCCAGGATTTCGAGAAGCTGACCGGCTACCGGGAGCTGCGCCTGCAGCGCTCGGCCGCCGACCTGATCGGCCTCGGCAACCCGTTTTTCCGGGTGCACGAGACCCGCGCGGGCGCCAACACCCGCATCGAGGGCCAAACCTACTCCAACTACTCGTCCTACGATTACCTCGGCCTCAACGGGCACCCCGCGGTGAGCGGTGCGGCACGTAAGGCGATCGAGGCCTTCGGGACCTCGGCGTCCGCGAGCCGGATCGTGGCGGGCGAGCGGCCGGGACATCTCAAGCTGGAGCGGGCGCTCGCCGCCCATTACCGCACGGATGCCTGCGTGGTTCTGGTGAGCGGACACGCCACCAACGTCACCGCCATCGGCGCGATTCTCGAAGCGCCGGACGTGATCTTCCACGACGCGCTGATCCACAACAGCGTGGTGACGGGCGCGCAGCTCTCCGGGGCGCAGCGCCGCTCCTTCGCCCACAACGACCCGGCCGCCCTCGAAAAGCTGCTAGAGGCGACCCGGCACGAGCACCGCCGCGCGCTGATCGTGATCGAGGGCCTCTACAGCATGGACGGCGACGCGCCGGATCTGGCCGCCTTCGTCGAGCTGAAGCGCCGCTACGATTGCTGGCTGATGGTGGACGACGCCCACGGGCTCGGCGTTCTCGGCCGCACCGGCGCCGGCCTGCACGAGCATTGCGGGGTCGAGGCAGGTGACGTCGATATCTGGATGGGCACGCTGTCGAAGACGCTGTCCTCCTGCGGCGGCTACATCTGCGGTCCCTCGGCGCTGATCGAGTACCTGAAATGCACCGCGGGCGGCTTCGTCTACAGCGTCGGCATGTCGCCACCGCTGGCCGCCGCGGCCGAGGCCGCACTGACGGTGATGCAGGCCGAGCCGGAGCGGGTGGAGCGGCTGCGCCGCAACGGCAACCAGTTCCTGGCGCTGGCCAAGAAGCACGGGCTGAACACCGGTTCGAGCCTCGGGCTCGCGGTGATCCCGATCATCGTCGGCGATTCGCTCAAAGCCGTGACGCTCTCCGACCGCCTGTTCAAGCGCGGCATCAACGTGCAGCCGATCATCCACCCGGCGGTGCCGGAGCGCTCCTCGCGCCTGCGCTTCTTCATGACCTCCGAGCACACACCGGAGCAGATCGCCCAGACGGTGGCCACGGTGGCGGAAGAGCTGTCCGCGCTGGAGACCGGCGCGACTCTGATCGAGCAGCTGATGGCCCGCCGGGGGGCGTGAGGCTCCCACCCATCCCCTCATCCTGAGGTGCCGGCGCGCAGCGGCGGCCTCGAAGGATCCTCCATATCCCGCGCAATCCCTGGAGGATCCTTCGAGGCCCGCTGACGCGGGCACCTCAGGATGAGGTCGAGATTGGGATCGGCGATCAGCGCCCCGCTAGCCAGATGACGTGCCGCGCCCCGCGCTTGCCGCGCGCCCGGGTGCCGACTTCCTCCACGGAAAACCCCGCCTGTCCAAGCCGCCGGGTGAAGGCCGCATCGGGATGGGCCGACCACACCGCCAGCACGCCGCGGGGGCGCAGGGCCGCGCGGGCGGCACCGAGGCCGGCCGCGTCGTAGAGGCGGTCATTGGCGCTGCGGGTGAGGCCGTCGGGGCCGTTATCCACGTCGAGCAGAATCGCATCCCAGGCGCCCGGCTGCGCGCGGATCACCGCGGCGACATCGGCCTCGCGGATCGTCACGCGCGGATCGTCGAGGCTTCCGCCGGTCAGCGCCTCCATCGGTCCGCGCGCCCAGGCCAGCACCGCCGGGACGATCTCGGCCACGGTCACCTGGGCCGTCGGCGGCAGTACGCTCAGCGCCGCGCGCAGGGTGAAGCCCATCCCGTAGCCGCCGATCAGCACCCGCGGCGCCGTCAACCCGGCGATGCGCTCGGCCGAGAGCCGCGCCAGCGCCTCCTCGGATCCGCTGAGGCGGCTGTTCATGAGCTCGTTGCGGTCGAGCTGAATCGAGAACTCGGTGCCGCGGCGCATCAGGCGCAACGTGCCGGCCTCGCCGGGGATCGGGGCGGTGTCGAGGTGCTCCCAGGGGATCAAGGGCGGTCTCGCGGGTTCGTCAGGGTGGTGCTTCGGTACAAACGAAAACGGCGCGGGATGCTCCCGCGCCGCCGATCTCATGGTTGGGACGAACGCCCAAAAACTACATCCCGAACTGAACCTGCCGGCTGTTGCCCTTCTTCAGGTTGCGGAAGCGGGCCATCGCCCAGAGCGGGAAGAACTTCGGGTAGCCGTGGTAGCGGAGATAGAACACCCGCGGGAAGCCGGTGGCCGTGTAGCGCTCCTCGCTCCACAGCCCGTCCGTCCCTTGCGTGCGCATCAGGTAGTTGACGCCGCGGGCGACCGCCGGGTCGTCCACCTCACCGACCGCCATGAGGGCGAGCAGCGCCCAGGCCGTCTGCGAGGCCGTCGAGTAGCCCGGCTCGAATTCGGGGTTGAGCTTGTAGGAGGAAGCGTCCTCACCCCAGCCGCCATCCGGGTTCTGGATGCGGATCAGCCACGCCACCGCCTTGCGGATCTCCGGCGATTGCGGATCGACGCCGGCGGCGTTCAGCGCGCAGAGCACCGACCACGTGCCGTAGATGAAGTTCATGCCCCAGCGGCCGTACCAGCTCCCGTCCTTCTCCTGGTCGTTGAGCAGGTAGGTCACGCCGCGGTCGAGCGCCCGGCTGGTCTCGCGGGTTTCACCGAGCTGCGACAGCATCGAGACGACGCGGGCGGTCACGTCCGCGGTCGGCGGATCGAGCAGCGCGCCGTGATCCGAGAACGGGATGTGGTTGAGGTAGTGGTGGTTGTTGTCGGCGTCGAACGCCGCCCAGCCGCCATCGGCGCTCTGCAGCCCCTCGACCCATTCGCGGGCGCGGGCGATCGAGGTCGAGTAGTCCGGCATCCCACTGACCAGACCGTGCTGACGCTGGGCGCGATCCATCGCCATCACCACCACGGCGGTGTCGTCGAGGTCGGGATAGTGCGGGTTGGCGTACTGGAAGGCCCAGCCGCCGGGGCGCACGTTCGGCTTGGTCTCGGCCCAGTCGCCCTTGATATCGAGGATCTGCAGGGGCTTCAGCCAATCGAGACCGGCGCGGGCATTGGCCTCGGCCTGGGCGCCGCCGGCCTCCAGCATGGCGTGGCTGGTCAGCGCCGTGTCCCAGACCGGCGAGAGGCAGGGCTGGACATAGGCCTCGTCATCCTTCTCGGCGACGAGCTTCTCGATGGCTTCCAGCGCGATCTTCACCTGCGGGTGGTCGGGCGGATAGCCGAGCACCTCGTACATCAGCACCGAGTTGACCATCGACGGGAAGATGGCGCCGAGTCCGTCCTCGCCGTTCAGGCGCTCGGAGACCCAGGCCACCGCCTTGTCGATGGCGCGCTGGCGCGGCACCTTCGGGAAATGGTCCTGCGTCTTCTGCAGCACGCGGTCGATGGCGCCGAAGATCGGCGTCCACGGCCAGGTGGCGTGGGGCGAGCCGGGCCAAGTCCGCACCGACTCGGGCGGCGTCACGAACAGTTCGGCCACGCCGACGCCGCGCGGGTTCTTGGCCCGCGGCTTCTTGGCCTGGATCACGAACAGCGGCACCATGGTGCAGCGGGCCCAGTAGGACACCTTGTCGAGGTGGAAGGGGAACCACTTCGGCAGGTGCATCACCTCCACCGGCATCACCGGCACCGCGGTCCACGGCACTTCGCCGTAGAGGGCGAGCAGGATGCGGGTGAAGACGTTGGCGTTGGCCGCACCGCCCCGCTGGAGAATCGCCTTGCGCACCGCGCGCATGTGCGGCGCCTCGATGTCGTCGCCGATCATCTTGAGGGCGAAATAGGCCTTCACCGACGCGCTCATGTCGAACGGGCCGTCATGCACCAGCGACCAGCCGCCATGCACCTTGGACTGGGTGCGGCGCAGGTAGTTGCCGATCTTGGCCTCGAGCCCGTCGCGCGGCTCGGTCCCACGGAACTGGTGGAACAGGATGTACTCGGAGGGGATGGTCGCATCCGCCTCAAGCTCGAAGCAGATGTGGCCGTCGGCCTGGGTCATCTCGGTGAGCGCGCGTGTGGCGCTCTGGACGCCGCGCTCGACATCGTCGAGAGACACGTCGCGGGTCTTGGGACGCTGCAGCGTCTCGACCTTGTTCGCGGCCGCCTCACGCATCGTTCTTGCCTCGCTCGCCTGTCTCGGTGCCGTCGTCATATCCTTCAAGCGACTCCCTGTGCCTGTGCCCGTCCGCACATGCCGGTGCGGAACAGGGCTTGCGCGGCATTCGTCCCGGATCGGATCGCCCCCTCGATGGTCGAGGGCAGCCCCGTCTCCGTCCAATCGCCGGCCAGAACCAGATTCCGGGTGCGCGTCGCCGCGCTGGGGCGACGCGCGGCCTCAGCGGGCGTCGCCGCGAAGGTCGCCCGCTTCTCCTTGACGATCTGCCAGTTAGGCAATTCCCGTGCAAGTCCGTTGAGTTCCGCGATCTCAACCCAGATCCGGCGCGCAAGATCCTCGCGGCCGTCCTCCAGCAACCGGTCGGCATTGCTGATGGTGACCGAGAACCGATCGGGATAGGCGAACAGCCACTCGGTCAGGCCACCGACCACGCCGAGGATCAGCGGTGCGCCCTCCGGCGGGCGCACGGCGAAATGCGCGTTGACGATGGAGCGGAATTCCTGCGGCGCCGGCGTACCGGGCAGGAGTTCGCTCGTCACCCACGGCGGCAGGGCCAGGACGACCGCGTCGTCGGGGCCGACCACGACCGGCTCGTCGGTGAAATCGAGGCGTTCGACGCGGCTCTGGCCGAGGGCGATCGCCCGCAGGCGCCGGCCGTACCGGATCTCGGCGCCGTGCTCCGCGAGGTAGCGCAGGGCCGGATCGACGAAGGCGGTGGACAGGCCCTCGACCGCGATGAGCGGACGGCAGGCGCGCCCGCCGGCGCCCAGCGTCTCGCGCAGGATGGTGGCGGCGAGCCCGACATCGCTGTCGCGCGGATCGGTGTTGAGGGCGGCGACCAGGACCGGGTGCCAGAGCCGCTCGTAGAGCGGACCCTCGCAGGACATCTTCTCACCGATCGTGCCGCTCTGGCCCGGCTTGTTACCGGAGGCGGCCATCATCAGGGACACCGGGGCGAGATAATCCCGCGCCCGCGTGCCCGGCACGCGCCGGCCCGCCCGCAGCACCCACCAGGGCAGGCGGCCCTCGTTCGGGCGCAGGGTCCAGCGCTCGCCGGTGCGGAGGTCTGCGAAGGGGAAGGCCGCCTCGTCGGGGCCGGTGAGCGCATCGTCCGGCGCCCCGATCAGGCGCAGGAAGTCGAGCGACGAGCGGTTGCCCGACAGGAGCAGGTGGTTGCCGTTGTCGATGGTCAGCCCGAGCGAGGGGTCGTAGTAGGAGCGGCAGCGACCGCCCGCCTGCTTGGCCGCCTCATGCAGCACGACGCGGCTGCCCGCCTCCGCCAGGGAGACGGCCGCCGAAAGTCCGGCGAGTCCCGCGCCGACGACGTGAACCGTACCGGTCATCACACAATCCCGTGGCGCAGGGCGACGAGGAGGAGGGCGAGCTTGCCCGGCTTCACCCGCGCCCGCGGGGCCGCCCAGCCGCGTTTCACCACGGCGTCGAGATAGAGCCGGTAGGCCGCCGCCATCAAGCGAGCCGCCTTGGTGGCCTGCCGCGGGCTGCGCTCGATGATCGCCCAGGTCTGGCGGTAATGCTCCTCCGCCTCGGCGGCGACCGCCGCGCAGACCTCACCGAGGCGCGGATGCGCCAGTGCGCTCTGCGGCGTCGGGGTCATCAGCCCGATCTTGTGGAATTTCTCCATCGGCAGATAAAGGCGCCCGCGCTCCGCATCCTCGTCGATGTCGCGCAGGATATTAGTGAGCTGCAGCGCCCGGCCCTGGTGCCACGCGAGCCGGATGCCATCCTGCTCCGGCATGCCGAAGATGCGCACCGAGAGCCGCCCAACGGCGCTCGCGACACGGTCGCAATAGAGGTCGAGCTTGGCCTCCGAAGGGGCGACGATGTCCTCCTCCGCATCCATCGCCATGCCGTCGATGACCGCCTGGAAATCCTCGCGCTTGAGCCCGAACCGGCGCATCGGCTCTTCCAGCGGTTTCACCCGCGGCGGCGGGTTGCCGGCGTAGAGCGCGTCGATATCGGCCCGCCAGCGGTCGAGCTCGGCCGCGCGGACCTCGCGCGGGCCGCCATCGTCGGCCACATCGTCGACCGAGCGGCAGAAGGCGTAGACGGCATACATCGCCTCGCGCCGCTCCTTGGGGAGCAGGCGCATCGCCGTGTAGAACGACGAACCGGCGGCCGGCAGGGCCGGCGCCTCAGCGGTCTCCGAAATCGGGCTGGCGGTGGCGCTCATCGGCCGGCTCCGGCGGGACGGGACGCGCGCGACCGGAACGGGCGGCGCACCAAAGTGGCGGCGATGCCGCCGAGCGCGGTGAGCGCGAAGGCGGCCTTGCCGTGATGGACCTTCTCCGAGAGGGGATCGCGGGTCAGCAGGCCCTTGGTCAGGACGACGGCGAGCCGGTGGATCGCGGCGATCTCCAGGCTCAGGCGGAAGTCGTCGATTTGGTTCGGCAGCGGCGCGCCCTCCTCCAGCAGCACCAGGGTGCGCTCGGCGAGTTCGCGGATCACGGCGTGGAGTTCCGGCGCGGCGCGGTCGGCGCCCAGCATCGACACGTCGGCACCGTGCCGCCGCATCACGTCGAGGGGGATGTAGACCCGGTCGAGACTCCGAAAATCCTTGCCGCAATCCTGGAGGTGATTGAGCACCTGCAGCGCGGCGCAGATCGCATCCGAAGTTTTGTAGACCCGCGACGGATCCTCACCGTGCACATCGAGCACGAAGCGCCCGACCGGCATCGCCGAGTAGCGACAATAGTGGATCAGCTCGTCCCAATTCTCGTAACGAGACTTGCGCGCATCCATCCGGAAGGCGTCGAGCAATTCGAGCGCGTGGGTCGGCGGCAGCTTATGCGCCGCGAGTTCGCGCTTCAACGGTTCGACCGAGGGGTCGGAGCCACCCTTGCCGGTGAGCGCGTCGGCGAGCGCGTCGAGCATCTCGATCTTGTGCTCAGGCGCCAGCCCGGTGTGGTCGGCGACGTCGTCGCCGGCCCGCACGTAGTTGTAGAAGGCGAGGATCGCGCCGCGGTTACGCGGGTGGATCAGGTGCGAGGCGACGGGAAAGTTCTCGTCGCGCTCTCCCTTGCCGGTGCGCGCATCGGTGGCGGTCTGCAGCGCGGCGCTCATTTCATGTACCCCGCCTGACGGAACCAGCGAATCGCATCCTCCAAGCCCTGGCGGTAGGGCCGCGCGGAATAGCCGAGTTCCGCCCGTGCCTTGGCGTCGGAGAAGAACATCCGGTACTTCGACATGCGCACGCCGTCGATGGTGGCGAGCGGCGCCTTGCCGGTCACCCGCGCGATCTGCTCCGAGATGAAGGCGATCGGGTAGATCACGGCGTAGGGCAGCCGCGTCGTCGGCGCCTTGCGGCCGACGATGGCCGCGATGTCGGCGAGCATCGTCGCCAGCATCACGTCCTCGCCGCCGAGAATGTAGTGCTCCCCGACCCGGCCCTTGCGCAGGGCCAGGAGATGGCCGGCGGCCACGTCGTCGACATGGGCGAGGTTGAGGCCGGTATCGACGAAGGCCGGGATCTTTCCTTGGGCCGCGTCGAGGATGATGCGGCCGGTCGGCGTCGGCTTCACGTCGCGGGGGCCGATCGGCGTCGAGGGGTTCACGATCACGGCGGGCAGGCCGTCCCGGGCCACCATCTCATCGACCACGCGTTCGGCTACCACCTTGCTGCGCTTGTAGGCGCCGATGGCGGTCTCCGGCGTCAGCGGCCGGGTCTCGTCGGCAGGCGTGCCGTCGTCATGCGGTTTGATGGTCGCGACGCTCGACGTGTAAACGATTCGCTCGACGCCGGCCTTGAGCGCCTCCTCCATCAGGATGCGCGTGCCGTCGCGGTTGGTCCGGACGATCTCCTCCATGTCCGGCGCCCAGAGCCGGTAATCGGCCGCGGCGTGGACGAGGTAGCGCTGGCCGCGCATGGCGCTCGCCACCGCCGCGCGGTCGCGCATGTCGGCCTCGACGATCTCGACATCGGGCCAGATCAGATTCGTGCGCGGCGAGGAGGCGCGCACGGTGATGCGCACGGTGAAGCCGGCCGCGCGGAAGACGTCGACCAGGGCGGCGCCGAGGAAGCCGCTGGCACCGGTGATCAGCACCGGCCCCGCCGGGAACGGGCCGCTTTGGGTCGGCTCTGTCATCGTGCTCGCGTGATTCACGGGTGATCCCGCCTTCCGGTCACAGGACCAGCAGGCGAGCGGACGCGCCGCTCCGTCGACGCACCCGATTTCGGGCCGGACGGCGCGGCGCTTGTCTCACTGATGACGCGGTGCGGCAAGCACCGCGCCGTTCTCGTCCGTCGACGCCCCGGCTGATCAGGCCAGACGCAGGCGCCCGGCCCGGCTGCCCTTCTGCTCCGGCAGAGCGGCGCGCACGGCCTTGAGGATGCCCTCGGCGTCAAGCCCGGCCTCGGCGTACATCTTCTCCGGCTTGTCGTGGTCCTGGTACAGGTCCGGCAGCGTCAACGTCCGCACCCGGACCCGGCCCGCATCCAGAACGCCCCGCTCCGCCAGCAGGTGCAGCACCATCGCGCCGAAGCCGCCGACCGAGCCCTCCTCCACCGTCACCAGAACCTCGTGGTGCATGGCCAGATCCACGATCAGCTCCGCGTCCAGCGGCTTGGCAAAGCGCGCATCGGCCACCGTCGCCGCAACACCCTCCGCCTCCAGCGCATCGGCCGCCTTCAGGGCCTCCGACAGGCGCGTGCCCAGAGACAGCAGCGCCACCCGCGCGCCCTCCGGACGCCGCACCACACGGCCGCGGCCGATGGCGAGCGGCTCACCCTTCTCCGGCAGTTCGACGCCGACGCCCTCGCCGCGCGGGTAGCGCAGGGCGATCGGGCCCGAATCGTGCGCGTGGCAGGTCGCCACCATGTGCACCAGCTCCGCCTCGTCGGCGGCCGCCATCACCGTCATGTTC
>NZ_BPRC01000048.1 GCF_022179725.1 Methylorubrum aminovorans
TCAAAGAGTGGCGCGCCGTCGCCACCCGCTACGAGAAGACCGCCGTCAGCTTCGCCGGTGTCCTCTGCCTCGCCGCAACACTCGACTGGCTCAGGTGACGACAGGCCCTAGCTCATTGCAAGGGCGGCAGGCTCATCTCTCGCAGGTTACTCATCAGGCGCTCGATCTGTCCAGCGAGGTCGTGGTCGGCTGGATCGTGGCCGGCGCGCATGTCCTCAATCATGGCGCGCACATCGCCGCCGTAGGGCTCGGCGATAACGGTCAAGCAGTCAACGAGCTGCGCGTCGAGCTGCGCGTCTGTGAGGTGGCTGAGCGCGCTCTGGCTGGCCTTCTGCTCCAGCTTGCGCAGGCGCATGTCGATGACGCGGCTTGTCATTGCTGCTCCCTCTGCTCCAGGCGCTCGATGCGCTCCTGAAGGTCTCGGACTTCGATGGTCCGGGCGTGCGCCTCAACAGCGCGGCCGATGTCGGCGGCCTCTGACGGGGTGATCTCACCAGATGCGACAGCCTGGAGGAGAGCGGCGCTCGCCTTCGGCATGTCGGCGGTGGTCTCGATGGTCGGCAGGTCGAAAGTGACGTGCCGATCCTTGCGGACAGGGAGAAGCCGGTCGAGGCACATGCGCAAGGCTACGGGGTCGCCTTCTTTAGCCAACTCGATCGCCTTGCGGGTCAGGGTCTCGGCCTCGCCCTCAAGCAGCGCCTGCATGTCGAGGGTCGTTCGGTTGCGGGCACCTTTCGGCCGGCCAGCCGGGTTGCCGCTCTGCCCCTCCTCGAATGGTCTGCCGCGGATCGTCATGCTTTGGTCCTACATTGCTACAACGTTACAGCATATCTCCGGCGCTGCGCTCGGCTCGCTGTAACAACAACATGGAAACAGTGGAGTGCCTGCGCCAACCGCCGAGATCACGGCGCGCCACTCGGGCTGAACTGGGTGAGCAGATCTACCGTGTTGATTGCGGTATTGCCGACGATCTGCGCCAGGGCGCGCCCTTCGTCGGTGTCAGGGAACGAGCCAAGGCAACCGACTTGCTCGCCGCGGTATTCGAGGACGACGAGGAGAGGAGAGCCGGGCGCCTCGCCCTGGATCAGGCGGGCAGCGATGTCCACGAGGGCCGGCGGGCCGAGAACGGGCTTCCGGCGGTGCTCGGCAAGGCTGACCACGTTCGCGGGCGTGTCGTCGGTCATTCTGCGGTCTCCGAGGTGGGGGTCGTCGTAGCGGTGGCGTCGGCTTTCAGGCCCTCTGCCAGCCCGCGCAGAGCCTCGATCGCTGCGCGCTGGCGGAGCTTGCCGGCGTCACCGCGCAGCTCGATCTCCGTCGCGGCGATAAGCGCCATGTGAGAGGCGTGGAGGATGCCGGCACGGAAGGCTGCGAGTTCGTGAGGGTTCATTGCGCGCCATCCCGAAGCTGATCGAAGAGCGCGGCCAGCTCCTCGTCGTAGTCGTCCATCTCGTCGCCTTCGGGCAGGGCGAATTGCTCCACGGCCCCGTCCCTCCTGCGGATGATGCACCACGCGACCATCCCCGGCTCTGGCGGGACCGGCCACGCATGGAACTCAGCGGGTGGCTGACGGCGCATGCGGAACTCACGGTCCGGGTTGTTGTGGAACCACTGGCTGTCGATCTCGGTCGGGATCATCTCGGCTCCTCAGGCTGCAGGCGGTGTGGCAGCTTCGAACTCGGCCATCTCCTCGTTGGTCGCGGCGACGGCGGAGCACCACTGCATGTGAACCGGGATCGGCATCTCGTACTGCGGCACCTCGTAGGGGCCGAGCGCATCCCGCCGGACTGTCGTGCCGGTTTGTTCAATCAGTCCAGCGTCGAGCAAGTTTCGGCGCACCTTCGGGTGCATAGCCGGCAGGGTGTCACCGCAGCAGATGGCGTCGAGGGCTCGGCGCTCGGCCGGTGTGCGGCCAGGATGGGGCGGGCGCGATTGTGAGCGGGGCATTGAGGCTCCTCAGGCTGCGGAACGGTGAAGGGCGGCGAAGCTGGCGAGCACGCTGCGCCGATCGAGGGTGGCGAGGCGGTTCAGGGCCGCGAGCGCCGGCACCAATGCGGCGGCGTCTTTCTCGGCACGGTAGAGCAGATCCCCAAGCCGTTTGCCGCGTGGGCCAGTGGTAAGGCGGACAATCGCCCGGAGGCTGCGGAGGCGAGCCACACGCTCGGCAGCGTCGATACGGTCGGACCACGGCCCGAACCGATCGGCAGTGGGGATCTCGGCCACCGGATCAAGCGTAGCGGGACAATCGGGACATTTGTCCCCTTTGTCCCGGCTGTAAGGGGGGACAGACGGGACAGGGACACTAGGAGTGTCCCGTCTGTCCCGTCCCGGCTGCCCGACGGGGTGTCCGGTCGAAATGTCCCGGCTGGCGGCGATCTCAGGCATCGGCCACCATCCAGAAATGCTCGTTGCCGGCGATCTCGCGGACAGCGATCAGCCCCTTGCCCTGCGCCGCCTTCACAGCCCGCTGGAACGCCTTCTTCTTGGCCTCGGTGCGCTTGACCTCGGTCTCGCCGTCGGCGGCGTAGCTGCTCACAAATGCCGTGCGGACGTGGCTGCTCAGGACTGTGCGCAGTTCGGGGCCATCGTTGCCGAAGGGGCGATTCTCCTTGCCGTGGTCGATCAGGGTCGTGACCATGGCCGCTTGGATCACCCGCAGGGAGGTCGGCCATTTCTGCTTCACGGCCTCGACTGCCGCGGCGCTGGTGCGATCAGTCTGCCAATCCACGATGCACGTCGTGATCGGGTCGTCCCAACGGTCTATTCCGATCTCGATAGGCTGGAGGGCGTAGGGGGTCTCTTGTCCGATCCGGCCGCCGCGAAGCTTGCGGACAGCCATGCGAGTGTTGCTGACGTTGCCGGCCGGGTCGCGCTCGGCGAGCATGGCGAGCACCACGTCGGCGGCGGCCTCCTTGGCGGATGAGCCGCGCGTGCCGGTCCCCGTTGATTTGCCGAAGTGATCCACGCCAAAGACGAAAGCGCCCGTGCGGTGGCTCAGGCGCTCAAGGGCGTTCATCACCCGCTGCGCCTCGGCGGCGCTGTTCTCGTCATCGAAGCCGGCGCCGGCCGCGACGGTATCGAGCACGATCAGGGCGAGCGGCATGTCATACCGGGTGCGCAGCTCATCGGCCGCTTGCTCGGCCACCTTCGCCAGGATCTCGACCGCCTCGGCCTCGACAAGGCGGGGGCATTCCTCGATCCAGGCAAAAGGAAGGTCGTCGGGATCTACGGTCGGGTTGCCTCCTGCGGTTTCAGCGAGTGCGTCGCCTGCGATCTTGCCGTTGACGAGGCCCCGCAGGCGGATTGGAATTTCAAAGGCGCCTTCCGGGGCGATAAATAGGATACCGCCCCGGCGGATGACGCGGCGGCCAGCGAAGGGCTGACCGGTCATCGTGGATGCGCACAGGTCCAGCACGCCGAACGTCTTTTCGGAACCCCACTGGCCGGAAAGCAGTCCCTTGCCGGTCTCGGGCACGAGGTCTTTCACCAGCCACGCGCGATCCGCGTTCGGGTCTGCGTCGCGGTGCCAGCGCAGGGCCGGCTGCTTGATGGTCCCGGCCCCTGGCTTTTTCTCGGCTTCGGGCAGCGGCGGATAGCGCTCCGGCTCCTCGTCTTCCAACAAGGGGGCGAAGGGGCGGCTCTCGAAATAGGCGGACGCTTCGCGGGGGTTGAAGCTCATGCTGCGGCGCCTCCCGCTTGGATCGCGTCGTTCAGGTCGCCAGAGACGCGGGGTAGGATGATTTCGACGGCTCGCTCGGCGCGATGCCAGCGGGTTCCAACCTCGCGGCAGGCGCTCGCGCTGGCACCGCTGTCTCCGGTCTCGCTCAACACCGTCAGGCCCTCGACGCCCGACAGGACGGGAAAGGTGCGGATCGCATCGACGCTGCCGAGCGCCCAGGCGGGGCGGATGCCGAGTTGCCGGGCACTAAGGCTCGTCTCGATGCCTTCGCCGATCGCGAGCCCGAAGCTGACGGCCTCGCACGGGTCCAGCATGATCGCGGCGCCGGCCGCGATCCCGAGCATCTTGCGCCCGATCTTCTGCCCGTCCGTCGTCAGGGCGGTGCGATGAATGCCGATGATCTCGCCGGTCTCGAAGTTGCGGAAGGCAGCGACCATCGCCTGGACGAGGCCAGTCCCCCACGGGCAGCGCGGGTGAAACCGGATCGCCTCGCCGGCAATCTCGTCGAAGAGGTCGAGGCCACGGGACCGCAGGTAATCAGATACGATAGTGCCGCGCGGATCGGTGGCCGCGTTCCAGATCGTGAGGGCGCTGCGCTGGCGCCGCGCGTCGTCTTCAGCCTCACGACGCTCGCTCTCGATCCGCCTCTGTCGGCGGCGCATCGCGTCAAGTGGATCGGGCTCGTGCCGCTCCTTGCGTTCGCGCCATTGATCGGACGGCAGTCCGAGGGCAGAGGCAACGTGCTCCTCGCAGTCGTGCCAATCGTCGCCGCAGTAGCTATGAACGACGAACCCTTTAGGGGAGGTCGTCGCCAGCCTCACAGATAGGCTTTGATCCTTCCGGATATGGCCGGGGCCAGGCGCCAAAACCTGCCGACCATGGACCTTGCCGCCCAACGCGTGGGCAATTTCGAAGAGGGTCAGTGACACCATGCACTCACCTCCATCGAGAAGGCGATTGCTGATTGCGCCGCGCTGGTGCTGGCCCTATTTTGGGTTCTGGTTCTTTGCCGAGCCGTTGATTCAGCGCCGGTGCGGGCTCCAACCCCCGCAGCGGCGTTTGCTTTCCCGGTACGCACATCCCGCTCCTTTCGCGGTTGTGCGGTGGGGAACAAGGGCACGCTAAATCAGTAAGTTACGAGCGCTTCCCAAGCTGAATGTCGTCGGCTCGATCCCGATCGCCCGCTCCAACTAAACCGCTGAAGCTTCAGCCTTTTCAATGCCCTGCCGCTGACCTGGGTCGGCCCCTGTGCCAGGGCCGGCGGATCGCGTGACGCGTCCGCCTGGAGCGTGTCGCCGACGCCCGGCAGCCGCGCCGCAATGCCGGATTCGGCCGCGCCCCGTAACGCTTCACCACCGAAGACGCCTGGATCGCGCTGCAAAACCTCTACCCCGCATCTCAACCGTGGCGGAGCCTGGGCATCATCCCGGCTCGCGGGCCAGGGCATCGAGGGCTTGGGCAAGACCGCGGAACGACAACGGGATCGTGATCTCCTGGCCACCCGCGTTCTTGAACGCGATCCGTCCCGGCCCGGCCGCTCCGCGCCAGCGTCGGAGCGTCTCTTCCTTGACGGCCGCATCCGCCACGCAGACGCCGGGCAGGCAGCGCCGCCACGCCAGATCGACCCCCGTCGTGTCCTTCTCGTCCATCAGCACGCGCACGCTGCTGGGGAAAGCGACATTGGGCGGCAGCAGGGCCGTGATCTGTTGCGGCTGACCGGCGCCGACCCGCCCGACCGCGATCTGCGCAATCGGCTGGGTCTGCCCCTGGACCTGTATCGATTGCGCGACTTCGCAGACCCGCACCGGCTTCTCGGCCGTGCCGCCGCGCTGGCACCGCATCACCCAGTCGCCGTAGCTCGCCGAGGTCGAGCCGGGCTCCGCGGGCACGGGCGGTTCCGTGGATGCCGCCTGCGCCAGGCCCGGACCGGAGACGAGGAACGCGGCAGCCAGGGTGCCGGCTGCGAGGATCAGGACCGTCTTCTTCGTCGAGCGCATTGTCACACTCTTACCAGCGATAGAGGAAGCCGCCCTTGACGCCGTGGATCTGGGTGCGATCCGCGCCGATCTGGCCAGTATAGGCAAGCGACAGCGTCGTCTCCGACGCCACCTGCCAATCGAGGCCCGCCTGCGCCACCACGGCGTCGCGTGCGACCGGGACGCCGGCCGTCAGGAAGGTCTGACCGGCCGCACCGAAGCTGAACAGGGTCGAGGGCAGAACATCGCCGTAGGCACGGCGGTAGCCGACGAGCCCGCGCACGAAGATCGGCGTCGTCGAGCCGAAGAGCGCGCCGATCTGCCCCTGGGCCTGCACACCCACCGTCGCGGTCGCGACGTCGTAGTCCTGCCCGGTGCCGGTCAGGGCCGCCGCGCCGCCGCGCTCGGTGAAGCCGTCGCGGCCGACCCGGATCGCCGCCCCGCCGACGAACGGCTCGACATGACCGATCTCGGACTGGAAGCGATAGCCGACCTCGGCGAAGGCTTGGCCGAGCGAACCGCCGTAGCGGGCGCCGGCGTTGTCGGAGAAGCCGGGGACGATCACCGCGCGGCTGGTGGCGAGGCTCGAGCCGGCATAGGCGCCGCCGAGGCGCAGCTGCACCGGTCCGAAGCCGGCGCCGGCATAGAGCGCGCCGTAGCCGCTCTCCACTGTGGCGGTGGATTGGCGGGCGGTGAGGTCGAGGGTGTTGAAGGTGTAGCCGCCGGCCACGCCGACGTGCCAGCGCTCGTCGAAGCGGGTATCCGCCCCGAGCACGAAGCCCGAGGTCTGCTGACCGAGCCGTGCGGCGTTGCCGTCCCCGCCGGTCGAACCGAACGAACCGAAGCCCTGGCCCCAGAGCGCGACCGGATTCGGCACCACGAGCTGGGTCGAGACCGGGACCGGATCCGTGGGGCGGCCCGGAAGATCGGCGGTGTAGACCGCCGGCAGGGTGGTGCCGGGGGCGAAGCGCTGGCCGATGCCCTGCGCACCGATCCCGCCGAAGCTCGGCGTCTCGCCGAAGCGCAGACGGTCGAGGATCGCCTCGCGCACGAGGTAGCCGGTGTCGAACTGGCTCGTCACCGCGCTCGAATGGATCTCACCCGAGAGCGCATCGAAGGCTTGGCGGGCCTGGGGGGCCGAGAGCACGGCGATCCCGTCGTAGAGCCGCGTGCCGACCCCCTGTGCCTGAGCGGCGGCCGCGACGTTGCCCTGGTTGCGCGTGGCCGCAACGGTGCCGAACTGCAGGTCGTTGCGGGCCAGCGTCAGGAAGGCCGTGTTGGCATCGTAGGTCAGGGACGGCGTGAGGAAGGCGAAGTTCGCGGTGACGCCCGCGAACTGCCCGGTGACGCCGCCGGCCGCCGAGAGGATGGTGTAGCGCGTCCGCGGCGCGTAGAGGCCCGTCCCCGCCGTGACCTGTACCGTCCCGCCCTGCAGCGTCGCCGTCCCAGCGGCGGCGGTGCGGTCGGACTCGCCGGAGGCGGTGACATCGACCCGGTACTGCGAGCCGGCCGCGAAGAGCACGGGGCCGGTGACCGACACCGCGCCGAGCGTGCCGGCTCCGTCCGGGCTGGCGCTGGCGCCACCGAGGACCGTCAGGGTCCGGATCGAGCCGGAGCCGACGAAGCGGGCGCCGTCGGCGACCGTCACCGCCGAGGCGAGCGTGCCCCTCAGGTTCAGCGTTCCGTCGTTGACGAGGGTGGCGCCGGTATAGGTGCTGACGCCCGATAAGGTCAGCGTCCCGCTGCCGACCTTGGTCAGGGAGGTGGCGCCCGCCCCGTCCGCGATCGTCCCGGCGTAGCTCGTCGAGCTGTTGTCCGCGCCGACGGTGAGGCGGCCGTTGCGCAGAACCGCGTTCGTGCCTGTCCCCGACAGCGAGCCGAGGCTGAGCGCCGTGCCGCCGAGATCGGCGGTTCCGTCATTGGTGAAGGCGGTGATGCCGCTCGTCGTGCCGGTGAGCGTGAGGCTGCCGGCATTGCTCAGCACGCCGTTCAGCTCACCGGACATCTGCGCGGTGCCGGTATTCGCCAACCCGCCGTTGAGGACACCCGAGCTGACGAGCGTGCCCGCGTTCGAGAAGGGCTGCGACGCGGTCGAGACGGTGCCGGTATTGGTGAACCGGGCACCGGCCGCGTTCGTCACGTCCGCATTCAGGGCCCCGGCATTCGTGGCCGTGCCCGCATTGGCGAACAATCCCGCGATACGGAAGCGGCCGGTCCCGTCAATCCGGAGGGTCGCGCCGGATGCGTTCGAGAGCGGACCGTTGCCCGTAACCGTGCCGGTGATCGCGAGGGTCCCGGCCTCGTTGGCGACGGCCCCGTCGAGCCGGCCGGCCGACGCCGTCAGCGTGCCGGTGTTCGTCAGGCCGCCGGCGAGCGTGCCGGAGGTCGCGAAGGTGCCGGTATTCGTGACGCGTCCGGCGATGGTGCCGCCGTTGTCGGCCGTGCCGCTGTTCGTCAGCGTGCCCGCCAGTCGGCCGTTGTTGGCGAGGCGGCCGCTATTGGTGACGGCCCCTGCGATGGCGCCGGTGTTCGTGGCCGTGCCCGCATTCGTCAGCCCGGCCGCCAGAGTGCCCGCATTCGCGAAAGTGCCGCCGCCGGCGACCGACACGTCCGAAGTCAGCGAGCCGCCCGCCGCCAGCACGAGCGTGCCGGCGGTGACGGCGGTCGCCCCCGTGTAGGGGCTGGCGCCGGTCAGCGTCAGCGTTCCGCTGCCGGTCTTGGCCAGGAGCAGGCGGCCGCCGCCCGCCCCGTCCTGCAGGATACCGGCATAGGCGGCGCTGGCATCGCCCGAGCCGACGGTCAGGGTCGCGTCCCTGCCGCTGGCGTTCTGGACCACGGCGCCCAGGCCGGTGCCGGTCAGCGCGCTGAGGGCGAGGTCGTTGCCGGCCAGCGAGAGCGTGCCCTCGTTGGCAAAGCCGGTGATGCCGGTGAGCGGCCCGGTGAGCGTGAAGCGCGCCCCGGCCGCGTTCGAGACGGTGCCGTTGATCCGGCCCTGGGCCGTCACGGTGGCGCTGTTGGCGAGCGCGCCGTTCACGAGGCTGCCGGCATCGAGCGCCAGCGTGCCGCCGGTGACGGTGGCTCCGCCGTTGAACGTGCCCATGTTCGTCAGCGTGCCGGCGGTGTTGGTGACGCGCCCGGCGACGGTGCCGGTGTTGGCCGAAGTTCCGGCGTTCGTCAGATCGGCCGCGAGCGCACCGTTGTTGGTGAAGAAGGCCCCGCTTCTCACCCCCACGCCGGAGGCGAGACCGCCATCGTTGATGAGGGTCCCGTCCGCGACGGTCGTGCCGCCCGTGAAGCGGTTGTTCCCGGTGAGGGTGAAGCGGCCGGTTCCCGTCTTGATCAGCCCGCCGGCACCGCCGACGCCGCCGCCGAAGGTCGTGCTGCCGTTGTTGCCGCCCGTCGTCAGGCTCTGCCCGGCCAGGATCTCGACCGTGCCGCCGGTCGTGCCGCCCCCGGCCAGCGCGCCGATCGTCTCGGAATTCGTCACCAGAAGACGGGCGCCCGCTGCATCGGCAAGGGTGACCGGAGCGCTGTCGAGGATGGCGGCGCCGCCGCGGAGATCGACGGTGCCGTCGGCGATGGTCAGGGCGTTGAAGCTGTTGGCGCCCGTCAGCACCAGCGTGCCGGAGCCGACCGCCTTGTTCAGGCCGAGCCCGGTGATCGGAGCGGCGATCGTGGCGGTGACCGCGCGATCGACGCGCAGGGTGCTGAACCCGGCCGCTCCGTTCGGATCGCCCGTCAGGTTCAGGCTGCCGGCGGCGCCGGGGGTGAGGGTGTAGCCGTCGCCCGCGAATTGCAGGCCCTGCAGGTTCTGCTGACCCAGGACGGTGACGGTGCTCGCTCCGCCCGCACGCGGCGCGGTGAAGACGCCGAACTGGCCCAGCCAGTTCTGGTTCACCTGTCCGCCCACCGGATCGTCGGTCCAGTTCGCGTGGGTCGCGTTCCACACGCCCGAGCCACCGCGGGCGCCGGGCGTGCCGCCCGCGAGGCCGGAGACGTCGGTTCCATCCCAGTACTGCACGATCTGGCCGCCGAGGGCGATGCGGGCGTTGACCTGGCTCGGCCCGCCCGCGCCCGGCGCGACCGTGTAGATCGAGGCGGTGCCGTTGGCCGTGGTGACCGCGGCGAAGCCCGCATTCGCGGCGCCCGCGCTCGTGACCGTGCCGCCGACATCGTAGAGGCGGTAGAGACCGCTGGCGTTGGCGTTCTGCAGGGTGGCCGTGCCGCCATTGATCGCCAGGGTGCCGCCGACGTCGATCAGGTCGTTGGTGGCGCCGCCGACGACGTTGGGCGTACCGAGCCGGAAGATGTGGGTGGAGCCGGCATTGACCGTGTAGTTGCCGCCGACCGTGAGCGTTCCCGGCGGCTGAGAGGGAGCGACGCCGATGGAGGCGGTCCCGCCGCTGTTGACGAAGACCGCGCCGGCGATGGTCCCCGTGCCCTGCAGCGTGCCGCCCTCGTTGACGCTGACGACCGCCGTGTTGCCGGCGATGTCGCCGAAGGTACCGTTGACGCTGAGTCTGCCGGCATTGACGTTGGCTCTTCCGGTGAACGCCGTCGAGGCCCCCGTCAGAGTGACGGATCCGCTGCCGTTCTGATCGACGATGCCGGAGCCCGAGAGGGCAGGCGCGAAGGCGATCGCGTCCGAACGGTTGAAGGTCAGCCTGCCGTCGGCGACCACGCCCGACGTGCCGTCGATCGATCCGAGGGTGCCGCCGTCGCCGAGCTGCAGCCCGGTGCCGGCCGCGATCGTGGTCGCGCCGGTATAGGTGTTTGCGCCCGTCAGCGTCAGCGTGCCGGATCCGGCCTTGGTCAGGCCGAGCGCGCCGCCGCCCGCGCCGTCCTGCAGCAGGCCGCCATAGGTGCTGTCACCCGCCGCTCCCGTGCCGACGGTCAGCATCGCCGCCGTCGCGCTCGCATTTTGGACGCTGCCGTTGCCGCTGAGCGTGCCGACACCGAGACCGTTGCCGGCGAGCACAAGGGTGCCGTCGTTGCTGAGCCCCGTGAGGCCGGTGAGCGCGCCGGTGAGGGTGAAGCCGGCGCCGGGACCGTTGATGACGGCGCCGTTGATCCGGCCCTGGGCCGTCACGGCCGCACTGTTGCTCACCGTGCCGTTGACGAGGCTGCCGGCACCGAGCGCGAGCGTGCCGCCGGTGACGACGGCTCCGGCATTGAGCGTGCCGGTGTTGGCGCTCGTGCCCGCGCTCTGTGTGAGCAGGCCGCCGACGCTGCCGGAATTGGTGAAGAGGCCGGTATTGGTGACAGCGCCCAGGATGGCGGCGGCGTTCGAGGCCGTGCCGGCGTTGCCGAGGGCGCCGTCGAGCGTTCCCGTGTTGGTGAAGACGGCACCGGCCGCGTTCGTGACAGGGCCGTTGATCCGGCCCTGGGCCGTCACGGTCGCGCTGTTGGCGAGCGCGCCGTTCACGAGGCTGCCGGCATCGAGCACCAGGGTGCCGCCGGTGACGGTGGCGCCGCCGTTGAACGTGCCGGTGTTCGTCAGCGTACCGGCGGTGTTGGTGACGCGCCCGGCGATGGTGCCGGTGTTGGCGAAGCGGCCGCTGTTGGTGAGCGTGCCTGCGATGGCGCCGGTGTTCGTGGTCGTGCCCGCATTCGTCAGCCCGGCTGCCAGGGTGCCCGCATTGGAGAAGGCTGCGCCGCCGGCGACCGACACATCCGAGGTCAGCGAGCCGCCCGCCGCCAGCACGAGCGTGCCGGCGGTGACGCTGGTCGCCCCCGTATAGGTGTTGGTGCCCGCCAGCGTCAGCGTGCCGGCGCCGAGCTTGTTGAGGCCGATCGTCCCGCCCGTGCCGGTGAGAGCGTTGGCGATCGTCGCGCCGACCCCGCCGTCCACGGTCACGAAGCTCTGGTTCGGGGTCGAGAAGGGATCGCCCGTCAGGTTGAGCGTGCCCGCCCCGGCGAGCCGGTAGCCGTCCGTCACGAACTGCAAGCCCTGGACGTTCTGCGCGCCCGCGACCGTGACGGTCCCCGCCGTTCCCGCGAAGAGGCCGACGCCCGAGGCCTAGGCGGCGTTGACGGAACTGGTCGGCGAGCCCGTCCAGTTCGTGTTCGCCCCGTTCCAGACGGCCTTGCCGCCCTGGCCGCCTGCGCCCGTGCCCGTCGTGTCGGTGCCGTCCCAGTACTGCGCGATCTGGCCGGCATTGAGCAGGAACAGGTTCACCTGGTTGGGGATGGTCGTGTAGACCGTGGCGGAGATCGGGGTGGGGCTGGTCACCGCATCGAAGCGGCCGCTGAGCGTGCCGCCGTAATTGAAGAGCCGGTACGTGCCGGCGACGGGCGAGGCGGAAGGGTCGACCGCGTTGA
Organism: Methylorubrum aminovorans; assembly: GCF_022179725.1. Taxonomy (GTDB): domain Bacteria; phylum Pseudomonadota; class Alphaproteobacteria; order Rhizobiales; family Beijerinckiaceae; genus Methylobacterium; species Methylobacterium aminovorans. The sequence goes on from NZ_BPRC01000048.1 coordinate 11,974, forward strand.
CGAGGCTGAGCGTGCCGGCCAGCGTCAGGTCGCCCCCGACCTCGATGAGGTCGTTCGTGGGCCCGCCCACGACACCCGGCGTTCCCAGCTCGAACAGCGAGGTCGAGCCGCTCGTCAGTCCGTAATTGCCGGCCACCGTGAGGGTGCCGGGCGAGTTGCCGGCCGAGACCGTGGCGCCGGAGGCGACGTTGACCGAGCCGGCGATGGTCCCCGAGCCGTGCAGGGTACCGCCGCTGTTGACATTGACGAGGGCGGAACGGGCCGCGGTGTCGCCGAAGGTGCCGTTGATCGCGAGGATGCCGGCGTTGACGTTGGCCGTGCCGGTGAACTGGCCTGCGCCCGCGCTGTTCGCGCCGGTGAGGGCGAGCAGGCCCGCGCCGTTCTGATCGAGCGTCCCGGTCCCGGTGATCGTGTTGGCGAGCGTCAAATCCGTCGCGCGGTTGACGGCGAGTGCTCCGGTCGCCCCGGCGATGGCGAGATTGCCCGTGAGGGTGCCGCTGTTCGCACCGAGGGTCAGCGTGCCCGCGTCGATCTGGATCGCGTTGCCGCCGGCCGCGCGCGCCGCGATGCTACCGCCGTTGTTCAGGACCGTGGTGCCGCCGCCGGCCAGACGCAGGCCGATCGCGCCCGAGACGCTGCCGCTTGCCCCGACCGTGACCGTATTGCCCGCGCCGCTGCCGGTCACGAAGATGCCGGCAGCGCCGGCACCGCCGGCCGTGATCGCGTCGTTGGCGGTTACAGCGACGGGACCCGCCCGGCCGGTCGCGACGAGGCCCGAGCCGTTCGTCGTGGCCACCGGACCGGCCGACACCGTGACGGTGCCGTTCCCTGTCGTGACGGCATTGATGCCGGTGGTGCCGGCGGTGATGCGGCCTCTTGCGGTCAGCGCGACATCGCCCGCGCCGGCGCTGTTGTTCTGAAGGCTTGCACCGACGCCCGTCGCATTGATCACGCCGCTCGTGACGGTGATGCTGCCGGCGCCGGAGCGCGTGGCGATGATGCCGGCATTGCCGACCGGGTCGTTCGCGCTCGTCCCGATCTGCCCGCCCGAGGTGTCGATGCCGATCGCGCCGATGCCGGAGGAGCCGGCATTGATCCCATCCCCGGTCGCTCGGATCGTACCGGCCGCCTGCACGATGCTGGTCGCGCCGTCTACGGTCGAAGTCGAGATGCCGCGCCCGTTTCCGCCCGTCAGGGATCCGCCGGTGACGATGTCGACCGTATTGGCGCCGTTGACCACGATGTTGAGAGCGCTGCCGCCGGTACCCGTCACCGCGCCGAGCGGGTTGGCCGACGTCCCGAGCGTCACGTTGCTCGCGACATTCAAGGCGCTGAGGCCGTCGCCGGAGGTCCCGGTGATGGAGCCGTTCCCGGTGATGCTCAGCCCTCCATTCGCCGCCCCGTTTCCGAAGAAGACGCCGGTGAAGCCGGTGATGGCGCCGGTGTTGACGAGGGTGGCGCCCGTGGGAACGAAGACGCCGCTTCCGCTCGCCCTGATCGTGCCCGAATTGATCAGGGTGGCCCCATCGATCCGGACGCCGTCCTGATTGGCCGTCTGGCTCGCCGTGATCGTCCCCGCATTGTCCAGCGTTCCTCCGGCGACGTAGGCCGCCGTCGCGAAGCCGCCGGGGACGGCCGGGACGCCTGCCGTGGTCAGGGTGCTGGTACCGGCAAGGGCGAGGCGGCCCGCATCGACCCGCAGCGAGACGCCGGAGAGCGCGCCCGCGAGCGTCACCGCGCCGGCACCGATCTGCCGCACCGAGCCGGTGCCCGTGATCGCGCCCGGGACGACGAGGAGGCTGTCCGTGCGGTTGAAGGTCAGTACGCCGTTGTTCGTGATGGCGCCGGGCAGGCTGCCTTGGCTGCCGCCCTCGCCGATCTGCAGCGTTCCTGCGGCGGCGACCGTCGTGGTCCCCTGGTAACCATCATTGTTGCCGGAGAGGACGAGCGTGCCCTGGTTAACGTTGATCGCGACGCCGTTCGACCCGAGGTCACTCACGCTGCCCGAGATGGTCCAGGTGCTGGTGCCTCTCTTGTTGATCGCGTCGAAGTTGCGGACGCTTCCGGGGATCAGCGCGGCGGAGCCGGCATCGCCCGCATCCCCCAGCAGGGACAGCGTGTTCGAACCACCCCCGCCATCGACGCTGCCCGTGAACCCGGCGCCCTTGTACATGTCGACGATGTCGTTGCCGCCGCCGGTCGCGATGCTGCCGAAGAATTGCGAGCCGCCGCGCAGCGCCACCGTGTCCTCGCCGTCACCGAGGGTGAGGTTGCCCAGGACCTCGCCCGTGGGGCCGTTCGTGAAATTGACGATGACGGCACCGCCGTTCCCGATGATCAGGCTGCCTCCATTTGCCCCGGCCTGGATCACGCCGTTGTTGACCACGGTGTTGGGGAGCTCATTGTCCCGCAGGGCCTGGAACCAGATGGTCGGAGTTCCGTCCTTCAGCGTCTCGAGGCGGCCGCCCTGATGGATGGTGATCCTGTTTCCGTTGCCGCGTGGATTGATGGCCTCGCCTGAGTTGTTCCCACTCTCCAAGCCCTTCGACTGAACAGTCCCGAATATGTCGATCTTCGAATCGCTTCCGACCTCGATCGTGTTGGCGCCGATATTGGTCGGCCCGTTGCCCCGATTGTCGCTCGTGACGGTCGCCCCCGCGCCGATCGTGATCTCGGCCTTGTCGCCCAGATTGATCGCCGTATTTGGGCTGTCGATGGTCGCCCCCCCGACGATCGTGATCGAAGTATCGTTGGGGCCGGCTCCCGTCCCGGAGCCGAAGCCGCTGTTCATCGTCCCGCTGCAGGTTACGGAACGCTTGCCGTCTACCGTAATCTCAACGCAGCCCGCACGTGCGGCCGATGCCGCCATGGCGACGCTCAGGGCGAGCAGCGAGACGCCCAAACGGACGCAGTCACGCAGCAAGCTGCGAAGCGGAATGTCTCTGCGCAGACGAATCAAATCGCGTGCGGGGTGTGGCTTTAACGAATTTTTTACATTACTCTGGGTCGCAATGAATTGGGAGAAGGCCATTTTTATCTGCCAATATAACCTTGGCCTTTGTTTACCATGATTGGTGTTTCACCACGGTGGTTTTTAGTAATTCGCCTCCAATGTTGTAACCTTGCAACAATTGATTTGAAGCGATACTCATGCGTATTCGACGATAGACTTTGCCATAGAAACGCTCCATCACAGTATCCGTACGCCTGCGATCACGCCGTCGCGGATTGAGGAAGCCGGCGCAAGCGTCATGAAGCCAACTCGATCAGTCGCGCGCGGCACGAACTCCTATACGGCGGATCGTGACCAGCCCTGAACTTCCTTGAAGCGAGGACAAGAACGGCTGCGCAGCGCGGTTCTTCAAGCGGATCGGCGCCGACATCCATCCTTGAGAGGCCGCCGAGCACGGCCGATGAGCTGGTGTGCGGCGCGAAGCTGAAGCCCCGGTATCGGGCTGGCGCGCCGCGTCGCGACTCGATCAGCCCCGGAAGGCGATGACGCCGGCTTTGGAACCGACCGAGGGACCGGACCATCGTCGTGGCGCGCCGGGCCGACGACAGGACCGGCTGTCCTCACACGAGCCTCGGCGGGCTCCTCCCGAACGCGTTGGCAAGCCTGTTCAGGCCGGATCAGACCCCGAACGGATTCCGGTCATGAACGGGGACGAACAGGGGAGGGGCACTCCGCAGCCAGAAGCTGTGGCGTGGGTCGGCCGGGAGGCGTAACAGGTTTCGGCCCCCATCAGGTCGCCTCGGACGTTTCCATATTCCCGCAACGGATTAGGTTCGCTATGTCTGGGCCGGCACAACGGACTCGCAAAGCAGAATGCTAAATCAGCTCCTTCGCTCAGCAACGTGGGCACCAACAATCGCCTTATCCTGGTTTTGGGGGCTCGGCTTCTTCTATGCGATCCATGTCACACTGACATACGGATGGCTCGGCTTCCTTGCCTTTGCTTTGCCGAATGCAGTCGGTCTTGGTTTATTTGGTTGGATCCTCGGCGCACCAGGACGAAGCCCCGACAAGATTATGGCGGCGATTCAGGGCCCCTACGCGGTTCTGTTCCTCGCCTGTCAGTTCCTCGCGGTTGCAATCACGATCTTCGGCTTCATCGCCTATGCTTGGATGCCCCTGTTCGGGCGGGACGCGGTGATTGGCTCGATCGCGCTCATCCTCGTGGCTTGCTCGATCGGACATGCGATCCCACTTCGTCGCATCAAGGTTCTGCACGGCGTCGTCCTGATCCTGGGCGTGTGCGCCGGCCTCGCGGCGGTCGCCGGACTGGCGAGCGGATCCGGCGGTCCCGGCGTCCCGCTGTCTTCCTTCGATCAGCGGTTCTACGGTCTCGTGCTTCCCTCGCTCGTCGGCTTTCTGCTCGGCCCCTGGATGGACGTGCAGCAGTGGCAGCGCGCGGTCGAGATTCACCGTGAGGGCGCGTCCGTCCGGACGGCCTATGCGATCGGGGCGGTCCTCTTCGTCGGCCTGCTGACCATCAATGCCCTGCTTGCATCCGCGGCGGGCCTGGGCGAGCCGGTCGTGTCGTTCGACGGCCTGCCCGGAGCCTACGCCGCCGTGGCGCAAGCCACGGAGCGGACTCACCTCGCGGGCGTGACGGCGGCCTTCCTGATCTGGACGGTCGTGGCGGCGGCCACCACGATCGACGGTTTCTACAGCGCGACGCGCTGGCTCATGACGGCCATCACGACGCGCAGCAACTCGCCGCTCCTTGCTTTCGTGCCGGCCTCCATGGTGTCGTCGCCGATCTGGATCCTGATGGCCGCCTTCACGGCCGCGGTCGTTGCGATCCAACTCAATCTCTCGCTGATGTACCTGATGGTGCCCTTCGCGACGCTCCTCGTCGGCGGAGCAGCCTGCCTGGTCTGCGAGACGCTCGGGGCCTCCCGGCGCTACGACCCGGTCCTCAGCTACATGATCGGTCTGGCCGCGAGCCTCGTCTTCCTGACCGGCTACATCGAGCCGAACGCAGCGTATCTGACCCTGGCGCCGGTCATCGGGCTCGTCGGCGCGCTGCCGATGATCGCGGAGCTGCTCGGCTTCAGTGACCGGCCGGCCGCGTCGGCGACGCCGGCACCGGTGCCGGCGGACGAGCCCGCCGCGCGGACGGTGGTGGTTGCCGTGCCCCGGGATGAGGCGATCGCCTCGCACGGCTTCGACGGGGAATGGTTCACCCTGAATCTGACCCCGACCTACGACGACACCAATTCCGTCGGGAACGTCTATTTCGCCAACTACGTCCGCTGGGTCGGCAAGGCGCGAGAGTTGTTCTTCAACACCTGCATGCCCGACTTCGACCTGAAATCGACGGATTTCTACGTGCTGACGAAGTCGTTCCAGCACGATTTCCGACGCGAGGCCGCCGAGTTCGAGCCCATCACCGTTCGTGTCCGCATCGCCAGCCACAACCGGAAATTCGTGACGCTCGCGCATGAAATCCATAGCGGGATCAACGGCCTACTCGGTCGCGGAGAGCAGTCCCTGATGTTCGTGGACACGGTCCAGTATCGCCCGCTGGATATACCACGGACCATCATCGAGGGCTTTCTTCCCTACTGGCCCAAAACCTCTCCGCACGCGACCTCGACCGTGCCGAGCCCGTTGGGCGCCGGGAGCATCAGCGTCTGAGCGGCACTCGAAAAAACTCCCGTCGCGCGTTGCCGCCAGAGCGAGAACGGTCGGTGACGGGAGTCTCGTGAGGCCCTCGAAAGGATCGCTCCACGAGGCGGTCGCCGGTCATCCGACGAGGACGATTCAAGAGGAAGACCAGAGAGCATCATCCTGGATCCGGTATCCGGATCGATGCTCTCGGCGGCCTCACACCAAATCCGATTGATCCCTTCGGAATGGCGGATTTGGCCGTCGCTCAAGCGCCGCGCGGGCGGAGCGGTCCGCTCCCCGCTCTGATCGAGCGGAAACCGTATCAGGCGGCCTGAATCTTCCCCCGCCGGAGGCCTTGCTGGCTCGCCAGGACATTGGCCTCCTCGGCCGGCACGGGTCTGCTGAACAGATAACCTTGGAGTTCGTGGCAACCCAGGCTCAGGAGGCATCGGCGCTGCGCCTCGGTCTCGACGCCCTCGGCAATGACCGTCATCTTGAGGCTTGTCGCGAGATCGATGATCGCGCGGACGATGGCCGCGCCGCTCTGCTCATGCGGGAGATCCCTGACGAAACACTGGTCGATCTTGATCTTGTCGAAGGCCAGTCGACGAAGGTAGCTCAAGCTGGAATAGCCGGTTCCGAAATCGTCGACGGAAAGCCGCACACCCCGTTCGCGCAGCTTGACCAGGGCGGTCTTGATGGCAGGCGTTGCCTCGAGGAACACCGACTCCGTGACCTCCAGCTCCAGCCGCGAGGCGGCCAAGCCGCTCTCCTGCAGCGCGGAGTTTACCAGGAGCACCAGATCCGAGTGACGGAACTGGATGGGTGACAGGTTCACGGCGACGCTGATGTCGCTGGGCCAAGCCGCGGCGATCACGCAGGCCTGCTGCAGGATCCACTCGCCCATCGGGATGATCACGCCCGTCTCTTCGGCCAGCGGGATGAAGTCGGCGGGCGAGACGAAGCCGCGTTTGGGGTGATTCCAGCGCACGAGCGCCTCGAAGGCCCGGATCCGGCCCTCCTTCGTCACGATGGGCTGGAAGTAGAGGAGGAATTCGTTGCGATCGAGGGCCCCTCGCAGCTCCGTCGACAATGCGCGCCGTGCCTCGATCCGCTCATCCATCTCGGCTTCGTAGAAGCGGTATCCGTTCCGGCCCTCACCCTTGGTTCGGTAGAGCGCGAGGTCGGCCCGCCGCATGATCTCCTCACCGCCGTCCTGGGGCGCGACGGCAATGCCGATGCTCACGCCGACACTCACCCGGATGCCGCTGATGGAAACGTATGGCCCGCCCCGTCCGCAAGTGGCTCTGGTTCCGCTGGTCTGGGCAGTCTGCACAAACGTATCCGGCCTTCCGGCGAGCCGTTGGCCAAGATGGAGATCCGCGC
>NZ_BPRC01000049.1 GCF_022179725.1 Methylorubrum aminovorans
GGCGACCTGGATCGCGGCACGATCCCAGCCGAAGGTCTTCTGGATCTCAGGGACGAACAGGGTCCAGGCGTACTGAATGTTGGCCGCAGCCACCATGCAGATGACGCCGAAAACAATTTGAAGCCACCGATTGGCGGTAGGTTTGGTTCGGACTGTCACGGCTTCGCGTGCTGGCATCAGGAGACCTACATAGATGCTGCAAGTCGCCGTATTGAGTGATGATACGGCCAATTTGCACTTTGATCTTCGTATGGCGCCAAATTTAATATTTTATACGGCCACCCACATTTCGGATGTACATCCCGCTTCGCCCATATGCATTCCAAAAAAAGCAAGCGACTTTGCAAATTTTTCTTTGATGCCACTGAGGTGGGTTAGGGATCTGCCACACGCTGAAGGTATTATAAGTATCCAAAACGACTTCAATCAGATATGTTGAAGTTTTACTATCCAATTGCATCGCAGGCCGTGTAAGATCTTATATTCTTAGCATCGTAATTTGTCTGATTATCATGTTGTGCCTCTACCTTTGGAAGTCCACCTCGCGCCAGCAGCAGACCTCAAGGCATGATCGTAGAGCGGACCGCTCAAGCTCCATTCCTGCCGGTCCTCATTGCAGATGTCTCACTGGCTATGTGCCCCATAAGCGCCACTGTGATCGCCGGATTTGATGAACTTGCACTTGCCCTGGAAAGACCAGGGTCCCCGCACGCCGAACTCGATGCAGAAGGCATCGACCGCACGGGTGACGCCAGGGAACTTGCCGCCGAGGCTGTCGTAGTCGTCGGCGATGAACAGGCCGCCGGGCCGCAGCACGGGCCACCAGGCCCGGAGGTCGGCGGCGACCGAGGCCTCTTCGTGCCCGGCATCGAGGTGGATCACGTCGGCGGTGACGCCGCGCAGGCGCATCAGCGCGGCGGCGTTCACCGAATCGAGCGGCAGCGGGATCACCCGCCCAGCATGCCCCTCGCGCAAGACGTTGGCCAGGAAGGTTCGGTAGAGGCTCGGGAAGCCGTTCTCGGTGACGAGTTCCGCGAACAGGCCCGCCTCCGCCCAGTGATCGACGGCGCCGAGCCAGGTGTCCACTGCGATGACGGTGCCGGCCACATCGCGCTCGGCCATGGCGCGGGCGAGATGAAGCGCGCTCGCTCCCTTCCACGCGCCGATCTCGACGACCACGCTCGGGCGGAACTGCTCCACCGCCTCGTCGAGATAGAGATGCTGGCTGCGCCAGCCCTGCAGGTCGAGGGCGCGCAGCGCCTCAGGCGGGTCGGCGAAAGGATCGCGGCCGTGCCACAGGGCGGCGATGAGGTCCTGACGGGTCATTTTTTCTCGACAATGGGTGGATTCGGAGCAGGCATCGGGCTCAAGCCGGCGCGGGCCTGCGCATAGAGCTCCTCGCAGCGCTCGAGCCATCGCTCGCGGGTGAACAAGCGCAGGACGCGCGCCCGCGGCACCGCGCGCGGGATCGCCAGCGCCGCGCCGATCGCGCTCGCGAGAGCCGCCTCGTCGCCGACTGGGACGAGGCGGCCGGCCTCGCCGACGACCTCCGCGGCCGCGCCCATGGCGAACCCAGCCACCGGCAGGCCGCAGGCCATCGCCTCGACGGCGACCAGCCCGAACGGCTCGTCCCAGCAGGGCGTGAACAGGAAGACGGAGGCGCGGCCGACCTCTTGGCTGAGCGCCGCGCCATCGCAATGGCCGCCGTAGCGGATCGGACCGCCTAGATGGGGGGCGACCTCGGCCCCCCAATAGTCCGGCTCCTCGATCGGGCCGAACAGCGTCAGCGGCAGGCCTGCCCGTCGGGCTGCAGCAATGGCGTGATGCGGGCCCTTCACTCGTGCGATCCGCCCGCACCAGACGGCGCTGCCGTCGCCCTGTGCCTGAAACGGCCACGTGGCCGGATCGATGCCGTTGGGCAGCACCGACACACCGGGCGGCACGCCGTCCGGCCACCAGCCGCGTGCGTGGGCCTGCGACGTCGCCGTGATGCGGTGGCCGGGGGTGAGGCTCTCGTGCACGAACCAGCGCAGCGCGTCGTAGGGCGGCACGTGCAGCGAGGTCACCGTCGGGACGAGCGCCGTGCGGCGGCGCTCCAGCGGCAGGCGGCTCAGGCTGTTGTTGTGCAGCACGTCGAAGCCGCCCGCGGCGATCCGGTCGCAGGCGGCGGCATAGCCGGCATCGACATGGGCCTTCAGCCCGGCGTCCCCCCGGTGCTCCAATCCGGGGAAAGTCGCCTCGTGATGCACGGGGATCACCGGATCGAGGCGGCCGCGCCGGTCGCTGTCGCCGGAGGCAAACAGCGTGACGTCATGGCCGCGAGCCGTCAGCCCCTCGGCGAGGTGCCAGGTATAGGCCTCCAGTCCGCCGGCGAAGGGCGGGGCGATCGGGTGGCGCAGATGGGCGAGGAGCGCGATCCTCACGCCGGCTCGGCCTCGGCCTCGCGCGCCCGCGCCTCCAGATGGCGGATGACGGAGGCCGAATTCGTATAGGGCTGGTGGCTCTTCTGGCCGGTCAGCGCGAGGTCGGCGGCATCGGGCCGGCGCAGGATGCGGATCGGCTGGTCGGGCGTGTCGTCGATCAGGCCCATCACCTTGAAGGCGTAGAGCCAGTGGCCCATCGTGCGGTAGCCCCACTTGGCCTCGAACAACTCGGCGTTGCGCACCACGCTGTCGAGGTGGTGGATCGGCGGCATGTGGTGCGGGTGGTACTGGTGATAGGCGAGCGCGCCCTTCATCCAGGCGATGGGGATGCCGCGCCGGTCGAGCAGCTTGCCGAAGTCGGTGTCCTCGCCGCCGTAGCCGGTGTAGCGCTCGTCGAAGCCGCCGACCGCCTCGAACGTCGCCCGACGAATCGCGAAGTTGAGCGACCAGAAGCAGCGGTAGTCGGTGCAGATCTCGATGCCGGAGGCCGGTGGCCCGCGGCGGTCGGAATGCTTTTCGGCGACCCGCGCGAGGTCGTCGTAGTCCCAATCACCGAGCGTCGCGTGCTCGGGCAGGTGCAGCACCTCGCCCATCAACAGGCCGTCGAGGTCCGACAGGGCCTGCGCGTATTCCGCGACGAAGCCCGGCGTGGGGATGCAATCGACATCGAGGAAGGCGACCGCCTCGCCGGTCGAAGCCGCGACGCCGCGGTTGCGCGCGGCGGCGAGCGGCAGTTCGGTGCCTTCCACGCGGATCTGGCGCACGGGAAAGCCGACCTCGGGCAGGTCGTAGGGCGCGTCCTGCATCACCGCGACGACGAACTCGGCGGGCTTTTGCGTTTGGCGCTCCAGCCCGCGCAGGACGTTGCGCAGATGCGCGGGCCGCCCCTTGGCAAGGGTGACGACGGAAACGGTGGGCATGGGGGCTCCCGCGATGAGTGGGGCGTGGACGGTTCGTTCAGTTCGCCGCGACGACGCGCAGCGAGGCGGGCGCCTCCGCGGCGCCTTGCCAAAGCTCGTCGGTCATCCCTTCGAGCCAACCCGCGGCGCGGGTGGCGGCATCGGGGGCGTACAGGCCGCGCAGGATGCTGCCGTCGAGGCCGCGGGCGCGGGCCAGCAGATCGCGCCAGCCCTGGAGGTCGCCGGGCCAGTGTGGGGCCTGGACCGCGGCGCCCAGGCGCACCAGCGCCTCGGCCTTGCGGGTTTGCTCGCCGAAATAGCGCCATTCGGGCATGACGATGAGACGCCCGCCGACGCGGGCGACCTCGTGCACGGTGTTGTCGCCCGCCGACGCCACGACGATGTCGGCGGCGGCCAGATAGTCGGTCACCGACGGCACCCAGCCGAGTTCGCGCAGGTTGGAAAAATCGGTCTCGTGACCCTCCCGGTGGGTCGGCCCCAGCGTCAGCCACAGGGCGTCGGGCGCGGCGCGGGCGGCCACCGTCAGCGGCGCGTAGGGCGTGCCGCTGCCCCCGCCGCCGGTCACCGCCACCACGATTTCGCGCTCTGGATCGAGGCCGAGCCGAGCGCGCGCCTCGGCGCGCTCGGGCACCCGATCGACGCTGGTGCACAGGCCGCCGCTGTAGAACGTCTTCTGGCGCAGATGCGCCGGGTAGTCGTCCTGTTCCAGCCGCTCGTCGAAGGGGGCGAGCATGCCGATGCAGGCCTCGTAGGCGCCGACATGGCCGATATCGCTCCGGTCGCCGTGCATCCGAATCTGCACGGCGGGCACGCTGGCGATGCGGGCGAGCAGTGCGATCTCGGCCGAGACATCGACGACGAACAGCCCGATCTCGCGGGCGTCGAGATGGTCGAGGATGGTCCGCATGGTCCGGCGCATCTCGGACAGGCCCAGCGGCACGCAATGCATCACCGCCGGCGTCGGCTCGGCGTAGAGGCGCGGGGTCGGCACCGCGGCGCCGATCATGTTCGGCAGCGTCACGATCTCGATGTCGCGGGAAAAGCCGTCGAACAGCTGCGGGCCGGCGGTCAGCACCGAGACTGGCCGGTCGCGGGCGAATTCGGCCGCCACCGCCATGGTGCGGTGGGCGTGGCCGCGGCCCTGGTGATGGACGAAGAACGCGATGGGTTTTTTCATGACGGGCACAGCATTTCAGGAAAACAGGGCGTCGGGCCGCAGGGCGGCGGCGATCTCGTCGGCGTCCGGATGGCGCAGGAGCCGGATCGCCGGGGCGGTCTCGTCCCAGGCGATGAGGCCGGCGGCGCGGAACTGGTCGAGCCAGTAGGTCATGCACCAGCGCCCGTGCCGGGCGTGGAAGCGGGCCGCGTTGGCCAGGATCGCGGAAAAATGCTGCAGCGGGGGGACGTGGACCGGGTGGTGCTGGTGATAGGCCCGCGCGTCTGCCACCCAGAAGGTCGGCAGACCCGATTCCGCGAGCCGGGCGGCGAGGTCGGTCTCCTCGCCGCCGTAGCCAACGTAAGTCTCGTCCATGCCGCCGACGGCCCGCCACGCCGCTGTTGGCAGGGCGAAGGACAGGCCCCAGAGCTGTTCGGCATCGGCTTCGCGCCGCAGCCCCGCCTCGGGCACCGGGGGACGGGCCGGGTGGACGCGGCCGAGCCGGTCGAGCGTGGCGGGATCAATGCTGCCCGCGATGGCGTCCGGCGGCAGGTACAGCACTTCGCCGAGGAACAGACCGCGCTCGGCTCGCGCCGCATCGGCATAGGCGGCGACCAAAGTCGGCGACGGGATGCAGTCCACGTCGAGGAAGACGAGGAGATCGCCGGTGGCCGCCTCGGCCGCCCGGTTGCGCGCGGCGGCGAGCGGCATCGGCTCGCCGGGCACGTGGAGATGGCGCACGGGGCAGCCGGGATCGGGCAGGTCGGGTGCCTGCTCCGGCTGCATCCAGGCGATCACCAGTTCGCGCGGGCGAGCGGTCTGCCGGGCGAGGCCGTGCAGCAGGTGGCGCAGCCGGTCGGCCCGGCCGCGGACCAGGGTGAGCACGCTCACCGGGACGTCGGAGCCGCTCATGCGGCGGCGCCGGACTTACGACGCATAGGCTACCGCCCGGCGGAAATGCAGCACGCCCTCGATGATGCCGCGGGCATGCGAGGCGCGAGCGACGTAGGAATGAGAGAGCGCCGCGTGGCTGGCGAGCCCGTCGGAATAGTTGGCGACGATGATCGCCTGGGTCCGGTCGCGCAGCATCTCGACGTCGTTGCCGGAATCGCCCGCTACGAACACCGCCCGCTCAGGGAGACCGTACAGGCTGCGGACGTGATCGACCGCCGAGCCTTTCGAGGCCGAGGCCGGCAGCACGTCGAGATAGCGGCCGTGGCTGTGGATCACGTTCGCGGTGAGGCCGGCCTCGCGCAAGCGCTCGCGCACCTGCTGCGCGGACTCGCCGTCGCCGAAGAAGCTCAGCTTGTGCCCGCGCTGCTCCAGCGGCCCCTGCGGCACGAGCCCGTCGAGGCGCCCCAGAGCCACGTCGATCCCTTCGCGGTCCCAACCGTCCGAGACCGCCGCGCGCCACGCGGCGTCGGCCGTGTAGGTCACGCCGTTGGCGTCGAGATGGTAGATCTCCGAGCCGACCGAGGTGATCATCACCTGCGGGCGCGGGCTGTCCTGCTGCTCCAGCACCGCCATGGCGCTGTGGAACGAGCGACCGGTGGCGACGCCGAAGGCGAGCCCGGTCTGGCGGCTGCGCCAGCGCCGGAAGGTCGCGAGCGCCGACGAGCAGCCGACCAGGGTGTTGTCGATATCGCAGATCAGGAGCTGGTGCGGGCTCCGTAGCGGCGGGTCGCGGGCGAGCAGCGCGGCCAGCAGCGCATGGTAGCGCGCGGCGTGCCGGTTCCAGTCGTAGGCGGCGGCCACCCGCGCCCCGCCTGCCACGCAGGCCGCGCGGAAGGCTTCGTCCGTGAGGATGTGCAGGCAGGCCGCCGCGATGGAGGCGGGCGCCCGCGGATCGACGAGCAGTCCGTTGCCACAGGTCTCGACGATGTCGTTGGGCCCGCCGCTGTCCGTGGCGACCAGTGGCAGGCCGGCGGCGGAGGCCTCTAAGAGGGTCAGGCCGAACGGCTCGTTGAGCGCTGGGTTCACGAACAGGCCGCCCCGCTCGCGGGCATAGGCGTAGATTGCCGGCACATCGTCGGGGCGGTGGGTCTTGGGGTAGGCCACGCGCCCGTAGAGGTCGTATCGGTCGATCAGGACGAGGAGATCGCGCATGGTGGCGGCCATGTCGCCGTCGAGCGCGTCGATATCCTCACGGGTGCCCGCGACGAGGACAAGGTTGGCGTGCGCTTGAAGCTCCGGGCTCTCGCCGTAGGCCCGCACCAGCGCCGCGAGGTTCTTGCGCGCCACCGGCCGAGCCAGCGCGAGCAAAGCCGGCTTGTCCGGCTCGCGCAGGAAGCGGTCGATCGTGGCATCGACCCGCGGATGCGGGCGGCTCTCTGCGAAGCGGGCGAGGTCGCTGCCCGGCGGCAGAACGCGCACCCGACCCGGATCATAGGAATCGTACCCGCCGTACTGTACCTCGGCCTCGTCGCGCGACGAGGCGACGACGAGGGCGGCGCGGGTGAGCGCCGCCTCCTCGGTAGCGATCCGGCGCGTCAGGTCGGGACGGAGCGCGGCCTCGCCGAGCATGGCCGCCTTCACTCGCCCCAGGGAATGGGCGGTGAAAACGAAGGGTATGCCGAGCCGCTCTTCCACGATCGCCGCCACCGCCGCGGCGTCGGCGTAATGCGCGTGGACGACGTCGGGCGCCCGCGGCTGGCGGGCGATCCAGGCCACGAGGTTCTCGGCGTAGCTCACGACCTCGCCGTGCATCTCCTCCTTCGAGAGGTAGCCCGGCGACGCGCTGGCGAGCCGCACCAGCCCGACCTTGTCGGCAATCCGCTCTTCGGGCACGGCGTAATCGGGGCCCGGCGCGCCGTGGAACAGGCGCGTCGCCACCACGATGCGCGTGACGGCCTCATCCTGCGCCGAGGCGCCGACCAGATCGAGCAGGTAGCGGATATGGCCGCCGGTATCGGCCGTCAGTCCGTAGACAACGTCGCTGCCGCGCAGGCAGCCCTGGAGGGCGACGTGTAGGACGAACATAGGATGGCCTATGGACCGGATAGTCCGACACGAGACACATCATATGTAGGTGGAACCGTTGCTCCGTGTCGCTCAAGTCGCCCCAAATATCTTCCCCGTGCCGCCGCAACATCATGGCGGCACTGAGCGGATCGTGCACGATCTGTCCGTTGCCTTACGAGACCTCGGCGTCGATGTGACGCTGTTCGCTTCCTGCGACAGCGTGACCGATCTTCCGCGTATCGGCGACCATCCCAGTCTGGCGGCCCTGGAGCATCGATATGGCCGGGTCGCGCCCGGCGTGCCGGCAGTCCTCGACGCCTTGCAGCTCGAAGCCCTGCGCCTGCGGCTCGACGACTTCGACATCATCCACGCCCACGGCGAGTTCGCCCATGCTGCCCTGTTCGGGGCGCGGCGGCGTCACAGCCTGACCACGGTGCATTGGCGCGTGGACGAACTCGACCGCGCGCTGTTCTTCGCCGGCTTCCCCGACCTGCCGGTGGCGGCGATCTCGGCGGCGCAAGAGGCCGGCATCCCGCCGGCCAACCGGGCAGGCGTCGTGCATCACGGCCTCGCGAAGGATCGCTACGCGCTGTCCCGCGAGGCCGGCGCGCATGTCGCCTTCGTCGGTCGGATGACCGACCAGAAGCGGCCGGACGTCGCGATTCGCGTCGCCCGCGCCGCGGGTCTCCCGATCCGGCTCGGCGGCACGATCGATGTCGGCAACCCGGCCTATTTCGAGCGCATGGTGCGCCCGCTGCTCGGATCGGATGCGGCCTATCTCGGTCCCGTGGACGACCGCGCCAAGAGCGACCTGCTCGGCGGAGCACGCGCGCTGCTGTTCCCGATCGATTGGCCCGAACCCTTCGGCCTCGTGATGATCGAGGCGATGGCGCACGGCACGCCGGTGATCGCCTGGAGAAACGGCTCGGTCCCCGAGATCGTCGAGGACGGGGTCACGGGCTTCGTCGTCGCTTCGGAGGCCGAGGCGGTTGAAGCCCTCGCCCGAATCGACGGGCTCGACCGCTCTCGGGTGCGGCGCCGCTTCGAGGCGCGCTTCACGTCCGAGCGCATGGCGCGCGACTACCTCGCGCTCTACCAGCTCCTGCGCGCCGCCTGATGCGGGTCGCGCTCCTCGCCTGGGACTACCCGCCGGCCCCGAGCGGGCTGTCGACCGCGGCCCGCGAGATCGCCGAAAGCCTCGCCGAGGCGGGTGCGGACGTGACCGTGTTCACCCTCGACCGGACCGGCCGGGCGCGGATCGGCGGCGTCACGGTCGAAGGCCTCGCGTTGCCGCCCGGCGGCGGGCTGGCGCGCCTGCGCCTGTGGGGCTCGCTCGGGCATCTCGCCGCGCCACTCGCCTTCCGGCGGGCGGTCCTGGCGGCACATGCGCGGGGGCCGTTCGATGTGATCGAGGCGACGAACTGGTACGCGCCCGCCGTGCTGCTCGCGGGCCGGCGCGACCTGCCGCTGGTCACGCGCAGTTCGACCCCCGCCGCCTTCACCCGCGGGACCGGGGCCGGCCCCCGCAACCGCCTCGACGGTGTCGCCGCCGACGCGCTGGAGCGGCGGCAGGCGCGGGGCAGCGCCGGGCTCATCGCCAACACCGAAGCGCACGGCGCGGTGATCGCGCAGGCCTATCGCCTCTCCGGACGGCAGCCCTCTGCCGTCATCGGCCTCAGCTTGCCGCCGGAGATTTGGGCCAGCGCCCGCGCTGCCGTCTATCCAGGGGAGGACGCGCCCCTGCGCCTCCTCTTCGTCGGGCGGGCGGAATTGCGAAAAGGCTTCGATGCGCTGCTCGCCGCCATCGCGATCCTCGCCGAAGAACAGGCGCGGGGCGCCCTGCCGTCGTTCCGCCTCGACCTCGTCGGCGTGACGCCGGACGACCTGCCGCCGGACCTGTCCGCGGCGGCGCGCCGGCACCTCCGCGCCCGCGGCCGGATCGATGCGGCGGCTTTGACCGAAGCCTACACGCAAGCCCACGTGGTGCTGGCCCCATCCCGCTACGAGAGCTTCGGCCTCGTCTATCAGGAGGCCATGGCCTACGGCCGGCCGGTCGTCGCATGCGCCGAGGACGCCAGCGCCCGCGCCTTCGTCGGCGAACCGGGAGCGGGGCCGCTCGCGGACGCCGTGACCGGGCCGGCGCTGGCCGACGCCCTGCGCCCGCTCCTCCGCGATCCTGGCCTGCGCCATGCCTACCGGGCTCGCACGCTGGCGGCGGCCGGGCGGTTCGACCGGGCGAGCCTCGGGCGGGAAACCCTTGCGCTGTACGAGGCGGCGCGGCGGGCCTGATCGGCTTTGCCGAAGCCACCAGGGCTTGCCTTGGACCCACCGATAGTCTCGACCTCTGGGATCCGAAACTTCAGTCGCGGTAGGGGCGAAGCAGCGCTTGCGCCTCCTCCGGGCGTCCGCGGCCGGGGGCTATTGCCTCGTAGCGGCGCGAGCGGGCCTCGACATGGGCGCGGCTCAAGCGGTGCTCAATTGCGCCGTGGAGTGTGATGAAGCTCTCGCGCCACCCGCCCGCGAGCCACGGTCGCTCGTGCACCCGGCCGGCATACGTCACGTCGCGCCGGTTCAGCCGGTACTGCACGTCCGGGAAGACATCCGCGAGGACGCCGTCGACGCGGTTCTCCCGCGCCAGCCCGATCGAGCGCACCGCGCCGGCCTCGGCCATCGCCGCCAGCGCGGGCAGCCGCCGGCCGGCGGCGGGATCGAAGCTCTCGTCGGCGTCGAGTTGCAGCATCCACCCGTGACGGGCGAGCCGCTGCAGCGCGTTGCGCTGCGCGGCGAAATCGCCGGCGAGCGGCCGAGCCGCCACCCGCACGGTGCCCTCCGCAAACCCCGGCACCGCCACCGCCCGCGGCGGGGTCGTCTCCGCATCGAGCACGATCGCGACGTCGTCGGTCCAGTCCGGCAGCCCGGCCAGCACCCCGTCGAGCTCGAACGGGCGACAGAGCAGACCCAGGGAGACGGGCTGCGTCTCCGCCCCATCGAGATCGTACAGCACGGCCCGTGCGGCCTGCGCCGCGTGCGGATGGAGCAGGCCCGCGCGACCCTCGGCGTCGAGCGGGCGGATGCCGCGGCCGAGCCGTGTCGCGGCGATGCGCAGCGTAAAGAGGTCGAGCCCGTAAGGCGCCAGCCCGTCGGGCACGAAGGTCGGCCCGGCCAAGGCCTCGGTCAGGTGCGCGCGGCAGCGGGCTGCGTCCGCTTGCCCGTCGAGCAGGACGCCGCAGGAGCCGCAGGCCAGTGCGAAGGCTCGCCGACGCCCGTCCGAAAAGGTCAGGTTCCGCCCGCTCGGTTCCAGCATGTCGGCGGCGCAGACGAAGCATCGGCGCAAGGTCGTCACGTCAAACGGTGTCCCCTGCGGCGCCGCGCGCATCCGAATGCACCGAACCGGCGCCGGACCTTGGCAGTTCCCCGCATGATCCCACCGAGCCCCCGACCTCCGTGCCGCCCGACATCACCCTTTTTCGATCCGATCCGGCGGATGCCTCAGCCGCCGCGTCGCTCGCCGTCGTCGGCAACGCGCCGCAGACCAGCGCGGCGGCGGCGATCGATGCGGCGGACTGCATCGTGCGCTTCAACAACGCCGCGGGCTTCGGTGCCGCCACCGGCTCCCGCGTCACCCACCTCGCTCTGGTGAACCGTGGCGGCCAGATGCGCGAATGGCTGGAGGACCGGCATTTCCTGGAGCGCCCGGTGGTTCGGGCGGCACTGGCCTTCATCCTGCCCTTTCCGATGCTGCCTGCCGAGCAAAACCGCCCCGAGACCATCTGCTGGACCCGCGAGGCGCTGGACCTGCTGCGCCCGACGGGCCGCCCCGTCCACATCCTGCCGGAGACGCTGCACGAGCGCGCGCGCGCCCTGCTTGCGTCCCGCACCAAGGGACGCCCGAACCCGAGCACCGGCTTCCTCGTGACGCTGGCGCTCCTGCTCGCCCGCTCGCACGAGGCCGCCCCGGTCCAGGCGTACGGCTTCGGCTTCGACGGCTGGCCCGGCCATCCCTGGTCGGCCGAGCGCGCGTGGTTCACGGACAACGAAGCGGCCGGGCGTCTGCACCTCCATCCCCTCGAAAGGCCCCCATGCCCACGCTGATCACGGTGCTGAAGGGCGGCGGTCGCTACGACGCGACCTGGGTCGAGAGGCTGGCCCGCGGCGTGCGCCGTCATGCGCCGGTCTTTAAGCGGATTGTCTGCCTCACCGATCTTCCGCTCACCGTTCAGGGCGTCGAGCGCGTGCCCCTCCGCCACAATTGGCCGGCTTGGTGGGCGAAGATGGAGGCGTTCCGCCCCGGCCTTGCGGAGGGCACCGCACTGCTGTGCGATCTCGACACCGTCTTCAACGGCTCCGCCGACGCCTTGGCCATCCCCTTGGCCGCCCCCGGCCTCGCCGCGATGGAGGACTACTTCCACAAGGGCCGCCTCTCCAGTGCCCTGCTGCGCTGGGACGGGGACGCGCTGGCCGCGCTCTACGTGCGCTTCGCCGCCGAGCCCGAACGCTGGATGACGGCCGGCTCCTGCGGCCCGGTGCCGAACGTGGTGCACGGCGATCAGGTCGTCATCGACCACCTGCTGCGCCGGGACGGCCTGCGCCCTCGTTTCTTCCAAGCCATCACGCCGGACCTGCTCGACTTCTACGATCCCCGGCGCGACGCCCACGGCCCGGTCGTGATCTTCATCGGCGAGTCCAAGCCCGACACCGCCCGCGGATCGGTCCACGCGGCCTGGACCGGCACGTAACGCCGGCGCGTCAGGCCTCGGCCCGCAGGCTCCTGATGAAGCGCCGGGCAATCTCGCGGACCGCCTCGTCGTCGCGCGCCGTGCCTTCCGATCGATCCCAGAGATGCGGAAGGCTCGCTTCGAGTTCGTCCAGCATCGCGGGATGGCGGCCAGCGAGATGGCGCAGGGCGCCGAACAGGATATGCTCCACCGCCATCTCACGGCGGCGGGCGGCGATCACCTCGGCGGTGTCGGCGGAGACTTCGGTCGGGTCGGATGCGCTCATGCGCGGTCAACCGGCGGGTGTCGTTCGGGTTCGCAGGCGCCGATGCCGCAGCCGATCCGGTGCGAGCTCCGCATCGGCGCATCCTCTCACCAGGGCACCTTCTCCCCGGCATGGTCGAGGTAGACGCAGCCGCGCTGGCCGAGATGTGCCTCCAGCACGCCGACCATGCCACGCGCGCTCGTCTCGACGTCAAGGGTGGCGCGCCGTCCGCCGAGATCCGTGCGCACCCAGCCCGGATGCATGAGCACGACCCCCCAATCCGCCCCCTTGTGCTGGCCGGCGAAGGAGCGTGCGAGGGTGTTAAGCGCGGCCTTGCTCGCCCGATAGCTGCTCCAGCCGCCGCCGCGGTTCAGCGAGACCGAGCCGAGCTTCGAGGTCATCAGCACGATGAGCCCGCCCGGCGCCACCCGGCGATGGAAGGCCTCGGCGAAGCGGATCGGGCTCACCGCATTGGTCTGGAACACCGCGCCGACGACCTCCCGCGACAGGAGGGAAGCGGGCGTGCCGGCCTGCGTGGCGATGCCGGCCACGACGAAGACGAGGTCGAAGTCCGGCACCTCCGCCAGCCGCGTCCGCAGATCGGCCACGGCCCCGTCGTCGTCGATGTCGACGCCCGCCTCGATCCGCAGGGGAGCGTCCATGGACAGGTCGGCGAGGGCCTGCGAGGGCCGCCGCACGGTGGCGGTGACGTCCCAGCCGCGGGCCAGGAACCGCGCCACCAGCCCGAGACCGAGCCCGCGCGAGGCCCCGACGATCAGTGCGCGGCGCCTCACGAGATCTGCGCCTCCGGCCCGAAGCCGAGCTGAGCGGCAAACCGGTTCCAGGTCTCGATCCGCACCTGGCCGCCGGTGGCGCGGCGGTGCCCCTGTGCGAATTGATCGTCCGGCCCGAGCGGCGGTGCGCGCTCCGCCAGGAAGCCGATCAGATCCGGGACGCCCAGGCTACGCGCCGCGAAGTGGACGTAGCCGGCACGAAAACCCGCATTGGCGCCGATCACCACCTGTCGTCGCAGGCGGTGCGTCCACGATTGCGCGACGAGCGGATGGATCTGGCAGGGCGAGTCGCAGCGGATCAGGGCGACCGGACCGGCAAAGAGCGGCGGAACGGTGCGGGCGGCATCGAGCGCCCCCTTCACCTCCGCCCGAGCGGCGTGCAGCACCGCCGCGTCCGGATCCGTGCCGGCGATGATGTCACGGGGGCCGTCCGCCCGCAGCAGCATCCGCAGCGCCGGCCCGGCATCGCCCGAGGCCGAGCGGCGCGGCGCGTTGACGAGGCTGACCGCCTCGCGCAGCGCCTTGGCGGTGTGCGCTTTCCGCAGCGGGCCCATGATCTCGGGGAAGTCGGCGCTCGCCGCCCGCTCGCCGAGATCGCCGACGAGGCCGATGCCGGCGAGCCATGCGAGATCGTCCGCCGCCCCGAGTGCTGCGGCGCAGGCGTGAGCCAGCAGACTGGAGGTCGGGATCGGTGCGTCGGCATGGCCGCTGATCACTGTAGCCTCGGAAGCTTCGGGCCAGGAGCGCGGCACGTGGTGATCGACGAGCACGGTGGGCACGCCCGGCAGGATGGTGCCGGCCTGCACGCCGAGATCGGTCACGACGAAACCCGCGGGGGCGAGCGCGGCAAGTTCGTCGCGGATCGCCGGTGACCACGCCGATTCGCCGCGCCCGATCACCCGAACCGGCCCGGGTTCACGACCGGCGCGGGCCAGCGCCCGCCAGAGGAGGGCGCCCGCCGACAGCCCGTCGGCATCGTCGTGACAGAGGATGACGGGGGCACCCGGACCGAAGCCAGAGACGGCTTCGGTGAAGGCGACCCCATGCGCGGCGAGCGTGCTCACGCCGGGCAGACCCGGACGATCCGGCTCACGCTTCCTCCGCCTTGCGCCGCCCGCGGCCGTGCTGATCCTTGGTCAGGGCCGCGTTCTCGGCGGCGGCCAGCTTCACGGCCTTGCCGGCGGTGGCCGATGACGTGCCGGCCTCGGGCAAGCCGTCGGTGTCGGCGGTGGAGGCCGCGGGCTTCGGATGCCCCTTGCCCTCGGTCGGCGACGCGGCCGGACCGCCTTCGGTGACGTCCGGATGGTCGGCCCCGGCCTTGGCGCTGCCGACGGCCTGCACCCCTTCGGCCTTCTGCGCCTTGGCGGATCGGCTGTGGCTGGTCTCGGACATGCGGTG
This sequence comes from Methylorubrum aminovorans, assembly GCF_022179725.1. GTDB lineage: Bacteria > Pseudomonadota > Alphaproteobacteria > Rhizobiales > Beijerinckiaceae > Methylobacterium > Methylobacterium aminovorans. Next base: position 14,633 of record NZ_BPRC01000049.1, read on the forward strand.
CGCCTCCGGCGATGACGTTGTCGATGTCGGGCGGCAACCGGCGCCCCTGCGGTCGGGTTGCGGCGCCACTTGACGCATGGAGGCTCCGCCGCGGCCTGCGCCGCGCCTTATCCATCCCATCTGACCCGAGCGGCCGGTGTCGAAGGGCGAGGCTCGACAGGGCGCTTCCGTCGCAGCGAAGGGTGGGAAACAGCCGTATTTCACCTGGGTTGGCCGCCGGATCGCAGAAATACTCGGAGCGACGACGGCATGGCCACGACCGACATCGGCACGATCTACGCGGGTGCCCTTCGCAATACGCGCGCCCTTGAGAAGCAGGGCCTGGAACAGATGGAGCGTCAGCTCTCCGGCCTCGAACGTTACCCTGACTACGCGGCCGTCCTGCGCCGCCATGTCGAGACCACGAAGGCGCAGATCGATCGCCTCGACACGGCGCTGGAGGCGATCGGCGAGAGCCGCTCGACGCTGAAGGAGACCGTCACGAGCGTGGCCGGCTCCATCGGCGCGGCCGTTCACGCCACCGCGCAGGACGAGACGCTGAAGAACCTCTACGCGGGCTACGCCTACCAGTACGATCAGGTCGCCGCCTATCGCTCGCTCGCGGTGATCGCCGAGCGGGCTGGCAAGACCGATCAGGTCGCCTTCTTCCGTGCCGCGGTCGATGAGGAGACGAAGGCCGCAGAGGAGATCGCCGCGCTGATCGAGCCGGTCACCAAGACCTATCTCGACCTGACGCTCAGCGGCGCGAAGGCCGACAGCTGACGACCGGTCCGGGGGGCCGCCCGCCGCGGGCAGCCCCTCCAATTTGAGGCCGCACGCCGAGTGCACAGACCATGGATGATCCCACCCCCATCGCCGTCACCGTCGAGACCTGTCCCGACAGCCAGGAACGCTACCGCTGGCACCTGACCGACGGCGACGGCGTCTCCGTGCGCGTGTCACCGGAATCCTACGATTCACCGGAGGACGCGGGTTCGGCTGGCGATGCCGCACTTCGGGCGTTCGGGACGGCACAATTCGTTCGAGGCAAGTTTGGCCTTTGTCGGTCGCACCGGGACCCTTTGGACAGACAAACCAAGATTCTGGAAGATCGGCCCAACGCGACCGTGCCCGACATCAATCTCGGCGCGGGGCTCGCGTTCAAGCTCGCGGAGACGCTGAAGGACTGGGACCTCCCTTTCATCCTCTCCACGGGATACGAAGGGGAAGTCATTCCAGCAGGGGTCGACGCCGCCGCGCGGTTGCAGACGCCGCTCGAATTCCGGCAGACCGTCGCCGCCGTGTTGAAGTTGCCGCCCGCCGCCGTGTAGACCGAAACCGGACGCTCCGAGAGTTCGGGTTGGGTCATTCGGCGCCCTGGGGGCGACCACCCGACTAGCTGCGGCCCTCGTGCTGCAGGCGAGTGCGGATCGCCCGGATGTGCTTGGGCTTGAACGGCGGCTTGGGGCCGATGAGGCAGCCGAGATTCCACGGTCGGCGGGTGGTGTCGTTGGTCGAAGTCATGATCGACCTCCGTTTCAGGAGCCGACGGCATCTCACCGCGATCCGTCCGGGCCGCGATTGCGCGCTCGGAGCGGAAGCCGCGTCGTTGCCTCGGAGCAGGCGTGCCGCCACGAAAGGGCATGCACTCGGCATCGGCTGGCCTTAGAATGGGCCCATGCCCGATGCCCTGTTTTCGCCGGCCGCGGCCCGCAACGCCGCCCCGATCGCCGAAGTCCTCGCAGGCGTCCTCTCGCCCAGTGGCCTCGTGCTCGAGATTGCCAGCGGATCGGGCGAGCACGTCGTCCATTTCGCCCGTGCGCTGCCCGCGCTCGACTGGCAGCCGAGCGATCCCGATGAAGCGGCCCGTCGCAGCATCGTCGCCCATGCCCGCGCCGCCGGGCTGGCGAACATCCGGTCGCCGTTGGCGATCGATGCGATCCATCAGCCGTGGCCGGTGGCGCGGGTGGAGGCGGTCGTCGCGATCAACATGATCCACATTGCCCCCTGGGACGCGACTATCGGGCTGATGGCTGGTGCGGAAGCGGCGCTCGCGGCGGGTGGGGTGCTGTACCTCTACGGTCCTCTCCGGGAGGATGGCGCGCACACCGCGCCGAGCAACGCTACATTCGACGACAGCCTGCGCGCAAGGAATGCCTCCTGGGGGGTCCGCGACATCGAGGCGGTCGTGGCTGCCGCGAAAGCGCACGATCTGCATCTGGCAGAGCGCATCACGATGCCGGCCAATAACCTCAGTCTGATCTTTCACCGAGGGCGCCGAGGCTCCGGCGTTGATCGGGAGGCTGCGCCTTGACCGCCTCGCGCCCGACCAGCGCGGTTGTCGTCGGTGCGTCGGGCGGCATTGGTGGGGCCCTGGTCCGCGCGCTCGCTGAAGGCGAAGCCTACGTGCCGATCTTCGCGCTCTCACGCTCGGTATCGTCTGTTCCCGCGGGTGTCCGAACCCTCCCGATCGACCTGAGCGACGAGGCGACGGTTGCGGCAGCAGCGACCAGGGTCAGCGAAGCCGGACCCGTCGGTCTGATCATCGTCGCTACCGGCCTGCTTCACCAGACGGGCGTCTCGCCAGAGAAGACGGTCAGGGCGCTCGACCCCGCCGCGATGGCTACCGTCTTCGCGATCAACACGATCGGCCCTGCGCTCGTCGCCAAGCATTTCGTGCCCCTGCTGGCGCAACGGGAGCGATGCGTGTTCGCGGCCCTATCGGCGCGGGTCGGATCGATCGGAGACAACCGACTTGGCGGCTGGTATACCTACCGTGCCTCGAAGTCGGCACTGAACCAGATCCTGCGAATGCTCGCGATCGAGGTCGCCCGAAGCCGACCGGAGGCGATCGTCGTGGGCCTGCATCCCGGCACGGTCGCGTCCGGCCTGTCGCGGCCCTTCCGGCCGGACCCGACGGCCAACGGCGTCTTCTCGCCCGAAGAGAGCGCGGCTCATCTCCTGCGCGTGCTGAACGGCCTAGGCGCGGACGACACCGGCAGCGTCCTCGCTTGGGACGGTTCGAAGATCCCCGCCTAAGCGCGGTTTCGGCCCGAACGGATGCCCGGGGCGACGCCATGCGGACATTCGGAGCAGGGATCGCTGACGATATGCACCACAAGCCGACCTTAGGCCAGCAGGCGCCGAAGCGCCGCTTTCGACCCTTAGCAGGCTGTGGGAAGGTCCGCTTCCAGGTAGCGAATGCGAGCCGCTTCATGTTCAAGAGGAGGTCGGATTGGTGATTGCCTGCCTGATCTGCCGAACATCGCGCGCTGGAGGTGCGCCAAACTGCAGAGAATATTTACGATTGAACTGCGATGCACTTTCGTAGCCGACCGAAAACGCCACATCAGACGCGCGGTGATCGCCGCCGAGCAGCAAATGCCTCGCCTTTATCAAACGAATCTGCTTCTGATACTGCAACGGGGTGAGACCTGTCATCGCGAGAAAGTGGCGGTGCAAACTTGCTCGACTCATGCCGGTTGCGTCGCAGAGCGCCCCGATGCGCAAGCGAGCGTTCGGATTGTCCCGTATCCAATCAACAGCCCTGCGTATTTGGCTCAGTGCCCTTCGGGCCGAGCAATCTGGCGCAGCACGCGTCCCTGTGGCCCCTGCAGGAGACGATAGAGCAGTTCCCTCTCTACTATGGGAGCTAGGGTCTGTCGTCGTCTGAATGTCTTGGGGGTGTGAGCGTTTTCCGCCCTCTGGATGGAGCGGGCTGATGCTGAACGACGCGCAGTGGGCGGCTCTAGAGCTGCTGGTGCATGCCTGCCGGCCGAAGGCGATGACCCCGCCGCAGGACCTGCAACGCACGCTCTCGGCCATCCTGTAGCGGCACCAGAACGGGGCCAAGTGGCGCGCCAATCCAGACGAGTTCGGACCGTGGTGGCGGGCGGCGCAGATCTTCATCCGCTGGGCGCGTGCCGGGGTGTGGGAGTGCCTGCTCGCCCTGGTGCAGGAGCGCGGCGTGCAGCTCGGCATGGTGTTCCTCGACGGCACCAACATGCGGGTGATCGGCCCCCAGGCGGTGGTCCAAGTTCTAAGTTAGTGCAGGGTCGGCCTTTGCTCCACGGGTCGCTTGGCCGGCGGAGCCGACCGGGTGAGCGCAGCCGGCCAAGCG
>NZ_BPRC01000050.1 GCF_022179725.1 Methylorubrum aminovorans
AACCGACAGGGCTGAAGGCATGGCATCCTCCATCACAAGCCCACCCAGTGAATCACACGCCAGCCAGATCGCCTACCCCAAGTGATTCAACCCGCTAGGGCACGGCTCTAGCAGCCTTGGAGATCCCCATGGCAGCGCGCGGCGAGAACCTCGGGCTTCTGCAAATCTTCGCGGAGGGGGCCGATGCGGAAGCACGTCTAGCGGCGATCCTGCCGCTCAGCTCGGCGCTCGGGGATGCCATGTCGCTCGCGCTCTCGAACATCGCTCTGCGCGAGAAGCTGCGCAGCCAGGCCCTGCGCGATCCCCTGACGGGCCTCTATAACCGCCGCTACATGGAGGACAGCCTCGAACGCTACGTCCGGCTCGCCGAACGCGAGTCCCGGAAGGTGTCTGTCGTCATGATCGATCTCGACCATTTCAAGCGGCTGAATGACGAGCATGGTCACGCGACCGGCGACGCCGTCCTGCGTGAAGCCGCAGCCGCCATCGTCGGTGGCCTGCGGGAGACAGATGTTGCCTGCCGCTATGGCGGCGAGGAAATGATCGTGTTCCTGCCCGACTGCGATCTTGAGGATGCCGCTAACAAAGCTGAGCAGATCCGAGCTCGCATCGAGAGCCTGTCGGGCACGCACGGGGCGAAGGTCTCCGCTTCGCTCGGTGTTGCTTCCGTCCCGAGCACCTCCGGCACCAGCGCCGAACTCATACGCGCTGCGGATACGGCGCTTTACCGGGCCAAGCACAATGGCCGGAACCAGGTAGCTGTGGCGCCGCTGCGTCAAGGATGGCGAAGCCAATCCGAAGCAACGAAGGATGCACCCGCACTCTTGCCGATTGCTGCGGAGTAGCGGCTTGGCCTTGTCTTTCGAAGCTGTATGGGGCTTTCAAAAATGGATTGAGATTTTATCAAAAATACATCATAAAGTCATTAATTGCCGGCGGATCAACTGTCAATAAATTCATCTCACGGCATTGCGTTGGTTTCAGGAGATAATGAAACTGACGATACGGGAAAATTGATTAGTAATCCTCATGCGATCCAGGCGCAAGAGCGCCTAGTCCTATACAGTAGTATGCTTCACCTAGCCTCCTGAAAGTAGGCAGGCTTAACGACGCCCTCCCGCGAAGCGTTCAGCGAGACGCTGATTCCTGAACGCCTCGGTCACCCACTCGACGAATGCTCGTGTCTTGGCAGGCTGCAACGTGCGCGTGCTGTAATAGAGCGAGATCACTCCGGCATCGGCGTACCACTCTGGAAGGAGTTGGATCAGGCGGCCGGTTTCCAGCGCAGGTAGCACGTCGGGGACCGCGAGCATGGTGACACCCAGCCCGAGCAGCGCTGCTTCCTGCATCGCGGCCGGGTCATTGACGGCAAGGGATACGGGCAGGTGCCCCGCCTTTTCCTCGCCTGCAGCGTTGCGCATGGTCCATTGCTGCAGCCGGCCGGTCCGAAGCGAGCGCTGCACGATGCCCTGGAACTGCTGTAGGCCGGTCGGATCCTCGGGCAGTGATCGGCCTTTCAAGTAGACCGGCGAAGCGACTGCAATGACATGCGCCGGCGCCAGCGTATGGGCGACGAGACCGGTCCCCAGATCAAACCCCGCACCAATCGCGGCATCGTAGCCCTCCGTGACGAGATCGACCCGTCGGTTCTCGAAGTGCCATTCCGGGCGGATCTGGGGATAGCGCTGGAGGAAGCCTGGTAGCAGCGGCAGGATGTACATCGTACCGAACGTCAGGGCCATACTGACCTTGAGGGTGCCAGCCGGCTCGTTGCCTGCCCCGCCGATCCCGGCGATTGCGGCCTGGATGCCCTCCAAGTTCTCGGCGATCGCAAGGCGAAAGGTTTCGCCAGCCTCGGTCAGGCTCAGCTTCCGCGTCGAGCGATGGAAAAGGCGAATCCCGAGGTTTCTCTCCAACATCGCCACGTTCCGGCTGACAGCAGCCGGCGTCAGTGACAAGCGCCGAGCGGCTTCCGAGAAGCTGCCGAACTCAGCGCTGCGGATGAAGGCTTCCAAGTTGGCAAGAGTTTCCATCATAACGCCTTCAAGAGATCGTTGAAGGTATACCAAGCGAGAACCGACTAAACCAAGGGGAATGCGTCGGCCATAAACGCTGCATCAACCGGTTAGGAGCAGCGCCATGGCCCAGGATTTGTCCCCCCTTGCAGGCAAGGTGGCCCTCGTCACCGGCGGATCGCGTGGCATCGGTGCCGCCATCGTGCGTCGCTTGGCGCGTGACGGCGCCGATGTGGCCTTCAGCTATGCCGCCTCCCGGGAGAGGGCCGGCAAGATCCTGGCCGGCTTGGAAGCCTCAGGACGCCGTGGCCTCGCCATCCGAGCCGATCAAGCAGAGGCATCGGAGGTCGCCGGCCTGGTCCGGCAGACACATGAGGCGTACGGACGGCTCGACATCCTGGTCAATTCAGCCGGCGTCTTCGTCACCGGGAGGGTGGACGATCCAGACGGTGATCGCGCCGCCTTCGATCGGCAACTCGACATCAACATAAAGGGGGTCACCGCCGCAGTCCGTGCCGCCGCTCTCCTGATGACAAGCGGCGGACGTATCGTCTCGATCGGCACGACGGGTGCCGTGCACGTCCCGTTCGCGGGGGCGGCGGACTACGTCGCTACTAAGGCTGCTGTGGCGGCCTACACGCGGGGCTGGGCACGGGATCTCGGTCCTCGCAACATCACGGTCAACCTCGTTCAGCCCGGCGCGATCAACACCGACATGAACCCAGAGGACGGTCCCTTCGCGGAGACGTTGAAGGGTCTGGCCGCACTCGGCCGCTATGGCCAGCCGGACGATATCGCGGCAGCGGTCGCGTTCTTGGTGGGTCCCGATGCCGGCTACATCACCGGCGCCACCCTGAACGTCGACGGCGGACAGTCCGCCTGATCCCCTGCCGCCCCATTATGACGAGGAGACCGTCATGCCCTCCATCGGCATCATCGGCGCAGGCCAGATCGGCCGAGCCATCGCAACCGCGCTCACGCGGACCAGCACCCCCGTGACACTCGCAAACAGCCGCAACCCCGAGGACTTGGCCGAAACCGTCGCCGCCATCGGACCGGGTGTTGCGGCGGGCACGCGTGAGGAAGTTGCCTCAAAGGACATCGCCTTCGTGGCGGTGAACTGGTCGATGCTGCCCGCGGCCCTCTCAGGCCTGCCGGACTTCGGCGGACGGATCGTGGTGGACGCCAATAACTCCGTTGAGGCGCCGCTGTTCAAGGCCGCCGATCTCGGCGGTCGCGCCTCGTCGGACGTATTCGCCGGCCTCGTGCCGGGCGCGCGGGTGGTGAAGGCGTTCAACCATCTCCGGCCCGATCTCGTGTCCGGCGATCCGGCGAGCGAGTGCGGCAGGCGCGTCCTGTTCTATTCCGGTGATGACGTGAACGCGAAGGACGAAATCGGTGCCTTGATCAACCGGCTCGGCTTCTTCGGCATCGATCTCGGCCCCCTCGCGCTCGGCGCCCGCCTCGTCCAGTTTCCCGGCGGACCGCTGCCCGCCCTGAACCTCGTCAAGTTCGGCTGAACCGAACACCATGAAACGATCGTGCGTCGGCGCGATCGGGAAACGCGTCGACGGCCTGCGTGCGATGTGATTGCCACGCAAGCCTCGCCCCAACAAAGGGACGGAGCATCACCATGGCATTTGTTACGACCCATGACGGCGTCGAGATCTTCTACAAGGATTGGGGTCCGAAGGCCGCGCAGCCGATTGTCTTTCACCACGGCTGGCCTCTGTCGTCGGACGACTGGGACATGCAGATGCTGTTCTTCGTGCGGGAAGGCTTCCGCGTGGTGGCCCACGACCGGCGCGGCCACGGCCGCTCGGCGCAGGTGTCGGAGGGCCACGACATGGACCATTACGCGGCCGACGCGGCCGCCATCGTTCAGCACCTCGATCTACGCAACGCCATCCATATCGGCCACTCGACGGGTGGGGGCGAGGTAGCCCGTTATATTGCTCGGTATGGCGATCCGGAGGGCCGCGTCGCCAAAGCCATTCTCGTCAGCGCCGTGCCGCCGATCATGCTGAAGACGGACCACCATCCAGGCGGGTTGCCGATCGAAGTCTTCGAGGGCTTGCGGCAGGCGCTCGCCGCGAACCGCGCGCAGTTCTTCCTCGATCTACCGACGGGGCCGTTCTACGGCTTCAACCGAGACGGGGCGACCGTGCATCAGGGCGTCATCCAGAACTGGTGGCGTCAGGGCATGATGGGCAGCGCCAAGGCGCACTACGAGGGCATCAAGGCGTTCTCCGAGACCGACCAGACCGAAGACCTAAAGGCGATCTCGGTGCCAGCGCTGGTTCTGCACGGTGAGGACGACCAGATCGTTCCGATTGACAATGCCGGCCGGCTCTCCGTGACGCTACTTCAGCACGGCCGACTTAAGACGTACCCTGGCTTCGGGCACGGCATGCTCACCATCAACGCCGACATCCTCAACCGAGATCTTCTCGCGTTCGTGAAGGAGTAAGCGGACCCCGGCCTGCCGCGAAGATGCGGCCCGCCGGGCGTCGAACCAACACCGGGAAGGAACGAGTGCATGGCCATGGAAACGCCGGAGGTCGCGGTTGTGCGACGGTTCTTCGAACTGATCAACGGCGAGCGCTTCGACGCGGCGATCGATCTACTCGCCGAGGACGTCTTGTATCATAACATACCGCTACCCCAGATGCAGGGCCGCGAGAACGTCCGGCAGTTCCATAAGGGGTTCGGCGTTGGTAGCCGTATCCAGGCGGATTGGCGGGTCCTGCGCATCGCACAGGACGGCGACACCGTGCTGACCGAACGCTTCGACATTTTCACGGCGGAGAACGGTGCTCGGATCGAGCTTCCCACGATGGGCAGTATGCGCGTTTCCGTCGGAGCGATTGTGGAGTGGCGCGACTACTTCGATCTCTCCAGCTTCGAGAAGCAGGCCGCGGCGTTGCAGCCCTAGCGACACAGATGGAGCACGGCCTGAAAAAGGATCGACAAACATCAAGTCTTGCCGGCCGACGTCCGAGAGCTGCCATGCTGCTCTTCAGTCCTTATAGGCTGCGGATCGGCCGATCTTCTCGCAACGCGAGCGCAAGAAGGTCGAGATGCTGTTTGCCCACCTCAGACGGTTCCTGAAGTGGGATCGACTCTGGCTACGGGGACCGAACGGGGCCTGGGACGAGTTCCACCTCGCCGCGGCGTCCCAGAACCTCAGGAAGTGCGCCAAGCCGATCCCGCTTCAGCAGTTCATCCAGGCCTGATCGATCAGGATCACTCTCGCGTTGGACCGGCGCGTTCGTCCGTTGAGCGCTCGATCCAGATCCGACGCGAGTTTTTCATCGAAATCGGCGCGTCGCAGATTAAGACGAGCGCGAACTCCTGACCCTTAGCGGACTGTTCCTTCAATCGCTTTGTGGGACAGAGCGGCCCACCAATCTACTGGCTGCTCTGTCGCGAAGGAGGAGGATTGCCGAAGGCTAAAGCGCATAGCCCTGATCAACGGAGAAGGCGCACCGCACCCTGTCAGATGGTCAGGACGCGACTCCGATCACGACTCTGCCAACGTGGTTCTGGCCTGACCGGCTGGCTTTGGACCGGGCTGATTGACAGGATCAGCCTGGATCAAAGGAGTTGGAGATGAAGCGAGGACAGAGGCCGAGCGCGGCTGGGCGTGATGGGGCTGCCGTCGTCGCCCGCGGCCCCACGCCGGGATTGACGTCCGTACGCGTCGGCCCGATGTCGCTAGGCCTGATTGCCTCTCCGGTGCACCCCAGGATGAGTGCCGAGCACAAGCCGCGTCATTCTCGAACGATGTCAGCGGTGGTTGCATCTCCGACACGCGATCGCTCTTAGCGTTGAGACAATCGTGAATTCTGCACCGGCCGGCCCCATCCTCAAGCATGCCGTGGACGATGACCAGGTTTCGGATGGGCCTGGCGTAGGCCGGATCCGCCGCCGCCAACGCGAGCCCTGCGCGGCCGGCGAGCGAGAGTGCAAGGGGCATCAGCCCCAGGTCGGGGCCCTTCACTTCGAGCCGTTTGTGATTTTCGAGAATGACGGGCGGGCCCTATCAACGTGCCTTCGAAGGATCGTCGGCCGGGTTGATGTAGTTCAATCCAAAGGGTCCGGTGCCATTGACCTGAATTACCGCCGGCTGATCCTTGGTCCAGAGGGAATGGGGCATGTGGGCCGGCAGGTAGAGGAAGCCACCTTCGCGAAACGGTTCACCGCGGCTTTCCACGATCTTCGCACCCATGTCGTGGACGAGAGCGCCGTTGAGCAGTGTTACAGTTTCGTCGGTTGCGTGGGTATGCGGAGCGATGGTCGTCGCGGGTGGTATCTTGAGCCTCAGCGCGAACGGACCGGGTTTCTCCGGATCGCCCATGATGACGCTGATCTCAATGCCTTTGGGCAGAGCGGCAGGGGCAGGCTTCCACTTCACAGCAGCAGCATCCGAAATGGTGATCATCTTCGCGTGGCCCGAAGGATCTGCGACCGCAGCGGTCGACGCCAGACCTGCAGCCAGCACAGCGGCATAATAAAAACTGTTCTTCATCGCGATCCCCTGCATTATCGGCGAGCAAGCCGACATTCATTTGAGCAAATTGGCCTAGACTGACCTTATCTGCGCGAAACGGTGATTTCTCGTTGAGCGGATTGTTTCTTCCGAAGCCGTTTGGAGGCATCGTGCGACCACGGCATGATGAGCTTTTCAGGCCCGGCTGGAATGGCGATCGGCACATGAATCCTTGGGCATTTTTCCTCGGCGAGCTCCAGCCGGGTTCGGCGGGCAAGCCCGCCGCCACGAAGACATCGGTTTCCGCGGTGATCGATACGGTCGGGGAAACGCGCCGCCGAAGCGGGCTCGACCTCAAATGGACCTTGGTCGGGCGCATCGTCCTGATGGCCATGCTCTGCCTCATCGGCGGCGCGGCGCTGACCGTCCGTCATGTCGCCGCGGAGGTCGATCGCCGGAACGATGATGTGGTGGAAGCCGTCGAACGACAGCTGATGGTTCAGATCATCCGAATCACTAGAGGCTTCGATCGCGCCGACCGCTTTCCCGACTGGGAGTCGGTCCTGAAATTTTCACTTGGCGCCGGACAATGCATCCAGCTGCTCGGCCCGGTCACCGAGGTCCGCAACGCGAGCTGCGTCGGCAGCGACGAGCGCGTCTCCAGCCCGCCTGCCTGGTTCGTGACCGCCTCCCACGCGCTATTCGTCGGTCGCTCGCAGACGGAACGACGTCTCGTTTATCGCGGCGAGAGCTGGGGGACGATCCGCGCCACGCTGGATCCGACAACGATCGCACGCACGGCTTGGATGGAGCTGACGCGAACGCTTGGCCTGTTGGTGATGACGATAGGGGCGTTGTGCGTGCTCGTCTATGTTGTGGTCGATCACGCGCTTCGGCCGGCGGCCGAGGTCCTCGCAGGCGTCAATCGTCTATCTGACGGCGACCTCTCAAGCCGTCTGCCTTCCTTCCGACTGCGCGAGTTGCAGCGCATCGCAGACGTGTTCAACGATCTTGCGCAATCGCTTCAGGCGACGACCTCCGAGCGTGCCGAATTTGCCCGTAGGCTGGTGGACGCTCAAGAACGCGAGCGGCGCATGATCGCGCTCGAACTCCATGACGACATCGCGCAGCGATTGACGGCGCTCAGTTGTCTGGCGACCTCCATCAGCAAGACGGTTCGAGCGACCGCGCCTGAGGCTGCCCAAGAAAGCCAGGAGTTAGTCGCCCTGGCGTCAGGCACGATGAGGGCACTTCGCGAAACGCTTGCCCATCTGAGGCCACCAGAACTTGACGATCTTGGGCTCATCGCCAGCCTTCAAGCCTTGACCGCGTGTCATGCCAGGCAGGGGAGCTCGGCTTTCGTATTCCAATGGCATGGTTGCTTCGATGACGTTCCGGCGGAGGCAGCCGGCCATATCTACCGGATCGTGCAAGAGGCCTTGAACAATGCTGCGCGCCACGCGGCAGCCGCAAATGTCGAAGTCCTCCTTCGCGGAGGACCGGTATCGGCGTCGCGGACGGGAGAGCGGGCGCGTCTGATCGCGCTCAGCGTGACGGACGATGGCGTCGGCCTGCCGCCTGCAGCATCCTCCGGTTCGTCGAGCGGCGTCGGATTGGTCGGCATGCGCGAGCGGGTTGTGGCGCTCGGCGGCGCGTTCAGCCTCGCTCAGCGCCTCGAAGGGGGCGTCGAGCTGAGGGTGAGCTTTTCGGTCCCCCTCGAACCGCGGGAGCAGATCTGATGGACGCCGTGATCCGGGTGATGCTGGTCGACGACCACGCCATCGTGCGCGAAGGCTATCGGCGGCTTCTCGACAAGGAAGGCGACATCGCGGTGATCGCGGAGGCCGGCGATGGAATCGGGGCCTATCGGCTCTACAAGGACGCCGCTCCCGACGTGGTCATCATGGATATCAGCATGCCCGGCCGTGGGGGGATCGATGTGATCCGGCAGATACGCCAGTGGGACTCGCACGCGCGCGTGCTTGTCTTCAGCATGCACGCTAATGCGAGCTACGCGCTCCAAGCCTTCCGCTCCGGCGCCAAAGGCTACATGACGAAAAGTAGCGCGCCGGAGCTACTGGCGGGGGCTGTCAGGAACGTCGCGAAGAACAAGACGGCGATGTGCCCGGAAATCGCGTCCGCGCTTGCGTTGACGCGGCTTGAGGAGGAGGCTTCTGCCCTCGAGCGCCTATCGCCGCGCGAATTCGAGGTGCTGCGGATGCTGCTCGACGCCCAATCGACCGAGGAGATCGCGAGCACGCTCAACCTGACACCCAAGACTGTTGCGAATTACCATTATGTTGTGAAGACAAAGCTCGGTGTATCTTCCGACATTGACCTCGTCTATTATTGCATGCGCTACGGCGTGGTCTCCTCGCTGGCGGAGCACGCCACGCTATCGGGCTAAATCGCCCGTGATGCGAGGGTGATCGGCGAGTGTCCTCTTTCGGACATTGAGCTTATGTCGGCTGTCGGCGCTTGCGATCACACGGCATCCGCCCGCCGAACTACTGCTTCCCCCTTTCGGACCTCCGCCAGCCACGGCGCAGAAGACCGCTTGGGATTAGAATCCGTACACCGCTTAATCGGATAAGCACCGGTATCGGACCTTCGGCCCATGCGGTCAGAGGGCGCGCTTTTCCGCTGGCGATTGCCATCGGTGGAATGGCTGCGACCACAGCCGCTCGCGGTGTGCGCCTCCTCACCGCGTTCAGGCTGGCAAGTGCCTTAGACACCGACGTGCGATGTCGCCACCGTCTCAAAGAGGCAGGCCCCTGTGAGGGAAGCCGCAAACCCGCGCCTCGGCTTCAGCCGGCAGCGCTTCGCGGCCGTGATCGCCGGCGGCTTCGCGACAGGCGTGATCACGCGTGTGATCCGGACGAGCGGACGCCGGTTCCTCGCAGGGGTTGCTGGCAGCCGCTGCCGGCCGACAAGGTAGCCTTGGCCCGCGTCGGTATGAAGCGCGATCTTGGTCGTTGTTGCGCTACAAACGCAGAGAACTGCGGGCCGGCGAGCGCGGTGTAACGACCGGCCCTGATCTAAGAGCAGGATCACTGCCGCCCAGCATCACTGCTCTGAGTTCGTCGCAGCTGAAATCTGCCAGGTTGGCTGCGAGATCGGCGCGCACTCGCTCCAGCAAGGCCTCGTTGCTGGCACCATGGATCATTGCGTCGATCAGCACGTCAGCGTAGGCGCGACCTGTCTGTCCATCACAGCCAAGTTTTCGGATAGCAAAATCGGCCAATGCTTGGGCGCCAGCGCGGCGGTTCAGAAAGCGCCGTTCCTCGCCGATCACAAATAAAAGCTCTTCGGCGCGTTCTCTCTCCTCGAACGATCTGAGCATCTTCTCCCTCCATAACAGGTTGGCGGATGCGAGCGTGCGAAGATTTCAACATGCGGCCAGTGGCGACGAAAGCCAAGAAAAATCGCCTTTGCTATCAGGGCGGCCTCTAAACCGTCGGCGAAACCCCAATCATGGCCGTGCCACGACGGCGTGAGTAGCCGGGCGCCCTACGCAGCGCGGAGGCCTCACAGCGGGCGTTCTGTCACAGCGCGCAAGCAGCCGTCGCCGACCATGTTGAGGCCATGCGATCTGCACCCTTTACCATCGTCGTATCCGGCAAACGGTACGAGTGCCGTGTCGCTGGGAACACTGAAACCGAGGCTGCCGATACGGCCGAGCACATCCTGCATCAGCTCCGACAGGAGGAGCGGGTCTGGCCCGGGCAGGTAAACATCGAGTGCGAGGACTTTGAAGCGGCAAAGCGCCTTGCCGTGTACTTCGCCACCATCACCGTCGAACCCGACCTCAAGTGACTTCTGGAGCGATGCAGTGCATCTGGCCGGCGACCTAGTGCGACAATGGCGAGGCTGCCCTTACGGGGTCGCCGGGTTTGGGGCTGTTCACGTGCTCACCGATGGCTGGCTCCGTGGCCCCGAGGGGCAGGTGTTCGGCACCGCGCAGAAGGTGCGCATCCTTAGGCACCTCCCGGCCGTGGTCTCAGGTCGTGGGCCGAGCGAGCTGCCCGAGTACTTCGCGGATCGGGCTCGCTGGCGCTTCGTCTCCTTCGACGAAGCGGTCAGCAACATGCATGAGACCTACACCATTGCCCTGGCGCAGTTCGGCACGGCAAACCCGCAGGCGCGCGCTCGACCGAATTTGATTTTGATGGCCGGCTGGTCCGAGGAGCGCGGCCGGCCTGAGTGCTGGGTGATGGACTCGGGCAGCGAGGCCGCCGGCCCGCAGCAGATCATGAACACCTGTGCCCCGTTGTCGCCCGAGCTGATAGGGCGCCTGGTTGCCATGGGCCTATCGGGCGGCATGGCTTCCTTCGACCCGTCGCGAGATGGCCTGCGCGTCATGCGAGCGCAGCGGGATCTCCGCTTCCCGCACCCGGTCAGCGGTGAAAAGCAGCCGGCCTTGGGCGGCTTCTGCCAGCACACTGTCATCACTGCCGACGGCATCACCACCCGGATCGTCGAGCGGTGGCCGGCGGCGCAGGCTGCATAACTCACCGATCGAGTGCCCGCATCAGCTCGGTCATCATCAAGCCGGCTCAGCGCCCGCGCCTAAGTTCGAGATCTCAGCCTTAACGCCTCGCTTACCCTGAGCCGCGAGATTGCACGTGCACAGTGAGCACGAGGAAGGCATGACCGACTCCACGGACACGGTAGGCGTCGCAGGTGAGCGGATCCGCTCCATCATCGAACGCGTCGAGCGGATCGAGGAAGAGATCAAGGATCTGATGGAGACCAAGAAGGAGATCTTCGCCGAGGCCAAGGGCGAAGGCCTGGACGTGAAGGTGCTCAAGGAGATCCTGAAGCTGCGCAAGCAGGACAAGGATGAGCGTGACGAGCAGGAGAGCCTGCTGGAGGTCTATCTGCGCGCTATGGATGCTCCTGCGCCTGTCGCCAAGGCAGCCTAACGCTCCCATGTTGGTGGCAGCAGTTCCGCTGCTACCCACTGGGGCCCTGCCCGATAAAGTGATTGCCTCCACACAACTATATTAGATCAACTGTGTTGCACTACGGCGAACGTCGTGATTGTGCTACCCTCGTAAGGAGCAAATCACCATGGAAGACAACACATCGCCTGACCTGCTGACGATGACGGCCGATATCGTCACCGCCTTCGTCAGCAACAACTCCATCCGGGCAGGCGAACTGCCGAACCTGCTCGTGCAGGTGCATGGGGCATTTGCGAGCCTGTTGGCGGCACCTTCGGCCGAATCCGGAAGTGAGATCGCGAAGCCGACGCCGGCGCAGATCAGGAAGTCGATCACGCCGGACGCGCTGATCTCGTTCGTCGATGGCAAGCCGTATCGCACCTTGAAGCGGCATCTCAGCGTGCACGGCCTCACGATCGAAGGGTATCGCGCTCGCTACGGGCTGCCGAACGATTACCCCTCAGTCGCTGCAAATTACTCGGCCTCGCGCTCGGCGTTAGCAAAGCAGCTCGGCCTGGGCAATCCGCGCAAGAAAGCGGAGCCTGCGCCCGAGCCGGCACCGGCCTCAAAGACAAAGCGCGCTGGTCGGCCTCGCAAGGTGGCTGAGCCGGCCTGACAGCAAGCTCGAAACAGGGCTCGCCAAATGAGGAGCGCCGAGCCCAGGCAGCATGTCAGGTCGGCTGCTGCTCGGTGTCCTTCGCCGCCGGGTCGTCCTCTTCAGGAATGTCTGCGTGTGGCTGGGGTGCAGGCTGCGGATTGCCTTGATTGTCTTCCTCAATGAGGGCACCTGGATCTTCGCCGGGCATCGGGGTATCGGCTTGGGTCATGAGATTGGTGGCTCCGCGTGATGGTCGGAAACCAAGTCACCGCAATCGGCCGAGTTCCGCCCGTCTGGCCTGGTTCCGACGCATCGGATGTCAGCAACGATGTGACATATTAGGGATCGTTCTTCAGCCCTCGGCGGCCTTTGCGGCCGGCAAGGCTGAGAGCGCGATCAGAACGCCCAGGCTGCCGATTGCGGCGGAGATGGCAGCATCGCTGCTGACCGTCATGTCGCGTGGCCGCAGCAGCCACGCCAAGACGATAGCGAACAGGCCAATGGCCAGCGCCAGCGGGCACCATAGCAGCCGGAGTGTGGTGAGGCCGATGAGGGAAGGTCGGGGAAATGGCATCATGACGATTTTCTGCCCTTCTCAAGCGACGCAGGTGTGGATCAGGTAGGGCCACGATGCCTTGCACGGCTCCACCTTCACCGGATGCATCGCCCGCGGCAGAACGCGGTTGAGCTTGGCGGCCTCGACGGGCGAGGTGAAGACTGTCGTTCCGTAGAGCAGCGTTCCGGCGACGACGATCCTAAGCATATCGAGCATGGCGTAATCCCCCTACGGCCCTGAGCGACCGTCCTATGGGTGGGGATCTAGAAGCTCGGCTTTTCAACCGGATTGCGCGAATTGTTGCGTGCGCTCTGCTGTAGTGCATCCCGATCGGCGGCGACCCGGCCGACGGCACCTGTCAGGTAGGCGGCTTCGTGCAGCTCGCACAGATCTACCGAGGCGCCGCATCAAGCGTGATCGCTTCCCGCTAGCCTGATGCTTTTGGCGCCCGTCTCGACCCCACGACCGGGCCGCTGCGCCCGGCGCCCGCCTCTTGTGAGCCTGCCTCATCATTGCGCCTTGCCGGCGGGCGAAGGAGAGCCGCAGCATTTGCTGATGAGCAGTGAGCGCCACCATTGAGGCTTACACTATCAACCCTGAGACGCGACTAGCGATTAAAAATATACTGGCCAAAATAAATATTGCATTAAGTTGATTTTAGGGTCTTGCGATCGCGCAATTCGCGCCGGTGCGTCTACGCGCAAGCCAGTTTTATCAGAGCGTTTACTACCGCAATGATTGGGCGATTTTTGCACAATTTCGCATTGCTCGTTCCCTAATCAACCGGCGCTGTTTGTGTTCAGATGGTCGCTCTGTGGACCTCAGCCGCATACTCCGGGAAAATCTATGCTGAAGGATGAGGAGGGGGCCGTTGCGGTCGAGATGGCGTTCGTCGCGCCCGTGTTGATTGCGCTGCTGATGGCTGTTTTCGAGTTCGGCCTGATCCTGTTTACCTACGAAGCCGAGCAGCATGTCACGTGGAACGTCGCAAGACAGGTGGCTGCCAATCGTATCGGCTCTTCGGACGCGCCGACCAAAATCATGGAGGGCCTCCCGAAATGGGTGTCTTCCGAGAAGGTTTCCGTGACCGGCCCCGTCCTGAATAATGGACAGTACACGCTGACGGTCTCGATGCCGGCCTCAGCCGCCAGCCCAACGGCCTTCATGAGCCACTTCTACGGTGAGGTGGTCCTTAGCTCGACCGTTGTAATGCAGAAGGAGCCAACCCCGTGAGTGCGCTTCTCGCACGGTTCTGTCGTGACGAGGACGGAGCGGTCGCCATGGTCCTAGCTGTCGCTCTTCCGTCCGTGATCGGGATGGCATCGCTGGTCATCGACGGATCGAACCTGCGTCTCAGCCAATCGCGACTGCAATACGCCGTCGACAGCGCATCTTTGGGGGCGGTTCAGGCCCTTCCCGACAGCGCGACAGCGATCAGCCGAGCTGTCTCTCTCGTGGCGCAAAACCTTCCGTCGCACTACGGGCGCGTCACGACGGAAGCAGATGTGGAAGTAGGGACCTATGACACCGGCACCAAGACCTTCACGGCCGGGGGAACGCAGCCGAACGCCGTGAAAGTCACGGCTCAACGCAGTGTCGCTCACGGCAACCCGATCCCGGCCTACTTTGCCTGGATCTTCGGCCATCGAAGCTTCGAGACGCGAGCGGCATCGGCCGCCGTGGTCTCGGTCACCAGTGGTGGCAGCCCTCGCGCCTGTCTCTACGCTCTTGATGCGGTAAATCCCGGGATCGACGCGAGAGGCAGTGTCTCAGTCAACGCCACCTGCGGCGTGCAGCTCTCTTCATACATCGCGACCTCCGGCAGCGCTGGCAACTACAATGGCCAGATCTGCCAATCGGTTGCTGACAATGGCGCGCGAGGGAACTTCAACCCGGGGCGGCCACGCGCCTGCACACTCCAAGGCGATCCGTTTGGTCTCAAAGTCGACATGAGCGGCATGTCCTGCCAAGCCTTCCCGAACTCGCTGACGAGCATTATCCCGGGCTGCTATACAGGTACGATACCGAACAAAAACAACTACACCTTTCAGCCTGGCATCTACTTCTTCAAAGGTGCAACTATTGATGTCGGCGGGAACAATGCCTTGAACATAGCAGGCAATGGCGTGACGCTCGCGTTTGACACGTCTTCGACGATCAAAACTCGAGGTAGCGGTACGTTGAACCTGAACATCACCGCTCCGACGTCGGGGCCGTATCAGGGCTTCAGCATTGTTGGCAGTCCGAGTCTGGAGCTGCACGGCAATAGCAACTTCAATACACAGGGTAGCATCTATATGCCAGCCAGCGATGTACATCAGGCTGGAAACACGGATTTTCGCGCCGATGTGCTAATCGTGAAGACCCTCGACCTTCGGGGAAACGTGCAAATCGATCTTCGGGGTACACAGACCTCCCGCCAGCCGCAAAGCAACGTACAGCGTGTCTTCGGTTTAATCTGAAAGGTATCCTAGCTGATACGCTGGTCCGGCTGGGCGTGAGTTTTTGTGCCATCCTGAGATCCCATCGAGAGCGAACAGCCCGACCGATCTGCCGCTGAGATGCGCCACCTGCTCGGCTTCACTCGCAGTCGCAGCCTGGACGAGACGACCGTGCGTGAGATCTACGAGGTCGACGCAGGGATGACCCCTCAGGATGTCTGTTCGAGACCAGCGTGCCGCCAAGGCGCTCCCAGATCTCTCGCCTGCAACTCTGTGAATACCGCCCGCGGGATCAGCACTGCGATCATCTGGCCATCAGGCGCAGCAAAACGCACATCAACGGTATCGCCTCCGTCGATGAGCCCAACGCCGGTGAGGGACCTTACGGCGACGGCGAGAGGGGAAGGCGTTTCATCGGCCATAGACAGGTCTCTGGAAGCCCTAACGGCCAGACCATTACAACAATCGTACCAAAATTCTATTACTTTGGGTTGTCCCTTGATGCCATTCCGGGCAAGTAGCGGTTGTCACAAATGCGTTATCGCTCGGGATCACCTACGCTTACCACGCATCCACGTAGAGCGGCCGCTTGCCCATAAGTCAGCAGTGCCCGGATACGATGTGAACGCGCCATCTTCCAAAGAGAGCGCTCTTCGTTCGAACTGTTCCTGTCACGGTAGACGAGCGCGGCCGAGCCTATAGAGTTCGCTAAGTGCTCTAAAAGGAGCGCATCGGCCATCAGGTTGGCTACGCGTCGGTCCTTGGTCATCTCCTCAGCCTCCCGTTAGGACGTCCCCAACCTGGGTCTCCCCTCAGGACGGATAAGGGGTCCAAACCGTTCCTGGCATGCCACAGACGGCAGGGGGGGGAAGCAAGCGCCGGCTGAGGCCGCTTCAGGTCGGAGGCGGATCCGCGTGTCAGCTTCCAATTATCGCTCCGCTAATCTGTTCCCGAGCTCCACGCATGGTGCCCGCACCACCTCCTCAGGCCTCTCACGCGCGAACGTCGTGATCGGTCCGATGGTGATCTCGGATAGCGCATGTGAGCGCTCGCTCGCGTCTGCGCGCCATCAATGCCACGTCGGGGCATCCTCCGTGAACGTCCTTATTCCGTCCTCTCGGATGCAGCGCTCGAAGGCCTCATAGGCCTCGTCGTCCGTGTCGAAGGTTTCCTCCCACACGGTCGAGCCATCTTCGTGGTCCGCTACCTCCAGCGTCCATCCTTCGTTCGTGCCTGCGAAGCGGTAGATATGGACCTGCACAGTCACACCATCTCGCGTCACCCGGCCGGAGAGCGGTGAGAACTCAAGCTCGCGATCTGGTACGGCCATGGCTGCCTCCACTCAGTCGCCGGGTGTCCAGTCGATCTTAGGCTGCTGCGACAGGATCCGCTCGAAGTAGTTGGCCACCGCTTGCGGGCCATCCGAGTGCATCATAGCGGCCGGATGGGCAAGGTAGGCCCGGGCCAGTTCGAGCGGGATCTCACCAGCCTGCAGGGCGCCGAGCACCGCGTCGATGAAAACGTCGTTGGCCTCGTTGAAGTTGCTCGATAGCTTCTTGCGATCGTTCAGAGCCTTGATCGGCATCGTGCGGTGGATCCTTTCGCAGATGGTTGGGCGGCGCCTCAGCACCCCAGTGTGGGGCGCCTCCACTTGAGGGCATGGCCTGTCGGACCAAACGCGCGAGTCGACCGGAATTCTCCTGCTGCGTGGCGGCGCCATGGAGTCGCCGAGCGACAGGAGCCCGCTGAGGTAGCGGGTGCGCCTCGACAGGTTCTGAGGCCCAGTAGTTCAGCTTGCGCAGCTCAATGGCGGCACCGCCTGGAATGAGATCCTCGCCACTGGCGCGACAGCGGTCGCCCAACCTCGTGCCGCCACCTTCCAGGTGCGAGGCGTAGACCCTGACTTGCCGCGCTGCGCGGCGAAATGGTGGCGGTGGAGCGCGAGGAGGAGGCCGTCATCCGCAGCATCGCCGAGGAAGGCATCCCGGTCGAGCGCCGGCCGGACGCCAGCCCGGAGGCCGTGTTGCAGGTGCGCGTCGCGGCGTCAGCCGTTGAAGCCCTCATTTGGCACGGTCGGCCGCGCTCGCCGAGGCCTTCCTGCTCCATATTCGTGCTCGCGTGGACGACGGGCGACTGCTCAACGGCCGAGCTCGCAACATCGAGTCAGCGCTGCGCAATACTATCCTCCCACGGATTGGTCGCCGGATCGCGTCTGAGCTGAAGCATGCCGAAATCATGGCCTGCTATGAGGAGCCGGTTCGGACCGGTCTGCTGCTGCCGCGCACGGCCCGTGCCCGCATCGTGGTGCTCAAGCAGCTCCAGGACTTCGCCCGCAAGCACGGCCACATGAAGACGAAGCCGGTGGACGAGGTGCTGGATGAACTGAAGGGCATCAAGGACCGGAAGGTGCGGGCCTTCACCGTCGAGCAGGTCAAGACGCTGCTGAAAGCGACCGAACAGCGGCCCAAGAACTGGGAGCAGCGCACCTCGGACCTGCGCCGGATCATCGTTCATCTCGCGGCGGTGTGCGGGCTACGCTACGGCGAGATTGCCGGCCTCGCTGTCGAGAACATCGACCTCGACAAGGGCGTGCTCCGCATCCGCCACAGCTTCTCCAAGCACGACGGCATCAAGGGGCCGAAGACTGCCGCAGGCGTGCGCGACTTCCCCCTGCCTGCCCAGATTGGAGCGATGATCACGGCTTACCTGCGCGACCATCACCGGCCGAACCCGCACGGGCGACTAGTCGCAACGCGCGGCGGCTCGCCGCTCTCGGCCTCGCACTTCCATGAGACGATGTGGCAGCCGCTGCTCCGGGAAGTGGGGATGGAGCATCCTGAAGACCGGTTCCACTTCCATGCGCTGCGCCACTTCGCGGCGAGTATGCTCGCGGCATCGGGTGTGCCCCTGACGGACATTCCCGAAATGATGGGGCACAGCCACCTCGACACGACCCTGAAGACCTACTGCCACGCCATGCTCACGGACGACGCCAGGGCCATCCGCCTCTAGGCCGCGTGGACTCTTGGGGTTCACGGACGGGGTAAGCGGTGCTTCAAGGCTGTCTTTTGGAGGACAGCCTTGAGCGTTCAGGATCGCTTGGTTCTCAGCGACGCGCA
>NZ_BPRC01000051.1 GCF_022179725.1 Methylorubrum aminovorans
CGCAACCAACACAACACACGACAACAGACACACAGCCCGCTGGCCAAAGCCACGCGGGCTGATTGCCGTTCAGAGCCCTCGCACCACGGCGGCTGGCATCCCGGACCCGCATCCCAGAGACCTGACAAGGGGAGGGGGCTTCAAAGCTCAGCCACCCGCGATCGAAAATGACCGAGCACGATACGCGCCGGTTTGTTCGACGATCTGCAAAAACCTGGGGGAGGGGAGGCGCCTCGTGACCTTGATGCCGCCCAGGTTGACGTCAGGATGGCTGCTCGATTCAGGGGCCCGCCCATGACTGCCTTTCGCACGCTTCTTCTGACGGCCGGGCTGCTCGTCGTCGGCACGGGCGGCTATCTCGGCTGGGCCCTGACCAGTGCGGAAGGATATGAGGCGGGTGGCCGCGTGCTGAAGGCGCGCTACGGCTTCCTCGTCATGCCGCATGCCGAGCGTCAGAGCCTGCGCAAGCTCGCGATGATGAAGGCGGCCGGCCAGTGCGAGTGGGAACTCGACGAACCCTTCTGGGCTCGGGTTTATCAGCTCTATGTCGGCGACGAACACGGGGTGCGCGCGGCCGTCTACGCGACGCTTCTCGACGAGCAGGAGCGCTACTTCCTGACGGATGCCGACCGCCGTCGCTGCCAGGCGGCCTGGGCCCGTTTCGGCACGGGCGGCGCCGACGTGCCCGGCATCCTGCGGATCATCGGTTCGGAGAATGCAGAGCCGGCTGAGAAGGTCCTGATCGATGTCCGCGCCGAGGCCGACGCACCCTGATCCGGTCGGCGACCAGGAAGGCTCGGGACCTCGGAGATCGAGCGCCGTCGTCGGCGCCAATCCTAAAAAAGCCCCATGGCCGGGCCATTGCGAATTGCCCGGCGAGGGCCGGATCGGTCTTGCCCGAACCGACGCTTCGCGCGACACGCAAGACCGCCATGCTCAAAACAGCCTTCGTCGCCGCGCGCGACCGCCAGCGCCTCTCGGAAATCGCTTCGGTCCTGATCGGCTTCGGGCTGACCAAGGTCGTCGACCGGCTCGGGCTGCACAACATCCCGCTCATCCCGCGCCGTACACCGCGGGTGGATGTCACCCGACTGTCGCAGCCGGAGCGGCTGCGCCGCGCCATCGAGACGCTGGGACCGACCTTCATCAAGTTCGGCCAGATCCTGGCGAGCCGCCCCGACCTGCTTTCGCCGGTCTGGACCGACGAGCTGGAGAAGCTGCACAGCCAGGTCAAGGCGGTGCCATGGGCGCTGATCGGCCCGCAGCTCGAGGCCGATCTCGGCGCGCCGCCGGAAGAGGTCTTCGCCGAGTTCGACGTCAACCCGATCGCCTCAGCCTCGATCGCCCAGGTGTACCGGGCGCGCCTGCATTCCGGCGAGGAGGTCGTGGTCAAGGTGCTGCGGCCCGGCCTTCGCAAGATCATCGAGGCGGACCTGCGGCTGATGGCGCATGGCGCCCGCATCGTCGAGGCGGAATGGCCGGAGATGGCCCGCTACCAGCCTCAGGAGCAGATGCGCCACCTCGCCAACGGCCTCAACGGTGAGCTCGACCTGCTCAACGAGGCCCGCAATTGCGAGATGATCGCCGAGATCTTCGCCGGGCGCGACGACATCGTCATCCCAAAGATCTTCTGGGAGTGGTGTTCCGAGCGGGTGCTCGTCCAGGAGTTCATCCACGGCGTCTCGCCCAACGACGCCGCGGCGCTGCGAGCGATGGGGGCGGACAAGAAGGCGCTGGCCCAGAAGGGCTGCGACGCCTTCCTACGCATGGCGCTGATCGAGGGCGTGTTCCATGCCGACCCGCATCCCGGCAACCTGCTGATCCTCCCCGACAAC
Source organism: Methylorubrum aminovorans (assembly GCF_022179725.1). Taxonomy (GTDB): domain Bacteria; phylum Pseudomonadota; class Alphaproteobacteria; order Rhizobiales; family Beijerinckiaceae; genus Methylobacterium; species Methylobacterium aminovorans. The sequence continues at coordinate 1,836 of NZ_BPRC01000051.1, forward strand.
CGGATCGGCTTCATCGATTTCGGCATCGTCGGCCGGCTGTCGCAGAAGCGGCGCCAGCAGCTTCTGGTGCTGATCGGCGCCATGCTCAAACAGGATGTCGATGGCCTAATGGCCACCCTCCTCGACTGGACCGGCACATCGAACCCGGATCTGAGCAAGCTGGAGCAATCCGCCCAGAACTTCGTCCAGGCCCATTCCTCGATCCCGCTCAATCTTGGGCTGGTGCTCACCGACTTCATGACCATGGCCCGCGAGAACGACCTCGCGATGCCGACCGATCTCGCGATCCTGTTCAAGGGGCTCGTCACCGCCGACGGTGTGATGCGCCAGCTCGATCCCGGTTTCGACCTGTTCGCCGCCGCCGGCCCCACCGTGCGGGCGAGCATGCGCTCGCAATTCTCCCTGCGCGGACTGATGCGCAAGGCCGAATCGCTCGGGAGCGGCCTCTACGGCGCGGCCTCCGAACTGCCGACCCTGATCCACCTCATGCTGGTGCGTTTGAAGCAGGGGCGCGTCACCGTCGAGATCGAGCTGAAGGGGATGGACAAGCTCGTGCGCGGCATCGAGCGCGGCGCGGCGCGGGTGGCCGTCGGCCTCGTCGTGGCGGCCTTCGCGACGCAGCTCGCCCCGCGGCTGATCGATCTCGGCACGCCGGCCTTCGTCATCATCGGCATGACGGTCGCGATGCTCGGCATCGGCTGGCTGGTGCTGCTCAGCCGCGACCGTTGAGGCGGGCGCGGCCTCCGCCCGAGGGCGGGGGCCGTGGCCGTCCGATCGATTCAATGGTCCGTTACAAGGAAACGGGCTCAGGCCCGGACGACGGGCTTGGCCTTCAGCGCGGTGGCCAATGCCTTGAGCTGACGGTCGAGGTCGGCCAGTTCGTTCAGGGCGATGGTCTTGTGGCCCGCTTTGACCGCGCGCTCGATGTCGCTGACCTGCGAGGAGGCCATGCGCTTCAGTTCGGTCGCGAGTTGGTCCCTGGTCATCGGCGCTCCTTTCATCACCAGGCTCGATGGGCCGGTGATAGAGCTTCAGGCTTAACCGGGGGTTTTCTCGGCAGCCTTCGTGTTCACCGTTTCGATCGACCGGACCGGCCGCCGAGCCGGCTGCCGAGGGCCAGGGCGACGCCGGCACCGAGGACGGCCACGCCGATTCCGCTCAAGGTCGAGGCCGAGGGAATGCGCTTGCGTTCGAGCCAGCCGCCGTCCGACGCCGTGCCGTCCGGGACCGGCCGGCGCAGGGCTCCATAGGTCTTCGGAGCGGGCCCGGCACGCTCGAGAGTGCGGTTGAGGGCAAGACCCATCAAGTGCTCGGTCGGTCCGGGCGCGAGGGCGTAGGCCATTTGGGCCGCGCGGGCGGGCCAGCCCACCGCGATCTCGTCGCGGGGATGGCGCACGACGTGGACGAGGGTCTCGGCCACCTCCTCGGGCGCGTAGAGCATCAGGCCGGGATCGAGGGTGCGGCCGGAGACGTTGGCGCCGTGCACGAAGCCCGGCGTGTCGACCATCGCCGGAAACACCGCGCAGACATGGATGTGAGCGTGGCGCCGCAGCTCCTGGCGCAGGCTCGCCGAGAAGCCGCGCAGGCCGAACTTGCTCGCGGTGTAGGCGGCAGCGAACGGGGCCGGCGCCCAGCCGCCGAGTGACACCATGTTGACGAGGATGCCCCGCCGCCGTTCGAGGAAGCGAGGCAGGACGGCGTAGGCGCCGTGCATCGCGCCGAACAGGTTCACCTCGACGGTGCGGCGATGCAGGTCGAGCGGCGCATCCTGGAACGGGCCGAACACGCCGGTGCCGGCATTGTTGATCCAGGCATCGATCCGGCCGAAGCGATCCTCCGCCGCGCGAGCCAGGGCTTCGACGGCCTCCGGATCGGTGACGTCGGTGGGCACGGCGAGCGCCGCCGGGCCGATCCGGCTGCACTCCTCCGCGAGTCGGTCGAGCAGGTCCCGGCGCCGGGCCGCGACGATGACGTGCGCCCCCTCCCGTGCGAAGGCGAGCGCCGCGGCGCGGCCGATTCCGCTCGATGCGCCGGCGATGACGACGACGGCTCCGTGCAAATTCTTCAAGGCGGGCTCCCGGCGGAAGGCACCCGGCGACCCGGCCGGGTGCAAAGGACGAACACCAAGCCGTCAGAGGATCGGCTTGCCGCCGGTGACCGCCACCGTGGCGCCGGAGACGTAGCTCGACTCGTCCGAGGCCAGCATCACGTAGATCGGCGCGAGTTCCTTCGGCTGACCCGGCCGCTTCATCGGCACCTGTGAGCCGAACTGCTTCACTTTCTCGGCCGGCATGGTCGAGGGGATCAGCGGCGTCCAGATCGGGCCCGGCGCGACGCAGTTCACCCGGATGCCCCGCTCGGCCAGCATCTGTGCGAGGCCGCCGGTATAGTTCTGGATCGCGCCCTTGGTGGTGGCGTAGGCGAGCAGTTGCGGGCTCGGCGTGTCGGCGTTGACCGAGGTGGTGTTGATGATGGCCGCGCCCTCGCCCATGTGCGGCAGCGCCGCCTTGGTCAGGTAGAACATCGCGTGGATGTTCACCTGGAAGGTCTTTTCCCACTCCTCGTCGGAGATCTCTTCCGGGGTGTCGAAGGTCGCCTGATGCGCGGCGTTGTTCACGAGCACGTCGATTTGCCCGAAGGCCTCCACCGCCTGCTCGACGATGCGCCGGCAATGGGCGGCCTCGCCGATATTGCCCGGCACCAGAACCGCCTTGCGCCCCGCCTCCTCGATCAGGCGGCGTGTCTCGGCGGCGTCCTCCTCCTCGTCGAGGTAGGAGATCAGCACGTCGGCACCCTCGCGGGCGAAGGCGAGCGCCACGGCGCGGCCGATGCCGGAATCGCCGCCGGTGATGATCGCCTTCTTGCCCTCCAGACGCCCCGATCCCTTGTAGCTCGTCTCGCCGTGGTCCGGCTTCGGGTACATGGCGCGGGTCGAGCCGGGCATCGGCTGCGGCTGATCGGGAAAGGGGGGCTTGGGAAAGGCTTCCATGGGCCGGGCTCCGGTGCCTCGTGATGTAGGAGGTGTCCGGACAACCCCGCCGCGCGGGCAGGGTTCGACGCAGATTTGACCTGTCCCATCGGCCCCGCTCCGCGTTTCGGTCCATGGAAGAGGGCGATGGTGGCGTCGCCTTGCCGCCATCGCTCGCGCGTCGCGGCGCATTCCAGGAGGAAGAGGGAAGAAAGAGCGGATGCCGGCCGACAGCGCTTTGCCTGACAAGGAGACCGAGATGGGACCAGAGCGGGCAGCGCCGAACGGTGCGCGGCAGGAGAGCGCTGCCGAGACGCGCCGAGCCGACCGCGACACCAGCCGCATCCGCTGGCTGCGGGATCAGGCCGCGCGGCTGCACAAGCGCCTGCCGCTGCGCCGCCGTCTCACCGGCGGCCTCGCGCACGGAATCATGTCGTCGGTCGCCGCGGTCGCCGCCTACCTGCCGACCCAGTTGTTCGGCCTGCAAGAAGGATTCTGGGCAGCGATCACCGCGGTGGCGGTGGCCCAGACCGAGCTCGGCGCGACCCGCTCGACCGCCCGGGACCAGTTCACCGGTGCAGCGATCGGCGGCCTGATCGGTCTTGCCGCCTATCTCGCCCTGGGGCCATCGGTTCCGGCCTACGGCGTGGCGGTGGTGCTGGCGATCCTCGTCTGCTGGCTCGTCAACGTGGCGAGTGCCTGCCGGCTCGCCGGCATCACCGCCACGATCATCCTCCTCGTGCCCCATCTCGGGCCGGTGGAGCGGATGGCGGGTTCGCGGGTCGTGGAAGTCGGCTGGGGCGTGTGCGTGGCCCTCGCAACCGTCTGGCTCGTGACCCGCGTGAACCGCTGGCTCGGGGTCAAAGTGTAGCGTTCGACTTTCGGCGAGGAACTTGGCCGTACGGCCACGAGGTTTCCTGCGGCGATACCTAGACGGCATCACCGGTCGAACCTCGAGGACGTCTCATGAAGGCACTGTGCTGGCACGGCAAGGGCGACATCCGCTGCGACACCGTGCCGGATCCGACGATTGAGGATTCCCGCGACGTCATCATCAAGGTCACGTCCTGCGCGATCTGCGGCTCCGACCTCCACCTGATGGACGGTCAGATGCCGACCATGAAGTCGGGCGACGTGCTCGGTCACGAATTCATGGGCGAGGTGGTCGAGACCGCACCGGGCTTCACCAAGTTCAAGAAGGGCGATCGGATCGTTGTGCCCTTCAACATCAATTGCGGCGAGTGCCGTCAGTGCAAGCTCGGCAACTGGTCGGTCTGCCAACGTTCGAACCGCAACGCCGAGATGGCGGCGGCGCAGTTCGGCTTCACCACCGCCGGCCTGTTCGGCTACTCGCATATCACCGGCGGCTACTGGGGCGGTCAGGCTGAGTATGTCCGCGTGCCGATGGCCGACGTGGCGCCGATGAAGGTGCCCGACGGGATGGACGACGAATCCGTCCTGTTCCTTACCGACATCCTGCCGACCGGCTGGCAGGGCGCTGAGCATTGCGAGATCAAGGGCGGCGAGATCATCGCCGTGTGGGGCGCCGGGCCGGTCGGCCTGTTCGCGATCCAGTCGGCCCAGATCATGGGCGCCGAGCGGATCATCGCCATCGACACCGTGCCCGAGCGCCTGGCGCTCGCCCGGAAATACGGCGCGACCGACATCATCGACTTCGCCAAAGAGGATGTGTTCGAGCGGATCAAGGAGATCAGCCGGGGCGAGGGGGCCGATGGTGTGATCGACTGCGTCGGCATGGAAGCGAGCGCCGGCCACGGCGTATCCAGCCTGATCTCGACGCTGCAGGAGAAGCTGACCTCGACCGAGCGGCCCTACGCGCTGATGGAGGCGATCCGGGCGGTGCGGCCCTGCGGTATCGTCTCGGTGCCCGGCGTCTACGGTGGCCCGATCCCGCTCAACATGGGCGCGATCGTGCAGAAGGGCCTGACCATGAAGAGCGGTCAGACCCACGTGAAGCGCTACCTCGAACCGCTGACCAAGCTGATCCAGCAGGGCAAGTTCGACACCGCCTCGCTGATCACCCACCGCTCCACCGACCTCGCCGACGGTCCCGACCTCTACAAGACGTTCCGCGACAAGAAGGATGGCTGTGTGAAGGTCGTCTTCCACCCGAACTGAACCGAGCGAGCGGAAGAAGAACGATTTCGGAGCAGGGCATGGCGGGCGAGATGGCGGGCAAGGACGGTCTGAAATTCGGTGAACTCGGCCCACGGGCCGCCCATCTCTGCGTCGACGCGCAGCGGATGTTTGCCGAGGAGACCGACTGGCACACGCCCTGGCTCGCCCGCATCCTGCCCAATATAGAGCGCCTCACCGCCGCCCATCCGGAGCGGACCGTGTTCACCCGCTTCGTGCCGATCCGCTCGGCCGAGGAAGGGAGAGGGGCGTGGCGGCGCTACTACGATCACTGGCCCAAGATGACCCTCGACGCGCTCGGGCCCGAGATGGTCGACTTGGTGCCGAGCCTGATCCGGTTCACGCCGCCGGCCAAGGTCGTCGACAAGCTCGTCTACTCGCCGTGGATGAAGCCCGATCTGGAGCGGATGCTGGAGGCGGAGGCCATCGACACCCTCGTGGTGACGGGGGGCGAGACCGATGTCTGCGTGCTCGCCACCATCCTCGGCGCGGTCGATCGCGGCTACCGCGTCATCGTCGCTTGCGACGCGGTCTGCTCGTCGGCCGACCAGACCTACGACGCGATGATGTTCCTCTACCAGAGCCGCTTCGGCGAGCAGATCGAGACGGCGCCGACCGCGGAGATCCTGGACGCTTGGCACTGACTTTGGCGGTGACTTCGGGGCTGCCCGCCGGTGATCCGCCGCCGCTCTTCTGAAACTGCAGAAACTGAGCCGTTCGCGGGCGGGTTCACCGGCTGACTACCTTCGGGACAACGCCTGCGCGCAGGGCTCCCGATCATCCCGTGATCACAGGAGACGTGCATGCCGAGCGCCGCCAAGAAGCCGCTGGACCGGCAGGTCATCGTCATTACCGGCGCCTCCAGCGGCATCGGGCTCGCGACCGCGCGCATGGCCGCGGCTCGTGGTGCCCGGGTCGTGCTCGCCGCCCGCAACCGGGAGGCGCTGGCCGAGATCCGGGCGGAGATCGAAAGGCAGGGCGGCGAGGCGCTCGACGTCGTCACCGATGTCTCGGATCGCGCGCAGGTCGAGGCGCTGGCTCGCGCCGCGATCGATCGCTACGGCCGCATCGACACCTGGGTGAACGATGCCGGGCTCTCGATCATCGGCCGGCTCGAAGAGGTCGAGGACGGTGACCACCGGCGCCTGTTCGACGTCAACTTCTGGGGCGTCGTCTACGGCTCACTCGTGGCGCTGCCGCACCTGAAGGCGAGCGGCGGCACGCTGATCAATCTCGGCAGCGTCGCCTCCGACGTCGCCTTCCCGCTCCAGGGCATGTACAGCGCCAGCAAGCACGCCATCAAAGGCTTCACCGACTCCCTGCGCATCGAGCTGAAGGAGGAGGGGGCGCCGGTCGCGGTTACGCTGATCAAGCCGGCGGCGATCGATACGCCCTTCCCGGCGCACGCCCGCAACTACACCGACCGTGAGCCGAAGCTGCCCCCGCCGGTCTACCGCACGGAGGAGGTCGCCGAGGCGATACTCCACGCGGCCGTGCATCCGCGCCGCGACATCTATATCGGCGGCGGCGGGTGGGTCATGAGCGCGGCACAGGCCGTGGCGCCGCGGGTGTTCGACACGGTCGGAAGCAGCATGGCCGGCCTGCAGCAGCGCGACGAGCCGCCCCGCCGTCCCGAAGGGTCGCTGTACCAGGCGGGCGTCGGCGGCCGCACCGCCGGAAGCCATCCGGGCTACGTGATGCGGCGTAGCCTCTACACGCGCGGCGCACTCCATCCGCTCACCACCGCCGCGGTCGTCGCCGGCATTGGGCTCGCTGCCGCAAGCCTCATCGGTGGCAGCCGCCGCTGATTGCCGAACCGACGGAGGCGGGGGAGCGCGCGATCGAGCCCCGCCGCCTGCTCCCACGCTGCCTCACCCCCCCTGCATCTTCGCCGAACCGTCATCTACTTTCGCGACGATGCGCCCGAGCCTCAACCGCATGGATGCACCGAGAGGGAGCCGACGTGGCGAGCCTTGAGAGAACCCTCGATACTTTCTCGGCGCTGCTCGCCTCCGAGCAGCCGGCACAGGTCGGCGAGGCGGACGACGCGATCTGGGCCTACTTGGCCGCGCATGACGGCCTCGACGCCCAGGTGCGGGCTCTCGACCGACTCGGGCAAGGCGTGGCCGGGCTCGACGCCTCATCCGCCTTCATGCCGATCCTGCTCGACGCCCTAGACCGCCATCGGGCGCGGCTGGCCGAACCCTCCGCCTGAACGAGCTGATGCCTCGGCTTGTGCTGCCTCTCGCAGGCGGCTTCTTCTGCGCGCCTGAAGCCCAAGAATCATTGCAGCGCTGCCAAGCCGTCGCGACGCGCGCGGCTAGGATCGAGCAAACGTCACTGTTCGGCGCCTTCAGGCAAGGGTTTTGGCTGTTTCGCTCAATATGTAAGGTGCTGCTCAGCGGTTTCTAAAGCTACGCTTGCAACGCCGCGCTACGCGAAAGCCGCATAATTCTGAGCCTCTTCGTTGGCGGCGCGTCCCTTGTTCCACGAGCAGTCGTGATTTGTCGGAAACCGAGGCATCGGCCACCGTCATATTGTCGCCTTCTGTTCGCGTAGAGTGCGGACATCTCACAGATCGACGGTACGGACAGCGCAGGCGACGGCGCACCGTACGTTCACCCTCGTCGCTGAGCTGGATCACGCATGCCCAAGTTCGCCCTCACCGCCGCTCTGGCCGCCGCGCTCGTCTCGCCGGCGATGGCGGGAGATTTCGACGGGACATGGTCGGTCCAGCTCGTGACCGAGAGCGGCCTGTGCGACGCTCAGTACAGCTACACCCTCGCGGTGCGGGACGGGCAGGTTCGTCCGATCGCCAACGCCGCCTCGGGCAGCACGATGGTGACCGGTCGCGTCGGCGCTGGTGGCGATGTGGGCCTCAACGTCGCGACGGCGGCTGCGAACGGCACCGCCTCGGGTCAGCTCAAGGCGCGCGGAGGCTCCGGAACCTGGCGCGTCTCCGGCGGCCTCTGCACCGGCCGCTGGATGGCCAAGCGCCACACTGTCCGCACCGCATCGGCCGAGTGACACCGAAAGTCTTTCAGATCTTGAGGGGCGGGCCCGCAAGGCCCGCCCTTTTTCGTGCGAGGGCGGCCCGCGGCTCGTTCAGACCGCCGCTTCGAGCCAGGTCCGCGCCTCACCAATGCGGGCGCGCTCGAACACCTTGATCTGCACCGGTGAGACGAAGCCGAAGGTCTCGGCCACGGCGCGCAGCCAGGTCGCGTCGGTGACGAGCGCCACGTGGCTCACGCCCTTCATCATCGAGATGCCGAAGCGGGGATCCTTGAAGAAAGCCGCCGGCTCCATGCCTTCGAAGCTGCGGATGTCCTCCAAGAGCTTGAGACGGCCGCCCTTGTCGAGGTCCGCCTTCATCGCGGTCATCACCGCGTTCATCTCCTCGTCGGAGATCTTTCCATCGACGACGATCTCGGCGATCGCGGAATCGGGCTTCTTCTCATAGGTCAGCAAGGCGCGGCGCTCCTCGAATGAGCCGAGGGCCAGAGACCAAGAGAGGACCTCGAGCCGGCGGCGAACGGGGCCGATTATAGAAAGCTCTGCGGGTCCACGTCGATTGCGACCTTGAGGTTACCCCGCGGCTTCGGTCCGCGGGCGAGCCAATCCCGCAGATAGCTCTGCACGTCGATGCCGCGCTCGGTCTTCACCAGCAGCCGGAAGCGCCAGCGCCCCCGCACCAGAGCGAGCGGCGCCTCGGCCGGGCCGAGCACGCTGACGCCGGCTGGCGGATCGGCGACCCGCGCGAGCGCCTGACCGTGCGCCTCGGCCTTCTCCCGCTCCTCGCCGGAGACGATCAGCGCCGCGAGCCGCCCGAACGGCGGCAGCCCCGCCGCCTCGCGGGCCCAGATTTCTTCCTCATAGAACCGGTCGGCATCGCCGGAGAGCAGCGCAGCGATGACCGGATGTTCGGGCTGGTAGGTCTGGACCAGCGCGCGCCCCGGCCGCTCGCCGCGCCCCGCGCGGCCTGTCACCTGCTGCAGGAGCTGGAAGGTGCGCTCGGCGGCGCGCGGATCGCCGGAGGTGAGGCCGATATCGGCGTCGAGCACGCCGACCAGCGTCAGGTGCGGGAAGTTGTGTCCCTTGGCCACGAGCTGCGTGCCGATGACGATGTCGCAATCACCCGCCGCCACGGTCTCGAGCTCCTGGCGCAGCCGCTCCGCACCGCCGGGAAAGTCGCTCGACAGCACGACGATGCGCTGCTCGGGAAACAGCTCGGTCACCTCCTCGGCGATCCGCTCGACGCCCGGCCCGCAGGGGGTGAGATGGTCGAAGGCGCCGCACTCGGTGCAGGCCTCGGGCTTGCGCTCGGCGTAGCCGCATTGATGGCAGACCAGCGCCCGGCGGAAGCGGTGCTCCACCAGCCAGGTCGAGCAGTTGCGGCACTGGTAGCGGTGGCCGCAGGCCCGGCACAGGGTGAGCGGCGCGTAACCCCGCCGGTTGAGGAACAGCAGCGCCTGATCGCCCGCCGCCAGCGTGCTCTTGACCGCGTTCACCATGGGCGGCGACAGGAAGCGTCCGCGCTCCGGCTTGTCGAGGCGCATGTCGATGGCGGCGATGTCGGGCAGCGGCCGCCCACCGAAGCGGCCGGGGAGCACGACGTGGCGGTAGCGCCCGCTCTGCGCGTTGACCCGCGACTCGATCGAGGGGGTCGCCGAGGCCAGCACGACCGGGCAGCCCTCGATCTTGCCGCGCACCACCGCCATGTCGCGGGCGTGATAGTGGACGCCGTCCTCCTGCTTGTAGGCGGTTTCGTGCTCCTCATCGACGACGATGAGGCCGAGAGTCTTGAAGGGCAGGAACAGGGCCGAGCGGGCGCCGACCACCACCGAAACCTCGCCCGCGGCCACCCCGGCCCGCAGCCGCTCGCGGCGCCTACCGCCGATTCCGGAATGCCAGGTGGCCGGCCGCACGCCGAAACGCCCGGCGAAGCGGTCGAGAAATTGCGCGGTGAGCGCGATCTCCGGCATCAGCACCAGGGCTTGGCGCCCCTGCCGCACGCATTCGGCCACCGCCTCGAAATAGACCTCGGTCTTGCCCGAGCCGGTGACGCCTTCGAGGAGGATGGTCTCGCCGGTCACCGTCTCCGTCGGAGAGGGGGCGCTCGCGATCAGAGCATGCGCCGCCTCCGCCTGCGCATCCGACAGCGGCACCCGTGGATGGTCCGGGTCCGGCGGCAGGGCCACGGGCTCGGGCATCAGCGCCACCGTCTCCAGCGCGCCGTCGTCGATCAGCCCATCGACCACGCTGACCGAGACGCCGGCCTCCTTGGCGAGTGCGCTCTTGCCCCGCACCGCCCCGTCGGCCGCCACGGCCATCACCTTGCCGCGGGCCGCCGTCTGCCGGGTTGGCGGCTTGCCGGAGGGGCGTACGCCGATCCGGGGCGCTTCGTTGCGGGCGGTCTCGTCGGGCAGCCGCAGGGCCATGGCGAGCGCCGAGCCCTTCGGCGCCAGGGTGTAGCGGGCAAGCCAATCGACCAGTTTGCGCAGGGAATCCGAGAGCGGCGGCGCCTCGACCCTACCCGTCACCGGCCGCAGATTGCCGCCGGACGCCCGCTCATCGAGCCCCCAGACCACGCCGATCGTCTCGCGCGGGCCGAGCGGCACCTGCACGATGTCGCCCTCGGCCAGGGTGAGACCGGCCGGCACCGCGTAGCTGTAGGCGGTATCGAGCGCGAGCGGGATCAGGATGTCGGCGACGACGGGCATGGAATCACGAGAGCGGCCTGTTTGTTCTATATATGTCCCGGCGCGCGAAGGCGAATGTCTCCGCGCCAATCGCACAATTTGGCTTATCGGACGTTCGAGAGCCCGCGCGCAACGGGAACGGCCGAGAGGCTTACCGCGGCCATCACCCAGAAGCCCCCCGTGCCGAACCGACCGTAGAGCCAGCCCGCCAGCAGCGTCATCAGCGCCGAGGCGAGGCCGAGCCCGAACGTGCCGTAGAGCGTCAGCGCAGTCGCCCGGCGGTGATCCGGTACGATCTGCGCGATCAAGTGCAGGCAGGCGAGATGCAGGAGCGCGAAGGTGAACCCGTGCAGCGCCTGGATCGCGAAGAGGGCGGGCAGCCAGGCGGTCTGTGCCTGCACCGCCCAGCGCAGCACCCCCGCGAGGGCGGCCAGCATCAGCGATCGCGCAGGGCCGATTCGCGCCACGAGCCGCGGCCCGAGCCAGAGGAACACCAGCACCTCCGCCGCGACCGCTTCCGCCCAGAGCAGGCCCGCCACCCGAGGCGCGAGGCCCGCCGCCTGCCAGACGATGACGGCGAAGGCGTCGTGCATGGCATGCGCCCCGATCACCAGGGCGGCGGCGAGGATGAGCCGGCGGAAACGCGCATCCCCGGCAAGCACCGCGAACCCGCCCTCCGCTGTCTCGGCTGGCGGTACGGGAGCGGAGGTCACCGGCCGGCGCAGCGTCAACGCTGCGCCGATGGCGAACAGCACGCCACAGGCGAGCGGCCCGACACGGTGACCGACGATGCCGATGAGATGACCGGCGAGGATCGTGGTCGCGATGAAGGCGGCCGAGCCGGCAGCACGGATGCGGCCGTACTCAGCGCCGTCGCGGCCGTTGGCGAGCACCATCGCATCGGCCAGGGGCGCGAGCGGCGCGGTCGCCGCCGCCTGCGCGAGGGCGACGGCAAGCAGCACGACAAAGCCGTGGCTCCCGAGGAATGCGAGGGTCAGGGCCGCCGAGAGGGCGAGCCCTCCGGCCAGGACAGCGCGCACCGCGCCGAACCGGTCGGCGAGCCGACCCACCAGCGGCCCGGCGGCGAGCCGCACCAGCATCGCGGCCGACAGCAGGGTCCCGATCTCGCCCGGTCCGAGTCCCTGCGTCGCGAGAAAGGCCGGCAGGAAGGGCGAGAGCGCACCGTAGCCACCGTAGAGCGCGGCGTAGAGCAGGAGGAGCCGGTTGACCGACGCGCTGTGCCGTTCCCCTGCCGCCGACACACCGCGCCCCGCTGCGAATCTCCGATGCGAAGATGCCAGGGAACCGGCGTGGATCGAAGCGCGGCCCGCCGCTCCTTCCCGGACCCGACCTGATCAGGACGGTTGGGTTCGGCTATCTCCGCGCCGCCTGCGTGAGGCCGCCATAGCCCCAGGCATCGGCCGGCACCTCCTGCACGACGACGTAGGTCGCCAGCGGCAACGGTCCGGGCAGCGTCCGCACCAGCAGGTCATGGGCGGCGGCCACGAATTGCGCCTTCTCCTCCGCCGTGTTGGTGCTCTGCGTCACCCGGGCCTCGACATGCGCCGCCCGCGCCACCGCCGCGCCGCCGACGGACCAGCCGCCGGCCGGTGCCGGTTCGACCAGAACGGCGGTGAGATCCGCCCGCTTGCCGAGCACCTCGGCCATCAGGGCGGTGATCCCCCGTTGGAGATCCGCAACGATGGCGGGCTCGGTCTCAAGACCGGCGATCGTGAGTCTGACGAAGGGCATGGCGCGCTCCTCTTGCCTGTGACGGCGGCCGATCCGCCGTTGACGCCCGCGATTGAACCGCGCAGCATCGTTCAGGAAAATCGCGTAGTTCTTCATCGAGATTTCGGAAAAACTGAACGATGGCCGCCCTGCCGGTGAATCTCGACATGGACGTGCTGCGCACCTTCGTGACCGGGATCGACCTCGGCAGCTTCGCCAAAGCCGCCGACTGTCTTGGACGCTCGCCCTCGGCAATCAGCCTACAGATGCGCAAGCTGGAAGATCAGGTCGGCCAGACGCTACTGCGCCGGAACGGTCGAGGCCTCGCATTGACCGAGCCGGGCGAGATGTTGCTGGGCTATGCCCGTCGCCTCCTCGATCTCAACGATGCGGCGGTGAGCGCCGTCGCAACACCCGCCCTGTCCGGCTCGGTCCGCCTCGGCCTGCCCCAGGATTTCACCGAGACCGGGCTGCCGACCGTGCTCGCCCGCTTCGCCCGGCTGCACCCGGCCGTGCGGGTCGAGGTGCATGTCGAGCGCGACGCCGTCCTGCGATCCGAGTTGGAGGCCGGCCGCCTCGACCTGGCGCTGGTCTGGGACGCGACTGGCGCGGCGGGGGAGGGAAGCCTGGTCGCGCACCTGCCCCTGGTCTGGATCGGACCGCGCGCGGGAGTGGTGGGCGCAGCCCATCGCCCGTTACCGCATCCTTTGCCGCTCGCGCTGTTCGGGACGCCCTGCCTGTTCCGCCACGCCGCGCTCAAGGCCCTTGATGCGGCCGGCATTCCCTGGCGCGTCGCCTTCAGCGGCCCCGGTCTCGCAGGTCTATGGGCGGCGGTGGCCGCCGGCCTCGGTGTGACCCTGCGCACCCCGCACGGGCTTCCGCCGTCTCTGCGGCCCCTCGATCCGGACGAGGCCGATTTGCCGCCGCTGCCGAGCCTGCGTCTGCGCTTGGTCCGCGGCATGGGTGGCGCCGATCCGGCGGTCGAGCGTTTTGCCGAACTCCTCCGCGAGACACTGGCCGAGACCACGCGCGTAGTGGCCCCGCTTCCGTGAGCGAGGGCGTCCTCCTCCTGCACGGCATCGCTCGCCGGGCCGCCTCGCTGCGCTCCCTGGAGCGGCGGTTGACGGCCGAGGGCTACGCCACGCTCAATCTCGATTATCCGGCTCGACGGCTGGGACTGGCAGACATCGCCGAGACGATCGCGCCCGCGATCCTGGGGTTCGCCGATGGTGTGAGCCGCCTTCACCTCGTCACCCATTCCATGGGCGGTCTCGTCGCCCGCGTGCTCCTGGCCCGGCACCGGCCCAAGAGTCTCGGGCGGGTGGTGATGCTCGGGCCGCCCAACGGCGGCAGCGAGGTCGCCGACGCGCTGCACCGCCTCGCGCCCTACCGCCGCGTCTTCGGCCCGGCCGGCGCCGAACTCGTGACTTTGCGCGGAACAGTCCAGGAGCGTCTGTTCGGCACGGTCGATTACCCGCTCGGCGTGATCGCCGGCCGCCGCAGCCTCTATCCTCTGGCTTCCCTCCTGCTGCCGGGGCCGAACGACGGACGCGTCACCGTCGCGCGCACCCGCGTCGAGGGCATGACCGACCACATCGTGCTCCCGGTCGCGCACCCGACGATGATGTGGAACCGGCGGGTTCAGGCCGAGACCGTGCATTTCCTGCGCGAGGGCCGCTTCGGTGAGCGGTGAGGAATCGCCATGCGGGTTGAGGCGCCGCAATGAGCCGGCAACCAAGGTCTGGAACGATCGGCGATCGGTTCCATTTTCCTTGTGCCGGCAGGCTGCCCTCGCCTTCAAACTGGTCTAAGGAGCGTGCTGCCGACGGTCGCGCTCCGGGGCGCGTCGGCCGTGCGGTCTTTCTGCCGCCCGCCTCGACGTGTCACCCGAGAAAAGGGGCCACCATCGGCCATGAGCAGCCTCGTCACCGCGCCCGGCGCCACGACCCGTCCGCAATCGCAGCTCGTGACCGTGTTCGGCGGGTCCGGCTTCCTCGGGCGCCACGTGGTGCGGTCCCTGGCCAAGCGCGGTTACCGCATCCGCGTCGCCGTGCGCCGCCCGGATCTCGCGCTGTTCCTGCAGCCCCTGGGCAAGGTCGGCCAGATCGTCGCCGTGCAGGCCAATCTCCGCTACCCCGATTCGGTCCGCCGCGCGGTCGAGCATTCCGACATCGTCATCAATCTCGTCGGCATCCTGCAGGAGACGGGCAGCCAGCGCTTCTCGAAGCTCCAGACCGAGGGGGCCGGGGAGATTGCCCGCGCGGCCGCGGCGGTCGGAGCGAAGCTGGTCCATGTCTCGGCGATCGGCGCCGATCCGGATTCGCCCTCGGTCTACGCCCGTTCCAAGGCGCTCGGTGAGGCGGAGGTGCTGCGGGCCGTTCCCGATGCGATCATCTTCCGCCCCTCGCTGGTGTTCGGCCCCGGCGACAGCTTCTTCAACCGCTTCGCCTCGCTCGCGACCTTCCTGCCGGCCCTGCCGCTGGCCGGCGCGCAGAGCCGCTTTCAGCCGGTCTTCGTCGGCGATGTCGCGGAGGCCATTGCCCGCGCCGTCGATGGACTCGTGCCCGGTGGCCGCGTCTACGAGCTCGGTGGACCGGAGGTGAACACGCTCGAATACTTCGTGCGCTACATGCTCGAAGTGACGATGCGTCGCCGCGCGGTGCTCGATCTGCCCGAGCCTCTGGCGCGCCTGCAGGCCCGCGTGATCGAGATCGCCGATACGCTGACCCTCGGCCTGCTGCCAGCCAACCTGAAGCTGACGCGCGATCAGGTCGTCCTGCTCCAGAACGACAACGTGGTCTCGGAAGCCGCGAAGGCGGAAGGACGCACCATCGAGGCGCTCGGCATCGTGCCGACGGCGGTCGAGGCGGTCGTGCCGGGCTACCTCTGGCGGTTCCGCAAGGCAGGGCAGTTCGCCCAAGGCCGTGGCACCGAGGCGGAGGCCGGCGTCCCTGATCTGCTCGCTCCAGAGAGCGAGTCGACCCAATCGCTTCACCGTCCGTCCCGTGCGAGCGGCCCTGCGATCGGCCAGAAGGCTGCGGGTCAAAGTC
Source organism: Methylorubrum aminovorans (assembly GCF_022179725.1). Lineage (GTDB taxonomy): Bacteria > Pseudomonadota > Alphaproteobacteria > Rhizobiales > Beijerinckiaceae > Methylobacterium > Methylobacterium aminovorans. The sequence goes on from NZ_BPRC01000051.1 coordinate 17,441, forward strand.
AGATGGGTTCGCGCTGGGGTACGCGCGGCTGAAGGGCGAGGGCACTCCCGAAGCGGAGTGCCTCTCCAATGTCCTGCAAAGACCCCTAGCGGCCGTCCTCGCACTTTTTGCGATTTTCCGATTGACGTCCGTCGCCGGGGTCCATATACCCATTTTCACCGACGGGGCGCCGCGGTCCACCGGTTGGTGGGGCGGGGGTTCTGGCGGTCTTCGGGATTGTTGGTGGAGCGGAGCTGATCCGGGTGACTGGATCGGGCGATCGCTGT
>NZ_BPRC01000052.1 GCF_022179725.1 Methylorubrum aminovorans
CTTGATGCCGGTGATGCGGTAGGCGAGCGTTCCGTCCGTGCCTTCGACCGGGCCACCGATGTCGAAATTGCCCTGGTAGCGGTCGAAGTTGCCGACCTGCAGCTGCACCTCGCCGAAGCGCGTGAAGACCGGTCGCTTGGTGGTGACATCGAGGATGCCGCCAGGCGAGCCGAGGCCGTAGAGGCCGGAGGCCGGCCCGCGCAGGATCGTGGCCGCCTCGATGCCATAGGGCTGGATGCGCGGCATGGTCAGGCCCGACGCAATCTGGCGCAGGCCGTCGCGGAAGATGCCGTCATAGGTCAGGCTGAAGCCGCGCACGTAGAAGGACTTCAGGCCGCCGTACTCCTTGCGCCAGCGGTAGTAGGTCACTTCCGTCACGCCGATGGCCCGGATCGCCTCCGCCACGCTCTGTCCCTGCGAGACCAGAACATCCACCTGCCGCAGTTTGGCGACCACGTCTTCCGGCTTATGCCGCTTCGTTCCCATCTGTCCGTCCTCATCTGGCTCGAAAGCCATACATCAGGGCGGACCACTTCAGTGGGCGCGGATCAAGGGCACACAGCCGGCCTGCAAACCCTTTGCAGAGGGGTCCTGGTCGGCTGCGGGCCTCCTGGGCAGAACTTACAGATCGAGCGTTAGACCAACGCGCGCGCGCGAGACACAAGGCATCATGCGGTCCTGTCGCCGCCCTAGAGGCAGCACGTGATCCCGGTGGATCACGGTCCCGTCTCGGTAGCCGCACTCGCATGAGCCGCAGGTGCCGATCTCGCAGGAGGAGGCGACCCGAAAACCGTTTTCCCGCAAGACTTCGAGTAGCGAGCGGTCGGCCGGCACGTGCAGAATTTCGCCGGTTGAGGCGATGCGCGCGTCGAAGGGCTCGGGCTTGTAGTTCTCATCAAGCGTTGCCGCGAATCGCTCGATATGGACCCGATCGGGCGCCCAGCCACCTGCATCGGCAGCCGCCTGCACGGCGTCGACGAGGCGCTGCGGCCCGCAGGCATAGAGATGCGTGCCGTGAGTCGGCGGGCCAATCAGTGTCGGCTCGAAGCGGCGGCCCGCCCCGGAGAACCAGAGCTGCAGGCGATCGCCGCATATGGCGCGCAACTCGTCGATGAGCGGCGCCTCGGCCGCGGAGCGGACGCAGAAATGCAGGATGAAGTCGCCGCCCGCCGCCGCGAGCGTGCGGGCCATCGCGACGAACGGCGTGATGCCGATGCCGCCGGCCACGAAGACGTGGCGCGTGCCGTCCGCCAAGGGGAAGTTGTTGCGCGGTGCCGAGACGTGAGCAAGGCCCCCCTCGGTGAGGTTTGCATGAGCCCAGAGCGAGCCGCCGCGCCCGTCAGCCTCGCGCTTGATCGCCATCGTGTAGTGGGCGGGGTCCTCCGGGTCGCCACAGAGCGAGTACTGGCGCACTTTCCCGTCGGGGAGCCGCAGGTCGACATGGGCGCCAGGCGTCCACGCCGGCAATTCGGGCCGGAGCGGGTGCCGGAACACCACCCGCAGCACGTCGGGCGTCGTCGGCACCGCCGAGACGACTTGAAGCTTCATGATGAGGCGCGCGGTCATGGCGTGTCGAGCAATTCAATGACGTCGCCGGGGCGGATGGTACCGCCGACCTCGATCCCGCAATTGAGCCCCGACCGGTTGTAGAGGGGCAGGTAGACGGGAAGGCCGAGCAGCTCCTCCAAGTACTTGCAGGGGAAGTTCAGCCGCCCGCCTCGCAGGATCACGGTGCCGATCCGGAAGCGGCGGCCGACGAGATGGTTGAGGGGCACCCCCCGCACCGTGAGATTGCGCCGATGGTCGGCGGGAGCAAGTCGGATGGGGCCGCCCTGGAGCGGCGGGTCGTTGCGCTCCAAGGCATCGAGCGCCTCCTGCTCGATCAGTGTCACCTCCCGGGTGTCAGGCTTCGGGGAGTAGGTCCCCGTCCCGTCGAAGTAGCGGTCGCCGACAATGCCGCGTCCGGCGACGCATTGCGCCTCGGCAAGCGCCTCCATCTCGTAACTCGCCGCTGGAGCGATGTGGATGTGCAGGAGCGTGCCCCGCCATCCGGTGGCGCCTCCGGGAACACCACGGGCGACCGCTCCGGCAGCGTGCTCGAAGGCCTCGACCATGCGAGGTGCCAACATCTCGCTCATGCTGCGACGGGGCCCGCAGCGATTGCGACGGCCTCGATCTCGACGAGCGCGTCCTTGGGCAGCCGGGCGACCTCGATGGTGGAGCGCGCCGGCGCCGCGCTGGGGAAGTGCTCGGCGTAGACCGCGTTCATGGCCGAGAAGTCGTTCATGTCCTTGAGGAAGACTGTGGTCTTCACAACACTGGCGAGGCTCGCGCCGCCGGCTTCGAGCACCGCAGCGAGATTTGTCAGTGAGCGCCGAGTCTGCGCCTCAACGCCATCAGGGAAACCGCCGGTGCTGGGGTCGATCGGCAACTGCCCCGAGGCGAAGACCAGGTCACCTGCCCGCACCGCCTGGGCGTAGGGCCCGGCTGCAGGGGCAGCCGCCTCAGTCTTGATAACGGTCCTATCCATTGTGCTGCTTCTCCCCGTGTCGATCTGCTTAGTAGACGTGCATCCATGATAATGGAATTGGCACGGCGCTGTCAGCAGCGTGCCGTCAGACCCACCTCACTGCCGGGCGATGTCGAGATCGCGGGTCTCGGTTGCCGCGAGCGTTGCCACCAGCGAGACGAGGGCGAGAGCGATCATGAACAGTGAGATCGGCCAAGTAGCGCCGGTCCAGGCGAGCAGGGAGGAGGCGACAATTGGCGAGAAACCGCCGGAGATTGCCGCTGCGACCTGGCAGCCGAGCGAGGCGCCACTGTAGCGCACCCGCGTGCCGAACAGTTCCGGCATGAATGCCCCCTGGGGGCCGAACATCGAGGCATGAGTCAAACTCATGATCACGGCGATCGTGGCGGTGATGATGAGCGGGTCGCGGGTGTCGAGAAGGCGGAAGACGACGAGGGCGCAGACAATGCTCACCAGCGCCCCGAAGATGTAGATCGGCCGGCGGCCGACTTTGTCGGAGAGCCATCCGAAGAACGGCATCGTGGCGAACTCCAGAACCGCGGCGCAGAGTATCGCATCGAGGATCAGGCGCTTCGGGAGCCCGAGCGTGCCGGTTGCGTAAACGATCGAGAACACCGTGAGCAGGTAGACCCAGGCCACCTCGGAAACTTTGAGCCCAACCGCGATCAGGAAGGTGCGTGGCTGACCGAGGATCACCTCGAGGAACGGCATCCTCGCCACGGTGCGTTCAGCCTTGACCTTCGCGAAGGCAGGGGTTTCGACGAGGCGCAGCCGGATGAACAGGGCGACCCCCACAAGGATCGCGCTCAGAAGGAAGGGGACGCGCCAGCCCCAACTCAGGAAGTCTGCCTCGGGCAGGGTCGAGAGAGCAAGAAAGGTCGCGGTTGAGGCCGCGACGCCCGCGGGAAAGCCGACCTGGACCAGGCTTCCATAGAGGCCCCTGCGATGCTCCGGCGCGTGCTCGATCACCATCAGCACGGCGCCTCCCCACTCACCGCCCACGCCGATGCCCTGGAAGATGCGCAGCAGCACGAGGAGTGCCGGCGCCCAAAGGCCGATCTCGGCGTAAGTCGGCAGGCAGCCAATCAGGAAGGTGCCGACCCCCATAATGAGCATGGTCAGCGTGAGCATCGCCTTGCGCCCGATCCGGTCGCCGAAATGGCCAAAGATCACCCCGCCGAGGGGCCTAGCGACGAAGCCGACTGCGTAGGAACCGAAGGCAGCGAGCGTCCCGGCCATGGGATCGAGGGTGGGAAAGAAGATCTTATTGAACACGAGAGCAGCGGCGGTGCCGTAGATCAGGAAGTCGTACCACTCGACGACCGTCCCAATGACGCTCGCCCAGAGGACGCGCCGCATCTCGACGCCTGAAGCTCCAGTATCCATTGCCTCTAGCGGAAGGGGCGTGGACGGCGACGCCCCCAGCGCCTCTGCACTTTGAACGGACATCGCGATTTCCTCTTCCTGAGTGGATATCGATCCACTATGAGGGACGCAACGGCCGTGCCACATGCTTCGAAGCGATGCCGCTTCGGTCGATGCATGGGAGAGGCGAGAAGCTCCGTCGATAATCTCGACGTGATCGAAGGCGGCGTTACCGGGCGCGCGAGGCGTCGATGACGAGGAAGTATTGGCAGGGTTCTGCGCCGAGATTAGCAAACGCGTGTCCGGCGTCGGCCTCGAAATACAAGCTGTCTCCTTCCTCGACGACGATGCTGCGCTCGCCGACGGTGGCGCGAAGGCGGCCCTTGAGCACGAAGATGTATTCGCTAACTCCGCGACGGTGGGCAACGAACTCGCCGGTGCTGCCATTCGGGGGCAGAGTGTTCAGCACCCAGTCGATGCCGCGTCCCGGCAGCACCGGCGAGAGGCAGCGTCGCAGGAAGCCGGATGCCTCGTCGCGCAGGACCGGCTGCCGGCTCGCCGGGATCAGTAGCACCTCCCGCTCCACCGCCGGGGTCATCAGCCGCGAGAAGGTCACGCCCAGCGCCTCGGCCAACCGCGACAGGACAGTTGTCGAGGGCACTGCCTCTGCACGCTCGATTTTGGAGATCATCGATCGGCTGACGCCAGCAAGCGTCCCGAGTTGCTCCAGAGAAAGCCCACGCTCCTTGCGGCGTCGGCGCACCTCTTCTGCCAAGATCTCGATCTGCGAGCGCCCCCCGGCCGCAGCCTGCTCACGGCTCACGATCGTCCTCACCGTCATCGTGTCGCAAAACCCTCTTCCCGTCCGTGCCCACCGGCCGGGTGATCGCATTCCAGATAGAGACTACCACATGCCGGACCGCACAGCCGCCATCCGCTTCGGGATCGTACTCTACGAGGGTGTCGAACCAATCGACCTCGGCGGCACAGTCGGCGTCCTCTCGATGGCCAGGCGCGTGCTGCCGAACCTCAAGGACGCGGTGATCGCGCGGGAGGCAGGTTCCGTGCGGATGGCGGGTGGCCTCGCGGTGGAGGTGCCCTACGGCTTCGAGGATGCCCCGCCATGCGACGTGTACATCGTCTGTGGCGGCCCGGGCTGGCCGCAGGCGGCGGCCGACGCGGCGATGCTGCGCTTCCTGCAGGATCGGGAGCCGGATCGCCTCGCCTCTGTCTGCACAGGCGCCATGATCCTCGCGGAAGCGGGCTGCCTCAACGGGCGGGCAGCGACGACGCGGCGTGCCATAGCCGGCACCGAGACAGCTGCCCCCCTTGAAGTGCTTCGCTCGGGCGGCGTGGATGCCCGAACTGCAGTCGTGGTGGACGATGGAGTGGTGACGGGAGGTGGCGTCTCATTGGCCATCGATGCAACGCTCTACCTGATTGGCCGCTTCTACGGTTTCGCAGCGAGGGACGAGGTGGCGGCGCTGATCGAGTATGATCGCGCCCTGAGGGCGAACGAAGACGCCCTAGGCGTGCACAGACTCAAATCACAACCCCATTAAATTTCGAAAGTAAAGTGGGACCGGTAGGCGCAGCACGATGCACCGGCCCTTGAAGCTGGGCGCACGGCGACGTCACCGCCCCTTCGTAATTCCACTCGATGGGTTCACCGACCGGCATGTATTAGCTTCAGAATGCTGTTGCGCAGCACTGATCATCACCACTGGCCTCGTACCTGATCGAGCTTCCGTCCGAATGCCGCTTGTTCGGCTGTGCGCCATAAGCCGACTTTGGACTGGCAGGTGCCGAACCGCCGCTTTCGACCCCTTGCAGATCCTGGGAAGGTCTGCTGACCGGCAGCGTGGTGGACGAAGACCTACGACCGGAACGGGTGGTATTCTGCCAGTCCGGTTCTGCTCGAAGGTTGAGCGGAAGCGGACTCTCGAACCCTTAATTAATTACTCCGGCGATCGCGAAAGTAGGATCGCGTCAGGCTGCTCGCACGGTCGCTAGGAAGCGCCCGACCTCAACCGACAGGTGCTCGGACTGGCGCGACAGCTCCGAGGCCGCATCCAGAACGTGGCTGGCTGCTACCCCGGTCTCCTCGGCTGCGCCCGCTACACCGGAGATGTTACTCGTCACCTCGCCGGTGCCCAGGGCGGCTTGAGCGACATTGCGCACGATCTCCTGGGTCGCCGCGCCCTGCTGCTCGACTGCAGCCGCGATCGAGGTCGCGACGCCGCTGATCTCGCTGATCCGTTCGGTAATGCCGCCGATCGATGTCACGGCTTGTCCCGTCGAGGACTGGATCTGCGCGATCTGCGCGGAAATCTCATTCGTCGCCTTGGCGGTCTGCTCAGCCAGCGCCTTCACCTCGGAGGCGACGACGGCGAAGCCTTTGCCGGCAGCCCCGGCCCGGGCTGCCTCGATGGTGGCGTTGAGCGCCAGCAAATTGGTCTGTCCCGCAATATTTGAGATCAGCCCAACCACGTCGCCGATCCGGGAGACAGCCGCACTCAGTTCCTGCACCAGCGTGCCGGTCTGGTCGGCCTCGTGGACGGCACGCTGCGCCAGCTCGGCCGAGCCCGCGACCTGGCGGCCGATCTCCTGCACCGACGAACCCAGTTCCTCGGTCGCCGCCGCGACGGTGTTGACGTTCGATGCCGCTTCCTCGGCGGCTGCCGCCACGGTGGTGGATTGGCAGGCGGTTTCGGTCGCCGTCACTGTCAGGGTCTGCGCGGTGGCCTGCAACTTGGTCGATGACAATGACACCAAGCCGATGATGCCACCGACAGCGGCCTCGAAGCCGTCGGCCATCTGGCGCATGCCGGCCTTGCGCTGCTCCTCGGCGGCCAAGCGCGCCTGCGCGGTCTCCGCCTCCAGAGCCTTCATGCGGATCAGGCCGTCCTTGAACACCTGAACGGCAGCCGCCATCGTGCCGATCTCGTCGCGGCGCTGCGTGCCTGGCACCTCTCGGGTTAGGTCCCCCGCTGCGAGACCAGTCATGAACGCCGTCATGGCCCGCACCGGTCGCAGCACGCTAAGCCCTATGAGGGTAGCCAGAAGACCGATCATCATCGCAACGATGGCCGCGCCGCCGAGCAGACGCATCAGGGTGGGGCGCATCTGCGCCATCGTGTCATCCGCATAGATGCCCGATCCGATGATCCATCCCCAAGGCGCGAAGCCTTTCACGTAGGAGATCTTCGCCACCGGCTGATCCAGGCCGGGTTTCGGCCATAGGTATGGGACGAAGCCCGCGCCCGACTGCTTCACCTGCTCGACCATATCTACAAACAGGCGCTTGCCAGCCGGATCGACGATCCCGCCGATGTCCTTGCCAATCAAGTCGACCTTGGGATGCAGTACCATGCGCGGATGCATATCCTGAATCCAAAAGTACTCCCTGCCCGCGTAGTGTAGGCCCCGAACCGCCGTCACGGCCGCTTGCTGGGCGGCATCCCGGCTCATCCGGCCGGCGCGCTCCTCGCCCTCGAAGTAGGCGAGCACCCCTTGCGCGGTCTCGACGAGATCGCGCGTCTTCAACTCGCGCGCGTTCGTGACCGTCTCGGACATATCCCATCCCGCCAGGCCGATCAGCGCGGCAATACCAACGAGGGCGGTGACGGTTATGAGTTGTAGGCGGGTACCGATGCGGAAGGTCATACGATCCTGCTGGGAGCTGCGCCGATGCGGGTTATGGGCAATCGCGCCAGAGCGCGGCTTGCCCGGCCCGCAGCCCGACATCCATTGCAACCGCCGGCGCCAAACTGCACGGCAATGATGGATGTCTATGCCATACGAATATGAATGAATTCACAGTCAATCTTGAGTTGTAGTTGATTATAGGGAAGCCGCGCCCTGCACTGTGCTTCTAAAAACATCAGATCACTTTACCTTGATCGTATCAGTGCTGTGGTTCGTGAGTGGCCATAGAAGTCCCTTGCTCTGCAAGAGACAAGGATCCCCTGATGCCCCAAACTGAATCTTCTGCTTGACTGACGAAGATCCGCTCTCGGGGATGTGGTGACGGTCGTCCATACGACCGGCATGGGTTGGAGGCGGAACGTCCGCTTAGAGGCGAAAGGCCAGGGACCGGTTCCGACCCTTCTCAGTCATTCAGGAGGTCTGCTTGTCGGCAGGCTGATCAGCGTCTCGCGTCAGAAATGACGGGAGGAGAACGGGCACCTCCAGGCGGCGAATGGTGAGGCGATCAGAGTCACTGCGACCGCGACCCATCCTAGCACTTCGCACACTCGCGATGAGGGACTTGCAGCGCAGGCCCGCAGCGAGAGAACGGCATGAGTTACTCGTCACCCCGCTCGCTGTGACATCCGCACGAAGGGGGGCGTAGCATGCAAGGCCGGGGGCGCAGCTGCGGCCCTTTAACACCAGCGTCAGCTTCCCCGCGCCGCGAGTTCGATAAGGTCAGCGACCTCGGGAGCACGCGAGATCAGCGAAAGATGGCTCGCACGGAGCGAGACGACGTGCGCATCCATGCGCTTGGCCAGAAAGCGCTGCAGATCGGGATTGATCGTGCGGTCTTCGTCCGACACCGCGTAGTAGGTCGGCTTCGTGCGCCAAGCGGCTTTCGTCGTCCTCGCCTGCGTCAGTGCCCTCCTGAAGGGCTGCTGCGTCGCGTACAGGATCCGCGCGCGGCCAGACGGAACGTCGCCGGCGAAATCGTGCAGGAAGGCGTTCTCGCTCAGGCGTCCCTCGTCGCCGTCGAAGATGATGCCGGCGGTGGCGGGCGCGACCGCGAACCGCTTCCCCAACGCGGCGTAATCCTCGCCGGCATCCGGCGCCCGCGCGGCGATGTAGACGAGCGCAGAGACGTTCTCGGCGTCCCCGACTTCGGAGAGGATCGTGCCCGCGAAGGAGTGACCCGCCAGCACGGTAGGACCTTCGGTCCGCGCGAGCACGCACCGGACCGAAGAGACCGCCTCTTCGAGCGTCGTCAGCGGGTTCTGGACCGATGTGACGTTCAGGCCCGATGCCTGGAGGCGGCCGATCACGTCGGACCAGCAGGAGCCGTCGGCGAAGAGGCCGTGCACGAGCACAACGTTACGGGCTGGGATTGTCTTGCTCTTCGTCTCGGCCCGGACCGGCAGCGCGAGGGCCCCTGCGGCCGCAACGGCGCCGGCGATCATCGTCCTACGGTTTATCATCGATCACTCCGAGGTTGTGCTGCCGTCGTTCGAGGCAGCGTGTGAAGGGGGGGCGTCTATCGCTTGAACTGAAGCATTGCCGCTGAGACGGCGAAGTAGAAGGCGCCGAAGGCGGCATAGAGCCCGATATCGGCGACGCTGACGACAAGTGACGGGCTCGTCGCCACCATAATCATGTGCGCGGCGGCCAAGCTCGACTGCGCACCGCTCAGGATCTGGGGCCACTGCCCGCTGGCGCTCCGCCAGCGCCGGATGCCGGTGGCCAGTTGGAGAAGGCCCGAGAGACCGGCCCAGAGGCCGATCACGCCGATGGCGGCATGGAGATCACGGCCAACGGTGAGGGCGATGGCCACCGTGACGATGGCGCTGACGAGGACGTTGACTGCCTGCGAGGGGTTCGCGCGCAGGCCGCCGTTGCGCGCGGCATCAACGTAGTTCGCCACACAATCCCAGAGTGGATAGGCGACGAGCAAGGCGATCCCGACCGCCGGCTGCGCCCTGCCGATCGTGAACGCGAGCGCGACCCACACGGCCGAGAACAAAGCTCGGGTGCCGTATTATCGCTTCAGCCAAGCCGACGGCGTCGCCGATGGGGTCGTCGCGTCGGGGAATGAGGCGGTCGCTGTCATGATGGTATCCTCTAGGAGCGGTCGAGGGAAGGCGTGCGCCGTCCATCCCGCGCGCGAAGGCGTCGAGTCGGGCGTCGCGATGACGGGGAGCGATCGAGCGGGTCGCGCGGCGGGGGCTAAAGCCGGAAGCGGCGCGGCAGGAGCCATCGCGCCGTGGCGGCGACGGCGGCGATCCCCGCCGAGTACCAGACCACGATGTAAAGCGGGTCGTTCGCCGGGCAGCAGACGGTGAAGACCAGAGCGCCGCACGTCGCTGCGGCAAGGCCCGTCGCCAGCGCGCTGCGTTTGGGATGGACCGGTGCCGCGCGGCGCATCAGCAGTGCGAGCAGGCTCATCAACGGCAGCGACAGAACGACGATCGCGACCGCGCAGCGCAGGCCGCGTGCCGGAGACAGGCGCTCAAGCAGCGGTTCGCCGCTCTCGGCGGCACTCGTCACGAAGACGCCGGCGGCCATCACGAGGACGGCCAAAGCGAAGGCGAACATGAGGTCGCGGCGTGAGGCCGCCGGCGGTGCGAACGACCGGATCGCGACCGCGCCGCTCACGCCGGCGAGAAGGGCGAGGCCGCCGATCTTCCAGGCCATGAAGGGAGACAGGATCACACTGCCCATGTCCGGACGCATGGCGCCAGCCATCAGGATGAGGGCCAGCTCAGCGGCGGCGAGGCCGACGACCGCAGCAAGCTCGCGGCGCACGCTGCGCCGCCGCACGGGAGCAAGATCGGCCGACAGGCCGTGGATCAGGGCGTCAGTTGAGGTCATCGGCGTCCTCGATCAGGGCGGTCAGGCGCGCGAGCCCACGATGGATGTTCATCTTGACGGCCGACGCGGTCAGGCCCGTCTCTCGACACGTGTCCTCAATGCTGTAGCCCTGCAGCTTCACCATCCGGATGGCTTGGGCCTGTACGGGCCGGAGCTGCACGAGCAGACCGGCGAGCGTCGTCGCACTCGTCACCGCGGATTCGTGATCCGCGACCGCGAGGTCATCCGACAGCACCTCCGTCGGGCGACGCGCGATGGTGCGGAGCTGATCGACCCATTTACGCTTTGCGATCGCCGCCATCCACGGGCCGAAGGGGTGACGGCGATCGAACGTGTGGCGTCGCCGGTGGATCGCGAGCAGCGCCTCCTGCACGGCATCGTCAACGTCGCCGGGTGGCAGTCGGCGCCGGAAGTACCGGTTCAGCCAATCGGAGGTCTCATGCAGCAGCCGGTGGTAGGCACCCCCATGCCCATCCTGCGCCGCCGCCATCAGCGCGCTCCACGCATCGGGGCCAGCCGGGTCCGCTGCACGATCCTTCGTGCGATCCGGTGGATTGTGCGGCGGCCTCATCAGCCTCAAGGCGGATCGAAAGCTCATGACGTGCTTTTCGCCGTCGAACGATCGGCGGTCACAGGGCGACCGAATTTTTTATTCCAAGCTGGGCTTTTCTAACCCGGATGGGCCGACGACGAGCAACCGTCCTGGGAGCAGCCACCGAAGCTGCAAGCGTTGTTGTTGGTCGCACGGGCCGTGCCGATCGGTCTCCCGTGGGTTGAGCAACAGGGAGACGATTGTCTGGGTGGCACGTCCGCTGCGGAGCCTTCAGCCGACCGGACGGAATGACCATGGTGAGCGCGAGGCCGAACGTCCGCTTGCAGGCAGCGAACCAATCACCGCAAACCAGCCATAGCCGACATCGATGAGCGTGACGTTTCTCAGTAGCGGATCGTCGCCCGGAGGCCGAACACCGCGGCGTTCCTGACACGCTCGCCATTTGGATCGCGAGGGTTGGCTATGCCGCCACTCGGCCGGAACACGTACTGGAAGTCCGGTTGTAGCGTGACGCCGGGGGCCAGGACCGCCTGATAGGTCGCCTCCAACACCGCCTCGCTGCTGCGACGCGGCCCCGGCTCGCCCGTCAGGAAGACCGCGTCCGTGTCGAAGCCGCGAGCGCTCCGCGAGATCCGCGAAAGAGCGAACGCCACGCCAACCGTATCGTCTGAACGACCGGGTAACAGCCCTTTGTAGCCGATGCCGGCATCGAAATAGAAGTCCAGCAGATTGCGATCCGTCGGCGAGGAGGAAACTCGCACAAAGACGGAGGCACCGTCGTTCGGATCGTCGGGCTCGCGGTACACGGTCTGGTCGATCATCGCGTAGATGCCGTTGTTCCCGCGATAGAAGCGGCCGATGCCGGTGCTGGCCGGATCGACCAGAGAGCGGCGCTCTTCATCCGAGCGCAGGCTGTTGAAGCGTCCGAAATGGTACCAGCCGCCTAGCGTCACCGTACCAGGCTCGATGTTGTCGTGGGCTTCCAGGCCGTAGGCATAGGCTGCCTCGGCGACGACGAGGGCAGGATCGTTCGTGCGGAAGTTCGTGCCCGTGCGGTTGCGCCGCTGTGGATCGGGATCGTTGTCGGCCCGTGCCGCTCCGGCCGGATCGCCGTTGAACACGCCGACCTGCAGCGAAAGATTCTTGTTGGGCACGTATTTGGCTCGCACGCCTGGCGTCGCGAGCGGGTAGATCGGGCCGCCGCTCGGGATGATGACGGCCATGATGTTGGGCCAGCCGAAGGTCGAGTTGATGAACAGCGTACCGGTCTGGCTGACCGCGAACTCGGTATCGCTGGCGAGCTGGCCGAAGCGGATGCTGAGCTGATTGTCAAACAAGCGCTGCTCGAACCAAAGCTCGTAGACGCGCGAGGACGGCAGCGCCTCGATGGCGCTCACGGTGATGAAGTTGTTGACGAAGTAGCGTGAGATACCGGTGCCGTGGATCTGGTACAGGTTGGTGTGGACGCTGGCGCCCTGCCAGCCGAGCAGCTTGTCCAGATCGGCATCGAACTGGAAGTCGAGGCGTCCCTCGTAGATGCCGCCACGGCGGGAGCCACCACTTACGTTGCCGAAGCTCTCGCCGATGTAGGTCAGGCTGTAGCTGATGCCCTTGTCCAGGAGGAAGCTACGCACGCCGCCCGGATCACCGTAGGGGCCGAGCAGGTCCTGGATCGAGGTGGTGATGTTGGCGGACGGCCGGGCTGAGGTGTCGGGCTGCGCCACGGAGGTCTGCGGGTCGCCGCCGGCGCCGCGCAGATTCCGCAGGAACGGGGTTTCCGCGGCGATCCGCGCCGCTTCGCTCAAAGGCTCCTGAGCCCAACTGGGATGGCTGATCAGCGCAAGGATGAAGCAGAAGATAAGGGGAGAGCGTACCCGTTGCACAAGAACAGAAACCCTGAACGGGCCTCACGCGTGCCCCCTGAGCGTCCAGCTTATCCCAGGCATGCGACGGCACCACAACGGGCCCGAGATCGTCGCCAGAAAGCCCCCTTATGGCGCGACCGGCGCGCAACACTTCGCCAAGCCAGGCATTTAGGGGCAGGCCCCGGTTCATCTGCAGCGCGGCTGCCGGCGACCTGGAACACAACTAAGAGCTGGAGGAGCCCCCTTGCCTGTGACAGCGTCGTCCGCTCCGACCTCCGTGAGCAGGTCCGGCATCGTGGCCTCCAATGCCTATGCAAATGGAAAGCGGGTCGCTGACGTAAGCGTAGACGAGGCTGGCGCCTGGGCGCGGCGGGAAGGACATCTGGTCTGGCTCGGCCTCTACGAGCCGACCTTAGAGCTGCTGCAGCAGGTGCAAGCTCAGTTCAACCTGCATCCGCTCGCCATTGAGGACGCTCTCTCCGCCCACCAGCGTCCAAAGCTTGAGCGCTATGGCGACTGCCTGTTTCTGGTGGCGCGAACGGCGCAACTCGTAAATGGCCGGATCGCACTCGGCGAGACTCACCTCTTCGTCGGGCGCGGCTTCGTGGTGACCGTTCGGCACGGCGCCTCGGCCTCCTACACACCCGTCCGCGAACAAACCGAGGCGTGCCCAAAGCTACTCGCCCACGGCGAGGATTACATCCTTTATGCCATCCTGGATTACATCGTCGACAACTACGCGCCAGTCTTAGAAACCATCATGGCCGAGGTCGAGGGGATCGAGGATTGTGTGCTCAAGCGCGAGCTGTTGCAGAGCGAAGTCGAGCGCCTATACCTGCTGCGGCGCGACCTGCTCCGCCTGCGCACAGCGGTCGTCCCTCTCGTCGAGGTCTGCCGCAAGCTCGAACACGATGAGATGGTCGCGATCGACGAGGAGATGCAGCCGCGTTTCCGTGACGTGTCCGATCACCTGCGGCGGGCACAGGACGAGATCGATGCGTTGCGCGAGGTGTTGGCCTTTGCCTTCGAGGCAAGTTTGATGCTGGGACAAGCCCAACAGACAGTCATCACTCGGCGGCTGGCGGCCTGGGCGGCGATCCTAGCAGTGCCAACGGCGATTGCCGGCCTTTATGGCATGAACTTCGAGAACATGCCGGAGCTAAAGTGGCAGTACGGCTACTATGCTGTTGTCGCCGGAATTCTCCTGATCTGCGGTGTCTTGTATTGGCGATTCAAGAAAAATCGCTGGTTATAAAAATATGCCCGTACGGCCGCAGTGTGGGATGAATTCTTGTATGACAAGCGGGCACAGCACGTAGAGAGGCAGTCCAGAAAGTAACCTCCGCGAAATTTACGGCAAGCCTTTTGCATCGCCGCGCCTTGCAGCCTCTGATGTTTTCCTGGCAACAACTCGGCGATTAGAAACGACAACGGCGCAGAGTCCGAAGACCACTGCGCCGTTGGATCGGGCCGCTGAGGGGGCGATAGCGGCTTGAGATCACTGTGATCCGCCAACGTAGCTGTGGATGTGCGCCACGACACCTGCCCCTGAACATGACAGGCGCCAAGCTGAATGACGGCTTCGCGGCAGCGGCCAGAGGCCCGCTTCCCGCGTCGAAGCGGACGACGAAGGCCCCGGATGAGAGGGACAGCTATGGGTCAGGAGTTCGCTTGCCCCTGTTCAGCTGAGCGACATCAGCAGACCTTCGCCCTCGTGCGGCGGCAGGTCCGCTGTTGCTTCGTAAGCAGACTTATCTGCGGAAGTGTGGCTTCCAAACGTTTAAACTCGCGGCTGAGCGATAGGCCGGCGACAGTCCCCCTTAGCGTCTCAGCACTCTGAGCCTTCGCAGCCGATATGGAACTCTCAACGGCGCGGAGCAGAGGCCGCAACGCGCCGTAAGCATGTTCCTGGTCTCAAACTCCCTCAGCCCGTGAGAGCCTGCAGGCTGGTGTTGATCTCGCTGACACCCTGGGCGGCCGTCTGCATGCTGGACGAGATCTCCTGGGTGACGGCGCTTTGCTCCTCCACCGCCGAGGCCACACCGGTCACCGTCTCCCGTACCGACTCAAGCGCTTGTACAATCGAGAGCAGAGCAGCAACTACCTCTTCCGCGACCCCTTGCATCCCATGGATGTCCTGGGCAATCCGACTCGTCGCCTGCGTCACCTGATTCGACAGGTTCTTCACCTCGCCGGCAACCACGGCAAAGCCGCGCCCGGCTTCGCCAGCCCGCGCCGCCTCGATTGTTGCATTGAGGGCCAGCAGATTGATCTGCTGCCCAACACCCTGGATGAGTTGGACGACGCCATTCATCGACGCGGCGGCGTCCTTCAGCTTCGCTGTGGAGCGGTCCGCCACGATGGTTTGATCGTGGATGGCGTCTACCTCGCCGCGCGAGCGAGCCAGGCTCTGGGCGATCTCGCCAATCGAAGCACTCAGTTCCTCCGCTGCCGAGGCGACGGTCTGCACGTTCATCAGCGTCTGGCCTGAGGCACCGGTCGCCGCGTGCTGAGCCGCCGTCTTGGCAGTGATGTCAGTCGCGTACTTCACGACCTTGAACGGCTGACCCTCCACATCGAAGATCGGGTTGTAGCTGGCCTGGATCCAGACGGCTCGTCCGCCCTTGCCAAGGCGCTTGAACACGCCCGCACGGTACTCACCGCGCCGGAGCGCCTCCCATAGCTGCAGGTACTCCGCTGATTGGGCGTGAGACGGCTCGACGAAGGTCCGATGGTGCTGACCACAGACCTCGTCCAGGCGGTAGCCGACGACGCCAAGAAAGCTCTCGTTGGCATCAAGGATCGTGCCATCCATGTCGAAGTGGATGACGCCCTGCGACCGGTTGATGGCCGCAATCTGTCCTGCCACGTCTGCGCGGCGCAGACGGTCCTGCGTGACATCGGTCGCGAACTTCACGACC
>NZ_BPRC01000053.1 GCF_022179725.1 Methylorubrum aminovorans
AACCGACAGGGCTGAAGGCATGGCATCCTCCATCACAAGCCCACCCAGTGAATCACACGCCAGCCAGATCGCCTACCCCAAGTGATTCAACCCGCTAGGGCACGGCTCTAGTCCTGCGCCGAGAAGGCCGGCTAGCACCGGAATAGCTGCGCTCATTGCACTCTCCCCACGTGATTGGTCCACGAGGGTGACGACGCACTCAGGCCGGATGTGACGTCGAACGGAAATTATCTCGGGGCTTTCGTCAATGCGTCGGCCTTGCACAGACCGCTTCACCAAGCTTGCTTCGGCTGAACCGACGTTCGAGGGTCGCGTCGACGCGTATAATCACACCACGATCCGGAACACAGGGGCGCGCTAACGCATACGAGGCCCATAGATGGACGGACGCTTTTGAGGAGCTACGACACAGGAATCAGTGGCAACATTGGGTCGGAGCTGCAACGTCCGATACGGGTACAAGGGCCGAAGTCCGCTATCTAGCCCGGGCGGACTCAGCAGGCCCCTTCTTCCGTACGATGCAGATGACTGTCTGACTACAATCGAGAGCGATCGTTGCGGGTAGTTCTCTTAAAATAATGAGAACTGGTAGGTGATCATGCGATCGAGAAACCGCCATCGATACCTAACACCTGTCCTGTAACCCAACCCGCCTCGGTCGATGCAAGGTTCAGGATCCAAGTGGCTACGTCTTCTGGCTCACCTCGTCGCTTAAGCGGGATCATATCTCTTTCCTGTGACTTGATAATTTCGGACTCCTCTTCGGAAAAACCCATCCTGGCTCGAAGGAAATCTGATTCCACAGGACCGGAAGCGATCGCGTTGACACGGATACCCTTTGGAGCCAGCTCAAGCGCCCAACATCGCGTTGCCTGCTCCAAGGCGGATTTGCTAGCGGCGTAATCGGCGAACCCTGCAACTGCTTTTCGAGCAAGCGTGCTGGAGACGTTGACGATTGTGCCCTGGCTCTCTTCTAGATACTGCAACGCGGCAGAGGCTAGGAGAGTGGGACCGATCACGTTGACGGCATAGATCGCGCAAGTACGATCGGGATCCGCGTCTGCTAGTGTGGTCGGCGCGCCGGCTCCGGCATTGTTGACAAGAACGTCAATTCGTCCCCAGCACTCGACCGCCTTGGCTATCGTCCGGGCAGCATCAGCTGGGACGGCGGCATCGGCTACGAAGCCTTGGACGTTTGGGGTGCCGGCTGTGATGTCGTCTAGCATCTGCTGCCGTCGTCCAGTGACAAGGACTTTCGCCCCCTCTGATGCGAAACGCCTGGCAGCAGCTAGGCCGATGCCACCGCTTCCACCCGTGACGATCGCGACCTTACCGGTAAACCTGCTCATATCCCGTCTCCTGTGTGGAAGCGTAGGCGAGTCGCACGAGCCGTGGCCGGAGCGCCTCTAAACCTGGATCTCGCCTTCAAGCAGCGGTACGGGGAGCTTCCACGGGGTGCGGCGCACGGAAGCCAACTTGGAGGCGGTTCCAGACGTTGATCGCGCCGATTGCAAACGTCAGGTTGACCTGTTCGACCTCTGTGAACTGCGCCTCAAGCAGCTCATAGTCCGCGTCCGGCGCTCCTGTTTCGGAAATCCGGGTCAACGCTTCGGTCCAGGCCAAAGCGGCCTGCTCCCGGTCTGTGTAGAGGGACGATTCCCGCCAGGCGCTGAGCATGTACAGGCGCATTTCCGTTTCGCCGTGTGAGCGAAGGTCGGTAACGTGCATGTGTATGCAGAAGGCGCATCCATTAATCTGCGAGGCTCTGAGCTTCACAACTTCGAGCAGACCGTGCTCCAGGCCGCTGGAATGAAGTGTGGTTTCGAGCGCCATCATGGCCTTTACGGCGTCGGGGGCAACCTTGAAGGGGCTCTTCACGCGAGGTGTCATTTTCACTGTCCTTGATGAGGGTGCAGGCTCCCTCACAAGACGAGCCTGAAGCTGCGCTTGTGACATGCTGCGAAAAGGAGTGGGGGCCGGCGGCGTGACGTCGTGTGGTCACGCTCGTCAACTCAGCGATGGGTGATCGTCGTCAGTTCGGTTTCGTTCGAGTCGACAACGAACACGGCCAAGAGCTTCATCGGCTGGGTATCGCTGGCATTGGCGCTGACGCCGTGGCGATCGCCGGGCATTTCGAAGAAGTTTTCGCCCGCCTTGTAGGTCACGATCGGACCGTCGTTCACTTGGCTTCGTATCGCGCCTTCGAGCACGGTCGCGTAGATGAATGCCGATTTCGGATGCGTGTGAGCGGGTGACGACTGCCCAGGAGCATACTCGACGAGAACGCCCTTCATGCTCTTGCCGGGCACGTTCGGCAGCGGCTGATCGAAGACGACGGAAACCTTGGCTCCACCTTTGGTGAGATCGTGCGCCGAGGCGCTGGTGACGCATGCGGCACCAATGGCAGCGGATGAGATCAGATGCTTCAAGATTGTATTCACGGTGCGGCCTCCGGTTCACAGGGGCAAGCACGACGGCAAATTCCGCTTCGTCCCCTGCCATGAATGAGACGAAGGCAGAGGGCAGAAGTGACATATGCGATCAGAAAATCGCTCATCCTCTGGAGCGTTGAGGCAGCGGCAAGTAAGGCACGCCAGCTTGGTTTTGCCGCGGCAACCGCACAACCTTCGCCTTCGCACGATTCAATGAATGCCGTGCTGGGGAAGCATGGCCATTCCGCACACTCGGATCGTTGATGTCTGCTTCTGGACAGAATGCCAAGGTCCGGGTGCCACCCGTTGCGGACCTTCCGCCCTCCCTATTCGAATGTCCGCTCGGCAGGCGAAGCGGCTCCGGAAGCGGTGGCCATGACATCAGCAGGTACGGGCACATTGGCGCCTCGTGCCAAAAGCGATGATCGCGTCACCCGCCCGGGGGTTGGCCGAGATCGCCGGCTGTTTCGCGTTCTGGGCCTGGCTACGCCTCGACAAGTCCCCCTGGTCGCTGGCGCCCGGCATGCTCTCCCTGGCGGTGTTTGCCGATCTGCTGACACTGGCGGAGAGCGAGGCTGCCGGGCGCGCCTACGCGGCCTATGCGGGCATCTACATCGTTGTTGCGGCCATCATCTGGCTCTGGGGGTTTGAGGGACACCGACCCGACCGATGGGACATCGCGGGCGGCGTGGTATGGCTGCTTGGAAGCGCCCTCATCCTGTTCGCCCCCGTGGCGGCTAGAACCGGCGAATGAGCCGTACCCACATCGGATGCGCATCGGCCACGATCCCGTAGCGCCCGCCCCGTCGACCCATCCTTATGACTTACCTATGCCGGAGGCCCCGCCTTCGTCTTGTTCCCTAACGGGGTAACGAGGACTTCTCGCCCCACCGGGCCGTCGCCCGCGTAGAGTTTGCAGATGATAGTCCTCCGGCACATCGCCGCCGAATGCAGGGCCGACCGCGTCTTCGCCCTGATGGCCCTGGGCCTGGACTCGTGGTCGGCCCTGTCCCTCGCGTTGCTCGCCCTGAACGTCCTAGACCTGCTGCCCGCATCTTGAGCGCCGGGTCCAATCTCGGCCTGCGGGCTCGCCTTGCCGGCGTCAGGCCCCGCTTCCCGTCCAGCCAGGCTCCCCCCGATCCGGTCCATGCGGACGCCCGAGCCGCGGACCTCCGCCGCGTCGTCGGACGCTGCCCGGCCTGCGGCGTGCCCTACAGCGGCTTCGCAGGGGCGGACACCGGCGTGATCCAGGTGGACCGCACGCTCTGGCGCGCCGCCTGTCCGAGGGCCATGCTCGTCGACGCCCCGGGAGCCTGCCAGGAGTTGCAGGCCGCCTGGCGTCCGAAGGCACGCCCCAAAGGCTCCGGACGAGCCTCGGAATCCGGCCGATCCTAATGAGTTCCTTATAGGATCGCCTCCCTTTCCGTCTCGAACCCTAATGCGGTTCCCGTCCACATTCGGGTTCGCCCCGTCGGTCGCGGACTGACCGCGACAAGCGGGCCGAACGGATACGGGACATCCCATGCTCGACATCGTCTTCCTGGCCGGAGCCCTTGCCTTCTTCGGCCTGGCCGCCGCCTACGCCACGCTTTGCGAACGCCTCTGAGGCACGCCGTCATGACCTTTGACCTCGCCCTCGGCGCCCTCGTGACCGCCGGCCTCCTCGTCTACCTCACCTACGCCCTCGTCCGCCCCGAGCGGTTCTGAGCGGCCTTGCCGGACCACATCCCATGACCCCTAACGGCTGGATACAGATCGCGCTGTTCTGCGCGGTCGTCGTCGCGCTCGTGAAGCCGCTCGGCTGGTACATGACGCGCGTCTTCACCGGGGAGCGAACCCCGCTCTCGCCCGTGCTCGCCCCCGTCGAGCGCGGGCTCTACCGCGTCGCCGGCATCGACGAGCGCCACGAGCAGACCTGGCTCGGCTATGGCCTCGCCATGCTCGCCTTCCACGTGCTCGGCTTCGTGCTGCTCTATGCGGTGCTGCGCCTGCAGGACGTGCTGCCGCTCAACCCCATGGGCCAGTCCGCGGTGGCGCCCGACCTCGCCTTCAACACCGCGGCGAGCTTCGTCACCAACACCAACTGGCAGAACTATGGCGGCGAGAGCACCCTCTCGTACCTGTCGCAGATGCTGGGGCTGACGCACCAGAACTTCCTCTCGGCGGCCACCGGCATCGCGCTCGCCGTGGCCCTGATCCGCGGGTTCAGTCGCGCTTCGGCCAGGACGGTCGGCTCGTTCTGGGTCGACCTGACCCGCTGCACCCTCTACGTGCTGCTGCCGATCTGTCTCGCCTACGCGCTGTTCCTGGTCTCGCAGGGCATGCCGCAGACCCTTGGCGCCTACGTCGACGCCACGGCCCTGGAAGGCGCCAAGCAGACCATCGCGGTCGGCCCGGTGGCGAGCCAGGTTGCGATCAAGATGCTCGGCACCAACGGCGGCGGCTTCTTCAACGCCAACGCCGCCCACCCCTTCGAGAACCCGACCGCCCTGTCGAACTTCGTGCAGATCGTCTCGATCTTCGCGCTGGGCGCCGCGCTCACAAACGTCTTCGGCCGCATGGTCGGCGACGAGCGCCAGGGCTGGGCCATCCTCGCCGCCATGGGCGTGCTGTTCCTCGCCGGCGTCGCCGTCACCTACGGCAGCGAGGCTTCGGGTAGCTCCGTGCTGAACGGGCTCGGGCTGACAGGCGGCAACATGGAGGGCAAGGAGGTCCGCTTCGGCATCGTAGCCTCGGCCCTGTTCGCCGTCGTCACCACCGCGGCCTCGTGCGGCGCGGTCAACGCCATGCATGACAGCTTCACGGCGCTCGGCGGCCTGATCCCGCTCATCAACATGCAGCTCGGCGAGATCATCGTCGGCGGCGTCGGCGCGGGCCTCTACGGCATGCTGGTCTTCGTCGTGGTGGCGATCTTCGTGGCCGGGCTGATGGTCGGGCGCACGCCGGAATACCTCGGCAAGAAGATCGAGGCTCGCGAGGTGAAGATGGCCATGCTCGCCATCCTGTGCCTGCCGCTGATGATGCTGGGCGGGACCGCCGTCGCCACCGTGGCGGCCGCCGGCCTCGCCGGCCCCGCCAACGCAGGGCCGCACGGCTTCTCCGAGATCCTCTACGCCTTCACCTCCGCGGCGGCGAACAACGGCTCGGCCTTCGGCGGGCTCAGCGGCAACACGCTGTTCTACAACAGCCTGCTGGGGCTCGGCATGCTGGTCGGACGGTTCTTCGTGATCATCCCGGCCCTGGCCATCGCGGGCTCGCTCGCCGCCAAGAAGCGGGTCCCGGCCTCCGCCGGCACGTTCCCGACCCACGGTGGCCTCTTCGTCGGCCTGCTCGTCGGCGTCATCCTGATCGTCGGAGGCCTGACCTTCTTCCCGTCGCTGGCGCTCGGCCCCGTGGTCGAGCACCTCGCCGGCGCGGCGGGGCAGACCTTCGGCACGGGGGGCTGAGATGCCCCGCATCCTCCCGAACCGGCGCATCCCGCGCCACCACCTCATGCCGTACCGGCCGTCACGACGCCGGACCCACGGTTCCGATGCCAAGCAGGTACGCGCGTCGGACCTCGTGCTGGCCCTTCTCGGCGTCGTCCTGCTCGGCGGCCTCGCCCTCGGCGCGGCCTTCACCCTGGCCGCCGGCGCGACCGCCCCCTGAACCGGCACGGCCCGGCTTCGCTCGCCGGGCCTCCTCGCCCTCTCCGGACACCCGAACCCATGTCCCGCAAGACCTCATCGCTCTTCAGCGCCGCCCTTGTCGGGCCCGCACTCCTCGACTCGGTCAGGAAGCTCGACCCCCGCGCCATGATCCGCAACCCGGTCATGTTCGTGGTCGAGGTCGTGGCCGCGCTCACCACCGTGCTCTTCGCCCGCGACCTCGTCACCGGGGGCAGCGACCTGTTCTTCTCCGGCCAGATCGTCCTTTGGCTCTGGTTCACGCTGCTGTTCGCCAACTTTGCCGAGGCGCTCGCCGAGGGGCGCGGAAAGGCGCAGGCCGATAGCCTGCGTCGCACCCGCACCGAGATGATGGCCAAGCGCCTCACCGGCCAGGGACGCACCTTCGAGATGGTGCCCGGCACCTCGCTCAAGGTCGGCGACGTCGTCCTCATGGAGGCAGGCGACCTGATCCCCTCCGACGGCGAGGTCATCGAGGGCGTGGCGAGCGTCAACGAGGCCGCCATCACCGGCGAGTCCGCCCCCGTCATCCGGGAATCGGGCGGCGACCGCTCGGCGGTCACTGGCGGCACACAGGTGCTCTCCGACGAGATCAAGGTCCGCATCACGGCGGCCGCCGGCTCGACCTTCGTCGACCGCATGATCTCGCTGGTCGAGGGCGCGTCCCGCCAGAAGACCCCGAACGAGATCGCGCTCAACATCCTGCTGGCCGGGCTGACCATCGTGTTCGTATTCGCGGTAGCGACCATCCCGAGTTTCGCGAGCTATGCCGGCGGGTCCATCCCCGTCATCGTCCTGGTCGCGCTATTCGTGACGCTGATCCCGACAACCATCGGCGCGCTCCTCTCGGCCATCGGCATCGCCGGAATGGACCGGCTGGTGCGCTTCAACGTGCTCGCCATGTCCGGCCGCGCCGTCGAGGCCGCGGGCGACGTCGACACCCTGCTCCTCGACAAGACCGGTACGATCACCCTCGGCAACCGGCAGGCCACGGAGTTTCGCCCCGTGCGCGGCGTCTCCGAGCAGGACCTCGCCGACGCAGCGCAGCTCGCCTCGCTCGCCGACGAGACGCCGGAGGGCCGCTCCATCGTCGTGCTCGCCAAGGAGAAGTACGGCATCCGCGCCCGCGACATGGCCGGGTTGAACGCCACCTTCGTGCCCTTCACCGCCCAGTCGCGGATGTCCGGCGTCGACCTCGACGAATCGTCGATCCGCAAGGGCGCCGTGGACGCCGTCATCGCCTCGGTGACCGGACAGCCGATGGCGACCCGCGGCTTGAACCTCGCCCTGGCCGTCCGATCCGAGGCCGAGACGGGGGTCGTGACCGAAATCCGAGCCATCGCCGAGGATATCGCCAAAGCGGGCGGCACCCCGCTCGCGGTGGCCAAGGACGGCCGCCTGCTCGGCGTGGTCTACCTGAAGGACATCGTGAAGGGCAGCATTCGCGAGCGCTTCGCCGAGCTGCGCCGCATGGGCATCCGCACGGTGATGATCACCGGCGATAACCCGATGACGGCCGCCGCCATCGCAGCCGAGGCCGGGGTCGACGACTTCCTCGCCCAAGCGACGCCCGAGGACAAGCTGGCACTGATCCGGCGCGAGCAGGCAGAGGGCAAGCTGGTGGCCATGTGCGGCGACGGCACCAACGACGCCCCCGCGCTGGCCCAGGCTGACGTGGGCGTGGCCATGAACACCGGCACGGTGGCGGCGCGCGAGGCCGGCAACATGGTCGATCTCGACAGCGACCCGACCAAGCTCATCGAGATCGTCGGCATCGGCAAGCAGCTCCTGATGACTCGCGGGGCGCTCACGACCTTCTCGATCGCCAACGACATCGCCAAGTATTTCGCGATTCTTCCGGCGATGTTCCTGACGCTCTACCCGCAGCTGCAGGCGCTCAACGTCATGGGCCTCTCCTCGCCACAGAGCGCCATTCTCTCGGCCATCATCTTCAACGCGCTCGTCATCGTCGCTCTAATTCCGCTGGCCCTGAAGGGCGTGACCTACCGGCCGGTCGGCGCGGCCTCGCTCCTACGGCGCAACCTCCTGATTTACGGCCTCGGCGGCGTGCTGGTGCCCTTCGTGGCCATCAAGGCCATCGACACGGCCGTCACCGCCCTCCATCTCGCCTGAACCGAAGGTCCGAGGAGACCTGCCATGTTGAACCAGCTTCGTCCCGCCCTCGTCCTGCTCGTCACCCTGTCGGCGGTCACCGGCCTCGCCTATCCTCTAGCGGTCACCGGCATCGCCGGGACGATCTTCCCGGCCGAGGCCGCCGGCAGTCTGATCGAGCGTGACGGCAAGGTCGTCGGCTCCAGTCTGATCGGCCAGAGCTTCACCGGTGAGGGTTACTTCCACGGCCGGCCCTCGGCCACGACTGCGGCCGACCCAGCGGATGCGAGCAAGACCGTGCCGGCGCCCTACAACGCCGCCAGCTCCGCGGGCTCGAACCTCGGGCCGACCAGCGCAGCACTGGCGGAGCGTGTGAAGGGCGACCTTGATGCGCTGCGCGGGCAGAACCCAGGACAACCGGTGCCGGTCGACCTCGTCACGACGAGCGGCTCGGGCCTCGACCCCGACGTCTCGCCCGAGGCCGCCTTCTTCCAGGTGCCGCGGGTCGCAAAGGCCCGCAGGCTGCCCGAGGACAAGCTGCGCGACCTCGTCGCCGGTCAGGTCCAAGGCCGCACCCTCGGCCTCCTAGGCGAGCCGCGCGTCAACGTCCTGGCGCTGAACCTCGCCCTGGACGATCTCGCCAAGCGCTGAAGAGCCATCATGCCCGAGACCGGCCGCGACCCAAACCGCTCCTCGCCCGACGCGCTGCTCGAAGCGGCACGCCGGGAGGAACGGACGCGCGGCCGGCTTAAGGTTTTCCTCGGCGCCGCCCCTGGCGTCGGCAAGACCTACGAGATGCTGACCATCGGACGCGCCCGGCTCAAGGCCGGCGCCGACGTGGTCGTCGGCGTGGTCGAGACCCACGGGCGGGCCGAGACCGAGGCGCTGCTCGACGGGTTCGAGGTCGTTCCGCGCCGCGCCGTGCCCTACCATGGCACCATCCTGGAAGAGATGGATCTCGACGCGCTGCTCGCCCGCCGGCCGCAGATCGCGCTCGTGGACGAGCTCGCCCACACCAACGCACCCGGCTCGCGCCATCCCAAGCGCTACCAAGACGTCGAGGAGTTGCTCGACGCCGGCATCGACGTCCTGACCACACTCAATATTCAGCACGTCGAGAGCCTCAACGACGTGGTGGCCTCCATCACCCGCATCCGGGTCCGCGAGACGGTGCCCGACGGCGTCCTCGACCGGGCCGACGACATCGAGGTGGTCGACCTCAACCCCAGCGACCTGATTGAGCGCCTGAAGGCCGGCAAGGTTTACGTGCCCACGAACGCTGAGCGGGCGCTTAAGCACTACTTCTCCCGCGGCAACCTCACGGCCCTGCGTGAACTCGCGCTGCGCCGCACCGCCGACCGGGTCGACGATGAACTCCTGAGCCACATGCGGGCCAACGCGATCCCCGGCCCCTGGGCCGCGGGGGAACGCGTGCTGGTCTGCGTCAGCGAGGACCCGCGGTCGGCCGGCCTGGTGCGCTACGCCAAGCGCCTCGCCGACCGCCTGCACGCGCCCTGGACCGCTTTGGTGGTCGAGGGGCCGCGCGCCGCTTCCCTCACGGAGGCCGAACGCGACCGGGTCGCGGAGGCGCTGCGTCTCGCCGACCGGCTCGGGGGCGACGCCGTCACCTTGCCGGGCGGGCGGCGCATCGCCGACGAGATCCTCGCCTACGCGCAGTCCGCCAACGTCAACCACATCGTCGTTGGCAAGGCGACGCGCACCTGGGCTTTCGAGCTCGTGAACGGTTCGGTAGTGCACGACCTCGTCCGGCGCAGCGGCAACATCAGCGTCCACGTGGTCCCCGGAGAGGCCGTGCCGACATCCGACGCGGGGGCGCGTCGGCCGGTGGCCACCGCCGCCACGCCCGCCGCCTTCGATGTCGGGGCCTACGCCCTGGGGCTGCTCGCCACCGGCGCCGCCCTCGGGCTTGCCCTGCTGCTGGAGCCTTATACGGGCATCGAGAACGCCGACCTGATGCTGCTCACCGCCGTCGTAGCGGTCGCCGTGCGCTGGGGACTCGGCCCCTCGCTCGTCGCGGTAGTGGCGGCCTCGCTCTCCTACAATTTCTTCTTCCTGCCTCCCGTCTACACACTGACCATCTCGGACCCCACCAACGTCGCTGCCTTCCTGCTCTTTACCGTGGTGGCGGTGCTGGTCTCGAACCTCGCCGCCCTGGCGCGCCGGACCGCCGTCGTCAGCCAGGGGCGGGCCAAGGCGACCGAGCGGCTGTTCGGGTTCTCGCGCAAGCTCGCGGCGTGCGGGACACTCGACGACGTGCTCTGGGCCACCTCAGCCCAGGTCGCGGCGATGCTGAAGGTCCGCGTCGTGCTGTTGCTGCCGGACGGTCAGGCCGTCACGGTGCGAGCTGGCTACCCGCCCGAGGACATGCTGGACGAGGCCGATCTCGCCGCCGCCCAGTGGGCCTTCGACAACGAGCGCCCCGCGGGGCGCGGCGCGGACACCCTGCCGGGGGCCAAGCGCCTGTTTCTGCCCATGCGTACCGGACGCGGCACCATCGGCGTGATCGGCCTGGACGCGGACGGCACCGGGCCGATCCTCACCCCGGAGGCACGCCGCCTTCTCGACGCGCTCGCCGACATGGGCGCGCTGGCCATCGAGAGGGTCCGGCTGGTGGAGGATCTCGACCGGGCCGAGCGCGCCGCCGAGACGGACCGGCTACGCCAAGCGCTCCTCACCTCGATCAGCCACGACCTGCGAACCCCGCTGGCCTCCGTGCTCGGCGCGGCCACCACCCTGCGCGACCTCGATGCAGCCCTACCCGCCGAGGCCAAGGGCGAGCTCCTGGCGACGGTCGTCGAGGAATCGGAGCGGTTGAACCGCTTCATCGTGAACCTCCTAGACATGACCCGCCTGGAGGCCGGCGCGGTTGCGCCGAACCTCGCCCCCCAGGACGTGGCGGAGACCGTCGACACCGCCCTCAGGCGCACCCAAAAGGTCATGGCGGGTCACGTGGTCGCGGTCGAGATCGACCCCGACCTGCCGACCCTGAGGCTCGACCCGGTCCTGTTCGAGCAGGTCCTCGTCAACCTCCTCGACAATGCCGCCAAATACGCCCCCGAGGGCTCGACCGTGACGGTTCGCGCCCGGCACAACGGCCAGGCGGTCCGCATCGAGGTGCTGGACGAGGGCTTCGGCCTGCCCGAGGCGGATGTCGAGCGGGTGTTCGACAAGTTCTACCGGGTCCGGAAAAGCGACCACGTCCGGGCCGGCACCGGGCTCGGCCTCGCCATCTCCCGCGGGTTCGTGGAGGCGATGGGCGGCACCGTCACCGCCGGCAACCGCCACGACCGGTTGGGGGCCGCCTTCACCGTGACGCTCCCGGTCCCGGCACGGACGACGCCAAGGGAGATTGCCGCATGAGCCCGACCATCTTGGTCATCGATGACGAGCCCCCGATCCGCAAGCTCCTGCGCATGGGCCTGTCCACGCAGGGCTACGCCATCCTGGAGGCCCCGAACGCCGCCACCGCCCTGGAGGTGCTCGCTCGCAAAAGCCCGGATCTCGTCATCCTCGACCTCGGCCTGCCGGACATGCGCGGGCACGACCTGCTGCGGGCGATCCGGGCGAGCCATCCCGGTCTGCCGGTGGTGGTGCTGTCGAGCCGGGACGACGAGGGTGGCAAGGTTGAAGCCCTCGACCTTGGCGCGGACGACTACGTGACCAAGCCCTTCGGCATGGCCGAGCTCCTGGCCCGACTGCGCGCGGCGCTGCGCCACCAACTCGCCGCCCGTGGCGAGCGCCCGGTCTTCCGGATCGACGGCCTCTCGGTCGACCTCGTGCGCCGTTTGGTGAAGGTCGACGACGTCGAGGTGAAGCTGACCCCGCGCGAGTACGACTTCCTGCGTGTCCTGGTGCTGCATGCCGGCAAGGTGCTGACGCACGCCCAGCTGATGCACGAGGTTTCGGTCTCCTCCGAGCCGCAATACCTGCGGGTCTACATGCGCCAGCTCCGGCAGAAGCTGGAGGCCGACCCCGAGCGGCCGCGCATTCTTCTTACCGAAACCGGCGTCGGCTATCGCCTGCGCGCGCCCGACGACGAACCGAACCTCAAGCTACGCGCGGCGAACGACGCCAAGCCGGCGGCGACGGACACGAGCCCTTGAAGCCCAGCCTCGCATGCGGTCGGCCGACGCGATGACCGTCGACGACATCCTCGCACCGGCGGACGTGGTCCATGGCCTGCGCGCGTCCGGCAAGACCACCCTCCTCGAAGACCTCGCCCGGCGCGCCGCGAAGTCGCTCGATCTCGACGCCGACACGATTCTCGGTGCCCTCATCCGCCGGGAGGGGCTCGGCTCGACCGGGGTCGGCGACGGCTTGGCGCTGCCGCACGCGCGGCTGGAGACGGTCAGGAAGCCGTTCGGGCTGCTGGCACGCCTGCGGGAGCCCCTCGACTTCGATGCGGTCGACGAGCGGCCGGTGGACCTCGTGTTCCTCCTCCTTCTGCCGACGGCGGAGGGTGGCAATCACCTGAACGCGCTGGCCTGCGTAGCGCGCAAGCTCAGGGACCCGGACACCGCCGCGGCCCTGCGGGGCGCACGGGACGCTGCCAGCCTCTACGCGTCGGTCGGCGCCCGGTCACCCAGCAACGTGTGAGGCGCCCCTTGCGGGCGCCCCGCGCTTCCGCATGCCTGTGGCCGGGACCCTCGTTCGGCGAGCCGACTCGCCAGCGAAGCGACCGCGGCGAACGGGTCGGCGATGGCGGAGCTTTCGTCGAGGAGGGCTGGCAATAGGGTGCGCCGCCCGAGCACCTGCAAGTCGACCCCACAGGTGAGGCAAGCCTGGGACGCGTTGCGGGCGGTGAGCGGCTCATCGTCCGAGATGGGGAACGAGAACGACCGAGCAGGAAGGCGAGGCCGACGCCCGCGCCGAGCAGGCCCGTGCGGCATGCGTAAGGGCGATGAACCCTCACGTATCGTCTCGCGCATCAGCGGGGCGACGACCGGGACGTCGAGGCACAGCGTCCGCGCGACCGCGGGATGCGTGCCGACCAGGGCGTAGCCGACCTGCGTCCAGCCGAGCCTCAACAAGGCCGCGTCGCGCACCTCCTCCGCCGCGTCGAGGTCTGCGAGGCCGGCAAGGTCCACGTCCGCGAGTTCGCCCGTTAGGCGCGCCCAGGCGAGGCGCTCGCCGATGGAGGCGGTATCCAGGGCTGACGAATGGGTGGCGCACATCGAGGTCCCGGGACGCTGACGTCATCAGAGCCTGCACCCTCTCGCATAAGGGTTCGAGAGGGGAAGCGGGGTCGGCGTATCAGTATCCCGTTAGGACGGCCCCGCCTTCGAGACCGGTCCGGACAAAGGCGTCAGACGCCCGCGATATTACCCAGGATGTCGGCGGCGAGCAGGAGGCAGAAGCCGCCGAGCGTGGCGACGCCCGCGACGGCGAGGACGAGGTCCGAGGTACGGAGGGCCTCGGCGCTGCGGCGTCCGGAACCCATGTGCCGGATGTGGCGGGCTCGGACGGAACGGGTGGACACGGGAAACCCCTGCGGTTGCTGACGGAATCGATATGGGATGCCGGGCCAGGCCGCTCCAGAGCGTCGACCATGGCGTCAGATGCGCAGCTCGATCCGGTCCCCGGACAGGAGCACGGCGTCGGGCCGGTGATCGGTCTCGTCCTCGGCGTAGTCGACTGCGGCTTCGCGGCTGCGGAACAGGCCGCCGGCGCGTCCGTGGATCTCGATTGCGATCCAGTGGCCCTCCGGGTCCTGGCCGACGATGAACCGGGCCGCATCCGAGGCCGGAGCCTGGGCATGGATGGCGGCGACTTGGACGGTGGGAGACATCGTGCGTTTGGGGTTCGCGCGGCCTTCACGAGACCGCGCCCCTAACCTGCGCCCGACCGCGTTAGGGTTCGAGCGGGAAGCGGGGCCGATCTCATAAGCGTCTCATTAGGATTCCCGTCGTCCGGCATCCATCTGACCCGGGCTACGACCTTGACCATCGCGGTCGCCCCAAACGGTGGCACAGAGCCGGCGCTCCTGCGGGCTTATGCCGACAAGCTCGCACGGCGGAAGCTCGGCGTCCGCCTCAAGGTCGTCGCGTTCGGCAGGGTGCGCGGGAGCGCCGAGGCGTTGAAGACCGGCAAGGCTGACCTCGCCGTATTCCGGCCCGACGTATCGATGCCGGGGAACGGCCTCACGCTCGCGGTCCTGCGGGAACTCGCCGCCTTTGGTGGCGCCAAGCGCCTCCGGGGTCAAGGCCGTCTCGGACCTAGCGGGCAAGCGACTGGGCATGCTGGCAAGCCGAACCGCCGACCGGACGCTGCTGCGTGATCTGCTCGCACACCATGGGCTTCAACTCGTCTCCGACACACCGGCTGCCGGGATGGGCGGCAAGACCGTCGCGTTGGTCCCGATGGACGAGGCCGACGTCTCTGCGGCCCTGCGCGACGGGCGCATCGACGCGATGACGCTCATGACGACGCCCGCCTCCCCGGCCGCCCGGCGAGTCGTCGATCTCGTGGCCCAGGCGGGGGAGGCCGGCGAGGTCGCGCTGATTGGTTTCCAGACGTCAGCGGCAGGAACGACGTGACGACGACGAAGGCGTTGGTCGCAACGTCGAACACCAGCAGGGCGTAACGGAAGCGGTGCGTGCGTCCGGTGTCCTCCTCGTAGAGCTCGCGCAGCGTCGCGGTGAACGTCGTCATCGGTCGTGGAACTGGAAGGGGCTGGATCTCAGGAATGCCGTGTGATGGCGTAAAGGCCGTAATTGCGGGTGACGAGGTTGAGATCGGGCGCCGTGCCAAAGCCGAAGCGGTAGTTGAAGTCGTAATGTGCGTAGTCGAGCCCGGCTAGCAGCGTGTGCTGAAC
>NZ_BPRC01000054.1 GCF_022179725.1 Methylorubrum aminovorans
CACCGCCATCGAGGACGCGTTCGCCGCTGTCCGACCGGATGAGTGCCGAAACTACATCACCGCTGCTGGATACGATGCCTATGAGCCAACCTGAAAGGGCACGGCTCTAGCTTCGCCAGCAGGGCCAAACGCGAGCCGTGCTCGCGCAGCATCTGTGCAGGGCAGGCACCGCTGCGCTTGGCACGGTGTATGAGGATCTCAACGAGCTCCTGCGCCACAGCTGTGTGGGTCACGTTCAACACCTGCACTTCAGCCTCCCTAAGCAACACCTGTAACCTCGGCTCGATTTCAGCTTGAAGCGAGAGGCCTCTCAAGCACAGGGTATCCCGCTAGCTCCGCAGCACTGAATTGGCCGTGCTGAGCGGACGGTTTCGTGATCTTCAGGAGGATGTTTGCGCCAGCAACCACCATCCCTGATCTGTCGCGCAGCAGGGTCGGATGCGGCATCACTGGCACGCGAGTACCATCAGGCTGTTCGAGAACGGCTTGCAGACCTCGCACAGCACTGCTCTGCTGGAAAGCGACCGCCAATGGCCACTGTTCGCGTGGCAGCAGCTTGCCGTCAGTACCGTAGATGCGCCAGGAGCCGCACCAGCGCTCCTCACCGAGGACAGGGTGGCGGGCCCACAGCTCGGCGGCGGCATCGTTGTAGTACGTCAGCCAACCCTCGGCGTCGGTTGTGTACAGAGGAGCGGATATCTTCTGGAGCAGCTCAGCACGTGCAGGCTCGTAGTTCCAGCCGCACTCAGGCGGTGAGGGATCGTACTCGTCGACAAACATTTGATGCCCCCGCCCGCGAGTTCTTCATCTCGCTAGGCTTTCAGCTTTCATTTCATACCAAGGTACAATTTACAAGCTTGTCATTGGCGCGCCTTGCATAGGCAACAATCATCAAGCTCCTACCTTGGCATTTGATGCAATTAGAGCCGGCACATCATGATTGCGCACAACGGGCAACAGGTCGAATAACGTATACGAAATCGCAGGCTGGAGCCTTGAGATCAGAAGCGCGAGGGCAGAACTGCTGTAACGGCATGAGTTGCCGCCTTATTCAGCTTGACGGTTACGTTGTGACGCGCCATGCGGCCCTGGCTCCGCATAAATTGTTTGAATGGTGTTGCGTTTTGAGTGGCAACATGAACATCAACTAGCCAAACTTTGCAGTCTCGGCCGAGCTGCGCGATTTCGCAGAGAAGAGCGTCGAGCAGGCGCGCGCCGCGTTCATCACTGTCTTGCAGAACACCCGCAAGGCCACAGAGAGCGTGCAGACGTGCGATCCGAGCTTGTCCCAGTCAGCAAACCCCGACGCTTGGTGGCCTCTGCCGCCGGTCCTTCGCAGATCCTGGAAGGCCCATTTTCGGGTGACCTTCCGGAGGAGGATCCACGACCGGAACGGGTGGAGTGATGCCGGTCCGCCTTCCGGCGCATCGGCGACGAGGCGGACACTCTCGTGGCGCCGCGAAAGACATCGCAGGTCTTTGCGAAGAGACGCCCGTCGATGACCGCAATCTCCTTCCCAGGACCGGTCTCGTCGTTGCATGTTCGGGTAGGCTTGGGACGGCCGTCGGCGAGAAACGGGGCGATGGCGGCGCGGCGGCGCCTTTCCTGGGCTTCGGTATCCCCCATCGATGCCGAGCAAGACCTGCCTCGAACTCCGCCCGAGGACGAGGTTGAGGAAGCGGCTCCCCTGACCGTGCGAGAAGTGGCCGACTGGGTTACGCCCCCTGCGCAGGCCGGCCTCGACCGCTTTCGTACACACCGCACGTCGTAGCCGCTCCCGGCCGCACCAGGCAGGGCGTCCGCCCCGGCACGGGCCCGAACGAAACGGCCGCCTGACTCGATTGGCATCCATCGACGCCGCCGCCCTCATCGCCGTCGGTCGGGAATGTCGAGCGTAGAATTCAGGTCCGTCGTTCCGTCGGGGGCAAGCAGCGCCTGCGGCGGCCGCCCGAACGGTCCCGCGGCCACGACCGCCTCCCGCAGGCGAGTATCCAGGGCATCCGGAGGGGGCCCGAATTCGACGTTCAGGATGGCGCCATCGGCGGCGATACGGATGTGGACGTCGACCTTTCGGATCTTCGAGCCGCTGGCCGTTGCGACCACCAGCTGAGCCGTGCCCTCCACGCGCCCCACGACGTTCTCGACCCAGGCGCGCGCGGGCGCCGACCGCATCCTTGGCCGCTATCGACCCTGACAGAACGATGGCGCCCATGGCGCCCGCCGCGATGCGTGCCAGCATGCCAGGCATGAACTCGTGTGAAACCGACCGCGGGGCTCCGGCCGCTTCGGGTGACCGACACACTCACCGGGCTGCCCAACCGGCGCCGCTTCGAGCAGGATTTCGAGCGGGTCTTGAAGAGCGCGCAGCGGACGGGCAAGCCAGTCTCGCTGCTCGTCGTCGATGCCGACCACTTCAAGCGCTACAACGACCGTCACGGGCACACCGTGGGCGACGCGGTGCTGAAGGTCCTCGCGCGCCACCTCTCCGAGAGCGTGCACCGGCCCGATGACCTCGTGGCGCGCGTGGGCGGCGAGGAATTCGTGGTGATGCTCCCCGACACCGATGCTGACGGCGCGCTGCGCATCGCCGCCAAGATCCACCAGGCAGTCACGACGCTTGACGTTCCATCCGCGGGCATCGGTGCCGGGGCGGTGACAGTGAGTATCGGCTTGGCGACCGGCCCCGGCGCGGCCGAGGAGCAGGCCGAGGCGCTGTATCGCGCGGCGGACGCGGCCCTCTACGAGGCCAAGGCCGGCGGGCGCAACCAGACCCGGTGCGCCGCGCCCGCAGGCGGGGGGCGGGGTGCTCCGCATGGTCGGCACCTGATCCGGCGAGACCGTACCTCTCGAAGGCTTTCCGATGCCGGCCGATCCGAACCGCGCGGGTTCGTTATGCTGAGCGGCCTGCCCGATCCGGCCAGACGGCAACGTACCGCAGCGCCTGGACGGTACGCCGGCTTGCCAAGCTTCGGCTTCTGCCGTCTGGTTACCTTCATCGGTGAAGACTGGGATAGGGCCCGGCCCACCGGCACTGAGCCGGACCAGCACGTCAACAAGTCGAGCCCGCCCCGGATGACCGAGAGCGCCACCCCCGAGTTCCCGCTCTTCCTCGCCGGCGGGGGGCTCATGGGTGCGATGATGCGCTGCTACGACTGGTCCGGCTCGCCGCTTGGGCATCCCGACGCTTGGCCGCCCTGCCTGCGCTCGACCGTGAGCCTGCTGCTCGGATCGCGCTTCCCGATGTTCGCGGCCTTCGGGCCCCAGCTCGGCTTCCTCTACAACGACGCCTACGCCGAGATCCTGGGCGGCAAGCACCCCGCCGCCCTCGGCGGCCGCTTCCGCGACATCTGGTGCGAGATCTGGACCGACATCGCGCCGCTCATCGAGAAGGCGCTCGCCGGCGAGCCGACCTGGTCGGCCGATATGCCGCTGACCATGAACCGGCGCGGCTATGACGAGCTGACCTGGTTCACCTTCTCGTACTCGCCGGTCCGTGACGAGCATGGCGAGGTTGCCGGCATGTTCTGCGCCTGCACCGAGACCACCGGGCGCGTCCAGGCCGAGGCGGCCCTGCGCGCCAACGGGGCACGCCTGCAGTTCCTCGATCAACTCGGCAAGGAGACGGCCAGGAGCACCGACGCCGACGAGATCCTCGCAACGACCACCCGCATGGTCGCCGAGCATCTGAACCTCTCCAACTGCGCCTACGCCGACATGGACCCCGACCAGAACGGGTTCACAATCCGGGGCGACTGGGCGGCCGAAGGCTCGCCGAGCATCGTCGGGCACTACAGCCTCGCGGATTTCGGCAGGCGGGCCGTCGAGGACCTTGGCGCCGGCCGCCCCCTGGTCATCAACGACAACCTCGCGGAACTGGCGCCCGAGGAGGCCGCGACCTTCCAGGCCATCGGCATCGCGGCCACGATCTGCATGCCGCTCGTCAAGGATGGCCGCCTGACCGCGCTGATGGCCATCCATGACCGGGTTTCCCGCACTTGGTCGGACTACGATCTTGCGCTGATCACC
The DNA here is from genome assembly GCF_022179725.1 of Methylorubrum aminovorans. Taxonomy (GTDB): domain Bacteria; phylum Pseudomonadota; class Alphaproteobacteria; order Rhizobiales; family Beijerinckiaceae; genus Methylobacterium; species Methylobacterium aminovorans. The sequence continues at coordinate 4,027 of NZ_BPRC01000054.1, forward strand.
GAGGTGACGGAGCGCTCCTGGGCGCACATCGAACGTGTTCGGGCAGTCGCGAAACTTGAAGCGCTGAACGCGACGCTTGAGCAGCGCGTCGAGGAGCGGACCTCCAAGCTCGTCGAGACGGAGGCGGTGCTTCGCCAGTCGCAGAAGCTCGAAGCCGTGGGGCAGCTCACCGGCGGCGTGGCGCACGACTTCAACAACCTCCTCACCATCATCCGCTCGTCGGTGGACTTCCTACGGCGGCCCGATCTGCCGGACGAGCGTAAGTTCCGCTACCTCAACGCCGTGACTGAGACGGTGGATCGCGCCTCCAAGCTGACCAGCCAGCTCCTCGCCTTCGCGCGGCGCCAGACCCTGAAGCCCGAGACCCTCGACGTCGGCGCGCGCCTGAGAGCCATCGGCGACCTGCTGGACACGGTCACGGGCGCCCGCATCAAGGTCGTGACCGACCTCCCGGACCAGCCCTGCTTCATCGAGGTGGACCTCAGCCAGTTCGAGACGGCGCTCGTCAACATGGCGGTGAACGCGCGCGACGCGATGGACGGAGAGGGCACCCTGACGCTGCGGCTCGAATGCTGCGTGCCGCTGCCGCCGATCCGCGGGCATGCCGGCGCGCCGGGCCCGTTTGCGGCGGTTTCGCTCGGCGACACCGGATGCGGCATCCCATCCGACCTGCTCTCCCGCGTGTTCGAACCGTTCTTCACGACCAAGGAAGTCGGTAAGGGGACCGGCCTCGGCCTCTCGCAGGTCTTCGGGTTCGCCAAGCAGTCGGGCGGCGACGTGAAGGTCGAGAGCGTTCTTGGCCAGGGTACCACCTTCACGCTCTACCTGCCGGAGGTGCAGCCCGAAGCGTCCGTCGGCGAGCACGATGTCGAGGCCGCGGAGGTCGATCTGGGCGGCGCCGGCCAGCGGGTGCTCGTCGTGGAGGACAACGTCGAGGTCGGTCGCTTCACCACGCAGATCCTGGAGGACCTCGGCTATGCCACGACCTGGGCCGGCAACGCCGAGGAGGCACTGGACAAGCTCGGCGCGAGCGGCGCCGATTTCGACGTCGTGTTCTCGGACGTGGTCATGCCGGGGATGGGCGGGATTGAGCTTGCCAAGCTCCTGCGTCGCCAGCTTCCCCACCTGCCGGTGGTTCTGGCGTCCGGCTACAGCCACGTGCTCGCGCAGGAGGGGAGCCACGGGTTCGAGTTGCTGCAGAAGCCCTACTCGGCCGACCAAGTCTCCAGGGTGCTGCGCAGGGCGCTGGCGCGGAAGCATCCGCGAGCCGCCTCCCGCGCGAAGAGCTGAAGCCGCCGGCTTGGCCGCTTTCACGCCCCCGGGTTCCGGAGCCGGGTTCATGCAGGAGATCTCCGGGCGCGTCTCCGTTGGCGCCATCATTCCCTCCGAATCCTGCCGGAGCTCCGGCTCCGGGCCGGCGTAGGCCGTCGATCCTGCCGGCGGCGTATGATCCTGGGCATCGCCTTGGCACGCGGCTGGCCTTCCCCACCGCATACGGTCCGCCGCAGATGCGAATGATCCAGCGTCCGCCCGTGAGCCGTCAGTAGCCTGGAGCGCTGGGCGGATAGGGCCTTTTGCAAGAATCGGGACTTATGTGCCGATGAGCGACCCAATCGATCCTTCGACGCATTATGTCCTCGTCATCGATGACGACGGCCTCATCCGCATGGATGCGATGGACATCGTGGGCGATGCCGGGTTCCGTACCCTCGAGGCCAGCGACGGCGACAAGGCCATAGCGCTGCTGGCCCGTGAGCACGCCCTCATCGTCCTGGTGTTCACCGACGTCCAGATGCCCGGCACCTGCAACGGCTTCGCCGTGGCCCGCGAGACCGCGCGACGATGGCCCCACATCGCCATCGTGGTCGCCTCGGGACAGGCACATCCGGGACCCGGCGACTTGCCTGAGGTCGCGCGCTTCATCGGCAAGCCGTTCACCGCCGAAATGGTGCACGACCATCTCAAGGAGATCCTGCCAGACGGGCTTAAGCCGGCCCCGTTGCGCGATATGGCTTGACCGGCCAGTCGCCGCAGCCTGCCGGATACATTTGCCGGCGTTCCGCATTATTGGTGGTCGAAGGTCGAGTGTCGACCGGAATCCTCGGGACGACGCAGGGCGCATGGAGGCGAGCACGGACGACCAGGGGCCGCCGGTCGACCTGACATCTTGCGACCGCGAGCCGATCCACATTCTCGGCGCGGTGCAGCCGTTCGGCTTCCTCCTTGGCGTCTCGTCGGACTGGATCGTGGTGCGTGCCAGCGCCAACGCCCCGGAGTGGCTCGGACGGCCGGCCGAAGATCTGCTCGGGCTTCCGCTCGACATCCTAGTCGATCAGGAGGCCATCCACCTGTTACGCGGCCACCTGCAGACCCTGCGCGGTCCCGACGCCGTGGACAGGGTCTTCGGCGTCCGGCTCGTGCCAGACAAGCCCGTCTTCGACATCGCCCTGCACGTGTCCGGTGGCGCCATCGTCATGGAGGCCGAGCCGAGCGCGCCCGAGCACCTCAGCGCCGGCAACCTCGTCCGCAACATGGTCTCCCGCCTGCAGCATACGGTGGAGTTCGAGCCGCTCTGCCGAGAGGCCGCCCGGCAGATGCGCGCGCTCACGGGCTTCGACCGGGTCATGGTTTACCGGTTCGCGCCGGACGGATCGGGCGAGGTCATCGCCGAGGCCGTACGCTCGGGCCTCGACCGCTACCTCGGCCTGCACTACCCGGCCTCCGACATCCCCAAACAGGCTCGCGCCCTCTACGAACGGAACTGGCTGCGCATCATCGCCGACATCGATGCCCCGGCTATCCCGGTGGTCCCGGCACGTGACCCCATGGGCGAGCCCCTCGACCTGTCGCTCTCGACCCTGCGCACGGTGTCGCCAATCCACCTCGAATATCTGCGCAACATGGGCGTCGCCGCCTCCCTGTCGGTCTCCATCCTGCGCGGGGGCCGCCTCTGGGGCCTGTTCGCCTGCCACCACACGGAGCCGCGGCACATCTCCCTGGAGCGCCGGACCGCCGCCGAGCTATTCGGGCAGATGTTCTCCTGGATCCTGGAGAGCCGCGAGCGGGAGGTCCACGCCGCCCAGGAGGCGCTCGCCCGCGAAACCCACAACCGCCTGATGAGCGCCATGGCCGCGGGCGGCACCGGTTTGGAGGGGCTGGCCGACTTTGCCGAAGAGTTGTCGGGCATCGTCGCCTGCGATGGGCTGGGCCTATGGATCAACGGCGAGATCACCCTGCAAGGCATGACGCCGACGCGGGAGGAGTTTACCGGCCTCGTGCGCTTCCTCAACCGCACGGCGGCGAGCAGGGTCTACACCACGGATGAGATCGGACGTTTCCACGAACCCGGCCACGACTTCACCGAGCGGGCAGCCGGGATGCTGGCCGTGCCCGTGTCACGCACGCCGCGAGACTTCTTAGTGTTCTTCCGCAAGGAGGTGGCGCGGACCGTGACGTGGGCGGGCAATCCGGAAAAGCCCGCGAGCCTCGGCCCGAACGGCGTCCGTCTGACCCCGCGCAAGAGCTTCGAGGCGTGGCGCGAGGTCGTGCATGGCCGCTCGCTCCCCTGGTCGGAGGCGGAAGCCCGCACCGCCGAGGCGCTGAGGGTCACGCTCCTTGAGGTGATCCTCCGGCTCAGCGACACGGCCGAGCGCGAGCGCAAGGAGGCGCAGGAGCGGCAGGAACTCCTCATCGCCGAGTTGAACCACCGGGTCCGCAACATCCTCAATCTGATTCGGGGCGTGGTCACTCAGAGCCGGGCCAGCGCCGGCGACGCGGACGACTTCACTGCTGTTGTCGGCGACCGCATCCAGGCGCTCGCCCGGGCCCACGACCAGGTCACCTCGGCCAACTGGGGGCCGGGCTCGTTCGCCGAGCTCCTCACCGTCGAGGCCTCGGCCTACCTCGGCGCTAAGGCCGACCGCGTTGTCCTCGATGGCGTCGACATTCTGCTCGAACCGCAGGCCTTCACGACCATGGCGCTCGTCGTACACGAGTTGGTGACGAACTCGGCTAAGTACGGCGCACTCAGCGACAGCGGCGGCCGGATCGACGTGCGTTGGGGGCGGGACGGCTTCGATAGCCTCGTCGTGCACTGGACCGAGACGGGCGGCCCCGCCGTTAAGGCTCCGACCCGGCGCGGGTTCGGCTCGACCATCATCGAGCGCTCCGTCCCCTATGAGCTGAAGGGCGAGGCCGAGGTGCGTTACGCGCTGACGGGCCTGACCGCGCGGTTCTCGATCCCGGCCGCCTTCGTCCGCGCAGCGCCGCCGCGGGCAGTGCGGGTCGCCCAGCCCGAAGCGATCCCGTCCCTTTCGTTCGGCGGGACGGTTCTTGTGGTCGAGGACAACATGATTATCGCGCTCGAAGCCGAGGAGGCGCTCACCGCACTGGGGGCCGACGCGGTCGACATGGCGGCCTCAGTCCGAGAAGCGCTCCGGTTGATCGGCGCGTCGCCGCCGGACCGGGCGCTCCTCGACGTGAACCTCGGGTCTGAGACGAGCGTCGCCGTTGCCCGGCGCTTGGCAGAACTCGGCATCCCTTTCGCGTTCGCAACCGGCTACGGCGAGAGCTTCCAGGTACCGACCGACCTTGGTGACGTGCCAGTGATCAAGAAGCCCTACGGAGCCGACAGCTTGCGGCAAGCCTTTGGCCGCCCCCGAACCCACTGAACCCGCCATTGAGCAGGCGGAAGCTGATGCCGCTGCCAAGGCTCGCGCGGTGGCGCTCCGAGTTGTCGAGGCGCCGAGCTGTACAAAATCGTTGCTTCGGCGCGGCGCTACGGTAGGCGAGTTGCCAATACCCCCTTGCGTGATGGGGCAGCTTCCGACCCCTTGCTGAGCCTCGGAAGGTCCGCTTTGCGGCAGCTTGGTGGAAGACACCGCGTGTCTGTGACGGGTGGATATCCGCCGGTCTCCTTTGCAGCTTCGAGAGTTGATAGCTGCCGGTTTGGGAGACGTTTGATCTTCGTCTCGGAGCCCTACCGGGCACGCTGGTTTCGCGGACACGCGGCCAGCAGCGGCGAGTTCGTCAGAGCCAGCGGCGCACCTCGGCCTTGTAGCGGCGGTAGTCGTCGCCGAACTTCGTTTCGAGATAGCGCTCCTCGCGGGCGATCACATGCGTCTGGATCGCGATCAGCACCAATGGGAGCAAGGCCAGCGCGACCGGCTCGTCGAGGCCGATCGCAATGCCGGCATAGACAAGTGTCATGCCCATATACACGTTTAGGTTGCGATCCGCCTGCGCAGCACTGACGCCGCGCTCCCGAACCAGTCGAACCGCCTCGATCTTGAACTCACCCCCCAACTTGCGTCGCTGCATGGAACACCTCCGGTTTCACCATCACACCTAAACCGCGTATCCGTGAAACCGGCAGCAGGCCAAATCTAGGTTAATTGACGACGCTTGAATCGTAGTTGCCTCGGCAGCATAGAGTTGCAGGTATTCTGTTAAGTTGCTGATGCTAGAACGAAGCTGAGGTACAGGCGCTTGGCAGGTCATCTTGGCTCACGGGTTCGGACGTCGGTGGGGTAGACTAGCGCCATTGAACCGCATGGCCAGCGGCTTCCATCGGGATAGCGGCGGCACCGTCACCGTCATCGTCGCCCTAGTCGCAACGACCCTGATTGGCCTTGTAGGTGGGGCGATCGACTATGCCCGGCTAGTCTCGGCCCAGGGCCAAATCCAGCTGGCAGCCGACACCGGTGTGATGGCAGGTGGTAACGCCCTCAAACTCGTTGTGTCCAACACCGCCTCGATTGTCGGCCTGACCACCCAGACCATCCAGAGTGAGTTGAAGGACAGCGCCAAAAATCCCGTCACGATCCAGGTTGACGTTGCCGGTGACAAAACCAGCGTGACAGCGACGGTCGAGCAAACCATCCAGCTAACGTTCGGGCCGTTCGTCGGCATGTCGTCACAGAAGCTTTCAGCCAAGGCCAAGGCCAGCGTCGTCGGCAAGATGCGCCTGTGCATGCTCGCCCTCGATCCGGCCGCGGCTGGTGCGTTCAACCTCGAAAAGAACGCGCAGGTGACGGCTTACGACTGTGCGCTGTACTCCAACTCGAAAAGTGCCTCCGGCATGGTCGGCCGGGACAATGCGATGGCCCGCGCGCAGACAATCTGCTCGGCAGGTGGGACCAGCACCACGCGCGCGAACTTCACGCCCAACCCGCAATCGGGTTGCCCGGCCGTTCCCGATCCCCTCGCCGACCGCCCAACCCCTGAAGTCGGGAGCTGTATGACGCTGCCGTCTGGCGCGAGCAAGAAGCCCAAGGCTGGCAAGAACCTAGTCGACCAGAGCGTCACCCTCAGCCCAGGCACGTATTGCGGAGGCCTTGAAATCAGGAAGAAGGCGGTCGTCACGCTCAACCCTGGCGTCTATGTCATGAAGGATGGCCCTCTTCTGGTCACGAATGACGCAACATTGTCCGGCACGGACGTGGCGTTCTATTTTACGGGCGACAAAGGCAGCCTGCTGTTCGACAAGAAAACGACGATCAGTCTTTCTGCTCCGGTCACTGGTACCATGGCCGGTTTGTTGATGTCAGAAGAAAAGGCCGTTTCAGAACCGGTCGATCCCGTGTCCCAACTTGAGGATGAGATTGACGAAGAGACCTCAGCGGTCATCCCTAAGCCGGGCAAGACGCCCCCGCCACTCGCTGCCAGCAAGGCGATGCGGACGTATCGGATCATCAGCGATAATGCCCGCACCATACTCGGGACGATCTACCTTCCAGCCGGACGCCTCGTGATCGATGCGAGCAGGCCGGTGGCAGACATGTCAGCCTATACCGTGGTCGTGGCTCAACAGATCAATCTCTACGAGGGGCCGAACCTCGTTCTCAACGCCAACTACGGCAACACGAGCGTGCCGGTGCCGAAGGGGGTTGGTCCCGTCTCGGGACGGCTGTTGCTCAGTCAGTGACCCTGTCGGTCGCGTAGATGGACAATCTCGTCCTCGACCTGCCTCATGGCCTGCAACGCTTCGGCTGTGTCCTGACCGCGCTCTGCAGAGTCGAGTAGGTCCTGTAGCAGGGCACTACGGCGTCCTTCGGCTTCTGAAATGAGTGCGGCAAGTGTACTGGCAGCTGTCCGCGAAGGGCTCTCCTGAGTCATGCCTGAGAGGTTGTTTGAGGCGGTTTAGTCTGTCAACCTGGGACTTCGAGAAGGGAGGCCGCGAGATCAAAGTACGGGGCGAAGGGCAGTTGGTGTTCAACACGGTCGCGCTGATCCACGAGGCGACCCTGGCCGGCTTCGGCATTGCGCACCTACCCCAGGATCAAGTGCAGGCGCACCTCGACCGGGACAACCTTGTCCGGATGCTTGCCGACTGGTGCCCGTCGTTCTCCGGCAACCACCTCTGCTATCCGAGCCGGAGCCAGCTACCGGCGGCGTTCGAGAGGGTGGTCGAGGCCCTGCGCTACCGAGATTGGTGCCGCTACCGGGTTGGTCTCGCTCACGCGGCTGAGAGAGTGCTTCGCCGGCCGAAGTGTCTGTCTCGAAGCGCTACCAAGGCTAGTCGGCGGCCCGCTGATCGCCGTCATGGCCCAGTAGGCGGTCGTAAAGTCGAAGGGGTGTGTCGCCCCACCCGCGAGGAACAGTCGGTCCTCGAACAGCTGGGCCAGGTGTGCGCGCGCTTGTGACCGTCCCGGCAGGGCGCAACCGTGAGGATCAAGCGCGGTGACGGCCCATCAAGGCACTCGTCTCCCGACGTGTGGCGAAATGACGGAATCCGCCCGTCGGGTCAAGAATACCGCGTGGAACGGCTCATCCTACGGTGCCTAGGTGGTGGCTAAACGCCTACCAAGCCGTGAAGGCCAGTTCCCCGAAGTGACGATGATCCGCCCCGGCCTCGAACGCCCTCGCAATCAAGCGATGTACCTCGCCGATAGCAACATGCCTCCCGTAGGACCCGCCAAGGTCTGGTCGCGGGAAGTCCAGCAGGACACTCCGGAGATGCCTTGCATCGTCGACGTCGTCCGGGATTCCGGCGTCGAAGTAAAATTGGATCGTCCGGTCCTCGTCATCGATCAGGCCGAGGAAGTTGCCCTGCACGCCGCGGATCTCGTCGGACCAGATCCAGCTGGCCTCCAACAGATTGACCGGCTTTGCCTGATCGGAGGGGACGCCCTGGCCGCAGTCGTCCCAGAATGCCCTCACCGACACACCTCCAGCTGAGTTGCACGCGCTACGGAGAGGCATCGTCCCACGGGCCAGCACCCTCAGTTAAGGTTCAAGAGCCCGACCCATCACCCTTCACCATAGCCGAGAAGGTGCTCGGTCCCATTGTCGAGCCGCTGACCACGGTCGGCATCGTCCTCGTCGTGGTCGTGTTCCTGTTGCTCCAGCGTGAGGACCTGCGCAACCGAATGATCCGCCTGTTCGGATCGGGTGACCTGCACCGCACGACGGTGGCCATGGACGACGCTGCCGGCCGGCTCGGTACCTACTTCCTGGTCCAACTCGGCATGAATGCGACCTTCGGCGTTATCATCGGACTCGGTCTCTGGCTCATCGGCGTGCCTAATCCGCTGCTATGGGGCGTGTTCTCCGCGCTGATGCGCTTCGTGCCCTACATCGGCGCCTTCATCTCGGCCTTATTCCCCCTTGCCCTGGCCGCCGCAGTCGATCCGGGCTGGTCCATGGTCATTGCGACTGCCATCCTGTTCCTGGTGGCTGAGCCCCTGTTCGGGCATGTGATCGAGCCGCTGCTCTACGGACACTCGACGGGGATGTCGCCCTTCGCGGTGATCGTCTCGACGCTTTTCTGGGGCTTCCTATGGGGGCCGATAGGTTTGATCCTGGCCACCCCGTTCACCGTCTGCCTTGTGGTGCTCGGGCGGCACGTCGACAGCCTGGAGTTCCTCGACATCATTCTCGGCGACCGACCGCCGCTGACGCCGGTGGAGAACTTTTATCAGCGCATGTTGGCCGGAGACCCGGACGAGGCACGCGACCTCGGCGAGGCCATGCTGAAGGAGCGCTCGCTGTCCTCCTACTATGACGAGGTGGCACTGAAAGGGCTTCAGCTCGCCGCCAACGACTACGCTCGCGGGGTCGTGACGCCAGCGCAACTGGAGAACATCCGCGCTTCGGCACGCTCGCTCGTCGAGGATTTCGAGGATCGACCCGACGTCGAGCCGTCAGGCGAGGACAAAGCAGTCAACCCGAATGAGACGCCGACGCTGGCCGAGCGGACGCATTTCAAGAGCGAGGCCGTCCCTGGGCAGGCACCGCCTCGCGAGATGCTGCCCGAGTCGTGGCGGGGCGAAGCACCGGTGCTGTGCGTCGCTGGGCGCGGCCCCCTCGATGAAGCCTCCTCGGCCATGCTGGCCCAACTGCTGCGCAAGCATGGACTTGAGGCCCGCGTGGTTCCGTACGGTGACGTCTCACGCGAGCAGATCCGCAGCCTAGATCTGACGGGAGTGGCGATGGTGTGCATCTCCTACCTCGACATCACCGGCAGTCCGGCTCACCTGCGCTACCTTCTCGAACGGCTCCGGAAGAAGGCGCCCACCGTGAAGCTGCTGGTCGGATTGTGGCCTGAGGGCGAGAAGGTGCTGACGGATGCCTCCCTCGGTCGGCAGGTCGGAGCTGACGTCTACGTTTCTTCGCTCCGGCAGGCTGTTGAAGCATGCCTCGGGGCTGCAACAGACGCGTCCGAAACTGTCGGTCGGGCGGCTTGAACTCAGGTGGGAGCGAGCACTTCTCTCAGGTTGCTCTGCTCCTGTAGCGTCTGTTGGGTTAGGATCTAGGGCGAGATTCCGTGCAGCGTGAGATGTCGGTGCTCGGCGAGAATTCCGGCAATGTTGCGCATGAGGCAGTTTTGACACGCTAGGGCCTTAAGTCGGCCAAGCTGCTGCCTTGTAGCTACTTAATTTCCGGTTGGCCGATTTAGTATCCCTAGGGTCAGCAACTGCAATGCGCACAAGTGATTGCCAGTGGAGTTCTATAAGCTCACAACTCAAATTATCGGTCGCCGTCTGAGAGGGGTATCCGATTGTATCGAGCCATTCTACTGCGACCTAAGACTTCGCCGCGCGCAACTTCTGCAGAGTGAAATCAGCTGCGCGGACGAGCTGCTCCGCGGTTTGCGCAACGGTGTCGTCGTGTGACATCGCGATTGCAGCTAGCTGGAGGGTGCGAAACTCCTGGAGGCGTGCGACCGGATCGCTCCCTCGCGCGATAGCAGATCGCACGAGACTCCGCACGAGCTCACGCGCTAAACGCTCATCAAGGTCCGGGATTGCTGGCGACGCTTGAAACTTCGCAGCTTGATTGCGAAGGCCACTCACGTCTGCTGCGCGAGCAGAGAACCGCGCTTGGCGACGAAAGTTGCCAGGGTGCCGGTTAGGTGGTCGCGTCATTGCCCTGCTCGTGTCGACGGCAACCTTATACACTCTGGGTTAGGATGCTCCTCAACCGTGCCGCCTCAGTCCGGTGCGGGCACCCTCGACGTAGTTCCTGCCGTCAGTGGCAACGGCGAGAGAGCAGGTAGTGGCGAGCCGAGACGCCGAGAGACGACGCTTAGGATTGAGGAAGCGCCAACGGCTCGGCGAGGCGTATCTAGAACTCATGTCGTTCGTGGCCCGCACTGGAGTCAGATCCTAGGCATCTTTAGAAGCAACCGACGGCTGGGCGGAAGGTGCAATCATTCCGTCTGCTTCTGCGTCCTGAGCGGGCGTTTGGCTGCACAAGGCTGAATGCCGGTGATGGCGCGAAACCGAACAAGGCGGGGGCGAACTCTCGACCCGTTGCAAAAGCTCGGACGGTCCGCTTGCGAGCTGCTGGGTAGGCGCGATCTACGGCCGGTCCGGGTGGAGGCTGTGTGAAAACGTAGCGGTTATGATAGTCTCTGCGGGACAGCGGAGGCGTGTATGGCGCGGTTCATCTGTGGTGCGGATCGCCACCAAGTGACGCTGTTGC
>NZ_BPRC01000055.1 GCF_022179725.1 Methylorubrum aminovorans
CTTGATGCCGGTGATGCGGTAGGCGAGCGTTCCGTCCGTGCCTTCGACCGGGCCACCGATGTCGAAATTGCCCTGGTAGCGGTCGAAGTTGCCGACCTGCAGCTGCACCTCACCGAAGCGCGTGAAGACCGGTCGCTTGGTGGTGACATCGAGGATGCCGCCAGGCGAGCCGAGGCCGTAGAGCCCGGAGGCCGGCCCGCGCAGGATCGTGGCCGCCTCGATGCCATAGGGCTCGATACGCGGCACGGTCAGGCCCGACGCAATCTGGCGCAGGCCGTCGCGGAAGATGCCGTCATAGGTCAGGCTGAAGCCGCGCACGTAGAAGGAATCGAAGCGCGGATCGAAGCCGAAGACGTTCGAGGAGACGCCGGCCACGTAGCCGATCGCCTCGTTGAGGGTCTGGACGTTGCGGTCGTTGAGTGCCTCGCGGGTGAGCACCGTGACCGATTGCGGCGTCTCCAGCAGCGGCGTGTTGGTCTTGGTCGCGGTCGGACTGACGCGGGCGGTATAGCCAGTCACCCCGCTCGGGCCGCCGCCTCCGCCGCTCGTGGCGGCGCTGTCCTGGGAGACCGCGACGTTGCCGCCCGCCCCGCTGCGGCCGGTCCCGCTCCGGCTGCCCTCGACTGACAGCTCGCTCAGCTCGACGCTGGCCTGCTGCGCCAGTGCGGGAGAGGCGAGGGGTAGGGCCGACGACAGCACCGTGGAGGCGAGAAGCAGGCCGGCGAGACGGCGGCGGGGCAGGAGCATGGTGCGGACGGTGGTTTCAAGCTTGGCCTTAAACGGCTTTGAAGGCGATTGGTACAAAAGACAAGCCAATTTGCTCGAAAATTCTCCCAGTTTTGAATTAATATAAATCGATGCGCATGAATGTTCTTTGTATGATTCTTGTAGCAGGGATTTTGCCGCCTGCGAGATGATGTCTATACTTTTCAGCTCGCACACTATCGATCGCCTGCCCGCAGCCTAACAGATCGCGAGGAGAACGCCGCCCCATGCTCCACCGCTGCAACCGGCCGTCGCCCGCGAGGAACGCCGTCCGATGACACGCCTCTCGCGCCGCGCGATGCTCCGGCTCTCGATGAAGTTCTCCCTGGGGTTGGCGGCCGGGATCGGGCTCTCGCTTCGTGCCCCGGCCCGGGCGGCGACGGAGGCGGACGGCCCCGCCGTGCTTCCCGGGACAGTCCGCTTCGCTCTCGGGGCTGGCGAGGGCCGCGCCCACCGGCGCATCACGCTCTACGTCCCGCCCGGCGAGGCGCCCGCGGCCGGGTGGCCCTGCCTCACCCTGCTCGACGGCAACGCCCTGGCCGGTACGGCCATCGACATCGAGCGGGTGCAGGCGGCCTATCCGCCTGGCAGCGGTGTCGGCTCCCGCTTCGCCATCGTCGCGATCGGATCCGCAACGGAGGAGGCTTACGACAGCGTGGCCCGCTCATGGGACTACACCCCGCCGCCGGGCCGGACCTACCCGCCCTACAAGCCGGGCGGCCCAGAGCTGCGCACCGGTGGAGCTGCCGCCTTCCTCGAATTCGTGACGCGGGAGCTCAGGGACGAGATCGCCCGGCGCTGCCCAATCAATCGTTCGAGGCAGGCCTTGTTTGGGCATTCCTTTGGCGGCCTGTTCGTTCTCTACGCGCTCGTCCGCGCGCCCGACGCGTTCTCCCACTGGATCGCCGCCAGCCCCAGCATCTTCTGGGAGGACGGATCGCTGCTGCCCAGCATCGACGCCTTCGAGAAAGGATCGCCGGTCTGCGCCCAGCTGCTGCTGCTGGCCGGTGCCTATGAGGCGGAGTTGGCGCCGTTCCAGCAGGCGCTGCCCGACCGGGAACAGCGCCTCGCCCGCCTACGAGAGGCGAGCACGGTCGAGCGGGCGCGCGCCATGGCGGAACGGCTCGGCCGCCATCCCGGCGTGACGAGCCGCTTCCAGCTGATCCCTGGCCGCACCCATATGAGCGTGCTGCCGGAGGCGCTCAATGAGGCGGCGGCCTTCGCCTTCCCGATTCATCCCGAGTCCTGCCCGAGCGAAGGCTTGAAGTAGGCTGGTGGCGCGGATGGCCGGTGGATCCGCCGCGCCTCGTGCTACGACCGCGGATGTTTGGCGAAGGAACGCGGCGCACGATCTTCTTGAAGTGGCGGCGCGTGGGATGGCTTGTGCCTCGGATCGAAGCGCGATCAGCCCTCTGCTTGACCGCGCGGGAGACCGCACTTCGGCCGTACAGCTCCGTGCCAACAAATGTCTCCAACGGGTGAAAAGCGGCGGTTAGGCGCAGTCCGGGCCAATGTCGGCTTATGGCGCAAATGAGAAACGCCAGCTGAGCTGCTTGAGCGTACGCATTGGAGAAGCGGCGAGGGTCGGCTGTATGATCGGGGCATGCCGCATCAGGCTTCAAGTCGCGTGGAGCGGCTTCTGGTCTGGACGTGAACGGAACTCCGTTGTCGGCGGAGACCGTCCAGATCCCACGGCGTCGTCTTTGCGCGTGAATGGATGAGCCGATGAAGAGGATGACGGGCGTCGTGATCGCCGTCGCCTCCCCATCGCGCCCTCCTTCGACAAGCCGTCAGTGATCACTGTTCCAAGAAGCGCCCAGTCATACGTCCGCAGACCCCGCGTGACTTCAGGTATGGCCGCGATGGCCGTGAGCAGGTCTTCGGGTTTGAGCGTCTTCTTGTAGTTGCGCGAGTTCACCGTGGCGCCCTCATGGCCCAGCATCGACTCGCGGATCGGATCGAGCACCAACCGCCTGATCATCTCCGTGTTGCCGAAATGCCGGAAGGAATGGAACGTCTTTCCCTCCTCTCGCGCCGACGGCACGGCTTCGTCCAGAACGACTGTCCAGCGCTTGTCGAACAGGTTCGACAGGGGTGTGTTCTCGCCGAGCTGGGCGATCTCCGAGAAGATCAGATCGTGTTGCCCGCCCGCTTTGGTCCGCACGAAATCCAGGAAGCCGAGGCGGATGAGTTCAGGATGGATCGGCAGCGTCCGGCGAGACACCGCATTCTTGAGACGCCGCCGGCGTGTCGGTTGGATCTTGAGCGTGCCCCGCTCCACGTCGATGTCGCCGAGTTCGAGATAGGCCAGCTCGGACAAGCGCGCGCAGGAGTAGTAGCCGAGAAGTGGCAGCCAGTAGACGGCCGCGAAAATCTGTTGCCTCCGCGCGATCCGCAGCATCTCCGGCTCCGAGGCCGTCGAGGTCCAAACGGGATGCGCGAACAGCTTCTCTACCTCGTGAACCTCGAAGGCCGGTCGCTTCTCACCATCCCGCTCCGGATCGATCAGCCGGAAGTCGCTCAGGAGCTCGACCTTCCCGATCGGGCGCTGATTGGCGCGGCAGTACTTCGCGATCGTCGAGAGCTGGGTGATATGCCGGTTGACCGTCGCGGGACTGAGCCCAACCTTCTCGGCCTGACCCGCGGCCCGCATCGTTCGTCCACGCTCAATGAGATCTGCAATCGACAGATCCGCATCGCGTGAACTCTTGCCGTAGGATTTGGGCAGGTTCGAGAGGTTCTGGACGTAGGCGGCGAGATGCGCGTGCGTGATCCGCCGCAGGTCGTCCGTCCCGGCGATGTCGCCCAGCATCCTGGCGACGGCCCGATGCTGCCGCTGGGTCTTCTCGTCCCAGGTGACACCTTTGTGGATGATGAGCTCTTCGACCATCGTCGTCAGAGAGTTCGTGATGGACTCGGAGACGGCTACTACGCCCGTGCTCGCATCGTCCTGAACTCGCTGTTCGCGGTCTGTAGCGCGGTCGGCGGTATCTTGGACGGCATCCTCGCCATCAAGCTCGGACCGCACACGCGATGGTTTTGGAACCGCTTCTGGAGCGGCGGCCTCCGTTTCCGAAGGGTACGACGCAGGTGCTGGCGGAGCGGGTGGGTGTTTCCTGGCCGGTGCAGGGCCCTGCTCGGATGCGGGATGACGGGCAGCTTCAGATAGGGGAGGGGTAGGACCACCATCATAATCAATCGCGGTCTGCCGAAGTATCGGCGGAGCGTGGATCTCGAAGTCGCCCCATTCGAAGCTGTCGGCGCCATCGAAGTCGGACGAGGCCCAGCCCAGCTCGTCGCGTAGCATCTCGCCCCTGGCGCGCATGGCAGAGAGGTTGGCCCAGGCCTCACGCGGATCGCAACGGGCCTTGGCATAAGTTGCAGCGAACTCGCGCGAGACATGGCCGGAGACAGCCGCGAGGCCGCGTAGGCATCGGATCAGGCCCGCTTCGGTCACGGGCTCGTCCATGCTCATCAGCATCGCCTCGAGGTAGGCGCGGGGCGGCGTGAGCCGCCCGGTCTCGTCCGGGCGTCCGAGATCGCGCAGGTAGCCATTCGTGATGCGCCGCCTGATCGCTCCGCGTTCCATCAGGCTGAAGCCTTCCTGCTTCAGGCGAGCATCGAGTTCGCTGTCGTACCCGGCTTCGAAGCCTTCCTCAGCGGCTAGGGCCTGCAGGCGTCCGAAGATGCGGTACTCTCGGGCGCGTCTCTCCATCAGCGCGGGCCAATCGCCGACGAGCGGATCACGCGGCGGATCGAGGTCGCGCTGCAGACGCGTCAACCGCGCGCCTCGCTCCCGGTCGACATAGGCGCGCAGGTGGTCACGGATCTGACTGGTGGTGCGCATGGCGGGATCGTCCCGGACGCGGAGGCTTTCCGCGTTGAGCGCCCAGCCGAGTGTGCGCGCACTGGATGGGTCGGTCGTGCCCAGGCTCAGAGCGACCGTGGTGGAATTCCCCTTAACAGAGGCACCAAGCGGTCGCGTCCGCTCATCGCAACGGAATCGCCTACGCCACCAGTATACCGCACCGCGTCGGTACACGTTAGAACAAATCGTCAACGGCCTGCCCCTGTGGACAAGCGCGTGCAACAGCTCTGCGTACAATCGGCGCAGCCGCGGGAGCGGCCGAGCACGGATCGCAATCAGATCAATGACTTAGCTGAGGCTTGGCTGGGGCGCCAGGATTCGAACCTGGGAATGGCGGTACCAAAAACCGCTGCCTTACCACTTGGCGACGCCCCATCGGCTCCAAGACGCCGGTTCTCTAGACGGGCCGGGCAGGGCTGGCAACCGGCTTGAACGCGTCGGCCGTGAGCCGGCGGCGATTTTGTACGACGAGTGCGGCAGGCCGAGATCGTATCACGGCATAGCGCCCCTGCACTGGATCGGCGCGACGCCTTATGATCGGCCGAAGGGAGGAAGGCCATGGCTAGGGATGATCGGGTCGCGGTGGTGACCGGCGCGGGGTCCGGCATCGGGCGGGCGGTGGCGCTCGGATTGGCGCAGGCCGGGTGGCGGCTGGTGCTGGCCGGACGGCGGGGAGAGGCGCTGGAGCGGGTCGCCGCGGAACTGCCGGGCGAGGCGCTACGCGTGCCGACCGACGTGTCCGATCCGCGCGCCGTCGAGACCCTGTTCGCCGCCGTCGAAGCGCGCTTCGGTCGGATCGACCTGCTGTTCAACAATGCCGGGATCTTCACACCCGCCGCCACCGTGGACGAGGTTTCGGTTGCGGATTGGCTCGCCAGCGTCAATGTGAACCTCACCGGCGCTTTCCTCTGCACCCGCGCCGCCTTCGGGATGATGCGTCGGCAGGCGCCGCGGGGCGGGCGCATCATCAACAACGGCTCGATCGCGGCCTACGCCCCGCGGCCGATGTCGGCGCCCTACAGCGCCACCAAGCATGCGATCACCGGACTGACCCGCGCCACCGCGCTCGACGGACGCCCCTTCGACATCGCCTGCGGGCAGATCGATGTCGGCAATGCCGAGACGGAGATGACGCAGAGCTTCGGGCAGGGCGCGCGGCAGGCCGATGGCTCGATCCGGCCCGAACCGTACATGGAGGCGGCGCATGTCGCGGAGGCCGTCGTCTACATGGCCGGGCTGCCGCTCTCGGCCAACGTCCTGTTCATGACCGTGATGGCGACGGGCATGCCCTTCGTCGGGCGAGGGTAGGGGAGGCCGCTTTGCGTCGGCCGCGCGGAACGCGTAGAGAGCGGGACAGCACCAAGAGCATCATCCCGAAAGATGGCCACCGGCTTTCGGAAAAAGACGATGCATCAACAAGAGGATAGAGCATCGCGCTGGATCTGATATCCAGCACGATGCTCTAGCTCCCCTTGCCAGCCCCTTTCGAGACGAGCGGCCGTCCGCAATGCGGCGGCCGGTATCCGCCATGCTGATGCAGACCGACTCCAAACCCGCCGACCCCAAAGCCGATCCGGTGGCGCGGCGGCGCACCTTCGCGATTATCTCCCACCCGGATGCGGGCAAGACCACGCTGACCGAGAAGCTGCTGCTGTTCGGCGGCGCGATCCAGCTCGCGGGCGAGGTCAAGGCGAAGCGCAACCGGGTCTCGACCCGCTCCGACTGGATGGGGATCGAGAAGGAGCGCGGCATCTCGGTGGTCACCTCGGTGATGACCTTCGAGTACGGCGACTGCGTCTTCAACCTGCTCGACACGCCGGGCCACGAGGACTTCTCGGAGGACACCTATCGCACGCTGACGGCGGTGGATTCGGCCGTGATGGTGATCGATGCGGCCAAGGGCATCGAGGCCCGCACGCGAAAACTCTTCGAGGTGTGCCGGCTGCGGGACATCCCGATCGTCACCTTCGTGAACAAGCTCGACCGCGAGGCACGCGACCCGTTCGAGACCCTCGACGAGATCGAGAAGACGCTGGCCCTCGACGTGGCCCCCGTGACCTGGCCGATCGGGCTCGGGCGCAACTTCGCCGGCACCTACGAACTCGGCGGCAACCGGGTGCGCCGGCTCGACGCGGCGGATGATGCCGGCACGATTCCCGTCTCCGGGTTCAACGATCCGCTGTTCGATGAACTGCTGACCGAGAACGGCGCGGCGGATGCGTGGCGCGAGGAGGTGGAACTGGCCGAGGGCGGCCTCAAGAGCTTCGATCTTGCCGCCTTCCGCGAGGGACACCTGACACCGGTCTTCTTCGGCTCGGCGCTGCGGAATTTCGGCGTGCGCGACCTCATCGACGGGCTGGCCCGCTTCGCGCCGCCGCCGCGGGGCCAGGAGACGGACAAGCGCGCCGTCCAGCCCACCGAGCCGAAGATGACCGGCTTCGTGTTCAAGATCCAGGCGAACATGGATCCGAACCACCGCGACCGCATCGCCTTCATGCGGGTCTGCTCGGGCCAGCTCCGGCGCGGCATGAAGGCCAAGCTCGTGCGCACGGGCAAGCCGATGTCGCTCTCGGCGCCGCAATTCTTCTTCGCTCAGGACCGGGCGATCGCCGACGAGGCCTATGCCGGCGACGTGGTCGGCATTCCCAACCACGGAACGCTGCGCATCGGCGACACGCTGACCGAGGGCGAGGAGATCGTGTTCCGGGGCGTGCCGAGCTTCGCCCCGGAGATCATGCGGCGGATCAAGCTCACCGACGCGATGAAGGCCAAGAAGCTCCGGGAAGCGCTCCAGCAGATGGGCGAGGAGGGCGTCGTGCAGGTCTTCATCCCGCAGGACGGCTCCCCCGCCATCGTCGGCGTCGTCGGCGCCCTGCAGCTCGACGTGCTGAAGGAGCGGCTGCAGGCGGAATACGGCCTGCCGATCGACTTCGAGACGAGCCGGTTCTCCGTCTGCCGCTGGATCGAGGCGGAGTCGGAGGCCGAGATCGACAAATTCGTCAATGCCCACGGCTCGGCTATGGCGAGCGACCTCGACGGCGCCCCGGTCTTCATGGCCACCACCGCCTTCTCGTTGCGTTACGAGGAGGAGCGCTGGGAGAAGATCCGGTTCACCGACGTGAAGGATTACCAGAAGCGGGCGGCGTGATCGGAGCCTCCGCCCCGCCGCGCTCGACCGGCTCCGGCCGTTCTCAATCGTAGGCGAGATCGAGCGCGCGCTCGAAGGCGATCGCGCTCATCTCGCGTCCCTTCGGATCGGCGACGACGATGTCGCGAAAGCCGCGACCGGCCAGCTCCCAGGTCTTCTCGAGGGCCTGCTCGTCCGTGCCGCAGGCAAAGGCCAGGGTGCGGCCCGAAGGGTCCGTTCCCGTCACCTTGTACATGGCCATCCTCCTGTCCGAGCCGTGAAGATAAGGCCCGGCACCGTCCGGGAGAAGAGGCCACGCGGGCAGGGGGCCTGCGCGCGCGGCTTCAACCGAGCAGCGCCGCCTTGTCCACGTCGAGCGCCTGGGCCAGTTCGTCGAGCACCCGGTGCTCGCTCTCGGTGATGCCGCCCTTGTCGGCCACGTCCGCCGCGATCAGGAAGACGTGCTGGCGCTGCTCCAGGGGGCGCTCGGCGATGGCGGCGACGTGCTGGCTGTTCTCCAGGCGTCCGGCGCGCAGCTCGGCGCGGGCGAGCGCCTCGAACAGCGCCTTCTCCAGGCTGAGCGTGTCGTAGGATTTCTGGAGGATGGGGTTGGCCCGCATGCTGACGAGGGCCGCCTCGATCTCCTCCTCGTCGGTGTCGCCGTCGGCGACGATCACGTTGGCCGCAGCGGAGACCGCCGCGTGCATGAACTCGGTATCGCCCGCGTAGGACATCACCACCCGGTTGAGACGGACGAGGGCGTCCTGAAAAAACCCCATCTTGCACTCTCCCAGGCGCAGATCCCCGACCGCACGGCGCCGCACCGATGGTTCCAATGCGGGCGGCGCACCGTCAAGATGGCAAGCTTGACGGATCTCTCACAGTTCCGCCGAGCGCCGCGATAGTTCCGCCCGCAGGTGGCGGGCCGCCTCGACCAGGGCGGCGTCCCGGCGCTGGCGCGGACGGGGCGGCGCGAGGGTGACGTCCGCCGCGATCCGGCCGGGGCTGCCGGCCAGCACCACGACCCGGTCGGCGAGATAGACCGCCTCGTCGATGTCGTGGGTCACGAACAGCACCGTCTTGCCCGTCTGCGCCTTGATGCGCTGGATCTCGTCCTGCAGGCCTTCGCGGGTGAAGCTGTCGAGCGCCGAGAACGGCTCGTCCATCAAGAGCACTTCGGGTTCCACCGCAAGCGCGCGGGCGATGGCGATGCGCTGGCGCTGCCCGCCGGAGAGCTGGTGCGGCCAGCGGCCAGCGAGGTCGGACAGGCCGACGAGCTTGAGCATCGCCGCCGCCCGTTCCCGGCGCTCGGACTTGGACAGGCCGTGCCGCTCCAGGCCGAAGGCGACGTTGTCGATCACCCGCCGCCAGGGCAGCAGCCGCGCGTCCTGGAACACGAGCGCCATCGGCGTCCGGGTCTTCTGGGGATCGGTGTCGAGATGGACCGTGCCGGTGCTGGGCTTGGCCAGATCGATCAGAACCCGCAGGAGCGTCGATTTGCCGACGCCGGACTCGCCGACGATGACAAGGAACTGACCGCGCGGCACGGCGAGGTCGAGGGCGGACAGGATCTCCGTGCGCCGCCCGTCGCGTTCGTAGGCGAGGCTCAAGCCGCGGATGTCGATGATGGGGGGCTGCGCCGTGCTCATCGCCGCACTCGTCGTCGCATTCATGCGCGCCACCGCAGCAGCCAGCCCTGCAGGGCGACGAAGCCGGTGTCGAACAGGCCGTAGAGCCCGGCCATGGTCAGCATGTAGACCACAAGGATGTCGGTGGAGAGGAGCGAAGAGGCCTGCATCATCCGCGCGCCGATGCCGGGCACCCCGAAGATCTCGGCGGCGACCACCGCCATCCAGGCCTGGCCGAGCGCCGTGCGCAGGCCCACGAGGATGCCGGGGGTGGCCGCCGGCAGCAGGATCTTGAAGAGGCGTGCGAACGGCCCGCGAAAGCCGAAGGCCTGGGCCACCTCGATCAGGTCGCGGTCGACGCCGCGCACCGCGCCTTGGGTCGCAAAGAACACGATCCAGAACACGCCGATGGCAATGATGAACACGGCCGCCGAGGGTTGAACGCCGAACCAGATGATCGCGAACGGCACCCAGGCGAGGCCGGGGATCGGGCGCAGCAGCCGCACGATCCAGGCGGTCAGGCTCTCGAACCAGCGGAACATGCCGGAGAGGAGACCGAGCGCGATGCCGGCGCCCGCGCCCACGCCGAGCCCGACCACGTAGTGGCTCAGGCTCTCGGCCACCGCGCGCAGCCACGCACCGCTCGCGATCTCTCGCGCGAAGGCCGCAGGGAGAGAGGAGGGCGGCGGCAGGAAGGCCGGGTTGATGAGGTCGAGCCGGGGCGCGGCCTCCCACAGGGCGAGGAAGGCGGCGAGCCCCGCGGCCGCGAGAGCGGCCGAGCGGAACGGGTTCATGGCGTCAGGGGGCGTGGAGGAAATCAGGGCTTCTTGGCCGCGTCGAACGGCTTGGCGTCGAACAGGCCGTCAGTCGGCGCTTCCTTGTCCAGGGTGCCGATCGAGACCTGATAGGCTTGCATCTTCTTCGTCGCCTCGATGATCGTGCGCGGGTCGGCGACAAATTTCGCGGCCGGCGAGGAGAGCGCCTTCTGGATCGTGGCGACGTCGGTGATGCCCTTGCCGAGCGCCGCCTCGACCGGGGGCGCGGCGCGGGCCGGGTCGGTCTTCAGGAGGTCGGTCGCCTTCACGAGCGCCGAGACGAGGCCCTCCACCGCCTTCGGGTTGGCGTCGGCGAACTTGCCGTAGACGGCCACCACCGTCCCCGGCTGGTCGGGGAACATCTCCCCGCCGGTGGCGATCAGCGCGATCTTCGGGTTGCGCCCCTGGACGATGGTCAGCGCCGGCTCGCGGATCGAGGCGCCGTCGACGGCGCCGGCGAGCAGCGCCTGCTGCGTTGCGTCGATACCCATGGCGACGATCTCGACATCGGCCTTGTCGGCTTTCGCCACCTGCCAGAGCCAGTGCTGGAGGGTGGTGTTCGGCACCGAGCCCGGCGGCTGCGTGGCGAGCCGTGCGGGGCGGCCCTCCTTGGCCTTGAACTGCTTGAAGGCCTCGGCCTTGCTCGGGGCGGAGGCGAAGTAGGGCGCGAGCTTGGGAGCGGCCACGAACACCATCTCCTCAATGGCGGTGGCGGCCACGACCCGCACGTCGATGCCCTTGGTGCGGGCGACCGCGAGCGGCGCGATGCCGGCGACGTAGACGTCGATGGTGCCCGACGCCAGCGCCTGGATCATGTTGGGGCCGGACTCGAAGGTGGTGAAGGCCGGTGCCAGCCCGGCCTCCTTCAGCCAGCCCTCGCCGTTGGCGACGAAGACCGGCGCGGCTCCGATCACCGGAATCACGCCGATGCGCACGGGCACCGTCTGGGCGGCGACGGAGACAGGAAGGGCGACAAGCCCCGTGATCAGGGCAAAGGCCTTGAACAGATTGCGCATCGATACGGGTTCCAGGGAGCCGAACGGCGTCCCCCATGGCACAGCAGGCGCGATCTTCCAAACGCACCCGCCCTCCGTCGCCCTCTGCCGTCGCAGGCCGCCAGCCTCATCGGACCGGTGACACAGCCGCTCGAGCGGCGACGCTTTGCCGGCCTGCGACGGAACGGCCTGTTCCTCCTGCCGTTTACCCAGCCGAAAGCGGCACCCACGCCGCGGGACAGACGACAGGATACCTCACGCCATGAGCCTCATCGGCAGCATCGTCAGCAAGATCCTCCACCCGTTCGGCTCGTCGGAGGCGCAGGCCGCCGAGGCCGGCACGTCGTCCTCCAAGCCTTCCGAGACCCAGGCCCAGCCGTCCTCCGGCGGCGGCAGCGCCCCGGCCTCCACGCCCACCAGCGGCGGCACCTCTTCGGGCGGATCGGTCGATGTCGAGGCCGTGCTCAACGACCTCGCCGCGAAGAACCCGCAGAAGCTGAACTGGCGCACCTCGATCGTCGATCTGATGAAGCTGCTCGATCTCGATTCGAGCCTGCACGCCCGCCAGCAGCTCGCCGACGAGCTGCACTACACCGGCGACAAGAACGACTCGGCCTCGATGAACGTCTGGCTGCACAAGCAGGTCATCAAGAAGCTCGAGGAGAATGGCGGCAAGGTGCCCGCCGATCTCAAGGACTGAGTCCTTCGCGGCGGCGAAAGTCCGTCGGCGACATTTCGAAAGGGAGAGGGCGGCGGCAGGATCCCTGCCGCCGCCCTTTCCTTGTCATCTCTCCATGCTGCCGATCGTCAAGCGGCCCAGGCGCTCGCGGCGTCCCACGCACACTGCTCGCTCAGGGCGCCGGCGAAGACCGCGTCGAGGCGCCGCCGCTCGGCCTCGGCGACCGGACCATCGACCGCGACCGGACGGCAGCGTGCGCTCAAGCCCGACAGGCCCCGTGCGGCGCCGTGCGATTTGGTAGCTCCGACGCGTCGTGATCGCGCCGGATCCATCAAGGCTGCCGCCTCCCGCTATGCCGGCAGGACCACCACCTTCGTCTTGACCGGGGTTCGCGCGTAGAGGTGGATCATATCCTGACTGAGCAGGCCGACGCAGCCGCTCGTAATGCCGCTGCCGATCGATTCGGGATCGCTGCTGGCGTAGATGGTGTAGAGCGTGTAGGCGCCGTTCTGGTAGAGATGAAGGGTGCGGGCCCCGAGCGGGTTGTCGAGGCCGCCCGGCATCCCGCGCGCGTATTTGGCCGCCTCGGGCTGTCGCCGGATCATCTCCTTGGGCGGTGTCCAGGTTGCCCACTCGGACTTACGGCCGACATAGGCGTCACCGCTCCACAAGAACCCGTCACGTCCGACATTGGCACCGTAGCGGGTCGCCGAGCCGTCGCCCTCGATGCGGTAGACGTAGTAGTTGCGGGGATCGACGACGATCGTTCCGGGCGCCTCCTTGGTCTCGTATCGAACCGTCCGGCGGTAGTACTTCGGATCAACCTTGCGGATATCGACCGCCGGGATCGGAAATTTTTCGTCCGGCATCGGCCCGTAGACCTTCGCTGCCTCGGCCACCATCGTGCCGTCGGAGGTCACGCAGCCGCCGAGCCCGAATGCGCCGATACCGGCGGCCGAGCCAGCCAGGAACGAGCGCCGGTCGAGAAGCCGATCCCGAGACCGGGAAAGGGCGGTCTCGTTCAAGCCATCGGCATGGGCCCGCCGAACATCGATCGTCATCGTCTTGGACTTTCCAAATCCTGCAGTCCGATGGGCGAGACTCCGGCATTCGCCCGATCATCCTCCTGCTAAGCTGAGATTGCGGCCACGCGATGCACCTGGCAAGTGCGGCGTGAGCTGTCGACCGATGGCCTCACGGTCGAGCCCTGCGCCCGGTCGTGCTCGTGGCCGGAATGTCGATCATCAATGCCATCGGCACTTCACTCGTCGCGGCGGGCGCCTCCGGCGTTGCGACAGCGGCGAACGATGCCCTCTCGGGCATGATCGGCGGGTCGGCCGCGGCCGAGCACAAAGCCGGCGGCCTCATAGGCGGGCGCCCGTCCCCTCTGGGCGATGTGCAGCGATTCCTGAAGATCAGCGTCGCAGACTTCTGCGAGATGCCACACCGACCTGATAGGCGACGATGGAGCGCGGCGGCAGGCGTCGTCACGGCTCAAGCCCTCCCGACAGAGCGGAAGCCGCCGGGCTCGGTGAGCCCAAGCGGAGAGCGCGTCAGGCTCACGAAGCCCAGCGCAAACTGTCATTTGGAGCTAGGGCCTGTCGTCGCCTGAACGGATTGCGAATTTTGGCGTTTTCTCGGTTTCGAATGAGGAGACGTGATGCTGTCAGACGCACAGTGGGGTGAGTTGGAGCCGTTG
>NZ_BPRC01000056.1 GCF_022179725.1 Methylorubrum aminovorans
CGGCAACAGCGTCACTTGGTGGCGATCCGCACCACAGATGAACCGCGCCATACACGCCTCCGCTGTCCCGCAGAGACTATCATAACCGCTACGTTTTCACACAGCCTCCACTCCATCCGGACCTTCGGCGGAAGCGGCTCGAATGCCCGCAAGGGGTCAGGAGTTCGCGCTCGTCTTAATCTGCGACGCGCCGATTTCGATGAAAAACTCGCGTCGGATCTGGATCGAGCGCTCAACGGACGAACGCGCCGGTCCGACGCGAGAGCGATCCTGATCGATCAGGCCGGGATGAACTGCTGAAGCGGGATCGGCTTGGCGCACTTCCTGAGGTTCTGGGACGCCGCGGCGAGGTGGAACTCGTCCCAGGCCCCGTTCGGTCCCCGTACTCAGAGTCGATCCCACTTCAGGAACCGTCTGAGGTGGGCAAACAGCATCTCAACCTTCTTGCGCTCGCGTTGCGAGGAGATCGGCCGATCCGCAGGCGCTGTGAGCGGCAACGCGATTCGCCTCGGCACCGCGGACCTGTTCCACGCAGCTCGAAAGGCCATCATCCCCCCGAGATTGGCGCCCGTTACCACTTCGAACGTGCTCGTGCGCAGGATCATCGCGATCGTTCCTTCCAGCCCCCGCGTTCGGTCATCGACGCGCTAACTGCGCAGTCACTTCGATCGAGGCCGATCAGGTCGGCCCGGTCGAGACGTCGGTTCAATGCGTCCGCGAATGTCGGAGCAAACGAGATCGTTACCTGAACCATCCGCGGACGACGGAAGTGCTCTCGCCTTCGCTGTCCGCAAACGATATCTCGCCGCGTTGGCGTAACAACGATCCCTCGCGTCGGCTACATCTTGCCAATAAATCTCGAATCAAATGCGTTGTTTTCGGCGCCTTTCGATGATCTGTATTCGTGAAAAACTGCAGCAGACCGGAGATGCGCGGGAGGGAAACAAATGTTCTTGCCGGCTCGTCTGCGACTGAGCAGCCTCAAACGGCAATCACAAGAACGGTAACGGACAAGGGGTTCCTCGGTCGGGATGGTGCAGATCTTCCACCCGGGGGCGGACACCGTCGCCCGCGTTGTCCTCGCGTCCATCGGTGCCGTTCCGGTTCTGGCGGTCGGCCTCGCCTACACGTTGTGGCGCTCCCCCTACGTGACGGCCCAGGACGTGACCCGTGAACAACCGGTGCCGTTCAGCCATGAGCACCATGTCGGCGGCCTCGGGATCGATTGCCGCTACTGCCACACCTCGGTGGAGAAGGCGGCATTCGCCGGCATCCCGCCGACCGAGACCTGCATGAGCTGCCACTCGCAGGAATGGACCAACGCGCCGATGCTGGCGCCGGTGCGCCAGAGCCTCGCCGAGGGACGCCCGCTGACCTGGAACCGGGTCCACAACCTGCCGGCCTACGTCTACTTCAATCACTCGGTCCACGTGGCCAAGGGCGTCGGCTGCTCGACCTGCCACGGCCCCGTCCAGACCATGAAACTGATGCGGCAGACGGCCCCGCTCACCATGGGCTGGTGCCTCGACTGCCATCGCGACCCCGCGCCGAACCTCCGTCCGCACGAGGCGGTGTTCGACATGGCTTGGAAGCCACCCGCCGATCAGGCGATGATCGGTGCCCGCTTCGTCGAGGAGCGCCACATCAAATCGCCCGAGCGGCTGAGCGAGTGCTCGATATGCCACCGCTGACGCCGCCCTCGCGCCGCGAGGCGCTGCGCCTCCTCGGAGCCGGCATCACGCTCGCCGCGGGCGGCTGCTCCAGACCGGTCGAGACCATCGTACCGTACGTGCGGGCGCCCGAGCAGCTCCTGCCCGGCGTGCCGGTGCGCTACGCCACGACCCTCTCGCTCAGCGGCTGGGCGCGCGGGGTCCACGCCATCGCCGTCGACGGGCGGCCGATCAAAATCGAAGGCAATCCGCTGCATCCGGCAAGCCTCGGCGCAACGGACGTGTTCGCGGAGGCCGCGATCCTCGACCTCTACGATCCTGACCGCTCGCGCACAGTGACCGAGCGGGTGGGCGGCATCGCCTCCTGGGACATGTTCGAGCGGGCGCTGAGCGGGCCGCTCGCGACGGTGCAGGCTGCCCGCGGGCGCGGCCTGCACCTCGTGACCGGCCGCGTCACCTCGCCGACGCTCGCCCGCCAGATCGATGCGCTGCTGCGCGCGCTGCCGGAGGCGGCGTGGTACGTTCACGAGCCGGTCGATGACGGGAATGCGGAGCGCGGAGCCGAACTTGCCTTCGGCCGACGCCTGCGCGCCCTGCCCCGGTTTGAGCGGGCCGAGACGATCCTGTGCGTTGGGGCCGACCCGCTGGGGGCCGGACCGGACCAGATCCGGCTCGCGAACGCCTTCGCCGACCGCCGCCGTGACCGGGAGCGGTTCGGCCGCCTCTACGTCGCGGAGGCGGCGCTGACTCTGACGGGGGTCAAGGCCGACACGCGTCGGGCCGTCCATCCCCTCGATCAGCCGGGGGTGCTGGCGACGGTGGCGAACGCACTCGGCGCCGGCCTGCCCATACCTGAACTGCCCAAAGCGGTCCGGCTGTTCGCCGAGGCGGCCGCCGAGGATCTCGAAGCGCACGAGGGCCGCGCGCTCGTGCTCGCCGGGGCCGCACTAGCGCCGGAAGGCCACGCGCTTGCGCACTGGATCAACGCGCGCCTCCGGGCGCCCGTCGACTTCATCGTCCCGCCCGACGGGATCGAGGGGCGAGCGCCCGCGACCCTCGCTGATTTGGCCGGCGCGCTCGACCGCGGCGCGGTGACCTGCCTCGCGATCCTCGACGCCGATCCGGTCGCCACGGCACCACCCGAGCTCGACCTCGCCAAGCGCATCGTGCGCGCCCGCTTCAGCGTCCATGCCGGGCTTTACGGCGACGAGAGCGCGGGCGCCACTCACTGGCACCTAGCGCTGACGCACGAACTTGAGAGCTGGTCGGATCTCCGCGCGACCGACGGCACCGCGAGCCTCGTCCAGCCGCTTCTGCGTCCGCTCTACGATGGGCGCTCGCTCCACGAGATCGTGCCACTCTTCGCCGGCCGCACGGCGACGGCGGGCTACGCTCTCGTCCGGGCGACGTGGCAGCAGCGCGGGGGCGCGGACTTCGAGGGCTGGTGGCGCCGCTGCCTGCACGACGGGATCATCGAGGGGACCGCCGCACCGACCCTACAGCCCGGCGAGCCGCGCCTGATCCCGCTGCCGCAAAGCCGCCGGAGCGACAGCCTCACCGTCGAGCTGCGGCCGGATCCATGCCTCTGGGACGGGCGCTTCGCCAACAATGCGTGGCTTCAGGAATGCCCGAAGCCAATATCGAAGCAGGTCTGGGGCAACGCGCTCGCGCTCTCCCGCGCCGAGGCCGGGTGGCGCGGGCTCGAGGCCGGCGACGTGGTGCGCGCGAGCGCGGGCGGCCGCACCATCGAGGTGCCGGTGATCATCGAGTCCGGCGTCGCCAACGGCGTCGGCGTGCTGACGCTCGGCTACGGCCGCGAGCGGGCCGGCGCCATCGGCAACGGCGTCGGCACGGATGCCTACGGTCTGGCGAGCGGCGCTTCGCCCTGGCTCGTGACCGGCGTCGATCTCGCGAAGACGGACAGGACCGAGACGATCCTGCGCACGCAGAACTACGTCGAGCTCGAAGGCGAAACCCGAAAACTGTTCCGGCAGATCGACCTTGCCGCACTGGCGAGCGCCGAGCCGAAGGGGATCGGGGCAGATCAGCCGTCCCTGCTCGATGCGTGGAAGGGCGACAAGGACGGCCATGCCTGGGCGATGGTGATCGACACCGATGCCTGCATCGGCTGCAATGCCTGCGTCATCGCCTGCCAATCCGAGAACAACGTGCCCGTGGTCGGCCCGGAAGAGATCGCGCGCGGCCGGATGATGCACTGGCTGCGGATCGACATCTACGACGAGGGCGGCCCGGAGGCGCCGCGCGCCGGGTTCCAGCCCGTGCCCTGCATGCATTGCGAGCACGCGCCTTGCGAGCCGGTCTGCCCCGTCGCGGCCTCCGTCCATGACGGCGAGGGCCTGAACCTTCAGGTCTACAATCGCTGCGTCGGCACCCGCTTCTGCGAGGCGAACTGCCCCTACAAGGTCCGCCGCTTCAACTTCTTCGGCTACGCGGACGGCCAGCCCTACGCGAACCTCGGCGCGGAATCGGTGAAGGCACAGCGCAACCCGAACGTCACGGTCCGCGCCCGCGGCGTGATGGAGAAATGCACCTACTGCATCCAGCGCATCGCCACCGAGCGGCAGGCGGCCGAGCGCGACGGCCGTGCGATGGGCCGCGTCACCACAGCCTGCCAATCCGCCTGCCCGACGCGGGCGATCCAGTTCGGCGATCTCGCCAAGCCCGGCAACGCCATCACCGAACTGCGCAAGGATCCGCGCCACTACGCGCTGATGGAGGAGCTGAACACCCGCCCACGCACGACCTACCTCGCGAACCTCCGCGCGCCGAACCCGGACCTGAAGGAGGACGATGCGTGAGCGGGAATGCCCAGCCCCATCGTTGGATCGCCCGCGAGCGCCTCGGCTATGGCGAGATCTGCGCCGCGGTCGCCGACCCGATCCAGCGGCGCGGGCCGGGCCGTGCCTGGGTGATCGCCTTCCTCGGCGTGCTGCCGCTGGTGCTCGCCACCGTGATCGCCATCGGCGCGGTGCTGACCATCGGCATCGGCCTGTCGGGCGTGAACACGACGGTGGTGTGGGGCTTCTCCATCGCCAACTACGTCTGGTGGATCGGCATCGGCAATGCCGGAACGCTGATCTCCTCGATGCTGCTGCTGACCCGCCAGCATTGGCGTGCCTCGATCAACCGCTTCGCCGAGGCGATGACGCTGTTTGCGGCTGCCATCGCCGGCATCTTCCCGATCATCCATCTCGGGCGGCCGCTCTATTCCTACTGGCTGGCGCCCTACCCCAACACCATGGATCTCTGGCCGCAATGGCGCTCGGCGCTGGTCTGGGATTTCTGGGCGATCCTCAGCTACCTCCTATTTTCATTGATCTTCTGGTTCACAGGTCTGCTGCCCGACCTCGCGACCATGCGCGACCGGGCGCAGTCGCGCCTCGGCCGGAAGATCTACGGCGCGCTGGCGCTCGGCTGGCGCGGCTCGGCCCGGCACTGGGCGGTCTACGAGACCTTCCACAAGACCATGGCGGCTTTGGCCGTCCCGCTGGTTTGCTCCGTTCACTCTATCGTCGGCCTCGACTTCGCCGCGAGCCTGATGCCCGGCTGGCAGGAATCGATCTTCCCGCCCTACTTCGTCGTCGGCGCGATGTATTCGGGTTTCGCCATGGTGGTAGTGCTGGCGATCGTCATCCGCTGGGGCCTCAACCTCCAGGCGGTGATCACCCCGGCCCATTTCGACGCCATGGCGAAGGTGATGCTGTTTGCCAGCATCGTCATGACCCTCTCCTACGCCACCGAGTGGTTCATGGGCTGGTACGGCGGCGATCACGCCGACCGGGCGGTGATCGCTTATTTTTTCATTGGCGACTACCGTTGGCTCTATTACAGCCTGCTGTTCTGCAACTGCCTCGTGCCGCAGGCGCTGTGGTTCGCACGCGTGCGGCTCAACCTGTGGGCGCTCGCGGTCATAGCGGTCGTGATCAACCTCGGGATGTGGCTGGAGCGCATCCTGATCGTCTGGAACACCCTCTCGCACGGCCACGCCGTCAGCTTGTGGCGGACCTATCACGTCAGCTTCTACGACGTGGTGATCCTGATCGCGCCGCTCGGTCTGTTCGCCTTCGGATTCCTGGTCCTGGCGCGGATCTTTCCGATCATCTCCATTCACGAGGTCAGCCAGCTCGCCCACGACGCGGGCGCGGCCAGAGGGGAGACGGCATGAGCGCCCCGCTGCTAGCCGAGTTCGACACGCCCGAGGCGCTGGTGCGGGCGATGCGGCTCGCCGCCGCCGACGGTCACCAGGCGCTCGACACCTTCACGCCCTTCCCCGTACCGGATCTCACGGACGCCTTCGCGCCGAAGCGCAACCCGGTGCGGCCGGTGATGGCGGTGGCTGGTTTCGGCGCGGCGGCGGCGATGTACGCCCTGCAATGGTATTCGTCGGTCATCGATTACCCGCTGAACGCGGGCGGACGGCCGCTGCATTCCTGGCCGGTCTTCCTGCTGGTGCCGTTCGAGTTCGGGGTGCTGATGGCCGCCATCGCCGGGCTCGTCGCAATGTTCTGGACCTGCGGCTTGCCGCGCTTGCATCATCCGCTCTTCGCGATCCCGCAATTCGAGCGGGCGAGCCAGGACCGATTTCTGCTCCTCGTCGCGCCGAAGGATGCGGACGCGACCGCCCTGCGCGCGAGCCTGGAGCGGGCCGGCGCCCTGCTCGTCGCAGAGATGCATCCGTGAGGCGCCTCTTCCCGCTCCTGCTGCCGCTCCTCGCCTCGCTCGGTGCCTGCGAGGACCAGTCGATGCGCCGGCAGGCGCGCTACGAGGTCTACGGCAAGGCGCCACTCTTCCCCGACCAAGCCGAGGCCCGCCGCCCGCCCGAGGGAGCGGTCGAGGTCGGCGCGCTCAGCCGCGAGGCGTCCTTGCGCGATCCGCCGCCCTTGGATGCCGCTTTGCTGGAGCGCGGACGCCAGCGCTACGACGCGATCTGCACGCCCTGTCACGGCTATACCGGCCACGGCGACGGCATGGTGGTGCAGCGCGGCTTTCCCGCCCCGCCCTCCTATCACGAGGAACGTCTGCGGGCGGCGCCGGCCGCCTACTTCGTCGATGTTATCACCCGCGGCTACGGCGTGATGTACGCCTACGCCAACCGGGTCGAGCCGCGCGACCGCTGGGCGATCGCAGCCTATATCCGCGCTCTGCAGCTTTCGCAGGGCGCCCGCGTCGCCGAGGCTCCCGATCTCGCAGAGAAGCTGCCGTGAGCGATGCCCTGTTCCGCGGCTGGCTGCTCGCCTGGATCGTGTGGAGCGCGGTGCCGTTCGGCGCCCTGGTCCTCGCCATGATCCATATTGTGACCGGCGGGCGATGGGGCGCGGTCCTGGCGCCCGCCCTGCGGCCGGCGACCGCCCTCGTGCCGCTCGCCGCCCTCGCTTTCCTCGGTGTCGCCCTCGGGCTCCAGTCCGCCTACCCTTGGGCCGCCGGCACGGGCGCTAAGCCGGATGTCCTGCGCCTCTACCTCGACCCGACGCTGTTCCTCGTGCGCGCGACGGTCGCTCTTCTCGGCTGGTCGGTGCTCGCGGTGCTGTCCCTGTCCGGGCGCGCCGGCCCGCTCGTCGCCGGCCTCGGCCTCGGCTTCTACGGCCTGACGATCAGCCTCGTCTCCGTCGATTGGATCCTTTCGGTCGAGCCCGGCTTCAACGCCTCGGCCTTCGCCGCCGACGTCGCGCTGCACCAGATCCTGGCGGCTCTCGCCTTCGCAGCGCTGGCAAGCCCGTCGAGCCTCGACGCCCGCGGCGCCTCCGACCTCGCTGGCCTGATGCTCGCGGCTCTCCTCGGCGTGATCTACCTGGAGCTGATGTCCTACATCGTCGTGTGGTACGGCGACCTGCCGCCCAAGGCGACCTGGTACCTGAAGCGCGGTGCGAGCCCTTGGGGTGGCGTCCTCGTCGCGAGCCTCGTCCTCGGCGGTATCCTACCTTTCCTCGCCCTGCTCTTCGCGTCCGTCCGGAAGAGCCCGGCCCTGCTGCGCGGCGTCGGCCTGCTCGTGCTGATCGGCCTCGCCCTGCATTTCGCGTGGCTCGTTCTTCCAGCTTACGGGGCCCAGGCGGGCGGCGCGGCGACGGCGGCCGTGGTCGCCCTTCCCATGCTGCTACTCGTCTCGGGATTCGTGTCACGACTGATCTTGCGGCGCGCCGGGAGGCCCCGTCATGTCTGACGCGGCCCCTGGCCAGCTCCACAGGCGAGTCCACGACGACGTCGTCGGCCACGCCCCGCCCGGCATCGAGGCGCCGGATATCCGGCTCAAACCCCTGCTGCTGACCGGGTTGTTCATCGTCGTCTTCACCGCCGTCACGATCGGCGGCCTGCGATACTACTACAGCCGCCAGAACCTCGGCCCCCTGGTTCAGACGGCGCGGGTCTTCCCGGCGCCGCGGCTTCAGCAAAGCCCGGAGGCCGACCTCGCGGCGATGCTCAAGGATCAGCGGACGAAGCTCGACGGCTACGCCTGGATCGACCGCAAGAAGGGGATCGCCCGCATGCCGATCACGGAGGCGATTCGGCGCCTCGCCGAGCGCGGCAACGCGGCCTACGCGGCGCCGGTCCAACCGGAACGGACGCCCGCGCTCGGCAGCCGCGGCGGCGCCTCGAGCACCGTGCTCGCCCCCGGTGCCGGACCGGGCGCCGTCGACACACCCGCGGGCGCCGGGCCGGCGAGAGGGTCGCCCTGATGCTCGACGCCCTCATTCCCACCTTCTTGCGGCCGGAATCGGCCTCGGTTCAAGCGGCGAAGGTCGACGCGATCTTCATCGGCCTTCTCCTGATCTCCTCGGCAATCGTGCTGCTCGTGGTCGGGCTGGTCGTCACCTTCGCGATCCGGTACCGCCGCGGCTCCGCGGCCGAGCGCGGCGAGATGCCGAGCCTCGTCTCGCGGGAATTCGAGGTTGGCTGGACCGCCGCGACACTGTTCATCTTCGTCTTCATCTTCTGGTGGGCCGCCTCGGTGGAGATCGGCGCCTTCTCCCCGCCGAAGGACGCCATCGAGATCCACGTCGTCGGCAAGCAGTGGATGTGGAAGACGCAAGGGCCCAGCGGCACCCGCGAGATCAACGAGTTGCACGTCCCCGTCGGCGCGCCCGTGCGCCTGCTCCTGACCTCGCAGGACGTGATCCACTCGTTCTACGTCCCGGCTTTCCGCCTGAAGCGCGACGCCTTGCCCTATCAGCAGACGGAGACGTGGTTTCAGGCGACCAAGACCGGCACCTATCACCTGCTCTGCACCGAGTATTGCGGCACCGACCACTCGCGCATGCTCGGCCGGGTGATCGTGATGGAGCCGCAGGACTACGCCCGGTGGCTCACCAAGCAGCCGGAGCGCGACGGGCTCGCCGAACTCGGCGAGCGGCTGTTCTCCGAGCGGGGCTGCTCGGGATGCCACAATGCGGGATCGAAGGTGCACGCGCCCTCGCTCGCCGGCATCTGGGGACAGTCGGTGCCGCTGGAGGGCGGGCGCACCGCGAGTGTCGACGAGGCCTATGTCCGTGACTCGATCCTCCAGCCGCAGCGCGACGTGGTGGCCGGCTACGAGCCGATCATGCCGAGCTACGAGGGCAAGCTCTCCGACGGCGAGATCCAGGCGCTCACCGCCTATATCCGCCACGGCACCGACCGGTTCGACCTGATCGGCTCGCTCAACCTCACGCCGGCCCAGAACATCTGCGCGCCGGGCCAGACGCCGCAGGATTCGTCGCCGAACCAATCCCTGCGCAGCCCAGCCCTGGTGCCCGGCGCACCCGCCTCGGGAGACACGCCGCCATGATGCGCATTCCACATCCTGCCGGGAGCCCTGCCCGATGAGCGGCGCCTCCTCCGACGCCTCGACGCTGGCCAACCCGCGCGAGCTGGATCTCGGCCTGCCGGTCAGCTATCTCGCCGAGGGGCGCAGCGTCGCGTCCTGGCTGTTCACCACCGATCACAAGCGCATCGCGATCCTCTACGCGATTTCGATCACGTTCTTCTTCTTCATTGGCGGCGCGGCGGCGACCCTGGTGCGGCTGGAGCTGTTCACGCCGCAAGGCGACGTCGTCGGCGCGGACACCTACAACAAGCTGTTCTCGCTGCACGGCATCGTCATGGTGTGGTTCTTCCTCATCCCGTCAATCCCAACGACGATGGGGAATTTCCTGCTGCCGCTAATGATCGGCGCGCGCGACCTCGCCTTCCCCAAGCTCAACCTGATCTCGTGGTATCTCAACCTCGCCGGCGGTCTGCTGACGCTGGCGGCCGTGCTGGCGGGCGGGATCGATACCGGCTGGACCTTCTACGTCCCCTACTCGACGGTGTTCTCGAACACTTTCGTCACGCTGGCCGTGCTCGGCGTGTTCGTCTCCGGCTTCTCGACCATCGCCACGGGCGTCAACTTCATCGCCACGGTCCACTTCCTGCGGGCGCCCGGCATGACGTGGTTCCGCCTGCCGCTTTTCGTCTGGGCGATGTACACGACGAGCCTGATCTTCGTGCTCGCCACGCCGGTGCTGGCCCTGACGCTCGTTCTCGTCATCGCCGAGCGCACCTTCAACCTGCCGATCTTCGATCCGGCCCGCGGCGGCGACCCGATCCTGTTCCAGCACCTGTTCTGGTTCTACTCGCACCCGGCCGTGTACATCATGATCCTGCCGGCCATGGGCGTGATCTCGGAGGTCATCACCTGCTACGCCCGGCGGCGGATCTTCGGCTACTCCTTCATGGTCTACGCCCTGGTGGCGATCGCAGTGATCGGCTTCTTCACCTGGGGCCACCACATGTTCACCTCGGGGATGTCGCCGTTCGCCGCCCTGGTGTTCTCGTTCCTGTCCTTCATCGTGGCGGTTCCCTCGGCGATCAAGGTGTTCAACTGGACCGCCACGCTCTACCGCGGCCAGATCGGCTTCGAATCGCCGATGCTCTACGCCCTCGGCTTCCTCGGCCTGTTCACCATGGGCGGGCTGACCGGCTTGTTCCTCGCCTCCGTGCCGATCGACGTGCACGTGCAGGACACCTATTTCGTCGTCGCCCACTTCCACTACATCATGGTCGGCGCCTCGGTGTCCGCCTACTTCGCCGGCCTGCACTTCTGGTGGCCGAAGGTGACGGGACGGATGTATCCGGAGAGCTGGGCGCGCTTTGCCGCCCTGCTGATGTTCTTCGGCTTCAACCTGACCTTCTTCCCGCAATTTATCGCCGGCTATCTCGGAATGCCGCGGCGCTACTACAGCTATCCGCCGGAATTCCAGGTCTGGAACGTCCTTTCCTCCTCGGGCGCCGCCGTGCTCGCGGTGGCCTACCTGATGCCGCTCGGCTACCTCACTTGGTCGCTGTTCTTCGGACGCCGCGCCCTCAACGATCCGTGGAACGCCACCGGGCTCGAATGGCGCACGACCTCGCCGCCCCCGCGGCAAAACTTCTTCGGCAATCCGCAGGTCCTCGCCCCGCCCTACGACTACCACCCGGAGGCGACGCCGCCCGGCGACGAGCCGCGCATCGCCGAAGAGGGGGCGCTGACGTGAGCGCGGGCGGCGATGTCGTCGACACGGCCGCCAAGCGCCACCTGCGCGAGCCGTGGGACGAACTCCGCCTCGCGGAGGACCGCGCCTTCGCTCACCAGCGGGCTGGGGCGACCTTCGGCATCTGGGTCTTCATCGCCAGCGAGGTGCTGTTCTTCGGTGCGCTGTTCCTGCTCTACACCGCGATGCGGCTGGAGCACGCCGCAGATTTCGCCGCCGCCGCGCGTGAAACCAACATCGTCTACGGCACGCTCAACACCGCGCTCCTCCTCACCAGTGGCCTCTGCGCCGCGCTCGCCGCGCAGGCCTCTGAGCGGGAGGCATTGCGGCGCCTGACGCTCGGGTGTCTCGCCGCGACGGCCCTGCTCGGCCTCGCATTCATGGTCGTGAAGGGGCTGGAATACCGCGAGGATATCGAGAGGCACCTCGTGCCCGGCGCCGGCTTCGCCCTCGCGGCGCCCGCGACGCAGCTCTTCTTCGGCTTCTACTGGCTCTCGACCGCGATCCACGCCATCCACCTGTCGATCGGCATCGGCCTCGTCCTCCGCCTGATCTTGAAGGAGTGGCGGGCGCCGGGCTTCCTGTTCGAGAGCCCCCAGGTCGAGGTGGCGATGCTCTACTGGGGCTTCGTCGACATGATCTGGATCGTGCTCTACCCGATGCTCTACCTCGACGGACGTGGCGGATGAGATCAGGCACGCAACAATCCGTGGGGACGATCTGGTGGCGCGGCCTCGTCGTCTGGGCCCTCTTGCTCGCGCTGACGGCTTTGAGCCTGTTCTCGGCCTACGCAGCGCCTGCTCCCTGGTCGACAGTCCTCAATTTCAGCATCGCCGCGACCCAGGCCAGCCTCGTGGCGCTGCTGTTCATGCGGCTCGACCGGGCCGACACCCTGGTGCGCCTCGCCGCCGCCTCCGGCCTGTTCTGGCTCGCCATCCTGTTCACTCTGACGCTGACCGACACGCTGAGCCGCCTCGCCAACAGCTGAGGAGATCGCACGGCGCGTCGGGCCGGATGCGTCGCGTGGTCCGGCGGCTCGCGGTGCTGCGTGACCGCTCCCGTCTCGTCCGCGGCTCCGATCCGCACGGTCTCCGACTTCGCGGCCGGCGTCTTCGAGGGCCCGTTGGGATGCTTGAAAGAAAATGCGGAAAATTAGAAGCTGAAAGCGCTGAGGCAGCCGTCCGGCAGCGGGAAGGAAACAACCTTCAGCCCGAACAACGAACGCTCGACGCCATCCTGCGCGTCGCCGACGAGAGAGACAGCCTGCCCCACCTACAGCTTCTCCGATTCGCCCTACAGAGCTGATTAACGAAGGCGACTTCGACGCTGTCGTCGATAGCCGCCTGCACAGTCTTGGCCAGCCGCTCGACCTGGGCGCGGTCATCGGCATTGGCCGGCGTGACATGCAGGGTCAGAAGATGGCCGTCGCTTACAGGTCCGCATCCTACTACTGCGCGGACTTCTGAGCCGACATGCTCGAAAGTCTGCAAGGGGTCAGGTGTTCGCGCGCTGCTTATTCCGCTGAGCCCCAGGAGCCGATGTCGGGCCGGCAAACGCCGAACCGCCGCTCCCGACCCTTCTCTGACTTACGGAGCATCCGCTCCCGGGTGTTCCCTTCGAATGGTCAGGCCTCGCCTCACGAAGCCGCCATTCGTGCAAGCTGTAACGACAGCAGCAATGATGATGCGGGTTTACGGGCCGTGGTGCATGTATTGGATAGGATCACACCTATCGGCACTGCTCGTCGAGCATCCTCGCGATGTCGAGACCTCCGAACGACATGCCGGGCTTGAACGGCGGTCCAGGAGAAATACGGACACGACCGCTTTCGCTGAAGAGTTCAAGCGGTTGCTTCACACTCCACGATCCGTCCGTGTTGTGCGTGAACCGTGAGCAGTCCAACTCTGTTTGGCCCGTCGGCTGCTGCGCATGGGCCGAACCCGTGACGAGCGCCAATGCGGAAAGGCTCAACAGAGCAGATCGCGACAGCATGAACGGCTCCTCAGCGCAGCGCGCTCTGCTGAGGTTAGGAGTTTCACCTCCTGAATGCCAGCCGGGATATCCTACCCTCGCCTGCGCGTACATCCGCTACCCACCGAGACTGTGTGAGAACGCGTTTTGGTCGATCGGTGCGGGGCGGAGATGGTGCGCGAGGTGCGGCGTGCTCTCACGCCCGGAGGGTCGTGAGGAGCGGTTCAACTC
>NZ_BPRC01000057.1 GCF_022179725.1 Methylorubrum aminovorans
CTCATCCGAGAGCCAGAACAGATCCGCCACCGCCGCCTCCGCGCTGCAAACGGCAGCCTCGAATCATAAAACTACAGCCCACGCAACACCTTGATGCGGTTTTGACCCTAGCATTACAGTTGCGTTTTGGGCGAGGTTCTGACTCTTTGCGTCGCCATGATTCGCGCATCATGGACGTCGGAGAGTTCGGTCGAGGCGACGCTGGAGTTGTGGGCCTCGTCGCTCTGGGAAGTGAAGGGGCGCATGCGGCCTCTGTTCACCCAGGACCGGGTCGCCGCCTCGGCCGGAGCGTTCCTGGATGGACTGCTCGGCGCAGAGCGACGCAAGACGGGTTGGATGCGGGCGGAAGCCGCGGGCGATCCGGGGCCCTGGCGCCAGCAGGCGGTGCTTGGGCGCGGACGCTGGGACGCCGACGCTCTGCGCGACGTGGTGCGTGACTATGCTCTGGAGACGCTGGCCGATCCGGACGCGGTTCTGGTTCTCGACGAGACCGGCTTTCTGAAGCAGGGCAAGGCCTCGTGCGGTGTGCATCGCCAGTACACCGGCTCGGCCGGCAAGATCACCAACTGTCAGATCGGCGTGTTCGCGGCCTATGTCTCACGGCACGGTCATGCCTTCATCGATCGGGCCTTGTACCTGCCCCAGACTTGGACCTCGGATCCAGCCCGGCTGGCCGCCGCCCACGTGCCGAAGGGGACGCCCTTCGCAACCAAGCCGGGATTGGCTCTGGCGATGATCGAGCGGGCGATGGCCGCCGGCGTGCCGTTTTCCTGGGTGGCGGCCGACACCGTCTACGGGGTCGGCGACATCGAGATGGCGCTGCGGCGGGCGGGCAAGGGTTACGTGCTCGGGGCTAAGAGTGATCACCCGTTCAACTCCTGGGCCGGCAAGCCGCTGGTGGCCGGCACCGCCGAGACGATTGCGGATGGCCTGGCTCCGTCGGCTTGGACCCGCTTGTCGGCGGGCGACGGGACGAAGGGCGCGCGGCTGTATGACTGGGCCTATTGTGAACTGGCCGACCTCGATGGGGCCGCCTACGACCAGACCGGCGTGTGGACGCGGGGGCTCCTGATCCGCCGCAGCCTGAGCGATGGTGAGCGGGCCTACTTCACGACCTGGTGCCCGGCCGGCACGCCGATCCAGATCCTGGTCAGCGTCGAGGGACGGCGTTGGAGCATCGAGGACGCGTTCGAGACGGCCAAGACCGAACTCGGGCTCGCTCACAATGAGACCCGTTCCTGGCACGGCTGGCACCGGCACGTCAGCTTGGTGATGATGGCCTTCGCCCTGCTGGCGGTGATCCGCCATCACGCCAACGCGCCGCCCCCAAAAAGCCGAGCCCGGCCGAGACGGCGCGCCCACTGATCCGCTGGTCGGTGCAGGAGATCCGTCGCATCGCGGTGCGGCTGGCGCAGCGGCGCATTCAGCCCGCTCACGTCATCGCATGGTCGCTCTGGCGACGGGCCCATCAGGCGGCCGCCCGCCAGGCCCATCTCAAACAACGCGCGTCAGACGCCAAACGGCGGCAGCGCCGGAAGCCAAGCCGGGCCAACCGGCAGCCAACACGCACAAAAACGCAACTGTAATGCTAGCCCGGATCGTTTCAGGTCTTTCATCATTCCCCCTCGAAAGCCGCCCCGGAGAAACAGGCTCCCCGGGGCTCACCAGACGGCGTGATATCAAACGGAGCTGAGCGGACGCCGCAAACCGGCGACACCCAATGTGGCAAATCAGCCGTTCTTGACATCGATGCGCTTGATCTTCGCCTGCGCCTCGGGTGTCTGGGGCAGCTTGATCGTCAGAACCCCGTTCTTGAAGGATGCCTGCGCCTTTTCGCCATCCACACCGGGAGGGAGCGGAATTGTCCGGTAGATCGCGCCGTAGCTGCGCTCGGACAGGTAATACCCCTTCTTCTCCACCTGGCGCTCGATCTTCTTCTCCCCCTTCACAGTCAACATGTCATCGTTGACCGTCACCTCGATGTCCTTCATCTCCATGCCCGGCAGCTCGATCGACACTTCGATCGCGTTGTCGGTCTCGACCATGTCGGATTTGGCTTCGCCGCTGCCCCAGGGCCATTCGAACTGACCGACCCGGTTCCAAAAGTTCTCGAACACATGGTTCATTTCGCGCTGGAGTGTCGCGATCGGGTTGTCTTCGCTGCTCTTGGCGTCTGGCGCGCCGTCCTTGCGCGCCCAGGGGATGAGGTCTTTGATCTGCATGATATGGTCTCCTTCGGTTTTCAGGCGCCCTTGACGGCGATCCTTTTCGGCTGCGCTTCAGGGGCTCGGGGGAGCGTCAGGGTGAGGACACCTCCACGCATCTCGGCTTCGATCCTGTCGGGGTCGAAGTCCTCGGAAAGCGTGAAGGCACGCTCGAAATCGCCCTCGCCATATTCGGCATAGGCAAGTTCGAGGTTTTTCGGCCGCACCGGGTCAACCTTGCCGCGGATCGTCAACACACGATTTTCGAGCGTGATTTCGATCGCATCGGCGGCGACCCCAGGCATTTCAAGCATCATGGAGAAACCCTGATCGGTCTCGACGATATCGGTCGACGGGCGGTAGATGCGTCCGCCGCCGGTGGTCTCAGGCGAGTCGGTCGGCGTCTTTTCGGCGGCTTGCGAGATGTCGGTGCTCATCGTTCCAGCTCCTCTCAGGCTGCCTTGATCTCGATTTTCTTCGGCTTCGTTTCCTCGGGCCGCGAGATAACGATCCACAATACGCCGTTCGCCATCCTCGCCTCGACCTTGTCATCCGAGGCCACGAACGGCAGCCGGATCGCGCGGGAAAACCTGCCGTAAACGCGTTCGTTGCGGTGCCAGCGCGCACCGTCGGGAACCTCGGGCGCCTTGCGTTCGCCCGACAGCGTCAGGACGTTGTCCTTGACCGAAATTTCAATGTCGCCCGGTTCGATACCCGCAAGTTCAGCGGTGACTGCAACGGCCTCAGGGCCTTGCCAGACATTTACCGCCGGGAACGCCGCGCGGGACGGCGGCCAGAAACCGCGGTCGAGATCGCGCATCATGGAGCGCATCAGCGCAAAAGGATCGCTGCGGCGCAGATATGTCGGATAGAGCATTGCTGGCCTCCTGTAGCTGATCGATGCCCGAACCGGCAGCATGGTCCGGTCGGGCAACCTGGCCGGCCGGACGTCGGTTCGGAGACCGCCCATCAAGATAAGCCGTTCCATTTATTGTGCAAGCATATATGCTGCGTGCGTTGCACCTTGGATAGAGGGCAGTCTATCCTGTTTGTCATGCAGCCGGAGGAAGGATACCCATGATCGCTTCGGACATCGCGCTGATCGGGACGACGATCCACCGGGTCGCGCAGCTCATCCAGCAGCGGATCGACAACGAGATCGGCGATAGCGGCCTGACTCGCCTGTCCTGGATGGCGGCGGCACACGTCGAGGATTCGCCCGGGCTGACCATCGGCGATCTGGCCGGGCGGCTGGAGGTAGGCCGAGCCACTACGGGCCAGCTCGTCGATCGCATGGTCAAGGGCGGTTGGGTCGAGCGGTCGCCGTCACCCAGCGACCGGCGGTTGCAGATCGTCACGGTAACCCCAAAGACTAGGGCGATGCTGGATGAGCTCGCGCCCCGGCAATCGGCGTTAGAAGATGAAATCCTGCAGGATTTGTCCCCGGACGAACGGCGCGTCCTGCTTGTGCTGCTCGAGCGGATCCGGATGCGGCTGATGCAGAGGCAAGGCTGATCGGCATGGAGAAGAGAACCGAATACAACATCTGGTACTGGATCGTCGCCTTCTTTGCGATCCTCCTCATCCAGAACCTGATCGCCGGCTGGCAGTCGGTCGCCCCCATCACCTACAGCCAGTTCGAGACCTACCTAAACGATGGCAAGATCGCCTCGGTTGCGGTCGGATCAGACGCGATCACCGGCACGTTCAAAGAGCCGATTGGCGGCAAGCGACAGTTTATCACCACAATCGTAAATCCCGCGATCCTGGCGCGGATCGACCGCTCGGGGGTGGAGATCACCGGGGTTCCGCAGAATACGCTGATCGGCACGATTCTGTCCTGGGTGGCGCCCGCGCTCGTCTTCTTCGGAATCTGGATGCTCCTATTCCGAAAGTTCGCCGAGCGGCAAGGCTTTGGCGGCTTCATGCAGGTCGGCCGCAGCAAGGCCAAAATTTACATGGAAAAGGAAACCGGCGT
Source organism: Methylorubrum aminovorans (assembly GCF_022179725.1). Taxonomy (GTDB): domain Bacteria; phylum Pseudomonadota; class Alphaproteobacteria; order Rhizobiales; family Beijerinckiaceae; genus Methylobacterium; species Methylobacterium aminovorans. The sequence continues at coordinate 4,183 of NZ_BPRC01000057.1, forward strand.
CAGTTTCGCTCACGTGGCCGGCGTGGACGAGGCCAAGGCCGAGCTGGAGGAGGTGGTGGAGTTCCTCAAGAACCCGGCCGAATACGGAAAGCTGGGCGCACATATCCCCAAAGGCATATTGCTCGTTGGGCCGCCGGGCACCGGCAAGACGCTGCTGGCGCGCGCGGTGGCGGGTGAGGCCGGCGTGACCTTCTTTTCGATCTCGGGATCAGAGTTCGTCGAGATGTTCGTGGGCGTCGGTGCCGCGCGGGTGCGCGACCTCTTCGAGCAGGCTCGGAAATCCGCGCCGGCGATTATCTTCATCGACGAACTCGACGCTCTCGGGCGGGCGCGCTCCTCCGGCCAGGTCGCTGGCGGCCACGATGAGCGTGAGCAGACGCTGAACCAGCTTCTGACCGAGCTCGACGGCTTCGACCCTTCGGTGGGCATCGTGCTCCTGGCCGCCACCAACAGGCCCGAGATCCTCGACCCCGCGCTTCTCCGCGCGGGCCGCTTCGACCGGCAGGTGTTGGTGGATCGGCCCGATAAGAAGGGACGTGTCCAGATTCTTGGCGTTCACATGAAAAAGGTGAAGCTCGCCCAAGATGTCGATGCCGACAAGGTGGCGGCGCTGACCCCCGGCTTCTCCGGGGCCGACCTCGCCAATCTGGTGAACGAAGCCGCGCTGCTCGCGACGCGCCGCAAGGCCGAGGCGGTGACGATGGACGACTTCAACAATGCCGTCGAACGCATCGTCGCTGGGCTCGAGAAGAAGAACCGCGTTCTGAACCCGCGCGAACGCGAGGTCGTGGCGCATCACGAGATGGGGCACGCCCTGGTGGCGATGGCTCTGCCGGGGGTGGATCCGGTGCACAAGGTCTCAATCATACCGCGCGGGATCGGCGCGCTCGGATACACGATCCAGCGGCCGACCGAGGACCGCTTCCTGATGACGCGCGAGGAGCTCGAAAACAAGATCGCAGTCCTGCTTGGCGGGCGCGCGGCAGAGAAGATCATCTACGATCATGTCTCGACTGGGGCGGCGGACGATCTGGTCAAGGCGACCGATATCGCCCGCGCCATGGTCGCGCGTTACGGGATGGACGAAGACCTCGGGCATGTCAGCTATGACACCGATCGGCCCGGCTTTCTCGGCACCGGCGATCAGGCGTCCTGGCTCAACCGCCGCTACAGCGAGGCCACGGCCGAGCGAATGGACCTGAAGGTGCGCGACATCGTGGATGGCGTCTTCAAGCGCACCCTCACCCTTCTTGAAACCAATCGGGAACTTCTTGAGCAATCGGCGCAGGATCTCCTGCAACGAGAGACACTGGACGAGCCCGATCTGGTGGCAATTGGGTCCAAGGTGAAAAGAACGGAAGCGGTCGCTGCGTGACACTGTCACTGGCGCAGATGATCGGCGGATAACCCTGACTGGATAAAGATAAAGGAGAAGACAAATGGCAAACGGAGCTTGCGATATTTGCGGTCGCCCGGCGACGGCGCGCGTGCGCGCCTCGGTGAACGGCAGAATTCAGAACATGGAGCTTTGCGACCAGCATTACCGCGAGATGGTGCGCCGGTCGGGCCGCAGCGCCTCGCCGCTGGAGTCCCTGTTCGGACGGCATTCCCTTCTTGACGAGTTCTTCGGCGACAGCGGTTTCGGCAGCCTCTTTGGCGACAGCCCGTTGCGGGGCGGCACGCTGGGCTCCATGGGCGACGGTGATGACGAGGTCGTCGACGCCACTTTCGGAGAGGGCACGCCACGGCGTGGTTCGCGGCGCGGCGGCGGACGCACCATCGCTGACCGGCTGAGCGAACAGGGCAACAAACTATTGCAGGAGGCCGCACAGAAGGCAGGAGAATTCGGGCGCAGCGAGGTCGATACCGAACATCTGCTTCTGGCGCTGACCTCGTCCGACGTCGTCAAGACGATCCTGGAACAGTTCAAGGTCGATGTGGACGATCTGCGCCGGCAGATCGAGAAGGACGCAAAGCGCGGAGAGGCCAAGGCGTCGGGCGAGATCGGCGTCAGTCCGCGCCTCAAGGATGCGCTGAATCGCGCGTTCATCGCGTCTAACGAACTCGGCCATTCCTATGTCGGTCCCGAGCACCTTCTGATCGGACTTGCCGAGGAAGGTGAAGGCCTGGCCGCGGCGATGCTGCGCAAGCTGGGGTTGACGCCGCAGGCGCTGCGTCAGCAGGTGACGAAGGTGGTCGGCAAGGGAGCCGAGGAAGGCCGCGTCGAGACTCCGTCGAACACCCCCGATCTCGACCAGTTCAGCCGTGACCTGACGAAGCTCGCCCGCGATGGCAAGCTCGATCCCGTCATCGGCCGCGCCCGCGAAATCGAGACGACGATCGAAGTGCTGGCCCGCCGGAAAAAGAACAACCCGGTGCTGATCGGTGAGCCCGGCGTGGGCAAGACCGCCATCGTCGAGGGACTTGCACAACGGATCGTCGCGGGCGAAGTGCCCGAGGCGCTGCGCGACAAGCGGCTGGTCGAGCTCAACATCAACTCGATGGTGGCCGGGTCGAAGTATCGCGGCGAGTTCGAGGAGCGAGTCCAGAAGATCCTCAAGGAGATCACCGAGGAGAAGGACAGCCTGATACTGTTCATCGACGAGATCCACACCATCGTCGGCGCCGGCCAGGGCGGTGGCGAAGGTGGTCTCGACATCGCCAACACCTTCAAGCCGGCGCTGGCGCGGGGCGAGCTGAACCTGATCGGCGCGACGACGCTCAACGAGTACCAGAAATACATCGAGAAGGACGCGGCGCTCGAGCGACGATTCCAGCCGGTTTATGTCGAGGAACCCACGGTCGCACAGACGATCATGATTCTGCGCGGGCTGCGCGACACGCTCGAAAGCCACCACAAGGTGACGATCACCGACGAGGCGATCATCGCCGCCGCGGAGCTTTCGGATCGCTATATCACCGGTCGCTTCATGCCCGACAAGGCGATCGACCTGATCGACCAGGCCGCGGCGCGGGTGAAGATCTCGGCCACTGCGCGGCCCGTGGACGTGCAGGAGCTCGAAGCCGAGGTCGCGCAGATCAAGCGCGAACAGGACTATGCCGCAGCCCGCAAGCAATTCGACCGAGCAGCAGAACTGAAGAAGGAGCTGGAGCAGAAGCAGAAGGAGCTGGACGAGCTTCTGGAAATCTGGAAGCGCGACCAGGCTTCGGCGACCGCCGAGGTGCGCGCCGATCACGTCGCGCAGATCGTCTCCAAGATCACCGGCGTTCCGGTCACGGAGCTGACCACCGAGGAGAAGGACAAGCTCCTCAAGCTCGAGGAGAAGCTGCACGAGCGCGTCATCGGCCAGGAAGAAGCGATCCGCGCCGTGGCCGATGCGGTGCGCCTGGCGCGTGCGGGTCTGCGCGAAGGTTCCGGTCCGACTGCGACCTTCCTGTTTCTCGGGCCAACCGGGGTTGGCAAGACGGAACTGGCCAAGACGCTCGCGGAGGTGATCTTCGGCGACCAGGATGCGCTGATCCGTATCGACATGTCGGAGTATGGCGAGCGCCACTCGGTTGCCCGGTTGGTTGGCGCACCTCCGGGCTACGTCGGATACGACGAAGGCGGGCAGCTGACGGAGAAGGTGCGCCGTCGGCCCTACTCGGTCGTGCTCCTCGACGAGATCGAAAAGGCGCATCCCGATGTCTACAACATCCTGCTTCAGGTTTTCGACGATGGCCGCCTGACAGATGGCAAGGGCCGCGTGGTGGACTTCACTAACACCATCATCATCGCCACCTCGAACCTCGGTTCGGACATCATCCAGCGCAACCTCACGAAACGCGGCAGCAGGGAGTTCGACGAGGCCAAGCAGAAATCCGAACTGATGGAGGTGTTGCGCGGTCATTTCCGGCCAGAGTTCATCAACCGGATCGACGAGATCATCGTCTTTCATTCGCTGAATCAGTCGGAGATCCGCCAGATCGTCGAGTTGCAGCTCAACCGGGTGAAGCGGACCGCCCTTACCCAGGGCGTCGAACTCGAATTCGACGTGAGCGTCGTGGATCACTTCGGCGCGGTCGGCTTCCGCCCCGAATTCGGCGCCCGCGAGCTGCGCCGGCTGATCCGGTCGGAGTTGGAGACCGAGTTGGCCCGCGAGATGCTCTCCGGGCGGATCGAGGATGGTGACAAGGTCCGCGTCGCCTGGTCGGAAGACGAACAGAGGGTCGTGTTCGAAAAGATCGTAAAGGACACCGGTGACGACAGCCCGGACGATCAGGCCAAGGCCGGGATCGAGGAGCCCAGCGAAGTTGCCGAAAACAAGACGGACGTTCCGAAGCCCAGCGTTGAGGATGAGGTGCAGTCCAAGGACGACAAGTCCGCCGAGTGACAGCGCAAAAGACTGGCCCGGCGCGATATCGGTCGCGCCGGACCATCTCTTCGGAGAGTTATAGGAAGATCCACGGCATGAACGTCATTAGATCATTCCGCAATCTCGACCGGCACGGCCAACAGCGCGCGCCTGAGGTCATCGAGGAGGAGGTGCGGCAACTTGAACCGCACCTTGCGCGCTTTCGCGAGGATCTGGTCCGGCTCGAAGTCGTTGCCTCGCAGACGAGGGGCAAGAAGCGCATCAAAGTCAGCCTGCGCCTGCAACTGCCGTCGGGCGTGATCGCGGCGCGGGAAGAGGGATTCGAGATCGAGCCTGTCCTGCGCAAGGCCTTTGCCGACCTGCGCCACCAGGTCGATCGGCATGTGGCGCGCCTCAAGCACGAGCCTGAATACAAGCGTCCCGCCCGCCGGCGCCGGATCGGCGCCCCGCTGCCGCCCGCGCGGGATGCGGCGGAAGCGGACCGGCGCCAGCTCTTCTTTGACCTGATCGAGGATCATCTCGATACGATCTATGACACCGTCAGGCGCGAGTTGACCTATCTCGAATGCAGCGGATCGGTACCGGAGGGATATCTGAGCGTTCGCGGTCTCTTCGATGCGACGATCCTCAAGGGGCTGGCCCGCTTCGAGGATCGGCCTTCGGAGTTTTCCGTCGGCGACTGGCTGAAACGGCTGGCTTTTGAGACCATCGAGGAAGAATCCCGCGCCGCCCGCCGCGCCGTGCCTGAGGATGCCGCCTCCATCGAGGCGGAACCCGAGGCCCCGGCGGAGGATCCGACCGAGGCGGATCAGGCGATGTTCGAGTTCTACCAGCCCGACGAAGTGCTGATCCTGGAGGACCTCATCGCCGACGACGGCGGCACAGACCCCGAGACCGAAGTGGATCGTCATGATATCGCCATGGCACTGCACCGGGCTATCGCAGATCTTGCTCCGGTCGAGCGCCGCGTCCTGTATCGGATGTACCTGGAAGACGCCACGATCGCGGAGACGGCGCACCTCCTGGGTCTCACTGAGGCGGAAGTGTTGAAGATTGCAGAGAACGCGGCGGAGACACTGCGCGGCACGCTGGTCGAAGCCGGGTTGATCGGCGAGGCATCGGGGCGCGCGCCCGTGGAAAGGGAAATCGCCCGGACGCAGTGTCTGCCTCAACCGGTCGAGGACCGCCGCCGCGTGGCGGCCGCCCTGGCCGGCGCGGAGACAATCGGTACTACTGAGTTGAAACCTGAACAGGAGATGGACCAATGACGACAACATCTGCAAACCAATCCGACACGTTGCAGGACATGCTGTGCAGCCTGTCCGGGAACTGGTGGCTGTTCGTGCTGCGCGGTATCCTGGCGCTGGTGATCGCGGTTCTCGCCGTCCTCATGCCTGCGGAAGCGCTTCTGGCGCTCACGCTGGTCTTCGGCGCGTTCGCCTTTGCCGACGGCGTGTTCGGCCTCGTCGCCGCGATACGTAACATCCGCAAGGGCAAACGCTGGGGCTGGCTGATGTTCAGCGGCATTCTGGGCATCGCCACGGGCGTCGTCGTGGTTGTCTCGCCTTTTGTCGCGACGCTTGTGCTTGCGACATTCCTCTGGGCCAGCATCGCATTCTGGTCCGTGTTCTCGGGTGCCCTCGAGATCGCGGCAGCGATCCGCCTGCGAAAGGAAATCAACGGCGAAATCTGGCTGATCCTGAGCGGCCTTCTCTCGGTCGTTCTCGGTGTCGTCGTGACCTGGATGCTGCTGACGCGCCCGGTCGAAAGCTTCCTCGCGCTCGGCTGGCTGATCGGCTTCTACGCCGCGGTCTTCGGGGTGATGATGATCCTCCTCGGGCTACGGCTTCGCAAGGCGGATCGTTCGGACGGTGCGGCCTTCGATGACGCTCCCCATCGGCAAAGGCGTGAGGTGCCCTGTGGTGGATGACGGGCGACTTGCCGGCGAGGAGGACGATTTCACCCGATGGGACGAAACGATCTTCGACCGTTGCCTGAGCACCGGCTTCAATCCGTTCGGCAGCGGTCCGACGCCAATCTTCCTGCGGCACCGGGACGCAGAGGCGCCGGACGCCGATGCAAAGCCGTGCATGCCACCTGGCACCGAAAATGCGAGGTGCTGATGTCGAACCGCCTGCCTGACTTGGCATTTGCTGCTGCGGCCGCTGCCTTGGGCATCGGCATCGTTTTCGTTTTTCGTTCGATGTATCTTGCCGAAGACATACTGCCTTTCGCGCAGGAGATGACGCTCATCTTCCTCGGCGCTGTCGTGACGATCATTCTGACCGCGGCGCTTCTCAATCGCCAGACCGATCTCGAGCTTCGCAAGGAAGGAAGGGTCATCATCCTCCAGCAGCAATGCGACATTTACATGGCCTGCATCGAGAAGGTCGCAGAGATCGTGGAAACCGCAAGGCACGATGCGAAGCTGATCGATGAACTGCGTGTTCTCAGCCACAAGCTGGCTGTGGTCGCGAGTGCAGGGGTCGTGTCCAGCTTCGAGCAGGTACTGGAGAGCTTGCAGTCCGGTTTTGCTGACGGCACGCTCTCGGACGGGGACGGAGAGGGCGTGATGAATGCCGTCGCCGATCTCACGATAGCGATGCGGTCGGACGTCCTGCACGCTGCTGCCTTTCCTTCGCAGAACACCGAACGCGCCGTTCGCCTGAATTCGAGGCGAATGGAAAAACTCGGCGATCTCGAACGTCACCTTCTCGTATCCACCGACTCCCGGGAGAACTGATATGCGCGGCCATAATCGCCCACCATTCCCGCCGAAAATTCCCGGAACCGATCTGCCATCCTGGGACGTTCCGACGGCAATCATCTACTGACCTGCCACTGAGTTTTTCCTCCATCTGAGATTAGAGTCCGGCCTCGATTGAAGGACGGACAGATGAAGCGGAAGCGGTTCACTGAAGAGCAGATCATCGCCGTTCTGCGCGAGCATGAGGCGGGTGCGAAGGCGGGCGATCTGGCCCGCAAGCACGGTGTCAGCGAGGCGACGCTGTATAACTGGAAGGCCAAGTATGGCGGGATGGACGTGTCCGACGCCAAGCGCCTGAAGGCCTTGGAAGACGAGAACGCGAAGCTGAAGAAGCTGCTGGCCGACCAAATGCTGGAAGCCTCGGCACTTCGCGAGCTTCTGTCAAAAAAATGGTAGGGCCCGCCGCCAAGCGCGAAGCCGTCGCGCATCTGCAGGCCGTCATGGGCCTGTCGGAGCGTCGGGCCTGTTCCTTCGTCGGTGCCGATCGCAAGATGATCCGCTACAGGTCATGCCGTCCGCCGGAGACGGAGTTGCGCGGCAAGCTGCGTGACCTCGCAAACGAGCGCCGGCGTTTCGGCTACCGGCGCCTGTTCGTCCTGCTGCGGCGGGAGGGCGAGACGTCTGGCGTCAACCGCATCTACCGGCTCTACCGCGAGGAGGGCCTGACGGTGCGCAAGCGCCGGGCGCGGCGACGCGCGGTGGGCACGCGGGCGCCGATCCTGGTCGAGGCAAGGGCGAACGCGCGCTGGTCGCTGGACTTCGTGCACGATCAGTTCGCCTGCGGGCGGCGCTTCCGTGTGCTCAACATCGTCGATGACGTGACGCGCGAATGCCTGGCAGCGATCCCGGACACGTCGATCTCCGGTCGCCGCGTTGCTCGTGAGCTGACGGACCTGATCTCCCGACGCGGCAAGCCGGGCATGATCGTCTCCGACCACGGCACGGAGTTCACCTCGAACGCGATCCTCGCCTGGTCGAAGGATCATCGCGTCGAGTGGCACTACATCGCGCCCGGAAAGCCCATGCAGAATGGCTACGTCGAGAGCTTCAACGGCCGGATGCGCGATGAGCTCTTGAACGAGAGCCTGTTCTTCGGCCTCGACCACGCCCGCAGCGCCATCGCCGAATGGAGGCAGGACTTCAACACCGCGAGACCGCACTCCTCGCTCGGATACCAGACCCCGGCGGCCTTCGCCGGAACCCTTACCGCAACCGGCTCCGACGCTTCGCTCGATAAGGGCTTCGCGTCTCCGCCCGTTGCTCAACCCGCGCCCAACGGCGTAACAGAAACGGTCGAGACTCTAGGGTCGAGACTCGATCAGCACCAGAAGGCGATGACGGCGGCGAGCGCGAGGGCGGAAGCGTAGTTGCGGGCGAGCTTGTCGTAACGGGTTGCGATGCGGCGGAAGTCCTTGAGGCGGTTGAAGGTCGCCTCGATGCGCCAGCGCTCGCGGTAGCGGCGCTTGTCGTGGCGGATCTTCCGCTTTCGGCCGCGCTTGCCCGGGATGACGGGCGTGATGCCTGCCTCCCGCAGATCGGTGCGCAGCCAGTCGGCGTCGTAGCCTTTGTCGGCGGCCAGACGGCGGATGCGGCCGGGCGCCTCGGCCAGTACGGCTGGCGCGGTCGTCACGTCGCTGGCGTTGCCTGGCGTCAGCAGAAGGACGCCGGGGCGACCGAGGACGTCGGTGAGCGCGTGGACCTTGGTCGTCTGGCCGCCGCGCGACGGGCCGATGGCCTGCGTGCGAGCCCCCCTTTATGGATGGCCCGCCCCTCACCGGGCTGCCCTGCTAGGCTGGCAGGGTAGCGGAGATGAGGAACGGAGCGAGACGATGCCGATCACGGTGTTGGGGATCGACCT
>NZ_BPRC01000058.1 GCF_022179725.1 Methylorubrum aminovorans
AGCGGCAATCCGATCAGCCTTCGACAGCCTCTCCCCAAAGCAATGCCGCAACTGCCTCGCAGCGGCCGGCTACGACGCATACGATCCAGATTGATCGGCAACAGCTCTAGCTCGGCCGTTAGGTCCGGAATGGCTTCGCAGGCTTTGAGGTACGCCACCTCAGCGTTTGCGAACTCAAGGCCCGTTTCATCGGGCTCTAGGCCCATCGGGCACCGTACGTCGAAGAAGAAGATGGGCATCGCCACCGCTCCGCAAATGTGCCATCGGAGAGCAACCCGCGTCGCGTGACTAAGATCAATTAGGCTCAGCAATCAATATGATTTGAACAAATATTAATCTTGCCCTTAATTTATGTGGTAAGAATATAATGTATTGCCTTTCTATTGTTTCTCAAAAGGAGTCTTGACGTTCGCTGCAGCAAATGCGCTCTAACGCGCTTCCCGGTTTTCTTAAACTAGAAGTTGTAATCACTATGACGGCCCGGGTGAGAAGCGCGCTCAGGCGAGGTCGTTCCTTCAACCGGCCGTGCCGCTGCATTGCGCTCTGCTGCTTCACCAGAGCAGGAAGCGATCCCAGGCTCGTCGCCCGGCCAGTGTGAACGCGACTGCGCCGACGACGCCCGCGAGCGCCACCCAAGCCTCTGCCTCAAACATGCGCCCCTCCCCTTGGCTGGGGCAAGCCTCCGGCGCGGGCCGCCGATCCCTGGTGGCTCAATGTTCTGATGGGTGGGCGCTTCGACGGGCGCGGCTACGGGGACGTCAGCGGCGTCCTGTACGACGTAAGCACGGACGAGGACGCCTTTCCCCGTCAGGGCGTCGCGGTCTTCCTCGCTTCCAAGGGGATCACGGACTACGCCCCCGGCAGCAAGGACTGGAAGCGCGAGGTTCTCTTCACCCTCGTGCACGAGATCGGGCATGGCTTGAACCTGCCTCACGCCTTCGACGACGGGCGCGACTCCGCCCTGACTTGGATGAACTATCCGAGCCGTCTCGACCCGGAGGTCTTCTGGAACGGATTTGATCACAGCTTCGACGAGCGCGAGCGGCACTTCCTCTGTCACGCTCCGCACGCCGATATAGCCCCCGGGGCCTGCGCCTACGCCACGCGCCGAAGCAATCTCCTGAGCGGCGGAAGGGTCGGCGACGCCGCCTTTCGGGACGTTCCGGAGCCGGAGGACGGAGACGAGCGAGCCCGGCCGCTCCTGCAGATCGGCTCGCTGAAGCCGCACTACGTCTTCGGTGAACCGGTCTTCCTCAAGGTGCAACTCGTGAATGAGGGAACGAGTGCGCTGCGCTACGCGAAGGCGTTCGACCCGAGCGACGGCCTTCTGACCGTCACGATCGTGAAGCCGCGCGGTGAGGTTCGGCTCGTCCGTGCCCCGTTCGCCCTCTGTCAGAATCACCGGCTGCGCCGGCTGGCTCCCGGAGGGCGAGTCGCGTTCGACGGGATCTTCGTCGCGTTTGACGCGGACGGCGCGATCTTCGACGAGCCGGGCCGTTATACGCTCTCGGCCCGTTATGCTGGCGTGCCCGGGCACATCCTTACTGCGCCCGAGACGCGGTTGCGCGTCCTCCACCCGACGCGAGAGGAGGAACGCGTAGCCATCCTCGTCTGGGACAAGCCGCTCCTGATGCGTGCAATCGGACTACGCCAACCGCTCATCGCGCGAGACGATTGGGAGAGCTACCGGGAGGCGGTGATGCACCGCCTCCCGGTCGACCCCGGCAACACGACCCCCGCGTTTCTCACTTACACGGCCGCGCTTGGTTGGATGAAGCCGCACAAGCCGGCCTGCGCTCCGCGAGGCTACGAGGCCGACCTGATCAAGGCGGGGGCACACCTCCGGGAGGTCCGTGCCGCGCATCTTCCGTCGGGAGTCGTGCGCAAGAAGCGACAGATCGCGCGGAAACTCCGTAGAGATTGAGACCGGACGGTGGCGAACTCGATCCATCGTCGTCTGTCTACGCTCCGGACCTGCGTCGGCTTCCGGCCGCAACCGGATTTCGAGATCCACGAGCACCTGCAAGCCGGGTGAGCATCACCTGCTCCGCGCTAGCCTTCTGACCTCGCCGCATCTCCGACACCTTCAGCTCTGGCTGATCCTCGCAATCAAGCCGGTCTAAAACCATCCGGTCAGTTCAGCGCGCATTGCGACAAGCGCATACTTTCGTTTTGCATCAGGATAGCCTGATCTGGCAGGCCAATTCGGTTGCGCGCTCGAACCGCGCGCGCGTCGATGCCTCGACCCGTGATAGTCCGATTGTTTGAGCCATGAGCCGAACACGTTCGGCTTTGGGCACTTCGGAGCGGATTGTACCTGCCAGTCCAACGAGTTCCGCCATCGGCGTATCGGTGTGGTTGCGCAGGCCGGACGCGGCTGTGCGGTACGGGTGGCTCGCTAGAGGCTCCGTATCCGGCGGCCATAGGACCGGCCGATCGTCGTCTTCGGTTCGTGCGATGGAGGCGGGAACCTGATCCAGAACAGCCTCGCGGACGAGGTGTCCCACTCGTTGTAGGCCATGAGCGCGTGCAATGCGTCGAAGGAGCACGTCTTCGTAGATGGGTCCTTCGACATTCAATACGTGCATGATCATAGCTTCGAGGACGGGGCGATAAGAGGCTTCGTAGAATCGCTCAGGATCGATCAAGATCCCGATTTCGGATGGGTCCGCTAGACGGTAAGCCCCTCCCGCTCGGGGTTCTGGGTTCGACAAATCCGGCAGAACGGTCGATTGCTGGTCGGCATAGAGGCGCTGTACCGTGGGTTCCTTCTCAAGATCTGGAGCCCGGATCCGTTCAAGAGCAGCCTCTTCCGCAGGCGTGGAAACTAAAGCGCCCGAGGCTTCGATGATTGCTGGGACTGCATCATTGTTGTCTGCGATTGGCATTTCCGCCGCGGCGACCTCTGCACGCGCTCGGTCAGTTTCGAGATCCTCGCGCAGGCGCTGGTCGAGCTTGGCCAGTGCGCCTTCCGCATCCATCCACCACTCGGTGCTCCAGACCCGCCGGATGCGCCAGCCGAGATCGGTCAGCACGTGCTCGCGCAGACGGTCGCGGTCGCGCGCCGTGGCGGAGCTGTGATAGGTCGCGCCGTCGCACTCGACGCCCGCAAGGTAGCGGCCCGGCGCATCGGGATGGACGATGCCGAGATCGATCCGGAAGCCCGACACGCCGATCTGGGTGTGAACGGTCCAGCCTTTGGCCTGGAGCCCGGCCATCACGGCGGCCTCGAACGGCGACTCCACGTCGCCGCCCGTGGGCGCGAAGGCCTCCGCGAGCGCCCGTGCGCCGCGATCAGCGAATTCGAGGAAGTGCTTGAAGTCGCGTACGCCCCGCGCCCGGGTGCGTCCGAGGTCGATCTGCTCGGGGCGGAGGGAGGCGAACACGACGAGCTCGCGCCGGGCGCGGGTGATGGCCACGTTCAGGCGGCGATGCCCGCCATCCTTATTGAGCGAGGACACCGTGCTGACCGGACGGCCGGTCTGGTCGGGCCCGACGGCGACCGAGAAGATGATGGCGTCGCGCTCGTCACCCTGCACGTTCTCGAGGTTTTTCACGAAGACGGGCTCGTGCCAGCGATCCCGGTCGAAGAACGGCTCCAGTTCCGGATAGGAGCGCCGCTGCTCGTCGAGCAGGTTTTCGATCAGCCGCTGCTGCTCGCCGTTGAAGGTGACGATGCCGAGGGAACGGCGCTCACGCTCGAAGCCAGGGTCGCGCAGGCGGCGGACGATCTCGGCGACGACGGCACGGGCCTCGGGCCGGTTCACGCGGCCGGAACCGCGCTCGTATAGCCCATCCGGAACGAGCGTCAGGCGCACTGCCCGGTCGTCGGTCACCGGAGAGGGGAAGGTGACGAGGCGACCGCCGTAATAGTGGGCGTTCGAGAAGGCGATCAGGCTCTCGTGGCGGCTGCGATAGTGCCAATCGAGATTCCGCCGCGGGATGTTGGCGGCCAAGCACTCGTCGAGAATCGACTCCTGGTCGCTGACGTCGCTGCCATCCTCGATCTCGTCGACGCCGCGGTCGCCGACATTGGTGGGCGGCAATTGTTCGGGATCGCCGACGATGACGACCTGCTTGCCCCGGGCGATCGCGCCGACGGCATCCCAGGGGGAGATCTGCGAGGCCTCGTCGAAGATGACGACGTCGAACGGCTCCTTGTCGGGCGGCAGGTACTGCGCGATCGAGAGCGGGCTCATCATCACGCAGGGGGTGAGCTTGGTCAGCGCACTCGGCATCTTCCCGAAGAGCTTGCGCAGCGGCATGTGCTGCGTCTTCTTCGTCAATTCGTGTGAGAGCGTACCCCATTCCGGATCGGCCCCGAAGGCCGTCGGACCCGGAATGCCTCCACCGAGGCGCGAGCGCACGACCTGTTTCGAGAGTTCGGTGACCCGCGCGTCGGCGGCCCGGAAGCGTGCGATCGCGTCCTCATGGCGCTCCGGCAGGAAGCGACGCAGGATCGGGTCGTCGCTGACGACACGGTCGATCCACCAGCGGGCGTAAGCCGCCTCGAACGCCGCCTCGGCCCGGTCGGGTGCGACACGGCCCTCTTCCAGGGCCTCGATTAGCGGTGTCAGGCCGGTGCTGCGGGCATTCTGCGCCGCCGCCTGCCACGCGCACCAGCCCTGGGCGCGCCCAAGCCCGGACGCCCAGCGGCGTGCCAGGGCGATGCTGGTCTCGATCCAGTCGGCCTCCGCCGCGAGCGGCTCCTCGGGTTCGGGGCGCCCCGCGAGCCGCGAGAGTAGCTTCGTCGCCTCGATCACCCGCGCCCGGTCCTGCGCGAAGGCGGCGTAGCTCTGCGCGATGCGGCCGCCCTCGGCCAGAACCCGCGACTGGCGCTCGACGAGCTGCACGAGCCGGTCGCGCAGGCCCTCGACGCCAACGGACAGGGGGCCGAGGATATCGAGCAGCGGCTCCGCCTTTTCGGCCCAGGCTATCGCCGGCTCGAACTCGGCGGCAGGCAATTCCGGATTGCTCCATGGAAGGCCGAGCCGGGCGAGATACAGCTCCTCCAGACAGCCGGCCTGGAGGTGCTTGGCGACCTCGATCAGCCCCGTTAGATCGGGGCCGAGATCGGCCGGAGGCTCGCCCTCGGCATAGGGCTTAACCTTCTCGCTCACTCGTCTCAGCTTGCCGCCGCGGACCAGGAAGTTCGACCCTTGCGCCGCGACCCACTCGGCGAGAAGCTCCGGGAGATTCTGGTCGAAGATACCGGGACGGTAGCGGCCGGAAAGGCGGCCGAGGCGTTCGGCCTTCGTCGCCTGGAAGCGTTCCCGCGCGGCCACCGCCCGGCGCAGGTCGCCCGAACCGTCGGCCAGGAAGGCGGCGCCGCAGCGGGCCTCGGGGCGCACGAGGCAGTTGCCGAGCAGCAGCAGGCCGCGTGTCCCGGCATAGGTCGAGAGAAGCGACGTGAGACCGAGGGCTTCGGCGAACACCTGTCCGCTCGTGCGAAGGGCCGTCAGCGCGTCTTCCAGGGCCTTTATCGCCGCGCTCATTTCGTCGCGCCAGACCGGCGACCATTGCGTCGCCGAGACGCCTTGCAGAGGGTGATCCACCAGGGAGCCAACGGTGGACAGGACGGGACGCAGTTCACGACACCCCGCGCGCAGGGTTGCCAGGGTCGTCTCGTCGTGCGCGCGATGGTCGGGCCAGCCGAGAACCAGCCCCGGCTCATCGCCGCCGGTCGCGATCACGCGCCCGAAGGCTTCGTAGGCTGAGAGGCCGTTCTCCCGGCGCCGATGCAGTGCGTTGACGAGGTCGTTCAGCTCGTCGCGCAGACTTGCGAGCTCGCTCGTGGCCGCGTTCCAGGCTCCCTGCGACGGCGTCGAGCGCTCGTGCCAGGCCCGGCGCAGTTGCCCCAGCACCGCCGATTTCTGGGCCTTGGTGGAATGCACCTCCAGGCAGTAATCGCCGAGGCCGATCTCCTGCAGGCGGCGCTGGACTACTTCGAGGGCCGCCGTCTTCTGGGAGACGAACAGCACCGTGCGCCCCTGGGCGAGGCACTGAGCGATCATGTTGCCGATGGTCTGGCTCTTGCCGGTGCCGGGCGGGCCGAACAGGACGAAGTCCTTGCCCTGGGCCGCCGCCAGGACGGCGGAGAGCTGGGAGGAATCCGCAGAGAGCGGCGCGAAGACGGATTCCGGCGGATGCTCCCGGTCGAGCCGTGCCGGTTCGGGAAAGGGGCTGCCATCGCCGTAGGAATGTTTCGGCGTCTCGATCAGGTGGCGCACCACGGGGCTGCGCTTCAGGAGTTCGGCCCGATCGACCAAGTCCTTCCACATCAGGTACTTGGTGAAGGAGAAGGCCGAGAGCACCACGTCGGGCACGACCTCCCACCCGCGCAGGTCGCGCATATGGGTGCGCACGATGCGGAAGATGCCGTCGACGTCGATCCCGGATGCATCTCGCGGCAGCTCGCCCTCGAGGTCGGGCATCCGCAGCTTGAAATCTTCCCGCAGCATTTCGAGTAGGGTCGGGTTGATCCGCACCTCGTCGTCGTGCAGCGCCAGCCGGAAGCCGGCACGCACGCTGGAGCGTTTGAGCGAGACCGGGATCAGCAGCAGCGGGGCACGGTAGGCGGCCTCGCCCTCCTTGCGCGTCCACGACAGGAAGCCGATGGCGAGGAAGAGGATGTTGGCGCCCCCCTCCTCGAAGCCATTGCGAGCGAGGCGATAGAGATCGAGCAGGCGGCGGTCGAGATCCGCCTCGGTGGAGGTCGTGTAGATCTCCCTGCGGGCGAGCGCGGCCTCAAGGTAGCTGCGCCTGCCATCGTCGTGATGGCGGCGGGCGTAGAGGTCGGCGCTGCGCTCGTCGGACCCGCTCAGCACGTCCGAGACGGGTTTCAGCCGGTACTCGTGGCCTGCCGCGAGGCCGTCCTCCAGCGCTCCGGGGGCGATGCATTCGAGGACGACCGAGCCTTTCCCCGGCTTGAAGTTCAGGAGCTTGTTGCGCAGCGTCAGATCGAGAAGCTTGCGCTTCCAGCGCTCCATGCGCCCGACCGCGGTCTCGGGGGCCTCATCGACGGGCGCACGCGCCTCCTCGTCGAAGGCTGGCGGCGCGGACAGCGGCTGGTTCAGAGGCGCGGTCGGCGAAGGCGCTACCTCGGACGACCTTCCGTCACCGAGATCCATCGGGCGGATGCCGCGGCGACGGCAGCGCCGGACATCGATGGCGACTTCGAGCGCGGCCGGGGCCGTATCCTCAACCTGAACACGGCCCTGCTCCGTCGCGGCCCTGAACGAGGCCGGCGGATGACCCGTCAGCAGGGTTGTCTCGACGAGGATCAGATCCTGAAGGTCGCGCCGCTTGCGCAGGAGCTGCATGTCGTCGACTGTGGCGCTTGCAAAATCCGCGTCCTGAAGCCAGACGCCGACGAAGGCGTGGCCGACGGTCAGAACGAGAATCGGATTGAGGCCGGCCTGTTCGAGGCAGGCGGCGTAGAGAAGCGAGAGGTCGAGGCAGGTGCCGACCTTGCGCTCCAGCACGTCGGTCGGGCCACGGACCTTCTGGCCCGCCTGTTCGAAGCTTGCGGGCGGCAGCACGTACGCGATGCGGCGGTCGGCGAGGGCGGCCCAGATCGCCTCGGACAGCTCCCAGGCGCGCGCCTTCCGGCCGGTGGTGTAGCCGTTCAGGCCGGTCTCGCGGCCCGCTTCGCCGAGCTTCGTCGCGGCGTCGCGCAGGACGACGTCGACGGCCGGGTCGTTGGGGCGGACGAAGGCTGCAAGCAGTTCCGGCGCGCTTCGGCCGCCGCCCCAGTGCGAGGGCGGCAGCAGGCGCATCTCGGCAACCGTCCGGGCCCGCTCGCCGCCCGCGTCGCCGAGGATCACCGTCAGTTCGAGGCGGCTCGCCTCGGTGAAGCCCGCGAGACACGCCGCATCCAGGCGGACATCCGGAGTCTCAATGTGGTGGTTCGATCCCGCCGGGACGCGGTCGATCCGCAACGTCAACGGCTGCACCACCGCTGGCCGGCTCTCTATTCGCACGCTCAGGTCGATGAGATCCTGCTCCGACCCGTTCGCGATCACGATCTCCCGAATCACCGGGATCGCGTTCTCGTGGTAGGCGAGGCTGACATGTTCCGTGGCCGTGCAACCGAGTCGGACGGTGTCCCCGGCCCCGACTTCTGCGACGGGTTCAATCGTCTCAAGATTCACGGCGCGATCCATCGACTGGTGAAGCGCTCGCCCTGCTTGTAGCGCGCGAGCTTGGGGCCAACTTCGTCGCAGGTCTCGCCGAAGGGATCCCGCGTGACGCTGAACTCGGCATCGTTGACGTAGCCGGTCACGTAGCAGACGTCCTGATACTCGCCCTTGATGCGGTTGCGCATCCTGATCCGCGTCGTCGCCAGCGCGGTCTCCAGCGGGCGGTCCTTGTAGAGGGCGGTGCCGTAGTCGAGCACCTGCGTCTCGATCGACATGAACTCCCAGCGGTCATCGCGCTGGGCCTGATAATGCCGGGCGAGGCCGGGATACTTGCTCGTGAAGCTTGCGGTCTGAACGCCGCTCGCGAAGCCCCGGGCCTCCTCGCCGAGCGCCTGCTCGAAGAAGCGTGCTCGCTCGCCGTACTGCGCGCGCAGGGCCCGTTCCTGTGCGGCACGGCGGACGCTCTCCTCGTTCTGCTTCTCAAGATCGAGCTTGCGCCGCTCCTCCAGCTCACGCTGGCGCTTGAACTGCTCCTCGGCGCTGCGGGTCTTGCTCTGGTCGATCTCGGCCTGCGTCTGCGCGACCTCGGCCGCTTCGATCCAGAGCGGCAGGAAACGGTGAGTCAGACCGTCCCGGGACATCGCCTCGACGAGCGTGGGGAGGTCCGAGGCCGACGCGTAGACCGCCCCGCACTCGCCCCGCTTCACCGCAATGAAGGCTCCGTCGGCGGAGGTCGGCGTGATGACGGGCTGCCCCGGCAGCTCGTCGCCGATTCGGTCCGTCAACCGATCGAGGATCGCCGCATGCCCCTCGGCTTGGTCGGATGCGACCCGGCACAGCACGCTCGACGCATTGGGCACCACCACGACGCCGAAGCCGTCGCCCTTCCGGCCACGCACAAGGGCCTCGATTTCGTTTGCCTTGGCGGCCTCCGCTTGCCTCGCGGCGGCGAGCGCGCTGGCGTCGATTATGGTAAGCCGCGCGAATAGGTTGCCGTTGACGGCCTCGACTAGTGTGATCATCCGATCGACCGGCTCGCGCAGCAGGCGCTCGCGCTCGGCGAAGACCAGATCCTGCTTCGCGAGATCGTTCGGCCCGCAGGCGGCGAGCGGCAGGTCGAGCTTGGCCCCGAGCGCTGCGCCGCGGTCGCGGATCTGCCGGTTCAGGAACACGTCCGACAGGGGTGCGTGATACAGGCAGGCGGCGGCCCGCCCGTCCTCGAACACCAGTTCGCCGCGCAGGTTGCGCACCACGGAGGGCGCCTTGCCGCTGTCGTTGTAGAGCGCGATGAGGTCGCCCCGCTCGCCCTCGATCAGGAAGCGGCTCCTGGCCGTCACGGCGCGCGCGAGCCGCGCCGCCTCGTCGATCCGCGCGCGGCGGGCGGCATAAGCCTCGGCAAGTTCCTTCAGCCGGTCGTCGGGCGTCTCCGGCGTGATCCCGGCCACCTCGGCAACGAAGCCGGAAAGGAAGGTGTGGAGATCCTGCGGGATGCCGCCCTTCAGCGTGGCATCCGCTTCGGCCGCGTCCCGCTTCAGGCGTTCGACGAGGGAGGTGCGGCTGCGCTGGGCTTCCTCGCGCCGGCGCGCGCGATCCTCGGCTTCGCGCCTCTCGCGCTGCGCGCTGTCCTGCTCGGCCAGCGCCGCCTGCGCCTTGGCAACCGCCTCGGGTGCGATCCAGATCGGCAGGTAGCGGAATGCGACGCCGTCGCGGGTGAGGCCCTTCACCAGAAGGGCGAGATCCTTGGCGCTTCCGTAGACGGCACCGCATTGCCCGCGCTTGATTGACAGGAACGCTCCGTCGGCGCTCGCCGTCACCACCGTCGTCGCCCCACGCAGCTCCGCCTTCAGCAAGGCGTCGAGGGGTTCCAGAAGCCGATCGTGCAGCGCCTTCTCGCCGGCGGCGATGCGGCAGATCGTGCGCGAGCCCGGAGCGAAGGCGAGGACGGCGAGGCCGTCCGACGTCCCGCGGGCGACCTCGCCCTCTGCCTCCGCCGCGCGGATGCCCTCCGCCTGGCGCGCGGCGTCGATGTCGACCTTCAGGACCGTCCCGGCGAGCGCGTAGACACCGGTCTCGATCGCCGAAGCGATGGTCCCGAACAGCCCGGCCTGCGCGCGCAACGCGCCGCGCTCGAAGACGATGAGGTCGGCGCTTTGCTGCTGTGCGCTGGTGCAGCGTGCCAGCGTCTCCCGGACCGGAGCGCCGATGGCGCGTGCCTTGGCCACGAGCTGTTCGAGGGCGATGCGGTCGGCCGGCGCGTCCGGCAGGGCGCAGGCGACGGTGCGCTCAGGATCGAAGACCAGGTTGCCGTCGAGGCCGCGCATCACCGCCGCCGCGCGCGGAGAGCTGTTGTAGAGCAGGAGGAGGTCGCCACTTTCGCCCTCGACGAGAAAGCGGTTCCTGTCGGTCACGGCACGTTGTACCGCCTCGGCCTCGCGCACCCGCGGCTCGACCTGCTCGAATCGCTGCACGAGTGTCGGCAGGACGGCTGCGGGATCACGAGGCGAAGCTTCCGCGGTTTGCTGGACCAGCAGGGTCAGTTCGGGGCGCAGATCCTCCGGCACCGGACCGGCCAGGAGCGTCTGGACGCGCTGGCGCAGGTCGTCGAGCCGGCGCTGCGCCTCCACCCGCGTGGTCCGATCCCGCTCCTCTTTCCCGAGATCGGCGAGGTAGGCGTCGTAACGCCGTGCCGTGGCCTCGATGCGTCCAGGCAGGCCGGAATCCGTGACGAGGACGACGCTCGGGGCGGGTGCCATTTCCCGGCCGAGCCGATCCGCGAGCGCGTTGCCGAGAAATCCGTCGCCGCCGAGTCCCTGCGCATCCGAAAAGGCCGTGATCGCCTTGCGTGTGATCCCGCCATAGACGCCGTCGGCGTTCGCGTCGGCAGGCAGGTAGCCCGCGCTGCGCAGCGCCTCCTGCAAACGCACATGCTCCTCAATCGGCCGGCCGAGTTCCTGACGGGCCGCCGCCGATCCCTCGCGCATGGCGCGCGCCGCCCAGACCTCCTTCTGACGCTGGTAGGCGGCGGCGATGCATGGCACCGCCCGTCCTCGAAGCGACGCCGTCGCCTTGCCCGTCTCCGGGATGCGGCAGGTCTCGATCGTGCGCTTCACGAAATCGTTCGATTCCGCCTTCAGATCGGTTCCGGCTTCGGGTTTGAGGTGGCGCAGGGCGTAGAACGGGCGTGCCATCTCCAAGTCGATGCGGCGCAGTCCGGCATCCTCGCAGATCAGGATCGGCAGCGGCGTGTTGGCCCGTTCGCAATCGAAGGAAGGTCCGAGGCTAAGGAGGCTCGCGGCCGGCTTTGGCGGCTGGGACGGACGCGGCGGCTCGGACAGGGCCACAGCCTCCTTGCGCAGGTTGGCCAGCCGCTGCTTCAGGTGGTCGGGCGCGTCGGCCTTGGTGCGCGCCTCCGCCTGCGCGCGCAGGCTGCTCAGGCGGTCGAGGGCAGAGAGGCGGACGGACTCGGCCTGCGACAGCGTGCCGAGGCCGCCGACCTCCCGGCCGATCGTCTCCGTATCGACCGCATTGGGACCTGAGCGGGACGAGAGCTGCCCCTCGATGCGTGCCTGAAGCCGGGCGGCTTCGGAGCGCACCACCGGGGACGCGTCGCGCTGGTAGTTTGCGAGGGTGGTTTTGAGCACCTGAAGCTGCTCGGTCCTCCCTTGAGCCTCCGCCCGCGCGCGGCGGAGGTCACGCGCCTCGCCCGTCTCGACTTCGGTCACGATGATCGGCGTACCTGAAAAGTGCAGCTCGATCGCTTCGCGCGGCTCGACGGCGTGAATCTCCCCATCACCCCGGTAGGCGAAAGACTGGTTGCAGGTGCTTGCCACCGACCAGCCGTTCTCGTCCCGCACCGTGCAACTGACGCTGCGCCGCAGGTTCGGTTCCGTGAAGCGGCGGCACTCGGCGAAAATGCCACCGAGCCGGCCGTCGTCCGGCCCAATGCCGCGTTGGATCAGCCCGGCTAAGTCACCGTTGCGCCGAGTCAGGGCGCGGTCGACGCAGAATCGATCGGTGTTGGACAAGCGTGCCCAAGCGTCACGCGCGGTCTGAACCTGAGCCGCACCGAGGAGGCCGCCGAATATATCGAGCGGCGTGACTTGTGCGGAAGCCGGGACAATCGAGGCGGCCGCCGCCACGACCTGCAGAAATCCGCGCACTCCGCCCCGGGCCATGTCGGCACCCTATATCCCTTGTTTCGAGCTGTTTCGCTCGTCTGGCAGAGCCATTCAAGGTTGCGGACGCGACACCGAATGAAATTGTGACACGGGGTTGCTAGACAACAGCACCCAAGTGCAAACAGTGGCCTCACCGGCGCTACGGGCGCTCTCCATGCTCTGAAATTCTCGAGGCGAGTGAAACGCCTACTGGGCGCATGCGTCGCGATCGGCTTGTATGCAGCACCCGCGCTTGCCTAATCCCTATTGATCGACCGCTTCTCACATCACCATGCCGCTGGTCGAACTATGTCCGGCGCTGAGAACGTCCTGCTCTTGGCCAGGAGCGGCAGGGTCATGGCCGACAAGTCGGGCAGCAACAGGTTGGCGAAGAGGGAGAGCACCGGTCAGGTGCAATAACTGCGCCGTGATAGTTGAGGGCGATTGCGCAAGTCGGCACGACAGCAAGCGCAGTCGCGCTGAAGCTGCCGGCTGGTATCCGAGCAGCTTCAATCCATCTCACGCCAATAAGATGGGTAAGAACTGCCCATCATGAGCAGCCAAGCTTCAGATCGCGAGCGTCAGGTGCCGGAACGTTTAGCGCGCAAGGGTGCTTAGAGCGTCTTCGTCTAGTTCGGAAATTGGGATTGCCCCGGTTTGATGGACACCGAGATCGCTTTCGCGTGAGGTGTTTGCCCGATGCCCAAGACCCGCCCCGCATACCCCGCCGAGTTCCGGCGGCAGATGGTCGAT
>NZ_BPRC01000059.1 GCF_022179725.1 Methylorubrum aminovorans
ATCTGCTCTTCGGTGAACCTGCTCTTCTTCACGGCTCTGCTCCTCCCCTCAGGGGCTCACACAACCGGAAAACTCGCACTCACGCCGGACCAAAGCGATGGGGGGACGTCACGTAGCGGCTCTTCCACAAAGTTGCGCCAGTGAAGCAGCACGTGCCCTGCTCGCGCCGCGACACCGCCGCCGATCAGCACCCATGAGGACCACGCATGAAACAACTGATCCAGTTCCGCAAAAAGTTCGGTCAGGCCAACATGACGTCGCTGGTCGAGCGCGTCAGCCGCTTCACCGTGTTCCTGCGCAACAACGATCGCCAGTCGAAACCAATCATGGATGGGCTAATCCATGCGCTCGGCTCCCTGCCCCATGCGGCGCGGCGCTCAATCACCTTCGACCGCGGCACCGAATTTACCGACGGGCCCTATCTGCAAGCCGGGCTCGGCGTCCAGACGTGGTTCTGTGATCCGCAATCGCCGTGGCAAAAAGGCACCGTCGAAAACACCAACCGCCGTGCCCGCAGATGGCTCTCGAGAGACGTCGACCCTGTCGATCGACGATCAGCAGCTCCAACAGCTCTGCGCCCATCTCAACGCCACGCCTCGCAAGTGTCTGGGCTTCAGAACGCCCTCGGAAGTGTTCCGGCAGAAGCTCCTGGCCCTCCGTCGATGAACCGGCTAGCCTGCTCCGGCTGCAAAGTCGCACTTCGACGAGAACTCACACGCCGATGCTGGGCGGCAGCAACATCTATTCGTCGCCTTCTGGCAAGCCCTTGGCGATAAATGTGGACTACGGTCCTGAATATATCGATTCAACCCCCGCCACTGCGACGAGCTGTGGCGGGAGTCTATGTCCGATGGCTAAACCGGCGGGGCAGGTTCATCCTTCATGAACTGTGTAAGGACGTTTTTGGTCATCCTGGAGACATTGTTCTCGTAATTGTTCCAGGACAGGCTACCCAGCCAAGATATCGACGAAGTGCTGAACATACCCCCTCCATTGGCGGTTGAGAAATAGGTTATGTCTGCTCTTACGAACGGATGTTCGCCGCCATTCATACCCGGATGCGGGAAAGACTTGTCATCGGGAATGACGGTATAGACGACGCTGTGCTCGACCGAACTCGCTAGCAGGAGCGTATTTGGCGGCGTACCAAGGGACAAATCATAGCGATCCAGTTCGTATCCACCGGCGCCTCCGCCCACAAGACCGCCATCCCCGATCCTTTCATCAGGATCGATCCCATCCATGATCCAAGCAGCGCGTTTGTCCTGACTATCAGGCATCTGAACGAAGTAGCCTGAATGATCGAACCCAAAGCTGCTCATCCCGGTACCCCAGATTTTCTGGGTTGCCCGGGCGCGCCCGCGGAACCGGCCGCCGCGCCTGCCATTCGTGCTGTAGTGATATTCACCTGGGCGGGCTTCCCAAGCCGTCACGCCGAGTTCCTTGCGAACCTCCATGACCCAAGGCTTCTCCGGATGGATCGAGACGATCCAATACATCCCGTTTGCCGCGAGATACATTCCTCGACCTCCGTCGGCGAGATAGTCTTCCCAGGCATCCGCATTGGCCCAGGTTTGGTATTCTGGATGGGAGCCGGTAAGCACCACCTTGTAGCGGCGAAGCAGATCCACACCTTGCTCATGAAGGTCGTGCTCCGTCGCAACGTCGTATTCGAAGCCGTTATGATTGAGCCAGTCGATCAAGTGCAGGTCAGCGGGAAGCTCCCACAGAGAGCCAAACCCCTGACGATGCTTGGGACGAAGGTTCAATATTGGACGGCGCCAAGACGTGTACTGGACCCCGCGTCCGTCGATATGACCATCATATGTCGAGAGCCCATAATATTCGAGATTTCGATGAAGCTCGACGTCATTTTCATTGAGAACGGGTGTGTGTCCGGCGACTGCCTGACCAATATCCGCTTTGTGCATGATCTGTTCGTTGGCATAGGCCAAGTAGCTGAGTGTACTAGCAAGCACGAGGATTCTGGCGGTGGCCGTTCCGCGCGGGGGGAGGACGAAGAATGGTATATAGTCTTCTGTATCCCCGAAACGGATTCGGACTGCGTAGAAGTCGCTTTTCAAGCCTTCCGGAATTGTAAACTCAAAATCCTTATCCCATCGACAGTCATCCAGACAGTCCTCATGAAACCAGAGTGCGCCATACTGTTCCGGACGGTGTATGAAGTTTTCTTCATGTCCGTCCCAGTTCCAGCCTGTCGATCCGCGATCCGGTTGATTGACACATCGGCCGTGATGGCCATTGCCGGAAACATCGACGACATGATCGGTCGGAATTCCATTCGGTCCGATTCCCGCGGCAAAGTCCCAGTGTGCCAGACGGGCCATCGGTTCGAATACCTTCCCCTGCGATAGTCTCTGTGCGTCATCGTCGCGAAGCGCGCGCCCGTACATCTTTGGTGCATCGATCTTGCCGTTAAAGTTTGCGATGCACCAGGTCCGCCCGTTTCTGGCAGCCGCCTCTCCCAAGCCGGCGATCAGCAAGGACGTTCCGGAGTCGGACGGGGTTACATCGGCAGCAGCGGAAACGACCGTGTCGGAGTCGAGCGGCACCACAAGTCCAAACCGGCTGTTGGTCCTATTCACCACAGATTTCTGGTGAAGTATGATCACCTTTTCTACCGGATCGAAAACAGCCGTCACCGAGTACCATACTTCTTGGAACAAAGCGCGGTCACTGACGACCTGGCTGGTCGCCCCGCTGCCGTCGCCAACCGTGAACACAAGCCGACCTTTTTCGATCGTGAGACACCACCCGCATTGGCGCTCGTCATCCCATCGAGAGATAATTCCCTGACGGCCTCGTCCCGGCGTTGTGGGCCAAAGGAAGGTGTGCACAGAGAACGCGCCGCTCGGCTGAAGGGCTCCTTCGGAATCTGGGACCTCGACAAAACTGCCGAATTGGGTGCGTTGAAAACGAGCGGGATATCGCCCTTCTAAGGCAGATTTAACCGGCTCTTCCTTGTACCCCGGTCCCGCAGGGTTACTGTCTCCATGGATCAGCCGAACGAGTTCGGCATCATATGATCCCTCGGACTTGTCTGCGCTGACGTAAAAACGAATGGTTTCGCCTGTAGCAACACTGGGTCTGTCGCAATATCCGCGAATGCTGATATTCTTCATTGTTTTTCCTCCTCCCGGTACGGTTTATTTCAGTTCGTCGCGAATATCCTGGATGCGCTGCAAAAACACGGCGTGCATCGCCTCTTCTTCCGTGTCGAATTCACCATCAAGCAAGACTGGTAACTCTCCGAACTCACGGACTTCCGCGATCCGGTACGTGTTCCACTCTTTCTCTGCGTATATGTAATATTTTTCGAACGTTGGCTGCATTCGAAAGTAATTGTGCACACGTTGAAGTTGTGGGCTTGGGTGGTCTCTGTATCCGACTGGATTTTTCTTATGTTCTTCAATTATATCAGGATGAGTATTGATTATGTCAAATATTTCCTTGCGTCTTTTTTTGTCGAAGTAATCGTACCAGTCGCTGCTCTTATCTCGATAATTCGATGGGTCGAAAACGTAATTCTTTTCGGATTGAGACATTTACTCCTCCTCGGTTTGGCTTTTGGCTTTTGGGTTTTGGTGATGTGTTGACGGGTTGGCTGGCCGCAACTTAAACAAGGCTTTTACGGGTTGTTTTGGCGTCGATGTATGAAACTAAGTCGCTTAGCCTGATCAGGCCCGCGCTGGCCGCGAAGCAGGCTAATTCTATTCTGTTGTTTATTGAGGTTTTTTCGAATATATTTTCGAAGTGCCGTTCTATTGTTCTAGCTGATAGCTTGAGAACATTTGCGATCTGGCAACTCGTCAAACCCATGGCCGACAAGGAACAGACTTCAGCCTGCCTGACAGTCAGGCCGAAAGGCAGTTGGGAAGCCTTGCGGACCACAAGCCACCCTCGGTCGCATCTCTTGAATTGAACTTGATGAATATTTTCATCACAAATACACCAGCAAACCGAAGGTGTCAATCAGCGTCCAAAAGGGACCCAGGATCGGCGTCCAAAAAGGACCCACCGGCCGCCGCGCATGAGCGCCGACGCAGAGGCCGATGTCGCGCAGCCGGTCGGGTCAGCGGAGCGGCATCGGCCTCGTCTCCAGCCTGACGCCGGACCAGCTCTCGGCCCCGCGACTCAATCGGCACTCAACTGCGCGTCTTCAGCCGCCAGCTGGCGTTGCCCGTCTCCAGGATGTCGCAGTGGTGCGTGAGCCGGTCGAGTAGCGCCGTCGTCATCTTTGCGTCCCCGAACACGCTCGGCCACTCGCCAAACGGCAGGTTCGTCGTCACGATCACCGAGGTCCGCTCGTAGAGCCGGCTGATCAGATGGAACAGCATCTGTCCGCCAGCACGCGGAAACGGCAAGTAGCCAAGCTCGTCCAGGATCACGAGGTCCATGCGTGCGAGCTGCGAGGCTAACCGGCCGGCGTTGCCCGCCCGCGCCTCGGCCTCAAGCTGGTTGACCAGATCGACCGTGTTGAAGAAGCGCACCCGCGCCTCGCGCTCCCGCACGCAGTTCGCCCCGATGGCGATGGCCAGATGGGTCTTGCCGGAGCCCGTGCCGCCAATCAGCACAGCGTTGCGGCTGTCGGTGAGGAAGTTGCCCTGGTGCAGATCGCGCACCATCGCCGTGTTCACGGGCGAGGCAGTCAGGTCAAACTCGGCCAGCGTCTTCAGGACCGGGAACTTGGCGTTGCCCATGCGGTAGGCCGTGGCCCGGCTTTCCACGTCGGCCAGTTGCGCGGCTAGCAGATCCCCCACGACCCGCTCGGGCGCATGCCCGCGCTTGCCGGCCTGCGTGATGATCTCGTCGTAGGCGGCGCGCATACCACGCAGCTTGAGCTTGACCATCAGGTCAACCACGGTGTGTCGCTCCATCAGATCGCCTCCAGAGCGCGCAGGCCGTCGTAGCGCGCGCAATCAGCCGCAGGCTCGACCCCGAGCGTCAGGCCGGCGGGCGTTGGCACCGGCGTAGGCGGAAGGCTCTCGCGGCCACGCGCGAGCAGGTTGAGCACCGCATCGGCGCTGAACAGACGCGCGGCCAAGGCGGCGGTGCATGCGGCCTCGACCGCCTCCAAGCCTGCCTCTGGCACAGCCGAGAGGATCGCGACGAACTGCCGGTCGCCGTCGGCATGCGCGCGCAACCGCTCGCGGATCTGAGCCAAGCCGCCGGGCAGATCCCAGTCACGGAAGGGCTCGCCGTTGCGCAACGCTCCGGGCTTGCGGGCCAGCACAGGCAGGTAGTGCCAAGCGTTGAAGATGGTCTGGTAGCGGCCGAAGCAGCGCGCATGCTCGGCGACGATCTCACCATTGAGGAAGACGGCGATCCGGTCGGCATAGGCACGCAGCTGCACGTGTCGCCCGGCAACCCGGGCGGCCACCGAGTAGCGGTTGTAGTCGTAGCGCACGAGGCAGGTCTTGGAGGCGACGACCTCGACCTCGTGGAAGCCGTCGAACGCACCACGGAAGGGGATCAGCGCCGGCCGGTCCTCGGTCTCGAAGACGGCCTGGACGGTGCGGTCGCGCTGCACCGGATGGGCTGCGGTGGCCGCCCAGAGCCGGCACTGCTCCTCGAGCCAGTGGTTGAGGTCAGCCAGCGTCTCGAAGCGCAGGACCGGCTTGAAGAAGCGGTTGCGCGCTGTGCGCACCTGGTTCTCGACCTGCCCCTTCTCCCAGCCCGCGCCGGGATTGCAGGCGGTGGGCTCGACGAGGTGATGCGAGCAGAGCTGCAGGAAGCGGCGGTTGAAGGTGCGCTGGCGACCCACGAAGATCGCCGAGACGGCAGTGCGCATGTTGTCGTAGATGCCGCGCTGGCAGGAGCCACCGAAGAACCGGAAGGCGTGCTCGTGGGCGTCGAAGACCATCTCCTGCGTCTCACGCGGATAGGCACGCAGCAGGAAGAGCCGGCTGTGGCAGAGCCGGATATGGGCGACCTTGACCTGCGTGGTGACGCCGGCGAGCCGAACGGTCTCGTGGCTCCAGTCGAACTGGTAGGCCTCACCCGGAGCGAAGGCGAGCGGCACGAACACGCCCGCGGCGGTGGCGGCATGCTCCGCGAACCAGCGTTGCGCGTAGCGGCGCACCGCGTCGTAGCCGCCGGCATAGCCCTCCGCTCGCAGCCCCTCGAACAGGCGCGTGAGGCTGAGGCGCTCGCGTTTGGGCTTGGCCAACTCCTCGGCCAGCAGGACGTCGAGGCGCGCGATGTGCCCGTCGAGTTGCGGCCGGGGCTGGTGCTGACGCTTGTAGGCGAAGGCGGTCTTGTCCGAGCGCAGCGCCTTGCGCACGACCTTGCGGGACAGGCGCAGCTCGCGCGAGATCTCCCGGATGCTCCGGTGCTCGCGAAACAAGCGCCGGATCTTGGCGATGGTCTCCACGATCAACATCCCCGGCTGGCTCCCTGACCGTGAGCGGTAGGGAGCAAGAGATGCACGGGGGCGGGGTGGGTCCCTATTGGACGCCGATCAGCCCCTCAGCCGGGTCCTTTTTCCACGCCGATACCCACCCCCGTCCTTGCCGTAGATCTCGAACGCTTGCACGGCCCGGCGGGCGATGGCGTCGCTGATCGAAATCACCGTGATGCCGGCCGTGGCCAGGAAGGCGTCGTACAGGTCCTGCGCGACGGAAACCGGGAGGCCGAGGAGGCGCGCGAGGGTGATCGTCGCCTCCAGACGGACATGCGCCCCGGTCTGCCGGTGCCGGGCAGCCTCGATGCAGGTGAGGAAGGCCGCCGCCTCGGGCTCGTCGGCCAGGATGGCGACGATGGCGGAGGTGTCGATGAACACCGCTCAGCGCGTCCACAGCGCGTCGCGCTCGGCTTCGCTCGGAGCGGCCCCGGGCGGCCGATCGGCCTACGCCAGGGCCTCGGCCCGGATCGCGGCAACGCGATCGATCAAGGGCAGAGCTTCGTCGGCACGCTTGATCTCGCGCTGCAGGGCGAGTTTGATAGCGGCGGTGAGATTGGGGGCGCCGCAGCGCTTCATCACCGCTTCGGCCAGAGTTCGAACCTCTTCGTCCCGGATGCTGAGCATGGCGCCTCACCGTCCATACAAACTCCGTCTATACGCACAGACAGGTGCCGTCCATACAGGCAGGCCGGGCTGGCTGCCTGTCATCGCGAGGCATGACCGGGACAGGCCGGTGCCGACCTGTCCCTGGACGAGGCTCACGCCTCGTAGGGATCGAACTCGGTGACGACGCTGGCGGGATCGCCCTCGAACTCGTCCGAGGTGACGACGCTGTAGCCGACCTCGGAGCGGAACACGGTGACGGCGACCATCAGGGACTGCGAGAGGCTGTGGGCGTAGCTGTTCGCGAGGCTGAGATCGTTCGCCATGGGGATCGGGCTCCTGAGGGAGCGGGGGCGATCCCCACTCGACAGCGCCCCAGGAGGCCGGGAGAGGCCGCGATCACCGCGCAGGCGCAGCCGAAGCGGCCGCCCGCTTGCGGAGCGGACCCCTCGAGGGTTGATCGTGGAAGGCCGCGACGGCCTATCGGGGTTGCTGCGAGAGAGCGGGGTCGACCCACGCCAGGCGGGGCATCATCGACATGCCTGTGATATCAATATCATAGCGGTATGCTGCCGGGCCGTGCTCGACTCGTGGGACATCCCCGAACCTGGCGCGCACGGCTGCCTGAGCGCGCTCTACGAATGACCGCCGAGCTTTTCCGCGCAGATCGTCGCGACGATCTCGCGAAGGACCCCGATCCGCTCCACCAGCCAGGCCAGCTCCTCGCCGGTGATCTCGTAGTGCGGTGAGTAGCGGGCATCGACGTAGGCCCGGTCGAGCCGGGCAAAGCAGCGCCGGGCGAAGCGGGTGTCACGCGGCCAAGCCGCGATCAGCCGGGCGTCCACGCCCTCGGCCAGCGGCCGCAGGCGATTCAGGCGATGCAGCTTCGGGCTGTAGAGCGTCACCACGAGCAGGACGCAGTGATAGAGCCGTTCGGTGGTCTGGTGCAGCAGGAAGGCCGCGAGACGAAGATCGCCGCGCTGGATGAGGAAGCCGGCTGCCGCTTCGAAAGAGGCGGCGTCGGGAAACCAGTGCTGAAAATGCCGTTCGGCCTCGGCGCGCACCTCCGCGACGGACAACGGCTTCGGCGAGGCGAAGGGGAAGCCCTCGACCTCGTAGAGCACGATCCCGTCCCGGGCGATGTCCACGAAGAAGGGCCGGCCATAGGCGAGTTGGTCGTTCAGGTCGTGGATCGAGTGGACGATGAAGCTGACCTGCGTCCTGAGGCGGCGCGTCACGGTCAGCTCGCGCAGAAGCCGCTCCTCGGCCCGTTCCCAGAAGTCGTGCGGATCGGTGAAACGCTCGGTCTCAACCACGACGAGCAGGTCGTAATCCGAGTGGTAGCCGGTCTTGTGGTCGTCGACCCAGTCGCCGCGGGCATGCGAGCCGAACAGAATCAGCTTGAGGATGCGCCCGCCCTTGTATTTGTCGGAGAGCCTGCCCTTCTGGGCGGCCTCGAATTCCTCGAACAGGATCCGGGCCGCGAACTGGAGTTCGCGGCGCTTGCGTTCGGGGAGGTTGTCGAGACGGTCCGAGAGCGTCATGGCTCCTCGCATAGGCGGGGCGCAGGCAGACGCCAAGGGAACGGAGCCAGCGCATCGTCGAGGGGCGATGATTCAGGCCGACGGTGATGCCGATCAGGCCGCCGGCCAACCATCACGCCAGTCGGAACCGACATCGACATGATATCAATATCAGAGCGCTATACGGTCACAGGGTTCGGTCGATTCGGTCCTGGGCGGCGGTGAACAACGGGCGGATCGCGGTCCGGATCTGGTTCATGAACCCGGGTCCGAACGAGCCACGCGCCGTCTGGTTCGGATCGAAGTGGAAGGACCGCTCGGCGACATCGTAGTTGTACTCGCTGATCGTGATCCAGCCGCGCTTGAACGTCGACAGGCCGGCCCGTCGCAGTTCCAGCACCGGGATCTCGAGGGCGGCCTGTCCGTCGCCCGGCGGGGTTCCGGAGATCGCCAGCAGGACGAGGTGGGTCAGTCCCTGAGCCTGATCCGGGATGGTGATGGCCAGGCAGGTCGGACGATCCTTGGGCGCGTTGAACCGGCCCTCCTCCCGCTGCCAACGCCACAGGTAGGGATAGGTGATGACCGAGCCCGACGGGAAAGGCGCGGCCACCCTAGTCGCCCCCATGCTCGGCGGATTGCCGGTCGAGTTCGGTGAGGATGAGGTGCGCCAGATCCGGCGGCGTCTCTCCAGCGGCGAAGGCGCGGCGAGGGTCGGCCTGCTCGGTCAGTTGGCGGTAGGTATCGGCCGAGAGGACGACGAGAGAGGGCCGACCGTGTTTGGTCAGGGTCAGAGGCGCCAGACGCGCTTGGTCGTGGTAGCGGCCGAAATGGCGAAGAAACTCGGCCGTCGTGACGGATTTGTCCGGCATGCTGCGCACTCCTGAGTTTATCAGATTATACATATAACTCGGATTTGCATCAAACCACGGGGTGCGGTCACAGGGCGAGGTCCTCCTGCAGGAAGCGAGCGGGGATCGCCTCCTCGTGGCCCTCCCAGACGATGTGACCGCCTTGCCAGATGGTGACGAAGCCCCCGCCCTTCGGCATCGGCGGCAGAGGGGTAGCCTCGAAGTTCCGGCAGCCGAACTCGCCCACCGTGGCCGAGAACGCTGGCACCCGGCTGTTGCCGATCAGGACGCGGTCGCAGGCGCCGGTCGGCCGCCGAACGCGGCGGCGCGACAGGCCGAGGCGGAAGGCTTCGTAGGCCTGTTGCTCGCCCTCGGACGGCGCCTTCCAGTGCCGGCAGTGCTTGCACTGGCCGGGACGGGTGTCGGCCGGCTCCTCGAGCGCCGGCCCGCCGTTGTGCTCACGGAGAGCGGTCATGGCCGCCCTCCGTGCGCCCCATCCGCCTCGGACAGCCAGGCCCGCAGTTCCTGGCGCATCCGGCCGATCGGCCCGTTGATGACGTTGACGCGGGCCTCTCGCCGCACGGAGTCCATATCGACGAAGCCCCGCACAAGGGCGTGCATCACGTCGACGTAGAGCCGGCCGCCGACCAGCGCGATCTCCTCGAACGGCTCGACGCCATGTCGGGCCAGCGAGGCGATCTCGGCACCAGGGTGGATCCCGCAAGTGTCCGGCCGCCGCGGCGAGGGCGGCCGGGGCCAGCGCGTGGTCACGCCGCCGGCGATCATGCGATCGGCGAGGTCCTGCGTCAGCCGCGCGTCGTAGTCGGCGATCGGGGTCGCCGCGTCGCGGAAGCCGTAATGGGCCGACAGGAATGCCACCTTGGCGCAGCGACCGTCGGGATCGGCGGCGCGAAGCGTCCGCCAGAGGGGGCCGTCGTAGCGCGCGAGCGCCGGGATCCGGTCGGGATCGGGGCGCTTGGTCGACGAGCAGGCGAGGACGAGGAGACGGGCCATGGCCGGGCTTTCGCGACGGGCGCCGGAGCCTCTCTCCGATCGTCGACCCCGTCACACAGCACAGGGCTTCTCTGGCTCTCGAACGTGGTGCGGGACATTCGCCGCGAGAAGCGTTTCAAGGGGGGATTCGCCCTTAACCCGGCCGTGCTAGCACGGCCGGATCGTGCCGAAGGGAGCCGTCACGAGTCCGATAGTTCGGTGACCCGAGGCGGATCGATGAAGTCGGAGCCGAGATCCCAACTGCCGTTGTGTCCTCACCGGTGGCCGACCGGGTGCTCCGGGTGGACCGATTTGCTCCCAGTTCAAAGATACTTGAGCCAGGCGATGTCACGTCGCGACGCCTTGAGGCGCGAGAACCAGGCGGTCGGGAAGTAGAGGGGCGCGATCAGCGCCGCGTACCACACCAGAACCCACGTGTAATCCGCGACGGCGAACACAGTACCCTGCGTTGCGCCCCAGATCGCGAACGCGCCGTGGTAGAGCAGCCGCAGAACCGTCAGGTGAAGCAGGTAGAAGAAGAGCGGCGCACCGCCGAACACCGCCAGCGCCGCGACGACCGGGCGATCGCCCATGCGTTCCAATACGACGAGCAATAGCGCCCCGATCCCAAGCGTGAGGAGCAGGAACAGCAGCGCGGGCGGATACTTCGTCAGCGCGAAGAAGCTCATCCCTGTCCGCAAGGCACTGCCGTCGACGACGAACCAGGGCTTGTCACCGTAGCCGTTCCCCAGGCGCAGCAGCGCGAAGGCGACCAGCATCGCGCAGCCGAGCATCGCGAAACGGCGCTCTCGCGTGCGCGTGGCGATGCCGGGCAGGAACCACGGGCCGAGGGCGAAGCCGAGCACGATGACGCCGATCCAGGGAAACACCGGATAGGTGGTCTTCGCGACCAGCCCGAAGGGAAGCACGATGACGTCGCGCTGGTGCAGCATGGCCCAGACCGGAAATAGGGGCTGATCGGGTTGGAGCTGGATCGGGTCGAGGAGGTTGTGACCGCACACGATCAGCAGTCCGACCGCGACCAGAACCGGACGCGGCAGGCCGATCAGCGCCGCCAGGACGATCATGCACACGCCGATGCACCAGATCACCTGAAGCCAGAGCGTCGGGCTGGCCACGCCCCAGTAAAGTTCAGAGAGGTAGAAGACCTCCAGGGCCATCAGCACGAGACCGCGCTTCACCAGATAGGCGCGTGTCTCCGCCGGGGTGTGCCGGGTGCTGAAGAGGTACGCGGCCACGCCCGTCAGCACGACGAAGACCGGCGCGCACAAGCTGACCGCGAGGCGGGCCAGATACAGGGCCGGCAGGGCGGTCCTGGCGTCGACCGGATCGGCCACCGACACATGCAGGAACCAGGTTTCGCGCAGGTGGTCGAGGAGCATCAGCACCATCACCAGCCCCCGAAGGGCGTCGATGGAAGCGATGCGTCCGGTCCTGGCCGATTCCTCTGTCGACGCCTCCAGCGTGCTCGGATGAACGGCCATCAGAAGCGGGCCGTCATGCTGACGGTCACGCGCCTGGGCTCGCCGACGCCTGTCAGCGGGCGTTGAATACTCCCTGATTGTGGGCATCGAAAATTCCCTGGTCGGTGCCCTGGCCCGTAGGGTCGCGACGCCCCGCGCCCTCTCGGGCTTTTCCATCCTCA
>NZ_BPRC01000060.1 GCF_022179725.1 Methylorubrum aminovorans
TTCCGCCGCGTCGCCACTCGCTACGAGAAGACCGCCCGCAACTACGCCGCCGTCGTCACGCTCGCCGCCATCGTCCTATGGCTCCGGTAACTGTCCACGCGACCTAGAGCCTTCGTTGTTGCATCGTCGTTTTTTCAAAAACCGGCGGCCAGCTTTCGGGACGATGCTCTAAGACGATCCGCGCCGGCCCCGGCGCGGTACGACGGGAACGGGCCGGCTTCCTCCAGGGAGCCGGCCCGCTTCGTTTTGACCGGTGCGGGCAATGCGCGGGGTGCTGTCGGATCAGGAGGCGGTTCCCGCCGATCGGGCCGGCTCCGCCGCCAGGCTTGCCAGCGCCATGCGGTAGGTCATGTCGTGGGAGGCGAGGGTATCCGCGATGAAGCGGTCCACGGCCGCCAGGCCGCGGGCCGTCGGAGCGAGATCCTTCAAGCCGCGGCCCGCCGAGGTGAGGAGGCCGCCGGCCTCGGCCGCCGTCAGGATGTTGCGGACATGCGACCGGGACACCCCGAACCGCGCGACGATGTCGGAAAAGTCGCTCTCGCGGATGGCGGCTTGCGCATCCTCTTCCCGCAGCAGGATCACCCGCACCAGGACCTGGAAGCCCTGATACATCTGGAGGAACGGGACGATGTCGCCGTTCTGCGCGATGAACCGGCCGATGACGTCGAACGTGCCGACCGAGACCCGGCGCTGAGTCAGATGGAAGGCCGGGTCGCGGGTCACGGCGGGACCGTATCCGGGGTCCGGATAGAGCTCCTGCAGCACGCCGTAATAGGCGGACAGCAAGACCCGATCCCAAGCGAGAAGTTTTTCCGTCGGCACGAGCAGGCGCAGCCGGCCGTCGGCGGCGGGGCGCTCAAGGACGACGTGACCCGTCTCGACGAGCCGGGCGATGAGATCGTCGATCTGCCGCGGACTCGACAGCCCGAAGGAGGCGCCGGCCTCCTTGAGCCGCGCGAGCGTCGGCCACGTCGCCCGGTCCGCCGGGTCCCAGGCCGCATGGAGGCAGATGATTGCGCTGATGATGGCGACCCGGTAGGCCGCGCTCTGCCATCCGCCGGGGAAGGTCGCGATTTCGTAGCACGCCATCGTGGCGGCGATGTAGCGCCGTCGCATCCGGTGGAAGTCGGGATGGATCAGGATCTCGCCGCTCGTCCGGTGCGCGATCTCGGGGAGGAAGCGCTGGAACTGCGACGGGGCCGGCGGACTCGGAACGAAACGTCCCTCGCGAGCGACCGCGGCATCCGTTCCTGCAACCTGCAAGGAACCGCTCGTCTTCGGCATGGGGGCTGTGTGTCTCGGTTGCGCCGTGAGGGCCGGACGCCCGAGCGGCGGCTGTGAGCGCAGCCTCATCCCGTCTCGGCGCCCTGTCTTCATCGGCCTGTCCATGGATGCCGATTTCGACCCGTTCAGGATCGTACCGGCGTCGTGTCTCTCACAAAACGCCCGCTGCGCCCTCGCGGCCGAAGAGAGCGGGTCGGTAATCGGCAGTTCCGTGAGGCCCTCTTAAAGAGAGGTCTGGAGGAGATCGCAACCGGTGCATGATTGCGTAACGCCGCGCCGTCGCGCTCGCTCCATTGTCCCTCGGGCCCGATTTAACGGAATTCGAGGGGATCGTGCAGGGCGAGCGATCGGAGGCCGACGGCGTCACGGATGGGATTGCCGGCCGCCGTTCCTATCGTTGGAATAATCCCGTTCTCGAATTTGAATTTTGAGGTCATTTAGTCTAATATATTATAAATATTTGGATTTCGCTTTCATTGATCTTTGTCGACATCATCGGCCATCTTGTCCGGACGCTGCTCAGCAACGCATCCGGGGCATCGCGCCGGACGCGTTTTGATGTTTTCGGATTCGATGTCGCGTTCCGTTCCCCGCCTCGTCCTCGCGGCCGTCGCCTATCGCTACGGCCCGACTCCGGTGATTGATCGCGTCGATCTCGAGATCGACGCGGGCGAGCGCATCGGCATCCTCGGCCGCTCGGGGGTCGGAAAATCGACCCTCCTGCAGATCATGGCCGGGCTCGTCGCCCCCTCCGCCGGGGGCGTGCGGCTCGACGGGGCGCCCGCCCGCGGGCCGGTGCCGGGTTGCACGGTGATGTTCCAGCGCCCGGCCCTGCTGCCCTGGGCGAGCGTGCTCGACAACGTGCTCCTGCCCGCCCGCCTCTCCGGACGCCGCGACCGGGCGGCGTGCGAGGCGCCGGCGCGCCGCCTCCTCGACGATCTCGGCCTCGCCGAGCGCGCGGACGCAAAGCCGCACCAGCTCTCGGGCGGGCAGCAGCAGCGGGTGGCGCTGGCCCGGGCGCTGGCGAGCGAACCCTCGATCCTGCTCCTCGACGAGCCGTTCTCGGCGCTCGATCCCGAGATGCGGGCGAGCCTGCGCGCCGACGTGCTGCGGCTCGCCCGCGCCCGCGACCTGACGCTGATCGTCGTCACCCACGACCTTGCCGACGTCGCCGCGCTCGCGGCGCGGGCGGTCGTGCTCGACGGACGTCCGGCCCGGATCGCCGCGGATTTCGCCCTCAATGACGACGCGGAGGCGAACCTGCGCCGCCGTCTCGGTGCACTCCCGCGGCCCGTGTCCGGCGTCACCGGCCGCGCCGCCTGATCCTTCCTCTCCGAGACCGCACGATGAGCGCCCCCGACGACCTCTCCGCCCTGTGGACGCACGAATGGACGCGCGCCGACTGGACGCGCCGCAACACCCTCGACGCGCTCGCCCGCGGTGGCCTCGCCGCCCTGCTCGGCGGCGGCGGGCTCGCCCTGTCGGGCCGCGCCGTGCACGCGGCCGAGGACGACACCGTGCGCATCGGCTACCTGCCGATCACCGACGCGACCGCGCTGCTGGTGGCCCATGCCAAGGGCTTCTTCGAGGAGGCGGGCCTGAAGGTCGCCGAGCCGATCCCGGTGCGCTCGTGGTCGGCGCTGGTCGAGGGCTTTGCCGCGGGCAAGTTCAACCTCGCCCACCTGCTCAAGCCCATCCCGGTCTGGATGCGCTACAACAACAAGTTCCCGGTCAAGGTGCTCGCCTGGGCTCACACCAACGGCTCGGGCATCGTCGTCGGCGGCAAGAGCGGGATCGAGGACTTCAGGGGGCTGGCGGGCAAGCGCGTCGCGGTGCCGTACTGGTACTCGATGCACAACGTCGTGCTGCAATACGCCCTGCGCGAATCCGGGGTCGTGCCGGTGATCCGGGGGGACGCCGGGCCGAACGAGTGCGCGCTTCAGATCCTGGCGCCGCCCGAGATGCCGGCAGCACTCGCGGCAGGCAAGATCGACGGCTACATCGTCGCCGAGCCGTTCAACGCGCTGGGCGAGTTGAGGGCTGGCGCGCGGATGCTGCGCTTCACCGGCGACATCTGGAAGAACCATCCCTGCTGCGTCGTGGTCGCCCACGAGAGCCAGATCGCGGCCAGGCCCGAATGGGCCGGCAAGGCGGTCGATGCCATCGTGCGGGCGCAGGCCTATTGCGTGAAGAACCGCGAGGAGGTCGCCCGGCTGATCTCGAAGGAGGGCCGCGGCTACCTGCCGATGCCCGCCGACGTCGTGATCAAGGCCACCACCGATTACGGCCCGGCCTACGAGGCGAGCGGCGCGATCCGCCACCGCGAATGGGCGGCGCAACGCATCGACTTCCAGCCCTGGCCCTATCCGTCCGCGACCAAGCTCATCGTCGAGGCGATGGGCAACACCGTGGTCGAGGGGGATGCCGGCTTCCTAAAAGGTCTCGATCCGGATTTCGTCGCGCGCGATCTCGTCGACGACCGCTTCGTGCGGGCCTCGCTCCGGCGCTATCCGGAATGGCCGGGCGCGGCGGATGACGCCGCGCTCACCCGTCAGGAGACCCTGAGCCTGTGAGCGGGGGTGCGATCGAGGCGGCGCTGGCCGTCGAGCGGGAGGTCGCGGCTCCCGCGCCGCGCCGGGCCGGAATCAGGCTCGGCTCCGCCCAGGCCCTCGACCAGCTGGCCCCGCTCGTCGGACTCGCGGGTCTGCTCGCCCTGTGGTTCGCGGGCGGGCTGGTTCTGGAAAGCGTGCCGGCCTACGCCGCCTTCGCCGGCTTCGCGCCGGGGCCCGCCCTGGCTTCCTTCTGGGACCTGATCGCCTCCGGCGAGGCGTGGCGGGCCGCCGCCCCGAGTCTCGCGCGGATCGGCCAGGGCCTCGCCGTCGCGTTTCTCCTCGGCGCGCCGCTCGGACTGCTGGTCGGCTCGGCGCCGCTCGCCGAGCGCATCCTGCAGCCGCCGTTCCAACTCCTGCGGATGATCTCGCCGCTCGCCTGGATGCCGGTGGCGGTGCTCGCCTTTCCGAGCTGGGACGGGGCCATCGTCTTCCTAATCGCGGCCGCCGCGATCTGGCCGATCCTGTTCGCCACCGCCGCCGGCGTGAAGCGGGTCGATCCGGTCTGGCTCGCCATGGCGCGCAATCTCGGTGCCGGCCGGCTCGCGGCCCTGCGCGCCGTCGTCGTCCCGGCGGTGCTGCAGGACATCCTCACCGGCCTGCGGCTGGCGCTCGGCGTCGCCTGGATCGTGCTGGTGCCGGCCGAGTATCTCGGGGTCACGAGCGGGCTCGGCTACGCCATCAACGATGCCCGCGACACCCTCTCCTACGACCGGCTCGCCGCCCTCGTCCTGCTCATCGGACTGATCGGCTACGCCCTCGACAGCGGGCTCGGGCGTCTCGCTGCCCGCGCCCGCTGGATTCCCGCCACGTAAGGAAACAACCGATGACCGCGACCGCCACGAAAGACATCATCCAAACCTTCGAGAAGGTGTTCGAGCCGATCGACCGCGAGCGGCTGCACGCCCTCTCTGAGAAGGGCCGGGCCGATCCCAGCGTGGTGAAGACCGTGCGCGCCCGCACGGTCGCGGAGGGGCGCCGCTTTCGCCACCTCAACTACATCCGCAACCTCGACGCCCACATCGTCGACGAGCCGCCGGCCTTGCTCGGCGACGACACCGCCCCGAACCCGACCGAGGCCCTGCTCGCGGCGTTGGGCACCTGCGTTGCCGTCGGCCTCCAGGCCAACGCGATCGCCCGCGGCTGGACCGTCAAGGGCATCGAGGTCGAATCGGAAGGCGACATCAACATCACTTCGGTCTGGGGCACCGGCGACCTCTCGGAGAAGCCGGTCGGGCTCACCACTGTCCGGCTCAAGGTGCATCTCGACATCGAGGGCGCGACGGCGACCGAACTCGACGAACTCGTGGCCCATGCCGGGCAATGGTCGCCGGTGCTCAACACGGTGAAGAACCCCGTCGCCGTCACCCTGGCGCGGGCCTGAACCCGATGGCCGCCAGCGCCCGCATCGTGGAGTCCGCGCCGCCCGACGTCGCCGGGATCGTGCGCGAGCGCTTGCGCCCGCGCCTCGCCGCGATCGACGCCGGGGAATACCCTGCTGACATCTTGCGGGCGCTCGGGGCGACGGGCGCCTACGGGCACCACGCTGACGGCACGGCTGCGGGGCTGCTCGCCGCCATCGACGCGATGACGGAGGCGGGGCAGGCCTGCCTCTCGACCGCCTTCTGCATGTGGTGCCAGGACGCCCTGGTCTGGTACCTCGCCCGCGGCGACGAGGCCGGTCCGCGCCGCCATCTCGCGGCCCTGGCCTCGGGTGCGGCGCTCGGCGGCACCGGGCTGTCGAACCCGATGAAGGCATTCTCCGGCATCGAGCCGCTGGCGCTTCAGGGCGAGCGCGCGGGCAGCGGCTACCGGGTGCGCGGGCGCCTGCCCTGGGTCTCGAATCTCGGCCCCGGCCACCGCTTCGCCGGCATCCTTGCCCTCCCCGACGGCCGGCGCGTCATGGGCCTGTTCGAGGCCGGCACGGACGCCGTCTCGATCGCCGCCAACGCCCGCTTCGTCGCGCTCGAAGGTACCGGCACCTACACGGTGATGGTCCGCGACGCGCATCTGTCCGAGGCCGACGTGATCACGCACGATGCCGCCGCCTTCGTGCCGCGTATCCGCAACGGCTTCGTGCTGCTCCAGACCGGCATGGGCCTGGGGCTCGCCCTCGGCGCCGCGGCGCTGATGCGCGCGGATGCCCGCGGCCGGACGAACGCGGCGTTCCTGCCGCTTGGTCCGGAGGCGATCGAAGCGCGGGCGGACGCCTTGCGCGCGCGCGTCGGGGCCGCTGCCGAGGCGCATGCCGCGACCGACCGCGCGACCTTCCTGGAGACGCTGCGGCTGCGCCTCGACGTGTCCTGGCTGGCGCTGGAGGCGGCACAATCGGCCATGCTCCAGGCCGGCGCGCGGGGCTATCTGGAAGGCGCAGAGGCGTTCCGGCGGCTGCGCGAGGCGCAGTTCGTGGCGATCGTCACGCCCTCGGTGAAGCACATCACCACGGAACTCGCGCGAGGCGCCTGACCCGACTTCCGCCTCGCGGGGACGGGGTCAGTCGAGGTGCTCAACCGGAAACGGTGCGAGACGTCTCACGAACCGTCCGCTGCATGGGCCGCGCGCTCGACCGGCGATGGTGCAGCGGGCGCTTCGTGTGAAAGCGAACGCTGGCGACTGAGTGACTCTCACAAAACTCCCGTTTCGCTGTCGTCTCCAGAGAGAACGGCCGGTGATCGGGAGTTTTGTGAGGCACTCTTACTCCGGAGGAAGGTCCACGTCGGGCTCGCTCTCGACCTCGACGACCGCGGGCGCGGCAACGGGAGCGAGCGACCGGGCCGACGGGGCGGATGGCATCATCGCCGCGCCTGACGCCACGAGCCCGGCCAGCATCCGCAGGTCTGCCGGCTGGCGCGGATCGTCGGCCACGCGCTCGGCATCCACCTGGAGCCGAAGGTTGCAGGCTTTCGGAGCCAGCGCGCCGTCCGGTGTGCAGGCGTCGTGGCGGGCGCAGGCTGCGTCCAGTGCATCGACGGGCGCCGCCGGGCCGTTGTTGCCGGGCCCGCAGTAATTGCCGTGCAGCAGCATCGGCGGACCGTCGACCGCTACGGCGGTCTGCGTGAGTGCGGGCACCGCCAAGCCGGCGACCAGAAGCAGAGGAAGAATCGAACGGTTCATCGGAAAGCGTCTCTCCTGTCGTCGATCGTATTTGCGCACGGATGCCGTCCCGGCGCCGTCCGGCCGCGCCGTGCGCGTGGCGACCGGTCCGAGGAGGCGCGACGATCGACCGCCGCGCTCGAGCCCTTAGCGGAGGCTCGCTGAGCGCCGCCCGGCCGAGGAGGCCATCCCCTCGTCGAAGGCGGCGCGGCAACCGGGGCTGAGGCTCGTCCGCTGTGCCTTCATGCAGCTCACGATGCGTCCGCGGTCCGGAATCGATGTCAGGCACAGCCGCATGACGTCGTCGCGGCACAGAGCGGCCTGCTCCTCCTCACCGGCCCGCACGCTGGCTGTGCCGGTGGCCGAGAAGGCGATCAGAGCCAGCACCGCGCGGGTTCCGATCCTCATCATCAAGGTCTCCTGTCTCCTGCCGGCCGGGTGATCGCTCCAGCCAAGGTCCGACGGTGAACGTCAGGAGATGTCGGCTCGTTCCGTGGGCCCCTGACCGCAACGGCGGGAGGCTGGTGCGCCTTCCGCCGCGGCGGAACGGATTGCCTGCGTTTTCGATGCTGCGATGTCTGCAAATATATAAGACAATATTAAAAGCGCTAATGGAATTTGTGCTGAAACATTGCGCCAGAAGAGGGTTCTATGGTGAGATCAATATCGGGAGATCATCGATGCAAAAAATTCGCATTGCGTGCTTTACTTCACTTTTTCTGATCGGGGGCCTCGGTGTCGCGTCGGCAGGGGAGACGTCCGGTCAGACCGGGGCTCAGCAGCCGGCCGCGCCCTCCGGCACGTCGCGTGCCGGCACGGCGGGCGAGATGCAGAAGGGCGACGCGATGAAAGGTGGGGAGATGGGTGGCGGATCGGGGAATACCGGCGTGCCGGGAACGTCCCCCGCTGCGGAGGGGAACAGGAACCAGGACTCGCGCACCACGAAGACACGCGACCGCTAAGGCGGATCTCCCTTGGCCGGGACCGGACGGTTCCGGCCTCAGGCCGCGACCGGCACCTCGCGATGCAGGTAGTTCGGCCGGAACTCGGCCATCTCCATGAGGCGGGGCAGGTCGCACAGCGTCAGGCGCTTGCCCTTGCGCTCGATCAGCCCCGCGCGCTTGAGTTCGCCCAGCGAGCGGTTCACGTGCACGCTGGTCATGCCGGTGGTGTCGGCAAGGTCGAGCTGCGTGATCGGCAGGTCGTAGCTGTTGCCGAAGGCCAACCCTACGGCCCGCATGCGCACCAGCAACTCGCAGAACAGGTGGGCGAGCCGCTCCACGGCGGAGCGCCGGCCGAGATTCATGATCCACTCGCGCAGGATCGCCTCATCGACGAGCGCGGCCGTGCGCAGGCCCCGCTCCAGGGCGGGACGCGCGCGCAGATCCCGAGCGGCCTCGGGGGCGACCCGGACGATGCGACAGGTGGAGAGGGTGCCGACCGCGTGATCAATCCGGTCCAGGACGGAGCTTTCGAAGTCGCAGACATCCCCCGGAATGAGATAGGCCATGATCTGGCGCGCCCCGTTCTCCCGCAGCTTGTAGCGGCAGGCGAATCCCTCGGTGATCGCCAGCATGCCCTCCGGCCGGTCGCCCTCGCAGATCAGGTCGGCTCCGGATGGGGCCAGCCGCGTTCCCGATTCGAACAGGGCCAGGGCGGTGGCGTCCGCCTCTTCCAACCGGCCGAATCCCTGCAGCTTGCGCAGGACGGGCCCGCCCGTCGCGGCGATGCCCCCCGGTACGACCTTCATCGAACCTGTCCCGTCTGAGTCGCCCTTCCACCCGCCGCGCAGCTCTCATCGCGCGGCAAGGCCAGCCCGGTGGCGGGGCACCCCGCACCCGTCAGGGCATGCGCCGAGGAATCCGCCACGGCATCCGCCAGGCCCGGGCCGAGGATCGAGGCGGCCTGGACGAGCAGAACGAAATCCCTCCGGTTCGGCTGTGTCATGCACGCTCCCCAAACGTGAAATGCCTGGACCGCCGTGAGAACGGGCGGCGCAGCTTCCCACGGTACCCTCGCCGACTGTCCACCGAACCCGCGGGGTCAAGGGGCGTGCGGCGAGGGGCCGGGAAGGTTGCAGGACACGTTAAACGTCGATCCAGCGGCATGTAAGCCGCTCCCTCCTGTGTGTGCGGTATCCGACATTGCAATATTTGCCATGGGACGCGTGTTGAGCAAGAGCTCCGGCAATCGATGTCGATTCTCTAGTGAGATGCCGCGATTGGATACGGTCACCTTCGGGAGAAGCATCCATTGCGCCGGCGCGGCGGCTTCCGGGGCGTTGCCGAAGGCTACCCTTCGGTTTCACCCGCTTCCCTCCTCCGAGCGAGAGGGCGCGGGCTGCCGGATCTTGAGACGTCCGGCGCCCAGGTGCCGAGCCGACCGGACACGACCTGTTTGCCTGCCCCTGCGACGCCATCCATGGCAGGATCGTCCGCGCCTACGGGGCCATCGCAAGGGGCAGGACCCTTGCTCGTGCCCTTCGGGGCAAGCCCCTACACCGTCTTCCGGCACTCGGCGACGCAGGTCCGGCACGCCTCGCGGCAGGCGCGGCAGGCTGCGATGTCGGGGAACTTGGCGCATTCGGTCTCGCAGGCGGTGCAGATGTCGGCCACCGCCCGGGCCATGGCGCGGGTGTGGGGCGAGTTGACCGCCGCGAGCGTCTCCAGTGCCGCGCAGGCATGGACGAGATCGTAGGTCGCCTTCATGCAGGCGGCCATGCTC
This sequence comes from Methylorubrum aminovorans, assembly GCF_022179725.1. Taxonomy (GTDB): domain Bacteria; phylum Pseudomonadota; class Alphaproteobacteria; order Rhizobiales; family Beijerinckiaceae; genus Methylobacterium; species Methylobacterium aminovorans. Next base: position 9,711 of record NZ_BPRC01000060.1, read on the forward strand.
GTATCCTTCATCGCCAGCATGGCGAAGCAGTGGCCCAGGCAGTCGTTGCCGGTGGCCACGCAGCGGGCGCTCGCCTCCTTCAGCGCCGAGAACGGTGCCGGATGGTCGGCATGGCCGCCATGGTCGTGCCCATGAGCCTGTCCATGCGCTTCACCGTGAGCGTGACCATGATCGTGGTCGGCCGCCTGGGCACGAGCCGTAGCCAGCGAGGCCAAGCCCGCCGCCGCGCCCAAAGCCGTGATGAAGTTCCGACGTTCCATCCCGCTCATCCCCCGTTCGCTGATCCGGCCGCGCACCCTCATCGGTCGTGGGCCGAGACGGCTATCCTACCGCTCCGCCGATGGACGGCGAAACCGGTCTGCGAAAGATGTGATCGGCAGCCCGAAAAGACCCGGCCGAGCGCATCGCGCCCGGCGCCCCCGGTCCTCGTCTCGGCCATGCCTGGGCCTGCGGGCTGGAGCATCGTCCCGAAAGGTGGCCACCGGCTTTCGGAAAAGACGATGCTCTAGGTCGCGTGGACAGTTACCGGAGCCATAGGACGATGGCGGCGAGCGTGACGACGGCGGCGTAGTTGCGGGCGGTCTTCTCGTAGCGAGTGGCGACGCGG
>NZ_BPRC01000061.1 GCF_022179725.1 Methylorubrum aminovorans
CGCCTGCGCCAGCACGCCGACCTCGTCCCCGAGCACGTCCGCTCCAAGGCCCTGATCGTTCCGCCGCCCGCACCCAGGCGTCGCGGTCGTCCACCCGGAAAGGCTGCCTCCGATCACACGGCCGGCTGATCACCGATCCGCACCGAACCCGCCGGCCAGGGAATTTTGAAAGCCCACAATTGCGGAGACTTCGGTGCCCGTTGACAGACGCCGACCCAGAACGCGTTGTAGGAGCGCTCGTAGTAGGTCTCATCGAAGATGTTATCGACGTTCAGCCCGAAGCGCAGGTTCTCGTAACGGTAGTAGACCAGGGCGTCGGCGAGCACGTAGCCCGGCAGCCGGAACCGCTCGTTGCCGCTGTCGCCGAGGCGCGAGCCCACGGCCCGGACGCCGCCGCCGATCCCGAAGCCCTTCCAGTCGCCCCCCTGAACCTCATACACGCCGAGCAGACTGCCCGAGTGGCGCGGGATGTTGAGGAGCGGCGAGCCGACCCGCAGGACCTCGTCGCGCGTCACCTGGGCGTCGATGAAGGCGTAGTCTCCGATCACCCGGAACTCGGGCGTCACCTGACCGACGACGCTCAGGTCGAACCCCTGGCTGCGCACGGCCCCAGCGGCGATCTGGAAGAAGAAGTCCCGTGGGTCGGTAGTCAGCACGTTCTCCTTCTCGATGTGGAAGGCCGAGCCGGTCACGCTGAGGCCGGTGAACAGGTCGAGCTTGGCCCCGACCTCGTAGGCGAAGCCCGTCTCCGGGGCGAACGGACGCGTCGCGCTGTCGAAGCCGGTGTTCGGACGGAAGGAGGCGGCCACGTTGCCGTAGAGCGAGAGGAAGGAAAGCGGCTGGTAGACGAGACCGGCACGGGGCGAGAAGCCGGTACGGTCCTGCTCCGTGCGCTCGCCGCCGACCTTGTCGCGGAAGGTCTGATTGTAGAAGTCGGTGCGGTTGCCGAGGAGCAGCTTCCACTCGGGGCTCAGCGCGATCTGATCCTGCACGTAGACGGCGGTGTTGCCGACGTTCTCGCTGGCGCTGTAGCGGCGCGTGAAGGGGGGCTTGGGCTGGCCATAGACCGGGTTGAATAGGTCGATTGCGAACGGGTCCAGCCGCGGGGTCGAGCGCAGCAGGTTCTCGGTGCTGTTGTAGCGTTCGTGCTCCAGGCCGAGGAGCACAGTATGGGCGAGCGGGCCGGTGTCGAAGCGCCCGATGAGTTCGGCCTGGCCGATGGCCACGCCCCAGGTGAAGTCGTGGCGGCGGAACTCGCGGAGCAGGGTCCGCCCGTCGTCGAGCAGGCCGGTCGCGCCGGTCTGCAGGCCGGTCAGGCTGCCGGTGTTGAAGTGGCCGGCGACCCGGAGCTGCCAGTCGGGACTCAAGGCGTGCTCCAGGCGCACCTGCACGATCCCGCTCTCCGACACGGAATTGTCGCCCGGCTCACCGAAGAAGCGCGAGCGCGGCACGAGACCGAGGCGATTGTTCACCGCGACCGTCCCACGGTCGAAGGTCTGGCGGTTGCGCAGGTACTGCGTCTGGGCCTGTCGCAAACTCAGGTTCAGGCGGCAGACGGGGCTGCCCGCCCCTGCTTTCATGCTTTGTTCGCGACGGGAAGTCCGAAGCAGCAGGCGAGCAGGTAGTTCTGCTCGCGGATGGTCCAAGCACCCGCGAACCCGAAGCCCTTGCGCAGCCATAGCATGGCTTCGAAACCCTGGATCGTGCGCCGGGCCGTGTTGAACGACCGGAACCCGCCGACCCGCGGCATCGCCCGTTTTACCCGGAAGTGGTCGCTCTCGATCCCTTGCTGCAGGTGTTTCGTGACGTGGTGAGTGGGCATACGCGGCAGCAGGCCCTCCTTGCGGCTCTCGGCGATCGCCGGCGGGTACGGGCCAGCGCCGTCAGTGCCGATCCGGTCCGGGGCGAGGAGCGGCTCGGCCGAGAACATCTTGCGGAAAAAGCGCTTGGCGGCATCGAGGTCGCGGTTGGCCGTGAGCAGGAAATCGACCGCCTGCCCGTGCTTGTCGATGGCGCGGTACAGGTAGCGCCACTGACCGCGGACCTTGATGTAGGTTTCATCGATCCGGACCGATCCGCAGTGTGGCCGACGAAACTGGCGCAGCCGCTTCCCAACCTGAGGCGCGTAGGCGAGTACCCAACGGTTCAGGGTGGAGTGGTCCACCTCCAGGCCGCGTTCCAGGAGCATCTCCTCGATGTCACGGTAGCTCAGCGGGTAGCGCAAGTACCAGGAGACCGCCTGGACGATGAGCGTCGCCTCGAAGTGCCGCCCTCGGAAGTCGTCCCTGGCGCGCTGCTTGAGCTTGGCGGCGATGGCGGACAGGATCATGGGCCGGCTCCGAAAGCGGAGCGGCACGCTGAGCCGGTATGGCTAACGAGCCGTAAACGAAGGGCCGTCCGGGTTTGCGACAGGCCCGCTGAGGGGGCCTGCACGCCGCACGGCCCGCGGCCTCAGGCCCGACCCGGAGCCTGAGCCAGTCCCCGAGCCGCAGACCTGAGCCCGGAGATCGTTCTCCTTGCCGAGGCGCTCTCCCTCACCGCAGAAGGGACACCATGCCCTCCCCGAACCCTGGTCGCCCCACCCGGCTGGCCGTCGTGGGACATCCGCGTGCAGCCCTACACCACAAGGAAGTCGAGGTGCGTGAGCGCGGCGTGGTTGTCGAGCACGGCGAACTTCACCGCGGCCGCTTTGCCCGAGCCGTCCGCGTCGTAGAACAGCTCACCGGTCGATTGCTTGTAGAGCACGCGGTCGTCGGCATCGATCTTGGCCTTATCGAGGTTCTTCAGGGCGCTCGCTCCAAGCTGCCCTGGTGCCAGCGCCGCGAACACACTCTTCGACAGCCGGATCGTGTCCTCGGTGGCAAAGTCAGTGATGCGGTCGACATTGCCTGCTCCGAGCGCCGTCGAGAACACGAAGGTGTCGGCGCCTGCGCCACCGGTGAGCAGGTCGGTGCCGAGACCGCCATCGACGACGTTGGCCCCGGTGTTGCCGACAAGCGTCTGGCCGAAGGCGTTGCCGGTGAGATCGAGCTTGGCCTTGCCGGATGTAGCCTGCAGGCGCTCGATCTCCTGACCCGCCGCGAGAGCGTAACTCACCATGCTGATCACGGTGTCGGTCCCGCCCTTGGCACTCTCGATGACGCGGTCCCGAGCGTTGTCGACGAAGTAGGTGTCGTTGCCGGCCCCGCCGCGCATTTCGTCGATGCCGGCCCCGCCGTCGAGGACGTTGGCTCCGGCGTTGCCGATCAGCGTGTTGGCGAACTCGTTGCCGGTGAGCTTCAGGGCGGTTGCGGCCTTAGCGTCGGCGGTTTGCAGGATTTCGATCTGCTGGCCGGCCTTGAGCGCGTAGTTCACCGTGGTGACGACCGTGTCAGTGCCCTGGCCCGCGGCCTCGACGACGATGTCGCGGGTGTTATCAACCCGGTAAGTATCGTTGCCGGCGCCGCCCCGCATCTCGTCGATGCCGGCCCCGCCGTCGAGCAGGTTGGCACCGGCATTGCCGATGAGCTTGTTGGTGATCTCGTTGCCGGTGAGCACGAGGGCGGTCGTGCCCTTGGCGTCGGCGGTTTGCAGGATCTCGATCGACTGACCGGCGGCCAGCCGGTAGCTGACCGTCGTGATCACCGTGTCAGTGCCCTGGCCCGCGGCCTCGACGACGATGTCGCGGGCGTTATCGACCCGGTAAGTATCGTTGCCGGCCTCGCCCTCGAGCGTGTCAGCGCCGCCTCCGCCGTCGAGGACGTTGTTGCCATTATTGCCGGTGATCGTCTGAGCGAATTCGTTACCGGTCAGGTTCAAGGCGGCCGACCCCGTCGCGGCGAGCAGTTGCAGCCCCTCGATCTCCTGGCCGGCGGCCAAGGTGTAGCTGGTGGAGGCGAACACCTTGTCCACTCCCCCGCCCTTGGCCTCGAACACCCGGTCCCCAGCACCATTGAAGACGTAGGTGTCGTCGCCCGCGTTGCCGTAGAAGGCGTCGTCGCCCGCCCCGCTGACGAAAGCATCGCCGCCGCCGGTGCCGCGCACGGTGCAGTCGCCGCCCGCAGCGCTTTTCGCGGTGATCGACTCACCGACCATCAGGGCCGAGAGGTTCGCGGAGACACCGTCCTCGACTTCGATCTTCTCCACGCCGACGAGGCTGCCGGCCGCGAGCGTCATTGACTTGGTGATGACGAGCGTGTCGGTCCCGGCGCCGCCATCGATCAGCGTCGGTGCCTTGTCGATTACGAAGCGGTTGTTGCCCGTGCCGCCCGTCAGATGCGTCTGTCCAGCCGCATCGGCCGTGACCGTCAGCTGAGAGCCGTTCTGCGTCACGACCCCCCGGATGATGCCGATATTGGTCAGGAGGTTGAACGTCAGCGAGCCGTCTTCGACGATCACCATCCCGTTGTTCGTGAAGGCTGCCGTGACCCGGCTGCTTCCAGCGTCACCCGACTTCTCGAACACACCGTTGTTCGTGACGGTCGCGCCACCGTTGTCGGACAGGTCGCCCAATACGAGCGTGTAGGTGTGGCCGGCGTTATTCAACAGTTTGCCCTTCAGGCCTACACCATTCGACTGCTCGATTGCCCCGTAGTTTTGAAGCGTGATGGCTCCGGAGCCTCCGATGTTCGCCCCGTTGAGCGAGGCCGAGCCCGACACCAAAATCGTGCCGGTGCCGTTGATGGTCCCGAGGAGCACCGAACCCGATCCGCTCAGCGTTAGGGCGTGCCCCGCGAGGTTAATCGTGCTCTCATTTCGCAGGGCACCGTCGTAGGTCAGGTTTCCGCCGAGCGTGAGCTGCCCGCCGTTCTTCACCTTCGCAACATCGACCCTGACGCCGTCGGCGAGTGTGTAGGTTCCGGCCGTATCGATCTCGCCCAACCCGGTCAGGCGGCCGCCGAGGTTGCCGGAGCCGTTCGCGAAGAAGAGGGTTCCGCTGTCGACCTTCACGGTACCGGTGTTCGTAATGGTGCCGCCCGCGATAATGCTGGTGCCGGATCCGCTCGTCTTCTGGAGCAGGCCTGCATTCGCGAAGGATGCGGAGGGTGACAGATCGAGGGCGGCATCGTTCGCGATCGTCCAGGTTCCTCCGGTACTGATCTGCAGCCTGCCGCCCGGCGAGCTGCCGGTGCCGATTGCCGACGAACTGGTTTGTGTGACGGAGCCCGAAACGTCCAGAGTCGCCTTGCCAGATAGGAGAAACCGCCCGCTGGCAGTCCCCGTGATCTTGAGCGTCCCGCTGCCGGTGAAGGAGGCTCCGTCGCCGCCGAGGTCGAAGCTGCTCACTCCACCCAATGTGAACGTATGACCCTTGAGTTGGAGGGATGTGCCGATCCCCGCGAGCACGAAGCTGCCGCCGTAGGCGAGGTCGCCTTCCAACTGCGTCGATGAGGAGATGGTGAGCGCCGCGACATCGAGGCTCAGGCCATTCAGCAGGGTGTGGGATCCCGCCCCGAGGATCAGCTTGCCGGTTCCGGTGATGTGCCCACCCAACGTCGTCACGGCGTTGACGAAGGTGAGAATGCCACTTTGAACGTCGATGGTTCCGGTACTGGTGAGGGTGCCGCCGCTGATCGTGCTCGTGCCGCTTCCGCCGGTCTTGGCGAATGTGCCTGCATTGGACAGAATGACGCCTGACGACAGCGCGGTGCTCACGTCGCCGAGGAGATTCCAAGCTCCCGTGGCATCGATCTGAAGACGCCCGCCGGAAGAATTCGCTGTCCCGATAATTGAGTTCCCCGTCTGATTGACGATACCCGTATCCTTGATGACGGCCGCACCGTCGGTGTTGAAGCGGCCTCGTGCGGATCCGGCGATGGCAAGCGTCCCAGGACCAGCAATCTTCGCCCCGTCGTCCGTCGGATCGAAGATTGCCTGCCCGGTCAATGTAAGAATGTGGTTGTTGAGCTGTAAAGTTGCCCCAACACCTCCGAGCGTGAACGCTCCCGCATAGGTGCGGTTGCTTTCCAGCGACAAGGAGGCTGCCGTACTGACGACTTTGAGGGAGGCGACATCGACGAGGGCCGTCGATGTGAGGTTCGCCTTGCCGAGAATGTCCAGCTCACCGGCGCCCGTCAGCTTTCCACCGAGCCTGATATCTGCTCCGCGCAGCTCCAAGTTGCCAGAGGCAACCCTGATCGTCCCTCCGGCAGCTTGATCCACATTCAGCCCGATTTCACTCGTTGTGCCCGGTGCGAAAGAATGATCGAAATCCAAAGAATCGTCCGGCCTTATGTTCGCATTGTCGAAAATCAGAATGCCTCCGGTCTGAGTGAAATTGCCCAGCCGCGATGTTGTCGAAAGTTCGAGCGATCCAGCGCTCATTGATAATGTTCCAGCATCATTTATACTATTGACTGCATCGGCCATGTTGAGGGAACGAGCAGCACCGTTCTGCAATGAGTAAGTGATGACTACGTTCTTCTGACCTATGTCCGCAGGCGTCCCTGCGCTCGGTAGAAGCCCATCCGACCAATTCGACGGTCTCGCCCAATCGCTGGAACCACCGCTCCAGACCCGATGCTTAATTTCTAAGAGATTGTTATCGTCATCGTAGATTGTGAAAGTCGATTTAAGCAGATAAGTTGAAAGCGGGTCTGATGCATTGCGTTGAACGATGACACCAAAACTCTCGTCACTCTCGCCGAGATCATCGTTGTTAAAGCTGACAACAATCGATTTAGATCTCTCGCCCACAGCAAATACAATCGGCAAGTCGTCAAGACCATTGAATGTATTATTGATCCCAAAATCACCATCATTTATCGAGAAACCGTTCGAACTGCCGGCGAGAGCGGTTGCGAAGAGGGTTTCAGAGGGAAGGTCGCCAAAGCGCGTAATCGTGAAAGTCGTGAAAGCAGAGTTAGTATTCTCAGCAAAAGCAGCAGAAACCGGTACCATTAAGTACAGCGTTGTCATGTCTGCCTCCTGTTTCATACTTACCGCACAATTATCAGTCAAATATATTTAAACTATAAATATTAAATTCAGAAGCAATAAAATTATATTATAGGTAATTTTTGTTTGCTAATTTCATATAATTAATTCAATTGCGCCACCGACATTACTTAAGGAGAATTAGAATTGCTAAATCAGCGGAATTCTCAGTGCAAAATTCGAATCATTTTTTGAAGGTGACACGGACTATATCACGTTTTGGAACGTGCGCAAATCGGCAGTCTTCGGCGTCAGCAATAGGCCCGTCAACGCCGGCTCGCCGCGGACTTCGGCCAGCCGCGCAGGTGAACGGTCGCGAATGGGACGATGGGGGTGGCGTGCGTCACCTCGTCGGCGCAGTTCGTGCGGTGAGCTTGTTCCCGTCCGGATCGCGGAGATAGGCGACGAAGGATCTGTTCGGGCGCTCCACGGGCGGGCTCTCGATGGCGGTGCACCATGCGCGGTGCCGGCCGCGTGCCATGCGAGGACACGGTCGCGACCGCATGAGAGCATTAGATAACTTTCATTGCGAGTATTTTGGCTCATCCATCCCGCATTGACTAAATTGTCGGCGTATGATCGGTTAATTTCTAGAAACAACCTGATTCGAGAGTGACCATGGCCTACATAAGCAACATAGATGGCGTCATGGTATACGGACAGAATTTTACCAGCTTTGCGAATGTAGATTTTCCAGTTGGCCCTATCGAACTTGGAGCATTAAATCTAGTATCTGATGTGCAATTGGTGCAATTTTTGATTCATAGCCTGATACAAGAAAATCCAGAGCTGAAGCTGCGAAATCGCTACGGCATGCGGATCAATGGGCTCGCGACTGATGGTATTTGCGGGAACCAGACGTGCGATGCAATAAAAGGTTTCCAGAATTTTGTTAGAGTATATTTCGCAGATGAAGGTGAAAAGGCGAATATCTCCTGTGATGGCCTTGTCGATCCAGCGAACGGCCGCGGCATTGCGACGGTATCGGGCACCATATATACGATAGTGTGGCTAAACGCATTAAGAGAGATGTCTACCAAGGCCCCTATTGATAGCGAGCAAGTTTCGATTGAGCCACTTCGAAGTAGTTTGACACAAATTAGAGGCGGAGACGCGCCCAGAACTCCTGACATTCTTCCGCCGCCGCCTCCGCCGGACATAATATACTGACACAACACTTGGCGTCGGCTTCGGGCTCGCCGTGGTTCTTGTCGGGCGAGGGTGCCGGATGAAGCGCATTTTTGCGATCTACGCGGCCCTGCTCGTGCTCCTGACCCTCGTGGCGCTGATCGGACCGCATGTCGGCGACAAGACATTCCAGAGCTTGAGCTACGCGATCCCTGCCGCTTTCGCGGCCGAGGTGTCCCGGCTGCTGATCCCCGTCGTCGTGCTCGTGATGGTGCTGACCCCGCTCGTGGATTGGTATCGCAAGCGCAAGAAGATCGGGCAGCCGCCGCTCTCTTGAGCCGGGCGCTGCGATCACCTCGTGATCGGGGCTCCATCCATGATGGGATGCCTATCGCGATCCAGGCAGTTTGCCTCTGTGACCGGAAGCAACCGCTCGACCCGGTCGAGTTCATCCGGCAGAAAACCACGAACCTCCTGCTCGGAGGGGATCACGAAGAAGACGTTGCGCACGGGATCTGCGTAGAAGACGCGATTACCGGTGCGCTCGCCGAACCTGTTCCGGGCATCGACGTAGCCGCAATAACCGGTTCTCCGGGCCTTCACGATTGCACTGAACGCGGCGGAGCTGGGATCACGTAGGGTCGCGGCCACCCGTTGCCGGATCAGGGCGAGGCGATCTTCAGGCAGAATCGGCTTGGGTGGTGGACTTTCCGCTGTGGCTGCTACGGAGCCCACAAGCAGCGCACCGGATACGAGGAATAGCCATTGATGCATATCAGGGCGTGTGGACCGCATCATAGAGCCTTTGCGTGAAGCGCACCGTCTCGCTCAGGCGGCAGGCCGCGACGGACGCCGGGCCGCCCGGGTTGACGGCGACTGTAAAGGGCGGACCAATTCCAGGCCCCCGTGGCGGAGCAAAATCAGGCCACTGGCAACGTGCAGCCTGAACGAAGAAGGGGCCCGATCGGGCCCCTTCTTCGTTCGTCGCCGATCGTAAGAGTCAGGGACAAAACCGCTTTGCCTGAGCTTGGCAGATGAGTGCGCATGCGAGGGTGGTGAGGGCGAGGTGCAGGTCGGCGCGACGTTCGTAGCGGATGGTGAGACGGCGGAAGCGGGCGAGCCAGGCGAGTGTCCGCTCGACATGCGCTGATCGCGACCCGGACTGGGACTGAATCGGACAGCTGCCAAGCGGTGCGCGATGCGGTCTGATGGCCGCGTCCTCAACCCGCGCCGGAGTGTTGCCATGCCTCAGTATGCTGCCCTCGACGTCTCGAACGAAGAGACCTCCATCCACATCATCGATGAGGCCGGGGCAACGGTCTGGCGCGGTAAACGCGCCAGCGATCCAGATGTGCTGACCACGGCGTTGCGGCGCTACGCTCCCGACCTCGTGCGTGTCGGCCTGGAGACGGGGCCGCTCACCCCGTGGCTCTATCACACCTGCAAGGCGCTCGGCCTGCCCATTGTCTGCCTGGACGCACGGCATGCGCGAGCCGCCACTGAACCGCGCCGGGTTTCCCGGAGGCTCCCACTCTTGAGAGGATGGAGCCATGACGAAGCGCAGCACACCCTTTTCGCCTGAAGTCCGCGAGCGCGCGGTCCGGATGGTGT
>NZ_BPRC01000062.1 GCF_022179725.1 Methylorubrum aminovorans
TCTGCTCTTCGGTGAACCTGCTCTTCTTCACGGCTCTGCTCCTCCCCTCAGGGGCTCACACAACCGGAAAACTCGCACTCACGCCGGACCAAAGCGATGGGGGGACGTCACCGCCCGGTCCTCTCTGCCTCGCCTCTCGCGTCTGGTCCTCGACGTAGGCAGCCAGCAGATAGGCGCGCTGCCGCTCGTTGAGCCCGCTTGCGATCGCCTCGAGGGCCGCGGCGCCTGCCATCGGTTCAGCGCACCAACTGGACCTCGACGCCGACGGCATCGTCCAGATGCGCCCAGGCTTGATCCGCCGTGAGGGCGACGAGGCCGCGGGACTTCGCCAGCGCCAGGCAGGAGCGGTCGCCGAAGGACAGGCCCGCCTGGCGCGTGGCCTGTCGCAGCGCACCGGCCTCGACGGCCTGCGCGCGATCGAACTCGATCACCGCGAGGTGCAGGTGGTCCAGCGCCCGGCTGATCGTCGCAACGGGACCGCCGCGCTCTACGAGCTTGGCGATCACCTCGGAGTAGTTGACGGAAGATATGACCGAATCGGTCAGCACTGCATGGACGCGATCCTGACCCTCTTCCTGATTGAAGAGGCACAGCAAGGCCGAAGCGTCCAAAGCGTAGGTCACTGCCATGCTCTCACTCTTTGGCCGCTTCGGCTCGCCGGTCGGTGATCAGCTCATCGACCACACTGACCCCTTCGGGAACAAAGCTCCGAACGAGCTTCTGGATCTCGGCGATGGCGGCATCGCGCGAACGGACTCGAAGCTCGCCATCTACCACTTCCATGACAACGGTATCGCCGATCTGAAGCCCGAGTTCGCGCCGGAAGCTGGCAGGGATGACAAGTTTGCCACCATCGACGATTTTGGTGGAACGTGATTCCATTGCCTGTCCTGTCATATGAGTAGCCGAGCGCATATTATACCCAAACGGCCTGGGTTGCCAGGGAGTGGCTTCGATCGGGCGACAGTGCGTGCAAATAGGGTATACCGTTCCGCGCCGGTCTCGTGGCACGCCGCAAACGAGTAGCAAAAGGGTCAGTTTTGATTTATGCGTCAAGGGTGGTGCGCAAGCCACCTTTTTGGCACGTTTGAGAGCCCCGAATGGCCCGTTTCGGCTATGCCCGCGTCTCCTCCACCGATCAGGACCTCACCATCCAACTCGAGAAGCTGAAGGCCGCCGGCTGCACCGTGATCCGCTCGGAGAAGATGTCGGGCAAATCCGCCGACGATCGGCCGGAGCTGGCCACCGTGATGCAGTTTCTGCGCGAGGGCGACGAGTTGGTGGTGGTCCGCCTCGATCGGCTCGGCCGCTCGACTCGCGACGTTCTCAACCTCGTCCACGACCTCGACCAGAAGGGCGCCTCCCTGCGCATCCTCGATCCCGAGCTGACCACCGGCGGTGACGTCGGGCGGATCGTGGTGACCGTGCTCGGCATGGTGGCGGAGATGGAGCGCAAGTTCATCCTGGAGCGCCAGCGCGCTGGCATCGAGGCCGCCAAGGCGGCCGGGGTCTACGCCGGCAAGGGCCGGCCGAGATCCGTGCCCGAAGAGGAGATCCGGCGACGCCACGCGGAAGGGGAGGGGCCGACCGCCATCGCACGAGCCCTCAAAGTCTCACGTAGGAGCGTCTATCGGGCTCTGGATGAGCCCAATGTGCAGAGTACCTCCGGCCTCCCACATGACTTCGTCTCGATCGACTCGAAGACCGCTTGAGAGCTGCCCCCGGAGGATTGAAGCACGGGCTTCAGGAGACATGGGGTAACAGCTACCGCCGCGTTGGCGCTTGATGAAGCGCACGGTCAGGCGCTTGCTGTGGCTTTCGACGTAGGAACAGCCCCCATGACGAGCTACGTCGGCCTTGACGTTTCCCTCGCGGAGACAAGGGTGTGTGCTACACGCGATCTGAACGGACGGCACCGAGTTCGAGCGGCGGGAGACGGCGGCAGCCTGACCCTTCGCTCCACCCCGCTCTCGCGAGGGAGGCGTCCTGCCGGGACGCAAGTTGGGGCCGACCCCGGAGCGATCGTTGCAGCTGATCTCAGACCCGCGCGGCTGTGAAATTGGGGCGGCTTCGGCTACGAACGCTCATGTTGAGGCGGCCACCCGACCTCGGAACGAACCTTGTCCCCGGAACCGGAATTCTCGATCGAATGAAGCGCATCAACATTCTGGGCAATTCTGGAAGTGGTAAGTCAACATTGGCGCGGATGATTGGTGAGCGTCTACAAATTCCAGTTGTTTATTTAGATAAGATGTTTTGGGAGCCAGATTGGCAAGAGGCTGATACGCGAGTGTTCCGGCAGCGTGTTGCCCGCGCTGTCAGCGGAGACGCTTGGGTTTGTGAGGGCAACTATGCAACCAAGACATTTGATCTGCGCATTCCTCAAGCCGATCTCAACGTCTGGCTTGATACGCCTCGGATGATTTGCGCGACCCGCGTCATCTTAAGAAGTATGGGGATCAAAGATAGACCTGATCTTCCTGCCGGATGCAAAGAAGGTAATTTCAGGAACACGCTAGAGCTTGTGCGAGACGTGTGGCGATTTGAGGCAACCAGACGCAGCCGCGTTGACGCGGAATTAGCTCGATGGGCAAAGGCGGAAACGGTTCTGCATCTTAAAGAGCCGGATCAGATCGCAAAGTTCTTGACGACCATCTAACGATGCGCGCGTACCTAATCCGGCCTTGACGGCTTCTTCGCTGTTAACGAACGATCGCTCGACCCTGATGGGAGCGAGGCCGCCTGCGCCTTCGAGGAGATCGCTGACGCTTTCGCAGGTGACCATGCTCATTTCCAAAAATGATCTGAGATTTGCTAAGATATCAACTTTGACTGGATATCATAAAAATCCGGAACTACCGTGAGAAATGATACGCCTGATCTATCGCTGTTTCCGTGGGCGATATTGTTTCTTAAGCTGTAGTAGGTGATCGCTTTTTTCCAGGCGCTTCCAGGCCCGGCATGTTTGTCGGCCACCAAGGCCAGCCTGTCTTCGAATTTCATCCGATCGAGATCTAGATTATAGAACAACCTGCGTGTCTCAAATTTGCTTTCAGAGTTTCCTGCGGCAATCATTTTGCCGACCCTGTCATTGATCTCGTTTTCTAATTGGCCCCATAATAAAACAAAAAAGGCATTCTCCGTCAGGACTCGCTTGTCGGCTATGGCCTGTTGTGCCGCCGAGTCATTGGCATTGATTGCGGCATTGTATATGCTGGTGAGATGACTGTCGATTTCGTTGAATGTTGCCAATATCTCGGCGACAAGCTTCATTGTAGTGCCTCGATCCAGCTTTCGCGGGTCAATCCCTTGAGAGCCGAGCGGCCATCGTTGGAAGCGATCCGCCAAGTCGGTACTTCCTCGCCTCGTTCACCGCCGACAATGATCTTCTTCTTATCGCCTACAAGTACATCGAGGCGACCATTAGCCCCAATGACCCAGAGACCGAACGGAATCACTTTTGCCTTCCAAGCTTCGCCCTCGAACACGTTGAGGACAGGAAGCTGTCGTGGCTGAACACCATACTTCCGCATCATCTCCTCGTTCATCGTGACGCCTTGGGAGTGCTCTGCGCGATAGCCTGGTGGGAGCCATGCGGTAAGGTCGCTATACAGTGCGTCGAGCCGTGAAACCCAGTCTTCGACACGAGTTTGCACATAACGCGCATCGATTGGTTCAGCCTCCGGCTGGATAATCTCTTGTATCATGGTGCCGCCAAGCTGCCGCTATCGTGGTCTGAAGTCACTCATTTCGAGTTGGAGGTTCTACCGTCGTCGGAGGCTTTTCAAGCGCGGATCTCCAATCCGATCTTGATGGAACGCATGGCGGGTGAGTTCGTTTCGAGCGCGTCCCTTCGGGACCGTGTCCTACTCGCTGCGCTCCCCGAACCCCGTTCCGGGTTTCGGCCTCCGGGTGACGGCCACATCGCGCGGCCCACGAAAAGGTGCGCACCCCTTCCTGGAGCGCCAACGCGCAGGCATCGAGGCCGCTACATCCCCCAAGGCGGATGGTCGGTGAACAAACCCGCATCGGACGGGTCGCCGGCCCCTTTCATGCATCTGGCCGGCAAACAGACGGAGCGTGTCACTATGGTCGGCCGAGCTGGCTTTTGCTGCTCGACGAATGTCGCCCGAAGGGCCCTCAAGCCACGTCGACGAACAGGTCGAGTTGCTGAGCCGTGAGCTGTCGCCGAGCTGTCGACTGTCGACCCCGGCTCTTGCGCGGCGTCGATCCCGTAGTCGGACAGGCGAACACAGGCAGAGGCACGCCCGCCTTTGCGTAGAGGTACGCCCCGACGCACGCACCGTCTTCCCTCATCAGCACGATACAGGTGTGAGACGCGGATCTCAGGATGCGCCGCGTCAGCCGCGTGGCGGGCGGCAAAGCCGTCAGTGCCTTCAGCAAGCACGTCAGCCCGGCCGACTGAACACCGAGGATCGGATATTCGAACGCCAGCCCGGCGCAGTTCTGGCGCGCCGCGCCCGCCGTGGTCGACGGGAACGGGTTGAGACCGACCCCGGTCCCATTGTCGAGCAGGAACGCCGCGAGCAGGTCGCGATCTTTGCCCTGCATCTGTGTGGCCAGGCGATGGCGGTCGGATGAAGCCATCCTGCGCATCACGATACCGGATACGGCCCGAGGAACAGGTCGCCGAGCGCCCGGCGGCGCAGATATGTGATCCGCCGTCGGCGTAAGTGCTCGGGCCGGTCATGGATCAGGTGGCAGCGCTGGCACCAGGCCGCGAGATCCTTGTCGCCGTTCAGGCTGGTGTCGTGGGCGCGGTGGCAGGTCGCCAGGATCGGCACCGTCAACCGAGCCCGGGACAGCGCCTCGAGCCCGGGTGGGCGGCGTAGGGGCCGACCGCGGCCGGTGCGCCAGTGCCCGGCCTCGGCGTCGTACCAAGTGCCCTCGTCGAGGCAGACGATCAGCTGCCCATGCGGGCGCCCGCAGGCCTCGCAGCGCCCGCCGGCCCGGCCGAAGCGGATCACCGCCGAGAGCTGCGGCCAGTCGATTGGGTAGAAGTGGCGGTGTTCGGGGCGGATCGGCACGGTGCGGCGACGCTACCATGGCCGAGGAAAGGGCGAATCCCCCTTCGAGCGATTTCCTGCCTTGGAAGTGCGGATCAGGTTCGAGAGCCCAAGAAGAACCCGCTTCGCCCGAGGGCTTGCGTGACCCGTGCCGCTCGACCGCGTTCGCCGGTCTCGCGATGCAGTCGGGAGGCCGGACGATGACGAAGATTCTGAACAGGCGTTGTGCAGGGCGCGCGGACGGCCACGATCCTCGGCCCGACTTGCGGATCGACGGGAGCGCCGGGTCGGGAGCGGACATGGATTGCATTACCGTCGCCGCGCCGGCTGAGGGCGAGCCCGCCCGCTTTGGCGGTCTCCACGCATCGATCGGCGAGACGGTCGGGGCCTCGGTCTACGCGGCGGTTAGCGAGGGCGGCGCCCTATGGTGCCGCCAGAAGGCAAGCGGATCCTTTGCCGCTCCGCACAATCCACAGCTCGATCCTACAGCATGTTGAGTTTGCCCGGCGATCGCCTACCATTCCTAGCGTTCGAGGTTCTTCCGTCCCATCGGGCGGGAGCTAAGCTCGTCTTTGGCCAATTTGGCGGGCGTTTGAGCGCGATGAGGTGACGAAGCGGACGTGGTGGCTAGGCTGGTGGTGTCCCTCGCCAGAGACACCGCATGCCGCAGCTACCCGCCCGCTTCGCCGGGATCATCCTCGCCTTCGCGCCGCTGTTCGTCCAGCGCTCCTGGCGGCACGCGCAGGTCCTTCTGATCGGCGCGATCCTGGCTCCGGGACGCCGCACCGTCACGAGCGTGCTACGCATCACGGGCCGCAGCCAAGAGCGGCACTTCGTGAACTTCCATCGTGTGCTCAGTCGAGCGGCCTGGAGCCCACGAACCGGCGCACGCATCCTGCTACGCCTCCTCGTCGATGCCTTCGTGCCACGCGGTCCCGTGGTGCTGGGGCTCGACGACACAATCGAGCGGCGCTGGGGCCGGCGCATCCGAGCACGCGGCATTTACCGCGACCCCGTCCGCTCGTCGGACGCTCACTTCGTCAAGACGAGCGGCCTGCGCTGGATGAGCCTGATGTTGCTGGGGCCAATTCCATGGGCCAGGCGGGTCTGGGCGCTGCCCTTTCTCACGGCTCTCGTCCCGTCGGAACGTGCCTGTCGCGAGCAACACCGCCGGCATAAGCCCTTGCTCCACGTCGGACGCCAGCTTGTGCTTCAGGCCCGCCGCTGGCTCCCGAGGCGGGATCTCGTGCTGGTCGGTGACAGCGGCTTCTCGGCTCTGCTGTTCCTCGACGCCATGCGCCGCATCAGCGTGACTGCCGTCACGCGCCTGCGCCTTGATGCAGCGCTCTACGATCCGGCTCCACCGAGGTCTCCAGGCACGATCGGACGCCCCCGCAAGAAGGGTGCACGGCTCTCCACCCTGGCCAAGATCCTGACTGCGAAGACGACCGGGTGGCAAAGGCTTATCGTGCCGAACTGGTATGGCACGGGCGAGCGCACGATCGAGCTCACTACGGACACCGCCGTGTGGCACCATTCCGGCCTTCCAGCGGTACCGATCCGATGGGTTCTGATCCGCGATCCCGAGCATCGCTTCATGCCTCAAGCGCTGCTCTGCACCAATCTCGCACAGAACCCGGCTCAAATCATCGAATGGTTCGTACAGCGCTGGCAAATCGAGGTGACCTTCCAAGAGGCGCGCGCTCATCTCGGCGTCGAGACGCAACGGCAGTGGTCCGACAGGGCCATCGCGCGCACGACCCCCTGCCTGCTGGCGCTATTCTCGATTGTCACCCTCCTTGCCACGCGGCTCCCAGCCTGCGAGCGCCGGCGGGTCGCAGCAACCGCGTGGTACCCCAAACCACAGCCCACCTTCTCGGACGCGCTCGCCGCGGTCCGTCATGCAATCTGGCGCGAACAGGGTTTGGCAACGTCACGAGGGCGAAGTGACCGAACAAAACGTCGCTTCACTTTGCCGACGCCCTGGGCCTACGCCCTATGCCACGCTGCCTGAAAGGCCAAAGACGAGCTAAGAGCGTGGGACAAAACCGCGGCTGATGGGGTTGGGAGAGGATGGACGCTCTCGTACCCGACGATCTCTGGGCGGTGGTCGAGCCGCTTCTGCCGCCTGAGCCCGAGAAGCCGAAAGGCGGTCGCCCTCGTGCCTCTGACCGGGCGGCGCTGGCCGGCATCATCTTGGTGCTGCGGTCCGGCATGCAGTGGAAGCACCTGCCGCGTTCAGAGGTGGGCTGCAGCGGCAAGACGAGTTGGCGGCGGCTGGGCACATGGCAGGCGGCCGGCGTCTGGGCCGCGTTGCACCGGGTGATGCTGGAGCAACTTCAGGACGCCGATGCGCTCGACTGGTCGCGGGCGGCTCTCGACAGCGCCAGTCTGCCGGCCAAACGTATGGCCCGCCCCGTCCGCAAGTGGCTCTGGATACGCTGGTCTGAGCAGTCTGCATAAACGTATCCGGCCTTCGGGCGAGCCCTTGGCCAAGATGGAGATCCGCGCGTCCTGGGCCTCATAAAGGGGTCGGCGTCGAGCGCCATTTTTGCCGGGAGGCTTCCAGAACACCGATCGACTGTCAGGCCATCTTCCTTTCACCGCTCGCAGACATCGGAAGGCCGGCGCGCCGCGCGGGCCGAACTCGGATCAGGCAGCCACGGCCGCCGGCTCGTAGACCCGCCCGTGGCGCAGAAGCGCCCAGACGATGCGCGCCATCTTGGCTGCCAAGGCCACCACCGCCGTGTTGGCATGCGCCCGCTCCAGCAGCCCGCGCAGCCACTGCCCGAGCCGCGTATCACCCTGCCGGAGCGTCGGCATCGCGGCCCGAGCGCCCTGGATGAGCGTCTTGCGCAGATACTTGCTGCCGCGCTTGGTGATGCCGACCAGCCGGGGCTTCCCGCCGGTCGTCACCTGCCGCGGTACGAGGCCGAGCCAAGCGGCTAGGTCACGTCCGCGAGCGAAGCTTGCTACGTCGCCGATGGCCGCAATCAGCGCGGTCGCATTAAGCGCGCCGATGCCCGGGATGGTGGTCAGCCGACGCGCGTTCTCGTCCGTACGCGCCTGCTCGGTGAACTCGGCATCCAGCGCGGTGATACGCCGGTCGAGCTCCTGCCAGCGCTCGCGCACCTCCGCCACCAGGGTGCGCATGCGCGGTGTAAGCGAGGAGCCCGCCCCCGTGTCGAGTAACTCGGTCAGAGAGGCGGCCAGCTTGGCCCGCCCCTGCGCGACGACATGGCCGCGCTCCAAGAGGATAGCGCGGACCTGATTCATGAGCGCCGTGCGTTCGCCCACGAGTTGGTCGCGCACCCGGTGCAGGGTCTGTACGTCGAGCTGCTCCTCGGACTTGAGTGCCACGAACCGCATCGTCGGGCGGGTGGCCGCCTCGGCGATGGCTTCGGCGTCGCGGTCGTCGTTCTTCTGCGCCTTGACGTACGGGCGCACGTATTCCGGCGACATCAGCCGGACCGTGTGTCCCTGCTCCACGAGGGCTCGGCCCATGTGGTGCGCACCGCAGCACGCCTCCATCGCTACGACGCACCCTGGCAGCTTCGCGCCGAAGGCGATCACCGTCTCGCGCCGCATCCGGCGACGCAGAACGACCCGTCCGCTCGCATCCAGCCCGACGAGGCTGCAGCTGTTCTTGCCCAGATCGATCCCCAGCACCGCGATCGTCATCGCTCCACTCCATCACTCATCTCGGCCACCCTGCAAGCCTAGCAGGATGGCCCGGTGAGGGGCGGGCCATCCATAAAGGGGCTGTGCAACGGGCCCGAACCCGACGGATCGGGGTAAGCCGGGCACGAAGCGCCACCTCGTCGTGGATGCCAGGGGCACGCCGCTCGGCCTGACGCTGAGCGGGGCCAACTGCAACGACAGCCGTATGCTGGCCGCCACGCTCGATGCGGTACCGGGCGTGCGCACGGGTCGGCGCGGCCGCCCGCGGCGCAGACCCGACAAGCTGCATGCCGACAAGGGCTACGACCATCGCCGTTGTCGGTGCGAGTGCCGGGCTCGCAGCATCACACCGCGGATTGCCCGGCGTGGCATCGAGAGCAGCGAACGGCTGGGTCGCTATCGCTGGATCGTTGTTTGATCGCGTTGCAGACGTCAAGTCGGAGAGAGTGGTCACCGCCGGATCGTGGTTGTTTCCGCGGTCGGCCCCTATCGACCGCCGCACCATGCGTCTCGAAGCGGAGCTCACCATGTCGAACGCGCGGTCCGGTTCTACACCGGCCACAAGACCCAACCCGGGATGGCTCTGCTCGCGTCCCGGCGGGGACGCCTCTGTCCGCTTCACGCCAGCGGATCTCAGTGAACGACTTCTGTGCGCCTCGGCAGCGAACGCCTCATATGGGATTGCCCCGTTTTTGTGGACGGTTCAGGGGGCTTGGCTGAGCAGGGTCTCGATCGGCAGTTCTGACGCAGTCTCCTGCTCGTAGACGACGGGCGAGCGGTAGCCGAG
>NZ_BPRC01000063.1 GCF_022179725.1 Methylorubrum aminovorans
ACCGACAGGGCTGAAGGCATGGCATCCTCCATCACAAGCCCACCCAGTGAATCACACGCCAGCCAGATCGCCTACCCCAAGTGATTCAACCCGCTAGGGCACGGCTCTAGCCGGTCTCTGCCATCGCGGACCGCGTCCGATCCGCCTTCCCCGCCGCGCAGAGCAGGTCGGCGTTGCCGTCGTACCCGTTCCGTTCTAGTGGTTTCGGGCCGCTGGGAACCCATCTCCGTCCCCGGATACTGTTTTCCCGCGCGGCACGCCCGTTGCCGTCCGAACGATCGAGGGGGCGCCGCATCCGGGCGGCCCGGATCCGCCGCAGAGAATTCTTCGCCCATGGCCACAGCCAAAGCCCGCAAAGCCGAGACCACGGCCAAGGATGCCAAGATCAAGGATGCCAAGAACAAGGCCCCCACGAATAAGGTGAGAAGCCAGGACACGGCCGAGGCGAGGACCGATGCGCAGCTGGCCGCCCTGTTCGACGCGGCCGGCGAAGAGCGCGCGCGCGACACCCGCGTCATCTCGGTGCGGGGCGCCCGTGAGCACAATCTCAAGAACGTCGATCTGACGATCCCCCGCGACAAGTTCGTGGTGTTCACCGGCCTGTCGGGCTCAGGGAAATCGTCGCTGGCCTTCGACACGATCTACGCGGAAGGGCAGCGCCGCTACGTCGAATCGCTCTCGGCCTATGCACGTCAGTTCCTGGAGATGATGTCGAAGCCCGACGTCGATCAGATCGACGGGCTCTCGCCGGCCATCTCGATCGAGCAGAAGACGACCTCGAAGAACCCGCGTTCCACCGTCGGCACGGTGACCGAAATCTACGACTACATGCGCCTGCTCTGGGCGCGGGTCGGCATCCCCTACTCGCCGGCCACCGGCGAGCCGATCGAGAGCCAGACCGTCTCTCAGATGGTCGACCGGGTGCTGGAACTGCCGGAGAAGACCCGGCTCTACCTGCTCGCGCCGGTGGTGCGCGGCCGCAAGGGCGAGTACCGCAAGGAGATCGCCGAGTTCCAGAAGAAAGGCTTCCAGCGCCTTCGCATCGACGGCGAGTATTACGCGATCGACGACGTGCCGAAGCTCGACAAGAAGCTCAAGCACGACATCGACGTGGTGGTGGACCGCATCGTCGTGCGCGACGACATCGCCGCGCGGCTGGCCGATTCCTTCGAGACCGCGCTGGAGTTGGCCGACGGCATCGCCGACATCGAGTTCGCCGATGTGGCCGAGGGCGAGCAGCCGAAAAAAATCACGTTCTCGTCGCGCTTCGCCTGTCCCGTCTCCGGCTTCACCATCCCCGAGATCGAGCCGCGGCTGTTCTCGTTCAACAATCCGTTCGGCGCCTGCCCGACCTGCGGCGGCATCGGCCACGAGATGCGGATCGACCCCGAACTGGTCATCTCCGATCCCGCGCTCACCCTGAAGCGCGGCGCGGTCGCTCCCTGGGCGAAATCGACCTCGCCCTATTACGACCAGACCCTCGACGCGCTTAGCCGTCATTTCGGCTTCAAGACGACGGTCGCGTGGTCGGCACTGCCGGAGCAGGCTCGCGCGGTGATCCTGTTCGGCACGGGCAAGGAGTCGGTGCGCTTCGACTACAATGACGGCCTGCGCTCCTACTCGGTCAACAAGCCGTTCGAGGGCGTGATCCCGAATCTGGAGCGGCGCTACAAGGAGACCGAGAGCGACGCCTCGCGCGAGGAGATCGGGCGGTTCATGAGCGCCACCCCTTGTGCCGCCTGCGACGGCAAGCGGCTCAAGCCGGAGGCGCTCGCGGTCAAGATCGACCGGCAGGACATCGGCCAGGTCACGGCTTTGTCCGTGCGCGAGGCGCATCGCTGGTTCTCGGAGATCTCGGGCAAGCTGACGGACAAGCAGAACGAGATCGCGGTTCGCATCCTGAAGGAGATCCGCGATCGGCTGACCTTCCTTGTCGATGTCGGCCTCGAATACCTGACGCTCGCCCGCGGCTCGGGCTCGCTGTCGGGCGGCGAGAGCCAGCGCATCCGGCTCGCCTCGCAGATCGGCTCGGGGCTCACCGGCGTGCTCTACGTCCTCGACGAACCCTCGATCGGCCTGCACCAGCGCGACAACGAGCGCCTGCTCGGCACGCTCAAGCGCCTGCGCGATCTCGGCAACTCGGTGATCGTGGTCGAGCACGACGAGGACGCGATCCTCCAGGCCGACTACGTGGTCGATGTGGGCCCCGGCGCCGGCATCCACGGCGGCGAGATCGTCGCCCAGGGCACGCCGGAGGAACTCCTGAAGGACCCGGCCTCGCTGACGGCCAAATACCTCACCGGCGAACTCTCGGTGCACACGCCGAAGGAGCGCCGCAAGCCCGGCCGCGGGATGCTCACGGTCGCCGGGGCGCGCGGCAACAATCTGAAGGATGTCACCGCAAAGATCCCGCTCGGCACCTTCACCTGCATCACCGGCGTCTCCGGCGGCGGCAAGTCCACGCTGGTGATCGACACGCTCTACAAGGCGGCGGCCAAGCGCCTCAACGGCGCCCTGGAACACCCCGCCCCGTTCGAGCGGATCGACGGGCTGGAGCATCTCGACAAGGTCATCGACATCGACCAGTCGCCGATCGGCCGCACCCCGCGCTCGAACCCGGCGACCTATACGGGCGCCTTCACTCCGATCCGCGACTGGTTCGCCGGCCTGCCCGAGGCCAAGGCGCGCGGCTATCAGGCCGGACGCTTCTCGTTCAACGTGAAGGGTGGGCGCTGCGAGGCCTGCTCGGGCGACGGCGTCATCAAGATCGAGATGCACTTCCTGCCCGACGTCTACGTCACCTGCGACGTGTGCAAGGGCAAGCGCTACGACCGCGAGACGCTGGAGGTGCGCTACCGCAACAAGTCCATCGCCGACGTGCTCGACATGACGGTGGAGGAGGCCGCCGACCTGTTCAAGGCCGTGCCGTCGATTCGCGAGAAGATGGAGACGCTGGCCCGCGTCGGCCTGCACTATGTCCGCGTCGGACAGCAGGCGACCACGCTCTCGGGCGGTGAGGCCCAGCGGGTGAAGCTGTCCAAGGAGCTGTCGAAGCGGGCGACGGGGCGCACGCTCTACATCCTCGACGAGCCGACCACCGGCCTGCACTTCCACGATGTGGCCAAGCTGATGGAGGTGCTCCACGAACTGGTCGAGCAGGGCAACACCGTGGTGGTGATCGAGCACAACCTCGAAGTCATCAAGACCGCCGACTGGGTGATCGACATGGGCCCCGAGGGCGGCGACGGCGGCGGCCGGGTGGTGGCCCAGGGCACGCCGGAGGAGATCGCCGCGAGCACGGCGAGCCATACCGGGCGCTTCCTGCGCGAGGTGCTGGCGCGGCGTCCCGCCGGGAAGCCGCCGAAGCCGGCGATCAAGGGGGCCGACAAGGCCAGTCCAGCTGCCCCGCGCCGCCGCGGCGCGGCTTCAGGCCGGCAAGCCGCCGAGTAGGGGGCGGGTTCCGCTTCTTCGCGAGGGGCAGGGCAACCTGACGGCAGCCGGTTCTGAACCGGCTGCGGCGTAGGGCCGAGGCGACGATTCGGACTGCCGTGACCGGATGCGACGGCCCGGTCGAGCGGGAATCCGGCATTCGCACTTGCGCAATCGCCCGCCCCGCCCTGCCGAAGCCTCCCGGCCCGGTGCGACAGCCAATTGCTTGATGAAAATGTACTATTTCACCTGAATTCACCCCGCCGCACGGCTTCTGCCGAAGATGGAAGCGTTAAGAGGTCATTAAGGGTTTGGTTGCTCCGCAGCGAAAATGCGGCTTTTGCGCAACGGTGAGATCCGAACTGCCGAGATTGAAGGCAATCCCCTGTCTTTCGCGGCCGGTCTGTAGAATAGTTCCCAACGTCGAGACTTGAAGTGCAGCCGTAGGGGGCCCCGGCATCACACCAGCCATCCCACTCTGGGGAGAGAGGGAGGCGAAAGGTATGCGGGCGCTACGGGGCGGACGCCTGAAATCCTTGGGAAGGAACGAGAAAAATGATGAAGAACTGGCTCGCCGCAGGCGCGATCGCGCTGACGGCCGGAATGACGACGACCGTCGCCCAGGCGCAGACGACCACGGTTCCCGGTGAGCAGGTCGGTCTGGCCGTTGGCGCGCCGCTCCCCGAGGGCATCTACGCGATCAACACCTTCACCTACCGCAGCCCCGATGGGCCGGACGCGATCTCGGTCGACACCGCGGTCAACGTGCCGATCCTGGTGTGGGCGACCCCCTTCGTGCCGTTCGGCGGCCGCCTCGAATTCGTCGTGGCCCCCCCGACCGTGTTCACCTTCAGCCGCGCTGCTGGCGGCCGTGACACCTCGATCAACGTCGGCACCTTCGTCGGCGCGATCTGGGCGTTCGACCTCGGCGGCAATGTCGGCGTCAGCTTGCTCGGCGGTTCCTACCTCAACGAGCTCAACGCCGGTCGCGGCGGCGGCCTGAACATCCTGGCCTCCAACACGTACCGTGTCGGCGGCGCGATCAGCTACACCGGCGACGGCTGGAACCTGACCGCCAACCTGACCTACAACTTCTACGACTCGCCCAGCCGCTTCGACGGCCGCAACGGCATCCCCGGCTTCTTCGGCCCGGTGCAGATCTCGGACGCGTTCAACCTCGACCTGACCGCGACCAAGAAGTTCGGCAAGTTCGAGATCGGCGCCATCGGCTACGGCACGGTGAACCTCGACCCGAACCTGCTCGCCTTCGTGAACGACCCGACCAGCCGCATCGGTCGCGGTGGCCGGTTCGCCCTCGGCGGCCTCATCGGCTACGACTTCGGACCGTTCTCGGTTCAGGCCTACGTCGCCCGCGACGTCGTGACCTCGGCCGGCGTGCCCGAGAGCACGGACGGCTGGTTCCGTATCGTCGCCCCGCTCTACACCCCGGCGGCGGCTCCGGCCCCGATGCCGGCTCCGCTGGTTCGCAAGTACTGATCACACGGAGCGGGGACGCAAGCGTCCCCGATCCCCTCACGATGAAGCCGCCCGGCCGCAAGGCCGGGCGGCTTCATCCGTTTGTGGCGTGACGAGCGCCCGCCCCCTCCGCGCGGCGCCGGCGAGGGCCGCCGGAGCGTGGCGGAGCCGGCCCTGGCTGAACGGGGCGCGTCCCGGCGACCGGACCCCGGCGGGGCGCCATTCGACGCGGTGCCGGACGGGTGTCGGAGTGATGTGTGCCGCCTATCTGTGCCGGAAGCGCCGCCCGTCAGCGTGGAGCCGCTTCGCGGAAAGGCCTTCCACGGGCGGCGGCAGGGCGAGGCACAGGGAAATCGAAGACCATGTCCGCGCACGGCGAATTCAGGATTCCGGCCGCCCTGCAGCCGAAGGCCGGCGACTACGCCTACGATCTGGAGCGGGCGCTGACCTCGGTGGTCTCCCTCTCCAGCCGGGTGCCGGCGGAAGCCTTCACGGCGGAGACGCTCGGCACCGAGCGGGCGGGCAACGGCGTGATGATCCGCGAGGACGGGCTGGTGCTCACCATCGGCTACCTCGTGCTGGAGGCCGAGAGCGTCTGGCTGACGACCCATGATGGGCGTTCCGTTCCGGCCTACGTCGTCGGCTATGACGGGGAGACCGGTTTCGGTCTCGTCCAGGCGCTGGGCCGCCTCGACCTGCCTGCCCTCAGGCTCGGAAGCGCGGACGCGCTGCAGGTCGGCGAGCGGGCGGTGATCGCCGGGGCGGGCGGGCGCTCGCACAGTGTCGCGGTCGAACTTGTCGCCCGGCAGGAATTCGCCGGATACTGGGAATACGTCCTCGACGAGGCGCTGTTCACCGCCCCCGCCCACCCGCACTGGGGCGGCACCGCCCTGATCGGGCCCGACGGGGCGCTGATCGGCATCGGCTCGCTGCAACTGCAACAGGGCGGGTCGGGCGCGGGCCGGGCGATCAACATGGTCGTGCCGATCGACCTCCTGCCGCCGATCCTCGCCGATCTCGAGACCCGCGGCCGCGCCGATCGCCCGCCCCGCCCCTGGCTCGGCCTCTACGCGACGGAGACCGAAGACGGCGTCGTGGTGATGGGCGCCGCCGACAAGGGGCCGGCGGAAGCCGCGGACCTGCGTGCGGGCGACGTGCTGACGGAGGTGGCGGGCGAGCCGGTGGCCGATCTCGCCGGATTCTTCCGGCAGGTCTGGGCGCTCGGCGAAGCGGGCGTGCGGGTGCCGCTCACGGTCAACCGGGACGGGCGCCTGACGCGGCTCGCGCTCACGTCCGTCGACCGCGATCGCTTCCTGATGGGCCCGAAGCTGCACTGACCGGCGGCGGCCCTCAGGGCGGGGGCGGCATTCCACGATGGGGACATCCATTCCTCATTCTTCCGGCAGGTCTGGGCGCTCGGCGAAGCGGGCGTGCGGGTGCCGCTCACGGTCAACCGGGACGGGCGCCTGACGCGGCTCGCACTCACGTCCGTCGACCGCGATCGCTTCCTGATGGGGCCGAAGCTGCACTGACCGGCGGCGGCCCTCAGGGCGGGGGCGGCATCCCACGATGGGGACATCCATTCCTCCCCGACCTCCGGGCGGCCTGCCCGGCAAGAGGTCGGGCGCTCGCCCGCATTGATCGCGGACCGGCGTGGTTCTATCCCATCGTGATGAGCAACCCGATCCATATCGTCGGCGGCGGCCTCGCCGGTTCGGAGGCCGCGTGGCAGATCGCCCAGGGCGGCCGCGCGGTCGTGCTGCACGAGATGCGGCCCCATCGCGGCACCGATGCCCACCAGACCGAGGGGCTGGCGGAACTCGTCTGCTCCAACTCCTTCCGCTCGGACGACGCCAACGGCAACGCCGTCGGCCTGCTGCATCAGGAGATGCGCAGCCTCGACTCGCTGATCATGCGCGCGGCCGACGCGAACCAAGTCCCCGCGGGCGGGGCGCTCGCCGTCGACCGCGAAGGGTTTTCGGGGGCCGTCACCGCGGCGCTCGAAGCGCATCCGAACATCACGATCGTCCGCGAGGAGGTCGCGGGCCTGCCGCCGGAAGAGTGGGGCTCGACCATCCTCGCCACCGGCCCCCTCACCTCCCCGGCTCTAGCCGAGGCCGTCGGCGCGCTGACGGGCCGGGAATCGCTCGCCTTCTTCGACGCCATCGCCCCGATCGTCCACCGCGACTCGATCGACATGGGGCGTGCGTGGTTCCAGTCCCGCTACGACAAGGCCGGCCCCGGCGGCACGGGGGCGGATTACCTCAACTGCCCGATGGACCGGGAGCAGTACGAGGCCTTCGTCGCCGCCCTCATCGCCGGCGAGAAGACGGCGTTCAAGGAATGGGAGGCCACCACCCCCTATTTCGACGGCTGCCTGCCGATCGAGGTGATGGCCGAGCGCGGCCCCGAGACCCTGCGCCACGGACCGATGAAGCCGGTCGGCCTCACCAACCCGCACAACCCGACGGTGAAGGCCTACGCCATCGTCCAGTTGCGGCAGGACAACGCGCTCGGCACCCTGTTCAACATGGTGGGCTTTCAGACCAAGCTGCGCCACGCCGAGCAGGTCCGGATCTTCCGCACGATTCCGGGCCTCGAGAACGCCGAGTTCGCCCGCCTCGGGGGCCTGCACCGCAACACCTATCTTGACAGCCCGCGCCTGCTCGACGCGACCCTGCGTCTGAAGGCAAGGCCGCAACTGCGCTTCGCCGGCCAGATCACCGGCTGCGAGGGCTATGTCGAGAGCGCCGCGGTCGGGCTGATGGCCGGCCGCTACGCGCTGGCCGAGGCCGAGGGGACCACGCTTGCCCCCCTGCCTCCGACGACGGCGCTCGGGGCGCTCATCGGCCACATCACCGGCGGCCATGTCGAGGTAAGCGAGGATGCGGGATCCAGCGCGCCGCGCTCGTTCCAGCCGATGAACGTGAATTTCGGTCTGTTCCCGCCGCTCGAGCGGATGCCGCGCAACGAGACCGGCAAGCGCCTGCGTGGCCCCGAGAAGGCGGCGCTGAAGAAGCGGGCGCTCACCGACCGGGCCCGAGACGACCTCGCCGCCTGGATCGGGGGAACGGGCCTCCCGCACGCGGCGGAGTAGAGAGCGGCTATGCTGGCTTCAAGGCGCCGCCCTGAAGACCCACCAAAGGGCCGTATGGCCCATTGAAAATCCGAAATCTCAGAACGGACCGGGCTTCGACCACGCCGGTCTCCAGATCGATCAGGCCAGGAGCATGAAGGATCTGGAACGCGAGAACGCCCGGCAGCGGCTGCTCGTGGCCGAGCTGTCTTTGGAAACGTGGGTTCTGGCGCACGTCGCCTCGAGAAACCTGTAGCCCCCAGGCGATGCAGGCAGGCGCTCGACGGCATTCGAGCGAAGTATGGCCTCTCGGAACATCACGCCTGCCGGATCGTCGGCCAGCATGAGAAGCCAGGAGGCCGACTCAACACCGGGGCGCTCTGACGCAACAGGAAGCTTCAAGACAGCGATGGAGCACTGCGTGTACCCCGCGCGATGCCGAAGGCGCATCAGCATTTGATCGGCCCCCAGGCGGTGGTCCAAGTTCTAAGTTAGTGCAGGGTCGGCCTTTGCTCCACGGGTCGCTTGGCCGGCGGAGCCGACCGGGTGAGCGCAGCCGGCCAAGCGG
>NZ_BPRC01000064.1 GCF_022179725.1 Methylorubrum aminovorans
GGGATGGCGATGCTTCCAGAAGGGTGCTGAAGCCTGACCTGGAAGTGCCATGTGGACCCCGACCACCCGGCGGTAGCATAGCCGCTCGGGCCTGCGCTACGAAACCGACCTGACGGATGCCGGATCGATCCCGCCCCGGTCGGTGATCGTGGTGGCCACGTCGAAGCTACACCACGTCAGGGGACACGACCCGGATGACGAGGTGATCGGCGCTCTGAGTGACGCTGTCGATGGCGCAGCCCGGCAAAGATGAGGGCAGGATCATCCCATCCGTGAAGCAGCTGATGCCAACCTCGTCACCGCGACCGTTCCGCGTAACGTGATATTAGTGGCGAATTAGAGGTGGCACAGTCAAGCTGCAAGCGAGTGCAGCTGTGCAAAGGATGAGTTCCGAGTTCGCGCCTTCGGTTCGTCCGCCAACCATCGCAGCAGTCGCACCAAGTTCATCGCCGCCGCTTTCATCAGATGAGCCAAGTGCGTCTTTGCGTGCCCGAAATAGGGCGTCCGTCGGAGCCGCGCTGACCGCACACCTTGTGCGATCGTGCCCTCTACGCCGGCACGCCGGGCGTACTCAGCTGCGAAGTCGGAGGTCTTCTCTCGCTCCCGCCTGACCCGCAACGCCTTGTGTTGGGCTTCGGGGCGGATCGTGATCGCGCGCCGCGCCGACTTCGAGCGTGTGCAGTGCGGCCGCAGCGAGCAGTCCCTGCAATCGCGGACCGCGAACTTGATCTTGATCACCGGTGTCGTGCCGTGGACGAGCGTGGGTGTCCAGCTGTGGCTGTCCTTCCCACCCGGGCACGTTGCCCGCCGCCGAGCGAAGTCGATGGCAAAGTCCCGTGTGGCGAACCCGACGCCGGCCTGGGCCTGCCACTGCCGGTCGCCCCGCGTCGGGCCGACCAGATCGATCCCGTGGCGCTCCTGGGCATCCACGAACAGCGCCGCATTCACGAAACCAGTGTCGGCGATGTGGATCCTGGGCAGCAGGTCCCGTGCAGCGAGCGCTGCGTGGATGGTCGAGGTCGTGGCATCGTCCGAGCGAGTGCCGCAACGGCCTCGCCGCCGCCGGCTACGACAACGACTTGGCCGTCGCTACGTAAGCGGGAACGGCTCTAGCCATTTTCTGCAGCGTACCGAAATGCGCCGATGTGGCTGTCGCCAAAGATGAGCCATGTCACGCCGGCCTCCCGAGTAGCATCGCTGTTCGCATCGCATTCCGCCGCCGCGCTGGCGTCGCCCCCTCCACCGCCAGTTCGTCTGCCGACCATAGAGACGTCGAGGGTGCTCTTTCCGACATCAAGCACCACCGGCTTCGACGGGTCGGCGAGATAGGCGATGATCGCCGCGTCAATCTTTCACGAGTTGCTACTCTGGCCACGCTCGGCGTGACCATTCAGGGCGCCGCCCTATTTGCTGTCGTCATGACGCTAACCCCCGGCAGCCTGGCCCACGGGACTTGATCCATGCTGATGCGCACTGTTCTGGCGGCCCTCGCAGTCGTTAGTTCCCTGACGTTTGCCCGTGCCGAAGGGCTATCCCCCGCTGGTTCTGCCGCGCACGGCCTCTGCTACGCCTCCGGTACGAGCGGACCGCGCGTGCCATGCGTGCTTCAGGGGCAGGCCTGGACGCGTATACTACAGCCAACCGACGATGCGTCCGGAATGACAGCTCGCCCCGCTGGTAGCAAGGCGGCGAACACGCTCAGCGCGCTGCTCGGCCGCACGGTCTATGTGGCTGATGACATGGCTCTGGGCTCCCACGACATCACAGCGGCAATTCCGGCGGCAGTCGGGCGACTGGGAAGTATGGGCGGCCGGCTCCTACTTCCGCGCTCGGTCCAGCCCTACACGCTTACCGCTCTCCAAGCTCTCCCTAGCAACGTTATCTTGGAAGGCGATGGGCGCGCACCGACTCTCATCTCAAGCAATTTCGATGGTGATGTGCTCCGGTTTGGCGACGGATCCACGACCAACGAGAATAGTGGTCTTCGCAATATCTCATTTTCATCCAGCGTGCCTCGGACGCATGGCGCATTCATCGCCCTGCGCGGCACATATAATTTCAAGGGTGCGGATGTTACGTGCCAGGGCAATGTCTATGTCTGTATCGACGTGCACGGCGGCCCCAATGCCTTCAAAATCCACCTAGATCGGGTGCAGGTGTTCAACCCATATGTTGGTATTCGCTTGGGATTCTCAGGAGGTCAGCCTGCCGATGTGATGCTCAACGAGCCGCTAATCAGCGGCGCGACCATGGCGGCGTTGCATTTTCGGAACGTGTCTGGGTTCCAAGTCCGCGGTGGCGACTATATCAGCAACAAGAACGCTTGGCTGATGGACCCGGGCAATGGACAGGTCGTAAACGGCTCACAGTCAACGGATGGCTTCCTCGATACGAGCGTGGATGAGGGTCTGCTGATCGCGCCCACGGGTACAGGAAAAGTCTCTGACGTTACTTTTACCGGACTGTGGGCAGCAACGAACGGTCAAAGCAATGGCAAGCCCGGCATTCGTCTCAAGGGGACACCGAGCACGATCCGCAGCTTGATCTTCAACGCGCCACGCCTAACCAACAATGGTGGTGAGGGTTTTCGCAACGAGGGCAGCGCCTACATCGACATCAACGCCCCACAAATTTCGTTCAATTCCAAGACGGCCCGCAACGTCTACTCCGGGATTCATGTGGCGGCCGGGGTCTCATCTTGGTCAGTCACGGGAGGACGCTCGGGGCCGGGCGGCTCGTTCCCCGGCCAAGAGGAGTGGCAGAAGTACGGGATTGAGGTGGCGCCGGGTGCAGGCGACCGCATCACAGTCGCTGCAGTAGACCTGAGCGGCAACCTCACAGGGTCGCTCTCTAACGGCGCTACGGGTGGACGACAGACCATCGACACAATCGGTGCCCCTTACGGAACCGTGGGCCGGAACATGGGCATCGGTACGCTCGCGCCCGCAGCCCGGCTGACAGTGACGGATGCAAGCCTGCCCTATAAGGACGTCGCCGCCGGCGCGGCCTCGGCCCAGATCTCAACTGGCAACGGCGCCGCCACTGATAGCGGCATCCGGTTTGGCGTACTCGCCGACATGTATGGCTGGATGCAATGCGCCAAGCCCGGCTCCAACACGCTGCCGTGCTACATCAACCCAATGGGAAGTCCTATAGTGCTGGGCAAACCTGCGCCGGCCACGAGCGAGGCCAACGGGTACCCGTACATCCCCGTAATGTCCGGGACGCCAACTGGAGCGCCACAGGCTGTGCCTGGCATGGCTCCGCTCGTGGTGGACGGTAGAGCCGGCAAGCTGTGCGTCTATGCCAACTCGGCTTGGAAGTGCATCGCGCTTCAGTGAGGCATCTATGCCTTTTGGTTCTCGGCCGTCGCCGCGCGGCAATCCTCGGTCCAATCCGCCTGAGCAACCCAGTTCCGGATCGCCTGGGCCGACGGCTCGAACTCACGGGCGAGATCTGTGGGATCGCGTCCAGCGTGGACCAGTTCGACGATCTGACGACGGAACTCAGCTGGATAGGGCGGGCGTGTGTGAGGCATCGAACACACCTCGTGGGAAAGCCTGAAGGGCTCCACGACAGCGGCTCTCCCGCACTTTGATATTGGTGGCGAATTCGGCACGGCATCTTGCGATGAGCGGACGACCAGCGCAGCGCGAAGAGTGACGATGTTGCCCCACGCTCATCAGGAGGGGAGCATGTCGCTCGACGTGAGACGCACCTACGTCGTGCCTGATCAGACTGCGCAGGTCGCGCGAGCGATCTTTCCGAACGGCAATCCGGTCATGCGCCTCTATGACGACCTGCATCAGGTCGTGTAGGATCACGACTTTGCCGACCTGTTCCCGGTGCGGGGACGCCCCGCTGAGGCGCCGGTCCGGCTCGCCCTCGCGACCCTGCTGCAGTTCATGGAGGGACTCACCGATCGCCAAGCCGCCGACGCAGTCCGCACGCGGATCGACTGGAAGTACCTCCTGTGCCTGGAGCTCACCGATACCGGCTTCGACCACACTGTCTTGAGCGAGTTCCGCACCCGCCTTCTCGCCCATGGGGCGGAAAGCCGGCTCCTCGACGCGACGCTCGCACTGGCACGGGAGCGCGGGCTCCTGAAAGGCGGTGGACGCCAGCGCAGCGACTCGACCCACGTCCTTGGAGCGTTGCGAACTCTGAGCCGGCTCGAAGTTGTCGGGGAAACGCTGCGCCACGCGCTGAACGAACTGGCAACGGTCGCGCCTGACTGGCTACGCACGTGCACGACCCCGATCTGGGTCGAACGCTACGGGCTGTGGGCGAGCGAGTTCCGGCTGCCCAAGAGCCAAGCAGGACAGCAGGCGTGGGCGGTGCAGACCGGGATCGATGGGTTCACCTTGCTGGCCCTCGCCCCACCCGTCCTGCGTGACCTCGCCGCGCTCGAGACCCTGCGACGGGTCTGGGTGCAGAACTTCCTCCGCGAGGACGGGCCGCGGGGCACCCGTGTCGCGTGGCGGACGAACGATCAGGTGCCACCATCGGGCCGTACATCGACTCGCCGTATGACGTCGAGGCGTGCTACGCGAGCAAAGGCACGACGGTGTGGAGTGGCTACAAGGTGCATCTGACCGAGACGTGGGACGATGACACGCCGAACCTGATCACCGACTTCGAGACGACGACCGCCGCGGTTCCGGGGTGGAGCGGGTGAAGGCCTGCCGGATGGCGTCCCAGAGGTCAGGCACGGTGCGGGCGGCTGCGCTCCGCAGCAGCGCTTTCAGCTTGGCGAAGATCTGCTCGATCGGGTTGAACTCGGGGCTGTAGGGCGGAAGGTAGAACAGCCACGCGCCGGCCGCCTCGACCCGCTCGCGGATGCCGCTGACTTTGTGAGCTTGCAGGTTGTCGAGGATCACGGTGTCGCCGGGCCACCGCCTCGGCGACCTCCAGCACCACCTCGGTCTCGCGCTCGTTGGTGAAGCCGGCGCACGCCTGACGGGGCGCCTCGGCCTGCCGGTCAGCCCCGACACTCTGCTGCGCCTCGTGCGAGGTCGCGCCCCCGCGCAGGCAGACCGCGCACCGCGCGTGCTCGGCATCGATGATTGGGCCTGGCGGCGCGGTCAGCGCTACGGCACGATCCTGTGCGATCTGGAACGAGGCCAGATCATCGACCTGCTGCCCGACCGCGAGACCGCCACCGTGGCCGACTGGCTGCAGCAGCATCCCGGCGTCGAGGTCGTGGCTTGTGACCGCGCCGGTGCCTACTCCATCCGCCGCTCGGCCGCAAAGCCGATCATCTCGCGCAGCAGGTCCGCGTCGGCGCTCTTCTCCAGCAGACCGCGCAGGCTCATCATCTCCTCGGTCATCGGGGGTCTCTCGGGTTCGGGATTGTGCTCGCAACCTGACCCTACCCGGCAACCGCCGATGACCACTCCGCGCGGACGGGCTTCCTCGTTACCGTCGAGCTACACAACCATCAGGGACACGATCCGTCATCTGCGCCCATGTGCGCCGCGCTCATGCTCGATGTCCGCCTGCGCCGAGGCGCTGCGCGAGGGCGTGCACTCGGCCGACGTGGTGCTCAACATCCTGGCCCCGTCCCGGATGCAGGACCGGGCCCGCGATGGCTAGGTGCGTCTTTCCCCATGCCGGTGCCGCCCATCAGGCCGCCATGGCCCTGGTGAAGCGCTCGGTGAAGATGATCTGAGCGGCTGGCGCGCTGAGTCTGGCGATGTGACCGTCAGGGTCCTCGAGACGCAAGCTCTCACAGAAAACCGAACACAGCCCCGCCCCGGAGACATCGCACGAGATCGCAGGCGCAGCAGGAAACATCAAGATACGTCTTGACGTGAAAGCTTCTCTTTCTCGATATTACGAGCGTGCTCGCGGGCATCGCTCATCAAATCATCCAGCGTTTTCGACCATGCAATGTCAGGCTGCCAGCCAGTAACAGCATGCAGCCTGTCCGAGCGGCCCGCTGCGATCGGGATCTCACTCGGCCGGAGGCGATCAGGATCCACCTCAACTTCGAACGGCATTTCCGCCCGCTGCCTGAGTCATGCAAGCACGTCCTCGATTGTGCGTGACTCTCCACTGGCGATGTTGAATACCGTCCCTCCTGCGATCCGCTCCGATGCATCGATCACGCCGGCGTAGGCCCGGACGACGTTTCGCACATCGAGGAATTCGCGTCTTGCCGACAGATCACCGACGCTGAGACGGGGAGGAACGAGACCGCGTTCAATCCTCGCGATCTGGCACGCAAAAGAGGGCGCCACGAACCGCTCATCTTGCTCGGGACCCGTGTGGTTGAATGGCCTGAGCACGATGAGATGGCCGCCGCCGAGGATATCCTGCAGGATTTGCTCGCCAATCCATTTTGAGCGGCTGTAATGGCTCACCGGGGCCGGCTCAAGCAGCGGCGAGTCGAGCCGGTGATCCCGAGCCGCAAGGATCAGCCGCGTCAGCCCAACTTCGACAAGGCCGCCTACCGGGAACGCAACAAGGTCGAGCGACGGATCAACCGCTCGAGCAGTATCGCCGCATCGCCACCCGCTACGAGAAGCGCGCCACCAACTACCTCGCTATGATCACCGTCGGCATGACCATGCTCTGGCTCTCGTGAGTTTGCAGAGATGTCCTAGGGCCTGTCGTCACCTGAGCCAGTCGAGTGTTGCGGCGAGGCAGAGGACACCGGCGAAGCTGACGGCGGTCTTCTCGTAGCGGGTGGCGACGGCGCGCCACTCTTTGAGGCGCGCCCATAACCGCTCGACGATGTTGCGGTTGTTGTAAGCCCAGTCCGGGCAGGC
>NZ_BPRC01000065.1 GCF_022179725.1 Methylorubrum aminovorans
GCTGCTGAGGCCCGGTGACACCGTCATCCTCGACAATCTGAATGCCCACAAGGTCGCCGGGGTGCGCGAGGCCATCGAGGCGGTCGGCGCACGGGTTCTCTACCTCCCGCCTGTGCTCGCGACCGGTCCGGCAACGGCTGACCCGGTGGAGCTCGCAGCCTTTCGTGACCTGTTGCGACCTCCGCCGACCCTGCAGCTCACCTATGGTGAGGCCCCCTCTCAAGTCGTTGATGTGTTCCTGCCCGCGAGCCCTGGCCCACACCCAGTCGCGGTTCTCATCCACGGCGGTTGCTGGAGCGCTACCACCGCCGGGCGCGAGCAGATGCGTCACCTCGGACCAGATCTAACGCATCGCGGCGTTGCCGTGTGGAGCATCGGCTACCGCCGTGCCAATGAGGCCGGTGGCGGCTATCCCGGAACTTATCAGGACATAAGTGCTGCTCTGGACCGGCTTGCTGAAGAGGCAAAAACATACCACCTGGACCTGTCGCGTGTGGTGTTCTTGGGCCATTCGGCGGGCGGCCACCTTGCCCTATGGGCAGCCTCGCGCGGCTCGCTTCCCGCCGAGAGTCCTCTTCACGCAGCGCCCCATCTGACCCCGCGAGCGGTGATCAGCCTAGGCGGCGTGGGAGATCTTGCGACGTTCGCGCGGTTCGTCCCTGTGCTCTGCGGCTTGGGCATTGTCGAGCGGCTCGCCCCAGCAGACAAGCTATCGGAGGTCTCACCCGCAGCCCTCCCGCCTGCCGGGGTGCCGGTCATTCTAGTCAGCGGTGTACTGGACCGACTCACGCCACCATGGGTCGCCTACGACTATGCGCGCGCTGTTCGAGGGAGGTCTGGACGGGCGCCGCAACTCATAAATGTCCCGGATGCCGGACACTTCGACTTGGTCACACCGTCGACGCCGGCCTGGCAGGAGGTGCGTGGTCTCATCGCTGCATCCTTGGAACTTCGGTAAGTTTCCATCGGACCGCTTTGAGGGGGATCCCTCTCACTCTCGCCGATATACATGTCACCTGTTCAGTTGCGCGCCGATTTTGTTGAAAAACTCTGCTGTTGCAGCGGCATTTCTGAGGTGATTCATTGCTGTTGTGAGGCGGGGATTGTGCATCTCAGAGGTCCTTCATCCAAGACATCAGGGTCGCGCCGCTCTCCCGATGGGCATCGACCCGATGGCTTGTGCCGACATCCCGCGGGTTCACGCCGTAACGCGCGTGGAACGCCTTGCTGAAACTCTTCAGGTTCTCGTAGCCGCAGGCGTAGGCCACGCCGGAGACGCGGGGCGGCCCCTCCTCGCTTCCAGAGAGCATCCGCATGGCCCGAGCTAGGCGGCGATTGCGGATGTAGGTCATCACGCCCCCGTCGGCCTCGAACAGTGCGTAGACCGGCGTGCGCGACAGCCCAAAACGGGCGCAGATGATTTCGACGCCGAGGCCGGCCAAGTCCAGGTTCGCCGCTATGAATTGCCGGATCTCGATGGCGACGACTGCCGGACGGTTGTAGGCGCTGTCCGAAGCGGGCGTGAGCATCGCGTTGCATATCGAGACCGTCGCTGTTGTGAGCATGGTTCTCTGTGCCTCGTCCGACGTATCCAGGCAGTCCTGCATGTTCCGCATGTGGTCCGAGAGCAGCTTGTTCAACGGGCTCCCGGTCCGGGAGAACCTGCTCCTGTGCAGTCGCCCCACTTCCCCCACCCTGCTATCGAATAGGCGGCGAGGAATGCACAGGCTGGTCCCGTCAACGCTCGTCGTCGAGCGACCGAAGATGGGCTGCGCCATGTTGTCGTCGATCACCAGGCAGGCATCGGATCCGCCGACCAGCCGGTCCGCGGAGCGAGCTAACTCTGTCCAGAGCGGGCTGTCGTCCCAGGCCGGGCTGGCGATGAAGTGTTACGGCTGGTCGTGGCCCGGCGATCCGAGGCGGGCTGTCATCGGCTGCAGACGCAGTGCCACTACAGGATAAGAACGCCCGCCGCCCTCAGAGTGCCCAGGTAGTGCTAAGTTGTCGAACTGTCCATTAGGGATGAGCTAAGCCGCAGGCTGGCCCGTTTTAAATGTACAAGCATCCCGAGAGCGCCGAAAGTGTACCTGTGCGCTGGTGTAGGCAATGGGGTGGACACCGTAACATCTTCGCTTGCGCGGCCATTGCAGCCAGTTTCGTTAACTGAGCCGTTGGCGCAAATAATCAAGCAGTTTTTTTTGCCCCGTGTTACAATTTCGTCTGCCATGATTCGGCATAGTTCATTTGACGTATCCAGCCGGCAGCGCGCGGAGGGTCTGTCATGAAGTACGCCTTGGTCGCTTTCAGTCTCTTTGCAGGCCTGCTCGCATACGTCCCGACGGAGGCCAATGCCCTCGTCTGCGCCCGCGGCGTCTATCGGTCCGGCTGCGTCGGCCCTCGTGGCGCGGTTGTCGTCCAGCG
Organism: Methylorubrum aminovorans; assembly: GCF_022179725.1. GTDB lineage: Bacteria > Pseudomonadota > Alphaproteobacteria > Rhizobiales > Beijerinckiaceae > Methylobacterium > Methylobacterium aminovorans. Next base: position 2,422 of record NZ_BPRC01000065.1, read on the forward strand.
AGGATATCACGGCCCGCGTGCGGTTGGTGTCGTGCGACGCGAATATTACGGACCGCGCTCAGTAGGTGCCGTTCGACGCGGATACTACGGGCCGCGGGCGGTCCGTGTGCGACGCTGGTGACACCTGCTGCCGCCTCTAAGGAGCGGACACACCTGTCCGAATGGCTACGTCGTTTTTGCTGGGGGCCGCATGACTGCCTCGCTGAACCCCGCCGCACCTCATCATCTTCCAGCGTTCATTACCGCTTCTGGCGAGACGGACGTCTTCTTGATGGCAGCGGCCGTGATCCTGGGGATCGCAGTTCTAGCAATTGGGCTCTTGTTCCTACGCCTGCATACGCTGCCGGAGCGGATCGCCCACAAGAGCCACAAGCTCCAGTTCGAGATCGTCGCCGTGCTCGGACTGCTGGCCCTCTTCACGCACATCCATCTCTTCTGGGTGATCGGCCTGCTACTAGCGATGATCGACATTCCCAACTTTGGGGGAGCACTCGGCCGGATCGCGGGATCGCTTGAACGTATGGCAGGCATCCCGCGTGGCGAGGCGGTAGATGATACGCAAGGCCAGACCTCTGCAGTGGTCACGCGGCCTGAAGCGCAGCCACTGTCACGGCCTTCACCGAAAATCGTTCCAAATAGCACCGGGAGCTGACCATGCTCGAGCTTATGCTCTGCTCCCTACTGACGATCCTGCCGGACTATCTCTTCCGCCGCTTCGGCCAGGGCAAACGATTTGGCAAAGAGATCACGCTTTACTCTGTGTGGTTCGAGCTTAGGTGGGGAATCGTTACATGCTTGATGCTTACGATCGGGCTGATCACGTTGATATTCTATTACCACCCTTCAACGAACAGCGCGACGCTCTACTACAGAACCGTACCGATCGTTCCCGAGATCAACGGACGTGTGGCTGAAGTCTACGTACGAGGCGTCAGCGGCGAGGTCGAGCAGGGTGCTCCGATCTTCAGGCTCGACAGTTCGACACAGAAGGCCGCCGCGGAGTCGGCGCGGCGCAAGATCGCCGAGGTTGAGGCGGCGATGGTGGCGGCACAATCCGATATCTTGGCCTCCGAAGGAAAAGCCCAGGAGGCCCGGAGCGCCCTACAGCAGGCCATCGACGAACTGGAGACGAAGCAGGAGCTGAACAGGCGCGGCGCCGGCATCGTCGCCGTTCGCGAGATCGAGCGGCTCCAGAACGTCGTGAACGGCCGGCAGGGCTCCGTCGCGGCGGCAACTGCTGCCAAGCAGACGGCCGAGGCACAATTCAACACGCTTCTCCCCGCTCAGAAAGCCAGCGCCCAGGCGGCGCTTGCGCAGGCCGAAGTAGAGATCGCCAAGACGACAATTCGGGCTGGCGTGAAGGGGCGGGTGGAGCAATTTTCACTGCGGTCCGGCGACATCGTCAACCCGTTCATGCGCTCGGCCGGTGTGCTGATCCCCGAAGGTGCCGGACGCAAGGCGATCGCGGCGGGCTTCGGGCAGATCGAGGCGCAGGTGATGAAGGTGGGCATGCTGGCGGAGGTCACCTGCATCTCGAAACCCTGGACCGTCATCCCAATGGTGGTGACGGGCGTGCAGGACTTCATTGCCGCCGGCCAATTCCGAGGTGGCGAGCAACTCATCGACGCGCAGCAGGTTGTTCGGCCGGGAACGATTCTGGTCTTCCTTGAGCCGCTCTACCAAGGTGGCCTGGAAGGCGTGACGCCCGGAAGCAGTTGCATCGCCAACGCCTATACGGGCAATCACGAACTCATTGAGTCGGGCAAGCTCAGCACCAGCAAAAAATTGGCTCTCCACGCGGTCGATGCCGTCGGGGTCGTGCATGCCATGATCCTGCGGATCCAGGCGATCGTCCTGCCGATCCAAACCCTCGTGTTCAGCGGACATTAGGGGCATGGAGCTGTTTCAGCGGAACGCTCCGTAACGAACGATAACCGAATGTCCGCTATCAGCGGGGAAGTAGCCTACTGCGATGGCTAGGTTGGATGCGTGCTTTCCACCCCATCCGGACCTTCGACGGCAACCCCTCGAAGTTCCGAATGGGGTCAGCAGTTCGACCGCTGCTTGTTCGGCTATGCGCAACTTGCAGACCTCCGCTCTCGCACGGTAGCAGGTCCGCCGTTGCCGCGTGAACGAGTGTAAGACGTGATAATCGCTAGGCGCTTCAGCTATGCGTCTCTTTGCTATACGCACGACCTACCTCACCGGTATCGTGGGGAGCGGTTGTGCTCGCGCTGGCTGAAGGCGAAACAAACCGGGCCCGCCCTCTTTGTATGCTCATTGAAAGAGGCGGACTTGGCAGACGCGATCATGCCTGACCTAGAGGAAACGGCCCGTCTCGTCGCGCTCGGCCGCTACGCTATCCTAGACACGGCTCCAGAGCCGGCCTTTGACGATCTTGTGCTCCTCGCCTCGCGGATCTGTGAGACACCTGTCTCACTCATCAGCCTTGTTGGATCTGATCGTCAGTGGTTCAAGGCGCGCATCGGCTTTGCCCATTCCGAGATGCCCATCGAGCAATCGGTCTGCCGTCATGCTTTGAAGCAGGCCGGGCTCTTCATTATCCCGGACCTGAAGCTCGATCCGCGGACCTCCGACAATCCTCTCGTCACGGGCGGACCGCACATCCGGTTCTACGCCGGAGCACAACTGGTGACCTCGGACGGTGTGGCTTTCGGCACCCTCTGTGTCATCGACACCAAGCCGCGGCCGGAGGGCCTCACGGATAGCCAAGCCAGCAGCCTTGAGGCACTCGCCCGACAGGCCATGTCGCAGATGGAGTTCCGTCGCGTGATCGCCGAGCGCGCTGAGATTGCGCTGCGCAGGAGCGAGGAACGGTTCCGGGCTTTGGCCAACCTCGTTCCGGGCTTCCTCTGGAGCAGTGATCTTGTAGGTCGAGCAACGTGGTTCAGCGAGCGCTGGTACGAGTACTCCGGTCAATCTGAAACGGAGGCTCTCGGCTATGGCTGGCAGGAGGTGATCCACCCAGAGGAGCGCGAGTACACGATATCGGGCTTTCGGGCCGCCATGGATCAGGAGCAGCCGTATAGTCGCGAATACCGCATCCGCGGCAAGGACGGAATCTACCGTTGGTTCATGGTCCGTGCTGAGCCGATCCGGGATGCCTCTGGGCAGATCGCTCGGTGCTATGGAGCTGTCACAGACATCCACGATCTGCACGAGTTGCATCAGCGTCAGGCGGTGTTGGTAGATGAGTTGCAGCACCGCACCCGCAATCTGCTGGCGGTGGTGCGCTCGATCGCGCAGCAAACTATGGCCCAGTCTGGTCCGACCGAACAATTTTGCGAGCGGTTCAACGACCGTCTCGCTGCGCTTTCACGCGTGCAGGGACTGCTCTCACGTTCCGACGAAGAGCCGATCACCATTCGGGCGCTGATCCAGACCGAGCTCGACGCGTTCGGGGCTGCCGCGATGCAGTCTCGAGTGGCGTTCGAGGGCCCGTCGGTTCGCTTGCGCAAGGTCAGTGTGCAGACACTCGCACTTGCCCTGCACGAGTTGGCCACCAATGCGCGCAAGTACGGCTCTCTCGCCAATGATCATGGGAGGCTCTGGGTGAGCTGGGACACCTACAGGGGAGATGGAGGCGAGCGGCGGCTATCGCTGGTCTGGCTGGAACAGGGTATCAACGGGCCCAAGGAACGCAGCTCGATTCGCCGTGGCTACGGGCGTGACCTGATCGAGAAGGCGCTGCCCTACGCACTGAAAGCCCGGACTAGCTACGAACTGGGTGAGGCTAAGCTGCGCTGTGTCATCGACCTACCGCTCACTGACTGCGCCAAAATACAGCATTGAAGATCTTTGCAGCGGACTTGCCGGCTGCCTCCCGTTTGCCGAACGCCAAGGACGGATACGTCATCCCCCCGGAGATACTGTGCGCGTTCCACGCGTTAGGAGTTAAAGCGGCCGGGACGGCGCCGAACGCCGAGGAAGCCCTGAAACTTCTGCAAGTCCCTTCGGCACGGACATCTGGGCAGACCGGCTTGAAGGACTGCTTGGAGTCAGGGAGAGGCCTGTCAATCGGCGTCCAATAGGGGTTCATCCGCACTTTCGATGCTTCGGGGTGTCTCGGGCGTTAATCCGCGTGGTGGCCCGAGGGCAGCGCGATGCCAATCTCGAACCCGTCGATGCCGTCGGTCCCGG
>NZ_BPRC01000066.1 GCF_022179725.1 Methylorubrum aminovorans
CGCGTCGCTGAGAACCAAGCGATCCTGAACGCTCAAGGCTGTCCTCCAAAAGACAGCCTTGAAGCACCGCTTACCCCGTCCGTGAACCCCAAGAGTCCACGCGGCCTAGGGGTCAGGGATGCAGCAGGATAAGTGCGTTAAATAATGAATTTTTTGCTATGATACAACTCAACGTTAATTCCAGGGGGCCTAGATGATCGATCCTGCCACATCGCTGGCGTTTTCAGCTTTTGAGAACAAAGGTGTTTTTGCGCTTCTACTTGGCAGTGGTATGTCACGGGCCTCGCAGATCCCGACCGGGTGGGAGATTATTTTAGATTTAACGCGGCGCGTTGGTGCGCTGGAAGAAGCTGGCGAGCCGACGGATTGGGCTGAATGGTATCGCAATCGGTTCGGCAAAGAGCCTAACTACTCCGACCTGTTAGATATGCTTTCGCATTCGCCGGACGAACGGCGGGCAATCCTGCATCGTTACATAGAGCCGAGCGTTGAGGACATCGCTGAGGGCCGAAAGGTTCCTACCAGGGCCCATAGGGCAATTGCGAAGTTAATTCGTGATGGCTTCATCCGCGTAATAATCACCACCAATTTTGATCGGCTTTTAGAAAATGCACTTCGGGATGAAGGTGTCGAGCCCACTTTTATCAAGTCTGATGACGACTTAGCTGGTGCAGTTCCGCTAATCCATAGTCGGTGCAACATCATCAAAATTCATGGTGATTATCTCGATACTCGTATCCGCAACACCGAGGAAGAATTACAGGGTTACTCGGTGGCCATGAACCAGCTCCTGGATCGGGTGCTGGACGATCATGGGCTGATTGTCTGCGGTTGGTCTGCAGACTGGGACCACGCCTTGCGGGCAGTTATCGAGCGTATCCAAAACCGCCGATATCCCCTGTTCTGGGCCAGCCGGGGCGTGCCGTCCCAAGTGGCTCAAGACCTGATTACTCATCGTAGAGGCGTCACGGTTTCAATTGCTGACGCAGATAGCTTCTTTGAACGGTTGCAGCAAAAGGTTGAGGTCCAAACCTCGCTTAATCAGGCCAATCCGCGCAGCATCGAGCTAATGGTGGCAAGTGCCAAGCGGTATGTGGCGAAATCTGAGTTTCGGGTACAGCTGCACGACCTTGTAGACGAGGAAGCGCGACGGCTGAAAACGTTACTTGGTGATGCTCGTCTAGGTGTCAATGATCCCTGGAGCCCAGATAACTTTCGGCAGATGGTTGTCTTATACGAGAGCGGTGCAGAGCCGCTTATCAAAATATTCTCGGCGCTTGGTCGTTGGGGAACAGGCTCTGAGCTCCCCCTTGTGACCGACATTCTTAAGCACTTTGGCAAGCACCGCGCGCTTGGCGGTCTAACCGTCTACATCAACCTGCGAACGTATCCTGCGGTACTGCTGCTGTACGCTTACGGTATTGGCGCCTTGAAGGCTGGCCGTTTTGAAAATCTTTTCCGCTGGCTAAGCACTCCTATCGAGATGGAAAACCGAGGCGAGCTTGAAGCGGCAGTCGCTTCCCTATTCCTTTGGTTCTGGGCCGGGGGTGACAATGACTATTGGAAGCATATAGAAGGCTATGAACGGCGTAAGACGCCGTTGAGCGACCATTTGCTTGAAATCATGTCACAGATGCTAGCGGATCTCGCGCTAGACAAAGATGAATTTGATCTGCTTTTTGAGCGGTTTGAACTTTACGCGTCCTTAGCTAATGGCACGCTGACAACGACTAAGGAGGGACTGGGGGAGGAGTTAAGTGGGCCAGCTCCACATAACTACGCCCGCATCCCTCTCGGCCGGATAGGCTGGAATAGTCAGACTCAACGTGTGTTGTTCGCAGAGCTTGCCACGCCCGAGGTTCAGCATCGGCTGCTCGAAGTCGGTTTTGGCAACGGTGACAAAGAGTTCCTCGAAATGATTGGAACAAGCTTGACCCGTCTTGCTGGAAGGATGCACTGGTAGGATTGCGGGTTATCCCCAGAAAACACACCCCTGCCTGCCAAACAGGCATTGACACAAGAAACTCTCTGGACCTTGGGGGCAGCCCGTCGTTTGATACTTGTAACAAGTACCAAACGAAAGCGCCGCCCATGCAGCACCATCGACCCGGCCGAGGCGGCCCGCGCGCTGGATCTGGCCAGCCTCGCAAAGAGCCAACAACCGTTGTGCGGTTGCCCCTGGACCTGGCAGCCGCTGCCAGGCGTGCCGCTGAGGCCCGTGGCGGCAACGCCAGCGGGATTGCGGCCTTTGTTCGGGGTGAGGCCCGCAGCAGCGCCACGGCGCCGCTCGTGACCGCCTCTGTGGCCTGTGGGTTTCCGTCCCCAGCCGAGGACAGCTTAGAGCGCCCGTTGGACCTGAACGAGCTGCACGGCATTGGCAGCCCGTCCGTGTTCCTGGTACGCGTGGCCGGGGAGAGCATGACCGGCCGGGGCCTGTTCCCCGGTGACGTAGCCGTGGTGGACAAGGCCCGCGAACCCAAGAGCGGGTGCGTGGTGGTGGCCTGCCTCAATGGGGATTTCACACTGAAAACCTACCTGCGGCGGCGCGGCCGGGTGATCCTTAAGGCCGAGAACCCCGCGTTCCCCGATATCGAAGTGCCCGAGGAAGCCGACTTTCAGGTGTGGGGCGTCGTCACCGGCAGCTCGCGGGTGTTCTAGCCATGGAGCCGCGTCTCAGCCTGATCACGCTCGGCGTGACCGACCTCCCCCGCGCTACGGCGTTCTATGAGGCTCTTGGCTGGCCCCGTAAGGTCAGGGCCGCCGAGGGCGTCGCTTTCTTTCAGCTCGGCGGCCTGGGCCTCTCGCTCTATCCGCGCGCCGACCTCGCCCTTGATGCCGGTGTACCGGTCCAGGCGCAGCCCTCGCAGGGGTTCACGCTCGCCTACAACACCCGCAGCCGTGCCGAGGTGGACGCGGTGCTGGCCGCTGCTGAGGCGGCCGGGGGCCGGATCACCAAACCCGCGCAGGACGCTGTTTGGGGCGGCTATCACGGGCATTTCACCGACCCGGACGGGTTCCTGTGGGAGATCGCCTGGAACCCCGGCTTTGCCCTCGCCGCTGATGGCAGCCTGAGCCTGCCGGACTGACATGGGCGGCACGGTCGCCCTGGTGGATTGCAACAACTTCTATGCCTCGTGCGAGCGGCTGTTTCAGCCGAGGTTGCAGGGAAGGCCGGTTGTCGTGCTCAGCAACAACGACGGGTGCGTGATCGCCCGCAGCAACGAGGCTAAGGCGCTTGGCATCGTCATGGGCGACGCCTGGCACCTGCGCCGGGCCGAGTTCGAGCGGTGGGGCGTGCAGGTGCGCAGCTCCAATTACACCCTTTACGGCGATCTCAGTGCCCGCGTGATGCGCGTGCTGGGCGACTTCACCCCCGACCTGGAGGTGTACAGCATCGACGAGGCGTTTCTCGGCCTCGATGGCTTTGCCGATCCGGAGGGCCACGCCCGCGCCCTGCGGGAGAGCGTTGGCCGCCGCACCGGCATCCCCGTATGCGTCGGGATCAGCACCACGAAGACGCTGGCGAAGGTGGCCAACCGCACCGCCAAGAAAGACCCCCACAGCGGGGGCGTGTGTTACCTGCCCGACGAGGCCAGCCAGACGGCCGCCCTGGCCAAGATGGAGCTGGGCGACGTGTGGGGCATCGGCCGCCGCCTGGCGCCGCGCCTGGCAGCCCTTGGCATCACCTCCCCGCTCAAGCTCCGAGATGCGGACCCCACCCGCATCCGCGAACGGTTCAACGTCGTCCTGCAGCGCACCGTGATGGAGCTGCAAGGCACCCCGTGCCTGGACCTCGAACAGGACAGCCCCGACAGCAAAACCATCTGCTGCTCACGCAGCTTTGGCCGGGCCGTGGAGGGCTTTGACGAGCTGGCCGAGGCGTTGACCGCCTACACCTCGTATGCAGCGCAGAAGATGCGGGCGCAGGGCCTGGCGACCGCCGCCGTCGTGGTGATGCTCACCACCAACCGGCACAGGCGCAAAGCCGAACAGGTGGAGTGCGAACTTCCGACCCCTTCCGGACCTTCCACTATGTCAGTTTGGATGTCGGCTGAGGAGGAGGAAGCGGACGCAGCCAGCCGCGTCTATGTCGTCTGCTCCACAGTCCTCGCCGCATGTCCGACTTCTTCGGTCCTGGCTGATCCACTCAATCAGCCCGGTCCAATGCCAGCCGGTCAGGTCAACTCCATCAGCCCCTCGGCTGCCGCTATGTTGAGAGCGTAGAGCTGTTTTTCGCACAATTTGCTGTGACGCCGACTGCTCCGCATCACTGCCATGCGGCCCTAGGCGTCACTTAGCCAAGCTTCTCCATCTACAAGGACCCGCTCGTTGTCAGCGGAGGGACATCGCTCCCGCGCCTGATCGTACCCATTCTCCGTTTTGAGCAGCGGCCTTAACGCAGAGCCGCCCGTCAAAGCGGACCGGCTGTGCATGTTATGATTAAGACCGCCTTCACATCACCGATGCCGCCGAGGCAGAACGAGAGCCGGCGCCTGGCAGCGCTCCATCGTCTCCAGCTGCTCGACACTCCGCCTAATCCGGCCTTCGACCGTATCACTCAGCTGGCTCAGTCGCTCTTCGAGGTCCCGATCGCACTCATCTCGCTCCTTGATGAGGATCGGCAATGGTTCAAGGCCAAGTGCGGCCTGAACGTCCCTGGCACACCGCGGGAGCAGGCGTTTTGTAACTACACAATCCTGCACGACAGCGTGTTCGTGGTTTCCGACGCCCGCGCCCATGCTGACTTCGCCTTGAACCCTCTCGTGACCGGGGAGCCGTTCATCCGTTTCTATGCTGGCGCGCCTCTCGTCGTCGCACCGGAAATCAGGATCGGCTCACTGTGCATTATCGACAGACAGCCACGCACCTTCAGCGATGAGGATCGGTGGCTGCTAGCCCGACTGGCTCAAGTTATTATAGATGAAATCTGGCTGAGAAGTCTTGCATCTGGACAGGGTCGGATGCCGCCCGATTCCCGGCAGCTCGAACGCAGTTCCGCAGTATCTTCTGTGATCACCGGCGTGCAGGTTCGTGCCGCCAGGGCGATGCTCAGTTGGTCCATCGACGAACTCAGCCTGAAAACCGGTCTCTCAGCAAACACGATCAAGCGAGTAGAGGCCGATGATCAAAGCCGGCCGAGCAGCCGCTCCACGATAACTAAGGTTAAGGAGGTCTTGGAAGGCGCAGGGGTTCTATTTATCGGCAACGACGCAGCCGCCCCGGGCGTACAACTTGTGCAAAATATTGATTAAATCAAAGATCAATTTAGCGGTTAACGAGCTTTTAGGGTCTGATTGCCCATCTTAGGCAACAGCAGACCGCCTGGCGGCAGTGCGGCGCTCCGGTCCCTCAAAGGGGCGTGGTTCAATCGAAAACGCCGCTTCTAGGATGGATGCATGTTGCTGTTCTCTCGCGGCGATCATGCCGTGCTGCACGCGGTAGGCTGTGCGCAGGGCATGGTGGAGTTGACGCCGGCCGGCACAGTATCAGGCGCCAACTCGCGCTATCTCAATCTACTCGGCTATACTCTCGACGAGCTGCGTGGCCGCTCGCTCGAAGCCGTTTTAGATCCGCACGAGGCAAGAAGCGGGGACCAGCAGAAACTCTGGGCGGCCGTCGTTCAGGGTGAAGCTCGGACATCATGCTCACGGCACCTCACCAAACACGGCAGCGAGGTCTGGCTGCAAGTCAGCTACTGCCCCGTCCTCGACCGTGCCGGCCGGGCGACGAAGATCATCCAGCTCTCGCTGGATGTCACTGCGCAGCAGCAGCGCAGCG
>NZ_BPRC01000067.1:2500-5755 GCF_022179725.1 Methylorubrum aminovorans
GCAGTCACCCAGGACGAACCTTGGGCTCCTACTGTTTGTAAGCATCCGGTTTCAGGTGCTGTTTCACTCCCCTCGTCGGGGTGCTTTTCACCTTTCCCTCACGGTACTGGTTCACTATCGGTCGCTGAGGAGTACTTAGGCTTGGAGGGTGGTCCCCCCATGTTCAGACAGGATTTCACGTGTCCCGCCCTACTCGAGTCCTTGCAATCGACCGTCCCGTACGGGGCTGTCACCCATCCTGCCGGCCTTTCCAGACCGTTCCGGTAATCTCATGCAAGGCACTGGCCTGGTCCGCGTTCGCTCGCCACTACTAACGGAGTCTCGTTGATGTCCTTTCCTCCGGGTACTGAGATGTTTCAGTTCCCCGGGTTCGCTTCAAACCCCTATGTATTCAGGATTTGATACCTTCATCTGACCAATCGTAGTGAAGGATCAGACCGACATCGCTGCCGCTCTGAGCCCACAATACGAAAGGTCGAAGGTGGGTTTCCCCATTCGGAAATCCCTGGATCAAAGCTCGTTCGCAGCTCCCCAAGGCTTATCGCAGCGTACCACGTCCTTCATCGCCTCTCAGCGCCAAGGCATCCACCGAATGCTCTTAAGGCACTTGATCGCTCTCATGATCGATGTCCGATGTGGTCGACAGCCGTTTTACGGATGGCGCCCACACACAGGACCACGGTCACGATAAAGACCAGTGATCGAACAGCCTCTCGGCCATCCGATCACATGCTTGCCGAACATAACCTTCAACGGGCACCCTGCTTTCGCAGGACCCGCGGTCACATTCCCTCTTCACAGTTGTTCATATCGATGCCGTGTCAGGCGCAGGGCGCTCAGACAGGCAAACTCTTACCTTCTCTCCGGATTTCCTTGTCAGACTGCCATCCCTGGTGCGCTTCTCAGCGAACTCCCAAAAGAATGGTGGAGACGGACGGGATCGAACCGACGACCTGATGCTTGCAAAGCAACTGCTCTCCCAGCTGAGCTACGTCCCCTGATCATGGTGGGCCTGGGACGACTCGAACGTCCGACCTCACCCTTATCAGGGGTGCGCTCTAACCACCTGAGCTACAGGCCCCGAGCCGGTCGCCCGATCGGCAGCCGTTGCCTACGCAACAGCGCCTTCAGCGATCCCGCTATCCGGATGAGAAAGAGAAACGAGGGCGGCCGATCCAGGTCCCGCCAATCGAAGCCCTGACTGGGCTTCATGTATCCAATGACGCTGCGAGAGGAGCGGATCGTCAGCCTGGCGGCCAACGCTCATCCTAAAGCGGCATCCTTAGAAAGGAGGTGATCCAGCCGCAGGTTCCCCTACGGCTACCTTGTTACGACTTCACCCCAGTCGCTGACCCTACCGTGGTCGCCTGCCTCCTTGCGGTTGGCGCAGCGCCGTCGGGTAAGACCAACTCCCATGGTGTGACGGGCGGTGTGTACAAGGCCCGGGAACGTATTCACCGTGGCGTGCTGATCCACGATTACTAGCGATTCCGCCTTCATGCACCCGAGTTGCAGAGTGCAATCCGAACTGAGACGGCTTTTGGGGATTTGCTCAACCTCGCGGTTTCGCGTCCCACTGTCACCGCCATTGTAGCACGTGTGTAGCCCATCCCGTAAGGGCCATGAGGACTTGACGTCATCCACACCTTCCTCGCGGCTTATCACCGGCAGTCTCCCTAGAGTGCCCAACTGAATGATGGCAACTAAGGACGTGGGTTGCGCTCGTTGCGGGACTTAACCCAACATCTCACGACACGAGCTGACGACAGCCATGCAGCACCTGTGTGCACGCCTCCGAAGAGGATCCCCGATCTCTCGAGGTAACATGCCATGTCAAGGGATGGTAAGGTTCTGCGCGTTGCTTCGAATTAAACCACATGCTCCACCGCTTGTGCGGGCCCCCGTCAATTCCTTTGAGTTTTAATCTTGCGACCGTACTCCCCAGGCGGAATGCTTAATGCGTTAGCGGCGCCACTGACCTGCAAGCAGACCAACGGCTGGCATTCATCGTTTACGGCGTGGACTACCAGGGTATCTAATCCTGTTTGCTCCCCACGCTTTCGCGCCTCAGCGTCAGAACCGGACCAGACAGCCGCCTTCGCCACTGGTGTTCTTGCGAATATCTACGAATTTCACCTCTACACTCGCAGTTCCGCTGTCCTCTTCCGGTCTCAAGCCAACCAGTATCGAAGGCAATTCTGTGGTTGAGCCACAGGCTTTCACCCCCGACTTAATCGGCCGCCTACGCGCCCTTTACGCCCAGTGATTCCGAGCAACGCTAGCCCCCTTCGTATTACCGCGGCTGCTGGCACGAAGTTAGCCGGGGCTTATTCTTCCGGTACCGTCATTATCGTCCCGGACAAAAGAGCTTTACAACCCTAAGGCCTTCATCACTCACGCGGCATGGCTGGATCAGGCTTGCGCCCATTGTCCAATATTCCCCACTGCTGCCTCCCGTAGGAGTCTGGGCCGTGTCTCAGTCCCAGTGTGGCTGATCATCCTCTCAGACCAGCTACTGATCGTCGCCTTGGTAGGCCGTTACCCCACCAACAAGCTAATCAGACGCGGGCCGATCCTTCGGCAGTAAACCTTTCCCCAAAAGGGCGTATCCGGTATTAGCTCAAGTTTCCCTGAGTTATTCCGAACCGAAGGGCACGTTCCCACGTGTTACTCACCCGTCTGCCGCTGACACCCGAAGGTGCCCGCTCGACTTGCATGTGTTAAGCCTGCCGCCAGCGTTCGCTCTGAGCCAGGATCAAACTCTCAAGTTGAAGAGCTGATCTCAGCTGATCACAACATAAACGGAGTGCTCACATCCGTATCACCCGCGTTTCCGCGAATGACCGGTGAGCGTTCCGAAACGAAGGTCAGCTTCATCTCTCACGGTCCGACTTTCGCCAGACCCGCAAGGACATGAACAAGCCGCCCACGTTTCTCTTTCTCTCAGATTCACTTGTCAAAGAGCGCGAAGCCTACACCCGTCCGGGTATAACCCTCCACCAAAGACGCGCCGACAGCCCGGTTGCCCGGCCCACGCAGCCCACCCTCAGCGATGAAGTCCGCGGCCGGATCCGAAACCCGCCGCCAGCGGTCCGCGGCGTCTAGAGCCGGCGAACCGTCCTGTCAACCGCCCCGCGAAAGCGCAACAGCGCCGGAGACGACCAACACCCCGGGACAACAAGGACAGCGATCGCCCGATCCAGTCACCCGGATCAGCTCCGCTCCACCAACAATCCCGAAGACCGCCAGAACCCC
>NZ_BPRC01000068.1 GCF_022179725.1 Methylorubrum aminovorans
ACCGACAGGGCTGAAGGCATGGCATCCTCCATCACAAGCCCACCCAGTGAATCACACGCCAGCCAGATCGCCTACCCCAAGTGATTCAACCCGCTAGGGCACGGCTCTAGCGTCAGACACGCAGCTTCAAATCGTTCTTGGTGAGCTGGATCGTCACGCAACGAGGCTGGAACTGAGCGCGGGGGTAAAAATAAGCGAAGCAGCCTGCGCGTGAATTATACCATTTACAAGTACCGTAGGGCAGCATCGTTATCTCAATTTGTCTAGAGACCAGCTGTCCTGCCGCCCATATGAGACCTCTTGCAGATTTCGCAGTGCTGCTCGACAGCATGGGCGCGTTTGACGCCTCGCTCTTAGTTAGCTTCAGCATGACGAAAGTTATATTTTTAGCTAATCTGCTTCTTCAGGGCTCCGGCCCTTTCACTCATCCGACGAACAACTCTAAATCCATAAATAAACCAGAATAGATAGTCTGAAGCGTTGGGCTAGAGCTTCCGACGACAGTCAGACGAACAGCGCTCGAGCAAGCTGGTATGGTTCGACCGGCTTCTCGCAGTGTGGCACATGTGCATAGCACTCTGGTAGCGCGGCCTAATTGTAGCCGGCGGCGAATACGAATGGAATGCCACGCGCCAGCAGGGCTTCGGCTACCGGGTAGCTCATTACTTCATGTAGGTTGATATCGAGCACCGCCGCATCATGTTCGTTGGCGGCAATCAGCTCCAGTGTGTCGCCAGAGGATCGCAGAGATCGTGTGCCGAAGCTCCTTGGGCGGTGTCTTGGCCTTCGGGCGACAGGCCTCGATCAACGGCTCCAACTCACCCCACTTCGCATCTGACAGCATCATGTCTCCTCATTTGAAAACGAGGAAACGCCAGCATTTGCAATCCGTTCAGGTGATAACAGTCCCTAGAACTCGTCGGCATCCGGCTGCGCGAGGCGAGCCTTGTACCGGCCCCACTTCAATTAATTGCGCTCGGGATCGAAGTCGATCGCGATGCCCCACAAGTGCGTGGAGTAGGCCGAGCCGCCCCGCATCTTCCGGATGTTTAGCGAGCCGCCAAACAGGTCGAGTCCGAGCTTCTTTCGAGCGCCCTCGCCGTAGACGGCAGCGATCCGCGCGAACACTCGCATTGCGCCGTCGTGGACCCTCCCGTGGACGCTGATGCGGTTGACGACGACCTTCTTGTCCCAGGCCAGCCGCATCGGGAATGGGAGCACGAGCTGCTTCTGATGGAAGCCGACGCCGCCGTAGAAGGTCATGCAGTCGCGCTGGCGCGGCCAGACAGGCGCGTTGCCGGCGCCGCGGGGCACGTACTTCGTAGCGGGCGGGAAGGTCGGCAGGCTGTCGGCTCGCGCCGGCACCGTCTCGGGGAAGAGCGCGGCGCGCGTTGTTTCGCCCACCTTGCCGCCGGGCGTCGGGCCGATGGCGATCTGAAACGCGTTGATCGCGGCCTTGGTCTTCGCACCGAGCTTCCAGTCATAGCCCATGCCTGACGGTCCGCCCTTCCCGAGTTCATACCCGCTCGCCAAGAGAGCGCACTGGATCTCAGCAACAGCCATGGTGGCGTTCTCCGGTGTATTGGGAAGATATTCTGTAACTAAGGTAGGATTTCATCGACTTAGGCGCCCCAGATGTGGCGTGATCAGTCGGTGCTCGGGGCCCCCGATGCGGTCTTTTTCTGCTTTTATCCTGCATCAATCAGAGTTCTTCGCCTCGAGATTCGCCATGAAGATCAAAATCGTTCTCTCAGTTTCAGTTTCATTGCTCTGGACTGAGCAGGCCAGCGCTCAATTCAGTAAGCCGAATCGCCAGCCGACTGCAGCCTCGACGCAGAGCCTTCGCGAGCAGCCAACACCGGAAGAGAGGGCGCACGTGCCCGGTGAGCCGGAGCGTGTCGAGGCGCAGGCTCGAATGGAGACGCTCTACCGGCGCCTTGATGCCGATGCAGATCGAGCCGCACGCTCAATTTGCGATGGCTGCGGGCAGGGACCGGCAGCCGGCGCCAAGTACCAGCGCCTCGAATCCTCAGCCGGAAAGCCGGAAAGGCTCGTCGATGATCCGGCTCAGGCTCCACGATACTAGCACTTTGGCGCAGAGGGCGTTGACCTGACCGGTATTTTGGACCGAGCCGAGTGAGCGACTGTCTTGCTGGTCAAGCGGGCTGCCATGGCGTTCCGTCTCTCAGGATAGCGTTGAGGATGGTGATCAGCTTCCGAGCGGTGGCAATCAGGGCGACGAGCTTAGGCTTACCGGCTGCGATGAGCCGGTCACGGAAGGTTTTCAGCGCGGCGTTGTGACGGCTGGCCACCATGGCCCCCATGAACAGCGCCGTGCGAACAGGTTCGCAGCCGCCTGCGATGAAGCTCCTCCCTCGCCACTGACCGGATTGCCGCGTCCAAGGAGCCAAGCCGACCAGCGCGGCGACTTGCTTTCCGTTGAGGCTTCCAAGCTCGGGCAGCTCCGCGATCAGGGTTCGTGCGATCGTCGGTCCAACATCAGGAACGGAGGTCAGGAAGGTCTCCTTCCTGCGCCATTCAGGCGACCGGTCTTACCCCTGCATCGATCGAGCGGTCGATCACACTCTGCTCCTGCTCCAACGCCTCTATGACGCGCCGGACGCTGTCCTGAATGCACGATGGAGCTTGGCTCGCTCGCTGCCGCTCGGACGCGATCAGTCCGACGATCTGACGGCGTCTTGTGACGAGATTAGCCAAGGCCTTAGTCTTGGCATCGGCCCGAGCGCGAACGGGTGGGTTGGTGGCCGCCGCGAACCGGGCGATCACGGTGGCGTCGATGCGGTCCGTCTTGGCGCGTTGGCCAAGGCGTGAGCGAAAGCACAGACCTGTGCTTTGACCTGACCGGCTGGCTTTGGACCGGGCTGTTTGAGAGGATCAGCCAGGACCGAAGGAGTCGGACATGCGGCGAGGACAGAAGACGAGCGTGGAGCAGGTGGTGCTGAAGCTGCGCCAGATCGAGGTGCAGACGGCGCAGGGCAAGAGTTTGTCGCTGGCGTGCAAGGAGGCGGAGATCTCCGAGCAGAGCTGCGCCACGAGTGTCTCGGGCAGGAGATCTTCTACTCGCTCAAGGAAGCCCAGACTGTGATCGGTCTCTGGCAGAACACCTACAACCGTGTCCGACCGCATTCGTCGTTGGGCTACCGGCCGCCCGCGCCCATCAGCTTCCCGGATCTGGCCTTCCGGCTACCCTTGGCCACTACCATGCAGTAGCCTCCCTGCTGGCCCGATCCAAAATACCGGTCAGGTCAAGATGACTCGCACGTTTCCAAAAACCATTTGCGAGTTCACGAATTATTACCGACCTATCCATCGCTTGTAGCCAGCAAGCACAGTGAGCGCACAGGCCTCAAGTAACTGTACCTGTTCGAGATTTTTCAAGCCCCTGCACCGTCCGACCGCTTCTGCAACTCGGCCATGCGGTCGTCACTAAAGTCCACGCACCAGCCTCCTGCAACCACCAGCACCGGCGCCTCTCCGAGCTGCTAGCGGACGGGACCGAGTCAGATGTCCCGCCCCTGCTCAAGGCGAACCACCCTGTGCACGAGCGTCACGACCTCGCGGCGCATGTGATCATCCTCAAGTGCGTTGAAGGCACGTAGGAGTTCAATGGCACCCTGCACGCGTAAAAAGCCAAAAGCCTCCGCCCGCTCCTCCGAAACGTCGCATTCGAAAAAAACTGAAACGGGAGCTCCAAGTGCCCGCGCGATATCGTCCAGGCGGCTTGCGCCGACGCGGTTCATACCATTCTCGTACTTCTGGATCTGCTGATACGTTACTCCGACGGCTTCGCCGAGCACCGCCTGCGAGATGCCCTTGGCCTTCCGGAGCACCTGGATGCGCTTGCCAACGACAAAGTCTCCCTTATTTGCCTGCCTCCGCTTAGCGCTGGGAGTGTCCATGGCTTCAGGCCCTCGATCGTAGAACGGCACAACAGGATTATCGCCCTGGCAGTCTGAACCTAAGGCAACTCTGACGGGAGAAAAGTCGTTGTTACGATCAGCGGCGTCTCATTCGACGAGCCCGCTCACATCCTGTGTCCGCCGGTCATGCTCGGCCGTGCCCTATGTCAACACACAGCCGCAAGCATCCGCTTCCGCACATCGGCCATCGTGTGTCGTTTCTGGCGTATCGTTCAGGCGCCCACCGAACCGTACTTAGCGCCGACGCTGCAGGTCAGTGAACGTTGTCGGCACCGCCGGAGAAACCCTCTTGCGCCTGTTCTCTCGCGATCCGTCGTTCGAGAATGCGCGCGTTATCGTCAAACTCGTCGGCCATCTCGCGGAGCTTCAATACGACCGGGTCGTGCTGAGAGGCCAGCGCTTCTGCCAATTCGCGGCAAAGCTCAGCCTTCTGGCGGAAATAGTAAGCTGCGGCATGCATGCCGTCAAAATGACAAAGTTCGCGCAAAACGCGAGTCACAACAGCGTGCGGACTCTTCGGCAGGCTATGCGCGCACATGCTGACGGCGACCGGCAGTTCGTCGCGATCCTCTCAGCCGTGCCGGAGGCAGGCTTGGAGGCGGTCGAGGCCGCATGCATGGCCGCCTTGGCTGCGCGCCTATTCAGCGCCCATGCGGTGCTCAACTTGCTCGCGCGTGGCCGCGAGAGCGTCCCGCCTGCGCCGGTGCCAACACCCGCCAGCCTGACGCTTGAGGTTGAGGCTGCGGCGGATTGCGCGCGCTACGACGGCCTGCGCGCTCTGGAGGCAATCTGATGGAGCGACACACCGTCGTCGACCTGATGGTCAAGCTCAAGACGCGCAGCTGAGTGCCGATTGTCTCGAAGAGCCGAGGCCCGATCCGGCGTCAGGCTAGAGACGAGGACGTTGCCGCTCCGCTGACCCGACCGGCTGCGCGGCATCGGCCTCTGCGTCGGCGCTCATGCGCGGCGGGTGGGTCCCTTTTGGACGCCGATCCTGGGTCCCTATTGGGGTTCATCCGCACTTTCGGTGCTTTTGGGCTATCGTTTGCCGAAGCTCTGCCGGTCTCGGTTCATGCGACATGCAGGACGCGCTGGCGCAGCAGATCGAACTTGGCTCGGC
>NZ_BPRC01000069.1 GCF_022179725.1 Methylorubrum aminovorans
CGCCTGCGCCAGCACGCCGACCTCGTCCCCGAGCACGTCCGCTCCAAGGCCCTGATCGTTCCGCCGCCCGCACCCAGGCGTCGCGGTCGTCCACCCGGAAAGGCTGCCTCCAATCACACGGCCGGCTGATCACCGATCCGCACCGAACCCGCCGGCCAGGGAATTTTGAAAGCCCACAATTGCGGAGACTTCGGTGCCCGTTGACAAGGTTCTGCAATCGGATGCGCGCATCGACTTGCTGGTCACGGACGTAGGTCTGCCGGGCGGCATGAACGGTCGTCAGATGGCTGACGCCGCGCGGGGTGGTCGCCCCGACCTAAAGGTGCTGTTCATTACCGGCTACGCGGAGAATGCCATTCTGGGGAATGGGCATCTCGCACCCGGCATGGCGGTGCTGACCAAGCCGTTCGCCATTGAGACGATGACAGCGCGCATCCGCTCAATGATCGAGGGCAGCAAGGAGCGAGCGCGGCACTCCTAGACCTGCCTCTGCTTTGGACGAGAGGCACAAAGTCCGCTTCGCGGCGAAAGGCCAGGGTCCGCTCACCATCCTCAGCAGCCCTTCGTACGGTCAAGCTGATTGCGTATCGATCTCGGGTGCAAAATCCCGCCGAGGTCTCTGCCCACCAAACGATCGTCAGAACGTCCAGCATGCACCCGTCCGGATGGACGCGTGCCGGGGCTCGACGATCTGCCAAGCGACGCCGGCGACGTTCCTGCGAAGGCCTGCCGATCCGGAGTCAAGTTCCGTGCCGGCAGCAGTCGTCACCGTCGGACGATATCGGTCCCGAACACCCGACGTGGTGGCGCCATGATCGATGACGCGGAGCCAACGATCAAGAAATGTCCCAACGAGCATCAGACGGGAAAGTCACCTGATGGGGTCGGAGGCGCGGCCCCCCTTGAGGTCGAGCAAACCCGCGGCGTCGTAATTGCAGGACGACAGGAGCCAGTGAGCGGTGCAGCCGTGCGTGCCGGCATATCGGTAGAGCCTGCTCGTACACTCGATACTCCGGTAACCGATCGATTGCAGGGCATCCTCGGCCTGCGCCCGATCCTCGACCGTGCAGATGGGATCGCCGAAGCCGTCGATCACGCTGAACACGTCCGCCTCGTGGACGATGCGGGCGCGCCCGACGGCCCGTCCGCGGGCCGCGTCCACGTCAACCTCCTCGGCCTTGGCGAGCACGTACCCACCCTCCACGGTCTCGGCTAGGTAGACCTTGGCGGTCTCGTCGATAACACCCAGGAAATAGCGAACACTCATGACTTAGCACTCACGCTTAAAAAGGATATTCGACTTCCGTAGACATATCTCAATCGATATAAACGTCGCATCATTACAGCATGTCAGCCACAAACACGATCATCTCGTGTTCGCGACCTTCATCGAGCGACATCATGGACGGGTCTGCGGAATGGCATCTCCGTTACCCGGAAAGATCCCGCGCGGGCCTACGTCCGGGCCGCGGCCGCCTTCGAGCCATTCCGGTCCCTCCGCATCGCATCCCCGGCCCACGGCCAGCATTCGGGCAAACAAAGGTCCGAGGAGTGCGTCCGCCCAGTCATTTGGCAGCGACATGTACAGACCCGGCCGCCGCACCATCCCGCAGTAGAAGCGACCGCCCTCGAACTCCAGCGCCGGGCACGGCCCGGCGAGTTCGGGGGAGATGTATTCGAGGGCGAGCTTGCATGGCTCGGCGGCACAGCAATAGCCACAGCCGTTACAGGTCTGGCCAAAGGGCGGCTTCGGCGGGGCCTGATCCGGACTGACGAGGTTCGACATGAGGCACCTGAGGGAGCGGAAGCCGGGCAGACGGCGGAACCCGCGACCTGAAGATCAGCGGATGCAGGCTGAGGATAGCGATTCGTTCAGAGCCGCAAAGGGGAGGGGACGGCCGCTCCGCCGAAGCCCGTATGCCCGATCTTCGAGGGTCCGCCTCCAGGACCAATGCAGCCTACCGTAGGCGCCTGGCTTGATGCCCCCCACCATGCCTGCGTGAAAACGCCGACGCGGGGATCGCGGCCGGAAGATCGTCCGCTGATCCGACGAGATCGGCCTGTTCGAGGCCGGACCGCAGCCAGCGAGGCGGCTTCGATCCGACCTTCGTGGAAGATTCTCGCAGGGCGGCGTGATTGGCAAGCGTTGCCGAACTCGTCACGGCCCGTGAAGCGCGGCAGTAAACTGCAGACAGGACGATGACGGATCGCCCTTCTGCTCACGCGCAATCCGCTCGGCACTTTCGCGATGCGCCGCTTACCCCGAAGTACGACGGAAGCGCCGCGCCAAGCCTGCCTCTACTTGAGGATCGGCTCTCCGCGAGGTGAGTGGCCAGCGCAAGCACTTCCAAGCGGTTCGCAAAGGCGCACGGTGCCCCCGGTGCCCCGTGCGTCCCTGGCCAGCGTACGTGGCTATGGCACATGCGCAGGCACTGCATTAGCCCGCGCCCGTCGGAAGGAGGCGGGCGAGCGCTCCCGTCGTCCAGGCAGTGCAGCGTGATGCGTTACGAGGTCGAGCGAAAGTTCCTGGTCGCCCATGCGGGCTGGCGTGACGGCGTCACGAGCAAGCGCCGGCTCACGGACGGTCTCATCGGGCAATTCGCCTCAGCAAAGGTAAGGGTGCGGCTCGACGAAGAGCGAGCTTGGCTCGCGGTGAAGGGCGGGCGCGCCGGCTTGGCGCGGCCCGAGTTCGAGTACGAGATCCCACGGGCTGACGGCGAAGCGATGCTGGGCCTCGTCTGCGAGGCTTGTCTGATCGAGAAGACACGCCACTGCGTGCCCTATGCCGGCTTGACTTGGGAGGTCGATGTTTACGACGGCACGCTCTCCGGCATGATCTTGGCCGAGGTCGAATTGAAGCACGAGGCACAAGCCATCGAGTTGCCGCCGTGGCTCGGACAGGAGGTCACCGGGGATCCGCGCTTCCGCCAGTCGGCCATGCTGCGCCTATCGCAGGAGGCGGGCCGCACGGTCACTCTGGCGGAGGTGTTAGCTGCGCGCCCGTGACGATGCCGTCATACGGCCCCGGCTTCAGCCAGACTGCGGCTTGGCGGTGCATGGAGGAACTCGTCCTCAGAGCTCGCGTGATCGAAGCGACAGAGGCAGGGCGCGTGCCCGCCGTCGTGGAGGCTCTCGAAGCGTCCTAGGCCGACCCGGCCGGAACCTGGGCAGCTCTCCGGGACGTGCTGCGACCCGTAACAGGACAGTGCTGCACGGATTAACCGCAGTCCGACCCCGACGGCCGAGGTCACGACAGGACTCCGAAAGCCGCGGAATCGCTGAGCACGGCCTGAGGATAAACGCATGGCAGCCGTGAGGTGATGGCTGCCCTTGAAGGTGCGCCACGAGGCATTCGAGGCTATCCCATCCAGGGCGAAGGCTATTGCGCCGGCTCACTGTAAGGAAAACATTTCCCTTCGCCTTGGGATTAAGTTGCAATGCTGCAACAGCTGTCCGCACATCGTCCATGTGACGATTTCAAGACAATTATCTTTGTTGCCCGTACGGCAACGCTTGACCATGGTGCCGCTGCGGATGGGCAAGCCCGCCGCGAGCTTGGTCGACCCCATCGCGGGAACGGTCCTAGCACCGGGGGATAAGGACAAGCTGGGCCTCGCACCTGAAGGTGAGCGCTCCACCGAAACATGTCCGATCTCACGGGTCTCGAAACTTCTGGAGAGTTCATCATGAAGCTCGTGAAGAGCCTTCTCCTTGGATCGGCAGCGGGGCTGACCATCGTGGGTGGGGCTCAGGCCGCCGACCTGCCGGTGAAGAAGGCCGCTCCGATCGAGTACGTCCGGGTCTGCACCGCTTACGGCGCCGGCTTCTTCTACATCCCCGGCACGGACACCTGCCTGCGCGTCTCCGGCCGCGCCCGCGCCGAGTACGGCTACATCGGCAGCGACAACCGTCGCGTCACCGGCGGTGGCGACCTCTCGGGCTTCGTCGGTCTCGCCCGCTTCGCCTTCGACGCCCGCACCCAGACCGGTTACGGCACCCTGCGCGCCTTCCTGCGTCTCGACGCGGCGAGCCGCACCGGTCACACCAAGACATCCTCCGGCACGAACCTGCGCGGCGGCTACGCCTTCTCCGGCACCGGCCAGGACGCCTTCGGCCGTATCCAGAACTTCATCAACGTCGACAAGGCGTTCATCCAGTTCGCCGGCCTGACCGCCGGTCGCGCCTCCTCGTTCTACGACTTCTACGCCGCCGACTACGAGATCATCGGCTCCTCGCTCGGCTCCAACATGCCGTCGACCAACCTGCTCGCCTATACCCAGAAGTTCGGCGACGGTTTCACCGCCACGATCTCGATGGAAGACCCGAACTACCGCAAGAACCCGCTCTTCACGAACGCGGTCCCTGCCGCGGGCGCCGCCGCCGGCACGGGTGCTCTCTCGACGGTGCTCACCACCGCGCCGACCCCGATCATCCTCGGCACCGACGCCCTGGGCAACGCCACCTCGGTCGCCTTCATCGACGCCGTGCAGCGCTCGCGCCTGCCCGACTTCGTCGGCTCGCTGCGCTACGACGCTCCGTGGGGTTCGGCTCAGCTCTCCGCCGCCGTGCGTGAGATCAACGTGGGCGGCTTCATCTCGTCCGTCGGCGTCCCCGGCGGCAGCGCTGCCAACGCCCAGGCTCTCCTGGCGGCTCGCGGCCTCGGCGACGGCGTGCAGACCGAGTACGGCTGGGCGGTCCAGGGTGGCGTGAAGTTCAACCTGCCCTTCATCGCTCCGGGTGACGGCATCTACCTCCAGGGTTCGTACGGCGAGGGCACCTCGTTCTACACCGGCATCAACCGCTTCACCGCCGGCTACCTTGCCAACGCTTCGGTCTACGCCGGCAACCCGTTCAACCAGTACCTCGCCGACGCGGTCGTGAACCCGCTGTCGGGCCGGATCGAGCTGTCCAGCAGCTTCACCGCGGTGGCCTCGTACCTCTGACGTCCCCCCATCGCTTTGGTCCGGCGTGAGTGCGAGTTTTCCGGTTGTGTGAGCCCCTGAGGGGAGGAGCAGAGCCGTGAAGAAGAGCAGGTTCACCGAAGAGCAGAT
>NZ_BPRC01000070.1 GCF_022179725.1 Methylorubrum aminovorans
GCAACAGCGTCACTTGGTGGCGATCCGCACCACAGATGAACCGCGCCATACACGCCTCCGCTGTCCCGCAGAGACTATCATAACCGCTACGTTTTCACACAGCCTCCACCCCTTGCCGACCCTCGGAAGGTTCGCTTTCAGTCTGTTGGGTCAAAAGCCGGCGGCCGGATTGGGTGGTGAGCAGTTCGGCCGATTTCGGGACGCATTGAGGGGGGAAGCAGCCGTCGATCTACGGTCGCGGCGCCTCCGCTTCGGGGCGCCGCGCGGGAGGCGGGTGCTCAGGCGGTCGCCGCTCGCTTGCCGACAAGCGCGGCGGCGAAGTCGCGGTAGGTGTGCAGGGGGCGGCCGAGGATGCCGGTCAGCCGCTCGCGGTCACCCGTCTCCGGGATCATGCCGTCGCTGACGTAGCGCTCGGCCATCAGACGCATCTCGTAGGCCATCCACTTCGGCATGAACGTCGCCATGTTCGCCTCGAAACCGCTCGGGTCGTCACCGCCGTAGGCGACCGGGCGACCAAGAACCTCCGTCCAAATCGCCGCCGCGTCCGCGCCGGTGAGCGTGTCGGGGCCGACGAGGTTGATAGTTTCGGCCGGCAGCGGGCCCGGTGCCGCTTCGCGACGGATCAGCTCGATCGCGGCGACCTCGGCGATGTCACGCGCGTCGACCATGGCGACACCCTTCGATCCGATCGGCATTGGGTAGACGCTGTGATTCACGATCACGTCCTTGATCATGACTTCGTTGTCGATGAAGTAGCTCGGCCGCAGAATCGTGGCGCCGAAGCCCATCGTCTCCAGCATGCGCTCGGCGCCGTACTTCACCGCGAAGTGCGGGACGTTGACGGCCCGGTCAGCGTCGAACACCGACAAGTAGACGACCCGATCGACGCCCGCCTCCCGGGCAACGTTCAGGGTGATGATCACTTGGGTGAACTCGTCGCCTGTGACCGCATTCAGCAGGAACAACGTGCGGACGCCGGAGAAGACGGCGCGCAGCGCGTCGATGCTGAGCAGGTCGCCCTTCACGACCTCGACGCCGTCCCCAAAATCGGCCTTGGCGGGCTCGCGGGTCAGCACGCGGACTCGCGCGCCGCGCTGGGTGAGCTGCTGGACGACGTTGCGGCCGACGCGGCCGGTGGCACCGGTGACGAGGATGGTCATGGGAGTCGTTCCTTCGAGTTGAGCCGTTTGGCTGACTCGAAGATGAGCGGTCCACGCCTGCACCAATAGCAGCTATATCTGGACGCGCCGTCTCGCTGGTGGAACGATGGATCTACTCGCCCTCGCCGACTTCACCCTCGTCGCCCGCCATGGCGGGTTCGGGAAGGCCGCACGGGCCACCGGGCGCCCGAAGGCGACGTTGTCACGACGCGTGGCCGAGTTGGAAGCCAGCCTGAGCTTGCGCCTGTTCGAGCGGGGCGCACGCGACCTGAAGCTGACGCAGGAGGGGCGGGCGCTGTCCGAGCGGGCGGGCGCGCTGCTCACCGAACTAGAGGAGACTGCCGCGGCGATCGCGTCGGGCGGCGAGCGGCCCCGTGGACGCCTGCGGATCAGCGCACCCCTGCTTTTCTCCCAGATCGTGATGGGCAAGCTCGCGGCGAGCTTCGCCCTCGAATACCCGGAGGTCCGGTTGGAGGTCACGACAGAGGACCGGGCCGTCGACATGATCGAGGAGGGCTTCGATTTGGTGATCCGGGTCAACCCGGACTCGGACGAGCGCCTCGTCGGCCGCGCGTTCCTGCACGACCGACTGGTGGTAGTGGCGGGCCCCGGCCTCGCCCGGCCGACCGAAGGCACGGCCGTTCCGGCTGTCGTGCGGGGCAGCGACCGTGCGGCCTGGCGGGTGAGGACGCCGGCCGGCCATGCGACGATCGCGGTCGAGCCGATCCTCGGCTTGGCATCGCTCATCATGGTCCGCGACGCGGTGCGCGCGGGCGTCGGCGCCGGACGCTTGCCGATCTCACTGGTCAGCCGCGATCTGGCCGAGGGCACGCTGGTCCAATGGGGCGAGGTGGACGCGCCGGACATCGCGCTGTGGGTCCTCTACCCGACGCGTCGGCTACTCAATGCACGCGTTTCGGCGTTCCTCAACCATCTGAGGCGGGCGTTTCCGAACGGGACGCCGGACGAACTGGCGTCCTACGCGGAGGGATGAGAGCGCCCCGAGCCGGGACCGTGCGAATGCAGAAACCGTTGGGTGTGCCCATCATCATCTGAACGTCCGCACTCAGTGCGCCAGGGCCATGTCGCCAACGACCGGGTCGCCTCGGCAACGGAACGTCTGCTCTCGGACAGCGGGGCGGGGTCCGCTCTCCAACCCATCCGGACCTTCGACGGAAGCGGGGCGAATGTCCGCAAGGGGTCAGGAATTCGCGTGCCGCCTGTTCGGTTGTGCGCCAGAAGCGGAAGTGTGCTCGACGTCCGGTAGCGAACATTTAGCGCCAACGGGCTGACCGTCCGGTGTCGACCCTTTTCGGACCCTGGTGAGGTCCGCTTCTCGGTAGCTTGTTGGTCGAGGGCCTACGATCGGATCGTGTGATTTTCTCAGCCGCCTTCCGCCTACCAGCGAAGGGAGCGGTCGTGATCGACGTTCAGGCGAGCGTTCTGTGGAAATGCGCGGCGATACGGTCCGCGGATTCGCGTACCTTTTCGGCGTCGTCGTAGAAGTCGAAATGTTTGCCTTCGGTCCAGTGCAGTTCCTTAGGACCGGCCAACCGTTCGAATGCCTTGCGAGCCTGATTGGGAAAGGCGGCACTGTCCGAATGGATCATCAACGCAGGGGCTTTGACAAGAGCTGCCTGTGAGACCGGATCGAACTCTAGCCAGCCCTCCCAACTCATCACCGCGAACTCGTTGCGCCAGGGCCGGACGCCGCCACCACGGCTGTTGTCCATGTAATACTCGCTGGCGCTGGCACTCACCGCCTTCTTGTTACCGGGTTCGTAGGCCGGCACGATCTCGATGACGCTGGTTTCATCGTATCGCTTGCGCGCCGCAAGACTGATGGCCCTGCGTTGATCCATGCCTTCCTTGCCCATCATCTCGACCATGAACGACGGTTCGGAGAACATGCCCGCTGTGGCCGCGAGCGCGCCGACGTTGGGGTCCTTGGCCGCCGCATACATGATCGTGCCGCCGGACGTGCAGATGCCGAGCAGACCCGTACCGGAGACGTCGGGCCGCGTTTTTAGGAAACGGAGCGCGGCGGATAGATCCTCTGACTTGGAGGTCTGATCCTCGTACTG
The DNA here is from genome assembly GCF_022179725.1 of Methylorubrum aminovorans. Classification (GTDB taxonomy): domain Bacteria; phylum Pseudomonadota; class Alphaproteobacteria; order Rhizobiales; family Beijerinckiaceae; genus Methylobacterium; species Methylobacterium aminovorans. The sequence goes on from NZ_BPRC01000070.1 coordinate 3,245, forward strand.
CCGGATGGCACCGCTGCTTTCGCCGTAATTGCGGTAGTCTAGGGCGAGCGCGATGATGCCCCGGCGTGCCAGCTCGCCGGCATAAAGCCCCCCCATCATCTCCTTCACCGAAGTCAACGAGCCACCGACCGCGACCGCCGGATAACGATGCGAAGGGTCGTGATCCTCGGGGAGATACAGGTTCGCCACGACGAACCCGTCGCCACTCGGGAAGCTGACCTTCCGCGGTTGCGGTTCGCTACGTTCGGTGAGCGTCTCGGACATCGTGTTTCCCATATTGAGAAGGACGGCGCTTGCGCCGGCGGCGAGGCCGAATGCGCGCCGCGAAAGCCAAGCGGACATGAGCGCGCTCCCTCTTACGACCATGCACAAACGTGATAGCTCTGCTTGAAATGATAATCCCTTCGGATTTTTATGCTCTTTGAAGGCTGCCTTGCTAATGACGCCGGATCTGCTCGACGGAATTTTGGTCTTCACGCGCGTAGCCGAACGACGGAGTTTTACCGCAGCAGCCAAGGAATTGGGTGTCACCCCGGCTGGCGTGAGTTGGAGCATCAAGAGCCTGGAGAAGCGCGTGGGCGTGCCTTTGCTGACGAGGACGACCCGCTCGGTTGGCTTGACCGAGGCCGGCAAGCTGTTCCTCGAACAGGCACGCGTCGGAGTGGCCCACGTTGAAGCGGCCTTCGAGGCTGCTCAACGGCTCGGTGCGAAACCGCAGGGCTTGCTGCGTCTCAGCGTCCCCTACGTGGCTCACACGGTTTTGGCGCCCGTGCTGAAGGGATTTGCTGCGACCTATCCCGACATCGAACTGGAATTGGTTTTCGAGGATCGGTTCGCGGACATAGCGGCGGAAGGTTATGACGCCGGTATCCGAATTGGCGAGATGATCGCTCGGGATATGATCGCCGTTCGGCTCACTCCCGCCTCTCCCAAAGTGGTCGCCGGTTCACCGACCTATTTCGCCGAACGAGGCACACCGAAACGGCCGGAGCACCTCGAACAGCACTCCTGCATCAACGCCCGTTTGTCAGACGGCTCCATACACCGATGGGCGTTCGTCGAAGATCGTGGTGCGAGAGGGCTGCGAACCTTCTCGATTGCCGTGAAAGGACCTTTGATCGTCAACGGTCCTGCAATGTGCCTTTCGGCCGCAGTATCCGGTGTTGGTCTCACATATATTATCGGTACTGTCGTTCGACCGTTGATAGATCAAGGCTTGCTGAGGACATGCCTTGAACCGTTTCTCCCTGAAAGTCCTGGGTTCTTCATTTATTTTCCCAGCAGGGAGCAGGTTCTGCCGAAACTCCGCGCGTTCATCGAATTCTGCCAGTCTCACGCTGAGCTTCACGCTTAATCAATTTCGATGACTGAGTGCGGAAAGTCCGCTTCCGGCCGCAAGGCCAGGGTCCGCTCCCCACCGAGACTGTGTGAGAACGCGTTTTGGTCGATCGGTGCGGGGCGGAGATGGTGCGCGAGGTGCGGCGTGCTCTCACGCCCGGAGGGTCGTGAGGAGCGGTTCAACTC
>NZ_BPRC01000071.1 GCF_022179725.1 Methylorubrum aminovorans
AGCAGCCCGGTAGCTCGTCAGGCTCATAACCTGAAGGTCGCTGGTTCAAATCCAGCCCCCGCAACCAACACGACAACAGACACACAGCCCGCTGGCCAACGCCTCGCGGGCCTTTTGCTGTTTGCCCCCACCTCCTGCGAGACGGTCTTTCGCATCTGGCCGGACCTGCGGATCGCGCCGGCGGCGCCTCGCCATCATGCCTGTCGCAGAGGTGCGAACGGAGAGGGGAGGGGCTGTTGGCGAAACCGCGGGTTCGCGACAGAGGTGACCGGGCACAAGGGGGCCAATGTCTCTTGAACGCGCTGCCTTCCACGCTCTCCGCGGGAGGCAGTGCAATCCTGCGCGGATCTACGGAAACACGTGTCCGCCTACGATCCGCAGGCCGACCTCGCGACCGGCCGCGAGGCGCGCCGTATCCGCGGCTTCGACCACCACGACCTTTGCGCCGGGACGGTCGACCTCGATCCGCTGACGTCCCTGCGTCCGGTATGAGGAACGGACCGTGCCGCTCAGATGCGCCTCATGCGCCTCGGCGAACTGAAGCTGCCAGGGGCGGGCGTAGAGCTTGACTGGCCCAACCAGGCCAGCGGGGACGGTGAGCGGCGTCGGCCGGCCGTCGACGAGGACCTGTCCGTTCTGCGCGATCGCCTCGACCTCAATCGTGTCGCCCAGAAACTTCAGCACCGTCGGCGAGACCGGGTGCTCCTGCACCTCGTCCGGCGTGCCGACCTGTTCCAGGCGACCGCGGTCGAGCACCGCCACGCGGTCGGAGAGTTCGAGCGCTTCGTCCTGATCGTGGGTGACAAAGATCGTGGTCTGGCCGGTGCGGTCGTGGATCTCGCGCAGCCAGCGGCGCAGGTCTTTTCGGACTTGTGCGTCGAGCGCCCCGAAGGGCTCGTCGAGCAGCAGCACCCGAGGCTCCACCGCGAGGGCACGGGCTAATGCAATGCGCTGGCGCTGGCCGCCGGAGAGCTGGCTCGGGTAGCGATCGGCGAAGCCCGAAAGCTTGATCAGGTCGAGCAGGTTGCCGACGCGGCGCTTGATCTCGGCGCTGTCCGGGCGCTCCGAGCGCTTCCGGGCGTTGAGCCCATAGGCGATGTTCTGTGCCACCGTCATGTGCTTGAACAGGGCGTAGTGCTGGAACACGAAGCCGACCGATCGCCGCTGCACCGGCACCTGCGTGGCGTCGTCGCCGCCGAAAATGATCCGGCCGCGATCCGGGAAATCGAGCCCGGCGATGATGCGCAGCAGCGTGGTCTTGCCGGAGCCCGACGGCCCGAGCAGCGCCAGCAGCTCGCCCGCCCGCACGTCGAGGGTGAAATCGTGCAGCACCGCTGCCGTGTCGAAGGTCTTCGAAACGTCCTCGATGCGGATCGCGGTGGCTTTGGCGCCGTGGCTCAGAGGGTCAATGACGCCGGGCGCCCGCAGCGAGGTCGTCGGCGTAGCGCCATTCGAGGACGGATTTGACGGCGAGGGTGACAAGAGCGAGCCCGGCAAGGAGAGAGGCGACGGCGAACGCGGCAACGAAGTTGTACTCATTGTAGAGAATCTCCACGTGCAGCGGCAGCGTATTGGTGAGCCCGCGGATATGGCCGGAGACGACCGAGACCGCGCCGAACTCGCCCATCGCGCGGGCGTTGCAGAGCAGGACGCTGTAGAGCAGGCCCCAGCGGATGTTGGGTAACGTCACCGTCCGGAAGGCGTGCCATCCGGAGGCGCCGAGGGTGAGGGCGGCTTCTTCCTCCGCCGTGCCCTGCTCCTGCATCAGCGGGATGAGCTGGCGGGCGACGAAGGGGAAGGTGACGAAGATCGTTGCGAGCACGATGCCGGGCACCGCGAAGATGATCTGGATGTCGTGCTCGATGAGGAAGGGGCCGAACAGGCCGCGCGCGCCGAAGACCAGCACGTAGATCAGCCCGGACACCACGGGCGAGACCGAGAAGGGCAGGTCGATCAGCGTGACGAGCAGGTTCTTGCCGCGGAACTCGAACTTGGCGATGGCCCAGGAAGCCGCGACGCCGAAGACGAGGTTGAACGGCACGGCGATCGCCGCGACGAGCAGCGTTAGCCGGATCGCCGCCTGGGCGTCGGGTTCGGAGAAGGCGGCGAGATACGCCCCCCAGCCCTTGGCCAGTGCCTGTGCGAACACCGTGAGCAGGGGCAGCACGAGAAACAGGCCGAGGAAGGTCAGCGCCACCGCGATCAGCAGCCAGCGCACGACCCGCCGCTCGGTGACGACGCTGGCGGGTGGCGTCAAGGTTTCGTCGCGTGGCCCCAGGGGGGCGCCCTGCGCCAACGCCTCAGACATAGCCGAATCTCCGGCGGCTCCAGGCCTGAATCAGGTTGATCGCCAGCAGGGTGACGAAGGAGATCGCCAGCATGATCACGGCGATGGCGCTCGCGCCCGCATAGTCGAACTCAGAGAGCTTGATGACGATCAGCAGCGGCGCGATCTCTGACACATAGGGCAGGTTGCCGGCGATGAAGATGATCGAGCCGTACTCGCCGACGCCGCGAGCGAAGGCGAGGGCAAAGCCGGTCAGCACCGCCGGAATCAGCGGCGGCAGCACCACCCGCATGAGCGTGGTAATCCGCGAGGCGCCCAGGATGGCGGAGGCCTCCTCCACCTCCTTGTCGATCTCGGCGATCAGCGGCTGCACCGTACGGACTGCGAAGGGCAGGCCGATGAACACCATAGCGATGAAGATGCCGACCGGCGTGTAGGCCGCCTCGATGCCGACCTTGGCGAGCTGTTCGCCGACCAATCCGTTGGGTGCGTAGAGCGAGGCCAGCGCGATGCCGGCCACCGCCGTCGGCAGGGCGAAGGGCAGATCGACCACGGCGTCGGCGAGCTTGCGGCCGGGGAAATCGTAGCGGGTCAGCACCCAGGCGACGATGCCGCCGAAGATCGAGGCGGTCAGCGCGGCGAGGAGCGACACGCCGAAGCTCACGCGCAGGGCGCTTGCCACGCGCGGGTCGGTCGCGACCTCCCAGATGCCCGAGAAGCCGAGGCCGGATGCCTTCACCACGAGGGCCGCGAGCGGCAGCAGCACGATCACGCCGAGGCAGGTCAGCGTGTAGCCGAATGTGATCCCGAAGCCCGGGATCACGCTCCGCTGGCGAAAACGCCGCCTTGGTTTCACAGGTTCGACCATGCGGTCAGCGCCCGGCCTTGCTCAGTTGATCGAACAGTCCGCCATTGTCGAAATTGGCCTTCTGGATATTGTCCCAGGAGCCCTGCAGATCCTCGATCTTGAACAGCTTGATCTCGGGCAGCTGTGCCAGATCCTCCGGCTTGGCCGCCTCGCGCTTGATCGGTCGGTAATGATGCTTGGCGAAGATCGCCTGCGCCCGGTCGCCGTAGAGGAACTGAAGATAAGCCTCGGCCTGCTTGCGCGTGCCACGCTTGTCGACATTGGCATCGACCAGCGCAACGGGCGGTTCGGCGTAGATCGAAGTCGGCGGCACGACGATGTCGAACTTGTCCTTGCCGAACTCCTCCAGCACGAGGAACGCCTCGTTCTCCCAGGTCGGCAGCACGTCGCCGAGACCCCGCTGGGCGAAGGTCACGGTCGAGCCGCGGGCGCCGGTGTCGAGCACGGGGACGTTCTTGTAGAGCGAGCCGACGAAGGCGTTGGCTTTTTCCTTGTCCTTGCCTTCCTTCTCGTAGGCGTAGCCCCAGGCAGCGAGGAAGTTCCACCGCCCGCCGGCCGAGGTCTTCGGGTTCGGGGTGATGACCTTCACGTCAGGCTTGGCCAGATCGTTCCAGTCCTTCACGGCTTTGGGATTGCCCTTCCGGACGAGGAACACGACGGTCGAGGTGTAGGGCAGGCCCTCGTTCGGGAGCTTTGTGCGCCAATCCGCCGGGATCTTCTGCGACAGCTTGGCGATGGCGTCGATGTCGGAGGGGATGCCGAGGGTCACGACATCGGCGGGGATGCCGTCGATGACCGTGCGGGCCTGCGCGCCGGAGCCGCCATGGGCGGCGCGCACGGTGACCGTCTCGCCGGTCTTGGCCTTCCACTCTTCGATGAAGGCCGCGTTGATCTCACGGTAGAGTTCGCGCGTGGGGTCGTAGGACACGTTGAGGATCTCGGTCTGCGCCTGGGCGCTGCCGGCCGATACGAGGCAGGCGGCCATGGCAAAGCCGAGAAGGGCTGCGCGCCGGTGGGGCTTTTTGCCAAGCCTGATCGGATGTCCGTCGAACACGTCGTCTCGCCTCCACATCGCGGGTGTTCACCCGCTCATGACGAGGAAGTGTTCGTTTTAAAGAACGATGTCAAGCTCGGCGCTACGCTCGATCCATCGATCTCGATCCCCTATGCCGGCTATTTGCAAACAAGTTAGCACATTTATTCTCCTAGCTGGCGGATATGCGAGAAGGAAGATCCCTTTGAGTCTCGTTCTGTAGAAAGAACGTTTTGTGCAGGAACGTAGGCCGTGTGCAGAAGAGCCGGCCGAACCGTCAGGCCGAAGCGCATTCGACAGCCAGCCAAACGCCGCGGGCCATGATGAACCACTAGGCCGCGTGGACTCTTGGGGTTCACGGACGGGGTAAGCGGTGCTTCAAGGCTGTCTTTTGGAGGACAGCCTTGAGCGTTCAGGATCGCTTGGTTCTCAGCGACGCGC
>NZ_BPRC01000072.1 GCF_022179725.1 Methylorubrum aminovorans
CGCGTCGCTGAGAACCAAGCGATCCTGAACGCTCAAGGCTGTCCTCCAAAAGACAGCCTTGAAGCACCGCTTACCCCGTCCGTGAACCCCAAGAGTCCACGCGGCCTAGAGCGGTCACCGACCGGTTTGAATCGTCTGGGGTTTTGGCCGGGACAGGGTTGTGATTCGATGCGCGGCTTTTCGAGGAGGAGAGCCGATGGCGTCTGCCCTATCTGGAGATCTGCGCGAGCGTGTGGTGGCTGCGATCGAGGCGGGCGCGTCGCGCCGGGAAGCGGCACGACGTTTCGAGGTCAGCCCAGCCAGCGCCGTGCGCTGGCACGGAGCCTTCGTTCAGGAGGGGCGGACGCAGGCCAAGCCGATGGGCGGCGATCAACGCTCGCATACAATCGAGGCGCAGGCCGACCTGATCCGGCAGACCTCCGAAGCGCAGCCCGAGCTTTTCCTGCATGAGCTGCGTGACCGTCTGGCCGAACGAGGCCTGCGGGTCGGGGTCAGCAGCCTGTCCCGCTTCTTCAAGCGCCACGGTCATCACGCGCAAAAAAACATCGGCCACGCCGCCGAGCAGGAGCAGGAGGACGTGAAGGCCGCGCGCCTGTCCTGGTTCGAGCGCCAGCTCGATCTCGACCCGGACAGGCTCGTGTTCCTCGACGAGACCGCCACCAATACGAAGATGGCACGCCGTTATGGGCGGGCTCCGCGTGGCGCACGCTGTCGGGGTGCGGTCCCGTTCGGACATTGGAAGACCATCACTGTCACCGCCGGCCTGCGCACCAGCGGTCTGATGGCCACCGCCCTCCTCGATGGACCGATGACAGGCGCTCGCTTCCGCGATTACGTCGATGAAACCCTCGTCCCAGCCCTGCAGCCCGGCGACACCGTCGTGCTCGACAATCTGCCCGCCCACAAGGTCAGCGGTATCCGCGAGCGCATCGAGGCGGCGGGAGCGAGGCTGCTCTACCTGCCGGCCTATTCCCCCGACTTCAACCCGATCGAACTCGCCTTTGCCAAGCTCAAGGCCATTCTCCGTGCCGAGGCCGCTCGCACGATCAGCGACCTCTGGAACACGATCCAACGCGCCTTCAGACGCTTCACGTCAGCCGAATGCCGACGCTATCTCGCCGCCGCAGGTTACGACGCATATGATCCAACCCGATCGGATGCTGCTCTAGCTCGAATTCTGCGGACCTTGCCGAGAGCTTCGCGAAGCTGCAACGCAGCATCGAGGCGGCCCGGAAAGTACTTGACGAAGAGCTCCGTGATCCAGAGTATCTGCTTAACGCTTAGCTGGTGGCGCCAGCAAGGCGCCCAATCCTATCGAGCGTGCGCCGATGGCTGATGATGTTGCTCTGCTGCTGGCTGTAGGAGGCGCGGGCCTCTAACACAGCTAGGCGGGCAGTGAAGTGGGCCGCTAGGGCGCGAAGGCGCAGAAATCGCTCGCCGGCCGCTGCAGCTCAGCGATGGAGGGGAGCCGATCCCGCCTCATGCGGCCCACCACTCCACGATCTGCGTTGCGACGCCGCGTGCCGTCACGACGGTGTGTTGGCAGAACCCGCCCACGACGGGCGGTCACTTCCCGTTCTGCGCTGGCCGCGAAGAACCCATTCCTCAAAGCGTATAAAGTACTCGAGACGGAACGCTCCATCGCGCTGTGGAGATTGCCTGGGCGGAGAGGCTCGCTCCTCGCCTGCCTCACGAGGCCGTGCCACGGTGGCCGCGTCCCGTTAGGCGTGGGCCAAGATTGGTTCTGTGACGGACGTTGTGTCGAAAGGGAGCCGATGGCCCGCAAGCGTCTCCGCCCCACCATCGAGAGCCTGATCGAGGCAGTCGGCCGGCTCGGCCTTGCGCCGAACACCGTCGATCTCGAGGCGCTGCGCGCCCATCTCGAACTTCCGGAACTCGGAGCGGCGGTCGAGGACGAGCGCGTGGCCCACGCGCTGCGGGAGATGCAGAGAGCCCGCGCCTTTGCCGAGACCGGAGTGCCGGCCCTCAAGCGGGCGCTCCCGGCCCTGAGGGCTGCGCTGTCCAAGGACCATAGCATCCGCTGGAGCGTCCGGATCGGCATCCCGCTGCTCGATGCCGGGCGGATGGACCTGCGCATCGACGCTGCGCCGGACCCGCTGGTCACCGAGATCCTCGACGGCATGGCTGCCCGAAACGATCCGGCGCGCCGCCTGGAGGAACTGCGCGCCACCGTGGCGGAGATGACGGCGCGCACGACACGTGATCTGCGCAAGCCGATCGATCGGCTCAGAGGTCAGATCCTCTCCGATCTGCGCGAAGTCGGCGCCGACGCGGCCGCCTATCTCGAACATATGGACCGCTCGCTGCGCTCCCGGCCCTTCAACTTCAGTCCCAGGCTCGCCCGCGCCCTGACGGATGCGCTGACGCCGGTTCGCCAGCGGGCCAAGGCCGTTGCGCGCGAGGGCTCGCGGCTGCGGCGCCTGCGCGATCAGGTCGGCTTCGGCGCCTACATCGAAAAATTCACCGCGGCGCGTCGGCTGAACCGCCGGATCGTCTTCCACATGGGGCCGACCAATTCCGGCAAGACCTACGCGGCCCTGCAGGTCCTGGCCGCCGCCCCCACCGGGGCCTATCTCGCACCGCTGCGGCTCCTGGCGCTGGAGAACTACGAGGGTCTGCGCGAGCGCGGCTTGCGCGCCGGCATGGTCACGGGTGAGGAGGTTCTGGGAGAGGCCGGCGCGACCCATACGGCCCGCACGATCGAGACGGCCGACCTCACCCGCCCGATCGACGTCGCCGTCATCGACGAGATCCAGATGCTCATGGACCCGGATCGGGGCTGGGCCTGGACGAACGCCCTGTTCGGTGTTCCGGCCAAGACCGTCATCGTCTGCGGATCGGATGATGCCTTGTCCTATGTCCGCCGCGCCGCCGAGGCGGCAAACGAGTCGCTGGAGGTGATCGCCTTCGAGCGCAAGTCGCCGCTCGTGCTTCTGGACGAGCCCGTGCCCCTAGAGAAGGTCGAGCCCGGGGATGCCGTGGTCGCCTTCTCCCGCCGTGCGGTGCATGAGAATCGAGAGATCCTGGTCGCCCGTGGGCACCGGGTGGCAACGATCTACGGCGCGCTCTCGCCGGAGGTTCGCCGTGCCGAGGCGGCGCGCTTCCGCTCGGGCGAAGCCAACGTCCTCGTGACGACCGATGCCATCGGCATGGGCCTCAATCTGGGTCCGCTGAGGCGGATCGTTTTCTCGGCCGTGCGCAAGTGGGACGGCGTCGAGGATCGCGCGCTCACCAATTCGGAGATCCGGCAGATTGCCGGCCGGGCCGGGCGCTACGGCCATCACGAGGTCGGCTACGTCGCGGCAACCGAGGCGACGGGCATCGAGCCGGTTCGGGCGGCCCTGGCCGGCGCGCCCACGGCGCCGGCCTCCGATACGCGCTTCTACGTGCGCCCGGACCTGACGGCGATCCGTTCCGTGGCGGAGGAGATGCGCACGCCCAGCCTCTACGAGGTGATGACGCATTTCGCGCGGGCCACTTTCTATGCCGGCTCGCCGTTCCAGCCCTCGGCCTTGGAGGAGGTTCTGGAGATCGCGCGCACCATCGACCGCGCGCGTCTCCCGATCGAGGAGAAGTTCGTCTTTTCGGTCTGCCCGATCAACCGGCGCGACGAGATCGCCATGGGCATGCTGGAGCGGTGGAGTCTGGTTCGGGCGGCGGGTGCAACGGTGCCCGCCCTGAGAGCGAGCCTCGCAGGCGAACTCGATTATCAGGAGCGGACCGTGAAGCTCGCCAGCGCCTATCTGTGGCTGTCGCGGCGCTTTCCAGAGACCTTCGACGATGTCGAGGCCATCCGGCACATGCGCGGACGCGCCAACGACGCGATCGAGCATCACTTGCGGCAGACGGCGACCCGCAAGGCCGAGCGCCGAACCCGGCGTTCCGTCGGCGGCCGGTGAAGGATCGGCGCGGTTCGATCCGACCCGCTTCAACGCAAGGTCATGAGCCCCCTCCCCTTTCCGGGTCTCTGGGATGCGGGTCGGTGCGTCCGGCCGCCGTGGCGCGAGGGCTCTGAACGGCAATCAGCCCGCGTGGCTTTGGCCAGCGGGCTGTGTGTCTGTTGTCGTGTGTTGTGTTGGTTGCGGGGGCTGGATTTGAACCAGCGACCTTCAG
>NZ_BPRC01000073.1 GCF_022179725.1 Methylorubrum aminovorans
CGCTTGGCCGGCTGCGCTCACCCGGTCGGCTCCGCCGGCCAAGCGACCCGTGGAGCAAAGGCCGACCCTGCACTAACTTAGAACTTGGACCACCGCCTGGGGGCCGATCACAGCGGCCTTGGAAGAGAGCGATTTCGAGCGAGTGGGAAAGCCGACATGCCGCACCTGAACCTGCCAGGAACGTCCCCGCTTTCGGATAGTTGCCATGATTCGTGACCCGTCGCTTGTGACAAAGCGTGACAGGCTGTTCACGAACGCTAGATGGAGCTTCCGGATGGGTCAAAAAACCATAAGCAAAAACAATGGCTTATGATTGGCGCACCCGACACGATTCGAACGTGTGACCTTTGCCTTCGGAGGGCAACGCTCTATCCAGCTGAGCTACGGGTGCTGACCGTGGCTCGTGAGTAGCCCAACTCAAGGCGCCGCGCAACGGCGCTGTGCGGGGTGGTTGATTGCCCTGATTGCTCAAAGGGATGGTAGCGTAGCCTTCCTCAGGCAAAGGTCACACGTTCGAATCGTGTCGGGTGCGCAAACAAGGCGGAGGGCCTGCCCGGGCACCGGCAAAGTGTCCGCGGATGCGGACGGCGCGCGGCGCGGTTGAGGCGCATGTGCCGCGCGTGCGCCGGCAATCTCTGTGTTCTTCACGAGTGAGGTTGAGGCAGCGTGCCTCATCAGTTCGTTGCGGCGGCCCGTGACACGCAAGCGGGCTTTGCTACACCATATCTTCAATGCGGATCGGCAGGCTTCGGATTCGGCGGCCGGTGGCGTGGTGCACGGCATTGGCAATCGCCGCGTTGACGCCGATGATCCCGAGTTCGCCGAGACCCTTTACCGCCAATGGGTTCACGGTTGCGTCGGGGTCCGGCACCAGCAATGCCTCGACCACATCGACATCGGCAGCGGTCGGAACGAGATACTCCGCGAGGTCAGGGTTGCGGTAGGTCGCACCGTCAAGGACCGTTTCCTCAAGGAGCGCGGAGCCGAGCCCCCAGATCATTCCGCCGGTAAGCTGACTCCTGGCCGAGAGCGGGTTGAGGATGCGCCCTGCCGCGAAAGCGCCCGTCAAGCGCGGCACACGGATCTCTCCTGTTTCAGCGTGGATGCGGACTTCCGCGAACTGTGCGCCGAATGCCCATTTGAGCGTGTCGCCGCCGACTGTCAGGCCGATGTGACCGTTGCGCAGGGTTCTCAGAGCGTCCGGCTTAGAGCCTTCAGGCACGAACTCCGCGAGCGTTTCGATGCCTGTTGGGTCGATGAGCCGAACGGCCTCGGCGAGCCGCAATCGGCGGCCATCTGGCGCCATGAATCGACCCTCAGCAAAGCCTAAGCTGGTCGGATCGTGCCCCTCGAACGAGCGGCCTGGCTCGGTCAGCGCGTGCGACACCTGCCTACGCAACTGGTCGCAGCCGAGGACGAGCGCATTCATCAGGCTCGTCGTGGTGCTTGAGCCGCCCGAGATGCCGGCCGGCGGCAGTGCGGTGTCGCCGAGATGCACCGACACCCGCTCGACCGGGACACCCAGCTGGTCGGCCACTCCCATTGCGAGAAGCGTGGTGATGCCGTTGCCGATTTCATGGTGGGTCGTGGCCACCTCCGCGGTGTCGTCCGCGGTGATGCGGATCCGCATCGTCGCCGCGGCAATCTTGACTGGCCGCACGGAGGCGGCACAGCCGAGCCCGACCAGCCAGGATCCGTCGCGCCGCGAGCCCGGCTCATGCAATCGACGCTCCCAACCGAAGGCCGCTGCAGCCTCATCGAAGCAGGCCATCAGCGGGCGTGTCGAGAACGGCTTGCCCGTGACAGGGTCGGTCGCAGTGTCGTTGCGGCGACGCAGTTCGATCGGGTCTAAGCCGAGGTGCCACGCCGCCTCGTCGACGGCGCTCTCGAGCGCGAATAGGTAGGGCACCTCGGGTGGTGCTCGCATCGGGCCGGGCGTATTGCGGTCGACCCGGACCGCCCGCTCCTGTGTGCGGATCGCCGGACAGGCGTAGAGGCTCGCGGCCACCTCTGCGCCTTCCATTGCGAATGGATCGAACCGCGAGGTGATCACCTCCGCCTCGTGCATCAGTGCCGTGAAGTGGCCATTGCGGTCGGCGGCGAGGCGGATGTGATGGCGCGACTCGGGGCGGTAATTGGCAATGGTGAAACATTGCCGTCGGGTCGGCACTAACGAGACCGGACAGCCGAGCCTCTTGGCAGCGAGCGCCACGAGGGCTGAGTGCTGCGATAGTGCAAATTTCGAGCCGAAATGCCCACCAAGCAGACCCGAGACGACCCGGATCTTAGCCGGATCCATTCCGAGCTGCGCGGCGAGACCGTGCTGCACGGCGCCGACATAGCGAGTCGGCTCGTGCACGGTCAGGCAATTGCCCTCCCACGCGCAGCGCGTGGTGAAAAGCTCGATGGGATTGTGGTGTTGGATGGGCGTTTCGTAGCGCGCGTCGACGAGCACGGCGCTGGTGGCCCAGGCAAGGCCGGGATCACCCTTGGCGATATCTTCGTGACCCGGCTTCAGATCCGCCAGCCGCACGGTCTCGGCACCCGGCTCGTCAAAAGTGCCGGCAGCCGGTTCCGGTTCGTAGCGGACCTGCAGCAGGCTTGCGGCGCGCGCCGCCGCTTCAGGTGTCCGGCCGACGACCAGCGCCACGATCTGGCCGGCATAGGCAACACGATCCGAAGCGAGTGGCCTGTGCGCGCTGTTGACATAGCCGCCGGCCATCAAGTGAGGCACGGCCGCGATGGCGCCGGCGAAGTCGCGATGCGTGAAGATCCTGAGAAGATCTGGAACGGTGTCCGCCGTGGACTGGTCGAAGCCGGTGATACGTCCGCATGCGATCGTGCTGGTGACGAGCGCTGCATGAGCGACAACCCCGGCACGCAGATCGGATGCGTAGATTGCCGCGCCTGTGACCTTGGCGCGACCCTCGATCCGGACATGCGGATGCCCGAGGACGCTACCTGCCTTACCGCCTCCGTCCATCGCAATGCCTCTCAGTTGCCGAAACGCTCCGACAGCAATCCTCGTTGGCTGTCGCTGGCTCCCTGAGGCACGGGGTCAACGGGGTGACATAATGCTGCGTCGGCATGCTGTGTTGGCATGCTGCGTCGGCATGCTGTGTTGGCACAAGGCCGTATCTGAGCCCATGCGCCGCCGTCAGCACGAGCGTGACAAGGGGGTGGGATGAACACGATCGACCGCGGAACACTCGACCGACTGGTCGCTCTCGGTCGCGAGCGCGGGGAACTGACTGCTGAGGAGTTCCAGGCGGCCTTACCCGTCGACAGCCTGGATGTCGACGCTCTCGTCCTGGTGATGCTGGAACTGGAGGCGGCGGGCGTCAGCGTCGAGCCGGACGTGCTTGGCCCGCGAGCGGACCGGCCCCTGCCTGCCGCGCCGGAACTGCCACCTGTTGCCGGCGGTGTCTCGCTGTCAGCCGTGAGAGCTGCGGAGGGCGAGCCGACGGCGTCTTTACCTGCGGCCAAGGCGCCGGAAGCGCTTGTCGAGGATGGCGCTTCCGGCGAGAAGACCGGGATCGACCAGATCGTGCTTCTCTCCGGCCTCGCGGCTTTCCTAGGGCCTGTCGTCACCTGAGCCAGTCGAGTGTTGCGGCGAGGCAGAGGACACCGGCGAAGCTGACGGCGGTCTTCTCGTAGCGGGTGGCGACGGCGCGCCACTCTTT
>NZ_BPRC01000074.1 GCF_022179725.1 Methylorubrum aminovorans
GCTGCGCTGACCGCGATCCGGCGAGGCTCTCCCTTCCGGCCCTTCTACGAGCGGCTCACCCAGCGTGGCCGACCGAGGAAGGTTGCCCTTGTTGCGGTGATGCGAAAGCTCTTGGTGACGCTCAACGCCATCGTCCGCGATCGTACGCCATGGCGGCCACTCACCGCTTGACCTTCAACACAGCCGCTCCGTCGTGCGGGCGCTGCCGTGGAGAATTTGGCCCATAGCGCATCCCTCGCAGCATGATGGTCAATCGTACCACCACACCGCGGGATCAAACACCTAGAGTCACGGCTCGCCATGCCACCGCCACGGCAAACGGGATCGGAAAGCCTCCGATCGGGGGATCGCCTCCATGACAACGACGATCGGGGATTTCACCATCACGGCCCTCGCCGACGGAGCAGCAGTCCGGTTTTCCATTGCCGACCCCACGATGTTGCCTCGGTTCAAGCAGGCCTTCCCGAGGGCGCGCTTCGCCGTCGCGACGAGATCGTGGCACGTGCCGGCCGGCTTGCGGTCGACCGGGATGCCGAGTTCGACGGGCAGCCGGTCGCCCTCGACACCCCCGGGCTCGAAGGCCACCAGTACCTCGCCGCCCTCGCCCTCAACGGCCAGCGGCTCTCCTCGCTGCACGTGCTCGTGAGCGTGTGGGGGGAGAGTGTGAGGGTCCGCTTTCCCTACGACGAAGCGAGGGGGCAGGGCGACCAGGAGCCGGATTGGCTCACCGACCTGCGTGCTCACGAGGCGACCTCGCAGATGCGTTTGGCCAATCGAATCCTGATGCTGGTCGCCCTCCGGCCGGCCGTCGGTGCGATCGTGCGGCTGAACGCCAAGGCTCGCGTGATCGAGGGATACGGCTGCTCGTTTGTCGTCGATGCGAACACCGAGAGCGTGTGGGGGCCGCACTTTCGCGGCCAGGAAGGGCAGCCCTGCTGCTACGCCTACACCCGCGCCGCCATGTCCAGGGAAACGGTCGTCCTTGAGGTGCAGGAGGCCGCCCGCGAGGCCGAGAGGATCCGCCTGCTGCACATTGGCCGCGCCAGATCGGTCGGGCGTGGATACGCCGTGGCTCACCCCCACCCTTCGGCTCACCGACACCAAAGTTGAGGCTGGCGAAGGCTCGCCCTCGCCGCACCAACGCCGATGGCATCGTCCAGATGCACCTGTGCTATCCGACCGGCGCTGTGCGATCGCCGGCCTTCGGTAGCGCGCCTGAGCCGAGCACTTCCTCGACGAGGCGGGGGTTCTTCTCCAGCATCGCCAAGAGGACCAGAGCGGCGCCCTTCGGCTGACGACGACCCTGCTCCCACTGCCGAACCGTATCGACGGGCACGCCGATGCTCCCGGCGAAGACAGGCTGGGAATTGCCGGTGCGCTTTCGGATCGCCGCCACGTCGACCGTCTTCGGCAGGTGGATGCGGAGACCATGATCGGGATCGCCAGCATCGTGCTTGCGGATCTGCTCGAACCCTTCCATCAGATCGGCGAAGATTTCTTCAGTAACATCAACCATCGTCAATCACCAAAAACCACAGAGTGCCGGTATCGACCGGCTCCAGGGCTCAGTTCATCTCACTCATTCTTGCGCCGGCGACGGGCATCCTTGATGGCCTTGACTTGCGCGTGCAGCAGCTTGATCTGCGCCGCTGTGAAGTTGGCTTGTTGATTTTTCGCAAGGATCGACATGAGGACGGCGGGAGAGTCCTTGTCGAAATACGCAACCAGAATACGATACCCGCCCGAGCCGCCCCAACGGACCTTGCGCAGGCCACCCGAGCCCTTGATGAGCGCCCCGGCGCTCGGATCACGCGCAACCTGCAGAACCATGTCGTCGCGGTCCGCCTCGGTGAGGCCGAGCCGCGTGCAGCGGGCCATGAACGGCGCCGTCTCGTGGGTGTCGTGAAGGGGCTCCGTCATGCCCGGGATATAGGTCAACGACCGACATAGGTCAAAGACCTATGGAGGCGGACTGACGGGAGGATGGTGGGCCCCCATGCCTCGTCGGTTGTGACTTTCGACGATAGCCGCGACCCTCGTTGCAGGGAATGGTTCCCTCGGAGGCTGTCACCACATGCAGGCCGCTATCACCACCACCGCTCGGGTCACGCTGCCGGCCGTCGGCATCGGCACCATCGCCGCGATCTTCACCCTGCCCTCGGGCATCGCCGCCGGGCCCGTCGCTCCCTGGATCCCACTCCTGTGGCTGTCCTGTGCGATGATCGCCGCCAGCGCCACCGCCTGGACCGCTCGCTGACGCGCGCACCATGCCCCGCCGGGTTCACCCAGTGGGGCATATCCGGACTAACAGACTTCTTGGAAAGGGCGAGGGGACTGCCTGAGGGGTTTCCAGTTCGGTTCCCGCGTGACGTCGAGGACCGAGCCGGCCGGAGTGATCCTGAGCCGGGTCGGCGGGTCGCCGGCGAGCAGCCCGCGCTTCACGAGGCCGCGGCAGATCCCCAGGACCACAAGGTAGTCGAGCGGGCACACGCCCCAGGGGGCATGGAAATCGAACGCCTCCTCGGGATGCTGCTGGCCGTACGCCACCAAGCGTAGCGCCGACAGGGAAAGCGGCTGGTGCTCCTTGCTCCTCGGCCGCGTCGGTGGCTCTCCCTGTAGGAGGCGGGCCACCTTCCGGCCGTCGGTCATCAGACGCACCATGAGGGATCGGATCGGACGGCGGCTGCGCGTGTCGATCAGGCCGGTGTGCTCGTATCGGGTGGTCAGAAGACCGCGCTCGGCCAGCGCCGCCCACGTAGCGCCGGTGCCCTGGCTGACCATGCCTGCCTCGGCCAGCTTGGTGCGCAGGAGGCGAGATCCCGCCCCATCGAGCCACCGTGCGCCGACAGGCCCATACTCGATCCAGCGCCACTGTCTGGCTGGAGGACCGCTGAGGGTCCCCCGGATTTTGGTCCGGCCGGAAGGTGAGCTTCCGGATCTCATTCGGCGGCCTGCAGGGCCGCCGCTAGGGCGAATTCCTGGGGTGTTCGCCACCCCAGGGC
>NZ_BPRC01000075.1 GCF_022179725.1 Methylorubrum aminovorans
CGAGCCAAGTTCGATCTGCTGCGCCAGCGCGTCCTGCATGTCGCATGAACCGAGACCGGCAGAGCTTCGGCAAACGATAGCCCAAAAGCACCGAAAGTGCGGATGAACCCCTTTTGGACGCCGATTGACACTCACAGCATGCGAACGCACGGTCTTGCGACCCGGAAGCCGGGATTTCGAGGATTTCCAATGACCCGACCGTCATCTCTCCAATCGTTCATCGAAGCGGCATCAATAGCCTTCGAGCGCGCGGCGCCATCAGCCCACGCGCGGTCGGTGCTCCGCGGCGTCTTCGATCAGTTGAGTCAAGAACCTCGCGACACCGAAACCGCGGTTGCGGACCCGTCCGGCGAAACGGTTGGCCGACCACCGGTCTGCGGCCTGCTTCCTCGCATCTACGCCTCGGTGGATGCGACGCATCCGTTGTCACCCCTGATCGCGTCCTTCGAACAGCTTGAGCCCTGTCTTGCCTGGCAGCGGGCGATCGATACGAACGGCACCGGGAGCGCCGATTTCCGCGATGGGCATGCCGACGTGATGATCGTCGGCCCGAGAGGCTACGAAGCGAGGTCCGACGTGTGGCTCGGAGCCTCGCTGCTGGCGCCCCACGTTCGCTATCCCGATCACAAACATGCTCCGCAGGAGGTCTATCTCGTCGCGAGCGACGGAGAGTTCCAGCATGGCGACAGCGATTGGTTCTCGCCCGGCCCGGGCGGCTCCTTCTACAACTCGCCGAACATCAAGCATGCGATGCGGGCTGGAGACGACCCGCTCTTTGCATTCTGGGCGCTTCTTCCATCCTCGAAACAATCCGGTCACAGTTGATTCGGCAGCCGCCGGATGGCTCAGGGTGGGGCCTCCGTCCGGGAATTTCCTGATGAGTGGCCCGATGCCCCATGAACGGTCAGATGGGGACCGCCGCCTCCGGGCGACGGAAGATGCGCCCAGCCGTCGAGTTCGCGAACAACGCCTGACGGTTCGCAACATGACCCTCCGCTCCTCCAAGCACCGCCTTCGACCCGCCCGCTTCCAGGCCGCGATGCCCGACGCATCGCTGCGCGAGTCGATCGCTCGCACGTCTCCTGCCTACGGGATCGCATCGCGACTGCGAGCGACTGCCCTCGCGTCATCAGCCTACGCTACGAACGCCAAGCAGCCGAGCTGAAGGCGGCCGCACCACCGATCTGGACGGTCTCGACCGCTCGCCGTTCTTCGCGCCGCAGCAGGTGCTCCGAGCCTCGATCAGAGCTGCGTCGCCTTAGTCGAACGTGATCATTTCTGGGACGTGCTCGCCGCACGCAGGGCTCTGCGGCCGGCGTCGGTAATTTCGTACTCAGGATAACCATGGGACGGCAGGCGGCGTCCTGTCTGCTGGATCAGGTTGCGCCGTTCCAGGTACGAGTTCGTTGCGCTCGGGGCATAGCAGCGCGGCTCGGCCCCTAAGATGCGCAACCGGTACATGTAGAGCGGCTTCAGCTTGGTCATGCTGCATCTGTCATCCTCGTTGGCCCTACCGGCGCGTCCTTCAGGACGTTGCACCGGAACCGACGCTGAAGCCGCCCGAGCTCTGGGATCATCGATGGCGTCGCTTGCCGGGCCGGTGACTCTCGATATGCACCGGTCCGAACGGATGTAGGCAAAGGACTTCGGCGATCGATCGGCCCGGGCACCCCTAGGGTCAAAACCGATCCAAGGCATTGCCTTGTCGGAGGAATGCCGGTTGACTGGCGTGCCTTGAGGCACGGAGGCGCGTCATGGCGGAGCTGTTCTGGCTCTCGAACGAGCAGTGGGCGGTGATGGAGCCGTTCATGCCGAAGAACCAGCCCGGCCCGGAGCGCAACGACGACCGGCAGGTCATCTCGGGCATCCTTCACGTCGTGAGGACGGGCTGCCGCTGGTGTGACTGCCCGGCCGAGTACGGTCCGTCTACCACGGTCTACAACCGCTTCAACCGCTGGTCCCGGCGCGGCTTCTGGAAGGCGATGCTGGCGGCGCTGGCCAAGGCCGGCTGGACCGGCGAGGCCAACGCCATCGACGCCACCTACGTCAGGGCCCATCGATCCGCCCAGGGCGGAAAAGGGGGGCAAGGCGCAAGGGATCGGCCCCTCGCGCGGCGGTCAGACCACCAAGATCCACGCGCTCGTCGACATCGTGGGCCGTCCGGCGGTCCTCCGGCTGACACCCGGCAATGCCAGCGACGTGAAGACCGCCCCGGATGTGCTGGCCGAGGCGCCCGGCCGCATCCGCCGTCTGATCGCCGACAAGGGTTACGACGCCAACTGGCTGCGAAAAAACCTGCGCGAGCGCAACACCACGCCGATCATCCCCGGTACGCACTCACGCAAGCGTAAGATCAGGCTCGACAAGAAACGTTACCGCGAGCGCTGGCGGGTCGAGGCGATGAGGGTCCCCCGGATTTTGGTCCGGCCGGAAGGTGAGCTTCCGGATCTCATTCGGCGGCCTGCAGGGCCGCCGCTAGGGCGAATTCCTGGGGTGTTCGCCACCCCAGGG
>NZ_BPRC01000076.1 GCF_022179725.1 Methylorubrum aminovorans
GGAGGCAGCCTTTCCGGGTGGACGACCGCGACGCCTGGGTGCGGGCGGCGGAACGATCAGGGCCTTGGAGCGGACGTGCTCGGGGACGAGGTCGGCGTGCTGGCGCAGGCGGTAGCTCGCCCCCTCGATCTGGATCACCACGGCATGGTGGAGGAGTCGGTCGAGCAGGGCTGTCGCCACGACCGGATCACCGAACACTTCGCCCCACTCGGCGAAGCCGCGGTTCGAAGTCAGGATCATCGCCCCGCGCTCGTAGCGCGCGTTGACGAGTTGGAAGAACAGGTTGCCGCCACCGGGGACGACGGGGAGGTAGCCGATCTCGTCCACGACCAGCAGCGAGGCCCGGCAGAGATAGCGGATGCGCTCGCGCAGGGAGCCGTCGCGCTCGGCCTTGGCCAGCGAGGTCACGAGGTCGGCCAGCGTCGAGAACACGACGCTGCGCCCGGCCTTGACCGCCTCGACGGCGAGCGCGATCGCCAGATGGCTCTTGCCGGTGCCGGGTGGTCCGAGCAGATGGACGACCTCGGCCCGGTCGATGAAGGTCAGTTCCGCCAGCGCCAGGACGCGCTCGCGGTCGAGCGAGGGCTGGAAGGCAAAGTCGAACCCGGACAGCGTCTTGATCGTGGTCAGGCGCGCGACCAGCAGGGCGGTCTTCACGCGGCGGTTCTCGCGCAGCGTCAGTTCCTCGGTCAGGATCACGTCGAGGGCGGCCAAACCGTCGATCTCGCCCTGCTCGATGCGCCGGACCGTCGCGTCGAGCACCTCCAGGGCGCGCGGCATGCGCAGGCCGACCAAGCTGCGCTTGATGCTGTCGAGGGTCGTGGCGACACAGGGGGCGGCGCGGCTCATCGCTGGCCTCCGATCCCGCCGGCGAGCCGTTCGCCGACTGCCTGGTAGACAGCCAGCGAGCGCCGGGCGACGTGATCGCCATGGCGGCCGATCGGCAGACCGTCGGGATGGCCGCGGCGCATGGCCCGAGCGGCCGTGCCTTGCCGATGGTCGGGGTCGATGCGGTACTGCCGTCGTCCCTCCAGGATCGGATGGCTCGCGACGAGCCGGCCACCATCGAGGATGCGGATCGTGTCGGGCAACTGATGCACCTCGACGACGCGCCGGGTCCGATCCGGTACGCTGTAATAGTTGCCACCGATCGAGACGAGGCCATCGTGGCTGACGCGCCGCTCCAGCGTGAGCAGAGCGTCGAAGGGCAGAGCCGGCAAGGGCTGCAACTCGGGCCGCTCGGCGGCGAAGGCTTCCGAGACGATCCGCTGCGTGGTGCCGTGCAAGTGGACGTTGGCGACGGTATCGAGCCAGCTCCGAAGCTGGCGGTTGAGGTCGTCGAGGTCGCGGAAGGAACGTGCGAGGAAGAAGTCCTGGCGGATGTAGGAGAACGGTCGCTCGACCTTCCCCTTGGTCTTGGCCCGGTACGGGCGGCAGGCGCGCGGCAGGAATCCGTAGTGCTGGGCGAGTGCCAGCAGGGATCGGTTGTAGACGATGTGGCCGTCCGCATCCTCGCCGGTGACCGCCGTCTTCATGCGATCGTAGAGGATCTCGATCGGCACGCCGCCGATCGCGGTGAAGGCCTGCATGTGACAGCGCAGCAGCGTTTGCAGGTCCTGATGCAGGACGAAGCGCGCCTCGATGTGCCGGGAATGGCCGAGCACCAGCGAGAACAGCCAGACGATGCAGGTCGTGTCCGGCGCATCCGTGAAGGTGACGAGGAAGCGGGCGAAGTCGACCTGCGCCTGCTGGCCGGCCGGGGTCTCGAAGCGGACCTCGTAGGGCTTGGCCTCGGGCGGCCGGATCGCGGCGGCGAACCGCTTCACCGCGGTGTAGGCACCGGTGTAGCCGCGCTCGCGCAACTCGCGGGTCAGGCGCACGGCACTCAGGTCGGGGAAGGCGGTGATCCGCTCGCGCAGATAATCGAGATAGGGCGCGAGCTTGCTCGGGCGGCCGGGCTGACGCGGGCCGTAGGCCGGCGGCTCGAGGCCGCGCTCGATGTACTTGCGGATCGTCTTCGGATCGCGGCCGGTCCGGCGGGCGATGGCGGAGACGGACAGGCCCTGTCGGTGCAGGTCCAAGATCATGACGAGTTCTCCCAGCAGAACCATCCTCGTCGCTCCCAGCCGATCGGTATCGGCAGGCATGGTGGCTGAGGATGGAAAAGCCCGAGAGGGCGCGGGGCGTCGCGACCCTACGGGCCAGGGCACCGACCAGGGAATTTTCGATGCCCACAATCAGGGAGTATTCAACGCCCGCTGACA
>NZ_BPRC01000077.1 GCF_022179725.1 Methylorubrum aminovorans
AGGGGTTCATCCGCACTTTCGATGCTTCGGGGTGTCTCGGGCGTTAATCCGCGTGGTGGCCCGAGGGCAGCGCGATGCCAATCTCGAACCCGTCGATGCCGTCGGTCCCGGACGGCCTGCACATCGAGGATCTGACGCTGGATGGAACGGCGCTGCTGATTACCGCCCGGACCACGGCGGCCCAAGCCTCCTGTCGGGTTTGCGGGCGTGCTTCGACGCGGGTGCACAGCACGTATTGGCGGACGTTCGTGGACCTGCCCTGGCAGGACCGGGCGGTGACGTGGCGGGTACAGGTGCGCCGCTTCCGCTGCAGCCATTGCCCGGGTCGGATCTTCGCCGAACGCGTGCCGGGGCTGGGCGCGCGCAAGGCGCGCCGCAGCGACCGATTGGCCGAGGCGCAAACCGATATCGGCATGGTGCTGGGCGGGGAGCCCGGCGCGCGGTTGTCGCGGCGGCTGGCCATGCCGGTCAGCGGCGACACGGTCCTGCGCCTGATCCGCCGCCGCGGGACCGTGCCGTCCGCGCCGCCGCGCGTAGTCGGCATCGACGACTGGGCCTGGCGGCGCGGCCGGTCTTACGGCACCATCGTGTGCGACCTGGAACGGCAGCGCGTCATCGACCTGTTGCCCGGCCGCTCATCGGCGCCGGTGCGGGACTGGCTGGCCGCCCATCCGAGCGTGACCGTCATCAGCCGTGACCGCTCGGGACCCTACGCCGAGGCCGCGCGCACGGGAGCGCCGGCGGCGACGCAGGTCGCGGATCGCTGGCATCTGCTCGTCAACGCGTCCGAGGCGTTGCGCGGTATCGTCGAACGGCACCAGCCTCAGATCCGGGACGTGGTCCACCGCGGCATGCACGATCGCTCTGCCTCCCCTGACCTGACGGAGACCGCACCCACGCCAGAGGTAAACAGCCGGCGACGCGACCGCTGCGAGACAGCCCTGTGCCTCCACGGCGAAGGTCTGTCGACCAAGGAGATCGCTCGCCGTATCGGTGCGTCCCGCAACGCTGTGCGCCGCTGGCTCCGGGCGGGCCGGTTCATGCCCTACCGTCGAGCCTTAGGTCCGAGCCGGCTCGACCGCCATCTCCCCTTCGTCGAGACGCGCTGGCAGGAGGGCCAGCACAGCGCCACCGTCCTTCACCGCGAGTTGCGCGCGCAGGGCTTCATCGGCAGCTACGACATCGTCCGACGCTGGGCTGCGCGACGGAGGCAGGGTGCGCCGGCCCGACCGCCGGCCGCCCGGATCCCCTCGACGCGCCGCATCACCCACTGGCTCACCTGCGACCCGACCACGCTGTCACGGGAGGATCGCGCCTTCGCCGACGCGCTCTGCATCGCCGCGCCGAAGCTGAAGCAAGCCGCCGAGGATGTACGCGCCTTCGCCGACCTCCTGCGCCAAAACGATCCTACCGGACTGACGCCATGGCTGGAGGCTGCAGCCGCAACCGATCTCGGCGGTTTCGTCGCCGGGCTCCGGCAGGACGAGGCAGCCGTGCGCGCAGCCATCGTCGAACCCTGGAGCAACGGCCCGGTCGAGGGGCAGGTCAACCGCCTCAAGCTGATCAAGCGTAGCATGTACGGCCGAGCCAAGTTCGATCTGCTGCGCCAGCGCGTCCTGCATGTCGCATGAACCGAGACCGGCAGAGCTTCGGCAAACGATAGCCCAAAAGCACCGAAAGTGCGGATGAACC
>NZ_BPRC01000078.1 GCF_022179725.1 Methylorubrum aminovorans
GGTTCTTCCGCACTTTCGGTGCTGAAGGCTTGGCGTCCGATCAAGCCTTGCTGATTGCGGCTCATGCAGCATGCAGGACGCGCTGTCGCAGGAGATCGAATCCGGCTCGACCATACATGCTGCGTTTGATCAGCTTGAGGCGGTTGACCTGCCCCTCGACGGGGCCGTTGCTCCAGGGCTCGACGATGGCGGCGCGCACGGCTGGCTCGTCCTGCCGGAGCCCTGTGACGAAGCCGCCGAGATCGGTCGCGGCTGCAGCTTCTAGCCAGGGCTTCAGTCCGGTGGGATCGTTTTGGCGCAGAAGATCGGCGAAGGCGCGGATAACCTCGGCTGCTTGGCTCAGCCTCGGCGCGGCGCTGCAGAGCGCTTCGGTGAAGGCGCGATCCTCTGGCGACAGTGCAGCTGGGTCGCCCGTGAGCCACCGGGTGATGCGGCGCGTCGAGGGGATCCGAGTGGACGGTGGTCGAGCCGGTGCCCCTCGCTTCCGACGCGCAGCCCAGCGCCGGACGATGTCGTAGCCACCCGTGAAGCCTTGTGCGTGCAACTCCTGGCAAAGCGCGGTGGCGCTGTGCTGGCCTTCCTGCCAGCGGGCCTCGACGAAGGGGAGATAGCGGTCGAGCCGGCTTGAACCCGGTGCGCGGCGGTAGGGCACGAACCGGCCTGCCCGCACCCAGCGGCGCACGGCGTTGCGGGACGCGCCGAGACGGCGAGCAATCTCCTTGGTCGGCAGACCTTCGCCGTGGAGGCACAGGGCCGCCTCACAGCGATCACGTCGTCGGCTTGTCACCTCCGGCTTGGCTGCGGTCTCCCTCAGGCCCAGGGAGGCAGGGGGATCCTTCACGGCGCGGTGGGCCACGCTCCGGATCTCCAGCTGGTGTCGCTCGACCGCGCCGCGCAGCGCCTCGGATGCGTTGACGAGCAGGTGCCAGCGATCCGCGACCTGCGTCGCCGTCGGCGCTCCCGTACGCGCAGCCTCGGCATAGGGCCCCGAGCGGTCGCGGCTGACCACGGTCACGCTCGGATGGGCAGCGAGCCAATCCCGCACCGGTGCCGACGAGCGGCCGGGCAACAGGTCGATGACGCGCCGCCGCTCCAGGTCGCACACGATGGTGCCGTAGGACCGGCCGCGCCGCCATGCCCAATCGTCGATGCCGACCACCCGCGGCGGCGGAGACGGTACGGTCCCGCGACGACGGATCAAGCGCAGGACGGTGTCGCCACTGACAGGCATGGCCAGCCGCCGCGACAACCTTGCGCCGGCCTCACCACCCAGCACCATGCCGATGTCGGTCTGCGCCTCAGCCAACCGGTCGCTGCGGCGCGACTTGCGCGTGCCGAGCCCCGGCACGCGTTCGGCGAAGATCCGCCCCGGGCAATGGCCGCAGCGGAAGCGGCGGACCTGCACCCGCCACGTCACCGACCGGTCCTGCCAGGGCAGGTCCTTGAACGTCCGCCAATACCGGCTGTGCACCCGCGCCGAAGCACGCCCGCAGACCCGACAGGACGCCTGGGCCGCTGTGGTCCGGGCGGTGATCAGCAACCCCGTTTCATCCAGCGTCAGGTCATCGACGTGTAGGCCGTCCGGGACCGACGGCATCGACGGGTTCGAGATTGGCATCGCGCTGCCCTCGGGCCACCATGCGATTCAACGCCCAAACCACCGCTCAGCACCGAAAGTGCGGAAGAACCG
>NZ_BPRC01000079.1 GCF_022179725.1 Methylorubrum aminovorans
CGTGTTCGAGGCCAACGCGCATCTCGATGTCGGCGCGGGCGTGATCCTCGAGCCGGTGGTGCAGTACGTGGTCAACCCGAACACGTTCTGGAACCCCTACACGCCGCGGCGTGCCAAGGACGGCTTCTACGGCGGCTTCACCCTCGTCGTCCCCCTCGGAACCCTCCTCGGACTCGCGCCGGGCTGATCCGCATTCCGAGACGAAACCGGGGGCTCGCGCAACGGGCCCCTCCTCACACGAAACCGGAGGAAATGCCGCCATGATGCACGGCGATATCTCATCGAGCCAGGACAGCGTCGGCGTCGCCGTCGTGAACTACAAGATGCCGCGCCTGCACACCAAGGGCGAGGTCATCGAGAATGCCAAGAAGATCGGCGACATGATCCTCGGGATGAAGGCCGGCCTGCCGGGCCTCGATCTCGTGATCTTCCCCGAATACTCGACCCACGGGATCATGTACGACGCGGCCGAGATGTACGAGACCGCCTCCTCGATCCCCGGTGCCGAGACGGAGATCTTCGCCGAGGCCTGCCGAAAGGCGGGGGTCTGGGGCGTGTTCTCGCTCACCGGCGAGCGCCACGAGGAGCATCCGCGCAAGGCCCCCTACAACACGCTCATCCTGATGAACGACCAGGGCGAGATCGTGCAGAAGTACCGCAAGATCATGCCCTGGACCCCGATCGAGGGCTGGTATCCCGGCGACCGTACCTATGTCTCGGACGGCCCCAAGGGCCTCAAGATCAGCCTGATCATCTGCGACGACGGCAACTACCCAGAGATCTGGCGCGACTGCGCCATGCGCGGCGCCGAACTGATCATCCGCTGCCAGGGCTACATGTATCCGGCGAAAGAACAGCAGGTGCTGATCTCGAAGGCGATGGCGTTCGCCAACAATACCTACGTCGCAGTGGCCAACGCCGCCGGCTTCGACGGCGTCTACAGCTACTTCGGCCACTCCGCGATCATCGGCTTCGACGGGCGCACGCTCGGCGAGTGCGGCGAGGAGGAGATGGGCATCCAGTACGCGGCGCTCTCGAAGTTCCTGATCCGCGACTTCCGTGCCCACGGCCAGTCGGAGAACCACCTCTTCAAGCTGCTGCACCGCGGCTACACGGGCATGATCAACTCGAAGGAGAACCGGCACGGGATGTCGGAATGCCCCTACGACTTCTATCGCCGCTGGATCGAGGACCCCGACGGCACCCGCGACGCGGTGCGCGCCATCACCCGCTCCAGCGTCGGCACCGAGGAATGTCCGATCGAGGGCATCCCCTTCGTCGGCAAGGGCGAGGGCCCGCCCGACCCGCGCTGAGCCCAGCGCACCGACGCGTCACCTCATCCCGCTGAGCGCCCTCGACCCGATCCGGGTCGAGGGCGTTCTCCGTCAATTGTGCGCATGCGGGAAGTTTGTCGGCAAGATCCTGACGAACTCATTGATTTCGTTTGTTCATATTTTCGATGAAGCAGCGAGTTTGTCGGCTCGGGAGTATGATGTTTGTCGACTGGCGCATTCCAGCCGGTATTGTCTGACCTGACCGGTATTTTGGACCGGGCCAGTTGCGAGGCTACTGCATGGTGGTGGCCATGGGTAGCCGGAAGGCTAGATCCGAGAAGCTGACAGGCGCGGGCGGCCGG
>NZ_BPRC01000080.1 GCF_022179725.1 Methylorubrum aminovorans
CCTGCGAGACCAGAACATCCCCCTGCCGCAGCTTGGCGACCACGTCTTCCGGCTTATGCCGCTTCGTTCCCATCTGTCCGTCCTCATCTGGCTCAAAAGCCATACCTCAGGACGGACCACTTCAGTGGGGGCGGATCAAGGCTCCTATTTGAGGGTTTTCGGATGGGAGAGTGCGATGCCCTCAGCCTCGCTCGAGTCCACGCTTGAACTCTGGTCGACGACGCTGCGGCAGACCAAGCAGCGCATCCGCCCGCTGTTTGCCGCCCCGAGTGTCGCCGCCTCGGCCAACGCCTTCCTGGACGGACTGCTCGGCGGTGAGCGGCGCAAGATCGGCTGGATGCGCGCCGAAGCTGCCGGTGACCCGGGTCCCTGGCGTCAGCAGGCAATCCTAGGTCGCACGCACTGGGATGCAGAGGCGCTGCGCGACGTGGTGCGCGACGTCGTCGTCGAGACGCTCGCTTCACCGGATGCGGTTCTCGTGATCGACGAGACTGGCTTTCTCAAACAGGGCAAAGCCTCGTGCGGTGTGGGCCGGCAGTACACGGGCTCGGCCGGCAAGATCACCAACTGCCAGATCGGAGTGTTTGCCGCCTACGTCTCGGATCAGGGCCATGCCTTCATCGATCGCCGGCTGTACCTACCCAAGGCTTGGACTGAGGATCCAGCCCGGCTGCGAGCCGCGCATGTGCCCGAGGCTGTCGCGTTCGCCACCAAGCCGAGATTGGCGCTCGCCATGATCGAGCGGGCCGTCCGGGCAGAGGTGCCGTTCGCGTGGGTAGCGGCCGACAGCATCTACGGCGTGGGCGAGATCGAACTGGCGCTGCGGCGGGCCTACAAGGGCTACGTGCTCGGCGTCACCGGTCAGCATCGGTTCTGGTCCTGGGACGCAAATCTCGACCTTGCGGGCACCGCCGAGGACATCGCCAAGGGTATCTCCGACCAAGACTGGCTGCGCCTCTCGGCCGGAGCGGGCACCAAGGGAGCGCGGCTGTTCGACTGGGCCTATCTACCGCTGGCCACACTCCGGGCTGACGCGCTCGACGCCGCGCTCGATCAGAGCTTGTGGACGCGCGGCCTGCTGGTGCGGCGCAGCCTGTCGGATGGGGCGCTGGCGTACTTCACGACTTGGTGCCCGGCCGGTATCCCGGTCGAGAAGCTGGTGATGGTAGAGGGCCGCCGCTGGGCGATCGAGGACGCGTTCGAGACCGCCAAGACGGAACTCGGGCTGGCCCACAATGAGAGCCGTTCGTGGCACGGCTGGCACCGGCACGTCAGCCTGGTGATGCTGGCCTTCGCGATGCTGGCGCGGGTGCGCCGGCTGGCCAACGGGCTGCCCCCAAAAACGACGCTCATCGCCAAGCTCGCAGGTGCCGTGGTCCATTCAGGAGATCCGGCGCGTGGCGATGCGGCTGGCGCAACGGCGCATTGAACCCGCCTTCGTGCTCGCATGGTCAGCTTGGCGACGCGCCCATCAAGCTATCGCTCGACAGCTCCATCTCAAAGCGCGAATGCAACTGTAATGCTAGGGCCTGTCGTCACCTGAGCCAGTCGAGTGTTGCGGCGAGGCAGAGGAC
Organism: Methylorubrum aminovorans; assembly: GCF_022179725.1. Taxonomy (GTDB): domain Bacteria; phylum Pseudomonadota; class Alphaproteobacteria; order Rhizobiales; family Beijerinckiaceae; genus Methylobacterium; species Methylobacterium aminovorans. The sequence goes on from NZ_BPRC01000080.1 coordinate 1,575, forward strand.
ACCGGCGAAGCTGACGGCGGTCTTCTCGTAGCGGGTGGCGACGGCGCGCCACTCTTTG
>NZ_BPRC01000081.1 GCF_022179725.1 Methylorubrum aminovorans
CGATTCTGTTGAAAAACTCGGGTGTTGCGACGGTAATCGTGAGGTGATTCACTCCTGTCGAGAGACGGAGATCGAAGCAGATGATGGGACCTCGGCAAGTCGAACAGGGTGCCTTGTTCTACGAGTTCTCGCTCGATACCCACGTTCCCGCCGACCATCTGCTGCGCGCCATCGATCGCTTCGTCGACCTGTCGGGCCTGCGCGCGCATCTGCGGCCCTTCTACAGCACGACGGGCCGGCCTTCGGTCGATCCCGAACTGATGATCCGCATGCTGCTCGTCGGCTACTGCTTCGGCATCCGCTCTGAGCGCCGCTTGTGCGAGGAGGTGCACCTCAACCTCGCCTACCGCTGGTTCTGCCGGCTCGGGTTGGAAGGCGCGGTGCCCGACCACTCGACCTTCTCGAAGAACCGCCACGGCCGTTTCCGCGACAGCGACCTGCTGCGCGAGGTGTTCGAGATCACCGTGCAACGCTGCATCGACGCGGGGCTCGTGGGTGGTGAGGGCTTCGCGGTCGACGCTAGCCTGATCCGGGCCGACGCCAACAAGCAGCGCTCTGCGGACGCTTCTGAGTCCGTCGATTGGGACGACTTGGCCCGGACTCGCCGGTCGGTGCGCGAGTACCTCGACACCCTCGACGAGGCTGCCTGGGGAGCCGCGAGCGAGAGCACGCCGAAGTTTATCTCCCGTTCCGACCCGGCGGCGCAGTGGACGGGCGCGATGAAGGGCCATGCCTTCTTCGCGTACGCCACCAACTACCTGATCGACCTCGACCACGCCGTGATCGTCGACGTCGAGGCCAGCCGTGCGATCCGGCAGGCGGAGGTCGGGGCGGCCCGTACCATGGTCGCGCGCACGCAGGAGCGCTTTGGGCTATGGCCGGCGCGGCTTGCGGCTGACAGCGCCTACGGCTCGGCCGAACACCTCGCCTGGCTGGTGCACGAGCGCGGGATCGAGCCGCACATCCCTGTCTTCGACAAGTCCGAGCGCAGCGACGGCACCTTCAGCCGGTCAGCCTTCACGTACGACCCTGAAGCCGACGTCTACACTTGCCCAGCCGGCAAGCCACTGCGGCAACGCCAAAAGGTCTACCGGACGCCGCCCCCGCTGGTCGATGCGGATGGGATGATGCGCTACCACGCCAGCAAGCGTGACTGCGACGCCTGCGCTCTGAAGCCTCGGTGCTGTCCCAACGCACCCGCCCGCAAGATCCCCCGCTCGATCCATGAAGGTGCTCGGCAGATGGCGCGCGACATCTGCGCCTCGGAGGAGGGCCGCACCTCACGGCGGGAGCGCAAAAAGGTCGAGATGCTGTTTGCCCACCTCAAGCGGATCCTGAAGCTGGATCGACTCCGGCTACGGGGGCCGAACGGGGCTCGGGACGAGTTCCACCTCGCCGCGGCAGCCCAGAACCTCAGGAAGCTCGCCAAGCTGATCCCGGTGCCGCAGCCGAGCCCGGCCTGATCGGCCGGGGCCACCCTCTCATCCAGCCGCCGCCCTCGTCCGACCTGCACCCGATCCAACTCGACCGCGAGTTTTTCAACAAAATC
>NZ_BPRC01000082.1 GCF_022179725.1 Methylorubrum aminovorans
CCCCCTTTATGGATGGCCCGCCCCTCACCGGGCTGCCCTGCTAGGCTGGCAGGGTAGCGGAGATGAGGAACGGAGCGAGACGATGCCGATCACGGTGTTGGGGATCGACCTGGGCAAGAACAGCTGCAGCCTCGTCGGGCTGGACGCGACCGGGCGTGTCGTGCTGCGGCGGCGCATGCGGCGTGAGAGCGTGATTGCCTTCGGTGCGCAGTTGCCGTCCTGCGTTGTGGCGATGGAGGCGTGTTGCGGTGCCCATCACATGGGTCGAACGCTGGCAGCCCAGGGGCACACCGTTCGGCTGATGTCGCCCGAGTACGTGCGCCCCTACGTCAAGGCTCAGAAGAACGACGACCGTGATGCCGAGGCGATTGCCGAAGCGGCGACGCGTCCGACCATGCGCTTCGTGGCCCTCAAGTCGGAAGCGCAACTCGACATGCAGACCCTGCACCGGGTCCGCGATCAGCTCGTCGGCGAGCGGACAGCCCTGATGAACCAGATCCGCGCCATCCTGCTGGAGCGTGGCCATGTCGTGCCGCAGGGTCGTGCCAGATTGGCCGCCCGCCTCGCAAGCCTGCTCGACGACGAGGCAGCCACGGATCTCACACCCCGTATGCGGACCCTCGTGACGGACGTGCGCGAGCGCTGGCAGTTCCTCGATCAGCGCATCGCTGCCCTTGATGCCGAGTTCAGCGAGCAGGCCCGCTCGGATGAGAGTGCACGTCGGCTGACAACCATCCCCGGTATCGGCGCGCTCAACGCGACCGCCCTGGTGGCCGCCATCGGCGACGTGACGACCTTCGCGCGCGGACGTGATCTGGCAGCTTGGCTCGGCCTTGTGCCGCGGCAGGTCACGACCGGCGGACGGCCTAAACTCGTCGGCATCACCAAGCGCGGCAGCAAGTACCTGCGCAAGATGCTGATCCAGGGTGCACGGGCCGCGATGCCGACGCTCCGGCAGAGTGAGACCCGCCTCGGGCAGTGGCTGCGCGGGCTTCTGGCGCGGGCGCACGCCAACACAGCCGTGGTCGCGCTGGCCGCCAAGATGGCCAGGACTGTCTGGGCGCTCCTGCGCCATGAGCGCGTTTACGAGGCGGCTGTCATCGCCGCCTGAACCAAGCTTGGTCGGCGAAGCCTTCGCCGGCCTTCCGATGTCTGCGTGTGGTGCGAGGAAGATGGCCTGACAGTCGATCGGTGTTCTGGAAGCCTTTGGCTGGCAAATGGCGCTCGACGCCGACCCCTTTATGAGGCCCAGGACGCGCGGATCTCCATCTTGGCCAACGGCTCGCCGGAAGGCCGGATACGTTTGTGCAGACTGCCCAGACCAGCGGAACCAGAGCCACTTGCGGACGGGGCGGGCCATACGTT
>NZ_BPRC01000083.1 GCF_022179725.1 Methylorubrum aminovorans
TCTGAACCGCGCCGGGTTTCCCGGAGGCCATTTGGTTTGTGTCAGGCGGTGGCCAAGGCTTGCCCCGCAGCCTGAGTGAAGTAGCGCGCTTCGGCCTCAGCGGGAGGCACGTTGCCGATCGGTTCGAGAAGCCGGCGAGTGTTGAACCAATCGACCCATTCGAGGGTGGCGAACTCGACCGCCTCGAAGGACCGCCACGGTCCACGGCGATGGATCACCTCGGTCTTGAACAGACCGTTGATCGTCTCGGCCAGGGCGTTGTCGTAAGAGTCGCCGACGCTGCCGACCGAGGGCTCGACGCCCGCCTCCGCCAATCGCTCCGTGTAGCGCAGGGCAAGGTACTGCGAACCCCTGTCGCTATGATGCACGAGCCCAGCGCCCTGGAGGGGCCGGCGCTCGTGCAGGGCCTGCTCCAAGGCATCGAGCACGAAGCCGGCATGGGCGGTCCGCGACGCCCGCCAGCCGACGATGCGCCGGGCGAAGGCGTCAATCACGAAGGCCACGTAGACAAAGCCGACCCAGGTCGCGACATAGGTGAAGTCGCTGACCCATAACGTGTTTGGCCGCGGTGCCTTGAACTGGCGGTTCACCCGGTCGAGCGGACAGGGGGCCGCCAGATCGGGGATGGTGGTGCGGACCTTTCTGCCCCGCACGATGCCTTGCAGTCCCATGACCCGCATCAGTCGGGCGACCGTGCAGCGGGCCACCACGACCCCTTCCCGGCCGAGCTGCCGCCAGACCTTGCGCACGCCATAGACGTGGAAGTTCTCCTCGAACACGCGTCGGATCTCGACCATCAGCGCCGCGTCCGAGCGAGCCCGAGCCGGCAGCCTGCCGGGATCGGCCCGCCGGGCGGCGTGGGCGTGGTACGTCGACGGGGCGATCGGCAGAACCTTGCAGATCGGCTCGACCCCGTAGGCGGCGCGGTGATCGTCGATGAAGGCGATCATGTCCGCGACCGGCGGTCGAGCTCCGCCAAGGCAAAATACGCGCTGGCCTTCCTGAGGATCTCGTTGGCCTGCCGCAGTTCGCGGTTCTCGCGCTCCAGCGCCTTGATCCGCTCGCGCTCGTCCGTTGTCGGGCCGGCCCGCTGACCTCGGTCCCGCTCAGCTTGGCGCACCCAGTTGCGCAGCGTCTCGCCCGAGCAGCCGATCTTGGACGCGATCGAGCGGATCGCCGCATATTGCGAGCCGTGCTCGCCCTGATGATCGAACACCATCCGGACCGCGCGCTCGCGGACTTCAGGCGAAAAGGGTGTGCTGCGCTTCGTCATGGCTCCATCCTCTCAAGAGTGGGAGCCTCCGGGAAACCCGGCGCGGTTCA
>NZ_BPRC01000084.1 GCF_022179725.1 Methylorubrum aminovorans
CGCCGCGGCGTGTAGGGGTTCCAGAACGTGTTCGGGTTGACCACGTACTGCACCACCGGCTCGAGGATCACGCCCGCGCCGACATCGAGATGCGCGTTGGCCTCGAACACGAACTTGTCGCGCGAATACGGTGCGCCCGAGCCGCCCGAGATGAAGTTCGCATCCGCGAGGAACTGCGTGTAGTTCTCCGACAGACGCTGCCAGTTCATCTTCAGGCCGTAGGTGTCGTTCGGCCGGCTCTGGTCGGGCGCCTGCAAGAGAACGCCGACGAACGAGTTGAAGCGGATCGGCACCGTCGGATCGAAGGCGTAGCCCGTGCCGGTGTAGAGCGAGATCGCGGTGGGGTGCGGGTTGGCGACCAGGCCGCCATCGGCGCGCCAGACCGTCTGCGTACCGGTCAGAACGATGCCGGACGTGCCCGTCTTCTGCAGCGCCGGGGTGCCGGGGTTGAGGCCGCGCGAGGTGCCCAGCACCGTCTTGAAGTTGTCGTCGTGGTCGGCCGTGTTGACGAAGCCGGTGAGCGAGGCGCGGCCCGGATAGGCGGTCATGGTGTAGTCGGTCTTGTAGCCGATCTCGGTCATCACGAGCGCGCCCGAGAGCCGCTCGTAGCCCCAGTCGTAGCCCGACAGAGCGTTGGTGCCGGGGTTCACCGAGAAGGCGCCGGCCTGGATGTAGGTCGAGGGTGAGAGCTGGTAGGCGGCGTTGGCGCCCCAGACGGCGTAGAGCGGCGAGGTGAAGCCGGCGTTGATGTAGAACAGGTCCTGGAAGCAGGAGTTGATCGAGTTGCACGGCGGCAGGCCGTAGTAGCGGTCGGGATGGGTGCGGCCGAACTCGACGACGAGGCGGTCGTCGAGGAGCTTCTGCTGATAGGTGAGCAGCGAGAGGCGGTTGGAGTTGGGGTTGAAGGGCGGCTGGTAGCCGAGCGTGGTGTCGCCGATATCGGCGGCCATGTTGAGGTTGCGGACGTTGCCGAAGAAGGTCTGGGTGAACTTGATGGCGCCCCCGGCGATGCCGGCCAGCCGCTGCATGTCGGCGGTCATGGAGAGGACGAAGTAGGTGGAGTTGGACTGCTCGCCGGTGCGCAGGCCGGCCGAGGGGTTGGCTTGGTAGAAGTTGTAGACGTTGACGTCGAAGGTGAGCCCGCGCTCGGCCATGTGGGTGGCCCAGGGGGCGAGCGGCCCGACGCGCACCGGATCGGCCGGCTTCTCGGCGATGCGGGGATCGGTGCGCGGCTGGGTCTGGTCGTTGAACTCGCCCACCGGTGAGGGCTGCTGCGCCA
>NZ_BPRC01000085.1 GCF_022179725.1 Methylorubrum aminovorans
GTTCAGCACACGCTGCTAGCCGGGCTCGACTACGCACATTACGACTTCAACTACCGCTTCGGCTTTGGCACGGCGCCCGATCTCAACCTCGTCACCCGCAATTACGGCCTTCAGCCGATCTTCGCCGCGCCGCTCGGGCCGCGCACCGCGCAGAGCCAGGATCAGGTCGGGCTCTACCTGCAGGAGCAGGCCAAGTTCGACCGCTTCGTGCTGACATTGAGCGGCCGCTACGATTGGGTGTTCCAGAACACGGTCGACACCACGGGCGCCGCGACGCAGCAGAACGACCAGGCCTTCACCGGCCGCGTCGGCCTCAACTACCTGCTGGCGCCGGGGCTAGTCCCCTATGCCAGCTACGCCACCACCTTCGCGCCGCAGCCGGGCACCGACGCCTCGGGCCGTGCCTTCCGGCCGGCGACGGGCGATCAGATCGAGGCGGGCGTCAAGTACCTGATCCCGGGCACCAACATCCAGGCGGGGTTTGCCGGTTTTAACATCGTGCAGAGCAGCGTTCTGCGCACGGACCCGAACAACATCGCCTTCCAAATCGCGACCGGCTCCGTCCAGTCGCGCGGCTTCGAGATGGAGGCGATCGCCAACTTCGCACCCGGCACCAACCTCACGCTGGCTTACACGCATCTCGACCTGCTCTACCTCCGCCAGACCTCGTTCGCGGGGCAGGTGTTGGACGGCAATTATCTCTCCGGCATTCCGGGGGACACCTTCACCGGCTTCCTGACTTACCTGTTCCCGCCGAGTTCGGCCTTGAGCGGCCTGACGCTCGGCGGCGGTGTCCGCTTCAGCGCCAACAGCTACGCCAACGACGAGAACACGGTCCGCAACCCGACCGTGACCCTGTTCGATGCGTTGGTGGCCTACGATTTCGCGGCGATCGATCCGAAGTACAAAGGTTTTCGCGCCCAAGTGAACGCCAACAACATCTTCGACCGCAACTACTTCACCTGTCAGGCGGGCTTCTGCTACCGGGGTGCCCCCGCGACTGTAATCGGCAGCCTGATCTATCGCTGGTGACGAGGGATGAGGAGGATGGCCGGGGGCGCGCGTGCTGAGTGAAGCGGGCACGGGCGTCAGCGATTCCGCGCGCCAGAACCGGGCTTCGTCCCGCTGCCATGGAACTTCTGCAATCCACCGAGACTGTGTGAGAACGCGTTTTGGTCGATCGGTGCGGGGCGGAGATGGTGCGCGAGGTGCGGCGTGCTCTCACGCCCGGAGGGTCGTGAGGAGCGGTTCAACTC
>NZ_BPRC01000086.1 GCF_022179725.1 Methylorubrum aminovorans
GATTGTCTGTTGGCGCTCTGTTAGGAAGAGGCCATCCCGCAGCCGCGGGGTGCCTGGTCCGGGTGGCCACCCGGACCAGGCGCGGGGCGCCGACCGTCCCGGAATGGGGCTGCAACGCCCGTCGTCATCCAGGTCGGCGCTCCGCTTCCCTTGCCACGCTTGATGAGTTGCCTGGGCTCCTCCGCCTCACGGCGCGACGCCCGCAGACAATCGCAAGCCGCATCAGGATAGCCAGCGTGCCGGAGATCGTCACCCCGCCCCCTCTCACCCGCTTCATCGGATGCGATGTCGGCAAGGCCGCCATCGTCGTCTTCGACAGTCGCGATGGCAGCTCCCGCAGCCTCGCCAACACGCCCGAGGCGCTCGCCGCCTTCGCCGCCAGCCTCGACGCCACCGGCCTCGTCGTCTGCGAGGCCACCGGCGGCTACGAGGACGCGCTGCTGGCCGCCCTGCTGGTCGCCGGCATCCCCGCCCACCGCGCCGACGCGCGCAAGGTCAAGGCGTTCATCCGCTCGTTCGGCACGCTCGGCAAGAGCGATGCCCTCGATGCCCGTGCGCTCGCCCGCTACGCCGAGGAGCGCCACGCCCGTCTGCCCCGCTGGCAGGCGCCCGATCCGCAGCGCGAGCGCCTGCAGACCCTGGTGCTGACCCGCGCCGACCTCATCGCCCAGCGCACCGCCTGCACCAACCGCCTCAAGGCCCCCGGCGCCGAGCCGGTGCGCCCCTATCTGGAGGCCCTGTGCGCCTGCCTCGTGGGCCAGATCCAGGCGCTGGAGGCCGCCATCGCCGAGCTGATGGCCAGCGCCGACGACCTCGTGCGGGCCGAGAAGACCTTGCGGGCCATCCCCGGCATCGGTGCCACCACCGCCGCCGCCCTGATCGCCCTCATGCCCGAACTCGGCCACATCGACCGCCGCCAAGCCGCCGCCCTGGCCGGCGTCGCCCCCCATCCCAACCAGAGCGGCGCCGCCGACGCCTACCGCCGCACCCGCGGCGGGCGCCCCGAGGTCAAGCGCACCCTGTTCCTGGCCGCCATGGCCGCCAGCCGCTTCCATCCCGGCCTCAAGGACGCCTACCAGCGCCTCCGCAAGGCCGGGAAGAAACCCATCGTCGCCCTCACAGCCCTCATGCGACGCCTCATCGTCATCGCAAACGCGCGCCTGCGCGACGCCTTCGCCGAACATCGACAGGCAAGCGCGAACTGAGTTGATGACGGGCGT
>NZ_BPRC01000087.1 GCF_022179725.1 Methylorubrum aminovorans
TTCGGCGTCATCTGCATGGTGGCTGCGGCCAACATTCAGTACGCCTGGACCCTGTTCGTCCCTGAGATCCAGAAGACCTTCGGCTGGGATCGTGCCGCGATCCAGGTCGCCTTCACGATCTTCGTCGTCGTCCAGACCTGGCTCACCCCGATCGAGGGCTACTTCATCGACAAGTACGGCCCGAGCCGTGTCGTGATGTTCGGCGGCCTGATGACCGGCGCGGCCTGGGTCATGAACTCCTACGCCACCTCGCTGAGCGGGTTCTATCTCGGCTCCGTCCTCGGCGGCATCGGCGTCGGCTGCGTCTACGCCACCTGCATCAACAACGCCCTGAAGTGGTTCCCGGACAAGCGCGGCCTCGCCGTCGGTCTCACCGCGGGCGGCTACGGTGCGGGCTCGGCCCTGACGATCCTGCCGATCGCCAAGATGATCGACGCCGGCAGCTACGCCCAGGCCTTCTTCGTCTTCGGCCTGATCCAGGGCACGGTCATCATCCTGGCCTCCATCTTCATGCGCTCGCCGGCCAAGGACGAGGTCAAGTTCTCGACCAAGGTTCTGCAGACCCGCCGCGACTACACCCTCGGCGAAGCCCTGCGCACGCCGGTCTTCTACGTCATGCTGCTGATGTTCACCTGCACGGTGACCGGCGGCCTGATGGCGGTGGCCCAGCTCGGCGTCATCGCGACCGACCTCGGCGTGAAGAACTTCCAGGTGAACCTGTACTTCTTCGCCATGGCCGCGCTGCCCTTCGCCCTGATGCTCGACCGCGTCATGAACGGCATCTCGCGTCCGCTCTTCGGCTGGATCTCGGACCGGATCGGCCGTGAGAAGACGATGTTCATCGCCTTCTCGATGGAGGGCATCGGCATCGTGGCGCTGGGCTACTTCGGCTCGAACCCCTGGGCGTTCGTGATCCTGTCCGGCATCGTGTTCCTGGCCTGGGGCGAGGTGTACTCGCTGTTCAGCGCCACGGCTGCCGACACCTTCGGCTCGAAGCACATCGGCAAGATCTACGGCGTCCTCTACTGCGCCAAGGGCTTTGCCGCTCTGTTCGTGCCGGTCGGCAACCTGCTGATGCAGGCCACGGG
>NZ_BPRC01000088.1 GCF_022179725.1 Methylorubrum aminovorans
ATTAGAGCTGTTGCCGACCGTGCCGAGTCGGCCTGGGGTTTTCTGAGGTGGGGCGATCTGATTCTCTGTCGGTGATCGACAGGAGGGTTGATGGCATCGTCGTTATCGTCGGATCTGCGCGAGCGTGTGGTGAAGGCCGTCGCGGAGGGTGCCTCGCGCCGTCAGGCGGCGGCGCGGTTCGGGGTTAGTGTCGCCAGCGCCATTCGCTGGCAGGAGAGCTTCGAGCGCGAGGGCCGAGTCTCGGCCAAGCCGCGTGGCGGCGACCGGCGTTCGCAGCACATCGAAGCCCATGCCGACCTGATCCTGAGCCTGCGTGCAGAGCGACCGACGCTGATCCTGTCGGAGTTGCGCGCCCTGCTGTCCGAACGGGGCATCGCCACCAGCCAAAGCGGCTTGTCGCGCTTCTTCAAGCGCCACCGCATCACACACAAAAAAACACGATCCACGCCGCCGAGCAGCAGCGGCCGGACGTGAGGGCCGAACGTGAGGACTGGTTCAAGGCCCAGGACGAGCTCGATCCCGACAAGCTCGTCTTCCTTGATGAGACGGCCACCACCACCGCCATGATGCGCCGCCATGGCTGGGCGCCCCGCGGCGAGCGCTGCCGGGTCGCCGTTCCGCACGGCCACTGGAAGACCACCACCGTCACAGCCGCTCTGCGCACGAGCGGCGTGGTCGCCACCGCCCTGTTCGACGGAGCCACCAACGGCGAGCGCTTCCGCGCCTACCTCGCCGACACCTTGATCCCCGTGCTGAAGCGGGGCGACACGGTGATCCTCGACAACCTCGCGGCTCACAAAGTGGCCGGCGTCCGAGAGGCGATCCAGGCTGCGGGCGCCCGGCTCCTGTACCTTCCGCCCTATTCCCCGGACTTCAACCCGATCGAGCAGATATTCGCCAAGCTCAAAGCCGACCTACGCAAAGCCGCAGCCCGCACGGTTCCAGACCTGAGAGCGGCAATCCGATCAGCCTTCGACAGCCTCTCCCCAAAGCAATGCCGCAACTGCCTCGCAGCGGCCGGCTACGACGCATACGATCCAGATTGATCGGCAACAGCTCTAGC
>NZ_BPRC01000089.1 GCF_022179725.1 Methylorubrum aminovorans
CGAACTCGTCCGGCTGCGGCGCGAGAACCGACAGTTGAGGTTGGAGCGTGACATCCTCTCTCGCGCGACGGCCTGGTTCGCGCGGGAGACCGGGGTCCTGCCGTCGGGGTCTTCCGGTTCATGAGCGCCAACCAGGCCGACTTCCCGGTCACCGCCATGGCCCGTGTGCTCGGCGTGTCGAAGGCCGGCTACTACGCTTGGGCGGGACGAGAGCCCTCGGCGCGGGCGGTTGCCGACGCCGCACTGCTGAAGCGCATCCGTACAGTCCATCTCGGCTCGCGCCAGACCTATGGCGCGCCGCGCGTCCACGCCGATCTGCGCGAGCAAGGCGAGCGCCATTCTCGAAAACGCATCGCCCGGCTGATGCGGGAGGCTGGTCTCGTCGGAGCCAGCCATCGGCGCGGCGGTCCCGTGACGACACGGCGCGATCAGGAGGCACGGCCGGCCCCCGACCTCGTCGACCGCAACTTCGTGGCCGAGGCACCGAACCGGCTGTGGGTCGCCGACATCACCTACGTGCCGACGGCGGCCGGCTTCCTCTACCTCGCTGTGGTGCTCGACGCCTTCAGCCGGCGGATCGTCGGTTGGGCGATGACCAACCACCTGCGCTCGGAGCTGGTGCTCGACGCCCTGGAGATGGCCGTCACGCAGCGCCGGCCGCGCGACGTGATCCATCATTCGGATCAGGGCTCGCAATACACGTCGCTGGCCTTCGGCAACCGGTGCCAGGAGGCGGGCGTGCGCCCCTCGATGGGCTCGGTCGGCGACGCCTACGACAACGCCATGGCCGAGAGCTTCTTCTCGACCCTCGAATGCGAGCTGCTCGCCCGCCGGCGCTTCCGCTCGCAGGCGGAGGCCCGCATGGCCGTCTTCAGCTACGTCGAAGGCTTCTACAATCCGCTGCGCCGCCACTCGGCGCTCGGCTACCGCTCGCCCGTCGTCTACGAGCAGGAGACTGCGTCAGAACTGCCGATCGAGACCCTGCTCAGCCAAGCCCCCTGAACCGTCCACAAAAACGGGGCAATCCCA
>NZ_BPRC01000090.1 GCF_022179725.1 Methylorubrum aminovorans
CAAACTCCCTCAGCCCGTGAGAGCCTGCAGGCTGGTGTTGATCTCGCTGACACCCTGGGCGGCCGTCTGCATGCTGGACGAGATCTCCTGGGTGACGGCGCTTTGCTCCTCGACCGCCGAGGCCACACCGGTCACCGTCTCCCGTACCGATTCAAGCGCTTGTACAATCGAGAGCAGAGCAGCAACTACCTCTTCCGCGATCCCCTGCATCCCATGGATGTCTTGGGCGATCCGACTCGTCGCCTGCGTCACCTGATTCGACAGGTTCTTCACCTCGCCGGCAACCACGGCAAAGCCGCGCCCGGCTTCGCCAGCCCGCGCCGCCTCGATCGTTGCATTGAGGGCCAGCAAATTAATCTGCTGCCCAACACCCTGGATGAGTTGCACGACGCCGTTCATCGAGGCGGCGGCGTCCTTCAGCTTCGCTGTGGAGCGGTCCGCGACGATGGTCTGATCGTGGATGGCGTCCACCTCAGAGCGCGAACGGGCGAGGCTCTGAGCGATCTCACCAATCGAAGCACTCAGTTCCTCCGCTGCCGAGGCGACGGTCTGCACGTTCATCAGCGTCTGGCCTGAGGCACCGGTCGCCGCATGCTGAGCCGCCGTCCTGGCGGTGATGTCAGTCGCGTACTTCACGACCTTGAACGGCTGACCATCCGCATCGAAGATCGGGTTGTAGCTGGCCTGGATCCAGACGGCTCGTCCTCCCTTGCCGAGGCGCTTGAACACGCCGGCCTGGTACTCACCGCGCCGGAGCGCCTCCCATAGCTGCAGGTACTCCGCTGACTGGGCGTGAGACATCTCGACGAAGGTCCGATGGTGCTGACCACGGACCTCGTCCAGGCGGTAGCCGACGACGCCCAGGAAGTTTTCATTGGCGTCGAGGATCGTGCCGTCCATGTCGAAGTGGATGACGCCCTGCGACCGGTTGATGGCCGCAATCTGTCCTGCCACGTCTGCGCGGCGCAGACGGTCCTGCGTGACATCGGTCGCGAACTTCACGACC
>NZ_BPRC01000091.1 GCF_022179725.1 Methylorubrum aminovorans
GAGCTTTCGCATCACCGCAACAAGGGCAACCTTCCTCGGTCGGCCACGCTGGGTGAGCCGCTCGTAGAAGGGCCGGAAGGGAGAGCCTCGCCGGATCGCGGTCAGCGCAGCCATGTACAGCACACCCCGAACAGATGTTCGCCCGCCTGCAATGGATCGCCGGCCTCGCATCAGGCCTGAGTCACGGTTGATCGGGGCGATACCGACGAGGGCCGCGAGTTGGTGGCGGCCGATGGTGCCGAGTTCGGGCAGCTGAGCCAGAAGCGTTCGTGCTGTGACATCGCCGATGCCGGGCACGGACTTGAGCAAGGCTTCGGTTTCGCACCAGACCGGAGAGGCCTCGATAGCTTGGCCGATCTCGCTGTCGAGCTCCGCGAGCTCCCGCTCCAAGAAGGAGATGTGACGGTTGAGCCTTCGTATCAGCTGTTTGTCCACCGCTTGGTCGCGGCGGTTAGCCTCCATGTTGGTCATCCCGATGATCTGTCGCCGCCGGCTCACGAGCTCAGCGAAGTGACGTCTCTCCGGCTCCGGCAGCGGTCTGGCCGGAGGTCTGATGCGCTCGGCAAACAGGGCGATGACCTCGGCGTCGAGCGTGTCGGTCTTGGCCAGACGGCCCATCGCCCTGGCAAAGTCGCGGATCTGGCGTGGGTTGACGATGCAGAGCGGCAGGCCGAGGGCTGCCAGGGCGGCAGCCACGCTTGCCTCGAACCCTCCCGTGGCTTCCAGCACGACCAGGGCAACCGGCAGGCTGTCGAGGCGCCGGGCGAGGGTCTCCAGCCCCTTTTGGTCCCGCGCGACATGAAACGCCTCGTCCGAGGGTCTGAGGTGAACGTCGAGGCGGTCCTTAGATACGTCGATGCCGACGAAGACGGTGGGTTGTTCGTCCATGACCCTACCTTGCAAATGCGGGCTCGGGCCCGAGCGGCTGTCCGGGTTCGGGACTGTGGCGGTGAGGG
>NZ_BPRC01000092.1 GCF_022179725.1 Methylorubrum aminovorans
GCTGCGCTGACCGCGATCCGGCGAGGCTCTCCCTTCCGGCCCTTCTACGAGCGGCTCACCCAGCGTGGCCGACCGAGGAAGGTTGCCCTTGTTGCGGTGATGCGAAAGCTCCTGGTGACGCTCAACGCCATCGTCCGCGATCGTACGCCATGGCGGCCACTCACCGCTTGACCTTCAACACAGCCGCTCAGTCGTCGTGGCGCTGCCGTGGAGAACCTGTCCCATAGCGCGTCCCTCCATGCGGTCGCAGGTGTACCACCACACAAAGGGACTGAACATCTAGCCGAAGCGGCAGCCTTGGAGGAGTTCGCGGACGCCTTCGCGCGAGCGGGCGTGACTACCGCAGGGGAGGGCAAGCCGGGCTCCGCCCGCAATCTCAGGCGCGTGGCTCGCGAGCACCGGATCAAGGCCATGCTTGCGCGTGGCCGCGCCGCCGGCCTTCTCGGGCATGAATTGCCCGAACCGGACGCCTGATCGAGACCGAGCCTCGCGTCGTGCGCCGATGACGAGCGGTTGGTCCGCGCCGGAGCCCGGCTTGCCCACGATGGGAAAGGGCAGGGGACCGGCGCCCCCCGTTCAAGTCCCGCCGGCCCGCGGTTCCGGAGACGTGGCGAACAATCCGCCGTCGCCACCACTGCGACGGGCAAAACGGGCCCTGACATCACCCGCTCGCATCGAGTTCGACCAACGGCTCGGATGAGCCAAAGGCCGATCCGGAACTCTGCCGATGGATGATTCGCGGTTCGGCTGGTTCTTCCGGGAGATATCCATCAGCATGTTTATGAAGCCGAATGTGTTTCGGCGTGCAACTTTGGTTCTTCCGCACTTTCGGTGCTGAAGGCTTGGCGTCCGATCAAGCCTTGCTGATTGCGGCTCATGCAGCATGCAGGACGCGCTGTCGCAGGAGATCGAATCCGGCTCGAC
>NZ_BPRC01000093.1 GCF_022179725.1 Methylorubrum aminovorans
CTAGGATCTCCTCGCCCGAGAAGTAGCCGCGGTCAGCCAGCACGCTGAGCGCTTCATGCCCGGTTGCGACCTGGCCCTGGCGGCTCATGTGCGCCAGCTGGGTGCGGTCGTGCCCGACGTTGGTGACCTCGTGGGCGACGATCAGATGATGCTCGGTGTCAACGACCGCCTGCACGTTGTAGCCGACCATCCCCGTCCCCTTGCCGCGCGTGGCCATCGCCCGCGCGTCCGGATCGGTCAGCGAGATCTGCCGGTCGGGGGCGGCTTCGACGAGCGACTCCATCGCCTGCAGTTCGCGCATCCGCGTCCGCAGGGCGTCCAGACGCTCCGCGATGCGCACCTTGCGCACGTGGGCGACCTCGTCCTCCTGGCGATCGGCGGTGTCGAGGGCGGCGAGATAGCGCGCGATGCTGGCCTCGATCTGCTCGATGCGGCGCCGGACCGCCGCCGGGGTAAAATTGCGATCACGCGTGTTCACCGCTTTGAAGCGGCTGCCGTCGAGAGCCACGACACCACCGGCCAGGAGGCCGAGTTGTCGGCACAGCACCACGAACTGGCGGGAAGCGGCCTGGATCGCAGGACCATTATCGCGCCGGAAGTCGGCGATGGTCTTGAAGTCGGGGGCGAGGCGGCCGGTCAGCCACATCAGCTCGACGTTGCGACCGGCCTCACGCTCCAGACGGCGGCTGGATGTAACTTGGTTGACGTAGCCGTAGAGGTAGAGCTTCAGCAGCGTCGCGGGATGGTACCCGGGCCGTCCGGTCGCGGCCGGCATCATGCTCGCAAAGCCCAGGGCCGTGAGATCAAGCTCGTCTACGAACAGGTCGACGACGCGCACCGGATTGTCTTCGGACACATAGTCGTCCAACCGGTTCGGCAACAGCGTCACTTGGTGGCGATCCGC
>NZ_BPRC01000094.1 GCF_022179725.1 Methylorubrum aminovorans
TGAGGGTCCCCCGGATTTTGGTCCGGCCGGAAGGTGAGCTTCCGGATCTCATTCGGCGGCCTGCAGGGCCGCCGCTAGGGCGAATTCCTGGGGTGTTCGCCACCCCAGGGCGGTGTGAGGACGGCTCTCGTTGTAGTGCCGCCGCCACGTCTCGATCTTGCTCCTCGCGTCGGCCAACGACAAGAACCAGTTCGCGTTCAGGCACTCGTCGCGCAGCCGGCCGTTGAACGACTCGACCAGCGCGTTGTCGGTCGGCTTGCCGGGCCGTGAGAAGTCCAACGTGACACCGTTCTCGTAGGCCCAGCGGTCGAGGGCTTTCGAGACGAACTCAGGCCCGTTATCGACCTGAATCGCGCATGGTGCTCCGCGCAGCAGCGCCAAGCGGCCGACGACAGCCACGACCTGTTCGCCTTTGATGCCCTGGTCGACCTCGATCGCCAGAGCCTCGCGCGTGAATGCATCGACGACCGTCAGGGCCCGCAGCCGGCGGCCGTCGAACAGCGCGTCGGAGACGAAGTCCATCGACCAGCGTTCGTTCGGCCGGAGCGCAGCAGGCTGACGCTCACGGTGTGCCGCGCTGACGTGCCGGCGCGGCCGCTTGAGCCGCAGGCTGAGGCCCTCATCCCTGTAGAGGCGGTGGACCCTCTTGTGATTCACCCGCCAACCTTCCCGGCGCAGCAGGATGTAGATCCGGAAGTACCCGTAGCGCACCCGGCTCTTGGCCAGATCACAGATGCGCATCCGCAGCGGTGCCTGATCGGGCTTGGTCGAGCGGTAGCGGACGCCCGACCGACCGACGCCGAGCGCGGCGCAGCCGCGCCGCTCGCTCACCCCGTGCGCCTCCTGAACCTGGTGCACGAGCTCGCGTCGCCGAGCAGGCGTCAGAGCTTTTTTGCGAGCACGT
>NZ_BPRC01000095.1 GCF_022179725.1 Methylorubrum aminovorans
GGAAAGGCTGCCTCCGATCACACGGCCGGCTGATCACCGATCCGCACCGAACCCGCCGGCCAGGGAATTTTGAAAGCCCACAATTGCGGAGACTTCGGTGCCCGTTGACAGGGCGAGTTGGCACGCAATATTCCCGCGGTCGCCCGCTGACCGAGGCGCGAAGCGCGTCTCAGATCGGCAGGTTCAAAGAAAGAGGGGCAGCCATACAGCTGCCCCTGTCTCCGTGAGGTTCCACTTTTCTTGATGGTTGCCCTCTTCAGATGAGGTGCCAACCGTTCTCGATCACGCTGGCAAGGTGCACGTGAGCCTCCGGGCTCTCAGCGATCCCAACGGCCACGTCTGCACGCGTCGCGCCGTGCGTGAGAGCGTCCGTCCAGCCCTGCAGTCGGGCCGCATCCGCGCTGCGTCCCAAGGCTCCCTCGTACAACGCCTGCACGAACGCGGCGTCCGTGAGGTTCGCATGCGTGCTCGCGTACTCGGCCGAGTCCAGGAAAGACTGAGCCAAGCTCGTCAGCGACGTACCCTGTGCTCCAACCTGTGCGAAGAACGTGAGACCCGCTGCGTCCGGGGCTCGATCGAGGATGCCGTAGTAGAACCGAGCGGCGTCGGTCGCGTGCGCGTCGGCCGTGAAGATGCCCCGGTCGAGGGCGGGCTGCAGGCCAGCTACGTTCTCGGGCGAGAAGGCGAAGCTGATAGCCACGTCTGCACGCGATGTGCCGTGTTCAAGTGCGTCGAACCAGCCCTGCGCCCCCGCCGCATCGCTATGGCGCCCTAGGGTCGAGACTCGATCAGCACCAGAAGGCGATGACGGCGGCGAGCGCGAGGGCGGAAGCGTAGTTGCGGGCGAGCTTGTCGTAACGGGTTGCGATGCGGCGGAAGTCC
>NZ_BPRC01000096.1 GCF_022179725.1 Methylorubrum aminovorans
CACGGGTCGCTTGGCCGGCGGAGCCGACCGGGTGAGCGCAGCCGGCCAAGCGGTGAAGGCCGGCACGAACACCTCCGGGGCCGGTGGTCGGTAGCCGAGCGAGGCGTGCGGACGCACGCCGTTGTCGTGTCGATGCCAACTCTCGATCACGATCTGCGCCTCCTTGAGCGTGTAGAAGATCTCACCGTTCAAAAGCTCGTCCCGTAGTCGTGCGTTGAAGCTCTCGACGTAACCGTTCTCCTATGGCGAGCCGGGTGCGATGTAGGCTGTCCTGGCGCCGACACCGGTGATCCAGGCCTGCACGGACTTGGCGATGAACTCCGGACCGTTGTCCGAGCGGATATGGCCGGGCACGCCGCGCAGGATGAACAGGTCGGACAGCACGTCGATCACGTCCGCCGCCTTCAGCTTGCGTGCGACGCGGATCGCCAGGCACTCCCGCGTGAACTCATCGACCACGTTCAGCATCCGGAACTTGCGGCCCTCGTGCGGGCGGGCTTCGACAAAGTCGTAGGACCAGACGTGATCGCGACGCTCCGCCCGCAATCGCAGGCAGGAACCATCCCCGTCCCAGATGCGGCCGCGCTTGGGCTGCCGAGACGGGACCTTCAGCCCCTCGCGCCGCCAGATCCGTTCGACCCGCTTGTCGTTGACGAACCAGCCCGCCGCCTTCAGCAATGCACCGATCTTCCGGTAACCGTAGCGCCCGTACTGGCGAGCCAGTTCCACGAGGTCGGCTGTCAGCGCGGCCTCATCCTCTCTTCCCCGCGGCACCTTGCGCTGCGTCGAGCGATGCTGCCCGAGCGCCCGACAGGCGCGGCGCTCGGAGACGTCTAGGACGTTCATGACATGCGCGATGCAGGCGCGTCGGCG
>NZ_BPRC01000097.1 GCF_022179725.1 Methylorubrum aminovorans
CTAGGTCGCGTGGACAGTTACCGGAGCCATAGGACGATGGCGGCGAGCGTGACGACGGCGGCGTAGTTGCGGGCGGTCTTCTCGTAGCGAGTGGCGACGCGGCGGAACTGCTTGAGCTTGGCAAAGCAGCACTCGACCAGATGGCGCTCTTTGTAGAGCGCCTTGTCGAGATCGTACTTCATGGTGCGCGAGGGATTGTTCGGGATCACGGCCTTGGCGCCCTTGTCGGCGACGAGCTTACGTAGCCGATCGCTATCGTAGGCGGCATCGGCCAGGATCACGTCGGCCGGGAGGTCCTTCAGCAGCGCCTCGGCCTGCGGCGCGTCGCCCTTCTGGCCGGCGGTGAGGGCAAAGCGCACCGAGCAGCCGAGCCCGCGCACCGCCAGATGGATCTTGGTGCTCAGGCCGCCACGCGAGCGGCCGAGCGCCTGATCCGGTGCTGGCTCGGACGAGGCCTGATCTCCAGACCCCCTTTTTTTGCGCCTGCCGCATGTTGGTGGGCGCGTACGATGGTGGAATCCACAATCAGGTACTCGAAGTCGGGATCGGCCGACATCGCCTCGAAGATGCGCCACCACACGCCCTTCTGGCTCCAGCGACTGAAGCGGCGGAACACGCTGTTCCACTCGCCGAACGTGTCAGGCAGATCGCGCCAGGGCGAGCCGGTGCGCACGATCCACAAAACGCCTTCGACGAACAGGCGGTTGTCGCGTCCCGTCGAGCCGCGCTGATCGGGCCGGCCGATGATGAGCGGCGCCATCCGCTCCCACTGCGCGTCGCTGAGAACCAAGCGATCCTGAACGCTCAAGGCTGTCCTCCAAAAGACAGCCTTGAAGCACCGCTTACCCCGTCCGTGAACCCCAAGAGT
>NZ_BPRC01000098.1 GCF_022179725.1 Methylorubrum aminovorans
GGCGGGAGGTAGAGAACCCGTGCGCCGACCGCCTCGATGGCCTCGCGCACCCCGGCGACCTTGTGGGCATTCAGATTGTCGAGGATGACGGTGTCACCGGGCCTCAGCAGCGGAGCCAGGGTGGCGGTGACGTAGGCGCGGAAGCGCATACCATTCGTGGCTCCATCGAAGACGCTCCTGGCAATCAGTCCCGTGGCGCGCAGGGCGGCGGTGATGGTGGTGGTCTTGTAGTGCCCGTGGGGCACGGCGATCCGGCAGCGCTGACCGCACGGAGCACGACCATAGCGGCGGACCATCTTCGTAGTGGCAGCCGTCTCGTCGAGAAAAACCAGGCGATCCGGATCAAGGTCGGGTTGGCGATAGAACCAGTCCTCGCGCGCGGCCCTCACATCCGACCGCTCCTGCTCGGCCGCGTGGACAGCCCCTTTTTACGGGTGATCCCATGCCGGGCGAAGAAGCGTGACAGGCTGCTCGTGCTTGCCCGCACGCCGCGTTCCAAGAGCCTGTCGCGCAGTTCCCGCAGGAAGAAGAGCGGGTGTTCTTCGTTGAGCCGACGGATCAGGGCGGCCTGCACTTCCAGACGCTGCGAGTTGCGGTCGCCGCCCATGAGCTTGGGCGCGATCTGCCCGTCCCGTCGGAAGCGCTCATGCCAACGGACCGCGCTGGCCGCCCCGACACCGAAGCGTTTGGCCGCCTGACGCCGCGATGCACCCGCTTCAATCGCGGCGACTACACGCTCGCGCAGATCAACCGACAGGGCTGAAGGCATGGCATCCTCCATCACAAGCCCACCCAGTGAATCACACGCCAGCCAGATCGCCTACCCCAAGTGATTCAACCCGCTAGGGCACGGCTCTAG
>NZ_BPRC01000099.1 GCF_022179725.1 Methylorubrum aminovorans
AGTCGTTGATGGCGGCGACGACGCCGGCACCGACGGTACGGCCGCCCTCGCGGATGGCGAAGCGCAGCTTCTCTTCCATGGCCACCGGCACGATCAGCTCGACGTCCATGGTCACGTTGTCGCCCGGCATCACCATCTCGGTGCCCTCGGGCAGCGTGCACACGCCGGTCACGTCCGTGGTGCGGAAGTAGAACTGCGGGCGGTAGTTGGTGAAGAACGGCGTGTGGCGGCCGCCCTCCTCCTTCGTCAGGATGTAGGCCTCGGCCTTGAACTTCTGGTGCGGCTTCACCGAACCCGGCTTGCACACGACCTGGCCGCGCTCCACGTCCTCGCGCTTCGTGCCGCGCAGCAGCACGCCGACGTTGTCGCCCGCCTGGCCCTGGTCGAGCAGCTTGCGGAACATCTCGACGCCGGTCACCGTCGTCGTCGTGGTCGGGCGGATGCCGACGATCTCGACCGTCTCGCCGACCTTGACGATGCCGCGCTCGACGCGACCCGTCACCACCGTGCCGCGGCCCGAGATCGAGAACACGTCCTCGATCGGCATCAGGAACGGCATGTCGATCGGACGCTCCGGCTGCGGGATGTAGGCGTCGACCGTCTCCATCAGCTTCAGCACGGCGTCGCGGCCGATCTTCGGCTCCTTGTCCTCAAGCGCCATCAGGGCCGAGCCCTTGGTGATCGGGATGTCGTCGCCGGGGAAGTC
>NZ_BPRC01000100.1 GCF_022179725.1 Methylorubrum aminovorans
AAGGCCGTAATTGCGGGTGACGAGGTTGAGATCGGGCGCCGTGCCAAAGCCGAAGCGGTAGTTGAAGTCGTAATGTGCGTAGTCGAGCCCGGCTAGCAGCGTGTGCTGAACCGGCCCCGTCGCGAGCTGCGCCTCGATCTGGTTGTCGAGGGTGAACTGACTGAGATGCTGGCGGGAGAAGCCAGTGGAGCGGCTCGCGGTTACGCCGTCGGGATTGAGGCCGGTGATCGAGGTGTAGCGGTAGTCGGTAGAGACATCGTAGAAGCGGAAGTTCTGGCGGAAGAACAGATCCCCGTCGAAGCGGTGTTCGAAGGCGTAGCCGACGCGGCCTTGCTGCTGCTTGAAGTCGCTGAAGGCGGGATCGCTTGCATAGAGCCGGGTCGGCCGGAAGTTCTGGTTGAAGAACGTCGTGCTGCCCGGCAGCTTGTTCTCCTGGTACTCGCTCAAGAAGGTGAAGGTCGTGTCGGCGGACGGCTTCCAAGTGAAGGCCGGCGCGATGTAGCTGCGGTCGTCGGCACCACCCGGCAGAAAGGTGTCGGATTGCCGCTTGATGCCGGTGATGCGGTAGGCGAGCGTTCCGTCCGTGCCTTCGACCGGGCCACCGATGTCGAAATTGCCCTGGTAGCGGTCGAAGTTGCCGACCTGCAGCTGCACCTC
>NZ_BPRC01000101.1 GCF_022179725.1 Methylorubrum aminovorans
CCCTCGCCGCGCGGGTAGCGCAGGGCGATCGGGCCCGAATCGTGCGCGTGGCAGGTCGCCACCATGTGCACCAGCTCCGCCTCGTCGGCGGCCGCCATCACCGTCATGTTCGGCAAGCAGCAGAGATAGGCCAGATCGAACGCGCCCGCATGCGTGGCGCCATCCGCTCCCACTAGGCCGGCCCGGTCGAGGCAGAACCGCACGGGCAGGTTCTGCAAGGCCACGTCGTGCACGACCTGATCGTAGGCCCGCTGCAGGAAGGTCGAGTAGATCGCCACGAACGGCTTGTAGCCCTCGGTGGCGAGGCCGCCGGCAAAGGTCACCGCGTGCTGCTCGGCGATGCCGACGTCGAAGGTCTTGTCCGGATGCGCCTTGCCGAACAGGTCGATCCCGGTGCCGCCGGGCATGGCCGCGGTGATCGCCACCACCTTCGGGTCGGCATCGGCCGCCTTGATCAGGCTCTCGCCGAACACGCGGGTATAGGCCGGGGCGTTCGCCTTGGCCTTGGCCTGGACCCCTGAGACCACGTCGAACTTCACCACGCCGTGGTAGCGGTCGGCGCTGGCTTCCGCCGGCGCGTAGCCCTTGCCCTTCTGCGTCACCACGTGGAGCAGGATCGGGCCCTGATCCGAGTCGCGCACGTTCTTCAGGAC
>NZ_BPRC01000102.1 GCF_022179725.1 Methylorubrum aminovorans
GCCGTGGTAGCGGTCGGCGCTGGCTTCCGCCGGCGCGTAGCCCTTGCCCTTCTGCGTCACCACGTGGAGCAGGATCGGGCCCTGATCCGAGTCGCGCACGTTCTTCAGGACGGGAAGCAGGTGGTCGAGGTTGTGCCCGTCGACGGGGCCCACGTAGTGGAAGCCCATCTCCTCGAACATCGTGCCGCCGCCCACGATCAGCGAGCGGGCATACTCTTCGGCCGCCGCCGCACGCTGGTAGAGCGCCTTCGGCAGGAGCTTGCCGAGCTGCTTGGCGGTCTCACGGAGCGAACGGTAGGTGCCGCCGGAGGCGAGCCGCGCAAGATAGGCCGACATCGCGCCGACGGGCGGCGCGATCGACATGTCGTTGTCGTTGAGGATGACGATGAGGCGCGAGTGCAGCGCGCCGGCATTGTTCATGGCTTCATACGCCATGCCCGCCGACATCGAGCCGTCGCCGATCACCGCGATCATGTTGCGGCGCTTGGGCGCCGGACCGCCCTTGGCCTTGGCCTCGGCCTCGTCGAGGTCGCGGGCGACCGCCATGCCGAGCGCGGCGGAGATCGAGGTGGAGGAATGCGCCGCGCCGAAGGGGTCGTACTCGCTCTCGGAGCGCTTGGTGAAACCG
>NZ_BPRC01000103.1 GCF_022179725.1 Methylorubrum aminovorans
CCTAGCCTGCGATCAGGCTGGTATCGCGGTGACACTGCCCAAGCCGCTGACCTCGGGTGCCAAGGCGGAAGGGCGCTTCGGCAAACAGGACTTCGTCTACGAGGCGGAGGCGGATACCTACCGCTGTCCGGCCGGTGAGCAGCTCCCCTACCGCTACACGAATGTCGAGGGTGGGCTGACGCTACGGCGCTACTGGACGGCAGCCTGCCACGGCTGCGCGCTCAAGGCGCGCTGCACGCCAGCCAAGGAGCGGCGGGTGACGCGCTGGGAGCACGAGGCGGTCTTGGAAGCCGTGCAGCGCCGGCTCGACGCGGATCCTCACGCGATGCGCACGCGGCGGCAGACGGTCGAACACGTGTTCGGGACGCTCAAGGGCTGGATGGGGGCGACCCACTTCCGGACGCGACGGTTGAAAAACGTGGCGACCGAGATGAGCCTGCAAGTCCTGGCCTATAATTTGAAGAGGGTGCTGGCGATCCTCGGAGTTGAACCGCTCCTCACGACCCTCCGGGCGTGAGAGCACGCCGCACCTCGCGCACCATCTCCGCCCCGCACCGATCGACCAAAACGCGTTCTCACACAGTCTC
>NZ_BPRC01000104.1 GCF_022179725.1 Methylorubrum aminovorans
TCCATGTCGAAGTGGATGACGCCCTGCGACCGGTTGATGGCCGCAATCTGTCCTGCCACGTCTGCGCGGCGCAGACGGTCCTGCGTGACATCGGTCGCGAACTTCACGACCTTGTAGGGCTTGCCCTGGATATCGCAGATTGGATTGTAGATCGCCTGCAGCCAGATCTCCCGTCCGCCCTTGCCGAAGCGCTTGTACTCGGCGCGCTGGAACTCACCGCGCGCCAGCGCTGCCCAGAAGTCGCGGTAGGCTTGGCTTCCACACTCAGTCGGGTCGACAAACAGGCTGTGGTGCCGGCCCTGGACCTCCCCTAGGCTGTAGCCCACGGTGTTGAGGAAGTTGGCGTTGGCCGTGAGGATGGTGCCGTCGAGAGCGAACTCGATCGAGGCCCGCGAGCAGCTGATGGCCTGAAGGACGGCTGCCTGATCGGCGCTGCGCTGCTGCTGCGCAGTGACATCCAGCGAGAGCTGGATGATCTTCGTCGCCCGGCCGGCACGGTCGAGGACGGGGCAGTAGCTGACTTGCAGCCAGACCTCGCTGC
>NZ_BPRC01000105.1 GCF_022179725.1 Methylorubrum aminovorans
AGTGTGGGAGCGGTTGCTCGATCGCGTGCAGGAGCGCGGCGTCGCGCTGGGCATGGTCTTCCTCGACGGCAGCAACGTTCGGGCTCACCAGAAGGCGGCGGGCACGGCAAAAAGGGGGGATCTGCGGCCGAGCGAGATGCTTGTGAAGCACTTGGCCGCTCACGTGGCGGCTATGGCACCAAGGCTTGCGTGGTCGCCGACGGACGAGGGCGCGCCGTCGCCTTCCGCATCGCTCCGGGGCAGGCCCACGAACTGCCTCACGCCATTCCGCTCCTCGACCAATTGCCCGGCGTGCCCAAGTGGGTCGTGGGCGACCGAGGCTATTCCAGCCACGGCTTCCGCGAGCACATCTGGACCACCGGTGCGCGTCCCGCGATCCCGACCAAACGCAACGAAGAGCAACTCGCCTGCCCGGACTGGGCTTACAACAACCGCAACATCGTCGAGCGGTTATGGGCGCGCCTCAAAGAGTGGCGCGCCGTCGCCACCCGCTACGAGAAGACCGCCGTCAGCTTC
>NZ_BPRC01000106.1 GCF_022179725.1 Methylorubrum aminovorans
CACCGCCATCGAGGACGCGTTCGCCGCTGTCCGACCGGATGAGTGCCGAAACTACATCACCGCTGCTGGATACGATGCCTATGAGCCAACCTGAAAGGGCACGGCTCTAGCACCGCATCAAGCAGGGTGCTCACCTGCTCGTTGGTGACGGCTTTGGCCTTGAAGAGTTCGTCGACAGTGGGGTTCGGGTCAGCCATGCCAAAGTGTATCTCAGCGGCGATGGCGCGGCGAGAGTGCAACCAACGTTTCGCCAATGAAACCGCATCGCCAAGGGCTCACAAACGCCCTTAAATGGCGCCCGAAGCCACTGAATAACCTGCGTTTTCCTATAGAAGCAGCGCGCTCATAACGGTCTGGTTGTCGGTTCAAGTCCGGCCAGGCCTACCAAGTCCGGCAATAGTTTAGGGCCTGTCGTCACCTGAGCCAGTCGAGTGTTGCGGCGAGGCAGAGGACACCGGTGAAGCTGACGGCGGTCTTCTCGTAGCGGGTGGCGACGGCGCGCCACTCTTTGAG
>NZ_BPRC01000107.1 GCF_022179725.1 Methylorubrum aminovorans
GGCGACCTTCACGGCCTACGACCAGATCGACAAGGCCCCCGAGGAGAAGGCGCGCGGCATCACGATCTCGACCGCCCACGTCGAGTACGAGACCACCAACCGCCACTACGCTCACGTCGACTGCCCCGGCCACGCCGACTACGTGAAGAACATGATCACCGGTGCCGCCCAGATGGACGGCGCGATCCTGGTCGTGTCCGCTGCCGACGGCCCGATGCCGCAGACCCGCGAGCACATCCTGCTCGCCCGCCAGGTCGGCGTGCCGGCACTCGTCGTGTTCCTCAACAAGGTCGACATGGTCGATGACGAGGAGCTCCTCGAGCTGGTCGAGCTCGAGGTGCGCGAGCTGCTCTCGAAGTATGACTTCCCCGGCGACGACATCCCGATCACCAAGGGCTCGGCCCTGATGGCGCTTGAGGACAAGGAGCCGAAGATCGGCCGCGACGCCGTGCTGAAGCTGATGGAGACGGTC
>NZ_BPRC01000108.1 GCF_022179725.1 Methylorubrum aminovorans
CACCCTGTTCGACTTGCCGAGGTCCCATCATCTGCTTCGATCTCCGTCTCTCGACAGGAGTGAATCACCTCACGATTACCGTCGCAACACCCGAGTTTTTCAACAGAATCGGCCATGAGCAGACCTTCGCCCTCGTGCGGCGGCAGGTCCGCTGTTGCTTCGTAAGCAGACTTACCTGCGGAAATGTGGCTTCCAAACGTTTAAACTCGCGGCTGAGCGATAGGCCGGCGACAGCCCCCCAGCGTCTCAGCACTCTGAGCGTTCGCAGCCGATATGGAACTCTCAACGGCGCGCGGCAGAGGCCACAAGGCGCCGTAAGCATGTTTCTGGTCTCAAACTCCCTCAGCCCGTGAGAGCCTGCAGGCTGGTGTTGATCTCGCTGACACCCTGGGCGGCCGTCTGCATGCTGGACGAGATCTCCTGGGTGACGGCGCTTT
>NZ_BPRC01000109.1 GCF_022179725.1 Methylorubrum aminovorans
CTCATCCGAGAGCCAGAACAGATCCGCCACCGCCGCCTCCGCGCTGCAAACGGCAGCCTCGAATCATAAAACTACAGCCCACGCAACACCTTGATGCGGTTTTGACCCTAGAGCCGTCTCATAGAGCTGCTCAACGAAAGCCGTGTTGCTCTGCGCACCAAAGTGGGTCTGGCCTTCTGAACCGCGCCGGGTTTCCCGGAGGCCATTTGGTTTGTGTCAGGCGGTGGCCAAGGCTTGCCCCGCAGCCTGAGTGAAGTAGCGCGCTTCGGCCTCAGCGGGAGGCACG
>NZ_BPRC01000110.1 GCF_022179725.1 Methylorubrum aminovorans
GTCCGGGACCGACGGCATCGACGGGTTCGAGATTGGCATCGCGCTGCCCTCGGGCCACCATGCGATTCAACGCCCAAACCACCGCTCAGCACCGAAAGTGCGGAAGAACCGCAACTTTGACCCCTTGAGGCGGGGGATCGGCGTCCAATTCTGGTTCATCCGCACTTTCGGTGCTTTTGGGCTATCGTTTGCCGAAGCTCTGCCGGTCTCGGTTCATGCGACATGCAGGACGCGCTGGCGCAGCAGATCGAACTTGGCTCGGC
>NZ_BPRC01000111.1 GCF_022179725.1 Methylorubrum aminovorans
CTTCAGCCGCCGCAGCTCGCCTGTGCCCAAGCCGCCGTAGAGCTTCTTCCAGCGGTAAAACGTCTGTTCGGAGATGCCCATCCGGCGCAGCACCTCCGCGACCGGTGTCCCGGTCTCGGCCTGCTTCAGCGCGAAGGCGATCTGCTCTTCGGTGAACCTGCTCTTCTTCACGGCTCTGCTCCTCCCCTCAGGGGCTCACACAACCGGAAAACTCGCACTCACGCCGGACCAAAGCGATGGGGGGACGTCA
>NZ_BPRC01000112.1 GCF_022179725.1 Methylorubrum aminovorans
CATCGACGGGTTCGAGATTGGCATCGCGCTGCCCTCGGGCCACCACGCGGATTAACGCCCGAGACACCCCGAAGCATCGAAAGTGCGGATGAACCCCTATTGGACGCCGATCAGCCCCTCAGCCGGGTCCTTTTTCCGGTTCTTCCGCACTTTCGGTGCTGAGCGGTGGTTTGGGCGTTGAATCGCATGGTGGCCCGAGGGCAGCGCGATGCCAATCTCGAACCCGTCGATGCCGTCGGTCCCGGAC
>NZ_BPRC01000113.1 GCF_022179725.1 Methylorubrum aminovorans
CGGGCGTCCGCCGGTCTGGACGATGCGGGAGATCCTGCACGCGATCTTCTACGTGCTGCGCGGCGGGATCGCGTGGCGGCTGATCCCCAAGGATCTGCCACCCCGCTCGACTGATCCGCCCCCACTGAAGTGGTCCGCCCTGAGGTATGGCTTTTGAGCCAGATGAGGACGGACAGATGGGAACGAAGCGGCATAAGCCGGAAGACGTGGTCGCCAAGCTGC
>NZ_BPRC01000114.1 GCF_022179725.1 Methylorubrum aminovorans
CGGTGGGGTCGCGGCCGGCGCGGACCAGATCGACCATCTGCCGCCGGAACTCGGCGGGGTATGCGGGGCGGGTCTTGGGCATCGGGCAAACACCTCACGCGAAAGCGATCTGAACCGCGCCGGGTTTCCCGGAGGCCATTTGGTTTGTGTCAGGCGGTGGCCAAGGCTTGCCCCGCAGCCTGAGTGAAGTAGCGCGCTTCGGCCTCAGCGGGAGGCACG
>NZ_BPRC01000115.1 GCF_022179725.1 Methylorubrum aminovorans
GATGCGGCGGAAGTCCTTGAGGCGGTTGAAGGTCGCCTCGATGCGCCAGCGCTCGCGGTAGCGGCGCTTGTCGTGGCGGATCTTCCGCTTTCGGCCGCGCTTGCCCGGGATTGTCTGTTGGCGCTCTGTTAGGAAGAGGCCATCCCGCAGCCGCGGGGTGCCTGGTCCGGGTGGCCACCCGGACCAGGCGCGGGGCGCCGACCGTCCCGGAATGGGGCT
>NZ_BPRC01000116.1 GCF_022179725.1 Methylorubrum aminovorans
GCCTCCGCCTCGTAGACGAAGTCCTGTTTGCCGAAGCGCCCTTCCGCCTTGGCACCCGAGGTCAGCGGCTTGGGCAGTGTCACCGCGATACCAGCCTGATCGCAGGCTAGGATCTCCTCGCCCGAGAAGTAGCCGCGGTCAGCCAGCACGCTGAGCGCTTCATGCCCGGTTGCGACCTGGCCCTGGCGGCTCATGTGCGCCAGCTGGGTGCGGTCGT
>NZ_BPRC01000117.1 GCF_022179725.1 Methylorubrum aminovorans
ACGACCGCACCCAGCTGGCGCACATGAGCCGCCAGGGCCAGGTCGCAACCGGGCATGAAGCGCTCAGCGTGCTGGCTGACCGCGGCTACTTCTCGGGCGAGGAGATCCTAGGGCCTGTCGTCACCTGAGCCAGTCGAGTGTTGCGGCGAGGCAGAGGACACCGGTGAAGCTGACGGCGGTCTTCTCGTAGCGGGTGGCGACGGCGCGCCACTCTTTG
>NZ_BPRC01000118.1 GCF_022179725.1 Methylorubrum aminovorans
GCCTCCGCCTCGTAGACGAAGTCCTGTTTGCCGAAGCGCCCTTCCGCCTTGGCACCCGAGGTCAGCGGCTTGGGCAGTGTCACCGCGATACCAGCCTGATCGCAGGCTAGGGCCTGTCGTCGCCTGAACGGATTGCGAATTTTGGCGTTTTCTCGGTTTCGAATGAGGAGACGTGATGCTGTCAGACGCACAGTGGGGTGAGTTGGAGCCGTTGA
>NZ_BPRC01000119.1 GCF_022179725.1 Methylorubrum aminovorans
GGTCGATCCCCAACACCGTGATCGGCATCGTCTCGCTCCGTTCCTCATCTCCGCTACCCTGCCAGCCTAGCAGGGCAGCCCGGTGAGGGGCGGGCCATCCATAAAGGGGGGATCTGCGGCCGAGCGAGATGCTTGTGAAGCACTTGGCCGCTCACGTGGCGGCTATGGCACCAAGGCTTGCGTGGTCGCCGACGGACGAGGGCGCGCCGTCGC
>NZ_BPRC01000120.1 GCF_022179725.1 Methylorubrum aminovorans
GCCGTACTGGCCGAGGCGCCCGGCCGCATCCGCCGTCTGGCCGCCGACAAAGGCTACGACGCCGACTGGCTGCGCACCGATCTGCGGGAGGCAGGCATCACGCCCGTCATCAACTCAGTTCGCGCTTGCCTGTCGATGTTCGGCGAAGGCGTCGCGCAGGCGCGCGTTTGCGATGACGATGAGGCGTCGCATGAGGGCTGTGAGGGCGAC